>NZ_FMCR01000011.1 GCF_900091575.1 Micromonospora saelicesensis
AAGAACATCAACGTCGATGACATGGCCAAGGAAATGGGCACCACCGAGGCCGGCACCAACTCCATCAACGACATCACCCCCGTGCTGAACAAGGAAACCGGTAAGAACGACGCCTACCGGTCCGTGGAAATCAGCACCCCCGACGCCGACACCAAGCAGACCGACACCCTGCGCGCCGACATCGTCAACACCGTTGACGACGGCCGGGCTGTGGTCGCGAACATCGCCGGCACCAGCGTCGACACCGACGGCAACGCCCACTCCTACGAGGGCGGGCACTACATCAGCGTCGTGGGTTACCGCGACGGCGGCAACACGGTGAAGATCGCCGACTCCGCCGATGCGAACACCGCCTCCTACTGGATCAGCGTCGAGCACCTCGCGGACTGGATCGCCACCCGCGGCTACGCCACCAGCTGACCCCGCACCAGCACACACCGAAGGGCCGGACCCCACCACGGGGCCCGGCCCTTCGGCATGACCGGGTCACTGTCCACGCGCCCTCGCAGGCTCGAACGAAATCGAGGGGTCAACCGAGCTGACCAGGCCACCCACCCCCGGCAAGCCACCCACCGGACCAACCACCCGAGCACAGCGGGCCACCCCACTGACCGCGTCACGGGTCCTTTGGAGCTGATGTCGTAGACGAATCAGAGGCATGGCTCGACCGAGCCGAGCTGGTGATTCGTTCACGACATCAGCTCGATAGGGCGCCACACTCATCTGCCCAGCCTCTGCGCGGAGTGCCGAGGAAAGACCGAGCGCCACTGCCGAGGGCGCGGGGGCGACCGGCGCGTCGGCACGGGCTTTGGTTCGAGCCCGCGCTCCGGAGGGACGCTCGCGGACCGCTTCCGCCCGACCGACCAGGTGCTCAGCCAGCCGCCACGCCCAGGGAACTCGGCCGACCGCCGGGCACAGGTGCACAGCCAACCGCCAGGACCAGGGAACTCAGCCGACCAGTGACTCAGCCGCCGGAGTCGTCCATCTCGGCGCCCTCGGGGACCGTGTCGTCGTCCCGGCTGGCCAGCCAGCCCTCCGGCAGGAAGACCTTGCCGGGCGAGTTGGTACGCCCGCGCGGCTGCCCGAGGGCGGTCACCGGGAAGGGCTCCGCCGGGTCGAGCTTGCCCAGCAGGTCGTCGAGCTGGGCCAGGCTTTCGATCATCGCCAGCGAGCGGCGCAGCTCGCCGCCGACCGGGAAGCCCTTGAGGTACCAGGCGACGTGCTTGCGGAAGTCGGTGCAGCCGTCCCGTTCACCTCGGGCTGGGTTGCGGGCGCCGGCCGTGAACTGGTCGACCAGCAGCTCGGCGTGCCGGCGCATGGTCACCGCCACCTCGCCGAGGGTGGGCAGCCGCCGCTCCGGCCGACCGTTGAAGGCGGCCTCCAGGTCGGCGAAGAGCCACGGTCGGCCCAGGCAGCCGCGCCCGATGACCACGCCGTCCACGCCGGTGTGGGCCACCATGCGCAGCGCGTCGTCGGCCTCCCAGATATCGCCGTTGCCGAGCACCGGCACGTCGAGGGCCTGCTTCAGGGTGGCGATCGCGTCCCAGTCGGCGGTGCCCGAGTAGCGCTGCGACGCCGTGCGCCCGTGCAGGGCCACCGCGGCCACGCCGGCCTCCTGGGCCGCCAGCCCGGCTTCGACGTACGTCAGGTGGTCGTCGTCGATGCCCTTGCGCATCTTCACCGTGACCGGCACCCCGGCCGGTGACGCGGCGGCCACCGCGGCCCGCACGAGTCGCGCGAAGAGCCGGCGCCGCCACGGTAGGGCCGCGCCGCCGCCACGCCGGGTGACCTTGGGGACCGGGCAGCCGAAGTTGAGGTCGATGTGATCGGCCAGGTTGCGCTCGACGACGATCCGCACGGCGGCGGCGGTGATCTCCGGATCGGTGCCGTAGAGCTGGAGACTGCGGGGCTTCTCGTCGTCGCCGAACGCGATCATGCGCAGCGTCTTCGGGTTGCGCTCGACCAGCGCCCGAGTGGTGATCATCTCGCAGACGTAGATGCCGCCGCCCTGCTCGCGACAGAGCCGACGGAACCCGATGTTGGTGATCCCGGCCATCGGCGCGAGCACGACCGGCGGCCACACCTGGTGCTGGCCGAGAGTCAGCGGGCGCAGCGCGGGCACGGTCGAGGCAGTCACCGGACAAGTGTACGGGGCCCCGACCGGCGCTTATCGCGTCGGCCGAGGCCCCGTGCGCAGAGTCTCAGCAGCCGGGGAGACGCTCGATCAGGTAGCGCTCGACCTGGTCCAGGGAGACGCGCTCCTGGGCCATGGTGTCCCGGTTGCGCACCGTCACCGCGTTGTCGTCAAGGGTGTCGAAGTCGACAGTCACACAGAACGGGGTGCCGATCTCGTCCTGCCGACGGTAGCGACGCCCGATCGCCTGCGAGTCGTCGAACTCCACCACCCAGCGCTTGCGCAGCAGGGTCGCGAGGTCCTTGGCCTTGGGCGACAGCGCCTCGTTGCGGGACAGCGGCAGCACCGCCACCTTGACCGGGGCGAGCCTCGGGTCGAACCGCATCACGGTGCGCTTGTCCACGCCGCCCTTGGTGTTCGGCGCCTCGTCCTCGTCGTACGCCTCCAGCAGGAAGGCGAGCACCGCGCGGGTCAGACCCGCGGCCGGCTCGATGACGTACGGCATCCAGCGCTCACTCTTGCTCTGGTCGAAGTACGACAGGTCGACGCCGGAGTGCTTGCTGTGCGTGGAGAGGTCGAAGTCGGTGCGGTTGGCGACACCCTCCAGCTCGGCGAACTCGGTGCCACCGAACTGGAAGCGGTACTCGATGTCCACCGTCCGCTTCGAGTAGTGCGACAGCTTCTCCTTGGGGTGCTCGAACAGGCGCAGATTGTCCGCCGAGAGACCAAGGTCGAGATACCAGTTCCAGCGCTCCTGGAGCCAGTACTCGTGCCACTGCTCGTCGGTGCCCGGCTCGACGAAGAACTCCATCTCCATCTGCTCGAACTCGCGGGTCCGGAAGATGAAGTTGCCGGGGGTGATCTCGTTGCGGAACGACTTGCCGGTCTGCGCGATGCCGAACGGGGGCTTCTTGCGGGCGACCGTCTCGACGTTCTTGTAGTTGACGAAGATGCCCTGCGCGGTCTCCGGGCGCAGGTAGTGCAGCCCCTCGTCGCTCTCCACCGGGCCCAGGTAGGTCTTCATCAGGCCGTTGAACATCTTCGGCTCGGTGAAGGTGCCCTTGTTGCCGCAGTTGGGGCAGTTCAGCTCGGCCAGTGAGGTCAGCGGCTTGCCGTGCTTCTCGGCGTACGCCTCTTCCAGGTGGTCAGCCCGGAACCGCTTGTGACAGAACTGGCACTCGGTGAGCGGGTCGACGAACTCGGCGATGTGGCCGGACGCCTCCCACACCTTGCGGGACAGGATCACCGCGGAGTCCAGGCCGACGACGTCGTCGCGCTGCTGGACCATTGTCTTCCACCACTGCCGGCGGACGTTCTCCTTGAGCTCCACGCCGAGCGGACCGTAGTCCCACGCCGATCGGGTGCCTCCGTAGATCTCACTGGAGGGGAAGACGAAGCCTCGGCGCTTGGCGAGGCTGACGACGGCATCGATACGGTCGGCTGGCATGTTTCCTCCTACGCCGGCTGGCGGTCGGCGGGGGCGAGATGTGGATGGAACGGTCGGTTCGGGACAACGGTACGACCACCGTCGCCCCGAGCCCAGCAGAATACCGGGGACGGGTCAGCTGACCTCGCAGACCTCCACGCCGCCGGTCTGCCCGTCCTGGCCGAGGCTGACCTGTTGCCGCTCCCGGTCGCCGCCGTCGAGGGTCACGTCGACCGGCACGGTCAGGTAGGTGGTGTCCACCTCGCCCACCCGGAACGCGGTCACCTGCGGTTCGGCGGCAGCGCGCCGCTCGAACTCCGGCCGGGACTCACGCCGCTGCGCGTCGTCGCAGAGCTGTTCGTACGCGCGCCCGTAGTTCCGCTCGACCAGCGCCTGGTAGTAGTCGCCGGTCACGGTGCGGGCCTGTTCCCGGATCGCCTGGACTCCGCTGACGGCCAGGCCGACGACGGCGGTGCCACCCCCGCCGCAGCAGAGCACCACGGCGAGCGCGCCGACGCCGAGGCCGATCCAGAGCCGAGTCCGGCGGCCCTCGGTGGGCGGCGCGGCGAACGGCGGAGCCACCCCGGGACCGGGTGGCGGGGCGGGTGCGGTCATAGGAGCAGCGTAGTGTCCGGCGGCTCAGCGGTAAGGACCCGCAGCCCGATCACTCTCGGCGACGACCACGGCCCCGCCCGGGGCGGCGGTGGCCAGCGGCTCGTAGGCGGAGGGCTCGTCGACGGACTCGGCGAGCAGCGGCACGGCGCTGACCTTGACCTCGAAGGCGCCCAGCGCCCGCCGGTACGTGCCGACCGACTCCCATTCGGTGACCAGTGACCAGTGCCGGGGGTCGTCCAGCGCCCGGACCAGTTGGCCGCGCAGGTAGCCGGGCCGGGCGGCCAGCGCGGTGAGGGCGGCGTGCGCCCGTTCGGTGAAGCCGTCGGCGGCATCGACGTCGACCACGAACCGGTTGGTCACCAGCACCGGGGGTTCCTCCTCGTAGAGTCTGTGGGATGCAGCGTACGCAGCGCCCTCTGCTCGCCCGGTTGGCCGGGGCGAACCCGACGTCGGTGTTCCTGCTCACCCTGGTGGTGGTGCTGGTGGCGTTCTTCACGCCCGGGGTGATCGGCGGGCTGCTCACGCTCGCGCTCGCCGGGGTCCTGATCGCCCTGTTGGCGACGACCTGGGCGGTTCAGGCGCCGCAGACCCGGCTGATCCGACTGGTGATGCTCACCCTGCTGGTGACGGTGGGCCTCGCGAAGCTCCTCTGACATGCAATCATGCGTTTTTGACAATCATTATCGTTGCCACGGACAGTTGACGACATGACCAACCGCGCCACGTACCGTGTCCTGGCCGCCGCGACCGCCCTCCTCGCCCTGGGCGCCGGGGCCGGCTGCTCCACCGGCGGCGCCGCCGGCGCCGACCCCCAGCGAGTCGACGTGGTGGCCGCGTTCTACCCCCTCCAGTTCCTGGCCGAACGGATCGGCGGCGACGCGGTCCGGGTCACCAACCTGGCCAAGCCCGGCGCCGAGCCGCACGACCTGGAACTCAACCCGAGCCAGGTCGGTGAGGTCAGCGACGCGGAGCTGATCGTCTACCTCAAGGGGTTCCAGCCGGCGGTGGACGACGCCGTGGCCCAGAACGGCGGCGACCGGGCGTTCGACGTGACCAGCGTGCAGCCGTTGTTGGACGCGTCCGCAGGCGGGCACGACCACGAGGGCGAGGAGGGGCACGCCGAGGAGAGCGGCGGCAAGGACCCGCACGTCTGGCTCGACCCGACCCGGCTCGCCGGCATCGGCGACCAGCTCGCCCAGCGGCTCGGCAAGGCCGACCCGGACCACGCCGCCGACTACACCGCCCGGGCGACCGCCCTGCGCGCCGACCTGACGACCCTGGACGGCGAGTTCAAGCACGGTCTGGCGACCTGCCAGCGGCGGGAGATCGTGACCAGCCACGCCGCGTTCGGCTACCTCGCCGACCGCTACCAGTTGGACCAGGTCGGCATCACCGGGCTGAGCCCGGACGTCGAGCCCTCGCCGCAGCGCCTCGCGCACGTGATCGAGGAGGCGAAGGAGCACCAGGCCACCACGATCTTCTTCGAGACCCTGGTCAGCCCGAAGGTGGCCGAGACCATCGCCGGTCAGGTCGGTGCGAAGACCGCCGTGCTCGACCCGATCGAAGGGCTCGCCGCCGACAGCAACGGGGACTACCTTTCGGTGATGCGCACCAACCTGCGGACCCTGCAGACGGCCTTGAGCTGCTCGTGACCTCACCTGTCATCACCGTCGAGCACGGGGTGGTCGGCTACGACGGCCGCCCCGTGCTCCGGGACATCTCGCTCACCGTGACCGCCGGCGAGGTGGTCGCGATCCTCGGCGCCAACGGCTCGGGCAAGTCCACGCTGATCCGCGCCGTGCTCGGGCTGGTGCCGATCAGCGCCGGCTCGGTCACCCTCTTCGACCGGCCGTTGCGCCGGTTCCGGCAGTGGGCGCGCATCGGGTACGTCCCGCAGCGCCTGGGTGCCGGCGGCGGCGTACCGGCGACCGTCCGGGAGGTGGTGGCCTCCGGCCGGCTGGCCCGTCGCGGGGTGCTGCGTCCGCCGGGTCGAGCCGACCGGTCCGCCGTCGACGCCGCGCTGGGCGCGGTCGGGCTCGCCGACCGGGCCGGTGACCCGGTGTCCACGCTCTCCGGCGGCCAGCAGCAGCGCACCCTGATCGCCCGTGCCCTGGCCGGCCAGCCGGAGCTGCTGGTTCTCGACGAGCCCACCGCCGGGGTGGACGCGGCCAGCCAGGAGGCGTTCGCCGGAGCGCTGCGCGACTTCGTCGGCGACGGCGGAACGGTGCTCCTCGTCGCCCACGAGCTGGGCCCGCTGCGACCGGTGATCAGCCGGGCCGTCGTCGTTCACGAGGGTCGCATCGCCCACGACGGCGCGGTGCCCGACCCGGCCGGCCATCACGCGGAGCCCGACCACGACCACGTGCACCCGCACTGCTACGACGAGCCCGCCGGGCTGTGGAGCAACTGACCCATGGAACTCTTCCAGTACCCCTACATGCAGCGCGCCCTGATCGGCGCCCTGGTGATCGGCCTGGCCGCGCCGGCGCTCGGCATCTACCTGGTGCAGCGCCGGCTGGCGCTGATCGGCGATGGTGTGGGGCACGTGGCGCTGACCGGCGTCGGGGCGGGGCTGCTGCTCAACCGTTCACCGGTGCTGGTCGCGGTGATCGCCGCCACCATCGGCGCGATCGCCATCGAGATCGTCCGGGCCCGTGGGCGTACCTCCGGGGACCTGGCTCTGGCCCTGCTCTTCTACGGCGGCATCGCGGGCGGCGTACTCCTGGTTGGTCTCTCCGACGCGACCAGCGCGAACCTCAACGCCTACCTGTTCGGGTCGCTGACCACCATCTCGCCCGCCGACCTGACCACCATCGCGCTGCTCGGCGCGGCGATCCTGGTCACGATGATCGCGTTGCGGCCGGCGCTCTTCGCGGTCAGTCACGACGAGGAGTACGCCCGGGTCTCCGGCCTGCCGGTCCGCACGCTGAACCTGCTGATCGCGGTCGCCACCGCGGTCACCGTGACCATCGCCATGCGGGCCGTCGGCGTGCTGCTGATCAGCGCGTTGATGGTCGTTCCGGTCGCCACCGCCCAGCAGGTCACCCGGGGCTTCCGCAGCACGATGGCCGCCGCGATGGCGCTCGGTTTCTTCGCCGCCGGTTCGGGTGTCTGGGTGGCGGCCACGGCGGACACCGCACCGGGCGCCTCGGTGGTGCTGGTGGCGATCGCGTCGTTCCTGGTGGTGGCCGTGGCCGGCGCTGTCTGGCGGGTCGTGCGCCGTCGGACGACGCCGACCGCCGCGCCGACACCGGAACCTCACGAGGTCGTGCTGAGCTGAGCCTGGTCAGCGCGACGTCGGTGGTATTGGTTACCGTTGCAGGATGACCAGCGCGACGGGCTACGACGGGTTCGACGGGGCCAGCGAGCTGCTCCGCGCCCTGTCCGCTCCGATTCGGCTGGCCATCGTCAGTGAGCTGGCCGGCGGCGAGCGGTGCGTGCACGAGTTGGTGGAGAAGCTCGGCGCGGCGCAACCACTGGTCTCCCAGCACCTGCGGGTGTTGCGCGGAGCGGGCGTGGTGCGCGGCTCCCGCCGAGGCCGGGAGATCGCCTACAGCCTGGTCGACGAGCACGTCGCGCACATCGTGGCGGACGCGGTCAGCCACGCCGGGGAGGGATCATGAGCGAGAGCAGCGCCGCGGTGCGCAACACCCGGCAGCGTTCGGCGGTGAGCGCGCTGCTGGGCGAGATGGAGGGCTTCCACAGCGCCCAGGACCTGCACGCGATGCTGCGGCAGCGCGGCGAGCGGGTCGGCCTGACCACCGTCTACCGCACCCTCCAGGGGCTCGCCGACGCCGGTGAGATCGACGTGATGCGTCCGCCGGGCGGCGAGCACCTCTACCGCCGGTGCAGCGAGGGGCACCACCACCACCTGGTCTGCCGGGTGTGCGGGCGTACGGTCGAGGTGGCCGGTCCGGCCGTGGAGAGCTGGGCCGATCGGGTCGCCGCGCAGCACGGCTACGCCGACGTCAGCCACACCCTGGAGATCTTCGGCACCTGCCCGACCTGCCCGCGCTGACCACCAGCGCCCGGTCGATCGCGATCCGGGCTCACTTCACGGCTACACCGGGCGAGGCGTTCGTGGCACGCTGGCCGGCGTGAAAATCTATGCCGATCGGTTTCCGACCGCCGCCCGTCAGCTGCTCACCGACCTGCTCGTCGTCGCCTGGGTGTACGCGGCGATCCGCGGCGCGCTGTGGCTGCACGACCTGGTGCAGAAGCTCGCCGTGCCGGGGCAGAAGTTGGAGGGCGCCGGCAGTGGGCTCGCCGACAACCTGGGCGACGCCGGCAGCAAGGTCGGCCGGGTGCCACTGGTCGGCGACGAACTCACCGCACCGTTCCAGCGCGCCGCCGAGGCCGCCCGCTCGCTCGCCGACGCCGGGCGCGACCAGCAGCACCTGGTCGACCAACTCGCGCTGGCCCTCGCCGTCGCGGTGCTGATCTTCCCGCTCGGCATCGTGCTGTTCGGCTGGCTGCCGCTGCGGGTCCGTTGGATGCGCCGGGCCGGATCGGCGACGAAGCTGGCCGCCGGACCAGCCGGCCGGGACCTGCTCGCCCTACGCGCGCTGGCTACCCAGCCCTTGGGCAAACTGACCCGGATCGGTCCGGACGTCGCAGAGGCGTGGCGGCGCGGCGACGACGCGACCGTCGACGCCCTGGCCGCCCTGGAGCTGCGTCAACTCGGCCTACGCGGCCGGGGCCGCTGAGGTCTTTCGCCGGCACGCCCGCCCGTCGGGGCAGCGCCACTCCGGTAAGCGATATACCTCAGAGGTATAAATATGACTCCCTGGTATACGGCTCACGAGTACATGTCCACCCGAAAGGGCACCGAGAGCCGGCCGGGCGCAGGTTCAGCTCGACGAGGGTGTCGTTAAGGTCGTCGGGTGTTCTACTTCCTCGTCGTCATCGCCGTCCTGCTGCTCGGCTACGCCGCCGTTCTGGTCTCCTTCGTCCGCCGGGGCAAGAAGATCCCACCCGCGGCGTACCTGGCCCTGGCCGGGCTCAACGGTCTGATCCTGGCGGGAGTGCTGGCCTGGGCGGTCTCCCGCTGACCGACAGCGCCGACCCGCGCGGCGGCGAGCCCGCGCGGCGGCGAGCCCGCGCGGCGCGGTTTACGGCTTTGGCGGGATGCGGCGGCGGACGTCCTCGGCGGTGGACGGGCCGGGCGACCAGCGGGCCACCCAGGGCAGCTCCTCGGACGGGGTGAGCACGCCCTCCTCCAGGCCCGCGTAGCGGCCGGCGAGGATGCGCTTCGCGGCGGCGCTGTCGACCGAGTCGGTGTTGTCCCAGAGTGCGGCGAACAGGGCGTCCACCCGCACCCGCGCCTGCCGGCAGAACAGGTCGGCCAGCTCGACGTTCTCCGGGCGGCTGTCCCGTTCGGCGGAGGCCCGGACGCAGACCGCGGACATCGCGAACAACTCGGCGCCGATGTCCACCACCCGACCGAGGAACGCCTGCTTACGCTCCATCTTCCCCTGCCAGCGGGACATCGCGTAGAACGTCGACCGGGCCAGCTTGCGCGACGAACGCTCCACCTGGCGCAGGTGCGCGGCGAGCGGGCCGAACTCGGCGTACGCCGAAGGGCTCTGCCCCCGACCGACGGCGAGGGTGGGCAGCCACTTCGCGTAGAAGGCGCCCGCTCGCGCGCCGGCTCGGGCCTTGCGGCCCAGCCCCGCGTCCGGGTCGATGATGTCGCCGGCCACCGACAGGTGGGCGTCGACCGCCTCCCGCGCGATCAGCAGGTGCATGATCTCGGTGGACCCCTCGAAGATCCGGTTGATCCGCAGGTCGCGCAGCATCTGCTCGACGGCGGCCGGGCGTTCGCCGCGGGCGGCCAGTGAGTCGGCCGTCTCGTAGCCGCGCCCACCCCGGATCTGGATCAGCTCGTCGGCGATCTTCCAGGCCATCTCGCTGGCGTACAGCTTGACCAGTGCCGCCTCGATCCGGATGTCGTTGCGGTCGTCGTCGGCGAGCAGGCAGCAGAGGTCGAGCATCGTCTCCATGCCGTACGTGGTGGCGGCGATGAAGGAGAGCTTCTGCGCTACCGCCTCGTGCTCACCGACCGGCCGTCCCCACTGGACCCGGTCGGCGGCCCACCCCCGGGCCACGTTCAACGCCCACTTGCCGGCGCCCACGCACATGGCCGGCAGTGAGAGCCGGCCGGTGTTCAGAGTGGTCAGGGCGATCTTCAGCCCCTTGCCCTCGCCACCGATGACGTTCTCGGCGGGGACGATCACGTCGTGGAACCGGGTCAGGCTGTTCTCCAGGCCGCGCAGGCCGATGAACTCGTTGCGCCGCTCGACAGTGATGCCGGGGCTGTCGCCGTCCACCACGAACGCGGTGATACCGCCCCGACGTCCATCCGTGGCCGGCACGCGGGCCATCACCACCAGCAGGGTGGCCACGATGCCGTTGGTGGCCCAGAGCTTCACCCCGTTGAGCCGGTAACCGGTGCCGTCCTCGGTCGGCTCCGCGATGGTGGCCAGCCGGGCCGGGTCGGAGCCGACGTCCGGCTCGGTGAGCAGGAACGCGGACACCTCGCCCGCGGCGAGCCGGGGCAGGAAGCGTTGCTTCTGCTCGGCGGTGCCGAACATCTTCAGTGGCTGCGGCACCCCGATCGACTGGTGCGCCGAGAGCAGCGCGCCGATGGCCGGGCTGACCGAGCCGGCCAGCATGAGCGCCCGGCAGTAGTGCAGGTTGCTCAGCCCGAGCCCGCCGTACTTGCGGTCGATCTTCATGCCGAACGCGCCGAGGTCGGCCAGGCCGTGGAACACCGAGTCGGGTATCGACGCGTCCCGCTCGATGGCCTCACCATCAACCTCGGAGGTCAGGAAGGCGCGGAACCGACCAAGGAACTCCTCCGCGCGAGCCACGTCGTCCGGATCGGATCGGGGCCACGGGTCGATCAGGTCGAGCCGGAACCGGCCGAGGAACAACTCCTTGCCGAAGCTGGGTCGGTCCCAGGTGGACTCCCGGGCGGCCTCGGCGACCTGCCGGGCCTCCTTCTCGGTGACCTGCCCCGCTTCCGCGGGCAGCGGCGCGGCGGAACCGGCGGTGGTTTCGGAGTCGGGGCCTTCCGGTGCCGGTCGGCCATCCTGCGTCGTGGTCACGGCTGCCCCCTCGAAGCTCGGTGCGGCTGTTCGACGTGCGCGACTACCGCCACGCTACCCCCGGTTGTTACCCAGGGGTAGCGCTGCGTGAAGATCGACGCGGTCAGCGACCGTTGATGGTGTCCGGGTCGTCGTCATCGTCGTCGATGTCGTCCTCACCCCAGTTGCGTCGGGCGAACGGCAGGGCCACCCAGAACGTGAGGAACCAGATTCCGGCCAGGGCGCTGAGCACGAAGGCGATCGGCCGGTCCAGCACGAAGTCGGTGATCAGCAGCACCGCGCTGACCATCGCGATCAGCATGAAGGCGAGGCCGCCGGTGGCCATCCGGTGCGCGAAGCGGACCAGCTCCGGTTTGCGCCCCTGCCGGAACAGCGCCCGGTGGAACGCCACCGGCGAGATGATCAGTGCGGTGGCGGCGGCCGCCGCGAGCAACGCCACGATGTAGACGTCGCGCTGGAACTCCGTGGTCTCGGTGAACCCGTTACTGAACGGCAGGGTGAGCAGGAAGGCGAAGAGGATCTGCACGCCGGTCTGAGCGACCCGCAACTCCTGCAGCAGGTCGGCGAAGTTGCGCTGCCAGCGCTGCTTCTCGGTCTCCTTGGACACGCGCTACCTCCGGTGAGACGCTACTGCCGGCGGTCCCGGCCGCCGGCAGCAACGCCAATGCCCCACCCGGCCGAGCGCGAAACAGGTTCACGACATCGGCCGTTCATCGCGGCGACGTATCTCCGCCGCCAGCACCATGTCAGGAGCCGCGTCGGATCCGGCCCGCGTACCGCGCTTCCAGCTCGTTGTTGTGCGCGTCGCCGTCCGGGATGTTCGCCGACAGGTAGACCGGGGGCCGCTCCCCCGCCGCCAGCAACCGCGCCACCACCTCCACTGTCACCTGCTGCGCCAGCAGCGCCGCGGTGATCGAGGAGACCGCGCCGACCGCGCCGCCACCAGGCAGGGGCAGCGTCGCGTCGCCGTACGGCGCGCCGTTGTCGAGCACCACGTCGGCGAGGTCGCTCAGCTTGCGCCCGGACGGGTGCCGGGAGGCCATCCGGCCGGAGTGCCGCGCCGAGGTGATCGCCACCAACCCGTGACCGTGCTCCTTCACCAGCGTGGCGAACTCCACCATCGCGCCGTTGACCCCGGAGTTCGAGGCGAGCACGAAGACGTCGGTGGGGCGCACCGGGGCCAGCTCGTAGAGGCGGTGCGCGACGGCCGGGTCCCGTTCCAGCAGCGGGCCGAGCCGGTCGGCCGGTTCGCCGCCGAGCAGCACCAGGTCGCGTAGCGCGATCCGGTTGGTCGGCACCAGACCGCCCGCCCGTCCGGCGATCTCCATGGCGAGGGCCTCCGAGTGCCCGGTGCCGAACGCGTGCACCACGCCGTCGGCTCGGACGGCCTCGGCGATCAGGTCGGCGGCCCGCCCCACCGCCTCCCGCTGACTGGCGGCCACCCGGCCGATCGTCTCGGTCACCACGGCCAGGTAGTCCTCGGCACTCACCGTCATACGTCCTCCGTCGTTCGATTACGAGCCAGCCAGCGAACCGCGAAGTCGACCGCCGCCCGCTGGCGCATCAACCTGCCGGTCCCGGTGCCGACCGGTGCGGTGCGTACCGCTCCGGTGGCCTCCAGGTCCCGGCCCAACGCGGCGAAGTCGTCCGCGTCGAGTCGTACGTCCTGCCACCACACCCATTCCCGACCACCGTCGGCGGTACGCACGGCAGCACCGATCCGCTCCCGGGGCGAGCCGGGGCGGCGGTACTCGGCCAGGTGCAGCGAGGTGCTCACCGAGTGGTCCACGCCGAGCAGCAACACGTCGGCGTCGAGGTCGTAGAGGCGAGCCAGCGGGGAGCCCTCGCCGAGCATGTCGGCCACTGTGTGCCCGGCCACCACCTGCTCGGCGGCCGGACCGAGGGCGGCGAACGACACGTGCGGATGGGAGCTGCGCAGTGCACCGGGCCAGCCGCGGACCGTCTCGGCGAGCACACCCATGAACCGGCTCGGCGTGACCGCCGGGTCGAAGCCCGGCATCTCCGAGCGGATCAGCGGCCACCAGTCCGCCGGCACCGGCGGGTTGCGCCACTGCGCGGGGTCGCTGTTGTCGGGCGTGTGGGTGGGCACGACGATCGTGCCGTCCGGGCCGAGCGCGTCACGCAGGGCGAGCACCACCGCGTGCGGGCCGCCGCTGACGAAGCCCAGCGGACGCAGCGAGGCGTGCACCAGCAGCGTCGCGCCGGGGCGTACGCCCAGCACCCGCAGCTGCGCGGCGATCGAGCGACGGCTGCCCGGCCCGCTGGCGTCCGTCGTCACGATGGCTTTCCCTCGCGGACCCGCACGGCTCAGGCCGTTTCGCCGGCTCGGGCCAGGATCGCCTCGGCGAGCGGGGCCGGCGCCGCGTCCGGGATCCAGTGACTCACCCCGGGCAGCTGCACGAAGCGGTAGTCCCCGGTGACGTTCTGCGCGCACGCCTCGGCGGCGGTCCGGCCGATGGCGACGTCGCGGTCACTCCAGACGTACGTGGTGGGCACCGCCACCGGGCCGACGGCGGCCAGGTCGGCGCGGGACATCGCCCGGTACCAGTTCAGCGCGGCCGTGAGCGCACCCGGCTCGCGCATCGGGTCGGCGTACCGGTTCACCCGGGACGTGTCGCCCACCCCGCCGAGCAGCTTGCGCAGCGCGGTGGCGTGCCACGCCAGCAGCACCTTCTCCGCCTTGTCGGGCTTGCGGAACAGCGCGATGTACGACGAGCGGGCCTTCTGTTGGGCGTCGGCGCTCAGGGCGTGCGCCATGGCCGCCGGATGCGGTACGGACACCGCGGTCAGCGTGTGCACCCGCTCGGGGTGCCCGGCGGCAACCGCCCAGGCCACGATCGCGCCCCAGTCGTGGCCGACCAGGTGCACGGCGTCCAACCCGAGCGCGTCGAGCACCGCCACCACGTCGGTGACGAGTTCGGGGATCCGGTAGTCGGCCACCGCCGTCGGCCGGGCGCCGGGTGAGTAGCCGCGCTGGTCCAGCGCGTACGTGCGCAGCCCACCCGCGTGCAGCGCCGGCACCACGTCGTCCCACTCGCCGCTGTGCTGGGGGAAACCGTGCAGCAGCAGGACGGGTACGCCGTCCGTCGGACCGCCGACGGTCACCTCGAACGTGAAGCCTCGCGCATCAACCCGCATGATCGGAAGCGTACCCAGCCGGCGGTCGGCCGGTCGCTCCCGCAGGTCACGCGGATGCCCTGCTGGGCCCACGCCCCCGGTCGGTGTTAGCGTCAGCGAGACAACTTCATATCCGACAGGGGAGCGCACAGCGCTGAGAGTGCGGGCACGCCCGCAGACCCTCGAACCTGATCTGGGTAATGCCAGCGCAGGGAGTTCGGTCGACCTCCAGCCGCGCCGCAGTCCGGTGCCACCGGACGCGGCGTGCGTCTTCTCCTGGTTCGCACTCACGAACTGGGAGCAACACATGAAATCCACCACCGACACACACCGTTGGCGCACCATCGACATCGTGGTCGCCTCGGTGATCGCGGTCGCCTTCGGCGTCATCTTCTGGGCCTGGGGCCTGGTCTGGAGCGCCACCGAGGGCGCGTTCGCCTTCTTCCCGCCGGCGCAGACGCTGCTCTACGGCGTCTGGCTGATGCCGGCGGTGATCGGTGGGCTCGTCATCCGCAAGCCCGGCGCCGCGCTCTACTGCGAGACCGTGGCCGCGGTCCTGTCCGCGCTGCTGGGCAGCCAGTGGGCCGGCACGGTGATCCCACAGGGCATCGTGCAGGGCATCGGCGCCGAGCTGGCCTTCGCCGCCTTCCGGTACCGGTCGTTCCGGCTGCCGACCGCGGTGTTCGCGGGCGCGCTGACCGGCCTCAGCGCCGCACTGTTCGACTTCTTCGTCTGGAACGTCGACTACGCGCTGACCGACTACCGCATCCCGTACGCGCTGCTCACCATCGTCAGCGCCACCGTGATCGCCGGCCTGGGCGGCTGGCTGCTGACGAACGCCCTGGCCAACACCGGCGTCCTGGACCGCTTCCCAGCAGGCCGAAACCGAGCCCTGATCTAGCCCCCACCCACTCGCGTTGATCAAGAGGTTTGCGTCAACGGAAGGCGATTTCCTGACGCAAACCTCTTGATCAACCGGGGATAGGCGGGGGCGCGCGGTTGGGTGGGAGGGGGTGGGTTGGTGGGCGGGGTACTGCTGCGGGGGTTCGGGTGGCGGCACGCCGGGCGGCGCGCCTGGGCCGTACGCGGGGTTGATCTGCGGGTTGAGGCTGGGGAGCGGGTTTTGCTTCTCGGGCCCTCCGGGGCCGGTAAGAGCACACTGCTCAGCGCATTGGCCGGGCTGCTTCCTGAGGACTCCGGCGAGCAGGAGGGCACCGTCGAGATCGACGGGCTCGACCCACGCAAGGGGCGGGAACGGGTCGGCATCGTCTTCCAGGACCCGGAGACCCAACTGGTGATGGCGCGCTGCGGCGACGACGTCGCGTTCGGGCTGGAGAACCGGGGCGTGCCGTCCGACGAGATCTGGCCCCGGGTGGACGAGGCGCTGCACCGGGTCGGCTTCCCGTACTCGCGGGACCGCCACACCGCGGCGCTCTCCGGCGGCGAGCAGCAACGCCTCGCCCTGGCCGGCGCGCTGGCCCTGCGCCCCGCCCTGCTGCTGCTCGACGAGCCGACCGCCAACCTCGACCCCGCCGGGGCCGACCTGGTCCGGCGCGCGGTGGCCGGCGCGCTGGACGCCGACACCACGCTGATCCTGGTCGAGCACCGGGTCGCCGAGGCACTGCCGCTGGTCGACCGGGTGGTCGTCCTGGAACCGGGCGGCGGCGTCCGCGCGGACGGCACACCCGAGGCGGTCTTCGCCGCCCACGGCGCCGCCCTGGCCGCCGAGGGGGTCTGGGTGCCCGGTCACCCCATCGCGCCCCGGCCGGCCACCGCCGGCCCCGGGGAGGTGTTGCTCACCGCCGACCGGCTCGGCCTGCCACCCCGGCTGGGCTCCACCGACCTGGCGGTACGTGCCGGTGAAGCACTCGCCGTACGCGGACCCAACGGCGCCGGCAAGTCCACCCTGGCGTTGCTGCTCGGCGGTCTGCTCCGGCCGGGCAACGGTCGGGTCACCGCGTCCGCCGAGTTGGCCGGCGCGGACCACCGCACTCCCCCGCACCGGTGGCGGGCGCCCGCGCTGGCCCGACGGATCGGGTCGGTCTTCCAGGATCCGGAGCACCAGTTCGTGACCAGCACGGTCTTCGACGAGCTGGCGCTGGGCCCGCGCCGCACCGGTCAACCCGAGGCGGCCGTCAAGGAGACAGTGGCCGGGCTGCTGGACCGGCTGCGGCTGGCCCGGCTCGCCGCCGCCAACCCGTACACCCTCTCCGGTGGCGAGGCCCGGCGGCTGAGCGTGGCGACGGCCCTGGCCACCGCGCCACGCCTGCTGATCTGCGACGAACCCACCTTCGGCCAGGACCGGCGGACCTGGCGGGAGCTGGTCGACCTCTTCGCCGACCTGCGCGACGCCGGGCACGGCGTGGTCACTGTCACCCACGACGCGGACTTCGTCGCCGCGCTCGCCGACCGCACCGTCACCCTGCACCGCGCCCCGGACGAGCACCGATGATCAGCATCGAGCCGGTCGCCGCGCCGGACGCGCCGTTGGCCCGCCGCAACCCGGTGGCGAAGGTCGCCGCCGCACTGGTCTTCTCGTTCACCCTGCTGGCGACCCTGGACCCGGTGGCCCCGGCGATCGCCATCGCCCTCGAACTGGCCGTCCTGCCGCTGTTCGGCATCCGCTACCGGGTGCTGGCCCGGCGGGCCTGGCCGCTGCTGCTCAGTGCCGCCGGCATCCTGGTCACCCTGGTGCTGTTCGCGGCCGACCGGTCCGGCCGGATCCTGCTGGACGCGGGACCGGTGCTGGTGAGCACCGGCGTCCTGCTCACCGCGCTCGGCCTGGTGCTGCGGGTGTTCGCGGTGGCCCTGCCCGGTGTGATCGTCTTCGCGACCACCGACCCCACCGACCTGGCCGACGCGTTGATCCAGAACGCGAAGGCGCCAGCCCGGTTCGCCATCGGGGCGCTGGCCGCGTTCCGGCTGGTGCCGCTGCTCGGTCAGGAGTGGCAGATGATCAGCATGGCTCGACGCGCGCGGGGCGTCGACGCGGGACGCAACCCGGTGGCGAAGCTGCGGCTCTTCGCCTCCACCGCGTTCGCGCTGCTGGTGGGGGCGATCCGCCGAGGCACCCGACTGGCGGTGGCGATGGACGCGCGCGGCTTCGACGCCGGCACACCCCGTACCGTCGCCCGCCAGCAGCACTTCACCCGCGCCGACGTCCTCCTCATCGCCGGCGCGGCCGTCCTCGCCGCCGCCGCCCTGACCACGAGCGTCGTCCTGGGCACCTTCCGCCCCCTGATCAGCTGAGTCCGCCCCCGCTGGCCGCCCGCTGCCCGCCCCCGCTGCTGCCCGCAGCCGCCGCCCGCCGTCCGGGCGCAAGATCCGCACAACATCATGGATGTAGTGGCCTCGTTGGCGCCTGAGGCCACTACATCCCTGATGTTGCTGTCACCACCCCGCGCCCACGCGCCGCCCCCGCCGATCTTGCGGTTTCTGTCGTTGATTCATCCCGTTATGCCGGTGATGCGATGACAGAAAGTGCAAGATCGCCGCGCCGAGTGGGGTGGGGTGGGATGGCTCGGTCAGCTGCGGCGGAAGGCGTAGCGGCGGGCCTGGCCGGCTTGCTGGCCGCGGCCGCCGCCGGAGCGGTTGCCGCCACCCTGCGGCGGGCCTGCCGTCGGTGCCTTCGGCCGACTGGTCGGCTTCGGCAGATCTCGCATCGTCGGCGCATCGACGACCGCCGGCACGTCGACGACCGACGGAACATCGACCGCTGTCGGCACGTCGACCGGCGGCGCCACCTCGTCCAGGACGGCCGCCGGCAGCGCCGGCTCGGCGAGCACCGCCAGCAGCGCCGTTTCGGCCAGTGCCGTCGGAAGCGCCGGCTCGGCGAGCACCGCCAGCAGCGCCGGCTCGGCCAGCGTTCCCGGTTCCACAAGCACCGCCGGCAACGCCGGCTCGACCGCGAGGTCGAGAGCGGGGAGGGTGGTTGGGAGCGGGCCGTGGCCGGCCGCCGGGTCGACGCCGAGCGGCGTCGCTCTCGGGGTACGGGTCTTCTTCGGGTTACGCCTGGCAGGCATCCGGGCCTCCTTCAATGCCGACCGGCACGGCCGGTCCCGCGCTGCGGCGGTCGGTCGGATCGGCTGGTGACCGCCGTCGCGCGACGGTCGAGTGGGGAAGGGACTGCTCACCGGGGGTCGGGCAGGGCCAGCGCCGCTGAACGGCGGGGAGGGAATGCGGGACGCCCGGGAGCGCACGGACCGCGACGCGGGACGGCGGGCCGGCTCGGAAGTGGGGCGTCAGTTACGCATGTCCGTACCGTAGCCACCGCCTGACCGACGCGCATCCGTTTTTACTGGCACGATCGGCACATGCTGATCGCGTTCTCGATCACCCCGCTCGGCGGTGACGACTCCGTGGGTGACCTGGTCGCCGAGGCGGTGCGGGTGGTCCGTGCGTCCGGGCTGCCCAACCGGACCGATGCCATGTTCACCACCATCGAGGGCGAGTGGGACGAGGTGATGGCGGTGGTGAAGCGGGCGGTCGACGTGGTCGCCGCGCAGGCGCCCCGGGTGAGTGTGGTGCTCAAGGCCGACGTCCGGCCCGGGGTCACCGACGCGCTGACCGGGAAGATCGCCCGTATCGAGGCTCGTCTCGCCGAAGGCTGACGCGCGCGGCGCGGGATGACGACAACTTTCCCTGCGCGGGGCATACCGACCACTGAAAGGAGCCCGCACCGTCATCGGCAACGTCCACATTACGTGCAGTAACGGGACGTCCATCACTGGTCCGTATCGGCTCACATCACGGTAAGTTTCCAAACGCTGATAGTGGTGTGACGAGAGGTGGCGGCACGGATGGCTGATCAGGCGAGGGCACAAATCGGTGTGACCGGGCTGGCGGTGATGGGCCGCAACGTGGCCCGCAACCTGGCCCGCAACGGCTTCACGGTGGCAGTGCACAACCGCTCACCGGAGCGCACCCGCAGCCTGGTCGCCGAGCACGGCGACGAGGGCACGTTCCTGCCGGGCGAGACGATGGCCGATTTCGTGGCGTCACTGGAACGACCCCGCGCGGTCATCGTCATGGTGAAGGCCGGCGCGCCCACCGACGCGGTGATCGACGAGTTGGTGCCGCTGCTCGACGAGGGCGACATCATCGTCGACTGTGGCAACGCCCACTTCGCCGACACCCGTCGCCGTGAGGAGGCGCTGCGGGCGCAGGGGCTGCACTTCAGCGGCACCGGCGTCTCCGGCGGCGAGGAGGGCGCGCTGCGCGGGCCGAGCATCATGCCGGGCGGCTCCGCCGAGTCGTACGCGAAGCTCGGGCCGATGTTCGAGAAGATCGCCGCCCAGGTGGACGGCGTGCCGTGCTGCACGCACGTCGGGCCGGACGGCGCCGGGCACTTCGTCAAGATGGTGCACAACGGCATCGAGTACGCCGACATGCAGCTCATCGCCGAGGCGTACGACCTGCTCCGGGCCGGCCTGGACGCGACGCCGGCCGAGATCGCGGAGATCTTCCGGGAGTGGAACAACGGCGAGTTGGAGTCGTTCCTCATCGAGATCACCGCCGACGTGCTCGCGCACACCGACGCGGCGACCGGCCGGTCGTTCGTGGACATCGTGCAGGACCGGGCCGAGCAGAAGGGCACCGGTCGGTGGACAGTGCAGAGCGCCTTGGACCTGGGCATCCCGATCACCGGGATCGCCGAGGCGACCTTCGCCCGCTCGCTCTCCGGGCACGTCGACCAGCGCGAGGCGGCCCGCCGGGCATTCCCCGACGCGGGTGAGAAGTGGCAGGTCAGCGACCGGGACACCTTCGTCGAGGACGTCCGCCGGGCGCTGCTCGCTTCCAAGATCGTCGCGTACGCGCAGGGCTTCGACCACATCCGCGCGGGCAGCCAGGAATACAACTGGGACATCGACCTGGGCGGCACCGCGACGATCTGGCGGGGCGGCTGCATCATCCGGGCCCGCTTCCTGAACCGGATCCGTGAGGCGTACGACGAGCAGCCCGACCTGCCGACGCTGCTGGTGGCGCCGTACTTCGCCGAGGCGGTCAGCGCTGGTGTGCCGAGCTGGCGGCGGGTGGTGGCCGACGCGACCCGGGCGGGTGTGCCGACGCCGGCGTTCTCGTCGTCGCTGGCGTACTTCGACGCGTTGCGCGCGGAGCGGCTGCCCGCCGCGCTGATCCAGGGTCTGCGGGACAACTTCGGCGCGCACACCTACCAGCGGGTGGACCGCGAGGGTTCGTTCCACACCACCTGGGCCGGCGACCGCACCGAGTCGCCGGCGTAGCCGGGGTGGTGCCCTGCGCGCCACCGTGATCGTGCTCGATCCCTGATGTAGTGGTCTCCCCGGGTGGGGAGGCCACTACATCCATGTTCGGGCGAGATCATGGGGGTGGGCCGCGCGGATGACGGTCAGGCGACCGTGGCGTGCATCTCCCAGACCAGGATCTCGGCCGGTTCGTCGGCGGTCACCCGCCGGCCACCGGTCATGGTGAGCCGGGCGGCGTCCCCACTGCCGAGCGGACCGCTGCCCTCCAGGGTCACCGTGCCGTTGGGCACGTAGAGGTGCACGTAGGGCGCGTCCGGGATGGTGACCTCGTCGCCGGGGGCGAGACGGGCGGCGTGCAGGGTCACGTACCGGTTGCGGATCCGGATCGCGGACGCGCCGTCGTAGCGGTCCATCCCCGAGGCGATCGGCACCAGGCCCCCGCGGAGCAGCTCGTCCTCGATCTCCAGTTGCTCGTAGCCGGGGTCGACGCCCTGCTCGTCGGGGAGCACCCACATCTGCACGAAGTGCACCGGGTCGGTGTGCGGCTCCTGGTTGTTGAGCCGCCAGGCGTCGTTCTTCTCCGAGTGCAGGATGCCGGTGCCGGCGCTCATCCGCTGGGCCAGACCCGGGTAGATCACCCCGGAGTGCCCGGTGGAGTCCTGGTGCACCAGGGAACCGCGCAGCACCCAGGTCACGATCTCCATGTCCTGGTGCGGGTGGGTCTCGAAGCCGGCCCCCGGTCGGACCACGTCGTCGTTGTTGACCAGCAGCAGGCCGTGGTGGGTGTTGGCCGGGTCGTAGTGCCGGGAGAACGAGAAGGAGTGCTTGGAGTCCAGCCAGGAGATCCGGGTGGCGAAGCGATCATCGGCACGACGGATGTCGACAGCGGGCGCGGGCGCGGTCACCAGGCACGCTGCCCGGCGTCGGGGGTCGACGGCGCCCAGGTCAGGGCCGGCTCGCCGGTGGCTAGTTCGGCGATCTCACCGGTGCGCAGCTGCGGTGTGTGGCCGAACTCGGCGCAGTGCTGCTCGGCGATTTCGGCACAGATCTCGGCCACCTGCTCGCAGATCGGGTCGCCCAGGTCGGCGGCGTTCAACGCCATGATCATCTTGAAGCGGAGATCACGCATCTGCCCCCCAACCGCCGTCGTCCCACCACCTTCGGACCCTACCCGCCGCCCTTGCGCAGGACCCCGAAACGAGCACACCACCCCCGCTCGGTGCCAAGCCTGATGGTCGCCGTGGTGCTGGCCCAGGCCCCTCGGCACCGAGGGAATGCGACAACGCCGCCCGCACGGGGGGTGCGGGCGGCGCTGGGACAGCTGGGGATCGGTCAGAAGAAGCGGCGGCGCTTGGCCTTCTGCGGACGGATCAGGTCCGCACCCTTGGTCAGCAACCGGGTCGCCCCGGAGGGACCACGCCGGGCCTCCAGGGTGTGGCTGAGCCGGCGGGCGCCGGCCGCGGCCAGCGGCACCGCGATCGCCATCACCGCCCACTGGGCAATGCGCTTCTGGATCATGTGGGTTCACCTCCGTCAGTGGCTTCTGACGTCTCTGATACCCAGAGTGACGTGCGGGTAAGCGCGTCGGCTCAGATAACCGGGGCGACCGGGTTGGGCAGCGCGCCGCCGAAGCGTCGGTCCCGCTGGGCGTACAACTCGCACGCGTACCAGAGGTGGCGGCGGTCGAAGTCGGGCCAGAGCGTGTCCAGGAAGACCAACTCGGCGTACGCGGTCTGCCAGAGCAGGAAGTTGGAGATCCGCTCCTCCCCGGAAGGGCGCAGGAACAGGTCCACCTCCGGGATCTCCGGGTGGTAGAGGTACTTCGCCACGGTCTTCTCGGTGACCTTCGCCGGATCCAGCCGGCCGGCCGCCACGTCCCGCGCGATCGCGGCGGCGGCGTCACCGATCTCGGCCTGCCCGCCATAGTTGACGCAGAACTGCAGGGTCAGCGTCGAGTTGTCGCGGGACATCTCCTCGGCGGTCTGCAACTCGGAGATGACGCTCTTCCACAGCCGACCGGGCCGGCCCGACCACACCACCCGTACGCCCAGGTCGACCAGCTGGTCCCGGCGGCGGCGGATCACGTCCCGGTTGAACCCCATCAGGAACCGGACCTCGTCGGGCGAGCGCCGCCAGTTCTCGGTGGAGAACGCGTACGCCGACAGGTACGGGATGCCCATCTCGATGGCGCCCTCGATGGTGTCGAAGAGGCTGTGCTCCCCCGCCTCGTGCCCCTTGGTACGGGGCAGCCCGCGGTCCTTGGCCCAGCGGCCGTTGCCGTCCATCACCACCGCCACGTGCTTCGGCACCGCCTCGGTGGGCAGCGCCGGAGGGCGGGCCCCGGACGGGTGTGGCACCGGCGGCGTCGGCTCACGCCGGCCCGCCTTCTTCGATCGGATCACTCGGTCACTCCCTGTTCGCGCCGTCCGCCCCGGCCTCGACGTCGCCACGTGGCCGGAGCACCACGGCCCCGGTGCCCTCCGGCGGCGGAGCCGTGCCGGCCGCCGAGGAACCCCGGTCGACCAGCGGCAGCGAGCGTAGCGCGCGCTCCAGGTGCCACTGCAGGTGAGCCGCGACCAGCCCACTGCACTCCCGACGTACGGCGGCGTCGGTGGCGTCGGCGATCACCCAGTCGCCGGAGGTCAGCGCGGACATCAGATCGATGGTGGCCGGGGCGGGATGAGCCGCCCCGGGTGGCCGACAATCCGGACAGACCGCGCCTCCGGCGGGCACCGAGAACGCCCGGTGCCGCCCGGGCGTGCCGCAGACCGCGCAGGCGACCAGCGCCGGCGCCCAGCCGGCCAGCGACATCCCGCGCAGCAGGTACGCGTCGAGCACCAGGGTGGTGGCGTGCTCGCCCCGGGACAGCGCCTTCAACGCGCCGATGGTGAGCTGGAACAGCCGCAGCGACGGCTCCCGTTCCACCGGGGTCAGCCGCTCGGCGGTCTCGGCGATCGCACTGGCCGCCGTGTAGCGCGGATAGTCGCCCAGGAACCGTTTGCCGTACAGGTCGATGCCCTCGACCTGACTCACGGTGTGCAGAGAACTGCCGTGGTTGCCCTTCGGGTCACCGGCGAGCTGGAGGTCGACGTGGCCGAACGGCTCCAGCCGGGCACCGAACTTGCTGGTGGTGCGGCGGATCCCTCGAGCCACCGCGCGCAGCCGGCCGTGCCGGCGGGTGAGCAGGGTGATGATCCGGTCGGACTCGCCGAGCTTCTGCACACGCAGCACCACCGCGTCGTCGCGGTAGAGCTGTCGGCGATACCCGGCCATCGGGCCATTCTCCCTCGGGGTGTGAAATCAGGGTTGGTTCGGGGTGCAAGCGCGGATGAACCCCGATGCGGCCACCTCGTGCTCGGTCGTAGCGTGCTGGTCATGGCACTGCACCTGACCACCACTCCCCGCCGTCGTCGCGTCGCCGCTCCCGTCGCGCTAGGGCTCGCCACCACCCTCATCGTGCTCGCCGGGTGCGACAACCTGTCGTTCCGTCGGCTCGACTACGACAACACCGAGGCGGTCCGGATCACCACGGTCCGGGTCTCCGGGGGGTCGGGCGACGTGGTGGTCCGCGGCACCGGCCCGGCGTCCGAGGTACGGATCAAGCGAGTGGTTCGCTACCAGGGCGGTGAACCGGACAACACCCGCTACGAGATCAAGGGTAGCGAGCTGGTGCTGGACACCGACTGTGGCTCGCGGTGCAGCATCTCCTACGAGGTGACGGTGCCCGAGGGTGTGGCGGTGCAGGGCGAGACCAGCTCCGGCAACGTCGAGCTGAGCCGGGTCGGCACCGTGGACCTACAGGTGAGCTCGGGCGACGTGCGGATCTCCGGCGCGTCGGGCGCGGTCGGGGTGGAGGCCCGTTCCGGCAACATCGAGGTGAGCGAGGCTGCCGCGGCGGTACGGCTGCGCGCCTCGTCGGGAGACATCAGCGCACGCCGGCTGGGCGGCACTGTCGACGCCGAGGCCAGCTCGGGCAATGTCAACGTGGAGCTGGACAAGCCCGCCTCGGCCCGGGTCCACGCCTCCAGTGGTGACGTCACGCTGGTGGTGCCGCAGGGCAGCTACCGGGTCCGGTCCAGCGCCGACTCCGGCGACAAGACCGTCACCGTCGCCGACAACCCGGCGGCGTCCCTGGTGCTCGACGGTTCGGCCAACAGCGGCAACCTCACGATCAGCGAGCGTTGATCTCGGCGCTGGCCCCGGCCGTCCGCTGCGCCGGCACCACCGCTCGTCCGACGGTCGCCCCGGCACCGCCCGCCGCTTCGGCACCCGGCCGGACCGCACCCTCGGCACCCGGCCGGGCCCCAGCGTCGGCACCCGGCCGGACCGCCGCGTCGGCGGACCGCGCCGGGCCACCGGGGATCAACTCCGGGCGGCGGCGGGCGGCGACGTCCTCGACCCAACCGACGGCCAGGGTGACCAGCCCGACCAGGGCGAAGACCAGCAACACCCGGATGGCCAGGCCCACCGGGTCCTGGTGGGACCAGCCCACCACGTCGACCAGCGGAGTGAGCGCCACCACGAACGGCATGTGCCAGAGGTAGACGGTGAGCGCCCGCCGGTTGAGCAGTGTCACCGCCCGGTCGGCCAGTCGGCTCCGGCTCAGCCAGGCCACCCCGGCCGGCGCCCGGCCCAGCACGATCAGAATGAACGCGGCCGACCAGAGGGCGTTGCCCAGGGGGTTGTCGTTCAGGTCGTACCCGCGCGGACCGGGATGCTCGACGATCCAGGCGCCGCCGCCCACGGCGAGGGCGAGCGCCACCGGGTACAGCAGCCGGCCGGAGAGTCGGCGCAGCATCCCGGCGTGGTGGGCGAAGCCGAGCAGCCACGCGCCGAAGTAGAGCCCGAACTCGCGCAGCACCGGCGGCGCCGGGTAGATCCCCACCTCGATCGTCACCAGCAGGAGGTACGGGGCGAGCAGGGTCATCAGCGGAGCACGCCGGAACAGCCAGAACGCGACCGGCGAGGCGAGCACGAACCAGAGATAGTCGCGCAGGTACCAGATGATGCTCAGCGCCAGCGCGCCCCAGTTGTTGGCCGGCGGGTCGGCGATCGGGAACAGCCACAACAGCATCCGAGGGCTCACCGACAACCCGCTGAACATCATGGCCGGCACGAAGACCACCGCGAGCACCCACAGCGACGGCAGCAGTCGACGCAGCCGACGCCCGACCGCCGCCGGTCCGGCCCGGGTCAGCGACGCGGCCATCAGTGAGCCTGCCAGCGCGAACATCACCGACATGGCAGGGAAGACGAGGGTGAGGGTCGCCCATCCGGTGACGTGGTAGACCACCACTCGAACGATGGCCAGGGCACGGAGGATGTCGAGGTACCTGTTGCGCATCAGCCTGCACTCGGTCGGGGACGCGGGGCACAACTTTCCTACCCTGCGTGGCGCCCGCACCAAACGACAGCCACCTCAACCGAGCGTGAACATCCGCGGCTGCCCGACCGAAGGCGATCGTGCCGCCGGTCGGGCGCCGCCGACGAGGTGGGTCAGAAGCCCAGCTTGCGCAGTTGCCTCGGGTCGCGCTGCCAATCCTTCGCGACCCGCACGTGCAGGTCGAGGTAGACCCGACCGCCGAGCAACTCCTCGATCTGCTTGCGGGCGTTGGTGCCGACCTCCTTGAGCCGACTCGCCTTGTGCCCGAGCACGATGGCCTTCTGGCTGGGCCGCTCCACGTACAGGTCGGCGTAGATCTTCATGACCTGACCCTCGGGGATCATCTCCTCCACCACCACGGCGATGGAGTGCGGCAGCTCGTCGCGGACCCCCTCCAGGGCGGCCTCGCGGATCAGTTCGGCGACCAGCACCTGCTCGGGGTCGTCGGTGAGCATGTCGTCCGGGTAGAGCTGCGGCGACGGCGGCAGGTACTTGGTCATCACGTCGACGAGGGTGTCCACCTGGTGCCCGGACACCGCGCTCACCGGCACGATCTCGGCGAACTCCCCCATCTTGCTGACCGCCAGCAGCTGCTCCGCCAGGCGACGCTTGTCCACCAGGTCGGTCTTGGTGACCACCGCCAGCACTGTCGCCTTCAACTCGGCCAACTCGCCGGTGATGAACCGGTCACCGCGCCCGACCGGCTCGTCGGCCGGGATGCACAGGCCGATCACGTCGACCTCGGTCCAGGTGGACCGGACCAGGTCGTTGAGACGTTCGCCGAGCAGCGTACGGGGGCGGTGCAGGCCCGGCGTGTCGACGAGGACCAGTTGCGACTCCGGTCGGTGCAGCACCGCCCGGATGACGTGCCGGGTGGTCTGCGGCTTGTTCGAGGTGATGGCGATCTTGGTGCCGACGATGGCGTTGGTCAGCGTCGACTTGCCGGCGTTGGGGCGACCGACGAAGCAGCCGAACCCGGCCCGGTACGGACGCGCCTCCGGATCCTGCACCGGGCTCACTGGGTCACCGTGCCGAGGACCGAGCCGTCCGGAGCAGCCACGTGGACCGGTGCGTCCGCCGCGAGGTCCCGTACCGCAGCGTGCCCGGCACCGTCCAGCGTCGACGCCTCGGTCACCACCACCGCCGCCTCCAGCCGACTCGCCCCGGCCGCCACGGCCGAAGCGACCGCCAACTGCAACGCGGTGAGCGTCAGCGACGGCAACGCGACACTGGCCGCCGCGTACGTCCGGCCGTCCTGGTCGCGGACCGCGGCGCCCTCCACGGCGCCGACCCGCGCGCGGGCTCCCCGGGCCAGGACGACGAGCTTGCCGTCCTCGGCGCTCAGCGCGCCCGACGCGGTGGGGGTGGGCCGGGCGGCAGGCGCGGCGGGTGTGTCAGGCATCGGCGGGTTGCCTCTCGTCGTCTCGATAGTTGTCAGTGTCGTCCCCGGGGCCGGCGTGCTCGCCGCGCCCCGCGGTGTCCTGCTCATCGCCCGGCTCCACCCGGGTGACCAGGACGGTGTCGATCCGGTTGCGCCGGCCGGTGGTGCCCTCGGCGACCAGACGGAGACCGGCGACCTCGGCCTCGGCACCCGGGATCGGCACCCGCCCCAGCGACTGGGCGAGCAGACCGCCGACCGTCTCCACCTCGTCGGTGGGCAGGTCGGTGTCGAACATCTCGCCGAGGTTCTCCACCGGCAGGCGAGCGGTCACCCGCACCGAGGAGTCCGCCAGACGTTCGACGGGCGGGCGCTCGACATCGTACTCGTCGGTGATTTCGCCGACGATCTCCTCGAGGATGTCCTCGATGGTGACCAGACCGCCGGTGCCGCCGTACTCGTCGACCACGATGACCAGGTGGTTGCGGGCCGCCTGCATCTCGGACAGCAGGTCGTCGACCGGCTTGGACTCCGGGACGAAGGTCGCCGGGCGCATCAGCTCGGCCACCGGCAACTGCTCGGCCCTCGGGTCCCCGCCTCGGGAGCGCCGGATCAGGTCCTTGAGGTAGAGCACACCCAGCACGTCGTCGACGCTCTCGCCGATCACCGGGATGCGGGAGAAACCCGAGCGCAGGAAGAGCGCCAGCGCCTGCGCGAGTGTCTTGCCCTCCTCGATCCACACCATCTCGGTACGCGGCACCATCACCTCACGGGCGATGGTGTCGCCGAGCGCGAAGACGGAGTGGATCATCTGGCGTTCGCCGTGCTCGACAACGCCGCGCTGCTCGGCCAGGTCGACCAGCTCCCGCAGCTCCACCTGGGTGGCGAACGGACCTTCCCGGAAGCCGCGCCCCGGGGTGACCGCGTTGCCGATCAGGATCAGCAGCGACGCGAGCGGGTTGAGCGCCCGGCCCAGCCAGCGGACCAGCGGCGCCACCGCACGACCCACGGCGTAGGCGTGCTGCCGGCCGATGGTGCGCGGGGCGACGCCCACCACCACGAAGCTGACCACTGTCATCGCGCCGGCGGTCACCAGCGCGGCCCGCCAGCCGGCGCCGAAGCTGTCCACCGCCACGAGCGCCACCAGTGTGGTGGCGGTCAGCTCGGCGAGCAGCCGCAACAGCAGGAGCAGGTTGAGGTGCCGGACGACGTCGCCGGCCACGACCTGGAGGGTGCGGGCGCCGCGCACGCCGTCGCGGGCCAGCTCGGCGGCTCGGGCCGGTGAGACCGCGGCGAGGGCCGCCTCGGTCATCGCGATCAGGCCGGCCAGCACCACCAGACCGGCCGCGAAGACGATCAGCTGAAAGTCGGGAAGGCCGGCGGTGGCGCCGGCCGCGAGTAACGGAGGAGTGGACATCACTGGGTGCGGGTCGACCGCCAGCTCGCCAGCAGCCGAGCCTGGAGTGCGAACATCTCCCGCTCCTCCTCCGGCTCGGCGTGGTCGTAGCCGAGCAGGTGCAGCACCCCGTGCACGGTGAGCAGGTGCAGCTCGTCGGCCGGTGCGTGCCCGGCGGTCGCGGCCTGCTTGGCCGCCACCTCCGGGCAGAGCACGATGTCGCCGAGCAGGGCGGGCTCGCCGCCGGCCGGTGCGGACTCACCCGGGCCGTGGTCGACGCTGCCCTCGTCCATGGGGAAGGCGAGCACGTCGGTCGGGCCGTCGCCACCCATCCAGCGGTGGTTCAGCTCGGTCATGTAGTCGATGTCGACCAGCAGCACGGACAGCTCGGCGAGGGGGTTGACCCCCATCTCGTCGAGGGCGTGCCGGGCGACGGCGAGCACGGCGTCGGTGTCGACGTCGACACCGGACTCGTTGGCGATCTCGATGGACAACTGCTTTCCTCTGCTTTAGCGGCGGCGGGCGGCCCGGCCGCCCTGGGCGGGTCGCCCAGGCACGGCGTGAACGCCCTGCGCCTGCTGGTTCTCCCGCTCGGCGTCCCAGCGGGCGTACGCGTCGACGATCTCCCCGACCAGCTGGTGGCGGACCACGTCGGAGCTGGACAACTGGGAGAAGTGCACGTCATCGACGTTTTCCAGGATCTCCCGAACCACCCGCAGGCCGCTGCTCGTCCCGCCGGGAAGGTCCACCTGGGTGATGTCACCGGTCACGACGATCTTGGAGTTGAAGCCGAGTCGGGTGAGGAACATCTTCATCTGCTCGGGCGTCGTGTTCTGCGCCTCGTCCAGGATGATGAACGCGTCGTTGAGCGTCCGACCCCGCATGTAGGCGAGGGGGGCGACCTCGATCGTCCCGGCGGCCATCAGCTTCGGGATGGTCTCCGGGTCGAGCATGTCGTGCAGCGCGTCGTAGAGCGGGCGCAGGTACGGATCGATCTTCTCGTTGAGCGTGCCGGGCAGGAAGCCCAGTCGCTCGCCCGCCTCGACCGCCGGCCGGGTGAGGATGATCCGGTTGACCTGCTTGGCCTGCAACGCCTGGACGGCCTTCGCCATCGCCAGGTAGGTCTTTCCGGTGCCGGCCGGGCCGATGCCGAAGACGATGGTGTGGGTGTCGATCGCGTCGACGTACTTCTTCTGCCCGAGCGTCTTGGGGCGGATGGTGCGCCCGCGCCGGGAGAGGATGTTGAGTGTCAGGACCTCGGCGGGCCGCTCGGCGCTGCCCTGCTCGAGCATGCCGACGGTACGCCTGACGGCGTCAGTGGTCAGGGTCTCGCCTTTCTCGATGAGTTCGAGGAGCTCGCTGAAGACCCGCTCGGCGAGGGCGTTGTCCGCGGGGTCACCGGTGATGGTGATCTCGTTGCCGCGAACGTGCACGTCACTGGTGACCGAGCGTTCGACGAGCCTGAGGATCTCGTCGCCTGCGCCGAGCAGATTGACCATGATCTTCGGGTCGGGCACGGTGATCCTGGTCTGCACCCGGGGCGGGCCGGGAGGTGGGGTGCCGGTCATAGGTTGGGCCGAAGGGCCCTGCGCACCTGCTCTCGATCTCGGCGCCGGCCTGCTGGCCTGGCGTGCGGACGTTACACCCATCGTATCGGTTCAACGCGGGGCGCATCGCGCCCATTTCCGCTGGCCGCGATCAACTCCCGGCCCGGAAGTCGTACCGGTCGAAGGTCTCCTGGTGGCGGGTGAACCGGTACGTCGCCCAGTGCATCCGGACCACCGCGCCGGCCTCGTCGCGGGTCAGCCGCAGCAGCTCACCGACCTCCCGACCGGAGACCACCCGGAACACGTCCGGCTGGTCCGGTAGAGGGATGAAGATCGCCGGTGGGCGTCCGGTCGGGTCACCGACCCCGCGCGCCCGGAGGGTGCCGTCGTGCCAGGAGAAGACGTACTCGGAGCCCTCGCCCCACCAGCGGCCGAGCGCACCCCGCAGGGCCGCCGGCGCGGGTGCGCCGGGTCGCCAGGGCTCGATCTCGGCCGGGTCGTGCTCGACCGCCGCGGCGAGCAGCCGGTGCGACAGGTCGAACAGTTCGGCCGCTGTACCGGACGAGCCGAGCACCGCGGCGCCCATCGCGCCGGGCGTGCCGTCACCGCCGCGGCGGCCGTACGCCCCGGCGAGGAACCCGGGCATCGCCCCGTCGTGCCCCACGTGCATCACCCGCTCCCCCTGCGGGATCAGGATCAGCCCGAGCCCGAAGCCCGCGCCCCAGAGCGTCTCGTCGGTGGTGGTCACCGGCCAGCGCATCTCGTCCAGGGTGGCCGGGGCGAGGACCGCGCCGGCCGGGTCCAGCGCCGCCGGGTCGGCCAGGAACGCCGCCCAGCGGGCCATGTCGGTCGCGGTGCTCCAGAGCTGGGCGGCCGGGCCGACCGCGCCGAAGTCGGTCGGCGGTTCCGGGTGCGCCTCGTCGGAGTACGCGTCGACCAGGAACCCGGTGGCTGCCGTGGGCCGTGGGGTCACTGTGGTGTCGGTCAGCCCCAGCGGCGTCAGGATCCGCTCGGTGAGCGCCTGCGCCCAGCTTTCGCCCCGGAGCCGGGCGACGAGTTGGCCGAGCACGGCCACGCCCAGGTTGGAGTAGTGGAACCGCCGGCCGGTCGGCAGCACCCGCTCGGCCCGGTCCAGCTCGGCGACCAGTTGGTCGTCGTCCGGTGCGCGCAGGCTGTCCCACACATCGCCGAACGGCTCGCGTTGCAGGCCACCGGTGTGCGACAGCAACCGGCGTACGGTCAGGTCGCCGTGCGCCGGGAGGTCCAGGTGCCGGCCCACCGGGTCGTCCAGGTCCAGCAGCCCGTCGTCGCGGCACTGCAGGACCAGCACCGCAGTGAACGTCTTGGTGATCGAGCCGATCCGGAACTGGGTGCCTGCGCCCAGGGGGCTGTCGGTGCCGGTCTCGCCGACGGTGCAGCTCCAGAGCGGTCGGTCGGCCCGGTGCAGCGCCGCCGACACCGCGGGCACCCGGGCCTCGGCCTGTACCCGCCGGACCAACCGGTCCAGGTGCTCGTTGCCGCGACCGTCGGGACCGCGCTCGCTCACGCCAGGTCCCGGGCGAGCATCGGGCCGAGCGGCGCACCGCCGAGCAGGTGCGCGTGCACGTGGAAGACCTCCTGGCCGCCGTACGCGCCGGTGTTGAACATCAGCCGGAAACCGTCGCCGAGCAGCCCCTCGTCCTCGGCCACGGCGGCGGACGTCGCCAGCACGTCGGCGGCCAGCGCCGGGTCACCCTGGGCGAGCGTGGCGACGTCGGCGTAGTGCTCCTTCGGAATGACCAGGACGTGCACCGGCGCCTTCGGGCCGATGTCGCGGAAGGCGAGCGTGGTGTCGGTCTCGCGGACCACTGTGGCCGGGATCTCCCCGGCGACGATGCGGCAGAACAGGCAGTCGGATCCCATCGGGGCAGTCTAAGGACCAACGGGCCGGGGGCGCTCCGGCCCAGCAGGCGCCGCCGGCCTTCGCAGGCACGGCACGGCTGAGGCAGGATGGCCGGCATGACGGATCGGGCGGTACTCGTGACCGGGGCCTCGCGCGGGATCGGCCGCGCGGTGGCGAAGGCGTTCGCAGCCGGCGGCGACCGGGTGGCCATCCACCACCGCGACTCCGCCGACGCGGCCGAGGAACTGCTCGCGCAACTGCCGGGCACCGGGCACGTGGTGGTCCGCGCCGACCTCACCGATCCGGACGCGGTCCGGGTCATGGTGGACCGGGCCGCCGAACTGCTCGGTGGGCTGGACGTGCTGGTCAACAACGCCGGGACGTACGGCGACCGCGACGACCCGCACCCGATCTTCGGCACCTCGTACGAGGAGTGGCAGCAGCGCTGGCGGCAGGTGCTGGAGACCAACCTGACCGGCGCCGGCAACGTCACCTGGTGCGCCGCCCAGCACATGCGCGAACGCGGCGGGCGAATCGTCAACGTCTCGTCCCGTGGCGCGTTCCGCGGCGAGCCCGAGCAGCCGGCGTACGGCGCCAGCAAGGCGGGGCTGAACGCACTGGGCCAGTCCCTCGCCGTGGCGCTCGCGCCGTTCGGCATCACTGTCGCCACCGTCGCGCCGGGCTTCGTGGCGACCGACATGACCACCGAGCACCTGCGCGGCGAGCGGGGCGCGGCCATCCGCGCGCAGAGCCCGTTCGACAGGGTGGGCCAACCGGAGGAGATCGCCGCCGCCGTGCACTGGCTGGCCTCGCCGCAGGCCGAGTGGGCCTCCGGCACGATCGTCGACCTCAACGGCGCCTCCTACCTGCGCAGCTGAGGCCAGCTCCGACAAGATCTTGGAAGGAAAGCGCCACTGGAGGGGCGGTTTCCTTCCAAGATCTCGGTGAAGATCGGTAACCGGCGCGGGGCGGGCGGCGCTACCAGCGGCCGAGGCGGGCGGCGAGCACGCTGAGGGCCGCCACGCCGGCGGTGGAGGTGCGCAGCACGGCCGGCCCGAGGCGTACGGGTCGCCCGCCGGCCTCGGCGAAGGCGGTCAACTCGGCCGGGGCGATGCCACCCTCCGGGCCGATCACCAGCACGATCTCGCCGGTGGAGGGCAGCTCGGCGGTGGTGAGCCGGTCTTCGGCCTCCTCGTGCAGCACGAACGCGGCGGCGGCACCGGCGATCCGACGGGCCACAGTGGCGGTGGACTCGTCCGGCGCACCGGCCACCACCGGCAGCCACGGCCGGCGGGCCTGCTTGGCCGCCTCCCGGGCGGTGGCCACCCACTTCTCCCGGGCGCGTACGCCCCGGTCGCCGCGCCACTGGGTCACCGAACGCGAGGCCGCCCAGGGCACGATCTCGTCCACCCCGACCTCGGTCATCGCCTGCACGGCCAGCTCACCCCGGTCGCCCTTGGCGATGCCCTGCACTGTCACCAGCCGGGGTACGGGCGCGTCCGCGTACCCCCGGGAGGTGATGGTGACCTCCAGGCTGCCCCGGCCGACGGCCGTGACCACGGCGGCGGCCGTGCCACCCCGGCCGTCGGCGAGCAGCAGCTCCTCGCCGACGCGCAGTCGCTGCACGGTGGCGGCGTGATGCCCCTCCGGGCCGTCCAGGGTCAGCGCGTCGCCGGTGGGCAGCGCCTCGACCAGGAACAGCGGTGCGGACACCTCAGGCGTGCCCGTTGAACGCGTCGCGCATCCGGGAGAAGAAGCCGCCCTGCTTGGACAGCTCGGCGACCTCCTCACCACGGGTCTTGGCGAAGTCGCGCAGCATCTTCTCCTGGTCCGGGTCGAGCTTGGTGGGCGTCCGCACGTCCAGGTGGACGTAGAGGTCGCCTCGGCCGGTGCCGCGCAGGTGCGGCACGCCCCGGGCGCGCAGTCGCAGCGTGCTGGCCGGCTGGGTGCCGGCCTTGACGTCGACGGTCTCCTCGCTGTCCAGCGTCTTGATGGTCAGCCGGGTGCCCAGCGCCGCCGCCGTCATGGGCACTGTGACCCGGCAGTGCAGGTCGTCCCCCTTACGGGAGTACACGTCGTGCGGGCGCTCGTGAATCTCCACGTAGAGGTCACCGGCGGTGCCGCCGCCCGGGCCCACCTCGCCCTGCTGGGCCAGCCGGATCCGCATGCCGTCCTCGACGCCGGCCGGGATCTTGACGGTCAGCGAACGGCGGGTCCGCACCCGGCCGTCGCCGGCGCAGGTGGGGCAGGGGTGCGGGATGGTGGTGCCGTAGCCCTGGCACACGGTGCACGGCCGGGCGGAGACCACCTGGCCGAGGAAGGTGCGCTGCACCGACTGCACCTCGCCCCGACCGCCGCACGCCTCGCAGGTCGCCAGGTGCGTGCCGGCGGCCGTGCCGGCGCCGGAGCAGGTGGTGCAGAGCACCGCGGTGTCGACGGTGATCGGGGCCTCCACGCCGAAGGCCGTCTCGTGCAGGTCGAGTTCGAGCCGCAGGATCGCGTCGGCGCCCGGGCGGGTACGCGGCCGTGGGCCACGGGCGCCACCTCCGGCGCCGCCGAAGAACGCGTCCATGATGTCCTGGAAACCGACGAACGGGCCGGCGCCTCCGGGGCCACCCGGGCCGCCGGCACCGCCGCCACCCGGGGCGAGCGGGTCGCCGCCCAGGTCGACGATCTGCCGCTTCCGGTCGTCCGAGAGGACCTCGTACGCGGCGTTGATGTCCTTGAACTTCTCCTGAGCCTCCGGGTCCGGATTGACGTCCGGGTGGAACTGGCGTGCCAGCTTGCGGTAGGCGCGCTTGATCTCGTCATCGGAGGCTTCCCGGCTCACACCGAGAATGCCGTAGTAGTCCCTGGCCACTGCGTTCCGTGTCCTCATGTTCGTCTCGCGTTGCGCCGGTCGGCGGCCGCAGCCGGCCGCATCGGCCCTGACCAATCAGTTCTGGGCCAGCAACTCGCCCACGTAGCGTGCCACGGCGCGCACCGTGGCGATGTTGCCGGGGTAGTCCATCCGGGTGGGGCCCAGCACCCCCAGGCCGCCCACGATGGTGGTGCCCGGGCCGTACCCGGTGCTGACCACCGAGGCGGCGCGCAGGTTGTCGAACTCGTTCTCGTCGCCGATCAGCACCCGGGTCGTGCTCGGCTCGGTCTCACCGATGAGCTTGAGCAGCACGACCTCCTCCTCCAGAGCTTCGAGGATCGGCCGCAGGGAGCCCTGGAAGTCGAGCAGGCCACCCCGGGTGAGGTTCGCGGTGCCGGCGAGCGCGATCCGTTCCTCGTGTCGCTCGACGAGCGTCTCCAGCAGGACGGTGGCGAGCGTGGTCATGGTCGGACGCAGGCCGGTCGGCGCTTCCTCGACCAGCGCCTGCACCAGCGGCGGCGTCTCGGACAGCCGGGCGTTGGCGAGCTTCTCGTTGATCAGTCGGCGCAGGTCGGTGACGTCGTCGGCGGGCACCGGCCCGGGCAGCTCCACGAGTCGCTGCTCCACCCGCCCGGTGTCGGCGATCATGACGAGCATCAGCCGGGTGGTGGAGATCGGCACCAGCTCCAGGTGGCGCACCGAGGAGCGGGCCAGGCTCGGGTACTGCACGACGGCGACCTGCCGGGTCAGCTGGGCGAGCAACCGCACCGTGCGGTGCACCACGTCGTCGAGGTCGACCGCGCCGACCAGGAAGCGCTCGATGGCCCGGCGCTCGGCCGGGCTGAGCGGCTTGACCCGGGACAACCGGTCGACGAAGAGGCGGTAGCCGCGGTCGGTGGGCACCCGGCCGGCACTGGTGTGCGGCTGCCGGATGTAGCCCTCCTCCTCCAGCACGGCCATGTCGTTGCGGACCGTGGCCGGGGAGACCCCGAGCTGGTGCCGCTCGACCAGCGCCTTGCTGCCGACCGGCTCCTGGGTGGAGACGTAGTCTTCGACGATGGCGCGGAGCACGGCGAGTTTACGGTCGTCGAGACCCATCCTCCGCACCTCCTGTCGCACGTCGGCCGCCGGCGCTCTGGGCCGGCCGGGCCGTCCTGGCACTCGACTGTAACGAGTGCCAGTCTACGTCGGCGGGCCCGCCGACGCGATGATCAACGGCCACCCGTCGGTGCGGCCCACGCCACCCTGTCGGGCCGATCGGCCCGCACTGCCGGGCGGTGTCGCTCTGGTGCGGCGTTGCCACGGGCCCCTACCGTGACATCCATGACTGAACCTCCTCGCCCTCCCGGGTCGGGCGACCCCGGCAACTACCCGCCGGAGCCCACCTCCCCAGGCCCGTCCCCGTCGGCCGAGCCGCCCACCGCACCACTGTCCGGGGCGCCCGGGCCGGCCGGCTATCCCCCGCCCGGTGGCTATCCGCCGCCCACCGGTGACCAACCGCCGTCAGGCGGCTACCCTCCGGCAGGCGGCTACCCTCCGGCAGGCGGCTACCCCCCGCCCGGTGGCTATCCTCCGCCCGGCGGCTACCCGGCCGGTGGGGCCTACGGCGGCCCCGGTGGCGGCTACGCCAACAACGAGGACAAGACCTGGGCGCTGGTCGCGCACTTCGGCGGTGCCCTCGGCGCGCTGGTCAGTTTTGGTCCGCTGGGCTTCGTCGCCCCGCTGATCGCCTACCTGGCCCGCGGCCAGCAGTCGCCGACCGTCCGGGCGCACGCCCTCGCCGCCCTGAACTTCCAGATCCTCTGGTCGATCATCGCGTTCGTGCTGCTCTTCGTGAGCTGGTGCCTGCTCTTCCTGCCCAGCATCGCCGTCGTGGTGATCCAGATCCTGTTCGGGATCATCGCCGGCATGAAGGCCAACGAGGGCACCCCGTACCGCTACCCGATGACGGCCAACTTCATCAAGTGAACCGGGCCGGCCGCTCCCCCGGCCGGTCCGGAGCACCGCAGTGCCGGTCCGGGGGGGGCCACTCAGGGCAGCAGGTCGCGGACGACCGCGTCGGCGAGCAGCCGCCCGCGCACTGTGAGCACCGCCCGGCCGGCGGCGTACTCGTCGGCGGCCAGCAGGCCGCCGGCCAGCGCCCGCTCGGCACCGGCCCGGCCGGTGGCGTCGAGCACCGCCAGCGGGAGGCCGCTGGCCAGCCGCAGCCGGAGCATCACGTCCTCCATGTGCGCCTCGTCGACAGTGAGCACCTCCCGGGCCAGGCCGGGAGACGCGCCGGCGGCCAACCGCTGGGCGTACGCCGAGGGGTGCTTCACGTTCCACCAGCGCACCCCACCGACGTGGCTGTGCGCCCCCGGTCCGAGCCCCCACCAGTCCGCGCCGGTCCAGTAGAGCAGGTTGTGCCGGCAGCGGGCCTCCTCGGTGCGGGCCCAGTTGGAGACCTCGTACCAGGAGAGCCCGGCCGCGTCGAGCGCGGCCTCCGCAGCCAGGTAGCGGTCCGCGGCCACGTCGTCACTGGGGTACGCCAGCTCGCCGCGCCGCATCCGGGCGGCGAGCCGGGTGCCGTCCTCGACGATCAGGGCGTACGCGCTGACGTGGTCCACTCCGGCGGCGACGACCTGCTCCAGCGAGGCGGCGAAGTCCTCGGCCCGCTCCCCCGGGGTGCCGTAGATCAGGTCCAGGTTGACGTGCTCGAACCCGGCGTCGCGCGCCTCCAGGGCGGCGGCGGTGGCCCGGCCGGCGCTGTGTTTGCGGTCCAGGATCGCCAGCACCCCCGGGGAGGCGGACTGCATGCCCAGCGAGATCCGGGTGTAGCCGGCGGCCCGCAGCAGCTTCAACGATTCCGGGGTGACCGACTCGGGGTTGGCCTCGGTGGTCACCTCGGCGTCGGCGGCCAGCCCCCAGGTGCGGTCGATGCCGTCGAGGATGCGGGCCAGGTCGTCGGCGGGGAGCAGGGTGGGCGTGCCGCCGCCGACGAAGACGGTGTCGACCCGGGGCGGCGGGGTATCGCCGAGCACCCGGGCGGCGAGCTTCAGCTCGGCCAGCACCGTGTCCGCGTACCCCTCGCGGCTGGCGCCGCCGCCCAGTTCGGCGGCGGTGTAGGTGTTGAAGTCGCAGTATCCGCAGCGGCTGGCGCAGAACGGCACGTGCACGTACACGCCGAAGCCGCGCGCGCCGACCGCCGCGGTGGCGGTGGCGGGCAACGATCCGTCGACGGGGACGGTCTCACCATCTGGAAGGACGCCGGGCATGGCCACTAGTGTGCCCGGCATGACCTCTCCCGACGTCCTCGTGCGGGTCGCCACGGCCCGTGGGGTGACCACCCTCACCCTGGACAGCCCGCACAACCGCAACGCGCTCTCCACCGGCCTGATGACCCAACTGCTGGCCGGGCTGGCGGACGCGGTCGCCGACGAGGCGGTCCGCGTGATCGTGCTCGACCACACCGGCCCGGTCTTCTGCTCCGGCGCGGACCTGAAGGAGACCGCCGCGGCGTACGCCAGCGGGACGGTGCCGGCCGGGATGCTGGGTGACGTGCTCGCGGCGCTCTGGGAATGCCCGAAGCCGGTGCTGGCCCGGGTCGGCGGGCCGGCGCGGGCCGGCGGCCTGGGCCTGATCGCCGCCGCCGACCTTGCGGTCTGCGCCGACGAGGCGACGTTCGCGTTCACCGAGGTACGCATCGGGGTGATCCCGGCGGTGATCTCGGCGACCGTGCTGCCCCGGCTGCACCCCCGGGCCGCCGCCGAGCTGTACCTGACCGGCGACACCTTCGACGGCCGCCGGGCCGCCGAGATCGGCCTGGTGACCGCCTCGGTCCCGGCGGACGGGTTGGACGACGCGGTACGGGGCTACTGCGACTCGCTGGTGCGCGGCGCGCCCGGGGCGCTGGCCGGCGCGAAGGAGTTGCTGCGCCGACCGGGTACCGCCGAGTTGCGCGCCGATCTGGCTCGACTCTCCGCCGTCTCGACCGGCTACTTCCTCTCCGACGAGGGGCGCGAGGGAGTCATGGCGTTCCGCGAAAAGCGACCGGCGCGCTGGGTGCCCGCTCTCGACGACTGACGGTCGGGGCGCCACCGGGAGCGGCGGCGCCCCAAGGTCGGGTCACCAGGCGGTCGCGCCGCCGTCGACCGGGTAGTTCGCCCCGGTGATGTACGACGCCCGGTCGGACGCGAGGAAGACCACCAGCTCGACGACCTCCTCGGGGCGCGCGAAGCGCTTGAGGAGCGTCTTGGCGGTGATGGCGTCCCGGGCCTCCTGGTTGTCACCGAGGTCGCGTTCGCTGGCCGGGGTGAGGGTGGGCCCGGGGCTGACCGCCACCGCGCGGATGCCGTGGGGCGCGCCTTCGAGGGCGAGCTGTCGCGTCATGCCGATGATGCCGGCGTTTGCGGCGGTGTGACCGACCATCGGCGGGACGTGGCCGCCGATCATGCCGGCCATGGAGGCGGCGCTGATGATGACACCGCCACCGCGCCGGACCAGGTGCGGCCAGGCGAACTTCGACACGAAGTACGGAATGTCGAGTTCTCCGGTGATGGTGTAGCGCCAGTCCTGCACGGAGAAGTCGGGCATCGGGCCGAAGCGGAGCGCGGCTGCGTTGTTGTAGACCACGTCGAGCCCGCCGTAGGCGGCCGCGGCGTCGTCGACGAGCTTGCGTACCTGCTCGGGTTCGGTGAGGTCGACCGGCGCGATGCCGGTCATCTCGCCGCCGGCGCGACGAACGAGTTCGACAGTCTCGTCGTTACCCGCGACCTGAAGGTCGGCCCCGACGACCTTCGCGCCCTCGCGGGCGAAGGTCAGCGCCGCGACGCGGCCCAGACCACCGCCGGTGCCGGTGATCAGCACGACCTTGCCATCGAGCGTTCCCATGGATCTCCTCCTCGTTCGTCGACCAACGCGCCCGGGTATGGGAGGGTAGGTCGGATTGATATGTCAACTGACTCAAGTCCTTGACCGATCAATCGCTTCCCGTTGTGGTTACCCGGTGACGCTCACGACAGCCCTGCACCGGGGCGAGCGACAGGAACGACGTGGCAGGTGAGATCGCGACCGGAGCGGGAACGTCGCCAACCGGCACGCTAGAGCGGAGCGGACCCCGAACCGGTCGGAGCGGCCAGGCTGGGCCCGAACCACTCGGACGACCCGCGGAGGGCCTGCGGGGACGTACGCTTGGCGAACTGTCGATCTGGGGGTGTGGGTGCGAACTCGGGCAACCGTGGCGGGTGGAGTGGTGCTCATCCTCGTCGCCGTGATCGCGATCTGGCTCGTCGTACGGCAGGTGGGCGACAACCTGACGTTGCCGCTGGTGGCACGGAAGTGCACAGTGCAGGCCGACGGGCGGGTCGCCCTGGACGCCGACCAGATGGCAAACGCGGCGACCATCGCCGCGATCGGCGCGAAGCGTGGAATGCCCGAGCGGGCCGTCGTGGTCGCGCTCGCCACCGCGTACCAGGAGTCCGGGCTGCGCAACCTCGCCGACGGCGACCGCGACTCGGTCGGCCTGTTCCAGCAGCGGCCGAGCCAGGGCTGGGGCACTCCGGCGCAGATCCGCGACCCGCGCTACGCGGCCAACCGGTTCTACGCGGCCCTCAAGAAGGTGCGCGGCTGGGAGGAGATGCGGGTCACCGATGCCGCCCAGCGGGTGCAGCGCTCGGCGTTCCCCGAGGCGTACCAGAAGTGGGCCGACGACTCCGAGGTGCTCAGCCGGGCCCTGCTCGGCGACGCCAGCGGCGCTGTCGCCTGCTCGGTGGGGCGCACCCCGGTAATGCACGGCGCGGCGGCGGCCGCGCAACTGACCCGCAACCTGGTGCTGGACTGGGGGCTCAAGGGCACCGACCCGACCGACCCGACCGGGTTGGCGGTGACTCCGGGCGACCAGCGCGACGGCTGGCGGTACGCGCACTGGCTGGTCTCCCACGCCCAGGACCACGGCGTGAAGCGGGTCCGCTTCGGCGACCTGGAGTGGACCGCCCGCGACGGCTCGTGGGGCCGGGTGGACGGCCGGCAGAACCCCGCCGGCCAGGTGGTCGCCGAGGTGTTCAACGAGGGTTGACCGACCCGGATCTCTTAACCGGCAGTCACCGCACAATCGGGCAATACGCACCGAATCGCACTATTGATCTCTGAGATCTCACTCTATGCGTTTCTTCCGCTGCGTGGGGTCCCGCCCTGGCCCAATCCCGCGCCACACTCTCCCCGCTGCCCGGGCCGCCGCGTTACGATCGGCGGCCTGTGCCAGAAAAGGTTTCACCTCATGGGGAGGGGTACGACGCGGTGTTCGATTACGGCGACCGGACCGGTTACGAACCGATCAGCGACACTGACCGCAAGGAGTTCCACGAGCAGGGCTTCCTCCTGCTGCGCAACGTCCTGACGGAGGACCACCGGGCGGCGCTGGAGGCGGCGGTCGACCGCGTCTACGCGGAGGAGCAGGCCAAGGGCACCACCAAGAAGGACGGCACCCTGCACCTGCTGGGCTTCCTGGAGCGCGACGAGCTCTTCGGTGAGCTGCTGACCCACCCGATCGCCTTCCCGTACATGTGGGGGCTGGCCGGCTGGAACATCTACACCCACCACAACCACCTGGACGTCACCCCGCCGGCCGCCGAGCCGGAGAAGCCGTACTGGGGTTGGCACCAGGACGGGTACCGGCAGAACTCCGACCCGGAGACGATGGACCCGAACCTGCCTCGGCCGATGTTCTCGCTGAAGGTCGCGTACGTGCTGTCGGACCTCTCCGAGACCGGCCGCGGCGCCACCAAGGTCATCCCGGGCAGCCACCTGAAGAACTCGCTGCCCCGGCCTGCGGACCTCACCGTGCAGAACCCCGACCCGGAGGGCACGGTGGAGATCACCGCCAACCCGGGCGACGCCTTCATCTTCGACCGCCGGCAGTGGCACTCGCGGTCGACGAACCTGTCGACCATCACCCGCAAGATGCTCTTCGTCGGCTACACCTACCGGTGGATCCGTCCGCTGGACGAGCTGCACCCCGACGTGAACGGCGAGTGGTACCGCAACCGCACCCCCGTGCAGCGCCAGCTGATCGGTGAGGGCACCCACACCGCCAACTACTGGGGCATCAACTGGGACGGGTACGTCGACGACGAGATCCCGCTCCGCAAGGAGCTCAAGGAGCGCGGTCTGCTCGACCGCAACATCCCCTGGCTCCGCTGATCCACTGCTCGTAGGACGGCCCCCTGCCGACGCTCAGCGTTGGCAGGGGGCCGTTTCACGTCCGCGGGCCGACCGCTCGGGCCCGGCCCGTTCCCGACACCGGAGACCCGCACTGTCGGTAGCGTGGCGGGTGCGCAGGTCGGGGCGCGGCGCCCAGGGCGTGGGGTGGCACAGGAGGCAGCGCAGTGACATCCGCTCCGCTCCCCCGGATCCTCCGCCGCCGCGGCGAGCCGGAATACCCGACCTTCCTGGAACTCTTCTTCGATCTCGTCTACATCTTCATGTTCTCCCGGCTCGCTGCCAGCCTGGCCGAGAACCTCACCGTCCGGGGCGCGGCGCAGACCGCCGTCCTGCTGCTGGCAGCCTGGTGGGTCTGGGTGCTGACCGCGTGGCTCACCGACCTGTTCAACCCCCGGCTGCCGATCATCCAGGCGACCACCCTGCTGGTCATGCTCGGCACCCTGCTGATGGCGATCGCGACCCCGTACGCCTTCGGTCGGTACGGGTGGCTCTTCGTCGCGGCCTACTTCGCCATTCACCTGGTCCGCGACGCCGTCCTGATCCCCGGCACCCGGGTGAACCGGCCGATCCAGGCCAGGAGCATCCGGGTGTTCTTCTGGTTCGGCGTCACAGTGACGCCCTGGGTGGCCGGGGTGTTCGCGGACGAGACCGCCCGACTGGTGCTCTGGTCTCTCGCGGTGGCGGTCGACCTCGGCTCGGCCCGGATCGGCTGGCCGACGCCCAGGCTGGGGCGGACCGAGCTTGCCAGCCAGATCTTCACCGGGGTGCACCTCTCCGAGCGGCACCGGGCGATCTTCATCGTCGCGCTCGGCGAGTTGATCCTGAGCACCGGCATGGGGTTGGCCGGCAGCGGATTCACGGCCGGCGCGGTGGCCACCAGCGCGGTCGCGTTCCTCAGCGCCGTACTGCTGTTCCAGCTCTACTTCCAACGGGTCCAGCGGATCCTGGCACCACCCAGCGTCGCAACTGTGGAACGGGTCCGCTCCGGCACCTCCACCTCGTACAGCCATCTGGTCATGGTGGCCGGGGTGGTGCTGGTCTCGACCAGCACCTCGCTGGTCATCGACCGGCCGTTCGGCCGCGCCCCGGTCGCGCTGATGGTCGCCACCCTCGGCGGACCGGTCCTGTTCCTGCTCGGCAGCGTCCTGTTCGATGCCGTGGTGACCGGCCGGACCCTCTGGTCCCGGGTGCTGGCGATCGCGGTGTTGTGTGCCCTGGTGGCACCCGCCACCCTCCTGTTCCCGCCCCTGGCCGCCCTGATGCTGGCGAACCTGGTCCTGCTGGTCACCCTGGTCGCGGAAGGGCTGGCCGCGCGCAGGCGCCTGGTCGGGGCCGCCGTGCCATCGTGATGAACGGCCGTCGGCGGCCGTCGTGGAGAGTCACCGCAGCATCGGTGGTGCCGGCGTACGCGTGTGTCGCCGGGTGCTCACCAGGTTCGCCGCGGCGATCAGGAGCAGCACCGCCATGGCGAGCAGGGCGACCAGCACCGGCGGCAGCAGGGGCGTGGCCGGTGCCACGCCCGCCAGCAGCACCAGCCCGGCCAACCGGGACCGCGAGATCCGCCCGAACACGGTGAAGTCGAGGACGCCCCGGCCGACCAGGTACAACGCGGGTCCGCCGAGGATCACCGCGGCCCACGAGGGCGGGGTCTCGCCCAACGGGCGGATCACCACGAGCCGGCTGGTGACCGCCGCGCCGATGATTCCGGCCACCATGATCAGATGGGTGACCGCGGCGGACTGGGTGAGCAGCGCCGGGTTGGACGATCGGGCGATCGCGTCGGTCAGCAGCTCACCGGCGCGGTAGATGTAGATCCGCCACATCAACACGATGGTGGTGAACACCACGAGTAGAGCCGAGGCTCGCTCCAGCGTGTACTCGCTCATGCTGAAGGTCGTTCCGGTCACGAAGATCGAGACACCGAGCGCGACGATGACGAACTGCCGGTAACGCTCGGCCACCCGCGCACCGACCAGCCGCCAGTCGCGCGGTCGTGAGCGGCCGATCCCGGGTACCGGCCAACCCAACGCCGCCGCGCCGTACTCGACGACGGCAGCGAGCACCCAGATCGCCAACTGCCCCGAACCGCCGACGAGCGCCCCACCGATCCAGCCGATGCCCGCGACGGCCTCCCAGATCAGGATCCGGATGCTGCGCCGCGGCGGCCTCCTGTGCGAGATGACCAGGATGTAGTAGGCAGCGGTACTGAGGTGGATGACCACGTACGTGGTCGCGAAGAGCAGCCGGCGATCGCCGTACGCGTCGGCCGCGAGCGCGGCCAACAGCAGGCTGGCCGCCGCCACCCAGATGAACTGCCCCTGCCCGGCCGGGCGGGTCAGGTCGACGCTGTCCGCCGTCCACACGGTCAGTGCCCAGATCATCGTGAACCCGAGCAGCAGCACCAGCGTCTCGGTGACGCCCGTCCAGGTCAGGTTGTCGGCCAGCACCGTCGCCAAGGTGACCAGCGCGAAGATGTAGACGAGGTCGAAGAAGAGCTCGAGGAACGCCGGACGCTCCAGGCTCGGGTCGGGGGATGACGCCGCCGCGGCACCGCCGTCCGTCGTCATCGACATCGCGCTCCACCCGGTCCCCGCCGCACGCCCTCCGTGGGGACAATACGGGCAAGTCCGTCGCTGGGCCCGTCATCGGGGTTCTTCCGGGCCGGATCAGCGGAGTCCGTCGGTGCTCGTCGGGGCGTCGCGGCGGATGCCGTCGCGGCCGGTCAGCCCCGGGCGGCGAGGCGTCGGCGGGCCTTCTCCCGGATCGGCTCCGGCAGGTCCTCGGCGTCGAGCAACCGCGGCAACAACTCCGGCTCCAGGCTGTTCGCGCGGAACACCTCGCCGATGGTGACACCGTGCGCCGGCCGGTCCACCACCTCGACCGGGTCGCCAGCGCCGACCTCCCCCTCGCGCAGCACCCGCAGGTAGGCCCCGGGCGATGCCCGGACGGTGAACCGTTTGATCAGATCCGGTACGCCCCAGAAACCGGCGAAGGTGGTGCAGGGGGTACGCGGCTTGGTGACCTGGAGCAGGGCGGAGCCGACCTGCCACTGCTCGCCGATCACCGCACCCGTCACGTCGACCGCGTAGGTGGTCAGGTTCTCGCCGAAGCCGCCGGGCGGTATGGCGCGGCGCAGTTCGGCCACCCACCAGGCGGCGTCCTCCTCCGCGTAGGCGTAGACCGCCTGATCCGGGCCACCGTGATGGGCCCGCTCGCCGATGAAGTCCCCCGCCAGGCCGCCGGTGAGCACCGAAACCGGGCCGTCGACCGGCCGCTTGTCGATGCCGCTGCGACCGCTCGCGTCGCCGGCCCACCCGGCCTCGGTCACGATGCCGAGGTTCACCGCTGCCACCCTGCCCGTCATGACCGTCAGCCTAGTTGGCGGTCCAACGCCGGCCAGCCCTCCCGACCGGGCGTCAGCACCGGCGTCAGCTCTCGCGGCGCGGGGTCAGCCCTTGACGGCGCCGGCCACCAGGCCGGAGACCATCCGACGCTGCACCAGCAGGAAGAAGATGATGACCGGCAGGGTGAACAGGGTGGACGCGGCCATCACCGGCCCCCAGTTGGTGTCGTCCCGACCGAAGAAGAAGGTCATCGCCACCGGCAGCGTGTAGCTGCCCTGGTCGTTGATGAACGTCAACGCGAAGATCAGCTCGTTCCACGCCGTGATGAAGGAGAAGATGCTGGTGGCCACCAGGCCGGGCGCAACCAGCGGGAAGAGCACCCGGCGGAAGATCTGGGCTCGGCTGGCCCCGTCGATCGCCGCCGCCTCCTCCAGCTCCTTCGGCACCGCGGCGACGAAGCCGCGCAGCATCCAGACCGCGAACGGCAGCGAGAAACCGAGGTACGTGAGGATCAGGCTGGGCAGGGTGTTGTAGAGCCCGAGCCGCTGGATCATCAGGAACAGCGGGATGACCAACGCCTCCAGCGGGATCATCTGCACCACCAGCAGCATGATCAGGAAGCTGGTCCGCAGCTTGAAGCGGAACCGGGCCACCGCGGTCGCGGCGAGCAACGCCACCAGACCGCTGAGCACCACAGTGGAGACGGCTACCAGCGCGCTGTTGAGGAAGAAGTCGAGGAAACTGACACCGGGGATCAGGTTGCCGGTCAGGATCTCCCGGTAGTGCGTCAACGTCGGATGGGTCGGCACCGGCTGCGGGGTGGCCGAGAAGATCTCGCTGCTCGGCTTCAGCGAGGTGGAGATCATCCAGTAGACCGGAAACGCCGCGAAGAGCGCGACCAGCAGCCCGGCGCCGTTGAGGGCGATTTTCTTCACGACTCGTCCTCCTGCCTGAGCACCATCCGTACGTAGAAGCCGGTGACCACGAGCAGGATCAGCGTGAGGATCACCGCGATGGCCGCGCCGAGCCCGTACTTGGGCGGCGGGGAGAAAGCTTCGGCGTACGAGTAGATGGCGAGCATGAACGTCGGCCGGTCCTGGGTGCCGCCGGCCAGCACGAACTGCTGGGTGAAGACCTTGAAGTCCCAGATCGTGGAGAGCACGATCAGGATCCCGAAGACCGGGCGCAGCAACGGGAAGGTGATCTTCCAGAAGACCCGCCACGGGCTGGCGCCGTCCACCCGGGCCGCCTCGTGCAGCTCACTCGGCACGCTCTTGAGACCGGCCAGCACACTCACCGCGATGAACGGGAACGAGTGCCAGACCACCACCAGGGTGAGGATGGCGAAGAAGAGCAGCGGCGAGTTGAACCAGCCGTAGCCGGTCCAGTCGCTGCGCCCGAACAGGCTGTTCGAGAGCCCGTCCGGCAACGCGTTGAACAGCCACGTGACCAGGCCACTCGTGTCGTCGAAGATCCACTTCCAGACGATGGTGCCGGTCAGCGCCGGCGTGGCCCAGGCGAGCATCACGCAGCTGGCCACGAACGTCGCCATCTTGCGACCGAGCCGGTTGAGCAGCAGCCCCACCAGCGTGCCGAGCACCATGGTGAGCAGCACGTTGGCCGCGGCGAACAGAACCGTGTTGCGCAGCACGGTCAGGAAGAACGGGTCGGACAGGATGTCGACGTAGTTGCCGAACCCCACCCACGGCCACTCCCGATCGCCGCGCAGCTGGCGGACGCTGTTCAGCCGGTAGAAGGACATCACCACCACCTGGCCGAGCGGCCAGAGCAGCAGCACCCCGATGATCAGCAGGGCGGGCAGGAGCAGCAGGTAGGGCAGGCGGTCCACCCGGCGACGCCGCCGCGCGGGGTTCTCCCGCGCGGCGGCCGTCTCCGGGCTTTTTGTCTGTGAGCTCACTTGCTGTTCAAAATGCCTTCCATCTCACCGGCCGCATCGGCGGTAGCCTTCTCGACCGTCTTCTGACCCTTCATGACCGAGCTGTTCATCGCCTGGGTCACCGTCTTCGTCCGGCTGACCTCCACCCACTTCGGGGTGAGCGGCGTGAGCTTGGTGTTCTGCATGGTGGTGGCGAACGCCGCCATCACCTTGTCGTTCGCGTACGCGTCACCGGAGACCAGGTCCTTGTAGACCGGGAAGAAGCCGAGGCTGCTCGCGAAGCTCTGCGCGTTCTTCTTGTTGAGCAGCACGGTCAGGTAGTCCCAGGCCAGGTCCTGCCGCTCGCTGTCCTTCCAGATCGCCACGTCCGAGCCGCCCGCGAAACCGGGCGCCGCCTTGCCGTCCGGGCCGGGGATCGGGAACGTACCCCAGACCTTCTCGATCTCGGGGTTGTCCTTCTTGATGGCACCCTGCTGCCAGCTGCCGGCGAAGGCCATCGCGGCCTTGCCGGTGGCGAACTGGGTACGCGCGTCGATCTCGTTCCAACCCGCCGCCGCCGGCGGGGCGACCTTGTGCACGGTCACCAGGTCGGTCCAGAACTTGACGGCCCGCTGCGCCTCGGGCGTGGTGTAGCCGGACTTCCAGGTGCCGCCCTGGTTGCTGGCAATCTCGCCGCCGGCGCCCCAGAGGAAGGAGTAGAAGGGCAGCTCAGAGTTGCCGGGAAGGGCGATGCCGTAGGTGCCCTTCTTCTTCGCCTGCACGGCCTTGGCCACGGTGACCAGCTCGTCCCAGCTCTTCGGGGGCTGCACGCCGGCCTCGGCGAACCAGTCGGTGCGGTAGTAGATCGCGCGCACACCGGCGTACCAGGGCACGCCGTACTGCTTGCCGTCGAGCTGCGCGTTGCGCACCAGGTCGGGCAGCAGATCCTTGCCGTCGGCCCAGCCGCCCATCCGACCACTCACGTCGGCGAGCGCCTCCTGGGCGGCCCAACCCTGGGTCTCGGTGTTACCCAGTTCGGTGATGTCCGGCCCCTCACCGCCGGCGAGCGCCGCCTGGAACTTCTTGGGCGCCTCCAGCCAGGGGATGTACTGCACGACCACATCGGTGTCGGGGTGCTTCTGGCGGAACTCGGCCTCGACCCCGTCGAGGAAGGAGTTCTGCGCGTCCCCGCCCTCACCCATCATCCAGACCGTGAGCTTGCTGTCGTCGGCCGCATCGTCGCCGGAGCCTCCACAGCCGGTCAGCACCATCGCGGCCGAGGCCACCATGGCGGTGACCGGGGCCAGCCGCTTCCACCTGTTCACGCCACTTCTCCCCTCGCGCCGCCTGGAACTAACCTTCTCCGCCGCACCCTAGTACGGAGAATTCCTTTACGACAGTGGGCGGGACTGGCCGAAGCGTGGCGACCGTACCGCAGCGGCCCGACGACCGGCACTCCAACATCCGGCCAAAGTTGGGCCTTTCAGCACGAAAGAGCGCCCGGCTCTCGGCCGGGCGCTCTTTCGGGTCGTGCTGTCCTACGAGTGGTGCTGTGTCGCCAGATGATGCCGGGTCGTTATCGGGTGACGCTGCGGCGGCGACCCACACCGGCCACCAGGGCGACCGCGATCGCGGCCACAACGACCTGCACCAGCAGCTCGGCCCAGTCGATACCGCTCGTCTCGGTCGCGATGCCGATGGCCCGCGCCAGGACGGTGCCCAGCAGCGCGGCGCCGACACCGATCAGCAGGTGCAGCCAGATCGGCATGTTCTGCCGGCCCGGGACGACCAGGCGGCCGAGCGCGCCGACGATGAGACCAACAACGATCGCAGTGATGATGCCCCACACGGTGAGCTCCACGGCCACCCTCCTTCAAGAATGTCTGACACACGGTGCGTGTGCTTCCTGTCGTGACCGTTAATTGCCCTACCCACCGAAAATCCAAACCGACTTCAATCACCAAACGATCACGACTTGCCCGACAGGGACACGTTCCACCGCGGTCCCACCAGCTCGCCGGCCCACCGGCTCCCCGGGCCACCAGCCCACCGGGTCGCCCGGTCCCCGGGTCGCCGGGTCGCCGGACCTGATCAACACGAGGTCATTGAATCCGCGGTATTGGACCCACCGGGACACCACGACATCAGCAAAACCGAGTCGATCACCGCGATCCAGCTCGCCGGAGACGTCCAGCAGGAAGCGGCGGCGGCCCTCGCGGCGGCAGTACGCCGATGGGCGCCCGACCTGTCGGTCGGGCGCCCATCGGAGGTGTCGCGGTGGTACGAGTTGGTGCTGTGGTGTTACCGGGTCACGCGGCGGCGGCCACCCACACCGGCCACCAGCGCGACAGCGATCGCGGCCACCACGACCTGCACCAGCAGCTCGCCCCAGTCGATACCGCTCGTCTCGGTCGCGATGCCGATGGCCCGCGCCAGGACGGTGCCCAGCAGGGCCGCGCCGATACCGATCAGCATGTGCAGCCAGATCGGCATGTTCTGCCGGCCCGGGACGACCAGCCGGCCGAGCGCGCCGACGATGAGACCGACAACGATCGCAGTGATGATGCCCCACACGGTGAACTCCACGGTCGCCCTCCTTCAAAGAATGTCTGACACACGAGTTGTGTGCTTCCTGTCGTGACGGCTAAGTGCCCGACCCACCGAAAGCCCAAACCGACTCACCTCAATCGACACTGTCAGCAGTCAATGTTTCGGAGGTGCGTCGGTTGACGCGTGAGTACGTCCACACAGGTAGGAGCCCACTTCGTCGCTCCGTCGGCCGCACAACAGCGACAAAAAATTTTCGGCACCCGGCGGTCACACTCCCCGCACCGGCGCACACGAGGCGTCCGGAAACGCGACGCGCCCGGGTGCGGGTGGCACCCGGGCGCGTACGGCGGCGCGAACTACTTCTTGCCGGCGGCCTTGCCGTCGCCGGAGTCGGAGGAGAGGGCGGCGATGAAGGCCTCCTGCGGCACCTCGACCCGGCCGACCATCTTCATCCGCTTCTTGCCTTCCTTCTGCTTCTCCAGCAGCTTGCGCTTACGGCTGATGTCGCCGCCGTAGCACTTGGCGAGCACGTCCTTGCGGATCGCCCGGATGGTCTCCCGGGCGATGACCCGGCTGCCGATGGCCGCCTGGATCGGTACCTCGAACTGCTGGCGCGGGATCAGGGTGCGCAGCTTGGCGGCGATGGTGACGCCGTAGTTGTACGCCTTGTCCTTGTGCACGATGGCGCTGAACGCGTCCACCGGCTCACCGTGCAGCAGGATGTCGACCTTCACCAGGTCGGACGCCTGCTCGCCGGAGGGCTCGTAGTCGAGTGAGGCGTAGCCCTTGGTGCGGCTCTTCAACTGGTCGAAGAAGTCGTAGATGATCTCCGCTAGGGGCAGCGTGTAGCGCAGCTCCACCCGGTCGGCGGAGAGGTAGTCCATGCCGAGCAGGGTGCCGCGCCGACCCTGGCAGAGCTCCATGACCGCGCCCACGTAGTCGTTTGGCGTCAGCACTGTGGCCCGGACCACCGGCTCGTACACCTCGGCGATCTTGCCGGTGGGGTACTCGCTCGGGTTGGTGACGACGATCTCCTCGCCGTCGTCCGTGATCGCCCGGTAGACGACGTTGGGCGCGGTGGAGATCAGGTCGAGGTTGTACTCGCGCTCCAGCCGCTCCCGGATGATTTCCAGGTGGAGCAGGCCGAGGAAGCCGCAGCGGAAGCCGAAACCGAGCGCGCCGGAGGTTTCCGGCTCGTAGTCCAGGGCGGCGTCGTTGAGCTTGAGCTTGTCCAACGCCTCGCGCAGGTTGGGGTAGTCGGACCCGTCGATCGGGTAGAGGCCGGAGTAGACCATCGGCTTCGGGTCCTTGTAACCACCCAACGCCTCGGCCGCCGGCCGGCTATTGATGGTGACCGTGTCACCGACCCGGGACTGCCGGACGTCCTTCACACCGGTGATCAGGTAGCCGACCTCGCCGACGCCGAGCGCCTCGGCCTTGACCATCTCGGGTGAGATGACACCGATCTCCAGCAGCTCGTGCACCGCACCGGTGGACATCATCTTGATCCGGTCGCGGGCGCTGATCCGGCCGTCGATGACCCGGACGTACGTGACGACGCCGCGGTAGACGTCGTACACCGAGTCGAAGATCATCGCGCGGGCGGGCGCCACGGCGTCACCGACCGGTGGGATGAACTGCCGGACGATCTCGTCGAGCAGGTACGGAACGCCCTCGCCGGTCTTGCCGGAGACCCGGATGCAGTCGGCGGGGTCACCGCCGATCAGGTGGGCAAGCTCCTCGGCGTACTTCTCCGGCTGCGCGGCCGGCAGGTCGATCTTGTTGAGCACCGGGATGATCCGCAGGTCGTTCTCGAGAGCCAGGTAGAGGTTGGCCAGGGTCTGCGCCTCGATGCCCTGCGCGGCGTCGACCAGCAGCACGGCACCCTCGCAGGCGGCCAGCGACCGGGACACCTCGTAGGTGAAGTCCACGTGCCCCGGGGTGTCGATCATGTTGAGCACCGCCTGCTCACCAGCCCGCTCACCCTCGCGGATGGTCCACGGCATGCGGACGGCCTGGCTCTTGATGGTGATGCCGCGCTCGCGCTCGATGTCCATCCGGTCCAGGTACTGCGCGCGCATCTGCCGCGGGTCGACCACGCCGGTGAGCTGCAACATCCGGTCGGCCAGGGTCGACTTCCCGTGGTCGATGTGGGCGATGATGCCGAAGTTCCGGATGCGACCGGGGTCGGTGGCACCAGGGGCGTTCGCGCCGGGATCGAGCTTCGGTGGCACAGCGGTCCGTTCTGGTCGGCTGACGTGAACAGGCCGGCGCGCCGCCGACCCCCTCTATGTTCCCACGCCGCCGGGGTGCGCCCACTGCGCGGGCGATGGAACGGCCCGAGGACCCCTCACTCCATCGGCGGCTCGACGAAGAGCGCGGCCAGTCGGGGCAGCCGGCGACGCGCCTCGTCCTCGTCGTCGAAGTCCCAGAAGTCGTTGAGATCCGGCGTCCGGACCGGGTCGCGGTCCGCCGGCAGTTCGGTCGCGGTGGCCTTGCGGTACGCGTCCCAGGGCACCGAGAGCATCTGCTCGGCGGAGAACTCCTCGCCGCTGAGCGAGGCCGCCCGCACCTGGGGCAGTTCGGCCAGCGAGTCCGGTTCGGCGACCGCGCGGGCGAAGACGGCCCGCCCCTGGGTCATCAGCCAGCCCCGGAAGTGTTCGAAGCCGTCGGCCGAGGCGCCACCGTTGATCAGGTACGCCGCACCCCAAAGATCCGCCTTGTGCGAGGCGGCCAGCACCCGCGTCTGGTGCCGCGCGTACCCGATGATGTCCTCCGGGTCGCGCTGGGCGAGCAACGCCACGGCCCGCGCGGCGACCGGGCCGGGCTCACCCCCGCCGCCGGCCCGCGCCTCGTCGATCAGCTGCCAGAAGTCCTCGGTCCTCATGGCTTGGCAGTCTGGCAGTGTCGCCGTGCGTCGCGCACGTACCCCGGGGCAGCATGGTGGGATGTCCCCTCCCCTGCTGCCGCCGGTGCCGTACCACGCGAGCGCCCTGCGCCCGTCGTGGCCGGCGTTACCGGCGGCGCTGCGGGCCGCGGTCGCCGAACGGCTCGGCGCGCCGGTGGTCACCGCCCGGGTCGCGGGCGCGGGCTTCACCCGCGGGTTCGCCGCCGTGCTCGACACCGCCGACGGTGGTCGGGCCTTCGTCAAGGCCGCACCCGCCGCCGAGCAACCGCATCTGGTCGACTGGTACGCCCGAGAGGCCGCGATCCTCGACCGGCTGCCGGCCGACCTGCCGGCGCCCCGCCCCCGGTGGACCCTCTCCGCGGCCGGCTGGTTCGTGCTCTGCACCGACGCCGTCGACGGGCACACCCCGCACCTGCCCTGGGGAGCCGCCGAGTTGGACGCCACCCTCGCCGGGTACGCGCGGGTCACCGCCGCCCTGGCCGACCCGCCGGCCGAGCTGACCGCGCTCGGCCTGCCCCACCTGGCCGACCTGGCCCGGTCGGACATCCTCTGGTGGGAGGAGGTCGCCGCCGGTCGGGAGCCGACCCCACCGCTGCCCGAGCCGCTGCTGGGCCGGCTGCCCGAGCTGGTGGAGTTGGAGTCCCTCCTCCCCCGGTACGCAGCCGGCGCGACCGGCCTGATCCACGGCGACCTGCGGGTCGACAACGTGCTGATCAATTCGGACGGCCGAGCCTGGTTCTGCGACTGGACCTGGGTCTGCTCCGGGCCGGCCTGGTTCGACCTGGCCGGCCTGCTGCTCACCGCGTACGCCAGCGGGCTGGACGCGGACCGGCTCTTCGCCGCGCACCCGGCCACCGCCGGCGCGCCCCCGGACGCGCTGGACGCCACCCTGGCCGCGTTGGCCGGCTACTACCTCACCGGTGCTGCGGCGGCACCGCCGACGGCCTCGCCGCACCTGCCCGCCCACCAGCGGTGGAGCGGCGAGCAGTCGCTCGACTGGCTGGCCCGCCGCCAGGGCTGGCGGTGACGCAGGCTGGCCTGGGATGGGCTGGCGGTGACGCGGGCTGGCCTGGGGCGGGCTCGCGGCGACGCGGCCGGGCTGGCGGTGCGGCGAACCGGCTCGCCGCCGGGCTGGCGGTGAGCCGCAGCCGTGTTCGAGGGCGTAACCTGGTGCCCGACGGGCCGGGTCCGTCCGCGCGAAGGCCGAGTCGTTTTGGCTCGTCCCCGGCGACCTGGTAACCTGGCTCTTCGCGCAGCGATGACGCACGTTCGTCATCACGCGCAATAAGCTGACCAACCCGAGCTATCAAGACGAGGCTGTCGCGTGGCGAACATCAAGTCCCAGATCAAGCGCAACCGGCAGAACGAGAAGGCCCGGCTGCGCAACAAGTCGGTCAAGTCGTCGCTGAAGACCGCCGTCCGGAAGTTCCACGAGGCTGCCGAGGCCGGTGACGTCGAGAAGGCGACCGCGCTCATGCTGGACGCCTCGCGCAAGCTGGACAAGGCCGTCAGCAAGGGCGTGATCCACTCCAACCAGGCCGCGAACCGCAAGTCCGCGATCGCGAAGCGCGTGGTGTCGCTCTCCGCCTGACGACTTCACCGTCAGACTGATTCGGAAAACCCCGGGCCCCAGGCCCGGGGTTTCCGTGTGTCCAGAGGCCGGCCGTGTTCATCCGGGCCGGCCGTTCTGTGCATGGGCCCCGACAGGGTCGGCGCTCAGTCTGACGGGTTGGCCCGCCGGGGCGGTGGCACCGGGTCGGCGGTGATCACCACGCCGGGAACGCTGTGTGAGACCCACTCCACCCGGGCTCGGCCGACCACCGGTTCCATCTGCCGGCGAAACCGGTCCCGTTCCTGCTCGGGCACGAGCGCGGCGGAGCGGACCACGATCGCGGCCACCATGTCGTTGAGCTTCACCATGGCGGCCACCACGACCGGCAACACCAGCACCGCCCACCAACTGACCAGCTCGGCGAGGGCGAGCAGCACCGCCAGTGCGATGGCACCCTCGAAGAAGAGGAAGCACAGCACGCCGCCGGGGTTGACGAACCGCAGGCCGAGGAGCCGGGCGTAGAGCGGCCGGTAACGCTCCTCGTCCACGGGAATGGTGGCCCACGCCGGGCGGTTCGCCCCCGTCACCTGGTGCTGCCCTGCCGGGCCGCCGCGACCGAGAAGACCGCACGCTCCAGGGCGTACGCCCGGTCGTCGGAGCCGCCCTTGACGGCCGCGTTGCACTCGGCGGCGGCCTGCATGGCCTGGACCAGGCCCTCCGGCGTCCAGCCCCGCCCCTGCCGCTGCGCCCGCTCGATCTTCCAGGCGGGCATTCCGAGGCTGCTGGCGAGCTGGTACGGACTACCTCGTCCGGCCGACGCCACCCGGGCCACCGTGCGCACCCCGTCGGCCAGGGCGTCGGCGATGGGCACCGGGTCGACCCCGACGTGCAGGGCCCAGCGCAGTGCCTCAAGCGCCGCCGGCACGTCGCCGACCATGGTGGCGTCCGCCACCGTGAAGCCGGTCACCTCGACCCGACCCCGGTAGTAACGGGAGACCGTCTCGGCACTGATCCGCCCATCGGTGTCCGCGACCAGTTGGGAGCAGGCGGCGGCCAGCTCACGCATGTCGTTGCCGACCGCGGCGATGAGCGCCTCGGCGGCGTCGTCGGTGCACTTTCCGCCGGCCCTGCGGATCTCGTCGCGAACGAAGGCCACCCGGTCACGGTGCCCCTTGAGCTTGGCGGCCGGGACCACCGTCGCGCCGGCCGCCCGCAGACCGTCGGCGAAGGCCTTGCCCTTGGCACCGCCCAGGTGCAGCACCAGCAGCTGGACCTCCGGGTCGGGATTCTTCGCGTACGCCAACAGCGCGGCGACCAGGTCCTTGCGGGCGTCCTGGCCGGAACGCAGGATCAGCAGCCGCCGCCCGCCGAACAGCGAGGGGCTGAGCATCTCGGCGATCTCGCCGACGGTGAGCGCGCTGGCCTGGTACTCGCGGACGTCCACCTCAGGGTCGACACTGCGAACCTTCGCGACAGCCTCGGTGACCGCGCGCGTGGCGAGCAGTTCCTCGTCACCGAGGACGAGCAGAATGGGGGCGAGGCTGGCGGGGGTCACGCCGCCCATATTCGCACGGCCTGCGGCGGGATCGTGCCTGCTCATTCGCTGCTTGATCGGCGCAGCCCGCACACAGCGCAAATCCAGACATCCAACTCAATTCCCCGTTTAATTCGCAAGTCGCCCGATTAATCGGAAGCCAGTTTCCTTGATCCACACGGGATCAAGGAAACTGCGGTGTCGGACCGCCGCTGATACCCCGAGGTCAGCGATCCCGAGTCGATCAACGACCGGACGGTCAACGCGGGTCAGGCCGCCGGCCCGCGCCGCAAGGCTGCCGGCCTGCGGATCAGCGCCGCCGGCCCGCGGGTCAGGGCTGGCGGCCCGCGGGCACACCTCGCCGGGCTACCGCCAGGCCGTCACCCGTCCGGACCGCAGCCACGTCGCCGTCCGTGTCGGTGCGCAGCACCCGCACGCCGTCCCTGCCCAGTTGGGTGAGCAGCCCCGGACTCGGATGCCCGTACGTGTTGCCGGTGCCCACCGGCACGAGCGCCACTGTCGGCCGCACCGCGTCGAGGAAGCCCTGGTCCTGGTACGCCGAGCCGTGGTGCGCGACCTTCAACACGTCCGCCCGTAACTGACCGGGGGCCGCCCGCGCCACCATCGCGTGCTGTTCCTCGGTCTCCGCGTCGCCGGCCAACAGGATCCGTACCCCGGCCACCGTGGCGCGCAGCACCAGCGAGTTGTTGTTCGGGTCGGACCTGGTCCCGGCCAGCGGGTACGGCGGGCCGAGCACCAGCAGGTCGACCCCGCCCACGGGATGGCGAGCGCCGGCCACGGTGGTCAGCAGCGCGGCCCGCCCGCCGTTGGCCGCCGCCCGAACCAGTTCCCGACCGCTCTCCGGGTCGGTGGACGACGGCATCAGGACGGCACCCACCCGCCGCCCCCGGAACACGCCGGCCACCCCGCCCACGTGGTCCACGTGAAAGTGACTGATCACCAGCAGGGGCACCTCCCGTACGCCGAGCCGTCGCAGGCAACCGTCCACCGCACCCGGTTCCGGCCCGGCGTCCACCACCACGGCACGGCCGGGGTCGACCGGGAGCACCAGTGCGTCGCCCTGCCCCACCGCGCAGGCCACCACCACCCACCCGGCGGGCGGCCAGCCGGCGGCCAGCAGCCGAACCGGCAGGGCACCCAGCACTGCGGCGACCCCAACCACCGTCACCAGCCGGCGTACGAGTGGCCGGCGCACCGCGATCAGCAGCGCGACGGTCAGCCCGGTCAGTAGCAGGGCACCGGGCACCCCGCCCGGCCACGGGAGGGTTCCACCTGGCAGTCGAGCACCGTGGCGGGCGATGACCACCAGCCACCAGGCCGGCCAACTCGCCAGCCACGCGACGAACTCGGCGCCGGCCGGCCAGATCGGCGACACCATGGCCGCCAGCACGCCCAGCACGGTCGCTGGCGCGATGGCCGGTACCGCCAGCAGGTTCGCCGGCACCGCCACCACGCTCACCGTGCCGGAGATCCCGGCGACGACCGGGCCGCAGGCAAGTTGGGCAGCCGCCGGCACTGCCAGTGCCTCGGCCAGCCCAGGCGGGACGCCTCGCCGACGCAGTCCGTCCCGCCAACGCGGCGCGAGCAGCAGCAGGCCACCGGTGGCCAGCACGGAGAGGGCGAACCCGGGATCCCCGGCCAACTCGGGGTCGACGAGCACCAGCACGGTCACGGCGGCGGCCAGCGCGGGAAGCGCCGCCCGAGGTCGACCGGCTGCGAGCGCGGCGAGCCCGATCGCTCCCATCGTGGCTGCCCGTACGACGCTCGGCGACGGGCGGACCAGGATGACGAAACCCACCAGCGCCACCCCGCACAGCGCGGCGGCGAGCCACGGACCGGCACGCGACCACCGGGCCAGCAACAGCACCGCACCCACCACGATTGCCACGTTGGAGCCGGAGACCGCATTGAGATGGGTCATCCCGGTTGCCTGGAAGTCTTCCTCGACGGCGGGTGGCAGTCGGCTGGTGTCGCCCACCACCAGACCGGGCAGCAGCCCACCGGGGTCGTCGGGCAGCGGCGCGCAGGCCCGTTGCAGGCCGGTACGCAGCGTCCCGGCGGCGCGCTGCGCCCAGGACGGCACGCCGTGCCGCTGCGGCGGATCGTTGGTGCTGAGCACCGCCGCGGTGAGGTCGCCGCCGCGCGGAACCCCGAGCCGGCCGTCGACGGTGAGGCGCTGCCCGGGCAGCAGGCCCCGCCACGCCGGATCGGCGGCCAGGACGAGCAGCCGCACCGATGCGTGGATCCGTCGACCATCCGGGCCGGTGAGCCGGACCAGCTCGGACGACACCAGCAGCATGCCCGGTCGCCCGGCGCTCCGGATTGGCCGCGGGTCGTCCCGGACGACCAGGTCGGCGGTGATCGGAGCGCGTTGCTCGGCGAGGGCGCGTATCGCCGGCGCGTCGCGAACGGCGAGCCGGGCGGCGGTGGCCGCACCAGCGCAGACCACCCCGAGGCCGACCGCCACGGCCACCCACCCGTAGCGCCGCACCACGGCTCGGGGACGGCCGAGGCGGCCGAGCAGATGCACGGCGCCAATTGCCGTCAGACCGGCCGCCGCGCCGGCCACCAGCAGCGTGGTGCGGCTGCCGAGGTGCAGGCCGGCGAGCGCGGTGAGCCAGGCCGCCACGGCGAGCCCGGCCAGTCGCAGATCCGGCGGCTCGGACCGGGCCGGGCCGGCCGACGGCGCGGGCTGCGCCGGCCCGGCCGGCATCCGGGGCTGGGGCCGGCCGACCGGTGGTGGGTCTGCGGCGACGGCGGACTCGCTCACACCGTCACCAGATCCTTGAGCTGCTCGTAACGAGCATCGCCGATCCCGTCGACCTGGCGTAGGTCGCCAACGGACTTGAACCCGCCGTGATGATCTCGATGGGTGAGGATCCGTTGGGCGAGCACCGGCCCGACCCCGGGCAGCGTGTCGAGCTGCGCCAGTGTCGCGGTGTTGAGGTTCAGCGGCCCGGCGGCGGGAGCCGCACCGCCCGCCGCAGGCCCGGCCGCACCGCCCGGCGCCGGCGGTGGCGTCACCCCGACCACGATCAGCTCGCCATCGGTGACCTTGCGGGCGGGGTTGAGCAGCGCCACGTCGACCCCCGGGAGCGCGCCGCCGGCCGCCTGCACCGCGTCGGCGAGACGGGACCCGGCCGGCAGGCGTACCAAACCGGGTTTTCGGACCTTGCCGGCGACCGCCACCACCAACTCGCCGGAGCTGGACGCGCTGGGGTCGCCCGCCGGTGCGGCCGACGCGGCGTCGCTGGCCAGCGGGGCGACCGGCTCCGACTGCGGCCGGGCCTGCCAGGCCCAACCTGCCGCACCCGCGACCACCACCACGGCGACCACCGCCAACGCCCGCACGCCCCGCCGCCCCGGGTCGAACGCCGACGGGCCGGGCAACCGCAACTCGGGCGGGACCGCAAGGCCGTCCGGTGCTGGCTCCGCGACCGATGCCGCAAGCTGGGACGGCAACACGCCACCCGGGGTTGCGTCCACGAGCGGCGCACCAAACGGGGGTACGCCCGCCGCCGACGCCTCGGGCCGGGGTAACGGTGCGACAACCGTCTCCGTCAACCGGCGCAGGCGCTGGCGTACCTCTGTCTCCTCGTCGTGCGACACAACGCGACGCTATGACGGCGGTCGGGACGGCGGAGGGTCACCGCGCTGCCCTGTGGACAACCACCGCCCTTGTGGACAACGCCCTGATCATGCCCGGATCTGGTAGGCCGCAGTCGAATGTCGGCGCTTGGCCTGGGCAACCGGTCTGGTCGACGGCACCCGCATCGAGCGGACTACCCTCGCCGGTATGGCCGACTCCCGCCTGCTGCGCATCGGCACGCGCAACTCTCCGATGGCTCTCGCGCAGGTCGAGCGGGTTCGCGCGATGCTCGCCGAACGGCACCATGAGGTCACCGTGGACGTGTTGTCGATGTCGGCAAGCGGGGACCGCTGGCACGGTGACCTTGCCGCCCTGGGCGGCAAGGGGGCGTTCACCAAGGAGGTGGACACCGCCCTGATCGCCGGGGATGTGGACCTGGTGGTGCACTGCGTCAAGGACGTCCCCGGAGACCGGCCGGCACCAGCCGGCACGGTGATGGCCGCCTACCTGGCCCGTGACGATGTCCGGGACTGCCTTGTGCACCCGGGCGGGCTGCGAATCGACCAACTGCCCCCCGGCACCCGGATCGGCACCTCCGCCGTCCGGCGGGTCGCGCAGCTGGCACTGCACTGGCCGAGCCTGGTGCCGGTGCCCATCCGCGGCAACGCGAACAGCAGGCTCGCCAAACTCGACGCCGGCGACAGGTACGACGCGCTGCTGCTCGCGTACTCCGGGCTGGAGCGGATCGGGCAGGCCGCCCGGATCACGCATCCGATCGACGTCGACACGATGGTCCCGGCCGTCGGCTCCGGCACTCTGGTCCTGCAATGCCGCGAAGACGACACCAGCACCCGTGACCTGGCAGCCAGCCTCGGCGACCCACGGGCCTGGCGGGAGACCGTGGCGGAACGGACGATGCTGCACATCCTGCAGGGGAACTGTCATTCCCCCATCGCTGCGCTTGCCCGCACCGAGCCCGACGGACGCCTCGGCCTACGGGCGAGGGTGATCAGCGTCGACGGCAAGACAGTGCTCGACGCACACGAATGGGCAGCGGATCCGATCACCCTCGGGACCTCCGTGGCCGCCGCCCTGCTCCGGCAGGGTGCCCGTGACCTCCTCGACCTGTCCGCGCACGCCTGACCGTCCGCCGGGTACCGCCGTCGCGCGCCGGTAGGCAAATTCCAACCGGTCCATTGGGGATTTGGAAGTAGAGTACGTCGTGTCGATCTTGACGGGTCCGACCACGGAGGTGGCTCAGATGCGGGCTCGACTACGGCGGATACACATCGACGGGCACACCTTCACGTGGCGCGCGGCGCTGCACACCGTGCAGGTCAACGGTTTCTACCGCCGAGCCGTCCACGTTCGCGCCTGGGGACCCGGCGGCAAGACCAGCCAGAAACTCGAAGCGGATCTGTTGTCGACCCCCGGGCCGTACGTTGTCGACAACGGTTACCCCACACCCGCCGACGTGCGGGCGGTCATCGTCTGCGGCCTGAAGAGTGGCTGGCAGCCAGAGCAGCGGGGCGGAACGTTCGTGCTGTCCGACCGCGAGCATGGGGCCAACTTCGCGGCGACGGGGTTCCAACTGACTGATCCCGTACGCCCGGGCGAGAGCGGCCCCACGACCCACGAGGCTCGGCAGCGAGGCTGACGGCCGGTGGGGCAACCGCGCCCGACCGGCCGACGGGCCTGCTACAGGTACGGCCGGGTGATGATTTCGATCGCGTGGCCAGCCGGGTCGAAGAAGTAGAAGCCCCGGCCACCGTGCTCGGTGTTGGTCTCCCCCTCGCGCTTCAACTGCGGGTCGGCCCAGTACGTGATGCCGCGCCCCTCGACAAACGCCAGGCACCGCACGAACAACTCGTCGTCGACGAGGAACGCGTAGTGCTGCATCTGGATGTCCACCGGCGGCTCGGCGAACTGGAGCAGCACACCCTCATCCAGTTGGACGTTGGCGAACGGCCCCCACGAAGGCGCCTCCGGCAGCTCGAACAACTCCCGGTAGAACGCGGCCGAGGCGTTCTTGTCCTTGCTGGCGATGATGGTGTGGTTGAACGTGACTGCCATCCGTACCGTCTTCTTCCCGGTCGATCCGAAGACCCGACCGGAGGCCCACAGCGTTCAGCCAGCCACGCAGATGACGAAGCCCCGAGGGCACCGACGCCCCGGATCCCGCACGAGAGACGCGTACATCGCGTCGATCTCGGCGTGGTGGCTGAAGTAGCCAAAACCTCCGGGGGGTAGGCCCATCTGGGGCGCGCACGGAGGCTAACACAGCGGCGCGGGCAGGATCATTCACCGTTTCTGGAGCATGACCGAGGCGACTTCTGCCATGACCGCCAACGCCCAGTCGAGTTGTCGGCACTCGCTGCGTCCTCGGCACTCCAGGCACCCTCCTGCCCGCCACGGCCGGTCGAGCGCCCGGGTCCAGTGAGCATCCAGCACCCGCTTGGCCATGAACAGTTCGGTCGCGGTGGACACCGGTTCATCGATTGGCATGTTCGGCCCTCCGCGCGATCCGAAGTAGCCCGCCCTGAGGGCCGAAGCCTTGCGATGAATTCCCTCAGGGCGGGCAGACCGGATACCTCAGGAGTGCTGAAGTCCAGGAGCACCCGATCACTGTCTCACTGTATCCACTGTCTCACTGTAGTCAAGTTCTCACTATCTCCACTTTGCTGCGTTGCCGCCTTGTCTCGATCACGTCCCGGCTGGAAACATGATCTCCGCTGAAGTCCGGGAGAGCCGCTCATGCCGACGAGACCACCGCACTACCGCCGCGTAGCGGATGACATCGAGCAGAAGATCCGCTCGGGCGAATACTCGCCTGGCCAACAACTGCCGTCGGTGTCCGAGATCGGCGAGCTGTACAACGTGGCACGCTCCACGGCCTATCGAGCCGTCAAGGAGCTGCACGAACGGAACCTGATCTACGGTCAGCAGGGCCAGGGCGTGTTCGTCGCCGACAGCTAGGCTCCGCCGGCACGAGAGCTACGCGACGGTCAGCGGGCCTCTGGGTCGAGGCCGAGTACGGCCCGTCCGCCGTCCACCGGCAACGTCACCCCGTTGACGAAGCTCGCCGCGGGCGACAGCAGGTACGCGACCGCCTCGGCCACCTCCTCGGCCCGCCCGATGCGGCCCACCGGGTGCAGCCGGGTCAGCTCGGCGTCGATCCACTGGGCCTGGGTGGGCTCCTGCGTGGCGAGGAATTCGGCGTGCCGCTCGGTGGCGATCGAGCCGAGCGCGACCGCGTTGGCGCGGATGCCGTGCCGCCCGTACTCGACGGCCAGCGCTCGGGTGAGCCCTTCCACGGCGGCCTTCGCCGTCGCGTACGGCAGTGCACCGGACACCGGTCGACGGGCCTGGTGCGACGAGACGTTGACGATCGCGCCGCCGGCGGCGCGGGCCAGGAAGCGGCGGACGGCGACCGCGGCGCCCACCACGGCCGGGCGCAGGTTCAACCCGATCAGCTCCAGCACCGTGTCGGCCGACGCGGAGTGCAGCGTGGCGTCGCGGAACACCGCTGCGTTGTTCACCCAGCCGGTCAGCGGCGCGGCGCGGTCCGCTAGCTCGGCGGCGCGCTCGGCCACCTGCTCGTCGGCGGCGTCGCCGACCACCGCGACGAGCCGATCGGCGGCCGGATGGTCGGCCAACCAGTCGACCGCGTCGGCGTCGCGTTCCAGGACGACGATAGTGGCGCCGGTCGCCAGCAGCCGTTCCACAACGGCCCGGCCGACACCGCGACCGCCTCCGGTCACCACGCACGACGTGGGCACGGCTCAGCCCTCCGGTCGGCGGTGGACGACCACGCAGGCCAGGCCCGGCCCGGCGTGCGCGGCGACGACGGCACCCGCCTCGGAGACGTACGTGTCGTGCAGCCGGTCACCGAACCGCTCGGTCAGCGCGGCGCGCAACGCCTCGGCCCGTTGCGGTGCGGCCAGGTGGTGCACCCCGAGATCCACGTCGTCGCCGTCGGCCGCCTCGACGGCCAGGTCCACGAGACGGGCCACTCCCCGGCTGGCGGTGCGGACCTTCTCGCGCAGCACGATCGCCCCGTCCGGCATGTGCATGATCGGCTTGACGGACAGCGCGGTGCCGACCAACGCCTCGGCCGCGTTGATCCGGCCGCCCCGGCGCAGGAACTCCAGCGTGTCGACGTAGAACCAGACGGTGGTGCGGGCGATGGCGGCGAGCGCCGCGTCGCGTACAGCGGCAAGGTCGGCGCCGGCCTCGGCGGCGGTGGCGGCGGCGATGGCCGGAAAGCCCAGCCCCATGCCCGTCGAGCGGCTGTCCACGACCTCGACCCGGCCGTCCAGGTCGGCGGCGGCGAGCCGGGCGGCCTCCACCGTGCCGGACAGCGCGGCGGAGATGTGCACCGAGACGATCCCGTCGGCGCCGGCGTCGAGCAGTCGGCGGTACGTCCGGGCGAACTGCTCGGGCGCCGGGCGGGAGGTGGTCGCCGTGACCCGGCGGGCGCTCAACGCCAGGGTGGCGTCGGCCGGCTGGGTCTCCACCCCCTCCAGCCCCTCCGCGCCGTTGAGCACGACGGTCAACGGCACGACGGTCAGCCGGTGCGCCTGCACCAGCTCGGACGGAAGGTAGGCGGTGGAGTCGATGACAACCGCGACGGGCATGCCCGGCACGCTAGCCGATCGAGGCCCCGAACGCCGAGGCGCGAGTGCTCAGACCGCGTCGACGGCGACCGGGGCGGTGATCAGGCCGACGTTGTGCGCCCGCAACTGCCATCCGCGGACGTCGTCGTGGCGCAGCTCGGTCCAGTGGCAGTTGGCCAGCGAACCGACGGTGCGCAGCACGGCAGTGTCCCAACCGAGCAGGTGACCGATGCCCTGCCGGGAGCCGCCCCCGTGAGTGGCGATCACCACGGTGCCGCCCGGGGCCGCGTCGGCTGCCTCCTGTAGCGCGGCACCGACCCGCTCACCGAGGTCGCGCAGGGGCTCCAGATCCGCGCCCGGGTCGGGGTCGCCGGCCCGCCAGCGCGCGTACTCCTCGGGAAAACGCTCGGCGACCTCGGTGAGGTGCAGACCCTGCCACTGGCCGAAGTGCCGCTCGCGCAGCCGGGCGTCGGTGCGTACCGGTAGACCGGTCAGCGCGGCGAGCGCGGCGGCGGTGTCGGCGGCGCGGCTCAGGTCGCTGGCCACGATGGCGTCGGGCCGCAGCCCCGCAAGCAGCGGGGCGGCGGCGCGGGCCTGGTCGCGGCCAAGCTCGTTGAGGGGTACGTCGGTCTGCCCCTGGACGCGGTTGGCGGCGTTCCAGTCGGTGTTGCCGTGCCGCCAGACGATCAGTCGGGTCATTCGGCGGTGGCGGACCCGCTGGCGTCGGCCTCGACCAGGTCGCGATCGACGAACGGGATGGTGGGGCAGTCCTTCCAGAGGCGGTCGAGCCCGTAGAACTCGCGCTCCTCGGTGTGCTGGACGTGCACCACGATGTCGACGTAGTCGAGCAGCACCCAGCGGCCACCACGCTCGCCCTCGCGCCGCACCGGCTTCGCCTTCTCCGGCAGCTCCAGCAGGCTCTCCTCGATGGCGTCGACGATGGCCAGCACCTGACGCTCGTTGGGGGCAGCGGCGAGCACGAACGCGTCGGTGATGGCGAGCTGGTCGCCGACGTCAATGATCGTGATGTCCTGCGCCTTCTTGTCGGCGGCGGCCTGTGCGGCCGCGATAGCCAGCTCGTGAGCGCGTTCGGAAATCGTCACCGTTCTCCTTCGATCAAGCGTGCGATCCTCCAAGCGTCTCATACCCGGCGGCACCCCGATCGTCCAGTTCTGGTCGGTTAGCGCCACGAACCTGGGCATAACGGGTGCACTCAGCGCTGATAGAGGCTCCGCTTGGCGATGTACTGCACCACACCGTCGGGCACCAGATACCAGACCGGCTCACCTCTGGCGACCCGAGCACGACAGTCGGTCGACGAAATGGACATCGCGGGCACCTGGATCAGACTGACGGTATCCGCCGGAAGGTGCTTGTCACTCAGCGGGAAACCGGGCCGGGTCACGCCGATGAAATGGGCCAGCTCGAAGATCTCGTCCAGGTCCTTCCAGGACAGGATGCGTTGCAGGGCGTCCGCGCCGGTGATGAAGAACAACTGCACCTTCGGGCCGTACTCGGCGTGCAGGTCACGCAGCGTGTCGACGGTGTAGGTCGGGCCACTGCGGTCGATGTCGACCCGGCTGACCTGGAAGCGAGGGTTGGAGGCGGTGGCGATCACGGTCATCAGGTACCGGTCCTCGGCCGGGCTGACCGGCTCGTCGGCCTTCTGCCAGGGCTGCCCGGTGGGCACGAAGACCACCTCGTCCAGGCCGAACCGGTCCGCCACCTCGCTGGCCGCGACGAGGTGCCCGTGGTGGATCGGGTCGAAGGTGCCACCCATGATCCCGATCCGCCGGATATCTTCCTCCACCCAATGATCGTAGGCCGAGCGTCGTGGCCGACCGTCCCGGCCCGGCACCGCTGTACGTCACCCCACTCCGAGTCACAACCCCGCGCCCCGCGACTACCCAACGCCCCGCGGTGGTCGACTCGGCCCGGCGCGGCGATCGACTCGGCTGCCGGGCCGCGCCGCGCAGAACGGCCACGCGCACGGCCACGCGCAGAACGGCCATGCGCAGGGGTCGCAACACCCCGCCCGTCGGCGTATATTCGTCTACGAGTAACCGTCGACGAGCCAGGAGGTCATCGTGCCGAAGCGGCGCAAGGTCGGCAATCTGCTGGCGCTGGCCGCGCTGTCCGCCCTGGCCCAGCGGCCGATGCACCCGTACGAGATCGCCACCGCACTGCGTGCCTGGGGCAAGGACCAGGACATGGAGTTCAAGTGGGGGTCCTTCTACACGGTGATCGGCAACCTGGACAAACACCACCTGATCGAGGCGGTCGAGAGCGTGCGCGAGGGCCGACGCCCGGAACGCACCGTCTACCGGATCACCGACGCTGGGCGGGCGGAGCTGGTCGACTGGGCCCGCGAGCTGGTCTCCACCCCGATGACGGAGCATCCCCGTTTCCGGGCCGGGTTGTCCGTCCTCGCCGCGCTGCACCCGGACGAGGCCACCGGCCTGCTGCGGCAACGGCTCGACCTGCTGGAAGCCGCGATCCGCCAGGACCGCGAAGCGCTCGACGCGCACCTGCGGGAGATCCCGCGACTGTTCCTGGTGGAGTCGGAGTACGACCTCGCCATGCGGGACGCGGAGGCGGCCTGGCTGCGGGCGCTGCTCGCCGAGCTGACCTCGGGCAGCTACCCCGGGTTGGACACCTGGCGGGCCTTCCACGAGACCGGCGAGATGCCGGCCGAGCTGACCGAGCTGGCTCAGAAAAGCAGCACCCCGAAGGCCAACCCCGACACCCCAACCACCCACACCCCGGAGGCCGGCCCCGACAGCTCCGAACGCCCCGACAGCAGCAGCCGGAGAGCCGACACCACCGGCTGAAGAGCGGCCCCGGCGAGGTGCGCCAACACCTCACCGGGGCCCTGACCCCGAACCGACGCCTGGGAAGGCACCCGGCCCGAAGCGGCAACCACGAGGATAACCGGGCTCCCTCCCAGGTCCGCGCGCACGCGCACCGACCGCACAAGGTCCGCGCGCCCGCGCACCAACGACCACACCCAGGGAGAGAGCATGACCACGGTACGAACCGCGATCGTCATCGGCGGTGGCATCGCCGGGCCGGTGACAGCGCTCGCGCTGCGCCGCGCCGGCATCACCGCAACCGTCTACGAGGCGTACCCGACCACGGCCAGCGGCATCGGCGGCACCCTCGCCCTCGCGCCCAACGGCGTGGCGGCTCTGCGTACGGTCGGCGCGTACGAGGCGGTGACGGCGATCGCCACACCGATCGACCGCAGCGCTCTGGCCGTCGGCCGCCGCCGCATCGACATGCCCACGCTGACCGGGGTGCCACCGCTGCACGTGGTGCACCGGGCCGAGCTGTACCAGGTGCTGCACAACCAGGCATTCGCCGAGGGCGTGCCGTTCGCGTACGGCAAGCGGCTGGTCGACGCCGAGCAGACCGGCGACGGCGTGACCGCACGCTTCGAGGACGGCAGCACGGCGACGGCCGACATCCTCGTCGGCGCGGACGGGATCCGCTCCACGGTCCGGGGTCTCATCGACCCGGCCGCGCCCGGTCCCCGGTTCACCGGGCTGCTCGGCGTCGAGGCGGTCGCCCGGCACGAGGTGGACGCCGAGCCGGGCACGATGACGTTCGCGTTCGGCCGGCGCGGCTACTACCTGTACTGGCCGGAGCCCGGCGGCGGCACCCGGTGGGGGGCCAACCTGCCGCAGCAGCGGCCGATGAGCCTCGTCGAGGCCCGGGCGGTGCCGGCGGAGCAGTGGCTGGACACGCTGCGCGCCACCTACGGCGACGACGACCCGGGCCGGGAGTTGGTCGCGACCAGCAACGCCGACGACCTCCAGGTGGTCGGGTCGTTGCAGATCATGCCGCCCGTGCCGCACTGGTATCGGGGCCGGATGGTGCTGGTCGGCGACGCGGCGCACGCACCGTCGAACAGTTCGGGGCAGGGCGCGTCGTTGGCCATCGAGAGCGGTGTGCAACTCGCCCGCTGCCTGCGCGACCTGCCGGACGTCCAGGCGGCGTTCGCCGCGTACGTGCGGCTGCGTCGTACCCGGGTGGAGAAGGTCGCGGCCCGCGCGGCCCGGATCAACCACGCGAAGGCCCCCGGTGCGGTCGCGCGAACGCTGATGCCGTTGCTGATGCCGCTGATGGTGCGCACGGTGCTGGACCCGGAGAAGACCGTCGCCGACGAGCAGCGCTACGTCATCGACTGGGACGCGCCGGTCACGGCGGAGCCCGCAGTGCGCTGAGCTGTGGCTGCGGGGTGGCCGGCCAGCCACCCCGCAGCGGCCAGCCCACGCCGGGCCAACCGGCGCCGGGCCAACCGGCGCCGGGCCAACCGGCGCCGGCCAGGCCCCGCCGGGCCAGCCCACGGCGTCAGGCCGCGCTGCTCAGCGGTCAGGCCGAGGCGGCGGCCACCGCCGTCCTGGCGACCAGCGCGCGGCGCAGGTCGTCGTCGGCGTCGGTCACCACCCGGCGCAGGCCGGGGGTCAGGTCGTCGCGGGCCAGCAGGGCCGCGGCCGCCTCCCGGGTGGGCTGCGCCACGGCGTAGCGGGGGAACGCCAGGGCGGCCACCCGGTCGGCCGTCCAGGGGGTACGCCGGTGCGCGGCGGCCGGCATCTCCGCGAAGTACCGATCGACGTACGCGGTGGTCAGGTCGGCCTGTTCGGGTTGCCAGAACCCCTCGGTGATCGCCTCCAGCAGCCGACCGGACAGCTCGGTGTCCCGCAGGATGGTCTCCCAGGTCGCCTGCTTCGTCACCGGGTCGGGGAGGGCGGCCCGACAGTGGGCGGCCCGTTCCGCGCCCGTGGAGCTGTTGTCGGCGGCGGCCTCGATGGCGATCTCCTCCTCGCCGGCGGCGCCCAGCACCACCAGGCGACGCAGCACTGCCCAGCGCAGCTCCGCGTCGACCTTCAGACCGGCCGGCACGTCCCGGCCGGCGAGCCAACCGACGAGCAGATCGGCGTCGGTGGTCGCGGCGATCCAACCCCGTGCGGCGGCGAGCTGCAACGACTCACCGGCCGGCGCGTCGTCGAGCAGCCGCTGGCACGTCCCCGCGACCCTGGCCAGCGCCGCGGTGCGGGTCAGCGGGTCGAGGTAGCGGTCGACCAGGGACCGGCTGAGTGTCAGCACGTCCTCCGCGATGATCACCTCGGTCTCGGTGGGCAGCGCGGCGGCCATCAGGTCGACCAGGCCGGTGACCGGCCGCTCGCCGTCGGTCGCCGCGTCCAGTGCCTCGCGCCAGAGCACCGCTCGCGCCAACGGGTCGGCCAGACCGGGCAGCACCTGCGGGACGGCGTCCGCCGACGCCGGGTCGAGGCGTACCTTCGCGAAGGTGAGGTCACCGTCGTTGAGCAGCAACAACCGGGCCGCCGGCTCGCCGGTCAACGCACCGAGCACGGTGCGGCCTCCGTCGGCGTTCGGGTCGATGTCCACCTCGTCGCGCCGCCCGGTGCCGTCCATCGAGTAGCGGCCCACGCCGATCCGGTGTGGGCGCAGCACCGGGTACGACTCGGGCGCGGTCTGCACCACGGCCACCTCGGTGTAGCGGCCGTCGGCGTCGACGGCGACCTCGGCACGCAGCGTGTTGACCTGCGGGCGGCGCAACCACAGCTCGGCCCAGTCGGACAGGTCCCGCCCGCTGCTGGCGGAGAGGCTGGCCAGCAGGTCGGCGAGGGTGGCGTTGCCGAAGCGGTGTGCGGCGAAGTGCGCGTTCAGGCCGGCGAGGAATGCCTCGTCGCCGAGCCACGCGACCAACTGCCGCAGCACGCTGGCGCCCTTGGCGTACGAGATGCCGTCGAAGTTGAGCAGGCCCGCCTCGGCGTCGACGACCTCCTGTGGGGCGATCGGGTGGGTGGAGGGCCGCTGGTCGGCGGCGTAACCCCAGGCCTTGCGCCGCATGGCGAAGGTGGTCCAGGCCTGATCGAAGCGGGTCGCCTCGGCGGTGACCCGGGTGCCGAGGTACTCGGCGAAGGACTCGTTCAACCACAGGTCGTCCCACCAGCGCATGGTGACCAGGTCACCGAACCACATGTGGGCCATCTCGTGGGCGATGGTGCCGGCCCGCTGCTCGCGCTGGGTGTCGGTGACCGCCGAGCGGAACACGTAGTCGTCGCGGAAGGTGACCAGGCCCGGGTTCTCCATCGCGCCGCCGTTGAACTCGGGCACGAACGCCTGGTCGTACTTGCCGAACGGATAGCGCTCGGTGAAGAGCTGGTGGAACCGGTCCAGGCACTGCCGGGTGATGGTGAGGATCTCCTCGGCGTCGGCGTCCAGGTGCTCGGCGAGCGACCGGCGGCAGTAGATGCCCAGGGGTATGCCGTCGTGCTCGGCCCGCCGGACGTGGTACGGCCCGGCGATCAGCGAGAAGAAGTACGTGGCCAGGGGCGCGCTCGGGGCGAACTCCCAGCGCCCGGGGGCCGGGTTGGCGGCCAGCTCGGCGTTGCCGGCGACGATCCACTGCGGCGGCGCGGTGACCGAGAGGGTGACCGGGGCCTTGAGGTCGGGTTGGTCGAAGGCGGCGAAGATGCGCGGCGCGTTGTCGAGGAAGGACTCGGCGTAGAGGTAGGTCTCGCCGTCGGCCGGGTCGACGAAGCGGTGCATCCCCTCCCCCGTCTTGGAGTACGCCATCTCGGCCTCGACGACGAGGGTGTTCTCCTCGGCCAGGCCGTCGAGCGGCAGCCGGTTGTCGGTGAGCAGCCCGGGATCCAGGTCGCGGTCGTTGAGGCGTACACCGCGCAGTTTGGCGGGCTTGACCTCGACGAAGGTCGCGGTGCCGGCGGTGGCCCGGAACCGGATCTGGACGCGGGAGCGGAACAGGTCGCCGTCACCGGTCAGGTCGAGGTCCACCTGATAGGACTCGACGGTAATCGCCGCGCCACGCGCGGTCGCCTCTACACGGGTCAGGCTCGGCATCCGCTTATCCTGCCCGATGGGGATCGGCACCCGGTCACCACACGACCCTCGGCACTGGAGGAAAGAACCATGGCGCAGCACCCCAAGGGCGACTTCGACCTCTCTCGGGCGGTCTGGCAGCGGGCCGAGGGGGACACCTCCGACAGCGCCGTCGAGGTCGCCTTCGTCGACGACCTGATCGGGATGCGCAACTCGGCCGAGCCGGACGGGCCGGTGCTGGTCTTCACCCAGGCCGAGTGGGACGCCTTCGTGGCCGGCGCGCAGGACGGCGAGTTCGACCTGGACTGAGCGTGCCCGCCGACCCGTCGGTGGTGGATCGCCGTGCCGGTGCCCGTGGTCGGGACACCGGCACGGCCACGCTGGCCGGTCGGCCGGCGCACCCCCGGATCGGCCACCCGGGGCTGGTGGTCAACCATCGGCGGGGCCGTCGCCGCCGCCCCAGCCGAGGCCACCCGGGCCCGGGGCGTGGTGGAAGCCCGGATGGTCGGCCACGTCGACGCAGCGTTCGCCGTCCGGGCCGACCGCGCCGCAGAACAGCCGCTCGGCCCGCTGCCAGGCGTCCGCCGGTGACAGGGCCGCCGCACCGAGTGCGACCTCCGAGCGGAGCAGGCTCAGCGCCTCCGCGTACGCCACGGCCAGCTCGCGGGCCTCGGCCGGGCCGGGCGCGGTGAAGCCCAGGTGCACTGTGAAGAACCGGTGCGGACGGGTGGGCCGCCGCGGCGGCCCGATCAGTGACCGCCCGTCGCGGCCTCCGCCGAGTGCCCCGGCCGCTCGCCGCTGCCGCCAGTGCGGTGATCTGTTGTCGCGCATTGCGCCCTCCCCGTGCTCGTCCCACCAGCAGCAAACCAGGTTCCGCCGCCCCTGGGAGGGGCCAGCCGGGCGGGGTTCAGCGGCGTGGACGGGGGTAAGCGCACCGGCAAACGGCGACCAGCCGCACCTGCTCGTGAGGAGACCCGATGGCGACCATGCCGGCCGACCGCAGCCCGGACAGCACACTCGCGCTGCTCCGCGCCGGTTACCGGTTCATCGGCGAACGCTGCGAGCGGTACCGCAGCGACGTCTTCAAGACCCGGATCCTGCTCGCCCCGACCATCTGCCTGCGCGGCCGGCCGGCGGCGGAGCTGTTCTACGACAACGACCGCTTCCAACGCGCCACCGCGATGCCGCTACGGGTGCAACGAACCCTGACCGGGCGGGGCGGGGTGCAGGGGCTGGACGGGCCGGAACACTCCGACCGCAAGGCCATGTTCATGTCGATCATGACACCGGCGGCGATCCAGCGGCTCGGTCAGCTCTTCGACGACGAGTGGCGGACCCGGGTCGCGGCCTGGGAGGGCGCCGGCCCGGTGTCGCTCTACGACGAGCTGGGCCGAATGCTGACCCGGGTGGTCTGTGCCTGGGCCGGGGTGCCGCTGCCCGCGTCGCAGGTCGAGCGCCGCGCCGTCGAGCTGCACGCCATGATCGAGGCTCCGGCCGTGCTGGGACCCCGGCACTGGCGGGGACGGCTGGCCCGGTACCGCGCCGAACGCTGGCTCGCCGACCTCATCGAACGGACCCGGGTCGGTTTCGCGCCGGCGCCGGCCGGTAGCGCCCTCGCCGTGATCGCCGAACACCGGGACGTGCGCGGCAACCTCCTCCCCCGGCGGATCGCGGCGGTGGAGCTGCTCAACGTGCTGCGCCCGGTGGTCGCCGTCGACCAGTACATGACCTTCGCCGCGCTCGCCCTGCACGACCATCCGACCTGGCGGGATCGGGTCCGCGACGACGACGAGGCAACCGAGCACTTCGTCCAGGAAGTACGCCGCTACTACCCGTTCTTCCCGATCGCGGCGGCCCGGGTCCGGCGGACCTTCGACTGGCAGGGCCACCACTTTCCGCGCGGCCGGCGGGTGCTGCTCGACCTCTACGGCACCAACCACCACCCGGCGCTCTGGCCGCAACCGGAGCTGTTCCGCCCGGAGCGGTTCGCCGGCCGCCGGGTGGACCCGTTCGAGCTGATCCCGCAGGGCGGCGGCGACCACTGGGCCGGGCACCGCTGCGCCGGCGAGTGGATCACCATCGACCTGATGAAGCGGGCGGTCACCAACCTCGTCACCACCATGCGTTACGACGTTCCCGTCCAGAACCTGGCCCTGGATCTGCACCGGATGCCAGCGCTGCCGCCCCTCGGGCTGACCCTCACCAACGTCCGCCGCGCCGGCTGACCCGCCCCGCCGATCGCAGCGACCGGCGAGGCGGGTACGCCCAGCCGTCAGGGATGCAGGACGCTGCGCAGACAGCCGTCCTCCTTCTTCTCGAACAGCTCGTACCCCTGGGCGCCCTGCTCCAGGGAGAGCGGGTGGGTGGCGAGATAACCGGGGTCGATCTCACCGGCGGCGAGCCGGTCGAGCAGCATCGGGATGTAGCGCTGCGCGTGCATCTGCCCCATCCGCAGCACCAGGGCCTTGTTCATGGCCGCGCCGAGCGGAAACTTGTCGACCAGGCCGGCGTACACACCGACGATGCTCACCGTGCCGCCCTTGCGACACGCCATGATCGCCTGGCGGACCGAGGTCGGGCGGTCGGTCTGCAACCGCGCCGCCTGCTTCACCCGGTCGTACGCGTAGGTCGGTCCGACGTCGTGCGACTCCATGCCGACGGCCTCGATGCAGGCGTCCGGCCCGCGCCCGGCGGTCAGCTCACGCAGCGCCTCCAGCACGTCGGTCTCCGCGTAGTTGATCGTCTCGACCCCGATCCGTTCGGTGGCGGTCTTGAGCCGATCCGGGAATCGGTCGATCATGATGACCCGCTCGGCGCCCAGGAGTTGCGCCGAACGGGCCGCCATCTGACCGACTCCACCGGCACCCCAGACGGCCACCACCTCGCCACCGGTGAGCCCGCAGAAGTCCGCCGCCATCCACCCGGTGGGCATCGCGTCGGAGGCGAACACCACCGAATCGTCCGGTACCCCGTCGGGTACGGCGAAGGCGCCGATGTCGCCGAACGGCACCCGGATGTACTCGGCGTGTGATCCCGAGTAGCCGCCGGCGGCGTGCGAGTAGCCCAGGATGCCGGCCGGCGAGTGCCCCCACAGCTTCTCGGTGAACACCGGTTGCGGATTGGAGTTGTCGCAGAGCGAGTACTGCTCGGTCCGGCAGTACCAACAGCCACCGCAGGCAACCACCGACCCCACCACCACCCGGTCGCCGACCCGGTGTCGCCGTACGCCGGGCCCGGTCTCCACCACCTCGCCCATGAACTCGTGGCCGAGGATGTCCCCCTCCCGCATCGCCGGCAGGTACCCGTTGATCAGGTGCAGGTCGGAGCCGCAGACGCTGCTGGCCCGGACCCGGACGATGATGTCCCCCTCGGCGCGGATCTGGGGCTCCGGCACGTCCCGGACGGCCAGCTTGCCAACGCCTTCCCAGCAGAGCGCCCTCACGCCCGTCCTCCCGTCATCAGCTTCTCCCGGACCTTGTCGGTCGCCTTCTCCTGGGCGGGGCTCCGGCCGGACGGGTCGTCCCGGGTGTCCACCACCTGGCCACACTCGATCAGCGCCTTCACCCGCCGCAGTGCGTCCCGCAGGGCCAGGTCCGGCTCATCGCCCCCGACCAGGCCAGCCAACCGACGCACCGGACCGGAGCGGTAGCGCAGCTCGGCCCGGATCTCCGTGCCCCGGCCCTGGGGTGCTTCGGTCAGCTCGATCCGTCCCAGCTGTGGCGTCTGCCCGTCCTCGACCCGCCACATCAGGGTGCCTGTCCCCTCGACGGTGATCTCGGCCTGCCACTGCGTCTCCCCACCGGCCCGGTCGCGGGCCACGCACCGCCAACGCCGCTCGTCGAGCTGCTGCAACGTGGCCCACCCGGCCAGCGCGCGGTCCAGCCGTTCGCGGTCGGTCCAGAAGCCGATCACCTCGTCCCGGGACCGGTCCACGGTCACCCCGCGACGCACCACGTACCAACCGTCCTGTCGCTCCGGCTGATGCCGATGCCGGCGGCGCGCCACCGCCCGCCCCACGCCGACCGCCGTCGCCGCGGTGACGCCGAGCAGCGCCCACCTGGTTCCGTTGTTGGTCATCACGTCTATCTCCTCCACCCGGACAACCGGGCATGGACAGCTCTCAGGGCAGCGCTACCCCGGGTCCGGCAGTCGAAACGGCCCGCTGTTTGATCGACGGAAATGCGGGCAGATGCTGCTCAACACCGACCGCGACCCTGTCCGCCACGGAGTTGCCATGTCCTCGTTCAGCCCTACTGAAGACGCCCGGTGCGCCACCCGCCGGTGGGAGGTCGCACCCGGGGGCGCCAGCACGTCGCCGGTCCGCCTACCGATGACGTACGTGCTGCCGCTGCGCTGGCACACCGACACCGGCCTGGCCGAGCTGACCGACTACCTGCGTTGGCTCGGTGACCGGGTGGAGGTGCTGGTGGTCGACGGCTCCCCTCCGCCCCTCTTCGCCCGGCACGCCGAGGCGTGGCGGGGGTTGGTCCGGCACCTCCCACCGGATCCGAGCGAGCGTGGGCTCAACGGCAAGGTGCTGGGCGTACACACCGGCGTCCGCGCGGCCGGCCACGAGCACGTGGTGATCGCCGACGACGACGTCCGGTACGACGAGTCCGCGCTGAGCGCGGTACACCGGCTGCTGGGCCGGGCCGACCTGGTACGACCGCAGAACTACTTCGACCCGCTGCCCTGGCACGCCTGGTGGGACACCGGCCGCACGCTGCTCAACCGGGCGCTCGGGGCGGACTACCCGGGCACCCTTGCCGTGCGGCGCAGCACCTTCGTCGCCATGGGCGGGTACGACCCGGACGTGCTCTTCGAGAACCTGGAGCTGATCCGCACGGTGCGCGGGTACGGCGGCACCGAGGCCGCCCCGGCCTGGCTGTACGTCCGCCGGCTCCCTCCGGACGCCGCGCATTTCCGTGGTCAACGGGTCCGTCAGGCGTACGACGATCTGGCTCAGCCAGCTCGCCTGCTGACCTCGCTCGCGGTGCTGCCGGCGCTGGTGGCGGCGGTCGCGTCGCGCCGCCCCAGGCTGCTGGTCGGCGCGGCGGCCGGTGTCGTTGCCCTGGCCGAGACGGGTCGCCGCCGCGCCGGCGGCACCCGGGTGTTCCCGCCGGCCACGGCGCTGGCGGCCCCACTCTGGCTGCTGGAACGCGGTGTGTGCGGCTGGCTGGCGGTCACCCGACGCCTCCTGCTGGGCGGCGTCCGCTACGGCGACACCCGAATCCGCCGAGCCGCCAACCCCGCTCCGCGCAACCCACGGCTCCCCGCGATCTTGCACTTCCGGTTGGGACAAAACCGTCGGTAGAACCACAGAACTCCAGCCGAAACCGCAAGATCGGCGCTGACCCCAACGCGACAGCTCGCGGGCACCGGAGGGTGACCGCGAGCTGTCGTGCTGGTTGGGGGTGGGTCAGGGAGTGGCGTGGTCCTTGACCTGGTGGGCGGCGGACTTCGTGTCGTCCTTGACCGCGTGCACGGCGTCCTGAGCGGTGGACTTCACCGACTCGGCGGCCTGCTGGGCCGGCTCGCGCAGCTCGCTGGCCACCTCGCCCAGCTTCTCCTTCACGGCCCCGCTGTGCTCGCTGACCTTGGCCTTCACCTGGGTGGCGGCCTGCTGCTCGCGGCGGGAGGCCGGGATCAGCGACGAGGCCAGCCAGCCGACCCCGAACGCGATCAGGCCGGCGGCGAGAGGGTTGCCCTGGGACTTCTGCCGGATCACCTGCGGCGCGCTGTGCGCGGCGTCGCTGACAGTGGTCGCCGCCGAGTGCGCGGCGTCGCTGACGCTGGAGGCCGCCGACGAGGCGCGGTCACCCACCGAGTGGGCGGCCTGGCCGGTGCCGTGGCCGAGGTCAGACGCGGTTCCCATGACCTTGTCCCTCACATTCTGCAGAGCGGAACGGGCCCGCTGCTTACGGTCGTCGACGATGCGGCTCGGGCTGACCTTGTACGCCAGCGCATCCACATCGGAGCTGAGGCTGTTACGGGTGGCTTCGATCTCCCGGCGGATCTGATCGGGATCGGTGCTCATCGGGTGACTCCCTCCGGGTGCGGCTTGAGCGCGTCGGGGATCCGCTGCACGCTGTCGTTGGTCTGCTTGAGCCCGCGTACGTGCTGGGCGTTCTTCTTGGCCTTCGAGTAGAGGACCGCGGCGACCACGGCCCAGATCACGGCCACGATCAGCGCGGCCAGGCCGGAGTCCATGACGTTGTCCAGGAACTGCCATACGGCGATGGACACGAAGAGGGCCACCATGTAGCCGCCGAAGCCGGCACCGCCGAAGAGGCCTGCGGCCTTGCCGGCCTTCTTGCCCTCCTGGCGGATCTCGGCCTTGGCCAGCTCGACCTCCTGACGCATCAGCGTCGACAGGTCGGTGGTGACCTGACGCATCAGGTCACCCAGCGAGCTGCCCTTCACCTCCGACGCGGTGTGCGGGGCACCCGCGTCAGGGTGGTAACCGGAGTCCAGTCCGGACCCCTGCGTCGGCATGCTCATGCCGTCGCCTCCCTTCGGATGACTCGGCGGCTCACGGGCGAGGGCTGCCGCTGGACGGCACGCCCGGCAGCGGGTCGGTCTGGGTCACCGGCGGCAGCGGCTGGCCGGTGCCGGAGTGCTCCGGGTAGTCGCCCTGGCCCGGCTCGACGGAGCCGCCGGGCGCCGGGTCGGCGTAGGTACCGGGCGTCTGGTCGGTGTAGCCACCGGACGTCGGCGGGGTGTGCGTACCGGGGGTCGGGTCGAGGTAGCCGCCCGGCGGAACGGCGTCCGGCACCGCGCGGGGCGCCGGAGGCTGCGTCGGGATCACGGCGGTCTGCTCCGGGTCGTACGCCCCGGCGCCCCGGAAGGTCGAGGACCCGTTGCCGGAGTCGTCGCCGGCGGCCGAGATGCCACGGGTCAGCCGGCCGGCCAGCACACCGAGCACCGCCGCGCCGACCAGGAAGGTGCCCGGGTTACGCCGCGCGTAGTCGCGTACCTCGGTGATCAGGTCACCGGGCTCGCGCTGCTCAAGCCAACCGGCGACGCCCTGCACCCGGTCGGCGGCCTGGCGGGCCAGCTCGGTCACCGGGCCGGCCTGGCCACCCTGCTCGGCCATCGAGCGCATCTCGTCGGCCAGCGAACGCAGCCCACCGGCGGCTCGGCGCTGCTGCTCGCCGGTCTGGCTGGCGAGCTGGCTGCGGGCCTCGCCGTACAGGTTGCGGGCCTGCCGGGCCGCCTCACGGCCGACCTCGGTGCCCTGCTCCTTGGCGGTCTGGGCGACCGCGCCACCAGCCTGTGCGGCCTCCGAGCCGACCTGGCGCGCCTGGTCGCGGACGCCACCGCCGTTGGTCGACTGCTGCCCGTACGTGGAAGACGTGGGTGAAAGATCGTAAGTCATGATTTCCCTTCCGCTCAGAAAGTCGTCGCGGTTGTGCTGGGGGGATGCGACGCGTTGCCGCCGCCGCTGACCATTCACCTACCCTGCGTTCTGGCTTCCATACCTCTTCGTGCATTTATCTGCGCAGGCCACTGGTTGGTCTTCAAAATGGAGGATCGTCGGGCTGCGTCACGTCGCCGCTGCGGACAGTGAGGTTCGCGAGGCCGGTAGATCCACGGAGGGGGCAGCGATGGCACGAGACGCACGAGGCGGCCGAGCGGCCGGCCCACGACCCCGGGTCCAGCTGGCCGCGCTGGTCGTGGCCGGGGTCTTCCTGTTGATCGGCGTCCTCGGCTTCATACCCGGCATCACCACCGACTACGGCGAGCTGCGGTTCGCCGGGCACCACTCGGACGCGCGCCTGCTCGGGCTGTTCCAGGTGTCGATCCTGCACAACGCGGTGCACCTGCTCTTCGGGTTGGTCGGCCTGGTGCTGGCCCGCAGCGTCGCCGGGGCCCGCGTCTTCCTGGCCGCCGGTGGCGCGATCTACCTCGCCCTCTGGCTGTACGGTCTGGGGATCGAGGCGATCAACCCGGAGGGCGGGGCGAACATCCTGCCGCTGAACGACGCCGACAACTGGCTGCACCTCGCGCTCGGCTTCGGGATGCTCGCGCTCGGGCTGCTGCTGTCGAACCAGGCCGGCACCGGCGGACGCCTGGACAGCCCCGCCGACCGGCGCTGAACTGGACTTCTGTGGTTTCGCGGTCACGCCCGCAGGGGTAAATCGACCGGCGAAGGAGGTGCGATCATGCCTCGTTGGCTACGTGACAACGCCCTGGCAGTCGCCATGCTGGGGGCGTTCCTGGTCTTTCTGGTGTTGCAGAGCGTCTTCGGGTGGCAGACCCACAATGAGGAGCTGACCGAGTTCGGGGCCGCGCCGCTGAGCTGGCCGGCGTACCTGACCAGTGGGCACTTCGCCGAGTCGGTCTTCGAGAACTGGGAGTCCGAGTTCCTCCAGATGGGCGGGTACGTGCTGCTCACCGCGTACCTGGTGCAGCGGGGCTCGGCCGAGTCGAAGCCGATGGACCAGACCGACCGACCGGAGGACGACGAGCGCCGGGCGACCCCGCAGTCACCCTGGCCGGTGCGCGTCGGCGGCCTGCCGCTGGTGATCTACCGGAACAGCCTCTCCCTCGCGCTGCTGCTGATCTTCGCCGGTTCGTTCGTCGGTCACCTGCTCGGTGGCACCGCCGCGTACAACCAGGAGCAGGCGCTCCAGAGCGGGGCGCCGCCGATCGGGGTGTGGGAGTTCCTCGGCACCAGCGACTTCTGGTTCCAGTCCATGCAGAACTGGCAGAGCGAGTTTCTCGCGGTCGGCGCGCTGATCCTGCTGAGCATCGTGCTGCGCCAGCACGCCTCGCCGGAGTCGAAGCCGGTGACCGTCGAGCACGCCAGCACCGGCGCCTGAAACGGCGACGCGGCAGCGGCGACGCGGCCGTCAGGCCGCGACCGGCAACCGCTTGGCGAAACAGACGCTGTACGGGTTGCCGACGTACTCGCCGTAGACCGGGATCTGCTGGTAGCCACACGCGGTGTACAGGGCGACAGCGGCCGGCAGGTAGGTGCCCGTCTCCAGGCAGACCACCGAGTGCCCCTGCCGGAACGCGCACTCCTCCAGCGCGGCGAGCAACTGGCGACCGATCCCCCGCCCCCGGTACGCGGGCCGGACGTACATCCGCTTGACCTCGCCGGTCTCGGCATCGAGCGCCTGGAGCCCGCCGCAGGCGACCGCCCGACCGTTCACGACCACCGCCAGGTAGCGGACGTCGTCATGGGGGACGAAGACCTGCCCGTCCAACCCACCATCGGCCTCGCGCAGCTCACGCTGCTGCGCGATGACCATGGCGGCGATCTCCGGATCGGTGGCAGGCCGGGACTCGATCAGCATCACCCCACGCTAGGACGCGTGGATTTCGGGGAGGTTTCCGGAAATCAACCCCACCACGGACCGCAACGAACTACTCGGCGTCGTCCTCGTCGTCGATGTTGTCGTCGGACGCGTCCGCGCCCACCTCGTCGGCCGAGCGCACCCGGCGAGCCTTTCGGGCGGCGAGCCGATCCGCAGCGGAGGCCCGGTTCGACTTCTCCTCCAGGCGGACGTCGGTGCCCCGATTGCCGGGTACGAAGTCCACACCAGCGAAGAGCGTCGGCTGCCAGTCGAACTCGCGCGCGCCGATCCGGACCAGATCACCGGGCTGCGCGCCGGCCTTGGCCAGCTTGTCCTCGACCCCGAGCCGGGCCAGCCGGTCAGCCAGGTAGCCGACCGCCTCGTCGTTGTCGAAGTTGGTCTGCTTGACCCAGCGTTCCGGCCGGACACCGCGCACGGTGAACGAGCCGTCCGTCTCGGCCGTGATGGTGAAACCGTCGTCGTCCACGGCGATCGGGCGGATGACGATCCGGGTCGGCTCGGCAGGCGGAGCGGCCTTACGCTCTGCGTCGACCAGCTCGGCCATCGCGTAGGTCAGCTCCTTGAGCCCCTCCCGGGTGGCCGCGGAGACCTCGTACACCTGGTAACCGCGCTCCTCCAGGTCGGGGCGCACGATCTCGGCGAGGTCGCGGCCGTCCGGCACGTCGACCTTGTTGATGGCGACCAGCCGTGGGCGGTCGGTCAGGCCGCCGTACTGGCTCAGCTCGGCCTCGATGGCGTCGATGTCGGCCACCGGGTCACGGCCGGGCTCCAGGGTCGCCGAGTCGATGACGTGCACCAGCACGGCGCAGCGCTCGATGTGCCGCAGGAACTCCAGGCCCAGGCCCTTACCCGTGGCCGCGCCGGGGATCAGGCCCGGCACGTCCGCGACGGTGAAGGTGTGGTTGTCCATCCGGACCACGCCGAGGTTGGGCACCAGGGTGGTGAACGGGTAGTCGGCGATCTTCGGCTTCGCGGCGGAGATCACCGAGATCAGCGACGACTTTCCGGCGGACGGGAAGCCCACCAGACCCACATCGGCGACGCTCTTCAGCTCCAGCACGATGTCCAGTTGGTCGCCGGGCTCCCCCAGCTCGGCGAAGCCGGGCGCCTTGCGCTTGGCGTTGGCCAGCGAGGCGTTGCCCCGCCCGCCACGCCCGCCGCGGGCGACCTCGAAGGTGGTGCCGGCGCCGACCATGTCGGCCAGCACGGTGCCGTCGGTGGTCTGCACCACGGTGCCGTTGGGCACCTTCAGCACCAGGTTGTGGCCGTTGGCCCCGTCCCGGTTCGAGCCGGCGCCGCCCTTGCCGTTGTCGGCCTTGACGTGCGGGTGGAAGTGGAAGTCGAGCAGCGTGGTCACCTGCGGGTCGACCACCAGGGACACGCTGCCCCCGTGCCCACCGTTGCCGCCGTCCGGCCCACCGAAGGGCTTGAACTTCTCGCGGTGGATCGAGGCACAACCGTGCCCGCCATCGCCGGCCTGCAGATGCAGAACGACCCGGTCAACGAACGTTGCCACGGCGTCAATCCTTCCAGCGAGGCTCGACCTCGCACTTCGCGAAAAAGGCTAAGCGGGCCGGGACCCGGAGGTCCGCGGCCCGCTTAGCCCGAGAACTACTGCTGCGGAACGATGCTGACGGTCTTGCGACCGCGCTTGGTGCCGAACAGGACCGAACCGGCGGACAGCGCGAACAGCGTGTCGTCGCCGCCACGGCCGACCAGGTCACCGGGGTGGAACTTGGTGCCACGCTGCCGGATGATGATCTCACCGGCGCTGACGACCTGACCACCGAAGCGCTTCACGCCGAGTCGCTGGGCCGCGGAGTCACGACCGTTACGCGAGCTGGACGCACCCTTTTTGTGAGCCATTGGAGGACGACCTACTTCCCGCTGGAGATGCCGGTCACCTTGACCTGGGTCAACGGCTGGCGGTGACCCTGGCGCTTGTGGTAGCCAGTCTTGTTCTTGAACTTGTGGATCCGGATCTTCGGGCCCTTGGTGTGCGCGGCGATTTCGCCGGACACCGCGACCTCGGCAAGCTTCGCCGCGTCGGTCACCAGGTCGTCACCGTCGACGAGGAGCACCGCGGTGAGCTTCACCGCGTCACCGGGGGCACCGGTGAGCTTCTCGACCTCGATCACGTCGCCCTCGGCGACCTTGTACTGCTTGCCGCCGGTCTTGACGATCGCGTACATCGGAGGCGGACTCCCTGTCGTTGAGGCTGCTGGCGGTCGTTCCCGCAGCGGCTCGCCGGGTAGCAGTGCACGGCGGCGCGGGCACACGGGAACTCGGCACACCAAAGGTGGGCCGCAGGCAAGAGTACGCCATCGCTGGCCCGGACCCCAAACCGGCCCGCCCTGGTCAGCGCGCGCAGAGCTGGTCGAGGCGCTGCTGGAGCCGGTCGAGTTCGGTCTCGTCGATCGACTCGACGTCGGCACCGAGCGCGGAAACCTCGGTGCCGAGGTCGGTGAGCAGCGTCTTGAGCTGCGGATCGTCGGTCCGCTCCGACTGCTCCCGCAGCACGGTCCGCCAGGTCGCCAGCGCCGCCTCGGCCCGTCCCCGGGCGGCCTCGGCCGTGCGGCTGTCCCCGGCGCCCACCGCCGCGAGCATCTGACCCAGTTCCGCCACGTACGTCCGGACGGCAGTGGTGCTGGCCTCCTGCGCGGCGGCGCAGACCTGGGTGGCGTTGCCGCCCGTCACACCGTTGCTGGCCGCCACACCGCTGCTGGCCGGCATGCCGGTCGGGCCGGGAGGAGTGCCCGCCGCCGCCGGGCCAGCGCCATCGCCGGTCCCACCGGTCGAGCAGCCGGCCGCGCCGGAGAGCATGGTGAGCAGCGCGGTGACCGCGAGCAGACGGCGCATCTTCTTCTCCTGACCTGGGACGGCCGATCGAGGGCCGGGTGGCCGCAACGGCGAGGTCCCTCCCCCGTCACTTTGCCGGGAGAGGGACCTCGTCAAACACGTGGCCGGTCAGGCGCTCAGGGGCGGGTCCGCCGACGGGCGCCACCGCGACGCGACCGGCGACGGCCGCCACCACCCTCGCTGGTCTCCTCGTCGCCCTCACCGTCGGCGAGTGCGTCCGGGTCGTCCGCCGCGGCCAGGCGAGCCGACTCGCCCTGCTGAGCGTCGGAGATCGCCGGTGCGGCGGCGGTGTCCGACTCGTAGCGGGACAGGTCGTAGCCCATGGTGTCCTGGTAGTCGGCGTCCGGCTCGGCCGACGTGTCGGTGTCGACGACCTCGACCGCGGTCCGCTCGGCCGCAGCCGGGGCGTTCTTGCGCGCCCGGCGGCGGGACGAGGTGCCAGCAGCCTCGGCCGCCGGAGCGGGAGCCACCGCCGAGGCAACCGCCTTGACCTTCTCCCCCGCACCGGCGGGACGCGGCTTCTCCGGCACCGGCTCGGTGTGGATGATGACGCCCCGGCCCTTGCAGCACTCGCAGGTCTCGCTGAACGCCTCCAGCAGGCCCGCGCCGATCCGCTTACGGGTCATCTGCACCAGGCCGAGCGACGTGATCTCGGTGACCTGGTGCTTGGTGCGGTCCCGGCCCAGGCACTCGGTGAGCCGGCGCAGCACCAGCTCACGGTTCGACTCCAGCACCATGTCGATGAAGTCGATCACCACGATGCCGCCGATGTCCCGCAGGCGGAGCTGGCGGACGATTTCCTCCGCCGCCTCCAGGTTGTTGCGGGTGACGGTCTCCTCCAGGTTGCCCCCGGAGCCGGTGTACTTGCCGGTGTTGACGTCGACGACCGTCATCGCCTCGGTGCGGTCGATCACCAGCGAGCCGCCGGAGGGCAGGAAGACCTTGCGGTCCAGGCCCTTGATGATCTGCTCGTCGATCCGGTACTCGGCGAAGACGTCGCTCGTGCCGACGTGCCGGCGCACCCGGTCGACCAGGTCCGGGGAGACGTGCGACAGGTACGACTCGACCATGTCGTACGACTGCTCGCCCTCGATCACCAGCTCGCGGAAGTCCTCGTTGAACAGGTCCCGGACCACCCGGATGACCAGGTCGGGCTCCCCGTACAGCAGCACCGGAGCGCCACCCTCGGCGGCCTTGGCCTGGATGTCCTCCCACTGCGCCTGGAGCCGCTTGACGTCACGGGCCAGCTCGTCCTCGGTGGCGCCCTCGGCGGCCGTCCGGACGATCACGCCCGCGCCGTCCGGGACCAGCTTCTTGAGCACGTCCCGCAGCCGCTTGCGCTCGTTGTCCGGAAGCTTCCGGCTGATCCCGGAGGCGTTGCCGTTGGGCACGTAGACCAGGTGCCGGCCCGAGAGCGCGATGTGGCTGGTCAGCCGTGCGCCCTTGTGCCCGATCGGGTCCTTGGTGACCTGGACCAGCACCGAGTCGCCGGAGCGCAGCGCCTGCTCGATCGAGCGGGCCCGCCCCTCCAGCCCGGAGGTGTCCCAGTTGACCTCACCGGCGTACAGCACTGCGTTGCGGCCCCGACCGACGTCGACGAACGCGGCCTCCATGCTCGGCAGCACGTTCTGCACCTTGCCGAGGTACACGTTGCCGGCCATCGTCCCGGAGGAGTTGCGGGTGACGTAGTGCTCGACCAGCACGCCGTCCTCCAGGACGGCGATCTGGGTGCGGTCGCCGCGCTGGCGGACCGCCATCACCCGGTCGACGGCCTCCCGGCGCGCCAGGAACTCCGACTCGCTGAGGATCGGCGGGCGGGTACGGCGCTGCTCCCGACCGTCCCGGCGGCGCTGGCGCTTGGCCTCCAGCCGGGTCGAGCCGGACACACCCTGCACCTCGTCGACGCTCCGACGCGGCTCGCGGATCTTCACAACGGTCGGCACGCCGTCGTCGGCCGCGCCTCCCTCGGTCTCACCGGCGCCACGACGGCGACGGCGGCGACGACGACGGGTCAGGCCGTCCCCACCCTCGGACTCCTCGTCCTCGTCGCTCTCGGCCTCGACCTCGGCGGTCTCTTCCTCGTCGGCCTGCGCCGCCTCCTCGGACTCCTCGTCCTCGGCGTCGTCGGCCCCGCCCTTGCCCCGGCCCCGGCCGCGGCGACCACGCCGGCGGCGGCGGCGCGCGGCGGCGCTGTCCTCGTCGTCCTCATCCGCCTCGGCGGCCTCGTCGGCCTCCTCGGTCGGCTCCTCTTCGGCCTCGACGGCCTCGATCGGCTCCACCGGCTCGACCTCGCGGCGACCACGCCGACGGCGGCGGGACGGCTCGGCGGCCTCTTCGACGGCCGGCTCCTCGGTCGCTGCGGCGGGCTCCACCGGTCGGGTCACCGGCACGGCGTCCGGCTGGGGTGCCATGAACAGCACGGTGGGCGCGGAGAGCGCGGCACGCCGACGACGGGTACGGGGCTGCTCCGGCTCGATCTCGGCCGGCTCAGCTGTCACGTTGGAGACGGCCGCACCCGGTGGCACCTCGCCGGAGCGGTCCTGCGCCCCGCTGCTCCAGGCCAGCTCGGCGGCGGACGTGCTCGGGAGGGCCTCGGAGTCGTTCAGCTCGGCCTCGGCCTCGCGCAGGTCGGACTCCGCCGGCTCCTCGGTGAGGTCCGGCTCCTCGACGACCGGCTCCTCGACCGCGGGCACCTCGTCGGCGGCGACCGGCTCCTCGGTGGCGGGCGGCTCCTCGACGGCCGCCGGTGTGGCCTTCTTGCGCCGGGTACGGGTCACCTTGACCGGCGGCACCACCTCGGCCGAGGCCTCCTCCGCAGAGGCGGCGACCAGCGGCTCCTCAGCGGTCGTCTCGACGGGGGTGGCCTTGCGGCGGCGCCGGGGAGTCTTCGGTGCGACGTCCAGGTCGCCGGAGACCGGGGCGAAGACCTCCGCCTGCGGCGACTCGACGTTGCCGGCGCCACCGGTGGGCGCCTCGATCGGGGCGTCGGTCTGCTCCGGCTGGTTGAGCGGAGCGGCCCGACGACGGGTCGCCCGGGTGCGCCGCACCGGTGCGGCCGGTTCGGCGGCCTCAGCGGGAGCGCTCTCCGCGCCGGCCGGTTCCACCGAGGCCGAACCGACGGCCGTGGTGGAGGTCTCGACGGCGGCGCCGTCGGCCGTGGTGCTCTGGTCGGCGGACTCACCGGCCGGCTGTGAACCGGTCCGTTCGCCGCCCTCGGGCTCGTTCTCGAGCATGGACGTTCTCCAGTTCTGGCTAGCCCGGGCGCGGGTGAGCGCTGCCACGCAGGGTCGCCGCAAAAGTGTTTCCGCCGGGCGCGCGTGGTGCGCGACCGCCGAAGTCTGCCTGCCAGAACACCGACCGTCGGTCAGTGCCCAACGATGGCTGCCCCGTCGCGGTCCGCATCCAACGGATCCACGATCGCACCCTGCGCGGTCAACGTGCCCTGAGCCAGCCGGGTCACCCTCGGCGAAACCGGCGGCTCCAGGTCGGCCACCACGCGGAGGCCGGAAAGGACGTCATCGGGCCGTACGGACGGGGTGACCTGCCGCACGACCAGTTCGAGTATCGCACACGGTACGGCCGGCGCCCCGGAAGGCGTCGGCGTAGGCATTTGGACATCGATCGATATCACGGCGGCTCGGGCGTCGAAAGTGCGTCGACCCTGCTTGGTCATCCGCTCGACCAGCACCTCCTCGGCCGCGACGAAGGCGTCCACCGCGGCGCGCAGCACCGCCGTGTCGACCTCAGGCAACTCGATGTGCCAGTGCGACGCCTCGATCCGGTCCGGCAGGTTGCCGCCTTCGGCGATCACGGCGTCCAGGACGTCCAGCCCCGGGGAGAGCGCGGCGTCCAACGCGGCACGCAACGCCTCCGGGTCGACGGCCGTCTGAAGGGCGATTTCCAGGTACTCCGCCTCGCTCGCCACCCCGGTCGGGGCTGCGCTGGCGTAGGAGATCTTCGGGTGCGGGTGGAAACCCTGGGAGAAGGCGACCGGCACGGCGGCCCGGCGTAGCGCGCGCTCGAACGCCCGGGCGAAGTCCCGGTGCGAGGTGAATCGCAGCGGCCCGCGCTTGGCGTACCGGATGCGGACGCGCTGGACGACCGGTGCCTGGCCGCCCTCGGGTTGAGGCTTTCTGGCGATCGTGGGCTCCTCGGGTGTACCTGCGTGTTCGCCCATCCTGGCGCAGTGCTCGTGACGGTACCCAACCGGGGCGGCCGGATCGCCCCGGCAGTCGGGGACGAACCGGTCGCCAGGGTCGCGACAACCCGCCACGAAAGCCGGTGGCCGGCCGGTGACGCGGAGGTCACCGGCCGGCCACCATGATCGGGACCGGTTACCGCTCCCTCGGCGGGGCGGGCGGTACCCCGCCCGGCGGCGGGCCGTAACCGGGGGGCGGGTTGTAGCCCGAGGGCGGGGCGTAACCGGAAGGCGGGGCATACCCGGCAGGAGGGGCGTGGCCGGGTGGGGCCGGGTAGCCCGGCGGTGGGGCGTAACCCGCGTCAGGCGGCGGGTACCCGCCCTGGGCCGCCCGGTCGAGCACCTCGTCCGGGATGTCGGCGGCCCGGGCCGCCTCCCGCCGGTACCGACGGCGGTTCCAGATGAGGAAGACCACCAGACCCAGCAGCAACACCAGCACCACGGCGATGCCGATGCCGACCACCATGACCTGCTGGTCGGTGGGGCCGCCGCGGTCGCCGTGCTGAGTGACGTCGAACTCCTCGTCCGCACCCTCGGCACGGGTCGCGCCCGGATCGGTCGACGCCGCCGCGGCCGGGTCGAGTAGCGGGTTGGCAGTGACCGGTGGCACGTTCGCGGTCAGCGCCTTCATCGGGTCGATCACCCCGAAGCCGTACTGCGGATCTCGCCCGGACGGGCCCGCGTCCCGCGCGGTCCGGATGATCCGGTCGATCACGCTCGGAGCGTTGAGGTCGGGGTACTTGGCCCGGATCAGCGCGGCCAGAGCGGAGACGATCGCACCGGAGTCGGAGGTGCCGTCACCCCAGCCGTAGCCCCCCTCGTTGGTGACGTTGTAAACGCTGTCGCCAGGAGCGGCGACCACCGCCTCCGGCCCCTGGACGGAGCCGGACCAGAACGCGCCGCCCTTGGTCGTCCCGGTCACCGCGATCACACCAGGGGTGTTGGCCGGGGTTCCGACCGCGACGTGGCCCTTGGCGGTGTTACCGGCGGAGGCGACCACCACGACGTCACGGTCCAACGCGTACTTGATCGCGTCCCGCTCCACCGGGTTGGCGAGGCCCGGGCCACTAATGGAAATGTTGATTACCTTGGCGCCGCCGTCGACGGCCATCCGGACGCCCCGGGCGATCCCCGCGCCCCTGTAGACCCCGTCGTCCTTGCGCATCTTGATGGGCAGGATCTTCACACCGGGGGCGATGCCGACCACCCCGTCGCCGCTGGGTTTCGCCGCGATGATGCCGGCCATGTGCGTGCCGTGTCCGTCGTCGTCGGACCGGCCGTCGCCGGAGGTGCCGTAGCTGCGACCACCGGGAAGCACCTGACCGCGCAGATCCGGGTGGCTGGCCTCGACGCCACTGTCGATCACGGCCACGACCACGCCCCGCCCGGTCGAGATCTTGTGCACCTGGTCGATCCGGAGCTCGTCCAGATACCACTGCTCGGCCCGTCGGGGCGCGGCGGCCGCCGGTTGAGCGGCTCCCACCACCAGGAACCCCGCCAGCAGACAGGCGACCACCGGCCTGAGGCTTCCGACGTTCACCCTCATCCGTCCATCCTCATCGAAGGACACCCGGGGACGCCCCGTCACCAGGGCCCCACGGATCGTCATCCTCAGTCAACCACGACGAGTGCTCGGAGCCGGTGCCGCCACCCTGCCCGGCGCCACCCGCGCCGCCCATCATGCCGCCGCCCATCATTCCGGCACCGCCGACGCCCGCACCACGCGCGCCGCCCGCCATCCCGGCGCCACCGGCAGCCTGGGCGGTGCGCAACGCGTTCGCCGCGCTCGTCATCGGCGGCAGCTTTCCGTTGCCGCCACCCACCATGCCGGGGATGCCGCCCACGCCGATCCCGGCACCACCGCCCAGGCCACCGCCGGCACCGCCGCCGATTCCGCCGGCCGAGCCGACGCCGGCACCGCCGCCGAAACCACCGCCGGCGCCACCGAGGCCGGCGCTGCCGACCCCGCCACCGCCGATGCCACCGCCCAGGCCACCGACGCCGCTCGGGCTAGCGCCAGCCAGACCGCTGCTGTAGCCGGCGTCGCCGTCCGGGTAGCCCGGGTAACCGGAGCCGGTTGACGGGGATGTGAGCTGACCGGTGCCGCCGGTGGGCGAGCCATCGCCGATCCCACCGGGCTTGGTCGGGGAGAACGAGTCGACTGTGGACGTCGGACCGCCCGTGTCGCCGATGCCCGGCGGCCTGCTGCCGATCGTGGGGCCGCCACCACCGATGTCGGGCTTCCCGCCGAAGTCGCCACCACCGATGTCGGGTCGCCCCGTTGGCGGAACCCGGGTGTCACGAGTGATGTCGTTGACCTCGGCTCCGGCATCCGGGCCGTTGACGGTGAGCTTGGGGCGCTCCGTGTAGACCGCCTGGGGCAGCGGGGCCATCGCGGTGTTCGCCGCGTTCTGATTGTCCCGGTACCAGTTGTCCAGGTGGGCTCCGGTGTCCCACCAGCCGCCCCGCTTCTGGTCGCCGGCCTGGCCGTCGACCTTCATCGTCGCTTCCAGGTCGTCGGCCTTGTCACGGAACGCGCCGTCGGCGTACGAGCCGGGATTGCTCTGGTAGTCCTTGCGCAGCGCGGCGAGGAACCCCGACGAGCTCTCGCCGTCGCGGGCATCGTCGAGCTCGGTGCCGTTGGGCAGGCTCCACTCGTTGAAGCCGAAGTCGTCCATCAGCGGGATCGGGATCGTGGAGACCGACTTGCGGATGTCGCCCTCGATCCGCGTCAACGCGCCACTGACGTTCGTCGCGTCGGTGATGAGATCCTCGATCTGCTTGCCGATCTTGCCGAGGTGCTCGCGGTACGCGTCGCCGCCGCTGCCCTTCCAACCGGCGAGCATCCCCGGCAGACCGCCGACGTGCGGGCGTTCCTGGCCGGTCGCGATCGGGCCGACGAACGAGCGACCGACGAGCGCGTCCCGCAGTTGTTGCAGGCCGCTGGAGAGATTGCTCCAGCCCGCTCCGACCGATCCGACCGTCTCCGGGTCCGCGGAGAGCGTCACCTCGCGGACGCACCGCTCCCAGGTTCCTCCAGCCATGACGTCCCCCTCAGGCCGTGTACGGGTAGGTGGGTGCACCACTGGCGGTGGGCGGTGGCGCCGCCGACTCCAGCAGCCGCTCGATCTCCTTGCCGTTGGCGCCGTTGCGCGCCTCGGTGTCGCGGAACGCCTTGGCGATCTCCTCGGTGCCCTCCTTCAGCGCGGCGAGCTTCTGGGAGAGCGTCGTGAGGTGCGCTTCCATGTTCGCCGTTGACGTCTCCAGGGCCCGCCACTGCATGCGGGCGTCCTCGTACGCGCCGAAGGGAGTGCCGTTCGGGACGGTCTGGGCGTTGTTGCTGTCGCCCTTCATCCGCTCCTTGATGCGTTCCATCTCGTACTTGATGGTGTCGTCGATGTACTGCCTGAGCCGCTCGACGTACGTGGCGGCGGCGTCCAGGTCCTCGACGCTGACTTGCAGATCGCCGATGCTCGGCGGCGGGATGCTACCCATGCGATTCCTCCCCCGTCCCCGACCCGCCGGGTCGGTCCATGTCAGACGCAGCGTATCGAGTCTGACCTAGTCGGGGCAGCCCCAGCCACCAGCACCTGGTACAGATGGACGCCGATCTCGCGGAAGGCTCGGCGCCGGGCCACCGTACGGCCGACCCCGAACAACGCCAACGGGCCCGCGAGACGCGGACCCGTTGGGCGACATGTCGGATGTGGAGGGTGGAGGGTCACCGCCAGCCGGCGCTGGCCGAAGGCAGCGCGGTCAGGGGTGCGAGTGCGAGTGGCCCGACGGGACCTTCATGCCGTTGCCGCCCAGCGGGGTGAGCGGCAGCAGCTTCTTGCCGGTGGGGCCGATCTGGATCTCGGTGTCCATCGATGGGCAGACGCCGCAGTCGAAGCAGGGCGTCCACCGGCAGTCGTCCTGCTCGAACTCGCTGAACGAGTCCTGCCAGTCCTGCCAGAGCCAGTCCTTGTCCAGGCCCGAGTCGAGGTGGTCCCAGGGCAGGACCTCCAGCTCGTCGCGCTGACGGGTGGTGTACCAGTCGAGGTCCACCCCGAACGCGGGCAGCGTCTCGGCCGCCGCGTCCACCCAGCGCTGGTACGAGAAGTGCTCGCTCCACCCGTCGAACCGGCCGCCGTTCTCCCAGACCTTGCGGATGACCGAACCGACCCGGCGGTCACCCCTGGAGAGCAGCCCTTCGATGAGCGACGGCTCACCGTCGTGGTAGCGGTAGCCGATGGCCCGGCCCAGCGAGCGGTCCGCGTTGATGGCCTGCTTGAGGATCTTGAGCCGGTGGTCGATGACCTCCGGACGGTCCATCGCGGCCCACTGGAACGGGGTGTGCGGCTTCGGCACGAACCCGCCGATGGAGACCGTGCAGCGGATGTCCTTGGAGCCGGTCGCGGCCCGGCCGGCCCTGATCACCTCGTGGGCCATCTCGGCGATCTCGAGGACGTCCTCGTCGGTCTCGGTGGGCAGGCCGCACATGAAGTAGAGCTTCACCTGCCGCCACCCGTTGGTGTACGCGGTGACGACCGTACGGATCAGGTCTTCCTTCGACACCATCTTGTTGATGACCTTGCGGATCCGCTCCGACCCGCCCTCCGGGGCGAAGGTCAGGCCGGTACGCCGCCCGTTGCGGGACAACTCCTGGGCGAGGTCGATGTTGAAGGCGTCCACCCGGGTCGAGGGCAGCGACAGCGAAACGTTCGTGCCCTCGTACTGCTGGGCGAGGCCCGAGCACATGTCGCCGATCTCGGAGTGGTCCGCCGAGGAGAGCGACAGCAGGCCGACCTCGGAGAAGCCGGAGAACTCCAGGCCCTCGCGAACCATCTGCGCGACAGTGGTGATCGACCGCTCGCGCACCGGGCGGGTGATCATCCCGGCCTGGCAGAATCGGCAACCCCGGGTGCAGCCCCGGAAGATCTCCACCGCGTACCGCTCGTGCACCGTCTCGGCCAGCGGAACGAGGGGCTTCTTCGGGTACGGCCAGGCGTCCAGGTCCATCGTCGTGCGCTTGTGCACCCGGAACGGCACGTCCGCCCGGTTCGGTACGACCCGCTGGATCCGGCCGTCTGGCAGGTAGTCGACGTCGTAGAAGCGCGGCACGTAGACGCTCTCGGTGCGGGCCAGCCGCAGCAGCAGTTCGTCGCGGCCGCCCGGCGAGCCCTCGGCCTTCCACTCCCGGACGATCGCGGTGATCTCCAGGACCGCCTCCTCGCCGTCGCCGAGCACCGCGGCGTCGATGAAGTCGGCGATCGGCTCCGGGTTGAACGCGGCGTGCCCGCCGGCCACGATCACCGGGTCGGCGTCGGTGCGGTCGGCCGCCAGCATCGGGATGCCGGCCAGGTCGATCGCGGTGAGCATGTTGGTGTAACCCAGCTCGGTGGAGAAGGAGATGCCGAACACGTCGAACCCGCGCACCGCCCGGTGCGCGTCGACGGTGAACTGCGGCACGCCGTGCTTGCGCATCAGCGTCTCCAGGTCCGGCCAGACCGCGTACGTCCGCTCGGCGAGGGTGTCGGGCAGCTCGTTGAGCACCTCGTAGAGGATCTGCACGCCCTGGTTGGGCAGGCCCACCTCGTAGGCGTCGGGATACATCAGCGCCCAACGCACGGTCGCGGCGTCCCAGTCCTTCGTCACCGCACCCAACTCGCCCCCGACGTACTGGATGGGCTTGGAGACCTGGGGTAGCAGCGGCTCGAGCTGGGACCACACGGAGTTGGTCGCGGCCGGGCGCGGCGTCGTGGACGGGGCACTCATGATGCCCAAGGGTACGCGTTCGTCCGGCGGCGATCGCGCGCACGCCCGATCGGCGTTGGTGGCGGCGCGGTACTAACCTCGGATCGGCGCGAGAGGAGATTGCCGCGATGCCGGAGCCCCAGCCGGGAGCACGGCCGGCCGACGGGAGCACGCCAGGCGCGGAGCCGGAGCGGGACCGGGCGGTCGCCGACGAGCCGACCTCCCCACCCGTACCCCCGGACCAGCCGGAACCCTCGGACCAGCCGGAACCCCCGGGCGAGTCAGAACCTCCGGGCCAGCCGGAACCCCCGGATCCCTCGGACCAGCCGGAAGCCCCGGGCCCGCCAGAACCCTCGGACCAGCCGAAGCCTGCCGCGACCGCGGAGGTGCCGGCGCCCAGGTGGAGCGGTTCGGCCCCGGTGCCACCGCCGCTGCCCCGCCGACCCGTCTGGGGCGAGTCGGCCGAGCCGACCCCTCCCCCGCCGGTGGCCGTCGGGCCGCCGGAGCACCAGACCCCGGTCGACCCGTGGGCCGGCGTGGACACCGGCGGCTGGGACCTGCCCTCCGCCGAACTGCCCCCGCTGCCGCCCACGATTTCGTATCCGACGCCGCCGGACACCCGGCAGTGGTCCGGGCCGCCCGCTCCTCCGGCCGTATCGCGGGACACCCGGCAGTGGTCCGGGCCGCCCGCTTCCCCGGCCGGGCCGCACCCGGTGCCGCCGCCGGCCGCCCCGAGCGCACCGCGGGCCATCGGACCCATGGTTCCGGCCCGGCCGATGTCGCCACCCGCACCACCCGCGCCGCCGAAGGTGCCGAAGCAGCGCCGGGGTCGGCGATCCACCGCGCCACCGACGCCACCGCCCGGCTGGCAGGCCCCCAAGGGGTACGTGCCGGTCCCGGTACGCCGACGACGCCGCTGGCCGTGGCTGCTGCTGCTCACCCTGGCCTGCTGCTGTGGCTGCCCCGCCTACTACGGGTTCCCGATCTCGGCCCAGTACCCGGCGCGCGCGACAGTGCCCGTCCAGGTGGACGACCTCAGCCTGCGACAGGACAGCCGCAGCACGGAGACGGCCAAGAAGTTGGAGGGCGAGGTACGCAAGGAGCACTGGCTCGCCGAGGACACGTTCGCCGGCGTCTACGCCACGACGAGCGGCAAGCGGGTGACGGTCTTCGGCGGCACCGGCTTCCGGCTGAGCCCGGAGTCGGACGCGGAGGCCGAGATCAGCCGGCTCACCGAGCGGTACGCGTTGGATGCCCCGGAGAGCGTGGACACCGGTGTGCGGGGCAGGCACGAACGGTGCGCGGTGGGTAGCGCCGACGGCAGTGCCGTGGTGGTCTGCACGTCGGTCGACCACGGCAGCATCGCCACCGGCGTGTTCACCCGGCTCTCCGTCGCCGACAGTGCCGAACTGCTGGGCACCCTGCGCGCCCAGATCGTCCAACCCGAGCGGGGCTGATCCGCACCCCGCCGGCCGGGGTGCGGTGATCCGCACCCGGGGCGCTCGGCCCGCGCGGCACGCGCACCAGCGGCAGCAGCCGTGACGTAGCGTCACGCGCCACGGCAAGGCCACAAGGCAAAAGGCGCTATACCTCTGAGTCATATTTATGACTCAGAGGTATAGCGCCTTTGAGAGCGGGTGCCTCCCGGCCGCGAGGCCAGGGGGCGGGAGGCCCCTCGACCACGTGCCGGGCGGCTGATTGACGGGCAGGGTGTGCCCGACGGGGTCAGGCGTCGCGGGTCGGGTCCGGGTGGGCGCGCGGCGGGGCGTAGCGGGGCACGTACTCCTGGCCGGTGAGCTTCTGGATCTCACTCATCAGCTCGTCGGTCATCTGCCGCAGCGAGGTGCGGTCGTCCGGTCGGCCGGTGAAGTCCAGCGGCTTGCCGAATCGAACCGTGATCTTGGCAGTGCCCGGCCGGGGCACCCGGGCACCGATCGGCTGCGCCTTGTCCGTGCCGATCATGCCGACCGGGATGATCGGCACGCCGGCCGAGATCGCCAGCCGGGCCGCGCCGGTCCGCCCCCGGTAGAGCTTGCCGTCCGGCGAGCGGGTGCCCTCCGGGTAGACCACCACCAGGTCACCGCCCTTGAGCGCCGGGATCGCCGCGTCGAACGCGGACAGCGCCGCCCGGCCACCGGCCCGCTCGACCGGGATCGCACCCAGGCCGGTGAGGACGAACTTGGAGATCGCACCCTTCACGCCGGTGCCCTTGAAATATTCCGACTTGGCCCAGAACGCCAGGTGCCGGGGCACGACCGTGCCGAGGAACAACTCGTCGGCCACCGAGAGGTGGTTGCCGGCGAAGACCGCGCCACCGATCTCCGGCACGTGTTCCAGCCCCTCCACGGTCGGGCGGAACGCCAACCGCAGCGTGGGCGCCACGGTGAGCTTGCCGATGGTGTAGAGCAGGGGCACTGGTCCTCCGGCAGATCAGGTGCGAACAGGCGGTGTCACGGTAGCGGACGCCTCCACACCTCCCGGACGGAGGTGGTGAGGCGCCCGCACCCTGGCGATGGTCCGTTATACCCGGCGGACGACCACCGTTACCGGCTCACCATCGCCGACCTCGCCGGCGAAGCCATCCGGGCCCTCGGCGAAGTCCACCGAGTCGGCCAGCACCTCCGCGGAGACGAAGTCGACGTACGCGGACACCGCCGCGCGTACCTCGTCGGACGCCGACACCGACACCACGATCCGGTCCGAGACATCCAGGTTGGCGTCCCGGCGGGCCTGCTGCACCACCCGCACCACGTCGCGGGCAAGCCCCTCGGCGGCCAACTGCGGGGTGACATCGGTGTCCAGCACCACCACGCCCTCGCCGCCGGGCAGCGGCGCGGAGTGCTCCGCGTCGGCGGCGACCAGGCGCAACTCGTACTCACCCTCGGCGAGGGTGACGCCGGCGGCCACCGGGGCGCCGTCGACCAGCTCCCACTCGCCCGCCTTGACCGCCTTGATCACCTGCTGCACCTGCTTGCCGACCCGCGGGCCGAGCGCCCGGGGCACCACCGTCAACACCTGCTCGCAGTACGCGGACAGCTCCGCGCTGAACTCCACATCCTTCACGTTGACCTCGTCGGCGACCAGGTCGGCGAACGGCCGCAGCTGCTCCGCGGCCGGCGAGGCCACGGTCAGCTTCGACAGCGGCAGTCGCACCCGCAGTCCCTTGGCCTTGCGCAGCGACAGCGCCGCCGAGGCGACCGCCCGGACGTTGTCCATCGCGGCGACCAGGTCGTGGTCGGCCGGGAACTCGCTCGCCTCCGGCCAGTCGGTCAGGTGCACCGAACGCTCCCCGGTCAGGCCACGCCAGATCTCCTCAGCCGTCAGCGGCGCGAGCGGCGCCACCACCCGGCAGAGGGTCTCCAGCACCGTCGACAGGGTGTCGAAGGCGTTGGCGTCACCGGACCAGAACCGGTCCCGGGACCGGCGCACGTACCAGTTGGTCAACGCGTCCAGGTAGGACCGGACGGTGGCGCAGGCACCGGAGATGTCGTACGCGTCCATCTGCGCGCCGACCGTGGACACCAGCTCGTTCGTCTTCGCCAGCACGTACCGGTCGAGCAGGTGGGTGGAGTCGGTGCGTCGCCGCGCCTGGTACCCGTCGGCGTTGGCGTAGAGCGTGAAGAAGTACCACACGTTCCACAGCGGCAGCAGCACCTGCCGGACGGCGTCGCGGATGCCCGCCTCGGTGACCGCCATGTCCCCACCGCGCAGCACCGGCGAGGACATCAGCATCCAGCGCATCGCGTCCGAGCCGTACGCGTCGAAGACGTGGTACACGTCCGGGTAGTTGCGCAGGCTCTTGGACATCTTGCGCCCGTCCGAGCCGAGCAGGATGCCGTGGCTCAGGCAGTTGCGGAACGCCGGCCGGTCGAACAGCGCGGTGGCCAGCACGTGCATCGTGTAGAACCAGCCGCGAGTCTGCCCGATGTACTCGACGATGAAGTCACCCGGGTAGTGGTGCTCGAACCAGTCGGCGTTCTCGAACGGGTAGTGCACCTGGGCGAACGGCATCGACCCGGACTCGAACCAGCAGTCCAGCACCTCCGGCACCCGGCGCATCATCGACTGCCCGGTCGGGTCGTCCGGGTTGGGGCGGACCAGGTCGTCCACCGCCGGCCGGTGCAGGTCGGTCAGGCGTACGCCGAAGTCCCGCTCGATGTCGGCCAGCGAACCGTAGACGTCCAGGCGCGGGTAGTTCGGGTCGTCGGACTTCCACGCCGGGATCGGCGAGCCCCAGAACCGGTTCCGACTGATCGACCAGTCCCGGGCGTTGGCCAGCCACTTGCCGAACGAGCCGTCCTTGATGTGGCCGGGCGTCCAGTTGATCTCCTGGTTCAGCTCGACCATCCGGTCCCGGAACTGCGTCACCGCGACGAACCACGACGACACCGCCTTGTAGACCAGCGGGGTGTCGCATCGCCAGCAGTGCGGGTACGAGTGGGTGTAGGTGTCCTGCTTGAGCACCACCCCCCGGTCCTTCAGCTCCCGGATCACCGGCTTGTTGACGTCGAAGACCTGCTCACCCTGGTACGGCGGGACCAGCGCGGTGAACCGGGTGTGGTCGTCCACAGTGACGATGGTGGGGATGCCTGCGGCGTTGCAGACGTTCTGGTCATCCTCACCGAAGGCCGGGGCCAGGTGCACGATCCCGGTGCCGTCCTCGGTGGTGACGAACTCCGCGCCGAGCACCTGGTAGGCGTTCTCCCCGGCCTGCTCGACGAGGAAGTCGAACAGCGGCGTGTAGCGGCGTCCGGCCAGGTCCCGGCCGTACACCGTGCCGACCTGCTCGTAGCCCTCCAGCTCCTTGGCGTACGCGGCCAGCCGCGCCGCCCCCACCAGGTAGCGGTCGGCGTCGTGTTCGAGCACCGCGTACTCGATGTCGGGCCCGACGGCGAGCGCCAGGTTCGACGGCAGGGTCCACGGCGTGGTGGTCCAGACGCCCAGTTTGACCGGCCCGCGCACCAGTTCCGGCGCGGACTCGTCGGCGGTCAGCTCGAACCACACCGACAGGGTGGGGTCGTGCCGGTCCCGGTAGACGTCGTCCATCCGGGTCTCGGTGTTCGACAGCGGCGTCTCACAGCGCCAGCAGTACGCCAGCACCCGGAAGCCCTCGTAGATCAGACCCTTGTCGTGCAGGGTCTTGAAGGCCCACATGACGCTTTCCATGTAGTCCAGGTCGAGGGTCTTGTAGTCGTTGGTGAAGTCGACCCAGCGGGCCTGCCGGTTGATGTACCGCTCCCAGTCCTGGGTGAACTCCAGCACCGAGGTACGGCACGCCTCGTTGAACCGGTCCACGCCCAGGTCGATGATCTCCGCCTTGCTCGTGATGCCGAGCTGCTTCTCGGCCACCACCTCGGCGGGCAGGCCGTGGCAGTCCCAGCCGAAGCGCCGCTCGACGTGCCGGCCGCGCATGGTCTGGTAGCGCGGCACCACGTCCTTGACGTAGCCGGTGAAGAGGTGACCGTAGTGCGGCAGGCCGTTGGCGAACGGCGGGCCGTCGTAGAAGACGTACTCGTTCTTGCCGTCCGTGCCGGCAGGGCGGGCCTCGATGCTGGCCTCGAAGGTCTTGTCGGCCGTCCAGTGCTCCAGCACCCGGCGCTCGACCGCGGGCAGGTCCGGGCTCGCCGGCACACCGGCGGCGGTCGGGTCGTGCAACGGATAGGCCATCGGGGGTCGCTCTCCTCATGCAGCTCACTCAACGTGGGTCTGCGAGGACGAACCTCCGGGTACGCCTGGAACGGCGCTCCCGGGTGGCCCGCGGTACCACCCCGCTTGGCGGTCAGGATCGACCGCCCGCTCATTGTTGGCTGTGACGGGCCGCACCCGTCCGGTTCTACTGGGCCGGTTGCCCGGCTGTTCTTCCGGAGGCTCACCGGTGATGGCCGGGTCATCGCCTTACGGTGCCCAACGATACAAGACCCCACCCCCAACCCGCCGCCGAGTGAACGCACGCGCCGGCACCCTAGGCTGTCCGGATGATCCGGATCGAGTTGGACGAGCCGACGCTGGCCCGCACCCGGATCGCCACCAGCCCGCTCTGGGAGGTGCTGACCAGCCTGTTCGTGCTGCAACGCCATCCGAAAGAGGCGCCCTGGCCGTACACCGCCTGGGCGCGGCACGCACGGCGGGTGCTCGACGAGGTGCCGGCGACCGCACCGGCCCGGCTGCTGACCATCGGCCTACCCGCACCGGACTTCCTCAGCCCGGTCCCCACGTCGGCCGCGCCGACCCTGGCCGAACAGCTCGCCGAACTGCGCGCGACGCCAGCTGAGGTGATCGCCGAGCAGATCCCCCGCTACCACGACCCGGACGACCTGCCGGGATGGCTCGGCCCGTTCGTCAGGGACCGGCGGGCCGCCCTGGACCGGCTCGCCGACGGCATCGAGGCGTATTGGGACGCGGCCATCGCGCCGTGGTGGCCGGCGATGCGGGCGGCGCTGGACGAGGAGGTGCTGCACCGGGCGCGGGCGCTCGCCGCGCACGGTCCGGACGCGTTGCTGGCCGACCTGCACGAGCGGGTGCGCTGGGAGAAGCCGGTGCTGACGCTGGTGAAGCCGTCGGAGCAGCAGTTCGCGGTGGTGGACCAACGGCTCCTGCTGATTCCACTGATCTTCTCGCAGGGAGCACTCATCTGCGCCACCGACCATCCGGAGATAATCGCCGTCTCCTACCAGGCGCGCGGGGCGGTGGTGCTCGCCGAGGGTGGGCCCAGCTCGGCGCCCCGGGCGGCACCGGCCACGGATCGGCTGGCGGTGCTGGTCGGCCGAGGTCGTGCCCAGGTGCTGCGGGCGCTGACCCGGCCGGCGACCACCGCCGGCCTCGCGGCCACCCTGGGGCTGGCCCCGAGCACCGTCTCGGAGCAGCTCTCCGCGCTGCTCACCGCCGGTGTGGTGCACCGCCGTCGGGTGGGCCGACGGGTGCTGTACGGCCTGGAACCGGCCGGCGTGGCACTGGTGCAGCTCATCGGCGACGAGCCGGCGAGCGCCTCGGCCTGAGCATTCGGCTCGATCCGAATTCGTTTCCCACCCGTCCCGGTCGCTCCTAGCGTGCGGGTCACGAACGAACACGCGATCGAGGCGGTCGGGGGTGCCGCAGGTACCGCAGCCGCAGGGGATGGTGGCGACCCAGCGCCGGGAGGTTCAGGCAGTCCGCGGCGTCAACCTGACGGTTGGCAACGGGGAGCTGTTCGGCCTGCTCGGGCCGAACGGCGCTGGGCACCCCCAACCCCATTCCCGGTTGACCATGAAGTTGTCGCCTCCCTCGTCGGCGTGTCGTGGCAACAACTTCATGATCAACCGGGGGGTGCGGTCAGGGGGCCGGGAGGGTGGTGCTCCACAGCGAGGCACCTTCGCGGTCGCGCAGGTGGACCGTCAGGGCCTCGGACTCACCGTCGATGGTGACCTCACCGAAGTGCTGAAAGCCTCCCGCCGGGCCCGTGTTGGCCACCGGCGGTGCGTGCACGAAGGCCGCCTGCGGCCCGAACGTGCCGTCCAGCGCGTTCGGGCCGAACGCACCGGCGTGCGCCGGGCCGGAGACGAACTCCCAGAACGGGGTGAAGTCGCCGACCGCCGCGCGGGACGGGTCGTAGTGGTGCGCGGCGGAGTAGTGCACGTCGGCGGTCAGGAAGACCATGCCGGTCACCCCGGCCCGGTGGGTGGCCCGCAGCACCTCGGCGAACTCCAACTCCCGGCCCGCCGGCGCGCCCGGGTCGCCCTGCGCGACACCCTCCTGCGCGCCCGGGCCGTCCGGCACCACCACGCCGATCGGCAGGTCGTTGGCGATCACCTTCCAGGTCGCCGTGGAGCGCTTCAGCTCCCGGATCAGCCACTCCCGTTGCTGCCGGCCGAGCAGACCACGCTTCGGGTCGGCGTACGTGTTGCCGTCGTTCGGGTCCTTGTGGGTACGCATGTCGAGCACGAACACGTCCAGCGACGGCCCGTACGACAGCCGCCGGTACATCGGCCCGTCGACCGGCACCGGTAGCCACTCGTTGAACGCCTGGCGGGCCCGGGCGGCGAGCACGTCGACCCGCCGCTCGGTGTAGCGCGGGTCGTCCAGGATCTCGCCCGGGTACCAGTTGTTCAGGACCTCGTGGTCGTCCCACTGGTTGATCTGCGGCACCGCCGCGGCGAACTCCCGCAGGTGCTCGTCGAGCAGGTTGTACGCGAACTGCCCGCGGTACTCGGTCAGCGTCTCGGCGACCTTGCTCTTCTCCGGGGTGACCAGGTTGCGCCAGATCCGCCCGTCGGGCAGCGTCACCGACTCGACCAGCGGGCCGTCGGCGTACACCGTGTCCCCGCTGCACAGGAAGAAGTCCGGCCGGGTCTGCCGCATCGCCCGGAAGATCGACATGCCGCCGAAGTTCGGGTCGATCCCCCAGCCCTGCCCGACCACGTCGCCGGTCCAGACGAACTTCACGTCGCGCCGCCGGTGCCGCCCCGGCGCGGTGGTCAGCGTCCCGGTCAGCGGCTCGCTGACCACCCCGTGCCGATCCAGGCTCTCCACCCGCACCCGGTAGTGCAGCCGCTCGGCGTCCGGCAGGCCCCGCAGCCGGACCTTTCCGGTGAAGTCGCCGTTCGGGCTGAGCACCGGGCCGCGCAGCTTGCGCGCCCCCCGGAAGTCCGGCCGACGGCTCACCTCGACCAGCATCCGGCCCGGCCGGTCGGCCCGCGTCCAGACCAGCGCAGAGTCCGCGGTCACGTCGCCGCTCTGCACGCCATGGGTGAGCACCGGGCGCGCCGCCGGGCGCCAGGCCGGGGCGGCGTTCGCGCCGGCACCACCCAGCAGGGCGCCGCCGGCGGCTCCGGCACCGACCACCAGGCCGGTCCGCAGCAGGGTACGTCGATCAAGCTCGGTCATGCTTCCTCCCGATCATGGGTTGACCCCGTGGGTCTATCGGGCGGAGGTGACCGTGAGCGGCGGCCCGGGTGACGCGAACGCGAACGCCGGTCGTCGGTCGGTCGGTCGGCGTGCCGCCCACCCCCGCCACCTCGGCGGTATGAGCGGGATCACAGCCGGTGTTGTCACGACCCGGCCCGGCCCACCCGTCGTACCGGCGTCGGACCGATCAGGAGGTAGTCGTGCAACGGATGAACCCGGCCGAGGTCGCACCGCAGGCGTACAAGGCCGTCATGGGGTTGGAGAAGTACGTCCAGACGAACGTCGACCACACCGTGCTGGAACTGGTGAAGCTGCGGGCGTCGATGATCAACGGGTGCGCGTACTGCGTGGACATGCACAGCCGGGACGCGCTCGCCGGCGGCGAGTCGAGCCAGCGGCTGTTCGCGGTCGCCACCTGGCGGGAGGCGCCCTTCTTCGACGAGCGGGAGCGGGCCGCGCTGGCCCTCACCGACGCGGTCACCCGGCTCGGCGAGCACGGGGTGCCGGACGAGGTGTGGAATGACGCCGCGAAGGTCTGGTCGGAGAAGGAACTGGCCGACCTCGTCATCGCGATTGCCACAATCAACGTGTGGAATCGGATCGGGGTGACGATGCGGCTGGAGCCTCCGGCCCAGGCGTGACCACCGAGGCGGCAGCGGAGGCGGCCGGTGCGCTCGAGGCGCACCGGCCGATGCTGCTTGGGCTCGCGTACCGCCTGCTCGGCAGCCGGCACGACGCGGAGGACGTGCTCCAGGAGGCGTACCTGCGCTGGCTGGGTGTGGACCGGGCCCGGGTCGAGGAGCCGCGCCGGTACCTGTCCAGGGTGGTCACCCGGTTGGCCCTGGACCGGCTGCGCGCCCGGCAGGCGGCCCGCGAGACGTACGTCGGGACCTGGCTGCCCGAGCCGGTGCCGACCGCGCCCTCGCCGTTCGGGCCGTTGGACCGGGTGGAGCTACGCGACTCGCTCTCCACGGCGTTGCTGCACGTCCTGGAGCGGCTCACCCCGCCGGAGCGGGCGGTGTACGTCCTGCACACGGCCTTCGACCTGCCGTACGCGGAGATCGCCGAGATCCTGGACCGGTCCGTCGCCGACTGTCGGCAGCTGTACCACCGGGCGACCGCACGGGTACGGCAGGAGCAGCGTCGGTTCACCGCCAGTCGCCCGGAGCGGGAGCGGCTGCTGAACGCGTTCCTCGCCGCCGCCCGCGACGGTGACCTGGCGAGGCTCACCGACCTGGTGGCCGCCGACGCCACCGCGTGGAACGACGGCGGCGGTCGGGCGCGGGCCGCCCTCAACCCGGTCACCGGCGCGGACCGGATCGCCCGGTTCTACGCCGGGGTCTACGGCCCGCGTCACCGAGTGGCGATGGATCCGGTCGAGCTCAACGGGGAACCGGCGATGCTGATCACCCGCGCGGACGGCAGTCGGTACACGCTGACCATCGCCGCGGCCGACGGACGGATCACCGGGATCTACGTGGTCGGCAACCCGGCGAAGGTGCCGGCGCTCGGCTGAACCCGGACCTCGGCGGTCGGCCCCGGGCCGGTGGGCGTCAGCCCAGCTCGGGGAACCAGAGCGCGATCTCGCGCTTGGCGCTGTCCGTGGAGTCGGAGGCGTGCACCAGGTTCTCCCGGTTGGACAGCGACAGGTCACCCCGGATGGTGCCGGCGGCGGCCTTGCGTCCGTCGGTGGCGCCGACCAGCCCGCGGACCACGTCGATGACCTGGTCGCCGGAGAGCACCAGGGCGACCAGCGGGCCGCCGGTCATGAAGTCCTTCAGCGGCGGGTAGAACGCCTTGTCGACGTGCTCGGCGTAGTGCTCGTCGGCGAGCGCGGCATCCATCGTCCGGTGCACCATCGCGTCGATCCGCAGCCCCTTGCGCTCGAAGCGGGAGAGGACCTCGCCGACCAGGCCGCGGCGAACCGCGTCGGGCTTGATCAGAACGAGGCTGCGCTCATCCGGGCTGTTGCTGGACACGCTGGGTTCCTCCTGTACGCGCTGAACGCTCGGGATCGGTACGGTCAGCCTAGCGACCCGGTCCCGGCGCCGGCGCGGCGGCCGGTCTTTCCCCCGGTGGCCGATCCGGCCTAGCCTGGTCCTGACCCCGGGAGGTCCACTGTGGCGAATGGCGGGAACCGACCCATCGCGCCGGTACGCAAGCTGATCGGCGCGGTGCTGGGCACCGTGGCCACGTTCGTCGTCCTGTTCGGGCTCGGCATGACGAGTTGGGCCATCGTGGCTCTCGGGGTCGCCCTGCTGGTGCTGGCGATCGCGCTGGCGACCGTACGCGGCGGCGGTCGCACGTGGGTCGTCGGCGTCGGGCACGTGCACAGCGCCTCCGAACCACCCACCCAGTACGCGTTCGGCCGCTGCGAACTGCAACTGGTGATTGACGCCCCTGGCCTGCCGCCGCGGTCCAAGAAGATCATTGAGCCCAGGGTGCCGGTCTCCAAGTGGCCGTCGCTGGGCCAGACCCTGCCGATCCGGGTCGCCTTGGACGACCAGCGGCACGTCAAGGTCCTCTGGGACGAGGTGCCGACCCATGCCGAGACCGCCGCTGCCGTCGCCGATCTTCCGCCGGAGTTCGCCGACGCGGAGGCGATGGACGAGCTGTTGATCCAGCAGGACGCGCCGCCGTGGGCCGACCGCGCACCCGACGACGACTTCCGCGACGACTTCCGGGACCCGGTCGGTGACCCGTTCCGCGACCCGCTCGGTGACCCGCTGGGCACCGACCCTTCGCGCGACGACCTCCGTCGCGACGACCCGGGCGTCATGCCCGAGGAGCGCGAGCCCGTGGTGATGCACCAGAGCCCGGGCGGTCCGGTGGTTCTGGAGGGCGTCGTCGTCGAGCCGCAGTCCGGTGGGCTGCCCCGACGGGCGACCACTCCGGCACCGCGCCCGCCCGCCGAGGAGCGCTTCGACGAGCCCACCGCCGACCGGTTCGACGCTTCGGATGAGAGCGGCACGACCGCCCCACCCGCCGAGGACCCCGTCGACCCGCCCGGCGCGCAGCGCTTCGAGCAGCCCGGCGCGCGGCGCTTCGACCCACCGCCCGCGCAGCGGCCCGGCCCGGGAGCGGCCGACCCGTTGGACCCACTCGATCTTCCGCTGGACGATCCCTCCCCGGCCGGGGCCGCAGGCACGACCGTGACCGACGAGGAGCTGGACCAGGCGATCTTCGGGTTCGAGGCCGGCTCGGCCGCGGACCCCGCCGCGCCGATCAGCGGTGTGGGTCTCACCCTGCTGGTCACCGACCTGCCCCGGTCGCTCGGCTTCTACCGCGACGTGCTCGGCTTCAGCGAGGTCGACCAGGGTGCCCACAACGCCGTCCTGGCCTCCGGGACGACCCGGATCGTCCTGCGCGAGGTGACCGGGGCGGCGCCCATCAGCCGCAGACTCGTGCACGTCAACCTTGAGGTGAGCGACATCGAGGCGGCGTACGAGCGCTTGCGCGAGTCGGGCGTCCGCTTCACGTACGCGCCCCGGGTGGTCAACCGGGGCACCAAGCTGGAGGTGTGGGCGGCGGCCTTCCGCGACCCGGATGGCCACGGCGTCGCGCTCACCCAGTGGCGCGAACGCGCCGACGCCTGACCCGGCCCGCCTTCGGACGGCGCCCGCCGGGTCCGGCGTCAGCCGAGAATGACGCGGCGAACGTGCAACGCGTACGCCCAGACCAGGGCGAAGATGATGCCCAGCCCGAGCAGCGACCAGTGCAGCAGACCGCCCAGCAACAGCAGGCCCTGGAGCACGGTGCCGGCGTTCCAGGCCCACTGGCGACGCATCATGCCGGCGAGCACCACGGCGGCGACCGCCAGTGCCACCACCGCACCGATCGCGGCGCCGCCGAGGTCACCGCCGACCACCCGGATCGGCTGGATCGCCAGCAACAGCACCAGCGCCTCCAGGCTGAGCGTGCCAGCACCAAGACCGCGTACCGCCCGCTCCGGGTTGCGCAACCCGGAGCGTCGCGGCTGCCCGGCCGTGGGCTCCTCCCCCACCGGCTGCTCGACCGGCGCGCCGGTCGGGTCCTCGGTGGGGTGCGGGTCCCGCTCCGAACTGGTCATCGCTTCAGCAGCCGGCGCGCGTCGGCGACCGTCACCACGGACCCCGTGACCAGCACCCCGACCCCGCTCAGCTCACCGGGGACGTCCTCCTCGGCCATCGCCACCGCCAGCTCGATCGCATCCGGCATCTCCTCGGCCGAGGCCACCCGCTCCTCGCCGAAGATCTCGGCGGCCAGCGCGGCGAGTTCCTCCGTCGGCATCGCCCGTGGCGAGGTGTTGCGGGTGACCACCACCTGGTCGACCACCGGCTCCAGCAACTCCAGCAGCGCTTCCGCGTCCTTGTCGGCCAGTACGCCGATCACGGCCACCAGCTTGCTGAACGCGAACTCCTCCTGGAGCGCGGTGACGGTGGCCTTCATGCCGTGCGGGTTGTGCGCACCGTCCAACAGGATGGTCGGGGCGTTACGGACCCGCTCCAGCCGACCCGGGGAACTGGTCGAGGCGAAGCCCTCCCGGACCGCCTCGATGTCCAGCTGACGTCGAGCCCCCGCGCCCAGGAACGCCTCCACGGCAGCGAGCGCCATGGCCGCGTTCTGCGCCTGGTGGGCACCGTGCAGCGGAATGAACACGTCGTCGTACACGCCACCCAGCCCCTGGAGGGTGAGCACCTGACCGCCGACCGCGACCGCCCGACCCAGCACGCCGAACTCGCCGCCCTCCCGGGCGATGGTGGCCCCGACCTCGGCGCAGCGTTCGAGGAGGGGACCAGCGGCCTCCTCCTCCTGGGCCGCCGAGATCACGGTGGCCCCCGGGTGGATGATGCCGGCCTTGGCCAGCGCGATGTCCTGGAGCGTGTCACCGAGCCACTCGGTGTGGTCCAGCCCGATCGGGGTGATCACACAGACCCCGGCCTGGAGAACGTTTGTGGCGTCCTCGGCCCCGCCGAGGCCGACCTCCACCACCGCGATGTCGATCGGCGCGTCGGCGAAGGTGGCGAACGCCAGCGCGGTGGTCATGTCGAAGTACGTCAGCGGCTCGTCCGACCGCGCGTCGACCAGCTCGGCCAGCGGTTTGATCTCCCGGTACACCGACGCGAACCGTTCCTCGCTGACCGGTTCCCCGTCCAGGCTGATCCGCTCCCGGACGGTCTCCAGGTGCGGGCTGGTGTACCGCCCGGTGTGCAGCCCGTGCGCCCGCAACAGCGAGTCGATCATCCGCGCGGTGGAGGTCTTGCCGTTGGTGCCGGTCAGGTGGATCGCCGGGTACGCCCGCTGCGGGCTGCCGAGCAGGTCGAGCAGCGACTCGATCCGGTCCAGCTCGAAGACCATGCGGGTGAAGCCGCGGGCGTTCAGCTCGGCTTCGACGGCGGCGAAATCGGTACGGTCGGTCACGAGGGCAGTGTCTCCAGAGCAGCGTCGATCCGGACCAGGTCGGCCTCGGCGGTGGCGAGCCGGTCGCGGATCTTCGCGACCACCGGCTCGGGGGCCTTGCCGATGAAGGCAGGGTTGTCGAGCTTCGCCCGGGCCTGCGCGACCTCCTTCTCGGCTGCCGCGCGGTCCTTCGTCAGCCGGGCCCGCTCGGCGGCGACGTCGATCGACCCCCGGGTGTCCAACGCGACACCGACGGCGCCGGGCATGGCCAACGTGGCGCTGGCCTGGAAGTCGTCACCGGCCGGATCCAACCGGACCAGCGAACGGATCAGCGGCTCGTGGGCAGCGATACCCGCGCCGGACAGCCCGTCCAGGCGGGCAGCCACCCGCTGCGTGGGGCGCAGACCCTGGTCGGAACGGAACCGGCGGATCTCGGTGACCACCCGCTGCACGCCGACCAGCTCGGCCTCGGCGGCGTCGTCGACCAGCGACCGGTCGGCCACCGGCCAGGCGGCGGCCTGCACCGTCTCGCCGCCGGTCAGCGCGAGCCACAGCTCCTCGGTGACGAACGGGATGACCGGGTGCAGCAGCCGCAGCAGCTGGTCGAGCACGTGCCCGAGCACCCGGCGGCTGGCCTCTGCGCGCTCACCACCCTCGGCGAGCACCGGCTTGCTCAGCTCGACGTACCAGTCACAGACGTCGTCCCAGGCGAAGTGGTACAGCAGGTCGCACACCTTGGCGAACTCGTACGCCTCGAACTGCTCGTCGACCTCGGCGGTGACGTGCGCCAACCGGGACAGGATCCACCGGTCGACGGTGGAGAGCTGCTCGGTGGGGGGCAGGTCCCCCGTGGTGTGCGCGCCGTTCATCAGTGCGAACCGGGTGGCGTTCCAGAGCTTGTTGCAGAAGTTGCGGGAGCCCTGGCACCACTCCTCGCTGACCGGGACGTCCTGGCCGGGGTTCGCGCCCCGCGCCAGGGTGAACCGGGTGGCGTCGGCGCCGTACCGGTCGATCCAGTCCAGCGGGTCGACCACGTTGCCGAACGACTTCGACATCTTCTTGCCGAACTGGTCGCGGACCATGCCGTGCAGCGCGACCACGTCGAAGGGCGGCCGGCCGTCCATCGCGTAGAGGCCAAACATCATCATCCGGGCGACCCAGAAGAACAGGATGTCGTACCCGGTGACCAGCACGCTGGTCGGGTAGAACTTCGCCAGGTCCGGGGTCTGCTCGGGCCAACCCAGTGTGGAGAACGGCCACAGACCGCTGGAGAACCAGGTGTCCAGGACGTCCTCGTCCTGGTGCCAGCCCTCACCGGTCGGCGGCGCCTCGTCGGGGCCGACGCAGACGATCTCGCCCGCCGGGCCGTACCAGACCGGGATGCGGTGCCCCCACCACAGCTGGCGGGAGATGCACCAGTCGTGCATGTTGTCGACCCAGGCGAAGTAGCGCTTGGCCAGCTCGGCCGGCTCGATGCGCACCCGACCGTCGCGCACCGCGTCACCCGCGGCCTGGGCCAGCGGGGCGGTGTTGACGAACCACTGCAGCGACAGCCGCGGCTCGACGGTGGTCTTGCACCGCGAGCAGTGCCCGACCGCGTGCACGTACGGGCGCTTCTCGGCGACGATCAGGCCCTGCTCCCGCAGCGCCGCCACGATCGCCGGTCGCGCCTCGAACCGGTCCAGCCCCTCGAACGGGCCGGGCACGGTGATCACACCACGCTCGTCCATCACCGTCAGCGCGGGCAGGTCGTGCCGCTGGCCGATTTCGAAGTCGTTCGGGTCGTGCGCCGGCGTCACCTTGACCATGCCGGTGCCGAAGGACGGGTCGACGTGCGCGTCGGCGACGATCGGGATCCGGCGGCCGGTCAACGGCAGCTCAACCTCGGTGCCGATCAGGTGCTGGTAGCGCTCGTCGTCGGGGTGCACCGCCACGGCGGTGTCGCCGAGCATCGTCTCGGCCCGGGTGGTGGCCACCACGACCTCGTCGCTGTAGCGGATCGAGATCAGCTCGCCGTCGTCCTCGGTGTGCTCGACCTCGATGTCGGAGAGCGCCGTGAGGCAGCGCGGGCACCAGTTGATGATCCGGTTGGCCCGGTAGATGAGGCCGTCGTCGAAGAGCTTCTTGAAGATCGTCTGGACGGCGCGGGTCAGCCCCTCGTCCATGGTGAAGCGCTCGCGGTCCCAGTCGACGGAGTCGCCGAGGCGGCGCATCTGGCCGAGGATGGCGCCACCGGACTCGGCCTTCCACTGCCAGACCCGCTCGACGAACTTCTCCCGGCCGAGATCGTGCCGGGACAGCCCTTCGGCGGCGAGCTGACGCTCGACCAGGTTCTGGGTGGCGATGCCGGCGTGGTCCATACCCGGCAGCCACAGCGCCTCGAAGCCCTGCATCCGCTTACGCCGGGTCAACGCGTCCATCAGCGTGTGCTCGAACGCGTGGCCCATGTGCAGCGAGCCGGTGACGTTCGGCGGCGGGATGACGATGGTGAAGGGGGGCTTGTCGCTGTCGGCGGAGGCCCGGAAGTGCCCGCCGGCTACCCACTGCTCGTACCGTCGCTGCTCTACCTCACCGGGCTGGTACTGGCCGGCAAGGGTCGGGGCGTCGGGGCGTCGGGCATCCAGTCTCTCGGTCACCGGACAAGTCTACGGAGGGCTCTCGCAGACCTGACGTGCGCCACCTGCCGTTCGCGTACGGTGTCGGCTATGTCCGACGCACATCTCACCGAGCGGTCGCGCGACGGCGGCCGCGAGCCGGTCGAGCTGACCGAAGAGCCGATCCAGCTGAGCACCCGGGACTCCGGAGGCGACCCCGACGAGCGGTCCAGCGGTTGGTCACGCCGCCGCAAGATCGGTTGGACGGTCGCACTGGTGGTTGGTCTCGCCGGTGCCGGCGTGCTTGGTGTCGGTGGGTGGCGGGTGGCGCAGCAGAAGGACACCCAACTGGCCTCACCCGATCGGGTGGCGGGTCTGACCCGCGACGACAGCGAGCGGGCGAAGAGCACGGCCGACTATCTGCGCAACGGTCTGGCGGCGAACATCGAACTGGACCGCAGTTTCGGCACGGTCTACCGCGACCCCGCCGACGACAAGCGCTCGGTGCTCATCTTCGGGGGTACCACCCTGCTCTGGCAGCCGGAACGGGACCTGGACAGCCTCTTCCGCCTGATGTCGGACGAGACCGGTGCGGTGAACGGCCTGCGGGAGCTGCCCGCGGGTGATCTCGGAGGGGTGCTGAAGTGTGGCAGCACCAGCGGCGAGGGTGGGGACTTCGCGGTGTGCGGCTGGGCCGACCACGGCAGCGTCGTCATGGCGATGTTCCCGGGCCGGTCGGTCACCGACGCCGGCGGCCTGCTGCTCAACCTCCGCGACGGCATGCAGACCCGAGACTGACAGGCACCGCCGGCCGCTCCCCCTGGACCCACCGGCCCGCCCGCCACCAACCCACCTGGGCCACCGAGCCGCCTGGACCGCCGAGCCGTCTGGACCACCGAGCCGTCTAGGCGAACGACCACCAGGACCGCCGGGTCGGACCGCACGCCGTCCGGTCAGCACGGCTGCCACAGACCGGGGGGACCGGAGTATCCCGTCCCTCCCCGCGTCGCCGCCGATCCCCAGCACCACAAGATCGCGCAACATCCTGGATGTAGTGGTGTCCGCACGCCGTGAGACCACTACATCCTGGTTCGAGCGTGACCTTGATACGTAGGAGAGGGAGACGCAGAAAAGGCCACCCCGTTGGGGGTGGCCTTTTCTGAAAGATTGTCCGGCGGCGTCCTACTCTCCCACACCCTCACGAGTGCAGTACCATCGGCGCTGGAGGGCTTAGCTTCCGGGTTCGGAATGTAACCGGGCGTTTCCCCTCCGCCATGACCGCCGTAACTCTATGAACATATCAAACAACCCCGGCACACAAACACGGGTGTTCGCTTGTTCAGAGTTGCACAGTGGACGCGTAGCAGCTTAGTAGTCAAGTCCTCGGCCTATTAGTACCGGTCAACTGAACCCGTTACCGGGCTTACATTTCCGGCCTATCAACCCAGTCGTCTAGCTGGGGGCCTTACCCCACAAAGTGGGTGGGA
>NZ_FMCR01000001.1 GCF_900091575.1 Micromonospora saelicesensis
CCCCGCACCCCGCACCCCGCACCCCGCACCCCGCACCCCGCACCAAGATCCGAGCAACTTCCCGGATGTTGCTGCCTCGGGCTCGCAGGAGACAGCAACATCTGTGATGTTGCGGGGATCTTCCTCATTGATCTCGCCACACGCCAAGATCGCGCTCGATCCTGGATGTAGTGGCATCCCCCAACGCCGAGGCCACTACATCCTGGTTCGAGCGCGATCTTGCGGTGCAAACAGCGCAGCACGGACCGCGGCGCGGGGCGGCGGCAGGGCGGCGCGGGGCGGCGGCAGGGCGGCGCGGGGCGCGGGGCGACGCGGGGTGCCTGCGGGGGTCAGCGGATGACGCGGCCGCGGAGGATCGTGCGGGACGGGGCGCGGACGACGCGCAGGTCACTACGGGGGTCTTCGGGGTAGACGGTCAGGTCGGCGAGGCCGCCTTCGACCAGGCCGGCGAAGCCGAGCCAGGCGCGGGCGCCCCAGGAGGCGGCGGCGAGTACGTCGACGGGTGCCATGCCGGCCCGTTCGTGCAGCAGCAGCATCTCCTCGGCGGCCAGCCCGTGATCGATGCCGCCACCGGCGTCGGTGCCCACGTAGATCGGCACCCCAGCCTCGTGCGCGGCACGCACCACCTCGGGGAAGCCGTCGCGCAGCGCGAGCATGTGGTCGGCGTACCCGGGGAACTTGCCCCGCGCCTGCTCGGCGATGCCCCCGAAGGTGGCAATGTTGATCATTGTGGGGACCAGGGCGGTGCCCTGGCGGGCCATCTCGTCGATCAGGTCGAGGCCGAGCCCGGTGCCGTGCTCCACCGAGTCCACCCCGGCCCGCACCATGATCTCGACGGCCGACTCGGAGAAGGTGTGCACCGCGGCGCGTACCCCGGCGTCGTGCGCCGCCCGCACGGCGGCGGTGAGGGTGTCCTCGTCCCAGGCCGGTGCCAGGTCACCGACGCCCCGGTCGATCCAGTCACCGACCAGCTTGACCCAGCCGTTGCCGGCCCGCGCCTGCGCGGCCACCGTGGCGGCCACCTCGGTCGCGTCGACCTCCACGCCGATGTCGCGCAGGTAGCGCTTCGGCGGGGCGACATGCTGGCCCGCGCGGGCCAGTCGCGGCAGGTCCGGCTCGTCGTCGAGTTCGGGGTACGGGTACGGCGACCCGGCGTCCCGGATCGCCAGCACCCCGGCGTCCCGGTCGACGTGGGCCAACGCGCGGGCCTGGTCGAGCGAGGTGATCGGGGCGCCACCTCGGGCGATACCGATGTGGCAGTGCGCGTCGACCAGCCCCGGCAGCACGAAACCACCGTCGACGACGGTCTCCGCACCGGGCACCGGGGTGAAGGTGACCCGGTCGCCGACCAGCCAGAGATCCCGTACCTCGTCGTCGGGGAGCAGCACGCCGCGCACATGAAGAGCCATGCGCACAGTCCTACCCGATCACTCCCCGTCGGGGGCGAGCAGGTCGTCCTCGACCCGCACTGAGGTCAGCGGGGGCGGTTGTCGCCACCCTTGCCGAGCTTGTTGAAGTCGATCTTCGGGAGCTTGAAGCCGGGCGGCAGGCCCTGGCCGCCAGCGAGGTCGTTCGGGTCCATCCCCGGCGGGAGCTGCGGCATGCCACCCGGGAAGCCGGCGGGCATCCCGGTGCCGGCGCCCGTACGCGGACGACCGCCGCCCTTGGTGCCCTTGCGCTTGTTCTTCGGCGACTTGGTCGCCTTGCGGCGGCCACCGCCGGGCAGGCCCATCATGCCGCCCATCTGCTTCATCATCTTCTGCGCGTCGGCGAAGCGGTTGAGCAGCTGGTTGACGTCCATCACGGTGACCCCGGAGCCGTTGGCGATGCGCGCCCGGCGGGAACCGTTGATGATCTTCGGGTTGGTCCGCTCTCCCGGGGTCATCGACCGGATGATCGCGGTGACCCGATCGAAGTGGCTGTCGTCCAGCTCGGCGAGCTGGTCCTTCATCTGCCCCATGCCGGGCATCATGGCCAGCACGTTGGCGATCGGGCCCATCCGCCGCACCGCGATGAGCTGGTCGAGGAAGTCGTCCAGGGTGAACTGCTCACCGCCCATCAGCTTGGCGGTCATCTTCTCCTTCTGATCGGAGTCGAAGGCCTGCTCGGCCTGCTCGATCAGAGTGAGGACGTCGCCCATGCCGAGGATCCGGCTGGCCATCCGGTCGGGGTGGAAGACGTCGAAGTCCTCCAGCTTCTCACCGGTGGAGGCGAACAGGATCGGCTGCCCGGTGACCTCACGGACCGACAGCGCGGCACCACCACGGGCGTCGCCGTCGAGCTTGGAGAGCACCACACCGGTGATGCCGACGCCGTCGCGGAACGCCTCGGCGGTGCGGACGGCGTCCTGACCGACCATCGCGTCGATGACGAAGATGACCTCGTCCGGCGAGACGGCGTCGCGGATGTCGGCGGCCTGCTGCATCATCTCGGCGTCGATGCCGAGCCGGCCGGCGGTGTCGACGATGACGATGTCGCGTGCGGCGCGCTTCGCGTGCTCGATCGACGCGCGGGCCACCTGCACCGGGTCACCGGTGCCGTTGCCGGGCTCCGGGGCGTACACCTCGACACCGGCCCGGCCACCGAGCACCTGGAGCTGCCCGACGGCGTTGGGGCGCTGGAGGTCGGCGGCGACGAGCAGCGGCTGGTGCCCCTGACCCTTGAGCCAGCGGGCCAGCTTGCCGGCGAGCGTCGTCTTACCGGAACCCTGGAGGCCGGCCAGCATGATCACCGTCGGCGGCTGCTTGGCGAACTGGAGCCGCCGCCCCTCGCCGCCGAGCACCTTGATCAGCTCTTCGTTGACGATCTTGACGATCTGCTGGGCCGGGTTCAGCGCCTGAGAGACCTCGGAGCTGCGGGCCCGCTCCTTGACGGCCGCGATGAAGCCCTTGACCACCGGCAGCGCGACGTCCGCCTCCAGCAGCGCGAGGCGGATCTCGCGCGCGGTGGCGTCGATGTCGGCGTCGGTGAGCCGCCCCTTGCCGCGGAGCTTGGTGAAGATCCCGGACAGGCGGTCACTCAAGGTGTCAAACACGCGAACATCCCGTTTGTCAGTGTTCCGGCGGGCACAACGCGGCCGGCACTGCGGAGTCCGGCCACCGCTAGGGTAACCGCCCCGCCGTAGGTCCGCTGTCGCCCGGCCCGGGCCTCACCCCGACACCAACCCCGACTGGTACGCGAACACGACGAGCTGGGCCCGATCCCGGGCTCCCAGCTTGCCCATCGCCCGGCTGACGTGGGTCCGCGCGGTCGCCGGGCTGACCACCAACTGCGCGGCGATCTCCTCGTTGTTCAGGCCCTCACCGACCAGGCCGACGACCTGACGCTCCCGATCGGTCAACGCCTCCAGTCGGGGGTGCGGACGAAGCACCCGGGACGGCCGGGTGGCGAACTCCCGCACCACCCGACGGGTCACCGACGGCGACAGCAGCGCCTCCCCCTCGGCGACGAGCCGGATCGCGCGCAGCAGGTCAGCCGGTCTGGTGTCCTTGGTGAGGAACCCGCTCGCACCGTGCCGCAGCGCGTCGAAGACGTACTCGTCCAGCTCGAAGGTGGTGAGCACCACCACCCGCGTGCCGGTCAGATCGGGGTCGGCGACGATACGACGGGTCGCCTCGATGCCGTCGATGCCGGGCATCCGGATGTCCATCAGCACCACGTCCGGCCGTTCCCGACGGGCCAACTCGACCGCCCGCAGCCCGTCGGACGCCTCGCCGGCCAGCGCCAGGTCGTCCTCGCTCTCCACCAGCGCGCGCAGCCCGAGCCGGACCAGGTCCTGGTCGTCGGCGATCAGCACCCGGATCACGTCGTCGGCTCCACGGGCAGCACGGCGTACACCCGGAACCCGCCCCCGGCGCGCGGCCCGGTGGTCAACCGCCCGCCCAGCGCCGCGACCCGCTCCCGCATCCCGGCCAGACCGTGGCCGCCCTCGTCGTCGGCCGGAGCCGTCCCGGCGCGGTCGGCGCCCACCCCCCGGTCGGTGACCTCGACGGTCACCTCGTCGACGCGGTAGTCCACTGTCACCTCCGCACTCCCCACCCCCGCGTGACGCAGCACGTTGGTCAACGCCTCCTGCACCACCCGGTACGCGGCCAGGTCGACAGCGGCCGGCACCTCCCGGGGGTCCCCGACCACGCGCACCTCGACGGCGAGCCCCGCCCCGGCGAGCCGGTCGCGCAGCGCGGGGAGGCGGGCCAGGCCGGGTACCGGTTCGCGCTCGGCGCCCCGTCGCACCGCGCCCAGGGTGACCCGCAGTTCGTCCAGCGCCTCACGGCTGGTCCGGCTGATCGCGGTCAGGGCCACCTCCGCCTGCTCCGGCCGCTTTGGCAGCAGGTGCAGGGCGATCTCCGCCTGCATGCTGATCGCGGCCAGCCCGTGCCCCACCACGTCGTGCACCTCCTGCGCGATGCGCAGCCGCTCCTCGTCGGCCTGCCGTCTGGCCTGCTCGGTACGGCTGCGGGCCTCTTCGGCACGGGTACGCGCGGTCGCCTCACGGCTCACCCGCACCACCACCCCCACCGCGAACGGTACGACCACCCAGGCCGCCGCGGGCAGCACTCCCGTCCAACCCGGCGCGGGCCCCCGCCCGAAGAAGACGTGCGCCAACAACAGAACGAACGCGCCGCCGGTGGCGAGCGCCGCCGGTCGCACCGGCAGCCACACGGCCACGGTGTAGACCGCGACCAGGAACGTGACCAGAATCGGTCCGTACGGGTAACCGATCAGCAGGTACGTCGAGGTGGCCACGGTGACCACGGCGAGGGTGGCGACCGGAGCACGCCGCCGGACCAGCAGGGCGAGCGCTGCGACGGCGATCAGCACCCGACTGGCGGCGTCCACCGGCCTCGACCCCGGTTGGTTGTCCGCGGCCAGACCGGTGGCGAGCAACCCGAACCCGAGCAGCACCAGGGCGAGCGCGGCATCCGCCGCCACCTCCGGCCACCGCCACTGCCCGCGTCGTCGCATGGCCGTCATTCTGCCCGCGCAGGTGCCGCTCGACGTGCGTCCACGAGCGGCACCGCCACTACGCCCCCGGACGTACCCGCCGCCGCAGCCCGCCCCGCTGCCCCGCCCCGCTGTCCCGCCCCGCACCTCTCCCTGCGGTCCGGACCGGCCGGTTACGGCCCGCGCCCGTCCCCGCACCTCTCCCTGCGGTCCGGACCGGCCGGTTACGTCCCCGCCCCGTCCCCGCACCTCTCCCTGCGGTCTGGACCGGTCGGTTACGGCCCGCGCCCCGTCCCCGCCCCGCCCTTCGCTGCCCGCCCGGCCGCTCGCGGCACCCGCTTGCCCGGCGGCACTCGCCGGCGGGGCTTGCGTCCGGCGCTTGCGTCCGGCGCTTGCCGACGGGGCGTGCGGACGGCGGCAAGCAGAGCTGACAGACGGCGGCGGACGTGATCGGCGGCGGACACCGCGGAGAGCGTTATACCTCAGAGGTATAAATATGCCTCTGAGGTATAACGCTGAAAGGGGCACGAGGGCCGGCGGGCCCGCTTCACGGCCGGCCCCAGGTGGCAGGGCCGCGAGGTCGCCGAAGGGAACCGGTAGCCGCAAAGGCAGCACGGCCCACGCCTCTGGTGGTCCCCATCAGTTTCGGTCCACTCGCCGGTGCCGCAGCCGACCGGGCCGCGCCATAGCCCAGCTGACAGGCCTTGACCCCAAACCGCAGCCTTGGCCCGAACGACAGCCCTGGCCAGGACGGCGCCCTCCGCCCGAACGGCAGCGCTGTCCAGGACGGCAACGCTGCCAGGACGGCAACCGCAGGTCAGACGGCGGCGAGGACCGCGGCCTCCAGGCGGGCCCGGGTGGCGTCGTCCGGCCAACCGCCGACCAGATAGAAGGCGTCGACCACGTCGGCGCCGAGGGTGGAGATGCGGGCCGCGCGAACTAGGGCGCCGGCCTCGTCGAGCGCGCAGGCGACCCGGTAGAGCAACCCGGCGGCGTCGGCGGCGCGCAGTTCCAGCAGTACGGCGTCGGTGGCCGCCTCGCGGTGCCAGACCACTCGCGGAGCCGCGCCACCGCCACGGCTGGCGAGCGCACGGCCGCGCAGCCGTTGGGTCACCGACACGTCGCCGGCGACCGCCCGGCGCAGGTCGGCGCGGAGGGGGACCGGGTCCGGCGGAAGGCCGTAGCGGGGCTGCACCCGGCACTCGACCAGGGCCCGGCCGTCCACGGCGGAGGCGTCCGCGGAGATGACCTCCAGCCGGTGCAGCGCCAGGCAGCCGGCCACCGTGGCGAGCAGACCCCGCCGGTCGGCCGCCGCGACCGACACCCGGTCGCCGGTCAGGTGGACGACCGGCAGTGGCCCGGCCAGCAGCTCCGGGTTCGGGGCGGGTGGCTCGGGAAGTACGCCGGTGTCCAGCGCGGTGCGAACCCGGGCGACCAGCTCGGCGACGAGTCGGCCCTTCCAGTCGGACCAGGCCGCCGGCCCGGTCGCCGCCGCGTCGGCGCGGACCAATGCGTGCAGCACGTCGAGGGTGCCGGTATCGCCGACCGCCTCGGCCACCGAGGCGATGGTGACCGGGTCGCTCAGGTCCCGGCGGGTGGCCACGTCGGGCAGCAGCAGGTGCAGCCGGACCAGCTTGCCGATCAGCTCGACCTCCGCGGCGGGCAGACCGACCCTGGTGGCCACCGCCTGGGCAACCGGCACACCGACGGTGCTGTGGTCACCGGGGAGGCCCTTGCCGATGTCGTGCAGGAGAGCGCCGAGGAGCAGCAGGTCGGGGCGCTCCACCTCGCGGGCGTGCCGGCTGGCCTCGTGCGCGGTCTGCACGAGGTGCCGGTCGAGGGTGAAGCGGTGCACCGGGTTGTGCTGGGGCAGGCTGCGCAGCCGGGTCCACTCGGGCAGCCAGCCGTCGACCAGCCCGTACCGGTCGCAGGTCTCCCAGGCGGGCACCAGGCCGGCACCAGCCCCGAGCAGGGTGATCAGCGCGGCCCGGGCCTCGGCCGGCCAGGGAGCCGGCAGGGGCGGGCAGTACGCCGCCAGCCACTCGCAGGTGGCCCGCGCGATGGGGATCCGGGTCGTGGCCGACGCGGCGGCCACCCGCAGCGAGAGGCTCGGGTCGGGGCGTGCCCCGATCGCCGTGCGGGCGAGCACCAACTCGCCGTCATGTTCGACCACGTCGCGGGCGACCGGGCGGCGGGCCGGGCGGCCGTTGCCGCCCCGGGAGCGGCCGGAGCGCAGCCGGTCGGCGGCCCGGAAGGCGTCGTCCAGGGCGTGGCTGACCGTGCGGGCGTCACCGGCGACCCGACGCAGCAGCGCGTCGCCGTCTTCCACGACGGTTCCAGGCCGCCGCGCGCCATCAGAGGCGCCGGGCTGGAGATGTCGCAGGCCGAGCAGGGTGGCCACTCCGTCGCGCTCCTGGGCGACCAGCCGGTCGACCCGTCGACCGACCTGCTGGTGCAGCGCGTCGCGGGTGTCCAACAGGCGCAGGTGGGCGGCGCGTACGGCGGGACGCAGCGCGTCGGTGATGCCGGCGGCGGAGATCGCCCGCAGCAGCCCCACGTCACGCAGACCACCGGCGGCCTCCTTGAGGTCGCCCTCCAGCAGGAACGCCAGCTCACCGTGGGCCTGCCAACGGGCTTCGGTGACCTCCCGCAGGCCGGGCAGGTGCCGGACCGCGGTGCGCCGCCAATGATCGGCGGCGGTGCGGATCAGCGCGTCGGCCAGCGCCTGGTCCCCCACGATCAACCGGGCGTCGAGCAGCCCGAGGGCGACCTTGACGTCGTCCTGGGCCACCGAGAGCGCCTCGGCGACGGTGCGTACGGAATGGTCGAGCCGCAGGCCCGCGTCCCAGATCGGGTACCAGACCGAGGCGGCCAACTCGTCCGTGCCGGGCACCCCGGCGTGCAGCAGCACCAGGTCGAGGTCGCCGTACGGGGCACACTGCCGCCGACCCAGGCCCCCGACGGCCAGCAGTGCCACCCCGTCCCGCGCCGGCAGCAACCCCCGCAAAAACGAGTCGTACGCGGCGGCCCGCCCCCGCCGGGCCGCTTCCCCGATCCCCCCGGGAACGCCGACGACCTCGTTGATCAAGAGGTTCGCGTCGCCGTCATCGGCGGGTCCTGACGCGTTCTTCTTGATCAACGAGGTCATGTCAGTCGTGGCCGCGTCAGAGTGCGTCGAGGCCGCGTTCGCCGGTACGTACCCGGACGACCTCTTCGACACCGGTGACCCAGACCTTGCCGTCACCGATCTTGCCCGTGCGGGCCGCTCCGACGATGGCGTCCACCACCTTGTCGACGTCGATCTCGTCGGTGAGCACCTCGACCCGGATCTTGGGCAGGAACTCGACCGTGTACTCGGCACCCCGGTAGACCTCGGTGTGCCCCTTCTGCCGCCCGTACCCCTGAACCTCGCTGACGGTCAGCCCGGCCACCCCGAGGGCGTGCAGGGCTTCCTTCACCGCGTCCAGTTGGTACGGCTTGATGACTGCGGTCACCAGCTTCATGTCCAACCCCTCCATCCCAGGAACGTTAACCGGCGACCTTTTCGCTGACCGGCTCGGCGGGCTCCGCCTCCGGCTTGGCACCACTCGTCGCGCCGCCACCGGGGGTGCCGATGCCGGCCATCGCGAACGCGCTGCCCGTGCCGCCGCCGGCCGGGGACAGGTCGTAGCTGCTCTCGGCGTGCTCGGCGATGTCGATGCCCTCGACCTCCGCCTCGGCCTTCACCCGGAAGCCGATCGTCTTCTCGATGACGAAGGCGAGCACCCAGGCGATGCCGAACGACCAGACGGTGACGATCAGGCCGGCGAGGGCCTGCCGCCCGAGCTGGGTCGCGCCGCCGCCGTAGAAGAGGCCGTCGGAGGCCCCCACCACGTCGGTGATCGCGGCGTTGACCGAGTTGGTGGCGAAGAGACCGAGCCAGAGCGAGCCGATCCAACCACCGACGAAGTGCACGCCGACCACGTCGAGCGAGTCGTCGTAGCCGAGCTTGTACTTGAGGCTGACGGCGAGCGCGCACACGACACCGGCGACGATGCCGAGCAGGACGGACGCCCACGGTGCGATGAAGCCGCAGGCCGGGGTGATGGCGACCAGACCGGCGACGGCGCCGGACGAGGCACCGACCATGGTCGGCTTACGGTCCTTGACCCACTCGACAGCGATCCAGCCGAGCACCGCCGCCGCCGTGGCGAGCTGGGTGTTGATGAAGGCGAGGCCGGCGACCGAGTCGACGGTCAGCTCCGAGCCGGCGTTGAACCCGAACCAGCCGAACCACAGCAGACCAGCACCGAGCGCGACAAGCGGGATGTTGTGCGGCTTCATGCCCTCCCGCGGCCAACCGAGCCGCTTACCGAGGACCAGGACCACGGCCAGGGCCGCCGCACCGGCGTTGATGTGCACCGCGGTGCCACCGGCGAAGTCCAGTGCGTGGATGTCGCCGCCGATGATGCCGCCGCCCCACACCCAGTGGGCGACCGGGAAGTAGACCAGGGTGGCCCAGCCGAAGGCGAACAGCAGCCAGCCGGCGAACTTGGCCCGGTCGGCGATGGCACCGCTGATCAGCGCGACGGTGATCACCGCGAAGACCATCTGGAAGGCCATGAACACGTAGAGCGGAACCCCGATGCCGCTGGGGTTCTCCGCCGTGGCGCCCCACAGGTCGGTTTCGGCGAGGAAGGTCTTGGTGCCGAGGTACGCGCCCGGGTCGCCCCAGAAGCCGTTCACGTCGGCCCCGAAGGCGACGCTGAATCCGTAGAACCACCACAGAATAGAGATGAGCCCGATAGCCGAGAAGCTCATCATCATCATGTTGAGTACGCCCTTGGCCCGGTTGAGGCCGCCGTAGAACAGCGCCAGTCCGGGGGTCATGAGCAGCACGAGCGCGGTCGAAACCAGCAACCACGTGGTATTGGCGCCGTCGATCGTCGGTGCTTCAGGCACGCTGGCCTCCTAAAGGTGAAGTCCTCCTTCGCGGCTTTCCGGGGCAGCGTCGCCCGTAGGCCGGTTGCGCGGAAGCTTCGCGGCCGGCTGTTTCACTTTGGGTCCCGTGCGGGTTTCCGTTTCGTGACGGGTTGTTTCGGACGTGTCACGAACTCCGCACAGTCATCAGCATGGACGACTGTGGATCGACCGGACGGCGATCGTCGATGGCTGACCGGTCAGCGGCATCGACCGGTGCGCGTGACCGGCCCGGCCGAGCATCGCCCGCCCGGCGTTCAGCGGAGGGCGTTCTCCAGAGCGTGCCGCTCGTAGTCGAGCAGCCGCAGATCGCGCATCGGCCGACGCAGGTGGCCCTTGTGCACGATCCGGACGAACGCCGGCTCACCCGCGGCGGCCATCCGCCGGATCCCCTCGACGTGGTCCACGATCCGTTTACGGATGGTCCGGATCAGCCGGTGCCGGTCCCGGGGGATCAGCCCGTACGCGTCGGCGAAGAGCCGGAGGCGGCGCGGGCGGTCCGGGTGCTTCCAGCCCAGCGTGATCGAGTCCCGGTCCGCGAAGATCGGCACCCAGGTCCAGGCCGCGTACGCCACGTCGTAGATCCGCGCTCCGGGCGAGGCGAGGTCGAAGTCGATCAGCCCGAGGGTGCCGTCCGGACGCCAGATCACGTTGTGCGGCGCGGCGTCGTGGTGGCAGATCACCTCGGTGTCCGGTGGTGGGGGCCCGAACGAGCGCCAGACCGCCGCCTGCGGAGGGGTGAAGCCGTACTGCGCGTCGTGGAACATCCGCAGCATGGTGGCGACGGTGACCAGGGCCTCGTCGGTCACCCAGTGCGGGGCGAGCGGATATTCTCCGCACTCCCCCTCCAGGTACGACAGCACCTCACGGTTGCGCTCGTCCATCCCGAGCGCCCGGGGGGCGCCGGTGAACCCCACGTACTCCAGGTGGCGCAGCAGCGCGTGTACGGACGGGGTCCACGGCCCGGCGTTGCGCCGGACCGTGTCACCCACGCGGACAACGGTGCTCACGTTGCCGCCGTGCAGCGGGATCTCCTGCGAAGTCACGTACGGTCTCCCGAGGCGCTGCGAAGGATGGCCGGGGTCACGCCAACCCGCGTACGCGCGATCGTCAGTGGTCACCCGAGACTACGCGTCCCGGCCGGTGGCCTCGGTCCCCAGCAACGCGTCGACGAACTGCGCCGGGTCGAACGGGGCCAGGTCGTCCTTGCCTTCGCCGAGGCCGACCAGCTTCACGGGGATGCCGAGCTTGCGCTGCACGGCGATCACGATGCCGCCCTTGGCGGTGCCGTCGAGCTTGGTCAGCACCACACCGGTCACGTTGACCACCTCGGTGAAGACCCGGGCCTGCTCCAGGCCGTTCTGCCCGGTGGTGGCGTCCAGGATGAGCAGCGTCTCGTCGATCGGGCCCTGCTTCTCCACCACGCGCTTGACCTTGCCCAGCTCGTCCATCAGGCCGACCTTGTTCTGCAGGCGGCCGGCGGTGTCGATGAGCACGGTGTCCACGCCGGTGTCGATGCCGCGCTTCACGGCGTCGAAGGCGACGCTGGCCGGGTCGGCGGCCTCGGGCCCCCGCACGGTCTCCGCTCCGACGCGCGAGCCCCAGGTCTCCAGTTGGTCGGCCGCGGCGGCCCGGAAGGTGTCCGCCGCACCGAGCAGCACGCTGCGGCCGTCGGCCACCAGCACCCGGGCGATCTTGCCGCAGGTAGTGGTCTTGCCGGCGCCGTTGACGCCGACGACCAGGACCACCGCCGGCACGCCGTCCTTGGGGGCGGTCCGCAACGAGCGGTCCAGGCTCGGGTCGAGCGCGTTGACCAGCTCGGCGGCGAGCAGTGCCCGCAGCTCGGAGGCCGAGCGGGTGCCGAGCACCCGGGTGCGCTCGCGGAGCCGGTCGACGATGTCGCGGGTGGAGTCGACGCCGACGTCTGCGGTGATCAGGCTGTCCTCGATCTCCTCCCAGACGTCCTCGTCGAGGTGGTCGCGGGCGAGCAGGCCGAGCAGGCCCTTGCCGAACACGTTCTGTGAGCGGGACAGCCGCGAGCGGAGCCGGACCAGCCGCCCGGCGGTCGGCTCGGGGACCTCGACCTGTGGTTCGAGCACCGGCGGCGGCTCGACCAGGACGCCGGTGGACAGATCGGACTCCGGTGCCTCGACCGGCGGGCCGGCGAGATCCTCCTCAGCCCTGGTGTCGACCTCCGTGCGTGGCAGCGGGGGCTCGGGCCGTCGCCGCAATCGCGGCACGACCAGCCCGACTGTGCCGGCGATCAGCACACCGAGCAGGACCAGAGCGAGGACGAGATATTCGGCCATGCCGGAATCCTGTCAGATGCCGGCGGCGGCGTCCCAGCCACCGCACCCCGAGCCGTGCCCGGAGCCTCAGCCCACCGCTCCCGCGCGCGGTGCTGGGGGTGTCAGCACCGCACCCGGCCGGCACCAGCGAACCGGCGGTAGGCTCGGCCGCATGCCCGCCGCACACCTCCTCATCGGCCCACTTCTGCGGCGAGTGGTGGACACCCGGGCGACGATCTGGGTGGAGACGGCGGCGCCCGCCGTGGTCACCGTCCGCACCGCTGGCGGCGCCACCGGCACCGCGCCCACCTTCTCGGCGTACGACCACCACTACGCCCTCGTGGTGGTGGAGGGCCTTGACCCGGACAGCGAGACCACCTACGAGGTGCTGGTCGACGACGAGATTGTCTGGCCGGTGCCGAGCAGCGGGTTCCCGCCGAGCGTGATCCGCACCCGGGCGGCCGACGATCGGGACCAGCCGGTCAATCTGATCTTCGGCTCGTGTCGCGAGACCACCCAGCACGCCACCACCCGCAAGCTGCCGCCGGACGCGTTGGACGCGTACGCCCGGCGGTTGATGGCCGACCCGGAGTCGAACCCGCTGCCCGACCTGCTGGTGCTGCTCGGTGACCAGGTCTACGCCGACGTCACCTCGCCCACCGTGCGCCGGCTGCTGCGTCGACGGCGGCGGCGGCCGAAGGGCGCTCCGGCCGACCAGGTGGTGAGCTTCGACGAGTACACCAAGCTCTACCTGGAGTCCTGGCGTGACCCGGAGATCCGTTGGCTGCTCTCCACCGTGCCCAGCGTGATGATCTTCGACGATCACGAGATCATCGACGACTGGAACACCTCGGCGGCGTGGCGAGCCGAGGTACGCGAGCAGCCGTGGTGGCAGGAGCGGATCGGCAGTGGGCTCGCCTCGTACTGGGTCTACCAGCACCTGGGCAACCTCTCCCCCGACGAGATCGCCGCCGATCCGGTCTTCGCGAAGGTCGCCGCCGCCGAGGACGCCACCAGCGTGCTGCGCGAGTTCGGCCACCGGGTCGACCAGGAGTCCGACCTGGCGCACGACACCGAGCGCTGGCGCGCTGTGCAGTATCAGTGGAGCTACGCACTGGACCTGGGCCGGACCCGGCTGGTCATGCTGGACAACCGGTGCAGCCGGGTGCTCGAGCCCAACAGCCGGGCGATGCTGCCGCCCGGCGAGTGGGCCTGGTTCCTCGACCAGGCGCACGGGGTCTACGACCACCTGGTGGTGGGTGCCTCGCTGCCCTGGCTGCTGCCGCAGGGCATCCACCACATCGAGGCATGGAACGAGAAACTGGCGGACTCACGCCGACCGTGGGTGGCGCGCGGGGCGGAGAAGCTGCGCCGCGCCCTGGACCTGGAGCACTGGGCGGCGTTCCGGCGGTCCTTCGAGGCCCTCGCCGAGACGTTCGCCCGCATCGGCACCGGCACGCCGCGGCAGTCCGGCGCGCGGATCGGGGCCGGCCCGGCGTACGCCCCACCGGCGTCGATCAGCGTGCTCTCCGGTGACGTGCACCATTCGTACGTGGCGCGGGCCCGCTTCGCGGACCCGGCGGTGGTGACCCCGGTGCACCAGCTCACCTGTTCGCCGATCCACAACCAGGTGCCGGCGGGCATCCGTCCGCTGATGCGGCTGGGCTGGTCGCCCGGTCCGGCCGGTGCCACCCGGGCGCTGGCCCGTTCGGCGGGGGTACGTCGACCGGGGGTGCGCTGGCGCAAGCTGGCCGGCCCGTACTTCGGTAACGCCGTCGCCACCCTGACCCATGACGGGCGCGGGGCCGACGTGGTCATCGAGGGCACCACCAAGGACGGGCACCTACGCCCGGTGATGCGGCGTCGACTCTCCGGCGCCGGCGAGCCGGCCGCGCCGTAGTCTCTACGCCGTGGACGAGCACCTGCCGGAGCCGATCCGGGCCGTCGAGCACGAGTTGACCGCTCTGCTGCGCCGTGGCCGCGCGGTCTCCTGGGAGATCGCCCGGGAGGTGCACCCGAACCTGGAGCCGAACACCTACGGGTTGCTGCTCTGGTTGCGCCGTAGCGGGTCGATCCGGTTGACCGAGTTGGCGGCGCGGCTGGGCGTGGGCAAGGGGACGCTGAGCCGGCAGATCAACGCGTTGGAGGTCCTCGGTCTGGTGCATCGCGACCCCGATCCGAGTGACCGGCGGGCCGCGCAGATCAGCATGACCGACGAGGGACAGCGCCGGTTCGACGTGGCCCGCGCGGCCCGGCTGGGCGAGTTCCTGCGCGCGCTGGACGGCTGGCCGGAGCGGGACGTCGAGGAGTTCGCCCGGCTGCTCGGCCGGTTCAACGACTCCTGGCAGTAGCGCTCCGAGGCGGGGAATAGCGCGCCGGTCCGGCAAGTTGTTGCTTCAGGCAACCAAGGCATACGGTCGCCTCAGGCAACTCACACGCGGCCCGCGCGTACCAGCCCCGCCGTTCCACCTCGACTCCGCTCGGAGGCAACAAACGATGAGCCAGGCGACAGTGCCTCCCCAGGCGTCCGCCGTGACCATGACCCACCGGCAGATCCTGGAAGCACTCTCCGGCCTGCTGCTGGGCCTGTTCGTCGCGATCCTCTCCTCCACGGTCATCTCGAACGCGCTGCCGCGGATCATCACCGAACTGCACGGCGGTCAGTCCGCGTACACCTGGGTGGTGACCTCGGCCCTGCTCGCGACCACCGCGACCACCCCCATCTGGGGCAAGCTGGCCGACCTGACCAGTAAGAAGACCCTGGTCCAGCTGGCCCTGGGGATCTACGTGCTGGGTTCGGTGCTGGCCGGCCTCGCCCAGGGCACCGGTGAGCTGATCGCCTGCCGGGTGCTCCAGGGCGTCGGCGCCGGCGGTCTCACCGCTCTGGCCCAGGTGATCATGGCTACGATGATCGCGCCCCGCGAACGCGGCCGCTACAGCGGCTACCTCGGCGCCGTGATGGCCGTCGGCACCATCGGTGGCCCGCTGATCGGCGGCGTGATCGTGGACACCTCCTGGCTCGGCTGGCGCTGGTGCTTCTACGTCGGCGTGCCGTTCGCCATCGTCGCGCTGATCGTGCTCCAGAAGACCCTGCACCTGCCGGTGGTCAAGCGGAAGGCCGAGATCGACTGGTGGGGCGCCACCCTGATCACCGCCGCCGTCTCGGTGCTGCTGATCTGGGTCTCGCTCGCCGGCGACCAATTCGCCTGGGCCTCCTGGCAGACCGCCGTCATGGTCGTCGGCGCGCTGGTCCTCGGCGCGCTGGCCATCCGGGTCGAGACCCGGGCCGCCGAGCCGATGATCCCGCCGCGGCTTTTCCGCAACCGCACCATCACCCTCGCCGTCGTCGCCAGCATCGCGGTCGGTGTGGGCATGTTCGGCGCATCGATCTTCCTGGGCCAGTACTTCCAGATCAGCCGGGGGCAGAGCCCCACCATGTCCGGCCTGATGACCCTGCCGATGATCCTCGGCCTACTGGTCGCCTCCACGGTCATCGGGCGGGTCATCACCAAGACCGGTCGCTGGAAGCGGTACCTGGTGATCGGGTCGGCGCTGCTCACCGTCGGCTTCGCGCTGATGGGCACCCTCCGCGCCGACACCAGCTTCACCCTGCTCAGTGTCTACATGTTGCTGATCGGCGTCGGCCTCGGCATGACCATGCAGAACCTGGTCCTCGCCGTGCAGAACACCGTCGGCCCGCACGAACTCGGCGCGGCCAGCTCGGTGGTGGCGTTCTTCCGCAGCCTGGGTGGCGCGATCGGCGTCTCCGCCCTCGGTGCGGTCCTCGCCCACAAGGTCAAGGACTACACCGCCGACGGGCTGGCCCAACTGGGCGTCCCCGCCTCCAGCTCGGGCAGCGGCGGTGCCCTGCCCGACGTGCACACCCTGCCCGGCCCGCTGCGGGCGGTGGTGGAGAGCGCGTACGGCCACGGCGCCGGTGACATCTTCCTGGCCGCAGCCCCGTTCGCGCTGATCGCGCTGATCGCGGTGGCCTTCATCAAGGAGGTGCCACTGCGCCAGCACAACGGAAACCCGGTTTTCGACCAGGTCGAGCGGGAATCGACAGTCGCCGCCGGCGCTGGCGCACCCGTGATCCGTACCGGCGAGCAGAGGTGAGGTAGAGCCATGGGCGTGGGAGCACCGGACCGCGAGGAGTACGGCCCCCGGACCCGACCGCTGCCCTTCGAGCGCGGCACGGACGGCCCTCGGGTGATCATGGTCGGCATCGACGGCACCCGGACCTCCGAGCGGGCCGGCTCCTACGCGGCGGGCCTGGCCCGTCGGCAGGGCGCCGCGCTGGTGGTGGTCTTCGTCAGCTCGCCGAGCGGGCTGACCGCCCTGGTGCCCGGCATGGACGCCGGCGCGGTCCAGCGCACCCACGACGAGTTGGCCGACGAACTGCGCCGGGAGTGCCGGCGTGGGGCCGAGCAGTGGGGCATTCCGGTGACCCTGCTGGTGCGGCGCGGCGACGCGTACGGCGAGCTGTGCGCGGCGGCCGACGAGTTCCGGGCCGACATGGTGGTGGTCGGCGCCTCCGAGCAGGCCGGACACCGGCTGGTCGGCTCGGTCGCCACCCGGCTGGTCCGCGCCGGCCGCTGGCCCGTCGTCGTGGTGCCCTGATAACCCGTCGCGGAGTGTCCGAGGTGCCGGGCAGGATGCGCGGCATGACCTGGATCGCGCCGGAGATCACCCGGACCCCCGAACCGTACGTCGGCGACGAGCGCACGATGCTCGACGGCTGGCTCGACTACCACCGACAGACACTGCTGCTCAAGTGCGCCGGCCTGACCGAGGAGCAGTTGCGGACGCCGAGCGTGGAACCGTCCGGGCTGACCCTGCTCGGTCTGGTCCGGCACCTGGCCGAGGTGGAGGCCTGGTGGTTCCGGGAGAACTTCGCCGGCGAGCAGGTCGACTACCCGTACTTCACCCCGGAGAACCCGGACGCCGACCACGACGTCAGCGCCGCGAACGCCGAGGCCGACTTCGCCACCTTCCACCGCGAGGTGGCGCTGGCGCGCGAGGCTGCCGCCGGCCATTCGCTCGACGAGACGTTCACCGAGGTCGGCGCGAAGAAGCGCACCTTCAACCTGCGCTGGGTGTACGTGCACATGATCGAGGAGTACGCCCGGCACAACGGCCACGCCGACCTGATCCGGGAACGCATCGACGGCGTCACCGGCGAGTGATGAGGGCTCAGTAGTCCAGGGCCGCCCGCAGGTAACGCAGGTCGGCGTGGCCGCCCCAGCGGTGCGCCGACAGCCCGGCGGCCCGGGCACCCCGCACGGCCCAGTCCTCGTCGTCGACGAAGAGGACCCGGGCCGGCGGGGTTGCCAGGGCCACGCAGGCGGCCTTGAAGTATTCCGGGGCGGGCTTGTGCACGCCGATCACCGAGGAGTTGACCACCACGTCCAGTTCGCCGACCAGGCCGAGCGCGGTCAGGTCGGCGTCGAGCAGGTCGGTGGCGTTGGTGCCCAGCCCGACCCGGACGCCCGCCGCACGGACCTCCCGCACGAACGCCAGCACCTCCTGGTCGACCTCACCCCGGTAGCTCTGCCACTGCTCCACAGCGGCGCGGGCCCGTTCCGGGCTGCCCACCGACTCGGTCAGGGCGTCCGCGACGCTGTTCATCCACTCGGCGTGGTTGACCTGGCCGGTGAGCACCGGCTGGAGCCGCCCCCACTGCATGGCGATCTCACCGAGCACCCCCTCGGAGAGGCCGTACTCCCGCTCGACAACGGCGGCCACCGCCGGGTCCCACCGGCGCAGTACGCCGTCGAAGTCCAGCAGGAGCGCCGTCGCGCGTTCCCGAGCCACTACCCGTTCTCCTCGCCGCGGCCGTGCCGCTGGTCGTCCTCGTCGGCCCGGTTGAGCCGTTGGCTGATCACCTGAGTGACCCCACTGCGCATGGTCACGCCATAGAGCGCGTCGGCGATCTCCATCGTCCGCTTCTGGTGCGTGATGACGATCAGCTGACTCTTCTCGCGCAACTGTGCCAGCAACGTGATCAGCCGGCCCAGGTTGACGTCGTCCAGGGCCGCCTCCACCTCGTCCATGATGTAGAACGGGCTGGGCCGGGCGCGGAAGATCGCCACCAACATGGCCACCGCGGTCAGCGACCGCTCGCCACCGGAGAGCAGCGACAGTCGCTTGATCTTCTTGCCCGGCGGGCGGGCCTCCACCTCGACGCCGGTGGTGAGCAGGTCGTCCGGTTCGGTGAGGATCAGCCGTCCCTCGCCGCCGGGAAAGAGCACTGTGAACACCTGCTCGAACTCCCGGGCGGTGTCCTCGAAGGCGCTGGCGAAGACCTCCAGGATCCGCTCGTCCACGTCCTTGACCACGGTGAGCAGGTCCCGACGGGTGGCCTTGAGGTCCTCCAACTGCTCGGAGAGGAACTTGAAACGCTCCTCCAGCGCGGCGAACTCCTCCAGCGCGAGTGGGTTGACCTTGCCGAGCAGGGCGAGTTCGCGTTCCGCCTTCGCGGCCCGCTTCTCCTGCACCGGCCGCTCGTAGCGCACCGGCTCGGGCACCGGCAGACCGTCACGTTCGGCCGCCGCGACGTCGACCTGGGTCGGCGGAACGGGCTGAGTCGGGCCGTACTCGGCGACCAGCGTCTCCACGTCCAGCCCGAAGTCCTCGGCGGCCTTCGTCTCCAACTGCTCGATGCGCAGCCGCTGCTCCGCCCGGGCCACCTCGTCGCGGTGCACCTGGCTGGTCAGCCGCTCCAACTCCGCGCCGAGCCGCTTGGCGGCACCGCGTACCTCCTGAAGCTCTGCCTCCCGCGCGGCGCGCTCCAGCGCGACCGCGTCGCGGTGCTCCTCGGCCGTCGCGATCGAGGTGGTCAGCCGGGTCAGCGCCTCCCGGGCGCCACCAGCGACGGACCGGGCGATGCCCGCGCCCCGGGCGCGGGCGGCCCGTCGGGCCGCCGCGCGTTCCCGGGCGGCCCGCTCCGCGGTGGCCTGCCGCGCGAGCGAGTCGGCCCGGCCGGCGATCGAGGAGACCCGCTCCTCGGCGGTACGCACGGCGAGCCGGACCTCCATCTCGTTCTGCCGGGCCTGCGGCACCATGGCCGCCAGTTGATCCCGTTCCTCGGTGGAGGGCTCGGCGTCGACCGGCGTCTCCTCGGCCAGCCGTAGCCGCTCCTCCAGCTCGGCGAGCGCGGTGAGGTCCCGTTGCCGGGCGGCCTCGGCGCGGGAGCGGGAGTCGCCGAGTCGGTCGGTCTCGGCCTTCGCGGAACGGGCCGCCGCGCCCAGCTCGGCCAGCCGGCGAGCGGCGGCGTTGCGGTGGCTCTCCGCCTCGCGCTTCTCGGCGGCGGCGTGCTGCACGGCCTCCTTGGCGGCCGACACCTCGGCGCGCGCCTCGACCAACTGATCACGCAGCTCCAGGCCAGCGCGTTCGGCGGTGACCCGGTTGGCGCGGGCCTCCTCGACGGCGGCCTGCACCTCGATGTAGCTGGGGGCCTTGGCCGAACCGCCCGCCGCCGCGTACGCCCCGACCACGTCACCGTCCGGGGTGACCGCCCGCAGCTCGGGGTTGCTGGCGACCAGCTCGGCAGCGGCGGCGAGATCGTCGACGAGCGCCACGTCCCGCAGGGCCCGGTGCACCGCCGGACGCAGCTCGGCGTTGCACTCCACCAGGTCGGGCGCCCACCGGGCGTTGTCCGGCAGCTTCGGGCGCAGCGCGTCGGCGGAGCCGGTCATGCCGGGCCCCGCCGGGCTGCCCACCAGCAGGCCGGCCCGGCCTGCGTCGGAGATCTTCAACAGCCGCATCGCCTCGACGGCCTCGTCCACCCCGCTGACGGCGACCGCGTCGGCGAGGCCGCCGAGCGCGGCGGCCAGCGCGGCCTCGTGGCCGGGCGCGACGGTGAGCAACCCGGCGAGGCTGCCGAGCAGGCCGGGCACGTCCCCGGCGCGGGCGAGCAGCGCCCCGGCACCGTCCTTGCGCCGCAGCCCCAGGGCGAGTGCCTCCTCGCGGGCCTTCCAGGTGGCGGCGTCCTTCTCCGCCGCCCGCTCGGCGTCGGACAGCGATCGGACGGTGGCCTGGGCGCGTTCCTGCACGGCGACCGCCTCGGCGTGCCGGGCGTCCAGGTCCGCGTTGTCCCGGTCGGCCTCGGTGGACTGCGCGGCGACCGCGTCCAGGTCGGCCTGCGCCTGCTCGGCGCGGCCCAGCGCGTCGGCGTGCGCGATCGCGAGGCGTTCGATCTCCTCGCCGGCGCTGGTGGTCCGGGCCCGGGCGGAGTTGACCTGGCCGGTGAGCCGGGCCATCCCCTCCCGCCGGTCGGCGATGGCCTTGGCCGCGGCGACCAGCTCGCGCTCGGCGGCGGCCAACTGCCGCTCCAACTCCTGGCGGTGCTCGACCGCCTCGGCCAGACGGATCTGGTCATCGGTGAGCGCGCCGCGCAGCTCCTCCTCCTGCTCGCGGACGCGTTCCGCCTCGGCCTCCAGCTGGTCCGGGTCGCGGCCGGGCCGCTCGTCGTCGCCGGTGGCGCTGAGGTGCCGCAGCCGTTCCCGGGCCAACTGCTCGATCGAGCGGAAGCGTTCCTGAAGGGCGGAGAGCTTGTACCAGGTGTCCTGGGCGGCGGCGAGCAGCGGCGCGTCCTCCGCGAGGGCGGCCTCCAACTCGCCGAGCCGGCCCTGCACCTCGGTGTGCTCACCCTCGATCTGCTCGCGCCGCTCGCGCAGCGCGGTCTCGTCGGCGATCTCCCGGTCGAGGGTGGTCCGCAGGGTGGCCAGGTCGTCGGCGAGCAGCCGCAACCGGGCATCGCGCAGGTTGGCCTGGATGGCGGCGGCGCGCCGGGCCACCTCGGCCTGCCGGCCCAGCGGCTTGAGCTGACGACGCAGCTCGGCCGTGAGGTCGGTGAGGCGGTTGAGGTTGGTCTGCATCGCGTCGAGCTTGCGCAGCGCCTTTTCCTTGCGCTTGCGGTGCTTGAGGACGCCGGCCGCCTCCTCGATGAACGCCCGGCGGTCCTCCGGCTTGGCGTGCAGCATGCCGTCGAGGCGACCCTGCCCGACGATGATGTGCATCTCCCGGCCGATGCCGGAGTCGGAGAGCAGCTCCTGGATGTCGAGCAACCGGCAGGAGTTGCCGTTGATCTCGTACTCGCTCTCGCCGGAGCGGAACATCCGGCGGGTGATGGAGACCTCGGTGTACTCGATCGGCAGCGCGCCGTCGGTGTTGTCGATGGTGAGGGTGACCTCGGCGCGACCCAGCGGCGCCCGGCCGGCGGTGCCGGCGAAGATGACGTCCTCCATCTTGCCGCCACGGAGGGCCTTGGCGCCCTGTTCGCCGAGGACCCAGGCGATGGCGTCGACGACGTTGGACTTGCCGGAGCCGTTCGGGCCCACCACACAGGTGATCCCGGGCTCCAGCTTCAACGTCGTCGCGGAGGCGAAGGACTTGAACCCCTTCACCGTCAGGCTCTTGAGATACACCTACTCGATCCTCGTCCGGTGGCCGCCGTACCGTCGCCGGCTGTGGGGACCTGGGTGAACTCGCAGACTAACCCGGCGGTGGGAGCGGCCCGGCACGCGACCCGCCCCGCGTCGTGTCGACGGTGGGCGCGCTGTTGTTCCGGAGATCGCGAGAAAGGCAAGCGCCTTTCATGATCGGCTTATCCGCCGACGCGCTTTTCGGTAACTGTGCGGCGCGCTTCCCGCACGATCGGCCGCAAGATCATGAATCGTCGGCATCGAAAAGGTCCCGGACAGTGTTACGCGCCGGCACAGAGGTGTCGGCGCGTATTTTTGCGGTGGTGCGATTCAGTTTTTACGACCTGAAGATCAGGTCAGCGCCGGCTCGGCCAGACGGAGCAGATCGTCCGCCTCCGCCGCAGCCGCCGCGAGCCGATCATTGTCGGCACGCAGACGCGTGATCTCGAACTCCAGTGCCTGAACCCTGGAACGCAGTCGGGTGACCTCGTCGAGCAGACGCCGGTCGGGCGCTGCACCTACGTGGCCGTAGAGGGCCTTCGCCATGCTGACTCCTTGATATGCGCTGCCGGAAAGGCCGGCCAACGCGCGCCCAATTCATACGCGGCTGTCATTCCAGGCTGTATCTGGGCATGACCGGGCGCGACTGGCGACACCTATATATTGAGCCGCAAACCCCTCCTTCGTCAAGTTCTCGCAGGCCGTAGATCATCTCCACGTCGACCTGTCCACTTGTCGGGGGGGCTGCCGCAAGGCACGGACACTCTCTGTCCGGACGCCTTTACTGTACGCCCGGATCTGCGGAAGTCCGCACCCTGGCGTCCGACTTCCCCTTAACTCTTTCTTAGCCACGTTGCCGCAGGTCGTTGGCGCGCCGTAGCGTCACCCCGGCCCGCAACCGACCCCTGGAGGCATAGGCGTGTACGGCTGGACCGATCCGATGGACCCGAACGGCGCCCCCCGGCGCGCCGAGGGACCGACCGACGAGCCGGCCTGGCTGCACGACCGCCCGGAGCCCCGCTCGGCCTACCTCTTCGGCGACGAGCCCGGTCAGTCGGGCGACGAGTGGCACCGGGAACAGCCCACCGAGGGCCGGCAACCGGACCCGGCGATCCCCGCCGAGGCGACCGACGCCCGCACCGCGGCCTGGGGTGCCTACCAGCCGGACAGCGAGACCGACGGCTGGGGCGACAGCCGCCCGGCCCAGGACACCACCGGCGGACGGCGCGCCGAGGCGCCCGGCGGCTGGCACACCGACACCGACCCGGAGAGCACCGACGGCTGGCACGGCGCAGCCGAGACCGGCCGGCCCGGCGAGGGACGACACCGCTCCCCACGCCGCTGGCGCCGGCCGCTGATGATCGGAGGCGCCGCCGCGGCTGCCACCCTCGTGGTGAGCTTCGGCGTCGGCGCGCTCACCCTGCCCGGCGGTGACGACGGGACCGCGCAGCCGACGGCCGTCGACGACTCCTTCGCCGCGTCGGCCGCGCCGACCGGAGAGCCGGCGCTGGACACCCTCGCCGCAACCTCCCCGTCGACCATCCCCAGCCCGGCGTCTCCGAGCCCATCGCCGACCAAGGTCGTCAAGCCCACGCCGGCGACGTCACGGAGCACCGCCGCGTCGCGCCGCAGCGTCGAGCGCAGCGCCGCGCCGAGCAACACCGGCAGCTCCACCGGTTCCAACGGCTCCAGCGGCTCCGTCAGTGCCCAGGCGCGCGAGGTGGTGGACCTGGTCAACGCCGAGCGGGCCAAGGCCGGCTGCAAGGCGCTGAGCATCGACGACAAGCTGATGACGGCCGCCCAGCGGCACAGCCAGGATCAGGCCGACCACCAGAACATGTCGCACACCGGCAGCGACGGCAGCAACGCCGGCACCCGGCTGGACCGGGTCGGCTACACCTGGCGCACGTACGGCGAGAACGTGGCCTGGAACCAGAAGACCCCCGCCGCGGTGATGGATGCCTGGATGAACAGCTCCGGCCACCGGGCCAACATCCTGAACTGCGCGTTCACCGAGATCGGCGTCGGCATCGCCAACAGCAACGGACCGTACTGGACGCAGGTCTTCGCGGCGCCGCGCTGACCGCGCGTCGTTCCCGCCCCCGCGCTCGTTGACCCGGTGAGGTACGTCGGGCCGGAGCGTGGGGGCCGCGTACCGGTGCGGGCGGCGACCGGCCGTCCGGGACCCGGGAGCTGCCGATGCGGATCCGGCCGCGGCGACGCGTCGCCGTACGCCCACTGCGCCGCGTCCTGTCCGCCAGCGTCGCTCTCGTGCTCCTGGTGCCGGCGTACGGGTGCCGGCCCGCACTGACCCCGCCCGGCGCGCCCACCGCGTGGCCGGCGGAACAGGCCCGGCACTGGCAGTGGCAGTGGCAGCTCAGCGGCCCGCTCGACCCGGCGGTGGACGCACATGTCTTCCTCCTCGACCCGGTGGCCACCACCGCCGCACAGACCGCCGAACTGCGCTCCCGGGACCGCCGGTTGATCTGCCAGGTGAACGTGGGATCGGTCGGCTCCGACGACCCGGACGCCAGCCGGTTCCCGGAGGTCGTCCGGGGCGCGGCCGGGCGTCGACCCGACAGCCGGTGGCTGGACGTCCGGAGTTGGGACGCGCTCCGGCCGGTGCTGGCCGACCGGTTCCGGCTCTGCCGGGGCAAGGGCTTCGGCGCGGTGGCGCTCTTCGACTCAGACGGGTACGCGGCGCGCACCGGCTTTCCGCTCGACTTCGACGACCAACTGCTGTTCAACCGCCGGCTCGCCGAGTTGGCCCGCTCGCTGAGCCTTTCCCCGGGGCTGGTCAACGACGTGCCGCAGCTCGCCGCGCTGGCCCCGGACTTCGACTTCGCGGTCAACGAGGAGTGCGTCCGGCTGGCCCAGTGCGCCAAACTGCTGCCGTTCAGCGACGCCGGCAAGCCGGTCTTCCACGTGGAGTACACCGGCTCGACCGACGACTTCTGTGTCACCACCGTCGGCTACGGCTTCGCGTCGATCCGCAAGGACCGCACGCTGGACGCCTCCCGGGAACCCTGCCCACTCCCCTGACCCACACCGCCCCGCCCCGCCCCGCCCCGCCCCGCGATCTTGCACTTTCGATCGCCGTTTTGCCGGGTTGGCCCGCTTTTGTCGCGACAGAAACTGCAAGATCGGCGGGGCGGGACGGGGACGGGGCGGGGCGGGCGGGGCGGTGGTTAGGGGACCGGGACCAACTCTGGGGCGGGGGCGGGCGGGTCGGTGGGCGCGGGTGCCGGGCGGGGGCGCAGGAAGCGCGGGGCCCACCAGTTGGCGTCACCCAGCATGGTCATCAACGCCGGCAGCACCACCCCCCGGATGATGGTGGCGTCCAGCAGGATCGCCGCCGCCAGACCGATGCCGAGCTGCTTCATGTCGATGGTGCTCAGCGTGGCGAAGATCGAGAAGACCCCGACCATCACGATGGCCGCGCTGGTCACCACCCCGGCCGACGAGGTGATCCCGTACGACACGGCGTCGCGGTTGGGCAGGCCGGACCGGACGCCCTCGCGGATCCGACTGACCACGAAGACGTGGTAGTCCATCGAGAGGCCGAACAGCACCACGAAGAGGAACAGCGGTAGCCAGGACACGATCGCGCCCATCGACGTGAAGCCGAGCAGTCCCTGCGCCCACTCGCCCTGGAAGATCAGCACCAGCAGGCCGTACGCGGCACCGGCGGAGAGCAGGTTCAGCGCGATCGAGCTTGCCGCGATCACCACCGACCGGAAGGTGAACGTCATGACCAGGAAGGTCAGCACCAGCACGAAGCCCATGACCAACGGCAACTTGTCCCGGACGTGCTGGGCGTAGTCCTCACTGTCGGCGACGCTCCCGCCCACCGCGTACTCGATGCCGGGAATGCCGCGCAGTTCGGCCGGGACCAGGTCCCCGCGCAGCTTCTCCAACGACTGCACCGACCGGTCGTCCCGACTGGCGTACGGGGTGGGGACGTCCAGCACCGAGACCCGCCGGTCGGCCGACACCTCGACCTTCGGGCCGTCCGCCTCGGCCGGGGCGAACAGCGGATCGCCGGCCGCACGGGTGGACAGGCCGGTGAGGGCGGCGCGTACCCGGTCGGCCTGGTCGGCGGGCGCCCGGACGGCCACCACGTGATTGGTGCCGGCGCTCGGGAAGGCGGCGGTGAGCCGGTCGTACGCCTGCATTGCCGGAGTCGTGCGGGGCAGGTCCTCCATGCCGGGGAACTTCAGCTTCATGCCGAGCGCCGGCGCGGCCAGCGCGAGCAGCAGCCCGACCGAGATGACAAGCGTCGCCACCGGCGCGCGCAGCGCGGGCCGGAGCACCGCCGGCCACAGCCGGGGCGCGCGGGGCTCGCCGTGCCGGCCGGTACGCGGCGCGGTCAGTCGCCAGAGCAGCGGTACCCGGGGCCGGTCCACCCAACGGCCGAGCCGGGCCAGCAGGGCGGGCAGGACGGTCAGTGAACCGGTCACCGCGACGGCCACCACGAGGATCGAGCCGATGGCGAGGGACGAGAAGACCACGTCGCCGGCGAGCAGCAGCCCGGCCATCGAGATGATCACCGCGAAGCCGGAGACCACCACCGCGTGCCCGGAGGTCTCCGCGGCGATCTCCACCGCGTCCAGACCGGACCGGCCCTTGGCGCGTTCCTCCCGCTCCCGACGGATGTAGAACAGCGAGTAGTCGACGCCGACCGCCATGCCGATCAGCAGGATCACCGGTGCCGTGGTGTCGGTGGCCGGCACCAGGTGCGAGGCGAGAGTGGACAGACCCATCGCGGCGGCCACCGAGGAGAGTGCCAGCAGCACCGGCACGCTCGCCGCGATCAGCGCGCCGAACGCGATGATCAGGATCGCCAGGGTGACCGGCAGACTGAGCAGCTCGGCGCGCTTGAAGTCCTTGCCCAGGGTGTCGTCGAGGGCCTGGCCGATCGACGGTCCGCCGACCTGCTCGACGCGCAGCCCGGGGTACGCGTCCTGCACGGAGGCGGTGGCGTCGCGCAACGGCTGCACCCGATCCGAGGCCGTCTCCGGGTCACCCGACATGGTGATCGGCAGCAGCAGCGCCGAGCCGTCCCGCGCGGTGACCGGCTGGCCCACCCCGGCCACCCCGGTGACCGTACGCAGCCGGGCCGCCGCGTCGTCGGCCGCCGACTTCGCCGCGGCCTGGTCCAACGCGCCGCCGCGGGAGGTGATGAGGACGTTGTCCACGGCCGGGTCGTCGAAGTCACCGGCGTCCACGATGAGGCTGGCCCGCCCCGCCTCGCCGATCGCCTGGTCACCGCTGGTGGCCTCGTTGAGTCCGGCGGCGCTGCCGCCCACGAAGCACACCGCCACGAACACGGCCCACAGTGCGATCGCCCGCCACGGGTGCTCGGCGCTCCACCGCGCCAGCCGCACCGTCACCGGTCTTCTGCCCATCTCGGGTCCCCCTGTCACGTCAACCCCCTGTCAACGGTGCTGACGCTAGGTGCGTGACGAGGCGGTCACATCGGGGATCGACCCGGGCCCACCCTGGAACCAGCCGACCGGGTGCGGGGGTGCGTTCGCCGGGGATCGAACCGCGATCCGGACGTACACCGGGGTCCACCCCGGAGCGACCCACCGCGACCCGCCGGCATCGCCCCGAGCCGGCTCCGGGTCATCCCCGAAGGGAACCCCGGGGCCGTGGCTGACAGTGCGGGCAGCTGTACGAGGACCGGTTCATGAACGCCTCGCGGCGGATCGGCGCGCCACACCGCCGGCACGGCTCGCCCTCGCGGCCGTAGGCGTTGAGCGCCCGGTCGAAGTAGCCACTCTCGCCGTTGACGTTCACGTAGAGGGCGTCGAAGCTGGTGCCGCCCTCGCTGATCGCCTCGGCCAGCACGTCGCGGACGTGGCCGAGCAGGCGCTGCGCGGCCGGGCCGGTCAAGGCGTCGGTGGGTCGGCCGCCGTGCAGCTTGGCGCGCCAGAGCGCCTCGTCGGCGTAGATGTTGCCCACCCCGCTGATCAGGGTCTGGTCGAGCAGTGCCCGCTTCACCTCGGTGTGCCGGCGGCGCAGGGCCGCGACGAACGCCTCGTCGGAGAACTCCGGGTCCATCGGGTCGCGGGCGATGTGCGCGATCTCGTCGGGCAGTTCGGCGCCGCCCTCGCTCACCGAGAGCCCGCCGAACGTTCGCTGGTCGACGAAGCGCAGCTCCGGGCCGTCGTCGCTGAACCGGAACCGGACCCGAAGGTGGGTCTCGTCCGTCGTCCCCGGTGGCTGGAGCAGCAGCTGACCCGACATGCCGAGGTGCCCGACGATCGCGTCACCGCTGTCCAGTGGCAGCCACAGGTACTTGCCGCGACGGCGGGCGTCCAGCACCGTCCGGCCGGCGAGCACGTCGGCGAAGTGCACGTCGCCGGGAACGTGCCGGCGGACCGCACGCGGATGACGAACCTCGACGGAGGCGATCCGACGGCCGACGACCCACTGGGCCACCCCCTGTCGGACGGTCTCCACCTCGGGCAGCTCAGGCACGCCGCCGACCCGTCTCGTGACCGTCGGCGCCCCCGGCCGGCAGTGCCTGCGCCAGGTGGTCGGCCTCCTCGGCCTGAGCCGCCCGCTCGGCACGCTCCAGCGGCCCGAACGGCTCGTCCCGGTCGGCCGAGTCGTCCCGAGCGGTCGGCTGGTCCTGGCGATCGTCGCCGGCCCGGCCAGCCTGGCCGTCGTCGCCGGTCCGACCACCCTGGCCGCCATCGCCGTTCTGGCCGCCGTCGCCGTTCTGATCGTTCTGCTCGGCAAGCGTCCGCCAGGCGGCCTCGGCGGCCCGCTGCTCGGCCTCCTTCTTGCTGCGCCCCTCGGCGCCGCCGTACCGGATGCCGGCCACCACCACCCAGGCGGTGAACGTCTTGAGGTGATCCGGGCCGGTGCCCTCGATCCGGTACTCCGGGACGCCGAGACCGAGCGCCGCCGTCAGCTCCTGGAGGCTGGTCTTCCAGTCCAGTGCGGCCCCGCGACCAGCCGACTCGGCCATCAGCGGGTCGAAGAGCCGGTGGATGACGATCCCCGTGGTGTCCAGGCCGTACTGGAGGTAGATCGCGCCGAGCAGCGCCTCCAGCGTGTCGGCGAGGATGCTCGCCTTGTCCCGGCCACCGGTCGTCTCCTCACCCTTGCCGAGCAGCAGGTACGCGCCGAGCCCGTCCGGGCCCAGACCGCGGGCGACGTCGGCGAGCGCCCGCATGTTGACCACGCTGGCCCGCAACTTGGCCAACTGCCCCTCGGGCAGATCCGGGTGGTTGTGGAACAGCGCCGTGGTGATCACCACGCCGAGCACCGAGTCGCCGAGGAACTCCAGCCGCTCGTTGGTCGGCAGCCCGCCGTTCTCGTACGCGTACGACCGGTGGGTCAACGCGCGCTGGAGCAGCTCGGGTTCCAGGCTCACTCCGAAGGCGGCTTCCAGGTGACCGACGGACGCCCGCCGCCGCTTGTCGTTGCTCATGTGCGTACCTCGGTGTCGGTGGAGCGGTCGGTGCGACCCGTCGCGGCGTCGCGGTCGAGCAACGCGGAGACCAGATCGGTGGCGCGCCGCCGCCACAGGTGGGCGGCGAGAGCTATGCCGGAGGCGACGTCGTCGGCGCGGGCGGACCCGTGACAGACGACCACCGTCCCCGCGACGCCCAGCAGGGCCGCCGCGCGGGGCGCGCCGCCCTGGGCAGGTGGGCCGCCGGCCATCGCGTACGCGCCCTCGATGGCCTTGAGCAGCACGTTACCGGTGAAGCCGTCGGTGACGACCACATCGGCGCGCGCGCCGAGGGCCACGTCGTACCCCTCGACCAGGCCGATGTAGCGCGCCCCGCCGGGCAGCGGTTCGACGGCGAGCAGGGGGTCGGTGGCGCGGCGGACCCGGTCTCCCTTGCCGGCCTCGGTGCCGACCGAGAGCAGCCCGACCCGGGGCGCGGCGATCGAGTGGGCCACCGCCGCATACGCGGCGCCGAGCACGGCGTGGCGGGCGAGTGTGGCCGGGCGGGGTTCCAGGGAGCCGCCGACATCGAGCAACACGACCGGTCCCGCCACGGCGGGCAGGGTGGCGGCCAGCGCGGGTTGGCGGATCTCCGGCGAGCGGCCGAGGCCGAGCACGGACGCGGTGACTGTGGCGCCGGTGGCGCCGGCGGAGACCAGGGCGTCGGCGGTCCCGTCCCGGACGGCGGTGACCGCGGCCCGGACGGTGCTCTCGGAGCGGGCGGCGCTGGGATGGTCGGCCATGCCGACGACGTCGCGGACGGGCCGCACCGTGATCCGGGCGCGTTGCGCCGGATCGAGGGCAGCAATCAGCTCGTCGGCGACCTCGGTCGGACCGACGAGAAGCAGATGCAGGTCAGGGTCGGCGCGCATGGCCCGCAGAGCGCCGTCAACCACGACGGCGGGAGCGTCGTCCCCGCCGAGGAGGTCAACGGCGATCCGCGCGGCGCCCGGCTCCACCGGAACGCCGGCCGGACTGGGCCGGCCGGCGTCGGAGGGAGCCGGGGCACCGGGCGAATGCCAGGATGCGCGTGCCGCCCGACCTGGGGTCGGGGGCGTCACTCGGCGTCCAGGTCAGACCTCGAGAACCTGGCGGCCGTTGTAGGTGCCGCAGACGGAGCAGGCGGCGTGCGGCAGCTTCGGGGACTTGCACTGCGGGCACGCAACGGTCGCGACCACGGTCGCCTTCCAGTTCGCCCGGCGGGACCGGGTGTTGCTGCGCGACATCTTGCGCTTCGGGACGGCCACGGTTCTTACTCCTCTGTAACGGTCAGTTGCGACAGGCCCGCCCAACGCGGGTCGATCTGCTGGTGACTGTGGTCGGCCGGCAGATCGTCCCAGTGCGCCCCGCATTCGGGGCACAGTCCTGGGCAGTCCTCCCGGCAGAGCGGGTTGGTCGGCAGCGTGAGCACCAACGCGTCCCGCAGCGCCGGCTCCAGGTCGATCAGATCGCCCTGCATCCGGCCCACCTCGTCCTCGTCGGTCGTGGCGTCCGTGGTGCTGTCCTCGTACGCGTACAGCTCCTGGATCGTCACGCCCATCGAGTCGTTGATCTCGCGCAGGCAACGGCCGCACTCGCCCCGGACGGGACCGGTGATGGTCCCGGAGACGAGCACGCCCTCGGACACAGACTGCAACCTCAGATCGAGGTCGAGGTCCGCGCCCTCCGGCACGCCGATCAACTCCACACCGAGGTCCGCCGGTGCCGGCACGACCCGCCGGACCTCACGCAACGCGCCAGGGCGACGCGGGAGGTCCCTCGTGTCGAGGACCAACGGCGACCTGGGGTTGAGTGTCGATGGCGAGTGCTTGGGCATAGTTAGACTCCGGCCGGTGAGAGGCCGACAAAAAAGGTTACCTGGACGACCGCCGGACCGTCGAACCGGGGGCGACGCCCGCCTGAGAAGTCGGCTGGTGAGGTGCCGCTCAGAAGGGTAGCGGGCGTTCCGCCTCATCCCCAGCGAAGGTGCCGATCTCTCGCAGCGCGTGCATCTTGTCCCGGCCGCGCTCTATCGAGGCCAGCGCCCGGGTGAGGAACTGCTCGAAGTTGGCCAGCGCGGTGTCGACGTAGTCGTCGACCTCCTCACGCAGGCGCTGCGCCTCGGCGCGGGCCTCGCCGATGATCCGGGCGCCCTCGTGCTCCGCCGACACGGTGATCTCGTTCACCGAGACCAGGCGGGCGTGTTCTGCCTCACCCTCGCTGATGATCCGGTCCGCCTCGCGCTTGCCGGCTTCCATGATCTTGTCGCGCTCATCCAGGAGCGCGGCGGCGCGACGCAGGTCGGCGGGGAGATCAGCACGCATCTCATCGAGGGCAGCGATCATCTCACCCCGGTCGACCATGCAGTTGTTGCGCGACATCGGGACGGAGCGGGCCTGCTCCAGGATGGCGATCAGTTCGTCGATGCGATCGAGCGGGTCCACCGGCTACCTCACTCCTGTCGTTCGTCGGCCGACCTCCATGATGCGGGCTACGGCCGTTCCCCGCGCCACCAATCATGTCGTGCCGGCCCCACCGCCGCCCCACTCACCCCAACCCGGCGAGTCGCGACATAGTCACCCGCGGCTCCCGCTGCGCCTCCCCCGCGCCGATCTTGCACTTTCGGTCGCGACAAACCACGCCGAAAGCGGCGATCCAGGAACCACAAGCGCAAGATCGCGGGGGTGAAGGGGAGCCAGGGTCCGTCAGGGGCGGGGGCCCAGGCGGGCCTGGAGGGCTTCGCGGACCGGGTCGGGGACGTGGGCGGAGATGTCGCCACCCCACTTGGCCACGTCCTTGACCAGGCTCGACGAGAGGAACGAGTAGAGCGGGTTGGTCGGCATGAAGAGCGTCTCGACGCCGGCCAGACCGATGTTCATCTGGGCCATCTGCAACTCGTAGTCGAAGTCGCTGACCGCCCGCAGGCCCTTGATCAGCACACTGGCCTGCTGGGCCCGGCAGAAGTCCACCAGCAGCCCTCGGAACGACTCGACCCGCACGTTGCCGTACGACGAGGTCACCTCGCGGAGCATCTCGATGCGCTCCTCGACGGTGAACAGGCCACTCTTCGACTGATTCACCAGCACACCGACGATCACCTCGTCGAAGAGCCGGCTGGCCCGCCCGATGATGTCGAGGTGTCCGTTGGTGACCGGGTCGAACGAACCGGGGCACACCGCACGTCTCATGATCGGCGACCGTACCAAAGGGTGGTCTCGCCGTAACGGCGACTGCGCTCGGCGGTGATCCCCTCCACCCAGTCGAACTCCCTGGTGCGGCGGGACCGCTCCACCACCACCAACGCGTCGGGTGCCAGCCAGCCGCCGTCGACCAGCGCGGCCAACAGCGCGGTGATCTCCTCGTCCGGCACCGCGTACGGCGGGTCGGCGAAGACCACGTCGTACGGCTCGCCGTCCGGTCCGGCGGCCAGCACCGTCGCCACCTTGCCGGTGACCAGACGGGCCGCCGGACCGGCACGGAGGGCCGCCACGTTCTCCCGGATCACCCGGGCCGCCCGCGGGTCGGACTCGACCAGCAACACGTGCCGGGCACCCCGGGAGAGCGCCTCCAGGCCGACCGCGCCGGAGCCGGCGTACAGGTCGGCGAAGCGGGCGCCGTCGAGATCGACCTCGGCCTGGACGGCACTGAACAGCGCCTCCCGGACCCGGTCCGAGGTGGGTCGGGTGCCGGCGCCGGGCGGCGCGGCGATCCGCCGGCCCCCGAGCGTCCCGGCCACGATCCGGGTCACCGTTTCCTCCTGCTCATGCCCGCGACGCTACGCGATGCGGCACGGACCCGGTCAGCACGGCGCGGATCCGGGGAGTTGGCCGGCCGGCGACAACGGGGCGCACCTGAGCAGCCGCGACGACGCGTAATCCTCAGTGGAGCCACGGCGGGCGGACCGTCCCCAGTGACCGGACCGACACCTTCGGTCTATCAAAGATCACGAATCGATGACATTGCCGGATGGCAATGATCTGAACTCCCCTCATTAACCACCCATCAGTACAGTCTCCCCCTGTCCCCGCTTTCGCCGCGGGAACACCACCGCGTCGCGCGACGCCCCGGTGAGCAGGTGACTCCCCGGTCACGATGTCTCCCGGCCTCCCGCCACGCGATCCGTACCCCCCTCACCAGGAGCAGGCGTGAACCCTCCCAAGTCTCCGTTCCGGCGCGTCGCGGCCATCGCCGCGGGCGCGTTGATCGGCCTCGCCGGCGTCGTGACGTTCGCCGCACCCGCCAGCGCCCACCACAGCGAGATCCAGGTCAAGGCCGCATGTGACACCGCCACCGGCGAGTGGGTGGCCACCTGGACCGTCAACAGCTACGCCCCGGGCGGCGTCAAGAACTACAAGTTCGACGAGGTCTCGGCGAAAACGTATGTCGGTGACGTCGCCAGCGACGCCACCATCGACGGGATCGCGGTGACCGAGGGCAAGGAGTACCCGCACTCCGTCAGCGAGCCGGTGATCGCCAAGCAGCGCCTGGACGCGAAGACCACCAAGGCCACCCTGTCGGTGCGGGCCATGTGGGACAACGAGTTCCTGGACAAGGAGCTGCGCTCGGCGGCGATCGAGTTCAGTGGGACCTGCGCCAAGGAACAGCCCCCGGTGCCGACGACCCCCAAGCCGACCGCCAGCGTGGCCGCCGACTGTGACGGCGACGTCCTGGTGAAGCTCGAGAACGGCAAGGACGCGACCGCTCCGGCGAAGTTCACCATCACCGGCGCCGACGGCTTCACCAAGACCGTCACCGTGAAGGTCGGCGAGAACGAGTCGGTCAAGGTGCCGGCCAAGAACGCCACCGTCATCAAGGTCGTCGCCGACGGTCTGGACAAGCCGCTCTTCGAGGGCACGCCAGCCGCCGCTGAGAACTGCGTCGAGCCGGGCGAGCCGGCCGGCAGCTACAAGTCGACCTGCACCGAGCTGATCTTCGACATCGCCAACCCGGCCGACGGCGAGACGATCACCATCACCTTCACCCCGAACAAGGGCAAGGCCCAGACGCTGACCGTCGAGCCGGGCAAGAGCGGCACCGTCACCTTCCCGGCCCAGGAGGGCCTGACCGTGACCCCGGCCGCCGAGGGTCTCGACGACACCAGCCCGATCGCCTGGGAGAAGCCGGCCGACTGCACCCCGGGTCAGGGTGGCGGCGACAAGGACGAGCCGACCCTGCCGCTGACCGGTGCTGCCACCGGCGGCATCATCGCCGGCGCCGCGGTCCTGCTGGCCGCCGGTGTGGCGCTGTTCGTGGTGGCCCGTCGTCGTCGGGTTCGCTTCACCGCCTGAACCAACAGGCTCTGACACCTGAGGGCGCGTCGACCACCCGGTCGGCGCGCCCTCAGCCATGTGATGGCCTGCTTGGTCAGCCCTTTTCCAGGTACTCCGCGCGGTCCTCGTCCACCAGTGCGGCCACCGAGGCGGCCAGTGCCGGGCTGCGGGCAAGCTCCGGGTCGTCCTCGATCAGGGTGATCGCCTCGGCGCGGGCGTCCCGGATCAGGTCGGCGTCGCGTCGCAGCGACAGCAACCGCAGATGCGAGCGGTGCCCGGACTGGGTGGCACCCAGCACGTCGCCCTCACGGCGTTGTTCCAGGTCCAGTTCGGCGAGCTTGAAACCGTCGCTCGTGGACGCCACCGCGTCCAACCGTTCCCGCGCCGACGAACCCTCGGCCGCCTCGCTGACCAGCAGGCACAGCCCGGCGGCGGAACCCCGGCCGACCCGGCCCCGCAACTGGTGCAGCTGCGAGACGCCGAACCGGTCGGCGTCCAGCACGATCATCACGGTGGCGTTCGGCACGTCCACGCCAACCTCGACCACTGTCGTCGCCACCAGCACGTCCAGGTCACCGGCCGCGAAGGAACGCATCACCGCGTCCTTCTCGTCGGCCGGCAGGCGACCGTGCAGCACCCCGATCCGCAGGCCGTGCAGCGGGCCCTCGGCCAGCAGCGGAGCCACCTCGGTGACCGCCAGCGGTGGCCGACGGCCGTTGTCGTCCTCGGGTGGCGGTTCCTCGTCGCTGGTCGGCCCGTCACCGATCCGCGGGCACACCACGTACGCCTGGTGGCCGGCGGTCACCTCCTCGCGCAGCCGACGCCAGGCCCGATCCAGGTAGGCCGGCTTCTCGGCGGCCGGCACCACGTGCGAGGCGATCGGCGACCGCCCCCGGGGCAACTGGGAGAGCGTGGAGACCTCCAGGTCGCCGTAGACGGTCATCGCCACCGTGCGCGGGATCGGGGTGGCCGTCATCACCAGCACGTGCGGCGGTTGGTCGGCCTTGGCCCGCAGGGCGTCGCGCTGCTCCACGCCGAAGCGGTGCTGCTCGTCGACCACCACCAGGCCGAGGTCGGCGAAGTCGACCCCCTCGTACAGCAGGGCGTGGGTGCCGAGCACGATGCCAGCGGCACCGCTGGCCACCTCGCCGAGCGCCCGGCGGCGGGCCGCCGCGCCCAGCGAGCCGGTGACCAGCTCGACCCGGGTGGCGTGCTCGGCGGAGCCCAGCTCACCGGCCCGCCCGAGCGGCCCGAGCAGGTCGAGCATGCCGCGGTGGTGCTGGGCGGCCAGCACCTCGGTGGGCGCCAGCAGCGCGGCCTGCCCGCCCGCGTCGACCACCTGGAGCATCGCCCGCAGCGCCACCACCGTCTTGCCCGAGCCCACCTCGCCCTGCAACAGGCGGTGCATGGGGTGCGGGGCGGCCAGGTCCGCCGCGATCTCCACACCCACCTCACGCTGACCGGCCGTCAGCTCGTACGGGAGTCGGGCGTCGAAGGCCTCCAACAGCCCGCCCGGGCGCGCCGGGCGGGGCCGGGCCGGCCAGTCGGCCGCCCGGTGCTTGCGCTGCACCAGGGTCACCTGGACGGCGAAGGCCTCGTCCCACTTGAGGCGCCGCCGCGCCTGGTGCAGTGCCTCCTTGCTGGACGGCCGGTGGATCTCGGTCAGCGCGGCGCCCAGCCCGACCAGCTTGCGGCTGGCCCGCACAGCGCTCGGCAGTGGATCGTCCGGCGGGGTGAACGTGTCCAGTACGACGCGCACGCAGCGCGCGATCACCCAGGTCGGAACGGCCGCGGCGGCCGGGTAGACGGGGATCAGCGCCCCGGCGAACTCCTCGATGTCGTCGCTGACCGCCGCCTCACCGTCGCCACCCTCGCCGAGCAGGACGTACTCCGGGCCGTTGAGCTGCCGTTTGCCCCGGAACTCGGTGACCTTGCCGGCGAACAGACCCCACCGGCCCGGACGCAGCTCGCGCTCGCGCCACGCCTGGTTGCCGAAGAAGGTCAACGTCAGCACACCGCCGGAGCCGTCGCCGACGGTCACCTCCAGCAGGTTGCCCCGCCGCTGACGCATCGGGCGCACCGCGGTGCGCTGCACCTGGGCCAGCACGGTGACCTGCTCACCGACGTCCAGTGAGCGGATGTCGGTGTGTTCACCACGCTCGTCGTAGCGACGCGGGAAGTGGTAGACCAGGTCACCCGCGGTGTGCAGGTCGAGGTGCGAGGCCAGCGCCTTGGCTGTCTTGTCCCCGACCAGCTTCTTCAGCGGAGTGTCCACCGTGGCTGGTTCGCTCATTCGATCCCTACCAGGAGCGGATAAAACGGCTGGCCGCCCGGGTACGCGTGCACCTCGACGAACGGCCAGCGTCGCGCGACGTGCGCGCGGACGGCGTCGGTGAGCCCGGCCGGAGCGTCCACCCCGGCCAGCAGTGTGACCATCTCGCCGCCACCACCGAGCATCCGGTCGACCACTGCCGCGCAGGTGTCGGTGAGGTCGGTGCCGATCAGGTGCACCTCCCCCTCCACCAGCGCCAGCACGTCACCGGGACGGCACGGGCCGGCCACGGTCAGCGCCTCCCGGCTGGCATGGCAGACCTCGGCGTAACGGCAGGCGCCAGCCGCCTCGGCCATCGCGATGACGTCGTCCTCGAAACGGCGGTCACCGTCGCGCACCGCGAGGGCTGCGAGGGCCTGCACCGGCGAGCGGGTCGGCACCACGCTCACCTTGATGCCGTACCGATGGGCCTCGCGGGCGGCCGCGCTCGCCACCGCCTCGGTGTTGGCGTCGTTGGGCAGCACCACCACCCGGGCCGCGCCGGTGCTGCGGACGGCGTCCAGCAGTTCACCCGTGGACGGGTTGCCCGGCACGACGGTGGCGCCCTCCGCGGCGAACAGGTCGGCGATGCCGCCGCCGGTGGCCACCACCACCGCGGCCCGGCCGGCCACCACCGGGCCGGAGGGCGACTCCGACTGGTCGGCGAAACGGGTGACCGAGATGCGGTACGGGCGGCCGGCGACGACACCGGCCTCGACCGCCGCGCCCACGTCGTTGACGTGCACGTGCACGTTCCAGGTGCCTTCCGGCTCACGCCCGTCGCCGACGACGACCAGCGAATCTCCCAGGGCGTCGAGCGCCCGCCGCAGCCCGGCGACCGCCTCGGGTCGGGCGTCGAGCAGGAACTGGACCTCGTACGCGTATTCATCGGAACCGGTCTCGCGGGCGACGGTGGCCGCCGGGCGGGCGGAGCGCGGCGTCGGCGCCGGCCGGGCCGTGCGCTCCCCGGTCAGCACCTCGACCAGGGCGTCGAGCAGCACGCAGAGGCCTCGGCCACCGGCGTCGACAACGCCCGCGCGGGCCAGCGCCGGCAACTGTTCCGGGGTGCGGGCGAGTGCCTCGGCCGCCGCCCGGGCCGCGACGCCGGCAACCGTCGGCAGGTCGTCGCTGTCCGCGCCCTCGGCCGCGGCGGCGGCCGCCGCGACCACGGTGAGCACTGTGCCCTCGACCGGCCGGGAGACCGCGGTGTACGCGGCGGCGGTGCCCGAGCGCAGCGCGGCGGCCAGCTCCCGGCCACGCACCGCCGGCACCCCGGCGACCTGGTCGGCGAAACCACGCAGGATCTGCGAAAGGATCACCCCGGAGTTGCCCCGCGCGCCGAGCAGCGCGCCCTGGGCCATCAGCCGCAGCGCGTGCCCGTGCGCTGTCGGCCCGCTGTCGGGGAGAGTGTCCAGATCCATGGCGAGGGCCTGCTGCGCCGAGGTGAGGGTGAGCACCAGGTTGGTGCCCGTGTCGCCGTCGGGCACCGGATAGACGTTGAGCTGGTCGATCTCGCCCTGGTGGCGCTTCAGTGCGGCCAGCCCGCTCGCGCACCAGCGGCGGACCGCGGCGGCGTCGAGGGTGTCCAGCACGGGCAGAAGCCTACTGGCGCGCACCGACACCCGTCGGACTCGTCCGGCGTGTCCTCGCCGGCCCGGGCCGGCGCTGGCCGCGGCGGGGACGACCGCCTCCGGTACCCTTGCCGCCGGGCCGGCCCACCGCAGGGCGGACGGGCCCACGACCAGGCGTGAGCCGGGGCACGGGCGAGCGCCGGACCGGGCCGGTTGGCCGGGTCGGCGAGTCATCGGGTAACCTGACCAGGTTGCCCGGGCAGCACCTGCCGGCGACCTCATGAACGTATCAATCCCAGGAGTATCCCGTGGCTAGCGTGTGCGACGTCTGTGGCAAGGGACCGGGCTTCGGCCACAACGTGTCCCACTCGCACCGGCGGACCAACCGCCGCTGGAACCCGAACATCCAGTCGGTGCGTACCCCGGCCGGTGGCGGCAACACCAAGAAGTTGAAGGTCTGCACCTCGTGCATCAAGGCCGGCAAGGTCACCCGCGCCTGACGCGGTAGCACCCACCTTTTCGTTCGGCTCAGCCGGCGGACCCCGAGGGTCCGCCGGCTCTGTCGTGTGCCTGGGCAGACGCGCCGCACACCGGCCCGCCGAGGCCTGGCACACCGGCCTGGCCGGGCTCGGTGCGCAGGTCAGAGCGTGCGGCCGAAGGAGATGCAGCCCTCCGCGTCCTTGTAGAAGCCGAAGTTCGGGATCCGCTCGTACCCGGCGGAGCCGTACATGGCGATCGCCTCGGGCTGCTTGTCGCCGCATTCCAGGACCACCCGCTTGCGGCAGTGCTCCCGCGCGGAGCGCTCGACGGCCGCCAGCACCGCGCGGGCCACCCCGCGCCCCCGTGCCGCCGGGGCCGTGTACATCCGCTTCAGCTCCGCGGTGTCCGCGCCGTGGCTGCGCCAGCCACCGCAGCCGACCGGCTCGCCGGCCAGATAGGCCACCAGGAACGCGCCGTCGGGCGGCTCGAACTCGGCCGCGTCCACCGGGGTGTCGTCGCCGGTGCCGCCGTAGCGGGCACCGAGGTCGGCCAGTGCGGCGTGGATCAGGTGCTGTGCCACCGGTGCGTCGAACCGCACCGCCCGGATCTCGATCTCACTCACGGTATCCAGGGTACGGCCGCGGGCGGGCCTCACCGGAAGTGGTCCCAGCCGACCGGGCCGTCGTAGGCGATGCCGTCGACCGTCACGCCGGCACCGTCGGTGACCAGGCCGATCGGCCTCCAGCCCGACGGCAGGACCACCGCCGGGGGGAAGGTCGCGGCCAGCGCGTGGTCGTCGCCACCGGCGAGGATCCAGGTGTACGGGTCGACGCCGAGTGCCTGCGCCGCGTCCGCCATCTGCCGGGGCACCTCGAACCCGTCGCGGCGTACGTCGATCGCCACCCCGCTGGCCGCCGAGACGTGTCCGAGGTCGGCGAGGAGCCCGTCCGACACGTCGATCATGGAGGTGGCGCCGAGCTGGGCCGCTTGCGGGCCGGCCTGGTAGGGCACCTGCGGCCGCCGGTACGCCTCGACCAACAGCCGGGGGGTACGGAAGCCCCGGGTCAGCACGGTCAGCCCGGCCGCCGCGAACCCGGTGCGCCCGGCCAGGGCGAGCACGTCCCCCGGCCGGGCGCCCGAGCGCAGCACGGGCGGACGGCCCGCCAGGTCGCCCAGCGCGGTGACCGCGACGGTCAGGGTGGGACTGGCCGACATGTCCCCGCCGACGACGCTCGCGCCGACCGTCGCCGCCTCCGCGGAGAGCCCGTCGGCCAGCTCCTCCGCCCATGCGGTGTCCAGGTCCGCCGGCATGCAGAGAGCGACCAGCAGGGCGGTCGGCGTGGCACCCATCGCCGCGATGTCCGCCAGGTTGGCGGCTGCCGCCCGGTGCCCGACGTCACGGGCCGATGACCAGTCCCGTCGGAAGTGCCGCCCGTCGACCAGCACGTCGGTGGAGGCCGCCACCCGGCCGTCCGGCGCCGCCACCACCGCCGCGTCGTCGCCCGGGCCGAGCAGGGTCGTCGGCCCGTGCGACAGTCGGGCGGTGATTCTCCCGATCAGCCCGAACTCCCCGATCCCGGACACGCCGACGCCACCGCCGGCGTTCCGCCCGTGCTGCCCGGCTCCGCCGTGCTCGCTCACCGCTGCTCCTTGACGACCGATAGGGATCAGACCTGGTCCGTAAGGTAGTTTCACCCTTCGGGCCGCTCCCGGGCGGCGACGGACGGAGGTCGAGTCGTGGTACAGGCGTACATCCTCATCCAGACCGAGGTCGGCCGCGCACGTGACGTGGCGGGTCTCATCGCGGACATCCCCGGCGTGGTACGCGTCGACGCCGTCACCGGGCCGTACGACGTGGTCGTCCTCACCGAGGCGAACACCGTTGACGAGCTCGGCAAACTCATCGTCAGCAAGGTGCAGATGGTGCCCGGCATCACCCGCACCCTCACGTGTTCGGTGGTGCGGCTGTAAGTGGACGAGATGACGACCTCCTCCTCGGCTCTGGACGACGACGGGGCGCGCGACGCGGCCGACGGGACGTCCGAGCCGGCTGACGGTAACCGCGAGTCGACCGATCCCGCCGCCGCCGCGCCGGCCGGCCGCGATCGGACCATGCGTGGCGCGGCCCTGCTGGCCACGTTGATCGCGCTGCCGATCACGCTGCTGGTGGCGGTGCTGGCCTTCAGCAAGCTCAGCCCGGACACGCCGGCCGCCGCGCCGACGCCCTCCGCGACCACCGCCCGGGTGCAGTCCACCACCCCGGTGGAGATGGCCGCCCCGGCGCTGGCCGCCCGCCCGGCCACGGTCTGCCGGGCCCTGCTCTCCCAGCTTCCGGCGAGCATCCGCGACCTGGCTCAGCGGCCGGTCACCGCCGGCCCGGAGCAGAACGCCGCCTACGGCGACCCCGCGCTCACCGTGGCCTGCGGCGGCACCGAGCCGGCTTTCCCCAGCACCGACGAGGTCTGGACGGTCAACCGGGTCTGCTGGCACCTGGCCGAGCAGGGCGACGCGGCGGTCCTCTCCACGGTCGACCGGGAGACGCTGATCACCGTGCGCGTCCCGCGCTCGTACGAGCAGCCGTTGCAGTGGTTGCCGACGATCTCCAGCACCATCGTGGCGAGCGTGCCCTCCGGCGGCGCGATCCCGTCCGGCTGCCAGCGCTGAACTCGAACCGACTCCGCCCGCGCCGGCTGACCTGCGCGGGCGGGGTCGTACGGCTCAGTGCAGGCCGACGCCGCGGCGCTGGGCGGTACGGATCAGCCGGTTGACCAGCTTCGGGTACTCCAGGCCGGAGGCCGCCCACATCCGCGGGAACATCGACGTCGGGGTGAAGCCGGGCATCGTGTTGATCTCGTTGAGGTAGACGTCCAGCTCGGGAGTGACGAAGAAGTCGGCCCGGGCCAGACCGGCGCAGTCCAGTGCGGTGAACGCGCGGACCGCGTACTCCTGCACCTGGCGGGTCACCTTCTCCGGCAGGTTGGCCGGAATGTCGTACTCGCAGGAGTCGTCGAGGTACTTCGCCTCGAAGTCGTAGAAGTCGTGGTCGGCGACGACCCGTACCTCGGCCAGCACGGACGCCTCGGGCGTGCCACCGGCCTCGCCCTCCAGCACGCCGCACTCGATCTCGCGGCCGACGATCGCGGCCTCGATGATGACCTTCGGGTCGAACTGCCGGGCGGCGGCGACCGCCGCGTCCAGCTCGGCCCAGTCGGTGACCTTGCTGACGCCGAACGACGACCCGGCCCGGGACGGCTTGACGAAGACCGGCAGGCCGAGCCGCTCCTTGTCCTGCTCGCTGAGCGTCATGCCGTTGCGCAGCACGGCGTACGTGCCGACCGGGATGCCCTCGACGGCACAGAGCTTCTTGGTGAACTCCTTGTCCATGGCGGCCGCGGAGGCGAACACGTTCGCCCCGACGTAGGGGATGCCGGCCATCTCCAGCATTCCCTGGATGGTGCCGTCCTCGCCGTAGGTGCCGTGCAGCACCGGGAAGACGACGTCCACGTCGGCCAGCGCCCGGGGGCCCTCGGTCGGGTCGAGCACCATCAGGCCGTTGCCGGTGGGGTCGGCGCGCAGCACGATGTCGTCGCCCGAGTCGGCGGTGATCTCCGGCAGCTGACGGGCGTTGATCGCGAGCTGGGCGGGGTCTCCGTTGGTCAGCACCCACTGGCCGGCCCGGGTGATGCCCACCGGCACCACCTCGAACTCGTCCGGGTCGAGTGCGCCGAACACGCTGCCGGCGCTGACGCAGGAGATGCCGTGCTCCGGGCTGCGGCCGCCGAAGACGATCGCCACGCGGGTCTTGCCTGGGGTGGTCACTCCGGTCACCTCTTCGTACGCGACTGCGGCTGGTCGTGCTCGCCGGTGGCGCTCACCCGGTTGACCTTACTGTGCGTGGCCACCGGGCGAGGCGATACCCGGCGAGCCATGGCACGACACGGCAAACGGTCAGCAGAGGATATACGGTGTGTAATCGGATGGTAGCGGTGCCACAGACCGCTGACCTGGGGCTGCTCAGTCCCGGGAGTGCCGGCGGCCGACCGCGATCACCTTCACCCGCTGCCGACCGGCCCGCACCATGCCCAGCGCCATGAACGCTCCGGCGATGCGGTCGGCGGCCTCCCGGCTGCTGGCACCGACGACCTGCCGGCGCCGTTCCGGCGCGACCCGCTCGTTGCGGTTGACGCCCTCGACGGGGCGCACGTCGGTGAGCACCACGAGGAAGCGGGTCATCGCACGCCGCCCGAGGGTACGGCGGGGGGCTCCGGGCGGGTTCGCACGTCGTCTCCTTCCGGCAGGCCGGGATGGAGGGGCGGCACGCGACGATCGGGTACGGGGGAGAAACCCGATCGCCGCGCGCCCCATCCCCTCCGGTCGCTCACCACCACCGTCGCCACGACAACCGGCGGTGAGGACGCCATCACAGATTGACACGTGTATAGGCGTGAATGCAACTCCCATCGACGTTCTCTCATGCAGACGTTCCCGCAAATGTATGCGACCATCGATGCATGGCACCGAAGACCGCCCGCGCCCGCCGGCTCGGCATCGCCCTGCGCCACCACCGGGAAGCCGCCGGGCTGACGCTGGAGACCGCGGCGGATGAGATCAACAGCACCCGCAGCACCCTCTCCCGCTACGAGAACGCCCAGACCCTGATCAGTCCGGCCACCGTGCGCGCCCTGCTCACGTCGTACGGGGTGAGTGCCGAGGAGGTGGCCGCCGCGGTGCAGCTCGCCAAGGACGCCCGCAAGCCCGGCTGGTGGGTGTCGTACTCCTACCTGCTGGATCCGCGCACCATCGACTTCATTGCGCTGGAGGCCGAGGCGACCGCCATCGCCAACTTCGAGCCCTCGGTGGTGCCCGGCCTGTTGCAGACCGCGGACTACATCCGTGGCGTGATGCGCGGCGGGCCGCACACCCTCGGCGACGACCTGGTGGAGCAGCGGGTCAAGATCCGGCTCGACCGACAACAGCGGCTCACCGCAGACCAGCCGCCCATCCTCGACGCGATCATCGACGAGGGCGCGCTGCTACGGCCGGTCGGTGACCAGTCGGTGATGAACGGGCAACTACGGCACCTGGTCAAGATGGCCGAGTTGCCGAACATCAGCGTCCAGGTGATCCCGCTCTCCGCCGGCTACCACCGGGGCACCCGGGGTTCCCTGCACATCCTCGAGTTCGCCGACCCGGAGGACCCGATCATCGCGTCGGTGGAGACCGTTGCGGGTCAGATGATCCTCGACCGCGCCGGCGAGACGCGTACCTGCACCAAGATCATGGAGCATCTCCGAAGCGTGGCGCTCAGCCCGGCGGACAGCCGCGAGATGCTCCTGTCAGTCCTGAAGGGACGGTAGGACCGATGACCCCGATGATCACAGCGGCCTTGGCCGCGGCGCCGTGGCGCAAGAGCAGCTTCAGCGGCGACGAGGGCGCCTGCGTGGAGGTGGCCGCGATCCCGCAGCTCGTGGCAGTCCGCGACTCCAAGGACCCGGCCGGCCCGGCCCTGCTGTTCCCAACGGCGGCCTGGGCCGCCTTCGCCCAGGCGCCACCGCAGCGCTGACCAGAGGTGCCGAGCCGGTGCGGGCCGAGGCCCGCGCCGGCTCAGGCAACCAGCGGGCGTGGCTCCGGAACGGCGCGTAGCGCCTCCAGCGCGGCGATCGCGACGCCTCGGGCACCGGCCATGTCCCGATCCGGTACCAGGGCGAAGGTGGCCACCGCCGCCTGCTCCTCGCGGAGCACTGTGTGCTCGCGGACCGTCGCCAGGAACCAGTCGCGGAACTCCGGTGCCGCCTCCACCACCCCGCCTCCGACGAAGTACGCGTGCGGGTCGGTGAAGTTCGCGGCGACGGTGAACAGCCGCCCCAGCGCCATCGCCTGCTGGGTGAAGAGGTCCCGCGCGAGGGCGTCCTCACGCTCGCCGTACCCCCGGACCAGCTTGGCCGCCCGGGCCACCGGCTCGGCCGCGAGCGGGTGGTCGGGGTACCGGGTCAGCCAGTACGGCAGCAGGTTGCGTTCGATGCCGGTCAGCGAGGCGACGCTCTCGACATCTCCGGTGAAGCCGCAGGCGCAGGTGGGCTCCGGCTGGCCCGGGCCGAGCAGCCCGCTGAGCGGGATGTGCACGTGGCCCAACTCCCCCGCCATCCCGGCCGCACCGGCGATCACCCGACCGCTCTCGACCACACCACCGCCCAGGCCGGTGCCGACGATCGCGGACACCGACGAGCGGTTCATCGCGTCGGCGCCGAAGTAGACGTGGTGGGCGTAGAGCGCGGCCGCGTTGCCGTCGTTGTGATAGATCACCGGCAGCCCGAGCCGTCGCTCCAGCGCCCCTCGCACGTCGAAGCCGCGCCAGGCCGGCTCGGAGAAGTTGGTGGAGCCCCGCGATGAGATGACGCCCTCGGCGCTGGCCGGGCCGGGAGTGTCCAGCCCGACCGCCTGGACCAGGTCACGCGGCACGCCGGTCTGCGCCAAGGCGCCGTCCAGCGCCTGGGCCAACGCCTCGATCGCCGCCTCCGGCCCGGCCCGCACCTCGCTGGGGATCTCCAACAGCCCGTCCACCAGGAAGCGGCCGTCCACCGTCAGCACGGTGGCGTTGTTGCTGGTGCCGCCGTTGTCCAGCCCGACGACCACCGGCACCCCTGCGCTGCCCACCGAAACCGCCTCCCGCCGTCATGAGTGTGAGCCGAGGCTAGTGCCAACCCCCCTCCCCCGCCATGCCGGACGGCCGCACCCTCCCCGCGATCTTGCACTTACTGTCCCGACACAAGGGGCATCCCACTCATCCCGACAACCGAAACTGCAAGATCGCGCGGGTGAGGGTGGGGTGGGGTGGGGTGGATCAGGGGCGGCGGGCGAAGACCGCCGTGGCGTCCAGGTCTTCGTCGTGGCGCACGGTTGGCACCAGGCCGGCCGCGCTGAACGCTTCGCAGAGTGTGTCGACCTGGGTGGTGCCGGCTTCGACCACCAGGTGGCCGCCGGGGGTCAACCACCCGGCGGCGTCGGCACCGACACGGCGCAACACGGAGAGCCCGTCCGGGCCGCCGTCGAGCGCCACCGGGGCCTCGTGCAGCCGCGCCTCCGGCGGCATCAGCGCGACCGCGTCGGTCGGCACGTACGGGGCGTTGGCGACCACCAGGTCCAGCCGACCCCGCCACTGCCGGGGCAGCGGCGCGAAGAGGTCGCCCTCGTACACCTCGGCGTCCAACCCGACGACGTTGCGGCGCGCACACGCCACGGCCGCCGGGTCGATGTCGGCGGCGGCCAGCCAGCGTGGCGCGAGTCGGTGCGCCAGCGCGACGGTGGTGGCCCCGGATCCGCAGCACAGGTCGACCACGGCCGGAGCCGTGCCGGTCAGTTCGGCCGCCACCTCGACCAGCAGAGCGGTCCGGGCCCGGGGCACGAAGACGCCCTCGTCGAGGGCTATCCGCCGGCCGCAGAACTCCGCCCAGCCGAGCAGGTACTCCAACGGTTCGCCGGCCACCCGACGGTCGGTCAGGTCGGCCAACGCCGCCGGACTGCGCGCGGCGGCCAGCAGCAGCTCGGCCTCGTCCTCGGCGTACACGCAGCCGGCGGCCCGCAGCCGGCGTACGAGGGCAGGACGGTCGGTGGGGAACGGTGGTGCCATGGGAATCCTCCGGGAAACGCTCGCCGGCGCTCCCGCTGCCGCTATCGCGGCAGGGACACGGGAGGAAGCGCCGGTCCTGTCTGTTGGCGGATCGGACTCACCTCCTCCGGTCGCGGCCACCGGTGCGGCCGCCGACACCCTAACTCAGACCGGGCCGGCGGCGGCGAGCGCGGCGGCGATGTCGGCCACCAGGTCCGCGGTGTCCTCCGCGCCGCAGGAGAGCCGGACGAAGCCGGGAGCGGTGTCGTCGCCCCACTGCGCCCGCCGGTCCGCAGTGGTGTGCAGGCCACCGAAGGAGGTCGCCGCCGCCACCAGCCGGGCAGCCTCGACGAATCGGCCCACCCGGTCGGCGTCGCCCAGGTCGAACGAGAGCACCCCCGGTATCCGGCGCATCTGCGCCGAGGCCACCGCGTACGCCGGGTCGTCCGGCCGTCCCGGCCACCGCAGGCCGGTCACGTCCGGCCGACCGGCGAGCAGGTCGACGACCGCGGCGGCGTTCGCGCTCTGCCGCGCCAGCCGCAGGTCGAGAGTGGCCAGTGACCGGTGGGCCAGCCAGGCGTCGAACGCGCCCGGAACCGCCCCGGTGGTGGTACGCCAGGTCGTCACCGCGTCGATCAGCTCGGCGGACCGGCTGGCCAGGTAGCCCAGCAGCAGGTCGGAGTGACCGGTGAGCGCCTTCGTGCCGGAGGCGACCACCAGGTCGGCACCGAGATCCAGCGGACGCTGACCGAGCGGGGTGGCGGTGGTGTTGTCCACCGCGAGCAACGCGCCGGCGGTGTGTGCCCGCTCGGCCAGCGCCGCCACGTCGACCACGTCGAGGCCCGGGTTGGCGGGCGTCTCCACCAGCACCAGCCGGACGCCCTCGAACGACGGGTACGGCCCGACGGTCGGCGCGAACAGCACCCGGACGCCGATCGCCTCCAGCACATCGGTGGCGAACGCCCGGACCGGGAAGTATCCGTCGGTGGGGAGCACCACGGTGTCCCCCGGCCGTAGCAGGGTGAGCAGCAGGCCGGTGATGGCCGCCTGACCGGTCGCGAAGACCCGGCAGTCACCGCCCTCCAGCTCGCCCACCGCCGCCTCCAGCAGCCGCCGGGTCGGGTTGTCGGGGCGGCCGTAGCCGTTCGGCGACGTGCCCTGACCCGCAAACGGATCGAGGTGGTACGGCGCGGCGAAGACCGGCCCGGGTAGGAACGGCTCCCCCGGTGCCGGCTCGGGCAGGCCAGCACGTACGCAGCGGGTGCCGTCTCCCCAGTCGCTCATCGGGTTCCTCACTCGTACGACTCGGGTTTGGCGGTGCGGCTCATCAGGGTCTCCACGGCGAGGCGCGGGTCCATCCCCTCGTGACAGATCCGTTCGACGTGCTCGGTGATCGGCATCTCCACGCCGTGCGCCCGGGCCAGGTCGCGGATCGCCAGGCAGCTCTTCACGCCCTCGGCGGTCTGCCGGGTGGCGGCCTGGGCCTGCTCCAGCGTCTCGCCCCGGCCCAGATGCTCGCCGAAGGTGCGGTTGCGGGCCAGCGGGGACGAGCAGGACGCGACCAGGTCGCCCATGCCGGCGAGGCCGGCGAAGGTGATCGGGTCCGCGCCGAGCGCCACGCCCAGTCGGGCCGTCTCGGCCAGCCCACGGGTCATCAGCATGGCCCGGGTGTTGTCGCCGAAACCCATCGCGGTGGCGATGCCGTACGACAGGGCGATCACGTTCTTGACCGCCCCGCCCAGCTCACAGCCGATCACGTCGTCGTTCGTGTAGGGGCGCAGGTACGGCGTCCGGATCGACGACTGGACGAGCGTGGCGCGGGCGCTGTTCGTCCCGGCGACCACTGTCGCGGCCGGCTGCTCGGCGGCGATCTCCGGGGCCAGGTTCGGGCCGGACACGACGACCACCCGGTCCGCGGCGACCCCGGCGGTCTCCACGATGACCTCGCTCATCCGCTTGGTGGTGCCCAGCTCGATGCCCTTCATCAGCGACACCAGGGTGGAGTCCGGGTGCAGGTGCCCGGCCCATTCGGCGAGGTTGCCGCGCAGGGTCTGCGACGGCACGGCCAACACCACCACCTCGGCGCCGGTGATCGCCTCGGCGGCGTCGGCGGTGGCGGTGACGCGGGCCGGGAGCAGCAGGTCGGGCAGGTACTCCGGATTACGGCGCTCGGTCCGGATGCTCTCGGCGACCGGCGCCCGGCGGGCCCACACCGTCACGTCCCGCCCCGCATCCGCGAGGATCTTGGCGAACGCGGTGCCCCAGGAACCGGCACCGAGCACCGCGACGTGACCGCTCATGCCACCGCTCCGCTTCGCTTCGCGGCGGCCTGGACGGCACCGCTGCCGAGCCCGACGATTCGCTCGCTCATGCCGCGTCGTCCCGCTGCTCGCGGCCGACGGAGGACCGGACCGGTCGCTCCCACAGTGGCGGCGGGGTACCGCCACGGATCTCGGCGAGCATGTCCCGCAGCCGCAACATGATGGTGTCCGTCATCTCCTCGAGGGTGGCCCGGGTCGGCTGGGCGTCCGCCCACCGGCTCAGGTCGATCGGCTCCCCGGCGGCAACGGTCACCGGGATCCGGGGGCGCAGGCTGACACGGGTCGTCCGCGGGTCGAAGATCCGTTCCGGCCCCCACATCACCACCGGTACGACAGGGGCGCCGGTGGCCAGGGCCAGCCGGGCCGCACCGGTCTTGGCCTTCATCGGCCAGAGCTCCGGCTGTCGCGTGGTGGTGCCCTCAGGGTAGATCACGACCGCGCCGCCCTCGTCGAGCGCGGCGACCAGTGCGTCCAGCGAACGGACGGCGTCGACGCTGCCCCGCTCGACCGGGATCTGCCGGCACCGGTGCAGGATCCAGCCGACCACCGGCACCCGGAACACACTGGCCTTGCCCAGGTACTGCGGCCAGCGCCCGGAGTCGTAGATGAAGTGCGCGGACACCAGCGGGTCGGCGTGGGAGATGTGGTTCGCCACGATGATCACGCCGCCGTCGCGGTGGAGATGCTCCTGACCACGCCAGGTACGCCGGGTCCAGACGGTCATCACCGGCTTCACCAGCCCCACGGCGAACCGTTGCCAGAACCCCAGCCTCCGCCGTGCCACTGTGCCTCCTCATCGCGCCCCGACCCCGCCGCGAAATCCCGCCCGCGACACCCGCAGCGGAAATCATGCCTGCTCGCCCCCGGTACGGCCAGCGAGGGGCCCGCCGTCCGGCTGGCAGGATTGCGGACGTGACTCAGCCGAGGTGGGCCGTGGTGGTGCCGGTGAAGCGGCTGGCCGTGGCCAAGAGCCGGCTGCGGGGCGCGCTGCCCGGCGTACCGCATGAGGAGTTGGCGCTGGCCCTGGCGGCCGACACGCTCCGCGCGGTGCTGGCCTGCCCGGCGGTCGCCGAGGCCCTGGTGGTGACCGACGACGACCGGGTGGCGGCGGCGGCGCGGGCCGCCGGCGCGCGGGTGCTGCCGGACGAGCCGGACGCCGGCCTCAACGCCGCGTTCCGGCACGGGGCGGCCAGGGTCCCCGCCGGGTGGGTGGCCGGGATCACCGCGGATGTGCCGGCGCTGCGCCCGGCCGAGTTGGCCGGTGCGCTGCTCGCGGCGCAGAACGGTCGACCGGGAGTACGCAGGTTCCTGCCGGACGCGCCCGGCGGGGGCACGGTGCTGCTCACCGCCGGCCCGGGTGTGCCGCTGGATCCGCGTTTCGGGGTGGGCTCGGCGGTCGCGCACGCCGCGAGCGGTGCGCTGCCGCTCGACGGCGACTGGCCCAGCCTGCGCCGGGACGTGGACACCGCCGCGGACCTGGCCGCCGCCGCCCGGCTCGGGCTGGGGCCGCGCACGGCCGCACTAATGGCCGCCGGTCGCCCCGCCCGCGCCACAGGCTGAGCCGCCCGGTCGGCTGAGCCCGCGCCACGGGGTGAACCACCGGGTGTACGGTGCCAGCATGCAGGGCACGGTGGCCAGCTACGACGCGGCGACGCGCAGCGGTGTCCTGCTGCTCGACGACGGCACCGAGATGCGTTTCCCCGCCCGGGCCTTCGACGCCTCGGGGCTGCGGCTTCTCCGGCTCGGGCAGCGGGTTCGCATCGACACCGATCCCGACGGCGAGGTCGTCCGGGTGACATTGCCGACGATGATCTGAGCCGGCGAGCCCAAGTTCATTTTGCGTTTACCGTAATCGGGTGATTATGAGCGGGTGAGCACCCCTCGCGAGCAACCGGTCCACCCGCCCGCCACCGACCTCCGCAACGGCTCCCGTACGCGCGGCACCGATGGGCGCTTCCGCCCGTCGCGCGCCGAACGTGCCGGTGCCGCCCGCGCCGACACGCTCGCCGACGATCCCGGTGCCGCCTCCTCCGGGCTGGACGAGGTCATCGACCCCGCCCCGAAGATCGCAGCGGACGGCCCGGCCGCCGGTGACGTCCACCAGGTCCTGCCCGACGACCTGCCGACCGGTGCCGCACCGGAGGACGACGACGAGCCGCCGGCGACCCCGCCGCTGCCGGAGGACCGGTTCCTCAACCGGGAGCTGTCCTGGCTCGACTTCAACGCCCGGGTGCTCACCCTCGCCGAGGACCGGCGCACCCCGCTGCTGGAGCGGGCCAAGTTCCTGGCCATCTTCGCCAGCAATCTCGACGAGTTCTACATGGTGCGCATCGCCGGGCTGAAGAGGCGGCTCTCCGCCGGCCTGCCGGTGCGCGGCGGGGACCGGTTGCCCCTGCGTACGCAGTTGGAGCTGATCGCCGAGCGGACCGCCGCGCTGGGCGCTCGGCACGCCGCCTGCTTCGTCGACGACGTGCTGCCCAAGCTGGCCGACGAGGGCATCCGCATCCTGCGCTGGGGCGAGCTGGGCGACGGCGAACGGGAGCGGCTGCGCACCTACTTCCGGGAACACATCTTTCCGGTGCTGACCCCGCTCGCGGTGGACCCGGCGCACCCGTTCCCGTACATCTCGGGACGGTCGCTGAACCTGGCGGTGGCGGTTCGTGACCCGGACGGCGGTTCGGAGCTGTTCGCCCGGGTGAAGGTGCCCAACAACGTCCCCCGCTTCGTCCGGGTGGACCGGGACCAGCCGGGCGTCCGGATGTTGCCGGTGGAGGACCTGATCTCGGTGCACCTGGGGCAGCTGTTCAGCGGCATGCAGGTGGTCGAGTGCCACCTGTTCCGGGTCACCCGCAACGCCGAGGTGGAGGTCGACGAGGACCGCGACGAGGATCTGCTCCAGGCCCTGGAGCGGGAGCTGGCTCGTCGGCGGTTCGGTCCCCCGGTCCGCCTGGAGGTCGCCGCGTCCATCTCCGACCACATGTTGGAGCTGCTCGTCCGCGAGCTGGACATGGACGACCAGGACGTGCTGCGGGTGCCCGGCCTGCTGGACCTGTCCGCGTTGTGGCAGGTCTACGGCGAGGCGGACCGGCCGGACCTGAAGGACCCGCCGTTCGTGCCGGCCACCCATCCCCGGCTCGCCGAGGGCGAGGTACCGCGCAGCGTCTTCTCCACCCTGCGCGACGGGGACATCCTTGTGCACCACCCGTACCACTCGTTCGCCACCAGCGTGCAGCGCTTCATCGAGCAGGCCGCCGCCGACCCGAACGTGCTGGCCATCAAGCAGACCCTCTACCGGACCAGCGGCGACTCCCCGATCGTCGACGCGCTCGTCGACGCGGCCGCCGCCGGCAAGCAGGTGGTGGTGCTGGTGGAGGTGAAGGCCCGCTTCGACGAGGTGGCCAACATCGGCTGGGCCCGCACGTTGGAACGCGCCGGCTGCCACGTGGTGTACGGCCTGGTCGGCTTGAAGACGCACTGCAAGACCGCGCTGGTGGTCCGGCAGGAGGGCAACCAGATCCGCCGCTACTGCCACATCGGCACCGGCAACTACCACCCGAAGACGGCTCGACTGTACGAGGACTTCGGCATGCTCACCGCCGACCCGGAGATCGGCGCCGACCTCACCGACCTGTTCAACGTGCTCACCGGGTACAGCCGGCAGACCGCGTACCGACGGTTGCTGGTCGCCCCGCAGGGCATCCGCAGCGGCCTCATCGAGCGGATCGAGCGGGAGATCTCACACGTCCGCCTGGGCATGCCCGGCCTGGTCCAGTTCAAGGTCAACTCCCTGGTCGACGAGGGGGTGACCGACGCGCTGTACCGCGCCTCCCAGGCCGGCGTCCACGTCGACCTGCTCATCCGGGGCATGTGCACGCTGCGCCCGGGGGTGCCGGGGTTGTCGGAGAACATCCGGGTCCGCTCGATCCTCGGCCGGTTCCTGGAACACTCCCGGGTCTTCCGGTTCGGCAACAACGGCGAGGCCGAGTTCTGGATGGGCTCGGCCGACCTCATGCACCGCAACCTGGACCGCCGGGTGGAGGCGCTGGTGCAGGTGAGCGACCCGATCGCCCGCGCCGAGTTGGACCATGTGCTCACCGCCGCGATGAGCCCCGAAGTGGACGCGTTCGAGCTGGCCGGCGACGGGACCTGGACCCGGCGTACCGGCGGTGACAACGCCGCCCGGGCCCATCTGCAGGAACTGCTGCTGCGCCGCGTCGGTGGCACGGCCAGCTGACCGCGCAGCGCATAGGCTGAGCTGATGGTCGAGGAGGAGCAGAAGTACGAGGTGGACGACGCCTACGTGCTGCCGGACCTGGCCGGCACGGCCCCGGCCGGCGGTCGGGTCCGGGCACTGCCACCGGTGACGCTGGTCGCCCGCTACCTCGACACGGTCGACCTGCGGCTGGCCCGGGCCGGTGCCTCGCTGCGCCACCGTCGGGGCGACGAGCTGCCCTGGACGGTGAAACTACCGACCGGGACGCCGGGCGTCCGGCACGAGATCTCCCGTGCCGGGCCGAAGGGGCAGCCGCCTCCGGAGCTGGTGGAGCTGGTCACCGTCCTGCACAGGGGGGCGCCGCTGGCCCCGGTGACAGTGGTGCGGACGGTGCGGCACGCGTACGAGGTGTGTGACCGGGCCGGCACGGTGCTCGCCGAGGTGGTGGACGACCGGGTGACAGTGCTCGACGACGCCGGCAGCACCACCGACACGTTCCGCGAGGTGGAGGTGGAGCTGAAGGCAGGTGACCGGAAGCTGCTCGACCGGGTCGGCGGGGTGCTGCGCGAGGCCGGCGCCCAGGGCGGGTCGTTCACGCCGAAGCACGTACGGGCGCTGGGCGCGACGGCGCAGGCCGATCCGGACCTGGTAGCGCCGGCCGGGCTGACCGCCGAGCCGAGCGCCGGTGACGTGGTGACCGAGGCGCTCCGCAAGGAGATCCGCCGGCTGTTGGCGCACGACCCGCTGGTCCGGCTGCGCGCCCCGGCCGCCGGTGGCGACACCGCGGTGCACCAGATGCGGGTGGCCTGCCGACGCCTGCGCAGTGATCTGCGCACCTTCAAACCGTTGCTGCGAAAGACCTGGTCCCGCCCGCTGCGCACCGAGCTGCGCTGGTTGGCCGACGTGCTCGGCGCGGCGCGCGACGCCGAGGTGCTGCGCGCGCGGCTGCGCCGTACCGCCGACGCCGATCCGCTGAGCCCGCTCGACCGGGGCGCGGTGGACCGTCTCGACGAGGTGCTCGCCGCACGGCAGCGGCAGGCACTCACCGCCATCGACGAGATGCTGCGCTCCGCGCGCTACCTGGCCCTGGTGGACTCCCTGGTGCTGGCCGCCCGCGCGCCCCGGTTCACCCGCCGGGCGGCAGCGCCCGCCGCGCAGGCGCTACCCGCGCTGGTGGCCCGCCCCTGGCGGCGGTTGACCGGGCCGGACGGCGTCGGCGGGCTCGACGCGCAGTCGCCGGACGACCGCTGGCACGCCGTCCGCAAGGAGGGCAAGCAGGCCCGGTACGCGGTCAACGCGGTGGCCCCGACGGTCGGCAAGGGCGCACGGCGGCTGTCCCGCGCACTCGGCCGGGTACAGGACGTGCTCGGCGAGCACCAGGACGCGGCGGTGGCGGCGGACACCTGGTTGGAGATCGCCGCCGAGCGACCGGACGACCACGAGCTGGCGGTCACCGCCGGGCGGCTGGCCGAGCGGGAACGCCAGTCGGTACGCCGGACGCGGGGTCTCCTCCCGGCCGCCTGGCACCGGGCCACCCGGCGACGGCGCACCAGTTGGCTGCCGTGACGGGCATCCGGGCGGCGGGCGGGGTGGCCTGGCGGCCGACCGACGACGGCGTACGCGTCTGCGTGGTGCACCGCCCCCGTTACGGCGACTGGACCCTGCCGAAGGGCAAGCTGGAGCCGGGCGAGCACGCGCTGGCCGCGGCGGTGCGTGAGGTGGCCGAGGAGGCCGACGTACGGGGCGTGCCGCAGGTGCGGCTGCCGTCGGTGCGGTACCGCAGCGAGGGGCAACCCAAGCTGGTCGACTACTGGTCGATGCTCGCGGTGGCCAGCGGCGGTTTCCAACCGGACACCGAGGTGGACGACATCCGCTGGCTCGCGGTGGACGACGCGATCCGGTTGGTCAGCTACCCGCACGACGCCGAGGTGTTGGCGGCGTTCGCCGCGCTGCCGTCGGTGACGGCGACGGTCGCGCTGGTCCGGCACGCGCACGCCGGTAAGCGGGCCACCTGGTCCGGCCCGGACGTCGGACGGCCCCTGGATGCCGAGGGGTGGGCCCAGGCGAGCACACTGGCCGAGCTGATCGCCCTGATCCGACCGGCCCGACTGGTGTCGGCGTCGCCGCGACGGTGTGTGCAGACACTCGACCCGACTGCCGCGTTGCTCGACCTGCCGATCGAGGTCTGCGGCGACCTGGACGAACCACAACCCGGCCAGCAGAGCGACGAGCAGATCCTGGCCACCGCCGCCCGACTTCTGGAGCTGGCCGGCACCGGTGGGCAGTCGGCGGTGTGCAGCCAGGGCAAGGTCCTGCCGGGCGCCCTGGAGCGGCTGACCGGCCGCACCGATGAGGACTTCACCACCCCGAAGGGCGGCGGGTGGCTGCTCGCCTTCGCCGCCGACCGGCTGCTGGCCACAGATCGCCTGTAGGGCCCGCGTTCGCACGGGCCCGACCTGGTCAGCGGGGCGGCAGGGTCAGTGTCACCGCGACCGGCAGGTGGTCGCTGGCCGTGCTGCGCGGCGCGACCGGATCGCCGGGGGTCAGGCCGGGCGAGACGAAGATGTGGTCGATCTGCTGGCGCGGGTCGTCCGCCGGGCTGGTCGCCAGTGGTCGGGCGGCGGCCAACGCGTCGACCAGGCTGGCCCTGGTGAACTCCGCGAACGCCTCGTCGCCCGGCTCGGTGTTCAGGTCACCCGCCACCACCAGCGGCCGACCGGCCGCGTACCGGGTGGCGAAGTCGGCGACCGCGCGGGCCTGGACCACCGGGCCCTTACCGGGCGGCGGTTGCAGGTGGGTGCTGACCACTGCGGTACGGACACCGTCGCCGAGGTCCAGCGTGACGGCGAGAGCCTGCGCTCCGGTGGGCGCGCCGACGGCGGCCAGCGGCAGGGTCCGCGGATCGCGTACCGGCCAACGGCTGAGCACCGCGTCACCCCAGACCGGGTCGGCGGCCGGCCCGAAGACGTACGGCATACCGAGCCGGTCTGACAACAGGTCCAGGGTGTCGTGCCCGCCGTTGAGCAGCCACGCCCGGTCCACCTCGCTGAGCAGCACCACGTCGGGCCGTTGCCGGTCGACGACCTCGGCGAGACCGGTCAGGTCGAATCGGCCGTCCAGCCCGAACCCCATCCGGATGTTGTACGCCACCACCGTCAACCGTTCCGGTGGGCCGTTCCGGTTGCTGGCCACCGGCACCTCGTCGGCGAGCACCGGTGCCAACAGGGCCAGCGCGGTGACCGCGGCGGCGGCCCGGAGCGGCGGAAACGGCCCGGGAAGCCGGTGGACGACGGGGCGGGCGGTGAAGGCCACGGCGGCGATCAGCACGGCCACCACCACTGGCACCGCCGCGTTGGGGTAGCCGAGGTCGTAGGCCGAGTAGTAGCCGACCGCCCCGAGCGCGAAGACGAGCATCCCGGCGGCGACCGCGTACCCCCGCCGGGAGGCGCTGCTGCCACCAGCGGTGTCGGCGCTCGCGGTGTCGCTGGCTGGCTGGCTGGCGTCGTCGGTCAGCGCGAGGCAGGCGCCGAGGCCGACCGCGGCGAGGAGGATGGCCGGCAGGAGCAGGTCGCCCCGGTCGAGGGCGAACAGCACAGCGCCGCCGAGCAGCGCCACCGGGCCGTACGCCCGGCCCCACCCACGGGGCGGCCGGGTCAACGCGGCGCACAGGAACCCGGCGACCGCCACCGGCACCGGCGCCAGGCCGAACAGCGGCGAACGAGCCACCCCGTCTCCGGCGACCAGGTACGACATCCCGGTCCGGGCCAGCGCCGGGGAGAGCGCCACCATTCCGGCCAGCAGCAGCGCCGGCCCGGCCAGCAGCCAGGCTCGGCCACCACCAGGGCCGGCAGGGGCGTCAGCGGGGCCGACAGGGGCATCAACGGGGCCAGCGAGGGCGTCACCTGCACCGCCGCGCTGGCCCGGTTGCGCCGTGCCGGCCAGGAACACCGCCACCGCGGCGGCGCTGAGCAGCCAGGCCACCCAGTCACCCCGCCAGACCAGGTCGACGGTGTCCAGCACCGCGTGCACTGCCGCGTTGACAGCGAACCCCAACGCCAGCCCCGGGACCGGGCGGTCGGTGTCGGCCGCGACGCCGACCAGCCAGACCAGCCCGGCGAGCAACCCGGCGGTGGCCAACCAGAGCTGCGTACGCCCGCCGGGAGCGGCGGTGAGCGCGAGCCGGGCGACGGCGAGCGCGACGGCGGCGACGACAGTCACCGGGCGGGCTCCGACCCGACGGACCACGGCGGGTGCGCCCATCGCGAGCACGAACCAGCCGAGGGCGAACGCCCCCATCAGCTCGGCCGGGGTGGACGCCGCCTGACCGAAGATGGTGATGATGCCGGGCAGCCAGACCCGCAGCACGTCGATGAGGAGGAGCACGCCCAGCGCGAGCGTGCCGGTGGTGAGCTGGCGGTAGCGCACCGGCGCCCCATTTCCCGTCGACGGGCCGGCCCAGGGGTGGCCGGCACGGCGATTCTGCGCGAGCGGGCCAACCCGGTCAACGGTCCCCGTACGCCGAAAAGCCGTCCCGGTACGCCGAAAGGGCGCCCACCCACTGGTGGACGCCCTTGCGGTACGGGTCGGTCAGCGCTTGCTGGCCGCCTTCTTGGCCGGAGCCTTCTTCGCCGGCGCCTTCTTGGCCGCCGTGCTCTTGCTCGCCGCCGCGGTGGTCTTCTTCGCCGCGGTCGACCGGGTCGCGGCGGTGGTCTTCTTCGCCGCGGTGGTCTTCTTGCTGGCGGCCGTCTTGGTCGCCGTGGTGGTCTTGCTCGCCTTGGCCGGGGCGGTCTTCTTGCTGGCGGCCGTCTTGGTCGCCGTGGCGGTCTTGCTGGCCTTGGCCGGGGCGGTCTTCTTGCTGGCCGCCTTCGCCGTGGTCGCCTTGGTGCCCGCCGCCTTGGCGGTGGCCGCCTTGGTGCCGGTCGCCTTGGCCGTGGCGGTGCTGGTGGTGGCCTTCTTAGTCGCCACCGTGGCCTTCGGCACCTTGCCGCTGGCCACCATCTCCTTGAACCCGGCGCCGGGGCGGAAGGTCGGGACTGACGTCTTCTTGACCTTCACCGCCTCGCCGGTACGCGGGTTGCGCGCTGTTCGCGCGCCACGCACACGCTTTTCGAATGCTCCGAATCCGGTGATCGCCACCTTCTCGCCCTTGGTGACCGCCGCCTGGACCTCGGTGAGGACCGCGTCGAGCGCGGCCGTCGCCATCTTCCGGTCCCCCAGGCGAACGGCGAGCGCCTCGATGAGCTCGGCCTTGTTCACGACTTCCTCCCGATTGTGCAACTGACTCGTTGCGAGCCATTCTGCGCGCACGGTATGCCCTGTGCTGTCGGGACACAAACATTCGGTAGAAAAAAGCCCTTGTGTCGTAACGGATTCACCCCCACCGGATGGCCCGATGGGGGTGAAATCCGCTGTGCGAGCGGCCTAACGGCTATGCCACGGAGGGCAGGAACGGCAGTCGCCGGGCCTCGTAGGAGTCGATGTCGGCGGCGTGGCGGAGGGTGAGTCCAATGTCGTCGAGGCCTTCCAGGAGGCGCCAACGGCTGAAGTCGTCCAGCGGGAACGACCAGCTCGCGTCCCCCGCCCGGAGCTGGCGGGCGGTCAGGTCGACGGTCACCGCAGTGGTGGGATCCGCCTCGACCAGGTCCCACAACTCTTCGACGGCTTTCAATTCCAACTCGACCGGCAACAGACCTTCCTTGAGGGCGTTGCCACGGAAGATGTCACCGAAGCGCGGGGCCACCACGGCGCGGAAGCCCCAGTCCCGTAGCGCCCACACGGCGTGCTCCCGGGAGGAGCCGGTGCCGAACTCCGGGCCGGCGATGAGGATCGACGCCCCGGAATAGTTTTCATCGTTGAGCACGAATGCCGGATCTTCCCGCCAGGCGCTGAACAGCCCGTCGGCGAAGCCCGTCCGGGTCACCCGCTTGAGGTACACGGCGGGGATGATCTGATCGGTGTCCACGTTGGACCGGCGCAGCGGCACTGCGGTGCCGGTGTGGGTGGTGAACTTGTCCATCTCGTCGGTCCCTTCTACAGGTCGGCGGGGGCGGCCAGCCGGCCGACCACGGCGGTGGCGGCGGCCACCGGCGGGGAGACCAGGTGGGTACGCCCGCCCCGGCCCTGACGGCCCTCGAAGTTGCGGTTCGAGGTGGAGGCGGAGCGCTCCCCCGGCTTCAGCGTGTCGGGGTTCATCCCCAGACACATGGAGCAGCCGGCGAACCGCCACTCGGCCCCGGCGTCGGCGAAGACCTTGTCCAGCCCCTCGGCCTCGGCGGCCTCGCGCACGGCGGCGGAGCCGGGCACCACGAGCATCCGTACGCCGTCGGCGACCCGGTGGCCACGCAGCACGTCGGCGGCGGCCCGTAGGTCCTCCAGGCGACCGTTGGTGCAGGACCCCACGAAGACGACGTCGATGGGCAACTCCCGCAGCGGGGTGCCGGGGCGCAGGTCCATGTACTCCAGGGCCCGGCGGGCGGCGGTGCGCTCCGAGTCGGTGGTGAACTCCTCAGGGTCCGGCACCGGGGCGCTCAGCGGCGCACCCTGCCCGGGGTTGGTGCCCCAGGTGACGAACGGGGTGATCCGGCTGGCGTCCAGGGTCACCTCGGCGTCGAAGCGCGCGCCCTCGTCGGTGGGCAGCGTCCGCCACCACGCCACCGCCGCGTCCCAGTCCGCGCCCTGCGGCGCGTTCGGTCGACCCTTGAGGTACGCGAAGGTGGTCTCGTCCGGCGCGATCATGCCGGCCTTGGCACCCCACTCGATGGACATGTTGGCGATGGTCATCCGCCCCTCCATGGAGAGGGCGCGGATCGCCTCGCCGCGGTACTCGACGATGTGCCCACGACCTCCACCGGTGCCGACCTGCGTGATCAGCGCGAGCACCAGGTCCTTGGCGGTCACGCCGGGCGCGAGCTGGCCGGTGACGTTCACGGCCATCGTCTTCGGCCGGCTCTGCGGCAGCGTCTGGGTGGCCAGAACGTGCTCCACCTCGCTGGTGCCGATGCCGAAGGCGAGCGCGCCGAAGGCGCCGTGGGTGGCGGTGTGCGAGTCGCCACAAACGATCGTCAGGCCCGGCTGGGTGAGACCGAGCTGCGGGCCGATCACGTGCACGATGCCCTGGTTGTCGTCGCCGAGCGGGTGCAGTCGCACCCCGAACTCGGCGCAGTTGCGGCGCAACGTCTCGATCTGCGTACGCGACGTGGGGTCCGCGATGGTGAGCAGGTCACCACGGCGGAGGCGGAACGCCGGGTCGGCGTACCCGGTCGGGGTGTTGTGGTCCTCGGTCGCGAGGGTCAGGTCGGTACGACGCACCCGGCGCCCGGCGAGCCGCAGCCCGTCGAACGCCTGCGGGCTGGTCACCTCGTGCAGCAGGTGCAGGTCGATGAAGAGCAGGTCCGGCTCACCAGCGGCGGACCGTACGACGTGCGCGTCCCAGACCTTCTCGGCCAGGGTCCTCGGCTCAGGAGTGACTCCCACCATCTGGACATCCTAAATTCTGGGAGGTAAGTTTCGGCTTGTGGGACACAGTATGAGCGGTGTCGGCGTTCTCGACAAGGCGGTGGTCATCCTGGCCGCCTGCGTGGACGGCGCCAGCCTGGCCGAACTCGTCGAACGCACCAAGCTGCCCCGGGCCACAGCACATCGCCTGGCCCAGGCCCTGGAGATCCACCGAATGCTGGTGCGTGACACCCAGGGCAGATGGCGGCCCGGCCCCCGGCTGGGCGAGCTGGCCAACGCCGCACCGGACGTTCTGCTGACCGCCGCCGAGCCGCTGCTGGCCGCGCTGCGCGACGCCACCGGTGAGAGCGCGCAGCTCTACCTGCGCCGCGCCGACGAGCGGATCTGCGTGGCGGCGGCGGAACGCGCCAGCGGTCTACGGGACACCGTTCCGGTCGGCTCGGTGCTGCCGATGACGGCCGGCTCCTCGGCCCAGATCCTGCTCGCCTGGGAGCCGCCGGAGGCGGTGATGCCGCTGCTGCCGCGCAGCAAGTTCACCGGCCGCACCCTCGCCGAGGTACGCCGTCGCGGCTGGGCGCAGAGCGTCGCCGAGCGGGAGGCCGGTGTGGCGAGCGTCTCCGCCCCGATCCGCGACCGCACCGGCCGGGTCATCGCCTCGGTCAGCATCTCCGGCCCGATCGAGCGCCTGGGCCGCCGCCCCGGCGAACGCCACGCCATGGCCGTAGTAAGAGCCGGCCAACGCCTGTCCGGCCTCTAACCCACCCCACCCCACCCCACCCCACCCCCGCCCCCTCCCCCCACCCCCACTCCCCCGCCCACCCTCGCCGACCTCGGTGATCAAGAGCTTTGCGTCACGACGCGCCGAAGCTGGTGACGCAAAGCTCTTGATCACCGGGAGCAGGGGCGAGCAGGGTGGGTGGGGACGGGGTTGGGTTGGGGTGTGGGCAACGAGAAAGGCTCATCTCGCGGGAGCGAGATGAGCCTTTGGTTGTAGCCCCGACCGGATTCGAACCGGCGCTACCGCCTTGAGAGGGCGGCGTCCTGGGCCGCTAGACGACGGGGCCAGAACTTTTCCGTTCACCACCCTCGCGGGCGGTGCGAATGTAGTCTAGCGGCACCGTACCCGGGCACGAGCGCGGGGTGCGCTGTCACCCGAGGGCCCGACGGAGGCCGGAACGGGCCCGGTGGCGGACACGAAACAGCCCGCCTCACGAGGTGAGACGGGCTGTGCACGCTGTAGCCCCGACCGGATTCGAACCGGCGCTACCGCCTTGAGAGGGCGGCGTCCTGGGCCGCTAGACGACGGGGCCAGAACAACTTTTGCTCCCCCACCTTACCGGTGGAGGAGCTGCACTCTACCGAAGACCACCCTCCGCCCCCGAGGGGGCGGAGTCGAACTCCGTCAGAATCCAGCGTCTGGAAATTCTCGCGAATTCCAGCAGCGCTGGGGTACCAGGACTCGAACCTAGACTAACTGAACCAGAATCAGTCGGGCTGCCAATTACCCCATACCCCATTGGCCCCTTGCGGCGCCGGGAGTGAACTTTACCCTCCCGGTGCCGGCAGGCCAAATCCGATCCCCCCGAACCACCCGTGAGCTGCGGAAACAGGGGCATCAGACGGATCAGGCGACGGGCACCACCGGGTTGGTGAGCTCGCCGATGCCGTCGATCCGCACGGTGACGGTATCCCCCTCGACAAGCGGGCTAACCCCGGCTGGAGTGCCGGTGAGAACGACGTCGCCGGGCAGCAGAGTCATGACGTGCGAGATGTACGACACCAGGCCCGGCACGTCGAAGACCATGTCCTTCGTCCGGCCGAGTTGGCGTACCTCCATCTCCTCCGGGTTGCGACCCACCTCACACCGGATCTCGAGGTCGGAGACGTCCAGCCCGGTGGTGATCCACGGGCCGATCGGGCAGAACGAGTCGAAGCCCTTGGCCCGGGTCCACTGCCCGTCCGAACGCTGGAGGTCCCGAGCGGTGACGTCGTTGGCGCAGGTGTAGCCGAAGATGGCGCGTTCGGCGGCGGCGCGGTCGGCGCGGCGCGCACCCGGCGCCCCGATCACGACCGCCAGCTCCGCCTCGTGCTCGACCTGCTTGGAGAAGATCGGCAGCCGGATGGCGTCCCGGGGGCCGATCACCGAGGTGGACGGCTTGAGGAAGAGCAGCGGCTCCTTGGGCACCTCGTTGCCGAGCTCGGCGGCGTGGTCGGCGTAGTTGCGGCCGACACAGACGACCTTGCTGGGCAGGATCGGCGAGAGCAGCCGTACGTCGGAGAGGGCCCAGCGGGCCCCACTGAAGGAGAGATTGCCGAACGGGTGGCCCTCGATCTCGGCGATGGTCAGGCCCTGTGGCCCGGCCTCCGCTTCGCCTTCGACGGCACCGAACGACATTCCCTTGGCATGGGCGAAACGAGCGATACGCACCCGGCCAATCTAGCGCCGCCGGCGCCCCAACCGGCCAGGACCGGCCGCCGGGTGTGCTCAACCCGTCAGCGCGCGGCACCCTACCGGAGCTGGAGGTGACCGGGGCGGACTTCTCGACTTCGTACCCGCACGGAGGCGACCCGCCCCTAGCGTCGGCTCCGGAGGTTCGTTCGTATGCCTGCATCGACACGACACCACAGAGCCCTCGCAGTGTTCGTGCACTGCCTCGGCATCCTCGCCGCCGTGCCGGCCCTGCCGTCGGCGGCTCCGGAGGCGGCGGCCGCGCCACGACCACCGGCCGCCACGCCACAACCAACGGCGGCCGCACCACCACCGGCCGCCACACCAGCACCAGCGGGAACCCGGCCGCCGGTGGCGATGGTCGCGCGCGTGACCGAGCCCACCCCGCCCTCGGCGCCACCGGCGATGGCACCACCGACCCGGGCACCGGCGTCGGCGCCCCCGCAACAGGTCACGGTGGCGGTGGCGACGGAGAGCAGCCCGGCACCGAGGTACCGGATCCAGGTGCGCAACGTGAGCAACTCGCCCCTGGAGACCACAGTGCGTCAGGAACTGCCGCCCGGTGCGTCGACGACCGCGATCAGCGGTGGTGGCCGGTCCACCCCGGCCGGCGGATCGGCCACCGAGGTGACGTGGCGGTTGCGGCTGCCCGCGCACAGCACCACCACCCTGGGCACCGCGCTCGCGGCGACCGCGCCGGGCCGGCCGCTGACCGCGCCGACCTGCGCGTTCACCAGTGACGGCAGCCGGCCGTACGACTGCGCCACGGCCACCTGGCAGGCGGCAGCGGCACCGGCGGCCGAGGTGACCGAGGCACCGCCGTGGCGCCGCTACCCGGTGCTGCTCGGCGGACTGGCGGTCCTGCTGCTGATCAGCGCCGCCCTGGTGTGGGTGTGGCGACGTCGGCGCGGGCGTCGGGTGACGGCTGCCGCGCTCTCCACCGGCGGCGGCGCCGAGGGTGGCCGCGGGACGGTCTACCCCCGCCCGGCAGCCCCGAGTCCGTTGCGGCGTCGGCGTACCCCGCCGGTCTGGATGTTGGTGGGCGCCGCCGTCGTGGTGCTGGCCGGTGTGGTCGGCACCGCGGGTTGGACGGCGACCCGGCAGGTAGCGGCGATCGACACGCAGAAGCAGCCCACCAGCGGCGCGTGGGTGGGCACCGGGGTCACCGGGTCGCTGGGCGTGCCGCTGCGCGAGTCGGCGTTCGAGTTCACCGTGTACCGGATGACCTGCGGTGCGCCCGGCACCGCCGGGAAGACCGACGGCGGCGGTGCCGGGCCGGCCAACGGGCGACGCTGCGAGGCCACAGTAGGTGTGCGCAACGTCACCGGGGACCACCAGCCCTGGCACAGCGAGCTGCAACGGGCGTACCTGCCCGGCGGGCGTTGGGTGAGCGCCGACGAGTCGGCCACCCGGACGGCGAACCTGGGTCGGGACGTCTTCGCCGACCCGATGGCGGCGGGCACCCGGATGGTGCTCCCGCTGGTCTTCACCGTCGACGGGCGGGAACCGCCCCAGCAACTGGAGCTGCGCAGCGGGGTGTTCTCCGCCGGGGTCCGGGTGCAGATGCCCTGACCGGTGTGCGGGCGGCGGTCGTACCCTGGGGTGCGTGACCGCCGCCCTCGCCCCCGCCGTGCTCGACGCGACGCAGTGGCAGGCCCGTCGACGGGCCCACGAGGAGCGGGTGGACGTCTGGCTGACCCCGCACCTGGCCCGGCGGCGACGCGGTGAGCGGCATCCGGTGGCCGACTTCCTGTTCACCTACTACTCGCACCGCCCGGCCCAGCTTCGGCGCTGGCATCCGGGGCCCGGGGTCGAGCTGCGCGACGCCGATCCTGCCGAGTTCGGCCGCGACTACCGCGCCGGCGCCGCGGGGGTCACCCTCGACACCGAGGGGGTACGCGCCCGGCGCGGCGAGTCGATCGCCTGGATCCGCTCCCTGCTGGAGGCGACGCGTGGACGGGCGGCGCACTTCGGCTGCTTCGGGATGCACGAGTGGGCGATGGTCTACCGGCAGACCCGGGAGGAGTTGCGGCACAACGCCTGGCCGCTGCGGCTCAGCGCGGAACGCACCGCCGAGGTCGTCGAGGAGCGGGGCGTGCGGTGCAGCCACTTCGACGCGTTCCGGTTCTTCACCCCGCCGGCCCGCCCGTTGAACCTGCTCACCCCGACCCGGGAGACGCAGCACGCGCACGAGCAGCCGGGCTGCCTGCACGCCAACATGGACCTGTACAAGTGGGCGTACAAGTTGTCGCCGTTGGTGTCCTCTGAGCTGGTGGCCGACGCGTTCGACCTGGCCCGGGACATCCGCACGCTGGACATGCGGGCCAGCCCGTACGACCTGGCGGCACTCGGCTACCCGCCGGTGCGCGTGGAATCCCCGGACGGCCGGGCGGAGTACGCGGTGGCCCAGCGCGGGTTCGCCGAGCGGGCCGCCGTGCTGCGCGACCGGCTGCTCGCCGCCGTGCCGGACTAGTCGCCGTCGGGGATCAGTCGTCGTCGGCGCGGCGGTCCCGCTTGCGCTGGGACTGGCGTTTCTTCTCGGCCAGCCGGCGTTCCTTGGCCCCACGGGACGGGCGGGTCGCTCGGCGGGCCGGCGGCGGGGGCGCGGCGGCCTCCCGCAGCAGGGCGGTCATCCGTGCCCGGGCCGCCTCCCGGTTGGCCAGCTGGGCCCGGTGCTCGCTGGCGGCGATCGTCAGCACCCCGTCGACCAGGCGGTTGGCCAGCCGGGCCAGCGCCCGCGGCCGCAGCCACTCGGGCACGGCCGGCGAGTTCGCCACGTCGTAGCTCAGCTCGACCCGGGAGTCCGCGGTGTTCACACCCTGCCCGCCCGGCCCCGACGAGCGGGAGAAGCGCTCCCGTAGCTCCCCGGCGGGGACGACCCACCGGTCGGTCACCCGCAGTCCGTCGTCCACGCCCCGAGGCTAACCCGCGACGACCCTCCGGGGGTCATCGGTGCGCAGGCTCACTCTGCGTCGGGGACTGGGTGGGCGCCGGCCCGGCGCTCTCCTCGTCGGATCCGACGGCCGCGTACGCCACCGCGCCGAAGAGCAGCACCCCGATCACCGCGGCCTTCACGACGACGCCGCGGATCAGCGACCAGGCGCCCCGGCGGGCACCTGGCACCGATTTCTTGACGGTCTGGTAATCGTTCCACCCGCGTCGTGCCCGGGCGTACGCCGACCCCACTGCACATCCGATGACCAGGCCCACCAGCAGGAGGACCGTGAGAAGAGGACGCTCCACCTCCGCCAGTATCCATACCGAGCGTAATATTTCCATGGTCCGATGCCATCCGGCCGGATATCTGACAGTGGCGGCCCCCGTCAGGGGCGTCCGGGCAGCTCAGCCGCCCTTGCCGATGATCGTGTCGGCGGTCTGCTGCACCTGGTCGATCGGGATGGCGAACCCGATGCCGATCGAGCCGTTCCCGTCGATGGTGGCGATGGCGGTGTTCACCCCGACCACCTCCCCGCGCGCGTTGACCAGTGGCCCACCGGAGTTGCCGGGGTTGATGGACGCGTCGGTCTGCACCGCGCTGTGCCGGTTGTTGCCGAGCCGCACCTCCCGGTCGAGCGCGCTGACGATGCCCGCGGTGACCGTTCCGGCCAGACCGAGCGGCGACCCCACAGCGAGCACCGGCTCACCGACCCGGGTCGCGCCGGGCTTGGCCAGGGGCAGCGGGGTGAGACCGGCCGATGCTGGCACCTTCAGCACCGCCAGGTCGCTGCGCGGCTCCCGTCCGACCACCTCGGCGGAGAACCGGCGGCCGTCCGGCAGCTCCACGGTCACCGGCCCGCCACCCCCCTTGGCCAGGATGTGGTCGTTGGTGATCAGGTGCTGCTGGTCGTCCACGGCGAAGCCGGAGCCGGTCGCGGACCCGCTGGTCGCGCCGCCGGCCAGCACCGACACCACCCCGGGTACGGTCCGCTCGGCCGCGGTGACCAGCTCGGCCGGCACCGGGGCGGCGGACGCCGCAGCCGGGCCCCCAGCCCCGTCCCGGCTGGCCACGACGCCGCCGGCGAGAGCACCGGAGACGGCGGAGACCGCCACCACGGCCAACACGGCGAGCAGCCGCCCGGGCCGTCGCCCGCCCGGGTCGCGCTCGGGCGCGTCCCACCACCCGCGCCCGTCCGGGTCGAGTTCCGGTGAGATGAACCAGGGACCGCGCGGTTCGCCCAGTCCGGTCTGCACTGCCATGCGTACTCCTCACTGTCGACGTCGGTTGTGCGTGGCGGTCAGGGCAGCCGGGAGAACCAGCGCATCGAGCCGGCGGCGGCGCCCATCGCGAACACCAGTCCGAGGCCGATGAACCGGGCCGAGATGTCCTGCCGCTCGGTGCGGTAGCCGACCGAACTGCCGATGTCGTCGTAGACGGCCCGCAGCTCGTCGGTGGTGCTGGCCTCGTGGAACATGCCGCCGGTCTCCTCGGCGACCGCCTTGAGGGTCTGTCCGTCCACCGGCACCTGGATGGGCCGTCCACCTCGGTCGACGAACCCGGACGGGGTGCCGAACGAGATCGAGTGCACCGGCACCTCCGCCTTCACCGCTTCCGCGGCCGCCTCCATCGGGTCCATCCCGGAGGTGTTGGCGCCGTCGGAGAGCAGGATGACCCGGGCGGGTGGGGTCTCCTTCGCGGCCTCGCTGTCCAGGCTCTTGACCGCGCCGAGCGAGGTGTTGATGGCCTCGCCGATCGCGGTGCCCTGGACACCGGTGATCCCCTCGGCGAGCCGGTCGATCCCCTCGTCGAGGGCGTCCCGGTCGGTGCCCGGGGGCACCAGCACGGCGGCGCTGCCGGCGAACGCGACGAGACCCACGTTGAACTCGTCGGGCAGGCCCTCGACGAAGCGCCGGGCGGCCTCCTTCGCCGCGGCCAACCGGTCCGGTTCGACGTCGGTGGCGAGCATCGACGTGGAGACGTCCACCGCCACCATCACCGTGGCCCGTTCCCGGGGCACCCGGACCTCGGCGCTCGGTCGGGCGAAGCCGACCACGAGCAGCGCCAGCATGGCCAGGAAGAGCCCGGCCGGTACGTGCCGACGCCAGGCGGGCCGCTCCGGCGCCACCCGGTCCAGCAGCCGCAGGTTGGTGAAGCGGACCGCGTACCGACTGCGTCGCCGCTGCATCACCAGGTACGCGACGACCAGGGCGAGCACGCCGAGCAGCAGCCAGAGCCGCAGCGGCGACTGCCAGATCACGCGGCACCTCCCCGGGGCCGGCCGACCGGCGCGGCGGCCAGCCGGCGCTGGGCGTGCACGTGCCGGACGATGTCCGCGCTCCAGTCGCCGTCGGTGCGCAGCGGCAGATGGGTGGCCCCGCTGCGGCGCAGCGCCTGGCGGACCTGTTCGCGTTGGGCGGTGGCGGCCTCGGCGTACCGTTCGCGCAGCCCACGGTCCGATGTGCACACCTCACGGTGCCGACCGGTCTCCGGGTCGACGAGCGTGATCAGGCCGACGTCCGGTAGTTCCAGCTCACGCGGGTCGGTCACCTCGATCGCCAGCACCTGGTGCCGGACGGCCAGCCGGCGCATGGTCCGCTCCCAGGGCGCTGTCTGGCCGGGGTCGTCGGGCAGGCCGTCGAGGAAGTCGGAGACCACCACGACCAGCCCACGCCGGTTGGCGATCCGGTGCAGCGCGTCGAGGCCGTCGGCCAGATCGGGCGGTCGAGCCGCCGGCCCGCGCCCCGGCCGATCGGTGGGCGCGGTGGCCCGGGGGGCGGCGAGCAGCGCGCGGAGCAGGGAGAGCAGATGGGTACGCCCGCTGCGGGCCGGGAAGCGGCGTACCCCGTCGGCGCGCAGCACCTGGGCGCCGAGGCGGTTGCCGACGCCCGCGGTCAGGAAGCCGACCGCCGCGACGGCGGCCACCGCCAGTTCCCGTTTGTCCAGCTCGGCGGTGCCGAACTCCATGCTGGCGCTGCCGTCCACGAGCAGCCAGGTGGTCAGCTCCCGGTCGGCGTCGACCTGCCGGACGTGCGGCACGGCGGTCCGGGCGGTCACCGCCCAGTCCATCCGGCGGACCTCGTCCTCGCCCGGCCGGTATTCGCGACTGCCGGAGGGTTCGCTGCCGGGACCGGGCAGCAGACCACGGTACTGGCCGTGCAGCAGGCCGTTGAGTCGACGGGTGACGGTCAGCTCCAGGCGGCGCAGGCGCTGGTCCGGGGCCAGCTCGGCCAGGCCGGGGTCGGCGGGCGCGACGGTGGCGCGTCTCATGCCGCCGCCAGATCCGGTGTCTGCTGCGGGTGTCCGGTGGTGGCCAGCCGGGGCGGCGGCACCGCCTCGACGAGGCGTCGCACCAGGCTCTCGGCCGACACCCCGTCGGCCACCGCGTCGAAGGAGAGCACCAGCCGGTGGGCGAGGACGTCGACGGCGAGCTCACGGACGTCCTCGGGCAGCACGTACTCCCGACCCCGCAGCAGGGCCTGTGCCCGGGCGGCCGCGACCAGGCCCAGGGTGGCCCGGGGGCTGGCCCCGTACGCCAACAGCGGGGCGATCTCCGGCAGCCCGAACCGGCCCGGGTCGCGGGTGGCGAGGATGAGCCGCACCACGTACTCGGCCAACGCGTGGTGGACGAAGACCCGCTCGGCGTGGATCTGGAGGTCCCGCAGCCGTTGCGCGTCGAGCACCTGGCGCGGGGTGGGCCGGTCGGTGCTCATCCGGTAGAGGATGGCCAGTTCGTCGGCGTCGCTGGGGTAGTCGACCACCACCTTCATCAGGAACCGGTCACGCTGTGCCTCCGGGAGCTGGTAGACCCCCTCGGACTCGATCGGGTTCTGAGTGGCCAGCACCAGGAATGGTTCCGGGACCGGCCAGCTGCGCCCGCCGATGGAGACCTGCCGTTCGGCCATCGCCTCCAGCAGCGCCGACTGGACCTTGGCCGGAGCCCGGTTGATCTCGTCGGCCAGCACGAGGTTGGCCATGATCGGGCCCAGCTCGACGTCGAAGGTCTCCTTGGACGCCCGGTAGATCCGGGTGCCGACGATGTCGGAGGGCACCAGGTCCGGGGTGAACTGGATCCGGGAGAAGGTGCCGCCGACCACTGTTGCGAGGGTCTGCGCGGCCAGTGTCTTGGCCACGCCGGGTACCCCCTCCAGGAGGCAGTGTCCGTTGGCGACCAGGGCGGTGAGCAGGCGTTCGACGAGGCGATCCTGCCCGACGATCACGCGTTTGACCTCGAAGAGGGTCTGTTCCAGCTCGATGCCGGTCGGCTCCGGATCGACCGGGCTGGGCATGCTGGCCAGGGTGTCCGAGATGTCCGTCACGGTGCTTGCTTCCCGGGCACACGCTCGGCAAACGTGGGATTGTGCGGCCCGGACCGGCCCGGAGTGGCCGGAATGGGGATGAGCCGCGCGGAAGGGTGACGACCGTCGCGAGCCTGCCGAGGGGCGGACAACTGGCGGGTGACCGACCAGGGAGTGGCCGAGCGGGTACGAACCGGTCGAGGACGGCCCTCGTGGACCACCGACCTCGCGGCGGCGCCCGTCGACCGCGTTGATCCACTGGGGTTTACGGAAGTCGGGGTGTCCGCACGCTCAGGACACCCGGACTCACCGTAAAGCCGAGTGGATCAACGCCCGGACGGGCTGGCCGAGGTGCGGCCGGAGGGTCCGCACGCCGAGCGGACCGGGTCCGGCCCCCGCGCCACAGGCGACGGGGGCCGGATGTCGGGCCGATCAGGCGAGGTGGACGACCAGGTGGAAGCCCAGGTCCGTCGGAGTGCCGGCCGAGGTGCGGGTCTGGACGAAGACCGCGTTGGGCGTGCTGAGCCGGGGCGCGACCGAGATCTCACCGGCCGGCGGAATGCAGCAGGCGTCAGCCCGGCCGATGGTGGCCACGATGACGCCGGCCGTGACGTTGTGACCGAAGATCACCTCGTACTGACCGGTGCCGTACTTGATGACGGTGCCGGTGCCGCGCGCCTTGGTGCCGTTGGAGTTGACGACGACGATGGTGGTGGAGGCGACGAGCGTCGAGTTGGCCTTCAGCGCGGCCTTCGCCGTGCGGGCCGACTCGGCGGTGACCGGCGGTTGGGCGTTGGTGCCACGCGCCGCCGGCTGGACCGTTTCCTGTGGGGCCAACGCCTGCGGCTGGGCGATAGCGATGCCCCCGCCAGCGAGACTGAGCCCCAGGACGGCGAACGTTACCGCCGCCACCTTACGTCGGAAGGATGTGCTCATGACAGGTCCCCCTTGTGTGACCGTGCGAATTCGGCCGACCCGCGGGGCGGGACGGATGACTGCCCATAAATAGGCGTACGACGACAGTTGGGCGGGGGAAAGCTGCCTCACTCACACCCGACGAGATTGATTTCTCAACAATCCGCATCCCCTCTGAGCTGCGGTTACTACTCAGAGTTGCGTCGTTTAAGCCAGATGGAACGTAGCACCGCAAAAAGCCACCAGTCAATAGTTGATCTCGCTTTTCCGGGGTGTCAACCAACTGTCAGATAATTGTGAAATGTGAGCGCATCGCCATTCATGAAATGGGTTCGTCGGACCCGACTACGATCATCGTCGTGATCGTCGACGCTCCACCCGCGCACCGGAACGCTCGGCTCGGCACGGTGCTCTGCTGGCTTGCCGTCGTACCCACCGCCCTCTGGGCGGCAGCCCGACTGCTCGGCCTGGACCGGGGGCCGTTGGTGCAGGCGCTCGCCTTCACGCCGTACGTCGCGGGAGTCAGCGTCCTGGTCCTGGCCCTCGCGCTCGCCCTGCGGCGCTGGTGGCCGGCGGCGCTCGCGGCCCTGGCGGCGGTGGCGTTGCTCGGCACCGTCGCACCTCGGGCGCTGGCCAGCCCGCAGCCGGCGGCGGCCGGGCCGACAGTGCGGCTGCTCACCGCCAATCTGCTCGCCGGCGCCGGCGACGCGCGGACACTGGTGGAGCTGGTCCGGCGACACCAGATCGACGTGCTCACCGTGCAGGAGTTCACGCCGGACGCGCAGGCCGCCCTGGATCAACTCGGCCTGGCAACGCTGCTGCCACACCGGCAGCTCAACCCGGTGATCGGCACCGCCGGTTCCGGGCTCTACTCGCGGTGGCCGATCACCGACGGCGGCGTCCGGCGCAACCTCGACGGTTGGGGCTTCACCCAGGCGTACGCGACGGTCTCCGTCCCCGGCGGGCCCCCGGTCCGCGTCGAGTCGGCCCACCCCTCGGCGCCCTACGCGCTGGACCAGGTCGGCGCCTGGCGTGCCGACCTGACCGCCCAACCACCGGCCACCCCGGACGGTGGCCTGCGAATCCTCGCCGGAGACTTCAACGCGACCCTCGACCACAGTCCACTGCGGGCCCTGCTGCGCAGCGGTTACGTCGACGCCGCCGACGCCACCGGAGCGGGTCTGACCGGCACCTGGGGTCCGTACGACGGCGACCTCATCCCACCCGTCACCATCGACCACGTCCTGGTCGACCACCGGATAGCTGTCCACTCGGTGCAGGTCTTCGCCCTACCCGGCAGCGACCACCGCCCCGTCCAAGCCACCCTCCGCCTCCCCCAGCCCTAACCCCCCACCCCACCCCACCCCACCTCGTCGATCTTGCACTTACCGTCCCGGCATCAGCGACAAAAGCCGCAGACCGTCGACACAAAGCGCAAGATCGCGAGGGTGAGGGGTGGGTGGGCGGGGTTAGACGGAGGTGGGGGCCAGACCGTAGGTGAGGGCGTCTACCAGGGCGTGCCAGCTGGCCTCGACCACGTTGGGGTGGACGCCGACAGTGGTCCAGTCCCGGCCGCCGCCGTCGGAGGTCTCCAGCAGGACCCGGGTGACCGCGCCGGTGCCGTGGCTGCCCTCCAGGATGCGCACCTTGTAGTCGGCCAACTCGAAGTCACGCAGCTGCGGATAGTGCCGCGCCAGCCCCACCCGCAGCGCCTCGTCGAGGGCGTTGACCGGGCCGTTGCCCTCGGCGGTGGCGATCACCCGCTCACCGCGAACCCGGATCTTGACGGTCGCCTCGGAGACCACCGCGCCGTCCTCGCGGTGCTCGACCAGCACCCGGTACGACTCCAGGGTGAACGGTCGGGCCGGGCTGCCCTCCGGCAGCTCGGAGCGGACCAGCAACTCGAAGGACGCATCGGCCGCCTCAAAGGACCAGCCACCGGCCTCCAGCTCCTTGACCCGCTTGGTGACCCGGGTGAGGGCGTCCGGGCTGTCGGCCAGGTCCAGGCCGAGCTCACGACTCTTGAGCTCGACGCTGGCCCGACCGGCCATCTCGGTGACCAGGATCCGCATGTCGTTGCCCACCACCGACGGGTCCACGTGGTTGTAGAGCAACGGGTCGACCTTGATCGCGCTCGCGTGCAACCCCGCCTTGTGGGCGAAGGCAGCGGCCCCGGCGTACGCCTGGTGGGTGTCGGGGGCGATGTTGGCGATCTCGGCGATGGCGTGCGAGACCCGCACCATCTGCGCCAGGCAACCCTCCGGTAGGACGGGCATGCCGAGCTTGAGTTGGAGGTTGGCGACGACCGCGAAGATGTCGGCGTTGCCCGGGCGTTCGCCGTACCCGTTGGCGGTGCCCTGCACGTGGCGGACGCCCGCCTCCACGGCGGCGATCGTGTTGGCCACCGCGCAGGCGGTGTCGTTCTGGGCGTGCATACCGAGCAGCCCGGCGTCGATCCCCAGCCTGTTCGTCAGGTCGTGGATCACGGCGGTCACCTGGGACGGCAGCATGCCGCCGTTGGTGTCGCAGAGCACCATCCGCTCGGCGCCGGCGGCGAGCGCGGTCTGCACCACGGCCGCGCCGTACGCGGGGTCGTGCCGGTAGCCGTCGAAGAAGTGTTCGCCGTCGACGAAGACCCGTCGACCCTCGCGGACGAGGTGGTTGACGGTGTCGTGGATCATCGCGAGGTTCTCCGCGCCGGTGGTGCGCAGCGCGCGTTCGACGTGCCGGGTGTCGGCCTTGGCGACCAGGGCCACGGCCGGGGTCTGCGCGTCCAGCAGGGCGCGCACCTGGGGGTCGTCCGCGACCGCAACGCCGGCCTTGCGGGTGGCGCCGAACGCGACGAGTACGGCGTGCCGCAGGTCCAGCTCGGTGCGGGCGCGGCGGAAGAACTCGGTGTCCTTGGGCACCGCGCCCGGCCAGCCGCCCTCGATGAAGCCGACGCCGAACTCGTCGAGCAGCCGGGCCACGGCCAGCTTGTCGACAACCGAGTAGGTGAGCCCTTCGCGCTGAGCGCCGTCGCGCAACGTGGTGTCGAAGACCTGGAACGTCATCAGGATCCTTTCTCGGAGCAACAAAAAGACCTCCCGCGGATGCGGGAGGTCTGCGCGCTCGGCAGAGGGGAGGGCCGGCGCGCTAGGTCGCAATAATCAGGGCGGTACTGGTCACGATGGTTACTCTGCCACTCCTCCCGCGAATTTGGGAGGAACAAACCACATAGCGGGATGGTGACGGAGGGTTCGTTCGCCAGTGACCACCGCTCGTGATCGGCTTCACAAGCCACCGGGCCACTCATCGGCGGGAACAGCCATGCGGAAGCATCTGGAACGGATCCGATGATGGCCACCGTGCCGTCTGCAAGGAGGACCTGTGCTCACCGTCAGTGACCGCTTACCTGAGCACGGACTCGCCGCCTGCGTATCGCTGGCCGCCAACAACGCGTCCAGGACGATCGGCCACACGTCCCACGAGGGCACGTGGTGTGTGGTCTTCGTCGGGCCGATGGTTTTCACCTCCATCAGCCCGACGGAGATCGCCGACGAGACCCCCGCCGCCGGAGTCTGACCATGGGCCTGGACGCGATCAAGGCAGCCCTGCCGGAGTACGCCAGGGACATCAGGCTCAACCTCGGCTCCACCATCGGTTCCTCGGCGTTGACCCCGGCGCAGACCTGGGGCACCGCGCTGGCCTGCGCGGTGACGGCTCGCAACCCGGTGGTGCTGCGGGAGATCGCAGCCGAGGCGCTCGGGCACCTCGGGCTGGCGGGTGTCGAGGCGGCCAAGGGCGCTGCGGCGATCATGGCGATGAACAACATCTACTACCGGGCCAAGCACCTGATCGGCGACGAGCAGTACGCCTCGATGCCGGCCCGACTGCGGATGCAGATCATCGCGAGGCCGGGGGTGGACAAGGGCGACTTCGAGCTCTGGTGCCTCGCCGTGTCGGCCATCACGGGCTGTGAGGTGTGCCTGGAGTTGCACGAGAAGAAGCTGCGCGGCAGCGGCTTCACCCGGGAGCAGCTGCACGAGGCCCTGCGGATCTCCGCCGTGGTGCACGCCGCGGCGGTCACCCTGGACGCCGAGGCCGCACTGGCCTGAACACGTACGCCCCGACGGGCCGATGCCGCACCTCGCGGCCTCGGCGCCTTGCCGTACCGCGCTTCGCCCTGTCACCGTGCCGCGGCCTGTCACCGTGCCGCGGCCCGTCGCCGTTTCCGGCCCCCGACGGCCGGGTAGCTCCTGCGGGGACGCACCCACCTACGCCGAGACGATCGGCGACAGTCAGGAGTGAACGGCATGGACAGGATCGATCCGCACGCCACCCACGCCGGGCCGGACCCGCTGCGCGGCGGCGACCAGGGCACGGTGCCCGGCGGCGCGCCGGCCGGCACGTTCGACCCCTGGCGCTACCGGGACCAGGCCGGCGTGGCCGACGTCGACCTGGTCGGCTACAAGGTCGAGGCCACCGACGGTGGAATCGGCAAGATCGACAGCGCCAGTCACGAGGTGGGCGGCAGCTACCTGGTCGTGGACACCGGGCCCTGGATCTTCGGCAAGAAGGTGATGTTGCCGGCCGGCACCGTCAACCAGGTCGACCACGACCAGCGCACCGTCTCCGTCGACCGGAGCCGGGACCAGATCAAGGCCGCCCCGGAGTACGACGAGACCAGCCACAGCGACCCGAGCTACCGGGATCAGCTGGGTGGCTACTACGACGAGACGTACGGCGCGCTCCCGCCCGGCACCGCACGGTGACTGTTCGACCGACGGCCGGTGGGGCGTTGTCCCACCGGCCGTTTACCGTGTGAACGTGGACGCCATCGACGACAGCCGACAGATTCCGCTCCCCGCCACCTTCAACTTCCGCGACGCCGGCGGCTACCTCGGGCACGGCGGCCGACCCGTACGTCGTGGTCGGCTCTACCGCTCCGACTCGCTGCACCGCCTCACCGAACAGGACCGGGACGCGTTCGTCGCGATCGGCATCCGCACCGTCATCGACCTGCGCCGCCCCACCGAGGTGGAGCGGGACGGCCGGGTGCCGGCATACCAGGGGCTGACCTACCGGCACATCCACCCGGAGCACGACGACTGGGCGGGCGTGCCGCACGAGGAGGGCGCGAGCCTGGCCCGGTACCTCGCGGACCGGTACGCCGACCTGGCCCAGACCGGCACCGCCGGGCTGGCCGAGGCCGTCGGGCTGATCGCCGACTCCGCCAACGCCCCGGTGGTCGTGCACTGCGTGGCCGGCAAGGACCGCACCGGCATCGTCTGCGCGCTGACCCTCGCCGTGCTCGGCGTCGACGACGCGGACATCACCGCGGACTACGCGCTCAGCAGCGAGGCGTCGGCCCGGTACAGCGCCTGGCTGGCCTCCATCAACCCGGACGGAGTGGAGGTGCCGGCACCGTTTTTGGCCTCACCCGCCGAGGCGATGCAGATCTTCCTCGACGAGCTGCGTGCGGGGCACGGCTCGGTCGAGGCGTACCTGCGCCACGCCGGGGTGACCGACGAGCAGCTCGCCGCGCTCCGCGACCACCTGCTCGACGAGCCCACCAAGGCGGAGCCCACCGACGCGTAGGGCCGACTGCGCCGGCCCGACCGGGTGGACGGGCCGGCGCAGCGACGGAGATCAGAGGACCCGCTGCACCCAGCCGTGCGGGTCGGCCGCCTTGCCCCGCTGGATGTCGACCAGCTGCTGACGCAGGGCCATGGTGACCTGACCGGGCTCGCCACCACCGATCAGGAACTCGCCGTCCGGGGAGCGGACCCCACCGATCGGGGTGACCACCGCGGCGGTGCCGCAGGCGAACACCTCCTTCAGGCGTCCGCTGGCGGCGTCGGCCTGCCAGTCGGTGAAACTGATCGGCCGCTCCTCGACCTGGTGCCCGGCCGCCGCCGCCAGCGTCATGACCGCGTCGCGGGTGATGCCGGGCAGGATCGTGCCGGTTAGCGGTGGGGTGACAACAGTGCCGTCGTCGTAGACGAAGAAGACGTTCATGCCGCCCAACTCGTCGACGAACCGGCGCTCCACCGCGTCCAGGAAGACGACCTGGTCGCAGCCGGCCTCGATGGCCTCCGCCTGGGCCGCGAGCGACGCGGCGTAGTTGCCGCCGCACTTGGCCGCGCCGGTGCCACCGGGCGCGGCCCGGGTGTAGTCCGGAGAGACCCAGACGGTGACCGGCTTGACGCCACCGGTGAAGTACGACCCTGCCGGTGAGGCGATCACCATGTAGAGGTACTCGTTGGCCGGGCGGACGCCGAGGAAGACCTCGCTGGCGAACATGAACGGCCGCAGGTAGAGGCTGCCGTCCTCGTCGGTGGGGATCCATTCCCGGTCGATCTCGATGAGCTTGTGCAGCGAGTCGACGAACACCTCCGGCGGCAGCACCGGCATCGCCATCCGCTGTGCGGAGGTGGCGAATCGGGCCGCGTTGGCGTCCGGCCGGAACATCGTCACGCCACCATCGGCCGTGCGGTACGCCTTGAGCCCCTCGAAGATCTCCTGCGCGTAGTGCAGCACCGCGCTGGCCGGGTCCATCGGGATCGGGGCACGGGCTTCCACCCGGGCGTCGTACCAGCCCTTGCCGTCGGCGTAGCGGACGGTGACCATGTGGTCGGTGAAGACCCGACCGAACCCGGGATTGGTCAGCAGCGCGGCCCGATCGGCGGCGGATACCGGCGCGAGATTCGGACGGATCTCGAAGTCGAGCTTGTCACCACCGCTCATCGCGCTGACCTCCCTGCGGAACAACGGCATGCGGGACCGCACACCGACATGGCTGTGCCAGAAACCTACCCCGAACGGTCGTTAAGCGGGTAGCGCCGGTCGGGCTGCCCGTGGCAGACCGGCCCCGAGGCCGGTCACCACTCGGGCCGGGGTGATCAGGCTACGGCGTGGGCGGCGAGCCGGTCGCCGACCTCTTCGGTACGCAGCGTTGCGCCCGGCACCCGGCTGGCCAGCTCGGCGGCGACGGCCGCATTGACCCGAGCCGCCGACTCGCTGTGCCCGAGCTGCTCCAGCAGCAACGCGGCGGAGAGCACCGCGGCGACCGGGTCGGCGATGCCCTGCCCGGCGATGTCCGGCGCCGAGCCGTGCACCGGCTCGAACATCGAGGGGTATGCCCCCTCGGGGTTGATGCAGCCGCTGGCGGCCAGCCCGATGCCGCCGGTGACGGCCGCGGCGATGTCGGTGAGGATGTCACCGAAGAGGTTGTCGGTGACCACCACGTCGTAGCGCTGCGGCTGGGTGACCAGGAACATGGCCGCCGCGTCGACGTGCTGGTACTCGGTCTCGATGTCCGGGTGCTCGGCGGCGACCGCGTCGAACGTACGCGCCCAGAGCGACCCGGCGTGGGTGAGCACGTTGGTCTTGTGCACGAGGGTGACCTTGCGCCGTTCCCGGCGGCCGGCGCGGGCGAACGCGTCGCGGATCACCCGCTCCACGCCGTGCCGGGTGTTCAGGCTCTCCTCGGTGGCGACCTCGGCCGGGGTGTCCCGGTGCAGGGAACCGCCGGCACCGGCGTAGAGCCCCTCGGTGCCCTCGCGCACCACCACGAGGTCGACCTCGCCCGGCTTCACGTTGCCCAGCGGGCCGGCGACCCCGGGCCAGAGCCGGGACGGGCGCAGGTTGACGTACTGGTCGAAGGCGAAACGGAGCTTGAGCAGCAGCCCTCGCTCCAGCACACCCGGCGGGACCGTCGGGTCACCGACCGCGCCGAGCAGGATCGCGTCGTGCCCGGCCAGCTCGGTCAGCACCGAGTCGGGCAGCACCTCTCCGGTACGGTGCCAGCGGGCGGCACCGAGGTCGTACTCGGTGGCCTGCACGTCGGGCAGCACCGCGTCGAGGACCTTGCGGGCCTGCGCGACCACCTCGGGCCCGATGCCGTCTCCGGCCACCACCGCGATCCGCGCCACGACCGCACTCCTCTGCTCAACGGTTCCGTTCGGGGCAACGGTACGTCGCCGTCCCGCCTCCCGGTACGCTGCGTCCACGATTTGGGATTCGGGAATGCACAGCACCCTCTCAGCTGGGACTCATGGGGCGGTCATCTCCGCTGCCTACGGTAGTGGTCAGTGGGTCGCGGGGGCCCGCTGACCAACGGGGTCGCGATGACGCGGCACCATGTGCGAGGGGGCAGATGCGATGCGCATCGACGAGCAGCCACGGACCCGCTGGCCGGACCCGTCCGCGTTCCGCAACCGCCGACCGGACCTTCGACTCGGCAGCCGCCGGCACCGGATCGACCCGGCCGCGGCCACCGAGGGCCGGATCGCGGTGCAGCACACCGTACGCACCGCGACCGCCGAGTACACCCTGCTGCTCAACGCCCCCGAGTGGCTCGGCCGCCGGGGCGTGGGCGAAGCGCTGCGGGACAGCGTCGCCGAGCTGCGCGCCATCGACCTCACCTACGGCCCCAACCGACCGGAGAGCCTGGTCTCCCGGCTGCGTCGGGGCGAGATCAGCCCCGAGTCGTACCCGCCGCTCGCCGATCTGGTGGACCGCTGCGCCGCGATGCGTGCGGCCACCGACGGGTGGTTCGACGCCTGGGCGGTGCCCGGCGGCTTCGACCCGGGCGGCCTGCTCGGCGGTTGGGCGGTGGAACGCGCCGCGGAGCGACTGCGCTCCGCCGGCATCCACGACTACGCCGTCCTCGCCGGCGCCGACCTCGTCGTCCGGGGCCGCGCGCCGCACGGCGGACCCTGGCGGGTCGCGGTGCACCACCCGACCGCACCCGAGCGGGCGCCGCTGGTGCTGGAGATGACGGCCGGCGCGATCGGCACCTCCGGGGTGACCGGGCGGCAGGGGCACGTGGTGGACCCGCACACCGGCGAGCCGGCCGATCACCTCGTCGCCGCCACCGTGGTGGGCCCCGACCTCGCGATCGCCGACGCCTACGCCACCGCGCTCTACGCCGCCGGCCCAACCGGCCTGGCGTGGTTCCGGGGCAACTCCGACTATCGCGCGCTCTTCGCGCACCGTCGCTGAGCCGGTCGGGCCCGCGATCGGCCCCCACGGTCTCGGCAACGACAGTGGGGGCCGGTCAGCGACGAGTGCGCGTGGCTCGCACAACCGAGGGGTGCGGACCGGTCGGGCCGGACGTCGACCGCGCCACCCGAAGACGGGCCGGCGCCTCGAACTCGGCCAGTGACCGCAGTGCGTACGCTAGCGAATCGACGCAACTCGACGCAAGAGTCTCCACACCGGACCGTCGTCACCGGAGACTGCGGTGATCGATGATTGACCGGCGGCGAGGCAGTTTCGACATGGTGAACGGCGGATGGCACGCTATCCGCCGTGAGTTTCGATCTGAGCGTGTGGGCCCTGGAGGACGGGGCGACGCCCGAGGACGTGCGGACAGCGGTCAACGGTTGCCGGCAAGGGCGACACGTGGACCGCTACCCCGATCCACGGGTGGTCAGCTTCTACCGGGCGATCACCGCCTCCTATCCGGACCGTCACCCCGGCCCGAACAGCCCGTGGGCGGTGGCGCCGCTGCACGCGGCCCACGACCACGTCGAGCTGAACCTGCACCCGACCTGCGCGGACCAGGTGCTACTGGACATCGAACGGCTGGCCGGCGAGCACGGGCTGATGCTCTTCGACCCGCAGGACGGCTCGGTCTACCCGCCGCCGGCGCGGCTGCCCGGCTGACCTGACCGGCGGCACGGACGGGAAATGACGAGGGGCCCGGCGAATCGCCAGGCCCCCCACGGTGTTTGTCGTCTACTACTCGTCGCGCAGGTCGGCGGCGCTGGCCGCCGTGGCGCCGATCGACTCGGCGGCCGAGGTGAGCAGGTCGGCGCCGAGCGCCTGGTCGACGGTGAGCGTCATCAACGTCTCACCGCCCGCCTCCCGACGAGCCACCTGCATGGCGGCGATGTTGATGCCCGACTCGCCGAGCAGGGTACCGACAGTGCCGACCACACCGGGCCGGTCGGCGTAGCGCAGGAAGAGCAGGATGCCCTCCGCGCCGATCTCCACGTCGAAGCCGTCCACCTCGGTCAGCTTCAGCACGTCCCGGGCGCCGGAGTGGGTGACAGTGCCGGAGACACTGACCGTCCGACCGTCCGGCAGCGCGCCGCGCACCGTGACCAGGGTCGGCTGCTCGGCCGTCTCGGCGAGGGTGGCCAGGGTGACCTCGACGCCACGCTCGGCGGCCAGGTGCGGGGCGTTGACGTAGGTGACCTGCTCCTCGACCACGGAGCTGAACAGGCCCTTGGTGGCGGCGAGCTTGAGCACCGACACGTCGTGGCTGACGATCTCACCGCGGACCTCGACAGTGACGCTCGCGGCGACCCCACCGGCGACCGCGGTGAACGCCCGGCCGAGCTTCTCCGCCAGCGGCAGCAGCGGCCGAACGTCCTCGGCGACCACACCGCCGGCCTGCACGTTCACCGCGTCCGGGACGAACTCGCCCTGCAACGCCAGCTTGACGCTCTTGGCCACGGCGAGACCGGCCTTGTCCTGCGCCTCGTGGGTGGAGGCGCCCAGGTGCGGGGTGGCCACCACGTTGTCGAAGGCGAACAGCGGCGACGAGGTGCACGGCTCCTTGCTGTACACGTCGACACCGGCGCCGGCGACCCGGCCCTCGGCGATCGCGTCCGCGAGCGCCTGCTCGTCGACCAGCCCACCACGGGCGGCGTTGATGATGCGAACGCCGGGCTTGACGAGCGTCAGCTCCTTCTCACCGATCAGGCCCACCGTCTCCGGCGTCTTCGGCAGGTGGATGGAGATGAAGTCGCTCTCGCGCAGCAGCTCCTCCAGGCCGACCAGGCGGACGCCGAGCTGCGCCGCACGGGCCGGCTGGATGTACGGGTCGTACGCGATCAGCCGGGTGCCGAACGCGGCGATGCGAGACGCGAAGAGCACCCCGATACGACCGAGCCCCACCACGCCGACCGTCTTGCCCTGGACCTCGACGCCGGTGTACTTCGACCGCTTCCACTCCCCCGCCTTGAGCGCGGAACTGGCGCTCGCGGTGTTACGGGCGACGGCGAGCAGCAGCGCGACGGCCTGCTCGGCGGCGGAGACGATGTTGGAGGTGGGCGCGTTGACGACCATGACGCCCCGCGCGGTGGCGGCCGGCACCTCGACGTTGTCCAGCCCGACGCCCGCCCGGGCGACCACCTTGAGTCGCGGCGCGGCGGCGACCGCCTCGGCGTCGATCTGGGTCGCGCTGCGCACGATGACGGCGTCGGCCTCGGAGAGCGCCGAGAGCAGGGCCGGACGGTCGGTGCCGTCGACGTGACGGACGTCGAAGTCGTGGGCGAGCACCTCGATGGCGGCGGGGGCGAGTTCTTCGGCGATCAGTACGACAGGATTCATCGGTCCTCGTAGAGGTCGTGTTTGCGATCGGCCCGGGCGGCGGGGGGCGCCGCACTGCGCCCTGCGCTGATCCGTGCCGTGGCCGTCAGGTGCCGGCTGCTGCACCTACAGGCGATCGTAGGGGCCCCGCTGGTCGGCGTGTTCCGGTCTTCGGGGTGAGTGCCCTCACACGCCCGGTCGGGCGACGGACATCGGCCGTTCACCGCACCGACACGGTTGCCCGCGCCCGCTACAACCGGAGGCACACCCCTGCGGGAGGATCCGCCCTTGTCGCTCGCCGTGCGCATCACGCTGCTCCGACAGCTGACCCGCGTCGATCTCGCGCGGTTCGGTCCGAAGCTGGCCGAGGCGTTGGTCACCCGGTCCCAACAGGTGAAAATCCGACGCAGCTTCGTGTCCCGGCGCACCGCCGCCGCGGACGAGGCGGTCGCGCTGTACCGGCGGCTGGTCCAGGACCGGCCGGGCCGCCACGAGGTGGGGCTTGCGCGGGCGCTCGTCGCGCAGGGTTCGGTCCCGGACGACCGCACCGTCGAATCCGCGCTCGCGCAGGGCCGGGAGGCGATCGGGTACGTCGAGAACGCGACCGACCGGGACGGCCTCGTCGTCCTGGCCGCAGCGCAGCTGATGGTGTCCACCCAGCTCTGCGCCGATGCTCCCCGCGACGCGATGTCGCTTGCCGAGAAGGCCCGGGAGACCTGGCTACGGTGCGCGCCGCTCGGCGCCCGTGAGCGGATGGAGTTGGCCCGGTCCCTCACCGTGCTCGGCTACTGCCGGACGGTGCTGGGGGAGCCGGCCGAGGCGCTCGCCGCCCGGGAGGAGGCTGTCGAGTTGTTCCGGCGACTTTCCTTCTGGACACGGCTGAAGTACATGCCCGCCCGACTCGAAGCGATGAGCGGGCTGGCGGACTCCCTCGCCTCCCATCGTCGGTTTGCCGAAGCGCTGACGCTGACCACGGGCGCCCGCGAGGACCTGACCTTCATGAGCCGTGTGGAGCCGCTGCGGTTCCGGCCGACGCTCGGCGGACTGTTGTTCGTGATCGCCAGGTGCCACCTGGGGCTCGGCGAACAGGACGCGGCCGCGGCGGCGGCCGAGGAGGCCGTCGGGCACTACCGCTGGCTGGCCGCGCACGCACCCGTTCGGTATCAGCCACGGCTGGTCGTCGCGCTGCGCAGCCAGGCCAGCGTCTTCACGGGCCTCGGCCGGTACGAAAAAGCCGCCTGGGCCACCGCTGAGGCCGAGGCGATGGAAAGCCGCTGACGCGGGGCGCTACGGCCAGCGGCCGGCGACCCGCGCTGGGGAGAGCGCTGGATCGCCGGCCGCCGGTGGACCGCTCTTGGTCGGACGTGTCAGGCGGTCTCGGTGATCGGGCGGTCGACCCAGCTCATCATGCCGCGCAGCTTCCTGCCGGTCTCCTCGATCGGGTGCGCCGCACCCTCGGCCTGCCACTTGGTGAAGTTTGGCCGGCCGGCCTCGTCCTCGGCGACCCACTCGCGGGCGAACTCGCCGGACTGGATCTCACCCAGGATCTTGCGCATCTCGTCCTTGACCCGGGAGTCGATGATGCGCGAGCCACGGGAGAGGTCGCCGTACTCGGCGGTGTCGGAGATGCTGTAGCGCATCTTCGCGATGCCGCCCTCGTACATGAGGTCGACGATCAGCTTCAGCTCGTGCAGGCACTCGAAGTAGGCGACCTCCGGGGCGTAGCCCGCCTCGGTGAGCACCTCGAAACCGGTCTGCACCAGCGCCGAGGCCCCGCCGCAGAGCACCGCCTGCTCGCCGAAGAGGTCGGTCTCGGTCTCCTCGGTGAAGGTGGTCTTGATCGCGCCGGCCCGGGTGCCGCCGATCCCCTTGGCGTACGCGAGGGCGAGCGCGAGCGCGTTGCCGCTGGCGTCCTGCTCGACGGCGACGAGACAGGGCACGCCCTTGCCGTCGCTGTACTGGCGGCGGACCAGGTGGCCGGGGCCCTTGGGCGCGACCATCGCCACGTCCACCTCGGCCGGCGGCTTGATCAGGCCGTACCGGATGTTGAAGCCGTGGCCGAAGAAGATCGCCTTGCCGGGGGCGAGGTGCGGGGCGATCGACTCCGCGTAGATCCCACGCTGGGCGGTGTCCGGTGCGAGCACCATGATCACATCGGCCTCGGCGGCGGCCTGTGCGGGCGTGACCACCCGCAGGCCCTGCTCCTCAGCCTTGGGACGGCTCTTCGAGCCCTCCGGCAGACCGATCACCACGTCGACGCCGGAGTCACGCAGCGACAGCGCGTGGGCGTGGCCCTGGCTGCCGTAACCGATCACCGCGACCTTCTTGGCCTGGATCAGGCCGAGGTCGGCATCGTCGTCGTAGTACACCTCAACGCTCATGAGAACTTCCCTTTCGTACGACGGCCGGGGCGGCCCGTCGTGGTCTGTGCGGATGAATTCCGGGACGGCCGGCGGAGGGCCGACCGGCGGCGGGTCAGGCGGCCCGAAGCGCGGGGCCGGCGGTGATCGAACGCGAGCCGCGCCCGATGGCCACCAGCCCGGACTGGACCATTTCCTTGATGCCGAAGGCCTCGAGGTCGCGTAGCAGCGCATCGAGCTTGTCCGGAGTGCCGGTGGCCTCGATGGTCAGCGTGTCCGGTGCGACGTCGACCACCCGGGCACGGAACAGGTTGACGGTCTCCAGCACCTGCGACCGCGCGGACCGGTCGGCGCGAACCTTCACCAGCAGCAACTCCCGGGCGACCGACACCTGGGGATCCAGCTCAACGATCTTGAGCACGTTGACCAGCTTGTTCAGCTGCTTGGTGACCTGCTCCAGGGGGGACGACTCCGCGTTGACCACGATGGTGATCCGGGAGACGTCCGGGTTCTCGGTCTCGCCGACGGCGAGGCTGTCGATGTTGAACCCGCGCCGGGAGAACAGGCCGGAGACCCGGGCGAGCACGCCCGGCTTGTTCTCCACCAGCACGGACAGGGTGTGCATGGTCATTAAATGTCATCCTCGTCGAAGGCCGGGCGGACGCCACGGGCGAACATGATCTCGTCATTGCTGGTGCCGGCGGCGACCATCGGCCAGACCATCGCGTCCTTGCCGACCACGAAGTCGATCACCACGGGCGCGTCGTTGATCTCCATGGCAGCGGCGATGGTCTTGTCCACGTCATCCGCGCTCTCGCACCGCAGCCCGACACAGCCCAGGGCCTCGGCGAGCTTGACGAAGTCGGGGATGCGGTGCTTGTGGGTGCCGAGCTCGGTGTTGGAGTAGCGCTCGTTGTAGAAGAGCGTCTGCCACTGTCGGACCATGCCGAGATTGCCGTTGTTGATGACGGCGATCTTGACCGGGATGCCCTCCAACGCGCAGGTGGCCAATTCCTGGTTGGTCATCTGGAAGCAGCCGTCCCCGTCCACCGCCCAGACCACAGTGTCCGGCTTGCCGACCTTGGCGCCCATCGCCGCCGGCACCGCGTAGCCCATCGTGCCGAGGCCGCCGGAATTCAACCAGGTGTACGGCTTCTCGTAGGAGATGAACTGCGACGCCCACATCTGGTGCTGGCCCACCCCGGCCACGAAGATCGCGTCCGGGCCGACGATCTCGCCCAGCCGCTTGATCACGTACTGCGGGGACAGGGTCCCGTCGACCGGCTCGTCGTAGCCCAGCGGGTAACGGTTGCGCAGGTCGTCGAGCTGCGTCCACCAGTCACCGAGGTCGGCGGTGCGCCCCGCCGACCGCTCGGCGGTGACCGCGGCGATCAGCTCGTCGATGACGTGCTTGGCGTCGCCGACGATCGGGACGTCCACGTGCCGGTTCTTGCCGATCTCGGCGGGGTCGATGTCCGCGTGCACCACTGCCGCGTCCGGGGCGAACGAGTCCAGTTTGCCGGTGACCCGGTCGTCGAAGCGTGCGCCCAGCGCGACGATCAGATCCGCCTTCTGCAGGCCGTAGACCGCGGCGACAGTGCCGTGCATGCCGGGCATCCCGAGGTGCTGCTGGTGCGAGTCGGGGAACGCGCCGAGCGCCATCAGCGTGGTGACGACCGGGATGCCGGTCAGCTCGGCCAGCCGGCGCAGCCCGTCGGTGGCACCGGCCTTGAGCACCCCGCCGCCCACGTAGAGCACCGGCCGTCGGGCTGCGGCCATCAGCCGCGCCGCCTCCCGGATCTGCTTGCCGTGCGGGTGCAGGGTGGGCCGGTAGCCGGGCAGGTCGAGGGTGGGCGGCCAGGAGAAGGTGGTCGACGCCTGGAGCACGTCCTTGGGGATGTCGACCAGCACCGGGCCGGGTCGCCCGCTGCTGGCCAGGTGGAACGCCTCGGCCAGCACCCGGGGGATCTCCTCGGCGTTCTGCACGAGGAAGTTGTGCTTGGTGATCGGCAGGGTGATGCCCTGGATGTCCGCTTCCTGGAAGCCGTCGGTGCCGATCAACGGGCTGGCCACCTGCCCGGTGATCGCCACCATCGCCACCGAGTCCATGTACGCGTCCGCGATCGGGGTGACCAGGTTCGTCGCGCCCGGCCCAGAGGTGGCGATGCAGACGCCGACCTTGCCGGTGGCCTGCGCGTAGCCGGTCGCCGCGTGCCCCGCGCCCTGCTCGTGCCGCACCAGGATGTGCCGGACCGTCGAGTCGTAGAGCGGGTCGTACGCCGGCAGGATCGCGCCGCCCGGAATGCCGAAGACGACGTCGACCTCGAGCGCCTCAAGAGACCGCACGAGTGAGCTGGCCCCGGAGATCGGGGTCGCGGCGGCGGGCCGTACCGCCGGGACGGCCGGGGTGGCCGTGCGCGTGGCGGCCTGGTCGGCGTCGACGGTCGGGTCGGCGGCCGCGCGGGCCCGGCGGGCGGTGTGGGCGAGGGTCTCGGGCGTGGGTCTCGTCATGGCGGTTCTGGCCTTCGGCTGGAGTGGCTGGTGGCTAGTCAAGCGATGCGACGCGGGCGGGGCCCGCCTCGCCAGGTTCCGATGGCAATAAAAACGGCCCTCGTGCAGATGCACGGGGCCAGCGCACTCTCGGTGAGGGAGAGTGCGCTCAGGTAAGTACTCGCAGCGACCGGTACGACGACATGCGGCTAAGCCTGACGCATCTCACGCGATGAGTCAACTGATCCCACATGTTGGTTAACGGAGGTCGGCGCGTCAGCCGGCGACGCGCCATCGGCAGGCGGGGTGAGCTGCCCGGACCCACCCGGAGCACGGCGTGGCGCGGGCGCCGGAGCGGGACGCGCACCCGGGGACGTGGCCGCCTCCAGCATCGCCTCCAGGTGCTCGGCCGGCACCCCCCAGCCGAAGAGCGCGCCCTGACCGAAGCGGCAACCGGCGGCCACCACCGCGGCCAACTCGGTCGGGGTGGTCACCCCCTCGGCGATCACCTCCAGCCCCAACTGGTGGCCCAGGCGCATGACGATGTCGACCATCGGAGCGAACGCCGGGCCGTCCTGGCCGACCGGGCGGACCGGCTCGTGCTCGGCGACCAGACTGTGGTCGATCTTGAGGATGTCGATCGGCAACCGGCGCAGCTGCCCCAGCGACGAGTAGCCGGCCCCGAAGTCGTCCAGCGCGATCCGGACACCGGTCAACCGCAGCGCGGTGAGCCGCCGGATCAGCTCGTCCAGGTCGGTGGCGACGGCGTGCTCGGTGACCTCCAGCACCAGCCGCTGCGGCGGCACGTGGTGGGCGCGCAGCGCCTCCGCGACCTGGACCACGTACTCCGGGGCGTGCAGCTCGCGCGGGGAGACGTTGACCGACACCCAGACGTCGTGCCCGTCCGCCAGCCACCGGGAGAGCTGGTAGCAGGCCTGATGCAGCACCCAGGCACCGAGCGGGGCGATCATGCCGCACTCCTCGGCGAGCGGGATGAACTCGTCCGGACGCACGTTGCCCAGCTCGGGATGGTGCCAACGGAGCAGCGCCTCGGCGCCGACCGGCCGCACCGACGGCAGCGACGCCACCGGCTGGAACGCCAACCGCAGCTCGTCGCGGTCGATGGCCCCGCGCAGTTCGTGCTCCACCGTCGTACGCCGACGCAGCAGTTTGTCGTACGCGGCGTCGTACCGCTCGATCCGGTTCTTGCCGCGCTGCTTGGCGTAGCGCAACGCCAGGTCGGCGTGGCGCAGCAGCAGCTCCACGTCCGGCTCGTCGGCCCAGTCGGCCACCCCGATGCTCACCGACAGGAAGACCGGCCCCTCCGGCTGGTCGTAGGGCCGGTTGAGCACCCCGAGGAGCCGTTCGGCGACCCGGTCCGCCTCGACCGGCCGGCCCTGCATGAGTACGGCGAACTCGTCGCCACCCAGCCGGGCGGCCACGTCGCCGGGGCGCAGGTTGCCGCGCAGCCGCCGGCCAACCTCGGCCAGCACGGCGTCGCCCACGTCGTGGCCCCGCATGTCGTTGACGTTCTTGAAGCCGTCCAGGTCGAGGCCGAGCAGCACACACGGGTTGTGGTCGGCGGCGTTGCGGTGCAGCGCCCGGAGCAGCCCGCGCCGGTTGGCAAGCGACGTCAGCGGATCGGTGTGCGCCAGCTCCCGGAAGTGCGCCTCCCGCTCGGCCAGGCGGCCCGCGTACCCCCGGACGTCGCGAAGGGTGAGGTACTGCCGTGCCACCAGGGCGAAGCCCTCCACGCTGCCGGCCACGATGCCCGCCGCGGTGAAACGGCCGTCCTGGGCGAGGTGGTACATCGCCGAGGCGGCCATCGCCAGCATCGGGGCGATCGCGTACTCGCCGTCGCTACCGACCAGGTCAAGGTCGATCTGCCCCGGCCGGTCGGCCCGGTACACCGTGAGCGCGACGGTCAGCAGACCGGCGGCGAGCACCGCCGCACCGGTCAGCGCCATGGTCGGCCCGGCCTGGCAGAGCCCGGCGCTGAGACCCAGCCCGCCGCAGGTCACCGCGCTGATACCGGCGCCCAGCGCGGCGAGCCGTCGACGTGGTGTGGCGGCCCGGAAGACGATGATCACGACGAGCCCGGCACCGAGCGCGGCGCTCACCGTGGCCAGCAGGATCGCCGGGCAGGCCATCGGGGTGGCGGCACCGAGCAACCGGGTGGGCTCGGAGAAGAGCACCCAACCGACGAACCACAGCGCCGCCGCCATGACCAACCCGTCCAGGGCGAGCCGGGCCGTTCCGGCCGCGGTGGCGGCCACCCCGGGCAGCCGGAGCAGACCAGCGGCGAAGGCCAGCCCGCTCACCGCCATGCCGATCGCCACCGCTGTCGCCCAACCGGTGCGCTGCCCCTGCTCGTGGGCCCAGTGGTCGGTCGCGCTGAGCGCGGCGACCACCCCGGCAAGGAGGCTGAGCACTGCGACACCGGCGGCCGCCGCGAGCAGCAGGTGCGCCGGTCGACGCGGCATCGTCCGCCGCCGGGCGACGACGGTCAGCAGCACGGCGGCCACCGCGGCGACGAGCCCGCTGAGCGCCGCGACAGCGACCATGCCCGGTGGAAAATGCACGCCTCCAAGAGTGCCGGATGGGCGCACGTCATGGGGGGCTGAGTGTGCATCTGTTGGGACACGGCGGATACCCGGGTGGGCCGGCGCGCCGACGGTGTCATGCTGGTATGCATGCCTGAGCTGCGGTCGAGGACCTCCACACACGGTCGGACGATGGCCGGCGCCCGGGCCCTCTGGCGGGCCACCGGGATGACCGACGACGATTTCGGCAAGCCGATCGTCGCCATCGCCAACAGTTTCACCCAGTTCGTGCCTGGTCACGTACACCTCAAGGACATGGGTGGCCTGGTCGCCGACGCGGTCGCCGAGGCCGGCGGGGTGGGCCGGGAGTTCAACACCATCGCGGTCGACGACGGCATCGCGATGGGCCACGGCGGCATGCTCTACTCGCTGCCCAGCCGCGAGCTGATCGCCGACGCGGTCGAATACATGGTCAACGCGCACTGCGCGGACGCCCTGGTCTGCATCTCCAACTGCGACAAGATCACCCCCGGGATGCTGCTGGCCGCCTTGCGGCTCAACATCCCGACCGTCTTCGTCTCCGGCGGCCCGATGGAGGCCGGCAAGACGATGGCGATCGAGGGCGTCGTGCACAGCAAGATCGACCTGATCGACGCGATGATCGCCTCCTCGAACGAGGCGGTCACCGACGAGCAGCTCGGTGAGATCGAACGCTCCGCCTGCCCGACCTGCGGCTCCTGCTCCGGCATGTTCACCGCCAACTCGATGAACTGCCTCACCGAGGCGATCGGGCTCGCGCTGCCCGGCAACGGTTCCACGCTGGCCACCCACGCCGCCCGCCGGTCGCTCTTCGTCGAGGCCGGCCGGACCGTCGTGGAGATCTCCAAGCGGTGGTACGACGGCGACGACGACTCGGTGCTGCCGCGTACTGTCGCCTCCAAGGCCGCCTTCGAGAACGCCGTCGCCCTGGACGTGGCGATGGGCGGCTCCACCAACACGGTGCTGCACCTGCTCGCCGCCGCCCGCGAGGCGGAGATGGACTTCGGCGTCACCGACATCGACGCGATCTCCCGGCGGGTGCCGTGCCTGGCCAAGGTCGCACCGAACTCGCCGAACTACCACATGGAGGACGTGCACCGGGCCGGCGGCATCCCGGCGATCCTCGGCGAACTGGACCGGGCCGGGCAGCTCAACAGGGACGTGCACGCCGTGCACTCCCCCTCCCTCGCGCAGTGGCTGACCGACTGGGACGTGCGGGGTGGCTCCCCCACCCCGACGGCTGTCGAGCTGTTCCACGCCGCCCCCGGTGGGGTGCGCACCACCCAGCCGTTCTCCACCACCAACCGGTGGTCGTCGCTGGACACCGACGCGGCCGGCGGCTGCATCCGGGACCGCGAGCACGCCTACTCCGCCGACGGTGGGCTGGCCATCCTGCACGGCAACCTGGCACCCGAGGGCAGCGTGGTGAAGACCGCTGGCGTGCCCGACGACTGCCTGACCTTCCGTGGCCCGGCGAAGGTCTACGAGTCGCAGGACGACGCGGTGACCGCGATCCTCGCCAAGCAGGTGGTCGCCGGGGACGTCGTGGTGATCCGGTACGAGGGGCCGAAGGGCGGCCCCGGCATGCAGGAGATGCTCTACCCCACCTCGTTCCTCAAGGGACGCGGGCTGGGCCGCTCCTGTGCGCTGCTCACCGACGGCCGTTTCTCCGGTGGCACCTCCGGGCTCTCCATCGGGCACGTCTCCCCCGAGGCGGCCTCCGGCGGGCTGATCGCCCTGGTCCGCGACGGCGACGAGGTCGTCATCGACATCCCGGGCCGGTCGATCGAGCTGAACGTGCCCGCCGAGGAGCTGGAGGCACGACGGGTGGCCGAGGAGAAGCGCGACAAGCCGTACACCCCGACCGATCGGCAGCGCCCGGTGTCGGCGGCGCTGCGCGCGTACGCCTCGATGGCCACCTCGGCCAGCGACGGCGCCTACCGTCGCGTCCCGGAGTAACCGCCGCTCGCGATCGACAGTGGATCGCCGATGTTGGGGTGTCCCGCCGGCTCGGACACCCCAACATCGACGATGTTGTCGGCGAAACACGGTCCGCGAATGTCGGTCGCGTGGGCTAGCGTGTCGTCGATCAATTCGGGGAGAGCCCGAATTCCTGCGGGAAGAGGCGTGTACGTGTCATTTGGCAAGAAGTCCGTGGCGGTGGCGGTCTCGGCGCTCACCGCGCTCGCTGTCTCCGCGTGCGGCACGACGTCCGGCGGATCCGAGTCGCCGAAACAGCCCAGCGTCCTGGAGCTGCTGGCCAGTGACCTGAAGGGGTCGCTGCAGAAGACCGCCGAGGCCACCGACAAGAGCGACTCGGTGACCGTGACGATGTCAGGCACGGCGGGCGGCGAGAAGGTCTCGATGAAGGGCGTCCTCGACCTCGGCGACCCGGTCAAGGCCGAGATGACGACGACGGACGAGAAGGGCGCCGCGACGGTCGTCCGGATGGTCGGCGCGGTCATCTACGTCGAGATTCCGGCGGAGGACCGCGCGGAGATGGACGGCAAGCGCTGGATGAAGATGGACCTGGGCGCCGCCGGCAAGCAGGCCGGGATGAACTTCGGCAAGCAGTTCGAGGACATCGACCCGACCAAGCAGGTCAAGACGCTGCTCGCCACCGAGGGCACGAAGGTGGTCGGGCAGGAGACGGTGAACGGGACGGCCACCGTCCACTACACCGTCACCACGCCGATGGCGACCTACCTCCAGCAGATCGACGAGAAGCTGCGGGCGGGCGTCGAGCAGCAGATGACCAAGATGGGCGTCAAGGACATCACCACCGACCTGTGGGTCGACGAGCAGTACCGGCCCCGCCGGGCGGCCCTGAAGATGGGCCCGCTTGGTGACCTGGTGATGGACTACACCGACTACGGCAAGGCGGTGACCATCGAGACGCCGCCGACGGCGGAGACTTTCGACTTCGCCGAGATGCTCAAGGGTCTGCAGGGCCTGACCGCCAGCAACTGATCAGGATCGGAAAGCTGCCCGGCCGGCGCGGAGACGCGCCCGCCGGGCAGTGCCGTGTCCGCCCGCTCGTCGCGCTCGGCTGACAGTCGACTCCGGGTCAGCCGAGGTCGCGCAGGTCGAGCGCCTCGGTTCGCATCGAGGCGTTCGTCATGCATGCCCAAGGCGGTGGTGCGGCGGATCTCCTGCGCCAGGTCCGCATCGAGCCTACGACGCTGATCGTCGACCCCACCCGCGAGCTTCGGGCGTTCCGGGTCGCCCAGAGCACGGCGGCGGGAACGAAGCGTGGCGGCGGACAGCGGGCGGCCGTACCGCTCAATCGGCGGGTACGACCGTCGGGTGCCTCGCCGCGGGGAGCGCCACGGTGCGGGCGTACCGGATGGCGGCGGGGGTATCCGGGAAGAGCAATTTCTCTCGACGCAGGTCGTCGGCCACGCCGAGGGTGGCGAGTACCTGGTCGTGGGCGGGGGTGATACCGGAGAGCAGGACGGTGATCCCGCGTCCGCGTAGCCGCCGGATCGCATCGCCGAGGACGTGCGCCCCGGTTGCGTCCATGGTGGTCACCCGGGACATCCGCAGGATGACGACACGGACGTCGGTGACCTCGGAGAGTTCGAGCAGAAAGGTGTGGGCCGCAGCGAAGAAGAGCGGCCCGTCCAGCCGATACGCAACGATATGTTCGGTGAGCAGCGCATACTCCTCCGCGCTGTGTTCACCGGGGTCGAGGGGCACCTGTTCCAGCCGGGCGCTGCGGGCCACCGCGCGCAGGGCGAGCACCACGGCGACGCCGACGCCGACCGCCACGGCGGTGACGAGGTCCCAGATCACGGTGACGGCGAAGGTGAGTACCAGCACGATCGCGTCGCCCCGGGTGGCGCGGGCCAGCGCCCACAGCGAGCCAGCCTCCACCATGCGGATGGTGGTGGCCAGCAGTACGCCGGCAAGAGCGGCGAGCGGGATGCGGCCGACCAACGGCGCGGCGGCCAGCACGATGGCGGCGAGGGCGACGGCGTGGGTGAGGGCCGCCAGCTTCGAGGCCGCTCCGGCGCGGACGTTCACCGCGGTGCGGGCGATGGCGGCAGTCGCCGGGATGCCGCCGAAGAGCGGCGCGGCCAGGTTGGCCAGCCCCTGACCGAAGAGTTCCCGGTCCGGGTTGTGCCGCTCACCGACGGTCATGCCATCGGCGACGGTGGCGGAGAGCAGGCTCTCCAGGGCGGCGAGCGCGGCGACGGCGAGAGCACTGGGCAGCAGCACGCCCAGCGCGCCGAGGTCGAGGAAGCTGAGCGAGGGAACGGGCAGGCCCTGCGGCAGCGCGCCGATTCGGACCAGATTGACCGGGATGACCTCGGCGAGGACGGTGGCGGCCCCCACGCCGAGCAGCGAGAACGGCAGGCCGGGTCGCCACCGGGCACCCAGCAGCATCAGCGCCGCGACGGCGACGGCCACCGCGAGCGCGGCCGGTTGCGGGTGTACGACGAAACGGCTGACCGCGTCGAAGGCGACGGCCCAGACCTTCTCCCCGTGCGCGTCGCTGACGCCGAGTGCGGCGGGCACCTGTTGCAGCGCGATGACCACGGCGATGCCAGCGGTGAAACCCTCCAGCACCGGCGTGGGCAGGTAGCGGACGTACCGGCCCAGGCGGGCCACGGCGAGCGCGATCAGCACCAGGCCGGCCATCGCTCCGACCATGAGCACGCCGGTGGCTCCGAACTGCTGCACCACCGGCACCAGCACCACGGTCATCGCCCCGGTCGGCCCGGATACCTGGAGGTTGGAGCCGCCGAAGACAGCGGCCACCGCACCGGCGATCACGGCGGTGATCAACCCAGCCTGGGCGCCCAGCCCGGAGGTGACACCGAACGCCAGGGCCAGCGGTAGCGCCACCACCGCCACGGTGAGCCCGGCCAACAGGTCCCGGCGCGGCGAGCGGTGCACCGCGGCCCAGTCGGCCCGGCCGGGCAGCAGCCCGAGGAGCCGCTCTCGGACCACCGGGATGGCGCCGCTCACCTGTCCGCGCCGGTGGCGCGCAGCTCCCCGAGGAGGCCGTCCCGGTCGGTGAGGACCGCGCCGAGAATCCGGCGCCCGGCGGCCAGCAGGTCGGCCACGTCCGGGGTGCTGAGCGCGTACATGACGAGGGGGCCGTCACGGTGTGAGGTGACCATTCCGGCGCGGCGCAGCACTCCGAGTTGCTGAGAGAGGTTGGAGGCTTCGACCTCAATGACGGCGAGCAGGTCGCGGACCGGCTTCGGGCCGTCCTGAAGCAGTTCGAGGACCCGGATGCGGACCGGGTGCCCGAGGGTGCGGAAGAGTTCCGCCTTCGCCTGGTACAGCGGGACCGACATGAGCACCCTCCCGATCGATACGAAGACTTTAGCACTTGAAGAAGTCTTCAATCGCTGGCCGCAAGAGCGCGGTAGTCCGCCACGTCGTCAAAGGCGTGAACGTTGCGGCCGGGGCGGAGATCACCAGGTCAGGACGGTGCCCACGGTCCGCTGACGAACTGCCCGTTGCCGACGAACGGGCTGACGTTGGGCACGCAGCCGCCCAGGTCGATGGTCTGGGTCATCATGACCGGGGCCGGCTTGCCGCGACCGCCACACTTCATGTGGGCGAAGCCGAGGAAGTGACCGAACTCGTGATTGATCACGCCGGCGTGGTACTCGTCGATGCTGACCGGGTATCCCGGTGAACCCTGGAGCCAACGCCGCAGGTTGATCATGATCGTCTTGCCGTACTTGCAGGAATAGACCCCCTCGGTGTCGACACCGCTCGCACCGCAGAGCCTGTCCACTGTCCTCGGTGTCGCGAGCCGCACGTCGACGTCGACCTTCGAGGTGCCGACCCGCTGGAAGGACCACGACGCCCGGGTCAGGTTCACCGCGGCGTTGGTGACCGGGTGCTGTGCGGACGTGGCCCACCCGTTCGGTGCGGCCAACACCTGCTCGATGCTCGCGGCGAACCGGTCCGGCTTCCAGGCCGGGATGTCACCCCAGGCGATGCCCTTCTCCACCGAGACGCTGTAGCGCACCCGCTTCTTGCCCTTGCCGATCACGCGACCGGCGCCGGTGGCGGTGGTGAAGGTGCCGGCGGCCCTGGTGGGGATCTGCGCGTCGGTCGGGATCTCCGGAGTCGGACTGGAGGTCGGCGTATCGCCGGGGCTCGGAGCTGAGCTCTGCGTACTCGGGCCGGAGCGTGGGACGTCGGCCTGCCCGGACGCCGGTGCCGACAGGCCACAGGCGGCGGTCGCCAGCACCACTGCCAACGAGATCGGCACGAGCAGCCGTCCGTTGATCCGCACGTCGAAACCTCCAGGAGCAATCACGGGTGAGTGAGGAACACCGGAAGGCTAAGTGACTGCCTGTAAGGAAACCGTCAGGATGATCAGCGGCGGAGGCCGGTCATAGGGTCGCATTTCCGGCGTGCCGAACTGCGGCAGATCACTCTCAGTGATCAGCGCTACCGGTTTGAGCGAGGTCAGGCGGCCGCTACGACGTGGTCGATCACCAGGTGGGCGGCGCCGGTGATACCGAGGTCCTGGCCGGCGGCGACCCGTTCGATGAGCAGGGTCTGGGTGGCCAGCGGGAGGCACCGCTCGTAGAGGGTGGCCCGCATGCTGGCCAGCAGCGGCTCGCAGTCGGCGAGCCGACCACCTATGGCCACCACCTGCGGGTTGAAGAAGTTGACCACCACGGCCAGGATCTCACCGACGGCGCGGCCGGCCTGCCGGGCGAGGGCGGTGGCCTGCCTGTCACCGTCGTCGATCAGGCGGATCACACCGGTCAGGTCGGAGACCGGCACACCCTGCTCCCGGAGCGCGGTGACCAGTGCGGCGCCGCTGGCCACCGCCTCCAGGCAACCGGCGTTGCCACAGGTGCACGGTGGCGCGGGATCGGCCACCACCCGGCAGTGGCTGATGTCCCCGGCCGATCCCTGCGCGCCCCGGTGCAACCGTCCACTGGAGATCACACCGGAGCCGATTCCGGTGCCAGCCTTGATGTAGACGGCGTGGTCCAACTCGGAATGAGCGGTGCGGTGCGCGCCGAGCGCCATCAGGTTGGCGTCGTTGTCCACGATGACCGGCACGTCGACACGGCCGGCGCAGAACGCGGCGACGTCGAAGCCGTTCCAGCCGGGCATCCGCGACGGGCTGACGATCCGCCCGGTGGAGTGCTGCACCGGGCCGGGAATCCCGATGCCGACGCCGCGGAGCGCACCTGTGGCCGAGCCGCCGCGCGAGGTAGCCGGATCGCCGTCCACCAGCGTGGCGACCTCGGCCAGCAGCGCCCCGAGCACCGCCTCCGGGCCGTCCTCGATGCGGACCGGCAGGGTGCGGGCCTGGACCACCCGCCCGGAGAGATCCAGTGCACCGACGCGGGCGTGATGCGCGCCGAGGTCGATGGCGCCGACCACGGCGCCGCCGGTGGGCACGGCGAGTTGGCGGGGTCGCCGCCCACCCCGGGACCGCCCGGCGCCGGCCTCCTCCAGCAACCCCTGGCTGATCAACGCCTCGACCCGCTGCGAGACCGTCGACGGGGAGAGCCCGGAGAGGCGGGACAGGTCGGCCCGACTGACGGCCGCACCGGTGGCCACCCAGCGCAGTAGCTCCCGGGGGCCGCCCCGGAGGGCATCGCGTGGCGCGTCGTCAATCGTCACGTCAGCTTCTTAGCACCCGGAGTTAGTTCAAGCAACCGGTTGACTTAGTTTGCTGGCTACCTTTAGATGACGCTGTTGGTTCGATATGAAGCTGACTTAGTTTTGTAGTCGAAGGAAGTGAGGCCGTCTGGTGGCACCGGAGACGACGGGTGCGAACCGACCGATGGTGTCGGTACGCGGCCTGAACAAGTGGTTCGGTCCGCTGCACGTGCTCAAGGACATCGACCTCACGGTGGCCGCCGGCGAGGTGGTCGTCGTGGTGGGGCCCTCCGGCTCCGGCAAGTCGACGCTGTGCCGCTGCCTCAACCGGCTGGAGACCGTCGGGCAGGGCAGCATCGAGATCGACGGTGAGCCGCTGCCCGCCGAGGGCCGCGCGCTGGCCCGGCTGCGCGCCGATGTCGGCATGGTCTTCCAGTCCTTCAACCTCTTCGGCCACAAGACGGTGCTGGACAACATCACCCTCGGCCCCACCCGGGTCCGCCGGATCGCTCGACCGGAGGCGCGGCAGCAGGCGATGGCCCTGCTGGAGCGCGTCGGTATCGCCGACAAGGCAGACCACCACCCGGCCCAGCTCTCCGGCGGGCAGCAGCAGCGGGCCGCGATCGCCCGAGCCCTGGCGATGCAGCCGAAGGTGCTGCTCTTCGACGAGCCGACCTCGGCCCTCGACCCCGAAATGGTCAACGAGGTGCTCGACGTGATGGTCTCCCTCGCCGCCGAGGGGATGACCATGATCGTGGTGACCCACGAGATGGGCTTCGCCCGTCGCGCAGCCGACCGGGTGGTCTTCATGGACGACGGCCGGATCGTCGAATCCGGCGCACCCGACGACTTCTTCGCAGCTCCGCGCACCGAGCGGGCCCGCGACTTCCTATCCAAGATCCTCCAGCACTAGCCCCCAACGGGAGGGTGTCATGTCAATCCTCAAGATGAGCTTCACCGGGCGGCGGTCGCTCGCCCTCACCGCCACCGCGGTGGCGGTGGCCCTCGCCGCCACCGGCTGCGGCGGCGACAGCGGCGGCAGCGCTCCGACGCTGCCCGGCAACCCCGGCCTGGGCGGCGACGGCGTGGTCGCCCAGTCGGTGTACGACGCCGCCCCGGTGGCCACCGACGCGGACATCCCGGCCGGTTCCACCATGGAGGCGATCCGCAAGCGCGGCTACCTGAACATCGGCGGATCCCTGGACGCGCCGCTGCTCGCCCAGCAGAACCCGGTCAGCGGCACCATCGAGGGCTTCGACGCCGACATGGCGAAGTTGCTGGCGAAGTACATCATCGGCAAGCCCGAGGTGAAGACGACGACAATCGGCACCCAGACCCGGGAGGCCATGCTCCAGGCCAAGTCGGTGGACGCGGTCTTCCAGACGTACACGATCACCCCGCAGCGGGCCACCCAGGTCGCCTTCGCCGGGCCGTACCTCACCTCCGGCCTCGCCGTCGGGGTCCGCAAGGACGACACCTCGATCAAGAGCGTCAAGGACCTCGCCGGCAAGACCGTGATCGTCGGGGCGAACACCCCCGCCGTCACCGCGCTGCCCTCCGCCGCGCCCGGCTCGAAGCAGATCGCCTTCGGCACCGACCCGCAGGCGTTGCAGGCGCTGCTGCAGAAGCGCGGCGACGCGTACGTGCAGGACTTCACGCTGCTCGCCTCGGGCGCCAAGGCGAACCCGGGGATGAAGGTGGTGGGCGAGCCCTTCACCACCGAGGCCTACGGCATCGGCCTCAACAAGGAGGACGCGCAGTTCAAGGAGTTCGTCAACAACTGGCTGAAGAAGATCCAGGCCGACGGCACGTGGGCGAAGGTCTGGGAAGGCACCCTCGGCTCGGTGGTGGAGGGTGGGGCGCCCACCCCGCCCGCCCTCGGTTCCGCCGACGGCTCCTGAGCAGTCTCTCGTACCGATGGAAGCCCTCACCTCCCACCTGAGCGAGCTTGGCCACGGCCTGGTCACGACGGTCGAACTGACCGTCGTGACCACCGTCGGCGCGATGCTGCTGGGCATCGTCGTGGCCACCCTGCGCATCGCCCCCGTTCCGCTGCTGCGCGCCATCGGCACCGCGTACGTGGAGGTGTTCCAGAACCTTCCGCTGCTGGCGCTACTGGTGCTCTTCGTGTTCGCGCTGCCGACCATCGGCATCACGTTCCCGCTGTTCACCTCCGCCGCGATCGTCATCGCGGTGTACGAGGGGGCGTACCTGGCCGAGGCGATCCGCGCCGGGATCAACACTGTCGGTGTGGGCCAGGCTGAGGCAGCCCGAGCCATCGGGCTCACCTTCGGCCAGTCCCTGCGGCACGTGATCCTGCCGCAGGGACTCCGGGCGGTGATCCAGCCGATCGGCAACATCTGCATCGCGCTGCTGATGAACACCTCGCTGGCCGCCGCCGTCGGCGTGGTCGAGCTGACCCAGGCGGCCAACACCGTGAACCTGGTCGAGGCGCAACCGATCGCCGTGTTCACCGGCGCGGGTCTCGCCTACATGCTGCTGGCGCTGATCATCGGTCAGGTCACCGGCCTGCTCGAACGAAGGCTGGCGATCGTCCGATGAACAAGACGCAACAGATCCTCTTCGACGAGCCCGGTCCGCGCGCCCAACGCCGGATCCGGATCGCCACAGTGCTGGGCGCGATCCTCCTGGCCGGCGCCGTGGTCGCGGCCGTGTACCAGTTCGCCAGCCACGGCGAGTTGGCCGCCGCCCGGTGGGAACCGTTCACCACCTGGCCCATCTGGCGGTACCTGCTCAACGGCCTCTGGGCCACGGTGCGCGCCGCCGCCGCGACCGCGGTGCTCAGCGCCGCGCTCGGCCTGTTGCTGGCGCTCGGCCGGCTGTCGACACATCGCCCGTTGCGCTGGCTGGCCGGCGCGTACGTGGAGATCTTCCGGACCGTCCCCACCCTGCTGCTGATCTACGTGACGCTGTTCGCGCTGCCGCAGTACGGGCTGAACTTCCCGCTGTTCTGGAAGCTCGTGGTGCCGCTGGTGGTCTCCAACTCGGCGGCGTTCGCGGAGATCTTCCGGTCCGGCATCCTGGCGCTGGACCGCGGGCAGACCGAGGCCGGCCTCGCGGTCGGGCTGCGCCGCGGGCAGGTGATGGCGCTGGTGGTCCTGCCGCAGGCGCTGCTCCAACTCGCCCCGTCCCTGGTCAGCCAACTGGTCGGGCTGCTCAAGGACACCTCGCTCGGCTTCGTGGTCAGCTACACCGAGCTGCTCTACAGCGGGCAGGTGCTCTCCTCGTACACCCACCTGCTGATCCAGACGTTCCTGGTGGTGGCGCTGATCTACCTGGTGGTCAACGCCTCGCTGTCCAAGTTCGCCCGCGTACTCCAGGCCCGCAACGGCCGCTTCGGAGGCCGGCGCGGACGGCGGACCGCCGAGCTGCCCCCACCACTTCTCGAAGGGAACACCCCCCGGTGACCATCTTCCGCTACGCCGAACTGGCCCGGGTCGTGCGCAACGGCTTCGTCGAGAGCCGGCACTACGGCAGCGTCGTGGTGCTCGCCCCGGACGGGACTGTCGCCCTCGCCGCCGGCGTTCCCGACGAGCCGGTGCTGCCCCGCTCCACCCTCAAGCCGGTGCAGGCACTGGCCTGCCGGATCGCGGCGGGCGACGAGCTGACCGGCCCGGCGCTGGCCCTCGCCGCCGGCAGCCACACCGGCGACGACCGGCACGTCGAGGTGGTTCGGGCGATGCTGGCCGGGGCCGGCCTGACCGAGGACGCGCTCGGCTGCCCGGAGGACTGGCCGGAGGACGAACCGACCAGGGACCGGCTGATCCGCGCCGGCGGGCAGCGCGACCGGATCCGGATGAACTGCTCCGGCAAGCACGCCGCGATGCTCGTCGCCTGCGTCGCCCGCTCCTGGAGCACCCACGACTACCTCGACCCCGACCACCCGCTCCAGCGGGAAACCGCCGCCGCCGTCGCCCGGCTGGCCGGCACGCCGATCGCGCACCACGCGGTCGACGGTTGCGGGGCACCGCTGTTCGGCCTGTCGTTGACCGGCCTGGCCCGCACCTTCCAGGCGTTGGTCACCGCGCCCGCCGGCAGCGACGAGGCGCTGGTCGCGCAGGCCATGCGCCAGCACCCGGAGTACGTCGGCGGCTGGAACGGGCACCCGAACACCGACCTGATGCGAGCGCTGCCCGGCGTCCTCGCCAAGGGCGGGGCCGAAGGCGTGCTCGGGGTGGCCGCACCGGACGGTCACGCGGTGGCAGTGAAGGCGATCGACGGTTCGCCCCGAGCCACCACAGCCATCGCCCTCGCCGCCCTCGACGCCGTGGGCGTACCGGTGGGTGGGGCCGACGCGCTGCGCCAGGTGCCGGTGCTCGGCGGCGGCGTACCCGTTGGTGCCGTCACGGCCGTCATCGACTGGACCACAGCATCGTCTCGGACCGAAGCGGCATCGCCTCGCACGGAAAAGGAAGAATCATGAACACATTCGAGATCTGCATCGACAGCGTCGAGGGAGCGGTCGCCGCCGAGGAGGCCGGCGCCGACCGGGTGGAGTTGTGCTCCGCGCTCTTCGACGGCGGGCTGACCCCCAGCCTGGGCACCATCGAGACGACACTGAGCGCGGTCAGCCGGATCCGGGTACACGTGATCGTCCGTCCCCGGGCCGGTGACTTCATCTATTCGCCGTTCGAGATCGAGGCCATGGAGCGGGACGTGCGGGCCGCGGTGGCGGCCGGAGCGCACGGCATCGTGATCGGCGCGTTGACCGCCGAGGGTGACGTCGACGTGCCGACCACCCGCCGGCTGATCGCCGCCGCGGGCGACGCCAGCATCACCTTCCACCGGGCGTTCGACATGACCCGTGACCCGCACGCGGCGCTTGAGCAGCTGATCGAGCTGGGCGTGCACCGGGTGCTCACCTCGGGTCAGGAGGTCAGCGTGCTGGAGGGTGCTCCGCTCATCGCCGACCTGGTGCGTCGGGCCGCCGGCCGGATCGTCATCATGCCGGGCGGTGGCATCACCCCGCGCAACATCGCCCGGATCGTCGAGGCGACCGGCGCCGACGAGTACCACTTCGCGGCCCTGGTCAGCTCGGACAGCCCGGCCGTGCACCGCAACCCGGCGCCGCTGATGGGTGGCAGCCTGAACCGGCCCGAGTACGAGCGTTCGGGCACCTCGGGCGCCCTGGTCGGCCAGGTGCTCGCCGCCGCCCGCGCCTGACCGACAGATCGCGCCCCCGGGCGTGATGATCGTGCTCGAACATGGAAGTAGTGGCCTCCCCACCGAAAGAGGCCACTACTTCCTGGATCGAGCACGATCATGGGCTGCAAGCCAGCGACCGCACCGGCCGAGGCGACCGCCGGCCGGCGACGCTAGCTCGACGTCAGGTCGTTGACGCAGCGCAGCACCGGGCGGGCGACGAGGGCCGCCTGGTCCAGCGCGGCGTCGGCGCGCACGGTGAACGTCGTCGACTCGCCGGGCAACAGGGTGACCAGGGCTTCGTCCACCTCCGCCGAGGCATCGAGGCGGTCCGGGAAGAGCGTCAGGTCACGCAACACCGTGCGGGCCGTGACCCGGACCCGCTGCCCACCGTCGACCGGCTCGACAGTCGCGTCCCAGGCCGCCGCCGGCCAGTCCACCTCCCGGTCCTCGGCGAAGAACCACAGGGCGCGCTCCGCGGTGCCACCGGCCTCCGCGACCAGCAACTCGCGCCGGGCATCGTCCGGCCGCGCCAGGTCCGTCGGCAGCGCCAGCACCACCGAGGAGTACCCCGGGACGTCGAGGTCGACCGAGGTCTTCGCCCTCGGCTCCCCGGTGAGCGTGAACCGGGTGACAGCGGCTGTCGCGGTCCATGCCTCGGCGGTCTCGTTGACAGCGACCAGGGCCAGGCCGCCGTCACGGGGCTGCACGGTGAGCAGCCGGTCGGCGTACGCGTGGCGCAGCGCGTACCACAGGGGTTTGCGGCGGCCGTCGCCGTCGACTGCCGACCAGGAGGTCACCGGCCAGCAGTCGTTGAGCTGCCAGACGATGGTGCCGGCGCAGACGTCCCGGTGGGAGCGGAAGTGTTCCACCCCGAGCTGGATCGCCCGGGCCTGGTTGAGCTGCGTCAGGTAGTGCCAGTCGTCGAAGTCCGCCGGGGCGGGCAGGTGCGCGTCGAGGCCCCGCTGGAGCTTGGCGTCACCGCCGGCCGCCTTCTGGTGGTGCGCCATGCCCGGTGAGTCGTGGGCCAGGGGTTCGTCGCTCAACGCGCGGCGCAGCGTGGCGTACGCCGGTGGGGCCTGGTAGCCGAACTCGGCCACGAAGCGCGGGACGTACTCCCGATATCTGGTGTAGTCGTCGGTGTTCCACACGTCCCAGATGTGGGTGGTGCCGTGCGCCGGGTCGTTGGGGTGGATCGCCTCGGTGCCCGACCAGGGGCTGCCCGGCCAGTACGGGCGGGTCGGGTCCAGCTCGCCGACGATCCGGGGCAGCACGTCGAGGTAGTAGCCGCGCCCCCAGGTGCGCCCGGCGAGGGCCTGCTGCCAGTCCCAGTCGTGCCAGCCCCAGATGTTTTCGTTGTTGCCGGTCCAGAGCACCAGCGACGGGTACGGCGCGAGCCGGGTCACCTGCTCGGCGGCCTCGGCGGCCACCTCGGTGCCGAACGGCTCCTCCTCCGGGTACGCGGCGCAGGCGAAGAGGAAGTCCTGCTGGACGAGGAGACCGCGCTCGTCGGCGAGGTCGTAGAAGTCCGCCGACTCGTACCGGCCGCCGCCCCAGACCCGCAGCAGGTTGACGTTGGCCGCGACCGCCTGGTCGAAGCGCTCGGCCAGCCGGGCCCGGGTGATCCGGGTGGGGAACACGTCGTCCGGGATCCAGTTGACCCCGCGGACGAAGACCGGGACGTCGTTTACCGACAACGCGAACGGGGTGCCGTGCTCGTCGGGTGTGGTGTCCAGCCGTACCGAGCGGAAGCCGATCCGGTGCGACCAGCTGTCCAGGGTGTCGCCGTCCGGTGCGTGCACTGTCACCTCGATCGGGTGGCGGGCCTGCTCGCCGTACCCCCGGGGCCACCACAGCGCGGGCTCGCGGACGGTGAGGGTCAGCACGGCCGTGCGCTGGCCGGCCGGGACGACCACCTCGGCGCGGGCGCCGGCCACGGCGGCGCGGACGGTCAGCGGGACGTCGGCGACCCGCTCGACCTCGACATGCACCTCGACCCGGCCGTCGCGACCGTCCATGGTGACCAGTGGACGGACGGTGGCCAGTCGGGCGGTCGACCAGGCGTGCAGGCTGATCTCCTGCCAGATGCCGGCGGTGACCAGCGTCGGCCCCCAGTCCCAGCCGAAGTTGCAGGCCATCTTGCGGATGAAGTGGAACGGCTCCGGGTAGGCGTTCGGCCGGTCGCCGAGACGCTCCTGCTGTGCCTCGGCGTAGCGGTACGCGGAGTCGAAGGTGACGACCAGGTCGTTGTTCCCGTCGCGCAGCAGCGCTCGGACGTCGAACCGGTAGCCGCGGTGCATGTTCGCGGTGCGGCCGACCTCCACACCATTGAGGGTGAGCGTGGCGACGGTGTCCAGGCCGGCGCAGACCAGGTCGACGCGCTCGTCGTCGCCCGCCCGGTGGACGAAGGTGGACTGGTAGACCCAGTCGGTGCGCCCGATCCAGGCCACCGCCCGCTCGTTGTCGTCGAGGTAGGGGTCGGGGATCAGCCCGGCGTCGAGCAGATCGGTGTGCACGCAGCCCGGCACGGTCGCCGGCACGGACCGGCCCGCGACCTCCTCGGGCACCTGCGCTCCGGGGGCCGCTCGCACTGTCCAACCGTCGTAGAGTGCCTGTCGGCTCACGATTTCACCGCACCTTCCCGCATCGAAAGATGCCTACTGAACCGGATAAGCTGAGCTACGGTACGGTCCGGAATCCGGGCTGTCAACGGCCAGAGAAGAAGGAGCACGCCGGTGAAGCGGCCGACCATCGCCGACGTCGCCCAACGCGCCGGGGTGTCCAAGGGCGCCGTGTCGTACGCGCTGAACGGGCAGCCCGGCGTCTCCGAGGCCACCCGGCAGCGCATCCTGGCCATCGCCACCGAGATCGGTTTCAGCCGCAGCAGCGCCGCCCGCGCCCTCTCTGCCGCGACCGCCGGGGCGATCGGCCTGGCCCTGTGCCGACCGGCGCGGACCCTCGGCGTCGAGCCGTTCTTCATGGCGCTGATCAGTGGCGTCGAGGCCGAACTCTCCGCCCGCTCGTACGCGCTGACACTCCAGGTGGTGGCCGACCCGGACGCCGAGATCGCTGTCTACCGGCGCTGGTGGGGTGAACGACGGGTGGACGGGGTGCTCGTCTGCGACCTGCGCACCGACGACCGTCGCATCCCCGCACTCGAACAGCTGCAACTGCCGGCGGTGGTGATCGGCGGCCCAGGCGGCACCGGTGAGCTGGCGAGTCTCTGGTCCGACGACGCCGCCGCGCTGACCGAGACGGTGGAGTACCTGGCCGCGCTCGGGCACCGGCGGATCGCCCGGGTCGCCGGCCTGCCCGACCTACGGCACACCGAGATCCGCACCGACGCCTTCGCGGCGGTCTGCCAGCGGCTCGGCCTGGTCGACGCGGTCACCGTCTGGTCCGACTACACCGGCGAGGAGGGCGGCCGGGCCACCCGTCGGTTGCTCAGCTCGGCCGGCCGGCCCACCGCTGTCATCTACGACAACGACGTGATGGCCATCGCCGGGCTCTCCGTCGCCCAGGAGATGGGCCTGACCGTGCCCGGCGACCTGTCCATCGTGGCCTGGGACGACTCGCCGCTGTGCCGGCTGGTGCACCCGCCGCTGACCGCGCTGGGCCGGGACATCCCGGCGTACGGCGCGCACGCCGCCCGACAACTGCTCGCCGTCGTCGCCGGGCAACCGGCCGGGCGGGTGCAGGACGAGACACCCCACCTCACGCCGCGCGGCAGCACCGCACCGCCCCGGGGGAGATGAACCGGTTCAGCGAGACGCTGAGGGAAACTCCTCGAAGTACGCCTCGACCCGCTCGGCCGTCGCCGGCCGGGCCAGCGCGAACCCCTGCCCGTACCGGCAGCCACCCCGGCGCGCCCCCTCGACCTGGGTCGACGACTCCAACTCCTCGGCGACGATCTCGACGCCCAACCGCTCGCCCACGTTGACCACCACGTCGATCAGCGGCGGTTGCCCGTCCGGCCGTGCGCCCACCAACTCCGGGCCCACCTTGAGCAGGTCGATCGGCAGGCGGCGAAGCTGGGCCAGTGAGGCGTGCTCGGCCCGGAAGTCGTCCAACGCGGTGCGTACGCCCAACGACCGGAGTCCGGCCAGCCGAGCCACCACCGTCGACAGATCACCGGCGACCCTCGGCTCGCTCACCTCCACCACCAGCCGCTCCGGTGGCACCCCGTACGCGGCCAGCACGGCAGCGAGCCGCTGGACGAAGTCGGGAGTGGTCAGCTCCCGGGTGGTGACGTTGACCGCCATCCACAGCTCCCGCACACCCACCGACCAGTCGGACAACTGCCGGCAGGCCCGGTCCAGCACCCACCATTCCAACTCGCCGACCAGGTCCAGGTCCTCGGCGACCGGCAGCAACTCGGCCGGAAGCACAGTGCCGAGCACCGGGCTGCGCCACCGCAGCAGCGCCTCCGCGCCCACCGGCTGCCCGTCGGCCAGGTCGACCACGGGCTGGTAGACGAGGTCCAGTTCGCCGCGCGCCACCGCACCGGGCAGCTCGCGTTCCAGGTCGAGCCGGCGCACCAGCTGTTCCTCCAGGAACGCGTCGTACCACTCCACCCGGTCCCGGCCCAGCTGCACGGCCCGTCGTCTCGCCAGCTCGGCCTGCCGGAGCACGTCCGCCGGCCCGGCGCCGCTCACCTCGGCCAGCCCGATGCTCGTCTGCACGCGCAGCATCGCGCCGGCCAGCCGGTAGGGCGGGCTGAGCGCGCTCAACAGTCGGGTGCCCAGCGCGTACGCCAGCACCGGCCCGGCGGCGGTGACCACCGCGAAGCCGGTACCCGTGCACCCGGTGACCAGGTCGTCGGGGGCGATGACCGCGCGGGCCCGGTGCACCGCCTCGGCCAGCACGTCCTCCCGGGCCGTCGGGCCGAACCCCTCGGTGCCGTGCAGGTCCACCAGCAGCAGCGCGCCGGCCGGCGCCGGAACGTCGCCGATCGCGGCCAGGGCGTCCAGCAGGGCAGCCCGGTCGCCGGGAGTGCCGCTCGCCGCCGCCGGTGGCCGGTCGAGCCCCGACCACGCGGAACTGTGATCAGGCGACCAGGTCGAGCCGGCACCGATCGCGGTCGCCGCTCCCTCCCCGACGCCGAGGGCTCGCTCGGGCGGCGGCTCCGGCGTGCCCGGCCAGCGGCCCGGGGCCGCACGGCGGTGCCGCAGCGAACGGCCGGCCGGTCGCCGGTGAGCGGCCCGCCGAACGGACGTGGACACGTCACCGGCGCGCAGCAGCTCGCGCAGCACCAGGGGCGGCACCGCCGCCAGGGCCAACAGCACGCTCGTCCGATCCGGTGCGCGGCCGGCTCCCAGGTGCAGACCCGATGCCAGCAGCAGCACCGCCGCGGGGAGCACCGACCGGGGCCAGGCCGCGGCGACCGGCTCCACCGACTCCCTGTCGTCCGCCGCATCCGCCGCGCCGACCGCGACGAGCAACATCCCGAACACCAACGGGGGTACGGCCAGCAGGGCCACCCGGCCGGCCGGCGCGGACGGCAACGTGGCCAGCAGCACCAGCCCGCCCACTGTGAGCAGGACGCCGCCCCGGCAGAGCGCCGCACCCGAGCGCCGACGTGGCCCCGCGAACGCGTTCAACGCGGCCATGCCCAACCCGCCGAGCGTCAACGCGGCGACCAGCCGAACCGGGACAGGCAGGCCGTCGGAGGGCAGCAGCAACCAGCCGGCGAGGGCCAGACCGAGGGCCGGGCCGGTCGACTCGACCAGCCACCGCAACCGGACCGGGGCCGCCGGCCGCGATCGGCCGGGGAGCCGGTACAGACCGGCCGCCGAGAGGGCCGCGACGACCAGCGACCCGATCAGCACGGCGAGGGTGTGCCCGATGCCGACCAGGGGCAGCACGACGGCGGTGAGACCCGCCGCCACCACCGCCGCGTCGAGGAGCACGCCCGCCGCACGCGGTGTCGGATCGGTGCCGCGTCGGGAGGCCAGCCGGGACAGTCGCAGCCCGGCGAGCGTGGCACCGGCACCGGCGGCCAGCGCGATCACCACCGAGGGCGGGACCAGGTCGACGGAACCGGCGAGGAGGAGCAGCGCCACCGCCACGGACGTGGCGGCCTCCGGTGCCGCACGGCGGGGGACGAGGATGCGGAACGGGTACGCGAGGAGCACGGCGGTCGCCTTCGTGAGGGGGCACGGGGGCGGTGCGGCGGTGCGGGACATCGGACGTTGCGAGTCCGCTACCCACGATTGGCAACGATGGACGGCCGAATTGGTTACTTGCCGGTCACTCAGGGGAGACAACGACCTGTGTCACTGTACGGCGTGCCGCACGCTGCCGGCACCGCCCGCCGCGAGCCGAAACAACCCGGAGTGGGATCATCGGAGGGTGAGTAAGCCCGACACGGTCCGCTTCCGGTACAACCAAGCCATCCTGGTGGCCGCGATCATCGCCTTCGTCGGCGCCCTGCCGCTGGCCAACGCCCGGGACTACCTGCTGCCGGTGCTGCTCGTCCCGCTCGCCGTCGCGGTGTGGGCCTGGCGGGCCGGCACCGACGCCGACGCGCGGGAGCTGCGCATCCGGGCGCTGGTCGGGCAGCGTCGGATCGACTGGGACCAGGTCCTCGAGCTGACCACCGACCAGCGCGGGCGCGCGGTGGCCCGGCTCGACGACGGCCGCCAGGTCACCCTGCCGGCCGTCCGTGGGACGGATCTGCCCCAACTGGTCGCGGCGACCGGCCAGTCGCTGCCGGACGCTCCGGCGGACACCCCCGGTCAGTAGCCGTCGACCACCGTGTTGATCAGCGGTTGCCCGGTGGCGAACCGGCGTACCTGGTCGCCCACCAGCCGGTAGGCCCGTGGCAACAATCCGCGCACCGACCCGCCGACGTGCGGGGTGAGCAGGACGTTCGGCATGACCCAGAGCGGAGAGTCGGCGGGCAGCGGCTCCGGGTCGGTGACGTCCAGAGCCGCCGAGATCCGACCGGTGCCCAGCTCGGCGACGAGCGCCTCGGTGTGAGCCACCGGGCCCCGGGCGGCGTTGACCAGCAGCGCCCCGTCCGGCATCGCGGCCAGGAACGCCTTGTCGATCAGGCCACGGGTCTGGTCGGTGAGCGGTACCAGCACCACCACCACGTCCGCGTCGGGCAGCAGTCGGGGCAGCTCCTCGACGGCGTGCACCCCCTGCTCCGGGCGGGCCGTCCTGGCGACCAGGGTGAAGCTCACGTCGAACGGGGCGAGCCGTTCGCGCACCGCGGCACCGATCGAGCCGGCGCCGATGATGAGCACCCGCTTACCGGTCAGCTCGTCGGTCGGGGTGTTCTCCGCGAACGTCCAACGCCGCTCGGCCTGCGCGCGGACGAACGCCGGGAACGCCCGCAGCTGGGTGAGGATCGCGGTGACGACCCACTCGGCGGTGGACGGGTCGTGCACGCCCCGGGCATCGCAGAGCGTCACAGCCGGCGGTGTCCGGCCCGCCCAGGCGTCCGCCCCGGCGGAGAGCAACTGCACCACGGCCAGGTCGGGCAGCTCCCGCAGCACCGTCGTCGCGTCCGAGCCGCCCAGGAACGGCGGCACCCAGAAGCGGACGTCGGCCGCCTCGGACGGCATCCGATCGGTGTGCTCGAAGACCTCCACTGTCACGTCCGCGGGCAGCTCGCCCAGGAGGTTCAGGCCGGCCTGGTGCGGAATCCATACCTTCACGTCCGCCGACGATAGTCCCCGTCGCCACGGCTGGTGTGGGCACGGCGGGAACCGGCGTCCCGGGCGATGGCGCACGAGGCCGCAGCGGGCGAGACTCAGCACACCGAGGTTCAACCCGGACCCGCGCGAGGTATAAGGAAGGGTCGGAGGGCCGTCCGCCTCCGCCCGGCAGACAGGTGCACGATGACCGACGGCTCCCCCGGCCCCGCCCGGCGTTCGATCGCGCCACCTCCGGTGCTCGGCGACCCGGAGCGGCTGCGCGCGCTCGCCGACACCGGGCTCGACGCCGTCCCGGACGAGGCGTTCGACCGGTTCGCGCGGCTGGTCAGTGACCTGCTGGACGTGCCGGTCGCGCTCGTCTCCCTGGTCTCCGCCGACCGGCAGTTCTTCCCCGGCGCGGTCGGGTTGCCGGAGCCCTGGTCGGAGCGCCGGCAGACACCGCTGAGCCACTCGTTCTGTCAGCACGTGGTGGACATCGAGGTGCCGATGGTGCTGCCGGACGCCCGGCTCTACCCCCGCGTCCGGGACAACCTGGCCATCGACGACCTTGGCGTGGTCGCGTACGCCGGGATGCCGCTGACCGATCTCTCCGGCCGGGTGCTCGGCTCGCTCTGCGCCATCGACAGCAAGCCCCGCGCCTGGACGGCCGCGCAACTGCGGACCCTGGCCGACCTGGCCGCCGCCTGCTCGTCGGAGCTGCGACTGCGGATCGCGCTCGACGGTGCGCAGGAGGCCCGGCGGCGGGTCGTGCAGGCGCACGAGCGGCTGGAGCTGCTGGCCGGAGTGAGCGAGACGCTGGCCGGCACCCTGGACGTGGGCACCGCGCTGCGCCGGCTCGCCGCCACCATGGTGCCGCTGCTCGCCGACTGGTGCCTGCTCACCCTGATCGGGCCGAACGGCCTGCCCCGCGAGGTGGTCTCGGTGCACCGGGACCCGGCCCGCGCGGCGGACGTCGACCGCTTCGGCGATCTGATGCGCACCGGGCTGAGCTCGGAGTCGAGCATCCGGGCGGTGCTCCGGACCGGTCAGCCCCGGCTCGGCAGCGTGGCGTCCCTGGCCGACGTGACGCGAGGCACCACCCACCCGGAGATGGCCTCCATCGCCAGTCGGCTGGGCATCGCCTCCTACCTGAGCGTGCCGGTGCGCGGCGTCGGCGGCACGGTGCTGGGGGCGATCACCCTCGTCAACGGCGGTCAACGTCAGCAGTTCGACGACCGCGACCTGCTCACCGCCGTCGACATCGGCCGCCGCGCCGGCCAGGCCGTCGGCAACAGCTCGATGTACGGCGAGCAACGGCACGTCGCCGAGGTCCTGCAACACAGCATGCTGCCCCGACTGCCGGTGGTGGCGGAGCTGGAGTTGGCGGCCCGCTACCAGCCGGCGGCCGACCGGGTCGAGGTGGGCGGCGACTGGTACGACGCCTTCGTGCAGCCCGACGGCGACGTGATCGCGGCGATCGGGGACGTGGCCGGGCACGACATCGAGGCGGCGGCGACCATGGGCCAGCTACGCAACCTGGTGCGGGGCAACGCCTTCGGCCGGCCGGACGCGGTCGGGTCACTGATGAGCAACCTGGATGGCGCCATCCGTGGCCTGCGGCTGCCGATCGCCGCCACCGCGACGCTGGTGCGCATCTGTCCGCAGCGCGCCGGTGTGCACGAGGTGACCTGGTCCAACGCCGGGCACCCGCCGGCCCTGGTGGTCCGGGTCGGCGGGGCGGTGGAAGCCCTGGAGGCGACGCCGGAGCCGCTGCTCGGCCTGGCCCGCCCGTCGCCCCGGAGCAGCCAGTCGACCATCCTGGCCACCGGCGACACCCTGCTGCTCTACACCGATGGGCTGATCGAACGACGGGACCGCTCCATCGACGAGGGGTTGGCCGAGCTGGTGGGCCGGCTGACCGGCACCGACACGCTGCCCCTCGACGACCTGTGCGACCTGCTGGTCGCCTCGATCAGACACCGTGAGGACGACACCGCGCTGCTGGCCGTACGGGCTCGGTGAGTGGTCCACCGGGGATCATCGGGCGGGTCCATCGGCACCCGTTGCATCTCGACGGGCCCAGCCGGGTCGCGCGGCGGGCTACCCTGGGCCGGGTGAGCGCCCGTCCCCCGTACCCTCGCATCCACCGCCTCCGGGTGGCCCTCGCGGCGTCCTGCGCGGCGCTGCTGTTCACCGCCGGTTGCAGCTTCGGCGAGCCGGAGCCCGACCCGGCCGGCGAACCGCCCAACCTGCCGACCCCCTCCGCGTCGGCGAGCCCCGGCGGTGCCGGCCAGCAGGCGGTGGCGACAGTGCTCGCCAAGGGTCTGCGGGTGCCGTGGGCGATCGCCTTCCTGCCGGAGGGCGGTGCGTTGGTCACCGAGCGGGACAACGGCCGGATCCTCCAGGTCGGGCCCGAGTCCGGGCCGGACGGGCTGCGGGTCCGCCCGGTGCAGACGATCCCCGACGTGGCGGCGGCGGGCGAGGGTGGCCTGCTCGGCATCGCCGTCTCCCCCGACTACGCCCGGGACCGGACGGTGTTCGTCTACTACACCACCGAGCAGGACAACCGGGTCGCCCGGCTGCAACTCGGCGGGCAGCCCACCCCGATCCTCACCGGCATCCCCAAAGCCAATGTGCACAACGGTGGTGGGCTGGGCTTCGGCCCGGACAAGCAGCTCTACGTCAGCACTGGTGACGCCGGTCAGCGCCCCCTCTCCCAGGACGTGAAGAGCCTCGGCGGCAAGATCCTCCGGATCACCCCGGACGGCAAGCCCGCCGCCGGCAATCCGTACCCCAACTCCCCGGTGTGGTCCCTGGGGCACCGCAACGTCCAGGGTCTCGCCTGGGACGCCGCGAAGCGGATGTACGCCGTCGAGTTCGGCCAGAACACCTGGGACGAGATCAACCAGATCACCAAGGGCGGCAACTACGGGTGGCCGGAGGTCGAGGGCCAGGCCCGCGACAAGCGGTTCACCGACCCGATCGCGCAGTGGGCAACGTCGGACGCGTCCTGCTCCGGTCTGGCCGCCACGGACCGGCTGCTGGTCACCGGCTGTCTGCGCGGCAAGCGCCTCTGGGTGATGGAGCTGACCGACACCGGCACCCTGCTCGGTCAGCCCAGTGAGCTGCTCACCAACCGCTACGGTCGGCTGCGTGCGGTGGCCGCGGCACCGGACGGCTCGCTCTGGGTGAGCACCTCCAACCACGACGGCCGGGGCGACCCGGCGGGCGACGATGACCGGCTCCTGCGGGTGGTCTTCGCGGGTGGTGACGGCGGACGCAGCTGATTGCGTCACCATCCGTTCAGGTTTGCCAAGATCTTCCGACGGGCAGGTCAGACTTTCAGCATGGACGGGCAACGCGACGAGGGGCACGACGACGCCGACGACCGGGACGACCCGGTGACCGGCGACGACCGGCCGCGCCCGACGGGTTGGTGGGTCGGCGCGGCCGGACCACTGCGCCGCCTCGGGCTGATCGTCGCCGTCCTCGCCGTGGCCCTGGCCGGGGCGGTGCTCGGGGTGCTGGCCGGTGGCCAGGTGAGCACCGACATCGGCCCGTTCCGGGCCAATCTCAGCATCTCTCCCGCCCGGGACGGCGGCACCACCGTCGACATCCCGCCGCTCGGCGCGCTGCTGCTCGACAGCCACGACGGGCCCACCCATCTCACCGTCCGGCTGGGCGCCCTCGACCAGGGGCGCACCGAGGCGCTGATCGACGATCCGGCCAGCATCAGCCGGGCCAGCCAGAGCGCCGTGGAGGACGTCCGCTCCGGGGTGATGCGCCTCGGCCTGCGTACCCTCGGCGCGTCGGTGCTTGTCACGTTGATCCTGGCCGGGCTGATCTTCCGCGACGTCCGGCGCACCGCCTGGGCGGGTGGGCTGGCGCTGCTGGTCACCGCCAGCAGCCTCGGCACGGCGGCGGCGACCCTCCGTCCGCAGGCCATCGAGGAACCGCGCTACGAGGGGCTGCTGGTCAACGCGCCGGCCATCGTCGGTGACGCCCGCCGGATCGCCAACGACTACACCAAGTACGCGGAGCAGTTGCAGCGCCTGGTTGGCAACGTCAGCCAGCTCTACACCACCGTCTCGGCGCTTCCGCTGTTGGAGCCGACCCCGGGCACGACCCGGGTGCTGCACGTCTCCGACATGCACCTCAACCCGACCGGCTGGCAGCTGATCCGGACGGTCGTGGAGCAGTTCGGCATCGACGTTGTCATCGACACCGGGGACATCACCGACTGGGGCAGCGAACCGGAAGCCTCCTTCGTCGCCTCGATCGGCCTGCTGAAGAAGCCGTACGTCTTCATCCGGGGCAACCACGACTCCGGCAAGACCGCTGCCGCGGTGGCCCGCCAGCCAAACGCGATCGTGTTGAACAACACGACCACGACGGTCGCCGGGCTGACCATCGCCGGCATCGGCGACCCGCGCTTCACCCCGGACAAGAACACCTCCCCGGCCGGCAGCGGGTTGACCCAGCAGGTGGCCGACCAGGTGATCGGGGTCGGCAACCAACTTGCCGCGACGGTCCGCAGCTCACCGCGACCGGTCAACATCGCTCTCGTGCACGACCCGGCGTCGGCCGGGCCGCTCGCCGGCACCTGCCCGCTGGTGCTGGCCGGGCACACCCACTCCCGGCAGGTCTCCGAGCTGCCGCAGGCGCCCGGGCAGCAGCGCACCACGCTGATGGTGGAGGGCTCCACGGGCGGCGCCGGGCTGCGCGGCCTGGAGGGTGAGAAGCCCACCCCGCTGTCGATGAGCGTGCTCTACTTCGACCAGCAGAAGCTGCTCCAGGCGTACGACACCATCACCGTCGGCGGCACCGGGCAGGCCCAGGTCAATCTGGAACGACGCCTGGTGGAGAACCCGGCCGCCGGTGTCCCCGCCACGCCCACTCCCACGCCGAGCGGCGGTGTCCCCACCACACCCACGCCCACGCCGACCGGCTGAGCAGACGTCGACGCCCGCCAGCCCAGCGGACCGGCGGGCGGTCGACGGGTCAGCGGAGGGCGATGGCGGCCAGGGCCGCGTTGACGATGCTGCCGGGCAGCAGGTCGTGCAGTTCGTACAGCTCGGCGACGCTGCCGGACTGGCCGAACTCGTCCACGCCGAGCGGCACCGCCGGTGCGCCGACCGCCGAACCGAGCCAGGCCATCGCGTGCGACGCGGCGTCGTGCACTGTCACCACCGGCACCCGATCGGCGAACGCGGACCGCAGCGCGCCCGGCACGCTGGGCACCGTGGCCGTCCGTACGCCCTGGCGAAGGGTGCGCTGCCAGGCCCGGTAGAGCCGGTCCAGCGAGGTCACGTCCACCACGTGCGCGGCGATGCCCTCGTCGGCCAGCTCCGCCGCGGCGGCCAGCACCTCGGGCAGCACCGCGCCGGAGGCGGCCAGCTGCACCACCGGGGCGTCGACCAGGTGCGGGTACGCCTGGTGCGCGTCGACCAGCCGGTACGCCCCGGCGACGACCTGCCGGCGCAGCACCGCGTCGCCGAGCCGGGCCCGGGCCGCCTCGAACGGCGTCTGGTCCAGCGGTCGGGTGCTCAACCGGAAGTAGTACGCGCCGTCCTCGGCGGGTGCGGCGGTCGCGGTCGGGGCCGGCCCGCCGGCGATCTGACCGAGCGCGTCGCAGAGCAGCCAGTCGAGGGTGGCCGCGTACGCCGGCTCGACGAAGGTCACCCCGGGCAGCTCCAGGCCGACCGACGCGGTGATCGTGGACTGGTGGGCGCCGCCCTCCGGGGCGAGGGTGATGCCGGACGGGGTGCCCGCCACCACGAACCGGGAGCCGGAGTAGGTGCCGTACAGGAACGCGTCGAGGCCGCGCAGCACGAACGGGTCGTAGACCGTGCCCACCGGCAGCAGCGGCTGCCCGGACAGGTCCCAGGACAGCCCGAGCTGGCCGAGCAGCAGGAACAGGTTCATCTCCGAGATGCCCAGCTCGATGTGCTGCCCGGCGGGGCTCTCCGTCCAGCGCAGCATCCGGTCCTCGGTCCAGGAACGCTGCTCGGTCGGGGCGAACACCCCGGTCTTGTTGATGAACCCGGCGAGGTTGGTGGAGGTGGCCACGTCCGGGGCGGTGGTGACCAGGTAGCGGCCCACCTCCCGGTCCCGCGCCAGGTCCACCAGAACCCGACCGAAGACCTCCTGGGTGGAGATCGGCTTGTTGGCGCGTACTCCAGTGCTTTCCGGAACGGTGACCCCCAGCGCACGCTCGCGCGGCGCGCGGGACAGCGCCTCCCGGCGGGCGCCGGCCCGGATCCCGGCGGGCGACGCCGGATCGAGGCGGTCCCACTCGGTCTCGGCGGTCAACCCCTGCGCGGCGCGCAGCGTGTCGACCTGCTCCGAGCTGAGCAGCGCGGAATGGTTGCGCGGATTGCCGGCGATGGGCAATCCCCAACCCTTCACGGTGTACGCGAAGACGACGCTGGGCCGGTCGGTGACCGCGTCGCACTGGGCGTACGCGTCCAGCATCGCCTGAAGGTCGTGCCCGCCCAGGTCGGTGACGAGCGGGCCGAGCTCCTCGTCGGAGACGTCGGCGATCAGCTCGGCGATGCCGGCCGGAGCGCCGTCCAGGAACTGCTTGCGCAGCGCCGGCCCGACCAGCCCGAACAGCGACTGGTACTGCTCGTTCGGCATCGCGTCGATCCAGTCGCGCAGCGCCTCGCCGCCCGGCCGGGCGTACGCCTCGGCGAGCCGGCGGCCGTACTTGACCTCCACGACGTGCCAGCCGGCCGCCTCGAACTGGCCCCGCCACTGGTTGATCCGGATGCCGGGGACCACCCGGTCCAGCGACTGGCGGTTGAAGTCGACGAGCCACATGACGTTGCCCAGCCCGGTGGTCGCCGGGTCGGCCACCGCCTCCCAGATGTTGCCCTCGTCCAGCTCGGCGTCGCCGATCAACGCCACGAACCGGGAGTGCGGGCGGGCCCCGAAGTGCGCGTCGACGTACCGCCGGGTGGCGGCGGCGAAGAGCGGCGCCGCCGCGCCCAGGCCGACCGAACCGGTGGAGAAGTCCACCTCGTCCGGGTCCTTGGTGCGCGACGGGTACGACTGGAGGCCGCCACGGGCCCGCAGCCGGGGCAGGTAGGAGCGGTCCAGGTTGCCGAGCAGGTACTGGATGGCGTGGAACACCGGGGACGCGTGCGGCTTCACGGCGACCCGGTCCTCGGCGTCCAGGTGCGCGAACCAGAGCGCGGTCATCGCCGTGACCAGGGAGGCGCTGGACGCCTGGTGGCCGCCGACCTTCACACCGTCGCCGGTGGCCCGGTCATGGTTGGCGGCGTCCACGATCCGGGTGGCGAGCCAGAGCACCCGCCGCTGGATCTCGTCGAGGACATCGAGGTCGTGCTCGGTCACGGTGGCTCCATCCAGGCGTCGCCGTTGACGCCCTCGCGAGGGGTGCGGGGTGGCCGCGTAGTCGGCAGGGGGTGGCGGAAGGCCGCCGCCGGGTCGCGGCGGCGGCCTGCTCCGGGCGGGTCTCAGCCCTGGACGCCGAGGCGCTCCAGGATCAGCTCACGCAGGGTCTTCGCGTCGGCCTGACCACGGGTGGTCTTCATGACCGCGCCGACCAGCGCGCCGACCGCCGCGACCTTGCCGCTGCGGATCTTGTCGGCGATGCCGGGGTTCGCGGCGATCGCCTCGTCCACGGCGGCGGTGAGCGCGCCAGTGTCCGACACGACCTCCAGGCCCCGGTTGGTCATGATCTCGGTGGGCGAGCCCTCACCGTCGACCACGCCCTCCAGCACCGTGCGGGCCATCTTGTCGTTGAGCTTGCCGGCGTCGACCAGCCCCTGAAGCTCGGCGACCTGGGCGGGGGTGGCACCGATCTCGGCCAGCTCCACGCCACTCTCGTTGGCCCGGCGGGACAGCTCACCCAGCCACCACTTGCGGGCCGCGGCCGGGGTGGTGCCGGCGGCCACGGTGGCCTCGATCAGCTCGACCGCGCCGGCGTTCAGCACCGACTGCATGTCCAGGTCGGAGAGGCCCCACTGCTGCTGGAGGCGACGCCGGTGCACCCGGGGCAGCTCCGGCAGGGCGGCCTTCAGCTCGGCGACCCAGGCCGGGTCCGGGGCGATCGGCACCAGATCCGGCTCGGGGAAGTACCGGTAGTCGGTGGCCGTCTCCTTCGAGCGACCCGGGGTGGTGTCACCGGTGTCCTCGTGGAAGTGGCGCGTCTCCTGGGTGATCCGGCCGCCCGCGTCGAGCACCGACGCCTGCCGCAGCATCTCCGAGCGGACCGCCCGCTCCACCGACCGCAGCGAGTTGACGTTCTTGGTCTCGGTACGGGTGCCCCACTCCGCGCCCGGCAGGTTGAGCGAGGTGTTCACGTCACAGCGCAGCGAACCCTCCTCCATCCGCACGTCGGAGACGCCGAGGGTGCGGATCACGTCGCGCAGCTCGGCGACGTACGCCTTGGCCACGTCGGGGGCGAGCGCACCGGTGCCCGTGATCGGCTTGGTGACGATCTCGACCAGCGGGATGCCGGCCCGGTTGTAGTCGACGAGCGACTCCGTCGCGCCGTGGATGCGGCCGGTGGCGCCGCCGACGTGCAGCGTCTTGCCGGTGTCCTCCTCGAGGTGCACCCGCTCGATCTCGATCCGTACCGTCTCGCCGCCCACCTCGACGTCCAGGTAACCGTCGACGCAGATCGGCTCGTCGTACTGGCTGATCTGGAAGTTCTTCGGCATGTCCGGGTAGAAGTAGTTCTTCCGGGCGAACCGGCACCACTCGGCGATCGAGCAGTTCAACGCCAGGCCGATCCGGATGATCGCCTCGATGGCCGCCTTGTTGGCCACCGGCAGCGAACCGGGCAGGCCCAGGCACACCGGGCAGACCCGGGTGTTCGGCTCGCCGCCGAAGTCGGTCGGGCAACCGCAGAACATCTTGGTGTTCGTGCCCAGCTCGACGTGGGTCTCCAGGCCGATCACCGGTTCGAAGCGCGCAACGACCTCGTCGTACGCGGGCAGTGTCGTGGTCATGAGACGCTCCAGGCGCGATCCGGACAGAACCTGTCCAGCCTAATGGGGTTGCCCGATCAATCCTCGGCCGGGTTTCGTCCGGCGTGCGTGGCGTCACCGACGGCAGGGTACGGAGCGACCATGACGAATACGGGGAGAGAGCGAGGAGTGCAGGTCCGGCCGGTGCTCGTCGGGGTGGTCGCGGTGTGGGCGGTGGCCGTGGTGGTGACCCTGATCAGCTGGTTCGCCTCCGGGGTGGACCGCCAGCCGGACACGACCACCGAATTGGTGATCGGCATGGTGCTGCCCGGGGTGGTGGCGGTGGTGATCGCGTACGCAGTGGTGCACCTGGTGAACCGGCGTCGTCGGAATCGGGGGCGGCCGTGACGGGCGAGGGACGTGTCGCCGCTGACGAACAGGTGACGCGGGGGCGGCAACGCCGCAGCACCTACGTCGTCGCCGCGGTCGTCGTGGTCGGCGCGGCCGTGATGGGCACCGCCGCGATGACCGACGGCGACAGCGGGCGGTCCGACCTCCTCGTGTCGTTCGGGCTGATGCTCATCCCGCCGTTGGTCGGCGCGGTCGTCGCCCTCGCCTTCGGCCGCCGGCTGATCAGGCGGATACCTCGCCGGGCCGCCGAGCCAGCCCTGATCGACGCCCGAACCGTACAGACGCGCGATCGGCGCCGAGGGACATGTCCCTCGGCGCCGATGCGGTGACATCCGGTCTAGAGCGCCGGCGGGGTGAACGTGCCGACGGCGGACTCCAACGCGGCGGCGACCCGGTACATCCGGTCGTCGGCCATCGTCGGGGCCATCACCTGCAGACCGACCGGCAGCCCCTCGGAGAGCCCACAGGGCACCGAGATGCCCGGCCCGCCGTACAGGTTCGTCGGGATCGTGTAGAGGTCGGCCAGGTACATCTGGTACGGGTCCGCGGTCCGCGCACCCATCGGGAACGCCACCGACGGGGTGGTCGGCGAGATCAGCGCGTCGACCCGCTCGAACGCGGCGTTGAAATCCCGGGTGATCAGCGTCCGGACCTTCTGCGCCTGCCCGTAGTACGCGTCGTAGTAACCCGACGACAACGCGTACGTGCCGATCATGATGCGGCGCTTGACCTCCGGGCCGAAGCCGGCCTCCCTGGTCAGCGACATGACCTCCTCCAGCGACCGGTTGCCGTCGTCGCCGACCCGCAGGCCGAACCGGACGCCGTCGAACCGGGCCAGGTTGGAGGAGCACTCGCTCGGGGCGATCAGGTAGTACGCCGGCAGGGCGTACGCGAACGTCGGGCAGGACACCTCGACGACCTCGGCACCCATCTTGGTCAGCGCGTCCACCGACTCACGGAACGCGGCCATCACGCCCGGCTCGGCGCCCTCGCCCACGAACTCGGTCACGATGCCGAGCCGCACACCGGTCAGGTCGCCGGTAGCGCCGAGCTTCGCCGCCGCCACCACGTCCGGCACCGGCTGCGGGATCGAGGTGGAGTCGCGCGGGTCGTGCCCGCCGATCACCTGGTGCAGCAGGGCCGCGTCGAGCACCGTACGGGCACACGGGCCGGGGGTGTCGAGCGACGAGGAGAAGGCCACCAGCCCGTAACGGGAGGTGCCGCCGTAGGTGGGCTTGGCGCCCACGGTGCCGGTGACCGCGCCGGGCTGGCGGATCGAGCCGCCGGTGTCCGAGCCGATCGCCAGCGGCGCCTCGTACGCGGCCAGCGCGGCGGCGCTGCCACCACCCGAACCACCCGGGATCCGGCTCAGGTCCCACGGGTTGTGCGTCGGGCCGTACGCCGAGTATTCGGTGGAGGAGCCCATCGCGAACTCGTCCATGTTGGTCTTGCCGAGCATCACCGTGCCGGCCTCCCGCAGCCGCTGCACGATCGTCGCGTCGTACGGCGGGCGCCAGCCCTCCAGGATCTTCGACCCCACGGTGGTCGGTACGCCCCGGGTGGCGAGCACGTCCTTGACCGCGACCGGCACACCGGCGAGCGGGCCCAGCTCCTCGCCGGCGGCCCGGCGCTCGTCCACCGCGCGGGCCGCGGCGAGCGCGCCCTCGGTGTCGACGTGCAGGAAGGCGTGCACCCGGTCGTCGACCGCGGCGATCCGATCCAGATGCGCCTGGGTCACCTCGACGGCGGAGGTCTCGCCCCCGGCGACCAGGGCCGCGATCTCCGTCGCGGTCATGCTGATCAGATCGCTCATGCCGTCACTCCGCTTCGCTCCGCGACGCCATGAGGCACCACGGCGCTGCACTGCTGATTCGCTCGCTGGCGCTCGCTCATGAGGCCACATCCTCGGTCAGGATCCGCGGTACGCGGAACCGCTGGTCCTCGGCGTCGGGCGCGCCCGACAGCGCTTCCTCCGGGGTCAGGCACGGCGTGACGACGTCCTCGCGGAAGATGTTGGTCAGCGGCACCGAGTGCGAGGTCGGCGGGATGTCCGCGGCGGCGACCTCGCCAACCTGGGCGACCGCCTGGAGGATCACGTCGAGCTGGCCGGCGAACGTGTCCAGCTCCTCCTCGGTGACGGCGAGCCGCGACAGGCGCGCCAGGTGCGCGACCTCCTCGCGGGAGATGGCGGCCATCCGTGCCCCCTTCTGAATTCCTGCTGATCGGGCGGTGTGCCGGCCGCGCGACAGGTGGAGCGTGACACGCGGTGACCGGAGCGAGTCTATTGTTCCGCTCCGGTGCCGCGTCCCCGACTCCCCCTCCAGCGACCCTCGTGCCGGGTCAGCGGGTGGGGCGGCGAGCGACATCCGGCTGCGGGTGCCCGCCGGTCGGGCGGACCGGCCGGTACCGGGCCAGCCAGGTGACCAACTCCTCGGCCGGCATCGGCCGGGCGTAGAACCAGCCCTGGGCGGCGTCGCAGCCGGCGGCGTGCAGCATCCGCCAGGTCCGTTCGTCCTCGACACCCTCGGCCACCACCCGCAGCCCCAGCGCGCCGGCCAGCTCGATCATCGACCGGACGATCGCCGCGTCGTCGGCGTCGTCGGCCATGCCGAGGACGAACGACCGGTCCACCTTCACCTCGGACAGCGGCAGGCGGCGCAGGTGCTGGAGCGAGGAGTAGCCGGTGCCGAAGTCGTCCAGCGCGATGGCCACCCCGATCCGGTGCAGGCGGGAGATGGTGGCCAGCACCCGGCGCGGGTCGGCCATCAACGCGCCCTCGGTGATCTCGACCTGAAGCCGCTCGGCCGGCACCCCGTAGCGGGCCAGCCGGTCGGCGATCTGGTCGGCGATCTCGCCGGTGTGCAGGTCGCGCACGCTCACGTTCAGCGCCGCGCGCAGGCCGATGCCGGCCGCCGACCACTTGGCGAGCTGCTCCACCACGTCGTCGACGACACGGCGGGTGAGCAGTCGCATCACGGCGCTCTGCTCGGCGACCCGGATGAGTTCCTCCGGGTCGACCATGCCCCGCCGGGGGTGCCGCCACCGCAACAGGGCCTCGACACCGACCACCTCGCCGGTCGCGATGGCGATCTGCGGCTGGTAGTACATGGTGATTTCCCCGGCGTCGTCGGCCGGCTCATCGTCCGCGTGCGCCCACCCGGTCGATTCGAGTGGCTGCCCTGGCGTACCCGGCCCGACGTCCCGCCGAGCCCCGTTGCGCCCCTTGCCCGCCGCGCCCCCGTTCGGGGACCGCCGACCGATGCCGCCCTCGGCGCGCCGCTCCCGGACCGGGCCGGAACGGGCGCCGGCGACCGTGGCACGGGCGTTGCGGCCCCGGATCGGGTCGGCTCCGGTGGCGATCCGATTGATCAGCTCATCGGAGTGCACCAGCTCGGCGTCGGCGCGCCGACGGCGTGCCCACCACCGGGCAGCTCCCGGCCGTGCTGTGGCGACCGCCGACGCCGGGTCCGCCGCTGGCGCGGACCGGTCCGACGCCGCGGTGGGCAGCGCGCCCTCGGCCGGGGCGCCGGTGGGCAGCGCCGCCCCGTCACCGCCGCGAACCTCCGCCGACCCGACAAGGGGTACGTCGGCAGTCCGCTCGGCGTCGCTCGGCACGCCGTGCCGGCCGTTCCCGTCCGGCTGCGCACCCTCGCCCTGCCCCTGAACCGCCGACTCGGCGTCGGCGTCGAACGGCCCCTCGGCCGAGGGGCTGGTCTCCAGTACGCGGCGCAGGTCGGCGAGGAGGCCGAGTCGCTCGGCGGAATTGTGGTCGGACTCCGGGGCGTACACGGCCACCGTGTCGTTGCGGTGTTTGGCGTCGTACATCGCGACGTCGGCGTGCCGCATGAGGGTGGCGAAGTCCTCGCCGTGCTCCGGGAAGAAGGCGATCCCGATCGACCCGCCCACGTCCAACGGCAGCCCGTCGAGCGGCACCGGCTCGGCCAGCGCCTCAACCACCCGCTCGGCCAACTCCCGCGCCTGCCCGACGTCGGTCAGCCCGGTCATCACGATGGCGAACTCGTCACCGCCCAGCCGGGCGATCATCTGTGGTCGGGGCTGCATGTCGGTGAGCCGGGCGCTGACCTCGACCAGCAGCCGGTCGCCCACGGCGTGCCCGAGGGCGTCGTTGACGTTCTTGAAACGGTCCAGGTCGATCAGCAGGAGCGCGAGCTGCCCGTCGGGTTCACCACGGGCGGTCCGCTCGGCATGCAGGTGCACCTGCTCGGCCACCTCGGCCAGCAGGGCCTTGCGGTTGGGCAGCCCGGTCAGCGGGTCGGCGGCGGCGAGGTGCTGCTGTTCGTTTGTCAACCGCGCCATCCGGTAGACGGCGAAGAGCGGCACCAGCACCAGCGGGATCAGCGCGGCGCTGACCCGCGCCGCCGCGACCAGCACCGGGGCGAGCAGCAGCAGTGAGCCGGTGGAGAGCAACTCGAAGCCGAGGCCCTGGCGGACGGTGGGCCACCAGCGGTCCCCGAACCGCAGCCGCACCGCCCAGCTGACCAACCCGTAGTTGACGACGAACCAGGCCAGCGCGGCACCGCCGACGGCCGCCACGTCGGTCCAGTGCAACCGCCCACCGGAGAAGATGGTGCCCGAGCCGAGCTGGATCACCCCGTAGGCGGCGGCGAGGGCGCACGCGTACTGGCCGACGTTGAACGCCGTGCGCCACGCGGCGTGCCGCATCCGCCAACCCGAGACGACGACGCCCACCGCCTGCACCACCACCGCCGGGCCGAGACCCCAGCCGAGCAGGATCGCGAAGGTGAAGCAGGTGGACGGGAACACCGCCGAGGTCTGCCGGCGCCCCGGTGGCACGAACGGGCGCGCGTCGCAGACCACGGCGAGCGCGGCCATCGTCCAGAACGCCACCGGCAACTGGGACAACTCGCCGGGGAGCGTCGCGAGTGGAACGGCAGCGGTCAGCGCGGCGACCGCCAGGATGCCGGCGACGAAGGCAGCGAACGGTGCGACCCGTCCCGCAGGAAGCGAGTTGCGTGGGTCGGCGACCTCCACCACACCTCCCGACCGACCATCGGCGTGCCGGTGCGCGCGCCGTGACCCAATGAAACGCCCTCGGCCCCCAGTTTCCCGGTATGACAGTCACGAATCGGTCGTAGTCGTAATTAAGTTGGTATACGCGGTCAGTCGCCGTGCCCGGCCGCCGGCGGGGTCAGCCGCCCAGCTGAGCGACCCCCCGGGCGGCGTCCGGGCCCGCGTCCAGCAGGAGCCGGAACCCGTCCTCGTCGAGCACCGGCACCTTGAGACTGGCGGCCTTGTCGGCCTTCGACCCGGGGTTGTCCCCCACCACCACGAAGCTCGTCTTCTTGGAGACCGACCCGCTGACCTTGCCGCCCCGGCTCTGCACGGCCTCGGCGGCCTGGTCACGCGAATAGCCGGCGAGGGTGCCGGTCACCACCACTGTCAACCCCTCCAACGGGCGCGGCCCCTCGTCGACCGCCTCCTCGGCCATCCGTACGCCGGCCTCGGCCCACTTGCGGACCACCTCGCGGTGCCAGTCCACAGCGAACCACTCCCGGATGCTGGCCGCGATCGTCGGCCCGACTCCGTCGACCGAGGACAGCTCCTCCTCGGTGGCCGCGTCGATGGCGTCCATCGAGCGGAAGTGCCGGGCGAGCGCCTGGGCCGCGGTCGGGCCGACGTGCCGGATGGAGAGCGCCACCAGCACCCGCCACAGGTCCCGTTCCCGGGCGACCGCGAGATTGTCCAGCAACTTGGTGGCGTTGCTGCCCAGGCTGCCGTCCTTGTTGACGAAGAACGGCGACCGGGACAGCTGCTCGGCGTCGAGCTGGAAGAGGTCCCCCTCGTCGCTGATGATCTCCGCGTCGAGCAGGGCGGCCGCGCCCTTGTAGCCGAGCACCTCGATGTCGAACCCACCCCGGCCGGCGAGATGGAACACCCGCTCCCGCAACTGCGCCGGGCAGCTGCGGGTGTTGGGGCAACGGATGTCCACGTCGCCCTCCTTCGACGGTGCGAGCGGGGTGCCGCAGGCCGGGCAACTGGTCGGCATGACGAACGGCCGGGCATCGGCGGGCCGCAGGTCGACCACCGGGCCGAGCACCTCGGGAATCACGTCGCCGGCCTTGCGCAGCACCACCGTGTCGCCGATCAGTACCCCCTTGCGCTCCACCTCGCGGGCGTTGTGCAGGGTGGCGAGCGCGACAGTGGAACCGGCCACGCGCACCGGCTCGAGCACGGCGAACGGGGTGACCCGGCCGGTGCGCCCCACGTTGACGTCGATGTCGAGCAGCTTGGTGGTGACCTCCTCCGGCGGGTACTTGAAGGCGATCGCCCAGCGGGGGGCACGACTGGTGGACCCGAGCCGGCCCTGGATGGAGACCGGATCGACCTTGACCACCACACCGTCGATCTCGTGCTCGACGTCGTGCCGGTGCTCGGCGTAGTAGGCGATGAACTCCGCCACGCCGGCCAGGTCCGGGACGACCCGCCACCGGTCGCTGGTCGGCAAACCCCACGACTTGAGTGCCGCGTACGACTCGGACTGCGCCGTGGGCTGGAACCCACGGCGGGCGCCGATGCCGTGCACCACCAGGCGCAGCGGTCGGGTGGCGGTGACCCGTGGATCCTTCTGTCGCAAGCTGCCGGCGGCGGCGTTGCGGGGGTTGGCGAAGGGCGCCTTGCCCTGCTCCACCAGACCCGCGTTGAGGTCGGCGAACGCAGCGATCGGGAAGTAGATCTCGCCCCGGACCTCCACCAGCTCGGGAACGTCCGGGAATTCGGCGGACGGTACGAGCTGGCTGGGCACGTCCCGGATGCTGCGCACGTTTGCCGTGACATCCTCACCGGTGCGCCCGTCGCCTCGGGTGGCGGCCCGGACCAGCCGGCCGTTCTCGTAGGTCAGGTTGATCGCCAGCCCGTCGACCTTCAGCTCGCACAGGTAGGGCACCGGGCCGCCCGCGTCCCGTTCGACCCGCTCGGCCCAGGCCGCCAGCTCCTCGTCGGCGAAGGCGTTGTCGAGCGAGAGCATCCGTTCGGCATGGGTGACCGGGGTGAAGTCGGTGGAGAACGTGCCACCCACCCGCTGGGTCGGCGAGTCGGGCGTCCGCAGCGCCGGAAACTCCTCCTCCAGTGCCTCCAGCTCGCGCAACTGCCTGTCGAAATCGGCGTCGGGGATGGTCGGCGCGTCCAGCACGTAGTAGCGGTACTGGTGCTCGGTCAACTCCTGACTGAGCGCGGCATGCCGTTCCCGGGCCTGCGGCGTGGGCTCAGCCCCGGCCGCCGCCTCCTGCGCCGGGCTGACCTGCTGACCGATCTGTTCCTCGGACACACCGCCACCTTCGGACACGCCTGCGACCTCCCTGATCACGCTACTCCGGCACCGTATCGGGCCGGTGGGACAATCCGCCGCCCACCCGCGCCCGAAGCGACGTCGCCCTCAGCCGCATCCGGTGATCACGTGATGCTCAGTAGCCGTCGACGGGCCGATCCAGCTACTGACCATCAAGTGATCAAGGGTGACGGTCGAGTGCCAACGGGCGGCACGGGCGGCGGCGGTGTGGTTGGCGGGCGGCAAGGGCGGCGGCGTGCAAGGATCGCCGGACGGTGCGACCGGCGGGTCGCCGGGACGCGGAGGTACGGATGCCCGAGGCACTGCTCTGGGCGGTGGCGATCCTGCTGGCCGTCGCCGCCGGCTGGGCGTGGAACAGTTGGCGGCACCGGGTGGCCAACCGGCGTCCCGGTACCCGGCCAGGTCGGGGCGGCACCGGTGGCCGCCGTTCCACCCCGCCGCGGCCCCGTGGCGCCGAACGGCCGTCCACCAAACCCCGCTCACGCGACACCGACCGGCGCGGCGACGCCCCGGCGCCCGGCGATATCTGGTGGGCCGACGTGCCGTACGCCGACGGCAGCGGGTCGAAGGTGCGCCCGTGCCTGGTGCTGCGCGCCGACTCCCGGGGTGCCGACGTCCTGAAGATCACCAGCCAGGACAAGAGCGACCGGGACGACCACGTGCGGATTCCCACCCGGGACTGGGACCCGGGCGCGGAGCACGACAGCTACCTCAGCCTCACCGAGCCGATCCGACTCAGCTCGGCCGCCTTCGCCGACCACGCCGGCCGCTGCGACCCCGACCTGTGGCGAAAAGTGCGCAGCCTGCGCCACCTCCCCACCTCCTGACCACCCCTCGCGGCCGCCCGCCGACCACCCCTTCCCATCCTCGCGACGGGTGGCGTTCATGATCAACTCGGGTTCCTGGAAGTCGCGGTGTCCTGAGCTCCGGGATACCCCGGTCTACAGAAACCCGAGTTGATCATGTCGACGGGCCGCGGCAGGCCGGCCAGCCGACCAGGCGGGGCAGGCCGAGCCAAGCCGAGCCAGGCCGAGCCGAGCCAGGCCGAGCCGAGCCAGGCCGAGCCGAGCCAGGCCGAGCCGAGCCAGGCCGAGCCGAGCCGGGTCAGTCCCAGGTCGCGCCGAGCGTGGCCAGCTGGTCCGCGTACTCGATGCGGTTGGCCCAGTCGCGCGGCCAGGCGGTCATGCCGACGGCCGCGCCCACGAACGCGCCGGCCAGGGCGGCGATCGAGTCGGAGTCGCCGGCGGTGGTCGCGCCGCGGGCCAGCGCCGCCACCGGGTCGTCGGCGTGCCGTACGGCGCAGAGCAGCGCGGTGGCCAGCGCCTCCTCGGCCACCCAACCCTCCCCGGTGGCCTGACACGGGTCACCACCGTCGTCGGGTAGCGCCAGGGTGTTGGTCAGTCGGCCCAGCACCGCCAGACACTCGTCCCAGCCCTGGGCGATGAACTCCTGCGGAGAACCGGACCCGGCGCGCTGCCAGAGGTCTCCCAGCCACCGCTCGCGGTAGACCAGGCGCTGGGACAGTGCCCGCTCGGTGAGCAGCGCGGGAAGGTCGGGCAGCGAGGTGCCCGTGCGCAGCGCGAAGACCGCGTACGCGGTGAGTTCGCTGGCGGCCAGCCCGGTCGGGTGGCCGTGGGTCAGCCCGGCCTGCAACTGGGCCAACCCGGCGAGCGTGTCGAGGTCCACGTCGAGCAACCCGACCGGGGTGACCCGCATGTTCGCCCCGCAGCCCTTCGAGGCGACCACCGTCGCCTCCTGCCAGCGCACCCCACGGCTCAGCTCGGCGCAGGCGCGCAGGCACGTCATGCCCGGGGCACGGTTGTTGTCCGGACTGACCGCCCAGGCCAGGAAGCGTTGCCGTAGCAGTGGCTCCACCGCCTCCGGCGTGAACGACGGTGCCTCGTGCAGCGCCCAACCCACCGCCAGCGCCATCTGGGTGTCGTCGGTGACCAGTGCCGGCTCGCCGGACAGGTCACGCGGACCGGCCGGGCCGTACCGGCGCTCGATCTCGGCGACGGTCAGGAACTCGGTCGGCTTGCCCAGCGCGTCACCGTAGGCGAGGCCGAAGAGCGAACCGGAGGCGCGAAGCGCAGAGGTGGGGATCACGGCGGCCATGATGCCCGGCCGCCGCAACCCACGGCTCAGTCCCAGCAGAGGCAGAACGGGTGGCCGGCCGGATCGGCGTAGACCCGGAAGCCCTCGCCCTCACCTGGCAGCCGCCGAGCACCCAGCGCGAGCGCCGCCTTCTCGGCGGCCTCGATGTCGTCCACCGTCACGTCGAGGTGGAACTGCTGTGGGCGCTCGGGATCCGGCCAGGCCGGTGGGCGCAGGTTGAGCGCCTGTTGGAAGGCGAGGCGCGGCTGGTGACCGGGTGGGCCGCCCAGCACCACCCAGTCGTCATCGGAGTCGCCCTCGGCGAGCGGTACGCCGAGCAGCTCGGCATAGAACGCCGCCAACGCCCGCGGATCCGGGCAGTCGATCACCACTGAACGCAGCTGTCCAATCATGACCGTCATCCTGCCCACCGGGTACGACAGGAAACCTCAGTCCTCGGCGAGGCGCCGGCCGGCGTCCCGGCACGCGGCGAGCACCGCCCGCGCGTACTCCGGGGTGGCGCCGGCGAGGCCGCAGGCCGGGGTGATCACCACCTGCTCGGCGAGTTGGCGACGAGGGAAGCCGAGGCGGTCCCAGACCTGGCGTACCCGGTCGGCGATCTGCGCGGAGGTCGGCGCGCCACCGGCCGACGGCGGCCGGGTCGGCGCGGCCCCGGCCAGCAGCCCGAGGCCGGCGTCGATCGCCTCGCCCAGCGGGTCGAGCTTGGTGACCAGGTCCAGGTCGAGGGCGACCGCGACGGCGCCGGTGGAGCGGATCAGCTCCAGCGGCACGTCCGGGGCGCAGCAGTGCACCAGCGTCGGCACGCCGACCGCCTCGACGACGGTGCGCAGCAGGGCGGCGGCGTCCACCGAGTCGACCGCCCGGTACGCGCCCAGACCGCTCTCGGTCGGCACCCGCCCGGCCAGCACGGTCGGCAGTGACGGCTCGTCCAGTTGCAGCAGCACCGACGCCTGGGGCAGCCGGCGGGCGACCGCCGCGACGTGCGCGCGCAGCCCTTCGGCGAGGGAGCCGGTCAGGTCGCGGACCGCGCCGGGATCGCGCAGCAGTCGGCCGCCGATCGGCAACTCCAGGGAGGCGGCCAGCGTGAGCGGGCCGGCGGCCTGCACCTTGATCGGCCCGGCGTACCCCTCGGCCTGCTCGGCGAGCTGGTCCAGGTCGCGTTCCATCAGGTCACGGGCCCGGCGCAGGTCGCGGCCCGGGCGTGGGGCGACCCGCCACCGCCCCGCGTACACCTCGACCGGCAGCTCGACGAGCAGCCCGGCGGACCGGCCGATCATGTCCGCTCCGGGGCCACGGGCCGGCAACTCGGGCAGGTGGGGCAGCTCGGGAAGCTCACCGAGGACCACCCGCTGAGCCTCGCCGATGTCGGTGCCGGGCAGCGAACCAATTCCGGTTGCCGCGCCGGCCGGCCAGGGCCACGCCTGATCTGTCACGGGCGAAGGCTATCCCGCGAACACCCGGGCCGTGCGGTCAGCCGGTGATGGTCGCGGAGCCGAGGACCACGTCGCCGGCCGGGTCCGGTCGGTACGCCACCACTGCCTGACCGGCGGCGACGCCGCGAACCGGTCGGCGCAGCTCGGCGTGCAGCCGGTCACCGTCGAGGGCGACGGTCGCCGGCACCACGTCGCCGTGCGCGCGCAACTGCACCTCGCACTCGACCGGGGCGTCCGGGCGGGCGCCGCCGGTCCAGACCGGACGTACGGCGTGCACGTCGGACACGTCCAAGGCCTCGGCCGGGCCGACAGTCACCGTGTTGGTCTTCGGCGTGATGGAGAGCACGTAGCGTGGCCGGCCGTCCGCGGCGGGCCGGTCCAGGTGCAGCCCGCGACGCTGCCCCACCGTGTACGCGTACGCGCCGCTGTGACTGCCGACGACCGCGCCGGTGGACGCGTCCACCACGTCGCCGGGCGCCTCACCGAGCCGGCCGGCCAGGAAGCCGCGGGTATCCCCGTCGGCGATGAAGCAGATGTCGTGTGAGTCCGGCTTGTCGGCAACCGCCAGGCCGCGCTCGGCGGCCTCGGCGCGGACCTGCGCCTTGGTCGAGTCACCGAGCGGGAAGATCGACCGGTCGAGCTGCTCGCGGGTGAGCACGGCGAGCACGTACGACTGGTCCTTGGCCAGGTCGACACTGCGCCGCAGCAGCCCGTCCGCCCCGAGGCGGGCGTGGTGCCCGGTCACCACCGCGTCGAAGCCCAGCGCCACCGCCCGGTCCAGCACCGCCGCGAACTTGATCTTCTCGTTGCAGCGCAGGCAGGGGTTCGGCGTACGACCGGCGGCGTACTCGGCGACGAAGTCGTCGACCACGTCCTCGTGGAAGCGGTCGGCCATGTCCCACACGTAGAACGGGATGCCGATCACGTCGGCCGCCCGGCGGGCGTCCCGGGAATCCTCCAGGGTGCAGCAGCCGCGCGCCCCGGTCCGATAGGTCTGTGGGTTACGGGCGAGCGCCAGGTGCACGCCGGTCACATCGTGCCCGGCCGCCACCGCCCGCGCCGCCGCCACTGCCGAGTCAACCCCACCCGACATCGCCGCCAGAACCCTCACCGACCCACTCCCCTTCCCCGTCCCCACCACAACCCTATCCACCAGTCCCGCAAACCCCCCGAACAGCCGTGCCCGCCCAGCCCACCCACCTTCGCGATCGTGCAGTTTCTGCGGTGACATACGCCGCGCAAGGCGCGAAGCGCCAACCGAAAGTGCAAGATCGCGTGGGCTGGGCCCGGGTCAGCGGGGGGTGCGGAGGGCGGCGGCTCGGCGGGCTCGGTCGACCGCTGCCGGGAGGGCCGCGATGAGGGCGTCGATGTCGGCCTGGGTGCTGGTGTGGCCCACTGTGAAGCGCAGCGAGGAGCGGGCGCGGTCGTCGTCGGCGCCCATCGCCAGCAGCACGTGCGAGGGCTGGGCCACCCCGGCCGAGCAGGCGGAGCCGGTCGAGCAGGCGATCCCCTGCGCGTCGAGCAGGAGCAGCAGGGCGTCGCCCTCGCAGCCGGGGAATGAGAAGTGCGCGTTGCCGGGCAGCCGGTCGGTCGGGTCACCGTTGTAGATCACCTCGGGCACCGCCTGGCGGACCCGCTCGATCAGGTCGTCGCGGAGCGCGGCCACCCGGGCCGCGTACTCCTGCTGACCCTTCACGGCCGTCTCCACGGCGACCGCGAAGGCGACGATGCCGGCGGTGTCGAGGGTGCCGGAGCGGATGTCGCGTTCCTGGCCGCCGCCGTGCAGTAGCGGCGTGGCCGGCACGTCCCGGGCGAGCAGCAGCGCGCCCACCCCGGTCGGGCCGCCCAGCTTGTGCCCGGTGACGGTCAGTGCGGCGACCCCGCTGGCGCCGAAGTCGACGGGCACCTGACCGACCGCCTGGATGGCGTCGGTGTGGAAGGGCACACCGTGTTCGGCGGCGACGGCGGCCAGCTCGGCCACCGGCTGGACGGTGCCCACCTCGTTGTTCGCCCACATCGCGGTGACCACGGCCACCTGGTCGGCGTGCGCGTCCAGCTCGGCGCGCAGGGTCTGCGGGTCGAGCCGACCGACGGCGTCCACCGGCAGCCAGCCGACCTCGGCGCCCTCGTGCTGGGCCAGCCAGTCGACCGCGTCCAGCACCGCGTGGTGCTCGACGGCGCTGGAGACCACCCTGCGGCGGTCGGGCCGGGCTGCTCGCCGGGCCCAGAAGATGCCCTTGACCGCGAGGTTGTCGCTCTCCGTGCCACCACCGGTGAAGATCACCTCAGAGGGCCGGGCGCCCAGCACCGCGGCCACCCGTTCGCGTGACTCTTCGACCCGGCGACGGGCACGGCGGCCCGCCGCGTGCAGGGAGGACGCGTTGCCAACCTCGCGGGCGGTGGCGACGTACGCCTCCAGTGCCTCATCGAGCATGGGAGTCGTCGCCGCGTGATCCAGGTAAGCCATCGCCGTTCAGCGTACGGCCGACACCTTGGGGACCGGATGCCGGAGGGGACCGCACGCAAAGGCCGGGGTGGAACTCCACCCCGGCCCGATGCGCGCGGACCCGCTCAGGCGGGCACCGCGGTGACGACGATGTTGTCCCGGTACTTGCGCGCCTTGGCGTCGAACGGCCCACCACAGGTGATCAGGGTCAGCCGCGGCTTGCCGTCGCGGGCGAAGTACCGGTCCAGCGGGATCTTGGTCTTGGCGTACTCCTCCCGGGCGACGACCCGGTAGCGCCGCGCCTCGCCGTCGCTGCCGGTAGCGGTCAACGTGTCGCCCTGGTCCAGCTCACGCAGCCGGAAGAACGCCCCCTTGCCCTGTTTGGCGCTGTCCACGTGACCGGCGATGACCACCGAGCCGGCCTCCGTCTCCAGGCCGGGGCCGTAGCGGTACCAGCCGATCTGGTCGACGCTCGGCGGCACCTCGAACTCGTTGGTCCGCTCGTTGATGCCGACCGCGTTGACGGTGGCGGTGACGCCGATCTCCGGGATCAGCAGCCGCACCGGCGGAATGATCTTCGGACCGGCGGGCAGTTCACCCGCGGTCACCGGCACCGACGGGGCATTGGCAACCGACGGTGCGGGGCTGGCCAACGTGGTCGCCTCCTCGGCCCCCACCGTCCCGGCCGGCTGGTTGGCGCACGCCACCAGAGCGGCGGCGGTGAGCGCGGCAACGCCGGCGGCCAGGGCCGCCAGCGCGCCGCGATTGCGCACCGTCACTTGCGGCCGGTCCGCGCGGTCGCCATCCGCACCCCACCACCAAGCAGCAGGAGTACGCCGGCACCGGTGAGCACGTACCACCAGGTGTCCACGCCCGTGCCGGCCTGGCCGCCGTCACCGCTGGGCACGCCGCCCGGGGCGGAGTGCAGGCCGGTGATGGTCTGGGCCACCACGCCGAGGGTCTTGCCCTCGGCGGAGCCGATGGCGTAGACGATCGTGGCGGTGCCCTCCTTGAGGTTGAGGTCCGCCGGGCCGATGGCCACGGTGTCGGTGCCGGCCAGCACCACGTCCGCCTTCACCTCGCCCGCGTCGACGTCGCCCTTGGCCTCGTTCGGGTTGGTCAGGCCCTCGAAGACCGGGGTGCCACCGGCGCGGACGTCGACCGCCGGGGCGGCGGCGGTGTGCCGGACGATCAGCCGGGCCTTGCCGGCGTCGACCTTCGAGACGTCGTTCACGAACGGAGTGATCTTCGGCTGGCCGGCGGCGTCGAGGTGGGCCGCGATGCTGATGTTCGCACCGCCCGGCACCGCGGCGTTGTCGGCCTTGAGGATCGCGCTGCCGATCGGCTCGCCCGGCTTGGTGAGCGCGATGTCGTAGTCGCCCTCCTCCAGGTTCAGCGGGCCGGCGACGTCGCCGGGCTTGAAGTTGTCCAGCGTCTTCTTGCCGTTGACGTAGACGTCGACCGGGGTGTCCGGGATGCCGTGCACGACGGAGACCTTCGACGTGGCGGCGTACGCGGGGCCGGCGGCGAGGGCGCCGACACCGGCGAAGGCCAGCGCGGCGACCGCGCCGCCCGCGGCGACCCGACGGAAGTACGAGAACTGCATGTCTGCCTCCTGATATTTGGTGCTGATTCGTCAGGCCTGGCTTGCAGAACGGGTTACGCCGACTGTCGGACGGGTGGATGCGCCCCGGAGGCACTTTTCTTTTCCGGCCCAGACCGCATCCGGAACGGGGTCGGGAGACGAAGAGCTGGTGAGATGACATCGACCGGGGAAGTGGGGCGGGGACTGTGGCAGCTACAGTCGGGCATGCCCCATCGAAGGCGAGCCGCCCGATGACGGCGCTACGACAGGAACCGGACCCTCCGGTGGACGACCTCGACCGCAGGTTCCGCGCCGGTGACGACGTGGCGCTCCGCGAGGCGTACGACCGCTACGGTCGTGCCGTGCTCCACCTGGCCACGTCCATGCTGGCGAACCGCAGCGACGCCGAGGACGTCACCCAGGCGACGTTCGTCGCCGCCTGGCTGGGTCGCGACACGTTCGACCCGGCCAAGGGGTCGCTGATCGGCTGGTTGCTCGGCATCGGCCGGCGGAAGGTGATCGACCGGATGCGCGCCTCGGCCCGGGAGACCCGGGTGGTGGAGACGGTCCGGCAACTGCCCGAGCCGGCGCAGACCGAGCCGGATCCGGACCGCGTGGTGGACCGGTTGGTGATCGCCGACGAACTGGCTCGTCTCCCGGACGACCAGCGACGGATGCTGGAGCTGGCCTTCTACGACGACCTGACACACCAGCAGATAGCCACGGTGACAGGCGTGCCGTTGGGCACGGTGAAGAGTCACATCCGACGCGGTATGGCGAGCTTGAAGCGCAGATGGGAGGTGGACGGTGCAGCACCTGGACCACGACCGGCTGGTATTTCTGGCACTCGGTGAGAGCGAGGCGGACAACGGGGAGAGCACCCACCTCGGCACCTGCGCGCTCTGCCGGGCGGAGGTCGCGAGCCTTCGGCAGGTGGCGGGGCTCGGCACCGAGACGCAGGGCCTGGCCGACCTGCCCGACCCGCCGGAGCACGTCTGGCAGGGCATCGAAGCCCAGGTCAGGGCCGCGGAGGCCGGGCCGTTGCTGACCGAGACCCGTCGACACCGGGTGCCCGAGCAGCCCGACACCACGACGGCCGAGCAGACCGACGCCACGACGGCCGAGCAGACTTTCGGTGCGGCGGCCGAGTCGACGGTGACCCGACTGGACCCGACGCGGCGATCCCGTCGGAGTCGCGGCTGGTCCGGTTGGGTGGCCACCGCGGTGACCGCGGCCGCCGCCGCGGCGGTCGGCGTGGTGGGCACCGTCTCGGTGCTCCGACCGGACGATCCGACGCCCACCCCGCCGCCGGTGGTGGTGGCGAGCGCGCCGCTGGCGGCGTACGGGGCGACCCCGCCGACGGCCAAGGGTGACGCCCGGGTTTTGAAGGACGGCCAACTACATCTGCATGTGGCGAATCTCCCGAGCGTCGCGGGGTACTACGAGGTCTGGCTCATCAATCCGACGACGATGGAGATGTTCTCGGTCGGCACCCTGGGTGGCGGCTCGGACGCGCTGCTACCCCTGCCCCCGAATGTCGACCTCAAGAGCTACTCGGTGGTCGACGTCTCCGCCGAGCAGTACGACAACAACACCCGCCACTCGGGCGACAGTCTGCTGAGGGGCTCCCTGACGGGCTGATCGGCGGGCCGGCTCAGCTCCCCGGCTCGCCGATCAGCTCCCCATACGGCAGTGGCCGCCCGTTCGCACGGGCGGCCACTGACGTATCGCTGGCTTACTTGCGCTTGCGGATCTCCTCGGCGGCCTGCGGGACGATCTTGAACAGGTCGCCCACCACCCCGAAGTCGGCCAGCTCGAAGATCGGCGCCTCGCCGTCCTTGTTGACCGCGACGATGGTCTTCGAGGTCTGCATGCCGGCCCGGTGCTGGATGGCACCGGAGATGCCGAGGGCGACGTAGAGCTGCGGGGAGACCGTCTTACCGGTCTGGCCCACCTGGAACTGGTGTGGGTAGAAGCCGGAGTCGACGGCCGCGCGGGACGCGCCGACGGCGCCGCCGAGCAGGTCGGCCAGCTCCTCGACCAGCTTGAAGTTGTCGGCGTTGCCGACGCCGCGACCGCCGGAGACGACCACGCCGGCCTCGGTCAGCTCGGGGCGGGAGCCCTTCTGCTCGGCGACCCGCTCGACGACAGTGGCCAGCTTGTCGGTGTCGGTGACCGACACGCTGAGCTGCTCGATCGCCGGGGTGGCCGCCGCCGGGGCGGGGGTGACCGAGTTGGGCCGGACGGTGACCAACGGCAGGCCCTTGGTGACCTTGGACTTGACGATGGTGGAGCCGGCGAAGGCGACCTGGGTCGCGGTGCCGTCGGCGTCCAGGCCGACCACGTCGGTCAGGATGCCGTTGTCGAGCTTGACGGCGAGCCGGGCGGCGATCTCCTTGCCCTCCTGGGCCGACGCCAGCAGCACGGCGGCCGGCTGCACCCGCTTGACCAACTCGGCCAGCACTGTCGCCTTGGGGGCCACCAGGTAGCCGTCGATCTCGTCACCCTCGGCGGCGTAGATCTTCTCCGCGCCGTACTCGCCCAGCTTGCCGCTCAGCGCCTCGGCTGCGCCGGCGCCGCCCAGCACCACCGCGCTCGGGGTGCCCAGCTCACGCGCGAGGGTGAGCATTTCCAGGGTGACCTTCTTGACGCCGAATTCCTTGGTGGCTTCGACGACGACGAGAACCTCGGACATGTCAGACCCCCCTCTCACACGAACTTCTCGGTGGCGAGGAACTCGACCAGCTTGACGCCGCCCTCGCCCTCATCAGTGATCTTGGCGCCGCCGGAGCGCGGGGGGCGCTTGGTGTGCTCGACGACGGCACTGGTGGCGCCGTCGAAGCCCACCTCGTCGGCCGCGACCCCGAGGTCGGCCAGCGAGAGCGTCTGCACCGGCTTCTTCTTGGCGGCCATGATGCCCTTGAAGGAGGGGTAGCGCGGCTCGTTGATGGTGTCCCAGACGGAGACCACGGCCGGGGTGGCAGCGGTGACCACCTCGTAGCCCTCCTCGGTCTGCCGCTCGACGGTCAGCGTCGCGCCGTCGACGGTGAGCTTGCGGGCACCGGTGAGCGCCGCGACGCCCAGTCGCTCGGCGATCATGTGCGGCATGACCTGGACCCGACCGTCGGTGGACTCGGCACCGCAGATGACCAGGTCAGCATTGAGCTGACCGAGAGTGGCGGCGAGCACCTTCGAGGTGGCGACGGCGCACGAGCCGTGCAGGGCGTCGTCCAACACGTGCACGGCCTTGTCCGGGCCCATGGAGAGCGCCTTGCGGATCGACTCGGTCGCCCGGTCCGGACCCATGGTCAGGATGGTGACCTCGCCACCGTGCGCCTCCTTGATCTTCAGCGCCTCCTCGATGGCGTACTCGTCCATCTCGTTGATCACGTTGTTCGCCGAACCGCGGTCGACGGTGTTGTCGTCATTGCGCAGGTTGCGGTCCGCGCCCGAATCAGGCACCTGCTTGACGAGTACGACGATGTTCATCGCGCTTCGACGACCCTCCTGTGTGGTGTTGCGATTCGCTCGCCCGGTCTGGGGCGCAGCGTCGCGCGTCGGTCGACGCCAGGTCAACCGCGGGCGGTTGTGCAGTTGCCCACGGCGCAATGTTACCTGCCAGTAGGTTGCGCTCCCGCAGCACTCAGAGTGACACAGCTCACCGACGGGCAGCCGGTCAGGCCGGCTCGGTCAACGCGGCCCGGATCTGGTCGATGGCCGCCGCCTCGGCGGGCGCCACCCCGTCGTGCGCGCGGGCCACCTGGTCGGCCGCGGCCAACACCAGTTCGCGGTACGCGTCCACGTCCCGTGGGGACTTCTCGCGCAGGATCCGCACCGCCTGTCCCAGCGCCGGCAGCACCACCGACTCGATCTCCAGCTGCGAGTCCCGGGGAAGTCGCGGCAGCGGGCCGGTGGTCAACGCCTCCTTGACCGTGCCACTGGCGTCGGCCAGCGCGCCGGACGCGGCGATGCTCTCCCGGATCACTCCCAGGACACCGGGGTCGGCGTTGGAGACCAGGAAGACGGCGCCGAAGGCACCGGTCTTGAGGGTCAACCGCTCCTCGTCCGTCAACCGCTGCTCCATGATCACGGAGTGTAGACGTACGGGGTGGTGGTGGTGATCGGGACGAGGCCGAGTCGCTCCAGGATCGGCCGGCTGTCCTCGGAACAGTCGACCTGCATGAGCGTCCGACCTCGCTGCTCGGCCAGTCGCGCCCGGTAGTTGACCAACGCCCGGTAGATGCCCCTGCGCCGCCACTGCGGCAGGGTCGAGCCGCCCCACATGGTGGCGAAGCCGGTGTTCGCCGGGAACCGCACCCAGCCGGCACTCACCACCGTCTCGTCCGCCTCGGCCACCACGACGGTGATCGAGTTGGGGTCGGCGTCGATCTCCTTGGCCAGGCCCCACACCAGGTGCGAGCGGTCCTCCTGCCAGACCTCCTCCTCCATGGCGGCGATCCGCTCCAGGTCCTCCCGGGAGGTCACCTCACGCAGGCGTACCCCCTCGGGGGCGACGGGCAGCGCGGCGGCGAGCGGCGCGACCGGGCCGACCACGACGGTCTCCCGGTCCTCCGGCACGAAGCCGGCCGCGCGCAGCCGGTCCGCCAGGTCCGCCGGTTCGTCGTGCTCGTTGAGCTTCCACTCCGCCGACTCGCTCCGCTCACGGCACAAGCGCACCTGCCGGGCGATCAGCTCGTCCAGTGCGTCGCCGGTCAACCCGCCCAGGTCGCGGTAGGTGATGAAACCACCGGCATCGAGCCCGGAGATCCGGACCAACGGCCCGTCCCGCTCCACCGTGACCCCGGCCGGAACCGGGTCGGGAATCTCCGGGCGGAGCTGGTTGTCGTAGGCGGTCCGCAGCGTCTGTACGTCGAGATCAGTCACCGGCCCAGGCTAAGCCGGATGGGAAGCGGATAATCTCCCACTGTGTGGGAGGCGATCAGGCGGTGGTTCGACCCGGCGGAGCTGGGCTCGGTCGGTGAAACACCGGACTACCGCTTCTCCCTGGCCAACGAACGGACCTTCCTCGCCTGGCTGCGCACCGGGTTGGCGCTGGTCGGAGGCGGGTTGGCCGCCGCGCAGTTCCTGCCACCCCTGCCGATGAGCCACCTGCGCGAGGTGATCGCGGTGGCGTTGCTGCTGCTCGGCGCGGCGGTCGCGGTCCGCGCTGTGGACCACTGGGCGCGTACCGAGCGGGCCATCCGGCTCGGTCAGGAACTGCCCGCGTCCCGGTTCCCCGCCATCCTGGCGCTCGCCGTCGGCGTCGGCGCGTTGCTGCTGGTGGTCGCCGTCCTGATGCGGGCGGTCGGCGGGCGGTGAGCACCGGACGCGACCCGGGGCTGCAACCGGAGCGGACCCGGCTGGCCTGGCGGCGCACCCTGCTCACGGTGACCGTGGTGACAGTGCTCGCCGTCCGGCTGGCGGCGACGGGCGACCCGACCGATGCGCTGATCGCCGGCGGCACCGTTCTGGTGTGGGGCGCCCTGCTGGTGCTCTGCTGGCCCCGGGGCACGGGCACCGGTCCGGCCCGCACCGGCGGCCGGACACTGCCCCTGGTCACGGCCGGCACGGTGGTGCTGGCGTTACTGGGAGTGCTGCTGGTCCTGCGCGGACTAGGGTGACGCGATCCGGTGCGTCATCATGGGTGCATGGCCCGGCTTGGCGTACTCCTCTTCCTGGTGCAGATTGTCCTCGCCGTCTGCGCGCTGATCAGTTGCCTCTCCGCCGAGGAGGGCAAGATCCGCGCCCTTCCCCGGATCGCCTGGGTGCTGATCATCTTGTTCTTCCCGCTGGTCGGCTCGATCGCCTGGTTCATCGTCGGCCGGGAGCCCACCGCCGGCGTTCGCAAGGGCTGGCCGGGCGTCACCGGCGGCGGCGAGCGGCAGCGCCCTCGGCCGATGGCCCCCGACGACGACCCGGAGTTCCTGCGCTCCGTCGAGGAACGCGCCCAGCAGCAGGACCAGGAGCTGTTCCAACGCTGGGAGGAAGACCTGCGGCGACGCGAGGACGATCTGCGCCGCCGCGACGGTGAGCCGCCGCGCGAAGGTGACCGACCGGAGGTGTGAACGCGCCGCCGCCGCCGGCGCAGGAGCGACGGCGGCGGCGGGTGCGCCTCAGGCCAGGTTCGACGACCGGGGGTACGCGTCGGTCGGATCGGTGAGCACGTTCACCAGGTACGGCACTCCGGAGTCGAACGCCCGCTGGAGCGCCGGGCCCAGGTCGGCCGCCTTGGCGACCGTCTCCCCCGCCCCGCCGAGCGCGCTCACCACGGTGTCGTACCGCAGCTCCGGCTGGAGGTCGGCGGCCACGTCGTAGCCGTACATGGCCCGCATCGGGTGCTTCTCCAGCCCCCAGATGCCGTTGTTGCCGACGACGATCACCACCGGCAGCTTCTGGCGGACCAGCGACTCGACGTCCATCAGCGAGAAGCCGGCAGCGCCGTCGCCCATCAGCACGCAGATCTGCCGGTCCGGGTGACTGACCCGGGCGCCCATCGCGTAGCCCATGCCGGTGCCCAGGCAGCCGTACGGGCCCGGGTCCAGCCACGTGCCGGGCTGGGCGGGCTCCAGGTACCGCCCGGCGTACGACACGAAGTCGCCGCCGTCGCCGATGGTGATCGCGTCCGGGGCGAGCGCCCGACGCAGCTCGCCGTAGATCCGGGCCGGACGGATCGGGTCGGTCTCGGCGGCCATCTCCGCGGCGTCCCGGGCCTTCGCCGCGTCCTCGGCGACGCGCAGGTCGGCGATCCAGTCGGAGTGGTCGGCCCGGTCGCCGGAGTGGTCGGCCAGCGCGGACAGGATCAGGCGCAGGTCACCGGCGGGGGCGACGGCCGGCTGCACGTGCGTCGCCCGCTGGCTGGGGGCGTCGACGATGTGCACCACCTTGGCGTCGCCGAAGTCACCGAAGCTGAGCCGGAAGTCCAGCGGGGTGCCCACCACCACGACCACGTCGGCACCGGAGAGCGCGGCCCGGCGGGCCTTGGCGAACGCCAGCGGGTGCTCCGGCGGGAGCGAGCCGCGGCCCATGCCGTTGGTGAAGACCGGCACCTGCAACGCCTCGGCCGCCTCGCGCAGCGCGGCGACCGCGTCGCCCGCGTACACGTCGGAGCCGGCGATGATGACCGGCCGCTGTGCCCCGGCGATGAGCATCGCCGCGCGGCCGACCTCCTCCGGGTCCGGCGCGATCGGGTCGACACCCGTCACGGTCGGCAGCTCGGCCTCCGCGACCGAGAAGACCGTCTCCAGCGGAAAGTCGAGGAAGGCCGGGCCGCGGTGCGGGGTGAGCGCGGCGTTCAGCGCCGCACCCACCGCACGCGGGATGTCGTCGGTGCTGAACACCGTCTCGGCGTGCTTGGTGACCGGACTGACCAGCGGCAGGTGGTCCATCTCCTGGAGGCTGCCCGAGCCCCAGCGGAACGCGGGCGCGCGCCCGCCGAGCACCAGCACCGGCGAGGCGTTGAAGAACGCGCTGGTCATGCCGGAGATGCCGTTGGTCACACCGGGCCCGGCGGTGAGCACGGCGAGGCCTGGGCGGCGCTGGAGCTTGGCCACCGCCTCGGCGGCGAAGACCGCGGACTGCTCGTGCCGGACGTCGTAGATCGGGAAGTCGGTCTTGTACGCGGCGTCGTAGAGCGGGAAGACATGCCCACCGGACAGCGTGAACATCTCCCGTACGCCGTGCGCGCGTAGTGCCGCGAGCGCCAACTCGCCGCCGTGACCCTCGATCCGCTCCGTCATGTCGCTCCCATCGTCCGTGGCCGGGATCACAGGTTACCGGCCAGTCACTTGGCCCTGCGACCGTGGCCCCGGCCAGTGGACGTTGCTGAGGTCAGGGCCCGTCGGGCCGGGAAGCGACGGATCAGCGGCCGGTGAAACCCGGCTTGCGCTTCTCGACGAAGGCCGCCATGCCCTCGCGCCGGTCGTCGGTGGCGAAGAGCGCCGCGAAGAGCTGACTCTCCCAGGCCAGGCCCGAGTTCAGGTCCATGTCCAGGCCGCCGTCGACCGCCAGCTTCGCCGCGCGCAGCGCCTGCACCGGCCCGGTCAGGTACGGAGTGATCAGCGCGACGGCCGTGGCGTACACCTCGGCGGCCGGGGCGACCCGGTCGGCCAGGCCGATGCGCAGCGCCTCCTGTGCGTCCACCATCCGCCCCGACATGATCAGGTCCTTGGCGCGGGCCGGGCCGACCAGGCGGGCCAGCCGCTGGGTACCGCCCGCCCCCGGGATGATGCCCAGCTTGATCTCCGGCTGGCCGAGCTTCGCGTCCTCGGCGACCACCCGCCAGTCACAGGCCAACGCCAGCTCACAGCCGCCACCGAGGGCGTAACCGGTGATCGCGGCGACCACCGGCTTGGGGATCCGGGCGATCGCGCCGAGCGCGCTGGACAGGTTCGCCGCACGGTCGGCCATGTCCACGTAGGACATCTCGGCCATCTGCTTGATGTCGGCGCCGGCGGCGAAGACCTTCTCCCCGCCGTACACGATGACGGCGCGGACCTCGGGATCGGCGGTGGCCGCCGTGGCGGCGGCGCGCAACTCCTCCTGCACCTGGGTGTTGAGCGCGTTCATCGGCGGCCGCTCCAGCCGGATCGTGCCGATGCCGTCAGTGGTCTCCAGCCGAACGAACTCGCCCACGCTGCCCTCACTTCCTCGTCGAAGTCGCGTGCCAACCTTACGACCCGGCTCGTTTGGGTAAGTAGTGTGGTGTCAGCCCCGTGGGCGGGAGTCCAGCCATGATCACGTATTACGACGACAGGTCGGTGCAGGTCACCTCCACCACCGTCCGTGTCGACGGTCGCAGCTACAAGCTGGCCGACATCACCATGATCTGGCACCGCCGGGGCACCCGTTCCTGGCGTGTGCTGGTGGGACGGGGTGCGATCGGCGCCGCGCTCGCCGGCCCGCTGGTCGCGGCGGTGCTCGGCATCGGCGTGGCCGTCTGGCTGCACCGCTCACCCACCGTGACGATCGCGATCGTCGGCGCGTCGGTGCTGGTCGGGTTGGCCGTCGGGCCGGTCGCCGACTTCCTCTTCGAACACCTGGACCGCTCGTACGCCCGGGGCAGCCGCCAACTGGAGATCTGGGCCCGTTGGCGGGGTCAGCCGGTGCGTCTGCTGCGCACCGGTGACGCGCTGCGCTTCGGGCAGATCTACCGGGCGGTGCAGCGCGCGGTGGAGCACAGCCAACCGGCCCACCCCGTCACGCGCCGCTAGCCAGCCTGGGTGCCAAGCTCCGAGCGAGGCGAGGGTTGCCTCGCGGTGGTTAGGCTTAGTGATGACCCTCTATTACCGGGACGACGCGGTGCAGGTGACCTCCGAGTCGATCCGGGCGGGCGGTCACGTGATCGCCCTGTCCGACGTGACGTTCGTCTGGCACGACCGGGGGCAGAAAACCCTCGCAGTCCGGGGCCGTGTGCTGGGGCGCGGTGTCCTGGTCCTGCTGCTCTCGCTGCCGCCGCTGGTCGCCGTGGTCTGCGTGCTGTCGCTGGCCTGGTCGGCTCAGGACCGGGGCAACTGGCAGCTCGCGCTGATCATCCTCGCTGCCTGCGCGGTGGGGGCGCTGGCGTTGATGCCGTTCCTGGAAATCCCGTTGGGTTGGCTGGACCGCTCCTACGAGCGCGGCAACCATGTGCACGAGTTGTGGGTGCAGCACCACGGTCGGGAGGACCTGCTGGTGCGCACCCCGGACGCGCTACGGTTCGGGCAGATCTACCGGGCCGTGCAGCGCGCCGTCGAACAGCAGGGGGACCATCGATGACCACCCGCCGCGGCGAGGCCGTCGCGCTGGCCGGCCTGCTCGCGGCGGCCGGCGTCACCCACCTGCTGCGACCCGGCGTGTACGACCCGATCGTGCCAGGCGTGCTGCCCGGGCCGGCCCGCTTCTGGACGTACGCCAGCGGGGTGGCCGAGCTGGCGGTGGCGGCGGCCGTGGCGCATCCGACCACCCGGCGGGCCGGCGGTCGGGCCGCAGCCGCGCTCTTCGTCGCCGTCCTGCCGGCGAACGTGAAGATGGCCGTGGACTGGCGGCGCCGACGCCCGACGAAGCGGGCCATCGCGTACGGCCGGGTGCCGTTGCAGGTGCCGCTGATCTGGTGGGCGCTGCGGGTGGCCCGCGCCGACACCGTCGGTCGACGGCCCCGCTGACCGGCTCCGTCGGGCGGTTGTGGCACGGCCGACGCACACTTGATCCCATGGCGATTCCCCTCCCCACCCCGGCCGCCGTGGTCGGCCTGACCCGCTCCGCTCTCGACCAGGCGCTCGGCTCGGCCGCCTCGATGGCCGCCGTGCCCGCCCGCGCGTTCGCGGTGCTGGACGGGGTGGAGGCGCTGCTGGCCCGGATCAACGGCGTGGTCGACCGGATCGAGACGACCCTGGACCGGACCGACCAGGTGCTCACCGACGCCGAGGCCGCGGTCCGCGAGGTGGCCGTCATCAGCGCCGCCGCGACCACCGCCATCGACACGGCCACCGAGGTGGCCACCGCCGCCGCCGTGGTGGTCGCCGAGGCCGACCGGGTCTCCCGGGCGGCGGGCATTGTGGTCGCCGAGGCCGACCGTGTGGCGAACCGCGCCGCCACCACAGTGGGTACCGCGACGGAGGCCGCCGCCACGGCGGCCGAGCTGCTGGCGGCGTACGAGCCGGCGCTGCGCCGTGCTGCGCCGATGGCCGGCCGGTTCGTCGAGGAGCTGAGTCATGAGGAGATCAGCGCGGCGATCCACCTGATCGACGAGCTGCCGAAGCTCAAGGAACACCTGACGGCGGACATCCTGCCGATTCTGGCCACACTGGACCGGGTCGGGCCGGACCTGCACGACCTGCTCGACGTGACCCGCGACCTCAAGCTCGCCGTGGCCGGCATCCCCGGGCTGGGCATGCTGCGCCGACGCGGCGAGAAGCTCACCGACGAGCCCGTCGGCTGAGCCCTCGCCCGGCTGCGTCCCGGCTCAGCAGTCGCAGGTGATCGTCGTGCTGGGTGCGGTGAGGTCGTCGACCGGTCGCCGGGTCAGCCCGGCCTCCGTCACCACCGGCAGCCCCTCCCGCACCCAGTACTCGAACCCGCCGAGCATCTCCTTCACCGGATGACCGAGACGGGCGAACTCCAGCGCCGCCCGGGTCGCGCCGTTGCAGCCCGGACCCCAGCAGTAGGTCACCACCGCCGAGCCCGGCGGGATCAGGTCCGCCGCCCGGGTTGCGATCTCGGCGGTGGGCAGGTGCAGCGCGCCGGGGAGGTGCCCCTGCGCCCAGGCAGCCGCGCCCCGGGAGTCGACGACCACCAGACCCGGGGTACGGGCCGACAGGTCGGCATGCACGTCACTGACGTCGGTCTCGACGCTGAGCCGATTGCGGAAGTAGGCGGCGGCGGTGGCCGGATCGGCCGGCGGAACGGCGAAGGTGAAGGTCATGCACCGATCCTCGGCACGATGCCACCTCAGGACGAGTGGCGCGAACGACGTCCTGCGCTAACATCCCGCCATGCCGATCCCGGCCACGACAACCGGCCCGCTCCTGCTGCCAGCGCCCCGACGACCGGCAGCCGCGCACCGGGTCGCCGTGCTCGCGTACCCGGGGATGTCGGTGTTCGAGACCGGCATCGTCACCGAGGTGTTCGGGCTGGCCCGGCCGGAGTTCGACGTCGACTGGTACGACCTGGTTCTCTGCGCCGAGCAACCGGGGCCGGTACCGGTGGTCGGCGGGGCCAACCTGCACACCCCGTACGGTCTGGCCGAGCTGGCCACGGCGCGGACGGTGATCGTGCCCGGCGTGCCGGACGTGACCGCTGACCCGTCGCCCGAGCTGATCACCGCACTGCGCCAGGCACACCGGCGCGGTGCCCGGATCATGTCGATCTGCTCGGGCGCGTTCGCGCTGGCCGGGGCGGGGTTGCTGGACGGTCGGCGGGCCACTACCCACTGGCGGTACGCGGAACTGCTGGCGCGGCGGTACCCGCGGGTCGAGGTGGACGCGGACGTGCTCTACCTCGATGACGGTGACCTGCTCACCAGTGCTGGCAGCGCGGCCGGGCTGGACCTCTGCGTGCACGTGATCCGGCGCGACCATGGCGCGGCGATCGCCAACGCGGTCGCTCGACGGCTGGTGATCCCGCCGCACCGCGACGGCGGGCAGGCCCAGTTCGTTGAGGCGCCGGTACCCGCCGACCCGGACGACGACCGGATCGCGGGCAGCATCGACTGGGCGCTCGCCCATCTCGCCGAGCCGCTGAGCGTGGCCCAGCTCGCCGGGCGGGCGCACATGTCGTCCCGCACCTACCTGCGGCACTTCGCCCGGGCCACCGGGACCAGCCCGATCCGTTGGCTGATCGACCAGCGGATCCGCGCCAGCCTGGCCCTGCTGGAGGAGACCGACGCCTCGGTCGAGCAGGTCGCGCGCGCGGTGGGCTTCGACACGCCGGTGACCTATCGGCACCACTTCGGCCGGGTCATGCTGACCTCACCCTCGGCGTACCGCCGGGCCTTCCGCACCGGTGCGGGCCAGCGGGCGTAACCCGCCGACGCGCTCAGGCCGGTACAGCGCGGAACGCGCTCAGGCCGGTACGTACAGCTCGTCGATCTCGGCGCGTTGCGGTAGCGCCACCGAGGCGCCGAGCTTACGGACGCAGGCAGCACCGGCCGCCGACGCCCAGCGCACCGCGTCGACCAGGTCGCGCCCCTCGCCCCACCCGACGGCCAGCGCGGCGGTGAACGCGTCACCGGCGGCGGTGGAGTCGACCACGTCGACCCGTACCGCCGGCACGTGCACCTCGGTGCCGTCCCGGTCGACGTACCAGGCGCCCTCACCGCCGAGGGTGAGCACGGCCCGGGGGGCCAGGTCGAGCAGCGCGCGCGGCTCCTCCCGACCCCGGCCGGCGAGCGCCTGCGCCTCGCCCTCGTTGACGACCAGCAGGTCCACGGCGGCGAGCAGCTCGGGTGGGAGGTCCCGCGCGGGGGCGGCGTTCAGGATGACCCGCGTGCCGGCCTCGCGGGCGGCCACCGCGGCGGCCGTCACGGTCTGCACCGGGATCTCCAGTTGGGCGACGAGGACGTCCGCCGCGCGCACCGTGGCCAGCTCCTCCTCGGTGAGGCCGACCAGGGCGTCGTTCGCGCCGGGGGTGACCACGATGGCGTTCTCCCCCTGGGCGTTGACCATCACCAGCGCCACTCCGGAGGCGCCGTAGACCACGCGAAGCTGACTGGTGTCCACGCCGGCCGCGGTGATGCGGGCCTTGAGGGTGACGCCGAAGGCGTCCGAGCCGATCGCGCCGAGAAAGGCGCAGGAGGCGCCGGCCCGGACTGCGGCCACGGCCTGGTTGGCGCCCTTGCCGCCGGGCACCATCACGAAGTCGGTGCCGAGCATGGTCTCGCCCTGTCGAGGCAGCGCGGGTGCCATCGCGACCAGGTCCATGTTGGCGCTGCCCACCACGGCAACCCGGGTCTGCGGCACGGTCGTCTCCGCCTGTCCGGCGCTCAGGCGGCGCGAGCCGTGAAGCGGTCGCCCGACCGCTCGACAACAAGTGGCAGCCCGAAGGTCTTGGAGAGGTTGTCACCTGTCAGCGTCTCGGCGAGCAGGCCCTGGGCGACCACCCCACCCTCGCGCAGCAGCATCGCGTGGGTGAACCCGGGCGGGATCTCCTCGACGTGGTGGGTGACCAGCACCATCGCCGGGGCGTCGGGGTCGTACGCCAGCTCGGCCAGTCGGGCGACCAGGTCTTCCCGACCACCCAGGTCGAGCCCGGCGGCGGGCTCGTCGAGCAGCAGCAGCTCCGGGTCGGTCATCAGGGCACGGGCGATCTGCACCCGCTTGCGCTCACCCTCGGAGAGGGTGCCGTAGCGGCGTTCGGCGAGGCCACCGACGCCGAGTTGACTCAGCAGTGCCCGGGCCCGCGCCTCGTCGCCGCGGTCGTAGTTCTCCCGCCAACGGCCGACCACCGACCAGGCGGCGGTCACCACCACGTCGCTGACCCGTTCGTCGGCGGGCAGCCGCTCGGCGATCGCCGCGGTGGTGAGCCCGATCCGGGTACGCAGCTCGTTGACGTCGGTGCGGCCGATCCGCTCGCCGAGCACGTGCGCGACACCAGTGGTGGGGTGCAGTCGACCGGCGGCGAGGTTGAGCAGTGTGGTTTTGCCGGCACCGTTGGAGCCGAGCACGACCCACCGCTCGTCCAGTTCGACGCGCCAGGTCAGGTCCTGGAGGAGGGCGGTGCCAGAGCGGCGTACGCCGACGCCGTCGAGGCTGACCACCAGATCCGGGTCCACGAAAGCGGCGGCAGGCGCGGCGCCGGCAGCGCCAGGGATCAGGTCACCAGTCACCACACCATCCAACCACGCAGCGCGGGGTGCCCCCCACGGGCGGCACCCCGGCCATAGGGTGAAGCGCCGTGTCATTGATCACCAAGCCCGAAGGACGGCCCATGCCCCGCCGACGTACGGAGCCGCGCGGATGAGCGCGGTCATCGAGATCGAGGGTCTGCGCAAGACCTTCCGCAGCCTGCGCAGCGGCCGACGGGTGGCGGTGGACGGGTTCGACCTGCTGGTCGAGGCGGGCCAGGTCCACGGCTTCCTGGGCCCCAACGGCTCGGGCAAGACCACCACCCTGCGTGCGCTGCTCGGGCTGGTACGCGCCGACAGCGGCCGGATGACAGTGCTCGGCGAACCGTCGCCGGAGCTGCTGCCCCGGGTGGCGGGCCAGGTGGGCGCCATCGTGGAGAGCCCGCAGTTCTTCGGCAACTTCACCGGCTACCGGACGCTGCGGTTGTTGGCCCGCGCCGGCGGTGTGCCGGTCTCGCGGGTGGACGAGGTGCTGGAGCTGGTGGGCCTGCACGACCGGGGCGATGAGCGGGTGAAGGGCTACTCGCTGGGCATGAAGCAGCGTCTGGCGGTGGCGTCCGCGCTGTTGAAGGACCCGCGGTTGCTCATCCTGGACGAGCCGGCGAACGGGCTGGACCCGGCGGGCATCCGGGAGATGCGGGACCTGATGCGGTCGCTTGCGGCCAACGGGGTGACAGTGCTGGTGTCCAGTCACATCCTGGGCGAGATCCAGCTGATCTGCGACCACGTCACGATCATCTCTCGGGGGCGACGGGTCGCGACCGGTCGGGTGGACGAGGTGCTGGCGGGCCACGACCGGCACGAGTTCCTCGTCCGGGTGGCCGAGCCGGAGCGGGCCGTCGACTTGCTGCACGCGGCCGAGCTGACGGCGGTCGTGGACGGCGGAGCGTTGGTGGTGAGCGGGGTGAGCGACCCGACGGTGGTCAGCCGGGTGCTCGGTGAGCAGGGTCTGTGGGTGGGCGAGCTGACGCCGCTGCGGCCGGATCTGGAGAGTGTCTTCCTGGAGCTGACCGGCGCGTACGAGCATTCGTCGGTGCCCCGCCAGGTCGGCGACTCGTCGCTGCCGCAGGGCGAAGCTGTGATCGACCTCGATCGGGGAGTGGACGCGTGAACCTGGTGCGTGCCGAGTTGGAGCGACTGTCCGCGCGTCGCTTCGTGCAGCTCATGGTGGTCCTGTTGGTGTTGGCGTTCGCGGTCACGGCGGCAACCACCCTTGCTGGCTCCCACAAGCCGAGCGTCAGTGAGCTGAACTCGGCGCGGCAGCAGGCCACCGAGGCGCGGCAGAGCATGGAGGCCACGTTCCGGGAGTGCCTGGCCCGCCAGGGCGGCGCGCTTCCGACGGAGGACGGCGGAATGTACCTCCCCGCCGACTGCTCCGAGATCGACCCGGTCCTGCAGGATCGGCTGCCGATCGCCGCCGACTTCCTACCGGGTGTGTTCACCTTCGCCGAGCAGGCACAACCACTGCTGTACTTCCTCATCGCGTTCCTGGTGCTGTTCGGGTTCCTGGTCGGCGCCTCCTACATCGGCGCGGACCTGACCTCGGGCGGCGTGGTGAACCTGCTGCTCTGGCGACCGCGCCGGGTGACGGTGCTCGCGGCCAAGTTGGGCACCCTGCTCGGGACGGTGCTGGTGCTGGCCCTGCTGGCGTCGGTGGCCTACCTCGCCACGTTCTGGGTGATCGGGCAGGCCGCCGGGTTGCCGGGCCGGCTGGACGGTGACTTCTGGCGGTCGCTCGGCGCGGTGCACGGCCGTGGCCTGGTGCTGGTGCTGCTGGCCTCCGCGCTGGGCTTCGCGATCGCCACGCTGGGTCGGCACACGTCGGCGGCGCTCGGCGCGTTCGCCGCGTACGCGGTGGTCTGGGAGTTGGGCGCCCGGCTGGTCCTGGAGATCGTGGACGCGCGGAAGTCGGACCTGTTCATGCTCTCCAGCCACATCGGGGCGTGGCTCAACGGCGGTGCGCGCTTCTACGACGAACGGCTCTGCGCGGGCGGCCCCGGCCTCAACTGCGATTCGTTCTACACGATCACCTGGGGGTCGTCGCTGCTGGTGCTGCTCGTGCTCGCTGGCGGGCTGACCGCTGCGGCATTTGCCGTGTTCCGTCGCCGCGACCTGATCTGAGGCTTTCACCGGGCCGCCCATCCTCTGCTGGGCGGCCCGGTGGGCCGAGCCCGACCAGCAGGCGGCAAGAGCTTGCACCCTGCGGACGCGCGGTGAAATATTCCTTCACATGACCGCCGCAGCGGGCTCAGCCGACGGTGGAGCCGAACACCTCGTCGCGTACGGCGTCCAGCGCGGTGCGCAGCGCGCCCTGCAGGATCGGCTCCTCGGTCAGCCCGGTCGGCACCACTCGCGGCTGGACCAGCGTGATCGCCGCGACCTCCTGCTGCACCCGGTCGGCGAGCGCCGCGCCTCCGGCCTGGCCGACCTCGCCGGCGAGCACGACCAGCGGTGGGTCCAGCACCACGCAGGTGCTGGCCACGCCGAGCGCGAGCCGACGGGCCAGTTCGTCGAGCATCGGGCCGCCGTCGGCGCCGGCCGCGACGGCCGCGCGGACCGCCTCGGCGGCGTCGGCGTCCGGGTAGCCGTGCTCGCGGGCCACCGCGCGCACCGAGTCCGCACCGATCAGCTGCTGGAAGGCCGGCTTGGCGCGACGGGAGACGTCGCGCGGGATGGGCGCGCCGGGCACCGGCAGGTAGCCGATCTCGCCGGCGGCACCGCTGCTGCCGTGGTGCAACCTCCCGCCCAGCATGATCGCCAGGCCGACGCCGGCGCCCACCCAGACCAGCACGAAGTCCGACAGCCCCTGCGCTGCGCCGGACTGCGCCTCGGCCACCGCGGCCAGGTTGACGTCGTTCTCGAAGACCACCGGCGTGTGCAGGTCGTCCCGCAACGCGGCGAGCAGACCGCTGTGCCAGCGCGGCAGGTTGAAGGCGAAGGTGATGTCGCCGGTGCCGGGGTCGACCAGGCCCGGTGTGCCGAGCACGATCCGTCGTACGCTGCTCAGCTGCGCCTGGGCGCTGCTCGCCGCCTGCACGACGGCGTTGTGCACCACGCCCACCGGGTCGTCGGTGTCCCGGGTCGACTGCTCCACCCGGCCGATGACCGCACCGGTGATGTCGGCGCAGGCAGCCACCACCCGGTCCGGCCCGACGTCCACGCCGACCACGTGCGCGCTGCCCGGGCGGACGGCGTAGAGCTGGGCGTTCGGCCCTCGCCCGCCGGCCTGCTCGCCGACCCGCGCGACGAGGCCGCGCTCCTCCAGCCGCTCGACCAGTTGCGAGGCGGTGACCTTCGACAGGCCGGTCAGCTCGCCGAGTCGAGCTCGGGTCAGCGGGCCGCGTTCGAGGAGCAGCTCCAGCGCGGCACGGTCGTTGAGCGCCCGCAACAGACGGGGGGTGCCGGGCAGCCGGGTCGCACTCATGACACGTCCTCTAGTTTTAGTAAACTTTGCTAACTGTAAACCGACCTGCGAACGGGTAGCCGTAGCGTAACGGCCACTCGACGGTGGGACGCTCCGCCGAGTCGGCAGGGCCAGGACCACCACCGGTACGACGTCTCGTACTCGCGGGGGCACCGAAGGGGGAAGATCACGTGGGGTTGGATCCAGGACTGCGCCGGCTGGCGCTGGGCACGCTGCTGGCCGCGTACCCGGGACCGGTCCCGCCGGACTGGGCGGTTGACCTGCTGGCCGACGGGCTGGCCGGGCACACCCTGTTCGGCACCAACGTGCACGACCCCGCCCAGGTGGCGGCGAGCACCGCCGCGCTGCGCACCGGTCGGCCGGACGCGCTGATCGCCATCGACGAGGAGGGTGGCGACGTGACCCGGCTGGCGCACGCCACCGGCAGCCCGTACCCCGGCAACGCCGCCCTGGGTGCGATCGGCGACGTGGCCCTCACCCGACGGGTCTACCAGTCGATCGGCGCCGAACTGGCCGCGCTGGGCATCACCGTCAACCTCGCCCCCACTGTCGACGTCAACACCGCCGACGACAACCCGGTGATCGGCACCCGGTCCTTCGGCGCGGATCCGGTGCGGGTGGCCGCCCACTCGGCCGCCGCCGTGGCCGGTTTGCAGGCCGCCGGCGTGGCCGCCTGCGCCAAGCACTTCCCCGGGCACGGCGCCACAGTCACCGACTCCCACCACGAACTGCCCACGGTGGACGCTCCGCTGAGCCTGCTCCGCCAGCGGGACCTACCGCCCTTCGCGGCCATCGTCGCCGCCGGGGCGCGCGCCGTGATGACAGCGCACATCCGGGTGCCGGCGCTCACCGGCGCCGGCCCGGCCACCTTCAGCCGAGCCGTCCTGGTCGACCTGCTGCGCACCGAGTACGGCTTCACCGGCACCGTCATCACCGACGCGCTGGAGATGAAGGGTGCCGCGGTGGCCGCCGGCGGGGTCGGGCCGGCTGCGGTCCGGGCCCTGAGCGCGGGTGCCGACCTGCTCTGCATCGGCGCGAAGGTCGACGCCGAACTGGTCGAGCGGGTGGCCGCCGAGATCGTCGACGCGCTCGCCGACGGCCGGCTGGCGAGGGCGCGGGTCGAGGAGGCGGCCGGCCGCGCCGCCGATCTCGCCGCCTGGAGCCGGGCCGCCAGCGGGTCGCCGGCCACCGGCGACCCCGAGCTGGGGTACGCGGCGGCGCGTCGAGCGGTCCGGGTGGAGGGCCTGCTCACCGGCCTGGACCAGCCACTGGTGGTGCAACTGCACACCGAGTCGACGATCGCCGAGGGTCGGGTGCCGTGGGGCCTCGGTCCGCACCTGGACGGGGTGCCGGAGATCCGGGTGATCGCCGCCGAGACCGATCCGGCCACGCTGCGGGGATTGGCGGGCGACCGTCCCATCGTCCTGGTCGGACGGCACCTGCACCGGCTGCCCGGCGGCCCGGAGCTGATCGCCGACCTGGCGGCCCAGCACCCGGTGACAGTGGTGGAGATGGGCTGGCCGGCACAGTGGCGGCCCGCGGGCGTCCGCGCCTTTGTCACCACCTACGGCGCGAGCCACGCCAACGGTCGCGCGGCAGCCGAGGTGCTCGGCCTGGCCGGCTGAGCGACGGCGCCATCCGGCCGGGCCTCAGGCGCGGCCGGATGGCGCGCTCCAGCGCCGCCCCAGAGTGTCCACAGTCACTGGTCGCCCCTTATTGAACATGTTCAACATCGGTCCTAGTCTGATGACATCGGTAGTTGAACACGTTCAAGAAGGGCGTCCATATGGACATCAAGGTCTGGATGTACGTGATCTACCTCGCGGTCAGCGTCGGCCTGACCATCTGGGTGGCTCGAGCGCTGTCCCGCAACGGGCTGGTCTTCCTGGAGGAGGTGTTCGCCGAGAAACGACTCGCCCAAGCGGTCAACAGCCTCCTGGTGGTCGGCTTCTATCTGCTCAACCTCGGCTACGTCACTGTGGCGATGAAGCACTCCGACCCGGTCGGCTCAACCAGCCAGGCCATGGAGGAGCTGTCACTCAAGATCGGCTTGGTGCTGCTGGTGCTCGGCGCGCTGCACTTCTTCAACGTCTTCGCGCTCGGCCGCTACCGCCGGAACCGACTCCGCCAGCTCGCCACCCACCCCCCGCTCGCCCCGATCGGCCGACTCCCCATGCAATCCACCCCACCCGGATCGCAGCTGGTCGGCGCGTACCCGGGTGGACCACAGCCGACCGGCGCACACCCGGCCGGACCCCAGCCCGCTGGTCCGCGACCGGCCGGACCGCAACCGGGCGTCGGCCCGACGAACAACCCACCGACCCGATGACCATGCCCCCGGCCGATGGCGTCGGTCGGCTCCCGGATCCCACCGCTCACTCCGGCGGTGGGATCCGGGGGTTCACCGTCCTGTTCGACGCGGCCTGCCCACTCTGCCGCGCCGCCCGCCGCTGGTTGTCGTCCCGCGCCCAGCTCGTACCCCTGGAGTTCGTGCCGGCCGGGTCCGCCGAGGCCCGCCGGCGCTTCCCCGGCCTGGACCACGACGCGACGCTGCGCGACCTCACCGTGATCGCCGACACCGGCGAGGTGTACGCGGGCGACGGCGCCTGGTTCGCCTGCCTCTGGGCGCTGACCGACCATCGGTCCACGGCCGAGCGGCTGGCCCGACCGCACCTGCTGCCCCTCGCCCGGCAGACGGTGGCCGCCGCCTCGGCGATCCGGGAGCGGATCCGCGACCCGTGGGCCGAGCCGACCGACGAACCGGCGGGATACGGTGGCCCCGATGACCGAGCAGCCTGCGCAGACGACCACTGCGGGTGACCCTGCCACCGCCCGAGGCGAGCAGACCCGGCAGCTGATCCGGGACACCGCAATGCGGCTGTTCCGCGAGCGCGGCTACGCCCAGACCACCATGCGGGCGATCGCGCAGGAGGCCGGCGTGGCGGTCGGCAACGCCTACTACTACTTCGGATCCAAGGACCACCTGATTCAGGAGTTCTACGCCCAGTCCCAGGTCGAGCACCGGGCCGCCGCGCAGCCCGTGCTCGATCGGGAGGAGGCGTTCGGTCCCCGGCTCGCCGGAGTGCTGCACGCGGGGATCGACGTGTTGACGCCCTCACACGGATTCGCGGCGACCTTCTTCAAGACGGCGGCGGAGCCCACCTCCCCGCTGAGCCCCTTCTCCGCGGAGTCCTCCGGCCCCCGAGAGGCGGCCATCGACCTCTTCGGCGAGGTGTTGGCCGGCTCGACGGCCACTGTCGACGCCGAGCTGCGCCCACAGCTGCCCGAGCTGCTCTGGCTCGCGTACATGGGCGTGATCCTCTACTGGGTACACGACCGATCGCCGGGCCAGACCAAGACCCGCCAGCTCATCGACGGGGCCGTACCACTGATCGACCGGCTCGTGGCGCTGTCCCGGCTCCGGGTCCTGCGGCCGGTGACCCGACAGGTGCTCGACCTGATTCGCACGCTCCGTCACTGATCCGGCCGACACCTTCGGCCGGCGAAGCAGCAGGTCAAGTCCGCTTTTCGACACTCCGAACCGACAGCTTCAACCTTGCCCCGAGCCTGTTCGATACGTAGCGTGATCGACACGTAGCGGCACGCCGCCCGGCGGGGCCGCTACACCCGGAACCGGGGCCTGGGGGGAGGTTGCGGACCGTGGATCCGGCCCGGGATCCACGGTCCGCGCCCAATGCCCGCTCAGCGCGGATAGACCCCGTACGCGCGCCAGCCCCGGTCCGGAAAACCGGCCGCTTCGGCGACCCGGGCCGAGGCGTGATTGTCCCGCTCGTGCAGGTAGGTGGGGACCGCCCCCTCGTCGAGCACCCGCCGCGCCGCCTGGGCCACCAGTCGACGGGCCAGGCCGCGCCCCTGCGCGGTCGGCACGGTGCCGACGGCCAACTCGTGCCCGTACGCGTCGTGCCGCTTGATCCCGGCGCCGGCCAGATAGGCGCCGTCCGGGTCACGGACCACCAGCACCGGCCGGTCGAAGAGTCGCAGCCACGGCGGCAGCCCGGCGGCGGTCGGCTCGGTCCACTCCCCCACGTCGGGCAGCGGGGCGGGCGCCACGCTCCACCGGAAGGGGCCGTCGTGTACGCAGAATTCGGGCCGGCCGACGGCCTCCGGCAGCGCGGCGAGCAAGCGAGCCGGCGTACGGCGAACCAACGCGCGGACCGCCGCCACACGGTCCGGCGCCACGGAGAGCACGGCGCTCTGCCCGGTGTCCACGGCGAGCGCCGGGCGTAGCCGGCCATCCCAGGCCGGTTTGGCCCGCCGCTGCGAGGCGACCACGTGCAGCCCAGGCCCGGCCGGCCACTGGCCGAGCCAGGTGGCCAGGTGCAGGTGAAGTCGCCGGTCGAGCATGCGCACCTCCCCGTCACCCGACCCGTCGTCGATCACCGTACGCCGGACGGCAGGGCCGGGCGCAGGATACGTCAGGGCCGAGTGGGAAAGGGGTGCGGGAACCGGGCACGCGGATCGACCGTCATATGTATTTCCATATCTGGACACCTTTGTTTGGGACGGTGAACGCATGCCGATTCAGCCGAGCGACCACTACCAGCAGGACCCCGAGCGACTCTGGCACGCGGCGGAGGCCGTCGGAGGCAATCCGCCCCAGCCGCGCTACCGGAACCCTCGGACAATCGGCGGCGACTCCCTGTCGTGGGCCGGGCTGAACAAGCTGTCCGTCGGCAGCTCCAGTCGGCACCGTCTGAACACCCACTGAGGCACCACCGGTCGGTGGCACCGAAGGGCAGCCTCTGACGTTCGGGGCGACACACCCGAGGAGGTCCAGCGGCGGCTTTCGCACACCTGTCGGGTAATTTCTTGTGGTCCGCCATCCCGGCCTACGACAGGAGAAGCTCCGCGCATGGGCAAGAAGACGATCCACGTCTCCGACTTCACCGGCACGGTTCTGCAGCAGGACGACGAGGTGGTCCGCGTCGTCGTGCTGGAGCACCCGGACCTGGTCGCCGGGCCCGTGCAGTTGGACGCCACCCCGGGCGAGGTGGAGAACATCGACGACGCCGCGCTGGACGTGGCGGTGGTGGAGATCCACGACCGGCACGGTGGCGGCGAGCCCCGCCGGGTGGTGCTGACCGCCAGCGAGTTCGACGCGATGGCCACCGACGTGCCGATGGCGCAGCTGTTGAAGACGGCCGAGCGGGTTCGCCCGCCCAAGGCCCGTAAGACCACCGAGAAGATCGACTACGGCACGCTGGAGCATGCCGGCAAGCCCCATCGGGGCCGGGTCACCGAGGAGGAGGCCCGCCTGGTGCGCGAGCAACTCGACGAGGTCAACAAGCGCCTCGCCGACGCGGGCGTACGCCAGATCGACCCGGCCGATCCGGAGCACGCCCTGCGTTACGGCTTTCCTGAGGTCTCCTGACCCCGGGTTCTCACTTCTTTCCGACGGCGGCGGCGAGGGCGGCGGCCAGGTCGCTCTCGACCGTCGCCTTGTCCAGGCCGAGGTTGGTGAGCACGCCGGCGCCGTCCTCCTGCTCCAGCAGGGCGAGCAGCATGTGCTCGGTGCCGATGTAGTTGTGACCGAGGCGCAGCGCCTCCCGGAAGGTCAACTCCAGCGCCTTCTTGCCGCGCGCGTCGTACGGGATGAGGTCCGGAACCTGCTCCGCCCGCGGTGGAACGACGGCAGCGACCGCCTCCCGCACCGCCTCGGGGGTGGCGCCGCGACCAGCCATCACCCTGGCGGCCAGCCCTTCCGGCTCGGCCAGCAGGCCCAGCACCAGGTGCTCGGGGCCGATTTCGGCGTTGCCGCTGGCGCGAGCCTCCTCCTGCGAGGCCATCACCACGTTGCGGGCGCGAGGGGTGAACCGGCCGAATCCGGCGTTGGGGTCGAGCGCGGCCGCGTCGGTCGCCTTCGGCACGAAGCGCTTCTGGGCGGCCTGCTTGCTGACCCCCATGCTGCGGCCGATGTCGGTCCAGGACGCGCCCGAGCGCCGGGCCTGGTCGACGAAGTGTCCGATGAGGTGATCGGCCACCTCGCCGAGGTGGTCGGCGGCGATGACCGCGTCGGTGAGTTGGTCGAGCGCGTCGGTGTGCGCCGTCTTGATCGCCTGGATCAGGTCGTCGAGCTTGACGGGGTTACCCATCTGGAGAGGATCTGTCATGCGTCAACCATAGGTTGACGCATCCGTCGCGTCAACCTTGAGTTGACGACTACAGCTCGGCTCAGGCGGCGTACTCCGGCAGGAGTCGAGCGACGGCCGCCGGCGAGGGCATGGCGGCGATCTCCTCGGCGACAGCGCGGGGCGCGTCGCGCTGCTCGACGTTGCCGCGCTGCGGCAGCAGGCGATGGGCCTGCTCGGCGATGGCGCTCGCGTCCACCTCGCCGGGAAGAAGCCGCACTGCGACACCGGCGGCGGCGAGGGTGTCGGCGTTGGCGAACTGGTCGGCGCCCTGCGGCAGCAGCAACTGCGGTACGCCAGCCGCGAGCGCGCCGAGGGTGGTGCCGCTACCTGCGTGGTGCACCACCAGGTCGACGAGCGGCAGCAGCTCCGCCTGCGACACCCACGGATGCACGCTGACGTGGTCAGGGATCTCGCCCAGTTGTTCCAGGGGCACCCGGCCCGCCGCGACCACCACCTCGGCGTCCAGCGCCGCCAGGCCGGCGATGGCGGTGCGCAGCAGCTCCGGCGTGCCGAACGCGGTGCCGAGGGTCAGATAGATCAACGGTCGGGACGTTCGACGGCTCACCCGTTCGGGCAGCGGGGCCGGTGTGGAGAAGGCCACCGGTCGCAGCTCGATCCGACGTTCGGTGGCGAGGAAGTCCTTGTCCTGCAGCGAGGGCGGCCAGATGTCCAGGTGCGGCCGGCCGACGACCTCGGCGTTCCTGGTGGGCAGTTCCAGGCCGATACCCTCGGGATACATCCGGCCGAACCCGTGCCACAGGCCCGGGATCCCGGTCCGGTGAGCCGCCACTGCTGCCCCCGGCAGCCCCCACTCGTGCACCACCAGGTCGGGCCGCAGCCGCGCCAGCTCCGGTGCGAGATCCTCGGCGTACACCTCGTAGAAGGCGTCGCCGGGCCGGAACGGCCGCAGGCCGTGCGCGGCGAGCGGCGCGTGCACCTCCGGACCGGCGGCGAAGTGGACCTCGTGCCCGGCCTCCCGGGCGGCGATCGCCAGCGGGATCAGCGGATAGGTGTGACCAACGGACGCAAGACTGGCGAACAGCACGCGCATGGCGTCGGACCCTACCTGCCGCACCGTGGGCCCGGCGTGTTCGGCGGCCCGTATACGGTGGGCTCCGGTCGAACGCGGTCACCGGCGGGAAGGGCGGTCATGCGTCTGCACGTGGGGTGCGCGATGTGGAGTCACCGGTCGTGGCCGGGCCACCGGCTGCCGCCCACCGAGCGCCTGCGGCACTACTCCAGTTGGTGCGACGCCGTGGAGGGCAACACCACGTTCTACGCGACCCCGGCCCGGGACACCGTGGCCTCGTGGGCCGCCCAGACGGATCCCGAGTTCCGGTTCGTCCTCAAACTTCCCAAGGTCATCACGCACGAACGCCGGCTCACCAACGTCGACGAACCGCTGCGCGTCTTTCTGGACGCCATCGAACCGCTCGGCCCGCGCGCCCACGCCCTCTGGATCCAGCTGCCCGGCTCGTTCGCGCCCGCCGACGTCCCGGCCCTGGGCCGTTTCCTGGAGCAGCTTCCGCGGTCCCACCGGTACGCGGTGGAGGTCCGCCACCCCGCGTTCTTCACCGACGCCCGCGCGGCCCGACTGCTCGGGGCGACCCTCGCCGCCGTCCGCGCCGAGTGGATCCCCTTCGACACGACCGCCTTCTTCACGAGCCCGCCGACCAGCGACGCGGAGCGGGACGCCTGGACCAAGAAGCCGCGCCTGCCGCTCCGGTCCCTCGCGCTGACCGACCGACCCATCGTCCGCTACCTCGGTCGCGACGACCCGACGCGCACTGTCGAGGGCTGGCAGCGCTGGGTCGACGTGACAGTCACCTGGCTCCGCGAAGGGCGCTCGCCGACGGTGTTCATCCACACCCCGGATAACGCCGACGCGCCGGCACTCGCCCGCCGGTTCCACGACGAGGTACGGGCACGCGTACCCGGGCTCGACGCGTTGCCCGAGCCGATCCCGGTCGAGCCGCTGACGCTGTTCTGACCCGACGGGTCAGCGCTGCTGGTCGAGCAGGTCGTCGAGGTGAGTCGCTGTGCTGATCAACGACAGGTGACTGAAGGCCTGCGGGAAGTTGCCGATCTGCTCACCGGTCGGCGCGATTTCCTCGGAGTAAAGGCCGAGCGGGTTGCTGAAGGTGAGCATCTTCTCGAAGGTCAACCGCGCGTCGTCGATCCGGCCGGCCTGGGCGAGGGCCTGCACGTACCAGAAGGTGCACATGCTGAAGGTGCCCTCGGTGCCGGCGAGGCCGTCCGGCGAGGCGTTCGGGTCGTAGCGGTAGACGAGGCTGTCGGAGACCAACTCGGCGTCGATTGCCCGCAGTGTCGACTCCCACATCGGGTCCATCGGCGAGATGAAGCCGAGCCCGGGCATGGCAAGCAGCGAGGCGTCCAGGATGTCTGTGCGGTAGTGCTGCACGAAAGCTTGACGCCCCGGGTGGAAGCCACGCTTCATGACCTGCTCGTAGATGGTGTTGCGTTCGGTCGTCCAACGGGTGGTGTCACCGGGGCGCCCACGGCGCTGCGCGAGGCGGATGGCGCGGTCCAGCGCCACCCAGGACATCATCCGTCCGTACGTGAAGTCCTGCCGCCCGGACCGGGTCTCCCAGATGCCGTCCTCGGGCTGGTCCCAGTGCTCGCAGAGCCAGTCCATCAGCTCTGCCGTCTTCCGCCACCCTTCGTACGGCGCGATCAGGCCATTCCGGTCGGCGAGTTCCAGGGAGTTGAGCGCCTCGCCGTGAATGTCGAGTTGCAGTTGGCCCGACGCGCCGTTGCCAATGCGCACCGGTGCCGACCCGCGGTATCCCTCCAGATGGCTGAGCACTTCCTCGGGCAGGTCCGGTGAGCCGTCGATCCGGTACATGATCTGGAGGGGCAGATCGGGGTCCCGTGCGTCCCGGATGCGCGCGTCGAGCCAGAGCAGATACTTCTCGGCCTCGTCGGTGAAGCCCAGGCGGAGCAGCGCGTGCACGGAGAAGGACGCGTCCCGGATCCAGGTGTAGCGGTAGTCCCAATTCCGCTGCCCGCCGATCTGCTCGGGCAGCCCCGCGGTGGGCGCGGCGACCAGGGCGCCGGTCGGCGCGTACGTCATCAGCTTGAGAGTCATCGCCGACCGCTCGACCGCCTCCCTCCAACGGCCCCGATAGCGGGAACGGTCCACCCACCGCCGCCAGAAGTCGCGGGTTTCGGCGAGCAGTTCGCACGCCTCCTCGGTGCTGAGTGCTCGGGGCGCGTGCGGGCAGGCCGTCTCCAGGACCACTCCGCCGATGTCACCCGCGTGCAGCGTGAACCGAGCCGATACGCCCTGCGCGTCGCGGTGGATGGCCCCCGCGTCGATCAGCCCTTTCGCATCCTTGAAGAGCGTGAGGGTGAAGTTCAGTGTCTGGCTCCGGAAGACGTCGCCCTCGGGGTGCACCTCAAGCTCGAACGGATCGCGTCCGTAGTTGAACCGGGGCTGACAGACGAAGCGGAACGGCATGCTGCCCCGGATCATGCGAACCAGCCGGATCAACCGGTGCCGGTTGGTGGCCCGTTCACCCGTGACGGGCATGAAGTCCAACAATTCGCCCACGCCGTCGGCACTGTGAAAGCGGGTGATGAGGATCGGCGTACCGGGCAGGTAGAGCTGCTTGCTCGTGTAGTCGACGCCGTCGGGCGAGAGCTGGAAGTGGCCGCCGTTGCGGCGGTCCAGCAGCGCGCCGAAGACGCTCGGCGAGTCGAAGCGGGGCGCGCAGAACCAGTCGACCGTACCGTCCGTGCTGATCAGCGCCGCGGTCTGTAGATCACCGATCAGACCGTGGTCCTCGACTGCCGGGTAGCTGTCCACGCCATCCCCCGCCACTCGTACTGGCAATGGCGGCGACTACCCGGGCACCGACGAAAGATGCGGCCCCGGGCTCGACACCGCCGAGACCGGCAACTCATTGCGGAAGCAAACCTTCCGCAATCGTCGATAGCGTCGACACCAACGACATCGACGAGAGGACACCTGATGAGCCTGCGAGGATTCGCCACCCTGAACATCTGGGCGGACGACGTGACAGCCGCCACGGCCTGGTACGCGGACTTTCTTGGCATCGAGGCGTACTTCATGCGCCCTGGCCCCGACGGACGCCCGGCCTACACCGAGTTCCGCATCGGGGACTATCAGGCCGAGCTGGGCATCATCGACCGCAGGTATGCACCGGCCGGCGCGGCGGCCGGGCCCGGCGGCGCGATCATGCACTGGTGCGTCGACGACCTCGACGCGACCGTCGAGCGGCTGCTGGCGTTGGGCGCCACTGAGTACCAGCCGATCACTCCGCACGGGGACGAGGGGTTCATCACCGCAGCGGTGGTCGACCCGTTCGGCAACGTGCTGGGGGTCATGAGGAACCCGCACTACCTCGACGTCCTCGCGTCGCTGAAGGCGACCTGACGGGTGAACGGGGTTCAGTCCCACTCGTCCCGACCCGACGTCTGGCGCACCAGCGCTGCCGCCTCGTCGGTGTCCAACCCACTGGCGATGAGCAGGTCCTGGGCGGCCGTGCGGAATTCACCCGCGGCGATCATCCCCGAGTAGCCCAACCGGTGGGCGTGCGGACGGGTGGGATCCGGCGCGGGCTGCCCCTGCGCCTCTTCGACCAGCTTGAGAGCGGTCAGGATCTGCTGGCGCGCCTCCCGCGGGTCCGCCCGCTCGGGAGTGGTGGTGCGTCTCAGCGTATGCATGCTGGTGGCCAGCAGCTCGATGGCTGCTGCGAACTCCTCCGGTATCGGCTCATCCTCCCGGAGAGCCTTGGCCAGTCTCCGCGCAACGGCCCGACAGCCGTAGAGGCTCCGCTCAAGATGTTTGACGGCCCGGGTGTAGCGGGCCAGCAACCGACGTTGGTGCCACCGTAGCGGCGCCAGTCGCACCACCTCCTGGGCAGCCTCGACCCCTTCGTCCAGCGCGGTCACCCGCGACCCGAGGATCCGCAGGCCGGTCAGACTCTGCTCGGTGGTGTCAAGGTCCCGACGACGCAACGCCCCGCCCAGCTGTGCAGGGCGGCGATAGCCGGGTCGAGGACCGGTTCGGCCAGCCGCTGCACCGTCCGTTGCGGGTGGATGGGCACCACCAGCAGACCGACCGCCAACCCGACCAGTCCGCCGACCGCGGCATCGACGAAGCGAGGAACGGACAGGTCACGCACTGGCGGTTCCAGGGTGGCGATGAGCACCGCGGTGCCACCGGCCTGGGTGAGCAGGGAGCCACCGCCCTTGAGCAGGATGGCGACGATGATCGCCAGTACGACGACCAGGCCGGTCTGCCAGGGTCCGATGCCGAACAGCGGCATGACCGCGTCGCCGACGGCGAGCCCGAGGACGACCCCGACCAGCAGCTCGATGGTGCGCCGCAGGCGTGTGCCCATCGAGGCGGCCACGATGCCGACAGCTGTGGTGGGCGCGAGGACCGGGGAGGGATTGTCCAGGAACTGGGCCCCCACGAACCAGGCGATCGTCGCCGCGACGCCGGCCTGCACGGCGAGCAGCCCGTAGAGGCGGAACCGCCAGGCGCGGGAGCGCAACCCGTGCCGCACCGGATTGGGCAGGCTGGCCCAGGTTCGACCGGCCCGGGACACCCCGTGCGGGGGCGGGTCGTCGTCAGCTGCCGGCTCCTGTTTGGCGGGCATCCACGCCGCTTACCCAGCGGATACGAACCTATCCGGCGAGCGAGCCGAATCGTGCGGACGCCCCGTCAGTGGGCGGGGTTCGGTGTGTGCGGGAGTTTGCCGAGTTGGCGCCAGTTCGTCTCGGCGACGTCGACACCGTAGTGCTTGGCGGCGGCGAGGATGTTCTGGAAGGCCAGGTCCCGGTCCTTGTCGGTGACGCCCTGCACCTGATCGAACCGGGCGACGGCGTTGCGGACGTGGCTGGCGTCGGTCATCGGTTCCTTGCGTTTGCCGGGAAACGCGAAGACGGTCTCCGGCAGCTCGCGCTTGTCCTTGTCCGACAGGCCACCGTGCTTCTCGTGGGGCTTCCAGGTGGATTTCATCGCCCAGCATTACCCGCACGCTGCCCGGCAGCACCTCCGATGCCGACATTTTCCCGACCACCGCCACCGGCAAGATCCATATCATGCCGACACCTCTGGTCGAGGCCGAAGCCCTGCACACGCCGTCCTCTGTGGAGTGCGAGCATGGCCGGCATGGATATCTATGAGGACTCCCGTACGGTGTCACGCTCCGACCTGGCCGCCTGGCTGCGCCAACTGGCGAACCAGCTGGAGTCTGACGGGCGGCTCTTCTACGGCGCGGCGGGCGCGGTGACTGTCGCGGACACCGTGCGGTGCGAGCTGGAGATCGAGCGGGAGAACGAGACGGAGGTGTCCGTCGAGATCGAGTTCTCCTGGACCGAGCCCGCGCGCGTCAAGGTGGCGGACGAGGAGCAGCCCTCGAAGGACGACGAGGCCGCCGAGCCGACCGACGCCACCCCGCACGCCGCCTCCTAGCTACGGGTATCAGAAGTAGCCGGGGCCAGGCCCGTGTCGGCCTGGCCCCGGGGTCTGGTCGGGTCAGCTACGCAGCGTCCACCGCTGGTTCGTGCCGCCGTTGCAGGACCAGAGGATGAGCTTGGTGCCGTTGGCCGTGGCGGCGCCGTTGGCATCGAGGCAGAGCCCCGACTGGGCGTTCGTCACGGTGCCGTTGGTGTTGACGTTCCACTGCTGGTTGAGCCCACCGTGGCAGTCCCAGATGATGACCGCGGTGCCGTTGGCAGTGCCCGCCCCGGAGGCGTCCAGGCACTTGTTGCCGTACACGGTCAGCTGCTTGCTGGCGGTGTGGGTCCACCGCTGGTTGGTGCCGGTGGAGCAGTCCCAGAGCTGGGTCTGAGTGCCGTTGGTGGTCGAGGAGTTGGGCACCTCGACACAACGGCCGGACTGGCCACCCACGAGTTGTCCGCTTCCCGTACCGCTGCCGCCGCCCTGCTGCTGCCGGACGATCGAAGTCGACTCGGCCGACCGGTTGCCCTGTGCGTCGACGACGTAGAGCCGGTACTCGCCCTGAGTGGCCGGCACGGCGATGGACGTGGCGGTGCCGGCGGCCCTGGTCATCGTCGCCCCGGCGGTGAAGGTGGTCGTGCCGTACGGAGCCAACCAGACCGACCTGGTGGCGTCGCCGATGCTCCGGATCGGGATCGACGCGGTGGCACTGGTGACGAAGGTGCTGGCCGGCAGCACGTAGTTCGGCGCGGAGAAGTTGCTCGCCGGAATGATGTCCCGGTACGCGTCCTCAAGGCCGGAATTCGCGGCGATGCCGTACGCCACCGCCGGCCAGACATAGTCGGATGAGACGAGGATGTCGCCGACCGTGCTGTTCGGCAGATTCTTGTTCGAGACCTTGTTGATCGGGCCGTAGATCTGCGTGATGCTCAGATCGTGTTTCCGCCCGAAGTCGTCCGAGTTGATCATCCAGGTGACGTTCTTGTCGATACTCAGGACGTTGTCGCGGAAGGTGATGAAGGCCGAGCCCTCATCCGGGTGCAGTCCGTACTTGTGGCCCGACGGAACGCCCTGGAGGTAGTTGTTGGTAATGGTGGTGCCGGGCTGGCTCCCGAGCGTGTAAATGGGAGCCGTGTCGCTCAGGCGTTGCACCGTGTCGATGATGTGGTTGTAGCTGATGGTGTTGTTTCTTGCCGTGGTGGTCGGCCGGTTCGGCACGATCGAGCCCGACGATCCGTCGAAGTTCCACCAGCCCCAGCCGAGCGTGATGCCCGACCACGGGGTCTTCTCGATCCGGTTGCGCTGGATGGTGAGGGTGTCGGCGAAGTACGCGGAGATGGGGCTGTGCCCGTTGAACAGGACCGCGCTGTCGTAGAGGTAGTTGTTCTTGATGTCGATGTTCTTCGGTAGCCCCTCGACCGACGCGGAGTACTTCTCGCGGTTGGTCGACGTGCCATCCCCGATGTAGACGTGCTGCGGATGGCCCACGAGGATCGCGGACCCGGCAACGTCGTTGGTGTGGTTGCCGATCAACTGGGTGCCCTGCACGTCGTTGACCATGCTGATCCCGTCGGCACCGGTGTGTTGGATCCGGTTGCGTTGCAGGAGGATCCCGTCGGCGTTCTGCACCTGGACGATGCCGGGAACCACGTCGACGTTGCGGTAGTGATAGACGTGGAAGTTCCCCTTGGCATACACGTTCGCGCTGAGGTTGCCCTGCTGCGCCTGCTTGAAGGACGATCCTGCGACGTTGACCAGGTTCCAGTCGGAGTGCTGCACCGTCAGGCCGGAGAACGTGATGTTGCGCGCGTGGCTGCTCGTCGAGGTGCCGGCCACCCGCAACACGGTGGTCACGTTGTTCGGCGCGTAGACCGTCGCGGTCGACATGTTCTCGGCACTGGCCTTGTAGTAGTAGAGCGTCCGACTGGTCTTGTCGAAGTAGAACTCGCCGGGGGCGTCCAGGAACTCGTAGGCGTTCATCACCTTGTGGGTTCCACCAACCTGGGCGTTGCCGTTGAACGCGCCCTGCGCGATGGCCGCACCCGGTTGCTGGAAGAGGGCCACCCGGTTGGCGCCGTCGGAACTCGTGGTCACCTGGCGGACGCCCACGATGGCCGTGGTCCAGGTCGTTCCGGTCTCGATCTCGATGTCGTCCTGGTTGTTGGCGACGGCCGGGAAATCGTTCAGGCTGTATTTTGCGCCGTCGCACTGCGAGCCCGACTCCCAGGCCCACGAGGCCTGGTTGGCCGTGATGTTGTACGTCCCGTAACAGCCCGCCGAGCTGATCGTCTTCGACGCCATGAACGCGCGCTTGTCATTGACGTAGAGCGCCCGCAGCTTGTTGGCGCGGTCGAGCGGCGCCTTCCAGATGTTGCCGCTGTGCTGGCTCCATCCGGTCACCTGGACGCCGCCGTCGAGGACCGGCTTCTCATTGGCGTAGGCCGCGTAGCTGATCCGGAATCCGTTGGTACCGGAGTCGCTCGACCCGAATTCGACAGTGCTGCTCACCGGATAGGTTCCACCACGGAGGTAGACGTTCACGTCGCCGGTCATGTTCGTGTTCACCGTACGGACGACGTCCCGGGCACGTTGCAGAGTCCGGAATGGCGACTGCAGGGTGCCCGCATTGGCGTCGTTACCGTCCGGGGCGACATAGTAGGTCGCCTGGACCGCGGCCGAGGCCGGTAGTTGGTTTGTCAGCACTGCCGGCAGTGTGGCGGCGACAAGCGCCGCCACCGCCAACACTGACATTCGAGCGGTGGATATGGCTGACTTCACGTCTGTTCCTCTCACTGGTCGTCGATGTGGTGCCCAAAGTGCGTATCGAGCGACGAGTACGGAACAGCGACGCCACTAAGGGCCGGCGGGGACTTCCGTCGCCCCGACCGCACTCTTTGTTAACCGCCCCGAAATTCTTACTGGGAGCGTAGGTCACACGTCTGACCAATGCAACCGGCAATTGGAGGGCGTCTATGCAGAAATGCCCTCGGACCGGGCAGATCAACCCTGCCGGCCGCGCACCCCTGCTTACGTCGTCCGACGAATCCGCAGCGACGACGCGGGGCTCGTCGTCGCTGCCGGCGACCGCCACGGATCCCCTTGCCTGATTCGTTTGCGGCATCAGCTCCATAGGCACCGAAGTCACTGAGCCCCGCCCACCCTGGCGGTCACCAGAGGCTCAGCGGCCACCCCGGGCCGGACCGACGATCATCCCGCCCCAGGACCCGGTTAATCGAGACGCCGTAACGCCGAAAGGCTCCGAAAGTTTCGGCGGCCTTACGGGCCGCGGCGGCACCCCGAGCCTGCCCACGTCAGGCGCCCCGCACCCTCGCCGGCCGGCCCAGGGACCTGGATGCGCACACGGATCACACATTGACTTGCGTTAATGTTCTGCTTACAGTCACCAACGAAATACCGAAAGTTTACCGAAAAGTAGCCCGGAGGTCCGGCCACCTTCCGCAGGTCGCCACGCAGCGACGGCGGCTGGCGTCGGTCCGCTCCGGCGTGAACCAGGAGGAACCCCAGCGATGTCGCAGCTCGTCCTGTTCGCGATCGACATCTGCGCGGTGGCGCTGCTCGTCTTCGGGCTCTACTTCCCCCGACACCGCCGGCGCGACCTGGTCGTCGCCTATCTGGGGGTCAACGTCGGCGTCCTCGCGGTGGCGAGCGCGCTGAGCGCCAGTGACGTCGGGGCCGGGCTCGGGCTGGGGCTGGCGCTGTTCGGAGTGCTCTCCATCATCCGACTCCGGTCGACGGAGCTCGACCAGCACGAGGTCGCGTACTACTTCTCCGCTCTCGCACTGGGCATTCTCGGCGCACTCAGCACCACCTCGGTCTGGCTCAGCGGCGGCCTGATGGCACTCATCGTCGCGGTGATGTTCGTCGGCGATCACCGACGGCTGCTCCGGCACTACCGGCACCAGATCATGGTGCTCGACTCCGCCGTCACCGATCACGTCGCTCTCGTCGCCCAGTTGGAGCAACTGCTCAACGCCCGGGTGCACAACGCCATCGTCCAGCGGCTCGACATGGTCAATGAGACCACCGTGGTCGACGTCCGATACTCGGTCGCCCGGCGCAGCGCGGCGGCCGGCACCAGCAAGTCGGTACGGGCCGGAGCGCTCCGATGAGCGCGCCACCGCTGGCGACGCTGGCGCCGATCGCACTCGCCGAGGTGGTCGACCGGGCGGCGCTGCAGTGCAGGGTGGACCGCAAGTACGTGATCGCGGTGGACGAGTTGCCCTATCTGCTGGACCAGCTCACCCCGTACGCCCGCGTGCTGGACATCGACGGTGAGCGCAGCTTCCGGTACGAGTCCGTGTACTTCGACACGCCCTGCCTGGCCAGTTACCACTGCGCCGCGTACCGGCGGCGCAGGCGCTTCAAGGTACGGACCCGGACCTACCTCGACTCCGCGCAGTGCTGGCTGGAAGTGAAGATCAGCGGCGCACGCGGACGGGTCACCAAACACCGACTGCCGTATCTCGCCGAGGACCGCCGCACCGTCCGGTCCGGGCGCGGGTTCGTCAACGATGTGCTCGACCGGGAGTCGATCCTGTCCAATCTCAGCGGCAGCCCGCTCGAGCCGGTGCTGGTCACCAGCTACCGTCGCTCCACTCTGCTGCTGCCCGCAACCGCGAGCCGGGTCACCATCGACACGGGGCTCACCTGGCAGGACGGTGACCGCACCCTGCGACTGCCCGGCATCGCCGTGGTCGAGACCAAGACCAGCTCGGCCCCTTCGCTGGTCGACCGCGCGCTGTGGCAGCGCGGGACCCGGCCCGTACGCATCTCGAAGTACGCCACCGGTCTCGCGGCTCTCCGCCTGGACCTTCCCGATGTGCCGTGGCGACGGACGCTACGCCGCCACTTCCGCGCCGACCCGTCCTCGGCGCTCCTGGAGTTGCCCGTTCCCACCCGATCAGAACAGGAGGCATCGTGCGCATGACCACCCGCAACACCGGTCTTCCGGTGGCGGCCCTTCGTGCCGCCGGGATCGCCGCCACCGCCGTGTTCGTCGCAGGCCTCCTCGTGGTGTCTTCGCCACCGGCCGGCGCCGAACCCGTCGCCGCTGCCCAGGCCGCTCAACCGGTCACCGAACTCCTCGCCGGCACACCGGCCGCCGATGCCGCCGCCGCACCGGCCGCGGCAGACGACCTCGTCGGCGACATCACCTTCTCGGTGCCCAGCGGCACCTTCCAGGGCGAGGTGGCGGTGACGCTGAGCAGCACCGTCAGCGGTGCCCAGATCCGCTACACCACCAACGGGCAGCCGCCCACCGCCCAGTCGTCGCTCTATTCCGGCTCGGCGCTGCGCTTCACCCGCACCACCCAGTTGCGGGCGCAGGCGTTCGTCGGACAGACGCCGACGGGTGCGCCCGGCACCGCCATGTACGCCGCTCAGAACGTCACCACCGCACATGACCTGCCGGTGGTACTGATCGACTCGTACGGTGCCGGCCGGCCAGCCCGTGAGTACTTCGACGCCACCACCATGATCTTCGAACCGACGGGCGGCGGCACCACATCGTTGGCGGCCGCCCCGACGCTCAGCACCCGAGCCGGATTCCGGCTGCGCGGCAACTCGTCGGCGACGTTCGAGAAGACGCCGTTCCGCGTCGAGTTCTGGGACAACGAGGACGACGACGCCGACTACCCGGTGCTGGGCATGCCCGCCGACTCCGACTGGGTGTTGCGCGGCCCGTTCCCCGACAAGGCGCTGATCCGTGAGGCGCTCGTCTACGACCTCGGACGCGAGATGGGGCTGCCCGCCCCGCGCTACGCGTTCGCCGAGTTCTACCTCAACACGGACTCCGCACCGGTGGGTGCCAGTGACTACATGGGCGTCTACATGTTCATGGAGACGATCAAGAACTCCAAGGACCGCCTCGACCTCAAGCAGTTGGACTCCGACGACGTGACCCTGCCGAAGATCCAGGGCGGGTACATCTGGAAATTCGAGTGGATGGCAGCCGAGGAGCCGACGTTGCCGTGCACCGGGCCGGCGGCCACCTGCTGGAACTACCTTGAGGTAGCCGACCCGTCGCCCCTGCAACCACAGCAACGGGACTGGCTGCGCGGTCACCTCCAGGAGTTCAACGACGTGCTGCACTCGTCGAACTTCGCCGACCCGACCACCGGATACCGCAAGTACATCGACGTCGACTCCTTCATCGACCTCATGATCGTCAACGAGCTGAGCCGGGAGATGGACGCCTACGTCCGCAGCTCGCACTTCTACAAGGACCGGGACAGCAAGATCTTCGCGGGTCCGCTGTGGGACTTCGACCTCAGCTTCGGCGTCGGTGGATTCTTCGCCAACGACCAGGTGTCGGGCTGGCAGCACCAGCAGACCCGGCAGCCGTCGGCCAACGACTGGTTCGCCCAGTTGCTGCGCGACCCGGCGTTCGTCAACCAGGCCCGATCGCGCTGGCAGACGCTGCGACGGGGCCTGCTCTCCGACGCCGCGCTCCAGACCCGGATCAATGCTCTCGCGACCCCGCTGACCAACGCGGCCCAGCGCAACTTCCAACGCTGGCCCATTCTGACGGCACCGACGGTCAGCTTCTTCCGCACCCCGACCTCGCCCACCTGGCAGGGGCAGGTCCAGGTCATGCGGGACTGGATGCTGCGACGCGCCGCCTGGCTGGACTCCACAGCCGGCTGGGGTGGTTCCGTCACCACGCCACCGTCCACCACGCCACCGCCCACCACCCCGCCGCCCACCACCCCACCGCCGGCGGCCGGCTGCACCGCGACGTACGCGGTGACCAGCCAGTGGACCGGCGGCTTCCAGGGCGAGGTACGGGTCACCGCGGGAACCTCGGCGATCAGCAACTGGACCGTGACGTGGACCTTCGCGGGTGGCCAGAGCGTCGCCCAGGCCTGGAACGCGACAGTCACGAGCCAGGGGTCGGCGGTCACCGCCCGCAACGTCGCCTACAACGGGGCACTGGGCGCCGGCGCGAGCACCGCGTTCGGGTTCCTCGGCTCGTCGAGCGGCACGCCCAGTACACCGGCGCTGACCTGCACGGCGAGCTGACCAACCAACGGCCCGGGCCGGGTCGACGATCGACCCGGCCCGGGCTCCGGTCATCTGATGGAGAATTCCGCCAACCGCAGCGGGGAGTCGAACACCAGGTACACGTTGCGGGTGCCGACGGCCCGGGCCAACTCGGTGCTGGTGCTGACGTACCGGTAGTCGTCGCCTGTGCTGGGCACGGTGGCCGTGCCGAGCAGCCGGCCGGTGGGCGACCCCATCCGGATCTGGATCGTGCCGACGCCCGCACCGGCCTTGGCGACCTTCGCGGTGAAGGTGCGCGCGTCGGCTCTCAGCGCGGAACCGTCGAAGGAGATCCACTGACCGGCGGCGGTGGCACCGACCGCCGTACCGCTGGGTTTCGTCTCGTCGACGAGCCGGACGCCCGCGTACCGGTCGAAGGTCTCCGCCCTGGTGGGCCGGGACAGGTCGCGGGCCAGGATGGTCTCACCGCGGACCCGGACCGCGGCGCGGGCCCGGATGTCCTCGACGGACGCCCCGACCATCAGGTCGTGGACGGACGACTCGACGACCCACCGACTGCGGGTGACGTCCCAGTGCGCCAGGTCGGCCGCGGGCAGGCGCAAGGTCACCGTACGGGTCTGCCCGGGCGCGAGTTTCACCTGCTGGAACGCCTTGAGCTGGCGGATCGGGGTGGTGTCCCGCGAGGTGCGCTGGTGGGTGTAGAGCTGAACGACCTCGGTCCCCGCCCGGCTGCCGACGTTTGTCACGTCCACACTGGCCGTGATGGTGCCGTCGGCCGCGACCGACTGTGCACCGGCACGCAGCTGGCCGTACCGGAAGCGGGTGTACGACAGCCCGTGGCCGAACGGGTAGAGCGGCTTGGCGCGGCTGTACAGGTAGGTCTGCCCGGACGAGATGATGTCGTACTCCAGCAGGTCCGGCGGTAGTTGGGAGTCCGAGCGGTACCAGGTCTGGGTGAGCCGGCCGGACGGGTTGCGGTCGCCGAAGAGGACGTCGGCGACGGCGTGACCGGTCTCCGCGCCCGCGTGGGTGGTCCAGACGATGGCCGGTACGTGCTCCTGCTCCCATCGGATGGTGACCGGGTAGCTGGTCTGGAGCACGAGGACGGTCCGCGGGTTGGCAGTGGCCACGGCCTTGACCAGCGCTTCCTGGCCGGCGCTCAGCGCCGTTGAGGTCCGGTCGTGCGCCTCGCGGCCGTTGATGAACGGGTTGCTGCCGACCACCAGCACGGCGGTGTCGGCCGCCTTGGCTGCCGCCACGGCCCGGTCGATTCCGCTGCTGATCAGCTCGCGACTGAAGTGGGTCGCGGCGGCCGGGGTCGATGCGCCGAGCTTGAGGGCGCCGTCGTCACCGATGGTCACGTACGTGTCGGCGCCGAACCAGCTCTCCTTGGTCTCGTAGCCGACGTAGCGCAGCACCACTGTTCCGTCGGCCTGCGGCTCCAGCTTGAACTGCTGCTGGACGTACCAACCGTTCGGCTGCTCGTCGCGGGTGAGGAACGGCCCCCAGTTGTAGCCGAGGTAGCGGCCGTTGGCGGCGTTGCGCAGCGTCACCACATCCTGCCCCCAGTCGACCACGTCGAACTGGGCGACGAGCGCCGGGGTAGCGCCGGTCCCGAGGACGCGGTCGGCGTCGGTGGTGCCGGTGGCCGAGACATAACGGCCGGTCGACACGTCCTTCAGCGCGATCCGGTCCGCCCCGTCGAGCCCGCTCACACTGGCCGAGCTGCCCAGCCGTTCGCGGATGCCGCCGAGCGCCGTCACCTGGTACGGCAGGTCGCCGCCGTACCAGTCCGAGTAGAGGGTGTCGGCCAGCGGGCCGAGCACCGCCACCTTGCGGGTCCGGGCCGGGTCCAGCGGTAGCGCCTGCCGCTCGTTCTTCAGCAGCACCATCGCCTCGCCGGCGGCCTGCCGGGCCAGTCGCTGGTGTTCGGGGCTGTTGATGACGTCCGGGGTGATGGCGCCGTACCGGCCGCCGCCCGGGTCGAACTCACCCAACCGGAACCGGACGTTCAGGATCTCGCGGATCCGGGCGTCGATGTCCGCCTCGGTGAGCAGGCCGGTGGCGAGGGCCTGCTTGATGGCGGTGATGGTGGGCTGCGCGTTGGTGTCGTCGGTGATGAAGCTGTTGAGGCCGGCCTTGATGATCGCGGCGTTCCCCTCGGCCTGGGTGGGGTAGTACCCCTGCGAGGCGACGAGGTTGTTCGGCGCCCAGGCGTCGGTGACGTTCATCAGCGGCTGGTCGGTCCAGTCGCGTACCACGGTCGCCAGGTCCGGATCCACAGTGGCCGGACGGCCGTTGACCAGGTTGTACGCGGCCATCATCCCGGTCGCCGCGTCGGCCGCGATGGCCGGTTTGAAGGCGGCGCGGTCGTACTCGTTGAGCACCCGAGGCGGCACGTTCGAGGAGGTCACGTCGCGTCGGACCTCGTTGTTGTAGGCCAGGTAGTGCTTGAGGGTCGGCGCGCTCTTCAGGTGGTCGGGGTCACCGCCGGTCATTCCCGAGCCGTACGCGGTGGAGATCTCGGCGGTGAGCAGCGGGTCCTCGGAGTAGCCCTCCTCGTTGCGGCCCCACCGGGGGTCGCGCAGCAGGTTGACCACCGGCGCCCAGAGGTTGAGCCCCCAGACCCGGGGGTTCTGCGCGTGGTAGCCGCGCGCCTCGTCGCCGACGGCCGATCCGACCTGCCGGATCAGGTCGGTGTTCCAGGTGCTCGCCATGCCCACCGGCTGTGGGAAGACGGTGCCGCGAGCCTTGACCACCGCGCCGTTGTTGTCGATGTCGGTGGACCAGGCCACCCCGTGCAGCGCCTCGGTGCCGGTCTTGAACAGGCCGATGCCCAGCCGGGGAATGGCCGGCTGGTACTGGTGCAGCCAGGAGATCTTCTCGTCCTGGGTGAGCCGGCCGAGCAGGTCGTCGACCCGGACGTTCACGGGCAGGTCGGGATCTCGGAACGGGTAGGTGGGTTCGGCGAGCGCGGTGCCGGGAACGGCCGGTAGGGCTAGCAGGGCGAGCGCGAGCGCGGTGATTCCGCGCCGAAGGCGCCAGTTCCGCATGCGGTTCTCCTCATGTCGTACGACAGACGCCCAGCGGGGCGCCGAGACCGGCGTGACCAGGCTCGACACCCGGCTGACGGGCCTGAACGACGAATCGTCGAAGCGCTTCGACGACCCGGCCGCGTCACCACGGCCATGATTGTTGTGATCCGCGAACTATAGATGCACGCCTATGACAAGGCAATGCCGGCTCGCCCCTCGACGCCGACGCCCACGGTGCTTCTCACGTCGGAAGCTGGGGGTTCACCAGTGGTAGAGCACGTTCACTGTCAGTGCGGCCACCACGGTGACGAAGAAGACGGCCGGGCCCACCAGTTGGCGCGAGCCGACGCGCAGGTGCGCGATGAGTGCGCCGATGAAATACAGCACCAGCCCAGCAGCGGCGAGGGTGCCCAGCAGCGGTACGACGAAGCCGGCCAGCAGCCCCAACGAGCCTGCGGCCAGCGCCATGCCCAACCGCGGGACCCACGACCGTGGCACGCGCTTCATGTCCGCCTGGGCCTTTGGATAGTCGTGACCGATCAGGTAGGTGACGGCGGCGATGCCGGTGAAGATCGACGCGAGAATGGTGACCGTGACATAGGCAGCGAACATTTTTCCTCCGTTGTGTTTGCTCGCCCCCTGGACGATCTGGCGCGGCGGAATGTGACGACCGCCGGGTGCCCGGCGATCAACTCGCCGGTCGCAGCGAGCCGAACCGTACGCCGGTGGCCTGTTCGGACAGTTCCCACAGACGGCGGCCGTGCTCGGGGTCGGTCGCGGCGGTGGAGAGCTTCGCCGGCGCGGGGTGGCCGCGCAGTTCGCCCGGCCCGCCCGGGCCGACGAGCTGGCCCGGCTGCGCCCCGGGGTCGGTGGCGGCGAACAGCTGCGGCCAGACGCCGCGGTCGACCGGCTGGGCGAGGAGTGGGTTGCCGATCCGGCCCAGCAGCAGCCGCCAGATCGGCGTGGTGGCGGCGCTCTGCAAATTCGTCGCGGTGTAGCCGGGGTGGGCGAGGAAGCTGCCCAGGGGGCTCGCCACGGTGCTGAGCCGCCGGTGCAGCTCGTAGCCGAAGATGGCGTTGGCCAGCTTGGACGTGTTGTAGAAGCCCATCGGGGAGTAGCCCCGCTCGCCGGTCGGGTCGGCGAAGCGCATCGTCGCCTGCCGGTGGTTGACCGAGGTGACAGTGACCACCCGTGGATCCCGGCCGGCCAGCAGGAGGTCGAGCAGGAGCCCGGTGAGAGCGAAGTGCCCGAGGTGGTTCGTGGCGAACTGCACCTCGTGCCCCTGCGGGCTGAGGGTGCGGGGCAGAGCCATCACTCCGGCGTTGTTGATCAGCACGTCCACCCGGGAATGGTCGGCGTGCATCCCGTCGGCGAACTTCCGTACCGAGTCGAGGTCGGCGAGGTCGATCCGCCGGACTTCCAGGTCGACGCCGGGTCGGGTCGTGGCGATGTCGGCCGCCACCCGGCGGCCCCTCTCCTCGTCACGGACGGCCAGCACGACGCGCGCACCGCGGGCGGCGAGCGCCCGGGTGGTGACCAGGCCGAGGCCCGCCGTGGCACCGGTGACGACGAAGGTACGGCCACTCAGGTCGGGGATCTGTTCAGTGGACCAGCCATTGACAGTCATGCGACCCACTGTGCTATCGGTGGCACTCAGTGTCAAGCAGTGCGCATGATGCCAACAAGGGCATGATGTGCACCGGATGACGTAGCATCGGCGGATGAGATCTCGTGCGGACAACAGCCTGGCCGAACGCAAACGCCAGCTCGTTGCCGACGAGCTGCGCGACGCCGCCCTGATGCTGCTCGCCACCAAGGGTTTCGACGTGGTGACCGTCGACGACATCGTGGCGGCGGCCGGCATGTCGCGACGTACCTTCTTCCGCTACTTCGCGTCCAAGGAGGACGTCGTCGTCCGGTTCCTGGCCGACACCAGCGCGGACATCATCACCGAACTCGCCACCCGGCCACCCGCCGAGCCATCGTCGGTCGCGCTGCGGCACGCCCTCTGGGTGCCGCTGGCCGCCTGCAACGACCACCCGGAACACTCCGAGCGAGCCCGGGTCGTCGTCCGTCTCATCCTGGACACCCCCGCCCTGCACGCCCGCTGGCTGGAACGCCAGATCGAGTGGCGCGCCGAACTGGCCGCCGAGTTGGCCAACCGCAGCGGCCTCGACCCGCACACCGACCCCTACCCACGGATGGCCGCCGGGATGGCACTGCTGGCGCTCGACACGGTGCTCCAGCGGTGGCAGCCGGGCGACGACGAGCAGCACCTGGCCAAGCTGATGGACCAGGCGTTCGCCGTCGTGGCGCCGGCCCTCGACGCGCCTGCCGCGTCACCCGCCGCCGGCTGAGCGCCACCCTGCACGAATCAGCGCGGTTTCCGCGCCCTCATGGGCCTGCGCATCACCACGCGCCTGACCCACATCAACTGACCCAGGGGGCGTTACCGGCGTCTGCGGTCGCCGGCAACGCCTTGTGTCAGGTTCAGTGGCGTCCTGGTGATGATCACCACGTTCGGTGAACTCTCCTCTGACGGAAGGGTAGCTTCGCTGTCGGCTCTCAAGGCGAGGCCGCATGGCTCCCCCGGCGGCTGTGACGCGTCCGGGCAATGACGCCCTGAGGCCGCTCAACCGGCTGTCGCTGATCGGCGGGTAGCTGCCCGATCCAGGGCGGAGCTGAGCGCGTCCACAGGACGCCCGAGTGGAAATGGCTGTATGTCTTCTGTGCTGTCCGCGGTCAACCGGCCGCGTCTGTCCCGTCCGTCCTGGTTGTCGCCGAAGGTGTTCCGCACCGAGGTCCTCGCCGGTCTGGTCGTCGCCCTGGCGTTGATCCCGGAGGCGATCTCGTTCTCGATCCTCGCCGGTGTCGACCCCCGCGTGGGGCTGTTCGCCTCGTTCACGATGGCAGTCACCATCGCGATCTGCGGAGGACGTCCGGCGATGATCTCCGCCGCGACCGGAGCCATCGCCCTCGTCGTCGGGCCGCTGGCGAAGGAACACGGGCTGGACTACCTGATCGCGGCGGTGATCCTCGGCGGCGCGATCCAGATCCTGCTCGCCGTGCTCGGCGTGGCGAAGCTGATGCGGTTCATCCCGCGCAGCGTCATGGTGGGTTTCGTCAACGCCCTGGCCATCCTCATCTTCGCCGCCCAGGTCCCGCACCTGCTCGGCGTGCCGTGGCTGGTCTACCCGCTCGTCGCCGTCGCCCTGGCGATCATGGTGGGGCTCCCCCGGCTCACCCGCGCCATCCCGGCGCCGCTGGTCGCCATCGTGGTCCTGACCCTGGTCACCGTCTTCGCCAGCGTGGCGGTGCCGACCGTCGGCGACGAGGGAGCCCTGCCGGACAGCCTGCCCACCCTCGGCCTGCCGCAGATCCCCTGGACCATGAACACCCTCACCCTCGTCGCCCCCTACGCCCTGGGGATCGCGCTGGTCGGGCTGATGGAGTCGCTGATGACCGCCAAGCTCGTCGACGACATCACCGACACCCCCTCCAGCAAGACGCGCGAGTCCTGGGGTCAGGGCGTGGCCAACATCGTCACCGGTTTCTTCGGCGGCATGGGTGGCTGCGCCATGATCGGCCAGACGATGATCAACGTGAAGGCGTCCGGCGCCCGTACCCGGCTGTCGACGTTCCTGGCCGGCGTGTTCCTGCTGGTCCTGGTCGTCGTGCTCGGCGACGTGGTGGCGGTGATTCCGATGGCTGCCCTGGTCGCCGTGATGATCATCGTGGCGGTGTCGACGTTCGACTGGCACTCCGTCGCCCCGGCCACGCTGAAGCGGATGCCGTACGGCGAGACCATCGTCATGGTCGCCACCGTCGCCACCACCCTGGCCACCCACAACCTCGCCATCGGCGTCGTGATCGGCGTCCTCACCGCCATGGTGATCTTCGCCCGTCGAGTGGCCCACCTGGTCGAGGTCACCAGCGTCCTGGACCCGGACGGCACCACGAGGATCTACTCGGTGCGCGGCGAGCTGTTCTTCGCCTCCAGCAACGACCTGGTGGGCCAGTTCGACTACGCGAACGACCCCGAGACGGTGGTCATCGACATGACCCACGCCCACGTCTGGGACGCCTCATCCGTCGCCGCCCTCGACGCCATCACGCAGAAGTACGCCACCCGCGGCAAGACCGTCGAGATCATCGAACTGAACAAGCCCAGCGCCCGCATCCACGACACCCTCGCCGGTCAGCTCGGCGTCGGCCACTGATGGCCACCACCAGCCGGGAAACCGGGCCGGAGCAGCACGTCTCCGGCTCGGCCACCGGCCGCCTCATGCAGATCGGCGAGGCCGCCGAACGGGTCGGGCTGAGCATCCGCACCATCCGCCACTACGAGGAAGCCGGCCTGATCGTCCCCTCCGCCCGCAGCGAGGGCGGCTTCCGCCTCTACACCGAACCCGACCTCGACCGCCTCGCCGTCGTCAAACGCATGAAACCCCTCGGCTTCACCCTCGACGAGATGCGGGACCTCCTCACCGTCCTCGACGCCCTCGACACCGCCACCGGCGCCGACCGCGCCGCCCTGCTCGACCGGCTCGCCATGTTCCACACCGCCGCCACCACCCGCGTCACCGCCCTGCGCGACCAACTCGCCATGGCCGAAGGCTTCGCCGACACGCTCCGCGCCGAACTCGACCACCACGAAGGCCCCCCTGTCTGAACGCCCCTCATCGGTGGCCCTGAGCTGTGGTGACCGGTCGGCACGCCTGCTGAGCGTCGGGCTTGCATCCGGTACTCAGGTACACGCTTACCGTCGTCGGTATGACCACTGACTCCCAGGCGTGGGTGCCCGAGTCGTGCACCTTGCCGAGCGGACAACGGCCGCTGCGGCTGGCCGAATTCGACGACCTGTTCGCCACCGCCCTGCTGGCGCAGCAGCGGCTGTCCCCCACCGAACTGCGGTGGCGTCTCGACGCGACCGCCGAGGCGACCGCCCGGGACCTTATCGGCCGGGAAAGCTCCTGCTGCTCGTTCTTCTCGTTCACCCTCGCCGCCGACACCGGCACGCTGCGCCTCGACGTGCAGGTGCCGGCCGCGCACGTCGACGTCCTCGACGCGCTCGCGCTGCGAGCCGCCGCCGGGACGACGGCATGAGCGGATTGCGCAGCGGCCAGGTCGCCGCCGCAGCCGGGGTGAACCCGCAGACGCTGCGCTACTACGAACGCCGTGGACTGCTCGCCGAGCCAGACCGAAGTCTGGGCGGGCACCGCCTCTACCCAGCCGAAACGGTCACCGTGCTGAGGGTGATCAAAGCGGCGCAGCGGCTCGGGTTCACCCTCGACGAGGTCGCCGAACTCCTCGACGCGGGCCAGCACCGTCACGGTCGCCACCCCGACGCCGGCCTACGGGTCCGCGCCCAGGCAAAGCTCGCCGAGGTCGAGACGAAGATCGCTGACTTGCAGGTCATCGCCGGCACGCTGCGCGCCGCAGTGGAGGCCGGCTGCGACGACCTCGTCGAATGCGCCGGCCAGCCGTGCTGCCCCATCCCCTTCGCCACCATCGCTCCAGGGGGTGCCTGTTCGACCGGGTCACCGGCATGATCCGGCGCCGGGGGCGAATCGGTACGGTCCACGGATGACCGTCGTCCGCTCTGTCCTGCTGTTCGTCGTCGCCGCCCTGTTCGAGATCGGCGGGGCGTGGCTGATCTGGCAGGGCTGGCGCGAGCACCGCGGCCTGTGGTGGATCGCCGCCGGAGTCATCGCCCTCGGCGCGTACGGATTTGTCGCCACCTTCCAGCCCGACCCGAACTTCGGGCGCATCCTCGCCGCCTACGGCGGCGTGTTCGTGGCCGGATCCCTCGCCTGGGGCGTGATCGTCGACAAGTTCCGGCCCGACCGGTGGGACGTCATCGGCGCCGGCATCTGCCTGATCGGCGTGGCCCTGATCATGTACGCGCCGCGTTCGGCGGGCGGCTCCTGATCGTCACGGAGCCGATCCGGCACCTCAGGCCCTCGCCGAGGCGCACGCTTGGCCCCGCGCCGTAGCGTGGCAGGGTGGCAGCACCCCGCATGACACCGCCGTCGGGGATGAGCACCCGGCTGACGTTCCTGTTCGCGTTGGCGGCGGGAGTGGCCGTCGGCAACCTGTACTGGGCCCAGCCACTGCTCGGCTTCATCGCAGGCGATCTACGCGTCACGACCGCGACGGCCGGCTGGCTGGTCACCGCGACGCAGCTCGGGTACGCCGTCGGCGTGCTACTGCTCGTACCGCTCGGTGACGTCCTGGACCGCCGCCGGTTCGTCCCGATCATGCTGCTGACCTCGGCCGCCGCACTGCTGCTGTGCGCGCTGGCGCCGTCGATCGGCGTACTCCTGCTCGCACTCGGCGTGCTCGGTGTGACGACGATTTCCGGGCAGATCCTCACTCCGCTCGCCGGAGACCTTGCCGGCGACGCCCAGCGCGGTCGGATCGTCGGCGTCGTCGGATCCGGGACCCTCACCGGCATCCTGGCCTCCCGCACGATCAGCGGCCTCGTCGCCGACGCCGCCGGGTGGCGGACGATCTTCGCCCTCGCCGCGGTCCTCGCCGTCCTGCTCGCGATCGTGCTCTACCGCGCGATTCCGCCGCTGGCACCGCGGACACGCCTGCCCTACGCGCAGCTCATCGCCTCGGTCGGCGCGGTGGTCGTGCGCGAGCGGGCGGTCCGATGGACGCTGGTCCTGGGCGCCACCGGCTTCGCCGCGTTCTCACTGTTCTGGACGGCGCTGACGTTCCTCCTCAGCGGCCCGCCGTTCCGGTACCCGGCGGCGGTGATCGGGTTGTTCGGTCTGGCCGGCCTCGCTGGCGTCCTCTCCGGCCTGCGCGGCGGACGGCTGCACGATCGCGGTTGGTCGCTTCCGGCCACCGGCGCGGCCTGGGTACTGGCCCTCACGGCCTTCGTCGTCGCGGCGTTCGCCGTACGGTCCGTCGTCGTCATCATCATCGTGATCGTCATGCTCGACGTCGCCCTCCAGACGCAGGCCCTGCTGAACCGGGCGCGACTGTTCGCCCTCTCTCACGAGGCCCGGAGCCGGCTCAACACGGCGCTGGCCGCCGTCAACTTCGTCGGCGCCGCCATCGGCTCCGCCGCCGCGACCGTGCTCTGGTCCGCGGGCGGCTGGACAGCGGTCACCATCGCGGGAACAGCGCTCTGCTGCTTCGCGCTCATCGTGTGGGTGCGGGGACGTCGTGGTCCACTCGTGATCCGCGTTGCCCCGCCGGAGAACGCAATTCAGGGGGCATTGCCGATTGGCCATGCCCCCTGAATATCGCTGGTGCGCCGCCAGGGACTCGAACCCCGAACCCGCGGATTAAGAGTCCGCTGCTCTGCCAGTTGAGCTAGCGGCGCTCGTCGGCAACGGGACGAGACGTTAGCACGGTGCCGGAACAGGCTGTCGCCGGTGCTGGGCACGACGGCCGTGTCCAGCGGTCGGCCAGGTCCGGTTGATCAAGCGGGTACGCTCGTTACTGCTGCCTGCTGCGCTGACCGGCACCAACGGCGCTGAACGGCCGGCTCGGCCGCGAGCCCGCAGTGGATCCGAGGAACCTCGCGCCGCTCCAGGGCACCTTCGTGGTCGTCCTGGTGACACTCGTCGGGCAGGGCCTGACGTTCGCGCCGCTCGTGCGGATGCTGGGCCTGCGCGCCAACGAAACCGACCAGGCCCGGGTACGTAACGAGGCCCGCTCGGCGGCGGTCGAGGCCGCCCTGGCCCGCCTCGACGAGGTTGCCACTGCGGAGCCGGACAGCGCGGTGGCCGTCAACACCACCCGTACGCAGCTGCTGGCCCGACTGGCGCGCTACCGCGGGCGGCTGGACCTTCTGGAGCAGAGCGGCTCGTCCGAGCTGCCCACCTCACCGGCGTACGAGACGGCGCTTCGTGTCCGGCGGACAGCCATCGACGCGAAGCGCGAGGAGCTGGTGCGCTGGCGCGACTCCGGCCGACTGCCGGACGAGGAACTCCGCGTCCTGGAACGTGAACTCGATCACGAGGAGCTACTACTCCCGAGGCGGGCTTCCAGCTGACTTCACGGTGCCAACTGGTGCAGGATCACCGGATCCTTGATCTTCTTGTCGGCGGCCAACAGCAACGCCTTGCTGATGATTTCGCCGAGCCGGCTGTCGCCCTCGAAGGGCAGAAACATCTCCGGCTCCTTCGCCTTCGCCGAGTCGGGAATGATGCACAGGTACCGGTCGTCCGGGGCGATCAGGATGTTGCCCGAGCCGCAGTGGATGCGGTACGTGTGCAGGTCACCCCGTACTTCGAGGAACCGGTCGGTGAACGTGCACCGGTTGGCGATCGCCAGCCGGGGAATCAGCTCGGCCAGCACCTCCCGACGAGTCCTGGCGGTCGGGGTGAGGTCGCCGAAGCTGCTCTGCGACCAGTAGTCGCGGTACCGGCCCTGGGGACCACCGTCGTACCAGTTCGGGTCGTTGCCCACCCCGGCCGCAGCCACGAACAGGTCGACGTCGCGCATCACCTCGCTCAGCACGACCGCCGGAACCTCCTCCAGCGGCACCGGCGTGCGTTCCCCCCGGACGAACACCAGTTGGTCGGTCCCCATCGTGTCGAACATCAGGTCGTCGCCCTGATCCTCGATCCCGGCGATGTGCAGCACGGCGCGCAGCCCCCAGTCCGGAAGGGCCAGCCAGGGGTCCTGGTAGCTGGCGCCGTCGTTGCGGTGTCGAACGTGCGACCAGCCGCGCCGGGACAGCAGCGCGATGAGACGGTGCTGGCGCACGATGTGCGCGGCGAACCGGTTGGAGTACGTGCCGGTGGTCCGCTCCGCGTCGGTCAGCAGGTACTGCTCGCGGTGCGCCTGCTTGAACGGCTGGGTGATAGTGCGCCGGGCCAGGAATTCCCGCCACGCCAGGACGGCGGCCGGATCGTCGACCGGGTGCCACAGCCGTACCGTGGCGTCGCCGGCGGGCTCGAGCACCGTGTCGTCCACGGTCCGCAGGGCGTCGCCGCCCCAGCAGCAGGCGACGCCGTCGACGGTCCAGATCAGCCGTCTGGCCAGGATCCGGGCCAGCGGGTGGTCCAGGAACCGCTCCCGCCACTGCTCGACGGTCCACGTACGGTCGCGCCGCAGCAGCCCCTCCAGGCGGTCGCGGGTCCCGGTCAGCGTCGCGCCGATGTCCGCGACTGTCGCCTTCAGCTCCTTCAACTCCTCGCCGTGGTCCTTACGCACCTGCGCCGGAGGAGCCTTGACCACCTTGCCGTCGGAGTTGCGCCACACCACGACGGCATCGACGCCGCGCACCTCGACCTCGTACGAGCTGTCACCCAGCTTGTCCGCAAGCGGCAGCCCGAAGCCGGGCAGTGCCATCTCCTCGACGTCCTCACGGCCGATGCCGAGCGCCTCGGCGTGCGTGGTCAGGCCCTTCTCGACGATGCGCAGCGTGCTCTTGTAGGTCAGCCGCGACGCCAGCCGCGCCAGTTGCGCGAGGGCCGCGGGGTGATCGGTGTCGACCAGCACCGCGACCGCGACGTTCGCCAGCTTCGGGCTCGACGGACCGTGGCCGGGAACCTTGCGGGCGGCCCGTTCCGCGATGTGGCCGAGGCTGCGCAGGGTCTCCTCCGACGGCGGGCACATCGCTCGCGCCCAGAGCAGGCCCCACAGCACCCCGACGTTGTGGCGGTCGGCCAGCCGCGGCGGGAAATCGTCGCTGTGACCGGGGCAGCAGGTGGTCATCCGCAGCGGCAGACTGCGCGGCAGACCCACCAGCGGAAGCCAGTCGTCGAGCCGATCGGTGAACTCGTCGACACCGACCGCGTCGAGCAGAACCCGGGTGCTCTTCTGCCAGGCGGCCGTCGGCCGCGCCTTGTCCGCACCGAGCAGGCAGTGGGCAAGCAACGCCTGCCACTCGGACCGGCGCTCCTGCGGCATCGCCTCGATGTCCGCGACGGCCCGGTCAGCCCACTGCTCACCGACGTTGACGGTGGGCCACATCGCCTCGTCCTTGTCGCCCATGTCGGAGTAGACGCGCTCGATCCGCGTCCGCCGCCAGGTCGCCAGCGCCGCCGGGTGCGAACGCCCGGCGAGGTACTCGGCCTGTAGCGACTCCCGGGTGAAGCTCACGAGCGACGCGCTCCACCGACCGAATCCCAGCCACGCTTGACCGCCCAGCCGGTCCAGCCAGCCGGATCCAGTCAACCCGCCGGCCGAGCACAGAGCGCGGATCAGCCCGTTGCGCCCGTCGCTGTCCTGTCCTGGGACCGTCAAAGCATCGAACACCAACTGCCGCGCCCGCACCGGCTGGACGGTCAGGAGTTGCTTCGCCCGCTCCCAGATCTCGCCGCGGGCGACGTCCCACGGGGTGTCCCGGCTGCGGGGTAACCGCGGCAGATTGTCGATCACTGTCATCGCCGCGGCGGCCCGGCGGTCGTCATCCGCCCCGTCACCGTTCAGCGCCGCGACGGCGGCGCCGAGTTCCTCGGCCCGCCGCGTGGCGTCCGGCAGCAGTTCGATCTGCGGGGACGCCAGCTCGTACGGTCCGGCCGGGTCGTTGAGCGCGGTGAGCAGCGCCGGCCCGGTGCCGTCCGGTGCCCAGCCGCACACCATGCTCACCCGATTGACGAAGTCCCGCCCGTCGATCTCGTTGAGGGTGTCACCGCCCCGCTCGCACCACCCCCTGACCGTGGTGATCACGTCGCGCAGCGCCTGCTCCGGGTCGTACGTGTCCATCAGCCACCCACCAGCGGGACGAGCTTGAGGAACGTGATCCGGGACCCCGCGTGCAGGTGGACCTTGTCGTCCAGGGCCGTCACCTGCCGGTCGTCGACCAGCACCACGAAGCCGTTGCGGCCGAACGCCTTGAGCGTCGCCCGGGTCCGCTCCTCCGGATCGACATGCCCGCCGGACTCCGCGACCTCCAGGAAGACCCGCCGCCGAATCAGCTCGCCGAGACGTACCTCTTCCTCGAAGATGTCCATTGTCCATTTAGGACCACTCGGCGCTCCGGTCACTTCGTCGGCGAACGTGATCATCGGCATGGCGCTGAGGCTAACTGAGCACTCCGACAGCGTTCCGCTCTCGTTTCACCGCCCGCGGGCCGGTGAACGGGGCGCGATTGATCCGTCGCAGGCCGGGTAGCTGAACAGCATGCGACTACCAACCCTGGCCAGGACCGCGGCAGCGGTCACCGTGACAGCCGCCGCCGGGGCGACGGTCACCGACGCCTCCTCACGCTGGTACCAGCGGCTCCGCAAGCCGACCTGGCAACCCCCGCCAGTCGCGTTCCCGCTGGCATGGACGCCGCTGTACGCCCTGATCGCGGTGGCCGGCGCCCGCGTGCTGGACCGCACCAGCGGAACCGACCGCGCCGCGTTCACCCGCGCGTACGGGCTCAACCTGGCCCTCAACTTCGGTTGGAGCGCGCTGTTCTTCAAGGCCCACAGACCCACCATCGCGCTGGCCGAAATCGCCGCGCTCAACGTCTCCAACCTCGTGCTGCTCCGCCGAGCCGCACGGGCCGACCGCGTCGCGGGCGTCGCACTGGCCCCGTACGCCGCGTGGACGCTCTTCGCGACCGCCCTCAACGGCACCATCGTCCGCCTCAACACCAAGCGTTGAGCCGGAAGATCATCCTCGTACCGCGTGTCCGCCGGCTCCCGGGCGTACCGAAGACACAAAAAAAGGCCCCGACCCGGTGTGAACCACCAGGTCAGGACCTTGATCGTTGGTGCGCCGCCAGGGACTCGAACCCCGAACCCGCGGATTAAGAGTCCGCTGCTCTGCCAGTTGAGCTAGCGGCGCTCGTCGGCAACGGAGAGAACATTAGCACCCCCGGAAGGCGCGCTCCAATTCGGTTACCCGGGTCCCCCCTTCGGTCGAGCTTTGCCGGCAAAAAGCCCCAAACCGGCCACCATCGCCAAGGTCGGGGCGTGGGTTGGGGCGGTGATGCGGCACGATGTCCGCCAGGTACGCGAGAACAGAGGTGGGCATGGCACGGTTCACGCGAGCCGGGGCGGTGGTGGGCGCCCTGACTCTGGCGGCGTCGCTGGCACTGACCGGATGCGGCGGCGGCGAGAAGAAGCCGGAATTCGTTGGCGGGGCGTCCTCGGACGTGAGCGCCACCCCTGACTCAGCCGCACCTTCGACGCCGAGCACACCGAGCGGGCCGCCGCTCACACTGAGCCCGGCCGACGGCACGAAGAACCGGCCGGTGAGCACGGAGATCAGCGCGAAACTCCCGGACGGCGGGAAGGTGTCGGCGGTCACCCTGACGGCGGACGGCGGCGGCTCGGTCGAGGGCAAGCTGCGTACCGATGGCTCGGCCTGGGTGCCGTCCGCTCCGCTGAAGTGGGGCACCCGCTACACGGCCACGGTGACGGCGAGCGCGTCGGACGGCACGAGCAGCCAGGGCACCAGCAGCTTCACCACGATGGCCAAGCCGAAGTCGACGATCGGTTCCGGCCTGTACCTCTTCGACGACAAGAGTTACGGGGTGGCCATGCCGGTGGTCACCGAGTTCCACCCGGGCATCCCGAAGAAGGACCGGGCGGCGGTGCAGAAGCGGATGTTCGTCCGGACCGACCCGCCGCAGCCGGGCGCATGGCACTGGGTCAGCAATGGCACGCAGGCCTACTACCGGGCCCCGGAGTACTGGAAGCCGGGCACCACCATCACCGTGCGGATCGCCCTGGCCGGGGTGCCGCTGAGCAACGGCAAGTACGGCGACGTCGACCGCAAGGCCACCGCCAAGATCGGCCGGTCGTTCGAGATGAAGGTCGACAACGCCAACAAGAAGATGACGGTGTACGAGAACGGCGCGCCGGTGCGCACCATCCCGGTGAGCCTCGGCAAGAAGAGCACACCGTCGTCGAGCGGCACGATGGTGGTGATGGAGAAGAAGGAAGCCACTGTCTTCGACACCCGCGACGACCCGGATCCGGCCAACCGCTACGTGACCGACATCCAGTTCGCCCAGCGGCTCACCTGGGGTGGCGAGTACATCCACGCCGCGCCCTGGTCGGAGCACGTGCAGGGGCGGCAGAACGTCTCGCACGGGTGCGTGAACGTGTCCATGGCGAACGCCAGGTGGTTGTTCGACAAGACCCGGATCGGTGACCCGATCACGATCAAGGGCACCGAGCGCAGGATCGCCGCCGGTAACGGTTGGACGGCGTGGAGCGTGAGCTGGTCGGAGTTCATCAAGGGCAGCGCGTTGCCGGTGCCCAGTGGTGGGGCCGGCCCGGCGGTCTGAGCCGTCGACCTCGTTGCGCCGGCTCGGCCGTTGGCCGGGTCGGCGTACCCTTGCACTCCCGCCGCTCGATGACAGCGCGGCGACCCCCGCACTCCCGTACGGAGACGAACCAGGCTCACGAAACGCCGGATAGTAGCAGGATTCGGGCACTATTGATGGCGTGTTTCGGTTCACCCTCGGCAACCGGGGCCGGCTCTGGCGCGTCAATAAGAGACGATGGGGCAGCGACCACAACTGTGAGGGAATTCATGCGAGCTAGCCAGGACCAGCTGATCAGGCCCGGTGGGCGACGCCGCGTGTTCGCGGCGGGCCTTCTCGCCGTGGCGCTGGCCTTCACCTCGGCCTGCACCGACAGCGACGGCGGCAAGCCGTCCTCGTGGCACGGCGGCGGCGAGAACCCGGCGCCGAAGGCCGCCGCGACGATCAGTGAGCCGGCGGCCGACGCCAAGGACGTGCCGGCGTCCACCGGCATCACCTTCACCACAAAGGACGCCGTCGAGACCGCTGTCGAGCTGAAGGACGCCGCCGGCAAGACGGTCGAGGGCGCCCTCGCCAAGGACGGCAAGTCGTGGCTGCCGACCGGTGCGCTGGCCTACGGCACGAGCTACACGGCCACCGTGACCGCCAAGGGCGACGACGGACGTCCGGCCACCGCGACGAGCACCTTCACCACCATGGCCAAGCCCGGCAATCAGGTACGGGTGAGCAGCTTCCTCGGTGACAACCAGGTGGTCGGGGTGGGCATGCCGCTGATCGTGAAGTTCAGCCGGGCCATCCCGGAGGACTACCGCGACGACGTGCAGCGTCGGATGACCGTCACCTCGACCCCGGCGCAGGAGGGGATCTGGCACTGGGTCAGCCCCACCGAGATCCGGTACCGGCCGAAGGAGTTCTGGAAGCCCGACAGCAAGGTCTCCTACCGGGTGCAGGCCGGCGGCCTGCCGATGGGTGCGGGTTGGTACGGCCGCGCCGACCTCGCGGTGGACGTCAAGATCGGCGCGGCGGTGGTCATGACGGTGGACAACAAGACCAAGCGGATGACGGTGACCCGCAACGGCTCTGTGATCAAGACCATCCCGGTCAGCCTGGGCAAGAAGAGCACGCCCTCGTCCAGCGGCACCATGGTCGTGATCGAGAAGCTGCGCAAGACGGTCTTCGACACGTTCGAGGAGCTGGGCCCGGAGGAGGGCTACCGCACCAAGATCGACTTCGCTCAGCGCCTCACCTGGGGCGGGGAGTTCATCCACGCGGCACCCTGGTCCGAGGGCCAGCAGGGCACCACGAACGTGTCGCACGGCTGCGTGAACGTGTCGATGGCCAACGGCGACTGGCTCTTCAAGAACACCCAGATCGGCGACCCGATCACGGTCAAGGGCACCGAGCGCAAGCTGCAGAACGGCAACGGCTGGACCGACTGGAACATGAGCTGGGACGAGTACGTCAAGGGCAGCGCCCTTCCGTACGAGCCTCCGGCCGACCCGGACGCCACCACCCCGACCCCGGACGGGACGGTCACCCCGTCCCCCACGCCGACCGCCTGAGCCAGCCGACGGAAGCCCCCTCCTCGGAGGGGGCTTTCGCGTGCCCGCCTGTTTCGCCCCTACAACGACTCAGGCCCCCTCCGAGGAGGGGGCCTGAGCAGTAAAACCAGTGGGGTGACTGATGGGAATTGAACCCACGACAACCGGGACCACAACCCGGTGCTCTGCCAACTGAGCTACAGCCACCATGCCGCCGTCGCCCGGTCGATCGCTCCGGGCGGGGTGCGGACCAATAATAGCCACACCGCGACGCACCTCGTCCAGCGGGTTCCCTGCTCCCCGGGACGAGCCGGCGCGGTCAGAGTTCGGCGGCGATGGCCTTGGCGGTCTCGACATCCGGGCCGGGTAGCGGAACGAAGACGGTGCGCCGGTAGTACTCCAACTCGCGGATGCTCTCCCGGATGTCGGCCAGCGCCCGGTGCGCGAGACCCTTCTGCGGCTGACCGAAGTACACCCGGGGGTACCAGCGGCGGCAGAGTTCCTTGATCGACGACACGTCGATCATCCGGTAGTGCAGGTGCGCGTCGAGGCGGGGCATGTCCCGGGCGATGAAGCCCCGGTCGGTGGCGATCGAGTTGCCGCAGAGCGGAGCCGTACGCGGATCCTTGACGAAGGTGCGGACGTAGTCCAGGACCAGGTCTTCGGCCTCGGCGAGGGTGACCGCCGAACGACGGACCTCCTCGGTGAGGCCGGACTTGGCATGCATGGTCTGCACGATCTCCGGCATCCCCTCCAGTGCCGCCTCGTCGGCGTGGATGACCACGTCGACACCATCACCCAGCACGTTGAGGTCGGGATCGGTGACCAGTGCCGCAACCTCGATCAGTTTGTCCCTGCCGAGGTCCAACCCAGTCATCTCACAGTCGATCCAGACGAGGAGATCAGCCACCGGGACAGCCTACGCGCAGCCCACACCCCGCGGCTGCGCGCTCTCGGCGGACCGGCCCGCTAGGGTTTCGGGGTGCCAGCAGAACCCGTCGCACCGCCCGCCGTCACCGAAGACGATCCCGGCGGCCGTACGGTCCGTCGTCTGGTCGCGGTGGTGGCCCTCGGGGCTGTGCTGCCAGCGCTGTACCTGCCCGGCCTCGTGCACAACTTCTTCGATCTCAAGATTTACATGTCCGCGATGGACTGGTGGCGCGTCGGCCACCCGCTCTACGACTACGTCCAGCCCGATCGGGTGCAGGGCGAGCTGTACTTCACCTACCCACCATTCAGCGCGCTGCTGCTGTGGCCGTTCGGTCTGCTGCGGCTCGGCGCCACCGTGGCGATCTTCACGGCGCTCACCGTGCTGGCCGTGGTGCTGACCACCCGGTGGCTGGTGGCGCCGGTGATCGCCCGACACGACCTGCCCCGAAGGTTCACCCTGGTCGCCGCCGTACTGCTGGTGCTGGCGGTGGAGAGCATCCGCGAGACGATCACCTTCGGCCAGATCAACATGCTGTTGGTCGTGCTGATCCTGGCCGACCTGCTGTTCGCGGTACCGCAGGCGCGACGCTGGGCCGGGGTGGGCGTGGGGCTGGCGACGGCGCTCAAGCTCTTTCCCGGCATCTTCATCGTGTACCTGCTGGCCACCCGGCGGTGGCGGGCCGCGGCGGTGGCGAGCGCGACCGCGGCGGCGGCGACCCTGCTCGCGGCGGCGATCGCCCCTCGTGACTCGTGGCGGTTCTGGACGCACGAGCTGTGGACCACCGAGCGGGTGGGACGCACCGACATCGTCGGCAACCAGTCGCTGTTCGGCCTTCTCAGCCGGTTCACCGAGCCGGAGAAGCCGGACCGGGTGCTCTGGCTGCTGCTCGTCGCCGCGGTCGCCGCCTACGGGCTGTGGCGGGCCGCCCGCGCGGCGCGGGCCGGTGACCCGTTGACGGGCCTGACGTTGACCGGGTTGGTCGGCTCCCTGGCCAGCCCGATCACCTGGACCCACCACATCTACTGGTTCGTGCCGGCGGTGGTGCTGCTCGCCGACGCGGCGTTGAGCGCGGACCGCCCGGACGAGGCACGCCGGCGTCGCTGGCTGGCCGGGCTCGCGCTGGGCATCACCGCCGTGACCATCTACGGCGTGGTGACGTTCCAGGCCTGGGGCGCGGGACCGGTCCGCACTCACGACCCGGTGGACTTCGTCGTGCAGAACACCTACGTGCTGCTCAGCCTGCTGCTGCTGGTGGCGTTGCCGGTGCGCTCGGGGTTCGGTGCGGAAAATCGCACCAATTGGACAGACCTCCCGAGTAGCCATGTTCGGCGCTAACCTGTCCTCATCTACCTCAAGCGTCGCTCGGGTAGCACCGATCCCCCGGTGAGGGTGGCCCTCCGCGTCGGCAGCGCGGAGGGCCACTCGCCGTCTCACCCACCGCCACCGGCCAGGCCGTCACCCGACAGGGCCCGCCACTGACCCTGTCGTCACCCGACCGGGCCGCCACGGGCCGGCTCGTCGCCCGGTGCGGCCGGCACCGGCCGGGCCGTTGGCTCGTCCACGTCGGCCGGCGGCCAGGCGAGACTCAGCGTCACCTCCGGCGGGCGGGGCAGCCGGACCGGTTCGTCCAGGTCGGCGAGGGTGGTCGCGCGGGCCGCGCCGATCGCCGGCCGGGCGGGTTCCGGGGCCCCGGAGCCAACCGGGGCGAGTTGTCGCGCCGGCAACGGTGGGGTCGGATCGGGTTGCCGGAGGCCCAGCCCACTCAGCGAGGTGACCCCGAGCCGGCCGGCGAGCACCGGCACCTGGTCCGGCTCGACCACGAAGATCACCTCGCGTGGCCGTAGCGGCCGCAGCAGGAGCAGCGCCGCGCACACCACCAGCAGCACGCCGACGGTCAGCAGACCCCAGGTGGCCAGGCCGGTCCACCCGACCCGCAACTCGGCGCGCAGGTCCAGGGCCAGGTCGGCCTCGCCGTCGGGGCGCATCACCACCAGGCTCATGGGTTCACCGGCGAGGTCATCGGCGCTCCACTCCAGCGAGCCGATCCCCTCGCGTACCCAGAAGGGCCGGCCCAGCGGTGTGACAGGCCCGTCTGCCGTCGCGACGCCCGGAGTGTCGGCGGCCGGTCCGGCTGGATCGAGCCGGACCGGCAGCGGACCCCGGGCCAGCGCCACCCGGCGGACCGTGGCGTGCGGCACCGCCTCCAGCCAGCCCCGCACCTCGGCGGTGGGCGCCAACCCGACGAAGGCCGGCCCGCCGGTGCTGCGGGCTTCCAGGCGCAGTCGGGTCTGCGCGGTACGCGCGAAGGGCGCCTCCTGCCGCAGCAACCGGTCGAGGTCGGTGACGACGATCGCGTGACCGGGCGTGCGGACCGTTTCGAAACGGGCGGCGAAGGACCCGCCGGGGTCGGCGTGTCGACTCACCAGCCACAGCCCGCCACCGGCGAACAGCGCCGGAATTCCCACGACCAACAGCAGCACTCCGGCGATCATCCGCACGAACCGCATCCGCACCGTCCCCCTCCGTAGCCAAATACCCGGCCGACCTTACCGACGTACACCGTCTGATCAGGGGATATCCACGGCACGGTCGGCATCGGCTCCGGAAAGCGCGCTGGCCCGCCGGATGATCCGGCGGGCCAGCGGGTGGAACAGGGTCAGGCCTTGGCGACCGGCTCCCGGCGGGTACGCGCGAACGCCAGCCCGCCCAGCACCAGGCCGGCCAGACCGGCGACGAGACCGGCCACACCGAGGCCGACCGCGAGCCCGTTACCGTCGTCGTCGTCATCGTCGTCGGGCGACGCGACGGCTGCGGTCGGCGTGGCCGAACCCGACGGCGCCGCGGCGGCGGCCAGGGTGAGCACCGGAGCCGGGTGCTCCGGCTCCTCGGCACCCGGCGCCGGGTCGTCGATCCAGCGCGAGATGTTGCCGTCCGAGTAGGTCTGCAGGGTCTTGAAGACCATCGAGTCGACCTGCGGCAGCGGCCCCATCGAGACGGGGAACTCCTGGAACTGACCCGGCTTCACCCCCGCGTCACCCGAGGCCGTCCAGGTGATCTTGGAGACCGCTTCGGTGAGCTGACTGCCGTGCACCTCGATCGGCGGGTCCACCTTGCGCTTCTCCGTGGTGACCGTCCAGCCGGGCACCGGCATCGTCGACACCGAGCCGACCGGGGCGTTCTCCGGCAGCACCACCTCCAGCTTGGTGGTCGACGCGGTGTCGCTCTCGTTGGGCACCCGGAACGCCACCCGGGCGTAGCCACCCTGGGTCGCCTCCTTCGGGTTCACCGTGACGTGTGCGGACGCCGGTCCGGCGAAGCCGAGCACAGCGGTGGCGGCGGTGAACGCCAGGGCGGCAGCGGCGGTTGCGGTACGCCGGAGTCGGGTCATGGGTTTCGCGAACCTCTCTAACGGATGGGCACGGTGGCGGTCACCGTGGCCTGGTCGATGTCGGTCGTTCGGGCGGTGATCTTCAGCTGCCACTCGCCGGGGGTCGGCAGGCTGATGTCGCCGTAGGCGTGACTGTCCGTCAACCGCAGCAACGGCACCTCGATCGGCTCGATCCCGGCCGAGGGCAGCGCGACTGTGGCCTTCCACTCCGCGACCAGCAGTGGCTGGTTGGCCTTGTCGTACGCGTACAGGTGCACCGAGTTGTTGCCCCGCTCGGCCGGGCTCACCTCGACCTCGACGGTCAGGAGCGGGCTGGAGAGTCTGGTGCTGAAGAAGCCGGACTCGGCCCCGGAGGAGGGGCCGGCCGCGGCGGTACGCGCGGGAGTGGTCTGGACGAGCGTGGCGGACACGGCCAGCACCACCACGGTGACTGCCAACTCCACCAGGACCGCCCGGCGCACCGGTGCCGGGCGTTGCGCCGCGACCCGGCTACGCACCAACTTCCGGGAGTACGCGGCCACGGCGATGACAATCGCGAACAGCCCGATCTTGGCGAGCAGCAAACGCCCGTACGTGGTGTCGAACAGCGCCTGCGGGGTGGCCACCTCGATCAGCGCCTGGACGGTGCCGGCCAGCAGCAGCGCCGAGACGGCGAGCGCCGCCCAGCGCGACCAGATCGGCAGGATCGCGCCCAACTCCCGCTCGTCGGCCTGGCGCAGCAGGAAGACGGCGAGCATGAGCAGACCGCCCAGCCAGACCGCCATGCTGCCCAGGTGGACCGCGTCGACCACCACGGAGACCGCCGGCGCCGGGGAGGCCGCCGGGTGCCCGGCCAGTGGCCAGGTCAGCAGGGCGGCGCCGCCGAGCACGGCCAGGATGATCGCGTCCGCGCGGCCGGCGGGCCGGGCCAGCAGAGGGCGGAGCAGGAAGACGGACGCCGCCAGCAGGCCGAGTCGGACCAGGTGGGCGGCGCCGAAGGCGCTGCCGAACACGCTGCCGAACCCCTCGCCGGTGACGTCGAAGAGACCACCACCGGCCGTGTAGGGCACCTGCAACCACAGGTCGGCGAGGGTGGCGAAGGCAACCAGACCGAGGCCGGTCCAGGCCAGCCGGGTCGGCCCCCGCCGGGACAGCCGTCGCGGCCAGAGCGCCGCGAGCACCAGCGCCGGCCCGACCAGCAGCACCAGGCCCGCGTAGCCCAGGAAGCGGGCCACCTTCACCGCCGTGCCCACCACCGGGTTGGCGCGGCTGTCCGTGCCGGAGTCGACGGGTGGGGTCGAGGGTGCGCCGACCGAGTAGGTGTACGCACCGGAGACCGGATGGCTGTCGGCGGAGATCACCCGGAAGCTGACCAGGTAGGTGCCGCGGGCGCCGGCCGGGTCCACCGGAATGGTCACCACACCGCCGCTGAACGACGGTTCACCCCGGTCGGCCCGGGAACCATCCGGCGCGATGACGCGGATCTTGCCCGGCACCTTGCGGACCGACTCGCTGAACGTGAGGACCACCTCGGACGGCCCGCTCGGCACGATGGAGGCGGCGGCCGGGCTGCTGCTCTCCAGCACCGCGTGGGCGCTGGCGGAGGTCGCTGGCGCGATCAACAAGGCGACGACGGTGACCAGGAGGCCGGCGGCTGCGGCCAGCCTGGCGGCCCAGCGGCGGGGGGCGACAGTCATGCCGGCCATGGTCGCCGATGGGTGTCCCATTCGGCGACCCGAGGGGGGTGGTCGCTTCCGTGGTCGCACGTCATGAACTGGTAGTCGGCCCGGGTCGGGGAAAAGTTCCCGACGTGGCGCAGACCATCCAAGGGCTGAACGACCCTGACGCGCCGCCGACTGCCGCGTAACCTGGTGTGTCGTGATCCCTGTCCCGCGTGACTCCGGTGCCGCCGGTCCGGCAGAGCCGGTCGACGAGGTCGCCCGGGACCCGGCAACCGAGTGGGCGCTGACCGCCCGCGACGGTGACCCCACCGCCCAGGCGGCGTTCGTCCGGCTGACCCAGGCCGAGGTCTGGCGGTTCGCCGCCGCCCTGGTCGACCCGGACAGCGCCGACGACCTGACCCAGGAGACCTACCTGCGGGCGTTCCGGGCACTGCCCGCCTTCGAGGGTCGCTCCAGCGCCCGCACCTGGCTGCTCGGCATCGCCCGGCGGGCCTGCGCCGACCACCTGCGCACGGTCGTCAGGCGGCGGCGGCTCGACGAGCGCCTGGCGGCGAACGCGTACACCGACCGACCGCACCCGGACCCGGCCGGCCAGTTCGGTGCCGCCGACCTGGTCCGTCGCCTCGGCCCCGAGCGGCGCTCCGCGTTCGTGCTCACCCAACTGCTCGGCCTGTCGTACGCCGAGGCCGCCGCCGTCGAAGGGGTGCCGGTGGGCACCATCCGGTCCCGGGTCGCCCGCGCCCGAGACGACCTGGTCGAGGCGGTCGGCGACGCCCTGGCCGGCTGAACGCGGAACTTCCGGCGCGGATGGGACGACAAATGAGCGTGACAGCACCTTCCACCCGAGGCCACCGTTGGCCAGTGGTCCGCCCGTGGCTCGGCATCGCGGCCCGACTCGGCCTCGCCGCCGTCTGGCTGGTCGCCGGCGCGTCGAAGGTCAGCGACCTCGCCGCCTCCGGGCGGGCGGTCAACGCGTACCAGGTGATGCCGTACGACGTGGCGACCGTGATCGGCGCGGCGCTGCCCTTCGTCGAACTGGCGTTGGGCGTGCTGCTGCTGCTCGGGCTGGCCACCCGGCTCGTCGCCGGGGTGTCCGCCGCGCTGCTGGTGGTCTTCATCGCGGGGATCGCCTCGGCCTGGGCGCGTGGGTTGGCCATCGACTGCGGCTGCTTCGGCAGCGGCGGGCAGCTGGCCGCAGGGCAGGCACCCAGTTACCTCCCGGAGATCCTCCGGGACCTGGGATTCTTGGTTCTGGCCGGATTTCTGCTGATCTGGCCACGTACGCCGGTATCGGTGGACGGGTGGGTGTCCGGCGAACCCGTTGTGGAGGACGAGGATGAGTAGTCGCAAGGGGCAGCGGGACGCCGCCCGGGTGGTCCGCGAGCAGTTGGCCCGCGAGCGGCGCCGCCGCCGCACGATCTGGGTCTCCGCCGCCGCGGTCGTCGTCCTGGTCATCGCCGGCGTCATCGGCTGGGCCGTCTGGTCCAACCAGCGCTCCGACAGCTTCACCACCCCACCCGGCGCCAACGCGGAGGGCACCGGCATCGTCACCGGCGGCGGGCCGGTCACCGTCGACGTCTACGAGGACTTCCTCTGCCCGGCCTGCAAGCAGTTCGAGCAGGCCAGCGGGTCCACGCTCGAACAGTTGGTGGCCGAGAACAAGGCGAAGGTGGTCTACCACCCGGTCGCGTACCTCAACCGTTTCTCCACCACCGACTACTCCACCCGCTCCTCGGCCGCCTCCGGCTGCGCGGCGGCGGGCGGCAAGTACCACGAGTACGCCAAGGCGCTCTTCGCCCAGCAGCCGCCGGAGGGCAGCGCCGGGCTCACCGACGACAAGCTCATCGACATCGGCACCAGCGTGGGCCTCGACCGGGGCTCCTTCGGCAGCTGCGTCAAGGACGGCACGTACAAGAGTTGGACCGAACACGTCACCGAAGACGCCAGCCAGAGCAACGTCACCGGCACGCCAACCGTCAAGGTCAACGGTCAACCCGTCGAGAACCCCACCCCGGACGCTCTCACCGCAGCCGTGGCGGCGGCCGGCAAGTGATCCGTACCCTGCTGGGCCGCGCCGGCCTGATCGCCGCCGCAGCCGGCCTGGTGACAGTGATCAGCGCGGCGCCCGCCGCCGCGCACGGCGCGGACGCACCGGACGGCACCGACTACCGCACCCGGACCACCGGAGTCGCACCCGCGCGGCCGGGGCTTGAGGTACGCGTCATCGAGGCGGGCGCCCGACTGGAGCTGACCAACCGCACCGGCCGCACCATCGAGGTCATCGGCTACTCCGGCGAGCCGTACCTGCGCGTCGGCCCGGACGGGGTCTTCGAGAACAGCCACTCCCCCGCCACGTACCTGAACCGCACCATCGCCGGGGACACCTCGCTCCCGGCCGAGGCGGACCCGGCCGCCGCACCCTCCTGGCAACGGATCGACGACGGCACCACGGCCCGCTGGCACGACCAGCGCGCGCTGTGGCAGGAGTCGGCACCACCGGCCGCGGTACGCGCCGCACCGGACCGCGAGCACCGGGTCCGGGACTGGACGATCCCGCTGCGCGACGGCACCGACCCGGTGGTGATCGGCGGCACGCTGGACTGGGTGCCGCCGCCGGACGCGTACACCTGGTGGGCCGTGACCATCGTTGGGCTGCTCGCGGTGGGCGCCCTCGGCCTGTTCGCCGCCACCGCCTCGGCCGGCCCACGCGCGCTGTCCGCGCTCGGCGCGTTGCTGATCGTCGGCGGCGCGCTGGCCGTCGGGTACCCGGTGGGACGGGAGTTGGACGCGGGCGCCCAGGGCGTGGGCGGGGTGCTGGTCGGGCTGCTCTCCGGGCAGATCTGGTCCCTGTTCACCGGCCTCGGCGCGATCGCCGCCGGTTGGTACGCGCTGAGCCGCCGCCCGGCCGCCGACTTCGTGGTCGCGTTGGCAGGGGCCTGCCTGGCGCTCTTCGCCGGAGCGTCGAACGCCGCCGTGTTCTCCCGCGCCATCGCCCCGGTGCCCTGGTCACCCGCGGCCGCCCGGGTGATGGTGGCGCTCTTCCTGATCACCGGCGCCGGCGCGACAGCCGCCGGCATCCTGCGCCTACACGCAACTTCCCGCACCACCACCGCGGCACCGCGGGTGGAGACAGCCGAGAGTGGGTCTACTGCTGCGGGGTGAACCCGTAGGGCAGTTCCAGGCGGTGTCTTGCCAGCAGGGGGGCGTCGCTCAGCAGACTGCGGGTGGGGGCGTCGGCGACGATCCGGCCGTTGTCCAGGATCACCGAGCGCTCGCACAGCTCCGCCGCGTACGGCAGGTCGTGCGTGACCATCAGCAGAGTCACCGGCAGGCCGCGCAGGATCTCGGCGAGCTCCCGACGGGCCGCCGGGTCCAGGTTCGACGACGGCTCGTCGAGCACCAGGATCTCCGGGTGCATGGCGAGCACCGTGGCCACCGCCACCCGGCGGCGCTGCCCGAACGACAGGTGCTGCGGGGCCCGGTCCCGGTGCTCACTCATCCCCACTGCGGCGAGTGCCTCGTCCACCCGGGCGGCCAACTCGGCCCCCCGCAGACCCAGGTTCGCCGGCCCGAACGCCACATCCTCCGCCACAGTGGGCAGGAACAACTGGTCGTCCGGGTCCTGGAAGACGATGCCCACCCGGCGGCGTACCTCGGCCAGGGTGGCCCGATCCGGGGTGACCGTCAGCCCGCCGACGCTCACGCTGCCCTCGGTCGGGGTGAGGATGCCGTTGAGGTGCAGCACCAGCGTGGTCTTGCCGGCGCCGTTGGGCCCGAGCAGCGCCACCCGGTCGCCACGCGGCACGTTCAGGTCGACCCCCTGAAGGGCGACGTGCCCGTCCGGGTACGCGTAACGAACGCCCCGAACGTCCAGCGAGACAGCGGTCTGCACGACACCGATCATGACAGCACGACGGCGGTGGCGGCGATGGAGGCCGCCAACACCGGCACTGTCGCCGCGACCAGCCACTGACCGGCGCTCGCCGCACCCTCGCCCTGCCACACGGCGGGCATCCGCCCGGTGTAACCCCGGGACAGCATCGCCAGATAGACCCGCTCGCCACGCTCGAAGGCGCGCAGGAACAACGCCCCGATCCCGGCGGCGAAGCCGCGCAGCTGCCACAGGAAACGCGGGTCGTCGCCCCGGGAGATCCGGGCCACCCGCATCCGCCGCGCCTCGCCGACCAGCACGTCGAGGTAGCGCAGCATGAACGTGGCGATCTGGGTGAACACCTGCGGGCAGTGCAGCCGGTCCAGCCCCACGATCAGGTCCCGTGTCGTGGTGGTCGCGGCGAGCAGCAGCGAGGCGAGCACCCCCAGGGTGCCCTTGGCCAGGATGTTCCACGCGCCGTGCAGCCCGTCCTCGGACAGCCGCAGGCCCAGCACCTCGACCCGGTCGCCGCTGCCGAGGAACGGCAGGGCGACCGCGAACAGCACGAACGGCAGCTCGATCAACGCCCGGCTGAGCAACCACCGTGGGCCCACCCGGGCCAGCGCCGCCACCGCCGCCACCAGCACGGCGTACGCGCCGAAGGCCCAGAACGCCTCGCGTGGAGTGGCCACCACGGCGAGGGTGAAGACCACCATCGCCACGATCTTGACCTCGGGCGGGAGCCGGTGCACCGGCGAGTCCGACTCGCGGTACAGCACGTGCCCGTGACCGGCCCCCATCCGCGTACCCCTGCTCAGCTGGCCGCGTCGGCGCGGCGCCGGACGTCGGCGGACGTCGCGGGGTCGCTCCCGGTGGGCGTCGCCGAGTCAGCGTCGGTCGGCGTGCCGCCGCGACGGCGCAGCAGCCAGAACCCGCCGGCCCCGATCGCGAAGGTGACCAGCACTCCGAGCACCCCGGACAGGCCGGTGGAGACGAAGCTGTTCCGCACGCCCCGTACGCCGTAGTCGGCGAGCGGACTGTCGGCCAACTCGTGGTCACGGGCCTGCTGAGCCGGGCAACTCCCCCCGACGATGTTGTCGTCGGCGTCGACGGTGCAGCCCTTGAGCAGGGACGAGTCCAGTCCATCCGGGTGGGAGGAGGCGTAGTTGCTCACCACGCCGGCGAGCAGCAGGGCGACCAGCAGGCCACCGGCCAGGAAGGCCCAGGAGCGGTTCTTCATCGGACACCTCCGGCGACCGGGACGGCGGGGGCGGCGGGCGCGCGCAGGGATCGCAGCGCGTACACCAGGTCGGGGCGGACCTTCGCGACGGTGAGCACCGTGGTCGCGGTGATCAGGCCCTCGCCGATGCCGATCAGCAGGTGGACGCCGGCCATCGTGCCGGCCAGGCCACCAAGGTTGTTGCCCAGGTCGGTGGTGCCACCCAGCCAGTACTCCAGGACGAAGCCCTGCGACGCCACCACCACGCTGACCGTCGCGGCGACGAACGCGGTCACGGCCAGACCGGCCCGCGTGCGGGGCAGCACCCGCAACATCAGCGCGATCAGCGCGTACGCCGCGGCGGTACCGAGCAACGCCATGTTCGTGATGTTGAGGCCGAGCATCGCCACGCCGCCGTCGCCGAAGATCAGTGCCTGTACGACCAGCACCACGGCCACGCAGAGCGCGCCGACCCACGGGCCGACCAGCATGGCGGCGAGCGCGCCACCGAGCAGGTGACCACTGACACCGGCCGTGAAGATCGGGAAGTTGAGCATCTGGACGGCGAAGATGAACGCCGCCACCAGGCCGGCCATCGGGGCCAGCCGGTCGTCCAGGTCGCGCCGGCCGCGCAGAACGCAGGCGGTGAGCGCGGCAAGAGCGAGCGCAGCGAAGATCGCTGCCACGGGACCGTCGATGATCCCGTTCGAGATGTGCATCGCCAGTGTCTCCACGCGACCTCCCACGCGTCAGCGGGCCCGACCGGGCCGGCGTGGGTCAGCCTATTTCCCAACCATCGTTGTTGCCAGACTCTGGCAACAACGATGGGCTTGATCACTCCAGGTCAGGCCCCGCGGCCCGCGCCGTACCCCCACACGCCGACGCGTCGCGCCGGCCGCGGCGCTCGCCGGCACGGCGGTAGGGTCGGGGCCATGACCTCGCCCGACCGCCTCTCCCCCGGTGACCCCGCGCCCGAGTTCACCCTCGCCACCGACACCGGCGACCAGCTCTCCCTCGCCGACCTACGAGGTCGCAAGGTCGTCCTGTACGCCTACCCGGCCGCGATGACCCCCGGCTGCACCAAGCAGGCCTGCGACTTCCGCGACTCGCTCGCCTCACTCCAGGCCGCCGGCTACGAGGTCGTCGGCATCTCCCCGGACAAGCCGGAGAAGCTGGCGAAGTTCCGCGAGCGCGACGCCATCACCTTCCCGCTCGTGTCGGACCCGGACAAGTCGGTGCTGACCGCCTACGGCGCGTACGGCGAGAAGCAGCTCTACGGCAAGACCGTCACCGGCGTGATCCGCTCGACGTTCGTGATCGACGCCGACGGCAAGGTCGAGCGGGCGCTCTACAACGTCAAGGCCACCGGGCACGTCGCCAAGCTTCGCCGCGACCTCGGCCTGGACTGACCTGTCGTACCGGATCGCTACGGTCCGTCAGTGGTTCGATACAAGTACACGCCCGAAGCGCTGGCCGCCGCTGCCGCCGTCGCCCGCAACATCACCGAGGTGATGCGGTTGCTCGGCGTACGCGTCAGCGGTGGCTCGCACGCGCACATCAGCCGGCAGCTCAAGCGGTTCGGCATCGACACGTCGCACTTCACGAGGCAGGCCCACAACAAGGGGCGGCGTGGCGAACGGCGCACCACATCCGCGCAGCTCCTGGTTGTGCTGCCCGACGGGTCCCGCCGGACGCCCGGCGTGCGGTTGAAGTGGGCGCTGGGCACACTCGGCGTGCCGGAGGAGTGCGAGGGCTGTGGGATAGGGCCGGTCTGGCAAGGCGCGTCGCTCATCCTGCACGTCGACCACATCAACGGGGACTTCCTCGACAACCGGCCACCGAACCTGCGGCTCCTCTGCCCGAACTGCCACAGCCAGACCGCGACCTACGCCGGGCGAGGAAAACGGCCTTCCGACCTCCCCATCCTCACGACGCCAACCGATGGGGAGGAACGCTACGGCGGGACGACCGGCTCCGATCGCCGACCGGCCACCCGGAGGGAACTCGTCGACCTGTTCGGTCGGGTCGACGCACAGCAGGTGACGGCCCTGGAGGCGGCACGGCAGTTGGGCTGGACTCCGGCGTGTCTGCACAAGGTTCGGCGAAGGCTCGAGCAGGACGGCCTGTTGAAGCCGCGTCCGAGCCGCGGTTGGCGTTCGATGGCTCATCGCGACGCGGTGATAGAACAGGCACTGGCGCACCCGGATGTCGGACCGAAGCGGCTGTCCGCCGTTCTGCGCAATCTCCCTGGTGGGGGATGCAGAGTTGGTCACGGCACGATCTCGACCATCCTCAAGGAGGCCGGGCTCAACACCGCCGAAGCCAGACACTCTAAACTCAGGGAGTTGGCGGGAGTGGCGTAACGGCAGCCGCGCAGGTCTTAGGAACCTGTATCCGGAAGGATGTGGGGGTTCGAATCCCCTCTCCCGCACAGGGCAACGAAAACCACGTGCTGAACGGCGGTTGTCGGGCGCGTCACTGTCGCGGGTCGTGGCCCTGGTCGTTGGGTCAGGATGGCGAGCGTGAGTCTGCGCTTCGTCCTCGATCCTGACCTGACCCCGCAGCTGCGTGCCGAGATCGTCGACCTCTGGGTGGACGTCAGCAACGCCGGCGGGGCGGTCGGTTTCGTGCCACCGGTCACCGCCACCGACGTGCACGTCACCGCCGATCCGACCTTCGCCGGCATCGCGGACGGACCGGACCGGCTGCTGGTCGGCTACTCCGGGGACCGGCTGGCGGCAATGCTGATCTTCAGTGACAACCGTTTTCCGCTCACGGCGCACTGGTGTGTGGTGAAGCGGGTCATGGTCCACCCGGACGCCCAGGGTGCCGGCTACGGCTCGGCGCTGATGATGGAGGCCACCCGGCTGGGCAGGGCGTTGGGCCACGAGGCGCTGCACGTCACGGTGCGCGACGGCCTGGGGTTGGACAAGTTCTACGGTCGCCTCGGGTACCGGGAGATCGGCCGGCTGCCGGGCGCGCTGCGGGTGGCCCCCGATGACGACCGGGACGAGATTCTGATGTGGCTCGATCTGACGGTTGCCGACTGAGCGGTCAGCCCCCGCACCACCGGGCGTTCGCCCGGGGCGAGCTGGTGATCGGCGCGTCGGTGGCCGGAGCGCTCGTCCTCGCCACCTCGACCGAGCGACGGGTCGGCGTCGGCGTGACGGCGGGTCGGCTGCTCGGCGGTCGGGTCGAGGCCGGCGTACGGCGTGTGGCGGCCCCGGCACCGGGTGCGTACATCCGGACGGTGCTGTTCTGCACCTGGCCCGGTGCCATCCGGATGCCGCCGACGGTGGCCCGGTTGCCGTACACGTCGGTGACCCGGACGTTGAACGGGCCCGGCCCGGCGCCGGAGGCGATCAGCCAGTAGTTGTAGTCCTGCCGGGCGGCCGACTGCCAGGGGTCGCTGTCACGCTGCCGGACCTCGACGGACCGCAGCGGGTTGCCGTGGTTGCCGACGCGGACGGCGAACCACCACTGCGACGCGCCCTCCTTGATCCGGAAGGTGAGTGGTCCGGGCAGCGGCGGGTTGACCACCGCGCGGTAGGTGACCGGAACGAGGCCCTGGACCGGGTCGGCGATCCGGGCGAACGCCTCGCGGGACAGGTCGAGGTGCCCGGGCTCGCACTCCGGGCACTGGTCCATGATGAGCACCCGGACGGTGCCCTTGGGGCCGACGACGTCGAGGAATCCGCCGCAGGCGGCACCGGCGGAGTATTCGGTCGGACCGAGCGCGACGTAGAGCCGGTTGGCCGGGGCGGCCGGGTTCGAGCAGTTGCCGCCGGCGCCCTTGGAGTCGTAGAAGGTGGCCTTGCCGGTGTGTGTGGCGTTGCCGGTGGGCGGCGCTGCGGCCAGCGTCCGGCCGGCGGCGCAGGCCGGGGTGGAGCCGGAGCGCAGGGTGAGGGTGAGCCCGAGCGTCGCCGCGAGGACTGTGACGCCGGTGGCGACCAGCCAGGGCTTCGCGCCGGACGACGGCGCGGGCCGGTCCTCTGGAGGATGGTCCAGGTCGATGTTGATGTCGACAGCGCTTCCGTCCGTCACGACGGCGATGCTGCCGGACCCGGTCGGGTACCGACAAGCGGGCTAAGCCAAAGCTAAGACAGCATCGACGGACGGTGACCGTGGGGTGCCGATTGCTGGTCGGCGGCCGGTCAGGGCGCGACGGCGATCGGGGCGTGCACCGCCAGGGGTCCGGTGTCGAGCGGTACCAGGTTCAGTCCGAAGAGGAGTTTCTGCTTGACGTTGCGGTGCCGCCCGAGGGTGCGCAGCGGCTCCTTGGTGCGTACCCCGGTCTCCTGGTCGGTGGTGGTCACCACGCAGCGGTCGCACGGCCCGGCGGCCTGGAACATCCGGTCGCCGATGCGCAGCCGCCGACCCACCCAGTCGTCCTCGGCCCAGGCCGGCGCACCGCCGACGACCAGGTTGGGTCGGAACCGGGTCATCGGCACCGGTTCCTCGCCCGCCTCGGCCAGCCAGTCGTTGAGGGCGTCGAGGGAGGCGGCGTTCGCCAGCAGCACCGGGTAGGCGTCGGCAAAACTGACCTGGTCACCGGTGTCGTGTTCGCGGGTCCCGGCGGCCAGGTGGCGGGTCGGCTGGGCCAGCCAGACCAGTCGGACCGGTCGGCCGAGCAGGGCGCCGAGCCACTCGTCGGCCGCTTGGCCGGCCGGCAGCGCGGGAACCGGGAAGGTGCGGCTGCGAAAGGTACGGACCGCGACCGGTTCGCCGCCGGCCGGTTCGGGCACGTCGAGGTCGGGTTGCCCGTCGGCGCGCAGCGACACACCCCCAGGGCGCACGGAGGCGCGCAGGTCGACGAGCCGGGTCGTGTCCCGCTGGGTGACGCCGACTCCGTCGGCGTCCACGACCATCCAGCGCCGGTCGCCGGCCAGGCCCCACTGGTGCACGAACGCGCCGTCGTGGTCGAGCCGGTGACAACCCTTGATGGGGTACGTGTGAATCGAGGTCAGCCGCACCCGGCTACCATGCCACGCCGATCCCGTCGCCCGGGTACCAGTGGTTGGCCGGGCTCTCCCGGTAGGCGAGGAACCGCCGGCCGGTGCGTTCGGCGTGTTCGGCGAGCACGTTGGTGCTGGTGACGTTGTCGGTGAGCAGGATCGCGCCGGGGGCGAGCTTGGGCTCCACGGCGTCGAACTCGCGCTTCTCGTGGGCGCGGCTGTGGTCGCTGTCGTGCAGGAACAGGTCGACCGGGCGGTCCAGCGCGCCGATCGAGGCGATCGAGTCGCCGATCACCAGGTCGACGACCTCCGACCACGGCGCGACCCGGGCGAGGTAGCCGGCCTCGGGGTTGATGTCCAGGGAGGTGACCCGGCCCGGGTGCCCCTCCTGCGCGTTGCGCAGCAGGGCGGACGCCAGGACGACGCTGCCGAGTCCCTTGTCGACACCGGTCTCGACGACGTGGGCGGGGCGGGTGGCACGGACGATGGCGTACCAGCCGATCCGCCGGGCGTAGCGGATCTCCTTGTCGGCGAGACCCCGCCGGTCGGAGGCGGCGATCGCCGCCAGAAGGTGCTGGCGCAGGCCGTCGTCCGACTCGATCTCGCCGAGGTACGCCCGTACCTGTTTGACCGGGATGTCGCAGACCACGCTGACGAACCAGGCGAGGTGGTTGCGGCTCAACGAGGTGAGGTCGTACGTGTAGTTGTGGTGCTCGCGGGAGGTCAGCAGCCAGCGCGCCGAGTGGCGCAGCACCTTCGCGTCGTGCCGCGCGATCGTGCGAAGCCTCTTGGGAAAGGCGGCGATCGGGGCGAGTGGGGTACGCGCGACGGCCCGTCGGAGCTTGATTCGATCCACGGGTGCCGTTGTAGCAGGGTTCGGACGGCAGCGGGAGGGTCATCGCGAAAGCCGATGGTTACGTTGTTCCCGCCCTCCCGTCGAGGCAGCAGAATAGGGCCTGGGAAGCGCTCCCGGGCCGGCGTTACCGGCAGTCCGTCCGGACGCAGGGCCGGGTTGGCCGCACCGGTCGGCAGGCGTGCGATACCCGAAAGGACGAGGGTGCACGGCAGGCACGCGCAATCAGTAGCATCGCCGGCATGTCTGGTGCTCAGCGGTACACCGATGCCGACACCGAATTCTTCGATCCACACGCAGCCGATCCGCACGAGGATGTCCCGGCCGGGGGCAAGCGGCGACGTCGTGGCCCTCGCTGGCGTCGCGTCCTCGTCACCTGCCTGGTAGTCGCGGCGATCCTGGGCGGCGGCAGCATGATCGGTGGCGCCCTCTATCTCCGCTCTGTCGAGAAGGACATCGACCGGGTGGATGCCTTCGCCGACGTTCCCGAGGAGGGGCGTCCGCAGGCGGTGGCAAACGGCGCGATGAACATCCTGATCCTGGGGAGCGATTCCCGCGACCCGGAGAGCACTGGCGGCTCGCGCACGGACACCATCATCGTCGCGCACATCCCGAAGGACCGGTCCAGCGCGCAACTCGTCTCGATCCCTCGGGACACATGGGTGAACGTGCCGAAGGCGAAGAACGGGGGGCACGGCGGCCGCGACGCGAAGATCAACGCAGCGTACGCCTGGGGTGGCATTCCGCTGATGGTGCAAACAGTCGAATCGTTCACCACGGTGCGAATCGACCACGTCATGATTGTGGACTTCGCCGGCTTCAAGGAAATCATCGACGCCCTGGACGGCGTCGACATCAACGCGGAGAAGTCGTTCACGTCGATCCACCCGCCGTTCCGCAAGTTCGAGCAGGGAATGCAGCGGATGGACGGTGAGACGGCCCTGGACTACTCCCGCCAGCGCAAACAGTTCGCCGACGGCGACTTCGCCCGCATCCGTCACCAGCAGCAGGTCATCAAGGCCATCCTCGACAAGGCCGTGTCCGGCGGCATCGTCACCAATCCCGGGCGGCTCAACTCCTTCGTCAAGGCGACCTCGAGCGCCGTGTCGGTGGACGAGAAGATGTCGCTCGTCAGCATGGCGACAGACCTGCGGAACCTTCGCGGCCGTAACCTCACCTTCGTCACCAGCCCGACGAAGGGCACCGGCCGAGTGGGCAGCGAGAGCGTCGTCTTCGCGAACACCGAGAAGGCGAAGACCTTCTACGATGCCGTGCGCCGGGACTCCGTCGACGAGATTCTCGCCAGTTCCAAGTAACACCCCAGGCCGGTGGCTGTTGCCGGCCACCTTGTCTCGAATTACGGACCGGCCAGGTCAGCCGGCCCTCACGGGGAGGTCCATAATGTCCAATCAGCCCGCCATGTGGCATCGGCCGGCACCGGCCGATGACCGCGACGGCAACGCCACCGATGCCCAGGGCGACGGTGAGGGGGACGACGAGGGGAGCCTCGGCGGGAGTCGCCCTCCCGCCTACCAATCTCCCGGCTATCAGTCTGCCGGTTACCAGACGCCCGGTTACCAGACTTCCGGTCACCAGACTCCTGGTTACCAGACTCCCGGCTACCAGACTCCGGCCTTCCCCTCGCCCGCCGACCGGCGCTCGGCCCCGCCCGCACCCGCGCCTGCGCCTGCGCCTGCGCCTGCGCCTGAAGAGCACGAGCCTCGCGCCGGCCTGGACACGACCGCTGTCCTGCCGTACGCCGGCTCGCGCGCCTCGACCCGGACCCGGTGGCTGCGGGCCTGGATGATGACCGCGCCGGTCGACGTCCTGGCGCTGCTGACGCCGCTGCTGGTCACTCAGCAGTACTGGCGCGGCACCCTGGCCATGACGGTCCTGACCGTGATCGTCTTCGCCAGCGGCGGCCTCTACCGGGCACGACGGCACGTGAGCTTCCTCGACGAGTTGCCGAGCCTCTGCGGGCGTCTGTTGGCCGCGGCGTCCGCGGTCGCCATCGTCGCGGCGATGCGCCACGAATCCGCCGAGTACGTCTTCAGCTTCACCCGCGGTGTCGCCGCGTCGGCGGGGCTGGTCATCCTCGGGCGGGCTGTCACCCGCGAATTCGCCATCGTCGCCCGCAAGCGCCGGTGGGTCGAGCACAACACCATCATCGTCGGCAGTGGCCCCACCGCCGTGGAACTCGCCCGGCTCCTGCGCCGATACCCCCAGTACGGCCTGCGCTTCGTGGGTTGTGTCGACACCCCGGACGGCCCGTCGGCGCTGCCGCTGATCGGATCCCTCGACGACCTCGACAGCCTCGTACGGCTGCGCGAGTGCGACGTGGTGATCGTCGCGGACGCGAGCTGCTCCGAGACCTCACTCATGGAGATCCTGGCCCGGCCACGGACGGCGGAGTGCGACCTGTGGGCGGCCACCCCCCTCTGGGGGTCCCGTTCGCACGGCGACCACATCGGCGCGGTTCCGGTCGTCAGCATCGGCGACATCACCCTCTCCGGCCCGCAGTCCGCGCTCAAGCGCGCGTCGGACATCGCGTTCGCCTCGGTGGCGCTGCTCCTGCTGAGCCCGGTGCTCCTCGTCTGCGCGGTCGCCACGCTCATCGACGGCGGCCCCGGCATCTTCTTCTACCAGGAGCGCATCGGTCGGCACGGCCGACCTTTCAACATCATCAAGTTCCGGTCCATGCGCCCCGTCGACGAGCACGAGTCGCAGACCAACTGGTCCATCGCCAACGACCGGCGGGTGGGGCCGATCGGTCGGATCATGCGCAGGACCTCCCTCGACGAACTGCCGCAGCTCTGGAACATCCTCCGTGGCGACATGAGCGTGGTCGGCCCCCGGCCCGAGCGCCCCTACTTCGTCGAGAAGTTCTCGGCCGAATACCCCCAGTACGCGATGCGCCACCGCGTCCCGGTCGGGCTCACCGGCCTGGCGCAGGTCAGCGGGTTGCGCGGCGACACCCCGATCTCCGACCGGGCCCGCTTCGACAACTACTACATCGAGAACTGGTCCCTCTGGCTCGACGTCAAGGTGGTGCTCCGTACGGTGACCGAGGTGTTCCGCGCCGGCGGCCGCTGATCCGCCCACGCACCGAGACACCGCCGGGTACGGCCGTTGGCCGTACCCGGCGGTGTGCCGGTCGTACCCCCAACGCATGGAGAACGCAATGCCGAACGTATCCGTCGTGATCCCCACCACGGGCCGCCCCAGCATCGCCGACGCGGTGCTCTCCGCCCGATCCCAGCAGGGCGCATCCGTACACATCGTGGTCGTCTGTGACACCCCGGAGGTGCCGCAGACGGTGCGGGACCTGGGGCAGCACATCGACCGGGTGGTCTGCACCGGCGGCGGCCGGCGCGGGTCGTACGCCCGCAACCTCGGAGTCACCCACGCCATCCCGGGCAGCCACGTCGCGTTCCTCGACGACGACGACACCTGGCTGCCGACCAAGCTCGCGGCACAGGTTCCCGCGCTCGAACGGGTCGCGGCGGCCGGGTTCCGCCCCGTCGTGTCATCCCGGATCCTGCAACGGAAGGACGGCGCCGAGCCGCTGCCGGCACCGGCCCCCGCCGAGGTGATCCCCGACGGCATGCTGCCGGAGGACTACCTGTTCCGCCGCCGTCACCTCGGCATCGGCCGGCAGTCGCTGCCCACGTCGACGCTCCTGACCACGTACGAGTTGGCGACCGAGTGCCGTTGGGACGAGACGCTCCCCCGGCACCAGGACTGGGACTGGCTGGTCCGGGTCGCCCGGCTGCCCCGGGTGAAGATCGTCCAGGTGGAGGAGGCGACAGCCGTCTACACGGTGGGCAGCCCCGGGTCGATCTCGGCCGGCGCCGACTGGCGTACCTCGTGGCACTGGGCGCAGCGCTGGGAGGGGGTGTGGGCGCCGGGGACCTTCTCGGACTTCATCGCGGCCCAGACCCTCCGCTACGCTCTCCAGGCCCGAGACCGGGAGGGCGTGCGGGAGATGGTGCGGGCGATCCGCCGCAACTCACCTCCGTCCGCCCGGAACGCGGTGCTGGCGGCGCTCGGGCTCGTACCCCGGTCGACCCTGGAACGGGTCGCCATGCGCAAGTCGAAGGCCTCCAGCAGCCCCACTCGACCGCTCGAGACCGAACGGCCACACTGATGCGTCTGCACTTCGTACTGCCGCAGCTCGAACCGCTCTACGGCATGGAGCTGGCGGCGGCGCTCCTGATCCGCGGCCTCCAGGCCCAGGGCGTCGAGGTCTCGGCAACTGTCGTGTCCCGGGGGGTCCCCGCCGAACTGGCCGACCTGACCGTCGACACCCTGGGCCTCGGTTCCCGGATCACCCGGTTGATGGAGTCTGTTCCGCCGCTGCGGCGGCGCCTACAGAACCTGGCACCGGACGTCCAGATCGTGGCCAGCGGCCTGTGGGGCAGCGTGCCCGTCGGTGCCGCCCTCGCCGGGTCCGGCCGCAGCTACGTCGCCTGGGAGCACTCCCTGCTGCCGGAACGTCTGCGGATCGACCGACGGGTGCGCACGCTCGCCCGGTTCTCGCGGCTCAAGGGCCTGCGTCCACGGCTCGTCGTCGCCGTCTCCAACGGTGTCGCCCGCACGGTCCAGGAGCTGGCGCCGGGGCAGCCGGTGGTCGCCATCACCAACCCGATGCCACCTCGGCCCTTCGTCGCACCACGCGAGGTGGTGGACCGCCGGCGGATCAACCTCCTCACCACGGCCGCCTTCCGCCCGTACAAGAACCACTCCTGCGCCATTTCCGCGCTGGCCCTGCTGCCGGAGGCGTACCACCTCACGCTCGCCGGCGACGGCGAGGAGCGGGACCTGCTGCACGCGAAGGCCCAGGAACTGGGTGTGCAACACCGGACCTCGTTCCTCGGACGGGTGCCGGGTGTCGCCCAGCTACTCGCCGAAGCGGACCTCCTGGTCCACCCGTCTCGGGCCGAGACCTTCGGGTTCAGCCTGGTCGAGGCCGCCGAGGCGGGCCTGCCGGTGGCGGCCCTCCCGGTGCCCGCGCTGGACGAGATGATCCCGACCTTCGTGCCTGGCGCGTTGGCGGCGGACACGTCGCCGGCCGCCCTCGCGGACACGGTGCTCCGGCTGACCGGTGCCCAGCGGCCGACACTGGCCGACTTCGAGAAGTCCTGGCACGCCCGGTGCGCGGCACTGGACCCCGCCGAGGTCGGCCGCCAGTGGGTGGAGGCGTTGAACCGGTGAGTACGCCCTCCGGTGCGGTCGGCTCCGTCGAGCCGACCGCACCGCGGCCACGGTCGCATCGGCGTCCCCCGAGCGGACGCGACACCTTCCTGAAGCGGTCCGGGAAGTTCTTCACCGGCACACTGCTACGGACCCTCGCGCAGGGCGTGCTCTTCGTCCTGCTGGCCCGGGAGATGTCGATCGACACCTACGGGCTCTTCGTCGGCGTCACCGCCCTCGTCGCCGTGGTCTCCCCGTTCGCGTCCGCCGGCGCACCGAGTCTGATCTTCCAGAGCTACGCCGAGGCCCCCGGCGAGTGGGCCCGACACCTCACGCGGGGCCTGGTCCTGACCGTCGTCTTCGGTGTGGGCGCGACCGTGTTGGTGAGCGCGGCCGGGGTGGCGATCTGGGGTAGCGAGGTCAGTGCGCTCGACATGCTCTGCCTCGCTGCCGCCGACCTGGTGGCCTGGCGGCTCATCGAGGCCGTGGCCGCGTCGGTGCAGGCCCGGGGCAAGGTCTTCGTCGCCTCGGTCATCCCCGCCCTGCTGCACGTGTTCCGGCTGGTCGGCGCGCTGGTCCTCGCCGCGGCGGACGAGCCGATCTCCCTTCGGAACTGGGCTCTCACCGCGCTGGCGGTCTCCGTCGTGGTCTGCCTGCTGACGACCTGGTACGGATTGCGCGGCGGCGGAGGCGGTTCCTGGTCCGTCGGGCCGGCGCTCAGCCAGGCCCGCAGCGGCCTGCTGTTCGCCGTCGGCCTTTCCGCCCAGACGGTCTACAACGACATCGACAAGGTCATGCTGTCCCGGATCGGCACCACCGAGGCTGCGGCGATCTACGCGGCGGCCTACCGGGTGGTGGACTTCGCGTACACGCCGGCCCGGTCGATGTCCGCGGTCGCCTACCCCCGCTTCTTCGAGGTCGGCCGCGAGGGACCCCGGGCGGCGCTCGGGCTCGCCCGTCGCCTTCTGCCTCGCTTCCTGATGTTCAGCGTGCCGAGCAGCCTGCTGCTGGTCGCGATGGCCTGGACCATGCCGCTGATCTTCGGACCGGAGTACGAGGCCGCGACCCTGGCACTGCAGGGCCTCAGCGCGATCCTGGTCCTGAAGTCGATCCACTACCTGGCCGCGGACGCCCTCTCAGGAAGCCGACTCCAGGGCCGTCGTACGGTGTGCCAGATCGCGGTCGGCGTCGTCAACGCGGGGCTCAACGTGTGGCTCATCCCCGCCTACGGATGGCAGGGCGCGGTCGTGTCGAGCCTCCTGTGCGACGCTCTGCTCGGCATCCTGCTGTGGGGGTGCCTCGTCATCGCCCTGCGGCGACACCCGCACCGCGATGCCGTCGTCGAACCGGCAGCGGTACCTGACCGAGAAAGGGTCTGACGTGACCACCATCTTCGGTGTCCTACTGACCGTCGGTGGCGTAGCGGTGGCTCTGTGGTTGATCCGAATGCGGCGGTCCGTCGCCACCGCGTTCGGCGACCCCGCATCGGCGGTCGCCCTGGTCGGATTCGCGGTGCTCACCAACGCGGCGCCGGCGCTCGCCGGCAGCCACAGCTCGATGCTGATCGGCGTGCTGGTGGTCGCCCTGCTGGCCTGGCTGGTGCTCTCTGGCCGTGGTGTCCTCCGCGGCCCGTCCGACCTGTGGCTCCGGATCTCGCTGGCGATGGCCGGCGGCCTGCTCGTCTGGTGCGCCTTCATCGACGTCGTCACCGGCACCGGGATCTACGGGTCGCGGTTGCCGGCGTACGGGGCGGCCGGGCTCCTGCTGGTCGCCGTCTGGCTGATGGCCGCCCGCACCACCGTCAGCGTACGGGCGATGGCCTACACCGGGTTGGCGGTCCTGGCGCTGCTGACCATTCCGACCGCTCTGTACGGGCAGGCGTGGCGGGCGTGCACCGGCGGGAAGCTGGAGAAGTGCTCTCTGGCCGGTGCGCTGTTCAAGAGCTTCTACAACTCCGAGAACTACGCGGCGATGCTGGCGTCGTTCACCCTGGTCGCCGCGTTCTGCGCGATGCGCCGCGCCGAACTGGTGGCGACGGCGTCGTTCTGCCTGCTGGTGATCGTCGCCACCGGGTCCCGCACCAGCTATCTGGCCGTCGGCGCGGTAGCCGTCTGGATGGTGGGCGCACTGCTCGTGCAGCGCCTGCGACCGAGCCCGCGGATTCCCTTCGCGCTCTGCGTGGCGCTCGTCATCGGCGCACTGACAGCCGCCACATATCTGATGTGGAGCGCGTCGAAGACCACGCTGAGCAACCGCGGCAACATCTGGGTCGCCGCCCGCGAGTACCTCAGCGGCCGGGAGGCCGTCGGTGTGGGCGTCTCGAAGTGGTACTACCTGCAGGACATCGAGAAGGCACCGACCCACTTCTTCCACTCCGGGTACGTCCTGGTCATCTTCTCCGGCGGGTTGGTCGCGCTGACCCTGTTCGGTCTGTGGATGGCCACCCTGCTGCACCGCGACGTCGAGGACGGGAACGCCTTCACCGCCAAGGCACCGGTGGTGCTCCTCGTCGTCTACTCGTTTACCGAGGTCGTCTGGAACCCGCTGTCGGTGGACGGGCTGACCTGGATCATCGTGCTGCTGGCCCTCACCGCGTCGGCGTCGGCGGCCCCGGCCCGCACCCCGGCACCGGGACCGGTGGACCTGGTGGACCGCCCAGGTCGGTTCGCCGCCCTCAAGCGGTTGACGGGACGGCACGACGCCGCCGCCGTCGCGCCGTACGGACCGAGGACGCCAACGCCGGTCGGTGCGACGGCTTCCAGTTTCCGCCCGGACATCCAGGGGCTCCGAGCCTTCGCCGTTGTCGTGGTGATCGCCGATCACGTCTTCCACTGGCCGGCCGGCGGCTTCATCGGGGTCGATGTCTTCTTCGTCATCTCCGGCTTTCTGATCAGCGGCCTCCTCCTCAAGGAGCACCAGCGGACCGGCCGGATCTCCTTCACGGACTTCTACCGTCGCCGGGTCCGGCGGATTCTCCCGCTGGCGCTGCTCGTGCTGGTCACCACCTACCTCGCGGCGTCACTGCTGTTCATCGGTGAGCGCCTGCGCTCGATCGCCTGGGACGCGCTGGCCGCCGGTCTGTTCTCGGCCAACTGGCGCTTCGCCGCCGCCGGCACGGACTACTTCCAGGCGGACGGACCGGTGTCGCCACTTCGGCACTACTGGTCCCTCTCCGTCGAGGAGCAGTTCTACTTCGTCTGGCCGGTCCTGATCACGCTGGTCCTCGGCCTCGCCGCCCAGCGCTTCGGATGGACCGCGCCGAGGGCCAGGTGGGTTCTCGGCGGCATCATGGCGGTGCTGGCCCTCGCGTCGGTGGGCTTTGGCCTGTGGCAGACGGGCCACGCTCCCACGGATGCTTACTACTCGACCTTCTCCCGGGCCTGGGAACTGGCCGTCGGCGGTCTGATCGCGCTGACGGCACCCTGGTGGGCGGCGCTACCGGCTCGGGTTCGGCTCGCGATGCAGTGGGTCGGCCTCGGAGGTCTGGTCGCCTCCCTCTTCGTCGTGGGCCCGCAGACACCGTTCCCGGTTCCGGGTGCGGTGCTGCCGGTGCTCTCCGCGGTGTTGGTCGTGGCCGGTGGGGCCGGCGGTGTACGGCGAATGTTCCCGCTCACGAACCCGGCGTCCCGGTACATCGGCGACATCTCCTACTCGCTCTACCTCTGGCACTTCCCGCTGATCGTCCTGGTCGGTGCGATGCTGCCGCCGGAGAGCACCAGGACGTACCTCGTCGTCCTCGCCGGCACCACGCTGCTGTCCGTCGCCTCGTACCACTTCCTGGAGGACCCGATCCGGCGCTCCTCCTGGCTGGACAGCAAACCGCGCGAGTCGGGCCGCCCTCGTTCCCGGGTGCGCGCTGTGGTGTGGGGCGCTCCCGTCGCGGCCCTCGCCGCAGGTGTCGTCCTCGTCACCACTGTCGCCTTCGGGCCCGGATCCCGCCCAGCCGCGCCCGACCCCGCCGCGTTCAACAGCGTGACCGCGCTCTCCGCCGAGGTCCAGGAGGCATTGCGGGCAAAGGAGTGGCCGCCGGTCACCCCGGCCCTGTCCGAGGTGGGTCGGCAGGGCTTCGCCCGGGAGGACTCCCAGGGTTGCCGACCGGCCACACCGCGCGGCCGCGACTGCTCCGCCGGCACCCTGGATCCGGAACGTCTCGCGGTGGTGGTCGGCGACTCGACAGCGGTCGCCTGGCTGCCGGCCATCCGTGCCGTCCTGGAGCCTGAGGGCTGGACCGTCCACCCGCTGACCTACGTCGGTTGCCCGCTGCTCGCGACGACCACCATCGCCGAGGACGACAGCATCACCCGGGCCTGCCCGGCACACAAGGAAATCGTGCGGTCGTTCATCGCCGACACGAAGCCGGCGCTGGTCATCGTGACGAACACCTACGCACAGCGGCTGCAGACGGAGGGTGGTAAGCCCTCGCTGCCAGCCTGGGAGGCAGCGGCCAGGAAAGCCCGGGAGTGGCTTGCGCCCGCCGGCCAGGTGGTCGCGCTTCAGCCCCCACCCCCGGCGATGAACCCGACCGCCTGCGCCACGCGCTTCTCCACGCCGGAGGACTGCGTGGCGAAGATTTCGCCGCTCTGGCAGTCGTACGCCGATGCCGATGAACGCGTGTGGAACGCGTCGGGGTCCGCGTACGTGGCGACGCGATCGTGGTTCTGCGCCCTGGACGACCGTTGTCCGGCATTCGTCAACGGCGTGGTCGTGCGCCGAGACGCGTCCCACATCACCAGCGAGTACGCCCGCAGCGTCGCGCCCCTGTTGACGACGGCCCTGCGGCCCTCACTGACCAAGGCGCTGGCTGCCTCCGCCGTCCTGACCAGTGACTAGGCAGCAGCGATCGGCAGGCCCTTGAAGGCCAGCAGACCGACCCCGGTGGCGTTGACGCACCAGGGCCCGGCGTCGCCCCGGTAACTCAGCCCGGTCGCGCCGTCGGCCGGGCCGGACAGGCTCAGCACGAGCCGCCCTCCCTCGCGGTACTCGACGCCGGTGACGGTGGCGGTGCTGCCGTCGATAGTGAAGTCGGTGCCCGCGCCAGCCCGGACGGTCAGCGGGTCAACGCTACGAAGCTGAACCACCACCTGGGTACGCCGAGCGTCGGCGAAGGCGGCCGACCGAGGGTTCGGGGCAGACACGCCCTCGCTGGGGCCGCGGTGGATGTCGCGGGCCAGCACGGCGAACGCCTGATCGCCCAACTCGCGGTAGCCCCCTTCCCAGGCGAAGTGGCACGCCTCCCGGCCGGTCAGAGCGCTGGTGGACAGCAGCGTCACCTTCAGGGTGTCGGCCATCCGCCGTTGCGCCTCGCGCAGCGGCCCGCCGGAGGTGTCTCCGCACGGTGAGCCGCCGACCTGGACGACGTAGTAGCGGGCGCCTCCGTCCACCCGGAAGCCCACCTCCCGGCGCCAGTCGCTCAACAACGCGGTGAACCCGGTGACATGCCTGGCAGCGTCGTTGTTGTCGGCCTCACCCTGGTACCAGAACACCCCGCGTACCTCACCGATGACGTTGGCGGCGATGAGCCGTTGCCGCAACCGACCGTAGTTGGTGCGCAAGTCACCGGGATTGGCGTCGTTGCGCCGGAAGAACGACACCACCCTGCCGTTCTCCGCGCCGTTGATCACTGCCACCGGCACCTGGTAGGTGTCCATGAGTCGGTGGGCCGCGCGGATCCCCCACTGGCCGACCGAACCGGGCTGCCTGATCGCACCGGAGACGGCGTAGTTCCAGGTACGGTCCGCGCCGGAGAGGATCCGGTCCCCGCTCGCCGAGCCGAAACTACGGACGTACGGGGACTCCTCGCCGATCGACGATCCCCGGTAACTGGCCGCCACCGCGTTGGACTGGCCCTGGATGACGTACACGTCGCCGGACACCACGCCCTCCCACAGGGCGGCCCGTCGGGCAACACCGTCGCCGAGCACGTGCAACTCGAATCGGTACTCCCGCAGCGCGGCGGTGATCCGCTGCCGGAACGCGAACTCACCCCCGGCCCCGACGGGCACCGTCTCGTCCCAGGCGTCAGCCCCGCTGACGACCTTGAGGCGTACGGCCTTGACCCGTGGGTCGGTCGCCTTGCCGGCCACCGGCACGACCGCACCGCCGGCCGCGTCCCGGGGGTACAGCTGCCGATCCCGTGGGTGCTGACCGACGGTGAGGACCGAGGCGCGGGCGTAGACCGTCAGCCGACGTTGGGTGTACGTGCCGGCGTTACCGGCGGCCGTCCAGTCGGGCTGACCGGTGGGGGCGGTCCCGATGCCCACCGACAGCGGCTGGACGTCCGAGGTGAAGCCGTTGACCGCGAGAACCGTCTGCGGTGCCGCCGTGGCCGGGCGGGTGGCCGCGACCGTGTGCACCTGGAAGGAGCCGTACCCGATCGACGAGTACACATCGTCGTCGGCGTCGAACCGGTCGGCGGTGGCGCCGGGGACCTGGCCGGAGTTGACCGGCCCGTACTTGTTCGGCCACATCTCCAGGTAGCCGGTGAGACCGGTGCCGGTGGCCAGGCCCGGCGCGTTGGTGGCGACCTCCAGATCGGCGATCCGTTGCCGGACGATCTGACCGGCCCGGGTCGGTAGGCCGAGGCGTCGGGCGTCGGCCGTGAACGGCGACATGGCGGTCCACACCCACTGCGTACCGGTGGGGCCGGTCAACTCCAGGCAGTAGCCGATCCGGTCGAACCCGCCGGCCACCACGCCGGCTCGGTCGAACGAGAGGGCAAGCGGCCTCTTGGGGTCGTTCCGCTCGGGCAGGTCGAGGGCGCTGACCGGGGTGAAGCCGGCCATACCGTGGGCGTTGGCGGCACAGGAGGTGCCGTCGATGGGCGCGACGGGCGGTGGGGTGTCCGCGTCGGCTGCCGACCAGGCCGCGTCCGGTGAGCCGGTCCTCGACGGCGACCAGCCGAGTACGGGGACGGCCGCCAGGATCAGGGCGACCACCCCGAAGCCGATCCAGGCCGGTCGGGGCACCGATCGGAGGCGGGCCCACGGAGGGTGGGGACGAGACACCCGGAGAACCTCCACAGTGTGGGCAGCGTGTCGTGCCCCAGATTAGGCGATGCGCCATACCCGACGACGCCGGCACGACCTCCGGCCGAACCGGTGCCGATCCGGGGCGTAGGTCGGTCCCGCTGTCTGAAATGATGCCCGCCATGGCCGCAACGAGCACGACAACGGCGGCGGGTAACCGCTCCGCCGGTGTCGACCTCCTCCGGATTGTCGGAATCGCCGCGGTTGTCGCGGGCCACGTCTGGAGCGACAGCCTGACCCGCGCGTCCATCTACACCTGGCACGTGCCCGTGTTCTTCGTCCTCACCGGCTATTTCTGGTCGCCCGGTCGACCGCTCGGTGGGGAGCTGCGCAAGCGGTGGACGACCCTGGGCGTGCCCTACGTGGTGTGGTTCCTCATCCTGGTCGCGGCGCTGCTCGCCGCGGACGCCGCGACAGGCCAGGTCGCACCGGGGACCATCGGTGACGCGCTCTACGGCGGCACGGCTGCGGTCCGACCGTTCTCGGCCTTCTGGTTCGTCTCGGTGCTCTTCATCGCGGCGGTCGCGTTCCGGTGGCTGGAGCGGTTCCCCGCCGCGGTCGCCTGGACGGTCGCGGTGGTCGGCCTGGTCATGGCGTACCTCGCGCCCGGCGTTGTCACCGCCGGCCCGCTCGGGCTCTTCCTGGTCCCGGCGTGCCTGGTCTTCGTGCTGGCCGGGCGGCTGCTGCGGCGACTCCGCCCGCGCCTTCCCGCCAGCGCCGGTGCGGCGTCACTCTCGATCGGCGTCGGCTTCGTGCTCCTCGGCCTCAACCGGGACCTGGACCTCAAGGCCGGCGACTTCGGCTCCCCGGTGCTGGGGGTGCTGACCGCGATCCTGATCAGCGTCGGTCTCATCCGGCTCGCGGAGGAACTCGACCTGCGCATCGGCGTGCGGGCGTCGCGGGTGATCAGTCGACTGGCCGGCTGCGGCATCGCCGTCGTGCTGAGTCACGCGGGCATCCTGTGGGTGCTGAAGACGCCCAGGTCCGGTGGGGTGGTCGACCTGGTCGCCGCTCTCGTGGTCCCTTGGGCGTTCGCGTGGATCGTCATCAGCACGCCGCTGGGCCCCTGGTTGGCCGGCACCCGGATCGGCGGTTCCGCGCGGGCCGCCAGCGGTGTGGCGCCTCGGCCGGGCGCCGCCCAGACGCACTAGAAACGGCTGTTGCGCCGCCGCGCCAGGAGCATCGCCACCGCCACCACGACGGCCACCGCGAGCGCGCCTCCGGCCGCGGCGATCACCGGCACGGCCCAGCTCGACCCGCCTGAATCGTCGCCGGGCCCCCGACTGTCGACGGCGGCCTGTCGATACGACTGGGCCAGCAGGTTGGCCGGGGAGTTCCGCGCGGCCTCGTCGAACCGGGCGATGGCGGTCGACTCGTCTCCGGCGAAGTACGCGTCGAGGCCGCTGCGGTACTGGTTGTCGGCCTTGCCGAGCGCGTTGGTGACGCCGGCAGCCTGGAGCAGGGCGGTCATGGCGGAGACCGGCACGACGAGGCGGTTCGCCTTGTCGGGCCGCAGAACGTCGTTGTCCAGCATGCCGACCACCCGGCCGCTCGGGTCGATGGCGATCCCGCCCCGCGAATAGAGCCCCAGATCCTCATTGATCCGGTACGGGTTCAGCGGAGTCGAGGAGTCGATCCCGGTCACTGTCACCGTCTTCGACAGCACGGTGTAGGTGGCGGCGCGGAAGCTGGTGTCGGTGGTGCCGTAGCCCAGGACGAGCAGTGACGTCTCCGGGTTGACGCTGGCCGACGTGTTCAGCTCCGACGTTGGCAGGTTCTTCTGCTCCAGCTTGATCAGGGCGACGTTTCCCGCCTCGATCGGGAGGGCCCGGACGACGGTGCCGGCGATCGCCGGGCTGTCGGTCACCTCGCCCTTGGCGATGTTGAGCTGCCCGTACAGCCGGGTCTCTGGCTGATCGCCGGCATTCGCGCCGGTCAGGACCGAGGTGTTCAACCGGGTGCGGGTGTAGGTGCTGATGTCCTTGGCCTGCAGGCTGCCCTCGGCGACGAGCCGGTTGGCCACGGCGTTCAGCGCACCCCCGACCAGGACGTCCGGGGTGGGCTGCACGCACTGGCTGTTGCTGAGGACGTACCCCTCGTGTTGGACGACCACGCCGCTGCAGCGCCGGCTGAAGGTCACCGGGGCCTTGTCCAGCAGGGCGCCACCGGCCTTGTTGCGGACGTACCCGGTGAACATGACTTCCACGAAGACCATGGACGGCCCGGCCACGGCCAGTGCCCGCTCCTCGGGGCTGCGCAGGGCGGCCTGCGCCCAGGGCTTGAGGCCGGGGGCGAGCGGGGTCGCGGCGGGGAAGCCGCTGGAGGTGGCGGTCGGCGGCGTTTCCGGCTCGCCGGGCTCGTCCGAGCTGAGGGCGTAGATTCCGGCGCCGCCACCGACCACGGCCACCAGGGCCAGCGCGGCCACACCGGCCCAGAGGCCGGTACGCCGCTTGGGCGGCGCCGAGGGCTTGATCCGTCGCACCGGGGCGGCGTACGGGTCGAACGGGGGCACGTCGGCCGGCGGGCCCGACACGGTGGCCGGCGTCGGGGCGACGTCGTGGCCGGCCGGCCCGGCGGGCGAGGCGGGTGCGCTCGACGCCGGCGCGGCCGAGACGGGGTGGGCAGGCGGCTGGTTCGGGATCGCGGCCGACTGCACCGCCCACGGGGCATGCGGCATGTCGACGACCGGCTGCGGCACACCCGACACGGGCTGCGGCACACCGGACACGGGCTGCGGGACACCCGACACCGGCTGCGGGACACCGGACACGGGCTGGGGAGGGGCGGAGACGGGTCGGGGGGCGGCGGGCACCGGTTGGTACTCCACGCCGAGCGCGCGGAACAGCTTCTCCGGGGCGGGCCCGGCCTCGGCGGCGTACGCCACCCAGGGCGCGGCGGCCGAGAAGTCGGCGTACGTGATCGGGGGCCCGTCGGGTGACTGGGCGAGCGCGTTCGCGACCTCGGCGAACGCCTCCCGCCACCCGGGGGCGGCGGCAACCGTCGCGTCCAGCACGGCCACGCTCACGAACCGGCCCTGCTCGTCGATGGCGGCCCAGGCCTTACCCACCGGTGAACCGCCCAGCAAGTGGGTGAACCTGTAGGGGCCTTCCGGCTGCATGCCAACTCCTCCGCTCGACCGCCAGGCGCATGGTACCGACCGGTGCCACAGTCAGTCGCCCGGCGGTCACCCGTCAGCTCGTCGCCGCCGTCACCTTTTGCTGATCACGACCACTGGCTCCGGTCCGGACGTGACGCGTTGCACGCGATAGTCGGCGAGCGCGGCCTGCCACACCGGCTCACTCGGGTGGGTGTACGTGCGGACCAGCCAGACCCGGGTGCCGGGCGGCCGTTTCGCGGCCCCGGCCAGAATCTCGTCGAGGGCGTCCTTGATGGACGGCACATCGGCGGCTTTCGGGAGGATCACATCGTCGCGGGTGGGCATGGTGAGGGTCCAACCGACGGTGCCGGTGACCGGCGCGACCAGCTTCAGTGGATCCTGGTCGGAGTAGAGCGTGAACCCGAACCAGGCGGGCCCACTGACCACGACGAGGTCGTGAGGCCCCTTGTGGGCCGCGACGTACCGGGTCGACGACCCGATGTCGGTGATGGCCTGGTGTGCCTGCCAGACCCCGGGTTCGTTGCCGTCCGTGCGGTACCAGCGGTGGTTGACGGCGGCGAAGCCGGCGAGCAGGACGGCGCAGGTCGCGGCGGCCACCACGCCCGGTGGTAGCCGGGGCAGCCCGCGGCGGACCAGGGCGACGGCCAGGTCGGCCAGACCGACGATGCCGATCCCGGCCACCAGGCCCGCCACCACGATCAGGAAGTGGGACGTGCGCGGGTCGAGCAGGGGGTAGATCCCCGCGACGCCCAGCCCGATGGCCGCCACCGGCAGCAGGAGTACGGCGATTGCCGGGGCGGCGTGTCCGCGTCGGAACAGCGTGAGGACGCCGAACAGGAGGAGGACGGCGAGGATCGGCACGGGTGCGCCGAGCATCGGCGACAGGGCCTTGGTCTGCCGCACGAGGTGTGCGGGCAGTTCGGAGACGCTCGGCAGGAAGGCGTCCCAGTAGTCCCGCATGGCATCGCTGTTGCCCCGGGCGGACACTCCGAAGTAGACGGCGGCGACGAGCGCGCCGGCTACCAGGCCGGCGACGGTCGCCTCGACCGTCCTCGCCCACTCCCGGCGCACAGCGACGGAGAGCAGCAGCCCGCCGAGTACGCAGACCGAGACGATGGCGGTGGTGTGACTCAGCAGCATGCCCAGACCCACCGCGGCCACCACCACCGCGAGTCGTCGCCGAGACCAGGAGCGTTCCGTCCAGGTGGCCAGGGCGAGCAGGCAGACCGCCACGGCGGCGTCCGCGGTGTACTGCTTCAGGTCGTGACGGGTCTGCTGTACCGGCAGGAGCAGGACGGTGAGCCCGGTGACGACGCCGATGAGGATGCCCTGGGCCCGCTCGGACGCCAACGAGCGGCCCAGCAGGTAGGCCGCGATCACGGTCAGCAGTTGGAAACCCAGGGGTACGACCCGAAGGTGGTCGATGTCCGGGACCAGTCGGAGCAGGAAACTCCACCCGATCGGGCTTGACGAGGTCGTCACCGGCAGATCGGCGAGGGGGAAGCGGACCGAGAGCGCGACCCACGCCTCGTCGCCCCAGTACTGGGCTGTCAGCCACGACCGGATGTCGTTGACGACGAAGAAGGCCCCGACAAGGGCGACGACCGGCACCGTCTCCCCGACCGCCGCCCGGACGCGTCGAGGAGGGGCCGGACGAGAGGCGCGAATGGGCGGGGCGTCCTCGACTGCGACCACGGCGCTCCTTCTCGACGACGCGAATCCTGCTCACGCTGGCCGCCCGCATGTTACGAGTCGCGACGGCGGAACGGGGGGCGGGGTGACCCGAGGGTGGTTGTCTATGAAAGTTTCTATGCATAGAGTCAGCTCATGAATGAAGGAGCTGTCGCGGCACCCGCTGACCGGGTGCTCGACCTGTTCCAAGGGGTGCGGCTCACCCCCACCCAGCGCCGAATCGCGCACTGTCTGGTGCAGCACGCCCCCGGCGTGGCGTACCTGTCCGCCGCCGAGGTCGCCGAACTGGCCGGCGTGAGTCAGCCGTCGGTCACCCGGTTCGCCGTCGCGCTCGGCCACGACGGCTACCCGGCGCTGCGCCGCCGGCTGCGGGACCTCACCGGCTCGACTCCAGGCGGATCGACGGACGCCGGAAACGAACTCCAGCAGGCGGTACGTGCGGAGATGGGCAACCTGGACCGACTGGCCGGTCAGCTCGCCGACCGGGACCGGATCGCCGAGACCGGGCGGTTGCTCGCCGAGAGTCGCCCACTGCCGGTGCTCGGCCTGCGCGCCGCCGCGCCGCTGGCCGCGTACTTCGCCTACTTCGCTGCGAAGGTGCACCCGGACGTACGGGTCCTCGACGACGGCGGCAGCCTGCTCACCGACCGCCTGGAGCAGGCGGCCGAGGCCGGGGCGTCCGCCGTTCTGGCCTTCGTGCTGCCCCGCTACCCCCGGGAAACCCTGGACGCGCTGCGCGACGCCCGCCACGCCGGGTTGACAGTGGTGGCGATCACCGACTCGCCGGTCAGCCCGGCCACCGAGCACGCCGACGTGGTGCTCGCCGCCGCGGTCGGCGCGCAGCTCGTCTTCGACCTGCACACCGCCCCGATGACCCTGGCCATGGTGCTGTTGCAGGCGATCTGCGACGCCGCGCCGGCCGACACCCAGCGCCGACTGGAGGCGTTCGAAGCCTCCGCGGCCCGCCGACAGTTGTTCCTCGGTTGACCGGAGGAGAACCAGAGATGACCCAACCCATTCGTGCCGCACGGGGCAGCCAGCTCACCACCCGCGGGTGGCAGCAGGAGGGCGCCCTGCGGATGTTGATGAACAACCTCGACCCCGAGGTGGCCGAACGCCCCGACGACCTGGTGGTCTACGGCGGCACCGGCAAGGCGGCGCGGGACTGGCCGTCGTACCACGCGTTGGTCCGCACGCTGACCGACCTGCGCGAGGACGAGACGATGCTGGTGCAGTCGGGCCGCCCGGTCGGGGTGATGCGCACCCACGAGTGGGCGCCCCGGGTGCTGCTGGCCAACTCGAACCTGGTCGGGGACTGGGCGACCTGGCCGGAGTTCCGCCGCCTCGAACAGCTCGGCCTGACCATGTACGGGCAGATGACGGCCGGCTCGTGGATCTACATCGGCACCCAGGGCATCCTCCAGGGCACCTACGAGACGTTCGCGGCGGTGGCCGCCAAGAGGTTCGACAGCACCCTCGCCGGCACGCTGACGCTGACCGCCGGCTGCGGCGGAATGGGCGGCGCGCAGCCACTCGCGGTCACCATGAATGGCGGCGTCTGCCTGATCGTGGACGTGGACCGCACCCGGCTCGACCGTCGGGTGCACGACCGCTACCTGGATGAGGTCGCCGACTCCCTGGACGACGCGATCGCTCGGGTCCGCGCCGCGAAGCGGGAGCGCCGGGCATTGAGCGTGGGAGTGGTCGGCAACGCCGCCGAGGTCTTCCCGGAGCTGCTGAACCGGGGCGTCGAGATCGACATCGTGACCGACCAGACCAGCGCGCACGACCCACTGGCGTACCTGCCGGTGGGTGTGGAGCTGGCCGAGGCCCGGGACTACGCCGCCGCGAAGCCGGCCGAGTTCACCGACCGGGCCCGCGTGTCGATGGCGAAGCACGTCGAGGCGATGGTCGGCTTCCTCGACGCCGGCGCCGAGGTGTTCGACTACGGCAACTCGATCCGGGGTGAGGCGCAGCTCGGCGGCTACCAGCGCGCCTTCGACTTCCCGGGCTTCGTGCCCGCGTACATCCGGCCGTTGTTCTGTGAGGGCAGGGGCCCGTTCCGGTGGGCGGCGCTCTCCGGCGACCCGGCCGACATCGCGGCCACCGACCGGGCCATCCTCGACCTGTTCCCGGAGAACGAGTCGCTGGCCCGCTGGATCAAGCTGGCCGGTGAGCGGGTCGCCTTCCAGGGCCTGCCGGCCCGGATCTGCTGGCTCGGTCAGGGCGAACGGGACAGGGCGGGCGTGCGGTTCAACGACATGGTCGCCTCCGGCGAACTCTCCGCCCCGGTGGTGATCGGCCGGGACCACCTGGACACCGGCAGCGTCGCGAGCCCGTACCGGGAGACCGAGGGGATGGCCGACGGCTCCGACGCCATCGCCGACTGGCCGCTGCTCAACGCCCTGGTCAACACGGCCAGCGGGGCTTCCTGGGTGTCCATTCACCACGGCGGCGGCGTGGGCATCGGCCGGTCGATCCACGCCGGGCAGGTGTGCGTGGCCGACGGCACCGCCCTCGCCGGTCAGAAGATCGAGCGGGTGCTCACCAACGACCCGGCGATGGGCGTCATCCGGCACGTCGACGCCGGCTACGAGAGCGCCCGCGAGGTCGCCGACCGCACCGGGGTCCGGGTCCCGATGACCGAGGGCGAGCCCGCGTGACCGACGACCTTTCCGCCCGGTTCCGGGCGCTGTGGGACGAGATCGCGCCGGTCGGGCGCGACGCCGACAGCGGCGGCTATCTGCGGTACGCGTTGACCGAGCCGGAGCGGGAGCTGCGCGCCTGGTTCCGGGCGCAGGCCGAGCGCCGTGCCATGCCGGTCACCGAGGACGGCAACGGCAACCTCTTCGCCCACTGGGGCGACCCGGAGGCGTCCGACGCGGTGCTCACCGGCAGCCACTTCGACTCCGTGCCGCACGGCGGGGCGTACGACGGCCCGCTCGGCATCGTGAGCGCGTTCCTCGCCGTGGACGAACTGCGCGCCGCGGGCGTCACCCCCGGCCGGCCACTGGTGCTGGGTGCCTTCGTCGAGGAGGAGGGGGCGCGCTTCGGCGTACCGTGTCTGGGGTCGCGGCTGCTCACCGGGGCGCTGTCGGCCGAACGCGCGGCCGGCCTGCGCGACGCGGCCGGGGTGAGCTTCGCCGAGGCGCTCGGTGACCGGCCGGCGGGCGCCCGCCCGGAGTTGCTGGGCCGGTTCGGCGCCTTCGTGGAGTTGCACGTCGAACAGGGCCGGGCGCTCGTCGACACGGACGCGCCGGTCGCGGTGGCCAGCGCGATCTGGCCGCACGGGCGGTGGCGCTTCGACGTCGTCGGCGAGGGCAACCACGCGGGCACCACCCGGATGGCCGACCGCCGCGACCCGATGCTGACCTACGCGTTCACGGTGCTGGCGGCCAACAAGGAGGCCCGGCTGCGCGGGGCGCACGCCACAGTGGGCCGGGTCGCCGTCGAACCCAACGCCACCAACGCGATCCCGTCGAAGGTGACCGGCTGGCTGGACGCCCGGGCGGCTGACCCGGAGACGCTGACCGGGCTGGTCGACGCGGTCCGCGGCAAGCTCGTCGAGCGGGCCCGCCGCGACGGTACGACGGTGACCGTCACCGAGGAGTCGGCCACCCCGGTGGTCGCCTTCGACGGCGGGCTGGCCAAACGGCTGGCCACCCTGCTCGACGCGCCAGTGCTGCCCACCGGGGCGGGGCACGACGCCGGGGTGCTCGCCGCGTACCTGCCCACCGCGATGCTCTTCGTGCGCAACCCGACCGGCGTCTCGCACTCCCCCGCCGAGGCCGCCACCGACGACGACTGCGCGGCCGGAGTCCGGGCGCTGGCCCGGGTGCTGGAGGAGCTGACATGCCGGTGACACCGACCCGTTGGCTCGCCGAGTACGCCTGGCTGCCCGAGCATGCCGAACCCACACCCGACGTGCTGATCGAGGTCGAGGGCGGCCGGATCACCGCGGTGACGCCGCTGACCCCCGGCAGCAGGCCACCGGCCGGGGTCGAGGTGCACGCCGACGCGGTGCCGCTGCCCGGCCTCACAGTGCCCGGCCTCGCGAACGCGCACTCGCACGCCTTCCACCGGGCGCTGCGCGGGCGCACCCACGGTGGGCGGGGTGACTTCTGGACCTGGCGGGACCAGATGTACGCCGTCGCGGACCGGCTGGACCCGGAGACCTACCTCGCTCTGGCCCGGGCCGTCTACGCCGAGATGGCGCTGACCGGGATCACCTGCGTGGGCGAGTTCCACTACCTGCACCACCGCCCGGACGGCGGCGCCTACGACGACCCGAACGCGATGAGCGAGGCGCTGGTGGAGGCCGCCGCGCACGCCGGGATCCGGCTCACACTGCTGGACACCTGCTATCTGACCTCCAGCGTGGACGGTCGACCCCTCGCCGGACCGCAGCGCCGCTTCGGCGACGGCGACGCGGGCCGCTGGGCCGAGCGGGCCGGCGCGTTCCAGCCGACGGACCCGCACGCCCGGGTCGGCGCGGCAGTGCACTCGGTGCGGGCCGTTCCGGCGGATCAGTTGCGCACTGTCGCCGACTGGGCCCGGGAGCGGCAGGCACCACTGCACGTGCACCTCTCCGAGCAGCCCGCCGAGAACGACGAGTGCCGGGCCGTGCACGGGCGTACGCCCACCGCGCTGCTCGCCGAGCACGGCGTGCTCGGGCCGCACACCACCGCCGTGCACGCCACCCACCCCACCAGCGCGGACCTGTCCCTGCTCGCCGACAGCCGGACCGGGGTGTGCCTCTGCCCGACCACCGAACGGGACCTCGCCGACGGCATCGGCCCGGCCCGGCGGATGGCCGACGCGGGCATCCGGTTGAGCCTCGGCAGCGACAGCCACGCCGTGATCGACCTGTTCGAGGAGGCCCGGGCGGTCGAGCTGGACGAGCGGCTGCGTACCCGCCGGCGTGGACACTTCGCGCCGCTCGACCTGCTGAACGCGGCCAGCGTCGCCGGGCACGCCGCGCTGGGCTGGGCCGACGCCGGGAGGATCGCGGTGGGCGCCCGCGCCGACCTGGTGACGGTACGCCTGGACAGCGCCCGCACCGCCGGGGTGCCGCCGGTGGGCGCGTTCTTCGCCGCCGGCGCGGCGGACGTCGAGCAGGTCGTGGTGGACGGTCGGGTGGTAGTGGCCGAGGGCCGACACCTGACCGTGGACGTGCCGGCCGAACTGTCGTCCGCGATCGAGGCGGTGACCCCCGCATGAGCGGCAGCCTGCTGGTCGACAACATCGGGGAGCTGGTCACCAACGGTGCCGGCGAGGGCCCGCTCGGCATCCGCCGCAACGCCGCCGTGCTGGTCGAGGAGGGCCGGGTGGTCTGGGTCGGGCCGTCCGCGTACGCGCCGGCCGCCGACCATCACGTCGACGCCGGTGGGGCCGCCGTGCTGCCCGGTTTCGTGGACAGCCACGCCCACCTGGTCTTCGCCGGGGATCGGGCCGCCGAGTTCGCCGCCCGGATGGCCGGTCAGCCCTACACCGGCGGCGGCATCCGGACCACTGTCGGTGCCACCCGGGCCGCCACCGACGAGGAGCTGCGTGCCACGGTGCGCCGGCTGCGCGGGGAGGCGCTGCGCCAGGGCACCACGACCATGGAGATCAAGAGTGGGTACGGCCTGACCGTCGCCGACGAGGCCCGCTCGCTGCGGATCGCCGCCGAGACCAGCACCGAGACCACCTTCCTGGGCGCGCACGTGGTGCCCGCCGAGTACGCCGACCGCCCCGACGACTACGTGGGGTTGGTCTGCGGGCCGATGCTGGCCGCCGCCGCTCCGTACGCGAAGTGGATCGACGTGTTCTGCGAGCGGGGCGCCTTCGACGTGGACCACGCCCGCGCCATCCTGGCCTGCGGTCGGGCCGCCGGGCTGGGCGTACGGCTGCACGCCAACCAGCTCGGCCCCGGCCCCGGGGTGCAGCTGGGCGTGGAGCTGGACGCGGCCAGTGTCGACCACTGCACCCACCTGAGCGACGCCGACGTGGCCGCGCTCGCCGACACGGCCCACAGCGACGGGTCGGGCACCCGCACGGTGGCGACCCTGCTGCCCGGCGCGGAGTTCTCCACCCGCTCGCCCTACCCGGATGCCCGCCGGCTGCTCGACGCCGGTGTCACAGTGGCGCTGGCGACCGACTGCAACCCCGGCTCGTCGTACACCTCGTCGATGCCGTTCTGCGTGGCCCTCGCGGTCCGCGAGATGCGGATGACCCCGGCGGAGGCGGTCTGGGCCGCCACCGCCGGTGGCGCGCGGGCGCTGCGCCGCGACGACATCGGTGTCCTCACCCCCGGCGCGCGGGCCGACCTCGTCGTCCTCGACGCGCCGTCGTACCTGCACCTGGCCTACCGGCCCGGTGTCCCCCTGATCCGCCAGGTAATACGCAACGGAGTGCCGCAATGACGCACGTGACCATCCAGCCCACCGGAGTCTCCGCCGAGGACGTGCTCGCGGTGGCCCGCGGCACCGCCACGGTCGTCCTCGCCCCGGCCACCATCGACGCGATGGCGACCAGCCGGGCCATCGTGGACGGCATCGAGTCGTCGGGCCGTCCCGTCTACGGGGTCTCCACCGGGTTCGGCGCGTTGGCCAACACCTTCATCGCCCCGGAGCGGCGGGCCGAGCTGCAACACGCGCTGATCCGCTCGCACGCCGCCGGGGTGGGCGCCCCGATGCCGCGCGAGGTGGTCCGGGCCATGATGCTGCTGCGGGTCCGGTCCCTCGCCCTGGGCCGATCCGGGGTCCGGCCGCTGGTCGCGGAGGCCCTGGTCGACCTGCTCAACCACGACATCACCCCCTGGGTGCCGGAGCACGGCTCGCTGGGCGCCTCCGGTGACCTGGCGCCGCTGGCGCACTGCGCGCTGGTGCTGCTCGGCGAGGGTTGGGTGCTCGGCCCGGCCGGTGAGCGGCAGGACGCGGCCGACGCGTTGACCGCCGCCGGGCTCAAGCCGATCGAGCTGGCCGCCAAGGAGGGGCTGGCGCTGATCAACGGCACCGACGGCATGCTCGGCATGCTGCTGCTGGCCATCCACGACGCCGCGCACCTGTTCGCCATGGCCGACGTGACGGCGGCGCTGGCCATCGAGGCGATGCTCGGCTCGGAGCGGCCGTTCCTGCCCGAGCTGCACGCGATCCGGCCGCACCCCGGTCAGGCGGCGTCGGCGGCGAACATCCACCGCCTGTTGCAGGACTCCCGGGTGATGGACTCGCACCGCGACGACCTGGCGCACGCCGTGCAGGACGCGTACTCGATGCGCTGCGCGCCGCAGGTGGCCGGCGCGGCCCGCGACACCCTGGACTTCGTCCGCACTGTCGCCGGCCGGGAACTGGTGTCAGTGGTGGACAACCCGGTGGTGTTGCCGGACGGCCGGGTCGAGTCGACCGGTAACTTCCACGGCGCCCCGCTCGGCTTCGCCGCGGACTTCCTCGCCATCGCCGCCGCCGAGGTGGGCGCGATCGCCGAGCGGCGGGTCGACCGGCTGCTCGACGTGACCCGCTCCCGGGAGCTGCCGGCGTTCCTCTCCCCCGACGCCGGGGTCAACTCCGGGCTGATGATCGCCCAGTACACGGCGGCCGGGATCGTCGCCGAGAACCGTCGACTGGCCGCCCCCGCCTCGGTGGACTCGCTGCCCACCAGCGGGATGCAGGAGGACCACGTCTCGATGGGCTGGGCGGCGGCCAAGAAGCTGCGCACCGTGCTGGACAACCTGACCAGCCTGCTCGCTGTGGAGCTGCTGGCCGGCGTACGCGGCCTCCAGCTGCGCGCCCCGCTGCAGCCGTCACCGGCCGGCCGGGCGGCCGTCGCCGCCCTCGGTGCGGCAGCCGGCGAGCCCGGACCGGACGTGTTCCTCGCCCCGGTCATGGAGGCGGCCCGCGCCGTCGTCGCCGGGCCGGAGTTGCGCGCCGCCATCGAACGGGAGGTCGGCCCGCTGGGCTGATCTCCGGCGGGTCGCTGTCGTCCGCCGCGGGTCAGGCGGCGGGCGGCAGCACCTCGTGCCCGTCAGGCGGCGGGCGGCAGCACCTTGGCGATTAGTTTGGCCAGCTCGCGCAGCGCCTTGCCCCGGTGACTGATGGCGTCCTTCTCCGCCGGGGTCAGCTCGGCGTTGGTCCGGTCCTGTCCGTCGCCCAGGAAGATCGGGTCGTAGCCGAACCCGCCGTCGCCGCGCGGCGCACGCAGCACCCGCCCGGACTGCCGGCCGTCGACGAGGTGCTCCTTCCCGCCGGGCAGCACCAACGCGACGGTGCAGACGAACGAGGCGGCCCGCTGCTCGTCCGGGACGTCGGCGATCTGGTCCAGCACCAGCTGAAGGTTGGCCCGGTCGTCGCCGTGCTGGCCGGACCAGCGGGCGCTGAACACCCCCGGCATGCCGTTGAGCGCGTCGACAGCGAGCCCGGAGTCGTCGGCGATGGTCGGCAGTCCACTCTGCCGGCAGCCCTCCCGCGCCTTGATCAGCGCGTTCTCGCCGAAGGTCAGGCCGGTCTCCGGCAGCTCCGCGTACTGCTCGACGTCGTCCAGCCCGAGCAGGGCGATCCGGTGCGCGCCGAGCGCGCCGTCCAGGATCCGCTGCAGCTCGACCAGCTTCTTGCGGTTACGGGTGGCGAGCAGGACCTTGTTCATGCTGAGACACCTTTGTTCGCGACTGCGGGGCTCGCAAGCTTCCTCGCGCTCACGCGAGGGCCTTCCGCTGGGCTTCGGCCAACTCGGCGCAGCCGGCGACGGCCAGGTCGAGCAGGGCGTCGAGCTGGTCGCGGGCGAACACGCCCGCCTCACCGGTGCCCTGCACCTCGACGAAGTCGCCAGCCCCGGTGCACACCACGTTCATGTCCACCTCGGCGGCGACGTCCTCCTCGTAGCAGAGGTCGAGCCGGGCCTCCCCGGCGATGACCCCCACGCTGACCGCGGCCACCGAGCGGTGCATCACCTTCTCCGGCTTGCCGGCCAACGACTTGCGGGCGGCAAGCCAGCCCACCGCGTCGTGCAGGGCGACGTACGCGCCGGTGATCGCGGCGGTGCGGGTGCCGCCGTCGGCCTGGAGCACGTCGCAGTCGAGCACTATCGAGTTCTCGCCGAGCGCCTTGAGGTCGATGCTGGCCCGCAGACTGCGGCCGATCAACCGGGAGATCTCGTGGGTACGACCACCGACCCGACCCTTGACGCTTTCCCGGTCGGAGCGGGTGTTGGTGGCCCGGGGCAGCATCGCGTACTCGGCGGTCACCCAGCCGAGCCCGGAGCCCTTGCGCCAGCGGGGCACCCCCTCGGTGACGCTCGCCGTGCAGAGCACCCGGGTGCCGCCGAACTCGACGAGCACCGAGCCCTCCGGATGGGTGCTCCAGCCTCGGGTCAGGGTCACCGGTCGAAGTTGAGAGGGCCCTCGCCCGTCAGGTCGCGCCATCCCTGCACCCTATGCGGTGCGGCGATCCACCTCGCTCGCGGTGCCCCAGGGAACGTCCGCGACGTGCACACCGAGGAACCCGGCGACCGCCGGCCGGGGCCCCGCGAACCGGGCGTGCTGCGTCAGACGTCGTAGCTGGCGCCGGGCCGGACCACCTCGAGCGGCCCGGTGTACGCGGAAGCGGCCGACTCCAACGTGTGCGCCTCGCTGCCCCACGCGGGCACCAGGTGGGTGAGCAGCAGCCGACCCACAGCGGCCTTGGTCGCCGCCTCGCCGGCCTCCCGACCGGTCAGGTGCAGATCCGGCGGATTGTCCATGCCGTCGAGGTAACTGGCCTCGCAGAGGAACACGTCGGCGTTCTGGGCCAGCCGCAGCAGCGCCTCACAGGGCGCGGTGTCCGACGAGTAGCACAGCGAACGGCCGTCGTGCTCCAGCCGCACACCGTACGTCTCGACGGGGTGGTTGACCCGGTCGACGGTGACGGAGAACGGGCCGATCGGGAAGGTGCCCGGCTGGAGTGCGTAGAACTGGTACACGTCCTCCACCGAACCGTCGTCGCCGTAGGCGGCGCTGAGCCGGTCCGGTGCGCCGGCGGGCGCGTACACCGGCAGGGCCGGGTAGGGGCCGTCCGGGGCGTACCGGCGCACCACCACGTACAGCACGGCGTCGAACATGTGGTCACAGTGCAGGTGGGTCAGCAGGATGGCGTCCGGGGCGTGCAACCCCGCGTACCGCTGGAGGCTGGACAGCGACCCCGAGCCGAAGTCGACCAGGAGCCGGAAGCCGTCGGCCTCGACGAGGTACGCCGAGCAGGGCGACTCGGGGCCAGGGAAGCTGCCGGCGCTTCCCAGAACGGTCAGTCGCATCGAGTGGTCTCGCTGTCACTATCAGTAGCAACCGCGCCGGCGATGGTCCCGGCCATGATCTCTACCGACGCGTACGCCACGCTGCGCAGCCTACGCTGGCGCACCCGGCAGCAAGAATCACCCAACGGAAGTTGTCACGAACGTGACACCCACTCGCGGTACGTCGGGAAGCGCACGGGCCGTCGACGAATGTCGACGGCCCGTAGTCGGCAGACCAGACCGGTCAGGCCCAGAGCTGCCCGTCCAGGGCGTCCTCGGCATCGGCGAGGGTGCCGCCGTACGCGCCGGTGGACAGGTACTTCCACCCGCCGTCGCAGACCACGAAGGCCACATCGGCCCGCCGGCCGTCGCGCACCGCCTCGTGCGCCACCGCCAGCGCGGCGTGCAGGATCGCACCGGTGGAGAACCCGGCGAAGATGCCTTCCACGTCCACGAGCTGGCGGGTACGCAACACCGCGTCCCGGGTGCCGACCGAGAACCGCCGGGAGAGCACCGAGGCGTCGTAGAGCTCCGGAACGTACCCCTCGTCGATGTTGCGCAGGCCGTAGACCAACTCGCCGTAGCGCGGCTCGGCGGCCACGATCTGAATGCCCTCGACCTTTTCCCGCAGGTAACGCCCGGTGCCCATCAGGGTGCCGGTGGTGCCCAGCCCGGCCACGAAGTGCGTGATGCTGGGCAGGTCGTGCAGCAGCTCCGGCCCGGTCGTCTCGTAGTGCGCCCGCGCGTTCGCCTCGTTGCCGTACTGGTAGAGCATCACCCAGTCGGGGTGCTCGACGGCGATCTGCTTCGCCGTGGCGACCGCCTGGTTGGAACCACCCGCCGCCGGCGAGAAGATGATCTCGGCCCCGTACATCCGGAGCAGCTGCACCCGCTCGGTGGAGACGTTCTCCGGCATCACGCAGACCAGCCGGTAGCCGCGCAGCTTCGCCACCATCGCCAACGAGATGCCGGTGTTGCCACTCGTCGGTTCGAGGATGGTGTCACCCGCGCGGAGCCGGCCAGCCTCCTCCGCCGCCCGGACCATGAACAGCGCCGCGCGGTCCTTGATGCTGCCGGTGGGGTTGCGGTCCTCCAGCTTGGCCCAGAGCCGCACCGGAGGGGCACCGTCGGGCACCGTCGGGGAGAGTCGGGGCAGGCCGACCAGCGGCGTACCCCCGCAGGCGTCGAGCAGGCTGTCGTACCGCGCCATGGCGGCCGACCTCAGCGAGCCGCGACGGCGCCGCGGGCCACTGCGGCGGCGGCACTCTGCGAGCTGATGCTGTGCGAGCTGATCGCCGCTGCCGCCGCGCTGTGCGAGCTGATCGCCGCTGCGGCGGCGAAGCCGAACGCGCCGCCCGCCACCGCCGGCAGGATGGTGACGCTGTCGCCGTCGGAGAGCTTCGCGTCGAGCGCGCCCAGGAATCGGACGTCCTCGTCGTTCACGTAGACGTTGACGAAGCGGTGCAGCGTGCCCGCGTCGGTGATCAGCCGGCCGCGCAGACCACCGTGCCGCGAATCCAGGTCGGTGAGCAGGTCGGCGAGCGTGTCGCCGGTGCCGTCGACGACCTTGGCGCCGCCGGTGTAGCTGCGCAGGATGGTGGGGATGCGAACCTCAATAGCCATGATGTGGAACTCCTCGATCGGGTGTGCCTACGGTGACGGGACGAGACGGCTGCGGCGCTGACAGGTCAGCGGCCGGAACACTCGTAATCGACCGTCGCCGGGCTCTGCCCGAACATGTAGGACTGGACGGCGTGCGGGTCGACACCGGCCTCCACGACACGGACCGGCTCCTCGGTGACCACGCCATCGACGATCCGGAAGGACCGGATCTCCTCCGAGTCGGGCTCACGGGTCGACACGAGCAGGTAGTGCGCCCCCGGCTCACCGGCGAAGGAGACATCCGTCCGCGACGGGTACGCCTCGGTGGCGGTGTGCGAGTGGTAGATGACGACGGGCTCTTCGTCCCGGTCGTCCATCTCCCGCCACACGCGCAGGTGCTCCATCGAGTCGAACTCGTAGAAGGTCATCGACCGCGCGGCATTGTCCATCGGGATGTGCCGGGTCGGGGTGTCGCTGCCGACGGGACCGGCGACCACGCCGCACGCCTCGTCAGGGTGATCCCGGCGCGCGTGGGCGACGATCGCGTCAATGATCGACCGGTCGATGCTCAGCACGTGCACCAGCCTAACGCCTGCCGGGCACGGGCCGAAGTGGTGCCGGTCACCCCTAGTCGATCAAGGCGTTGAGCAGCGACTCCTGTAGATATCCGAGATAGGCGTAGACCGAAAGCTGGAACACCCGGCTGGAACCCGGGTCCTCAGCGACCGCGTCGTCCAACTCCTCGCCCAGATCCGTGCCGTCCTTGATCTCCAGGCGGACGCCCATCGCGAGCCGGGCGTCGTTCAGTGCCCGCAACCACGCCTCGGCGGCCTCGGCGTCCAGCCGCACCTCGCCACCGGCGTCGTCCGGCAACGCGGCCAGGATCGCCCCCGCCTGATCGATCTTCGCGGTCTTCAGGTCGCCCTCGGTGTAGCGGCGGAACTCGGCGGTGCCCGGAGCGTCCTGTGGGTAGACCGCCGGAAAGAGCCGACCGACCACCGGGTCGGTGTGGTCGAAGCCATCGGTGAGCAGACCCACCACCTCGGAGGCGACCTTGCGCAGCACCCGCACCTCGTCGACGGCGAAGACTGCGACGTAGTGACCGGCCTGGCGATGGAACATGCTCATGATCTGTCCACCGTCGCCCACAGCCCGTACGCGTGCAGCTGCGACGCGTCGTGCTCCATCCGTTCGCGGGCACCGGTGGAAACCACGGCGCGGCCCTTGTGGTGCACGTCCAGCATCAGCTGTTCGGCCCTCTCCCGGCTGTAGCCGAAAAGCTTCTGGAAGACCCAGGTCACGTACGTCATCAGATTGACCGGGTCGTCCCACACGATCGTCACCCACTGCCGGTCGGACGCCGGCACCTCGTCAGTGTCCGGCGTCTCGACCGGTGCAACCTGCGGAGCCGCCATGCCCCCCATCGTGCCACCGGTTTCCCGGAACCGAGGAACCGGAACGCCGGCCCGGCGCGGATCACCCACCCCGGGCCCTCCCGACCCGCCCCGGACGCCATCGGAGGTGGGGTCCGGCCCGGACCCGGACCAACCGGTGGGCGCGCCGTCAGGCGAGCAGAATGCCGTGATCGACTGCATCGGAGAGCACCACGCCCAGCGAGAGGCGGATCACCTCGAACCGTCGGGAGATCTCCCTGGACAACCCCAACTCGACCTCGCGCACCGCCCGTTGGGACCAGGCCCGCGCCGCGCTGTGGTCGCCGGTGCCGGGCGTACGCCACTGCTGCCAGCACCCGCCGGAGAGCGCCACCGCGATGGGCGGGAGCACCTCGTCCCGGGACGCCACCGGATAGCTGGCGGCGGCGTCGATCGCCTCCAGGCCGGTCAACTCGGCCACGCCTGCCGTGCTGGTGATCAACAGCACCTTGTCCAGTTCGTGGCCGGGCCGGTGATCGGCCAGGCCGTACTGCACCGCGGCGGCGATCCGGCGGCGCACACCTTCGGCCGGCGGCGCGCCGAGCACCTGGGACGCGACGTCGGTCATGATGCCGCGCACCGCCTGATCGCACTGCGCGGTGGCCAGCAACGACAACGCCGCCATCTCCCGGTCGAGGAGATCCGGTAGGCCGGCACAGCCGACTCCGAACACGATCTCCTGAACGGCCCGAAGGTGGATGTTCGCCAACTCCAGGGCGAGGTGCTGGCGGATCCGCTGAGCACACGAGCGGGCGTGGCGGTCGAGCCGCTCGGACCAGTCACCCGCATCGGCGGCCACGGCGACGCGGCCCTGCTGGCCCGGTAGAACCGGTGGGTCGACGCTGGCCCGCTGCAACCCCTCACGCGACGCCCAACCCACCAGCGCCCGCCGCAGGTCGGCGGCGGTGTCGGCCCCGTCGACCGGGAACCACCGTGCGCTGGCCAGCGCCGGCACCGCGGCCAGGAGTGCCGCCCGATGTGCCTCCACCGTCACCGCGACCGCGTCCACCTCGGTCTCCGCACCCCCGACCGGCGGGACGGACGCCCCCGCGCCCTCCGTAGTCGCCGTGCCGTCGGTCAGCGGAGCCCACCCCGCCGCGCCGGGGGTGACCGCGAAGACGACCTCCACCGAGGTCGGGGCGACTTCGGCGAGCAGGTTCAACTCGGCGGCGGTGAAGGCCTGGTCGGCGGCGATCACGAAGAGCAGCGCGCCGGCTCGGCCCGCCGCTTCGAGCAGCACCCGGGTGCCGGACACGCCGAGGGTGGCGGTGTCCGGAACATCGACCAGGGTGAAGTGCCGCAGCAGCGGCTGGGGCACGCTCAACTCGACCCGCCGGGGCGGGCGGGCCAACGCCGGACCGGCGGCGTCCCGGTCCGCGCCGTACGAGTGCGGCTGGCGGTAACCGGGCACGAACGCCGCGCGGGTGGGCACCTTGGCGTCGCGCACCACCAACCAGCTGCCCGCCGGCACTGTGAGCATGACCGGGTCGAGCTCGAGCAGGGTGGCGAGCACGGCACGCCGCTCGGCACCGGCCGGGCCGACGGCGACCACACCGAGCGGCTCGTCCGGGGCGGCGCCGGACACGCCGACCCGGGTGGGGAGGGGGCCGCAGATGGGTAGGTCGGTTGGGCCGGTCATGTCGTCCGGCGAATCGACCGAGGGGAGAGGGCCCTGCTTCATCAGGTGCCTCCCGTTGCAGGTGACCGTGGGTCCGGTCGCGAAAATTCCGGTGCGTCAACCCGGATGTTCCGAAGACTACGGGCGGGCTGGCGACCGGGCGGAACACCTCGAATACTCACGGGTAATTGTGCGAATACTCAACTTCGCACCGTGACGGTGCGGGCGCGGACGGATTCCGGTCGATATGCTGCGCGAATGAGTCGATGGGAGTTCGTCGGCCGCACGGGTGAGCTCAACCGCCTGCTGGAGGCGGTGACCGGTGAGGCCGGCCGCGGGCTCTTCTTCAGCGGCAGCGCTGGCATCGGCAAGAGTCGGCTGCTGCGCGAGGGCGTGGGCGCGTTGCCCACCGACCGGTTCGCGATCTGGTCCATCGCCGCCAGCGCCACCACCGCGGCGCTGCCGTTCGGCGGGCTGGTCCAGGTCCTCCCCGCCGAGCAGCCCCAGGGCCTCTCCCCCGCCGGCATCCTGCGCTGGGCGCTCAACGTGCTGCAACAGCAGGCGGCCGGCCGACGGATCGTGCTCGCCATCGACGATGCCCACCTGCTCGATCCCCCCTCGGCCGCACTTGTGCATCTGGTCGCCCGCGCCGAGAACGCCACAGTGGTCGGCACCCTGCGCGACGGCGAGCAGATCCCGCTGCCGATCCGCGCACTCTGGACCGACGACCTGGTCGAGCACGTCGAGCTGACCCCGATGCCGCAGGAGGAGACCACCGACCTGCTGGCGGCGATCCTGGGCGGCCCGGTCGACGCCGGCTCCGCCGACCGGCTCGGCCGGCTGTCGGCCGGCAACCCGCTGCTGCTGCGCGAGCTGGTGCACGCCGCCAACGGCAGCGCCGAGTTGAAGCGCACGTACGGGATCTGGAAGTGGACCGGGCGACTGGAACTGGCGCCCAACCTGACCGACCTCATCGACACCCGGGTCGGCAAGCTCACCGACGGCGTCCGCGCGGTCGTCGAGCTGGTCGCGTTCGGCGAACCACTGGGCCTGCACCTTCTGAGGCAGGCCGCCGAACAGTCGGACGTGGAGACCGCCGAAGAACGCGGGCTGATCACCGTCATCCAGCACGACCGGCGCACCAACGTCCGGCTGGCGCACCCGCTCTACGGCGAGGTGATGCGCCGTCGCTGCCCGGTCAGCCGCACCCGCCGACTCCAGGCACACCTCGCCGAGCTGCTCGAGCAGGTCGGCAAACGCCGACGCGACGACCTGTTGCGGGTGGCCGTCTGGCGACTCGACTCGGGCACCGCACAGGACCCGGCTCTGCTGCTGGACGCAGCGGTGCAGGCGTTCACCCGCTACGACGTGCCGCTGGCGACCCGCCTGGCGCGGGCCGCGCTGAACGCCGACGGCGGCTACGACGCGGCGGAGCTGCTGGCCACCATCCTGATGTTCGCCGACCGACCCGACGAGGCGATCGACGTCCTCGACGCGGTCACTCCCGAACCCGGCGACGAGCGGCGGCTCTGCCGCTGGCTGACCGTACGCGGCATGGTCAGCTACTGGGGGCTGAGCCAGCAGTCCACGGTGGAGGAGATCGCAAGCCGGGTCGAGCAGCTCAGCGACTCCGCCGACCGGTCCCGGGTGCACGCCTTCGAGGCGATCATGCGTCTGCACCGACTGGACACGACCACAGCTGTGCAGCTCAGCCGACGGGTACTGGACCGGCCGGCGGCCGGCGTCGCCGCCCGCGAGCTGGCCCGTTCCACCATCGCGTACGTCCAGGCCGCGCAGGGCGAGCTGACCCGCAGCGGTACGGCGATCGCCCAGGTGCACTCGGCTGCGGCGAGTTGGCGCACCGACATGCCGTACCTCCAGTTGGCCCTGGAACTGGCCCGAGGCACCCGGCTCATGCTCACCGGTGACCTGGCCGGGATCGACGCGATCGTGGCCGACGAGTTCGCCGACCTCGCCGGAGCCGGCGACTTCCGCCTCGGCACCGGCTACCTGGCCATCCTCCAGGCGTACGCGGCCCGGCTGCGCGGGCAGAGCGACGCGGCCATGCGGACCTCGCTGGGTGCCTGCGCGGTGCTGGCCACGAGTCGGGTCTACGCCGGTCTGGCCCAGGCCGAACGCGCCCAGGCGGCGGCGCTGCGCGGTGACGCCACGCAGGCGGTTGCGGCGATGGCCGAAGCCGACCGCACCCACGCGCCGGGCATGGCGGTGCTCTACCCGTGGCTGGAGCAGGCCCGGGGCGCGTCGCTCGCCGCCTCGGGTGACCTCCCGGGCGCTGTCAAACACCTCGGTGACCTGGTGGATCGACTGCGCTCGGACGGCTTCGCCGGGCACGAGGTGCATGTCCTGCACGACCTCGTCCGACTCGACCAGGCGGGCATGGCTGTCGGCCCCACCTGCTCCGACGGTGGTCGGCGCACCGTCGCGCAGCGCCTCGCCGAGCTCTCCGAGCGGGTCGACGGGGTGCTCCCGCCGCTGCTGGCCCGGCACGCCCGCGCCGCGGTGACCGACTCCCCCACCGATCTGCTCGCGGTCGCCGACGACTATGCCGCCCTGGAGTTGACCGTGTACGCCGCCGAGGCCACCTCCCAGGCCGTCCAGCGGCTGCGCCGGCAGCACTCGGCTGCCGCCAACGACGCCCGGGAACGCCTCGCCGGGTTGCTCGGGCGCTGTGACCTGATCCGGACGCCGGCGCTCCAGGCCGGCGCGCCCGTGCTCACCGAGCGGGAGTGGCAGGTGGCGCGCCTCGCCGCACACGGCGCTCCCAGCCGGGCCATCGCCGAACGGCTCTACCTCTCGGCGCGCACCGTGGAGAACCACCTCCAGCGGATCTACGCCAAGCTCGGCGTCACCGGCCGGGCCGAGCTGTGGGCGGCGTTACGCTCGATCCCGGGCCACGACGGCGTCGACCCGAGCTGAACCTTAGGCTGGGGCGGTGAGCATCCACCGCCCCGCGCTCCTGACCGACCACTACGAGCTGACCATGGTCAGCGCGGCACTGAAGGACGGCACCGCCGACCGCCGCTGTGTCTTCGAGGTGTTCAGCCGCCGGCTGCCCAGCGGCCGCCGGTACGGCGTGGTCGCCGGGACGGCCCGGCTGATCGAGCTGATCCGCGACTTCCGGTTCGACCCCACCGAGGTCGAGTTCCTGCTGCGGACCGGGGTGGTCGACGAGACGGCGGCGGCGTGGCTCACCGACTACCGCTTCACCGGCGACATCGACGGGTACGCCGAGGGTGAGCTGTTCTTCCCCGGTTCACCGATCCTCACCGTCTCCGGTGGCTTCGCCGAATGTGTGGTGCTGGAGACGCTGGCGCTGTCCGTGCTCAACCACGATTGCGCGGTGGCCGCCGCGGCGGCCCGGATGGTGACCGCGGCGCGGGGCCGGACGCTGATCGAGATGGGGTCGCGTCGGGCACACGAGGAGGCGGCGGTGGCGGCGGCGCGGGCCGCGTACCTGGCCGGGTTCCGGTTCACGTCCAACCTCGCCGCCGGCGCGCGCTACGGCATCCCGACGGCGGGCACGGCGGCGCACGCGTTCACCCTGCTGCACGACGACGAGCGGGCGGCGTTCGCCTCGCAGGTCGCCACGCTGGGCAAGGACACCACGCTGCTGGTCGACACGTACGACATCAGCCAGGGCATCCGCAACGCCATCGCGGTGGCCGGGCCGGACCTGCGTGCGGTACGGATCGACTCCGGCGACCTCGCGGTGATCGCTCAGCAGTCCCGGGAGTTGCTCGACTCGCTGGGCGCCACCGAGACCAAGATCATCGTCTCCGGCGACCTGGACGAGTACGCGATCGCCGCGCTGGCCGCCGAACCGGTGGACATGTACGGCGCCGGCACGGCCGTGGTCACCGGCTCCGGAGCACCGACCGCCGGGCTGGTCTACAAACTGGTCGAGGTCGAGGGACGGCCGGTGGTGAAGCGCTCCGAGCACAAGGCCACCATCGGCGGCCGGAAGGTCGCGGTCCGCCGGCACAAGCCGACCGGCACCGCCACCGAGGAGGTCATCGTCCCGCAGGGCGTTCCCGACCGGCAGCCCAACGACCGCCTGCTCCAGCAGTCGTACGTGGTCGCCGGTGAATCGGTGCCGCTGCCCACCCTCGACGAGTCACGGGAGCACCTGCGGGAGTGCCTGATCTCCATCCCGTGGGAGGGGCTGAAGCTCTCGGCCGGCGATCCGGCCGTGCCGGTCACCGTCGTACCCGCTGGCTGAGTCATCCCCGAGCGCCACCGACCGACCGTGCGGAGAGAGGAAACCCCCCGATGGCGAACGCGCTGATCATCGTGGACGTGCAGAACGACTTCTGCGAGGGCGGCTCGCTGGCCGTCGCCGGCGGCGCAGGCGTGGCCGCCGGCATCTCCCGGTTACTCGCCGCCGAGCCGGACCGGTGGACGCACGTGGTCGCCACCAAGGACTACCACGTCGACCCGGGTGCCCACTTCGGCGATCCGCCGGACTTCGTGGAGTCCTGGCCCCGGCACTGCGTGGTCGGCACCACCGGTTCGGAGTTCCACCCGGAACTGGACACCGCCCGAGTCGAGGCGATCTTCCACAAGGGCGAGCACGCGGCGGCGTACTCCGGTTTCGAGGGGCATGCCGACGACGGCGAGTGCCTGGCCGACTGGCTGCGCCAGCGCGACGTGGACCGGGTCGACGTGGTCGGCATCGCCACGGACCACTGCGTCCGGGCGACCGCACTGGACGCCGCCCGGGAGGGTTTCGCCACCACCGTGCTGCTGGAGTTGACCGCCGCCGTCGCCCCGGCGACCACCGACGTGGCCCTGCGCGCGATGGAGGGCGCCGGGGTGATCATGCACGGCCAGCCTGTGATCAGGGCCGCATGAGGCGCTAATTGGTTGGCCAAGGGGCCGCCGCCGGTCGAGGATGTCGCCGGAGGTACGGACCCACGTGAACATGAAGCCTTACCGGCGGGCGCTCGCCCTGCCCGGCCTGCGGTCGCTGCTACTGGTTGCCGTCCTCGCCCGCATCCCGCTCACCGCGACCGGGGTGACGCTGACCTTCCACGTGGTGCTCGATCTTGATCGGGGCTACGGCGCGGCCGGCCTGGTGGGTGCGGCGGTCACCGTGGGCGCGGCGATCGGCGGGCCGCTGCTCGGCCGACTCGTGGACCGGCGAGGACTGCGCCCGGTCCTGGTGCTCACCGCCATCGCCGAGGCGATCTTCTGGACCACCGCGCCGTCGCTGACGTACCCCGTGCTCCTGCCGGCCGCCTTCGTGGCCGGCTCCCTGGCCCTACCCATCTTCTCCGTGGTCCGTCAGTCGATCGCCGCGCTGGTCCCCGAGGACCAACGCCGCCCGGCCTACGCACTGGACTCGATGTCGGTGGAGCTGTCCTTCATGATCGGCCCGGCGTTGGCAGTGGCCCTGGTCACCGCTATCTCCGCGCAGACCACCATGTATCTGGTCGGTGGCGGCATCGTCGCCGCCGGGATCGCCCTGTGGGTGGTCAACCCACCGATCCGGGAGGCCACCGAGCCCACCGGCCCACAACGCCGCGTGCCGCGCCGGGAGTGGCTGAGCCCCCGACTGCTCGCCATCCTTGCGCTCAGCGCCGCCGCGACCCTGGTGCTCGGGGGCACCGACGTGGCGGTGGTCGCCGTCCTGCGGGCCAGCGGCGAGGTCGGGTGGACCGGCGCGGTGCTGGCCATCTGGGCGGTCGCCTCGCTGGCCGGCGGTTTCGCGTACGGAGCCGTGCACCGCTCCTTCTCCCCGCTGGCGCTGACCGCCGCACTGGCCCTGTGCACCATTCCGGTGGGGCTGGGTGGTGCGCACTGGTGGCTGCTGTGCCTGGCGCTGATCCCCGCCGGCGCGCTCTGCGCGCCGACCATCGCGGCCGGCTCGGACGCGGTCAGCCGCCTGGTTCCGGCCGAGGTACGCGGTGAGGCGATGGGTCTGCACGGCTCCGCGGTCACCGTCGGCATCGCGGTCGGCGCACCACTCGCCGGCGCGGTGATCGACGCCAGCGCGCCACTCTGGGGTTTCGTGGTGACCGGTGCGCTCGGCGCGCTGGTCACCCTTGTGGTGCTCCCGATCGAGCTGCGCCGCCGCCGCATCGCCCAAGCGGCCACCCCGCCGCCCGCCGAGGCCGACCTCGCCCCCGCCGCCCACTGACGACCCCGCCGTCGCGCGAAGCTGAAGGTCGGCGTCCCTGACCGGTCGCTCGCTGCGCTGTCCAACGCGGCCGTGGAGCCGCGCCGAACGGCCTGCGTTAACGACCTGCGAAGCAGCCTGCGCTGGCTCGCGCTGCACTGGGACAGGGCGCACCGCACTGCACCGCACTGCACCGCACCGCACCGCACTGCACCGCACCGCACCGCACCGCGGCATGCTGGTCTGCCGGAACAACGCATTGCCACACCGGTAGGCGATCCACCTCGACCGCCCGAGACGGCACACATGCTCCTGGCAGATATACCTGTGAGGCATATTTATGACTCACAGGTATATCGCTCGTCAGCACTACCGTCACCTGGAGATCCGGCCACGCCGGTGCCACGCGGGCCCGGCCGGCAGAGCCGAGCGGACCCAGCCGAAGCAAGCCAACCGGCCGGACCAGGCCAGGGCTAGACGGACCCAAGCCGGACTGGCCGAGTCAGGCCGGCCCGGCGGACTAGAGCCGGGGCCATACAGCCGTCAGGGTCATCAGGGAATGCCCCGCAGCCCAGCCGCGCCAGGCCAGGACCGAGTCAGGCCGGGCAGGGCGAGGCTGGGCGGGGTGGCCCGAGCCAGGCTGGGCGGGGCTGGGCGGGGTGGCCGAGCCAGGCCGGGCAGGGCGGGGCGGCGGAACTGCGGTAGACAGCCCGCCGGTGAGCGATGCGGAGCGGCTGGAACGCGGCGAGACGCGCGAGCGACAGTGGGCTGGACATGGCGACGGGCGCCGCTCCCGGTGTCCCGGGGGGCGGCGCCCGTCGTACTGCTGAGCTTGAGCGTCAGTGCCGGTCGGCGTCGCTCGCGGTGTCCTCGCGGTAGCTGGCTCCGCCGTCCGACTCGCTGGTGAGCGGCTTGGCGCCACCCTCCGGCGGGCCGGCCAGGCTCTGGCCACCGGCCGCCAGCTCCGGGAACTTCGCGTCGAACGCCGGCCGCTCGGAGCGGATCCGCGGCATCCGGTCGAAGTTGCGCAGCGGCGGCGGGCTGCTGGTCGCCCACTCCAGCGAGTTGCCGTGACCCCAGGGGTCGTTCACCTCGACCACGGGGCCGGTCTTGTACGACTTCCAGCAGTTGTAGATGAACGGCAGCGTGGAGATACCGGTGATGAACGCGCCGATCGTGGAGATCGTGTTCAGCGTGGTGAAGCCGTCGCTGGGCAGGTAGTCGGCGTACCGACGGGGCATGCCCTCGTTGCCGAGCCAGTGCTGCACCAGGAACGTGGTGTGGAAGCCGATCATGGTGAGCCAGAAGTGCACCTTGCCCAGGCGCTCGTCGAGCATCCGGCCGAACATCTTCGGGAACCAGAAGTAGATGCCCGCGAAGACCGCGAACACGATGGTGCCGAAGAGCACGTAGTGGAAGTGCGCCACCACGAAGTACGAGTCCGACACGTGGAAGTCGATCGGCGGGCTGGCCAGCAGCACACCGGTGAGACCACCGAAGAGGAAGGTGACCAGGAAGCCGACCGCCCAGAGCATGGGCGTCTCGAAGCTGATCTGGCCCCGCCACATGGTGCCGATCCAGTTGAAGAACTTCATACCGGTCGGCACGGCGATCAGGTAGCTCAGGAAGCTGAAGAACGGCAGCAGCACCTGGCCGGTGGCGAACATGTGGTGCGCCCAGACGCTCATGGAGAGCGCGGCGATCGCGACGGTCGCGGCGACCAGACCCTTGTAGCCGAAGATCGGCTTGCGGGAGAAGACCGGGATGACCTCGCTGATGATGCCGAAGAACGGCAACGCCACGATGTAGACCTCGGGGTGCCCGAAGAACCAGAACAGGTGCTGCCAGAGCATCGGCCCACCGGTTGCCGGGTCGTACACGTGCGCGCCGAGGATGCGGTCCGCGGCGAGCGCGAAGAGCGCGGCAGCCAGCAGCGGGAAGACCAGGATCACCAGGAGGCTGGTGACCAGGATGTTCCACGTGAAGATCGGCATCCGGAACATGGTCATGCCGGGCGCGCGCAGGGTCAGCACCGTGGTGATCATGTTCACGGCGCCGAGGATGGTGCCCAGGCCGGAGATGGCCAGACCCATGATCCACATGTTGGCGCCGACGCCCGGCGAGTGCTCGACGCTGCTCAGCGGCGCGTACGCGAACCAGCCGAAGTCAGCGGCGCCACCCGGGGTGATGAATCCGGCGGTCGCCATCGTTCCGCCGAACAGGTACAGCCAGTAGGCGAAGCTGTTCAGACGGGGGAAGGAGACGTCGGGCGCGCCGATCTGGATCGGCACGATGTAGTTCGCGAACGCGAACACGATCGGCGTCGCGAAGAACAGCAACATGATCGTGCCGTGCATCGTGAAGAGCTGGTTGTACTGCTCGGGCGACAGGAACTGCAGCCCGGGTCGCGCCAGCTCAGCACGCATGACCAGGGCCATCAGGCCACCGATCATGAAGAACACGAACGCGGTGACCATGTACATGATCCCGATTTGCTTCGCGTCCGTGGTTCGCAGCAGCCGCGCGATGGCCGACCCCTTGACCGGCTCCCGGACCGGCCAGGGCCGGGTCACGACCGGCTTGGGTGCGACGGTGGTCACGAGTGGCCTCCGGTTCTCGGTTGTCCCGCTCGGCACACGCTGGTTATCGGCGGGCCGTCATCCGCAAGGAGGATAGTCCCCGGCAGGTCGCAGCGCCGCGTGGGGTGGCGTGACACGATCTACTACGGGCCTACAGCGGGCCGAGCAGGAGCCGGTAGTGCTCCCCGAAGATCCGGTCGCCGCGTCCGCGCAGCAGCGGGTCACGCAGCGCCGGCGGCACGTCCCTGGTCCGGTTGCGGTCCCGGGTCCGGTCCCGCACCCATCGGGTACGCGGACGGCGACGACTCTCGTACGCCACGAGCGCCGCCTCCACGCTGTTGGCGGCGCGTAGCGACTCGGCCAGCACCACGGCGTCCTCCAGGGCCATGGCCGCACCCTGCGACAGTGTCGGCGCGGTGGCGTGCGCGGCGTCGCCGACCAGCAGGACACGCCCCCGGTACCAGCGGCCCAACTCCACCTCGTCGGTGATCCCGACGCGCACCTCGTCGAGGGCCGACAGCACCTCGGGTACCGGGCCGCGGTAGTCGGCGAAGAGGTCCCGCAGCCGGGCCAGCGGGTCGGCGGGTTCCTCGGTGCCGGCCTCGTCGGCGTAGAGGTGCAGCCGCCCGGCGCCGATCGGCACCATCAGGAACCCGGAGCGCTGGCCGAGCAGTGCGGTCCACTCCGTGACCGGTGGACCGTCGCGCAGGACAGCCCGGTAGACCACCTGCCCGACCGGGCGTGGCGGCCCACCGAGCGCGGCCAGGGCGCGGACCGAGGAGCGTGGCCCGTCGGCGCCGATGACCAGGTCGTACTCCGTGGTGGTGCCGTCGGTGAAGGTGACGCCGACCGCGCCCGGGAGGAGGTCCAGGGTGCGGACCTCGGCGCCGTGCCGGACGGCGCCGCCGGCACCGCTGAGCAGCACCCGGTGCAGGTCGGCCCGGGGTAGCGCCCGGCACTCGCCGACGCCGGTCCAGAGGGCGTCGAGGTCGACCTCGCAGAGTTGCACGCCCGCAGCGTCGAAGAACCGCTGCCGGCGGATCACCTGCCCGATCGGCCGGACCGGGTCGTGCAGGTCGAGCCGGTGCAGCGCGCGGGCGGCGTTGCCGGGCAGGTAGAGACCGGTCTCGGTGGACTCCCCCGGCGGCAGCTTGTCGGTGACGTCGGGCCGGAAGCCTGCCAGGCGCAGCGCCCGGGCTACGGCCAGGCCGGCGATGCCCGCGCCGACGACGAGGATGCGCAGGGGGGAGCCACCCATGGTGGTGTACGCCTCCGGAGGGGGAGCGGCACGCGTTGGAGGCAACACGCTACTCGGAGCGATCGACGCACACCAGGCCCAATCGGCCCGCACGCCGCCGCTCGTCGGTGACCCGCGCCGCTCGGCTGGCCGTCCGCGGCCAGCCGTCCGGCGGGAGATGGCAATCCTCACAATTCACCAGTTCGACCCGTACGGTTGCGCGTCAGTTTCAGACATGTAAATGTGTCGTTGAGCGTGGGAGCGCTCCCGCACTGCCCCACCACATCCGGCGCCCGGCACGCGCCGAGTCAAGGAGTGTCATGAAACGTCAACTTCGGGCCCTGGCCGCCGCCGGGTTGCTGGTCGCCAGTTCGCTGGTGGCAGTAGCCCTCGGCGGCAGCGCCTCCGCCGACACCCAGATCTGCGAACAGTACGGCTCGACCGTCATCGGGGGCCGCTACGTGGTGCAGAACAACCGCTGGGGCACCACCGCCCAGCAGTGCATCAACGCCACCAACAACGGCTTCGAGATCACCACCCTGAACGGCAGCAGCCCCACCAACGGGGCGCCCACGGCGTACCCCTCGGTGTTCTTCGGTTGTCACTACACCAACTGCTCCCCCGGCACGAACCTGCCGATCCAGGTGAGCCAGATCAGCAGCGCCACCAGCAGCATCTCCTACCGCTACGTCAGCGGCGCCACCTACAACGCGTCGTACGACATCTGGCTGGACCCGTCGCCCAAGCGGGACGGGGTGAACCAGATGGAGATCATGATCTGGCTCAACCGGCAGGGTCCGATCCAGCCCATCGGCTCGGTCGTCGGCACCACCAACCTGGCCGGCCGCACCTGGGAGGTCTGGCGGGGCAGCAACGGCTCCAACAACGTCATCTCCTACGTCGCGTCGTCGGCGATCTCCAGCCTGAACTTCAGCGTGCTGGACTTCATCAACGACACCCGCAACCGGGGCGCGATCACCAACTCCTGGTACCTGACCAGCATCCAGGCCGGCTTCGAGCCGTGGCAGGGCGGCGTCGGCCTGGCCGTGACGTCGTTCTCGGCCAACGTCAACGGCGGCGGCAACCCCACCACCCCGCCGCCGACCACCCCGCCGCCGGGCAATGCGGCCTGCGCGGTGAAGTACACGGCGAACTCGTGGAACAACGGGTTCACGGCCGACGTGCAGATCACCAACACCGGGTCCAGCGCGATCAACGGTTGGACGCTCACCTACAGCCTGCCCAGCGGGCAGCAGGTCACCAACGCCTGGAACGCCACTGTGAGCCAGAGCGGCTCCACGGTGACCGCCCGCAACACCGGCCACAACGGGTCGGTCGCACCCGGCGGCACGGCAAGCTTCGGCTACCAGGGGACGCTGAGCGGCTCGTACTCGTCGCCGACCAGCTTCTCGCTCAACGGGGCCACCTGCTCCCGCTCCTGACCTGTCGTGGGGGCGCGACCATGCGGTCGCGCCCCCACCGCTCAGGAGATCAGGGTCACACGCGGGTGAGGCGTACGGCGTCGGCGATGACCAGGCCGGTGGCGTTGCTCCACCGGCTCACGCCCACCCGGTTGGCGTCACCGGCCGGGAGTGTGAAGGTGCCGAGGATTCGCCACTGCCCGCCGGTGGCCCGTTGGTCGACCCGGACGGTCTGGTTGCCGGCGCTGGTGGCGACGATGTACGGGGCGGCGCTGTTGTAGCCGGAGTTCGCGGGCCACCAGGCCTCGACCCGGTAGCTGGCGGTGGCCGGGACGTTGAACCGGTACCACGCGACATCGCTGGCGGCGACCGGGTCGGCGTAGCGGTAGTCGGCGCCGTAGCGCTGGCTGGAGTACGACGACACGCCCCAGTTGGCGCTGGCGGTGAACCGACCGCTGGTGGTGTTGTCCACAGTGGAAGACCAGGCCGGGCCGCCGCCTGCCATTCTCGCCGCCACGTCGGCGCGCATGACGTTCAGGTCGATGAAGGACGGGTCGATCTTGCCGGTGGTGCTGGTCTCCCGGTGGCCCCGGGCGTAGCTGCTGTCCCGGCCGAGCCGGGTGAGCACGGCGGCGGTGGCGGCGAGCGACGCGTTGTACTGCGCGGCCGTCATCTCCTGGTTGACGCCGTTGTAGTCGATCTCCCACCCGATCATCAGGGTGTTGCCGTCCCCGGCCGGGATCGGCCCGCTGCCGCCACTGACACCGGCGTGGTTGCACCGGCCGGCGGAGATGACGTGGAAGACGCCGTTGTAGTCGACGAGCGCCTGGCACAGCGGCCCCGGCAGGTCGGACCGGCCGTTGATGCAGATGCCGAGCGCCGGGTGGGGGTTGCTGGCGCTGGAGGTCGAGGCGGTGTGGTGCCAGAGCACCCCGATCGGGTCGAACGAGCCGGGCCGCATCCGGTTGAGCCAGTCCCCCTCGACCACGACCTGGACCCCGGCGGCGCGCAGCACGTCCACCAGCCAGGGAATCGTCGCCATCAGGCGTCCTGAATCAGGTCGGCGAGGCACTCGGCCTTCGGCGCGGCGTTCGCCGCGGTGGGTCGGGCGACGACGGTCAGCGCGGCGACGACCAGGGCGGGGATGCCGAGCACCCCACGACGGGGCAGACGGATGGACGGGGTTCGGGCCATGGCGATCCTCCAGCGACGGCGGTACGAACGGATCGACGAACGTGATGACGGGACGCTATACCGTCACGTACGTCGATGTCGATACCCTTCATTGCCGGGTCGCTGGCTGAAGGAATTCGCCGATTCAGACCTCGCCGAGCGCGTCGATGTCGCGCATCTCCTCCGCCGTGAGCGAGAAGTGGAAGACGTCGAAGTTGGCGCTGATCCGCTCCGGGGTCACCGACTTCGGGATCACCACGATCTCGTGGTCGATGTGCCACCGCAGCACCACCTGCGCCGGGGAGACGCCGTGCGCGGCGGCAATCCTGGTCAGCACCGGGTCACTGAGGTCACTGGTCTTGAACGGGCTGTACCCCTCCAGCACCACGCCCCGGTCCCGGTGCTCGGCGTGCCGCTGCCGGTCGTACAGCGACGGGCTCCACCGGATCTGGTTGACCGCCGGGTTCTCCTCGGTGGACTGGATCAGCTCGTCGATCTCCGCGGTGCTGTAGTTGCTCACCCCGACCGCCCGGGCCAGGTTCTCGTCCCGGGCGGCGAGCAGCTCGCGCCACAGCGGGATGCTGTCCCCCGGCGACGACGGCGGCCAGTGGATCAGCCAGAGGTCCACGTGCTCGACGCCGAGCGCCTCCAGGCTGGCCTCCAGCGTCGCGCGCTCCCGGCCCACCCGGTCCGGCGGGATCTTGGTGGTGATGAAGAGGTCCTCCCGACGCAGCCCGCTCTCCCGTACCGCCCGGCCGACCTCCCGCTCGTTGCCGTACACGGTGGCGGTGTCGAGGTGCCGGTAGCCGGTGTCGAGCGCGGCCAGCACGGCGTCGTAACCGGCCTGGCCGGTGGCCTGCCAGGTGCCGAAGCCGAGCAGGGGCATCCGCACGTCACCGGGGAGCAGGGCGGTGGGCTGGTCGGTGAGGTCCATGAGGTCCGTTCTACCCCGCCGCGCCCCCGGCCGCCGAGCGAACCGGACACTCCGGCGTCCAGCGCACCGGTCCGGTTTGCCCGAGAATGCCTGTGTGACCGACCGGCTGGACGAGTACCGGCGACGACGGGACGCGGCCCGCACGCCCGAGCCGGTGCCGTCGGAGAGCCCGCTGCCGGCCGGCCCCGACGCCGCCCGCTTCGTCATCCAGCAGCACCACGCCCGCAGCCTGCACTGGGACCTGCGCCTGGAGCACGAGGGGGTGCTCGCGTCCTGGGCGGTGCCACGCGGTCTGCCCCGCGATCCGGGTCGCAACCACCTCGCCGTGCACACCGAGGACCACCCGATGGAGTACCTCGACTTCGCCGGTGAGATCCCCGCCGGTGAGTACGGCGGCGGCCGGATGCTGATTCACGACCAGGGCACCTACCGCTGCGAGAAGTGGCGCGACGACGAGGTGATCGTGACGCTCTCCGGTGAGCGGACCGCCGGCCGCTACGTCCTCTTCGCCACCGGAGGACGGGACTGGATGGTCCGCCGCACCGACCCCGCGCCGCCGGGCTGGACGCCGATGCCGGATCTGGTCCGACCAATGCACAGCACCCCGGCCGCCGGGCTCCCCCGCGACCGCGCCGCCTGGGGGTACGAGCTGCGCTGGGACGGCGTCCGGGCGATGGCGTACGTCTCCGGCGGGCGACTGCGGCTGCTCTCCGAGACCGACGAGGAGATCACCGGCGGGTACCCGTGGCTGCGCGCGATGGCCGAGGCGCTCGCGCCCACCGAGGCGGTGCTCGACGGTGTGCTGGTCCGCATCGACAGTGCCGGGCGGGTCCGCCCGGTCCGGCCGGCCACCGGCAGCCGGGTCCCCGCCGGCGCCCAGTACCTGATCGTCGACCTGCTCTGGTTGGAGGGCGTGAGCAGCGTCGACGTGCCGTACGCGCAACGCCGGGAGCTGCTCGATGGGCTGGTCTTGTCCGGTACGCACTGGCAGACTCCGCCGTGGTTCCCGGGCGCGGGCGACGAGGCCCTGCGTGCCGGGCGGGAACAGGGCCTGCCGGGCGTGGTCGCCAAGCGACTGGACTCGGTCTACCAGCCGGGGCGGCGCAGCCGGCACTGGCAGAGCATCGACGCGGTGTGACGGCGAGGAGCAACGTGTACCTGACTCACCTGGACTGCCCGCGCTGCGGCAAGGAGCACGCCGCCGACCGGTTACAGAATCTCTGCGAGTGTGGGTCGCCGCTGCTGGCCCGCTACGACCTGCCGGCCGTGGCGAAGGCGGTCACGCCGGAACGCTTTCCGCTGCGCCCGGCCGACCTGTGGCGCTACCGGGAGGTGCTGCCGGTCGCCGATCCTCGGCACGTCACCACGCTGGGTGAGGGCTGGACGCCGCTGTTGCGGACTCCGGCGTACGGCACCGAGATCGGCATCACGGACCTGATGGTCAAGGACGAGGGGCTGATCCCGACCGGCTCGTTCAAGGCCCGGGGCGCGGCGGTCGGGGTGAGTCGGGCCCGCGAGCTGGGCGTCGAGCGGATCGCGATGCCCACCAACGGCAACGCCGGATCGGCCTGGGCCACGTACGCCGCGCGGGCCGGAATGGGCGCGACCATCGTCATGCCGCTGGAGGCGCCGAGCATCTGCCGGCGCGAGTGCGTCGCCGCCGGTGCCGACCTGCGCCTGATCGACGGGCTGATCGGCGACGCCGGCCGGCGGGTGGCCGAGCTGATCGCCGAGTCGAACGGGGCGATCTTCGACGCCGGCACGCTGCGCGAGCCCTACCGGCTGGAGGGCAAGAAGACGATGGGGTACGAGATCGTCGAGCAGCTCGGCTGGCAGACGCCGGACGTGATCATCTATCCGACCGGCGGCGGGGTCGGTCTGATCGGCATCCACAAGGCGCTGCACGAGCTGCGCGAGCTGGGCTGGATCGGCGACAAGTTGCCCCGGCTGGTGGCGGTGCAGTCCACCGGCTGCGCGCCGATCGTGCGGGCCTTCGCCGCCGGCGAGGATCGGGCCCAGCCGTGGGCGGACGCGCACACTGTGGCGTTCGGCATCACGGTGCCGGCCCCGCTGGGCGACGAGCTGATCCTGGCGGCGTTGCGGGAGTCCTCCGGCACGGCAGTCGCCGTCGATGACGCGGACATCCTGGCCGATCTGCGGGACTTCGCCGCCCGGGAGGGGCTGCTGCTCTGCCCGGAGGGGGCGGCCTGCCTCACGGCGGCCCGGCAACTGCGCGCGGGCGGGTGGATCCGGGCCGGCGAACGAGTGGTGGTGCTCAACACCGGTGCCGGGCTGAAGTATCCGGACACGGTCGACGTCTCCGGCGTACCAGTGATGGGGTGAGGTGACGGCGCCCCGCGGACCGGGCGGTCCGCGGGGCGCCGTCGTGCCGGTCTACTGGTAGGTGATGTCCGAGGGCGAGTAGAGGCAGTTGACGCCGTCGGCGCCCTCGCCGATCTCGGTCGGCTCGCTGCCCTTCGGCACGCCCTTGTACTTCACACAGATCGAGGTCTCCCGGTCCGGGTCGCCGACGATGGTGATCCGGCTGAACCGGGCGGTGTCGCCCCAGTTGGTGTTGATGCCGGCGATCGCGTCGGTGTTCCGGACGATCACGTTGTCGATCACGACGTGCCGCTGGTACGACGTGGAGCAGTTGCCGCAGGCGCGGTAGAGCTTGCCGGCGTTCTCCACCCGGAAGTTCTTGATGTAGACGGTGCCCGAGCCGTTGTGCTGGAAGACCTTGTCGCTGGCGGAGCGGGCCCCGCCGCCGTCGACTGTGTACGTGGTGCCGCCGCGGAAGGTCGCCGCGTCCTCGCCGACGTCCTCCCACCAGACGTTGATCAGGGTGCAGTTGCCCTCGCAGTGCACGCCGTCGCCGGCCGGGGCGCCGATGATCACGTTGCGCAGGGTGGCGCCGGCGGCCAGTTCGAACATCGGGTCCTGGCTCTCGCTCTGCCCGCCGTCACCGATGCCGTAGTAGCGCTTGAGCCCACCGTCGAAGGAGCCGGAGACCGGGATCGTGGCGTCCACCTTCTGGCTGCCGGTGGGTGTCGGCCAGCCAGCGGGCGGAGGTGTGGTGGTCGGCGGCGGCGTGGTGGGTGGCGGAGTGGTCGTCGGTGGCGGTGTGGTCGGGGTGCCGCCGCCGGACGAGTCGACCAGCACGTCGTCGAAGCCGCCACTGGCGTACGCGGTGACCAGGCCGATCCGGCCCGCACCGGCCAGGCTGTTGCTGCCGGACGCGATCTGGGTGCCGTTGACGAAGCCGCGGATGGTGCTGCCGCTGGTCTCGATGCGCACTGTGTACCAGGTGCCGGTGCCGATGCCCAGCGCGGCGGAACCGATCGCCGTGACGGAGCTTCCATTGACCGCCTGGAGCTCGGCCCGACCGGAGCCGAGCAGGGCCAGCCGGTACATCTTGGTGCTGCTGGTGGAGCGGGCGGCGAGCCCGACCAGGGCGCTGGACGAGCCGAAGCTCGTCGGCCTGACCCGGGCCTGCACGGAGTAGTCGGTCCAGCTGGTCTGGCCGGCGAACTGGCGGGCCAGCTCACTGCCGGCGTTGGACTGGTTGAGCACGCCGGAGCCGTCGACGGTCCAGGTGCCGCCCGACTTGGACCAGCCGGAGGTGTTGCCGTCGTTGAAGTCGTCGCTGAAGACGGTGGCCGCGAAGGCCGAGGTCATGCCGGCGGCGAGGGCCGCCGCGGTCACCCCGGCGCCCACCGCCAGCAGGAGTGGTCGGCGGCCGGAGAGTCGTCTTTTCTGCACAGGTGTCCTCCTTGACGCATGTGGTGGTGATCCCTCGGCCGCCGTACCGAGACGTGTTCGCACGGCGTGCTGCGCTGAACGGGATCGGTGTGCGCCCCGTCGGACGCCCGGATCCGAGGCGGGGTGAAGCGGGATCAAAGCCCTTGGGAAAGGGCTTTCCCACTCCTTCGAGGCTAGGACTGCCCAACCATCAGCGTCAATGCCTGGCGCTTGCAGGTCTGTTGCAGGATTCCGGCCGGGACGACAGCGCCGACCGATCAGTAGCTCTCCGGCTCGGTGATCCGCCACGCCGCGTTGATCAGCCCGATGTGCGAGAGCGCCTGCGGGGTGTTGCCGAGCTGCATCCCGGTGGCGAGGTCGATCTGCTCGCTGAACAACCCCACGTCGTTGGCGTGACCAACGACCCGCTCGAAGAGCGCCTCGGCGCGCTGCTGCTCACCCGTCATCACCAGGCACTCCACCAGCCAGAACGAGCACAGCAGGAATCCGGCCCCGTCGGTCGTCCAACGCCGCAGCAGGCCGTCCTCGGTGCCCAGCTCGCGCTCGACCATCGCGATGGTCGAGCGCATCCGTGGGTCGGTGGCCGGCAGGAAGTGCGTGACCGGCAGGGCGAGCACCGAGGCGTCCAGCTCCGCCGAGCCGAACGCGCCGGTGAACGCCCCGATCCGGTCGTTCCACCCCTCGCGCAGCACGGTGTCGCGGATCTCGTCGCGTACCCGCGCCCAGCGACGGGGGTCGGCCCGATCACCGAGCCGGTCGGCAAGCCCCACCGCCCGGTCCATGGTCAACCAGCAGGACACCTTGGACGAGACGTAGTGGCGCTCCTCGTCGCGGGTCTCCCAGATCCCCCGGTCCGGCAGGTGCCACGTCGCCGCCACCTGCTCGGTCAGCCCGAGCACCATCTCCCGCAGCTCGTCCTCGAACCGCGCGCCCAGGTAGTCGCGCAGCCGCCACACCGCCGACATCACCTCACCCGGCACGTCGAGCTGCCGCTGCCGCCAGGCGTCGTTGCCGACCCGCACGGGTCGACTGTCGCGGTAACCGCGCAGGTGGGTGCAGTGGTGCTCGGAGAGGTCGCGCTCACCCTCCAGCCCGAAGAGCACCGGCACGGGCTCATCGCCGAACCGGCCGATCGAGCGGGTCGCCCAGGCGAACAGCCGGGACGTCTCGTCGGGGCAGGCCGCCACCCAGAGCGCCCGCATGGTCAACGAGAAGTCCCGCAGCCACGAGTAGCGGTAGTCGTAGTTCCGGTCGCCGCCGATCTGCTCCGGCAACGAGGAGGTCAACGCGGCGGCGACCGCGCCACTGCGGGCGTACGTGAGGCCGGTCAGGACCGTCGAGCTGTGTTTGACGAGTTCGGGGTAGCGGCCGGAGTACCCGTGCGTCTCCCGGAACGCCTGCCACGCCTGCGTCGTCTCGGCGAGCGTGGTCAGCGGGTCCATCCGGGCCGGCGGGTCGCCGTACGCCTCGCCGAACGCGAGGTCCATCCCGATGACCTGACCGGCGGAGACCTCGAACTCGTGGGTCACCCGGTCGGTGCCCGCCCGCAGGTGCAGGCCCCCGGCGCGCAACATCAGCACCACCGGGCCGGCACCGGCCAGCACCCCGCCGTCCGGCTGCTCGTGCAGGTACGGCGTGAGCAGGCCGTACTCCGGGCGGGGTGCGAAGTCCAGCGCCATCCGTACCCGCCCGGAGAGCCCCTGGACCACCCGGATCAGAACGGCGGGTGAGTTCCTGCCCAGCTCGTGGGCGCGGGCGCCGACCTCGGCGGCCAGCGCGTCGGTGACCGCCACGCTGCCGTGCGGGGTGTGGTGCACCGTCCGCAGCACCAACGTGTCCGGCAGGTACGCGCGCTCCACCCGGTGACCCGGGCCGCCGACCCCGACCGGCGCCAGCCGGAAGTGGCCGGCTCCCGGATCGAGCAACCGCGCGAACACGGACGCCCCGTCGAACCGGTTCGGGCACCACCAGTCGACCGAGCCGTCCTTGCCGACCAGGGCACCCGAACGAGAGTCCGAGAGAAACCCGTAGTCGGAAATCTGCGGCTGCTGCTCCACCCGCCGGGGGTACCCGCATCGGCCCGGATCAGGCCGTATGGATCACTCGGTCGGTGGCTCGTCCTCGCCCGCCGCCTCGGCCGCGTCGGCCTCTTCCTTGGTCTTGTGCACGGCCTTGTCGGCGTGCTCCGGCGGCCCGTAGACCGTGTACAGCACCAGTGGGTTGGGGCCGGTGTTGACGAAGTTGTGCTTGGTGCCTGCCGGCACCACGACCAGGTCGCCCGCGACGACCTTCCGCTTCGCGCCAGCGACCCGCGCCTCGCCGACGCCGCTGACGAAGGTGAGGATCTGGTCGATGTCCTCGTGCACCTCCTCGCCGATCTCCCCATCGGCGGGGATGGTCATGATGACCAGCTGGGTGTGCTCACCGGTCCACAGCACGCGCCGGAAATCCGGGCTCTTCTCGGCGACAGTCGCGATAGTGAAATGCTCCATGTCCACGCTCATACCCCGTCCGGCGGCGCGTCACGCCGGGACTGGCGAATGGTGCAATTCCCCACGGCTGGCGGGTTTGGATCCACGCGGACCGGGGATCGACAACGCTGACCGGCGCGAACGGCCGGTCGAGCCAGGTCCCCGCCGGCGTACCGCCGAACGGCTGCGGTGGTGGGAGACGGCCAGAGCACGGCGACGTTCCGACCACTGTCGAAACGGCGCCGTGCGCTCTTGTGCCCCCGCGGGCCTAGCGGTGCAGCCAGCTGAGCAGGTCGGGCGGCGCCAGCGCCGCGACCCGATGCTGGTAGCGGGCGAGACCGGCCTCGTCCAGCAGGTCACGTCCCTGACCCGAGCCTCCCCGGCGAAAGAACGCCTGCCGGTCACGCAGCACGCCGAGCGTGTCCGGTGCGAGCCGGTCGGCACGCTCCCGCATTCGACCGAAGGTGGCGGCCTCAACCAACTCCGGCCCTGGGCTCGGGAGTTGCCACCGGTCGGCCAGCCGGCGCATCTCACCAGCCAGATCGGCCAGCAGGTCGTCGTAGTGCACCAGCTCGACGTTCGGCTCGTGCCGGCGGGCCCACGCGTCGTTCAGGTGCATCAACACCCCGGGCAGCGAATCCAGCTCGACGGGGGGGTCCACCTCCCGGTCGACCCAGCTCAGCAACCACTCCCGCACCGGAGGCCGCTCCCGGGGTGGCCCGGCCGGGGCGGGTTGGCCGGTCAACTCGGCGATGCGCGCCCGGTCCAGGTTGGCGCTCTGGTGGTAGAGGGAGACCGCCATGTCCAGCGGGTGCCGGGCCACCACCACGTAGTGCGCCCGGGGGTCGAGCGGCACCCCGTCCAGCGGGGTGTGCGTCTTGATGAACCGCCGGTGTGGCTGGGCGGCCAGCCGGTCGTACACCGTGGCCTGCGGCTCGCCCAACCAGTCCAGCCACGGCGACAGCACGGTCAGGGGCGCCGGCAACTCCGCGGTGCCCAGCACCAGGAGCGCACAGATCATCTGCATCCAGGTGGTGCCGCTCTTCGACCGGGTGCTGATCACGATGTCGCCGTCACGGAACGGAAAACCGGTCCACCGCGCGCTGTCCTCTTCGTCGGATTGGTAACGGTGAATTGGCGTGGGCATCGGTGGATGGTAGTCGCCGAACCGACAGTGCAGCAGCCGAATTCCGGCTTACATTCCTGGGGGATGTGCGTACGCCTGGCTAGATTGAACTATGGTGCCCGCCCACGGGGGCCGGGCGGCGGCACCGGTCTACCGCCCCATCCTCGCCAGCCGACGAGGCGAGCTTGAGGCCCTGAGCCACCTCGATCCCGCGTACGCCGCACTGGTCGCCCCGATCCTGGAGATCGGCGCGATCGGCCGGTCCACGATGGACACCATTCGCCGGTTGCCAGCCGGGCTGCTGCCCGCCATCGACGTCAGCGCACTGCCCGACATCCCCGAGGCGGAGCTGACCCGTTGGGGCGTACCGGTGGTGCCGGTGATCGGGCTCTCCGAGAGCGACCACCGGCTGGTCGCGCACGGCGCGGCGGCGCGGGTGTACGGCCGACGCGCGCTCATCCGGCTGCGAGCCGGCCAGGACCGGGCCGGGCCGGATGCGAGCACCACCGCTGTGGAACGGATCTGGCGGTTCACCAGCCTCGCCCCGGAGGAGTGCGACCTGCTGGTGGACGCGGGAGACGTCTGCTGCCCGGCGGACGTACGGACCGCCGAGCCCCGGGTACGCCACCTGCTGGACTGGGCGCGCCGACACGCCTGGCGGTCGGTGACGGTGGCGGCGGGCGGTATGCCGCCGACGCTGTCCCGGTTGCCCACCGACGAGCCGGTCCAGCTGGACCGTTGGGACTGGCAACTGTGGCGACGACTGGCCGACGCCGGGGTCGACTACGGCGACTACGGCGTCCAGCCGGCCGGGCCGGGCGCCGGTGACCCTGGCGACCGGTTGCCGACCGTGCGCTACACCGACGACGGCAGCTGGTGGGTCTATCGCTGGGCGCGACGCGGCGGCCGGGGCGACGACCGGTTCGCCGACCTGTGCCGCACGCTGGTGTCGGCACCGCACTGGCCGACCACCGGGGCGGCCTTCTCCTGGGGTGACCATGAGCTGCTGCGCCGGGCCCGCCGGGGCGCCGGGGCCGGCTCGACCGCCAACTGGGCGGCGTGGAGCACCTCGCACCACCTGGCCCACGTACTCGCCACGCTGCTGCATCCAGCCGGCGACGGCGCGCCGCGGTGGCACCCCGGGCAGGGGCCACCACCGCAGCGGGGACGATCGCTGCGGTGAAGCCGGATCTACTGCTTCTCGGTGAAGCCGAACTGGATGATGCCCTCGTCGTCGACGGTGGCGTCCACCGACGCGTCGCCGAGCAGCTCGGCGGCGTCCTCGTCCAGGAAGATCCGGGCGCCCTGGTTGTCGACCACCCGATCGCCCTGTACCGGTTCGGGAACCAGCTCGACGGTGAGCGAGCCCGCCTCGGTGTCGGCGGCGATACGCACACCGCCGTCCTGGGCGACGTCCTGTTGGTTGGCGAGGTCACGGATGACGAGCACGGCGTTATCGGTCATGGTGAGCATTGATGGAACTCCTCGTGGATTCTCGGCTCGCGGTCGGATACCGCGCGGACCGGACAGTCGGCCCGCGTACGAGCACACGTGGGAGGCGACAGAGGGGCGAACGGTCATCGCCGTCGCATCGAATCGGGGCAGCTGACGGCCCCGTCACTCCCACCGTGCCCGCTGGCGGACCATCCGTCAAATAGAGCCAGGTCAGTGGAGAGCGGGGGCCGGCGTCAGCCACGCGCGAATCTCGTTGACCGCCGCGCGGCCGGCCCGGTTGGCACCGATCGTGCTGGCCGAGGGCCCGTACCCGACCAGGTGAACCCTCGCGTCGGCGACCACCCGGGTGCCGTCCATCGTGATACCGCCGCCGGGCGCGCGCAGCCCCAGCGGGGCGAGGTGGTCGATGGCCGCCCGGAAGCCGGTGCACCACAGGATCACGTCCGCCGGCACGAACCTCCCGTCCGTCCAGGCCACCCCGTCGGGCGTGATCCGGTCGAACATGGGTAGCCGGTCGAGGACGCCGCGCTCGCGCAGTCGGCGTACCTCCGGGGTGACCGGAAGCCCGGTCACGCCCACCACACTGCCCGGCGGTCGGCCGGCCCGGACCGCCTGGTCCACCCGGGCCACCGCGGCGCGACCCAGTTCCGGGCCGAACTCCTCGTCGTTGAACGTCGGCGGCCGACGGGTCACCCAGGTGGTGGTCGCCGCGACGGTGGAGACCTCGCCGAGCAGTTGCACGGCCGAGGTGCCGCCGCCGACCACCACCACGCGAAGGCCGCTGAACTCGGCCGGCCCTCGGTAGTCGGCGGTGTGCAACTGGCGTCCCCGGAACGTCGACCGGCCCGGGTAGTGCGGCCAGAACGGTCGGGTCCAGGTGCCGGTGGCGTTGATCAGGGCGCGGGCGGTCCAGGTGCCCCGGTCGGTGTGCACGTCGAGCCGGCCGTCGGGGCGGGAGCGCACCGCCCGGACCCGCACCGGCCGTCGCACCGGCAGGTCGAAGGCCCTCTCGTACGCGGCGAAGTAGGCGCGGACCTGCTCGGAAGCCGGGCGCTGCGGCTCGGTGGGCGGGAGCGGCAGCCCGGGCAGGTCGTGGAAGCCGTGCACCCGGTCGAAGACCAGCGTCGGCCAGCGGTGCTGCCAGGCGCCGCCGGGCCCGTCGTCGGCGTCGAGGATGACGAAGCCGCTGCCGGGCGCGACGCCGGTGCGGTGCAGGTGATAGCCGGCGCTCAGGCCGGCCTGACCGGCACCGATCACCACGACGTCCACGGAGTGGGTGTCCACGTGGGCTACAACGCCCCGGATGTCACCGCTGTGCCCGGCCTCGACCGTCGCGCCGATCACAGCAGGCCATTCCAGCCTCGACCACCTGACCTGCGCCTACGCTGAGTGAATGAGCGACTTCCGTCGGTACGCGGGCGAGTTCCTCGGCACCCTGCTGCTGGTGTTCTTCGGGGTGGGCAGCGCGGTCGCCGCACGGGTCCAGGGCGGCGTGGTGGTGGTGGCGCTGGCCTTCGGGTTCGTGATGGTGGCCCTCGTCTACACGATCGGCCCGCTCTCCGGCAGCCACGTCAACCCGGCGGTGACGCTCGGTGTGCTGCTCTCCGGCAAGATCTCGGTGCTCGGGGCGGTGGCGTACTGGATCGCGCAGTTCGTCGGCGCGACCGTCGCGGGCTTCGTGCTCTGGGCGCTCACCCGATGGGGTGACGTCGCGGACCAGACCGGGGCCCTGGGCACGAACGGCTACGGCGCGCACATCAACCGGGGCGGCGCGGCTGTGCTGGAAGTCGTGCTGACCTTCCTCTTCGTGCTGGTCGTGCTGGTGGTGACGAGTCGGAGCGAAAATCCGGGCACCGCCGGGCTGGCCATCGGGTTGGCCCTGGCCGTGACCCAACTGGTGGGCGTGACGCTCACCGGCGCGGCGGTCAACCCGGCCCGCGCGTTCGGCCCGGCGGTCTTCGAGGGCGGCGTTGCGCTACGGCAGCTCTGGGTGTTCATCGTCTTCCCGCTGCTCGGCGGCGCGCTCGCCGCGCTGGTCGCACCACTGGTGATGGGGGCGCAGCGGCACTACTGGGGTGGCCACGAGAAGACGGTCGGCGGGCCGAAGTAGCCCAGACGGCAATTTCTTTCGCCTGAGGGCCTTCTCTGGCGAATATCTCCGTGACAGCATCGGCAGATGCATCGCCGTCACTTTCCCCGGGCCCTCGCCCTGCTCGCGCTGGTCGCCACCGCGGCCACCGCCGCCGCGCCCGGTGCCACGGCCGAGTCGCCCACCCCCGCGACGACCCAGCTGCGTGCCACCATCGACACGATCCTCGCCGACACCCGGTTGGCCGGCGCGCAGGCGTCGGTGGTCGTGGTCGACACCAGCACGGGACAGACGCTCTACGACCGCAACGGTGACCGCCGGCTGGTTCCGGCGTCCAACACCAAGCTGCTGACCTCGACGGCCGCCCTTGAGCTGCTCGGCCCGGGCCACCGCTTCAGCACCGACGTACGGGCCAGCGGCAAGCGCCGTGCCGGCCTGCTCTCCGGCAACCTCTACCTGCGCGGCGGGGGCGACCCGACCATGCTCGCCGCCGACTACGACGCGCTCGCCGCGCAGGTCGCCGCCGACGGCGTGCGGGTGGTCACCGGAAACCTGATCGCCGACGACACCCGCTACGACCGCACCCGGCTCGGCCCCGACTGGACCTGGGACGACGAGCCCTACTACTACGCCGCCCAGGTTTCCGCGCTGACCGTCGCCCCGGACACCGACTACGACGCGGGCACCGTGATCGTGCACGCCGCACCGGCCGACCGGGCCGGTGCCCCACCGGTGGTCACCACCACCCCCACCACCGGGTACGTCCGCGTCGACAACCGCGCCCAGACGGTCAGCGACGGCGAGACCTCGATCTCGATCGAGCGCGAGCACGGCGGCAACACCGTCGTGGTGACCGGTCAGATCGCCGTCGGTGACGAGCCCGCCAGCGACTGGGTCACCGTCTGGGAACCCACCGGCTACGCGGCCGACGTGTTCCGGGCAGCGCTGCACCGACACGGCGTCCGGGTGCTCGGCCGGACCGTGCTCGGCCAGCCCACCCCGGAGACGGCCGACCCGGTGGCACGCCACGACTCGATGAGCCTGGGCGAGTTGATGACGCCGTTCCTGAAGCTGTCCAACAACGGGCACGCCGAGGTGTTGACCAAGGAGATCGGCCGGGTGCTCTCCGGCTCGGGCACCTGGACGGCCGGTATCACCGCGATCAGCGAGTATGTCGCCGACACCGGAATGGACACCGGGAGACTGCGCCAGCGTGACGGCTCAGGGTTGTCCCGGCGCAATCTGATCCCGGCGACGGAATTCGTCGACCTGCTGAGCGCCGTCCGCGCCGAACCGTGGTTCGCGACCTGGTACGCGGCGTTGCCGATCGCCGGTCAGCCCGAGCGGTTCGTCGGCGGCACCCTGCGCAGCCGGATGGCCGGCACACCGGCCGCGGGCAACGTGCACGCCAAGACCGGCAGCCTGACCGGTGTCTCCGGGCTCTCCGGCTACGTCACCAGCGCCGATGGTCGACTGCTGGCGTTCTCCATCCTGCTGAACAACTACCTCACGGCGTCGGTGAAGTCGCTCGAGGACCAGATCGCCGTGGCGTTGGCCGGCTTCCGCGAGGGTGGTGCGCCGACGGCACGGGTGGCCCGGCCGGCAGTGCCGGAGACGCCGCGCACCCCGGAGGGCGTCGAGTGCTCCTGGGTCAAACCGATCACCTGCTGAGCGACGGCCGGGAGGCGCGAACGCGCCTCCCGGCCCAGCGAGCGCTCAGGCCGGACGGTCCGGTGGGGGGACCACCGCCGTCGGGTCACCACGTTCGATGAGCGCGGCGATCTCAGCGGCCCGCAGCCCGCGCAGCGCCAGCACCCGGGTGCCCCAGCGGTGCAGGCGGCACGGGTGCGGGCTGGCATCGTTACGGCAGACCACACCCCCGGACCATCGGCGGGGGGCGTGCACCACCACCGCCCGTACGGCGAACTGGGTGTCCTCGCCCGTCACGTACGGCGGCAGGGGGATGTCGCGAAGAACCTCCCCGGACGTTTCACCGGTGCCGGACGAAGCGGCACGACGGACGCGGTGGGCGGTACTGCTACTCATCTCCGCTGCCTCCACACTGGATGGTCGGATGGGGACAGCAGAAAGTTACGACGCATTCGACAGTCCGCGACGGACAAACTGTCCCCGCTGTCCCAACGCGCAGCGATCAGTCAGTCAGTCAACGCACCGTCACGGCCTGGAGGCCAACGTTGCCGCAGTGCGACGTGAAGACCTTCTCGACGGTCCAGTTCAGCAGCAGCCGGGCACCCTTCGGCACTGTGAAGCGGATGGTGAACTGGGCGCTCTGACTGGTGTACGGGTCTTCCAGTCGGACGGTGCTGGCGGGCCCGCCGGTGGACAGCCGCGCCTCCAGTCGCCCCCGAGCCATCCAGATGCCACCGTAGAGCTGGACGGTGCGCGGCTCACCACTGCCGGCGACGGCGAGGCTGAACCCGTTCCCGGTACCGCAGGCGTAGACGCCGTTGGAGCTGCCGTTCGTCGACCGCTCCGGCGTGCCGTCGGTCCAGCGCACGTACTCCTGGTTGCCGTCCCAACCGACCCGCCGGCCCGGGCCGCCCCCGTCGATGATCTCGCCGGAGCCGGAGCGCTTGCGGTTCGTCGACCTGCCGCCGCGCTCCCCCCAGTGCACCCAGTCCCGGGCGCCCACGGCGGTGAGGTCGACGATGGCGGGCATCTCGCCCCGGCTCACCGTCAGCGCCGGTGCACCGGGCTTCGCCGGTGGCGGGGCGGGCGCGCTGGCCGACGGCGTCGGGTCCGGCGAGGGTGGGCGCTGGCGCGGACGCAGACCGGGCGTCGCCGGCCCCGCCTCGCCGGTGCGCCCGTCGGCGGCCGGGAGACCTGGGGGACGAGCGGGCACGCCCCCCGGACCCGCCTGGTCGTCGTCCGGCACCGAACCGGACCGGGTGGCGAGGTACGAGATCAACATCACCAGGCAGACGAGTACGGCGGCTCCCTCCACCGCCCAGCGCCGCCGCTGTCGGGCGCGGCGCAACACCCTGCGGGTCACCCCGGCGGTAATGGCGCGCGGACGGTGCTTCGGCGGCGCGTCGCCTGCCCTCGAACCAGCCCGCGTGCGGTCTTCGTCCGCCACCGACCCCTCCAACTCCGCCGCCCGGCCGTTTTGGACCGCCGAGGACCACACCATCCACTGTGGGTAGTTTCACGTTTGCCCGGGCGTGGACGACACGCTAGATCCGGACTGCCGGACGTGTCCAGCCCACAATGGGACGCTGTCGGACAACCCGGCCGCCCCGCACGGGCACTTCGGCAGACCAGGAGCGCCTTCTCGGGTCAGCCGATCCGGAAGCCGAGCAGTTGCGCGACGACCACTGCCTGCTCGACGTCGATCACGGCACCGGCCCGTTCGACGACCGTCGGGTCCAGCGCGGTGAGATCGCTGCCCCGCAGGTCGGCGCCGCCGAGCCGGACGTTGGTCAGCTGCGCCCCGGAAAGATCGACACCGGTGACCGTAGCACCGGTGAGATTGGCTCTGGTGAGGTCCACCTCGCGCATGCGCACCCCGGTCAGCCGGACGCCACGCAGGTCGGCACCGGGCAACGCGACGAAGGACCAGTCACCGCCGTCCACCGTCAACGGGCGCAGATCGCACTCGCTGAAGGTGCTGCCGACCAGCTTGCAGCCGGTGAACTCGGCCTCGAAGAAGTTGCACCGCCGAAAGACGCAACGGGTGAAGGCGGAGTCGACATGTCGGGAGGCGTTGAACGCCACGTTGCCGAACGTGCACCCGGTGAAGACCGCGCCTCTGCTGACCGCCTCGGTCAGGTCCACCCCGAAGAACTCGCAACCCACGAAGTGCCGCTCGGTCAGCTCCTCGCCGTACCAGTCCTCGTTGCGGAAGGTCACGTCCTCGGTCAACTCCGGCATCCGGCCAGGTTAGTGGGCGCCGCCGACAGCCGACGGCCGGCGGGCCGGTGCCGGCCCCCTTCCGGTGTCGGTGTACCGGCGAGTACGTTCGGCGGCGTGAGTGTGGCTCGGAGCAAGGACCCGGATCAGATCGGTTTCGACAGGGCGCGGCTGGCGCGGATCGACGAGCACTTCGGCCGGTACGTCGACGACGGCCGGCTGGCTGGCTGGCAGGTGGTGGTCACCCGTCGCGGCGAGGTGGCGCACTCCTCGACGTACGGGCTGCGCGACCGGGAGTCGGGCGCACCGGTCGAGGCCGACACCCTGTGGCGGATCTACTCGATGACCAAGCCGGTCACCTCGGTCGCGGCCATGATGCTGTGGGAGGAGGGCCGGTTCGAGCTGACCGACGAGATCAGCCGCTGGCTGCCCGAGTTCGCCGACCTGCGGGTCTACTCCAAGGGGTCGGCGCTCAAGCCGTACACAGTGCCGGCGGTCGAGCCGATCCGGGTGTGGCACCTGCTCACCCACACGGCCGGCCTGACGTACGGCTTCATGCAGACCTCGGTGGTCGACGGGCTCTACCGGGCCGCCGGCTACGACCTGTACCCGCCGGCGGACGTCGACCTGGCTGGCGCCTGCGCGGCCTTCGGCGAGCTGCCGCTGCTGTTTCAGCCCGGCTCGGCGTGGGGCTACTCCGTCGCCACCGACGTGCTCGGCCGACTTGTCGAGGTGATCTCCGGGCAGAGCCTCGACGCCTTCTTCGCCGACCGGATCTTCGGCCCACTGGGCATGACCGACACCCGCTGGTGGGTGGAGGGCGAGGAGGCCGATCGGCTGGCCGCGCTCTACGTACCGGAACCGCGCGGCGGCCGGGCCGTCCGCTACGACAGCCTGGGGTCGCTCGCGTTCAGCAAGCCGGCGCTGCTCTCCGGCGGTGGCGGCCTGATCTCCAGCGCCGCCGACTACCACCGATTCACGCAGTTGCTGCTGCGCGGCGGCGAGCTGGACGGCGTCCGGCTACTCGGGCCGCGCACGGTGCGGTTCATGACCCGCAACCACCTGCCCGGCGGTCAGGATCTGGGCACCCTGTCCACCGGCGGCTTCGCCGAGACCACCCTGGACGGGATCGGTTTCGGCCTCGGCTTCGCGGTGGTCGACGACCCGGTCCCCAGCCGGGTGCCGAGCAGCGTCGGCGAGTACTACTGGGGCGGGGTGGCCAGCACCGCGTTCTGGGTCGACCCGGCCGAGGAGATCACCGCGCTGCTGTTCACGCAGCTGATGCCGTCGAGCACCTACCCGCTCCGCTCCCAGCTGCGCCAGCTCGTCTACGCCGCCCTGATCGACTGACGGGATCGTCGTTCCACCAACCGGGAGCTGGCCCAGTCCCTAACCTGAGCTGGTGAGCACCATCGTCGTGTTTGGCGCGGGCGGCACCGCCGGTTCGCGGGTCGTTTCCGAGGCGGTCGACCGGGGGCACCGGGTGATCGCCGCCGTTCGCCGCCCGGAGGCCACCTCGTATCTGCCGGCCGGGGTGCGGACGGTCACCGGCGACGCGACCAGCGAGCGGAGTGTCCGGGAGTTGGCGCCGGACGCCGACGCGCTGGTCGTGGCGATCGGCGGCGGCGAGCGTGAGCTGTGGCGGAACGCGGCGGAGAACCTGGTGACCACGCTGCGCGGGATGCCGGCCGCACCGCGGATCATCCACCTGGGCGGCGGGTCCACCCTGCTCACCCCGGGCGGCACCCGCATTCTCGACGAACCGGACTTCCCGGCGGAGTACCGGGAATCGGCGCTGGGCCAGGCGGACGCGCTGGACTACTACCGCACCGCGGCCGACGGGGTGAGCTGGACGTATGTCTCGCCACCCCCGCTGGAGTTCCATCCCGGCGCTCGCACCGGGCACTACCGCACCGGCACCGACCAGCCGGTCACCGATGCTCAGGGCCGCTCGGTGCTCACCTATGAGGACCTGGCGGTGGCGATCGTCGACGAAATCGAGCAGCCGCGACACCCGAACGCCCGTTTCACCGCCGCGTACTGACCCGGCTGCGGGGCCAGCCGCGGTCAGTCGGCGAGGCGGGCCGGGAAGCCACCGGTGGCGATCGGACCCCAGGTGTCGATGGTGACCCGGATCAGTGACTTGCCCTGACGCACCATCGCCGCCCGGTAGTCGTCCCAGTCCGGGTGCTCGCCCGAGATGCTGCGGAAGTATTCGACCAACGGCTCCAGTGCCTCGGGCAGGTCGAGCACCTCGGCGGTGCCGTCGATCTGCACCCAGGGGCCGTTCCAGTCGTCGCTGAGCACGCAGGCCGAGACCCGGGGGTCGCGGCGGACGTTGCTCACCTTGGCCCGTTCCGGGTAGGTGGAGACGACCAGCCGCCCCTGCCCGTCGACCCCGGCGGAGACCGGGGAGGACTGCGGTCGCCCGTCGGCGCGGGTGGTCATCAGCACGACGCGGTGTCGCGGCCGGAGGAAGTCGAGCAGGCCGTCCCGGTCGACCCGGGTGTTCCTTGCGATGCTGCGTGCCATTCCCCGTTCCTACCAGGGTGCGGGCGCAGCGGCGGCGGCGGGTCAGCGGGGTCGGGCCGCAGCGCGGTGCACCGCCTGGGTGGGCACCCGGGGACGGCCGGACGGGCGCCAAGCCCGACCGTTGGCGTAGATCACCCGAAAACCGAGGTACGACGCGAGCGGCGCCCAGTGGGCGGAGCCCATCCGCAGCTCGGCCGCATTGTGTCGCTGGCCGTTGGCGAGCACGTCGAGGAGCACGGTTTCGAAGGCCGCCGATTCGACCCAGTCGACTTCCCGGGTGAAACCGCAGATCAGAGCGGCTCCGGTGACCTCCAGGAACTCGCGGAGCACCGCGTCCGAGGCGCGCAGCACCGAGCAGCTGCCGAAATAGAGTCGCCGCCCCTCCGCGCGGCCGGCCATCAACTCGGCCACCTCGTTCAACTCCACCGACTGCCAGTCGGTGAGGCAGAGCCGGCTCGGCTCACCGTGCATGGCGAAGAAGCCGACCCGGTGGTCGGCGTACTGCTTGAGCAGCCAACGGTCCAGGAAGTAGAACAGCTCGTCGCGGGTGGCCGCGTCCTTGTGGATGAAGCGGATCTTGCCCAGCCGCTCCAGCAGCTCCAGCGTGGGCAGGACCGAGCCCCGCTCGTTGAGGTCACGGTGCCACTGACCCTCGACACAGAAGACGCCACCGCGTGCCACGCGCACCTCCGCCAGTCCGCCGCCCCGCAGCTGACGTTACCGGCCGCCATCGCCCCGGGAACATCACCCTCCGTGTGACAGATTGCGACGTTCGGTGCCCTTGGCCGCAGGAGGGGTGATCGGTCGGAAATGGCTGTTTCGCAAATCAGCCGAATTCCCAGCCAATACCCAGGGACAGCAGATTGTGAGCACGATTCTCGTTAACCACCTCCAACGGCACTGATCGGTGCGAGGGTGGAAATCACGGGACTTCTCGGTCGATGTCCTGGTGCCACCCCATTCGCTCTCCTATCGGGAGGACTTCTGTGCGCGTAAACACCTTGAAGCGGGTCGCCGTCGCATTCGCCCTGGCACTGCCCGGGGCCGCAATCGCCACGGTGATCGCCGCACCGGCGGCGCACGCGGACGGCTGTTACACCTGGAACCGCACCCTGAGCCAGGGGCGCTCCGGCGACGACGTCCGCCAGTTGCAGATCCGGGTCGCCGGGTGGGCCGGTTACCGGGACATCGTGGAGAACGACGGCCGCTACGGGCCGAAGACCGCCGCCGCGGTCAAGCGGTTCCAGCAGGCGTACGGGCTGCGCGCCGACGGCATCGCCGGCCCGCAGACCTTCGCCAAGCTGTACCAACTCCAGGACAACGACTGCACGCCCGCACACTTCAGCTACGGCGAGCTGGACAACGGCTGCGGCGGAAGCGGGTGGAGCGGCGGCCCGTTGTCGGCGAACCAGACCAAGCAGAACGCGTTGCGCACCATGTGGAAGCTGGAGGCGCTGCGCAAGGGCCTCGGTGACAAGCCGCTCTACGTGTCGAGTGGGTTCCGCAGTCGCGCCTGCAACAACCAGGTCGGCGGCGCGTCCGACAGCCAACACCTGTACGGCAACGCGGCCGACGTGACCTCACGGACGTCCTCGCTGTGCCAGGTCGCCCGCGGCGCCCGTAACAACGGCTTCAGTGGGATCTACGGGCCGGGCTACCCCGACCACGACGACCACGTGCACGTCGACTCGCGTCGGGAAAACAACAGCGACAGCAGCTCGAACACGACGAGCTGGTCCGCCCCGGACTGCGGGGTCGGCAACTGAGCCAACCCGCTCAGAGCGACGTCGGCCCGACGCGGAGGGGGAATCTTCGCGCCGGGCCGACGTCGTGTCGCCCCGGGTCGGATGGGCGGAGGGGTAGCGCGCTCAGCTCGCCCGGGGCCAGCGCGGCGCGGTGACGGGGGGAGTCACCGGCCGGCCAGCAGCGGTGGGCCGTACCCCCTGGGGGACGACCCGCGCGGCCTGTTGCCGCGACGGCCCGGTCGCCGTGAACGGGAACGGCACGTGCACAAACGGATTGCCATGCCGGATCAACGCCTCGATCTGCCGCTCGTTGAGCCCGTGTGCCTCCAACACCCGACGCCCCCAGCGGTGCAGTCGGCACGGGTAGGAGGCGCCGTCGTTGCGGCACAGCGGCCCGGTGGGCCACTCCTCGGCGGTGTGCACGACCACCGCCCGGACCGCGAGCCGGACATCCTCCGGGGTCAGTGGTGCCGGCATCGGCACCTCACCCAGTACCTGATCGATGGGATCCGTCGACTGCTCACCAACTCGCACGGCAGGCCTCCCGCAGTTCGGCAGCGGTACGGCGGACCTACCGCACCGACATCCTCGGCCATGGGTACGGCGGACACCGGACGAAAGTTCAATTCCGGTACGCGGTAAGCAGATCCTCCGCCGACAAGCCGGCGCGACCGACGGTCAGACGAGGCCGGCGTCGTGCACGAGCAGCGCCACCTGGACCCGGTTGTTCAGCTCCAGTCGGGTCAGCAGCCGGGAGACGTACGCCTTCACCGTCGCCACGCTCATGAACAACTCCCCCGCGATCTCCGCGTTGGTGTGGCCCCGCCCCAACGCGACAGCCACCTGCCGCTCCCGCTCGCTGAGCCCGGTGAGCAGCCGCAGCGCCCGTTCGCGGCGCGGGTCCGGGCCGACCGGGCCGGGGGCGGCGGCGGTCACGTGGGCGATCAACGTCCGGGTCACCGTCGGCGAGAGCGTCGCCTCGCCCGCCGCGACCCGGCGTACGGCGCGCACGATCTCCGCCGGTGGGGTGTCCTTGAGCAGGAAACCGGCTGCCCCGGCGCGGAGCGCCCGCAGCACCTGTTCGTCGGCGTCGAAGGTGGTCAGCACCAGCACCTCCGGCGGGTGCGGTTGGGCACGCAGCGCCTCGGTGGCGGTCAGCCCGTCGACCCGGGGCATCCGGATGTCCATCAGCACCACGTCCGGGGCGTACGCGGCGACGGCCGCCGGCACCTCGCCACCGTCGGCCGCCTCGCCGACCACGGCCAGGTCCGGCAGACCGCCGAGGATCATCGAGAGCCCGGCCCGGACCAACGCGTCGTCGTCCACGATCAGCACGCGTACCGGCGGCGCGGCCGCGTCGGCCGGCCCGGTCGCGTCCGGCGGTCCGGCTGAGCCGGCAGGGCTGGTCACGCCGGCCACGGCAGCCAGGCGGCCAGCCGGAAGTCACCGCTGTCGTCCCGACCGTAGGCGAGTCGCCCGCCGGCCAGGGTCACCCGTTCACTGATGCCGACCAGGCCGGTGCCGGCACCCGGCAGTGTGTCGCCGGCCGGCGCCCCGACCGGCCACCGGTTGCCGATCGCCACGCTCAGCCCGGCGCCCGGCCCGCCGGCCACGTCCACGGTGACGGCCGCGCCGGCAGCGTGCTTGCGGGCGTTGGTCAGCCCCTCCTGCACGATCCGGTACGCGGCCCGGCCCAACGCCGCCGGCACCTCCCCAGGGCTGGTGACGCTGTCACTGACGTTCACCCGCACCCCGGCCGACCGCGACTCGGCGATCAGGGCCGGCAGGTCGGCGAGGGTGGGCTGCGGCGGCTCGGGGGCGTCGCCCGCACCGTCGTCCTCGGCCCGGAGCACCCCGATCACCTCCCGCAGGTCCTGGAGGGCGGCGTGCGCGCTGCCCCGGATCACCCCGGCGGCCCGGGCCACCTCGTCGGCCGGCGCATCCGGGCGGAACTCCAGCGCACCCGCGTGCAGGCTGAGCAGGGAGATCCGGTGGGCCAGCACATCGTGCATCTCCCGGGCGATCCGGGTGCGTTCCAGGTGGCGGGCCTGGGTGACGCGCAGTTGCTGCTCCGCCTCGGCCCGCTCGGCCCGCTCCCGCAACGACACGATCAACTGCCGGCGGGCCCGGACGAACATCCCCCAGGCAAGCACCGCGAAACTGAGCACCACACCCCAGGACGCGGTCTCCCAGTACGACATGTGCGGATCCGGACGCACCCAACTGAAGACCAAGTTGGTGAGAAGGCCGGCACCGGTGACCGCGATCGCGACGGCCGTCCGTCGATGCACCACCACTGTGAAGTAGAAGATCAGCAGCGGAATGGCGGCGGCCATCGAGAACAGGGTCAGCGGTGTCGTGGCCACGATCAGCCCGAGCGGCCACCGTCGGCGCAGCCAGAGCAGCCCACAGCAGACCAGACCGAGCAGCGCGTCCACGCCGGTCATCCAGTCGTGCGGCAGCGGGGCCGCCATCGCCGGATCCGGCGACAGGGCATCCGCGGTGACGAACAGCACCCACAGCAGGGAGAGCAGGAAGGCCAGGGTGTCGACAGCCCAGTCCCGGGTCGTGCGGCGCGGCCGCCGCGTCGCCGCGTCCGGGCTGACCGCGCCGACCAGCGCCCCGGGCAGCAGCCAGGGGTGCTCCGGAACGGCGAGGCTGGTCACGACGCCAATGCTAGGCAGCCGACGGGCGACACGACCAGCTACCAAAGTCGAGACCTACCGGTCGACCAAGGTCGACGCGGCAGCGACCGGTGGCCGCAGCGGATGGCCGGGCGGCGCGGGCAGGCTCAACCGCATGATCACGGTAGAGAACCTCACCAAGCGATACGGGCCACACCCGGCCGTGGACGACGTGTCGTTCCAGTGCGAGCCGGGCACCGTCACCGGCTTCCTCGGCCCCAACGGGGCCGGCAAGTCGACGACCATGCGCATGATCTGCGGGCTGACCACGCCGACCGCCGGCCGCGCCACCGTCTCCGGGCACCCGTACCAGGAGCTGCCCAACCCGGGGCGGGAGGTCGGGGTGCTGCTGGACGCCTCCGCCCAGCACGCCGGGCGCACCGGCCGCGAGGCGTTGACGCTGTCCGCGTACACCATGGGTCTGGACCGGCGCGAGGTGGCCGCGAAGCTCGACCTGGTCGGGTTGAACGCGGTGGCCGCGAAGCGTCGGGTACGGGCGTACTCGTTGGGTATGCGCCAACGGCTCGGGCTGGCGCACGCGCTGCTCGGCGACCCCCGGGTGTTGATCCTCGACGAGCCGGCCAACGGGCTGGACCCGGAGGGGATCTTCTGGATGCGCGGCCTGCTGCGCGACTTCGCCGACCGGGGCGGCACCGTGCTGCTCTCCTCCCACCTGCTGCGCGAGGTGGAGGCGGTCGCGGACCGGCTGGTGGTTATCGGGGGCGGCCGGATCGTGGCCCAGGGGGACAAGAACGAGTTGCTGGCCGGCGGCGGCACCGTGGTCCGGGCCCGCGACAGTGCCGCGCTGCGCCGGGCGCTGGAGGTGGCCAACCTGAGCGCCGCCGACAGCTCGGAGGGGCTGCTCGTGCAGGCCGACGCCGAGGCGGTCGGCCAGGCCGCCGCCGATGCCGGCGTCGCGTTGGCCGAGCTGCGCCCCGCCAGCGGCGGCGGCCTGGAACAGCTCTTCCTCACCCTGACCGCCGGCGAATCGACCAAGGAGGCCGTCCGATGACCACCACCACCGCGCCCGCCGCCGGCGCCGTCGCGCCCCGGCACCACACTCCGGTACGCCGACCGTCGCTGCTCCGGCTCACCGGCGTGGAGCTGCGCAAGCTCGTCGACACCCGGGCCGGTCGCTGGCTGCTGATCACCATCGGCCTGACCACCGCCGCGATCGTCACCCTGCAACTGATCTACGCCGGGGAGGCCGACCAGACCTTCCTCAACTTCTTCGTCCCCTCGCTGCTGCCGGTGTCGGTGCTGCTGCCGGTGCTGGGCATCCTGTCGATCACCAGTGAGTGGTCGCAGCGCACCGCCCTCACCACGTACGCCCTGGTGCCCCGCCGGGAGCGGGTGGTCGCCGCGAAGCTGTTCGCCGTGATGCTCACCGCGCTCGCCTCGGTGCTGGCCAGTCTCGCCGTCGCCGCAGTCGGCACGCTGGTCGCGTCCGCGACCGGCGGGGCGGGCACCTGGGAGTTCGACTGGTCGCTGGTCCTGAACGCGGCGGTCCTCCAGGTCACCAGCGTGTTGATGGGTGCCGCCTTCGGTCTGCTGCTGCTCAACCCGCCGCTGGCGATCGTCGGCTACCTGCTGCTGCCCACCCTGTGGGGGGTGCTCGGCGAGATGGTCAAGCCGCTGCGCGGTCCGTCCGAATGGCTGGACACCAGCAAGACCATGGAGCCGTTGTTCAGCAGCGACGCCGTCACCGGCGGGCAGTGGGGGCGGATAGCGGTCTCCCTGCTGGTCTGGATGGTCCTCCCGCTGGCCGCCGGGCTGTTCCGGACCCTGCGCCGCGAGGTGTCCTGACCATGGAGATGGCCAGCTACCGTCCGCGCACCGTGGTCAGCGGCGGCCCGCTGGAGCTGGCGGTCCTGTGGGGTGGCTTTCCGCTGCTCGGCGCGGGTGCCGGATGGCTCCTCGCGGCGGCGACGGGCTGGCTCGCCCGGCTGCCCTGGGTGCCGTTCAGCGACCTGATCGAGTGGTTGGACCGGCTGCCCGAGCCGCAGGCCACCGCCGGCACCATCGGAGTGGGCGTCCTGGCCGGCCTGGTCATCGCCGGGATCGGCACCGCCGAACGGTTGATCGTCACCGTCGACGGGGCTCAGGTCCAGCTGCGCCGCTCCGATGAGAACCGGACCATCGCCCGGGTCGACACCCGGGTGGTCTTCCTCGCCGACAAACACCTGGTGCTGCTGGACGCCGACGGCGCGGAACTGGTGCGGGAGTCGACGGACCTGCCGGCCGCGAAACTGGCGGCGGCGTTCCGGGAGCACGGCTGGGGTTGGGCGGACGACGACCCGCACCGGTCGGCGTACCGGCTGTGGGTTCCGGAACTGCCCGGGTTGCCGGCCGGCGCGGACGCGCTGCTGCGTGCACGGGCTCGGGCGATCGAGCGGGACCGCCGCGACGACGCCCGGGAGTTGCGCCGCGAGCTGGGCCAGATCGGGGTGGTGCTGCGCGACGAGGGCAAGCGGCAGTACTGGCGGTTGACCACCCGGGCCCTCGCCCCCGGGCCGGAGCAGCCGACTTCGGCCGAGCGGGAGCCGGACGGGCGGTAGCGTCTGTCCCAGCAGACCCTGGGAGCCGCGCGATGACCGAACAGCAGCCGTACCGGGTGGTGTCCCGACACCCCGGCTTCGAGCTGCGTCGGTACCCCGCCCACCTGGTGGCCGAGATGCAGATCCAGGCGTCGTTCACCCGGGCGCCGATCGAGGCGTTCCGGCCGCTGGCCGCGTACATCGGTGGCGCCAATCGGGCCCGGCACCCGATCGGCTCCGCCGCGCCGGCGATGGCGGCGGCCGGCGGCTCGGAGAAGATCGCCATGACCGTGCCGGTGGTGCAGATCGAGGGTGAGTGGCCGGGCGCGTACCTGATCCAGTTCGTCATGCCGGCCAGCTTCACCACCGCCACCCTGCCCGAGCCGGTGGACGCCCGGGTGCGGATCCGCGCGGTTCCGGCGCGGCTGGCTGCGGCGATGCGGTTCTCCGGGCGGTGGACGGAGCAGGCGTTCAGCCAGCGGGCCACGATGCTGGGCCGGTCGGTGACAGCGGCCGGGCTGCAACCGACCGGCGCCATCCGGTACGCGCGCTTCGACCCGCCGTGGAAGCCGTGGTTCCTGCGCCGCAACGAGGTAGTGCTGCCGGTCGTCGAGTGAACTAGCGGAGCTGCCGACGGTCCTCCACGCTCGGCCGCGCCAGCAGCACCGCCATCCCGAGCCCCGAAAGCAACCCGGCCAGGGAGACCAGCAGGTCGGAGTCGGCCGCGTTGATCGGACTGTTGCCGGCCAGCTCAGTGAACGCCGCGCCGATCGGGATCATCATCATGGTGATGGCCGTGGCCACCAGGAACACCAACGGGCCCACCAACGCGATGAGAGCGGCCAGGGCGTGGTGCCACCAGATCGGCCGACCACCCGGCCAGTCCCAGGCCAGCACTGTGACCCCGGTGAGCAGCACCGCCCCGAGAACGGCCTCCGGCAGGAGTCGTTCACCGGGCGCGGCGGCACGGACCAGCCCGACGCCGAGCAGGCCCACCACGGTGAGGCCGGCCGCCAGCCCGACCCGAACTCGGGTCCGCGCCGGAGCCGCCGCCAGCGCGGTGCCGACGGCCACTGCCACCAGCAGCGCCGCCGTGGCCAGGGCGCCCTGGTTCAGCTCCGGCTCCCGGTCGGTCGGTGACTCGATTCCGGCCGCCACCAGCGTCAGCACCCCGGCCACGCAGGCCGCGCCGGTCAGCACCCGCCGGTCGGCGGCCGGAGTCGTGCCAGGCTCCCGCGTCTGCGGCGCGGCGCGCTCCCACCGGAGCAGAAGCGCCGCGACCACGCCGAGCACGGCGTAGCCGGCGACGGCGAGCAGCACCGTCGCGTCGAGGCCGATCGGGTCGGCCCGGTCGACAGCCACGTCGGCGCCGACCCAGCAGCCGCCCACCACCACCGCCGGGCCGCTCCACCGCACCTGCCCGCGCCCGGCCAGCACCAGCCCGAGCGGCACCGCCATGATCGCCATGAACCGCAGGTCGCGCGCCCAGTAGGCGTTGTTGCCCGGCAGGCTCTCCGACCAGGGGCCGAGCGGCTCGGTCAGCGGTTGCCACGTGGTCATGCCGTACGCCCAGAGCGCGACGGCGGCGGCGGAGAGGAGCAGCCCGACCGGGCGCGCGGATCGCATCAGTGGACGGTAACGGGCCCATCGCCCACGCGGGGGGCGGCGTCATCCGCCGACCGGTGACCGGGCGGGACGGTGGCGCAGCAGCCGCCACGTCGGCAACACACTGGACAGCACCGCGAGCAACAGGCACAGCCCCACCACCCCGGCGACCACCGACCACGGCACCACCAGGTCGACGGGGGCACCGACCTGCTCGGCGAGGCCGGCGCTGATGCTGAGCAGACCGACGAACGCGACAGCCCCGCCCAGCAGCGCGCCGATCAGGACCACCAGGGCGGACTCCGCCGTGACCAGCCAGATGGCCTGCCGTCGGGTCGCCCCGGCCATCCGGATCAGCCGCAGGTCCGCGGCGCGGCCGGCGGCGGCCAGCAGCAGCGTGTTGGCCACCGCGATCGCCCCGTAGCCGGCGGACACCCCGATCAGCAGCACTGTGAAGAGCCAGACGAGGCGGTCCTCGGCGGCGTCCGCCTCGGCCGCCCAGCCCGGCACGTCGAGGATCCGCGCGCCGACCGGTGGATCGATGCGGTCCCGGACGTACACAGTGGACGTCAGTGCCGACGGGTCGTGCGCCCGCACCACGGCCCGGGGCACGAGCAGGTCGCCGGGGATCGAGGCGTCGTCGACCACGGCGACGACGCGCAACGGCACCGTCGTCCCGTCGGCGAAGACCACCGGGTACGGCTCGGACGGCAGCCGGTTCGCCGAGGCGCTGACCACCACCGTGTCGTCACCCCTCAGGTCGTTCAGCGAACCGGCGACGACGGTGAGCACCCGGTTCGCGGCGGCGAAGCCCTCCGGGTCCACACCGAGCGCGGTCATCGGCCGGTCCGGTGGCGACGTTCCGGGGTCGGTGCGGTAGACGGTGGTCGGCAGGAGCGCGGTGCCGCCGGTCGCGGCGACGGCCCGGTCGGACAGGCCGGGCGCGCGGTCCGGCACGACGATCCAGCCGGCGTTCACGTTGTCCGCCCGACCCGCCGCGTACGCGGCGGTGCTGGTGCGCACCATCCCGGACACCAGCACCGCGAACGCGACAGTGAGCAGCACCGGCGCGGCGATGGCGGCGGTCCGCCGGGTCGCTGTCAACGCCCCGCCCCGGACCAGCATCCCGATCGCGCCACCGGGTCGACGCACCGGAGAACGCAGCAGCCACACCAGCGGTCCGACCACCACCGGGGCGAGCACTGTGGTGCCGGCCACCAGCGCCATCACCGCGTAGAGCGCGTACTGCGCCCCCACCCGCGCCTCGTCGGCGGTCGCCGTACCCAGGCTGAGAGCGGCCCCCGCCGCGAGGAGCAGCGCCCCGGTGACGGCACGCAGCCGGCCGATCGGTCGCTGTTCCACAGCGGCATCGCGTAACGCCTCCAACGGGCGGACCCGCGCCGCTCGGCGGGACGCCGACCAGACGGCCAGCAACGCGATCACCGGCCCGGCGGCGAGCGAGACCGCGACCGGCCAGAGTTCGTAGCGGACCCGGAAGGTCGACGGTTCGTAGCCGACGTCGACCAGCAGCCGACCCAGCAACGGGGCGAGCGCCGCGCCCACCAGCAGGCCGACGAGCCCCGCCGAGACGCCGACGGCGAGCGCCTCGGTGTGGACCATGCGGCGGACCTGGCGTCCGGTGGCGCCGACGGCGCGCAGCAGGCCCAGCTCACGGCGGCGCTGCGCGATGGTGAACGCGAAGGTGGAGGCGACCACGAACACCGTGACGAAGCCGGCGAGGGCCGCCGTGGCGGTGAGCACCTGCATGCCGATCCACCGGGTACGGGCATCGCCGCGCGGCTCCAGCGCACCACGGGCGTCACCGGTGAGCACCCGTCCGTCGACGCCGACGACTCCGCGAGCCGCCGTGGCGACCCGCTCGGGGTCGGCGTCCGGCGCGACCACCAGCCCGATGGCCCGCACGCCCGGCGCGAGCGTGGCGGCGACCTCGTCCGCGACGTGGACGCCGGGTCCGTCGACCAGACCGCTGACGGTGTACGACTCCGGGCCCACGGCGGTCAGCACTGTGACCGGTGCGCCGGCGCGCAGTCCGAGCGCGCTGTCGACGACCACCTCGCCGGGCCGGCGGGGTGGCTCGCCGGCCGTGAGTCGCAGCCCACCCAGTTGGGCGCTGGACCAGCCGTGCCCCTGGTAGGCGTCCTCGCGCCGGGTGTCGGCGGCCGAGGGTCGGCCGCCGACGAGCGGCTGAGCGTAGAAGGTGCGGTCCGGCACCGCCGCCACCACGCCCGGCAGACCAGTCAGCCTGCCGACCAACTCCGCCGCCGTGGTGGCGGACCAGGGCCGGGTCGGCACGAACTCGTCAGGGGACGCACCCGCCTCGGGGCTCTGCACCACGACCGCCGCCCGCGCCAGCCGGTCCGGCACCTGCGGGCGCCCGGAAGCGAGCAGCAGTGTGGCCGCCGCGACCAGTGTGACCCCGATGGCGACGGCCACGAACGCGCTGGCCGACCGCCGGACGCTCAGCACGACGACTCCGCGACGGTCTCCCGCTCGGCGATCCGGGCGGCGACGGCGGCGGCGGTGATCCCGCCGGTCAGCTCGTCGACGACGCGGCCGTCGGCCAGCAGGAGGACCCGATCGGCGTACGCGGCGGCGGCGGGATCGTGCGTCACCATCACGACGGTCTGCCCGTGGTCGTCGACGAGCGCCCGCAGCAGCCGGAGCACCTGCCGGGAGGAGGCGCTGTCCAACGCCCCGGTCGGTTCGTCGGCGAAGACCACCGCCGGACGGGTGATCAACGCGCGGGCCACGGCGACGCGCTGCTGCTCCCCGCCGGACAGCTCGCTCGGCCGGTGCCCGGCCCGGTCGGCGAGGCCGACGGCGTCGAGGGCGGCGGCGACGTCCCCGGCTGGCGGGCGGCGGCGGGCCAGGCGCGACGGCAACTCGACGTTCTGCGCGGCGGTCAGCGTGGACACGAGGTTGAACGCCTGGAAGACGAAGCCGATCCGGTCCCGTCGCAGCCGGGTCAGGTCGTCCTCACCGAGGTCGTTGAGGTTGGTGCCGTCGATCGTGACGATCCCCTCGGTCGGGCGGTCCAGCCCCGCCGCGCAGTGCAGCAGGGTGGACTTCCCCGAGCCGGAGGGGCCCATCACCGCCGTGAACGTGCCGCTCGCGAAGCCGGTGGTCACGCCGTCGAGCGCCGTCACCCGCCGGGTTCCGGTGCCGTACACCGCGCGCAGCCCCGTCAGGGTCACCGTGTCTGTGGTCATGACCGTTACCGTGCCGAATGCCGGGGGTGCGGCGCGTCGTGCCGGGGCGGGCACTTTCCAGCCCTCCCCCGGGTGGAGTCCGGGGCCCGCAACCCGCCGCGCGTCGTCCTGCGGGATGACCACCCGCAGGCGGACGCGGCCGACCCAGCCGGCCATTACCGTTCGACGGGTGACCGCTCTCCTGCTGACCCGACGAATGCGGCCGGTGGATCTCTACACCGTGGACGCCCTGCTGGCGGTGGCCGTCGGTGGGCTGCTCTGCCCGTACGCGGCGCTGGAGTCGCCGCTGCACGGCGGCGTACGCGAGCCGCTCTGGGTGTCGGTGCTGGTCGGGATGGCCCTCGGGCTGCCGTTGGCCGTCCGGCGACGGTGGCCGATGACGGTGGCCGTCGTGATCAGTTCGATCGCCACCGTCGCTCTGATCACCGGGGTGATACCCAACTTCGCGGCCGCCGCTCCGGCGTTCGCCATCGGCCTGTCCTTCTACACGGTGGCCGTGGCGACGCCCACCCGCCGGTCGATGCTCTGCGCCGCCGGTTGTCTGGCGCTGGTGAGCGTCGGCCTGGTGCTGACCGCTGGCGACCTCTGGTCGCGGACCGGCGCTGTCGTCTACGCCGCGGTCATGGTCGCGCCCGCCTGGGTGATCGGTTGGCTGATCCGGGAGCGACGCGCCCTCGCCACCCGGCAGAGTGATCAGCTGGTCCGTCAGGCTGCCACCGAGGAGCGGTTGCGGGTGGCGCGTGAGTTGCACGACGTGGTCGCGCACACGCTCAGTCTCATCGTGGTGAAGGCGGCCGTCGCCAATCACGTCGCGGAGGCCGACCCGCGCGAGGCGGGCGCCGCGCTCCGGGTCATCGAGGAGACCGGCCGTACCGCGCTGACCGACGTACGTCGGGTGCTCGGCGTGCTGCGCGAGGACAGCCCGTACGCGCCGACGCCCGGGCTGGACGAGTTGCCCCTCCTCGCCCGGCAGGCGGCGATCGGCGGCGTCGACGTGCAACTCGACGTACGGCGGGACGAGCCGGCCGTTGCGGTGCCGGAGTCGGTGGGCCTCGCGGTGTACCGGATCGTGCAGGAGGCGGTGACGAACGTGGTGAAGCACGCGGCGCCGGCCGCCTGCCGGGCCACGGTGACCGTCCTGCCCGACGAGGTGCGGGTGGAGGTGACCGACGACGGCCGGCGGCCGGTCCTGCTCGGCGGGGAGGGGCACGGGTTGATCGGCATGCGGGAACGGGTGGTGTTGCACGGCGGGGAGTTCCGTGCCGGCCCCCGCTCCGACGGTGGCTTCGCGGTGACGGCCAGCCTCCCCTACCGGGTGGCCGCGTGATCCGCGTGCTGATCGCCGACGACCAGGCGTTGCTGCGCGGCAGTTTCCGGCTGCTGGTGGATCTCAGCCCGGACTGCACCACTGTCGGTGAGGCGGGCACCGGCGTGGAGGCTGTCGCGTTGACCGGGCAGCACCGGCCGGATGTGGTGCTGATGGACGTGCGGATGCCGGAGATGGACGGCATCGAGGCGACCCGGCGGATCTGCGCCGACCCGGCGACGGCCGACACCCGGGTCATCATCCTGACCACGTTCGACCTCGACGAGTACGTCTACGGGGCGCTGCGCGCCGGAGCCAGCGGGTTCCTGCTCAAGGACACCCCACCGGCGGACCTGCTGACCGGGATCCGGGTGGTCGCGGCCGGGGAGGGGCTGCTGGCGCCGACGGTGACCCGCCGGCTGATCGACGAGTTCGCCCGGCAGCCGGAGCCGACCCGGCCGCTGCCCCGGCAGCTCGACGGGGTGACCGACCGGGAACGGGAGGTCCTCGCGCTGATCGCCCAGGGCCTGTCCAACGCGGAGTTGGCCGCGCACCTCAACCTCAGCCAGGCCACCGTCAAGACGCACGTCGGGCGGCTGCTGACCAAGCTGGCGGTACGCGACCGGGCGCAACTGGTCATCGTCGCGTACGAGACGGGCCTGGTGGGGCCGGGCGGCCTACGCTGAGCGGGTTGTCCGCACCCGAGGAGGAGCCATGACCCGGTACGTCGCCCTGCTGCGCGGGGTCAACGTCGGCACCACCCGGCTGGCGATGGCCGACCTGCGCCGGATCGTCACCGACCTCGGGCACGAGGACGTCAAGACGTACCTGCAGAGCGGCAACGTGGCCTTCGGCAGCACCGTGCGCGACGCGGAGAAGCTGGCCGCCGGCATCGCGCGGGCACTCACCGACGAGCTGGCGTTGACAGTGCCGGTGCTGGTGCGCAGCGGCCGGGAGTTGGCGGCGATCGCCGGCGGCAACCCGTACGCCGACCGGGAGGACGACCCGACGCGACTGCTGGTGGCCTTCCTCGCCACCGCACCGGAGAAGTCCACTGTGGACGCCCTGGCCGCGCCCGGTGGCGAGAACGTGTCGTTCACGGTGACCGGCCGGGAGGTGTTCCTGCACTACGTCGACGGCGGTTACGGGCGGTCGAAGTTCACAAACGCGTACCTGGAGAAGAAGCTCGGCGTGGTGGCCACCTCCCGCAACTGGAAGTCGGTGCGGGCCCTGGCGGAGATGACCGCCTCCTGACCGTGGTGGGGGCCGCGGCTCGGCGACCCCCACCGACGCTGGTCAGAAGTGGTACGCAGTCTCGTACTCGGGCACCAGCACCCGGCTGCGCGGCGAGATCCGGCGCACCGCCGCGATCATCTCGTTCAGGCGGGTGCGGTCGGTCGGGGCGACCGGCGGCGGGTTCTGCAACGCCGTCTCGAAGTTGTCGTAGTGCACCGGCACCACGACCTTCGGGTAGTCGAGGCCGGCCAGCAGCCGGGGCAGGTAGTCGCCGGTGGTGGTGGCGTTCTGCATGGCCACCATCGCCACGTCCGGCGCGAGGCCGGTGAGGTTCCGCTCGGCGACGTCGCTGGCCCCGGTGAAGTAGACCGACGGTCCGCCGTCGACCCGCAGCAGGTAGCCCAGCGTGTCGCCCTCCGGCAGGTCGGCGATGGTGGCCGGCTGCGGCGGCGGGCTCACCCGCACCCCGGGAAAGGCCACCGAGTACGACGGGTTGCGGCTGTGCAGCGAGCCGACCACCTCGACGCTGTGGTCGCCGAAGTCCAGCACCTCACCACCCTTCACGGCGCTGAGCTGCGTCGACGGCAACCCGTAGGCCAACCCCAGGTGGTACGCGGTCAGCGTGCCGAACACCCGTGCGCCGGTGCGCTTGGCGATGTACGGCACGTCCATGAAGTGGTCCCAGTGGGTGTGCGTGACCAGCACCGTCGTGGCCCGGTCGACCCGCGGGTCGATCACGTCGGTGCGCACTGTCAACGCCGTATCGGTCTTGAACGCCCCGGTGAACAGCCCGGTGTCGATCCGGCTGAGGAACGGGTCGACGAGAATTGTGCGGTCGCCGATGTCGACGCGCCAGCCGGCCGTACCCCACCAGCGGAAGCTGACCGCACCCTTGCGGCGAGCGGTCGGCGTGGCCGCGGCGGTCGAGGGCGCGGCCTGGGCCGGGGTGGCGACGCCGGCGGCGAGACCACCGGCGGAGACCAGAGCGGTGGTGGTGGCGGCGTCGCGCAGGAAGCGTCGGCGGTCGAGACTGGGCATGCGGATCTACTCCCCGTGGTCGGGTGATGTGTCGACCACGAGCCAACCAGCGGCACCGGGCCGCAGTCCAAGATCAAAGGCCGTCGGCTTCGATACGCCGGCGGATATCGGTCCTGCTCGGCGGGGGTGCGGCGACGCTCGGAGGGTCGCGGAATCAGTCGCCGCGCAGCGCTTCGACCGCCGTCCGGGCGGCCTCCCCCATGGCCAGGTCCACGTCGATGCGGCGCGGGGTCAGCTGTTCGGCGCGGGCGAAGACGGCGATCGCGTACCGGCCGCCGTCGGGGTATTCGGCGACCCCGGCCTCCAGGTGGAACCCGGGCAGGGTGCCGGTCTTTCCGGAGACCCGGACGCCGGGCGGGAACCCGGCGGCCAGCCGGGTCCAGAAGATCTGCCGGGCCATCCAGGTGCGGACCATCGCGCAGGCCGCCGCCGGCCCGGCCTCGTCCCGCCAGATCAGCGTGAGCAGCCGGGTGATCTCCCGGGCGGTGCTGGACGTGGTGTGCGCGGGGTCGAAGACCCGCATCGACCGGACCCGGTCCGCCGGCAGTGTGGGGAAGATCCGGGCGAACTCCGCCTCGGTCCGGGCGCCCACGTCGGCGAGCATCATCTCGACCAGTTCCCGAGGGCCACCGAGGACGCGGGTACGGGTCAGCCCCAGCTCGACGGCGAGCATCGGCAGCAGGTCCGGGCCGACCCGGCGCAGCAGCAGGTCGGCGGCCGTGTTGTCGGTGACCGACATGGCGAAGTACGCGAGGTCGCGCAGCGACACCTCGGCGTCGTCGTCGCAGCCGGCCAGACCCCACCCACCGAGCCGGTCGGCGGCGGTGACCAGTACCCGCTCGGTCGGGTCCAGCTGACCGGCCTCGACCTGCCGGGCGAACTCCAGCACCAGAAGGATCTTGAAGATCGAGGCGATCACCACCTGCTCGTCGGCCCGCACCCCGACCTCGCGACCGCCGCCGGCCGGGCCGCCACCCTCGACGGCGCTCAGGTCGACGGCGTCCAGGTCCACGACGTGCAGGCTGGCCGTCACCCCGACGGCAGCGAAGATGGCCCCGATACGTTCCTCCACGTCCACGCCAGCACGGTATCCAGCGTCGCCGTGGCCGCGTTGGCGTAGGGTCCCGGCGTGGATCTGCTCCGGCACCTGCGGCACTTCGTGGTGGTCGCACACGAACTGCACTTCGGGCGGGCCGCGGAGCTGCTCGGGATGGCCCAGCCGCCGCTGAGCCAGTCGATCCAGCGGCTGGAACGGGAACTGACGGTCGAGCTGTTCGACAGGTCCCGCCGCCAGGTACGCCTGACCACCGCCGGTGAACTGCTGCTCGGCGAGGCGGAGGAGCTGCTCGCCGGCGAGGGCCGACTCCGCAGCCTGATGGGGCAGATCCGCGCCGGTGAGCTGGGCGTACTCCGGGCCGGGGTGCCACCGGAGACACCCGCCGTGACGCTGCGCTCGCTGCTGGACGGGCTCACCACCCGGGCGCCCGGCCTGGACGTGGAGCTGCACGAGCTGACCACGGCCGAGCAGGTGCGGATGCTCACCGAGCGGACCCTGGACGTGGGGCTCGTGCATCACCCGGTGGCGGCGGACGGGCTGCGCTTCGGCGCCCCGGTCGACGTACCACTGGGGGTGCTGCTGCCGCGCACCTCGCCGCTGGCCCGCGGCCGCGAGGTGACGCTCGCGTCGCTGGCCGGTCTGGACCTGGTGGCCGCTCCCCGCGCCACCGCCCCCGGGTGGCACGACCACCTGCTGGCGGTGTGCCGGCAGCACGGTTGGCGCCCGGGGCGGGTGCGGCCGGCCCGCAACCCGGAATTTCTCTTCGGGCTGGTGCTGGCCGGCGGCGGGGTGGCCGTGGAACCGGCGACGGTGGCCCGCCGGGAACCCCGGATGGCCTGGCGGCCGATCACCGACGCGCCGCTGGCCAAGCGCACCTCGGCGGCCTGGCCGGACCGGTCGGCGCACCCGGCGGCGGCGATGTTCGGCCAGCTCGCCGCGGAGGTGCTGGCCGACGCCGAGCCCACCGCGCCCGCGCCGGCCGCGACGTCGGTGCCGGCGGCACGGCCGTGGCCGGTGCTGTTCGACACGACCGGGTGAACCGACCGGCCGTTGTGTTCGTCACCCCCGGTTGGGCGGTGGATCGTCCACCCACCCGGGTATGGATGACAGGACACGAAGACGCGAAGGAGCCGCAGTGGCAATCACGATTCCCGACATCAGCCTGAACGACGGCACCACCATTCCGCAGCTCGGCTTCGGGGTGTTCCAGATCGAGCCGAAGGACACCGTCGCGGCGGTGACCACCGCCCTGGAGGTGGGCTACCGGCACATCGACACCGCTGAGATGTACGGCAACGAGGCCGAGGTCGGCGAGGCGGTACGCGTGTCCGGCCTCGACCGGGGTTCGGTCTACGTGACCAGCAAGCTGAACAACGCCTTCCACCGCCCCGACGACGCCCGCAGGGCGTTCGACTCGACGCTGGCGGCGCTGAAGATGGACTACATCGACCTGTTCCTGATCCACTGGCCGCTGCCGACCCTGTACGACGGCGACTACGTCTCGACCTGGAAGGTGCTGGAGGAGTTCCAGCGCGACGGCCGGGCCCGCTCGATCGGCGTGTCGAACTTCCAGGTGTCGCACCTGCAGCGGCTGGCCGACGAGGCGACCGTCGTGCCGGCGGTCAACCAGATCGAGGCGCACCCGTACTTCACCAACGACGAGGTCCGCGCCTACGGCCGTGAGCACAACATCCTCACCGAGGCGTGGTCGCCGATCGCCCAGGGCAAGGTGCTCGACGACCCGACGGTCGTCGACATCGCCGGGCAGCTCGACCGGACGCCGGCGCAGGTGGTGCTCCGCTGGCACGTGCAGCGCGGCGACATCATCTTCCCGAAGTCGACCACCCCGAAGAGGATCGAGGAGAACACCCGGATCTTCGACTTCGAGTTGGACGACGCGGCGATGGAGCGGATCACCGCGCTGAACAAGGGCGAGGCCGGCCGGCAGGGCCCGAACCCGGACACCTTCGCCTACCTGCCCGAGTAACGCCTGAGCCGGCGGCGGCGCTCAGCGAAAGGGGGTCCGGACGGGCCCCCTTTCGCCGTGAAAGGACCGTCCCCGGCAATGTCGTTCCGCCGCACCACCCCGGCTCTGCTGTCGTTGCTTCTACTCGGGCCAGTGGCCTGCGCGCCGAGCCAGGCCGCCGAGGCTCCCCGCTGGTCCGAGCCTTCGGTATCGGCCTCGCCGACCCCGCCAAAGCCACGTCCGGCGCCGACCTCCACGGCCGAGGTCCGCAGCCGGGTCACCGCAGCGATGCTGAACCTGGACGCAAAGTTCCATCCGGAGACGGCGCAGTACACCGACGAGAACACCGAGGCGTGGAAGCTGATCTCCCTTTGCAAGGCGAGTCTGCCGTCGGACATCAAACGCACCGCGTACCGGGAGCGGATCTGGGACGGCGAGTCCGTGTGGATCCGGCAGTACGTGGTCGGCTACCTGAAGGTGCCGGGGCGCAAGCTCGCCGACGAATTGCGGTCGGTCCTGTCGACGTGCAAGGAGTACGAGGTGCCCGACGACGGGCGCACGTCGACGATCCTGCGGCCGTCGCCCCCGCCGCTGCCTGACGGCCCGGACGTGATCACCTTCTGCGAGCGGCTGAGCGGGAAGGCGATCCGACACCAGTGCACTCTCGTCCTGGTGCGCGGCAACTTCGTCATGCAGGTGGACGCCGCGGCGAGCAACGGTGACCTGGCGGCCGGCAGCGCGCTGATCGCGAAGATTGCGCCGCTGGCGGTGGCCGCCTTCGAGAAGGCCGCCTGAACGCCGCCGTGGGGCGCGTGCCGCTGCTGGGGCGCCCGCCCCTGCCCCCGGCTGGCGACCCCTTGCCAGCCTCCGTGGTCAGATCCGGCCCACGGAGTCCTGGTTCTGCAGCACCAGCCACCGGCCGTGCTGGTAGGTGTAGCTGACCCCGATCAACAGCGGCACCCTGGTGCCGGTGGCCGGCACCGCGTAGACGGAGTCGAACAGCACGAAGCCCGTCCGGCAGCCCACCACTGTCTGCTTCGCCACGCTGAAGGACTGGGTCCACGAGTCGTCGGCGAAGAACCCGCGCAGCCAGTCCACTGTGGCTCGCTTGCCGTCGAGCACCTCCCCGTCGGAGGCGAAGACGGAGGTGACATCGGGGTGCAGCAGCGCGGCGAAGCCGTCCAGGTCGCGCCGGGCGGTGGTCTCCACGTACGCCCGGACGGCGCGGTCGAAGGCGCGCTCGCAGCCGCGGGCCGCCGCGTCCCCGGTTGTGGTGTCGTCCGGGCCGGGGGTGGCGGCCGACACCGCGGCCGGAGCGGCGGCGAGCAGGCCGGCGGTGAGCCCGAGCAGGGCGATCGTGCGGCCGAGCCGGCCGGCGGGACGGGCGGAGGCGGGTGGACGCATCGGGTTCTCCTTCGGACGAGTGGTGGTGCCGTCGCAGCCAACCCGGCCCGCCACGCGGTCGGCCAGTGATTCGAACCAGCTCGAATGCGGACCACACATCGATGCCGCCGCTTGTACGATCCGGGCTGTGATGGTCGCTCACCTGGACGGTTCGAGCCTCGCGCGGCTCCGGTTGGCGATCTCGCCAGCGTCGGAGGTGACGTCCTGGCTGCGGGCCGCGCTGTCGCGCTTCGGGCACCCGGTGCACGGCGATCCCGGTCCGGCCGCCCGCGCCGCGCTGCGACACCCCGACGTGGCAGTGGTCGCGGAGCTGGTGACGCCGCCCGGCCGGCTCGGCTACACGCCGGACCTACTCACGCCCAAGCCGCCGCTGGGTCCGCTCGACGCGGCCTTCGAGCAGCAGTTGGCGGCCACGGCCGCGACGCCCGCCGACGAGGTGGCGGCGCAGGTGAACGAGCGGTTTCCGGCGGGCGGGATCCCGGCGCGGATCCGCACGGCGGTCGAGGACGGCACCCTGGCCCGGCGGGTCACCAACGGGTTGCGCCACTTCTGGCGGGCCGCGCTCGCCGAGCAGTGGCCAACTGTGCGCACCACGCTGGAGGCCGAGCTGGCCCTGCGAGCCACCACGATGGCCACCGCCGGAGTGGGCAGCATGCTGAACAGCCTGCACCCGAAGGTCGGCTGGACCGGCAGGTCGCTGACCATCGACAGCTCGTACCGGATCACCACCGCGCTGACCGGCGCGGAGCTGGTGCTCGCGCCGTCGGCGCTGGCCTGGCCTCAGCTCTCCACCCAGCTGTGCGACGAGGGCAACGCCGTGCTGGTCTACCCGGTCGGCGCCGGGCCGACAGTCCAGCGCAGGGCGGATCGGCTCGGTGACCTGGTCGGTGCGAGCCGGGCGGCGATCCTGGCGGACCTGGACGTTCCCCGGTCCACCGGGCAGCTCAGCGAACGGCACCGGCTGGCCCCGGCCACCGTCTCCTACCACCTGGGCGTGCTGCTGCGCTCCGGCCTGGTGGTGCGCACTCGGGAGCGCCACAGCGTGCTCTACCGGCGGTCCGACCACGGGGACGGGCTGGTCGGCTGCCGGGCAGGTCAGGGCGCGACGCGCTCCGCGATCCGGCGAAACACCGCCTGAGTCGGCGAGTCGGGCTCGGGGACGTAGACGATCAGCCGCTGCTCGGTCTCCGGCACCAGCAATACCCGGCACTCGAACTCCAACGACCCCAGGCGGGGATGCGGCACCTTCTTGATCATGGGACGCCGCTCCTCGACGTCGTGTTCGGCCCACAGCTGGGCGAACCGGGGCGAGGTGCCGAGCAGTTCGGTGACCAGCTCACGGATCGCCGGGTCGGCGGGGTAGCGACCGTAGGCGGCGCGCAGGTCCGCCACCGTGCTCTGCACGAAGCAGCGTGCGTCCGCGTCGGTCCAGTGGGCGTCGGTCGCAGGCTGCCGGAACGTCCAACGGATCATGTTGCGGTCCGCGTCCGGCACGGCGGCGAGATCACCCACGAAGTACGTGGCCAGGTGGTTCCAGGCCAGCACGTGGTACGCGGCGTCGACGAGGTACGCCGGGGTCTCGGTCATGGCGTCGAGCAGGTGCCGCAGTCCGGGCGTCACCTCCCGGCTCGGGCCGACGGTACGCGGCGGGTTCTCCCCGGCGATCCGGAACAGGTACTCGCGCTCGTCCCGACTCAACATCAGCGCCCGGGCCATCGACGCGAGCACCTGCCGGGACGGGTGCGGTCCGCGGCCCTGCTCCAGCCGGATGTAGTAGTCGATCGACATCCCGGCGAGCTGGGCGACCTCCTGCCGGCGCAGCCCCGGGGTGCGTCGGCGTTCACCCTCCGGGAGCCCGACCTCGGCGGGCCGCAACCGGGCGCGGCGGGTACGCAGGAACGCCGCCAGTTCGTCACGCTGCAGCCCGCTGCTCGTCATGCCCCCAGCATGCCCCGGGCCGGGCCGGCGAGGGTGGTACCACCGGTCCCAGCCTCGGCCCGGCTCTCCCCGGGCGCGGCCAGCCCGGCGAGGCTCGACGGCATGACGAACATGACCGCCCTGATCACCGGGGCCAACAAGGGGATCGGCTTCGCCACCGCCCGGCAGCTCGGCGCCCTCGGGATGACAGTGCTGGTGGGGGCACGGGACGCCGAGCGGGGTCGGGCCGCCGAGCGGGAGCTGCGCGACGGCGGCGCGGACGCGGTGTTCGTGCCACTCGACGTCACCGACGCCGAGTCGGTGACGGACGCCGCGAAGCGGGTGGAGGCGGAGTACGGCCGGCTGGACGTGCTGGTCAACAACGCCGGCATCATCCTCGCCGACGGCGCACGGGGGCTGCCCAGCGAGACGACAGTGGCGACGCTGCGCCGGCTGTACGAGACGAATGTCTTCGGGGTGGTGGCGGTGACCAACGCGCTGCTGCCGCTGCTGCGCCGGGCACCGGCCGCCAGAATCGTCAACGTGTCGAGCGAGGTCGGCTCGATCGCGGTGATGACCGACCCGAACGGTGCGCTGTTCGAGCTGACCTCCGTGCCGTACCCGTCGTCGAAGGCGGCGCTGAACATGCTCACCGCGATGTACGCCAAGGAGCTGCGGGACACCCCGATCACTGTGAACGCGGCGAACCCGGGCTACTGCGCCACCGACCTGAACGGCAACAGTGGCTTCCGCACGGCCGAGCAGGGCGCCGAGGTGAGCGTGCACCTGGCGACCCTGCCGGCCGACGGCCCGAGCGGGCTGCTCTGGGGCTTCCAGATGGACGCCGGCGGTGGGTACGGCGTGCTGCCCTGGTGACTGAGCGCTTGACCTGGAGTGCGCTCCAGCCGGCAGTGTGACCCGTGCGCCCACCGGTAAGGGCGCACGAGAGGAGACCCCCATGCGGTACCGCACGATCGGCGCAGACCCGGCGACCCGGCGCGAGGTCAGCGTGCTCAGCCTCGGCGCGATGCTCTTCGGCAGCGCCACCGACGAGGCCACCTCGTACGCGATCCTGGACCGGTACGTCGAGGCCGGCGGCACGTTCATCGACACGTCGGACAACTACGCGTTCTGGGTGGACGGCGGCCAGGGCGGGCAGAGTGAGGAGTTGCTCGGCCGGTGGCGGCGCAGCCGGGGCGTCGGCGCCGAGATCGTCATCGCCACCAAGCTGGGTGCCCGACCGCTGGCCCCGGGGACCAGCTACCTGGACAACGCCGAGGGCCTCTCCGCCAAGGTGATCCGCGAGTCCGCGGAGCGCAGCCGGGAACGGCTCGGGGTGGAGCGGCTGGACCTGCTCTACGCGCACATCGAGGACCGGACCGTGCCGCTCCAGGAGACCGTGGAGGGCTTCGCCGAGCTGGTCGCCGAGGGCACTGTGGGTCTGCTGGGCGCCAGCAACCACCGGGCCTGGCGGGTGGAGCGGGCCCGCGCGTTGGCCGCCGCCGCCGGCCTGCCCGGGTACGAGGTGCTCCAGTACCACCGCAGTTACCTGCCGAACCGCACCGACCTGATCAGCGAACTGGACCCGGACGGCGAGCCGGGCGGCGTCAGCGGCGACCTGCTCAGCTATCTGCGTGCCGAGCCCGAGCTGACCCTGGTGGCGTACTCGCCGCTGCTCAAGGGGGCGTTCACCCGGGCGGACAAGCCGCTCAGCTCGGCGTACGACCTGCCGAGCGCGCCCCGGCGACTGGCCGCGCTGCGGGAGGTGGCCGGGCAGTGCGGCGCGACGGTCAACCAGGTGGTGCTCGCCTGGCTGCTGGGCGGTGAGCTGCCGTCGATCCCGCTGGTGGGCGCCTCGTCGGTGGCGCAACTGGAGGAGAGCCTGGCAGCGGTCGACCTGGAGCTGACCGCCGAGCAACGGCACCGCCTCGACACCACCTGGTGACCTGTCACCGGCCGCCCCGCCGACCTCAGCTCACGGTCGGTGGGGCGGTCAGGTCGAGCTGCCAGTCGTTGGCCCGCATCATCTGCCCCGGCGGGTATTCGAAGCCGGTCTCGCCGAGCAACGTGAAGCCGGCCTTGCGGCACACCGCGTTCGACGCCGGATTGTCGACCGAGGGGTAGGCGTGGGCGTAGTGCCGGTCCCGTCGGGCGCGAGCCACGTCCACCACCGCGCGCACCGCCGCAGTGGCCAGCCCCTGCCCCCGGTACGCGGGCAGCACCGCCCAGCCCAGCTCGTACACCGGTTGGTCGCGCCACTGGCGGGCCCAGTAGCCGACGCTGCCCGCCCGCGTCCCGTCCGGCAGAACCATCGTGAACATGCAGCCCTGCTCGGTGCCGGAGAAGTGCACGTACCGGTCGTGCCGGGCGAGCACCTGCTCGTCGGTCTCCGGGCCGCCGGTGTGCTTGCGGGTGTCCGGTGAGTTGAGCTGCCGCAGCAGGTCGAGGTCGTCCTCGTGCCACTGCTCGATGCGCACCTGTGCCATTCCGCCCCCGTTCGTCGACCCCCAGTCAAGCCGATCCCACCGACATTTCGCCCCCGAACCCGGCCCGCTAGATCGGATCTAGCGGGCGCGCGTCGTCACCTCGCGCCTTCAGTGTGGAAGGGGGTGGCCATGACGCAGTTGCGGATCGCCGTGATCGTCGGCAGTACCCGGGAGGGACGGGTCGGCGACCGGCTGGCCCACTGGTTCGTCGAGCAGGCCGCGCGGCACGACGACCTGGCGGTGACGGTCGTTGACCTGACCGAGTACGACTTCCCGGCCACCTACCCCGCCGAGCCGACAGCGTCCATCCGGGCGTTCGTCCGCGAGGTGGGCCGGGCGGACGCGTTCGTCGTGGTCACCCCCGAGTACAACCACAGCTTCCCGGCACCCTTGAAACAAGCCATCGACTACGCGTACGACGAGTGGCAGGCCAAAGCGGTCGGCTTCGTGTCGTACGGCTGTCGGTCCACCGGCCTGCACGCGGTCGACCAGCTCCGTACCGTCTTCACCGCGCTGCACGCGATGACGGTGCGCGACGTCGTCGGGATCGACCTGCTCGCCGGCGAGCCGACCGCCCAGTGCACCGACGAGCTGCACCGCGACGTCGGTGTCCTGCTCGACCAGCTGCGCTGGTGGGGTCTGGCACTGCGCGACGGCCGGGCGGCCCGACCCTACGTCTCCTGAACACGTCCAACACGAAAGGTAAGGATCATGAGTAGACGCACCACCGGCCTGGCCATCGAGGCCGAGGGGCTAACCCGCTCGTTCGGGGACACCCGGGCGCTGGCCGGCATCGACCTCCAGGTGCCCGCCGGCACCGTCTACGGTCTGCTCGGCCCGAACGGCGCGGGCAAGACCACGGCGGTCCGGGTGCTCGCCACGTTGCTGCGACCCGACGGCGGTTCCGCCAGGGTCTTCGGGCACGACGTGGTCACCGAGGCCGACAAGGTCCGTTCCCGGGTCAGCCTCACCGGCCAGTACGCCTCCGTCGACGAGGACCTGACCGGCACGGAGAACCTGGTGCTCCTCGCCCGCCTGCTCGGCCTGCGCAAGCCTGCCGCTCGGGAGCGCGCCGCGGCCCTGCTCGCCGCGTTCGGCCTGACCGACGCGAGCGACCGCCAGGTGAAGAAGTACTCGGGCGGGATGCGGCGACGCATCGACATCGCCGCCAGCATCCTGAACACCCCGGATCTGCTCTTCCTCGACGAGCCGACGACCGGCCTCGACCCGCGCAGCCGCAACCAGGTGTGGGAGATCGTCCGGGCGGTGGTGTCGCACGGCACGACGGTGCTGCTGACCACCCAGTACCTCGACGAGGCCGACCAGCTCGCGGGGCGGATCGCGGTCGTCGACCACGGCCGGGTGATCGCGGAGGGCACCCCGGGTGAGTTGAAGTCGTCGATCGGTTCCGGCACCGTCCACCTGCGACTGCGCGACCCCGCTCAGCGCCCCGAGGCGGAGCGGGTGCTCCGGGAGGCGCTCGACGTGCCGGTGCAGCTCGCCGCCGATCCGGTGGCGTTGACCGCCCGCGTCGGCGAGGCCGGCACCGACCTCGACGCCAGCGCCCAGGCCGCTCGGGCGCTCAGCGACCTGGCCCGCGCCGGCATCGTGGTCGACAACTTCTCCCTCGGCCAGCCGAGCCTGGACGAGGTCTTCCTGGCCCTGACCGACCATCCCGCCGTGCCGACCGACGAGCGCGACGACGAGCTGGAGGCAGCCCGATGAGCGACACCACGACCACCACCGCCGAACGGGCGCCGTCCGTCTACGTGCCGTCCGCCGAGGCGCTGGCTACCGTGCTCGCGCCAGGTGCCCGACCGCCCCGGCCGAGCGCGCTGGGCGCGTCGCTCACCTTCGGCTGGCGGGCCATGCTGAAGATCAAGCACGTGCCGGAGCAGCTCTTCGACGTGACCGCGTTCCCGATCATCATGGTGCTGATGTTCACGTACCTGTTCGGTGGCGCCCTCGCCGGCAGCCCGCGCGAATACCTGCAGTTCTTCCTGCCCGGCATCATGGTGACCAGCGTCGTCATGATCACCATGTACACCGGCATCGGCCTCAACACCGACATCGAGAAGGGCATCTTCGACCGATTCCGGACGCTGCCCGTCTGGCGCCCGGCCGCCCTGGTCGGCATGATCTTCGGCGACGTGCTGCGCTACATCCTCGCCGCCGTGGTGATCCTGGGTCTCGGGCTGGTGCTCGGGTTCCGCCCCGAAGGCGGAGTGGTCGGAGTCGCCACCGGAATCGGGCTGCTGGTCATCTTCTCGTTCGCGTTCTCCTGGGTGTGGACGTTCTTCGGGCTGATCCTGCGCAGCGAGAAGTCGGTGATGGGAGTCAGCATGATGGTGCTGTTCCCGCTGACGTTCCTCAGCAACGTCTTCGTCGAGCCGAGCACCATGCCCGGCTGGCTCCAGGCGTTCGTGAAGGTCAACCCGGTGACGCAGCTGGTGGCCGCGATCCGGGGAGCGATGAGCGGCGACTCGGACCCGTCGGCAACGATGTGGCTGCTGCTGTGGAGCGCCGGCTTCGTCCTGGTCTTCGGCACCCTGACCATGTACAGGTACAACCGCCGCTGACAGTGATCCCCACCCCACCCCACCCCCGCGATCTTGCACTTACTGTCCCGGCAAAGGTGGCAAATCCCCCTGAACCGGCGACCGAAAGTGCAAGATCGCGGAGGGCTGGGGGTGGGGTTAGAGCTGCCAGCGCAGCGGCTCCGGCGGCAGGTAGCGGCAGGTGGTGCCGGTGGAGACGGCGTCGCGCAGGTGGCTCGCCAGTGCCGGGTGTCGGTCGTCGAGCTTGCGGAGCGTGTCGCGGATTCGCGCGGTCACCGTCTTGCGGGCCCGTTCGGCCTCGTCGCCCAGGCGGCGGCTCCGGCCGGCGAGGCCCGCCGCGGCACGCAGCTCGTCGAGCAACGCGCCCCGTTCGGCGTCCAGCTTGGACACCTTCCGGTCGTCGTCGCGGGCGGCGGCCCGGTCGATCTCCTCGTCGAGGCGGGCCAGGTGCCGCCGGTAGCGGGCCTTCGCCTCGTCGTCGAGGACCGGGTCGGCGCCCATCCGGCGGGCGGCGACCAGCTCCGGCCCGGCCGCCGGGTCGAGCAACTCGACCGCCGGTACGTCGCTGCCCGGACGGCTGAGCAGCAGGTGCAGGTCGTGCAGGCCCTTGGCGTCGGGCAGGTGCACCACGACACCGTCGTACGCGAGCTGCCAGACCGGCCCGTCGCGCCGGAACTCGTACCCCTGGATCGCAGTCGCGACCGGCGCGGCCTGGCCCGGCGCGACGACCTGAACCGACCCGACGGCCCGGCCCGAATCAGCAACCTGGCCCGGCGCCACCACCTGACCCGACCCACCGGCCTGGACCGATACGACGGCCTGGTTCGGGAGGTCGGCGTCGGGGGCTGTCGGGGCGGCGAGCCGGTGGAGCACCTGCGTCATGCCGAGGGCGGTCGCCTCCTGGACGGCGGCGGCGCGCAGCGAGGCCGCCGTAGCGGTGTCGCCCGGGTGGCCTCGGCCGGCGAGGGCGTTCGCGAGGCCGGTGCGGGCGAGCAGCGACCAGGGCCGGGAGCCCAGCCGGTCGGCGGAGTCCCGAGCGGCGGTGAAGCCGGCGACGGCGTCGTCCCAGCGTGCCTGGGCGGCGTCGATCAGCGCCAGCCAGTGGTCGACGGGGCCACTGATGTCGCAGCCGAAGAGCCCTACCGTCCACTCTCCACGGTGCGGCGCCAGCGCGGCCCGCGCGGCGTCGCAGCGCTTCGGGTCGGCGGACGCGGCGGCGGCCTGCGCGCGTAGCCGTAGCCAGAGCGGTGACACCGGGCGCGGGTACCGGATGCCGTCGGCCTCGATGCCGGCGGTCAGCCGGATCGCCGTCTCGCCGTCGCCCCGCTCGGCCGCGGTGATCGCCCGCAGCAGCTCCCGGTAGGGGTAGTCGATCGGGGCCAGCCCGTCCACCAGCGCGGCGGCCTCGGCGACCCGGCCCTGGAGCAGCAATCGGGACCAGCGCAGGTGGTGGCCCATGAACCCGAACTCGGTGTGGCCCGGGTCGGTCTGGTCGGTGAGGACGGCGAACCGCTCGTCGGCAGTGGCGAAGTCACCCTGGAACGCCGCGATGATCCCGCTGTCGACGGCCGCTGCCATCCGGTGCCGGGCGAAGTCGCCCTGCCGTTCGGCGTCGACGAAGGTGGTCAGCTCCTCGGCGAAGCGAGGGTCGCCCAGTTCCAGCAGCGCCACCCAGCGCAGCGAGGTCGCCCACAGCTCGGTCTCCCGGTCGCCCGTCCGACGGGCCACGTCCCGGATCTCGGCGGTGAGTGCGGCTCGGGTCGCGGCGGTGCCGAGCCCCCAGGTCGTGTCGTGGCGGGCCCAGAGGCTGAAGGTGAGCGCCTCGTCGTCCTGCCCTCGACGGGCGATCGTCTCGCTGGCGGTGATCAGGTCGGCGACCAGGGCGCCGACCGTCGCGGTGGCGTCCGGTTCGCCGATCAACCGGCGGTACGCCTCGCGGACCAACTCCGCCGCCTCGGTCGACTGGGCGGTATCCACCTGGCGGGAGCGGTTCACCGTGAGCGCGACCCGGGCCAGCAGCACCGGTTCGTCGAGTGAGCGGGCCAGCCTGGCGGCCTCGGCCAGTAGTCGCGTGACCTCTTCCCGGCGGGCGTGGTGATAGTGCGACTCGGCGAACTCGACGAGGATCCGCACTCGTTGTGCCGGGTCTTCGACGACCTCGAGGGCTCGGCGGAAGTGCACCGCCGCCTCGTCGCCGGCCAGCCGGGCGAACGCGTCCCGCCCGGCGGCGACCAGCAGCGTGGCCACCCGGCCCCGGTCGAGCGCGGGGCCGGCCAGGTAGGCGTGACGGGCCAGGTCGGCCGGGATCAGCCGGTCGGTGAGCTCCCGCAGGTCGTCGACCGCCCGGACGACCGCGCCGTGGCGGGCCCGCCGGTCGTCGTCGGTCAGCCCGTCGTAGAGGGTTTCGCGGACCAGGTCGTGGGCGAAGGCGAACCGGCCACCGCCCCGGGCGACCACCAGTCGAGCGGTCACCGCCCGGTCGAGCAGCCGGTCGACCTGCGCCGCCGGTGCGGCCGCGCAGGCCGCGAGGACCTGACGGTGGAACTCGCGACCCAGTACGGCGGCGACGGTCAGCGCCTCCACCACGGCGGCGGGCAGTTGGGCCAGGCGGCGGCGCACCGCCTCCCGTACGCCGGGTGCGATCGTGCCGACCGCGTCGTCGGCGTGCCACAGCCGCGCGGTCTGCTCGACGAAGAACGGGTTGCCGCCGGTGCGCCGGTGCACCTCGTCGACCAGGCTGGACTCGGGCTCCCGGCCGGCGGTCCGGGTCATCAGTGCGGCCACCTCGTCGCGGGTGAAACCGGTGAGGGTGATCGTGGTGGCCTTCGCGACCAGCGGCATCAGCAGTGGGCGCAGCGGATGCTCGCCCGACTCGACCTCGGCGTCGCGGTAGGTGCCGATCAGCAGGAGCCGCTCGAACCAGGTGTGCTGGGCGGCGAAGCTCAGCAACCGCAGTGAGGCCGGGTCGGCCCAGTGCAGATCGTCGAGGACGACTACGACCGGCCGGTGCTGGGAGACGGCGACCAGGGCGGCGGTCACCGCGTCGTACAGCGCGAACGCCTCCTGGTCGGCGGCGTCCGGGCCGGGGTCGACGCCGGCCCAACTGACGAGGCGACCGGCCTGCTCGCCGCCGGCACCGGACTGGCCGAGCAGGGCCGCGAGGGCCGGCTCGGCGGACTGCCGCGCCACCGCCCAGTCGTCGGCGGAGCGCCGCAGGGCACGCAGCACCTGCAACCACGGCCAGTAGCCGGGAGCGCTGTCGGAATCCCAGCAGGCGGCGCCGAGCACCAGCGCGCCTCGCTGCCGGGCCTCCCGGGCCGCCGACGTGACGAGGGTCGTCTTGCCGATGCCCGGCTCGCCGGTGACCAGGGCGAGACCGCCGTGGCTGGTGGTGGCGCGGTCCAACTCGGCGCGCAGCAGACCCGCGGGGTGATCCCGCCCGATGATGGCGTCGCCGAGGGCGTCCATGGTTTCCAGACGGTACTGGACCCGTCCGACAGCGCGAGCGAGTTAGCCGGCCATAAGCCTCGCGGAGCCTCACCGGTCCAGGTGGGTTCGGATCCTTTGGAGTTGATGTCGCCAACGAGTCAGCCCCATCACTCCTCATACTTCCTTATTCGGGTAGCATAGGGAGCGATGACGGAAGAAATGTACTCAGTTGAGCAGGTGGCCGACCGGCTCAACCTGCATGTGCGTACCGTGCGCGGCTACATCCGCTCGGGCCGGCTGCGCGCGGTGCGGATCGGCAAGCAGTACCGGATCGCCGCCAGCGATCTCGACGCCCTCACCGGACAGGCCCCGACCGCGCCCAGCGTCGCCAGGCAGGCGGAGGTGTCGAGCATCGTCCAGATCGACGGTGTCGACAGAGCCGCCGCCGACCGGCTCGGCACGCTCGTGCTGACCAGCGCCAACACCGGCCACGACCAGGCCAACCCGCTGCGGGTGCAGACGGTGCACGACGAGGAACGCCACCGTCTGAAGATCATCATCCTGGGTGACCCGGCCGCCACCGCCGAGTTGCTGCACCTGCTCGACGCCGTACTCAACGCCGACAACGGCCTGCTCGACCGGGAGGTCCACGATGCCTGACCAGATCCAGGAACGCGCCGGAGTGCCGGTGCTGGTCTGCGACCCGGCGGGGCCGCCGGTGGCCACCGAACAGGACGCGCTGGACCTGATCGGGGCGGCGTTCCTCGGCGCCCAGGTGGTCGCCGTGCCGGCCAACCGACTCGACGAACGCTTCTTCTCGCTGGGCACCCGCTTCGCCGGCGACGTGATGCAGAAGTTCGTCAACTACCGGGTGCGGCTGGCCGTCGTCGGCGACATCTCGGCGCAACTCGCGGAGAGTTCCGCGTTGCGCGCCCTGGTGCACGAGTCGAACCAGGGCGGGCAGATCTGGTTCGTCCCCGACCTCGACGCGCTCGACACCCGCCTCCGCGCCGCCCGATAGCCACCTCACCCGCCGGCGACAACCCTCATCTCGACGTCGTCCGCCTCGACCGCCCTCACCCGGGCCTGCTCGCGGCGCAGATCGGTGAGGTTCAGACTGCTGGCCTCAGAGACCCTGTCGATTGAGGGTGGCCAGCATCGTGACGAGTACAAGGTTTCGTGGGAAGCCGAAGCGCCAACTACCGACGGCGGGGCCGCGGCCCACAGTGACGCCCCCAGCGGCAGGAACGGCATCCATCACAAGCTACGAGGCGGGGCGCAAACCAGCTGGTTCGCGTCCCGCCTCGGTCATGCGGAATTACAGGAAGGCGGGACGCTTCTTATACCAGTTGGTGATTACGTTAACGAGATGAACGATGTTCTGCTGGCGCATGATCGGCGCCATGGCGTTCAACTCGAAGTCTTCTTTCGTCTCCGGGTTGGTGTACCAGAAGCTGTTTTCGGTGATCGGGGCTGCCATGTACGGGTCGAGCTGCTTGAAAAACACGATGATGTCGCCGGGTTCGGCGGGGTTACTGCCCTCGCGTAGGTTGTGGAAGACACCCCCGAAAACGCGCAGCATGCCAACGGATCCGAGCAGCGAGGACGCGCGCAACTTCTGGGCTTCGGTCAGTTCGCCGGCCCGCAGCTCGATCTCCGGGTCCTCCTCAGTCAAGGTAGCCAGCCCCGTGAATGCGGTCGAGATGACGTCGAGGAACTCCTTGACCTCCTCAATGACCTCTCCGTCGGAGATGGTCTTCTCAGCCTTGGGACTGATTCGACCGCCGGGCCCAGCAATTACCGCACGAGTTAGGTCTGCAACGTGTTTCGCGCCCATGAACTTGGGGTTTTTCGCGGTCATTCGATCCTGCTGGGCATCGACGCGGCCCTTGAGCATCGGGTGCTCGGCAATGTCTCCGAGTGTGCGGTTGGCGACCCGGTAGTTGTCGAAGCGAGCGCGCACGGCACTGCTGATGCCCTTTGCGTTGTCAGCAACGTCCACGAACATCTGCTGCGCCTTGATCGGGTCTGGCTCTAGGTAGACATCCAGGCCGACGAACTCGTCGGAGAGGCGCTGCATCTGGGCGACCAACTTCTCGCGCTCCGCCTGTAGTTTCAAGGCTCGCTCAGCGCTGACCTTGCGGGCCATGGTTCGGTCGAGGTCTGCGATCGCGTCTGAAATTCGCTGCTTCTCGATGTGCACACCGAGGACTCGGTGTTGGCCGTCGATGGTGCGCATCGACGAAATTCCCCCGATGGCCCAGGGAATGGTGAGGTAGCCGACCTGACCGGCGGCGTCGACCGGCTCGAACCGGCAGCCGCCGCTGTCACGGGCGAGTAGGGCAGGCGCGACCCAGTCCTGCTTCTCGTGCAGGTAGATGCCGAATCGCTTCGCGTGCAGTCGGTCGACCTTGCGGTTGTCCTTGTCGACATTTTCAGGGTCGGGCAGGGGCAGGACGGTGGGCAGGTCCAACAGCGGCACCCGGGTCGTGTAGACGGTGCGGCCACCCTGGATGGTTTTGATGGCCAGGTAGGTGCTCGAGTTGGTCGGCTTCGAAAGGCGGAGCGGATCGATGGAGATGCTCAACCAATGCCTCATTAGGGTTGTCTGCTAGATCTTACCGTCCAGCATGGAGCGCTAACCATAGCCTTCAAGACGCAACATGACAAGATTAAGATCTTATGTTGAAGAACAACGCGTAGTCGGTGGGTCGAGTGTCGACAGAACTGCCGTCGACCGGCTCGGCACGCTCGTGCTCACTAGCGCCAACCCGCTGCGGGTGCAGACCGTGTACGACGAGCAACGCCACGCCACCGCCTGGAGATCATCATCCTGGGTGACCCGGCCGCCACCGCCGAGTCGCTGCACCTGCTCGACGCCGACAACGGCCTGCTCGACCGGGAGGGCCCACATGCGGCTGGCCGTCGTCGGCGACATCTCGGCGCAGCTCGCGGAGAGTTCCGCGTTGCGCGCGCTGGTGCACGAGTCGAACCAGGGTGGGCAGATCTGGTTCGTCCCCGACCTCGACGCGCTCGACACCCGCCTCCGCACCACCCGATAGCCACCTCACCGGTCGGGCACGACCGCCATCTCCACCGCGTCCGGTTCCACTCCCCTGATCCGAGCCTGCTCGGCCGCCCACCGCAGATAGGCCAGCCACTCCTCGGACGACCAGCCGTTGCGCCGGCCGACGCCCGCGTCGGCGGGGAGTTGGCCGGCCACGACCCGGTCGAGGATCAGGGGCTGCACGCCGCCCACCCCGCGCCGGTAGCCGACGAAGTAGAGGACCTTCGTGCACAGGCCCGGCCCCAACCAGGGCAGACGAGCGTGATCGGGGTCGCGGAAGCGGCGGTACGCCGTACGCAGCACGTCCTCGTCGGGCGCTGGCGTGGACACCCCCTCCAGCGCGTACGCCAGGCGTTTGCCGTGCGGATCGGCGTCGAGCGACCTGGCGGCGCGCCACGGGCCGTACCCGATGGGTCCGTAAGCCCAGGCCAGCACGGCCGCCAGCAGGTGCCGTGGGCTCGCGGACCCCGCCCGGTAAGCGTCGGCCACCGCGAAGACGTCCCGCCGCCAGAGCTCCCCGCTCGCTGGCAGCGTGTCGGGCCACGCATCCGGTGGTAGCCCAGCCCGCCACCTGTCCATGTTGAACCTGACCGGAGCCCGCTCCCCCGGTAACACCAGACCCTCGGTTGCCTGCATGGTCGCCTCCCACAGATCGCGCGCTCGCGGAACTCCGTGGTTCGGACGCTATGGTCGGGCGCTTCTGCCTGCCGCCCGCCGACGGCAAATCGCGGTATCGACCGCAGGGGCGCCTGCCTTCCGGGGAGCCAGCATCCGGCGGGGTCGAGTACGTCGCACTGTTGACCTACGGTGCTCCCGTGCTTCCCCGAAACGTGAAAATCATCGATCAGGTCCGCGCCGAGGCGCTGCGCCGCGGCATACCCGCCCCCGACGTGGAACGCTGGCTGGGGCTCGCCCGCCCGTCTGCCTTTCTGACACAGGGGGGTGACGGGCCGGTCGTGGGCGCCATCCGTGGACCGGTGATGCTCCCGGCCGACGCCGAGGACCCCGAGTACCCCTTGATCGCCACCATCGACTGCGCTGCCCTTCCGGCAGACGTGACCGACCTTCCGCTACCGGCCGACGGCCAACTGCTGCTGTTCGGCTGGCCCGAAGAGCACGGTTACGGCCAGGTGATGTACGTGCCGGCGGGCGTCGCCGTCGAGGAACGAGAGCAGTATCCGCCTGACTTCCCTCCGGACGACGAGGAGTTCGCCGAGGTCTACACGGAGATCCCGCAGGGCGATCTGCACCTCACTGTCGACATCTCTCTGCCCTACGTCAAGACGATCCCGGGGCCCCCGTGGTCTCCGCCAATGCCGGGAGACCCCCCGTTCGAAGAGATGACCGACGTGTGGAAGGAAGTCCTGGGCAGGGTGCCGGACGGCCCGTTCTCCTATGAAGACGGGACGACGCCGCTGTTGTTGGGCGGCTACGGCACTGACTGCAACGGTTTCAACCCCGCGTGGTTGGGCGCCAACCCCCCGGGCCGGTCCGGCCAGGACGAGTCGGACCATGGTGACTGGGTTGTGCTGGCCGAGTTCCACGGCGGGAGACAGGGCGGCGCGAGCATCCACTGGGTGATCCAGCGTGCCGACCTGAAGGACCGGCGCTTCGACCAGGCCAGGGTCCTCGTCTACTGGAATCCGTGAGTGCCAGTCGTCCCGATAACCACCTCACCGGTCGGGACGGCACTGGCGCTGACGGGGGGGGGGGGGGGGGGGGGGGGGGGGGGGGGGGGGGGGGGGGGGGGGGGGGGGGCAGGACTAGCCGCACAGTGAACGGGTACGCGCGATCCATGGGTAGCCACAAGCAGAACAAACACGACAGCGGGGGCGAGTCGGCGCGAGGCCGGCGGCATTCGGGCAGCGGCGCTCCGGGCCGCCAGGGCTCGACCGTGGAGCACTCGCCCGACCAACGGCACCGCCGTACCGCGACCGGCCCGGCCGGCACCGAACGCGACCTGGGCCGGGCCAAGGTCTCGGGCGACGGGCGGATCCAGCGCCAGGGCGGCTCCTGAGCCGATCACTCAGCCGGTGCAGCCGCTCGCGCTCGCAGGGCGCCTGCACCGGCTGATCGGCTTCTACGCGGTGGCGCAGATGGCGTACGCCGTGTCGGACCAGTTCCCGGCGAACGCGTCCTCCTCGTACGCGCCGGACGCTGCGGACGTCGGGGCGGTCGCGGGGCCGCCGTTGGGGCGGAAGTCATCGACGATGCCCTCGCCGGTCACCCCGTTCAGCTCGTAGCCGGCGCCGGTCAGCACCTTCCCGACCGGGCAGGTGGCCGTGACGCTGCGGAAGTCGAGGGAGGTGCTGGCCCCCACGGCTGAGGTGCGTACCAGGCCCGCGAGGGGGTTGGCGCAGATCGCGTACGTGGTCGCTGACCAGTTCAGGGCCGTGGCGTCCGACTCGTACGCGCCGACGGTGACCGCGGTGGGCGCCGTGGCGACGCCACCGTTGGGCCGGAAGTCGTCGACGACACCTTCGCCGGTGACCCCGTTCAGCTCGTAGCCGGTGCCGGTCAGCACCTTCCCGACCGGGCACGTGGCGGTGACGCTGCGGAAGTCGGTCGAGTTGCTGACGCTGGTAGTGGCCACCCGGAACAGGCCGGCCAGCGGGTTGGCGCAGATCGCGTACGCCGTCACCGACCAGTTCCCCGCGAACGCCTCGGTCTCGTAGGCGCCGACGGTGACCGCGGTCGGTGCCGTGGCGACGCCGCCGTTGGGGCGCAGGTCGTCGACGACACCCTCGCCGGTGACGCCGTTGAGTTCGTAGCCGGTGCCGGTGAGCACCTTCCCGACCGGGCAGGTCGCCGTGACGCTGTGGTAGTCGGCCGAGTTGTTGACGCTGGTCGCGGCGACCCGCACCAGACCGGGGACCGCGGCGGACGCCGGGCTCGCCGGGGCGAGCACCGCTCCGGCCGCGACAAGACCGAGCACGAGTACGGACGCTCGGGCGCCGTACCGCCGGCTTTTGTTCTGAGCACGCATGTGTTTCTCCCGTCTGAGGCCGAGACGGGCGGCAGGTGAGACGCCGACGTCCAGGCCGTTCGTGATGACGGGTTCACGCTAGGTAGCCACCTGACCAGGCATTATCTCCAAGCCGACTACGTCGCGTAACGGACTGGACCCTTCGTCGACGTCGCTGGACTGACGGACGATGCCCAGGCATCGATGCTTGTGCATACCATTCGCCTATGCCTGCTCGCCGCGTCGCCGCCACCATCGCCCTCGCCGCGCTGGCGAGCCTGCTCGCCGTCAACGCCGCCCGTGCCGACGGGCCAGCGATCAGCACCCCGGGCACCCCCACGGTGGTGGCCAACGAACCGCACGAGCTCACGCTCAGCTGGGCGCCCTCCGCCTGGGTCGAGCCCGGCGCGGAGCAGCCGATCAACTACGAGGTGCAGGTGCCGCTGGGGCCGAACACGTACCGGTTCCTCGGCTCCACCACCGACACCACGATCACGCTGACCGACCTCGCACCCGGCACGACGTACCGGATCGCGATTGCCGCCCGCGCGCTCGGCGGCTACTCCGACACCTCGCCCACCACCACCGTGCGCACCGCGGCCGGCCGCGCGACGGTCAGCTACCTCAACCTGGACTGGTCCCCCACGAACAACCAGATCCAGCACCTCCTGAAGGTGACAAACACCGGCACCGGACCACTCGACCTGAGCACGGTGCGGGTGCGCTACCACCTGCGCTTCGAGGGCGGCAACACCTCGCTGGTGCCGAACTGCGACTGGGCCGCGCTGGGCTGCCACCGGATCCAGCAGACCGTGCAGTTCTTCATCCCGCCGGGTGGGCCCCCGGGGGCCATGACGACGCCAGCGCCGCCGGGTTACCCGATCCCGGGAACGCCGGTCCCCGGCTGGGTGGAGCTGACCTTCACCGACGGCACGCTCGCGCCGGGTCAGTCGACCGGGCCGATCCAGCTGCGGCACCACCGGCACAGCTGGAGCAACATCGACGAACGCGACGACCCGAGCTGGGCCGCCGCCACCGGCCAGTGGACCGAGAACGACCGGATCACGCTGGACGTCGACGGGGTACGCGAGTTCGGTGACACCATCAGTTGACGCACCAACGGCACCGCGTCCTCTGACTGTCGAACGCCTCAGCCCGTGGCTTGACCGGTCACCTTACGATCCGCTCATGCGGCGCGAGGAGATAGACGGAGTTGCTGTCATCCAACGCGATGTGCCTGGCACCTTGGCCGCATCGCTGACGTTTGGGTGCGGTGCCCGCGACGAAGAGATCGACTCCATCGGCCTGACCCATCTCGTGCAGCACCTGGTGGACTGGACGGCGGATCACGTCGCGGAGAAGCACGAGGACAACATTTGGATGAACGACACGTCATTCCTCGCAGGCGGCCCACCGGGTCAGGTAGCGGAGCACCTCGCCACCATCTGCTCGGCCATCAGCAATCTTCCGCCCGAGGATCTGTCCGACGCGGTCGCGGACCTCAATGCGGACAGCCGGTACGTCTCGAACATCGAAGAAGGTCTGCGCGACCCGTGGGGAGCGCTGCTGTCGCGGCGTTTCGGGCCGAGCGGATACGGCCTGTCGCGCTGGCCCGCAGTGGACTACAAGCTCTTCACAGCGGACGAGATCCGACGGTATGTCGAAAGGTTCTTCACCAGCGGCAACGCGGTTCTCACCCTGACGGGCGAACCGCCTCAGGCGATGCGACTGCCATTGCCCGCCGGCCCGCGAGTCACCCGCAGCACGCCACTCGTCAACAACCAAATGGGGCCGATCTGGTACGCCGACGAGGTCCGCGGCGTCGCGCTGACGGTCGGTGTCGAACCCAGCGCGGAAGCTGTCGTTCTGATGTGGGCACTGCGGTCGCGAGTCGCTGAGGCAGTGGACGAGGCCGGGGTGGCCATCGGTGCGGAATTCATGTGCGAAGTCGTCGACAGTACGCGGCACGAGCTCGGGTTGAGGGTCACACCAGACTTCGGCAGGAAGGGCAAGAATTTCGACGCCACCGTCGCGGCGGAGCTGCTCTGGGCCGAGCTGCAACGGCTTGCCGCCGATGGAATCGATCGAGTGGAGATCGCCGACCGGGTGCCAACGCAGCGCATGGCCATGGAGGGCGACATCGAATGGATGCAGTCGATTAGCGAGCTTCAAGCCTTGGCCCACCAGGAGCTGCTCGGCACGGCTGAAATCTACGGCTCGGAATCACTCAGCGAGCTGACTGGGCTTACTCCGGACGCGACACGGGACATCGTGTCGGGCTGGCTCTCAAGCGCCATGATCGTCGTGCCGTACGGGTCGAAACCCGACCTTCCTCGCGCCACCGAGGATTCCTGCCCGACCACCCGCTTCGTGCCCGCAGGCGAGGTCGTCAGGCCGCCGTTCTCCAAGCGGTTCCACAACAAGGGCAAGCTGGTCATCGGCATCGACGCGATCTCCACGGTGGATGGCGACGGGAACGTGCACACCGTCCCGCTGTCCCAGGCACTCGTGGTCGAGCGGTTTGGTGTCATCCGGCTCGCCCACCTCGGCCACGGCTGCGTCACCACGATCTCGGACTTCGCTGACGCTGCCGACAAGCTCCGGGCCGTCCTGCCGCCGCGGCGTTTCCGCCAGGCCGTCAAGCAGCTCAGTTCCAACTGGTAGTCGATCGTCGAGGATCATGATCGGCGGGCGTAAGCGGGCCGGTCAGTGTGGGTCTGGTAAGCAAGCCATCAGCAGGTGAGGCCTTTGGGCAGGTGGATGCGTGCGGCGGGGATGCCGAGTGCGCACAGCCGTGGCCGCGCGTCGGCAAGCATCGCGGGTGGGCCGCAGAGGTAGATGTCCTGACCGGGCTGGTGGTGTTCGAGGGCGATGGTCAGGGCGTCGCCCTGCTCGGCCGGCTCCGCGCAGGGGTCGTCGGAGAGCGCCGGCACGATGGTCAGCCAGTCGTGGGCGCATTGCAGCTTGTCGAGGGCGATCGAGTCGTACAGGTCGGTGAAGGTGCGCACGCCGACGATCAGCGTCACCCGCCGGCCGTCCGGTGCGGCGGCGACGTGCTCGACCAGGGCGCGCATCGGCGCCAGGCCGGTGCCGCCGGCGACAAGTAGCAGATCGCTCGTGGTCGCCGGGTCGAGGCTCAGCCCGGTGTCGGCGGGTGGGCCGAGCCAGAGCAGCTCGCCGGGGCGTACCTCATGGACCAGGCGGTGGGAGACGGTGCCGGCGGGTACGGCGCGGACGTGCAGCTCGACGGTGCCGTCCGCGCGTGGGGCATTGGCCGGTGAGAACCAGCGCCAGTGGCCGGGCCGGCTTGGCGTACAGACCGGCACGGCCTGACCTGGCTGGAAGGGCAGTCGCCGCCAGGGACGTACCGTCAGGATGGCGATGTCGGGCGACGGCCGGTCGTGGCCGATCACCTCGACGTGCCACCAGGCCCGTCCGTCGCCGGCCTGCGCGGCGGCGCGGCGGATGGCGTGCGTGGCGCGGTACAGTGCGCGCTCGGCGGCGATGGTGAGCTGCGGCGTCCACAGTGGGCGCGCGTGGCGGGCAACGGTCGCGAGCAGCGCGTCGCCGATGGTGGTGGCGTGCGGGAGCAGGTCGAAGTGACGGTACGCGTGGCCGAGCACCCGGAGCAGCGCCGCCCGGTTCGCCGGGGCGTCGCCGCCGACCAGGAGGCGGCCCAGCGCGCTGAAGAACAGCGGCGCGGCGCGCTGTGGGAGCAGCCCGGGTCGGCGGTCTTCGAGGGTGCACCAGAAGTCGCCGGCGGCCCGCACGTCGACCGACTCCCAGGCGGCCTCCAGACTCACGCGAGCCGGATGGTCGTCGTTCACTGTGGGCATGCCGGCTCCAAGTCGTTGATTGATGGGCTGGCACCGGGGCGGGCGGGAGGAGCTGCGCCGTTGAGGGCCGGCGCAACTCCGGGACAAGGCACCCGCCCCGGGCCATGCACCCATCCTGTTCAAGTAGCTGAAACCGCGACATGACTACTCGCTGTACTTGCGCTGTACCTATGCTGCATTGGAGTCGTTAAGCTGCCCGGAGCGGCCACGATGCGATCGGGGGCGAAACCTTGCCTACTGTCCAGGCGTGGACAGGTCGCGAAACCCGTGCGCTGCGGCAAGCCCTACGCATGAGCATTCGCGACTTCGCGGAAAACCTCGGCGTTAGCGAGCGGACCGTCTCCAAATGGGAAGCCGGCCGAGACGCGGTGCAGCCTCGGCCGGAGATGCAGGCTGCGCTCGACACCGTCCTGAGCAGAGCCGGAGATGGGGCAGGAGATCGTTTCGTCGCTGCCACTAGCAGGACTGATCTCGTAGACAGCCGCTTCGGTGCTCGCTATCAGGTCCAGTCGCACAAGTTCATACCGGCATACACAGGTGCGTCGGCGGCCGCGAAGCTCGCTGCGCAGGACGCCTTTCACCCGCGACCGCACGAGTGGCTAGAGGTCTCAATCGCTGGGGTGCCTCACGCGGAAGGGACGTGCACGGCTCACCTCTTCGCGTGCGGTGTCGTGGTGCTGCACCTCAGCCAAGAGCTGCACTTCAGCACATTGGCCTCGCTCGCCGCCTGGCGGTACGCCAGCTACGAGCAGGACTTGCCTTGGGCGGCCGACCAAGTTGCGCGGCTACTCTCGCCCACCCGGTCCACGGATCACGCCGCGCCCGAATACGTCCTGTCGATGTACGTCCTGCAAGAGCCTGCCTGGAGCGGCGCCGAACTAGAGACCGCCCTACGCCTCATGAGCCTGCCGTCTGTACTGGTCAACCGGCGAGCACACCCTTTTCCCGAACCAGTCGGCGACGACGTCGAACGCCGCTTGCTTGCCCAAGGCTTCGATCAGCCGTCAATTCAGCCCTTCGGCGTGCACGGACTCTCCGTGGGCTACGCCAGTTGGGCGGGCATGGCCTACCACGCGCTCTCCCCCGAGCAGGCCCTCGTGATTGACGACCTGGTGTCCTGTGAGGTCGACGTGCAGATGCTCTGGGCCTACTGCCGTCACATTCAGCGTCAGGTCGAGGATGGGCAAGACCCGGCGATGCCACGCGAGTTTGGATGGCGCTTCCTCCGTGCTGCCCACTCACGGTTGACGACGGCCAGAGCACGTGAGACATCGCAGCACTGCATGATGCGCGAGGCGGCGCTCTCAACGAGCGGCCTACCGGAACGTCTGACGCAGGCTCAGACAGCCCTTCGCGAGACCGCCGCGTTGAGTGGCAGAGTCAACACATGAGCGAGAAGCGTGCTGCCCTGATCGTCGTCGACATGCAGAACGGCTTCATCAACGACCGCAGCCGAGGCGTCATCCAAAAGGTCGTCGAGCTGGTCGAGTACTGGGAGGCGACCGGACGACCTGTGGTGTTCACCCGCTATCACAACTACCCCGGTAGCCCGTTCGAGCGATTGATCCACTGGTCCTCGGTGCAGCACCCGCCCGAGACTGACATCGTGCCCGAGCTGGCGCAGCACGTGAGTCGCGCACGAGCGGTGATTGACAAGAGGATCTATTCGTATTTCTCCTCTGAGGGTGCCGCATTGACGGATCAAGAGGGGTGGACCGACCTGGTGTTCTGTGGCGTGGCGACGGAGAGTTGCGTGCTCAAGTCGGCGGTTGACGCCTTCGAACGCGACCTGACACCGTGGCTCGTGACCGATGCGTCCGCCAGCCACGGCGGACAACCCGCACACGAGGCCGGCCTGCTAGTTGCGCGTCGGTTCATCGGTGCCGGGCAGCTGCTCCCTAGCGACGACGTGAGCGTCAGAGTCTGAGAGGCGGGGCGGCGGCCCAGCCCATATCCGCTCGCTGCACGTCGGCCGGCTCGGGCAGACTGCGGGCATGACGGAGCGCCCCGTGCTGTATCTGGTCGTCTGCGCCGCCGGCCCAGCGGAAGACATCGACGAGCTGGTAGACCTGCTGATCGCCGACGGCTGGCGAGTGTGCATGATCGTCAGCCCGACGGCAGCTCTGTGGCTCGACCGGGCGGCGTTGGAAGGTAAGACTGGCTATCTCGTCCGTGTGGAGTGGCGGATGCCTGGCGACCCGGAACCGCACCCGCCAGCCGATGTTGTGTTGGCCGTGCCTGTCACGTTCAACACGGTGACGAAGTGGGCGCTGGGCATCAACGACACGTTGGCACTGGGCATCCTCAACGAGTCGCTGGGCGCGGACCTACCGATCTTTGCCTTTCCACACGTCAAGGCGGAGTTGGCCGCCCACCCGGCGTACGCCGGCCGCGTGGCGGTTCTGCGCGCTGCAGGCGTCGTCGTCGTTGACGGGAATGTGCTCAACCCTGTACTCGGGCCGGACCGTTGGGGCTTGGTCATCGAGGCCCTCCGCTCGGCTCGATAATTACAGGTCCTATTCCCTGATGAGGGCGAGCCACCCAACCGAGGCGGGCGACTTCGGCAGGCCCCGCTCCGCTGGGCCGCGTCGAAAAAGAGCCAGGTGAGGTAATGAACGTTGAGCTGCTCGCGTTACAAGGGCTGCTTCGAAGCAACAGCTAAGCCGGTCACCGAATGTTCGGGTGCGACGGCGTAAGAGGGGATCCACATCACCATGCCTCAAGGTAACCGAGGCGGAACCTGCGCCAATTTCCTCTGATTGGAACCGGTGGCCCACGGACAAGGAACAGCTACTCATGCCGCGCGTCCGTCGCCACGAAGCTGGAGCCGTACGGGCTTGGTAACGATCGGCACGCCACGTCAAGCATCCCAACTCCCGGTCTTGCCACAACCCGACGTTGATCGATCGTGGCCCAGGGTTATCCGCGCCCCGGCGCGCATGGTCTGGAATGTTAGCCGATGATGAGACATAATCTCAACGTGAAACTACCGCAAACGTTCAAAAGAACATTCGGACGGCGACGCGTTGACTTCTCTGAAATCCGGTCGAGCCTCTGGTCACCTGCACCTGAAGAGCCGAATAGCATATCCCTCCAAAACCAGAACCTCATCCTCGAACAGTACAAGATCTATGTTGAGATGGCCGACCGCGTCAGCGCCCGGCGGGGCCTAGCCAATACTTTCTTCTTGACACTGAACACTGCGGCAGCGTCCATCGGTGGATGGTTCAATACATCGCTGCAAGGCCAAACGAGGTCAACGTTAGCTCTACTTCTGTTCGTACTTCTAGTACAGACGGCCGGGTGGTACGCCACCCTCCGTTCCTATCGCCAGCTAAATTCGGCGAAATTTCGGGTAATCGGTGCGCTAGAAGAGAGGCTTCCCGCGTCTCCCTACTGGCGAGCGGAGTGGAAAGCGCTCAAAGGCGGCGCAGATAAGGGTCTCTACTGGCCGATGACGCGACTTGAGCAATGGGTTCCGATTGCCTTCTCTATCGCCTACATTATCCTATTCGTAACGACGCTCACGGGCAGATAGGAGTATCACCTAGAAACACGGAATCATTCCTCTCTAATTTCAAGGTAGGGGCGGTATGCCGGATGAATTTCGAACCTTCTCGGCCTGCGGGAAGTCTTAGTCAGCTTCCGGGCCAGAACATCCGCTTTCTTCATCTCCCCTTCGGTACCGCCATAGTCAAAGACCGAATCGCTAGTTTCCATCCCGAGAAAACCCAGCCGCCGAAGGACCCGAAGTAGTTGAGGTCTCTCGACATCTGTCGATGCAGCCTTCAAAATTCGAGTCAACTGAGGTTCGGTTAGGACTTTATTTTCGCCAGCAAATTCGAAGAGGATGGGCTCAAGAGCAATTTCCGCTGCAACTCCCTCAACCAACAGTGCCTCAAAGGCGAAAGCACTATACGTGGCTTCCGCCTCTATGATGTCGGTCTCGTGAACGAGGTCGCGTTTCGCATTAGTTGCCCTCAACACAGCCGCGTTTGCGAAGAAAACGAGATCCCGCGGTCGGGGCTGAACACGCGAGAGCATGTAATCCCGAGCAGGAAGCCCTTTCACTGATCGGACAAACGCTTTCTCCCACAATTCGTTCGCACCTCGGGCGTGTGGCCGGGCTGCAAGGAATCGGTCTTCCAGCACCCTGGCAAGCAGCTCCGTGTCTCGCCATTCGATTTCCGTTGTTGTGATCTTGTCGGGCTCCCGAGCGTGATCACGCACATATGCGTATATGTCGCTCCTCAAGAAGACCGTCAAGGTGACGTTTACACTCGCTTTGCGAGATGTCTCCTTCTTGAACTCATCGACGACCCGTCCTACAACTGTCAGCAGACCCAATAGTAGGCGCGACAGAAGTTCAAGGTCGGCGCCTCTGTGCCAAGCCTTATCCAAGTTATCAACAAGAACAGCAATGCGCCGCCGCTCGTAGAGCGCATTACCAATCAATGTTCGAAGATTGCGGAGGGTGCCACCATATAGAGCAGCGTTCACCACCTTGCGGGACGACTCGACATCGCGCTCATCAACGCCGGCTGCCAAAGCACTTTCAAGGGACTTGATTAAGCGCTCTAGTCTGATTGAAAAGCTGGCATCCACGCCCCGATGTTCCAGATCGAGGCATTCTTTAAGATTCTCGAGAGGCGATCCAGTCGGAATACCAGCTGGCCGCCTTTCTGCCTCTTCGACCGCCCGCGCTGCAATTTCTGTGTACAGCAGATACTTCCATAGGCCCTCGATCAAGTAGTCGCCTAGGTGCCTTGACTCAATTTTTGCGAGAACTTCAAGCAATCCTTCCAGCTCGTAGCTTGCCGGCTTGATAACACAAACCAGATTGCGGGCGTCGTTGCGAAGAGTCTCGGCTGCCTGAAGCATGTTCGCGGTTTTTCCGGTACCCTTCTTTCCCGTAAATATCGTAGCTGCCGCGTCGACGACGTCCCGGAAATCACGAGTTTCAACAAAGTAGTGATCGAGCCCGTCTTGATCACTTTCGGCAACATGGTTTCCAAAGCGCAGAGCCGCTAGCTCAACATTCAAATGCTGGCGCACGCGGGTCGCCGCTCTTTGGCTTGGAGGCCGCAGGCCTTCCATCCATAATGCTGCTCGCTTTTCTAGATCGGCAGCGTTCTTGTAATCGAGAGCCAAATCCCGATAGTCGATTGCAGGACGAGTCGTGTCTTCGTGGGCGATCAACACCTCACGCCCAAGGCCTCGGGCTATACCAGCCAAAAGCGACGCTCGCGCGTTGGCAACGTCCGATAGAAATGCCCGGTCAGGTGTCATGTGAAATATTGCTACCTGAGAAGTGAACAGCTCCTCCGCAAACCAGGCGAGGGGGGCACTCCCATACTCATCAAAATCGACACTCTTAACGTCAAACTTGTCGTAAGAATCAAGAACGCGCGAGAGCCGTCTGCTCGGTTCATCTTCCTTGAAGCTCGGCATGTAGAATATCTTTGCGTCATCAGGGGGAGGAATTTCAGCGCCTCCCGTCAAGTCGTGCCAGAGAGGGAAGGAAGGATCCACCAGCAGCCGACGAATCCCTTCCGTTAGGTCGCCCGCATTACGATAGGACGTTGCACCGGTGGTCGTGAGTAGAGCGAAGTCCCTCAGAGCCTTTACGGCCCCCGAATCCTGACTGTCGATAAGAATCGCAACCCGCTTACGCTTGCCTATTGCAAGCCCGAGCTCGAATAGTACGTTATGACTGAGCGTTGAGAGTTCGAATAGACCAAGAGTACAGCTATCTATCGCCTTCTCAACCTCATGCACAATGAGACGACCATCAACAACCAGGTCCTCCCACGTGACGGAGTGCGCGACGCCGGGCCCGCGGGATAGGTTAAAAGCCACCTCTCGAATCGTTTCGCTGAGAACTACGGGGCGCTTGCTGTAGCCAAAGAATAGTAAATCCACTAAATTCTCCTGCCTGTCGTCGCCTTGCTTGTAGGATCGCTTCAATTCGCAGATGAGCTGCGGTTCGTCTTTTGAGGAGGGACGCGCGAGGCGGCGATAAATCCGCCAGGAGCCCGGCGAGGCGCAAATTCGATCAGCGGTCCGGTGATTTCAGATGCGCTACGAGAATTCTCGGCCGGGTTTGGATGAAGCTCGGCAAAACGGCCGGCCCCTCCGCGCCGAGACCGCGACACTTCTTTCGCGATGACCGTGGGCGGCAGTTTGAGCCCAACAAGCAACTCCGACCACCTCCCAACTAAGCGTGCCGGCGACGTTACCGGTAGGAGTCCTGCCAGCGGGACCCCTGACCTTCGCCTGTTTGGGCAGGCAGAGTTGGTCCGTTGGCGCTGTCAATAACCTGGGAGGTCGATAACTCTGCGGTAGCATCTATTACCAGCGCTCTCTTTCCGCAGGTCAAACAGCGGCGCCGGCGCCTACCGTCAGATCGCGACGCGCCGCTCCTGAGTTGCTGAGGATCGCCGCCGGCCAGCGGATTGTCATCGATCCGACAGCTGCAGATACAATCTGCGGTGGGGCGCCGAAGCCAGTCGAAGTTGCTACGTTGCCTGAATGACGGATCTTGAGCGGGGTGTTTACGAGCACCTGTTCACTCGTGAGCTGGCCGGTCGCCTCCAGCACGTCGACCCCGCCCTGATCCAACGCCACAAACTCGACCCCGCCGACGCCCACCAAACCCTCGCCCGCCACATCGCCACCCTGGCTGCCCGAGCCCTCCAGTCCCTCCCCAGCGGCGATGACAAGCTTCACCACCAGATCGCAATGGCGAACCAGATCGCCGAAGCCATCGCCACCCTGAGCCCCAAGGCAGCGACCGATCAGGACCAGGTAACCGACACCAAGCATCTGCTCCACGCCATCGCCGCCCCACCAACCCCACCCGCGGGGCCCACCTTCCCGCAGCGTCCCACCACTCCCCTCTCCACCGGCGCCCTGCTGGTCAACGGCCGCCACCAGCCGCGCATAGGCCACGAGGTCAACCACGAGATGGCCTCCGCCGAGAGCGTCGATCTGCTCTGCGCGTTCATCAAGTGGTATGGCCTCCGCATCGTCGAGCCAGCCATCCGCGAGCTGATCGCCCGAGGCGGCAAGGTCCGCGTCATCACCACCACCTACCTCGGCGCGACGGATCAGCGAGCGCTGGACCGGCTCAAGGAACTCGGCGCAGAGGTCAAGGTGTCCTACGAGACGAGGACCACCCGCCTGCACGCCAAGGCGTGGCTGTTCCGCCGGGCCAACGGCACCACTACCGCGTATGTCGGCTCGTCGAATCTGTCGAAGACCGCGCTGGTGGACGGCGTGGAGTGGAACGTGCGCATCTCGAACATGGAGCAACCGCACGTCATCGACACGTTCACGGCGACGTTCGAGGACTACTGGAACGACCCCGCGTTCGAGGCGTACGACGCGACCAGGGATTCCGAACGGCTCCGGCATGCGTTGAGCGGGGAGCGCCGCGACGAGGCACCGACCGCGATCTCGAACCTGGACGTGCGCCCGTACCCCTATCAGGCCGAGATCCTGGCCGACCTGGACGCCGAGCGACTGGTGCACGGGCGGTGGCGCAACCTGGTGGTGATGGCGACCGGCACCGGCAAGACGGTGGTGGCCGCCCTCGACTACCGCCGGCTACACAGGGCGAAACGAGCCGACTCGCTGCTCTTCGTCGCTCATCAGGAGCAGATCCTGCGGCAGAGCCTGTCGACGTTCCGGCAGGTCATGGGGGATGGCAGCTTCGGCGAGACGCTGGTCGCGGGCGAGAAGCCGAACGGTTGGAAGCACGTCTTCGCCTCCATCCAGTCGCTGCACCGCCGCGAGGTCGACCCCGAGGCGTACGACATGGTGATCGTGGACGAGTTCCACCACGCGGAAGCGCCGACGTACACGCGACTGTTGGAGCGGCTGCGTCCCCGCGTACTCCTGGGCCTCACCGCGACCCCCGACCGGGCCGACGGCGGCGACGTGCGCCGGTGGTTCGACGGGCGCGCGGCCGTTGAGCTGCACCTGTGGGACGCGTTGGAGCGGCAGTTGCTGGCGCCGTTCCAGTATTTCGGGCTGCACGACGACGTGGACCTGTCGCACGTCACCTGGAAGCGCGGCCAGGGTTACGACCCGACGCAGCTAAGCACCATCTACACCGGCAACGATGCTCGGGCGCGGACGGTGCTGCGGGCGGTCCGCGAGAAGGTGGACGTCGGGCGGATGCGGGCGCTCGGGTTCTGCGTGAGCATCGGGCACGCCGAGTTCATGGCCGCCTGGTTCAGAAAGCACGGTGTCGAGGCGGCGGCGGTGACCTCAAAGGCCGGCACCGATCGGGCGGGGCTGTTGCGGGACTTCAAGGCCGGCAAGCTGCGGGTGCTCTTCACCGTGGACCTGTTCAACGAGGGCGTCGACCTGCCGATGGTCGACACGATCCTGATGCTGCGACCCACCGAGAGCGCCACGATCTTCCTGCAACAGCTCGGCCGTGGCCTGCGCCTCGACGACGACAAGCCCTGCCTCACGGTGCTCGACTTCATCGGCGGGCAGCACGCCAACTTCCGCTTCGACCTGCGCTGGCGTGCCCTGACCGGGGTCAGCCGGCGGGCGATCACCGAAGCGGTACGCGACGACTTCCCGAGCCTGCCGAGCGGCTGCCACGTCGAACTGGATCGAGTGGCGAAGGAGGTAGTGCTCGCCAACCTGCGATCGGCACTGCCCACCTCAAAAGCCGGCCTCATTTCTGAGCTGCGGCAGCTCGGCGACGTCAGCCTCGCGACATTCCTCCGCGAGACGGGCCTGGAGATCGAGGACGTGTACCGATCGGCCAGCATCGGCGGCTGGACCGGGCTGCGTCGGCTCGCCGGCATCGAGACGTCCACACCTGGTCCCGATGACCGCGAGTTGGGCCGGGCCATCGGTCGCATGCTGCACACCGACGACGTCGACCGGCTAGAGCTGCTGACGAGGGTCGCGGCCGGACCGCCCGCGCCAGGCCAACAGGTGTACGCGGGCAGCAGCCGCCTGCTGGACATGCTGCACTTCAGCCTCTGGGGACCGAACGCCCCCCTCGCAACGCGCGACGAACGGCTGGCACGACTGTGGAAGGAACCGGCCCGCTGCGCTGAGCTGCGGCAGGTCGCCGACGTGCTGCGGGACCGCATCCACCGGGTGACGCCGACCGCCGCTCAGGGTGCGGTGCCGCTGCGGGTGCACGCCCGGTACAGCCGCAACGAGGCGTGCGCGGCGTTCGGAATGCCCAACCCGGGGTCGCTGCGGGAGGGCGTGAAGTGGCTTGAGTCGGAGCGGGCGGACCTGTTCTTCGTCACGCTGGTCAAGTCGGAGCAGCACTACTCCCCCACGACCATGTACGCCGACCGGGCCATCACCGAGACGCTGTTCCAGTGGGAGTCACAGAGCACCACCTCGTCGGCGTCGGCGACCGGGCAGCGGTACGTCAACCACGCGTCGCAGGGGTCGACGGTGCACCTGTTCGTGCGGGAGACAAAGGTGGCGGAGGGCGCCTTGGGCGTGCCGGCGTACCTATACGCCGGGCCAGTGACATACCGGCGGCACAGCGGGGATCGCCCGATGCGGATTGAGTGGGAGTTGGTACACCCGCTCCCCGCTGACCTCTATGCCGCAGCTCGAGCCATCGCGGCTTGAGCAACGAGCCAGCTCCTGTGCCGCTCTGGCGGCGGCACAGGAGCTAGGAGCAGCGGCAGGTGCCGAGAACCGAGGGGCGTACCCCGCACGAGGGGCAGATGTCCGCAGGAGGACGGGGCGCCGCTCGTGGTGAAGGGCTGAAAGCCGCCACCGCTGTGCGGTTGCTCTTCGGTGACGGGGAGACCCGGCCTGCCCGCGCGTCAGGGGTAGGACTCATACCCAACGCCTTCCGCACGTCTACCTCGTTGCAGGTGGGCCAGCCCCGACGCTGAAGCCGGCCCACCATGCCCGCCAAACTCAAGGCGGGATCGTATGCGGCTAGCTCGCGAGCAGCCTTCGCGAAACCGCGCAGTCGCCGACCGGCGATGCCAGGGCGATATTCAGTTATTACTGCCTTCGCCCGGGCCGGCTGCTGGGCGCGAGTTGGGGCCGCCTTGCTGGGTGCACTGCGGCTCACCTGAGGCGTACCGGGGGTCGGATAGCGTTTCAGAGCTTGGTCGACGGCCGTCGCGCCGACGAAGGCCCAGCCGCTTTGGCGGAGCCGTTTCGCGATCCCCTTGGGGCCGATGTTCGGTATGTTCGCTCGAACGCGGTGGGCGGCGTCCGCGATTTCGCGCTCGGAAGGGCGCTGACGGGAACTGGCGGCTCGACCTGCCTTGCTAGTCGCGCGCTGCGCGGTCCGGCGTTGGCCTGCTGCGCTTTTCGGCGCGGCGCGTGGCAGCACACCTGGGCGCTGGGCTGCGGACGACGAAGCGACTCGGTCGAGCCACACGTCGGGGGTACGATCAGGACGGTCGTCGTTCTCCCAGTCATACCCGGGCAGTTCCAAATCGCGGCCTTCGGCATCGGCGTAGAAGTCGCCAATGCCCCTTCCTCCCACCATCGCCACCCCCGAGATCTGACGAATCCACGCCGCACAACGACGCATATGGACTGGTCAAATTGTTCGTCGGGACTGCTGCCGTCAGAACCTTCGATCAGTCAACAGTCCTGACCGAATGGCGGCTGGTGAATCACTGGCTCAGCGAGGGCGGACAGTGGCCTCAGGTAGTGGTGTGCGCCGAGGCGTCCACCACCCGGCTGCTAGCGATCGCCAACTCCTCCTCGGTGAACAGCGCCCGGAACCGTGGCCGTATCACTACTGCCTCCGCCGTCAGGTCCACCCGGCCCCGCTCCCACAGCGCCGTGAACCCGTCCGACACCACCGGGTGGTGCAGCAACTGCCAGGCGGTCGCCAGCCCGCCTTCTCCGTCACCATCCGCAGTAGCAGCGCCGCGTGGTAGTGCGCCTCGTCCCGGGCCCGCTCGTAGGTGCGCACCATCGCCTCGTGGAAGGCCGCTTCCAGCGCCCGCCGATCGGCCGTCTCGGTCTCCGCCTCGTCCGGCAACTCTTCCCGGTCGTAGGCGCACGCCATCGCTCGCCGCAGCGGGGCATGCTGCATTTCAGCCTCTGAGGGCCGTCGGTGTCGCTGACCGGCTGCGATGCCCGCTGGAGCGAATGTGGCGGAAGCAGGCGCGCTGCGCAGGCCGACCTGTTCTTCGTCACGCTGGTCAAGTCGGAGGCACTACTCCCCCACCACCAGGTACGCCGACCGACTCGGACAGAAAGGCGCCGACCGTAGCGGCGAACTGTGCTTGGGCATCGTGATGCACGACGTGACCTGCTGGCAGCTCGGCGAGCCGAGCCTGGCCTGGGCGGCGGGCGATCATCTCGCGAGCGTGATCGGCCGCCAGCTCGTCGCTGCGCGTACCGCGGATCAGAAGGGTGGGGCAGGACACCGCTACCCAATCCGTCCAGTGGTCGCCGTTGAGCGCTTTCTGGGACGCCACCGTGTCATCGATGTCGAACGAGAAGCCCCAGCCGTCTTTCCACTGACGGAAGGAGCACTCCAGATAGGGAGCCGCCCCGCCCAGAGCCGAGACCAGCGCGTCGCGGGATGGCGCGCGGCGAGGGAGGCTGGTGGTGAACGACCAGTCGCAGTTCACGACCGCGCCGATGTCCTCGACGATCAGCGCGGTGACCCGATCGGCGTGCCGGCTGGCGTACTGGTAGGCGTTCACCCCGCCCAGTGAGTGACCCAGCACCGCGGCGGGGCCGACCTGCAGATGCTGGTGGAACGCGGCGACGTCGGCAACGTACTCGTCCCGCTCATAGCTTTCGGCACGGTCGGACTCTCCATGCCCACGCTGGTCGAGCGCGATCACCCGCCATTGCGGTGCCAACGCCTCAGCCAGCGGCGCGAAAGCCGACGCTTCGTTGTAGTGCCCGTGCAGAGCCAGGAGCGGGTTTCCTGGACCGCCAAAATCGAGATACGAAAGGCTCCGACCGCCGACCGTGAAGAACTCCCGCATGACCTGGAATCCTAGATCAACGACCGCCGGCTGCCGTTTCGCGAACACGTCTGCCGTTGATCGCGATGGGCGTCGGAGGCAGTCAGGCTGCGTCCGCGTTCGGCGTGAACCTGACGTCTAGCCGCCGGTCCAAGGCCCGGGCTAGCCGCTCCAGGACCGGCAAGGTCGGCACGGTTCCGCCTGCCTCGAAGCGGGCGACCGCGGACTGAGTCATGCCGGCGGCGCGGGCCAACTGGCTCTGACTCCAACCGTGCCCCTCGCGCAGGTGGCGCACCTCCTGACCAAGCTCGAAGGCGATCCGGGTGGCTTCGTAGGTCTCGGCCGCTCCCGGCTCCGTCATCCGGCGCTCACGCAGGTCATTCCAGTCCAGGCGATCACTCATCGCTCTGCCCCCTCGTTCACGATGTGCCGCTCCGCCACGCACCGCTCAAATGCGCGGCGAGCCCGCTCGACTTCCCGGTCCTCCCGCATCCGCGTCTTGCGGAACACCGTAAGCAGGATGATCCTCCGGTCGGAGGCTATCCAGTACGTCACGCGGACCGCGTCGCGCTCCAGATAAAACCGCAGCTCACGCAACTTGCCGTCGAGCTGTCTGCTGTGCGGCTCTCCGAGCAACACACCTCGACCAGCCAATAGATCGATGTAGAACGCCGCTCGGGCGAAGTCGGCAGTTGGCAGTTCCTCCAGCCAGTCTCGCACCTCTGGTTCCAGCTCCACGCTACCCCAACCCATAGCATCGATGCTATGGGTTGGGTCGTTCCCACCGGACTTCATCGAACGCGTGTCGGCGAGGACTTCGGCAATGCACTTGCCGCGCCTGGAACTGCTACAACGTCGGGGCCGCCTGCCACGCCCCCGACCGACTGCGCGTTAGGTTGAAGACCATGGAGCAGCGCATCAGCCTGATCACTCTGGGAGTCGCGGACGTAGCCCGCGCGAAGGCGTTCTACGAGCAGCTCGGCTGGCAGGGCCAGGAGGTCGAGGAGACGGTCTTCTTCCAGGCCGGCGGCCTGGCCCTCGTCCTGTGGGGCCGCGACAAGCTAGCCGACGACGCCGGCATCGAAGGGCCGGGCACCGGCGCGATGACCCTCGCTCAGAACGTCCGCTCCCGGGCAGAGGTCGACGAGGCCATCGCGACGGCGACCAAGGCCGGTGCCACGGTGACCAAGCCGGCCCGGGAAACTTTCTACGGCGGCTACGCCGGTTACTTCGCCGACCCGGACGGTCACCTCTGGGAGATCGCCTGGAACCCCGGCTTCGCCCTCGCGGAGGACGGCTCCCTCACAGTCCCCGACTTCAGCGCCGCGAACTGAGGCGCCACGAACTGAGGCGCCACGAACTGAGCCCCGCAGGAGGGAAGACGCAGTTCAGGGCGCCGGAGACGGGCAGAGCAGCGGGTCCAGCAACGGCAGTTGAAGAGGATCCAGGCAGATCGCCAGCAGCCCCGGACCCGGCGAAGGCGTCGCCGTAACAGTCGGGGTCGGCGTTGGCGAGGCCGACATGACGGGCGGCGTCGGCAGGGCCGACGCGGGCGGGTCGGTAGTGGGGACCGGACCAGGCGTCGGCACCGAACTGGCGGACGGCGCGGGAGCGACGGACGGCGGACCAGCCGGCGGCAGGGCCACCGCAACGGCAGCTTCCACTGTAGAGACAGCCGGCGGCCGCGCTGCTGGGACATTCGGCGGGCTCCATACGGCACTGTCGGCTGAGCCAACCCGCGACCTGGGCTCCACCGGCCCGACGGGACCAATCGGAACGAGGACCGCCCCAGCCCTCGGCAGGTCCAAGGCGACGACCTCCGCCGAGGACACCGGCCCGCGAGGACCCCACGCGCCGGGGCCAAGAGCGCCCGGGCCGAGCGTCACGAACACCACGGCAGCGACGGCGGCAGCGCCGAGCGCCCGCCGGTCGGGGCGTACCGCCGTCAGCGGTGCGTCGTCGGGGTCCACCAACAGAAGAGGCGCCGGCGGGTCGGCCTGGTGCGCGGCCAGCAGCGCGTCGACCTGCGCGATGACGGCGCCGCGATCGTCGGTAGCCGCGAGGGTGAGATAGAAGCGGAAGTTCACCACGGCATTGGCCGGGACCAGCAGCCCTTGCAGTCGGCCGCGGTCGGGCAGCAGGGTGACCGGCACGTCGGGGTGGTGGGCGGGGCCGACCAGGTCCGCGTACCGCCACTCGCGGCGGTGCTCCCGGCCGCCGAAGACCACCCGGTGGCTGGTCACCACGGCCATGCCGGTGTCGACGACACGCAGGCCCGCCGGCAACGCCTGGGAAGAAGCCTCAGCAAAGGAACACAAGCCGCCTGGCCTGGGCAGGCCGGGGATGTGCCGCGCCTCGGCCTCGACGAGCTGGGCGACGGGGAGGACGCGGAAGACGAGTTCGTCGTCGTCGAGCTCCACCGGTAGGCCGGTGCGGGGCTGCGTACACCCGAGGAAGCTGGCGGCTTCGATGCGGAGTCGGGCCAGGTGGTCGTCGCGGTGCCGCCAGGCGTCGGTGGCGTCGCGGTACGCGCGCTGCCGGCGCTCGTTCTCGCGCTCGGCCCAGGCGATCCGCCAGGGGGCGCAGGGCACAGAGGTCACGGTCACACGCGGTACAACCGCTCACGTACGTGACAGGCAACGCGACCGGGATCGATGTATCCCGTTGCGCCCGAAAGAAGAGTATTGACGGACACCAGAGTCGGTGCGGCGAAGCTAGCCTGCTCAGGACCCCGGCGGCCAAGGAGCTTCCCGATGCTTGATGACCTGCCCGTGCTGCGGGATGCGGTACGCGACTACCGCCTCGCGGCGACGGCCGCCGGCCTCGACTGGCCCGACCAGGACGAGTCGCCGACCGGGCATGCGCCGGACGAGGTTCACCGGATCTTCGGCGTGGATCACATCGCGGAGCAGCTCACCTGGTTGCAGTCGCAGCGCTGGCCCGAGCGGCGGTTGCTGCCCAACGGCGGATGGCTGATGTCCTGGCCGGAAGGCCCGGACGTGCTGGACTATCTGTGGCTGGCGATCGGCACGCCGTTCCCCTGGCGGCAGCAACTGCCGCTGTTCCATTTCGAGTACGCCATCTTCACCTTCGTCCTGGCGGGCGAGAACGAGGGGGAGATCTGGCGCTACGAGATCTCGCCCGACGCGTGGGACTCGGTGCGTGCCGCCAGCAGCCTGGCCACGCTATTCGACCAGTGGGCCCGGGGCATCGAGGCCGGTCTGATCGTCTATGAGGGCGAGTACAACAAGTGGCTCCAGATCAAGGACCTGGAGCCTGCCCCAGGTCTCGACCCGCTGGCTTTCCCGGTGGCCCCGGTGGAGGAAACCCTGCTGCGGGCGCGGCAGCGCGAGTGCGGGGTGAACATGGCCGTCGTCGAGGACGGCTTCCCGTACAACGAGGAACTGTCCGACGCCATCGACGCCGTCAAGGCGTCGCTCGGCAGCGCGTAGCCCGGTGCCGGCGGCCGCTCAGGGAAATCAGAGCAGCCGCCGGGCAGGACAGGACAGGCGAACTACAGCAACTACGGGCGCAGCGAGGTGAAGAACTGCCTCATCTCACTGGCCAGCAGATCCGGCTCCTCCAATGGCATGAAGTGCCCGCCCCGGCCCGGCTCGCTCCAGTGCCGGATGTCGGTGCAGGCCCGCTCGGCGATCTCCCGGGGGAAGTTGGCCATCGAGGGTTCGGTGCTCACCGTGAACGCGGCCGGCACGGTGATGTCGGGTCGTGGCGTGTTGTGGCCGAAGTCGGCGTACTGCCGGAACGACGAGCCGATCGTGCCGGTCGCCCAGTAGAGCGTGATGATGGTGAGCAGGGTGTCGGTGTCGATGCTGTTCGCCAGGTCCCCGTGGTTGTCGCTCCAGTCGCGGTACTTGTCGACGAGCCAGGCGGCCAGCCCGGCCGGTGAGTCGGCGAGCGCGGCCGCCAGGGTGTCCGGGCGGGTGCCCATGATGGCGCTGTAGCCGCCGTCGGTCTCGTCGTACGCGGCTTCGGCGTCCAGGTACGCCTGCTCGGCCGCCGACAGTGGTCGGGCGTCGAAGCTGGCCGGGAACGGTGGATGAATCATGTGGATGCCGGCTACCTGATCCGGATAGAGGGCACCCAGCCAGCCGGTGACCACTCCCCCGACGTCGCCGCCGAAGGCGCCGTACCGCTCGTAGCCGAGCACGTCGGTCATCAGCTCGTGCAGGGTCCGGGCCAGCAACGCCCGGGTGACCGGCTCGTCCGGGGCCTCCGAGAAGCCGAAGCCGGGCAGCGAGGGCACCACCACGTCGAAACTGCCACCGGCGGGGCTGGTCAGCCGGTCGACCAGCGGCAGCATCTCGACGAAGCTGCTGGGCCAGCCGTGGCTGAGGATCAACGGCAACGGCGCGGGTGTGCCCGCCGGGCGCGTGGCCCGGACGTGCAGGAAGTGCAGCTTCCGGCCGCCGACGACGGCCAGGTGCTGGGGGTACGCGTTGAGTTCGGCCTCGCGGGCTCGCCAGTCGTATCCGTCGTGCCAGTAGGACACCAGGTCCCGCAGGTAGTCGGGGTCGACGCCGCCCTGCCACGGCTGGTTGCCGCTGCGGTCGGTGAATCGGGTGCGGGCCAGTCGGGCCCGTAGGTCGTCGAGGACCGCATCGGGAACGTCGATGCGGAAGGAAGAGAAAGACATTTGTCCTCCGATAAGGAGGGCGCTCCCCGACGCGAGAGGTCAGCTGAGGGGGACGGCCGAGAGGAGCGCCCAGGAATGACGATGGGTGGTCACCGGGCTCACCTCCTCTCGTGGCTGACGAAGATCACTCTAGCCGAGTGGGTTGGGCTGCGGGCCGTGGGTCGGGAACCGCGACTGGGTACGCGGCGGGTACGCCTCGCAGTGCTCGGCCCAGTGTTCGGCGGCGGTGGCCAGGGCGTCCGCGGAGACGGTGAGGATCAGCGGGTAGATCGCTGTGGACGGGCGGCGCATCCACGGTGGCAGTGACTCGGCGGAGAACTCCACGATCAGCTCCAGCCGGCGGCGGCGCAGCACCCGGCTGCGCACTGCCAGGTTGGGTTCGGTGAAGCGGACCATCGCCGGTGGCGCGCTCAGCCCGAGTGCGGCGGTGGCCTGCCCGTGCAGCCAGCCGCCGAGCGCGCGGGCCTCCTCGACCATGAGGCTCGGGTAGTGGTGCGACCAGGTCTGGCCGTCGGCGGTGCGGGCGTCCACCTCGATGAGCAGCCAGTCGTGCCAGCCGGGCGTGGCCCCGCCGAGGTCGTCGGGCGGGTCGATGCCGGGCTGGTAGCCGACGGGGCGTACCCGCACCCGAGCGCCATCGTCAGACCGGATCTCCACTCGATCATTCTGGCCGAGCGAAGCGGACTTCAGACCCCGAATCGGTCATTTCGTGATGGTCCGCCGCACGCCCTGGTGGTTGGCGCAGGCCTTCGACCCGCCGCCGGCCAGGCTCACCGAACCGTCGCGGCACTGCACGAGGTAACCGCGTCCGGCCCAGAACTGCGGTACGCAGTCGAACCAGTCGCACACCTCGGCGGCCGGCTTGCGGATGCGCGTGCCGCCACAGAAGCCGTACCCCAGTGGGTTCTCCGGTGCCCCGCAGCGCGTGCCCTGGGTCGCGCTGGGCGACGGGCGTGGTGACTTTGTCGGCTTGGGCGGCGGGTTCTTCAGCGCGAGCGCCGGGCCGGCCGGGCGGACCAGCGCCGGTGCCACGCTGGTGGTGGGCGCCGGGGTGGCGGCGACGGCGACCTCCGCGCCACCGGTCGGGTCGGACGGGTCCGACTCGATCAGCGCCGCCGGCACCAGCAGCGCGATGGCCGCCGCCACCGCGATGGTCCTGCGGCCACCGGGCACGAACGACGACAGCCGGGCCTGCCCGGGGGTGGCCGCGGCCGGCCGGAACGGCTTGAGCTGGGCGTGCTCGGAGATCAGCTCGTCGAGTTGGGCGATCACCGCGGCGCGCTGTTCGATCGCGTCGGCGAAGGCCAGCGTGAGCTTGAACCGGAAGTCCGCAGCGGCGGCGGTGGGCAGCAACAACCCGGAGGTACGCCGCCGGTCCAGCACCTGGATCACTGTGACCGGCGCCGCCGGGTCGTGGGCCAGGCCGGTTATCCGGCCGTACGCCCAGTCGCGCCGGCCCCGCCCGCCGAGCAGCACCAGTCGACGGCTGGTGATCACGGCCATGCCGGCGTCGGTGACGCGGACGCCGTCCGGGCGGCGCGGGCGCAGTGACCCGGCTCCCGGGGCGACAGTGAGGTCGGGCGCGGGCAGCACTGTGGTGTGCCGCACCTCGACCAGTTGCGCGGCGGGCAGTGCCCAGAGCACCACCTCGTCGGCGGCCAACTCCAACGCCAGCCCGGCGCCGGCGGCCGCCGAGCCCTGGAAGTCGGCGGCCAGGGCGCGCAGCCGCCGTAACTCGTCGTCGCGTCGTCGCCACGCCGCCTCAGCGCCGCGGTACGTGCTGACCCGCCGCACGTTCTGCCGGTGCGCCCACCGGTACCGCCATGTGGAACCCGTCGAATCAGTCTTCGCCACGCCGACTCCTTCGCCGCGCTGGCCACCAATCTGGGGTGTCACGAGGTTTAACAGGTCCGGCGCGGCGCCCGGACACGCCGAAACGGGCGAACTAGCCGATCGGCGGAGCAACCAGCACGATAGGGGGATACTGGTGCCGACGTTCATGTTCTCCGAGGGGGTGGCGGTCGTGCCGGCAGTCACGCTGCCCGGGGTCGTGATCGGGGTCGACATCGGCACCACAAGCACGAAGGCCGTCGCGTACGACACCGACGGGCGGCAGCTCGGCAGTCACCTGGTCGGCTACCCGCTGAACAACCCGCAACCCGGCTACGCCGAGCAGGACCCGCAACTCATCCTCGAAGCGGTGCTCAAGTCGATCAGCATCGTCGTGGCCGAGCTGGTCCAGCCGGTGGCCGGGCTGTCGTTCAGCTCCGCCATGCACAGCCTGATCGGGTTGGACCCTGACGGCAATCCGCTGACCCCGTCGGTGACCTGGGCCGACTCGCGGTCCACCCGGCAGGCCGAGCGGTTGCGGGCGGTGCCGTCGGGGCTGGCCCTGCACCGGCGCACCGGCACGCCGATGCATCCGATGTCGCCGCTGCCCAAGTTGCTCTGGTTCGCCGAGCAGGAGCCGAAACTCTTCGAGCGGGTGGCGCACTGGGTGGGCATCAAGGACTGGGTCCTGCTGCGGCTCTGCGGCGCGCTGGTCACCGACCACTCGATCGCCTCGGCCACCGGCCTGCTCGACATCCACAAGCTGGAGTGGGACCCCGAGGCGCTGACCATCGCCGGCATCACACCGGAGCAGCTCCCGCAGCTGGTCGCCACCACCGCCGTGCTGCCCAACCTCACCCCGCAGGCCGCCGCCCAGACCGGCCTGCCGGAGCGCACCCCCGTGGTGGTCGGCGCGGGCGACGGACCGCTGGCGAACCTCGGCCTGGGCGCGGTGCACCCCGGCATGGTGGCCTGCTCGATCGGCACCAGCGGCGCGATGCGGGTGATGGTCGAGCGGCCCGCCGTGGACCCGCTCGGCGGGGTGTTCTGCTACGCGCTGACCGAGCATCGCTGGGCGGTCGGTGGCGCGATCAACAACGGCGGCATCGTGCTCAAGTGGGCCGGCGCGGCGCTCGCCCCGGACCTGGGCGAGCACTCCGAGGAGGACCTGGTCGCCCTGGCGGCCCGCGCGCCGGTCGGTTCGGGCGGGCTCATCATGCTGCCGTACCTGCACAGCGAACGGGCACCACACTGGAGCGCCCTGCCGCGTGGCGCGTACGTGGGGTTGACCCACGCACACCGCCGCGAGCATCTGGTGCGGGCCGCGTTGGAGGGCGTCTGCCAGCAGCTCGCGCTGGTGCTCAGCTCGGTGCGCGCGGCCGGCAACGAGGTCCGGGAGGTCCGGGCCGATGGCGGCTTCGCCCGCAGCGGCCTGTGGCGGCAGATGCTGGCCGATGCCCTCGGCCTGCCGGTGAGCTTCCCGGCCGCGCACGAGGGGTCGAGCTTCGGGGCGGCGTTGCTCGGCATGGAGGCGCTCGGGCTGATCCCCAGCATCGACGTCGCCGCCGACCTGGTGCGGATCGAGGAGACGGTCCGCCCGGACCCGGCCGCCGCCGCCACCTACGCGGCGCTGCTGCCGCTCTTCGCCGAGCTGTACGAGGCTCTTACGCCCGCCTTCGCCTCGATCCGTCGGATGGCGCCTGGCCTGCCCACCGGCCCCGAACCACAGGCGTGAGCGGCCGGGTCAGGGCGCTTCGACGCCGGCGATCAGGTAGCGCTGCACGTCGGCGTCGAGGATCGCCACTTCCTGCGCGTCGTCCGGCCCGGAGCCACGGAACGCGGCCAACTGCTCCGGCGACTCCCAGCGTTCGTAGACGTGGATCCGGCCGGGCTCCAACGGGTCGGCCGCCAGCAGGAAGTCGAGACAGCCGGCGGTGGCGCGCGCCCGCGCGATGACCTGTTCGCAGTCGGACAGGTACGCCTCGCGGGTGGCCGGTTCGACCTGCAGACTGCCGGCGATGATCAGCAAAGGGTCCTCCGGGGTGAGTGGCTGGGAAGCCTGATACCTGTGGGTCATATTTATACCTGTGGGGCATGACGCTCGCCGGGACATTGCCGCCCGGACGGGTGACGCCGGTCCCGTCGGTCTCACCAGCCTCCGGCGCTTCATATCGTGCAAACGTGAGAAAAAGCGACAAGAGGCGCTCATCTTCCCTGCTGGGGAACTCTGCCCGCGTACCCCTGAAGGTGCTGACGACGGCGGTCGCGCTCGCGGTGCTCGCGACGACCGGGCCGGCCACCGCGGACGGCCCGGGTCGCGCGCCCGTCGCGGACCCGGCGCAGACGACCGAGCCGGGGTACGGAGTTGAGCCCGGCGACGGTCAGAGCCACGAGCCCGGGGTGGACCCGACGCCGGAGCGCCCGCCGACCAGCGAGGTGTCCTGGCTGTCGTTTCCCGGCGGGGTGTTCGCTGTGGACCCGCTCGGGCACACAGTGCGCTACCGCGCCTGCGACGGCGACACCGGCCGGGTCGCCGACCCCACCATGCGGGTCGCCGCCGGGGTGGCCAGCGGCGCGGTCGTCGTCGGAGGCACCGCGTACCGCTACCGGGTGCCGCTGGTCGGGCGCAGCGAGGGCACGCTGGAGGTGATCCAACGGCACCGCCCGCCGACGACGCTGACCGGCGTGGTGGTCACCAGCCCGCAGCCGCCCACCGACCCGGTCGCCGGGGCCCGGCTGTTCCCGCTCAGCGGGCAGCTCGCCCGGGTGGTGGCCGACGCGAGCCTCAACCCGGCCGGGGTAACCGTCCGCGACCTGTCCGGCCGCTACGGGGACCAGCAGATCGCCGTCAACGGATCGCTGCGCCCCAAGGCGGCCAGCGTCATCAAGCTGTGGATCCTCGTCGAGCTGCTGCGCCGGGTCGACTGTGGACAGGTCTTCCTCGACGACGGGGTGCTGGTCACCCCCCAGGACGTGGTCGGCGGCACCGGCCAACTGCAGTTCGAGACGTTCCCGCAGGTGGTCACCCTTCACCGGCTCGCCCAGTACCTGATCAAGTACAGCGACAACGTGGCCGCGAACGTGCTGATCACCTACCTGGGTGGGTTCGCCCCGGTCAACGCGCTGATCGACTCGATGAACCAACGGTCCACCATCCTGGCCCGCCGGATGCTCGACAGCGCGGCGGCGCAACGCGGCGAGGAGAACTACACCAGCCCGGACGACGTGGTGTCACTGCTCGGCGCGGTCTGGGACGGCGAGATCCTCACCCCCGCCTCCCGCGACCTGATGATCGGCTTCATGCGGGAGCAGACCCTGAACACGAAGATCCCGGCGGCGTTGCCTCCCGGCGTGCCGGTGGCCCACAAGACCGGAGACCTGCCGGACGCCTCACACGACGTCGGCTACTACCTGATCCCCGGCACCGAGACCGCCGTCGCGTTCCTCACCGCCGGACCCATGGCCACCGGCGACGAGACGGTCCGGCGGATGGCCCGCACCGTCTACGACTTCCTGGTCACCCCGGTCGAGGGAGCGGTCGAGGAGTGAGCCGACCTCAGGCGCCGGGAATGTTCGCCGGCGGGTCCTCGCCCACCAGGTCGGCCGCCGGCGGGTCCGCCGACACCGACAGCCCGAAATCCGAGTACGTCAGGTCGAGCTGGGCGGTCTGCGACTGCTCACTGGCCAACTCGATGCGGTAGCGGACCAGCCGACCCTGCTCGTCCACGGCCGCTGTGAACGGCACCGCCGCAGCCCGGTCACCGAGCACGCTGCCGACGCCGCTGCCCAGCACCGCGCGGCTCTGGCGCAGGTCCAGCGTGCCCGCGTACTCCCGCTCGGCGGTCAGCCGGACCCCCGCCGGCGCGCCCAGCGTGCTGGCCAGCCGGGTGTTGTCCAGGCCCTGCTTGGCCGCCGGGGCACCCGGGGCGCCGACGTGCCACCAGGTCTTGCCGTCCCAGACCGGAACGCGGCGGTCCGGGGCGGTGACCCGCACGTACACGTCCGGCCCGGTGGTCAACCGCTCGATCTTCACCACACCGGAGGGCACCTTCAGCGAGGTCGTCTCCAGACCACGCTTCGCCTTCGGGTCCCAGAGCAGCACCGTGGCGTCCCCGTCCGCGCCGCCGGTGCCAACTGTCAGCTTGTACGGCTGTTCGTCGGCCTTCGCGGCGGCGGCCTTCAGCACCCCGACCGGGTCGGCCGGGCCCGCCGACGCCGCCGGACGACCCGCGTCCGGTTCGTCGTCGCCGGCGGCGACCAGCGCCCACGCCCCAGCACCGAGCGCCACCACGAGCACGGCGACGGCGGCGATCAGCTTCGGTTTCTGCACTGTCATCTCCCCCGGGCGGTGCGGTCCGGCCAGACTAGCCGGACCGCACCGGCTGCTGTTCCGGGTCAGCCTCCCGGCCGCTGCTGTTCCCGGTCGGCCTCCCGGCCGATCAGGCCCGGCTGATCGCGTTGGCGTGGATCGCCTCGTGCAGATACGCGGCCAGCCCCGCGGCGATGTTCTCGTAGTACGCGGTGAACCGCTCGTCGGCCAGGTACATGTCGGCCAACCCGGTCTGCATCTCGTACGAGCACTCGTAGAACCAGCGGCTGATGATCTGCCGGTGCTCCTCGGCGAGGTCCATCACCTCCGGACTGTCCGCCGGGGCGCCCGAGGCCATCAGCGCGACGATCCGCCGACCCCAGTCCTCGTTCTCCGCCTTGATCCGCAGCCAGTCGTCCTTGCCGTAGCGGGAGGCCCGCCGGTTCGACTCCCGGTACGCGTCGGTGTCACCCCAGCGCCGCTCCGCCTCGGCCTCGTGCTGCTCCGGGTCGGCGTCGCCGAAGACCTCGAACCGCTCCTCCGGCGTGAGTTGGATGTTCATCTTACTCGCCTCCATCGCGAACTCGATCGCCGTGACCATCTCCTGCAACCGTTTGAGCCGTACCGTCAGCAGTTCGTGCTGCCGGCGCAGGTGCGCGGCCGGATCGGCCGCCGGGTCGTCGATGATCGCGGTGATCTCCTCAAGCGGGAAACCAAGCTCCCGGTAGTACAGGACGAGCTGCAGCCGTTGCAGGTCCGCGTCGTCGTAGCGGCGGTAACCGGCCGAGGTGCGCCCGCTGGGCGAGAGCAACCCGATCTCGTCGTAGTGGTGCAGCGTCCGCACCGTCACGCCGGCGACCTTCGCCACCTGACCCACCGTGTACGCCATGGTCCCCCTCCCTTCCGGGAACCAGGCTCCTGCCTGCCGTTACGTGAGAGTCAACTCCGATTCTGGCCCACCATGGCGGGGGCGTCCGGTCGCCCGTACAGATAGCCCTGGCCTCGTGGGCAGCCGATCGCGGTGACCGCCTCGTGCTGACGCTCGGTCTCCACCCCCTCGGCGACCACCGCCAGGTCGAACGCGCCGGCCAGGCGGGTGACCATCTCCACCGTGGCGTACGCCCGGTCGTCGGTGCCGAGCCGGGCCACGAACGACCTGTCGATCTTCAGCTCGGTGGCCGGGATGCGGTGCAGGTAGCTCAGCGACGAGTAGCCGGTGCCGAAGTCGTCGATGGCGATCCGGATGCCCAACTCCCGGAGTTGGTGCAGCCGTTCCAGCACCGCCTCGGTGCCCTCGATCAGCGCCGACTCGGTCAACTCCAGGGTCAACGCCCGTGGTGCCAGCCCGGCGGCGCTGGTCGCCGCGGTGACAGTGGCGATCAGGTCCGGCCGACGCAGGTGCGCTGCGGCGATGTTCACCGCGACGGTCGCCTCCGGCGCACGGCCCCGCCAGGTCGCGGCGGCCCGGCACGCCTCGTGGATCACCCAGCGGTCGATCGGCAGGATCAGCCCGGTCTCCTCGGCCAACGGCAGGAACTTCGCCGGTGGCAACATCCCCAGCCGGGGGTGCCGCCAGCGCACCAGCGCCTCGGCGCTGCGCACCGCGCCGGTGGTCAGGTCGACGATGGGTTGGAACTCCAGGTGCAGCTGGTCCTCGTCGACCGCCCGGCGCAGGTCGGCGATCAACTCGGCGCGGGAGACGGCCGACTCGCGCAACGCCGCCGTGCACGTGCGGTACGCGGACTTCCCGGCCGCCTTGGCCGCGTACATGGCGATGTCGGCGTCGCGCAGCAGGTCGGTGTGGGAGGCGTGCTGCGGGCCGTACTCGGCGATACCGATGCTCGCCGACGGGTGCACCCCGACGTCCTCCTCGTCGTCGGAGGGCCGCAGCGCGTCCAGCAGCCGTTCGGCGAGCCGTTCGGGTGACACCGGCCGGCCGCCCTCGACCAGCACGGCGAACTCGTCACCGCCGAGCCGGGCGATGGTGCCGTCGCCGTTCACTGCGGTGTGCATCCGGGCCGCGAGCCCGGTCAGCAGGGTGTCACCGGTGGCGTGCCCGAACCGGTCGTTGACCTGCTTGAACCCGTCCAGGTCGAGCAGCAGCACGGCCACCGGCCGCCCGTCGCGCAGGGCCAGGCGCAGCCGCCGGTTGAACAACAGCCGGTTGGGCAGCCCGGTGAGCTGGTCGCCGTACGCGAGCAGGCGCAGCCGGGCCACCAACCGGAGGTTCTCGTTGGCCGCCAACCCCTGCCGGACAGCGAGGGCGGCCAGCAACACCATCATGGTCACGAACACCAGCTGCGGTGTCTGCCCGGTGGGCCGACGGGCCAGCACCACCGCGATGATCGCCCCACCCACCGGCAGGTACGGCAGCGCCACCCGCCACCAGGGCGGCAGCGGCGACTCGGCCGTGTCGTCGGTGCCGTCGCAGTCCGGTGGCGGCGGGTTCCGGGTGGCCAGGCCGATCAGCAGGTAGCTCAACGGCCAGCACAGGTCGATCGGGTGACCGGCGGTGTAGTCGGCGCGGGCGACCAGCGACACGTAGACGACGTCGGCGACGACCCGCAGGGTGAGGCTCGCCGCCAGGACGGTCATCGGCCGCCACATCGGCCGGGCCGGCCCGGAGACCGCGACCAGGATGGTGAGCTGCATCAGGTCGAACATCGGGAAGAGCAGCCCCAGCGTGCGCGCCGGGTCGGCCAACTCGGCGGCGGCGACCCCACGGAAGACCAGCACCCACCCGATCGGCACCAGGGCCAGGGCGACGATCACCCCGTCCAGCAAGGTACGCGCCCGCCCGACAGCGGTCCTCGGTGCGGACGGCGAGCTGAGCAGCGCGGCAGTGCCGGTGAGGATGCCGGCGGTGAAGACCACACCGACCACCGGCGTGTGCGGCAGGTCGCCGCCGACGAGCCGCTGCACCGTCCAGATCGCCCGGCCGATCGCGGCGAGCGCCATGGTGAGGGCGAGCAGCGTCCAGAACCGGCGCAGCGGCGCCGGATGTCGACGGGCCACCCCGACGCACGCGAGCGTCGCCCAACCAGCGACCAGCATCGCGCCGATGTCACTGACCAGCGCGGCGGCGGGCAACCCGGCGACCAGCCAGCCCGCCTCCAGCAGGATGACCGCAGCCGCGACGAGCGCGCCGGCGGGGTTGAGTGTCCCCGCAGCCTGCTTTCCGTCCTGTCGGGACACGGTCGCTCCGGCTCTTTCGTCGTGCGTGCACCCTCGGCGGCGCCGGTCCACGGCAAACCCCGAAAGCCTAACCAGCGCTCAGAAACGCCGCCAGAGCCGAACGTGCACCCCGCTGCGGCTTGCGCCTCTGGTCAGCGGCCCGCGGATCGGTTCCAGGGTGAACGGGGCAGTGCGGTGCCGGCCAACGGACGGCGTTTGCGGCGGCGTCTGCGCCGGCCCGGGGTGCAGGGCGGGCGGGCCACGGTGTGCACGGCCACGTCGGCCGAGGGCGTCGGTCGGCCGATCAGCCAGCAGAGGAAGCGTTCCATCGTCGGATCAGCCGACCGGAAGGCGCTCGGCGTCGGACTTGGCAATCTCGTACTCCGCCCCGCAGAACGTGCACTGCTGCGCGTACCGGGTGCGGATCGGAATGAGCGGAATGAAGAAGAGGGTGAATTTCGTCGAGCGGCGGGTGATCACCTGCGCGGCCTGGTTGCCGCAGTGGCGGCAGACCTGCTGCACGACACCGGACCGGTCGACCTTGGTACGCAGACCAAAGATGAAGAACATCGCCCGCCAGTACCCACTCAACCGCGAAAAGTCACCAGATCCCGCCATCGGATCAGGACAACCATGGGTCAGCGTGCAGGTATAGCGATTGGTATACTCCGTTCGTGAGCCAGGAAGAGTGGGATGTCTTCGTCGTCGACGAGGTTCGCGCCTGGATCGACAGCCTGGACGAGCTGGTATCGACATGCCATCCCGCTCGCCGAGCAGCGGTACGAGATTTACTTGAAGGAACGTGCACAGCAGGAGGGGGGACAGCGGTGAGTGGTCACGTGCGGTGGGCGGACATCCGGGCGGAGTACGTGCAGCGTGCCGGCGGCGAGGCGGCTGTCGAGGCGGGCAAGGAAGAGTTGCTCGCGCAGGTCGTCGGGCACCGCCTTGCCGAGGTGCGACGCTCTCGCGGCTTCACCCAGCAGCAGATCGCAGAACGGATGGGCGTGACCAAGGGCCGGGTTTCCCAGATCGAGCAGGGCAGGATCTCCGGTCAGGAGGTGGTGGCCCGGTACGCGGCCGCCCTCGGTGGCCGGCTCCACCAGGCGATCTATTTCGACGACGGTGACATCGCCGCCATCGCGTGAGGCCGACAGCACAAGGTCGTGCTCGATCCAGGATGTAGTGGCCTCCTGGGCGAACGAGGCCACTACATCCCTGATCGAGCACGATCAAGGCGGAACACTCAGCTGGCCGGCGCGGGCTCCAGGCCGGGGATCTCCTCGGAGATCCAGATCGGCTGCCAGTTCGGCACCTCGTGGAAGCGGCGCAGCTCGGACAGCCCGGCAACCGACCCGCTCCAGGCCCCGTACGGGGGGTTGGCCTCGTCGAAGCCGCTCTGTACGAAGGTCAGCGTGGTCCGACCACCGGACTCGGCCAGCTCCCAGCTCGTCACGCCGGTCGGACCCCAGTCGACCGACATCCGGCGGCCGGGCTCCAGATCGACGACCTTGGCCGCGTAGCCGGTCTCGAAGCCGCCCATGGCGTACCGGCCGCCGACCCAGGGCTCGATGCCGATCGGGTAGCCGAACCAGGCACTGGCCTGCTCGGAGTCGGTCAGCGACTCCCACACCTTGTCGGCGGGGGCGGCGATGACCAGCTCACCGCGCATGTCGGCGGAGGTGAAGTCGGTGCGCGGCAGCAGTGGCTTGCCCTCCAGGTGGGCGGCCAGGTTGGCGATGGACAGCGCCCAGAACGTCTGGAGCACGCCCCGGATGGTGGAGCCGCTCATCGCCTCGGCGAAGTCAAAGTGGCTCTGGATCAGCGTCAGCACGGTGCTGTCGGTGCCCTCGGCGGTCAACTGGAGTTCGGTGGTGGTCTCCACGCCGTCGAGCAGCCAGCCGAAGCGCAGCGTGTCGTCGTCGGCGTGCAGCAGCCGCTGGTGCGGGGCGTCGCCCTCGGGCGTGTAGCGACCCCAGAACTCGTACCGCTGGGGCAGCTCGACCTCGGCGTGCTCGGCCAACCAGAGACGCAGCTCGGCCGGGTCGGTCAGGGCCTGGCGGACGCGCCCGACGGGCGCGGCGAGACGGACCTGGACCTTCATCGGCTCACTCATTGTCGTTCCCTTTCGGATAGCAGGCGACGGCCAGCTTGAAGGCATCTCCTTCGCTGCCGCCGTAGCGGGTGAACAGGTCCTGAAGTGCGGTTTGCAGGTCGTGCAGGAACTGCTGGCGCTGCTCGGCCGGCACCCGGATCTCGCCGGAGACCCCGATCGAGGGCAGCTCGGGTGCCGCCCGGTCCAGGCCGGCGATGTCGGCCTGGACCTCCTCCATCAGGTCGAGCAGGTAGCCCAGGCTCAGCTCGTCGCGGGCCCGGCGCAGGCCGATCCGGCCGACGAGCCGCGGGGAGAGCCAGTAGGACCGGGCGGCGGCCTGGTAGATGCCTTCGGTGATGCCGCGGACCTTGCGTTCGTTGACCAGCTCGACGAGGCCAGCCGCGACGAGCTGCTTGACGTGGTAGTAGACGCGCTGGGGCGTCTGGTCGAGTCGGGCCGCGACCTCGGTGCAGGTGCGCGGCTCGGCCAGTTGCCGCAGCACCTCGACGCGCTGCGGCTTGAGCAGGACTTCAGCCTGCTCGATCTGCTCCAGGTACAGGACATCTCTCATGGCAAAATCAGTTTGTACGTACAAAACTTCTTTGTCAATCGCTTCGCGAGAAGCCGCGCCGACTTTTTTCGACGCGGCTTCAGGCGGCGGTCAGCAGGTGATCAGGGCAACCAGTCCGGTCGCAGCGGGTAGCCGCTCACGCCGTTCGGGCCGTTGTGGGTGGCCAACACCTGATGCAACTGGATGCCGTTGCGTTCGAACGCCATCCGCGACCCGGCCATGTAGAGCCCCCACACCCGGGCCGTGCCCGCGCCCACCTCAGAGACGCAGAAGTCCCAGTGCTCGACAAGGTTGCGACACCAGGCGGCCAGCGTCAGCGCGTAGTGCTGGCGCAGGTTCTCCTCGTGGTGCACCTCGAACCCGGCATCGTGCACCTCACTGATCAACCGGCCCGGACCGGCCAGCTCACCATCCGGGAAGACGTACCGGTCGATGAACGCGCCCGAGCGGTGCGGCGCCCGGTTGTCCGCGCGGGTGATGCAGTGGTTGAGCAGTCGCCCGCCCTGCCGCAGCCGACTGCGCAGCGACCCGAAGTAGGCCGGGTAGTTGCGCACTCCGATGTGCTCGGTCAACCCGATCGAGGAGATGGCGTCGAACTGCTCGGCCGGCGCGTCCCGGTAGTCGAGGTATCGCACCTCCGCCAGCTCGGTCAACCCCTCCCGCTCGATCGCGGCCTGCGCCCACTGCGCCTGCGCCTTCGACAGGGTCACCCCGAGGGCCTTGACGCCGTACTCGCGGGCGGCGTGGCGCACCATGCCGCCCCAGCCGCACCCGACATCCAGCAGCCGCATCCCCTTCTTCAGCGCCAGCTTGCCGGCGACCAGGTCGTACTTCGCCGCCTGGGCCTGCTCCAGCGTGTCGTCCGGAGACCGGAAAACCGCGCAGGTGTACGTCATCGACGGGCCGAGCACCTTCTCGTAGAAGGCGTTGGAGACGTCGTAGTGGTGCGAGATGGCCGTGCTGTCCCGCACCCGCGAGTGCCGCAGCCCGTTCATCACCCGCTTCCAGCGGGGCTGCGCCTCCTGCGGCGGTGCCGGCGGCGGCATCAGCCGCTCCCAGCCCAGCCCACGGACCAGCGCCAGCCCCTCGGCGAGCGACGGTGGGCGTAACCGCAGCTCGTCCTTGAGCACCCGCAACGCCTCGTACGGGTCGCCCGGGTGCACGCCCTGCAACGCCAGGTCACCACTGACGTACGCCCGGGCCATGCCCAGGTCACCGGGTGCGGTGAGCAGGTACGACAGCCCACGCTCGGAATGGATCGCCAGGGTGATGCCGGCGTCGGACGGGCCGACGGCGCTGCCGTCGTACCCCGTGATCCGCACCGGCAACGGCCCCGTGGTGACCGCGCGGATGACATCCGCGACGGTCGGACCCGTGGGCCGGCCCCCCGCCGGTGGGGTGGCGGGGACGCTCGCCGCCCCCTGATCTCTGTCGGTCAGGCTCATGCTCGTGCTACCGCCTTTTCGTACAGTCCCGTCAGCCGGTGGTCCGGGTCGTAGCGGTCTTTCACCGCGCGCCACGTGTCGCCGCCGTAGAGGCGATCGAAGGCGTCCCGGTCGTAGTACGCGTCGGAGTAGAGCGACTTGTGCCCGCCCGACTCCGACACCCTGCGTTCGATCGTGCGGTTGACGTCGCCGTCGGCGGCGCCCGGCGCGATCGGCACGCTCCCCCAGAACCCGATGTTGACGTAGTCCTCCCCCGGCCGGAGCGGATATAACGGCCAGGACCGCGCCGAACCGGGCCCCGCCGGCTCACGCAGTCGCAACGGACACAGCCACACCGGGTTCATTCCCACAGCGCCGGCGAACCAGCGCAGGAAGTCGGCCGTACGGTCCAAAGGGATTTCCACGTCCTGCACGACACGCTCCCGGGCCGGTTGCCCGCGCAGCCGGTCGATCCGGGCCGCCACCTGGTGGCGGTGCTCCAGCCGGACCAGCCGGTGGTAGAAGTCGCTGCGCCGGTAACGCGCCGGCCAGAGCCTGCGCACGACCGGGTGCTGCGCGCCGAACGCCGACGAGCACCAGAACCAGTCGGTGTCCCAGCGCCACAGATAGTCGTACGCGGTGAGCACGTCACGGGTGCGCCGGCGCAGCGACCGGTAGTAGATCCCTTGACCCGTGTAGTCGCTGGGCGGGCCAGCCCCGTCGGTGAACGTGGCGAAGACCAGGTACGCCTCGCCGGGGCTGAACATCACCCCGTCCATCGCGTCCACCGGTTGGCCGGCCCAGGACCGGGTGGCGGTCACCTCCGCGATCGCGTCGGTCAGCGCCTCCAGCTGGGTGAACCGGACGTTGCGCAACGACACGTACCGGCCGACCGGTTGCAGCTCGATGCGCAGCCGGGTGGCGTACCCGAGGCTGCCCAGCGAGTTGGGGAACGCGGTGAACAGGTCGGCGTGCTCGCCGTCGGGTCGGGCGGTGATGATCTCGCCGGAGCCGGTGAGCACGTCCAACTCCTGGACGGACTCGTGCGGCAGGCCGTTGCGGAACGAGGTCGACTCGATCCCGAGGCCGGTCACCGCGCCGCCCAGCGTGATGGTGCGCAACTGCGGCACCACCAGCGGCATCAGGCCGTGCGGCAGCGTCGCGTCGACCAGGTCCTCGTAGGTGCACATGCCCTGCACGTCGGCGGTGCGGCCGGCCGGGTCGACCGACAGCACGCCGTTCAGGCCACTCACGTCGAGCCCCGGAGTCCGGGGAGCGGACCGGGGGCGGAACAGGTTGGAGGTGCGTTTGGCCAGCCGGACAGGCTCGCCCGTGGGCACCGCGGCGTACGACCGCCGCAGCGTGTCCACCGCTTGATCATGGTCAATGGGGTGATCCACACGCTCAGCGCGCATGTGATCACCTTACGCTCGCCGTTTGGAAACCGTGGGATGTCGGCGCTGGCAGTTTCCCGTCCGGTGGCAGGCCCGACGGCTACCGTGGCGGGCATGCCATCGCCAGCGATCACCGCCCTGGACGCCACCCAACTGCCGTATCGGCTGGTCAGCCACGGTGCGGTCGGCAGTCTCGCGGAGGCGGCCGCCGTCCGCGGTGTGGCCGTTCCCGACGTGGTCAAGACGATCGTGGTTCGCCGTGGTGAAGACGATCACCTGTTCGTGCTCACCCCCGGCGACCGGGTGATCTCCTGGCCCAAGTTGCGCGCCCTGCTCGGGGTGCACCGGCTCTCCATGCCGGACGCGGCGGGCGCCCTGGCCGCCACCGGCTACGAACGCGGCACCATCACCCCGTTCGGCGCGAGCACGGCCTGGCCGGTGGTCGCCGACGAGCGACTGCGCGGCCGGGAGATCACCCTGGGCGCCGGCGAGCGCGGTCTCGCCATCGCGATCGACGCCGACGCCGCGATCGCCGCCCTCGACGCCACAGTGGCCGACGTCACCGACCCGCAGCCCACCCGCTGAGCGCTGCCGGCGTCACTGCCACGGCCTAGTGTTGGAGACATGCCAAAAGCAGTGTGGAACGACCTGGTCGTCGCCGAGAGCGACGACACCGTGCTGGTGGAGGGCAACCACTACTTCCCCCGCTCCGCCTTGCGCGACGACCTGATCCGGGAGTCCGCGACGCACACCGTCTGCCCGTGGAAGGGCACCGCCTCGTACTACACCCTTGAGCACGAGGGCAGCACCAGCGCGGACGCCGTCTGGTATTACCCGGAGCCCAAACCCGACGCCGAGATGGTGCGTGACCGGGTGGCGTTCTGGAAGGACGTCCGGGTCGTCGACTGACGGCGCCGACTGGCCGCGGCCGACGGCGGTGGGTGAGGATGGCCCGTATGTCCGCGTCCGAGGAACGCCCCGACCCCGCCGGCACCGTCTACGGCGGCCGCCGACGGGCCGCCCGTTCCAGTCCGCTCACCGACCCGATGCTGCGGGTGGCGCTCGGAGTCGGCCTGGTGGGGGTACTCCTCGGGGTGGCCTTCGCGATCGGGCTGTTCGGCGGCGACGGCGAGCCGGTGGTGCCAGCCACGGTCGGCGTGACGACCAGCGCGGCGGAGGCCACCACCCCGGTGGCCGAGCCGAGCCTGACCCCGTCGGTCGAGCCGTCGCCGACGCCCTCGGCGGCACCGACCACCGGGCCGCGGGTGCTGCGCGCCGCCTCGGGCCTGTGCCTGGGGCTCGACGGTGACGGTAAGGAGGCCGAGGCCGAGTTGGCCGTGTGCACCGGCGCCCCGGAGCAGCAGTGGGTGGTCAGCCCGGCCGGCACGGGCGTGCTGACGTTGACCAACGCCGCGTACGGGCAGTGCCTCGACGTCGAGGGTGGCAGTCGGGACGACGGCGGGCGGTTGCTCCAGTTCCCCTGCCACGGTGGGGCCAACCAGCAGTGGCGGTTCGGCGGGACCGGCACCAGCGCGGTGCTGCTCATCGCCGCGCACAGCAACAAGTGCGCCCAGGCCGACGACGACGCCGTCGAGGCCGGCGATGACATCCGGCAGCGACAGTGCGACGGCCGGCCCGCCCAGCAGTGGACAGTGAGCTGACCGGCCGACGCGTCGCGGTTCAGCCCCGGAAGCTCCACGCCCTGGGCGCGGTCGCGGCGACCAGCACGGCCTCCGGCACTCCTCGGCCCGGTCGGCGGCGCAGCAGCAACGACAGCCCGGCGGCGCCGATCGACAGCGCGCCCGCCACGTACCAGGCCATCGCGTAGTCGCCCAGCCGGTCCCGGACCAGCCCCGCGCCGGTCGCGGCGACCGCCGCGCCGAGCTGGTGCGCGGCGAACACCCAGCCGAACACCACCGCTCCGGCGCCACCGAAGTACTCCCGGCACAGCGCCACCGTCGGCGGCACGGTGGCCACCCAGTCCAGGCCGTAAAAGACGATGAACACCAGCATGCTCGGCTCGGCGGTGCCGGAGAAGAGGCTCGGCAGCACCAGCAGGGACAACCCGCGCAGCGCGTAGTACATGCCGAGCAGCAACCGGCTGTCCACCCGGTCGGTGAGCCAGCCGGACGCGATCGTGCCGACGATGTCGAAGAGTCCCACCAGGGCGAGCAACCCGGCCGCTGTGGTCTGAGCCATGCCGTGGTCGTGCGCGGCCGGCACGAAGTGCGTACCGACCAGGCCGTTGGTGGTCGCCCCGCAGATCGCGAAACCTCCGGCCAGCAGCCAGAACGGTCGGGTCCTGGCCGCGGTGGCCAGCGCGCCGAGCGCCCGGGTCGCCGCGCCGCCGGTCGCCGGCGGCGCCGCGACGACCTCGGTCGCCCCGTAGGCGGGCAGGCCGAGATCCGCCGGGTGCTCGCGCAGCAGCCACACCACCAGGGGTACGACGGCCAGCGCCGCTCCGGCCACCACGAGTGCGGCGCTACGCCAGCCGTGGTCGCGTACCAGGATGGCGACCAGTGGCAGGAACACCAGTTGCCCGGCCGCCCCGCCGGCGGTCAGCACTCCGGTGACCAGGCCCCGTCGGTGCACGAACCAACGGCCGGTGACGGTGGCCACGAACGCCAGCGCCATCGAGCCGGTGCCCAGCCCCACCAGCACACCCCAGCAGAGCAGGAGCTGCCAGCTGGCGGTCATGAAGACCGTCAACCCGCTGCCCGCGGCGACCAGCAGCAACGCCACCGAGACCACCCGGCGGATGCCGAACCGGTCCATCAGGGCGGCGGCGAACGGCGCGGTGAGCCCGTAGAGCAGAAGGTTGACCGAGACGGCCGCGGAGATCGTGGCCAGCGGCCAGTCGAACTCCTCGTGCAGCGGGTGCAGCAGCACCGACGGGGTGGCGCGGAAGCCGGCCGCGCCGACCAGCGCCACGAAGGCGACGGCGGCGACCAGCCAGGCGGGATGCAGACGGCGGTTCTTGGTCACGGGACAAGTCTGAGCCGGGCCACACACCTCGACGAGTGGCCGGAAAGCCATCATGCGCAATAATCGGGCCATGAGCGCTGGCCCGCACCGGATCGCCGTACTCGCCCTGCACCAGGTGGTCGGCCTGGACCTCGGCACCCCGTCCCAGGTCTTCAGCACGGCCCGGGCCGCCGACGGGACACCCTTCTACGACGTCCGGGTGTGCACCCCGGGCGGGCGGCCGGTGCGCAGCACCGCCGGCTTTCAGGTGGTCCCCGACCACGGTCTGGAGCTGCTCGACACAGCGGAAACGGTGATCGTCCCGGGCATCCACGACGGCACCGCGTTGACAGCGGGCACCGTCGAGCCGGAGGTGACCGAGGCGCTGCGCGCGGCGTACGAGCGGGGTGCCCGGATCATGTCGATCTGCACCGGAGCGTTCGTGCTCGCCGCCGCCGGGCTCCTCGACGGACGGCGGGCGACCACCCACTGGGCGTACGCCGAGCGGTTCCGCCGCCTGCACGACCGGGTGGACCTCGATCCGGACGTGCTCTTCATCGCCGAAGACCGGGTGCTCACCTCGGCCGGAGTCGCCGCCGGCATCGACCTCTGCCTGCACGTCATCCGCCTCGACCACGGCAGCGAGGTGGCCAACCGGGCGGCCCGCCGCTGCGTGATGCCACCATGGCGCGACGGCGGTCAGGCGCAGTACATCGAGCAGCCGGTGCCGAAGGCGACCGATACCAGCACGGCGGGTGCCCGGGAGTGGGCGCGGCAGCGGCTGCACGAGCCGATCGCGCTGCGCGACCTGGCCGAGCAGGCGCGGATGAGCGTGCGCACCTTCACCCGACGCTTCCGGTCGGAGACCGGCCTGAGCCCGGCCCAGTGGCTGCTGCAACAGCGCACCGACCACGCGAGACTGCTGCTGGAGACGACCGACCTCACCGTCGACCAGATCGCCCACCGCTGCGGTTTCGGCACCACCGCCGCCCTACGTCAGCAGCTTCACCAACGCATCGGCGTGGCCCCCTCCACCTACCGCCGCACCTTCCACCCCCGCCCCGAGCTGGTCGAAAGCTGATCCGCCGCCCGCCGGAGGCGTCACTGCGATGCGCGATATACCTGTGGGTCATATTTATGACTCACAGGTATATCGCGCATCAGACCGACATGCCGGAGGCCGGCACGCCCGCACAGCGAGCCGAGCCTGCGCTCGGCGAACGGAGCGGCGGCTCAGCGGGCTCACGAGCGGAGCAGGTGCAGTTGGGACTGGTGCTTCGGCAGGTGCACCCGGGTGTGCAGGTCCAGGGTGCGGGACCAGGGCAGCGACTCGTCGACGATGAGGTCGAAGCCCTCGCGTAGGTGCGTCTCGACCGGGGTCTCCGCTGCCAGGCCGAGCTGGTCGACCAGCCCGCACAGCCGGTCGCTGGTGCCGTGCAGCAACGCGGTCAGGCCACGCAGACCACCCTGCTCGGCAGCGAGCGCGTCGAGCTGCGGGCGGTGCATGTCCTCCGCCAGCTCGTAGTAGGCGAACGGCGACCCGGCGAGCAACGCCTCGGTGGCCTGGATCATCAGCTCGTCGTTGGCGACCAGATGCGCGACGATCTGCTCGGCACTGAGCTGCCCCTCCGGAGCCGGACCGAACCCGCCAGCGTCGACCTCCGCGAACAGGGCACCGTAAGCCCGCCGCAATCCCCCGCTCTCCATTCCCCCAGTCAACCTGCCCCGGCGGGAGTTAGCGGCGGGATTGGCGGGAGCGGAGGTAGTCGCTGACCACGTACTCGCCCAGGTCGTCGGTGTCCGGGGTGAACATGCGGCCCCGGCTGCGGCGGGCCACCGCGTCGACGAAGCGCCGCAGGCCCGGGTCGTCGCCGAGCATGAACAGGTTGAGCGTGGCACCGTAACGGCTCAGCCGGTCCACCTCGCGGACCGTCGCCTCGATCGTCTCCGGCAGCGGCGGCCAGTGGAACAGCGCCTCCCCGTCGTCCGGGTCCAGGTGCGCCGTCGGCTCGCCGTCGGTGACCACCAGCACGATCGGCTCGGCGTCCGGATTCCGCCGCAGGTGCCGGCCCGCCAACCGCAGCGCGTGCTGGAGGTTGGTGCCCTGCTCCATGTCCGGCTCCACGGCCGCCAACTCCTGCTGGGTGAGCGTCATCGCCTCCCGGCCGAAGCCCACTATCTGCAGGGCGTCCTGGGGAAAGCGCGTCTCCATCAGGTGTGCCAGCGCCAGCGCCGTCTGCTTCATCGGCCCCCAACGACCCTGAGAGATCATCGAGTACGACAGGTCGACGCAGAGCACCACAGCGGCCGAGGCGCGCCTCTCGGTCTCCACCACCTCGAAGTCGTCCACAGCGAGCTGCACCGGGACCGTCGGCCCGGCCCGGCTGACCGCCCGGGTCAACGTCCGGACCACGTCCAACGGTTGCTCATCGCCGTACTGCCAGGGCCTGGACGCGCCGCTGACCTCGCCCGCCGCCCCGGCCGAGCGCAGGTCGTGCTGGCCGCGTGGCCCGGCGGTCAGCTCCGCGAAGACCTGCCGCAGCGCGGTCCCGCCGAGCCGGCGCAGCGCCTTCGGGCTCAGTGTGAGCCCCTCCGCGTCCCGGCTGACCCAACCCTGCCGGCGCAGCTCCCGCTCCAGATCGCGCAGCCGGCGAACGTCGTCGGCCGCGTCCCGGCCCAGCGTGCGCGCCACCGCGTCGACGTCCACGTCGTCGAGGGTCGCCCCCGGGTGCTCCTGGTCGAGCTGGTCCAGCAGATCGTCCAGGTCGCCGATCTCACCCAGCGCGCCGGCCGCGTCGGCGTAGTCCAACGGCTGGTCGCCGCGAACCCGCTCACCCCGCCCCCAGCGCAGATCGGGTCGCAGCGCCCGCAGGTTCGCGTCGAGCGCGGACAACTCCCCCGCGAGGCGGTCGCCGAGCGACTGCTGCATGAGGCCGGCCAGCTCGGCGCGCTGCCGCTCGGAGAGCGAGTTCATCAGCCGCTCACCGGCCGCCGCCCGGCGGGCCAGCACGTCGATCAACTCGTCGACGTTCTCCGGCTTCTCCGGGAAGAAGGCGCCATGTCGGCGCATGAACTCGGCGAACGCGTCGGTGGTGTCCTCCGCGCGACCGTGCCGGGCGAGCAGGTCGTTCAGGTCGCCCATCATCTCGGCGAGCCGCTGCTGGGCGGCCGGGTCGGCGGAGGCACGCACAGCGTCGCGCAGCCCGGCGAAGCGCTGACCGAGCACGTCGTCGCGGAGTTGGTCGAGGATCTGCTGGTACGAGCGGCGGGCGTCGTCGCTGGCCCACTGGTAGCCGGACAGCTCCTCCACCGCCCGCGCCGTCGAGCGCGGCAGATTGTCCAGCACCGCCTCGGCGAACCGCGCGGCGTCGTCGTCGCGACCCCGCAGCTCGTCCCGCTCGGCGGCGAGGGCCTGGTCCAGCAGAGCCTGGGCCCGGGTCACCGCCCCGTCCAGGTCGCCCCTGCGCAGCGCCTCCCGGCGCAGCCGCCGAGCCCGGGCGGCCAGGTCGTCCAGGCCACCCCGTCCCTGCGGGCCACGGCGCAGCAAGTCACGCAGCGCCTCCCGCAGGCTGCCGCCGGCCAGCACCTCGGCACCGACCGCGTCCACCGCCTCACGCACGTCGTACGGGGGTGCGAGCGGGTCGGGCCCGCCGTTCCACTGCCCGTAACGGAACCGGTTGCCGGCCATGGTCAGCCCCGGCCGCCGTAGACGGTGCGCCCCGAGTCGGTGACGTCCTTGCCGAGCCGGCGGGTCAGGTGCAGCCCTTCCAGCACGAACTCGACGGCGGCGGCGGCCTCCTCGGAGGTGGGCGCGTCGCCCAGGTCGAGTCGGTCCAGAACCTTCGCCAACCCGGGTACGGTGCCGACCTGGCGTAGCAGCTCGGCGGCGCTGACCAACTCGCCGGTCTCGATCGCGGCACCGTCCTCGACCAGGGCGGTGAACCCGGACAGGTCCAGCCCGGCCAGGTGCGCCCGGAACGTCTCGGCGGTCGCGGTACGCAGCAGGTGCGCGAGGATCTCGATCTCCCGGCCCTCCTCGCCGCTCTCGAACTCGACCTTGCCGCGCAGCGTGCTGGTCACCGACACCGCGTCACCGACGCGGGCGACGGCGGCCTCGGGGCGTCCGTCCGGCGTGTCGGAGGCGGCGAGCAGACCGGCGCGACGCAGCGCGGCACCGGCGACCGTCTCGGCGGCGGCGATGGCGAATCGGGCGGAGACACCGGAGCGCGGGTCCACCGACGGCGACTCCCGCACGGCGCGGGCGAAGCGGGCCAGCACCTCCAGGACGTGCTCCGGCACCTCGGCGACCAGGTCGGCCTCCTGGCGGATCAGCGCCAGCTCCAACTCCAGGTCGACCGGGTAGTGGGTGCGGATCTCCGCGCCGAACCGGTCCTTGAGGGGGGTGATGATCCGGCCCCGGTTGGTGTAGTCCTCCGGGTTGGCGCTGGCCACCAGGAGCAGGTCCAGTGGCAGGCGCAGCTGGTAGCCGCGAACCTGGATGTCCCGCTCCTCCAGCACGTTGAGCAGCGCCACCTGGATGCGCTCGGCCAGGTCGGGCAGCTCGTTCACGGCGAAGATGCCCCGGTTGGTGCGCGGCACCAACCCGAAGTGGATGGTCTCCGGGTCACCGAGGGTACGACCCTGGGCGATGCGGATCGGGTCGACGTCGCCGATCAGGTCCCCGACGCTGGTGTCCGGGGTGGCCAACTTCTCGCCGTACCGCATCGAGCGGTGCAGCCAGCCGATCGGCAACTCGTCGCCGGCCTCGGCGACCTGGGCGCGGGACGCCGGGGTGAGCGGGTGCATGGGGTGCTCGTTGAGCACCGAGCCGGGCAGAACGGGGGTCCACTCGTCGAGCAACGCGCCCAGCGAGCGGATCAGCCGGGTCTTGCCCTGGCCGCGCTCGCCGAGCAGCACCATGTCGTGCCCGGCGAGCACTGCCCGCTCGACCTCGGGCAGCACTGTGTCGTCGTAGCCGACGATGCCGGGGAAACGGGTCTCGCCGGAGCGCATCCGGGCGAGGAGGTTGTCGCGGAGTTCCTGCTTGACGGTGCGGTACTGGTGACCGGCCGCCCGTAGCGCGCCGAGCGTGCCGGGCAGGTCGGCCGGTGGAACCGGGATTACCGGGGTAGGCGCAGTCACCCGACCCACGCTAGCTCACCTTCGCAGGGGTGCCCCGGGCATCACTGAGCACCCCCGCTCCCACCCTCAGCCCCGACCGCAGCGCCGGCAGGCTCCACGGCGGCGCAGGTGGTACGCGTAGGTGGCGACGCCGAGCGCCACGCCCCACACCGGCCAGAGCAGCATCGGCGCCCCGGTGATGCTGAGCCCGCCGGTGAGTTCCCAGAACTTCGGGTTGCTGAGCAGCCCCAGCGAGGCCGCGGTAACGGAGATGGCGACCAGGGTGGCCGGCACCACGGCCAGCTTCACCGGCACCCGCCGACCCGCGACGCCGATCATCCAACGCGGGAACCGCTCGCCCCAGCGCTGCACCAGCCCGAGGGTGAGGATCGCGCCGACGGTGGCGAATGCGGCCAGCCCGAACCCGGCCCAGACCAGCCCGCTGTCCTGCATCTCGGTGAGGAATTCACGGGAGATGCCGAGCGGGATGCCGGCCGCCCAGGCGAACCGGGTCAGCGCGTACGTGAAGGGGATAACGGCGGCGATGCCGGCGGCCCACCGGCCCCAGCGGGTGGCGGCGGCCGGGGTGGTCCACCCTCGGTCGGTGTGGTTGCGGCCGCAGCCCACGCAGGCCGCAGCGGTGCGGCGCTGCCAGGCGAGCACCGCCCCGGCCAGCAGCAGCCCGCCGGCCAGCGCGGCGAACCGGGCGAACAGCGCCCAATTGAAGACGTCGGCGTAGTCGACCGGCGGCCACCCGAACGGCGCACCGACGATCAGTATCGGCAGGTAGCCGAGGACGACCAGCACCCGGACGTCCGGTACGACCAGGACGAGCACGAACGCGACCGCCCAGCCGTAGCCGGCGAGCAGCGCCCGCAGTGGGCCGGGTGGGCGCGCTGCCGGGCGGCTCATCGCCAGGGCAGCCACCGCGGCGGTGAGCAGCACGCCGGCGAAGAGCGGAGTGGCCACCTCCACCGGCACCATGCGCAGCAGGCTGACGTCGCCGCCGTGGGGGTCGTTCGGGCCGAACGGATAGCCGGCGCCGGTGAGGGTGCCGATCAGGGCAAGTACGCCCCACAGGCCGAGCCAACCGGCGGCCAGTGGGGCGAGCCGGTCCGGCCAGCGGGAGTCGGTACGGGGCGGGGAGGCAGTGATCGTTGTCATGCTCTCAGCCTCGACGGACAGCCGCCGGATTCCCTCCCGGCAAGCGGTGAACCCGCTCCCCCGGTCGAGGTACCGATCAGCCGGACGGGGTGACGAAGCCGGACTCGTAGGCGGCGATCACCGCCTGCGTACGGTCGCGGACGCCCAGCTTGGCCAGCACGTTGCCGACGTGCGTCTTCACCGTCTCCACCCCCACCACCAGGTGCGCGGCGATCTCCGGGTTGGACCGGCCGGTGGTCATCAACCGCAGCACCTCGGCCTCGCGCTCGGTGAGCCGGGCGGCGGTCAACCGGTCGCCGCCCGTCGGCCCGTACGCCCCGACCAGTTGGCGGATCGCCGCCGGGAAGAGCAGCGACTCACCGGCCGCGACCACCCGGACCGCCTCCACCACCTCGGCGGGCCGGGACCGTTTGAGCAGGAACCCCGAGGCGCCGGCGCGCAGCGCCTCGTAGACGTACTCGTCGTTGGCGAAGGTGGTGACCACCAGCACCCGGGGCGGGTCGGCGGAGGTGGCCAGCAGGTGCCGGGTGGCCTGGATGCCGTCGATGCCGGGCATCCGGACGTCCATCAGCACCACGTCGGGCCGGTGCCGGGCGACCAGCGGCGGCACCTCGGCGCCGTCCGCGGCCTCGGCGAGCACGTGCAGGTCGGGTTGGGCGTCGATGATGGCCCGCAGCCCGATGCGGATCAGCTCGTCGTCGTCGACGATGAGTACCCCAGTGGTCATCGGGTCTCCTCGTAGGGCAGGCGGGCCCGGATCAGCCACCGGTCGCCGTCCGGGCCCACTGTGATCCGGCCGCCGAGCAGCAGCACCCGCTCCCGCATGCCGTCCAGGCCTCGACCGCCCCGCCCCGGCCGGCGTCGGTCGGGGTGGCGCACCGCGTTCACCAGTTCCAACTCCAGCGCGTCGCTGTGCAGGTCCAGGCGTACCGTCACCGGCCCGTGGCCGTGCCGGGCGGCGTTGGTCAGTCCTTCCTGGACGATCCGGTAGCCCTCCCGGGAGACCACCGCGGGCACCCGGGCCGGGTCGCCGGCGCGTTGCGCGTGCACGGTCAGGCCGGCCGCGCGGGCGTCGGTGACCAACCGGTCCAGGTCGGCGAGGGTACGCTGCGGCGCCACCACGGGCCGGTCGCGTCCGTTCTCCCGGAGCAGGCCGAGCACGTGGTCGAGGTCGTCCATCGCGGTCCGCCCGACGTCCTCGATGGCGGTGAGCGCCCGCCGGACGAACTCGGGGTCGGTGTCGAGGACCTCGCGGGCGGCCCCGGCCTGGAGGGTGGCCACTGTCAGCGCGTGTCCGACCGAGTCGTGCAGCTCGCGGGCCAGCCGGTTGCGTTCGGCGAGCCGGGCGGCCCGTGCTTCGAGGGCGGCGATCCGCTCCGCCTGAGCCGGGCCGAGCAGCACCGGTGCCATCGATCCGGCGAGGGCGCCGAGCCCGGCGACTGCGTAGCCGAGGCCGACCAGCAGGAGCACCCCGGTCACTGTCAGCCAGCCGCTGTCCTGCCCGTCCAGCGGCCCGAACTGTTCCCGGCTGGTCAGCTCGGTGCCGACGCCGAACTGTTGGGCGATGAACGCCAGCGCCATCGGCAGAGCGCTGAACAGCGCGATCATCACCAGCGCGCCGACGATGAGGTGGGTGGCGATCCAGAGCGCGCTACGCAGCCGGGTCTCCCGGTCGCCGTGGTGCCCGGGCGCGGGTTCGGGCAGGTCGACGCCGAGCAGGGCCCGGACGGCGGCGATCTCCAAGGCCCGGCTGCCGTCCAGCAGCAACGGGACCACGGCGATCAGCACCGCGATGAGCAGCAGGACGTAGACCAGTGGGCGCGGGATCGCCGAGTCGGCGAGCAGTTGGGCGAAGGTCACCGCGAGCAGCCCGTACGGCAGCGCCAGCACGCCGCCGAGCAGCAGGAACACGCCGCGTCGCCAGGTGGTGCCGGCGACCAGCGGGGCCAGCGCCGCTCGGAGGGTCACCTCGCCATTCTGCGGCCCGGACCGGTCCCGGCAACTCCCCCGCGTCGGGGAGATCTCAGCGGTGGTCGGCGACGTACTGCTGCGGGTCCTTGTCGCGGAACGGAAGGTTGCGCCCGTTCTTGTGCTCGCCGTAGAAGGTCAGCCAGCGTTGGCCCAGCTCGGCGCGGAGTTCGGTGCTGGCGTGCCGGCGGAAGTCGGGCAGCGCCTCGTCCTCCTCTTCGGCCAGGTGTTCGCTGTTCTCCCGGCGGGCTGTGCCGACCGCCTCCCACCACTGATCCGAGCCGACCGGGTGCAGTTTCGCGTCGGCGATGGCGTCGCGGATCTTGTTGTGGTCGCCGATCGCGTCGGCGGTCTCGTCCTCGCCGTCGTCGCCGTGCTTGACCAGGTGCGGGTAGAGGATCGCCTCTTCCGCCTCGGCGTGGATGTCCAGGTGCAGGGCGAGGGCGTCCCAGATGGCGAGCATCTCCTGCTCGTCGCGGGCGTCGTCGAGGCGGGCGAAGCCACGCCGGAAGGCGGCGTGGTCGTCCAGGATCAGCGCGGTGATGTCGTCCACTGTGCTCACTTTCCGGTTGGTTTGCCGATCCGGGCACGCAGCATCGCCGGCATCGCGGCGAGTCCGGTGATCGGGCGGAAGCGTTTTGCGGCCTCGGCCAGCGCCGTGTACTCGTCGTCGGCGAGGTCGATGTCGGCGGCGGCGGCGTTGCGTTCCATCTGTTCGACTCCGGACGCGCCGGGGATGGCGAGCACGTTCGGGTGGCGCAGCAGGTAGGCCAACGCGATCTGGCTGGGGGTGGCGTCGTGGGCGTCGGCGACCTGGCGCACTGTGTCGATCAGGGCCGCGCCGCGCTCCAGGTTCTCCGGCAGGAAGTACGGGTTGGCGCGCCGGACGGCACCGGTCGGCGGGTTCCTGGCGTCGTAGCGGCCGGAGAGGAAGCCCTGCGCCAGCGGGCTGTACGCGATGACCACCCGACCGGCCTGCCGCGCGTACGGCAGCAGGTCCTGCTCGGGTGCGCGGTCCACCATGCTGTAGCGGACCTGGTTGCTGAGCACCCGCCGGCCGAGTGCGGCTTCGGCGACCTGCCAGCGGCGCAGCCCGTAGTTGCTCACGCCGACCTCGCCGACCAGCCCGACGTCCTGCAGGGTCCGCATGCCGCGCATCGTGGTGTGGTCGCCGACCAGCGGGTTGGGCTGGTGCACCTGGTAGAGGTCGATGCTGGTGACGCCGAGCCGGGCCGCCGAGGCGACCGCCCGCTGCTGCACCACTGCGGCCACCGGCAGGACCGGCAGGATCTTGCTGGCGATCACGACCTTCGGCCGGTCGTCGCCGAGGGCCGCGCCGAGGATGCGTTCGCTGCGCCCGAAGCCGTAGATCTCCGCGCTGTCGAAGACCGTCACGCCCAGCTCGACGGCCCGCCGGACGATCTGCGCCGCCTGCCGCTCGAAGTCCGGGCCGTACCCCCATTCCCGGGAGCCGAACTGCCAGGTGCCCAATCCGATCTTGGACAGCGGTTTGGGGGTGTCGAGCGCAATGAAACGCATGGCGTCGAAACTACCCCGATGTCCCGGTTTCCACGCCCGATCCGCACCACAGTGGGCCGGAGTTAGGCTCATGATCGTGACCTACCTCGCCGCGGATGACCGCTACGACACCATGACCTACCGGCGCAGCGGACGCAGTGGCCTGCGGCTGCCGGCCGTCTCGCTCGGGCTGTGGCACAACTTCGGCCCGGACCGCCCGTTCGAACGGCAGCGCGACATCGTGCGCCGCGCCTTCGACCTGGGTGTCACCCACTTCGACCTGGCCAACAACTACGGCCCACCGCCCGGTTCGGCGGAGGAGAACTTCGGCCGGATGCTCGCCACCGACCTGAAGCCGTACCGGGACGAGCTGGTCATCTCCAGCAAGGCCGGGTACCTGATGTGGCCCGGCCCATACGGCGAGTGGGGCTCGCGCAAGAACCTGATCTCGTCGCTGGACCAGTCGCTGGGCCGGATGGGGCTGGACTACGTCGACATCTTCTACTCGCACCGGTTCGACCCGGACACCCCCCTTGAGGAGACGATGGGGGCGCTCGACGCGATCGTCCGCTCCGGCAAGGCGCTCTACGTCGGCATCTCGAACTACAACTCGGAGCAGACCACGCGGGCCGCCGCGATCCTGCGCGAGCTGGGTACGCCGCTGCTGATCAACCAGCCGTCGTACTCGATGCTCAACCGCTGGACCGAGTCCGACGGCCTGCTCGACACGCTGGAGCAGGTGGGTGCGGGCTGCATCGCGTACAGCCCGCTGGCCCAGGGTCTGCTGACCGACCGTTACCTGGGCGGCATCCCGGCCGACTCGCGGGTTCGCACCAGCGTCTTCCTCAACGAGAGCGACCTCAGCGAGGAGAAGATGGCCACCATCCGTGGGCTCGGCGCGGTCGCCGAGCGGCGGGGCCAGTCCCTCGCGCAGCTCGCGTTGGCCTGGGCGCTGCGTGACCCGCGGATGACCAGCCTGATCATCGGGGCGAGCAGCGTCGAGCAGTTGGAGACGAACATCGCCGCGCTGGACAACCTCGACTTCACCGCCGACGAGTTGGCCGAGATCGAGCGCCACCTGGGCTGAACGCCGTCGGGTCCCGGGCGGGTCGGATCACCAGATCCGGCGCCGCCCGGCCCGGTGGTTGCGCACCTCGCACTGCCGGCCCACCGGTGCGGCGGCGCTGCGACGTCGCCGTCCGGCACCAATCAGCAGCAGCGCCAGGACCAGCACGGCGGCGGCACCGGCCAGCACCGGCCACCGGCCGCCGAGGTTGGTCACCGACGCCACCGGCACGCCCGGGTCGGCCGCCGCCGCCACCGCGGACTCGGTGGCGGCCGGCCCACTCGCGGCGGTACGCGGAGCAGCCGCCGCGCTCTTCGTCGCGGCGGCTTTCGCCGGGGTGGCCGTGGCACCGGTGGCCTTGGCGCCCCGGAACACCACGTCGGAGCAGGAGTAGTAGGTGTCCGGGGTGTTGGAGTTCTGCCAGATCGTGTAGATCAGGTGTCGGCCGCTGCGGCCGGCCGGCAGCCGGCCCGCCAACTGGTACGCCCCGGCCCGCACCGGCGGGTCGGTCAGCGTCAGAAACGGGCGCGATTCCAGATCCGACCAGGTCAGCTTCTTGCTGGGGTCGTAGTCGGGCGTGGTGACGTAGAGCCGGAAGGTGCCCCGGTGCTCGATGGTGGTCCGGTACCGGAAGGTGAACTTCGCGCCGGTGGTCAGCGTGGTGCTGGGCCAGTCGGTGCGGGGCAGGTCCAGTCCCCGGTACGCGGACAGCCCGCCGCTGCACAGCTCACCGTCCGGGATCCGTTCCCGATCTCGCCCGTTGATCGTGGAAACGCGTACGTTGTCCCATTCGCGGACCGCCGCGCCGGCCTGGATCGCCGCCCGGCAGGCGCTGGTGGCCGCATACCGGCCCTCGGGGCCGCAGGCCGCCGCGCGACTGATCGGGTCGGTCGGGGCGCCGTGGGCGGCGGCGGGCGTGGCGGCCAGGGGCACTGTCGCGGCAGCGACCAGCACCGTGGCGAGGAGTCGGCGTACGGGCATGAGGATGACCTCCGCCCACTGGTACGGCCGGGAGACGGCAAAGGTTCGACGCTGACCGGCCGGGAATCCTGCGGGTGGGCGTGGCGTTTCGATACTCGGAACCGCTTGCACCGAGGAGGCAGACATGAAGGTACGTAGCTCGTTGCGTGCACTGAAGCAGAAGCCGGGTTCGGTGGTGGTCCGCCGTCGCGGCCGGGTGGTCGTGGTGAACCGCGCCAACCCGCAGTGGAAGAGCCGTCAGGGCTGACCCCAGCCCTTACCGGACATCTAGTCGCCAACGCCCTGACCGGGTCATCCGGTCGGGGCGTTCTGCGTGTCCGGGTATGACCGATCAACTCGGAGGATAAGAAGAGCGGCCCTTTTCCGGGAGCGCTTTTCCTGACCGGGACCCGCAGGTTGGGCGGGCTTTCTGATGGTCGCTCAATCACGCCTGTTCATTGTCGCCGCGACAGCCCGATGGACCGCTCGGGCAATTGTCGGGTCGGAGAATCTGGCTCTCGCGGCGCGTTCGGCGCGACGCAGTTCCGAGCCAAGTCGGAGTGGATGCGTCGATTGCAGTATCTCGCGTATCCATCGTTCAAGATCCGCTTCGTCCACCGGGGGACTCCCGGGCCGCGCGGCACCCCCGGTCGAAGATAGACGCCAACTGGCCTCATTGCCACTCATTAATCCCCCATGCACGTCACAGCCATGATGAGCTGCTGATATGCCGCCCGGGACGCCACGGCTGGCGATCGGGACCGGCACCAACCCTGTCAGCCGACAGCGCTAAGTTACCAACTCGTAACGCGCGAATTTCAGATGACGGAAAATCCATATCCCATTAGGCCGATAGGCATTGCGGTATCTCGGGCAGGGCTCTCGACACCCCCTCCTGGCCTGACGCGGACGACGAACCACATCGAGCAACGCCACTCCGCTATCCACGACCGGGCGGCGTCCTGATCGGTGTCGGCAATGACCCCAGGGGTTGACTTGCCGGCGGAACATCGATAGGACTTTTAAGTCGCCAAAAACGGGAGAGGCAGCTATGCGTATTACGTGCGGAGTAAAGCTCACACAGAGCGGGGGCGTTGCTCTGTTTCAGGACGACGTGTTGGAGTTCAACGTCGAGGCGCAGAAGCTGGAGAACAACCGTCGATACAGCGACGTGGACGATCTCACATTGATCACCCGGATCCTGGGCGACTTCGGGTACAAGGTCTCCGACGTCGACCAGTGGGCACTGGACGGCTGGGACGGCGCCGTCCACGGGCAGGCCCACCGGCTCAACAACGGCAGCCCGGTCGACGTCCGCCTGGCGCCCTACCGGGAGACGGAGCGGGTGCCGAATCCGGCACAGCCGGGCCACCGTGGCGAGTTGCCCATCGGCGACGCCACAGTGCCGTACGTCAGCCACGTGCACGTGGCGAGCCACCTCGCCGCCGCGTACAGCACCAGCCCCTTCGCCCGACGGGGCGAGCCGAGCCTCGTCCTGGTCTGGGACGGCGGTTGCTTCCCCCGCCTCTACGCGGTGGACAAGGACGGCCGCATCGAGCCTGGCGGCGAGGTCTTCCCGCTGATCGGGCACTTCTACTCGATGGCCTCGCAGCACTTCGGGCCGTACCGCCGCGACAAGCTGTCCCGCAACGTCGACGACCTCTCGGTGGCCGGGAAGCTGATGGCCTACATCGCCCTCGGCACCGCCCGGGAGCCGATCAAGCAGGTCCTCGGAGAGCTGTTCCACGAGCACTTCGAGGCCAACAGCCCGGCCGTCCGCAAGTACCGTGAGGAGATCATCGGCTGCGGCAGCACTGGCGAGCCCTCGCACGCCTACGTCCACGCCTATCTTGAGGACGTCCGTCGCCGCACCGACCAACTGGGCGTCTCCGACGACGACGTGCTCGCCAGCGTGCACGAGTTCATCGAGGAGCTGCTCGTCGAGCGACTCGTGGCCAAGGCCGAGTCCTGGAAGGGCGACGGTCCCTGGAACCTCTGCTTCGCCGGGGGCTGCGCCCTGAACATCAAATGGAACAGCGCCATGCGGGCACACAAGGCCATCCGCGAGATGTGGGTGCCGCCCTTCCCGGACGACTCGGGGTCGGCCGTCGGCACCGGCGCCATCCTGGTCAGCGGAGAGCAGCGGCTGGCGCCGATCTCGTGGAACGTCTTCGCCGGCCCCGACCTCGTGCACAACTCGCACGTTCCGGCGGGCTGGACGGTGGCGCCATGTCGACCGGAGGAGCTGGCCCGGCTGCTGCACCGCACCGGTAAGCCGGTGGTGGTCCTGCACGGCCGCGCCGAGCTGGGCCCACGGGCACTCGGGGCGCGCAGCATCCTCGCCCCGGCTGTGGACCCGGCGATGAAGGACGAGCTCAACCGGATGAAGCGTCGGGAGAACTACCGTCCGGTCGCACCGATCTGCCTGACCGATCAGGCTCCGACGGTCTTCGACCCGGGCACCCCGGACCCGTACATGCTCTTCGACCACCGGGTGCGCCCCGACTGGGTGGACCGGATCCCGGCGGCGATCCACCTCGACGGGACCGCCCGCTTGCAGACGGTCAGCGCCGAGGACAACCCGATGCTCGCGGCCGTCCTGCGCGAATACCACAAGTGGAGCGGGATCCCGGTGCTCTGCAACACCAGCGCGAACTACAACGGCCGCAGCTTCTTCCCCGACGTGGTGTCGGCGATGGAGTGGGGCCAGGTCGGCCTCATCTGGAGCGAGAACGCGCTGTACCGCAGAGTCACCTCATCGGACGCGTCAGCGAGCGTCGCCGGTACCGGTGTCAGCTGACATCCGGCGCCTGCCGGAGGGTAGGGGCGTCGGCGAGCCACCGCGCCCCCCGCTGCGGGAGCCGGCCTTCCGTACCCTCTGGCTGGGCGACCTGGCGGCCCGGTCGGCACACCAGATCACCGCCTTCGCGTTGCCCCTGCTGGTCGTGACGTTGCTGGCCGGCAGCGGCACCCAGGTGGGGTTGGTCGGCGCGGCCCAGTTCGTGCCGGTGCTGGCGTTCTCCCTGCTGGTGGGCACCTGGACCGCCCGTACCTCGCTGCGCTGGATCCTGGTAACCGGCAACGCGGCACGCGGCGTCGTGCTGTTCGGCATCGGGGCCCTGGCCGCCACCGACCGCCTGGTCTTCACGACGCTGTTGGTGGGCGCGTTTCTCATCGGCTCGGCGGCGGTGCTGCACGACATCGGGTCCCAGGTCACCGCGCCCCGGTTGCTCGACGGCGACCGGCTGGTCGCCGGCAACGGTCTGTTGCAGGCCACCACGTCGGTGACCCAGATGGCCGGGCCGGCGGCGGCGGGATTCATCGTGCAGTCCGCCGGCGCCTCCTGGGCCGCGGTGGTCACCGGGGCACTGTTCTGCGCGGCGGCGATGGCGATGGCGGCCCTCCCCGCTCGGGCGCTGCGGCCGGCGACCGACCGGGGCGACGCGCCGACGATCCGGGCCGGGCTGGCCTACGTCTGGCGGAGCCGACCGATCCGGGACCTGTGCGTGCAGTCGGCCCTCTTCAACCTGCACGAGCAGGCCTTCGCGACGGTCTTCCTGGTGTACGGCGTGCGCACCCTCGGGCTCTCCGGTGGCCTGATCGGCCTGGTCATCGGGCTCGGCAGCGTCGGGGCGCTGGTCGGTTCCCTCGTCGCCGGGCGGGTCGGTGCCCGACTGCACCTCGGCCGGGCGCTGACCGTCTCGATCACGGTCGCCGCGCTCGGGTTGCTGCTGGTGCCCGGGCTCGCCGCGGCCGGCACGGCGACCGTGCTGCTCGGGGCGGGCTTCGTGATCAACGGGGCGGCTCTGGCTGTCTACAACGTCCTGGCGGTCACCGTGCGGCAGCAGGTCCCCCCTCCCGTCCTGCTCGGCGCGGTGACCGCGAGCTACCGCATCGCGGCCTTCGGTTCGCTGCCGGTCGGTGCGCTGCTCGGCGGGGTGTTGGCCGACCTGGCCGGGGCGACCACGGCGGTGTGGGTGGTGGCCGTCTCGCTCACCGTCTCCTCGCTGCTGCTGTACGCCTCTCCGCTGCGCAGGGCGGCCCAGATGTCCGAGGTGCGGGCCCTCGCGGACACGACGACTCGGAAGGAACGGTCCATCCGGCATGGCGACTGACGTGACCGACGGCATCGGCGCCGTCGACGAGGAGACCTGGGCCCGGCTGGCCGCCGACGCCGAACCCGACGCGGCCCACGGCTACCTGCTGTTCCGCGAACGGCTGGAGCCGGGCACCGCGCTGCTGGTCACCGCCGACGACGACCGGGGGCCGGTTGCCGCGATCCACGCGGTCACCGCCGTGACCGGGACGGGCCTGTTCAGCCACCCGTGGAAACTCCTCACCGAGGAACAGTTCCTCCGGCTCACCCCGGACGACGACGCGACCCGGATCCGCACCGAGCACCGGACCCTGCTCGGCGCGCTCGGCCCGGACGCACCCGAGTCGGGCGATCTCGCGGGCTGGCTCACCACCACCGTCGGAGAGCCGCTCGTCGTCCGCACGTACGACCGCAGTCCGCTGTTCACCGCCCCCGACGTCGACACCACCCGGCGGCGGCAGGCCGGCCGGGAGGTCGTGGCGACCCTCCAGGACCTGGTCCGGCAGGGCCGCGCGGGGGCGGTGGTCCTGCCGTACGTGGCGACCGACGATGAGCTGCTGCGTGGCCTGCTGGAGGCCGCCGGCTTCGTCCGGGGCTCGGTCACCGCCGCGTCCGCGCTGCACCTCGGTGGCTACCCCACCTACCAGGCGTTCCTGGACGGGCAGAACGCCGAGACGCGCCGCAACTACCGACTGGCCGAACGCGAGGTGACCCGGGCCGGGCTCCAGGTCCGCGAGGTGCCCCTGGCCGAGCACGTCGACCGGATCGTCGACCTTGAGGCGCGCACCGGCGAGCGCAACGGCGCGGCACCGAACCGGCCGCAGTTGCGGGCGGCCCGCGCGTACCTGGCGGCGGTGCTCCCCGGGGCGATCCGGGTGGCCGTGGCCGGCCGGTCCGACGCCGAAGTCCTCGCCTGCACCGTGCAGATGTACGGCCGGCACGGCTGCTGCACCCTCGGCTACGGCAGCGACTACGACGTCACCGGTACCAGCGTCGCCTACCACCACCTGGTGTTCGGGCAGCCGGTCGAGTCGTGCATCCGGGCCGGCGTGCCCCGGTACCGCCTCGGGTTCGAGGCGTTCGCTCCGAAGTTCCGCCGAGGCGCCCGGGTCGCCAAACGTGAGCTGTGGCTGTGGACACCCGATGAGCGACAGCGGGAGTCGTTCGCCCGGCTCCTCCGCTTCCTCGACGAGCGCACCACCGGCCACCTGGCTGCCTACGTCCGCTGATTCCCCTTCATTCCGCGTCGCACCCGACGCACGACCACCGGGAGACCGACATGCCGCTGGCCCCTCGTGCCATGGTGATCTCGCTGCAGAAGACCGGCACCCACCTCATGCAGGGTCTGATGACCAACCTGGGGTACAAGATGGCCGGGGTGCCCCGGCCGACCCCCCGTAACACTCCGGAGTTCACCGACGCGCAGCGACGTCAGATCGCGGCGCTCACCCTGTCGAAGTCCGACTACGACGAACTGCTGGAGCTGGAGGGCACGGAGGAGTACCTGCTCCGCACCCAGGAGGCCTGGTCCGCCCTGGGCTGGCACTGGCAACGCCGGCTGGGCCAGCACGTCGTCAACCGGTACGGGCAGACCCGATTCGACTTCGCCGACTCGGTGATCACCAACCCGCACCTGCCGTACTCCCGGTTCGCGGACACCCCGGCCGGGCTCTGCTGGATCTTCCATGAGCTGGACATCAGCAAGGTGGACGGGTCCTTCTTCGCCGAGTGGGTGGAGACCGCCACCCCGCCGCTGGTCTACAACTACCGCGACCCCCGCGACGCCCTGGTGTCCATGGTCAACTTTCTGGAGGGGCGGACCCGCGAGGGGTACGGCAACTTCTACGAGTTCGACATCTTCCACCGCATCCTGACCTCCCTGCCGACCTGGGAGGAGAAGCTCGACTACGCGATGCGGGACACGTCCTTCCTCGGCCGCGACCAGTTCGAGAGAGGGCTGTGGCTGCTGCGCCACCCCGACGTGTGCAAGGTCAGCTACGAGGATCTGGTCGGGGAGCGCGGCGGCGGGTCCCGGCAGCGCCAACTCGAGGCCGTGGACCGGTTGCTGAAGCACGTCGGGTCCACCGCGGACGCCGAGGAGGTCGCCGGCAAGGTCTACGACCAGAGTTCCTGGAGTTTCTTCCGGGGCACCACCGGCACCTGGCGGGAGCGGTTCACCAAGCGCAACGAGGCCCGTTTCACCGAGCTGTTCGGCGACATCCTGGAGCAGTACGGCTATGAGTGAGGCCCGCGCCTTCCTGCTGCTCGGCGGTTACCGGGTCATCGCCCGCAACTGGGGCTTCCTCGCCGACCTCGCCGGTCGAGGGCTGCGGATCCTGCTGATCACCTCGGAACAGTGGCGGGCCGACACGACGGCCGCCATGGCCCGGGGCGAGGGTCCCGGGACGTACCTCACGGACGCGGCCTTCGTCACCGGCGAGGTCGGCATCGAGGGGAGTTTCACCTCCGGTGTGGTCGCCCACGTCCAGCGCTGGCAGCAGGAGTACGACATCGTCGGGGTCTACGCCGCGGGCGAGATGCTCGTCGAACAGACCGGGATCGTGGCGGATGCGCTCGGCCTGCCCGGGCCGGGGGTACGCGCGGCGCGGGTGTGCCGCAACAAGTACCTGCAACGGTTCTACCTGCCGCAGTGGAGCCCCCGGCTGGTCGTCGTCCCACCGCAGGGGCGCGCCGGGCTCGACGTGGGCCCGGTGCGGTTCCCGGTGGTGCTGAAGCCCTCGGGGCGGCGGTCGAGTTCCGGGGTCCGGGCGGTGCGCGACCCCGAGGCCCTGCCCGCGCTGCTCACCGAGTACCCGGCGGCGGAGACCCTGCTGGTCGAGGAGTACGTCACCGGCGCCGAGTACTCGGTGGAGGCGGTCGTCCAACACGGTCGGATCGTCTTCGAGTCGGCGACCCAGAAACGGACCACCGAGGACGGCTCGGACTGGTTCGTCGAGATGGCCCACACCGTGCCCGCACCTCCCGGCGCGGAGCACGAGAGGCTGCTCGCCGCCAACCGCGACATCGTGGGCCGGCTCGGTCTCGTCGCCGGCATCGTGCACACCGAACTCCGTCTCGACCGGGACGGCCGGCCGGTCCTGATGGAGGTGGCCGCCCGCACTCCGGGCGATGGCATCATGCCGCTCTACCACCTGGCGACCGGCCGGGCGTTGGAGCAGACGATCATGGAAGTGGCGCTCGACGAGCCGGCGGCGCACCCCCCACCCCGGCGGTACGCCCGCCAGGTCTACCTGCCCCAGCCGAGGGGAACGTTGCAGGACGTGAAGCTGCGCTGGCCGGGCGTGGAGCCGCAGTGGGTGCCGGAGGGGCAACCATGGCCGGTCATCGCACCTGGCGAAGCCGACGACCCGCCTGCCCTGCGACACGTCATCGTGCTCAAGGAACGCGGGGCACGCCTCGGTGAGCTGCGCGAATCCGGTGACCGTGGGGTGACGTTCCTGATCGACGCCCCGACCCTCGACGACCTCGACGAACTGGAGCGTCAGGTGAGCGCGGCGATCGACATCATCGTCGATCCCTGACCACCACCGACGGACGTCCACGACTAGACGGTGGCGGCGCGCCGGATCGACTAGGGTGCTTCGAAAGATCGCCCCGATGAGGAGGAACCGGTGTTCATCTTGGAGCTGTCCTTCGGCGACGAACCCGACCGGCTCGCCGCCCGACCGGCGCACCGGGATCGTCTCCAGGCCCTGCACCAGGAGGGCCGGCTGGTCATGGCCGGGCCGTTCGCCGACGACTCCGGAGCGATGCTGATCTTCGACGTCCCGGACGCCGAAGCGTTCGCCGCGATCGTCGCCGAGGACCCCTACTACCGCACCCCCGGGGTGACGATCGCCAGCCAGCGGGAGTGGTCACCGATCGTCCGGTAGCCGGGGCTTCGACGGTTCCCTGCTACCGCTGTCCGGATGGCCGGCTGATTCACGACTCGTCGTCCACCGCGAGCGCGGCACGGTTGCCGACATGGCCCAGGTAGAGCAGGTAGGGCACGACCAGCACGGCGAGCACCAGGACCGCCGCGATCACCGGCGGATCACCGAAGGCGGCGCCGAGGATGACCGGCAGCGGGGACACGACGGCCAACAGGACCCCGGTCCGATGGAACGGGCGTTCGACCCGGCGGTGCGCCGCGTACCAGTGCTCGGTCGACCTCATGGTCGCGGCGGTCCGCACCCCGGGGCTGCGGTACATGTCGACCGACGGCCGCACTGACGCTCTGGCGGTGAATGCGACAAGCCATCCGAGAAATGCGTAGACCACCGAGATGAACGCTCCAGCCAGCAAAGGCCACCTCCTGACGCATCAGTTGGTGTCAGCGTAGATTCCCACCCAAACGGGCACCGCCGGCCGCGGGCGTCGGGGTGGGCAGGACGCTGCGGCGGCACCGCCAGCAACAGCAAAACGCCCTGGTCGGATTGTCCCGACCAGGGCGTTTCTCAAGGGTGGAGCCGAGGGGACTCGAACCCCTGACCCCCACACTGCCAGTGTGGTGCGCTACCAGCTGCGCCACGGCCCCTTGCTGTCGTCCCGGTCGCCCGGGCACTGGGAAACTATACACAGACCGGCCCGCATGGTCATCTCGCGGGGTCCCCCGCCGGGCCGGGTCAGTTGAGGGCCACGTCCGGTGGGAAGTGCGCGACGGCGGCCATCATCCCGCCCTGCCGGCGCAGCACCATCGGCCACAGGTCGTCGGGCCGGTCGACGAAGGCGTCCCCGGGCAGCCCGTCCAGCACGAACCAGGACCCGTCGGCGACCTCCTGCTCCAACTGGCCGCTGCCCCAGCCGGAGTAGCCGGCGAAGACCCGGATGCCGCCGATGCTCTCCCGCAGCCGCTCCGGGTCGACCGAGAGGTCGATCGTGCCGACCGCCCCGGAAACCTGGTGGAAGCCCTTCACCCGGCGCATCGGGTGCCGCATCCGGGCGAGGCAGATGGCCGAGTCGGGCTGCACCGGGCCACCCTCGAAGAGCACCGCCGGGTGGCGGGCCAGGTCGCTCCAGTCACCGAGCACCTCGGCCACCGGCACCTCGGTGGCCCGGTTCAGCACCACACCGAGCGCGCCGCCCGGCTCGTGGGCCACGAGCAGCACCACCGTACGGTCGAAGTTCGGGTCCTTGAGCGCCGGAGTCGCGACCAGCAGCCGCCCGGTCATCGACTCCATCGCTCGTCCGCCGATCGCCTGGCCCTCTCCCTGCATGCCACACACCCGTCAACCGTGAGCCCGCGCCAGGGGCCGGTCATCGACCGGATCCGCCTGCCGCATCGGGTTCAGCCGTGCTGTCAACGCCATGCCTGGCACCATAGCCTGCGTGCTGGGTGCTGGCTAAGGTCTGACCGGCGGGTGATCGGACAGTTAAGACGAAGGGCTGACGCACCCGACGGCGGAGCTCCCGGTGATCGACCGATCGGGACCACCGACGGCCGAGAAACGCCCGAAAGGTCCGTCACATCCCGATAGATTCGGCTGATCGGGAGGGCGACCGCGGCTGCCCCTGCCCGCGACACGGAGGCGGGTGGCGATGGCAACTGTCCGGGACGCGACGTACGACGTGCTCCGCACCCTCGGTATGACCACTGTCTTCGGCAACCCCGGCTCCACCGAAGAGCCGTTCCTCCAGGACTTCCCCGCCGACTTCCACTACGTCCACGCGCTGCACGAGGCGACGGCCGTCGCGATGGCCGACGGCTACGCCCAGGCCGGCGGAGTGCCCGCCCACGTCAACCTGCACACCGCACCGGGCACCGGCAACGGCATGGGCAACCTGGTCACCGCCTGGCACAACAAGACCCCGCTGATCGTCACCGCCGGCCAACAGACGCGGGAGATGCTGCTCCTGGAACCCCGGCTGACCAACCGCCGACCCACCGAGCTTCCGCAGCCCTACGTGAAGTGGGCCTACGAGCCGGCCCGGGCGCAGGACATCCCCGCGGCGGTGCTGCGGGCGTACGCGACGGCGGTGCAGCCACCGGCCGGGCCGGTCTTCCTCTCCCTGCCGATGGACGACTGGGTCCAGCCCGCCGACCCGCCGCCCGCGCCGCGAACGGTGGCCACCCGGTTCGCACCGGACCCCCAGCGGTTGGACGAGTTCGTCCGGGTGCTGGCCGGCAGCCGTAACCCGGTGCTCGTGTACGGGCCGGGGGTGGACCGCTCCACGAGCTGGCCGGCCGCTGTCGCGCTGGCGGAGCGGCTCGCCGCGCCGGTCTGGTCGGCTCCCGCCCCCGAACGGGCGGTGTTCCCCGAGGACCACCCGCACTTCCGCGGCGTGCTGCCGTACGCGATCGGTCCGCTCGCCGAGGCGCTGCGCGGGCACGACACGGTGCTGGTCGTCGGCGCCCCGGTGTTCCGCTACTACCCGTACGTGCCGGGCGGGCACCTGCCCGACGGCGCGCGACTGCTGCACATCACGGACGACCCGGACGAGGCCGCGCGAGCCCCGGTCGGTGACAGCCTGCTCAGCGACCCGGGGCTGGCCCTGGCCGCGCTTGTCGAACGGGTGCCGCCGAGCGACCGGCCGGCACCCGCGCGCCGGGACGCACCGCCACCGCCGGAGGTCGGCACCCCACTGAGCGCCGACGCGCTGTTCGCCGCGCTGGCCGCACACTGGCCGACCGACGGCGTGCTGGTCCAGGAGTCGCCGTCCAATCTGTCCGCGCTGCGTCGTCAGCTGCGGATCACCCGCCCGGCGTCGTACTTCACGATGGCCAGCGGCGGCCTCGGCTACGGCCTGCCGGCGGCGATCGGCGTCGCACTGGCCGAGCGGGACACCGGGCGCGGTCGCCCGGTGGTGGCGGTGATCGGCGACGGCTCCTTCCACTACTCGGTGCAGGCGCTCTGGACGGCCGCGCGCCTGGCACTGCCGGTGGTGGTCGTCGTCCCGGTCAACCAGCAGTACGCGATCCTCAAGGCGTTCGCCGAGCTGAAGCACACCCCAGGGGTGCCCGGCCTGGACCTGCCGGGGTTGGACGTCATCGCAATCGCGGCCGGCTACGGCTGTGCCACGCAGGTGGTGGAGACCCCCGATCAGCTCGGCGCGGCGCTCTCCGCCGGGCTGCGCGCCGACGGCCCCACCGTGTTGCCGGTGCCGATCAGCACCGACGTGCCCAGCATCCTCTGAACCGGGTCAGCGCGGTCCGGTCGACAGCGGGGCACCGGTGAAGACGTCCAGCACCGGTCGGCTGCCCAGCGGCGCCGCGAGGGTGACGGTGACCGGCTCCAGTTTCAGCACAGCGATGCATTCGCCGGTGGCCCGGGTGACGCCGCCACCGACCACCACGACGTCCGGCCGTTCCCACACCAGCGGCGTGATCCCGGTGTCGCACGCGCCGACGCCGAGCCGCACTGTCAGCCGGGCGCCGTCGACGGCGGCCAGGTCCTGGGCCGCCACCAACCCGTCGGGCAGCGGCCGGGAAGGAGTGGTCGGTTCGGGGACGGGGGTGACCGCCGACGGCGCGACGGCGAGCCGGGCCACCGGGGTGGCCAGCTCCTTGATGGTGAACAGCCAGGCCGGGACCTGCGCCACACCCCGGCTCGTACGTACCGGCACGGCGCCGAACGTGACAGCGGTGACGGTGAGCGGGAGACAGGCGGTCTGCGTGCTGCTCGTGGCCCACCCGTCGGGCCCCGGTTCGACGGTGGGGCCGCCGGGGGTGGGCCGACCGGGCTGCTTCGGCCGGCCCGGGCAGGGCAGTGGGTCACCCTGGTCGAGCTGCCGGTACGCCTCGGCGGCGCTGACCAACGGCAGCCTCAACCGTCCGTCCGGGAACTGGATCTCGTCGCCGACCCGGGTGGGCGGTATTGCGACCTGCGCGCGGTACCACCCGGCCCGGAAGGCCGCCTCGGTCTCGGGGGTGAAGCCCGGGTCACCGGTGAGCACTGTCGGCCCCTCCAGCGGCACGTAGCCCGTGCGCCAGTCGGGGCCGGGTCGCCACGCCTCGGCGACCTGAGCGGCTCGCTGGTCGAACGCCTCCACGCCGCGCGTCGGGCTGCGCGGACCGGCGGCCGGACCGGCGTCGGTCGCGGCACAGCCCGCCGTGAGCAGCAACGGGAGTACGAGCAGCAGTGCAGGCCGATTCATGTACGGTTCGACGCCTCCGCCGACCGGCCGGTTCCCGACCTGGGCTCAGGTCTCGCCACCCAGATCCGTCTGGTACGCCTCCCAGAGCAGGTCGGCGCCGCGCCGCCGATGCCGGGCCAACCGCCGCAGCAGGTGCCCGGCCCGGTGTCGCAGCTCATCGGGGTGCGCCTCGGGCCGCTCAGCGATCTGCTGGACCGCCAGGATCGCGGCGACGATCGCCACGTGCTCCCGGGTCAGCAGCCGCACGCCGTGGTCCAGTCGCGGCGACTGGGTGAGCAACTCCCGGTAGAGGCCGGTGGGGCCTTCGGTGACCCGGACGTGCTCGGCGAAGCTCTGGTGCACCGGACGCAGCCGAAGGAGAACCTCTTCACGCCAGCGCGGCTCGGTGCTCGCGACGGCGACGGCCCGGCCGAGGGCGTGCACGTCACCGGTGAGGCCGGCCGGGCGCGGCGCGCCGGGTAGAGCGATGGAATGTGGATCGGCGGGGAGCCCCGCCGGATGCGCGACGCGCGGTCGGGCGACGACTGACGGCTGCTGGACCGGACCGGTGACCATGGCACCTCCCGCGCGGCGGCGCTGCTATCCCATACCGCGATGGTGAGGCTGCCCGGCCTGCCCTGTCCAGGGCCCCGAGCCGTCTCATCTGCCCCGTTGAGCCCAGTGACCCCACCAGCCACGCTGGTGCGGCCACAGCGCCGCACAGGCGTCCTGGGGACGTACGACCGCCTCAGTCGGTCGACGGGCGCTCCGCCAGCCGGCGCAGGTGGTCGGCCACGGCGTGCGCGTCGCCGGCCCGCTCGTCGCCCGGTCGACCGGTCGTGATCGCCTCGGCCAGCGCCCGCAGCTCGGATGGCGGCAGGACGGGCAGCCCCATGCCGCGCAGTGGGATGGTGACCCCCCGGGCACTCCCCGGGTCGGTCGCGAGGATTGCCCGCGCCTGCGGTTCGCCGGCCGGACCGTCGTCGTCCGCCTCGCGGTACGACACCGCGCCGGACTCGATCCGGGCGGTGGCGAGGTCGACGGTGCGGGCGCGCAGCGCACCGCGTACCCGCGCCCGGCTGCCGTCCAGCCAGGCGGCCGTGCGGAGCACCCGCAGCACCAGGTAGAGGCCGAGCAGGACGAAGGGCAGGCCACACAGGCCGACGAACGGGCTGGGACCGGACTGGTTCGGGTCGGCGGAGTCGCGTAGCCCGGGCGGCAACAGCCCCGGTGGCAGGTCCCGAGCCTCCTCATAGGAGGCGAACGCGTCACCCGGGCCGGTCAGCCGGCGCAACAGCCCGTCGGCGACGAGGGGCAGTGCCACGAACGCCGCGCCGACGGCCGTGAGCAGGACGCCGAACACCACCGCCACGACGCGCTGGCCGGGCGACGCGCCGACCGACAGGCGCAACTCCTGGTTGGTCACAGGGGGCAGCGTAAGACCCCGCGAACAACGAAGCGCCCCGGCTGGTGGGCCGGGGCGCTTCGTTCGAGGTGGTGGAGGTGCCGGGAATCGAACCCGGGTCCTTCGCCGGTTTGTCAGGGCTTCTCCGAGCGCAGCTCGCTGTGCCTCTACTCGGCCCCACCGCTCACGCGAGCAAGTTGGTGTGACGGGCCCAGTCGCTGATTAATCTCGCCGCACGGACCCCGCGACCGGGTCCGATTGGCCAGCCTCCTAGCTGATGCCGGCTACTGGGACGAAGGCGTTCCCAGGCCGACAGACTTAGCTACTCGCCTCAGGCGGCGAGAGCGAAGTCAGCGCGATTTTGCTTGGCGCTTATAAGTTTCCGACGACCGATTCTCGAGACGACGTCGGCTTCCTCGGCTCGCTTCCCCTGTCGCTGCGTACGAAGTCGAAACCAGTCACCCCCTCGACAGGCCGCCGATGTGGCGGCACTGACAAGACTAACGCCTGCCGCAACCGCTTTCATCCCGAGCCCCGGGCCGGCACGCCGATCCGGACAAACAGGATGAACTAGTCGTCCATTCCCTTGCCGCGTCGACCGGACACCCGGGCGATCTCCCGGTCCGCGTCCCGCTTGGCGAGGTCCTGACGCTTGTCGTACGACTTCTTGCCCTTGGCCAGGGCGATCTCGACCTTGGCCCAGCCGTCCGAGAAGTAGACCTGCAACGGGACGATGGTGTAACCGCCCTCGCGGGTCTTGCCGAGCAGCTTGTCGATCTCGGCCCGGTTGAGCAGCAACTTGCGGGTACGCCGGGGCTCATGGTTGGTCCAGGTGCCCTGGGTGTACTCCGGAATGTGCATCGAGTGCAGGAACAACTCGCCGTCACGTTCCTGCGCGAACGCGTCGACAAGTGACGCTCGCCCGGCCCGCAGCGACTTGACCTCGGTGCCGGTCAGCGCCATGCCCGCCTCGTACGTGTCGAGGACGGCGTAGTCGTGGCGCGCCTTCTTGTTGGAGGCGACCACCTTGCGCCCCTTTTCCCGTGGCATCGGTGCCACCCCCTCTCCTGGAGTCCGCGGCCGAGCTCACCCCGGCCGGACAACCGATCATGCTACCCGAATGAAAGGACCCTCCCGCGCCGTTTATTTCCGGCTGCGGGAGGGTCCTTGGAGACGACGGGACGACCCGTACGGTGCCTAGACCCGCAGGTAGAAGCGCAGGGTGATCCAGGCGGTGCCCGCGCTGACCAGACCACCGACGCCAGCCATCAGCGGGAAGATGAACAGGATGTCGCCCCAGGTGATCGGCGAGAGCAGACCCTGCAACGCGCTCAACGACCCGTCGAAGAGCAGATACTTCGCCGCGACCAGCGCCACCAGACCGAGCAGTGAACCGATCAGGCCGGCCACCACGGCCTCCAGCACGAACGGCGCCTGGATGAACCAGTTGGATGCGCCGACCAGCTTCATGACCGCCACCTCACGCCGCTTGCTGTACGCGGCCACCTGAATGGTGTTCGCGACCAGCAGCAGGGCGGCGATCGCCATCACGATGGCGGCAGCCAGGGCGATGTTCTGGATCGAGGTGAGGATGTTGAAGATCTTGTCGAGCAGTCGACTCTGGTCGATGATCTCCTCGACACCCGCGGTGTCCTTGTACTGGTCGTAGACGTTCTTGTACTGCTCCGGGTTGTTCAGCTTGAGCCGGAACGCCTCGGGCAGCTGGTCCGGCTTGACCGCGTTCACCAGGTCCGGCGCGTCCTGGTACATCTCCTTGAAGCGCTTGTACGCCTCGTCCTTGTTGACGTAGAGGACGTCCTTGACCAGGGGGTCGCTGTCGAGCTTGGTCTGCAGGTCGGTGCGCTCCTGCTCGGTCACCTCCTGAGTCAAGAAGATCGAGACTTCGATGTTCTTGTAGTAGAGGTCCTTCATGTCGTCGACCTGGCGGTACATGAGACCGCTGGCGCCGAGCATGGTCAGCGAGACCGCCATCGTGATGATCATCGCGATGGACATGGTCACGTTGCGCCACAGTCCGACCAGTACCTCGGACAGGACGTATTTCACGCGCATCGGGATTTCCTCCGGGTCTCCGGCATGAGGTGTTCGTCGTCAGGCTGCGCAGGGGTGGAGCGCCGGCTCACCCGTAGACGCCGCGGGCCTGGTCACGCACGATGCGACCGCTCTCAATCTCAACGACGCGGCGGCGCATCTGGTTCACGATGTTGGAGTCGTGGGTGACCATCACGACGGTCGTGCCGGTGCGATTGATCCGGTCCAGCAGGCGCATGATCTCAATCGAGGTGTCCGGGTCCAGGTTTCCGGTGGGCTCGTCCGCCAGCAGGATCAGCGGACGGTTCACGAACGCCCGGGCGACGGCGACCCGCTGCTGCTCACCACCGGAGAGCTCGTGCGGGTAGCGGTGCTCCTTGCCACCGAGCCCGACCAGCTCCAGCACCTCCGGCACGACCCGGCGGGCAACCGCCTTCGTCTTGCCGATCACCTCGAGGGCGAACGCCACGTTCTCGTACGCGGTGCGGTTGGGCAGCAGCCGGAAGTCCTGGAAGACGCAGCCGATCGAGCGCCGGAAGTGGGGTCGCTTCCAGGAGCGCATCGACGTGACGTCCTTGCCGTTGACGACGACGCGCCCCTTGTTGGGGGCCACCTCGTGCAGCAGCATTTTGATGATCGTGGACTTGCCGGAGCCGGATGGACCGATGAAGAAGACGAACTCGCCCTTCTCGATCGAGACGGACACGTTGTCGAGCGAAGGCCGGGACGCCTTCGGGTACGTCTTCGTCACTTGCTCAAGCTGAATCACGGGTGGTGAGTCTACGCGGTGTAACAACTGAGCCAAGCCCCACGCCCCGCCGATCCGGCACGAGTCGTCGAATCAGGCCTCTACCTGGAGATCGATGACGCGCTCCGCCCGCGCGCCGTCACGCACCGTCGCCAGCGAGCTGACGCTGCTTGCGCCAACGGATGCCGGCCTCGATGAAATCGTCGAGGTCGCCGTCGAAGACCCCGCTCGGATTGCCGGTCTCCTGCTCGGTTCGGAGATCCTTCACCATCTGATACGGGTGCAGGACGTAGGAGCGCATCTGGTCGCCCCACGAGCTCGTACCGCCGCTCTTGAGGCCGGCCATCTTCTCTTCCTCCTCCTGGCGCTTGCGCTCCAGGAGCCGGGCCTGGAGCACCCGCAGCGCGGAGGCCTTGTTCTGCAACTGGGACTTCTCGTTCTGGCAGGTCACCACGATGCCCGTCGGAATGTGCGTCAGGCGCACCGCGGAGTCGGTGGTGTTGACGCTCTGCCCACCCGGCCCGGAGGACCGGTAGACGTCGACCCGAACCTCGTTCTCCGGGATGTCGATGTGGTCGGTCTGCTCGGTGACCGGCAGAACCTCGACGCCCGCGAAGCTGGTCTGCCGACGACCCTGGTTGTCGAACGGGCTGATCCGGACCAGCCGGTGCGTGCCCGACTCGACGCTGAGCGTGCCGTACGCGTACGGCACCTTGACCGCGAAGGTGGCCGACTTCAGGCCCGCCTCCTCGGCGTACGAGGTCTCGTAGACCTCGGTGGGGTAGCCGTGCCGCTCCGCCCAGCGCAGGTACATCCGCAGCAGCATCTCGGCGAAGTCCGCGGCGTCCACGCCACCCGCGCCGGCCCGGATGGCTACCAGCGCCTCCCGGGAGTCGTACTCGCCGGAGAGCAGGGTGCGGACCTCCATCTCCTGGATGGCCTTGGTCAGCCCGGTGATCTCCGACTCGACCTCGGTCAGCACACCCGGGTCGGCCTCGGCCTCGGCCAGCTCCAGCAGCACCTGGGCGTCGTCGAGGCCGGAACGCAGGCTGCCCAGCTTGCTGATCTCGCCGTTGACGTACGACAGCTGCGAGGTCACCTGCTGGGCCTTGGCCTGGTCGTCCCACAGATCGGGGGCGGAGGCCTCCTGCTCCAGGCGGGCCTTGTCCTCGTGGAGGCGGTCGAGGTTGAGGACGGCCTCGATGTTTCGCAGGGTCGCGTCGAGTTCCTTGAGCTGTTCGGCGTAATCGGCAGCGGTCACGACAGACAAGCGTACTGTGCCGGGAGCGGAGCAGCTCGTTCCCTATGCGCGAACCCGCTGGCCGTCACCCGACGGGGGCGGACTTCAACCACGACAGGGCCGCCCGGTGGTAGGCGACGGCGAACTCCAGCGCGCTGGCGTCGTACGTCTCGCCGTCCCGTTTGGCGTTCTTCACCTGCTCCCGAACCTGGGCGAGGGCCTCGGTGTGGTATTCGTTGGCCGAGGCGTACAGGCCCTTCAGCTGGCTGGCGGAGTGCAGGTTGCCGAAAGCCATCCGGAGCGCTATCGGGTTGCGGATGGTGTCGCGCCCCGGGTTCTCCGCGAGCCAGCGGGAAAACGTCCGTTTTCCGCTGGCGGTGAGTGCGTAGGGCTGGCTCATCCGCGGGCCCGGCTTGCCGAGCCGCACGAAACCCCGCTCAGCCAGCACCGGCAACTCGCGGTACACCTGACTGCGGGTCATCGACCAGTACGGCGCCAGACGGCGCTCAGCGGCGGCCATCAACTGACCGCCTGTCATCGGGCCCTCGTGGAGGAGGCCGAGCAGGGCCGCCGCCGTAGGGTTGACTCCGGAATCCGCCATGCCCACTACGCTGCCACTTTGCGCACGCGGCGTCCAGGATTTGCCGGTTTGCCACCCGACAGGACTTCCTAAGTGCACTGTCGGCGGCAGACTGTCCGTTGAGGACTATCGATGGATTGCACATTCCGGGCGTCCGCCGGCGGCGCCCACGCGCGCCGCCGGCGGGTCGTCGCCGGTCAGCCCATGTGGGGGTACGTGTGGTCGGTCGGCGGCACGAAGGTCTCCTTGATCGTCCGCGGGGAGATCCAACGGACCAGGTTCAGCCAGGAGCCGGCCTTGTCGTTGGTGCCGCTGGCGCGGGCGCCACCGAAGGGCTGCTGCCCGACCACCGCGCCGGTCGGCTTGTCGTTGATGTAGAAGTTGCCGGCCGCGTACCGCATGCGCTCGCCGACCGACTCGACGACCCGACGGTCGGTGGCGAACACCGAGCCGGTCAACGCGTACGGGGCGATCGACTCCGCCTGCGCGACCACCTCGTCGAACCGGGCGTCGTCGAACACGTGCACGCCCAGGATCGGCCCGAAGTACTCGGTGGTGAAGGTCTCGTGGGCGGCGTCGCCGCACTCGAAGAGCGTCGGTCGCACGAAGTAGCCGACCGAGTCGTCGGCAGTGCCACCGGCCAGCACCCGGCAGCTGTCGTCACCGGCGATCAGCTCCAGCGCGGCGGTGTGCCGGGCGAACGCCTTGTCGTCGATCACCGCACCGCCGAAGTTGCCGAAGTCGGCCACGTCACCGTAGGTCAGCGAGTCGGTGGTGGCGGCCAGCCGGTCCCGCAGCCCACCCTCCCAGATCGAGCGCGGCACGTACGCCCGCGAGGCCGCCGAGCACTTCTGGCCCTGGTACTCGTACGCGCCACGGATCAGCGCGGTGTGCAGCGCGTCCACGTCGGCGCTGGTGTGCGCGACGACGAAGTCCTTGCCGCCGGTCTCGCCGACCAGGCGCGGGTAGCCCCGGTAACGGGAGATGTTGTCGCCCACGGTCCGCCACAACTGTTGGAAGACCTTTGTCGAACCGGTGAAGTGGATGCCGGCCAGGTCCGGGTCGGCGAGCACGACGTCGGAGACCTCCTCGCCCCGGCCGGTGACCATGTTGATCACGCCGGGCGGCAGGCCGGCGGCCTCGAACAGCCGCATGGTGAAGTGCGCGGCGAACTGCTGGGTCGGGCCCGGCTTCCAGACCACCGTGTTGCCCAGCAGGGCCGGCGCCGACGGCAGGTTGCCGGCGATGGCGGTGAAGTTGAACGGGGTGACCGCGTAGACGAAGCCCTCCAGCGGGCGGTGGTCGAAGCGGTTCCAGACGCCGGGCGAGGACGCCGGCTGCTCCTCGAGCAGGCGACGCGCGAAGTGCACGTTGAACCGCAGGAAGTCGATGAACTCGCACGCCGCGTCGATCTCCGCCTGGATCGCGGTCTTCGACTGGCCGAGCATGGTGGCGGCGTTGAGCGTGTCCCGCCAGGGACCGGCGAGCAGCTCGGCGGCGCGCAGGAAGATCGCGGCGCGCTCCTCGAAGGGCAGCGCCCGCCACATCGGCGCGGCGTCCTTGGCCGCCTTGGTCGCGGCGCGCGCGTCGTCGTGGGTGGCGTGCGCGGTCACCCCCAGCACGTGGGCGTGCTTGTGCGGCTGCACCACGTTGATCGGGTCACCGCCGGCCATCCGCTGCTCACCGCCGATGGTCATCGGCAGGTCGATGCGCTCGGCGGCGAGCTCGGTCAGCCGCCGCTGGAGCCGGTCCCGGTCGGGGCTGCCCGGCTCGTAGTTGCGAACCGGCTCGTTGCGCGGTTCGGGAACGGAGAACACGGCATCCATCAAGGCTCCTGGCGATCTCGACAGCAGTGGCGAAACCGGACCCGCGGGCACCGACCGGATGGCCGGACACCGGACGCCGCACGGGAGGCCGAGCAGCGGCGGGACCTCCCCTGATTCTCCCACGACGGGCCACGCGACCCATCTCCGCCACCGCCCAGCGCCAAGGACCGCCCCGCCCCTCCTCCCCTTACCGACCGCTCTCGATCCGTCCCGCCGTCCCGGGGCGACAGGCAGCCCAGCGGGCCCGCGTACCCTGAATGGTCGGTGACCTGCCGCCTCGAAGGGGAGACGATGACCAAGCAGCCCGGCCGCGTCCCGGCCGCTGAGTCGGACGAGCCGGCGGTCGACGCGGCCAGCGCCGGCAGTCGGCCGCTGCCCGCGCCCGGCGCCGCAGTGCTCGCGCTGCTGGCACTCGGTTGGCTGGCCGCCATGCTCTGGTCCACCCGGGAGGCCATCACCTCGGCGGCGGCCGGGGTCACCGCGATCAGCCTCTCCGCGTTCGCCCTGCCCGGCGTGATCTCGGCCGCGCTGGTGGCCGGGGCGGCCGTCGCGCTGGCCGGTGGCAACCTGCTGGCCCGCCGGTACGGCGACTGGGCCACCCTGCGCTTCGCCGGGGCGATCGGCGGCGGAATGCTGGTCGGGCTCGCTGCCGCGGTGGCCATCAACCTCACCTACTTCGACACGTCCACCACCAACGTGATCGCCGGTACCACGGCGGCCGCGGCGATCATCGGGGGCGCGCTGGCCGGCGCGCGGACCGCCCCGGCGATCGGTGCTGTGGTCACCGCCGCGCTGGGCACGCTGATCTTCGTGGTCGCGTTCAGCCGCGCCCGGGACCCGCTGTTCGACCTCTTCGGGTCCGGCGACAGCCAGGAATCGTTGATCAACGCGGCGAAGTGGGTGTCCCGTACCGAATCGCTCGTCGCCGGGCTGCTCGCCGGGCTTCTGGCCTTCGGCTACCTGACCTGGGCACGGCGTCGAGCCGTCCACCGCGATCCCGAGGCCCCGGCGCTGCGCTGGCCGGCGTACCTGCTCGCCGGCGCCGGGCCGGGGCTCCTCCTGCTGCTCGCCGAAGTGATCATCAGGGTTGGCGGCCGGTCGCTACTGGACCTTGCCAGCGCGCTCAGTGAGGCGGACGCGGTGGCGCAGACCTCGCTGGGCACCTCGCGGGTGGACAACGGCATCTGGGTGCTCTTCGTGGGGGCGCTGACCGCGCTCATCGCGTTCGGCCGCACGCTCAGCCCCGCCCACAGCGACGACGACGAACCGGCCCACGGCCCGAACCCCGTCGCGGACCAGATCGATCCGGCGGACGACAAGCCGGGCTACGCCAAGGCGTTCGACGCGGACCCGGCCGAGACGTTCGACGGCGACCCAGCCGAGACGCCCGACGCGGACGCGGCGAAGGCGGACCCGGCTCGCTGACGCCGCACCGGGGCCGGCGTTCGGCGAAGGCGGCCGGGGCCGGCCTTCGGCGCAAGTGCTTGCCCGGTGTCCGGTGTCCGGCTGCTGCCGGGGCGGTGCCCAGCTCAGTCGGTAGCGCTCAGCAGCTGGTCCAGCTCCGTCACGTCGTACCACTCCAGCTCGTGGTCCTCGGCGCCGTCAACGGTGAACTGGGCGTCCGGGTCACCAGCCGCCGCCTCGGCCACGACGTCGGCCGCCGCGCCGACCTCCTCGGCCGCGTCCGCGCTGTCCACGTGGATGGCCGCGACGGCGCCCACCGGCACGGCGTCGGTCAACGTCACCGCGCTGGAGCCCAGCTCGCCGTCGCCGCGCCCGATCGCTGCCGACGGCAGGTCGACCGAGATGACGACGCGACGGCGGGGAGCGGTCGGATCGGCCCGGAGCAGATGCAGGGCGTCCTGGGCAGCCCGGGTGAAGGCGACGTACTCCAACTCCTCCTCGTCACCCTCGGCGTACCACTCGCGCAGCGCCGGGGTCACGGCGTGCGCCTGGTCGGCGGCCAGGCCCTCCACACGCAGCCGGGCCAGCATCGGTACGGTCGCCGGCACGTACACCCGGACAAGCTCGTCGGTCACCGGTCGTCTCCCCGCGTCGTCCTCCACCGGCGGCCGCCGGCACGGGCGCAGATCATGCCGCACGCCGTGACCGTCATACACCCCGCCTCCGGCCGGAGGAAGTTCCCAGCCGGTGTGTCCCGGGTGGTTGGTACGCCACCGAACCGGTCCCGTGCTGGGCGGTGGGGGCTGTCGGTGGCAAACTGAGCCAAACGACATCAACCCCGGGAGTTTCTGTGGAGCCGAGGTTCCTGCTGCTCTCCGACGTGGCCACCGAGCTCAACGTGTCGGACTCGCAGGTCTACCACATGGTGCGCAGCGGTGAACTGCCGGCGATCAAGATCGGCGGGCGCGGGCAGTGGCGCGTCGAGCGCGCGCGACTGGAGGAGTACATAGCGCGCAAATACGACGAGACGGCAGACTGGGTGCAGAGCAACCCCCTGGTCGACCGCGACCCCGAGTAGCAGAAGCCCGGCTCGCCCCTGCCTGCTCGGCCTGCCCTCTGCCCGTCCGTCAGTTCCGGGGCGTGATCCACTCGGTTTTACGGAAGTCGGGGTGCCGGGGCCGCTGGGACCACGCGATTTCAAGAAACCCGAGTGGATCATGCGCCTTGTCGGGCGGAGGAGGCCACGAAGCCATTGACCGAGGCCGTTTTGTCGCTCAGAATCGAGCTTGTCGGAGGCAAACGAAGGCAAACGCAAGATCGAGGGGACGATGATGAGCGGAGCGCGACCCGGTCCTTCCCGACCACCCGTGCGGCTGCGCCCCGTCCCGCCCTTCGACCCGCCCTACGTTGACGAGGCCGACGGGTCGTACTGGCCGCCGATGACCGACGGCCAACTAGCCCTCGACCTGTTCGCCTCCACCCGACCCAACCCGGTCCGGCCGCCGGAGCGGCGAGCAGCCCTGCGCCCGGTGCCCAGCAGGTCCACCACCCACCCGGTCGCGTCGTTGCCGACGTCGACCGCACCGGAAACCACCCGAGCCGCGCACCGCTTCGTCGGCACCTGTCTGGAGGTGGTCAACGGCTACCGTTCGCCGGCCCAGGTGCGAGCGCTGCTCGACCCGGCCCGAGCGGGCGACCTGCTGACCGAGCTCGCCCGCGCATCCGGGCGGGCCGGGGCATCCCGCCGGCGCAGCGGCCGACCACTGGTTCGACTGCTACGCCTGCGAGTCTGCGAGCCCCGGGAGGCCGCGGTGGAGGCGGCAGCCGTCCTCACCGGCGCGGGCGGCCGAAGTTGGGCGATGGCGCTGCGTCTCGAACATCGTCGGGGCCGCTGGCTCTGCGTTGCCCTACACGTGCTCTGACCGCACCTGCCCCGGTCGTCGGCGAGGCTCACAGACACCGACGGGCCCCGGCCTGTTCGGCCGGGACCCGTCGGTCAGACGCTGTCGGTGCAGCTGCTGTTGGTCAGTTGCCGCCGTTGGGGGCGCCGTGGCAGCGCTTGTACTTGCGGCCCGAGCCACACGGGCACGGCGCGTTGCGGGACGGGCCGTTGCTCGCCTCCGCCTGGTTCGGTGCCGGCCGACGGGAGGCAGCCGACGGAACTGCCGGGCCACGCAGCCCGGATGCCGGCCGCTGCGGCGCGGATGGCGCGCTCTGCCCCGGTGCCGCCGGAGCACCCGGAGCCGGTCGGCCCACACCGAGCGCCGGAGCCTGCTGCTCGGCCTGCTCCACGGCGACCGCGCCCGGGCTGGCCTCACCGTCGATGGTCGGCGCGGAGTATTGCAGGCCCTGCCGCCGCGGTGCCTGGTTGAGGCCCTTGGCCCGGATCTCCACCGGCTTGTCGAGCAGGGTGACCTCGTCGGCCCCCTCCTCCGGCTCCGGTTCGGTCACCTGGACGTCGACGTTGTAGAGGAAACCGACGGTCTCCTCCTTGATGCCGTCCATCATGGTGGCGAACATGTCGAAGCCCTCGCGCTGGTATTCCACCACCGGGTCGCGCTGGGCGTAGGCCCGGAGGTTGATGCCCTCCTGGAGGTAGTCCATCTCGTAGAGGTGCTCGCGCCACTTGCGGTCGATGACCTGGAGCAGCACCATCCGCTCGAGCTGGCGCACCCCCTCGGTGCCGAGCTGCTCCTCACGCCGGTCGTACGCGGCGTTGGCGTCCTCCTTGAGGCGGGCGACCAGGAAGTCGGCGTCCATGCCGGCCCGGGAACCGCCGGCCTCCTCTTCCAACTCCTCGATCGTCACGCCGACCGGATAGAGCTGCTTGAGGCTGGACCAGAGCTGCTCAAGGTCCCAGTCTTCGCCGTAGCCGTCGGAGGTGGCACCCCGCACGTACGCCTCGACGGTGTCGTCGATCATGTTGCGGACCTGGTCGGAGAGGTCTTCGCCGTTGAGCACCCGGAGCCGCTCGGCGTAGACGACCTGGCGCTGCTTGTTGAGCACCTCGTCGTACTTGAGGACGTTCTTGCGGATCTCGGCGTTCTGGCCCTCGATCTGGGCCTGGGCGCTCTTGATCTGCCGGGTGACCATCTTCGACTCGATGGGCACGTCCTCCGGGATGTTGAAGCGCTCCATCACCGCCTCGACCGCCCCGGCCCGGAAGCGCCGCATCAGCTCGTCCTGGAGGGACAGGTAGAAACGGGACTCGCCCGGGTCGCCCTGCCGGCCGGCGCGACCACGCAGCTGGTTGTCGATCCGCCGGGACTCGTGCCGCTCGGTGCCCAGCACGTAGAGGCCGCCGGCGGCCGAGACCTCTTCCGCCTCGGCGTCGCAGGCCTGCTTCCAGGTGGGAAGGACCTCCTCCATCGCCTTGGCGTACTCTTCCTCGTTCTCCAGCGGGTCGAGGCCGCGCTGGCGCAGCTCGTTCGCGGCGAGGAACTCCGGGTTGCCACCGAGCAGGATGTCGGTGCCGCGGCCGGCCATGTTGGTGGCCACGGTGACCGCGCCCTTACGCCCGGCCTGGGCGACGATCTCAGCCTCCCGGGCGTGGAACTTGGCGTTCAGCACGTTGTGCGGGATGCCACGGCGGCGCAGCAACTGGGAGAGGATCTCGGAGTTTTCCACCGAGACGGTGCCCACCAGCACCGGCTGACCCATCTGGTGCCGCTCGGCGATGTCCTCGATGACGGCGTTGAACTTGGCCTTTTCCGTCTTGTAGATGACGTCCGGCCGGTCCTCGCGAACCATCGGGCGGTGGGTCGGGATGGTCACGACGCCGACCTTGTAGACCTTGTTGAACTCGCTCGCCTCGGTCTGCGCCGTACCGGTCATCCCGGACAGCTTCTCGTAGAGGCGGAAGTAGTTCTGGAGGGTGATGGTGGCCAGGGTCTGGTTCTCCTGCTTGATCTCCACCCCCTCCTTGGCCTCGATCGCCTGGTGCATGCCCTCGTTGTAGCGACGGCCGTGCAGGATGCGACCGGTGAACTCGTCGACGATCAGGACCTCACCGTCGCTGACGATGTAGTCCTTGTCGCGCTTGTAGAGCTCCTTGGCCTTGATGGCGTTGTTGAGGTAGCCGACCAGCGGGGTGTTCACCGACTCGTACAGGTTGTCGATGCCGAGCCGGTCCTCGACCTTGGCGACTCCCCGCTCGGTCACCGCGATGGTGCGCTTGGAGTGGTCGACCTCGTAGTCGCCCTCGCCGTCGGTGCCGGGCTGGAGCCGGGCCACCACGCCGGCGAACTCGCCGTACCAGCGGGCGGAGTGCTCGGCCGGGCCGGAGATGATCAGCGGGGTGCGGGCCTCGTCGATCAGGATGGAGTCGACCTCGTCGACCACCGCGAAGTTGTGCCCGCGCTGCACCAGCTCTTCCTTCGACCACGCCATGTTGTCGCGCAGGTAGTCGAAGCCGAACTCGTTGTTGGTGCCGTAGGTGATGTCGCACTCGTAGGCGGCCTTGTGCTCACTGGCCGGCCGGTTGGGCAGCACCACGCCGACGGTCAGCCCGAGGAACTCGTGCACCCGACCCATCCACGCCGCGTCACGCTGGGCGAGGTAGTCGTTGACCGTGATCACGTGGACGCCCTTGCCGGAGAGCGCGTTGAGGTAGACGGCCATGACCGAGGTCAGCGTCTTGCCCTCACCGGTCTTCATCTCGGCGATGTTGCCGAAGTGCAGCGCCGCGCCGCCCATCACCTGGACGTCGTACGGGCGCTGGCCGAGCACCCTGGCCGCCGCCTCGCGGGCCACCGCGAACGCCTCCGGCAGCAGGTCATCGAGGGTCTCACCCTCGTCGAGCCGCTCCCGGAACTGTTCGGTCATGCCGGCCAGTTCCTCGTCGGTGAGGTTGACGTAGTCGTCCTCGATCGAGGTGACGGCGGCAGCGATGGCCTTGAGCCGGCGCACCATGCGGCCCTCGCCCGCGTTAAGGACCTTTTCCAGAATCGACACGGATCAACGCTCCCCTAGACAGTCTCGAACCATCGTAGGCGCTCCATCGGCGCGATGGTCACTGGTGGCGGTGCTCGACCCCGCCGAACCCGACATAACTCGCGTCCTGCACACGCCCCAAACGTTATCCGGTTACGCCGTCGGCGAACGCTACGGCAGGATGCACGAGTGGAGCCCGTGGAGATCATCGAGGACGGCGTGCTGCTGCGGCCCTGGCGAGAGACGGATGCCGAGGCCGTACACCGAGCCTGCCAGGACCCGGACATTCAGCGTTGGACCACCGTACCGCGCCCGTACCGGCCGGAACACGCCCACGGATTTGTCACCGAGATGAGCCGGAAGGCCTGGGCCGAGGGCACCGGGGCACCGTTCGCGGTCTGCGACCCGAACACCGGGGAGCTGCTGGGTTCCAGCGGGCTCATCTCGATCGACAAGGACGGCACCGGTGAGATCGGCTACTGGACGGCGCCCTGGGCGCGCGGTCGGGGCGTGATGGTCCGGGCCACCCGGGCGGTGGCCCGCTGGTCCTTCGACACCCTCGGGCTCCGCCGGCTCATCTGGCAGGCCGAGGTGGGCAACCACGCCTCCCGGCTGGTGGCCCTCCGGGCCGGTTTCCGGATCGACGGCAGGTTGCGGCTGGCCAACCCGGCGCTGCCCGGCAGCGCGGACGGCTGGATCGGCTCGCTGCTGCCCGGCGAGGTGCCGGCCGCGGGGTCGACCGGTCCGGCCGGACCGGGCACCCTCGCCGCCCGGCGGGCCGCCGTCTTCGGCCGCCCGCAGCCCGTTCTGTTCGCCGAGAACGGGGCCGGCGAGCTGCGTCTGCGACCCATGGAGGAGAAGGACCTGGACGCCGTGGTGCAGACCTGCCGGGACCCGGAGAGCATCCGCTGGACGACAGTGCCGGACCCGTACGAGCGCGCCGACGCGCAGGGCTACCAGGCTTACGGCCGGGACGCCTGGGCTCGGGGGGACGCCGCCTGCTTCGTGATCGCCGACTCCGACGACAGGTACGCGGGCACACTCGACCTGCGGCTCTCCCCCGCCGACCCGCTGGTGGCCGATGCCGGCTTCATGACCGCGCCGGCGGCCCGGGGCCGGGGCTACCTGCCCGCCGCGTTGGTCGCGCTCAGCGCCTGGGGCTTCAGCACGTTGGGCCTGGCGCGGATCGAGTGGAAGGCGAACGTGGGCAACACCTCCTCCCGCCGGGCGGCGGAGAAGGCGGGCTTCCTGGTCGAGGGGATCGCCCGGGGCGGCGTGCAGCACCGGGGCGAGCGGGTGGACGTGTGGGTCGGAGCGCTTCTCGCGAAGGATCTGGGATGAATCTGCGGCCGGTCGTCGAGGCGCACGGGGTGCGGCTGCGCCCGTTTCGCGCGCAGGACAGCGCCGACGTGGTGGACGGCTGCGCGGACCCGCTGACTCAACGGTTCGTGTCGAACCTGCCGACGCCGTACACCGAGACCGACGCCCGCTGGTGGATCGACGTCGGTGCCCCGGCGGCCTGGACCGGCGGCGGCACGGCGTACGCCGTCGCGGACCCCGCGACCGATCGTCTGCTCGGCGCGGTGGGGTTGAACAACCCGGTGCCCGCCCGGGGTCAGGTGGAGATCGGCTACTGGATGCGACCGGCGGCGCGTGGTCACGGGCTGGCCACCGCGGCGACCCGCGCGCTGAGCGAGCACGCGTTCGCCGCCGGGGCGGCCCGACTGGAGCTGCTCACCGAACCGGAGAACGCCCCGAGCCAGCGGGTCGCGCTGGCCGCAGGCTTCCGCTACGAGGGTCTGCGCCGTTCGGCAGGTGCGTCCCGGGGCGAGGGCCGGCACGACCTGCTGGCCTGGGTACGCGTCGCCGGTGATCCGCCCGGGCCGGCCGCCCGGCTGCTGCCCGACCTGCCCGGCGGGGTGCTCACCGACGAGGTGGTGGCGCTGCGCCCACTCGCGCCGGACGACGCGGCGCTGATGTACCGGCTGCACAGCCGACCCGAGGTGGTGGCGAACCAGGCGCCGCCGGTGCCGCCGACGCGCGAGGCGATGGAGCGGCGTTGTCGTCTCGCACAGAGCGGCTGGCTGACCGGCGAGATCGCCCGGCTGATGATCACGGACGTGGCCAGCGGCGAGCCGGTGGGCAGTTGCGGGTTGTCGTACACCGACGTGGCCGCCGGCGAGGCGTCGGTCGGCTACGCGTTGCTGCCGGACTGGCGCGGCCGGGGGTACGCGACGCGGGCGGTCCGGTTGCTGGCGGGCTGGGCGTTCGGCTCGGCCGGTATCGCCCGGCTGTCGGCCGGCACGGTGCCGGACAACAGCGCGTCGCACCGGGTGCTGGAGCGGGTCGGTTTTCGGCGCGAATCCGTTCAGCGCGGCCGGCTGCCCGGGTTGGCCGGCGCCCGCCTGGACGACCTGACCTTCGCGCTCCTCCCCGCCGACCTCCGCTGACGGATCATGGAGTTGTGGTGGGCGTTTCCCCACCACAACTCCATGATCGACGCGGATCGGCTACCGGTCAGGTGGCGAGGGAGATGATGCCGTAGTCGTACGCGTGGCGCCGGTAGACGACGCTGGGGCGGCCGGACTCCTTGTCCTGGAAAAGGTAGAAGTCGTGGCCGACCAGTTCCATCTCGAACAGCGCGTCGTCGATGGTCATCGGCTCGGCCGGGTGGACCTTCTCCCGGGCGATGTGCCACGGCTGGTCGTCGTGCTCCTCTTCGACCCGCTCCGCGACCGCAGTGCCGGCGCGGGCGCCATCGCTGGGCGCGCTCAGCGCGTTGGGCACCAGGTCCGCGACCGGAAGGCCCGCTGTGGCCTCGGCGACGGAGATCGGCGCGTGCCGGCCCCGGTGTACGCGGCGGCGGTCGGCCGCGCGGCGCAGCCGGGTGTCGAGCTTCGCGATGGCCGCGTCGAGCGCGCTGTAGAAGTCGTTCGTGCAGGCTTCGGCCCGAATCACCGGGCCCCGGGAAACGCAGGTGATCTCCACCCGCTGGCAGTGGTCGGCCTGGCGCGGATTGCGCTCATGAAACAGCTCGACATCGACGCGAATAAGTTTGTGGTCGTAGCGTTCGATCTTCGCGAGTTTCTCGGCTACGTGTACCCGGTAATGGTCCGGCACTTCGACGTTTCGGCCCTTGACCACGATGTCCACGTGACCTCCCTTGTTCGGACGGTCTTCGATCCGGTTGCCCGGCCGCGCGCCGTGGGGAGACCCGCTGGCGTCGACCGGTTGGTACGGCTACGCCTCCTCTCACCGCCAGGGGCGGTTGGAACGACCTCCTACCCCCGACAGCGAAACGCTAACTCCTGTTTGCCCGGCAGTCACCCCATGTTGCCGAGACGGCCCAGGATTTTTCGCAGCTCATACACCAACGGGTGAAACGGAAACACGATCGGTTACGACTGGTGTCTTTTCTCGGTCGCCGCGAGCACCGCCGCGACACTCGGTGCCCACCCAGTCGCGGTCAGCACCCGGCTCGCCGCAGCGAGGGTCACGCCGGTGGTGACGATGTCGTCGAGCAGCACCACTACCGGTGCCGCGCCCCCGGCACGACCCCGGACCGGCCCGGTCGAGCGGGGCTGGAAGGCCGCCTCGGCCGCCGCCGCGCGTCCAGCGCTGTCCAGGGTGACCGAGTCGGGCCGGGGCGACGCCCGCAGCGGACGGTGCACCCGCACCGCCCAGCCGCTCCGGTTGAGCCGGGCCGCGCAGTGCCGGGCAAGCCGGTCGAGGTGGTCCCCGTAACGGGACCGGGCCGCCGCCACGGTGTCCGGGACCGGAACCAACGCCACCGGGCGGGCCCCACCGACGGCCGCCGCGACGACTTCGGCGAGCAGCGCGCCGAGCGGGCGAGCAAGCCCGTGTCGGCCGTGTTCCTTGTACGCCAGCAGGGCCTCGCGCAGCGGACCCGCGTACGGGCCGAGGGCGACGCAGGACGGCAGGCCCGGCGGTGCGGGAGTGGGGCGGACCGCCCGTGGTCGCAACGCACCCAGCGCCACGACACAGGCCGGGCAGACACCGTGCCGCAGGCCGGGTCGGCGCTCCCGACAACCGGCGCAGTCGGCGGGCAGCACCAGGTCGGCGAGGTCCGCCCAGAGCCCGCTCACCGTGTCAGTAGAGGAAGAACGGCGCCGACGGGTTGCTCGGCCGGACGCCGGTCGGCACCGGGGCGATGTCGCGTACCCGGCCGGGCTCGATCCGTTCGAACGGGCTGCTGCGGTAGGCCACCCCGTTCGCCTCGTACATGTAGGCCCCGCTGGGCGCCCGCACGCCGCGGTTGGTCGGGTACGCGGTCAGGTGGGTGACCTTGGCGCCGAGGTCGGTCCGCAGCGGCGTCTCCAGGGCGCCGTCGACACTGATCTCGTAGATCGCCGGCTGGCCGACTGACCCCGCCACCACGAGCTGGTCCTCCCTGCCCCAGTCGACCGCCGTGGGGTTGGTCAGCGAGGTGACCAACTCTCGGGGCGGGCCGATGGAGACCCCGCCGCCGTCGAGGTTGACCGCGGCGACGTAGAGACGGCCGCCGGCGATCAGCGCCACCCGCTGGCCGTCCAACGCGGCGGCCACCGCGGTGACCGCGGCGGAGGGCAGGTTGAGCGGCACCGGATACATCCGGGCCGCCTCGTCGAACCGGTAGAGCTGCCCGTCGGCCACCACCAGGCCACGGCTGGGGCGGTTGTCGACAGTACGCAGCCAGACCGGCCGGCTGATCGAGGAGTACTCGGTGCCGCTGCGACTGAGCACGGCGACCGGGTCGGCGCCAGTGCCCACGGCGAGTCGGTACCGGTTCTTGCCGCTGCCGGTGACCGCCATCGCGGCGAGGATCCGGCGGTCCTTGGCCAGCCCGAGGCTGGCGGAGACGACGTTACGGTTGGCCTCGGGTGTCAGCGGCACCGTGCCGCTGGGCTCGCCATCGAAGTCGAGTGGGTGGATCGCCCCGTCGTACACGCCGAACCGCTGCGGGCCGGTGGCATACGGATAGAGCACGCGGGAGTCTCGTCGCTCGCCCAGGTCCACCACGGGTTGCGCGTTGTTGCGGATCTTCAACTCCAGCTGACCGGTCAGGTCGCCCAACGACCAGGCGATCTGCGTGATCAACTGATCGATCCCGTTCTGGTCGTCACCGGACATGTCCAGGTTGACCTCCCACCGACCGTTCCCGCCGGTGGCGTTGTTGATCAGCTCGGTGCGGTCCGGCAGCCCGACGACCCCCGGGCGCAACCAGTCCGAGGGGCCGCCGACCAGCCACTTCACCACCTCGTTGACCTGCCGCTCGACCGGCACCGCCTGCGGCCGGTAGCGCTGGTCGGGCACCAGGCGGCTGCGGTCCGAACTCCAGAAGTAGATCGTCTCGTCCTGGTAGTACTCGCGAAGGGCGGTGTCGCTGAGCAGCAGCACATTGGGCGGGTTGATGACGTAGAAGCCGGCCCGGTCATCGTTGGCGCCGCCGTTGAAGGACGCAGGGCGCAGGCCGAACTCGTACTCCGTCTCGGTCGCCACCGGTGGGGCCAGGGTGCCGTTGGTCCGCAGAACACCGAGCTGTTGCACGGCGATCTTCACGGTCGTGGTCGAGTCGCTGTTGAGGGTGTAGACCGCCTCGCGCAGCCGGACCACGTTCAGCGCGACCTCGCTGCCCTTCTTGTCCTGTAGCCGGGTCTTGTCCTCCGGGGCGATGAACGCCTTGACCCGCTCGTACGCTCGATCCGGCTCGCCGGCGGCGGCGGACAGGAAGTTGCGGACGAATGCCCCGTTGTCGCTGCCGCTGGCCGTCCGCGTCGGTGGCTCACTGCCCCGACTGATCACACCGGCCTCGGTCGCGGCGCCGCCCTTGCCGTCCACCCGCACGTCGGATGCCGCCGGGATGCCACAGCCGGCGCCCAGCAGCACCATCACGCCGAGGGCCCCGAGCACAGTTGGCCGTCTCACGAGCGCACCTCCGTCCGCTGTCCGTCTCCGGCCGGAGCCGGGCCGATCGCCAATGCACCGCCGGTGCCGGGACCGATGGCCAGTGGCCCACCGTCGCGGGGGCCGCCGAACGGCAGGGCGGCGTCGGCCGGCACCAGCCGCAGCGGTGAGGTGGTCAGCCGATCGCCCGCACGGGCCGGCAGGGTGAGCCGGAACTGCGCGCCCTGCCCGGGCGCACCCCACGCCTCCAGCCAGCCGCCGTGCAGCCGGGCGTCTTCCAGGCTGATCGACAGCCCCAGCCCGGTGCCCCCGGTCTGCCGGGCCCGGGACGGGTCCGCCCGCCAGAACCGGTTGAACACCAGCTTCTCCTCGCCCACCTTCAGCCCCACACCGTGGTCGCGGACGGTGATCGCCACGGCGGTCTCGTCGATGCCGAGGGTGATCAGCACCGGGCGGGCCTCACCGTGCTCGACGGCGTTGCCGACCAGGTTGCGCAACACCCGCTCGACCCGGCGCGGGTCGACCTCGGCGATCACCGGCGTGCCCGGCAGGTCGAGTTCGATCGGTACGCCCACCCGCTCGGCCAGGCCAGCCAGCCGGTCGACCACCCGGTGCACCACCGGCACCAGGTCGGTCGGCTCGGAATCCAGCATGGCGAAGCCCGCGTCGAACCGACTGATCTCCAGCAGGTCGGTGAGCAGCTCCTCGAATCGATCCAGCTCGGCCTGGAGCAGCTCGGCGCTGCGGGCGACCGCCGGGTCGAACTCGTCGCGCTCGGCGAAGATCAGGTCAGCGGCCATCCGGACCGTGGTCAGCGGGGTACGCAGCTCGTGGGAGACGTCTGAGGTGAAGCGGCGCTGCAACCGGGACATCTCTTCCAGGCGCAGGATCTGCCGTTGCAGGTTGGTGGCCATCTGGTTGAACGACGCGGCCAGCAGGGCCAGGTCGTCCTCGCCGTTGACCACCATCCGCTGGTCGAGCAGGCCGGCGGAGAGCCGTTGGGCGGTTCGTGCGGCGACCCGGACCGGGTTGACCACCAGCCGGGTGACCAGTGCCGCGAGCAACCCGAGCAGGATCACCAGCGCGACCCCGGTGGCCACCACTGTGGCGCGGGCGTCGGCGGCGGTGACGTCCTGCCGGCCCAGCGGCACCAGATAGTAGAGCTCGATCTGGCCGAAGCGGGTGGGCACCGGCGAGCCGTAGACCAGGTACTTGGTGGTCTCGCCGGTGAGTCGCCCGGTGCGGATCTGGCTGGCCACCTTGCCGTCGGCGATCGCGGCCCGCAGCTCCGGGCTGATCAGCGACTGCACGTTCGCCGACGGGGAGGTGCGCGTCTGGATGTCGTTGGGATAGTCGTTGGCGGTGATCGCCACCACCACGCCGCTGGTCTGCTGGGGGTCGCCGCCGGCCAGGTAGTTGACGGTGCCGTCGATGGTCTCCTGGAGCTGCGCCTCCTGCGGCTGCCCGTAGAAGGAGACCTGCTTGGCCGCGTAGCTGGCACCGCTGGTCACCCGCTGCCGGACGTCGCTTCGAGCGCTGTCGAGCAGGATGGTGGTGATCTTGTCAGCGATCAGGAACGCGAACCCGCCGACCAGCAGGCTGGACGCGACCAGCGTGATGGTCACGACCCGGACCTGGAGTGAGCGGCGCCAGGTCTGGTGTGCCCGACCCACCGCACGGGCGAGCCGACCGCTCACCGCACGCCAGAGCTCCCCGCCGGCGCTGGGGCGGCGGGCAGCCGTACTCGGGGAGGGTGGGGGCGGCGAGGTCGACACAGTGCGACCAGGCTATCCGGTCCCTGCCTTGTAGCCCACGCCCCGCACGGTGAGGATGATTTCCGGTCGCTCCGGGTCCGGCTCGATCTTGGCCCGCAGCCGCTGGACGTGCACGTTGACCAGACGGGTGTCGGCCGCGTGCCGGTAGCCCCAGACCTGTTCGAGCAGCACCTCGCGGGTGAAGACCTGACGTGGCTTGCGGGCGAGCGCGACCAGCAGGTCGAACTCCAGCGGCGTCAGCTTCACCTCCTCGTCGTTGCGGCTCACCGTGTGCGCGGGCACGTCGATGGTGATCTGGTTGTCCGGAGGCCCGATGGTGAGCATCTCCGGGGCCACGTCCTCGCCCCGGCGCAGTCGGGCCCGCATCCGGGCCACCAGCTCCTTGGGCTTGAACGGCTTGACCACGTAGTCGTCGGCGCCGGACTCCAGGCCGAGCACGACGTCCACGGTGTCGCTCTTTGCGGTCAGCATGACGATGGGCACGCCGGACTCCGCTCGGATCGACCGGGCCACGTCGATACCGCTCATACCGGGAAGCATCAGGTCAAGCAGCACGATATCGGGACGACTGTCGCGAAAGGCGGCCAACGCCCGCTCGCCGTCCGCCACAAACGAGGGCAGGAAACCCTCACTGCGCAGCACGATGCCGAGCATCTCGGCGAGCGCGGGGTCATCGTCGACCACCAGTACGCGGGCTCTCATGGGATTAATATTGCATCCTCATTCAGTTCGGTGGGACCGGCGTCCGCCGGTAACGCTTCCATGATCCCCCTTTGGCACCGCCTGGCGCCACAGCAGGCTGGGCCGATCCGGTTGTCGCCATCCGGACGACGGTCAGCCGAACAGCCCACGCCCCCAGTGGTCCCCGCCGTCGCGTACCCCGGGAGGACAGGCGAACACCCCACTGGAGACGTGTCGCAGGTACTCGTTCATCACGTCGTGCCGGGCCAACTGTGTCTGGATCGGCACGAACTGGCGGCGTGGATCGCGCTGGTAGGCGATGAAGAAGAGGCCCGCGTCGAGTCGGCCGAGGCCGTCCGAGCCGTCGACGAAGTTGTAACCCCGGCGCAGCAGCTGAGCGCCGCCATTCCGACTCGGGTGGGCCAGCGTGACATGGGCGTGCTCGGCGATCACCGGCTTCCCGTCCGCGCCACGGGCGGCGAAGTCGGGTTCGTCGAACTCGTCGCTGCGACCCAGCGGCGCGCCGCTGCCCTTGGTCCGCCCGACGATCTCCTCCTGCTCGGCGAGGGAGGTCCGGTCCCAGGTCTCCACGAGCATCCGGATCTTACGGGTGACCAGGTACGAGCCCCCGGCCATCCAGTCCGGCCCGTCGCCCGGCTGCACCCACAACTGGTCGCGCAGCAGGTCGGTGTCCTCGGCCTTGAGGTTGGCCGTGCCGTCCTTGAACCCGAAGAGGTTGCGCGCGGTGGCCTGCTCCCGCGAGGTCGATGAGGTGCGGCCGAAGCCCAACTGCGACCAGCGGACGCTCACCACGCCCATGCCGAGCCGGGCCAGGTTGCGGATCGCGTGCACCGCCACCTGCGGGTCGTTGGAGCAGGCCTGGACGCAGAGGTCGCCACCGGAGAGCTGCGCCTGCAACGCGTCGCCGGGGAACTTCGGCAGCTCGGCGAGGGCGGCGGGCCGACGGTCGGCGAGGCCGAACCGGTCCCGCCCGTCGGCGTCGCGGAACAGCGTCGGCCCGAAGCCGATGGTGAGGGTGAGCTGCGAGGGAGGCAGGCCGAGTGCTTCACCGGTGTCGTCGGGTGGGGCCTCCGGCATCCCGCCGACCGCACCCAGCACCCCGGCGTCGCGTCCCGCGGTCATCCGGGCGGCGGCGGCCGTCCACTCCTCCAGCAGTTCGACGAGTCGGGCCCGGTCCTTGGTGATCACGTCGAAGGCCACGAAGTGCAGCCGGTCCTGCGCCGGGGTGACGATGCCGGCCTGGTGCTCACCGTGGAACGGCACGGCCCCGGCCGGGTGGTCGTTCGCAGCGGCCGGACCATGTGAGCCGTTCAGCAGCGCTCCCGCGCCGGCCGCCACTCCGGCGACCCCGGCCACTCCGGCGCCGGCCAGGGTGATGGCCCGGCGCCGGGTCAACCTGCTCCCGCTCATCGACTCCACTCTTTCTGCCAGGTGGTCACTTCGCGACGGCCGCGGCGACCTTGCTGATCGGCTCGGCGAGCGCGTTGATCCCGTCGGAGAGCTCCTTGAGCTCGGCCTTGCTCAGCGCGGTGTGCAGCTTCCAGCCGTCGCCGTCGCGGTGCTTGCCGAGCAGTCCCTCGACGTTGGCGAACTCGGTGTCCAACTGCGTGACCAGCTCCGGCGAGCGCTGCTGCAACGCGGGGCGCAGGGCGGACACGGCGGCCTTGGAACCTTCGAGGTTGGCGGCGAAGTCCCACAGGTCGGTGTGCGAGTAGCGGTCCTCCTCGCCGGTGATCTTGCCGCTGGCGACCTCGTCGAGCAGTTCCTTGGCACCGTTGGCGAGCTGGAGCGGGGAGAGCTTCTCGGCGTTCGCCTTGGCCACGATCTCCTTGACGTCGACCAGCAGCCGGTCGGCGATCGGGCCATCCTTGCTGATGTCACCAGACTGCCAGAGGTCCTTCTCGATCCGGTGGAAGCCGGTGAACTCCATCCCCTCCTCGATGACCTCCTCGCGGCCGTCGATCTTGGGGTCGAGGTCACCGAAGATCTCGGCAACCGGCTCGATCCGCTCCCAGTAGGTGCGGGCGACCGGGTAGAGCGCCTTGGACTTCGCCACATCGCCGGCCTTGACCGCGCCGACGAACTCCTCGGTCTTGTCCAGCAGCGCGGCGGTCTGGCTCTTGACGTAGCGCTGGTAGTTGTCGGTGGCGTCACCCAGCGCGGCGTCCGCGGTGAGCGGCTGCGCCGACCCGCTGACCTTGAGCGCACCCCGGATGCCCTTGCCACTCATCCCTGGCTTGCAGGCCGTCTGGTACGTGCCGGCCGGCAACTCCACGTGCAGCTCGCGGCTCAACCCGGGGGCGATGTTCTCCACCTCACCCATGACGCGGTCGCCGTCGGCGTACACGTAGAACTCGGTCACCTTCGCACCCGAATTGGTGATCTTGAAGGTGGCGGTGCCGGCACCCAGGTCGGTCGAGCCGACCTCACAGGCGGTGTCGCTGGCCTTGACCACGATCGGTCCGCCGGACGCGGCCGAGTCACCCTTGTCGGAGTCGGAGCAGGCGGCCAGACCGGCCGTCGCCAGCACGCCTGCGGCGGCCAGCGCGAAGAACTGGGTGGTACGCATCTGGGCTGTCTCTCCTCGTGGGTCAGGCACGCTGCGGCGTGGACGCCGCCTCGGCCTCGGCGCCGGTGTCGGCCCCGCGCTCGGTGACGGTGGTGGTGGTCGCGGTGGGTGCCGGCTTGCGCCGGGCCGGTCGCAGGAAGAGCAGGAGGACCGGTACGGCGTACGCGACCCAGGCGATCGTCTCCAGCACCGTGGGCGCGGGAGTCACGTTGAACATGCCGGCGAGCAGGGCCGCGTACCAGGTGCTCGGGTCGAGCGCGCCGGTGATGTCGAAGGCCAGGTGGTTCAGGCCGGGCAGGACGCCGGCCTCCTGGAAGTCGTGCACGCCGTACTTGAGGATGCCGGCGGCGACCAGGATCAGCAGCGCGCCGGTCCAGGTGAAGAACTTGCTGAGGTTGATCCGCAGGGCGCTGGCGTAGAGCAGCACGCCGAGGACCACGGCGGTGACGATGCCGCCGATCAACGCGAGCAGCGGGCCGCTGTCGCCGGCCGCGCCCTGGGCGGCCGAGTAGAAGATCAGCGCGGTTTCCAGGCCCTCGCGGATCACCGCGAGGAAGGCCATTCCGGCGACGGCGAGGGACCCGACGGCCAGCGCCTCGGTGAGCTTGCCCCGCAGTTCACCGGCGATTGTCCGGGCGGCTCGGCGCATCCAGAAGATCATCCAGGTCACGAAGACCACGGCGGCGACCGAGGTGATCGCCTCGAACAACTCACGATCCTCGGAACGGGACAGCAGCGAGGTCGACGTGTACTCGATCAGCCAGCCGAAGAGCACCGAGAGCGCCACGGCCAGGCCGACGCCGCCCCAGACCTGCGGCAGCCGGTCCCGGCGCTGCGACTTCACCAGGAAGGCGACCAGGATGCTGACCACCAGGGTCGCTTCCAGCCCTTCCCGCAGGCCGATCAGGTAGGTGGCGAACATCCGGGCTCCGAGTAGGTTAGGCACGCCTTGGCTGACTTAGGGCAGGCATACCTTCCTCCCTGGTCAGGGCCCTCGTCAAGTCGTTCACGACAAGCTCACCAGGTCCGTGACGAGGACCAACGGCCGCCGGCAGCCGGCCTGCCGCCCGTCGGCTGTGGAAGGATCCCCGCCGTGAGGGGATTCCTGCCGTGGTTGACGGTGCTGGCCGTGGTGCTGCTGCTCAGCGCGCTACGCCTGCGGGCGCTGGCCACCGTCGTGTCGGTCGGCTGGCTGATCTGGTGCGTCTGGACGTGGTTCCGGCCCACCCGACGCGGCCCCCGTTCGGGCTGAGCCGGAGACGCTGAGCCGGCGGCGGAGACGACGAACCGGGCCGGCTGCGAACAGCCGACCCGGTCCGGAGATGTCGATCAGTAGCGGTAGTGATCCGGCTTGAACGGACCCTCCGTGGAGACGCCGAGGTAGGCGGCCTGCTCCTTGGTCAGCGTGCTCAGCTTGGCGCCGAGCGCGCCGAGGTGCAGCCGGGCCACCTTCTCGTCCAGGTGCTTGGGCAGCACGTAGACGCCGATCGGGTACTCCTCGGTCTTGGTGAAGAGCTCGATCTGGGCGATCGTCTGGTTGGCGAACGAGTTCGACATGACGAAGCTCGGGTGCCCGGTCGCGTTGCCCAGGTTCAGCAGGCGGCCCTCGGAGAGCACGATGATGGCGTGCCCGTCGGCGAAGCGCCACAGGTCGACCTGCGGCTTGATGTTGATCCGCTCGACGTCGGACCGCTTGGCCAGCCCGGCCATGTCGATCTCGTTGTCGAAGTGGCCGATGTTGCCGACGATGGCCTGGTGCTTCATCCGGGCCATGTGCTCGTTCGTGATGACGTCGAAGCAGCCGGTGGCGGTGATGAAGATGTCGGCCTGCTCGACCACGTCGTCCAGGGTGGCGACCTGGTAGCCGTCCATCGCGGCCTGCAACGCGCAGATCGGGTCCACCTCGGTCACCACGACCCGGGCGCCCTGGCCGCGCAGCGACTCGGCGCAGCCCTTGCCCACGTCGCCGTAGCCCATGACGACCGCCATCTTGCCGCCGATCAGCACGTCGGTGGCGCGGTTGATGCCGTCGATGAGCGAGTGCCGGCAGCCGTACTTGTTGTCGAACTTGCTCTTGGTCACCGAGTCGTTGACGTTGATGGCCGGGAAGAGCAGGGTGCCAGCCCGGTGCATCTCGTAGAGCCGGTGCACGCCGGTGGTGGTCTCCTCGGTCACGCCCTTGATGCCGGCGGAGATCCGGGTCCAGCGCTGGCCGTCCTCGCCGAGCGAGCGGTGCAGCAGCTCGAGGATGACCGCGTACTCCTCGGAGTCGGCGGACTCGACCGGCGGGACCGCCCCGGCCCGCTCGAACTCGGCACCCTTGTGAACGAGCAGGGTGGCGTCGCCGCCGTCGTCGAGGATCATGTTGGGGCCCTGCCCGTCCGGCCAGGCGAGCACCTGCTCGGTGCACCACCAGTACTCCGGCAGGGTCTCGCCCTTCCAGGCGTAGACCGGAACTCCGGCCGGAGCCTCGGGGGTGCCGTCCGGGCCGACGACGATCGCCGCGGCGGCGTGGTCCTGGGTGGAGAAGATGTTGCAGGACGCCCAGCGCACCTGCGCGCCGAGCGCGACCAACGTCTCGATCAGGACGGCGGTCTGGATGGTCATGTGCAGGGAGCCGGTGATCCGCGCGCCGGCGAGCGGCTGCGCCTCGGCGAACTCGCGCCGGATCGCCATCAGGCCGGGCATCTCGTGCTCGGCAAGCTGGATCTCTTTACGCCCGAACTCGGCGAGCGACAGATCCGCCACCTTGAAGTCGCCGTCGGCGAGCGTGCTCGGCCGGGCCTCGGACGGCGTGCCGCTGGCGGACGCCGGGAGGGTGCTGGTCATGAAAGCTCCTGTCGAACGATGTCTGCGCCGACCCTCCACCTTACGCGCGTCGGCGACGGGCATCAGGCACGGTCGGCGGACAGCGCACGGGGCGGTCGGTGATGGACGGACCTTCCCGCCCACGTCCCGCCCGCCCCGTGCATCCCCCCGGTTTGGTTCCCCCGCACGTTCTCGGACCGTCGTCGCGATAACGCTGCGTACTCATAGAGTCACACTCAGGCAGGGTGACGTCAAGCTATTCCGGGAAAGTCGGACTTGTGTCGTTGGCCCGAGTCGAGGTCAGCGCAGCCCGGACGTCGCCACGTACGCCACACCGGCGCCGTCGATCCGCAGCGGCGCTTCCGACGCCGTACCGATCGCCGCCTCGCCCGAGACCAGCGTCAACGCGCCGGCACCGTCGTCAACGGTGATCGAACCGCCAGCGCAGAGCACCACCCGGGGGCCGGGCAGCGACAGTGTCACCGAGGGCACCGCCGCGTCGACCCGCACCCGGTGCAGCGCGAAATCGTCCACCGGCACGGGCCACCAGTCCACCCCCGGGCCGACCGGCTGCGCGGCCCGCACCGGATCGTCGAGCACCTCGAAGCGCAGCACCCGCAACAACTCGTCGACGTCCACCCGCTTCGGGGTCAGGCCGCCGCGTAGCACGTTGTCGCTGGCCGCCATGATCTCCACGCCGCAGCCGCTCAGGTAGGCGTGCAGGTTGCCGGCGGGCATCCAGATCGCCTCCCCCGCCTCCAGCCGCAGATGGTGCAACAGCAGCGCGACCAGCGCACCCGGATCCCCCGGGTACGCCTTGGCCAGCCGGCGGGTCAGCTCCGCGTCCGGGCCGTCGGCCGGCGCTGCCACCACCGCGGCCAGCAGGTCGTGACGCCTGGCGACCGGCCAGCCGAGCAGCGTCCGCACCGCCGTCCGCAACCCCGCCGGCCCGGCCCGCAACGCGGCGACCACCGGCACCAACGCCGGTACGCCGAACGCGGCGAGCGCCTCGGCCGACTCCGCCGGATCCCGGAAACCGCACAGCGCCTCGAACGGGGTGAGCGCGACCAGCAACTCCGGCTTGTGGTGCGGGTCGGAATAGTTGCGCTGCCCCTCGGGGCGCCCCGCCTCCGCCGCGTAGCCGGCCTGCGCCTGCTCGGCGTCAGGGTGGGCCTGCAGGCTCAGCGGAGCGTCGGCCGCGAGAACCTTGAGCAGGAACGGCAGCCGGCTGCCGAACCGCTCGGACACCCGCTGGCCGAGCCACTGCCCTGGTTCGTCCCGCACCAGGTCACAGAGGCTCACCCGCAGACCGGCGCGATCCACGTGGGCCGGAGCGCCCGGATGGGCCCCCAACCACAGCTCCGCCTCCGGGCCCGCGCTCGGCACCGATCGCCCCTGGAGGAGGGCGATGGCCGAGCGCGAGCCCCAGGCGTAGTCCCGGATCGGCCCGTACAGTGGCTCCACCCGTCAGCCCCCGGGCCGCCCGGCCGGCTCGCCCGACGTGTCCTGCGGCTGCGGCACAGCGGTGTCGGCCGCGGCACCGGTGCCGGCCTCGGCGGCAGCGGCGCTGTAGACGTCCGGCTCCAGATAGATCACCCGGGCGATCGGCACCGCGGCGCGGATCCGCGCCTCGACGGCGTTGATGCCCCGGGCCAGGTCGTGGGCGCTCTCCCACTCCGGAACGGCGATCTTGGCGGCCACCATCAGCTCTTCCGGGCCCAGGTAGAGCGTCTTCATGTGGATGATCCGCTCCACCTCGGGGCCGTCGGTGACGGCCCGCTCGATGGCGGCCAGCTCGGACGCCTCGGCACCCTCACCGAGCAGCAGGCTCTTCGTCTCGATGGCCAGCACGACGGCGATGACGACCAGCAGGATGCCGATCATCGCGGTGCCGGCGGCGTCCCACTCGCCGTTGCCGGTGATCAGCGTCATGGTGACGCCGAACAGGGCGAACACCAGACCGACCAGCGCGCCGAAGTCCTCCAGGAGCACCACCGGCAGCTCCGGCGCCTTGGCCCGGCGGATGAAGCGCACCCAGGACTGATTGCCCCGGACGTGGTTGGACTCCTTGATGGCGGTCCGGAAGGAGAACGACTCCATGATGATCGCCGACACCAGCACGACCACCGGCAGCCAGTGCCAGGACTCGATGCCGCCCTTGTGATGCCACTTGTGGTAAGCCTCGTAGAGCGCGAACAGGCCACCGATGCTGAACAGCACGATGGACACGATGAACGCGTAGATGTAGCGCTCGCGGCCGTACCCGAAAGGGTGTTCCGGGGTGGCCGCGCGCTTCGCCCGCTTGCCACCGAGCAGCAGGAGGCCCTGGTTACCGGAGTCGGCGACCGAGTGGACCGCCTCGGCCAGCATCGACGACGAGCCGGAGAGCAGGAACGCGATGAACTTGGTGACGGCGATGCCGATGTTGGCCAGCAGGGCGGCGACAATCGCCTTCGTCCCACCGTTGGCGCTCATGCCACCGCTCCGCTTCGCCGCACGAAGCCGCCCGGTCCGCGCATGACGCGCCGCCCCCTACGTTCGTTCACTGGTTCGACAGCTCCTTCATCTCGGTGATGGCCGGAACGGCCATCGGGTCCAGCCCATGTGCCAGAGCAAGGTAGATCGAGGCGAAATCCGGAACGGCGATCAGCGACGCCAGCCGCTCCAGGGCGGAGCCGCCCTCGGCGGTCACCACGTCGCACCGCACGCCACGGCGCTCCGCGAGGGTCTGCACCGCGTCAGCACGGCGCTCCTCGACGGCGAGCGGCTCGTCGGTGTCGTCCTCGGCGTTGAGCCCGCCGTCGCGCAGCAGCACCAGCCGCAGCCGGGTGCCCTCGCCGTCGTCCTCGGCCGGGTCGGCGAAGATGTCCCGCTCCCCCTCGGCCAGGCCGCCGAAGACGCCGTCGAGCAGCCCGACCCGACCCCGCCCGGCCTCACCCAGCGCTCCGGTGACCACCGGGTAGCGGGCGTTGGCCGACAGGGTGTCGCCGAACCGGCGGGCCGCCACCGTGGCCAGCGGGGACGAACCCCAGACGATCGGGATCGAGCCGGCCAGGCCCAGCGCCAGTGACTTCGCCGGGTTGACGAAGGACTCGGCGGCGGACCGGCAGCGGTCGGCGTCCGCGTCGAGCCGGGCCGCGGTCTCCGCCAGGTCCGCCTCGTTGACCTTCACGAGCCCGAGGGAACGGGCGGCGAGCAGGACCGGCACGGTGAGCGCCCAGAGGCTGGCCCGGGCCGGGGCACGCCGGGGCACCGGGATGAACGGCGCCCGGGCCTGCTCGGCGATCGACTGCAACTGCGAGTCCGGGGCACCCACGGCGACGAGTCGGGCACCACGGCGGTGGGCCGCCTCGGCCGCGCCGAGCGCCTCCGGGCTACGTCCGGACGCGCTCACCGCGATCACCACGTCGGCCGCGCCCACCCAACCGGGTACGCCGGCGGAGCGGTGCCCGATGATCGGGACCGGGCAGCGTGGCCCGGCGACCGTGGCCAGCACGTCCCCGGTACGCCCGGCGGTGCCGATGCCGGCGATCACGACGGCTCGGGGCCGCCCGTCGTCGGCGAGCACCGCGAGGTTCGCCTCGGCTGCCAGCGCGGCGCTCTCGCGGACCTGCGCACCGGCCGACGCCGTGTGCCGGAGCATGCCGCCCGGGTCGGCCTCGGCCAACGCCTGCGGGTTGTCGAGCAGGGCCTCGTCGGCGTCACGGCGCCCGCTGACCCCGGCCGTACCGTCGATCATGAGGACTGCCCGGGGCCGCCGCGCGCCTCGTCGAGCAGCAGCACCGGCACGTCGTCGCGGACCTCGAAGATCCGGCCGCACTCCGTACAGGTCAACGTCTGCGCCTCGGCGTCGTAGGTGAGCGGGGCGTGGTGCGTGTCCGGACAGGCAAGGATCTCGAGCAACTGCGGATCCAGGGCCATGGCGCGGCTCCTTCCACGTGTACGGCTTGACCGACGGCGGTGCCGACCGGCGCAGGCGATCTTATCGGCGAACGCGGTCGAGCACGTCGTCCCGGAGCGAGACCATCCGATCCCGGGTGGGCGCCTCGACGTTGAGTCGCAGCAGCGGCTCGGTGTTGGAGGCGCGCAGGTTGAACCAGGCGCCGTCGGGGAAACGCAGGGTGAGCCCGTCCATCTCGTCGGCCACCGCGTCGGGGTACGCAGCGCGCACCTCGGCCACCGCTGCCGCCTGGTCGGCCACCGTCGAGTTGATCTCGCCGGAGGCGATGTAGCGCTCGTACTCACCGGCCAACACGGACAGCGGCAGCGACTGCTCGCCCAGCGCGGCCAACGTGTGCATCGCCGCGAGCATCCCGGTGTCGGCGAACCAGAAGTCCCGGAAGTAGTAGTGCGCGGAGTGCTCGCCGCCGAAGACGGCGTTGGTGCGGGCCATCTCCGCCTTGATGAAGGAGTGCCCGACCCGGGCGACGACCGGCTGCCCACCGTGTTCCCGGATGATCTCCGCCACGGCGCTGGAGGTGATCAGACCGTGGATCACCGTGGAACCCGGGTGCTTGGCCAACTCACGGGCTGCCACGAGTGCGGTGATCGCCGACGGTGAGACCGGCTCACCGCGCTCGTCCACCACGAAGCACCGGTCGGCGTCACCGTCGAAGGCCAACCCGATGTCGGCCCCGTGCTCGACCACCGCGCGCTGGAGGTCGACCAGGTTCGCCGGGTCGAGCGGGTTGGCCTCGTGGTTGGGGAAGCTGCCGTCCAACTCGAAGTAGAGCGGCACGATCTCCAGCGGCAGCGGCGACAGGGCCGCGTCGCCCAGCACTGTCGGAACGGTGAAGCCACCCATGCCGTTGCCGGCGTCGACGACCACCTTCAACGGCCGGATGCCCGAGAGGTCGACCAGCTTGCGCAGGTAACCGGCGTAGTCGGGGAGCAGGTCGCGCCGCTCGGCGGGCCGCGTCGGCGCACCGGCGGGACGAGCGTCGCCCGAGTCCAGGAGGGCCTGGGCCCGCTCCCGGATCTCGGCCAGACCGCTCTCCTGGCCGATCGGGCGGGCACCGGAGCGGCACATCTTGATGCCGTTGTACTGCGCGGGGTTGTGGCTGGCGGTGAACATCGCGCCGGGCAGGTCGAGCGAACCGGACGCGTAGTAGAGCAGGTCGGTGGAGGCGAGGCCGATCTCGATCACCGAGCGGCCCTCGGCGCGGACGCCGGCGGCGAACGCGGCGGCCAGGCCGGGCGAAGTGGCCCGCATGTCGTACCCGACGACGACGGCGTCACCCGGCTCATCGGTGGAGTTGAGCAGTTGGGTGAAGGCGGCGCCCAGTGCCTCGGCGACCCGTTCGTCCCACTGGTCCGGCACCGTCCCGCGGACGTCGTACGCCTTCACAATCTGGGACAGATCAGACACGTGTTCCACTCCTTGGCCGCAGGTTAGACACCGATCCTGAGCCTAACGGAGGGTCGGGCCGTACTCCGCTCAGCCGGGGAGCCGGGGAATGAACACGGTGTGGCCGCCGCCGTCGGTGGGCGGGTCACCGGGCTTCGGGCGACCGTCGGGACCCGGCATCGGCTGGGTGGCCTCGGGCGCCGGGGTGTCCGGCCGGGCACCGTAAACCCCGCCGGTGGCGGGACGCGGTGACGGCACCGCACCACCCCAGGTGGCGGGCGGCGGCTGCTGGCCGTACACCTGACCGGGGCGACCGGGCGCGGCCGGCAACCCGCCCCCGGCGCGGTAGGTGGTGCCGCCGGGGTTGCCCGGCAGGGTGCCGGGCGCGTCGTCCGACGGCTTCCGGTCCTGCCGCGAGCGACGGAACAGCAACACGATGAGCAGCAGTCCGACCGCCACCAGCACAATGCCGAAGTACATCACCGGTGATCCTCCTCCGGACGACTCGGCGGCGGTCGCCGTGGTGTTCGGCGCCGCGGAGACGCCACCCTGCGCCGCCGGGTTCACCGCTTCGTCGACGGTCGCGACCTCGGTCGGGCTCGGGGTCGGCGTCGGCTTCTTCGACTGCGACGGAGTCGGCGACGGAGTGACCCGGGCTCCGGTCAGCCGCGCCGCGTCGGTGGCGTGACCAAGCGTCTGGCCTGCGGCGCTGATGCCCGCGCCGCTGACCACGAGACGGCCTCCCGGCGAACCCGCCGCGAACGCCACCCGGTACCGCACCGTGATGCCCTTGCCCTTGCACAGCGTCGGCTTCGAGGGTGACGTCTGCGCGGTCGACACGGTGCCGGTGCCGCCGGAGACGGCCACCGGGAACCAGCGCCCGCCCGCGTTGACCTCGACCGCCACCTGGTTCGGCTGGAGACCCTCCAGGCTGAAGCCCAGCGCGGTACGCAGCAGGACGCACCCGTCGGTGCGCTTGCGCACCGCGACGTTCACCCCCTGCGCGGAACCACCGGCGGCGAAGCTACTGGCCGCGCCCACCCGGACCGAGTCCTGATCGGCCAGCGCCGGTGACGCACCGAGCATCACCAGGCCGCCCGCAAGACCGCAGACCGCCGCGAGCCGTGCCACGCGTCGACGCACTGTCATGATTACCTCGCCGTTCTCCCCGGGTGGGGTCCGCGGGTCAGGCTACTACCGGCCCACCCACCCCACCGGTCATAGAGCGCCCCGCATGTGTGCGGCGTTACGGTTTACGGCTCCTCCGGCCGACCTCCTGGTGACCGGACTGACCAGCCAACCAGCGGGCCTGCTCCGCCTCGGCGAGGGCGTCACGGCACAGCCGGTCGGCGGTGCGGGTGGTCTCCGGCAGCCGGTAGCGCGGAGTCAACGCGAGCACCTGCGCGGTCGCGTTCTCCAGGCTCATCCGATGGCCGACGCTGACGAAGACCGGCTTCACCCCGTCGCGGGTCCGCAGCACCCGACCGACGACCTCGCCACCGTCGCGCAACGACGACCAGGAACCCCGCTCGGCGGACGGCTGATCCCACACCCCGACCAGTGGCGTCTTCGCCACCCCGATCGCGGGCAACCCGGTGATCACCCCCAGGTGGCAGGCGAGCCCGAACCGGCGCGGATGGGCCAGCCCGTGCCCGTCGCAGACCAGCAGGTCCGGGGTGGTGGTCAGCCGGTCGAGCGCAGCGAGCAACGCGGGCAACTCACGGAAGGCGAACAACCCCGGCACATAGCCGAACGCGGGTCGCCCCACACCGACCGCGGAGTCCACCACCGCCAGGGTCCGGGCGTCCAGGACCGTCACGGCCGCCGCCAGCAGGTCACCACCCTCGGCGTACGCGACGTCCAGGCCGGCCACCGTCGCGGGCGCGCTCGGCCCCGGCCCGGCCAGGTCCACCAGCGGCCGCAACTCCTCCTGTACGGCCACCGCCTCGGCGACACTGCCCGGCCCTGTTGTCCCAGTGGCCGCCGCTGGTGATGATCCACTCGGCTTCACGGAAGTCGGGCTATCCCACGGCACTGGATGCCCCGACTTCAATGAACCGGAGTCGATCACCCTCGGCCTGAGACGTCGGCGCCATCCCCGGTGGCCCTACCGTCCGAGCCGCCCCGAGCAGGGTCACCGTCGGCCCGGCTCCTGACCGCACCCAGGCCGAGCGCGAAGGCAATGCCGAGGGCGACACCGAAGGCGACGCCACCCTTCGCCCCGAACACGGGAATGCCGATCGCCAGACCGATCAGGATGCCGACCGGCCAGGCCCAGACGGTGGACCTGACGCTCTGCGTACCGGATCTCGCCATGCGTCGATCTTATTCGGGTCCCGCCACCGACCCGTCCCTCCGTCTCTCCATCCGCGGGGCATGCCTACTGCACTCTCGCTATGTCCGGGTCCGCGCCAGGATCACCGGCCGCGCGAAGCTGCTTGCACGCGCAATCACTGCCGACCGGATGGCTGCGGGCCACTGGCGCTGACACCGGGCGTGAACATGGCTCGGATGCCGTCCTCGTCGGGCAGCGCCGTACCCCCGCTGACGGTCTCGGCCACCCTCTCGGCCGTGGCCCGATCAACAGTTTCGAAGCGGTCGACGTTTCGATAGTCGTCGACAAAGCGAACGACCAGAGCTGGATCGAAGGCCCAGCGTCCGCTGCGGTGGTCCCAGAGGATGGCATTGCCTGCGCCTACGTCCATTACGAAGAGTCCGGCCGGACCCCCGATCCTCTCGTCATTCCGGTAGACCACGTAGTAGGTCAGCCTGCGGCCCATCTGATTCGTCACCAATCCCGGGCGCACACCCGAATCGACTGCGTCGACTTTGACGCCTATCGGCGACTCGCGATCGAGGCGACCTGTACGCCCGCCGCTTCAACCTGCGCCCGGACCGCGGCCAGCAGATCCTGTACGTCCGAGTCGTCCGGCTCCGCCAGCAGGTCGATGTCGAGGCGCCATCCTCGGCTGTCCACGTCGCGCCAGAGCCCAACGTTCGTAGATACCCCTGCGATTGTCCGTTTGACTTCGCCGAACAACTCGTCCCAGTCGTCGCCGAGCCGCCCGACCTCACTCAGGCCGAGCACTGCCCGCAGACGGCCCAAAGTGGCGCGGTCCACGTCCCCGTCCAGATCAATCACCCAACTAGCTGACATCTGCTTCCCCAACAATCCAGTCCGAATCTCGGAAGTGGGACGACACTCCGGTTCCGGTTCGATCCGGCGGACCGGAACCAGGAAAAATCGCCGGCACCACGTCGCGGCCCAAATCACAGGCGTGCCGTTCAGCCCAATCAAACAGATGAGGGAAGCACTCTCGCGCCACCTTTTTCGTTACGAAGCCGTACCTCGCGTTGACGACACGAAGGCCAGGATATTTATCGGCCGCGTGTTGCCGAGCCCGCTCCACCATCTCATCCGAGGAAATCTGAAAGTCGTAGTCGCTCGGCTCTTCCAGGCCCAGCCGGTACATGGAGTCGAACGGCCTACGCAGTGGAAGCGGCCCTCCCTGCGACCAGCCCTGCAGACGCGCCAACGCCTCCGGGTTGTCTACCAGCTCGGACTCCGTCGGCATCTGCTTGTGGGGCCCCGAGAAGAAGCGAGCCGATGAGCCTTGAAGCCGAATGTCGACGGTTGACAGGTCCAGGCCATCCTCGCGCAATGCATCGAAGAGATCGGCCCTCATCCGTGCGAACTCCTCCTGGGTAGCTCCGAGAGGCGCCGACCTTTCGGCCCAGGCCAGGACGGCATCGGGTGTGATGCCGAGGAACTCGCAATCCTTCGGGTTCAGCTGGCGGCCAGATTCATCCGCAGGCAACAACGGACCGGCAGCCTGCCAGCTGCGGTCGCCCCGCTCTTCTGCTGCGGTCTCCTTCACGGTCTCGACGCGGTTCTGCCCGCTACCGGCGTCGGGGGCCGAGCCCGGGCCGTCGAGGAGTAGGTACATCCGGTTGATGTACGGGTCGCCGTGGCCGCCGTCGTCGTGCGTCGGCGGGTGATCCGGCAGGTCGGGCCGTTCGCTGAACCGGCCCCGGGGTAGTCCGCCGAGCGGCATCGGTCGGCCCTCTCCGCTCAGCACCAGCGCGTCGATGCCGACCACGTTGGGGTAGAGCGGCCGGTCCCGGACCACGCCGTTCTGCGGGTCCACGTAGAGCACCGTGCCGTTCTGGTTGAGCGCCACCCAGGCGTGCGAACCACCGTGCGCCCACTCGGTGACCAGGAACGAGTAGCTGCCGTGGCCGCCCAGCAGCAGTTGGTCGTGCAGGTTGCGGTAGCCCCGGTCGGCGGCCTGCCGCGCCTGCGCGGAGTCCGTACGTTGACCGGACGCCGGGGCGAGGAGTTGCTGGAAGCGTCCGCCGGTCACGTCCTCCACCCGACCTGGGCCGCCTGCCTCGCCACGGATGGGGCGCCGGATGTCACCGTCGAGGTAGCCGTCGAAGGTTCGGGGCGCCGATACGCGGGGTCGCCCGTGCACCCACGTCTCGAACAGGGACAGCGTGCAGTCCAGGCAGTTGATGCCCCGGGTGGCGTCGGCCGCGGGACCGCCGTCGTTGAGCAGCCCGAACCAGCCGCCGTGTCGGGGGTCGGCGGTGCGGGTGACGGTGCCGTCCGGATCGCGGGGCATCTGTCGTTCGACGTCGACCTGGTGCAGGGCGAGCGGTGGCCGGAGTCCTCCGGGCTGCCCGTACGGCCGGGAGTCGTCGATCGGCGGCGGATCGTCGTCGCCGGTGAGCCTGGACGGGCCGGCAGTCTCCACCGCGCCGAGCGCGAGCGCGCCCACGTCCCGGTTGGCGTGCTCGAAGGTGGCGGTGATGTCCACGACCGGCGGGGCCGTGGTGCCGGCCAGCACCGCGTCTGCCACGTCACGCCATTCGGCGTACGCGCGAGCTTCCTCGTTCGCGGCGCGCTGCCAGCCGTCGGCCCACTGCCGGTTGCCGGCCTGGTGCAGTTGTCGGGCGTAGGTGGCGTACTCGACGGCTCGGCGATCGTGCTCCACGGCACGGGTGCGCAGTCGGGCGGCCTCGGCCTGCCGGCGGTTGTTCTCGAACCCGATCCGCAGCGATTCGTAGTGGTCCTGGTAGCGCCGCCGCTCGGCGGCTTCCGCCGCTGCGGCCCACTGCGCCGCGTACGCGTCGTTGGTCTCGGGCTCGCGCACCGACGGGGCGCCGAACGCGGCCACGTCGACGGGGATCGACGCCCTTCCCCGGGCGGGATGGTCGGGCGCCCGCACCGGTGCGGGCGTCTCCCGGGTCGGGACACGCGACGGCACGGCGAACCGACCCACCACCGGTGGGGTGGGGACGGCCGGCAGCGGCCCGTTGGTGGTGGTCGGGACGCCGAAGGTGACCGGTGCCGCTGGGCCGGGGGTGATAGTCGGTGCGGAGTGGCCGGTCGCCGGAGACCAGGCGGTCGGTCCGGAGGTGGTGGGGTGCGGCGAGTTGCCGGGCTGGACCGGCGGGACACCGCTGGCAGCCGGCCCGCCGCCCGATTCGAGGGGGCCGGCCACCGGCGCGGACGCCGACGAAAGCCTCGGATCGGCACCCACCACAGACCGACTCGGATCAGCCACCGCCGAGGTGGCCGGATCGGCAGCCGAAGCCGACGCGACCGGACCGACACCCACCGCCGACGTGGCCGGGTTGGTGCTCTCCGCCGAGAGCACGGGGTCGGCCGGGTGTGGGACGCCCGCTCTGTCGCCGAACGACCCGCCCGTGGACGGTGTCACCTCGGACGTGCCCACCGAACGGCCGAACACGTCCACGTCGGACACCGCAGCGACCGGCATTGGTGACGACGTCTGCACGTCGGGCGCGACCTGAGACGCCAGCCCGGCTTCCCGTGACTGCTCGACAACCGGTGTCGTCGGCGCAGCCGACTGGTTCGGCGGCGTGGTGGCGACGCTCTCCGTCGCCTGCATCGGAATGCCCGCAGCCGTAACCAGGCCACCCGAGGCCACACCACCGACAGCCCCCGCAGAAGCAGCCCCCGCCGCGGTCGAGGCCGCAGCAGACGAGACCCCGAGGGAGGGAGACGCCCCCGCAGAGGCCGCATCCCCCGCGACAGGCGGCGCAGCCGGAAGGGAGGGACCCGTGAACGATGCTCCGGCGAGGGCGTTGGCCTGTGCGTCGAGCCGGGCGCGTAGCGCGTGGTCGGTCTGCCCGGTGGCCGAACCGGTGGCCCCGGACGCGGCGGCGCGCGCCACGTCCTCCATCGAGGTCAGGCCCTGACCGGTGGCCAGGCTCGCCGCGCTGTCGGCGAGCACCTCGCCGGTCATCTCCCGCCCCAGGTGCTCCCCGACCTTCGCCGCTCGCCCGGTCGCGTGCCGGCCCAGGCCGGCCAGCGGTGCCACCGCGCCGCCGGCCAGCCCGCCCACCGCCGAGGCGCCGAGGTCGGTCAGGTCCAGGCCGTGTGCCCGCCCGGTGGAGTTCTGGTACGCCTGGGTGGCCAGGGTGACCCCGGCCTCCTCGGTGGCCTCCTCCAGCCCTCCCCGGGCGGCCCGCTTGGCGAGCCCGCGTGCACCACCTCGGGCGACCTCCTTGGCGGCCCGCTCGCCGGCCTCCTTGAGCCCGTGCTTGAGGGACTTGCTGGCCAGTTGGCCCATCAGCCGCTTGAAGATCTGTTGGACCAGCAGCCGCGTCGCGGTGATCGCCGCCCCGGCGGCCGGGGTTGCCGCACCGGCGGTCAACACCGCCGCCACCGCCACGGTGAGAAGCTCGATGACCAGGATGCCCAGCTCGATCCAGACTTCCAGCTTGGCGCCCTCGATGTCGCAACCGCACTCCTCGACCAGTCGGCCCAGGTCGGCCGTGACCGCGAGCAGCACGGGCAGCGGGGCGTCGGAGCCCTCGGCGATCCCCCGCCAGGCCGCCTCGAACGCCGCGTCGACAGCCCCGACGCGGCCGTACCCGTTGTGCACCTCGACGGCGGCCGCGGCGGCGTCGGCGTGCGGCCCGGCGAGCACGGAGGCGACCGCGTACCACTGGTCGGCGACGTCCCAGACGGCCCGCTCGTTGCCCTCCGGCCACTGCACGCCGACCACCCAGTCGAGGGCCTCGTAGATCCAGCCGGGCACGTCCCACGGCGCGTAGTCCAGGGGGTGCGGGATGGGGCTCGGCAGCACGCTCATCGGGATCGTCGGCCGTCAGCGCCGGTCGGCGGCCCGACCGACCCGGGCGGCGCTGGCCCCGTCGGTCTGCACGCTCGCGTCGACCGCCTCGACCACGTCGCTGCCCAGCTCGGTGAGCCGGTGCCCGACGCCGGCCCAGGCGCGCAGCACGGTCTGCTCGAACCCGCGGTAGTTGCGCTCGAAGGCGGCGCCGATGTCGTCGCGACCCCAGGGCCGGGCACCGCTGGCGGCCTCGATCGCGCCCCCCTCCGCCGCACGACGGGCCGTCACCGCCTCGCCGGCGAGCGCCAGGTCGGCGGCACCCCGGCGGGCCCGGGACGGATCAAGCCAGAGCTGCCCGTCGGTCATGGCTTCGCCTCACCTTTGCCGAGTACGGCGTCGGCCCGACCGAGCAGCTTGGCGTAATCGCCGGTCCTGAGGAAGTCCGTCGCCCCGGAGCCGGCCGGCATGCTCTCGGCGACGAGGTCGCGGGTGGCGTCGGCGGCGGCGGTCGCGGCGGCCCGGATCGTTTCGGTGACCTTTCGGCCGAGCGCGTCGGCGTCGCGGTCCCGGTAGATGGCCGGCGTCAGCTCGACCTCGATCAACTGGCCCTGCGCGCCCACTGTCGCCGTCACCTGCCCGTCGGCCGACCGGCGGGTCACCCGCAGCGCGGCGAGCCGCGTCTGGAGGGTGTCCAAACCGGATCTGAGCTGCTGGTACTGGCCATAGACGTCGTCGAATCGGGCCCGTAGCTCGCGATTGACGCCCCGGTCCGCCTGTTCGTCCACCGCCGCCCTCCCGTCACCGTCGGTAGAGCGAAACAATACCGGCCGCCATCGATCCGTGTAGTCCGGTAGTTTCAATGCGTGATCGACCGTCAACAGGCCGAGCAGCTCGCGGCCACCTGGGCCCGCCGTGACTCGCAGCGTCTCGGCCACGAGTGCACACCGATGGTCGACGAGTTCGACCTGGGGTGGGTCATCACGTCCGTCGTGCCCACCGAGGTGCGCACGGTGCCGGGTGACCTGCCGACGACAGTCATCGACAAGCAGACCGGCACGGTCACCACCTGGCCCCGGGTGCCGAGCACTGTGGTGGCGGAGCTGTACCGGCGTAGCCAACCCGCGGGGCCGACAGCTCCCCGCACTCTCGACCCGTCGAGCCTGCTGGTCCGGGAAATCCATCGGGGTGCCACCCCGAACACCGCCGCGCACCTGACCATCGACGGACGGATCTGGACGGCCCAGGGCACGAAGGCCGACGTGCCACTCAACCATCACCCGCTGGTCCGCGACTATCTCGGCCAGCTGCCGCCCGGCGAGCTGGTTCGCGGCGGGGAGGCGCACGCCGAGCTGATCGTGATCTCCGACGTCCTGCACGAGTACGACCACCGTCGCGCCGCCGAGGGCATCGCGCCGATGGGGCGGGCCGAGGCAGCGGCGCTGCTGGAGGGCGCCCGCTTCGAGATCTTCCGGATCCGTGAGCCGGGCGATCCCGCTGGTGGGCCCGCCGAGCGGCCCTGCGACTCGTGCATCGCCTTCCTGGTGCGGGCGAACGTCCTGCCGGAGTCGGCTCGCGCCTACACCGAGACCTGGACCGCGCCGGAGGCACCCGACCCCGATCCTGGGCGGTTCCCTTCCGAGGTCGCGAACGCGCTGGTCGCGGCCGGTTGGCGGCCACACATCGGGGATCAGATCATGGCCGCCGCCGCCGTACGGGACGTCACGTCGGTGCATGGGCGCAACCATCGGCACGAGGTCTTTCCCGCCGCCGTGGAGGCGCTGACCGCGTTCCCCAGCCTGGTCGGTGCGCGGCGCGGCCGGGGTGAGCAGGTGTGGATCTCCCGTTTCGACATCCGCCCGCACACCATCGCGCACACCGCCGACACCCTCGCGGACTTCGCCGCGGTGCTCGGCGTACGCCTCTTTCCGATCGGCACCGAGCAGCAGGACAGCATCCTGGCGGTGGACGAGCGCGGCCGGGTCTTCGCGCTCGACCAGGCCGGCGAGTGGTTCCTCGGCGACACCATCGACGCCGCGTTGACCACCCTGCTGCTCGGCCGCGCGCCCGCCCGGGTTCGTGACGACGGCACCTGGCAGGCCGACTGACCCGGCAGCGTTGCCGGGCTAGAGCGCGAGGCCGGTCAGCACCATGACCCGGGGCTCGGTGTAGTCGTCCATCGCGCTGCGCAGACCCTCCCGGCCCACGCCGCTGCCCTTCACCCCGCCGTAGGGCATCTGGTCGGCACGGTACGACGGCACGTCACCGACGATCACCCCGCCCACCTCCAGCGCGCGGGCGGCGGCGAAGGCCACGTCCAGGCGCCGCGTGAAGACGCCGGCCTGCAAGCCGTACGCCGAGTCGTTGACCGCTGTGAACGCGGCCTGGTCGTCGGCGACCGGGGTGACCACCAGCACCGGCCCGAACACCTCCTCGGCCACGACCTTGGCGTTCGCCGGCACGCCGGTGAGCACGGTCGGGGGGTAGGTCGCGCCGTCGCGGAGGCCGCCCACCTCGACGGTGCCGCCTGCGGCGACGGCCTCGGCCACCCACGTCTCGACCCGGCGGGCCGCGTCCTCGGACACCATCGGCCCGACGTCGGTCAGCTCGGACGCGGGGTCTCCGGTCCGCAGCCCTCGCACCGCCGCCACCAGCCGGGGCAGGAAGTCGGCGTGCAGGGCGTGGTGCACGTACACCCGCTGGACGGCGATGCACGACTGGCCGGCCTGGTAGTTGGCGAACGTCGCGATGCGCTGCGCGGCGAAGTCCAGGTCCTCGTCGGCGGTCCAGTCCGCACAGAGCACCGCGGCGGCGTTGCCGCCCAACTCCAGCGTCACGTGCTTCTCCGGCGCGGCGCGGCGGATGGCCGCGCCGACCGGCCCGGAGCCGGTGAACGACACCACCGGTAGCCGGGGTTCGGTGACCAGTTCGGCGGCGCGGTCGTTGGGCAGCGGCAGCACCGAGAACATCCCGGCCGGGAGGTCGGTCTCGGCCAGCAGTTCGCCGAGCAGCAGCGCGGTCAGGGGCGTCGCGGGCGCGGGCTTGACGATGATCGGCGCGCCGACGGCGATGGCCGGGGCCACCTTGTGGGCGACGAGGTTGAGCGGGAAGTTGAACGGCGTGATGCCCAGCACCGGGCCTCGCGGCACCCTGCGGACCAGGGCGATCCGCCCGCCGGCGGCCGGGTCGGTGTCGAGTCGTTGCAACTCGCCGGAGAAGCGGCGGGCCTCCTCGGCGGCCCAGCGGAAGGTCGACACCGCACGCCCGACCTCGGCGCGGGCCCACTTGAGCGGCTTGCCGTTCTCCGCGGTGATCAGGGCGGCGATCTCTCCCGCGCGCTCGGCGAGCCGCCGGGACACGTGGTCGAGGGCCGCCGCGCGGGCGTGCGCGGGCAGGGCCGCGGCCTGCGCGGCCACCCCGGCCGCCGCGGCGACGGCGGCGTCGACCTGGTCGGGCGTGGCGACTGTGGTACGCCCCACCGGGCGGCCGTCGTACGGGTGGTGGACGGTCAACTCACCCTCGCCGGTGGCAGGGCGGGAGGCGACGAAGAAGGCTGCGGGCTCCACGCCGAGCAGCGTAGCCGAGCGACCAGTCGACGGAAACAGTCGCGATAACCCTTGTCTGCCGCGAATTCAGTAGCGAAGATGGCAGAGAGATTGCGATAACCGCCGCAGAACCGCGCCCCCGGCCCCCTCGGAGTGATCCCTCATGAGTGACCAGCAGCAGCTGCGCAACTTCGTCAACGGCTCCTACGTCGACCCGTCCGATGGCGGTTACGCCGACCTGGTCGACCCCTGCACGGGTGAGGTGTTCGCCCAGGCCCCGGTCTCCGGCGCCGCCGACGTGGACGCGGCGATGAGCGCCGCCGCCACCGCGTTCGAGAGCTGGCGGGAGGTCACCCCCGCCGAGCGGCAGCGGGCACTGCTCAAGCTCGCCGACGCCGTGGAGGCGCGCGCCGCCGAGCTGGTCGACGCCGAGGTCCGCAACACCGGTAAGCCCCGCCAGCTCACCGCCGAGGAGGAGCTTCCCCCGGCGGTGGACCAGTTTCGGTTCTTCGCCGGCGCCGCCCGGATGTTGGAGGGACGGTCCGCCGGGGAGTACCTGGCCGGGCACACCTCCTACGTGCGGCGTGAGCCGATCGGCGTCTGCGCGCAGGTCACCCCCTGGAACTACCCGCTGATGATGGCGGTCTGGAAGATCGCCCCCGCGCTCGCCGCCGGCAACACGGTGGTGCTCAAGCCGTCGGACACCACCCCGGTGTCGACGCTGCTGCTCGCCGAGATCGCCGCCGAGTTCTTCCCACCGGGAGTGTTCAACGTGGTCTGCGGCGACCGGGACACCGGTCGTACCCTCGTGTCGCACCCGACCCCGCAGCTGGTGTCGATCACCGGCTCGACCCGCGCGGGCATGGAGGTCGCCGCCGCGGCGGCCCCCGACCTGAAGCGCACCCACCTGGAGTTGGGCGGCAAGGCCCCGGTAGTGATCTTCGACGACGCGGACGTGGCGGCGGCCGCCGAGGCCATCGCGCTGGGCGGCTACTTCAACGCCGGGCAGGACTGCACGGCGGCCACCCGGGTGCTGGCGGGCCCCGGCATCCACGACGACTTCGTGGCGGCGCTCGCCGACCAGGCCCGCAACACGAAGACCGGCGCCCCGGACGACGCCGACGTGCTCTACGGTCCGCTGAACAACGCCAACCAGCTCACCCGGGTCAGCGGTTTCGTGGACCGGCTGCCGGACCACGCGGCGATCCAGACCGGCGGGTCCCGGCAGGGCGAACGCGGCTACTTCTACGCGCCGACCGTGGTCTCCGGTCTGCGTCAGGCCGACGAGATCATCCATGACGAGGTGTTCGGGCCGGTGATCACCGTGCAGCGCTTTTCCGACGAGGACGAGGCGGTGCGCTGGGCCAACGGCGTCGACTACGGCCTGTCCGCATCGGTCTGGACGCGCGACCACGGCCGGGCCATGCGGATGACCCGTCGACTGGACTTCGGCTGCGTCTGGGTCAACACGCACATCCCGTTCGTCTCGGAGATGCCGCACGGCGGCTTCAAGCACTCCGGACACGGCAAGGACCTCTCGGTCTACAGCCTGGAGGACTACACCCGGATCAAGCACGTCATGCACAACATCGAGGGCTGACCCATGCCGTCGAGCGAGGAGCTGCACAAGCGGCGCGGTGACGCCGTGGCCCGGGGTGTCGGCAGTGTTGTCCCGTCCTACGTGGACCACGCCTCCGGCGGGACAATCACCGACGTGGACGGCCGGGAGTGGATCGACTTCGCCGCCGGCATCGCCGTGACCAGCGTGGGCAACTCGGCTCCGAGGGTGGTCGAGGCGGTCCGGGCGCAGGTGGAGCGGTTCACCCACACCTGCTTCATGGTCGCGCCGTACGAGTCGTACGTGGCGGTCTGCGAGCAGCTCAACGCGTTGACGCCCGGCGGTTTCGCGAAACGCTCGGCGTTGTTCAACTCGGGCGCGGAGGCGGTGGAGAACGCCGTCAAGGTCGCCCGGCACGCCACCGGGCGGCCGGCGGTCGTGGTGTTCGACCACGCGTACCACGGCCGGACCAACCTGACCATGGCGTTGACCGCGAAGAACATGCCGTACAAGCACCGGTTCGGGCCGTTCGCCGGGGAGATCTACCGGGTGCCGATGTCGTACCCGCTGCGCGATGGTGGGCTCTCCGGCGCGGAGGCGGCGGCCCGCGCCGTCGAGATGATCGAGAAGCAGGTCGGCGCGGAGAACGTCGCCGCGCTGCTCATCGAGCCGATCCAGGGCGAGGGTGGCTTCGTCGTACCCGCGCCGGGTTTCCTGCCCGCGCTGCGGGCCTGGGCGACGGCGGCCGGGGTGGTCTTCGTCGCCGACGAGATCCAGACCGGTTTCTGCCGTACCGGCGACTGGTTCGCCTGTCAGCACGAGGGCGTCGAACCCGACCTGGTGACCCTGGCCAAGGGCATCGCCGGTGGCCTGCCGCTGGCCGCGGTGACCGGTAGGGCCGAGCTGATGGACGCGGTGCACGTGGGTGGGCTCGGCGGCACGTACGGCGGCAACCCGATCGCCTGCGCCGCCGCGCTGGCCACCATCGAGACCATGCACGAGCTGGACCTGGCCGGTGCGGCCCGACGGATCGAGTCGGTGCTGGTCCCCCGGCTACGGGCCATCGCCGAGCGGGATCCCCGGGTCGCCGAGGTACGCGGCCGTGGGGCGATGCTCGCCGTGGAGCTGGTGCTGCCGGGCACCCTCACCCCCGACCCGGTCGCCACCGCGGCGATCTCGGCGGCCTGTCACGCCGCCGGCCTGCTCACCCTGACCTGCGGCACGTACGGCAACGTGCTGCGCTTCCTGCCCCCGCTGGTGATCTCCGACGGGCACCTCGGTCGGGGTGCCGACCTCCTCGACGCCGCCTTCGGCTGAGCAGCGGAGCAGGCTGAGCGGCTGAGGGGCCCGGTGCGCGGGCCCCTCCGCCGATGTCAGCGAAGCACCTCGACAGTGTTGCGGCGCACCAGGTTCTTGCCCGGCTCGCGGATCTGCTCCATGGCGGCGGAGTTGAGCAGCACGCAACTGCCCGACGGGCCGGTCACCGTCACAGTGGTCGTCCGGTTGTTGTCCAGGTTGGTCACCCGCAGCCGGGTGCCCACCGGGAACTGCCCACTGGTCGCCGCCGGTCCGGCCGCCTCCTCGAAGAAGGTGATCGCCCCCGAGCACGCCGACCGGGGCGCCGGGCCGGGCGCGCCGGGAGACGCGGCGCCGGGGCGGACGGTGCCGGGGGCCGGAGCGCCGGCGGGCGGGGCCGCGCCGTCGACGCGTTCCACCACGTTGCGGCGGATCACGTTCTTCCCCGGCTCGCGGACCAGCTCCATGGCCGCCGCGTTGAGCAGCACGCAACTGCCCGACGGGCCGGTCACCGTCACAGTGGCGGCCCGGTTGTTGTCCAGGTTGGTCACCCGCAGCCGGGTCCCCACCGGGAACCGGTCGCTGGTCGCCGCCGGCGCCCCGCCCTCCGCCGAGAAGGTGACCGAGCCGGAGCAGACCGACGACCGTGCCGGGGCCGTGTCGGCGAATCCGAAGCTGGTCCCCACCGACACGCCCACTGCGGCGAGCACCGCCACGCTCGCTGCCAGCACGTGCCTGCGCTGCACCCTCATCGCCGTCACTCCCGTCCTCGGTGGTGTCCTTCACCCACCGGTACGGACCGGAGCGTCCTACCGTTCAGCCGGCACGGGTATCGATCGTGCGGCGGCCAGGTCCACCGGCCCGTACCGGGTGCGCGGGGCCCCGGTGATCAGCGCCCAGTAACGGTCGCCGTACGACCAGTGCCACCACTCGGTCGGGTAGTTCACCATCCCCGCGCCGCCGAGGGCGTCCACCATGATCTGCCGGTGCCGACGGGCGGTGCCGCCGATCGCCGGCGCGTCGGTGAAGCAGGCGTCGGCGCTGTCCTCCGGGGTGGCGTCGATGGCCGTGCCCAGGTCCAGCTCCACACCGTCGTCGGTGCAGAGCGTCAGGTCCACCGCCCCACCGGTGCTGTGCGGGGCCACCTCGACCGGCGAGACGAACTTCGTGGTCTCCCGGTGCAGCCGCTGCGGCGACCAGTCCGGGTGCCGTCGGCGCAGCTCGTCGCGGTAGCCGGTGAAGATGGCCAGTTGCGCCTGGTACGGCCGGTAGCCCTCGACCACCAGCAGCCGCAGCCCACCGGGCAGGGCACGCTGCGCGGTCAGCAGGCGGTCCACGACACCGGCACGCAACCGGGCGTACGCCCCGGCCGGGTCGGCCGCCCGGCCGTCGAGCCGCAGCTCCGGCACCTCACGCAGGTCCACGAACTCCTCGCCGTCGTCGGCGCTGGGCACCGCCGCCACCCGGGGGTCGGAGAGCAGGATCATCTGATGCTCCCCGCCGTGCTCGCGGACCGTTCCGCGTGCCGGAGCCGGGCCAACTCGACGAGTCGGTCCACCACCTCCCGGTAGCCGACCCCGACGGCGGCCCACACCTTCGGGTACATCGAGTGCGCGGTGAAGCCGGGCATCGTGTTCAGCTCGTTGACGTACAGCTCACCGGACGTCTCGTCGTAGAAGAAGTCGACCCGGGCCAGACCCCAACCGCCGATCGCGGCGAACGCGCGCAGCGACAGCTCGCGGACCCGCGCGGTCACCTCGTCCGGCAGCACGGCGGGGACGATCATCGGGTCGGCGTCGCCGAAGTACTTCTGCTGGTAGTCGAACCAGCCGCCGCTGACCTGCACCTCGCCCACCGCCGACGCCTCCGGACGCCAGCCACCGAGCACCGCGCACTCCAGCTCCCGACCGGCGACCCCCTGCTCGACCATGACGAGTTGGTCGTGGCGAAGCGCCTCCTCCACGGCGGCGGCCAGGTCGTCACCCTCGCCCACCCTGGAGATGCCGATCGACGAACCCATGCTGGCCGGCTTGACGAAGAGTGGCCGGCTCAGCCCGGTCACCAACTTCTCCGGGTCGTCGACCGCCCGGTATGTGTGCGCGTCGAACGACACGTACGGGGTGACGGGGATGTCCTCGGCGCGCAGCGCCCGCTTCATCGCCACCTTGTTCATGCCGACCGCCGAGGCGAGGATGCCGCACCCGACGTACGGCACGTTCAGTGACTCCAGCAGCCCCTGCACCACCCCGTCCTCACCGTACGGGCCGTGCAGCACCGGGAAGAGCACGTCCAGCTCGGCGTGCACCGCGCCGGGGGCGTTACCGGCGGACACCTGCACGACACCCGGACGCGGACCGGCGCGCAACTCGACGGCCGGCCCGGTCACCACCAACTGGTCGTCGATGGCCCGCTCGCCGGCCGGCCGGTCGCGCAACTCGGCCAGCAGCGCGTCGGGCATCAGCCGAAACCCGCCGCTGCGGGTGACGCCGATGGCGACAGTGCGGTAGCCGCCCCCGGCGAGCGCCCGGGCCACCCCGAGCGCGGAGGCACAGGAGACCTCGTGCTCCGCCGACGGTCCACCGAACAGGATTCCGATCCGAACTGGCGCGCTCACGCCGCCGCCCCTTCCTCAGCCAGGTCGGCGGATCGCGGGGCCATCAACCGGGCCACCAGCGCCTCCTCCACGTTTCCGCCGGTCAGCACCACGCCGACCGTCCGCTGCCGGTCCCTGGCCGGGGCGAGACGGAGGGCGCCGGCCAGGCCCGCCGCCCCGGAGGGCTCGGCGAGCACCTTGAGCTCCGTCAGGATCAGCCGGAACGCCGCTGCGATCTCCTCGTCGTCGACCCGGACGACCCCGCGCAGCGTGTCCCGCACGATGGCGAACGGCAGCTCCCCCACGCAGGACGGCCGCAGCCCGTCCGCGATGGTGGGCGCCGGCGTGACCGGCACGCGTACACCTGCCGCCAGGCTGCGGGCGAGCGAGTCGCAGCCCACCGGCTCCACGCCGTACACCTCGATGCCGGAGCCGGCGGCGGCCAGGCACGCGCCGGCCACCCCGCCACCACCACCCACCGGTACGACCAACGCGTCCAGCGGCGTCCCCGCGCGCTCGGCGTCCTCGATCAGCTCCAGGCTCGCGGTGCCCTGCCCGGCGATCACGTCCGGGTGGTCGTACGCGTCGACGACGGGGTGACCGCTCTCGTCGCTGAGCCCGTTGGCCACCGCCACCCGCTCCTCGACGCTGGTGCCGGCGAACACCACCCGCGCTCCCGCCGCGCGCGCTCGGTCGACCTTCGTCGATGCCGCGTCGACTGGCAGCACCACTGTCGCCGCGAGCCCGTGCTGCCGGGCCGCCAACGCCACCGCCACCGCGTGGTTGCCGGTGCTCTGCGCGATCACCCCGGTGTGGCCGGCCATCGCGAGGCGGCCGACCGCGCGCAGCGCGCCCCGCATCTTGTAGGAGCCGCCGTTCTGGAGGTTCTCCGCCTTGAGCAGGACCCGCGCCCCGGCAAGCTCGTCGATCACCGGGGACCGCAGCACGGGGGTACGGACCACGCGGCCGGCAAGCCAGCGGCTGGCCTCCTCGACATCGGCCCGGACCTGGCCAACGGTGCGTGTCATCGTCTCTCCTTTTCGGGCACACCACAGGCGGGGTCCAGCGGTACGTGGACCCCGGTGAAGGTGGGTGGAAGTGTCAGTTCACGGTGGGTAGCTGGACGTCGACCCGCAGGCCGCCGTACTCGGCGGGCCGGGCCGCGATGATGCCGTCGTGGGCCTGGGTGATCGAGCGGGCGATGGCCAGGCCCAGGCCGGCCCCGCCGCCCTGCGAGGTCCGGTCCCGGGCGAGCCGGCGGAACGGCTCGAACAGACCGGCCACCGCCTCGGCCGGCACGGGTTGGCCGGTGTTGACCACGGACAGCGCGGGCACGCCGCTCACCACGACGGTCAGTGAGCCGCCCGGCCGGTTGTACTTGATCCCGTTCTCCACCAGGTTGGTGACCAGGCGTTCCAGCAGCACCCGCTCGCCGACGACGACCCGGGGTACGAGATGGGTCTCCACGGTGACCCCGGCCTCCCGGGCCCGGTCCAGGTAACCGGCCAGCACCGCCTCGACGATCGTGTCCAACCGCTGCGGTATCCGCGATCGGAGGCCCTGGTCGCTCTCGCTGAGCGCGAGCAGGCCCTCGATCAGTCGTTCGTTGCGCTCGTTGGTCTCCAGCAGCTGACTGGTCAGCAGCTCCAACTGCTCGCCGGTGAGCGCCCTGGCCATGCCGACCTCGATGAGCGTCCGCTGCACGGCGAGGGGCGTACGCAGCTCGTGCGAGGCGTTCGCGGCGAATCGCCGCTGCCCCTCGTACCCGGCGGAGACGCGTTCCATCATCTCGTCGATCGCCCGGGACAGCCGGGCCAACTCGTCGCTGCCCCGGGGCCGGATCCGGTGACCGAGGTTCTGCGGGCCGAGGTGCCCGATCGGCCCGGCCAGGTCAGCGACCGGGCGCAGGCACCACACCGCGGCGAACCAGAGCCCCACCAGGACGGCCACTGTCACGAGCAGGACGGCCACCAGGGGCAGCATGAACGCCCCCGGCCGTACGTTGCCGCACACCGTCGACAACCCGGGCATGGGCACGTCACAGAACTGCTGCCCCCAGGCCCAGGTCATCCCCGCCAGCCACTTGCCCATCGCCGGCAGTATCGGGCCGGCCAGCAGCGCCAGCAGCCCCACCAGCAGCACCCGTCGTCGGGGCGTCCAGCTCACGCCGTGCCGCCGATGCGGTAGCCGGCCTTCGGAACGGTGTGGATGATCGCGGGATCGCCGAGCTTCTTGCGCAGGGTCATCACGGTGACCCGTACGGCGTTGGTGAAGGGGTCGGCGAACTCGTCCCAGGCCTGCTCCAGCAACTCCTCGGCGCTGACCACCTGGCCGTCCGCGCGCAGCAGCACGTGCAGCACCGCGAACTCCTTCGGGCTCAACGCGAGCGGGCGGCCGTCCCGGGTGGCCAGGTGCCGGCCCACGTCCAGTGCCAGGCCGTCCTGGGCGAGCACCGGTGGCAGCGCCGGCGTGGACCGTCGCCCGAGGGCCTGCACCCGGGCCACCAGCTCGGCGAAGGCGAACGGCTTGGTCAGGTAGTCGTCCGCGCCGAGGCCGAGGCCCTCCACCCGGTCCCGGATGCCGGCCGCCGCGGTGAGCAGCAGCACCCGGGTGCCGACCTGTGAGTCGGCGATGCTGCGGCACACCTCGTCGCCGGTGTGTCCGGGCATGTCCCGGTCCAGCACCGCTACGTCGTACCGGTTCACCCCGACCCGCTCCAGCGCACCGTCACCGTCGTAGCAGACGTCGACGGCCATCGAGAGGCGGCGCAGCCCTTCGGCCACCGTGTCCGCCAACAACCGCTCGTCGTCCGCCACCAGCACCCGCACGTTTTTCCGCTCCCCCAGTTCGGCTTGCCCGGCATACCGTCGCAGGCCCGGGTTAAGGGTTCTGTAAGCACCCGCCGCAGCCATCCTCCACGTGGGTGTCCAGCGGGCAAACCACCGCAAGCCAGTCCCGGTCGACTTCGTGCTCGTGTCACGTCATCTGGGTCGTCCGTCCCCGAAGGCCCGGGCGGTTGGCGTGCGGGGGTGAGCTGCGTCACGATGGGGGCCGAGGAGGTCGCCCGATGGCTGACCCGTGGCTCGCCCTGGAGTTCGGCGTCGATCCGGCGGAGCGGATCGCGCAGGTCGGTGCCGCCCACGAAGCCTTCCTGACCGCCGGCGCGGCGCCGCACCGGGTGCGGGAGGTGGTCCGCCGCTCCTGGGAGCGTTCGGCACGGCTCGACCCGGAGGCCACCCCGCCGGTCGACCTGGCCGACGACGTTCTGGCCGCGTACCGGGCGGTTCACCCGTTGGCCCGCGTACTGCCCCTGTTCCGGGACCTGCTCGGCGGCATCGCCCAGGACGGCGCGCACCTGATGGCGGTCTGCGACGCGCACGGGCGACTGCTCTGGGTCGAGGGGCATCCGGGTGTGCTGCGGCACGCCGAGCGGATGAACTTCATGCCCGGCGCCCGTTGGGACGAGACGCACGCCGGCACCAACGCCCCCGGCACCGCGCTGGCCGTGGACCACAGCGTGCAGATCTTCGCCACCGAGCACTTCAGCCGCCCGGTCCAGCGGTGGACCTGCGCCGCCGCGCCGATCCACGACCCGGCCACCGGGCGGCTGCTCGGCGCGATCGACATCACCGGCGGGGACCACCTGGCGACCCCGCAGAGCCTGGCGCTGGTCCGGGCCACCGCCCGGGCCGCCGAATCACAGCTCGCCGCCGACCGACCGCCGGAACCCGGCGTCGCCACCGTGACCGCGCTCGGCCGGGACGAGGCGGAGCTGCGGTTCGAGGGCCGACGGATCCGGCTGGGTCGACGGCACAGCGAACTGCTGGTGCTGCTGCTCCAGCACCCCGAGGGGCGCACCGGAGTTCAGCTCGGCCTCGACCTGTACGGCGACGACCGACTGCACCCGGTCACCCTGCGCGCCGAGCTGTCCCGGTTGCGCCGGGTGCTCGGCCCGGAGTTGCTCGATTCCCGCCCGTACCGGCTACGCGGGACCGTCCGCGCCGACTTCACCACAGTCGCCGACCGGCTGGACCAGGGCGATCCGGCGGGCGCGCTCGACGCGTACCCCGGGTCGTTGCTGCCCGGCTCGGACGCGCCGGGAGTGGCGCGACTGCGCCGGCTGATCGACGGCCACCTCCGCGCGGCCGTGCTGGCCGCCGCGGACCCGGCGCTGCTCGCGGCCTGGACGGCGACGCCGGCCGGTGCCGACGACCTGGCCGCCTGGCAGGCCCTGGCGCGGGCGCTGCCGGTGGGCGCGCCACGTCGGCCCCTCGCCCTCGCGCGCATCGACCAGCTCGCCGGGGAGTACGACCTACCGCGCGCAACGTGGCTGCAACGTCGCTGAAACTACCGTCGCCGTCGGCACACCCGCACAACGACGGCGGAGGTAACCATGACGCGCTACGACGCGCCCACCCACTGGCAGTCCCGTTACGACCACTACATCGGCGGCGAGTACGTCAAGCCGCACGGCGGCGCCTACTTCGAGAACCCGACACCGGTCACCGGGCAGACCTTCACCGAGGTCGCCCGGGGCACCGCACCCGACGTGGAGAAGGCCCTCGACGCCGCCCATGGCGCCGCCGACGCCTGGGGCCGCACCTCGGTGGCCGAACGGGCGCTGATCCTCAACCGGATCGCCGACCGGATGCAGGAGAACCTGGAATCCCTGGCCGTGGCCGAGAGCTGGGAGAACGGCAAGCCGGTCCGGGAGACCCTCGCCGCCGACATCCCGCTCGCCATCGATCACTTCCGTTACTTCGCCGGGGCGATCCGGGCCCAGGAAGGCTCCCTGGGCGAACTCGACGACGACACAGTGGCGTACCACTTCCACGAGCCGCTCGGCGTGGTCGGGCAGATCATCCCGTGGAACTTCCCGATCCTGATGGCGACCTGGAAGCTCGCGCCCGCGCTGGCCGCCGGCAACGCCGTGGTGCTCAAACCCGCCGAGCAGACACCGGCGTCCATCCACTACTGGCTGTCGCTGGTGGCGGACCTGCTGCCGCCGGGGGTGCTGAACATCGTCAACGGTTTCGGTGTGGAGGCCGGCAAACCGCTGGCGTCCTCGGCCCGGGTCGCGAAGGTGGCCTTCACCGGCGAGACGACCACCGGGCGGCTGATCATGCAGTACGCCAGTGAGAACATCAAACCGGTCACGCTGGAGCTGGGCGGCAAGAGCCCGAACATCTTCTTCGACGACGTCAGCGCCGCATCCGACGACTTCCTGGACAAGGCCCTGGAAGGCTTCACCATGTTCGCGCTCAACCAGGGCGAGGTCTGCACCTGCCCGTCCCGGGCGCTGATCCAACAGGGCCACTACAGCGACTTCCTCGCCGCGGCGGTCTCCCGCACCGAGCAGATCGTGCAGGGGCATCCCCTGGACACCGACACGATGATCGGGGCGCAGGCCTCCAACGACCAGTTGGAGAAAATCCTGTCCTATCTCGACATCGGCCGGAAAGAGGGCGCCAAGGTGCTCACCGGCGGGTCACGGGCGGATCTGGGCGGCGACCTGTCGGGCGGGTACTACGTCGAGCCGACCATCTTCGAGGGCGACAACTCGATGCGGATCTTCCAGGAGGAGATCTTCGGGCCGGTCGTCTCGGTGACCTCCTTCGCCGACCTCGACGACGCCGTGAAGATCGCCAACGACACCCTGTACGGGCTGGGCGCGGGTGTGTGGAGTCGGGACATGAACACCGCGTACCGGGCCGGGCGGGCCATCCAGGCCGGGCGGGTGTGGACCAACTGCTATCACGCGTACCCGGCGCACGCCGCGTTCGGCGGGTACAAGCAGTCCGGCATCGGCCGGGAGAACCACAAGATGATGCTGGAGCACTACCAGCAGACCAAGAATCTGCTGGTCAGCTACTCGACCAAGAAGCTCGGCTTCTTCTGATGCCGGTCGTCTCCGTCACCCCCGCCGCGGCCGAGTTGATCCGGTCGTTGCGGGGGCGGCACGGTCCGCTGATGTTCCACCAGTCCGGTGGCTGTTGCGACGGCAGCGCCCCGATGTGTTTCCCGGCGGGCGAGTTCCGCACCGGCTCGTCCGACGTGCTGCTCGCCTCCCTCGCGGTCGACGGGGTGACCGAGCCGGTCGAGTTCTGGATGTCGAAGTCCCAGTGGGAGCTGTGGAAACACACAACGCTGACCGTCGACGTGGTCCCCGGCAGAGGCAGCGGCTTCTCCCTGGAGGCCCCCGACGGCGTCCGCTTCCTCATCCGCTCCCACCTGGCCCCCTGAGGCGGGTGCCGCAGGCTCGGCGGCACCTGCCCCGAAGAGCGGTATACCTCCGAGTCATATTTATTCCTCAGAGGTATACCGCTCTTCAGCGTTTCCCGTCGGACGGCGTGACCGTGGCGGGACCGGGCGGGGCCGTTGACCATGAACGCGGGGTTAGTCGCAGGCGATGCCGTCGCCGTCTCGGTCCAGGTCGTAGATGTCGTCGCCGATCACCCTGATCGGCCCGCTGACGTAGGCGGGGCCGTTGCCACTGCCACCCGCGCAGTCGACGTCGCTGGCGATCGGGACGCAGCCGCTGTAGTTCGGGTCGCACTTCGACGACTGCTGCTTCTTGGTGCCGACGGCGACGACCTGGGTCACCGGCTGCTTCGTCACGGCGGATTTGACCAGCTTCTTGGCCGTCCGCACACCGTCGGTGGTGGTCACCTCGTAGGTCAGGGTCCGGACGCCGTTCACGCCCTTGGTGCGGACGACCCGCTTGCCCTCGGCCAGCGACGAGTCCTTGACGGTCCGCTCGCCGTACCGGATGGCGGCCTTCTCCGTCACTGTCGTCACCTGCACCACCGGCACGGCTACCGCCGACGAGGGCGCAGTGGCGGGCGCCGACGAGGGTGCGGTCGAGGGCGCGGCGATCGACGACTCTTCCTGGGCCGGGGCCTCCTCGGTCGGCTCACGGGGTGCGGCCAGGACAGGCTGCTCGGCGGCAGTGCCGCCGGTCTTGGTCGGTTCGGGTTCGCCGGTCAACGCGCCGACGATGGCGGTGCCGGTGCAGCAGAGCAGCAGGAGCGACAGCGTCACCGAGCCGAGGATCACGGCGACCCGGCCGGCGGGAGTGGCCCGGCGGAACCAGTTCGGTCGGGGCGTCTGGTCGAACGACGGCGCGTACGGCGGCCCCGGGTTCTGTGGTGGTTGCATCGTCACGGCGATGAGTGTCGTCGCAAACACGGTCTGCAATATCCCCCGTCGCGTTCGTCACCTGCGCCTTTCGCTTCGCGGGAAAGATCCGTGGGCGCGTTCGCGGGCGACGAGTCGGCAGGTGCGGCACACCTCCAGGTCGGCAGGGCAGGGCCGATCGTGCGGGTGTCAGCACCAACAAAAGGCGCAGATCACCACGCAATGGATCGAAAATGGATCGGATGCCGAACGGCGACGAGGGAACTGTCGCGATGCCGTCAGCGGGGCAGGCTCACCGCTCCTCCATCGCCCACGGTGACCCGTAACCGTTCAGCAGGTCGAGGAAGGGCATCGGGGGCAGCGCCTCCGGCCCGAGCACCCCGACACCGGCCCATGCGCCGTTGGCAAGCAGCTCCAACGCGACGACCGGGTTGACGGCCGTCTGCCAGACCACCGCCTGGTGCCCGTACTCCCGCATCGACCACTCGTTGTCGACCACGTGGTACAGGTAGACCTCGCGCGGTCGCCCGTCCGGGCCGAGGCCGCGTACCCAGGTGCCGGCGCAGGTCTTGCCGCGCATCCGGGCACCGAGCGTGGCCGGGTCGGGCAGGCTCGCGGCCACCACGTCACGCGGGGAGACCTCGACGCCACGTACCCGCACCGGGGAGACCGCGTCCAGACCGAGCTTGTGCAGCGTCTTGAGCACGTCGATGAATTCGTCGCCGAGGCCGTACTTGAAGGTGACCCGCCGGGCCTTGACCCAGCGCGGGATGAGCAGCACCTCCTCGTGCTCGACGTTGACGCACTCGACCGGCCCGATCCCCTCGGGAAAGTGGAAGACCTCCGGCTCGGAGAACGGTTCGGTGGTGAACCAGCCCCGGTCCCTCTCCCAGACGACCGGCGGATTGAGGCACTCCTCGATGGTGGTCCAGATGGAGAACGAGGGCGCGAAGTCGTACCCGTCGACGGTGAGGTTCGCCCCGTCCCGGACACCGATCTCGTCGATCTCACTGAACAGTTCGTCGGCGGCGTAACGGGCGAACACGTCGGAGAGGCCGGGTTCGACCCCGATGCCGCACAGCGCCAGCCGACCGGCCGCCGACCAGGTGTCGGCCAGCGCGAACTGTTCGTCGCCGAGCTTCACGCCGGTCTCGACGTGCGACAGCGACATCGCCATGTCCAGGTAGTCCGCGCCGGCCGCGAACGCGCCGTCGAAGATCGGCATGACGAACCGCGGGTCGACGGCGTTGAGCACGTGCGTGATCCGGTGCTCCCGGCACAGCGCGGTGACCGCGTCGGCCGAGGCGGCGTCCACCTGGGCGGCGACGAACCGGTCACCGTGTCCGGCGACCGCCCGCTCGGCCCGAACGGGGTCGTGGTCGGCGACCACCATGGTCTCGAAGAAGGTCCGTCGGGCGGCGATGGATACGGCGGCGGAGCCGACGCCACCGGCGCCGACGAGGAGGACACGCATCAGGAATCAAACCCCAAACCGAAACGATCGAGAGTACGGAGCCAGAGGTCGCGCCGACCCTCGCGCGCGTCGGCGCGGGCCAGTGACCAGCGGGTGAGATTGATGCCGACCGCGCGGACGGGTTCCGGCGGGAACGGCAGTGGCTTGCGGCGAACCAGGTCGAGCCGGGTCAGCGAGGTGTTCCCGCCGTCGAGCAGGTCGAGCAGCACCCGGGCCCCGAAGCGGGTGGCCCCGACGCCGAGGCCGGTGTAGCCGGCCGCGTACGCCAGCCGACCGCCGTAGGCGGTGCCGAAGAACGGGCAGAACCGGGTGCAGGTGTCGATGACACCGCCCCAGCGGTGGCTGAACCGCACGTCAGCGAGCTGCGGAAACGTGGTGAAGAAGTGGCGGGCGAGGGTGGTGAAGGTGGCCGGGCGTTGCTCCAACTCGGGCGCGACCCGGTTGCCGTAGTGGTAGACGGCGTCGTAGCCGCCGAAGAGGATCCGCCCGTCGGCGGTGATCCGGTAGTAGTGGAACTGGTTGGCGGTGTCGGCGAGCCCCTGCCGGTTGCGCCAACCGATGGCGTCGCGCTGGGCCGGGGTGAGCGGCTCGGTCATCAGCACGTGGTCGTAGACCGGCACCAGGTACGCCCGCAGCCGGCGCAGCAGCGGCGGGAACGCGTTGGTGGCCAGCACGACCCGGCGCGCGCGTATCGAGCCGGGCAGGCCGGCGGCCGGGGTGTCGACCCGGCCAGGGTCGGCCGGGTGGGCGGCGGGACCGGTGCCCAGGGTGCTGGCGTGCAGCGCGGCTCTGTCGCCGCGCAGGCCGGTGACCCGGGTGTGCTCGTGCACGCGTACGCCGAGGTCGAGGCAGGCGCGGCGCAGCCCCCAGGCCAGCTTCGCCGGGTCCACCATGGCCACCCGGTCGGCGTCGAACATCCCACCCAGGTACGTCGGTGAGTGCACCTCGGCGCGTACCTCGTCCCGGTCGAGTAACCGCACCCGGTGGCCGTACCGGCGGGCCAGGTCCGCGTCGGCGGCCAGCCCGTCGAGTTGGTACGGCTCGACGGCGACGGCCAGCTCGCCGGTGCGCTCGAAGTCGCAGTCGATGTCGAACTTCGCGACGGTGGCGGCGATGGCGTCCAGGTTGTCCCGGCCGAGGCGTTCCAACTCGCCGACCTCGTCGGGGAACCGGTCGACGCCGTTGGCGAGGCCGTGGGTCAGCGAGGCGGCGCAGAACCCGCCGTTGCGCCCGGACGCGGCCCAACCGCAGGTCCCGGCGTCGACGAGCAGCACGTCCCGGTCCGGGTCCGCCTGCTTCGCCAACAGCGCGGTCCACAGTCCGCTGTAACCGCCACCGATCACCAGCAGGTCGGCGGAGTGCCGACCGCTCAGTGGCGGTAGCGGGTCGGGGCGGTCCGGGCGATCGAGCCAGTACGGCACGGGTGCCGCGTCGGCCAACGCCCGGCCGGTATGCGGGAGCGTCATGACGGGCCGGCCAGCAGCGCGGCGCGGCGGGCCCGTCGACCGCGCAGCGAGCTGAGCCCCACGAGCAGCAGCGCGACCGCGAACATCGCGGTGCCGATCACGTTGACCTGCGGTGGGATGCCACGCTGGGCAGCGCCCCAGACGTACATCGGGAACGTGACTGTGGTGCCGGCGTTGAAGTTCGTGATGATGAAGTCGTCGAAGCTGAGCGAGAAGGCCAGCAACGCGGCGGCCACGATGCCGGGCAGCACCAGCGGCAGGGTGATCCGCCGGAAGGTCTGCCACTCGTTGGCGTAGAGGTCCATGGCGGCCTCCTCCAGCCGCCGGTCCATCCCGGCGAGCCGCGCCTTCACTGTCACCACCACGAACGACACGCAGAACATCACGTGCGCGATCACGATGGTCCAGAAACCCTGCGGTACGCCCGCCGACACGAACAGGGCCAGCAACGACGTGCCCATCACCAGCTCCGGGGTGGCCATCGGCAGGAAGATCAGCACGTTGATCCCGGATCGGCCACGGAAGCGGTGCCGGACCAGCGCGAACGCCATCAGGGTGCCGAGCACTGTGGCGACCACTGTGGCGATGAAGCCGATCTGCACGCTGCGGACCACCGCGTCGCACATGTCCGAGGTGGCGCACGGCTGCCGCCAGTTGTCCAGTGTGAACTCGTTGAAGTCGTACGACAGCCGGCTCGACGGCCGGTTGAACGACAGCGCGGCCACCACCAGGATCGGCAGCGCCAGGTAGCCGAGCACCAGCAACGCCACGATCATCACCCAGCGGTCCGCGAGCCAACGGGAAACCCTCATCAGAGCCGCCTTTCGTTCGCGACTGCGGGGCTCCGCTGCGCTGCACTCCTCGCGCTCACAGGACCTCCTCCGTGCCGGCTCGTCGGAGGTAGCCGAAGACCACCGCGAGGATCGCCGCCATCAGCAGGAACGACAGCGCGGCGCCCTGCGGGTAGTCCAGTCGGACCAGGAACGCCGAGTCGATGACGTTGCCGATCATGTATTCGTTCGGGGTGCCGAGCAGTTCGGCGTTGATGTAGTCGCCGCTGGCCGGGATGAAGAAGAGCAGCGTGCCGGCGACCAGACCGGGCATGGACAGCGGCAGCGTCACCCGACGGAACGCCTGCACCGGGCTCGCGTACAGGTCGGTGGCCGCCTCCAGCAACCGGGGATCCAGCCGCTCCAGGCTCGCGTACAGCGGCAGCACCAGGAACGGCAGGAAGTTGTACGTCAGGCCGAGCACCACCGCGAACGGGGTGGCCAGCAGCCGACCGTCCGGGGCGAGCAGGTGCACGTCGCGCAGCAGACCGACGAGCGCGCCGTTGTCCGACAGGATCGTCTTCCAGGCCAGCGTGCGGACCAGGAAGCTGGTGAACATCGGCGCGACGACGCAGACCAGCAGCAGGTTCTTCCAGCGGCCGGCCTTCTGCGCGATGGCGTACGCCAGTGGATAGCCCAGCAGCAACGCCAGCACCAGGGCCAGCCCGGCGTAGCCGAACGAGCGCAGGAACTGCGGCCAGTAGGCCTGCAGCACGTCCGGGTAGTTGCTGACCGCCCAGGTCATCGCGTACCCGGTGGAGAGCGAGCCGCTGGGGTCGTACAGGCTGGCCGCCGCCAACTGCAGCAGCGGCACACCGAAGAAGATGAGCAGCCAGGCCGCACCGGGCAACAACAGGAGGTACGGCAGGAGTCGGCGTCGCCCGGACCGGGCTGCCGGTGGCGCGGGTGGTGGGTGCCCCGCCCTGGTGGGGGCCAGCAGGGTCACGACGACGCACCCACCGGCTCGTCGAGCACCGGCGACGTCCGGTCGGTGTCGGCGGCGTCGCGGGGCAGCAGGAACGCGTGCCGCGGATCCCAGTACGCCACGGCCTCGCTGCCGACCGCCACGGGCGTCGACGTCCCACTGTTGGCGGCGAAGACCGACAACTCGGTGCCCCAGCCGGTGCGCAGCAGGTACTGCGTGCTGACTCCCACGTAGGAGGCGTCGGTGACGACTCCGGTGACGTGCTGATGCCCGGCGGGCACCTGGTCGGCGGAGCCGACCAGAATCAGCTTCTCGGGGCGTACCCCCAGGTGGACCGGGCCGTGGTCGGCCCGCGCCCGGCCGGCGGGCACCGAGAGGCGCGTGCCGTGCGCCGTCACCGCGACGTCGCCGCCACTGGCGCCGGTGGCCTCGCCGGCGAGCAGGTTGGACTGGCCGAGGAAGTTCGCCACGAAGGCGGTGGCGGGAAACTCGTAGATGTCGGCCGGGGCACCCAACTGCTCGATCCGGCCGGCGTTCATCACCGCGACGGTGTCGGCCATGGTCATGGCCTCCTCCTGGTCGTGGGTGACGTGCACGAAGGTGATGCCGACCTCGGTCTGGATGCGCTTCAGCTCGATCTGCATCTGTCGGCGCAGCTTGAGGTCGAGTGCGCCCAGCGGTTCGTCGAGCAGCAGCACCTGCGGCCGGTTGATCAGGGCGCGGGCCAGCGCGACCCGCTGCTGCTGACCACCGGAGAGCTGGGCGGGACGGCGGTTGCCGTACCCGTCCAGTTGCACCAGCGACAGCATCCGGGTGACCTCGTCGTCGACCGAGCGGATGCCGCGTCGGCGCAGCCCGAAGGCGACGTTCTCGAAGATGTCGAGGTGCGGGAAGAGCGCGTAGCTCTGGAAGACGGTGTTCACCGGCCGCTTGTACGGCCGCAGCCGGGCGATGTCCCGGTCACCGAGCAGCACCTGGCCGCTGGTCGGCTCCTCCAGGCCGGCGATCATCCGCAACGTGGTGGTCTTGCCGCAGCCGGACGCGCCGAGCAGCGCGAAGAACGAGCCCTGCTCGATGGTCAGGCTCAGGTTGTCGACAGCGGTGAAGACGCCGAACCGTTTGGTGAGGTCGGCCAGGCGCAGGTCGCCGGCGGGTGTCTCGCGCGCCATCCTCGTCACGCCCCGATGACCTGTTGGAACTTGCCCTCGTACTCCTTCTCCTGCTTCTCGTCCAGGGCCATGAACACCTTGGACTTCGACAGCAGCGCGTCGTCGGGGAAGATCAGCGGGTTGGCGGCCAACTCTGGGTCGATCTTCTCCATCTCGGCCTGAGCGCCCTTGACCGGGCAGATGTAGTTGACGTACGCGGCCAGCTTCGCCGCGACCGCCGGCTCGTAGTAGTAGTTGATCAGCGCTTCGGCGTTGCCCTTGTGGGTGGCCTTGTTGGGGACCATCATGTTGTCGCTGTAGAGCATCACGCCCGAGTCCGGTGCGACGAACCGCACCTTCTCGTCCTCACCGGACAGTTGGATGACGTCGCCGGACCAGCCGATGCACGCGGCGATGTCGCCCTTGGCCAGGTCGGGGGCGTAGTCGTTACCGGTGAACTTGCGGATCTGCCCGGAGTCGACGGCCTTCTTGAGCTTGTTGAGGGCGTCGTCGAACTGGGCGGCGGTGAAGTTCGCCGGGTCGTGCCCGTTCGACCCGAGCAGCAGGCCCATGGTGTCGCGCATCTCGCTGAGCGCGGTCACCTTGCCCTTGAGGTCGGGGCGGGTGAGCAGTTCGTCGACCGTCCGCAGTTCCTTCGTGACGTTGCCGTTGTAGGCAAGGCCGGCGAGGCCGGACTGCCACGGAATGGAGATCCGGTTCTCGGCGTCGAAGGGGCGGTTGAGCAGCGATGGAAGCAGGTTGGCCTGCACGTTCGGGATCTTCGCCGGGTCCAGCTTCTGGATCCAGCCGAGCCGGATCATCCGGGCCGCCATCCAGTCGGTCAGCACGATGATGTCCCGGTCGGTGCTCTGGCAGGCGGCTAGCTGGTTCTGCACCTTGCCGAAGAATTCGTTGTTGTCGTTGATGTCCTCGGTGTAGGTCACCTGAATGCCGGTCTTCGTGATGAACTCGTCGAGGCTCGGCCGCTTGGACTCGTCCTTCTCGTCGACGTCCATGTACTGCGGCCAGTTGGCGAAGGCCAGTTTCTTCTCGGTGCCGGAGAGGTCCTCGCTGACGCAGCCAGCTTCGGTCTGTTGCGCGCCCTTGGTGCCGCAGCCCGCGAGGCTGCCACCCATGGTGAGGAGGGCGGCCGAACCGAGAGTGCCGGTGAGCAGTCCACGCCGGGAGAGGGGCCGGAGGGGAGTACGCATGACGACTCCTAGGGGGTCATCGTCGGCGGGCGGGACGGGGAGGCGCGCCGGCGGGAATGTCGGGAGGGTCAAGTGCCATGGACGACTGATCCTGACATGAGGTGACCTCCCTTACAAGGGATTCCGTTGCCGGAATAGCGATGCACGACGAAATACGCCAGACTACGCGGGGATACACGCGCGACATCACGATTCGGGACATGGGGAGCAGGCAATGACAAACCGGCAGCACGAGAACAGCAATGGCGGTCGACGCGTCGCTGTCCGTGACGGCGCCAATCACGCTCTGCTGGATGACGTGGCCAAGCAGATCATCGAGCAGCTCCAGGAGGACGGCCGCCGCCCGTACGCGACGATCGGCAAGGCGGTGGGGCTGTCCGAGGCAGCGGTCCGGCAGCGGGTGCAGCGACTGCTCGACTCCGGCGTGATGCAGATCGTGGCGGTGACCGATCCGCTCCAGCTCGGCTTCAACCGGCAGGCGATGATCGGCCTACGTACCGACGGCGACCTGGAAGCGGTCGCGGACCGGCTGGCCGAGTTGGACGAGGTCGACTACGTGGTGATCACCGCCGGGTCGTTCGACCTGCTCACCGAGGTGGTCTGCCGCAACGACGACCACCTGCTGGAGATCCTGCAACGGCTGCGCGCGGTGCCCGGGGTGCTCTCCACCGAGGCGTTCGTCTATCTCAAGCTTCGCAAGCAGACCTACACCTGGGGTACGGCCTGAGCTTCCCTTGATCACTCGGCTTTCCGGAAGTCGGGGTGTCCGGGCCGCCCTGATACCCCGGTTTCCGTGATCCCGAGTGGATCAGCGGTGCGTTGTGTGGACCCTGTCGGCCGCGCCTAACGCGCCGACGAAAGACGCCCAGGCGGTCGGCGCGAAGGTCAGGGTGGCGCCGTCGCGGTCCTTGCTGTCGCGCACCAGCACCCGGCCGGGCAGGTTGTCGGCCACCTCGACGCAGTCGCCACCGTTGTTGCTGCTGCGGGTCGCGGTGCGCCAGCGGGCGTCGGTCATGTCCATGTCGTGGCCACTTCCCTGATCAGCTCGATCGACCGGCGTTGGGGGAACGCCTCGCCGGTGACGCTCTCCCACCTGCGTCCCAGGCTAGCGACGTCGAGCGGATCGGTCACGACCTGACCGCGGAGCTGGTTGTCGAGATACGCCAATTCCGTCCCGTCGGGCAGCCGGCCCAGCACGAAAGGGCCGGCCAGCCCGGTGTGCCACGGGCTCTCGGCCGGGATGACCCGGACCTGCACGTGCTCCCACTCGGCCACTCTCGCGAGGTGGGCCAACTGGTCGGCCATCACGGCGCGGTCGCCGACCGGCCGGCGCAGCACCACCTCGTCGATCACCGCCACGAGTTGCGGTGGAGCGTCGCGGCACAGGACCGCCTGCCGTTCAAGGCGGCCCGCCACGATCTGGTCCACCTCGGACGGTGCGACCAGCCCACCGGTGCCCAGGATCGCGCGGGCGTACCCCTCGGTCTGGAGCAGACCCGGCACGAGCAGCGGCTGGTAGGACCGGAGCGAGGTGGCGTCCTGTTCCAGTTCGGCCCACGGCCGGAACCACGGCAGGTCACGCCGGCGGAACGGCTCCGGCCAAAGGTCGGCCGCCTCCCGGCGCAGAACCTCGGCCACCGCCACCCGGGTACGCGGATGCGGAATGCGCCCCGAAGCAAGCCACCGCGCCGCCGTCTTCGGGTCGACGCGGACCTTCTCGGCCAACGACTCGACAGTCTCCCCCGCCTCGGCCATCGCCACCCGCAACGCCTCGTTCGCCACCGGACCTCCCGCCGCTCATCCGTGCCGCAGCGGACGACTCGGGATCGTTCGCCCAGCAGGCGCACTGCGACGCCGCTCGATGCACGTTGCGGCGGACGATAGCCACGCTGCGTGTCCGTGTCTGCGACCTACCGGCGTGTTGCGGTGAGACGTGTTGGCGCGCAGCCAGGACGCCCCCCGACCGTCCCCGAAGTGCCCCACCAGCGTCCCAAGGCCCACGCCTCCGCTCCTGTCGACCGTCGGTCAACCGGTCGGCGGCAATACGGATTCCGTTGCATGCGTGACGCCTCTGCGCTAAATCCGTCGCCAACCGACCGTGATACCGCCGATAACACTTGCTTCGGAGCCTGAGACTGTGCGATAACCGTTGGCAGAGCGGCCGGCCTCACCCCTTTGACCGGCCCGACGACCGATGGGGCTGACATGGCCAACGCCACCGACCACCTCTGGATGCACTTCACCCGGATGGCGAGCTACTCCGCCGGTGAGGTGCCGACCATCGTGCGCGGCGAGGGAGCGTACGTGTGGGACGCGCAGGGTCGCCGCTACCTGGACGGGCTCGCCGGGCTCTTCGTGGTCAACGCCGGCCACGGCCGCACCGAGCTGGCCGAGGCCGCTGCCAAGCAGGCCAGCGAGCTGGCGTACTTCCCGCTCTGGTCGTACGCGCACCCGAAGGCCATCGAGCTGGCCGAGAGAATTGCCGCGCTCACCCCCGGCGACCTCAACCGGATCTTCTTCACCACCGGCGGCTCCGAGGCCGTGGAGGCGGCGTGGAAGCTGGCCCGCGCGTACTTCAAGCGCACCGGGAAGCCCAACAAGTACAAGGTGATCAGCCGGTACATCGCCTACCACGGCACCTCCATGGGCGCCCTGTCGATCACCGGCCTGCCCGGGATCAAGAGCGACTTCGAGCCACTGGTGCCGGGCGCGATCAAGGTGCCGAACACGAACTTCTACCGGGCGCCCGAGCACGGCGACGACCCCGAGGCGTTCGGCCGCTGGGCCGCCGACGAGATCGGTCGGGCCATCGAGCGGGAAGGGCCGGACACGGTCGCCGCGGTCTTCCTTGAGCCCGTGCAGAACTCCGGCGGGTGCTTCCCCCCGCCGCCCGGCTACTTCGAGCGGGTACGGGAGATCTGCGACGCGTACGACGTGCTCCTCGTCTCGGACGAGGTGATCTGCTCGTGGGGGCGCTTGGGCGAGTACTTCGGCGCGGTGCGCTACGGCTACCAGCCGGACATCATCACCACCGCCAAGGGCATCACCTCCGGCTACGCCCCGCTCGGCGCGATGATCGCCAGCGACCGGCTGATGGAACCGTTCCTCACCGAGACCGGCATGTTCGCCCACGGAGTGACCTTCGGTGGCCACCCGGTCTCCTGCGCGGTGGCCCTGGCCAACCTTGAGGTGTTCGCCCGCGAGGACCTGGTCGGGCACGTACGCGCCAACGAGGACGCCTTCCGGGCCACCCTGGAGAAGCTGTACGACCTGCCGATCGTCGGCGACGTCCGCGGCGACGGCTACTTCTACGGCATTGAACTGGTCAAGGACAAGACCACCCGGGAGACCTTCACCGAGGCCGAGTCGGAGCGCCTGCTGCGCGGCTTCCTCTCGACCGCCCTGTTCCAGGCGGGCCTCTACTGCCGGGCCGACGACCGGGGCGACCCGGTCATCCAGCTGGCCCCGCCCCTGATCGCCGAGCAGCAACACTTCGACGAGATCGAGCAGATCCTCCGCACAGTCCTGACCGAAGCCTGGACCAAGCTCTAACCCCACCGACTGGTGTTGATCAAGAGGTTTGCGTCAAAAACGCACCGGATGATGACCGAAACCTCTTGATCAACGCAGAGAGGAGCGCGGAGCGCCGGGGGGCCGGGCGCAGGGGGCCGGGTTAGTGGTTGGGGGGGATTACTCGGAGGTGGCCTCGGCGGCCGGTCTGGTGGGGGTTCTCCGGACGGTTCTGGTCCGGCTCCGGGGGACGGGGGGCCGGGCGGGCGGCTTCGCGGACCGCTTCGGCCAGCGCGACCAGGTCGTCCGTGGTGGGCGGCGGCGGCTCGAACTCGCCCTCGTGCCGGACGACGTCCCAGCCCCGCGGCGCGGTCAGGCTGCGGGCGTGCGGCTCGCACAGGTCGTACGTGTGCGGCTCGGCGAACGCCGCCAGCGGCCCCACCACCGCTGTCGACTCGTTGTAGACATAGGTCAATGTGGCGACCGCTTGCCGGGGGCAGCCGTTACGGGAGCAGCGCCGTGGTGACCTCACGTGCGGCAGGGTATCTCCATTACCGGGTCCGGCGCATCGCTTCGCGTTGCGACACGCCCGTCATGGTGATCACAGTCGACCGTCGTGGGCGCGCCGCGCCACGGGAGCGGCGCTGCCGCTGACCAGCCCGAGACGGGCGCTACCCTTTGCCTCATGACGAGCCCGGAACACCGCCGCCCCGGCTCTGGCCGGCGTGTGCATCGTGACCGGCACGGGCGCGGCCTGCGCGGACGGCTGGTTCCGGCCACCGTGCCGCTGGCGCGGACCAAGGCCGAGGTCTTCGACGACCTGGTCCTGGACACCGTCGAGACGCTGGAGCGTCGGTTCGCCAAGGAGCTGGCCGGGGTCGAGTTCGCGGTCGAGGACGTCCCGCCGGACCTGAACGTCTACGACTCGGACGTGCTGGAGGACGGCGAGGTCCCGTTGGCCCGGCTGCTGCCCGGCCGCCCGGGCCGGCAGGAGGTGCCGCCGCGGATTGTGCTGTACCGGAGGCCCCTGGAGTTCCGGGCGATGGACCGTGAGGACCTCGCCGATCTCGTCCATGACGTGATCATCGAGCAGGTGGCGAACCTTCTCGGGGTGGACCCGGACGAGCTCGCCTGAGCCAACCCCCGAGCGGAGAGTCGGGCGGCCCCCACCGCCTCGACCTCACACCGCTCAGGCGGCCCGCCGCTTCAACTTGCGCCGCTCCCTCTCGGAGAGCCCACCCCAGATGCCGAACCGCTCGTCGTGACCCAGTGCGTATTCGAGGCACTCGGTCTTGACCTCGCAACGCGAGCAGATTCGCTTCGCCTCGCGGGTCGAGCCGCCCTTCTCGGGAAAGAACGCCTCGGGGTCGGTCTGCGAGCACAACGCCCGCTCCTGCCACTCCGGCGCGTTTCCGAGCAGGTCGGCCACCTCAAGCTGGCCGTCCATCAAATGCCTCCTTGTCGCGCACCGGCGTCATCGCCGCTGCAACCCCCCACGCGAAAGGCGTGCTTGTCCGTCCGGTCCCGTTTTGTTGCGTTCCGTGCGAACAACCCCATTCAAATTACACGCGTGTAATGCGTGCGCCGTCAAGCCAAACTTGATAATGGAGTCGCCCTCCCGACACCCCCGGTCGGCCACTCGGGCCGTCCAGCCTCGCAACCTGCCCTATCGATTCAGACCCCGGCCGAGTAACGCCCTCTCCGGCGAGTTGCCCGACTTTTCTGCCGTGGCGCTTCTCCGACGAGTCGTCGAACGGACGGCACCAGAGACCTCCACCCCTAAGCTGATCTTGGTGGGGGACAGGTTAACGCGGTGCGGCGCAGACCGCCCGTCGAGCTGCGGACAGCACTCGCGCCCCGTCCACATTGTGGACGGGGCGCGGTGGTGAAACCGATGCGGCGGGGTCAGCCAGCGGCCCCAAAACCGCTGCTGGGCCAGGCAAACTCGGCTATCTCTCCACCATGGACAGAAATCGTCCCGGCGGGCGTATCATCGTCCCACCAGACGGTATAAATTCCGCTCGGCAGATCGGGATAGACCGCACTGTGGAACGAGCCGTCCCGCACCCGACGCTCACGCACCGCCGAGTGGACCCGCCGTTCGTCGTCGCGACTGATCTCGATCTCCCTGCCGTGCAGATCCCGACCCGTGTAGACGATCAGGGCGCCGGTGTCGCCGCCCAGATCGAGGACGACGGTCCCGGTCTCCGACGGCCCGTACGCGTGCTCGTGCATCCGCTCGCCCCCGCCCCGATCAGGACGCCGCCGGCGGGTTGTTGAACCCGTCGTACGGCGTACCCAGGTAGGGGAAGTTTCCGAGGAACGGCGCGGTCACGTCTGCGGCGCTCAGCCCCGGGGTGACCGCGGCGGCCGCCGCGTCCGGTTGGAACGTCTTGTCCACCAGCGGGACGGTGACCCCGGCGATGGCCCGCAACGCGATGCTGACCACGTCGTCGCCGACCCGCCGCCCGTTCGGGAACCCGGCCAGGTCGCCACCGAGCACCCCGAACCGGTCCGGACGCCTGGTCGGCGGGATCGCCGTGTTCAGCCGCAGCATGTCGGCCTGCACCTCACCGGTGGCGTTGGTGAAGCCGTCGATCAGCCCGGCCGGCACCCCGGTGAGCAGGATCGCCACCAGGTCGGCGCGGGCCTTCTTCGACTTGGTGAGCTTGTCCAGGTTGGGGAAGACGTCCGGGTAGAGCGCCGGCAGTAACGCGGCCAGCTCCGGCTGCTCGACGAACTGGGCGAACCGCTTGTCCTCCGACGGCGGCAGCGAGTTCCACAGGTCCTTCTTGGACATCGGCACGATGACCTCGTTGAACAGTGGATTGCCCAACCGCGAGACCTGGGTGAACGGGCCGGTGCTGGTGTCCGCCCCGCCCCGGTCGCCGAGCACCCGCACCTGCCGGCGCGACGCCGACGTCCACACCCCGATCACCGACGCCCGATCGGCGGCACCGTACCGGTTGGCACGCCGACGCACCCGCTCCAGCGGCACCTGCACCGCGATGCTGTGCACGTTCATCCGGTCGGTGGCGTTGACCGGCTCTCCCTCGGCCTTGAAGATCTTCTTCCCGGCGACGTGCAGTTGCTGGAACGGACGCAGCGTGCCGAGGTCGAAGATCGCCCCGAGGTCGACGAAGAACCCGTCGGCGCGCTGCCCGGCGAAGACCCGCTCCCCCGTGGAGAGCGAGTAGGTGGCCTGCCGCACCAGGTCGGCGTACTTCGGGGTGGACAGCGGGCCGACGTTGCACGGCGGGCAGGGCAGCTTGTGCGCCAGCCGGTGCTCGCGGCCGTCGGCCACCCGGGTCAGGCTGTAGAACTGCCGCCGGTTCCAGTTCTTGCTGTCCAGCGAATCGATCGGACCGGTGTTGTAGAGAAAACTGTTCGGGTTGGTGATCTCGGTGGTGAATTCGAACCGGTAGGTGACATCCGGACGACCGTCACCGTCGTTGTCGATATGGATCTCGTACCGCACGTCGTCGCCGAACTCGAAGAAGTTCGGGCCCCCGGAGGGGAGCTGCAACGGCACGTAGTTGGCGATCAACGTGACCGTGTCGCGTTTGTCGGGGCTGACGAACGCGTACAGGTCGGAGCTGTCGGCGACCGGATCCTTGGCTATCTCCGGGGCCTCGCGGTGGGAAGACATGGCGGACCAACCTCACTGGGCGGGGACAGGATGGCGGGGCGGAGGGTCGGGTCAGCGCCGGGCGGCGCGCCGCAGCCGGTCCGCCAGGCCGCGGTCGCGTACCTCGATGCGCGTCTCACCGACAAAGACGTCCATCGTTCCGGAGTCGGCGTCACGCAGGTGCACGATGATCGGTTCGTCGGCTCGTCCGGCCGCGCCGGGGGCGTTCTGCGCGGCCGACAGGCCCGGCACGGTGAGCGCGGCGGCGCCGAGGGTGGCGCTGGCCGCGGCGGTCAACGTCTGCCGGCGGGTCAGTCGCGGCCACTGCCGCTTCCGCTGATCACTGGTCATGGGCAACCTTTCCGGCGGTGGCGCGAGCGCGCCCGCGGAGACGGACGGGTCCGGTGCCGTCTCGCGACGCCGCCGGGCCCCTGAGGGGACACCGGCGGCGGTCCTCGCCGCGACCGCCACCGGCATCGCGTGGTACGGCCGGTGGCGGGGAAAGGTTCGACGTCAGGGCCGGGCGTGACCGTACGCAGTCGACCGCTTGCGCGCCGGACGACCGGCGGCCTTCGCGATGGCCCGCAACTGCTCCTCGGTACGCGCCGAACCGTTGTCGGAGCCGGCCATCCGGGAGATCGTCTCCTCCATCAGCGTGCCGCCGAGGTCGTTGCAGCCGCCCTGGAGCATCGCGACGGTGCCCTCGTCACCGAGCTTCACCCAGGAGCACTGGATGTTGTCGATCCGGCCGTGCAGCAGCAGCCGGGACATGGCGTGCACCACCCGGTTCTCCCGCCAGGTCGGGCCGGGTCGGGCGATACCCGCCAGATAGATCGGAGCATTCGTGTGCACGAACGGCAGCGCCACGAACTCGGTGAACCCGCCGGTGCGGTCCTGCACCCCGGCCAGCACCCGGAAGTGCGCCAGCCACTGCCCGGGGTGGTCGACGTGGCCGTACATCATCGTGGAGCTGGACCGGATGCCCAGCTCGTGGGCGGTGCTGACCACGTCGACCCAGGCGGCGGCCGGGAGTTTGCCCTTGGTCAGCACCCAACGCACGTCGTCGTCGAGGATCTCGGCGGCGGTGCCCGGGATGGTGTCCAGCCCGGCCTCGCGGAGCTGGAGCAGCCACTCGCGGACCGGCACCCCGGCCTTCGCGGCGGCGGTGACGATCTCCATGGGCGAGAACGCGTGCACGTGCATCTCGGGCACCCGGGCCTTGATCGCGCGCACGATGTCGGCGTACCCGGTGACCGGCATCTTCGGGTCGATGCCGCCTTGGAGGCACACCTCGCTGGCGCCGAGGGCCCACGCCTGCTCGGCCCGGTCCGCGACCTGCTCGACGGAGAGCCGGTACGCGTCAGCGTCCCGCTCACGCTGCGCGAACGCACAGAACCGGCAGCCCACGTAGCAGACGTTGCTGAAGTTGATGTTGCGGTTGACCACGTAGGTGACGTCGTCGCCGACCGCTGCGCGGCGCACGTCGTCGGCGAGGCGGCACAGCTCGTCGAGCGCCGGCCCGTCCGCGCCGAACAGCGCCAGCGCGGCATCGGTGTGCCCGGGGTCGAGCAGCGCCGCCGGGTCGTCGGCGGCGAGCTTGAGCCCGGCCGCCAGGTCACGGTCCGCACCACTCCCGGCCGGTGCCACGGGTACGCCCGCCCGGCGGGCGGTCGCCTCCGGGGTGACCTTGCCAGCGACCTCGGACCAGTCGCCGTAGACGCTGTCGAAGTCACCGCGCCGGTCGTCGGTGCGGCCGGTGGTGTCGATGGTGGCGTGCAGGTCGACCCGCCCGCCGAACACCTCCTCCGGCTCCTGCCACGGTCGTCCCTGCGGCATCGCCGACTCGACCGCCATGCCCGTCGAAGGATCGGCCAGGGCACCGACGTGCGGCAGCAACCGTGGGTCGAGCCACGGGTCACCCGCGCGCACGTACTCGGGGTAGATCGTCAACCGCTCCCGCAGCGTGAACCCGGCCAGCTCGGTGTGCCGGGCCAGCTCGTCGATCTGCGGCCAGGGGCGCTCCGGGTTGACGTGATCGGGGGTGAGCGGGGAAACGCCACCCCAGTCGTCGATGCCGGCGCGCAGCAGCAGGTCGTACTCGCCGGCGATGAGGTTCGGCGGGGCCTGGATCCGGGCCTTCGGGCCGAGCAGCAGCCGGGCCACCGCCACCGTGGCGGCCAGGTCGTGCAGCTCCGCGTCGGGCATGCCGCGCATCGCCGTGTCCGGCTTGGCGCGGAAGTTCTGCACGATCACCTCCTGGAGGTGCCCGTACTCCCGGTGAGCGCGGCGGATCGCGAAGAGCGCGTCCACCCGCTCCGACGGGGTCTCCCCGATGCCGATCAGGATGCCGGTGGTGAACGGCACCCCGACCCGCCCCGCGTCTTCGAGCACCCGCAACCGGACCGCCGGCTCCTTGTCCGGTGAGCCGAAGTGCGGGCCACCCGGCTCGGACCAGAGCCGGGTCGCGGTCGTCTCCAACATCATGCCCATGCTCGGCGCGACCGGCTTGAGCCGTTGCAGCTCCGACCAGGACAGCACCCCGGGGTTGAGGTGCGGCAGCAGGCCGGTCTCCTCCAGCACCGCCACCGCACAGGCGCGCAGGTAGTCCAGGGTCGAGTCGTAACCGCGCTCGTCCAACCAGGTCCGGGCCGCCGGCCAGCGCTCCTCCGGCCGGTCGCCCAGGGTGAACAGCGCCTCCTTGCAGCCCTGCGCGGCACCGGCCCGGGCGATCGCGAGGACCTCGTCGCGGTCCAGGAACGGCGCCGGCAGCCGGTGCGGCACTGTCGCGAAGGTGCAGTAGTGGCAGCGGTCCCGGCAGAGCCGGGTCAGCGGAATGAAGACCTTTTTGGAGTACGTGACCACACCCGGTCGCCCGGCATCCCGCAGCCCTGCGTCGCGGATTCCCCCGGCGAGCCGGAGCAGTTCGTCGAGCGCGTCGCCACGAGCGGACAGCAGCGCGGTCGCCTCGTCGACATCCAGCGCCCGCCCGTTCGCGGCCCGGCCCAGGGCCCGCCGCACGCTCGCATCGCTCGGGCCGGATTGGGTGCGATCAACCATCCACTCACCCTATGCGCAGCCCGACGCCACCCAACCAGTCCCGGCCCGCACCGTGGGAAACGGCACCCCCGGCCCACCCCCTCGACCGCCCTCCCGGTTGATCATGAAGTTATTGCCACGACACGCCGTGTGATCGAGCAACAACTTCATGATCGACGAGGGTCGGTGGGGATCGGTGGGGGTCGACGAGGGTCGGTGGGGGTCGACGGGGTTGGTTGGCCTCAGCGGGGCTGGTCGGGGTGGTCGTTGGGCCTGATGTGCTGGGTGCGGTCGGTGTCCGGGTCGGCGGGGTGGGAGATGACCTCGGTCGGGTCGGCGGACTGGCGCGGAATCGCCTGAGTGGGGTCGGCCGACGGCGGCTGCCCGAACGGCGGCGGCGCGGCCGGGGACGGCGGCGCCGACTGGGGAGCGGGGTTCGCCGGCGGCGCGGACTGCGGTGCCTGGAACGGCGGGGCCGACTGCGGGGCCTGGAACGGTGGCGACTGCTGGCCGTACTGGCCGGCCTGCGGGTAACCACCAGGCTGACCCGCCTGCGGGTAACCACCCGGCTGACCGGCCTGCGGGTATCCGCCGGGCTGACCGGCCTGCGGGTATCCGCCGGGCTGGCCGGGAGCGGGCCATCCGCCCTGCGGCTGGCCGCCGGGCTGACCCGGGGCCGGCCAACCGCCCTGCTGCTGCGGCCAACCCGGCTGGGGCTGGCCGTAGACGCCCGGCTGCGGCTTGGCTCGCGGCACGTAGTAGTGGGCGCGCCAGATCGTGTAGACCACCCAGGCGGCGATCGCGAAGATCACCATCCAGGCGAACCGGGTGAGCACACCGAGCAGCGCGTCGAGCACCTCGGCCTCGGCCAGCCGGCCCACCGTCCAGATCAGCATGGTCAGCGTGCCGAACAGCGCGCTGACCGCGTACTCGATGACAGCTGCCTGCGTGATCAGCTTCGCCTTCGCCACCACCGGCGAGATGTGCGTGGCCAGCAGCACCGCCAGCAGTGGCAGACCCACTGCCTCCACCCCGACGAACGCGTAGAAGGCGCTGCCCGCGCGGTCGGTGAAGGAGCTGTAGTCGTTCGGGGCGATGAGCCGGAGCAGGCCCACGAAGAGGAACACGGCGTTGGCGCCAAGCAGCGCGAGCGCGGCGAGCTCCCGTAGCGGCTTGGTCAGCTGGCGGGCCTGCGTCGCGTCGGCGGACGCGGGCTCGGCGGGGCTGGTCACGAGTTCCCCCTCGGGGCATCAACGGACAGGGTGCACGTGAGCCTAGTCTCGCGGGCCACCCACGGATCGGAGGCGTCACGTGCGCGAGGATGGTCGACATGCGCATCGTGGTTCTGGCCGGCGGCATCGGCGGCGCCCGGTTCCTGCTCGGGGTCCGGGCGTACGCCCGTGACGTCGGCGCGGAGGTGACCGCCGTGGTCAACGTCGGCGACGACCTGTGGTTACACGGGTTGAAGATCTGCCCCGACCTGGACAGCGTCATGTACACGCTCGGCGGGGGCGCCGACCCGGAACGGGGCTGGGGTCGGGTCGGCGAGAGTTGGACGGTCAAACAGGAGTTGGCCGCGTACGGGGCTGAACCGACCTGGTTCGGCCTCGGTGACAAGGACATCGCCACCCACCTGGTCCGCAGCACCATGCTCAACGGCGGTTACCCGTTGAGCGCGGTCACCGAGGCGCTGGCCAGTCGCTGGGAGCCGGGCGTACGCCTGTTGCCGGCGACGGACGACCGCCTGGAGACCCATGCCGTGGTGGAGGACGACCAGGGTCAGCGGGCGATCCACTTCCAGGAGTGGTGGGTGCGGTACCGGGCCGACATCCTCACGCACCGCTTCGTGTTCGTCGGCGCGGAGACGGCGAAGCCGGCCCCCGGGGTGCTGGACGCGATCGCCTCGGCCGACCTGGTGCTGATCGCGCCGAGCAACCCGGTGGTGAGCGTCGCGCCGGTGCTGGCCGTACCCAGGCTGCGTGCGGCGGTGGCGGACGGCCCGGCGCCGGTGGTGGGTGTCTCCCCGATCATCGGCGGCGCGCCGGTGCGGGGGATGGCCGACCGTTGCCTGGCCGTGCTCGGTGTGGAGTGCAGCGCGGCGGGGGTGGGTCGGCTCTACGGCGGCCGGGCGAGCGGTGGCCTGCTCGACGGTTGGCTGGTGGCCGAGGAGGACGCGGGCACTGTGGTGCCCGAGGTGACGGTCCGCGCGGTGCCGCTGCGGATGACCGACGAGGCGGCGACGGCGGCGATGGTCCGCGCCGCGGTGGAGTTGACGTGAGGCTGGAGATTCTGCCGGTGCTCGGCATCGGCCACGTGACCGAGGGTGACGACCTGGCTGCGGTGATCGCGACCGCCGCGCCGTGGCTGCGCAACGGCGACGTACTGGTGGTGACCAGCAAGATCGTTTCCAAGGCGGAGGGGCGGCTCGTCGACGTGCCGGCGGACGGGCCGGAACGGCTCGTCGCCCGGGACGAGGTCCTGGCCGGTGAGACCGTCCGGGTGGTCGCCAGCCGGGGTGCGACCCGGATCGTGCAGACCCACCACGGCTTCGTCATGGCCTCGGCGGGGATCGACGCGTCGAACGTGGACAAGACCCAGCTGGTGCTGCTGCCGGTCGACCCGGACGCCTCGGCGCGGGCTCTGCGGGACGCGCTGCGGGAGCGCTACGACCTGGACCTGGCCGTGATCATCAGCGACACGATGGGCCGGCCCTGGCGCAACGGGCTCACCGACGTGGCGCTCGGGGTGGCCGGGATGCCGGCCATCCGCGACCACCGGGGCGAGGTCGACCCGTACGGCAACGAGTTGCAGTTGACCCAGATGGCCGTGGTGGACGAGCTGGCGGGTGCCGGCGAGCTGATCAAGGGCAAGTGCGATCAGGTCCCCGTCGCTGTGGTGCGGGGCTACCTGCCGGCCACCAACCCGGACGACGCCGGTGGCGCGCGGGCGCTGATCCGCGACGCGGCGCAGGACCTGTTCTCGCTCGGTACCGCCGAGGCCCGCGCCGCCGGGCTATCCGACGCCGCCACCCTGACCGACGGTCCCGGCCCGACACCGGCCGACCTGACCGCGGTGCGACGGGCGATCGACGCGGTCGCCGGGGTCGTCGCCCCCGGCACGGTCTTCACAGTGGTCGACGAGGCCGAGGTACGCGCCGGTCTGGTCGCCGAGATGCCCGGGTGGCCGGACGGCGCCGACCTGCTGCTCGGCTCGGCCCCGACGCCCGTCGAGCCGTTCGGTCTGGTCCGCTTCGGCGCCGACCTGCACCGGCTGCGCGCCGCCCTGGCTGCCCAGGGCGTCGGGTCGACCCTGTTGCCGCCACCGCCCGGCAGCCCGGCGAGCGCCGCGCTCGCCCTGTAGCCGGTCCTCAACCTGTAGAACCGCCCTCGGCCTGTGCGAACGGCCGGGTCACGCGTCCAGCATGGCCCGGCCCAGCGGGGTCAACGTGTGCAGCACGCTGTTGCGTTCGCGGTGGCTGACCAGCAGACCAGCGTTGCGCAGCACAGTGGCGTGCTGGCTCGCCGCCGCCGGTGAGATGTTGAGCTGGCGGGCGACTTCCCCGGTGGTGCAGCCCTCGTCGCTGGCCTGCAACACCGCCGCCCTGGTGCGGCCCAGCAGCGCGGCGAGTGATTCGCGGGCAGCACCGGACGCGGCGCTGTCGTCGGCGGAGACCAGCGCGCCCAGCCGGTCCACCGGGTAGACCAGCACCGGTGGCAGCGCCGGGTCGAGCAGTGCGACCGGAGTGGCCGCGCAGAAGAACGACGGCACCAGCAGCAGCCCACGGCCGTCCAGGTGCAGCTCCCGGCTGTGCGGGTAGCTGCGGACCTCCAGCACCCCGCTCTCCCAGCGCATCGCCGGCCGGAGGCTGGTGAGCAGGCCCTCGACGCCGCCGTCGAGCAACGCCCGCGCCCGTCGCGCACGGTCCGCCGCGACCGCGGCCTGGATCCGGCTCCAGTACGGGCTGATCGCCAGCGAGCGGTACTGCTCCATCGACTCGGCCAGGTGGTGCAGCGCCGACACCTCGCCCCGAGCGAGCGCGGCCGCCGAGGAGGGCAGCTGGTTCTCGGCAGCCAGGACGCTCAGGTCCCGGTGCAGCAACTCGACGGGGGTACTGCGGAGCGCGTCCAGCCCGGCCTCGAAGCCCTCGACGCTGGCGTACGGGGTGAGGAAGTCGGGGAAGTAGCCACGCGGCGGGTTCAACGCGAAGAGCAGCCGGAGCTGCTCGGAGCTGGAGTCCTGACGCAGATCCCGCGCCACACTGCGCCGCCAGTTGGCAGTCAGCGGATCGCGGGTGCGACCGCGCAGCACGTGCAGGCTGAGGACCAGCTCCCAGACCGGGTCCGCCGCCGGCGCCACCCGGGTCCGGAGGATGTCCTCGCCAGAAAAGTGGATCTTCAGCATGGAGCGCTCCCGTGTCGCCGGCAGGGGGATGCCGGTTGACCGTTCGACTCTACCTGGCCGGCAGTAATCTCCATCTTTAAGCCTGGAATGAAAAACCTCGACGCTTCCGGGGCCGGTTGGGCATGCTTCCCATGCCCGAACACGGCGCCGCGCGTCAGTGACGCCCGTGCTGCCGGGGCACCGGGACCGGGGAGGCCCCGGTGATCGGACGGCACCACGAGGGTCTGCGGCCCTTGCTCCGCAGAGGTGCCGTCCGGTCATCCCGCCCCCGCCGGCTCAGCCGACCCAGAGCGCGACCCGATGGTCCTCGTCCGTGACGTAGAACGACCGTCCGTCCAGCTCCGCCACCCCCTCGACGTGGTGGAACGGGGCCAGGTCCGCCACCTGCTCCCCGACGAGCCGCCGCCCGTCGCCCGCCTCGCCACCGGTGAGCCGGAAGCGGACGTGCCGGGAGGTGACCTCACCCCCACCCGGATGGTCGTCGAGCAGGACCGACCCCTTGCCCAACGCGTCGATCGACCCGATCACGGCCGCGTACCCGCCGTCCACCGTCGGGGTGATCGCGCGGAAGCCGGTCAGCTGCCCCGGCGGAGTTACCCCGGTCAACACGTACGCGCCCAACGCCCGCGGCCACGCCCGGTCGGCCGTGAACATGCCCGGCACACCGGCCACCTCGACCAGGATCGGCTCACCGGCATCGGTGACCGGGAAACGCAGCCCGAGCAGCACCGTCCCGGTCGGGGTGAACGCCGCCGCCTCCACGTTCAACGGCAGGTCGTCCGGGGCCAACCGGCTCACCCAGCTCTTCTCCCGGACGGTCCCCCGGGCCAGCGTCTCCACGATGAACCGCTCCCGCACCCGCTCCCCCGCCGGCAGGAGGGTCAACGGCGACGCGGCGAGAGCATCGTTCACAGCCCGGTGCAGTCGAAACGAGTTGCGCACCACGTGCACCGGCACCGGCCCGGCCGCCGCGTCGTCCTCGCGGAACCGGGCCACGAAGGCGCGCCGGGGTCGCAGTGGGCCAGCTTTCGAGCCGAAGTGGGAGCCGAAGACGTACACCCAGCCGTCGTGGTGGGCGAGCGCCTCACCGTCCTCGGTCCGCCCGTTCTCCACACCGGCGTCCGCCAGCACGTGCAGGGCCGTCCACTCCCCGTCCTCGCGCTCCAGCAACAGCGCGAGGCAGCGCTCCACCGGCCCCTCGTCCAGCACCGTCCAGAAGCCCCGCCGGGCACCGTACGCGCGCAGCAGCGCCGCCGACCGGACCGGCAGCAGATCGCTGGCCTCGTTACCGGCCACCACGAATTCGATGAGTCGCAGGGTCATTGAGCCAGCGTACGGAGCACACGCTCGTACAGTGGCGGGGTGCCCGACACCGTGATTACCGGCCCGACCGCCCAGACGACCGAGCCCGAGACGTACAAGGCGCTGCACGCCGACGCCACCGCGTTGCTGGAGGGCTGGCAGCCCACCAGCCCGGACGCGGCCAGCGCGCGGGACCGGACCCTCGCCCTGCTCGCCGCAGGCCCGGTGGCGATGAGCCGGCAGCACCGGCCCGGCCACGTCACCGCCAGCGCGTTGGTGCTGGACTCCACCGGCTCCCGGGTGCTGCTCTGCCTGCACGTCAAGTTCGGGCGTTGGGTGCAACTCGGCGGGCACTGCGAGCCGGTCGACCAGACCCTGGTCGCCGCCGCGCTGCGCGAGGCGACCGAGGAGTCCGGGATCGCCGGCCTGCGTATCGACCCGGTGCCGATCGACGTGGACGTGCACCAGGTGCAGTGTCAGGGCGGCTCGGCGCACCACGACGTCCGGTTCGCGGTGATCGCTCCGCCCTCGGCGGTGGAGCAGGTCAGCGACGAGGCCGAGGAGCTGGGCTGGTTCCCACCGGACCAGCTGCCTGAGCCGCTGGCCGGCGGGACCGTCCAACTGGTCGCACCGGCCCTCGCCGCCCTCAGACGTAGCCCTCTTCGCCTCGCTCCTTGAGCTCGTCGACCAGGGTCTTGACGTCCTGCGCCCGGTCGCGCGGGCAGACCAGCACCGCGTCCGGGGTGTCCACCACGATCAGGTCGCGCAGGCCGAGGACGGCCACCAGCCGACCCGACTGCGGCACGACCACGAGGTTGCTGCTGTCCCGCAGCAGCACGCCCGGCTTGGCCTCCGTGCCGAGCACCACGTTGCCGGCGTCGTCGGTTGGCAGCACGTCGCCCAGGGTGTGGAAGTCACCGACGTCGTTCCAGCCGAAGTCACCCGGCACGGTCGCGACCCGACCCGCCGTGGCCGCACCCTCCATCACCGCGTAGTCGACGGAGATCTTCGGCAGGGTCGGCCAGATCGCGCCCAGGACGTCGTCCTGCTCCGGGGTGCCCCAGGCGGCGGCGATCGCGGCGACGCCGGCGTGCAGCGCCGGTTGCTGGCGGGCCAGCTCAGCGAGGAAGACGTCCACCCGCCACACGAACATGCTCGCGTTCCACAGGTGCCGGCCCGAACGGACGTACGCCTCGGCGACCTCGGCGGCCGGCTTCTCCTTGAACTCGGCCACCTGCCGCCACGGCACGCCCTCGGTCGGATCGCCGGTCTCCAGGTAGCCGTAACCGGTCTCCGCACGGGTCGGAGTGATCCCGACGGTCATCAGCAGGCCCTGCTCGGCCCCGCGGACCGCCTCCTGGACCGTGCAGACCCAGCTGTCCGTGTCGCGGATCAGGTGGTCCGCCGCGAAGCTGCCCATCACCGCGTTCGGGTCACGCGTCGCGATCACCGCGGCGGCCAACGCGATCGCCGCGCAGGAATCCCGGGGGGAGGGCTCGACCAGGATGTTCTCCTCCGGCAGCACGGTCAGCTGCCGTGCCACCGCCGCGACGTGCGCGGCACCGGTGACCACAAGGGTCCGATCCGGTGTGGTCAGCGGCGCGAGCCGGTCCACGGTCGCCTGGAGCAGCGAGGCACTGGTGCCGGTCAGCGGGTGGAGGAACTTGGGATGGCCAGCGCGGGACAACGGCCACAACCTCGTGCCACTGCCACCTGCCGGAATGACCGCATAGAGCATCCGCACATCATGCCCGACGTACCTGCCCAAAGTGGCACGGGTCACCCGCAGCGGCGCGGAGGATCAGGAACGGGCGCGACTCCACGCCGCGATGTGCACCTCGGCGCTGGACTCCCAGGTGAACTCCTTGGCCCGGTCGAACCCCGCCTTCGCCAGCGACAACCGCCGCTGCTCGTCGTCGAGCAGGGCGGCCAGGTCGGTGCCGATCTGCTCCGGGTCCTCCGAGGTGTACGCGACCGCGTCGCCGCCCACCTCGGGCAGTGAGAGCCGGGGCGTGGTCAGCACCGGGGCGGCGCACGCCATCGCCTCCAGGATCGGCAGACCGAACCCCTCGCCGTAGGACGGGTACGCGGCGACCAGGGCACCGCCGAGGAAACCCGGCAGGTCGCCGTAGCGCAGGTAGCCGGGGCGCAGCAGACGCAGGTGCGACGGCACCTCGGCCACCGCCCGGTCGATGTCTTCGTCGTGCCCCTGCCCACCGGCGATCACCAGGGCCGGCGGGTCGACCCGGTCAGCCACGGCCCGCGCCCACCCACGAATCAGGTTGGGCACGTTCTTGCGAGGCTCCTTGGCACCGAGGAAGGCGACGTAGCTGCTGTTGCCCAGCCCCAGACGCGCACGTACCCGGGCCTTCTCCTCCTCGGTGGGAGCGTGGAAGGCAGCCTGGTCGACGCCGTGGTAGGCCACGTCGATCCGGGTCGGGTCGGCGTCGAGCAACCGAATCAGCTCGTCCCGGGTGGCCTTGCTGGGCACGATCACCCGGTTGGCGCGGCGCAACGAGGTCTTGATGGCGCTGCGGAAGAACGTGCGGCGTGACTTGTCGTAATGCTCCGGCTCGGTGAAGAACGTCGCGTCGTGCACGGTGACCGTGACCGGACACCCGGCCCGCAGCGGGCAGGTGTAGAAGGGCGAGTGCAGCACCTCTGCGCCCACCTGCTGAGCGAGCAGCGGCAGGCCGGTCTGCTCCCAGGCGAGCCGGGCCGGGCGGTGCGCCACGGCGGCCGGGGCCGGGATGATCTCCGCGCCGGGCAGCATGCGGGTGTAACGCTCCAGATCGGTGCGGAGACTGACCACCGCCAGCTCCACCCCCGACCCGCACACCTTGCCGAGGGCACCGAGCAGACCGTCGACGTATCGACCGACACCACCACGGTCGGCGGGGACACTCGTGGCGTCGATGAGCACGCGGGGCGGGCGACCGGCGGTCACGGGGCGACTCCTTGTAATGGCGGGCTGTGGGGAACAACACTCCGGGGGTAAAGCCTACGCCGGGGCGCGGGGCCGACGCTGACTGCGACCCGACGGTACGCCGACTTGTCCTCGTCATCGAGTACGGCCCACAGGGGCGTATCGTTCGCGCCGATGGCCGACAACATTGCCCGGGTGTTCGCCGACGCGATCGCGACCGACCCGACCCGACCGCTGCTCACCTGGTACGACGACGCCACCGGCGACCGCACCGAACTCTCCGGCGTCACCTTGGCGAACTGGGTGGCGAAGACCGCCAACCTCCTCGTCGACGAGGTCGGCCTCGCGCCGGGCACCCCGGCCGGCGTGCTGCTGCCGCCACACTGGCAGACCGCGGCGGTGCTGCTGGCCTGCTGGTCAGCGAAGCTGAGCGTCGTCGACACGCCGGGCGACGTGGGGGTGCTCTTCGCCGCCGCCGACCAGTTCGACGAGGCGCAGTCCTGGTCCGCCGACGAGCGGTACGCCCTCGGGTTGGCCCCGCTCGCCGCCCCGCTTCGGCAGGTGCCGCCCGGGTTCGCCGACTACGTCGTCGAGGTACGCGGCCACGGTGACCACTTCACGCCGCAATCCGGCCCTGGCCCCACCGACGCGCACCTGCTGGGTCGCGCCGAGGCCCGCGCCACCGAGTTGGGCATCCTTCCCGGGGCCCGGGTCCTCATCGACGCCGCCCGGCACCCCGACCCGGTCGACTGGCTGCTGGCCCCGCTGACCCGGGCCGCCACCGTGGTCCTCTGCGCCAACCAGGACCCCGCCCGCCTGGCCGCCCGGCTGACCGCAGAAAAAGTCACGCACCCCCTCCCCTAACCCCACCCCGCGAACTTGCGGTTCCGGTTGGCGAGATGGGTGGGATGCCCCTTGAGTCGGGGCAGAAAGTGCAAGATCGCGGGGGGACGGGGTCAGGACGTCGTGCGGGATCGGGCGAGGGCGGCGAAGGCGGTCAGGGACTCGGGGTTGACCAGGGCGCCCTTCGCCGCGGCCTGGTCGACCGGGGTGCCGGTGAGGATCTTCTTGACCGGCACCTCCAGCTTCTTCGCCGAGAGGGTGCGGGGCACCGAACGCACCTGGTGGATCTCGTCGGGCACGTGCCGGGGTGAGAGCGCCGTGCGCAGTTCACGGCAAATCTTCGCGCGCATCGGGTCGTCAAGCTCCAGACCCTCGGCCAGCACCACGAAGAGCAGCAGCTCACCGGCACCGCCCTCGTCGTCCTCCAGGTGCACGACGACCGAGTCGAGCACCTCGTCGAGCCCTTCCACGACCGAGTAGAACTCGGCGGTGCCGAGGCGCACCCCACCACGGTTGAGGGTGGCGTCGGAGCGGCCGGTGATCACACAGCCACCCCGCTCGTTGATGGTGATCCAGTCACCGTGCCGCCAGACGCCCGGGTAGACGTCGAAGTACGCCTCCGCGTAACGGGTGCCGTCCGGGTCGTTCCAGAAGCCCACCGGCATGCTCGGCATCGGTTCGGTGATCACCAACTCGCCGAGCTCGCCGATGACCGGCGTGCCGTCCGCGGAACGGGCCTCCACCTTGGCGCCCAACGCCCGGCAGGCGATCTCACCGGCGTACACCGGCAGCAGCGGCACCCCGCCGACGAAACCGGTGCACACGTCGGTGCCACCGGAGAGCGACTGGAGCTGGACGTGGTCGCCGACGGTCTCGTACACCCAGCGGAAGCCCTCGGCGGGCAGCGGCGCACCGGTGGAACCCACGCCGCGCAGCGCCGACAGGTCGGCGACCTCCCGGGGGATCAACCCGGCCTTACGGCAGGCCAGCAGGTACGGCGCGGAGGTGCCGAAGTACGTGGTGCCGGTCTCCGCCGCCAGCCGCCACAGCCCGCCGAGGTCAGGCTCAGCCGGCCGGCCGGGCTCGGCCCGGACCCCGGGGTTGCCGTCGAAGAGCACGATGGCCGCACCCACCGCCGGGCCGGAGACCAGGAAGTTCCACATCATCCAGCCGGTGGTGGTGAACCAGAAGAACCGGTCGGCCGGGCCCAGATCGTGGTGCAGGGCGAGCATCTTCAGGTGCTCCAGCAGGATGCCGCCGTGGCCGTGCACGATCGGCTTCGGCAGCCCGGTGGTGCCCGAGGAGTACAGCACGTAGAGCGGATGGTCGAACGGCACCGGCGTGAACGTCAACGGCTCGTCGGTGGGTGCGGCCAGCTCGGCCCAGCCCAGCGTGCCCCCGGGCGCCGGACCCGTCGGGTCGAGGTAGCCGATGCTGACGGTGTGGCGCAGCGACGGCAGGGCGGCCCGGATCGCGGCGACCTCGGCACGCCGGTCCACCGGCTTGTCGCCGTACCGGTAGCCGTCCACGGCGACCAGGATGGTCGGTTCGATCTGCTGCCAACGGTCGGTGACGCTGCGGGTCCCGAACTCGGGCGCGCAGGACGAGAAGATCGCGCCCAGGCTGGCGGTGGCCAGCAGCAGGACGTACGTCTCGGCGATGTTCGGGGCGTACGCCGCCACCCGGTCACCGGCGGTGACGCCGAGCCGGCGCAGCCCGGCCGACACCCGGCGGACCTGCTCGCGCAGCTCACCGGCGGTCAATGTGACCGGCGGGCGGGTCTGCCCGTGGGAGAACACCACCGGGTCGTCGTCGGCCCGCCCCGGCATCCGCAGCACGTTCTCCGCGTAGTTGAGCGTGGCGCCGGGGAACCAACGGGCGCCGGGCATCCCCCGCTCGGCCAGGGTGGCGGTCGGCGGGGTGTGCGCGATCACCTCGAAGTGGTCCCAGATCGAGCGCCAGAACCCGTCCAGATCGGTGGTGGACCAGCGCCACAGCGCGTCGTAGTCGGCGAAGTCCAACCCGCGGTGCTCCCGCAGCCAGCGCAGGTAGGCACCGATCCGGGACCGCTCACGTACGTCCGCCGGCGGCGTCCACAGCATGTCACCCACTGCTCCACCCTCCCCCTGGCCCGACACGACACTGTGACTGGGCCGTGGCGCCATCTTGCCCTACCTCGAAGCGCCATTCTGCGCACCGGGTAGGCCAACCGACGCGTGCCCGTCCCACACTCCAACCCGCCACCTCATGTGGGTCAGCCGGCGCGGTGGGCCTGGATGGCGCGGCGGCGGGCCAGCCGGTGCGCACGGCGGATCTCCGCCTCCTTGTAGCGGCGCTCGTCCTCCGCCGTCTCCGGCAGCACCGGGCGGACCGCCCGCGGCGCTCCACCGACGTCCACGCCGACGAACACCAGGTACGCGGTGGCCACCCGGACCGGTGCGTCCTCGGCCGAGTCCCACCGTTCGGCGACCACCCGCACGCCCACCTCCATGGAGGTCTGGCCGGTCCAGTTCACCTGGGCGTGCGCGTGCACCAGATCGCCGACCCGGACCGCCTCGGAGAAGACGATCTCGTCGATCGCCGCGGTCACCGCGGTCCCGCCGCTGTGCCGGGCGGCGGCGGCCCCGGCGACGTCGTCGACGAACTTCATCAGAACCCCGCCGTGCACGGTGCCGTAGAGGTTGACGTCCACCGCGGTCATGATCTTGCTGAGAGTGACGCGCGAGTACGACGTCGGCTTGCCGGTTGGAGCGGCGGAGAGGTGCTCAGTCATGTCGAAAACGGTACGGTGCGCGGATGCGACATCTCTGGAGCTTCCTCGCCGGGCTGGTGGTGGCGCCCATCACCTGGGTGCTGGTCACACTGGGGCAGGACGGGTCGAGCCGGACGGTCGACCGCTGGGTGGAGATCGGCACGTTCAACACCGCCAACCTGATCGAGCCGGCCGTTTACCTCGGTGTCGGCGGTGTCCTGCTGGGCCTGCTGGGCACGCTGCGCTTCTCGCCGCTGGGCCCGATGGTGGCCGGTGCGCTGCTGGTCACCCCGTACATCGGGATGTTCGTGGCGCCCTTCTCGGTGCGGGACGCGATCCCGCACGAGTGGAAGGTGTTCGGCGATCCTCTGCCGCTGCGACTGCCCGTGGAGAACGGCACGCTCTTCCTGCTCGGCCTGCTGCTGCTGATGGCGACCTTCAGCCAACAGCGTTGGCGGCAGTGGCCGAGCCCGGCGACCGAACCGGCCGCGGCACCCACCCCCGCGTCGGACGGGGGCCCCCGCAACGACGACTTCACGTTGACCGACTGGCCGGCCCCCGCGCCTGCGGAGCGCGACACCGCGCCCCTCACTCTGGGTTACCCGGCGGACTCGACAGCGACCGAGCCGCTGCCCCGCCGGGTGGGTGGCGAATCACCCTGGTCCGCCCCACCGCGCGGCCAACCGCGCCCCGAGGACACCACCGAGATCCGCTGATCGTCGGGGCGGGCCGGTGGACCGGCCCGCCCCTTTCGTCTTTTCCGAGCTAGTGCAGCGCGACCGCCAGATCCGGGTCGACACTGCCGAGGCTGGCGCGGGGAACCACGAGGAGCATGACGATCAGCGCGGCGGCCATGCCGCCCGCGATGACGATCGCCATCGGTACGCTCCCGGTGCCGAACAGACCGGCCAGTGGCGCCGACACCGCGCCGATGCCGAACTGCACCGCGCCGAGCAGGGCCGCGGCGGTGCCAGCCGCCTCGCTGTGCCGGCTCATGGCCAGCGCCGGCGCGTTGGGCAGGGCCAGGCCGGCGGCGGCCAGGACCAGCCACAGTGACGCGAGCAGGGTGCCCAGGCCACCGATGCCGGTCGCCGCGAACATGACCAGCAGCAGGCCGGCCGCCGTGCCGGCGATCAGGGCGCTGACCAGGATCTGCTGCGGGGTGTAGCGGCGCAGCAGCCGCACGTTGAACTGGGTGGCGCCGATCAGGCCCACCGCGCCGGCCCCGAAGGCGATGCCGAACTGCTGCTCGTCGAGGCCGTACTCCTGCTGGAGCACGAACGACGAACCCGAGACGTACGCGAACAGGGCCGCCATCGCCAGCCCGGCGACCAGCACCAGGCCGACGAACGCCCGGTCGTTGACCAACCCGCGGTAGTCGCGCAGGGTGGCGCGCACCCCGCCGTGCCGCCGACGCGTCACCGGAAGGGTCTCCGGGAGCCGGAGAGCGGCCACGACGATCAGCAACGCGCCCAGCACCGCCAGCGCCGCGAAGACGCCCCGCCAGTCGGTCCAGCTCAGCAGGCCGCTGCCCAGGGTCGGCGCGAGGATGGGCGCCAGGCCCATGACGAGCATCAGCCGAGAGAAGATCCGGGCGAAGGAGGCCCCGCTGAACAGGTCGCGAACCACGGCCGTCGCGACCACTGTGGCGGCGGCGACGCCGAGACCCTGGAGTACGCGCAGGCCGCCGAGCACCGCGATGTTGGGTGCGAAGACGCACAGCACGGAGGCCACGATGTGCGTGGCCAGCCCGGCCAGCAGCGGCACCCGCCGTCCGACCACGTCGGAGAGCGGCCCGATCAGCAACTGGCCCAACGCGAGACCGACCAGCGTGCCGGTCAGCGTCAACTGCACCGCGGTCTCGGTGGTCTGCAGGCCCGCCGTGATGGCGGGTAGCGCGGGCAGGTACATGTCGATGGTCAACGGCCCGATCGCGATCAACGCGCCGAGCACGAGGACGAGTTGCGCCCGCTGACGGTTGGTCATCAGGTCGCCGGGCAGCACTTCTTGCGCGACGGCGGAATCGCGTCCGGTCTTCTCCACCAACTGCTTCATCATCTCGATCTCTCTGCGGGGCGCGTCGTCACGAGCGGCGGCGCGGGGCGTCACCGGGACCGCGTGGACGTGGCGGCACGGTGTGGGATGCCCGACGGTGGGCAGCGTGGTCGTGACGAGGCAGGGGTCGTGGCGGGGGCGGCCGGGTGGGGCGATGATCCGAGGGTGATCCTCTCGCTCGGCAACACCTCGGCGACAGGTGACGTTCCCGGTGTGTGGGGAGTCACCCCACCCCGTCCGCACGGGTCGGTTGTGACCAGGGTCACAACAGGACCAGAACCCGGGCCGGGGTACGCGTCGTCTTGCCTGGTGTGAAACGAAGTCTGGACGGGCTCGACGAGGGTGAACTCCTTCGCCGCGTCGCTCGGGGCGACCGGCGCGCGTTCGACGCGCTGTACCGGCGTACCGCCCCGTGGTTGACCGCGCGACTGCGTCGGCGCTGCGCCGACGAGGACGTGGTGGCCGAGGTGTTACAGGAGACGTACCTGGCGGTCTGGCGGTCGGCCGGCAGCCAGGCCCGGTCCTCCACCTCCGGCAGCGCGGTGGGCTGGTTGTGGACGATCGCCGCGCACCGGCTGATCGACGCGTTCCGCCACCGGGCCCGACGGGAGCGGGTCCCGTCGGTGCAGACCTTCGAGACCGTGGCCCCGGCGGCCGAGGACGAGGCGCTGGCCGGCGGGATGGACGCCAACCTGGAGCGTGCCCTGCACGAGCTACCGGCGGAACTCCGTCAGGTGCTGCGTTCGATGGTCCTCGACGGCTTGACCGCACGGGAGACCGCTCTGCTGCTCGGCATGCCGGAGGGGACCGTGAAGACCCGGGCCCGGCGAGCCCGAATCGCCCTCCGGGAGGCGCTGTCATGACCACTCACCCGACACCCACCCTCATCTCCCAGTACGCCTCCGGCGCTGCCGGCGTCGACGACACGACCATCTGGGCGGTCGAGGCACACCTGGAGGCCTGCGCCGCCTGCCGAGCGGTGCTCACGGACGCCGTCGACCCGGGCACCCGTGACCTGCTGGACAGGGTGGCCGGCGGAATCGCCGACGGAATCGCCACCGGCCCGGGGCCGGTACGCCGTCACCGGCTGCTGCGCACCGGGGTCGCCGCCCGGGTGCTGCCCTGGCTCGTCACCGCCACCGGGTTGATGCTGGCCGCGGTCCTGTTCGAGTGGACGTTCAACAGCCTGCCGTCGCTGGTGCTGCTGATCGCGCCGGTGGCGCCGCTGCTGCCGGTGGCCGCGGTCTGGAGCCGGCGCCTCGACCCGGCCTGGGAACTGACTGCCACCATGCCCCGCACCGGCCTGCCGCTGCTGATGCGCCGCACGTTGGGGGTGCTGTCGGCGGTCATACCGGTGCTGGCGGTGGCGGGCTGGGTCACCGGGCACTCCCCCGGCCTCTGGCTGCTACCCGCAGTGGGTTTCACCGCCGGCGCGTTGGCGCTGGGCGCGGTGGTGGGGGTCGACCGCGCCGCACTCGCGTTGACCGTCGCCTGGTCCGCCGGGGTGGTCGTGCCGAGCCTCGCCGACGGGCAACTTCCGACGGTCCTCACCGGCGGCAGCCTGCCGGGGTGGGCGCTCGCCACCGTGGCGCTGACGGCCGTCGTACTCGTCCGAGCCTGGCGACGGCCGCACGGACCGCTCCAGAACCTTCTGCACCGATGACGACATCGAGCCTGGACCGAATGGAGAGATCATGATACGTACGGTCAGCGTGGCCGAGACCGCCCCGTCCACCTACGCGTGGGCGGTGCACGCCGAGAAGTTGCAGGTCCGGGCCGGCCGACACCTCGCGGTCAACGAGCTCGACCTGAGGTTGGGCACCGGTGTGCACGGGCTGCTCGGCCCCAACGGCGCCGGAAAGACGACGTTGATGCGAGCCCTGGCCACGGTGTTGAAGCCGGCCGGTGGGCGGCTGACCCTGCTCGGCGGCGAGGTCACCGGCAACGCCGACCTCCGCCAGGTACGCCGCGGCCTGGGCTACCTGCCGCAGCACTTCGGCTTCTACCCGCGCTTCACCGTCCGGGAGTTCGTCGAGTACATCGCCTGGCTCAAGGAGATGCCGAAGGCGGTCATCCCTGGCGCTGTGCAGCGGGCAGTCGAACGGGTGGGTCTGGCGGACCGCGCCGACTCCCGGATGAAGACGCTGTCCGGCGGGATGCTGCGCCGCGCCGGCATCGCCCAGGCGATCGTCAACGACCCGGCGGTGCTGCTGCTCGACGAGCCGACGGTCGGCCTGGACCCGGAGCAGCGCCTCGACTTCCGCGAACTGCTGCGGGAGATCGGCCTGGACAGCTGCGTACTCGTCTCCACCCACCTGGTCGAGGACGTCGCGGTGGCCTGCTCCGACGTGGTGCTGATCAGTGAGGGCCGGTTGGTGTGGCAGGGCACCACCGGGCAACTGACCGAGCAGGGTGCGGCCGGCGACGCCGGTGACAGCGCCACCGAACGTGGCTACTCGTCGGTGCTGCGCGCCTACCGTGGGCGGGTGTCGGCATGACGGGATGCATCCTCCGCATCGAACTGCGCCGCTCGGCGGCGCTGGGTACCGCCCTGTTGATACTGGTGGCCGGCGCGGCGTTGCTGCTGTCGTCCACCCAGTTCTTCGCGGGGCGGTGGATGCAGCTGGCGGTGATGGCCCGGTCGCTGCTGATGGTGCTGCTGCCGCTCGCGCTGGCCGGTGGGGCGTGGATGGGCCGGCGCGACGCGCGCCACCGGGTCGACGAGTTGTTCGCCAGCACCGTCCGGCCGCGGTGGCAGCGCGTCATCCCGACCGCCGGCGCTCTCGCGGTCTCGGTGGTGACCGCGTACCTCCTGGTGTTTCTCATCGCGGCCGGGTGGGTGGTGCCGACGTCGAACTACTTCCCGAGCGCGACGGTCGTCGTCTTCGCGGTCGGCGTTCCCGCGCTGATCGCCGCGGGTTGGCTGGGCATGGCCGCCGGCCGGGCCGTGCCCCGGGTGATCACCGCACCGGTCCTCGCCGTGGTCGGGTTCGTCCTGGTGGGGTTGGTGCCGGAGCTGGCGATGGCACCCGACACGGGCGCGGAGATCGCACAATTCCGGCCGGAGCCGGCGGCGGTGCTTCTCGTCCCGGCGATCACCGGCCTGGACGACTTCCAGACGATCGCGACGAAGGTCAGCCTGCTCCAGGCGCTGTGGCTGGGGTCCCTCGCCGTGACCGGCCTGCTGCTGCTCGGCGCGGTCCGTCGCCGCGCCATCGCGTTCGCCGTGCTCCCGGCGGTGCTCGGTGTCGCGGTCGCCCTCCCGCTCCTGCCCGTCGGCGGAGTCCGCGGGGCGGCGGTCGTCGACCCGGTCGCCATCGAGCTGGTCTGCGACAACGACGGCCCACAGGTCTGCGTGACGCGGGCACACGCCGGGCTGCTGCCCGCCGTCGTCGGCCCCGCCCGCCAGGCGCTCGACATGATGGCGGCGAAGCTGCCCGACGCACCGGTCCGGGCGGTGGAGACCCAACAGGTCGCCTACTGGGCGCGGCTGGACCCGGACACCGCGCCGGCCCGGCACTCCGCCGACACGATCGTCTTCGACACCCCCACCATCGACCGCCTCGGCCGCGCCGACCTGTCCGGCGACTACTTCCTGCCGTCCCTGCTGGAGGCCGCCTGGCAGCAGGAATGCGGCGAACAGTCGGTGCGGGGCGACGTGTACCGGGCCCGGATCGTCGCCACCGCTTGGCTGACCGGTCGACCACCGGCCCCGCAGACCGGATGGGCACCCGAGGAGATGGCGCTGCTGAAGAGCGCGTACCAGGCGTTGGTGAGCCTGCCGGAGGTCGAGCAACGGCGTCGGATGGCAGCGGTACGCGAGGGCGTACTGGCCTGCCGGGACGACGAGCTGGTGGCGATCCTGCCGGGGGATCAGTCGTGAGGTGGCTCCAGCTGCACCTGCGCTCCCGTCGGGTGCCCCTCGCCCTGACCACCGCGACCTCGTTGATCGCGCTGACCTGGGCGCTGTCGCTGGCCTACACCGACTCGACGACCATCAGCGCCCGGACGGCCAGCCTCGTCATCATGCTGGCGGTGGTCGCGGTCGGCACCACCCTCAGCGGGGCCGACGACGCCCTCGACCACACAATGGCGGTCAACTGGCCGGTACGCCGTGCCGGGCACCTGCTGCTCGGCGCCGCCGCGATCACCGCGCTGCTGTCCCTCAGCATGATCACCGACACGCGCTACGAACCGTTCGCTCTCATGCTGCGCAACACCGCGGGGCTGCTCGGGCTCACCGCGCTCGGCGCCACGGTGCTGGGTGCCGCCCTGGCCTGGATAGCCCCGCTGACCTGGACCCTCATCGCGGTGCTGCCGATGATGGGGCCGAGCCAGGATCTGAAGATGCAGCTCGCCGGCTGGTTGATCCAACCCGCTGGCAACACCGCCGCCACCGCGTGCGCCGCCGTCCTGGCGGTGACGGGGCTGCTCGCGTACGCCCTGTGGGGTTGCCCAGTGCGGCCGGTGAGCGAGACGGCCCCCGACCGGTGACGGACGCTCCGGTGCTCCGGGATCCCGGAGCACCGGAACCTGGCCTAGATATCGGCCAGCAGCTGTCGCGCCATGACGATCCGCTGGACCTGGTTGGTGCCCTCGTAGATCTGAGTGATCTTGGCGTCGCGCATCATCCGCTCGACCGGGTAGTCCCGCGTGTAGCCGTAACCACCGAGCAACTGCACCGCGTCGGTGGTGATCTCCATGGCGGCGTCGGAGGCGAAGCACTTCGCCGCCGCGCCGAAGTAGGTGAGATCCGCGTCGCCACGCTCCGACTTGCCGGCAGCCGCGTACGTGAGCTGCCGGGCCGCCTCGAGCTTCATGCCCATGTCGGCCAGCATGAACTGGATCCCCTGGAACTCGGCGACCGCCTTGCCGAACTGGCGACGCTCGGCCACGTACCCCTTCGCGTAGTCGAGCGCGCCCTGGGCGATCCCGACGGCCTGCGCGGCGATGGTGACCCGGGTGTGGTCCAGGGTCTTCATCGCTGTCCCGAAGCCGGTGCCCTCCGCGCCGATCATCCGGTCGGCCGGGATCCGCACGTTGTCGAGGTAGACCTCGCGGGTGGGCGAGCCCTTGATGCCGAGCTTCTTCTCCGGCGCGCCGAAGCTCACCCCGGCATCGGACTTCTCGACCACGAAGGCCGAGATGCCCCGGGACCGGGCGGACGGGTCGGTGACGGCGAAGACCGTGTAGAACTCGGACACCCCGGCGTTGGTGATCCAGCGCTTCACACCGTTGAGCACCCAGTGATCCCCGTCACGTACCGCCCTGGTGGTCATGGACGCCGCGTCGCTGCCCGCCTCCGGCTCGGAGAGGCAGTACGAGAACATCGCGTCACCGGCCGCGACGGGCGTCAGGTAACGAGTCTTGAGATCGGCGGAACCGGACAACAACAGCGGCATGGTGCCGAGTTTGTTCACTGCCGGGATCAGCGAGGAGGACGCGCAGGCGCGTGCCACCTCCTCGATCACGATGGCGGTGGCCAGCGCGTCCGCGCCCGCGCCGCCGTACTCCTCGGGAATGTGCGGTGCGTGGAAGTCGGCCGCGCGCAGCGCGTCGTAGGACGCCTTGGGGAACTCCCCCGTCTCGTCGGCCTCCGCGGCGTGCGGAGCCACCTTCGCGGCGCAGACCTCCCGCACGGCTTCCCGGATCGCCTGGTGCTCCTCGGGCAACCGGTAGACGTCGAACGACTCCCCTGCGGCCATCTCGGCCCTCCCCTTCACCACTATCATGCGCAGTCTGTGACGACTCCTGACCGCCGACCGCGCAGACTGAAGACTAGCGACTGCAGTTCAGGTGATGTTACCGGCGCGTAGGCATGGGCAGGACGGTGCACCTAACGCGCTCAGCGATGATGGAGATTGAGACAGTGAGCCACCCTCCGGTGCCCCGCCCAGGCGCCGCAGCAGAATGCGACGCGACGACGCGACGCCAGCGCGAGCGGAGAAGACAGGCGTGACGATCCCCTACCCCACCATCCAGCCGACCCCCGCCATCGCCGCGGTGACCCCGCCCTCGGGCGCACCCCGGCCGCGGGTGACGTTCCTAGGGACTGGTTACCTCGGTGCGACGTACGCCATCTGCTACGCCGAACTGGGCTACGAGGTTCTCGGGTTCGACGTCGACGCCGACAAGATCGCGATGCTGAACGCCGGTCAGGTGCCGATCCACGAGCCCGGCCTGGACGAGCTGCTCCGGCGCAACCTCGCCGCCGGCCGCCTCCGGTTCAGCACTGACATCGCCGAGACCGCCGAGTTCGGTGACGTGCACTTCATCTGCGTCGGCACCCCGCAGCGGGCCGACGGCATGGGCGCCGACCTGTCGTACGTCGAGGCGTCGGTCACCAGCCTCGCGCAGCACCTGACCCGTAAGGCGTTGATCGTCGGCAAGTCCACCGTGCCGGTCGGCACCGCCGAGTGGGTCGAGCAGCTCGTCGGCAAGCACACCCCGAACGACCTGGACGTCGAGGTGGCGTGGAGCCCCGAGTTCCTCCAGGAGGGCTTCGCCGTCGACGACGTCCTGCGGCCCAACCGGATCGTGGTCGGCGTCAAGAGCGAGTGGGCCAACGGCATGCTCTACGCCGCGCACAAGGGCGTGTTCGACCTGGCCGCCACGGAGGACCGAGAGGTGCCCCTGGTGGTCACCGACTTCTCCACCGCCGAGCTGGTCAAGGTCGCCGCGAACGCCTTCCTGGCCACCAAGATCTCCTTCATCAACGCGATGGCCGAGGTCTGCGAGGCCTCCGGTGGCGACGTCACCCAGCTGGCCCGCGCGATCGGCTACGACCCGCGGATCGGCAACCGGTTCCTCCAGGCCGGCCTCGGCTTCGGAGGCGCCTGCCTGCCCAAGGACATCCGGGCCTTCCAGGCCCGCGCCCAGGAGCTGGGCGCCGGCGAGGCGCTGCGCTTCCTTCACGAGGTCGACCTGATCAACCTGCGCCGTCGTACCCGGGTGCTCCAGCTCGCCGCGGACCTGCTCGGCCGCCGCTCCGGCCCGGCCGGCCCGGACTTCTCCGGCACCCGGATCGCCGTGCTCGGTGCCACCTTCAAGCCCAACACCGACGACGTCCGCGACGCCCCGGCGCTCGCCGTCGCCGCACTGCTGCACAAGGCCGGCGCCGACGTGCACGTGTACGACCCGCAGGGCACCGAGAACGCCCGCCGCGCGGTTCCCGAGTTGACCTACGAGAACAGCATCAACGAGGCGGTCAACGAGGCCGATCTGGTCTGCGTCCTCACCGAGTGGGCCGACTTCCGCAACGCTGATCCGGTCGCCCTCGGCGACCTGGTCAAGGGTCGCAAGGTCGTCGACGGCCGCAACTGCCTCGACCCGGCACTGTGGGCACAGGCGGGCTGGGAGTACCGGGGCATGGGTCGCCCCTGACCCGACCGACGCACCACCGGCCGGCCATCGAGCATCTCGATGGCCGGCCGGTGTCGTTGTTTGCCCCGGACCCGCCGACAAGAGTCGAAATCCGCGCCAGCTTTGGGCATGCTGCGACAGTGGGAGTCCACAGTGCGGGTGGAGGGGTGTCGTGGCGACCTTTCAATGCTCCTCGTGCGGCCGGGAGATCAAGCCGGCCGTCCGATGCCCGCACTGTGGGGCAGATCAACCACAGTGGGTCGAGCACCTGGCCGACATTGAGCGTTCGATCGCGGAGATGAAGGCGCGCGACGCCGCCATCGCCCGCGAGCAGCGGCAGATCGCCGCCAAGATGCAGGCCGCGCTCTTCCAGCGGGACATCCTCGCCCACGCCGGCGAGGAGCGGATCAAGCAGGCCACCCGGCCGCGCCGGGTGCTGCGTCGCCGCCCCGGCCGGCGGCCACCGACCGCCACCATGGGAACGCCGCCCCGGGTGCCCCGCCAGGGCACCCCCTCCGCCCCGGAGGACCCGCCGCCGCCCCCGCCCCGGGCCGCCTGGCTGGACGTGGACGACCCGGAGCACCCGCCGGAGGCGTCCTCGCGCGAGGTGCAGAACATCCCGCTCGGGCTGGGCGCGCTGCTGCTCGGCGTCGCCGCGGTGGTCTTCGCCGCGGTGGCCACCAGCTCAATGGACGCGCTGGCCCGGCTCGGCATCCTGCTCCTGGCCACCGTGTTGATGCTGCTCGCCCCACCGGCACTGGCCCGGCGCGGGCTCACCTCGACCGCCGAGACCATCGCCGCGGTCGGCCTGCTGCTGGTGCCGCTCGCCGGCAACGCCCTCTGGGCGGTGGACCGGATCGGCACCGGCGGCGGCTCCGGCACGGTCTTCGCAGGGGTGATCTTCGCGGTGACCGCCGCCGTCGCCTTCGGGTACGCCGGTTGGACCGGTCTGCGCGCGCCCCGCTTCGCCACAGTGCTCGCCGCCCAGCCGGTCCTGCCTCTGCTGGCGTACGACCAGATCACCGGCCCGGGCGGCTGGGCCCTGGTGCTGGCCCTGGTCGCCCTCGTCAACCTCGGCCTGGCCCGCTCCGGCGTGACCGTCGAACGCCCCGTCCGGCAGGACCTGCCATCGCCGGGCACGCCGTCCGCGCCGCGTCAACGCGACGCGGAGAGTCGACCGGAGGGCGACCCGGAGGAGGCCGCCGAGCTGATCGACGCCAGCGGCGGCGCCGCTGACCCGCGGCCGACCCGACCGGTGCCCGGCCTGCGTGAGCTGACCTGGTTGCTACACGCCGTGGCGGTCGCCGTCTCGCTGGCGTACGCGGTCACCGCCCTGCTGCGGGCGCAGACCGTGCCGACCGCGACCGGCGCCGGGGTGGTGCTGCTGCTGGCTGCCATGATCGGGCTGGCCGGCGCGTTGGTGCTGCGTCGCCCGCCGCTGCCGGACGTCGCGGCAGGCATCGTCACCCTGGCGGTGATCGGCTCGCTCAGCCGAATCGCCTCGGTGGCACTGCCCGGCCGGGCGCTCCTGCTGATCGCGGCGGTCATCACGGTGACCGGGCTGGCGGTGCGCGCGGTCCCGGAGGCGGCCCGACGTGGCCCACAGTTGGCCTCCGCGGTGGCGCTGACCGTCAGTGGTCTGGTGGTCGCCGGCGGCGCGCTACGCGCCGGGGTGGCACCGGTCCGGGCGGCACTGCCCGCCTGGAACCCCGACCTCAGCCGGTACCCGGGCGAGCTGGCCGCCGCCGTCGGGCCGACCACCTGGCAGCTCGCGGGTGCCGCGTTCCTGCTCACCATCGCGGCGGTGCTGGCCCTGCCCACCGAGATCCGCCGGGAGTTCGCGGTCGCCGGCGCCGCGCTGACCGCGCTCGCCGTCCCGGCCTCGTTCGGTCTCGGCTGGGCGACAGCACCCTGGCCAATGGTGATCACCGCGATCGGCATCGGGGTCATCGGGCTCTCTGCCCGCACCGACCGAGCCGCGGTGGCCCACGCCATCGGGGCGGCCGTGGTCGGCCTGTTCGGCGCTGGTGCCAGCCTGGCCAGCCCCACCCTCACCGCCGCGGTCCTGATCACCCTGTTCGTGGCCGGCACGCTGGTCACGCTGGCGCCCCGGATCCGGATCGCCTCGGCCGCCTCCGACACGGTCACCGCCTGGGCCGCCGGCGGCGCCGCGTTCGCGCTGCCCGGGGCGGTGGCGGCGTTCGTGGCCGCGAGCATGCCGAGCGACCCGACCCTCACCCCGGCCAGCCTCCGCGAGGTGACCGTCCCGATCCTGGCGGCCAGCTTCCTGGCGGTCTGCGTGACCCTGGGCTACGCCGCCGTCGTGCAGGTCTCCCAGCGCCACATCCCCGCGCCGCTGTCGGTCGGCACCGGGCTGGGGGCGCTGATGGTCACCGCCGCCGCGTTCGGGGCGCCCGGCGCGACCGTCGCCGACGCCTGGGTGGGCGCGCTCCTGCTGGTCGCGGCGGTGCTGCTCTTCCTGGCCCCCTCCATCGACGCCGGCCGTCGAGCCGACCTCACCCTCGACGGCTCGGACCTGGCCGCCGCGGCGGTCACCACCGCCCTGATCGCCACGCTGGTACGGATCGGGGCGGTACTCGCCCCGGGTGGGCAGCTGGCGGTGGCCGCCGCCCTGCTCCTGGTGGTCGCCGTGGGCGCCCGCAGCATGCCGGAGGAGTGGCGACGCGGACCGATCCTCGGCCTCACCGTCGGCGGCGCCCTGATCGGCGTCCTCGCCGGCTGGTCGGCGATCCGCGGTGGGGTCGGCGTGCTGGCCACCCCCGGCCCGATCTGGAGGGGCGATCTGAGCGACTGGCCGGCCGCCCCCGTCGGCGGTGCCACCTGGCAGGCGCCGGTCGCGCTGGCGCTGCTGGCCCTCGCCGCCGGCATCCTGCTCCCGCCGCCGTGGCGCTGGGACGTGTCCGGCGTGGCGGTGGTGCTCGCCACGATCGGCGCGCCGGCCGCATTCGATCTGGCCTGGTGGTCACCGGTCCTGGTCGGCGGAATGGTCGCCACCGTGTTCGGCATGGCAGCGGTGGCCACGGAGGAGGCGCGCGCCGGGCTGTCCCGGGCCACCGTGGCCGGGGTCGTCGCGCTGCACGCCGCCGGAGCCGGACTGGTCCGCCCGTGGACCACGGCCCTGGCGCTGGGCAGCATCGCGCTGATCGGCGTGGTGGTGGCCACGCTGGCCCGCGTCCTCGCCGGTCCACAGGTCGCCGACATCGAAACCGAGGGGATGCCACCGCACCTGGCGCAGATCGGCGGCGCGGCGATCGGTGCCGCCCTGCTGGCCCTCCCCGGTGCGGTGGCGGCACTGTCCGCCGAGTTCGAACACTCGGCGCAAGTGGTGCTGACCGCCGCGCTGGCCGCGACGAGCCTCGGCCTGGCCGCCGTGGCCGCGGTCCGCCGGCTGGTGCCGCAATATCTGCCCTGGGTCAGCGTGGCGGTGGTCGGCGGGGCCACCATCAGCGCCCTCGCCGCCATCCCCACCGGCCTCGCCGCCGGCGTCTACGCGGCCGCCGCCGCCCTGCTCGGCGTACTGGCCGAGCTGATCCGCGCGGCCACCGTGCCGCCCACCGGCGCGGCCCAGCCGGTCCGGCGCTGGGCGGTACGACTCGACGGCGCCCTACGGCGGTTGCCGGACGACCCGGAGCGCCGACGGTGGCGGGTCAACCCGGCAGCGGGTGCGTTGGCCGCAGCGGCGCTGCCGACCGCCCTGGCGCTCGCCTCGATCGCACCCGCACTGGTCACCGCCCTGGTCGAGCCGCACCGCACACTGACCCGGATCTGGCAGGGCCCGCCACCGGAGCTGCTCACCCCACCGTCGGACGTGGTCAACCCGACCCACGTGCTGACGGCGTTGCTGCTCACCGCGACCGCCGCGCTGGCCGCCACCGGGTTCAGCGGTGGGCGGCGGTCCCGTGCCGTGCCGGTGGTGCTGCCCGGGGCGGCCGTCACGCTGCTGATCGCACCCATCGCGCTGGGCCAGGGCTGGCCCGCCAGCACCGTCGCCGCGCTCTCCGTCTTCACCATCGCGATGCTCGGTCTCGCACTGACCCCACCGCCGCCGCTGGTCGAGCGGGCCCGCTCACTGCGGCTGGCCCGGGTGCTGGTGTTCGCCATCGGTCTGGCCGGTGGCAGCGCCGGGCTCGCCGGCAGCCTTGCCGACCGGCAGATGACCCTGTTCACCCTCGGCAGCGCGGTCGGGGTGGGCGCGGTGGCGGCGCTGTTCGGCACCACCCAGCGAGCGCGCATCCTCGGCTGGCTCTTCGCCTCACTCATGGCGCAGCTCTTCGTGCTCACCGCCGGCCTGGTCGCCGGGCTGGCGGCGGTCTGGTCCGCGTTTGGGGTGCTCGCCGTCGGCGCGGTCCTACAGGTGCTCGCCGCGACCCTGCCCCGGCTGCGCCGCCCCGAGGCGCAGCGGGAAGCGTCCACCGTGGAGTGGACCGGGTACGCTGCCGCGCTGATCGCGTTGGCCCTCGCCTTCGACTCGCCCCGCCACATCGCCGCCCTGCTGGCCGCCTGGGGCGCTGTCCTCGGGGTGGCGGCGACCCGACCCGGTCGCCGGCCGGTGGAACGCCGGATCCTGTTCTGGGCCGTGGTGGTGTGTGAGATCACCGCGTGGTGGATCCTGATGCGGGTCGCCGACGTGGCGTTGCCCGAGGCGTACACGCTGCCGTTCGCCGTGTTGGCCCTCCTCGTCGGAGTCCTGGAGCTGCGTCACCGACCCGACATGAGCAGTTGGGTGGCATACGGGCCGGCGCTGGTCGCGGCCTTCGTGCCGACGCTGGCCATCGTGCTGGCCACCGAGTCCAGCACGCTGCGGCAGATGCTGCTGCTGCTCGGCGCGGTCGCGGTGCTGATCTTCGGCTCGTCCAGCCAGCAGCAGGCCCCGGTGATCGTCGGCGCGTCGGTCACCGCGATCACGGCGATCCACGCCCTGTTCAGCCTGGGGCCGTGGCTGGCGCTGATCCCGGTGGGCATCCTGCTGCTGGTGCTCGGTGCGAGCAACGAACGCCGCCGCCGCGCCCAGGAACGCCTACAGACCGCCCTGCGCGGCATGAGATGACTAACCGGAGGGTCCCCGCGGCGTGGGTGAGATGAAGCGGAGGGTCCCTGCGGCGTGGGTGAGATGAAGCGGAGGGTCCCCGCGGCGTGGGTGAGTGGGGGCGGTGAGTGGGCCGGGTTCGCGTCACCCGCGTCGCCTCGCGCGATCTTGCACTTTCTGTTGCGGCATAAGGGGTAAAAGCCGCGAAGCAACGACCGAAAGTGCAAGATCGCGGGCGGGGCGGGGCGGGGTGCGGGGTGCGGGACCGGGTTAGTGCAGGGTGGCTTGGAGGGCGGCTTCCTTGGTTGCCACCAGCTTCTCCAGGTCCTGCTGGTAGGTCGTCATCTTGGCGCGCAGGCCCTCGTCGGCGGCACCGAGGATCCGTACGGCGAGCAGGCCGGCGTTGCGGGCGTTGCCGATCGACACGGTGGCGACCGGGATCCCGGCCGGCATCTGCACGATGGACAGCAGCGAGTCCATGCCGTCGAGGTGCTTCAGCGGCACCGGCACACCGATCACCGGCAGCGGCGTCACCGAGGCGACCATGCCCGGCAGTGCGGCGGCACCCCCGGCCCCCGCGATGATCACCTTGAGGCCCCGGTCGGCGGCGTCGCGCCCGTACTCGATCATCGCGACCGGAGTCCGGTGCGCCGAGATCACCCGGACCTCGTACGCCACGCCGAAGTCGTCCAACACCTCGGCGGCGGCCCGCATGGTCGGCCAGTCCGAGTCGCTGCCCATGATCAAGCCAACCGTGCTCACTGCGGCCCTCTCCTCGTTCCCGAAACCGTGACTCACTCGTGGCCCTCGCGCAGCCAGCGTGCGGCCCGCGCGGCCCGCGCCCGCAGGTCGTCCAGGTCGTCACCGAGCACCGTGACGTGCCCGATCTTGCGGCCAGGTCGCACCTGCTTGCCGTACAGGTGCACCTTGGCACCCGGCTCGGCGGCGAAGAGGTGGTGCAACCGCTCGTCGATCGACATCCCGCCCGGCTCACCGCCGAGCACGTTCGCCGACACCACCACCGGGGCGGTCAGCGCGGTGTCACCCATCGGGTAGTCCAGCACGGCCCGCAGGTGCTGCTCGAACTGTGAGGTCCGGGCGCCCTCGATGGTCCAGTGCCCGGAGTTGTGCGGACGCATCGCCAGCTCGTTGACCACGATCGCGGGCCGGCCGGCGTCGTCGCGCACCTCGAACAACTCCACGGCCAGCAGGCCGATCACACCGAGCGCTGTGGCCAGGTCGATGGCGAGCTGCTGAGCGGCGACCGCCAACTCCTCGTCCAGGCCGGGCGCCGGGGCCAGCACCTCCACGTTGATGCCGTCGCGCTGCACTGTCTCGACCACCGGGTACGCGGCCACCTGACCGAACGGCGAACGGGCCACCTGCACGGCCAACTCCCGCCGCAGCGGCACCCGCTCCTCGACGATCAGCCGGGTGCCGCCGGCGAGCAGCGTGGTCGCCAGCTCGGTGGCCTGGGCGGCGTCGTCGACCATCCAGACGCCCCGGCCGTCGTACCCACCCCGGGCCGCCTTGAGCACCACCGGCCAGCCGACCTGCTCGCCGAAGCCGACGAGGTCGGCGGGCTCCCCGACCGGCCGCCAGGCCGGATTGGGAGCACCCAGCTCGGTCAGGCGTTCCCGCATGACCTGCTTGTCCTGGGCGTGCAGCAGCGCGTCAGCCGGCGGGTAGAGGGGCACCCCTTCGGCCGCCAGCGTGCGGATGTGCTCGGAGGGCACGTGCTCGTGGTCGAAGGTGACGACGTCACAGCCCTTGGCGAAGGTGCGCAGCGCGGCCAGGTCGGTGTGGTCGCCGTACTGGACGTCGGCGGCGACCAGCGCCGCGCCGTCGTCGGGGGCGGTCGCGAGCACACGCAGTGACTGGCCGAGGGCGATCGCGGCCTGGTGGGTCATCCGGGCCAACTGGCCGCCACCCACCATGCCGACAACTGGCAGACCGGTACGGGAATCCATAGCGCGGCCAGCCTATCCGGGTCGCCGACGGGCCCGCCGGGAGGGCCGGCGCCCCGCCTCGGAAGCGCTGGCGGGGCCACCCGGCGGGCGACGCAGGCGACTACTGGGCGTGGCCGTGTGCTCAGCTCAGCTCGGCGACCAGGTCCTCGACCGTGGTGACCGGCCGCTGGCAGACGAAACCCCGGCAGACGTACGCGGCGGACTGCCCCTCGACCAGCGGACGGTCGGCGAGCAGCGGCACACCCGGCTGGTCCGGACGCCCTGCGACGACCACAGCTCCGGGCGGTGCGTGCCGGCGGGCGGCGGCCACCAGGGGGTCGCCGGCCGGATCGTCGGTGACCACGGCGATCTCGTACGGCCCGGAGAGCAACGCCTCGCCGACCATGGCCGCGTACCCGGTGAACCGGGGGTGCTTGCCGACGATCGGCGCGACAGTGCCGAGGGCCGCCTCGGCGGCCTCCCGGTAGCGCGTCTCCCCGGTCAGCGCCGAGTACGCCACCAGCCCGGCGATCAACGCCGACCGGCCGGACGGGGTGGCGTTGTCGGTCGGGTCCGCGGGGCGGGCGACGAGCCGCTCCGCGTCGTCGGCGGTGTCGTAGAAGGCGCCACCGGGCGCGGCGAAGTGCGCCAGGGCCGTGTCCAGCAACTCGCCGGCCAGGGTCAGCCAGCGGCCCTCGCCGGTGAGCTGGTGCAGCGCGCAGAAGGCCTCTGCGACACAGCCGTAATCCTCCAGGACACCGGCCGGCTCGCCGACCTTGCCGTCCCGGGAGACCCGGCGCAGCCGGCCGTCCACCAGGTGCACGGTGGCCAGGTGCTCGGCGGCCTGGCGCATCGCCCCGTCGGCGACGATGGTGACGCCGTCCATCAGGTTGGCGTCCTCGTCCTGCGGTGACGCGTACACGGCAGCGACCTGCTGGAACTCGGCGATGGCGGTGATCGCCAGACCGTTCCAGGCGGCCACCACCTTGTCGTCGAGGGCCGGCTGAGGGCGGGTGTCCCGGGCGGCGAGCAGCCGCCCGACCACCTGCTGCCAGCGGGCACGCACCTCGGGCGCGGCATCGTCCACGTCCCGGGCGAGCTTGAGCACGCTCATGCCGTGCTCAAAGGTGCCCTCGTCCGTGACGGTGAACAGGTCGGCGGCGAACCGGCCGTCCTCCTCGCCCAACGCCTCCACGAGTTGGGCGGGCGTCCAGGCGTAGGTGAGCCCCTCGACGCCCTCGGTGTCGGCGTCCAGTGCGGACGCGAACCCCTGCCCAGGCCGATGCAGCTCGTCGGCGAGGAACCGGGCGGTGTCGCGGGCCACCCGGCGGGCCAGCGGGTCGCCGGTGAGTCGCCACAGCTGGGTGTATACCCGCAGCAGCAGCGCGTTGTCGTAGAGCATCTTCTCGAAGTGCGGCACCGTCCAGTGCGCGTCCACCGAGTACCGGGCGAAGCCGCCCGCGAGCTGGTCGTAGATGCCGCCCCGGGCCATCGCCTCGGCCGTGTGCCGGGTGATCTCCAGGCTGCCCGGGTCGCCGGTGCGCTGGTGGTGGCGCAGCAGGAAGAGCAGGTTCATGTGCGGCGGAAACTTCGGGGCGCCGCCGAATCCGCCGTTCGTGGCGTCGTACTCGCTGGCCAGCTTTGCGGCCGCCGCGTCGAGCAGCGGGGCGTCCAGCGGGGCGGTGGGGCCGCCCACGGCCTGCGCGCCGCCGATCGCCTCGACCACGGCGGCGCCCTGGCCCAGCACCGCCTCGCGCTGCTCCCGCCAGGCGGTGGCGACCGACTGGAGCAACTGGACGAAGTTGGGTCGCGGGAAGTAGGTGCCGCAGAAGAACGGGGTGCCGTCCGGGGTGGCGAAGACGGTCATCGGCCAACCGCCCTGGCCGGTCATCGCCTGGGTGGCGGTCATGTAGACCGCGTCCACGTCCGGGCGCTCCTCACGATCTACCTTGATCGACACGAAGTCGTCGTTCATCAGGGCGCCGACCTGCTCGTTCTCGAACGACTCGTGCGCCATGACATGGCACCAGTGGCAGGCCGCGTAGCCCACCGAGATGAGCACGGGTACGTCCCGCCGCTTCGCCTCGGCGAACGCCTCGTCCGACCACGGCCACCAGTCGACCGGGTTGTCCTTGTGCTGGAGCAGGTACGGACTGGTGGCGTCGGCAAGTCGGTTCACCTGACGACCATAACCAGCCCCGGCGCGGACCGCGCGGGCTCCACCCGGACGGTCAGGACGCGCCGTCGGCGCGGAGCCGGAACACGTTCGACTCCGCCGAGTCGCGCAGCGACCCCAGCACCGCGCCGATCTTGTCTGCCGGCATCGGCTTGAAGAAGTGGTAGCCCTGCGCGGAGGTGCAACCAAGCTCGGCCAGGGCCATCCGCTGCTCGGCGGTCTCCACCCCTTCGGCGACCACCCGCAGCCCCAACTCGTGAGCGAGGCCGACGGTCGTCCGGACGATCGCGGCGGCCTCCGGCGAGTCGGCCATCCGGATGACGAAGGAACGGTCCACCTTCAACTCGTCCACAGCGATCCGGGTGAGGAAGGTCAGCGACGAGAAGCCGGTGCCGAAGTCGTCGACAGCGAGTTGCACGCCCATCGACCGGAGCGTCGCCAGCACCTCGTCGATGACCTCCAGCTCGCTCATCACCACCGTCTCGGTGATCTCCAGAACGAGCCGGTGCGGCGGCACCTGGTGGCGGCGCAACGCCTCGGCGATCTCCGCGGGCAACCGGGGGTCGAGCAGGCTGCGCGCCGAGAGGTTGACCGAAATCGGGACGTCCAACCCCTCCCGGGCCCAACCGGCGGCCACGCTGAGCGCCTTGTTCAGCACGTAGCGGGTGAAGGTGCCGAGCTGCTCGCTGTTTTCCACCGGCCGGATGAAGTCGACCGGGTTCAGCCACCCACGCCGGGGGTGCTGCCAACGGATCAGCGCCTCCACCCCGGTGGGCGCACCGGTGGCCAGGTCGACCGCCGGCTGCAACGCCAGCACCAGCTGATCGTCGACCTTCAACGCCTCACGCAGCTCGGCCAGCAGGGCGAGCTGGTCGGTGCTGGCCGCGTCGCGCGCGCCGTCGTACGCGGCGACGTTGCCACCGCCCTCCTTGGCCTGATACATCGCGATGTCGGCCCGACGCAGCAGCTCGGTCAGGTCCGCGGTGCCCGCGGCGGCCACCACCACCCCGACCGAGACCTCGATGGACATCCGTACGCCGGCCACCTCGGTCGGTGCGGCCAGCCGTTCGGCGATCTCGCGGGCCTGACGCAACGCGTGGGCCATCGGAGCGGTCCGGTCGCCGAGCACCGGCACCGCCGTGAGCAGCAGGGCGAACTCGTCGCCACCGAGTCGACCGAGCAGGTCACCGGCGCGGACCAGCGCGCTGAGTCGGTTCGCGGTCAGTCGCAGTAGCTGGTCACCCGCCGCGTGGCCCAGGGTGTCGTTGACTTCCTTGAACTGGTTGATGTCCAGCAGCAGCAGCGCCACCGGATGGTCGTGGCTGAGCTGTCGCAGCGACTGGTCGCCCTTGCTGAGCATCGCCGCCCGGTTGGCGAGCCCGGTGAGCGGGTCGTGCACCGCCTCGTACGACGAACGGGCGGTCACCAGCCGCAGCTCGCGGTGGGTCGCGGCGTCGTGCAGCGCGGCGGCGAGGGCGTCGCCGAACGCGGCCACCGCGTCACGTTCCCGGGCCGTGGGCGGGGCCGAGCGGGGGAACCGCACCCGCAGCCGACCGACCGGCGTGGCGCCGACCGACAGCGCCCGGCTCAGCTCGTGCTCGTCCAGCTCCGGCTGGTCCGGTGCGGCGGTCTCCCGGTCGACCAGCTGACCGCTGGCGTCGCCCCGGTAGCGGTGCCACCGGCCGTCGGCGCGGGCCACGTCGACGTCCACCAGCTCGGCGTTGAACAGCGTCAGCGCCCCGGTGACCGCCGCGCTGGCCACGCCCCGCTCGTCGAGCTGGTTGAGGGCCGCGGTGGCCTCGGCGAAGGCACGCCAGGTGCGGCGCTCCTGATCGGAGCGCAGCCGGTAACGGTAGGTCTGCTGCAACAGCCACAGCAGCGGCGGCAGCAACAGCAACCAGCGCGGGTCGAGTTCCAGCAGGGCGACCACGACGAGGCCGACCGCCACGTTGCCGACGAACATCAGCAGCTTGCCGCGCAGCGCGGCGAGCAGCGGCGGCCCGATCGGCAGCCCGTGCCGCAGGCCCAGCGTCACGCCGCCGAGCCAGGCGGTCACCAGCAGGTACGTCACCGAACCGGCGATCACGGCCAGCGCCAGCATCGGGGTGGGTGGCGAGAGCAGCGGCCGCCCGAGCGCGGTGGTCACGGAGACGGCCAGTGCCGACGCGGCGGCCAGCGACGCGGCGATCCGGACGATCTCCAGGGCCGGACGGCGATCGTTGTGCAGTGACAGCAACGTCCAGGCCAACCCGGTGCCGAGCAGCGTGGCGGACGGGAGCCAGCCGGCTGGAGTCAGATAGAGGCAGACGATCAGGGCCGCCTCGCCCCAGGTGATGCTGACCATGCCCGCGGCCGAGCGGAATCGCAGCCGGGCGAGCTGGGCGAGGGCCAGGACGGCGACGGCGATGCCGAAGCGGGCCGGACCGCCGAGGGGGTCGTCAGCCGGCAGCCGGACCGGAAGGGTCAACCCGACCGCGGCGGCCGCCAGGGCGGTCAGCGTGACGGCGGCGGTGAGCACGAGCAGCCGGCCCGGTGTGCCACGCACACCGAGCCGATCGAACGGGTCGTCGGCCGGACCGGAGGTCATCGACCTCCCCCGTCAGCCGACCGACCGACGTCGCGGTGGGCGGCCGGTGCTGTGCTGGTCATCGGCGCCCCCTCCCGCACACGGCTCGGAGACTTTTGGTCCCCCCGGCGGAAGGCTAAGCCAAACCGGGTGGCCGCAACAGGGGGCGACCACCCGGTTCAGCGTGATTCACGCGCGGACTACCCGTTCAGGTGCTGCTGGTGCCCGTTGGGAGCGGGCGTGGATGAATCACGCCCCCCGGTCCCGTCTGTCGGATCGACGACTGCCGCATCGGCCCTGGTCGGGTCGGTCGGCCCGGACTGCTGGGGGAAACGGTCCGGCAGACGGCGCAGCCGAGCGTTCATGTTGCGGATCAGCAGGATGGTCGCGGTGGCCAGCAGCAGGATGAGGAAGAGGCCCATCGGCCCGGCCAGACCACCCGTGCGGGTGTCCCCGAAGTTGTTCTCCGCGAGCACCTGGGCAGCGGTCAGCATGGCGTTCCTCCGATGTGCGGTTGGTAACCAGGGTAGCCCCGCCGGGAATCAGCGCGCGTGCGCCGTCTCCCGAACCCCGGCGAAGAGATCGGACTCGGGCAGCGGGCTGTCGACCATCGAGCGGGCCAGCTCGTAATCCTCGGTCGGCCAGGCGCGCTGCTGGAGCTCCATCGGCACGTGGAACCAGAAGCCGTCCGGGTCGACCTGGGTGGCGTGGGCGCGCAGCGCGTCATCGCGGACCGGGAAGTATTCGGCGCACTCGACCCGGGTGGTGATCCGCGGGCCCTTGTCGGGGCGATCCTCCCACCGCTTGAGCCACTCCTCGTAGGGCGACTCCAGACCAGCGGCCAGCATGCCCTCGTGCAAGGCCATGATCTTGCCCTTGGAGAAGCCGATGTCGTAGTAGAGCTTCAGCGGCTGCCAGGGCGCGCCCAGCTCGGGGTAGCGCTCCGGGTCACCGGCGGCCTCGAACGCGGCCACGCTCACCTTGTGGCACATGATGTGGTCCGGGTGCGGGTAGCCACCCTCCTCGTCGTACGTGGTCACCACGTGCGGACGGAACTCGCGCATCAGTCGCACCAGCGGGCCTGCGGCGACCTCGACGTCCTGGAGGGCGAAACAGCCCTCGGGCAGCGGCGGCAGCGGATCACCCTCGGGCAGACCCGAGTCGACGAAGCCCAGCCAGGCCTGGTCGACGCCGAGGATCGCCCGCGCGGCGTCCATCTCGGCACGCCGGATCTCGCCGATGTTGGCCCACACGTCAGGTCGGTCGAGCTTGGGGTTGAGCACGCTCCCGCGCTCGCCACCGGTGCACGTCACGACCAGGACGTCCACCCCCTGAGCGACATATTTCGCCGTCGTCGCCGCGCCCTTGCTCGACTCGTCGTCCGGGTGCGCGTGCACGGCCATGAGACGCAGTTGCTCTGCCAACTTCGGCGCTCCTCGTCTGTGCCGGACGGTGGACCCGACCGGGCTCGACCGGCTGACCTGCCGGGATCTTTCCTCACCGCACCCTGTCACCGGCCACCAGCGCCGGGCATGACCTGCCATTCCTGCCGCTGGACCGGGTGGGAGGATGGTGCTCTGTCATTCTTGCCGATGCCGCCGACAACAACGCCAGGAGATACCCGCCGGTGACCGAGACGCACGCCACAATTTCACCAGGCGCGCCGGTATTCCCGGCCGGGCGCTACGGCCGCCGTCGGGCACCGGGCGGAAAGCGCCGCCGTACGCTGCTGGCCGCGCTGGCGCTGTTGGCGCTCGTGGCGACGCTGACCGTGATCTCGGTCCGGCTCTACCGCCAGTACGGCGACCCGGCCTACGACGCCCAGGTGATCACCTACACCGACATCACGGACAAGCAGGTGCTTGTCGACTTTCGGGTGACCGTCCCGCCCGGTGGATCAGCGGTCTGCGTGCTGCGCGCCCGCGACCGTGCCGGCGCCGAGGTCGGCCGCGAACAGGTCACCGTGACCGCCGATCCCGGGGATCGGCACGTCACGACCCAGCACCGCCTGGCCACCACCGCGCGGCCCTTCATCGGCGAGGTCCTGCGCTGCCGACCACCGTCCTGAGCTGCCCGAACAGCACCAAGGGCGGGGCTGACGGGGCGCCTACCGGCGGTGTCGGATCCGGACACCGGCGGTGATGGCCGACACGCTGTGTCGTACTGCACTGGTAACTTGGTAGTTCACCTGTCAGCCAGCCACGCACAACTGAGGAGAACGCCTGTGTCCACTGGCAACGAGGCGCCCGCCACCTGGCTGTCGCAGGACGCGTACGACCGCCTCCAGGCCGAGCTCGACGAGCACATCGCCAACCGTCCGGCGATCGCAGCTGAGATCAACGCTCGGCGCGAGGAGGGCGACCTGCGGGAGAACGGCGGCTACCACGCCGCCCGCGAGGAGCAGGGCAAGGCCGAGGGTCGCATCCGCTACCTGCAGGAGCTGCTGCGCACCGCGAAGGTCGGCGAGGCCCCGACCGCCGACGCGGTGTCGCCGGGCATGGTGGTGACGATCTACTTCGACGACGACACCAACGACACCGAGACCTTCCTGCTCGGTTCCCGGGAGATCGCGGCCACGACCGACCTGACCGTCTACAGCCCTGAGTCCGCGCTGGGCAAGGCGATCCTGGGCGGTCGGGCCGGGCAGACCTGCACCTACACGGCGCCCAGCGGCGCCGACATCAAGGTGACAGTGGTCAGCTTCGAGCCGTTCTCCGGCTGACCGTCGCCGGTCGCGTCACCCGCTGCCGGCCGGCTCGACCGAGCCCGGCACCCGCTGTCGAAACACCGCGCATCCGAGGCGTGGCACCCACCGGTGTCACGCCTCGGCCGCGAAGACCACCTGGTAGCCGCTGGCCCGTAGGGCGCTGATCAGGGTGTCCGAGTGCTCGACGCCCCGGGTCTCCACCGACAGCGCCACCTCCACCTCGCCGAGGCTGAGGTGCGGGTTGGCCCGCTGGTGCTCCACGTCCACCACGTTGGCCCGGTGCTCGGCAATCTGGCTGAGCAGTGACGCGAGCTGCCCCGGCCGGTCCGAACAGCGGACGGTCACCCGCAGGTAGCGACCCGCCGCGGCCAACCCGTGCTCGATCACCCGCAGCATGAGCAACGGGTCGATGTTGCCGCCGGAGAGCACCGCGACCACCGGCGTCTCCACCTCGACCACGCCGGCCAGCAGCGCGGCCACACCGACCGCCCCGGCCGGCTCGACCACCTGCTTGCCCCGCTCCAGCAGCATCAGCAGGGCCCGGGAGATGTCCTCCTCGGAGACGGTGACGATCTCGTCGACCAGCTTGCGCACGTGGTTGAAGGTGATCTCGCCCGGCCGGCCGACCGCGATGCCGTCGGCGATGGTGGAGAAGACGGGCAGCCGGACCGGTTCCCCGGCCACCAGTGAGGGCGGGAACGCCGCCGCCCCGGCCGCCTGCACGCCGATGATCCGGACGTCCGGGCGCAACGCCTTCGCGGCCACCGCCATGCCCGAGATCAGACCGCCGCCACCCACCCCGGTGATGATCGTTTTCACCTCCGGGCACTGTTCGAGGATCTCCAGCGCCACAGTGCCCTGCCCGGCGATCACATCGGGGTGGTCGAACGGGTGGATCAGCACCGCGCCGGTGCGCTCGGCGTACGTGTGCGCGGCGACCAGCGACTCGTCGACGGTGTTACCGGCCAACTCGACCTGCGCGCCGTACCCCTTGGTGGCGGCCACCTTCGGCAGCGGCGCGTTGACCGGCATGAAGACGGTGGCGTGCGTGCCGACCAGGCCGGCGGCGAGAGCCACTCCCTGCGCGTGGTTGCCCGCGCTCGCCGCGACCACGCCGCGCTCCCGCTCCGCCGCCGACAACCGGGAGATCCGCACGTACGCGCCCCGCACCTTGTACGAGCCGGCGCGCTGCACGTTCTCACACTTGAGCCACGTCGGCCCGCCCAGCGCCGCGCTGAGCGGCCGGGAGGGCTCCAGCGGGGTGGTGCGGGTGACGCCAGCGAGCAACTCCCGTGCGGCCCGCACGTCGTCGAGACCGACCAGTTCCGTCATGCCCCGATCGTGCCACCCGACTCCGGAGCCCTCGGCGGCGACACCGGAGTCCCCGACGGCGCGCACACCGTCGACGGTCAGGCGGTGGCCGGCGACTCCGTGCCGACCCGGGGGTAGCCGGGGGCGTGGCGCGTCCACGGGGCGGCCATCTCGAACTGACCGGCCACACCGAGCAGCAGCAGCTCCGAGCCGGGTGGACCGACCAGCTGCACGGCGACCGGCAGGCCGTCCGGGCGGCGGCCGACCGGCACGACGACCGCCGGGAGGCCGGCGATGTTCCAGGGTGCGGCGTACGGGGCGTACCGGATGTTGGCTGTCATGTTCGCCCGCCAGGACCGCTCCGACCAGCGGGCCGCCTCCGGTGGCGCGCTGGCCAGCGCAGGGGTGAGCAGCAGGTCGACCGAGTGGTCGGTGAAGAAGTCGACCGATCGTTGCCGCCAGGCGGCCCGGTCCGCCTCCCGCACGTAGCCGCGACGCTGCGCCCACTCGCCCAGGGCGACGTGCCGCCGGGTACGCCGTTGCAGGCCACGCCGGTCCAGACCGGAGGCCCGGACGTCGGTTGCGGCTGCGGCGAACCAGGTGGCGATGCCCTGCAGGCCGAGCGCGGTCGGGTAGACCGGATCGGCCGGCACGGTGTCGTGCCCGGCGGCGGCGAGGAGCCGACCGGCGGCGGCGACAGCGTCCCGGTTGGGCGCGTCCGGTGCGACACCGCGCACCGGGGACCGCAGCGAGACACCCACCCGCAGCCGCTGCGGGGGAACCAGCTTCTCGGGACGCCGGCCGGCGAGCACCGAGAAGCCGACCGCAGCGTCGGCGACGGTGCTGGTCAGCATCCCGTGCTCGGTGAGGCCGAACCAGTCGTCCGCCCCGAGCTGGCAGGGGACCACGCCCCGACCGGGCTTGAGCCCGACGAGTCCACAGCAGGCCGCGGGAATCCGGATCGAGCCGAGACCGTCGTTGGCGTGCGCGATCGGCACCAGCCCGGCGGCGACCGCGGCGGCGGCACCACCCGAGGACCCACCGGGGGTACGCGTGCTGTCCCACGGGTTACGGGTCACTGCGCTTTCGTCGTCGGTCAGCGCCCACAGCCCCAGCTCCGGCATCCGGGTCACGCCGAGGATCACCGCGCCGGCGCCGCGCAGCCGACGCACCACCTCGTGGTCGGCCTCCGCCACGTCGGTGCGGGCGGCGGCCGACCCGTTCCAGGTGGGCAGGCCGGCGACCGGGGTGTTCTCCTTGACCGCCACCGGAACCCCGGCCAGCGGCAGGTTGGCCAGGTCCTCCTGCTCGTCGACCTTCTCCGCCTCGGTGATCGCCTCACCGCCGCGAACGGCGCGGAACGCGGCCAGCTCACGGTCGGCTCGGGAGATGTACTCGAGGTGGTCGGCGACGACCTGGGTCGCCGAGACGTCACCTCGGCGTACGCCCCGGGCGATCTGCTTTGCGGTCGCTCCGACCCAGGTCGCCATGATGTCCTGCACGGCCATCCTCCCCCAGCGGTCAGCCCAGCGCCTGCTCCAGATCGGCGAGTAGGTCGTCGACCGTCTCGATGCCGACAGACAGTCGCACGAGATCGCCGGGAACTTCAAGCGGCGAGCCGGCAGCACTTGCGTGTGTCATCCGACCCGGGTGCTCGATCAGGGATTCCACACCACCCAGCGACTCGGCGAGCACGAAGAGCTTGGCCCGGTTGCAGATGTCCACTGCGTGGTCCTCACCACCGGCGGCGCGGAACGAGATCATGCCGCCGAATCGGCGCATCTGCTTGGCGGCCACCTCGTGACCGGGGTGCGAGGGCAGCCCCGGATAGAGCACCTGGGCGACCTTGGCGTGACCGTCGAGGTACGCGGCGAGCCGCTCGGCGTTGTCGCAGTGCCGGTCCATGCGTACCCCGAGGGTCTTGATGCCCCGCAGGGTGAGCCAGGCGTCGAACGGGCCGTTGATCGCGCCCATCGCGTTCTGGTGGTAGCGCAACTCCTCGCCGAGCCCGGCGTCGGCGACGACGAGCGCGCCACCGACCACGTCGGAGTGCCCGCCGACGTACTTGGTGGTGGAGTGCACCACCACGTCCGCGCCGAAGGCGATCGGCTGCTGGAGGTACGGCGAGGCGAAGGTGTTGTCCACCACCAGCAGGGCGCCCGCGTCGTGTGCCACGGCGGCCAGGGCGGCGATGTCGGCGATGCCGAGCAGCGGGTTGGTCGGCGTCTCCACCCAGACGATCTTCGTGCGGCCTGGCTGCACGGCCGCACGGACCGCGTCCGGGTCGGAGACCTTGGCCGGGCTGAACTCCAGGCCCCAGCGCTGGGCGACCCGGGCGAAGAGCCGGTACGTGCCGCCGTACGCGTCGTCCGGGATCACCACGTGGTCGCCGGGCTGGCACACGGCCCGCAGCAGGGTGTCCTCCGCCGCGAGGCCGCTGGCGAAGGCGAGCCCCACCGGCCCGCCCTCCAGCGCCGCCAGGCACTCCTGGAGCGCGTCACGCGTCGGGTTGCCGGAGCGGCTGTACTCGTAGCCGAGGCGAGGTGCGCCGACGGCGTCCTGGGCGTACGTGCTGGTCTGGTAGATCGGTGGGATCACCGCGCCGGTGCGGGCCTCGGGGTCCTGACCGGCGTGGATGGCGAGCGTCTCGAAGCCGTGACTCATTCTGGTGAGGCTAGTGCCCCGTCCCGAGGGCTGGAACGGAACCCGCGCTCCCGGGCGAGGGTCGGACCGACCGGCCCGACCCTCGCGCTCCGCAGGCCCGGTCAGGCGGCCGGGACGTGCAGGACGTGCAGGGTCGCCGGACGGGCTCCGGTCCAGTCCGAGGTGACCGCGTAGACCCGGGCTTCGTTCGGCGCCCAGGCCAGCCCTCCGGCACTGAGCTCATCGCCCAACTCGTAGCGGGCCTGTTCGGTGCCGTCCGCCGCGAACACGAAGACGTCCGGGTCGTAGGCGGCGTCGGCGCCGGCGGCGATCCGGGTGCCGAGACGCGACAGCTCGACCGCCCGCGGGTAGGGACCGGTGGCGTACGCCGCGCTGGGGGTGGAGATGTCGGCGAATGGGAACGCCTGCACCAGCGGTGGGGAGCCGGCAGCCGTGTAGAGGGTGGTGCCGGTCGGGTCGAGGGCGATGTCGCGCAGGTTGCTGCCGACGGCCGAGAACTGGTTGGTCCGCAGCATGGTCAGCGCTCCTGCGGCACCGATCCCGTAGGCGTACACCGACGCCGGGCTCAACCCCGGCTGACCGGCGAGCAGCACCGCCCGGTTCTGAGCGGCGGCGGCCAGCAGCGGAGCGTAGTAGAAGTCCTCGCTGACCACGCCGGTGCTGAGGCGGGCCGGCTGGCGTCCCAGGTCGATCCGGCCGATGTTGCCGCCCCACTGGTCACAGCCGTAGCCGAACCACAGGTACCGGCCGGTCAACGCCAGCGACGACGGGCACTCGCCCGCTCCGGTGTCGTACCGGGCGGACTCGAGCAGCGAGCCGGTGTCGAAGGCGGCGATGGCGTTGGCGGTGGGCAGCGCCACGTAGAGGGTCCGCCGGTCGGCGCTGAGCAGCAGGTCGGTGGGGCCGGGCAGACCCGACAGCGTGCCGACCACAGTGCCTGTCGCGGTGGTCACCACGACATCGGTGGCGGAGCTGCCACCGCTGACGAAGACCCGGTCACCGGCCGACACCACGTCGGCCACCGTGCTCAGCGGCAGTGGGGTGGCGGTCGGCGCGGCGGCCGCCTGGGCGTGGCCCGGGGTCGCGCCGGTGAGCAGCCCGGCGGTGAGTGCCGCCAGCGCCAGGGTGAGGCCTCTTCTGATCTGCAAGCTTGGTCCTTTCGGAGCATCGACGCGCACGCCGATGGCCGGGATCGCCCCGCACTCATCCATTCACGTAGATGAGTACCACAGTCGGTTGACGCGTGGGGGGCACCGTGACCCGCGAGGCCGCCGACATAGCCTGGCCCGATGAGCGGTTGCGTGTTCTGCGGGATCGTGACGGGCGAGGTGCCGGCGTTCCGGGTGGCCGACACCCCGGACGGGGTGGCGTTCCTGGACACCCGGCCGGTGTTCAAGGGGCATGTCCTGGTGGTCCCCCGGGTGCACCTGGTGACCCTGGCGGAGTTGCCGGCCGACCTGCTGCCCGACTACTTCGCCATGGTCCAGCGGCTGGCGGTGGCGGTGGAGACCGCTCTCGGCGCCGGTGGGACGTTCGTGGCGATGAACAACAAGGTGTCCCAATCGGTACCCCACCTGCACACCCACGTGGTCCCACGCACGAAGGGCGACGGGTTGCGGGGCTTCTTCTGGCCGCGGACCCGCTACGACGACGACACCGAGGCCCAGACGTACGCGGACCGGATCGCGACGGCGCTCCCCGGTGTGCCTGACTCAGCCTCACGCGGGTAAGGAAGCCAGACCCTCCGGTGTTACACGCTGGGAGTGGTACGAGAGGAGATCCCACGTGTTTTTGCGCCGTATGAACGCCGATATGGTCTCGCCCGACCAGGCCCTGCCGGGCCGTCAGATCGCCATGCCGGTCGCCGACCGCCACGAGGTGCTGGGCACCCCGTTGAAGGGCCCGTTCCCTGAGGGCCTCCAGGTCGCGGTCTTCGGCATGGGCTGTTTCTGGGGCGCCGAGCGGCTGTTTTGGACGCTGCCCGGCGTCTACACCACCTCCGCCGGCTACGCGGGTGGCATCACCAAGAACCCGACGTACGAGGAGACGTGTTCCGGCCGGACCGGGCACGCCGAGGTCGTCCAGGTGGTGTACGACCCCAGCAAGATCAACTATGAGGATCTGCTGAAGGTCTTCTGGGAGAACCACGACCCGACCCAGGGCATGCGCCAGGGCAACGACGTGGGCACCCAGTACCGCTCGGCGATCTACACGACCACCGACGAGCAGCGGACCATCGCGGAGTCGTCCCGGGACGCGTTCCAGCCGATCGTGACGCGGGCCGGCAAGGGTGAGATCACCACCGAGATCGCTCCCCTCGGCAGCTACTACTTCGCCGAGGACTACCACCAGCAGTACCTGGCGCCGACCAAGAACCCGAACGGGTACTGCAACCACGGCCCGAACGGCCTGAGCTGCCCGGTCGGAGTCGCCCGCGTCGGCGGCTGACCATCGCCACCCGCACAGTGTGATGCCCGGCCGCCGATGAGGTGGCCGGGCATTCCCGTTCGGCCCTGTGATCGAAATCCGTTGCCGAGCCCGACGAGAACTCGATAACGTGGCCGTACACGTGAAAGGAGGTGGTCCAGACTTGTATAGCAATCGGACTCGTGAGGTGGCTGTCAGCTAGCCGCTGTCCTCGACAGTGATCGGCCTGCCGCGAGGCGGGCAAAAAGCACCATCGTCGAGACCGTGTGGCAGCGGTGCGGCGAATCCACGACAGCCACCCGACCCCCGGGGTGCCGGCCAAGTCCAGCCGGCCCGCGTACATGCGCGGAGCGCCCCGGGGGTCGCTCCATATCCGCGGGAGTGGCGATGTCCATGCGCGAGCTGGTGGTGCTGGGGACGGCCAGCCAGGCGCCGACCCGTCAGCGCAACCACAACGGGTACGTGTTGCGCTGGGACGACGAGGTGATCCTCTTCGACCCGGGTGAGGGCAGCCAGCGTCAACTCCTGCACACCACCGTCACCGCCACCGACCTGACCCGGATCTGCGTCACCCACTTCCACGGCGACCACTGCCTGGGCCTGCCCGGCACCATCCAGCGACTCTCCCTGGACCGGGTGGCGCACCCGGTTGCCGTGCACTTTCCCTCCGGCGGCGCCGAATACTTCGCCCGGCTGCGGTACGCCACCTCCTTCTACGAGACCGCCGAGCTGCGGGTCGAGCCCATCGAGGCGGACGGGCAGCGCATCGCCCTGCGCTGCGGCACGCTGGAGGCACGCCGGCTCCGACACCCCATCGAGACGTACGGCTACCGGCTGGTCGAGCCGGACGGGCACCGGATGCTGCCGGAGAAGCTGGCCGCGTACGGCATCGCCGGGCCGGCCGTCGGCGAGCTGATCCGCGTCGGGCACCTGGACCTCGACGGACGCCGCGTCACCCGGGCCGAGGTGAGCGTGCCCCGGCCGGGGCAGCGGTTCGCGTTCGTGATGGACACCGGCCTCTGCGACGGGGTGTACGCCCTCGCCGAGCACGCCGACCTGCTGGTCATCGAGTCGACGTTCCTGGAGTCGGAGGCCGCGCTCGCCGCCGAGGTCGGCCACCTGACCGCGGCGCAGGCAGCCCGGGTGGCGACCGAGTCCGGCGTACGCCGACTCGTGCTCACCCACTTCTCCCAGCGCTACCCGGACCCGCGCCGGTTCCACGACGAGGCGCGCGCGCACTTCGACGGCGATCTGATCATCGCCGAGGATCTGACCACGGTGCAGCTCCCGCCGCGCCGGGTAGCCTCGGCCGGGTGACCGTCACGCTCCGCCCCGCGACCGAAGGCGACCTGATGGCGGTGGGTGCCCTGCACCAGCGCTCCCGGGTCGCCGCCTACTCCGCCTTCCTGCCGGCCGAGGCACTGGCCGACCCGACACCGGAGGCGATGGGGCGGTACTGGGTCGAACGGTGGATCTGGGAGCGGGACACCCACCGGATGACAGTGGCCGAGCGGGCCGGTGCGCTGGTCGGGTTCAGCCACCTGGGCCCGGACGACGAGGACGACCCCGCCACCGGGCTGCTCAACGCGATCCACCTCGACCCTGCCGAGCAGGGCCGCGGCGTCGGCCGCACCCTGATGGTGGACGCCCTGGAGGCCATGCGGGCGCAGGGCTGGCGGCGTGCCGCGCTCTGGGTGCTGCGGGACAACGCCCACGCCCGCTCGTTCTACGAACGCGGCGGCTGGACCCCGACCGGAGCGGAGCGTGAGGAGCACATCGGTACCGCCCTCACGCCCCAACTCCGCTACACCCGGCTGCTGGATGCCTGAACGAGGCCTCCAGCAGGCTCAGTGGGCGCCCAGGTGGGACAGGAGGTCCTGGCGGGTGAGCACACCCTTGGGCTTGCCGTCGACCAGCACCAGGGCGGCGTCGGACTTCTCCAGCATGCCCACCGCCTCGCTCACCGGCTGACCACCACCGATCATCGGCAGTGGGTCGCCCATGTGCCGCTCGATCGTGTCGTGCAGGTGGGCCTGGCCGGTGAACAACGCGTCGAGCAGGTCCCGCTCGGCGATCGAGCCGGCGACCTCACCGGTCACCACGGGCGGCTCGGCCTTGAGCACCGGTAGCTGCGAGACGCCGTACTCGCGCATGTAGTCGATCGCGTCGCGGACGGTCTCGGTCGGGTGCACGTGCACCAGCTCGGGCAGCCCGCCCGGCTTGCTGGCCAGCGCGTCGGCCACCGTCGGCTCTGCGCCGGAGTTGTCGAGGAAGCCGTACCGGGCCATCCACGAGTCGTTGAAGATCTTGGAAAGGTAGCCACGACCGCCGTCGGGCAGCAGCACCACCACCACGTCGTCCGGGCCGGCCCGGCGGGCGACCTCCAGGGCGGCGACCACCGCCATTCCGCAGGAACCGCCGACCAGCAGCCCCTCCTCGCGAGCCAGTCGCCGGGTCATCTCGAAGGACGCCTTGTCGGAGACCTCCACGATCTCGTCGGCGACACCCTGGTCGTACGTCTCCGGCCAGAAGTCCTCGCCGACGCCCTCCACCAGGTACGGGCGGCCGGTGCCGCCGGAGTAGACCGAGCCCTCCGGGTCGGCCCCGACGACGCGCACCCGGCCGTCGGACGCCTCCTTGAGGTACCGGCCGATGCCGGAGATGGTGCCGCCGGTGCCGACGCCGGTCACGAAGTGGGTGAGCTCGCCGTCGGTCTGCTTCCACAGCTCCGGGCCGGTCGTCTCGTAGTGCGAGCGCGGGTTGGCCGGGTTGCTGTACTGGTTGGGCTTCCAGGCGCCGGGGATCTCCCGGGTCAGCCGGTCGGAGACGTTGTAGTACGAGCGCGGGTCCTCCGGCGCGACGGCGGTCGGGCAGACCACCACCTCGGCGCCGTACGCCCGGAGCACGTCCTGCTTGTCCTGGCTGACCTTGTCGGGGCAGACGAAGACGCACTTGTAGCCCTTGAGCTGGGCCACCAGGGCCAGCCCGACGCCGGTGTTGCCGCTGGTCGGCTCGACGATGGTGCCGCCGGGCTTGAGCAGACCGGCGGCCTCGGCGTCCTCCACCATCCGCAGCGCGATCCGGTCCTTCACCGAGCCGCCCGGGTTGACGTACTCCACCTTGGCCAGCACGGTGGCCTGGATGCCCTCGGTGACGTTACGCAGACGCACCAGCGGGGTGTTTCCGATCATGTCGACGACGTTGTCGTAGTACTGCACGGTGTGCCCTTCGTTGCGGCGCCGGCGGTGGGCGGCCGGGAAGACGTTTGCTCACCGCCCAGCGTACGTGTCGTCAGGGCACCAGCCCTCCGGGGATGACGGAGCTGCGGCGGGCCTCCCACTCCAGGAACCGGTCGGTCTCGGCGAGCACGCTGCCGGCCAACCAGGTGATCATGACCGCGTCGTCGGCCAGCCCGAAGATCGCCAGCGGGATCTCCGGGAGCAGGTCGATCGGCGAGACGATGTACGCCGTCGCCGCGGTCATCAGCGCCAGCCGAAGGCCGCCGTCGTACTCCCCCTTGGTGGTGGCTCGGATCATCCGGGGCAGCGCGGCCAACCGCGTGCCGATCGACGGCCCGTTGCGCGCCCCGGCCGCCAGGGCCCGCGCCAGGGCCGTGAACGCCGCGCTGCGCTTCAGTGTCTTACCCATCGTCGCGCTCCTCTCCGCCGGATCAGCGTGGCGGGTCGGCGCAAGTCGGCCGGCCTCTGGAACCCAGGTACCCCGTCGCGTCGGTTTCCAGGCACCCGGGTGCCGTCACGACGACAGCGGTGTGTCGGGCCAGCGCGATAATGTCGCGGTATGGGGGTGGCACATTCCGTCGTACCCGGTGGTGAGCGCTGGCGGCAGGCCCGGCGGTTCGTCCGGCTGGCCGCCATCGGGACAGGCGCCACCGCGGCGGCCGCGGTGGCGACCGGCGGGATGCTGGTCGGCCAGGCCCGCCAGGCTCGCCGGACCATCCCGATGGCCGAGGCGCCGCCGCCCCGCTGCGACGGGATGTACGGCGCGAAGTTCCCCGGTCCGGCGCTCACCATGGTCGTGCTCGGTGACTCGTCGGCGGCCGGCTACGGGGTGCACCGCCGTCGGGAGACGCCCGGGGCACTGCTCGCCACCGGCCTGTCCCGTCGACTGCACCGGCCGGTGCAGCTGCACCGCTTCGCGGTGGTCGGCGCCATCTCGGCGGCGCTGCGCCACCAGGTGGAGGCGGCGCTGGAGTGCCGACCCGACATCGCGGTGATCCTCATCGGCGGCAACGACATCACCAACCGCACCCCGCGCGGCCTGGCGGTGCGCTACCTGGTCGAGGCGGTGCACACCCTGCGCGACGCGGGGTGCGAGGTGGTCGTCGGCACCTGCCCCGACCTGGGCGCGATCCGACCGATCCAGCCACCTCTGCGCTGGCTGGCGCACCGTTGGAGCCGCCAGCTCGCCGCCGCCCAGACGGTGGCCGTTGTCGAGGCGGGCGGGTGGACGGTCTCCCTCGGTGACCTGCTCGGCCCCCGGTTCGCGGCCGAGCCGACCCGGATGTTCGCCTGGGACCGGTTCCATCCCTCCGCCGAGGGGTACGCGATGGCCGCCGCCGCGCTCCTGCCGACGATGCTCTCCGCCCTCGGCGCGACCCCGGAACGACGGGCCACACCGACGCTCGGCGACGGCGTACGGTCGCTGCCGAAGGCCGCGCAGGAGGCGGCTCGACACGCCGGCACGGAGGTCAGCGGCGTCCAGGTCCGGGGCCGCGACCGAGGGCCGGCCGGCCGGTGGGCGCAGCTGCGCCGACGGGCGTTCTTCGGTGTCGGCGCGGTGCCTCAGCACGGGTCCGCCTCGGACACCTCGACAGTGGAGGGACTGGCATGAACGAGCGCAGCGCGCGGAGCGTGACCTCCGGCCTCGCCGGCCGAATGGGTCGGGCGGCGGCGATCTCGCTGTTCGCCGGCACCGTCGGGGGCGCCGCCGTCCTCGCTGGTGAGGCGTTCATCGCCCGGCACCGACGCTACGCCGAACCGGAGCTCGGCCTGGCCCTGCGCGCCACGATCGGCCGGGCGGGCGCTGCCCCGCTGCGACTGGTGTTGCTGGGCGACTCGTCGGCACTGGGCGTCGGTGTGGACCGTCTGGAGGACACCATCGGCGGGCAGTTGGCCAACCTGCTCGCCGAGGGCCCGACCGGCCGCCGGGTGCACCTGTCCAGCGTCGGCGTCTCCGGGTCCCGCTCGACGGACCTCGCCACCCAGGTGGCCCGGGCCCTGCTCGGTGAGCGGCCCGACGTGGCGTTGATCCTGATCGGCGCCAACGACGCCACCGGGCTGCGCCGCCCCTCCGACGCGGCGGCTTATCTCGGCGCGGCGGTGCACCGCCTGCGTGAGGCGCGCGTCGAGGTGGTGGTGGGCACCTGCCCCGACCTCGGGGCGGTGCGTGCCATCGCGCCTCCGCTGCGCCAGGTGGTCGGCTGGTCCGGGCGTCGGGTGGCCCGCGCGCAGACCACTGCCGTGCTGGAGGCGGGCGGCTCGGTGGTCGACCTGGCCACCGAGACCGGGCCGGTGTTCCGGGCCGACGCCGGGACGCTCTGCCAGGACGGCTTCCACCCCTCCGCCGACGGCTACCGGGTGTGGGCGCACGCGCTGCTGCCCGCCGTCGTCGCCGCGGCGGCGGCCACGACCCGGCGCTAGATCGTCCCCGGCCAGGGTGACATTTCCCGCCGCGCCGGCTTCTTCCGCGCCATGTTACCGGCGGGTTAACGTTGGTCCATGCCGATTGAGTCGTCCCGCGACGCCGTCATCGTCGCCACCGCCCGCTCCCCCATCGGCCGGGCGCACAAGGGGTCCCTGCGCGACGTCCGCTCCGACGACCTCGCCGCGACCATCGTCCAGGCCGCGCTGGACAAGATCCCCGCGCTCGATCCGACCACGATCGACGACCTCTACCTCGGGTGCGGCCTGCCCGGCGGCGAGCAGGGCTTCAACATGGCCCGGGTGGTGTCCACCCTCCTCGGTCTGGACACTGTCCCCGGCGCCACGCTGACCCGCTACTGCGCCTCCTCGTTGCAGACCACCCGGATGGCGATGCACGCGATCCGGGCCGGCGAGGGCGACGTGTTCGTCTCCGCCGGGGTGGAGATGGTCTCCCGCTACGCCCGGGGCAGCTCCGACGGGCTGCCGCCCGAGGCGCAGGCCCTGGTCGGCGGCGGCTGGGAGAACCCCCGCTTCGGGCCGGCCGCTGAGCGCTCGAAGCGCCGCGCACAGGGCGGCGCCGAGGTGTGGACCGACCCGCGTGAGGCCGGCGAACTGCCCGACATCTACCTGACCATGGGGCAGACCGCGGAGAACCTGGCCCAGGTGTACGACGTCACCCGCGCCGACATGGACGAGTTCGGCGTACGCAGCCAGAACCTCGCCGAGAAGGCCATCACCGACGGTTTCTGGGCCCGGGAGATCACCCCGGTCACCACGCCGGACGGCACCGTGGTGAGCACCGACGACGGGCCCCGGGCCGGCGTCACCCTCGACGCGGTCGCCGGCCTGAAGCCGGTGTTCCGCCCGGACGGTCGAATCACCGCCGGCAACTGCTGCCCGCTCAACGACGGCGCCGCCGCCGTGGTGGTGATGAGCGCCCAGCGGGCCGAGGAGCTCGGGCTCACCCCGCTGGCCCGGATCGTCTCGACCGGTGTGACAGCCCTGTCGCCGGAGATCATGGGTCTCGGGCCGGTCGAGGCGTCCCGGCAGGCGTTGCGCCGAGCCGGCATGACCATCGACGACGTCGACCTCGTCGAGATCAACGAGGCGTTCGCCGCGCAGGTCATTCCCTCCTACCGCGAGCTGGGCATCCCGGAGGAGAAGCTGAACGTGATGGGCGGGGCCATCGCGGTCGGCCACCCGTTCGGCATGACCGGCGCCCGGATCACCGGCACCCTGCTCAACGCGCTGGAGTGGCACGACAAGACCATCGGCCTGGAAACCATGTGCGTGGGCGGTGGCCAGGGCATGGCCATGGTGCTCGAACGGCTCAACTGAGCCGAGCTGCCTCAGAGCGCGCTGCGGGTCGCCGTCACCTCGGCGGCGGCCCGGGCCAGCGCCTCGTCCCCCGGGTCGGCGGCCAGCAGGTCCGCCGTGACCACCCGCAGCTGATCGGGTAGGGCCAGGTCGTTGTCGAGCCGGGGCACCACTCGACGGGGCTCCCCCTCGGCGTCGGCGGCCAGGTTGGCCACCTCCTGCACCAGGCGGTGCACCAGGTCGGCGCGGGACACGTTGCCGGCGGTCGCGACCGCCGCCCACCGGGGCTGCTGCCAGTGCGCGATCTGACGGACCAGCAACCGCACGGCCTTGTCCAACTCCGCTGCGCTCATCGCCGCCGAGTCTACGGCCGACACCGACCGCGCCGGGTGGGGCCGGTCAGCGGCGCAGGTAACTGAGCAGCCGCAGCAACTGCCAGTAGAGGAAGACCAACCCGGTGAGCAGGCCGAACGCGCTCAGCCACGCGTACCGACGGGCTCGGCCGTCGCGCACCGAGCGTTCGACGAGATCGAAGTCGAGGATGAAGCTGAACGCCCCGGCGATGATGGCCACCACCGAGAAGGCGTACGGCAGCCAGCCGACCTCCCCACTGACGCTGTAGACCGCCAGGCCCGGTCGCCCGGTGATCAGGTACGACACCAGGTTGACCACGCTGAGCACGGCGATGCCGAGCAGGGTGCCGATCACCAGGCGTGCCAGGCGGGGCGTCGCCCGGATCACCCGGGCCCGGTAGAGCGCCGCCATGCCGAGGAAGACGCCGAAGGTGCCGGCCACCGCCTGCACCACGATGCCCGGGTAGACCTGCTCGAAGGTGCGGCTCGCCACCCCCAGCAGCAGGCCCTGAAGGACCGCGTAGCCGACGATCGGCACCGGATTGGTGATCGCTCGCAACGAGATGACCAGGACCAGCGCGATCGAGGCGAGCGCGCTGCCGGCCAACGCGGCTCCCAACCACACGGCGTCGGGGATCACCGCCCAGGACACCGCGGCGGCCGCGCCGGTCACGAGCAGCAACCCGACGGTACGGACCACCACGTCGTCGACGGTCATCGGCTCGACGTCGCGGGCGCCGAGCACCCGTGCCTCCACCCGGCCGGGCTCGTCCAGCCGGTTGAGCACCGGGTTGTTGCTGCGCACCGCCGCCTCCTTCGCCCGCGTACCCCCCGAAGTCACTCTGCCCCGGGCGGACCGGCGGTGGCGGGCAAACGGCGCGGACGACGGCGCCCGCCCCCACCGGAGTGGGGACGGGCGCCGGTCGACAGTGCGGACGAGGTCAGTCGTCGCCCTGGAAGTAGCTCAGCAGGCGCAGGATCTCGATGTAGAGCCAGACCAGGCTGACCAGGATGCCGAACGCGGCCACCCAGGAGTAGCGCTGCGGCAGGCCCATCCGGACGCCGTCCTCGATCTCCTTGAAGCTGAGCACGAAGCTCAGCGAGGCGACCACGATGCAGACCAGGCTGAAGCCGATGGCCAGCGGGCTGCCGTCACGCAGACCGGTGTTGACGCCGAACAGCGCCAGCACCAGGTTGATCATCATGACGGCGAAGAGGCCGACCATCACCGCGATCATGCCCTTGACGAAGGCCGGGGTGGCCCGGATGACCTTCGCCTTGTAGAGCATCGCCATCAGGAAGAAGATGCCGAAGCTGGCCACGGCGGCCTGGAGCACGATGCCGTCGTAACGCGTCTCGAACGCCTTGCTGACCATGCCGACGAAGACACCCTCGACGACCGCGTACGCGATCACGAGCGCCGGGTTGGCCATCCGGGAGAACGAAATGATCAAGCCGAGGACCAGGCCGACCACTGCCGCGCCGATCCATGCGGTACCGACCAGCGCGTCGGGCACGAGCACCCAGGCGGCCGCGGCGGTGATGCCAAGGATGCCGAGCAGAGCGACAGTCTTGACGACCACGTCGTCGACGGTCATCGGCGCCACGGTCGGCGGCGCGGCCGGGTATCCGGCCTGGGACGGGTACTGCTGGGGAATGCCGGGCTGTCCGTACGGCCCGGCCGGGGCGTACCCGGCGGAGCGCTCCCGCTCGGCCGCCTGGCCGAGCCGGGCGAGCACCGGGTTCGAGGTCTTCACTGTCTGGCCTCCCTCAGGGGGTCGTTTGCACGTGAACGTGCCCTCCAAGAGTAGACGGCACAGCCAAGTCCTGGAGATCACGAATGAGAATGTGTGAGTCGACCGGTGCCCGGGGCGGGGGTCGAACCCGCACGCCTTTCGGCAGCCGCTTTTAAGGCGGCCGTGTCTGCCTTTCCACCACCCGGGCGAGTGGCACCGGCGCGCCGACACGCCTGGTGCAGTGTCACCGTAGCCGGTCTGCGGCGACCCGGCGTACCCCGCCGGCCTGGCCACATTAGGGTCGATGCCGTGAGCAGCGCAGCCCCCACGGCCCCCGACGCCGCGCCTGAGCAGGCATTCCGCCTCGCCGATCAGGTCAACCGCCGACCCCGGGGCACCCGGCTGCTGGCCGCCGTCCGCCGCCACCGGGCGGACCTGCTGGCCGCTCTGATCTTCGCGGTGCTGGCCGGCTGGCTCACCCACGGGTTGTGGCCCGACCCGGGCGCCCGCATCCTGGCGCTCAACCCGGAGGACCAGACCCTCTACGAGTGGTTCCTGGCGGTGGACGCCCGCGCGCTGCTCGGCGACTTCGACCTGCTCACCAACCGGCTCAACGCTCCCGACGGTGTGAACCTGATGGCCAACACCACGGTGATCGCCCTCGGCGTCCTCTTCGCGCCGGTCACCCTGCTGCTGGGCGCACCTGTCACCTTCGCGCTGCTCGCCGCCGGCAACCTCGCCGGCACCGCACTCGCCTGGTACCTGCTCTTTCACCGGACTCTGCGCGTCCGCCGGGTGGCCGCCGCACTCGGCGGCGGGCTGTGCGGATTCGGACCCGGCATGGTGTCGCAGACCAACAGCCACCTGCACATGACCGCCCAGTGGCTGGTGCCGGTGATCGTCTGGCTGGTGGTGCGGCTGCTGCGGGCGGCCGACCCGGGGCCCGGCACCCTCGACCAGGCCGGCAGTACCCGAGCCACCGGGCCGGACCGTCGTCGGCTGTTCACCTCCGCGGCAGGGCTGGCCGGCGCGATCAGCGCACAGGTCTTCATCGGCGAGGAGGTGCTCTTCCTCGCCGCGATCACGCTGCTGGTGATGGCGATCAGCTACGCCGTGGCGGACCGGGACATGGCCCGCCGGGCGCTCCCCGGGTTCGCCGGCGGTTTGGCGATCGCCGCAGGGCTCGCCCTGCTGGTGCTCGGCTATCCGCTGTGGTTCCAGTTCGCCGGGCCACAGGGAGTCGCCGACGGGATGTTCACCCCGGCCTACTTCTCCGCCGACCTGAGCAGTTGGTGGACGCTCTCCCCACTGTCGGTGGCCGGCAGCGACGAGTCCGCCCGGCTGACCACCGGCCCCGCCGAGTACAACACGTTCCTCGGCTGGCCACTGCTGCTGGTCGCCGCGGTGTGCGCGATCTGGGCCGGGCGCCGCCAGTTGGTCAACGCCTGCGTCGCGGCGGGCCTGGTGATGGGGGCGCTCTCGCTCGGCCCCGAGGTGGTGCTCGGCGGCACCAGGACGGCGATCCCCGGCCCGTACGCCCTGATCGGAGGGCTGCCGGTGGTGGACGGGGCGTTGCCGATGCGGTTCGCGCTGGCGTTGCTGCCGATCGTCGCGACGCTGCTGGTGCTCGCTGTCGACCGGGCGCTGCGCAGCTCCGGTCGGGCGCGGCGGCTGGTGCCCCTGGCCGTCGGAGCGGCGCTGCTGCCGATCTTCCCGACCCCCCTGCCGACCGCCGGACGACCCGCCGTGCCGGAGTTCATCACCGGCGGCCACTGGCGGCAGTGCGTACCGCCGGGCGGGGTGCTGGTCCCGGTGCCACTGCCCACCCCGAAGGAGCCCTGGCCGATGCGCTGGGCGACCGCCGCCGACGCCGGTTTCGGGCTGCCGGAAGGCTTCTTCATCGGCCCGTACGGGAGGGGCGGCACCGCGGCGATGGGCACCTTCAAACAGCCCACCTCCGCGCTACTGGCGGATGTCGCACGCCGCGGCGACCAACCGGCCATCGGCGACGAGCAGCGCCGCCAGGCCGTCCGCGACGCCGACTTCTGGGGCGCCTCCTGCGTGGCGCTCACCGACGACGCCCCCCACGCCGAGGCCCTGCGCGCCACCCTGGAGCAGCTCTACGGCCCACCCACCCGCATCGCCGACGCCTGGACGTGGCGGGTCTAGACCAACGAAAACCCCGCCGATCTTGCACTTTCTGTCCGGACAAGACGCACCAGAAGGTGCATTACGACATCCGGAAGTGCAAGATCGACGGGGTCGGCGTCGGTCTGTGGTCAGACGCGGGGCGCGCCGACCGGCTGGGAGGCCTCGACGAACTCCTCGCGCGGGTCGTGCAGCTGGCCCAGGGCGACCACCTCACGCTTGAGGAAGAACGCCAGCGACCAGTCCACCACCACGCGGACCTTGCGGTTGAACGACGGGATCCGGCTCATGTGGTACGTCCGGTGCATCACCCACGCCGGCCAACCGGTCATCTTGATGCCGTACACCTGGGCCACGCCCTTGTGCAGGCCGAGGCTCGCCACGCTGCCGACGTGCTTGTGCTTGTAGTTCACCGGCTCGCGACCCCGGATCACGGCCGTGATGTTGTCGGCCATCCGGGCAGCCTGGCGCACCGCGTGCTGAGCGCTCGGCGAGCAGAAGTTGCCCGGCTCCTTGGTCAGGTCCGGCACGGCGGCGCAGTCGCCCGCGCTCCAGGCACCCTCGAGCACCTGGTCACCGTCGACCACCTGAAGGGTGGGCAGGCAGGTGATCCGACGACGGTCGTCACGTGGGAAGTCGGTCGAGTCCAGCATCGGCGACGGCTTCACGCCGGCCGTCCAGACGATCGTGTCGGAGCGGAAGCTGTCACCGTCGGAGAGCTTGACCACCCCGTCGACGCAGGACTCGAGCCGGGTGTCCAGCCGGATGTCCATGTTGCGCTTCATCAGCTGCTGCACGGTGTAGGCACCCATGTCCCGGTCGACCTCGGGCAGCACCCGCTGGGTGGCCTCGACCAGCACCCAGCGGACCTCGTCCTGCTTGAGCTCCGGGTAGTAACGCAGGGCGTCGCGAGCCATGTCCTCCATCTCGGCGAGCGCCTCGATGCCGGCGTACCCACCGCCGACGAAGGTGAAGGTCAGCGCCGAACGGCGGACGTCCGGATCCGGCGTGGCGGCCGCCACGTCGAGCCGATCCAGCACGTGGTTGCGCAGGTAGATCGCCTCGCCGATGGTCTTGAACCCGATGCCCTGCTCGTGCAGGCCCGGGATCGGCAGGGTGCGGGAGACCGAACCCGGAGCCACGATCACGTGGTCGTAGGTGATCTCCCGGGCCGGGCCGCTGATCGGCTGCACGGTGGCCACCTTGCGGTCGTGCTCGATCCGCGTGACCGTGCCGGCCACCATCTTGCACCGGCGCAACTCCCGCCGCAGCGGCACCACGGAGTGCCGCGGGGAGATGTTGCCCGCCGCCGCCTCCGGCAGGAACGGCTGATAGGTCATGTGGGGTTGGGGGTCAACCACCATGACCTCAGCCTCACGGGAGCTGAGCTTCTTCGACAGGCGCAGGGCCGCGTACAGACCGACGTGCCCGGCACCAACCACAAGGATCCGCTTCGGATTCACGTTGTCTATCTTTCCCCGGCCGGCTCAGGTAATCCCGCTCGCGCCCCCCATCTGTGACGGAGCACAACCCATGTGACCTGCGTAACCCTCAGATCGCAGTGGTCACCGACGCCGCAGCAGCCAGCCCAGCAACAGCGACATCCCCACCGCCACCAGCAGCCCCAGCACTGTCACCCACTGGTGTCCGGCGCCCCCACCCGTCCCCGTCGCCTGCAACAACAGCACGCCGAGCACTGCGGAACCCAACAGCACGGCGGCCGACCGTACCAACCAACGGGTGATCAGCTCGGGGTCCACCATCGCGTCATAGGGCAGCAGCGCGGCCAACGCGCAGAGGGTGTGACCCAGGTAGAGCAGGGCCGCGACGGCGAGAAGCCGCCAGAGGGCGACCGGACGGCCGTACCCGTCGGTGGCGAGCAACCAGCCACCGACCGTGACCAACGCGGTGAACGTCGTCCAGACCTTGCGCGGCCCGAACGCGGGCAACAGGGCAGCCACCGCCAGGAAGAAGATCGGCCGGCCGGAAAGCACCTCCGCGGGGAACGCCAGGGCGAACCCGGCAAACACGATGACGAAGATCCCGGCCCGGACCAGCAGCGGGGCCACGCTGACGCGGGCGACGGCGTACTGCGCCGCCCGAACCCGCTCCACCACAGCGTTCACCGCACCCGCCTTCCGTTCGCGGCTGCGGGGCTCGCAAGCTCACTCCTCGCGCTCACCGGCCACCCACCCTCGGAGCCGTCGCCAACCGGGCCACGTCCCGCAACACTTGGTCCAGACTGCCGGCACCGGCCCAGCGCACCACCGGTACGCCATGCTCCCGGAGCTGCCCGATCATGATCTCCCGGTCCAGGCGCCACAGCCGGTACGCCACCTCGGCCCAACCCCGGTCCTTTGGCGACGCCAGGTCGGTAGGCAACGTGTCGACCGCCACCACGAACCGCCCACCTCGGGCCAACCGGGCGAGCATCTGCGCCGACCGTTCGTCCAGCAGCGGGGTGAGCACCACCACCAACGCGTCCGAGGAGAGCAACTGCGGGCCGAAGACCTGGTCGTACGGTTCGTGGGCGGACGCGTGGACCCGGACGTCGAGCAACCACTCCAGGACGGTGAGGTACTGCCGCCGCCCGGCGGCCGGCCGGAGCCGGCGGGCGGCCGGCCCGTACTCCAGCAGCGAGACCCGATCACCACGGTGCAGGTAGTGCTCGGCGATCGCGGCGGTGGCCCGGACGGTGGTGTCCAGCACCGAGGCGGCGCCGTTCACCCCACCGGAGCGGCCCGCCTCGGCGAGCACGTCGAGCAGCACCACCACCTCCGCGTCCCGGTCGGAGAGGGTGGCGGCCACGTGCAGCTGCCGGGCCCGCAACGAGACCCGCCAGTCGATCCGGCGCAGCCGGTCCCCGGGGGCGAAGACGCGTACGCCGGCAAGCTCGCCGCCCTCTCCTGGTCGGCGAGAGTGGTGCGCCCCGACCAGGCCGGCGGCGCGGGGCATCGCCTCGACCGCCTCGAACGGCTCGGTGCGGGGGTACACCCGCACCCGTACCGGCTCAGTGATCACCGCCCGGGAGACCAGCAGACCCCCGGCCGTGGCGACCCTGGCACCGGCGGGGCCGACCGGGTGCCGGCCCCAGCGCAGGGCCTTGCCGGCCAGCTCCAGGTCCACCGCGGCGCCAATCGGCACCGACGTCACGAACGGCCGGTCCGCGACGGAACGACGCCCGCCGACGCCCTGCGCCGTCGCACCGGATTCCGGGGTGATGCTCGGCGCCCCGTCGTCGACGGCCTCGTCGCGGGCGAAGCCGGCCCGGTCGATCCGCAACCACGGCGAGACGCGGGTACGCATCACCACCAGGTCGTAGTCGACAGTGTCCGGGTTGCCGACGCTCACCGCCGCCGCCACGTCACCGCCCTCGACCAGCGGCCCACCGTCACCCTGGGTGATCCACACCTGTGGCAGCGCCGTGGGCCGTCGACGCAACGCGTACGCGGTGCCCAACGCGAACGGGGCCGCGAGCACGATGAGGTCCACCCGGCCCAGCAGCACCCCGGCCACCAGCAGCAGGCCGGCGAGCAGCACCGCGCGGCCGAGCGCCGGGGTGGGTGCCCAGCCGGCAGCCGGTTCCGCTTCGGTGGCCGTCGGCACTGTCGGTCCGGTCATCAGTGCCGGGGCCCGCCGGCGGCGTAGCTGGGCAGCGCGCCACTGGCCGGGGCGGGAGTCGCCTCCAGCACCTCGCCCACCACGAACGCCGGGTCGACCCGACGCAACCACATCTCCGGGCGCAGGGTGATCCGGTGGGCCAGGGCGGGCGCCGCCACCGACTTGACGTCCTCCGGCACCACGTAGTCCCGTCCGCCGAACACCGCGCGGACCCGGGCCAGCAGCAGCAGCGCCAGCGAACCGCGAGGTGAGGCGCCGACCAGCACCGACGGGTGCTCCCGGGTGGCCGCGGTGAGCGACACGATGTAGCGGCCGATGGAGTCCTCCACCACCACGTCCTCCAGTGCGGCCTGCATGGCGCGCAGCGTCGCCGCGTCGACAACCGCCTTGATGTCCGCCTCCTCCCGGCGACGGCTCATCCGACGGCGCAGCACCTCCCACTCCTCTTCGTGCTGCGGGTAACCGAACGAGACGCGCAGCAGGAACCGGTCCAGCTGCGCCTCCGGCAGCGGGTAGGTGCCCTCGTACTCGATGGGGTTGGCGGTGGCCAGCACGTGGAACGGCTCGTCGAGCTTGTAGGTCACACCCTCGACCGACACCTGCTTCTCCTGCATCGCCTCCAGCAGTGCGGACTGGGTCTTCGGCGGCGTCCGGTTGATCTCGTCGGCGAGCAGCAGGTTGGTGAAGACCGGGCCGGCCCGGAAGGTGAAGTCACCGTTGCGCTGGTCGTACAGGAAGGAGCCGGTGACGTCGGCGGGGAGCAGGTCGGGGGTGAACTGCAACCGACGGAAGTCCAACCCGAGGGCCTGGGCGAACGAGCGGGCGGTGAGTGTCTTGCCGAGCCCTGGCAGGTCCTCCAGGAGCACGTGCCCGCCCGCGAGGATGCCGGCGAGGACCAGCTCCAACGCGTCCCGTTTGCCGACCACGACGGTGCCGACCGCGTCCAGGACCGCCCGAGCCAGGTGCCCGACCTCGGCGGGGGCAATGCTCCGGTCCACGTCGTTCATCAGATGCTCTCCAGTTCGGCGACGATCACCGCGAGGTCGCGCGGCGACGGGGTGCGGCGAGGCGGGGTCTCCAGGAACGTCCACAGGCGGTCACCCAGCAGGACGCGAGCGCGGGCGGGATCCGACTCACGGGTGACGCCGTGTTTCAGCCGCATCCGCTCGTCGGCCAGTTCACCGATCCGGGGCAGGACCACCTCGGTGAAACGTTCGGTTCGGTTCGCGGACCAGTCCAGGGGCCGTTCCCACTGGTTGATCGCGCCACGCAGCGCGTCCCGGGCGCCCCAGTTGTAGCTGCCGTCGTCTTCGCCCGCGCCGGCCTGGCGAGCCGGCGGCGGCGGGGGTGGCGGCGCCAGCAGGGCGGTGGCCCGGCGGACCGCCAGCACGGCGAGCACCCCGGCGATCAGTACGGGCAGCGAGACCTGGAGGCCCACCGCGCGGAGGCCGACCAGCAGGACCGCGACCAACGCGGCGGCCCACGCGAGCGAACGCAGCACCGGACGCCATCGGGACGGGCGCGCCTGCGGACCGACCGGCGCGGCCTCCTCCTCGAACGCGAGCAGATCGTCGATGCTGGTGCTGCTCATGAGGTCACCGCCGCGGTGAGCTCTCCGCGCAGCCGGCCGAGCGCGGCGCGGGCCTGGTCCCGGGTGCGTTCGCCGACCGGGTGGGTGGCGTACCGGGCCTCCCGGTAGACGTGCGCGAACTCGGCCAACACGTCGGTGCTGACGATGGCCGGCACGCCCGCCGCCGGATCACCCTGCAACAGTCGGCTGACCAGATCGGTGGGGGTGTCTCCGGCGAGCCTCGGCACACCGGCCGCGGCGGCGGTCTCCTCCAGGCGCACCCAGCAGGCGATCACCGCCACCCGGGGGTCGGTGTCCCGGTCGTCGAGCTCCACCAGGCCGGCGTCGAGGGCGGCGACCACCTCGCGGGCGGTGCCCTCGGCGGTACGGCGGGCCCGCTGTGCAGGTAGTGCCCGCGTGGTACGGCGCAGCGCGCCCCGGAGCAGGACCCAGCTGAGGTAGCCGAGCGCGGCGAGGATGGCCAGCCCGAGCAGGACCACAGCCACCGTGCCGACCCACTGCGGGATGTGCGCCTGGGTGGCCTCGCCGGCGTCGCGGGGCTCGATCGGGATGGACGGCGATGGCTCAACGGTCGGGTACTCGGGAACCCAGGGAACGTTGTCCGCGGCCGGCGGAATGCGACTGGCCCCGATCGACGAGTGAGCAGATGCCAGCGCGGCACCGGCGAGCAGGGCGGCGACCGCGCCGACCGGCCACCACCGGCGGAGCAGGCCGAACACCGGCCGCAGCACACCCGGCTCGGCGGACGGTACCGGTGTGGGCGGGCGTGTTCCGTCTGTCATCGCCACCACCCCACGCGTCGTCTCAGTCCACTCCGGCCAGCTGTTTAGCCTGGCCGAAGACGTCGTCCAACATCCCTGGTGTCAACCGCCCGGTGAAGGTGTTCTGCTGACTGACGTGGTAGCAGCCGAGCAAGTCCGGAGCGTTCGTGCCGGACCAGTGTGCCCCATGACCGAACGCCGGTCGCGGGCTGGGCGGGCGCTGCCCGTACACCGCATTGAGCACCGGCCACCACGCGGCCCAGGCGAACGCGCCCAGCGCGACCACGACCCGCAGCGTGGGCCGGATCAACGTGACCTCGCGGTGCAGCCAGGGTGCGCAGGTGTCCCGTTCCACTGGCGTCGGCTTGTTGTCCGGCGGCGCACACCGGACGGCCGAGAAGATCCGCAGGTCGCGCACTGTGAGCCCGTCGTCGGCGGCGACGCTGGTCGGCTGGTTGGCCAGCCCGGCCCGGTGCAGCGCGGCGAACAGCACGTCACCCGACCGGTCACCGGTGAAGATCCGGCCGGTGCGGTTGCCGCCGTGTGCGGCGGGCGCCAGCCCGAGGATGGCGATCCGGGCGTCACCCGCGCCGAGGCCGGGCACCGGCCGACCCCAGTACTCCTGGTCGCGGAAGGCGGCCCGGCGGGTGCGGGCGACCTCCTCCCGCCACTGGACCAGCCGCGGGCAGGCGAAACAGTCGCTCACCGCCGCGTCGAGGTCGGCCAGGTCGGTCGCCCGCGCTGCGCGGGCGACCACCTGTGCGGGGGTACGCGTCTCAGCCAAGCTTGGCCCGGAAGAGTTCCAGGGTGCGGGCCCAGGCGCTGGCGGCGGCGCGCTGGTCGAACGCCTCCGGCCGGTCGTCGTTGAAGAAGGCGTGCGAGGTGCCCGGGTAGTCGTAGAGGTGGCAGTCGCCGCCGGCCTCCTCGATCGCCCGCCGGGCGGTCTGTACGCCCTCGTCGGTTGAGGTGCCGTCCTCTTCGGAGCAGTGGATGACCGCTGCCTTGCCGGCGTAGTCGGCCCAGTCGGGACGCATCGACTCCCACGGCAGCACGGGATAGAAACCGGCGGTCGCGACGATCCGCTCGGAGATGGTGGCCGACCAGAGGGCCAGGCTGCCACCGGCGCAGAAGCCCACGGCACCGACCTTACCGGTGACCTCGGGCCGCCCGGCGAGATAGTCGGCCGCTCCGGCGATGTCCTTCGCCGCCTCGTCCATCCGCATCGCCAGCAGGAGCCGCTGCGCCTCGTCCGGCTCGCTGGTCGTCTCACCGTGGTAGAAGTCCGGGGCGAGGGCGACGAAGCCGGCCTCGGCGAACCGGTCCGCCACCGACCGGATGTGCGGGACCAGACCCCACCATTCCTGAATGACGATGACGGCGGGGCTGGCCGTGCCGCTGGCGGGTATCGCGAGATACCCCTCGCTCGTGCCCCCGTTGCTGCGGTAGCTCACCATTTCGCCCATGGGCCGTCCTCCTAGCGGTCAGTCATCGTTGGCTGGTCGCCCAGTGGTCCTACGTGCCGGTAGCCTGCCACGCCACGCGGCCGTCGGGAAGACGCCGGAACAGTGGCATTCACCTCCTGTTCGCCCCCCGGTGACTCCGGGTACGCCGACGGCGGCGGGGTCCGCTCCCGCCGCCGTCGATGCCGAGCTACCGCTGTGGTCAGACCTTCTTCGTCAGGCAGAGCACGTAGCCCGTCTTGCCCGGCTCGATGCTGGAGAAGACGTACCCCTCCTGGCCCTCCTTGAAGAACTGGGTGCAGGTGGTGTCGGACTTGGCCTGAGCCTCGCTCTGGCCGTCCACCCGACCGACCACGCTGTACGCCGCGTCGGTGGAGGTGCACTCGACGACCTTGGCGCCGTCGACCTCCTCCTGCTCGGTGCCGGTGACCTCGGGCAGCTCGGCGATGCAGTCGCCGGTCTTGGCGGCTGCGGTCTCGTCCTTGTTGAAGTAGTTGCCGATCGCCGAGGCGACGCCGAACTTCAGGCCGGCGATGACGACGACGGCGAGGACCGCACCGACGATGCCGATGGCCTTCTTCGCACCGGACTTCTCCGCCTTCGGCTCGGTCGCCGGCTGCTGCTCGGCGGCCGGCTGCTCGGCCGGCTGCGGCTGCGGCGCGGCAGACTGCGGCGCGGCCGCTTGCGGCGTCTCGACGGCCGGCTCAGGGGTTGCGGCGTCGGGCGCGGGGGGCGGTGCGACCTGCTCTGACACGGGGGTTCCTTCCGAGGGGTTGATGAGCAGACGACACCGTAACGATCATTGATTTACGGTGTCGTCCCGCTCGCCTCGTCCGTTCAGCTATTTCCCAGCTTCGCCAGCATGATCCAGTTCACACCGGGGTTCAGCGCGTCGGGGTGGGGGTGGGCGTGGGGGTTGGCGTTCCGCTCGGCGGCAGGCCGGTGGCCGTACCGGTCGGCAGCGGCGTTCCGGTCTCCCCGGGTGTGCTGCTCGGGTCTGGCGTGCTGGTCGGGTCCGGCGTGCTGGTGGGCGACACCGGCGGTAGGGGCGCGCCCGGTGCGCGGGGCACGAAGGGCGCCTGCTCCGGGCAGTACGGGTACGCCCGCAGCGTCTGCTTTTCATAGGCGCCGTCCAAGCAGTCCGGGTAGCCGAGCCGGATCGGATTGCCGTTCTGGTCGAAGAGCCGGGCGTTCTCCACCAGGCGGCCCTCGCTGTCGTAGACGAAGACGTCCCGGACCCGGTCGTACTGGCTGTCGACAGCGGTCTGGTCGTAGCCGTAGTCGCCGTAGCGCATCCGGTCCTCGGCCTGGATCAGCGCGGCGAACGCGAAGACCACCAGCACCACGCTGGCGACCTGCACGACCGAGCGCGGCCAGCGGGTCAGCTGGGCCGAACGGCGACCGATCCAGATGGAGCCGAGCACGAAGCCGATCAGCATGATCAGGCCGGCGAGCAGCTCACCGCCGAACCTCGGCAGCAGCCCGAATTCGCCACCGGTGGTGATCACCGTGACCAGCATCGCCGCCAGATAGCCGCGCAGCACCCACCAGGCCGGGCGCAACAGTCGGAGGAAGTCGCTGGCCGTCTCGTACCCCAGGGGTGGGCCGAGCCGGGTGTCCATGGCGCGCAGCCGGCCGCGGACCCGGGCCATCGCGCTCGCCACCCGCTGGTCGAGGTTGCGCCCGCTGCCCGGCGCGGCGCCGGCCGCGGCGCGCAGCTCGGCGGCGTACGTCTCGGGCTCACCCAACCGCTCGACCAGGGTGCCCTCGGCCTCGGCGGCGACCTCGGTGAGGTGGTCGGCGAGATCCTCGGTCAACTCGTCGCGTTGCCCGGGCGGCAGGTCGGCCAGAGCGGTCCGGACCCGCGCCACATAGTCGGTGATCTCCTGCTCCGCGACGGTCATGCCGCCATCCCCCGATCGTCGAGCAGAGTGTCCATTGTGGTGGCGAACGAGCGCCAGAGCTTGCCGGAGCGGGTCAGCTGGTCACGCCCCGCGGCGTTGAGTGAGTAGTACTTGCGGTGCGGCCCGGATTCGCTCGGCACGACGTAGGTGGTGAGCAGGCCAGCGGCGAAGAGGCGACGCAGCGTCCCGTAGACCGAGGCGTCACCGACCTCCTCCAGGCCGGCCTCGCGCAGCCGGCGCAGGATGTCGTAACCGTAACCGTCCTCCTCTCGGAGCACGGCCAGGACGGCCAGATCAAGCACGCCCTTCAACAACTGTGTGGTGTCCACGCATTGCACACTAGTGCGTAATGCGAAGTAGCGTCAACGCATCGGCCGCAACACGCCGGGCCACGCGGGGATGCGCGGGGATGCGCGGGGATGCGCAGGGATGCGCAGGGATGCGCAGGGATGCGCAGGGATGCGCAGGGATGCGCGGGGATGCGCGGGGATGCGCGGGGATGCGCGGGGATGCTGATCGACTCGGATTTCCGGAAGTCGGGGCATCCACGCTGCCCGGACACCGCGACGTCAATGAAGGCGAGTTGATCAAGCTCCGAGCGCGCGGTGGCTTACTGGAGGCTCCAGGCGATGCCGTCGAGGATGTCGTGCTCCGAGGCGACCACCGACGGCATCCCGGCCCGCTCCATGATCACGCGAAGCACCAGGGCGCCGGCGCCGATGACGTCGGCGCGGCCCGGGTGCATCACCGGGTTCGCCAACCGCTGTTCACGGGTCTGACCCAGCAGCTCCGCTGTCACCCGGGCGACCTCCTCGTACGACACCCGGGCGTGGTGGATGCGCTCCGGGTCGTACTCCCGCAGGCCCTGCGCGAGCGCGACCACAGTGGTGACCGACCCGGCGAGGCCGACAAGGGTGGCCGCCTCGCGACCGGGCACCACGGCGAGCGCCCGGTCCACCACCGCAGCGATGTCGGCCTGCGCCGCCTCGACCTGCTCGGCCGTCGGCGGGTCACCGGGCAGGTGCCGCTCGGTCATCCGGACGCAGCCGATGTCCACCGAGATCGCCGACCGCACCCCGGCGGCCCGGTCACCGACCACGAACTCGGTGGAACCACCACCGATGTCGACGACCAGGAACGGCTCCTTCGCGTCGGCGGGCAGCCCGCGCACCGCGCCCGTGAACGACAGCCGGGCCTCCTCGTCGCCGCTGACCACCTCGGGCGCGACACCGAGGGTGGCCCGCACCATCTCGGTGAAGTCGGCGGCGTTGGCGGCATCGCGGGAGGCCGAGGTGGCACACATCCGCACCCGCTGCGCGCCCAGCTTCTCGATGTCGGCGGCGTACGACGCCAACGCCACCCGGGTCCGCTCGATCGCCTCCGGCGCCAGTCGGCCGGTGCGGTCCACGCCCTGCCCCAGGCGGACGATCTCCATCCGCCGGGTCAGGTCGACCAGCGGCGCCTGCGGCCCGGCCGAGGCGTCGGGCAGGTCGGCGACCAGCAGTCGGATCGAGTTGGTCCCGCAGTCGATGGCCGCCACACGCGTCGTCACGGCAGCAACCTTACGGCAGCACGGGCGGCCACCCGGCGGCTTGGTTGGGCGTGGGCCACGACTCGCCCAGGTCGCCCGACGGGCCCCGCAACAACCCCAACCCGAGCGCGGTCAGGTGATGCCGGACGGCCCCACCCTCCCGCTCGCTGGTCACCAGACCGGCGGTCCGCAGTGCGCGGGCGTGCTCCGAGGCCGAGGAGAGACTGATCCCGACCGCCCGGGACAACACGGTGGTGGTCAACCCGCCGTCGGTCGCCAGTCGGCGCAGCACCAGCGCCCGGGTGACGCCGAGCAACCGACCGAGGGCATCGTCGTCGGCGGGAGCCCCGCCCGCGGGCATGACCACCGGGTAGACGAGCAGGATCGGGTAACCCTGCTCGACGAGCACCCGGGGCCGCGGCCCGGCCAACGGGGAGGGCAGCAGGATGATCCCGTGGCCGGTGCCGGGGAGATCGCCGTCCCACCACGTCCGTATTTCCAGCACCGGATCCCGCCACCGGATCCCCGGGTGCAGCCCGGCGAAGAGACTGGCCAGGCCATGCTGCGCCAGCCGCTGGCTGGCAGACGCCACCTGCTGACGGTACGCGGACACCAGCTCGGCCCAGTGCGGTTCGAGCACCGCGTCGCACCAGGTCCGCACGGCCCCGCCGAACAGGTCCAGCACCTCCGGATCGGCCGCCGCGAACCGCCGCCGCAGCGGGCTGGCCGACGTGTCCGCGTACGCCAGGGTGACCTCGGCGCGGACCCGCCGCGTCGGGGTGGCCCGGATCGCCTCCAGGCCGGCCTCCACCGACTCCAGGCCGTCGAAGGGAGTGACGAAGTCCGGCAGACGTCCCCGGTCGGGCAGCAGATGCCGCAGGACCGCGGTGGCAGCCTGGGCGGCAGCCGTGCCCTCGGCCGCTGCCGCACGCTCGGCCAGGGTCGGCGCCATCGCCGCGACAGTGGGATCGCGCAGCCACTGACCAGCCAGCAACGCGATCCCGACCGGATGCAGCCGATCGGCGAACCGCACCCGGCACAGGTCGGCCGACCCGAGCTGGAGGCGAAGCATGGCAACAGCCTGCCTGCCTTCGCCCAGGACCGAAAGGGTTGATCCGTGGCCGAACGCTCTCCAGTGTGGACCGCGGGGTCGACGGGGGGTGGCCGGCGTGCGGCGAACAGTGGCGGTGTTGACGGGGCTCTGCCTCATGGTCGTTGCCGCAGCTTGTGGTGAGCGGGGGCAACCCTCGTCGGCCCCGCCAGCCGCACCGTCCGCGTCGAGCGAACGACCGGCGGCCGGTGACCACCATCTCACCCTGCACCACAACGGACTCGACCGCACCTACCTGCTGCACGCGCCCCCGGGGTACGACCCGGGCAGGCCCTCCGCGCTGGTCATCGCGCTGCACTTCTATCCCGGCCTCGGATCCTCGATGCGGGAGTTGGCGGGCCTGGACGTCAAAGCCGACAAGGACAACGTGCTGGTCGCCTACCCCGACGGGCAGGGCGGTGGCTTCAACGCGCTGGTCTGCTGCGGCGGCGCGGACGACGTGGGCTTCCTCAACGCCCTCACCGACCATCTGGTGCAGACCTGGCACGCGGACCCGAACCGGGTGTTCCTCACCGGCATCTCGAACGGCGGCGACATGAGCTTCCGGGCGGCTGTGGAGAGCACGGGCAGGTTCGCCGCGATCGGGGTGGTCAGCGGTGGTTACAGCGGAAATCTGACCACCGCCGACAGCTACGTGCCGAAGAGCCCGGTCTCCGTGATCACCTTCATCGGCGGCCAGGACCGCTACGCCTCCATCTTCCAGACCGGCATGCGGACCTGGCAGCAGCGGCTCGGCTGCCGGCCGAGCCCGAAGGCGTCCGGGGTGCCGGGTGTGACGCACACGGTGGCGGGCTGCGCGGACGGCAGCGACGTCAACGTCTACACGATCGCCGACATGGGCCACAGTTGGCCGGGAGCGACAACGGGCCAACTCGCCGCATCCTCCGCGGGGCTGTCCGCCACCGACCTGATGTGGGAGTTCTTCGCCGCCCACCCCCGCAAGGCCTGACCTACAGGCGCAGCAGCATCCGGCTGTTGCCCAGCGTGTTCGGCTTGACCCGCTCCAGGTCCAGGAACTCCGCGACACCCTCGTCGTACGAGCGCAGCAGTTGCTCGTAGACCGGCTGCGGCACCGGAGCGCCGTCGATCTCCTGAAAACCGAACGCGCCGAAGAACTGCGTCTCGAAGGTGAGCACGAAGATCCGTGCCACCCCCAACTCCCGGGCCGCGTCGATCAGCTCGCCGACCAGCCGGTGCCCGATCCGCCGGCCTCGACAGACCGGGTCCACCGCGACCGTACGGATCTCGGCCAGGTCCTCCCACATGACGTGCAGCGCACCGCAACCCACCACCAGGCCGTCGGTGGGGCGGACCGCCACCCGGAACTCCTGCACCTGCTCGTAGAGGGTGACTGTCGCCTTGCTCAGCAGCCGCCGGTCGTTGGTGTAGGTGTCGACGAGCCGTCGGATGCCCCGCACGTCCCCGGTGCGGGCCCGCCGTACGAGAATCTGACTCTCGGGTGCCTCGGACCCGGCCTGCGTGCTCATTCGGCCGCCGGCACGTCCACGCACGGCCCCGCCGACCACCAGGGCTCGACCAGGCCCAACGTCTCGTCGCCGAACGGGTTCACCCCGGGGCCGGCGCCCAGCGCGTGGCCAAGGTGCACGTGCAGGCACTTCACCCGGCCCGGCATCCCGCCCGCCGAGATGCCGGCGATCTCCGGCACCTCGCCGATCGCCTCCCGGCGGGTGAGGTAGTCCTCGTGCGCGGCACGGTAGTGGGCGGCCAACTCCGGGTCCGTCGTCAGCCGGTCCGCCATTTCCTTCATCAGCCCCGCCGACTCCAGTCGGCTGCACGCAGCGGTGGCCCGGGGGCAGGTCAGGTAGTAGAGCGTCGGGAACGGGGTGCCGTCGGCGAGGCGGGGGGTCGTCTCCACCACGTCCGGAAGGCCACACGGGCACCGGTGGGCCACCGCCCGGGTGCCCCGGGGCGTCCGGCCGAGCTGCGCGGCCACCGCGGCCAGGTCCGCCTCGGTGGCCGGCTCGCGCTGCGGCAGGGGAACGGAATCCGCCGCCGGCTCCGACGGTGGTACGACAGTCACGGTGCCCATCTCTCCTGGTGTGCTGGTCGGTGGATCACTGGCCCGGCTGCTGGCTGTCCGCCGCCCGCACGCTCGACCAGAGCGTGTCGTACCAGGTCTCCGGCCCGGCCGGCGCGGCCGAACCGGCCGACTTTCCGGCGTCCCGGGCGGCGCCCTCCGGGTCGTGCAGCACCACCATCATCTTCTCGCCGGGCCGGCCCATGAAGAACCGCTCCCGAGCCTGCGTCTTGATGTACTCGGGGTCTTTCCAGTTGGCGGCCTCGGCGGCGAGCTTCGCGATCTCCCGCTCCTGCACCGCCTGGGCCGCCTCCATCCGCTCGATGTCGGCCTGCTGGTCCAGGTAGACCCGGACCGGATAGGTGTAGGCCAGAGCGAGCGCGATCAGGACCGCGAACAGCACTGTGGCCCGGCCGGTGAAGCGACGGGGGTGGGGTGCGGCGAGCCGCTTCACGGAACCAGCGGCAGCGGTACGCCGAGCGGCGGCGGGACGATTCGCGGAGCGCACGCCTTCGGCGCCGCGGGCAGCACCCGGCGCGCGACCGGCTGCGCGCGGCTCGGCGCGTACACCGGCCTCCCGGACCGATCCCCGCGTGGCGCGCCCGCCGCCCGGCCGACCGGACTGACCCGGTCGGCGGGCGGGACGCTGACCACCCGGTGTGCGGCGCTGCTGCATCGTCACACCCCTCCCCCGAGGCTTCGTGCGTCTCAGGCCGAACGGTAGCGCGGGAACGCGCCAGCGCCGGCGTAGCGCGCCGCGTCGGCCAGCTCCTCCTCGATCCGGAGCAGCTGGTTGTACTTGGCGACACGGTCCGAGCGGGCCGGGGCGCCGGTCTTGATCTGGCCGCAGCCGGTGGCCACCGCCAGGTCGGCGATGGTGGTGTCCTCGGTCTCGCCGGAGCGGTGGCTCATCATGCACTTGAAGCCGGCCCGGTGGGCCAGGTCCACCGCGTCCAGGGTCTCGGTCAGCGAGCCGATCTGGTTGACCTTGACGAGAACCGCGTTCGCCGCCTTCTCCGCGATGCCGCGGGCGATGCGCTGCGGGTTGGTCACGAACAGGTCGTCACCGACGATCTGCACCCGGTCGCCGATCGAGGCGGTCAGCGTCTGCCAGCCGCTCCAGTCGTCCTCGGCCAGCGGGTCCTCGATCGACACGATCGGGTACTCGTCGGCCAGCTTCGTGTAGTAGGTGCTCATCTCCTCGGCGGACTTCGCGGCACCCTCGAACGTGTAGGTGCCGTTGTCGAAGAACTCCGTGGCCGCCACGTCGAGCGCGAACACGATGTCGGTGCCGAGCCGGTAACCGGCCTTCTCGACCGCCTCGGCGATCAGGTCCAGAGCCGCCGCGTTCGTCGGCAGGTTCGGCGCGAAGCCACCCTCGTCGCCGAGCCCGGTGGAGAGGCCCTTCTTCTTCAGCACCGACTTCAGCGCGTGGTAGACCTCCGCGCCCGAGCGCAGCGCCTCACGGAAGGTGGGCGCGCCGATCGGCGCGATCATGAACTCCTGGATGTCGACGTTCGAGTCGGCGTGCGCGCCACCGTTGAGGATGTTCATCATCGGCACGGGCAGGAGGTGCGCGTTCGGGCCGCCCAGGTAGCGGAAGAGGCTCAGCTCGGCGCTGCCGGCAGCGGCCTTCGCCACCGCCAGGGAGACCCCGAGGATGGCGTTCGCGCCCAGCTCCGACTTGCTCTCCGTGCCGTCGATGTCGAGCATCTTCTGGTCGATCAGCCGCTGCTCGCTGGCCTCGTACCCGATGATCTGGTCGACGATCTTGTCTTCGACGTTGGAGACCGCCTTCTCCACGCCCTTGCCCTGGTAGCGGTCGGCGTCACCGTCGCGCAGCTCGATCGCCTCGAAGGCGCCGGTGGAGGCGCCGGAGGGCACGGCGGCGCGGGCTACCGTGCCGTCGTCCAGACCGACCTCGACCTCGACCGTCGGGTTGCCCCGCGAGTCGAGAATCTCCCGGGCGACGATTCCCTCGATGGTTGCCACTAAGTCGCTCCTCGTTGTTGTGATCCGGTCCGTGGGTGGGCCGCGACGGTGCGGCTGAGGCAGGTGTTGAACGCAGCGTATCGGGCGGCGCGAACGGGCACGGCGTCGCCCGCGCACCCGGGTCGCCCCGCGTTGACGGACATTCCCGGATTTCCGGGCGTCAACCGGCAACGGGTTTGCGCTGCGCGGACCAGATCCACCAGGCTGGTCGCCATGCCCGCCGCCTCGACCACCCTCCGCATGCTCGCCGTGTCGGTCATCGCGTCGCTCACGGTCACCGGCTGTCAGACATTCGAGGACGCCGGAGTCGCCATGGGCCGCTCGGAACTCGTCAACGACCTCGCCGCCCGGCTCGATCGGGCACTGGAGTTGACCTACTCGGCCGACTACCAGTTGCCCGGCGGCCAACGCGCCGCGATCGTGCAGGCACAGGACCCGGCGCGATCCACGTACACCTATCCGGGCGGGCAACTCACCGTCACCCCGGAGGCCATCACCCGGTGCACGACGACCGGCGCCCGCCCGCAGTGCACGCTGATCACACCGCCCACCCCGGGCAGCAAGCCCACCGTGACGCTGTTCGGCGAGGCCAACCAGCAGGGCCTCGTCACGCCGCCGGTGGTTGTCGGGCTGCTCACCGCCGCCGCGCTCGACCCGCAGGCGGTCATCAAGCAGAGCGACACCACCGTCGCCGGGCACCACGCCGCCTGTGTCGCGGTGGAGAGTTCGTCGTCGGGCGACTTCACCGCCTGCGTGACCACCGAGGGCGTGCTCGGCAGCTTCACCGGGCCTGTCGACGGCAAGCCGATGGAGCTGGCACTGAGCAGCTACACCGCGACCGTCGACGAGGGCGCGTTCGAACCGCCCGCCGACGCCGACGTCGTCGACCGCCGCCCCGGCGGCTCGTGACCGAGCCACCGGCCGAGCCCACAACCGTCGCGCCGCCCGGCGGGATCGCGTCCGGAACGCCCGGCGGGATCGCGCCCGCGCCGCCCGGCGGGTTCCTGCCCGGGGCCGATCGGAGCCGGCCTCCCGGCCCCGGCGACCTGGCCCTGCCGGTGACCGGCGCGAAGCTGCTGACCGGCGTCGACGGTCAACTCCTCCGCGTCGCCGACCTGCCCGCCGACACCGAGTGGGTGCCGCTGGGCACGCTCGACGGAGTGCCCGCCTGGGGCGCCGACCTGACCAGCGCCGACGACAGTCCTGGCCGGGCGCGCGGCTGGGCGTCACTCGCCGCCGAGGTGCCGGAGCCGCACGCCACGCTCGCCGGCCGGGCGTTGGCGGTGCTGACCTGGCGGCGTACCCACCGGTGGTGCGGCGCCTGCCGAGCGGAACTGACCGACCGACCCGGCGAGACCGCCCGACAGTGCCCCGACTGCGGCCTGTACGTGCCGATGCAGCTCTCCGCCGCCGTACTGGTGGCGATCACCCGGCCCGGCCCGCCCGGCCACGTTGACGAGCTGCTGCTGGTCCGGCACGCCACCGGTCCGACCGGGCTGTGGGCGCTGGTGGCCGGCTTCGTCGAGGCGGGCGAGACACTTGAGGCGGCGGTACACCGGGAGGTCGGTGAGGAGGTCGGGCTGCCCGTCGACCGGCTGGCCTACTTCGGCAGCCAACCGTGGGCGATCTCCGGCCCGGGCGTGCTGCTCGCCGGCTTCACCGCCCGTGCCGCCGACCCGCACGCCGAGCCGGTGGTCGACGGGCGGGAGCTGACCAGGGCTCAGTGGTTCGGCCTGGATGCGCTGCCGGCGCAACTGCCGCCCGCGTACTCCATCTCGCGCTGGCTCATCGACGCGACGGTGACCGCCGGGCGGCGCTGAAACCCGCGCGGCCCGGCGTTTCTCCTCAGAGACCGAGCAGGGTGCGCAGGTGGCGCGGGGGCGGGCAGTCGTGGGCGAGCATCGCGTCGTGCCAGTCGCGGACCGACACCCCATCGGGGCGGGCGGCGGCGATCTCGGCCACCTCGCTGTACCCGACGAAGTAGGTGGAGAGCTGGGTGGAGGTGAGTTGGGCGCGCCGCCACTTGCCGGCCGCCTCGCCCTCCTCCTGGAAGCCGCGCCCGGTCATCAACGCCATCGCCTCGGCCTCGGGCAGGTCCTCGGCGTGCACCAACTGGTCGAGGAGCGCGTTGATGGTCATCCGCAGTTGCATCTTGAGCTGCTGCAACCGCACCGGCAGACCACCGAAGCCGAGCCCCGTCATCACCTCCTCCGCGTAGACCGCCCAGCCCTCGATGAACGGGCCGGACTCGGCCAGCGCGCGGACCCGCGTCCCACCGACGTAGCGTCGGGCGTGGGCGAGCTGGAGGAAGTGCCCCGGCATCGCCTCGTGCACCGTGAGGTTGCGGATCATGTGGTCGTTGTATTCGCGGTAGAACGACTCGACCCGCTGTGCCGGCCACTCCGACGGGGTGGGAGCGATGCAGTAGAAGGTCGGCACGACGGCGGTCTCCAGCGGGCCGGGCGCGTCGCAGTACGCCACCGCGACCCCCCTGGCGAACTCCGGCATCTCCTGGATCACGCACCGGTCGTCGACCAGTGTGACCAGGTCGTGTGCGCGGACGAAGTCGGTCGCCTCGTCCAGGGTCACCCCGGCCAGCTCGACGATCGTCGCGTCGTTCGGGTGCTCGCCGGCGAGCAGGTCCAACGCCCGCCGTACGGTCGCGTCGTCGGCTGGACCACCGACCAGCTCGACGGCCGCCTCGCGGATCTCCGCGGTGACCCGGTCCAGGTTGGCCCAGGCTCGACGCTGGATCTCGGCGGCGCCCAACTCGGTGTCGAGGGTGTGCCAGAGCCGGGCCTCCCAGCGGCGCCGGCCCAGTCGCGGGTCACGGCCGGGGCCGGCATCGGCGGCCAGGCCGGTGCGCAGCCAGGCGACGAACTCCTCCAGCGCGGCGATCGCGGCGGTGGCCGCCGGCTCGACCCGGTCCAGGTGGCCCGGCGCCTGGGCGAGCAACGGCGGCAGCTCGTCGCGGATCAGCGCGGCCGTGCCGGTGAACTGCCCGACCGCCGTCTCCGCGTGGATGCGCGGCATGTCCCGCAGCGTCGCGCGGGCGGTGGCGAGGGCGTCCGGTACGGCGGCGAGCCGGCCGGCCAGTTGGGTCAGCCGCACGTCCGCGGGGGCGTACGGTCGGGCCAGCAGCGGGTGCAGCAGCGGGCCGGGGTTGTGCCGCAGCGGATCCCACTCGTGCGAGCGGATCTCGGTCAGCTCGAACAGCTCCCGGTCCACGAATGAGGTGAGCAGCGCGTGGTCGACCTGCTCGTCGACGTCGAGCGAGTCCGGGTCCAGTTCGGACAGTGCGTTGGCCGCGTCGGAGAGCATCGACCGATCGGCGGTCAGCCCGTCGGCGGACAGGTCCGGCAGTCGGTCGTCGAACCGGTGGTCCCCGGCGGCGGTGGCAACCCCCGGCCGCGACTCCAGTAAAGCCTCGACAACCCGCTCAGCCAGCACCCCAAACGCTTCCACCGCCCCACCCTACCGACCGCCCCACCTCCCGCCGCCGGTTTCACCCACCCCGTCGATCATGAAGTTATTGCCATCCACCTCGGCGTGTCGGAGCAATAACTTCATGATCAACGCGAGCTGGCGGGTGGGGGTGGGGGTTCGGCTTGGCGGATGGCTTCGGCGTAGGCGAGGGTGGCGCGGCGGAGAGCTGCCTCGGGGTCGATGCCTGCCTCGCGGGCCGCGGCGACCGTTGCCAGCAGGCTGGCACCCAGTCGCGCTTCGGCGTCCACCTGGGTGTCCGCCAACGGGGGCGGAACCTCGATGCCCCTGCGGGCGGCGCGGCCGAGGATCTGCGTTGCCAGGGCCAGCGCGGGCTGACTCAGGGCCACGCCGTCCAACACCGAGTGCCGTGCCTTCTCCGCACGCTTGATCCGCTCCCAGTTCTCGGTGATCTCCTCCAGGGTGCCCGCCTCGGCACCGGCGAAGACGTGCGGATTACGCCGGATCATCTTGTCGACCAGCCCACCGGCCACGTCGTCGATGGTCCACCGCTCGTCCTCGGGCAGCTCCTCGGCAAGCCGCGCGTGCAGCACCACCTGCAACAACACGTCGCCCAACTCCTCGCGCAGCGCGTCGGTGTCGTCGGCGCTGATGGCGTCGTACGCCTCGTAGCTCTCCTCCAGCAGGTAACCGGCGAGGCTGCGGTGCGTCTGCGCCCGCTTCCACGGGTCGCCACCCGGAGAGGCCAGTCGATCCAGCACGGCCACCGCGTCGAGCAGCCGGGCACCCGGCGGATCCCACGAGCCGTACATCAACTCCATCTCGGCCAACCCGGGCTGCCGGGCCAGCCGCAGACCCAACTCCCGGGCCAGCGCCTCGTCACCGGCCGGACCGGCCAGCCACACCACAGTGCCGTGCGTCGCCACCGCGTCCAGCAACGGCTGCGTCGCCGGACCGTCCACCACTGTGACCTCGGCGCCCGCCTGGCGCACCGCCGTGGTCAACTCGCTGTCCGCGCCGGTCAACACCGGGTGCTGGCGTACGACGTCCCAGGCCGCAGCCGTCAGCAGGCCGGCGGGCAACCGGGGTGAGGTGACCAGGAGAACGATCCGTGCGGTCATGCTCAGCTGGCCGTGCCCTCGGCCTCCGGCGTCCCGGTCGGCCCCTCCGGGGTGGAAATGTCAGTGACCGCGTCGGAGGCCGGCTCACCCAACGGCACACTCACCGCGGGTGCGTCACCGGCGAAGCTGAGCAGCGGGAACTCAAGCGGACGGTACCGAGGGCTGACGGTGACGTCGTAACGACCGACCGCCTCGGCCAGGATCCGCTTGGTCGCCAGCGCGCCGCGTAGCTGCTCGCCGTCGAGCTGCTGGGCGGCGTCCGCATCGGTCACCTCAGCCGGGATCTTGCCGGCCGCACGCCCGGCGGCGATCACGTCCGCGATCTCCTCCTTGGTCGGCTCGACCGGCTCGGCCGGCAACCCGGACAGGCAGGTGAAGAGCTTCGCCACCTCCCGCACGTGCCCGGTCTCCGGGTCGAGACCGAGCTGCTGGGCGGCCTGGTCGGCCGCCACCTGGCCGCGCGGCTGGTAGTTCTTCTCGGCGGAGAGCTTCTCGCACACCTTGGTCAGCACCATGGTCCGAACCACGTCGGCCACCTTGGGCAGGGCCGGTTGCGGCGCCTCGGGCTGCCCACTGGCGGATGACTCCGGCGCCGGGTTCTTCGTCCGCAGGTCCTTCATCGCGGTGGTGACCTGAACGTCGGTGATGCGCTGGTCACCGATGTAAGCGGCGATACCAGGCTCAGCACGACAACCGGAGAGGGCGACGAGGCCGAGCGCCACAGTGGCGACGGCGGCAAGACGGCGAGCACGCATAGCCGTCACTCTCTCACGCCGTCACCCGGGGTTGTGACACCCCCCACCGTCGCTCATCGCACGACCAGGGACGGCGCCGACGCGCGACCGTCCCTGGTCGAGAGCACACCGTCAGCTCAGGCGCCCGCGGCCACGGTGACGGCTCAGGCGCTCGCGGCCACGGCGAGTGGGGCGGGAGCACCGAGCACATCGGAGAGCAGTTGGGCGCACCACTGGAGCAGCGCCTGGTCACGCAGCGGCTCGCCACCGATCCGACGGGTGGTCGGTCGGGGCACGCTGACCTGGTCGGTGGCCTGCTTGTAGACGGCATCCGGGTGGTAGCGCTTGAGCCGCAACTGCTTCGAATCCGGCAACGGCAGCGGGCCGAACCGTACGTGCTTGCCCTGCATCGACACGTCGGTCAGGCCGTAGCGGCGGGCCAGCAGACGGAACCGGGCCACCTCCACCAGGTTCTGCACCGGGGCCGGCGGCTCGCCGTACCGGTCGGTCATCTCGGCGATCACCTCGGCCAGCCGCTCCTCGTCGCGCGCCTCGGCGAGCTTGCGGTACATCTCTAGGCGCAGCCGCTCCACGCTCACGTAGTCATGTGGCAGGTGCGCGTCGACCGGCAGGTCGATCTTGACGTCGGTCTCCTCCTCCGGCCGCTCACCCTTGAACGCGGAGACCGCCTCGCCGACCATCCGCACGTACAGGTCGAAGCCGACGCCCTCGATGTGCCCGGACTGCTCGCCACCGAGCAGGTTGCCGGCGCCCCGGATCTCCAGGTCCTTCATCGCCACGTACATGCCGGCGCCCAACTCGGTGTGCTGGGCGATGGTCGCCAACCGCTCGTGCGCGTGCTCGGTGAGCGGCTTCTCCGGCGGGTAGAGGAAGTAGGCGTACGCCCGCTCCCGGCCCCGGCCGACCCGGCCCCGGATCTGGTGCAGCTGGGCCAGGCCGAGCAGGTCGGCCCGCTCCACGATCAGCGTGTTGGCGTTCGGGATGTCGATGCCCGACTCGACGATCGTGGTGCAGACCAGGACGTCGAACTCCTTCTCCCAGAAGCCGACCATGACCTTCTCCAGGGCGTCCTCGCCCATCTGGCCGTGCGCCACCGCCACCCGCGCCTCGGGCACCAGCTCCCGCAGCCGCCGTGCCGCCCGGTCGATCGACTCGACCCGGTTGTGCAGGTAGAAGACCTGCCCGTCGCGGAGCAGCTCACGGTGGATGGACGCGGCCACCTGCCGGTCGTCCTGCGCGCCGACGAAGGTGAGCACCGGGTGCCGCTCCTCCGGCGGGGTGGCGATGGTGGACATCTCCCGGATGCCGGTGATCGCCATCTCCAGGGTGCGCGGGATCGGGGTGGCCGACATGCTGAGCACGTCGACCGACGCGCGCAGCGTCTTCAGGTGCTCCTTGTGCTCGACACCGAAGCGCTGCTCCTCGTCGACGATCACCAGACCGAGCTGCTTGAAGCGGGTCGCCGTCTGCAACAGCCGGTGCGTACCGATGACGATGTCGACGGTGCCGTCGGCGACCATCTCCAGCGTCCGCTCGGTCTCCTTCGGGGTCTGGAACCTCGACAACTGCCGGATCTGGACCGGGAACTGGCTCATCCGCTCGGCGAACGTGTTGTAGTGCTGCTGAACCAGCAGGGTGGTCGGCACCAGCACCGCCACCTGCTTACCGTCCTGCACCGCCTTGAACGCCGCCCGGACCGCGATCTCGGTCTTGCCGTAGCCGACATCACCACAGATCAGCCGGTCCATCGGAACGGTCTGCTCCATGTCCCGCTTGACCTCGTCGATCGCGGCGAGCTGGTCCGGCGTCTCCTGCCAGGGGAAGGCGTCCTCCAGCTCGCGCTGCCACGGGGTGTCCGGGCCGAACGAGTGCCCCTTGGACGCCTTGCGGGCGGCGTAGAGCTGGATGAGCTGCGCGGCGATCTCCCGGACCGCCTTGCGAGCCCGGGCCTTGGACTTCTGCCAGTCCGAGCCGCCCATCTTGTGCAGGGTCGGCTGCTCACCGCCCACGTAGCGGGAGAGCTGGTCGAGCTGGTCGGTCGGCACGAACAACCGGTCGCCGGGCTGGCCCCGCTTGCTGGCCGCGTACTCGATGACGAGGTATTCCCGGCTGGCGCCGTTGACTGTGCGCTGCACCAGCTCGACGTAGCGGCCGATGCCGTGCTGCTCGTGCACCACGTGGTCGCCGGCCTTCAACTCCAGCGGGTCGATGGTGTTGCGCCGCCGGCTCGGCATCTTGCGCATGTCCCGCGTCGAGGTGCCCCGACCGCCGGTCACGTCGTTGCCGGTGAGCAGCACGAAACGGGACGCCTCGTCGACGAACCCGCTGCTCAGCGCACCACAGGTGACCACCAGCTCGCCGGGGACGGGCGCGGTCGGCACCTCCTCGGTCAACCGGGCACCCAGGCCGGCGTCGCGCAGCACCTCCACCGCCCGCTGGGCGGGGCCGTGCCCCTCGAAGACCAGCGCGATCGACCAACCTTCGCCGGCCCAGCGCTTGAGGTCCTCGACCACCCGCGAGGTCTCGCCGTGATAGAGCGGCGCCGGTTGGGCGGACAGGGTCACCGCGATGGCGTCGTCCGGAGTGACGGCGGCCTGCTCGGGCGCGTCCTCCCAGGGCTGCCGCGTCTCCGCGGTCTCCCCATTGACCAATCCGAACGGGGACAGCGTCCACCACGGCTGGCCGAGCCTGCCCGCGGCGGCGCGTACCTCGCCGAGGGTGCGGAAGGCGGCGGCGCCGACGTCCACCGGGGCCTGGCCGCCGACCGCGGCGGCGGCCCAGCTGGCCTGCAGGAACTCCTCCGAGGTACGCACCAGGTCGTGCGCCCGCGTGCGGATCCGTTCCGGGTCGCAGAGCAGGACGTGGGTGCCGGCCGGCATGGCGTCCAGCAGCAGCTCCAGCGAGTCGGGGCCGACCAGCACCGGGGCCAGCGACTCCATCCCCTCCACCGGGATGCCCTCGGCCAGCTTGTCGAGGATCTCGGCCAGCTCGGGGTGCTGCTCGGCGAGCGCGGCGGCCCGGTCGCGGACCGCCGGGGTGAGCAGCAGCTCCCGACAGGGCGGTGCCCAGAGCAGCGGAACCTGCTCGATGGTCCGTTGGTCGGCGACGGCGAAGGTGCGGATCTCCTCCACCTCGTCGCCCCAGAACTCGACCCGCGACGGGTGCTCGTCGGTGGGCGGGAAGACGTCCAGGATGCCGCCGCGCACCGCGAACTCACCGCGCTTGGTGACCAGGTCGACCCGGGCGTACGCCATGTCGATCAGCCGGCGGGCGACCTCTTCCAGGTCGGCCTCCTCGCCGGCGGCGAGCTGCACCGGCTCCAGATCGCCGAGCCCCTTCAACTGCGGCTGGAGCAGCGAACGGACCGGGGCCACGACCACTCGCAGTGGCCCGGTGCCGCCGTGCGCGTCGGTCGCCTCCGGGTGCGCCAGCCGGCGCAGCACGGCCAGCCGCCGGCCGACCGTGTCGGAGCGGGGGGACAGCCGCTCGTGCGGCAGCGTCTCCCAGGAGGGGAAGACCACTACCTGCTCGGCCGGCAGCAACCCGCCCAGCGCGGCGGCCAGGTCGTCGGCCTCCCGGGTGGTGGCGGTCACCGCCAGCACCGGTCGCCCGGCACCGTCGTTGTCCGCGGCGACCGCCGCGACGGCGAACGGGCGCAGCGCCGCCGGGGCGGTGATGTCGAGGCCGTCGACCTGGGCGGCACCGGAGCGCGCCAGGTCACGCGCCCGGGTCAGCCCGGGGTCGGCCAGGGCGGCGGTGAACAGACCGGTGAGCAAGGGAAATCCTTCCCGGGGAGTCGACGCACACGACGGCGGCCCCTCGTCCAGCCGGACGGGGGGTGCATGACGCAAGCCTATCCCCGTCCACCGACACACACCCCCTTCCGCCGAGGTCCGCGCCGCGCGCGTCACCCACGTCACCCGCGCCGCCACGCCGCCATGCCGCCGCACCGCCGCACCGCCGCACCGCCACGCCGCCACGCCGCCACGCCGCCACGCCGCCACGCCGCCACGCCGCCACGCCAAGATCATGCTCGAACCAGGATGTAGTGGCCTCAGCGGCGCACCGATGCCACTACATCCTGGATGTTGCGCGATCTTGCCGGGCGGGCGCCGGCCGCCGCCGCCCGGGGATCTTGACCGCCGCCGGCGGGCGTGGTCGGGTTTCGGTATGGGTGAGCAGTGGCGGGCACAGTTCGACGCGGAGGTGAGCTTCGCCAACGGCGGCGGGCTGCGTGCCGAGGGGTTCCGGCTGGACATTCCCGGTCGGGAGATCACCGACGACGACCTGGCGGCGTTGTTCGTCCGGCACCTCGGGCTGCTGATGGTCGCCGAGGTTCGGATCAGCGCCAAGACGATCATCGAGGAGCCGCACAAGGGCGGCCGGGGTGTCGCGGTCGACGGATCCGGCGCCGATCGTCGGCTGGTCGAGCTGAGCCACGTGATCAGCGACGGGATGACGACCCTGCCGGATTGGCCGGGCCCTCGGATCACCGAGTGGCTGACCTTCGCGGCATCCCGCGAGCGGTACGCCCCGGGCACCGAGTTCCACGTGGCCCGGATCGACATGATCGCCAACACCGGCACGTACCTGGACACGCCCGCCCACCGCTGGGCCGGCCGGGACGACCTGACCGGGGTGTCGCTGGACCGTCTCGCCGACCTACCGGGGGTGGTGGTCCGGGTGCCGGCCGGCATCCGCGCGGTGGACCGGCTGATGCTGGCCCCGTACGAGGTGGCCGGCCGGGCGGTGCTGCTGCACACCGGGTGGGACGCGCACTTCGGCACCGATCGGTACGGCGCGCCGGACGCGCCGTACCTGACCGGCGACGCCGCCCAGGCGCTGGTCGACGCGGGGGCGGCCCTGGTCGGCATCGACTCGATCAACATCGACGACATGAGCCCGGCGGCCGCCGGTGTACGCCCCGCGCACAGCGCGCTGCTCGCCGCCGGCATCCCGATCGTGGAGCACCTGACCGGCCTGGCCGCGTTGCCGCCGAGCGGGTTCCGGTTCACCGCGGCCCCGCCGATGGTGGCCGGCATGGCCACCTTTCCGGTCCGCGCCTTCGCCGTCGTCGACCCCTGACGCCACCCGCCTCGGACGCCACCCGCGACGCCGTCGACGCACGGCCAGCGGCCGGGCCGGTCTCCGTGGCGATCAGTCAACCGCCCGGCCAACCGGTTCCGCCCGGCTGTCCACAAAACCAGCCATAGGCTGACAACGTGGACAAAGAATCGCACGGCACAGCTCACGACTGGGCGCCGCGCAGCATCGGACTGCTCCTCGGCACCCTCGTGCTGGCCACAGCGTTCATCGCGGCCTACGTCGGCGCGTTGCACCAACCCACACCCCGCGACGTGCCGATCGGCGTCGTCTCCGGCGACCAACGCGCCCGGGCGACGCTCGACGCCGTGCGCGGCCAGACCAACATCCTCAAACCCATCGGGTACGACGACCCGGCCGCCGCCGAGCACGGACTGCTCAGCCGCGCGGTGTACGCCGTACTCAGCACCGGACCCGACAACGGCCTGCTCCTCACCGTGGCGAGCGCCTCCGGTCCCTCCGCGACCAGCGCGATCAAGGAGGTCCTCGGCACCGCCACCACCCGCACCGGCACCCCGCTCCAGATCGTCGACGAGGTGCCGGTCCCCCCGGCCGACCCGCGCGGGGTGGTGCCCTTCTACCTGAACGTCGGGTACGTGCTCGGCGGCTACCTGGGCTCGACAGTGCTCGGGATATCCGCCGGCACCACCCCCCGTACGGCGCGTCGGGCCGGGCTGCGGATCGCCGCCCTGGCGGTCTACAGCGTGCTGCTCGGCATCGCCGGCGCGGTCGTGGTCGGGCCTGTCCTGGACATCTGGCACCACGACGTACCGACGATCGCCGCCATCGGCGCGTTGGCCGTCTTCGCCGCCGCCATGTTCGCCAGCGCCATCCAGGGCTGGCTCGGCGTCGCGGGCACCGCGCTGGTCATCCTGCTGCTGGTGGTGCTCGGCAACCCGGGCTCCGGCGGCATCTACGCGCCCGAGTTCCTGCCCGGGGTGCTGCGCGGCATGCACCGCTGGAACATCCCCGGTCTCGCCAACGACCTGACCAAGGCCGCTGTGTACTTCGACTGGCGGTCGGCCGGCTGGCCGGCTGCCGCCCTCGGGATCTGGACGGTGCTCGGAGGGCTCGGGTTGGTCACCGCGAGCCTGGTCCGGGGTCGGCGGGCCGCCACCTCCGGCCCCGGGGCCACCCGCTCCGGCCCCGCGCCGGACCACGACGGTGGTTGAGATCACCCCGGAAAACACCCTCCCGAGGGCAGTGGATCACCAGGGGGCCCTCCAGACATCCCCGGCGCGCGGATACCATCCAGTAAGTCGGACAGCGCTGTCCTTCGTACCCACGTAAGGGAGCGCATCGTGACCGACCAGCACGACCATGACGGCCCGGACGCCGCACTGCGCGCCGACATCCGCCGACTCGGCACCCTGCTCGGCCAGACCCTGGCCCGCCAGGAGGGTCGCCCGCTGCTCGACCTCGTCGAGGAGATCCGCGCCCAGGTTCGCTCCGACGCCCCTGCGGCCGCCCAGCGCCTCGGCGGGCTCGACGTGACCACCGGCACCAAGCTGGCCCGCGCCTTCTCCACCTACTTCCACCTGGCCAACATCACCGAGCAGGTGCACCGTGCGCGGGATCTGCGCCGCCGCCGCGCGGTGCAGGGCGGCTGGCTGGACCAGGCCGCCAAGATGATCGCCGAGCGCGGGGTGCCGGCCGAGGAGATCGCCAACGCGGCTCGCCGGCTGGCGGTGCGACCGGTCTTCACCGCGCACCCGACCGAGGCGGCCCGTCGCTCGATCCTGTCCAAGTTGCGGGCTATCGCCGACGAGTTGGACACCGAGACCGCAAACGCGATCCTCTACGGCGCCAGCGACGAGGGCCCGGCCAACCGCCGGCTGGCCGAGTTGTTGGACCTGATGTGGCAGACCGACGAGCTGCGGCTCGACCGGCCGGACCCGACCGACGAGGCCCGCAACGCGATCTACTACCTGCGCGACCTGTACGCCGAAGCCGCCCCGCAGGTGCTCGACGACCTGGCCGACACGTTGCGCACGCTCGGCGTGGAGACCTCACCGACGGCCCGGCCGCTGAGCTTCGGCACCTGGATCGGCGGCGACCGCGACGGCAACCCGTTCGTCACCCCGGCGGTCACCCGCGAGGTGCTGACCATCCAGCACGAGCACGGCATCGCGGCCACCGAGAAGGCGATGGACCACCTGATCAACGAGGTCTCGGTGTCCCGCCGGCTGCGCGGGGTGTCCCTGGACCTCTCCGCCAGCCTCGCCGCCGACCTGGACGCGCTGCCCGAGGTGGCACAGCGCTTCCGCCGGGTCAACGCGGAGGAGCCGTACCGGCTCAAGGCACGCTGTGTGAAGGCGAAGCTCGCCAACACCCGGCTGAGGTTGCGCCAGGGCACCGCGCACGTACCGGGCCGGGACTACCGGGGCTCCGCCGAGCTGATCGCCGACCTGGACCTGCTGCGCGCCTCGCTGGCCCGCAACTCCGGGCAGCTCACCGCGGTCGGCCGGCTGGCCTCCACCATCCGTACGGTCTCCGCGTTCGGCCTGCACCTGGCCACCATGGACGTCCGGGAGCACGCCGAGGCGCACCACGCGGTGCTCGCGCAGCTCTACGAGGCGGTCGGCGAGGTCTCCGACTACCCGGCGCTGACCCGGCTGGAACGCACCAAGCTGCTCGCCGACGAGCTGACCGGTCGCCGTCCGCTGTCGACAGTCGACACGTCGCTGTCCGAGCCGGCCCGCAAGACGTTCGACGTGTTCAGCACCATCCGGGAGGCACAGGACCGGTTCGGCGCCGAGGTGATCGAGTCGTACATCATCTCGATGACCCTGGGTGTCGACGACGTGCTGGCCGCCGTGGTGCTGGCCCGCGAGGCCGGCCTGGTGGACGTGCACAGCGGGCGGGCCCGGGTCGGGTTCGTGCCGCTCCTGGAGACCCCGGCCGAGCTGAACTCCGGCGGCGAACTCCTCGACGAACTGCTGTCGCTGCCCGCGTACCGGGCGCTGGTGACGGCGCGGGGTGACGTGCAGGAGGTCATGCTCGGCTACTCCGACTCGAACAAGGAAGCCGGGATCACCACCAGCCAGTGGTCCATTCACCGGGCGCAGCGCGCGCTGCGCGACGTGGCCGCCCGGCACGGTGTGCACCTGCGGCTGTTCCACGGCCGGGGCGGCACTGTCGGACGCGGCGGCGGGCCGACGCACGAGGCGATCCTGGCGCAGCCGTACGGCACCATGGACGGCGCGATCAAGGTGACCGAGCAAGGCGAGGTGATCTCCGACAAGTACACCCTGCCCTCGCTGGCCCGGGAGAACCTGGAACTGACCCTCGCCGCGGTGCTCCAGGCGACCCTGCTGCACACCGCACCCCGGCAGCCGGCCGAGATGTTGGAGCGCTGGGACGCGACGATGGACGTGGTCTCCGAGTCGGCGTTCCGGTCCTACCGGTCGCTGGTCGAGGACCCGGACCTGCCCGCGTACTTCTGGGCGTCCACCCCGACCGAGCTGCTCGGCGCGCTGAACATCGGCTCCCGGCCGGCGAAGCGCCCGAACACCGGTGCCGGGCTGTCCGGGCTGCGGGCCATCCCGTGGGTGTTCGGTTGGACGCAGACCCGGCAGATCGTGCCGGGCTGGTTCGGCGTCGGCTCCGGGCTGGCCGCCGCCCGCGAGGCGGGGCTGGCGGACGTGCTGGCCGAGATGCACCGCAACTGGCACTTCTTCCGCACGTTCCTGTCGAACGTCGAGATGATGCTGACCAAGACCGACCTGAGCATCGCCCGCCGGTACGTCGAGACGCTGGTGCCGAAGGAGCTGCACCCGATCTTCGAGCAGATCGAGCAGGAGTACGAGCTGACCAAGCGGGAGGTCCTGGCGGTGACCGCCTCACCGGCCCTGCTGGAGAACTCGCCGGTCCTCCAGCGCACCCTGGCCGTCCGCGACACCTACCTGGAGCCGCTGCACCATCTCCAGGTGGCGCTGCTGCGGCAGTACCGGGAGTCGGGCGCCGCCGGGCGGGCGATCGCCACCGCACCGGGCGGCCGACGCGCACCGAGCGACGGCACCGCCCTGGAACGCGCGCTGCTCACCACCGTGAACGGCATCGCCGCCGGGATGCGCAACACCGGCTGATCAACAGGTACCGAAACGGGCCCCGGTCGCTGCGACCGGGGCCCGTTGTCGTAGCTCTGCGAACGGCGGTCAGAAGTCGCCGCCGCCGAAGTCCCCGCCCCCGAAGTCGCCGCCGCCGAAGCCGCCACCACCGAAGTCGCCGCCACCGAAGTCCCCACCGGCGTAGTCCCCGCCGCCGAAGTCCCCACCCTGGTCGCCGCCCCCGAAGTCGCCGCCCTGGTCGCCGCCGTCGCCGCCCTGATCGACACCGTCACCGAAGCCCTCCTGGTAGCCGGCGTCGTAGCCGTACCCCGGGTCGGCGAAGGCGGGAGAGAAGAGCGCGTCGGCGATCAGGATGCCGCCGAGCACGCCAGCGCCGGCACCCAGCGCCGTCTTCCACCAGGGCGTCGAATACCAGCCGGCGGGCACCGGGCGACCCTGATAACGCCCACCGGGGTAGTAGTAGGGCGTTTCCCGGCCGGGTTGCGGCCCGGCCCGGAAGGTCTGCCCCTGCACATCGACCTCGCGCTCCTTGGTGAGCTGCCCGACGCCGCGGGCAGCGGCCAGGGTCGGCACCTCGGGGCCCGGATCGATGCCCAGCGCCGTACGCGCCGCCCGGATGTACGCCAAACCCTCCAGCGCGGTCTCCCGGGCCAGCCCGAACTGGTGCGGCGTGGACGCCTGCTCCAGCTGGGAGCCCGCCGCGTTGTACCGCTCACCGGCGTCGGCCAGCGCCTGGCGTACCGCTGGGTCCTCGCCGTGCAGGTTCATCAACTGGCCGCCGAGGCGCTCGTACCACCGCTGCGCCTCCGCGCGGGCGTCGCCGAGCTCGGTGCGCCGACGGGCACCGGCCTGAGCGCGGATGAGCGCGGCGGCGCCCAGCGCGCCGACCAGCACAACGGCGAGGCAGAGCACAAGTTCCATGTCATCGAACGTACCCCCGGGTCGCACGTCGTATCCGTCTGGCAAGCTCCGGTGATGGACGTCTCGACAGTGCTCCTGGTGATCGTGTGCCTCGGCGCCGGCGGGGCGGTGGGCTGGCTGGCGGCCCGGTCCCGGTCGGCCGCCGACATCGCCCGCCTGGATGCCACCCTGGCCGCCACCCGGGAGGGCGAGGGTCGGCTGGAGCAGTCCATGCGGGCGTTGAGCTACGAGGCCACCGCACAGTCCCAGGAGGCGGTGGCCCGGGCGGTCGCGCCGCTGCACGACACCCTGCGCCGCTACGAGCAGCGGGTGGCCGAGCTGGAACACGACCGCGTCGACGCGTACGCCGAGCTGCGTGAGCAGGTCCGCTCGATGACCGCGGTCTCCGGTGAGCTGCGTACCGAGACCAAGCAGTTGGTGGCGGCGCTGCGCGCACCGCAGGTGCGGGGCCGCTGGGGCGAGCACCAGTTGCGCCGGATCGTCGAGGCTGCCGGCATGCTGGAGCACTGCGACTTCTCGGAGCAGGTCACCGCCGCTACCGACCAGCAGGTCGTCCGACCGGATCTGGTGGTCCGCCTGCACGGCGGCCGCTCCGTGGTGGTGGACGCCAAGGCCCCGTTCGACGCGTACCTGACAGCCATGGAGGCCCGCGACGAACGCGGCCGGGACACCCACCTCGACGCGCACGCGCGGCACCTGCGGGGGCACGTCGACGCCCTGGCCGCCAAGTCGTACTGGTCGGCGTTCGACAACTCACCGGAGTTCGTGGTGCTGTTCGTCCCCGCCGACCCGTTCCTCGACGTCGCGCTCCAACGGGACCCGACGCTGCTGGAGCACGCCTTCACCCGCAACGTGGTGCTCGCCACGCCGGCCACGCTGGTCGCCCTGCTCCGCACGGTGGCCTACTCATGGCGGCAGGAGGCACTGGCCCGCAACGCGCTCGCCGTGCACACCCTGGCCCGGGAGCTGTACGGCCGGCTCTCCACCCTCGGTGACCACGTTGGCAAGCTCGGGTCCTCGCTGGCCGGTGCGGTGACCGCCTACAACCGGGCGGTCGGCTCGCTGGAGGCCCGGGTGCTGGTCAGCGCTCGCAAGCTCGCCGAGTTGGGCGTCTCGGACGACGAGTTGGCCACGCCGGTCCAGGTCGAGTTGGCGCCCCGGCAGCCGCAGGCACCCGAGCTGGCCGATCCGGCCGACGAGGTCTCGGCCCGCTAACCATCTATGTGACAGTGCGTATGCCTGCATATCACGAAGTGGTCACAAGGAACTGAGCACTAGTGACAGTGCTCGCCGACACCCCGAAAGATTCTGCTCACCCGAGCGCCCTTCTCTGAGGGCCCTGTTCTCTGGAGGAAAAGAGAACGTGAGCAGACTCCCAAACCTGAGCCGGCGCACCTCAGCCGCGCTCTTCGCATCGGTCCTGGCGGCGAGTGCCGTGACCGCCATGGGTGGTGCCGCCACCGCGGCCGCCGCTCCAACGACCACAGCGGACACTTCCCCGGCCACCGCCGCCGAGACGCTGGGCGCGCACGACGCCAAACTGCTCAGCGAGGCCCGCGCCAAGAAGGCTCCGACCGTCACGTTGATCGTCGCCACCGAGAAGGGTGAGGCAGGGGACGTCGCCGACAGCCTCACCAAGCTCGGCGGCACCGTCAGCCAGCGGCAGGACCGGGTCGGCTTCGTGCTGGCCAAGGTCCCGACCGACCGGGTCCTCAAGGCGGCCCGCCTGCCCGGCGTCTCGGCGGTCGACCTGGACGAGGTCATCCAACTGCCGGACCCGGCCCCGGAACAGACCCCCACCGGCACCGCCGGCGCGCGGCAGGCCACCGTGGAGGCGCCGGGCGCGGCCACCCCGGCCGACAACCCGTACATGCCGACGAACGAGACCGGCGCTGTGGCGTTCACCGCGGCCCACCCGGAGTGGGACGGCCGGGGCGTCACGATCGGCATCATGGACTCCGGTGTGGACCTGGCCCACCCGGCGTTGCAGCAGACCACCACCGGCGAGCGAAAGATCGTCGACTGGGTCACCGCGACCGACCCGCTGGAGGACGGCTCGTGGCGGCGGATGCAGGCCGAGGTCGCCGGCCCGTCGTTCACCATCGACGGCCTCGGCACCTGGACGGCGCCGGCCGGCACGTACCGGTTCAACCTGTTCAGCGAGTCGGTCACCACCGCGAGCGACGCCCGGGGTGACGTCAACCGCGACGGCGACACCACCGACACCTGGGGTGTGCTCTTCGACCCGGCCACCAACAACATCCGGGTGGACGCCAACCAGAACCGCAACTTCACCGACGACCCGATCATGCGGCCGTACAAGGAGAAGTACGACATCGGCTACTTCGGCACCGACAACCCGGCCACGCCGGTCGCCGAGCGGCAGCCCTTCGTCGTCGAGTTCCGCAAGAACGTGAACACCACGCCGATCGGACTGCCGGGCACCTACGACTACGTCAACATCGGCATTGTCGAGAGCACCCACGGCACCCATGTCGCCGGCATCACCGCCGCCAACGACATGCTCGGCAACGGGGCCTTCGACGGTGCCGCGCCCGGCGCCAAGCTGGTCTCCGCCCGCGCCTGCTCCTGGGGCGGCGGCTGCAGCGCAGCGGCCCTCACCACCGGCATGATCGACCTGGTGGCCAACCGTGGCGTCGACATCGTCAACATGTCGATCGGTGGCCTTCCGGGCCTGAACGACGGCAACAACGCGCGGACGAACCTCTACAACGAACTGATCGAGACGTACGGCGTGCAGTTGGTCATCTCGGCCGGCAACTCCGGCCCGGGTCTCAACACCGTCGGCGACCCGTCGGTGGCCAGCAACGTGATCAGCGTTGCCGCCAACATCAGCAAGGACACCTGGCTGGCCAACTACGGCTCGGTCGTCAAGAAGAAGAACGCACTGTTCAACTTCTCCTCCCGTGGCCCGCGCGAGGACGGCGGCTTCAAGCCGAACATCGCCGCCCCCGGCTCGGCCATCTCCACCGCACCGACCTGGCAGCTCGGCGCCCCGGTCCCCGAGGCCGGATACGCGCTGCCCCCGGGCTACGCGATGCTCAACGGCACCTCGATGGCGTCTCCGCAGACCGCCGGCGCCGGCGCGTTGCTGCTGTCGGCCGCCAAGGCCACCGACCGGGGCGTCAGCCCGGCGGCACTGCGGCGGGCGCTGTTCACCTCCGCCAAGCCGATCGCGGACGTGCCGACGTACGCGCAGGGCTACGGCATGGTCAACGTTCCGGGCGCCTGGCAGCTGCTGCGCCAGGGCGTCGAAACCCGCTCGTACGTCTCCGACGCGCCGGTCTGCAGCCCGCTGGCGGAGCAGCTGACCATCTGGAACGGTGTGAAGTTCGTGCCGAACCCTGGTCGGGGCACCGGCGTCTACAACCGCTGCACCTCGTCCGAGGGCGGCCACAAGGTCGGCCAGAGCAAGACGTACCCGGTCAAGCTCACCCGCACCAGCGGCCCGGCCGGCACCATCAAGCACAACATCACGCTCCAGGGCAACGACGGCACCTTCAAGGCACCGAAGACCGTCGCGTTGCCGCTCAACAAGGCCGTCACCATCAGCGTCACCGCCAAGCCGGCCACCGAGGGTGCGCACGGCGCGATCGTGCGGATCGACGACCCGGCCACCAACGTTGTCGACTTCGAGGTGTCCACAGTGGTAGTGGCCTCGAACGACGTGAAGAAGCCCAACTTCTCGTACGCCAACGAGGGCTCGGTCGACCGCAACGGCTTCACGTCGTACTTCGTCACGGTGCCCGAGGGTGCCAAGGCCCTCCAGGTGAACCTCTCCGGGATCGCGACCGGTTCGCAGACCCGGTTCATCGCGATCAACCCGCTGGGTGTGCCGGTGGAGGCAACCACCAGCACCGTCTGCTACACCAACTTCTCCGACGTCAACGTCTGCAAGCCGCAGGAGCGTGACTACCAGAACCCGCTTCCCGGGGTCTGGGAGATCGAGGTGGAGTCGCGGCGCACGTCCCCGGCGCTGAACAACCCGTTCAAGCTCCAGGCGCGGGTGCAGGGCCTGACGGTCGAGCCGGCGCTGGTCGAGCTGCCCAGTGTCGAGGCCGGCGAGCCGACCCCGGTGAGCTGGAAGGTCACCAACGCCTTCGGTCCGGTCTCGGTCAGCGGCCGCAGTGGCGCGCTGACCGGTGTGCGGACCGAGCGTCCGACCATCACCGAGGGCGGTCCCAACCAGGAGTGGACCGTCGAGATCCCGGCGGGTACGTCGACGTTCACCGCCCGGATCGGCAACCCCGCCAACGCGGGAGCCGACCTCGACCTGTTCGTCTACCGGGGTACCACCGAGGTCGGCCGGGCCGCGGACGGCGACTCGGAGGAGGCGGTCACGCTGACCAACCCGGCCGCCGGCACCTACCGCGTCGTGGTGGAGCCGTACGGGGTTGACGGGCCGGGGACCAGCACCGCCTACGACTACTACGACGCGTTCGCGTCCGCGTCGCTGGGCACGATCACCGCCCCGGCCGCCGCGGTGCCGCTGATGCACGGCGAATCGGCCACCATCACCGGCACGGTGACCGCGGTGGCCGTTCCGGCCGACGGGCGTCAGCTCTCCGGTGAACTGGCGATCGTCACCAGCGAGGGTGCGGTCGTGGGTCGCGGCAACGTGTCCATCGGTGCCGTGAACTGATCCGCTCGTAACACCGCAGGAGCCCGTCCCCACGTTCGGGGGCGGGCTCCCGTGTGTCAGGGGTGAGTGGTCAGGATCGGTGGGCGGCCGTGACGACGAACGGGGTGCCCTGCTGGCAGGTGGTCATCATGCCGGGCTCCACCCGGCCGGTGACCTCGACCCGTACGCCCGGCATCAGCACGTCACGAGGGCCGCCGAGCAGCAGGTAACCGTCGAGCAGTACGCACCCGGGCTCCACGCCGCCCTGCAAAGTGCCGCTCAGGGTGGTGGCCCCGACGCCCGGCGGTGTGCTCGGGCCGCCCGGCTTCGGGGTCTTCACCCCGGGCGGCACGGTCGGGGTGCCGGTCGCCGGCGAGGGCGTCGGGTCGGGCGTGGGCTGGCTGGTCACCGGCTGGGCTCCCGTCGGTGTCGGGGTGGGTGTGCCGCCCCCGACGCCCTGGCCGCCGCAGGCGCTCAGCGCCACGCAGACGGCCAGCGCGGGGACGGCGAGCCGAAGAGTCCTCATGCCGAATCTGACGTACGCCGACCCGAGTTCGTTCCCGCGCTTCAGCCGCGCGCCGCGGCGGCCTTCATGTCCCGCCTCAGCTCCTGCGGAAGCGAGAACGTGAGCCGCTCGTTGGCGGTGGTGATCTCCTCGACGTCGGCGAAGCCGCGGGCGGCGAGGTGGACCAGCACCTCCTGGACCAGGTCGTCCGGGACGCTCGCGCCCGAGGTCAGGCCGACCGTGGTGGCCCCCTCCAGCCAGGCGTCGTCGATCTCGTGCGCGAAGTCGACCAGGTGACCGGCGCGGGCGCCGGCGTCCAGGGCGACCTCGACCAGGCGGACCGAGTTGGAGGAGTTCGTCGAGCCGACCACGATCACCACGTCACAGTCTGCGGCGATCTCCTTGACCACGTGCTGCCGATTGGAGGTGGCGTAGCAGATGTCGTCGCTGGGTGGGGACTGCAACAGCGGCAGCCGCTGCTTGAGGCGGGCCACCGTCTCCAGCGTCTCGTCGACAGAGAGCGTGGTCTGGGAGAGCCACACCACCTTCTCCGGATCACGTACGGTGATCTTGTCGGCGCCGTCCGGGCCGTCCACCAGCTGGATGTGCGCGGGGGCCTCACCGGCGGTGCCGATGACCTCTTCGTGCCCCTCGTGGCCGATGAGCAGGATGTCGTAGTCCTCGGCCGCGAAGCGCCGCGCCTCGTGGTGCACCTTGGTGACCAGCGGACAGGTCGCGTCGATCGCCTTGAGCGACCGCGCCTTGGCCTGCTCGTGGACCTCCGGCGCCACACCGTGCGCGGAGAAGACGACGGTGGCGCCCTCCGGCACCTCCTCGTTCTCCTCCACGAAGATGGCGCCCTGGGCCTCCAGGGTCTGCACCACGTGCTTGTTGTGCACGATCTGCTTGCGCACGTAGATCGGGGCGCCGTAGAGCTTCAGCGCCTCCTCCACGGTCTGCACCGCGCGGTCGACACCCGCGCAGTAGCCGCGGGGCTTGGCCAGGAGCACGCGCTTGCCGGTCCGGTGAGTCGCCTGAGCCTCAGTCACCACCCCATCGTACGTGCCACCCTCCCACCCGGCACCGGCCCGCAACCCACCCCAACCCCCACCCCCTGCCCTCGGTGATCAAGAGGTTTGCGTCAGAAACGCGCCCAGCGCCGACGCAAACCTCTTGATCACCGGGGAGGTCCGTAGGGTGGGCGGGTGAGCGAGGGCGGGCGGGTGAGAAGCGGCGGAAGCGGCGGGGGCGGCGGCGGGGCGAGCAGCGCTGAGGAGCCTTGGCCGGTACGGGTGGTCAGCCAGAAGGTGGGGGCCTGGATCGCCAAGCTGGGCTGGGTGTGGGTGGACGGGCAGGTCGCGCAGATCAGCCGCCGCCCCGGGGCCAGCACGGTCTTCCTCACCCTGCGTGACCCGTCGGCCGACCTGAGCCTGACCGTCACCACAAACCGGGACGTCCTGGACTCCGGCGCGCCGGAGCTACGCGAGGGCGCACGTGTGGTGCTGCACGCCAAGCCCGAGTTCTACGCCGCCCGGGGCACGCTGAGCCTGCGGGCCGACGAGATTCGCCAGGTAGGGCTCGGGGAGTTGCTGGCCCGACTGGAGAAGCTCAAGAAGCTGCTCGCCGCCGAAGGGCTGTTCGACCGCGCCCGCAAGCGTCGACTGCCGTTCCTGCCCGGCCGGATCGGGCTCATCACCGGTCGCGCGTCGGCGGCGGAGCGGGACGTGCTGACAAATGCCCGGCGCCGCTGGCCAGCGGTGGAGTTCCGGACGGTCAACGTGGCCGTGCAGGGCCCGTCCGCGGTGCCGCAGATCGTCGACGCGCTCAAGGTGCTGGACGCCGACCCGAGCATCGACGTGATCATCATCGCCCGGGGTGGCGGCGGCATCGAGGACCTGCTGCCCTTCTCCGACGAGGCGCTCTGCCGCGCGGTGTTCGGCTGTCGTACGCCGGTGGTCAGCGCGATCGGCCACGAGACGGACGCGCCCTTGATCGACTACGTCGCCGATGTCCGTGCCTCCACCCCGACCGACGCGGCGAAGCGGGTCGTCCCCGACCTCACCGAGGAGGTACGCCTCATCGGTCAGGCCCGGCACCGCCTCGAACGGGCGGTACGCAACCTGGTCGACCGGGAGACGCACCGGCTCGACGGGCTGCGTTCCCGGCCGGTGCTGGCCCGCCCGCAGGTGATGGTGGAGCATCGGGCCACCGAGCTGGCCGCGTTGCGCCAACGGGCCGGCCGCTGCCTGGATCACCGACTCACCGCCGCCGACGGTGATCTGCGGCACACCCTCGCGCGACTACGCGCGCTCTCCCCCGCCGCCACCCTCGACCGGGGGTACGCGATCGTGCAGCGCGCGGACGGCCACGTGGTCCGCGCGGCGGCAGAGGTCGGCAAGGGCGACCCGCTGCGGGTACGGCTGGCCGACGGCGAGCTGGCCGCCACGGTCGATGGCTGAGTGGCGACGCGGCGCGGTGGGGAGTGGTGTGCTGAGATGAACGCGATGACTGACGACACGAAGGCCGGGCCGGACGAGCGGCTCAGTTACGAGCAGGCCCGCGCCGAGCTGGCCTCGGTGGTGGAACGGCTGGAGGCAGGCGGCACGTCCCTGGAGGAGTCGCTGGCACTCTGGGAGCGCGGCGAGGCGCTGGCGGTGATCTGTCAACGCTGGCTGGATGGTGCGCGGGCGCGGATCGACGCCGCCCGGCAGGAGCCCGCTTCCTGACCGACCGCCGGTGGGGCGGCCGGAGCCGCCCCACCTCGGTACGTCAGTTGAACAGGCTGTACAGCTCGGCCGGCGCCTCGACGACCTGGTCCGCCGGCGGCTTCTGAGCGGCGGTGGCGGCACCGTAGTCGGAGTAGGTCATCTTGACCTCCTGGGCGGCGGTCTGCCCGGCGGCCGGCAACTGCAGCACCAGCTCGCTGAGCCGGCCCTGCGGGTCCACCTTCGCGGTGAACGGGACGGTCTTCGCCTGGGTGCCCAGCGCGGCGATCGTGGCCGCGTTCAACGAGCCCGCCTCGGCGGCCTTGGTGACGTCGATGGTGCCGGCGTACGCGCCGGTGCCGGTGCTGCGGACCTCGGTGATGCCCTGGGTGAGCACCGCGCTACCGGCCGGGTCGACCTTCTCGAAGTCGAAGCCGAGGTTGCGGTTGCCCTTGATCCGGTTCTGGTCCAGGTGCTGGTACTTGCCGAGGTTGAGCTGCTTGATGGCGGGCAGGCTGTCGGCGGTGGGGCCGGTCAGCTCCAGCTTGACCCAGCTGTCCGGCTTGAAGTGGATCACGTCGAGCTTCATCGCCAGGTCGGCCGAGGGACCACCGATCGCGATCTTCATCGCCGCGCTCTGGCTCGGCTGGTGCACCAGCCCCTCCGCCGTCGAGCCGGCGCCGGCCAGGGTGAACCGGAAGTTCCCGTTGCTGATCTCCTTGGTGGAGTCGAGCAGGGCCTGCTTGGCGTCACCCGCCACCGGGGCACCGGACGGGCTCGCCGTGCCGGAGGCGCTCACCGTCGGGGACGGCGTCGATCCGGCGGTGCCGGTTCCGCTGGCGCAGGCGGCCAGTGCGGGCGTGATCAGAGCGGCGGCTACCAGGCCGGCGCCGAGTCGTCGAACAGTCATACGTGTCTCCCAAGGGGGTCACCCGACGACCTGGACGGCGCCGGAAACTCCGGCGACGCAGCAGCACCGTCGGCTGCGTCGCGCGACCCGGGCCGAGCAGCGCGCCCGGATCACACCCTCCTTGTTCCCTGTCGACGGGCCGGACAATCACCCTTCGGGCCTGTTGCCCAGATTCGGCGCCCGCGGGGCCACCCCACCGGGGTCCGGTCAGCGCAGCGAGCCGGCCAGTTCGCGGAGTTCGTTGTCCCGGGCGTCGCCGACGACGATCACCGTGCGGGTCGGCTCCAGCAGGACCAGCGCCTGCTGGTTTCCCCGGGCCGTGTAGAGCTGCCAGGTGCGCCCGGCCAGCTCGGTGGGGCCCTGCGGCTGGCCCTGACTGGTCAGCTCGGCGGGGAGCAGACGGTCCGCCGGGACGCTGCTCTGCAGCAGTTGGACGCCCCGCCCCTCCGGTGTCAGGTAGCCGAGTCGCAGGTTCGCACCGTCCTCGACGGTCTGATAGCGGGCGCTGACCATCTTCCAGTCGCCGCCGAGCCCCTGCGGCTGGCTCACCGGAAAGACGTTCGCCGAACGGGCCTGCTCGATGGCGGGCGCCGGATCGACTGTGGTGGCCTGGTCGCCGCCGAGGAATCCCCGGTAGAACGCCAGCAGCAGCGCGATCGGGACGAGCAGGACCAGCAGCGAGATCGCCATGTCCTTCGGCGACCGCTCGGACTTGCCGGACACCGCCGGCGGCGGTGGGGTCGGGTCGGTCGCGGCGGGCTCACCACCGCGGCCGGCGGGGACGTCGGCCGGCGGCTGACCGTCGGGCGGCGTGCGGTCGGCGGGTACGCGGTCGGCTGGCTGTGCGGGTTCCACCCCCTTATCTTCGCAGCCGCCCGACCGGCGGTATCCGGGCCATCACCGCCCCGCGCCGACGCCCGGTCGGCCATCGTGTGAGGATCAGCGACAAAGCCGTCAGTGGGGGCCTCCCCGCCGCCGGTCGTTCCCCGCACCGTCGCGAGGAGGAGTAGCCGTCATGACGAACACCAGGACGCGGATCCCACAGGATCTCGACCGAAACCTTGCCCTCGACCTGGTCCGGGTCACCGAGGCCGCGGCGATGGCCGCCGGCCGGTGGGTCGGTCGAGGCGACAAGGAGGGCGGCGACGGAGCCGCGGTCGACGCGATGCGCAAGCTGATCAACTCGATCCAGATGCGCGGTGTGGTGGTGATCGGCGAGGGCGAGAAGGACAACGCCCCGATGCTCTTCAACGGCGAACACGTCGGCGACGGCACGGGCCCGGAGGTGGACGTCGCCGTCGACCCGGTGGACGGCACCACCCTGATGAGCAAGGGCATGCCGAACGCGGTGGCGGTGCTGGCCGTCTCCGAGCGCGGTGCGATGTTCGACCCCAGCGCCGTGTTCTACATGGAGAAGCTCGCCGTCGGGCCGGCGTACGCCGACGTGATCGACATCAACGCCGGTGTGGCGGAGAACCTGCGCCGGATCGCCAAGGTCAAGGGCACCGACGTCTCCGAGGTCACCGTCTGCGTGCTGGACCGGAGCCGTCACGACGACCTGGTCGCACAGATCCGCCGGACCGGGGCGGGGATCCGGTTCATCTCCGACGGCGACATCGCGGGCTCCATCGCGGCGGCCCGGGGCGAGTCGGACGTCGACGTCCTGATGGGCATCGGCGGCACCCCGGAGGGCATCATCTCCGCGTGCGCGCTGAAGTGCATGGGCGGCGCGATGCAGGCCAAGCTGTGGCCGCGCGACGAGCAGGAACGGGAGAAGGCGATCGCCGCCGGGCACGACCTGGACCGGGTGCTGGGCACCGACGATCTGGTCACCGGCGACAACTGCTTCTTCGTGGCGACCGGGGTCACCTCGGGCGACCTCCTGCGCGGGGTGCGTTACCGGGCGGGCGGCGCGTACACCCAGTCGATCGTCATGCGCTCGAAGAGCGGCACCATCCGGGTGATCGACTCGTACCACCGGCTGGAGAAGCTGGCGCTCTACTCCGCTGTCGACTTCGATGGTCGTCCGCTGGCCGAGCAGGAGTGACAGCCACCGACACGGCGACCCCGCAGACCCTGTCGGCCGCCCGCCGGATCACCGGCGTCGCGCTGGCGTCGGCCTCCGGGGTCGCGGTGGCGGTGCAGTCGCGCATCAACGGCGAGCTGGGGGTACGCCTCGACGACGGTTTCGCCGCCGCTGTCGTCTCGTTCGGCGTCGGTCTGCTGGTGCTGCTGGTGCTGGTGCCCGCGACCCCCGGTGGTCGGCGAGGGCTGGCCGCGACGCGGCGGGCGCTGCGGACCGGCACACTGCGGCCCTGGCAGTGCCTCGGCGGGATGTGCGGAGCCTTCCTGGTGGCCACCCAGGGCCTCACCATCGGCACGTTGGGCGTGGCGGTCTTCACCGTGGCGGTGGTCGCCGGCCAGACCGGCAGCAGCCTCGCCGTGGACCGGGCCGGGATCGGGCCGACCGGCCGGCAGCCGGTCACCCGGCAGCGGCTGGCCGGCGCGGTTCTCACAGTGCTGGCGGTCGGCCTGGCGGTCGGCGACCGTCTTGGCGACCCGGGCGCGCTGGCGCTGGCCCTGCTACCGCTGCTCGCCGGGGTGGGTATCGCCTGGCAGCAGGCCGTCAACGGCCGGGTCCGAGCGGCGGCCGACAGTGCGTTGACCGCCACGCTTGTCAACTTCGCCGTCGGCACTGTCACCCTGCTCGTCGCGTTCGCGATCGACATCGCCGTACGCGGCTGGCCGGGCGGCCACCTGCCGACCGAGCCGTGGCTCTACCTGGGCGGCCCGATCGGCATCGTGTTCATCGCGATCGCCGCCGCGATCGTCCGCTTCACCGGCGTTCTGCTGCTCGGCCTGGCCACCATCGCCGGGCAGATCGTGGGCGCCGTCCTGCTGGACCTGATCCTCCCCACGGCGGCCTCGCACCCGGGTGTGAACACTCTGCTCGGGGCAGCGCTGACCATGGTGGCGGTGCTGATCGCCGCGCTGGCGCCACCCGCTCGCCGCTGACCAGCCACCTGCCGAGGGTCCAGCCGCACGCCGGAGAGCCAGCCGCACGCCGGAGGTTCACTGCGGCGACGATTGCGACGGGTACGGCGGATCAGGCACCGTCGGTGGGCGCGCAGGGTAGGGCGCAGGCGGATAGGGCCCGTGCGGCGGATAGGGCGCATAGGGCGGGCGCGGCGGGTACCGGCGCTCGAACGCACGGGCCGGGTCGACCAGCCGCGCGATCCGGGTGGCCAGCAGCACGCCCGGCACCGTGGCCAGCAGGGCGAGCGCCACCGCGAACCGGGTCCGCGACGGGGTGCCGTACAGCCAACCGACGAGCGGCAGCCCGGCCAGGAGCGCGGTGCACAGGAGCCCGGTGAGCACCAACCTGATCCAGCGCCGCAGAGCGCCCTGGTAGGAGGCTCGAACGATCATGGCCACCGCGATGAGGACGCCCACCGCCAGCACGAACGACACGGCCAGGAACGTCAGGGTGTCGTCGTCGCGCTCCCACACCGCAGCCAACACGATCCCCGCGACCAGCATCGACGCACTGGCGGCGATCCCCCACCAGCGCGGACCTCCGCCACGGCGGATCGCGAGATGACCGGCGAACGCAGCGACCGCGCAGCCGAGAGTCAGCGCCAGCGCGACGGCGAGCAACAGGTCCGTCTCGCGGTCGGCGGGTCCGCCGCCGCCCAGTCGGGGCGGTTCGCCCCAGGACGTGCGGATCCGCCCCTCCTCGAAGAGGAACCCGTCGCGCTGCCACCCACCGTCAGGCAGGCGGCGCAGAAACCCGTCCCGGCCGTTGGCGACAAGCACCTCGTGACCACCCCCGGCGTGGGGATAGACGATCAGATCGCGGGACGCGAAGTGGCGCTGGACATCGCCCGGGTTCGGCGACCGGCGGGCCAACTCCTCGCGCTGCCCGTCGGGCACCTCCCAGGCCACCCGCCAGGTCGCACCGGCGTCGTCACTCTCCTCGACCCGTAGGTGCCCGGTGACGACCCGGTAGCAGCGCCGGAGCTCGTCCGCAGCGCACGCCTGCTGCTGCCCGACCTCCTGGCCGGACAGTCGCCGCTGCTCGTCCTCCGTGACCGGCCGCCAGGTGGTCGCGCCGTCCTCGCTGACCGCCCACTGCCCGCCCAACGGACTGGTCGGCCAGTCCGATGAGCTGTAGCCGCTGCCGACCGAGATCGCCGGGTGGCCGTCGAGCGTCGCGGTGCTCACCGCGTACGGATAGTGGATCGCGCTTGTCGCGGCCACCGCCAACACCGCCGGTGGCAGCACCACCAGCAGCCGGACCAGCCGGGCGGTCCGTTGACGCACCGGGCGGCGACGTGACCGCGTCCAACTCCACCAGGCCAGGCCGAGTGCCGGCAGGGTGAGCAGGTCGGTCCAGTCGGCCCGGACCAGCGACGGCCCGGCCAGCACGGTCCAGGTGGAGGAGGCGAGTTCGGCGGCGTACCCGCTGGATTTGACGACGGCGAACCCGGCGCCCACCGAGACCAGGCCGGCCAGCGCGGCGGCCCGGGACGGCAGCCGTGGCACCAGGAGGGTCAGCAGCACCGCGACCAGCGGCGGAGCGAGCACCAGGCCGGCGACGTCGCTCAGCTTGCCGGTCACCAGGCCGGGGAAGGCCGCCTTCAGCACATGGTCGTTGACCAGCAGCAGGACCAGCGCGAACACTGTGGCGGGGTGGCAGAGCCAGGACAGCGTGGTGGGTGCGCCGTCCTGCGGTGTCTCGGAACCCGTCATCCCCTCAGGATCCGGTCGACCCGTCTCGATCCGGACTCAGGTCGGCCTGGGTCCGATACCGACGCTCAGCCGGCGTCGGAGGAGTGCCCCGGGAAGAGGTGTGCGCTCGGGTCGATGGCCACTGCCGCGTTGTTGACCGCCGTCGCCGCCTCACCGAAGCCGGTGGCGATCAGCCGGACCTTGCCCGGGTACTCGGTGATGTCACCCGCCGCGAAGACCCGGGGCAGGTTGGTGGCCATCGCGCTGTCGACCAGGATGTGCCGGCGGTCCAGCCGAAGCCCCCACTCGGCGAGCGGGCCCAGGTCGGCCGTGAAGCCGAGGGCGGCCACCACGGTGTCCACCGGCAGCGTCTCGGTCGCGCCGCCGCGCACTGTCACCTCGGCACCGGTCACCGCGCCGTCCCCGAGCAGTCTGGTGACCTCGGCGTTGACCACCACCCGCACCGGCAGGGACAGCACCCGGGCGACCGTCGAGGCGTGGGCCCGGAACTTCTCCCGGCGGTGCACCAGGGTCACCGAGCGGGCCAGCGGTTGCAGCGCCAGCGCCCAGTCGAAGGCGGAGTCGCCGCCACCGACGATCAGCACGTCCCGATCGGTCAGCTCGGTCGGCTCGGTCACGAAGTAGACGATCCCCGAGCCGGGGGCGCCGTCGGCGCACGGCAACGGCCGAGGGCTGAAGCTGCCCAGCCCGCCGGTGACCACGATCGCGCCGCACGCGAGCTGCTCGCCACCGGCCAGGCCGAGCACCGGGCGACCGTCGGCGTACGCGAGCTTCTCCGCCCGGGTGCCGAGCAGGTACTGCGGATTGAACGGGGCCGCCTGGGCCACCAGGTTGGCCACCAGGTCGCGGCCCTTGACCGCGGGGAAACCGGCGACGTCGAGGATCAGCTTCTCCGGGTACATGGCGGTGACCTGACCGCCCGGCTCGGGCAACGCGTCGATCACCGCCACCGACAGCCCCCGGAACCCGGCGTAGTACGCGGCGAAGAGGCCGGCCGGACCGGCCCCGATCACGGCGACATCGACCTCGCGCATGGCGTACCGTCGCTTTCCGCTCACGGATCAACGCGTGCTGATCTCGACCGTAAGCGGGTAGTGGCGGTCGGGCAAGCACGTCCCAGAGGCGCGCCGGAGAATCGCCTCAGGGCAGGCTGAGTGTGGAGCCCGAGTAGTCCGGGCCGCCCACGGCGGGTCGCCGCCGACGGAACAGAATCGCGGCCACCACCCCGCCGAGCAGGCCGAACAGGTGCCCCTGCCAGGAGATCCGCTCGTCGGTGGGGAGGATGCCGACCAGCTGCCAGCCGTAGAGCAGGCCAACCAGGAGGAAGACCGCGAAGTTCCACCAGCTGCGCTCGACGATGCCCCGGGTGAGCAGGATGCCCAGGTAGCCGAAGATGACACCGCTGGCGCCGACCACCACCGAGTTGGGTGAGCCGGTGAACCACACGCCGAGCCCGCTGACCAGGATGATGACCAGGGTCGACCAGAGGAATCGGCGGGCACCGGCGGCGAGGACGAAGGTGCCCAGCAGGATCAGCGGGATGCTGTTGCTGTAGAGGTGGTCGAAGCCGTGGTGCAGGAACGGGGAGAAGAAGACCCCGTCCAGCCCGTCGATGCGCTGCGGGATGATGCCGGCGGTGGCGTCCAGGCCGAACGCGAGCCCCTGGTCGACGGCCTCGATGAGAAAGAGGAACGGGACCACCGCGCACATGGCGACGAACGCCCGGCCGAGCGCGGCGTAGAACGCCTCGGTGCCGAACCGGTAGGGGTCGCCGCTTGACGGGTGCAGGGTCACTCCACAACTGCTATCAGCAAAAGCGGCCGACCGCCACTCACGTCCTGTGCGGAGTACGCGCGAAGGCGGGGCGGTGGAGAGCCACCTGCCCCGCCTTCGACAGCCGTCAGTAGTGCCCGTTGTTCTGGAAGTAGGTCCAGGCACCGCAGGGCGTCTTGTACCTGCCCTTGATGTAGCCCAACCCCCACTTGATCTGCGTGGCCGGGTTGGTCCGCCAGTCGGACGCGACGGAGCCCATCTTGCTGCCCGGCAGAGACTGCGGGATGCCGTACGCACCGGACGAGGAGTTGCTGGCCTTGTGGTTCCAGCCGCTCTCCTTGGTCCAGAGCTTCTCCAGGCAGGGGAACTCGGCGATGCCGAAACCCGAGCTGATCATCAGGGCGCAGCCGGTCTTGCGGTTGCCGCTGTACTCGGCGCAGGACGCCGGGATCGGCCCGTCGTACGGCTTGGCGGCCGCATTGGCAGCGGCGGCGCGCTCGCGCTTGCGGGACGCCGCAGCGGCCTCGGCCCGGCGGGCCCGCTCAGCGGCTTCCTTGGCGGCCTCCTTCGCCCGCAGCTTGGCCTGGTACTCGGCGGCCCGCTGCTTGGAGAACTGCACCTGGTGGGCGGCCTGCCGCTCGCGCTGGTACGCGAGGTCGGCCCGGTCGACCTCGAGACTGACCTGCTCGGTCAGACCCTGTTGCTGGGTTTCCCGGTCTTCGCCCAGGTAGAAGCCACCGGCAACGCCCACGGAGAGCAGCGCTACAGCAGCCGTACGGGCGCCCAACCGGCTCCACAGCCGACTCACGAAGTGGTCCCTTCGTCGGGAGCAAGGACGTGGCGCGGCGCAGACCACAGGTGGGCCGTCAGCCGTGCCACGAGCGCCCCGACCGGTTGCCGGTCGCGCCGACGCACCAACCTTCGCCGATGTCGTCCGTCTCGGGACGAACGATCGCCAACGATTCCGGTGGTGCATGGACGCTCGTGGGACACGATTGCGCACAGTGAGGCTGATGGGAAACCAACCAGGCTGTTTGTGATCTGCGCCACACCGAAAATGCGGACAAAAGCCCGCATAAGACCCGTCAGATCGGGATGTCCTCTAGGAGGTCGGTGACCATCGCGGCGATCGGCGACCGCTCCGAACGGCTGAGGGTGACGTGCGCGAAGAGCGGATGGCCCTTGAGCGCTTCGATGACAGCCGTCACCCCGTCGTGCCGGCCGACCCGCAGATTGTCCCGCTGGGCCACGTCGTGGGTGAGCACCACCCGGGAGCCCTGCCCGATCCGGGACAGCACGGTCAGCAGCACCCCGCGCTCCAGCGACTGGGCCTCGTCCACGATCACGTAGGCGTCGTGCAGGCTGCGCCCGCGGATGTGGGTCAGCGGCAGCACCTCCAGGATGCCCCGCGAGGTGACCTCCTCCAGCACGTTCTCGTGCACCACAGCGCCGAGCGTGTCGAAGACCGCCTGGGCCCACGGCGACATCTTCTCCGACTCCGAGCCCGGCAGGTAGCCCAACTCCTGGCCACCGACGGCGTACAGCGGGCGGAACACGATGACCTTCTTGTGTCGGCGGCGCTCCATCACCGCCTCCAGCCCGGCGCAGAGTGCCAGCGCCGACTTGCCGGTGCCGGCCCGGCCACCCAGCGAGACGATCCCGATCGACTCGTCCAACAGCAGGTCGAGAGCGATCCGCTGCTCGGCCGAGCGGCCGTGCAGCCCGAACGCCTCCCGGTCGCCCCGGACCAGACGCACCGACTTGTCCGGCAGCACCCGACCGAGTGCGGAGCCACGCCCCGAGTGCAGCACCAGACCGGTGTGGCAGGGCAGCCCGGCCGCCTCGTCGAGGTCGAGCGTCTCGCCGGCGTACAGCTGGCCGATCTGCTCCTCGCTCAACTCCATCTCCGACATGCCGGTCCAGGTCGGGTCGCTGGCCTGGCCGTGGCGGTACTCGTCGGCACGCAGACCCACCGAGGCCGCCTTCACCCGCAACGGCATGTCCTTGCTGACCAGGGTCACCTCCCGCCCCTCGGCGGCGAGGTTGAGCGCGACGGAGAGGATCCGGGCGTCATTGCTCTCGGTGCGGAAACCGGGCGGCAGGACGCCGTCGTCGGTGTGGTTGAGCTCCACCCGCAGGGTGCCGCCGACGTCGTTGGCGGGCACCGGCCGGTCGAGTCGGCCGTGCCGTACCCGCAGGTCGTCGAGCATCCGCAGCGACTGCCGGGCGAACCAGCCCAGCTCCGGATGGTGCCGCTTGCCTTCCAGTTCGGTGATGACCACCAGAGGTAGCACCACCTCGTGCTCCGCGAACCGGTGGAACGCCGCCGGATCGGAGAGCAGCACCGACGTGTCCAGGACAAAGGCCTGGCCGGCTGGTCGTGGCTCCTTGGGGTCGGCCGGCGCGGTGACCGCCGAACGGCGGCTCCTGGTGGCTCGGCGGGGCGTGGCAGTCGCGGCCGGGGTCTGGTCGGCACCGGCGATGGTACGGCGAGTCGTCACAGGCCTGCTCCGACGGATGGGCACCCGCCACCCGTGTTCCGCCTCCTCCGGTGCCCGGGGACACGGGGTCGGATGCGGAACCCCATGCGCGAGGTCGCAGATCCGGGCGGACCGGCTGGCTCGGGAGAACCCCGTGCCATGCCTAGACGCTAGCCCCGCCTGACCTTCCCGGCTAGGGGCCGAACGTGGATCTCCCAAGACGCGCTCATGAACAGCACTCCGCCGACGCTCGCACCAGCCGTGGGACCGGCGGCGAACGCGGCGGAACCGGCCGGGATGCATGCCCCCTGCGCGCATCCCGGCCGGTGGGGCCACCGTCACCGGTCTGACGTGACCCCGACGGTGCGTGTCCGCCGCGGACGACGCACCGCGCTCGTGGTGCCGGTCGGCGGGGCAGCCCCGCCGACCGACCTCAACCGGTACGTCGGACGAGCGTGCCGGTCGGGTGCCGCCCGGTGATCGGGGCGGCCGGCGCGCTGAACGACGAGCCGGTGTACGTGGTGCCGGGGCGTTCGACAGCACCGGCGGAACGGACCACGCCAGCGGGCGAGACCGACAGAGCCGAGGCGATCGCCGCCTGGGCGTCCCGACGACGCCGGTTCCAGGCGCCCCGGTCACCGTCGAAGTAGCCCTGTCGGTAACCGAAGCGGTAGCCGATGCGGTAGCTGAGCTGCCCGTGCAGACGGCCGGCCGCGTAACTGGTGGCACCGAGCACCAGGACGAGGAACACCGCGAGAAAAGGGCTCATCGGGCAGCTCCGGCCCAGCCGGGACGCCAGGTCATCGCTCCTCCGGCTCGATCGTGGTGGGGTCGGCGACGAGCAGCCGGTCCAGGTCGTCGGTGCTGACCTCCTCGACCAGCTCGACGCTGATCCGGCAGCCGTCCAGCACGACCTCGGCCACCGAGGAGCGGCGGATCTCCCCGCCGGCGTCGTAGACCCGGACGCTCAGCTCCGGGCAGCCGAGATGGGTACGCCAGGCGTTCCACTCGGCACGATCACCGACGCTCAGCGACAGGTAGCGGCAGCCTCGGGCCAGGTAGAGGCGCCAGGGGGCAGTCAGCCCTGCGGCGACCCCCTCGGCGATCAGCCCGAAGGCCTGGGCGCGGGTGGCGAGCTCGGTCACCACGACCCCCTGGCACCGGGGGCGTGACGCATGTGAGCACCAATCGTCTCATGCACGTGACACACCGTAGATTGTCCCATGGGCGTGACAGTATCAGCTTTTCGTCCGCTTACGTTTGCCACTACGTTCATCTATTCTGCCCGCGTGACACCCCTCAACAGTGGCACTGACTCGTTTACCGGAAATCCGAACCCCTCGTCACGTCCGCGTGACAGTGGCGAGCCGGGGCGCGCACCCGCAGCCGGCTGGCCGTACCGTCACGGAGTGACCGAGACGGCCAATGCGCGGAAGATCGCCTTCGCCACCTTCGTCCGGCGGGCCCTGGACGAGGCACGGGCGACCCGAGCCTGGAGCGGCACCGAGGTGTCCCGGCGCACCGGCGTCTCCCGGCAGACCATCAACCGCTGGGTCCGGGGCGACTGGGCCAGCGATCCGGAGGCCGAGCGGGTGGTCGCCTTCTGCGAGGGCCTGGGGTTGAACCCGGCCGCCGCCTTCGCCGCGCTCGGCTGGGACCGCGCCGCGGCCGGCCCCCGCACCGGCCAGGCCGCCCCTCCGATGGACCCGGACGTGGAGGCGCTGCTGCGCCGTCTGGTCGATCCGCAGGTGTCGGACGCGGAGAAGTTCCACATCCGGGAAACCATCAGATATCTCGCATACCGCCCAACGTTGCCGGTCGATGTCCGAAAAAGGGGCAATCAGGCAGGCTAGTTCCTCAGATAGCGAAAGAACGCCTGGTCAGGTTCATTCGTTTGCCTCCGGGGCTGGAACGGGCACGCTAGCGTCCCTATTCGTACTGCTTGGGCTCGTCATCGGCGGGGGGACGGGACAAGGCCGAACCCAGCCCTGCGGGACAGAAGGAGGGGTCTGTCCATGACCCTGAAGTGGTTGGCAGTCGTGGTCGCAACGGTGTCGGTGACACTGTGGGCGACCGGTAACACGGTGACCCTCGCGGTCGACGGCGGGCAGCTGCCGCTGCTCGTCAATCTCTTTGCGCTCATCACCGCCGGCACTGCGGTCGTCCTGGCCGTCGTCGCCGAGCTGCACGAGCGTCTGAACAACCGAATCAGCGCGCTCACCGAGTTCCTGGTGGCCCGGCTCAACGAGATCGAGAACCACACCGGCGATCGCAACACCGGGTTCGTGGAGGGCTACCTGTTGAGCCACGGCCAGGAGGCGGCAGTGGTGCCGTTCGGCCGGCGCGGACGAGGAGCCGCCGAACGCTGATCGCGTACCGCTCAATGGGCCCGCTCGGCCAGGAATGAGCCTGGATCGCCGGGGTACGCTGACGCGCGTGCCGCCGTTGAATCTGGGCAATCAGCAGCCGAGAACCCCGTTGAACGCCGACCAGGCCTGGCGGATAACCGCCAGCCGGGCGGCCGGGACCGTGCTCTTCTTCGACTTCGACGGCACGCTCGCGCCCGTCGACGACGATCCGACCGCGGTACGCCCGGCGCCCAAGGCGTTGGCCGCGATCGAGGCGCTCGCCCCGGTCGTGCAGCGGGTCGCGATCGTCTCCGCCCGACCCGTCGAGTTCCTTCGGGATCAGCTCGGCGGGCTCGTCGGTGTGGACCTCTACGGCCTCTACGGGCTGGAGCACAGCCACTCCGGCGGCGAGACGGTCACCGAACCGGCCGCGCTGCCCTGGGTGCCGACCATGGCGGAGCTGGCCGACCTGGCTCGGGCGGAACTGCCGCCCGGCACGCTCGTGGAGTACAAGCGGCTCTCGGTCGCGCTGCACTGGCGTACCGCCCCGCAACTGGGCGCGACAGTGCAGCAGTGGGGGCAGGCACAGGCCGACCGTCTGGGGCTGCGCTCGCAGGCCGGGCGGATGGTGCTGGAGCTCAAGCCACCGGTCGACCGGGACAAGGGCATGGTGATCGGCGAGGCGATCAAGGGTGCCACCGGCGCCTGGTACTTCGGCGACGATGTCTCCGACATCAAGGCCTTCGCCGCGCTACGCGCTCGCGCCGCCGCCGACCCGGACTTCCTCGGTGTCTGCGTGGCGGTGGCCAACCCGGAGACCGGACAAGAGGTGGCCAACGCCGCCGACCTGACCATCGAGTCGCCGGCCGCCCTGGGCGACTTCCTCACCCAGGCGCTGACCCACCTGCCCTGACGTGACCTGACCGGGCGGCGACCGACGGCGTCGCCGCCGCGTCAGGCCCCGTAGCGGCGTTGTCTGGTGGCGTACGAGCGCAGGGCCCGCAGGAAGTCGATGTGCCGGAAATCCGGCCAGTTGAGCTCGCAGAAGTAGAACTCCGAGTGCGCGGACTGCCAGAGCATGAAACCGGACAGCCGCTGCTCGCCGCTGGTGCGGATGACCAGGTCCGGGTCGGGCTGGCCCCGGGTGTAGAGGTGCTCGGCGATGTGCTCGACGTCCAGCACCTCGGCCAACTCCTCGATCGTGCCCCCGGTGGCGGCGTGCTCAAGCAGCAGCGAACGGACCGCGTCGGTGATCTCCCGGCGACCGCCGTAGCCCACCGCGATGTTGACCTCCGCGCCTCCGGTGCGCTCGCGGGTGCGCTCCTCGGCGCCCTTGAGCGCCGCCGCGGTCTGCGCCGGCAGCAGGTCGAGCGCCCCGACGATGCGCAGTCGCCAGGGGTTGCCCTCCTCGGAGAGCTCCACCACCAGGTCCTCAATGATCTTGAGGAGCGGGTCCAGCTCGGCGGCCGGACGGCGCAGGTTGTCGGTGGCCAGCAGGTAGAGGGTCACGTGCCCGACGCCGGCCTGGTCACACCAGCCGAGGACATGCTTGATCTTCGCCGCGCCGACCCGGTGCCCGTCGTTCGGGTCGACGAAGCCCATTTCCCTCGCCCATCGGCGGTTGCCGTCGCACATCACCCCGACATGCCGGGGCACCGGCTTACCCGCGAGCTTCGCCGTGAGCCGGCGCTCGTACACGGAGTAGATAAGGTTCCGCAGCGTCATCACCTAGCAGCGTAGCGACCCTTCGGCCAGTTCACTGCCTCGGAGCCCCATCCCCGCCGCCCAGACCGGCGCCGATCAGTGCGAGCGTACGGGCGGTGAGGCGTCCGTCACCCAGTCCCAACTCGACCACGTCGTAGAACACCCGGTCGTCCCGACGGGCGGCCCGGACCGCCGCGTCCACCACCCGGCGTCGCCGGGCCAACCAGGCGGCGACCGAACTGTGCCGCAGGTGGGTGCCGAGGCGGCGACGCAACCCGTCGGCGTAGCGGCCGGCCGCGCCCTCGGGCGACCGGGCCGCCGCCGACCCGGCGAGCGCGCCGGAGAGCAACGCGTAGAAGATCCCCTCGCCGGTGAACGGATTGATCAGTGACAGGGCGTCCCCGGCCAGCAGGGTGCGCCCACGCCCCGGCGACGGCCGGTGGGTGGAGAGCGGCAGGTGATGCGCGCGCAACGCGGTCACCGTCGCCAGATCGGTGCCGGGCAGCAGAGCGGCCAGCCGGTCCAGCAGGTACGCGCGGCTCAGCGGCTCACCGCGCAGGACCTCCCCGTACCCGACGTTCGCCCGTCCGTCACCGATCGGAAACGACCAGGCGTACGCCGGCCAGCGCGCCTTCGAGGTGACGATGAGCTGCTCGGACGGGCCGGGCAGAGCCGGGGCGTACCCCCGGATGGCCAGCGCGAGGTGCCGGTCGGGGTTCTGCGGATGGCCGAGCGCCCGACGTACCACCGAACCGGCGCCGTCCGCGCCGATCACCACCCGACCGGACACCTGCCCGTCGAGCACCACCCGGTCCGCGCGCGGCTCGACCTGGCGCACGGTGTGCCGGCGCAGCTGGGCGCCGGCGGCCACCGCAGCCGCCACCAGCCGCGCGTCGAAAACCTCCCGGGGCACTGTGTACGCGGGTCGGGGCAGCGCCCGAGCCACCGCACCGCCACCGGGCGAGATCATGCGTAACGCCGGCAGCGGCGCGTAGCCCGCCACCGCCTCGGTCACCCCCAGCTCGGCGAGCACGTCCACCGAGTGCGCGGCGATCCCGTCACCACACGCCTTGTCCCGAGGAAAATCGGCCCGGTCCAGCAGCAGCACGCTGGCACCGGCCCGGCGCGCCGTCAGCGCGGCTGCCGCCCCGGCCGGCCCCGCCCCCACCACCACCACGTCGAACTCGTCGCCCACCGCGCGCCTCCCTCCGGCCGACGCGACTGCTCCCGCACCGCCCCGACGATCCACCTGCGCCGCCCACGCCGACCGTTGTGACCGACGCCACCCCGCCATCCTGCCCCCTACCGGCCCGCCCGGGCCGCTCCCGCACGGCACCGCTTCCCGGTCTTCGTCAGAGCGACCCTGGAACGACCGATCCTCTAGGGCGCGGGACGCGGGACGCGGGACGCGGTCAGGCTGGGGCGGCGTCGGGGGTGCGGGCGGCGCGGCGGAGGCCGTAGAGGGCCAGCCCGGCGGCGGCGAGCAGGGGTGCTCCGTCGCGGATCAGGCCGTCCACGCCCAGCAGCCACCAGCACAGCGGCAGATCCACGGCGAGTACGGCGACCGTGACGACGACCAGCAGGCCACGCGCCCAGTCTTTGCCCCGCATCAGGAACGCGGTGCAGAACAGCACCGCGTAGCTGGCAGTGATGCCCGCACCGAACCAGAACAGCACAGCCGGCACCGCGTTGAGTCGACCATCCAGGATGGAACCTCCGGCCACCAGGGCCGGCACCAGCATCAGCGGGCTGTAGGTGAAGGCCGCCACCCGGCTGGTCAACAACCAGGCACTGGCCTGTGGTCGGCGTGGAGGCGTCTCCCGCCAGGAGATGCCGTCCCGGTCGATGACGAGTCGTGGACGGTGCCGGACCAGGTGCCCGGCCAACGCCGACGAGCGGTAGAGCAACCAGACCACCGCGACACAGAGCGCCGTGAGAATGGCGAAGCCGAGCAGGCCGGGCAGTGGCGGCACCCCCTGCCGGGGCACGATGAGCCGGCCGACCGCGAAGATCGTGGTGACCGCGAGGATCAGCCCGAACGGGCGGGCCACCGTACGACCCCGTCGCACGTGCCCGATCAGCAGCAGGAAGCCGAACGAGCGCAGCATGGCCCAGCCGGTCCGTACGGCAAGCCCGAATCCCTGCTCCGGGGCGTACCACCAGTTGAGCAGTTCGACCACGACGGTGGCCGCCGCCGTCGTCGCCAGCAGGGTGGTGAGCACCCGGACGGCGGACGGCCGCCGGACCTGGGTCACGGCGGCCGTCCTCATGAAATCCGATGTTGCCCGCGAAGGGTCTCGTTCACACCTACCGCTGCGGCTGCGCGGCGTCCAGGCGGGCGCGCAGCGCGTCCAACTCGGCCCAGAGCACGCCGGGCAGCTTGTCACCGAACTTCTCGAACCACTCGGTGATCATCGGCAGCTCGTTGCGCCACTCGTCCGGGTCGACCTTCAGCGCGATCCGAACGTCCTCCGGGGTCATGTCCAGGCCCTCGACGTCCAGGGCGTCCGGAGCGGGGACCATGCCGACCGGCGTCTCGACCGCGCCGGCAGTGCCCTCGATCCGCTCGACGACCCACTTGAGCACCCGGGAGTTCTCCCCGAAGCCCGGCCAGAGGAACGAGCCGTCCGGGTCCTTGCGGAACCAGTTGACGTAGTAGATCTTCGGCAGCTTCGCCTCGTCGCCGTCGGCGCCCTTGCCCATCTCGATCCAGTGCCGGAAGTAGTCCCCGGCGTGGTAGCCGATGAACGGCAGCATCGCCATCGGGTCCCGCCGGACCACGCCGACGGCGCCGGACGCGGCGGCGGTGGTCTCCGAAGAGAGCGTGGCACCCATGTAGACGCCGTGCACCCAGTCGCGGGCCTCGGTCACCAGCGGGATGGTGTCCTTGCGGCGTCCGCCGAAGAGGATCGCGTCGATCGGCACGCCGTTCGGGTCGAAGTACTCGTCGGCGAGGATCGGGCACTGGGTGATCGGGGTGCAGAACCGGCTGTTCGCGTGGGAGGACAGGCCCTCGCTCTCCGGCGTCCAGTCGTTGCCCTTCCAGTCGATCAGGTGCGCCGGCGGCTCACCCATGCCCTCCCACCAGACGTCGCCGTCATCGGTGAGGCCGACGTTGGTGAAGACGGAGTTGCCCCGGTCCAGCGTGCGCATGGCGTTGGCGTTGGTCTTCCAGTCGGTGCCGGGCGCGACACCGAACAGGCCGTACTCGGGGTTGACGGCGTAGAGGCGGCCGTCCGGGCCGAACCGCATCCAGGCGATGTCGTCGCCGATGGTCTCGACCTTCCAGCCGGGAATCGTCGGCTCCACCATGGCGAGGTTGGTCTTGCCGCAGGCAGACGGGAACGCGCCGGCGATGTGGTAGGTCTTGCCCTCCGGCGACGTGATCTTGAGGATCAGCATGTGCTCGGCGAGCCAGCCCTCGTCCCGGCCCATCACGCTGGCGATCCGCAGCGAGTAGCACTTCTTGCCGAGCAGCGAGTTGCCGCCGTAACCCGAGCCGTAAGACCAGATCTCCCGGCTCTCCGGGAAGTGCGAGATGTACTTGGTGTCGTTGCACGGCCAGGCGACATCCTGCTGGCCGGGTGCGAGCGGGGCGCCGATCGAGTGCAGCGCGTGCACGAAGTCCGCGTCGTCGCCCATGGCCTCGAGGACCCGGCTGCCCATCCGCGTCATGATGCGCATCGAGGCGACCACGTACGGGCTGTCGGTGATCTCGACACCGAACATCGGGGACTCGGCCTCGACCGGCCCCATGACGAACGGGATGACGTACATGGTGCGACCGCGCATGGAGCCCCGGTACAAGTCCGTCATCGTCCGCTTCATCTCGGCCGGCGCCATCCAGTTGTTGGTGGGGCCGGCGTCCGCCTCGTCGACGGAACAGATGTAGGTGCGCTCCTCGACCCGGGCGACGTCCGTCGGGTCGGTGCGCGCGTAGAACGAGTTGGGCTTCTTCTCGGGGTTGAGCCGGATCAGGGTGCCGGCCTCGACCAGCTCATCGGTGAGGCGGCGCCACTCCTCGTCGGACCCGTCCACCCAGACGACACGGTCGGGGGTGGTCAGTTCCGCGACCTCACGGACCCAGGCGAGCAGTTTCGGATGGGACGTCGGGGCCTGATCAATACCCCGCACAACAGCCGGAGCAACCATGACACATCTCCTTGTGGTCGACGCTGACCGATCTATGGGATGCACGAGACTCGGCGGCGCGATGCGTCGCCTTCGTGGAAACCTGGGATTGGCCTCAGCGTAAACCGGGCAGCCTTCCGAGTCAGTGGGACAGGTTGTGAAGAACTGCACAAGCTACGGCCTCGCTGCGGCATCACGAGCTGATACCCGCTTTCCCGCGCAGTTTCACGCAAATCTTGTTGTGCACCCCGGCGGACGCTTGTTGCGGTCGGGCCGTGGACCTGCCCCGCCGACCGGTGCGGTGATTCCCGTTCCGCGGCGGCTCAGTCCTCCCAATTGGCTACGCTCTGTGCGGTGGTCACGCACGCGGCGCTGGGCCCCTCCGGGAGACCACGCCCGCTTGCCGTTGCTACCCCTCTGACTGGCCGGCAGCCGGTAGGCTCCCTCCGTGGCCGCCACGATGACCGGGGAACAACCGGGTCCCCGGCAGACCCGACGGGGTCTCGTCGGCATACTCCTCGACCGCTTCGGTCACCTCATCCGCGAGATGAGCAAGTTCGCCACCGTGGGTGGTTTCGCGTTCCTCGTCGACTTCGCGCTCTTCAACTACCTGACGAGCAAGCACGGCGTCGAAGAGCTGACGGCGAAAACAATCTCCACCGTGATCGCGGCGTCCGTCGCCTTCGTGGGCAACCGGTTCTGGACGTGGCGGCACCGCCAGCGCAACAACGCGGCCCGCGAGTACGCGCTCTTCTTCTTCTTCAACGCGGTCGGTCTCGGCATCACGGTGGCCTGCCTCGCGCTCAGCCGCTACGGGCTCGGAGCCATCTGGCCGGCCGTGTTCCAGACGCGCCTGGCGGACAATCTCGCCAGCTACATCGTCGGCACGGGGTTCGCCACGCTGTTTCGATTCTGGTCGTACCGGCGGTTCGTCTTCGTCGAAGCGGGAACCCCGACCCTTCCGCAGGTGAATCCCGACCGAGACCACGAGGCGTGACCTGCCGCCCACCTCGTTCGGCCGGTGATCGCCGGCCGCACCGACTGCCCTAAGGTGTTTCGCATGCGTCTTGTCCGCCTGCTGCCTGAGCGCTGGCAGAAGTTCATCCACGAGGCGCTCAAGTTCGGCATCGTCGGCGGCATCAACACCGTCATCAATTACGCGGTGTTCAATGCCCTTGCACTGACCGTTTTCGTCAACGGTCAGTTGAAGGCGACAGTGATCGCGACGATCGTCGCCACCATCACGTCGTACCTCATGAATCGGCACTGGACGTACCGCGATCGCCCGAAATCGGCGCTTCGCCGGGAATATCTTCTCTTTTTCCTTTTCAACGGCGCCGGCCTGCTCATTGAGCTGGGGGCCGTGGCGGCGGCCAAGTACGGTCTCGGCGTACACGGCCTGCTGGCGCTGAATCTGGCCAAGACCGTCGGCGTCATGCTGGCCACGCTGTTCCGGTTCTGGTCATACCGCACCTTCGTCTTCCAGCCCGTCGCACCGGCCGAGGACGAGGCCGCGAAGCCCGACTCCACCTGGCACGACATTCCGCGCGACGAGTGGGACACCATGGCGGAGATGGACCCGGTCGCCGAGTTGGCGGAATCGGTGTCCGAGCTGGAGGAGGCGGAGTCGGCGCAACGCCTCGACTCCCCAGCCGGCGCACCGGCTCAGGGCCGGCCCCCGCGGCTGAGCGTCAGCCCCGCCGTCGACCTGGACGCGGAACTCGCCGCGGAGCTGCACGTCAGCACCCGCCGCGCGCCCCGCCGGTGACGACCCCCGACGCCCGCTCCGGCACGGGGCGACCGGCCGAGCTGTTCTTCGAGGATCTCGTCCCGGGTCTCACCGTCGACCTCGGCGTGGTCACCGTGGACGCCGACGAGATGGTCGCCTTCGCCCGCCGCTTCGACCCGCAGTGGTACCACGTCGACCCCGACCTGGCCGCGGAGAGCCGACACGGTGGTCTGATCGCCAGCGGCTTCTACACCGTCAGCCTGTTCATGCGCGCCTACGTCGACCACCTGCTGTCCCGGGCCGCCGCGGACGCGTCCCCCGGCCTGGAGGAGCTGCGTTGGCTCGCCCCCGTGCGGGCCGGCGACCGGCTCGCGGTCCGGGTCGACGTGATGGGCGCCCGGCCGTCGACCGCCCGCCCCGGGCTCGGCACCGTCAGCCTCACCGGCACCATGCTGCGCCTCGGCCCGGACGACCGGCCCGAGCAGGAGGTGCTGCGGACCCGCTTCCGTGGCTGGTTCGCCGTGCGACCGGTCGAGACCGACCCCGCCGAAGCTGAGGCCGTCCCGACCGACGCTGACCAGCCCGAAGTTGACCAGCCCGACAGCGGCCCGACCGCAGCGGACCCGTCCACCGGCGGGTCGTTCGACGGCGACCCGACGGAGAGCAGCGGCTCACCCGAGGCTCAACGGCCCGACTGACCCGCCCCCGACACTCTGCGGCAGGGGCGGGTCCCAACCGTCCGGTTCAGGTCGTGGTGTCGCGCAGCGGCTTGCCGTCCTGCATGTCGGCGAGCATGTCGCGCATCTCGCCATCGCCCAACGAGTGCTTGTCGTGCTGTGCCTCGACCAGCTCGTACAGAGTGGTCTGCACCTTTCCGACGTCCGGCACGTCGTGGAGCACCGACTGGCCGCGCTCACCTGCCGACTCGATGGTGAGCGTCCCGCAGCCGAGCAGACGCTCGACGAAACGCTGGTTCATCGAGTGGTCGTTGACCCGGGCGAGCGGGAGGTCCCGCCGGTCCCGGGAGAACACACCCTGCTGAAGCAGGACTCGCTCGTTCGTGAACAGGTAGTGGGTGGTGCGCCAGACCAGGAACGGCCACAGGCCGAGCCAGAGCACCGCGACCAGGGCGATCGCCCCGATCACGGCCAGCGCGATCGAACCGCCGCCACTCTCGGGCAACAGGAGCACGCCGACCACCACCGCGGCGATGGCCAGCACCAGCACCGCGATCGGCCGGATCAACGCCTTCCAGTGCGGATGCAGGTGCAGCACGACGTGCTCGTCCTCGGTGAGCACGTCTTCAGGAAACGCCACGGGAACCTCCAACGCGATTTACTGGACGCGCAGACGGTAAACCCCCCAAGCCCCACCACAACATCCGCCGCGCGGGCCCACTCGGCTCTTCGTGATCTTGCCCGTCCTCAGCGGAGGTGCAGGACGTCGCCGGCGGCCAGGGTTCGGGCGCCGGTCGACGTGGTGACCATCAGCTGGCCGTCCGGGTCCACTCCGGTGGCGGTGCCGGTCAGCGAGTCACCGTTGGGGAGCAGAACGCGTACCTCGCGGCCGATCGTCGCGCAGGCCGCCAGGTAGGCGTCGCGCAGGCCGCTGGCCACCGCGTCGCCGCCCGCCGAACGCCAACGGTCGTACCAGTCGGCGACCGCCCGCAGCAGCGCCCGCAGCAGCGGATCCCGATCGGTGGCCACCGCGCCGGCCAACTGGAGCGAGGTGGCCGGCAGCCCGGTCGGATTCACCGGCAGCTCGTCGGCGCGCAGCGTCACGTTGAGCCCGATGCCCAGCACGATCGCCGGCGGTTGGTCCGGCGCCCGTCCGGGCACCGCCTCGGCCAGCACGCCCGCGCACTTCGCGTCGTCGATCAGCAGGTCATTCGGCCACTTGAGGGTGGCTTCCAGCTCGGCCAGCCGGGCCACCGCCTCGACCAGCGCCACGCCGGCCAGCAACGGCAGCCACCCGTACCCCGTGGGTGTCGCCGGCAGCCAGCCACGGTCCGGCACGGCCTCGCCGGGCCGCAGCAGGACGCTCGTCGCGATGCCGGCCCGCGCCGGCGACTGCCAGACCCGACCGCGCCGGCCGCGCCCTTCGGTCTGCCGCTCGGCGACCACGACCAGGCCCTCGGGCTCGTCGGCCCGGGCGGCCTCGGCCACGTCGGCGTTCGTGGAGCCGGTCTCGGCACGCAGCTCCAACCGGGCCCACGGCCCGTTCGGCGCGGTCAACGCGCGGCGCAGCCGGGCCGCCGACAGCGGCGGCCGGTCCAGATCGGTGTACGGGGAGCCCGACATTCCGCCAGCCTACGGCGGTGCTCCGATCGACACTGAGGCGTACTGCACAGCGGCACCCACCTGAACCATCGTTATATTCCCTGGGTGACTACCGAGACCGGGACCAACATGCACAGCACCGCGGGCAAGCTGGCGGACCTGGAGCGCCGGGTCGACGAGGCGGTGCACGCCGGGTCGGCCCGCGCCGTGGAGAAGCAGCACGCGCGCGGCAAGAAGACCGCCCGCGAGCGGATCGAGATGCTGCTCGACGAGGGCTCCTTCGTCGAGCTCGACGAGCTGGCCCGGCACCGGTCCACGGCCTTCGGGCTGGAGCGGAACCGCCCGTACGGCGACGGTGTGGTCACCGGCTACGGCACGGTGGACGGCCGGCAGGTGTGCGTCTTCGCGCAGGACTTCACGGTCTTCGGTGGCTCGCTCGGCGAGGTCTTCGGCGAGAAGATCGTCAAGGTGATGGACCTGGCCATGAAGATCGGCTGCCCGGTGGTCGGCATCAACGACTCCGGCGGCGCGCGCATCCAGGAGGGCGTCGTCTCGCTCGGCCTCTACGGCGAGATCTTCTTCCGCAACGTGCGGGCCTCCGGCGTCATCCCGCAGATCTCGCTGGTGATGGGGCCCTGTGCCGGCGGCGCGGTCTACTCCCCGGCGGTCACCGACTTCACCGTGATGGTCGACCAGACCTCGCACATGTTCATCACCGGCCCCGATGTGATCAAGACGGTGACGGGCGAGGACGTCGGCATGGAGGAGCTGGGCGGCGCGCGTACGCACAACTCCCGCAGCGGCAACGCGCACTACCTCGCCAGCGACGAGGAGGATGCGGTCGACTACGTCAAGGCGCTGTTGTCGTACCTGCCGTCGAACAATCTCGACGAGCCGGTGGTCGTAGACGCTCCCGCCGAGCTGGCGATCAGCGACGAGGACCGGGAGTTGGACACCCTGATCCCGGACTCGGCCAACCAGCCGTACGACATGCACACCGTCCTCGAACACGTCCTCGACGACGGGGAGTTCCTGGAGGTCCAGCCGCTCTACGCACAGAACATCGTGGTCGGCTACGGCCGGGTCGAGGGGCGACCGGTCGGTGTGGTGGCCAACCAGCCGATGCACTTCGCCGGCACCCTGGACATCGCCGCCTCGGAGAAGGCCGCCCGCTTCGTTCGCACCTGCGACGCGTTCAACATCCCGGTGCTGACCTTCGTGGACGTGCCCGGCTTCCTGCCCGGCACCGGTCAGGAGTGGGACGGCATCATCCGCCGGGGCGCGAAGCTCATCTACGCGTACGCCGAGGCGACCGTCCCCAAGGTCACCGTGATCACCCGCAAGGCGTACGGCGGGGCGTACGACGTGATGGGCTCCAAGCACCTCGGCGCGGACCTGAACTTCGCCTGGCCGACCGCGCAGATCGCGGTGATGGGCGCGCAGGGCGCGGTGAACATCCTCTACCGCTCCGAACTGGCCGGGGCCGAGGACCCGGCGGCGGTCCGGGCCGAGAAGATCGCCGAGTACGAGGACACCCTGGCCAACCCGTACGTGGCCGCCGAGCGCGGTTACATCGACTCGGTGATCCCGCCGCACGAGACGCGCACCCAGATCGTCCGGGCGCTGCGCGTCCTGCGCACCAAGCGGGAAACCCTGCCGCCCAAGAAGCACGGCAACATCCCGCTCTGATCTCGGTCGCTTGATCCGCGCAACTTCGGGGAAGGTGCTGCCTCCGGGCGACGGGAGGCAGCAACAACCCTGATAGTGGTCAGCAGGCCGGGTTGGCGGCGGCGCACATCCGTCGGGCGGCGACAGCCGCCAGCCGACGCAGGTCCAGCTCGGTGCCGGTCTGTCCCAGATTAAGCACGGTGATCAGGTCGCCCACCCGGACCACGGCGGTGGTGCTCGGCCGGGGTGGCGCGCCGATGGGCTCGCCCGTCTTCTGGTCAACGGGCTGCGAACCGGTGTGTCGCAGCAGCGCAGCCCCGTCGCCGGCGAAGTCCCGCTGGACCACCGCCCAGCGGTGCGTCGCCGACCCGGTGCCCGTTGCGCCCCCCACCTTGTACCCGCCGATGCTGTTCCACTCGGCGCACGGGGCGACCAGGTCGTCCATAGTGGCGAGAAGCTGGATGGCCGCGTCCGGGGTCAGCCGGTAGAGATCCTGCGTGAGCAGACCGTCGGACTGGGTGAGGATTGCCGCAGCACGCTTCGGCACCAGGGTCTGCGAGCGGGACAGGATCGAATACTGCCGGCCATCCGATCGCCCCTGGCTCGTCCGGCAGGCGTCGAGCATGTGGTCCAGCAGGACCGGCTCACCCAGCCCCGATTGGCTGAGCTGCACATCGACCTGCTGCGGCAGGTCGGCTGGCTGCAACAGGGCGTCGGTGGTGATCTCGTGCCGGGTCGGCGAGGCGGAGGGCGCGGCGGCCGGCAGGACCGGCGGTGGAGACTTCCTCGGGGCGGCGACCGCCACGGCGGAGACCCCGGCGAGGGCCAGCACGACGGTGGCCACCACGACCTTGCGCTGGCTGCGGCGGCGCGCCCGGGAGCGAATCTCCTCCGGGCCGAGCCACCGCACGTCCCGCAGGTCCCGCTGGATCTGTTCGACGAACGTCGGGTCGTCACGCATCGGTGGCCTCCTCCAGATCAGAGACGGCGAGCAGACCGGCGAGCGCGGCACGCCCCCGGGAGAGACGGGCCTTGACGGTGCCCACCGGGGCCGCGGTCTCCCGCGCGACCTCGGCGACCGGCATGCCTACCAGGTAGTACAGGGCGATGGCGACGCGTTGCTCCTCGGGCAGCCGACGCAGGGCGGCGACCACCGCGACGGTGTCGGTGCCCGGCCCGGGAACGGTCTCGGTGGCCCCGTGTCGCAGGTAGGCGCGGGCGCGGCTACGCAGGCTGCGCCACCGGCTGACGGCGATCCGGCTGGCCACCACCCGCACCCACGCCTCCGGGTCGTCGTACGCGCTGACCGTCGACCAGCGCTGCCACGCCCGGACGTACGCCTCCTGCACGGCGTCCTGCGCCTCACCCCGATCGCCGGTGAGGGCGTAGACGAACCCGAGAAGTCGTTGCCGACTCCCCCGGTAGAACTCGTCGAACCCGTCGACGTCCGGCACCCGCTACCTCCCCGTGTCGGTCGCTGGGAACACGCACCGGGCGGGGTCGTCGGTTGCCCCGGTCAGGCGATCATCTTTTGCAATTCAGTGAGCGGGAACGCCCCGGCCCCGATCCGCTCCCGGACCGCCCGGCGTACGGCCCGCTGCACGGCGACGTTGACCGGTGTCGGTACGCCGTGCAACCGGCCGAGCAGCGCGATCTCGCCGTTGAGGTGGTCGACCTCGGTCGAGCCGGTGCCCCGGGCCAGGCTCTGCCAGGTGGAGCCGCCGGAGCGGGCCTCGCCGTCGACCGGGCGCTGCCCCACCAGGTCGCCGCGTTCGACCTTCTCCTCCTCTGGCGAGGTGTGCGCGATGCCGGCGGCGGCGAGCGCGGCGACGCCCTCGGCGCGTACCCGTTCGACCAGCGCGTCCGGGATGTCCCGGCCGAGCAACGCCTGGAGGCCGTTGCCGAGGTTGCTGAGCAGCTTGCCGTACTTCCAGCGCAGCACGTCGGTGCGGACCGGGGCGACGAAGCCGGCGGCGGTCAGGTCGGCGGCGATCGCCCGGTCGGTGTCGTCGGCGCCTGCGGGGTACCGCCCGATGTGGAGCATTCCGGGATGCGGGTACCCGTTGGCGACCACCACACCCGGGTCCAGGTGGGTGGCCGGCAGCCAGACGCAGACCGGGTGCACGTCGGCGAAGAGGCGCAGCGCGGCCCGCTCGTTGGCCACCCCGTTCTGCGCGGTCACCAGCGGCAGACGTTCGCCAGCCGTACCGCCGCCGACCACCGGCGCGTCCACCCAGGCGGCCAACGCGCCGGCGGTGTCCTGCGACTTCACGGTGAGGATCAGCACGGTGTCCGCCGGCAGCGGCTCGTCCGTGGGCCGGTCCACCGCCGCGAGCCGGGCGGTGACCTCACCCTCGGGCTGCCGCACTGTCAGACCCCGCCCGCGGATCGCGTCCAGGTGAGCGCCGCGGGCCACCACTGTCACGTCCCGGTCGGCCTGGGCCAGCCGTACGCCGATGGTCCCGCCGACCGCACCCGCGCCGATGATCACGTATCGCATGGCCTCATTCTGCCCGCCCGTGCCTCTCCAGCCCGTGCGCCTTCCGCCCGTGCGGCTTCCGCCCGTGCGGCTTCCGCCCGTGCGGCTTCCGCCCGTCGGTCAGCTGGTCAGGCCGGCGTCGGTGAGGATCGGGCCGGCGAGCAGGAGCGCGCCGGCGACCAGCGCCGCCAGGTTGACGAGGGCGAAGACGCCGACCCAGAAGAGCGGCGGGAACGGGGTGAGCCCGGCGAGCTGGTCGGCGTCGGAGGCGGGCATCCGGCCGCGCGAACGCAACCGTTGCAGCTCGACCACCGGCCGCACCCCACCGAGCAGCAGAAACCACACCCCGGTGTACGCGAACGCGGCCTGGACCTGCGGCGTCGCGTACCACGAGACGGCGAACACCAGCGCCCCGGTGATCAGCAACGACACGACGCCGAAGACGTTGCGGATCATGACGAGCATGGCCAGCAGCAGCGCCACGGCCACCCAGAGCAGCAGGGTGATCCGGTTACCACCGAGCAGCCAGGCGCCGGCCAGCCCGACCAGCGGCGGTGCGACATATCCGGCGAGCAGGGTGAGGATCATGCCCGGCCCGGTGGGACGGCCTGCGGAGAGCGTCAGCCCGGACGTGTCCGAGTGCAGCCGGATGCCGCGCAGCTTACGGCCGGTGAGCAGGGCGACCAGGGCGTGCCCGCCCTCGTGCGCGATGGTGATGGCGTTACGGGCGATCCGCCACGGCAGCCGGGTGGAGACCACCACCAGCGCGACGACCCCGGTGATCAGCACCAGCAGCGCGGGCGGGTCCGGCTGCGCGCCGAACAGCGTGTCCCACAGGTCGCCCAGCCCGTCGATCGACATCATGGGGCGCGAGCCTACCGGCGTCGTTCCGTGTCGCTCCCGAGGCACCGGCTCGTATCCTGTGAAACTGATCGGGTGGCGAGTCGAGCGGGAGGTGAACGCGGGTGAGCGCAGCGCCCCTGGAGCCGCACATCGGCCTGTGGACCGAGGCCGACTACTTCGCCTTGGGTGAAACCCCGGACCGGATCGAGCTGCTCGACGGGAGCCTGCTGGTGAGCCCTGCCCCGAGCCGACGGCACCAGCGGGTGTCGCGCCGACTGGCGAACAGCATCGAAGCAGCGGCAGACTTCCACGGCCTGTCGGTCTATGACGCGATCAACGTCCGGCTCGGCATCGATCGAGTCGTCACTCCGGACCTCGTTGTGACCGATGTCGATGACGACGGCACCTTCCTCGACCCCGACCGGGTGGTCCTCGTCGGCGAGATCGTCTCGCCCGGCAACGCAGCCGCCGACCGGCTGGTCAAGATGCAGCTCTACGCCATCGCGCGAATCCCCTGGTATCTGCTGGTCGAGCAGGACGGCGACGGTCACCCGCTGCGGCTCTACCGGCTCGACGGCGAGCACTACGTCGAGGACCAGGTTGCCAAGGCGGGCGAGACCATGACCATCGTCGAGCCGTTCCGCTGGCAGCTCGACCCGGCCGCCCTGGGCTGATCCGTTCCACTTCAGCCACCGGGGCGACTCAGTCCCGTCGATGAAGCTTTTTTCCGGTCGCCCTTGTGATCTAGGGCACTTACCTCCAAAGATGAATGTCGATAGAACGACGTCCTTGGAGGCACTCATGGCCCGTACCCGATCATCGCTGCGCCGCGCGCTCGCGGCCGGCCTCACCGTCCTCGCCACCGCGGCGGCGGCCCTGGTCGCGACCGCCGGACCGGCGGCCGCCGCCACCACACCCGGTGTCGACGTCTCCCGCTACCAGGGCACCATCAACTGGACCAGCGTCCGCAACGCGGGCATCCAGTTCGCCTTCATCAAGGCGACCGAGGGCACCAGCTACAAGGACCCGAACTTCAACGCCAACTACGTCAACTCGTACAACGCCGGGGTGATCCGCGGGGCGTACCACTTCGCCCGGCCGAACATCTCCGCCGGCTCCACCCAGGCCAACTACCTGGCCTCCAACGGAGGCGCCTGGTCGGCGGACAGCCGCACCCTGCCGGCCGCACTGGACATCGAGGGCAACCCGTACGCAGGCGGCTACTGCTACGGGCTCAGCACGACCGGGATGCGCAACTGGGTGCAGGACTTCCTGAACACCTACCGGTCCCGCACCGGCCGGTACGCCGTCATCTACACCACCACGAGCTGGTGGAACCAGTGCACCGGCAGCTGGACCGGCCCCTGGGCGAACCACCCGCTCTGGCTGGCCCGCTGGTCGAGCACGCCCGGCGCCCTGCCGGCCGGCGCGTCGGTGTGGAGCTTCTGGCAGTACACCAGCACCGGCGCGGTCTCCGGGATCAGCGGCAACGTGGACCGCAACTACTGGAACGGCGACCGGAGCCGCCTGATCGCGTTGGCCAACAACACCTGACCGGGCCGTTGGCGGCAGCGGGATCGACGGTCACCACACGGTCGACAATCGGTCCGGCTGCCGCCACACCACCGGGTACGGGTCAGACCCGCCGTCGGCTCAACACCGGCACCACAGCATCCTCACTAGCCAGCGCGCCCCGGCGGGTCAACCGCCAGGCGGCAACGCCAAAGCCGGCAACGATCACGACGCCGAGCAGTGCGATGAGCACCGAAACCCCCGCGCTGACCAGCAGCAGGATCGCGTCGCCGAGCGCCACGAGCATCCACAGTGCCAGCCGGGGCCGAGTGTCCCTCCGTCGGTAACCCATGTCGTGCCTCCTTCCGTCGTCGAAGGTCAATTACCCACGACGACGCAAGGTCATGCGAATGAGTTTCAGTCCTGACGGTCGGGCACGAAACCCTTGGCGATCCGGTCGAAGTCCGGCAGCTTGGCCTGCCAGTCCTTGTCGGCGACCTCCCACCGCAGGGCGTAACCGCGGTCCTTGGCCGTCACGAACCCCCGGTTACGGACGTGGATCCGGGTGTTGTCACGGGTCTCCAGCCACTCCCAGTCCGCGCAGGTCCGCCCGACATTGCAGCGCTCGATGCTGAGGTACTGATAGTTGATGACTTCGTTTTTGCGGTCGCCCTCGATGCTCTTCCAGTCGGCGTAGGCGTCCTTCTTCGGCGTGCTGGTCCACTGCACGAGCAACTCGCCCGGGCCATTGGACTGGTCGAAGACGACGGTGTTGCGACCCGCGTTGCGCCGTACCCAACCGTCGGGAATCGGCAGGGCGAAGCCCTCCGGGTCCCGGTGCAGCTTCCAGCCCGCCGGCAACACGTTCGGGTCGACCGAGGGGGTGGCCGAGGCGGACGGACTCGGGGCACCGCTGGTGGGCGGCGGAGGCGCCGCAGCGGTGGTCGGTGCGGGCGCCGAGGTCGCGGCAGCACCGGTCGGGTTGGCCTGTGGGCTCTTGCCGTCGCCCTTGGTGAGCATCGGCACGACCACCACGAGGCCGATCAGCAGCAGGGCGACCACGGCCCCGATCAGCAGGTTACGTCGGGTGTTGTTCGGCTTCGTGCCATCCGAGGGTGGCACCGCCGCGCGACCGGCCGGACTCACCGGCGGCATGAGCGACGTCGGCGTGGTCGGCTTGCGCTGCTCCGGAGCCACCGGCGGACCGTCGACGACAGTCGGCTCGTCGTCGACGTTCGTCGTACCGTCGTCGCTCGTGTCGGGCGCGGCCGTGACCTTTGCGGTCGGCTCGGCCTCGGTCGGCTCGGCCTCGGACGGGCGGTCGATCGGGGCGGTCGGCTCGGCCGGCGCCTCTGCGGTCGACTCGCCCGACACCAGGGCGGTCGGGTCGGCGGCCTTGGTGTCGGAGGAGACGACGGCCGTCGGCGTGGCATCGGCGGCCGGAGTCGCGGCGGCAGCGGAGGTGGCGGCGGAGGTCGTCGGGGCGGCGGCCGGCGGCGGTGACACCGGCCGGTCGACACTCTCGGCCGGTCGCGGGGCCGGCACCACCGGCAGGCGCGGCTCGCGCGGACCGTTCGGCCCAGGCCGGCGTACGCCATCAAGCAGTGAGATCCCGCGCGACCGCTTGCCGGCGGCGCGGCGCAGCAAGCGCTCGGCCACCTCGGCGGTGATCCGCTCGTTCGGGTCCTTGCGCAACAGCCCGTTGAGGACGGCCTTGAGCGGACCGGCGTTCTTCGGCGGCGGAATCGGCTCGGTGGCCAGCGCGGCCAGGGTGCCGATCGCCGACGGCCGGGCGTACGGCGACTTGCCCTCGACCGCCGCGTAGAGCGTCGCGCCCAACGACCACAGGTCGGCCTCCGGACCGGCCGTGCCGTCCCGAGCGCGCTCCGGCGAGATGTACGCGGGCGAGCCGAGCACCATGCCGGTGCGGGTCACATTGGGGTCACCGGGGATCGTGGCGAGACCGAAATCGGTCAGCACCACCCGGCCGTCGTCGCCGAGCAACACGTTGCCGGGCTTCACGTCGCGGTGCATGACACCCGCCTTGTGCGCGGCGCTGAGCGCACCCAGCACACCCAGGCCGATCTCCACCGTGCGGGCCACCGAGACCGGGCCGTCCTCGGCGAGAGTGTCCTGCAACGACTTCGACGCCACGTACTCCATGACGATCCACGGATCGCCGTCGGTGCGCAGCACGTCGAAGATGCGGACGACGTTGGCGTGGTTGAGCCGGGCGATGGCCCGCGCCTCCCGCAACGAGCGCTCGCGCATCTCGCGGCGCTCCTCATCGGTGAGACCAGGCGGCGGCACCAACTCCTTGATGGCGACGTCCCGATGCAGCACCTCGTCGCGCGCCTTCCACACCCGGCCCATGCCGCCCTGGCCGAGCGGCGACAGGAGCCGGTATCGGTCAGCGACGAGTTGGGGAAGCGCGTTCGACATCGGTGAGACGGTACCCGGACCGGCTGACGCTCACACCGCCGGCACGCCACTGTGCGCTTCGCGTTACTTCGCGCCGCGTACCCTGTCGGCATGTCTGCCGAAGAGCCCCTGTTCCGGGTCGTCCGCGGCGTGCCCACCGCCGAGGAGTTGGCCGCTCTGGTGGGGGCGATCATCGTCCGAACCCGTCCGGCCGCCGCCCCCGTTCCGGCGACGATCTCCGCCTGGGCGCGCAGCGGTCGACCCGGCGGCTCCCGCGGGTGGCGCGCCGCCGGCCTGCCCCGCTAACCCGAGACCTGCCGCGCGGGGGCTGCCACGGTGGCGTTGAGCCGTTAACCTCACTCAGGGAAACGGTGCCGCTACGGGTAGGGAGGATCCATGATCCCCGAAGAGGACCGGCCAGCACCCTGGCTACGCGGTTACGGCGGCATCGAAGCCGACATCAGCCAGCTCAGAGAGTTCGCCGACCGGCTCGCCGCCGAGGTCGAGAGCAACTACGCGCCGCACCTGTCGTACATCGCCGAAGACATGTCCGCGAAGCTGCCCAACCCCTGCGACGCCTTCATCGAACTGGTCACCTTCCTGCACGCACACCACGAGACGCAGCAGGCCACCGCCGACATGGTGTACGCCGTCCGAGGCGCCACCGGCCACCTGGCCGCCGCCGCCGATCAGGTCGCCACCCACTACGCCGACAGCGACGCCTTCACCGCCGCCCGAGTGGTGGACGTGCAACGAGCCCTCGCCAACCCGGCCAGCGTCCTCCCCGGCGGCCCGACGCCAACCCTGACCGACCCGACCAGCCCCGACGCCGCAGGACCGGTGGTGCTGCCGTGATCGAACGGGGCACCGGCCGCACCTCCGGCCTCACCGACTGGCACCTCATGGACGTCAACAGCATGTGGGCCTGCCTCCAGGACCACGACACCGCCAACCACTGGAAGCAGGTCGCCGGCTGGCGCAAGGTTTGCGACCTGGCGCAAACCCACCTCGGCCGTCTTCAGCAGTACCGACGCGGACTCGCCGAGGCATGGCCCCCCGAAACAAGCGCCGCCTCCCGCACCTACCTCGCCGAACTCGACGAACTCATCGACCAGGTGCGGCGCACCCACGACGCCGCCGCCGCGAACTACACCGCGCTGTCCGCCGCAACCCAGGCCATCGGCACCACCCGCGCCGCACTCCGCAAGATCTACGAGGAGTACGCGACCAAGTTCCAACAGAAGCAGGCGTACGAGTCGATGGTCGCCGACCCGAAAGCGGTGATGGGCAACCGGGCCACTACGCCGCCTGTTGCTGATGGGGAGCTGGAACGGCTCAACGTGCAGGCCCGATCCATGATGTTCAACCTGAGCGGTGAACTCCAACAAGCCCAAGCAACCCTCCAAAAACCACCCCCTCGGCCCGCTCCTCGCGTCGACGAAGAAGGGGCTGCCACGACAGCAGCCACAGCACCCATTATTCCCCCTATTGTTCCGGTTCCCATTCGATCAACCGCGCGAGTTCCGTCATCCGGCGGCCCTTCCGCTAACTCACCCGCCAGCCGCATGCCGATTACAGGGGGAGTTGGTCCTGTTCTTGGCGGGGCAACAGCAATGCCATTCCCCACAGTTCAAGACTTGCCACGCAGCCAACAGGTAGGGCCCGTCAACCAGCCACCTGGTATGGGACAGACCCCTACCCTCGGGGGCATTCCTAACGCGTCAAAGATCCTCCGACCGCCAACTGAGCAGCGCGGGTCGATGGGGCTGCCATTACCCAAGGAGCCGAGAACCAACGGGGCTAATTCGCCTCCAGCCCCTCGGGCAATGCCACCAAGTGGCTTGATCGGTGGAGCACCCGGCCTTGGTATTGGTCAACCCAACAACGGCCCGGCCGCGCCGCGCCGGGTCAATCCGATTGGAGGTGTCATCGGCGGTGGTAGCGCTGGGACAGCGCCAACGGGAGGGGCAGGATCGCGACCAAGCGCTCCGCGCGCTTCAGGGAGCGTCGGCGGCATGTCGCCCATTGGCGGCGCCCCGGCCACCGGACCCCATTGGCACGCCGGTACCTCACCTACCCGTCTTGGCCGGTGGGTTCACGGCGGCGGTGACGGCGAGTCCGACCGATGGGACCCGGACCATCCGTGGAGGACCGAGCAAGGAGTCGCACCTGTGGTACTCCCTCCCGACGAGGACGGCCCAATCGACCCGGGCCCCGCTCTCGGCCTTCCTCGGTGAGGTATTACCTCGCTTTCCCACTCCTGTTGGCGTTGAGCCTTCCGGGAGCAATTCCAGAGCCCGCATTCCAAGCACACGTTAATCACGCCCAGACCGAGCAATGGCATCTTAACTTTCTAAAAGTCACCGACGCGCATAAGACGAGCCAAGGCGATGGGGTAGTTGTTGCACTTCCCGACAGTGGCGTAGATCAACATCCGGACTTAAAGGGCAACCTGCTTCCCGGCAAGGACGTAATCGCTGGAGGCGGTGGTGACGGGTTGACCGACGAAGACGGCCACGGCACGGGGATGGCAGGTCTAATCGCAGCCCACGGCGACGAAAGTTCAGGTGCGCTCGGCATCGCACCAAAAGCCAAAATTCTGCCAATATTCTGTTCACCACCGGGCAAGGCAGGCGATTCGGAATCGTTGGCAGCGGCAATAGAGTATGCAATCAGCGCCGGCGCTGATGTTATCAGCATTTCAATCGCCGGCGGGGTTAGCGCTCGGCTACAACAGGCAGTCAGAATGGCCTTGCAAGCTGACATCATAGTTGTTGCCGCCGCCGGCAATGCGCCTTGGACGCAAATGGTGGGTTATCCCGCACGCTACCCGGAAGTTGTCGCTGTGGGTGGAATCGGCCGAGACGGAAAGCGTACCGCCGTCTCGGTCACTGGGCCGGAGATTGACGTGGTTGCGCCCGCGGTCGACATCTACAGCACCAGCATCGACGGCAAGTACCGCAAAGGCACCGGCACCTCTGACGCGACGGCGATCGTGGCGGGCGCGGCTGCATTGATCAGGTCCAAGTACCCATACCTGCCGGCTCGGGAGGTGGCGCACCGGCTCACGGCCACCGCCGTCGACAAGGGACCCCCTGGGCGTGACGACGAGTACGGCTATGGAGTGATCGATCTTGTGGCGGCACTGACGGCAGACGTACCGCCGCTGGGGTTTGAATCGGTGAGCGCTCCGGCCGGTGCTGGCCCGACCACGACGGCTGGCGCTCAGTCCGATGACGCAAGCGATAGTGCGACCGCTCGCGGCCTGGCCACTCTCGGGGTGCTCGTGGCTGCCGGGGTCGGGTGGGCCGTAATAGCACGGCGACGCCGGCGTGGCGATGATCCGCCGCCCAGAATCAGTCGCTGATCGATCAACGAAGCGGTGATCCACTCGGCTTTCAGGAAACTGCGGTGTCCGGGGCGAGGGGATACCGCGTTTTCCTGAAAGTCGAGTGGATCAAGGCCGCCCGACCACCCGGCGGCCGGACAGGTGGGTGCTGGGCGGGGTGTCGGTCTTGGTGGAGGGTTGGGCGGTAACGTCGGGCTGGTGTCTGAGACTTTGCCGCTTCGCCTCGTGCTCGCATCGGCGAGCCCTGCCCGTCGTAAGTTGCTCCAGGCTGCCGGCGTCGAGCCGGAGGTGCTGGTCAGTGGGGTGGACGAGTCCCTGGTGGTGACCGAGCGGGCCGAGGAGCTGTGCCTGGAATTGGCTCGTCTGAAGGCGCAGGCGGTGTTGACCCGACTGAACCCGAACGCCGATCAGCGGACGTTGGTAATCGGCTGCGACTCGGTGCTCGCCTTCGACGGGGAGATCCTCGGCAAGCCGGCGGATGCGGCTGACGCGACCCGGCGGTGGCTGCGGATGCGGGGACGCAGCGGCGTTCTACACAGCGGGCACTGCCTGGTCGACGTTACTGCCGGCCGGCGGGCGGAGGCGGTCGCGTCGACCACGGTCCACTTCGCCGACATCAGTGACGACGAGATCGCCGCGTACGTGGCCACGGGTGAGCCGCTGGCGGTGGCCGGTGCGTTCACGATCGACGGGCTGGGTGGGCCGTTCGTGGAACGGATCGAGGGTGACCCGGGGACGGTGGTCGGGCTGTCGATGCCGCTGCTGCGCCGGCTCCTCGCCGAGCTGGATCTGCGGATCACCGACCTGTGGACGAAGGTCGCGCCGGGCGGCCAAACAGTCGAGCCGCTCGGTAACGTCCGGTCATGACCACCAAGTCGATCCCGCTCACCAACGAGCTGCACGCCTATCTGGTCGCACACGGCTCCCCGCCGGACGAGATCATCCGTGACCTGGCCGAGGAGACCCGGTCGGTGCTGCCCGAGCACGCCACCATGCAGGTGGCTCCGGAGCAGGCCGCGTTCCTGACGTTCCTCACCCGGCTGCTCGACGTGCGGCAGGCCGTCGAGGTTGGCACGTTCACCGGGCTCTCGTCGCTGGCGATCGCCCGTGGGTTGCCCGAGGGTGGGCGACTGACCTGCTTCGACATCTCCGAGGAGTTCACCGGCATCGCCCGGCGCTACTGGGCGCGGGCCGGCGTGCAGGATCTGATCGACCTGCGCATTGGCCCGGCCGCGGACGGGCTGCGGGAGTTGCCGCACGAGCGGCACCTGGACTTCGCGTTCATCGACGCGGACAAGACCGGCTACCCGATCTACTGGGCGGAGCTGGTGCCCCGGATGCGTCCGGGTGGGGTGATCGCCGTCGACAACGTGTTGCGTGGCGGGCGGGTCATCGCCCCGCAGGACGCTGGTGACCGGGCCATCGCCGCGTTCAACGACGAGGTCCTCGCGGACGTGCGGGTGGACCCGGTGATGCTGCCGATCGCGGACGGCCTCACCCTCGCCCGGGTCCGCTGACCGACCGACAATCGCCGACCGTCGGCAACCGCCGAATACGACATTGGGGTGTCCCCACCAGGGGACACCCCAATATCAAGTAACAGCGAAGGCCGGCGTCAGCGGACGCTGCGGGCGAACTGGCGGGCGGCCCAGTAGACGCCCAGCGCGGCGAGGACCGCGGTGATGCTGAGGCCCTGCCAGACCTTGTCGCTGCCCAGGTCACCGGCGAACAGTGCCCGGGTGCCGTCGACCGCCCAGGAGAACGGGTTCCAGTTGGCGATGCCCTGCAACCAGCCGGGTGCGAAGGTCAGCGGCAGCAGGATGCCGGAGAGCAGCAGCACCGGCTGCGCCACGGTGTTCATTAGCGGGGCCAGTGCGTCCTCGCTCTTGACCTTGAGGGCGACGCCGTAGGAGACGGCCGAGGTCATGAGGGCGATCAGGGCGAGCATCAGGTACGCCAGAAGCAGGTCCCCGATGAACACCCGCAGGTCGAAGATGAGCGCCAGGAGCGTGATGATGACCGCCTGCACCATGAGCGAGACCACGTCGCGCAGCGAGCGGCCGAGCAGCAGGGCGAGCCGGCTGATCGGGGTGACCCGGGAGCGTTCGATGACGCCGGCTCGCAGCTCGGCGATCAGGCCGAAGCCCTGGAAGAGGCCACCGAAGATGGCCAGCAGCACCAGCAGGCCCGGTACGAAGATCTTGTAGGCGGCGGCCTGGGTGGGCGCGTTCAGTGCGGGCTTGAGCAGCGGGGCGAAGAGCAGCAGGTACATGACCGGCTGGAACACGCCGACGAAGACCCAGACCGGGTTGCGTAGCAGGAGTTGGGTCTGGCGCTGGAAGATCAGCCACGTGTCACGGGCGAATTTCATGGGAGTCGTCTCCGGTGGTCAGGACTCGCGCAGCGAGCGGCCGGTCTTGGTGAGGAAGACGTCGTCCAGGCTGGGTCGGTGCAGCTCGATCGAGCGCAGCTCCAGCCCGGCGTGGTCGAGTCGGCGCAGCACCTGCGGAATCGCGGTGGCACCCTCGTCGACGTAGAGGCGCAGGCCGCCCTCGTCGACCGTCTCCAGCTTGTTGACGTACGGCTCGCCGTCGAGCGTCTGGGCGGCCTGCGGGGTGGCGGCCAGGTCGAGACCGACCAGCACCACGTCGCCGGAGATCTCCCGCTTGAGCTCGGTCGGCGTGCCCTCGGCAACCACCTCGCCGTTGTCCATGATCGCGATCCGGTCGCAGAGCGCGTCGGCCTCGTCCAGGTAGTGCGTGGTGATGAAGACGGTCATCCCGTCGGCGCGGAGCCGACGGATCTCGTCCCACATGTGGGCGCGGCTCTGCGGGTCGAGGCCGGTGGTCGGCTCGTCCAGGAAGACGATCTTCGGCTCGTGGATGATGCCGAGGGCGATCTCCACCCGGCGACGCTGGCCGCCGGAGTAGGTCTTGCACGTGCGGTCGGCGTACTCGGTGAGCTGGAAGGCGTCCAGGGCACGGGCGGCACGCCGCTGCGCGTCGGCCTTGCTGATGCCGTACATCCGGGCGTGCAGCACCAGCTCTTCGCGGGCGGTGGACTCGTCCCAGGTGCTGCCGCCCTGCGGGACGTACCCGATGCGGCGGCGCACCTCGGCCGGGTCCTTGCGCAGGTCGGCACCCGCGATGGTGGCCTCGCCGCCGTCCGGCTCGATCAGCGTGGCGAGCATCCGCAGCGTGGTGGTCTTGCCGGCGCCGTTCGGGCCGAGGAAGCCGAAGATCTCGCCCTTGGCAACGTCAAGGTCGACGCCCCGCACGGCGTCCACCGTCTTCGTCTCTCGACCCGCGCGGGAGCGGAACGACTTCCGCAGCCCCCTGGTCTCGATCATTTCTGCTCCTGGTCGTTCGGGCCGGTCGGGCCGGCCGTCGGGTGGGACGGCGCCGGACGGCGCACTCCCCCGCTGTGCCGCCAGCAGGCTAACGCGATATAGCTTTTTTAGTCAACGTTGATTATTCCGCGTTGGTGTCGAGCGGCTCCACGCCGTCCCGCCACCCCGACCAACCCTGCGCTTCATCCAGCTCAGCAGGCAGGTACGACACTCCGGAATCGATCCGCTCGGCGATCCGCTCGCACCAGGTCATCTCCGCCTCCGCCCGCGCCGACCACAGCTCGAACATCCAGCCGACGTGCGCCGGCTTGCGGTTGCGCACCCAGTCCGACTCCAGCGAGGCGCGCATGGACTCGACGCCGGCGCGCAGCAGGTTGGCCCGGTTACGCAGGGCGGCTGCCGCCTCGGCGCGCGGCATGGCCGGCAGAAAGGAGAAGGCCGCCACGAACGGGTCGGCGGGCTCGCTGATGGTCCACCAGGAGTTGCGCAGCAGCGTCTCGAACTCGTCCTCCCCCTTGACCGTCACCTCGTACGTGGTCCGCGCCGGACGGGCGCCCACCTGCTCGGTCGCGACGGCGCGGAGCAGCCCTTCCTCGGTGAGTTTGCGCAGGGCGTGATAGATCGACCCGGGCTGTATGTTCGCCCACTTGTCGGCGCTCCAGCTCAGCAGCTCACGGCGCACGTCGTAGCCGTGCACGGGCTGCATCCACCGCACCAGACCGAGAATCATCATCCGAGTCGAAGACACCCGATAAGCGTAATAGCCAAGTTTGACTAAACCGTGGCGGGTGCAGTGCGGCATCCCACACTGAGCGATCGTTAGGGCCGCCGAGGGCGGCCGATACACTCCCCGTCAGTAACCTGCCCGGGAGGAGCCACGAAGGTGCGCAAGGTACTTATCGCCAACCGCGGCGAAATCGCCGTCCGGGTGATCCGCGCGTGCCGCGACGCCGGCCTGGGCAGCGTCGCCGTGTACGCGGACTCCGACCGCGACGCCCTGCACGCCACCCTCGCGGACGAGGCGTACGCGCTCGGCGGGGACAGCGCTACCGAGACCTACCTGCGCATCGACAAGCTGCTCGACGTCGCCGCTCGGGCCGGCGCCGACGCCGTACACCCGGGTTACGGCTTCCTCAGCGAGAACGCCGACTTCGCCCAGGCGGTCATCGACGCCAGGCTGACCTGGATCGGCCCCACCCCGCAGGCGATCCGCGACCTGGGCGACAAGGTCACCGCCCGGCACATCGCCCAGCGGGCCGGCGCACCGCTGGTCCCCGGCACCCCGGACCCGGTGGCCAGCCCGGACGAGGTGATGGCGTTCGCCGTCGATCACGGCCTGCCGGTAGCCATCAAGGCCGCCTTCGGTGGCGGCGGGCGCGGCCTCAAGGTCGCCCGCACCATGGAGGAGATCCCCCAGCTGTTCGAGTCGGCCACCCGGGAGGCGGTCGCGGCGTTCGGTCGGGGCGAGTGCTTCGTCGAGCGGTACCTCGACCAGCCCCGGCACGTCGAGGCGCAGGTCCTCGCCGACCAGCACGGCAACGTGATCGTGGTGGGCACCCGGGACTGCTCGTTGCAGCGACGTCACCAGAAGCTCGTCGAGGAGGCGCCCGCGCCGTTCCTCACCGACGCCCAGCGCGCGCAGATTCACGAGAGCGCCAAGGCCATCTGCCGCGAGGCCGGCTACCACGGCGCCGGCACTGTGGAATACCTGGTCGGCGTCGACGGCACCATCTCCTTCCTGGAGGTCAACACCCGGCTTCAGGTCGAGCACCCGGTCACCGAGGAGACCGCCGGCATCGACCTGGTCCGCGAGCAGTTCCGGATCGCCGACGGCGAGAAGCTGCGGATCACCGAGGACCCGACGCCGCGCGGGCACGCGATCGAGTTCCGGATCAACGGCGAGGACCCGGGCCGCAACTTCCTGCCCGCCCCCGGCACTGTCACCGCGCTGCGCCTGCCCAGCGGGCCGGGTGTGCGGGTCGACACCGGCATCTCGGCCGGCGACGTGATCGGCGGCAACTTCGACTCACTGCTCGCCAAGGTGATCATCACGGGTGAGACGCGGACCGAGGCGCTGGAGCGCGCCCGCCGTGCGCTGGACGAGATGGTCCTCGACGGGATGGCCACCGCGCTGCCGTTCCACCGGCTCGTCGTGCGGGACGAGGCGTTCACCGCCGAGCCGTTCACAGTGCACACCCGGTGGATCGAGACCGAGTTCCACAACACCGTGCCGCCGTTCACCGCCGCCGCCGGCGCCGCCGAAGCGCCGGCCGAGCGCGACACCGTCGTGGTCGAGGTGGGCGGCAAGCGCCTCGAGGTCAGCCTCCCCGCCGGCTTCGGCGGGAGTACGACCACCGCGGCACCCGCCGCCCGCAAGCCGACCCGGCGTGGCGGCGGCGCCAAGGCCGGTGCTCCGGTCGGCGGCGACGCGCTCACCTCGCCGATGCAGGGCACCATCGTCAAGATCGCGGTGGCGGACGGGGACACCGTGGCCGAGGGCGACCTGGTCGTGGTGTTGGAGGCGATGAAGATGGAGCAACCGCTGCACGCGCACAAGGCGGGTACGGTCAGCGGTCTCAGCGCCGAGGTCGGCGCCGTGATCACCGCTGGCGCCTCCATCTGCACCATCGCCTGAGCCGTCCGGCGGGCAGTCAGCGCAGGGTTTCGGTGGCGACCGCGCGGACGGCGGCGGTCAGGGCGTTCAGCACGTCGGACTCCAGCCGCCAGTGCTGCCAGTACAGCGGGACGTCCAGGTGTCGACCCGGCGCGAGGTCGACACAGCGACCGCCGCCCAGGTCGGCCGCGGCGATCTGTTCCGGCACCAGGCCCCAGCCCAACCCGAGCCGGATCGCCGCACTGAAGGCCGGCACCGACGGCACGTAGTGCACCGGCGGGTCGAGCGGCCGGCCTGTCACCACCCGGATGAAGCGGTGTTGCACCCGGTCCTTCCGGTCGAAGACGATCAGCGGCGCGCCCGCCAGCGCGGACGCGGTGAGTCCCTCGCCGAAGTGGGACGCCGCGAATTCCGGCGTAGCGAGCGCGCGGTAGCGCATGGCTCCGAGCCCCAGCACCCGGCAGCCCTGCACGGCCTCCCGCTGGGCGGTGACGGCCGCCGTCACCGAACCGTCGCGGAGCAGCTCGGCGGTGTGGTCCTGATCGTCCTGCCGCAGGTCGAACGAGAGCCCGGCCCGCTGCGGCAACCGGGCCAGCGCGGCGGGGAACCAGGTGGCCAGCGAGTCCGCATTGACCACCACGGCGACCCGGGTCAGGCCACCGCCGGCCAGCGGGCCGCGAGCATCGGCCAGCGCCTCCCGTTCGAGCAGGGCGAGCTGGCCGGCCAGGCGTAGCAGCGGACGGCCCGCGTCGGTTGCCACGCAGGGTCGGGCACGGCGGACCAGCACCTGGCCGACGATCTCCTCCAACGCCTTGATCCGTTGGCTCACCGCCGACGGCGTGACGTGCAGCAACCGGGCCGCCGCGTCGAAGCTGCCCTCCGCCACCACCGCCGCGAGCGTCCGCAGCTGCGCCGAGTCGAGACCATCCATTAGCTGAGCTTAAGTTACGTCAGGATCTTTAGTTGGACTGGCGGCTGTCGGCAGCCCTAGCGTCAAGTCCGTGCTCACCTCCGCCGTCGCCGGCTTCTCGATCTCCATCGCGCTCATCGTCGCCATCGGCGCTCAGAACGCCTTCGTCCTGCGCCAGGGCCTCCGACGCGAACACGTCGTACCCGTGGTGCTGACCTGCGCCGCGTCGGACGCGCTGCTGATCATGGCGGGAGTGGCCGGGGTCGGTTCGCTGGTGACCGGCCGACCGGGCCTGCTGATGGCGATCCGCTGGGGCGGTGCGGCCTTCCTGCTCTGCTACGCGGGGCTCGCCGCCCGCCGCGCCCTGCGTCCCGGCGCCCTGCTGCCCACCGAGCGGCCGCCGGCCACGTTGGCGGCGACCCTGCTCGCCTGCGCCGCCTTCACCTACCTGAACCCGCACGTCTACCTGGACACAGTGCTGCTCCTGGGCAGCGTGGCCCAACAACACCCGCACCGGTGGGTCTTCGGCGCCGGCGCCGCAGTGGCCAGTGTGGTCTGGTTCACCGCGCTCGGCCTCGGCGCGCAGCGCCTCGCACCGCTGCTCGCCCGCGCCGTCGCCTGGCGGGTGCTGGACGCGGTCATCGCCGTCGTGATGGCCGGGCTCGCCGTGGCACTCCTGCTGGGCTGACCGGTTCGTACCCGGCCGCGCTCGCCGTGGCACTTCCACCCGGCCGCCCGGCACATTCGGCGAGCACCGCCGACGCCACCGGGACCAGGACCGACGACGATGCGAGTGTTTTCCGCGACCACCGGCGGTGGAACTGGCCTCGAGCGGGAATGATTGCCGGGTGCGGTTCCTTCACGGCGCGGCTCCCGCGCACGACCTGACCTATACCGACGTCTTCATGGCGCCGGCCCGCTCCGACCTTGGCTCCCGGCTCGACGTCGACCTCTCCACCGGCGACGGCACCGGCACCACCATTCCGTTGGTGGTGTCGAACATGACCGCGGTCGCCGGACGGCGAATGGCGGAGACGGTCGCCCGCCGGGGTGCCATCACGGTGATTCCGCAGGACATCCCGATCGAGGTGGTGGCGAATGTCGTCGCCTGGGTCAAGCAGCGCCACCTGGTCTACGACACCCCCATCACGCTGGGCCCGACCGAGACCGTGGGCGATGCCATCCATCTGCTGCCCAAGCGGTCGCACGGTGCGCTGATCGTGGTCGACGACGCCGGCCGGCCGATGGGTGTGGTCACCGAGGCGGACACCACTGGCGTGGACCGCTTCGCGCAGCTGCGCCACGTGATGTCCACCGAACTGCACACCGTCCCGGCGGACGCGGATCCTCGTACCGGTTTCGATCTGCTCTCGGCGGGCCGTCGCCGACTCGCCCCGGTGGTGGACGCCGAGGGTCGGCTGGTCGGGGTGCTGACCCGACAGGGCGCGTTGCGCGCCACCCTCTACACGCCGGCCGTGGACGACCGGGGTCGGCTTCGGATCGCGGCGGCCGTCGGGATCAACGGGGACGTGACCGGCAAGGCCGCGGCACTGCTGGAGGCGGGGGTGGACACGTTGGTCGTGGACACCGCGCACGGCCACCAGGCACGGATGATCTCCGCACTTCAGGCGGTCCGGAAGCTGGACCCGGGGGTGCCGGTGGCGGCCGGCAACGTGGTCACCGCCGAGGGCGTACGCGACCTGGTGGAGGCGGGGGCGGACATCATCAAGGTCGGCGTCGGCCCGGGAGCGATGTGCACCACCCGGATGATGACCGGCGTGGGTCGACCGCAGTTCTCCGCCGTGCTCGACTGCGCGGCCGCCGCCCGCCAACTGGGCCGGCACGTGTGGGCCGACGGCGGGGTGCGCCACCCCCGGGACGTGGCGCTCGCGCTCGCCGCCGGCGCGTCGAACGTGATGATCGGCTCCTGGTTCGCCGGCACCTACGAGTCCCCCGGTGACCTCTACACCGACGCGGACGGCCGACGGTACAAGGAGAGCTTCGGGATGGCCTCGGCTCGGGCGGTCAGCGCCCGAACCGCCGACGACAGCCCGTACGACCGGGCCCGCAAGGCGGTGTTCGAGGAGGGCATCTCCTCGGCCCGGATGCACCTGGACCCGGCCCGCCCCGGTGTCGAGGACCTGATCGACGAGATCATCGCGGGGGTACGCAGCGCCTTCACCTACGCCGGCGCACGGGACCTGACCCAGTTCCACGAGCGGGCCATCGTCGGCGTGCAGAGCGCCGCCGGCTTCACCGAAGGAATGCCCCTCCCCACCAGCTGGTAACCCCACCGCCCACCCTCGTTGATCATGAAGTTATTGCTTCCGGCATCGGCGTGTCATGGCAATAACTTCATGATCAACGGAGGAAGGGCGGGTTGGCGGGGGCGGGAGGGGCGGGGTTAGGTCGAGAGTCGGCGTAGCACGGCGCGGGCTGCCTCGCGGGGGTTGTCGCCCACGCGGTCGGGCAGTGCGCCGGCCAGCCAGAGGGTGGCGAAGCCGTGCGCGATCGACCAGGCCGCGAGCGAGTCCCGGTCGGTGTCGGCGGGCGCGCCGCCGCTGGACAGCGCCGCCACCCCGGAGCGGAGCGCGCCGCCGGCCCGGCCCCGCGCCGCGATCAGCTCGGCGTCGTCGGCCCGGTAGAGCTCCGGCCGGAACATCACCTCGAAGTACGCCCGGTGCGTGACGGCGAAGTCGACGTACGCGACGCCGGCCTCCAACAGGTCGTCATCCGCCTCGGCCAACGTCTGGGCCAGAAGGTCGAAGCCCTGCGCGGCGAGTGCGGTGAGCAGGCCCGCCTTGTCGCCGAAGTGGTGTGCGGGCGCGGCGTGCGAGACACCGGCCCGGCGGGCCAGGTCGCGCAGGCTCAGCGCGGCGGGTCCGACCTCGCCGACGGCCTCCAGTGCCGCGGCGAGCAGAGCACGGCGCAGGTCGCCGTGGTGGTAGGCGCGGGTGTCGGTCATGAGCGAATCCTATCTTGCCATTGACAAGATGCGCCAGTGACGCGCAATCTTGTCACCGGCAAGTTTCACAGAGGAGGATTCCGATGGCACCCCTGATCGCCCTGATCGTCGGCACCGCGCTGGCCCGAATCGCCGGCCTGGCCGGCGTCTCCGCACTGGACGGCTGGCATCCCGCGTTGCGCGTCGGGCTGGCCGTGATGTTCACGCTCACCGCCGTCGCGCACTTCGTCGGCCAGCGCCGCGCCGACCTGATCGCGATGGTCCCGCCCCGACTGCCCCGTCCGAACCTGCTGGTCACCGTGACCGGCGTACTGGAGCTGGTCGGCGCGGTCGGCCTCCTGGTGCCGGCGACCGCCCGGGTCGCGGCGGCCGGGCTCGGCCTGCTCATGCTCGCCATGTTCCCGGCCAACGTCTCGGCCGCCCGGCGCAGACTGACCCTCGCCGGCCGCCCGGTCACCCCGCTCGCACAGCGAACCGCCCTACAGATCGTGTTCGTGGCCACCGCTGCGGCAATTTCGTTTGGCCCCTGACTATCAGGGGGCTAACCTACCGTTCGTGGAACTCGTGACCCTTCAGGACGTGCCGCTCGGCCGGCTGCTGGTGGTGGCCGGGCACCTGGTCGGGCAGCGGTGGAACCGCTACCTCGCCGAGGAGCACGGCCTCACCCAGGCCGGCATGATCACTCTGATGACGCTCGCCCGACACGGCGAGTTGCCGCACCGGGCGGTCGCCGAGAAGGGGTTCGTCCGGCCGGCGACCCTGACCGGCATCGTCGACACGCTTGAGCGCGACGGCCTGGTCGAGCGGCAGCGCGACGACAACGACCGACGCAGCATCCGACTCGCCATCACCCCCGCCGGGCGGGAACGGGTGGCCGCGCTCGGCGCGCTCATGCACTCCGGACGGCCCCTCACCTCGGTCGACGCCGACCCGGCGAAGGCCCAGGTGATCCGGGAGTTCCTGCTTGAGGTCATCGGCAGCGGAGACGACCCGCGGATGACCGGACGCCCTACCGAAACGAAGGACCCGGCGTGCTGATCCGACTCCTGCGCGGCCAACTGCGCACCTATCAGAGACCGTTGCTGGCGGTCGTGCTGCTCCAGTTCGTGGGCACCATGGCCTCGCTCTACCTGCCCAGCCTCAACGCGGACATCATCGACCAGGGTGTGGCCCGGGGCGACACCGACTACATCGTGCGCACCGGCGGCTGGATGCTGCTGGTCAGCCTCATCCAGATCGTCTGCTCGATCGCGGCGGTCTACCTGGGCGCCCGGGTCGCGATGGGCTTCGGCCGCGACGTACGCGCCGAACTGTTCGGGCACGTCAACCGCTTCTCCGCCCGCGAGGTGGCCCGGTTCGGGGCACCGTCGCTGATCACCCGCAACACCAACGACGTCCAGCAGGTGCAGATGCTCGTGCTGATGAGCTGCACGATGCTCGTCGCCGCACCGATCATGAGCGTCGGCGGCGTGTTCATGGCGTTGCGTGAGGACGTCGGGCTCTCCTGGCTGATGCTGGTCAGCGTGCCGGTGCTGGCCATCGCCCTCGGCGCGATCATCCGTCGGATGGTGCCGGGCTTCCGGCTGATGCAGACCCGCATCGACACGGTCAACCGGGTGCTGCGGGAGCAGATCACCGGCATCCGGGTGGTCCGTGCGTTCGTCCGAGAGCCGTACGAGACGGACCGCTTCGCCGTCGCGAACGCCGACCTGACCGCGACCGCGCTGCGTACCGGTCGGTTGCTGGCGTTGATCTTCCCGGTGGTCATGCTGGTGCTGAACGTCTCCAGCGTCGCGGTGCTCTGGTTCGGCGCGCAGCGGGTGGACGCCGGCGCGATCCAGGTCGGCGCGCTCACCGCGTTCCTGCAGTACCTGATGCAGATCCTGATGGCGGTCATGATGGCCACCTTCATGCTGATGATGGTGCCGAGGGCGGCGGTCTGCGCCGAGCGGATCGTCGAGGTGCTGGACACCGACTCCTCGGTGGTCCCGGCCGCCGCGCCGGTCACCGAACTGCCCACCCGAGCCGAGTTGGAGCTGCGCCGGGTGCGCTTCCAGTACCCGGGCGCTGTGGAGCCGGTGCTGCGCGACATCTCCTTCCGGGCGACCCCGGGCACCACCACAGCGATCATCGGCAGCACCGGCGCGGGCAAGACGACGCTGCTGTCGCTGATTCCCCGCCTGGTCGACGTCACCGACGGCGCGGTGCTGGTCGACGGGGTGGACGTGCGGGAGTTGGCGCCGGACGAGCTGTGGCGACGCATCGGCCTGGTGCCGCAGCGGCCGTACCTGTTCACCGGGACGGTCGCCAGCAACCTGCGCTACGGCAACCCGGACGCCACCGACGAGGAGCTGTGGACGGCGCTGGAGATCGCCCAGGCCCGGGACTTCGTGGCCCAGATGCCCGGCGGGCTGGACGCCCCGATCGCGCAGGGCGGCACCACAGTCTCCGGTGGGCAGCGGCAGCGCCTGGCCATCGCCCGAGCCCTGGTCCGGCAACCGGAGATCTACCTCTTCGACGACTCGTTCTCCGCGCTCGACCTGGGCACCGACGCGCGGCTGCGAGCGGCCCTGCGGCCGGTAACCGCGCAGGCGGCGGTGGTGATCGTGGCCCAGCGGGTCTCCACGATCATCGACGCCGATCAGATCATCGTCCTGGAAAACGGAGGGGTCGTCGGAGTGGGACGACATGCGGAGTTGTTGGACACCTGCCCGACGTACGCCGAGATCGTGGCCTCGCAGCAGACCACGGAGGTGGCGGCATGAGCGAGCGTGACGAGCCGCGCACCGCGGCCGTACCCAGTCAGAAGCCGGCCGGCGACGGACGGACGCCCGACGAGACCGCGCAGCAACCCGGCGGGGAATCCACGCCGGAGGCCGGCAGTGGATCCGCGCCGGAGACCGGCAGTGGCGCGCCGACGCCGAAGCGGCTTCCGCCCGGCCGTCAGGGCGGCGGCCCGGGATGGATGAGCGCCGGGATGCCCGCCGAGAAGTCGATGAACTTCGGACCGTCGGCCCGACGCCTGCTCGGCCGGCTGCGCTCGCACCGACTGCACCTGGCCGCGATCATCACGTTGGCTGTGGTGAGCGTCGGGTTCAGCGTGGCCGGGCCGAAGATCCTCGGGCACGCCACCGACCTGATCTTCACTGGGGTGATCGGTCGGCAACTGCCCGCCGGCACCACCGCCGAGCAGGCCGTCGCGGCGGCCCGGGCCAGCGGCAACGACAGCTTCGCCGACATGCTGGCCCGGATGGACGTGGTGCCCGGGGTGGGCATCGACTTCAGCGCCCTGAGTCGGGTGCTGCTGCTGGCGCTGGGGCTCTACCTCGCGGCGAGCCTGCTGTCCTGGTGGCAGGGTTGGCTGCTCAACGGGGTGGTCCAGCGCACCGTGCTGCGGTTGCGCGCCGAGGTGGAGGAGAAGCTCAACCGGCTGCCGCTGCCCTACTTCGACCGGCAGCCGCGCGGTGAGTTGCTCAGCCGGGTCACCAACGACATCGACAACATCTCCACCAGCCTCCAGCAGACCCTCAGCCAGCTGCTCACCTCGCTGCTGACAGTCGTCGGCGTGCTGGCCGTGATGTTCTGGATCTCGCCGGTGCTGGCCCTGGTGGCCCTGGTCGCGGTGCCGTTGTCGGTGTTGGTCACCCAGCGCATCGCCAAGCGCTCGCAGAAGCAGTTCATCGCCCAGTGGACGCACACCGGCGAGTTGAACGGCCAGATCGAGGAGGCGTACACCGGTCATGAGCTGGTGAAGGTCTTCGGCCGTCAGCGTGAGGTCGAGGCCGCGTTCCACGCGAAGAACGAGGAGCTGTTCCGGGCCAGCTTCGGGGCACAGTTCATCTCCGGGATCATCATGCCGTCGATGATGTTCATCGGAAACCTGAGCTACGTGGCGATCGCCGTGGTCGGCGGGCTGCGGGTCGCCTCCGGCACGATGAGCCTCGGTGACGTGCAGGCGTTCATCCAGTACTCCCGCCAGTTCACCCAGCCGCTCACCCAACTCGCCTCGATGGCCAACCTGCTCCAGTCCGGGGTGGCCTCGGCCGAGCGGGTCTTCGCGGTGCTCGACGCGGACGAGCAGACCCCCGACCCGGTCGCGCCGGCCCGGGTCACCGACCCGCACGGTCGGGTCGAGTTCGAGCACGTCTCGTTCCGCTACGAGCCGGACAAGCCCCTGATCGACGACCTGTCGCTGGTCGCCGAGCCCGGGCACACGGTGGCCATCGTCGGCCCGACCGGCGCCGGCAAGACCACGCTGGTCAACCTGGTGATGCGGTTCTACGAGCTGGACGCCGGCCGGATCACGCTCGACGGGGTGGACATCACCACGATGCGCCGCGACGACCTGCGCGGCCGTATCGGCATGGTGCTCCAGGACACCTGGCTGTTCGGCGGCACCATCCGGGACAACATCGCCTACGGGCGGCCGGACGCGACCGAGGAGGAGATTCTCGCCGCCGCCCGGGCCACCTTCGTGGACCGGTTCGTACGCAGCCTGCCCGACGGCTACGACACCGTCATCGACGAGGAGGGCAGCAACGTCAGCGCCGGCGAGAAGCAGCTCATCACCATCGCGCGGGCCTTCCTCGCCGAGCCGTCACTGCTGATCCTCGACGAGGCCACCAGCTCGGTGGACACCCGCACCGAGGTGCTGCTGCAACGGGCGATGGCCGCGCTGCGCTCGGACCGGACCAGCTTCGTGATCGCGCACCGGCTCTCCACCATCCGCGACGCCGACCTGATCCTGATGATGGAGGACGGTCGGATCGTCGAGCAGGGCACCCACGAGCAGTTGCTCGCCGCCCAGGGCGCGTACCACCGGCTCTACCGCTCACAGTTCACCGGCGCGGTGGTCGACGAGGAACCGGCCGCCCAACCGGCGTCGGTCTGAGGTCGGGCGGCCGTGCGCGCGAGACGATCGGTGGGCGTGTCAGTCCGACGGCAGCAGGTCGGTCGCGCGGGTGGCGACCTGCCCGCCGATCAGGGCGAGAGCCGCGTCGGCGGGCATCGGGGCCAGGGCGCGGCCGCCGCGCAGGCGCAGCGCGAGGTGCCCGTCGGCCACCTCCCGGGCACCCAGCACCCCGAGGTACGGGACGCGGCGGCGGGCCGCGTCCCGGACCCGGGCGCCCAGCGACCCGGCGGCGTCGACCTCGACCCGCAGGCCGGCATCGCCCGCCCGTCGAGCCAGGTCGGCCGCCGCGTCGACCTGACCGTCGTCGACCGGCAGCAGCACCAACTGGACGGGCGCGTACCAGGCCGGGAAGGCCCCCTCGTGCACCTCGATGAGGTACGCGAACAGCCGCTCCATGCTGCCGACCAGGCTGCGGTGCACCATGACCGGCCGACGCCGGCTGCCGTCCGAGTCGGTGTACGACAGGTCGAACCGTTCCGGCTTGTCGAAGTCCAGTTGGATGGTGGAGATGGTCGACTCCCGCCCAGCCGCGTCGACGATCTGAATGTCGATCTTCGGACCGTAGAAGGCAGCCTCCCCCGGCGCCTCGACGTACTCCACCCCGGCCAGCGCCTCCCGGAGCAACTCCTCGGCGTGGGCCCACTGGGCGTCGTCGCCGACGTACTTCTCGCCCGGCCCCCGCAGCGACAGCCGGAACCCGGCCGGCCGGACACCGAGCGCGGCGTGCGCGGCACGGATCAGCCCGAGGATCTCGACGACCTCCGCGCCGACCTGCTCGGGGGCGCAGAAGGTGTGCGCGTCGTTGAGCGAGATGGCGCGTACCCGGGACAACCCGCCGAGCACACCGGAGCGCTCCGAGCGGTACATCCCGCCCAGCTCGGCGATGCGCAACGGCAACTCCCGGTAGGAACGGCCCCGCGCCCGGAAGACCAACGCGTGGTGCGGGCAGAGCGCCGGCCGCAGCACGAACTCGTCGTCGGCGCTCAGCCGCATCGGCGGAAACATGTCGTCGGCGAAGTAGCCGAGATGGCCGGAGAGTTCGAAGAGTTCCCGCTTGCCCAGCGGCGGCGAGTAGACGTGCTGGTGACCGGAGCGGCGCTCCAACTCCCGGACGTACTCCTCGACGGCGTGCCGGGCTGCGGCACCGGCCGGCAGCCAGATCGGCAGGCCGGCACCGGCCAGCGGATCGGAGACGAAGAGGTCCAGCTCGCGGCCGAGCCTACGGTGGTCGATCATGTCGGGCTCCTGGATCGGGTACGACCCGGAGGCGACCTGAGCTCCGAACGGCGCGCTGCCCTCGGGGGCGGATCGCCCCGGGGCCTGGTCGACGGTGGTTACGTCAGAGCGGCGCGCCGGGGGCACCCGGCGTCGTGGTCATCACTACCGCGCTGCGCATACGGCGACCGTACCCGCGCGACGTTCGGGGATGCACCCGGATTTGTGGCGGAGGGGTGGGCCGCCGGCGCGGGACCCGCCGGCGGCCCTGGCGGCCGAATCGTCAGGAACGGGGGACCCGACGGGCGTGGCCGCGCCGACAACGGTACGCCGACGAGCGCCGTTCTGCCGCCCGCCTCAAACGGGTGCAAGAGCCTCCGAACCCGTCACCCGGCAGCGATCGGCCTCGTTGTAGCTGGGTGGCCCAGTCGTGTCGACGGTCACGACGGGCCGGGGCCGTCCACCGTGACGCCGGACACGACGTCAGGCTCAAGACACCCAATCGGCCGCATCCGGCGAGGTGGCAGGCGTGCCCGAACTTCTGACTGACGTCGCGTCGCCGACGTGGGCGTACCTGGTGCTGCTCGCGCTGCTGATCGCGGACGCCTTCGTGCCGGTGATTCCCACCCAGATCGTCATGATCACCAGTGGTGCGCTCACCGTCTACGGCGGGCTCAGCCTGCCGGTCACCATCGCCGTCGGCGCGCTCGGCGTATTCGCCGGCGACCTGGCCTGCTACCTGCTCGGGCGCAGCGCACCGGACCGGCGGCCACCCCGGCACGCCGAGCTGAGCCGCGCCCGCCGGGTGGCCAGCCGGGTCACCCAGGGGCTGCGACAACCCGGGCCGCTGGTCATCCTGCTCTGCCGGTTCGTGCCCGGCGGCCGGATGGCGGCCTGCTTCTCGGCCGGGCGCAGCCGCTACCCGTACCGCCTGTTCGTGCTCTACGAGGCCGTCGCCGCGCTGGGCTGGGCCACCTACGGCGCGCTGGTCGGGCACCTGGGCGGCACCGCTCTGACCGAGTCGGCCTGGCGGCTGGCCATCATCGCCACCGCCGCGGCGGCCGGCTTCGCCGCGGCCGGGTGGGCGATGACAGTGGTCAGCGCCCGCCACGCCCGCGCCGCCGCCGCTGTCACCGCCGTCGACGTCCCCATCGACTGAGTGCCGCGCCCCAGCCTCCGCGATCTTGCACTTACCGTCCCGGCAAAATGGGGCATGCCGCACATACGAACGACCGAAAATGCAAGATCGCGGCGGGTTGCCGGAAGGCCTCTAGGGGTGGTCCCGGGGGTCGATTTCGGTGGCTGTCCCGGATTCGGCTGGGGTGTCTGCGGCGACAGGCTGAGGCATGCCTGTTACCCGGAGTACCGGCCTGCTGGCCCTGGGCGGGATCGCCCTGGCGGCGCTGCTCACCGTGATCGGCCACCTCGAAGTCAACGACGACCTCAACCCCTGGGCGTTGACCATCAGCGACTTCGCGGTCTCCGACCGCGGCGGCGTCATCGACATCGCCATGGTGGTGCTCGCGCTCGCCACCGTGGCGTTGCTGTACGGACTGCGCCGCGCCAGCCCACCCCGGTCGCGCTCCGGTCGAACGGCCGAGCTGCTGCTCGGCGCATGGGTGGGTGGGCTGCTGCTGGCCGCCGTGGTGCCGACGAACGAGCCGGGAACCGCCATGACCACCGCCGCCTACCTGCACCGGTACGCGTCGGTGATCGCCTTCCTGGCGTTGCCGGTCGGCGGCTGGCTGCTCGCCCGACGGGACCAGCTGACCCCGGCCGCCCGATGGCTGCGCGGGCTGGCGGTGGCCAGTCTCGTCCTGGCCGCGGCCATGGTGTGGTCGGCCTATCCGGGAGACCGTGTGTTGCTCGGACTGGCCGAGCGCCTGCTCATCCTCACCGAGGTCGGTGTGCTCACCGTGGTGGCACTCGTCCTCGCCCGCTCCGGATCATCGACCCGAGTCGTCGCCGTTTAAGCTCCCACCCCGAGACGACGAAGGGACTGAGCGCCCGCCGCCGTCACTCCAGCTCGTGCAGCATGAGCTGGCGGGCCGCCTCGGTGATGGAGCCGGACAGCGACGGGTAGATGGTGATGGTCTGGGCCAGCTCGTTGACGGTGAGGTTGTTCTCCACCGCCATGGTGATGGGCAGGATCAGCTCGCTGGCCTTCGGAGCGACCACCACACCGCCGATCACCTGGCCGCTCGCGGGACGGCAGAACAGCTTCACGAAACCGTCGGAGAGGTCGTCCATCTTGGCCCGGGCGTTGCCGGACAGCGGCAGCATCACCTGCCGGGCCGGCACCTTGCCCGCGTCCACCTCGTCCTGCGAGACACCCACGGTGGCCAGCTCCGGGTCGGTGAAGACGTTCGCCGCGACGGTACGCAGCCGCAGCGGGCGGACCGCCTCACCGAGCGCGTGCCACATGGCGATCCGGCCCTGCATGGCGGCGACGCTGGCCAGCAGCAGCACGCCCGTGCAGTCGCCGGCGGCGTAGATGCCGGGCACGTTGGTCCGGGAAGCCCGGTCGACCGTCAGGTAGCCGCCCCGGCCCAGCTCCACCCCGTACTCGGTCAGACCCAGGTTGGCGGTGTTCGGGATAGAACCGACGGTGATCAGCGCGTGTGAGCCGGTCACCTTGCGGCCGTCGGAGAGCTCCACCTCGACGCCGTCGGCGGTACGCCGGACCGCGTCGGCCCGGGAGTTGTTGAGGATCTCCATGCCCCGGTTGCGGAACACCCGCTCGATGGCGGAGGCGGCGTCGGCGTCCTCGTGCGGCATCACCCGGTCCCGGCTGGAGACCAGGGTCACCTCGACCCCCATCGCCAGGTACGCGCTGGCGAACTCCGCGCCGGTCACACCGGACCCGACCACGATCAGGTGCTCGGGCAGCTCCGGCAGGTCGTACACCTGTCGCCAGGTCAGGATGCGCTCACCGTCCGGTACGGCGGTGGGCAGCTGGCGGGGCGTCGAGCCGGTGGCCACCAGCACGGTGGACGCGTCGATCGAGTACTCCTCGCCGCCGTCGGCGGGGGTGACGACGACCCGGTGGGTGTGCCCGAGGGAGTCCTCGCCGAGCCGGGCGGTGCCGGCCACGAAGGTGACCCCCGCCTTCAGCAGCTTGGCGTGGATGTCCGCGGACTGCGCCAGGGCCAGCCGCTTGACCCGCCCGTGCACCGCCCGCGCGTCGACGGTGACCGCCTCCAGGCCGTCCGAGTGCACCCCGAACTCCTCGGTGTCGCGGTAGCCGGTGACCACCTGCGAGCTGGCGATGAAGGTCTTCGACGGTACGCAGTCGGAGAGCACGCAGGCACCTCCCGCACCGTCGGCCTCCACCACTGTGACATCGGCGTCCAGCTGGGCGGCGACCAGTGCCGCCTCGTACCCGGCCGGCCCCCCGCCGATGATCACGATCCGGCTCACAGCATTCGCCCTTCGTCCATGCTCACAGTGACTTTCTTCTCCCGAGCGCATTCGACACGCACTGTCGTATTCTCCCCCACCCGTCGGCCGGGCTATCGTCATCGCCGTGCGTCATCACGCCGCCTACGGCTCAAATCTCGATCCCGCCCGGATGCGCGCCTACTGTCCGCATTCGCCGATGGTGGGAACCGGCTGGCTGGAGGGCTGGCGGCTCACCTTCGCCGGGGCGGACGTGATCGGCTGGGAGGGTGCGGTGAGCACCCTCGTCGAGTCTCCGGGTGACCGGGTCTTCGTGGCGCTCTACGACATCCACCCCTACGACGCGGGCCAACTCGACGAGATCGAGGGAGTGACCGCCGGCACGTACCGCAAGCTGCACGTGCGGGTCTCCACCCTCGACGGCGACGTGACCGCGTGGATCTACGTCTTCAACGGGTACGAGGGTGGCCTGCCGACCTCGTGGTATCTGTCGGAGATCGCGAACGCCGCCGAGAAGGCGGGCGCCCCGGACGACTACGTCACCGAGTTGCGGGCCCGCCCCACCGGCACCGCCTCGCCGTAGCAGCGCGTATCGCACCCCTCCAGTCTGCTACCGCTGTCGAGCGGAGCGCCGACCGGGCCGGGCCGGGGTCGTCAATCACACACCGGCCGCCGGAACGGAAAGTTCGTACATGTCGGTCCACTGGGTCTCCCGCAGGCCCACCGACCGGTACAGCGACAGCGGGGCGGTCGGGTTGGTGAGGTCGACGCCCAGGCCGACCGCCCGCCGCCCCTTCTCGGCGTAGCGGGCGAAGGCGCGGCGCAGCAACGCCGCACCCACTCCCCTGCGCCGGTACGCGGACAGCACCGACAGACTCTTCACCCAACCCGACTGCTGATCGAGCGCCTGGTCCGAGGACTGCAACGCGCCGACCGGCACCCCGTCCACCTCGGCGACGAACCACTCGTCCCAGGCGGTCAGGTCGCCGATCCGGGCCCGCCACCGCTCGTACGACAGCGGCTCGTGATCCGGGGTGTCGCCGAAGGCGGCCTCGTAGATCCGGTGGAACTCCACCAGGTCGGCCTCGTCGTCCGGGCGGACCGGCCGCACCGTCACGGCCGATGGACCGGCCGGCTCGTCGGGCAGGTCGTCCAACGGTCGGCTCATCCGGACGTACCGCTTGACGAGGGTGAACCCGAGCCCGCGCAGGGCGTGTTCCCAGTCACGTTCCGGGGCGAAGACCGCGCAGCGGACGGTGAGCGACGGCAGCCCCCGCTCGGCGGCGCGCTCGGCGACCCGGTCCAGTTGGCGGAGCAGCAACGGCGCGCGGACGACGGCGGCCCGTACCGGATCGACGTAGACCTCCACGAACTCCCGGCCCACAGCGGTCGGGTTGTCCACCGTCGCCCAGCCGACCACTGTGTCGTCCGGGTCGATGGCCAGCCAGGAGTCCCGGGTCGGGTCGAAGTGGGGGGCGGTCAGCGACGCCGCGACGTCCTCGGCGTCGAAGTCGGGATGGCCGATGGCGAAGGTGTCGGCGGCGTGCACCACCGCGAGGATCGCCGGCACGTCGTCGAGGGTGGGTCGGCGCGTCGTCCAACCAGCGGGAAGGGTCACGGCAGGACATCCTGGCAGTCGCTCGGCTGCGGCGCCGCCCATTTTTCCGGCCGACGGGAGGCTCAGCCGAGGTCTACCCGGGTGCGGTGCAGCAGCTCCACCAACTCCGCGCCGTCGGCGGGGCCGAGGGCCGTGAACGCCGGCGCGGCCAGCCGGTTGGTCACCGCCTCCGCCCACAGTCGGCGGCGCACCAGCGGCCCGATCGGCGGGTACGGCGGCGGCCAGCCACAGGCCACCGCCCCGGCCTCGCCCTCCGGCCCGGCCAGCACGGCCTCCAACGGGGTCATCCCGGCGGCGCGTACCGCCAGCAGGTAGGCGCCGGTGAAGTGTTCCCGGAGCAGCCGCAGCCCGGCGGCGCTGCGAGCCCCGGGCGAGAGGTCCGGAAGCGGCATGGCCCGCCACGCGGCGAAGAGCGGCATCCCGCTGGCCTCCGCCGCCACCACGGCCCGCTCGACGAGCGCCGACAGGCGCTCGGTGCCGGGCAGGGGGCCGAGCTGCTGCGCCCCCCACCGACAGCATTCGGCGAGGCTCGCGGCGGCCACCTCGAACGGCGGAACGACGCGGGCGGCGGCGTCCCAACCGTCGGCGACCGCGTCCGGGGCGATGAACCCGAGGGCGGCGGCGGCCGTCTCGGCCCGCACACCGCCGAGCGCGCCGGCCCGGCCGCTGATGTAGAAGGCCCAGCCGGAGATGCCGAGCAGTCGGGCCCGGCGCAACGTCGTCGGGTCCCGGCTGAAGGCGTCGCCCAGGTCGAGCACGACGGGCTTACTGGCGGCCGCGACCTGCTCCGGAGTCACCGCGCCGCCCCGCCCGGGCAACCCGACCCGGCGACCACGCACCGACCCGGGGCCACTCGCCGTGTACGGCCCGCACACTCGTCGTCGTCCATCGATGGTCAGTCTGCCGCGCCACCGCCCGCGTCCGCATCCCCCTCTTCGGCCGCCAGTGCCTCGACCGCCGCCTCGACCTCACCGGCGCGCCGCCGGGCCACTGTGACCGCCCGCTCGGCGGCACGCCGGGCGAGCTTGGCCCGGCTGAGGTCCTGCTCGGCGACCGCGCGCCGCCGCTCCAGCTCGGCCAGCTCGGCCTCAAGACGATCGAGTACGGCCACACCGTCGCGCTCCTGCCCGGTCGCCTCGGTCAGCTCGGTCTCGGCCCGCTCCTGGTCGGCCTGAGCCTTCGCCAACTCCCGGTCCAGGGCGCGGCGCTGCCGGGCCCGCTCGGCTCGGGCCGCCCGCTGTGCGGCCCGTTCGGCCTGCTCGGCACGCTCGGCCGCGCGATCCGGACGGGGTGCCGCCTCGGGACGGCCCCGTTGGGGGCCGGGTCGGCGGGCCGGGCGCTCCTCCTCGCGCTCCTCGTCATCGCCGGTGACCAGCCGCAGTTGCGGCCGGGGCACCTCACCGAAGCCGGCGTAGCTGGCCGCCCGCAGCAGGCGGCCCGCCCGCACCTGCTCGGCGACCTCGACGTCGGAGAACGCCGCGTTCAGCGTCGCCTCCACCTCGGCCAGGGGCAGCCGGCTCGCCGGTGGCGCGTCCGGCTCGGCGGCGGCGAGCTTGCGAACCTCGGCGACCAGGGCGCCGACCACCGCCCGGCGCTGCGCGGACAGCTCCCGCAGTCGGGGCCCACGCAACTCCCGCTGGGCGACTCGCAGGGCGTCGGCGAGCTGCACCAGATCGGCGACCAGCTCCGGGCGTCGGATGGCGAGCAGGTTCACCAACCAGGCGGCCACCGTCGGGCGACGCAGCCGGGCCAGTTGCCGGGCGGTGGTCGGGTCGCCGGCCCGGCGGGCCTCGGCCACAGCGGCGTCCCGGGCGGCCACGAACCGGTCCGGTGGGGTGCGGTAGAGCTGCTGCACCAGCTCCTCGGAGAGGCCGGGCATCGGGTCAGACGTCCACCCGGCTACCGGGCTCCAGTCGCTGGTATTCGGTGCCGGACATCGCGGTGTACTGCCGGTCGAGCACGCCCAGCCCGTTGTCGTTGAGCAACGCGTCGTGCAGGGCGTACGCGCGCCGCGGTGCGACCGCGCGGATGAAGTCGACCACCTCGGAGAACTTCGACCAGGGCGCGTGGATCGGCGCGAAGAGCGTGTCGACGGGTGTCTCGTCGGGCACCACCAGTGAGTCTCCCGGGTGGTAGACCACGTCGTTGATCAGGTAACCGAGGTTGTCGATCACCGGAATGTCTGGGTGGATCACGGCGTGCCGCCCCCCGTACGCGCGCACCGCGACCCCGGCGGCGGTGAACGACTCACCGACGCTGACCGGGCGCAGCACGTCGGCCGCGTCGCCCAGGGCCTCGCCGAGTGAGGCGGGCCCGTGGATCGGGAAGGGCTGTCGGTCGAGTTGGAGGCGCACCGCCGCCAGGTCGAGGTGGTCAGGGTGTTCGTGGGTGATCAGCACCGCGTCCGCACCGTCCAGCGCCGCCGCGGCGTCGCTGAACACCCCGGGGTCGACGACGAGCACTCCCCCGTCGTGTTCCACCCGAAGGCAGGAGTGGGCGTACTTGGTGAGCCGCATCGTGACTCCTCGATTATCGAATCGTGACGTCCTCAGCGCAGTCTGCCGGAACCAGCCGGTGTGCGCGTCGCGTCCGAGCTATCGCCACACCGGTTGACGACGATGGGAGCGGGGATGGACGGACAGGTGGGACGACGCCGCAGTGCGCTGCTGGCGACGACGACACTGGCGGCGGCTCTGGCGCTGACGGGGTGCGGTGCCGGCGACAGCGGGGCGCAGGACACCGCGGGCAAGGCGGCCGAGGCGCCGGCGGCCAACGGCGGCGAGGCGGGCCGGGACGCCGCCGCAGGCGCGCCGGAGGGGGCCGGCGCCGGCGCACCGGACCTGCGGGTCGACCAGCGGGCGATCATCTACACCGGAACGATGCGGGTGCAGGTGGACGATGTGGACTCGGCCGCCCGCGAGGCCACCGCCGTGGTCACCCGGGCCGGTGGCTTCGTCGGCGGCGACCAGCGGCGCAGTGCCGACGACGACGACGCGGTGGCGGAGCTGGAGCTACGGGTGCCGGCGGCGAAGTTCACCGACGTGGTGGAGGAGATGGCGAAGCTCGGTCGGCAGCAGAGCCGGCAGATCGACACTCAGGACGTCACCGAGGAGACCGTCGACCTGGAGGCCCGGATCACCAGTCAGCGCGCCCGGGTGGAGAGCGCCCGTCGGTTGCTGGCCCGGGCTTCCTCGATCACCGACCTGGTGTCGCTGGAGAACGAGTTGGGTCGACGGGAGGCCGACCTGGCCTCGCTGGAGGCCAAGAAGCGGCGCCTGGCCGACCTGACCGCCCTCTCCACGATCACCGTGTCGCTGGCCGGGCCGGCGGCGAAGGACGCCGAGGAGAAGGCCGAGACGGGCTTCCTGGTCGGGCTCAGGGGCGGCTGGAAGGCGTTCGTCGTCTCGATGACCGTCCTGCTCACGGTGCTGGGCGCGTTGCTGCCCTGGCTGGTGGCGCTCGGCGTACCGCTGGCGGCGCTGCTGGTGATGCTGCGCCGACGGCGCAAGTCCCCGGCTCTGGTCGCGCCGGTCAGCGCGCCGCCGCCAGTGCCCGCAACGCGGTCTGCACCATGACGCGGACGCCGACCGCGATGGACCGCTCGTCCACGTCGAAGCTCGCCCGGTGCAGGTCGACGTTGGGGCCGGCGCGACCCACACCGAGCCGGGCGAGGGCGCCGGGGACGTACTCCAGGTACCAGGAGAAATCCTCGCCGCCCATGCTCTGCGGTGTCTCGGCGAGCCCGTCCGGGCCGAGGGCGGCGGCGGTGGCGGCGGTCAGCACCTGGATGGCGCGGGCGTCGTTGCACACCGGCGGTCGGCCGCGCAGGTATTCCAGGTCGACCGTGGCACCGGTCGGCGCGATCACGTCCCGCACCACCTGAGCGACGATCTTGGGAGCCTGCTCCCAGGTGTCGCGGTCCATCACCCGGAGGGTGCCGGACGCGCTCGCCTCGGACGGGATGACGTTGTAGCGGGTGCCGGCCGAGGCATGGCCGAAGACCAGCAGCAGGCCGCTGTTGGCCGGCACCCGGCGACTGACCAGGGCCGGCACCTCGGTGATCAGCCGACCGAGCGCGTCGACCATGTCGACGGTCAGGTGCGGGCGGGCGGTGTGCCCGCCCGGGCCGGAGAGTCGGACGGTCACGTTGTCGGCGGCCGCGGTGATCGGGCCGACGCGCAGGCCGACCTGGCCCACCGGCAGGTTCGGGTCGCAGTGCAGCGCGAAGATCTGCACCACGTCGTCCAGGCCGCCGGCCTCGATGACCTCCAGCGAACCGCAGGGCAGGATCTCCTCGGCCGGCTGGAAGATGAGCCGGACCCGACCGTCCAGCTCACCGAGGTCGGCGAGCTGGGCCAGCAGCATGCCGACGCCGAGCAGGACCGTGGTGTGCACGTCGTGCCCGCAGGCGTGGCAGACGCCCTCCACGGTCGACCGGTACGGGACGTCCTTGGGATCGTCCAGCGGCAGTGCGTCGATGTCGGCGCGCAGCGCCACGACCGGGCCGTCCGGCCTGCCGTTGACGTCGCAGATCACGCCGTTGCCCTTGGGCAGCAGGCGCGGGTTCAGCCCGGCCAACGACAGCTCCCGGGCGATCAGCGCGGCCGTCTCGAACTCGTTGCCGGAAAGCTCCGGGTGCGAGTGGAGGTGACGGCGCGTAGCGATCAGCCCCGGTACCCGGAGCGCGAGAAGGTGGTCCAGCTCGCGCGGCAGGGGCTGGGATCCCGTTGGCGTCTCCAGCCAGGACGACGCCAGCTGGCCGCTTGTGGGCAGCGTCAACGCACTCGTCACGTCGAATTCTCGATCACTAGGAATGGATGGATCATCGGGGACAGCAGACAGCCTAGACCTCCGACGGTGACGCTGCGCAACCTCGTTACGGTAATGATCGGACCGCACAGAGTCACGTATGCCCTGCTGGGGGCGCTCCTCAAGGCGGGGGACAGCAGGTAGATCACGGTCAAACGCCGTCATCAGCCCCTCACCTCCTACAACGCGTAACCGATCGCGGCGGTCACGAATCCCGGCGCCAGCCGGAGACCCGTTGCCAAATTGTCGCATTAGTCGGGGTGATGAACTGACACTCCGACAATTGGCCGACCACACGCCGCAACGAGCCGGACAAGGACGCTCACACGCACCCACCCACCGTGGGCGCACACGGTGTGCGTCCCGGCTCAACCGACCGGATACCCGCTGAGAACGCCGGACACACCGCGCCCCGAGGCCGCGGTCGCGGCCCGGCGCTCAGAATCGGTCGGTGGGTCGGTACAACCCCCAGACCTCACGCAACGTCCCGCAGACCTCACCCACGGTCGCCCGGGCCCGCAGCGCCTCCTTCATCGGGTACAAGACGTTCTCGGTGCCCTCGGCGGCCGCCCGAAGATCGGCGAGCGCGCGTGCCACCGCGTCGGCGTCCCGCTCGGAGCGCAGCCGGGCCAGCCGGTCGGCCTGGGCCGCCTCGATCGTCGGGTCGACCCGCAGCGGCTCGTACGGCTCCTCCTCGTCCACGGTGAACCGGTTGAGCCCGACCACCACCCGTTCCCCCGAGTCGATCTCCTGGGCGATCCGGTACGCGGACTGCTCGATCTCCCGCTTCTGGAACCCGGCCTCGATCGCGTCCACCGCCGAGCCGTGGTCGGCCACCCGCTCCATCAACTCGACGGCGGCGGCCTCGATCTCGGCGGTCATCGCCTCCACCACGTAAGACCCTGCGAACGGGTCGACGGTGGCGGTCAGGTCCGTCTCGTAGGCCAGCACCTGCTGGGTACGCAGCGCGAGCCGGGCCGCCTTCTCGGTGGGCAGCGCGATCGCCTCGTCGAAGCTGTTGGTGTGCAGCGACTGGGTGCCACCGAGCACGGCACCCAGACCCTGCACCGCCACCCGAACGAGGTTCACCTCCGGCTGTTGGGCGGTGAGCTGCACGCCCGCGGTCTGGGTGTGAAACCGCAGCATCATCGACTTCGGATCCTTGGCGCCGAAGTCGTCCCGCATCAGCCGGGCCCAGATCCGCCGGGCGGCGCGGAACTTCGCCACCTCCTCCAGCAGCGTGGTGCGGGCCACGAAGAAGAACGACAGCCGGGGCGCGAAGTCGTCGACGGCGAGCCCGGCGGCCAGCGCCGCCCGTACGTACTCCACCCCGTTGGCCAGGGTGAACGCGATCTCCTGCGCGGGCGTCGCGCCGGCCTCCGCCATGTGGTAGCCGGAGATGGAGATGGTGTTCCACTTCGGCACCTCGCTGCGGCAGTACGCGAACGTGTCGGCCACCAGGCGCAGCGACGGCTTCGGCGGGAAGATGTACGTCCCCCGGGCGATGTACTCCTTGAGGATGTCGTTCTGGATGGTGCCGTTGAGCGCCGTGCCCGGCACCCCGTTCTCCTCGGCGACGAGTTGGTAGAGCAGCAGCAGCACCGAGCCGGGCGCGTTGATGGTCATCGAGGTGGACACCTTGTCCAGGGGGATGTCGGCGAAGAGCAGCCGCATGTCCTCGATGGAGTCGATTGCGACACCCACCTTGCCGACCTCGCCGTGCGCGATCGGTTCGTCCGAGTCGTAACCCATCTGGGTCGGCAGGTCGAACGCGACCGAGAGGCCCATCGTGCCGGCCCGCAACAGCTGGTGGTACCGCGCGTTGGACTCGGTGGCGGTGCCGAAGCCGGCGTACTGGCGCATGGTCCACGGGCGGGAGGTGTACATGGTGGGGTAGACACCCCGGGTGTACGGGAACTCGCCCGGGCTGCCGAGCCGGGAGTCCAGGTCCTCCGGAAGGTCGGCCTCCGTGTAGACGCCGTTGATCGGGAAACCGGACTCACTTGACCGCCGTTGGTTCATCCCCGGATGGTAGGACGCCTGGCCACGTCGTCGGGTGAGGGATACCGCACAGTGCGTCCCGACCGGTCGACACCAGGTGAACGACAGGGCACGTTCTGTCGACTTCGACAAACGTCCGTCGCGTCGGCTTTCGCATCGGGCGTCGGAACCAGCAAGATAGGGGGGTTGTGTCCCAGCCCCCCTCGATTTCCCCCGGTGGCTTTTCTGTGACTCAGATCCCGACGTGGAGCGGCGGACCAGTTAGTCCCGCCAACGGACGAGCGGCGCCCGGCACCACCATTGGTGGCCGGTACTCGCTGCGGTCCTCGGTGGGCAACGGCGGCATGGGCACGGTGTGGCGCGCCACAGACACCCTGCTGCGCCGTGACGTGGCGGTGAAGGAGGTCGTCCTGCCCCCGGGGCTGGCCCCCAGCGACCGCGACGCGATGTACGAACGCACCCTGCGGGAGGCCCGCGCCGCCGCCGCCATCCAGCACCCCGCTGTGGTGCAGGTGTACGACGTGGTCACCGAGGCCGGCCGGCCGTGGATCGTGATGGAGCTGCTGGACGCCCGCAGCCTCGCCGACATGGTGATCGAGGACGGGCCGGTCGCGCCCCGTGCCGTCGCCAAGATCGGCATCGCGCTGCTCGGCGCGTTGGAGGTCGCGCACGCGATCGGCGTGCTGCACCGCGACGTCAAGCCCGCAAACGTGCTGATCTGCACCGACGGGCGCTGCGTGCTGACCGACTTCGGGGTCGCCCGGATGCCCACCGACGTGCAGCTCACCACCCCCGGCATGGTGCTCGGCTCGCCGCACTTCATCTCGCCCGAGCGGGCCATGGGCCAGGAGTTCGGCCCGCCCAGTGACCTCTTCTCGCTGGGTGTGACGCTCTACACCGCGGTCGAGGGGCGGCCCCCGTTCGACAAGGGCGACCCGATCGAGACCATGCACGCCGTGGTGGAGGACCCACCCGCCCCACCGCAGCGCAGCGGCCCGCTGACCCGGGTGCTGATGGGTCTGCTCGAGAAGGACCCGGCGCGCCGACTCGACGTGCACACCTCCCGGGCCATGCTGCGCGAGCTGCTCGCCGGCCCCCTGGGCAGCACGGCGACGGCTGTGCACTCGGTCACCGACCCGTACGCAGTGGTGCCGGTGCAGCAGCGCCCCATCCCCGTCCTCCCGCCGGCCCAGCCGGAGCCGAAGCCGGACAGCCAGATCGGTGGCAAGGCGATGCTGGCCCCGGGCGAGTCCCTGACCGACCGGCTGGCCTCGCTGCGCCGGGGCGAGCGCCCCCAGGCAGCTTCCGCGGCCGGCACCACCGGTGGGCTCGACGAGACCAGCGCCGACGCGTTGGCCGGCCCGCTGCACACGCCGACCGGCGCGATGCCGACTCCCGGCCGACCGGCGGCCGGGCGCACCTACGGCGGCAACGCGGACGCCACCCAGCGGGTGGACGCCGGCGGGCACCCCGACGCCACCCAGCGGGTCAGCTACGGCAGCCCGGCCGATGCCACCCAGCAGGTCGGGTACGGCGGCGCAGCACCGGAGGCCACCCAGCGCGTCGGCGGCACCTACGGCGGCGGCAACCAGTGGTCGGTGCCGGGCACCGGCCAGCCCTGGGCCACCACGCCCGCCGCTTCGGGCGGCAGCGCGCTGGACAAGGTCCGGGCCACCGGTGGTCAGCTCGTCACCACGGTCAAGGGCTGGCCGCGCAAGGTCCAGCTCGCCGCGGCCGGCGGGTTGGTCGTCGTGCTGCTCATCACCGCTGTGGCGCTCTCCGGCGGCGAAGACCCCCCGCCGAGCACCCCGGCCGCACAGCCCACCACGTCCGCCCCGGCGGCCCCCACTGTCGAGATGCAGGAGCACACCGCCCGCGGAATCCAGGTCATGGTGCCGAAGGGCTGGAAAAAGGCCACCGGCGGCTCGTACACCGACTACATCGACCCGGCGGACAGCGGCCGCAAGGTCCGCATCATCACCGAGAAGTGGAGCAGCAGCTCCACCCGGTGGGCCGAGACTGCCGAGAACGGCCTCAAGACCCGGAGCACCTCCTGCGTCAAGCCGTACAACCAGATCTCCTCCACCGAGACCGAGCTGGCGAGCAAGCCGGCAGCGGAATTCGAGTACACCTGCGGTGAGGGTGACGCGATGCGGCACGGCGTCTGGCGGGGCGTGGCGCAGGACGGCAAGGCGTACTCGTTCTACCTCACCGCCACGGACGCCAAGTTCGCGGAGAGCAAGCCGATCTTCGACGAGATGACGCGGACGTTCCAGCTCACCGGAAACGGCTGAGCCGGAGGGAACCCACAGGGGTGATCCGCCGCCGTGCTATCAAGGGGCATGGCGGCGGACACCACTGACATCGACGACATTCGCGAGCAAGCCCGGCGCTGGCTGGCCGACGACCCCGACCCGGCCAGCCGGGACGAGCTGACGGCGGTGCTCGACGGGCTGCCGGCGAGCGCCCCGGAGCTGGCCGACCGGTTCGCCGGCCCCCTGACCTTCGGCACGGCGGGCCTGCGCGGCCCGCTGCGCGCCGGCCCGAACGGCATGAACCTCGCCGTGGTCACCCAGGCCGCTGCCGGCCTGGTCACCTGGCTCGCCGCCCAGGGCGGCAACGGCCCGCTGGTGATCGGGTACGACGCCCGGCACGGCTCCCGGCAGTTCGCGGAGCGCACCGCACAGGTGGCCACCGGTGCGGGCCGCCCGGCGCTGCTGCTGCCCCACCCGCTGCCCACCCCGGTGCTGGCGTACGCCGTGCGGCACCTCGGCGGTGTCGCCGGAGTGATGGTCACGGCCAGCCACAACCCGCCGCAGGACAACGGCTACAAGGTCTACCTCGGCGCGGAGCTGGGCGGCGAGTTGGGCGCCGGCGCGCAGATCGTGCCACCCGCCGACGCCGGTATCGAGGCCGCCATCCGATCGGTCGGGCCGCTGGCCCAGGTGCCGTTGGGCGAGCCCGGTCAGGTGCTCGGCGACGACCTGGTCGCCTCGTACGTCGAACGGGCCACCGCGGTGATCGACCCGGACGGGCCACGGGACCTGACGGTGGCATACACCCCGCTGCACGGGGTGGGCGCAGCGGTGCTCACCGCCGCCTTCGCCCGCGCGGGCTTCCCGACCCCCGGGGTGGTGCCCGACCAGGCCGAGCCGGACCCGGCGTTCCCCACCGTGTCATTCCCCAACCCGGAGGAGCCGGGCGCGGTGGACCGGCTGATCGCCCTGGCCGACTCCACCGGCGCGGACCTCGCCATCGCCAACGACCCGGACGCCGACCGTTGCGCTGTGGTCGTCCGGGACGACCGCGACGGCTGGCGGATGCTGCGGGGCGACGAGGTGGGCGTCCTGCTCGCCGACCACCTGATGCGCCGGGGGGTGACCGGGCTCTACGCCACCACCATCGTGTCGTCGTCACTGCTGCGGGCGATGTGCGCGGCCCGGGGTCTGCCCTACGACGAGACGCTGACCGGCTTCAAGTGGATCGTGCGGGCTGGCGGCGGAAGCGCGCCCCTGGTCTTCGGCTACGAGGAGGCGCTCGGCTACTGCGTCGCCCCGGAACACGTCCGAGACAAGGACGGCATCACCGCCGCGCTGACAGTGGCCGAGTTGGCCGCCGGCCTGAAGTCGCAGGGTCGTACGCTGACCGACCGGCTGGACGAGCTGGCCGCCGAGTTCGGCGTGCACCACACCGACCAGCTCTCGGCCCGGGTGGACGACCTGCGGGTCATCGCCGACGCGATGGCCCGGATCCGGGCGGACACCCCGGCCACCCTGCTCGGGCAGCCGGTGGACAGCGTCCGGGACCTGCTGCCCGAGTCGGACGTGGTGATCCTGCGGACCGCGGTGGCCCGGGTGGTGATCCGCCCGTCCGGGACCGAGCCGAAGCTCAAGGCGTACCTCGAGGTGGTGGAACCGGTCGTGGACGGTGACGTCCGGACGGCCCGCAGCAGGGCGGCGCAGGCGGTCGCCGCCCTGCGTGGCGAGATCGCCGCAGCTCTGGGGCTCTGACCGGCGCCTTGGGTCAGCGGCGCGGGCCGAGGGCCTGGTCGACGGCCCTGGCCAGGGCGGCGACGACCAAGCCGACCGACGGGCGGACCACCGAGTCGTCGGTGCTCACCTCGCCGGAGAACCCGGCGCCGGTGGCGATCTCCGTCAACCGGCGGCGGGCATCGGCGGCGGCCTCGCCGCTCACCCCGAGCGCGGACTCCATCCGGAGCACCACGACCAGGGTGGCCAGCGCGGCGGTCCGCTCGTCCGGGGCTGCCGCGCCGGTCAGCGCCTCGGCCAGCCGCTGGCGGGTCTCCGCCTCGACGGAGGTGTCCACGACCGGGTAACGGTGCACGTGGATGAAGCCCAGCTCGGTCTCGTCGACGTCCCGGACGACGCCCTGCCGGCACAGGTCGGCGAGGATCCGGTCGCGCAGGCCGTGCCGCAGACGCTGCACCCAGGACGCCGGGGTGTGCGGGGTGTCGGCGGCGATCCGGCTGAGGACATCGTCGCTGAACGGCTCGCCGGTCGGCGTCGGATCGATCACCGCCAGGGACCCGTCGGCGTACGCGATCCGGCCGGCCAGAGCCAGCTCGACCAGCACCGCGGCGGCCATGCCCAGGTCCAGGCTGATCCGTGGCATGGTCGCCTTGCCGGTCGTGTCGTCGTAGGCGAGGAGCAGCAACTCCTCGGCGAGCGCAACACCAGTCATGGCCGGAGACGGTAGCGGGTCCGGGCACCCCGCGCACGGACCCGCCGGACCCGGCACCGACCGGGTATCGCCTCAGAAGCGGGGCATGCCACCGAACTGGCGGTCGCCGGCGTCACCGAGGCCGGGGACGATGAACATGCTGTCGTTGAGCCCCTCGTCGATCGAGGCCGTGACCAGGCGCAACGGCAGGCCGGAGCGCTCCAGCCGCTCGATGCCGACCGGGGCGGCGAGCACACAGAGCACTGTGATGTCGGTGCAGCCCCGATCGGCCAGCAGCCGACACGAGTGCTCCAGCGAACCGCCGGTGGCCAGCATCGGGTCCAGCACCAGCACCGGCAGCCCGGCCAAGTCGCGTGGCAGTGACTCCATGTACGCGCGGGGCTCGTAGGTCACCTCGTCGCGGGCCAGGCCCACGAAACCCATCGACGACTCGGGCAGCAGGCCCAACGCGGCGTCCGCCATGCCCAGCCCGGCGCGCAGCACCGGGACCAGCAGCGGCGGGTTGGCCAGCCGGGTGCCCTCGGTGCCGGTGACCGGCGTCTGCACCGGGTACCGCTCGACGGGGAAGGTGCGTGCCGCCTCGTACACCAGCATGGTGGTCAGTTCGTGCAGCGCCGCCCGGAACGTCGAGGAATCGGTGCGCGCGTCCCGCATGGCAGTCAACCTGGACTGGGCCAGCGGGTGGTCAATGACGTGTACGTCCACGATCGCTCAACCTACCGGTCCGTACCGTGCGGCGGTGCGGGTGCGGTCGGACCAGGGACGCCGCTCACGTCGGCACGTCATGGAGCGGTCGTGAGCAAGATCACTCGGGGGTCTCGTGCGTAGACTTCTCGGCATGACGGCGACAACGACGTCGGCCCGGTCGGAGCTCTCCGAGCTGGGACGATCCGAGACCGCTCTGCGGACCTTCCTGCACGGCCTGCCCGGCGTGGACCAGGTCGGCGCGGAGCAGCGGGCGGCACAGCTCGGCACCCGCTCCATCAAGACCACCGCCAAGGCCCAGGCGATCGACCTGGCGATCCGGATGGTCGACCTGACCACCCTGGAGGGGGCGGACACCCCGGGCAAGGTGCGCGCGCTCGCCGCGAAGGCCCTGCGTCCGGACCCGGCCGACCCGTCCTGCCCGCACGTCGGCGCGGTCTGCGTCTACCCGGCGATGGTCCCCTACGTGGCGGAGGTGCTGCGCGGCTCCGCCGTGCACCTGGCCAGCGTGGCGACCGCGTTCCCGTCGGGTCAGGCGCCGTTGGAGATCAAGCTGGCCGACACCCGGGCCGCCGTCGCGGCCGGCGCCGACGAGATCGACATGGTGATCAACCGGGGTGCGTTCCTGGCCGGGCGGTACAAGGAGGTCTACGACGAGATCGTGGCCACCAAGGAGGCCTCCGGGGACGCCCACCTCAAGGTGATCCTGGAGACCGGCGAGCTGGCCACCTACGACAACGTCCGGCGGGCCTCCTGGCTGGCCATGCTGGCTGGCGGCGACTTCATCAAGACCTCCACCGGCAAGGTCCCGATCGCGGCGACGATGCCGGTGAGCCTGGTGATGCTGGAAGCGGTGCGTGACTTCCGCGAGGCGACCGGGCGGCAGGTGGGCGTGAAGCCCGCCGGTGGCATCAAGACCACCAAGGACGCGATCAAGTACCTGGTGATGGTCAACGAGACCGTCGGCCCGGACTGGCTCGACCCGGACTGGTTCCGCTTCGGCGCGTCCAGCCTGCTCAACGACCTGCTGATGCAGCGCACCAAGCTGACGACCGGCACTTACTCCGGTCCCGACTACTTCACCCTGGACTGATAGCCGATGTTCGAATACGCCCCCGCCCCCGAGTCCCGCTCGGTGGTGGACCTCAAACCCTCGTACGGGCTGTTCATCGACGGCACGTTCGTCGACCCGACCGACGGTGGCAGCTTCAAGTCGATCAACCCCGCCTCCGAGGAGGTGCTGGCCGAGGTCGCCGAGGCCGGCGCCCAGGACGTGGAACGCGCGGTGCGCGCCGCCCGCAAGGCGTACGACAAGGTCTGGGGCCCGATGCCGGGCCGGGACCGGGCGAAGTACCTGTACCGGATCGCCCGGCTCATCCAGGAGCGCTCCCGCGAGCTGGCCGTCCTGGAATCGCTGGACAACGGCAAGCCGATCCGCGAGTCCCGCGACGTCGACCTGCCGCTGGTCGCCGCGCACTTCTTCTATTACGCGGGCTGGGCCGACAAGCTGGAGCACGCCGGCTTCGGCCCGAATCCGCGGCCCATCGGCGTGGCGGCGCAGGTCATCCCGTGGAACTTCCCGCTGCTCATGCTGGCCTGGAAGATCGCCCCGGCGCTGGCCGCGGGCAACACGGTGGTGCTGAAGCCGGCCGAGACCACCCCGCTGACAGCGCTGCTCTTCGCCGAGATCTGCCAGCAGGCCGACCTGCCGGCCGGTGTGGTCAACATCCTCACCGGCGCCGGAGACACCGGCCGCGCGCTGGTCGAGCACCCCGGCGTGGACAAGGTCGCCTTCACCGGCTCCACCGACGTGGGCCGGGCCATCGCCCGGTCGGTCGCCGGCACCCGCAAGAAGCTCACCCTGGAACTGGGCGGCAAGGCCGCCAACATCGTCTTCGACGACGCACCCATCGACCAGGCGGTCGAGGGCATCGTCAACGGCATCTTCTTCAACCAGGGGCACGTCTGCTGCGCCGGCTCCCGACTGCTGGTCCAGGAGAACGTGGCCGAGCGGGTGCTGGAGTCGCTGAAGCGACGGATGGCTCAGCTCCGGGTCGGCGACCCACTGGACAAGAACACCGACGTCGGCGCGATCAACTCCGCCGCCCAGCTGGAGCGGATCCGCGAGCTGTCCGACGCCGGCTCGGCCGAGGGCGCCGAACGCTGGTCACCGCCGTGCGACCTGCCCGACCGGGGCTTCTGGTTCGCGCCGACCATCTTCACCGGCGTCACCCAGGCACACCGGATCGCCCGCGAGGAGATCTTCGGCCCGGTGCTGTCGGTGCTCACCTTCCGCACCCCGGCCGAGGCCGTGGAGAAGGCCAACAACACGCCGTACGGGCTGTCGGCCGGGATCTGGACCGACAAGGGTTCCCGGATCCTGTGGATGGCCGACCGGCTGCGCGCCGGCGTGGTCTGGGCCAACACCTTCAACAAGTTCGACCCCACCTCGCCGTTCGGTGGTTACAAGGAGTCGGGCTACGGTCGCGAGGGCGGCCGGCACGGGCTGGAGGGCTACCTCAATGTCTGAGCGGGTCGCGGTACGCAAGACGTACAAGCTCTTCATCGGCGGGAAGTTCCCGCGCAGCGAGTCGGGACGGTCGTATCTCGTGCAGTCCTCGAATGTGTCACTGGCCTCCCGCAAGGACGCCCGGGACGCGGTGGTCGCCGCCCGCGCCGCCGTCAAGGGCTGGGCCGGCGCGACCGCGTACAACCGGGGTCAGATCCTCTACCGGGCCGCCGAGATGCTGGAGGGCCGCCGCGAGCAGTTCGTCGCCCTGGGCATCCCCGGCGACGAGGTGGACGCCGCGGTCGACCGCTGGGTCTGGTACGCCGGCTGGGCCGACAAGCTGGCCCAGGTGTACGGCGGCGCCAACCCGGTCGCCGGCCCGTACTTCAACATCTCCGCGCCCGAACCGACCGGCGTGGTCGCGGTGGTCGCCCCGGAACGCCCGGCGCTGCTCGGCCTGGTCAGCGTGATCGCCCCGGCGATCGTCAGCGGCAACACAGTGGTGGTGGCGGCCTCGGCGACCGAGCCGCTGGCGGCGGTGACGCTGGCCGAGGTGCTGGCCACGTCCGACCTGCCCGGCGGTGTGGTCAACATCCTCACCGGCGCGATCACCGAGACCGCGCCGACGCTGGCCGCGCACATGGACGTCAACGCGATCGACCTGACCGGGGTCACCGACGCCGCGCTCGCCACCGACCTGGAGGTCAAGGCGGCGGAGAACCTCAAGCGGGTGCTCCGACCGGCCCCGGCCGACCACGACTGGTCGGTCGACCCGGGCCTGGATCGGATGACGGCGCTGTTGGAGACGAAGACGGTGTGGCACCCGAAGGGGGTGTGATCGTCTTTGCTCGGCCTTTTGGGTTTTCGGGGGAGCCCCACCCGCTCCGGGCGGTCAGGCTTGATCCCTCCGCGGGTGGGGCTCCCCCGAAAACCCTGACGTGGGCCGGGTTCGTCGGGTGGGTCAGCTCGGGGGTACTGCCTCGGGTTGGGTTGCCGGTCAGCGGGCGTCGGCCGTCGGCCCCGCGTCAAGATCCGCGCAACTTCAGGGTTGTTGCTGCCTCCCGCGCGCCTGAGGCAGCAACAACCCTTTTCTTGTCCGGATCTTGGCCGGCGCCGCCGATCCTGGCTGGTGATCATGGAGTTGGCGGGGTGTTTGATCTCCGTCAAGCCGGTCAACCTCATGATCACCGCTCGCGTGGGGTGGGGCGGGGCAGGGACGGCCTGGTGGGGTCGGTGGGGGTCTACTACCGGGGGTAGGATTGGCTCGTGACTCGGTTGGGCGATCTTGAGCGTGCGGTGATGGACGTGCTGTGGGACGTGGTTCCCGGCACGTCGGACGGCGTGACCGTCCGCGAGGTGGCCGACGCGCTCGATGGCCGTGAGCTGGCGTACACCACCGTGATGACCGTGCTGGACCGGCTCGCCGGCAAGGGCATGGTGCAACGGGAGCGGGAGGGTCGGGCCTGGCGGTACCGTCCGGCGGCCAGCCGCGAGGCGCACATCGCTCAACTCATGCTCGATGCCCTCGACCTGGGTGGCAGCCGGGACGCCGCGCTGGTGCGCTTCGCCCGCTCGGTGACCGGCACCGAGGCCGAGGTGCTGCGAGCGGCCCTCGGCAGCGAGGCCGGCCTGACCGGGCCGGGCTCCACCGGCGGCGACGCGGGCGGGGCCGACGCCCTGACCGACCGGGTGGACGGGCCGGCGGGCCGCCGACCCGCCGGCGAGGCAGCGGAGCGGTAGGGCGCGCGCCATGGCCTACGCCGTGCACTTCGCCGCCACCATGCTGGCCTGCTATCTGACCGCCCAGGTGTTGGCCCGTTCCACCTGGACGTGGCGCAGCCCCCGGGTGGCGATCGTCTGCTGGCAGGCCGTCGGGCTGGCGTTGGGCCTCTCGGCGATGGGCCTGCCGATGGCGCTCGGGTTGAGCGCGTACGACCGGTCGACCGGTAGCGCGCTGCTCGCCCTGGCCAACGACCTCGCCCACGGCGCCCTGCCGATCGGGGTGGGCACGTTCCACCTGGCCGGCGTCGGCGTGGGCTTCGGCATCGGAGCGGTGCTGGTCACGACGACCGTGCGCAGCATCCACGGCACCGTACGCGCCCAGCGTCGCCACCGTGACCTGCTCTCCCTGGTCGCCCGGAACGACCCGGCCGCGCCGGGCGCGCTGGTGCTGGATCATCCGAGCGCCGCCGCGTACTGCCTGCCGGGGGTGAAGCCGCAGGTCGTGGTCAGCGCCGGCACACTGAGCCTGCTGGACCGGGCCGAGCTGGCCGCGGTTCTCAGCCACGAGCGTGCGCACGCCCACGAGCGGCACGACCTGGTGCTGCTCCCGTTCACCGCGCTGTGCCGGGCGCTGCCGTGGTTCGGCTGGGTGCGCGACGCGCACGAGCGGGTCGCCCTGCTGGTCGAGATGCGCGCCGACGACAAGGCCCGTGAGTTGCACGCCGAGGCCCCGCTGGCGGGTGCGCTGCGCCGCTTCGCCGCCGCCGGGCACCGGATCACCCCGGCCGGCGCGCTCGGCATGGGCGACCGGGATCTCGACGTACGGGTGCAGCGGCTGCTGGTCAGCGACCGGCCGCCCCGGGTTCTCGGCGCCACCGCCCTCGCGGTCGCCACCACCCTTGTCGCCCTCCCGGTCACCCTCTTCCTGAGCTGACGCCCACAAGGCACCACTGAGCCCACGCGGCAGAACCACGCGGAGGGCGCTGCCCCGCGCCACGCCCGCGCACCTCGCGCGCCAGCCCTTGCACGTCTGCGCCCGCACTGCGCCCGGCACCCCCTCGCAAGATCGCGCTCGATCCAGGATCGAGGGGCATCCCGGGGCCGCGAGACCACTACATCCAGGATCGAGCGCGATCTCCCCCATGTACTACGTGGCGTAGTAGAGTTTCCTACGACAGGGCGTAGTAGTTCTTACCAGTAGGCAAACTACGTGTAGGGTGGCTACGACAAGGCAGCCAACGCTATGGAGGGCTGGTCATGGACACCCTGCTCCTCGCCCGCCTGCAGTTCGCCACCACCACCTCGATCCATTTCCTGTTCGTGGTCGTCACGCTCGGGCTGGTCACCCTGCTGGTCGGCATGCAGACCGCCTGGGTGCTCACCGGCAACCCGAAGTGGGAGCGACTGACCCGCTACTGGGGCCAGCTCTACGTGATCAACTACGTGCTCGGCATCGCCACCGGGATCGTGATGGAGTTCCAGTTCGGGCTGAACTGGAGCGGCCTGTCGCGCTACGTCGGCAACGTCTTCGGCGCACCGCTGGCCATCGAGACGCTTGTGGCGTTCTTCCTGGAGTCCACGTTCCTCGGGATGTGGATCTTCGGCTGGCACCGGCTCGGCAAGGGCGTCCACCTCGCGTTGCTCTGGGGCGTGGCGATCACCGCGTACGCCTCGGCGTTCTGGATCATGGTGGCCAACTCCTGGCTCCAGAATCCGGTCGGCTACGAGGTCCGCGACGGGATCGCCCACCTCACCGACTTCGGCGCGCTGCTCACCAACCCCAGCCTCGGCATGGCCTTCGGGCACGTGGTCTCGGCGGCGCTGCTGGTCGGCGGGATGCTGATGGCGGCGGTCAGCGCCGGGCACCTGATCCGGCGTACCCCGGACTTCGCGCTCTTCCGCACCTCGCTGCGGATCGGCCTGGTCACCGCGGCACTGGCCATCACGATGGTGCAGGGCTTCGGTTTCGCCCAGTTCGGCCCGGTGGGCGCGGTGCAGCCGACCAAGTTCGGCGGCGACGGCCCGGAGAGCCAGGCGCTGATCGCCGAGTGGACCACGCGGTTCGGCCCCGGCGACTACACCCCGCCGGTGCTGGCCAGCGTCGGGTTGGGCTTCATGATCCTGATCGGTTTCACCCTCGGCTGCGTCTGGCTCCTGCTGCCCCTGCTCTTCCGGGACTGGGTCATCCGACTGCGCTTCCCGCTCTGGCTGATCCTGCTCGGACTGCCGCTGCCGTTCATCGCGGTGATCCTCGGCTGGATCTCCCGGGAGGTCGGCCGTCAACCCTGGGTGGCGTACGGGCTGCTCCCCACCGAGCAGGCCGTCTCCCCGGTCAGCGCACCGCTGATGCTCACCTCGCTGATCGGGTTCAGCCTGCTGCTGGGCACCCTCGCCGTCACCAACTGGGTGCTGCTCGCCCGGCACGCCAGGCGCGGTGCGGCCGACCCGGCGCTCGGCCGTCCGCCGGCACCGCCCAGCGAGCCGGCCCACCCCGAACCCGCCCTCCTCTGAGGAGTAGACCGTGGACCTCGCCTGGTACGCCCTGCTCGGCCTCTTCTTCGCCAGCTACCTGGTGCTCGCCGGCTACGACTACGGCGTCGGGCTGCTGCTCGCCCGCGGCGTCGGCTCGGCTGGGCGGCGGGAGGCGCTCACCGCGCTCGGCCCGTTCTTCCTCGGCAACGAGGTCTGGCTGGTGGCCGCCGTGGGCATCCTCTTCGGCGCGTTCCCCCTGCTGGAGGGCGAGTTGCTCGCCGGCTGCTATCCGGTCGTCGCCGGTGCCCTGGTCGGCGTCATCCTGGTCACCGTCGGCGTACAACTGCGCAGCCGACCCGACGACGAGCGGATCCGGGCCCGCTGGGACCGCGTCGTGATGATCGGCAGCGCCCTCGCCGCGCTGGGCTGGGGTGCGCTGCTCGCCGCGCTGTTGCAGGGCGTACCCCTCCAGGCCGATGGGCACGTCGCCGGTGTGACACACCTGGCCACCCCGTTCGCGGCCGCCGCCGGGCTGGCCATGGTCGCCCTGGTAGCGGTGCACGGAGCGACCTTCCTCACCCTGCGACTGTCGGCCGAGGCCGCCGCCGTGGTCGGTCGTACGGCCCGCCGGCTGGTGCCGGTGGCGCTCACCACTGTCGCCCTGGCCACCGTCGTGGGCCTGCTCTCCGCCCGGGTACGCGACGCCGTGCAGCGGCCGGCGGTGGCCGTACTCCTGCCGGTGCTGCTCGTGGCGGCGCTGCTGGCGGCCCGCGCGGCGCTGACCCGGCGGCGACCGGGGTGGGCTCTGGTCGCCACCGGCGCGGCCCTGGCGCTGCCGGTGGTGCTGGTCGGGGCCGCTCTCTGGCCCTACGTGCTGGTGTCCACGACCGACCCGGACGCCTCGCTGCGGGTGGCCGACGCCGCCGCCAGCGCGCCGACACTGCGGCTGCTGGGCTGGGTGGCGCTGCCGCTACTTCCGGCCCTACTAGGCTTCCAGGCGATGTGCTGGTGGGTTTTCCGAGGACGGACCGACGGTAGGGCACCGGTGTACTGGTGAGCCGCCGTCCGTTCGACCCGCGTCTGCTGCGCCGGGTCCCTGCGGCCCGGGGCGACCTTGCCGTGCTCGCGCTCCTGGGGGTGCTGGCCGCCGGGTTGATCGTGGCGCAGGCCACCGCGCTCGCGTCGCTGCTGGCCACCGCGATCGACGGTCGGCTGGATCGACCGGCGCTGGCCGGCTTCGTGGTCGCGGTCGCCGCCCGCTCGGCCCTGGTCTGGGCGCAGGGCACGGTCTCGGCGCGGGTGGCAGCCACGGTCAAGGCCACGCTGCGGGCCGACCTGCTCGGCGCGGTGGGCCGGCACGGGCCCGGCTGGGTGGCCGGGCAACGGGCCGGTGAGATCGCCACCCTGGCCGGGCGTGGGCTGGACGCGCTGGACGCGTACTTCACCGGGTACCTGCCGCAACTGGTGCTCAGCGTGACGGTGCCCCTGGCGGTGCTGGCCCGGGTCGTCTTCGCCGACTGGAGTTCGGCGGTGATCATCGCGGTGACCCTGCCGCTGATTCCGGTCTTCGGTGCGCTGCTCGGCTGGCAGGCGCAGGCCGCCACCGAACGGCAGTGGCGGCGGCTCGCGCTGCTCGGCGGGCACTTCCTCGACATGGTCGCCGGGCTGCCCACGCTGCGCGCGTTCGGGCGGGCCCGGGCGCAGACCGACGTGGTGCGCCGGATGGCCGACGGTCACCGCGTCGCCACAATGAAGACGCTGCGGATCGCGTTCCTCTCCGCGCTGGTCCTCGAGTTGGTCGCCACCCTCTCGGTGGCGCTGGTCGCGGTGCCGGTCGGCATCCGCCTGCTCGGCGGCGGGCTGGCCCTGCAGACCGCGCTGCTGGTGCTGCTGCTGACCCCGGAGGCGTACCTGCCGCTACGCGCCGCCGGTAGCCGCTTCCACGCCAGCATGGAGGGGCTGGCCGCGCTGGACGAGGCGTTGACGGTCTCCGCCGCACCCACCGCGCCCCGGGCCGCCGAGGGCGCCTCGGTCCCGGACGCTCGGGCCGAGATCCGGTTCGAGGGGGTGACCGTGGCGTACGAGCGGACCACCGCCCTGCGCGACGTGACACTGACCATCCGGCCCGGCGAGCGGATCGCCATCATCGGGCCCAGCGGAGCCGGCAAGAGCACGCTGCTCGGCCTGCTGCTGGGCTTCGTGGTGCCGACCAGCGGCCGGATCACGGTGGACGGGGTCGACCTCGCCACCGCCGACCCGGACGCCTGGCGCCGGCAGCTCGCCTGGGTGCCGCAGCGGGCGCACCTCTTCGCCGCCTCGCTGGCCGACAACATCCGCCTCGGCGCGCCGGACACCCCGGCCGAGGTACTCACCGCCGCGGTGCACGACGCCGCCCTGGACGACGTGGTGGCCGGTCTGCCCGACGGCCTGGACACCCTGCTCGGTGAGCGCGGTCATGGGCTGTCCAGTGGGCAGCGGCAGCGGGTGGCACTGGCCCGGGCGTTCCTGCGCGCCGCCCCGGTGGTGCTGCTCGACGAACCCACCGCCCGACTCGACACGGCGGCCGAGGCGGTGGTGCTCGACGCCACCCGTCGCCTGGTCGCCGGGCGGACGGCGCTGCTGGTGGCGCACCGACCGGCGTTGCTGGCCGACGCCGACCGGATCCTGCGCATCGAGGACGGTCGGGTCACCGAGTTGACGCCCGAACCGACCGGGAAGGCCGCCCGATGACCGCCGAACACGGGCCGGCGGTGGTGGCCGACGCGGCACCGGCCGGGCGGGCCGCCGCCGAGCGGGCCGTGCTGCGACTGGCCCGGCCGTACCTGGGCCGACTGGTCGGAGCCGGGCTGCTCGCGGCCGCCACCGAGTTCGCCGGGCTGGCCCTGATGGCCACCGCCACCTGGCTGCTGATGAGCGCCGCCGGTCAGCCTCCACTGGACCGCCTCACCGTGGCGATCGTCGCGGTCCGGGCGCTGGCGATCAGCCGGGGCGTGTTCCGCTACACCGAACGGCTCGCCGGGCACGACGCGGTGCTCCGCATGATCACCGACGTCCGGGCCCGGGTCTTCGCCACCCTGGCGGCCCGCCGTGGCACGGCGCACCGCTCGGGGGACGTGCTGAGCCGACTGGTCTCCGACGTGGAGGCCGTCCAGGACCTGTTGCTGCGGGTGCTGGTGCCCGCTTCGGCGGCGGCGGTGGTCGGTGTGTCGGCGGTCGCCGTGGCGGCGCTGATCTCGCCACCGGCCGCCGGCGCGCTCGCCGTCGGGCTGCTGGTCGCCGGGGTGGCGCTGCCCGCGTTGGCCACCGCGGTCACCCGCCGCAGCGCGGCCGAGGTGGCCCCCCTGCGGGGTGCGCTGGCCACCGACGCGATCGACCTCACCCACGGCGCGGCCGACCTGGCCGCGTTCGGGGCGACCGACGTCACGCTGCGCGCCGCCGAGCAGCGCGCCCACCGGCTGGCCCGGCTGGAACGTCGGCTGGCGGCCACCGGGTTCGCGGTGGACGCGGCCGGCGTGCTGGCCGCCGGCGTGACCGCCGCAGCGGTGGTGCTGGTCGCGCTCGCCGCCGACGTGCCGGGGGTGCTGGTGGGCGTCCTGGCCGTCGGCACACTGGCCGCCGTCGAGGTGACGCTGGCGTTGGTCGCAGCGGCCCGACAGTGGACGCAGTTGCGGCAGGGCCTGACCCGGGTGGCCGACCTGCTCGACACCGACCCGCCGACCCCGTCGCCCGCGACCGGTCCAACGGACCTGAGCGGCCCGCACGACCTGCGCTTCGTCGACGTGACAGTGCGGTACCGGGCCGGCGCGGCACCCGCCCTGGACGGGGTCAGCCTGGACCTGCCGGCGGGACGCCGGATCGCTGTCGTCGGCCCGAGCGGCGCCGGCAAGAGCACCCTGGCCGCCGTGCTGACCGGCACCGTCCGGCCGGCGTCCGGCCGGGTCACCCTGGACGGTCACGACCTCTCGGCGTACGCCGAGGAGGCGCTGCCGCGCGCGGTCGGCGGGCTGTTGGCCGAGGCGTACGTCTTCCATGCCACGGTGCGGGAGAACCTGCTGCTCGGGCGGGCCGGCGCGGGCGAGGAGGAGCTGACCGCCGCCACCGCCGCCGCCGGCCTGCTGGACTGGGTCCGCGCTCAGCCTGCGGGCTGGGACACACTGGTCGGCGAGGAGGGCGGGCAGCTCTCCGGTGGGCAGCGGCAGCGGCTGGCGCTCGCCCGGGCCCTGCTCGCCGCGCCGCCGGTGCTGGTGCTCGACGAGCCCACCGAAGGTCTGGACCCGACCGCCGCGGACGCGGTGCTCGCGTCCGCCCTCGCCGCCACCCCCGCCGGGCACTCGGTGCTGCTGATCAGCCACCGGCTCAGCGGGCTGGCCGAGCTGGACGAGATCGTGGTCCTGGACGGCGGCCGGGTGATCCAGCGCGGTCGGCACGCCGAGTTGGTCGCGGCCCCGGGCTGGTACCGGGACCAGTGGCTGCTCCAGGCCGCGGCCGAACGGGGTTACCTGGCGCTCGCCCCCTGACCCGACTCGGGGGCGGACCAGGGTTCTCCCGGACGTCGACCGGCCGGAGTCCATGGCAGTGTGGTGCCATGGGGCGCGGTGAGGACGTGATGGTCGACGAGCACCTGCGGGAGCTGGCCGCTCGACTGCAGGGGCCGGCGCGACTCAAGTCCGACCTGCTGACCGAGGCCCGGCACGGCTTGCTGGACGCCGTCGAGGCGTACCGCGAGAGCGGGGTGCCACCCACCGAGGCGCAGCGCCGGGCGGTGGTGGAGTTCGGCTCACCGGCACAGCTGCTCCCGTCCTGGCAGGCCGAGCTGGCGGTGGGCGCCCTGCGTGGGCTCTCCCTGCGGATGCTGGCGATCGCCGGGGTGGGGGTGGTCGCCGGTGATCTGACCTGGCGGGGGTCGAGCTGGAGTGGCGGGCCGCCCCCTCCGGCCGGCTACCGGTTGCTCGCCGCCTCGGTCGACTGGATCTGGATGAGTGCGCTGCTGCTCGCGGTGGCAGGTCTGCTGGTGGTCTGGGCGAGCGCGCGGGCGTCCCGGCCGGGCCTGGCTCTGGCCCAGCGCGCGGTGGGCGCCGCCCTGACCGGCGTGCTGGTCCTCGGCATAGTGGCCGGCAGCGCCCTCTTCACCTGGTCACTCAACCTCTGGGACGCGGCGGCGCACTGGCCACCGATGATCATCGGAGTGGTGTTGGTGGGCGGCGGATACTTCTCGCTGACTCGAGCGGCACGCGGCTGGCTGCTGGCCACCACTCGCTGATCGGCGTCGGATCCGAGCGGGTCAGGCCGGGGTGGGCGGGCTGCCGGGATCGAGGAACCGGCCGACGGTCAGTTGGAACTCGCGCCAACCGGCGCGCTCCCCCGCCAGCGCCCGCCGGCCGGAGTCGGTGAGCTGGTACGTCCGCCGTTCCCGGCCGCTGACAGTGCTCCAGGTGCTCGCCACGTGGCCGGCGCGTTCCAGGCGACGGAGTGCCGGATAGATGGTGCCGGTGGGCAGATCCAGACTGCCGTCACTGCGGGCGCGCAGCGCCTCGATGATCGCGTAGCCGTGCAGCGCGCCCTGTTCGAGCACGGCGAGCAGCAGAGCGTCGAGATGGCCGTGCAGCGCCTGGGCCTTCATACGTAGCTACGCTACTTGTCGAACCGCTGCTTCGCCAGCGGTGACGACCAGCAGGTCGGACCCGTGCGCCAACCGGCCACCGGGGTGCGGGCATCGGTCACCCAGGGCTGCCGACTAGGGTATGTGCCCAGAGTCACTCGCCGGTCAGAGACCCCGGTGGGTGGGCAACCCGAAGCACACGGAGGTCAGCGTGGCCCGCCAGTCGCCCCAACGGCCCGACGCCGACGAGCCCGAGCTCGACGACACCACCGGCGCGGCCGAGCCAGACGAGACCGAGCGCCCGTCGGCGTCGACCGACCGCTCACTCTGGGACGAGCTGCGCATCGACCCAGTGGAGATCGCCCTGCCCGCCGGCACCGGCTTCACGCTCCGGGCGTACCGGCCGGCCAGCTCGCTGACTCCCACCGATGTGACCGAGCGCGACCAGGACGACCCGTTCCTCGCCCGCCGCCAGGCGATCGAGGAGGAGGAGGACGACGAGACCGTCGTCATCCTCGACGAGGAGCTGGCCCAGGAGTTCGCCGACGAGGACGACGAGTCGACGCGCCGCCGGGACAGCGCCGCCACCGCCACCGACGACGAGTCGGACGAGGCCGTCACGGACGAGGCGGACGACGAGGAGGTGCCGGTCTTCCTCAGCCACCGAGGCAAGCTGCTGCTGTTCAAGACCCCCGAGTCGCTTGTCAGTTTCATCCGATCCGGTGCGCCCAACGATCTGTCCCAACTGGACAGCTGGAATGAATTGTCCGAACGGGTGGAGCCGGCAGATATCGCTCCGCTCGACGAGGACACCTACGAGCTCGACCTGGTCGTGGAGAACCTGCGCGGCGGGCACGACACGTGGGATTCGACCCTGCTGATCGAGGCGGGCGAGGCCGCGCGTGACCTCTCGTACGCATTGCGGCTGCCTGCGGTACTCGACATGCTCTCCGCCGGCTCCAGCCTCGACGACCTGGACGAGGCGCTGCGTGGCACCGCCAACGGTGGGATCGGCGCGTTCATGGCTCGGCGACGGCTGAAGAAGATCGGCGCGCAGACCGCAAGTTTGGGTTGGCGCACCATTGTCGGCAAGATCTCTGCGGTGGTGGACTGGCGCGACTGACCCGTACCGGGGAGCATCAGTTGCTGGCAGAGGAAAGACCTGTCCCGGGAGGAGGACGACGCCGTGGCGCTCGTGCGCGTTTACTGCGGTCTGGCCTCGGCGGATCCGGCTGACCGACCGGCCTCCGCCGGTTCGACGCTGACGTCCGCTGTGGTCGACGACGCAGGCCGTCTGCTGCATGTCTGCGAGATCAGCGATGACGCCGCTGGCTACGCCCAGCTCGTCGCGCTGCTCGTGGAGCGGTCGGGCGGGCCGAGCGGTGCGGCCATCGCCGCCGACAGCGACGACCACACGGTCACCTCGCTGCTGAGCGCGGCGGGGCGACCCCTGGCGATCGCCGACGACGACTCGGTGGACGACTTCGCCGAGCGGTTCGCCGACGATGACTCCCTTGAGGAGATGCAGTCACCTCCGGCCGAACGGCAGGCGGTCGGCCTCGCCCGCGCGTTGCAGGCGGGGGCGCTCTCCGCCGTCACCCTGCCGGCGCCCCGGGATCTCGCCGGCTACAAGCAGGTGCTCTCCGCGCACGCCGCGCTGGCAAGTGGCCGACACTCCGCCGCCGTGGCGCTGCGCGAGGTTCTGCGTGAGCTCTACCCGGCGGCCCTGCGCGCATACCCGGACCCAGCCGAGCCGGTCTCCCTGGCCGTGCTGGACGCGCTGCCCGAGCCGGGCATGCTCGGCGGCACCGTGGCCCGGGGCCGCGAGGTGTCGGTCGCGGCGGATGCCATCGCCGCGCACCTCGCCGCCGACGGGGTCGCCGATGCCGAGGAGATCAACGAGGCGGTCACCGCCCTGCGGGTCGCCATCTCCGAGACACCCCGACGTGCCGCGGTCAACCGGGCGCTCACGTCCGCGGTGGCCGAGACGGTCCGCCAGGCCGTCGCCTCCGTACGGGCCTGCGACGCCGGCTGTGAGGCGCTGGTCAGCGCGCTCAGCTCACGGGTCAGCACGCCTGTCCAGGCACCCGGCCGCCGGGCCGCGGCCCGCCGTGGCGAGTCCGTCGGCGAGTTGACCGGCCTGGCCGGCACCAACGCCGGGTTGACCGGCCTGGCCGGCACCAACGCCGGGTTGCGGTCGGTCCGACCCACCCCGGCAGCCGCCGACCCGGCACCCGCTGTCGGGCGGCGCAGCCGTCCCGAGCCGGTCCCCGGTAACGCGCCGTTGGCGTCGCCCCGCCCGCTCGGGCCACCGCCGGTCGCCCCCGCGCCGGTCACGCCGCCGCCGGTCGCACCCGCGCCGATGACTCCGGCAGCGATGGCCGGCCCGCCGGCGTCCACGCTGCCCAGTCGCAGCGAGCCGCTTCCCAGCCGGATCGACGGCCCGACCAACCGGCCCGTCTCCTCGCCGCCGCCTCCGCCGCCCGGGATCACCCCGATCGCGCCGGCGCAGCGCGGCATGGTGCCGCCGGCCGAGGCCGGTGAGCCGTTCCGGCCGACGCTGACCACTGCCGCGATCAACAACGCGCGGGCCGAGCGGCAGCGGACGGTCATTCCGCCCCGCCCCAAGACCAACGGCGAGCCCCGGCCGAGCCACCTGCAACGCCCGGTCGACGAGGCACCCACCGGCGGGTTCAGCGCCACCGATCTCAGCATTCCGGTGCCGACCCCCCGGCCGGGACAGGAGGCCGCACCGCCCGGCTCCCGTGCCAACTGGCCGCTGGTCAACAACCCGGAAGACCCGTCCGACAGCTCACCGAACAACCCGGTGGCCTACTCGTACGGCGGCAGTCGCGGTGTCGACGCCCCGACCGACCCGGGTCGGGCCGACGGTCGGGTCACCCCGCCGTGGTTGGCGGACGACCTGCCACCGGAGCCGCCGATGCTGCGGCTGGTGGAGCCGCCGCCGCTGGCCGACCGGGCGCTGCGCGAGGGGCTCAGCCCTCCCGCGGACCAGCACCTGGAGACGCCACCGCTGCGCCTTGTCGACCGCGAGCAGGCCGCTCGCAACGGTCGGGCGGCCGCCCGTACCGAGCGCGCCGCCGAGCACCGGCCGTCGCCCCCGGTCGAGCACCGGCCACCGCCGATGGAGCACCGGCCGCCACCGGTCGCCGACGAGGGCGACGGCGACCTGCTGATCTTCGCGCAGGCCAAGTCGGCCTGGTTCGTCGGGCAGCCCGAGGAGTCCGACCTGGACTGGTCGACCACGGCCGACACCGGCTGGCAGGCCGCGGAGCAGGCCGCCCGCCCGGCGGTGGGCGCCGAGACCAACGCCGGGCTGCCGAAGCGCGTGCCGCAGGCCAACCTGGTGCCGGGTTCGCCGCTGCGCGAGGAGCGCCCATTGCGGATAGTGCGTGATGCGGCAAGCCTCGCGGAGAACACGACCGGCTACTTCCGTGGCTGGCGTCGCGGCCAGGAGATCGGCGGTTTCGCGGTGGGTGGCCGGCCAGGTCGCGAGGCGGCCGGCGGTTGGGACTTCAGCCGCGACCACGGGGACCGCGACGACGACCGGGAGTACGAGTACCGCTCGGCGGGCTACCAGTCCTGATCCTCTTCTCACACGCGGAAGCGCCCCCAGCCAACTGGCTGGGGGCGCTTCCGCGTCAGCAGGGCGATCCCCCGGGCACGCAGAAGCCGCCTCGCGAGGACCGTGGGCGGCCTTGCCCCGGGAAGGGGCTGACAGCTTCCAGGTCGTCAGGAGGCGGCTCGGCGGCGCGCTGGCTCGTCCGAGCGACGAACCGGCGCGGAGGCACTCACCGGGGCGGCTGGCAGCGCCCGGTGGCGGCCGGAGCCACCACCGGGGCGTGCAGCGTCCCGGATCAGGCCGGGGCGACGGCGCGCGTACGGCGCATGGTCAGCACGTACTCGACCAGCGAGATCAGCACGTGCTTCGTCGACTCCCGGTTACGGGCGTCGCAGGCCACCACCGGCACGTCGCTCGAGATCGCCAAGGCGTCCCGGACGTCCTGCGGGTCGTGGTACTGCATTCCGTCGAAGCAGTTGATCGCCACCAGGTACGGCAGGCGTCGGTGCTCGAAGAAGTCGATCGCCGCGAAGCAGTCGGCCAGCCGGCGGGTGTCCACCAGCACGACCGCACCGATCGCACCCCGCACCAGTTCGTCCCACATGAACCAGAAACGGGTCTGACCCGGCGTACCGAACAGGTACAGAATCAGGTCACGGTCGATCGAGATCCGGCCGAAGTCCATGGCCACCGTGGTCGTCGTCTTGCCCGGCACCTGCCGGGTGTCGTCGACGCCCACGCCAGCGGAGGCCATGATGGCCTCGGTGGTCAGCGGCGTGATCTCCGAGACCGAGCCGACCAGCGTCGTCTTACCGACGCCGAATCCACCGGCGATAACGATCTTCGCCGACGTCACGCGGCCGCTCGGGTTCGGCGGGCGGTGCGACATGTCAGAGCCTGCGAAGTCCACTCAGCACCCTCTCCAGCAGTTCAGTGCCCACCGCGTCGTCGGAGTCGTCCAAAATGGTCGGCTCGTGGACCGCGACCAGGCCGTCCGTCGCCATGTCGGCGATGAGCACCCGGGCCACACCGAGCGGGAGCTGCATCCGCGCCGCGATCTCCGCGAGCGATTGCACGCGTCCGTCACACAGCGCGGCGATGTACTGGTGTTCGCGGCCCTGGCCGCCATTGCCATTGGCAAGGGCCCGGCCGCGCACCGTCGTCTCGACGAGCGCCTCCAGCGCGATGTCGAGCCGGGGACGGGTGCGACCACGGGTCACGGCGTATGGACGGACCAACGCTCCGGTTGGTTCGTCACGATCGGCCATCTCGCCGCTCACCTCCTTCGCACCCGTTACCGGCTCCCACCGGTGAAACCCGTCGTTGTCGTTTTTGCAGTCGTGCCGACCTCACGATCGGCGAGACGTCAGCCCAGCATGCCCGCAGCCGCACGCGGCTGCGGGGTCAGTGCGTCGCCCACCCGGTCGACCAGCAGCGCCATCTCGTAGCCAACCTGGCCCACGTCGGAGCTGCGGGCTGCCAGCACGGCGAAGGACGAGCCGTCCGAGATGGACATCAGGAACAGGAAGCCATTGTCCATCTCCACGACGGTCTGCAACACCGCGCCTCCCTCGAAGCAGCGTGCTGCCCCCTGGGTCAGGCTGACCAGACCCGATGAGATCGCGGCGAGCTGGTCTGCCCGGTCGCGCGGCAGATCCCGTGACGACGCGAGGAGTAGGCCGTCCGCCGATACGGCGACCGCATGCGCGACGCCGGGTACCCGGTCGGCGAAGTTGGCCAGCAGCCAACCAAGATCCTGCGTAGTTGTCATCCTTCTTGCTCCTTCTGCCCGCTCCCGGCCACCGGGCCTGAGCCAGACTGCGAGGATTGCCCTCCCGGAGTCGCCTCCGGGCTGGTCGGGTTGTCCGAGGTGCTACGCCCTCGCTGCACGCCCCGGTGGTAGGCGGAGAGCAGGCCACGGACCGCCTCCGGGGAGCGCCGCTGGACCGAGGTGGTGGGCTTCTCTACCGCACCGGGCACCAGCTGCGCCATCGGCTTGCGCTTCGGCAGACCGGTCGTGGTGGTCTCGCTCACCGGCGCCGCGCCGGCCGCCGCGGAAGCAGCACGCCAGCCGTCGTCGGCGGCGGTCTGCCAGCCGTTGCTCTGCGGTGGTTGGGGCCGGCGGTTCGGCAGGCTCTCGGCGAGGCTCGGGCGGGTGCCCTCGTTCGCTGTGGAGCCGTTGTCCCGCGGCGCTCCTCCGACCGTCGGAGTGTCTGCCATCGGTGTGTTACCTGTCGTCCCGGGTGGTGTCTTGTGGACTGCCCGACCGGTGGCCTCGACCGTGGCGAACTGCTGGGTCGCGGAGTCGCCGTTCGTCGCTGGCTGTGCGCCGGCCGCGGTCTCCTCGGAGCCCGGGCGACGGGTACGGAACCAGGCTGACTCGAGCTCCCGGAAGATCGGCAGCTCCATCGTCTCATCCGCGTACCGCTGACGGTTCTGCGCCTGCGGCTGCTGCGGGGCCGGCCGAGTCTGCGGCGCTGGCCGAGTCTGCGGAGCCGGAGCCGGCGCTGCCGCCGGGGTCGCCGCAGGAGCCTGAGGCTGGGCTGCGGCCGGCTGCTCGCCGGGTCGCGGCACCCGCGGCAGCTCCGTCGTCATGTCCAGCGCGGCGGCGAGCCGCTCGGGCACCGGCGGGGTGGCCGTGTCGCGGTCGCTACCGGGCACCGGCGGCCAGGCCGGCGGCGCCGGGGCGTTGGGTGCCTGCGCGGGCGGGGCGGATCGGGGCGCGAAGCCGCTGAACGACTGACTGGAGGCCGGCGGCGCCGAGTACGGCTGGTTCGAGTACGGCTGACCGGACGCCGGCGAGGCCGAGACGGGCGACGCGGACACCGGTGGACCGGCGTACGGCTGCCCGGAGGCCGGAGCGGCGGACACTGGCGCGCCGCCGTACGGCGCACCCGAGTAGGGCTGCCCGGAGTACGGCTGACCGGAGGCCGGCGTGGCGGAGACCGGCGCACCGGAGTACGGCTGCGCGGAGACCGGCGGCGCCGAGTACGGGTGCGCCTCGGGGCTGCTCGGCAGCTGACGCGGAATGGACGGCTGCTGGCCGGTGGTCGGGGTCTCGTCCCCGGCCCGGCGCTGCGGCAGCGGGTCGGTGCCCTGGCCGTTGGCCGACCGGGGGGTGAAGCCGTCGCCGCCGTTGACGCCGTTCGTCCCGGCCGCGCCGGTCAGATCGGACCAGGCCGGCATCGACCGGTACGCGCCGCCGTTGGCGGGGGTGCCGGCACCGTTGCGCGTCGCGGGGTCGAACGGTCGACCGCCCAGGGTGACCTGGTTGCCGGACTCGCTCGGGCGAGGGCCGTTGCCCAGCGCGGGCAGCGCGCCGAAGACCGGCGCGGGCCCATTGGACTGCGGACCACCGAACTGCGGAGCACCGGCCGCCGGCAGCGCCGGAGGCTGCTGCACCCGACCGGAGAGCGCCCGGGGCACCAGCACCGAGGTGGGCAGGGTCACGTCGGCGACCGTGCCGCGATCGTTGCCGGGGCGCAGCTCGACACGGACACCGTGTCGGGACGCCAGCCGGGCGACCACGACGAGGCCCATCATCCGGGACACTGCCACGTCCACCTGCGGCGGCGTCGCGAGCCGCTCGTTGAGGTCGTGCAACTGCTCGGCGCTGATGCCGATACCGCGGTCCTCGACGTACAGCGAGGAGCGGTCGCCGACACGCCGGGCCTCGACCATGACCTGCGAGTCGGGCGGGGAGAACGCGGTCGCGTTGTCGAACAGCTCCGCGACGAGGTGCACCAGGTCGTTGACCGCGTGCGCGGCGACCTCGATGTCGCGGTCGATGACACCGAACTCGATCCGGGTGTAGTGCTCGACCTCGGACTGCGCGGCGCGCAGCACGTCGATGAGGGCGGCCGGCTCACGCTGCACACGGGTGGAGTCGGCACCGGCGAGCACCAGCAGGTTCTCGTCGTTACGGCGCATCCGGGTGGCCAGGTGGTCGAGCTGGAACAGCTCGGCCAGCCGGTCCGGGTCCTCCTCGCCGCGCTCCAGCCGGTCGAGGTGCCCGATGAGGCGGTCGACCAGGATCTGGGAACGACGGGCCAGGTTGACGAACATGGTCGCGACGGAGGCACGCAGTGCCGCCTGCTCGGCGGCCGTACGGACGGCTTCCAGGTGGACGGCGTTGAACGCCTCGGTCACCTGGCCGAACTCGTCCTTGCTGCGCACCGGCAGCGGTTCGGCGATCTGGTTGGCCAGCTGCACCGGGGAGAGCTGCCCGACGACCTGCGGGTCGCGCAGACGGGCCACCGCCTGTGGCAGGCCGTACTGGGCCACGGAGAGCGCGCCCTGCCGCAGCTCACGGAGTGAGCGGGCCATCGAGCGGGCCACCAGGTAGGCGAAGAGGATCGCCAGCAGCAGCATGCTGAGCAGCAGGCCGGTCTCCAGGAAGACCTGGCGCTGCACGTCAGAGCGGAGGGTGTCGGCCTGGTTGACCACTTCACTGTCGAGCTTCCGCTCGACGGTGCGGATCAGCTTGGCGTTGGCCGTCATGGCGGCTTCCCACTGGTCCGGGCCGAACGGCGCACCGCGCATGTTGCCGGTGGTGTTGCCGTCGATCCAGCCGGTGTAGTTCTGTGCCTGCCGACGGTCGCCGCCCGCGACGGTCTGGTCGTGGAACTTCGCGTCGTCCGGGGTGGCGACGGCCTTGAAGCTCTGCAGGGCCTGCTGCTGGCCGGTGTCACTGGCGACGTAGTCCCTGCGCAGTGCCGGGGTCAGGCGCTGTCCGCCCTTCACGCCCAGCGCGCGGTGCACCACAACCCGGCGTACGGCGAGGAACTCCTTCTCCCGGGCGACCGCCGCGGCGGCGCGCATCCGGTCGCTGAGTTGGTTGTCACCGGCGAGCTGCGTGGACGAGTCGCGGATGGCGAGCAGGTCACTGATCAGACCCTCGTACGCCTGCACGGTCTCGGTGAGAGCGAGCTTTCCGTTGAACACCTGGCTGCGGACGCCCGACAGGTCCTGCAGGTTCTGGTCGATGCTGTCGAGCAGGCTCTCCAGGCTGCCCGGCAGGTCCTCGATCTCGGTCCGCTGCTGCCGGTAGGGGATCGCATCCTGATCCACCCGGGAGTTCACCCGGTTGTAGGCCTCCTGGTACTGCGCCGTCGGCTGCGTCCCGTCCGCGCCCAGCAGCAGCACGGCGGCGGTCCGCTCGTCCTGCAGGCTGTCGACCAGGTCACCTGAATAGCTCGACAGATTCGCCAGGTCGCCAGCTCGGTTGGCATTGTTGAGCGTCTCCACGTGGTCGATGAGACCACTGGTGCCCACCACGACCGTGGCGATGGTCGGCACGATCATGATGAGACCGAGCTTGGACCAGATCGGCATGTCCCGGAGCCGGCTGGCCGGCCGGCGCAGCCGCGACAGGAAGGAGCCCGCCGTCTTTGGCCGTTTGCTCACGTCACCGCCCTCGCGATTACAGCTTGAACGCGTTGCCCCGGGCAACGCCCAGCGACCGACCCGGCGGGTCGGACCCCCGAGATTCCATCACGCCGGTCGACAAGAAGAAAGCCCAGGTTGTCCCAGACCGAAGGTGTGATGAGATGTTGATGCGATTTGATAGCAGTCTGTCTGGCCGGAGTAACTGAAGGTAATGGAACATCCGCACCGAGTTGTCCTACTGGCCGGCCCATCGGGGTCCGGAAAGTCGTACATAGCGCAGCAAACCGGCTTGCCGGTGCTCTGCTTGGACGACTTCTACAAAGACGGCGATGACCCTACGTTGCCGAGACGAAACGGCCAGGTGGATTGGGAATCGCCGCACTCCTGGGACGCCCCCAGTGCGGTGGAAATCATTGCCCAACTTGCCCGCGAGGGCCGAGCCGATGTGCCGGTTTATGCGATCGGTGCCGATCGACGGGTGGCCACCCGGCCATTTGATGTCGCCGGATCGCCACTTTTCGTGGCCGAAGGGATCTTCGCCGCCGAGATTGTCGAGGAGTGCCGTCGCCGCGGCCTGCTCGCCGGGGCGTACGCGCTGCGCCGCCCGCGCGGGGCCACCTTCCTGCGCCGACTGGCCCGCGACCTGTCCGAGCAGCGCAAGGCGCCTCGGGTGCTGATTCGGCGCGGGGTGGCGCTGCTGCGGGCCGAGCCCGCGGTGCTGCGCCGGCAGATGGGCCTCGGCGCGGAGGCGGCCCGGGCCCGGGAGGTGCTGCGCCGGGTGGCCGGGCTGCTCGCCGGCCACCCACATGGCTGAGCTCAGGCCATCAACTTCGCGTACGCCGGCTTGATCACGTCATCAATGATCCGCAGCCGCTCGTCGAACGGGATGAAGGCGCTCTTCATCGCATTGATGGTGAACCACTGCAACTCTTTCCAGCCGTAGCCGAACGTCTCCACCAGCAGCGACATCTCCCGCGACATCGAGGTGCCGCTCATCAACCGGTTGTCGGTGTTGACCGTCGCCCGGAAACGCAGGTCCCGCAGCAGGCCGATCGGGTGGTCCGCGATCGAGCCCACCGCACCGGTCTGCACGTTCGACGAGGGGCACAGCTCCAGGGGGATCCGCTTGTCCCGGACGTACGCGGCCAGTCGGCCGAGCGAGCCGTCGGGGGCGATGTCGTCGACGATCCGTACCCCGTGGCCGAGCCGGTCCGCCCCGCACCACTGGATCGCCTGCCAGATCGACGGCAGACCGAACGCCTCGCCGGCGTGGATGGTGAAGTGGAAGTTCTCCCGCTGGAGGTACTCGAAGGCGTCCAGGTGCCGGGTGGGCGGAAAGCCCGCCTCTGCGCCGGCGATGTCGAAGCCGACCACCCCGGCATCCCGGTGTCGCACGGCCAGCTCGGCGATCTCCTGGGAACGGGCGGCGTGCCGCATCGCGGTGAGCAGGGTGCCCACCCGGATGGTCAGGCCCGCCTCGACCGCCTGGGCGGTGCCCTCGGCGAACCCGGCCAGCACCGCCTCGACCACCTCGTCCAGGCTGAGGTCCCGTTCCAGGTGCTGCTCCGGGGCGAAACGCACCTCGGCGTAGACCACGCCGTCGGCGGCCAGGTCGAGGGCGCACTCGCGGGCCACCCGACGCAGCGCGGGAGCGGTCTGCATGACCGCCACGGTGTGCGCGAACGTCTCGAGGTAGCGCTCCAGGGAACCGGAGTCCGCCGCGTCCGCGAACCAGCGTCCGAGCGCCTCCGGGTCGGTGGTGGGCAGTTCGTGGCCCACCTCGGCGGCCAGGTCGACGATCGTCGCCGGCCTCAGCCCGCCGTCGAGGTGGTCGTGCAGCAGCGCCTTCGGGACCTTGACGATGTCCTCGTACCGGATAGTTGCGACCATGCTCAGACCCTAGTCAGCGGCCTGGGCGGACCGGTACGGGACCGGCCGGGCGTCACGGCCGCCAGCCGTACACCCGGTGCACGTCGAGGCGGATCACGAGCCGTCCGTCGGCGACCATGGCGGCGCGGTAGTCCGCCCAGTCCGGGTGGTCGCCGCGAATCCGGCGGTAGACCTCGACCAGTTCGTCGACCGTCTCGTCGGTGGTGGCCACGGCCGGCTCGCTGAGCGTCACGACCCCCTCCGCCACCGCGTACGCGCCGCCGTCCGGCGTGCTCACGTGGAAGCTGGCCCGGGGATCGCGGCGCAGGTTGCGCACCTTCGCCCGGTCCCCGGTGGTGGAGCAGCGGATCAACCCCGACTCGGCCAGGTAGTCGAGGTTGGACAGCTGGGGCCGCCCGTCCCGGCGCACTGTGACCAGCACTCCGCGCCCCCGCTGACCGAACAGCTCCCACAGTCGATCGCCCGCAGCGTCGGTCGTCGCACTCGGCCGCTGGAGGGAATTGGTTGACATGTCATCGAATCTAGAGCCAGATCGATGACATGTCAACGAAAGCGTTAGACTCGGCTGATGGACGCACCCCGGTGGCTGGACGAACGGGAGGACCGCGCCTGGCGCGGCTACCGCCGGATGCGGCGACTGCTCGACCTGGAGCTGGCCCGGGAGCTGACCCAGGACGCCGGCCTCTCCGAGCCGGACTACGACGTGCTGTCCGACCTCTCCGAGACACCCCAGGGGCGCCTGCGCCTCAGCGAGCTGGCGCACCGGATGCTGTGGTCACGTAGCCGGCTCTCCCACCACCTGAGCCGGATGCAGCAGCGTGGCCTGGTGACCCGCGAGGAGTGCGCCGACGATGCCCGCGGCTCGATCGTCGTGCTCACCCCGGCGGGCCGGCAGGCCATCGAGTCCGCCGCCCCCGGGCACGTGGCCGCCGTCCGCCGGCACCTGATCGACCTGCTCACCCCCGCGGAGGTCGACGCCCTCGGTGCGCTCACCCACCGGGTGGTCGACCACCTCGCCGACCCGGGCCTGCGGGCCACCCGGCCGCAGCCCACAGCGGAGGCCTGACGTGGACCCCCGCATCCTCGACCGGCTGCGCTGCCCGGTCTGCGGCGAGCCGCTGGCCGAGGCGACCGCCGGCACCACCGGTGCGCTGCGCTGCCCGCGCCGGCACAGCTTCGACATCGCCCGGCAGGGGTACGTCAACCTCCTCGCCGGGCGCGCCCCGCACGTCGGCGACAGCGCCGAGATGGTCGCCGCCCGGGCGGACTTCCTCGCCGCCGGGCACTACGACCTCATCTCGGCCGCCCTCTCCGCCGCCGCGGCGGAAGCCGCCAATCGGCTCCACGCGTCGCCGACACCCGACGTCGGGGCGTACCCCCTGGTGGTGGATGCCGGCGCCGGCACCGGCCGGTACCTCGGCGCGGTGCTGGCGGCGCTGCCGGACGCCGTGGGCCTGGCCCTGGACGTGTCCAAGCCGGCGCTGCGCCGCGCGGCCCGCGCGCATCCCCGGGCCGCCGCCGCGCTCGCCGACACCTGGCAGCGACTGCCGCTCGCCGACGCCTCGACCGCCGTGCTGCTGAACGTCTTCGCCCCTCGCAACGGCCCGGAGTTCCACCGGGTACTCGACCCGGCCGGCGCGTTGCTGGTGGTCACGCCCGACACCGACCACCTCGCCGAGCTGGTGGGCGTCCTCGACCTGCTGCGGGTGGACCCGGACAAGGCCGACCGGGTGGCCGCCAGCCTGGGCGGGCACTTCACGTCGGTCAGCTCGGCCGTGCACCGGACCGAGTTGGCATTGACCCGGCCGGAGGTCGCCACCCTGATCGGGATGGGCCCCAGCGCCTGGCACACCGACCCCGCGGCGCTCGCCACCCGGCTGGCCGCGCTGCCCGAACCGGTCCGGGTCACCGTGGCGGTCCGGCTCGACGTCCTGCGACCTCGCTGACCTCAGGTGGAGAGGTCGACCTCTTCCCAGCCGGGCGGCTCGTCGTGGTACGGCCCGCGCAGGATCACCGCCCACTCCAGCGCCCAACGCCGCTGCCCGATCGCGTTCGCGTCGACAAGCCCCGGTGCCCGCCGGCCGCCGCGCTCGGTCTCCAGGTACGCCCAGTCCAGGCAGTAGTGCAGGTCGAGCAGGGCGGCGGCGTCGGCCGGGTGTTGCGGCGCGGTGAGGATCCGGGAGCGCCAGTGCGGGAAGGTCTCCCCCTCGGCGATGTGCGGCAGCCGCTCGACCAGCCGCTCGTCGACGGCCAGCGTCGGGTCGAGCTGTTTGCTCAGCCCGAGCACCCAGGCCAGCGCGAAGAGCGCGTCGTGGTGCAGCACGAACGACCGGTGGTCGCCCTTGCCGCCCATCACGAACTGCCACTCGGGCGGGGTGACCATGTCGACCAGGTGCGAGCCGAGCAGCCAGCTCATCGCCGCCTGTGGGGGCATCCCGAAACAGCGGGCCAGGATCAGGTGCAGCACCGCGATCCGCGCCTCGATCTCCCCGGTCGGGCGCAGGTCGATCTGGTCACCCGGCTCCCAAACGAGGGGAAACTGGGCCGGCGGCAACGGCAGGCCGAGCCGGGACAGCTCGTCCAGGCTCGCCTCGCGCACCTCACGTGGGTCGGGGGCAGCAACGGTCACGGCGGATCTTCCTGTCTGCTCGCGCCGGCGCAAGGCCGGTTGTCCCCCCTTGGCCTGCGACAATAGCGCTCCCAGGTGACCGGCACCACGCCAGGGCGACGCCGAATCGATCAGCCGATGCGTTCGATGACCAACGACGTCGCCGCCGGGGCCGTCGGCGCGATCCGCACCGCGTTGGCGGCCTCGGTCAGCGCTGCCGGAATCCGCGCAGCGTCGTCGGCGCGCAGCTCGTAGAGCGGGTCACCGGCCCGCACCTCGTCACCCGGCCGCTTGTGCAACACCACACCGGCCGGCACGCTGACCGGGTCCTCCTTGCGCGCCCGACCCGCGCCGAGCCGCCACGCCGCAACCCCCATGGCGTACGCGTCGACGGCCGCGACGTACCCGTCCCGCTCGGCGCGGACCACCTCCACCTCGGCCGCCGTCGGCATCGGCGCGTCCGGGTCGCCGCCCTGCGCCCGGATCATCGCCCGCCAGGAGTCCATGGCCCGGCCGTCGCGCAGCGCCGCAGCCGGATCGGCGTCCGGCAGACCGGCGGCGTCGAGCATCTCCCGGGCCAGCGCGAGGGTCAGCTCCACCACGTCGGCCGGTCCACCACCGGCCAGCACCTCGACCGACTCGGTCACCTCGACCGCGTTGCCGATCGCCAGGCCGAGCGGTGTGGACATGTCGGTGAGCAGGGCGACCGTCCGCACCCCGTGCGCACCGCCCAGCTCGACCATGGTGCGCGCCAACTCACGGGCCTGGTCGACGGACTTCATGAAGGCGCCCGAGCCGACCTTGACGTCGAGGACCAGCGCCCCGGTGCCCTCGGCGATCTTCTTGCTCATGATCGAGCTGGCGATCAGCGGGATCGCCTCCACGGTGCCGGTCACGTCGCGCAACGCGTACAGCTTGCGGTCGGCGGGGGCGAGCCCGGCGCCGGCCGCGCAGATCACCGCACCGACCTCGTCCAGCTGGGCGATGAACTCGTCGTTGCTCACCGTGGCCCGCCAGCCCGGGATGGACTCCAACTTGTCCAGCGTGCCGCCGGTGTGCCCGAGACCCCGGCCGCTCAGCTGCGGCACGGCCGCGCCACACGCCGCCACCAGCGGGGTGAGCGGCAGAGTGATCTTGTCGCCGACGCCACCGGTGGAGTGCTTGTCGACCGTCGGCCGGCGTACCGCCGACAGGTCCAACCGCTCACCGCTGGCGATCATCGCGGCGGTCCACCGGGCGATCTCCGGCCCGGTCATGCCGTTGAGCAGGATCGCCATGGCCAGCGCGGACATCTGCTCGTCGGCGACGACCCCCCGGGTGTACGCGTCGACCACCCAGTCGATCTGGGCGTCCGACAGCACACCCCCGTCCCGCTTCACGCGAATAACGTCAACAGCAGCAAAACCACTCATCGAAAGATCTTTCTTAGTCGATTGGAGAAACCGTGCCAGACGGACGGCAGTGCCCAAGACGGGGCCGGGGCCGACCGTGCCCGGCGGAGGGATCAAGCTGACCGCCCGGAGCCGGGCACGGTCGGCCCCGGCCCCAAACAGCAACCACAATCAAGACCAGCGCACCGGAATCTCCGCCGGTGGCTCACCCTCACCGGCCCAGAAGATCGTGCCGGTGGCGTCCACCACGACCACCCGGGGCGTCCGGGCCAGGCCCCAGGTGATCGCCTCGGCCGGGTCGTCCCAGCTCGGCGCCTCCTCCAGCACCCCGGTCTCGGCGCCGGCGTCGTCGCCGGCGGACCGCTCCCAGTACGCCGTCCAGACCTGCTGACCGGCGGACATGTCCGGGTGCACGAAGACGGTGCCGCGCCCGCGCCAGGCGGCGAGCCGCTCCGGGACCACCGGCACCGGCGTCTCCCCGGTAACGGCCTCCAGGTCCTCCACGCCGAAGGCGTGCGGCAGCAGCTCGGCCATCCGCAGTGGCCGGGTCTTGCTCTCGATCAGGCACTCCGGCCCGCCGTGCTCCCAGAGCAGCTGCCGGCAGCGGCCACACGGCATCAACGGCTCACCGGTCGCGTCGACGCAGGAGAGCGCGACGAGCCGGCCGCCACCGGTGGCGTGCAGGCTGGACACGACTCCGCACTCGGCGCAGAGCGTCACCCCGTACGCGGCATTCTCCACGTTGCAGCCGACCACCACACGGCCGTCGTCGACCAGCGCGGCCGCGCCGACCGGGAACGTCGAGTACGGCGCGTACGCGTGCCGCATCGCCTCGATGGCGGCAGCGCGCAACCGTGCCCAGTCAATGTCGGTCATGCCGCCATTCTGCCCAAGCAGCCCAGGTCAGAAGCGGGCAGGGCCGGGTCCACGGGCGGGCGCAGCCGTGCCGGGCGTGAGCCCGACTCATCGGCCGCGCCACCGCAGCGCAGGCAGCGGTCAGTCGTCACCACAGTGGGAGGCAATGCCGAGGATGACGGCTCGGGGTGAAAGGGACGTTCGGCCCTGCATCTTCCGCTCAGGTCAGCCAACCCTGAAGCCGAGGATGGACACGTGCGACCGAGGGGACATGTGATGGCGAAGTTCGGCAGCTGGCCGTTGTCCGAGGACACTCTTCGTCGGATGTACGCGGGGGGCCGCGGTAACGCGGCGGCCCGCCGTTTCGCCCGGCTGTGGGCGGCCGTGTACGGCGCCGGCCTGCACCCGAGGCGGTGGGTGACGCTGGAGGTCGTGGGACGCCGAACCGGTCGGATCACCCGCTTCCCGCTGGGTATGGCCGACTGGCAGGGCGACTGGTATCTGGTCCCGATGCTGGGCGAGAACTGCAACTGGGTCCGAAACGTACGTGCTGCCGACGGCCTGGTGACCATTCGGCACAGGCGTACCCGGCTCTGCCGCCTGGTCGAGGTGCCGGTCGATGAGCGTGCACCGATTCTCAAGCGGTATCTGGCGACGGTCCCCGGAGCCCGGCCGCATCTCCCCGTCGACCGGCACGCGCCCCTGTCCGAGTTTGCGGCAATCGCGGCACATTACCCCGCGTTCCGTATCGAGACGGCACCCGTGAGATGACTGGCGCGGACCGCACTGTGCCCGACGGGAGTCCCGCCGGGCACAGCTCTGGTGTCAGCCCTTGATGTACGGCTTGCCGTCGGCGGCCGGTGCCCGGACCCGGCCGACCAGCCCGGCGACTGCCAGGATGGTCGCCAGGTACGGCAGCATGGCCAGGAACTGGCTGGGAATGACGCTGTTGATCGCCCCCAGGTAGGTGGCGAGCTGGTCGGCGAAACCGAAGAAGAGCGCGGCGAGCAGCGCGCCGGTCGGGTTCCACCGGCCGAAGATCAGCGCGGCAAGGGCGATGAAGCCCTTACCGCCGATCATGTTCTTCGTGAACGAGTAGAGCGCCAGCGTGTAGGACGCCCCGCCGATGCCGGCGACCACGCCGGCCAGCAGCACGTTGCGGTAGCGCACCCGCAGCACCTTGACGCCGAGCGTGTCTGCGGCGATCGGGTGCTCGCCGACCGAGCGGGTCCGCAGCCCCCACCGGGTACGGAACAGCCCGATGTGGATCACCAGGACCAGGAGCAGCCCGAGGTAGAGGAAGATGTTGCCGCGGAACAACGCCGGCCCGAGTACCGGGATGTCCTTCAGCAGCGGGATCTCCCAGTTGCTGAAGCGGGGCGCGCTGTTGTACTTCGCGGCGTCGGTCTGCATCAGCCGCTCGTAGAGGAAGCCGGTGACGCCGACGGCCAGCAGGTTCAGCACGATGCCCATGACGACCTGGTCGACCAGGTAGCGGATGGCGAAGACGGCCAGCAGCAGCGAGATGAACGCACCGCCGATGGCGGCGGCGACCAGGCCCACCCACACGCTGCCGGAGATGCTGCCGAACAGGGCCCCGCTGAACGCGCCCATCAGCAGCTGGCCCTCGATGGCCACGTTGACCACGCCGGACCGCTCACAGAGCACCCCGGCGAGCGCGCCGAAGATCAACGGCAGCGCCAGGATGAACGTGCCCCGGATGACGTTGACCAGCGGCATGAAGTTCTGCCCGGTCGGCGCGGCGGAGACCTGCCAGCAGAGGAACGACAGCACGAAGGCGACCAGCCCGACGCCGAGCACGGGAAGGAACCACCGCTTCGGCACCCCGGCGAGCAGCGCCGCGCCGGCGGCGATCGTGATGATCCCGAACAGGATCGCCCCGATCGTGCCGTTGATCTCCAGTGCGGCGCCGGCCGCGTCGTCGCTGAGCGTGAACCGGGCCTGCTGGTCGGTGGCGAGCGCGCCGAAGAGCACCGCGGACAGCAGGCCGAGCGCCAGCAGCGTGAGACCGACCTTCCGGCTGCGGGTCCAGAAGCCCTCGTCGACCGGGGCGACCGCGATGTCGGGGACAGCCATGGTGGACATGAGTTACCAGCCCTTCGCCAGGCTCGTCTGCAACCGGGCGGCGCGCGCGGCCCGGAGCTGGAAGATCGCCTTCACCAGGGCCGGTGCGGCGATGAAGATGACGATCAGCGCCTGGAGCACGGTCACCAACTCCAGCGAGATCCCGGAGTACGACTGCATCCGGTTACCACCGGCCTGCAGCGCACCGAACAACAGCGCGGCCAGCAGCACCCCCCAGGGCTTCACCCGCCCGAGCAGCGCCACCAGGATGCCGTCGAAGCCGATCTGCGCGACCACCAGCGGGGTCAACGCGCTGGCGGTGGAGCCGAGCACCATGTTCGAGCCGCCGAGGCCGGCCAGGATTCCGGCGAAGACCATGATCAGGATGTACGTCCGGGTGACGCTGATGCCAGCGGTCCGGGCGGCGTCCGGGTTGGCGCCGACCGCGCGCAGCTCGAAGCCGAGCGTCGAGCGGTTGAGCAGCCAGGCGACCGCCCAGGTGGCCAGCACTGCGAGCAGGATGCCGGCATGCACCCGCAGGTTGTCGCCGAGCAGTCGGGGCAGCTGGGCGGAGCTGTCCACACCCTTGCTGATCGCGTCGGTACGGTTCGGGTCCTGCACCCCGTTCTGCACGATCAACCAGGTCAGGAAGTACGTGGCGACGTAGTTGAGCATGATCGTGTTGATCACCTCGTGTGCTCCGGCACGGGCCTTGAGGATGCCGGGGATGAAACCCCAGATCGCTCCGCCCAGCGCGCCGGCCAGCACCGCCACCAGCAGGTGCAGGCCGGGCGGCAGCGGCAGCAGGAAGCCGGCCAGCGCCGCCATGATCACGCCGATGGTGGCCTGGCCCTGGGCGCCGATGTTGAACAGGCCGCCCCGGAACGCCAGCGCCACCGACAGACCGGTGAAGACCAGCGGCGCCGCGTAGGTCAGCGTCTCCGAGATCGGCGCGAGCACCGCCTGCCAGCCGTTGGCGCCGTTCAACCAGCCGGAGAACGCCTCGGGGTCGAAGATCGAGCCCTTGAACAGGTTCGCGTACGCCTCGCTGACGAGCGTCCAGCTGGAGTTGATCGCGTCGGATGGGCGGGAGGTGATGTACGAGTACGTGGAGAGCACGTCGGGATCAGAAATGATCATCAGCACCGCGCCGACCACGATCGCCAGCACCAACGACAGCAGGGTCACCGTGAAGGTGTTGGCCGCCCAGAGGTTGTCCAGGAACAACCGGCCCAGGCTCGGCTTCGGCTCCGGCTCCGGGCCCGGCTTCGCCACCGAGCGGTCCGGCTCGGTCGCCACCTCGGCCCGTTCGGTGTTGCCGAGCGCGTTCTGCGCGGCCTGCGCCTCGCTCGCCGGCTCCTTGTCCGGGGAGCCCGACTGCGGGTTGGGGTTGGTCATGCCTCGTCCTCGCTCGCGGAGCCTGCGTCGCTCGCCGGGCTCCCATCTGCCACGCCGGGACTGTCGGCGGCGGTCGTCGCTCCGGGCTTGTCGGCGGCGGGTGCTGCGATCGTGTCGTGGGCCGCGTCCGGGCTGATGCCGGCCATCAGCAGACCGATCTCCTCACGCGGGGTGTCCGGGCCGACGATGCCGATGATCCGGCCGCGGTACATCACCGCGATCCGGTCGGCCAACCCGATCACCTCGTCGAGTTCGCTGGAGACCACCAGAACGGCGGTGCCGATGTCTCGTTCGCGGATGACCTGGCTGTGGATGAACTCGATCGACCCGACGTCGACGCCACGGGTCGGCTGGGCGGCGATGAAGAGCTTCAGCGGCCGGGACAGCTCCCGGGCCACGATCACCTTCTGCTGATTGCCGCCGGAGAGGGTGCCCACCGCCGCGTCGGCCGATGAGGTACGAACGTCGAACTGCTCGATCCGCTCCTTCGCGGAGGCGGCGATCGCGTCCGGCTTCAGCGCGAGCCCGGCACCGAACGGCGGCCGGTCGTAGATGTCCAGCACCAGGTTCTCCGCGACGCTGAACTCCTTGATCAGGCCGTCCACGCTGCGGTCCTCGGGCACGTAACCGACGCCCGCCCGGAGCACCTTCTTGGGCTTCCAGCCGTTGATCCGGTCGCCGGCCAGGCTGATCGTGCCGGCGAGCGCCGGGCGCAGGCCCATGATCGCCTCGATCAGCTCGGTCTGACCGTTGCCCTGTACGCCCGCCACGCCGAGCACCTCGCCCGCGCGCACGGTCAGGTCGACTCCGTCGACCGCGCGGATCTGCCGATCGTCGTCGACGACCAGCCCGGCCACCTCCAGCACCGGCTCGCCCGGCGTGGCCGGGGTCTTGTCCACGGTGAGCCGGACGTTGCGCCCGACCATCAACGCGGCCAGCTCGTCCCGGCTGGCCTCCGGCGAGGCGGTGCCGACTGTCTTTCCGCGTCGGATCACGGTGATCCGGTCGGCGATGGCCTTGACCTCGCCGAGCTTGTGGGTGATGAAGACGATCGACTTGCCGGCCGCCTTGAGCGACCGCATGACCGTCAGCAACTCCTCGGTCTCCTGAGGGGTGAGCACCGCGGTCGGCTCGTCCAGGATGAGCAGGTCGACGTCACGGGTGAGCGCCTTGACGATCTCGACGCGTTGCTGGATGCCGACCGGCAGGTCCTCGATCACCGCGTCCGGGTCGACCCGCAGGTTGTAGCGCTCGGACACCTCGGTGACCTCGCGCCGGGCCCGCCGCCGGTCCAGGAAGCCGGCGATGCCGCCCCTGATCTGCTCGGCGCCGAGCATGATGTTTTCGGTGACGGTGAAGACCGGCACCAGCATGAAGTGCTGGTGCACCATGCCGATCCCGGCCCCGATCGCGTCGGACGGGCCCTTCAGCTTCAGCGGCTTGCCGTCGACCAGGATCTCGCCCTCGTCGGGCTGGTAGAGCCCGTAGAGCACGTTCATCAGGGTCGACTTGCCCGCACCGTTCTCGCCGAGGAGGGCGTGAATCTCTCCAGGCTCCACCGTCAGGTCGATGTGATCGTTGGCGACCAGATCACCGAACCGCTTGGTGATGCCGCGCAGTTCGAGTCTCAGCGCAACCTCCTGGAGTGCGAGCGATGGTGCAGCCTAGCTGCCGTCGTACCGGCCGGACCGGACCGGCCGCCGTGGTGCGCGATCGGCCGCTCCGACCCCGCGGGGTATCCGCAGAGCCAGAGCGGCCGATCGGGTCGTACCTGTCCCCGCCGACCCCCCGATGATCTCACCGGAGCGGCCGGCCGGTTGTCACTTGGTCGGCTGGGCCTTCGAGGTGACGGTGATGGTGCCAGCGGCGATGTCCGCCTTGATCTTGTCGACCTCGGCCTTCAGCTCGGCCGGAACCTTGCTGTCGAAGTCGTGGTACGGGGCGATCGAGACACCGGTGTTGGCCAGGGTGCCGACGAAGCCCGGCTTGGCCTCCAGCTTCTCGCCACCGGCGGCCTTGACCACGGCCTCCTTGACGGCCTCCGGGATGTTCTTGACCACGGTGGTCACGATCGCGGAGCAGTCCGGGGTGCTCTCGCAGCCGTCGACGTCCACCCAGATGGTGCTGTACTTGCCACCCGACGCCTTGGCGGCGGCGGTGGTGCCGAGGCCGGAGCCGCCGGCGACCGGCATGATGATGTCCGCGCCCTGGGCGACCAGCGCGTCGGAGACCTTCTTGCCCTCGTCCTGCTTGTCGAAGGCGTTGGAGAAGGAGCCCTTCTGGGTCTCCTTGTTCCAGCCCAGGGCCTGGACGTTCTTGCCCTTGGTGGTGTTGAAGTACTTCACACCGTCGACGAAACCGTCCATGAAGATGGTCACCGGCGGGATCGGCACGGCACCGTAGGTGCCGACCTTGCCGCTCTTGCTCATCCCGGCCGCCAGGTAGCCGGCCTGGAACGCGGCCTGGGCGGTGTCGAACTGCATCGGGTAGACGTTGGCGTCACCCGGGTTCGCGTCGACGATGCCGAACTGCTGGTTCGGGTTCGCCTTCGCGATCTTCGAGGTGGCGTCGCCCATCAGGCCACCGACCGCCAGGATGAAGTCGCACTTCTGGTTGACGAACTGCGTCAGGTTCGGCTCGTAGTCGGCCTCGGCCTTCGACGCGACGTACTTGATGTCGATGTTGTCGTTGGCGGCCTTGGCCTCCTGCAGGCCCTTCCAGGCCGAAGCGTTGAACGACTTGTCGTCGATGCCGCCGACGTCGGTCACCATGCAGGCGCTGAACTTCTTGGCGCCACTGCCGGCGTTGTTGTCATCCTTGGGCGCCTCGCCACAAGCGGCGGCGGTGAGCGCGAGCCCACCCACCGCGAAGATCGAGGCGATCCGCATCCCACGCACCGAGCGCAAGACGTCTCCTTCCCATTGCACACCGCGCCTTGTGCGGTGGCAGCCCATCAGCCGACCTGCGGGTGTGCCGCCGGCTGTCCCACGTTACGGACGGGAGCGTACGCCCGCGTCCACCCACCGGCCGACAATCGTGCACGACTGTTGAGCGCCTGTTACCCGGGTGTAACCCTTGCGTGGGGCAAGTCACTCTTCGTGCTGGTAACCGAGCGCCATGGCGTCCGCAACGTCCGTTTTCTGGAGGCGTTTTCCTCCTCGGACGTTACCGCCAAAAGACCGCGACCGCCGCGTTGACCAGGGTCAGGCCGACGATCGCGAGGAAATGACCACGGTTGACCACGTCCCGCTTCCGGGAGAAGAAGACCATGACGAAGATCAGCAGCGCGATCACCAACTTCGTCACAAGTTTTGCCGGCGCCGGCTCGTCGCCGTCGCGCAGCGGCGCGGAGAGGCCGAGCCCGGTCAGCAACTGGATCACCGCGCCCCACAGCATGGCCGGGTTGATCCGCAGACGACCGCTGGCGTACTGGGCGATCGAGCCACCGAGCAGCAGGGCGAACCCGATCAGATGGACGTAGAGAAGGATGAGTCGGAGTGCTTCCACGCCGCCCATCCTCCCCCATCAACGACACTTTGTAGTAGTGGGGTGGGCCGGTCGGCGCGTCCAGGTCGCCCGGCCACCGTCGACGACCTATCCCTTCACGGCGCCGGAGGTGAGGCCGGAGACGATGTACCGCTGGAGGAACTGGAAGACCAGCACCGTCGGGATCGCGGTCAGCAGGGTGCCGGCCGCGAAGATCCCGAAGTTGGTGTTCCGCTCGCCGCCCTGCAACATGCCCCGCATGCCGACCGCGAGGGTCTTGGCGTCCGTGTCGGTGAGGAAGACGCTCGCCATCAGGAACTCGTTGATGGTGTTGATGAAGGCGAGCAGCCCGGTCACCGCGAGGATCGGCGCCACCAACGGCAGCATGATCCGGAAGAAGACCTGGGCGTGTGAGGCGCCGTCCACGGTGGCCGACTCGTCCAGCTCCCGGGGCAGGGTGTCGAAGAAGCCCTTCATCAGCCAGGTGTTCACGCCCAGCGCGCCACCCAGGTAGAGCAGCAACAGACCCCACGGGGTGTTGAAGCCGATGGCCGGCCACAGGTCGGTGATCGTGCCGAAGATCAGGAAGATCGCAACGATCGCCAGGAACTGCGGGAACATCTGGATCAACAGCAGTGACAGCAACCCCACCCGTCGCCCCTGAAACCGCATCCGGGAGAAGGCGTACGCCGCGAGCGCGGAGAGGAAGACCGAGGCGAACGCGGCCCCACCGGCGATGAGCAGCGAGTTCAGAAACCAGTCAGCGAACCCGGTGCGCGCGAACAGATCCCCGAAGTTCTCCAACGACACCCCGCCGGTCGGCACCAACTCGGTGGACGACAGGGTGCCGAGCGGATTGAGCGCCGCAGAGACGACGAACACGAGCGGAAAGAGACTGAACAGCACGCCGAGCAGGCCGACCAGGTGCCGCCAGCCGACCTCGGCGAACCATCGCTTCTTACGCCTGCCCGCGTTGCGGTTGACCGCCGCCGGGCCGTTCGCGCCGCCCGTGACGGCGGCGCCGGTGAGCATGGTCATGCATACACCTCCTCCTGTTGGCGGGTCCGCCGGAAGCTGACCGCCGACACCACCGCGACGATGGCGAAGATGAACAGCGAGATGGCCGCGGCGAAGCCGAACTGTGCGGCCTGTCCACCGAACGCCAGCCGGTAGGTGTAGGTGATCAGCAGGTCGGTGGCACCGTTGCTGGGGTTGTCCGCCGGGAACGGCGCGCCCTCGGTGGTCAGGTAGATCGCGTTGAAGTTGTTGAAGTTGAACGCGAACGACGAGATCAGCAGCGGCGAGAGCGCGACCAGCAGCAGCGGCAGGGTGACCGCCCGGAACGACTGCCAGCGCGACGCCCCGTCGACCGAGGTGGCCTCTGTCAACTCCCGTGGGATGGCCTGTAGTGCGCCGGTGGCCACCAGGAACATGTACGGGTAGCCGAGCCAGAGCTGCACCAGGATCACCGCGGCGCGGGCCGACCAGTCCTGCCCGAACCAGTCGACGCTGAGCCCGAACAGATTGTTGATCAGCCCGAAGTCGGTGTTGAACATGTCCCGCCAGACCAGCAGCATCGCGAAGGACGGCATGGCGTACGGCAGGATCAGCAACATCCGGTAGAGGTTGGTGCCCCGCATTCGGGGCGAGTGCAACGCCAGGGCGATCAACATGCCGAGGATGAACGTGCCGCCGGTGGAGCCGATGGCGAAGGCGAAGTTCCAGATCAGCGTGCCGAGGAACGGCCCGGAGATCCGCTCGTCGGTGAGCACCCGGGTGAAGTTGGACAGCCCGACGTTCACCTTCCAACCCTGGGCCAGCCGCTCGCCGTCGGCGGCGACGAACGCGCCGACCTCGCCGTCCGCGGTCCAGGTCCTGCCGCTGTCGCTGTCCTTGACGCAGTCGCAGCCGGCGTCGTACGCCCGGACGGCCTTGCCCTCGTACGCCCGGGACAGGCCGGAGGAGCGCAGCGCGCCTCCGGCGGTCGGCACCACCAGATCCGTGATGTCCTTGCTGCGGGCGCTGGCCTGGCCGAAGTTCAGCACGGTGTAGCCGTCGGCCGCGGTGACCTTCCCGCCGGGGCCGACGGTGGCCGCGCCGGGATCGAGCGGGCGAAGGCCTTTGGCGTCGCCGACGGAGACCGTGTCGGTTCCTGGCTTGGTGATCAGGAAGACCAGGGCGCCGGTGGCCGGGTCGCCCTTGGTGGCGACCGACAACGGGTACTGGGTGGACCCCGGGACCTGCTTGACCGAGGAGCTCTGGATCGCGACGATCGCGTCGTCCTTGCTGCCCCGGTGGCCGTCGCCGAAGTTGGTGAAGGCAGTGCTCGCGGTGTAGAGCACCGGCACGACCTGGAAGGCGATCAGGAAGAGCGTGCCGGGGATGAGGTACTTCGCCGGGACGTGCCGGCGGCCCAGGTACAGATAGAACAGTGCGGTGGTGGTCAGCACCAGCACCGCCAGCCCGCCCCACATCTCGGCCGCCACGAGCGGGAAGGCCGCCCAGATCGCGATCCCGGCCACCAGGCCGAGCAGGATCACCTTCGCGACGAGGCCAGCCGCGGTGATCGGCGCGTGGTTCCGCGCGGTACGGGAGGTGCGCGGGGACCCGGTGCGGACGGGCCCCCGGCCCGGGGCCTGCTGGACAGACCCCGGGCCGGACAGCGGTGTGCTCATTACTTGATCGAACCGGCGATCGTCTTGCCGGCCGCGGTAACCGTGCTGGTCGGGTCGGCGCCGCCGATGACGGCGGCCTCGGCCTTGCCGAACGGGTCCCAGATCGCGGCCATGGCCGGGATGGCCGGGAGCACCTGGCCGTTCTTGCCGGCCTCGATGAACTTGGCCAGGTCCGGGTCGCTGCTCTTGACCTGGTCCAGCGCGGCGTTCAGCGCCGGCGGGCGCGGGTCGGCCTGGTAGAGCGCCACGGCCAGCTCCGGCGTGGTGACGTAGTTGGCGACGAACTCCTGGGCGAGAGCCTTGTTCTTGCCCTTGGCCGCCACGTAGAAGGACTGGACGCCAACGAACGGCGCGGCCGCCTTGCCGCCGGCGAAGCCGGGAACGGCGGAGACGTCGTACGTGATGCCGGCCTTCTTCACGTCGGCGGTGGCCCACGGCCCGGAGACCAGGAAGGCGCACTTCTTGCCGGTGAAGGTAGCGGTCGAGTTGGTGTCGGCGATCGAGCGCTTCAGCACGCCCTCGCCCTTCTCGCCGAGCGCGGCGATCTTCTTGAACGCGGCGATCGACTCCGGCTTGCCCACGCCCAGGTCCTTCGGGTCGTAGTCGCCGTTCGCGGTGGTGCCGAAGAGGTAACCGCCGGCCGAGGTGTACAGCGGGTAGATGTGGTACGCGTCGCCCTTCTGGCCGACCTGGAGGCAGAGCGTCTCGGTGACCTTCTTCTGCGCCTTGAGCTGCTTGCCGGTGGCGACCAGGTCCTCGATCGTCTTCGGTGCCTCGGGGGCCAGCTCGGTGTTGCGGATCAGCGCCAGGTTCTCCTGGGCGTAGGGCACGCCGTAGAGCTGGCCGTTGAACGTGACGGCCTTGACGGCGGTCTCGTTGAAGGCGGCCTTCTGCTCGTCGGACAGCTGCACCGGGTCGATGGCACCGTTCTGGACCAGGTTGCCGATCCAGTCGTGCGCGCCGATCACCACGTCCGGGCCGCCGCCCTGGCTCGACACGGTCACGAAGTTGTTCTGAAGGTCCTCGTTCGGGACGGCCTGGACCTCGACGGTGACGCCGTTCTCCTGGCCGAACTTCTCGACGAACGGCTTGAGGGCGGCGGTCCGCTTGTCGTCCGCCCAGATCACCAGTTTGCCGCCGGCGGCCTTGGGGGTGTCCTTCGCGGCCGGCTCGTCGCTGTCGCCACCGCAGCCTGAGGCGGCGAGCGCCAGGGCGAAGAGGGCGACCACACCCGCGGTACGGATGCGCATCGGTGCTCCTGTCGTCATGGCGGGTCCGCCGGGGGAAGGGCGGCCCGCCAGTGGAAACTCTGGAAGTTCTTGCCAACCGGCGCATGGATGCTGCGCCGCTGCTCTCGCATGTTGCGGGGACGTTAGCAAGACGTTGCAAGTAATGGAAGGGCTTGCAAGGCACCCCGCAAGAACTTGCCGGTGGGCTAAAGTGCCGCCATGCGCGCTCGACTGTCCGACATCGCCCAGCAGGCCGAAGTCAGCGAGGCCACGGTGTCGCGGGTGCTCAACGACCGCCCCGGCGTGGCCCCGGAGACCCGGCAGGCCGTCCTCACCGCCCTCGACGTGCTCGGGTACGAGCGCCCGGCCCGGCTGCGTAAGCGCAGCGCCGGGCTGGTCGGCCTGGTGGTGCCGGAGCTGGACAACCCGATCTTCCCCGCCTTCGCCCAGGTCATCGAGTCCACTCTGGCGCAGAGCGGGTTCACCCCGGTGCTCTGCACCCAGACCGCCGGCGGCGTGACCGAGGACGAGTACGTGGAGATGCTGCTGGACCGGCAGGTCTCCGGGATCGTCTTCGTCTCCGGCCTGCACGCCGACACGGCCGCCAACCACGACCGCTACCGGGCACTGCTCGCCCGGCCGTTGCCGGTCGTGATGATCAACGGGTACGTGCCCAGCATCGGCGCGCCCTTCGTCTCCTGCGACGACCGGGAGGCGGCCGAACTGGCCGTCGCCCACCTGGTCGCCCTCGGACACCGACGGATCGGCCTGATCACCGGCCCGGACCGGTTCGTCCCGGTGCAGCGCAAGGTGGCCGGCTGGCGCTCCGCGATGACCCGGCTGGCCGGCGTCGCCGAAGCCGACCTGGGCCCGCTCGCCGAGCTGTCACTGTTCGGAGTGGAGGGTGGCGAGGCGGCGGCCGGCCGCCTGCTGGACCGCGGCGTCACCGGTGTGGTCTGCGGCTCCGACCTGATGGCGCTCGGCGCGATCCGGGCCGCCCGCCAACGCGGCCTCGACGTCCCCGAGGGCCTCTCCGTGGTCGGCTACGACGATTCCCCGCTGATGGCCTTCACCGACCCGCCGCTGACCACCATGCGGCAACCGGTCACGGCGATGGCGGTGGCCGCGGTCCGCGCCCTGGTGGACGAGATCAACGGGCACGGTGCCCCGCACTCGGAGTACCTGTTCCGCCCGGAGCTGGTGGTGCGCGGCTCCACAGCTGTCGCGCCGAGTTCCGCACGCCTGTCTTACGCAAGATCTGCTTGACTCTTGCAGAGGCGGGCCGGCATATTGCTCGAATGATCAGCACCGCCATCCCGCTGCACGCCACCGACGACGACTGGTGGCGCTCCGCGGTCGTCTATCAGGTGTACGTCCGCAGCTTCGCCGACAGCGACGGCGACGGCACCGGCGACCTCCAGGGCATCCGGCAGCGCCTGCCGTACCTGCGCGACCTCGGGGTGGACGCGCTCTGGCTGACCCCCTTCTACACCTCGCCGATGATCGACGGCGGGTACGACGTGGCCGACTACCGGGACGTCGACCCGATGTTCGGCACCCTCGCCGACTTCGACGCGATGATCACCGACGCGCACGCCCACGGCCTGCGGATCATCGTCGACCTGGTGCCCAACCACACCTCCAGCGCGCACCACTGGTTCACCGCGGCGCTCGCCGCCGGCCCCGGCTCACCGGAGCGGGCCCGCTACCTCTTCGCCGACGGTCAGGGCGCGCACGGCGAGTTGCCCCCGAACGACTGGGAGAGCATCTTCGGCGGCCCCGCCTGGACCCGGATCGCTGACGGTCAGTGGTATCTGCACCTGTTCGACCCGTCGCAGCCGGACCTGAACTGGCGTCACCCGGAGGTCCGCGCCGAGTTCGAGGACGTGCTGCGGTTCTGGCTGGACCGGGGCGTGGACGGATTCCGCGTCGACGTGGCGCACGGCATGATCAAGGCGGAAGGGCTGCCGGACGTCGGCTTCAGCTCGGCGACCACAGGCCAGCGCCAGGTCGAACTGCTCGGCAAGGGCCGACTGCCGTACTTCGACCAGGACGAGGTGCACGAGATCTACCGGGCCTGGCGGCCCATCCTGGACAGCTACCCGGGCGGTCGGATGGCGGTCGCCGAGGCGTGGGCCGAGACGCCACAGCGCCTGGCCCGCTACATCGGCCCGGACGAGTTGCACCAGGCGTTCAGCTTCGACTTCCTCGACGCCACCTGGTCGGCCGACTCGTTCCGCAAGGTGATCGACACCACGCTGGCCGAGGCGACAGTCGTCGGAGCGCCGACCACCTGGGTGCTGTCCAACCACGACAAGCAGCGGCACGTCACCCGGTACGGCGACGGCGTCGAAGGGCTGCGCCGAGCCCGGGCCGCCAGCCTGCTGATGCTCGCCCTGCCCGGCTGCGCCTACCTCTACCAGGGCGAGGAACTGGGCCTGCCGGAGGTTCTCGACCTCCCCGACGAGCTGCGCCAGGATCCGGCGTTCCTGCGCACCGGCGAGAGCCGCGACGGCTGCCGGGTGCCCATCCCGTGGAGCGGCGAACTGGCCCCGTACGGTTTCGGGCCGGCCGGCAGTGAGCTGAGCTGGCTACCCGCTCCGGCGCTCTGGCAGGCGCTGTCCGTCACGGCGCAGACCGGCGTGCCCGGCTCGACCCTGGAGCTGTATCGGACCGCGCTACGGATCCGCCACGTTCATCCCGCGCTCGCCCTCGACGCCGACGGTGTCACCTGGCGGGAGAGCGAGCCGGGCGTGCTGGCCTTCTCCCGCTCCGCCGGCTCGACCGTGCTGACCTGCGTGGTCAACTTCAGCGGCGCGCCGGTCCTGATCGACGGGTACGGTCAGCCGCTCGTCGCCAGCGACGAGCTCACCGAACAGGGCTCCGGCCAGCTGCTGCCAATTGACGCGGCAGTCTGGTTGGAACGGCGCTGAACGGGTAACTCGTTCTCGACCTGGTCGTTCGTCGTGCCCCGCGCCGACGGGCGACTGGGCTACCGGCCCCTTGTGGTGGGGGGTGAGGTGCCACCGGCGCCACGCGGAGTCCGCTCCGTGTGGCGCCGGTGTCCGTGCCGCCGGTGGTTAGGTCCGCAGATGCCGGGGTACGGAATCGGGCACCATCACTACGGAGGTGACCCCATGGTGGTACGGATCGCCCAGTGCACGCTCGACGTCGAGGACCTGGACCTGATGGTCTCGTTCTGGTCCGCGGCGCTCGGCTACGAGGTCGAGAAGGGCGACGACGGCAGCGCGATGCTCCGGCCGCCGGGGCAGCCGTCCGCCGCCGCGCCCACCGTGTGGTTGCAGGGCTCGGGCACCGCCAAGCGGGGCAAGAACCGGCTGCACCTCGACCTGGTCGCGGACACCGACCCCCAGTCCGAGGTACGGCGGCTGCTGAGCCTCGGTGCGCAGCAGGTCGACGTCGGGCAGACCGGAGCCGAACACTTCACTGTGCTCGCCGACCCCGAGGGCAACGAGTTCTGCGTGCTGGACCGCGCGCCGACCCGCTGACGTCTCACTTCGCGGTGAGCAACGCCGCGATCCGGGTGAAGCCGGCGCGTACCTCTGCCTCGTCCGGCGGTTCGGCGGGCTCACCGTGGCCGGCCTCGTCGGCTGCCGCGTCCAACTCCTCGTCGATCACGTCCTCGAAGTCCCCGTACAGGTCGGCCCCCTCCACCTGGCGGGCCTCGTCCTCGGCGGCAACCTGCGCGGCGGCGATCTCGCTGCGGATCTCGTCGGCGGACAGCGCCGGCAGCAACGGCTCCACCACGGCCATCAACTGCTCCTCGGCCACCACCGCCTCGGCCAGGGCCAACGCGTGCGGTCGCTCGTACGGCCCGCAGACCACCGGCTCCCACTCGTCGAGATCACCGAGCGGACCGAAAGTGATGATCCATGGCAGGCCGAGGAGCGGTGAGTCCGCCGGCAGGTCCAGTGTCATGAGTGCGCCCACTGGCTCATCATGGTCCGCGAACGCGAGCGGCGACGCCGTTCTGCTCAGTTATCGCCCGTCCGACGGTCGATCGGCGGCCGGTCAGCCGGGGCGGACCGCGTCCAGTGCGGCGCGGACCAGGGCGAGCGCGGTGGCCGGCGGTACGCCGAGCCGGGCCGCCTCCGCCGCGTAGCCGGCCGCCGCCCGCTGCAACCGGTCGACGGCGTCGTCCCGCCCGGGGGCGACGAAGGTCCCGTTGCGCCCCCGGGTCTCCAGCAGCCCGGCCGCCTCCAGCTCCCGATAGGCGCGGGCCACCGTGTTCGCGGCCAACCGCAGGTCGGCGGCGAGCTGCCGCACGGTGGGCAGTCGGCTGCCCACCGGCAACCGGCCGTCGCCGATCAGCTCGGCGAGCTGCACGCGCACCTGTTCGTACGGGGGCACCGACGAGTCCGGGTCGACCGAGATCAGCACCTGCGCGCCTTCCGTCATCAGCCCGCACCGCCCGGCGTACCGGGGTCGATGCCCTCGTCGACATCCTTCGGTGGGGCGGGGGTTTCCGCCAGGTCCACCACTCGGCCGTTGTTGCTGGTCGCCAGGAGCGCCGCACCGAACAGCACCAACTGGTTGAGCAGGTAGAGGTAGAGCAGCAGACCGACGGCGCCGGCCACCACGGTGTACGCCGGGTTCCGCTCGGTCCGCACCACGTAGTACCGCCCGACGGTGTTCAGCAGCGTGATGCCGATCGCCACCAGCACCACCACCGGGCGCAGCCGGGAGCGGCTCATCCGCAGCCGGGGCACGGCCAGCAGCAACGCGGTGGCGAGCACGGTGTTGACCAGCACGCTGAGCACCGCGCTGATGGTGGTCAGACCCACCGAACCGGTGCTGCGCAGCAGGAAACGCAGCAGCGACTCCAACGCGTCCACCGCCGCTACCGAGACGCCGAGCAGCACGAAGACGCCGATCATCACGCCCAGGTCGACGAGCCGCCGCACCACCAGATTGCCCGGCTGCTGGTTAAGCGAGTACATCAACCGCTGCGAGGACCGGATGGCCTCGACCCAACCGATTCCGGTGAAGACCAGGATGACCAGGCCGACCACACCGACGGTGCCGCTGGAGTTGGCGATCTGCTCGGCGTCCAGGAACGGCAGATTCTCCTTGAGGAAGTCGGCCGCCGCCGCGCTGACCTCGTCGTTGTCCTCCAGGATCGCCCCGAAGATGGAGAACGCGACCAGGGCGAGGGCGAACACGGCGAAGAAGCCGTAGTAGGCGATGGCGGCGGCCAACCGGCCGGCGAGCACCTCGCCGTACAGCACGCCGGCCCGCCACACATGATCGAAGAGCCCCGACCGGTGGCGCGCGGCGCTCACCCAGCGGTCGATGCCCGCCTCGATCCGGCCGATCACGTTCACGCGATCATCCTCGCCGATCTCCCACCGCTGTAGTGGCAACCGGCTCCCGATGCTCGCCGGCCGGCGCGTCGCCGGTGCTTCAGGTGCTGGCGGTTCGGTTGCCGGCGCTTCAGTTGCCGAGGCAGAAGTCCCGACGCGGCTGCCACCTGGCCTGCCCGCTGTGCGAGAAGAGGGTGAACCCGTCGACCTCGAACATCGCGGAGAAGTCGGCCAGATCCTCGTACACCTTGTCCAGGGCCTCCGGTGCCACGTCCTGAGCCACTGTGACGTGCGGATGGTACGGGAACCGGAGCTCGCGGTGCAGGCCCGGCGCCGCGGCGATGGCCGCGGCCAGCAGCTCGCACTCACTGATCCCGGCGGCCACCGCGACGAACACCACCTGGGTGACCGGACGGAACGTGCCGGTGCCCCGCAGGTGCAGCGTGAACGGCAGGTGCGCGGCGGCGACGGCGGCCAGGTGCCGCTCGACCGCCGGCAGGTTGGCCGTCCGGATCTCGGTGGGCCCGAGCAACGTCACGTGCGCGGGCACCGCCAGCGGATCACCGGCCTCGACCCGCCGCCTGGTGAGCAGGGCACCCCACGGCTCGGGGATGTCCACCGCGATGCCGATCTGGATGGTGTCGCCGGTCGGCGGCATCCCGCCACTGCGATCCACGCTTCGCGCCGCCCCTCCGACCACCGAGCCGTCCACCTGTACCGCGGAGCTACTCGCCGCGCACGGGCGGGAAGAACCCGACCCGCTCGTACGCGGACCGCAGGGTCGTCGCGGCCACCGCACGGGCCTTCTCCGCGCCGGCCGCGAGCAGCTTGTCCAACTGCGCCGGATCGTCAAGGTAGGCGCGGGTGCGCTCCTGGATCGGCCGGACGAAGTCCGTCACCACCTCGGCCAGCTCCTTCTTCAGATCGCCGTAGCCACGGCCCGCGTACGCGGCCACCAGCTCGTCGATGCTGCGGCCGCTGAGCGCCGAGTAGATGGTCAACAGGTTGGACACACCCGGCTTGGTCTCGGCGTCGAAGACGATCTCCCGACCGGTGTCGGTCACCGCCGAACGGATCTTCTTCGCGGACCGGGCCGGATCGTCGAGAAGGTCGATGATGCCGGCCGGCGAGGACGACGACTTCGACATCTTCGCGGTCGGGTCCTGCAGGTCGGTGATCTTGGCAGTGTCCTTGACGATGTGCGGCGCGGGCACCGTGAAAGTCGCGCCGAACAGCGAGTTGAAGCGCTGGGCCAGATCCCGGGAGAGCTCCAGGTGCTGGCGCTGGTCCTCGCCGACCGGGACCGCGTTGGCCTGGTAGAGCAGGATGTCGGCGGCCTGGAGGACCGGATAGGTGAACAGCCCGACGCTGGCCCGCTCGTTGCCCTGCTTCTGCGACTTGTCCTTGAACTGGGTCATCCGGCTGGCCTCGCCGAAGCCGGTGATGCAGCCGAGCACCCAGGCCAGCTGCGGGTGCTCGGGCACCTGCGACTGGACGAACAGGGTGCTGCGTTCCGGGTCGAGCCCGACCGCGAAGAGCTGGGCCGCGGCCACCCGGGTCCGCTGGCGCAGCACCGCCGGATCGTGCCCCGCGGTGATGGCGTGCAGGTCCACCACGCAGTAGAACGCGTCGTGGGTGTCCTGTAGCGCCACCCAGTGCCGCACCGCGCCGAGATAGTTGCCGAGGTGGAACGAGTCGGCTGTCGGCTGGATGCCGGAGAAGACGCGGGGCCGGGCGGGAACGTCGGACATGGCGATAATTCTGTCAGCAAGCAACCCGGTCCGTCATGACGGGCCGGCGGGTCGGCTCCGGCCCGCCGGTGCCGGGGTGCTGACCTCGCGTGGTTCGCCCGCGCCCACCCGGCGCGTCGGCCCGACCGCGACCCGGCGGTGCTGCCCCGCCATCGCCTCCCGGGCAGGCTCGGGGCCGCCCGCCGAGGCCGACTCGGAGTCGTACTGGCGGCGCCGCCCGGTGCCCGGCTCGGTGCTCTGCTCGCGGCCCGGCTCGGTGCTCTGCTCGCGGTGCTGCTCGGTGCGGGCGGCGGAGACGGCGAGTCGGGCCACCCGGCGGCCGTCCAACGTGAGCACCCGCAGCAGCCAGCCGGCCGGCAGCTCGGCCGGATCGGACGCGCCGACCTCGGCGGGCTCACCCGGCACCGGCACCTCGTCGCCGGTCACCGGGAGCCGGCCCAGCGCGGCCATGACGAACCCGCCCACTGTCTCGTACGGTCCGGCGGGTAGTGCCACCCCGGTGCGCTCGGCGAAGTCAGCGAGGTTGAGGCGGCCGTCCACCACGGCGGGCAGGCCGGCGTGCACCGGGTCCGGGGTGGCGTCGTACTCGTCGTGGATCTCGCCGATCAACTCCTCGATGAGGTCCTCCAGGGTGACGATCCCGGCCGTGCCGCCGTACTCGTCGACCACCACCGCGAGGTGCTGACCCTCCCGGCGCATCTCGGTCAGCGCGGCGAGCACCCGTTTGCTGCCCGGGAGCCGCTTCACCTCCCGGGCCAACTCGCCGACGGTGAGGCACGGGTCGGCGTCCGGGCGCAGCAGCACGTCACGGAGGTGCACGAAGCCGACCACGTCGTCGTGCGTGCCGTCGGTGACCGGGTAACGGGTGTGCGTTTCGGCGCGGACCAGTCGGGCGGCTTCGACGATGGTCAGCCGCGCCGGGAGGAAGACCACCTCGGTGCGCGGCATCATCACCTCGCGGATCAGACTGGCACCGGCCACCAGGACCTCGTCGATGATCCGTCGCTCGTCCGGGTCGAGCACCGTGTTCGCCGCGACCAGGTCCCGCAGATCGGCCTCGGAGATGTGCTCCCGGCCGGCCGTCGGACCGGTCCCGAGCAGATCGGTGACGAGTCGGGTGGCGCCATCCGCAGCGCGAACCAGCACCCGGGCGACGGCCCGGGCGAGCGGGCCAGGGTCGCGGCGGGGGTGTGCCCGCGCGTGTCGCTGGAGCCCCGTACGGGCCGCTTCCCGCATGACAGAGATGGTAGACACCGTGGGCCCACCGCACCGGGGATCACGCGGAGCGGCGGACAGATGTTCGGCTCTGTTTAATCGTGAGAGATTATGATGGAATGGGGTTGACGGTGGCGACGGCGAGAGCGCCGGCCACCGCCCTAGTGTGATCACCGAAGGGCCACGTTCCGGGCGGGCCAGGCAGGAGGCAACGACGTGAAACTGCTCGTCACGGGGGGCGCCGGCTTCATCGGGAGCGTGGTGACCCGGATGCTGCTGGACGCGGGTCACCAGGTGGTCATCCTGGATGACCTGCGCACCGGCCACCGCGAGGCCCTCGCCCCGGACGCCACCCACGTGGAGGCGTCCATCCACGACGCCGCCCAGGTCATCACCGCGGACGCCGGGTTCGACGGAGTGCTGCACTTCGCCGCCCTGATCGCCGCCGGTGAGTCGATGGTCAAGCCGGAGCTGTACTGGCACAACAACACCATCGGCACGCTCGCCCTGATCGACGCGGTCCGGGCCGCCGGGGTGCCCCGGATGGTCTTCTCCTCCACCGCCGCCGTCTACGGCAACCCCACCGAGCTGCCCATCACCGAAAACGCGGTCAAGGCACCCACCAACACGTACGGCGCCACCAAACTCGCCGTCGACATGGCACTCACCTCCGAGGCGATCGCGCACGGGCTGGCCGCCGTGTCGCTGCGCTACTTCAACGTGGCCGGCGCCCACCTCGACGGCGACATCACGCTGGGCGAGCGGCACGACCCGGAGACGCACCTGATCCCGATCGCGCTGGACGTCGCCGCCGGCCGGCGGGAAAAGCTCCAGCTCTTCGGGGACGACTACCCCACAGTGGACGGCACCTGCGTCCGCGACTACATCCACGTCGCCGACCTGGCCCGCGCGCATCTGCTGGCGCTGGACGCGGCCACCGGCGGTCAGCACCGCATCTACAACCTGGGCAACGGCAACGGCTTCACCAACCGCCAGGTCGTCGACGTGGTCCGCGAGGTCACCGGGCACCAACTGCCCGTCGAGGTCGCGCCGCGCCGCGAGGGCGACCCGGCCGAGTTGGTCGCGTCGTCCGCGCTGGCCCGCGACGAGCTGGGCTGGGTGCCGCAGAAGCCGACCCTGCACGACATGGTCGGGGATGCCTGGGCGTTCTACCGCACGCACATCCTGGGGCAGTCATGACCCATCCGAGCGGTGATGTCGCCGAGCGGGCTGCGGCCGGTTTCTCCGCGCAGTTCGGTGCCGAGGCTGCCGGCCGCTGGGCGGCCCCTGGGCGGGTCAACCTGATCGGTGAGCACACCGACTACAACGAAGGCTTCGTGCTGCCGTTCGCGCTGCCGATGCGCACCGTCGTCGCGGCCGACCGGCAGGACGGGGAGCACTGGACGGCCTGGTCCGAGCTCTCCGGCGAGGCGATCACCTTCGGCGCGGACGACGTCGCCGAGCCGGGGCGGGTCACCGGCTGGGGCGCGTACGTCGCGGGTGTGGTCTGGGCGCTGCGCGAGGCCGGTCACCCGGTGCCGGGTGCTCGGCTGGCGATCGCTTCCGACGTGCCGCTGGGCGCCGGGCTCTCCTCCTCGGCCGCGCTGGAATCGGCCGTGCTGGCTGCCCTGCTCGACCTCGGCGAGCTGAAGCTCGCCCCGGAACTGCAACCTCGGTTGGCGCAGCGGGCGGAGAACGTCTACGTGGGTGCGCCCACGGGGATCATGGACCAGTCCGCGGCCATCCGTTGCCGCGCTGGGCACGCACTCTTCCTGGACTGTCGCGACGAGTCGGTCGAGCACATCCCGTTCGACCTGGACGCCGACGGGCTGGCCGTGCTGGTCATCGACAGCCGCGCACCGCACCGCCACGCCGACGGGGAGTACGCGGCCCGCCGCCGCTCCTGCGAGGCCGGGGCCAGTGCGCTCGGTGTCACCGCCCTGCGGGACGTGGGCGTCGACCAGCTCGACGCCGCAATGGCGCGGCTCGACGACGAGGAGACCCGGCGACGGGTCCGGCACGTGGTGACCGAGGACCAGCGCGTACTGGACACGGTGGCACTGCTCCGCGCCGCCCGGGTCCGCGACATCGGCCCGCTGCTGACAGCCTCCCACGTCTCGATGCGCGACGACTTCGAGATCACCGTGCCGGAGATCGACACCGCGGTCGAGGCAGCGTTGGCGGCAGGTGCGCTCGGTGCCCGGATGACCGGCGGCGGCTTCGGCGGCTGCGTGCTCGCGCTGATCGAGGCCGACCGTGCCGACGCGGTAGCAACCGCTGTGACCGACGCGTACGCGCAACGAGGTTTCACCGCCCCCGGCACCGTGACGGTCCTCCCCTCCCCCGGCGCGACCCGCCTGCCCTAACCCACCCCACCCCACCCCACCCCGCACCCCCGCTCCACCCACCGCCCACCTCCGCTCCAGCCGGTGATCAAGAGGTTTGCGTCAATTCGAGCCCGAATCCTGACGCAAACCTCTTGATCACCCGCCGCAGGCAGGGGGCAGGCGGGAGGCGGGGATGGAGATCGTGCTTGTTCATGGAAATAGTGGCCTCGCCCAATGGGCGAGGCCACTATTTCCTGGATCGAGCGCGATCTTGCGGGCGTGCGAGCCTGCGGCGGGCGCGGGCGGCCAGCGCGCGGGCAGGGGACGGCGGGCGGGCCGGTGGGTTGGGGTTAGTTGGCTTCGACGATCATGGCGGCGCCTACCGTGCGGTTGGTCGCCTCGTCGATGATGACGAAGCCGCCGGTGGTGCGGTTACGGCGGTACTCGTCGGCCAGCAGCGGCACCGTCGTGCGCAGTCGCACCCGGCCGATCTCGTTGAGCCGTAGTTCGTCGGCGGACTCGTCACGGTGCAGGGAGTTGATGTCCAGCCGATAGTGCAGCCCGCGCACGATCGCCCGTGCCGACCGGGTGGTGTGCTTGATCGCGTACCGGGCGCCGACCCGCAGCGGGGCCGTCTCGTCCATCCAGCAGACCATCGCCTCGATGTCCTGGGCCACCGCCGGCGCGTTGTTCGGCCGGCAGATCAGGTCACCCCGCGAGATGTCGATCTCGTCGGCCAGTCGTACCGTCACGGACATGGGCGGGAACGCCTCCGGGACCGGCCCGTCGGCGGTCTCCACGGCGGCGATCCGGCTGGTGAAGCCGGAGGGCAGCACCATCACCTCGTCACCCGGCTTCAGCACGCCGGAGGCGACCTGGCCGGCGTAGCCGCGGTAGTCGGTGACGGTGGTGGACTGCGGACGGATGACGTACTGCACCGGGAACCGGACGTCGACCAGGTTGCGGTCGCTGGCGATGTGCACCCGCTCCAGGTGGTGCAGCAGCGACGGGCCCTCGTACCAGGGCATGTTGTCCGACCGGGTGACGATGTTGTCGCCGCGCAACGCGGAGACCGGCACCACGGTCAGGTCCGGTACGTCGAGCTTCGCCGCGAACGCGGTGAACTCGTCGGCGATCCGCTCGTAGACCTCCTGCGACCAGTCGACCAGGTCCATCTTGTTGACACAGAGGACCAGGTGCGGCACCCGCAGCAGGGAGCAGAGGAACGCGTGCCGGCGGGACTGCTCGACGAGACCCTTGCGCGCGTCCACCAGGATCAACGCCAGGTCCGCGGTCGACGCTCCGGTGACCATGTTGCGGGTGTACTGGATGTGGCCGGGGGTGTCGGCGATGATGAACTTGCGCCGGGGGGTGGCGAAGTACCGGTACGCCACGTCGATGGTGATGCCCTGCTCCCGCTCGGCACGCAGACCGTCGGTGAGCAACGCCAGGTTGGTGTATTCGTCACCGCGGGCCGCGCTGACCGCCTCCACGGCGGCCAACTGGTCGGTGAAGAGCGACTTGGTGTCGTAGAGCAGCCGCCCGATCAGGGTCGACTTCCCGTCGTCCACGCTGCCGGCGGTGGCGAACCGCAGCAGGTCCATCGCCCGCGCCTCGGGGGCCGGGGCCACGATCTCGGTGCTCATCAGAAGTAGCCCTCCCGCTTGCGGTCCTCCATGGCGGCCTCACTGACCCGGTCGTCACCACGGGTGGCGCCGCGCTCGGTGATCCGGGTGGCCGCCACCTCCTCGATGACCTTCTCCACGGTGTCCGCGTCGGAACGGACCGCGGCGGTGCAGGAGGCGTCGCCGACGGTGCGGTAGCGCACCTGCGCCTTGAACCGCTCCTCACCCGCGCGGGGGCGGAAGAACTCGTTGACGGCGTAGAACATGCCGTCCCGCTCGATCACCTCGCGCTCGTGCGCGTAGTAGATCGACGGCAGCGGGATGCGCTCCCGGGCGATGTAGTGCCAGACGTCCAGCTCGGTCCAGTTGGACAGCGGGAAGACCCGGATCGACTCGCCCGGATGGTGCCGGCCGTTGTACAGCGACCACAGCTCCGGCCGCTGGTTCTTCGGGTCCCACTGACCGAACTCGTCGCGGAAGCTGAACACCCGCTCCTTCGCCCGGGCCTTCTCCTCGTCCCGGCGGGCGCCACCGAACAGCGCGTCGAAGCGGTGCTTCTCCACCGCGTCCAGCAGCACCGGTGTCTGGATCCGGTTGCGCATGCCGTCACCGGACTCCCGGACCATGCCGCTGGCCAGGGCCTCCGGCACGCTCGCCACCACGAGTTGCAACCCCAGCTCGGCGACCCGTTGGTCGCGGTATTCCAGGACCTCGGGGAAGTTGTGCCCGGTGTCGACGTGCATGACCGGGAAGGGGACGTTGGCCGGGGCGAACGCCTTCTGCGCGAGCCGCAGCATGACGATCGAGTCCTTGCCACCGGAGAAGAGCATCACCGGGCGTTCCATCTCGGCGACCACCTCGCGCATCACGAAGATGCTCTCCGCTTCCAAGGCGTCCAGGTGGGAGACCTGGTACGCCGCGGGGGTGGTCATGACACCGGCTCGATTCGCTCGCTCATCCGATTTCCAGACCTTTCCGGTCGGGCATGTCAAGAAAGTTCGCTCAGGCTACCCGGAATGTTTCTGCAGCGCTGCAAGCAACCGGGTGGCGAGATCCTTGCGGCAGACCAGGAGGTCGGGCAGCCGCGGATCCGCCTCGTTGTATTTCAGCGCAGAACCGTCGATCCGGGAAGCGTGCAGTCCGGTGGCCGTCGCCACAGCGATCGGGGCCGCCGAGTCCCACTCGTACTGCCCACCTGCGTGGATGTACGCATCCACCTCGCCGGTGACCACGGCGGCGATTTTCGCTCCGGCCGAGCCCATCGGCACCAGGTGTGCCCCGACGTCCTCGGCCAGATCGGTCAGGAAGACCGGCGGCCGGCTCCGGCTCGCGGCCAGGCGGATCTTCCGCTCGCCGGCCGTCGCCGCCTCCACGGTCATCGGCGGGTACGCCGGCGGGTAGTCGGTGCCCAGCACCCGGTGCTGCGCCGGCAACCCCACCGCCCCGGCGACCAGCCCGTGCGGGCTCGGCGCGTTGCGCGCCCAGAGCGCCACGTGCACCGCCCAGTCCGAGCGGCCCTCCTCGGAGAACTCCCGGGTGCCGTCCAACGGGTCGACGATCCACACCCGGTCCGCGTTCAACCGCGACACCGCTCCGGTGTTCACCTCCGCGGCCCAGGCCAATCGCGACCCCTCGTCCTCCTCGGAGAGCACCGCGTCACCCGGACGCCACTTCGCCAACTCCGTGCGGATCAGGTCGTGCGACACCTTGTCCCCGGCCGACTTCAGCGCGCCGGCGTCGGCGAAACCCATCTCCGTGCGCAGGTCGAGCAGCGCCTGCCCGGCCCGGGACGCCAACCATCGGGCGAACGCGCCATCGATCATCGGAGGACTGCTCATCTGTCCGCTCCCGTCGCCTCGCCGCGCTGCCCGCACGGGCCGATCCGCCGCGACTCGCGTCGCCGGTCGCGGCACGCTGAAAGGCGCAGACTACCGGCCCGCCGTTTCCGATTCGGGTACGCCCCGCCCGGCTCAGCCGCCGTGGTAGAGGTTCTGGGTCGGCTCCACGCCCTTGGTGATCACCGACTCCACCACGTCGGCGGCCCGGTCCACCAGGAAATCCAGCTCCTTGCGCTCGGCCGCGCCAAAATCCGACAGCACGTAATCCGCCGGATCCTGCCGCCCCGGCGGTCGGCCAACGCCGAACCGCACCCGGGTGTAGTCCTTGGTCCCCAACGACTTCGACATCGAACGCAGGCCGTTGTGCCCGCCCTCGCCGCCGCCGAACTTGACCCGCACCTGGCCGAAGCCGATGTCCAGCTCGTCATGCACCGCGATCACCTGCGCGGCCGGCACCTTGTAGAACTGTGCCAACGCCGCGACCGGCCCGCCGGAGAGGTTCATGTACGTCAGTGGCTTGACGAGCACCAGCTTCGGCCCACCGAACCCCAGCCGCGCCTCGGCCACCTCGGCCACCGCCCGCTTGTGCCGGCCGAAACGCGCACCCACCCGCCCGGCCAGCAGCTCGGCCACCATGAACCCGACGTTGTGCCGGTTGCCGGCGTACTCCCGACCCGGGTTGCCCAGGCCGACCACCAGCCACGGCCCCGCCTCGTCCGTCACGACCAGTCCCTTCCGACGCCCATCCCACCGACTCCCGATATGCCGACAGGCGCCCCCGATCATCCGGGGACGCCTGTCGCACAGTACGAACCGATCAGGCCTCGGTGCGCGCCTCGGTCGTCTCGGCGCCCTCGGCCGGGGCGGCGTCCGCGCCCTCGGAGCCCTCGGTGGTCTCGCCGACCTCGGCCTCGGCCTCGTCGGTGGCAGCCTCGACCTCGGGCAGCGTCGCCTCGAGCTGCTCGGCGGTCGGGGCAGCGGTCACCGACGCGACGGTCAGCTCCGAGTCGACGGCCAGCTCGACGCCGGCCGGCAGCTCGACATCGCCGGCGGTCACCAGGGTGCCCGCCTCCAGGCCCTCGATCGACGCCTCGAGGTGGTCCGGAACCTTGGTGGCGTCCGCGGTCACCGAGAGGGTGTCGTGGTCGTGCACGATCAGGGTGTCCCGGGCGGCCTCGCCGGTCAGCTGGACCGGGACCTCGACGGTGACCTTCTCGCCCCGGCGGACCAGGATCAGGTCGACGTGCTCGAAGGTGTCGCGGATCGGGTCACGCTGGATCGCCTTCGGCAGCGCCAGCACCTGGGTGCCGTCGGCGATGTCGATCGCGAAGAGCTGGTTGGCACCGCCCTTGCGGATCGCGGCGGCGAACTCCCGCGATGGCAGCGCGATGTGCTTGGGCTTCTCGCCGTGGCCGTACAGCACGGCGGGCACCTTGCCGGCCCGGCGGGTACGGCGGGCACCACCCTTGCCGAACTCGGTACGGGGCTCGGCGCTGATCTTTACCTCGGACACGGGGAAACTCCTGATGCTTTTCGCTGCGGCGGCTTGTCGTCTAACGGTGCTGGGGCGAGGGGCTCGCTGGGGCTCATGCGTCATGAACGACTGCCCGGAGCACCGCGTCGATGACGGTGCCTCCGTGCGGCGCTTTTCAGCGGCCCGCCGGGCACCCTCGCCGTGGCAACCGCACCAGTCTACCCGAGCTGTTTCCAGGGTTTCCGGCAGTCCCCGATCACGGCTCAAGACCGGCGCGTCGGTGGTGCTCCCACCAGCGTGCCGGCCCCGTTTCCACCAGTTTGCCAGCCCCGTCCCCGCCAGCGTGTCGAGTGGCGGAAACGGGGCTCAGGCTCAGCTCAGGCCACCGAAGAGAGTGGTCACCGAGCCGTCGTCGAAGACCTCGCGGATCGCCCGCGCCAGCAGCGGCGCGATCGACAGCACGGTGAGCTTGTCCAGCTGCTTCTCCGGCGGGAGCGGCAGGGTGTTCGTCACCACGATCTCGCTGATCGAGCTGTTCTTCAGCCGCTCGGTGGCCGGGTCGGACAGCAGCGCGTGGGTGGACGCGACCACGATCTCCGCCGCGCCCGACTCCTTGAGGATGTCGGCGGCCTTGGCGATGGTGCCCCCGGTGTCGATCATGTCGTCGACGATCAGGCAGACCCGGCCCTCCACCTCGCCGACCACCCGGTTCGCCACGACCTGGTTCGGCTTCATCGGGTCACGGGTCTTGTGGATGAACGCCAGCGGGCAGCCGCCCAACCGGTCGGTCCACCGCTCGGCCACCCGCACCCGGCCCGAATCCGGTGCCACCACGGTCATCGGCCGGCCGGCGTACTTGTGCTCCACGTACTCGGCCAGGATGTCCATCGCGAAGAGGTGGTCCACCGGGCCGTCGAAGAAGCCCTGGATCTGCGCGGTGTGCAGGTCGACGGTGAGGATGCGGTTCGCGCCGGCGGTCTTGAGCAGGTCCGCCACCAGGCGGGCCGAGATCGGCTCCCGACCACGGTGCTTCTTGTCCTGGCGGGCGTACGGGTAGAACGGCAGCACCACGGTGATCCGCTTGGCCGACCCCCGCTTCAGCGCGTCCACCATGATCAGGGTCTCCATGACCCAGGTGTTCACCCCGTGCGTGACGGACTGCACCACGAAGGCGTCCGAACCACGTACCGAGTCCTTGAACCGTACGAAGAGCTCACCGTTGGCGAACTCGTACGCGTCGGCCGGCGTCGGCGCGACGCCGAGCACCTCGCCGATCTCCTTGGCCAACTCCGGAAAGCCACGTCCGGAAAAGAGCATCAGGCTTTTGCGGTTTTCGGCGACGATGCTGCCCATGGGCCCGTCTGCTCCCGTTATGTCGGCGGTACCCGACCCGGTGGTGGTGGGTCAGGGACTATTCGGTTGCAGTATCTCCCGCGCCGGATGCGCCGCCCACCGTCTCGGTCGCCCCGTGGATTGCCTCACTGTGGCTTGCGGCACCGGTCGTACCGGACGCACCCTTCGCGTCGCCGGCCGGCTGCCCGTCCTTCGCGTCGTGGGCCCGCTGCGCCGCCTCCGCCGCGGCGGTGCCTGCACGCCGCATGACCACCCAGCCCTCGATGTTGCGCTGGCGCGCCCGGGCGACGCCCATCGCCCCGGCCGGCACGTCGTCGACGATCACCGAACCGGCCGCCGTGTACGCCCCGTCGCCCACCTCGACCGGTGCCACGAACATGTTGTCCGCACCGGTCCGCGCGTGGCTGCCGATCACCGTGCGGTGCTTGTTGACCCCGTCGTAGTTCACGAAGACCGACGCGGCGCCGATGTTGGTCTGCTCGCCGATCGTCGCGTCGCCGACGTACGTCAGGTGCGGCACCTTCGCGCCAGCGCCGATCTGCGAGTTCTTCACCTCGACGAACGTGCCGACCTTCGCCTTCTCGGCCAACTGGGCGGCCGGCCGCAGGTACGCGTACGGCCCGACGGTCGCGCCCGCGCCCACCTCGGCGCCGACGGCGTGGCTGCGGATCACCGACGCGGCGGGGCCGACGATCGTGTCGATCAGGGTGACGTCCGGCCCGATCAGCGCGCCCGCGCCGACCACCGTGGCGCCGCGCAACTGGGTGTTCTGGTCGACCACCGCGTCCCGGTCCAGCGCGACCGTCACGTCGATCCAGGTGGTGACGGGGTCGAGCAGGCTCACCCCGGTGCGCATCCACGCCTCGTTGATCCGGTCGCGCAGCAGCCGACGCAGCGTGGCCAGCTCCACCCGGTCGTTGCAGCCCAACGTCTCGACATGGTCCACGGCGACGTGCACCGCCACCGGCTCACCGGCGGAACGGAGCAGACCGAAGACGTCGGTCAAGTACTCCTCGCCCTGGTCGTTGTCGGTGGAGAGCTTGCCCAGCGCCTCGCGCAGCCGCACCGCGTCGAACGCGTAGATGCCGGCGTTGATCTCCCGGATCGCGCGCTGCGTCGTGTCGGCGTCGCGTTCCTCGACGATCTGCTCCAGGCGGCCGTCGGCGTCCCGCACGATCCGCCCGAGGCCGGTCGGGTCGGGCACCTCGGCGGCCAGCACGGTGGCCGCCGCGGCGGCCTCCTCGTGCGCGGTCACCAGCGCGCCCACCGTCTCGGGTCGCAGCAGGGGCACGTCACCGTTGATCACCACGACAGTGCCGGCACCGTCCGGTACGGCCTCCAGCGCGATCCGTACGGCATGCCCGGTGCCGAGCTGCTCGGCCTGGAGCACCGGAGTGGCGTCCGGGGCGACCTCGGACAGGTGCGCCCGCACCTGGTCGGCGCCGTGCCCCACCACGACGACGGTGCGGTCCGCGCCCAACGGGGCGGCGGCGCTCAGCACGTGACCGAGGAGCGTCCGACCGAGCAGGGGGTGCAGCACCTTGGGCAGTGTCGACTTCATCCGCTTGCCCTCACCGGCGGCAAGTACGACGACGGTGCGGAGGTGGGGCTGGGGCACGACGTGGCTCCCGTCGGGACGGCGGACACTCTCGCGGCCATGCTAGCCGCGGGGCCCGGCACGTTCCCCTCTTACCCCCACCGGACCCTAAAACGGGCGTAGGTGGGCAGCTCGGCCGCCAGGGTTCGAACCTGAAATACGGGTACCAAAGACCCGGGTGTTGCCAATTACACCACGGCCGATCAGCGACGTGAGCACGTCGCGCGAGGGATGGACATCCCGCCGGTACACCTTAGCGCCCCGGCCGTCTGATGCCAGCGCTCATCCCGCCGCACGGCGAGCGGTCGATGCCGGCGACCTTCCGGGGGTGGTCGGCCCGCACCTCGGCCGCTCACTTCCCAGGTCGGTCAGGCCCCTGCCACCGGGCCGGCTGACCTGCGGCTTCGAACAGTTACACGAAGGCTATTCGAAACTTCCCCGTGCGATCTACGGTGCCGTAAGTTACGGTGACGTAGGCGTAGCTTCGTGATCGTTACCATCCCCCTGCGAGGTCCCATGTCCACTGCTCTGCTCGATTCCAACACCGCCGGCCCCGGCCCCAAGCCACTCACCGACGGCAGCCAGTCCCCCGGCATCCTGGCCGCCCTCTGGGCTTTCGTGGTGATCCCCTTCGTCGCCCTGCTGGTCGCCGTGCCGGTGGCGTGGGGCGGCTGGCTGGGCTGGACCGACGTGATCATCGGCCTGGTCTGGTACGTCGTATCCGGGCTCGGCATCACCGTCGGCTTCCACCGCTACTTCACGCACGGCTCGTTCAAGGCCAAGCGGTGGCTGCGGGTGACTCTGGCGGTCGCGGGTTCGCTGGCGGTGCAGGGCGAGATCATTCAGTGGGTCGCCGACCACCGGCGCCACCACGCGTTCTCCGACCTGGAGGGCGACCCGCACTCGCCGTGGCGCTTCGGCACCAGCTTCTGGGCGTTGACCCGGGGCCTGTTCCACGCACACGTGGGCTGGCTGTTCCGCCGGGAGCTGTCCAACCGCGGGCGTTTCGCACCGGACCTCATCGCCGACCGGGACATCAGCCGGGTCGACCGACTCTTCCCCGCGCTGGTGGCCATCTCGCTGCTCGGCCCGGCGCTGATCGGCGGCCTGGTGACCTGGTCCTGGCAGGGCGCGCTGACCGCGTTCTTCTGGGCCGGGCTGGTCCGGATCGGCCTTCTGCACCACGTCACCTGGGCGATCAACTCGGTGTGCCACGTCTACGGTGAGCGTCCGTTCGCGATGCGCCAGGGCGACCGCGCGTCGAACTTCTGGCCGCTGGCGATCCTGTCGTTCGGCGAGAGCTGGCACAACCTGCACCACGCCGACCCGACCAGTGCCCGGCACGGCGTGCTGCGCGGTCAGGTGGACATCTCCGCGCGGGTGATCTGGTTGTTCGAGAAGACCGGCGCGGCGACGCAGGTGCGCTGGCCAAAGCCCGAGCGCCTCGCCGCCAAGCTGGTGAAGCCGGTCGCACCCCGCTGAAACCGGGCGGTGCCCGACGATGCCGCCTGGCAGGATGGCCGGATGACCGAGCCATGCGGGGGGACCGGGCGGCTCGGCGGACGGGGGGCCGAGCCCGATCCGGGTACGGTCGAACGGCGCGTCAGGGCGGTCGAACCGCCCGACAGTGAGGCGACGACGTGAACGGGCACAGCGGAGGAACCATTCCACGGCAGGGCGTCACCGAGCGCCAGCGAGGCGGCGACATGCCTGAGGTCAGCGACGAGGCGGCGGCAGCCGTCGGCGGCCGACGGGCGACGCCGACGGCGGCACCGAAAGCCAAAGCTCCCTCCCGGGTCCGCATGTCGGCGGCCCAACGCCGGGAGCAGTTGATCGCGACCGGCCGGCAACTTTTCGCCGAGCGTGGTTTCGACGCCACCTCCATCGAGGAGGTGGCGGCCCGCGCCAAGGTCTCCAAGCCGGTGGTCTACGAGCACTTCGGTGGCAAGGAAGGCCTCTACGCGGTGGTGGTGGACCGGGAGGTCCGGGCCCTGTTGGACCGGATCACCACGGCGTTGACCGCCGGGCACCCGCGGGAGCTGCTGGAACAGGCGGCGCTCGCCCTGCTGACCTACATCGAGGAGGAGACCAGCGGTTTCCGGGTGCTGGTCCGCGAGTCACCGCTGATGGCCGGCACGGCCACCTTCAGCAGCGTCATGAACGACGTGGCGCACCAGGTCGAGCACATCCTGGGCGCCGAGTACAAGAGCCGCGGGTACGACCCGAAGCTCGCCGAGCTGTACTCGCAGGCGCTGGTCGGCATGGTGGCGTTGACCGGTCGCTGGTGGTTGGAGGTGCGTAAGCCGCGCAAGGAGACGGTGGCGGCGCACCTCGTCAACCTGGCCTGGAACGGGTTGTCGCACCTGGAGGCCAAGCCGACGCTGATCACCGCGCGGCGTAGCTGACCCCGATCAGCGGCGGTGCACGTCGGCCACCGGGTGCTTGCGGTGCTCCAGCTCCGCCTCGGCGGATTCCGGTGGGCCGACCTTGTCGTAGAGGCCGGTGCCCAGCAGGATCAGGCCGAACAGCATCGACACGACCACTGTCGACATCGAGAAGTTGAGGAAGTTCGCGCCGGTCTGCAGCACCGACATCATCAGGATGCTGGTCACCAGGAACACCACGCCCGCGGTGAGGTTCATGTAGTGGCCGAGGTTGGTACGCCGCGAGGCCCCGATGATCAGGACGACCCCGAAGACCACCGAGGCGAGCGAGAAGGCCAGGTTGGTCCGGAGCCCGAGGGCCCAGGTGCTGGTGCGGGCGAAGAGTGGGTCGCCGATCGTCTCGGCGACGCCCCAGACGCCGAAGACCAGGATGTAGACCCCGATCAGCCCGGAGAGGACCCGGTAGAGCGGCCGTGCCGGATGGTTGACCGGAAAATGCGGCATACCCAGACCCCCTGATGTGACCGTTTCAGGGGAATTGTCGCCCAAGGCAGAACCAACTGTCCGAAGAACCACAAAGCCGGAAGGTCCGCCGAAGGCTGGACCGAGTCAGGTTTTCGCCGGAGCCCGAGCTGCGCAGGGATCAAGCCTGACCGCCCGGAGCAGCTCGGGCTCCGGCGAAAACCACCGCCGCAACCAACGATCAGAGAACCAGGCGAGCCTTCTGGAACGCCTCCGCCTCGTCCTCCGTGCCGACCTTGCCGTACATGCCGACCATGAGCAGCACCAGGGCGGCCGTCATCACCACGACCACGGTGGTGATGCTGAAGTTGAAGATGTTGGCGTCGGTCCGGATGAACGCGAGACCGGCCAGGCTGACCACCATGAGGCTGTACGCCAGCCACTGGTTGATCGCCACGTCGATGTTGCGGCCGAGCGCGGTGCCGACCAGCACGACGATCCCGAGCAGCACGCTGAGCAGCGAGAAGCCGAGGTTGGTGCCCTGACCGAGGACCCGGGTGTCGTCCTGGGCGAGGATCTCGTTGCCGGTGCTCGCGATGATGCCGAGCACACCGAAGACGACCAGGTACAGACCGGTCAGCCCGCCGATCGCCCGGTAGATCGGCCGCGCGGGGTGGTTGACGGGGGTGTGTGCCATGTCTGTGTCTCCAACGCCGTGGGGTAGGTGTCGCCGACGATTGTCTCGCATGTGGTGGTGTGACGCCGCACACGGGGCCCGGGCCGGCGCGCCCGGCCGGTCAGCTCTCGGGCAGGTCCTCGGCGAGGGTCATCCAGCTCTCCTCGATCCGCTCCCGTTCGGCGCGCAGATCCTTGAGCTGGGTGTCCAACTCGGCGACCCGGGCGTAGTCGGTGGCGTCCGCCGCGAGCTGATCGAGCAGCGTGGTCTCGCGCTGGTCGAGCTTGCTGAGCTGCCGCTCCAGCCGGGTCAGCTCCTTGCGGGCCTGACGGACCTCGGCGGCGGACATGCCACCGCCCGAGGGGGCAGCGGGCGTGGAGGTCGAGGTGACGCCCACCCGAGGAGCGCCGGCCCGCTCGGCGGTCCGTGCGAGGTATTCGTCCACGCCGCCCGGCAGGTGCACCAGCCGACCGTCGCCGAACATCCCGTACGCCGTGTCGGTGACCCGCTCGATCAGGTACCGGTCATGGCTGGCCACGATGATCGTGCCGGGCCACGAGTCGAGCAGGTCCTCCAGCGAGGCGAGGGTGTCCGTGTCCAGGTCGTTGGTGGGCTCGTCGAAGAGCAGCACGTTGGGCTCGCCGGCCAGCAGCCGCAGCATCTGCAACCGGCGGCGTTCCCCACCGGAGAGGTCACTGACCGGGGTCCAGAGGCGGCGGTCGTCGAAGCCGAACACCTCGGCGAGCTGCGCGGCGGAGACCTCCCGGTCGCCGAGCTGAACCCGGCGGGCGACCTCCTCCACCGCCTCCAGCACCCGCAGGTGCCCGGGCAGCTCGGTGAGCTCCTGGGAGAGGAACGCGGGCCGCACGGTGGAGCCGGTGCCGAGGCGACCGCCATCGGGGCGGGTGATGCCAGCGAGCATCCGCAGCAGCGTGGTCTTGCCGGCGCCGTTGGCACCGAGGATGGCGATCCGGTCGCCGGGGCCGACCAGCCAGGTGACGTCGCGAAGGATCTCCTTCGGGCCGGCGTGCAGCTCGACGTTCTCCAGGTCGTACACCTGCTTGCCCAGCCGCGAGGTGGCCATGCGCTGCAACGACATGGTGTCGCGCGCCGGCGGCACGTCGGCGATCAACGCGTTCGCGGCGTCGATGCGGAACTGCGGCTTGGAGGTCCGCGCCGGCGGGCCACGACGCAGCCAGGCGATCTCCTTGCGGAGCAGGTTCTGCCGGCGGGCCTCGGTGGCGGCGGCTACCCGCTCGCGCTCGGCGCGGGCGAGGGTCCAGGCGGCGAAGCCACCCTCGTAGGCGCGGACGGTCTGGTCGGCGACCTCCCAGGTGTTGGTGCAGACCGCGTCCAGGAACCACCGGTCGTGGGTGACCACGACCAGGGCGCCCTTGCGGCCGACCAGGTGCCGGGCCAGCCAGTCGACCCCGCCGACGTCCAGGTGGTTGGTGGGCTCGTCGAGGATGAGCAGGTCGGAGTCGCGCACGAGCAGCGCCGCGAGCGCCACCCGGCGGCGTTCGCCACCTGACATCGGGCCGACCGGCTGGTCGAGGCCGAGGTGCGGCATGCCGAGGCCGTCGAGGATGGCCCGGACCCCGGAGTCGCCGGCCCACTCGTGCTCAGCCCCCATACCCTCGGCGAGCCAGGCGGTGCCGAGCACCACGTCCCGGACGGTGGCCTCGGGGGCGAGGGTGAGCTGCTGCGGCAGCCAGAGCACACGCAGGTCACGGCGGTGGGTCACCCGACCGTCGTCGGGGTCCTCCTGCTTGGTGAGCAGCCGCAGCAGGGTGGACTTGCCGGCGCCGTTGAGGCCGACCACGCCGATCCGGTCGGCGTCGTCCAGGCCGAGCGAGACGTCCGTGAGCAGCCGCCCGGCGGCGCCGTACCCCTTGGACACCCGGTCCAGATTGACGATGTTCGCCACGTTCCACCCTTCATGATCAAGGCGTCCCGATGCCGGCGGGCACCTGGACGCCTGTCCCAAGGGTACGCGGGAGCCCCGGACGTCCGCGCCGCGCGCCAGCAGCTCCGGTGGAACGCGTCGTCAGCCGACGCGGGCGCCGGCTACCGGACCGTGCGCGACCCGCGCCTCCCGGCAGACGCCGGCGGCGGTCAGCTCGGCGGCGATCCGCTCCGCGTCGGCAGCGTTGGCGGCGAGAAACACGCAGGTCGGGCCGGAGCCGGAGACGATGCCGGTGAGCGCGCCGGCCGCCTCGCCGGCCTTCAGGGTGTCGGCCAGCGCCGGCCGCATGGCCAGCGCGGCGTCCTGGAGGTCGTTGCCGAGCGTACGGGCGAGCACCCGGGGGTCGCGCTGGCGCAGCGCGCCCAGCAGGGCGTCGGTGCTGCCCAGCGGGGCGCCGGCGGCACCGGAGTCGCGGAGCCGATCCAGCTCCCGGTAGGCGGTCGGGGTGGACAGGCCGACGTCGGCGATCGCCACCACCCAGTGCCAGGAGGTGGGGCGGACCAGCACCGGGCTGATCGCCTCACCCCGGCCGGTGCCCAGCGCGGTGCCACCGTAGATCAGGAACGGCACGTCGGAGCCGAGGTCGGCGGCGATGCCGGCCAACTCGTCGCGGGACAGCCCGGTGCCCCAGAGCGCGTCGCAGGCCACCAGCGCGGCGGCCGCGTCGGCGCTGCCCCCGGCCAACCCACCGGCGAGCGGGATCTGCTTGCGCAGGTGCAGTCGGGCGTGCGGCAGCACCCCCGCGTACCCGGCGAGGGCGTGCGCGGCGCGGATCACCAGGTTGGTGTCGTCCAGGGCCAGCTCGCCGGTGCCCTCACCCTCCATGGTCAGGGCGAGGGTGTCGCCCCGGCGGGCCGTCAGCTCGTCGTAGATCGAGATGGCGTGGTAGACCGTGTTCAGCTCGTGGTAGCCGTCCCGCCGCAGCGGGCCCACCCCGAGATGCAGGTTGATCTTCGCCGGCACCCGCACCCGCACCGGGCCGATGGCCCCGCGTCGCTCGTCGTCGTCCGGTCGCCAGGCCTCGGTCACGGGGTGATGTCCCGAAGGTGCAGGCGGATGTCGAACGGCTTGGCCACGATCAGCTCCTCGGCGTCCTCGGCGGGCACGGCGTCAGCCTACTTCCCGGCCTGCGTACCGACCGGAGCCGACGCGGCGATGGCCGCGAACTGCTCGACGGTCAGTGACTCCCCGCGGGCGCCGGGGTCGACGCCAGCGGCGGTGAGCGCCTCGGCGGCGCGGTCCGCGCCACCGGCCCAACCGGCCAACGCGGCGCGCAGCGTCTTGCGCCGCTGCGCGAACGCCGCGTCCACCACGGCGAAGACCCGCTCCCGCGGTACGTCGGTGCGGGGCGGCTCGTGGCAGGTGAAGGAGACCAGGCCGGAGTCGACGTTGGGCACCGGCCAGAACACGTTCGGCGGCACCTTGCCGGCGCCCCGGGCGTGGGCGTACCAGGCCAGCTTCACCGACGGAATGCCGTACACCTTGGAGCCGGGACCGGCGACGAGCCGGTCGGCGACCTCCTTCTGCACCATCACCAGGCCGTGTCGCAGGGTGGGCAGCACGGCGAGCAGGTGCAGCACCACTGGCACGGCGACGTTGTAGGGCAGGTTCGCCACCAGCGCGGTCGGTGCCGGGTCGGCCAGCTCGGCGGCGGCGATGCGCAGCGCGTCCGCGCGATGCACGGTGAGTCGGGCGGCATCGGCCCCGGCGTGCCGCGCGACGGTCTCCGGTAGCGCCCCGGCGAGCACCGGGTCGATCTCCACGGCGTGCACGTGCCCGGCAACCGGCAGCAGCCCCAGGGTCAGCGAGCCGAGCCCGGGCCCCACCTCCAGGGCCACGTCGTCGGGGGTGAGGCCGGCGGCGGTCACGATCCGGCGCACGGTGTTCGGGTCGTGCACGAAGTTCTGGCCCAGCTTCTTGGTGGGCGCGACGCCCAGCCGGGCGGCGAGTTCCCGGATCTCCGCCGGGCCGAGGAGACCGGTCATGGCTGGCAGCGTAGCGACGGGGTCGGTGCCGACCGTCGGGCCGGGCTCACCACGGGCCGAAGGCCCGGTCGCCGGTGGCGGAGATGGCCGCGCACAGCTCGTCCAGGTCGCTGCCGGTGGTCGCGGCGAGCGCGCGGACGGTGAGCGGAATCAGGTACGACGCGTTCGGCCGGCCGCGGTACGGCATCGGGGTGAGGTACGGGGCGTCGGTCTCCACCAGCATCTGATCCACCGGGGTGAGCGCGGCGGCCTCGCGCAGCGCCGTCGCGCTGCCGAAGGTGACGGTGCCGGCGAAGCTCAGCAGGTAGCCGCGCCGGACGCACTCGCGGGCGAAGTCGGCGTCGCCGGAGAAGCAGTGCAGCACCACCCGGTCGGGAGCGCCCTCGTCGTCGAGGATCCGCAACACGTCGGCGTGCGCGTCGCGGTCGTGGATGACCAGCGTCTTGCCGTACCGCTTGGCGATGGCGATGTGTGCCCGGAAACTGTGCTCCTGTGCGGCACGCCCCTCGTCGCCGGTCCGGAAGAAGTCCATCCCGGTCTCGCCGATCCCGCGGACCCGGTCGCGGGCGGCGAGTGACTCGATCTCCCGCAACGCCTCGTCGAGGTCGCTGAGCCGGGGCGCCTCGTTGGGGTGCAACGCCACGGTGGCCAGCACGGCGGGGTACCGGTCGGCGGTGTCCGCGCCCCAGCGGGAGGAGGCGACGTCCACGCCCACCTGGACCAGCCGGTCCACGCCGACCTTCGTGGCCAACGCGATGGCCACGGCAACCGGGTCGTCGGCCGGCCCGCCGCCGGGCACACCGGCCTCGCTGACCGTGATGTCCAGGTGGGTGTGGCTGTCCAGCACCGCCCGGGGCAACGACTCGGGGGCGGGCGGAAACTCTCCGGCCCGCCGGGCGGCACGCTCGCGGCGGGATTCAGTGGGCTCGCTCATCAGCGACAGCATCACACACCGGGCCTGTCCATCTGCCCGCCACCCGACGTTCACCCCGACTACGCCGCGCGACTCTACGGTCGCTCACGAGCGGACGCGACAGCGTGCGGACCTCATCCCACCGAGCAGCGAGGCGACGGCATGAGCGTCACCCCCCAGGCCGGTGGCAGCGCCGGTGAACGGACCGGACTGCACGTCGCGTTCGGTGGCGGCGTGTACCCGGCCGAGGAGGTCGCCCGAGGCGCCGCGTACGAGTTGTTCAGCGCCGACGAGGTGGCCGGCTTCGAGTGGGCGCCCCGCCCGGGTAGCGCCCTTCCGTGGCACCGGTTCGTCCACGTCACCGAGGTGACCGCCGTGCACGGGGCGACGGAGCCGGCCGACGAGCCGGAGACGCCGCTGCTGATGCCCGCTCACCGCGAGCGGGGCTGGGCCTACCTGCACCAGCTCAGCCAGCAGCCGGCGGCGGCGGGCGACCCGATGCTGGCGGCCGCGCGCGCGTCGGCGGTGGTCCGGCGGGGCACCCGGATGATGAAGGTGCTCTCGGCCCAGCAGCTCGCCGGCTACGTACGGGGTTGGCTGCCGCACGGCTTCTGCTACCGCGAGCACGACGTGGCGCACCTGCGTACGCCGGGGACGACGACTGTGCTGCGTACCGATGGTGACGTTGGCCGGGACGGCCCGGACGTGGCGTACGCGCTGCGCTGGCGCGCGTCCGACCCGGGTGACTACGACGTGCCGGTGGGCCCGGCACACCGCGGTCTGACCGCGCTGGCCTCCCGGGACCGGCTCGGCGCCCCGGTGCTCGGCACCGGCTTCGTGCCCAGCAACGGTCAGCTCATCCCGGAGTTCATCACCCGGGACTTCGCCGACCTGCCGATGCCGGCGAACGCCGCCCTCATCGCGTACCCGGCGGAGGGGATGGAGGTGGTGCTGTACACCTACCAGGCCGAGCAGCGCGGGTGGCTGCGGATGGTGGGCCCACAGTGGCGGCACCTGCTGGCCGCGGTGCCGGGCCTCTCCCCGGACCAGGAGTACGTGCCGAACGCCGACGCCCCCCGCTCCACCCAGCTGGTCGGCATGTACGGCGACAGCGAGTACGAGGCGGTCGCCGACCTACCCGGTGGGTTCCGGGTGCTGGCGATGACCCGGGCGGCCCGTTACCCGGTGGACGCGGTGGCCCGCCGGGTCCGGTTCGCCCAATGGCGGGGGGTGCCGTGCCTGGTGCTGCGGGAGGAGGCCGGCTGGCTGCGGGTGCGCCTGCGCTACCCGAACCCGGACACCGTGGTCGCGACCGGCGCGCAGTGCCAGGAACGCGGCGTCTACGAGGCCTGGGCGCCGGGCGCCGAGGTGACCGACGACCAGGTGATGGACACCCGGTACGCGATGTGACAGCGCGCGGCGGCGGGGCGCCCGCCGCCGCGCGTCGTGTGCTCAGTCGGCGAGCCGGGCCAGTTCCTCGTCGACGATCGACGGGTCGAGCTTGCGGAACACCGGCTTCGGCGCGGCCAGCGGGCGACCTGCCTCGATCGACACCGACTCCCAGCGCGCGCCGACTGTGTAGTCCCCGGTGAGCACCGGGTACGCCGGGCCGCCGTCCAGGTCGTCGACCTGCTCGATCACCGGCATCGGCGCGTGCACGCCGGTGCCCCCGAGCAGCTCGTGCACCTGCTGCGCGGAGTGCGGCAGGAACGGGGTGAGCAGCGTGTTGGCATCGCTGATCACCTGAAGGGCGACGTGCAGGATGGTCCCCATCCGGGGCTTGTCCGCCTCGTCCTTGAGCTTCCAGGGCGCCTGCTCGGAGAGGTACCTGTTGGCCTCGGCGACCACCTTCATGGCCTCACCGATCGCCTGCTTCTGCCGGTGCCGGCCGATCAGGTCGCCGACCGTGGTGAACCCGGTCCGGGCAACGGCGAGCAGCGCCTCGTCAGCCTCGGTGAGCCCGGCCGGGTCGACCGGCGGGATCACCCCGAAGTTCTTCGCGGCCATCGAGACGCACCGGTTGACCAGGTTGCCCCAACCGGCGACCAACTCGTCGTTGTTGCGGCGCAGGAACTCGGCCCAGGTGAAGTCGGTGTCGTTGCTCTCCGGGCCGGCGGCGGCGATGAAGTAGCGCAGCGCGTCGGCGTCGTAGCGCTCCAGGAAGTCGCGAACGTAGATGACCACCTTGCGGGACGAGGAGAACTTGCGCCCCTCCATGGTCAGGTACTCGCTCGAGACCACCTCGGTGGGCAGGTTGAGCCGACCCAGCTCGCCCGGCTCACCGTCGCGGGAACCCTCGCCGGAGTAGCCGGAGAGCAGCGCCGGCCAGATCACCGAGTGGAAGACGATGTTGTCCTTGCCCATGAAGTAGTAGGACTGGGCGTCCTTCCCCGCGCCGTCGGCGGACCAGTACTTCCGCCACGCGTCCGGGTCGCCGGAGCGGCGGGCCCATTCGATCGAGGCGGACAGGTAGCCGATCACGGCGTCGAACCACACGTAGATGCGCTTGTCCGGCCGGTCGCGCCAGCCGTCGAGCGGGATCGGCACGCCCCACTCCAGGTCACGGGTGATCGCCCGGGGCTGGAGGTCGTCGAGCAGGTTGCGGGAGAACCGCAGCACGTTGGGCCGCCACCCCTCACGGGTGTCCAGCCACTGCCGCAGCACCTCGGCCAGGGCCGGCAGGTCCAGGAAGAAGTGCTCGGTCTCGACGAACTTCGGAGTCTCTCCGTTGATCCGCGACTTCGGGTTGATCAGGTCGATCGGGTCGAGCTGGTTGCCGCAGTTGTCGCACTGGTCACCGCGGGCGCTGTCGTACCCGCAGATCGGGCAGGTGCCCTCGATGTAGCGGTCGGGCAGGGTGCGCCCGGTGGACGGGGAGATCGCGCCCATGGTGGTCTTCGGCACGATGTAGCCGTTGCGGTACATCCCCTCGAACAACTCCTGCACCACCGCGTAGTGGTTGCGGGTGGTGGTGCGGGTGAACAGGTCGTAGGAGAGACCGAGGCCGTGCAGGTCCTCGACGATCACCCTGTTGTACCGGTCGGCCAGCTCGCGTGGGGTCACCCCGTCGGCGTCGGCCTGCACCTGGATCGGGGTGCCGTGCTCGTCGGTGCCGGAGACCATGAGCACGTCGTGGCCGGCCATCCGCATGTACCGGGCGAAGACGTCGGAGGGAACGCCGAAACCGGAGACGTGGCCGATGTGGCGGGGGCCGTTGGCGTACGGCCAGGCCACTGCCGCGAGAACGTGACTCATGAGCAGTGAGCCTAGTGACCCGTCCGGGGCGTTCGCGAACCAATGGGGGGTGCCGGACCGGCGGACCGGGCCGACCACGTCGCCCGTTGGTCCGATTTGTCGTCGACACGCGGCTCACCTGCCCGTTTCATCTCCTGGCGCGGTGTGCAATGAACGTCGTGACGGGCAGAGGAGCGGCACGGGACCACGAGGACCGTCCCACCGGGCCGGCGGTCGGTGACGACCCGGGGTCCCAGCCCGCCGCGTCCCGGGTCGCCGGGGTCGCGCCGCAGCCCCGACTCGTGCCCAGCGCCGACCCGGGTGCGCAGCGGCCCACCCCGGCGGGGAGGTCCGCTCCGGCCCGCCCCACGCCGACGGCGCCGTCACCCACACCGACCCGTCCGACCCCGGGAGCACCCGTACCCAGCCCGGTCCGGCCCGGCTCGTCGGGCCCGCCGGCCGGCGCGGCACCGGCCGGCGCGGAGACCGTCGAGGTGGAGCCGACCACCGGCGCGCCGGTGGACGCGGTGCCGCGTCGGGTGCCGGTCCGGCAGCAGGGCCGGCAGCGCGACCATGGGCCCGACGGCGACCCGCGCGACGACGACGGCGGCGCTTTCTGGGCGCCGATCGAGCAGGTGCACTGGGACGGCACCCCGGTCCGCAAGGAAGCGGCACCGGCGCGGCTTCGCGGCTTCCGGCTGGCGCTGCGCCGGGCACCCAGCCGCACGCCCCCACCGCCGGATCCGCTGCCCGGGCTCGCCGCGCTGGTGGTGCTGAGCCTGGTTGCGGCCTTCTTCGCCTGGGTCAGCGCCGGCCCGTTCTGGCTCGCTGTCGGGCACGCCCGGACGGGCACTGTGGTGATCGACGACTGCTCCGGCGGCGGGCTCACCCTGCGGTGCCGGGGGATCTTCACGGCCGAGGACGGGCGGTTCATCGCCCATGGCGTCCGGGTCAGCGGCGTGCCCGTCGAGGAGAGCACGGCCGGCACCGCGCTACAGGCGCGGATGACCGGCCCGGACAGCGGCACCGCGTACGCGGACGTCGGCGTGGCCCGGCACCTGCGGTGGCTGCCCGGTCTGCTGGTGGTGCTGGCCTGCACCGGCGGCATCGTCCGGTGGACCGGGTCGGCCCGGCTGCCCGGTCGCCGGCACCGCCGCTGGGCCGTGGCCGCCGCCATCGCCGGCCCCACGCTGATCACCGTCGGCTTCCTGGCCGCCGCGTGGTGAACCCGCCGTCCGGCGGACCGGACCAGCTCGGTCAGCTGTGCACGATCGTGTAGACGTCCCGGCGGCGCAGCGCGTACTCGGTGGCGACGTCGGTGATGGCGTCCCGGCGGGACCGGCCGGCGGCCTCCCGCTCGGCGACGGCGGCGCGCAGGGTGTCGTCGTCGGGGCGTTCGGCCGCGGTCACCGGGGCTCCGGCCACCACCAGGGTGATCTCTCCGCGCGGGTCCCCCTCGGTGGCCCACCGGGCCAGCTCGCCGAGGGGGCGGCGGAGCACCTCCTCGTAGGTCTTGGTGAGTTCCCGGCAGAGCGCGGCCGGCCGGTCCGCCCCGAACGTGTCGGCCAGGTCGGTGAGCGTCGCCCCGATCCGGTGCGGCGCCTCGAAGAAGACCAGGGTGCGCTCCTCGGCGGCGAGCGCGCGCAGCCGGGATCGACGGCCGCCGCCGGTGCGGGGCAGGAAGCCCTCGAAGCAGAACCGGTCGCAGGGCAGCCCGGAGACGGCCAGCGCGGTGGTGACCGCGCTGGGCCCGGGGGCGACGGTGACGGGCGCTCCGACATCCAACGTGGCCCGGACCAGCCGGTAGCCGGGGTCGGAGACGCTCGGCATCCCGCCGTCGGTGACCAGCGCCACCACGTACCCGGCGAGGATGGCCTCGACCAGCTCGGGGGTGCGCCGCTCCTCGTTGCCCTCGAAGTAGGAGACGATTCGACCGCCGACGGTGAGGTCGAGATCGCGCGCCAACCGGGTGAGCCGGCGGGTGTCCTCGGCGGCGACCACGTCGGCGCTGATCAGCACCTCCCGGAGTCGGGCCGAGGCGTCGGCGGGGTTGCCGAGCGGGGCACCGAGCAGAATCAGGCGCCCAACTTCGGACATTTCACCCACGGATTCGTCTCCTTCATTGCTGGGAATACCGGTATCAGGGACGACGGACGCCACCGGACACCTTGGCAGCCTACGATCGCCGGGTGACGAGTGCGTCGACAGCGCAGAGCCCGAGCGCCGATCCGGACAAGATGATCCAGGTGACGGGCGAGCCCAGTGCCACCCAGGAGCCGACGACACCGAGCGCCGAGGGCGGCGGGGTGGCCGCGGTGGTCCGGCGACGGTTCGCCACCGTCGACACCCAGGTCGACCGGTTCTCCTGGCTGGCCACGGCAGTGGTGGTGGCCATCGCGGCGATCGTGCGCTTCGTCGGGCTGTCCAGCCCGAAGGGCAAGATCTTCGACGAGACGTACTACGCCAAGGACGCCTACGGGCTGATCTCGCGTGGCGTGGAGTGGAACTACAAGGACAACGTCCCGTCGTACGTGGTGCACCCGCCGCTGGGCAAGTGGTTGATCGGCGTCGGCGAGTGGGCGTTCGGCTATCAGGACGCCGATTCCAAGGTCTCCGTCCCCGGGCACCTGATGACCACGGCGCCGGAGTTCGGCTGGCGCTTCTCGGCGGCGGTGATCGGCACGCTGTCGGTGCTGCTACTGGTCCGCATCGGTCGGCGGATGTTCCGCTCGACGGTGCTCGGCTGCGCGGCCGGCCTGCTGCTCGCCCTGGACGGCTTCCACCTGGTGCTGTCCCGCGCGGCCCTGCTCGACATCTTCCTGCTCTTCTTCGTGCTGGCGGCGTTCGGCGCACTGGTGCTCGATCGGGACGCCCGCCGTCGACGCTGGGCGCGGGCCCTGGACGACGGGCTCGATCCGAGTCAGCCGGGCCGGGCCGGCCGTCCGCCGACCGGTTGGCGCACCTGGCCGTGGTGGCGGCTGGCCGCCGGGGTGCTGATCGGCTGCGCCTGTGCGGTGAAGTGGAGCGCCCTGTACTTCGTGCCGGCCTTCGCGCTGCTGGTGCTCTTCTGGGAGGTCGGCGTCCGCCGCTCGGCGGGCGCCCGCAGGCCCTGGCGGGACACGCTCGTCGACGAGCTGCCCTGGCTGGTGCTCGCCGGCGTGCTCATGCTGGGCACCTACCTCGCCACCTGGTCGGGCTGGCTGCTCACCGACGACGGTTACTACCGGCTCGCGTCGTCCTACCCGGGCTCCCGGCTCAGCGACCGGCCGGTGATCGGCCCGCTGATCAATCTCTTCGAATACCACCGCGCGGCGTACGGCTTCCACGCCCAGCTTGATGACGCGCACAAGTACCAGTCGTGGCCGTGGCAGTGGCTGCTGTTGGGTCGGCCGGTGGCGTTCCACTACGCCGGCGACGGCGTCTGCGGCGCGGCGAGCTGCGCCTCCGAGATTCTGCTGCTCGGCACCCCGCTGCTCTGGTGGTCGTTCCTGCCGGCTCTGGTGGCGCTGGTCTGGTTGGGTGTGGCCCGTCGGGACTGGCGGGCCGGCGCGATCCTGCTCACCGTGGCCGCCGGGCTGCTGCCGTGGTTCTGGTTCGCCCTCGACGGCCGGACGATGTTCTCGTTCTACGCCGCGCCGGCGGTGCCGTTCCTGGTGCTGGCCGTGGTGTACGTGCTGGGCGCGCTGATCGCGCCTGCCGGAGGTGACGTGGGTGCGGTGGCGCCGCTGGTGCCCGGTGACCCGAGTTATGAGCGCCGACTGGTGGGCAGCATCGCGGCGGGGGCGTACGTGCTGCTGGTGGCGCTCTGCTTCGCGTACTTCTATCCGATCTTCGTGGGTCGGGTGATTCCGTACTCGGACTGGCTGTCCCGGATGTGGCTCGACGGCCGGTGGATATAAGCATCGACACGCGACGCGCCGCACAGCGCGACGGAAGAAGGGCCCGCACGCCGAAGCGTGCGGGCCCTTCTTGACAAAGACGCGCGCCCCGATCGCCTGCCACGGGGGAAGCGGGCGATTGGGGCGCGCAAGAAGAGCTTAACCACCGCGCACCACCGGCACAACGGGTCGACTTGGGTCAGATTTCCGACGGATGCTGGCCGAGCCGACAGCTTCCCTCGCACAGTTGACCGAGGGTGACCCGGCGTGGACCCTGAGCGCGGGCGCGGCCGGTCAGAGGCGATCCCCGGCCCAGCCGGAGTCGTCGGTTCCGTACGCCTCCACCCAAACGATCATCCAAAGTGGATCTCACTACACTGCGGATCGTGATCAACTTCAGACGATCGACGGCGGTCCTTCTCGGACTGTTGGCGACCACCGCCCTGACCGGGCCGGCGCAGGCCGACGAGGAGCCGGCTCCCGAGCCGCCCCGGGTCGAGCTGGTGCTGGATGTCAGCGGGTCGATGCGCGCCGCCGACATCGACGGACGCACCCGGATCTCGGTCGCCCAGCAGGCCTTCAACGAGGTGGTTGACGCGCTGCCCGAGGAGACACAGCTCGGCATCCGGGTGCTCGGCGCGACCTACCGCGGCAAGGACAAGAAGGTCGGTTGCCAGGACACCCAGCAGATCGTGCCGGTCGGGCCGGTGGACCGGTCCGCTGCCAAGGCGGCGGTGGCGACACTTCGGCCGACCGGGTTCACTCCGGTCGGGCTGGCGCTGCGCTCCGCCGCGCAGGACCTGGGCACCGGGGCCACCACCCGGCGGATCGTGCTGATCACCGACGGCGAGGACACCTGCGCTCCGCCGGACCCGTGCGAGGTCGCCCGGGAACTGGCCGCCCAGGGCACCAGCCTGGTCGTCGACACCCTCGGTCTGGCCCCCGACGAGAAGGTTCGCCGGCAACTGCTCTGCATCGCCAGCGCGACCGGCGGGACCTACACCGCCGCGCAGAGCGCCGAGGAGCTGACCGACCGGATCAAACAGCTCGTCGAGCGGGCCGCGGACACGCACACCCGGGCCCCGACCGTGGTCGGCGGCACGAGCGCGTGCGACTCGGCGCCACTGCTCGCCCCCGGTGTCTACGCCGACCGGGAGGCGTTCTCCGAGCATCGCTACTACCGGGTGCCGATCCGCCCCGGGCAGGAGCTGCGGGCCTCGGTGAGCATGGCGTTGGACCGGGCCGTCAACCGGGACTACGGGGTGCTGCTGCGGGCCACCGCGGCCGACGGCCGGGAACTCGTCCGGGGCGCGGACGCCGGCAGCGGGCGGGCCGACGTGCTCTCCGCCGGGCTGCGCTGGTCGGCCACCGCCGACGACGAGGATGCCGCCGAGACCGAGCAGAGCTCGGCGCCGGTCATCGAACCCACCACCGTCTGCCTGGTGGTCAGCAACTCGTTCGCCCCGCGTCCCGGCACCGCGGCCACCCCGGGCATGCCGGTGGAGTTGACCATCGACGTGGTCGCCGCCGCACCCGCACCGGACGGGCCGGACCTCGGCCGGGGCTGGGTGCTGCTCGCCCTGCTCACCATCGCCGGGCTGATCACCGGTCTGCTCGCCGGTCTGCTCACCCGTTGGTGGGTCGCCACCTGGAGGGAGAACTGATGCGTACCGCACTGTTCCGGTCGACGGCGACGCTGCTCGCCGCCGGCGTGGCCACTCTGCTCCCCGCTGCGGCCGTGGCCGCACCGACCCCCTCCCCGGGTGCCACGCCGGTGAACCGTGCCGGCACGTCGTTCCTCACCGCCACCCCGATCACCGCCGGTCAACCGGTACGGGTGGACGCCTCGATCGGCGACCACCTCTACTGGTCGTTCCCGGCGACGGCCGGCCAGGTGCACGAGATCAACGCCACCGTCACCTTCCCGAAGGGACGCAGCGGCGCCTCCACCTGGACGGTGGACGTCTTCGACGGGCTGCGCCGACGCCAGGCGTGCACGGCGGGGGCCCAGACCCCGACAGTGGACGCGAAGGCGTCGAACGTGGTGCTGGGCTGCACGCTGCGCGAGGTGCGGTCGTGGGCGGAGCCCTGGTCGGCCGACCCGCTGCCCGGCACGTACGTCGTCCGACTCTCCGTGATCGAGCTGCCGGAGCCGGATCTGGGTGCGCCGATCGACGTCGATCTGCTGGTCGGCACCATCGCCGACCGGGGCGCCTCGGCTGACGACGGCGAGTTGGCCGCCCCGCTGGTGCCGAACACCAAGGCCGGCACGGTGCTCAACGCCGTACCCCCGGTGGACGCGGACGCCGACGACGAGAGCGGCTCGCTGGCGGCCTGGTTGCCGGATCTCGGCTCGCGCTGGGTCTGGACCGGCATCGGCGGCGTGCTCGCCGCGGTGGCCGGCGTGGTCGGCTTCGCGGTGACCCGACGCCCTCGACGTCCCTGAGACGCCACCTCTGGTGGCCCCGCCCCAGCAGCGGGGCCACCAGAGACTCAGCTACGCCGGGAGCCGCGCGGCAACCAGCCGATGAACCGGTCCTGGAGCGACATCACCGGGGCCGCGCGCAGATCCTCGGTGGCGGCGGCGAGGCAGGAGCCCAGATAGACGCTGAGCATGGCGCGATCATCCCCGTACTCCGCCAGCAGCCGGGTGCGCTTCGTCGCGCACGGCCACTCGTCACCGCAGGAGCCGCAGCTCCAGCAGGGGGTCTTCGGGGCGTGTTCGTCAGCCCGCACCCCCGGCCGTTCCAGGCCATCGGTCATCGCACGTCCTTCCAGATGTCCACGGGACTGGCGGCTGCCGCGCCGGCCAGCATTGATGGTGGTCCCCCCGGAGCCATCAGGGAGGGCGCTGCGCGTCCCTCCGGTGTTACATCTTTGCGGTACCTTCGGCGGTCGTGGGAGTCGGAAATTTGACGGTTAATTCGTTGCGTCATTCCTACCGACCAGTAGGTCACCGGAATGCGTGACCTGCTGCCATCGACGGTCGCCGTCGCCGTCGCCGGGCCCGAGGACTGGACGGGCGCGTTGCTCCCCGCTGAGCAGGCATGTCTCGGCGAGCGGGCGGTGCAGACCCGTCGGCGGGACTTCGCCGCGGGGAGGATTTGCGCCCGCAAGGCATTGCGCGACCTCGGCCTGCCGACGACCGCCGTGCCGGCCGCCGCCGACCGCGCGCCGGTCTGGCCGGTCGGGGTGGTCGGCAGCATCACCCACACCGCCGGCTACTGCGCCGCCGCGGCGGCGCGCACCACCGACATCCGGTCCGTCGGAATGGACGCCGAGCAGCACCGCGAGGTCAATCCGGGAGTACGCCGGCTCGTGCTGCTGCCCGAGGAGGAGGCCACCTGCGCCCGGCTACCCAGCGGCACCTACTGGCCGGTCGTGCTGTTCAGCGCGAAGGAGACCGTCTACAAGGTGTGGCATCCGGTCGTGCGCGGCTGGTTGGACTTCCACGACGCCCGACTCGACATCGATCCGGATGCCGGTACGTTCACTGCCCGGATCGCACCGGCCCGGGTGGACGCGGCGGGGGTCGACGACCCGCCGACATCGATCAGCGGCCGCTTCGTGATCGCCGACGGGCTGGTCCGCACCGCCGCCGTGCTTTCAGCGCGTTGACCTCGCCCGGTTACTCATAGCGATGGATGGGATACCGATCCACATTGGCGTTCGGTGACCGATTGAACACTGTCCACGCTGGCCTGAGCGGTTTCGCAACCTCGCGGTGGGAAGCCCTCTGGCGTGGCCACTGGACGCCCCGCCACCCACGGTAACGTCGAAGAGTTCCCGCACCGCACGTACCGAAGCGTCAAGGAGTACGGTGACCCACCCCCAGCCCCGTGTCAGGCCGCACGACCCCCAGCAACCGAACCCGCAGCAGCCGACCCGCTCGTTCGCGGCGACACCGCAGCCGCCGTTCTCGGGGGCTGCGTACCCGGCGGCCAGCGGGCACACGGGCGCTGGCGGCGGATATCGGGCACCCGGTGGCCCCGGCTACCCGATCATCGCACCACCCCTGGCGCAGACGGACCGCGCCAAGAAGTCCGTCGTGCTCGTCGCGGTCACCGCAGCCGTACTCACCCTGCTCACCTGCGCCGGCGGCATCGTGGCGGTCGTCATCGGCACCAAGGGCACCTCGACCACGGTGAGCGAGGCACAGGCCACCCCGCCGACCCCACCGCCGGCGAACGGCGACACCCGCGACCTGTCGCCGGGCGACACCCTGGTCGTCAACAGCGAGGCAGGCACCGTCGAGATCACCGTGACGAAGTTCAGCAGCGCCACCAAACCCTGCAAGTCCCACGGACTGAAGCCCGGCGAGGGCATGTACGTGATCGCCGACGTGACAGTGGCTGTCACCAAGGGCACCGCGTCGACGAACCCGCTCTACTTTCAGTGGGTCGCTGCCGACGGCACCAAGACCACCGCGATCGGTGGAGCCTTCTCCGGCTGCGGCAAACCGATGCCGGCCGTGGACGACCTGACCGCTGGCACCAGACGCACCGGCAGCGTGGTGTTCGACGTGCACGACACCTCGGGCGCGTTGGAGTACCAGGACCAGTTCCAGACCGCCGGTTCCTGGAAGCCGTGACGCGCTGACGCGACGTGGGGCCGACCCCGTCCGGGCCGGCCCCACGCGGTGGGAGAGCGGTGGGTCAGCAGCCCGTCCAGCGCACCGGAGTCACCCGGTCGGCGAGGACGTTGCGGAACCCGACGACGGTGCCCGAGTCGGAGATGGACCGGGCACCGACGACCACCCTTTCGCCGCCACCCGGCAGGACCCGGGAGGTGGTGCCCCTGGCAACGCGGTCACCACCCACCACGACGCCCTTGGCGTTGACACCGGTCAGTGCCGGCATCTCGTTGTCGAGCAACGTGTGCGAGCCGTTCCGAAGGTCCCACCGCACCCTGGTCGAGCTGGTGCCGCCGCTCAGCCATACCTGGCCGATCGCCCAGCGGCCCGCCGCCGCGTTGGCCGTGCTCCACTCGGCACCGGGGATCGTGAGCGCGTCGATCCGGCCGTTTGGCCGGCGGACCCAGCTGTTCCAGTCTCCGAAGGGTCCGGCGCTGCCGACGATCGTCCCGTTGTCCGTGATCCCACCCGCCTGGGCGTCGACCGGGGCGTCGAGCACCTCGACAGTGCCCGGACGGGCGGCCGGCCAGCGCAGCGCGACCAGTTCCCCGGGGACGATGTCGGAGCCGTAGCCGACGATGTCGCCGGCATCGTTGATGGCGCTGACGAAGATGCCGGTGGACGGCAGCACCGGCAACTGCTCGAGCTTGCCGTCGCGGTACCTCCACGGCTGCCCGTAGCCGGTCCCCGCCGATCCGTTGCCGATCACGACGCCGTCGGCGTTGATGTCGACGGGGGTGGCCGAGGCCTCCGACTCCAGCTCGGTGACCCGCTGCCCGTCCCAGAACAGCAGCAGGTACTGGTTCTCGGTCTCACCGACCCGCAGCGCGGTGCCCGCGACGTAGCGACCCGTCGGGTCGACCGCGTTCGCGTCGGCGCGATAGGTGTCGGTCGGGTACGGCAGCGTACTGATCTTGCAGGTGCGGAGCGCCGCCCCGCCGGGCGCGGCGGTCGCCGTCGCGGAGACAGCGACGCCGAGAGAGGTGGCCAGCAGACCGGTTGCGGTGGCTGCGAGCATCCGGCGCCGAGTGCTTCGATTCATCCTTGCTCCCCGTGTGGGGCCCGGGTACTCCCGGGCATTCGGTTGATACTCGGCTCCACAGGTGAGCTGGCTTCTCGGTTGCGTACTGTCAGCCAAGGGACAGAAGTAGATCGGCCGGAGCTACCGTCCCCATGCCTCGGTGGCGGTGACGACCGGCTGCCCGGTGCGTATCGATTCTTCGATCGCGAGGCTGATCAGGTGGTCCTGGCATGCCTCGGCGAGGGGATACGGAGCCGGGCCCTCGTCCCGCGCCCACGCCCCGGCGCGGGCGACGATGTCGGCCACCGCGATGTCGTCGTCGGACATCCCGCTGCCGACGAACGGATTGCGGTAGACCACCTCGCCGTCGAAGCTGATGTGCTTGAGGTCGAGCCCTTCCAGGTTGAGGTCGAGACCGGTCTGCCGCCGGGTCAGGAACGACTCCACCGGCGTGCTCGGATCGACCAGGCGGACCACCCGGTCGTCCACCAGCTCACCGCGCGAGCCCCGGACCACCAACCGGCGGGTACGCAGCGGGTTCCACCACTGGTTGTCGGTGAAGTCGTACAACCCCATCCGCCCGCCGAAGTCGATGGTCGCGAGGGTGGTGGAGAGCTGCTGCGGGGTGTCGTCGCCGCTCCAGCCGGCCGGCGAGAGCGGGTTGGCCAGCGGCGCGACGAAGGCGCGCGCGCTCACCTCGGCGCTCTCGTGACCGACGCCGAGCAGACCCCGGATCAGCGAGACCGCGTGGTACAGGTGGGTCGAGGAGATCTGGACCGAGGTCGGCTCACCGAGCACCCCGGCGCGGACCAACGCCAGCCGTGCCGCGTGCCCGGGCATCAGCAGGTACTGCTCGGCGACCTGCACCAGGCCGCTGGCTCCGACGTCGGCCCAGAGCGAGCGCAGACCCGCCAGGTCGGGGGCGGGCGGCGTCTCGGCGAGCACCGGCACGCCGGCCGCCACCAACTCCCGGGTCGCCTCTGGTGTCACCGGCCACGGCACCGACACGATGACGAAGTCGGGCCGCTCGTGGGCGAGCAACTCCGCCGTCGTGCGGAAGGTCGGCACGCCCCAGTCGGCCGTCACGGCAGCACCCCGCGATTCGGTACGCGTCACCACCCCGGTCACCCGGAACCGCTCGGGAAGCAGCCGGGCCAGGCGAAGGAAGAACTCACCTCGCCAGCCACTGCCGATGATGCCGAACCGGGTCTGGGCCACCGAAGTCATCTGGGCTCCTCACGTAGAGGTCCGGATGCTAACCGTTCTCCTTCGCTACGGTGGTGCTGATGACCACCGAGCCGTTGCGGGCCGTACCCGTGCTGATGCCCGACGCGGGACCGCCCCTGGACTACTACCTGGTCCTACCTCGGCCCGACGACCACAGCCCGGCCACCACTGTGGAAGGGATCGTCGTCGAGGAGTTCACCCGCCACCACGACTTCGCCACGACGGGGCTGGACAGCGCCGGTTGGACGCCGGAGGCCGGCTGGTGGAGTTCCGCCGCGCTGAGCCGCGGCATGCGCACCGACCCCGAGGTGCTGGCGCGGGTGCTCCCCACCTCCCGCCGGGAGGCCGAGGACGTCCACCGCGCGCTCGGTGGTGGGCAACTGCCGGACGAGTCGCTGCTTCGTACGCACTTCCTCGACCATCAACCGATCGCCACCGCCCCGCCGCTGCGGCTCGGCCCGGCGCAGCCACCCGCCGGCTTCCACGAGCGGCGGGTGTACCGCGTCCTCTTCGCCAAGGACCTCCGCGCCGAGCAGGTGGCGAGCCTCCGGACGGCCTGGCGGACACCGGCGGGCGGCACTGTCGCGTCCGCCGCGAGCGGTCGTCTCGACGAGCACGGCGACCAGTTCACCTGGGATCTGCGCCGCGTCGGCCACTCCCTGGCCTGGTGTCTCGACGTGACCGCGCTGCTGAGGACCGCCGCCACCGCGACGCTCGGCTCGACCCTGTCCGAGCTGACGAACGTCCTGCGCCAGCACGGCCTGATACCCGTGACGACCGAACGCTTCGCCTAGGTGGATCAACGCCTCGCCTGGCCTGCCCGTCGGGGACGTCGGAAGGTCGGTCACGCACCTGAAAGATCGCAAAGGCCGTCTCCGACTCGCGGAAACGGCCTTTGCCGGGTCGTGCCGTCAGCTGCCGCCACCAAAGAGGGAGAGGTAGCGACTGAGGTAGAGGGGCCAGCCAGTATCGCTGTCGACTCCGTCTCGGACCGACTCCCAGCCAGGGCCGTGCCGGTCGAGGTGCCGGTGTTCCAGCTCGATTCGGGTCCGGTCTGGAGTCTCGGCAACGAATAGGACTTCGACCTCGCTGGTGAGATCCGGGTCGGCTTCGACCTGCCAGGTCGGTCCGATGTCCCAGCTGAAGACGACCCGGGTCGGCGGCTCGAACGCGAGAATGCGTGCCCACCGGCATTCGCTACCGTCGGTACCTCGGTCGTAGATGTGCCCGCCGGCCCTGGGCTCGAACACGGTCGCGGCGATCGGGACCTGGAGCAGATTGTGCTCGCGTGGCTTGAAGTCGCCGAACCGCTCGGTGAAGACGGTGAAGGCCTGTTCGATCGGCGCGTTGACGACGATCTGTCGGCGGACGACCGCCGTAGCTGCTTGCGTCATGGGCACTCCTCGGTCTCTTCAACGATGTCTTGATAGCCGTCCAGCGCCCGGCGCCAGAAGGTGTCGAGCTGGTCCCGCAGGGCGGCCAACCCGACCGGACTCAGCCGGTAGACGCGACGGGTTCCCATCGCCTGGTCGACGACCAGGCCCGCGCTCTTGAGCACCTTGAGGTGCTGCGACACGGCTGGTCGACTGATGGGCAGCTCGTCCGCCAGCTCCCCCACGGCACGGGGCCGCTCGGCCAGGCGCTGGACGATGGCGAGCCTGCTGGGATCGCCCAACGCCTCCCAGCCCGGATGCACTCCGTAAGTCACCACGAACGAAAGCTACGACTTACCGATACAGCCGTCAAGGCGAATCACCGAAGCCCCGGATCTGCCAACAACCATGGCGGCCCGGGGCTTCTTCGTATGTCGCGCCGACGGCGGGCTGTCAGCGGCGCGCTGGCGGCCGAAGGCCAGAGGCACGGCGGCGGGCCATCGGCCCGGCACAGAACAAACGAGTGCTCAGTCACGGGACATGCTTGACACTCGCGTCCCAGCAGGCGCTTGACATGATCGAGATGATCGTCAGCAGTAGTCCCCCCGTTCCTCGGCGCATTGATCCAGGGACAGTCGAGGAGGTTTCGCGGCGTGTTGGAGCCGGACAAGCTCGACGCGGCTCGTCGTCGCTTCCCAGTGGGCGAGCACATCACGGGTCAGGTCGTCCTCATACCGAGGCCCGGAGCGATCGGGTTGCTCGTGGACCTGGGCCAAGAGCCAGAGGGCTTCGTTGACGTCGTGGTCTTGCCACACGAACCGGCTGACTGGCCTCCAGTTGGCACAGTGACCACGTTTGAGGTTCTCCAACACAGGCCGGGTCAGGTTCGCCTTCTTCCTCTCGACGAGCGATTCCGTTCACGGAGCTACCTGCCCGCCAGCCTGAGCGACCAGGAGTGGCTATCCATCAAGGCGCGATTTCCGATCGGCTCCGTGGTCACCGCGACCGTCACTCACGTCTTCACCTCGAACAGGGAATACGTCGTGAGCTTCGAAGATTGCTGGTCGTCCCTGGGATGGAACAGCGAGACCCCTGAGGTCGGCGCCACTGGCAGGTACACCGTCACCCGGCACCTGGACGTCACTCGACGGGTCGTCCTTGGATCGACCGATTCATGACCAGCGGTGGTCGCAGATGTGGCGAACCTGGCGCAACGCGGCCAGCTGGCCCGATGAGGCCACCTTCCACTCTCGGCGACACTACTTCGTCACCCGCCTGATCACCTCGGGTGCCGATTCCACCGAGGCGCAGAACGCGCTACGGCACTCCAGCCTGCGGATCACGCTGGAAACCTCCGTCACTGGTGGCCGAAGAAAGACCGCCACCGCAACATCAGCAGCGGGGCTCTGCGCGACGCGAGCGCCAAACGAAAACGGGGCCCGAAGGCCCCGGATCCTCGCTGATTTGTGTCGGACCTGTGCCCGCCGATCTTGCTGGCGGGATTCTCCCCAGGTCGTACGTGTTGCTGGTGGAGCTGAGGGGATTTGAACCCCTGACCCCCTCGATGCGAACGAGGTGCGCTACCAGTCTGCGCCACAGCCCCCCGCCGGCGAACCGGCTTCGGTCCCACCCGGCTTACACCGGGCGGGCCGGCAGCAAGGCTAACAGGTCGTCGGCCTCCACCGCGAATCCGCCCCCGGCCCGGCGCTCCGGCCTGCCCGAAGATCGACTCGGCTTCCTGGAAATCGGGGCATCCCGGACGCCACAACCACCCGACTTCCAGAAACCCGAGTCGATCAAGCCAGCCGGGCACGGCCGGGACCTGGGCAAGGCCGGGACCCGGCGTCAGGCGCCTCGGCCGGCCTCGTAGGGACGGCCGCGCAGGCCGCCCGAGCGCCGGTACGAGACTGATCCACCGTTGACCGCCGCCGGCAGGTCTCCCGACCGGTCCAGGCCCATGGCGGCTCGGCGTACCCCTTCGCGTTGGGCGGCGAGGCGGCGCTGCGCCTCCCGGCGGGCCGCGGCCCGGCGGGCCTGCTCCCGGCGCACCTCGGCCTGCCGGGCGGCCAACCAGGCGGCCTCCCGGGCGCGGGCGCGGCGGCGGCGACGCCCGGCGAGGGCCTGACCCCGCAGGTGCACGACGTACAGGGCCAGGAGCAGGAAGGTGACTCCGAAGCCGACCCAGAAGCCGGGGCTGACGAACAGCACGCCGATCAGCTCGACGACGTTGAGGAGCAGGAGGGCGGCGAGCACCCGGCGACGCCGGTACACGGCGGGGGTGTGCTGTCGGCGCGGCGGCGGGCGGCGACGGGACCGCTTCGGTGCGGCGGGCACCGCGCGCAGTCGACCGGAGCGGCGGACGGCCGGTGGCGCGGAGACCGGCGCGCCCAACGCGCCGGTAGTCGCGTCTTCACTCAAGGTGACGACCAGTGAGCGCGGAGGATGGACGGGTCGCCGTCCCGGCACAGTGCGGCGCCGTCGGCGGCGCTGGAGCACCCGCGCCGTCGACTGCGCCCGCTCCGCCACCAGCCGCTCGGTGGCGTCGTACCGGCGAACCAACGCCGGGGCCAGGGCGAGCAGGCCGGCGGCGGCGAGGACGGCGAGGAGCACCGAGGTCGGCACCCTCACCCCTCCCGTCACCGAATTCGAAGCAACCGCCATCCGACCGCAGGATCTTCCATCGATCACGCCTGGGCGCGTGGATCGTCCGGCCGGGGAGCGCTTGCCGCAGCTTGCAGTTACTTGAGGTTACGGCGCACCGACCGGGATGCCACCGCGCCGCGCCGATCCCGTCCGTGGGACGAGTGGGCGGATGTCGGGAAATCCTCCTACCGCGCGTTGGCGCGAACCCGATGCCAGCGGGCCAGCAGGCCACCCTCGGCGGCGATCTCCTCACTCGTCATCGCGTACCCGATGTGGTCCCGCCAGGCGCCGTCGATGTGCATGTAGCGCACGTGGTACGCCTCCTCGCGGAAGCCCAGCTTCTCCACCACCCGGCGGGACGGCCGGTTCTCCGGACGGATGTTCACCTCCACCCGGTGCAGCCCGCCCGGCCCGAACGCGTGGTCCACGGCGAGCGCCAGCGCCGTCGGGATCACACCCTGGCCGGCGACCCGCGCGTCCACCCAGTAGCCGACGTAGCCGGAGCAGAGCGCCCGCCGCACGATGCTGCCCACGTTGATGTGCCCGACCAGCCGGTCCCGGTCGGCCTCACGCAGGCAGACCGCGAACGGCATGCCCTCACCCTCGCGGGCCGAACGCCGCTGGTCGCGGTGCACCCAACGGAACGCGGCCGGCGAGTTCATCTCGTCCCAACCGCCGGGCAGTGACGACTCCCAGGGTGCCAGCCAGGCCCGGTTGGCCCGCCGCACCTCCGACCACGCCGCCGCGTCGGAGCGCCGGTAGGGCCGCAGCAGCACTGGGCCGTCGGCCAGTTCCACCGGCCAGCCCGGTGCCCGCGCGGGTCCGAAGAGACTCACCCGCACAGTCTCCCGCGCGGGACCGTGTCGCGCGCAAGTGGTCCCACCGCGTTCACCGCACAGACCCCGACGATCACCCGACGCGGGCCGCGAGCGGACCGGTCGGGACGCGTCACCGGCGGCGGTCCAGCAGCAGGACGTCCACTGTGGAGCCGGCCGCGGCCGTGGTGACCCGCTCGCCGAGCACCAGCAACCCGTTGGCCTCGGCCAACCCGGAGAGGGTGAACGGCCCGCCGCTGAGCGGCTGGACCGTGTACCCGCCGCCGCGTCGCTCGGCGACGTGCGCCGGCCGGAACTCGCGCAGCCCCGTCGGCGACGACACGGTCTCCAGCAGGTGTGCCCGCACACTGGGTCGAAACACCGGCTCGGCGCCGGCGAGCAGTTGGATGGCGGGGCGGGCCAGCACCTCGAAGCCGATCAACGCAGCGCCCGGGTCGCCGGGCAGGCAGACCACCGGCACCTCCTCGGCGCCAACAGTGCCGAACCCCAGCGCGGTGCCGGGATAGAGCGCCACGTCGGTGAAGGTGACCGGCCCGGCGCGACCGCCCTCACGGCGGGAGAGGATCCGACGCACCATGTCGCCGGGGCCGGTGCCGGTGCCCCCGGTGGTGATGATCAGGTCGGCGCGCAGCGTCTGGTCCTCCAGCAGCCCGCGCAGCCCCTCCGGGTCGTCGTCGCAGATGCCCACCCGGTACGCCAGCGCGCCCACCTCGGCTGCCGCGGCGGTCAGCGCGTGCGAGTTCGCGTCCACCACCTGACCGGGTTGACTGCCCCGGCCCACGTCGACGAGTTCGTCACCGGTGGCCACGATGACCACCCGTGGACTGGGCCGGACCACCACGTGCCCGATGCCGGTCGCCGCGAAGACGGCGACCAGGGCCGGGGACACGTAGGTGCCGGCCCGGGCGAGCAGGGTGCCGGCGGGCAGCTCCTCACCCGCTCGGCGTACCCCGTACCCCCGTTTGGGGGTGCGGAAGATCTCCACCGCGGCCATGCCCTGGTCGGTCCACTCCACCGGGACCACGACGTCAGCGGCGACCGGCAGCGGGGCCCCGGCGGCCACCGAGAAGCACGAGCCGGGGGTGAGCCGGACCGGCCGCCAGCTCGCGGCGCCGAGATCGCCGACCACGTTGAGCCGGATGGTGCGGCCGCCGGGCGTGCCGGAGGGGGCCGGGACGTAGCTCGGCCCCCGGCCCCCTCCGGAAATGTCCTCCCAGCGCGCGGCGTAGCCGTCCACGGCCGCCTGGTCGAAGGCCGGGAAGGCGTGCGGCGCGACGACGTCCTCGGCGAGGACGTTGCCGTGCGCCTGGGTGAGGTCGAGGTCGAGTGGTGGCAGCGCGCGCAACCTGCGCAGCACGCTGCCCAGGTAGTCGGCGAGCGGCGTCAACTCGTTCGCGGCCGCCTCGGCGTCGGCCGTCGCGGTCATGTACCAGATCCGCCTGCCGCGTCGGCCTTGACGAAGTCGGCCAGCCAGGACCGGAACTCGGCGCCCAGGTCCTCGCGCTCGGCGGCGATCTGCACCACCGTCTGGAGGTACCCCAGCGGCATGCCGGTGTCGTAGCGGGTGCCCCGGTAGACGATCGCGTGCACCGGGACGCCCTCGGTGCGCAGCAGCTCCATCGCGTCGGTCAGCTGGATCTCGCCGCCGCTGCCCGGCTTGGTCCGCCGGATCGCGTCGAAGATCCTGCCCGGCAACACGTAGCGGCCGAGCACCGCGAGGTTGCTCGGGGCGTCCTCGGGCTGCGGCTTCTCCACCATCCCGGTCACCTTGACGACCTCGCCGATGTCGGTCAGCTCCGACTCGGCCGGCTCGACGGAGGCGATCCCGTACCGCTTGGTCTCGGACGGGTCGACCTCGAAGAAGGCGAGCACCACACCGCCGGTGCGGGCCTGCAACTCCAGCATCGCCGGCAGCAGCGGCTCCGACGGCTTGACGAACTCGTCGCCGAGCAGCACCGCGAAGGGCTGGTCGCCGACGTGCGACTCGGCGTACCCGATGGCGTGGCCGAGCCCGAGCTGCTCGGGCTGCCGCACGGTGTAGATCTCGGCCAGCTCGCTGGGCCGACGCACGGCGGCCAGCCGCTCGGAGTCGCCCTTCTCCTCCAACCTGGTCTCCAGGTCCGGGCGACGGTCGAAGTGGTCCACCATCGACGTCTTACCCCGACCGGTGATCAGCAACACGTCACCGATGCCAGCCTGCGTGGCCTCCTCGACGATGTACTGCAACACCGGCCTGTCCACCACCGGCAGCAGTTCCTTGGGCACCGCCTTGGTGGCCGGCAGGAACCGGGTGGCCAGTCCGGCGGCCGGGATGACGGCCTTGACCGCCAGGGGACGGCCAGTTGCGGCGACCGTCGATGAGGGGTTCGCTGAGTGCTCCGACATGCCGCGAGACTATCGGCCACGGCTCTGCCGCGGCGGGTGTGGCCCAGAAGACGCGCCGCCACCCGGCCCCGGCCGCGCCGCGTCCGGGCCGGCCCGCGCCGCGCCCGTCGCGCTGTCCGGCGTGTCGTCGGCCGAATCCGGTCGGGCGTGCGCCGGGCCCGCCAGCGATGATTCCGGTACGCCCGCCGCCGGGTCGGACCGGGCGGGCCCGCCCGGCTCCCGGCTGGCCTGCACCGGCTGGCCGGCGCGCGGCAGCCCGTCGGGTGGGCTCACCGCACACGCGAGCACCGGAATCTCCCGGGTCGGCAGATCCGAGCGCACCTCGGCGACCCGGTACGTGTCGCGGCCCGCCGCCTTGGCCGCGTAGAGCGCGTCGTCGGCGGCCTCCAGCACCTCCCGCCCGGTGCTGCCGTGGTCCGGGAAGACGGCGATGCCCACCGACACGGTCACCAGGACCGGCCCGGCGTACGCCTCGACGGCGATGGGCGTGTCGCGCACCGCCGCGCCGAGGCGCTCCGCCACGATCGCCGCGCCCCGCGCGTCGGTCTCCGGCAGCAGCAGCACGAACTCCTCACCACCCTGGCGGAAGGCCAGGTCGACCTCACGGATCTCCCCGCGCACCCGCCGGGCGAACTCGGCCAGGACGGTGTCCCCCGCTGCGTGCCCGTAGGTGTCGTTGACGTCCTTGAACCGGTCCAGGTCCAACGCGAGGACGCTGAGCATCCGCCCGAAGCGGCTGGCCCGTTCCACCTCCCGCCGGATCGACTCGCGCAGGTAGCGGTAGTTCCACAGCCCGGTGAGCGGGTCGGTGAGGGAGAGCCGCTGCGCCTCCTCGTGCACCCGCACGTTGTCCACCGCCACGGCCGCGTGACCGGCGAAGGTGCGCAGGGTGGCCAGGTCGTCGTCGTCGAACTCGTCGGCGCCCAGCCGGTCGTAGAGGGCCAGCACGCCGAGCGCGGCCGCCGCGCCCGCCTCGTCGACCGACCCCGAGGGTCCGCCGAGGGTGGCCGTGGCACCGCCGGCCGGGGCGGCGAACGGAACCGCGACGTAGGTGCGGCAGCGTGGCTCACCCGTTGGCGCCTCGGTCGACTCCGTCCTGCCCCGCTGCGGTTCCCCGGTGGCGGCGACCTCACCGACCACGCCGACGCCGACCGGCACCCGGAGCGTCTGCGACCCGTCCGCCTCCTCGGCCGGCCAGCGCCCGTCCAGCCCCTCGGTGCACTGCGCGACGAGCACCCCGCCGGTCTCCACCAACAGCACGGCACCGGCACGCGCGCCGGTGGCCCCGATGGCACTGCGCAGGATCACCCGCAGGATGCGTTGCAGGTCGTGCGTGCTGGCCAGGGTGTCGCCGAGCACCGCGAGGTGCCCGCGCAGCTGGTCCCGGTTGCTGGTCAACGCCGCGACGTAGGAGCCGGTCTCCCGGGTCATCCGGTTGAACGCGGCGGCCAACCGTCCCAACTCGTCGCGACTGCGTACCGGCACCCGGGCGGTCAGGTCACCCTGGGCCACCCGGTCGACCGCACCGGCCAGCTCCGCCAGCGGCCGGGTGGTCACCCGGGCCAGCCGCCAGGCGGTCAGCACGGCGAGCAGCCCGGCCAGCACGACCACCCCGAGCAGCGTGGCGTGCAGCCCCGGTGGCCGTTCACTGGGCACGGAGAGCACCAGTGGCAGCGGCTGCGCGTCGGAGGGCCCGAGCCTGCGCACGTACCGGCCCTCGTTGGTCTCGGTGACCTGCTCGCCCCGAACGCCGACGGCGGCGGCCAGCACCGCGTCGCGGACGTCACGGGACTCGGTCGTGTGGGTGACCCGCGCGGCGCTCGCCCCACTGTCGAGCAGGGTGACCGCCACCCCGGTCACCGCCGCCAGTCGGGCCACGAAGGCCGGGTCGACCAGTTGCGCGGCGGTCACCGTGCCCAGCCGGGTGCCGGCGCGATCGTGCAGGTCGACCTGGGCGGCCAACGCACGGACCGGGCCGGCCGAGCCTCGGTTCGAGCCCCCGTTCGTGCCCTCGGCCGAGCCGGCGCAGTCCTGCCACGGGGTCGACGGAGCACCGGGCGAGATGTAGGTGACCTGGCCGGCCACGTCGGTGATCAGCACCGCGGCGGCCAGTCCCCGGCCGACCAGTTGCGCGGCGGCGACGGCCGGATCGGCGGTGAGCGCCACCGCGTCGGCGGTGGCGCGTAGCTGCTGGCAGAGTGCGTCGACCGAGGTACGAACGGTGGACGCCGCCACCGCCAGGCGCTCGGTGGAGCGGCTGCGGTCGACCGCCGCGAGGGTAGAGGCGACGAAGAGCGCGCCGAGCAGGACCGGCCCGAGCACCACTACGAGGAAGGCTGCCGTCAACCGCCCGCGTAGCGTCACTCGGTCCCCCCGGAAGTTCCGCCTCCGTTGCTTGCGATGCTGACACAGTGCAACCGTGGGAGAGGCGTTGCGTCAGGAGTGTTGCGTGCCGGAATTTTCTGATGAAGCGGAAGTGACCCGGATGGCGAAGCGGGACACCCGCGTGGAACTGCTCGCTCGCCGCCGGTCGCTGCCCGCCGCCACCCGGGCATCCGCCGCCGGGCGCGTGCAGGCCGAGCTGGTCACCCTGGTACGCCGGCTGCGCCCGCACCGGATGACGGCGTACGTGCCGGTCGGCTCCGAACCGGGCGGCGCCGACCTGCCCAAGGTGCTGCGGGCGGCGCTGCCGGCGGACGCCGAGTTGCTGCTGCCGGTGCTCCTCGCCGACCTGGATCTGGACTGGGCGGCGTATACCGGGCCGGATGCCTTGATCGCGGCGGGACGGGGTATCCGCGAACCGGTCGGTGTCCGTCTCGGGGTGACCGCGGTGGCGCACGCGGAACTCGTTGTCGTACCGGCTCTCGCGGTCGACCGCCACGGTCGGCGGCTCGGGCGCGGCGGCGGCTCGTACGACCGCGCACTCGCCCGGGTACCCGATGCGGCCCTGACGGTGGTACCGCTGCACGACGGTGAGCTGGTCGAGGCGCTGCCGGCGGAGCCCCACGACCGTCGGGTGCGCGCGGTGGTCACTCCCGCCGACGGGGTGCGTACGCTTGACGGCGGCCCGGGAGCGGCGCACGGTGTCGCGCCCCACACGTCTGCTGGACGAACCCGGGGCGAATGACGCACCATTGGCACTCGAATACGTCGAGTGCCAACTGGCGGAGCCCAGATCCGGAGGAGAACGTGCCCACGTACCAGTACGCCTGCACCACGTGCGGTCAGCAGCTCGAGGCGGTGCAGTCCTTCTCTGACGAGCCGTTGACCGAGTGCCCGGCGTGTCAGGGGCGGCTGCGCAAGGTCTTCAACTCGGTCGGCATCGTCTTCAAGGGTTCGGGCTTCTACCGCACCGACTCCCGGGCTTCCGGCTCCGAGACGACCGCCGGCGGCACGGCCACCAAGCCGGCGAAGTCCGAGTCGTCCTCCAGTGACAGCTCGTCGTCCTCGTCGTCCTCTTCGGGGTCCTCGTCCTCGTCCGGGTCGTCCTCGGGCTCGTCGTCCTCCTCGGGCTCGTCTTCCGGGTCGTCCTCGGGTGGATCGGGCGGCGGCAAGGCGGCGGCGGCCAGTTCCACGACCTGATCGCCGAAGGCCCGACCCCACCACGGGTCGGGCCTCGATCAACTCGGGAGGTCAGCCCCTCCTCGCGGTGCCGACGACCCGACTTCCCACCAGACCCGACCGGCCCACCGATTGGTCTTGATCCACTCGGGTTTGTCTTGATCCACTCGGGTTTCAGGAAGTCGGCCTGTCTCCGTCGCCCTGACCGCCCAGATTCCTTGATCTTGAGTCGATCAAGGCGGCTGCCATAGCAAATCGTGCCGACGGATGCGCGTTTTCCACAGGCCGGGCGGTTGTCCACAGGCGTCGGCTGCGGGTCGGCCGAGGCGGCCGGAACTGCCTAGCCTCCCGTACGCGGGTGCCACTGCGGCGCTCGGGGACGGGAGGCGGCAGAGGCGATGGTCGATCCGGATTCCGCGCGGGCGTTGCGCCCGCTGCGCCAGCTCACTGCGCCCGGCGGGCGCACCCTGCTCCGGGCCGGTCTGGTCGCCGCGCTGCTCGGCCTGGCCGCCGCGGTCCTGCACACCCCGGCCGGATGCCCGCCGGCCGTCGTGCCCTCCGACTCACCATCGGTGGCAGACCGAACCCCGCCACCACAGACTCCACCGCCGTCAGCGGGGGCCCGAACCGGAGGGGGCTGACCCGCTCACCGACGGGTACGACACGACGGGGCAGGTTCCGCACGAAGCCGTCCTGCCCGGTCATCGCGCGGTCGAATGACGGATCGAGGTCGTGAGGGTCTGGCCGAGCCACCCGGGGTCACTCCCAGTGCGGGGGGCGTTCGGCGAGCAGCCAGTCGTCGTTGCCGCCCGACCGCTCGCCCCAACCACGGTCGGTGTCGTCAGAGGTCTGCTCGGGCAGCACCACGAAGTCTTCGCTCAGGTCGACGGCGCGGTCATCGTCTCCACGTGCGCCGTGCGTGCCGGGGTCCTCGGTGCTCACGAGCGGCAAGACTAGCGCAGCCGACGACGGTGGACCGGGCCATCGGCGGTGCCCACTCCGGCCAGAGCCGGCCAGGCCGGCCGGACCGCCGACCGTGGGCGCGCCGGCCAGAAGCGACCGGGCCGCCGGTCGCGTTGGTAGCGTCGGACGGCGTGACGACCCCCAGCGGTGGCAGCACCCCGGACGACTACTGGCGACGGCCCGACACCGGTGACGACGCGGTGGCGGACCAACCTCCCGCCGCGCCCGCGACCACACCACCGACCGGGCCCACCGACCCACCGCAGGACGAGCAGGCCAGCCCGGCATCGACGGGCGGTACTGCCAGCGAGAACGACGGCCCGCCGCCGGCCGGTCCAGCGCCAACGGGCGGTACTGCCAGCGGACACCCCGGCCCGCCACCGGCCGGGCCGACCGGGCCAGCGCCAACGGGCGGCACTGCCAGCGGGTACTCCGGCCCGCCACCGAGCGTGCCGCCGCCGGCGGGTTGGCGTCCACCCGTACATCTGCAGCCGGCGCCGCCGCGACAGCTGCCACCGCAGGACATGGCCGACCTGGACGCGGCCGAGCAGCGCTCGCAGCGGGTCACCTACGGCTTCGGCGCTGCGGCCGGCGTGGTGCTTCTGGTACTGCTCTGTCTGCTCTGCTCGCGAGTCATCTTCTGATGCCACCCCCGGGCAGCAGCAGCGGGCAGCAGCTCAGAGGGTGGTGCCCCAAACCGTCTCGGCACCGGAGTGGCCCGTCAGGTAGACGTAGACCAGGGCGGCAATGGAAAGCCCCACGGCCGCTACCGCCAGCACCGGGATGACCAGCGCGGGCAGTTGCGGCACCCGGGGGTGCCCACTTGTCGCCACGAGCAGCAGGATGGCCACGATCCCGAGCGGCACCACGACGCGTAACAGGATGTCACCGTATCGGGAGTGCTCGAAGATCTGATCGAGGATCGGCCCCTGGAAGCCCCGGGCCACCAGCGCATCGGTGAGTGCCTCACCCGACTTGACCGCGACGTAGGCGGTCACCGGCGCGGCCACGGCGAGGAGGCCCAGCGCCCAGTCCAGCCGGTGCCGCCACCGCGGTAGCCCCACGTACGCGATGGCCAGCACCGCCAGCAGCGGCACGAACACGACGACCGCGTGGATTACCAGGACGTGCACCGGTAGACCCAGGATCTCCTCGAACATCGAACCCTCCAGGTGGATCATGGTCAGGAGTGGTCAGCCTATGGTCCGCCGATCGTCCCCAGGCTCTCGACCGGTGACACGCGCGCCACGTCGATCGGGTTCATCCTCTGGGCCGTACTCCCGATCTTGCCTGGCTGTGTCGGTGGCCACCCGGAGCGGGCGACGGTTGTCGATGCGGGTCGGGCGTGTTGTCATTGGCCAATGTCCGGTGCCGAGGAGCTGCTGCGGTCGAGGGGCCTGCGTGTCACGCGGCCACGTCTCGCGGTGCTCGACGTGCTGGCCGGCGGCGGCCACCTGGAGGTCGACGAGATCACCCGGCGGGTTCGCGAACGCCTCGACTCGGTCTCCACCCAGGCGGTCTACGACGTGCTGGGCGCGCTGTCCCGGGCCGGGCTGTCACGCCGGATCGAGCCGGCGGGCAGTCCCGCCCGCTATGAGGCGCGGGTGGGCGACAACCACCACCACGTGGTCTGCCGGGGCTGCGGCGAGATTGCCGACATCGACTGCGCGGTGGGCAGCGCCCCGTGCCTGGAGCCGAACGGCGCACACGGGTTCGAGGTGGACGAGGCCGAAGTGACCTTCTGGGGCCTCTGCCCGGGCTGCCGGGCCCGCCGCTCCGCCGACGTCTGACCAGCGGCACCGGCGGCACGTGACCGGCGAGGGCGGCCCGACCGTGGCACTCTTGTGCGGTGGACTCCGATGACCTCGGCCTTTTCGGTCCGGGTTCGGTCACGTGGAAGGTGCACGAGGAGCCGATCCTGATCGTCGCCGGCCTGCGCTCGCTCTACCTCCAGGCGTTGCACCCCCGGGCCATGGCCGGGGTCGCGCAGAACAGCAACTACCGCACCGACGCCTGGGGCCGACTGCTCCGCACCGCTACCTACGTGGCGACCACCGTCTACGGGACCACCGCCGAGGCGGAGGCCGCCGGGGCCCGGCTGCGCCGCGTGCACGACCGGCTGCGGGCCACCGACACGCTCACCGGTGAGCAGTTCCGGATCGACGAACCGGACCTGCTGCTCTGGGTGCACGTGACCGAGGTCGAGTCGTTTTTGAGCACGGCCCGACGCGCCGGGCTGCCGCTGAGCGACGACGAGGTGGACGGCTACTACACCGAGCAGCGCCGCGCCGCCGCCCTGGTCGGCCTGGACCCGGCCACCGTCCCGGGGACCGCCGCCGAGGTCGCGGACTACTACGAGGCGGTACGGCCACAGTTGCGGATGACCCGGGAGGCCGCCGAGACGGCGGTGTTCCTCACCGCCCCGCCGCTGCCGTGGAAGCTCAGCCTGCCGGTCCGGTTGGGGCTCACTCTGGGCCCGCCACGCTGGGCGTACCTGGGGATCGCCAGCACCGCGTTCGCGCTGCTGCCGACATGGGCACGCCGGATGTACGGAGGTCTCGGTCTACCGACCACCGCGCTGTCGGCGGACCTGACAGTGCGCGCGCTGCGGCTCGCGTTCGCCGCCGTCCCCCGCCGCTACCTGGAAGGGCCGTTGATACAGGCAGCCAAGGAGCGGGCCGCGCGGCACGCCGCCGCCTCGCTGGCCGGCTGACCCGACCCTCGGCAGGGGCGATCAGCCGTCGGCGGGCCGGTCCATGGCCGCCCACGGCTCCTTGCCCGGGGCCTGCGCGCCCGTCGGGCAGTGCCGCCGGAAGTCGCACCAGCCACAGCGCGGGCTGGGTGCCACCGGGAAAGCCTCGTCCGCGTCGGCGCCGTCGGCGACTGCCCGCTCGGCGGCCATGATGTCGCGGGCTGTCTCTTCCGCGCGGGTCAGTTGTCGGGCCAGCGACTCGACGGTGTGGTCGTGGCCGGCGACCGTGCCGGTCGGCAGGTGGTGCAGCTCCACCCGGCGGCACGGCCGACGGAACACCCGCTCGGCGGCGTACGCGTAGAGCGCCAGCGCCTGCGAGCCCCGGGCGTCGTCGGTGTCCAGCCCGGTGCGGCCGGTCTTGTAGTCAACGATGACCAGCTCCGGCCCCTCCGGGCCGGGCCGCGAGTCGATCCGGTCGGCGCGACCGTTGAACGCCAACACCGCGGTCTTGACCGCCACCACCCGCTCCACGCCGAGCGGGTCGGAGTCCGGCTCCAGCGTCTCGACGTACGCCTCCAGCCATCCCAACGCCCGCCGGTAGGCGGCCCGCTCCTGCTCATCGTCGCGGTAGCCCTCGCGGACCCAGGTGCCCTTGAGCAGCGTGGCCAGCGCCTCGGGACGCCGCCGGTCGGCTGGCAGCGCATACCAGTTCTTCAGGGCCGTGTGCACGCTGGCGCCGAGCGAGTTGTGCGCCCACGGCGGGCCCTTGGGTGGGGCGGGCCGGTCGACGTAGGAGTAGCGGTAGCGACGCGGGCAGTCCGCGTACGCGCCGAGCTTGCTCGGGGTGCAGACGAACAGCCGCTCCGGCATGCCCTCGAAGCCGAGCTGCTCGGCGTCGCCGGCGCGCTGCCGCGGGGCCCGGCCGCCGGCGGCCGGCCGCCCCGCTGATGAGGATCGTCGCACGCCTGCGATCCTGCCATCCACCTCCGACATCGCGCGCGTGCCGTCAGGCCATGTTCACGTACTGCGTGACGAAGGCGGCCACCGCGTCGGCGATGAGCTGCACGGCGATCGCGGCCAGCAGCAGGCCGGCGATCCGGGTCAGCACCTCGATCCCGCCCGGCCGGAGGATCTTCACGATGCCGCCGGAGAAGCGCAGGACGATCCAGACGGCGACCATCACGGCGAGGATCGCCACGGCGATGGCGCTGAACTCTCCCAGCCCGTCGGCCTGCTGGACGAAGAGCATGGTGGCCACGATGGCGCCCGGGCCGGCCAGCAACGGCGTGCCCAGCGGCACCAGCGCGATGTTGGAGGTGACCTGCTGGCTCGGGTCGTCGGCCTTGCCGGTCAACAGCTCCAGAGCGACTAGCACGAGCAGCAGCCCACCGGCCGCCTGCAACGCCGGCAGGTCCACGTGCAGGTAGTCGAGCAGGGTCTGCCCCGCCACCGCGAAGATCACGATGACGCCGAGCGCCAACGCGACGGCCTGCCAGGCTGCCCGGTTGCGATCACGGGCGGGCAGCGGGCCGGTCAGCGCCAGGAAGATCGGCATCATGCCCGGCGGGTCGGTGATCACCAGCAGGGTCACGAAAACCTCGCCGAACAGCTTCAGATCCACGTGATCAACCTAGCCGCGCCACGATGGGCGAAATACCCGGATCAGCCCGAAGCGACCTCGGTCACCCCCTCGGCGACGATCCGCTCGTACGCCTCGACGCTGGTGCTGAAAGCGCCGAGTTGGACGGTCTTGTGGGTGCCGTGAAAATCCGAGGAGCCGGTGACGAGCAGACCCAGCTCGGCGGCGAGCGCCCGCACGTGTTCCCGCTCGGCCGGGCTGTGGTCCTCGTGGTCCGTTTCGAGCCCGGCGAGCCCGGCGGCGGCCAGCTCGGCGATCAGCTCGTCGGGCACCACCCGGCCGCGTCGGGTGGCTCGCGGGTGGGCGAAGACCGGCACGCCTCCGGCCTCCCGGACCAGTCGAACGGCCCGGAACACGTCGATGTCCTCCTTGGGCAGCCGGTACCGCTCGCCCAGCCAGTCCGGGCCGAACGCCTCCCGGACGCTGTCGACCAGGCCGGCGCGGATGAGTGCCTGCGCGATGTGCGGACGTCCCACGGTGCCGCCACCCGCGCCGGCCAGGATGTCCGGCCAGTTCACGTCGATGCCGTCGGCCCGCAGGAGGCCGACCATCCGTTCGCCACGCTCTTCCCGGGCGGCCCGTACCCGCGCCAGCTCGGCCACCAACTCCGGGTGGTCCGGGTCGAACAGGTACGCGAGCAGGTGCAGCGGCACCGCCGGCTGCGCGCCGGACCAGCGACACGACAACTCGGCACCCCGGACCAGACGCAGACCTGGCCGCAGTGCGCCCACGGCCGGCGCCCAGCCGGCCGTGGTGTCGTGGTCGGTGATCGCCAGCACGTCCAGCCCGGCGTCGAAGGCCGCGCCGACCAGCCCGGCCGGGGTCAGCGTGCCGTCGCTGGCCGTCGAGTGGGCGTGCAGGTCGATCCGGGGGGCGGAGCCGGTACGCGAGGTCACCGCCCGACGTTACCGAGGAAACAGCGAGCCCGGCTCACATGGGCCACCCGGGGTCAGAAGCCCTGCACCAGGATCGGCCGCTCTCCGGCCGGCACGCCGGGAACCGCAGCGGGGCTGGCGGGCTTCCCCGCCCGCACCTGGCCGACGTCGACCCGGACCAGTTCGCCGGTGCCGTCGAGGTAGGAGGCCTCTGTCTCGTCGCTCCACACGACCGCCCCGGTCATCGGCGGCCCGGCCGCAACGGCTGTCGCACCCGGCCCGAGCCGCTGCAGGTCGACCAGCAGGGACCGATCGGCGGTGCCGCTCCCACCGTTGACCAGCAACCATCGCCCGTCCGGCGAGACCCCGCCGATGCCGTCCCGGCTCAGGTCTGGACCGCAGCCGGTGCGTACCGGGTCCAGGTGACGTGCCGGGGTGAGGATGGCGAGGCAGGTCCGGCCCGGATCGGTCGTGGTGACCTGCCCGACGAGCCGCCCGTCGGGCAGCTGCCCGTAGACGTTGAGGCTCTTGCGGTCGAGGGCGTCGGGCAGTGGCCCCGCACCGGGCCGCCAGAGGGTGTGACCGGCGCTGGCCGGGTCGAGCCGGACCAGCACGCTGTCAGCGACGAACCGGACGGGCTCCGCAGCCGCCGGCACCGGGGTGCGCACCGCCCCGATGAGCTGGGTGCCGACCACGCCCGCCACCAGGAGATCGTCCCCGTCGCGCCAGGCGACCTGGAGGCTGTCCGGGGCCAGGACGATCGCACCGGCACCGGCCAGCACCACCTGCACAAGGCCGTCGTCCTGCACCACCCACAGGGAGCGTCCTGCGGTGCTCGGCGCGCCGACCACCAGCCAACCGCCACCGCTGGGCAGCGGCTGGACGTGTTCGGCCGGCCCGACGTCGGGCAGCACCAGCCGCCGCCCGTCGGCGTTGACCAGCGTCTCGCTGTAGAGAAGAGAGGTCGACGTCCTGGGCGAGGGGGCCGAGCCGGGAACGCTGGCCGTCGGGAGCGGTCGGTTGGTCGGGTCCGGGTCGCCGATCACGACGATGGGTGAGCCGTCCCGCCTGGTCTCGGCACCGAGCTGGGCCATGCCGGCGCTGAGCAGCACTGTGGTGACCGCCGCGAGGGCGAGGCCGGCGGCGCTGCGTCGACGCCGGATGCGGTTCGCGCGGCGGATGGCCTGGCCGGCCGGATCGACGCTCAGTGGGCGGGCAACGGCGACCTGGTGCGAGAGTGTCTCCCGCACCGCACCTTCCAGCTCGTCCGGCCGCACCTGGTATGAACGCTGCGGACCGTCCGTCAGGTTGTCGCGCCGGCCTGGGAACTGACTCACTGCTGTTCCCCGGAGCCCGTGCCGACGGGCACGGCCGCCGGGGCGGTGGGCAGCACGACCTGCGGGGTGATCGCACTCGGCACGGCGGGGCGCGGAGCGGCCGGGCGGGGCACGGGTCGGCCAACCGCCCGTTCGGGACGGGGTGTGGCAGCGGCACCGGTCGCCGGGCCTCGCCCGGTCCGGGAACCCGAGCCCGTCGCCCGGCCGGCGGCACCGGACGACGCGACCCCTGCACCGGCGGTAGCGGCCGACCGGCCGGCGATCCCGGCGGCGGCCGCGAGCTCCGGTGCGTCCGCGCCCAGTCGCCGACGCAGCGTGGCGAGCGCCCGGGACGCCTGGCTCTTCACCGTGCCCGGTGAGATGTCCAGCATCGCGGCGGTCTGCGCCTCCGACATGTCCTCGTAGTAGCGCAGCACCAGCACTGCCCGCTGCCGGTTGGGCAACTCCCGCAGGTGCCGCCAGAGCAGGTCACGGTCAAGTTGCTGCTCGATCTCGTCGACGCCGGCCCGTTCGGGCAGGACCTCGGTCGGGCGTTCGCCGTGCCAGCGCCGCCGCCACCAACTGGTCGACGTGTTGACCATCACACGCCGGGCGTACGGCTCGACCGCCTCGATTCCGCCGAGCCGCTTCCACGCGAGGTAGGTCTTGGTCAGCGCCGTCTGGAGCAGGTCCTCGGCCGTGGCCCAGTCGCCGGTGAGCAGATAAGCGGTGCGTAGGAGCGCGGCGGAGCGGGCCGCGACGAACTCGCGGAACTGCTCCTCCAACGAGTCTCTGCTCGCCACCGCCCACCTCCACACCCCCGCCGTCCTGGCAGAGTGCCACGTCAGGGGCGCTCTGGTCCATGACGAAAGGTGCGCACTTGCTCCGATGTTCGGTCGAAAACCTTCACGCCCCGTCGTCGGCCTTGGCCTCGTCGGCCTCCTTGCCGAGCCGCGCCTCGACGGCCTGAGGCTCGTACATCTCCTCGACGACGCGCAGGTAGAGCTCGTTCGGGTTGGGCAGATTCTTGATCTCGCGAAGCGCCTGCTCCTGGCCGGCGGACTCCAGCACGAAGGTGCCGTAGTTGAGCGCTCGGCCGGTCGGGGTCTGCTCGTACTTCATGTCGGTGACCCGGACCAGCGGCATCATCGCCACCTTGCGGGTGACGATGCCGTTGACCACCATGACCCGCTTGTTGGTCAGGATGAACCGGTCATACCACCAGTCGGCGACCTTCCACGCCACCCAGCCCATCACCGCGAACCACAGCAGCACGGCGATGGTGGTCAACGCGCCGACGTCCTGGCCGGCGAGGAAGCCGGAGAGATAGCCGAGCACGAAGGTCGCCGCTACGCCGATCAACAGCGGGTTGGTGAGGTGGATCCAGTGTCGCTTCCACTCGCCCCGGTAGCGCTCGGTGGGGAAGAGATAGCGAGCCACCAACGAACTGGGCTCGTCTTCCAGGGGCAGCACCCGCCGAGGGGTCGAGCCGGTCGCGTCGGCGCGCAACCCGGCCAGCTCGTCCTCGGAGATCTGCGGCGGCTGGTAGCTGGCCTCCGGATCACGGATCCACCCCCGACCGGAACGACCCTGGCCGGCATAGCCGGGCCCGTCGCCATAGCCGACGTCGTCCGAAAGGGACGGACCGTCGGACAGGCCGGGACCGGCCCCGTAGCCCGGGCCGTCATCAGGCCCGATCCGCGGGATCGGCTCGGTGTCTCGCTCGCGACGTTCCCGGTCGGGGTCGTCCGGGTCGAAGGGTGGACCGGAGGGGCTGCCCATCGGCGGCTAGGCGACGAGGCTGGTGAAGAAGTCGCCAAACCCCTGGGCGATATCCATGATCCCGCCGCCGAGCGACTTGAACACGTCCGCCGCAGAGTTTGGCCGGTAGGCGACGAAGAAGATCAAGAATGCGATTCCGGCCCAGGTGAGGACCTTCTTGACCATGGCGGGCCATCCTCTCGCGCGGCGCCGGGTCCCATTACCGCAGCGGCACCCAGAGTATCAGTGTGGTGTCGTACAGTGAATATCTGCGTCCGTTCTCCGTCAATCCGGAAGAGTTGTCAAGCTCTACCAGGTAGATACGGGGACGGTGCGCCGTACACGAGTTCGGGCGGAGTCCACTCGGTCAGGTCGTGTAGCACGACGTCTTCCGCGAGCAGGTGACCCGCACTCGCCGGCCAGGCTATCGCATGGAGCCACATTCCCCGAGCCTCGCCGGCGTACGCGCTTCGATCCGTCGGTGAATTCACCAACCACAGTGGAGTAGGGTGCCCGCCGACCTTGATCTTCGCCTGTCCGACGTGGTCAGGGTGACCCGACCCCGGGTCGGTCAGCGCGTCCACCAACTCCGGTCCCGGATCCGGGCCGGCCAGACCGGCGAGCCGGGTGCCCAGGCCGACACCGGGTTCCTCGGCCACGAAGACCAGATCGGCCGGACCACCACCGAGCGGCGCCGGGCCCGCGCAGGCCACCACTGTCGCCCGCACGCCCGTCCGGTCGTCCCCGGCGTACGCCACGCCGGTGAGTGTCCAACCGGGCGGCAGCGGCCACGGGCACCACAACGGCGTCACCGGCGGATCGCCGGTCGCGGTGATCCGTTCCACCACGCTCGCCACGATGTCCGCTCCGATGTGCTCGGGCACGTGCAACGGCGGCACCGGGCCGCAGCGCACACACCTCGAGTCGGTGTTCATCAGATCCGGCGCCCGTACCGGGCCCCCGCATCTCGGACAACTCACCGCGACACTCACATCCCCACCGTCTCCCCGGACCGCCGGCACGTCAAGCCGGAACGTCCGATTCGGCACCGTACGTGGGTCAGTCCGGCGGCGTACCGGCGTGCGCACGGATCCAGGCGTGCATGGCGATTCCGCTGGCCACGCCCGCGTTGATCGACCTCGTCGAGCCGTACTGGGCGATGGAGTAGAGCTGGTCGCAGGCGGCACGGGCCGGCGCGGAGAGGCCGGGCCCCTCCTGGCCGAACAGCAGCACGCAGTCCCGCGGCAGGGTGCCGGTCTCCAGCGGACGCGACCCGGGCAGGTTGTCGATGCCGAACACCGGCAGCTGCCGCTCGGCCGCCCAGGCGACGAACTCCTCGATCGTCTCGTGGTGCCGTACGTGCTGGTACCGATCGGTCACCATCGCGCCGCGCCGGTTCCACCGTCGCCGTCCGACGATGTGCACCTCGGCGGCGTTGAACGCGTTGGCGTTGCGCACCACAGTGCCGATGTTGAAGTCGTGCTGCCAGTTCTCGATCGCGACGTGGAAGCCGTGCCGGTGCCGGTCCAGGTCGGCGACGATCGCCTCGTGCCGCCAGTAGCGGTAGCGGTCGACGACGTTGCGCCGGTCCCCCTCCGCCAGCAGTTGCGGGTCGTAACGGGGGTCGTCCGGTGGGTCCCCCGGCCAGGGGCCCACGCCCACCTCAAGCTGGTCGTCGGTCACGGTCATCAGAGGGTACGGACCGCGTCGGCGCCCGCCGCGACGACCTGCCGGTCAGCCCAGGTCGAGGGCGGCACCGAGCCGGTCCAGGAAGCGCCGGTCCGCCGGGCTGGCCGGCGGGTCCACCCGGCGCGCGCCGGTGCCGGGCACCGCGCGACAGACCCGGGCCGCGACCGACTGCACCCACTGGCGGTACGCGGCCGAGTCGGCGGGGTCGGCCCGTCGCCGGAGGACCCGGCTCGCCGCTCGGCAGGCGGCCAGCAGGTCCACCAGGTCGGTGAGCCGCTCGGCGGGTTGCGGGGTGCCGTCGTGGCGGGCGTAGATCGTGGCGACCACCGCACGGACCAGGTCGCTGTCGGAGGCTCGGCCCGCGGCCACGGCATCCAGGCCGGCCAGGCCGGCCATCACTCCACGCTCCGTCCGGCCAGGACCGGCTGCCGCGGCGGCAACGAGAACCCGACCGGGCAGGCTGGTGAGCAGATCCCACTCGGCGGCGGAATAGACAGCGGTGGTCAAGGGTGCGGCTCGGCGGCCGGCAGAGGACGGCTCTCCCGCTACGGAGTGGCTCATCGGAACCTCCGGCGTCAGCATATGCCCCGCGACGGGCACAGGGCCCCTTCCCCAGCAGACCCGCTGTGGGGAAGGAGCCCGGTGTTCGTCGACGGTCGAGCCCGCCGCGACTGTCAGCGCGGCTCGGGGAAGCTGGGCCGCTCCGGATCCACTCCGTCGGGCACCGCGGCGGCCGCGTACTCCCGCTTGGGGACCATGACCTTGCGCCGGAAGACGCAGACCATCGTGCCGTCCTGGTTGTAGCCGCGGGTCTCCACCGACACCACGCCCCGGTCGGGTTTCGAGCCGGACTCGCGCTTGTCCAGCACCGTGGTCTCGCCGTAGATGGTGTCGCCGTGGAAGGTCGGCGCGACGTGCCGCAGCGACTCGACCTCCAGGTTGGCGATCGCCTTGCCACTCACATCGGGCACGGACATCCCGAGCAGCAGCGAGTAGATGTAGTTGCCGACCACGACGTTGCGCTTGAACTGGCTCGCCGTCGCGGCGTAGTGCGCGTCCATGTGCAGCGGGTGGTGGTTCATGGTGAGCAGGCAGAAGAGGTGGTCGTCGTACTCGGTGACGGTCTTGCCCGGCCAGTGCCGGTAGACCGCGCCGACCTCGAACTCCTCGTAGTAGCGACCGAACTGCATGCTGGTCCCTTCGACGGGCGGCGATGGAGTTCGGCACAGCATGCCTTACCGATGGTTAAGGCGACCGGCGGGGCGCGACGGCGGCGGAAATGTCACACCGGTCACTCGCCTGGGGGGAGACGCAATGAGCGGCGGGGCCCTCCCCGGCACCCGCCGCCCACGCTCTGATGTGAGGAATTCTGCCCTACGCCTACGTAGGTTCAACAGAGATCGCGGTCACATTTATCTTTTTGTAACACTACGGAGCGTGACGAAGTGAAGGTTGATCAGCGATCTCCGCAGGCCGGATACCTCCTTGTCAAGGCCCAAGTTACCGATTCGTAGTGCTCAATCGCGTGGATCTCCCTGGAAACGCTCCCATTACCGCAGGTCACGCAAGTGCGTCATGCACTTGCGTTCCGCAGGTCGGGTGTGAACAGACGTGCATCGATGACCCGCGGCACCGCCCGGCAGCCCCGGGCACGTTTCGTGCCCCACCCCCCGGGAATTCGATACGGTCAGCCCTGGTTCTACGGGACGTAGATAAACCGCGGTGATCGGAGAGTGCAATGGCAACCGTTGAGCTGACCTCGGCGAACTTCGACGAGGTGACCGGCAACGACGGCATCGTCCTGGTCGACTTCTGGGCCGACTGGTGTGGTCCGTGCAAGCGGTTCGCCCCGGTCTACGAGCGCTCCTCGGAGAAGCACCAGAACATCGTCTTCGGCAAGGTCGACACGGAGGCTCAGCAGGAGCTGGGCGCGAAGTTCGACATTCGCTCGATCCCGACGATCATGGCGATCCGTGACGGCGTCATCGTCTTCGCCCAGCCGGGCGCTCTTCCCGAGTCCGCGCTGGAGAACCTGATCGAGCAGGTCGAGGCGCTGGACATGGACGACGTCCGCAAGCAGCTGGCCGAGCACAACCACTGAGTCGTCCCCACGACGACACGCGAGGCCGGGCCCGATGCGGGCCCGGCCTTCGTCGTACCCCCACCAACTCCCGCATGATCACCTGCCTGGTCAGGCCGAACTGGCCGTCGGAGGGACCCGAGGCCGTCGGTACATCCCGTATCGTCACGACCCGATGGAGAACCTGACCACCCGCGGGCGCGTGACCCGGCTGGGCGCGACCGCACTCGGCCTCGTCCTGCTCGTCGTCGGCACCTTCTGGGGCAGCGACGACGACTTCCCGTTCGGCCCGTTCCGGATGTACTCCACCTCCAACCCGCCGAACGCACCCGCGCCCGACACCCGCGTCGAGGGGGTGAACAGCTCCGGGGCGGTGGTCGACCTCGACCAGAACGCGACAGGCATCCGCCGCGCCGAGATCGAGGGACAGCAGGCCCGATACGCCGCCGACCCGACGCTGCTCACCGAGGTCGCCGACGCGTACGCCGAACGCCACCCGGACGCCCCCGCGCTGGTCGAGGTCCGCATCGTCATCCGCTGGCACGGCATCCGCGCCGGCCGGCCGACCGGCCAACACACCGACCAGACCGTCGTCCGCTGGCAGGCCACCCGATGAACCGCTGGCTGACCGAGGCCGTACCCCGGGGCCGGGTGGCCGCCTTCCGCACCCTGATCTACCTGTTCGTCGCCGCCGACCTGGTGATCTTCACCCCCTGGGTACGCACCCGGGTCAGCGTGCCCGGCGACCTGTACCAGCCACTCCTGATCGGCCGCCTGCTCCCACTGCCGACGCCAACCGAGACGCTGGTGACGGTGATCTTCTGGGCGTTGCTGCTGCTCGCCCTCCTCGCCGCCACCGGACGAGCGCCCCGGCTGCTCGGCTGGGCGGTGTGCGCGCTGTACCTCGAGTGGATGATCATCGCGATGAGCTACGGGAAGGTCGACCACGACCGGTTCGGGCTGCTCGTCGCACTGGCAGTGCTGCCCACCGCCGGTCGCGCCCGACACGGCGACACCACCCGCACCGAGGCCGGCGGCTGGGCGCTACGCGTCACCCAGATCGCGGTGATCTGCACGTACTTCCTGGCCGCCTTCGCCAAGCTGCGCTTCGGCGGCCTGGACTGGCTGACCGGCTCGGTCCTGGCGCGCGCGATCATCCGACGCGGCACCGACCTGGCAGACCTCATCGCCCAGGTGCCGTACCTGCTGATCGTCGCCCAGTTCGGCATCGTGGCGTTCGAGCTGCTGAGCCCGATGGTCTTCTTCCTGCCGCCCCGCTGGCGACTCGCCATGGTCGGCTTCTTCTACTCGTTCCACGCGGTCACCATCGCGACCATCACGATCTCGTTCGCGCCGCACCTGGCCGCGATGGGAAGCTTCCTGCCGCTGGAGCGGGTGCGCCCGCTGGTCTGGGCACGCCGGCTGATCGGGCGTGGCCCCTCCGAGGCGGCGACCGATGTCCCTCCGACGGACGCCGACACGGCGCCGTCCGGCCAGGACCCCGTGGGAGCTGGCGTGGAGCGGGCGCTGGACGATCAGGCGCCGGTGGTCGGGCGACCGGTCGGGCCGTAGAGCCGCTCCCGGGCCTCCTGAGGCAGGGAGCAGGCCGCCGTGCCACCGGGAAGTCGGTGCCGGTTGCGCGCCACCCAGCGGTACAACGGCCAGGCCGCGACGCGTACCGGAGGAATCCGCAGGCCGGCGCCGGCCACCCGCCAGAGCGGACCACTCGCGGCGAGCAGCTTCGCGATGGCGTCCGGACCGGCCGCGCGCGAGCCGTCCGCGCCGACCCACTGCACGGCCTCCTCGCACTCGGCCACGCTGAGGCCGAGCGCGTCCAGGTCGGCGAACTGCCAGGGCACCACCCGTGCGGCGGTGGGGATGCGGCGCTCGATGAACTCCGCACAGCTCGTGCAGAACGCGCAGTCCCCGTCGTAGACGAAGGTCGACGTCTCCATGGCGTCCATCCTCCCCTCTCCGACCACCCGGACGCCCACCGGTGTACGGCGGGTCACTTGCGCTTGCCTCGTACACGTGTTCGAATGATGGCCATGCGCTGGGACAACCTCACCGCTCCCCCGGTCGAGGGAGACCCCGAGCGGGCAGCGCCAGCGACGCCACCCCTGCCGCTGGCGCTGCCCGGCGCCGTCGCCCGCACCTTCGACACCCCCGAGTTCGCCGGGATGACCTTCTACGAGGTGCAGGCCAAGTCCATCCTCAACCGGGTTCCCGGGCAGTCCCGCGTCCCGTTCGAGTGGACGATCAACCCATATAGGGGCTGCTCTCATGCCTGCACTTACTGTTTCGCGAGAAACACTCACACTTATCTCGATCTCGACGCCGGCGCGGACTTCGACCGAAAGGTGATCGTCAAGGTGAACGCCGGTGAGCTGGTCCGGCGGGAGCTGGCCGCGCCGCGCTGGCGGGGCGCGCACGTGGCGATGGGCACCAACGTGGACTGCTACCAGCGCGCCGAGGGTCGTTACCGGCTGATGCCGCAGATCATCGGTGCCCTACGAGACTTCGCCAACCCGTTCTCGATCCTCACCAAGGGCACGCTGATCCTGCGCGACCTGCCGCTGCTGCGCGAGGCCGCCGAGGTGACCACCGTGGGCATCTCCTTCTCGGTGGGGTTCGTCGACGAGCACCTCTGGCGCACCGTCGAGCCGGGCACGCCGCACCCACGCCGCCGGCTCGACGCCGTCCGGGCGCTCGCCGACGCCGGCTTCTCCGTCGGCGTGCTGATGGCCCCGATCCTGCCCGGCCTCAGCGACGGCGACGAGTCGATCGACGCCACCGTCTCGGCGATCGCCGCCGCCGGTGCGACGAGCGTGACCGCCCTGCCCCTGCACCTGCGTCCCGGCGCCCGGGAGTGGTACGCGCACTGGCTCGCCCGTGAGCACCCGCACCTCGTGCCCCGCTACCGCGAGCTCTACCGGGCCGGTGCGTACGCCCCGCAGGCGTACCAGCGGGAGTTGACCGCGCGGGTGCGGATCGCCGCCCGCCGGCACGGGCTGCACCGCGGGGAGCGGGGCGACAACCGCAGCCTGCCCGAGCCGCCGCCACCGGCTGCGGAGCAGCTGACACTGCTCTAGTCGGAGCTACAGTCGGCGGGTGCGTACCGCTCAGCAGATCCTCGCCGATTCCGCCGTGATCGCCGTCGTGGGCGCGTCCCGCGACCCGTTCAAGGCCGCGCACGGCGTGCCGTTGCAGATGCAGCAGTACGGCTGGCGCATCATCCCGGTCAACCCGACGGTCGACGAACTGTTCGGGGAACGGGCCTACAAGAGCCTCGCCGACATTCCGCACCCCGTCGACCTGGTGGACGTGTTCCGACCGGCGGCCGACGCCGTGCAGGTGGTCCGGGACGCGGCGGCGATCGGCGCCCCCGCGGTCTGGCTGCAACTGGGCATCGTCTCGGCCGAGGCGCGGCGGATCGCTGAGGAGGCCGGCATGGACTACGTCGAGGACCGCTGCCTCATCGTCGAACGCGCCGCCGCCAACCTGACCCGCCTGACCTGACCCACCCTCCCCATCCCGCGATCTTGCACTTACTGTCCCGGCATATCCGGCACAAGGGTCAATCGGGCAACCGAAAGTGCAAGATCGCGAGGGCGGGGGGCGGGGCCGGTTAGAGCTTGTATTCCTTGAGGAGGCCTCGGGAGATGATGGTCTTCTGGATCTCTGAGGTGCCCTCGCCGATGAGCAGGAACGGGGCCTCCCGCATCAGCCGTTCGATCTCGTACTCCTTGGAGTAGCCGTAGCCGCCGTGGATGCGGAACGCCTCCTGGACGACCTCGGCGCAGTACTCCGACGCGAGCAGCTTGGCCATTCCGGCCTCCACGTCGTTGCGCTGGCCGGCGTCCTTGAGCCGGGCGGCGTTGACCATGAGGGCGTGCGCGGCCTCGATCTTCGTGCCCATCTCGGCGAGCTTGAAGGCGATCGCCTGGTGCTTGGCCAGCGGCTGACCGAAGGTCTTGCGCTGCTGGGCGTAGCTCACGGCCAGCTCGAAGGCGCGGATGGAGATGCCGCAGGCACGAGCGGCCACGTTGACCCGGCCCACCTCGATGCCGTCCATCATCTGGTAGAAGCCGCGGCCCACCTGGTCGGCGCCGCCGAGGATCGCGGAGTCGGGCACGGTCACGCCGTCGAGCACCATCTCGGTGGTCTCGACGCCCTTGTAACCCATCTTCTCGATCTTGCCGGGGATGGTGAGGCCGGGGGCGGTCTCGCCGAAGCCCGGCTCCTTCTCCAGCAGGAAGGTGCTCATGTTGCCGTAGACGGACTCCGCGCCGGTGTCGGTCTTGACCAGGGTGGCCACCACCGAGGAGTACGCCCCGTTGGTGAGCCACATCTTCTGCCCGTTGAGCACGTAGCGGTCGCCGTCCCGGACGGCCCGGGACTTGATCGCCGAGACGTCGGAGCCGGTCTCGGGCTCGGACATGGAGAACGCTCCGCGCACCTCGCCGGTGGCCATCTTCGGCAGCAGGCGGGCCTTCTGCTCGGCGGAGCCGTGCTGGGAGATCAGGTACGCCACGATGAAGTGGGTGTTGACGATGCCGGAGATCGACATCCAGCCTCGGGACAGTTGCTCCACCACCAGCGCGTAGGTGAGCAGCGATTCACCGAGGCCGCCGTACTCCTCGTCGATGGTGAGACCGAACAGCCCCATCTCGCGCATGCCGTCGAGGATGTCGGTGGGGTACTCGTCGGCGTGCTCCAGCCGCTGCGCGTGCGGGATGATCTCCTTGTCGGCGAAGTCCCGAACGGTCTCCAGGATCGACTGTTGCACATCGGTCAGGCCGGGCGTCTGGGCGAGTCGGGCCATCTCAGCCTCCGGGGATCCGCGCACTACTCATGGGTAACTGAACGCTGGGTCAGTATCGGCCCCTCGGGTCGACGAGGCCAAGGTGACCAGTCCACACAACCGCTGTGAAAAGGTTCACCGCTGCGGGTAGCGTCCGGCAAGAGGGACTTTTCCGGCACCGGCAGGAGGAGGACAGCTGTGAGCTACCCGCCGCCGTCGGGACCGCCCGAGGACGAGCCCCCGCCGTCACCCTACGAGCCACCGAAGGACCAGTCGCCGTACGCGCCACCACCGGCCGGTCAGCCGCCGTACACGCCGCAGCCGGACCAGCCGGCGTACGAGCTGCCAGCGGAACGCTCACCGTACGGGCCACCGGCGGGTGAACCGTCGCCGTACGGCCAGCAGGGGCCGCAGCAGTCGGCGCACTGGAGCCAGCAACCGCCGTACCCACCGCAGGGCCCCTACGGTCAGTACGGCCCACCGCCGTCCGGGCCGGGTCGGGGCACCAACGTGCTGGCGATCCTGTCGCTGGTGTTCGCCTTCGTCTTTCCGCCGGCCGGCGCCGTCCTCGGCCACGTGGCCAAGCGGCAGATCCGCACCAGCGGCGAGGAGGGCGACCAGCTCGCCACCTGGGGGCTGATCCTTGGCTACGTCTTCACCGGGCTCACCGTGCTGGCCTGCTGTGGCTGGCTGGCGCTGGTGGCCTTCAGCAACACCGGCGACAGTGGCGGCTACTGACGAACGGGCCGGTGCGGACCGGCACCGTCAGCGGAAGCGGGCCTCGCGGACGCTGTTGCCGCCGTCCACCACCAGCATCTGCCCGGTGATGTACGAGGCGGCCGGCGAGCAGAGGAAGCTGATCGCCGCGGCGACCTCGTCCGGTGTGCCCGGTCGCCCCACCGGGGTGCCCAACCCCTGCTTGATCTCGGCCATGGTGGACGCCGCGGTGTAGATGGTGCCGGGCGCCACCGCGTTGACGGTCACCCCGTCGGCGATCATCTCCATGGCCAGGGCCCGGGTCAGCCCGACGACCCCGGCCTTCGCCGCGGCGTACGCGGCCTCGGTGGGCAGGGCGTTGACCGGGCCGGCCGTGGCCGCCAGGTTGACGATTCGACCCCAACCCCGCTCGGCCATCCCCCCGATGAACGCCCGGCTGCACAGGAACGCGGTGGAGAGGTTGCGGTCGATCTCACCGCGCCACTCGTCGTAGGTCAGCTGGGCTACCGGCCGCAGCACCCCCTGGCTGGCGCGACTGGCCAGACCGGCGTTGTTGACAAGCACCTCGACGTCGCCCAACTGCTCGGCGACCGCATCGGCCAGCGCGCCGACCTCGGACTCGTCGGTCAGGTCGGCGACGAAGCCGGTCACCCCCAGCTCGGTCGCCCGCTCGTGAATGCGTCGGGTGGTGGAGACGATGGCCACCCGCGCGCCCAGGTCGGCGAGTCGCCGGGCGGTGGCGTACCCGATGCCGTCCGGGCTGCCCGCCCCGGTGACCAGGGCGACCCGCCCGTCGAGGCGCATGGTGACCGGGTCGGTGAGCGCGACCGGCTCGTCGGGGCCGGGGCTACCCGCCGGGGCGGCCGTCCGGGCGCGCCGGGCAGCGCCCGGGCGGCTGACGTCCCGTCGGGGTCGACTGCCGGAGCGGTCCGCGGCGCGCGCGTCGTATGCCATGTCAGGGATCCTGCCCGTTACGACCGGCCCGAGCAACGCGGCACCCGGAAGCAGGGGCGTCGGGTTTGGGCGGCGCTGGCTACCCTGTCTCCGCACCCCAACCCGACGGAGAGTTCGCATGACCAATCCCCCGCCGCCCGGCAACTGGAGCGATCCCACGTGGTCGGCCCAGCCGTCGAGCCCCGCACCGGACCCGACCCTGGTGGCCGGTCAGCCGGTGCCCGCGCAACCCGGCCCGGTCGACCCGTACGCCCCGGCCCCGTACGCCCCGGATCCGTACGCCCCGGACCCGTACGCCCCGGTCGACCCGTACGCCGGCGCGAAGCAGTCAGCGGCCCAGCCGATGCCCGGATACGCCCCGCCCGGTTACCCACCGCAGTACCCCGGCTACGGCTACCCGCAGCCCCCGAAGACCAACGGGATGGCCATCGCGGCGTTCGTGCTGGCCCTGATCGGTTTCACGTCCTGCATCACCGCGCCGATCGGCGCGATCCTCGGCCACGTGGCGCAGAAGCAGATCCGGCTCAGCGGCGAGGGCGGGGCGGGGATGGCGAAGGCCGCCATCATCGTCGGCTGGATTCTCACCGGGTTCCTGGTGCTGGTGATCGCCATCTACGCCGCCGCGATCATCTACGCGATCGCGACGAGCGACAACAGCAGCAGCAGTAGCTACTGACCGGCCCGCGGGCGGGCCGGCGTACCGCCGATTGTCGGGCCGGACCGACAGCCGGCGGCGGTCGTCCCGGCCCGGCCGGTCACTGCGCCGGTGGGGTGAACGACGAGGTACGGCTCATCCCGGCGGCCCGGCCCTTGGCCGCGACCACCAGCGCCATCTTGCGGGACGCTTCGTCGATCATCTCGTCACCGAGCATCACGGCGCCGAGCCGGCCGCCGGCCTCCGAGGTGTAGTGCTCGTACGCGTCGAGGATCAGCTCGGCGTGGTCGTAGTCGGCCTGGGCCGGCTGGTAGACCTCGTTGGCGGCGTCGATCTGGCCCGGGTGCAGCACCCACTTGCCGTCGAAGCCCAGCGCGGCCGAGCGCTTGGCCACCTCGCGGAACGCGTCGACGTCGCGGATCTGCAGGAACGGGCCGTCGATGGCCTGCTTGTCGTGCATCCGCGCGGCCATCAGGATCCGCATCAGGATGTAGTGGTACGGGTCGCCCGGATAGTCCGGGATCAGGCCGCCGACCACCATCGACTTCATGTTGATCGACGCCATGAAGTCGGCAGGGCCGAAGATGATGGTCTCCACGCGCGGTGAGGCGGCGGCGATCGCGTCCACGTTGACCAGACCGGCGGCGTTCTCGATCTGCGCCTCGATGCCGATCCGACCGACCTCCAGGCCGATCGTCTTCTCGATCTGGGTGAGCGTCAGGTCCAGCCACTGCACCTGGGCGGCGGTCTGCACCTTCGGCAGCATGATGCAGTCCAGGTTGGCGCCGGCGCCCTCGACGACCTCGATGACGTCCCGGTAGGTCCACGGGGTGGTCAGGTCGTTGACCCGGACCACCCGGGTCTTGCCGGCCCAGTCACCCTCGTTGAGGGCGGCCACGATGTTCTTGCGCGCGTCCGGCTTGGCCAGCGGGGCGACGGCGTCCTCCAGGTCGAGGAAGACCTGGTCGGCCGGGAGGCCCTGGGCCTTGCCGAGCATCTTCACGCTGGAACCCGGCACGGCGAGGCAGGACCTGCGGGGGCGACCGACTGCGGCCATGGATGCGCTCCTTCCAGCGTCCGGCGGGCATGCCGACGCCACCTGACGACAGATCCGGGACCTTAACGATCCCAAAGGGCGTTGTGACGCCACGGTAACCTCGCGCCATGACCGGGGTGAATGGACCTGTGGAAGATCTCACTGGACGCCGACTGGTGGTGGTGACCGGGGCCAGCTCCGGCATCGGGCTGGCCGCCGCCGTGGACCTGGCCTGCCGGGGCGACCAGGTGGTGCTGGTCGGGCGGGACCCGGCCCGCCTGCAGGCCGCAGCCGTTCGGGTACGGGAGAACTCCGGTGAACGTCCGGAACTGTTCCGCGCCGACTTCGCGATCCTCGACGACGTACGCCGACTGGCCGAGCAGCTCCGGTCCGCGTACGACCGGATCGACGTGCTCGCCAACAACGCCGGCGCGATCGCGCTGCAACCACTGAGCACTGTCGACGGGTTCGAGATGTCGATCCAGGCCAACCACCTGGCCCCGTTCCTGCTGACCAACCTGCTCGCCGACCGGGTGGGCCGGGTCGTGGTGACCGCCTCCGGTGCGCACCGCTTCGGCGCACTGGACCCGGACGACCTGAACAAGCCACTGCGTGACTACCGGCCGATGGGGGCGTACGGCACCAGCAAGCAGGCGAACGTCCTGTTCACCGCCGAGGCCGCCCGGCGCTGGCCGGGCGTTGCCGCGTACAGCTTCCACCCCGGGGTGGTCCGCACCCGGTTCGCCAACGACAGCAGGCTGGTCGCGTTCGGCATGCGGTTCATGCCGTTCCGCAGCCCGGAGAAGGGCGCCGAGACCCTGGTGTGGTTGGCCAGCCAGGAGCGCTCCCGGCTGATCAACGGGGGTTACTACATCGACCGCCGGCCGCGTCGACCGCTCCGGAAGGCGGCCGATCCGCAGCTCGCCGCCCGGCTGTGGGCGGCGAGCGCCAAGGCCGTCGGTCTCGATGACTGACCGGGCCGGTGTGCTGACACTCGTCGCGATCGTCGAGTTCGCCGTCGGGGCCGAGGCCGCCGGGCAGCGCTACGAGGACGCCGTGCTGGCCCTGCTCGAACGGCACGGCGGCCGGCTGGAGCGGCGACTGCGCGGCACCGACGGGCAGGCCGAGGTGCACGTGATCCGGTTCGACGGGCGGGCCGGCTACGAGTCGTTCCTCGCCGACCCGGAGCGGGCGGCGCTGCGTACCGCCCTCGGTGAAGCCGCGCCGACGACCCGGGTCATCGAGGTGCACGAGGCCTGACCTTCGGCGGCAATGGTCGCCCTGGTGCCGGAATCGGACCTTCACCGGGGGGAGCCACGGATCTTCCGGCAGACCTGCGTCTTCCCTCACTTCATCACGGGTTGGCGGGCGAGAACAGGACTTGATCTTGAAGCGCTCGACAACCACCATCGAGGCATGGATTTCGATGGGACAGCCACCGCGCGCCGAGCCCTCTGGATCGGCGGCGGGCAATGGGCTGGCAAGTCGACCGTCGCCGTCAACCTGGCCCTGCGGTTCGGCCTGACTGCGTACCTCTACGACCGGCACGACGCCCGGGGGCACGACGACCGGCGCATCGCCGACCGGATCCGGCGCGGCGAACCTCCGGCCGGCCCAGATCCGGAAACGACCTGGGTCCGCACCGCGCCAACCCGAATGGCTGCCGAGACACTGGCAGGTTTTCCCCGCCGCTTCGCGTGGGTGCTCGACGACCTGAGCGCACTGGTACCCGGCCGCCGGGTGGTGGCCGAAGGCTGGGGGCTGCGACCTGAGTTGGTGGCGCCAATCGTCGAATCGGTACGGCAGATGGTGGTGCTGGTGCCCACTGCCGAGTTCCGCGCCCAGCAGATCGCCCGGCTGCCGCGTGCCAGCGTCGTCGTAGCGAGGGTCAGCGACCCCGAGCGGGCCCTCCGTAACAGGTGGGCGAGGGACGAACTGGTAGCGGCGGACTCAGTGGCGCAGTCTGAGCGGCTGGGCGTCCGGGTGGTTCAGGTGGACGGCAGCCTCGACGGTGATCAGCTGACCGACCTGGTCGCGGATCACTTCGCCGCGTACCTGTAACGGCAGTCAGTCGGCCAGCGGGGTCGGGTCGGTCGGCAGTGCGTTGGGTGCCGCCCGGCGAGCGGCCCGACCGCCGCCGAGCACCACCACCGCCACGCCGGTCAGCAGCAACGCCATGCCGAGCAGCGCGTACGGGCGGGGCAGCTGGCCCAGCCAGGCCCAGCCGAGCAGTGCCGCACCGGGCGCCTCCAGCAGGATCAGCACGCTCACCGTGGTCGCCGGGATCTTCCGCAGGGCGTAGTTGAACATCGAGTGCCCGAGCAGTTGGGCGCCGGCCACCAGGGCCAGGATGGCCAGCCAGGTACGACCGTCGAAGCCGGTCAGCCGTACGCCTCCGACCAGGCACAGGGCCAGCAGGATCAGCGCGCAGATCCCGTAGCAGATGGTGGTGTAGGTGGTGGTGCTGATGCTGACCCGGGCCCGTTCCCCGAAGGCGGTGTAGACGGCGGCGAACATGGCGCCGATCAGCGCCAGCACGTCGCCGAGGACGGCCCGGCCGGAAACGCCCACGTCCACTCCGGTGGCGACCGCCGCGCCGCCGACCGCCACCGCGATGCCGATCCACACCACCCGGGGCAGCGGACGCCCCTGGGCGCGGGCGATCAGCCCCTGCCAGACCGGCTGGGTGGCGACCAAGGCGGTGGACGTGGCGACCGAGGTGAGCTGGGCGCTCGGCACCCAGGTCGCGAAGTGCCCGGCCAGGGCGACCCCGGACAGAACGCAGAACAGGCCCTCCCGCCGGCCCGCGCCCACTGTCAGCCTGCGGAACTCGGCGCGGCGTCGGGCCAGCGCGAAAGGGCTCAGTACGGCCACCGCGAGCAGGTTGCGCCAGAACGCGATGGCCAGGGCGGGGGCGGCTGCGTACGCGATCAGCGGCGCGGACGACGACACGGCGACCACGGCCAGCCCGACCGCGCCGGTGGTCAGCGGATCCACTGACGGCCGGGGCGAAGGTGGGGGCACGGGACGTAATCCTCACACGTGTGATGGTCAGCACGGACGGTCATCACTCCGTTACGATCACGCGGGTTCGCGCCGGCGACCCTCGACCGCCCGGAGGCGCTCCCCCATGCCCAGCTACCAGGCGGTGCTGTTCGACTTCTTCGGCACCCTGACCCGTTCGGTACAACGCGGTGTCGCGCACGTCGGCACCGCCGAGCTGCTCGGGTGTCCCACCGAGATCTTGACCGAGGTGCTGAACCGCACCTACTACGAACGGGCCAGCGGCCGGCTCGGCGACGCGGAGGCGACCCTGCGCTGGGTGTGCGCCCAGGCCGGCGTACACCCCAGCGACCACGCGGTACGGGCAGCGGTGGCGTCCCGGCACCGGGCGGTCCGCGCCGACACCTGGCTGCGGGCCGACGCGGTGCCGGTCCTGGCGGCTCTGCGCCAGCGCGGCCTGCGCACCGGCGTGATCAGCGACTGTACGCACGAACTGCCGGCCTTCCTGCCGCAGCTCGCGATCGCCCCCCTGCTCGACGTACGGGTCTTCTCGGTGCAGGTCGGGCGGTGCAAACCGGATCCGACGCTCTACCTGACGGCCTGCCAGCGGCTCGGGCTCGCGCCGGGCGACTGCCTCTACGTCGGTGACGGCGGCAGTCAGGAGTTGACCGGCGCCGAGCGGGCCGGGATGACCGCCGTCCGGCTCGCCGCACCGGATCTGGCCACGCACATGGTCTTCAACGCCGACCGGGACTGGCGCGGCCCCACGCTCGGCACCCTGGGCGAGGTGCTCGCCCTCGTCGACGCCGACGTCGACGCCGCGGTGGCGGGCGTCGGCGGTCGGACGGGCTGATCAACCGATCAGCGGCGGCGGACCCGGTGCAGGCGGAACGGCTTACGGGTGGCCCGGACCGCCGGAGTCGCCCGGGGTGGCTCGGCCTGCGCGTCGGCCGGCAACTCCGCTCCGGCCAGCGGCGTACCGGCCGGGGCGAGACGGTTCACCGCGCATCCGTCAGCGGCCCATCGGGCCACCAGGTCAGCGGTCGGACCCGGCGCGTTGAGGCGCTTCGCCGCCACCAGTGGCGCGGTGACGTCCCACGCCTCGGTGCCCGGCTGCAACCGGCTCACCCGGGCCGGCCAGGTGACGATCCGACCGCCGTGGTCGCCGCGCAGGGTGACCTGGGCCTCGGTCGCGTCGGCCAGACCCGGTGCGGCCTGCTCGCCCGGCCCGCTGACCACCAGCAGCGCGCCCTCCAGCGGGGCGCACCAGAGCGCGAGCGCCGGCCCGCCGGCAACGCTGACCCAGGCCACGGCGGCCTTCTTCATCGCCTCGTCGACCAGTGGGGTGCCCCCGGGGGCGTCCTCGTCCGTCACACCCGCATCCTCCCGCATCCGTGCCTCCGCTCAGCCCACGAACGGCGGCACGGCGATCTCGCCACGGGCCACCGGCACCACCTGACCGGCGACCGTCGCGCCGACCGCCACCCCGTTCGCCGCGGTGACAGTGCAGGCCAACGCGGACGGACGGTTCATCTCCACGCCCTGACGTACCGCGTACTCCGACCGCCCCTCGCCGGGCAGCAGACCGCTCGCCACCAGCCAGACACCGAGGCCGAGGGCCGCCGAGCCGGTGGCCGGGTCCTCAGGGACACCCATCCCCGGCACGAAGACCCGGGCGTGCGCGGTTTGCGCGGCGGCGTCCCAGGAGAAGACGCTGACGTGCGACACCCCGTACCGCTGCGCCGCCGCCGGGTCCACCCGGGCGCGGGCCACCGACTCCGGACGCACCGGCAGGTACGGGAACTCCAGCCCGCAGCCGGCGACCCGTGGGGCGGGCCCGATGTGGTCCTCGGCGACCAGCCCGGCAATCTCCAGCAACGGCTCCGGGTCCAGCTCCGGCCCGAGGGTCGGGGTGCCACCGGTCAGCGTCGCCCCGGACGCGGTCACCTCGATCGGCAGCACACCGGCCCGGCACTCCTGGGTGACCTGCCCCACACCGAACATGCCCCGCCGGCAGGCGGTGACCGCCGCGCCGACGCTGGGATGCCCGGCGAACGGCAACTCCTCCACCGGAGTGAAGATCCTGGCCCGGTAGGTGACGCCGACCTGGGTCGGCGGCAGCACGAACACCGTCTCGGACAGGTTGAACTCCAACGCGAGCGCCTGCATCTGCTCGGTGGCCAGCGCCTCCGCGCCGAACACCACCGCCAGCGGGTTGCCGGCGAAGGGGCGATCGGTGAAGACGTCCACGATCTCGTAGGCCAAGGTCGACATGTTGATAAACACTAGGCGCTTAGGCTGGTGCCCGTGAGTACGCCGACCCGGGTCTACATCGCCCGTCTCGCCGGAGTCGCCGTCTTCGACCCGAACGGCGATCAGGTGGGACGGGTTCGTGACGCCGTGGCACGGCTGCGGGCGACGAAGCGTCCGCCGGAGGTGGTGGGCCTCGTCGCCGAGATGCCGATGCGTCGCCGGATCTTCCTGTCCATCAACCGGATCACCTCCATCGACGCGGACGCCGTCGTGCTCGGCTCCGGCACCCTCAACCTGCGCCGGTTCGAGAAGCGCCCGAACGAGCTGCTGGTGCTCCAGGAACTGCTCGACCGGCGGGTGCAACTCGACCCGGGCGGCCAGCCTGGCGCGGTCGTGGACGTCGCGATGGAGTGCTCGCGGGGTGGCGAGTGGTCGCTGACCCGTGTCGCCGTACGCGAGCAGACCGGCCGGCTCAGCCGCCGCGGCCACCTGCACCAGGTCGAGTGGGACCGGGTGCGCGGGCTCAGCGGCATCGCCGACAACCGGGGTACGGCGAACCTGCTCGCCGTCCTGGAGGACATGCGCCCCGCCGACCTGGCCAACGCGTTGCAGGATCTGCCCGACGCGCGGCGCAACGAGGTCGCGGCCGCGCTGGACGACGAGCGCCTGGCCGACGTGCTCAGCGAGCTGCCGGAGCACGACCAGGTGGAGATCCTCGCCGCCCTCGACCGGGAACGGGCCGCCGACGTCCTGGAGGAGATGGACCCGGACGACGCCGCGGACCTGCTCAACGAACTGCCCCCACCCGAGCAGGACGTGCTGCTGGACCTGATGGAGCCGGACGAGGCCGACCCGGTACGCCAACTGCTGAAGTACACCCCCGGCACGGCGGGCAGTGTGATGACCTCGGAGCCGGTCATCCTGCCGCCGGACGCCACGGTCGCCGAGGCGCTGGCCCGGATCCGGGAGCCACAGCTCTCCCCCGCCGTCGCCGCGCAGGTCTTCGTGACCCGGGCACCGCAGAACACGCCGACCGGCCGCTACCTGGGCATGGTGCACTTCCAGGCGCTGCTGCGTGAACCGCCGGCCGACCTGCTGGGCAAGGTGGTGGTCAACGACATCGACCCGCTGCGCCCCACCACCCCGTTGCCGGAGATCACCCGTCGGATGGCCACCTACGACCTGGTCGCCATGCCGGTGATCGACCGGAGCAACCGGCTGGTCGGCGCCGTGACCGTGGACGACGTGCTGGACCACTCGCTACCCCGGGACTGGCGGGACCGCGACGCCCTGGCCGCCCCGGGCACCACCGACGCGGCGCTGGACGGCGCGGATGGCTGAGCAGCGGCGGAACGAACGGCTCGATCAGCCGCGCGAGCCCCGGGGCATCAAGCTGCCCCGGTTCGACGCGGAGGCGTTCGGCCGGTGGTCCGAGGGCATCGCCCGGGGCATGGGCACCGCGAACTTCATCGTCGTCATGACGGTGGTGATCACGATCTGGTTCGTCTGGAACACCCTGGCCCCGGCGGATCTGCGCTTCGACCCGTACACCTTCACGTTCCTGACCCTGGTGCTCTCATTGCAGGCCAGCTACGCGGCGCCGCTGATCCTGCTGGCCCAGAACCGGCAGGCCGACCGGGACCGGGTGGCCCTGGAGGAGGACCGGCGGCGAGCCACCGCGCAGAAGGCGGACACCGAGTACCTGGCCCGGGAGATCGCAGCCCTGCGGATCGCGCTGGGTGAGGTCGCCACCCGCGACTTCCTCCGCTCCGAGCTGGCCCGGCTTGCCGAGGAGCTGGACGAGATGGGGCAGCGCCGGCAGAGGCTGGAGCGCCGCCAGCAGGAGAAGGACAGCCGGCAGGAGCGACGTGGCCAGCGGCCGACCGACGGCGTCGGCCTGGAAGAACCTCGCGACGACCTGGACGGCGACTTCACCCGGGACGCCCGGCCGGACGGCACCGGCCCGCGCCGGTCAGAGAGCTGACCGACGCGTCATCGATTGGCTCACACCGCCCCGGGCAGCGGCGGCAACGGATGCCCCGCGACGTAGCATTGCGGGCATGTCAGCACCCGTGAGCACCGTCGAGGACGCGATCCAGGCCGCCCTGGCCACCGTCAACGACCCGGAGATCCGCCGGCCCATCACCGAGCTGGGCATGGTCCGCTCCGCCACGATCGGTGCCAGCGGCGTCGTCCGCGTCGAGCTGCTGCTCACCGTCGCCGGCTGCCCGCTGAAGGACAAGCTGCGTAACGACATCACCGCCGCCGTCGCCGCGGTCCCCGGCGTCACCGGCGTGGAGATCGACTTCGGGGTGATGACCCCCGAGCAACGGCAGGGGTTGCAGTCGCAGCTGCGCGGCGGCGGCGCCACCGAGGAGCCCGTCATCCCGTTCGCCCAGCCCGGCTCGCGCACCCGCGTGTACGCGGTGGCCAGCGGCAAGGGTGGCGTCGGCAAGTCCAGCGTCACTGTCAACCTGGCGGCGGCGCTCGCCGCCCGTGGGCTGTCCGTCGGCGTGGTCGACGCGGACATCTACGGCCACTCGGTGCCCCGGATGCTCGGCACGGAGGCCCGGCCCACCCGGGTCGAAGACATGATCATGCCGCCGCAGTCGCACGGCGTGAAGGTGATCTCCATCGGCATGTTCACGTCCGGCAACGCCGCCGTCGTGTGGCGCGGCCCGATGCTGCACCGGGCACTGCAGCAGTTCCTGGCCGACGTCTACTGGGGCGACCTGGACGTGCTCCTGCTCGACCTGCCGCCGGGCACTGGTGACGTGGCCATCTCGCTGGCCCAGTTGCTGCCCAACTCGGAGATCCTGATCGTCACCACCCCGCAGACCGCCGCCGCCGAGGTGGCGGAGCGGGCCGGGGCGATCGCCCTGCAGACCCACCAGCGGGTGGTCGGCGTCATCGAGAACATGTCCTGGCTGGAGCTGCCGGACGGCTCCCGGATGGAGATCTTCGGCGCTGGCGGTGGTGAGGCGGTGGCCGAGTCGCTGAGCCGGACCATCGGCGCCCAGGTGCCGCTGCTCGGTCAGATCCCACTGGACACCCGGGTCCGCGAGGCCGGCGACGCCGGCAACCCGATCGTGCTGGCCGAGCCGGAGTCCCCGGCCGCTCAGGCGCTCGGCACGATCGCCGACCGGCTCGCCCTGCGCCGCGAGTCACTGCTCGGCAAGCCACTCGGTCTCAAGCCCGCTGGGCGCTGACCACCCGGTACACCGTCCAGCCCGTCGGCCACTGTTGGCCGGCGGGCTGAGTCGCATCCACGGGTGGTCCAGCCAGGCCGCCGCGGCGTCGGCCGGCGACCGGCGGGGGCAGGCAGGCGGCCGAGTCCGGGCAGGCGGGACTCGCCGGTCGCGGGCAGCAGTCGGTCGGGGTACGGGTCGGTCAGGTGGCGTCGTCGTAGCTGGCGCGGGGGGCCGGAGCCGAGGGGCTGCTGGTGGCCGTGCCGGACCGGGCCTCGTTCGACCGCAGGTCGGCGGCGTTGGCCACGTCCTTCAGGTCGTTGTGCACGCCGCTGACGTCCGCGCGCAGGTTGTCGTAGACGCCCTGCAACGGCTTGCGGATCGCCGCCTCGTCCTCCTCGCTGAGGAGGTGCTTGCGGATGAACGCCTTGGGGTGCAGGTCTTCCAGCTGGATGTCGGTGCCCAGCTCACGGCTCAGGTCGCCGGTGGCGTTGCGGGCCATGTTGCGCAGGTTGCGCACCAACCGCAGGCCGTCGGTGATCACGGCGGGGAGCCGGTCGCCGAAGATCAGCAGCGCCAGGAGCAGCAGCGCACCGATCTCCCACCAGTTCAGGTTGTCGAGCATCCCGCGGGCCTCCTCTCGGCGTCAGCAGCAAGACTACGCACGGCGGACGGCTTTCGGGCAAGGGGTGCGCCGCTGTTCACTTCGCTTCCGCGGTGAGTCACTTCGCGTCCGCGGCGAGAGTTACCGAGGTGTTCTGCCGGGTGGAGCCCCGCCGATACTCGACGGTCACGACCGAGCCCGGCGCGTACTTACGGACCAACGCGGTCAGATCCGTCGGCTCGGTCATCGGCCGCCCGTTGATCTTGAGGATCACGTCGCCGACCTTCAGTCCGGCGCCGTCCGCGGGGCCGGACGGCTCCACCTCGGCCAGCCGCAGGCCACCCCCGACGACCCCGGTCGGGCCGTCCGCCCGGGCGCCGATCACCGTACGCCGGGCCTTGCCGGTGCCGATGATGTCCTGGGTCACCCGCTTGGCCTGGTTGATCGGGATGGCGAAGGCGAGCCCGATGTTGCCCGCCTCCTGCCCCTCGGCGACAAGTGACTTGATGGTGGAGTTCACTCCGACCACCCGGCCGGCGCCGTCGACAAGTGGGCCGCCCGAGTTGCCGTGGTTGACCGCGGCGTCGGTCTGGATGGCGGCGTAGTAACGCACCGGGCCGCCCGGTTCGCCGGCCTGCATCGTCCGGTCCAGCGCACTCACGATGCCGGCGGTGACCGTGTTGGCCAGCGACAACGGCGAGCCGATGGCGAGCACGGGGTCGCCGACCGCCAGCGCGTCGGAGTCGCCGAACTCCACCGGCCGCAACCCGGGACGACTCACCTTGATCACCGCGATGTCCGACTCCGCGTCCTGACCGACGATGGTCGCCGGCGCGGTGCTGCCGTCGTTGAAGACCACCGAGGCCTTGCCGGTGCCGCCGGCCACCACATGGTCATTGGTGATCACATGGCCGTCGGCGGTGGCGACGAAGCCGGAGCCCTCACTGGTCCCGCCGAGGCTGCTCACCCGGACGGTGACCACGCTGGGCAGGACCCGTTCGGCGACCCCGGCCAGCGACTCCGGTTTGCGCTGCGCCAGCGCCGGCACCTCCGCGGGCGCACCGCCGAGGACCGCCGCACCAGCGCCGCCGCGCACCGCGAACGCGTAGCCCAACGCACCGCCGAGGGTGCCGGCCAGCAGCGCGGTGATCACGGGAATGAGCAACAGGTGGCGCAGTGTCGGCCGGCCCGGCGCGTCGGGGTCGGTGACCGGCTCGGGCTCGGCGCCGGGGGCCACCACCCCGGGCACCACCACCGCGGTCGGGGCCGCCGGGTCGCGCCAGGGGTCGGCGAGCGCGTCCGACCACCAGGCCGACGCGTCGGCCGAGTTGGGCCCGCCCGCAGCCGGCGCACCGTAAGACGCCGGCCCGACGGGAGACGCCGGCCAACCCGGTGTCGATCCGCCGGAAGACGCTGGCCAACCCGGTGTCGGTCCGCTGCCTGGCGAGGCGAGGGGCGTGCGGTCAGCCCCCGGCATGGTCGGCGGCCCCACCGGCGGGGCTCCTGCCCCGGGCGGTCGCGCCGGAGCCGGAGTCTCACCGCCCCGGCGCCAGTCCCAGCCGTCGGTCACGTCGGTGCCTCCCAGTCCGTCCCCGGATCCCGCGCCGCGTCGCCCGGCCACGGGCCGGTCTGGTCGCGGCTGACGGGATACCGCCTCCAGGATTGCACGGATGGACGCGGTGCAGTCAGCGGTTGCCCCGGTGATCGCTTCCGGCGGAGGCGCGGCTGCGCCCCACGACGGTCGCCTCTACGCTCACAGTGCCAACCCGCCCCCGCACAACGCACCGCCCCCGGAGGTGCCCCATCGCCACGGTCGCCGGTTCCGGCAGTTCGACGACACAGGCCCAGCATTTCGCCGAGTCGTACGTCACCGAGGATCTCGTTCTGCGTACCGCCCGCAGCCTGGCCCGGGAGGTGGGCCTCGACGCGGTCACCCCCGGCGCGGGGGCGGCGCTGCGGCTGCTGGCCGCCGCCGGCAACGCCCGTGCGGTGGTGGAGATCGGCACCGGCACCGGGGTGAGCGGCGTCTGGTTGCTGCGCGGCATGCGCGTGGACGGCGTGCTCACCACCATCGACGTGGAGGTGGAGCACCAGCGGATCGCCCGGCGGATCTTCGCCGAGGCGGGTTTCGCGGCCGGGCGTACCCGGATCATCACCGGTCGGGCGCTCGACGTGCTGCCCCGGCTCGCCGACGGCGCGTACGACCTGGTCTTCGTGGACGCGGAGGCGACCGGCTTCCATGCCTGTGTGGAGGCGGCGCTGCGGCTGTTGCGCCCAGGGGGCGTGCTGGCGCTCAACGGTGTGCTGGCCAGCGGACGGATCGGCGACCCGGCCGCCCGGGACGCGGAGACGGTGACGGTTCGCGAAACGATCAAGGCGGTCCGGGAGTCGGAGCACTGGATTCCCGCGCTGCTTCCGGTCGGGCACGGGCTGCTCGCCGCGGTGAAGTGCTGATTCGAGCCCAGGACGGGTCAGAGCCCCGGTCGCGCCGAGGCTCTGACCCACGCCCTAGTTGACGTCGGCGAGCCAGCGCAGCAGCGACCGGACGCCCCAGCCGGTGGCGCCACGGCTGACCTCGGCCTGGTCGCCGTCGGCCCAGGACGGGGCGGACATGTCCAGGTGCAGCCAGCGGTCACGTAGGTCGCCGGTGAACTCGCGCAGGTAGAGCGCGGCCAGCACCGAGCCGGCACCCTGCGTGGGTGCGCTGTAGAGGTCGGCGATCTCGCTGCCGAGGTACTCGACGTAGTCGGTGTGCAGAGGCATCCGCCATGCCGACTCGCCGGCCGCCTCGGCCGCGGCCAGCACGCTGGCGGCCAGCTCGTCGTTCTCGCTGTAGAGGGCGGCGGTGCGCTTGCCCAGCGCCACCGAGTTCGCGCCGGTGAGCGTGGCCAGGTCGAGCAGCAGGTCCGGCTTGAGCTGCTGCACCGCGTACGCCAGCGCGTCGGCGAGGACCAGCCGACCCTCGGCGTCGGAGTTGGTCGTCTCGCTGGTCGTACCGCCGTAGTGCCGGATCACGTCGCCGGGACGGAACGCCGAGCCGCTGACCATGTTCTCGGCCAGCGGGGTCAACGTGGTGATCCGGACCGGCAGCCGCAGCGCGGCGGCACCGAGGGTGGCGGCGACGACAGCGGCCGCGCCGGCCATGTCCTTGCGCATCAGCTTCATCGACGCCACCGGCTTGATCGAGATGCCACCGGTGTCGAAGGTGATGCCCTTGCCGATCAGCACCACGTGGGTGCGCGCGTTGGCGGGGTGCCAGTCCAGTTCGACCAGCCGGGGCCCGCTGGCGGAGCCACCGCCCACGGCGAGGATCCCGCCGAAGCCCTCGGTGGCCAGCTCGGCCGGGCCACGGACCCGCAGCCGCAGGTCCGGAAGGTCGGCCGCGGCGGAGGCCACCTGGTCGGCGAACCACTGCGGGGTCTTCACCGAGGACGGAGTGTTGGTCAGGTCCCGGGCGAGGTGGGTCATCGCGGCCGTGGTCCGGGCCGTGGCGACGGTGTCCTCGTACCCGGTCGGGTCGTCGAGCAGCAGGTCGACGCCGGTGAGCGCCGGTCGGTCGCCAGCCTCGGTGAGTCGGAACCGGTACGGGGCGAGCAGCAGCCCCTCGGTCAACCCGCGAACGGCGGCGGGTGTCACCTCGGCCGGCAGCGCGATGGTGATATGCGTCTCAGCTGAAGTTGAGCGGGCCAGGGCCGCGCCGGCCGCCCGCCAAGCCGCCTCGCCGCCGTCACCGATGCCGAGCAGCAGCAGCCGGCCGGGAGTACGCCCGGGGCGCAACTGAGTGTGGATCTCGCCGGCTCGGCCCGTCAGCCGGGCCGCTGACGCCAGCGCGACCGCCTCGTCGGCCGTGCCGTCCGGGCCCGCCACGGCGGTCGACACGGGCTCGGCCGAGGTCTCACCTTCCGCCGTCGAATCGGCGGAGCGGACGGGCAGGACGAGGACGTCGAGCCGGTCAGGCTCGGCGATCAGACGGATGGCGAGCACGCGGAACCGAACCTCCAGGAAAGTGTCGCGGACCGGCGGAAAAGCCACCTGACCGCAGCGTTGAAGACCCTGAGCCACCGGCGATTCCGGTGGCTCAGGGTCCAAAGAACGTTCCGGGCGGCGTGAGCCGCCCGGAGCACTCCTTACTCAGCCGGCCGCTGCCTTCAGTGCGTCACCGAGCGCGTTGGCCTCGTCGGGAGTCATCTCGACGACGAGCCGGCCACCGCCCTCCAGCGGGACCCGCATGACGATGCCCCGCCCCTCCTTGGTGACTTCCAGCGGACCGTCGCCCGTCCGCGGCTTCATCGCCGCCATGTTGTCTCCCCTCAGACCTACACCAGGGTCGGTGGGTTGCCCCACAGCCACTTCGTCACGACCACCCGCAACAGTCACGGGGGTGTCGACCAACGATTTTCCCTGATGAACACCGCCGGACCCAAACCGGAGCAGCATTGATGTAACAGCATCTAGCTTATCTTGAGAAGGCCTGTCACAATGTGCGGTCATGCAGGCACGGTCGGCACTCTTCGACCTGTACGGCGACCACCTCCGTCCGAGGGGTGGCCGGGCACCGGTTGCTGCCCTGGTCAAGCTACTGGCGCCGCTGGGAATCGCACCGCCAGCAGTTCGCACCGCCGTCTCCCGGATGGTGCGCCAAGGCTGGCTCGAGCCCCTCCGGTTGGTCTCCGGACCGGGATATTCGATCACACCGAAAGCTGCTCGCCGACTCGACGAGGCAGCGGCCCGGATCTACCGGACCGGCCGGGTCACCTGGGACGGCCGGTTCGATCTGCTGGTGTTGGAGGCCCCGGGCTCCCGGCGGGACCGCCAGCGGCTCGCCGCCAACCTGAGCTTCCTCGGCTACGGGACGCTCGACGAGCAGACCTGGGTCGCCACCCGCCCGGCTGAGGACGTCGACCTGCTCCTCGCCGAGACCGGCATCCGGTTCGAGCGGTTCACCGCCTCGCACTTCTCCGGCACCCCCGGCGCGATGGGCGTGGTCCGACGCGCCTGGAACCTGGCCGAGATCGGCCGCGCCTACGAGCGGTTCGTCGCGGACCAGCGCCCGCTGCTCGCCGCGGTCACCGTGCGCAGCAGCGACGAGGAGGCGTACGCGACGCGGTTCCGCCTCGTGCACGCGTGGCGTACGTTCCTCTTCCAGGATCCGCAGCTGCCCCCGGCGCTGCTGCCCGAGCGGTGGCCCGGCACCGCCGCGGCCAGTTTCTTCGACCGGCACGCAGCCCGCCTGCGTCCGGCCGCCGACCGGTACGTCGAACAGTGCCTCGACGCCGGCAACCGCATCGTCCGACAGAAGGGTCGTTAGACACGTGACCGAGCCGCTGCTGGTCGACCGGACCGATGCCGTCGTCACCCTCACGCTGAACCGGCCGAACGCGATGAACGCGCTCGACGTGGCGCTCAAGGAGGCGCTGCGGGACGCCCTCGCGGAGCTGGAGACCGACCGGTCCTGCCGCGCGGTCGTCCTGGCCGGGGCCGGCGGGTCGTTCAGCGCCGGTCAGGACCTGCGCGAGCACGTGGCCACCCTGGAAAACTCGGCCAGTGACCCGCTGGGCACCGTGCGGGCGCACTACAACCCGATCGCCGCCCGGCTCGCCAACCTGCCCAAGCCGGTGATCGCCGCGGTCCGCGGGATGGCCGCCGGGGCGGGCGCGTCGCTGGCGTTCCTGGCCGACATCCGCATCGGCGGTCCGACCACCAGTTTCCTGATGGCCTTCGCCAAGGTCGGTCTCGCCGCCGACACCGGCGCCTCCTGGACGTTGCCCCGACTGGTCGGGCACGCCAAGGCGGTGGAACTGCTGCTGCTGGCCGAGCCGGTCCGCGCCGAGGAGGCGTGCCGGTTGGGCCTGCTCAACCGGTTGACGGACGACGACGAGCAGGTGCTGCCCGTCGCCCAGGAGTTGGCGGCCCGCCTCGCCGCCGGCCCGACCGTCGCGTACGGGGCGATCAAGCGCCAGCTCTCCATCGCCGACGCCGGCACCCTCGCCGACGCCCTCGCCGCCGAGGCGCAGGCCCAGTCGATCTGCGGCGCCACCGCCGACCACCGGGCGGCCACCCTCGCCTTCGTCGGCAAGCAGAAACCGGTCTTCGAGGGACGCTGAACGCGATCCGGACGCCGCCCTTACCGTCCTCGAACACGGGACGCCTAGCGTCGGCCGGTATGAGCGATCGTGAATCGGTGGCGCACCTGCTGCGCCGGGCCACCTTCGGGCCGACCGCCGACGAGGTGGACGCGGCCGAGCGGGCCGGGCCGGCGGCGACCCTGGACCGGCTGCTCACCCCGCCCGCGACGGACCGGGGTGCGGCGGCTACGCCAGTTCCGGCGCTGCCCCCGGACCCGTACGCCGGGCTGACCAAGGACTCCACCCGCGAGCAACGGCAGCAGGCCAACGCGGAGCGCCGCAAGCAACTCCAGCAGGTCACCGAGTGGTGGCTGGACCGGATGGTGGCCGCCCAGGACGGGCTGACCGAGAAGTTGCTCTTCTTCTGGCACGGGCACTGGGCCACCAGCGCGCAGAAGGTCAAGTCGGCGCGGCTGATGGTGGGCCAGTTGGAGACGCTGCGCCGGCACGGTCGTGGGCCGCTGGGCCCGCTGGTCGCCGCCATGGTGCGCGACCCCGCCCTGATCGTCTGGCTGGACGGGCAGAAGAACACCCGCAAGGCGCCGAACGAGAATCTGGCCCGCGAGCTGATGGAGCTGTTCACCCTCGGCATCGGCGCCTACAGCGAGGCCGACGTGAAGGCCGGCGCGCGGGCCCTGACCGGCTGGGTGGTCGACCGGCGTACCGGGACGGTCCGCTTCGAAACCAAGCGGCACGACCCTGGCGAGAAGAGCATCCTCGGGCAGAGCGCCCGGTTCGACGCCGAGGCGTACGCCGGTCTGCTGGCGGCCCAACCGGCGGCGGCGACCTTCGTGGCCGGTCGGCTCTGGTTCCGCTACGCCAGCACCGAGACCCCCGCGCCGGACGGTCTGGCCGGCGCGGACACCATCGCGACAGTGCGCGCGCTGTTCTCCGCACCGGCCTTCGCGCAGACCCGGGGCACGCTGGTGAAGCAGCCGGTGGAGTGGTTGGTCGGTGCGCTGCGGCAGCTCGGTGTCCGACCGTCCGCGCTGCCCGAACAGCAACGGAAACAACTGCTGGCCGGTCTGAACGCGCTCGACCAGGTGCCGTTGCGCCCACCGAGCGTGGGCGGTTGGCCGGCCGGGTCCGCCTGGCTGACCACCTCGTCGTTGCAGGCCCGGCTGCGCACGGCCGGGGTGCTCGCCGCCGCCACGGCACCAGGGGTGCTGGCCCGGCTGACCGCCGCGCCCACCGCCGGCCGACCGGACGCGCTGGCCCGACTGCTGGTGGTCGACGGCTGGGGAGCGCGTACCCGCGCCGCTCTCACCCCGCTGGCCGGTGAGCCCCGCAAACTGCTGGCCGCCGGCCTGGTCAGCCCCGAATACACAGTCAGCTGAGCGGAGGAGTCGACATGGACACAGTGACCCGACGCAGGTTCCTACTGACCAGCGGGGTGGTCGGCGCGGGCGCGTTGGCCGCCGGAGCCGGCGCGTACAGCCTGCGGGACCTGCTGGACACCAGCGGGGACCGGGACCCGCAGTCCCGCACGCTGGTGCTGGTGACCCTCTACGGCGGCAATGACGGTCTCAACACGGTCATCCCGTACGGCGACCCGGCCTACCGGGCGGCTCGCCCTGAGCTGGCGTACCCGGACGGGGAGGTGCGGCGGTTGGACGACGACTTCGGCCTCAACCCGGCGCTGGCCGGCCTGCACCAGCGCTGGTCCGGCGGTGGGTTGGCGATCGTGCGCGGAGTCGGCTACCCGAAGCCGGACCGCAGCCACTTCCGTTCGATGGACATCTGGCACACCGCGCAACCCGACCGGCCCGGCAACACCGGCTGGCTCGGACGGTGGCTGGACCGCGCCGGTGGCGACCCCCGGCTGGCGGTCTCCTTCGAGCCGGCGCTGCCGCCGCTGCTGGCCGGGGCCCAGAGCGCCGGTGCAGCAGTGCCGGTGACCGACCGGAAGGCCGCGAAGGGCCTACCCGCGGCGACACTGACCGCGTTCGCCGCCGCCGAGGCGGGCGAGTCGGCGGCCCGGGGTCGGGCCGCGGCCTGCTTCGCCGACCTGCGGTCGGTGGACGAGATGATCCGCCAGGTACGCGACTCCGCCGACCCGGACACGGCGGACCCGGACGGCGAGCAGGCTCCCGCGACGGCCACCGGCGGGGCCCGCACCCCACTGGACGCGCAGCTCGACCTTGTCGCGCAGTGCGTCGAGGCCGGAGTGTCCACCCGGGTCTTCTCGGTGTCGCTGGGCGGCTTCGACACGCACGCCGACGAGAAGCAGTTGCAGGCCGTGCTGCTGGGTCAGCTGGACCGGGCGTTGACCGGGTTCGCCGACCGGATGAGTCGCACCGAGGCGGGCCGGAAGGTGGTGGTGGCGGTCTACTCCGAGTTCGGCCGTCGGGTACGGGCCAACGCCTCGGACGGCACCGACCACGGCACCGCCTCGGACGTGCTGCTGCTCGGCGCGGGCGTCCGGGGCGGCTGGCACGGCGCACCACCAAGCCTCACCGACCTCGACGACGGCGACCTGAAATACACCACCGACTTCCGGGACGTCTACGCCACGCTGCTGGACCGGGTGCTGGACACCGACCCGGGCCCGGTCCTCGCCGACTGGCGGGGACGAGTGGACAAGCTTTTCTAGTCGTCCTCTTCCGGGTCCTGGTTGGCCTGCTCGCCCAGCACGAACGCCTGCATGGCCAGCTCGTCGCCGGCCGGCGAGACGAAGGCGGGCAGCTCACGTGGGCCCAGCTCCTGCACGTAGGACCAGAACAGCCGAACCGCCTCGGCCGGCGTGCCGGCCTCGATCGGCAGGTCGAGGCTGACCAGCCAGGTGCGCCGCGCCGGGGGCGGGCCGAGCTGGTCGACCAGCGCCCGGAAGGCCGCCGGCTCCACCGCGGTGACCGGCCCGTCGAGCGTCAGCAGGTCGGCCGGCACCGGCTCGTCGAAGGCCCGACGGGTGTACGCGACGACGAGCGTGCCCGGCTCGACCGGGGACTGCGGGTCGTCCGGGTCTTCGCGGTGGCGTCGACCCGGCGCGGTGACCCGGCCGAGGGCCACCAGCCGTGGCGGCGCGTCGACCAGCACGGCGACCTGGTCGCCCAGCCCTGGCCGGGCGACGTCGGTGAGCCCGGTCAGCTCCAGCGTGTCGTGGTGCACGAGCCGCTCGGCCTCGTACCGTTCGGCGGGCAGCAGCACCGCCCAGGTGCCCACCCCGTCGGCGTTGCCGGCCGCACCGGCCCGGTGCGCGGTCTCGGTCGTCATGCCTGCCATCTCATCACGCCGCCGGTGCAACGGTGACGTGACAGCCGACGATGTGATCGTCGACCATGCCGGTGGCCTGCATCAGCGCGTACGCGGTGGTCGGGCCGACGAACCGGAAGCCGCGCTTCTTGAGTGCCTTGGCCATCGCCGTCGACTCCGGGGTGATCGGCGCCAGCTCGGCGAACGAGGCGGGACGAGTCGGCCGGGGCTCCGGCGCGAAGGACCAGAGCAGAGCGGACAGGCCCTCCGGCAGCTCCAGTGCGGCGCGGGCGTTGGCGATCGCCGCCTCGATCTTGGCCCGGTTGCGGACGATGCCGGCGTCGGCGAGCAGCCGGGTCACGTCGGAGTCGTCGTAGCGGGCGACGGTCGGGATGTGGAAGTCGTCGAAGGCCAGTCGGAACGCCGGACGCTTGCGCAGGATGGTCAGCCAGGACAGCCCGGACTGGAACGCCTCCAGCGTCATCCGCTCGTAGAGTGCGTCGTCGCCGCGCAGCGGCCGCCCCCACTCGGTGTCGTGGTAGATGGCGTAGTCGGGGGTGCTCGACCCCCAGGCGCAGCGAGCCAGCCCATCGGGGCCGATCACCAGGTCAGTCACCTCGTACACGCTAGGGCATCCGTCCGACACCCCATTGCCACCGGCCGCCCGGCTGCCTATGGTGCTTGTTACCGACCGGTAGGTCGGGGTCACCCGAGGGTGCGCCCCGACCGGTGACGGCGAGCGGAGGCCGCGGTGAAGGAGTTCCCGGACGTCATCGCCTGGTCGATCCCGGCCTTCGTGCTGCTCATCGTGCTGGAGCGGGTCTCCTACCTGCTGCACCGCGACGACGACGAGGTCGGCTACGGCGGCGCCGACACCGCGACCAGCCTGACGATGGGGCTGGGCAGCATCTTCGCCGACCTGCTCTGGAAGGTGCCGATCGCCGCCGCGTACGCGCTGCTCTACGCGCTCACCCCGCTGCGGATCACCGAGCTCTGGTGGACCTGGCCGCTGATCCTGCTCGCCCAGGACTTCTGCTACTACTGGTCGCACCGCGGCCACCACGTGATCCGCATCCTCTGGGCCTCACACGTGGTGCACCACTCGTCGCAGCGGTTCAACCTCTCCACCGCGCTGCGCCAGCCGTGGACCGGCCTGACCAGTTGGGTGTTCTACATCCCGCTGATCATGGCCGGCGTCCACCCGGCCGTGGTCGCGTTCTGTGGCTCGGTCAACCTGCTCTACCAGTTCTGGATCCACACCGAGCGGATCGAGAAGATGCCGCGCTGGTACGAGGCGGTGTTCAACACCCCGTCGCACCACCGGGTGCACCACGCGTCGCAGGGCAGCTACCTGGACCGCAACTTCGGCGGCATCCTGATCGTCTGGGACCGGCTCTTCAAGTCGTTCGCGCCGGAACGGGAGCGTTGCGTGTACGGCCTGACCAAGAACCTCGGCAGCTACAACCCGGTCCGGGTGGCCTTCCACGAGTACGCCTCGATCGCCCGGGACCTGCGCGCCGCAGTGACCTGGCGGCACCGGGTCGGGCATCTCTTCCGCGCACCGGGCTGGCAACCGGCGCCGGGCTCCCCGGTCAGGGCAGCCGGCCCTGCTCGACCAGACGGGCAAACCTCTTCAGCGCCTGGGTGAGGCCGAGCTTGGAGCCGGGCCAGAGCACCGGCCACGCCAGTCGACCGGCCCGACCGCCCGGCAGGTGGAACCACTCGTGCCAGACCACCTGCGTGCGGTCCCGGTCCAGCTGGGTGCAGCGCAGCACCCCCGGGCCGCGCAGCAGCTGGCCGTGGTGCACGACGCCGATCTCGTACGGCTCGTCGACCCGGACCACCCGCATCTCGTCGCGCAGCGTCGCCCGGCCGAGCGCGGTCACCGCCTCGATCCGGCTGCCCTCGCGCCCGTCGCCCTCGACAACCCGGACGCGGGTGAAAGGGATCCAGTCGGACTGACGTTCCCAGGCGAGCAGCGCGGCGAACACCCGCTCCGCCGGGGCCTCGACGATCACCGTGGCGGTCACCTCACCGGCGCCGGGTCGGGCCGCCTCGCGAAGATCGTCAGCGCCCTCCGGCTCGGTCACGCCGACTCCGACCGAACCACCGCGTCGCGCTGCTCGGTGCCGGCGGTCTGCTCACGGTCGGCCGACTCGTCGTCGGCGGGCGCGGCGGCAGGCGCCACCCCGTCGGAATCCGCCGGGGACGAGCTGGCAGCGGGCAACGGGCCGGGAGTCGTCGAACCGACCGGGGCCGACCCCGCCTCGCCGGTCAGCGGCGCGTCCTCGCCCGGCTCCGCCGCCTTGCCCGGCTCCGCCGCCTCGGCGGTGGTCACCTTGCTGGCGGACTGCTCGCGGGCCTGCCGCAGCACGTCCGCGTCGTCGGTGCGCCCCTCACGCAAGGCGATGACCTCCGACTCCAGTACGCCGATCAGCTCGGACTTGTAACCGATGTCGTAGGCGGCACGGCGCAACGCCTGATCGACCTGGTCCATCCGGTACCCGCGCAACCCGGTGTCGAAACGGACCGCCCCCACGTCGGATTCGCGCAACGGGCGGGTGCCCGGCAACGCGACGGCCTGCGAGTCCGGCTCGGCCGGCACCAGGCCGGGATCGCGCCCGCTGACCAGCACCGTCACGCCGAATATCACCGCCGCGACGGTCAACGCCACGACCAGGAGGAGCAGAAGCTGACCCATGTACTGATCGTGGCATGGCAGCCGGCCGGGAGCGACCCCGCCACCCGCCTCGATCACGATCGGTGCCGACGCCCGCCCGGAATCGTGGACGGGCGACCGACTAGCGTCGGGACCGGCCGACGCGGCGGCGACGGCGCGAACTTCCAGGAGGCGGGCATGGCCGGGGCGCTTCGGCTGGGTGGGCACACGTTCGCCCCGGGCGAGCTGGTGGTGATGGCGATCATCAACCGCACGCCGGACTCGTTCTTCGACCGCGGGGCGACCTACGCCGCCGACAGCGCTCTGCGCGCGGTGGAGCGGGCGGTGGACGAGGGCGCGGCCATCATCGACATCGGCGGCGTCAAGGCCGGCCCCGGCGCGGACGTGGACGTCGCCGAGGAGATCCGGCGCACGGTGGACACCATCGCCGCCGTGCGAGCCGCGTTTCCAGAGGTGGTGATCTCCATCGACACCTGGCGGGCCGAGGTGGCGACGGAGGCCGTGGCCGCCGGGGCCGACCTTCTCAACGACACCTGGTCGGGCGTCGACCCGGCACTGGTCCGGGTGGCCGCGCGGACCGGCGCCGGCCTGGTCTGTTCGCACGCCGGCGGGCTGACGCCGCGGACCAGGCCGCACCGGGCCGCCTTCACCGACGTGGTCGCCGACGTGGTCGCGACGGTGACCGGGCTCGCCGAGCGCGCGGTGGCGGCAGGGGTACGCCCGGACGGCATCCTCATCGACCCGGCGCACGACTTCGGCAAGAACACCCGGCACTCGCTGGAGATCACCCGCCGACTGGACGAGCTGACCGCGACCGGCTGGCCGGTGCTGGTGGCGCTCTCCAACAAGGACTTCATCGGTGAGACGTTGGGCCTGCCGGTGGCCGAACGGCTGGAGGGGACGCTCGCCGCGACGGCCGTCTCCGCCTGGCTGGGTGCCCGGGTCTTCCGAGCCCACCAGGTCGGCCCGACCCGCCGGGTGCTGGACATGGTGGCCTCGATCCGAGGCGACCGCCCGCCCACGGCCACCCGCCGGGGACTCGCCTGACCGGTCGTCGCCGTAACCGACCGCGAACGGCCGGACGGACCGACACGATCGCCGGAGGCAGTGGCGCTCAGGTCCAGCGGAGGATGTTCCTACGCCAGGCGTAGAGGATGCCGAGCGCGAGCACGGCCACGAACACCGCCATCTCCACCACCGTCACCAGTCCGAAGCCCGGCCGGTCGAAGACCACCGCCCAGGGGAAGAGGAACACCGCCTCGACCGCGAACAGTACGTACAGGTAGGCGTACACGTAGTAGCGGATCTGCATCTGCGCCCAGTCGGCACCGACCGGGTCGAGCCCGCACTCGTAGCTGGCCCGCTTGCCCGGCGGGTCGGCCGGACGCGCCGGGCGTAACACCCGGTTGGCCGAGAACGCCGTAACGAAGAAGAGAACGCTGGCGAGCAGCAGGAGCCCGAGCGTCGCGTACGAGCCCAGGTATCCGTTCACAGTCGGCAGCCTACCGTCCGCCCGGACGGGCCGTCCCAAACACGTTACGGATTTGTTTCCGGATGGGACTAGTGCACAGGGGCAACTGTTACCGAATATTGGACACCCACCCATGTCACCGGAGGACAGATGGCCCGCGTGAAGGCATCGCCCGGTAACCGGGCGGAGGGGCGACGTTCCACGCCCCTGCTGGCGACCGCGCTCGCGCTCGGCCTGCTCACGGCGCTCGCCGTCGGGCCGGCCTGGGCCAGCGCGGCCGCACCGGACGCGGACCCGGTCGCGACCTCGGCCGAGCCGGTCAACGAGCCGGGCGGCGAGGAGCCCCCGACCACACCGGCGGAGGAGCCCACCCCGACCGAAGACCCGGGCGGGGAACCGGAGCCGACCGACCCGGCACCGGAGACCACCGCACCACCACCGGAGACGACGCCACCGGCGCCGGTGACCACCGCCCCGGAGGTCCCGCCAGCGCCGACCACCAGCGCGCCCGCGCCGGGCGGCACCACCCGACCGCCCAGCCCGGCTCCCCCGGTGCCACCGACGGCGCCCCCCGCCCCGCCAACACCGCCGGCGCCGACGGTCCGCCCGCCCGCCCCGGGTTCGGCGCCGCCGCCGCAGAGCCCGCTGGGCGTGCAGGTCACCACCGGCGACGTCACCCTCACCGAGGCGTACTGGAACACGCCGAGCACGGCCGCCACCCTCCAGGTCACGGTGCACAACACCGGTACCACCACGGAACAGATCCGACTCTCGTACACGCTGCCCGCCGGGCTGACCGACGCCGGCACGAAGGGCTGCGCGGCCGCTGGTGGTGGGACGTACCGCTGCGGGGCCTGGACCGCCGGAGCGGGCGTTCGGTTCAGCACCGTGCTGCGGCTGCGGGTCGCTGGCACGGCGTGGAAGCAGATGCCGCTCAGCGGCTCCGTCCAGGTCATCGCGGACGCGCCGGGAGCCGCCGGAGAGGCGACCGACGACCAGGGCTTCGCGGTGCTCTTCCCCGCCGGCCCGCCGGTGCCCGGGATCGCGCTCGCCGCCGACGAGGTGGCCTTCGACATCAGCGGCGGCCCCAGCACCCTCACGCTCCGACTGGGCAACACCGGCGCGGTGGACGCCGCCGGCCGGGTCGAGGTCGTCCTGCCGGCCGGGGTGACCGTGCCCACCCCACCGATCGGCTGCGTGGCGGTCGACCCGACGCGTACCCGCTGCGACGCCGGTCTGGTGCTGGCGGGCACGACCGCCGAGGTGCAGCTGCCCGTGGAGGCGACGCCGCAGGCGCAGCGGGAAGCGCCGCTGTCCGGGGCCGTGATCGGTCAACTCGATCCACGCAGCGGTCCGACCCGTCGGGTGCAGATGAGCTTCCGGATCACCGCGGCCGCCGCACTGGCCACGCCGGTGGTCTCCCCGCCCGCACCGACCGGCTCACAGGGCGTACTGCCCGCCGGTGCCGGGACCGGAGACGGCGGGTTGACCTCGGTGCAGCGCACCGCGGTGATCCTGATCGCGGTCTCCACGCTGCTGGTGGTGCTGGCTCTCACGCTGGCCACGACCTCGCTGCGCCGCCGGCTCGGCGGCCCGCCGCCGGAACCCGCGCCCAACCCCGCCGACTGATCGACGGACGACCCCGGCAGCGCGCGGCCGGGGTCGTCCGCGCCACCCGGTTGGTGATCTGAATTACGGCGGGCGGGGCGTAACACCGCAAATGTGGGCGTTTCACGACCACTTCGGGTCCCAGTCGGCGGACCTCCGGGGATGGTTAGGGCTCCCTTAGACGTAGGCTCTCAGGTGAGGAACGACAGCGGCCGGACCAGCCTGGGGCGGTGCGGTGAAGCGTTGCGTCAGGGAGGTTCCGTGGCCGGGCAAGCCCCGCAGTCGCGAACGAAGGTGGCACAGTGACCAAGCAGATCCGTCAACTCGACCGGGTGGTCATCCGGTTCGCCGGTGACTCCGGCGACGGCATGCAGCTGACCGGTGACCGGTTCACCTCGGAGACGGCGCAGCTCGGCAACGACATCTCCACGCTGCCAAACTTCCCCGCCGAGATCCGGGCTCCTGCCGGCACCCTGCCCGGCGTGTCGAGCTTCCAGGTGCACTTCGCCGACTACGACATCCTCACGCCGGGCGACGCGCCCAACGTGCTGGTGGCGATGAACCCGGCGGCGCTCAAGGCCAACCTGGCCGATCTGCCGCGCGGCGCGGACATCATCGTCAACACCGACGAGTTCACCAAGCGCAACCTCGCCAAGGTCGGTTACCAGACCAGCCCGCTGGACGACGACTCGCTGGCCGGCTACGTCGTGCACCCGGTGGCGCTGACCTCGATGACGGTCGGCGCGCTCGCCGCCCACCAGGTGTCCAAGAAGGACGCCGAGCGGTCGAAGAACATGTTCGCGCTCGGCCTGCTCTCCTGGATGTACTCCCGGCCCTACGAGTCGACGCTGCGCTTCCTGGAGCGCAAGTTCGCGGCCCGTCCGGAGCTGGTCGCCGCGAACGTCGCCGCCTTCAAGGCCGGCTGGAACTTCGGCGAGACCACCGAGGACTTCGCGGTCCGCTACGAGGTCAAGCCGGCCAAGATGAAGCCGGGCACGTACCGCAACATCACCGGCAACGCGGCGCTCTCGCTGGGGCTGGTCGCCGCCGGGGTCCGCTCCGGGCTCCCGGTCTTCCTCGGCGCGTACCCGATCACGCCCGCGTCGGACATCCTGCACGAGCTGAGCAAGCACAAGCGCTTCGGCGTTATCACAGTGCAGGCTGAGGACGAGATCGCCGCCGTCGGCGCCGCACTGGGTGCCTCCTACGGCGGGTCGCTCGGCGTGACCACCACCAGCGGCCCCGGCGTGGCGCTCAAGAGCGAGACGATCTCGCTCGCGGTGGCGCTGGAGCTGCCGCTGGTGATCGTGGACGTGCAGCGCGCCGGCCCGTCGACCGGCATGCCGACCAAGACCGAGCAGGCCGACCTCAACATGGCGCTCTACGGTCGGCACGGTGAGGCGCCGGTCGCGGTGATCGCGCCCCGGTCACCGTCGGACTGCTTCTTCGCTGCGCTGGAGGCGGCCCGGATCGCGCTCACCTACCGCACCCCGGTGATCCTGCTGTCCGACAACTACGTCGCCAACGGCTCCGAGCCGTGGCTGCTGCCGGACGTGGAGTCGCTGCCCGACCTGCGGGTCGAGTTCGCCACCAAGCCCAACGGCGACGACGGCACCACCTTCCTGCCCTACCTGCGTGACCCGGAGACCCTGGCCCGGCCGTGGGCGATCCCCGGCACGGCGGGCCTGGAGCACCGGATCGGCGGTCTGGAGAAGGCCGACAAGACCGGGGACATCTCCTACGACCCGGCCAACCACGACTTCATGGTGCGCACCCGGGCCGCCCGCATCGAGACCATCCCGGTGCCGGACATCGAGGTGGAGGACCCGGACGGCGACGCCCGGGTGCTGGTCCTCGGCTGGGGCTCGACGTACGGGCCGATCGGCGCGGCGTGCCGCGGTGTCCGCCAGCGTGGCCTCTCCATCGCCCAGGCGCACCTGCGGCACCTGGCACCGATGCCTGCGAACCTCGGTGAGGTGCTCCGCTCGTACGACAAGGTGGTCATCCCGGAGATGAACCTGGGCCAGTTGGCCCACGTCATCCGGGCCCGCTACCTGGTCGACGCGATCAGCTACAACCAGGTCCGCGGCCTTCCGTTCACGGCCGCCGAGCTGGAGACGACGCTGGAAGAGGTGCTGAAGAATGTCTGAGCCCGTCGCCGTCAAGCTCACCGCGAAGGACTTCAAGTCCGACCAGGAGGTGCGCTGGTGCCCCGGCTGCGGTGACTACGCGATCCTGGCAGCCATCCAGCAGTTCATGCCGGAGCTGAACATCCCCCGGGAGCGCACCGTCTTCGTCTCCGGGATCGGCTGCTCGTCCCGCTTCCCGTACTACATGAACACGTACGGGATGCACTCGATCCACGGTCGGGCCCCGGCGATCGCGACCGGCCTGTCGGTGTCCCGGCCGGACCTGTCGGTCTGGGTGGTCACCGGCGACGGCGACGCGCTCTCCATCGGTGGCAACCACCTGATCCACGCGCTGCGGCGCAACGTCAACCTCAAGATCCTGCTGTTCAACAACCGGATCTACGGTCTGACCAAGGGCCAGTATTCTCCGACGTCCGAGGTCGGCAAGATCACCAAGTCGACACCGGCCGGCTCGGCGGACGCCCCGTTCAACCCGCTCTCGCTCGCCCTCGGGGCGGAGGCCAGCTTCGTGGGCCGCACCATCGACTCCGACCGCAAGCACCTCCAGTCGGTGCTTCGGGCCGCCGCAGAGCACGAGGGTTCGGCCTTCGTGGAGATCTACCAGAACTGCAACATCTTCAACGATGGGGCGTTCGAGCAGCTCAAGGACCCGTCCACCCGGGACAACTACCTGATCCGCCTGGAGCACGGCCAGCCGATCACCTTCGGAGCCGACGGGCAGTTCTGCGTGGTGCACCCGCCGGGCGGCTTCGGCCTGGAGGTCCGGGACACCAACTCGGTCCGCCCGGAGGAGATCGTCGTGCACGACGCGACGGTGACCGACCCTGCTTACGCCTTCGCGCTGTCCCGGCTGCCCGGCCTGGACCTGCGCAACACGCCGATCGGGGTGTTCCGCTCGGTGGACCGACCGTCCTACGACAGCGTGGTGCAGGCTCAGCTCGCGGCCGCCAAGGCAAAGGTCACCGAGACCCCCGAGCAGCAGCTCGCCGGCCTGCTGGGCAGCGGCGACACCTGGACGATCATCTGACGCTCGGAACTGAAAGGGACAGGGCCCGCAACCGTTAGGTTGCGGGCCCTTCCCGTTACTGCTGTGAACAGCCTGATCAGAAGACCAGGTTGAAGGCACCCCAGCCGGTGCCGATGACCGCGCCGCTCGAGTCGATCCACTGGCCGTAGCCGTTGGTCGTGTAGAGCCGCATCCGGCCACTGCCGTCAACGCCGAGCATGTCCATCATGTTGTCGCCGCTCCAGTCGCCCGGAACCATGATGTTCTTGAAGCCACCCCAGCCGCTACCGATCTTGGTACCGAGCGGGTTGGTCCAGCCGCCCTTGCTGTCGGACTGGTACATCTTCAGGTCGCCGGTCGAGGTACGACCGATCAGCACCTCACGCCCGTCGCCCTTCCAGGCCCCAGGGGTGAGGAACAGGTTGAAACCGTTCCAGCCGGTGCCGATCTTGGTGCCGAGGGGGTTCTCCCAGCCGCCCGCACCATTGCTGGTGTAGCGGACCAGGTCGCCGTTGGACTTGCGCACCAGCAGGCTCGGCCGGTTGTTGCCCAGCCAGTTGTTCGTCACCATGAGCGCGGTGAAGCCCTGCCATCCGGTGCCGATCTTCTTCGCGCCACCGACGAAGTTGCCCTTGCCATCGGTGTTGTAGATGAACAGCTCACCGTTGGGCTTCATCGCCATGATGGACGGCTTCTTGTCGCCGTTCCAGTTGTAGACGCGGAACACGCGGCTGTAGATGCCCCAGCCCGCGCCGATCTGCTGGCTACCGTAGAAGCCGCCGTACCCGTCGTTCGAGAAGCCACTGCCGTAGAACAACCCCAGGTTGCCGGCGCCGTCACGGGCGAGCAGGTCGGTGTGACCATCGCCGGTCCAGTCCGCGTTGACCAGCGGCGGACGGGTCAGGTCCGCCTTGATGGAGTTGTTGTAGTAGCTCAACCGCTCGTAGTAGCCGGGCGACGAGCCACACGGCTGGAAGCCCCAGTCGGTGATGCCGACCTGGACCCCCTTCACGAGCAGCGGACCGCCCGAGTCACCCCCGCAGGTGTCGCTGCTCGGCGTGGCCTCGGTGCCCGAGCCAGCGCAGATCATGCGGTCGGCGAGGTAGAGCCCGGGGGCGTCGGGGACGTTGCAGTCCGCATCGGACCGCATCGGAACAGTCGCCTTGCGCAGCCGACTGTCCGGCTCCAGCTCGTCGGACGTGGTGACGCCGTAGCCCGCGATCTGGGCCTGCGTGCCAGCCACGTACGGAGTCTGGTCACCCTGGGCGCTCAACGGCACCGCGGTGTACGCGCTGGGCAGGTTCTGCTTCAGCGTGAGGACCGAGACGTCGTCGACGATCGGCGCGTTGGGGTCTTCGTACTGCTGGGCGATGTTCCAGCCCGGGTGGGTCCAGGTCGAACCGACCTCGGCGACGAACCCGCTGCCACCGACGAGCTGGCCTTCGCTGTCGACCAGCCGGTCGTTGCCGGCGATGACCCGAGTGGTGCCGGGCCCGTCGGCGGTGCAGTGGGCGGCCGTCAGCACCTTGTTACGGGCGATGATGGTGCCGGTGCACCAGTACCAGTAGAAGTCCGGGCCGTCCTGGAAGGTGGTGACGATACCCACGATGTACGGAAACTCGGAGGCGCTCGCCAGGGTCCCTTGGAAGACCTTGGGAGAGGCACCCGTACCGGACTGGAAGGTCCGACCCTGGGCGCCCGGCTTGGGAAGCGTGAGCTTCCCCTTGTGCAGGTTCGGCAGCTTGCTCAACCGGTCCGGTCGCGAGCTGCTCGCCACGTCGTACGCGCCGCCGGCTGGGGCGGCGTTAGCACTGGTCGTGGGTGCCACGGCCGCCACGCCCGTGAGAGCGAGGCCCGCCACGACGCCGGCATACCACCGCCGTCGGGCTCCTGCGGATGTTGCCACTTCAGCCACTGATTGCTTCCCGTCGTTCGATTAACGAGGCACTCGGAACTGCCCGGGATGACCTGCGTGGGACGCGACGGGTTGAACGACAAACCACATCAGGGCGAGTCCGCCCGAAATTGAAGATTTCCCCGTCGTGCCTGCGCCAACGACGCTGCACCGGCAAGTCCCGGCAGCGACACCCATTGACAGCTCTAAGCCGAGACACCGTAGCAAGGGTTCGATCGGGAAGCTGCCCTGCAACGACCTTTTTTCATGATCCGCAACCGGACCGCGATGAAGCGATGGGGTCAGCGCAGCCGCGCCTCATCCGGACGGTTGCGGCGTCAAGCCGCCTGGTGTTCAGAAACTGGATGTCCCGCCCCCGGGGGATGGCCGTTCCGCTGTGGATCGGCCACCCCCGGACGGCGAGAAAAAAGCAGTCAGCGGGCGGCGCCGGCTGGCACCCAGAGGTTGTCGATCTCCTTCTCGGCCGCCGCGAGACTCGCCTCGTGCAGCGGGATCAGCTCGGCCATCGCCGGCACCGACGGTGCCAGGGTCAGCTCGGCGCTGATGAAGCGCGGCTGCATACCGGTCATCGACAGGCCGTGCGGCAGCCACGGCTCGGCGTGGTCCCAGCCGTAGCGAGGGGTGCCCTCGCCGTAGCCACCGCCCCGGGTGGCCAGCACCACGAACTCGCGCCCGCCGAGCAGGCCCTCCTGCGTCGTCGGGTCGTACGCCAGTCCGGGAACGATCAGATGGTCCACCCAGGACTTGACGCTGCTGGGCGCGCCGAAGTTGTAGAGCGGCAGGCCGAGCAGCACCACGTCGGCCTGCTTCACCTCGTCGACGAGCCGCTCGCTGAGCTGCCAGGACTCGCGCTGGGCCGGCGTGTGCTGGTCCGGAGGGGTCATTCGCGCCAGCCCACCCTCCGCGTCCAGGTGCGGCAGCGGCTCGGCGCCCAGGTCCCGGTAGGCCACGGTGCCGTCCGGGTGGGCCGCACGCCATGCGTCGACCGCGCGGGCGGTGAGCCGCCGGCTGACCGACCAGTCACCGCGGATGCTCGAGTCAATATGCAGTAGATGCATCATTCCTCCTTCAGGGATCATTCGTGAAGCACCAACTATTTATAGCAGGCCGATGTTCCGCTGAGTCGGTAGACTGGGTCACATGTCCGCGCAGCCGCTCGACTCCTCCGAGCACCGCTCGGGCGCACTCCTGGACCATCTGGCCCGGCGGATGCGGCTGCGGTCGGAGTCGGTGCTGGCGCCGCTGGGGCTACGCCCCCGGCATCTGGTCGCGCTCACAGTGCTGCGTGCGGGCGGCGGCACCGGGCAACAGGCGCTCGCCACCATCCTGGAAATGGACAGCACCAACATCGTCGGGCTGCTCAACGACCTGGAGGCGAAGCAGCTGATCGAGCGTCGGCGCTCACCCGAGGATCGCCGCCGACACGTCGTCGAACTCACCGACAATGGGGCGAAACGCCTCAGTGAGGCCGAATGCGCCCTGGCCACCGCCGAGGACGAGGTGCTGGGCGCACTGGATCCCGCCGAGCGGGAGACGCTCTACAAACTGCTCAGCCGGGCCTCCACCGGCACGGCGGTCAACTGCACCGAGGCGATCTGCGTCGCCGACGACGCCTGCTGACGCCGCCTCACCACAGCGGCGGCAGCGGCGGCGGCATGCCAGCGGTCACATCAGCCGGCAGCGGTAGGACGGTCAGGCGGTGGTGGCCGACTGGGGTCGGTCGTCGCGTACGTGCACCAGCATGTCACCGGTCTCGATCACCGCGCCGGCCCGGTCGGCAAGGGTGACCACCTTGCCCCGCCGCACCAGGGCGATCACCAACGACTCCAGCTCGCGCGGCGAGCGACCCACCTCGTCCCGCTCGGCGGAACGCATCGCCAGCGCCATGCCCTGGCCGGGGGTGAGCAGGTCCTCCACCACGTCGATCAGCGGCGGCGCCGAGGTGGACAGGCCGAGCAGCCGGCCCGCCGTGGCCGAGGAGACGATCACATGGTGCGCGCCACTCTGCTTGAGCAGCGGGGCGTTCTCCGCCTCCCGGGCCGCCGCGATGATGCGGACCTGCCCAGCGGTGAGCTGCCGTACCGTCAGCGCGACCAGCACCGACGCGTCGTCACTGTCGGTCGCGATGATCACGGCCTTCGCGCTCTTGACGTGCGCCTCGTTCAGCACTGACGAACGGGTCGCCGAGCCCTCGATCGCCACCAGCCCAGCGGAGGTGGCCTGGCGCAGGGCGGCGGCACTGCGCTCCACCACCACGATCCGTGAGCGGTCCAGACCGTTCTCCATCAGGGCGGAGACAGCGCTGCGCCCCTTGGTGCCGTAGCCGCAGATGATGACGTGGTCCTTCACGGCTCTCCTCCACCGCGACAGGCGACGGCCGGTCCGGTACTGCTCGGTCAGAACTTCCAGGGTGGTGCCGACCAGGATGATAAGGAAGATCACTCGGGCCGGGGTGATGAAGAGGACGTTGACCAGCCGGGCCGACGGCGCGGCCGGGGTGATGTCCCCGTAGCCGGTGGTCGAGAGCGACACGACCGCGTAGTAGAAGCAGTCGAGGAGGGTGAGGCCGTCCTCGTTGACATCGCGGTAGCCGTCCCGGCCCAGGTAGACCGCGGCGACCACGGCGAAGACCAGGCCCAGGGCGGCGGCGAGCCGAAGGCTCAGCGCGCTCAGTGGGCCCCGGCGCTGTGCGGGAAAATGGATCACCGTCGAACCTGCTCCCCCGCCGTCGCCTGCACGCCCACAACATAGCGGGTACACCGTCGACCGCACGCCCGGGTTGCGGCGGACAACCGTCGGCGCACCCGCACCCGACTACCGGATGACAACGACGAACCGGTGCAGGCCGGCAGACGGAGGGGGCGCGACCCTCGTGACGACGAGCGGCAGACGGCGAGCCGAGGCCGACGACGAATACACCGAGTACGTCCGGTCCCGGATGGTGCAGTGGCGGCGCACCGCCTACCTGATGTGCGGCGACTGGGACCGGGGCGACGACATCCTGCAACGGGTGCTCACCGAGCTGTACCGCTCGTGGGCGCGGGCTCGGCAGGCCGATCACCTGGACGCGCTGGTCCGCACCATGTTGGTGCGGCGACTGATCGACGAACGGCGGTTGCGTTGGGCGCGGGTCCGCCTCGGCGCCGCGCTGCCCGACGTGTCCAGGGCCTTTGCCGACCCGACCGACCGGATCACAGTGGTGGGCGCGCTGCGGCAGGTGCCGCCACGCCAACGCGCGGTGCTGGTGCTGCGGTACTTCCAGGACCTCAGCGTCGAGGAGACCGCCCAGGCCATGGGCTGCTCGACGGGGACGGTGAAGAGCCAGACCGCCAAGGGCCTCGCCACCCTGCGCACCCTGCTCACCCCCACCCTGACCGCGAACTGAGAGGAGCGACGATGCTGGACGAACGCCAGATCGGCGACCTGATGCTGACCGAGATCGAGTCGGCCGAGCAGCCCTCCGTCGTGCTGAACGTGGAGCGGGCGATGAGCACGGCACGGCGGCAACGCCGCCTCGCCCAGGGTGCCGGCGCCGCGCTGCTGGCGGTGGCCCTGACCGTCGGCGGGCTCACCGTCCCCGACCTGCTCACCCCGGACCGACCGCCGGCCCCCGCCCCGTTCGGCACGGCGCCCGCCGATGGCCAGACCGGCCTGCCGGTCGCGCTCACCACTGTCGACCCGCAGCGGGTGTACGTCCGGTTCGGCTGGCTGCCGGACGGGCTGCCCAATCTTCAATACCAGGCCGGGCTGCTGCTCTCCGGCTCCGGCGTCTATCTCAGCGCGTCCACTGCGCCCGGCGGCGGCCAATGGAAGGGCGTCGCGATCACCCTCTATCCGAAGGGAGTGCAGCCTTCGGCACCGCAGCGGGACAGCGGCGAGGCGGCCCGGCCCGGCGAGACCACACCCGGCCCGCAACTGAACGGCGGGGCCAGCAGTTTCGCCTCGTACAGCGGGGCCGAGCAGCCGGAGGCGATCCTGCGCTGGCGGTACGCGCCGGACGGCTGGGCACAGCTCAAGGTGGTCGGCGTCGGAGCCGACGTCCGGAGCACCGCGACGCAGGTGGCCCGGGCTCTGCGGTTCGGCGACGACCCGATCCCGATGCCGGCCACGGTGGCGGGCGTGCCGGCCGCCCTCCAGGTGATCGTCGTCGACGTGCAGGAGTCGCTGGACGAGCCGAAGGTCTGGTACGCGTCGACCACCTGGTCGCCGAAGTCGATCAGCGGCGATCCCGGCCAGCAGCGGGCCCGGACGATGACGGTGAGCATCTCCCGCTACCGGAACATCACCGATCCCGCCGACAACGAGTACGTCGACCCGAACACCACTGTCGGCGGGCACCCGGCGCGGTTCGGCGGGCAGAACGGCTCCGAGTCCCTGACCGTCTACGACGTGAACGGGGCGAACGTGACGATCGACGACAGCGCACTGCTCCCCACCGGTGGCACCCGGGCGCTGTTCCCGGCGGTCACGCTCGTGGCCGAGCCGGCCAACTGGCACACCCACCTGCACCGGTGAGAGCCCCGGGCCCGCTCCGTCGGAGCGGCGCGGGCCCGGACGGGTCGGTTTGGACGGCCGGGGACGGGCATGATGAGGGTGTTCCCGACGGCGACCGCGAAAGTGAGGCCGGCATGTCGTTGCTGCGACGAGTCATCGGCGGAGTGCTCCGCCGCCACCGCCAGCGTCAGGGCCGCACGTTGCGCGAGGTGGCCGCGTCGGCCGACGTCTCCGTGCCCTACCTCTCGGAGGTCGAGCGGGGCCGGAAGGAGGCCTCGTCGGAGGTGCTGGCGGCGATCTGCCGAGCGCTCGGCATCAGCCTCGCCGACCTGCTCGGCGAGGCCCGCGACGACATGCGCCGGGTCGAGCCGCGCCTCCCGGCCGCGCCGCGCGCCGCGCTCACCCACCTCGAGCGGGTCGATGCGACTCGGCGGGAGATCGGCAACGCCACCCTGCTGGTGGGTCCACGTGTCAGCGGGTTCGTCCTGCACCGCGGGCCGGTGGCGAGCGAGGCGACCCTCAGCGTCGACGGGAAAGCCTCCGCTGGTGGCTCGCGCCCCGGTCCGCGTACCGCCGCCCTGGCTGACTGCGCACAGACCCGGCTGGGCCTGCGGCGGCTGACCGTCGCGTAGGCCGCGTGGGTTCTGCCGTCGGCGGATCTGCCGGCGGCAGAATCACTGGGCCAGCCACCGCCGTCGCCCGCACGCTGAAGGGGCCGGTCCACCGGGTGGTCCCCACCGCCCGCCGGCACGGCGGAAGGCGACGGCACATGATCGGGTACGACGTGCGGATGCTGGAGGGCGGGCAGCCGTCCTTCGGTGACCAGGTGTTCGAGCGGCTGCTACGGGAGCGGATCGTCTTCCTCGGCACCGAGGTGACGGAGGAGTCGGCCAACCAGATCTGCGCGCAGATCCTGCTGCTCGCCGCCGAGGACGACGACCGGGACATCTACCTCTACATCAACTCGCCGGGCGGTTCGGTGAGCGCGGGAATGGCTGTCTACGACACGATGCGCTACGTCCGCAACGACGTGGCGACGCTGGCGCTCGGGTTCGCCGGCTCGATGGGGCAGTTCCTGCTCTGCGCGGGTACGGCCGGCAAGCGGTACGCGCTGCCGCACTCGCGGATCATGATGCACCAGCCGTCCGGCGGGATGGGCGGAACCGCCGCCGACATCACCATCCAGGCGGAGAACATGCTGCACGTGAAGCGGACGATGCAGGAGCTGATCGCCCAGCACAGTGGACGTACCCTCGACGAGATCCAGCGGGACTGGGACCGGGACCGGTGGTTCACCGCCGAGCAGGCCCGGGAGTACGGCCTCATCGACCAGGTGGTCACCCGAGCCGAACAGCTGCCAACGCTCTGATCAACGTCTGGTGGCTGCGGTACCGCCAGACCACCCCACCCATTAGCCTCCGTAGATGTCTTGGCGGGCGCAGAAGGAGTGGGAATGACGGACGGCTACGAAGGCAGCTGCTGCGGCGGCGACACGACCACCTCCGCCGTGAGTCGCCGCACGATGTTGCGCGCGGCGGTGCTGGGTGCGGGCGCCATCAGCACCGGCGGCCTGCTGGTTCCCGAGGCCGCACAGGCCGCGCCGGCGATCTACAACCCGTTCAGCGCCTACCCGATCACCGACACCTGGGAGGGTCACCTCCGCCGCGGGTCGCTCGGCGGCATCGACTTCGGGATGGGGGTGGGCACGGCGTTGCCGGCCTGCGGCGCTGGCACCATCCAGAACATCCCCAACAACGGCACGGGCGGGCACACCGTCACGCTCCAGCACGCGGACGGGTACCGCAGCCAGTACCTGCACCTGTCGCAGTTCCTGCTCGGCAACGGTGCCAGCGTGGGCGCGGGCACGATCGTGGGCCGCTCCGGCGGCGCGGCCGGCGCACCCGGCTCGGGCAGCTCGACGGGCCCGCACCTGCACTGGCACATGATCGACCCGTCCGGCACCCGGATCAACCCGCTGGTCTTCATCCAGCAGAACCCGGCCGACCAGGCCCGTCAGGTGTTCGAGGCAGCCAGCAACGCCGGCTGGCGTGCCCTGCCGGTCTCCGGCAGCGCGGGCGCGGTGACCGGCACGGCAACGACCGCGGTCACCCTCGGATCCACGAAGATCCTCTACACCCTCAACGGCGGCCGGATCCACGAGGCCGCCAGCAACGCAGGCTGGACCAACCTGTGGACCGGCATCCACGGCGCACAGGGCACCGCACTGGCCGCGTTCAACCTCGACGGGGTGAAGCTGGTCTACAACGTCGTCGACGGGTACGTGCACGAGGCCGCCAGCAACAACGGCTGGCGGAACCTCAACACCGGCATCGGCGGGGCAAGCTCGTCGTCGATCTCGGTGATCGCGCTGAACGGCGTCAAGTACGTCTACAGCATCGTCGGCGGCTACGTACACGAGGCGCACAGCGCCAACGCCTGGCGGAACCTGAACACGGGCATCCCGGCCTCGGCGGTGGCGGCGATCACAGTGGGCAGCACGAAGATCGTCTACACAGTGAACGGCGGCCGGGTCTACGAGGCCGCCAGCAACGCCGGCTGGGCCAACCTGTGGACCGGCATCCACGGCGCACAGGGCACCTCGCTGGCCGCGCTCAACGTCAACGGGGTGAAGCACATCTACAACGTCGTCGACGGGTGGGTGCACGAGGCCGCCAGCAACAACAGTTGGCGCAACCTCAACAGCGGGGTCCGCGGCACGCGGGCAGCGGCACTCGGCCTGGATGGCGTCAAGCTCATCTACGCCGTCTGACCGGCTCGCTGCTTCGTGAGGTGCCCCCGGCAGGATTCGAACCTGCGACACACGGTTTAGGAAACCGATGCTCTATCCCCTGAGCTACGGGGGCGCGAGGGCCCAGTCTAGCGACCCGGGCGTCCAGCAGGGGTGGCAGGGAGTGGCCGACGTTCACCCCGTCACCCGGACCCACGTCTGCCCAGTTCATGAGCACGGCTTGAGCACACCCCCCCGGTTCGCGACCGGCCCGGACGGTACGTTGGCCAGCCAGGCGTACGACGCGGCGGGCTGCGCACAGGTGCCTGTCCACGCGAGCGCGACGTCCGAACGGGTCGTCGGCGCCCGATATTTTTCAGGTCTGCGGTAAGAAAGTCGGCGCGCGACGACAAGTACTGGTGTGAGACCACCACCTGGAGGAATGGTGCCGGACGCCGACACAACCGCCGCGGACCACCAACGCCTTACCGATCTGTTTCGACGACACGGCAATGCCATCTACGCCTACGCCAGTGATCGACTGAGCGGGGACGACGCCCAAGATCTCGTGGCTGAGGTCTTCGTCGTGGCCTGGCGGCGACTGGAAACCATCCGAGTGGGCGAGGAGCGCCCGTGGCTGTTCGGCGTCGCGCGGCGCCTCCTACTGCAGCAGCACAGGCACCGTGCAGACCAGTCGGCACTGCAGAATCGCCTGAATTCGACTGTCGAGCACGACCCCGGTCCTGGCGGTGGCCCCCTGTGGGAGGGGCGGACCGAGGTCGTGGCGGCCCTGGCGAAGCTGCCTGAAGCCGACCGGGAGGCGCTGCTCCTGCGGTACTGGTACGACCTCAGCGGCGGGGAGTCGGCAAAGGTGCTGGGGTGCACAGCTGCAACGTTCGCGGTGCGGCTGCATCGCGCGCGTCGTCGGTTCAAGAAACTATATGAGGCCCACTCGGTCGATACGCACTTGGTGCCGGACTCCAGCCTGACGGCGTACATGAGGGGATTGCAGTGAAGCGGCAGGGTAGCGAGACCGAAGAGCTGATCACTCGTGCGCGGCCGGTTGCCCGGGTCGACTTCACGACGAGCCCACAGGGAGAGAGAATGCTCGCCCGGGTCCTGGAAGTGCCTCGGCAGCCGGAGAAGCGCTCGCGGAAGCGAATCTCGATTATCGCGGCGATGGTTGCTGCTGGAGCGATCTTCGCAGGTGGCGCAACCGCAGCGGTTGGTGGCTTCCACGCGCCGGTCGCACCGCCGGAAGCACAGCCAGCCAATGGTGACGCGTTCGTCTGCGGGACGGCGGGCATGCGTCGAATGGGTGAGACCGTAGCTCGGGATGGCGAAACTCCTGTCGACGCCTGCCGGCGGTCCTGGGAACGGATCTTCAGCGACGAGGCGCCCGCTCACCTGTACGCCTGCGTCCAGCGCGTCGACCCGAGCCCTTCACCGGGTGGCACTGAGTCCCCGGCTCCGTCGTGGGGCAAGCTCGTCTACGTTCTCGACGGTCAACAGTTCAAGAACGCGCCTGAAACCTGCGGTTCCGTGAAGATGCTTGTCGCCCCGACTGGTAACTGAGATACCGCTGGCCTTCCCGGTGAACATGCCGGGAAGGCCAGCGGAACTTCGCTGTCAGGGATGCCCTACCGGGGGATGATCACGGGTAGTTCGGCTTCCAGGGCGAGGGGACCGAGCCGCAGACGTGAACTCCGTCGATCTTGTCGTTCGGGGTTCCGGAGACGCCATCCTCCCTCGTGTCCAAGGCGAGGTTCGACCGATACTGCTTCGATCCGACGGTCACCATCCTGCTCCAGTTACCCGAACCGTTGTAGTTGTAGAAGTACGAGGTGGTGCCGGAGGACTGCTGGTTCGTGATGGACGAGATCCGGTCGTTCCAGTAGCCGCCGCCAGAGTAGGCGTAGTTACCCAGGTTCCATTCGCGACCGCAGACGGAGAAGACCAGTTCCTCACCGCCGTACTGCCGGTCCGTGTAGACGCAGACGTAGTAGATGTTGCAGGAGGCCAGCGGGACGATCGGCGAGTCAGCCTGCCTGGCACCGTCCTTGACCGGGCTGCGGAACCGCATGGTGAGACCGGGGGCCATTTCGACGGTGGTCTGGTCGATCTGGCGCGCACCAGGCGTACGTGAGATGACATCGTCGATGCCCTGCTGCAGCTGGGCCTTGGTGGGTGCGACCTTGGCGTTGTTCCAGTCGTAGGCGCCCACGTTCACCTTGTCGGCAGGCGTCGGTGAGCTCCCTGCGCTCGGTGCCGCCGAGGCGGCAATGGGCGACGCGAGGAGTGCGGCAGTCGTCAACAGAGCGGTCAGCCCCGTCCGGAACATAGAAATGCGCACAGTGGAGTCCTTTCACCAAGCATTGTGTGCCAGCATGAGGAATCGCTTCTCGGTTGTCACCTCTTAGAGACGACCCGAGGCCTTGCGACCGATTGATCGCAGCATGAATCATCACCTGTTGATACGACAGCAGGCGTGGCAGTGTTCTTCTCAGTGACGTTCCGTTGAAACCTCCCCCGTTTCACGGCTGCGCAGGCAAGATGGCCAGAAAAGCGGGCAACAATCTCGCGTTGACAATTTCTACCACAGGCGAGTGGACTCCGGTTGCCCGTTGATTGCCCGCTGCCACCGCGATCGGAGCAACCCTATGCAACAAATGTCCGATTGAAAGGTGACGATCCGTACTGGCCCCGGCAGAAGAACCTGCTGGCCGACGTTCTGCCTCGTGGACGGTGAGTGACTAGCGACAGCAGTGCGATTCGCAAAATCTGGATCGCACCCGATGCGCGGCACCCACCGACCTCCTGCGGCGGCCTCGGCGGCACTCGCCGGCTTGGCCAATCCTCGCCGCCAATAGCGCCCGCACTGCCACGATCGCTGATCTCGTCCTCGTCCTCGTCCGCGGCGCCGGCCTTCACCTTGCCTGACGGGCTTCTCGCAGCGCCCGCCTCACGGACAGCGACAAGAACATTCACCGGGAGGAATGGGGCGGAATCCTCCCCGCGTGTCCTGCAATCGATGCCCGGAACAGGCCGGCAGCAGATCTCGAAGACGGACGTCGAATGCACGATTGCCAGTTCCATTGACGGCGGTTTTTGCCTATTTTCAGGCTTTTGGCAGGTAATGATCTCTGCGGGTCCCGCCCTGGCCGCGATCGGGATAGCGTCGGCCGACCAAGTCGCGGAACGGGGGCGCCCCGCAATTGTGGGTCGTGCGCTGCATTTCCACGGCACAGATGCACCTCAGTCGTTGAAAGGAAAGCATCTTGTCGCATCGCAGAAGTCTGTCCGAAAGAATGTTGGACGTACTACTGGTCATCGGAGTGGCCGTCACCCTGATCGCCACCGGCGGGTCGGCACCCGCGCTGGCCTACACCGAAGCGGTTCAGGGCACTGGCAACTCCGCTCCGTGGTTCGACTTCGACAAGAATCCATCAAGCGCGCTGAACAGCACGCTTACGGCGTACGTCAGCGTGGGTGGCGTGCGTTATCGCATCAGTCAGCGTGCCGGCAGCGGTAACGGAAGCACCAACGAATGCCTGTCCAACCAGGGGTGGCTGCCCAACGGCTACTACTGGGCAGACGGAAGGGACAGCACCCGCTTCGAGCACATCAACAAGACCTGGGGCAACGAGGTCGTCCGCGGCTGGGTCTGGAACCTCGGATCGAAGAAGTGCTCGGGTTCAACCACCCGCACGGAACTGTTCATCCACTCGCAAGGAACGTCCGGATGGACGAATTCCAACTACGCGTCGAACGGGTGCATCAAGATTAACCAGACCGACCGCACCCATCTGCACAACCGGTTCAACGCCGCATACGACAAGTCCAACGGCTTCCTCCAAGTAGTCAGCTGAGAGATCGGACCTCTGACATGGACAACTCGAATCGTCGTAACCGTGCACTGCTGTCGGTAGCCGCACTCATCGCGGCCACGATTGGCACCTCCATCATCCTTCAACCAGCGGCCCACAGCGAACAGCCCAGTTTGATCCGCGATCAGGTACTTCGCCACGAGCAGTTGGTGGCGGACTGCATGAAGGTGCGGGGCTTCGAATACGAGGTGACCGTTCCGGGCGACCTCCTGGTCGAGGAGGCGCGCGCCGCAGCGGAGGCCGACGGCCGCGACATCAGGGCCGCAGTGGAGCAGGCATCCGCCGCGCGTGGCACGTCGCCCAGTCCGAACGAGCTGTTGGTGGCCGGGCTGGAGCCCCGGCAGCAGCAGGCCTGGGGAGATGCTCTCTGGGGCACGGACGACACCGCCGGTTGCATGGACAGCACCCTTCAAGCCGCCGCCCGGGTCGACGTGGAGGCCGGGCTCCGACGCGCGGAGGCCATCCTCGCCCAGGCGAAGTCCGACCCCACGGTTCAGTCAGCCGAGAGGACGTACGTCGCCTGCATGACGACCCAGGGTTACGCCGTCACATCTGTCGATGGCATCCACGAGTACGTGGGCAGGCGCGCCGAGGTGCTCAGCGAAGAGGCCGGGCAGAAGCTGGAGGACAAGGCGTACGCCCGACACGACGCCTGTGTGCGGCCGTACAACCAGACGTTCAATGCCACCCATCTCCGGCTTCTCGGTGGTAAGTGACGCTGTCGGGACAGCCCGGCTGACCAGGTGATCACACGATCGGCTGACAGCGGCATCGTCCGGTGACGGTCTCGTAAGCGGGGTGGTTGGGCCGGTGGTCGGTCCAACCACCCCGCCGCCGCGCACGGTGTTGGTTGAAGACGATCGTCGACCTGCTACGAGTTGGCGGGCCGGGCGGCACGGCGACGCTCGGTGAGCCGTCGCGCCTTCACCGCGTTGCCGCAGTCGGCCATGCGACACCAACGGCGGGATCCGTTGCGGCTCTGATCGAGGAACAGCCAGCCACAGCCGCCTTCGAGCACCGGGCAGCGGCGTACCCGGGTCAGGTCGGCCGTCAGCATGACGTCGAGGGCGGACTCGGCGATCCGGTCCGGCACCAGCATGGCCGGCACCGTGCCGTAGACCAGCCGTACCTGCGACGAGTCGAGCACGAATCTCGCTCGGACGGCCGCGCCGGACCAGCGCTGATGTAGAGCGACCAGCGCGGCCCCGGCCGCGATGGGGTCACCCGCCGTTCCACCGTCCGCGTCGGTGGTCGCCGCGAGCAGCACGAGATACAGCCCTTCACGGATGTCCCGCACGGCGGCCAGTCCCGCGTGGGCCGCCGCAGGCTCGTCGCGCCACGCTCGGCCCACCTGGTCGACCTCCGCGTCGCTGACCACGCCCACCCGAACCGACCAGCGCAGCAGAGCGGAGCTGTCGGTCAGGAAGTCGTGCGGCGACCCGCCCCCTCGCTCCAGCGTGTTGACCAGATCGAGTGCCGGGTGGCCGCCGACCAACGGTAGCTGACACACGTCGGTTGGCATACCGGGGATGCTACCACCGAAGCCGCCTAAGGCGGTTAGTCCCTACGCCCACATCTCCGCGTGGGTCGCCCAGCATCTCAACCCAGCGTGCGGATGTGGGTTCGCGGCGCGAAAACAGCGAGGGATGCGCACCTGCCTATGCTACCGTCAAAATCCAGTTAGCCGGGATCACGGTGCCTCATCCGTGACAGCTGATCGCTCCACCTCGTCAGGATCTGGGAGGTAGCCAATGGTGCACGAACGACGCGCGGTCTATGCCCTCGCCGCGTTGTCCGCCGCCACTTTCTGTTACGTCACCACCGAAGTGCTTCCGATCGGGTTGCTCACGCTGATCGCGCCGGACCTGGGACGCTCCAGGTCCGAGGCTGGTCTGCTGGTGACTGGGTACGCCGTGGTGGTCATGATTGTGGCGCTCCCGCTGACCCGGGTCACTCGGCGTGTGCCCCGGCGCCCGCTGCTCGCCGGCGCCCTCGGTGTGTTCGCCGCGGCGACGACGGTGTCGGCCTTCGCAACCTCCTACGAGGTGTTGCTCGCCGCGCGGCTGGTGTCCGCCACCACCAACGGTGTCTTCTGGGCGGTGGTGTTCCCGGTGGCGATCTCGATGTTTCCCGCGAACATCCGCGGCCGCATCGTGGCGCGACTGTCGATCGGTAACGCGCTCGGCCCGGTTCTCGGCGTGCCGCTGAGCACCTGGTTGGGCGGGCAGGCCGGATGGCGAGCGGCCTTCGTCGCGATGGCCGTCTTCGGCTTCGTCACCTGCATCGCGGTCGCCCTGCTCCTGCCGAGCGTCACACCGCAACAACAGAGTGCCGGCGACATCGGGCCGATGCCGGACCGGCCCCGCTTCGTCGTGCTCCTTTTCGCCACCATCCTCGCGGTCACCGGCGCCATGGGCGCGTTCACCTACATGACCGTCTTCCTCCTCGACGTCAGCGGGTTCGCCGCAGCGTCTCTCGGCCTGCTGCTCTTCGTTCAAGGCTCCTTCGGCGTGGCTGGCACCTGGGCGGTCGGCCGGGTCCTGGACCGCTTTCCGCTCGGTGTCGTGCTGGTGCTACTCGGGCTCCTCACCGCCGCGATGCTCGGCCTCTACGGAGTTGGCGCGAGCAAGGCGTTGACGATCCCGTTGCTCGCCGTGGCGGGGATGTCGTTCAGTTCGCTGATCGCGGGAATCCAGCACCGCGTCATGCAGGTGGCCCCGTCGACAACCGACATGGCGTCGGCCAGCCTCAGCGTCGCGTTCAACTTCGGCCTCGCGGCCGGCTCGTTGATCGGCGCGGGTCTGCTGGCGACGGCCGGGGTACGCGTCATCCCATTGTTCGGTGGCCTGCTGACGGCCGTGGCGATCGCGTTGCTCGCCGGCCACGAGATGTCCCGCAGGAGAGGGAGGAACCACACGCCCGACCACAGCAGTTGGTCGGTGCGACCGACCCCCAGCCGCGATGCCGAGAAGCCACCGGCCACCAGCGTGCGGACATAGATGGCGCGGACCTGGGGTGGCAAGAAGCGGCCCGGCGCGGAGAGTGGTCCTCCGCGCCGGGCCGCCGCATCGGCTGAAATCAGCTGGTCACACAGTCGGCCAACACGCCCGGACCGGTGCCGGTGCCCTGGAAGCCGAAGGTGGTCGACTGCCGGCCGAGGACCCGTCCGTTGTAGCTCACGTTGGCGAACCCTACGGTTCCGCTGGTGCCGCTGACCTGCGCGTTCCAGGCGCTGGTGACCGCGCCGCCGGGCAGCGCGACGGTCACGGTCCAGCCGTTGATGTCCGACTTGCCGGCGGTGACCGTCACGCTCGCGGTGAAACCGCCAGCCCACTGGTTGAGCGCGATCGACGCGTAGCAGCCGTCACCGGCCGGCGGAGTGGTGTTCGGCGGAGGGGTGGTCGGCGGCGTGGTCGGCGGCGTGGTCGTCGGTGGGGTCGTGGTCGGTGGAGTGGTCGTCGGCGGCGGCGTCGTCGGCGGGGTGGTGGTGGGCGGGTTGGGCACACCGTTGGCCAGGCTGAAAGCCAGGTCGGGCTGGAACGAACCGGCCGTGAAGCGGCAGCCGTCCGCCTCCCCCGGCGGCTTCACCCACAGGTACGCGTCGATGTTGGCATCGCCGGTGTTTGTCGTCGGGTACTGCCCGATGCGCCGGTCGGTGTTGTCGTCGCCGCACCAGTCCCCGCTGGCGCCCCCGTTGCGGCTGGTGTCGATGACCTGGCGCTTGCCCGAGATCCCCATGCCGTTGAGGGAGGAGATGACCGCCCGACCGAAGTTCGCCTCGCTGGAGGTCGAGTTGTAGTTCGACACGTTGGTGAAGAAGCCGTCGGCGTACTGCACGCCGGCCGCCCGGAGCCGGTTTGCCGTCTCACCCGCGCTGTTCCAGGTGGAGTGGCCGCCGTCGAGGTACACCTTGGCGTTGGGGTTGCCCGACTTGATGGTCCGGGTGGCCGTCGAGATCGCCTGGTTGCGCGCGTTGATCTCGGCGGTGCTCAGGCACGTCAGCAGAGCGAGCGAGTCGGTTTCCAGGATGATGATGACGGTCTGGTTGCCCAGTCCCCTGGCGAAGTTGGACACCCACGTCTGGTACTGGTTGAGGTCCGGCGCCCCACCGGCGCTGGCCCCGCCGCAGTCCCGGTTGGTGATCTCGTAGACGGCCAGGACCGGGATCTGCTGCGCCGCGTTGGCGGCGCCGATGAACCCGGAGACCTCGGACTGCACGGTCGAGGGGTTGAAGTTGGCGAACCAGCGCGCCTGCGGCTGACTCGCGATCTTGTCGCGGATGACGGCCGTACGCGAGTCGCCAGGGTTGGCGGCGACCCAGCGGACGACGGCCGAACTCGGGTCACGGTAGAGCGACCCGGACAGCGTGCCGGCGGAGGCGCTGCTGACGGCGAGGCAGACGCCGACGGCGGTGGCGCCCGCGACGGCCGCCACGCTGATTGCCGCCGATCTGCGGCGGAGCGAGGAGAGGATAGCCACGACGTGTTGCCTCCAGATCACATAGATGTATCCAAGTTCATGGGAGCGTTCCCAAGGACGTTAGCGGAGGCGTGCACCGCTGCCAAGGTATGAACACTCGTCGATGAGCCGGATGCCCGTGTTTGGGGGTCCGTGTCTGGGTGTCACAACTGGTAGGCAGTCAGGAGCCGTAGATGCTGACCTTCAGCTTTTCTCGAATGACTGCCGCCTGCACCTCGTCACGTCCGTCATAGACATCCAAGGCTTGATGCCACACCTTCCACGCGGCGGCCAGGTCACCCGCGGCCTCGTAGGTGTCGCCGAGGCGGGCCAACGCGCTGGCCTGGAGAGTGGTTTCGCCGACCTCCGCGGACAGGTTGACCGCACGCCGCCCACAGGAGAGCGCCTGGGCGTGATCGCCTCGTTGGTGGTGAACATGCGCCAGGCTGTCCCACACGTACGCCTCACCGTGGAGGTCGCCCAGGCGTTGCATGAGAGCAACGGCGCGTCCGCAGTAGTCAAGCGCGCGGGTGTGGTCGCCCAGCAGGCTGTGATACCACCCGACAGCGTTGAGTGCGCTGGCCTCGCCAGATTCGGGGCCCGCATGCCGATGGAGGTGCAGCATTTGTTCGGCGTGTGCCAGCGCGTCACGGTAGCTTCCCTGGCGCTCGGCCAACCAGGACAAATTGCTGTGGACCTGCGCCTGTCCGGTCCGGTCCCTGATCTCGACGTACAGCTTCAAGGCAGACCCGTGGTGCTGGCGGGCACGTTCGTAGTGCCCCAGGCGGGTGTGGGCGTTGGCGAGGCCGCGATGGCAGCGGGCCTCGGCCCTGCGGTCCTTCAGCCGCTGTGCAGCGACGAGACCCGTGGCCTCGACCGCGGCCCACTCGTGCCACCACCCGCATCGGTTGAGGAAGGTGGTCAGCGTCCAGCCAAGTTGCCATGCGTGCGAGTCGAACCCGTTCGAGGCTGCCATGTCGACGGCCGTGACGAGTGCCCGCCGTTCGTGCGTGTACCAGGCGAACGCCGCGTCGCTGCCGTTGAGGATCTCCGTGGTCACGCCGGGCTGCGGCGCCGCGAGGTCGATCGAGTCACGCCGGTGCGGATAGATCAGGCGATCGGCCACATGGGCGGTGTGCAGGTAGTGGTCGAGCATCCGATGCCGCGCGGCGCGCAGATCGCGCTCGGTCTCGTGAACATCGACGAGTTCGCGCGCGTACGCGCGCAGAAGATCGTGGAGCGCGTACCGGTCGGTCGAACGTCGCTCGACCATGTGGACGGCTACGAGGTCGGCCAGCAGTCGGCTGGTCTGGTCCAGCGGCAGGCCGGCCAGGCTGGCACAGGTCGACACGGCCATCTCCAGGCCGTGATGCAGGCCGAGCAGGCGAAACAGTCGGGCGTGTTCGGGGCTGAGAGCCCGGTAGGAACCGGAGAGAACTGTCCGGAGGTCCGACCGCGGATCGTCTCCGGCAAGGACGTCCAGATCTCCGCCGCTCCCGAGGCGACTGGCGAGGACCTCGATCGAGAGCTGGGCGTCGGTGGCGGCACGCGCCGCGACGATGGCCAGCGCCAAGGGTAGACCTGCGCACCGGCGGATGATCTGGTCGACGGCTCCCGCGTCCCGCACGACCCGGGCGACGCCCAGTCGGCGGGTGAGCAACTCGTGCGCTTCCACCTCGGTCAGCATGCCGAGCGCGACGGGTTGAGCCCCTTCGTTCACGACGAGTCCGGTGAGCCGGTTTCGGCTGGTGACCACGACCAGACAGGACGGGTTGCCCGGGAGCAGCGGGCGCACCTGTGCCGCATCGCGGGCGTTGTCCAGTACGACCAGCACCCGCCGGTCGGCCAGGACGCTGCGGTAGAGACCCACCTGGGCGTTGAGCCCGGGAGGTATCCGGTCCGGCGGAACGTGCAACGCTTCCAGGAAGTCCCGCAGGACGTCGGTGGGCTTGAGGGCCGTCGTTCCGTCCGGGCCGAACCCGTCCAGGTTCACGAAGAGCTGCCCGTCCGGGAAGCGGTCGCGGACCCGATGTGCCCAACGGACGGCCAGCGCGGTCTTGCCGACACCGGCATGGCCCACGATGGACAGGACCGTCGGGTGCGGCTGGTCAGTGGGATCGGTGGCCAGGGCCGCATCCAACTCGGCCAGACTGGCGGAACGGCCGACGAACAGGGCCCCTTGCATAGGAAGTTGAGCCGGGCGAACAGGTGTCGCACCGGTGTCGGGCGCAAGGGTGACGCCCTCGGAACGCGCCGACGGGTCGAGGGCTCGGTCCTGCCGAAGAATCGCCTCGTACCTCTTACGCAGCTCGTCGCCCGGGTCGACGCCCAGTTCATCGGCGAGCGTGGCAGCGACGCGCTGGTACGCCTCGATCGCCTCGGCCTGCCGCCCTGACTGGTAGAGGCCGGTCATCAGCATGGCCGCGAGCCGCTCGCGCAGCGGATGTCTCGCCACCAGATCAGTCAGTTCGGCGACCACGGCGGCCCCGCCGCCGAAAGTCAGCTCGCACTCCAGACACTCTTCGAGGACCGCGATGCGCATCTCCTCCAACACGGCCGCCTCGCGCTCCAACACGATCCCGTTCAGATCCGCGAGCGCGGGACCCCGCCACATCGACACCGCCTGACGCAGCACGACGGCGGCCTTGCGCTTGTCATCGAGCGCTACGAGGCGTCGCCCCTCGGACACGGCGTCCTTGAATCGGGCGAGGTCCAGCTGACCCGCGTCGACCCGAAGCCGGTAGTTGGCGCGCTCACCATCCAGCAGATGCGCCGCACCGTAGCGATCAAGTGTGCGACGCAGCTGCCAGATTCCGCTGTGGATCTGGTTGCGAGCTGTCGCGGGCGGGTCCCCGCTCCAGGCGATGGCGATCAGGTCTGCGGCGGACACCAGCTGACCGTGGCGGAGGAGCAGACCGGCCAGCAGCCTTCTCTGCCGCTCGCCGCCCAGCTCAACGCGTCGGCCGCCAGCGCGAACCTCCAGGGGCCCGAGCACCATGAAGTCGATCGGCACCGCCACGATGACACCCCCGATGTGCAGATCGGCCCGTAGGGTAGTCATCTGGTTTCAGAGTGTCAAGATCGCGCTTTGCTGGTCGTCGTAAATCGTCTGAAGACCGCCCGGGAACGCGCCCCTCCCCGGGCTGCCCCGATCAAACCCGAGCCAGCCCCAGCGCCCGCACGTCGACCGCGACGTCCGGGCCGTAGGAGTCGGCGATGCGGCGCTCGAAAGCGTCGGCGTCGACCGTGTATTCCTGTGGGCCCTCGACCTCCAGCACGTGCGCCGCCAGTACGCAGCCCACCTGTGCCGCGCGCTCGATGGGCAGGTCGGCGGCGAGCGCGGCGAAGAAGCCGGCCCGGAAGCCGTCGCCCACGCCGGTCGGGTCGACGATGCGGCCCACCCGCGCCGCCGGGACCAGGAAGTCACCCTCCTGCCCGGTGACGCGTACCCCGTTGGCGCCCAGGGTCACGACCCGCACGCCCACGCGGCGCAGGATGTCGTCTTCGCTCAGCCCGGTCTTCGACTCCAGCAGCGCCGCCTCGTACTCGTTCGTCAACAGGTAGCGAGCGCCGTTGATCATCGCCTCGATGTCGGCCGACGGCATCCGGGCCAGCTGCTGTGACGGGTCGGCGGCGAAGGGCAGGCCCAGCCGGCGACAGGCCGCGGCGCGGGCGAGCATCGTGTCCGGGTTCTCCGCGGCGACGATGACGAGCCCGAGCCCGCCGGCCCGCGCGGCGACACCGTCGAGGCTGATCCGGTCCGGCTCACCCATCGCGCCGGGATAGAACGACGCGATCTGGCAGAGATCGGTGTCGGTGGTGCAGATGAACCGGGCGGTGTGTGCGATGGAGCTGACCTGCACCTCCGAGCAGTCGACCCCGTGCCGTTCCAGCCAGCTGCGGTAGTCGCCGAAGTCGCCGCCGACCGCGCCGAGCAGCACCGGCCGGTGCCCGAGTTGGGCGAGCCCGAAGGCGATGTTGGCCGCGACCCCGCCGCGCCGGACGACCAGGTCGTCGACGAGGAACGAGAGCGAGACGGTGTCGAGGCTGCCGGCGATGAGTTGCTCGGCGAACCGCCCCGGAAAACGCATCAGATGGTCGGTCGCGATCGAGCCGGATACGGCGATCATGCGGACGGGCCCTCTCAGTAGCGGTAGTGGTCGGGCTTGTAGGGCCCTTCGACCGGGACGCCGAGGTAGTTGGCTTGTTCCTTGGTCAGTTCGGTGAGGCGGACACCCAGCGCGGAGAGGTGGAGTCGGGCCACCTTCTCGTCCAGGTGCTTGGGGAGGGTGTGGACGCCGACCGGGTACTGGTCGGTGCTGGTGAACAGCTCGATCTGCGCGATGGTCTGGTTGGCGAAGCTGTTCGACATCACGAAGCTCGGATGCCCGGTGGCGTTGCCCAGGTTCAACAGCCGGCCCTCGGACAGCACGATGATCGAGTGGCCGTCCGCGAACCGCCACTCGTCCACCTGCGGCTTCACGGTGATCCGCTCGACGTCCCCGCGTTTCGCGAGACCGGCCATGTCGATCTCGTTGTCGAAGTGGCCGATGTTTCCCACGATCGCCTGGTGCTTCATCCGCGCCATGTGCTCATTGGTGATCACGCTGAAGCAGCCGGTGGCGGTCACGAAGATGTCCGCGGTCTCGACCACGTCGTCGATGGTCGCGACCTGGTAGCCGTCCATCGCCGCCTGGAGGGCGCAGATCGGATCCACCTCGGTCACGATGACCCGCGCACCCTGACCACGCAGACTCTCGGCGCAGCCCTTGCCGACGTCGCCGTAGCCGAACACCACGGCGACCTTCCCGCCGATCAGCACATCGGTGGCCCGGTTGATCCCGTCGATCAGCGAGTGCCGGCAGCCGTACTTGTTGTCGAACTTGCTCTTGGTCACCGAGTCGTTCACGTTGATCGCCGGGAACAGCAGGTTCCCTGCCTGCTGCATCTCGTACAGCCGGTGCACGCCGGTCGTGGTCTCCTCGGTCACCCCCTTGATCCCGGCGGCGACCCGCGTCCAGCGGCGGTTGTCCTCCCGCAACGACCGCGTCAACACACCGAGGATGACCTCGTACTCCTCCGAGTCGGCGCTCTCCGGCGACGGAACCGCTCCGATCGCCTCGAACTCGGCGCCCTTGTGCACCAGCAGCGTGGCGTCACCACCATCGTCGAGGATCATGTTCGGGCCCTGCCCGTCCGGCCAGAGCAACACCTGCTGGGTGCACCACCAGTACTCGTCGAGGGACTCGCCCTTCCAGGCGTAGACCGGGACACCCGCCGGGGCGTCCGGGGTGCCGGTCGGGCCGACCACGATCGCCGCCGCCGCGTGGTCCTGGGTGGAGAAGATGTTGCAGGACGCCCACCGGACCTGCGCGCCGAGCGCCACCAGCGTCTCGATCAACACGGCCGTCTGGATCGTCATGTGCAGCGAGCCGGTGATCCGCGCGCCCTTCAACGGCTGCCGTTCGGCGAACTCCCTCCGGATCGACATCAGACCCGGCATCTCATGCTCGGCCAGCTCGATCTCCTTACGCCCGAAGGCCGCCAACGACAGATCCGCCACCTTGAAATCGCTGAAGTTGCCAGTCATGCCCGCACCCTCCCCCACCCGCGTCGAGGACCGTTGGAGTCCCGTTCAACGGGCTCATGCTCCGCACACCGGGCCACGCCGGGCCCGGGTGCGGAGCAGGCGCCGTCAGGAGTTGCGGCTGGCCGGGTCGACCCGGGCGTACGTGAGCAGGTCGGCCATCGTGAACTGGCCCGAGAAGCGGGCGGGCAGGGTCGGACGCCAGTTGGGCTGCACCTTCAGGTAGCTGGCCGGGTCGAGCTGGGCGATGCCGATGAGCACCTCTGCCACGATTCGCCCACCTACCGCGCCCAACGAACCTCCGCCGGCCTGGAGCTGTGCCTCCTTGAGGATGTAGTAGAAGAGCGGGGTGTTCGAGTCCAGGCCGAGGCCGTACCCACTGAGCTCCGGGAAGTTGAAGCTGCCCAGTGCGGGCGCCCCGATGTGGGCGGCGATCCGCTGGCCCGACGGGATGCCGAAGGTGAGCTGACGGAGCAGGTCGCGTCCGAGCAGGTTGGCCGACGGCGAGCCGGACGGCGGCGGTGGCAGCGGGAAGCCGAACAGCGGCGTCGAGTTGCGGACGTCGACCCACTTGCTCCAGCGCACCTGGCCGTCGAAGAACTGGAACCAGAACTGGTAGTCGAGGTAACGACGGGCGGCCCGCTTCCCGCCGCGCAGGTCGGCCGGGTCGGCGCCGCTCAGCGCCGGGTCGAAGAGCATGGCGTAGAACTCGTCGCCACCGTTGCCGGTGCGGTTGACCAGGTAGGCCGGTCGCGGCTGGCTGTGGCCGAAGCGGAACGCCGCCGCGGTGAATTCGACCGGGATGAACGTCGCGTTCGGCTCCGGCCGGTAGAAGCGGCGGCCTCCGTTGAGCACTGTGAAGACAGTGCCCGGGCCGGCGATCAGCGGAAGGAACTCGTTGAGCACGATCCACTGGTAGTGCCAGGTGACGAGTTGCCGGGCGGCGGCGAAGACCTGTGCCGCCGGTGTGCCCTGTGCGCGCACCAGGTCGACCACCCGGTTGTGGAAGAGGATGAACGCGGCAGTGATCTGCGCGATCGGCAGGTTCTCGTCGTTGCGGACGTCGAAGACGATCGCCCTGCCACTGGAGTTGCGCGGCAGGTCTTCGAAGCGCCCGCCCGACTCGATCTTGAGTTTGGCGGGATCGGCGGAGTTGTACAGCTCCGGGTTCCCGGTCGGCCCGCCACCGTAGAGCGAGTCGAGGTCGAGGGCCGGCGTCCGGGGGTTCGGCACCGTGGTCGGGTCGACCGGCGTACCCAGCGGCGCCGTCGTCTCGAAGGCCAGGTCGTGGTCGACGAACTGCCCGAAGTACGTCATGCCCTGCGGGATCGAGAAGTTGTCGGGGTTGTTGATGCTGTGCTGCTGCTGGTCGGCGAGCGCCTCCGCGCCGACGTTGAGCGGGTCGCGGGCGTCCATCGGGCCGCCGACGCGCGACAGGTCGATCAGCGCGTTCCGCATCTGGGTCGTCGCGGACCCGAACGCCGGCAGCGACGGGAACATCCGGCCGAACCGGTTGGAGAACGCGGCCGCCGCGGGCGTCGCGTCGAGCAGGACTCCCCCGGTGCCGGCCACGAGCGCCCCCGCGCCGACTCCGGCCAATAATCGCCGTCGGCTGACACCTCGAGAAGCGTTGTCAATTGCCATGTCGGCCACCTTCCGTCCGCGGGCGCCCGCGTGGACGCACGGGCCGTAAACCCGCGAACCGGCAGCAGTGTGAACCCTTCGGTTAGTGGCGCCCTGGAGCTTCGGTGGTGTCCGGCTGGAGGCCGGTGAGCATGGTGTCGACCAGCGAGGTGTCGTGTTTCGCGGCGCGGAACAGCGGGTGGTCGAGCGTCGATCGGAGGAAGTCGCGGGTGGTGGCCACACCTGGCCCTTCGACGGCGCACTCGTCGAGGGCTCGGGCCATCCGGGCCAGGGCCTGGGTGCGGTCGGGCGCCCAGACGACCACCTTCGCGAGGAGGGAGTCGTAGTCGGCCGGAACCCGGTAGCCGGCGTACCCGTGCGTGTCGACCCGGACGAACGGGCCGGCGGGCAGGTCGAAGCGGGTCAGCTCACCCGGCGTCGGTACGAAGCCGCGCGCCGGATCCTCGACGTTGAGGCGACACTCGATCGCGGTGCCGCGCGGCGTCACGTCGGCCTGGGTCAGCGCGAGCCGTTCGCCGGCCGCGACGAGGATCTGTTGCCGCACCAGGTCGACGCCGGTCACCAGCTCGGAGACCGGGTGTTCGACCTGGAGCCGGCAGTTGACCTCCATCAGGTGGAAGTCGTCCCCACCCCCGACCAGGAACTCGAAGGTGCCCGCGCCCACGTAACCGACACCGAGCGCGCCGGTGACCGCGGCGGCGGTCATCCGGTCGACCATGTGTTGCGGCAACCCGGGCGCGGGCGACTCCTCGATCAGCTTCTGGTGACGCCGCTGCACCGAGCAGTCACGCTCGCCGAGGTGGATGCCGTTGCCGTAGCGGTCGGTGAGCACCTGCACCTCGACGTGGCGGGCCGACTCGAGGTAACGCTCGATGTAGACCCGGTTGTCGCCGAAGAGCAGCTGCGCCTCGGCCCGCGCGGCGGCGAACTCGCCCAGGAACGAGGCCGGGTCGCGGACCACCCGTACGCCCCGACCGCCGCCACCGGCGACCGCCTTGATGATCAGCGGAAAGCCGATCTCCTCGGCGACCGCGCGGGCATGGGCCGCCGACTCGACGGCGTCGGTCGTGCCGGGGAGTACGGGCAGGCCGAGGCCCGCCATGATGCCCCGCGTCCGGGCCTTGTCGCCCAGCGCTGCCATCACGGCGGGCGGCGGCCCGATGAACGTGATCCCGTCCGCCTCACAGATCTCGGCGAAGTCCGGGTCCTCGGAGAGGAATCCGTAGCCCGGGTGGATGGCGTCGGCCCCCGTGCGGCGGGCCGCCTCGATGATGGCCGGGGCGCTCAGGTAGCTGCGCCGGCTGGGACCCGGCCCGATCTGGACGGCTTCGTCGGCCAGCCGCACCACCGCCGAGTCCCGGTCGACGGTCGAGTAGACCGCCACGGTACGCAGCCCCATCTCCCGGCAGGTCCGGGCGATCCGGACCGCGATCTCGCCCCGGTTGGCGATCAGCACCGACTCGAACACTGGGTCAGCCCTCCGACACAGCTAAGGCGATCAACCGTTCGCCGTACTCGACCGGGGTCGCGTTGGGCACCAGCACCTTCACGACCTCGCCCGCGCGGTCGGCTTCGACCGGGATCATCATCTTCATCGCTTCGAGGATCGCGACCTGCTGGCCCGGCACGACCTGGTCGCCCTCACGGACGAACGGGTCAGCGCCGGGCGACGGCGCGAGGTAGAGCGTCGCGACCATCGGCGCGCACACGTAGTGCAGACCGGCGTCGGCCTCCACCGGCGGGACCGGCGGGACCGCCGCCATCCCGGGTGCGCCGTCCGGCCACTCCACCTCGACAACCAGGTCGCCGTGCTGGAGCCGGGCGCGGCGGACCGGACCTGGCGTCGACCCGATCAGCCGCGCGAGACTGCGGACCGCGGCATCCAGCGGGTCGGCGTTACCCTCCGGCATTCGTCAAACCTCCGATCTGTCGGAAGCGGGCCCGGCGATGGGCCCGCACCTCCTCGCGGTTGAGACCGGCCAACTCCGCGAACGCGTCGACAACCGCCCGGTGTACGGCCGACGCGGTCGCCCCGGGGTCGGCCGGTGCCCCGCCGGGTGGTTCGGGAACCACCCCGTCGACGATGCCGAGCGACAGCAGGTCGCCGGCCTGGAGCTTGAGCTGCGCGGCGGCCTCGTCGGCCCGACCGGAGTCGTTCCAGAGGATCGCGGCGCAGCCTTCCGGGCTGATCACCGAGTACGTCGCGTTGGCGAGCATCAACACCCGGTTGCCGACGCCGAGGGCGAGCGCGCCTCCGCTGCCGCCCTCGCCGGTCACGATGGCGACGACCGGGACCGTCAGCCCGGCCATCAGCCGGATGCTGTCGGCGATGGCGAGGGCCTGCCCGTTCTCCTCCGCCGAGATGCCGTGGTAGGCGCCGGGCGTGTCGATCAGCGTCACGATCGGCGTGCCGAGCTTCTCGGCCAGGCGCATCAGCCGGGCCGCCTTGCGATAGCCGGCCGGTGTCGCCATGCCGAAGTTGCGGCTGGCCACCTCGGCGACCGTGTGGCCCTTCTGGTGGCCGATCACCACCGTGGGCCGGCCGTCGATCAGACCGACGCCGCCGACGATCGCCGGGCAGTCACTCGCCAGCCGGTCGCCGTGCAGCTCCACGAAACCGTCCACGAAGTGGCCGATGTAGTCGAGTGTGGATGGTCGGCCGAGATCGCGGGACAGCGCCACGACCGCCCACGGGTCCGCCGACGGCGGGGGCGTGGTGGCCCGTACCGGGTAAGGATCCGGCGCGGACCGGTCGGCCCCCGCGAAGGCGAGCAGCCGGCCGATGGTCGACCGCAGGTTCGACCGGGGCACCAGGTCGTCGAGCATGCCGCGGGCGAAGAGGTACTCGGCGGTCTGGAAGCCGGCCGGCAGCGGCTGACGCAGCGTCTGCTGGATGACCCTCGGCCCGGCGAAGCCGAGGCGCGCCCCCGGCTCGGCGAGAATGACGTCGCAGAGCGTCGCGAACGATGCCGCGACGCCACCGTAGGTCGGGTCGCTGACCAGCGAGATCGTCAACACCCCGGCCTCGTCGAGGGCTCCGAGCGCCGCGCTCGTCTTGGCCATCTGCATGAGCGACAGCACGCCCTCCTGCATCCGGGCGCCGCCGGAGGCGCTGACGATCAGCAGTGGCGTACGGGTTTCGAGCGCCAACTCGGCGGCCCGGGTGATCCGCTCGCCGACGCCCGCGCCGAGGCTTCCGCCGAGGAAGCGGAAGTCCATGACGGCCGCGATCAACGGCTGCCCCTCGACAGTGCCCCGCACGCAGACCACTGCCTCGTCGAGCCCGGTGCGCCGGCGGGCCGCCTCGATCCGTTGCGGATAGGGCTTGGTGTCGACGAACCCGAGCGGATCACCGACGGCATCGACCGGTGGCAGCTCCTCGACCGAGTCGAGATCGAAGAGCTGCTCGATCCGCTGGTGTGCGGTGACCTGGTCGTGGTGGTCGCACTCCGGGCAGACGCCCAGGTTGCGCTCGACCCGGCGCTGGTAGAGCAGCGCCCGGCAGCCCGGGCAGATCAGCCAGCTCTTGCCGACGGGCGTGTTGACGGTGGCGGTCATGACTGCCCGCGTTCGGCCGCGGCCTTCTCCACGATCTCCCGGATGCGTGCCTGCTGCTCACATGTGGTCCGGTTGAGGTGGGCGGTCATGCCCTCGTCGTCGGCGTGCCCGCCCGGCCGCATCTCGAAGTCCTGCACCCACCGCATCCGCACGCCGCCGTCCGGGATCTCGGTGTATTCCCAGAACAGGTTCATGTACTTGAAGGCGCCCGTCTCCAGCCGCCGTGCCCGCACCACCCGGTCGCTGCGGTCGGGCACCCGCTCGGAGACCCAGCTCCAGACCCGGCCGGCCGGGTCGGGGTGCATGGTCAGGCGGAAGACGACGGCCCCGTCGGCGGACGTCGAGAGCACCTCGGTGCTGGCGTACTCGCTGAACAGGGAGGGCCAGTTGGGGATGTCGTTGGTCAGGTCCCAGACGAGGTCGAACGGTGCGTTGATGACGACCGCGTTGTCCGTGTGTCCGGCCATGGGGTCACCGATCCGCGAGTCGTTGGTTGACGTAGTCGACGGCGAGCCGCGGCGTCTTCATGATCGACACGGCGTCGTCGGGGATGCGCACCTCGTACTCCTGCTGCACCCGCGCCGCCAGCTCCAACAGCGCGAGCGAGTCGTAGCCGAGGTCGTCGAACGGCGCGTCGAGCGTCGCCGGATCGGCCCAGTCGGTCTGCTCGACCACACCGGAACTGGTCTCCAGGATCCGACGCAGGTCGTCGAGGGTCAGCTGGCTCATGAGTTTCCTCCCGTCGGTCGTTGCCACCCGTCGCGCACGCCGCCGACCTGCGGGACCGGCGACTCGGGGTGCGGGACCTCCTCGGTGTCGACGTGGCCCAGCTCGGGGCGCGGCGCGAGCGGGCTGATCTGGAACACGATCAGCGCGGTCTCGCCACCGGCGTTGACGATGCGGTGCCGCTGGCCGCGACGGACCATGAGGGCCTCGTCGGCCGCGAGCTTGACCTCCGCGCCGTCGACCCGGATCACGACCTCGCCGCGCACCAGATAACAGAACTTGTCCGAGTACGGGTTGTACTGCTCCGCCAGGAACTCGCCCGGCTCCAGGCGGACCGTGCCCATGAAGCCCTCCGTCGCGTCGACGGTCTTCGGGCTGAGCAGGATCCGCACCTCGCCGCCGATCCGGTTGATGCCGGGCACGTCGGTGGCGGCGACCTTCACGATCGGTTGCCGATGCATTGTCATCCCTTCTCTGCGACGAGCACTCGGAACGGCAGGTCCGTCGGGTGGACGGTGGCCGGGCCGAAGCCCGCCGCAGCGAGGGCCCGGTTGTAGGCGGCGACGGAGTGCGACTCTCCCTCGAAGGTCCAGACCAACATCAGCACCGAGAAGAGGTACGGCGCCGGGTCCAGTGCCGGCGACTCGTCGCCCGTGGTGAAGCCGACGATGACCAGCCGGCCACCCGGCTTGACCACCGAACCGAGCCGGTTCACCAGCTCATGCACCCGCTCCTCGGAGAAGTGGTGGGTGACGTTGGTGAGCAGCACGACGTCGTAGGGGCCACCGAGATCGGTGGTGAACATGTCACCCGGCAGGAACGACGCCCGGTCGCGCACGCCGAGCCGCTCGGCGTGCTTCTCCGTCACGGCGAGCACGTTGGGCCAGTCCAGCGAGGTCACGGTCGCCTGCGGGTTGTGCTGCGCGAGCGTGTAGCCGTAGACGCCGTGGCCGCAGGCGACGTCGAGGATGTCGAGTTCGGCGCGCTCCTTCGTCCACGGCGCGAGCGCCTCGGCCATCACCTCGGCGGTCGGCTGGGCGACCTTCGTCGCGTACGCGGCGAAGTCCTCCCAGTAGGTGTACTCCGGGGTCTCGGCGTGCACGTCGAGGACGGTGCCGCCGGCCCGTACGGCGGCGCTGAGGTCGCGCAGCGCGTCCCACTCCCAGTCGCTCGACATCACCTTGACCATTCCGCCCAGGTAGTCGGGACGGGTGCTGACCAGGTGGTCGGCGGCCGCCGGGGTGAGCGAGAAGTGCTCGCCGGTCCGGTCGGTGAGGCGGATCGCGGTGAGCGCGTCGAGCAGGATGCGCGCGCCCCGCGGGTGGATGCCGAGCTTCGGAGCGAGCCCGCTGGCCGTGGCCGGGCCGGCGGCGAGCGCATCGAAAACGCCCAGCTCCACCCCGGTACGCAGCAGGCTCGTCTTCTTGTAGGCCTGCATCATGTCGTTGATGTCGCGGCGGGTCAGCGTCACGCGATGCTCCCTGTCTCGGGGCTCCAGGTGTAGAAGGGCGTCGCCTTCGAGTCCTGCAACTCGGTCATGCTGTCCGGCGCGTAGCGCTGCAGGTAGGCAGAGAGGCGCCGGTTGACCTCCTGGAAGTCCGCGCGGGCTCGGGCCGCGAGGAGCTTGTCGAAGACGTCGGTGTCGGCTTCGAGCAGGTGCATGTAGAGGTCCTGGTACTGGAAGAGCGTGCGCCGCGAGATGCCGACGACGTAGGGCATGTCGCCCTTGTCGTGCTCGGCGAAGAGCTCGGCGACCGCGTCGGCGTGACCGGGGGCCATCCGCATGACCATGAGGGCGCGGTAGGACATGTGCTCACGCTCCCCGCAGGATCGTGGCCAGGGCGGCGGTCAGGGTCTGCGCCTGGTCGTCGACCTGGCCGGCGCTGCGGAAGGCCACGATGCCGTCCGGGCGTACCAGCAGCGCCCCGCCGGGGCCGACGCCGCAGCTCGCGAGCCACGAGCCGTCGTCGGCGAGGTCACCGCCGGGACCGGCGGTCAGCGCCTTGATCGGAAGCCCGGTCTCCGCCGAGACCGCCTCGGCCGCCGCGAGCCAGGCGTCGTCGCCGGGAGCCGTGGCCAACGTCCAGCCCTCGGTCAGCACGTCGATCGTGGAGACCCGAGCGCCGTCCTGGTCGACCCAGCCGTGCGGGGCACGCGATCCGGGTTGGCCGGTGAAGGTCAGCTCGCGGGGCAGCAGCTCGGTGTCGGCGGGCGCGCCGACGATCGCGTTCGAGGTGTACCGGTAGCCCATCGTCACGATGACGAAGTCCCGGTAGGCGGCCTTGTCCTCGTCGGCGAGCTGACCCCGGGTGCGGAAGAGCATCCACGCCTGGTCGGCGGTCGCCGCGCCGACCGGGCGACGCTCGGCTTCGTAGGAGTCGAGCAGGCTCTCGTCGGCGTGCCCGTGAAGCACGTCGGCGAGCTTCCACGCCAGGTTGTGCGCGTCCTGGATGCCGGCGTTGACGCCGAAGCCGCCGGCCGGCGGGTGGGCGTGACAGGCGTCGCCGGCGAGGAAGACCCGCCCCGACTGGTACGCGTCGGCGACCATGTGCCGCGCGTCCCAGGGCTGAGCCGACTCGACCTCGACGTCCAGCTCGGGGTCACCGGCCGCGATCCGGGCCAGCTCGACGCAGCGTTCCGGGGTGAAGTCGGCCGGCGACTGCCCCCGCTCGGGGTAGTAGTTGACGCCGAACATCCACCGCCCCGGCTCGATGAAGAGCAGCAGACCCTGGGCCAGCTGGTTCATCAGGTAGATCAGCGTGAACCGGGGTGCCGACTCGGGCAGGTCGACCTTGGCGCGGAAGATGATGCTGACGAAGTTGCCGGCGACGCCGTTGCTGCGGTTTCCGATCTGGAGCAGGTCACGGACGGGGCTCTTCACGCCGTCTGCCGCGACGACGTAGCGCGCCCGGATGGTGCGTGTCGTGCCGTTGTCGTTGACGGTCGCGGTGACCCCGTCCTCGTCCTGGGTCAGCCCGATCAGCTCGTTCTGGAAGCGGATCTCCGCGCCCGCCTCGACGGCGGCGTCGTGGAGCAGCGGCTCGTAGTGGTCCTGGCCGCACCAGATCGGCCAGCTCGGCGTGAACTTGTCGTAGTCGACGTCGTGCGCCTCCATGACGAAGGACTTGTGCAGGTCGGCCAGGGACTGGGCGCCGAGCATGACCAGTGGTGTGGCGCGGCCGGCGCGGACGAGGTCGAGTTCGGCGCCCGGCCCGACGATCTTCATGCCGGCCTGCTGCACGGCCGGCTCCAGGCCGACGGTGCGGAAGATCTCCACAGTGCGGGCGTGCAGACCGGTCGCGCGGGGGATCGTCGACAGCCGGGGCCGACGTTCGACCAGGATCGGCCGGATCCCCTTGCGGGCCAGGAAGAGCGCGGTCGACAAGCCGACCGGGCCGCCGCCGACGATCAGGACGTCGGTGCTTCCGTCAGACATGAGCGTCCTCCGTGTAGACGACTTTGTAGAGGTGTCGTTCCGGCGTGGCGATCGCGCGCACCTCGCCGAAGTGGGGGTGGACCTCGGGGTTCTGGAGCATCGCGGTGAAGTGCTCTTCGCTCTTCCACTGCGCGTAGTTGACGACCCGGGTCCCGTCGAGGCTGGCGTGGATGTTCGCCGACACGAACCCGTCGACCTTGGACATCACCGCGTCGGTCGCCTCGATCAGGATGTCGACGAGCTTCTGCTGGTTGGCCGGCTCGACGGTGAAGATGTTGACCATCGTCACGACCGGCTGGTCGATGCCGATGTGTGCCATTGCGGGCTTCCTTTCCTAGATCGGACGCGCTTCGAGCAGGGCCCAGCCGCGGGACGCGGGGGTGTTGACCAGCTCGAAACCGGACGCGGTGAACAGCGCCTGCCATTCGCGGAGGTCGCGCTCCTTGCCGCCGAAGAGCACCAGCATGTCGATGTCGATGATCTTGGCGTGGTCCCACTGGTTGCGCGGCGGCACGATCTGGTCGATCGCGATGAGGCGGGAGTCGGCGTCGCCGATCGCCGCCCGGATCCGACGCAGCAGCGTGACGCAGGTGTCGTCGGGCCAGTTGTGGACGATCGACTTCAGGATGTACGCGTCGGCACCCGCTGGCAGCTCGTCGGTGAAGAAGTCGCCGCCCCGCACCTCGACCCGCTCGGTGACACCGTGCTCCTTGAGCAGCGGTTCGGCGTCGGCCACGACCTCGGGCAGATCGAAGAGGACACCGGTGCCCTCGGGGTGACGCTGGAGCATCTTGGCCAGGAAGTAGCCGTTGCTGCCGCCGATGTCGGCGATCCGGCCGAACCGCTCGGGCGCCAACTCCGCCGCGAACCGGTCGGCGAGCCGCCGGCTCCAGTGGGCCATGAAGCCCTCGAAGAACCGGTTGGCCTCCGGGTGGGCCTGGAGGTAGTCGTAGAAGCCCATGCCGAAGACCTTGTTGAAGGCCGGCTCGCCGGTGCGGACGCTGTGCAGGATCTCCGCGTACGGGAGGCGGTTGAAGTCGGCCCCGCTGAACTGCACCATCGGCCGCAGCCCGCCGATCCGGGCCGACGTCAGCCCCTCACCGAGCGGGGTCAGCGCGAACGACCCGTCCTCCTGCTCGTCGAAGATGCCGACCGCGGAGGCCGCGCGCAGGATCCGCCGTAGCGCGTCCTCGTGCGACTCGGTCGCCGCCGCCAGTTGGGCGACGGGCACCGGTCCGTCGACGAGCAGGTCGGCGACGCCGAGCTCGGTGACCACGTAGATCACGTTGGCGATCTGTTTGGCGCTTCCCAGCACCGCGATCTGCCGTTCACGCAGGTCAAGTGCCTGCTGCTCGTCGAAGTTCGCGACGGCGGCGAGGCTGGCGTCGGTCATCGTCCATTCCTTTCGTCGGTCACGACCATGGCCGCGTTGAACCCGCCGTAGCCCCTGGCGAGGACGAGCGCCGCGCGTACGGGTGTCTCCCGCGCGACGTCGCGCACCAGGTCGAGGTGCAGGCCCTCGGCCGGCTGGCGGATGTTGGTGGTGGGCGGGATGACTCCGTGCCGGATCGACAGCAGCGCGGACACGAGGTCGAGCGCCGCCCCGCCCGAGTAGAGCCGGCCGGTCATCGTCTTGGGCACGGTCACCGCCACCCCGCGTGGGCCGAAGACAGCGGTGATCGCCTCGGCCTCGACGCGGTCGAGCTCCGCGACACCGGCGCCGTCGGCGAAGACGACGTCGATGTCGGCTGGTGTGAGACCGGCGTCGGACACTGCCATTTCGGCCGCCCGACGCAGTCCCGGCGGGCGGCCGGAGCCGGGCCGGGGGTCGAACGTCGCGCCGTATCCGGCGATCACCCCGTAGACGGCGGCCCCGCGCCGGGCAGCGGCGAGTTCGTCCTCCAGCACGAGGATCGCCCCGCCCTCGCCCGGCACGTAACCCGAGGCGTTGGCGTCGAACGGCAGGAACGCCGTGGCCGGATCGCGCCCCGTGCTGAGGAGGCCGTTGGCGAGCTGGGCCGTCCAGCCCCACGGGCAGAGCGACGCGTCGACACCGCCGGTCATCACGAGCTGCACGCCCTTGCGCACCTGACGCCGGGCCTGCGCCACCGCGTCGAGCCCACCCGCCTGCTCGGTGACGAGCACCCCGGTCGGCCCACGCATCCCGTGGCGGATCGAGATCTGGCCGGTGTTGACAGCGTAGAACCAGGCGAACGACTGGTACGCGCTGACGTGCTCGGAGCCCTTGCTCCAGAGCTTCTCCAGCTCACGGTGGCCGAACTCGAAGCCGCCCGAAGCGCTGGCCGTCACGACACCCATGCCGAACTCGGGCAGCGCCGACGGGTCGACCGACGCATCGGCCAGCGCCCACTGCGCCGCCGTCAACGACAGCCGAGTCATGTGGTCGGTCTGCGCCATCAGCCGGCTCGGGATGTGATCGGCCGCCTCGTATCCGGGAACCTCGCCGGCCAACTGGGCCGGGTAACCCGAGGGGTCGAAACGGCTGATCGGCCCGATCCCACCCACCCCGGCGACGGTGGCCGCCCAGAAGGCGTCGCGGCCCAACCCGTTGGGCGCGGCCACCCCGACCCCGGTGACGACAGTGGTCATGCCACACGCGCCAGGAGCATCGCGCTCTGGAAGCCGCCGAACCCGCTGCCCACGCTCAACACCACGTCGGTCTGCTGCTCGCGGGCGGTGAGCGGCACGTAGTCGAGGTCGCACTCCGGGTCGCGTTCGTGCAGGTTGGCCGTCGGCGGCACCGCCCCGTGCTTGATCGCCAGGGCCGACGCCGCGATCTCGATCGAGCCGATGGCACCGAGCGAGTGGCCGATCATCGACTTGATGGAGCTGACCGGGGTGCGGTACGCGTGATCGCCGAGGCTCCGCTTGAACGCCGCCGTCTCGTGCCTGTCGTTCTGCTTCGTACCCGAGCCGTGCGCGTTGATGTAGTCGACGGCGTCGCCGGGCAGCCGGGCGTCGGCGAGCGCGACGCGGATCGCCTCGGCCATCTCCCGCCCGTCGGGCCGCAGGCCGGTCATGTGGAACGCGTTGGAGCGCGAGGCGAACCCGACCAACTCGGCGTAGATCTGCGCACCTCGCCGGCGGGCGTGCTCGAGCTCTTCGAGGACGAACATCGCCGAACCCTCGCCGAGAACGAACCCGTCGCGACTGTTGTCGAACGGCCGCGAGGCGTGCGTCGGGTCGTCGTTGCGGGCCGTGGTCGCCTTGATCGCGTCGAAGCAGGCCACAGTGATCGGCGAGATCGGGGCGTCGGTCGCGCCGGCGATCATCACGTCGGCCGAGCCCTCCCGGATCAGCTCCCGGGCGTGGCCGACCGAGTCGAGGCCCGACGTGCAGCCGGTGGAGACCACCGTCGCCGGACCTTCCGCCCCGACCGACCACGCCACCTCGCGGGCGAACGAGCTCGGAACCAGATAGTCGTAGAGGTGCGGGGTGGCGTACCGGTGATCGGTCAGCCATTTCCGGCCGCCGTCGCTGACCACGACGTACTCCTCTTCGAGGCTCATCGTGGCCCCGACCGCCGTGCCGACGCTGACGCCGACCCGGGTCGGGTCGGCGACCTCGAAGCCGCTGTCGGCCAGCGCCTCCCGGGTGCAGACCACGGCCATCTGGGCCGCCCGGTCCATCCGACGGACCTCCTGCGGCGACAGGCCCTCGGCGACCGGGTCGAAGTCGGCCTCCGCGGCCACCCGCGACCGGAAGGGGGTGGCGTCGAAGAACGACAGGGTACGGGTGGCCGTGCGGCCAGCGGTCAACAGTTCCCAGAACGCCTTGGTGCCCAGTCCACCGGGGGCGATGACGCCAATCCCGGTAATGACCACCCGACGGTCGGATGTGCTCGTCATGGAAGACCTCCTGGCCGCGATGTCCGTGTGAAAGCTAGGGACGGCCGGTCGAACGGCGCTGGAGCGTCGGTCGAGGGCCTGTCACGAGGCCCTGGCAAGCCCCGGGCGCAGTGGCCCGCCGGCGGCCAACACCTCCCGCTGGAGCCGCTGGAGGTCAGGCGAAGGGTCCAGGCCCAACTCCTCACTGAGCACCCGGCGCAGGTGGTGGTACGCCTGCAACGCCTCACCACGGCGCCCCGAGCGGCTGAGCGCCACGATGAGCTGGCGGTGGAACCACTCGTTGAGCGGGTACGTGCCCACGAGATAGCGCAGCTCGCCGATCAGCTCCCGGTGGCGGCCGAGCGTGATGTCGGCCTGGATGCGCAGCTCCAGCGCCCGGATCCACTGCTCCTGGAGGTGGATCGCGTGCGCCTCCAACGCCGGCCCGAACGTCACGTTGGCGCCCACCGGCCCCGTCCACATGGCCAGCGCCCGCCGCAGCACCTCGGCGCCCTCCTCGGGCCGGTCCGACTCGATGTGCGAGCGCCCCTGGTCGAGCATCGTCTCGAACACCTCGGCGTCGAGCTGGCCCGGCTCCACCCTGAGCAGGTAGCCGCGGGCACGGCTCTCCAGCACGGTCCGGTCCGGGGTCTCTATGCCCTCTTTCGCGAAGAGCTTGCGCAGGTGGTAGATGTAGGTCTGCACCGTGGTGACGGCGCTGCGCGCCGGATCGTCACCCCACAACTCCCGGATTATCGAGTCGACCAACACGACCCGATTGGCCCGCATCACCAGCAACGCCAACACGGTCCGCACCTTCGGCGGCGTCGGCGTGCAGATCCGGCCCTCGTGGATCACTTCCAGCGACCCGAGGATCTCGTACCTGACCACAGTGGTCCCCCCATTCCCCATAGCACTCGTCGAGACGCTCTCAAGCTATGGATGAGCGGGGCGTGTCGGAACGACCGCAGGTAGCGACATCACGGGTTCTTCCGAGGATCGATGCGTGTCGAAAGTTGTACGGCGGATACCCCTTTGATCGCTCGATGCTTCCTCCAGGCAACCTCCACCAGGGGCGGGAAGACTCGCCGGGCCCCCACGCCCCTCGGGTTAGGAGTCACACATGTCGCGCCGCCTCTTCACCTCCGAGTCGGTCACCGAAGGTCATCCCGACAAGATCGCCGATCAGATCAGCGACGGGATCCTCGACGCGTTACTGGCGCAGGACCCGCACAGCCGGGTCGCCGTCGAAAGCCTGATCACCACCGGCCAGGTCCACGTCGCGGGCGAGGTCACCACGCAGGCCTACGCCGACATCCCGCGCATCGTGCGGGAAACGGTCCTGGGCATCGGGTACGACTCGTCGAAGAAGGGCTTCGACGGCGCATCCTGCGGCGTCAGCATCTCGATCGGCGCCCAGTCGCCCGACATCGCGCAGGGTGTCGACACGGCGATCGAGCTGCGCGACGGTTCGTCCGGCGGTGGGCTCGACGCCCAGGGCGCCGGCGACCAGGGCATGATGTTCGGCTTCGCCTGCTCGGAGACGCCGGAGCTGATGCCGCTGCCGATCGCGCTGGCCCATCGGCTGGCCCGTCGGCTGGCCGCCGTCCGCAAGGACGGCACGGTGCCCTACCTGCGGCCGGACGGCAAAACCCAGGTCACCGTCGAGTACGACGGCCTACGACCGGTCCGGCTCGACACCGTCGTGGTCTCCACGCAGCACGCCGCCCACATCTCCCTCGACGAACTGCTCGCCCCCGACATCCGGGACCACGTGATCACGCCGGAGCTGGAGGCGCTCGACCTCGACACCGAGGGTTACCGACTGCTGGTCAACCCGACTGGCCGGTTCGAGATCGGTGGCCCGATGGGCGACGCCGGCCTGACCGGACGGAAGATCATCGTCGACACCTACGGCGGGTACGCCCGGCACGGTGGTGGCGCGTTCTCGGGCAAGGACCCGTCGAAGGTCGACCGCTCGGCGGCGTACGCGATGCGGTGGGTGGCGAAGAACGTGGTCGCCGCGGGCCTGGCCGAACGGTGCGAGGCACAGGTGGCCTACGCGATCGGCAAGGCCCACCCGGTGAGCCTGTTCGTGGAGACGTTCGGGACGGAGACGGTGCCGCTCGACCGGATCGAGAAGGCGATCGGCGAGGTCTTCGACCTGCGCCCGGCGGCGATCATCCGTGACCTGGACCTCCTGCGTCCGATCTACCAGCAGACGGCCGCCTACGGCCACTTCGGCCGTGAACTCCCGGACCTGACCTGGGAGCGCACGGACCGCGCCGCCGACCTCAAGGCCGCTTGTTGAGGAACGTCGCCGGTCGCCAGGGCCTGTTTCATAAGAACTGGCCCTAGAACGGCGGGCGGCGCGGGCGTGGCACCAACCGGTCGTGTGGCAGCGTCACCAGTGACGCTGCCACCGCCTTGTTGACCGCGTCGATGCGGGAGACCGCGCCGAGCTTCGCGAAGATTCGACGCAAATGGCTCTTCACAGTGGCCTCGGTCAGGTCGAGCCGCCGTGCGATCTGGGCGTTGGTCATCGCCTCGGCCGCGAGTTGCAGGATCTCCAGCTCGACGGGGGACAGAATGGCGGACTCCGCGTTCTGCACCTGCACCAGGCTCTGACCGGAGACCGAGAGCAGCACCGAGCCGCTGCCGTCGCGCGCCTTGCGGATCGCGGCGACCAGTTCCTCACGACCCACGCTCTTGAGCAGGTAGGCGCGCACCCCGGCGGCGATCAGACGGCGCAGCAGGTCGGGGCTGTCATACATGCTGAGGATGACGACTGCGCTGTCGGGCGACACCTCACGGATGCGGCGCACCGTGACCACCGGGTCGTCGCCGGGAATCTCGACGTCGAGCAACACCACGTCGGGACGCTCCGACGCCGCCTTGGCGACCGCGGTGGCCGAGTCGCCCGCCTCGTCGACCACGTCGAGGTCGGCGTGCACCTCGAGCACCCAGCGCAGCCCCTCGCGGACGAGAGCGTGGTCGTCGACTATGAGGATGGTGGTGGCGCCGGCGGGAGACCCGCCGTCGGACCGCGTCAACCTAACCCCCAGACCCCATCCCCCGCCGCCAGCGTGCACACGATTGGCACCGTATCGCGGACGTGTGACACCACAGCCATCGTGGCGTCCTCCCGACACGAAGAACGCCACGATCGCCGTGCGACTCTGTCAGTCTCGTGTGGACAGACGGACCAACTCGCCGATGCCGAGGCCCTTGTTGGCGATGTAGAAGCTGCCGTCGGAAGCGATGGCGAACGACATCGGGGAGTCCAGGCCGGTGCTCGCCAGCTCCCGGTGGCTACCGTCGCGCTCCACCCGGATCAACGCACCGGTGGAGTCCCCGGAGCTGAGCCCGTTCTTCGCGATCTCCAGCACGACCAGTCGACCCCGCTTGTCGAACGCGATGTCGATGATGTTGGTGAAGCCGGTCGCGAAGATGGTCGGCTCCTGCCCGGGCACCAGCCGCCACACCCGGGCGCCGCCGTTCGGGAAGGGGTGCCCGGTCAGCTGTCCGATGTAGAGGGCACCGTCCGGCCCGCGGGTGATGGTGACCGGCACGAACTGGATCGGCGTCGTCGAGCCAGGCGGCAGGCCCCACTCCGGCGGCGCAGGAACCTGCTCCTGTGGCCACACATGTTCGGCAGTGACCGCGCCACGGCGGTCGATCTTGAGCACGTCGTTGGCGGCCGCGTCGAGCGCGTAGACGTCACGCCCGTCGGCGACCACGGCGTACGGCTGGCTCTCCGGAATGACCCCGTCGGGGTTGTTCTGCCCCTCGAAGGCGGAAAGGTCGCCGACGACCGACCAGCGGCGCTTCCCCTCGACCCGGAGGACCGTCCCCATCGTGGCCCCGGCCGCACCGAGCAGGTCGCGCGAGACCGGGTCGGTGCTGTAGCCCATCGCCACCAGCAGCTTGCCCTGCCGGTCGAACGCCAGGTCGTGGGCCCCGTAGACGGAGAAGCCGCCGCCGGTGCTCCGCAGCGACGGCAGACCCGTCACGACTCGCTTCTGCCAGCCGTGACGGACCGCCGTGATCGCACCGGTCGAGCCGTAGCAGAGGTTGGTGCCGAACGTGCCGGGGATGCACACGTCGTCGCCGCCGAGCCCGGCCTCGGCGACGTAGACGGTGCCGGCCCGGTCGATGGCGACACCGCGAGGGTTGTCGAGGTTGCGGGCGACGACGGTCAGTCGCCCAGTGGTCGAGGTGGCCGCAGTGGCGGGCGCGGCAATGCCGGCCACCAGTACCAGCGGCACAGCCAGCGACAACGTTCGTCGCATCGCGTCGAGCATGGGTTCTCCTCAGCATGCGGGGTTCGGATGCGAACGACGCTGCCGTCGTTGCCTCGAGGCCCGGTGGAGGAAGGCTCGACAGGTCCGCCTACTCCGGCTGATTGGGAGTGCCGCGCCCCAGCTCATAGGGGGATGTCACGCCCTCGTAGGCGAGGTGCATCACCATGCCGTTGGCCGCGTGGTCGAGGTTGTGGCAGTGGTCCATCCAGAGCCCCGGGTTGTCCGCCTTGAAGCCGATTTCGTAGATCTCACCGGGGATCACGTCGAGGCTGTCGATCCACCACGGCGACCCGGTCGCGCGGACCCCGTTGCGGGACAGCACCAACGCGTGGTGGCCGTGCAGATGCATCGGGTGGTTCTGGTGGCTGCGGTTGACGATCCGCACCTTGACCACGTCGTCCATCCGAACCATCAGCGTCGGCGTGTCGGGGAAGCTGTGCCCGTTGATGATCGGCACCAGGTGCAGCCCCCCGTTGTAGAAGGACAGCCGGTCGTCGAGGAGCTGGGTGAACGAGCGGTCGTACGACGAGCCGGCGTCGAAGGGCCGGGAGCCGCCAGAACCGTACGAGAGCGGGTCGAAGTGGTCCCCGTCGTCGACGATCTTCGGCGTCGAGGTGTCACCCGGTGGCGCCAGGACCAGCCCGCCGTCGCGGTTGGCGAGGTCGGTCAGGCGCACCGGGCCCGCCGGCATCGTGAACGTCACGTCGTAGCGTCCACCGGTCGCCAGCCCGAACCGCGGGTCGGTCAGCGGGGTCGGGCCGTTGACGTCGACCCCGTCGATCGCCGCCACCCGCACCGGCGTGCCGTTGACCGTCAGAGCCCGCGGCCGACTGTCGGTGGACGGGTTGTTGTCGGTGTTGATCAGGCGCAGTCGCACCGGCGTGCCCGGGGCGACCTCCTGGCGTTGCAGCGTGTCGCTGGTGCCGAACGAGACGATGTTGTCGTCCGGCGTACGCCACTCGTGGGCCTGCACGACGAAGTCACGCTCGCCGGGGGGTGGGCCGTCGCGCGGCTCGACGATCAGCGCGCCGAACAGACCCCGCCGGATCGCCTCGAGCGGGTTCTGGTGGGTGTGGTACCAGAACGTGCCGACCTGCTCGGCGATGAACCGGTAGGTGAAGCTGCCGCCCGGCTCCACCGCGTTCTGCGTCGCGCCGGCCACGCCGTCCTCACCGTTGGGGACGTCGAGGCCGTGCCAGTGGATGGTCACGTTCTCGTCGGGAATCTCGTTGTGCAGCGTCACCTCGACGAGGTCACCCTCACGGACCCGCAGCTCCGGACCGGGCGACTGTCCGTTGTACGTCAGTGCCTTGATCTCGGTGCCCGACGAGAGCCGTACCGTTGCGTTCTTCGCGGTCAGCGTGAAGGCCTTGTTGGGCTTGCCGGTCTGCGGCCCACGCAGCTCGTCGACGGAGGTCCCGCCGTGACCACCGTGACCGATCGAGGGGCCACCGCCGTAGTCGACGTTGTCGTGGGACGTCATGGACATGCGGTCCGGCAGCCTGCTGCTCTGGGCCACGTAGGTGATGCCGGCGGCGACGACCAGCACCACGACGGCGGCCTGTGCGGTGGCGCGCAGGGCGCTGGCACGCCGGCCCCGACGCGCGAAGTCGGTCGCGGTGACGACCCGCAGGCGACGCCCCTGCCAGAACCACAGCACCAACACCGACAGCAGGATCGGCGCGGCGTGGGTCGCGATGTCGTCGAGGTAGGACGGGACCGGACGGGACACGTACGCGAAGTAGACGCCAATGACCGTCGCCACGGCCGTGACCTGGACCGGCACGACGAATCGGGGATCGGCGGCGGCGGAGCGCGTCTCGACGTCCACCGGTGCGTCGTCACGGTTGGCCAGGGCGCGCAGGCCCGGCACGGTCCAGATGACGACGGCCAGCATCGGCAGCAGCAGGAGCGGCATCTGCACGATCACGCGGTTGTCGGCAAAGATCCAGTCGACGGCGAGCATCAGCCCGATCGCGACGCACTTGACGACCAGCACCACCAGCGCGGCGACGAGCAGACGCAGCAGCCGACGGGCGCTCTTGCGCAGCGCCTCGGGCGTCGGCCGCCAGGCCAGCCGCGTGGCGAGGATCGCCGCGGACAGCCAGATCAGGAACAGGACCCCGGCCAGGATCCCATCGGCGTTCTCTCCGACCTCAAACATGACGCCAACATACGAAGGATGCGCACCCCACGGCATCCGTTGAGCAACGGCCGATGCGTACGGCGATCGCCGTAGCCGGCACCGCCTGCGAAACAAGTGCCGTAGTCAGCTGCCGGGCGCGACGAGCCCCGTCTGGTAGGCGAGGACGACGAGTTGCGCGCGGTCGCGGACGCGGAGCTTGACCATGGCCCGGTGGACGTGGGTACGGGCCGTGGCCGGGCTCATCGACAGCCGGCGCCCGATCTCCTCGTTCGTCAGCCCGCTGGCCACCAGGCTCATCACCTCGCGCTCACGGTCGGTCAACACCGCCAGCCGGCCGCCGTCGACCGGCGTCGGCGCGACAGTGCTGACGAACGCGCTCACCAGCCGGCTCGTCACCCGCGGCGAGATCAACATGTCGCCGCCGGCCACCACCCGCACCGCCTGGCGCAGCTCGTCGGGTTCGATGTCCTTGAGCAGGAACCCGCTCGCGCCGGCGCGCAGCGCCTCGAAGACGTACTCGTCGAGCTCGAAGGTGGTCAGGACGATGACCCGCACGGCCGGGAACCGCTCGACGATCGCGGCCGTGGCCCGGACGCCGTCGAGCACCGGCATTCGCACGTCCATCAGCACGATGTCCGGCCGGGTCGCGGCGACCATCTCGACAGCCTGGGCGCCGTTGGACGCCTCACCGACCACCTCCAGGTCGTCGCTGTGGTCGAGCAGGCCCCGGAAGCCGGCCCGCACGAGTGTCTGGTCGTCCGCCAGCACCATCCGGATCGTCACGCTGTCTCCTCCACCTCGACCGGCAGCCGCGCGGCCACTCGGAACCCCCCGCCCTGCGGCCGGGGCCCGGCCTCGAGCGACCCGCCGGCGGCCGTGGCCCGTTCCCGCATGCCGGCCACCCCGTGCCCCCGCTGGCTCGCCCCGGACCCGACCCCGTCGTCCACGATCTCCACCGTGACGGCGTCGCCCGCGTAGGCGATGGTGACGTCGACGGTCGTCGCTTCGGCGTGTTTGACCGTGTTGGTGATCGACTCCTGCACGATCCGGTAGACCGAGAGCGCCACCTCCGGCGGGATCGGGCGCGGGGTGCCGGCGATCCCCGACCGCACCTTCACGCCGGCCTGTTCGGCGACCGCGAAGACGCGGGCCAGGTCAGGCACCTCCCCGGCGTCGCGGAGCATGCCGATCGCCGAGCGGACCTCGTGCATGGCGTCACGTGCCGCGCCCCGGATGCTCCGCAGCGCGGCCCGCGCCTCGGCCGGCTTGCTGTCGAAGATGTCGTCGGCGAGGCTCGCCTGCACACTGATCGCGGCGATCGTGTGACCGAGTACGTCGTGGACCTCGCGGGCGATGCGGAGTCGCTCCTGGGCGACCTCGTGCTGACGCTCCTGGCGCATCACGGCGAGGCGCTGCTGTGCCTCGGCCAGCCGGACCCGGCGGGTGCGGATCGTCTCGGCGAGCAGCACCACGGCCGCGAGCAGCGAGCCCTCTTCGAGGGTGGCCGAGAGGGCGGGAAAGAAACCCTCGCCGAGCAGCGTGTACCGCATGATCAGCTCAAGGACGACGAAGAACCCGGCGACGATGAGCGCCCAGGTGAACCGGCCGGCGGCCGCGACGGAGAAGAGCGCGGCGGCCAACGGGAGGGCGGGCGGGATGCCCGGGTACTCGAGCGCGTAGTAGATCATCAGCGCGGTGACCGAACCGACCAGCACCAGCAGCGGCCAGCGGCGCCGGAAGACCAGCAGCAGCCCGATCACCGCGCCGATCGCGTAGGCGCGCGCGTCCGGCGGCCGGGCGCCGGGCTCGTCGGCGACCCGGATCGCCACCGCCACGACGGCCGCGACGACGACGGCGATGAGGGCATCGATCGCGATTCGTCGGATGGCCGGGTTCATGTCCGCAACGGTACGACGCGGGCACGGTCCGTTAGCGAGGGCCCCTTCCCGACCGGGAACCGTCGGCAAGGGGCCCGTCGGCTCAGCCGCGGCGGAGCGAGAGCAGGGTCTGCCCGGTGGGGATCACCGTGCTGCCCGCCACCTGGAGCCCGGCCTTCTCGCCCAGTTCGGCGTACTCGCGCCAGGTCCTCGCCTTGCCCGCCATGAGCGAGAGCAGGCGCAGGTCCATCTGGGTGATGAACATCAGCCGGGCCGGGTCGTCGGGGAAGTTGTCGTTCTCGTCCTTCACCAGGATCTGCACGATCAGCACCTTTCCGGTCGTGCCGATCGCATCCGCTGCCCGCTGGAGGATCTTCTCGGCGGCGCTGTCGTTCCAGTCGTGCAGAACGTTCGACAGGATGTAGACGTCGGCGCCGGCCGGGAGCGGGTCGAAGATGCTCCCGCTGACCACCTCGGCGCGGTCGGCGATGCCCGCCGCCTCGAACCGGGCCCGGCCCTGCTCGACGACACCCGGCAGGTCGACCACGGTGCCACGCAGGTGCGGCTGGGCCTTGAGGATCTCGGTGAGCAGTGCACCGGTGCCACCGCCGACGTCGACGACGTGGTTGACGGTGCTCCAGTCGTAGCCCTGGACGACCTGGTCGAAGTAGCTCGCGTGGGTGGCCATCAGCGCGCCGAACGACGTGGCCCGGTCGGGGTTGGTGGACAGGTCGTCCCAGAACTCGATGCCGTAACGCACGGGGTACGCGGCGTCGCCGGTGCGGATCGAGTGGGTCAGCGAGCTGAACGTGCCCTCGATCCGGCCGGCCATCGAGTCGACGTCGAGCCAGGGACGCTGGGCGGCGGGGTGGTCGGTCTTGAGGAACTCGGCGGCTTCCGTCAGGGCGTACACCCGCGGCTCGGTCTCCTTGAAGACGCCGCGGACCGCGAGGTAGCGCAGCAGCCGGTGCAGCGCGTCGGGATTGGCCTTCGTCGCCGCGGCGAGCTCGTCGAGCGTGGTGGTGCCCGCGGCGATCAGGTCGGCGAGGCCGAGCGTCGCCGCGGCCCGCACTGCCCACGGCGTGATCGTGTCGGTCAGCGAGTAGAGATTGACCCGATTTTCCGTCATGGCGGCGAGCTTCGACGACGGCGCTCGAGACCGGCTCGAAGCCGCGTCGATCGACCGGTTCTCCAGCCGGGTTCGAGTGGACGGGCGCAGGCTGCGCCTGTCACGGCCGCCATGCGAAGGGGACACGATGGGCGCCAGCCACCAGGAGCGCGGAGCGATCGAGGTCATTCAGGACCTCATGCAGCAGAAGTGGGTCTACGAGCTGTTCGGCGAGATCGGCGCGCGCCAGGGTGCCTCGGCCGCGCACGTCGAGCAACTGAGGGCGGTCGACGCCGCCGCGCACGTGTTCTGGCCGTTCCAGGCACCGCCGTTTCCGGTCATCGCGGCCACCGCGAGCGGATCGACGTTGACCGACATCGACGGCAACGACTACCTCGACTGCCACATGGGATACGGCGCTCAGGCGCTGCACGGGCACAACCCGGCGCCGGTCGTCGACTTCGTCCGCGAGCACCTCGGCAAGGGCACCGGCAACGGCTACACCAACGCGTTGGAGCTGGAGCTGGCGACGCTGCTGCGGGAGATCCTCCCGCACAACGAGAAGTTCGCCTTCCAACACTCGGGTACGGGCGCCACCCAGTCGGCGATCCGGCTCTGCCGTGCGCACACCGGGCGGCGGATGGTCGCCAAGTTCGAGGGCACCCTGCACGGGTCCCACGACCTGGCCGTCCACAACACCGCGCCCTGGTATCACGGGCATCCCGCGGTACCGTTCCCGGAGATCGGCAAGGACGGCATTCCGCTGGTCTCGGCGTTCGCCGGCGTCACCCCGGCCGAACCGCGCGACCTGCTGATCCTGCCCAACGACACCGCGCTCGCGGTCGAGTTGATCGAGCGCCACGCGGGCGAGTTGGCCTGCATCCTGGCCGAGCCGGCCGCCTCGTCGTTCCCGTTCGAGGAGACGACCATCCCGATGATCCGCGAGGTGGCGGTGGCCGCCCGGCGGCTCGGGGTGCCGTTCATCCTCGACGAGGTGCTGACGGGCTTCCGTTCGGGGCTCGGCGGCGCCGCGCAGAAGTTCGACATCCCGACCGACCTCGTCACCTACGGCAAGGTGATCAGCGGGCTCGGGCTGCCGCTGTCGGCGATCGGTGGTCGGGCCGACATCCTCGACATCTCGCAGACCAGTGGGCAGTCCTGGACCGACTTCGGCCAGAAGACCGGCCTGCAGGGCAGCCACACCGGCAACTACCTGTCGGTGGCGGCGTCGCTGGCCACGCTCCAGCTGCTTCGCGACAAGGGGCCCGCCTACTACACCGACCTGCAGGCCAAGGTCGACCGGGTCCAGGGGCGGCTGGCCGCGTTCCGGGCGGCCGAGGGGATCCCGCTGCGCATGGTGGGGTTCGGCGACTACATCGGGTGCTTCCAGTTCCTTCCGGAAGACTCCTACACCGACTACCGGGTCTACTCGCGGGCGCTCAACCCGGCGACGTTCATTCTCACGCTGCTGCTGCGCAAGCGCGGCATCTACACGCTCGGCATGCCGATGTTCTTCGCCGGCGGCGCTCACAGCGACGCCGACGTCGACCGGCTGACCGACGCCGTGCTGGAGAGCACGCTGGAGCTTCGCGCCAACGACTTCCCCTTCGACCTGGCGTGGCCGGCGACGTCCGCGTGGGGCTCCGGTTCCTCCGAGTGGGGTTCGGGTTCGTCCGACTGGTCGTAGCCACCTCTGCGTCACCGGGCCCGGGTCAGTTCCTGACCCGGGCCCTCCTCATGTGCCGTACAGGTCATACGCAAATAGCCGTACTTGACTAATCGTACGCGACGGCGTGTAGTCGAAGGGTGGGTCCGCTGTCGACCCCCGTCCGACTTCAGGAGGAACGCGATGACGGAGAGCTGGACCGACGAACGCAGCGCCGCCCCACCCAATCCGCGCCGATGGCTGATCCTGGCCGTCGTTCTGGCCGGGGCGTTCATGATTCTGCTGGCGACGACGATCGTCAATGTGGCGGTCGCGCCGATCCAGCGCGACCTCCGGTCGACCTACACGGCCATGGAGTGGGTCATCGCCGGCTACGCGCTCGGCTATGGCCTGCTGCTCATCCCCGCCGGCCGGATCGGCGACCGCTTCGGCCACCGCAAGCTGTTCCTCATCGGCGTCGCGGGGTTCACGCTCGCGTCGGCGGCGTCGGCACTCGCGGACACACCCGGCCAGCTGATCGCGTTCCAGGTGGTGCAGGGCATGATGGCCGGCATCCTCAACCCGCCGGTGCTGGCGCTGATCCAGACCACGTTCCCGGCGAAGGAGACCGGCAAGGCGTACGGGATCTACGGCGCGATCGGCGGCATCGCGACCGCCAGCGGCCCGCTCCTCGGCGGCCTGCTGATCGCGTGGGACCTCAACGGCTGGGACTGGCGGCCGGTGTTCCTGCTCAACGTGCCGATCGGCCTGGCCACGTTCGTCGCCGCGCTGATCCTGGTGCCCGAGTCGCGAGGCCGCCGCGGTGGTCTCGACGTGATCGGCATGCTGCTCGTCTCGGCCGCCGTCCTGCTGCTGGCCGTCCCTCTGGTCGAGGGCCAGCGCCTGGGATGGCCGGCATGGACGTTCGTCTCGATGGCGGCGGCGCTGCCCGCGCTGGCCGTCTTCGCGGTGTGGGAGTTGCGCCGTGCCCGACGCGCCCAGGTCCCGCTGGTGAGCATGCGCCTCTTCGCGCACCGCTCGTTCTCCGCCGGCGTCGGCATCAGCCTCTGCTACTTCGCGGGCTTCATCGGCCTGCTCTTCGCGCTCTCGCTGCACCTGCAGATCGGCCTGGAGAAGTCCGCCCTGACGACGGGCCTGATCCTGCTGCCGTTCTCGTTCGGCACACTGGTCGGCGCGGCCATCTCCGACAACGTCGCCCGGGCGCTCGGTCGCGGCGTCCTGATGCTCGGCGCGGGCATCGTGATCGTCGGCATGGTGGGCATCATCGCCACGATCCACTGGTGGGGCTCCGGCCTGGAGCTACTGCCGGCCCTGCTCTTCGCCGGCTTCGGCTCGGGCCTGGTGATCGCGCCGAGCGTCGAGATCGTGCTGGCCGGAGTGCCCTGGCAGGACGCGGGCGCGGCCAGCGGTGTGCTCGGCACCGCCCAGCGTCTCGGCCAGGCGATCGGCGTCGCGGTGGCCGGCGTGGTCCTCTTCGGGACGCTCGGCTCCTACTCGGGGACCGCCGCGGAGAAGGCGAGCCCGGAGCTCCAGGCATCGCTCGTGGCGGCGGGCCTGCCGCCGGCCGAGGCGAGCGCGGCGACGACCACCTTCGCCGACTGTTTCATCCGCCAGTCGCGCGCGTCGGATCCGACGGCCACGCCGCCCGGCTGCGCAGACTCGGCGCCGGGCCCGGTCGGCGCGGCCTTCGACAGCGCGGCCACGTCGGCGCTGGAGACCAACTTCAACCGGGCGGTCCAGTGGACCGTCGGCGCCGTCCTGGTCGGCGTGATCCTCACGTTCCTTCTCGTCTACCTGCTGCCCCGCCGGCCCGAAGAGCCCTGGGCGGAGGCGAGCAAGCCCGACTGGAACGTGACCACCCAGACTGAGCCCGCTCAGTGACAAGCCGCCAGCCCCGGCCCCGCAGATGCCACCGGGGCCGGGGCTGGCACCGTCACGAGGTCGTCATCGAGGTCGGTTGGTTGGCCATCAGCTTGGGCAACTGGTCGAGCAGCTCGTCGTGCCAGGCGAGCTCGGTACGGAGTCGGAGCTCGGTATGACGGAAGGTCGTCCACTCCAGACCGCGGATGTGCGGTGCCGCCAGCTCTCGGAGCGCGAGCCACGAGTCGAGCTGCTCGGCGAGGGCCTTCCGGCGCGCCACGATGATCGCGCGCAGCGCGTCCTCTCCGAGGTCGATCACGTTCTGCAGGGCCAGGTCGACCGGGTCGTGACGGAGCTTGGTGTCGCGCAACGCCTCGTCGCGGTGGCCGATCAGCTCCGCCGCGCCGGCCGAGGTGAGCGCGTAGATCGTGCGGGCGGGCCGGTTGCCCTCCTGCTCGGTCCGGACCGCCTCGATGACGCCCTCGACCTGCATTCGGTGCAGCGCGCCGTAGAGCGACCCCGGCTTGACGTCGCTCCACAGCTCGGTACGGTCGACCTGGGCCGCCCGGCGGATCTGGTGCCCATGCATGGGGCCCCCGCGCGCGAGCGCTCCGAGTACGAACAGGCGAGTGCTATTCACGGCATTAGTCCAACACGAGTGCCCGTTTGCGGGCAAGTTACCCAGAGCAATCCTTGAGCGGCCTGCTATCCGTGAAACGTCGGGTCGACGCAGAGCCTCGGCAGGACGATCAGGGAGGCCGCGATGGCCCTGTTGACCGCGTCGATCCGGGACACCGCACCGAGTTTGGCGAAGATGTTGCGCAGGTGGCGCTTGACCGTCGCCTCCGACAGGCAGAGCCGACCGGCGATCTGAGCGTTGCTCATCGCCTGACCGACCAACTGCAGGACCTCGCGCTCACGGTCCGACAGCGTGCTGTGCACCGGCCCCTGCACCTGGGTCAGGCTCTCCCGCGAGACTGCCAGCATCACCGGCGCGTCATCGGCGCGGGCGCTGCGGATCGCCGCCACCAACTCCTGGCGCGTCGAGTTCTTCAGCAGGTAGCCGCAGATGCCAAGGGTCAGCAACTCACGCAACAGCGTCGGGCCGTCGAACATGCTGAGGATGATGACCCGGCTCGCCGGCGCGACGTCACGGATCCGACGGACCGTGGTGGTCACCCCGTCGCCGGGGATCTGCACGTCGAGCAGCACGATGTCGGGCTGGCGGATTCGGATCTCGTTGATAGCGGCGCCGCTGTCGCCGGCCTCGCCGACGACCACGAGGTCGCGCTGGGCGTCGAGGATCTCCCGGAGGCCGTCCCGCACCACGACGTGGTCGTCGACCAGCACGATGCGGGTCGGCTCGATCATCGTGACGGTCACCGGTCAGCCCCCGCCCCGACGGCGAGCAGCGGCACGACGAGCTCGACCGAAGCGCCCTGGTGGCCCGCCGCACGCACCGCGAGGCGACCGCCGACGACGGCCGCGCGCTCAGCCATCGCGCGCAGGCCGGAGCCGTCGCGCACCGTCGCGAGGTCGAAGCCCACCCCGTCGTCGACGACGGTCGCCCGCAGCTCGTGCGGGGTGATGTCGATGACCGCGTGGATCACCCGAGCGCCGGCGTGGGCCACCGCGTTGCGCAGCGCCTCGCGGACGACCAGGAACACCTCGTCGAGCACCTCGGGCGGCACCCACGACTCGTCGCCGTTGATCTCGGTGTGCAGACGTGTCTCGCCCGTCTCGACCGTCGACAGGAAGTTGGCCAGCGCCTCGTCGAGTGACCCGAGCGGCTGAGAGAGCCGAAGGTCGGCGATGAGCACACGCAGATAGCCGACCGCGTCGTGGAGCGACTCCCGGGCGATGACCACCCGGCGGTCCACATCGTCGTGGCGTCGTTCCTGGGCGAGCTCGTGGGCCTCCAGGTTGCGGTACGCCGCGCTGAGGCTGTGGCCCAGCCGGTCGTGCAGCTCGCGCGCGATCAGTGAACGCTCGGCGATCTGCGCCTGGTGGACCTCGTTCATCAGGCCGGCGGCATAGCGCGAACTCGCGTCGACCAGCCGGGTCAGTGTCGTACGGGTGAGCGCGTCGGCGACCAGCGCCAGGATCGCGCCCTGGTCGGGCTGGCCGACCAACTGCTCCAGCGCGTCGGCCAACACGATGTCGGCCAGCGCGACGACCGCGCGAAAGCACTCGCGTGGGTGAAGCTCGACGTCCTCAGTGGACACTGCCGGCGGCGGTGCCGACAGCGGGTCGGTCGCCGTACGGCGAATCTCGGCCATCGTCTCCCGGAGCAGGACATCGGCCTGCGCGGTGTAGCTGTCGATCAGGTCAGCAGCCCCTTCGAAATCGTCACTCGCAGCGGCAAGACGCTGACGGTAGGCGGCAAGAATCGGTTGATGCCTGCGTTCGAGAACCTCGGCAGCGGTCCTCCGCAGCGCATCGTTTCCAACAACCATTGCGGATCCCCCGGTGTGTGCCCTATTGCTCCCCAGGTGCGGGCACGAACGGCTCTCCCCAGCGCCGCTGCCCGCCGTGTCGCCGACTCCCCCCGTCGTGGGCGACAAAGCACTCAGATCGGATCGGCCTTCTATGAGTTGTCACGGCCGACTACTCGCACGAGTCTACGGTCTCACCGCTCGTCGTTGGAAGCATCGAAGCTTAGCTTTTGGTAGTCACACCAAAACTTAAGGTGAAATCCACATTTGGCCGCGACCAGTTTTCGACGGCGCGTCGAGGGACCTCCCTGACAGTTCACCCGAGACCTCGACCACCAGGAGTGGAGCGACCAATGGTGAGCAGACGCAACGTCATGAAGGCCGGTGCCACCGCGGGAGCAGCCGCGCTGGTCACGACCACCGCGGCGGCAGCGGCCCGCGGTTCCACCCCGTCCGCGACGCCGGCGCACGGCACCCACACCGGCCACGGGAAGACGGCACACGTCGCGGCCGTCACCGCCCCGTTCGCTGTCCGGATGCCGATACCGCCGGTGCAACAGCCCATCGCTTCGGTAGCCAACACCGACTTCTACGTCGTTTCCACCCGTAAGGCTCGCGTGGAGATCCTGCCCGGGACGCGTACCGAAGTGTTGACCTACGACGGGCTGTTTCCCGGCCCGACGTTCCGGGTCAAGACGGGCCGGCTCGCGGTCATTGCCCACAGCAACCACCTCGACATGCCGACCGCGGTGCACGTGCACGGAGGCCACACGCCGTCGAGCAGCGACGGCTTCCCGACCGACGTGCTGGACCCGGGGAAGAGCCGGATCTACAGCTATCCCAACAAGCAGCGGGCAGCCACGCTCTGGTACCACGACCATGCCCATCACATGGAGGCCGAGCACGTGTTCCGCGGGCTCGCCGGCTTCTTTCTGATCGACGATCCAGCCCAGGCCGAACTTCGATTGCCCACCGGCAACCACGACATCCCGATCATGTTGCGCGACGCGCGGTTCGCCGACGACGCGAGCCTGATCTTCGAACACGACGACTTCCAGTTCCGCAACACGATCCTCGTCAACGGCAAGCCGCAGCCCTACTTCCCGGTGGCCGCCCGCAAGTACCGGCTGCGCTTCGTCAACGCGTCCAACCTCCGCACGTTCACCCTGCGGCTCGGCAACGACGCCGAGGTCGCCCAGATCGCGAGTGACGGCGGGCTGCTCGCCGGGCCGACGCCGATCCGCTCGTGGAGCCTGACGCCCGGCGAGCGGGTCGAGATCGTCGTCGACTTCGGCGCGTTCCCGGTCGGCAGCCAGGTCTTCCTCGACGACGCGGTGGCCGGGCCGGTGCTGCGCTTCGACGTCAACCGGGCCGCCGCCGACACCAGCCGGGTGCCCGACCGGCTCAGCACCATCCCCGCGCTGCCGGCAGCCACGAAGGAGCGGGCGTTCACGCTCAACTTCAACCCGTCGACCGGCCAGTTCCTCATCAACGGGCAGCAGTTCGATGCGGAACGGGTCGACACCGAGATCAAACGCAACACGACAGAGGTGTGGACGGTGACGAACGGCGACACGCTCTTCGGCATCCCGCACAACTTCCACCCCCACCTGGTCCAGTTCCGGGTGCTGGCCCGCAACGGTCAGCCGCCGGCGCCGGGCGAGGCCGGGGTGAAGGACACCATCTCGGTGGGGCCGGGCGAGACGGTCCGACTCCAGGCGACATTCGGGCCGTATCTTGGCCGATATGTCTACCATTGCCACATGATCGACCATTCCGCGAGTGGGATGATGGCACAGATGAAGATCGTTCCCTGACCCCTGAGAAAGGTTTCTTGTGCCCTCGGCAGAGAAGACTGTGCAGATCGGACGGACTCCTGAGGTCGTCTTCGCCTTTCTCGCCCGTGGCGAGAACGACGCGCGCTGGCGTCCCAACGTGCTCGACGTCGCGCGCGTCTCCGGCGAGGGGGTCGGCGCTCGCTACAAACAGGGGCTCAAGGGCCCCGGTGGGAGCCGCATCCCGGCCGACTACGAGGTGACCGGGTTCGAGCCGGGTCGACGTCTGGCGTTCCAGGCAACCGGCAGCGTGGTACGTACCCAGGGCGAATACACGCTCACCCCGGCCGACGGCGGCGGGACCCGACTCACGCTGAAGCTGGCGTGGCAGCCGAGCGGGCTGTCGCGCTTCCTCGGCCCGGTCGTCGGCAAGACGTTCGAGGAGGAGATCGCCGCCCTCGACACCCTTCGCGACCTGCTGGAGAGCGAAGCCTGAGCGCAGCGTGCAGCCGGTGGCGCCGGCGGCAACCGCCGCCAGTGGTGTCACCCGCGGGCCCGGAGCCAGTTGGCTCCGGGCCCTCACCCTGCCCCGGTCAGGGGCTGGTGCAGGTGACGTTGCTGGGTGCGGTGGCACCGTTGCCCGTGGCGGTGAACCCGAAGGTGGTTGAGGCGCTCGGGCCAACTGTGCCGTTGTAGGCGGCGTTCCTGACGGTGACGCTGCCGGTGGTGCCCGTGTTGGTGCCGCTCCAGAGGCTGCTGATGGCCTGGCCACTGGCCAGGGTCAGGCCCACCGTCCAGCCGTTCAGGGGCGCGGTGGAGTTGTTGGCCACTGTCACCTCAGCCTGGAAGCCGCCGGGCCAGGTGTTGATGGTCCGGTAGGTGGCGGCGCAGGTGCCGGGCTCCCCGGTCGGCGGCGGGGTGGTCGGCGGCGGGTCGGTGGGCGGCGGGTCGGTCGGCGGTGGGGTCGTCGGCGGCGTGGTCGACTCGAACTGGCTGAAGAACCGCCAGATCTCAGCCGAGGTCCAGGTCCGCGAGTCGTTGGGGCTGCCCGACCCGTCCACCGGACTGGGGGTGTGGTCCCCGTCGAACGCCGCCCACTGCACCGGGTAGCCGGCCCGGCAACCCGAGTAGGCGGTGGTGATGTGGGTCAGACTGCCCCGGCTCGGCTCACGCGGGCTCTGCGCGGTGCAGCCGTTGTTTCGCACGAACGTGTCGCGCAGTTGCCGACCCTGGGAAATGTTCAGCACGCTGTCGTAGATGCCGTGGATGCCGAAGTAGGCGACCGGCTGCGTGCCCCCGTTGCATCCGCTGAGGTTGGCACCGGATATGACGGTGACCGCGCGGATGACAGTGGGCCGGGCACAGGCCACCGCGTAGCTCATCGCCCCGCCGTAGCTCCAGCCCAGGGCGAAGCGCTGGGTGGTGTCGACGCACAGGTCGTTCTCGATCTGCCGGGAGATGTCGTCGAAGAGGGTCAGGTCCCGACCGTTGGTGTTGGCCCAGCCGGCGTTGAGACCCTGCGGAGCAACGAAGATCGTGCTGTTGTTCGACAGCGGCTGGAGCCCGTAGTAACCGGCCGAGGTGACGTTGTTGGCCGAGCCGTTCAACCAGTGGAAGCCGAAAATCAGCCGGTAGGGGCGGTTCCGGTCGTACCCGTCCGGGATCCGCAGGTTGTACGTACGACTCTGTCCGCTGCTCTGAATCGTCCGCGTCCCGCTGGCGAGTGTGGGGGCCTTGCCGCAGCCGGCGGTCGCCGCGAGGGTGCCGTTGGTGGCGGCCACCGCCGTCGCACCGAAGCCGCCGCTCAACGCGCCGCCGGTGGTGGCCGCGAGGAGAAGCGCCGCGGCCGCGATGGATGGGAGGAAGAACCTATGTCTGAGCATTGCTTGGGCTCCTTGCCGTTCGACGACCAACCTTGGTCGCCTGGCATCGACGGGGGCCCGGACTGGTCACCGAACGGGAAGGCGGCGGGAGGGGGCGGGCCCCTCGGCGCGTCTTCGCCGGCTGGCTCGGGTGACCGGGAGCGTGCCCTTCACTCCCGGGGGAAAGATAGCATGTTATCGATAACACGCCGAGCCGATCGAGCCTCTCGGGCTCACGTCCCGAGCGGTCGGGCCGCCCACTCGGCGGCCACTTTGCGCAGGTCACCGGTGCGAAAATGCGGGGGCTCGTGCAGCAGGAAGTCACGGTGGCTGATGTTCCAGGCGTACGCCCCGGCCATGGCGAAGGCCAGCACGTCACCCACGCCGATCGGCCCCGCGGTGGCCGACCGGGACAGCACGTCCTTCGGGGTGCAGAGTTGCCCGACCACGGTGACCGGCCCGCCGTCGGTGCGGGGGCCGCCGGCACCGTGTCGCTGGTGCACGGTGAACGGCTGCGCGTGCCCCTTCGCCGCGGGAGTCCGCAGGTGGTGCGTCCCACCGGCCACCACCACGAACCACTCGCCGTAGGAGCGCTTCACGTCGACGACCTCGGTGAGGTACGCACCGCAGTAGGCGGTGACCGACCGGCCCGGCTCGATGCGCAGCCGCACGCCCGGGTGCCTGTCGAGGACGTCCGCCAGGGCCTGGCCGTAGCCCTCCCAGTCGAACCGCGCGTCCGGGTCGGTGTAGTCGACGGTCATGCCGCCGCCGACGTCGACCTCGGCCGCGTCGACCTCGACCGCGGCCCAGCCGACCACGGCGGCGGCGACCGTCGCGGCGAGCGGTGCGTCCAGTCCGCTGGCCAGGTGGGCGTGGATTCCGCGTACGTCGATGCCGGCCGGCGGGCGGCGGGCGCACGCGACAGCGTCGGCCGGATCCATGCCGAACGGGCTGGGTCCACCGCCCATGACCAGGCTCGCGCCCGGCGCGTCGACCGGCAGGTTCACCCGCAGCAGCACCTGGGCCGACCGGCCCGCCGCGGTGGCCAGCGCACCGAGTCGCGCCAGCTCGCTGGGTGACTCGACGTGGATGCGGTGCACCCCGGCGGCGAGAGCTGCGGCGAGGTCCGCGTCGGTCTTGCCCGGCCCGGCGTACGCCGCCGGCGCCCGCCCCGGCAGCACCTCGGCCAGCCTGCGCAGCTCACCCCGGCTGGCGGCCTCGAACCCGTCGACGATCGGGGCGAGGGTGCGCAGCACACCGGCATCCGGGTTCGCCTTGACCGCGTACAGCAGCTCGACCGGCTGGGGCAGCGCCGCCCGGATGGCTCGAGCCTGCCCGGCCAGCGCGTCGAGGTCGTGGACGTAGACCGGTCGGGTCATCGTGGCCCACCCATCGGGTTCGGCACCGGCACGAACGGTGCGGACCGGTCGGCGTCGCGCCGCCACCGGACCAGCAGGTTCGCCTTGGCCAGCAGCGGCTCCCCGGTCAGCAGCGCGCGCAGCTCCGCCGGCTCACCGAGGTCGGCGGCCACCGCCTCGACGACGGCGCGCAACTCCTGCCACAGCCGCCGTTCGATTCCCGGCCGCGCGTCGGCGAGGGCCCCGCTGATCCCACCGAGGTGGTTGACGAACAGGCAGTAGACGATCCGGCGGTGGGCGGCCCGGGGACCGTAGCGGACCTGCGCCGGGACGCCGTCCGGCCAGGTGCCCCACCGATCGGCGTCCAGCTTCACCCCCTCCAGGTCGCGCAGCAGCATGCGTACCGGACGGTGATCCCGGTCGAGCACGACGACCACGTTCTGCAGGTGCGCCTCGTGCACGACGCCGTGGCTGAGCCAGCTGCGCAGCACCGCCGGCACCAGCAGACCGACGTACGCGCGCCACCAGGCCACCGGATCCGGTGTCACCAGCGGCGTTGCGGCCAGCGCCGCCGCCAGCACCGGAGTGTCGCCGGGACGCAGGTGCGGGCGCAGACCGTCGCGCAGGATCGTTCCGTACGCCTCATCCGGGCCGGGGACGTCGACAGTGCGGTAGGCGGGCTCGGCGAGCAGCCCCACCCCGTCCGGCAGCGGCACCCGGGCCAGCAGGTCGGTCAGCGCCACCGCGCCGGTGAGTTCGTAGCGGGCGTTCTTGCGCAGGCAGTTGGTGATCCGTACGTGCAGGCTGGTCTTCACGAACAGGTCGGCCTCGGGGGCGTAGAGGGTACGGACGCTCGCCGTGGGTCGTACCGGCACACCGGCCGCCCCCAGATCGCGCAGCCGTGGGTGGGTGGGCGGGATCAGCGACAGCTGCCAGGGGTGCACCGGCAGGACGCGGTGCCCGCGCGGGGGCCGTGGCGGGTCGAGCGCGGCCACCAGCGGATCGAACGGCCCGGCGTCGGCGATCAGGTCGTCCGGTACGGCCAGCCAGTGCAGCCGGAACGCGGTGCGCAGCTCGGGCGCGTACGCCCGCCAACTGTCCGGGTCACCGCTGCGCCACTTCGGGGTGGGGTGGTGTGGGTGCCCGAAGACCAGCGACTGCTCGGAGTCGACGTACGCGTCGATGGCGGGCTCACCGGTGGGGGTCGGATCCTCGGCCGGTCGGTCGGCCAGCAGCCGCGCCACTGTGTCCCGGCTGGCCCGGACCTGCTGGGCGAACTCGTCGTTGTCCAGGCCGGTACGGCTGGTGAGTTCCGCCGCGACCAGGGCCGCCAACCCGTCCGCGTCGAGGTCTTCCCACCGTCCGCCGGTGGTCCCGCGTTGGACCGGGCCGGTGTAGCGGTGCGCGCCGAGCGGCGAGGCTCGCGCGACCTCGCAGCGCACCGTGACGTCGAGGTGCCGCAGCAGCAGCCGTACGGCGCCGTCGACCACTGTCGGCGTGCCGTCCGGCGGGGCCAGTTCGCGCAGCAGGCAGCCGAAGACGGCGTGGGCGGCGGCCAGGTCGGCGCGCTGACCGGTGCCGGTGGCCGGCCGGGAGCGCAACTGCGCGCTCGTCATCGTGTCTCCCGCAGGTAGTTCGGGCCGGTACGCAGGTAGTACTTGTTGATGTCGGCGCAGCCCAGCCGCTGTTTGGGCAGCAGGGTGCCGGCGGTGAGCATCGCCTTGATGGGCAACCGGGTGGCGTGCAGGACCCACTCGGTGAAGGTCCGCGCCGCCGGTCCGTCGCCCCACCGGTCGCGGGCGGCGGCGAGCCGGGGCACCAGCGCCTCGGCGGGTGTCGGCACGGGCAGACCTCGGGCTGCCAGGGCGACCAGGGGCGCGGCGGCGGCCAGGTGCAGGGTGATGGTGATGAACACGTCTGCCAACTCGTGCGGGTCGCGCGCCCACATCCGGTCGTCGTGCACTGTGAGCCCGTTCGGGCCGTCGTGTCGCCTGTCGAGCCGGGCGCCGTCGTTGTCCTTGTAGAGCAGGCCGACAGTGCCGTCCGGGTGCATCAGCAGGTGGATGTTCTGCGGGTGCGCCTCCAGGGCGATCCCATGGCGTAGCCAGAGGAAGACGTGCCAGTCGAGCAGCAGGTCCAGGTAGGACTCCAGCAGCGCGACGGGGTTGCGCGGGCTGATCCGTTCGAGGACCGTGCCCGCCACCGGGTCGGCGGCGGCGAGGGCCGCGACCGGCACCACCTGGACGCCGGCCAGGTCGCGCGGAAATCGGCGCAGCAGGAAACCGCGCCGCTCGTCGCCGTCGACGTGCGCCCAGGTGCTCTCGTCGGTGTGCCGGATCCGACCGGCGAAGCCGGGTTCGGCGGCGGCGATCCGGTCGAGCAGCGCGGCGACGGCCGCGCCGTCAGCGAGCGAGCCCGGTTGCAGCGTGCGGCGGTTGCGCGCGCCGAGACTCGCGGTCGGCAGCGGCAGTTTGAGATGCAGGTACGGGTCGTGGTCGAGCGCCACCGTCCGCATGGAGAGGGTGGGGCGCACCAGGGTCACCGGCAGGTCGACCACCGGGAGCGCGTCGCGGGCCACTGTGATCGGATGCGCTGGCAGCAGCAGCTGATCCGGTCGCGGTGCGCGCGGCCACCACGCAGGCAGCTCGCCCGCGAGTCGGACGTCGTCGGCCGGGGCGGCGTACCAGCGCAGTGCGAAACGTGGGGCGTGCTCCGGGGCGTACCGGAGCAGTTCGTCGTCGCGCAGACCGTGCCGGCACCGGTCGGTGGGGTAGACGGGGTGGCCGTGGTGGGCGGCGAGCACGTCGTCCAGGAGCGCCGCCGGCAGGCCGGTCGGGGCGAGCGCGCGTTCGGCCGCCACCTCGGTGAGCACCCGTGCCCGGTTACGGGCGGCGAGCTGCCGGGCCCGCAGGTCGGCGTGGCACTCGACGCCGAAGTCCCGCCAGCCGGCCTCGGCCTCGACGTTGTCGTGCGGGGCGAGCAGCGTCAACAGTCCGTCCAGCGTCTCCGTACGCCGCACGTCGCCGGCGCGGGTCACCAGCAGCACCATCGGCGCGGCGCTGCGCAGGGCCTGCTGGAACCCGTCCGCCCGGACCGGTATGCGCAGCAGGCCAGCGGGGTGCGGCACCTGCCACCAGTCGGGTCCGTCCGGTCGGCCGGCGCTGAGCAGACCGAGGTGATCCTCGCGCAGCAGAGCGTCGAGCACCCGGGCGAAGACCTCCCGCTCGCAGTCGTCGCTCACTCGACGATGGTCCACTGGAGGCCGCTGCGGAGGGCGGCCAGCGACTGCCGGACGGTGCCCTCGTCGGGGCCGATCCCGTGCAACACGGCGAGGTAGTCGCGGTTCGTGCCGGTGTGCTCGGCAGTGCGGCCCACCTCGCGCAGCGGACGGCAGCCCAGCCGGACGTCGCCGTGGACGGTGTCGAGGGGGCCCGGTGCGGCGACGAGACGGCCGGACCGGTCCGCGCAGACGTACTCGACCTGGGCGTAACGGTCGACGGTGTCGGGCAGGCCGAGGGCGGACAGCGGCTCGCCGAGGTGCAACCGGATGACGTACTCGAACAGGGGCACACCGAGGAGTTCGGCGAGGATCAGGTCCATCCGGTCGCCGATGAGTCGGTAGTTCACCTCGATCAGCCGGACCCGGCCGTCGGAGACGACGTACTCGGTGTGGCAGGCGCCGAAGCCGACCCCGAGGGCGTCGAGCCGCGGCCACAGTTGGGTGCGCGCCTGCTCCGCCGGGGGCGACCAGGCGAGGCTTTCCTCGGTGAAGGTCGGCGGCGGACCGAGGCCGGTGCGCCACCCGCCGAGGGAGGCCAACTCGGTGCCGTCGCCGAGGGTCTCGAAGGTCCGCAGCTCGCCGGCGAGGTACTCCTCGACCACCAGTGCCACGTCCGGCCGCCGACCACGGATCTCGGCGACCCGGGCGACAAGCTCGGCGTGGTCGGCCACCAGGTACGCGTCCTCACTGGCCACCCCCTCGCGAGGTTTGACCACCGCCGGGAACATCCCGGTCGGCACGTCCGGCATTGCGCCGGGGTCGACGGTGACGGTGCGTACCAGATCGAGGCCCGCAGCGGCGATCGCCCGGCGGGCCGCGGCCTTGTCCTTGCAGAGACGGGCGGCGTCCGGGTCCTTGCCGGGCAGGCCGAGCTTTCGGGCGGCGATCGCGGTGGCCTCCTGGAGATGGTCGCTGTTGGACAGTAGCGCCACCGCTCGGGCGGGTGCCGCCGCCGCGACCACCGCGGCCGGGTCGCGGACCGCACAGCGCGCCACCGGCACGTCCGCCGGCCATTCGGCCGGCCGGTCGGTCAGCACGGTCGCCGACAGCCCGAGCGACGCCGCCGCCGGGAGGAACCCGTCCAGGACGGCGTCGGTGGGGTTGAGCGCGGTCAGGTAGAGCCGCATACCGCCTCCGTCGACTACCACGATGTGACTATTAGGGTAGCCTACCCTTATTAGGCGGTTTTGGTGCGATCTGCCCGGTGCAGCAACAGGGCGGCAACCAGGCCACCGATCAACACCGCAGCCGCACCCACCAACTGCCCCGTCTCCAGCGCCGAGGCGAAGGCGACAGTCACCGACTCCCGTTCGGCCCCTTCACCGGCGGCGGCGAGAGCCGCGGGGAACGACCCGGCACCGGCCAGGGCCGCCGGCAGCAGCGCCGCGAACCGGGCGTTCAGCACGGCACCCAGCACCGCGATGCCGAGGCTGCTGCCGACCTCGGTCATGGTGCCGTCGACACCCGCGCCCGCGCCGGCCTTCGCCGCCGGGATCGCGCTCATCACCGCCTCGACGATGGCCGGATTGGCCAACGCGCAACCGACACCCATGACGAGCAACCCGACCAGCAGCACCCCGTACCCGTCGGACGGGAAGAGGGTGACCAGCGCGAGTCCGGCCGCGAGCAGCGTCATGCCCACGGCGATGGCGACCGCCAGGCCGAGCCGACGGATCACGTTCGCGACGACGCCGCTGACGTTGAGCAGCACGATGGACAGCGCGAAGGGCGCCATCCGCAGACCGGCCTCCCAGGCGGGATAACCCCGGACGAACTGGAGGTGCTGGGTGAGCAGGAACAGCGCGCCGGTGGCGCCGAACGTGATCAGCACGACGCCGGAGATCGCACCGACGAAGCGCCGGTCGCGGAAGAAGCGCATGTCCAGCATCGGGTGCGCGATCCGTCGCTCCCACCGCACGAAGATCCCGAGCAGGAGTACGCCGACAACCGCCGCGCCGATCACCTCGGTCGACGCCCACCCGCGCTCCGGCCCGGAGATGATCGCCCAGACGACCGCGGTCAGGCCGGCGGTGGAGAGCACGGCGCCGAGCACGTCGAGTCGGCCGCCGGCCGGCCCGCGGGACTCGGGGACCAGCGCGCGACCGACGAGCAGGCAGACCAGCACGATCGGCACGTTCATCAGGAAGATCGCGCCCCACGGCAGATGCGCGAGGATCGTGCCGCCGATCGGTGGCCCGATGGCGAAGCCCAACGCGCTGGTGGCGGCCCAGATGCCGATCGCCCGGGACCGCTCGGCGGCGTCGAAGACCTGCATCGCCACCGCGAGCGTCGCGGTGACCAGCAACGCGCCGCCGACGCCCATCCCGGCCCGCGCGGCGATCAGCTGCCCGCTGGTGCTGGCCAGACCGGCGGCCAGCGAGCCGACCCCGAACAGGACCAGGCCGGCGAGCAGCATCCGACGGCGGCCGTACCGGTCGGCGGCGCTACCGGCGGTGAGCAGCAACCCGGACAGCACCAACGCGTACGCGTTGATCATCCACTGCACCTCGGCGGTGCTGGCACCCAACTCGGTGGTGAGCACCGGCACCGCCACGGTCAGCACCGTGTTGTCCAACACCACGACCAGTTGCGCGACACACAGCACGGCCAGGATGAGCCATCGCTGTGGCAGTCGTGCCGATGTCGCGGTGTCGGCGGCCGGCTGGACGGTGGTCACGCCACCGCCTTGACGCCGTCCACTGCGGACTGCTCGGTGGGCTGCTCGGCGGTCGGGCCGACGGCGGGGCCGGGCCGGTGCGGGAATCGCCGCTGGTGGGAGAGGCCGAGGACGACCCCGGCGGCCACCAGCACGATGGCCGCGACCGCTACCGCCGGATAGCCGACCCGGTCGGCCGCCGCGAGACCGATGGACGCCGCCACGAACGAGCAGACCAGGCCGAACGACGACAGCACTGTGAAGTCGGTGCCGCCGGTGTCGGGCCGGGAGTAGTCCATGTTGACCGTGTAGAGCACGACGTTGGCGATGGTGTAGGCCACCATGAAGCAGCAGAGCGCGGCGACCGTCCCGCCCAGCGGAGCGCGGCCGTTCATCAGCGGCAGCAGCAGCAACGTCGACACAGTGAGCGCCACGCCGCCGACCACGAGACGCCACCGCGCCCGAACCGCCCGATCCCGAGCCCCGCCACCAGGCCCGCCACGATGGCCGGGGCGCTGGTCACCACGCCGGTGACGACGCCGATCCGACCCAACGACCACCCGGCGTCGACCAGCGCCGGGGTGACCAGGGCGTACGCCATGCCCGCGCCGACGTAGACCAGCGGCACCACACCGAAGGTCCACCACCGGCAGCCCGGCTGGCCGAACACCGACAGCAACGCCCGGTAGGCGGCGCCGACCCGTTCCACCCGATCGGTACGGGGAGGCTCCCGGAATCGCCACACCACCAGCAGGCCGGCCGCCGTCATCGCGGCCAGCAGGCCGATCGCCGGCACCCAGCCGAACTGGTCGTAGACCAGGACGCAGGCTCCACCACCGAGCAGGTTGCCGAGGTAGCTCGCGGCGACCTGGATGCCGTTGCCGGTGCCCCGGGCCGAGTCGGCCAGCATCCGGACCGCGACGGCGTCCACGGCGATGTCCTGGGTGGCCGAGAAGAACACGTACGCGGCGCAGATCGCGATGATCGGGCCGAGTGCGTCGGCCGGGCTGGCGAACGGCAGCAGCGCCAGCAGAGCGAGCACCAGTGCGGTCTGGAGCACGAGCAGCCAGGACCGGTAGTGGCCGCGGTGCCGTGAGCCGTACCGGTCGAGGATCGGCGCCCAGAGGAACTTGATGGGCCAGATCAGGCCGACGATCTGCAACAGCGCCAGCGTGTCCAGCGACGTGCCGCCGTCGCGCAGGATGGCGGTGAGCCCGACGGTGATGAAGCCGACGCCGAGGTACTGGGTGACGTACAGCGCGGTCAGGGTGCCGAGCCGGCCCTTCATGCCGCTTTCCAGTAGCCGAGGGAGGTCAACCGCTCCTTGTCGACGCCCAGCGTCTTGCGGAGGTGCCGGGTGATGCCCCGGGTGGTGGCCGCCTCGCAGGCCACCCAGTAGTGGCCCGCGCCGCTGGTCGGCACTGCCGCGCAGACCGTGTCGACGAGGTGCTGACCCTCGTCGCGCCGTGGCACCCAGGTGACGTCGTGGTGCGCCCGGGCCCGCAGAGCGAGCGCCTTCTCGCCCTCGTGGGCGTACTCCAGCCAGACCGTCGCCGGGATGTCCGCACCGGCGTCGAGCAGGCTGTTCACCGCGGGCAGCGAGGCCGCGTCGCCGACCAGGTAGAGGTGCTCGGGCGCGGGGTCGGGCAGCTCGAACGCGCTGCCCTGCACTGTCGCGCTGATGGTGTCGCCGACCTTGGCCGTGGTGGCCCAGCGGGCCGCACACCCGTCGTGGATGGCGAATTCGAGGGTGAATCGGCCGGTGGTCGGGTCGGGGTCCACCAGCGTGTACGCGCGCTGGTGGGCCCGGCCGTCGTTGTCGAACCACAGCCGGATCCACATCGTGGGGTGCACCCCGCACGTCTCCAGCAGGCCGCCCCCGTCCAGGAGGAGCCGCTGGTAGTGCCCGTCGATCGACTCGGTGCTCAGGACGGTCAACTGAAAGTCCCGCCCTCCCATGGCCTTGAGGACCAGGGCCTCCCAGTTCCGTTTCACGCACCCCTCCAGGTAAGGTCATCCTTGGTTAGGGGAGGTTAACCTAAGTTGCGCCCCGGATGGAACAGAGGACAGCGCCCGATGACGTACCAGGAGAAGATCGACGGTCTCGGCGAGCTGTCGTTGGTGACCGTCGACCCGGACCGGGACGCCGCGCTCCTGCACGGTTGGGTGACCCTGCCCCGCAACTCCTTCTGGGGCATGGGTTCGCACACCCTCGAAGAGGTCCGCGAGATCTACGCCTTTGTGGACAGTCTGCCCACGCACCACGCGTACCTGATCATGGTCGACGGGGAGCCGGTCGGCCTCTTCCAGAGCTATCAGCCCGAGGCGGACCCGGTCGGCGAGCGCTACCCCGTCCAGCCCGGTGACGTGGGGATGCACCTGCTGCTCAGCCCCGACCGACGCCTCGCCCGCAGCCTCACCAACGCGGCCGGCCCGGCCGTCGCCCGCTTCCTGTTCCGCGACCCGACCGCACAGCGGATCGTGGTGGAGCCGGACGTCCGCAACCACCTCGCCCTACGCCGACTGGAGATCGAGGGCTTCACCTTCGACTCCGAGATCGAGATGCCGGACAAGCGGGCCCAGCTCGCGTTCCTGACCCGCGCCCGGTTCGCCGAGAGGCACCCGACGCCGGCCTGATCACCAGCTCGCCGGCGACCGTCAGCTGTTCGGCGGCCGTCAGCCGTTGGCGTTCCAGAAGCCGACGAGGGTCGCGGTCCACCAGGCGAGCTGCGAGATCGTGGCGGCGGCGGCACCGGGCAGCAGGGCGGACCAGGGCGGGCGGCCCTGCACGGCCACGAGTCGATCCCGGACCCGGCCGAGGAACAGCCCGTTGACGCCGACCACCAGCACCGCGAGCAACTTGACCCAGACCAGCCCGGACGACGTGTCCGGGCCGAGAGCGGCCCCACTGGCGAGCAGACCCACCAGACCCAGCCAGATGAGCAGGTGCGCGCCGCGGGCGGCGGTCAGCACGGTGCCGAGCGGTTCCCGGCGCAGCAGCCAGCGGAGGCTGAACCAGTCCACCGTCAGCACCGCACCGAAGCCCACCACGAGGCAGGTCAGGTGGCAGAAGAGGGCGACCATCCGCGCACCCGGAGACAGGGTGACGTGCGGCGCGACCAGGATCGCGAGCAGCCATCCGAGACTGACCGTCAGAACGGAGGCGACGATGGCGGCCCGGCCGGCGGCGCGACGGTGGCCACCGCGCCAACCTGCCGCCGGCACCGGAGCGACCGCCTCGGGCGGTGACCCGCTGCGGGCCCGGTGCGTCGCGCGCCGCACCGGGCGGACGGCGTCCGTCGGGACGGCACGGTGAGCGGGACGGGACGCCCGGAACGGAGGGAGTACGTCGGCGTGCAGGTCAGACGTCCGCATCGCCCGGTCCTCTGGGCCGCATGCTCAGCCGCCCGGTGCGGCGATGGGCGCGTCGGGCCGGTTGTCCAGCGTGTTCAGCTCGGCGGCCCGAGCCTGCCGGATCCGGCCGGCGAGCGCCTTCAGCTCCGGGCTTCCCCCGGCGGTCTGCTCGCCCCGGCACAGCACAACGGTCTGCGCGAGGTGCGCCCGGATCAGGCCAGCCGCCCGGGAGGACACCTCCGCGTCGGACGCGGCACGCAGCTCGGCGAGGCTGGCCTCGGTGACCATGCCGGGCATCTGATGCCCCTCGTGGATGTTCAGCTCTGGCACGTTGCCCGCGGCCAGGAGCCCACGCAGGTCCCGCAACTCCGCCTGATGGGCCTTCCGGACCTCGCCGAGGAGGGCTCGCAGCGACGGATCCACCGGGCGGGTGTCGAGCTGGTCGATCAGCGCGAGCGCGCCCTCGTACATCGGGATCAGCAGTTGGATGAAGGCGTCGTCGGTGCCGTTGAGCACCACCGGCGCGGTCGGCACCGCAGCGGCCGGCGACGCTGTTGCCGACGACGCTGCCGGTTCCTGGTTGGTGCGGCCCCAACCCTGGGTGAACCCGACGGCCACCGCCGTTGCGACCAGTGTCGCGACGACGCCGACCAGCCGCCCGGCCCGTACGCGAAGCCCTCGGCGCTCCACCATGATCTGCTCGTCCATCCGATCGCCCCGCTCAGCGGGCAGCTTGGAACGCGCGGCCGACCACTGTCGCCTCGGTCCCGTCGCTGAACAACCCGGACCGATCCTTGTCCGTGGCCGGTAGCCCGAACCAGGCGTAGCGCTGCAGGTAGGGGAGCTGGCCGAGCATGGCGGTGGCCGCCGTGAGGAAGGCCGCCTGCTGCTGCTGACTGGGAAACTGCGAACCGCCCCCGGCGAAGCGGATCAGCGCGAACTCGGTCAGCCAGATCGGCTTGCGGTACCGCTGGTAGACGGCCTGGAGGTACTGCCGGAGTTGGGCCACCGCGGTGGCGGTCGTGAAGTCGGCGCCGAACCAGTGCAGCGTGATGAAGTCCACCCGGTGGCCGCGGGCCTGGGCGCCGGTCATGAACCTGTCCAGCCAACCCTGCGGGTCCGGCCCGCCCCAGGCCACCGCCGGGCTGCCCAGTTTGCTGCCCGTCTCCATCAGCTGCGGCCACAGGTCCAACGCCTGCTCGACTGTCATGTTCGCCTGCTCGGGCAGGTCCGGCTCGTTGAAGGTGAGCAGGTACGGCCCGGCGGCCTTGGCCCGAGCCAGCTCCGCGGCGGTGACGTTCTCCGCGCTGCGGATCATCGGCACGAACGTCGCACCGCGCGGCGTGCTGATCCCCGGGTGCTGGGTGCCCCAGGTGTAGTACCAGCTGGCCTTGGAGTTCGCCAAGGCCTGACTCGCCCCGGCGAAGTTCCACACCCCGACGCCCTTGCGGGCGGAGCTGACCGCCGGCGCGACCGGAGCTTTCGACGAGGGGCGTGCGCTCGGCGAGGGAGCGACGCTGGGGGTGGCGACGGTGGTGGGCGCGGCAGACGGCGGCGCCGCCCACGAGGGCGCGGACGGATCGTCCGGCAGGATCACCACCGCCATGGTGATGGCCAGGACGGCGGCGGCCACACCGGCGGCGAGGGACGGCACGAGGCCACGGGGTCGGTTCACCGCGAGGTCGACGACGCTCGGGCCGCCGCCCGTATCGGTGGGGACCGCGCCGGGTGGGGTCGGCCCGGCGGCGGGTCCGGCCGTCGGGCCGGGCGGCGTGACGGCCGGCGTTGCGGCTGCCGGGGCGGACGCGCTCGGCAGGTGGGCGCCGAGACCCGCCGGCAGCGGCAGCAACGGCATACCGGCGAGCAGCCGATCGATCGGCAGGAGGGTGGTGCCCAGCCGTCCACAGAACGCGCAGTCGCGGACGTGTCGAGCCAGTCGCTTGCGCCACAGCGAGCTGGGGGTGCCGTCCCACTCGGCGGTCACGGCGCCCAGGTCCGGGCAGCCGGGGCGGGCGCGGAGCGCGCGTACGACGCCACGGGCGCTCTGGATCTGCTCCTTCATCCGGTGGATCCGCACCGCGACGTGCCCCGGTGACAACCCGAGCGCGTCGGCGACCTCGTTTCGGGTGATCTCGCCGGTCTCCTCCAGCCACCACAGGGAGAGCAGTTCCTGGTCGTCCGGGTCGAGCCAGCGGGTCGCCTCGGCGACCTCGCGTCGTTGGTCGGTGAGGCCGAGCCGGAGGATGGTCATCCCCGCGAAGTCGGAGGCCGGGTCGGGCACGTTGTGGATCGCGTCCAGCCCGGCATCACGGTTGAGCGCGACGCGGCGGCGCGTCTCCCAGTCACGCACCTGGCGGATGGCGATCGCCACCAGCCAGGACCGGTATGCCGCCGGGTCGTTGAGCGCGGGCAGGTACCGGATCACCCGTACCAACGTCTCCTGGACCACGTCGTCGACGTCGGCGTGCCCGCGCAGCGCACGCCCGACGATGTTGTAGACCAGCGGGAGCGAGGCCGCGACGACGTCGTCCAGAGCACGCTGGTCGCCCTGCCGGGCCGCGACGACCAACCCGACATCGGGCAGTGCTCGACCGGCTGACGACATGGGTCTCACTCCTTGGGTGCTCATCCGCGCGGCGCCCACGCTGGGTGTGCTGACCGCCCTCAAGATCGGAGACTTGCGGCAGCGGGTGGGATTACAGAATTCCCGGGCGTCCGGTTCGCCACAAGCGAGGCGGGTCCGCCGGCGGCGCATACGTGGTGCCGGCGGCGGGTATGGTGCGGGGTGTCGGTGTCGCCGGGCGCTCGCCCGTTCGCAGGACACCAGCATTCGGGCGCCAGCGTGTGCGCCGAAGCGTCACCAGGTCGCACGGCCGACGTTGCCGAGGCCCCAGACGCACCCCTTTCGTAGAGACAGGATCCCTGCATGACATCGAACGACAACGGCCGACCCGCCCTGTTCCTCGCCACGTCGCACGGTGACGTGCTGGACGGACCGGCGGTGACCTTCGACAGCAGCGAGGAGGCCATGCGGCAACTGCGCCACCCGTTCGCGGTGGAACCGGCCCAGCCGGCCGCGACCACTGTCGACGCCTCGGACCAGCGCGGCTGATCCCCGCCCGCTCCCTCTCTAAACGCCCAGCCTCATACTTTCGGCTAGAAAATAGTCGGTCTTTCGGGTAGTGTCCGGGTCATCAAGTGAACGACATGACGCGGTGGCGAGGCCCGTGCTCGTGGCCTTGCGACAGCGCACCTTCGCCCGTACGTGCGCCCCGGCGGCAGCCGGTTCGGAGACTCTTCCGGTCGACTCGATCGACGGGCCTGCGGGAAGGACCACCCACATGGCCACCATCGTCGACAACGCCACCAGCGCCGGCATCGATCAGCGGACCAGCGAGCAGAGCCCGGACGACCTCCTCGCCGCCCTGGCGGCGACCCCGGCGGACGATCCCCGCCGCCCGGCAGTGCGGGACCGCGCCATCGAGGCGTGGCTACCGCTCGCCCGGCACCTGGCGCGCCGCTACGGCGGGCGCGGCGCACCCGACGACGACCTGGCCCAGACCGCCTTCGTCGGGCTCATCAAGGCCGTGGACAACTTCGACCACGACCGAGGTGTCGACTTCAGCGGGTACGCCATTCCCACCATCATCGGCGAGATCAAGCGGTACTTCCGGGATCGCACCTGGGCGGTGCGCGTACCCCGCCGCCTCCAGGAGCTGCGCCTGTCGATCAGCGCGGCGAACAGCGCCCTCACTCAGAACCTCGGCCGCTCGCCGACCGTCGCCGACATCGCGTCCTACCTCGACGTGACCGAGGAGACCGTCCTGGAAGGGCTGGAAGGTGCGCGCGCCTACCGGGCCACCTCGCTGTCCACCCCGACCGGGGCTGACGGCAGCCGGGAGCTGGGGGACACCCTCGGCGACGACGACCGCGCGTTCGACCTCGTCGAGATCCGCGTCGCCCTCGGTCCGGCCCTCGCCACGCTGCCGGCACGCGAGCGCCAGATCCTGAGCCTGCGCTTCCACGGCAACCTGACCCAGGCCCAGATCGCCGACCGGATCGGCGTCTCACAGATGCACGTGTCCCGGCTGATCACCCGCTCGCTGGCCGCGCTGCGCCACCAGCTCAGCCCGGACATCGCCGCCTGAGCCCCGCTCAGAGTTGGATGACGTGGCCCACCCGTGGCGGCGTACGACCGGCGAGAACATCGAGCCAGGCGTGTTGCAGCGCCGCCGGCCCGGCACCCACCCGAACGTCCAGCCACCCGCTCACCACGGCGGCGAAACGTTGCCAGGCCTCGGTGAAGCGCTGGTCGAGGCCGTCGCGGCCCCAGTCGTGGCTGCGCTTGCGCATCTGCACCGGCGCGAAGAACACCTCCTCCGCGGCGTCGGCATTCGGCGTCTGGTTGGTGAGCCCGACCGCGATGTCACGGACGAGCCGGTCGCCGAGGCGCCGACGCAGGGCGGCGCGGGTCGACGGCGCGCCGGACAGGTCGAGGTAGACGGTCGGGACCACGTCGAGGGTGTCGATGTCGTCGTACGACACGACCTCGTCGTAGCAGCCGAGCGACCGGGTGAACTCCAGGTTGCCCGGTGAGGTGAGACCGACCAGGCGCGGCCCGCGCCGGTGCAGCTCGAACGCGGCGGCGTACGCGGTCTTGCTCGACGCCGACGACACCAGCAGCGCCTCGGCACCGTAGAAGTCGTTGTCGACAACCTGGTCGGCCAGCATGAACGAGGTGAAGAACAGCGGGCGGAACAGGATCAGCAGATCCTCCTGGTCGCGCTGGTACGCGGGGTCGCCGGTGGTCGACCGGTACGCGTTGTACGGCGACGGCAACTCGGCCCGGTGCGGGCTCGCCTCGCGGAACCCGGACGCGTCCACCCGGTCCGGCCGCACCACGAGGTGACCGGCGGGCGGGAGGTAGCCGTAGATCCGTTGCCCCACCTCGACATCGGCCACCGCCGAGGCGACCACCTCGGCGAAGCCCCAGAGCGGCGGCAGGCCCCACTGCGGCCCGAGCCCCTGGGCCGCCGGCGGAAAGAACTGCCAGTACCGCATCGAGTCGCCGAGCACCGCGTAGGTCACGTTGTTGGCGGTGAGGCCGACGCGGTCCACGCGCAGCAGCGCCTCGCCGTCGGCCAGGGCGGGGGTGGAGCCATCGACGAGCGTGGTCTGCCCGAGGTCGTCACGCGCCACGGCGAAGGTCCATGAGTCAGCCATGAGGTGACGCTAGACAGCCTCGCAATCGGAGACAAGTGCACTGCGAGTGCAAAATCCCACTGCGCGCGGTCAGGGTCGGAGCGTCGCGAGGTCGCGGAGGTGCGCGAGCGGCAGGTGCGGAGGCCGCCACTCCACGAAGAGGGCCGTCGCGTCGTCGTCGAGCTGGTCGTCCTGGTAGCCGACGACCGCGCGGACCAGGCGACGCATCGTCTCCGGGCTGGGCAACCCGTCGTTCAGGGCGCGGTTGACGAAGTCGACGAGCCGGTCCAGCCCGAACTGCTCCCCCTCCGCGCTACGGGCGTCGGTGATGCCGTCGGTGTAGGCGAGGATGCGATCGCCCGGGTGCAGGTTCTCCACGTGCACCCGCGGTCGGCGAGGTGACAGGTGGCCCAGGCCGAGCGGCAGCACGGTCGGCCCGGGCAGCTCCCGAACGGCCTTGCCGTCACGCAGCAACATCGCACCGGGATGCCCCGCGTTGATCATGCTGAGCCGGCCGGTCTGGCGGTCCAATTCGATGAGCAACCCGGTCGCGAAGAAGTTCGGGTGCTCGGAGCGCACCCACCGGTCGATGCTGATCGCGGTATCGACCAGGTCGAGGCCACACCGACGGGCATTGCGGTACGCGCTGACCACCAGCGAGGCCAGGGTGCTCGCCTTGATGCCGTGCCCGCAGGTGTCGAAGAGCCCGACGCTGAGCACGTCGTCGTTCAACGCGTAGTCGAAGATGTCGCCACCGACGTCGTAGCACGGTTCGAGGATGGCGGTGACCACCAGATCGTCGGTGGCGAAGGTCAGCGGCGGAAGCAGGCCCCACACGATCTCGGCCGCGACCTGCATCGGCATCCGCCGACGCATCCGCTCGACCACGTCACCGTAGAGCCGGCGGTTCACCAGGATCTGGGCGACGTTGACCGCCACCTCCCAGGCCGGAGCGTCCATCGTCTCGTCGGCGGCGGCCGGGGAGACGATCTCCAGTACGCCCATCCGCTCGCACCCGAGCAGCAGTGGCACCCACACCCGATCCGGGTTGTCGGGCGCGCGCTGGATGTCGAGGGTGGTGAAGGCCCGGCCGGCGAGCGTCGTCTCGATCGGCAACTGGTCCCGGTCGAGACCCGCGCCGAGCAGCGGCACGAGGAGGGTCTGCGTGTAGTCGGCCAGATAGATCACGATCTCGCTGGCATCGATCGCGGGCGCCGCACGGGCCACCAGTTGCGACACCTCGTCCGGACCGCCCCGGGGCGCGTTGAGCTGCAACCAACGCACCACCTCGCCGATGTCGGCCATGCTTCACCTCCCCCTGTCCTCCCCGATCGCAGGAGCACTAGTGCGAGCGGTGAGGCTACCTCGCCCGCCGCGCACCCGGCGTCCACCGAGTCGCCTCCGCGCCGCCAGGGCGCGTCGTGATCACGAGCCGCTGGCGCCCGGCCCGAGCAGCGCCACCCTCACTGGGATGGCGCGTCGACGAGATCCGCCGGGTTGAGGTTCAGGGTGGCGAGCAACCCGGAGTGCTTGGCCGGGTCCACCTGCTCGGGCAGTTCGCGCTCGACCCAGGCGGCCCGGGCCAGCTGACCTCGGTCTCGAAGTGCGGCGACGATTCGGTCCCTGGCGATCCTCATCTGGTACTCCCCTAATTAAGCGTTCGGAACAATTTGCACGGAGGGTGAACCCGAGTGCGCGCGTCGGGCAACCGATCGCCGGAGGCCGGCGACGCGGCGACCGGTCGGTCGGGACGCGGTCCGCGATCAGCCGACACGACCTGTGCGTCGAGGCGATGCAGAAGATGAGCGGTAACGCCCTGGCGGGCTGGTGGCGACGGCGTCTGGCGGCCACCGGGGTCCCCCGGGCGACATGTTCACCGTACGCCCTCGCGGCGGCCCGCCGCACCAGCGCCCTGGACCGGCCGGCGGTCAGGGCTCCAGCACCACCTTGCCCGCCCGGCTGCGGTTCTCGGCGAACACCAGTGCCGCGGAGACCTCGCTGAGCGGGTAGCGGGCGGCGATCTGCGGCACGATCACTCCCTGCCGCAGCAGGTCGAGCACGATGCCAAGGTCGGTACGCAGGCGACGGCGGAACGCGGCGCGGCGGGTGAGCTGGCCAGCCCAGAAGTTGTAGAAGCCGGCCCGGTGGCCGTTGGGCAGCGCGTTCCAGGTGTAGAGGCGGGTCAGCAGCTTCACGAAGACCCACACGACCGACTGCCCGGTGCCCACGGCGGCGGCGTTGCCGTAGACGACCAGCTTGCCGCCGGGGGCGAGCAGGGCGTACGACGTGCGTACGCCCGGGCCGGCGACCGGGTCGAAGACGGCGTCGACGCCGTCCGGCGACAGCTCGCGGACCCGCGCGGCCATGTCCGGGTCGCGGTAGTCAAGCGGTTCGATGCCGAGTTCGCGCAGCCCGGCGTGGTGCCGTTCGGCGGCGGTGCCGATGACCCGCAGGCCGAGGTGTCGGCCGAGTTGGACGAGCACGCTCCCGACGCCGCCGTTCGCGCCGTGCACGAGGATGGTCTGTCCGGCCGTCAGGTCGGCGTCCCGCAGCATCTGCCAGGCGGTCACCCCGTTGACGACGACGGTCTCGGCCGCGGCGGGGTCCAGGCCCACGGGCACCGGGGCCAGGGCGTCGATGTCGACAAGTGCGTGTGTGGCCCAGGCACCGGTCTTGGTCACCGCCGCCACCCGGGTGCCCACCAGTGCGTCGTCGCCGCCGGGACCGACCGCCCGGACGGTGCCGACGAGGTCGTAGCCGGGCACGAACGGGAACTTCGGCTGGCCGGGGTAGAGCGCGTGGCGCATCTGCTGCTCGGCGAACGAGATGCCGGTGGCCTCGACCTGGACGAGCGCCTGCCCCGGGGCGGGGACGGGCATCGGGCGCCGGTGCAGCAGGAGGCCGTCGGGCTCCACCACGCCGGGCAGTACCACTTCGGTGATGGTCGTCTCGGTGGTCATTGGGGTTCTCCCTTGTTTGTAAGTGTGCACTCACACACTTGTTGGGTCAAAAGACTGGGCCGCCGAGGCGGCCCAGCATCGGGGTCGGTCAGGGGTGGCGGATGCCGGCGGTCAGGGCACGCGCCCAGGGCTCCGGGACCTGCTCCAGGCCGGCGGTCACGATCAGGTGGCACAACTGGCCGTACGCGAAGAACTGCTGCACCTGCGCGTCGCTGGCCCGGGCCCGGCTCTGCACGAAGGTCGCAACCCGCCGGTAGCCGGCCCGCACCGCCTCGGCGACCTCCGGGATATCCGTGACGGCCTGCGCCTGCACCTGGAAGAGCAGCAGGTCGCGGTCGGCGATCAGCTCCGCGTAGGCACCACCCATGGCGTCGAGGATCTCCTCCGGGCTGTCACCCCCGGCGCGCTCCGCACCCGCCTCGATCGCGTCGGCGATCCGGTCGAAACACGCCCCGGCCGCCGCCACGAACAAGCCGAGCTTCCCGGAGAAGAGTCGGAAGACGTACGCCTCGGAGATGCCGGCGGCGGCGGCGACGGCAGTGACCGGTGTGGCGTGGAAGCCGGCGCGCGCGAACACCGACACCGCGGCGTTCAGGACGGTGACCCGGCGGGCCTCGGCGGTGGATCGCATGTTTGTAAGTGTGCACTCACAAACAAGCACCGTCAAGCCCGGCACCCTGTCATCCCGCCCTCCGCTCGGCCGCCAACGCGCGACGCGGCCGTCCGGGGGCGATGCGGTCGCCAGCGCGCAACGCAGTCGTCAGGGGGCGATGCAGTCGTCAGGGGGCGATGCGCAGCTGCCGGATCGCGGTGTCGTCGTAGTCGCTGAAGCGGTAACGGAGGCCGGCGAACGGGCTGCCGGGAAAGTCGCCGGTGATCGTCGCGGTGACGACGGTGCCGGCGGGAGTGTCCTCGACGTCGGTGATCTCGTACGACACCAGCGGCACGGCGCGACGCCAGGCGCGGATGGCCTCGATGCCCCGGTACTCGTTCGACTCGTCCTCGACCACGGCGTCCTCGGCGAAGAGGGCGAAGTAGTCCTCGGAGTCTGGCCGGCCGGCGAGTTCGAAGTAGCGGCGGATGATGGCCGGTGCGGCCTGGGTGACAGTCATGACTGGAGCCCCTTCCGGACGCCGCTGGGCAGCATGAAGCACACGCCACCAGGACGTCGTATAGTTACTTCTGAAATAGCACCTAATAACTTCGACACTAGCACCTACTCGGGAGAGGGCACAGTTGTGGCCGGGAAGATCCGCTTGGAGGACCGCGAATGCCCGCTGTCCAGCGCGCTGGGCCACGTGGGCGAGTGGTGGACGCTGTTGATCCTGCACGACGCCTTCGACGGCTACACCCGGTTCGACCAGTTCCAGGCCAACCTGGGCGTCTCCTCCAGCATCCTGACCAGCCGGCTCAAGACCCTCACCGGTCAGGGCTTGCTCGAACGTCGCCGTTACCAGACCAGGCCCGACCGCTACGAGTACGTCCTCACCGACCTCGGCCGCAGCCTGCGCCCCGTCGTCGTCGCCCTCGCCGCCTGGGGTAACTCACGCCTCGATCCGAGCGAGCGCAGCATGATCCTCGTCGACCGGACCACCGGGCTGGAGGCCGACCCGGTGATCGTGGACCGCAGCACCGGTCGCCCGCTCGACGACGCCGACTTCGTGTTCGCCGCCGGCCCGGCCGCCAGCGAGACCATGCGCAAGCGCTACGAACACATCCCCACCCAGGTGGCCCCGCAGCGGCCCTGACCGGGTCACTCCAGCGGATAGAGGCGGGCCGGGTCGCCGGGTCGGCGGCTGTCCGGCGCGTCGTCGGCGGTGCTGGCGGCGATCGAGCCGAGCAGCGCCAACGAGCGGGCGGACTCCGTACCGGGCTCGGCGTGGTAGATCACCAGCAGCTGCCCGTCGGCGCCCGCCACTGCGAGCTTGTCGCAGTACAGGTCGAGGTCGCCCACCTCCGGGTGGTGCAGCCGGCTGACAATGCCCTCCCGTCGACGCACCTCGTGGCGCGCCCACAGTTGCCGAAAGCAATCGCTCTTGAGTGACAACTCGCCCACCAGAGCCGTCAACCGTGGGTCGTCGGTGGCGCCGCCCGAGTCGGCACGCATCTGCCCAACGACGCTCTGCATCGCCTGCCGCCAGTCGCGGAACAGCTCCCGCTCGGCCTCGTCGAGGAACACCGCGAGGAGTCGGTTGGCACCCGGGGCGAGATTCGGCGACAGCGCCCTCGCCATCGGGTTCGACGCCAGGATGTCGAGGTAGCGATTCTGCACGAAGGCCGGCATGGAGAGCTGCCGTAGCAGGTGCAGGATGCTGGCCGGGACCCGCTCGGCGGCCGGTCGGGACGCCCGGCGCGACCGCGCACGGCTCAACCCGATCATGTACGCGGTCGCCTCCGGATCCAGCCGCAGCACCCCGGCGAGGGCATCGAGGACCTGCACCGAAGGGTGCCGCTCGCGCCCCTGCTCCAACCGGAGGTAGTAGTCGGCGCTGATGCCGGCCAGCATCGCCACCTCCTCACGCCGCAGCCCCGGCACCCGACGCAGGCCAACGCCCGGGCCGAGCCCGACGTCCTCGGGCCGGGTCTGCTCCCGGCGGGCGCGCAGGAAGTCGCCGAGCGGGTTCGTTGCGTCCATGCCACCGACGGTAGATCGCCGGGCGGCCCGGTGACTGGCTGTGTCACTACCAGGAACAGCTCGCCCTGCCGCCCGGGCGGCTGCCGACGGACAGTCGTCGGAGGGCCGGTTCCTCACGGCCACAGATGTCACGACGACAACGGACAGAGGATGAGATGAGCGAGAACCTTCCCGGCGGTGCCCTCACCCCGGCTGACGGCCTCACCCTGAGCCGGATGGGCTACGGGGCGATGCAGTTGGCCGGCCCGGGTGTCTTCGGCCCGCCCCGCGACCGCGAGCAGGCGCTCGCCGTGCTCCGCGAGGCCGTCGACCTGGGCGTCCGGCACATCGACACCAGCGACTTCTACGGGCCCGTGGTGGTCAACGAGCTGATCCGCGAGGCGCTGCACCCGTACCCCCAGGGTTTGCACCTGGTCACCAAGGTCGGCGCGCGACGCGGCGCCGACCGCTCCTGGATCCCGGCTCTGGAGCCGGACGACCTCAAGGCCCAGGTACGGGAGAACCTGGAACACCTCGGCCTGGACGTGCTCGACGTGGTCAACCTACGGGTGGGCGTGGCGGAGGGCACCACCGGCGAGCCGCTCGGTGCGCAGTTCGCCGCCCTGGCGGAGCTGCGGCAGGAGGGCCTGATCCGGCACCTCGGTCTCAGCAACGTCACGCTCGACCAGCTCACCGAGGCCCAGGCAATCGCGCCGGTGGTCACCGTGCAGAACCTCTACAACGTCGCCAACCGGCAGGACGACGCCCTGGTCGACCGGTGCGCGGCGGAGAACATCGCGTTCGCGGCGTTCTTCCCGCTCGGCGGGTTCACGCCGTTGCAGTCCGACACGCTCGACGGCGTGGCCGCCCGACTGGGTGCCTCACCTCAGCAGGTCGCCCTCGCCTGGCTGCTCCAGCGCTCCCGCACCACCGTGCTGATCCCCGGCACCTCCAGCGTGGCGCACCTGCGGGAGAACATGGCGGCTGCCGACCTGAAACTGCCGACCGACGCCATCGAGGAACTGGACGCGTTGGCTTCCTAGCTAGTGCTGGTGCGGCCGGTTGCGGATCAGGGTGAGCGCCAGCACTGCGGTGACGAGGAAGACGACGCCGTTGACCCGCAACCCGGCCTGGACACCGGAGGTCAGTGCCTCCGCGATCGCCGCCCGGACCGGGTCGGGCAGCGGTTGGCCGCCGTTGGCGCCGGAGGCCACCGCTGCCTGCACGGCGGTACGGGTGGGTTCGCCGATGTGGTGCGCGGCGAGCCGGTCCGGCAGGTCGGCCACCATCGTGGTGGTGAGGAGCGTGCCGAGCAGTGACGAGCCGAGCACCGAGCCGACCTGGCGGGCGGCGTTGACCGCGCCGGAGGCCATACCGGCCTGGGCGGGCACGACGCTGGCCAACGCCGCCGCCGTCGCCGGGGCCACCACCAGGCCGCCGGCCGCACCGAACAACGCGAACAGCACCCAGCGGTCACCGAACGACGTGGTCGGCCCCTGGTTCGCCAGCGCGAAGCTGGCCACCGCACCGAGGACCAGGCCGAGGGTCAACGGCGCCTTGAATCCGGTACGACGAATCGCGCGCCCGGCACCGAAGGCGACCAGCACGTACGCGCCGAAGAGCACCAGCATCCGCCAGCCGGTGTCCAGCGGGCTGAGCGCCTGGGCACGTTCGTGGAAGAGGACCAGCAGGATCGCCACGCCGGTGAAACCGAACAGCGACACCGCGCCGACGACCATGACGGCGCTGAACGACGCGGACCGGAACAGCCGCACGTCGAGCATTGGCGCGCTGGCCCGCAGCTCGACCAGGACGAACGCGACAAGTGCGACGACCGCGACGACCCAGGCCGTCGACACCACCGGGCTGGTGTAGCCGGTCTTGCTGCCCTGGATCAGCGCGTAGACGGCGGCCGCGATGGCGACGGTGCCCAGCAGCAGGCCGGGCACGTCGAGTCGGGCGGCGCTCGGCCGCGACTCGGCCACCCCGACGACGGCGACGACGAGGGTGACCAGACCCAGCGCGATCGTCGACAGGTAGACGCTGTGCCACTGGTAGTGCCGCAGCAGGAAGCCGGCGATGAGCGGGCCGATCGCGAGGCCGATGCCGGACGCCGCCGACCACGCGGTGATGACCTCGGTCCGTCGGTGCGGATCGGTGAAGGTCGCGCCGAGGATCGCCAGACTGTTCGGCAGGATCAGGGCCCCGCCGAGGCCGGCAACCAACTGCCCGACGATCACCCATCCGACGGTCGGAGCCTCAGCCACGACGGCCGCGCCGACGATCATCGCGACGACCCCGGCACCGAACATGCGCTTACGCCCGTAGCGGCTACCCAGGGTGGCCGCGGACAGCACGACGCTCGCCACCATCAGGGTGTAGGCGCTGGGGATCCAGACCAGAGTGGTGGGGTCGACCCGCAGGTCCTGCTGGATCGTGGTCAACGCGGAGACCGTCGCGGTGATCTGGAGGAACGTGATCATCGCGCCCAGGCACATGGCGATCAGGGTCACCGGGCGGGAGCCGCGCAGGGATGAGCGGGCGGGGGCCGCCGGCCCGGGTGGGGTCTTTCCGGATGGGGTCGCTCCGGGTGGGGTCGGGGCCGTGGCGCTAGTGGTCACTGAAGATCCTTCAGGCTGGTGGTCTGACTTGCGTACGCTGAAGTCAGCTCGACTCAGTGAAGCACCTGGCTAGCCTCCATGCAAGTCAGGTACGCTGGGGGCATGGAGGACCTACGAGGCGATCGCGATTCCTGGACGAGCGAAAACTGCTCGGTGGCCCGGGCGATGGACATCGTGGGCAGCAGGTCAACGGTCCTGATCCTGCGCGAGGCCCTGCTCGGCACGCGCCGCTTCGACGACTTCGTCCGCCGGGTCGGCGTCGGCGAGCCCGCCATGGCGGCCCGCCTCAAGGAGATGGTCGCCGCCGAACTGCTCGAACGAATCCCCTACCGGGAGCCTGGGCAGCGCACCCGCCACGAGTACCAACTCACCCGCAAGGGCCGCGAACTCCTGCCCGTCATCACCGCACTGCGCAACTGGGGCGACACCTGGGCCGCCACCGACACCGGCCCCTCCGTCGTCGCCACCCACCACGACTGCGGCGAGCCGGTCCGCGCGGTGCTCCGCTGCGCCGCCGGCCACGACATCGCGGACGGCGACATCGACATCATCGCCGGCCCGGGCCTCGTCCGGCGCGACTGAGACCTCCGGCCACTGCCGGACGGCCGCACTGCCGCCACTCAGGTCGGGCGGTAACCCCCGGTCCGGCAACTCCTCCTGGCCACGAACCATCGCCGCGCCCGCCGCCGCGGAAGGCCCGAGGGGCGACGGCATTCACCTACGACCATTCGCCGAGGCGGAGCTGCCGGCATTTGTGCAGTCGCAGCATGGCCTGCCAGATTCGCGTCGGCTGCCGTCAATTCAATCGATCATGGTGACTGAAAGTGTCGTACATCTGTTCTAGTGTCGGGTCATGGTCGAGGAGTTGGCGCAGGCAGACGACGCGATCGCTGCCTGCGCCGATGCCGCTGCCTGGGCCCTGCCGGAACATGACCTGATCGCCGCGCTCGACGCCGCGCACCGCCTTCAGCAACGCCTTGCCGCCGTCACCCTCACCTTGATCCGTGAGGTCGACGGCCGCGGCATCGCCCGCACCCAAGGAGCCTCCTGCACCGCGGTCTGGTTACGCGAACGCCTGCGACTCACCATCCCCGCCGCCCGCCGCCTGATCGACCTTGCCACCGCTTTGAACACCGGCAACCCCGGCATCCGACAAGCGCTGGCTGACGGCGCCATAAGCCAAGACCAGGCCCGGGTCATCACCGACACCGTCGACACCGTGAACAGGTCGGCCGACGCCGAGACCGCCGACAAAGCCGTCGGTGTGCTCGTCGGCTGGGCCAGCCAATTCGACCCCACCCACCTGCGCAAACTCGGCACCCGCATCCTCGACCACGTCGCCCCCGACATCGCCGACGCCGCCACCCAAGCCGCCCTCGACGCCGAAGCACACCGCGCCACCCGCGACCGCCACCTCACCCTGTCCGAACAAACCGACGGCCGACTACGACTCACCGGCACCCTCGACACCGAAACCGCCGCCCTGTTCCGCGCCGCCATCGACCCACTGACCGCACACTCCGGACCAGACGACAAACGCTCCCCCGGGCAACGCCGCCACGACGCCCTCGCCGACATCTGCCGACTCACCCTCCGAACCGGCGAACTGCCCGAAAACGGCGGCGACCCCGCCCAGATCGTCATCACCACCAACTACGACGCGCTGACCCGACAGCTGACCACCGGCACCCTCGACACCGACCTAAACCTCACACCAGACACCGTGCGCCGACTCGCCTGCGACGCCAGCATCCTGCCCGCCGTCCTCAGCGGCACCGGCCAGGTCCTCGACGTCGGCCGACAACGCCGCCTCATCACCGGACCGCTACGCCGCGCCCTCGTGCTCCGCGACCGCGGCTGCGCGTTCCCCGGCTGCGACCGCCCACCCCGCTGGTGCGACGCCCACCACATCCACCACTGGGCCGACGGCGGCACCACCAGCCTCACCAACGCCGTCCTCCTCTGCGGCCACCACCACCGACACCTGCACCACAACGACTGGACCGTCCAACTCGGAAGCGACGGCCACCCCGAATTCACCCCACCCGCCTGGCTCGACCCCGAACAACTCCCCCGCCGCAACCACTACCACCGCCGAACGTAAGAACAGCCAGCAGACGCCAACCAGCCCCTCAAACCGGGCGACCACAACAGCGCGTTCCCGGGCGACGGGATTTGCTCGCGGTGGCCGGGGCCGGGCTGGCGCTACGCATCGCCCGCTCGACGGGACGCAGCCGCTCCACCGCCTGCTCAACGACGCGGAGAGGCACTTCACCTGTTCAACGGAAGCGGGTTGCTCCCGGGCGCTTGACGGCGCGCCCACCTACTGCCCGCCGACATCACCGACCCGCGGCTGCGCAGATGCGTCCGTTCCTACACCGCGCCCAGCCACGCTGCGGATCATGGATCGGTGTCACAGGTTGTCTTGGCTAGAGTCTCGCCGTGGTTGTGGTCAACATGGTTGAAAAGTTCGATGTGGACGATGTCCTCGAACGCTCATGGGAGCTGCCATCCGAGGTCATCGAGCCGCTGCGCGCGCATGTTGAGGTGGCACCCGGCGGGTGGGTCGTGAACGTGTGGCCCGTGACGGCGCAGCTTGCCGTCATCGTGCAGCCTTGGGTTGATGAGCCCATTGATGTCGAAGCCGATTCCTGGTTCGTCAGCTCTGCGCAAGTCACTGCTTGACGCGAGTCATCGGGTCATTCCAGCCAGATGATGGCGGCGATGAGCACGAGGCTGGCTCGGTAGAGGGATGCGCCTTTGGCGTATCGGGTGGCCAGGTCGCGCCACTGCTTGAGCCGGTTGAAGCAGCGTTCCACGACATTGCGCTTGCGGTAGACCACCTTGTCGAAGGCCGGTGGTCGCCCGCCGTTTCTGCCCTTCGCGACCGCACGCCTGGCCCACGTCCGCCGGGGCGCACCACTGCCCGCTTCAGGGTGTCGCCAGCCGCCAGGCGCGGACCAGTGCTGGCACGTCGGGGTATCGGGCGGCTGGCGCCTGCCTCGTTGCTCGTTCCACGACCCGGCGCTGCTCGTTGGTGCCCCGCCAGGCCTTTGGTGAATTTGGCCGGTAATCCCGAGGATCGCGCCAGCCCTCCGGCGAATCGAGCAGGTGGTGCAGGGTGCGGCCAAGGGCGTGCACGGTGGTCCGTTCGTCGATGACCGAGCCGCGGGCGAACTCCTCCGGCGCCATGTAGCGACGTGAACCTGGCAGCCGATCCGCCGCAAGCACGAACGGGCCGGGCCGGTACTCGTCGAGGTCGATCAGGCGTATCCGACTGGCGACGAAGTCGTACAGGAAGCAGCCGTCGTAGAGGTCGACCGCGACGAGGCCGGCGGCGCTGACGGCGAGGTGGGCGTCGAGGATCGCGTCGAGCGCCACCTCGATCTGCGGGACCGGCAGGTGCTGGAATCGGGTCAGCCCGCTGCGGTCCGCACCGTGCACGGTGGCGTGGTTCAGGACGCTGCCGTCGTACCAGGGGTAGACGAGCGTCGGACCCGCCGCGCCGTGGACCGTCCGGATGGGACGGATGATGGCCGGGTGGCTGACGGCGGCGTGCACCGCGACGGCCCGGTCGAGGGATGCTCGGCCCTCGACCGTGGTGGCCGTCTTGACGAGCCAACGACGGCCCGCCTCTTCGACCCCGTAGGACAGGCATCCGGAGTCCTGGGCGTCGAAGACCACGAAGGCCGACTCGACAGACGGCACGGGTAATCGACCAAATGGCATAGATCCCCCAGGTCGGCGCTCTCAAATGACGCGCAAAGTACCCGTTGTGTTACGAGCTTGTTTCCAAGATGACAGCCAGGTTACGGGTGCTTCTCGATGATCGGTACCGATCCTAGGTTTCGGCCACCGTCATCAGTCGTGGCGGCCGGCACCGAACGTGGAGGCAACGACGTGCCACAACCGAACACACATCGGACCGGACGGGCCAGGTACGGGGTCAGCATGCTGGCCGCCGTGGCGCTGACCGCGGCCGGCCTGACCAGCCTGCCCGCCAGCGCCACCGCCGCGCCGGCCGGCAGTGGGCCAACCGCCCGCTACCTCGTCCAGCTCGCCGAGGAGCCGCTGGCCACCTACACCGGCGGCGTTCCCGGGATCGCGGCGACCAAGCCGGCCGACGGGGCCAAGCTGAACCGCACGTCCGGGAACGCCAACGCGTACCGGGATCACCTGCGCCAGCAGCGCAAGTCGGTGCTGGACCACGTCGGTGTGCCAGCCGAGCGCACCCGCGTAACCATGGAGACCGCGTTCAACGGCTTCGCCGCCGACCTGACCGGGCCGCAGGCCGCCCGGCTGCGCGCCACCAACGGCGTCCGAGCGGTGTACGAGAGCCGGAAGGTGCACGCCGCCACCTCACACACCCCCGACTACCTGGGCCTGACCGGCAAGGGCGGGGTCTGGAACAAGGAGTTCGGTGGAGACTCCCACGCCGGCGAGGGCGTGATCATCGGGGTCATCGACAGCGGTTACTGGCCGGAGAGCGCGAGCTTCGCGCCGCTGCCCAGCCCGCGCCCCGACCAGGCCATCATCGACGCCAAGTGGAAGGGCACCTGCGATGTCGGCGTCGAAGCGCCGGTCACCTGCAACAACAAGGTGATCGGGGCGCGCTGGTACAACGACAGCGGCATCGCCGAGGCGTTCCCGGACGACTACTCCTCGCCGCGCGACCGCAACGGCCACGGCACCCACACCGCCAGCACCGCGGCCGGCATCCACGGCGTGCGGGCGACGTCGGGGACCCAGGACCTGGGCATGATCTCCGGCATGGCGCCGGCCGCGCGGTTGGCGATCTACAAGGCTATGTACGACAACGGCGCGGGCGGCGCGACCGGCACCGACATCGACATCGTGCACGCCATCGACGACGCGGTCGCGGACGGCGTCGACGTGATCAACTACTCGATCGGCGACGACACCGAGCGGTTCGGGGCGGTCGACGCGACGTTCTTCAACGCGGCCGCCGCCGGGGTGTTCGTCGCCGCCGCCGCCGGCAACTCCGGCCCGTTCGCCAACACCGTCGACAACTCGACGCCCTGGCTGACCACTGTGGCCGCGAGCACGACCGACCGGCAGAACACCCGGCAGCTCACCCTCGGCAACGGCACCACCATCGCCGGTGTGGGCATGGGTGAGACCGGTGTCGGGCCGGCCCGACTGGTCTTCGCGAAGGACAGCGCGATCGACCCGGACGGCGCCTACGGTGCCGGCCTCTGCGCCGACGACACGTTGGATCCGGCCAAGGTCAGGGGCGCGATCGTGCTCTGCCTGCGCGGCGAGATCCCGCGTACCGACAAGAGCATCGAGGTGGCGCGGGCCGGCGGCGTCGGCATGGTGCTGTACAACGAGGAACTGAACTCCCTGAACGCCGACGTGCAGGCCGTGCCGACCGTGCACATCAACGAGGTCGACCTGGCCACGGTCACCGCGTACGTCGCCAAGGGCAACGCCACGGCGACCATCTCGCCGAGCAAGCTGGAGACGGTCGAGGCGCCTGCGGTCGCCGCGTTCTCCTCGGCGGGCCCGTCGAACCTGAACGCCGGTGAGCTGCTCAAGCCGGACATCAGCGCGCCCGGTCAGGACATCGTCGCCGCGTTCTCCCCGTCCATCGGCGGCAACGACTTCGCACTGGAGTCGGGCACCTCGATGGCGGCGCCGCACATCGCCGGCATCGCCGCCCTGCTGCTGGCCAAGCACCCCGGCTGGTCGCCGGCGGCGGTCCGCTCGGCGCTGATGACCAGCGCGGTGGACAAGACCGACAAGGGCAACCCGATCAAGATCGGCACGTACGACGCGACTCCGCTGAACTACGGCGCCGGCCAGGTCGAGCCGGGCAGCGCCTTCGACCCGGGCCTGGTGTACGACTCCAACCAGCAGGACTGGATCCAGTACCTGTGCGGGGTTTCCGCCGACCGTGGCGGCGACTACGGGCTCGGCAACCTGGACGGCTGCGACACGATCGGCGCGATCGACACGGCACAGCTCAACTACCCGTCCATCTCGCTGGGCCGGATGGTGGGCAAGCAGAGCGTGACCCGCACGGTCACCAACGTCAGCGACAAGACCAGCACCTACTCCTCGTCGGTGCAGGCCCCGCCGGGCTACCAGGTCAAGGTAACCCCGAAGAAGCTGCAGATCCGTCCGGGCAAGAGCGCCCGCTTCACAGTTGAGGTCACCAACACCGGTGGTGCGTTCGACACCTGGGCCGACGGCTCGCTGACCTGGCGCGACCAGTTCAAGCACGCGGTACGCAGTCCGCTGGTCGTGCGCAACTCCGGGTTGGTCGCCCCCGACGCCATCACCGGCAAGGGCACCTTCGGCAGCGTCCGGATCGCCGCCGAGGTCGGCTACCAGGGTCAGCTGATCTCCCAGCTCTCCGGCCTCACCTCGGGCACCAGCAACGTGGTCACCCTCAAGGGCGACGGGCCGAGCTGGGACTGGAGCACGTCGAACAACCTGCCGGTGCCGCTGCCGGCGTCGATCAGCAGGACCACACTGCACGTGCCAGCCGGGACCCGCAGCCCACTCGTCCAGGTGACGTCGGAGCGACCCACCTGCTCCCACATCGACTGGGACGACGAGGAGGGGGTGATGGAGTGCACCGAGTTCAGCCTCAACGTCTATGACAAGTTCGGGAAGTTCGTCACCGCCACGGCCAGCGGCCGGGACGGCGCCAAGGTGACCCTGCCGGACGGTGCCGGGGACTACATCGTGGTCGTCGAGCAGGAGTTCACCGAGAACATCACTGACGGCGCTAACGCGTACACAGTGACCAGCTACCTGCCGGGCGCGCCGGGTACGTCCACCGGCCGGTTCACCATCGACCCGAAGCAGCGCAGCGTGCGGCCGGGCACGACGGCGAACCTGACAGTGCGCTGGTTCGGTCTCGCTCCGGGTCAGCGCTACCTCGGGGTGCTGGAGTTCCGCAACGGTGACGGCTCGCTGAAGACCGTGCCGGTCACCGTCCAGTCCTGACCGTGCCGACGGGCCGGCGGGCCGGTATGTGACCCAGGTCACCGCCGGTCCGCCGGCCCACCGTCGCGCCGGGCAGAGGTGATCTGCTCGGCCCACGGTGATCGACGGCGGCGAGGACAAGACACGGGGCGGCGGGAGCCCAACTCCCGTCCGCCCCGAACGTCTGCGCGGGCCCGTCGAGTTCGTCGGCCGGGCGGCGGAGTTGGCCCAGTTACGCCGGCTCGTCGCAACCCCGCCCTGCCTGATCCTGCTGGAGGGTGAGCCCGGAATCGGCAAGAGCCGACTCGTCGCCGAACTGCTCGCCGAACTCCCCGGGCGGCACCTCATCGGCGAGTGCGACGACGTGCCCGAGCCCTTCCCACTCGGCGTGCTGCTGGACGCGATCCGGGGCGGCGCCGACCGACTCGGTCCGCTCAACCCGGTGGCCGGCGCCCTCGCGCCACTGCTGCCCGAACTGGCCGACGTACTCCCGGACGCGCCGCCCCCGTTGACCGACCCAGCGGCTGAGCGACATCGCCTGCTCCGCGCCGTCGCAGCGGTGCTCGCCGCGCTGAGCCCGGCCACGCTGCTGCTGGAGGATCTGCACTGGGCGGACCCGGCGACCTGCGAACTCCTCGCCTACCTGAGCACCCACCCGGTGGAAGGGCTGGCCGTGGTGCTGACTGCGCGTACCGCGACGCCGGGGAGCAGTACGCCGATCCACGACGCCCTGGCCCGGACGCCCCCGTGGAGCGTCACGCGCGTTGCGCTCAGCCCGCTGGACGCCGACGACGTACGCCGGCTGGCGGCCCGCACCCTGCGCCTCGATGATCCGCCGCAGCAGCTGACCGCCACCCTGCTCGACCGCACCGCCGGCATCCCGTTCGTGGTCGAGGAGGTGCTGCGAACGCTCGCCGAGCGGGGCGGCGACCCGTTGGCCGACGACAGTGTCCCGTTCGTCCTGCGTGACGTGCTGCTCTGGCGGCTGCGCCCGCTCGACGAGGCCACCCGGGAGGTGCTCGGCGCGGCGGCCGTACTCGGGATGACACCCGATCAGCGCATCCTCGCCTCGGTGCTCAGCCTGGACCGGGTGGCGATCGGCGCGGCGATGACCGCCGCGCACCGGGCGGGCCTGCTGCACGACGCCGGGGACGGCCTGCGGTTCCGCCACGACCTGGCCCGACAGGTGGTGTACGACCTGGTGCCCCGGGAGAGCCGGGAGTGGCTGCACCTGCGGGTGGCACGGGTGTTGGAGCAGGAGTTGCCGAGGCCGGTGGCCCAACTGGCGCACCACTACCGTCGGGCCGGCAGCGGGGCCGACTTCGTCCGCAACGCCGAGGCGGCCGCCGACCTGGCCACCGAGCGCGGCGACGACGCGACCGCCGCCAGCTTCCTGCTCCAGACGATGGACGTCGCCGAGCTGCCCCGGCCGGTACGGGTTCGGCTCGCCGCGAAGCTGGGCCGGTCGGCCATCGACGGACTCAGCCAGGCCGAGGCGATCCCGGTGCTGGAACGGCTGCTCGCCGACCGTCGGCTGCCGCCGGGCGCCCGAGGTGAGCTGGGTCTGGTGCTCGGGCGGATGCTGCGTCAGCAGGGCGAGGCGCTGCGCGGGTACACCGAGATCGAGCGTGCAGTGCCGTACCTGCGCGCGCCGCGCCGCAAGGCCCCGGCGCTCGCGGTACTGGCGGCCCCCGACACTGTCGTCGGCCGGCACGTCGACGACCACCTGGCCCGCTGCGCGGAGGCGGAGACCGCCGCCGCGGCCAGCGGGGATCCGGCGGCGCACCTCGCGGTCCGCATCGCCCGAGCCTCGCTGCTGCTGGAGCTGGGCGACCCCGCGGCCTGGGCGATCATCTCCGAGCTGCGCGCGTCCGCCGAGCTGGCCGACCGGCCCCGCGAGCACGCGCGAGCCTGCCTGAACTGGGCGCAGGGCGCGCTGCACGCCGGTCACCCGGAGCAGGCCGAAGCGTTGCTGGCGGCCGGTCGGGCGTTGGTCGACGAGACCGGGTACGAGCGGCTGACGTCCCTGGTGGATGCGACCGAACTGTCGCTGGACCGGGCCGCCGGCCGACTGGACGGGCTCGCCGAGCGGCTCAGCCGGTTGATCGCCAGCAGCGAGCGGATGCCGGTCACCCTGCTGGACGCGCGGGTCGAACTGGCGACAGTGCTGGCCCGCACCGCCGGCACCGCGAGCGGGAGGCACGACGAGGTCGAGGTGGCCGAACGGGCGCTGCGGGAGGTGGTGGCCGACGCCCGGCGGGTCGGTGCGATCTGGCCGCTGGTGCAGGCGCTCTCGGCGCTGGCCCGGCTCACAGTGACCGGGCATCCGGACGAGGCCGTCCGGCACGCGGCGGAGGCGCTGGCGCTGGTACGCGGAAAGGGCGTCCTGGCGTGGGCCGCCGAGGCCGTGTCGGTGCTGGCCGAGGCGGCAGCCGCAGCCGGTGATCCGGGTCGGGCCGCGGGAGCGGTGGCCGAGTTGGAGGCCGGGATCGCGGGCCGGGACGCGCCGCTGGCCCAGGCCGCCCTACGCCGATGCCGGGAACTCGTCCCGGCCTGAACGACGCTGGCGGGGTGGCGGGCCGTCAGGTCGACGGCCCGCCACAGTGGATCAGAGGACGACCTGGTGCACCCGGTCGTCGACGCCGCGTACCGCCAGCCAGGCGCTGCCGTTGGCACCGGCGGCGGCCCCGGGCGCACCCCGGAACGCGTCGGTGGCGAACTCACCGCGCCGGAACCAGCCGCCCCAGGCGCCGTCGGCCAGGTTGCGCTGCCAGAGCCGGTTGTCGGCGGCCAGCGCGAACAGGTAGACCCGGCCGGAGGTGGCGAGCAGGGTCGGGCTGCCGCTGGTGGTGCCGCCCAGGTTGGTCCAGGCCGACCAGGTGGTGCCGGTCCGGCTGCTCCACCACACCTCGTCGGTGCGGCTGCGGACCGCCACGTGCAGCACACCGGCATCGTCGACGACAGCACTCGGCCGACCGTAGAACGGCCGGTCCTCGGGAGCTCCGACGCCGGTCCAGCCGGCGTTTGGCGTACGCGACCAGAGCTTGCCGTCGGCACCGCGGGCGACGAGGGTCCACTGCGTCGGGTTGGACCAGGCCACCGTGGGCGCGTCGGTCAGCGTGCCACCGAGGCTGCGCCACGGTCCCCAGCTGCCGGCGACGTAACTGCGCTGCCAGGCCGCGTTGTCGGTGCCGCGGACGAAGACGTCGAGCCGCCCGTCCGCAGAGCCGTACGCCGCCGGCTGGCCGAGGATCCGGCCGCCGACCGGGCCGCCGAGGGAGGTCCAGTGCGTGCCCCACGTCGTACCGGTGCGGGTGTTGACGGCCAGCGCACCGGAAGCGTCGCGGACGAAGGCGGTGGCGTGCGTGTCGTCCACCCGGACCAGCGCCGGGCTGGCGCTGGCGGTGCCACCGAGGTCGACGCCGGCGACCTGGTCGGTGCCGGTCAGGCCGAGCATGGCCACCCCGTGCGCCGGCACCTCGACGGTGTACGAGCCGGTGAACGGCTGTACGCCCGGGGTGCCCGGCTGGGCGTCCACGTTGGAACGGGACCACAGGTCACGGACCCGAACCGACCCGCCGAGGGCGACGTCGGCGAAGTTCACGGTGATCTGCTGGGCGGTGTCGTGCCGGTTGAGCAGCGCGACCGCCCGCTTTCCGGAGCCGGCGAGCACCTTGCTCCAGACCTGCGCGTCGGTGCCGGTGTCGGCGACCTTGACGCCCTGCCGGACCAGCGGGTCCTGGTCCACCGCGATGATCTCCGGGTTGGTCAGCGCCGAGATCATCTCCTTCGGCAGGCCACGCGGGTCGGAACCGATCACCAGCGGCGCGGCCATGATGGCCCACATGCCGAGCTGCGTCTTGGACTCGTCCAGGCTCAACTCGTACCCGCCGTCGGGCAGTGGACGCATCGGCAGCAGGTAGTCCGGATCGTTGTAGTGCCCCGGCCCGGTGGCCGCCGGGTGGTACGCGTTGACGTCCATGTTGCGCAGCACCCACGGGTACGCCCACTGCGGGGACGGGTCGGTGAGCCCCACGTCCGTGTAGGTCCGCCAGGAGTCGGCGATGGTGGGCACGTACGTGTAGCTCCAGGTGGAGAGCTGCTCCGGGGTGTACGGGCCGCCACCCCAGTCGGAGCTGACCGGGTTGCAGATGTTGAGCAGCATCGGTCGGGGCGACTGGCGTACCGCCTCGGCCAGTTCCCGGAAGGTGGTCTCCGGGTCGAGGCCGGCGGCCCGGCCGCACAGCCAGTCGGCCTTCAGCGCGTCGAAGCCCCAGCCGGCGAACTGGGCGATGTCCGCCCGGTAGTGGCCGTTACTGCCGAGCCCGCACTGCCCCGGCAGGTACGGGCCGGCGTCGGTGTAGATGCCGGCCTTCATCCCCTTGCTGTGGATGTACGCGGCCAGCGCGGCCATTCCGCCGGGGAAGCGGGCCGGGTCGGCGACGAGCTGACCGGCCTCGTTGCGCGGGGTGGGTGCGGCCCAGTTGCCGTCGATCCAGACGTAGGTGTAGCCGGCGTCCCGCAGGCCACTGCGGACCATGTGGTCGGTGACCGACCGTACTTCGGCCTCGGTGGGGTCGCCACCGAGGCCGAAGTAGGTGTTCCAGCCCTGGTAGGGCGTCGGGGCGAGCCCGCTGTTGAAGAAGGTCGGCGCGCCCTGGTCCTCGGCGCCGGTGGCCGCCGGGGCGTGGCCGGGGCGGCCGGGCCCGTGGCCGGCCTGTGGTGGGTCGGCGTGGGGTGGGCCGGCCATCGCCGGCATCGGGCTGGCCAGGCCCAGGCCGAGCACGGCCAGGGCAGCGGTCAGCGGTCGGTTCAGGCGCATGGAGGTACTCCTGTCCCTCGGGGGTGGGGGTGGTGGTGCTCCGATCTCAGTCGCGGGTCAGCACGATGAGGTCGGCGTCGTGGGTCGCGCTCCACTGCACGGGCAGGCCGACGGTGGCGAGGTGGCTGCCGGAGTAGTGCCGATCACCGTGCGAGTAACGGGCCGCCGGGTCGAGGCCGCGCAGGGGCAACCGGACCGGGCGGGACGGAAGCAGCCCGGCGCCGTCGAGCCGGCCGGTGTGCCAGGCCAGGACGACCACCTGGTTCTCGCCCGGCGCGGTGTACTGCACCGCACAGCGGGCCTGGTCGGGGCCACCGATCAGGTGCACCTCGCCGTGCGTGACGACGTCCCGGATCTCCTTGTAGCGGGCGATCCAGCCGGCCGCCTCGGCCCGCTCGGCGGGGGTCCACGCCCGGATGTCCGCGCCGATGCCGAGCACGCCGGCCATCGCCAGGACGAACCGGAACGCCAGCGATCGGGGGCGGCTGTCGAACAGGCCGGGCGCGTCGGTGACCCAGGAGCTGAGCAGGTGCGGGGCGTTGGCGTGCAGGAAGCCGTACTGGATGGCCAGCCGGTCCAGCGGGCCGGTGTTGTCGCTGGGCCAGAAGACGTCGGCCCGGGCGGCCATCGCCAGGTCGGTCCGCGCACCCCCGCCGGCGCACGCCTCGATCAGCACACCGGGATGGTCCCGGCGCAGCCGCTCGTAGATCCGGTGCAGGTTCGCGACGTGCGCGCCGTCCAGATCGAGCGGGCCCAGCCCGCCGGACCGACCCGGTTCGGTACGCGGCCGGTTGAAGTCCCACTTCAGGTAGTCGATGTCGTACCGGCGCAGCAGGCCGTCAACTGTGGAGTGGACGAACTCGGCGACCTCCGGCCGGCCCAGGTCGAGCAGGTACTGGTTGCGGACCGGGGTGAGCGGTCGGCCGTCGACGGAGTAGACCCAGTCCGGGTGCTCGGCGTACAGGGAGGACTTCGGGTTGACGCACTCCGGCTCGACCCAGAGCCCGAAGTTCAGCCCGAGGGCGCGGACGTCGGCGATGAAGGTGTCGAACCCGGCCGGGAACTTCGCCGGGTCGGGCGTCCAGTCGCCCAGGCCGGCGGTGTCATCGTCGCGGCCCACGAACCAGCCGTCGTCCACGACGAACGTCTCCACGCCCAGCTCGGCGGCGATCCGGGCGAGCGCGAGCTGACTCTGCGCCTCGACGGCGAAGTAGGTCGCCTCCCAGGAGTTGTAGAGCACCGGGCGAGGGCTGAGCCGGTCGGCGGCCAGCAACCGCTGGTGGGTGTGCCAGACCCGGGCCAGCCCGTCCAGGCCGTCCGGGCTGTACGCGCCGGTGGCCACCGGCAGTGTCAACCGCCCGCCTGCGGCCAACTCCAGCGGGCCGTCGACCAGCTGACGGCCGACCCGGACCCGGGTCAGGCCGCCGGTGTCACGCTCGGCGCTGATCTCCCACGAGCCGGTCCAGGCCAGCGCCATCCCCCAGGCCGGACCGGCCGGCTCGGCGGTGTCGCGCACGGCCAGCCAGGGCACGTGCAGATGCCCGGGTACGCCCTGGGAGCTGCCGATGCTGAAGGTGCCGTGGCCCAGCTCGACGTGGGAGAGCTGGAACTCCTGCGCCCACTGCCCCCACTGGTGGCTGAGCAGCGCGCCGTGCGGCGTCGGTACGCAGAACCCGCCCGATCCGGCCCGGATGACCCGCAGCGCGTCGGCGCCGTCGTTGGTCAGCTCGACCCACCGCTGCACCACATCGGTGCCGGCGGGCACCCGGTAGTGCACCGTTGCGCGCAGCCCGGTCACCGCGTCGGCGAAGTCGACGGCCAGCTCCCGCTGGTCGGCGTCGACCCGTACGCCGGTGTGCGTGAAGCCCACCCGGCGCTGCCCGGTCACGGTCTCCACCACCAGGTCCGCGCCGGTGAACGGCCGGTCGGCGTCGGTGGCGTACTCGATGGGGGCCGCGTCGCCGGCGGTGAGGAACGGGACCGGGCCGTCGTAGGCGACCGGCGACGGCCCGTCGGAGACGCCGTGCGGCCCCCACGCGACAAGTTCCAGCCAGCGGCCGTGCGCCGGCACGGTGACTGTGTACTCGGTGTGCGTGCCGCGCAGCGTCCAGCGCTGCCCGGGCGCGGCGGTCACTTGACCGCTCCGAGCGCCAGGCCGGAGACGAAGTGCCGCTGGAAGCGCAGGAAGACCGCGACGGTGGGCACGGCCGCGATGACCGTACCGGCGGCGATGACGTTCCAGGACGAGACGAACTGGCCCTGGAGGGCGAGCAGCGCCGGGGTGACCGGCATGTTGTCGTCGGTACGCAGCACGGTGATCGCCCAGAGCAGGTCGTTGAAGATCCAGGTGAAGGAGAGCGCCCCGAGAGCGGCCAGCGCGGGTCGGGTCAGCGGCAGCATCACCCGGGTGAAGATCTGCGCCGTGCCGGCACCGTCGATGGTGGCCGCCTCCTGGATCTCGCCCGGCAGGTCCCGCATGAAGCCGTGCAGGACGAACGTGTAGAAGCCGAGCCCAAAGCCGACCTGCACTGCGATCAACGCCCAGAGCGTGTCGTACAGGCCGGTCAGCTCGCTGAACTTGGCCACCGGGATGAGCAGGATCTGCGGTGGGAGCAGGTTGCCGGCGAGCATCAGCAGCAGGATCGTGCGCCGCCCGGGGATCCGGAAGCGGCTCAGCGCGAACGCGGCCATCGCGGCCAGCCCCAGGCTCAGCGCCACCGACGGGACGGTGACCAGCATGCTGTTGATCAGCGCCCGCAGCTCGCCGCCGTCGGTCCACGCCTGCCGGTAGGTGTCCAGCGTGAACGACCGGGGCAGGCTGCCCACACCGTGCGCGGCGATGTCGTCGAACGACCGGGTGGACATCACCACCACCCAGAGCACCGGGCCCAGCCAGAGCAGCGAGAGCAGGATCATGCCGGTGTGGAAGGCCCCGGTACGGAGCTTGTTCATGACGCTTCCTCCCGGAACGCGCGGACCAGGTAGCCGAGGATGACGGCCAGCGCGAGCACGAAGATCACGACAGCGATCGCCGAGGCGTAGCCCAGCCGCAGGCTCTGGAACGCTGTCGAGTACATGTAGGTGCTGAGCAGCTCGGACGAGTGGTACGGCCCGCCCTTGGTCAGCGACCAGACGATGTCGAACGAGCGCAGCGAGTCGATCACGATGACCGACAGCACCACGGCGTTGACCCCCTTGAGCTGGGGAATCGTGACGTGCCGTAGCCGCTGCCAGGCGTTGGCGCCGTCCATCCGGGCCGCCTCGTGCAGCGCCGGGTCGATCGCCTTCAACCCGGCCAGGAACAGCACCATCACGTACCCGATCTGCCGCCACAGCGCGGGCAGGATCACCGCGTACAGGGCGGTCTGCGGGTCGGCGAGCCAGGGCCGGATCAGTTGCTCCAGGCCGACCGCCCGCAGCAGCGTGTCGGCGATGCCGTCGGGCTGGTAGAAGACCCGCCAGACCAGCGCGGTCACCACCAGCGAGAACACCACAGGGGTGAACAGCGCGGCCCGGTAGAAGCCGACCCAGCGCCGCTCCTTCTGCAGGACGAGCGCCATGCCGAAGCCACCCAGCACGGAGAGGCCGCCGAAGAGCACCAGCCAGATCACCGTGTTGACCAGCGCACCCCGGAAGGTGGCGTCGCCAGCCAGCTCGACGTAGTTGTCGGTGCCGACGAAGGTCGGCGGTGTCATCCCGTCCCAGCGGGTGAGGGAGAACCAGAAGCCCTGGATCGCCGGCCAGAAGACCCAGACGCTCTCGACCGCGAACGGCACGAGGACGAACGCCACCAGCAGCGGCGACAGTCGAGCCGACCGTCGCCGCCGCCGGGTGGGGGTGACCGAAGTCGTGGAGATCGTTGCTGTCACGTCAGCCCTTGAAGACCTTCTCGGCGCCGGCCTGCCACTCCCGCAGGATCGCGTCGATCTGGTCCGGCTTGTCGATGAACTTGGTCAGCGCGGTGTCCGCGGTCGGCTGGAGCGCGTCGCTGGAGTCGCGGTTGAAGAACTGGGTCAGCTCCTTGGCCTCGTTCAGCATCGCCTTGCCCTTGACCACCAGCGGCGAGTCCGACGCCTTGGCCCTGGGGTTGGCCGGCAGCACGATGCCGGAGCTGGCCTTGACGTACGCCTCCTGGGCCTCGACCCCGGCCAGGTAGCTGAGCAGGGCCCTGGTGCCGGTCGGGTTGGCGGTCTTCGCGCTGGCGAAGAAGCCGTCGGTCGGCGCCTCCTCGGCCAGCGGCACCGCCGGGTCGATGATCGGGAACCGGAAGAAGTCCAGGTCGCCGAGCGCGTCCTTGGGTGCGGCGTCGGCGAAGAAGGTGCCGATCAGGAACATGCCGGTCTTGCCGGCCAGCAGCGCGGTGGTCGCCTCCTGGAACGGGTACGCCTTGCCCTTGGGGTCGAAGTAGGGCAGGGCCTCGCGCCAGCGGGTGAAGACCGCCTTGACCTTCGGGTCGTCGAAGCGCTGCTTGCCGGCGAGCAGCTCGCGGTGGAACGGCGCCCCGTTGATCCGGATGTTCAGGTAGTCGAACCAGGCCGAGGCCACCCACGGGGTGTCGCCGAGGCCGATGCCGATCGGCGGGACGCCCTTGCCCTTCAGCGTCTCGCAGAGCGCCAGGAACTCGGTCCAGGTCTTCGGCTCCTGCACACCCCACTTCGCGAAGTTGGACTTGCGGTAGAAGAAGCCCCACCAGTAGTTGTTCATCGGCACGAAGATCTGCTTGCCGATGGCGTCGGTGGAGAGGGTGCGCAGCGACTGGGGGTAGTCGTCCAGTGACTTCCACACCTCGGAGACGTCCAGCAGCAGGTTCTTGCTGGCGTAGTCGTTGGCCACCGAGCCCGCGTACCAGGTGTAGAGGTCCGGCGGGTTGGCCGAGGTCAGGTAGGTCGGCAGCTGGGTCCGGAAGGTCTCCGAGGCGATCGTGTTGAGGCTCGCCGTGCCCTTGCCCTGCGCGTTGAAGGTCTCGATCAGCTTCTCCATCGCCGCCTTGGCCTGCGGCGAGGAGAGGTTGGACTGGATGGTGACCGCGCCCGAGCCGTTGCTCGTGGTCGGCCCGCTGGCGGAGCTGGCGCATGCGCTGAGGAACGAGCTGGCGCCGAGCGCGCCCAGTCCGGCGAGCCCAAGGTGGCCAAGGAATCGCCGGCGACCGGGGTCGAAGTCGCTCACGGAGGTATCCCTTCCTTTACGACACTCAGCGTCACCACGCGATGTGTCGTCCATGTGAATGCTGTGACGAGAAGGTTGCATCGGCCGTCGCCGACTGTCAAGATATCTTCGTAATTAATGATTAGACGAGACCAGGGCGAGGGTCAGGTGGATCAGCTTATGCGTCGGCTTGAGGGCAAGAACGCGCTGGTCACCGGCGCGATGGGCGGGATCGGCACGGCCATCGCCCGGCGACTCGCCGCCGAGGGAGCAGCGGTCGCGCTGCTCGACGTGGCCGACCCGACCCCACTGGCCGAGGAACTGACCGCGCGGGGCGACCGCGCACTGTCCGTAGTGGGCGATGTCAGCGACGAGGCCGACTGGACGGCCGCCGTGAGCGCCGTACGGGACCGCCTCGGCCCGGTCGACATCCTGGTCAATACCGCGTACGCCGTGCGGGTCGCCCCGGCGCACGAGACCAGCCGGCAGTCCTGGGACCACCAGCTCGGCGTCAGCCTCACCGGCTCGTTCCTCGGCGTCCGCGCCTGCCTTGACGACCTGCGGGCACGCTCGGGCGCGGTGGTGCTGATCTCCTCGGTGCACGCGCTGGTCGGGTTGCCCGGCCGGCCCGCGTACGCCGCGGCCAAGGGCGGCCTGGTCGCGCTCGGCCGCCAACTCGCCGTCGAGTACGGCCCGCAGGTCCGGGTCAACACCGTGCTGCCCGGGCCGATCCTCACCGCCGCCTGGGCCGACGTGTCCGAAGAGGACCGCCAGCGCAGCATCGCGGAGACCGTCGCGAAGCGCTTCGGCACACCGGACGAGGTGGCCGCCACTGTCGCCTTCCTCGCCTCGCCGGACGCCGCCTACGTCACCGGCGCGAGCCTCGTGGTGGACGGTGGCTGGACAGCGGTGAAAGCCTCGGCCTGAGAGATCGATACCGACCAGCGAAAAGGCCAGGAGCATTGGCACAGTACGCACGCCGCGGCGTCCACGGGCAGACCGTCGAAGCGATCGCCCGTCGCATCCTCACCGGCGAGATCGCGGCCGGCTCGACGCTGAACATCGTCGCGTTGCAGGAGGAGTTCGACGTCAGCCTCACGGCGCTCCGCGAGGCGCTGAAGGTCCTCTCGGCCAAGGGCATCGTCGACGCCCGGCAGAAGCGCGGCACCTTCGTCCGACCCCGTGCGGACTGGAACCTGCTCGACGGTGACGTGATCCGCTGGCAGTTCGCCGAGGGCACCGACCAGCGGTTGCTCGACCAACTGCACGAGGTGCGGGCCATCATCGAGCCGGCCGCCGCGCGGCTGGCCGCGACCCGCGCCACCGAGGACGACCTGACCGCCCTCGACCGGGCGCTGGCCGAGATGGCCCAGGCCAACGGTGATCCCGCCGCCGCCATCGCCGCCGACCTCGCCTTCCACCGCGCGCTGCTCACCGCCACCCACAACGAACTGCTGGAGCGGATGGAGGTGGTGATGGAGACCGGGCTCGCCGAACGGGACCGGCTGGTGCACGGTGGCAGCCCGCACGACGACCCGGTGCCCAGCCACCGCGCGGTGGTCGACGCGCTGCGTGACCGGGACGAGACGGCGGCCGAGACCGCGATGCGTCAGTTGCTGGACAAGGCCGTCCGCGACGTCGAGAAGGCACGGGGACGAAGGGGCAGTCAGTGAAGATCGAGCGGATCGAGACCTTCCTGGTCGCGCCACGGTGGTTGTTCTGCCGGGTGGAGACCGACGACGGGCTGGTCGGGTGGGGTGAGCCGGTGGTCGAGGGCCGCGCCGAGGTGGTGCGCAGCGCGGTCGAGGTGCTCTCCGAATATCTGATCGGTGCGGACCCTCTGCGCATCGAGCAGCACTGGCAGGTGCTCACCAAGGGCGGCTTCTACCGGGGCGGCCCGATCCTCTCCAGCGCGGTCGCCGGCCTCGACCAGGCGCTCTGGGACATCGCCGGGCAGGCGTACGGCGCGCCGGTGCACGCGCTGCTCGGCGGGCACGTACGCGACCGGGTACGGATCTACTCGTGGATCGGCGGGGACGAACCCGGCGAGGTGGCCGACGCCGCCGCCGCGCAGGTCGCCGCCGGCCTCACCGGGGTCAAGATGAACGCCTGCGGGCGGCTCTCGCCGATCCCCACCGCAGCCGAAGTGGACGCGGTCATCGGCCGGGTGGCCGCCGCCCGCGAGGTGCTCGGCCCCGACCGGGACATCGCCGTGGACTTCCACGGTCGCGCCGGAATGGCCGCCGTTCGCCGGATCCTGCCCGAGCTGGCCGCCCTGCGCCCGTTCTTCGTGGAGGAGCCGGTCCTGCCCGATCAGGCTCACCACCTGCGCGACATCGTCGCCAGCACGCCGATCCCGGTGGCCACCGGCGAACGGCTCTACGGTCGGTCCGAGTTCCTCGGCCCGTTGCAGGCCGGGGTCGCCGTGGTCCAACCGGACCTGTCGCACGCCGGTGGCATCTCCGAGGTCCGCCGGATCGCCGCGCTGGCCGAGACGTACGGCGCGCTGCTCGCCCCGCACTGCCCGCTCGGCCCGATCTCCCTGGCGGCCAGCCTCCAGGTGGCCTTCGCGACGCCGAACTTCCTGATCCAGGAGCAGAGCATCGGCATCCACTACAACGCCGGCTCGGAGTTGCTGGACTACCTCATCGACCCGGAGCCGTTCCGGTTCGTGGACGGGCACATCGCCCGCCTCGACCGGCCCGGTCTGGGCATCACTGTCGACGAGGTGGCGGTCCGCAAGGCGGCTCAGACCCCACACGCCTGGCGCAACCCGGTCTGGCAGCACGCCGACGGGTCCTTCGCCGAGTGGTGACCGGCAAGCGGCCGGTGGCCCTGCGGGTGGCGTACGACGCGGCGCACGGCGGTCGGTGGACGAGTCTGCGCGGTGGCGGCCGGGAGTGGCTCTGGCGTGGCCCGGAACCCGGTCGGCACGAGGTACGCCCCGACGACGCGTTCGTCGACGCCGGTGGGCTGGAGGAGTGCCTGCCCACGGTGCGCGGCGAGCCCGACCACGGCGAGGTGTGGTCGCGGCCCTGGCGCGACGGCGGCCCCGGCACCGCGGTCATCGAGCAGCCGACGTTCACCCTCACCCGCCGGATCATCGACTCCGGCGGCGTGGTGGTGGCCGACTACCGGTTGGCCGCCGACCCCGGGTACCGGTTCGTCTGGGCCGCGCACGCACTGCTCGACCTCTCCCCCGCCGCCCGCCTCGACGCGCCCGCCGGCACCCCGACCCGGCTGCACCCGGAAGCCGCCGCGCTCCTGCCACCGGGCAGCTGGCCCACCGGCGACCCGTGGTTGACCGGGTCGTGGCCGGCCCCGTCCGGGCTGCCCCTGGACACCTTCGGCCCGGACGACGGGACCGCGCTCGGCGCGGTGCTGCTCGACTGCGCCCGGGTCCAGGTGATTGACGGCGCCGACCGGCTGACTCTGGAGCTGGAGTGCGCCGGCCAGCCCCGCAGCACCGCGCTCTGGCGCAACCTGGGCGGCTGGCCGGCGAACGGCCCCTACCGCAGCGTCGGCATCGAACCGATGCTCGGCGCGGCCTTCGACCTGGCCGACGCCGGCCCCTCCGACGCGGCGGTCGTCCCGCCCACCGGCGAGGTCACCTGGCGACTCACCATCTCCGCCAACCGCAACCACTGAGGACACCGTGATGAACCTGCTCGACGAGCTGCGTACCCACCGGCTGTTGGCCATCGTGCGCGGCCCGGACCCGGCGGCCGCGCTGACCGCCGTACTCACACTGGCCGAGAGCGGCGTCGCCCTGGTCGAGGTCTCGATGACCAGCGCCGACGCGCTCGGCGTCATCCGCCGCGCCCGGACTGCCCTCGGACCCGACTTCGCCCTGGGTGCCGGCACCGTGCTCAGCGCGGAGGACGCCCGCGCGGCGGCCGACGCGGGCGCCGGTTTCCTGGTCACCCCGGCCATCTCGGCGAGCCTCGCCGAGGGCGGCCGGCTCGGGCTGCCGGTCCTCGCCGGCGCCCTCACCCCCACCGAGGTGGTGCGGGCCAACGACGGCGGGGCCACGGCAATCAAGCTCTTCCCGGCCTCGCTCGGCGGGCCCGACTACCTCGGCGCTCTGCGCGACCCGTTCCCCGGCACCGCGTTCGTGCCGGTCGGTGGTGTCGACGCGGACGGTGCTCGGCGCTACCTCGACCGGGGCGCGACAGCTGTCGGCGTCGGTTCCCCGCTGCTCGGCGACGCCGTCCGGGGCGGCGACACGGCGGCGCTGCGCGAGCGCGCCGCCGCCTTCCTGGCGGCGGTCCGGCCATGACCGACCTGCTCACGCTCGGCGAGACGATGGCGGCGTTCCGCACCACCGGCCCCCTGCGACTGGGCGGTACCGCCGGTATCTCCGTCGCCGGGTCCGAGTCGAACGTGGCGATCGGCGTGGCCCGGCTCGGCCACCGGGCGGCCTGGGTCGGTGTCACCGGCGCCGACGAGCCCGGCGAGCTGGTCCGCCGCACGCTGCGCGCCGAGGGTGTCGACCTGACCTGGTCCCGGGTCGACGCGGCCGCCCCCACCGGCCTGATCCTCTTCGAGAACCGGGTCGCGGACATCAACCGGGTCACCTACCACCGCTCCTTCTCGGCCGGCTCCCGGCTGGGCCCGGCCGACGTGACCCGGGCCTTCGACGCGCCCGGGCCGCCACCCCGGCTGCTGCACGTCACCGGCATCACCTGCGCGCTCGGCGTCGAGCCGTACCAGGCGGTGGTGGAGGCCGTGCGGCGCGCCCGCGTCGCCGGCAGCACGATCTGCCTGGACGTCAACCACCGCAACCGGCTCTGGTCGGTCGCCGACGCGGCCGAAGCGCTGCGCCCGCTGCTGCCCTCGATCGACCTGGTGATCGCCTCCGACGACGAGTTGGCGGTGCTCACCGATGCGACCGACCCGGCCGCGGCGCTACTCTCGGCCGGCGTCACCGAGGTCGTGGTCAAGCACGGTGCCGATGGAGCGACCAGCCACAGCGCGACCGGGACCATCCACCGTCCAGCCCGGACGGTGCCGGTGGTGGACACCGTCGGCGCGGGCGACGCCTTCGTCGCCGGGCTGCTCTCCGGCTGGCTCGACGGCGTCGACGCGTCGGCCCGACTGGACCGGGCCGTCACCACCGGCGCGTTCGCGGTCGCCAGCCGGGGCGACTGGGAGGGCCTGCCCGACCGGGCCGAGCTGGCGCTGCTCGACCACGGCCCCGGCGGTACGGTCCGCTGACGATTCTCTGGAGGAGCACCATGGAGCTGACCGAGCCGACCGTCTGGAGCACCGACCGGCTGGAGCTGGGTGAGGGCCTGCGCTGGGTCGACGACCGGCTGGTCCTCGTCGACCTGCTGGCCGGGCGACTGTTGGAGACCGATGGCGACGCCCCGACCCCGCTGCGGGAGCTACGCCGCCTCGACGTGCCGCTCGGTGCGGTCGCCCCGGTGGCCGACCGACCCGGCGAATGGCTGGCCGCCGCCGGGACCGGCGTCACGGTGCTGCCCGCCACCGGCGACCCCCGCCCGGTCGCCGAGCTGGTCGCCGACGCGCCGGAGCCGACCCGGATGAACGACGCGGTCGCCGACCCGCACGGCCGCTTCTGGGCCGGCAGCATGACGTACGCGATGGTGCCCGGCGGGGGCACGCTGTTCCGCCTCACCCCGGGTGCTGAGCCGGTCCCCGCGGTGACCGGGCTGACCATCCCGAACGGGCCGGCGTTCGACGCGACCGGCACCACCATGTACCTGGCCGACACCCCGCGCGGCGAGATCGACCGGTTCACCGTCGACCCCGCCACCGGTGACCTGAGCGGGCGGGAGCCGTTCCTGCGGTTGTCCCCCGCCGACGGCGGCCCGGACGGCATGACGCTGGACGCGGCCGACCACCTCTGGATCGCGTTGTGGGGCGGCTCGGCGGTACGCCGCTACCGGCCCGACGGCACCCTCGACCGGGAGATCCGGCTGCCGGCCAAGCAGCCGGCCGGCATCTGTCTGGGCGGCCCCGACCTGCGGCGACTCTTCATCGGCACCGCCCGGGTGGGGCTGGACTCGGCGGGCCCGCAGGACGGCGCGCTGCTCGCGGTGGACGTCCCGGTGCCCGGCCTGCCCGCCGCGCGGGCCGGCGCACCAGCGAGCTGATCGGAGGCATATCGGACGCCAGGGCGGGAACAACCGCACCGAAGCGCCGTAACAGCCGACCGGTAGGGAGCGAGCCGATGAGCACCGTGGGGCGGACGTCATGAACGGGCCGGTCGGCGACGAGCCGATGGGCGAGCTGGAGCTGGTGCACACCTTCACCGGCCCGATGCCGACCGGGGTGAGCGTCTCGCACCGGGGCCGGATCTTCGTCAACTTCCCGAAGTGGGGCGACGAGGTGCCGGCCACCGTCGTCGAGCTGCGCGACGGCCGGGAGATGCCCTACCCCGACCAGGCCTGGAACGACCCGTCCGGCGACGACGACGCGGGCGCGTTCGTCTCGGTGCAGAGCATCGTGGTGGACCCGGCCGACCGGCTCTGGGTGCTGGACACCGGCAGCCCGATGTTCCAGCCCACCAAGCCGGGCGGCCCCAAGCTGGTCAGGATCGACCTGGACACCGACACGGTCGCCCAGGTGATCACGTTCCCGGCGGACGTGGCGCTGCCGACGACGTACCTCAACGACGTCCGCTTCGACCTGCGGCGGGGCGAGGCCGGGGTCGCGTACATCACCGACTCGGCGGACTCCGGGCCGAACGGGATCATCGTGGTGGACCTGGCCAGCGGGGCCTCCTGGCGGCGGCTGCACGACCACCCGTCCACCAAGGCGGAGCCGCTGACGTCGTTCCGGCCGGTGGTCGAGGGCCGACCCTTCCTCGAACGGCCGGCCGACGGCCCGCCGAAGCCGGTGAGCATGGGCTCCGACGGCATCGCCATCTCCGCCGACGGCGACCGGCTGTACTACTGCCCGCTGGCGTCCCGGCGCCTGCACAGCGTGTCCACCGAGGCGCTGGCCGACCCGGGCGTCACCCAGGAGGCGGTCGCCGCGACCGTGGTCGACGAGGGCGACAGGGGCACCGCCTCGGACGGGTTGGAGAGCGACGACGCCGGACGGCTCTACCTCACCTCGTACGAGCACAACGCGGTGCTGCGTCGACTGCCCGACGGCGAGTACGAGACCCTGGTGCACGACCCGCGACTGCTCTGGCCGGACACCATGTCGGTGGCCACCGACGGGTACCTCTACGTCACCGCCAACCAACTGCACCGGCAGCCGCAGTACCAGCGGGGCAAGGACCTGCGGCGCAAGCCGTACGCACTGTTCCGCACCCGCATCGACGCCGGCCCGGTGCTGCTGCGCCGCTGATCAGGCCGGCGCGCTCGTCAGCTGACGGGCAGGGTGCGGTCCAGGAGGTCGAACAGGGCGGCCCAGTGACGCTCGGTGGCCTGCTCGTCGTACGCCGGGGTGTCGGCCATGGTGTAGCCGTGGTGCGCCCCGGTGTACACCTCCGAGCGGTAGCGCACCCCGGCGGCGTCGAGCGCCTTCTCCAGCGTGGCGATCTGCTCGGGGGTCATCGACTGGTCGGCGTCGGCGTGGCCGAAGTACAGCTCGCCGGTGATCGAGCCGACGCCCAGGTGTGGGCTGTCCGGCGCCTCGGTGACGATCCGCCCGCCGTGGAAGCTGGCGATCGCAGCGATGCGGTCCGGGTGCGTCTCGATGGCCCGTAGCGCGTTCGTGCCGCCCATGCAGTAACCGGTGATGGCGACCGGGCCCGGTCGGACGTCGTCGCGGGCGGCCAGGAAGTCGAGGAACGCGGCGGTGTCCCGGTTGATCACGTCGGGAGTCAACGCGCCGACCAGCGGCATGATCTTCTCGAAGAGGGCGGCGCGCTGGTCGGCCTCGCCGAGGCGGGACAGGTCGAACAGGGGTGCCCGACCGGCCCGGTAGAACAGGTGGGGCGTCAGCACCAGGTAACCGCGTTCGGCGATCCGCTCGGCCATCTCGACCAGACGGGGGCGCGGCCCGAAGGCGTCCATGAAGAGCAGCACCGCCGGGAAGGGGCCCTCGCCGTCCGGTCGGGTCAGGCTCGCGTCCGCCACTCCGTCACTGGTCGGGATGTCCACCGTCGTCGTCAGCACTGTGCCTCCTCGTACGCCGATCTTGGTCCGTTCGGAACGTTACTCGCCGTATCGGCACCCTCGGCGGGCAGCCGCGTGAACGCGGCGTCAAGAAGTCGATCGGGCCCAGATCCGACGCCGGTCAGGCACGCACGAAGCGCACCGCGTCCGCGACCACGTGGCCGTCGGTGTCCTCGGTGCGGATCAGCACGCTTCCGTCGCTGCCCGCAGTGAACTGGTAGGTGCCCAACGGCACCCACTGGCCGCCGGACTGTCGCTGGTTGACCGTCCGGGTGATCAACCCCCCGGAGTACGCGATGTCCACCGGCACGTTCGTCGCGCGGTTCGGGTCCGCGGTCCAGCGCAACTGCACTGTCCACGACCCGGAGGCGGGAAGTGAAGGGCGGAACCGCAGCCGGTTGACGCCCTTGGCGGTGTTGCCGTCGTGCTCGTAGTCCGGGCCGTAGTAGCCGCCAATGCTGGTGCTGCGCAGCCACGTCCCGGCCCGGGTGATCCCGCTGGTCGACGCGTTGTCCAGGATCACCTCGCTGGTGGAGCCCCACTCCAGCACCGCGCCGTCCTGGCGCAGCCGGGTCTGGAGAGCGGGCACGGAGACGGCCTGCACGGCAAGGTTCCCGGCGAGCGCCAGGGACGCCGCGGTGGCCGCGGCCTGCCCGAGGATCATGAAGACGGGTTCCATCCGGATCGAGCCGTACGCGATGTGGCTCGACGAGAGGCAGACCGGCACCAGCAGGTTGGCGCACTGCGCCTGGTGCGGCACTATCGCGCGGTAGCTCACCGGGTACGGCGCCGGCACGCCGATCTGCACGTCCCCCTCGTTGCGCACCTTGCCGTCGACGACCACCCGCTGACAGTTGTGCGAGTCCATCGTGTAGCTGGCCAGGCCCACCGAGTCGGTAGCGCGTACCCGACCCCGACAGTCGGCCTCGGTCATCACGTACGCGGAGATCATCCGGCGTGCCTCGCGGATGTAGAGCATCGGCGGCCAGCCGCCCGTGCCGGTGAACTCGTCCACCGGCAGCCCCCACCGGGCCGTCGAGTCGCGGACCGACGCCGGCAGCCGCGGGTCGTTGGCCAGGAACCACATCAACCCCTGCTGGTAGGTGCGGTGCTCGGCGATGATGCTCTCCCGCGTCGCCCAGCTCGCCGTCGGGTACGCGTAGTTGAAGCCGATGTTGTCGGTCGACACGGCGCCGTTGTTGTTGGAGTCGGTCTTCCCGCCGCCGACCGAGTGGGTGGTGAAGTAGGGCCCGGTGTAGCCGGCCTGGATGTGCCGCAGCAGCAGTTCGTACCGGATCGGGTCGTAACCGGACGGCTTGCCGAACGGGATCCGGTTGGCCGCCTGGGTGAGGCACATCCGGAAGCAGTACGCCTGGATCTTGTCGTCGCCGCTGCCCTGCGGGGCGAGCGGGGTGGCGGAGATGCCCGGCAGCAGCCCGCTCGCGGGCGAGCCGGCCGTCACGTACGGGTCGACGGGGTAGGCGAACTGGTGGGTGTTGCGCGACTGCACCCCGTTGATCGTCTCGCCGTAGGTGTCGTTGGACTCCCGCCCGACGGTGAACCCCACCCCGGCCATGGCCAGCAGGTCGCCCTCGTAGGTGGCGTCGACGAACACCCCGCCCCGGTAGATCGACCCGTCCTCGGTGCGCAGCTCGGTGATCCGGTTCCCGGTTCGGCCCAGGCCGGCCAGCCGGGCGTCGACGACCACGGGCACGCCCGCCTCGGCCAGCATCTCGGCGAAGACGGCGGTGGCGACGCGCGGTTCGAAGGTCATCCGCAGCGGCGAGGTCGGCGTGAGGGTTCCGCCGTGGTACTTCACGTACACCCGGCGGTAGAACTCGGCGGCGAGCCCGCCGATGGACGCCTGGACGCCGGTGTCGGTGGCGCCCAGCCCGGCGGTGCTCAACCCGCCGACGTGGCCGGTGGGCTCCACCACCACGGCGGTGCGGCCGAGCCGGCGCATGGTGATCGCGGCGGCCAGCCCGCCGGAGGTCGCGCCGTAGACGACCAGGTCGGCGGTGGTGACGGCGGCTCGGGCGGGGGCGGCCCGGAACGGGTCGGTGAGACCGGCCAGGACGAGGCCGGCACCGCCGGCGACCAGCAGCCGACGACGGGACAGGGGTAGGGGCACGGACACGGCGAGCTCCCGAGGGGTAACCGGTGGAGGGGACGGTTACAGAAGCACGCCGCTGCCGCTGCGAACGAGATTCTTCAATCTCTGCCGGCGGGTGTCAACGGTTCACGGCCGGTAGCGGTAACCCATTCCCGGCTCGGTGATGAGGTGGCGGGGGCGGGCCGGGTCGTCCTCCAGCTTGCGCCGCAGCTGGGCCAGGTACTGCCGCAGGTAGTTGGTCTCGTTCTGGTATTCCGGCCCCCACACGTCCTGGAGGAGCTGACGTTGGCTGACCAGTTTGCCGGGGTGACGCAGCAGCTTCTCCAGCACGCTCCACTGGGTGGGGGTCAGCTTGACCTCGGTGCCGTCGTCCCGCAACACGCTGTGGTCGGCCAGGTCGACGGTGTGCTGGCCGATCCGCAGGGCCGGCACCGCGTCGCTGGGCGCGCCGAGGCGGCGGGTCACCGCGCGGATGCGGGCCAGCAACTCCTCCACCCCGAACGGCTTGGTGACGTAGTCGTCCGCGCCCGCGTCGAGCGCCGCGACCTTGTCCTCGCTGCCGGCCCGGCCGGAGAGCACGATGATCGGCACGGTGGTCCACCCGCGCAGACCCCGGATCACCTCCACGCCGTCGATGTCGGGCAGGCCGAGGTCCAGCACCACCAGGTCGGGCGGGTGGCTGGCGGCGGCCTTCAACGCGGCGGCCCCGGTGCCGGCGACGTCCACGTCGTACCGGCGGGCACGCAGGTTGATCCGCAGGGCACGCAGGATCTGCGGTTCGTCGTCGACGACCAGGATGCGCGTCATTCCTGCGGCCCCTCCGAGCTGGTCGGCGCGGCCGGCAACCGCAGCACCATGGTGAGCCCACCGCCGGGAGTGGTCTCCGGGGTGATGCTGCCACCCATCGCCTCGGCCAACCCCCGGGACAGGGCAAGACCGAGACCGACGCCGGTCTGGTTGTCCCGGTCACCGAGTCGTTGGAACGGCAGGAAGACGTGCTCCCACTGGTCCTCCGGGATACCCGGCCCCCGGTCGATCACCCGCAGCTCGACCTGGCCGGCGTGGGCGCTGGCGGTGATCGTGGGCGGCTGATCGGGCGGGCTGTACCGCAGCGCGTTGGCGACGATGTTGACCAGCACCCGTTCCAGCAGGCCCGGGTCGGCGGTGGCGGCCGGCAGGTCGGCCGGGATGTCAGTGCCGACGGTCGCGGCCGCCGGGCCCAGTTCGTCCAAGGCCAGGGGTACGGCGTCCTCCAGGCCGATCGCGGTCGCCGAGATGCCCAGCACGCCCGCCTGGAGCCGGCTCATGTCCAGCAGGTTGCCGACCAGCCGGGCGAGACGGTCCAGCGACTCCTCGGCGGTCTCCAACAGCTCCTCGCGGTCGGACTCGTCGAACTCGATGTCGTGGCTGCGCAGGCTGGTCACGGCCGCCTTCGCGGACGCCAGTGGGGTACGCAGGTCGTGGCTGACCGCGGCGAGCAGCGCGGTGCGCATCCGGTCGGCGGCGGCGAGGGGCCGGGCGGTGGCGGCCTCCTCGGCGAGCCGCTCCTGGCGCAGCGCGACGGCGGCCTGGGCGGCGAACGCCTCGACGATCCGCCGGTCGGCGGCCTCCAACCGCCGGCCGCTGAGCACGACGGTGATCCGGTCGTCGACCGGTACCGCCGTCTCGCCGCCCTCGGGCGTGCAGGCAGGCTGCTCGCCGACGCTGGCCACCACGCACCAGGCGTGTTCCTCGCGGGCCCGCTCCGGTCGCCCGCTGGCCTCCTCGGCCAGCTCCAGCACGCTCACCGCGCGCAGCCCGAAGGTCTCCCGGAGCTGATCCAGCAGGGCGGGCAGCGGACGTTCGCCGCGCAGCACCCCACCGGCGACGGCGGCGAGGGTCTGCGCGTCGGCGGCGGCCCGCGCGGCCTCCCGGGTACGCCGGGCGGCCACGTCGACGATCCAGCTCACCGCCAACGCCACTCCGACGAAGACGGCCAGGGCGAGCAGGTTGTCCGCCTCGGCGATGGTCAGCGTGCGGAAGGGCGGCGTGAAGAACCAGTTGAGCAGCAGCGAGCCGCCGAGCGCGGCCACCAGGGCCGGCCACACCCCGCCGACCAGCGCGACCCCGACCACCCCGGCGAGGAACAGCAGGATGTCGTTTGTCAACGTCAGGTCGGGCAGGGTCCTGAGCAGGAGGGTGAGCAGCGGCATGCCCAGCACCGCCAGGCCGAAGCCGAGCAGCCGGCGGCGTCGGGACAGCGCCGCCGGAACGGCCGCCGCCCGGCGGCCCTTGCCGGCCTGCTTGTGGGTGACCAGGTGCACGTCGATCGAGCCGGACAGCGCGGTGGTGGTCACCCCGACACCCCTGGCGAAGATCTGCGCGAGGCGACCACGCCGGCTGGCCCCGAGCACCAGTTGGGTGGCGTTCACGCCCTGGGCGAAGTCCAGCAGCGCGGCCGGCACGTCGGTGCCGAGCACCTGGTGGTACGTGCCACCGAGGCTCTCCACCAGCACGCGTTGCCGGGCCAGCTGGGCCGGGTCGGCGCCGGCCAGGCCGTCGCTGCGGGCCACGTGCACGGCGAGCAGGTCGGCGCCCTTGCTGCGCGCCGCGACCCGGGCCGCCCGACGGATCAGCGTCTCACCCTCCGGGCCACCGGTCAGCGCGACCACTACCCGTTCCCGGGCCTCCCAGGTGGCCGCGATCCCCTGCTGGCTGCGGTAGCGGTCGAGCTGCTCGTCGACCTTGTCGGCCAGCCAGAGCAGCGCCAGCTCGCGCAGCGCGGTGAGGTTGCCGACCCGGAAGTAGTTGCCCAACGCGGCGTCGATCTTGTCGGGCCGGTAGATGTTGCCGTGCGCCATCCGTCGACGCAGCGCCTCCGGGGTCATGTCGACCAGCTCGACCTGCTCGGCGGCCCGGACGATCTCGTCCGGCACGGTCTCCCGCTGGGTGGTGCCGGTGATCTGCGCGACGACGTCGTTCACCGACTCCAGGTGCTGCACGTTGACAGTGGACAGCACGTCGATCCCCGCGTCGAGCAACTCCTGGACGTCCTGCCAGCGCTTGTCGTGCCGGGAACCGGGCACGTTGCTGTGCGCCAACTCGTCGACCACAGCGATCTGTGGCCGGCGGGCCAGCACCGCGTCCAGGTCCATCTCGGTGAACGTCGCGCCCCGGTAGTCCATCGTCCGGCGGGGCACCTGTTCCAGGTCGCCGAGCATCGCGGCGGTGTGTTGACGGCCGTGGGTCTCCACGAAACCGATCACCACGTCGGTGCCGCGCGCGGCCCGCCGCTGGGCCTCCTCCAACATGGCGTACGTCTTGCCGACGCCGGGGGCGGCCCCCAGATAGATGCGCAGTTCTCCGCGTGGCACGGGGACCATCCTCCCTGGTCAGATCGGCGGGCGGGGCCGTGCCGGTCGGCACGACCCCGCCCGCGAGGGTGCTCAGCGTGCGGCGAACTGCTTGTCGAGCGCGAGGTTGAGTTTCAGCACGTTGACGCCCGGCGCACCCAGGAAGCCCAGAGCACGCCCGCTGGTGTGCTCCGTGACCAGCTTGCGGACCGCCGCCGGGTCCGCGCCGCGCTCCCGCGCGACCCGGTTCACCTGCAGTTCGGCGTACGCCGGGCTGATCTGCGGGTCGAGACCGCTGGCGCTGGCGGTGACCGCGTCGGCGGGCACCGCCGGGTCGGCGGGCGCGTCGCCCCGGACCGGGGTGACCACCCCGCCGGCGGCCACGTAGTCCTCGCCGGGCTGGGCCGGCTCCACCGCCACCCCCTGGTACTCGGTGACGAACGGCGTCGCCGGGGCGGCCTGGTTGACGCTGACCACCCGGGTGACCGGGCCGGTCAGACCGTCGGCGCGGAAGACCGCGAGCACGGCACCCACCCCGTCGTCGGTGCAGTACGGACGCCGGCCGTCGACGCCGTTGAGCTCACCGACCGACTTGCTGCGCCCGCACACCTGGGTGAGCAGGCTCTCGCTGGATTCCTCCGGGTCGGTGGCGATGGTGTCGACCACGCTCTCCGGGCCCAGGTTGCTGGCCGAGGTGGCCGTCGGGTCGTAGCCGTCGCCGGCGGCGGAGGGGCGGGACTGGAAGTACCGGGCGACGGGGTTGCCGTCCGCGTCGGTGAAGGACTGACCGATCAGCGCGCTGCCGACGGTCGTCCCGCCCGACGAGATCAGCGAGCCGTCGGTCTTGTGGTTGAGGCCGGGTAGCTGACCAACCGCTACCAGGGCCAGCGGGTAGACCAGGCCGAGCAGCACAGTGAAGACGAGTACGGCGCGCAGCGCGGCGAGGTGTTGGGCGATCCAGGTGGGTAGGCGCATCACGAAATCCCCGGGATGAACTGGATGAGCAGGTCGATGAGCTTGATCCCGATGAACGGCACGATGATGCCGCCCAGCCCGTAGACCAGCAGGTTGCGGCTGAGCAGCTTCGACGCGGCGGCCGGCCGGTACCGCACGCCCCGCAGGGCGAGCGGGATCAGCGCGATGATCACCAGGGCGTTGAAGATGACAGCGGACAGGATCGCCGACTCCGGGCTGGACAGCCGCATGACGTTCAACGCGTCCAGGCTCGGGTAGAGGCCGGCGAACATGGCCGGGATGATCGCGAAGTACTTCGCGATGTCGTTGGCGATGCTGAAGGTGGTCAGCGCGCCACGGGTGATCAGCAACTGCTTGCCGATCTCCACGATCTCGATCAGCTTGGTCGGGTCGGAGTCGAGGTCGACCATGTTGCCGGCCTCCTTGGCGGCCGACGTACCGGTGTTCATCGCCACCCCGACGTCGGCCTGCGCGAGCGCCGGCGCGTCGTTGGTACCGTCACCGGTCATCGCGACCAGCCGGCCACCCTCCTGCTCCCGCTTGATCAGCGCGAGCTTGTCCTCCGGCGTCGCCTCGGCCAGGAAGTCGTCCACCCCGGCCTCGTCGGCGATCGCCTTCGCGGTACGCGGGTTGTCGCCGGTGATCATCACGGTTCGGATGCCCATCCGGCGCATCTCGTCGAACCGCTCCCGCATGCCGGACTTGACCACGTCCTTGAGGTGGATGACGCCCAAGGCGCGGGCGGGCGCACCGTCGACGTGCTCGGCGACGACCAGCGGGGTGCCGCCGGTGCCGCTGATCGCGTCCACGATCTCGCCGACCTGCTCGGTCGGGTGGCCGCCGTTCTCCCGTACCCACTTCATCACCGCGGCGGCGGCGCCCTTGCGGACCCGGCGGGCCGTGCCCACCGCGCCGGCGTCCACGCTGGCGTCCGGGGTGAGGTCGACGCCGCTCATCCGGGTCTGCGCGGTGAACGGTACGAAGGTGGCGTGCGGCATCACGCCGGGCTGGCGCTCGCGCAGCCCGAACTCGTTCTTGGCCAGGACGACCACCGAGCGCCCCTCCGGGGTCTCGTCGGCCAGGCTGGACAGCTGCGCGGCGTCGGCCAGCGCCGCGGGGTCGACCCCCTCGACCGGTACGAACTCGGCGGCCTGCCGGTTGCCCAGCGTGATGGTGCCGGTCTTGTCCAGCAGCAGGGTGTTGACGTCGCCGGCCGCCTCGACGGCCCGGCCGCTCATGGCCAGGACGTTGCGCTGCACCAGCCGGTCCATGCCGGCGATGCCGATGGCGGAGAGCAGCGCGCCGATGGTGGTGGGGATCAGGCAGACCAGCAGCGAGATCAGCACCACGCCGGTGACACCGGAGTCGGTGATCGCCCCGCTGTTCGGTGCGGCCGCCTGGTACGCCTTGGAGAAGATGGCCAGCGGCTGGAGGGTGACCACGGCCAGCAGGAAGATGACAGTGAGCGCGGCGAGCAGGATGTTCAGCGCGATCTCGTTCGGCGTCTTCTGCCGGTTGGCCCCCTCGACCAGAGCGATCATCCGGTCGATGAAGCTCTCCCCCGGCTTCTGGGTGATCTTCACGATGATCTGGTCGGAGAGCACCTTGGTGCCGCCGGTGACCGCGCTGCGGTCGCCGCCGGACTCCCGGATCACCGGGGCCGACTCGCCGGTGATGGCCGACTCGTCGACGCTGGCGATGCCCTCGACGATGTCGCCGTCGCCGGGGATGATGCCGCCCGCCTCGACGAGTACGACGTCGCCCTGACGCAGGTCCGGCGCCGGCACCGCCTCATCGCGGTAGGTGTTGGCCCGCGCGCCCGGCTTCCAGTCGATCAGCCGGGTGGCGATGGTGTCCTTCTTCGCCTGCCGCAGGGTCGCGGCCTGGGCCTTGCCCCGACCCTCGGCGACCGCTTCGGCCAGGTTGGCGAAGACCACTGTCAGCCAGAGCCAGACGGTGATCGCCCAGGCGAACACCGACGGGTCGATCACCGCCAGGACGGTGGTGAAGGCCGCACCGACCTCCACGATCAGCATCACCGGGTTGCGCCACAGCGTGCTGGGGTTGAGCTTGCGTACCGCGTCCGGCAGGGACCGGATCAACTGCTTGGGGTCGAGCAGGCCCCCGCCGATCCGGTTGCCCTGGGTGGCGGGCGTGCCGGGGAGTTGCTCTGTTGGGGCGGACGTGACGGACATGTCCTCGTTCCTCATGATGGTCAGAGCCCCTCTGCCAGCGGACCGAGCGCGAGCGCGGGCAGGAAGGTCAGCGCGACGAGGACCACAGTGACGCCGACGACCATGCCGATGAACAGCGGTCGGTGGGTCGGCAGGGTGCCCTCGGACGCGGGGGTTGGTGCCTGGCGGGCCAGCGAGCCGGCCAACGCGAGCACGAAGATCAGCGGCAGGAACCGGCCCAGCAGCATGCACAACCCCAGCGCGGTGTCCCACCAGGTGGTGTTGACGGTGATGCCGCCGAAGGCCGAGCCGTTGTTGTTGCTGGCCGAGGTGAACGCGTACAGCACCTCGGAGAGGCCGTGCGGGCCGACGTTGAGCGCCGTGGAGTTGTTGCCGGTGGCGAACGCCGTCGCCGTGCCGACGAGCACCAGGATCGGCGTGATCAGGAAGTAGAGCGAGGCGAACTTGATCTCGCGTGACCCGATCTTCTTGCCCAGGTACTCGGGAGTGCGGCCCACCATCAGCCCGGCCACGAAGACCGTGATCACCGCGAGGATGAGCAGGCCGTACAGCCCCGAACCGGTGCCGCCCGGCGCGACCTCGCCGAGCATCATGTTGACCATCGTCATCATGCCGCCGAGCGAGGTGAACGAGTCGTGGAACGAGTTCACCGCACCGGTCGAGGTGAGCGTGGTGGCGGCGGCGAAGGTGGCCGAGTTCGACACGTCGAACCGCACCTCCTTGCCCTCCATCGCCGCGCCGACCGCCTGCGGCACCGTGCCGTGGCCGGCCAGCTCGAAGATGTTGGTGATGGCGACGCTGAGGAACGCGAGGATGCCCATCACCGCGGCGATCGCGTAGCCCTGCCGGTTCTGCCCGACCATCCGACCGAAGACCCGGGGCAGACTGAACGGGATCAGGAAGATCAGGAAGATCTCCAGCCAGTTCGTCCAGGTGGTGGGGTTCTCGAACGGGTGTGCGCTGTTGACGTTGTAGAAGCCGCCACCGTTGGTGCCCAGCTCCTTGATCACTTCCTGGCTGGCGACCGGACCACCGGTGATGGTCTGGGTGCCGCCGGTCAGCGTGCTCACGTCGGTGCCGGCGGACAGGTTCTGCACCGCCCCACCGATCATCAACGCGATCGCGCCGAGCACCGCGATCGGCAGCAGAATCCGCAGCGTGATCCGGGTCAGGTCGACCCAGAAGTTGCCGAGCTGCCCGGTGCGGCTGCGGGCGAAGCCGCGTACCAACGCGACAGCCACCGCGATGCCGACCGCCGCCGAGACGAAGTTCTGCACGGCCAGGCCGGCCATCTGCACCAGGTGGCCCATCGTCGACTCACCCGAGTACGACTGCCAGTTCGTGTTGGTCACGAACGACACGGCCGTGTTCCACGCGCCGTGCGGCACCACCGGGTCGAACCCCAGCGACAGCCACAGGTGGTTCTGCACCCGCTGGAACAGGTACAGGAAGAGGATCGAGACCGCGGAGAACGCCAGCACGCTGCGGGCGTACACGCCCCAGGTCTGCTCGGCGGCCGGGTTGACCCCGACCAGTCGGAAGATGCCCCGCTCGACCCGCGACTGCTTCGTGCCGGAGACCGCCCGGAACATGTAGTCGCCGAACGGCTTGTAGACGGCGACCAGGGCCGCCACCAGCGTCAACACGAAGATGACGCCCGCTGTTGTCATGGTCATCAGAAGCGCTCCGGGAACAGCAGGGCGAACACCAGGAACGCGCCCAGGACGACCGCGAGCACCAGACCGACGGCGTTGACCGCGTTCACAGCTTCTCCACCGCCCGGACCACCAGGGCGAGCACTGCGAACAGCACCACCGTCAGGACCACGAACACCACGTCAGACACGCTGACTCCTCTTACCGGAAAGGTTCGTCGCGACCGCCTTCCGGTCGCGCCGGGCAATCAAAGCCCCACCACCCGCCGGACAGCAGGGGTCATAACGCGACCATGACGGCGGCGAACCTTTTCTTGACGTGGTTTTCACACCTGTGCACTGAACAGGTGAAATGCGGCACAGACCCTCGGTGGTCCCGGCGAGGCCAACCCCGGTTGCCCGCCCTTTGCTCTGCACCCGCCGAGGCGACACTCACGGTCCGTAGCTGGTGCCTCCGCGGGTGCAGAGCAAAGGGGAATGCGCGCGAGAGAGACCATGCGCGACCCGAATGGGTGGCTCATGGCGCGGCGGGGCGGCGGGGCGGGGCCCTTCAGGCCGGGCGGCGGGCCACCAGTACGTCTCGCATGATCGACTGGTCCACCCGGTGCCGCAGCGCGCGGTAGGGCTCGGCGTCGACCACGGTCAGGCCGGCGTCGGTCAACGCCGCCGCCGCGTCGTCCCGACTGGCGACGTGGGTGTTCCAGGAGATCCCGAGCGCACCGCCGGGGCGCAACAACCGGGCCCAGACCGGCGCGGCGTCCGCGAGCAACGCCAGCGGGTCGCGGGCCAACCCCTGCCCAGCGGTACGACTGCCGTGCTGCACGCCGTACGGCGCGTCGGCGACGACCAGGTCCACGGTCTCCGGGCGGAAGAACTCCGCCGAGCGCGCGGTGTCGGCGTTGACCACGTCCAGCAACTGTGTCTGGCCGGCCTTGTGCTCCTCGCGGGTCGGCGCCAACTCGATCCGCACCCGCCGGCCGACCACCTTGCGCTCCCGCCGCACCGGCCCCGACTCCAGCACCCGGTGCTTGACGCGCTTCTGCTTCAGCCAGGTGGTGATGAACGCCCGGTACGCCTCGACGTCCTTCTGGTCGCGCTCGATCCCGGCGGCGTCGAAGCCGTACATCAGCGCCTGGTTGAGGGTGGTGCCCCGACCACAGAGCGGGTCGAGCACCCGGAACCGGCGGCTGGTCATCTCGGTGGCCCAGTCCGAGGCGAGCAGGGTGACGTTGAGCAGCAGCTTGGTGAACTGCTCATTGGTCTTGCCCGGGTACTTCTGGATGGTGAGCAGGTCGTCGTCGTAGCGGTCCAGACGACTCCACTCGATCGGCCGCAACAGCTCACCGACGATCTCGAACAACGCGTACCCGGCGGAGAGGTTGCCCAGGACGGCCAGGTCACGCTCGGTCAGCCCGTCGCCGGTGAACGTGATGTAGGACGCCCCTCCGACAACCTCGGTGTCCAGCTCGCCGATCCGACCGTCCAGCGCCGAGCGGCCGAAGATCTCCAGCTCGGCTCGGGTGAGGTCGACGGCGGCGCGGGCGTACACCCGGTTGGTGGCGGGCAGGATCAGCAGGCCGTAACGCGTCATGATCCGGCGAGTATTCCACAACCAGTCACGGTCGCCGGGAACCGGAGCGGCTGCCGGAGCGACTACCGATACATGGGTTGTGAGCAGTGGCGGGAGGTCCTGTCCGCGCAGCTGGACGGGGAGGAGACCGCCGCCGAACTGACGGCGGTGCAGGGGCACCTGGACGGGTGCGCCGAGTGCCGGGCCTGGTTCACGGCGGCGGCGGCGGTGACCCGTCGGGTTCGTACCCGATTGGTGGTTGAGGTGCCCGATCGGACGGCGGCGATCCTTGCCGCCGCCAGCGCGGCCCCGGCCCGCCGGTCGCGGTGGCGGCGTTCGGACGGACGTGGCCCGCTGGTCGCCGGCCTGCGGAAGGTGCCCGGACGGGGCCGGCTCACCGCCGGGTTGCGCGCGGCGTTCGGACGTGGCCCGCTCGTCGCCGGCCTGCGGTCGGCGCTCGGGCTGCTCGGCGCGGTGCAACTGGTGCTCGGCCTGGCCCAGGTGGGCCGGGGCGCGACCGCCGACCACCTGCACCCCACCGGCCAGCACCTGTGGCACGAGTCGGCGGCGTGGAACGTGGCAGTGGGCGCGGGCTTCCTCTTCGTGGCGCTGCGCCGCAGCCCGCCCGCCGGGCTGCTGCCGATGCTCAGCGCGTTCGTCGGCACGTTGCTGCTGCTGTCGGTCAACGACCTGGCCACCGGTTCGGTGGGCGGGGAACGGCTGATCAGCCACGGCTTCCTGGTGGTCGGCTACCTGATCACCGTGCTGCTGTCCCGGCCAGGGCTGCGCCCCGGTGGCCCGGCACCACAGCGCCAGCCGACACCGTCGCGCTGGCGGTTCGGCGCCGACGAGGTGGACCGGCCGCTGCGGGTGGTACGCCCCGAGTCCTATCCGGCGCAGGCCGCCGACCGGTACGCCGCCCCGGCGGCGCATGCCGGTCGATCCACCCGCACCGGCGAGGCCGACGAACGCCGGGCCGCCTGATCGTCTGAGTCAGTCCACCTGCCGCTGCCGCGCCCGGTGGGCGCGCAGGTTGGTCGGGTGCCCACAGGCGCGTACGGAGTGCCAGACTCCGCTGTTGTTGCGCGAACGGTCGTAGAACGCCACTCGGCAGCGGGGGTTGCGGCAGGTCTTGATCCGCCGCCCGACGTCGGCGAGCTGCGCCTCGAACAGCGCGGCGAGGACGAGCGAGACCAGCAGATCGGCGCCGACCCCGGCCGGGTCGAGGTGGACGGATCCGTCTGAATCGAGCCGGAGCGTCGCACCGGTGGTACGAGATCCGGTCGGAACCCGGTCCGACGCCCCGACGGGTTGCCCGGGGCCGGGCGTGGCGTGGCGCCTGGCATCGATCTCGTTCAGCAACTCCTCGCGAAAGGTCCGTAGCACCCGGAGCCCTGCGGCGTCGAGCGCGACGTCGGGCGCCGGACGCCCGGTGGCCGTCGACCACTGCCCGACGGCCAGCCGTACCCACTCGGTAGCGCTGTCCAGATCGTCCAGGAGGTCCGGCTGCCGTGGCGCGCCGGCCGAGATCGTGTTGAGCAGATCCTGGACGAGCCCGAGGCCGCCCGGAGCAGGGTCGATGCCGTACCTCGCGGTGGCCATCCACGGCCCGGCCACCGCACCTGTGATGGGTTCGGGCACGGAGGGCGTCATCAGGTCACTTCCCGAGCAGGGCGAGCGCCCCGTACCAGGCCGGTCCCGGATTCACCCAGTCCGGGTAGAGCCGCACCATCTCGTCGAAGAACTCGCGGGCGGTCGACTTCTCGGCCAGCAGCCGCTCCACGTTCAGCAGGTACTTCCGGGTCAGGTCGATGCTCGCCGGGTCGTCGGGGCGGTTCCGGTTCTTGTGGCCGGCGACGACCGCGCGGGGCGCGAGCGCTTCGACGCGGTCGAGGGCGTCGAGCCACTGCCGCAGGCCCCCGTCGACCGTCTCCACGATGTACTGGTGAACCCCGTTGTAGACCACGTCACCGGCGACCACCAGGCCGATCGACGGGACGTGCAGGACGGTGGTCTGATCAGTGTCGGTGTGTCCGGTCTCGACGGGCTGGATGAGATTGCCCTCGAGCAGGAACCCCTCAGTCGGCACGGGCACCGCGTCGACCGGCGATTCCGGGATGACGCCGGGGAAGACCCGATCGAACAACTCACTCCGCCCGACGGTGGCCTGCTGGTGCATGACCTCGATGGTGCCGGGCGTCGCGTAGGTGACCGAGCCGGGGAAGCGCTTCACCAGCTCACCCGCGCCGAACCAGTGGTCGCCATGCCCGTGGGTGGCGTAGATGTACGTCAGCCGCTTACCCGACCGGTCGATCCAATCGCCCACCTTCGAGATCTGCTCGTGGGTGAACGGTGGATCCACGAGGAGCGCCTCCTCGGCTCCGTAGATCAACGTGGACGAGACCGGATTCCAGTGGATCCGCGACCCGTCCGGCATGCGCTGGTCACCCGCTCGCACCGGACCGTCCGAGACGAAGACCTCGTAGGACAGGGCAGATGTGGTCATGTCTCCTCCTCGGTGGCGCGATCGCCCGTATGTGGCCGGTGGGTACCCGCCGACCGCTGAAATAACCATAGCCACTATGCCTATTTCACTGCGATCATCGCGCCCGTGGCCTGCGGCACACCGCCGGAGGCCCAGCCGCTACGCCGGAGGCTCAGCCGCTACGCCGGAGGCTCAGCCGGTTGCGCCGGCCGGGTCGAACCGTGCACGGCGAGGACCTGCGGGATGACCTGCTCGACGATGGTCAGCAGGGTCGTGGTGAGCAGCAGGTGCACCTGGGCGCGGGTCAGGGCGCCACGCTGGAGCCATTCGCGGGCGGTCGACGTGGCCAGACCCCCGTACGCCCGGACCATCCCGCGCAACTCCTCGCGGTGCTCGGCCTCGCCGGCCAGCCCGACGGCGACCAGCATGCGGTCCGCGGCGACCTCCTCGGCCTCGGCGAGCACCCGCTCCACGTCGGCGTCGCCGCCCATCCCCCGGGCGGTGACCGCCGCCAGCCACGAGGTGCTGTGCCGGGAAACCACGTCGAGGAACCAGGTGACGCTGGCGTCGACCCGGGTCCGGAGATCACCCTTGGGCAGCCGCTCCAGGGCAACCTCGGGGATGGTCACCATGACCCGGACGACCTCCAGGTAAAGGTCCTTCTTCGCACCGAAGTAGTGGTTGACCAGGCCGCGAGCGACACCTGCCTCGCGGGCGACGTCGGTGGTCGACACGTCCGCGTACGGGCGCTCCCCGAACAGCCGGACCGCGCAGGCCAGGATCTGCCCACGCCGGGCGTCCGGCTCCAAACGGCGGCGGCGCGGAGCCGTCTCGACACTCATCTGCCCGACCCTATCGACAGCTCACCGGTCGGCCGCCGTTCCTCACCATGATCACTTGATCGCTCAGCAGTAGTCAGAGCTGCCTGTGAGCCACTCACGCGGCGTCAATTCGCCAAGATCGCGCTACATCCGGGATGTAGTGGCATCGGTGCGCTCCTGAGGCCACTACATCCTGGTTCGAGCACGATCTTGCACCGCCACCTCGTCCAGCATCGGCAGTGACTTCCCACTTCTCGCTCAGCCTGCCTCTTCGCGGACGTCCCGATGGCCTGCGCCCGTCCGCTGATCACGACTTATTGACATGCTGCCAACAGCGCGCGAGGGTGGTGCACATGCCGACCCCCCCGCCCGACGGCTCCCCCTCACCCTGGCGCGAGCCGGAGCATGACGACCTGGCCGAGCTGGCCCGCACCTTCTTCACCAAGGAGGTGTTGCCGCACGCCGACCGCCTTCAGGAGCAGGGCCACCCGGACCGCGAGCACTACCGGCGCGCCGGTGAGCTGGGGCTGCTCGGCCTGTCGGTCCCGGAGGAGTACGGCGGTGGGGGCGGCGGATTCACCCACGAGGCGGTGCTGCTGCACGAGCAGGCGTACGCCGGGGAGGGCAGCCTCGGCCTGGCCGTCCACAGTGGCATCGTCACGGGCTACCTGGTGGCGTACGGCAGCGAGGAGCAGAAGCGGCGCTGGCTGCCCGGCCTGTGCAGTGGTGAGCTGGTCGGCGCGATCGCGATGACCGAGCCGGACGGTGGCTCCGATCTTCAGGCGATGCGCACCCGGGCGGTCCGCGACGGCGATGACTACCTGGTGACCGGCGCGAAGACGTTCATCACCAACGGCGGCCTGGCCGATCTGATCATCGTGGCCGTGAAGACCGACCCCGAGCAGCGAGCGGCCGGCGTCTCGCTTCTGATCTGCGAGGTGGGCGGCGACCCGGAGGGCTTCCGCCGAGGCCGACTGCTGTCCAAGATCGGCCTGCACGCCAACGACACCGCGGAGTTGTTCTTCGACGAGTTCCGGGTGCCGGCGGCGAACCTGCTCGGCGGCGCCGAGGGGCTGGGCTTCATCCAGCTCATGCAGCAGCTTCCGCAGGAACGGCTGGTCATCGGCGTCGGCGCGGTCGCGGCCATGGAACGGGCGGTCGCGCTGACCGTCGCGTACGCCAAGGAGCGCACCGCCTTCGGCAAGACCCTGATGGGTCACCAGAACACCCGGATGGTGCTCGCCGAGTGCGCCACCCGCACCCGGGTCAGCCGCGTCTTCCTGGACGACTGCATCGTCCGACACACGCGTGGCGACCTGGACGTCGCCACCGCGGCGATGGCGAAGTCATGGCTCACCGACGGGCAGTGCGAGGTCGTCGACCGGTGCCTTCAGCTCTTCGGCGGCTACGGCTACACGACGGAGTACCCGATCGCCCGGATGTACGCAGATGCCCGCGTCCAGAAGATCTACGGCGGCACCAACGAGATCATGAAGGAGTTGATCGCCCGTGCTCTCTGAGGCGTACGTCTATGACGCGGTCCGCACCCCGCGCGGACGCGGCCGGGACACCGGCGCGCTGCACGGGGTCAAGCCCATCTCCCTGGTGGTCGGCCTGATCGACGCGTTGCGGGAGCGCAACCCCGGCCTGGACGTCGGCCGGCTGGAGGATCTGCTGCTCGGCATCGTGACCCCGGTCGGCGAGCAGGGCGGCGACCTGCCCCGGGCGGCCGCGCTGTTGGCCGGCCTGCCCGACCAGGTGGGCGGGGTGCAGCTCAACCGGTTCTGCGCCTCCGGGTTGGAGGCGGTCAACTCCGCCGCCGCGCGGATCCGCTCCGGCTGGGAGCATCTGCTGCTCGCCGGCGGGGTGGAGTCGATGTCCCGGGTGCCGATGGGCTCCGACGGCGCGGCCTGGGCCACCGATCCGCAGACCGCGCTGGCCACGTCGTTCGTGCCGCAGGGCGTCAGCGCCGACCTGATCGCCACCCTGGAGGGCTTCACCCGCGACGACGTGGACGGCTACGCGCTGCGGTCGCAGGAGCGGGCCGCCAAGGCGTGGGCCGGCGGGTACTTCGCCCGCTCGGTGGTGCCGGTCCGCGACGGCAACGGGTTGGACATCCTCACCGTCGACGAGCACCCGCGCCCGGAGACCACCCGGGAGGCGCTGGCGAAGCTCACCCCGTCCTTCGCCACGATGGGCGAGGCGGCCGGCTTCGACGCTGTCGCGTTGCAGAAGTTCCACTGGCTGGAGGCCATCGAGCACGTCCACCACGCGGGCAACTCGTCCGGCATCGTGGACGGCGCGGCGCTGGTGCTGATCGGTTCGGAGCAGGTTGGTCGGGATCTCGGCCTCACCCCGCGCGCCCGGATCGTCGGCGCGGCGGTCACCGGCGCCGACCCGACGCTGATGTTGACCGGCCCGATCCCGGCCACCCACAAGGCGCTCGCCGCCGCCGGGCTGACCCTCGACGACATCGACCTGTTCGAGATCAACGAGGCGTTCGCCGCGGTGGTGCTCAAGTACGTCCGTGACCTGGGCCTCGACCCGGACCGGGTGAACGTCAACGGTGGCGCGATCGCGCTCGGCCATCCGCTCGGCGCGACCGGAGCGATGCTGCTCGGTACGGCGTTGGACGAGTTGGAGCGCCGCGACCTGCGCCGCGCCGTGGTGACCCTCTGCATCGGCGGCGGCATGGGCGTCGCCACCGTTCTCGAGCGCTGCTGACCCGGAGGACGACAATGACCAACACCATCCGGTACGACCGCGGCGCCGACGGCATCGTCACGCTCACCCTGGACGACCCCACCCAGTCCGCCAACACCATGAACCGGGCGTACGCCGCCTCGATGAGCGCCGTGCTGGACCGGCTGGAGGCCGAGAGCGATCTCGTCGGCGTCATCGTGACCAGCGCGAAGTCGACCTTCTTCGCCGGCGGCGACCTGCCCGAGATGATCCGGGCCACCCGCGCCGACGCGCCCGACCTGGCCGACCTGCTCGGCACCATCAAGCGGGACCTGCGCCGCCTGGAGACGCTGGGCCGACCGGTGGTCGCCGCGGTCAACGGCTCCGCGCTCGGCGGTGGCCTGGAGATCGCGCTCGCCTGCCACCACCGGATCGCGCTGGACGCGCCCGGCAGCCGGCTCGGACTGCCCGAGGTGACCCTGGGCCTGCTGCCTGGGGCGGGCGGCGTCACCCGGACAGTACGGATGCTCGGCCTGGCCGGCGCGCTGACCACAGTGCTGCTCACCGGCCGGCGGATGCGTCCGACCGAGGCGCTGTCCGTCGGGCTGGTCGACGAGGTGGTCGCCACGCCCACCGAGCTGCTGGAGCGGGCGCGGGCCTGGATCGCGGCGAACCCGCACCCGGCACAGCCGTGGGACCGGCCGGACTATCGGATGCCCGGCGGCACCCCGGCCAGCCGCTCACTGGCCGCACAACTGCCCGCCTTCCCGGCGACGCTGCGCAAGCAGCTCAAGGGTGCCCGGCTACCCGCGCCGGAGGCGATCCTGGCCGCCGCCGTCGAGGGCGCACAGGTCGACCTGGAGACCGCCCTGACCGTGGAGACCCGGCACCTGATCGGCCTGCTCACCGGGCAGGTCGCCAAGAACATGATCGGGGCGTTCTTCTTCGACCTGAAGGCCGTCAACGGTGGCGCTGCCCGACCCGCCGATGTGGACGCCCCACCGGTACGCCGGGTGGCGGTGCTCGGGGCCGGAATGATGGGCGCGGGCATCGCGTACGCCTGCGCCAGCGCCGGGCTGGACGTCGTGGTCAAGGACGTCACGCCGGAGGCCGCCGGCCGGGCCCGGGAGCACGCCGAGCGGTTGCTGGCCCGCGCGGTACGCAAGGGTCGCAAGACCGAGGCGGACGCCCGCGCCGTCCTGGACCGGATCACCACCACCGACCAGGCCGACGCGCTGGCCGGCTGCGACGCGGTCATCGAGGCGGTCTTCGAGGACCCGGCGCTGAAACAGCAGGTCTTCGCGGAGGTGCTGCCCGTCCTGGCGCCCGACGCGCTGCTCGCCTCCAACACCTCCACCCTGCCGATCACCGGCCTGGCCGCCGGCGTGGACCGGCCGGCGGACTTCATCGGCATGCACTTCTTCTCTCCGGTGGACCGGATGCCGTTGCTGGAGATCGTGGTGGGCGAACGGACCGGGGACGTGGCGCTGGCCCGGGCGTTCGACCTGGGCCGGCGGATCGGCAAGACCCCGATCGTGGTCAACGACGGCCGGGGCTTCTTCACCAGCCGGGTGATCGGCAAGTTCATCGACGAGGCGGTCGGCATGGTCGCCGAGGGTGTCCCCGCCGCATCGGTGGAGCAGGCCGCACTCCAGGCCGGCTACCCGACCGGGCCGCTGGCGCTGGCCGACGAGGTCAGTCTCACGCTGATCCAGCGGATTCGCCGCCAGTTCGAGGCGGCCAGCGAGGAGTTCCGCCCGCTGCCGGCGCACCGCCTGGTGGACGAGCTGGTCGACGCGTACGACCGGCCGGGGCGCGCCGCCGCACGAGGTTTCTACTCCTACGACGACGGCACCCGGGGCCGGCTGTGGTCCGGCCTCGCCGACCTGACCACCGACGCTGGTCGGGCGGTGCCGTTCACCGACCTCCAGGAGCGGATGCTCTTCGCCGAGGCACTGGACGCGCTTCGCTGCCTCGACGAGGGGGTGCTGCGCACCGAGACCGACGCCAACATCGGCTCGATCTTCGGCATCGGATTCCCGGCGTGGACGGGCGGGGTGATCCGCTACGTCCGGCAGTACGCGGGCGGCCCGGCCGGCTTCGCGGCCCGTGCCACCGAGTTGGCCGGCCGCTACGGCGACCGGTTCAGGCCCCCCACCGACCTGGCCGACCGGCTCGCCGCCCATCGGGCCGAGCCGGCGGGCGTCGCGTGACGGCGGCGCGCGGCGGGCCGCTGACCGGGGTACGGGTCGTCGAACTGGCCAGCCTCGCGCCGGCGCCTTTCGGCTGCATGGTGCTCGCCGACCTCGGCGCGGACGTGGTGCGGGTGGACCGGCCGGGCGCACCGGGAGCGGGCCGGCTTGCCGCACCGACCAGCGGGCCGTTGCAACGCGGCCGGCGGGTCACCGCGCTGGACCTGAAGTCACCGGCCGGGGTGGCGGACCTGCTGCGCCTCGCCGAGCGGGCGGACGTGCTGGTCGAGGCGTACCGGCCGGGGGTGGCCGAGCGGCTCGGCTTCGGGCCGGAGGTGTGCCACGCCCGCAACCCCCGACTGGTGTACGCGCGGATGACCGGCTGGGGTCAGGACGGCCCGCTGGCAGCCCGAGCCGGGCACGACATCGACTACATCGCGGTGGCCGGGGCGTTGGAGCCGCTGGGACGGGCCGGCGAGCGCCCGTACGCGCCGATGAACCTGCTCGGCGACTTCGGCGGCGGCGGGATGCTGCTCGCCGTCGGGGTGCTGGCCGCGCTGCTGGAGCGGGAGCGCTCCGGCTTCGGCCAGGTGGTCGACGCCGCGATGGTGGACGGCTCGGCGCTGCTCACCTCGTTCCTGCACGGGCTGCTCGGCACCGGCCTGTGGGCCGCCCCGCGCGGGCGCAACATGTTCGACGGCGGGGCGCCGTTCTACGACACGTACGCCACCGCCGACGGTGGATTCATGGCGGTCGGCGCGATGGAACCGGCCTTCTACGCCGTACTGCTCACCGGCCTCGGCCTCGCCGACGACCCGGACCTGCCCGCCCAGTACGACCCGAGCGGCTGGGACGAACTGCGCCGCCGGTTCACCGAGCGGTTCGCCGAGCGCACCCGGGACGAGTGGACGGCGGTCTTCGCCCACCTGGACGCCTGCGTCGCGCCGGTGCTCGCCCCCGGCGAGGCGCACGCGCACCCGCACAACGCGGCCCGGGGCACGTTCGTCGAGGTGGGCGGCGAGATCCAGCCGGCCCCCGCACCCCGCTTCGACCGCACCCCGACCGCGCGGCCAACCCCGGCACCAGACCCGGAGCAGGACGTCCTACCGGTCGAGGAGATCGTCACCAACTGGCGGTGATCCCGGCGGTCGGCGGCTGAGCCGTTCCACAGGCACTTTCGCGGCACCTGGGACGGCGCCGAACTTCTTGGGGAGTCGATGAGCATGGGTACGGACAGTTGGAAGGGCCACGTCAACGGGGTCCTGTACGGGATCCAGTTTGACCGGGTGCTCGACGACTCGGTGGTGACCCGGGTCGTCAACGGGGTGACCGCCGGGCACTACCCGGGAGACCGGGCTGCGACGCGGGACGCGCTGGACCAGGCGCTGCGCTCTTCGGGCCCGCTGAACGACCAGGCTGAGACGCACCACAGTGAGGACGAGCTCCGCTCGTTCTTCCGCCGACTCGCCGCAGCACTGTCCACCCCGTCTCCGAGCTGATCAAGAGGTTTGCGTCAAGGAACCGCCTTCCGGTGACGCAAACTTCTTGATCAACGGGGGTGGGGATGGGGACGGGGATGGGGGCGGGGGTGGGGACGGGCGGGGTCGGGGGCGGCGGGAGTGGTACCAGGCCGCGAAGAGGGCTGCTGCCAGGAGCAGTTCGGCCAGGTCGCCGCCGTAGTACATGAGTTGGGCGGCCGAGCGGAACGCATCCGGGTCCCGGTCGGTGAGGCCGGGCGGGAGGGTTTCGGCCTTGGCGTACAGGTACTTGGCCAGCACGGCGTGGCCGGCCGACGCGGCCAGTAACGCGCCGACCCGTACCGCCAGTCCGGGGCGACGCGGTGCCGGGTCCGGCCCGGCCAACGACCAGGCGAAGAGGTAGCCGGCGGCCAGGTAGTGCAGGTGCACGGCGTGGTGCAGGACGGGTTGCCGTTCGGCCGCCGCGTACAGCGGGGTGAGCAGCACCAACGCCAACCCGCCGGTGGTCAGCAGCGTGGCGGTGAACGGGTGGGCGAGCAGGTGCAGCGGGCGGGCGCGCAGCAGCCGGCCGACCGCTCGGCGTACCGGCGGCGGCGCGATCCGCAGCAGCAGCGTCACCGGGGCGGCGAGGACCAGCCCCAGCGGGGCCAGCATGCCGAGCAGCAGGTGCTGCGCCATGTGCCCGCTCGGGTTGTCGGGGAGTTGGGCCAGCGGCCCGACGGCGACCGCCAGCAGGGCGCAGCCGACCAGCCAGGAGGCGGTGCGTCGGTGGTCCCAGCCCCGTGGGTCGCGGACGGCGGCCAGCACGTAGCCGACCGCCAACAACGCGACCGGGAACAGCGGGAACCAGCTTGGCCCGGCCGCACCGTGCCCAGCGTGCGCCAGCGGCCCGGCCACTGTCATCGGGGGCCGGAGTCGGGCCGCCGGGACCGGGCCCACCGCACCACCCCGGCGCCGGCCAACAGCAGCACCGCCCCGGACGCGATCCACAGCACGTCGTACGGCAGCAGGTGTACGCCGTAGCGGATCTGGTGCAGCCGGAGCACCTTGTGATCGACCACCCCGTCGAAGACCTGGAACCCTCCGGCACCGAGCAGGAAGCCACCCCAGGCCAGCCGGTTCGACAGGGCACGTCGTCGACGCAGGTCGGCGAACCAGAAGAACCCGCCGACCAGGATGATCAGCTCGGCGGCGTGCAGCAGTCCGTCGGAGAGCAGCGCCACCGTTGGGGTGGACCGGTCGTAGAAGTGGTGCCACGCGAGGAGTTGGTGGAAGACGATCTCGTCCACCGCAGCCATGATCGCGATGCCGATCAGGACGCCGACGAGGGTGGAGGAACGAACGTCGACGGAACGGGGCCTCGACAGGCTCGAATCGACCACCACACACCTCGCAGTCAGCTATCGGGTCGGAAATACCCCGAACCGCATGAAACATGCCGGGCCAGAGCGGCGGGAAGGCCCACTGGGCCGGTGGCACATCCCCGTTTCGTGACTCCCGGGCCACTGACGGCATGATCATGGAGCCTGGAGGGGCAGCGACAGCCAGATCCCGAGAAGGAGGTGCCCGTGCCGGACGCGGACGAACTCGTCGCCAACGCGCTCGCGGCGGTGCGCGGCACTGACGTACGGCAGGCCGAACGGCAGCTGGACCAACTGATGGTCGGCACCGGCGCCGCGGACGGCACCACGGCGGTGGACGCCGCTCTGCTGCGTCGCCTGGTCCGCGGCCTGGGCCGGCTGTGGCCGCGCGGCTGGCAGCCGGTCGACGTGGACCGGATCACCAGTCGACGGCTCGACGCCCGCGCGGCCCGGCTGGTCCGTGCCGCGATGGGCGCCCAGCGGCGCGACCAGGCCGAGCCGGTCCCGGCCTGGTGGGACGACCAGCTACGCGACCTGGTGGCCACCGAGGGCGGTGCCGACGGCAGCGTGTTGGCCGGCTGGGCCAGCCGGGAGGGTCTGGACCGGGCCGACGCGCTCCGCGCGGCCGTGGACACTCTAGCGCTGGTGGAGAGCCTGCCGCCGATCGCGGTGCTGCGCCCACCGCCGGGCACGAGCGGCGCGGCACTGCCCCGCACGGCGGGCACGGCTCGCAGCGGGTCACCGATGCTGGATCGGGTACGGGCGCTCCTGGCGAAGGCCGAGTCGACCACCTTCCCGGCGGAGGCGGAGGCGTTGACCGGGAAGGCCCAGGAGCTGATCGCCCGGCACAGCATCGACGAGGCGCTGCTGGCGGCCGGGTCGGAGCGCGGGGACCTGCCCGGCGGCGTCCGCCTGAGCACCGACGCCCCGTACGCGGGCGCGAAGGCGCTGCTGGTGCAGGAGGTGGCGGCGGCTAACCGGTGCGAGGCGGTCTGGTCCGACGATCTGGGCTTCGCCACAGTGCTGGGCTGGCCGGCCGATCTGGTGGCGGTGGAGTTGCTCTACACGTCGCTGCTGGTCCAGGCCACAGCGGCGATGCTGCGTGGGCGTGCCGAGCGCCGGCCGGGGTCGGGGCGACGGACGAAGGTCTGGGACGAGTCCTTCCTCAACGCGTTCGCGCTGCGGATCGGCGAGCGGCTGCGGGCGGCAACCGACGCGGCGACCAACGCGGCGGACCAGGCGGCGGCCGAGACGGCCGGGGCGGAACGGCTGTTGCCGGTGCTCGCGGCGCGGGGCGAGGCGGTCCGGGAGCGGTTGGACACGCTCTTTCCCGGCGTCACCCGGCACCGGCTCAGCGTGCGCGACGCCGAGGGCTGGTCGTCCGGCACCTCGGCCGCCGACCGGGCTTCGCTGGACGTCGGCGGCGCCCGGAAGCCCCGACAGGTGCCCGGCCGACCCGATCCGCGCTGAACCGTCCGGCGTGGGAACGCCCCCGGCTGATGTTTCTGCGATTTTCTTCGGTACGCGGTAGGGATCGGGGGAACGGCTCCGACCCTCCGGTGAGTCGCGCCCCGATCGGGGTGCGACCAGAGCCTGAGGAGCATCGCCGTGAAGTACATGCTGCTGATCTGGAACCGGCCCGGCTTCACCGAGGAGCTGAGCGAGCAGGATCGCACCGCCCTCTTCGGTGAGGTCGACGAGATCATGAAGGAGCTGACCGAGACCGGCGAGCTGATCGGCGGCCAGGCGTTGGCCAATCCGTCGCAGACGTTGACGGTCCGGCTCGTGGACGGCAGTCCCGACGTCCTCGACGGCCCGTTCATGGAGAGCAAGGAGCAGTTCGCCGGTTACCTCGCCGTCGACTGCGACACCCCGCAACGGGCTGCCGAGATCGCCGCCCGCTGGCCGGACGTCCGGTACGGCGGCGCGATGGAGGTCCGCCCGATCATGGACGAGGCCGGGACGGAGATGTGACCGAGGACCGGACGGTCGAGGATCTGCTGCGCACGTTCGCGCCGCAGGTCCTCGGCCTGCTGGTCCGTCGGCATGGACAGTTCGACAGGTGCGAGGACGCGGTCCAGGAGGCGCTGCTCGCCGCCGCGACGCAGTGGCCCGGGCAGGGCGTACCGGACAACCCGCGCGCCTGGTTGCTCACCGTGGCCACCCGCCGGCTCACCGACGAGTGGCGCAGCGAAAGTGCGCGCCGGGACCGCGAGGTGGCGGTGGCGCGACGCGAGCCGGCGTACGCCGGGGTGGCGCCCGCGGCGGACGCGGAGCCCGCCGTTCCGGCCGACGACGACACCCTCACGCTGCTGTTCCTCTGCTGCCACCCGGCGCTGCCCGGATCGGCGCAGGTGGCGCTCACGCTGCGGGCGGTCGGCGGTCTCAGCACCGCCCAGATCGCCCGGGCGCACCTGCTGCCCGAGGCGACGATGAGTCAACGGATCCGGCGGGCCAAGCAGCGGATCGAGGCTGCCGGCGCAAGGTTCACCATGCCCGGGCCGGCCGAGCGGGGCGAGCGGCTTACAACGGTGCTGCGGGTGCTCTACCTGATCTTCAACGAGGGCTACACCGCGTCCAGTGGCCCGGACCTGCGCCGGGCCGAGCTGACCGGCGAGGCGATCCGGTTGGCCCGCATCCTGCGCGGGCTGCTGCCCGACGACGGCGAGGTGGCCGGGCTGCTGGCGCTGATGCTGCTGACCGACGCGCACCGGGCGGCCCGGGTGGGACCCGACGGAGAGTTGGTCCCGCTGGCCGAGCAGGACCGTTCCCGGTGGGACGCCGTCGCCATCGCGGAGGGCGTCGCTCTGATCACCGAGGCGCTGACCTGGTCGCCGCCCGGCCCGTACCAGCTCCAGGCGGCGATCGCCGCGGTGCACGCCGAGGCGTCGACGGCGGCCGAGACGGACTGGCGGCAGATCGTCGCGCTCTACCGACTGCTGGCCCGGATCGCGCCGAACCCGATGGTCACCCTCAACCAGGCGGTGGCGGTGGCCATGGTCGACGGGCCCCAGGCCGGGCTCGCTCTGCTCACGCCGTTGGACGCCGACGAACGCACGGCCGGGCACCACCGGCTGGCCGCCGTCCGGGCTCACCTGTTGGAGCTGGCCGGGGAGGTCGGTGCGGCGCGGGAGGCATACCTGATGGCGGCGCGGGGCACCACGAGCCGGCCCGAGCAGCGCTACCTGGAGGTACGGGCAGCCCGGCTGGCCGGGCAGGGGTGACCCACGTCGTCTTGCCGTTCTGGCAACAATCTTTGCGCATCGCCCGGTCGCCGGTCACAGTCGTGGCCGACGCGCGAAGGAGCAGGCACAGATGACCGAGCAGCACGAGTTCGACAAGGACTACTGGGAACGGCACTGGCACCAGGCGCAGCACGACCGTCCCGGCGCGATGAGCACGAGTCCCGCGCACCCTTACCTGGCCCGGGAGATCGGCGCTCTGGTGCCGGGCTCGGCGCTGGACGCCGGGTGCGGCGCGGGCGCCGAGGCGATCTCGCTCGCCGCCCACGGCTGGCAGGTCACCGCCGTCGACATCGCCCCCGTTGCCCTCGCTCGGGCCGCCGAACGCGCGACGCAGAGCGGGGTCTCCGAACGCGTGCGGTGGGTGGAGGCGGACCTGACGGCCTGGGCCCCGGACACCCGGTTCGACCTGGTCACGACGCATTACGCGCACCCCGCGATGCCGCAGTTGGCCTTCTACGACCGCATCGCCGGTTGGGTGGCGCCCGGCGGCACCCTCCTGATCGTCGGGCACCTGCACACCTCGGAGGCAGGCGAACAGGGGCACGGACACGGCCACGGACACGGGCACCACCCGCCCGACGAGGCATCGGTGACCCTCGCGGACATCACCGCCGGCCTGGACAGCAGCACCTGGGAGATCGTCACCGCCGAGGAGCACCGCCGCACGATGCCGGGCCGGGAGGTCCCGCTGTACGACGTGGTCGTACGCGCCACCCGACGCCCCTGAGCACACCGCTGCCGACCGCCGGGCGTCCCGGCGGCCGGCAGTGGCGGTCACACCTCGGGTTCGACGGCCGGGCAGCTGGCGCCCCGGGCGGGCACCACCTGACCGATCAGGTACGAGTCGACGGCTCGTTGCACGCACGGGCTGCTGCTGTAGCTGCCGTGCCCCCACCCCTGGTAGGTGAGTACCGCGCCGTGCCGGCCCAACTGTCGCGCCACGTTGCGCGCCCAGTCGTAGCCCGTGGCCGGGTCGTGCACTGTGGCGGCGAGCAGCAGCGGCACGTCGGTGTGGACCCGTAGCCGATGCTGCGGGTTGGCCACCGGCGTCGGGGTGCCCAGGCAGGTGACCAGGGCGAACAGCGCCGGCGGGTAGCGCAGGTCCGGCGCGAGCCGGGCCGCCCGGCGCAGATGTCCGACGTACTCGCTGTAGTCGCGGACCGGCAGGCTCCAGTCCTGACAGAAAACCGCGAAGGGGTACGGAGCCACGGCCTCGTCCGCCAGGGCGGGGGCGCTCGGCGTGATGGCGGTGCCCTCCAGCCGGACGATCCACTCGGCCAGCCCTGGCCACCGCCACGTGTCGTAGAGCTTCTTGTGGGCGAGGCGGCTCAGCTCGAACGGGGCGAGCGCGGCCCCGGCCCGGTCCGGGTCGGTCAGCGAACCACGCTCGGCCCGAGCGTGCAGCCCGGCCCAGATCGCCCGGACGTCGCGACTGTGCAGGACGCAGTCGGCCGAGCGCGCGCACCAGGCAAGGAACTCGTCGAACGCTCCCTCCGCGGTGACGGCCTGGCTGTCCAGGAAGGCCCGGGTGCCGACGCTGTGGTCCATCGTGGCCTCCAGCACCATGGCCCGGACCCGGTCGGGGTACAGCTCGGCGTACCGCTGCCCGAGCAGGGTGCCGTACGAGCTGCCGTGGAAGGTCAACTGCCGTTCGCCGAGCGCGGCGCGGACCGCGTCCAGGTCGCGGGCGGCGCTGGTGGTGTCCACGTGGTCGTAGAGCGCTCCGGTACGGGCCCGGCAGTCGGCGCGCAGCAGCGCGTTGTTGGCCAGCACGGCGTCGAACTGGGCCTGATCGGCGATCAGCTGTGGTTGCCGCGCGAGCAGCTCCCGGGCGCAGACCACCGGGCGGCTGCCGCCGGTGCCGCGTGGGTCGAAGCTGACGATGTCGAACCGGGCACGCAGGTCGGCGCTGAACCGGGAGCTGCCGTTGACCACCCGGTCGACCCCGCTGTCGCCCGGTCCTCCGGGGCCGAAGACCAGCGCACCTTCCCGGGTGGCCGGGTCGGCGACCCGGCGGGCCAGCGACAGGTCGAAGCGCTCACCCCGGGGACGGTTCCAGTCCACCGGCAGCGACAGGGTTCCGCACTCGGCGCTGGTGTCCGCGGCGCAGGGCCGCCAGTCGATCGTCGGAACGGGCTGTGGTCGGGCGACGGCCGGGCTCGCCGGGGTCAGGCCGGCGGCCGTCAGGGCCAGGGCGACCGCCCAGCCGACGGCGGATTTGCGTACGCGCAGCATGAGGTGCTGTCCTCTCCTCGAAGGAGCGTTGCCGGTGAAACTCGCCCACTGGGCGAGGCGATGCTGCTTCCACCCGGGCCGTCGAGTAGCCGCTCGACGGCCCGGGGCCGCTCTCGTCCGCCGGGTCAGTCGACCTCGCGCAGGACGCGTTCGAGCGTGGTCATCCGGGTCTCCATCCCGCCCAGCCGACCGTCCATCGCCGCGAGCAGTCGGGCGTTCTCCGCCTGGGCCTGAGCTGCCGTCTCGGCGAGCCGGCGGTAGTCGTCCGCCCGGTCCGCCTCGTACCGGGCCCGCCGGGTCTTGGCGAGCTGTACGACGGTCACCGTGACCACACTGATCAGGAAGGCGAAGATGCCGATCGCGCCGACCACCTCGGTCCAGTCGTGCTCGCTCATCGCTGTGCTCCCGGCTGCTCGCCCGAGTCGGGCGCTGTCAGCGTCTCGACCGCGGCCGCGATGACCCCGGGGGTGAGTGTGAGCACGAACGGCTCCACCTCGTAGTAGTTCATGGCCTTCCCGTCCTCCGACAACTCCAGGCGGGCGGTGACCAGCCCGGCCGCCGCCAGCTTCCGTAGGTGGACCTGCAACAGCGCTCGGCTGATGCCCAGTTGCCGGGCCAGCCCGCTGACGTACGCACGCTCGCGGGCCAACGCGGCGACGACCCGCAGCCGGTGCGGGTTGGCCAGGGTGGCCAGGACCCGGACCAGGTCGTCGCCGGTCGGCGGTGAGGCGGTGCTCATAACCAGCCCTTGCACATGCCAAGGAAAGTTAGCAGGTACCGGCGCATTGCGGTGCGGGACGAAAGCGGAATCAGGGGGATCTCAGGGTCGACGAAAGAGGCCGGACACACAGCACGCCGGGCCGGTGATGATCACCGGCCCGGCGTGCGGGTTACGTCGTACGTCAGCTCTTGAAGGCGTCCTTGATCTTCTCGCCCGCCTGCTTGAGCTTGGCGGTGGACTGGTCAGCGCGACCCTCCGCCTCCAACTGCTCGTTGTCGGTGGCCCGACCGGCGCCTTCCTTCAGCTTGCCGGTCGTGTCCTCGGTGGCGTTGTTGATCTTGTCGTCGATACCCATTGCCAACCTCCATTGCAAGCATTGCAAGCGTCGTACAACCACAGAGGTACCCCGGTCGTCACCGACCCAACCATTACCGTCGTCACAGATCGGCAGCGGCCGAACGGAACCGACGCAGCCGCAGGCTGTTGGCCACCACGAAGACCGAGGACAGCGCCATCGTGGCGCCGGCGATCATCGGGTTGAGCAGCCCGGCGGCGGCCAACGGCAGGGCCGCCACGTTGTAGCCGAACGCCCAGAACAGGTTGCCCCGGATGATGCCGAGCGTGCGTCGGGACAACCGGATGGCGTCCACCGCCGCGTCCAGGTCGCCCCGGACGAGGGTGAGGTCGGCCGCCTCGATCGCCACGTCGGCGCCGGTGCCCATGGCCAGCCCCAGGTCGGCCTGGGCCAGCGCCGGGGCGTCGTTGACCCCGTCACCGACCATCGCCACCGACCGCCCCTCGGCCTGGAGCCGCTTGATCACGTCGACCTTTCCGGCCGGCAGCACCTCGGCGATCACCTCGTCGACGCCCACCTCGGCGGCGACCGCGCGAGCCACTGTGGGGTTGTCCCCGGTCAGCAGGACCGGGGTCAGCCCCAGCCCGCGCAGCCGAGCCACCGCCGCCCGGCTGGTCGGCCGGACCACGTCGGCGACCGTGAGCACCCCCCGGGCCTGTCCGTCCCAGCCGGCGACGATCGCCGTACGGCCGGCGGCCTCCGCGTCGCGCACGGCCCACTCGACCTCCGGCGGCACGTCGATCTCGCGCTCGCGCAGCAGCCGAACCCGGCCGACCAGCACGGCCCGCCCGTCGACAATGCCGGTCACCCCCAGCCCTTCGAGGTTGCCGAAGGCGGTCACCGGGGGCAGCGCGCCCGCGTCGGTGGCAGCGGCCGCGACCGCACGGGCGATCGGGTGCTCGGAGGCGGCCTCCACCGCCCCGGCGAGCCGGAGCAGCTCGGCCCGGTCCACACCGCTTGCCGGCACCGCGTCCACCAGGGTCATCCGGCCGGTCGTCACGGTGCCGGTCTTGTCGAGGACCACGGTGTCCACCCGGCGGGTCGACTCCAGCACCTCCGGGCCCTTGATCAGCACGCCGAGCTGGGCGCCCCGACCGGTGCCGACCAGCAGCGCCGTCGGGGTGGCCAGGCCGAGCGCGCACGGACAGGCGATGATCAGCACGGCCACGGCGGCGGTGAACGCGGCGGTCGGGCCGGCCCCGGTGCCGAGCCACCAGCCGAGCGTGCCGATGGCGAGGGTGATGACGATCGGCACGAAGACCCCGGAGATCCGGTCCGCCAGCCGCTGCACGGCCGCCTTGCCGCTCTGCGCCTGCTCCACCAGGTCGGCCATCCGGGAGAGCTGGGTGTCCGCGCCGACCCGGGTGGCGGTGACGATCAGCCGCCCGCCCGCGTTGATCGTGGCGCCGACCACGCCGTCACCGGGGGCGACCTCGACCGGCACCGACTCACCGGTGAGCATGCTGGCGTCGACAGCGGAAGTGCCCTCGTCGACCACTCCGTCGGTGGCGATCTTCTCCCCGGGGCGGACCACGAACCGGTCACCGACGGCGAGCCGGTCCACGGGGATCAGGGTCTCCACGCCGTCACGCAGCACCGTCACGTCCTTGGCGCCGAGGTCGAGCAGGGCGCGCAGGGCGGCGCCGGCAGTCCGCTTGGACCGGGCCTCGAAGTAGCGACCGGCCAGGATGAACACGGTGACCCCGGCGGCCGCCTCCAGGTAGATGTTGCCGGCGCCGTCGGTCCGGGTGATGTCGAAGCGGAACGGGTGCGTCATGCCGGGCATTCCCGCATCACCCAGGAAGAGCGCCCAGAGCGACCAGCCGAACGCGGCCAGGGTGCCGAGGGACACCAGGGTGTCCATGGTGGCCGCGCCGTGTCGCAGGTTGGTCCAGGCGGCCCGGTGGAACGGCAGCCCACCCCAGACCACCACCGGGGCGGCCAGGGTCAGCGACAACCATTGCCAGTAGTCGAACTGCCAGGCCGGGACCATGGCCAGCAGGACCACCGGCACGCTCAGGGCCACCGACACCCAGAGCCGGGTACGCGGTCCCCGCAACGGGTCCACCGGGGGTTCCGCGCTGGGCGGGGCCGGCAGCGCCGCCGTGTAACCGGTCTTCTGCACGGTCCCGATCAGGTCGTCCGGCGTGACGCCGTCGGCGTACCGGACAGTGGCCTTCTCGGTGGCGTAGTTGACGGTGGCGCTCACCCCGTCCATCCGGTTGAGCTTCTTCTCGATCCGGGCGGCGCACGCGGCGCAGGTCATCCCGCCGATCGCCAGTTCGATCCGGTTCGGCGCCTCAGGTAGCGGTCTGCTGGTGGTGGTCATCGTCTGGTCCCGTCAGTTGTGTCCGTGCCCGGGAGTGCCGTGGTCGGTCCCGCCGGTCGGTGCGGGTCCGCTCGGAGTGGGGACGTCTCCGGTCGGGGCGGCGCCGGCGACCACTGTGAATTCGGCGGTGTGCACGCGCCCGCCGTGTTGGAAGTCGAGGTAGAGCCGGTAGCTGCCGGCCGAGGGCACCTCCGCGAGGAAGGTGACGGCCGGACCGGGCCGGGTGCGCCCATCGCCGGGCGTTCCGTCCGGGTGCACGTGCAGGTACGCCAGATCACCCCGACGTAGTGCCACCAGGTGCCCGTACGCGCCCAGGTAGGGCTCCAGGTCGGTGACCGGCTGCCCGTCCCGGCTGACGGTCAGGGTCAGCGACGACGTGCGGCCGGGCTGCGGCGTACCGGTGAGCGTGACCGTGTAGCCGTCGACGGTGGTGCTGGTCGCGGGGGCGGGCAACGGCCGTTCGGTCAACTCGCCGGGGACGGTCACGTCCACGCCGAGGGTCAGCGGCTCACCCCCGGTCGGGGTGAAGTCGGCGAACGCCCGCCACTGCCCGGGGCCGGCCAGCGGGGTGTCGACCCGCCAGGTGCCGTCAGGGGCCAGCTCCGGGTGGACGTGACGGAAGCCGGAGAGGTCCCGACGGGCGACGATCAGGTGCATCTGCTTGTCGTGCGCCACGTCGTACCGGGTGACCGGGCGGCCGTCCGGTCCGGCGATCCGGAAGGCGAACTCGCCGGCCGGGGCGGTGACCGGTTCGATGGTGTAGCCGCGCTCGGAGACGAGCAGCCCGCCGGGGAGCCGATTGGCCGTCTCGTCGTGCTCACCCGTCGCATGGGCGGCATCGCCGTCGTGCCGGCCCTCGACCACCGGGGCGCGGTCGACCACCCGGCCGACCCCGTACGTCGCGCCGAAGACCGCCGCGAGGCCCACGGCGAACCCGGCCAGTCTCGTCACGGTACGCACGCCGGCCCGCCGATCACGCGTCGACGAGGTCGTAGCCGGCCTCGTCGACTGCGGCTCGGACAACCGCGGTGTCCAGCGGCTGATCGCTGCTGACGGTGACCCGGCCGGCCGCGAGGTCGACCTGGACGTCACGCACGCCCGCGATGGCGCCGACCTCGGCGCTCACCGCGCTGACGCAGTGCCCACAGGTCATGCCCTGGACCTGGTACGTCGTGTTGACCATTGGATCGTCTCCTTTGCGGTACCGGTACCCGGTGGGGGTATCTCAACAGAACCGACCGTACCATACCCCCTGGGGGTACGCTATCCTTGTCGACATGACCGCACCCACTCCGATCCGCGGATACACCGCCAGCAAGGACCAGCTGCTCGCGCGGCTCCGCCGCGTCGAGGGGCAGGTCCGGGGCATCGAGAAGATGGTCGACGACGACCGCTACTGCATCGACGTGCTCACCCAGATCTCCGCGATCCAGGCCGCCCTCGACAAGGTGGCCCTCGGGCTGCTCGACGGGCACGCCCGGCACTGCATGCACGAGGGCGCCGCCGAAGGTCGGGCCGACGAGATGGCCACCGAGATGATGGCGGCGGTCGGCCGGCTCATGAAGCGCGGCTGACCGCGCTCAGTCCGGCGCGGGGTCGAGACGGACCCGGCGCAGCACCTGCGCGTTGAGCGCCACCACGTTGTAGCCGCCGCTGGAGCTCGGCCACCCGGTCGCCCTTCTCCGCCGGCAGCATCTCGGCGAAGACCTCGGCGCGTCGCGGTCGGTCAGGATCGGGCGGTGACGAAGCGGGCATGGCTCCAACATGCCGCCCCGGAGACCGCCACGCGAGCGGTTCGGCCGCCCGACACTCCGCCACGACCTGCAACCCCGGGGAGGGCTGACTAGCATCTCCCACGATGGCCCTCCGAATGCCGCTGCACAGTCCGGCACCGGCGCCGCCGCGTCGTGGCGTCGCCCCCGGCCGACCGGGCCGAGCACTGACCGTCCGTGATCAAGCGGTCGTCAGGCAGCGATCCGCCCCGCCGTCCGCCGCGTTTCCACCGCAACGGTGAACCGCCCGGCCCGCTGACCCGTATCCCGCACCGGATCGTTGGGAGTCTCGCTTTGGGTTCCGACCACACTCACAGTGCTCCGTCCGCCCCACCACGGGTGCGACGGATCCTCGTCGTGACTGTGGTACCCCTCTTCGTCGCCACAGTGCTGGCCGCGGTGCTGCTCTGGCCGCGTGGCGGGTCACCGCAGACCGACGGTGGTGCGGACGTGCCGCGCTACCCAGGCACTGTCACCCGGGTGGTGAGCGAGCCGTGCCCGTCGGTGCCGTCGGTCCCCGAGGGCACACCGAGGGTCGGCGACGGGCGGTGCGGCACTGTCGACGTCCGGGTGGACGACGGGCCGACCGCCGGCCAGCAGGTACGGACACCGGTGCCCGACGGACCCGGCGCACCCCGGGTCGAGGTCGGCGACGAGGTCATCCTGGTCGAGCTGGCCGACCCGACCGATCCCACCACCAGCAACTGGAACATCGCCGAGCACCAACGCGGCACCCCGATGGTGTGGCTGGCGGTGATCTTCGCGGCCGCGATCGTCGCGTTCGGTCGGTGGCGAGGTCTGGCCGCGCTCGCCGGGCTGGCCGCCAGCTTCGCCATCCTGCTCACCTTCGTGCTGCCGGGCATCAGCGCCGGCAGGTCACCGCTGCTGGTGGCGGTGGTCGGCGCGGCCCTGATCATGTTCGTGGTGCTCTACCTGACCCACGGGGTCACCGCACAGACCTCGGTCGCGGTGCTCGGCACCCTGGGCAGCCTGGTGCTGACCGGCGTGCTCGCCACCATCGCCACGGCCGCGACCCACCTCACCGGCTTCGGCAGCGAAGACGCCACCACCCTGTCGATGTTCCAGGGCGACGTGGACCTGCACGGTCTGCTGCTTGCCGGAATCATCATCGGATCGCTCGGGGTGCTCGACGACGTGACGGTCACCCAGGCGGCCACCGTCACCGAACTGGCGAACGCCAACCCCGGACTTACCCGGTTGCAGCTGTACCGGGCCGCCACCCGGGTCGGCCGCGCGCACATCGCCTCCACTGTCAACACCATCGTGCTGGCGTACGCGGGCGCGTCACTGCCCCTGCTGCTCCTGCTCACCGCCGACTCGCGGCCGATCGGGCAGATCCTCACCAGCGAGTTCCTCGCGCAGGAGATCGTCCGCAGCGCGGTCGCCACCCTCGGTCTGATCGCCGCCGTTCCGCTGACCACCGGGCTGGCCGCGGTGGTGACCGCCGCCGGGCGCACCAACGCCGCGGTGTCCACCGACGCTCCCGCGCCCCGGCCCCAGCCGGACCGCAGCGAGGCACTGGCCGCACTCAGCTCACCGCGAACGGCCGGCTCCGACGAGCCGGACCGGACGCGGACCGCACCCCCATCCGAGGCCACCGACCGGTGGCCGAAGTCGAACAGGAGCACGGATACGGCATGGTGACACTCCTCAGCGTGACCAGATCGGGCATCCACCCTGAGAACCGCGTCACTGGTCACTCAACGCTATGGCGAAATGACGCTTTTGGTCGGCATCCAGGCGTAGCTCACCCGGTCGACTCTCGGGTAACCTCGCTGCCGGTTACCGATGAAGGCGCGAAGCGGCGCCTGCGGTGCCACCGCCCAATCGCCAGCCGGCGAGCCGGGGACCCAGGTGCCTGGGGTGAATCCGCGTCAGCGGTAGGGGCCACTTCCGCCCCGAACCCGTCAGCTAACCCGGTCGGCGGTCGACGGAAGGGAACATTGTGACGGCACCCCTACGCCGCTGGATGACACCCGTGGTGGCCGTGATCGCCGCACTGACAGTGCTCGCCGGGCCGCTCCCAGCGCACGCCGCCCCGACGACCCCCACACCCTCCGGGCACGAGGAGGACGGCGAGCCCAAGCTGCTCAACGACGTCATCGAGCAGGCCAACCGCGACTACTCCGCCGCAAAGTCCAAGCTGGACAAGTCCAAGAAGCGGCAGAGCGAGTTGGCCGCGGAGGTCGACCGGGCCAAGGCCGACCTGGACGCGTTGGCCCCGCAGGTCGGGCAGATCGCCGCCCAGGCGTACCGGACCGGCCGGATCGGCGCGGTCGCGATGCTGCTGGAGAGCGAAGCTCCCGACTCGTTCGTCCGTCGCGCCGGGATGCTCGACGAGATGAACATGGTCAACGAGAAGAAGCTCTCCGAGGTCAACGAGGTGAAGGCTCGCGCCGAGCAGGCCAAGCTGGCCCTCGACACCGAGGTCCGCGAGCAGCAGAAGCAGACCGCCCTGATGGCGAAGCGCAAGAGCGAGGCCGACAAGGCGCTCTCCCTCGTCGGCGGCAAGGGTTTCACCGGCGGCCTGGTGGATGCCACCTCCAAGGTCGCGAAGATCGGCCCGGGTCGCACGGCCGACGGTGACTGGAAGCCCCAGTCGTGCAGCGAGAACGACCCCACCACGTCCGGCTGCATCACGCCGCGCACGCTGCACGCCTACAAGGAGGTCAAGGCGGCCGGCTTCAACCGGTTCGTCGGCTGCTACCGCCCCGGCGGGCCGTGGGAGCACCCGAAGGGCCGCGCCTGCGACTGGTCGCTACAGAAGAGCGGATTCTCCCCGTGGCACAACAACGACACCCGGACGTACGGCAACAACGTCGCCGCGTTCCTCATCCGTAACGCCGACCGGCTCGGCATCTACTACGTGATCTGGAACCGGCAGATCTGGTTCCCGGCCACCGGCTGGAGTTCGTACAGCGGGCCGTCGAACCACACCGACCACGTCCACATGTCGCTGCTCTGACCCGCACGATCCCCGTCGAGGGCCGTTCCGCGTGACGCGGAGCGGCCCTCGTCGCGTCAGACGGTGGCAGGCGTGGCCGGGTCGGTCGACTCGGGCGATCCGGCCGGGGTCTCCAACGTCGCGAGGTCGGCCGGTACGGCGGCCACCGGGCGCACCGCTCCGGCGGCCAGCCGGTAGGACACCCCCACCACCGCGCACCGCTCCCGCGCCACAGCGTCGGCCAGCACGGGAGACTGCCCGAGCAACGTCTCGACGGTCTGGGCGATGTGGATGTCGACGATGCCGTCGATGTCGTCCACGCCCTCGGCCGCGGCCCGGCGCAGGCTGGGCAGCACGGCGTCGACCACCGCGCGCAGGTGGCCAGTCGGCGCGGTACCGGTCGCGGCGGACTCCCGGGCGGCCTGCACCGCACCGCACGAGTCGTGGCCGAGCACCACCACCAGCGGCGTGCCGAGGACGGTCACCGCGTACTCGACGCTGCCGAGCACCTCGGGGCCGGCGGTGTGCCCGGCGGTGCGAACCACGAACAGGTCGCCCAGGCCCCGGTCGAAGATGATCTCGGCGGCCAGCCGCGAGTCGGAACAGCCGACGATCACCGCGAACGGGTGTTGCCCGTCGGCCACGGCGGCCCGGTGCCCGGCATCCTGGTTGGGGTGGCGTGGGGCGCCATCGACGAAGCGCCGGTTGCCGGCGACCAGTTCGGCGTACGCCCGGGTCGGCTCGCTGAGCGCGGTGGCCCGGTCGGTGGTCCGCTGCGGACCCGGCTGACCGCCGGAGCTCCCGGTATGACTCATCCCGCACCTCGTCTCGACGCATCTGACCTGGTCAAACCGACTTTCCGCCGGCCGGGCGGCGGGCGCTGGCTCGTGCTCCACCGTCACACGCACCGTAAGATGCGTCAAGGTATGCGTGATTTAGATTTCATACGTTGACTCCGGGCACCCCCTGGGCAATCTCCCCGGGGCAGGGCGGACCAGACTCTCGCGAAGGCAGGCGGACATCCGGAAAGGCGGTCACACGATGGCGAGCACGGTGACGGACGACACCGGCGGCGGGCGGAACTGGACGTTCCTCACCAATCACGGGCACGTCCTGCTGGCCATCGCCCGCGACCCGACCGCCCGGCTGCGCGACGTCGCCGCCGAGGTCGGGGTGACCGAACGGGCCGCGCAGGCGATCGTCGCCGACCTGGAGGCGGGCGGTTACCTGCACCGCACCCGGGTCGGACGCCGCAACGAATACACCCTCAACCCGGCCGGCCGGTTCCGGCACCCCGCCGAGGCCGACCGGCAGGTCGGCGACCTGCTCGCGCTGTTCGCCGACGCTTCCACCGCGAAGGCAGAGCCCCCGGCCTGACCCTGGTCACCGGGGGCCGCTGACCGACGGTCACGGCGGTAACCTTTGCGGGTGCGCGAATGCCCGCCGTTGAGCGCGACCCCGTCCCGCCGTGCCCTTCGCGGCGTCCTCAGTGGAACGCTGGCGGTCCTGCTCGGCGCCGGCCTGGTGGCACCCTCCCCCGCGACCGCCGCGCCGCCCCTCTGCGGTCCCACCGGCACCGACAGCCTGACCCAGATGCCGTGGGCGCTCCGCCGGCTGGAGCCGTCCTCGGCGTGGCCGCTGTCCCGGGGCGCCGGGGTCACGGTGGCCGTGATCGACTCCGGAGTGTCCGCCGCCCACCCGCTGCTCAAGGGGCAGGTGCTCGAGGGTCGCGACTTCAACGGCCTGCCGGCCCGGCAGGGCCAGTGCGACGAGGCCGGGCACGGCACGCTGATCGCCGGCATCATCGCGGGCCGGGAGGGCACTGTCGTCCCCTTCAGCGGCATCGCCCCGGCCGCCCGCATCCTGCCGATCCGGGTTCTGCCGCAACTCGGCGCGGTAAACAACCCGCAGCTCCCCGCGCAGATCGCCGCGGCAATCGACTGGGCGGTCGCGCAGGGCGCCGACGTGATCAACCTGTCCCTGACCACAATTCCCCGCCCCGAACTGACGGAGGCCGTCGAGCGCGCGCTGGCCAAAGGGGTGGTGCTGGTCGCCGCCGCGGGCAACCGGTCGGAAGATTCGCAGAACCTGCCGGGTTACCCGGCCGCGTACCCCGGGGTGATCGCGGTCGGCGGGGTGGACGAGCAGGGCGGCCACGTCGGCACCTCGATCAGCGGCGACTACGTCGACATCGCCGCACCCGGGATGAACATCGTCGGGCCGGCGCCCGGAAACAACGGCTACCGCACCGTGCCGGAGGGCGGCACCAGCTACGCCGCCGCGTACGTGTCAGGAGTGGCCGCGCTCGTCCGGGCCGCCTACCCCAGTCTCGACCCGCAGCAGGTAGCGGATCGGCTGAAACGCACCGCGGACAACCCACCCGAGGGCCAGAACGCCGACATCGGGCACGGGATGGTCAACCCGTACCGGGCGGTGTCGAGCCTGCTCGGCACCCGGGCGAACCCGCCGGCCGACGCGCTGCCGGCGCCCGCCGTGCGGGAAGACCCGCTGAGCTGGCAGCGCCCCACCGCGATCTGGGCGGCGGTCATCGGCGGGCTGCTCGCCGGGCTGCTGCTGGTCGCGCGACCGATCATGGCCCTTGGCCGCCGACGCGACTGGCGCCCCGGCCGACGCACCGACGCCCCAACTGGCGGCTGAGCGGCGCACCGCAGCCCCGTGCCGGCGCCAACGCCAGACACAGAGCGGCTCCGGGCCGGGCGAACCGGACCGGAGCCGCCAGTGCTAATGCCTCAGCTCCACACCTTGGAGTTGCTCATCTCCGTGGTGAGGTAGTTTTCGCGGGCGATGCCCACGGCACCGCCGATCTCGTTCAGGATCCGGTTGATGTCCCGGACCGCCGCGTCCCACTTCGCCTGGTGCTGCTCGTAGGCAACCCGGTCCTCGCCGTCCCAGTGCAGCTTGGTCAGCATCGACCGCAGCGTGTCAAGCTTTTCCTCGAGGGTCTTCGAGATGGCTTGCATCTGCTGGTTGCTGCTCTCGAGGACCGCATAGTCAACTTTGATCGTCACGTTTTCCTCCTCTGCCGGCTACGGATCACGGGTTGAGAGCAGAGTGGAACTTGTCCAGCATCTGCTGCTGCTCTTCGTCGTTGACCTGGTGCGTCGTACCCGACTTGTCGAGCAGGTCAGCGATGCTGTCCATCGCCGTCAGCAGTTTGACGGTGTCCTCGTTCCAGCGCGTCATCAGCGACTGGAAGCCCGTGGACGCCTGACCCTTCCACGCGATGGCCAGGTCGTCGACCACGTTCCACAGCTTCTTCAGCTCGCCGTCGACCTCGCTGCGCGTGGACCGCACGTCACTCGCGGCGGTATGCAGAGTCGCAGCTTCGACCTCGAACGCCATGCTTCACACCCTTCCGTCTGTTGTGGTGGCGGCTTCGCCGCATCCTCCCCCGCGGCAAGGCAGCAACACCCCACCGACGGACACTCCTGTGAAGACCGTAGCGGAACGTGTCCAGCCCTCGCAGCCCTGACCGGTGACCTTCGATGGATGGTGGTGAATCGGGCCGGATCGGCCCACCACCCCCTACCGAACGACCGACCGCGCTCAGGTCGGCTCGGACCAGGCGGTCTGAATCAACTGCTGGCCATCGCGGCGGCGAACCAGGGTGCCCCGGCCGGGCGGTTGCGGGCTCGGTCGCAACGTGCCGAAGACCGCGCCCTCCTCCCGGTTTCCGGACATCAGCAGGCCCGGCGAGTCCAACTCGCGAAGCCGTTGCAGCACCGGCTCGTAGAGCGCCCTGGACACACCACCGACCCGGCGCGTGACGATCAGGTGCAGGCCGATGTCGCGGGCCTGCGGCAACAGCTCGTGCAGGGCGCTCAGCGGGTTGCTGCCGCCAGAGGCCACCAGGTCGTAGTCGTCCACCAGGATGTAGAGATCCGGACCCTTCCACCAGCTCCGATCACGCAGCTGGGCGGTCGTCACGTCCGGGCCGGGCAGTCGATTGGACAGCGCGCTGCGGATCGACCCGAGCCCCTGGGCGAACGCCTGGTTCGACGGGGCGTAGTCGAGCAGGTGGTCACCCTCCACCGCCCCCAGCAGGCCACGCCGGTAGTCGGCGATCACCAGCCGGGCCTGCGCCGGCGTGTACCGCTCGGTGATTCCCCGCGCGATCAGGCGCAGCAGGTTGGTCTTGCCGCACTCCGCGTCGCCGAAGACCGTCAGGTGCGGCTCGTTGGCCAGGTCCAGGTAGACCGGCGCGAGTGCCGACTCGTTGACGCCGATCGGGAGACCGGGTGCCGAGCGGTCGATGATCCGGGCCAGCTCCGCCACCGGCAGCCGGCGCGGCAGCAACCGCACCTTCGGCGCCGGGCGACCCGGCCAGTTCGCCGCCACGTGCCCGGCCAGGGACAGCGAGGCCTCGCTCAGATCGTCGATGTCGCGGCGGCCGTCGATCCGCGAGATGGCGGTGAGGAAGTGCAGCTTGTCCCGGGTCAGGCCACGACCGGGCGACTTCTCCGGCACGTTGTTCGCCGCCCGACGGTCGATCTCGGACTCCGACGCGTCGCCGAGGCGCAGCTCCAACTTGGTGCCGAGCAGATCCCGCATGTTGATCCGGATCTCCGCCCACCGTACGGCGGTGAGCACCACGTGCACACCGAAGCCGAGGCCCCGGTTGGCCAACGTGGTGATGGTCTGCTCCAGCTCCTCGTACTCCTGGCGCAGGGTGTTCCACCCGTCCACCACCAGGAACACGTCGCCGAACGGGTCGTCGGCGAACTCCCCGGCGGCACGACGACGGCGGTAGCTCGCCACCGAGTCGATGCCGTGCTGGGCGAAACGAGCCTCCCGCTCGTCCAGGACGGCGACCACCTCGGCCACCGTCCGACGGACCGCCTCGACGTCGCGCCGCCCGGCCACCCCGGCCAGGTGCGGCAACCGCTCCATGCTGCGCAGCGCGCCCCCGCCGAAGTCCAGGCAGAAGAACTGCACCTCCCGCGGCGTGTGCGTGAGCGCCAGCGAGGCCAGCAGCGTACGCAGCATCGTGCTCTTGCCACTCATCGACCGACCGACGATGACCACGTTGCCGCCGGCCCCGGCCAGCTCGACCATCATCGGGTCCCGACGCTGCTCGTAGGGGCGGTCCACCACGCCGACCGGCACGGTCAGTCGCCCACGCCCGGGCCAGGAGGCGGTGCACAACCCGTAGGTCGGGTCGACCGCCAGCGGGCCGAGCAGCTCACCCAGGCCCGGCGGGTCGGCCAGCGGCGGCAGCCACACCTGGTGGGCCGGGCGGCCCCGACCCTTGAGCTGGTCGATCAGCACGTCGAGCATCGCCACGGCCTTGCCGTCGGCCGGCTGCTCCGGCTCCGGGGCGGTGGCCACCGGCACCTGCGGGACCTGCACCGGAACGAAGTCGAGACCGTACGGCACGATCCGGCGCTGCACCAGCGCCTGCGAGGCGGAGGCCTGCTGCCCCGGCGCCCGGTACGCCCCCGACACGTACGCGGCCCGGAACCGCAGCATGGTGCTGGTGTCCGTCTTCAGGTAGCCGTGGCCCGGCGCGTTCGGCAGCTCGTACGCGTCCGGTACGCCGAGCACGATCCGGCTCTCCACCGCGGAGAACGTCCGCAGACCGATCCGGTACGACAGGTGGGTGTCGAGGCCCCGCAGCTTGCCCTCTTCGAGGCGCTGGCTGGCCAGCAGCAGGTGCACGCCGAGGGACCGACCCAACCGGCCGATCATCACGAACAGGTCGATGAAGTCCGGTTTGGCGGCGAGCAGTTCGCTGAACTCGTCACAGATGATCAACAAGCTGGGCATCGGCGCCAGCGGCTCACCGGCCGAGCGCGCCTTCTCGTACTCGAAGCGGGAGACGTAGTTGCCGGCCGCCCGCAGCAGCTCCTGCCGGCGCACCATCTCTCCGGCGAGCGCGTCGCGCATCCGGTCGACCAACGGCAGCTCGTCGGCCAGGTTGGTGATCACCGCGCTGGTGTGCGGCAGCGCCTCCAGCGAGGCGAAGGTCGCACCGCCCTTGAAGTCGACCAGGACGAAGTTCAGTTCCTCCGACGAGTGGGTCACCGCCAACGCGGCCACCACCGTACGCAGCAGTTCGCTCTTGCCGGAGCCGGTCGCACCGATCACCAGACCGTGCGGGCCCATGCCCTCGTGCGCCGACTCCTTGAAGTCGAGCTCGACCACGTTGCCGTCCGGGCCGAGGCCGAGCGGGATGCGCAGCCGGTCGCGGTGCCCACGCGGGCGCCAGGTGTTCTGCACGTCCACCGCCGCGGCGTCACCGACGCCGAGCAGGTCCGGCAGCTCCGTGCTGCGGGCCAGCGGCTCGTCGCCGCCGGTCTGCTGCTGGGAGAGTCGGAAGGGGGCGATCTGTCGGGCCAGCCCCTCGGCGGCCTCGGCGCTGAGCCGGTCGGGCCGGCCCAGCGTCGACGACGAACTGCCCCGGACCAGGTCGAGTGAGCTTCCGTCATTCACGTCGAGGCAGAGCAGCCAGCGGCCGGCGTCGCGCGGCACCGTCCCGGAAAGGTCGATCACTGTGGCGCCGAGCAGCCCCGGGCCCACCAGCTGGCAGGTCGGCGAGATCTCCCCGCCGTCGATCACCACGACCAGGTGCGGGGCGGTGGTCAGCGGCTTGGCCTCCGGCGCGAACCGGGGCCGCCCGCCCAGCTCGGCGGCGAGCGCGGCCTCGGCCTCGGCGAGGCTGGCGAAGACCAGCCGGCGCGCGCCGGCCGCGTCCGTACGACCGCTGTGGTGGGCGTGTGGCAGCCACTTCACCCAGCCCCAGGACGACTGCCGGTCGGGTGCGGCGACCACCGCGATCACCAGGTCGTCCGGTGCGTGGAAGGTGGCCAGCTGCCCCAGCGCCGCCCGGGTCAGGTCGAGCACCGGCTCGCGGTCGCCGCGCAGCACCACCCTGCTGAACGCGCGCACCGACAGCGCCGTGGGCAGGTCGGGCACCGTGGAGTGTGCCCGGACGAACCGGCGAAGCGCGATGGCGCTCATCGGCTCCAGGTCCTCCACCGGCTTCGTCTCCGGTGGGACGATCTCCACGGCGAGCCGCTGCGGGCCGAGGGCGATCCGGGTCTCACCGAAGTCGTCCTCGGTGATCCGTCGCTCCCAGAGCCGCCGGGAGGCGGCGATCGACCAGAGGGCGTCGGGCTCCGGGTGCCGCCAGGCCATCGCGGCCCGCTGCTGCTCGGCGGCACGCCGGGTGCGCTTGCGCATCTGCGCCAGGTAGCGCATGTAGTCGCGGCGATCGGCGTTCAGCTCGGCCTTGTCCTTGCCACCGCTGTTGGCCAGCGAGCCGATCGCCATGCCGAGCATCGAGACACCGAACAGACCACCGGCCACGTAGGTCATCATGCCGCCGCCCTTGCCGGCGTAGAGGAACGCCATGGCGCCGACCCCGCAGAACATCGGCAGGATCATGAGCAGCTGCCCCATCCCGCGGGGCGTCGGCTCGGGCAGCTCGGGAGGCGACTCCAGCAGCACCTCGCCGCGCGGTAAGGCCGGCCCCGGCTGACGCGGGAGCCGGCGGAACACCACCGTGCTCACGGCTGTCTCCTCCCCAGAAGCGGCCCTGATGACGTGCGGCCCGCGGAACACCGCCCGCGGGTGGGCATCGTACGTGCCGTCATCGTAGGTAATCTGCCGTGTGCGCGGTGGACCCGGACCGCAGCATTCCAGCCAGCCGATCACAGACGCACACCTGGAGGCCACTGTGGCGACGAAGACGGCGACCGGTGGTCTCAGCCGGATCACCATCGTGGCTCCGCGTACCCGGATGGATCTGGCGCTGCCGTCGGATGTGCCGTTGGCCGACCTGCTCCCCACCCTGCTGCGCTACGCCGGTGAGGACATGGCCGACGAGGGTGCTCGGCACGGCGGCTGGGCACTGTCCCGGTTGGGCGGTGCGCCCCTCGACGGTGGTCGTACCGCGGCGCAGCTCAGCGTCCGGGACGGTGAGGTGCTCTACTTCAACCCCCGGTCCGACGCCGCGCCGGAGATCGTCTTCGACGACGTGGTGGACGCGGTCGCCACCGCGACCAACCAGCGCCCCGGCGCCTGGCAGGTCGGCGCGACCCGCTCCTTCGCTGTGGTCTTCGCGGCGGCGGCGTTCGGCGCCGGCGCGCTGGCCGCCCTCTTCGCCGGTCCGCCGCACCTGCCCGGCGCGCTGGCAGCGCTGCTGGTCGCGGTGGCGCTGCTGGTGGGCGCGGCGGTGCTTTCCAGGGCCGCCGGTGACAGCGGCATCGGCGCGGTGCTGGCCCTGGTCGGCCTTGTGCACGCGGCCACCGGCGGCCTGCTGCTGCTCGCCGGCGATCGATCGCTGACCGACCTGGCCAGTCCGCATGTCCTGCTCGCGGCGACCGCCGCGGTGGTGGCCGGCGCGGTTGCCGTGCTGGCGGTCGGCGACCGGTACCCCCTCTTCTTCGCCGCGATCGGGGTCGCGGCCGCGACCGGCCTGGGCGCGGTGCTCTGCCTGGTCCTCGGCCTCGACGCAGCGGCCTCCGCCGCGGTGGTCGCGGCGGTCGCGTTCGGCGTGGTGCCGGCGCTGCCGATGATGGCCTACCGGCTGGCCCGGCTGCCGGTGCCGTCGATTCCGACCGGTCCGGAGGACCTGAAGACCGACAGCGAGTCGGTGGACGGCCGGCAGGTGCTCCAGCAGAGTGAGCGCGCCGACCAGTTCCTGACCGGTCTGCTGTGGACGGTGTCGCTGCTGGTGCTGGGCGCACAACTCGTGCTGGCTCTGGACGGGCGCCTGCCCGCGGTGCTGCTGTGCCTGGTGCTGGCCCTGCTGGCGCTGCTGCGGGCCCGCCCCCTCCTGGGCCGGGCGCAGCGCACCCCGGTGCTGCTGGCCGGCACCGTGGGTCTGGGCCTGGCCGCCGCGACCACCTTCGCCGGTGGTTCGCTGGCGGTCCGGCTGGGCCTGATTCTGGGCGGTCTGGTGCTCGCCGCGGTGATCAGCCTGATCTACGGTCTGACCGTCGCCGGCAAGCGCATCTCACCGGTCTGGGGCCGCCTGCTCGACATCGCCGAGATCCTGCTCATCATCTCGCTGGTGCCGCTCGCCTTCTGGGTCTGCGGCCTCTACGGCTGGATCGTCAACCTCCGACCCTGACCGTGCGGCGCCGACGCACCGGTCAGCGCGACCGCGGACCGGTGGAGACGCCCAGCGCCGACGCGACCGGAGCGGTGGCGTAGACGCCCGGAGCATGCTGACCGTCCATCGGCCGGGTGGACGCGCCCACCCGGCCGGCGACCTCACGAACCACCTTGACCAGGGCCTCGACGTGGTTGTCCATCGCCGCGACCCGCAACAGCGGTGCCGCCACCCGACCGTCCGACGAGACGGTCACGGCCACCGTGTGCGACGGCGCCGAGGTCGCGGTGATCGCGTCCACGAGCGGCCCGAGCGGCGCGTCGAAGCGGCCCCGCAGAGCCATGCAGCGGTGCGTCCAGCCGCCGCCGCGCAACCCATGCCAACTCTCCGCCGGCGCCTCGGGCACCAGGTCCAGACCGGCGGCCGAGACGATTGCCGCACGTAGCTCCTCCCGACCCAGCGGGCGATGGGCCAGCCCCGCCGAGGTCAGCGCCTTGCCGAGCCGGCCGATCCCGGCCGCCACCGTCCGATGTACGCCGGTCAGCCCGCCGCCCCGGCTCACCGCCTCGACCCGGGCGTCCCGGACGGTGAGCCGCAGCGCCACCCACACGGTCCGGTGGGCCGCCGGCGGCGCACCGGGTGCCGGGTACCAGACCAACGTGTGCGCGACGACCTGGGCCCGGGAGACCGGGGCGCTGAAGTCCGCGAGCACCCGCAGCGCGCGGTCCACCGCGGTGGCGTCGACGGAGCCGACCGCCGCACCGGTCGCGGACTGCAGGGCGACGGCGGCGAACCAGCCCTGGTCGTCACGTCCGATGCCGAGCCGGGTGCCTCGGTCGGTCAGCTCGATGACGCTCAGCTCAGGGGCGAGCGCGGCCAACCTCGGGTCGGTCGCCGTGCCGCTGGCCAGCGCGGCCGACGCCCGCTCACCGCGTCGCCGCAACCGCCGGCGCAGCAGCAGGTCCTCGAACCACCAGCGGCCACCCCGACGGGCGAAGGCCGCCAGGACGACCAGCAGCGCCGCGGTGCCCGCCGCGGCGAGCACCCAGCTGGGTCCGGCCGTGGCGGCCCAGACGCCGACCACGCACAACTCCAGTACGACGAGCTGCCCGACCAGCACGGGGCCGACCCGCCCACGGCCGGGCCGCTCGGCCGGGGGCACCGGCCGGGTCGGAACGTCGACAGGGTCCGTGACCGCTCGGGCGGGTGGCGCCTGAACCTGCGTCATCGCTGACTGTCCCTCCTGCACGGTACGACTCTGCGCCGGGTCTCCTCCGGTGCCGGCCACGAGCGGTGGTCCCAAGGAACCACCGTCGGCCCCTTATCGTAGGGAAGCCCGCGACGGCACCCCGACCCTGATCGTCGCGGATCCACCCCGCCGGAGGTAAGTCATGCGGACCCGCCGCGATCAGGTGCAGGCGTACCGCTTCGTCACCCGCCGCATCGTCTCCGCCTTGCTGTCGGGCGATCCGGAGACCACCAACCTGCCGATGCGACGGCTCGGCATGGCCGTCTTCGGCAGTGTCCTCACCGCGGCCATCGTGCTCGGCGGGGTGGGTGCCTACGGCCAGTTGACCGGTGGCGCGGCGCCGCTGGACGACCAGACCCTGGTCATCGAACGGGAGACCGGCGCGACGTACGTGTTCATCGAGGGCAAACTGCACCCGACGCTCAACTACACCTCGGCGCGCCTCATCGTGAACGACGCGAGTGCCCAGGTGCGGACGATGTCCCAGGCGTCGCTGCGGGACCGGCCCCGCGGCGTCACCGTCGGCATCGTCGGTGCACCGGACGCCCTGCCGGACCGCAAGTCGCTGACCGGGCTGCCCTGGTCGGTCTGCGACGTGCCGGACCCGGTCGACCGGCAGCGGTCCAGCACCCGCCTGGTGATCGACCGGGCCCTGCCCGGCGGCACGCCGCTGGGCGACCGGGCGGTGCTGGTCTCGGTGAACGACCAGCGGTACCTGGTCACCAACAACACCCGACTCCAACTGCTCGACCCGTCCCGCACGATCACGGCGCTGCGGATGGCCGGCACCGAGCGACTCCAGGTCGGGCAGCAACTGCTCAACGCCGTGCCGGCCGGGCCACCGCTGCGCCGGCCGTCGTTGCCCGGTGAGGGCGAGCCCAGCAGTCGCAAGGTGGCCGGGCAGTCGTACGACGTCGGTTCGGTGTTCAAGGCCGCCGGGCGGCACTACGTGCTGACCCGGGACGCTCTCGTCTCGATCAGTGAGATCACCGCTCTGCTGCTCGTCAGCAACGGCGGTCGGATCACCGACATCACCCCGAACCAGGCCAGCGAGGCGTTCGAGGAGCGGCGGATCGAGGAGGAGGGGGTGCCCCCGACGATGCCCGCCCTCTACCCGGCCCAGCCCGGTCAGACCACGCTGTGCGCGACGTACCGCAAGGACAGCTCGGGCGGCCCGCCGACCACCACCCTGGAGGTCTTCGACCGGGTGCCGACCGAGTTGACCGACAGCGATCCGGGCCTGGTACCGGTGCGCCAGACCAGGCGCGACGCCGTACGCACCGCCGAGGCGGTGCTGCTGCCCGGCGGCAAGGGGGTCATCGCCCAGGCCTCGCCCGGTGCCGGGACCAGCGGGTCCGGCGCCGCCGGATCGACGATCTACCTGATCAGCCCGCAGGGCATCCGGTATCCGCTCGGCTCGGCGGCGACACTGGACGTGCTCGGCTACGGCGGGATCACCCCGCTGGCGGTGCCCGGCTCCCTGCTCGCACTGATCCCGACCGGGCCGACTCTGGACCGCGAGGACGCGTTCGCCGTCTTCGCTCCCGACGGGCCGGCACCGTCCGCACCACCGTCGGCCGCGCCGAGGTCGGGCTCACCGTCCGCGGCGCCACCGTCGGGCACGCCGTCCGCGGCGCCACCGTCGGGGTCGTCGTCCGCGGCGCCACCGTCGGGGTCGTCGTCCGCGGCGCCACCGTCGGGGTCGACACCGTCGAGTTCGACCGGTGGCACTCCGTCGAGCGGCGGGACCGGCGGGGGGTCCACGGAATCGACCGGCGCCGACGGCTGAGCAGCTTCGGCGGGTCGCCCGGAGTCGCACTGGTGGACTAACCTGAATGTCGCTGACGGTTGTCAACCAGAACGACGGGGATGTTGCCATGGCCGGGCGTACGGAAGTCGACCTGTTGTCCCTTGAGGACTTCCACGAGCACCTGGCGTCACGGTTGAGCCAGGCCGAGTCGGTGCTGCGCAAGCTCAACACCGAGATGCAGTGCCGTCCTCCGGCCCTGGGCTCGTTCTTCGACGCCACCGACAAGGCGCGTCGCTACAGCGAGGTGCACCAGTCCTATGTCGACCAGGCCGAACGGATCCGGCAGGCGGTGCTGGCGGCACAGCAGGCGACCAGCACGATCCTGAGCAACTACCGCACCGCCGAGGCGCGTAACGCGGCCAACGCCGACGATGTCACCGCCGCGCTGAACCCGGTCGACCGGGCGTTTCAGCCGAAGGAGGACGGGCGTGTCTGAATACACCCAGCGCTATCAGGGCAACAGCCACCAGCAGCTGTACGACGGCCTGATGGCGGGCAAGCCGGAGCAGATCGAGGGCGTGGCCACCCAGTGGGCCGAGCTCAAGGGCATCCTCGACGGCCTCGGCCGGGATCTGAGCGGCGACCTCGACAAGCTCGCCAACACGTGGACGGGTTCGGCGGGTCGGGAGTTCCATCGGCGACTCAGCCTGATCGTCGCCCACACCGACGCGTTGGGCGAAGGGATGGCCGGCATCAAGCAGGGGTTGACCATGATGGCCGACCATCTGCGCGCCGCCCACAAGCAGGCCGAGAGCCCGGAGGAGACCGACGACAACGACAAGGCGATCGGCGGCGCGATCAAGGGTGGCGCGGCCTTCGGTCTGACCGGTCTGATCGTCGGGGGCATCGCGGGTCACCAGCAGGACAAGGCTGAGCAGGAGAAGGCCCACCAGCGGATGGTGAACCTGGTGGCCGGCCTGGCCAACAGTTACGAGATCTCCGCCTACGACCGGGTGGTCGAGCCGCCCCCGCCGGACCCGGACACTCCGACCACCGCCCGCAAGGATCCGACGACGCCACAGAGTGTCTCGGCCATCGCCAGGGTGTCCGGCGGCCCCAACACCGGCGCGGACTCTGCGCGCACCGGTGACGCGACCATCTCGTCGCCCGACCGCGTCGCCCAACTGCCGGGCGACGGTTCGACTCCGGGCGAGGTCGGCTCGGGCACCGGTGGCAGCCCGGCTGTCGTCACCGCGCCGATCGGCGCTGGCAGCGATCTCACTGACCGCGGCACCTCCCTCGCCGGAGCCGACCCACTGGTCGGCGGCGCGCTGCTCGGCGGGGGTGCCGCCGGGCTGGTCGGGCTGTCCGGGCCGGCCGGCGCACCTGCTGCGGCGAGCACCGGTCCCGGCCTGCTCTACGGAGCACAGGGCGGGTCACCGGCCGGCGGGGTGTTGCGCAGCGGCGCGCTCGCGGGCTCGGGCAACGCGGCCCCCACTTCGGCTCGACCGACCGGCGGTGGTGCGGCTCCGGCGGAGACCCGCGCCGCCAACGGGGTCGGGCGCAGCATCGACGGCCAGCGCGGTGGGAGCGGCGGACGCCCAGCCATGACCGGCGGCAACGCCCGACCGGGGTCCAACGGCGGCCGCCCCGGTGTGCTCGGCGGGCAGGGTCGAGCGCAGGACGACGAGTCCGACGAGCGGCTGACCTGGTTGACCGAGGACGAGATGGTGTGGCAGGGCGACGAGAAGGCGGCGCCCCGGGTGCTCGGCACCGGCGACTGACCACGGTCCGCCGCCGGCACGCCCACCCCACCGGCGGTGCCACCCCGACGATGCACGGTGCCCCCGATCGGAGCCGATCCGATCGGGGGCACTGCCGTTCCCGGCCCCCGACCGACGCCGTCCACAGTGCGCATGGTGGTGGCGGTCACGCCCGCGCGGTCGTTCGCCGTGCTGCGGTGGAGCAGGACGGGCGATAGGTTGGTCGGGTGTCGTCCGCAGCTTCTGTCCGCCCAGCCAGGTGGGCTGTGCTGCGGTCACTGCGGGAACTGACCCGTCTGGCGGTCACCGCGCTGGTGCTCGCGGTCGGCCTCGGTGCCGCTCTCGCCGCGACCCCACCGCCCGCCCCCGCGCAGCTGCGGCCCAGTGCCGTGAGCAGCCGGGTGGCAAGTGTCCGCCCCGACGCCGGTCCGGCCAACCAGCGGGCCGCCCAGCCCGCTGAAGCCCCGCCGGCTGGCACGCTCGATACCGCCACGGCGACCGGTCCGGTCGCGGCGGGCCCGGTGCACGTCCCGGCCATCGATCCCGGCCGTGGCTCTCCTGCACGACGCGGCCCGCCCGCCCGCTGAGCCAGGCCCGGCGATCCCCGGGGCCCGATCCCGGCTGATCCTCCCGCACGGCACCTGAGTTCGCCGTCGACGGGACCATCCCGCCACCGGGCCGACCGGTGCTGCCGCGCCTTCCTGCCGCCCGTCGATACCCGCCTTCGACCGCGAGGTGCTGATCATGCAAACCATCCTCTCCGCCGTCCTGCCAGACCTCTCCCGGGCCGCCGTCATCTGGCTGAGCCTGCTCGGGGTGGTAGCCGTCGCCGTCGCCGCTCTCCTGCTGCGGCCCGGTCGGTTCCGCTTCGACCCGGGCTCCCGGATCCGCCGCGCCGCCATGCCGAGCCAACTTGAGCAGGCGCAGGAGGAGCGGGAGCAGAGCCGCTACGCGCAGGAGGTCGCGGTGGCCGCGGAGCGGGCGACCACCACCGTGCAGCGCCGCCGGGCGGAGTGGGTGGCCGCCCAGGAGGCCGTCGAGGCGGCCTGGCTGGCGTACGAGGCGGCCGAGGCTGGCGTACGGCGGCTCGACGCGGCGGCCGCGATGCCGCTGCCGCACACCGCACGCACCCCCGCCGAGTACGCGGACCGCGAGCGCTACCTGCACCGGGCGGCGCTGGATGCGTACTGGCGGCGGGAGCTGTCGGTGGAGCAGCTCAGCGACGTCTTCGCGCACCGCGACGGTTGGGACCCACGACTGCACCCGGTCGAGCAGGAGCTGGTGCTCCAGCGGGCGATCCGGGACAACCTGGCGGCCCGGCACGCCGCAGCCCGCGAGCGGGAGCAGGCCGCGTGGCGGGCGGCGGAGTTGGCGGTGGCCGCGGCTCGCAGTCTGCGCGAGGAGGCGCACGCCGCGACCGGACGACGGGTCGCCGAGTCGGCGTCGGTGCTGCCGCTGAGCGAGGTTGCCCGACCGGTGGGCGCGCAGCCCCGGGAGAACGTCGAGCAGACCCGGGAGAACAAGGTGACCGCACGCGGCCGTGCGACGGTGCCCGCGTTCTGAGCCGCGTGGGCTCGGGTGGGTTAGCGTGACGGCATGTCCCGACAGGCGTGGGTCCTCGTGGTGATCGCCAGCATCCTGGCGCTCGCCACACTGGTCGGTGCCGTGGTGCTGGCGGTGCGGGTGGTGCGTACCCGGCGGATGCTGACCGGGCTGGGCGCGGGCGGCAAGGTCGCCTTCTACGGGGCGCTGATCTACACGATCTTCCCGGTCGACGTTCTGCCGGACCCGATCTACCTGGACGACATGGGTGTCCTGGCCGCCGCGTTGATCTACCTGACCCGGTTGGTGCACCAACGTCGGGCGGCGGGTCGCCAGCTGCCCGGTCAGCCGGACGCCCCACCGGATCGGGGTCAGGTGCGTCGCCGCGTGCCATGATCAGGGTCGGTTCGGCGAACAGGGGACGGGCATGACGGGCGATCATCGGTTGGACGTGCACGATGAGCGGGTTGTCGCCTTCTGCGCCGAACGACACCTGGCGACGCTGACCACCCTGCGGGCGGACGGCACCCCGCATGTCGTACCGGTCGGGGTGACTCTCGACCCGGCGGCCGGCCTGGCCCGGGTCATCACCTCCGGCGCCTCCCGCAAGGCCCGTCAGGTGGCGGCGGCGGGCGCGGCGGGCGCGGCGGTGGCCGTGTGCCACGTGGATGGCCGCCGCTGGTTGACCATCGAGGGTCGTGCGGTGCTGCAGTCGGATCCGGCCGCCGTGGCGGAGGCGGAGCGGCGGTACGCCGAGCGGTATCGGACACCGCGCCCGAATCCGGAACGGGTGGTCATCGAGATCACCGTGACCAGGCTGTTGGGCAGCCTCTGACCTGACCGTCTGTGCCCGATGACCGGTTCGGGTCGGGCAGGGATGCCGCGCGGGTCCCGGTGCCCGCAGCCGGCGGAATTCTCCGTGGAGCAGAGCGGTTACGCCCTCGGTACGCCCAGGGCCGAGACCACCGATGGTCGGCCCCCGTGTTGCGCCGAGCGCCATTCCCGGTGCTGCCGCCCTCCGCTGGCCGGAGGCGCCAACCCCCGAACGGAGACTCGACCATGAACCCAATCGTCCAGAAGAGCGGTCTGTCCGTCGTCGGCCTGCTGGTCGCCGGCGGCTGCGCCCTCGGCCCGGCGGTGGCCGCCCAGGCCGCCCCGGCTCAGGCCGCCCCGGCCTCGTCGAGCCAGAACGACCGGCACGCCGAGCGGATCCTCGGCGTCGACTACCAGGCCCAGCCGAACTTCTACTACTGCGGCCCGGCCGCGACCCGGATCGCGTTGTCCGCGCAGGGCAAGGCGCTGTCCCAGGACGAGGTGGCCCGGCTGCTCGGCACCACCGAGGCGGGTACCCCATCGGCCCTGGACACCACCCGGGTGCTGAACGAGCTGACCGGTGGCAAGTACCGGACCACCGAGATCCGTGATTCGGTGGCCCGCCCCGACCAGGTCGAGCAGCTGCGCCGTGACGTGCTGGCCGCGGTGGACGCCGGCCGACCGGTGGTGGCCAACATCAAGGGCACGACAGTGGACACCGACGGCAACCCGCACTCGTACGAGGGTGGCCACTACCTGACCCTCGTCGGCTACCGCGACGGTGGTGACACGATCCGGGTCGCCGACCCGGCCGACCCGGCGTTGGGCGAGTACTGGATGAGCCTGCCGAAGGTCGCCAACTGGATCGCGGAGCGCGGCTACTCCTCCTGATCCGGACAGTTCACCGGGCCGGCCTCTCCCGTGCGGGGAGGCCGGCCCGACCGTCGTTCCGGGCCCGGGCGGCGAGGTGCGCGCGTCGACGGGCTCGGGCGGCCCGCGTCGGTCGGGTCCGGTGCAGTTGTCGGCGGACCGGCGGGTGGATCTCCGCCTCGCCTGCTCCGGCCGCCCGGCGCACGATCCGGTTGGCGTCTTCAGGTTCGGAACCGGCGGCCCGGAGCAGGTCGCTGGCCGCGGTACGCAGTCCGGTGACGAGGGATTCGCCGAACGCCTTGACGCCGGTCGCGGAAGCCCGCCCGGCCAATTCGGCGCACTCCTCGACCAACCGGCGGGTACGCCGGGGGTCGTCACCGACCCTGCACTCCTCCCGCATCTCCGCAACCGCCTGACCCAACCGGCCCATCGCGCCCGGCAGCTCCGGCGGAATCGGCTCGTCGTACTGCAACGCGGTGGTCGACCAACGGGCCATGGCTCGGGTGTCCAGCAGCAGCCGTTCCAGGTGACCGGCGCTGCGGGCGTAACGGTGGTACTGCTGCCGACGGTGCCAGCGCACCGGGGCGATCGTCACCACCTCCTCGGCGCCGCTGAGCGCATCGTGCAACCTGCCCAGGTCGTCCTCGGTGCCGCGGAGCCGCTCCAGGACGGCCATTGTCCCGGCGCCGTCGCGCTCGCGCAGCGCACGCGCCAGCTCGGCGAGTTGCTCGCAGAGGATCGTGAAGATCGGTGCCGCGGCGCGGTCCAGCACCCGCATCGGGTTGATCGGCAACAACAGCGCGACCACCACCAGGCCGACCGCCCCACCGACGAGCGCGTCGAAGATCCGGGGCACCTCCAGGCCACGTTCCATCGGGGCCAGCGTTGCGATCAGCACTGCGGTACCGCCGGCCTGACCGACCAGCGGACCACCCTTCCCAGCAACCAGCAACGCGGCGGCGATGGCCAGCGCGACCACCACGCCGGTCTGCCACGGGCCCGAGCCGAGCAGGAATCGCAGCGTGTCCCCGATGACGATGCCCAGGGCCACGCCGCCCAACAGCTCAAAGGTCCGGCGGGCCCGCTGCCCGATGGCGGTGGCGATCGTACCGACGGCGGCGGCGGGAGCGAAGACGTGCGATCCCTGGCCCAGCAGGTTCTTGGCGAGCAGGGCCGCGATGGCCGCGGCCAGCCCGGCCTGGATGGAGATCACCAGGGTGACCTCCCACTGCCGGGCCCTGATCCGGCCGGCCTGCCCGCCACGGTGCCGCACCCGCCGGACCGTCCGCTCGGCGGTCTCGTCGAACCGCGACTGATCGCGGTCGGCGGGTGGGCGGTCGTCGGCCATGGCGGCGGTTACCCCGGCGGCGGCAGGGCAATCGTGACGGCCGGGCACCAGGGCCACCACCAGCACCATCGACACCCTCGGACGCATCGTCATCCATGGGTTTGTGCAGCCCCGTGGGGGTACCAGAGCCACACACCTCCCACCGATCCGCAACCGGTAAGGGGCCGTGACATGACCAGTCCACCGACCACCGACGACCACGATGCCGTCGACATCCTGATCTCCGATCATCGTGAGATCGAGGCTGTCCTCGTCGAGTTGGCGACCCGGCAGGGCACCCCCGAGCACCGCCGGCGCCTCGCCGACGTGGTGATCGCCGAACTCGTCCGCCACTCGGTGGCCGAGGAGGCGTACGTGTATCCGATCGCCCGGAAGGTGCTGCCCGACGGCAACGAGATCGCCGACCGGGAAATCGAGGAGCACGCCGACGCCGAGCGGACCATGAAGGAGTTGGAGTCCACCGACCCGTCCGACCCCCGCTTCGACGAGCTGCTCGCCCACCTGACCAGCACCGTCCGACACCACGTGACGGAGGAGGAGAAGGAGCTCTTTCCCCGGCTGCGCGCGGCGACGGCCCGGGAGGAGCTGGTCGAGATCGCCGCCCGGGTGACGGCGATCAAGGAGATCGGGCCGACCCGGCCTCATCCGAGGAGCCCGGAGCACCCACCGGCGAACAAGCTGCTCGCCCCCGGCATCGGACTGGTCGACCGGCTGCGCGACGCGTTGAGCGGCCGACCCACCTCAATGGACGAGCTACGCGACAAGCGCTGACCCGCGCATCACCGGACCCGGCACTCCCGGGTCGCCGACGGCGCGGCGGCCCGGGAGGAGCGCGCTGGGTCAGCGGACCTGGTCGCCCTCACCGGTGCGCGCCTGGGCCTGGTCCACGCCCTTGTCGATCTGATCGCCGTACTTGCCGCCGGTGCGCTTGTCGGCCATGTCGCCGGCCTTCTCCGCACCCTGGTCGACCTGCTTGTCATGCTTGTCCGCGAAGTCCTTGGCCTTGTCCATGAAGTCACCCACGGCGTTCCTCCTCAGTCCGGTCCGTCCCCTTCGCGTTCCCTCGGCCCGACGACGCAAACGCCGCCGCTGCGGACGTGATTCGCGAACACCCACCCACGTCACTCCGGCCGACGTACGATCCGCGCGGGCAACGGCCAGCGATTCGGGTGTCGGGGCACGACCGACCGGGTACCGACCTCGTCGACATCGAGGAGGACCGACATGGCCGCAGAGGAACCCGGACCGACAGGCAGCCCCGGGCCGCGCCAGACCTGGGCGGCGCTGCCGTGGCTGGTCCGGACCGCGGTGTTGTGGAGCGCCTGCCTGGTGGTGATCGCCGCAGGGCTCTACCTGCTCGGCCGGATCGCCGTCCTGTTGGCGCCGCTGGCCATCGCGCTGGCCGCCACCATCTTCCTCACCGCGCTGCTCGACCCGGTCCTGCTGCTGCTGCGCCGGTTGCGCCTGCCGGCGGCGCTGGCCGCGCTCTGCACCGTACTGCTGCTGCTCGGCATCCTGGTCGGCGTCGGCGCCCTGGTGTGGAACCTGACCGCCAGCCAGTTCGATCAGCTCAGCCAGGAGTTGACGCAGGGCGTCGAACGCAGCCGGGACTTCGTGACGTCCACCCTGCCGGTCAGCGAGGCACAGCTGGACCGGCTGGTCGACCAGGCCCGGGAGGGGCTCAGTGGCAGCTCTCCGGACCCGGTGGCTGGCGCCCGGACCGCCACCGAGGTGTTCGGCTCCGCGCTGCTGGCTCTGGTGCTGCTCTTCTTCCTGCTCAAGGACGGCCGGTCCATGTGGCACTGGGTGCTGTCCCGGGTCTCCGGCCCGAACCAACCAGTGCTGGCCGAGGCCGGCCGCAACGGTTGGCAGACGTTGGGCGCGTACAGCCGGGGCACCATGTTCATCGCCGCGATCGACGCGCTGGGCATCGGGCTGGCTCTCGTGGTGCTGAGGGTGCCACTCGCCCTGCCGCTGGCGTTGATCACGTTCCTCGGCGGGTTCGTGCCGATCATCGGGGCGACGGTGGCCGGCGCGGTGGCGGTGCTGGTGGCGCTGGCCGCGAACGGTCCCACCACCGCGCTGCTCACCCTCGCGGCGGTGATCGCCGTGCAGCAGATCGAGGGCAACCTGCTGGAGCCGCTGGTCATGAAGCGCCAGGTCCGACTGCATCCGGCGGTGATCCTGGTGGCGGTCACCGCGGGCACGCTGATCGCGGGCATCGCTGGCGCCTTCGTCAGCGTCCCGATCACCGCCGTCCTCTGGCGTGTCATCGACACCGTCCAACAGCGCCGCTCGGCCTCGGCGCTCCTGCCCTCAGACTGATCACCGACCGAGGTGCGTGGTGAACCAGGTGCCAGCCTGGTCGGCGACCTGCTCAAGGGTGCCGGGCTCCTCGAAGAGATGGGTGGCGCCGGGGATCACCCGCAGCTCGCCGACCTCCCCCAGCTCGGCCAGCGCCCGCTCGTTGAGCGTGATCACCTCTTCGTCCAGCCCGCCGACCAGGAGCAACGTCGGGGTACGCACCTGGGCCAGCGCGTTCCCGGCCAGGTCCGGCCGACCACCGCGGCTGACCACGGCGGCCACCCGATCGGCGCGGGACGACGCCGCGACCAGGGCGGCGGCAGCACCCGTGCTGGCCCCGAACAGACCGATCGGCGCATCGCCGGCAGGCCGCTCGACGGCCAGCCAGTCGACGATCCCGGCCAGCCGGCTGGCCAGCAGCCCGATGTCGAAGCGCAGTTCGGCTGTTCGCGCGTCCACCTCGTCCTCGGCCGGGGTGAGCAGGTCCGCCAGCACCGTGCCGAGCCCACGACCGTTCAGCGTCCGGGCCACCGCCACGTTGCGCGGGCTGTGCCGGGAACTGCCGCTGCCGTGCGCGAACAGCACCACGCCGACCGGCTGGGCGGGCAGCGTCAGGTCGGCGGGGAGTTGGGCGTCCCCGATCGGAATGGTCACGCTGCGCTGCTCGTCCATGCCTCACCTCCGCGTACTCGCCGGTGGTCCGGTTACCCCGCCCGCCGCCGGGCACGCACGCCGCGACCGCGTCACCCCCGGGCTGTGGGCCCGCCGCCGGGCCGCGTTTGCCCGCTGGGGCGCCGGGTACGCGACGAGCGACCGCAGACCGTGTCGGCGCAGCCGCGCCCCGACGGATCGCGAGGATCGCCATGGCCAAGCAGCAGATTTCCCGGCAGCAGCAGCTGACCGAGCGCACCCAGCGTGAACAGGACGCCGAGCGCAATCAGGACGTCGGGGACCAGGATTTCGGAGACCAGGCCGCTTCGGCCCGGCTGCCCGACGACCCGAAGGCGGCGGCGCCCCGGGACGCGATCGGGCGTCCGTCCACCGGCGAGCCGGTCTGACCCACAGCGCGGGCGGGCGGGGCGGGAAGATTCCCGCCCCGCCCGTCACTGTTCGCGCTCTGGCAAACGCAGCAGCGGAGACCGGCCGGGGGGTTGCTCGGGCGGTGGGCCGGACGGCTCGGCCGGCGGCACCGGCACCGTCACCGGCTCGTCGCAGGTCACCCGCAGTACCTGGTCGTGGTGGCGCAGCTCCACCACGTCGTCCGGGCCGCCGTGGCGCAGCGAGTACGTCGTCTGGTGCGGCCGGACATCCACCCGCAGCGCCAACCCCCGCCACTGGAGCGAGAACTCCAACCGGCTGAGTCGGCTGGAGAGCCGGGGGGCGAAGGACAGCTCGCCGTCGTGGTCCCGTAGACCGCCGAACCCGCTGACCAGGGCGAGCCACGCGCCGGCCAAGGACGCCATGTGTACGCCGTCTCGGGTGTTCTCGTTGAGGTCGTGCAGGTCCATCAGCGCGGCCTCGCGCAGGTAGGTGTGCGCGAGTTCGGGATGGCCCACCTCGGCGGCGAGCACCGACTGGGTGCACGCCGACAACGACGAGTCGCGCACGGTGCGGCGCTCGTAGTAGAGGAAGTTGCGCACCTTCTCCTCGGGGGTGAAGGCGTCCCCCCGCCAGTGCATGGCGAGGACCAGGTCGGACTGCTTCACCACCTGCTTGCGGTACAGCTCGAAGTACGGGTAGTGCAGCAGCAACGGGTACTTCTCCGCCGGTGTGTGCGTGAAGTCCCATTCCTGGAGTCGGGTGAAGCCCTCCACCTGCTGGTGGACCTCGAGCTCCTCGTCGTACGGGACGTGCATGGAGGTGGCGGCGTCCCGCCAGCTCGCGGCCTCCTCGTCCGTGACGCCGAGGTGGAACGCCTCGTCCCGGTAGCGCATGACCACGTCGGCGGCGGCGAGCAGGTTCCGCTGCGCCATCAGGTTGGTGTAGACGTTGTCGTTCTTCACGGCGGTGTACTCGTCCGGGCCGGTGACACCATCGATGTGGAACTGCCCGTGCCGGTCGTGGTGGCCGATCGAGCGCCACAGCCGGGCGGTCTCCACCAGCAGTTCCAGCCCGATCTCCCGTTCCGACTGGGTGTCCCCGGTGACCATCACGTATCGGCGCACGGCGTCGGCGATGTCCGCGGCGATGTGGAACGCTGCCGTACCGGCCGGCCAGTATCCGGATGATTCCGGGCCCTCGATGGTCCGCCAGGGAAAGGCTGCGCCCCGGAGGTTGAGCGTCTCGGCACGTTCCCGCGCCGAATCCAGCGTGCTGTGTCGCCACTGCAACGCGCTGCGCACCGCGCTCGGCTGGGTGTACGTGAGCACCGGCAGGACGAACATCTCGGTGTCCCAGAAGGCGTGACCGTCGTAACCGGGGCCGGTCAGCCCCTTCGCCGAGATCGGCCGCTGCTCGGCCCGCGCGCCGGCCTGCAACACGTGGAAGAGCCCGAACCGGACCGCCTGCTGCACCTCCGGGTCGCCCTCGACCAGCACGTCGGAGGCGTCCCAGAACGCGTCGAGGTAGTTGCGCTGCTCCCGGTGCAGCCCGTCCCATCCGTCGAGCCGGGCACCGGCCAGCGCCGCGCCGACCTGGTCGCGCAGCGCCGGCAGGGACCGGCGACTCGACCAGCTGTACGTCAGATACTTGATCACCCGGAGCTTCTCGCCGGGCTGGAGCACGCAGGCGATGGTGGTGCGCACCCAGTCCTGGTATCCCTCGGACTCGATGGTGGTGTGGTCCGGGCCGTGCACCTCGTGCTCCATGGCGGCGGCGACCCGCAGACCGGAGACCTTGGTGCGGTGGATCAGCTGGCCGCCGTCGGGGGTGGTCAGCTCCTCCTCGGCCTGGAGCGGCGACTCCAGCACCGCCGCGACCCGGGGGTCCTTGCTCTGCGCGGGCAGTGACTCATTCGCCACCAACTCGGACTGCACGATCAGCCGCAGCGGGCCGTCGACGGCCTCCACCTCGTAGCTGATGGCGGCCACGGACCGCTGGGTGAACGAGACGAGACGGGTGCTGCGGACCTTGACCTCCCGGCCGGCGGGCGAGCGCCAGTGCAGCTCCCGGTGCAGCGTGCCGGCCCGCAGGTCCAGGATCCGCTCGTGCGCGATCAGCTCGCCGTAACGCACGTCGAGCGGTTCGTCGTCGACCAGCAGCCGGATCAGTTTGCCGTTGGTGACGTTGACGATGGTCTGCCCGGACTCGGGGAAGCCGTAGCCCGCCTCCGCGTACGGCAACGGACGCAGTTCGTAGAACGAGTTGAGGTAGGTGCCGGGCAGGCCGTGCGGTTCGCCCTCGTCGAGGTTGCCCCGCAGGCCAACGTGCCCGTTGGAGAGCGCGAAGACCGACTCCGACTGGGCCAGCACGTCCATGTCCAGCCGGGTCTCCCGGACGTGCCACGGCTCCACCGGATAGGCGCGCTCCCGAATCATCCGGAGCCTCGTTCGGCGGCGAGCGGGTCGGTCGCGGTGCGGTTCGGCGCCGGTGGGTCCGCGCGGTCGAGAAGGTCGGCGAGGTCCGTCACCACGATGTCGGCGCCGTGGGCGAGCAACTCGTCGGCCTGCCCGACCCGGTCGACGCCGACCACGTAGCCGAAGCCACCGGCGCGGCCGGCGGCCACCCCGGAGAGCGCGTCCTCGAAGACGGCGGCCTGCGTCGGGTCGACGCCGAGCAGCCTGGCCCCGGCGAGGAACGTGTCGGGGTGTGGTTTGCCGCGCAGCCCCTGCGCACGGGCGACCAGCCCGTCCACCCGGGCCTCCAGCAGCGGCTCGAATCCGGCGACGGCGACCACCTCACCCCCGTTCGCGCTGGCGGTGACCACGGCTCGGCGGAGCCCGGCGGCGGTCGCCGCCTTCAGATACCGCACGGAGCCCGGGTAGACCTCGACGCCGTCGGTACGCAGACGGTGCAGCAGCAGGACGTTCTTGCGGTTGCCCAGGCCGTTGACGGTCTCCGCCTCCGGCGGGTCGTCCGGGTTGCCCTCGGGCAGCACGATCCCCCGGGAGGCGAGGAAAGACCGGACGCCGTCGGCGCGGGGGCGGCCGTCGACATAGCGGTTGTAGTCCGGGCCCGGATCGAACGGTTGGAACGGTTCGCCGGAGACCGTGGCGCGCTGGCGGAGAAACTCGTCGAACGTCTGCGTCCAGGCAGCGTTGTGCACGCGGGCGGTCTGCGTCAGCACACCGTCCAGATCGAAGAGACAGGCGGTCACGTGAGCAGGTAGGCCCAGCACGGTACGAATCTATCCACCCTGCTGGGCCCGCAAACCCGTTTCGGCCGCCCTGGGGCGTTTCAGTTCGGTCGCAGCGTCCAGATCACTGTCATCTCCGAGGTCGGCTTGCCGTCCTCGGTGGCGATCTGGACCACGACGGGGAATTCCGGGCGCCGACCGGCGGCCAGTTCCTCGGTCACCTCGGCCGCCGGCCGGCCGAGTCGCGCGGTGGCCAGCACCGGACCCATGGCGAGTTTCCGGTAGGCGATCTCGGCCCGGACGGCCAACGGCACGGCACGGTCGAGCAACTGCCCGAAGGCGGCCAGCACGACCGCGCCGGAGGCCGTCTCGCCGAGGGTGAACATGGCGCCGGCGTGCGGGCCCCCGATGTGGTTGTGGGTGGCCGGCGAGTCGGGCAGCCGGACGACTGCCCGCACGCCGCCCTCCGCCTCGGGTGCCACCTCGACGAACTCGATACCGAGCGTACGAGCGAACGGCACCGCTTCCAGCATGCCGGCCGCCACCTGGCGGGAGTCGATAGTCATGGCCTGACGTTACTAACCAGTAACCAGGCCGGCAACCAGCGACTTCGCCGTCCGGGCACGGTCAGAGGTTGCCGATGATGCGAAGGATCTCCGCATAGAAGTTGCCGTCGATGCTGCGGAAGAAGGAGAAATCCTGCCCCGGGTCGCCAAAGAACGGCCGCAGCGTCCAGGCCAGCTGGGTGCCGACAAAACCGAAGAGCAGGATCCAGATGTAGAGCAGGGTCATGCTGGCCGGACGCTGCGTCGGCTCCCCGCGTCGGGCCGTACGGCCGTCCCACGGGCGTTGCGCCACGTACCCGGGCGGCAGCATTCCGGGCGGGAACGAGGCACCGGCCGGCTGCCCGGCCCACTGCGTCGGAACCTGGGCCGGAGCCGTCGCGGTGGTCACGGCACCGTTCGCAGTCGACTCGGCCACGGCGGCCCCGGCCGGCACGGCGACCGGCTCGGCGCTCTGACCGGCGACCGGCACGGCAGCCGGCGTCGGCCCGGCTGGCACCGCGACCGGCACGGCCTGGGCCGGCGCCGGAGCGCTGGCCTGCCCGTCGACAGTGGCGTTGGCGGCCTCGGGCGCGAGCAGGCCGTGGTCGTTGAGCACCTGCATCCCGCTGGTCAGGAAGCGCAACCCGACCAGCGCCGACAGGGTCAGGATCGACACGTTGAGCAGCTTGAAGAACCCGTAGTCGTTGGCGGTGATCAGGAAGAAGAGGCTGATCGGCGCGAACGCCACAGCGAGCATCGAGGTGACCGTGATCGCCACCATCACCAGCGCCAACGACTGCCGCACCGAGAGCCGGGCACCGAAGACCAGGTTGAACAGGTAGAGCGTGGGCAGGCAGATGACCAGGGTGACCAGGAACAGCAGCGGCAGCTTCAGCGCCGAGGTCAGCGCCATCAGTGGGCTGTGGAAGAAGCCCAGCACCGCCCCGTAGCAGGCCAACGCGATGGCGGAGCTGGTCAGCATCCGCCCGGTCAGGGCGTTGAGGTCACGCTCGGCCACGATCTGCTGCCAGATGCTCTCGCGATCCCGCAGGATGCGCTCGATGACGAGCGGGCTGGGACGGTCACCCGACACGGGTGCACCCCTCTCGGTGGTCTTTCACAGTGGACTGGTGGGCAGACGGTAGGGCACCGGGTGGCGGGCCCGCCACCCCGTCCGGGGACGTCGTCAGCGCCAACCCACGTCGATCCGGTCGCCGCGCTCGTCGAAGAAGTGCAGCGCGTCCATCCGTACCGAGACGGCGAGCGGGTGACCGGCGCTGACCGCCGGGTACGGCGCCAGCCGCACCGCCAGCTCCGCCGGGCGGCGGTGGTGCCGGCCCGGATCGGGGAGCACGCTGGTCTGGACGCCACTGGCCGGGGCCTCCTGCGCCTCCACCGGCTTACCGGTGAGCCGCTGCATCACCGAGCCGAAGCGGCGCAGGCCGCGCTGGCCGACCGGCGGCGGTTCGAGCGGGGCACCCATCTCGTCGACCACGATCGCGGTCGCGCCGATGTCGAGGAACGCCAACGACTCGTGCCCGTGGTGCTCCAGGTAGCGGATCCGCCCGCGCAGCACGTCGCCGGGGCTGTCCGGTGCGACCGGAGTGAGCGCCTCGGCCCGCATGCCGACCACGATCCGCTCACCGTGGTAGTGCGCCACCGCCCGACTGCGGATGTCGTTCCAGGGCAGGTAGAGCGACTGGTCACCGAGGTTGAGCGTGACGTACCGGTCGAGATGGACGTAGACCGACGCCTCCAGCAGGTTCATCCGTGGGCTGCCCAGGAACGCCGCCACGTAGAGCGTCGCCGGCCGGCCGTACACCTGGGTCGGGGTGCCCACGTCCTGGAGCACGCCGCGGCGCATGATGGCCACCCGGTCGGCCATGGTGAGCGCCTCGGCCTGGTCGTGCGTGACGTAGACGGTGGTGACGCCCAGCTCGCGGGTCAGGCCGGAGATCTCCGCGCGCAACTCGGCCCGCAGGCCGCTGTCCAGGTTGGACAACGGCTCGTCCATCAGGAACAGGCCGGGCCGGCGGACGATCGCACGCCCCATCGCCACCCGCTGCCGCTGCCCGCCGGAGAGCTGGCCCGGCTTGCGGGCCAGCACGTCACCGATGCCCAGCGCGCTCGCCACGTCGCTGACCCGCTCGCCCCGCGGCTCGGGCTCGACCCCGGCCAGCCGCAGCGGGAACGCGATGTTGTCGCCAACGGTCATGTGCGGGTAGAGGGCGAAGTCCTGGAAGACCATGGCGATCCTGCGGTCCCGTGGGGGCAGGTCGTTCGCCACCTCCCCGTCGAGCATGACCGCACCGGTGGTCGGCTCCTCCAACCCGGCGATCATTCGCAGCACTGTCGACTTGCCGCACCCGGACGGCCCAAGAAGCACCATGAACTCGCCGTCGTTCACATCGAGGTTGATGCTGTCGACGGCCAGCGTGCCATCTCGGAAAACCTTGGTCACATCCTTGAGCGTGACGGTGCTCACCGTCTTCCCCCCCAGCGCGCGTCGACCGAACCCCACAAGACTGTGACCAGGATCATGGGTTTGTGACATCGGGTAAACGTCTCATGTTCGATCGATGACACTGCTATTACACGACAGAAGCCGCGATCAGCAGCGCGTGGACCGCTCGCCGGGCTCCCCGAGGAACACCTGCCGGACCACTCGCTCCGCCGCCCGCCCGTCCTCCAAGGTGCAGAACCGGGCCCGGAAATGCTCGCGGGCCTTGGTCGCCGCGTCCGAGCGCACCCCGTCGGTACGGAACAGGTCGAGCAGATCGGCGAAAGTGGAGGCTACCGCGCCCGGCGGTTCGGCGGTGACGTCGAAGTAGACCCCCCGGGCCAGCCGGTACGCCTCCCAGTCCGGGGTGTAGAGCACGATCGGCCGGTCCAACACCGCATAGTCGAACATGGCCGACGAGTAGTCGGTGACCAGCACGTCCGCCACCAGGTAGAGGTCCTCCACCCGTTGATGGCCGCTGACGTCACGAACCCGCTCCCAGTCCCTTGGCCGGCCGGGGCGTCGATCACGGTCGTGGAAGTAGTGGCTGCGCATCAGCAACCGGCCCGAGTCACCCAGCGCCTGGACGAACCGGTCCGGGTCGAACGGCGGCCGGTAGCCGGGCAGGTGCTCGCGGTGCGTCGGGGCGTACAGGACGACCTGCTCGTCGGGGTCGAGGCCGAACTCCGCGCGGAGTCGGCGCACCTCGTCTCGGCTGGCCGTGACCAGGCGGTCGTTGCGCGGGTACCCGACCTCCAGCGTGGTGTACGTGGCCGGGTAGGCCCGGTCCCACATCTGGGTGGAGAAGCTGTTGGCGCTGACGCTGTAGTCCCAGCGGTCCACCCGGCGCAGCAGCCCGGCGAAGTCCATCCGGCCCGCGCCGATCGGGTAGCGCTGCTGATCCAGCCCCATCACCTTGACCGGCGTGCCGTGGTGGGTCTGCACGTGCACCTGTTGCGGTCGCTTGCGGACGAAGTCCGGGAAGTTGACGTTGTTGACCAGCCACCGGGCGCGGGCGAGCACCCGGTAGTACGCCGGCGTGCCGGCCACCACGTACTCCACTCCGGCCGGCACGGTGTCCACCCGGTCCCGGCGCACGATCCACACCCCGCGAACCCCCGGCGCCAACCGGCGGGCGACCTCGTAGATGGCCGCCGGGTTGCAGGAGTAACCCCGGTACCAGTACGCCGCGTACACCGCGAGCGTCGGGTCGACCGGCCGCCGCAACTCGGCCCGGTAGTACTCGCGCAACAGCCCGTCCCGGGTCAGCCGGGCACCGCGCCGGGCGACCGGGCCGACAGTGCGCCGCGCGGTGCGGGCCCGCCGGCGGGCGGCGTCGCGGGCCCGGCTGGCGGCCCGCAACGCGCTGAAGGTGCGCCACCGGCCGGAGGCGACCAGCTTGTGCTTGATCCCCTCGACCCCGTCCGGCACCGGATAGCCGCCGGCCGGCAGCCAGCGCTCGTAGTCGGCGGTGATCTGCGCGAAGAACGCCTCCCGCAGCTCCGGCGCGATCCGCTGACCATTGCCGAGCACTGTCAGGTAGTGCCAGATCATCCGTTCGAAGACCGCCGGCCGCAGGGCCTCCGTCGCCGACCCCCACGAATCCATCAGGTGGAAGACCCGGTGCCACTGCGGGAAGACCTCGAAGTGCCGGTCACCCCGCGTTCGAGTGATCGCGCCGGCGCGGCGTTGGCGGTAGTTGACGCAGACCCGGTCGAGTACGCCGATCCGGTGCGCGGCCATCAGCACCGGGTAGCTGAACGAGACGTCCTCGTACCAGCCGGGCGCGAAGCGCAGCCCCAGGTCGGCGAGGAACTCCCGACGGACCAGCCGGTTCCACGCGGTGTGCAGCAGGTGCATCGCCTGCGGCCGGTCCCGCAGGCGGAAGGTGTCCGGGCCCGGCGACTCCGGGAACACCTCGGCCATCGCGCTGCGGGTCGCGGTGTCGTTCCAGTGGGTGCGCACGTGGTCGACCAGCAGGACGTCCGGGCGGGTGACCCGCAACCGTTCGGCGACCTCGGTCAGGCACTCCGGGGCCAGCCAGTCGTCGCCGTCGAGGAACCACACGTACTCGCCGACGGCCCGGTCCAGCCCGATGTTCCGGGCCGGACCGAGGCCGACGTTCCCCGACAGCCGGACCGAGTGGACCCGCTGGTCGCGGGCCGCGTACTCGTCGATGATGTCGCCGCTGGCGTCCGGCGAGCAGTCGTCGACGGCGATCACCTCGATGTCGGTCTCCGGCTGACCGAGGATGGAGTCCAGGCATTCCCGCAGGTATCCCTGCACCCGGAAGGCCGGCACCACGAAGCTGATCAGAGTCATCCGGCCGCCCTCCGTCAGCGCGGCGCGGCACCTCCAGCGCCCGCCGGCGCCACCGACGCCCGCGCGCTACGGGCCGGTCGCACGAACCAGGCCAGGACGACGCTCACCACGAAAACCACGAGAAGGTACGCACCGAGTGTAGCCAGTCCGATACCCGCAATACCGGCGATCGCCGCGAGGGCCAGCAGCACCGAGCGCCCCTCCCAGCCCAGCGACGCCGCGTGCAGGGGCGGTGCCGCCTGTCGCTTCTCCAGCCGGGCGGTCAGGTCGTAGTGGTGCACTGTGAGCACGAAGACGTACCCGAAGATCAGCCAGCCGGGCGCCGCACCGACCACGCCGACCGCGATGGCGAACAGGTACTCGGCGGCCCGCAACGCCGCGGGCACCAGCCAGTCCAGCGGACCGTTGTGCGCCGCCCCGGCGCCCAGGCCGCCGACCAGCAGCACCAGCAGCGCCACCGGCACCGCCCAGCGCAGCCCCTCGGGCGCGTCGCTCAGCAGCGCCCCGACCAGCAGCACCGCCGGGCCGAGCGCGGCGATCACCGCCAGGGTCAGCGGCCCCATCGGGCGGACCACCGGCAACCAGCGGGCCAGCGGTCCGTCGTCGCGGTGCAGGGTGGCGTCGACCGTGTCCAGCACCGGCACCCACATCCAGCGGGCCCGCAGCGTCCGCAGCGCCCCGGTGTACGCGAACGCCAGCACCCCCCAGACCAGCACGGCGATCAGGCTGACCAGCGGGTTGAACAGCGCCACGGTCAGCGCGATCAGCGCCCACCGCTCACCGATCGGGAAGACCACTGTCCGCTTCAGCCAGTACGACACCGACCCGGTGTCCGCCTGCACCCGGGTCGACGCCGCGTTGAGCCGGTCACCGATCCCGCCGCTGGCGTTCGTCGCCGTACGCGGACGACGGGCCGCCTCGTCGTGCAGCACCCCGTACCAGGTGTCGGTCATGTGCCGAACGGTCTGCAACGTCATCGCGGCGATCGCGAGCGCCCACCCGTTGCCCAGCCCGGCGTGGCTCACCCCGAAGCCCAGCCCGGCGTAGACCAGGTACTCCTTGGCCCGGTCCGCCATCGTGTCCAGCCAGCCACCCCAGGCGCTGAAGTGCCGGGTGTAGCGGGCCAGTTGGCCGTCCACGCAGTCCAGCACGAAGCCCAGGTAGAGCAGCACCGCGCCACCGACCAGCGCGGGCCGCCCACCGACCCCGAACAGCACCGCCGCGCCCAACGCGAAGAGCACCGAGATCGCCGTCACCCCGGTCGGGGTGAGCCGGAGCCGGGCCGAGAGCCGGACCACGTACGGCGACCAGGTGCTGACGAAGTAGGTGGAGAAGAAGTCGTCCTTCTCCTTCACCGACAGCCGCAGCTCGGCCCGGTCCTCGTCGACAGCGGTCACCGCCGCCTCGGCAGCGGTCAGCCCGGCCTGGTCCTCGACCCGGTGGGCGACGAGCAGGCGTACCCGCTGGGCGAAGATCAGGGTGCCGAGCGCCGCGAGACCCGCGGAGAGCCGGTCCACGGCGGACCCGGGGCCACCGGCCGCGACCGATCCCCCGGACCCGACCCCGCCGGTCGCCGGCAGCGGCGCCACGTCGCCGGCCGGGCCGATCGGGGCGGCGACCGGGAGCATCCCGGACGCGGCGGCCCGGGCGGCGGCCGCGAGGGTCGGCAGGTCGTCCACGCCGACCCGCAGCGCGCCGCCGAACACGCCGGTGGCCGCCCCGTCGAGGGCGTCCAACGCGCCGGCGTCGACCACCTGGCCGCGCTCCTCCCGCACGGCGGTCCGACCGGGCACCGGCGGGTCGCCGAGGACCAGCGCCACAGTGGGACCCACCGGGCTGGTGGCCAGGTGCCGCAGTACGGCGGTGTGCGCGACCAGGTCCGTGCCGGTGATCAGCACCGGGGCGGTCGCGGTGGTGACCAGGTCGGACAGCTCGTCGAGATTGGCGGCGAAACGCACCTCGTCCGCCCCGGCCAGGCGCAACTGGGCGGCCAGCCGGTCGGCCAGCGGCTCACCGGTCGCCGTGGTCAGGCCCGCCGCGGGCGTCCCGGCGGCGAGCACGATCGCGAGCGTCACCGCGGGACCGCAACGTGGTACGCGTCGAGCGCCTCGGCGATGGTGCCGTCGAGCGTCAACCGGCCCGCGTCGAGGTACAACCCCCGACGGCAGAACCGGGTCAGGTCCTTTTCGTTGTGTGACACCAGCACCAGCGTGCGCCCCTCCCCGAGCAGACGATCAATAGTCGCGTAACACTTCTTGCGGAACTCCGCGTCCCCGACCGCGGTCACCTCGTCCATCAGCAGGATCGGGTGCGGCAGGTGCGAGATGATCGCGAAGCCCAGCCGCACCTTCATCCCCGACGAGTAGTGCCGCACCGACGTGTCGATGGCCCGTTCCACCTGCTCACCGGCGAACTCGACGATCTCGTCGAAGTGCCGCTTCAGGTAGCTCGTCGACAGCCCGTGCAGCCCACCGACCAGGTGCAGGTTCTCCCGCCCGGTCAGGTCGTTGGAGAAGCCGGCGGACAACTCCAGCAACGGCGCCACCGCGCCGTGCACCCTGATGCTGCCCTCGTCCGGTATGAGCACCCCGGCGATCAGCCGCAGCAGTGTGCTCTTGCCGGTGCCGTTGCGCCCGATCACCCCGACGGTCTCGCCGGGCTCGATGCTGAACGACACGTCCCGCAGCGGCCAGAACTGGCCGGGCAACGCGCCACGGGCACCCCGGTGGATGAACAACTCGCGCAGCCGCAGTTGGCGGCGACGGTTGCGGACGAACCGGATGCCCAAGCCATCGGCCTCGATGATCGGCGCGGCCACGTCAGAGCTCCTTGAGCACGGCGGGCTCCAACCGGCGGAACGACCACCAACCGGCGGCCAGCACCAGCACACTGCCGACGATCGTGGTGGCGAGCAGCCGGGCGTCCGGGAACTCGTCCGGATACCAGATCGCGTGGTGCAGCTGGAAGATCCCGACCAGCGGGTTCAGCTCGTACACCACCTTCAACCAGCCGGGCAGCCCGGACTCCCGCACCAGGCTGAGCGGATAGATGATCGGCGTGGCGTAGAAGAGCACCCGGATGATCAACCGCATCAGCCGTTCCACGTCGCGCATCAGCACGTTCCACGCGGACAGCAGCAGGGCGAGCCCGGTCAACAGGACGGCCTGGACGGCCACCGCCAGCGGCAGAGAGAGCAGCGACCAGCCGGGGTGGATCCGACCGTGCACCGCGTAGATCACCGCGATGGCGATCAGGATCGGCAGGCCGGCCGCGTACTCGGCGAACCGGCCGGTGACCCGGCCGATCGGAAAGACCTGACGCGGCACGTTCATCGTGGTGATCAGCCGGGACTGGCCGGTCAGCGCGTTCGTCGCCTCGCTCAGCGCCGAACTGGTCCACATCCAGGCGAAGATGCCGGTGATCAGGAACAACGGGTACGACCCGGCCGCCTCACCGAGGTGCCGACCGGTGTCCCGGGAGTAGAGCACCCCGAAGACGAACCAGTAGATGGCGCCCATACCGAGCGGCTCGATCAACGACCAGAAGTAGCCCAGCACCGACTGCTGGTACTTGACCGCGAGATCCCGCCTGACCAGGATGCGCAGCGAGTTGCGGTGCGACCACAACGCCGCGACGCCAGAGGTCACCGCAGCCTCCCGCCTCCTGAAACGGACGACAGGTTAGCAGTCGGTGAACGATTGCCCCGAATCGACCGGACTCAGCACTCGATCACGTTGACGGCCAAACCGCCACGCGCCGTCTCCTTGTACTTGACCTTCATGTCGGCGCCCGTCTCCCGCATGGTCTTGATGACCTTGTCCAGCGACACCTTGTGCACCCCGTCGCCGCGCAGCGCCAGCCGGGCGGCCGTGATCGCCTTGATGCTAGCCACCGCGTTCCGCTCGATGCAGGGGATCTGCACCAGGCCACCCACCGGGTCACAGGTCAACCCGAGGTTGTGCTCCATCCCGATCTCGGCCGCGTTCTCCACCTGCTCCGGGGTGCCACCGAGCGCCTCGGCCAGCCCCGCCGCCGCCATCGAGCACGCCGAACCGACCTCACCCTGGCAGCCCACCTCGGCGCCCGAGATCGAGGCGTTCTCCTTGAACAGCACACCGATCGCGCCCGCCGTCAGCAGGAACCGCACCACACCCTCGTCATCGGCGTCCGGCACGAACCGGGTGTAGTAGTGCAGCACCGCCGGAATGATCCCGGCCGCACCGTTGGTCGGCGCGGTGACCACCCGGCCGCCCGCGGCGTTCTCCTCGTTGACCGCGAGCGCGAACAGCGTCACCCAGTCCATCGCGTGCAGCGGGTCGGCCGTCCCGGCCTCCGCCTCCAGGCCGCGCCGCAGCTCCGCCGCGCGCCGCCGAACCTTCAACCCCCCAGGGAGTACGCCGTCCCGCTCGCAGCCGCGCTGCACGCACTCCTGCATCACCCGCCAGATCTCCAGCAGACCAGCCCGGATGTCCGCCTCGCTGCGCCAGGAACGCTCGTTGGCCAGCATCACCTCGCTGATCGACAGCCCGGTGCGGGTGGTGACGTCGAGGAGCTGCGCCCCGGTCAGGAAGGGGTACCGCACCACAGTGCTGTCCGGCTTGATCCGGTCCGCCCCGGCCGCCGCCTCGTCCACCACGAACCCGCCACCGACGGAGTAGTAGGTGCGACTGCGCAGCTCGGCGCCGGCCCCGTCGTACGCCGCGAAGGTCATCCCGTTCGGGTGGTACGGCAACGACCGGCGGCGGTGCAGCGTCAGGTCCCGGTCCGGGTCAAAGTCGATCTCGTGCGCGTCGAGGATGTTGATCCGCCGCTCGGTCCGGATCCGCTCGACCCGAGGACCGACCGTGTCCGTGTCGACCGTCTCCGGCGACTCGCCGGCCAACCCGAGCAGCACCGCCGGGCCGCTGCCGTGGCCGTGCCCGGTGGCACCCAGCGAGCCGAACAGCTCGGCCTGCACCCGCGCCGTGTCGCTGAGCAGCCCATCGGCCTTCAGCCCGCCGACGAACGTCCGCGCGGCCCGCATCGGCCCCACCGTGTGTGAGCTGGACGGCCCGATACCGACGCTGAAGAGGTCGAAAACACTGATCATGGCTGCGCTTCCTCGCCGTCGTCCCGGCGTACGGGACCCGGCCGGGTCGTGACCGCCGGTCTGGCGGCCCCGCTCGTGACCGTCCGGGGTATGGGGTGCCGGCCCTCCGGGGTGTGGAAGGCCGATCAATCAGCCTACCCGCCCAGCTCACCGCCCACCCGGTCCGGGACGTGAACACCCGACCACCGTCTCTCCCGCCCGGCGCGGCCTTGGCCGCCCGGCGCCGCCTCGCCCCCCAGTCGCCCGCTCGCTCCGCAAGATCGTGCTCGATCCAGGAAGTAGTGGTGTCCGCCCGCCTCGATGCCACTACATCCAGGATCGAGCACGATCTCCGGCCGCCCGCGGCGGCCGAGAGCGGTGGCAGGCGCGGCGCGGGCGGGGCGGGGGCGGGGCGCCAGCGCGGGCGGGGCGCGGGAGGCGTCAGCGGGGGGTTGCCCGGGTAATGCACCTACGGGTCCACGGGTTGCCGCTCCTCCTCGGGACCGAGGGCGAGGTGGCCATCCCTTTCTACCGTGGATTGCAGACGCGGCGCACCGCCGCAGAGTGGGAGTACGACGATGAGTCGCAAACTGGTCCGGCCCCGCGAGGGGCGCATGATCGCCGGTGTCTGTGCCGGCCTCGGACGGCGGTTCGGCATGTCGGCCGGAATGGTCCGGCTGCTGTTCCTGCTGTCGCTGCTGCTGCCCGGCACGCAGGTGATCGTCTACCTGATCCTGTGGGTGCTGATGCCGAACGAGGACCGCTACCTGGCGTCCACCGGCCACTGAACCGCCCCGCGCACCTGACGTAATCGCAGATCTTGGACAGTTTCCGTTAGCTGCTAACGGAAACTGTCCAAGATTGCTCGGTCCGCCACCACGACGATGCCTCATATCCGGCGAATCGGCCGCGCGCCTACGCGGGGGGCCTCCGGACCCTTGGCTGCCGTTCCTCACCCCCCATCCGCGCGCACAGGCCCCCTGGTCCGGCTCCCCCAGCGCCGGGCTCCCGCAACGCCGGGCTCCCGCAGAGCCGAACTCCCGAAGCGCCGAACTCCCGAAGCGCCGGGCTCCCGCAGCGCCGGGCTCTGCCGAGGGCTCATGCCAACACACGACGTGCAACAGGGCCGAGGGTGCGCCACGGACCCAGACGGTGCCGGGGGCAAAGGGGCAGCACGGGAATCGAGGGGCAGGACGGAAGCGCCCGCTCCGACGAGAGTCGGGGCGGGCGCTTCGGCGTACGGGGGCAGGTCAGGGGGCTATGTAGGTGACAGTGACCTGCTGGTAGCCGAGGGAGCGGAGCAGCCCCTCCAGCATCTTGCGGGTGTTCTCCTCGGCTCGGGCCGAGAGCCCGCTGTCCCGGGCGGCGGCGGTGATCCGGTCCTCGGCGAGCTGGTAGACCTGCTGCTGCCGGTTGGGGTCGTTGCCGACGAGGTCACCGAGTCGGTTGAGCAGACCGCGCTCCTCGGCGAAGACGTAGCTCTTCTCCATGTCGAGATTGGTCTCACCGAACTGCGGCGCGGGCAGCTTGATCTCGACGGATTTGCCGTCGGCGGACTGGACGACGGCACCCTCACCGATCTTGGTGAAGTCGACGTACGCCTCGACGCTGCCGGCCCCGACGAACAGGGTGCGCTCGTTGAGCAGGAAGTCTGGAACGTTGCGCCGGTCGTTCTGCGTGTCGACCACGACTTGGAAGTTGCCTTCCGCGGCCACGTAGCGGCTGAGGTCCTGGATCGACTTCAGCAGCGGTGGCTGACTGCGATCGGTCTGCTCCTTGGCGAACGGGTTGCGGAACTCCGGCAGGATGCCGGTCGCCTGGATGCCGAGCAGCACGACCACGGCCAGCGCGGCGGCGCCGAGCAGCAGGAGCAGACCTCGGGCCGCCCCACCGCCACCGCCGGGGCTGTCGCCACCGCTCGTCGGGCCACCGGGACCACCGGGGCCTCCAGGCCCTCCGGGGCCAGCAGGCCCACCGGGACCGGCCGGCTCGCCGGGGCCACCCGGCGTATCCGTGGTCCAGTCGGGTGTCGCGGTCGACCGCGCCTTGAGATCGTCACCGGTCGGGTAACCGGGGAACTCTCTCGTGGGCTCGTTGCTGCCAGCGTCGCGGGCCATCACGCTCACCGTCCTCGTCAGACACGTCGTCTGTCAATGACGGTACGGCCCCGATACGACAGGCGCGCGGCGAGCGCCAGGAAGCGACAAACGGGCAGGTCAGGCGAACGCGGAGAGCCCGGTGAGCCGTTGCCCGATGACCAGTTGGTGGATCTCGGAGGTGCCCTCGTAGGTCAGCACGCTCTCCAGGTTGTTGGCGTGCCGCATCACCGGGTACTCACCGGAGACGCCGTTGGCGCCGAGGATGGTGCGGCACTGCCGGGCGATGGCCAGGGCCTCCCGCACGTTGTTCAGCTTGCCCACGCTGACCTGCTCGGGTCGCAGCCGCCGGGCGTCGGCGAGCCGACCCAGGTGCAGCGCGAGCAGTTGTCCCTTCACCAACTCGACGGCCATGTCGGCGAGCTTCGCCTGGGTGAGCTGAAAGCCGGCCAGTGGGCGACCGAACTGGGTGCGGCTGCTCGCGTACGCCAGGGTGGTCTCCAGGCAGTCGCGGGCCGCACCGACCGCGCCCCAGACGATGCCGTAGCGGGCCTCGGTGAGGCAGCTCAGCGGCGCCTTGAGCCCGACCGCCTCGGGCAGTTGGGCGTCGGCCGGGAGCCGGACGTCGTCGAGCACGATCTCGCCGGTCACCGACGCGCGCAGCGACATCTTGCGGCGGATCTCCCGGGCCGTGACGCCGGGAGTGTCCATGGGTACGGCGAAACCCCGTACGCCGTCGTCGGTGCGCGCCCAGATCACCGCGACGTCCGCGATCGGGGCGTTGGTGATCCACATCTTCCCGCCGGTGAGCACCCAGTCGTCGCCGTCGCGGCGGGCCCGGGTGGCCATCGAGGCGGGGTCGGAGCCGTGATCCGGCTCGGTCAGGCCGAAGCAGCCGATCGCCTCACCGGTGGCCATCGACGGCAGCCACCGTTGCTTCTGCTCCTCGCTGCCGTAGCGCCAGATGGCGTACATGGCGAGCGATCCCTGCACGGAGACCAGGGAGCGGAGGCCGGAGTCGCCGGCTTCCAGCTCCTGGCAGGCCAGCCCGTAGGCCACTGCGGAGGCGCCGGCGCAGCCGTAGCCGGTCAGGTGCATGCCGAGCAGGCCGAGCTTGCCGAACTCGCGGGCCAGCTCCCGGGCGGGCACCTTGCCGTCCTCGTACCAGTCGGCGACGTGGGGTCGCACCCGGTCGTCGACGAGTTGGCGGACGACGTCGCGGATCTGCCGCTCCTCCTCGCTGAGCGACGGGTCCAGGTCGAGCAGGTCCAGCGCAGCGGTCATGGACGCCACCCTAACGAAGGTTCAGCGCGGGAAAGAAGGGCTCGTCACTCGATGGGCCCGGAGAGCACCAGCACCCGCGCGTGGATCTGGTTGCGCTGCTGGAGGGCGGCGCGCAGCGCCCGGTGCAACCCGTCCTCCAGGTAGAGCCCGCCGTTCCACTGCACGACGTGCGGAAAGAGGTCACCGTAGAAGGTGGAATCCTCGGCGAGGAGCTTGTCCAGCGCCAACTCGCGCTTGGTGGTGATCATCTGATCCAGGCGCAGTGGCCTCGGCGGGATCTCCGCCCACTGCTTGAGCGTCAGATTGTGCTCCGGATAGGGACGCCCGTCCCGGACCGCTCTGAAGATCACGACGGCACGCTCCCCTCCCCGTGGCCGGGCCGACCGACGGCGCCGAGCCGGGCCGCGGCGGGCACCGCACCGCGCGGCACCGATGACCGTGCCAGCCTAGCCGCCCAGCGCACGCTACGTTCTGCTCCCTGATGTCAGTTTCGCTATCGCTCGTCCGATCCTCAACCGGACGAACGGGACGTCAGCGTCAGTTCCACCGGCCGCGCCGCACGACCTCGTCCATCGGGCGACGCCCACGGCGCAGCGATGGTGACCGATGGTCGGCTGCACGGTAACCGATTGTGACGGCGCCGATGGGTTGATACTCCGCCGGCACGCCGAACGCGTCCCGGTAGGCGGCGAGCCGCTGGGGCGGAATACCGAAGAAGCACGCGCCCAGCCCCTCGTCCACGGCGGTGAGCAGCATCAGCAACGCCGCGAATCCGGCGTCGACGTGCCAGTACGGCACCGGCCAACGGTCCGTGGACTGATCCGTCCAGCCCTTGTCCGGCTCCGCGTACCGCCGCAGGTAGGCCGACTCGTTGGCGTGCGGCACCACGATCAGGGGTGCCCGGCGCATGCCAGCGAGCCAACGCTCCCGCCCACCGCCATCGGGGGTGGTGGCAGCCCAGAATCGGTCCCGATCGGCCAGTTCCTCCAACACCAGGAAACCCCAGCCCTGGGCGAAGCCGGCCGACGGCGCGCGGACCGCGTGGTCGAGCAGCCGGTCCACCACGTCGGGCGGGACCGGGCGGTCCGGGTCGTAGTTGCGCACCATCCGCCGTCGGCGGACGACCTCGGCGAACTCCATCAGGCGCCGGGGCGGATGCCCCAGGCACCTCGCCAGGTGGTGCCGGGCTTGAGGGTGAGCAGGTCCTTGCCGGACCGGAACGAGTCCGGTGGGCAGGTCATCGGCTCGATCGCCACCGAGCGGCGGTGCCGCTCGCCGGTGAGGGCGTCCCCGGTGAACACCTGCCACCAGCCGAACTCGGCGTCCGCCCAGATGCTCACCCCGGCCGAACCGTCCGGCGCGGCGAGGCTCACCGACGAACCGCCGTCCGCGTCCCGGATCACCTCGCCGAAGCAGGAGTCCAGGACGGCCGCGCCGATCCGGCGAGGGCTGGTCCAGTCGTACTCGGTGCCGGCCACCGGGGTCACCCCCACCGGCAGCAGCCGACCGTCCACCAGCACCCGGCTCCGGGTGGGCAGCCGCAGCACCAGGTCGTCCACCGCGACGCCCGGCAGTTGCAGGTACGGGTGTACGGAGAAGCCGAACGGGGCCAACTCCCCGCCGATGTTGGTCACCTCGTGCTCGGCGCGCAGCCCGTCCGCGTCGACGCTCCACCGGCTGCGCAGCCGCAGCGGCCACGGGTAGCCGGGCTGCGGCGGCAGGTCGTAGCCGACCGTCACGGCGTCCGCCGACTGCTCCAGCAACTGCCACGGCACCCAGTTGACCAGCCCGTGGATGGCCACGTGCCGCTCCGGCTCGGTCAGTGCGAGCTGGTGCGTCCGCCCGTCGAACGAGTAGCGACCATCGCGGATCCGGTTCGGCCAGGGTGCCAGCACCTGCCCGGTGCAACCGGGGCAGACCTCGTCGGTCTGGTACCCGTCGAGCAGGTCGACACCGTCGTGCCGGTACGTCCGGAGCCCACCGCCGATCTCCACGATGACGGCCTCGTGGCCGGCGGCGGAGATGGTCCACTGGGCGCCGGAGAACGGGCGCGGATCGGGGCTTTCCATGCCGGCGACCCTAACCGGTCAGGTCCGGTTGTCGCTCGACGCCGTCGCCGCCCGGTAGCGCAGCAGCGCCGGGAAAGCGACCGCGAGCACCACCACGAGCACCGCGGAGGCGAGCCCACCGGCCACCCAGGCCACCCCGCCACCGAACCCGGCGGCCATGGTGCCGGCGCGCAGATCACCCAGGCGTGGGCCACCCGCCACCACTACCGTGTTCACGCCCTGGAGTCGGCCGCGCATCCGATCCGGTGCGTAGACCAGCAGCATCGACTGACGCAGCACCGCGCTGATCAGGTCGGCGGCACCGGCCACGGCGAGCAGCACGACCATCAGCCAGAGCTGGTGGGCCAACCCGGCCGCGGCGATCGCCAGGCCCCAGCCGACCACCGCGAGTACCAGGCCGAGCCCCTGTCGGCGGAGCCGGCCGATCCAGCCGGAGGTCAACCCACCGATCATCGAGCCGATCGCGATGGCGCTGTAGAGCAGACCGACCGAGCCACCGCCGCCGAAGCGCTCGTGCGCGATCTCCGGAAAGAGGGCCCGTGGCATGGCGAGGATCATCGCGATCAGGTCCACCCCGAAGGACAGCAGCAGGACCGGGGTGGTGGCCAGGTAGCGGAACCCGTCGACGACGCTGGCCAGACCGGCACGCCGGGCCTGGCCGTCGGCGGTGGGCTCGGGCGGGAGAGAGGGCAGCCGCAGCGCGGCCCAGAGCATCGCGGTGAACAGCACCGCGTCCAGCCCGTAGGCGATCGGCAGGACCACAGTGGTGTCCGGCGAGGCGGAGAGGATCAGACCGGCGGCGAGCGGGCCGGCGACCGAGGCGGCGGTGAAGGTCGTGTAGTTCAGCGTGGTGGCGGACGCCACCAGGTCTTCCGGCACCAGCCGGGGCAGCATGGCGCTGCGGGCCGGCGAGCTGATCGCGAACGCCACCGACTGCAACGCCATCAACGCCAGTAGCAGCACCGGGCTGCCCACGTCCAGCACCGCCTGGAGCAGCAGCCCGAGAGTGGATGCCCAGAGCAACAATGAGCCGCCGAGCAGCACCGCACGCCGGTCGCGGGCGTCGGCGACCGCGCCGCCCCAGAGCCCGAAGATCAGCAACGGTACGAAGGCGGCCACGCCCAGCAGGCCCACCCAGAACGAGTCCCGGGTCAGGGCGTACATCTCCACCGGCACCGCGACGGCGGTGAACTGGAAGCCGAACATCGCCACTGTGTTGCCGAGCCAGAGCCGGCGGTACGCCGGAACCCGCAGCGGTCGTACGTCGATCGCCCAGCGGCGCGCGGCGCGCGGCCGGGTCTCCCGCACACCCGTCACGGCGCCAACCGCTCGACGATCCAGCCACCCTCGTCGACGCGACGGAAGCGGAGCCGGTCGTGCAACCGGCCGGCCCGGCCCTGCCAGAACTCCACCGACTCGGGTTGGACCCGCAGCCCGCCCCAGTGCGACGGGGTCGGGATCTCGGCCTGGTCGGCGAACCGCTCGGCCGCCTCCTGGTACCGCTGCTCCAGCGCAGCCCGACCCGACACCACCTGGGACTGAGGGCTGGCCCAGGCACCCAGTTGGGAGCCGCGCGGCCGGCTGGCGAAGTACGCCTCGCTCGTGGCGCGGTCGACGTGCGAGACCCGCCCGGCGACCACCACCTGACGCTGCATGGGAAACCACGGAAAGACCAGGCTGGCGTACGGGTTGGTGCTCGCCTCGACGCCCTTGCGCGAGAGGTGGTTGGTGAAGAAGACGAAGCCCTCCGGGTCGTACCCCTTCAGCAGCACCGTCCGCCCGCTCGGCCGGCCGGCCGAGTCGGCGGTGCCCACCACCATGGCGTTCGGTTCGGACAGCCCGAAGGCCACCGCGTCGGCGAACCAGCTGTCGAACTGGGTGTGCCAGTCGACGGCCAGGTCAGCCTCGGTCAGGCCCAGGTCCGCGGCGTACTCGTTACGCATCGCGGCCGGGGCGGGTGTGTCACCCGTCACGTCCCCACTCCTTCTCGGGGGCCCCACCAGCACCCTCCCGCGCTGACCAGCCCGCCCTGCCCAGTCTCACTGAGCCGGACGGAGAATGCGCGTCCGGGGATGTCGCGTGCAGCACAGTCGCAGCGGGTCGCGTATCCCTTACTCAGCAGGCAGTATGTTGCGAACACATCCCTGAGGGTCGCCTAAGGCGCTCGGCCGATCGGGCCGGATGAGCGATCGGGCGCACCGACCAGATCCAGGAGAGCGACATGGCCGATTTCAAACCCGGGCTGGAGGGCGTCGTCGCCTTCGAGACCGAGATCGCCGAACCTGACCGTGAGGGCGGTGCGCTGCGCTATCGCGGAGTCGACATCGAGGATCTGATCGGCCAGGTGTCGTTCGGCAACGTGTGGGCACTGCTGGTCGACGGCCGGTTCGGGCCGGGCCTGCCGCCGGCGGAGCCGTTCCCGGTGCCGGTGCACTCCGGTGACATCCGCGTCGACGTGCAGTCCGCGGTCGCCATGCTGGCTCCGTACTGGGGTCTCAACCAGCTGCTGGACATCTCCGACGAGCAGGCCCGTGAGGATCTCGCCCGGGTCTCGGTGACCGCGCTCTCCTTCGTCGCCCAGTCCGCTCGCGGCCTCGGCCTGCCGGCGGTGCCGCAGAAGGAGATCGACAAGGCGCAGACCATCGTCGAGCGGTTCATGAAGCGCTGGCGCGGCGAGCCCGACCCGCGGCACGTCAAGGCCGTCGACGCGTACTTCATCTCGGCCGCCGAGCACGGCCTGAACGCGTCCACCTTCACCGCTCGCATCGTCGCCTCCACCGGGGCGGACGCGGCTGCCTGCATCTCGTCGGGCATCGGCGCCCTCTCCGGCCCGCTGCACGGCGGCGCCCCGTCCCGGGTGCTCAGCATGCTGGAGGCGGTGGAGCGCAGCGGCGACGCCGAGGGCTACGTCAAGGGCGTGCTCGACCGCGGCGAGCGGTTGATGGGCTTCGGCCACCGCGTCTACCGTGCCGAGGACCCGCGGGCCCGAGTGCTCCGGCGTACGGCCAAGGAGCTGGGCGCGCCGCGCTTCGAGATCGCCGAGGCGCTGGAGAAGGCCGCCCTCGCCGAGCTTCAGGCCCGCCGCCCGGACCGGGTGCTGGCCACCAACGTCGAGTTCTGGTCGGCCGTGGTGCTGGACTTCGCCGAGGTGCCGGCGCACATGTTCACCTCGATGTTCACCTGCGCGCGGATGGGCGGCTGGAGTGCGCACATCCTGGAGCAGAAGCGCCTGCAGCGGCTGGTCCGCCCGTCCGCCCGCTACATGGGCCCGGAGACCCGCAAGCCGTCCGACGTCGAGGGCTGGGCTGCCATCCCGCACGGCGTCTGAGCTGGTAGAAAAGGGCCCCTCCCCGACGCCGGACGTCGAGGAGGGGCCTTTTCGTCGCCGCGCGTGGTCATTGTCGTCGGCCACCTGAGCCGACTGTGGCGAAGGACTCAGACCGACCGCCGGGACCCCGCCCATCGCCGTCCGGCCCGGGTGCGAGGATGGGGGCCGGCAGTGTCGCCGGGCCCACCCTCGCCCTTGCGGAAGGATCTTCAAGACCGTGGCTGACGCACCGATCATCCGGATTCCCGATGAGATCAAGCCCGCCGATGGACGCTTCGGCTGCGGCCCGTCCAAGGTCCGCCCGGCGGCGGTGTCCGCTCTCGCCGAGGTCGCGACCACCTACCTCGGCACCTCGCACCGGCAGAAGACGGTCCGTGACCAGGTGGCCCGGCTGCGCTCCGGCATCGCCGAGTTCTTCTCGCTGCCCGAGGGCTACGAGGTGGTGATCGGCAACGGTGGCACCACCGCGTTCTGGGAGGTCGCCACCTTCGGCCTGATTCGCGACCGGGCCCAGTTCGCCAGCTTCGGCGAGTTCGGCGCCAAGTTCGCCAAGTCGGTCAAGGACGCCCCGTTCCTCGGTGAGCCGACCGTCCGCAAGGCCGACGCGGGCAGCGCGCCGACCCTGGTCGCCGAGTCCGGCGTGGACGCGTACGCGACGCCGCAGAACGAGACCTCTACCGGTGTGGCCGTCCCGATCAGCCGCGTGGCCGGTGCCGACGAGGGCTCTCTGCTGCTGGTCGACGCGACCTCCGGCGCGGGTGGCCTGGAGGTCAACGTCGGTGAGACCGACGTCTACTACTTCGCCCCGCAGAAGTGCTTCGGCTCCGACGGCGGTCTCTGGCTGGCTCTGATGTCCCCGGCCGCACTGGACCGGGCCGCCGAGATCAAGGCGTCCGGGCGCTACATCCCCGCCTTCCTCGACCTGGTCACCGCGATCGACAACTCGCGGCTGGAGCAGACCTACAACACCCCGGCGCTGGCCACCATCTTCCTGGCCGCCGAGCAGACCGACTGGATGAACGCGCAGGGCGGCCTGTCCTGGGCGGCGAAGCGCACCGCCGAGAGCGCCGCCGCGGTCTACGGCTGGGCCGAGCGGTCCAGCGTTGCCACTCCGTTCGTCACCGACCCGGCACTGCGCTCCAACGTGGTCGCCACCATCGACTTCACCGACTCGGTGGACGCCACGGTGATCGCCAAGGCGCTGCGCGCCAACGGCATCGTGGACACCGAGCCCTACCGCAAGCTCGGTCGCAACCAGCTGCGGGTGGCGCTGTTCCCGGCCGTCGAGCCGGCCGATGTCGAGGCGCTCACCGCGTCCATCGACTACGTGGTCGAGCGACTCTGACGTTCGTCACGGTCGGTGTCCGTTGGGGCCTCCACGGACACCGACCGTGATCATCGCCGCAGCTCAGTCACGACATGCGGGGTGTCGCTTCCCCCACCCCGAGGCAGATGCGCGTACGGTGGTCCGAGACGCCTGGGTGGCCGACTCGTGGCGTGCGGCCAGCGAAGCGGGACGGAGGCAACGCTATGCGCCCAGTACGCTTCGTCGCCCTCTCCGAGGACGGCCAGGCTCTGGTGCTCGCCGACGAGGTGGGGCGACTCCTCGCCCTCCCGATCGACGAACGCATTGCCGGCGTGATGCACCCCGAGCCGGGTGCCCCGCCGCTCGCGGTGGCACCGAGCACCGTCGATCCGATTCCCTCACTGTCTCCTCGGGACATCCAGGCCCGCATCCGCTCCGGTGAGTCCGCCGAGGATGTCGCCCGCATCGCCGGGGTGCCGGTCGACCGGGTGCTGCGCTATGCCGGCCCGGTGCTCCAGGAGCGGGCGATGCTCGCCCAGCACGCCCGCCGCACCCGCCTCAAGGGCGCGGAGAAGCCCACCCCGCTCGCCGAGGTGGTCAACGGCCGGCTGAGCCAGCACGGCATCGACACCGAGAAGATCTCCTGGGACGCCTACCGGCGCGACGACGGCACCTGGCGGATCATCGCCACCTGGCCGTCCGGCAAGGCCACCGCGCAGGCCATCTGGGACATGGACAAGGCCCGGCAGGTGGTCACGCCGCACGACGACATGGCGCAGTACCTGTGTGCCGAGCGGCCCACGCCGATCCTCGGCCAGGAGCCGGCACCGGAGCGGACGGGGCACGCCCTGCCCGGTCCGTCGCGTGGCGAGCCGAGCCGTGGCGGGCACGGGTTGCCTGCCGCATCCGAGCACCCGCGCCCCGGCCGCGATCCGATCCGGGCTGGCCGTGACGCGCTGCTCGCCTCACTGGACCGCCCGCTCGGCGGCTCGTCGGGCCGTGGCCTTGAGCCGCGCACCCCGGCTGCCCTGGCCGGGTCGGACGCTCCTCGGCAACGGCCCGTCGGCGGGGGTGCCGCCGCACTGCTCGGCGGCGGCCAGGGGTCGGCCTTCGACGACGACTCGGACGCGCCCAAGGAGGTGCCGGCCGTGCCGTCGTTGGCGGTGCTGCGGCCACGCCGGACGGCCGCCGCGGCGGCCGCCGGGGGCGAGTCCACCGACGCCAACGGCAAGCCACGCAAGCGGTTGCCGAGCTGGGACGACGTGCTCTTCGGCAGCGGCCCGGCCGCCCGCGAATCTTCCTGACGCTTCGCGTTGACGGGTGACAGTGCGTCACCCGTCAACTCGAGCGTGCGGACCTCACCGAATGTCTCCGGCCCCTTCGCGATGAGGGGCGGCGACCCCGCGTACGGCCTTGGCGACGGCGCGGAAGTCCTTCTTGAGGATCGCACCGTGGTTGCTGGCGACCTTCGCCTCGATGGTGATGTGCGGGTTGCGGGCGGTCACCGCGTCGAGGCTGGTGCGGATCTGCTCCTGTTCGTCCCCGCGACTGCCGAGGGACGTACCCGAGGCGACCACGTACCGCACCGGGACGTTGATGGCGTCCAGCACCGGGCCCAGTTCGCGCTCGCGGGAGAGTTCGCCGAGTTCGATGTTGCTGTCCGCCATCTGGTCGGCGTTCATCCGTGGGGTCAGGCCGGTGGGGCGGAGCAGCGGCATGAACAGGTTCATCCGTCGGAACATCTTGCGGATCCGCTGCGCCATGGCCTCGTCGAGCCAGTCGTGTGGGAACGCGCCGTCGACCAGGACCGCGCCCAGGGCACGCTCCGGGTTCCGGTTGGCCCAGTGCGCCCCGACCACCGCTCCGTAGGACCAGCCCACCAGCACCGCCCGGGCCACCCCCCGGGCGGCGAGAACGGCGTCGACGTCCCGGACGGCCGCTTCGAACGAGTAGTCGGCTGAGCGCTTCGACTTCCTGCCGCGAGCCCGCTCGTCGTAGGTGATGTGCCGGAATTCAGTGCCCAACTCGGCGATGACCCGCCGCCAGTAGCCCTGGGTGGCGAACTGGCCGTTGAGGTAGACCACCGGGATGCCGGGGCCGCCGGTGTCGGTGACGGCCAGGGCCGTGTCGTCGACCGGCACCATGCCGGTCCACGCCGAACTGGTCGAGGACATGCTGTTGTTCGTCATCGCGATCCGTCCTTTTCAGAGGCTGCGGGCGTTGATGTCGCCCTGCAGGGTGCTGGCGTGGATGTCGAGTTCGACGGTGCCGTCGTTCCTGAGGGCGTTGCTGACGCGGCCGTGGCCGGTGCCGGCGTCCAGGGCGGCCGAGACGCCGGCCGCCGCCGCGACCGAGATGTCGCCGGACTGGGTACGGAGGACGACAGTGCCGCGCATGGCCTCGGCGACAGTGATGTCACCCCGGGCGGTGCTGATCTCGGCGGGGCCGTTGAGCCGGCCGACCTCGACGTCGCCGTCGATCGCGGTGAGGCGGACACTCGCTGCCTCGTCAATCTTGATTTTCCGGTACGCCCCGTCGAAGGCGACGTCGCCGAGGCGGCCGACGCCCCGAAGCTCGGCGCTGGCGGCCCTGCCCTGGACGTGGGAGTCGGCGGGCACCCGGACGGTGACCTCCAGAGAGCCGGAAGGGCCGACGAGCTTGTTGATGGGAGGTGCGGTCGTGATGCGCAGGACGCCGTCGGCGTAGGAGACGGTGGTCTGCTCGGCGGCCCTCCTGTCGCTGCTCTTGGCGGGGTCGGCCGGGAGGACCTCGACGGTGGCGTCGGCGCGGTCCGCGGCGATGAGCTGGATGCGTCCGGCGGGGATGTCCAGGACGGTGGAGATGGGGGCGGGTGTGGCGAACGTCTGCATCGTGCTCTCCCAGGTCGGTGCTTGTTTCCGATACGGGAAACGCTACGTTGCTTTCCATCTTCTGCAACACCCATGTTGCAACTACACAGAGTTTTAGCTGTTCAGAGCGGAGAAATTGTTGCAACGACCCTGAATCTAATGCAACACGGCGGAGGGTTGCGTTGCATTGGCATGGGAGTTAACGCTATGGTGGTGGAGTCTGGGGCCACCGCCCTACGGGGACCACGAGGGAGATCGCGATGCCGGGAGGCAGGCTCACCCAGCAGGAACGCCAGCAGATCGCGCTGGGGCTGGCCGACAGCCTCCCCTACGCCGAGATCGCCCGACGCCTCGACCGTCCCACCTCGACGGTCACGCGCGAGGTGATGCGCAACGGCGGCCCCACCGGCTACCGCGCCGACCTGGCCCATCACGCGACCGAGCGCCGCGCCCACCGGCGCAGGCCCGCCCCTTCCCGAGGCGCCGAGGCGGCCCCCCGACCGGACGGACGCGACGCCCAGGCGGTGGCCGACTACGAGGAGGCGTTCACCACCGTCCTCATGTCCTCCGGTCTGAACAAGATGGGGGCCCGGGTGTTGACCAACCTGTTCCTCACCGACTCGGGCAGCCGCACCGCGTCTGAGCTCGCCGGGAGCCTCCAGGTCAGCCCGGCGTCCATCTCCAAGGCGATCACCTTCCTGGAGAGCCAGAGCCTCGTCCGCCGCGAACGCGACGAACGCCGTCGCGACCGCTACGTCGTCGACGACGAGCTCTTCTACCAGGCGACGATCGCCAGTGCTCGGGCCAACGACCATCTCGTCGCTATCGCACGCCAGGGTGTCGCTCTCCTCGGCGCGCACACCCCCACCGCCGCCCGACTGGAGAACATCGCCCGTTTCCTCGACTTCATCAGCGAGAGCATCACCCGCGCCGCCGAACAGGCCCGCGAGCTTCTCCGCAGCGGGCCTTCCACCGCGGCCAGCCACGTGCCGCCGGGTCACAGCGACCAGGCGGCGATCCGCTCGTAGCGCGGTCGGCCGCCGCCGAGGTGGCTGCGCACCAGCAGCAGCTCCGACGCCGGCCACGATGGCCCCTCGTACCCGTCCAGGCTGGCCCGGTCGGCCTCGACGTCGGCCGGGTCCATCCGGTCACCGGGCCGGGCGACGGTCAGGTGCGGCCGAAACGGCTTCTCGTCGCACAGCAGCCGGCCGTGGCTCAGCCGGGCCCGAATCAGCCCGGCCAGCACGTGCAACGCCTCGATCTCCCCGCGCAGGTCCACCCACAGCACTGTGGATCGGCCCCGGCCGAACCGGCCACCGCCGCCGAGACTCAACCGGGGGACGGCGTCCCGGCCGTCCCCGAACCGCTCGGCAGCCAGGCCGAGCGCACTCTCCACCTCGACCAGCCGGTCAGACTCGACGGCGCCGAGGAACGCCACAGTGAGGTGCAGGTCGGCCGGGTCGGCGAGCCGGACGTTGACGCCAGCGGCGGTCGCCGCCGCGACGCGCAGACGGGCAACCTGTACGCCAAGGTGATTGACCGCCTGGACGGACGGGCGGATCGCGACGAAGAGTCGCACAGCGTGCGGCCGCTCAGCGGTGCCGCTGCCGAAGCCCGGCCCGGGCCGCCGGAAGGGCCAGCCCGGCGGCGTGCAGCACGCCCTCCACCCGGACCCGCTCGATCTCCTGATCGACGCCCTCCAGCTCGGCGAGGTGTTCGGCGATGCCGAGGGCGCGGCAGGCGAGGCGAAGCCGGTCGTCGTACGCCTGGAGCAGCGCGCTGTGCCAGACCATCGATCGACCGCCGCCGCCGATCCGCTGACCGCCGAGGCGGCGCAGGTCGGCGGCGAGCTGCTCCAGTGGCCGCCGGTCGACGCGGTCGAACTCGCTGAGGTCGATGTCCCGGGTCAGCGCGTCGGCCTCAATGGCACGGTCGAGACGGGCGATCGTGCGCTTCTCCCGTCGGCGGTCGCGCCACTCGGACCAGCCGCAGACCACCCGGTCGACGATCTCGTCGTAGCAGAAGATCAGGGCGAATGCCGCCGGCAGCGTGGCCACGGCGAGGAACGCCAGGGCCAGCATCAGCGCGCGTCCGACTCCCACGTATCGACGCTAAGCCCCACCGTGCCACCCCGCCACCGGTTTCGCCGCATCCGCGCGATCCGCGCAACCGGACGCGGTCGGCGCCGGTGCAAACCTCAGCAGTCGGTGGAGGTGACGTAGAAACGGGGCATCGGTAGCACCCGGAAACGCAGCCGGGCACCGGAGTGGCGGAGCTGCCAGGTGAGGGCGACCACCGCGGCGGCCAGCGAGATGAGCCCGCCCATCCAGATGCTGGCACCGGCACCGTAGTGCTCCGCGACCCAGCCGATCAGCGGCGCGCCGACCGGGTTGGTGCCCAGGAACACCAGCACCCACAGGGCCATCACCCGTCCCCGGAAGGCCGCGTCGACGCCCATCTGGATCCGCTGGTTGGCGGCCTGGGCGAAGAAGACCATGCAGAAGCCGGTCGGCACCAGCAGCGCCACCACCAGCCAGTACGCCGTGGAGAGGCCGACCAGTGTGCCGAAGCTGGCGCAGGCAATCGCCGCGCCGAGCACCAGCCACACCGACGGGCGGCTACGGCGACCGGTGCCGCTGAGCGCGCCGCCGAGCGCGCCGACGGCCAGTGCCGTGCTGAACAGGCCGAAAGAGGCGGCACCGGTGTGGAAGACCGTCTTCGCCAACGCGGCCAGGGTGAGCTGGAAATTGAACAGCGACATGCCGATCACCGACATGATCGCCATCGGCAGCAGCAGGTCGGGGCGGCGCCACACGTACCGCAGCCCGTCGACGACCCGGGCGGACGCCCGCTCGTCGCGGGGCAGCAGGGCGTCGCGGTGCAGCTCGGTCGTCCGCATCCGGACCACGTTGACCAGGGGCGCGACCGAACTGAGGGCGGTGAAGAGGAAGACCGGGCCCACGTCGAACGCGGCGATGGCCAGGCCGGCGACGGCCGGGCCGACGATCCGGGCGGAGTTGAACACGGCGGCGTTCAGCGACAGCGCGTTGGGCAGCAGCGGCGTGCCGACCAGTTCGGAGACGAACGCCTGCCGGACCGGGGTCTCCACCGCGTTCGCCGTGCCGAGCAGGGCGGCGAAGGCGAAGACGTGCCAGAGCTGCACCAGGTCGGTGAGGACCAGCACCGCCATGCCGAGCGCCAGCAGGCTCCAGAAGGCGTTGGCGGCGAAGAGCAGCACCCGCTTGTCGTACCGGTCGGCGAGCCGGCCGGAGAGCAGGGTGAGCAGGAGCACCGGGGTGAACTGGCAGGCGGTGACCACGCCGAGCGCGGTCGCCGAGTTGTTGGAGAGCTCGAGGACGAGCCAGTCCTGGGCGATGAACATCATCCAGACGCCGATCAACTTGATCAGCTGCCCGGATGCGAAGAGGCGGTAGTTGCGGACCTGTAGGGACTGGAACATCGTGCTCAGCTTCGCCTGCACTCTTGGTGCGCCTCCTCCGGACGTACGCGTCATCGACACGTGACGGCACGGACCCGGTGGCGCGGGTACGGCTCAGGCGCGAGCGAGCTGCTGAAGAATCTCGGCGGCCCTCTGCAGGGTCTCCCGTTCGTCCTCGTCGAGTGCGGCCAGCCGGTGGGCCAGCCACTCGTCGCGGGCCCGCTCGAACTGGTCGAGCACGGCCTGCCCTCCTTCGGTCGCCGCGAGGATGACCTGCCGCCCGTCGGTCGGATGGGGTGTCCGCCGCACGAGGCCGCGGTCCTCCAACTTCCCGACGATCTTGGTCATCGTCGGCGGCTGCACCCGCTCCACGTCGGCCAGCTCCCGGGGCGTCATCGCGCCCGCCAGCCGCAGGCTGGTGAGCGCGGAGACCTGGGTGACCGTGAGGTCGCCGACCGGTCGGGCCTGTCGGACCCGCCGGTTGAGTCGGGTGATCGCATCACGCAGCTGGGGAGCCAGCTGCGCCGGTGGCACGCGTTCCGCCGTCACCGTCCGCTCCGTCACAGTAGTTAGCTTAACTAATGAGCCTGGCTAACGACATCCGTTATGACCAGGCTCACGAGGGGATTCAGATGGTACGGGCGGGGAATCCTGATCGACTCCCCGCCCGAACGTGCGTCAGAGCACCAGGGACTCGATCGGCCCACGCAGGAAGTACAGCACGAACAGCGCGGCCACCCCGTACAGCAACGGGTGGATCTCCCGGGCCTTGCCCCGTGCCAGCTTGACCACCACGAAGGTGATCAGACCGGCGCCGATCCCGTTGGAGATCGAGTAGGTGAACGGCATCAGCACGATGGTGAGGAACGCCGGAATGGCGATCTCGTAGTCGGACCAGTCGATCGTCCGCACCGCGGTCATCATCAGGAACCCGACCACCACCAGGGCCGTCGACGCCGCCTCGAACGGCACGATCACGACCAGCGGCGCCAGGAACATCGCGAGCAGGAAGAGCGCGCCGGTGACCAGGTTGGCCACGCCGGTCCGGGCACCCTCCGCGACACCGGCGGCGCTCTCGATGTACGACGTGTTGCTGGAGGTGCTGGCCGCACCGCCGGCCGCCGCCGCGATGGAGTCGACCAGCAGGATCTCCTTGGCCTTCGGCGGGGTGCCCTGCTCGTCGAGCAGGCCGCCCTCCTGGCCGACCGCGACCATCGTGCCCATGGTGTCGAAGAAGTCCGTGATCAACAGCGTGAAGATGAACATCAGCACGACCAGCCAACCGGCCCGGCCCCACGAGTCCAGCACGTTGAACTTGCCGAGCAGCGACAGGTCCGGCAGGTCGACCACCGACTTCGGCAGCTCCGGCACGTTCAGCGACCAGCCCTTCGGGTTGGGCTGACCGTTGACGAACGACGGGCCGATGTTGCCGATCGCCTCCACGATCACCGCCAGCACCGTCGAGGCGAGGATGCCGATCAGGATCGCGCCCTTCACCCGACGGACCACCAGCACCAGCGTGATCAGCAGGCCCACCACGAAGACCAGCATCGGCCAGCTCACCAGCTTGCCGCCGATGCCCAGGCCCACCGGAACGGTGGTGTTGGCATCGTCCGGGATGCGCCGGACGAAGCCGGCGTCCACCAGGCCGATGATGGTCAGGAACAGACCGATGCCGACACCGATCGCACTCTTCATCTGGGTCGGCACCGAGCGGAACACCGCGGTCCGCAGACCGGTCAGCACCAGCACCGCGATGATCACACCCTCGATCACCACCAGGCCCATCGCGTCGGCCCAGGTCATCTCGGGGGCGATCTCGTACGCCACCAGGGCGTTGACACCCAGACCGGCGGCGAGCGCCAGCGGGAACCGGCCGACCACACCCATCAGGATGGTCATCAGGCCGGCGACCAGCGCGGTCGCGGCAGCCAGCGCGGGAATCGGGAGGCTCTTGCCGTCACCGTCGACGGCGCCGCCCAGGATCAGCGGGTTGAGCACCACGATGTACGCCATCGTGAAGAAGGTCGCCAGGCCACCGCGTACCTCACGGCTCAACGTCGAGCCACGGGCGGAGATCTCGAAGAAACGGTCGAAACCGTTACGCGGATGAGCGGGGTTGGGAGGTGTGCCGTTCTCGGGCGGCGCTACGGCCATCAGGTCCTCGCAGGTGATCTTCCAGTTGTCGCGCGCATCGTCCCAGATCGTCGGTGGGCAGGGGAAGTAGATCCCGTACGCTTGCCGAATGCCGAACGAGCAGCCACCGCGGCCCGCACCACTGGATCCGCCGATGGTGCCGTTCGCCCTCGCCGGGTTGATCGCGTGGGCGGTGGCCGGGCTGGTCCTGCTGATCTTCTTCCGGGGCTGGCTGACCGACCACGGTCACCAGAACTGGCTCTGGACCTGCCTCGCCGGTTTCCTGTGGGGTTTCCCGGGGCTCGCCGTGATGATGCGGCACGACGCCAACAGACGCCGCCGCCGCGCGAGGTGAGCTGGCCGCACCGGAGCACTCCGGCGCGGACGATCAGGAGTGCCCGTACGGCTCCGCCGGCTCAGCCGCCTCCACCGAGCCCGGAGCCCGGCTGACCGACATGGCCTCCACCGCGCTGTCGTCGTACACCGTGGGCAACTCGTCGACAGCGGTCTCGGCCGCCTCGATCAACGTCTCGGAGTGCGCGCCGCACCCGTGATCGGCGCTCACCACCCGACCGTCGTCGGGGGCGTAGAAGTTGCCGCACGCCCCGAAGGCCTGCCGCATCGCACCGGCCAGCGGCAGGTAGAAGCCACAGGTGCCGCAGCGGGCGGCGGACGGTGCGGCGGTCGAGATGGCCGCGGCGGGGCCGTGGTCACCTTCGTACCAGCGCTGCGCCGTCTCGATGCGGCCCTCGCGGGAGAGCACCCGGGCGCGCCCGAGGCCCAGCTCCCACGCCGTCTCCTCGACCGCCGGGTCGTCGGAGAGCAGGTAACCGGGGACCAGTCGATCGTCGTCGGGCGAGGTCGGGAGCAGGTCACCCGGACCCAGGTCGCCCGGCTTGAGTCGCTCCTGCCAGGGCAGCCAACCGGGCGCGAGCAGCGCGTCCGGGCCGGGCAGCAACACCGTCTCGCAGATGGTCACCGTCTTGCTGCGCGGCACCCGGGTGACGGTGACCGCCCACCGCCAGCCGTTGTAGCCGGCGAGGCGACATTCGAAGTAGTGGGTGACCAGCCGATCACCCTCGGCCACGACCTGCAGGTGGTCGCCGACATCGTCGGCGTCCACCTCGGTGATGCCGGCGCGGGCCACCTCGACGGCGGCGGCGCAGACCTGGTCGAGACGGGCGGCACGGGTGGAGGCGGGCCTGGTCACCCGACCATTGTTCCCCATGCGCCTCGCAGGGGTGACAGGGACTCCCGGGGAACCTTTCCCAGCGGTGGTGCGGCGTACCCGGATCAGATGGGCGAGGATGGTGCACATGCCGTCGTACTCCCGCTCCGGGCGTTCCGTCCTCGGGCGGACCGTCGGCACCGGCATTCGCGCCGTCCGTCTGCTGTTGCGCGGTTCGGTGGGCAGCGGCCGCTGGGTGACCCGCCGGGCCGGGCGGGCCCGGGCCCGGGGTGCCGGCGGCGAGGTCGGCATGGTTCGCCTGTTCGACCTGCACGCGCTCTCCTGTGCCGGCGACACCCTGATCGCCATCGGTCTGGCCGGCACGATCTTCTTCAACGTGCCGCTCGGCGAGGCCCGCAGCAAGGTGGCGCTCTACCTGCTGGTGACCATGGTGCCGTTCGCGATGCTCGCCCCGGTGGTGGGCCCGCTGCTGGATCACTTCCGGCACGGCCGGCGGTACGCCCTGGCCGCGACGATGCTCGGCCGCGCCTTCCTGGCCTGGTTGATCTCCGACTACATCCACGGCTTCGGGCTCTACCCGGCCGCGTTCGGGGTGCTCGCGCTCTCCCGGGCGTACGGCGTGGCCCGCTCCGCGGCGGTGCCCCGGTTGCTGCCGGAAGGGCTCGGGCTGTCCCAGGTGGGTGCCCGGGCCAGCGTCTACGGCACGGTCGCGGGTGCGCTGGTGGCCCCGATCGGGTTGGCCGCGTTCTGGTTCGGGCCGCAGTGGCCGCTGAGGGTCGCGTCGTTGATCTTCCTGATCGGCATGGTGATCTCGTTGCGGCTGCCGCCGAAGGCCGACTCGGAGCCACCGGAGCGGGTCCCCCGGCCACTACGCGCGCTGGGCCGCCGCCGCGGCGACCGACCGCTGGGCCGGGGCCGACCGGCCGGCAGGCTGGTGATCGCCACCCTGATCGGCGCGGCGACGCTACGCGCGCTCTACGGCTTCCTGCTGCTCTTCCTCGCCTTCGCGATCAAGAAGGGCGACCTGACCACAGTGGTGTTCGGTCGGGATCTGGGTGCCGAGTGGGCGTTGGGCGTGGTCGGCGGCGCGCTCGCGGTCGGCACCTTCCTGGCGACCGCCATCGGCACCCGACTGCGCATCCACCGACCGACCGCCATCCAGTCCAGCAGCATGATCATCGTGGCCGGGGTGGCGGTGCTCGCCGTCATCCAATTCTCGCTGCTGATGGTCGCCCTGCTCTGCCTGGTCGCCGCGCTGGCCAGTGGGATAGCGAAGCTGGCGGTGGACGCCTCGATCCAGGAACGCATCCCGGAACGGTTGCGGGCCAGCTCCTTCGCCCACTCCGAGACTGTGCTGATGCTCGCCTTCGTCGCCGGCGGCGGCCTCGGGCTGGTGCCGTTCGACGGTCGGATGGGCATCGCCGTGGCCGCCGGAGTCGGCGTACTCGCCGCGATCCGGGGTGTGCTGGCCGCCGCCCGGCTGCGCGGCGAGAAGCTGGCCGGCCGACCGCTCGGTGACGACGAGTTGACCGAGGACGAGCCGGCGGACGAGCAGCCCGGGGACCCCACACCAACCTCACCGGCGCCGGCGCAGACCAGCTCACCGCAGTACGACGACCCGAGCCCAGCCCCGCCGGGCTACCACATCTACCGCCCGTCGTCGGCCGTTGGCGGCCCGGGTGGCGCGGTCGACGACGAAACCCGCCGCGAGTCCCCCGGCTCACTCTCGTGACCGGTCTGCTGGTGGTGACGGCGGTCCCAGCCGAGGCGGACGCGGTCCGCGCCGGGCTGACCGACCCCACCGTGACCGTCACCCCGATCGGTGTGGGTCCGGCCGTCGCCGGTGCCGCCACCGCCCGGCTGCTGGCGCTGGCCGAGGCCGCCGGCCGCCCGTACCGTGCGGTCGTCAGCGCCGGCGTGGCCGGCGGCTTCACCGGGCGGGCCGAGGTCGGCGACACGGTCCTCGGCACCGCCAGTATCGCCGCCGACCTGGGCGCAGAGTCGCCCGACGGCTTCATCCCGGTCGACGAGCTGGGCATGCCGTCCGCGCTGCTCGGCGCGGGCAGCAGGGTGCCGGCGGACCCGGGCCTGCTGGCGGCACTGCGAGCCGCCCTCCCGACGGCCACGGCCGGCCCGGTGCTCACGGTCAGCACCGTCACCGGCACCACGGCCAGCACTGACGAGCTGCGCCGGAGGCATCCGGAAGCGGTCGCCGAAGCCATGGAGGGGTACGGCGTGGCGGTCGCCGCGGCGCAGGCCGGGGTGCCCTTCGCCGAACTGCGCACCATCTCCAACCCGATCGGGCCCCGCGACCGGGACGCCTGGCGGCTGCGCGAAGCCCTGGCCGCCCTGACCGCAGCAGCCCCGGCGCTGCGCTGACCCGGCACTGCGCTGGCCCGGCACTGCGCTGGCCCGGACGATGTTCAGGAAAACCAGCGCTTGCCCGGGTGGCCCAGGCGCAGTGCGGCTGGGCGGGGTGCCTCGATCTCGAAGCTGCACGCCAGCAGCAGGTCGGTGCCGGATCCCTCGGCGATAGCGACCGCGTCGTCGATACCCTCCTCGCGCATCGCGGTCACCAGCGCGGTGACCAGCCGACGCCCGAGCCCCAACCGCCGGTACCGGGCGTCGACAAGCACGCCGTCGAGCACCATCTCCCGCTCCGGCATGCCCGGATGCCACTCCCCGAACTCCAGGAACGGGCTCCGCTCATGGGCCCGCAGCTCACCGACAAGCGTGCCGTCGGGAAGCTCGGCGACGTATCGCCAGCAGGTGACCGGCAGGTCGCTACTGATCACCCGGCGCACCCGCGCGGTCCGCCGGACCTCGTCAGCCCACCGCCGGTTGTCGCGATAGCGCCGGTTCAGCTCGTACGCGGCCGGTGGCAGCGGGAGCGGATACCGCTCGGGCGGCAACCGGTACCACTCCGCCCACCAGGCACCGGGCCAGTCCCGAGGCTCGTGGACCGGCCAGACGTCCAGGTGAGCCGGGTATCGGCGGCCCGCCTCGTCCCGCATGTCGTCATGCGGGACCGGCGTGGGCTCGGCGAGGCCGGAGATGGATGGCGGGACGCCAACGGCCAACGTCCCACCCGCCGCCTGGACGAGGCGTTCCACTGTCCGGAATCGGGGATCGGCCGACCGCCCCGACTCGATCCGGGCCAGCGTCGGCTGCGGCACCCCGGATTTCTCGGCCAACTGCCGCTGACTCAGATCGGCCCGCCGACGCAACGCGCGGAGCGCCTGCCCGAGATCGGCTCCGCCGGCCTCGTCGGTGTGGTCACTCACCTCGGTCACAGGCCGATGTTCCCGGCTGGTCAGCGAGCTATCAACACCCTGCACCGAGCTGTGGATAACGCTGTGGACAACCCCGCCCACCGGTGGATGACCTAACTCCCGCGACCCCCTTTGGAGCTGACTCGTTTGCGGCATCACCACCCTCTCGGGCCCCCGGGCAAGATCCCCCGGCCCCGGCCCCGGCCCTGGGTCTGGGTCTGGGTCTGGGTCTGGGTCTGGGTCTGGGTCTGGGTCTGGGTCTGGGTGCCCCTGGGTCTGGGTCTGGGTGCCCCTGGGTCTGGGCCTGGGCCTTTGCCGGGGTTCCTAGTCTGCGAGCTCGCACCGTTGGCCCGAGCTCCGGACCACGGTCACCGACTCCGGGCGATTCGTTTACGACATCAGCTCCAAAGGGAGACTGGGGTGGGTGCCCGACCCTGCTGGGCCGGTCGATTCCACGCGTTGTTCCACCCGGCGGCGTCCGCCGCAGTTCGCGCCGCCGCCACGCTCCGACGCAGACCACAGCTGCAGATCACAGCCTGCAGATCACAGCCCCGGATCACAGCTGCGCATCACGGTTCCGGATCACAGTCGTGGGGTGGGCGCGGGCCCGGGCTGAGGGCGGGGCTACGGTGAGGGTGTGGCGCTCTCCCTGGCGATCTCGCCCTGCCCCAACGACACGTTCGTCTTCCACGCCCTGGTGCACGGGCGGGTGCCCGGCGCGCCGCCGGTCGAGGTGACGTACGCCGACGTGGACGTCACCAACACGGCGGCCGAGCGGGGCGCGTTCGACCTGGTGAAGGTGAGCTTCGCGGCGCTGCCCTGGCTGCTCGACGACTACCACCTGCTGCCCTGCGGCGGCGCCCTCGGTCGCGGTTGCGGTCCGCTGGTGCTCACCAGGGGCGACCGTGACGGCGGGCCGGACCGCACCGACCTGACCGGTGCCACGGTGGCGGTGCCGGGCGACCGGACGACCGCGTACCTGCTGTTCCGGCTCTGGTCGGCCGGGCGACCGCCGGCCCGGATCGAGGTGGTTCCGTTCCACGAGATCATGCCGGGCGTGGCGGCTGGGCGCTACGACGCTGGGCTGGTCATCCACGAGGCACGGTTCACCTACCACCGGCACGGTCTGAGCGCCCTGGTCGACCTGGGCGAATGGTGGGAGGCCGACACCGGCCTGCCCATCCCCCTCGGCGCGATCCTGGCCCGACGCGGGGCGGTCGACCCGGAGGCCGCGGCCAGCTGGGTCCGCGAGTCGGTCCGGCAGGCCTGGGCGGACCCGGCGGCCAGCCGGGAGTACGTGCTGGCGCACGCCCAGGAGATGGAGCTCGACGTGGTCGACCGGCACATCGGCCTCTACGTCAACGAGTTCACCGCGGACCTGGGCGAGGCCGGTTTCGCCGCGGTGGCGGCACTGCTCGACCGGGCCGCCACCGCCGGCCTGGTGCCTCAGACCTCCAGCTCGCGGGCCACCGCGTGGACCAGCTGAGCGATCTTCTGCGCGGCTTTCTTGTCCGGGTACCGACCCCGGCGCAGGTCCGGCTGGACCTTCGCCTCCAGCACCTTGATCATGTCTTCGACCAGGCCGTGCAGCTCCTCGGCCGGCCGACGGCGCAGCTCTGCCATCGACGGCGGCGCGTCCAGCAGCTTGACCCCCATGGCCTGCGAGCCCCGACGGCTGTCCACCACGCTGAAGTCGACCCGCTGGCCACCCTTGAGGTCGGTGACACCCGCCGGCAGCGCCCCCTTGGGCAGGAACACGTCGCCGCCCTCGTCACTCGTGACGAAGCCGTATCCCTTGGCCGTGTCGTACCACTTCACTCGACCCGTAGGCACCTGAAAACCCCTGCTTCACTTGAGCCGCTACTGCTCCAAGGCTAGCTGGATCATCCCGTCGAGCGCCGCTGGGAATTCAGTGAGCTCGTCCAGCACCACTTCCGCGCCAGCCGCGCGCAGCTCGTCGGAGGAGCAGGGGCCGGTTGCCACACCGATGCCGGGCACCCCGGCCGCTGCCGCCGCCACCATGTCCGCGACATGGTCACCGACGTAGTGGGTCGCGCCGTGCTCCCGCAGAGCGGTCGCCTTCTGCTCGGCGAACAGGTCGCCGGCCAACTCGTCGACAGTGAGACCGAGGTGGTCCAGGTGCAACCGGGCCAGCCGGCCGATCTTGGACGTGACGACCAGCACCCGGCCACCCCGCGCACGGATCGCGTCGATGGCCTCCCGCGCGCCGGGCAGCAGGAGCGTCGGGGTGATCGCGTACGCCGGGTAGAGCTCGCGATACACCCGCACGGCCGACTCGACCTGCTCCGGCGGGAACCAGTGCGCGATCTCGGTACGCAGCGGCGGCCCGAGCCGGGACACCGCCAGTTCGGCGTCGACCGGCACACCGGTCCTCGCGGTCAGCGCCCGGTACGCCGCGGCGATGCCGGGGCGGGAGTCCACCAGGGTCATGTCGAGGTCGAATCCGACGGTCAGTGCGGGCATGTCGAGAAACGTACCGGCTACTCCCAGTCGACCGGACGTCCGAGGGGCGGGGAAGCCCGGTGCCGGGCTAGCGTGGAAAGACGATGACCACCTCACTCGCCGACCACCTGCGGTCGCTGCCCGACGAGTCACTGGCCGCGCTCCTCCAGCTGCGGCCCGACCTCGTCGTGCCCGTGCCAGCCGACGTCTCCGCCCTGGCCATCCGGGCCCAGTCCCGGGTCTCGGTGGCCCGCGCGCTGGACGGTCTGGACCAGTTCACCCTCCAGATCCTCGACGCCGCCCGTCTCACCCGGAATCCGGACGACGGCACCACGGCCACCGACACCGTGCTCGCGATGGCGACCGCCGGGCCGCAACCGCCGGCTCCGACGGCCGTCCGGGCCGCCGTGGGCCGACTGCGTGCGCTCTTCCTGCTGTACGGCCCGGAGCACGCGCTCCAGGTGCTGCCCGCCGTCGACGAGGTCTCCCCGTACCCCGCTGGGCTCGGCCGACCGGCCGCGGAGCTGGACCCGCGCACGGCGGCGCTCTGCGCGGACCCGGCGAAGCTCCGACGGACGGTGCTCGCCGCCCCACCCTCGGCCCGGGCGATCCTGGACCGGTTGGCGGCCGGCCCGCCGGTGGGCAGCGTGCCGCCGGGGGCGTTGCAGGCGCCGCCGCTCGGCGCGGCGGACCCGGTCCTCTCCGACCCGACCAACGGTGGCGCACCGACCGGCTCCCCGGTGCGGTGGCTCGTCGACAACCGACTGCTGGTCCCGGTGACGACCGGCTCGTCCACGGCCAGCGGAACGGTGGAGTTGCCCCGCGAGGTCGGCCTGTTGCTGCGCCGCGACACCGGCCCGCTCGGGCCGCTGCGTACCAGCCCACCGCCGGTGGCCGCCGCGCCGCGCGAGCCGAAGGCGGTCGACTCGGCCGGGGCCGGGCAGACCATGGAGGTGGTCCGACACACCGAAGGGCTGCTGGAGCAGCTCGCCGACGAGCCCGCGCCGGTGCTGCGTTCGGGTGGCATCGGTGTACGGGACCTGCGCCGGTTGGCGCGTACCGCCGGGCTGGACGAACCGACCACCGCGCTGCTGCTGGAGGTGGCGTACGCGGCGGGGCTCCTCGGTGAGCTGGAGATGCCCGGCACGACCACCGGTCGGTACGGGGCGGATCAGCAGGTGCTGCCGACCGGCGGGTACGAGGTGTGGCGGGCCGCCTCGCTGGCCCAACGATGGGAGCAGCTCGCCCGAGCGTGGCTGACCATGACCCGGCAGGTGGGGCTGGTGGGCCGCCGTGACGACCGGGACCGGCCGATCACCGCGCTCTCCGCCGAGGCCGAGCGGGCCAGCGTGCCGGCCACCCGACGGGCGGTGCTCGGCGTACTCGCCGATCTGGAGCCGGCGACGGCTCCCACCCCGGAGGAGGTGCAGGAGCTGCTGGACTGGCGGGCACCGCGTCGCAGCCGGGGCCGGGACGCCGCCCACCGGGAGGTGCTGGCCGAGGCCGCACAGCTGGGCGTGACGGGGCTGGGGGCGCTCACCTCGTACAGTCGGCTGCTGCTGGGGGACCTGACGTCGACCGACGAGCGGGGTGACGACCCGCTGGGCGTGCACGCCGACGTCGAGAGCGGCGACCCGTCCAGTGCCGCGCGGGCGCTGGACGCCCTGCTGCCCGCACCGGTCGACCACTTCCTGGTGCAGGCCGACCTGACCGTGGTGGTGCCCGGCCCACCCGAGCCGGCGCTCGCCGTCGAGTTGGAGGCGATGACCGAGCTGGAGTCGGCCGGCGGGGCCAGCGTGCACCGGGTCACCACGGCGAGCGTGCGGCGGGCCCTGGATTCCGGCTACACGGCCGACGACCTGCATGACGTGTTCCGGCGCCGGTCGCGTACCCCGGTGCCGCAGGGGCTCACCTACCTGATCGACGACGTGGCCCGTAAGCACGGCGGGCTGCGGGTCGGCCTGGCCGGGGCGTACCTGCGCAGCGACGACGAGACGCTGATCAGCGAGGTGCTGGCCGACCGGCGGCTGGAGTCGTTGGCGCTGCGCCGGCTCGCGCCGACGGTGCTGTGTACGCAGTACCAGGTTGGTCGGCTGCTTGGTGCGCTGCGCGACGCGGGGTACGCCCCGGTGCAGGAGGACGGCACCGGCAGCACGGTGCTGGCCCGGCCACGAATCCGACGGGCCCCGCCCCGGGTGTCGGTGACCACCCGGACGATCGACCCGCTGGCCGCCCCGAAGCTGCCCATGCCCCGGCTGCTCGGCGTGGTGGAGCACATCCGGCGAGGCGACGCGGCGGCGCGGGCCGCCCGACGGGCGCCGGCGGTGGTGCGCGGCGGTGCGCCCGGGCTGGGCGGCGGCCCGGTGCCGGCGCACACCCACAGCGAGGCCCTGGCGGTGCTCCAGCAGGCGGTCCGGGACAAGGCGCTGGTCTGGGTGGGTTACGTCGACGCGCACGGGGCGACGGCGTCACGCCTGCTCAAGCCGGTCTCGATCGGTGCCGGCTACCTGCGGGCCGAGGACGAACGGACCGAGATGCTGCACACGTTCGCGCTGCACCGGATCACCGCGGCGGTGGTGGCGGACTGACCGAAGGCGCCACCGCGCGGGCGCCGTCGGTCAGCGGCGGCTGCGGCGTACGGTGCCGACCACCGAGATGATCAGCAGCAGCGCGAAGCCGGCGCCGGCGGATTCTCCGACCGAATCGACGAAGCCCTGCTGGAGCACCAGCCAGCCGAAGAGGAACCACCCGAGGAGGAGGGTCGCCGCGACGGCGTACGCGATCACCGTCGCTCGGGACACCTCGTCGGGTGGTGCGTGCTCGTGCTCCGCGATCACGTCACGGTCGACCGTCATCCCCAGCCTCCCCGCCCGGTCCGGTCCTGGACTCCAAGGGTGACACTCGAAAGTCTGGTCGGACAGGGGGTTATCGCCGCGATTCGCTCCGTGTCACTCAGGTGCCGGGGCGCCGGCCGATCAGCACCACCCGGGTGCCGACCTTGCCGAGCTCCCACATCCGGACGGCGTCAGCGTGCAGCAGGTTGACGCACCCGTGCGAGCCGATCGACTTGTCGTGCAGGTAGGTGGTGGTCTCGTGGAAGCCCATCCCCTGGGTGAAGTGCTGCCAGTACGGCAGCCACACCTCGTACGGGTTGGACCACTCCTTGGGGTTGCGGTAGTTGACGGCGTACGTGCCGGCCGGGGTGCGGTAGCCGGACATGCCGGTGCGGGTCACCGTCGGTGCCATGATCACCTTGCCGCCGCGGAGCGCCCAGACGGTCTGCCGGGTCAGGTCCACGCAGAACGTGGTGCCGGTGCCGGCCTTGCAGCGGGTCGTGTCGGTGGTGGCGAGGCGCTGGGCCACGTCGAGGGTGGTTGGTCCGGCGCGACCCTCGACGGGGCGAATGCCGTACCTCTTCTGGAACTTCTTGATCGCCGCGCAGTCGGCGGCAGACTGCCGACCGTCCACGGTCACCGCCCCGAACCCGCCCAACCGGGCCAGGTGGGTCTCCACCGCTCGCTGGTGCTGCCCCTGGGGGCAGCCGGCGATGGTCGGCGTACCGGCGCCGGGGGTTTTCGTGGGTGCCGGCCGGGTCGGCTTCGGCGTGGGTTTCCGGGAGGGTTTCGGGGTGGGCGTGGCCGGGGTGGGCCGGCCGTGCTGGTCGGGCCCGGGTGTGTCGCCCGCCCCCGTTGCGTGTTCCGCCGCACCGGCTGGGGCGGCTCCCCCGCCACCACTCCCGCCGGACTGCGGATCGAACGCGCACGCTCCCGCGCCGACCAGCACGACCACCACGAGGGCAACCAGCCGGGAAGTGTTCCGGACATGCTTCATGGGCCCTCCCCAGACAGTCGTCCCTTTACTAGACGTTCGTGAGTGCCGTCACGGTTGCGCCCGGTGAGCATCTTTCTTCCGCCGTCCCGCACCGTGCAACACTGGATGGTCGGCCAGCAGCGGGTATGCGACCCGTTTCGGCCGGTCGGCCAACCGAGGAGAGGACGCTGGCGTGAGCGGTGGACCACTGATCGTGCAGTCGGACAAGACCCTGCTGCTGGAGATCGACCACCCCGACGCGCAGGCCTGCCGAATGGCGATCGCGCCGTTCGCGGAGCTGGAACGCTCGCCGGAGCACGTGCACACCTACCGGCTGACCCCGTTGGGTCTGTGGAACGCCCGCGCGGCGGGGCACGACGCCGAGGGTGTCGTGGATTCGCTGCTCAAGTACTCCCGCTACCCGGTGCCGCACGCGCTGCTGGTGGACGTGGCCGAGACGATGGACCGGTACGGCCGGCTCCAGCTCGCCAACGACCCGGCGTACGGGCTGGTGCTGCGCGCACTGGACCGGCTGGTGCTGATCGAGGTGGCCAAGAGCAAGAAGCTCGCCGGGATGCTCGGCGACAAGATCGACGACGACACCATCCGGGTGCACCCGTCCGAGCGTGGCCGGCTCAAGCAGGCACTGCTCAAGCTGGGCTGGCCGGCGGAGGACCTGGCCGGTTACGTCGACGGCGAGGCGCACCCGATCGAGCTGGCCGAGGCCGGCAAGGACGGGCGCAAGCCGTGGACGCTGCGCTCGTACCAGCGGGAGGCCGTCGAGGCGTTCTGGGCCGGTGGGTCGGGGGTGGTGGTGCTGCCCTGCGGCGCCGGCAAGACCCTGGTCGGCGCGGCGGCGATGGCCGAGGCGAAGGCGACCACCCTGATCCTGGTCACCAACACGGTCGCCGGCCGGCAGTGGAAGCGGGAGCTGATCGCCCGCACCTCGCTGACCGAGGAGGAGATCGGCGAGTACTCCGGCGAGCGCAAGGAGATCCGCCCGGTCACCATCGCCACGTACCAGGTGCTCACCTCGCGGCGCGGCGGCGCGTTCACCCACCTGGACCTCTTCGGGGCCCGCGACTGGGGCCTGGTCGTCTACGACGAGGTGCACCTGCTGCCCGCGCCGATCTTCCGGTTCACCGCGGACCTCCAGGCCCGCCGCCGGCTGGGCCTCACTGCGACTCTGGTACGCGAGGACGGCCGCGAGGGTGACGTGTTCAGCCTGATCGGGCCCAAGCGGTACGACGCGCCGTGGAAGGACATCGAGTCGCAGGGCTGGATCGCACCGGCCGAGTGCACCGAGGTCCGGGTGACGCTGACCGACGCGGAGCGGATGTCGTACGCGACGGCGGAGGCGGAGGAGCGCTACCGGATGGCGGCGACCGCCCGCACCAAGCTGCCGGTGGTCAAGGCGCTGGTCGACCGGCACCCGGACGACCAGGTGCTGGTGATCGGCGCGTACATCGACCAGCTGCACCAGCTCGGCGAGTACCTCGACGCGCCGATCATCCAGGGCTCGACCACGAACAAGGAGCGGGAGCGGCTGTTCGACGCGTTCCGGTCCGGTGAGTTGCGCACCCTGGTCATCTCGAAGGTCGGCAACTTCTCGATCGACCTGCCCGAGGCGGCGGTGGCGATCCAGGTGTCCGGGACGTTCGGGTCACGCCAGGAGGAGGCGCAGCGGCTCGGTCGGGTGCTCCGGCCGAAGGCCGACGGCCGGCAGGCGCACTTCTACACTGTGGTGTCCCGGGACACGATCGACACGGAGTACGCGGCACACCGGCAGCGCTTCCTCGCCGAGCAGGGCTACGCGTACACGATCGTCGACGCCGACGACGTCCTCGGCCCGAAGCTACCGACCGTCGACTGACCCGCGCGGCCTTGATCAACTCGCTTTCCGGCCTTGATCGACTCGGTTTTCAGGAAGTCGCGGTGTCCGGGGCGCTCCGATGCCCCGGTTTCCTGAAACCCGAGTCGATCAGTGGGTTGGGCGCGGGCGCGGGGCAGGGACGAGGTGTCTCTCGCGCTCGCTATGGAGCTGATGCCGTAGACGAATCGCCCGTCCGGCGTGGACGGCGACCACGGGCAACTCCGGTCGGCCGGCCTTCGCCCAGCGCACCCGAGCGGGCGGCCTCACCCAGAGCGTCCCGGTCGGCCGGCCTCGCCCAGCGCACCCCGAGCGGGCGGCCCACCCAGCTTGCTCCGAGTGGGCGGCGAGCGTCAGCGCTTGCGGGATTCCGCGACGAAGACCCCGCGCCCAGGACGTCCAACGAGCACGCCCTCTTTCCGCAGCTTCCCCACCGCACGACTGATCGTGGACTGCGAGACGTCGTACTCGTCTGCCAGCACGCGCCCGGACGGGAGCTGGGACCCAGGCGAATAGGTCCCGTCCTTGATCTTCTTCAGGAGATCGTCGAGCAGCTCGTCCATTGTGGGCGGGATAGGCACGTGGAGTCCCTTGCAGTCGGTTGGCTCGCCCAGTATTGATCAGCCGCTTCGACGCAGGCAACGTATGTAGTGCGAGTGACATAGGTGGGTAGATGACTCGGAGACGTTCTTGACATAGGTGACTCAGTGTCGGTAGCGTCGCTCTCGGTGATGCGGTGCTGCTGCGGTCGGTTGGCGCCTCTCGTACTGGTCTCGCATCGCCGCCGGGATCCGACCCGTCGAGACCCCACCCGCCGCGCTCCCCCGGCGCGGCCCTGCTGCCGTACCCCCCGGACGGCTGCGGGCGGGCGGTCTCCGCCGAACGCAACCGGCGGAGACCGCCCCTGCACGTCGATCCCATCCGACGAAGGACAGCCACGTGCGCAACCAAACGAGTCGGTGGGCGAGCCGACGCGACGAGCCACCTCCGACGAGCAGGCGGGAAGAGTCGGCGCAGCCCTGGCAGCTCCTCGAACGGCGCCGCTACCAATGAGCGACCGTTGGGTGATCCACCTGCCGATCACCGCGCCTGACCTGCTGCGCGCCCGGATCTTCGCGCGTACCGCCGCTCGGGTGTTGGTCCGGCTCAGCGCGCGGGTCGAGCCGGGCGGGGTGACGGTCTCGGCGGAGGACCAGCAGGGCGTACGACATTGGGTTTTCTGTGATCGACCACTGCCCGGCGGCGCTCGGTGCGCCCTTCCCACCGACCACCTCGCGCCGTGCGCGCGACGACCGACTCAGCCCTGACCGGCAACGCTCACCGGGAGAAGCGGTCCACCAGCACCGCCAGCCGGCGGTCGTGGTCGGCGCGGCGGAGCCGGCCGCTGCGCATCAGTGTGACCAGGCCGTGCAGGCCGGCCCAAAAGGTTTCGGTGACCGTCTCCAGGTCGTCGTCCCCGGCGACCGGGCGCACCGTCTCGGCCAGTTCGGCGAAGCCTCGGGCCAGGTCCGTCGGGACGTCCTGAGTGGCGAACGGCAGGTCCACGGCGAGGGTGAACATCGCGTCGTAGATCGCGGGCCGCTGCTGGGCGAACGCGACGTACGCGGCTGCCACGTCGGCGACGGCCTGCCGGGGGTCGGGGGCGGAGGCCCGGGCCGAGACCAGTGCGGTTGCCAGCTCGGCGAACCCCTCGACGGCGACCGCCGCCATGATGGCGTCCTTGCCCTTGAAGTGGCTGTAGAGGACGGGCTGGCTGTACTCGATCTCGGCGGCGAGCCGGCGGGTGGTCACCGCGTCCCAGCCTTCAGCCAACGCCAGGTCGCGTGCCGCGGTGATGATCGCCTGCTCCCGTTCCGCCCGCTCGCGCTCCCGGCGCCCGTGTGTCGACATGACAGCAATCCTAGCACCGCTAGCGTTCCTGCCGATGCTCTGCTAGCGTCGCTCCCATATCTAGCACCGCTAGGAAATGGAGCAGACTCATGCTGGCACCCCTCGCCTACGGGCTCGCCGTCGTACTCAGCCTCTTCGTCGCCTTCATCGGCGCCCGGTTCCTGCTGGTGCCGCAGGCCGCGGCCGCCGGGTACGGCGTACCGGCCAGGCCGGACGGTGACCCCGCCTACCTGACGGTCAAAGGGCTGAAGGACCTCACCTTCGGGCTGCTCGGCCTCACCCTGATCGCCTTCACCACCGCCGACGCGGTCGCGTGGTTCATGCTGATCGTCGCGCTCGTCCCGCTGGGCGACACCGTCATCGTGCTGCGCAACGGCGGGACGAAGGCTGTCGCCTTCGGCATCCACTTCGCCACCGCCCTCGTCGTCCTCCTGAACGCCGCCCTGCTGTTCGCCCTGTAACCGAACCCGGCCCCCCGGCCCTGACCCCGCCCATGTTGATCAAGAAGTTTGCGTCATCATCAGGCCGATCGATGACGCAAACCTCTTGATCAACGCAGTGGCAACGCAGTGGCAACGCAGTGGCAACGCAGCGGAGACGCAGCGGAGACGCAGTCGACGGGTTACGACGTGGGGGGTGGGCAGCGGTCGGGGAGGGTGACCTCGCCGGGGCGGTGGTCGAAGGTGTCCATGGTGAACCACTCGTCCAGTTCCGGGTCGAAGAGGTTCTGCAGGCCGAACTGCAACACCTGCCACCACCGGCTCGGGTCGTGCTGGTCGACGTAGATGTCGCCGAGCGCGATCGGGAAACGGAAGAACTCCCCCGGCACTGTGGAACCGCCGACCACCCCGACCCGCCAGTGATCCACGTGCCGGTCCTCCTCACCTTGCAGAATCTCCGGCCCCACGTAGCGGGCGGTCTTCAGCTTGTCGTTGAAGATCTGCCGGTTGAAGAACCCCGGCACCTTGCTGCACGCGCGGGGCGGAAACAGCGGAATGTTCGGCCACCTGTAGGTGAGCGTGTAGAGCGTGTTCTCGTAGATCAGGTTCGTAAACCAGATCGGGTGCTCCGGGCCGCCGGCGGTCATCTGGCTGTTGCCGTCGCGGCCCTGCCAGGAGAACGGCACGTCGATGCCGAGGTCCCGAACGATGTACCGGCCGGTGCCCTGAAAGTCGGCGGGGAGCAGCGGTGGGCGCGGCTCGCGCGGTTCGGGAGCGGTCGGGCCGTCGACCTGGGCCGCGCGGGGCGGTGGCGCCGCCGCCGGGCCGGGCGCAACCACACCGAGGGCGAACAGTCCACCGGCGACCACCGCCACCAGTGTCCGACGTGTACGCCCCGACGCCATGTGTCCTCCGCCGATGAAAGTGCCAGATGCCTTCGGCGAAGCGTAGGAGCAGGCAGAACGTGAGGATCGGCGGAACGAGCTGGCTCCACCGGAAGGGTGAAGCCGAAGGAGCCGGCGGAACGACCCGCCGGCCCCCGACCTCCAGTGGGCTATCCGGCCCCGCCGGCGCGGAACGCCACCCAGGCGTCGCTCATCCGGTCGGCCTGGCCGGCGGTGAACATGTTCATGCAGGAGTCCTGCGTGTAGTCCATGAAGTTGTGGATCGGGTCGAGCCCGGGCGCGGTGCAGGAGTCCGCACCCACCGGGCAGTCGAACTGCGGCGCCGCCTCGCGCGGGGTGTCCGCGACGAAGTCGCCGGACGCGGAGCAGCCGTGCGCGAAGGTGTGCTCCAGCATCAGCCAGTGCCCGACCTCGTGCGTCAGCGTGTCACCCAGGGCGTACTTGCCGGCCGTACCGCCCGGCATCGACTCGTCGAGCATCACCACGCCGTCGATGTAGTCGCGCCCGTTGTTGTAGCCCTTCGGGAAGTACGCCCAGCCGAGCAGCCCGCCGCCGATGTTGGCCGCGTACACGTTCAGGGTCTCCGAGTCGCCGGTGTACAGCGCCTTCTTCATGTCCCGCTCGTTCTTGCCCGGTACGACCGTGTACCAGGCGCTGTTCACCGTCCACGTCGTGTCGACGAGCGAGAACCGGAACGGAGTGTTGGAGGCGTCTCCGGCCGTGCGGCCCGCGAACGAGTCGTTGAGCACCGTCATCTGCGCGGCGATCAGGGTGTTCCACCTGGTCGTCTCGGCTGCGGTGAGCGGATGGTCGGAGATCATGTGGAAGACCGTCGGCACCGTGACGCTGCCGTTCGGCAGGCGCGGCGCGTCCTTGATCACGCCGTAGGCGTTGGCTTCGTTGGTGGAGTACAGCTCCGGCTCCTGGGCGGTGGCGCCCTCGGCCAGCCGGGCGGCGCTGTGCGCGTCGGCGCCCGGCTCACACGCGGTGACGCCGGGGGAGGCGGTCGCGGGCGCGGCCGTGGCGAGCGCCCCGGAGGCACCGCCCGACGCCAGGAACGTCGCGGCGGTGGCGGTGAGGACCGCCAGTCGGAAGGTCGGTCTTCTGCGCATCGGTGCACCTTTCGATGAGGGAGGCGGTGCGGGGTCGATGACGTCGCTGTTCGGGTATGAGAACACGCCGACGGCATCGACAAAAGACCCTCTGAGCAGGGCAGATGGCGATGTAACGGAACCGGACCGGTCAGCGCTGTTTGGCCGCTCCGGCAGGGTCAGAGAACCCGGGTCACCTGTTCGGCGGCGACGACCGCGTCCCGCCGCGCCGGGTCGAGGTTGGCGCTGATCACCACGGACGCGCCGGCCGACAGCGGTGCGAGCAACCACTTCAGCGGCTGCTCGGTCTCGGCGGCGTCGACCAGCAGGCGGTCGCCGGCGCGCAGGTCCAGCATCGTGGCGAACTCCTGGGCGAGCGCACCCCACTGACCGTAGGTGGTGCCGTCCGCTGTGGCCGGGTCCGACGGGTGGATGGCGGTGTGGTCGGGCGCGCCGTCGCCGTGCCGGAGCACCTCGGCGGACCAGTCCAGCCAGCCCAACGGCACGTCGTCCAGCCGTCCCGGCCCGGTGCCGACGAGATAGCGGTGCGGCGCGTCCGGCACGTCCTCCAGCCAGTCGTCCTGCCGCTCCGGCGTCACGAAGACCGCATCGAACGGCCGGTCGCCGCCCGGTTCGAGCACCGCCAGGCCCGCGGTGGCGCGCGGTCGGAACGACACCGCCAGGCCCGAGGCCCAGGCGCCCAACAACACCGCAGCGGTACGCCAGTGCGGCGGCAGCAGGACCGCTACGCGGCTGCCGGGGCCGAGACCGCAGCCGTCCCGCAGCAGGCTCGCGCTGCGGGCCGCCCACTGACCGACCTGCTGTGCGGTCAGGTCGACGCGCTCGCCGGTCGCCTCGTCGCGGTAGCTGAGCAGCGGACGTTCGGCCTCGACGGGCCGGGCCGTCAGGTCGGCCGTGACGGTTGGCTGCATCTCCACGCTCCCCGGGTCGACGTCGGCACCACAGTACTCAACGACTTTGGTCGCACCGGTCGTCGGCCGATGGCCGTATCGGGTGACCGGTTGGCCCGCGCACTGTGCAGGGAACGATCTCGAAACGCCGCCGAGGAGCGCCCATGCCGACCGGACCCGACCCCGTCGCCGGCGACCATGCCGCCGCCGACCGCCCCGCCGCCGGTGTCCGCCTCCCACTGCGCCGACGGCTTCTGCCGGTGATCGCGTTGCTGCTGCTCGCGCCGTGGGCGGCCGAGTGCTCGTGGGGTGGCTTCGCGATCGACGACTTCCTGCCGGTGCTGATCTTCCTGGGCCCGATGTACGGCGGCGCGGCGATCCTCATCCGGGAGACCGCACGGCACCTCGGTGCGGGCTGGCCGACCATCGTGCTGCTCGCCGCCGCGTTCGGCGTCCTCCAGGCCGGCCTGGTCGACCAGTCGCTGTTCAACCCCGACTACCTCGACGACACCCAGTACGCCGACACCCGAGCCGCCGCCGAGGCGACGCTGGTGCCGGGGCTCGACGTCAGCCTCCGGCAGGCGTTCGACTACGTCGGCAACCACATCGTGCTGACCATCTGCGCGCCGATCGTGCTCATCGAGTCGTTCCTCGCACCGGAGCGGCGGCCCCGACCGTGGCTGGGCCGGCCCGGTCTCGCCGTGGTCGGCGTGCTCTACCTGCTCGGCAGCCTGTTGATCTTCTCGGACATCAACCAGGACAAGGGCTTCCTGGCCAGCCGGCTCCAACTGGCCTTCGCCGCCGTGGTGGTCGTCGCCCTTGTCGCGGTCGCCCTGCTGCCCCGCTGGCGCCGCGCCCGCCCGCGCCGGGCCCGCCGGGTGCCGCATCCGCTCTGGGTGGGTCTGTTGGTCGTCCTCGTCCGCCTCGGCTCCGACCTGACGCCCGGCTGGGCGGGGGTGGCCCTTGCGCTGGCACTCGCCGGTGCCGCCGGAGCCCTGATCGCGTACTGGTCGTCGGGCAACGGTTGGGGGCAGCGGCACGTGCTTGTTGCCGGCACCGCGGGTCTGGTCACGGCCGCGGCGTTCGCGTACCTGGTCCCGCCGTACTCCCCGGCGAGCCCGGCGGCGGCCCTGGCCGGCGACGTCGCGGTCACCGTCATCACTGTCGCCCTGGTCGGCGGCGCCTGGTGGCGGCTGCGCCGTTGACGTCGGGCCTCGCAGGCGTCAGCGGGTCGGCAGTTCCGGGCCGCCGTCGAGCAGTGGGCCGAGCAGGTCGTCGTACTCCTCGACCCGGGCCAGGACCTCGGCCGCGGTGAACTGGCGGACGGCCGGTTTCCGGCCGCGCGCGCCGGCCTCGACCTCGTCCCAGGTCAGCGGCGTCGACACCGACGGCACCGACTGGGCCCGCAGCGAGTACGGCGCAACCGTGGTCTTCGCCGCGTTGTTCTGGCTCCAGTCGATGAAGACCTTGCCCGGTCGGAGGTTCTTCGCCATCTTCGACACGATCAGCTTCGGGTGGGCCTTCTCCAACTCCTGGGCGATCCGCCGGGCGTAGTCGGAGACGAGGTCGGACGGCTGGGTGCCGGCAATCGGGCAGCAGAGCTGCATGCCCTTCTTGCCGGACGTCTTCGGGTACGACTCGATGCCGTCGTCGGCGAGGCGGTCGCGCATCAGGACCGCCACCGGGCAACACTCGGCGAGCCCGGCCGGCGGCCCCGGGTCCAGGTCGACGACCATCATGTCCGGGTGTTCGCCCACCTTCCACTGCGGTGTGTGCAGCTCCAACGCGGCCAGGTTGGCCAGCCAGACCAGGGTGGGCAGGTCGTCGGCGACCACGTAGTCGATGGTCTCCCGGCCCTTCGTCGACCCCGGCGCGGGCAGGTTCTCCACCCGTACCCAGTCCGGCGTCGCGGCCGGCGTGTTCTTCTCGAAGAACGACTTGTCGTCCACCCCGTTGGGGAAGCGGATCCGGGTGAGCGGCCGGTCCCGCAGGTGCGGCAGCAGCACCGGGGAGATCCGGGTGTAGTAGTCGATCACCTCACCCTTGGTGAACCCGGCCGCCGGGTAGAGCACCTTGTCCAGGTTGGACAGCTCAAGCGCGCGACCCTCGACGTCCACCCGTAGCCGCTCAGCTGGCATCGTCGACCTCCTCCGGAGGCTTGTCCGGGCGCAACCGCAGCACCCGGGGGAAGCGCAGCCGGCCGTCGGGGGTGCGCTGGCCGTACTTCACCTCCACCACCACCTGGGGTGTTACCCAGATGGCGCCCCGCGCATCCTCGCGCGGCACACCCGGCGCGAACGGTGACACGCCGGAGCGCAGCGGCTCCAGCTCGGCGAGGAGCTGCCGCTCGATGGCCGCGCCGATCCCGCCGCCGACCCGGCCCCGGTAGATCAGTCGGCCGTCCGGGCCGGGCACCCCGACCAGCAGCCCGCCGATCCGGCGGGCGCCAGGTCGCCAACCGCCGATGACGAAGTCGCCGGTCACCTCCAGCTTGACCTTCACCCAGTCCGGCGAGCGCACCCCCGGGCGGTAGACGGCCCCGACCCGCTTGGCCATCACCCCCTCCAGGCCGTGCTCTCCGGCCGCCTCGTAGGTGGCCGGCCCGTCGGCGAACGTCGGCGGCACCGCCCACCGGAGGCCACCGAGCGCGAGCGCGTCGAGGGCCTCCCGGCGGCGCTCGTACGGCCAGCCGGTCAGGTCGTCGCCGTTCAGCCGGAGCAGGTCGAAGATCATGTACGTCACCGGCATGACGGCGGCCAACCGGGCCGCCTTGGCCCGGTCCCGGACGTGCATCCGCTCGGCCAGCGCGGTGAACGACGGCTGCCCGCCCTGGCCGAGCAGCACCACCTCACCGTCGAGCAGCGCGTCGTCGACCTGCTCGGGCAGGGTGGCCAACTCCGGGTACGCGGCGGTGATCTCCACGCCGGAACGGGCATACAGGTGCTGACCGCCACCTGAGATGTCGGCCAGGGCGCGGACGCCGTCCCACTTGAACTCGTAGGCCCAGCCGTCACCCGCCGGGAGCGGCCCGGTCATCGCGAGCATCGGCTTGAGCGGCGCGCCGGGCACGACCCGACTGTAGTAGCAGCCCGAACACCTCGCGTCCGGTTCTTTCGGATGCGAGCATGGTCGATACCGGGGAAGGGAGCGCAGGATGCGTGCCATCTGGAAGGGAGCCGTGTCGTTCGGGCTCGTCTCGATCGGGGTGAAGCTCTACTCCGCGACCGAGGAGAAGGACATTCGGTTCCACCAGGTGCACCGCGAGGACGGCGGGCGGATCCGCTACAAGCGCACCTGCTCGGTCTGCGGCGAAGAGGTCACCTACGACGACATCGCCAAGGGCTACGACATCGGCGGCGGCGAAATGGTGATCCTCACCGACGAGGACTTCGCCGACCTGCCGCTGACCAGCTCCCGCGCCATCGACGTGCTGGAGTTCGTGCCGGCCGAGCAGGTCGACCCGATCCTCTACAACAAGGCGTACTTCCTCGAGCCGGAGGGCGCGGCGACCAAGCCGTACGTGCTGCTGCGCGACGCGCTCATCGACTCGGAGCGGGTGGCCATCGTCAAGGTGGCGCTGCGCCAGCGGGAGCAGCTGGCCACGCTGCGGGTCCGCGAGGGTGTGCTGCTGCTCAACACCATGCTCTGGCCGGACGAGATCCGTACCCCGGACTTCGGGTTCCTCGACGAGGACCTCAAGGTGCGCCCGCCGGAGCTGGCCATGGCCAGCTCACTGATCGACTCGATGACCGGCGAGTTCGAGCCGGACGTCTTCACCGACGACTACCGGGCCGCGTTGCAGGAGGTCATCGACGCCAAGGTGGAGGGTCGGGAGGTCGTCCAGCCGGAGGAGGTCGAGGAGGCCCCGGCCGCGGCGGTGGACCTGATGGCGGCGTTGAAGGCCTCGGTGGAGCGTGCCAAGGCGGCTCGCGGCGAGCAGCCAGCCCGCGGCGGTGGTGGCGGCGGCGAGCCGACGCCCATCTCGTCGGCCCGGTCGGCGCAGAAGGCAGCCGAGAAGAAGGCGGCCAAGGCACCCGCGAAGAAGACGGCGGCGAAGAAGACGGCCGAGAAGAAGGCGGCCGAGCCGGCGAAGAAGACCGCCGCGAAGAAGACCGCCGCGAAGAAGGCGGAGCCGGCGAAGAAGACCGCCGCCCGCAAGACCGCACCCCGCAAGAGCGCCTGACCGTACGGCAGCGGCGGCGGTGTCCGCCTCGCCGGGTACGCTCCGCCGGCCGCTGGCGACCGGAGGAGCCCCCATGCCGTACACCCCTGATCTGGACCGGTTACTGACGCCCGGCGCCCGCTTCACCGACCAGCACGGCGGATACCTGATCGAGGTTCACCCGGTGGGCGACATCGTGTTGCCCACCGGCCAGGTGGTCGGGTGTGACCCGCTGGTCTGCCCGGAGGCCGAGCCGTTCACGGTGACCGTGCCGCCGGGGCGGCATTCCGCCCGCGCCTGGGTGGCGGTGGTGCTCCGGGAGGACGCCGAGGTGGACCGCCGGGTCGCCGCGCTGGAGCTGGTCGTCTCAGCGGAACCGACGATCCGCTGGGAGCCGGCCGTCGCGGGTGACCAGGACGTCGCCACGCTCGGCGCGGACGACTACTTCGGCTACGGGGTGGACGCCGGCGTCGGCACCCTCGCCGACCCGACCGCGCTCGCCGTCCTGGAGAGCTGGGACTCCGACCGGGTCGAGGAGGTCTTCATCCCGACCGAGCTGCCCTCGTCCCCGGTCCCGGGGCTGATCAGCGCCGTGTTGGACGAGGCCAGCGGCGCCAACGTCGTCACCGTGTCCACGGGCTGGGGCGACGGCTGCTACGGCACCTGGATCGGCCGTGCCGCCGACGGCCGGGTCACCTCGTTCGTGACCGACTTCATGGTCGTCCCGGAATAACCGCCCGGCAAAGCCCCGGAACTGTCGCGCTGGGCGATCCGAGGCGTCCGCGGCGGGCACGGTAGGCCGCGGTGCGGGTACCGTGTGCGTCGGCTTTCCCCCCGGCACCGGGTGCCGGCCACACTTCGCAGCAGGGAGTCGACGACGTGAGCGAGCGGACGCAGCAGACGGGCCCGGACCAGAGCCCGGCAACCAAGTCGGGGCGCCGCCTGGCCGCCCAGTTGGCGGAGAAGAAGGCCGCCGACGCGAGGCGGAAGCGCAACGCGTGGGCCAGCGGCCTCCTCGCCGTTGCCGTGGTCGGAGGGCTGATCGCCGTCTTCGTGGCGATCGGCGGGGGCGACGACAAGCCCAAGACCCAGGCCGACGCCACCCCGTCCGCCTCCGCCCCGGCCCCCGACGAGGCCGGTGCACCCCCCGCTCCGCAGCTGCCCGAGGGCGCCGACCCGGCCCTGGGCACCAAGCCGACGGTGAAGCCGGGCACGGGTGACCTCAAGAAGCTCACGGTCACCCCGGTGATCCAGGGCAAGGGCCCGGCCGTGCAGAAGGGCCAGAACATCACCACCAACTACGTGGGCGTGTTCTACAAGGACGGCAAGGAGTTCGACTCCTCCTGGAAGTCCGGGCAGCCGGCCACCTTCCCGATCGGCGTCGGCCAGGTCATCCCCGGCTGGGACCAGGGTCTGGTCGGCGTGACAGTGGGCAGCCGGGTGCAGCTCGACATCCCGGGCGAGCTGGCGTACGGCAACGACGAGGCCGCCGCCGGTGGACGTCCGACCGGTCCGCTGCGCTTCGTGGTGGACGTACTCGCCGCCCAGTGACCTGTCCGGGTCGTCCCGGTTGTCGACGGGACGCGATGGAGTTGTTCACATGGGGCTTCCGGCCCGTCACCCTGCGGCAGTAGGTTCGGCGTCACCCCGGGCGGTTCGCCGCCCGGGGTGAGCATCCGGAACCGGGACGCGGAGGTGCATGTGACGGCGCTGGACGAGCCTGGGCGGACCGCCCGGTCGATGTGGGCGTACTTCGAGCCGGTGCACACTGTCACCTACCTCCACCCCCGGGCCCGGGCCGCGTACGAGGCGGTCGGGCTGCGCGGCTACTGGCGCGGTTACTTCGCCGGCCGGGCCGCGCCGCTGGGAGCCGCCGAGGCGGCCCCGGTGATCGCTGCCTTCTTCAACTTCGCGCCGCCGATGGTGGCCCGCGCACTACCGGCGGTGTGGCGGTTGGCCACCCCGCAGGAGGCGCTGCGCGCCCGTCTGACCGGTGCCGTGCAGGCGCTCGCCGAGCTGACCTACCAGCTTCCGGAGTCGCACCTGGTGGAGGCCGCCGACCTGCTGGAGCGGGCCGCCGCGGCGGCGCAGACCGCCGGCCGGGTGCTCGGCGCGGCCAACGCGGCCCTCCCGGCCGGCGAGTACCCGCTGGCGCGGCTCTGGCAGGCCGCCACCACGCTGCGCGAGCACCGGGGGGACGGGCACGTGGCGGCGCTGGTGGCCGCCGGCCTCGACCCGGTGGAGACGCTGACCGGGCGGGTCGCGCTGGACGGTTCGCCGCCGCAGTACCTGCTGGGCCGGGGCTGGTCCGAGGAGCAGTGGCACGCCGCCCGCGAGCGGCTCACCGAGCGGGGCTGGCTGACCGGCGACGGCGCGGCCACCGACCACGCCCGGGCCGAGTTCCAGGCCATCGAGGACGCCACCGACCGGGCCGCCGCGCACCCGTGGGAGGCGCTCGGCGCCCACGACACGGACCGGCTCCGGGAGCTGCTGGAGCCGATCGCCCGGTCCGGTCACACACTGCTCCCCGAGGGCAGCCCGCTCGGTCTGCCCGCGTTGCCCGGCTGACCGGGCACCCACCGGTCGGGCAGGATGGGCCCGTGACTGATGCGGTGGTCTTCGACCTGGACGGCGTGATCGTGGATTCCGAGCCGGTGTGGGAGGAGGTCCGCCGGGCGTACGTGGCGGCGCACGGCGGGACGTGGCAACCGGACACGCAACGTCGGCTCATGGGGATGAGCACCGGCGAGTGGGCCCACTATCTCAGCGGTGAGCTGGGCGTCGACCGCACCGCCGAGCAGGTCGCCGTCGAGGTGGTCGAGGAGATGACCCGCCGCTACCGGGACCACGTACCCCTCATCGACGGCGCCGACCAGGTCGTCCGCCGGCTGGCCGCGCGGTGGCCGCTGGGGTTGGCCAGTTCGTCGCCGACCCGCCTGATCGAGGCGGCGCTGGCGGCGACCGGCCTGACCGACGCGTTCGGTGCGACCCTCTCCACTGAGCAGACCGAGCGGGGCAAGCCCGCACCGGACGTGTACCTGAGCGTGGCGCAGCGCCTCGGTGTCGACCCGACCCGCTGTGTGGCGGTGGAGGACTCGTCCAACGGGGTGCGCTCCGCCGCGGCGGCGGGGATGCGGGTGGTGGCGGTGCCGCACGGCTCGTACCCGCTCGATCCGGACGCCGCGGGGCTGGCGGTGGCGACGCTGAACGCGATCGGTGAGCTGACCCCGGAGCTGGTGGACGAGCTGGGTTGACACGGGTCGAGCCGGGTAGAGACCACGGATGAAGGCCATCGTGTACGAGCGCAACGGCGACCCTTCGGTGCTCGATCTGGTCGACCGGCCGGTGCCCGAGCCGGGTGCGGGCGAGGTCCTGGTGCGGATGGCGGTCTCCGGGGTGAACCCGACCGACTGGAAGTCCCGCCGCAACGCCCCGCCGAACGGGTGGCAGATCCCCGGGCAGGACGGCGCGGGGGTGGTCGAGGCGGTCGGCGAGGGGGTCGACCCCGACCTGATCGGTGAGCGGGTGTGGGTCTGGGAGGCCGCCTGGCAGCGACAGTGGGGCACGACGGCGGAGTACACGCTGGTGCCGGTCCGGCAGGCGGTGCGCCTCGGCCCCGCCCCGTTCGAGTTGGGCGCCGCCCTGGGCATCCCGTTCCTCACCGCGCACCGCTGTCTGACCGCTGGCGAGTTCATGCCGGACACGCTGCGAGCCGGCGCGCTGGCGGATCACACGGTGCTGGTGCAGGGCGGCGCGGGCGCGGTCGGCAACGCCGCGATCCAGCTCGCCCGGTGGGCCGACGCCACGGTGATCGCCACGGTGAGCAGCGCGGAGAAGGCCCAGCTCGCGGCCTCGGCCGGCGCCTCCTTCGTGATCAACTATCGGGAGCAGGACGTGGTCGAGGAGGTCCACAAGATCGCCCCCGACGGGGTCCACACGATCGTGGAGGTCTCCCCCGCCCGCAACGCCTCGGTCGACGTACGGGTGCTGCGGCACGGCGGCGCGGTCTGCATGTACGCCGACAACGGCGGGGACGAGGTGAGCATCCCGATCCGGGCGATGATGGCGCCGAACGCCCGCTGGCAGTTCGTCCTGGTCTACACCGAGCCGAAGGCGGCCAAGGCGCAGGGCGTGAAGGACGTGGCGGCGGCGGCCAGCCAGGGCGGCATCCGGGTCGGCGCGGACGCCGGTCTGCCGCTGCACTACTACCCGCTGGCGGAGGCGGCTGCGGCGCACCAGGCGGTGGAGGACTCGACTGTGGGCAAGGTGCTCATCACCACCAGCGACGCCTGATCGGGTCGCCGACCACCCGATTTCCCCGTCAGCAGGACAGAAGCGAACAACTTTCGCAACAATGACGGTGCGGGTCACCCCGCGTGGAGCGGGCGGCCCCGGCGCGGTGCGAACGCCGGGGCCGCCCCTGGGGAGGGTTCAGGAGTACTCCCGCCCCAACAGGCGACAGTGCCGGGGAAAACGTTACGGGGCTGTCAGCTCCCGGACACTCAGCTCGCCCCCGGCGTACCGCGAACGGACGACCTTCTTGTCGAACTTGCCGACGCTCGTCTTCGGCACCGTGTCGATGAACGCCCAGCGCTCGGGCAACTGCCAGCGCGCCACCGACCCGGCCAGGAAGTCCCGCAACTCCTCGGCGGTCACCGAAGCGCCCTCCCGGACCACCACGGTGGCCAGCGGGCGTTCGTCCCATCGCTCGTCCGGGACCCCCACCACGCACGCCTCCAGCACCGCCGGGTGGGCCATCAGCGCGTTCTCCAACTCCACCGACGAGATCCACTCACCACCGGACTTGATCACGTCCTTGGCGCGGTCGGTCAGGTTGATGTACCCGTCCGGCGAGAGGGTGCCCACGTCGCCGGTACGCAGCCAGCCGTCGCGGAACTTCTCCTCGTCCGGGGCGTCGTCACCGACGTACCGGGCGGTCACCCACGGCCCTCGGACCTCCAGCTCGCCCACGGCCGTGCCGTCGGCGGGCATCGGGTCGCCCGACGGGCCGACGATCCGCGCCTGTACGCCCGCCGGCACCCGCCCCTGGGTGTAGCGGTAGCGCCAGGCCTGCTCACCGGACGCACCGGCGGGCGGACGCGAGACCGACCCCAGCGGGGACATCTCGGTCATCCCCCAGGCGTGGATGACGTCGATTCCGTGCCGCTCGTCGAACGCGTGCATCAGCGCCGGTGGGCACGCCGACCCGCCGACGATCACCTCACCGAGCGAGGAGGTGTCCACGTCGTGGGTGTCCAGGTAGGCCAGCAGGTCGGTCCAGATGGTCGGCACCGCGCCGGCCAGGGTGGGCCGCTCGGCGGCGATCATCTCGGCGATCGGCGCGGCCTGGAGGAACCGGTCCGGCATGATCAGCGACGCGCCGGAGAGGAAGGCCGCGTAGGGCAGGCCCCAGGACATGGCGTGGAACATCGGCACGATGGCCAACTCGCGGTCGGTCGGGCCGAGGCCGAAACCCTCCGGCATGCAGACCTGCAACGAGTGCAGATAGATCGACCGGTGCGAGTAGGCCACGCCCTTCGGGTTGCCGGTGGTGCCCGATGTGTAGCAGAGCGCGGCGGCGTCGCGCTCGTCCACCTCGGGCCAGTCGTACGTGTCGGGCCGGTCGGCGAGCAACGCGTCCCAGTGGTGCACCGTGATCCGGTCGCCGGCCGCCGCCACCAGCGGCGCCGGGTCACCACCGCCGACCACCACGACGTGCCGCACCGTGGTCAGCTCACCGATCACCCGGGCCAGCAGCGGGATCAGCGTGCTGTCGACGAGGACCACCCGGTCCTCGGCGTGGTTGGCGATGTAGACGACCTGGTCGGGAAAGAGCCGGATGTTGAGCGTGTGCAGCACCGCGCCCATGCTCGGCACCGCGAAGTAGGCGACCAGGTGCTCGTTGTTGTTCCACATGAAGGTCGCGACCCGCTCGTCGCCGGTCACCCCACACTCGTCGCGCAGCCCGTGTGCCAGCCGGGCGGCGGCCCGGCCCACCTCGGCGTACGTCATCCGGCGGGGTTCGGCGCCCGTCCAGGTGACCACCTCGGCCGTGCCGTGCACCAGTGCACCGTGGTCGAGGATCCGGGAGATCTGCAGAGGGGCGTCCATCATCGTGCTACGCATGGGTAACAAGCTAGTGTCGGCGGTCACACGTTGGGAACCCCCGTAAGTTGTCGCAGGTGAGCATCTCCTGGGCCGACTCATACGTGGGGCAGTTACGCGCGCTCGCCGGGGACCGGACGCTGATGTTCGTCGGCGCCCGTGCCGTGGTCAACGACGACGCCGGACGCATTCTGCTGATCAAACGCTCGGACAACGGGCAGTGGGCCATGCCGGCCGGCGCGATGGAACTGGGCGAGTCGATCGCCGACTGCGCCGTACGCGAGGTCCGTGAGGAGACCGGGCTGCGCGCGCTGCGGGTCTGCGCGTTCGCCCTCTACACCGGCCCGGACCGGACGAGCACCAACATGTACGGCCACACGTACCAGGTGTTCACGACCGCGTTCAAGGTGGAGGAGTGGGACGGGCAGTTGGCCCGGGTCACCGACGAGACCACCGACGCCGGCTTCTTCGCCCGCGACCGGCTTCCCGCCCCACTCTCCACCTCGGTCATCGAGACCCTGGCCGACCTGGACGTCTTCGAGCAGACGAACCGGCTCATCCTCAAGTAGGGCGGCCCCGGAGCCATCGACCCCGGGGCCCTGCCTCACTGCGGCAGGCGGAGCCCCGCGAAGAACCCTTCCTGGATCCAGTTCGGGTACGCGACCGGCAGCTTGGTGGCCTCGTCCAGCTCGGTGAGGTCCTGCTCGGTCAGCGTGAGATCCGAGGCGGCGATGTTGTCGACCAACTGCTCGTGCTTGCGGGCACCGACGATCACGCTGGTCACGGCAGGTCGGGACAGCAGCCAGGCGACCGCCACCCGGGCCGGGCTCACCTCGTGCCGCTCGGCAACACCCTTGAGCACGTCGACGACGCCGAAGGCGTGCTCCGGGTCGAACGGGGTGAAGCTGGCGTACCCGGGCTGGGCGCTCCGCGCGCCAGTGTCGGCGACGGCACCGTCCCGGCTGACCTTGCCGGAGAGGAAACCACCGGCGAGCGGGCTCCAGACGGTCAGCCCGACACCCTCGTTGAGCGCCATCGGCACCACGTCGCGCTCCACGTCCCGGCCCAGCAGCGAGTAGTACTCCTGCACCGAGACGAACCCGGCCAACTTCTCCCGGGCGGAGATACCCAGCGCCTTGGAGATCTGCCAGGCGGCGAAGTTGGCGGCACCGATGTAGCGGACCTTGCCCTGCCGGACCGCGTCGTCGAGCGCGCGCAGCATCTCCTCCATGGGAGTGATCTGGTCGAAGTTGTGGATCTGGTACAGGTCGATGTGATCGGTGCCCAGCCGACGCAGGCTGTCCTCCAGGTTCTGCATGATGTGCAGCCGGGAGGTGCCGACGTCGTTCGGGCCGGGGCCCGTCCGGGAGTGCACCTTCGTCGCCAGTACGACGTCGCGACGCCGCTTGCCGAGCGCCTTGCCGAGCAGTTCCTCGCTCTCGCCGTCGCTGTAGCCGTCGGCGGTGTCGACGAAGTTGACGCCCGCGTCCAGCGCGGTGTCCACCAGCCGCTGCACCTCGGGCAGCGCCAGCCCACCCAGGGTGCCCCAGAGCGGGTGCCCGCTGCCGCCGAAGGTCATCGCGCCGAGCGAGATCTCCGAGACGTACACCCCGGTGGTGCCCAGCAGTCGGTACTTCACGTGTGTCGCTCCTCGTGGTGGGTCGGAGGCCGAGGTCAGGCACTCCGTGGTCACTATGTCGGACACTGTGTCCGGCAACGAGCGTACGTCGCCTAGCCGACCCCCGGCCACCTAGGATTCCGGCTATGCCCTCGATCACCCGCCGCCGCCCGCGCAATCCCGACGGACGCGCGGCCGTCGAAGCGCGGGTGCTGGCGGCCACCGAACGGCTCCTGAAGGAGGGGATCCGCTTCACCGACCTCGGCGTACAGCGGATCGCCGCCGAGGCCGGCGTGGCGCGGTCGACCTTCTACACCCACTTCCGGGACAAGACCGAGCTGCTCATGCGCCTCGCCGGCACCATGCGGGAGAGTTCGTTCGACCGCACCGGCGAGTGGGACCCGGGCGACCCCGGCGACCCGCTCGCGCGGCTGACCGAGGTCTTCACCGACGTGATCCGGATATACCGGACGTACGCCCCGGTGCTGGCCGCGGTCAGCGAGGTCGCCGCGTACGACGAGGCGGTCCGGGAGTACTGGGCGGCAGGGCTGGAGCAGTTCGTGGCCCGCACCGTGGACGCGCTCCGGATCGAGCAGCAGGCCGGGCGTACCCCCGCCGATCTGGACGTGACGACGGCCAGCCGGCTGATCGTGGTCGGCGGCGACCGCTTCCTCGCCGACCACGTCAGCACGACCCCGGCCGACCCCGAGACCGACGCGGCAGCCGCCCGGGAGTTGGCCGCGACCTGGTGGTACGGCGCCTACCGCCGCCCCGCCTGACCGCCCCGGAGCGCGGTCCGGGGCGGTCGGTGTCGAGACGCTCAGATCATCGTCTGGGACTTGGCCTCCATGTCGGCGGCGGCCTCCTCCTTCGACTCGCGGGTCAACGGCTTGCCGCCCGGAGCCGGGGCCTCCCCGCCGAGCGGGTCGGCACCACCGGTGGCACCCAGCGGGCCGGCACCCCGAAGCTGCGTGTTGGGCAGCGTCAGGGTGACCACCACCGCGACGATCGCGATCAGGCCGGCGGTCAGGAAGACCATGTCCAGCGCGTCGACGAAGGCGCCCTGGATGGCCGCGCGCACCGGCCCCGGCAGGGCCAGGATGGTGGCCGGATCATTGATCGAGATGTTGGCGCCGCCACTCGCCGCCACCGCGGCCTGCTCCTGCGGCGGAAGCTGCGCGATCGCGCCGGGCAACCGGTCGGCGAGTCCGCTGGTCAGCCGGGACGAGAGCACCGTGCCGAGGATCGCCACCCCGAACGAACCGCCCAGCGACCGGAAGAAGGTCGCCGAGGAGGTGCCGGCACCCAGGTCGCGGACCGAGACCGCGTTCTGTACCGCCAGGATCAGCGACTGCATACACAGACCCAGCCCGACGCCGATCACCACCATGTACCCGAACGCCACCCAGAGCGAGGTGGCCACCTCCAGCTGGGTGAAGAGGAACATGCCGACCAGGAGGGTCGCCGAACCGGCCACCGGGAACCACTTGTAGCGGCCGATCCTGGTCATCGCGCGGCCGGTCAGGATCGAGGTGATGATGATGCCGGCCATCATCGGCAGCATCAGCAGACCGCTGCGGGTCGGCGAGGCGCCCTTCACGATCTGCAGGTACAGCGGGATGAAGATGATCGACCCGAACATCACCAGACCGATGATGAGCAGGGCCGAGTTGGCCAACGCGAAGGTGGCGCTCCGGAACAGCCGCAGCGGCAGGATCGGCTCGGCCACCCGGGCCTCCTGGAGGACGAAGAGCACCCCCAGCACCACGCCGGCCACGAAGAGCCCGATGATCACGCCGGAGCCCCAGGCGTACTCGTTGCCGCCCCAGCTCAGCGCGAGCAGCAGCGAACTCACCCCGGCCACCAGCAGGCCGGCGCCGAGCCAGTCGATCGAGTGGTCCCGACGTTCGAACGGGATCAACCGCATCACGTGGTAGCAGACGACGATCGCCAGGATCGCCAGCGGCACGTTGATGTAGAAGATCCACCGCCAGTCGGTCTCCGCGAAGTAACCGCCCACCAGCGGCCCGGCGACCGACGAGATCCCGAAGACCGCGCCGAACAGGCCCTGGTACCGACCACGCTCCCGGGGTGACACCACGTCCGAGATGATGGTGAACGCGAGCGTCAGCAGACCACCGGCACCCAGACCCTGGATGCCCCGGGTGACGATCAGCTGGGTCATGTTCTGCGACAGCCCGGCCAGCAACGACCCGAGCAGGAACGTGCCGATCGAGAAGAGGAAGACCGGCCGACGCCCGTACAGGTCGGCCATCTTGCCGTAGAGCGGCGTCGACGCGGTCGAGGCGAGCAGGTACGCGGTGACCACCCAGGAGTAGTGGTTGATCCCGCCCAACTCGCCCACGATGGTCGGCAGCGCCGTACCGACGATGGTCTGGTCGAGTGCGGCCAGCAGCATGCCGGTCATCAGGCCCAACATGAGCAGCCGGATCTGCTGACGGTTCAGCACCGGCGCATCTGAGGCTTCGGTGGTCATGTGGCCTTCTATCCCGCGAGCCGCAGAACATGCGCAGAACCATCAAAAAACCAACCCGGTACCGCACCCGCTCCGCGCTCCCGCCCCCAGCGCTCCCGCCTCCTGGCGTTGATCAAGAGGTTTGCGTCATGACGCACGGCGTTCCTGACGCAAACCTCTTGATCACCGGGGCAAGGGCCCCGGGGGAGGGCCGGGTCTGAGGGGTTAGGGGGTGGTGGTGAAGGTTTTGGTGATTGCTGCGCAGAAGGCGGGGAGATCGTCGGGTTTGCGGCTGCTGGTCAGGTTGCCGTCGGTGACGCACTCCTCGTCCACCCAGGTGGCCCCGGCGTTGGTCAGGTCGGTACGCAGGGTCGGCCAGGAGGTGATCCTCCGGCCGCGCACCACGTCCGCCTCGATCAGCGTCCACGGGCCGTGACAGATCACCCCGACGGGCTTGCCCGCGTCGAAGAACGCCTTCACGAACCGCACCGCGTCCGGGTCGCCCCGCAGGAAGTCCGGATTCGCCACCCCTCCGGGCAGCACCAGCGCGTCGTAGCCGGCGGCGTCGGCCTTGTCGACGGTGACGTCCACGTCGTACGTCTTGGAGTGGTCCAGGTGGTTGAAGGACTGGATGGAACCGGGCTTCAGCGAGACCAGCTCGGCCGTCGCGCCGGCGTTCTCGACCGCCTCGCGTGGCTGGACGTACTCGACCTCCTCGACGCCGTCGGCGGCCAGGAAGGCGATCCGCTTGCCCTGCAATGTCGCTGTCATCTCGGTACATCTCCTTTCCGGGGGTACCTCAATCCCCTTCCCGCCCTCGAACGCCCGAAACAGGTCGGACAGGTTCGGACCGGTGAGGACCGGTCAGGAGCCGTCGAAGACCACCTGACCAGCGGCGGGACCGGTCGGCGCGCAGGTTTGTCCGCCAGGCCGCTGGGGACCCGGGGAGGCATGGCAGGAGCAGCAGCGGAGCAGCGCCGGTTCGCCACCGTCGTGGAGAGCTGGCTCGGACGCCCAGTCCTGATCGTCGGTGACGCCATGTTGGACGAATGGCGGTTCGCCGACTCCGACCGGCTCTGCCGGGAGGCGCCCGCCCCGGTCCTCACCCTGCGCCGGCGGATCTCCGCCGCGGGTGGGGCCGCGAACACCGCCGTCAACGTCGCCGCCCTCGGCGGCCGGGCGGTGCTGGTGGCACCGGTCGGCGCCGACGTCGCCGGGGACGAACTGCACGACTGCCTGGACCGCGCGAGCGTCTGGGACCGCACCGTCAACCAGCCTGGGCGACCCACCCCGGTCAAGCGGCGCATGTTGGCCGGCAACCAGATCCTGCTGCGTGAGGACTCCGGCGACCCGGAGGACGCGCTGGACCACGACGGGGTGAGCCGGCTGCTCACCGCCCTGAGCTGCGCCACCGAGGAGTTGCGCGCCGCCGCCGGTGGGGAGCCGCCGACCCTTGTGGTCTGCGACTACGGCCTGGGCGCGCTGCCCGCGCCGGTCCGCGCGTGGCTGGTCGAGAACCGCCAGCGGTACGCCACAGTCGCGCTGGACGCCCACGACCTGGCCGACTGGCGGGGCCTCGCGCCGACAGTGGTCACCCCCAGCTTCGCCGAGGCGACCCGACTGTTGGCCCGCGCAGGCGGTACGACCCGACCGACCGGCGGGACCGAACTGCACCTGGAACACCCGGACGGCGACCCGGTCGACGGGCCGTCCGAGATGACCGTCGGCGCGGCCCCGGGGGCGGTACGCGCCGACGACACCGCCGCCGAGTTGACCCGGGCCGACCGCCCGGGGCCGGTCGGCGAGCCCACCCCGGGCGAGGGACGGGTCGCCCTCACCGGTGACGGGCTCAGCGTCACCGGCACCGGCGTCACAGTGAACACCCGGGCCGGAGAGGGCGTCGACCGGGCCGTCCTGGCCAGGTCGCGGCTGGCCGAACTGCGTGCGCACACCGGTGCCGACGTGGTCGCGGTGACCCTGGACACCGAGGGTGCGGTGGTCGGCGGCGCCGACGGGGAGCCACGACGCAGCCACAGCACTCCGGTGCCGGCAAGCCACGCCGTGGGTGCCGGCGACGCGTACCTGGCGGCGATGACGTTGGCCCTGGCCGCCGACGCTCCCCTGCCCACGGCCGCCCAACTCGCCCAGCTCGCGGCCACCATCACCGTCTCGGACACCGGCACCTGCGTCTGCCGACGGGACGACCTGCTCGCCGCGTTGGATCAGCCAACAGACACCACGAGCCACCCCGCGCTGGTCAGCGGCGACGAGTTGGACGCGATCGTCGCCGAGTACCGCGAGGCGGGACGGTCGGTGGTCTTCACCAACGGATGCTTCGACGTGCTGCATCGCGGGCATGTGCGCTACCTGGAGCAGGCCCGCGCGTTGGGCGACCTGCTCATCGTGGCGGTCAACTCGGACGGCAGCGTACGACGGCTGAAGGGCCCGGACCGGCCGGTCAACCCGGTCGAGGACCGGGGTGCCCTGCTCGCCGCGCTCGCCTGCGTGGACCACGTGGTGGTCTTCGAGGAGGACTCACCGGCCGCGCTGATCGAGGCCGTCCGACCGGACGTGTACGTCAAGGGCGGCGACTATCCGCCGGAGCTGGTGCCGGAGGCGCCGCTGGTGCGCCGGCTGGGCGGCCAGGTGCGCACCCTGGGGTACGTGCCGGACCGGTCCACCTCCGCGATCATCGAGCGGATCCGGTCGCACAGTCAGGACCCGTCGCCACACGTCAACGAAGCGGAGCCCGACCCGTCGCTGCGCACCCGCACCCAGGCGTCGTGAACCGCCCCCTCGACCTCGGCACCCCGGAGGAGTTCCGCGCCGACCGGTTGGTGGACGTGCTGATTCCGACCCGGAACCGGCCCGCCGAGCTGGCCGTCACCCTGGGCGGGCTCGCCGCCCAGGACGGGGTACCGGGCTTCGGCGTGGTCGTCAGCGATCAGTCCGACGGGGATCCGGCGTACACGCATCCCGCCGCGGCCACCATGGTCCGGGCGCTGCGCCACCGGGGCCACCCGGTGCTGCTGACCCGCCGGCTGCCCCGACGGGGGTTGGCCGAACACCGGGCGTACCTGCTCGCCGCCTCGGCCGCCCGGTACGTCCTCAGCCTCGACGACGACATCTGGCTGGAACCGGGTGCGCTGCACCGACTGGTCACCGCGATCGGTGAGCTGGGCTGCGGGTTCGTCGGCAACGGCGTGCACGGGCTCTCGTACACCGACGACGTACGGCCGGAATCGCACGGCCACTACGAGGAGTGGGCCGGGCCGCCCACACCGGAGCGGATCCGACCCGACACCCCGGAGTGGAACCGAGCCCGGATCCACTCGGCCGCGAACCTGCTGCACATCACCGAGCAGTTGGCGCTGCCGCCGGGCGCATGGCGGGCGTACAAGGTCTCCTGGATCGGCGGGTGCGTGCTCTACGACCGGGCCAAGCTCGTCGACGCCGGCGGCTTCGACTTCTGGCGTCGGGTGCAGGAGAAGCACCAGGGCGAAGACGTGGCCGCGCAGCTCGCCGTGTTGTCCCGCCACGGCGGCGCGGGCATCCTGCCCAGCGGCGCGTACCACCTGGAGTCCCCCACCACGGTCACCGACCGGGACGTGGAGGCTTGGGAGGTCGTCCTCGCCGACGAGGACACCCCGCAGCCGGCCTGACCTACGGGGTGAGCAACTCCCGGGCGGCTTCCAGCACCTCGATCACCGGTACGTCGGTCACGAACGAGTCCCGGTGCGGGCACTCACCGTCGCCGGGCCGGTGCGGATAGATCCCCGGCGTGCAGTCCACCCCGCAGACCGGGCAGTGCACCGTCCACGAGCTGATCGGCCGGTGCCGACCCCGCAGCGGGCTGGCCCCGTTGATCAGGTTGCCGACCCAGAAGATGCCCACAGTGGGCGCGCCCACCGCGGCGGCCAGGTGCAGCGGGCCGGTGTCGTTCGAGACGACCAACGCGCAGTCGGCGTAGCAGCCGACCAGCCCACCCAGGCTGAGCGTGCCCACCTGTGGGCGCACCGGCACCTGCGCCGCAGCGACGACCCGATCCACCACCTCCTGCTCGGAGGGCGTGCCGGTGACCAGCACCTCGTAGCCGTCCTCGTGCAGCGCACGGGCCACCTCGGCGAAGCGCTCGGCGGGCCAGCGGCGGCGGGTGTCGGTCGCACCCGGATGCAACGCCACCCGGGGCCGGCTCGCCGGGCCGAGCACCTCGGCGGCCTCGGCCCGGTCGGCGTCGGTCACCGCCAGCGTCGGCGTGATGGTGGTGGCCGGCGCTCCTGCCAGCGCCACCACCTCCAGGTAGCGGATCACCTCGTGCTGGTAGTAGACGTAGCGCAGCCACCGGTCCAGCGGCGGCGCGTCGTCGGTGCGCAGGCCGACGGTCAACCGGGCACCGAGCCGACTGATCAGCGGGTTGGAGTTGGCACCCCCGCCGTGGATCTGCACCGCCAGGTCGAATTCCGCACCGGCGGCAGTGGCCACGAAGTCGTCCATCGACGACTCCGGCTCGCCCGGCTCCGGCGTACGGATGCCAGCTGCCGGCGGCACCACCAGCACCCGGTCCACCGGGCCGGGCCGGTCGCGCCAGAGCTTCGCGTGCCACGGCGCCCCGAGCAACACGATCTCCGCCGAGGGGTACGCGCTGCGCAACGCGTCCAGCGCCGGCAGGGCGAAGATGAAGTCACCGAGCGCGTTGGCGCGCAGCACGGCGATCCGCCGCACGTCGGGAAGGCGCTCGGCGGTCGGACCGAGCACGGACGGGGTGACCACCCGACCCGCTACGGCCGGTCGATCTCGCCGGCGGTGTCCGGGCGGTGCAGCTCCCGGTCCGCTGCGGGATCGGCTGGCATCGGCGTACCCGTGGAGAGGTCGCCGGAGCGCGGCCCGGTGCGGCCGACGGTGATGGTGCGCGGCGCGGGCCGGGTCGCCCGTGGCAGCCGGACCCGGAGCAGGCCGTGGTCCATCACCGCGTCGATGGTGTCCGGGTCGACCCGCGCCGGCAGGTTGACCCGGTATTCGAAGCCGCGCGTCTCGAAGCCGCCGGGGATGCCCTGGTCGGCGTTGACCTCCGCCTCCGAGCGGGCCCGCACGCACAACTCGCGGTCGTCCAACTCGACGGCCACCTCCTCCGGCGCCACCCCGGGCAGCCGGACGACGACCTCCCAGCCGTCCGAGGTCTCGGTCAACTCGACGTCGGACGCCCCGCCGCGACCACCGACCAGGCGACTCAACTCGGAGCGCAGCGACTGCAACTCCCCCATCGGGTCCCAGCCCTGCTGCCGGCTGCCGCGCCACCCCCGGCCGAAGCCGCCAGACTGCTGCTCGCTCATCACACCTCTCCGATCCGCTGGGTGGCCGCCGGCGGCCGTAGTGAGCTGGGCGCGTCCAGGCCGGCGTCGCTGTCGACGCCCACGCCGAGCCGGTCGACCAGCTCACCACCGAGCCAGGCGCTGATGCCGAGAATCGCCAGCGCGACCACCTCGATGGCGACCAGTGCCCCGCCGGCGGCCCGGGAATCCGCGTTGAGCCGCACCGCCCACACGGCGGCGAAGAGCAGGATCACCGCGACGTTGGCGCCCGCGTGCAGCAGACCCACCCGCTTGGCGCGGGTGCCGGTCGGGATCGCCAGCAGGTCGAACGAGCCGGCCGCCGCGGCCAGCAGGCCGCCGATCAGGCCGACGGTGATGTTCCAGTACGCGACCTCGCCGAGGAAGTCGGGACCGCCGACGGTGTCCACCACGTCGAACAGCACGGCCGTGGCCAGCAGCGCGACCGGGAACATCACCAGCATCGGATGGACTGGGTGACCCAGTACCTTGAGTCGGCTCTCCATCTCCCGGCCTCCACTGGTCGGCGTCCTGCGGAACGGTCTCGTGCGGCGAGCGCGTCGGGTGAGGCCGTACCCCCGGCAACCAGGCACAAACCTCGCGCTGGTCACGGCGGCCTAGGCTGACGACGGTGGTGCCTGCCACCGGGTCAACGGCTGAGGGAGGACCAACGTGACGGTGGAGATCACCTCGCACGAAGAGTTGCGCGAGCTTCTCGGCGCCCCGACCGCGCGGGCCGCCAACAAGGAACGCCCCCGGCTGCACGAGCGGGACCGCGAGTGGCTGGGCGCCTCGCCGTTCTGTCTGATGGCCACGGCCGGCGCGGACGGCAGCTGTGACGTCTCGCCCAAGGGCGACCCGGCCGGGTTCGCCCTGGTGCTGGACGACACGACCATCGCGCTGCCCGAGCGGCCCGGCAACAGGCGGGCCGACGGCTACCGCAACATCCTCGACAACCCGCACGTCGGGTTGCTCTTCCTGATCCCCGGACGGACCGACACGTTGCGGATCAACGGGCGAGCCCGTCTGGTCAGTGACGCGCCCTGGTTCGACGACATGGTGGTCAAGGGGCACCGACCGGTGCTCGCCGTGGTGGTGGAGATCGAGCAGATCTTCTACCACTGCGCGAAGGCGTTCCTGCGGTCCGCGCTGTGGCAGCCGGAGACCTGGCAGCCCGAGGCACTGCCGTCCCGAGCACGCCTGATCAAGGAGGTCGAGGCCCCGACGGAGAGCCTCGAAGACCTGGAACGGCACTACGGCCCGGCGTACGCCACGAAGATCTACGTCTGACCCCGCTGCCGGACGACATCGATTCGTCAACCCATGCTTACCGAGAGCAACGGCCCTGGCGGTCGCCTGATAGCTTTCGTCGATGAGTTCGACAACTGAGCAGGGTGCGTCCGGCCATGTTGGTCGCGTCGCTGACTACTACGACGACAACACGCGTCGGTTCCTCTTGGTTGCCGAGAGCCCAGGCAGTGACGCCATCCATCGTGGCGTGTGGACGCCGGACGTCGCGAACACGGCAGCGGCCATGGACACCGTCAACCGCCTCATGATCGAGCGTTTGCGCGGACACGTCCCTGCGGGAAGCGCAAGGGTGCTCGACCTTGGCTGTGGTGTCGGCGGGACGATGGTTCGCTTGGCTCGCGAGGTGGACGGGTTCGTCTCCGGGGTGACCATCAGCCGAGTGCAGGCCGAGATCGCAGCGAAGCGGTTCGACCGCGAAGGGCTGACCGACCGCTGTGACGTGATCTGTGCCGACTTCGCCGAGCTGCCCGCGGAACCGCACTACGACGCAATGGTCGCCGTGGAGGCGGTCGTTCACTCGCCGTCGCTGGAGAACCTGATCCCGTCCCTGGTGGATCGGTTGCGCCCTGGAGGTCGCCTCATCCTGTGCGACGACTGGGCGACCGACAAGGATCGCGGGCTCGCCGCTCGGGAGCGTTGTCTCGACCAGTTCCGCGCCGGCTGGCGTGTCGGAAGCTTGCATACCGTGGCCGAGTTGGTCGCCATGTCCGAACGCGCCGGCTTGCGCCTGGTCGAGGACCTGGATCTCACCCCGTACCTGCACCTCGGACGGCCCCGCGACCGCGTGATCAAGCTGGCCGTCGGCGCCACAGCCCTACTTCCACGGCTTCGCAACCGTCTTGTCGAGATGCCGTTCTGGGCCAACATGATCGGCGGTTCGGCCTTGCAGGCTGGACTGTCACGGCGGTGGCTGGAGTACCACCTGATCGTGCTTGAGAAGGCGTGAGGCTCTGCTCGATCACTTGTGGCGCGGTGGGGCGGCGACGGAGGCAGCCCCACCTCGGGGAGCACGACCCTGACTGATTCGCCGGGCTCCGGTCAGGCCGACCAGCCGGCCGGGTTGCCGAACGACTCCCGGGAGATCCCGGAGCCGGTCTCCGGCCAGGAACCGAACCGGTCGTTGTGCAGGTGCGCGAAGAAGTAGCACATGCCTTCGCAGTCGGCGTCCAGCAGCGCCATCGCGGGGTCGGTGCGAACCGCCTCGTAGTACGACCGCCCCAGGGCCACGATGAAGCCCCTGGCGTAGAGGAAGCCGTCGTCCGACCCGTCGGTCACCTCGTGGATGTCCTCCCGATCGATGTCGTGCAGCTTGCGCTCCACCACCCGGTCGAGATCCGTCAACTCCTGCCCGGTCAGCTCGACGGTCAGCTGCCCGAGGTGGTCCAGGAAGGCATCAAGCCAGGCGTCGATCGTGTAGGACGGACCGTCATCGTCGTCGCCGGCGGGGTCGCGCTCGACGAGGGCCTGCCGCAGCGCCAAGGGCTCGGCGCCCAACCCGGCCCAGGCCGCGTCGATGAGTGCCCAGAGCCGGGCCTCGTCGGCGGGAGTGGGCAGCGTCCCGGGGGCATCGGTGGTCACGGTCACCGCCGGACCGTAACCACCACCACCGACGGTTTCAGGACCCCGAGTCGGCGGACACCATCCACAAGTGACCGTCGGGGTCTGCGAAGACGCCCGCGTAAGCCCAGGGTTGGTCCGCCGTCTCAGTGATGATCTCGGCGCCGGCAGCGCGCGCCCGCTCGACGAGCGCGTCCACTTCGGTCGGCGCAGCGACACCAAGGTTGAGCAGGCATTCGCTCTGACCCCTCGGGGCGACCTCGTGTCGGCCGATAACCCAACCGAAGCCGCCGGTCGGGATGAGCATCAGCCGCAGGCCGTCGTTGACCACGAACTGCAACGGCTCCGGGATGCCATCGGCTGCCAACTCGCCCACGGCGTCCAGGCCGAGTCCGTTGCGATAGAAGCGGTAGGAGGTAGCCCGGTCGGAGATGGGCAGACTCACGATCACCGGTGCGGAAGTCATGGGTGGACGCCTCCAAACTGTCGGTCCGGCAAGGTCAGGCATCAGTGTGACGCTGAATTAGCGTTGGACTCGTGACCGTAGACGAGTGGTTGACAGCGACCCGCATTTCCTACGACACGGTCGCGGTCAGCTACGCGCACCTGGTCCGTGACCTCCTGGCGGAGGCACCGTACGAACGAGCCGCCCTGGCATCGTTCGCCGAGCTCGTGCAGGGTGCCGGCGGCGGGCCGGTCGCGGATGTGGGCTGCGGAACGGGGCGAATCACCGCCCACCTGCACACGCTCGGCGTCGACGCCTTCGGGATCGATCTCTCGCCCGGGATGATCGCCGTGGCCCGCCGTGACCACCCTGAGCTGAGGTTCGAGGTCGGCTCGATGACCGACCTCGATCTGGCCGACGGCTCGGTCGCCGGCCTGGTCGCCTGGTACTCCCTCATCCACATCCCCGACGACCAGATCGGCGTCGTGTTCGCGCACTTCCGGCGGGTGGTCCGCCCCGGTGGCCCCCTGCTGCTCGGCTTCCACGTGGGCGACGAAACGACCCTCAAGACCGAGGGCTACGGCGGACACCCGATGAACGTGCACGTCCATCGTCGGCAGCCGGCCCAGGTGGCCGCCTGGCTGCGCCAGAGCGGCTTCACTGTCGACTCGCAGACCACCGTCGCCTCGGCGGAGAGCCGGCTCGGCGGGATCCTCGTCGGGCGACGCGAGCCCTGATCGCCCGTTGTCAATCCATCTTCGCCACTGTTACCTTAAACTGCGTACAGCGTTTGCAGTATTCGACCGAATGAGGCGACTGATGACGAACGACGCGCGGCCCATCTGGGTGCTCGGCGGCGGCGGAGTGGCCGGCATCGCCTGGGAGGTCGGCATCCTCACGGGGCTCGCGGACGAGGGAGTGACAGTGGCCCCGGAGGCCGTCCTCATCGGCACCAGCTCCGGTGCCGTTGTCGGCGCCCAGCTCGCCAGCGGCACCCCCCTCGCGGACCTCTTCGAGCGCCAGCGCGGCGGTGTCGCCCACGAAACCTCACCCGCACCGGGCCTCCTCCACCTGCTTCGGCTCGCGCGGGCACAACTGTTCGCGCGCAGCCCCGAGCAGGCCGCTCGCCGCCTCGGTCGACTCGCCCTCGCCGCGCGCATCGACGACCCGTCCCGGCAGCGCCGGACAGCCGAGGCCCGCCTGCCCAACCACGCCTGGCCGGACGACGTGGACCTTCGCATCGTGGTCGTCGACACCGGGACCGGCGCCAGCCGCACCCTCACCCGGCACGACGGCGTCCCCCTGGTGGACGCCGTCGCCGCGAGCTGCGCCATGCCGATCTCCGCGGCCCCGGTCAGCATCGGCGACCGCCGCTACATGGACGGCGGCATGCGGTCGACCCTCAACCTCGACCTCGCCCCCGGAAACGGCCCGGTCATCGCCCTCGCACCGAGCACCGCCGCGATCGGGCCCTGGGCGCGCATCGACAAGCAGCGAGCCGCGCTGGGAACGGGTCGCCGGGCGGAGTTGCTGCTCCGGGACCCGGCCTCCAAACGAGCGCAGGGGACCACCGTGATGGACCGCTCCGTCGTGCCCGCGCTCGTGGCCGCGGCCCGCGAGCAGGGCCGACGCGAGGCACCCCGGGTGGCCGCCGCACTGTCGACAGCCAGCCATCCATAAGCGGCGCGGCGATATGCAGAGCAGCCCAGATCACGATGCGCTGCCTGCTGCAGGCCAGCAAACCGTCAATTAGGGCAAGCCTGCCGTACCGCCTCCGTAGTGGGCGGCACCCGCCTCATTCGAGATGCCATCGGCTGCGGTACCAGTGCCGTGCAAACTGCCCCGCCTCGATCGTCTGCCCGCCTTGACGATTTGTCGGGCAGCACGCCTGGCCTGCCGCAACTGTTCCTCTCGGCCAACTACTCGGGATACTCGGCGGCGCCTGGCCACGATCGCTCCTCCCAGCAGGAGGATCGCCAACCCAAGCACGATCGCGGCGCCCCAGACGAGGAGGTGTCCATCCATGTCCGCACGGTAATCAACACAGGCAACGAGGGGTACTCAGCGACAGGGCCGGCTCGTCGGTAGCTCACCGGGTGCCGCCCCCTACATGGCTGCCGAGCTGGCGCTTTGGCCGGATACGGCCTCGGTTGATGTTCGACATGATCGCCCCCGGTGCCGTGTCGAGCCCGAGACTCGCAGCAGAGGCGACGTTTGACGGGTCACGTGTGTCTAGAGCGGATCCAGAAGCAGTACGCCGGTCGCTGAATAGAAGTACTGGCGTACATGCGTAGCCCAGTCTTCGATCTTGGGGTCTTCCCCCTGTGATAGCCACTCAGAAAGATGCGCGTGCTCGTCGGTGTATCCGTTGTCCAGGAGCCACTGAAGAGTTTCACGCCGGCCCGCTCCGAAGATGGCCTGGGTATCGAAGCCGATACCCAGGTCCATGTCACCTGTGCGGAACTTCGCTTCATACAGGCGGGGCGAGTCCGCGGGATCGCCGATCAGGAACAGCAGGAAGGCTGCTGCGTAAATTTGCTCGTACTCGTCGCTCTCGCCCGGGTCCGGACCTTCGCGCCACGCTCTTTCGAGGTCGAAGATCTCGCAAAGCATCGCGTGGTGAGGGCCAGGATCAGCTACGTCAACCATCCGGAGCACTTCCCGGCGCGCAGCCGGACTTGAGACGTCCAAGGACCTGGCCATGGGTGCACGCTAGTTGGAGGACGGCTCACCGGCATGCACGGGGGCCGCGTCGCCGAGGGCTGCTCGCTTGGCTGCTCAGCCTCGCAACAGCAAGCAAAAGGCCCAGATCACGTCAGTGACCTGGGCCTTTCCGTGGAGCCGCCTGACGGAATCGAACCGTCGACCTACGCATTACGAGTGCGTCGCTCTAGCCGACTGAGCTAAGGCGGCAACGATCAGCAAGTGTACGGCACCCCGGCGGCACCGACCGAACGGGATACCCCCGCCGCGCCGGCCAGCACCAACCGGACATCGGCCGCCATCTGGACGCTTACCGGACAGCGGATGATCGGGTCCGGGACTACGCTGCGGCGGGTGAGCGACGAACGCGACCATCCCGAACGTCAGGTCGAGCCCACCGAACGCCCTGACCGTGCACCGGCCGGTGAACGCGCCACCCATCGGCCGCGCAGCACCGACCCGCTGGAACTGGGCTTCACACCGCGCAAGCCGGTGCCGTGGCTGGCGCCGTTCCTGCTTATCAGCACCGGCATCCGGACCCTGCTGGCGGTGCTCTTCGGGGCGTACCTCGACAAGCGCGAGTTGCAGAACGCGTTCGGCGACGGGGTCTTCCGCCAGGTCGGGCCGGACGGCGGGCTGTGGCTCGACTACGTGGCCGACCTCGGTGACGGCTTCAACGCCACCTACTCGGTGGCGTACCTGCTGGCGCAACCCGAGCTGACCGTCGACGGGCACCGCCTGCCCCGGGCGCAGACCCTGGTGATGGGCGGCGACCAGGTGTACCCGTCGGCGGCCTACGCCGCGTACGAGGACCGCTGCAAGGGCCCCTACCAGGCCGCCCTGCCGGTCGCACCGGCCGAGAAGCCGACGCTCTTCGCGGTGCCGGGCAACCACGACTGGTACGACGGCCTCACCGCTTTCCTGCGGTTGTTCGTCCGCTCCCGGGACCGCAACTTCGCGGGCTGGGGCACCGGGCAGTCCCGGTCGTACTTCGCTGTGGAGTTGCCGGCCGACTGGTGGTTGCTCGGCGTGGACGATCAGTCCGGCTCGTACCTGGACGACCCGCAGCTGGCCTACTTCGACGAGGTGGCCCGGCGGCTCGGACCGGAGTCCAAGGTGATCATTGCCGCGCCGGCACCGACCTGGGTCAAGGCCGCCGACAACCCCACGGCGTACGACTCGATCGACTACTTCATCCGCACGATCATCGACCCGACCGGGGCGCGGGTGCGACTGTTGCTCTCGGGCGACCTGCACCACTACGCCCGCTACTCCGGGCCGGACCGGGAGCTGATCACCTGCGGTGGCGGCGGCGCGTACCTCTACCCCACGCACAAGCTGCCGGAGCGCATCGAGGTGCCACCGCGGGACACGCTGGCCCGCAAGGCCAGCTCCGCCCAGCCGTACGACCTGGTGGCCCGTTACCCGGACGCCGCGCGGTCGCGCCGCTACGGCTGGGGCATCTTCCCCCGGTTGCCGTTGCGCAATCCCGGCTTCACCACGTTGCTCGGCACCCTGCACACCCTGCTGATGCTGGCCATGGCCGGTGCGACGGCGAACTGGGCCGACAGCACCGACCAGCGGCTGTTCAGCGTCCCGCTGGTGGTGATGGTGCTCGTGACGGTGATCGCGGCGGCCCTGTTCGCCAAGCCGCCGAGCGCGAGCGGCAAACGTCACGCGCGGCACTGGATCCTCGGCGTCGGCCACGGCGTGGCGCAGGTGGCCCTGGCGGCGGCCGGCACCTGGGTCTGGTTGGCGCTGCCGTTCTACGACTGGCCGTGGCCGCTGCCGGCGGTCGCCGCGGCGGTGCTCTACGGCCCGGTGATCGGTCTGGTCGCCAGCCAGCTGGTGGCGGCGTACCTGCTGGTGGCGGGCTCTTTCGGAGTGAACGTCAATGAACTCTTCGCCGGCCAGGGCATTGAGGATTCGAAGTCGTTCCTGCGACTGCGCATCGACCCGGACGGCACGTTGACCATCTACCCGCTGGGGGTGGACCGGGTCGCCCGCGACTGGCAGGTGAACCCCGACCAGTCCCCCACCCAGAGTTGGCTGACCCCCAAGTCCCCTCTAACCCCCCACCTAACGGAACCCCCCACAGTCCTGCACTAACCCACCCACGCACCCACACCCACCGACCCACCGTTGATCATGAAGTTATTGCTCCGACACGCCGCTCGGGATGGCAATAACTTCATGATCAACGCGGGACGGGCGGGAGCGGGTGGGGTTAGGGGGTGTAGTGCTGGTCGTGGGCTTGGCGGGGGGCGCAGACGGAGGCTCGGGAGCAGGAGCAGCGAGAGCCGTCGGCGTCCAGGCGTACGGTCACCGCGTCGCGGGGGACGCTGTGGCCGACGACCCGGCCGTCACCCTCGGGGGTGGAGACCCGACTGCCGACCGCCGGGGCGGTCTCCTGAAAGCGCTGGTACAGCGGGTGCTCGTACTTGAGGCAGCACATCAGCCGACCGCACGCGCCGGAGATGCGCAACGGGTTGAGCGGTAGGTCCTGGTCCTTCGCCATCCGGATGGTCACCGGCTCAAAGTCCGTGAGGAACGTGGCGCAGCACAGGTCCCGACCGCAGGAGCCGATGCCGCCCTGCACCCGGGCGGAGTCGCGTGCGGAGAGCTGGCGCAGCTCCACCCGACAGTGCAGGGTCGCGCCCAGGTCGCGGACCAGAGACCGGAAGTCCACCCGGTGCGGGGCGGTGAAGTACACGGTGCTGCGCTCACCGCCGCTCTCGGCGGAGCCGAGCACATGGTCGACCGCCACCACCTTCATCGGCAGGCCGTGCGCGCGGATAAGCCGCTTCGCGGCCACCTTCGCCTCGGCCTTGCGCCGACGCAACGCCTCGTCCCGGAGGACGTCGTCGTCGCCGGCCAGCCCGACCAGGCGGGGGAAGCCGTCGGTGTCCTCGGTCACCCACTGCGCGGCCCACACGCACTCCGCCACCTCGGGCCCGTCATCGGTGGGCACCAGCACCCGGTCGCCCACCTGCGGACGCAACTCGCCCGGGTCGAGGTAGTAGAGCCGCCCGTACCGGTTGAAGCTGACCGCGCAGAGCATGCCCATCCCCCCACCCTACGACGGGTCACGGCGCAAGGCGCACCGGCCGGCTACGCCCCGCTGCATTCATGACCGTCGACTTGACCTATTGCAGGGCGTCCCGTCGTGCCGTTGCTGCTCGCCCGGACGGTTGAATCCGGGGCCGGGCAGGAGACAAGACGGGCCTCGGCGGCGTTGAGTGGAGGCAGACCTGCGGGGGGTGCAGGGGGAAGACCACGGCGTCGCCGTGGGCGCCGGCTCAGGTCAGGCGCCCGCGAGCGACGCCGTGGCCTGTCCGGGGCAACACCGCCACAGCCAGAGGACCGAGATCCGGGTGTACCAGCCACGGCCGGAGGACCGAGGGCCGGGACGACCCGGCGCCACGGCCGGAGGGCGGGGCTCGGTTACCAGCCGACCCGGGTGGGCTGGTCGTAGCGAGGCCGCCCGTCCGCTGGCGGACGCCACGCGGTCTCGGCCAGGCTCGGCGCCCACTGACGCAGCAGCGTCTCCGCACCGTCGTACGCGACGCAGAGCACCGCCAGCACCCGTGCGGCGATCTCGGCGGCGTCGGCCACACCGGGCCCGACCGGGCCGGGGCGCGTCGACGCACCGGTGGCGGTGGCGGCGACCACGGCGACGGCTTCGGCCGAGCGGAGCACGTCGGCCAGGGTGCGGGCCAGTGCGAGTCGGCTGCCCTCCACCCAGTCGGCGAGGGCGTCGGCGTAACCGGCGGTGGATTCGAGTCGCCCGACCAGGCTGTCCGGCCCCTCGTCGAGGTGGCGCAGCAGCGCCGCCCGCTGCTGCCCGTACGCGGTGGCGGCCGGACCGGACCAGAGCACCGAGTCGGTGAGCGCGGCGGAGACGTCGTCGTACCCCCGGACGAGCCTGCGCACCGCGTGGCCGGCGCTGGCGAGCGGCACCGGGTGCAGGTCGAGGAAGCCGCGAACCGCGTCGCCCGGCAGCACCTGCATGCGGCGCAGCAGCGGCCAGACCCGGTGCCCCTCGGGGACGCCGGCCGCGATCAGCCTGTCCACCCGGCGGAGCAGGTCGAGGCCGGGCTCGGCGAGCCGGTCCAGCGCGTCCATCACGGTTCCCCGGTGAGCCGGCGGCGGGCCGCCCGGTCGACCTCGGCGTAGCGGTCGGCGGCCTCCCGCACGGCGGCCGCGGCGGCGGCCAGTCGACCGGCAGCGGCGCGGGCCTCCCGGGCCCGGTCGTCGGTGGCGGTGGTCCACTGCCGGTGCAGCGCCCGACCGATCTCGCCCGGGCGGCCCGGCGCGTCGGTGCCGAACGCGGCCTGGGCCGGGTCGCTGGCGGTGACGGTGTGCGAAACGACTGTGAGCGTGGCGCTCGCCTCGTCCAGTCGGGCGGAGAGCGCGCGCAGTGTGTCCATCTCAGGCCCCCGCGAGCGGTCGGTAGGCGGCGAACGTCTCGTTGTGCAGCTTTTCCCGGGCCCATTCGGCGGCGTCGGCGGCCGCGGTGACCGCGGCCTGCACGGAACCGGCCACGTCGCGCGGGCTGCGGGTGTGCAGCGGCCCGAGGAACCGGACGTCGGTGATCCGTCCACCGGCGGTGACCACCACCTCGACCAGGCCGTCCGGTGAGCGGACGGTCACCTCGACGGTCGACACCGCCTGGTCGAACTCGGCCTGGAGGGACTCGATCCGGCGGTAGCGTCGCACCGCCTCCTCGATCCAGGCTTCGTCGATCTCCCCCCGCGGCATCGGCCGACTCCTCCCGGGTGATCCATCACTCAGTGTGGTGCCACCGTCACCACGGCACAGGGACCGTACCGCACCGCAATCGGGCCTGTCGATGCCTGTGGACAACGGCTGGAAGGTGCGGGTCAGCCCTTCCAGAGGGCGAGCATCATCGCCTCGACCGCGATCCGCGGCTTGACGTTCGCCTCGATCGCCGCACGGCAGGCGAGCACGGCCTCCAGCCGGCGCAGCGCCCCCTCGGCGTCCCACTTCTGCGCGCCGGCACCGGCCAGCGCGGCCGTGTCGGTGTGCACCGGGGCGACGGGCGCGCTCAGCGCCATGGTGAGCGCGTCCCGGTAGAAGCCCGCGAGGTCGACCAGCGCCCGGTCCAGTGCGTCCCGCTGGGCCCGGGTGGCCCGGGACTTCTGCCGCTTCTCCAGCTCCTTGAGCTGCCCGGCGGCGCCTCGCATGGCGCCGGCCGCGCCCCGGCCGGTGCCGCCCGCGCCGAGCGCGGTCTCCAGTGCCGCCCGCTCGGTCGTGTCGGCTTCGGTGACCGACGCCTCGGCCTCCGCCTCGGCCGCCTCGATCAGCGCCGACGCCGCGTCGAACGCCGCGCCGACCCCGGTCAACCGGCGGGGCACAGCGAGCACCGCCTCGCGTCGTTTGCGGGCCTCCGGGTCGCGGGCCAGCCGGCGGGCCCGACCCACGTGGCCCTGCGCGGCCGCCGCCGCCCACTGCGCCACGTCGGGGGCGATGCTGTCCCGACGAACCAGCACCTCGGCCACCGCGGCGGCCGGCGGCTGCCGCAGGGGTACGACCCGACAGCGCGACCGGATGGTCACCGAGATGTCGTCCGGGTGGGTGGACGGGGCGCAGAGCAGGAAGACCGTCCGCGGTGGGGGTTCCTCGATCGCCTTGAGCAGCGCGTTGCCGGCGGCCTCGGTGAGCCGGTCGGCGTCCTCGATGACCACCACCTGCCAGCGCCCGCCGGACGGGGTGCTGGCCGCGCGGAGCACCAGCGCGCGCATCTCGCCGACGCCGATGGAGAGTCCTTCCGGCACCACCATCCGCACGTCGGCGTGGCTGCCGCCCATTGTGGTGTGGCAGCCGGGGCACTCACCGCAGCCGGTGCCGTGCACGCACTGGAGTGCGGCGGCGAACGCCCGTGCGGCGACCGAGCGGCCGGAGCCGGGTGGCCCGGTGAAGATCCACGCGTGGGTCATCCCGGCGGCCGGGTCCAGCCCGCCGGTCGCGGCGTCGTCGGCCGCGGACTCGTTACCGCTGGCCGGGCCGGCGGCGACCAACGCGGCCGCGCCAGCACGCAGCACGGCGGCTGCCGCGGCTGCGGCGCGCCGCAGCTCGACCACCGCCTCGTCCTGACCGACAAGGTCGGCGAAGACGTCCGGCATCAGGTCTTGTGCTCCATCGTCACCAGCTCCGCGTCGGATAACTCAGGCTGCACCGAGGTGTCCGGGCCCTGCGCCGGCCGCGGGTGCACGATGCCGCCCGGCTTGCCGAGCATCTCCTCGACCCGCCGGACCACCAGCCCGGTGATCTCGTCGGCCGGCCGGGACGCGTCGAGCACCAGGTAGCGCTTCGGGTCGGCGGCGGCGAGGTCGAGGAACGCGTACCGGACGCGCTCGTGGAAGGCGACCGACTCGGCCTCCAGCCGGTCGGTGCCGGTGTTGCGCGAGGCCACCCGGGACAGGCCGGTGCGCGGTTCGACGTCCAGCAGCACCACCAGGTCGGGCTTGAGCCCACCGGTGGCCCAGGAGGAGAGCCAGGAGACCTCGTCGACGGGCAGCGTCCGGCCGGCGCCCTGGTACGCCAGGGACGAGTCGACGTACCGGTCGCTGATCACCACGCCGCCCCGGACCAGCGCGGGCCGGACGACGGTGGCCACGTGGTGCGCCCGGTCGGCGGCATAGAGCAGCGCCTCGGCCCGGGGGGAGGGCGCGTCGTCGCCGGAGGTGTCGAGCACCAGCGACCGGATTCGCCGGCCGACACCGGTGGCCCCCGGCTCGCGGGTGACCACGACCTCTCGGCCGTGACCGCGCAGCCGCTCGGAGAGCGCGGTGAGCTGGGTGGACTTCCCCGCGCCCTCGCCGCCCTCGAAGACCACGAAGAGCCCGGCGGAGACGAACGGCTCGGAGGGCATCAGCGGACGGCCCCGGATGGAGCCCCACAGGTCGGCGAGGACCGGGACGCCCTTCTTGTCGTCCATCTGGCCGAACGCGCTGATCCCGGCGAAGATGCCGGCGGCACCGGCGGCGAGCAGCAGCAGTCGGGTGGAGGAGACGGAGATGCCGAGGTCGGCGATCTCCAGCTTGCGCGAGCCGCCGACACCGACCAACACGCTGCTCAGCCCGATGGCCAGGATCAGCACCAGCCGGGTGCCGATCTGCACCACCGCGAAGACCCGGCCGCGCACCTCGTCGGCCACCTCTCCACCCAGCAGGGTGGTGCCGGCCAGGAAGGCCATCCCGGCGCCGGCGCCGACCAGCACCGCGCCGACGATCGCCATGGACAGGTGGATGGCGAAGGCGAGGGTCATCACCGCGGCGCTGGCCAGCACGATGCTCATGCCGAACCAGCGACGCCGGGACATCTCCTTGACGACCATCGGGCCGAGCCCGATGCCGAGCGCCAGACCGACGAAGATCGCGCCGAAGAGCAGTGAGAACGCGGCGTCACCGGCGCCCAGCGAGTTGGCGAAGAACTTGGCCGTGCCGACCACGATGCCGCCGCCGGCGAACGCGCCGAAGATGCCCAGCACCAGGCCGCGGACGAGCGGGGTCTGACCGATGTACTTCCAGCCCTCGGAGAACTGCCGGAACATGCTCTGCTCGGCACGCTCCGCCTCGCCGCGCTGCGCCTCGCTGATCTCCTTGATCCCGAACGCCACCACCAGTGCGGTGGCGAGCCGGGAGAAGGAGTTGAACCAGAGCGCGAGCTGGGCCGGCTCGGCCCAGGAGGGCAAGTCGCCGCCCACAGCGCCTCTGACACCACGGTCGAGCACGGCGAGGCCGATGGCGGCGGCGACCGGGGTGAGGCCGTAGGTGGTGATCAGGGTGAGCTGGTTGGCCGCCTCCAGCCGGGCCCGCGGGATCAGGTTGGGGACCGCGGCCTCCTTGGCCGGGATCCAGAGCAGGGTGAGCGACTCGATCAGGAAGGTGGCGATCAGCGCCCAGCCGACCACCAGGCCGCCGGCGGCGCCGCTGAGGGCGTAGAGCGGAATGGAGGCGAAGAGCACGAAGCGCAGCAGGTCACAGATGACCATGGTCCAGCGCCGGTCGAACCGGTCGGCGAAGACGCCGGCCACCGGGCCGAGCACCAGCGCGGGCAGCAGCCGGATCGCGGTGACCCCGCCGAACGCGGCGCCCTGGGCGGTGCTGCCCTGCACCTGCGAGGCGGCGAAGAGGGCGGTGGCCAGCAGGCCGAGCCAGTCACCGAAGGAGGCGGCGCCGAGCACGATCCACAGCCGGCGGAACGGCCGGATGCGCAGCACGGACCGGATCGCGGCATAACCGGACGGATCAACCTGAGCGCCGTTGGGCTGCTTGGCGGCGTTGTCCGACTGGTCACCCGAGCGCGACACGCCGGGCGACTCGCCGCTGTTCTGGCTTTCGATGGCCGTACCTCCACGTGCCGGCCCATCGCTGGGCACCTCCGGTGCAACACTCTAGACCCGGTGGGGGCCACCCCCCGGGCGACATTCTCCTGCTCGCTGAGCCTAGGCCGCCGGAGCTACCGACCGCAGCCCGGACGTACGCGAGGGTATTTCGCATTCTCCGTCAGACAGTTAGCGTGCACACGTGGCCATCGAAAGCGACAAACTTCGCGAGCGCCTGGATCGGGCGACTGCCCACCTCGACCCCCCGTACGCGGTGGTCGACCTCACTGCCTTCGACGCCAATTCGGTTGCCCTGGCCGATCGCGCCGCAGGAAAACCGGTCCGCCTCGCCAGCAAGTCGGTCCGCACCCGGGAGTTGATCAGTCGAGCCCTCGCGCGGCCCGGCTGGCAGGGCGTGATGGCGTTCACAGTGCCCGAGGCGATCTGGCTGGTCCGCGCCGGCGTCAGCGACGACGTGCTGGTCGCGTACCCGAGCGCCGACCGGGCCGCCCTCGCCGAACTGGGCGCCGACCCGACGCTCGCCGCCGCGATCACCCTGATGATCGACGGCACCGGCCAACTCGACCTCATCGACGCCGTCACGGCGCCGGGGCAGCGCGCCGAGCTACGGCTCTGCCTGGATCTGGACGCCTCCTGGCGACCGCTGCGCGGTCGGGTGCACGTCGGCGTCCGCCGCTCACCGGTGCACAGCGCTCGGGCGGCCGGCGCGCTCGCCGCCGCCGTCGCCGGTCGGCCCGGCTTCCGGCTGGTCGGGCTGATGTCGTACGAGGCGCAGATCGCCGGCCTGGGTGACGCGCCGCCGGGCAGGACGCTGCTGGCGGGCGCGATCAGGCTGGCCCAGCGCGGGTCGTACCGCGAGTTGCTGGCCCGCCGTGGCGCGGCGGTCGCAGCGGTACGCCAGCACGCCGACCTGGAGTTCGTCAACGGCGGCGGCACCGGCAGCGTGGCCGCGACCAGCGCCGATCCCGCGGTAACCGAGATCACCGCGGGATCGGGCCTGTACGGGCCGACGCTGTTCGACGCGTACCGCGCCTGGCGGCCCACCCCTGCGGCGTTCTTCGCCTGCGCGGTGGTCCGCCGACCGACGCCGGAGCTGGCGACGGTGCTCGGCGGTGGCTGGATCGCCTCCGGCCCGGCCGCCGACAGCCGACTGCCCCGGCCGTGGCTACCGGCGGGGCTGAAGCTGGTCGGCACCGAGGGCGCCGGCGAGGTGCAGACTCCGCTGTCCGGAGCGGCGGCGGCCGGGCTGAACGTCGGCGACCGGGTGTGGTTCCGGCACGCCAAGGCAGGTGAGCTGTGTGAACGGGTCAACGAGCTGCACCTGATCGAGGGGGACGCGGTGGTGGCGACGGTCCCCACCTACCGGGGTGAGGGGCAGGCCTTCCTCTGAGACCGGACAGCCGCCCTCACCGCCGGGCCGGGGCCCCCGCCCCACGCCGACTCAGGCCGGTTGGGGCGCCTCAGCATGCTTGCCGACGGTGGACCGGCCGTTGTCCGGGCCGTCCACCTGGCGGTGCAGGTACTCCCGGATCAACGCCTTCGCCTCCAGCAGCACCCGCTCGTCGCCCTCGGGCTTCCGGCGGAAAGCGAGCTTGATCAGCGCGTCCGCCGCCTCGACCGCGATCTCCAGCACGAAGCGCAGCTTGGGCACGTCGGTGAGCCCGAAACGCTCGGTGAGCACCCGGGCCAACTGGTCGGCGATCACGCCGTTGTTGTCCCGTTGCTCGTCGAGCAGGTGCAGGTCGACCACGTCGCCGAAGTGCAGGGTACGGAAGCCGGGGACGGTGCGGTGCATCGTGATGTACTCGTCGATGCCCGCGTCGACGCCGTCCCACCAGTGGGTCATCTCGTCGGAGGCGAACCGCTCGTCGAGGCGCTGGAGGTAGGACTCCATGGTCCGCAGGGTCAACGCCTGCACGATCGCCCGCTTGTCCGGAAAGAACTGGTAGACCGACCCGATCGCCACCTCGGCCCGCTCGGCGAGCAGGGTGGTGGTCAGCCCCTCGTACCCCACCTCGTCGACGAGTTCGGCGCAGGCATCCAACATGCGCTGTACCCGCGCGACACTTCGACCTTGCACCGGTACGCGGCGCAGCGGCCCGGTCGTGGCGGCTGGTGTGGACACTCTGCGCCACCCCCCTTCGACGGATGAACATATCTCCACGTCACGAGTCCGTGACTACCGGTACAACGAGCGGATCGCAATTGCGGTATTTACCAGCTAGAACGTTCCTGATATGAAGTCAGTTCATATTCATGAATGAGGAGCGCGCATGGTCCGCACCGCACCGCTCGGGGCTGGATGGTCCAACTGGGCCGGGAACCAGCGTGGCAGCGCCAGCGCGATCCTGCGCCCCGGCTCGCCGACCGATGTCGCAGAAGCCGTCCGATCCGCCGCGGCCGACGGCGGTCGGATCCGGGTGACGGGCAGCGGCCACTCGTTCACCGCCGTCGCGCTCGCCGACGACCGTCGGATGGATTTGTCCGAGCTGGACACCATTGTCAGCGTGGACGTCGCACACCGGCTGGTCACCGTGCCGGCGGGAATGACCCTGCACGCGCTCAACGGCCTGCTCGCCCGGCACGGCCTCGCGCTGCCCAACCTCGGCGACATCGACGCGCAGACCGTCGCCGGGGCGATCTCCACCGGCACCCACGGCACCGGAGCCGGCTACGGGTGCCTCTCCACCTTCGTCGAGGCGATCACAGTGGTCACCGGCACCGGCGAGGTGCTGCACTGCTCCGCCGACGAGCATCCCGACGTCCTCGCCGCCGCCCGGGTGTCACTCGGCGCGCTCGGCGTCCTGGTCGAGGTGACCCTTCGCTGCGTGGACGCCTTTGTTCTGCGCGCCCACGAACGGCCGGCCGAACTGGCCGACGTGCTCGGCGAACTGCCCGAGCTGATCGGCCGGCACGACCACGTCGAGTTCTACTGGTTCCCGTACACGTCCCGGGTCCAGGTCAAGGCCAACGACCGGGTACCCGCCAACGACCGACCGCTGTCCCGCTGGCGCGGCTGGGTGGACGACGACTTCCTGTCCAACCGGGTCTTCGCCGGCGCCTGCCGACTCGGCCGGGCCGTGCCCGCACTGGCCCCGGGGATCAGCGCGGTCTCCGCCCGCGCCCTCACCGAACGCCAGTACACCGGCCGCTCCGACCGGGTCTTCTGCACGCCGCGCCGGGTCCGCTTCGTGGAGATGGAGTACGGCCTGCCCCGCGAGGCGTTGCCCGAGGCGCTCGCCGCACTCCAGCAGATCGTGGACGGCCTGCCGTTCAAGGTGCTCTTCCCGGTGGAGGTGCGGTTCACCGCCGCCGACGACATCTGGCTGTCGCACGGCTACGGCCGGGACAACGCCTACATCGCCGTGCACCAGTACGTCGGCATGCCGTACGAGCCGTACTTCCGGGCCTTCGAGCAGGTGGCCGCCGGGCTGGGCGGTCGCCCGCACTGGGGCAAGCTGCACTACCGCGACGCCGCCTCGCTGGCCACGGCGTACCCCCGCTTCGCGGACTTCCAGGCCGTCCGCGACCGGCTCGACCCCGACCGTGTCTTCACCAACGCCCACCTGAACCACGTCCTCGGGGTCTGACGGCTCCCGTCGGTACGCGCCATCGCGGTGACCGGCGCTAGAGCGCGAGGTCGTCCAGGTTCACCGCGTCGGCCATCGCCTCCGCGCCCCTGTCGTTCAGGTGCATGCCGTCACCGCTGTCCAGCGCCGGGTGGATGTGGTCGGGGGCGTGCGGGTCCGCGACAGCGCTCGCCACGTCGAAGACGGCGTCGAAGGCGTCCGTCGTACGGATCCAGTCGTTCACCTCGCGTCGGGTGGCGAGGCCCGCCGGGGTGCTGATCTCCGGGCCGGCGCCCGCGAACGGGCCGATGGTGGCGGCGACGATCCGCAGACCGGCGTCGTGCGCGCGGTCGGCCAGCGCACGGAAGCCCTCGACGAGGGCGTCGGCGGTGACGGCCGGCTCGCCCAACATGACTGGAAGACCGAGGTCGTTGATACCGAAGTGGACCAAGACGTGGGTCAGGGCGGGGATGGAGAGAACGTCGCGGTCGAAGCGCGCCAGCCCGTGTTCGCCGACGCCGTCACGCAGGAGACGGTTCCCGGCGATGCCCTGGTTGACCACCCACCCGCGCTTCAGGCGCCGGTTGAGAAGGTCGACGGATCGACGGTTCGCGCCGATCGTGGTGCCGACCCCCTCGAACCAGGAGTCGCCGAAGGCCACCGCGACGGCGGTGTCCGGGGCGGCGAGCACGTCCACACCCGCGATGAAGAACCGGGCCTCGACCTGCTCCCCTCTCGGCAGGACGGGCGAGGCAACCCGGTTGCCACCGGCTGTCCGCGCGACCTCCACCGGCTTGTGGGAGTAGGTGGCCAGGTCGGTCCGCTCCGGGAAGTAGAGGCTCACGACAAGATCGGCGCCGGGCGCGACGGGAATGCTGACCGGGTCGGTGACGGTCTCTTCGCCCGCCGGCACGACGCCGCGCTCGGCACCGCCGAAGGTGAGGGCCGCCTGCCGGTCGCCGACGGCGACAGTGGCGGCCCCGATGGTCAACGGACTGCGGCCGTAGCGGTTCGTCAGGCGTACACGCAGGGCGTCCCCGCCGCCGGCCAAATGCAGCACCTGACGAACGGTCTGGTCGGCGAAACGCCGGGGTTGGCCGAACTGGAGCTGCTCGTACGGACTGATCACCGCGGTACGGAAACCGGCTGTCCAGATCATGGTCGTTTGGGGGCCCTTCAGATGTCCAGGACGATCCGGCCGCTGGCCGAGCTGTGTTCGGCCAGCTCGTGCGCCTGTGCGATCTCCGCCAACGGAAGGCGGGCGGCGATGGGGTAACGCAGATCGCCGGCGACCAGCGCGGAGGTCAGTTCACCCGCGGCGGCCTCGTTCGCTGCCTCCGGGAAGTCGTCGTTGCTGAGGAACCGGACGGTGATGTTCTTGAAGCCGAGCGGCCAGTACGGGACGGTTGGCTCGGCCGCGCCGGTCGCGTAGGTGGCGATCACCCCGCCGTTGCGGAGCACCTCCAGGTTGGTCGCCATGTTCGCGTCGAACGCCAACTCGGCGACCCGATCGATCGGTTCCCCACCTGTGTAGTCGAGGATTCGGGTGGCCATGTCTCCACCGGCGGTGTCGAGCGCGTGGTGCGCGCCCGCGGCCAGCGCGTGTTCGACCTGCTCCGGGCTGCGTACTGTCGCGATCACGATGGCATCGCCCCGACGGGCCACCGCGAGCGCGGCCCGCCCGACCGCGCCGAGGGCTCCGGTGACGAGGACCCGCTGGCCGGTCACCGGCCCGTCGCCGAAGATCGCCCGGTGGGCGGTGATGCCCGGGATGCCCAGCCCGGCCGCCTGCTCGTACGGCACCCCGGCGGGCAGCGGCACGGCGTGCCGAGCGGGCACCACCGTGTATTCGGCGGCGGTCCCGAAGGGGCGGTACGACTGGGCGAGATAGACCCATACCCGTTCGCCGATCCGCGACGGATCAACGCCCAGCCCGACCGCATCGATCACTCCGGCGCCGTCTCCGTGCGGGACGACCCGGGGGAACGTCATCGTGGACCCCCACCAGCCCTGCCGTTTACCCAGGTCACCGACGTGGATTCCGGAGACCGACACCCGGACCCTCACCTCGCCCTCGCCTGGCCACGGGTCGGGTAGCTCACCGACCTCGAGCACCTCGCGCGCCGGACCCTGCCGGTCGTACCACGCGGCACGCATCACGCACCCACCACGTCGGTCGTCGTGCCCTCCTCGGTGCTGATCACCGAATCGATCAGCGAGAAGAACGTCTGGATGCCGGGCCGGTTCGCGCCCCGGCGGCGGGATTCGGCGTAGTCCTCGGACGAACCCCAGAAGACGATGTCCAGCCACTCGTCGGCCGCCAACCGGATCAGCCGTGCGCCGAGGAAGCCTGCGCGATCGGCCTGGAAGTCGCGCAGCATCGCCGGCCGCGCGGCCAGCAGATCGTCCGCGCGCTCGGCGGGAACGCGGAACCGGGTGATCTCGACGGTGGTCATCGTGCCTCGATCCGTTCGGGTGTTGGTTCGGAGTCGTTGACGCCCAGCATCAGTCCTAGCTGAGCCAGTAGGACGTCGCGGAAGTTCGCGGGTGCCGGAGTGGGGTGGTGCTGGACCCGCGAGATGATCAGACCGGCCAGCGCCGAGAGCAGGAGGTCCGTCACCGCCTCGGCGTCGTGGGCCAGCGTGAACGCCCCCCGGGCAACGCCCTCCCGGACGGCGGCCAGGAAGGGCTCCCGGTAGCGCTGCTGCACGGTGGCGCTGTAGTCGCGCAGCTCGTCGTCGCGCATCGCGGAGCGCCAGAACTCGACCAGGACCTGCCGGGTGCTCTCCGAGTTGTGCAGGCTGCGGTCGACAAGCGCGACAAGTCGTCGCCACGGATCGGCCTCGGCGGCGGACACCGCCCGAAGGGCCTCCACCTCCCGGTCGGTGAACACCTGCATGGCCTCGATGATCATGTCTTCGCGGGAGCCGAAGTAGGTCTGCAGGGTGCTGATCGCGACCCCGCCGGCAGCGGACACGTCCGTGAAGCGGGTGTTCTCGTACCCGCGGGTGGCCAGCACACCCGCCACCGCGTCGAGGACGGCCTCCCGCTTCTCTCCGCCCGCACGCCTCTTCCTTGTCGGCATGGCCATACGGTACGGCGGTACCGGCGAAACCGCGAAGGCCTCAGCCTCACACGTGACCCGGAACACCACAAAATAGATCTTGGACAGTTTCCGTTCAGGCAAGACGGAACTGTCCAAGATCTGGAGCGTCGGAACAAGCGCCACCCGGCGCGGGGGCTACTCCGTGCTGGTCGCGGCCTTGCGCGGGGCGGCCTTCTTCGCCGGAGCCTTCTTCGCCGCCGTCGCCTTGGCCGTGGTGGTCTTCTTCGCGGCCGTGGACTTGCTGGCGGCGGCCGTCTTCTTGGTGGCCGTGGCCTTCTTGGCGGGGGCCTTCTTCGCCGCCGCCTTCTTCTTCGGCGCCGGGCCCTTCGCCCGCTTCTCGGCCAGCATCTCGGATGCTTCCTCGATGGTCAGCGCCTCGGGAGTCTGCCCGCGCCGCAGCGACGCGTTGAACTCCCCGTCGGTGACGTACGGGCCGAACCGGCCGTCCTTGATCACCATCGGCTTCTCGGTGGCCGGGTCCACGCCCATCTCGCGCAACGGCGGTGCCGCGGCTCGCCGTCCACGCGCCTTCGGGGCGGCCAGCAGAGCCAGCGCCTCGTCCAGCGTGACGGTGAACATCTTGTCCTCGGAGTCCAGCGAACGGAACTCCTCACCCTGCTTGACGTACGGGCCGTAGCGACCGTTGTTCGCGAAGACCTCGACGCCGTCCGGCGCGACACCGATCAGCCGGGGAAGGCTGAGCAGCTTGAGCGCCTCCTCCAGGGTCAGCGAGTCCGGGGTCTGCGTACGCAGCAGCGACGACTTCCGCTCACCGCTGGACACGTACGGGCCGAACCGGCCGGACTTGAGCACGATCGGCTCGCCGGTGCCGGGGTCGTCGCCGAGCTTGCGCTCGCCGCTGCCGCCCAGGAACAGCTCGTGCACCTTCTCCGGCGTCAGCTCGTCCGGGGCCAGGCCCTCGGGGATCGGCGCCCGGTCACCCTGGGAGCCGCCCTCCTCGCCCTCGGCAGCCGGTGCCGGCTGCTCACCGCCGGGCAGTTCACGTTGCAGGTACGGCCCGTAGCGGCCGACCCGCACCACGACCTCGCGGCCGTCGTCGTCGGTGAAGAGCGGGATGGAGTTGACGCTGCGGGCGTCGATGTCGCTGAGGTTCTCGGTGACCAGCTTCTTGAGCCCACCGGAACGGGCGATGTCCTGGTCGCCGGCACCGTTGGAGCTGCCGAAGTAGAACGCCGTGAGGAAGTCGACCGCCGCGTGGTCACCGCCGGCGATCTCGTCCAGCTCGTTCTCCATGGTGGCCGTGAAGTCGTAGTCGATGAGGCGGGGGTAGTGCCGCTCCATCAGCCCGATCACCGCGAAGGCCAGGAAGGTCGGGATCATCGCCTGGCCGCGCTTGGTGACGTATCCCCGGTCCTGGATCGTCTGCATGATCGACGCGTAGGTGGACGGGCGGCCGATCCCCAGCTCTTCCAGGGCCTTGACCAGCGACGCTTCGGTGTAGCGCGACGGCGGCTGGGTGTGGTGGCCCTGCGCGGCCAGCTCGTCGGCGGTCAGCGGCTGGTCCTTGACCAGGGTGGGCAGCCGGCGCTCGGCGTCCTCGGCCTCGGCGTTCTCGTCGTCGCTGGACTCGACGTAGGCGCGCAGGAAGCCCGGGTCGGTGATGGTCTTGCCGGTCGCGCCGAAGTCGGCTTCCTCCTGCGAGGTGGAGACCGCCCGGATGCGCACCGACACGCTGGAGCCGACCGCGTCGGTCATCTGCGAGGCGATGGTGCGCCGCCAGATCAGCTCGTAGAGCTTGAACTCCTCGGCGGACAGCTCCTTGGCCACCTCGCCTGGGGTACGGAAGTTGTCCCCCGCCGGGCGGATCGCCTCGTGCGCCTCCTGCGCGTTCTTCACCTTGCCGGTGTAGCGGCGCGGCTCCGGCGGAACGCTGCGCTCGCCGTACAGCTCGACGATCTGCCGGCGGGCCGCCGAGATGGCGGTCTCCGACAGGTTGACCGAGTCGGTACGCATATAGGTGATGTAGCCGTTCTCGTACAGGCGCTGCGCGGTGCGCATCGTCTGCTGCGAGGACAGGCGCAGCTTGCGGGCCGCCTCCTGCTGGAGGGTCGAGGTGATGAACGGCGCGTACGGGCGGCGGCGGTAGGGCTTCTCCTCGACCCGGGTGACGGTGAACGGCCGCCCCTCCAGTCGGGCCGCGAGACCCCGGGCGCCACTCTCGTCGAGGTGCACGACGCCAGCGCCGGCCCGGACGCGACCGGTGGTCGGCTCGAAGTCCTTACCGGTGGCGATCCGGTCGCCGTTCAGGGCGATCAGGGTGGCGTTGAACGCACGCGGGCCCTCGCCGGCGTTGGCCACCGCGAGGGTGGCCAGGATGTCCCAGTATTCGGCGGTGCGGAAGGCCATCCGCTGCCGCTCCCGCTCGACCACGATGCGGGTCGCCACGGACTGCACCCGGCCTGCCGAGAGCCGCGGCATGACCTTCTTCCACAGCACCGGGGAGACCTCGTAGCCGTACAGGCGGTCGAGGATCCGGCGTGCCTCCTGGGCGTCGACCAGGTCGCGGTCGATCTCCCGGGGGTTGGCCACCGCCGCCTGGATCGCCGGCTTGGTGATCTCGTGGAAGACCATCCGCTTGACCGGGACCTTGGGCTTGAGCGTCTCGACCAGGTGCCAGGCGATCGCCTCGCCCTCGCGGTCCTCATCCGTCGCCAGGAAGATCTCGTCGACTTCCTTGGCCAGCTTCACCAGCTTGCTGATCTGCTGCTTACGGTCGGCGGAGACGACGTAGAGCGCCTGGAAGCCGTTGTCGACGTCCACCCCGAGCCGGGCCCAGGGTTCCTTCTTGTACTTGGCCGGCACATCGGCGGCGTTGCGCGGCAGGTCGCGGACGTGACCGAAGCTGGCCTCCACGACGTACCCCGGGCCAAGGTAGCCCGAGATCGTCTTGGCCTTCGCCGGTGACTCGACGATGACCAGACGGGTGGTTCCAGCGTTGCTCGGCACGTCTCTCCCCGACCTCACTCCTGCTCGTGGTCTGCCGGCGCCCGGACAGCGACCGCTTTCGACCCCGCCGTCGCACCGGCGGTCCGGATGTCCAACGTAACGCGCCGCCCGCGTTTCGGGTTTCGCGGGCCGCAAACCGCTTCAAGGCGGCGGTCGACGCCGCCCCGCTGCGCTCAGCACTGCCGGACGGCGCCACCGTACACCGTGGGTAGGGCTCGAAGCGGGTCACTGTGACGATGGCGGACCCATGACCGAGGCCCGACCCGCCCGTTTTCCGCCTGGATCGACCCGCCGGCTGTCCGGCACCGGACACCGGGCGGGCAGCGCCGACCTGGGCGGAATGACCGATTCAGGGCCGGGTCGGCCAGGCATCGGCCGGCGCCGCGCTCGGCGCGCCGCCGACCAACTCGGCGAGCCGCGCCAACCGGCGCCGGCCGGCGATCCGGTACGCCGGGCCGCCCTCACCCGGGCCGAGCAGCGTCCCAGCCAGCCCCGCCGAGGCGAGCGCCACGCCGATCGGCTCCCAACACTCCTTGTCCTCGGCGCCCAGACGCAACAGGAAGCAGTCCGGAGGCTCCGGCGTCCCGGCGGCGGCGAGCCACAGCCGCAACCGCCGGCCGGTCAGGTGGAAGGCGGCCGGCGGGCGTTTCGTCGTACCGTGCAGCCAGGCGGCCGCGAGCGGCTTCAAGACCCGGGTGTACGACGTACGAACGGCGTGTCGCGCGCCCTCGGTCGGCTCCCAGCTCGCCGCCAGCCCACGCGACGCCAGCTCGGCGACGAGCACGTGCACCCGCCAGGCGGCGTCCACCTGCACCGAGAGCCGGGCGGTGCCGCCCATCCGGACCACCTCACCCGGCCCGGCGAGCAGCCCGGCCAGGTCGGCGACTGTCGGTTCGGCCGCGTCCGCGCCGAAGAAGACAAGTTGCCGGCCCGCGTCGTCAGTCTGGGGCGGGCCGTTCTGAACTGGGCCGTCCTCCGACGAGCGGTTCTGCGGCGCGCCGCCGCGGCGTCGCCCGGGAGTGGGCGTGTCGGACTCGGGCGCGGGGAACAGCGCCGGGGGAGGCTGTGCCTTCCCGGTGTCACCGAGCCCGCTCAGCGACACTCCGGCACCTCGTCGAATGCCTGTTTCAACTCCTCGGAGTTGAGCTTGCTGGTGTCCAGCGCGCTGGCGTCGTACTCCTTGTTGAGGGTCTCCACGGCGGCCCGCACGCCGTCGTAGAAGGCGGTCGGCTCGCCGGTGCCCAGGCCGTCGATGGTGTCCCGGGCGCGACCGTACGCGTCCCGCATCTTCCCCAAGGAGCTGCGGAAACCCGCGGAGATGGCCTCGCCGTTCTCCGCCTCCGGGATGCCCGCCTTCTCCACCTTGCGGCGAGCGGCCTCGCTGGCCTGCTCCGCCCCGTCGAAGAGCCGCACCAGGTTCTCCTTGGCCTGCGCCGGCGTGGTCTGCGCGGTCATCTGCTCGTCAGTGCTGCTGGTCAGCTTGTTGATCTCGGAGCGCCACGGGGTGAGGGCGCCGCAGACCGAGGCCGCCCAGGCCCGTGGGCTGGGACCTCCGCCGCAGCCGGCCAGGACGACGATCGTGGCCAGGACCACCGTGAGCTTTCCGGCGGCAGACGCCCGGCACGTACGCATGCGTTGCAGCGTACGGCCTTTGGCCAGGTGTGGCATCGGGCCGGACGGCCCGGGATCCCCGGTCGACGTAGCCGTCGACCGGGGACCCCGGGCCGTTAGTGGATCAGGCGTTGACCGTCTCCGGGCGGTGATCGGTGCTGCCCGCGCCGGTGTTGCCATCGGCGTCCGAGTCGGACATCGCGATGCCCTTGCGCTTGCTGAACACCACCGACGCCACGATGATCAGCGTCGCGACCAGCGCGATGCCGACCCGCAGGCCGACGTTGCGCTCGTCGCCGACGCTCCAGGCCACCACGGCGGGAGCGATCAGCAGCGAGACCAGGTTCATCACCTTGAGCAGCGGGTTGATCGCCGGGCCGGCGGTGTCCTTGAACGGGTCGCCGACGGTGTCGCCGATGACCGTGGCGGCGTGCGCCTCGGAGCCCTTGCCGCCGTACGCGCCGTCCTCGACCAGCTTCTTGGCGTTGTCCCAGGCCCCACCGGAGTTGGACAGGAACACCGCCATCAGCGTGCCGGCACCGATCGCACCGGCCAGGTACGCCGCGAGCGCGCCGGGCCCGAGGCCGAAGCCGACAGCGATCGGCGCCAGGATGGCGAGCAGGCCAGGGGTCATCAGCTCGCGCTGCGCGTCCCGGGTGCAGATGTCGACGACCTTGCCGTACTCCGGGCGCTGGGTGCCGTCCATGATGCCGGGCAGCTCACGGAACTGCCGGCGGACCTCCATCACCACGGCACCGGCCGAGCGGGACACCGCGTTGATGGCCAACCCGGAGAAGAGGAAGACCACCGCCGCGCCGATGATCAAACCGACCAGGTTGCGCGGGTTCGCCACGTTCAGCGCGTTGAGGATCTCGTTGCCGACGTCGCCCACGCCAGCCGTCGCGTACGCGCTGCTGAGCGTGTCGGTGTACGAGCCGAACAGCGCGGTAGCGGCGAGCACCGCCGTGGCGATCGCGATGCCCTTGGTGATCGCCTTGGTGGTGTTGCCGACCGCGTCCAGCTCGGTCAGCGTGCGAGCGCCGTGCTCGTCGATGTCGCCGGACATCTCGGCGATGCCCTGGGCGTTGTCGGAGATCGGCCCGAAGGTGTCCATCGCGACGATCACGCCGACAGTGGTGAGCAGGCCGGTGCCGGCCAGCGCCACCGCGAACAGCGACAGCGTGATGGAGCTGCCGCCGAGCAGGAAGGCGCCGAAGACGCCGGCACCGATCAGCAGCGCCGAGTAGACCGCCGACTCCAGACCGATGCTGATGCCGGCCAGGATCACTGTCGCCGCACCGGTCTGCGAGCTCTTGCCGATGTCCTGCACCGGTCGGCGCTTGGTCTCGGTGAAATAGCCGGTCAGCGCCTGGATCGCGGCGGCCAGCACGATGCCGATCACGACCGCGCCGATGGCCACCAGTCGCGGGTTGCCGGGGGCGTCGGTGAGGCCACTGTCGAACTCGCCGAAGGTCGCCGGCAGGTACGCGTAGGCGGCGATCGCCACCAGCACCGCGGAGAGCACCGCCGACAGGTAGAAGGCCCGGTTGATCGCGGTCAGGGCGTTACGGTCGGACGCGCGCAAACGGGTGATGAAGACGCCGACGATCGCGATCAGCACGCCGATGGTGGAGATGATCAGCGGGAAGACCAGGCCCTGCTCGCCGAAGGCGGCGCGGCCGAGGATCAGCGCGGCGACCAGCGTGACCGCGTACGACTCGAACAGGTCGGCGGCCATGCCGGCGCAGTCACCGACGTTGTCGCCCACGTTGTCGGCGATGGTGGCGGCGTTGCGCGGGTCATCCTCGGGGATGCCCTGCTCGACCTTGCCGACCAGGTCGGCGCCGACGTCGGCGGCCTTGGTGAAGATGCCGCCGCCGACCCGCATGAACATCGCGAGCAGCGCGGCGCCGAAGCCGAAGCCCTCCAGCACGGTGGGCGCGTCACCCCGGTAGACGAGGACGACCAGCGCCGCACCGAAGAGGCCGAGGCCGACGGTGAGGAAGCCGACGACGCCACCGGTCCGGAAGGCGATCTTCATGGCGGCCTCGCGGCCGCCTACTCGCTCCCGCGCGGCGGCGGCCACGCGCAGGTTGGCGCGGGTGGCCAACCACATGCCGGCGCCGCCGATGAACGCGCTGAACAGGGCGCCCACCACGAAGAAGAGTGAGCGGCCGATCTTCACAGCGAGCTCACTGCCATCGGTGTCGTGCACCGGAAGCAGGAAGAGCAGCACGACGGCGACGACGACGAAGATCGCCAGGGTGCGGAACTGACGGAGCAGGTAGGCGGAGGCGCCCTCCTGGACCGCCCCCGAGATCTCCTGCATTTTCTCGGTGCCCTTACCAGCGGCCAGCACCGTTTTTGTCAGGGCGGCAGCGAAACCGAGTGCCACCAGCGCGACAACCGCGGCGATGACGACGTAGGTGACATTGCTTCCGGTAAGGGAAAGCCCGCCGCCGTCGGCGGCCAAGGTCTCGGACATCTGTGTCCTCCTGTTACCGAACAATCGCGCCGGTGAGTGGAGACGCACTGACCGACGCCTGGATGCGGACTCGCAAGCGCGCGCCAACCCACCAGCGGACCAGCGATGAACACCCATACCCGCTGGCTGCGGGATAGGTCACTTGCTGACAACCCGGGTACTGTAGCCCTCCGCAGTGTTGGAGGTCACACCCAGGTGGCACCGTGTCGCGATGATCTTCGTCGCTGTGTTATGAAACGAAATCTGATATAGGGCCCCATCCATGCAAAGAAGGCCGCATCCCCAGCAGGGGACGCGGCCTTACGCAGCGGAACTCGTCAGCGGCCGACCGGCCACACCATCCGTACCTCGGTGCCGATGCCCTCGTCGACCGGGCGCACCTGGAGGTCCTCGACGAAACCGGCGAGCAGCGCGAAGCCCACGCCGGTGGTCAGCGCCTCATCGGTCAGCGACTCGTTGGCCAGCTCGTCCGGCGGCAGCGCGGTCAGACCGATACCCGCCTCGATCGGCGCCCGGTCCACCACCCGCACGGCGTACGAGCCACCGTCGGACATCTCGACCAGCACCGGATCGGCCAGGCCGTACTGCCGGTGCAGGGCCACCGCGCGCGTGCACGCCTCACCGATGGCCAGGCGCACCTCGTCCAGCAGGTCCTCCCGCACCCCGGCCCGCCGGGCGACGGCGACGCCGACCAGGCGGGCGGTGCGCACGTGCACCGGAGCGGGCGAGAACGAAAGCTTGACTGTCGCCATCACGCGCCGGCGCCCGCCGAGTCGGCGCTGATCGCCGCGTCGACCGTCGGGTGCAGCGGAAACACCTGGTCCAGCGCGGTGATCCGGAAGATCTTGAGCAACGGCTCCTTGTCGCAGACCAGCGCGAACGAACCGCTCGCCGAGCGGAGCCGCTTGAGCGCGCCGACCAGCACGCCCAGCCCGGTGGAGTCGAGGAAATCCACCCGACCGAGGTCGACCACCACGTGACGGGCGCCACCGTCGATCAGTTCGAGGAGTCGTTCACGGAGCCGGGGCGCGGTGTAGACGTCCACCTCACCACCGACCTCGAGCACCGTGTGCTCGCCCACGGTGCGGGTCGCCAGTGACAGCTCCATCGGTCCTCCTCGCCAGAGCCGTAAACTCTCGTGGGCATCTAACCACTACCGCCGGGGCGGCCTGCGAACGCCAGCGGAGGCTTCCCCTTACCCCGGTGTCCGACTTTTCATCTCCGAACACCAGTGCGAGAGTGCAGGGCGTGACCTCCAACGACTTCAGCTCCGCGCGCGGCACGCCGCGCCACGACCTGGAGTCGTCGTCCGCGGCCACCGTATCCGCTGGTCCCGGCCCCGGGCCAACGCCGACCGACCTGCTGCGCCGGCTACGCGCCCGGGGCGCCGCCGACCCGGTCACCCACGTCGAGCGGGTGCCGGCCCGCGCCGGGGTGCCCGCGCCGTGGCCGTCGTGGGCACCGGCGGAGTTGCGGGCGGCGTTCACAGGGCGCGGCGTGGTCGCGCCCTGGCAGCACCAGGCCGAGGCGGCCAACCTGGCGTACGAGGGCCAGCACGTGGTCGTCGCCACCGGCACCGCGTCCGGCAAGTCACTGGCGTACCAGCTACCCGCCCTGGCCACACTGCTCGCCGACCCCCGGGCCACAGTGCTCTACCTCGCGCCGACCAAGGCCCTCGCCGCGGACCAGTTGCGCGCCGTCGCCGCGCTGGAGCTGGAGGGGGTCCGCCCCGCCTGCTACGACGGGGACACTCCGCGCACCGAGCGGGAGTGGATCCGCCGGCACTCCCGGTTCGTGCTGACCAACCCGGACATGCTGCACCACGGCATCCTGCCCGGGCACGCCCAGTGGTCCGGTTTCCTGCGCCGACTCGCGTACGTGGTGATCGACGAGTGCCACACCTACCGGGGCGTGTTCGGCTCGCACGTCGCGCACGTGCTGCGTCGGCTGCGCCGGCAGTGCGCCCGGTTCGGGGCCACCCCGGTGTTCGTGCTCGCCTCGGCCACCTCCGGCGACCCGGCCACCGCGGCCGGACGGCTGACCGGCCTGCCGGTGACAGCGGTCACCGAGGACGCCTCCCCCCGCGGCGGGGTGACCTTCGCACTCTGGGAACCGCCGCTACTGCCACCCGACTCGTCGGCTTCTTCTCCGGTGCCGCCACAGGCGACCGGCGAGCACGACGAGCTTCACCAGGTCCGCCGGTCGGCGCTGCGCGAGACCGCGGACCTGCTCGCCGACACGGTCGCCGAGGGGGTACGCACCCTCGCGTTCGTCCGCTCCCGCAAGGGTGCCGAGGTGGTGGCCGCCAACGCGCGTCGAGCGCTGGACGACGCGGTGCCGGGGCTCGGCGACCGGGTGGCCGCCTACCGGGGCGGTTACCTGCGGGAGGAGCGGCGCGAGCTGGAACGGGCCCTGCTGACCGGCGACCTGCTCGGCCTGGCCTCGACCAACGCGCTGGAGCTGGGCGTGGATCTAGTCGGGCTCGACGCGGTGCTGATCTGCGGCTACCCGGGCACCCGGGCGTCGCTGTGGCAGCAGGCGGGCCGCGCCGGGCGTTCCGGGCAGGAGGCCCTCGCGGTGCTGGTGGCCCGGGACGACCCCCTGGACACCTACCTGGTGCACCACCCGGAGGCGATCTTCGGCGCGCCGGTGGAAGCGACGGTGCTCGACCCGGCCAACCCGTACGTGCTGGCACCGCAGCTCGCCTGCGCCGCGGTGGAGGCGCCGCTCACCCCTGCCGACCTGGTGCTCTTCGGCGAGGGGGCGAAGGAGGCGGTCGACGAGCTGGTCGCGGCGGGGGCGCTGCGGCAGCGGCCCACCGGTTGGTACTGGCGGCACCGGGAGCGGCCCGAGGTGGACCTGCGCGGCGAGGGCGGCGCCCCGGTCGCCGTGGTGGAGTCGTCGACCGGCCGACTGCTCGGCACCGTCGACGGCGGCTCGTCGCACTTCCTGCTGCACTCCGGCGCGGTCTATCTGCACCAGGGCGTCTCGTACGTGGTCGACCAGCTCGACCTGGCCGACGGTTGCGCGCTGGTGCGTGCCGAGGAACCGGACTGGTCCACCCACGCCCGCGACGTCACCGACGTGTCAGTGGTGTCGGTGCGCTCCTACGTGGATGCCGGGCCGGTCGGCATGTTCCTCGGCGAGGTCGATGTGACCAGTCAGGTCGTGTCGTACCAGCGGCGGCGGATCGCCACCGGCGAGGTGATCGACACCCGGCCGCTCGACCTGCCCACCCGGGAGCTGCGCACGGTGGCGGTCTGGTTCACCCTGTCACCGCAGTCGTTGGCCCTCGCCGGGGTCCAGCCGGCCGACGTGCCGGGTGCGCTGCACGCCGCCGAACACGCCGCGATCGGCCTGCTGCCGCTGATGGCGACCTGCGACCGGTGGGACATCGGTGGGCTCTCCACCGCGCTGCACCCGGACACCGAGGCGCCGACCGTCTTCGTCTACGACGGGCATCCGGGTGGCGCCGGGTTCGCCGAGCGGGCGTACGGGACGGCGGCGGCGTGGCTGCGGGCCACCCGGGACGCGATCGCGGAGTGCGGCTGCGAGGCCGGCTGCCCGTCCTGCGTGCAGTCACCGAAATGCGGCAACGGCAACAACCCCCTCTCCAAGCCGGACGCGATCCGCGTACTCGACGTGGTGCTGACGAACCTGCCGGACTGAGCGGCTTGCATGAATCGGCATGGCACGGGGCACAATGATGTGGGAGCGCTTCCATCGATGCCAATGTTGCTATCGCCCCCCGTGCCCGAGGAGAAGCTGTGGCCGACACCATCGCCGAGACCGTCGACCTGCTCTACACCATCGACCAGGACAATCTCACCCTCGACCAGCAGATCGCGCTGGGGTCGGCACTGGCCGCCCTGGCCCAGGCGGAACGGCTGGAACAGATCAACGAGCGGCTGCGCGGCATCCACCAGGTCCTCAACACCTGGGCGCTGCGGGCCGCGACCTCCGCCGACAGTCGCTGAGGTCTTTCGGAGTGATCCTGCTAGGGCACCAGTGATCACTCCGTGCTGGGTAGTCGTCCGGCGACCTCGACGGCTACCCAGCAGCAACTGATCATGGATAGCAGGGGGCACGATGGTTGTCGGGCTGTGCGAGACTCCGGCGCACCAACCCCCAGAGGAGTACACATGCAGCTCGACAACTTGCAGGGCCAGCACCAGTTCCACATCCGCCAGCGACTGCGCATGATGGTCAACCAGTACGAGGTCCGGGCGGTCTCCCCCGACGGCACCGAGGGTGAGCTGCTGGCGTTCGCGCAGCAGAAGCGGCTCGCCTTCAAGGAGCAGGTGACCATCTACACGGACGACTCCAAGCAGCAGCCTCTGCTCGGCTTCAAGGCCCGCCAGCGCATCGACCTCGGTGCCACGTACGACGTCACCGACGCGGCTGGCAACCCGATCGGCCTGTTCCGCAAGGACTTCGCCCAGTCGCTGCTGCGCTCCACCTGGCACGTCGAGCAGGGCGGGCTGCCGCAGGTGACGGGCCAGGAGCGGAGCATGCCGGTGGCGCTGCTGCGTCGATTTGTCGACTCGCTGTCCTGGCTGCCGTACCACTTCGACTTCACCGCGAACGGCCAGCCGGTCTTCACCGTGGTCAAGAAGTGGGGCCTGCGCGACAAGTACATCGTCGAGGTGCAGAACCCGCAGATCGACCGTCGCCTGGTCATCGCGATGGCCGTCGCCCTCGACGCTCTCCAGGCCCGCTGACACACCCGGCCCGGAACAGGGCGTTGCGGTGACCCTCGGTGGTCGCCGTCGCGGCCACCCACTCCTCGGCTGCCGGCCGGGACCTCGACCAGTCCCGGCCGGCAGGCCGTCGGGCCGCACTCCACTCTGGCCACGCCCGCCAGCCACGGCGGCAGTGGCAGCGGAGACGCCGCCGTGACCGTCAGCCGCCCGGCTCAGCCACGCACCGGACCGGCACGGGCGCTCGCCGCAGCCACCCGGGTCAGGCCGGGTAGCGGCGTGAACGCCACCTCGACCGTCACCAGCACGTCCAGCCCGTCGAGGTGACAGCCGACCAGCCGACCGTCGTTGCGCCCGGCGAGGTCGGACGCGGACGCACAAGCCGCAGCGTCGCCGTCGAGCGCCCGGGCCGCCCCGGCCAGCGCGCCAAGATCGGCTGCCACCGCCGCCCGCTGGCGCGCCATTCCGGCGGCGACGATGGCGGCGCCGAACGTCCCGAACACCACGAGGACGAGCCCCATCGCCAGCAGCAGGACCGTCGCTCCACCTCGCTGCCGGTCCGGCCGACCAGCAACGAGCCCTCCGGCAGCCGGTTCTCGACCGGAGCGCGGTGACGGATCTCTTTGCACTACCAACTCCCCTCGTGCGCGCCCGGCTCGACGGCGGCAACGGCGGTGGCGACCACGGTGATCCGCGGTAGCCGGCCGCCCAACGTCCGGACCGGTGCTCGTACCGTCGCCTGCACCCGGTCGCCGTCGACGGACACCGACACCGCCGCCCCCGGCGGCGCCGCCCGGGCACCCTCCGCGCTGCCGTCCGCGCCCCGGGCGGCGGCGAGCGCAGCCTCCCGGGCCGCGTGCAGGCAGCCCGCCTGTGCGCTGACGGCGTTGACCGCGGTCAGGCCGGCCAGCAGGAGCAGGAGCAGCGCCGGCAGGCCGGCCGCCAGTTCGGCGGTGAAGGACCCCCGGTCCCCGCCAACGGTCCCCACGAGGACGCGAAGTCTCCGCCCGTCGCGTGCCGCCAGCTCGGGAACGCCCGACCCTGCATCGCGGCCGGCCCGCCGGCGCCCGATCACTTCAGTGCCCGGTCGATGACGGCGGTCAGCGCCGACTGGACGTTGCCGGAGGTCAGCACCTTCAACAGGATCCCGGCGAAGGCCACCGCGGCGAGGGTGCCCACGGCGTACTCGGCCGTGTTCATTCCGGCATCGCCGCGCAGGCGAGCGATGAGTTTGCGCATGACTGTTTCCCTTCTCGATGGGTCAGAGCACATCGCCGAGAACGGCGACGATCACCGGCACGAGTCCGGCGAGAATGAACGCCGGCAGGAAGCAGAGCCCCAGCGGCAGAACGATGAGCACACCCGCCCGACGGGCCGATGCCTCGGCAGCGGTGGCCCGGTCGGCGCGCAGGTCGTCGGCGAGCCGGGTCAGTGCGCCGGCCAGGGCGGCACCACTGTTGGCCGAACGCAACGCCGCCGCGGTCAGGCGCTCCGCGCCGGGCACGCCGTCCAGCGCGGACCATGCCTCCGCTGGGCCACCACCAAGCAGCAGCGTGCGGCCAACCCGGGCCAACCGGCCGGCGAGCGGTCCGTCCAGTGCCTCGGCGACGGCCAACACCGAGCGATCCACCGGTGCGCCCGCCCGCATCGCCGCAGCCAGCAGGTCAGCGGCGAGCGGTAGGTCTGCGGCCTCCTGCTGCCGCCGCCTACGCACAGCGGGCGACTCGATCCGCCGCAACAGGACATCGAGCAGCAACGCGGCCGGAAGAGCGCCGAGCAGCCCGAGCCAGCCCTCGACGACGACGGCCACGGCGAGCCCAGCCAGCACCGCCACGAGCCGGATCGCGTCCGGCCGCCGTCGCCTGGTTGAGCTGGCTTGGCTCGCCGAGCTGGGCCGGCCGGCGGGGCTGCGCTGGCCGGCCCAGCTGTGTGGGCTCCCCCAGCTGCGTGGGCTCGCCCAGCTGCGTTGGCTCCCAGAGCGGCGCTGGCCGGCGGCGCTGGGCTGGCCGGCGGGGCCGTGGGCCGTCATCCGGCCCGCCCCGGTGTCGCGCCCAGCCGTTCCGCCCAGAGGAGGCCCACGACCTGGAGGGCGACCGCGACAATCGCGCTGGCGCCGCCGACGGTGCTGTGCAGGAGCACCGCCATCGGGTCGACGCCGATGCCGTACCCCAGCCCGATCCCGCCAACCGGCAGGGCCGCCAGTAGCCAGGCCGTGGCCCGGGCACCGGCCGCCTGGGCCGCCGCCGCGGCCAGACCCCGGTCGGTCGCCCGAGCGTCCGCCTCGATCCGCTCCAGAAGCTCCGCCAACGGCGCGCCGGTCCGGTCGGCCAACCGCACCGCCGCCGAGGTCAGCTGGCGTAGGCGGCTCGCCCCGTCACTCTCGACGGCCGCGACCTCGAGAACGTGTGGGACGGGCAGGCCGGCCCGCAAGTCCGCCGCGAGGCCGCAGAGCTGGTCCAGCCCACGTCGTCGGTTCCGCTCGGCGCTCCGGTTCACTCGCCAACGCAGCGCGGCACGCACGGCCAGCGTGCCGTACCCGGCCATCGCGACCGCGGCCACCGGACCGCCGACCACGGCACCCACACCGCCACCGAGCAGACCGACCACCGGCAGCACGCGGGCCGTCGATAGCGAGATGCGCGCCGACGGAGGCGTACCCGGCCTTCTGTCGGTCGGGCCGACGCGCCCGTGGGCGCGGCAATCGGCGATCGCGCACCCGGCGGACGCCGCCCCGGCGGACACGTCACCCCGACAGCCGGCGTCCAGGTCGCCGCGCCCATCCGCGGTTGCCGGACCGGGGATGTCGTTCCGACCGGTTACGTCCACACCGCTGACACCGATCGTGACCGTGGCCGCCGATGCGCTCGGCCGTCGTTCGGCGTCGAGCATGGTGCGGTCCACCTCTGGGCGGGCGGTGCCCATCGGGCGTCGGGGATCCGGACGGGCCGGCGGGCGCGTCGGGCCCTCCGGACGCGTGAACCCGCCTGCCGCTCCCGGCCACCTCGGGCTGCGGCTGACGTCCCGGTCGGGCCAGCCGAGTGCCGTACGCCTTCCGTTGGCACCCGCAGTAGTTGCCGACTCGACCGGATGGCCCTTGCTCTGGGCAGCGCCGATGCTGTCGACCGGCCCGTCCGGCGTGCGACCGAGTTCCCTGATCCACTGCACCAGGGCGTCATCCGGATCGACGCCGCCGGCCCTCCGTCCCGGTGCCAGCACTCGACGTCGACGGGCCCGAATGCTCCGCATGGGCCACGCCACCAGGGCAGCGGCGACCAGGAGCAGCGCCGCCACCAGCATCGTCTCGGCGGTCATGCCGGGCCCGCCGATCCGGGCCAGGGCTCGCTGAGGATGGGCGGCACCGCCACCCCACGCTCCCGCAGCAGCGCCCCGAGGGCGCGGGCGGCGAGCCCGAGCCCACTGCCGCGCACCCAGGCGGGCACCACGGTCACCATCCGTTCGGGCCCCTCGGGCAGCAGCAGGCAGACCGACTCCAGGACGCGACCCCGGTCGCTGCGCCGCACCTGGAACAGCACCTGCAACGCAGCGGCCACCTGGGCGTGCAGCGCGGCGCGAGGCAGCCCACCCAACATGCCCAGGGCCTCCAACCGGGCCGGCACGTCCGACGGTGTGTTGGCGTGCAGCGTGCCGGCGCCCCCGTCGTGGCCGGTGTTGAGCGCGGCCAGCAGATCGACCACCTCACCGCCCCGGCACTCCCCGACAACGAGCCGGTCCGGGCGCATCCGCAACGCCTGCCGGACCAGGTCCGCCAGGCTGACCACGCCCGTTCCCTCCACATTGGCGGTACGTGCCTGGAGCCCCACCACGTGCGGATGCCCCGGACGCAACTCGGCGGCGTCCTCCACCAGCACGATCCGTTCGGTGGCCGGCACCATCCCCAGCAGGGTGTTGAGCAGGGTCGTCTTGCCCGACCCGGTGCCCCCGGTCACCAGGTACGCCAGGCGGGCCGCGACGACTGCGGCGAGCAGTGGTGCCAACGGTCGCGGCACGGTCCCCTGGCGCACCAACTCCTCGAGGGTGAACGGCCGGTGTCGGAAGGTCCGCAGCGACAGGTAGGGACCTTCCGTCGCCACCGGCGGCAGCACGGCGTGCAGTCGGGTGCCGTCGGGAAGCCGCGCGTCCGCGTACGGGGAGCCGTCGTCGAGCCGCCGCCCCGCGCTGGCGATCAGCCGCTGCGCCAACCGGCGCACGTCCTCCACCGAGCCCATCGGGACGGCGACCTGGTGCAGCCCCGACCCGCGGTCGACCCAGACCCGGGCGCCGTTGACGAGGACATCGGTGACCTCCGGGTCGGCGAGCAGCGGCGCCAACGGCCCGGCGCCGACGAGGTCGTCGCGCACCCGGTCGGCGATCCGCAGCATGGCGGTGTCGCCGAGCACCGCGGCGGCGGGCTCGGCCCGTACCGCGGAGACGATGGCCGCCGCGGTGACCGGGGTGGTGGCGGCGGCGATCCGCTGCCGTACCCGGGCTGCGAGCGTGCCGTCCTCCGGCCCGGCGGTCATGCCGCACCCGTAGCCGGCACGCCGGTGAGGTCGGTGACGATCCGTTGGCAGAGCGCGGCGAGTGGGCCCTTGCCCCCGGCGGCCGGCGCCTCGCCCCGTTCCAGCCCACGGCAGAGCCCCGGCTCGGGGCGCAGCGTGCCGGCCAGCGGGAGGCCCAGCGCGCGTGCCACCTCGGACGCCCGCAACCGCCCTGGCGCAGGCCCGCGCACCACCACCGACAGCGCGGCGCAGTGCGGGGCGGCCGCAGCCACCACCCGAGTGGCCGCAGCGGTGGCCCGCAACTCGGCCGGTACGACGACGAACGCCTGGTCGGCGGCTTGCAGGGCCACCACTGCCGCGTCGTCCAACTGTCGGGGCAGGTCGATCACCACGAAGTCCCGCCCGCGTCGGGCCGCGTCGACGGTCGCCGCCATGGCGGTCACCGGCAACGGCAGCATCTCGCCGCGGTCCCAGGAGAGCACCACGAGATCACCTCGGCTGGGCAGGGCCTGCACCAGCGCCGGGGCGTCCACCCGTCCGTCGGCGCTGGTGAGCGACGGCCAGCGCAGGCCTTCCAGCTGCTCCCAGCCCAGCACGAGGTCGAGGCCACCGCCGAGCGGGTCGGCGTCGACCAGGAGGGTGCGCAGCCGGGCCCGGGCGGCGGTCACCGCAAGACCACCGGCGAGCACACTCGCGCCCGCACCGCCCCGACCACCGAGGACCGCGACGACCCGGGCGCCGACGCCGGCCGGACGGTCCGGGTCATGTTCGGCGAACCGGTCGACCAACCACGGCTCCGCGGCCGGCAGCGTGGCGACGTGCTCGGCCCCGATCAGCTCGGCGATCTGCCAGCCGGGGTCGAGCTGACCAGCCCGGCCGAGCAGCACCAGCCGGGGCCGCTGCGGCAATCGGGCGCGCAGGCAGGCCTGCGCCTGATCGGCGCCGAGCAGCACCAGGGGCGCGGGAAGCCACCGGGTGCGGGCAGCCGCTGGGTCGCGGGCGAGCTCCACCTCGGTCCCGCCCACGGCGGCGAGCCGGAGCACATCATCGAGCAGATCGTCGTCGCCGGTGACGACCAGCGGGAGCCGGCGGATCGGCGGAACCGTGGTACGGGGTGGCATCGCGGCCTCCAGCGGTCGGGCTCTGGTATGCCGCCGACAGTGCTCGGAATCCGCCCCCCGGACCGTCCGGATGTGGTCGCCTGTGGACAACCTGGTGGGCTGTGGAAAACCCTTGCCGAGACAGTTGATCTGCTACAGGCACGGACAAATCCGCAGCTAGCGCCGCTGAGCCAATAACGGCGGGGCCGCTCCCGAAAGGAGCGGCCCCGCGAGTCGATGGTCAGCCGGGCTGATTTGTCCAAGCGGCATCGAGGATCACCTGGTACGAGCTGATCCGCACGGGCGACAGCGTCAACAGCTCATGGGCGAGCAATTCGCCAGTCCTCGGATCGAAGACCAGAAGAGATTGCTGGTCGTGTTCGCGGTCGTCGAAGGTGACGGCGACTCCATTGCGGCCGGCACGGTCCGTGACCTGCCCGCGCCAGCGGAAGCCGGGCACGTCGGCGAGGACCCGCAGGACCGCCACTCGGGTCGCACGCGGCACGACGTACTGCCCGTAGAGCGTGCTGACCCACTTGCTCGCCGCCCCCGCGCCGTACTCGACCTTCAGCCGCTCCCGCAGCTCGGACGGGTCGGCCGAGGGCGGCGTGAGCTCCTCCGGCGACAGCGGAATGACCTTCGGTGCGGGGGTGCCGGTGGCTGCTGGTCGCCCCATGCTCTCGCGCTGCCAGTAGTCCCGAGACTCCTGGTCGGGGTACTGCGGCTCCAGTTGGGTCATGACCTGGTTACCGGTCCCGTCGGCGGCTCTCCAGATCTTCGTCTCGCTGGCGAAGGCCACGTGGTGGCGGCCGTCGGCAGAGGTCATCACCGGATCGCCCCACACCTTCGTGTGGTGATACATGTAGCGCCCGCTCTGGTGGTCGTACGCCGCGTCTTTGATCTTGTCGGCCAGCAGGCGCAGCTGCGGGCCGGCGGCCGGCGGATCCGCGTCGAACTGGTACGCGACCGGCACGAGTACCAATCCCGCTGCCGCCGGCGGTTCGCCCGGAGTATCCGGTGCGGGCCCGCCGAACGGCTGGAGCACCGCCACGGCACCGGCAGCGACAGCCAGAGTCCCGGCCGTCAGGACCAGCCGGCGGGTCGGGCGTACGCGACGACGCCCGGCCACCGTCTCGGTAGCGTCGGCGCGGTCGATCAGTTCGCGCGCCGAGACCAGCGGTGGCCCGACGGCGGCGTTCCGGGCCGGGTCGGCCGGGCCGAGAAGAGTACGGGTTCGCTCTGCTCCGAACATCACAGATCCTCTCGAATGGTCACCAAAACCGGGCTACGCCGGGTCTGCGCGGGCCGGTCCGACATCGCTGCGGCAAGACGGCGGCGGGCGCGATGCAGGCGCACTGCGGCGGTCGCCCCGGTGCAACCGAGAACCTTGGCCGCCTCGGACACCGTCAGCTCCTCCCAGCCGACCAGCCGGAGGATTTCCTGGTCGAGGTCATTGAGGTTGGCCAGAGCAGTCCGGATGTCGGCGACCCCGACGCTCGTGTCGGCACCCGACGATCCGGCCAGTCGCTCGAGGTCGACATCGGTGATCGAAAGGAGGTCCGGTGCGGCGCGTCGCGACCGCCACTGGTTCGCGAGAAGGCGCCGGGCCACCCCGTACAGCCAGGGCAGGCTGCGCTCCGGCACCTCGGCCCGGCGACGCCAGGCGACGACGAAGACCTCCTGCGCAAGCTCCGCGGACGCATCCCGGTCAGCGAGCCGGCGCAGGCCGTATCGGACGATGTGCTCGTACTCGGCGGCGTAGAGACTGGTGAACCAGCCCTCGTCCCGCTTCTTCGGTGGACCCACCCGAACCCCCATTGCCTCGGCGACTCTCACAGTGGCTTGTGTCGCTGAGGGCCCCGGGATTACCGCGCGGCCGAGGGCGGGCGCCGCCCACCGGGCAACGAACGCTGCGGTCAGTCGTCGATCGCCTGGTAGACAGTGGTCCAGAAGTCGTGCCACATCGGCAACCGCTGGTCGCCCGCGTGCGCCCGCTGCATGAACACGATCGTGGTCAGGTCCTCGGCGGGGTCGTTGTACCAGGCGGTGCCGTAGAAGCCGGGCCATCCGTAGCTGCCGACCGAGGGCCCGAGATGCGTACGGCGGGTCCGGACCGACATTCCGAAACCCCAGCCAATGGCGTCGAAGTATCCGGGCCAGAACCCGGAGATGGCCTTCTGCGTCGGGGTCAGGTGATCGCTCGTCATCAGCGTCACCGCCGGCCGCGACAGCACCCGCTCGCCGCCGTGGGCGCCGCCGGCGAGCAGCGCCGAGGCGAAGGCGAGGTAGTCCTGGGCGGTCGAGACGAGCCCGCCGCCTCCGGACTCGAACATCCGCGGTCGACTGAACCGCCCGTCGGGGGCGTCCTCGACAACCGGCTCGCCGCTGGCGGCGTTGTCCTGCTCGTACGCCGTCGCGAACCGGCCGATGCTCTCGCTACCCACGTTGAAGGCGGTGTCGACCATTCCCAGCGGCTTGCAGACCCGCTCACGCACGGCATCCCCGAAGGACATGCCGGTGGCCCGGGCGATGAGTACGCCGGTGACGTTGGCGGCGGTGTCGTACATCCAGCGCTCACCCGGCTGGTGGACGAGCGGAAGGTCACCGAGCTGGCGGATCCATTCGTCCGGCGACTGATATTCGAGTGCGTCCAGCGCGTCGGCGATCGGGACCGTTCCGGGCTCGGCGGGGACCATGCCGGTGCCAAGGGTGCCGTCCAGGACGTCCCGCAGCGTTATCGGGCGTTCCGCCGGGACGGTGTCGTCCAGCGGGCCGTGGGGGTCGGCGAGCACTGTCATGTCCGCCAACTCCGGGAGGAGATCGTCGACCGGATCGTCGAGGCGGAGGGTGCAGTCCTCGACGAGGGTCATCGCACACGCGGCGACGATCGGCTTCGACATCGAGCCCAGGCGACAGATCGTGTCGACCGCCATCGGCGTCTGCGACCCGGGACCCTCGAACGCGAGATGACCCGTTGCCTCGACGTGCACCTCGCCGTGGCGGGCGAGGACGACCACCATGCCCGGGACGAAGCCGGACTCGACGCGGTGCTCGAGAAACCCTTGCAGCCGGGCCAGCCGTTTCGACGAGAAGCCACCACCAGCCACGTTTTTCCTCCTCAGCTCGTCCCGTTTGGCAAATTACACGGCAGGCGGCGGTCGCACCGTCCGCGACGAGGCGGGAAGGAAACCCGCCCGAGCAGTACGCGCCCCTCGATCAACCAGCTACTGACACCCGGCGAGCTGGAGGTGAAGACCAACTGGTCACTGGTGAGCGACAGTGACAGCACCGCGCTGGCAGGCTGGGGGCATGGTGTTCGCCGATGATCAAGAACTGGGTAGGGCGATCGGGAACGCCGACTCGGCTACCTGGTCGGTTCGCGCCGCAGCCGGACGGCACCTCGCGAATTCTCGCGAGATCGACGAGGTAGCGGACGTCCTCCACCGCCTTCTCCTCGATCCCCATGACACTGCGGTGACCTGGCAAACGGCCGAGGCACTGCTGGAACGCAAAGACGCCGCGGGCCTACGCCTTGTGCTGTCAGCCCGTAGCAATGCCGCCGTCGAAGCCACTGCCGAAGAGCTACAGGCTGTCCTGGACTGCAACCCTGACTGGATGACGGCCGAGGGTGCGGGCCGTCTGACCAAGCACCTTCGGGAGCTGACAATTGATGAAGACGCCCAGGTGCGCGACGAGGCCCCGAAGGATTCTCGGGCCCCTGCAACCCGAATAGACAGGAAATGGGCCGGCGTGCGAGCCGTACCGGCGCCCGCCGTTGCTGACCGGGGAGACACGCGTTCACCGGGGCCGGAAGCGCTCCCGGGAAAGGGACGACCCCCGTCGGGGGGATGCGGACCCAACCTGTCGACTGCTGTCGAGCGATGGCGGCGGAAGTCGGCGAGCAGGTGCCGGCCGTCCTTATTCGACGATCGCAACCAACCCTGATCGAGGCGTTCGCTGCCTTCTTGCTGCCTCGCCGCCGGGTGCTCCTGGCCGCCTCAACCGGCTCGGCGCGGTACATCTAGTGGAGGACATACGCCGACACCGCCGCGCGTGGATCGTCGCTGGCGAGCGGCTGCACCCGGGCGAGTACGCCCGCCGGTGGCCCGCCGTCGCGCTGGCGTTCGCCGTGCTGTGCGGCACCAAGCTCAACGCACCCCTCTGCCCCAGGGTGTCGGCGCATCACCACCTACTGCGGCGTGCCCAGCAATTCCGTTTTGACGCCGCGGCGGATTAGCAACGAGGTTGGCGGCCAAGCGGCGAAGAAGCCGATGATCAGCCCGACCTGGATAATGAACCAAAACACCGGACTGCTAGGCCGCAGGGTCTCGCGGAAAACAAGAAAATGCATTAGCGCAAGCCAACCTAATAGGCCGAGCTCGAAGACGGACACGGTCAGCAGGTCGGCCCTGAAAAATTTCCGCATTGCGGCCCACGCTCTTCGATCACCCGTGTGAGTCTCAGCAGAGTAGCGAAATGCAATGCCCATGACCACTGCGCCTACATAGTCGCCGACGGCTTCGGGCCACAGTGTGCTGCCGAATATTTCGACGCCAACGCCGTAGGTGATAGGCGTAGCAATGATGACACCCAGGGTGCAGTGCGTCCCACAATGATAAGTTTGGATTATCGGAGGAGCGTGTCGCGACCTCCTGGACGGCTTGCCGTGCCGGTCCAGCCACCGGGGAGACTGGGGTCTACCCCACTTTCTGTAGGTCAGGACGGCAGCTGGGCCAAGGTAGAGGGCGGTCGCCGGCCAGACTATCTCCATGACTTTGACCGGCTGACGATATCCGAGAACAAATTGGTCAACAACGACAACGGCGGTGCTGGCCAACCCCACAAAGAGCACAGCCCACGAAAGCATCACGAGCCACGTCGGTTGCAGAATCATCTTCGTTCGCTCCAGGGCACTCGATGCAATGTCGGTGGCGGCGGATGTGACGAACTCCGCCACCAGGTGAGGAAGGCGACCCAGATGCCGTCTCAAACATGAGAGCACATCGGGCGGCGCGGCGTCCGGCATCGCCCACCTGCACAACATCGCGCCTCGCGGGCTAAACAATGAACCCGATGCCGAGCAGGGGGGCCTGGTCAGCGTTGTCGGTCAATGTCGGCGGGTGTCGCACTGTGTTCCTGCCTCGGTGTCATGCCGGCTGTGACCATTGGAGGCGGTCGCGCATCACCACGTTCGCTGACTTTCTGCTGACGCGGCACCTTTTGGTCCGTAGCTCATGGTCCGCCGTACCCCTTGGCAACCTGGGTGGCTATTCAACCGCTATGCCACGGCTCCGAATCATTCAGCGCTGTAACGATTGACCCACGACGGGAGGGGACAAGATCCCCGTGGCGCCGATGAACGTGCGTCTGCCCGCGTGGCGGGTTCCGGGCTGGCTGCTGGTGTTCTGGTGGCTGGGTCGGGGTCTGTTCCGCCTCGCCGTGCTGACGGCCCGCTACTGGTGGTGGATCACTGCGCCGGCGGGCCTCGCGCTGTGGGTGGCGGGTCGAGTTCGGTGGCCTCGTCTTGGCCGGCGTCGTCCCGGCGGTTGCCGCCGGTCAGGCCCGCTCGCGGCGGCATCCGCTGCGGGCTTGTCGAGGTGTGGGCGTTCGACCCAAAAGGGTGGCATGGAGTTGGCGGCCGGAGTGCCGCTGCTCGCCCGGTTCTCCTACGACGACCCCGACGGCATGGCCGGCGTCCTCGAAGAGGCCGAAAAGCGGATACGCCTTCGTGCGGCCCGACTGCGCGGGTGACTTTCCGCCCGTCGCCTCGACCGGCCGACCCGGGAGACACACCTTCACCTGGCCGGAAGCGCTCCCGGGAAAGGGACGACCCCCGTCGGGGGGAGACGGGGGTCGTCGGAGGTTCGGCTCCGGGGGGGTCGAGCCGAACCACTCAGCGGTCACGGGGGGTGCAACCGCTGAGGGTCTGCCTGTTTCGAGGATGTGAAAGCTCGTCGTACGGACAAGTCTGCCTGAGCGGGCCCGTCACGTCGAGTGGTGCTGCCTCCACTCACTGCGAAAATCTCCTCGCAGAGTGTGAGCGTGATCACGCGGAGCGGAGAGCCCGCAGGTCTGAGGGGTGGCATGACCCCGGGCACCCGCCGACGATAGACCATCCGGCTAGACTTTCGCGCCGTGGGCCGAAGTGCCGCTTTCTTCGATCTGGACAAGACCGTCATCGCCAAGTCGAGCGCCCTGGCGTTCGGTCGTCCGTTCTACCGGGATGGGCTGATCACCCGGCGTGACGTGGTCAAGTCGGCGTACGCGCAGCTGATGTTCCGGCTGGGCGGCACCGACGAGCAGACCATGGCCCGAACACGGGACTACCTGGCTGCGCTCTGCAAGGGCTGGCAGGTGGAGCAGGTCCGCCAGATCGTCGCGGAGACGCTGCACGAGCTGATCAACCCCTACGTGTACGCCGAAGCCGCCGCCCTGATCGAGGAGCACCAGGCGGCTGGGCGGGACGTGGTGCTGGTGTCGGCGTCCGGGGAGGAGATGGTTCGGCCGATCGGCGAGCTGCTCGGGGTGACCGACGTGATCGCCACCCGGATGACGGTGCGGGACGGCCGGTACAGCGGCGAGGTCGAGTTCTACGCGGCCGGTCCGAGCAAGGTCGAGGCGGTCAGCGAGTTGGCCGCCGCCCGGGACTACGACCTGGCTGATTCGTACGCCTACTCCGACTCGTACAGCGATCGCCCTTTGCTGGAGTGCGTCGGCCACCCGAGCGTGGTCAACCCGGACCGGCAGCTACGCAAGCTGGCCTCGGAGAACGCGTGGCCGGTGCTGGAGTTCCGGCACCCGATCCCGCTGGGCCGGCGGCTGCGGGAACGGCCGGCGGTCCCGGTGGCCGCGGCGGCCCTTGGGGTCGGGGTGGGCGTGGCCATCGGCATCGCCTGGTACGGCCGGCACCGTCGCACCCGAGCCGCCACCACCGCCTGACTCCACCCGGCCAACCCGCTCAGGCGGCGGCGAGGATCTCGTCTCCGATGGCGGTGAGTTGATCGGTGCCGACCTCGACGGCGGCCATGTAGTGGCGTAGCCAGGAGCGCAGCCCGTCCGGGGTGCCGGTGGCGAAGGCACCGGCCGCGCCGACGTACTCGGGCTCCCGCTCGCGGTGCCCGACGTCGACGGGGAGCAGGCCACGCGGGTCGAGGCCACTGGCGAGCAGCACCAGCCGGGCGGCCCCGCGGGCCACCACGCCGGACGGCCCGGCGAACGGGCGCAGGTTCAGCAACTCCCCGTGTACGACAGCGGCGAGCACCAGCGGGGAGACCTTCGTGCCGCCGGCGACGAGGCCGGCCAGCCCGTCCAGCCGGGTGGCGACCACCGGGTCGGCGACCGGGCGGCCCAGCTCGGCCTCCGACACCAGGTCCCGGGCGGCGAGCACGTGCAGTTTCGCGAGCGCCTGGCGGGGCGCCTTCGGCCACAGCTCGCTCAGGCCCGGCAGCGCTCCGGCGACCCGCAACGCCCCCTGGAGCACCGGGTCGGTGACGGTGCCGGCCCGGACCGCCTCACGCTCATGCCCGGCCCCCTCAAGGGCCGCGCTGGCCACCGCGGAGCGGAGGCTGACCTCGGCGGCGACCTGTCCACCGTGCCGGCGCAGCGCCCGGTGCCCGAGCGCCTGGTCGAACCGCGCGCGGGCCTGCTCGACGGCGGCGGCGATGTCGGCGAGCGCGAGCAACGGGGCGAGCGGATCGGTGGTCACCCCGCCACGCTAACGACCCGGCCCGGCGCGGCAAGCCGGACCCGCCCGCAACGCGACACGGACCACCCGCCCGGCGCGGCACCTCACCCGGAAAGGTCACCACGGGTTCATTGAAGTTGGGGTGTCCGCCTGCCCGGGACACCGCGATTTCCATGAATCTGTTGATCAAGGCACTCCGCGCAAGGACGGGCCGCCGGGCGCGCGGCGGGGGCCACTCGGCGCGACGCAGCGGGCAGCCGTGGCCGGTCGCAGGCCCCGCGACTACCCTCGTGCCATCGAGACCCAGGTCACCCCGAGGATGAGGAGTCACGGCATGAGCGAGGCATTGGCCAATCTGCTGAACGAGACGCGCCAGTTCCCCCCGCCGGCCGAACTCGCCGCGCACGCCAACGTCACCATCGACGCGTACGCCGAGGCCGAAGCCGACCGGCTGGCCTTCTGGGCGAAGCAGGCCGATCGGCTGGCCTGGTCGAAGAAGTGGGATGAGGTGCTCGACTGGTCGAACCCGCCGTTCGCGAAGTGGTTCGTGGGTGGGCAGCTCAACGTCGCGTACAACTGCCTGGACCGGCACGTCGAGGCGGGCCGGGGCGACAAGGTGGCGATCCACTGGGAGGGCGAGCCGGGCGACACCCGCACCATCACGTACGCGGACCTGCACGAGCTGACCTGCCGGGCGGCGAACGCGCTCACCGACCTGGGGGTGACCGCTGGCGACCGGGTGGCGATCTACCTGCCGATGATCCCGGAGGCGGCGGTGGCCATGTTGGCGTGCGCCCGGATCGGCGCCGCGCACAGTGTGGTCTTCGGTGGCTTCTCCGCCGACTCGTTGAGCAACCGGATCCAGGACGCCAGCGCCAAGGTGGTCATCACCGCGGATGGTGGTTACCGGCGGGGCAAGCCGTCGGCGCTGAAACCCACTGTGGACGAGGCGGTGGCGAACTCCCCGTCGGTGGAGCACGTGCTCGTGGTCCGCCGCACCGGCGAGGACGTGGCATGGTCGGAGAAGGACCACTGGTGGCACGAGACGGTGGAGACCGCGTCCGCCGAGCACACCGCGCAGCCGTTCGACGCCGAGCACCCGCTGTTCATCCTCTACACCAGCGGCACCACGGCCCGCCCGAAGGGCATCCTGCACACCACCGGCGGTTACCTCACCCAGGCGTCGTACACGACGCACGCGGTGTTCGACCTGAAGCCGGAGACGGACGTCTACTGGTGCACGGCCGACATCGGCTGGGTGACCGGGCACTCCTACATCGTGTACGGCCCGCTCTCCAACGGCGCCACCCAGGTGATGTACGAGGGCACCCCGGACACGCCGCACAAGGGCCGGTTCTGGGAGATCATCGACAAGTACGGGGTGAGCATCCTCTACACCGCTCCCACCCTGATCCGGACGATGATGAAGTGGGGCGACGACATCCCGGCGGGCTTCGACCTGTCCTCGCTGCGCCTGTTGGGCAGCGTCGGCGAGCCGATCAACCCGGAGGCCTGGATGTGGTACCGGAAGCACATCGGCCGGGGCGAACTGCCGGTGGTGGACACCTGGTGGCAGACCGAGACCGGCGCCATCATGATCTCGCCGTTGCCCGGGGTGACGGCGGCCAAGCCGGGTTCGGCGATGACGCCGCTGCCGGGCATCGTGGCCGACGTGGTGGACGACCAGGGCCAGTCGGTGCCGAACGGTGGTGGCGGCTACCTGGTGCTGCGCGAGCCGTGGCCGTCGATGCTGCGCACCATCTGGGGTGACGACGACCGGTTCATCGACACGTACTGGTCGCGTTTCCAGGGCATGTACTTCGCCGGCGACGGTGCGAAGAAGGACGACGACGGGCACATCTGGCTGCTCGGCCGGGTGGACGACGTGATGCTGGTGTCCGGGCACAACATCTCGACGACCGAGGTGGAGTCGGCGTTGGTGTCGCACCCGTCGGTGGCCGAGGCTGCGGTCGTCGGCGCGACCGACCCGACCACCGGTCAGGCTATCGTCGCGTTCGCCATTCCGCGGGGCAGCACCGACATCGCCGGTGAGGCGGGCGAGCAGCTCATCGCCGACCTGCGCAACCACGTGTCGAAGACGCTCGGCCCGATCGCCAAGCCGCGACAGATCATGCTGGTGCCGGAGCTGCCGAAGACCCGCTCCGGCAAGATCATGCGCCGGTTGCTGCGGGACGTGGCGGAGAACCGGTCCCTGGGCGACGTGACCACGTTGCAGGACTCCTCGGTGATGGACCTGATCTCCTCGGGGATGAGCGGTACGAAGTCCGACGAGGACTGACGGTAGGCGTACTCATTGGAGGGTGGCGGTCCGCGCGGACCGCCACCCTCCGTCATGTCTTACGGGTTCGGTTCGTGCCGCCTCGCCACTGTCACATCGGTCGGTCGGGGGAGTCGAGAGAAGCTGAACGGGCACAGGCGTAGATCACCTCTGTCCTTTCGGCCGGTTGTGCTTTAGGTTCACGCAGGTTGGAAGAGTTCGACACACATCACATCGATGGTCGGTCACGCCAACGTCCTCCTCCCCATGCCCGAGAAACGGAGCGGCATGAACCACAAACCGCAGTCCAGGGCGCGGCGACGACTACTCGTCGCGCTGCCCGCCATCGCCCTCGCGGCCACATCACTGACCGTGAGTGGCAGCGCGGCGGCCCAGTCGCCGTCCGGCACCCCTCTGGCGGTGATCGGGGCCGACGAGCACTACATCAACTACGCCGAGCCCGAGGTGCAGCCGGACACCACCGGCCGTGAGGTGAAGGGCAAGGGTGGCATCTACACCCCTGCCGCTGAGTCCGCGCGCGCGTTCGACCAGAAGCACGCCCGGGGCAACCCGGTGACCGCACGGCAGCTGGCCAAGGACGAGGCCAAGTCGCTGAAGACGGGTCAGAACCCCCGCAAGTTCAAGAAGGCCCCGACCACCCAGACGGCGAAGCTGCTGACGCTGCTGGTGGAGTTCAACGACAAGGCCAACGACGACTTCACTGGCGTCATGGTCCCCAAGACGGTGTTCGAGGACCGCACCTGCGTCCCCGGCACGGTCCAGAACGGCCCGAAGCACAACAAGATCCCAGACCCGGCGCGGCTGCCCCACGAGGACAACAACTCGATGTGGGTGCCGGACTTCTCGCCGCAGCACTACAACAAGATGCTCTACAGCAAGAAGGGCATCACCGAGCGGGTCCGCACGGACCTGAAGGGCCCGGACGGCAAGAAGGGCATCGACCTGTCCGGTCGCACCATGCACAACATGTACCTGGAGATGTCCAAGAACGCGTACACGGTCGACGGGCAGGCCAGCCCGTGGATCACCGTGCCGCACTCGGAGGGCTGGTACGCGGCCAACCGCTGCTTCCAGGACGAGACCGGCGCGTGGGTTCCCGGCCGTGAGCAGTCGATGAACGGCCACCCGGACAACCCGGCCGGCGCGGGCCGCCTGGCGACCGACGCGATCGACGCGCTCGTCGCCAAGGACCCGAACTTCCCGTGGGCCGACTACGACATCGAGGACCAGGCCGACCGCGACGGTGACGGCAACGTCTTCGAGCCGGACGGCGTGATCGACCACCTCGTGCTGGTGCACGCCGGTCAGGGCAAGTCCCGCGGCGGCGGCGCCGAGGGCGTGTACGCCGTGTGGGCGCACTCCTCCACGGTCGCCGGTGGTTACACCATCCCGGGCACCAACCTGAAGGCGTCGAACTACATCGTGCAGCCGGAGGACGCCGGCGTCGGCGTCTTCGCTCACGAGTTCGGCCACGACCTGGGTCTGCCGGACCTCTACGACACGTCCGGCAACGCCGACTCCGACGTGGACTTCTGGGACCTGATGGCCTCGGGCTCGCACTCTGGTGAGATCTTCCAGGCGCTGCCGACGCACATGGGCATCTGGGACAAGTGGGTGCTCGGTTGGGCCGACCCGCTGACCATCCGCCCCGGGTCGAACCCGCGCGAGGTGAAGCTCGGCCAGACGTCGCGCACCCCGATCGACTCCGAGGACGGCATCAAGGTCGACCTGCCGGACAAGGTGACGACGCTGGCCACCCCGCACAGCGGCACCAAGATGTGGCACAGCAACAACGACCAGGAGTGGGCCGACGTCAAGCTCAGCCGCTCGGTCGACGTGCCGGCGGCGGCCGACTCGAAGTTCTGGATGTGGAACAACTACATCATCGAGGAGGACTGGGACTACGGCTTCGTCGAGCTCTCGACCGACGGCGGTACGACCTGGACCGAGCAGAAGGTGTACGACGAGGGCGGCACGGTGGTCACCACGCCGGACGGCTACCCGGACCCGAACGGCCGCATGAACGACTTCGGCGGCAAGAAGTACGGCCTGACCGGCAGCACCGACGGCTGGCGGCACGACTACGTCGACCTGTCGGCGTACGCCGGCACGACGGTCCAGGTGCGGCTGCGCCTGGCCACCGACGAGGCGTTCGAGGAGCGCAACTGGTTCGTCGACGACTTCTCGGTCACCGGCGGCGGCGCCACCACCTGGAGTGACGACGTCGAGGGCGGCGCCAACGGCTGGACGGCCACCGGCGGCACCTTCGTCGACACCACCGGTGGGGGCTGGAAGGTCTCCAGCGGCACCGAGGTGCACGCCCAGTACTACCTGGCGGAGTGGCGCAACTTCGACGGCTTCGACAAGGGCCTGCAGTACGCCTACGACACCATCTACTCGCACGAGGCGTGGAAGGTCGACCGGATCTCCTACAACGCTCCGGGCATGCTGGTCTGGTACCGGGACACCGCGCTCGGCGACGTCAACCACGTCACCGGGCAGATGACCGCGCTGCCCAGCTACGGCGCGAAGGGTGGGTTGCTCATCGTCGACTCGCACTTCGACCCGTTGCGGCGCACCGGTGAGGCGGCCGTGAAGGACCCGTCGGTGACGGACAACCTGCCGAGCCGCCCGCAGTCGTCGAACGCGGCCTTCACGTTGCAGCGGACGTACCCGTTCACCGAGTGCCTGGAGGCGGCGGACGAGCCGTACAGCGCGTACTGCACGAAGTTCAAGGGGCTGCCGCCGGTGAAGGCGTTCACCGACGCCAAGGGCTGGTACCCGGGCATCGAGATGCGCGATGGCGCTGCCTACGCCCGGGACAACGACGCGTCGGTGGTCCTGCCGTCGCGCGACAACGCGCCGTACACCACCCGGGTCACCAACCCGGACGGCAGCCCGGCGCCGGAGTTCTACGGCGTGACCCTGGGCGGTGGCGCGATCGTGCTGGGCACCGGAAACCCCGGCGACCAGGGCGTGAACTACGGCGTCTCGCTGACGATCAAGAAGGCTGCCGGGGACAACTCGTCGGCCATGATCTACGTGACCCCGGCCAAGAAGTAACGGTTTCACGGTTCGAGAACTGACTGTGGGGCCGGTGGCGGAGACGCTGCCGGCCCCACTGTCGTATGTGCGCTCAGCTTGATCGAAAAATGTCGTTGTATACGTTCGGGTCCGGGGCCTCGCTGGTCAGCGCGGCTGATGAACCGGCGGGGTGTGACGGTGAAAAGCATTCCCAACAAAATCTTGCAACAAATCGACGCGTTCGTCTTCCCACCCGTCCCGCCAGTAACTATGTTCACCAATGGTCCCACTAGTGGGATCGATCTCCCACCGGCCCGTACCCCCGTTGGGCCGGTTCCCTCAAACCGGAGGTACCACGTGCGCAAAGTCGCAGTGGGTCTGCTCGGGCTCTCACTGACGGCGACAGGCCTGGCTTTCGGCCCGTCCGCCTCGGCGGCGCCTCAGCCCAAACTGCCGGCCGCAGCACCGGCCGCTGCCGAACCACAGGCGCTGAAGGATGAACTCCCCGACAAGCTCGAGGAGAAGCGCCGCGCACTGCGTGAGCAGGGGCTCAGCGACGTGCTGAGCGGTCGGAGCAAGCCGATCGAGCGCAACGGAAGCACTGTCGTCAAGGTCGGCGAGGTCGGCAAGGCCGCCGGAGCGGGCGCCAACGCCCGCAGCACCGCTGGCGCGAAGCAGACCAAGGACCAGTACGTCGAGCTCAAGCGCGAGCGGACCGACAAGATCTTCGTGATCCTGGCCGAGTTCGGGGACGAGCGGCACCCGTCCTACCCGGACAAGGACATGAACCCGAACATCGCCGGACCGACGACGTTCCAGGGTCCGCTGCACAACAAGATCCCCGAGCCCAACCGGGCCGTGGACAACTCCACCATCTGGCAGCCGGACTTCAGCCCGGAGCACTTCCGCCAGCTCTACTTCGGCACCAACCCGGGCGACGAGTCGCTCAAGCAGTACTACGAGGCCCAGTCCTCGGGTCGCTACACCGTCGACGGTGAGGTGACCGACTGGGTCAAGGTCCGGTACAACGAGGCCCGCTACGGTCGCTCCGACGACCCGATCCCGGACCCGGAGCCCGGCCAGGAGCCGGACCCGCAGGACGACCGGGCCGTCTGCGCCGACAACGTCTGCCCGAACACCTGGAACCTGATCGCCGACGCCGCCAACCAGTGGGTCGCCGACCAGAAGGCCAAGGGTCGGACGGACGCCCAGATCGCCACCGAGATGAAGTCCTTCGACCAGTGGGACCGGTTCGACTTCGACGGCGACGGCGACTTCAACGAGTCGGACGGCTACATCGACCACTTCCAGATCGTCCACTCCGGCGGCGACCAGGCCGACGGTGACCCGCAGCAGGGTGAGGACGCGATCTGGAGCCACCGCTGGTCGGCGTTCAACAGCTCGCCCGTCGGCCCGCCGAACTTCCCGATCGGCGGCACCCAGATCGGCAACACCGGCGTCTGGATCCGCGACTACACGATCCAGCCGGAAAACGGTGGCCGCAGCGTCTTCTACCACGAGTACGGCCACGACCTGGGCCTGCCGGACGACTACGGCCCGGCGGACAACAGCAACGAGCACTGGACCCTGATGGCCCAGAGCCGGCTCGGCGCCAAGAACGACGTCGGCATCGGCGACCGGGGCGGCGACCTCGGCGCCTGGAACAAGCTCCAGCTCGGCTGGCTCGACTACGAGGTGATCGTGGCGGGACAGAAGCGCTCGCTGGAGCTCGGCCCGCAGGAGTACAACTCGGACAAGGCTCAGGCCGCCGTGGTCGTGCTCCCGCAACGGGAGTACACGTTCAACTACGGCGCGCCTTTCGAGGGCGCCAAGCAGTACTTCTCCGGCAATGAGGACAACCTCGACAGCAAGATGATGAGGACGTTCGACCTCACCGGCAAGTCCGCAGCGGCGATGTCGCTCAAGGGCAAGTACAGCATCGAGGCCGGCTACGACTACCTCTACTTCGAGGCGTCCACCGACGGCGGTAAGACCTGGATCGACCTGGACGGCACCGCCAACGGCACGCCGATCGGCGTCGACGGCGCCGGGCGTCCGGCCCTCGCCGGCACCAGCAAGGGCGCCTGGGCGGACATCAACATCCCGCTGACCTCGGTCGCCGGCAAGGTGGCCCAGGTTCGCCTGCACTACGTCACCGACGGTGGCGTCTCCGAGGGCGGCTTCTTCGGTGACGCGATCACCGTGACCGCCGACGGTCAGACCGTGCTCAGTGACGGCGCCGAGACCGACGCGGGTTGGTCGTTGGAGAAGTTCCAGGTGGTCGGGGCGACCTACACCCGGCTGTTCGACAACTTCTACATCGCCGGCAACCGGTCGTACGTCTCGTACGACAAGTACCTGAAGACCGGCCCGTACTTCTTCGGCTACGCGAACACCCGCCCGGACTGGGTGGACCACTACGCGTACCAGGAGGGCCTGCTCATCTCGTACTGGAACACCCGCTGGTCGGACAACAACACCGCCCCGGTGTCGGCGTCCAACCCGGGTGGTCACCCGGGTGAGGGTCGCAACCTGTACATCGACGCGCACCCGCGCCCGATCTACAACCTGACCGGGGCCCCGTGGCGGGCCCGCGTCCAGGTGTACGACGCACCGTTCAGCCTGAACAAGGCGGACTCGTTCACCCTGCACCTCAACAGCCAGCCGCAGTACATCCGTGGCCAGGCCGCTGAGCCGCTGTTCGACGACACCAAGAAGTACTTCTACGAGGAGCTGCCGAACCACGGCGTCAAGCTCCCCGCGACCGGTGTCAAGATCAAGGTTCTGGAGCAGGACGGCACCTCGATGAAGATCCGGGTCAGCTGACCACTGATCCCGCACCAACCAGCGACGCCCGGGCAGGTCATCTGCCCGGGCGTCGCCCTTTGTGCGCCACCTCCCGGATGTTCCGGACCGAGCTTCTCCACTGACAGCCGACCCGGTGCCCCTGGTCCCGGTCCGGGGCAACCCGGGGCTTTCCCCTGTTCACCGCGACCGCCAGGGTCGCCTGCGGCAACCGGGTCATAGGCTGTCTGCCATGACCGACCAGCGCGGCGGGGCCGTCGACGAGTCCTGTGTCCTCACCGAGGGGCCGTGGACGCACCGTTTCGTCGGCGCCAACGGCAGCCGGTTCCACGTGGTCGAGGGCGGCACCGGGCCGATGGTGCTCTTCCTGCACGGCTTCCCGGAGCACTGGTGGGCCTGGCACCGGATGCTGCCGGCGATCGCCGACGCCGGCTTCCGGGCGGTCGCCGTCGACCTGCGCGGCTACGGCGCCAGCGACAAGCCACCCCGGGGGTACGACGGCTACACCCTCGCCGCCGACATCGCCGGGCTGATCCGCGCGCTCGGTGAACGGTCCGCGACGATCGTCGGCAGCGGCCTCGGCGGCATGGTGGCCTGGACGGTGGCCTCGTTCCACCCGTCCCTGGTTCGCCGGCTCGTCGTGCTGGGGGCACCGCACCCGCTGCGACTGCGCGCCGCCATCTTCGCCGACCCGCGCGGGCAGTTCACCGCCTCCACCCCGGCGTTGAAGTTCCAGCTACCCCGCTACGAGCACGTCCTGACCCGCGATGGCGCAGCGGCCGTCGGCGAGATCATGCGCCGCTGGGGCGGCCCACAGTGGGTGGCCGGGCCGGACTTCGAGGCGTACGCCGAGCGGTGCCGGGAGGCGATGTGCATCCCGCAGGCCGCGTTCTGCGCGCTGGAGGGTTACCGCTGGGCGTTCCGCTCGCTGCTGCGACTGCACGGCTACCGGTTCGTCCGCCTGATGCAGAAGCCGCTGTCCACTCCGACCCTGCAACTGCACGGCGCCCTGGACACCGCATCCCTGCCCCGCACCGCGCTGGGTTCCGGCCGGTACGTCGTCGCCCCGTACGAGTGGCGACTGCTCGACGGGGTAGGGCACTTCCCGCACCTGGAGGCACCGGAGCTGGTGCTCGGCGAAATCCTGCGGTGGGCGAAGACCTGACCGGTCAGACCCGCTGCTCCCGCAGGTCGGTGACCTCGGCGGCCGGCGCCCAACCCTGGTAGACGCCGAAGTCGAAGACCTCCAGCCGCATCGCCTCGGCCACCGGCCAGCGACCACCGGTGTACTCCACCCGCAGCCAGGCGTCGTGCTCGCCGAGCACGATGAACGGCTGCCCCTTCCAGGTGCAGGTGGTCCGCACGTACGCCAGATCCTCGATCTCGCTCGCCGGCAGCACCCGGACGTAGCGGCCCGCGCGGACCTCCTCGAAGCCCTCGCCCGGCTCGGGCTGGTAGAGGCGGATGTCGTCGCCGTCCGGGCTGGCCTGGTATTCCCGGCCCTGCCAACGGGCCACGTAACCGTCGCGCATCACGCCTCCCCGACCCGTCGCCAGGTGACCGAGTCGGTGTCCAGCTCGGCGACCACCCGCTCGCTGCCGTCCGCGCCGATGCGCCAGAGTTGGGCGCCGTGCGGCAACCGTGCGCTGTCCACCTTGAACTCCGCCACCACGTCGCTGCTCTCACCCGGGGCGAAGCCGTTGCCCCGGAACGGCGGACGTTCGATGACCCAGCCCTCCATGGCCCGCATCGCCGGCTCGTTCTGACCGCCGTACGGGATGCGGTAGAGGCTCGGCCGGTGCGCCGGCCAGCGCAGCACGTAGATCTCCTCGGCGTCCGGGGCGAACGGCGAGCCGGGGTAGCTGAGGCCCAGCGCCCCGTGCAGCTGGGCCGGTGTGGTCAGGTGGGACAGTTCACCGGCCCGGTGCACGAACCCGGACACCCGGTCGTACCCACGCTCCAGGTAGTACGCGAGCTGGCTGGGGGCGATCGCCTTCTGCATGACCGTCGGCCGGGTCGGGTCGACCGCCGCGGGGGCGTACCGGGGACGGGCGGCGGGTTCGGCCACGGCCGGCGCTTCCACCTGGTCCACTTCCAGGTCGTCCCCGAGCCCCACCTCGGCGGCCCAGTTGGCCAACGCGACGATCTGCTCGCCGGGCAACTTGGCACCCACCGGCGTGCCCGGGTTGACGGCGAACGACCAGTCCTCGTCGGGCCAGCGCCTGATCAGTTGGGCGAACTTCACCCGGACCGTGTCGACGTCCCCCTCGACATGGTCGGCGAGGCGCTCCGACGACGTGTAGACCACCACGTACGTCTCACCGTCGAGCTGCCCGGTACGCCAGACGAAGCCGGGATCCCCGGGGCGGCTTCCGCGCACCGAGTCCGGTGCCGCCGGCAGTAGCACCCGGGCCAGCAGCAGGGTGGACAGGAACGTGTCGGTGCTGCCCGAGCCGGCGGCGCTGAGCAGGTCCTCCTCGACCGTGTTGGCCGGCTCGAACTCGATCGGCGGTGGCTCGTCGGCCGGCGGGTGCGGCACGTCGTCCGCGATCACGCTCGCGCCGCTGCCCTCGCCGGCGACCTGGTCCGTACCGGCCGGGCCGGCCGCCGAAACAGCACCGTCGGCGCGGTCGTCACGCAGCGGGGGGTCGACGCGGCCGTCGATTCGTGGGTCGCCCAGGCCACCGCCGCCGGCGCCGACCTCGGTCGGAATCACGGGATGCGGGGCGGACGGGCTCGGGGCGGGCTGACCGGCGCTGAACGATGCGGGCCCGGATGGGCTGGAACCGAAGGACGACGGACCGAACAGGCCCGGATCGGAGGGCGTCGAGCCGAACGGCGGCGGGGCGGCCTCGGCGGGGCTGGGCCGCCGGGGCGCGTCGACCGGCGCGCTGCTCTCGACCGGGTCGGTGAGGTCGCGGGACTCGATGATGGTGCCCTCGATGACGATGGGCGTGAAGCCGCGGCGCGGCGCGGGCGGCCCGGAGACCGGTTCCGCGACGGACACCGGTAGCTCCTCCGCCGGCTCGAACCGGCCCGGCCGGTCCTGGGGAATCGCCTGCGTCTCCTCCGCCGACGGCCGCCCAGGCGCGCCGGCCAGGGGAGGCTCACCGGTCATCCGGAACGCGCGGGTGGGCTCCTCGGCCAGCGGGTTGTGCCGGCGTGGCGGCAGCGGCTGGGTGATCTCCTCGCCGGATGGCGGCGCGTCCATCCCGCGGGACGCGCCGAGGCCGCCCTCCGGCCGTCGTATCGGCTGGGTGGCTGCCGGGTCCGCCGCCATCGGAAAGGCCCGCGTCGCAGTCTCGTCGGCCGGCGCGTCGGCCGGTCGGCGGCGAGGGAAGGGCTGGCTGCCTCGCCCGAACCGGGTCGGAGGGGCCGCCCGGTCACCGGGGCGTCCACCGCTCGGGGCCGGGTCGCGGGCCGGGGTGGGGTCGAAGAAGGAACGCCGAGGCGCGGCCTGGGGGCCACCGTTGCCGCTACCCGGGGCGGGGCCGTCGACGTCGCCCGGCCGGGTCGCTGCCGGCCAGCCCACGCCCGGCCCGGCCTGGTCGGTGGTGGGGCCGGCGGTCGCCAACGGGGTGAAACGGGACGGCCGGCCGGTGCGGGGCAGCGCTCCGTTGCCCGGCGCGGGCCGGGGCGGCTCGGTCGGGTGCCGCTGACCGGCGGCGGGCAGGTCCTCCCCGCCCCCTCGGCGCGGCGGCTCAGCGGGGACGGGTGGCCGGGGCGCCGGACCCGGCACCGGCGGGGCACCCACCCGGGGGGCCGGGCTCCGCGCGGGCCTTCGGGGTGCGAGCGGAGCATTCTCGGGCCCGGACGAGGCCGCCCCCGTCACCGGAGGCGGTCCAGCGGCTGGCGCGGCGTCCCGCGGCGGCATGCCGGGCCGGGTGCGGGCCAACGTCTCGGCCCGCTCCAGGCGAGCGCGGGCACCCATGGCACGGCCGGGCAGTCGCACGTCGCCTCGGGAGAGCTGCGACACGAACCAGGCCGGCAGGTAACCCTCGACCGGCAGACCCGGATTGACGGCGAGCCACCACTCGTGGTTGGGCCAGCTGGCCGCGAGATCGGCGAAGGGGATGCGTCGGTTGCCGCCGGCGTGATCGCCGAGGCAGGCCTGCAGGGCGGCGGCGGAGGTGAAGGCCAGGACGTGGGTCCGGCCGCCGGTGGTCCAGGTGCCCCATCCGGCGGGTGGCTGGCCGGGCTGCGTCGGCGCGGAGACCGGCAGCAGCACATCGGTGCGGGACAGGAGCCGGAAGTAGAGCTCCTGGTCGTTGGCGCGCAGCGCGTCGCGCATCGCCACCTCGGCCTCCGTGGCCGGCTCCCATGCGGTCACGGCCACCTCCCCTTCCGAGAACAGGCCACAGGTATCGCGTACAACCTACAAGGTGGTACCAAGATCACAATGGCAGGCCGGCGGCGGCCTGCCAGGGCGCGGAGGAGGGGATAACATCCCGTTCCGGAGCCGACACGATACGGAGGGTGTCGATGTCCCGATCGATCACGCGCCCGGTCCTCGCAGGTCTGGCCGTCAGCCTGTTGACCGTACCGGCCCTTCCGACCGTCGCCGCCACCGCCGGGCTCCGGGCGGCACCAGCCTGCGCGACAGCACTCGCCCCCGTCCGGCCGGTCGCGGCCAAGCCCTGGCCACAGCAACGGTACGACCCCGCACGGCTCGCGCCGCTGGCCACCGGCGCCGGGGTGACCGTCGCGGTGGTCGACTCCGGGGTCGACCGGGTGCACCCGCAGCTGGCTGGGCGGGTGCTGGCCGGCGCCGACCTGCTCGACCCCGGCGGGGACGGCGGTCGGGACTGCGCCGGGCACGGCACCGGTGTGGCGAGCATCATCGTCGCGGCACCCCGCTCCGACGTCGCCTTCCGCGGCCTGGCACCGGGTGCCCGGATCCTGCCGGTGCGGGTGAGTGAGCAGCAGGTGGTGCAGGGGCGGGAGTCGGGGCGCACGGTCAGCGCCGACGAGTTCGCCCGGGCCATCCGGTGGGCCGTCGACCATGACGCCGACGTGGTGAACCTGTCCGTGGTGCTGTACGCGGACGACCCGGAGGTCCGTTCGGCCGTGCGGTACGCGGTCGACCGGGATGTGGTGCTGGTGGCCGCCGCCGGCAACCTGCACGGCAGCGGGGACCCCAGACCGTTCCCCGCCGGCTACGACGGGGTGCTCGGCGTGGGCGCGATCGGGGCGGACGGCGGGCGGGCGACGTTCTCGCAGACCGGCCCGTACGTCGACCTCGTGGCCCCGGGCAGCGAGGTGCTGACCGCCGCACCCGGTGCCGGCCATCATCGGGTCGAGGGCACCAGTTACGCGGCGCCCTTCGTGGCTGCCACCGCCGCGTTGCTGCGGGAATACCGGCCGGAGCTGACCGCCGCCCAGGTGGCGGAGCGGATCATCGCCACCGCCGATCCAGCTCCGGGCGCGGGCCGGGGCGGCGCGTACGGCGCTGGAGTGTTGAACCCCTACCGGGCGGTCACCGAGACCAGCGGCGGCGGTGCGGGTGGCGCTCGGCCGGTCGCCGCGCTCGCCGATGATCGGGCCGACCCGGCGCAGCTCGCCCACCAGGCCCGCCGGGCCGCCGCACGGGACCGAGCCCTGCTGGTCGGCGCGGTGGCCGGCATCACGGCGGTCACCGTGGCGCTGCTCGCCCTGGTGGTGCCCCGGGGCGCCCGTCGACGCTGGCGCCCGGCCGACCCGGCCTGAGCCCGCCCACGCACGATCTGGGCCCGCCCGCACACGGCCTGAGCCCGCCCGCGCACGGTCCTGACCGCCGACCGGCTGCGGGCGGGGCGCTGACCCGGACACGGTCAGCGCTCCCGGCCCACGTCGCTCACTGGAACAGCCCGGTGTTCTTCTTCTCGGTGTCCAGGTAGTCGGTGGCGGAGTCGTTCACCGCCAACCTGATGTCACGCAGCATCCCCTGCAGGTCCTGCGAGGCCGAACGCCACTTCGCCTGCCGCTGCTCGTAGGCCTGCCGGGCCTCGCCCGTCCAGCTCGCCACCAGCGGGGCGGCGTCGCGTTCGAGTTGGCCGAGCTGCGCGTCGAGGGTGTTCAACGCCTTCTGAATGTCAGCGCCGGCCTGCTGCAGCGCGGCGAAGTTGACGACCAGCACACCATGGTCCATCGGATTCCCTCCCCAGCGGGATCAGAGCGGCAGTTGGATGCCGCCGCGGTTGGTGCCGGCCACCCGGCTGGCCACCTCGTCGTCGGACGCGTGGTACTGCCGACCGGCGGTGCGGATCGCACCGGCGGTTTCGCGCAGCGCGCGGTGCAGCGCCGCCTGGTCCTGTGACCACTGCTGCTTGACCTGCTCGAACGACCGCCCACCAGCGCCACGCCAAGCCTGCTGCAACACCTCCAGCTCGGCCAGCAGGCCGGTCAGCATGGACTGCAACGACTGGTCCACCTGCTCGAACTTCGCGGCAGTCTGCTGCATCACCGCTGCTTCTGCCTTGGTTTGGGACATCCGGACGTCACCTCGTCTCTCGGATCGCACCTGGCCGTCGACGCGCCCACCCCGGGGCGACGCGTCGTCGCTTGGCCCGGTCGTCGAGCACTGAGACACGGGTCAGCGACTGACTTCGTGGCTGACGGTAGCGACCTCGTAGCGGTTCTGCTACCCCACCGGCTTCCCCTGTGGACAACCGAGGCGGCCATCGGTCGCTTACGATGTGCCGCAGCCACGTCGCGGCGCGTGACGGGCCGCCGCAGGGCGGCCGGCCGCCCGACCCGGTCCCCACTGGTCGAGGAGGCACGGTGCCGGCGATCACCACCGGAGGGCCGCACCCGCCGATCCCGGTCGGCTCCGAGGCAGCTGCCTCCCCACGGGTGGGCGGGCCGGGCCGGCCCACCGACCGCGGCCCGCTGTCGGTCGATCAACGCACCCCCCGTCGCCGGTCGCCGGTGGCCCGCTGGGTCGCACACGGCCGTCGTGCGGCTGCCGGAGCGCGAGCCGGCCAACTGGTCACCGCACAGGTCGCGGCGGCGCTCGTGCTCGTCGCCCTCGGCCGACCCGCGCCGGTCGTCGCGGCGGCCGTACTGGTGGCCGTGCTGCTGGTGGCGGCCGCCTGGGTGCCGGTGCGGGGGCGGTGGCTGTTCGAGTGGCTGGGCACCGCCATCGGGCACCTCACCCGCCGGCGGGCGTTGACCGGGCCGGCCGACGCAGCCGAACTGCTCGACCTGGTCGCCCCGGGCACGGTGGTCCGCTCGACCGAGTTGACCGGCGGGCCGGCGGCCGTCCTGGAGGACACCACCGGCATGGTCGCGCTCCTGGAACTCGGCGACCCCGGCGACCTGCTGGGCGACGTGTCCCAGGCGATCCCCGCCCCGGCCGCGTTGCTCCCCCCGACCGGGCCGGACCAGCCCCCGCTGCTGGTCCAACTGCTGCTCGCCGGTGCGCCGGCGCCGGTGCCGAGCGCAGGTGGCACGGTCGGCACGTCGTACCGGCAGCTCACCGACGGACGGCTCGCCGGGCGCGAGCGGGCGGTGGTGGCGGTCCGGGTGCTGCGGGTGAACGGTTGGTCCGAGGAGGACCTGCGCCGGGTACTCGCCGGCACGGTTCGTCGGATCGTCCGCCGGCTCGGGCCGTTGGCCGCGCGGCCGCTCGGGGTGCCGGCGGCGCTGCGCGTCCTGGGCGAGTTGGCCCACCACGACGGCGAACCGGTCCGCGAATCCTGGCCGGCGATCCGGTCCGGCGCTCTCGTCCAGGCCACCTTCCGTCTGCTCCACCGGCCCGACGCCGGCACCGCGGCTGGACGCCGGCTGGTGCCCCGCCTGCTCGCGCTGCCGGCGACGGCCACGACAGTGTCGATCTGCTCCGGCCCGTCGCCGACGGTGTCGACGTCGTCGGGTCCGCCGGCGGCCGGCGGAGTGCCGACCGAGCTGACCGTACGCCTGGCCGCCGGGACGGCCGCCGAGTTGGCGGCGGCCACCGAGGCGCTGGTCCGCCTGGTCACCGACCTGGGCGGCAAGCTGCGACGACTCGACGGCGCCCACCTGAGCGGGCTGGCCGCCACGCTGCCGCTGGCGCTGACGACACCCGGGGCGCAGCCCCGCCCACCGGCGCCCGGAGCGCGACCCGGCCCGGCGGTCGACGACTGGGAGCTGTCAGTGGGCGACGCGGGAATGATGGTCGGCACCAACCGGCACGGCCGAGCCGTCACCGTGCGACTGTTCCGGCCGGAGAGCACCCGCGTGCTGCTGGTCGGCGGGGTGCGAGCAGCCCAGTTGGTGGCCCTGCGCGCCCTGGCACTCGGCGCCCTGGTGGTGGTGCAGACCGCCCGGCCACGCGCCTGGGAGCCGTTCATCAGAGGGGTTGGCGCGCCGGGCGGCACGATCCCGTTGCTCCCTCCCGGTCGGGCGGTCGCCGACGGGGTGGGCACCGCGCTGCGTCCGTTGCTGCTGATCGTCGACGCCGGGCCGGTGGCGGCCGAGGCCGCGCCGGGCCCGCCGTGGCGGGCCACCCTGGTGGTACGCGACGAGCTGACCCCGGCCGACGTGGACGCGTTGAGCCGCGCCGATCTGGCGTTGCTCCAGCCACTGACCTCCGCCGAGGCCACTCTGGCCGGAGCCGCGCTGGGGCTGGGCGGCTCGGCCGAGTGGCTGACCCGGATCCGGGAGGACATGGTGGCCGTGGTCAACCGTCGGGCGCTGCGCTGGGCACTGCTCTCCCCCACTCCGATCGAGGCGCAACTGATCGGACCGCCGACGCGCGGCTGATCCACCGGGACGGCCAGCCGGCGGGTTACGTCGGTGCGGTGTCCGTGGCACGATCCCCGCCATGGGTTTTCTGAAAGGTCTGCTGATTCGGCTGGCCAGCACAGCTCTGGCTTTCTGGCTGGCCACGCTCCTCATCCCGGGCATCTCCCTGGATTCGAACTCGGCCACCGAGACGGTGACCACGCTGCTCCTGGTGGCGGTGATCTTCGGCGTGGTCAACGCGGTTCTCCAGCCGATCATCAAGACCGTCGGTTGTGGCTTCTACCTGCTGACCCTGGGACTCATCGCCCTGGTGGTGAACGGGCTGCTCTTCCTGCTCACCAGCTGGATCGCCGACCAGGCCGGGCTGCCGTTCTCGGTGGACGGTTTCTGGCCGGCAGCCGTGCTCGGCGCCCTCTTCGTGAGCATCGTGACCTGGATCCTCGGCGCCGTCCTCGACCGGGACTGACCGCGGACCAGCCAGCACCGACCCGGTCCGTCCGGGGCTCCGACCTCGGCCGGGGCCCCGGTCGGCCGATGACCAGAGTTCGGGAATTTGGCGGCCGGACCGCCCATCCCGGCGGTTAGCGTCGCGGCATGTTCTCGCTGACCTGTTCCGACGGCCACCTGCTCAGCACCGATCCGGCGCGGATCGACCTGGACCTGGTGCACCACTGGTTGTCCACGGACGCGTACTGGGCGCTCGGACGAGACCGGGAGACCACCGAGCGGTCGTTCGCCGGCTCACTGCCGTTCGGCATCTACCGGCCGGAGGACGGCCGCCAGGTCGCGGTGGCCCGGGTCGTCACGGACGGCGCCACCTTCGCCTGGCTCTGCGACGTGTACGTCGACCGCGCCGCCCGGGGTCGCGGGCTGGGCGGGTGGCTGGCCCGCGCGGTCCGCGACCACCTGGACGAGCTGGGCGTACGCCGGATCCTGCTCTGCACCAACGACGCCCACCAGGTGTACGCGGGGGTGGGCTTCACCCCGCTGGACGCGCCGCAACGATGGATGCAGCTGGACCGGCGACCCCCGGTGACCCCGATCACCGGAAAGGAACAAAGCAGCACTACGCCCCTTACGGTGGAAGCGTGACGCCACTCCGTCTGGGATACCTCTACGGCCTCGGCGCGTACCTGCTCTGGGGTTTCTTTCCGCTCTACCTGAAGCTGCTGCGACCCGCCGGCCCGCTGGAGATCCTGGCCCACCGGATCGTCTGGTCGGTGCTCTTCGTGGCCCTGCTGCTGGCGGCGCTGCGCAACGTCGGCTTCCTGCGGGCGCTGCTGCGCCGCCCCTGGGCGGTGGCGGGGATCGTCGCCGCCGCCGCGCTGATCGCTGTCAACTGGGGCACCTACATCTACGGGGTCAACTCCGACCGGGTGGTGGAGACCGCTCTCGGCTATTTCATCAACCCGCTGGTAGTGGTGCTGCTCGGTGTGACGGTGCTGCGGGAGCGGCTACGCCCGGCGCAGTGGGTGGCGCTGGGGATCGGCGCGTCGGCGGTCGCGGTGCTCACCGTGGACTACGGCCGGCTGCCCTGGCTGGCGTTGACCCTGGCGTTCAGCTTCGCCGGCTACGGCCTGGTGAAGAAGCGGCTCGGGCTGCCGGCGGCGGAAGGGCTCTTCGTCGAGTCGGCGGTGCTGGCGTTGCCGGCGCTGGGGTACCTGGGCTGGCTGACGGCGAAGGCCGACCTGACCTTCGGGCACGTATCGGCCGGGCACACCGCACTGCTGGTGCTGGCCGGCGCGGCCACGGCGATTCCGCTGCTGCTGTTCGCCGGGGCGGCCAACCGACTGCCCCTGAGCAGCCTCGGCATGGTCCAGTACCTGGCGCCGATCCTTCAGCTCGGCTGCGGGGTGCTGATCTTCCACGAGCCGATGCCGCCGGCCCGGCTGGCCGGCTTCGCGCTGGTCTGGCTGGCGCTGATCGTCTTCACCGCCGACGCCGTCCGAACCTCCCGCCGCACCCGCCACCCCCACCAACCGACCAACGTCCCCACCCCCCTCCCCACCCCCTGACCCCCTGACCCCCTGACCCCCTGACCCCGCGATCTTGCAGTTTCGGTCGTCGATATGCCTGCCATGCCCCTTATGGAAGGGCAGAAAGTGCAAGATCGCGGAGGGCCGGGGGGGTGGGTTAGGGGACGGCGTAGGTCAGGAGGGGCGTGCCGTCGGCTTTCTGCAGCTCCACGCTTACCAGTTCGGCGTCGGTGAACCTCGTCGCGCCGGTGAAGCTGAGGTCGTCGCCGGGAGCCGCCAGCCAGGAGCCGATCTGCTCGGTGGCGCCGTTCGGACCACGCGCCACCAGCCGGAACGGGTACGCCTTGCCGTAGCTCGTCCGCGCGTCGTACCCGCAACGCATGGTCACCTCGGTGCCCCACTTGGTGCCGGTCAGCCCGAGGTCGGCGTGCACCGGCCCGGCGGCAGCCACCGGTCGCATGGCCACCATCGACACCTGCGGTGCCGGGTTGCCCTGCGCGCCGGGCGGCCGGGACTGGTCGACCGGTCGAGGCAGCGCCACGGCGGTGCCCACACCGACCAGCAGCGCCAGCCCGGCGGCGGCCAGTGTGGTCAGTGCGTACCGTCGCCGGTCCGCGGCGCGTTCCCGACGACGGCGCTGGCGGGCCTCGTCGAGCAGCGCGGGCACCCGGGGCGGGGCCGGCGGCGGCAGGATCTGCTCCAAGCCCGCCGGGTCGAGGCGCCCGAGCAACCCGGGCAGGACGGCGATCTCGGCGACCGCCTCCCGACACGAGGCGCAGCCGCCCAGGTGCCGCTCGTAGGCCGCCCGTTCGGCGGGGGCCAGGGCGCCCAGCACGTACGCGCCGTCGTCGTACGCGAACTCGCACCGGGTCATCCCGTCACCCCCATCTCGGCCAGGACCAACCGTAGAGACCGCAGCGCGTAGTGGGTGCGGGATTTCACGGTCCCTGGCGGTACGCCCAGGCGGGACGCCGCCTCGGCCACCGACCGCCCCTGGTAGAAGCACTCGACCAGCACCTCCCGGTGGGTCGGGCTGAGCCGGTTCAGCGCCTCGGCGACGGTCCACGCCTCCACCGCCCGTTCGGCCTCGTCGATCGCCTCGGGCGGTTCGGGCAGATCGTCGGTGAACACCTCGCCGACCCGGGTGGACCGCCGCCGCCAGGCGTCGATGGCCAGGTTGCGGGCGGTGGTGAACAGCCAGGACCGCACCGATCCGCGCGTCGGGTCGAGTGACTCCGGATGTCGCCAGGCCCGCAGCAGCGTCTCCTGCACCAGGTCCTCGGCCCGCTGCCGGTCCCCGTTGACCAGCCGCAGGGCATGGGCGTACAGCGCCTCCGCGTGCTCGTCGTGCAGCGCGCGCAGCAGTTGGGCGTCGTGGTCGCTGATGGCGGTCTCCTCGCTTCCGGCGCGCGGTCCGGCGGTGCGTTCGCTCGGGAATACGTGCGGTCACGCCGATCGGTTCAGCACGAGGTCAGACCGGTTGCGTGCCGGTTGCCACCGACGAAGGTGTTCATGCCTGGTTCACATCGCGGCTGACGAGCGCTCACCACGTCCTCCTAGCGTCCGGCTGGTACGCCGCCTGTCGTGCCACCGACTTCTCTGGAGGCCTCCCCCATGAGCGACCGTCCCCGGCTGCTCCCCCTGTTGAACGGCACCCGTCATGGCACCCGTGATGCCATGACCTGTCTGTACCGCTGCGGAAACGCGTGTGACCACCCGGTCCCGAACACCTCCGACAACGCGTACTTCGGTGACGTGGTGAACGCCGAGGTGTCGCGGCGTGGCGTGGTCCGGGCCGGCGCGGTCGGCGCGCTGGTGCTCGGCTTCGGCGGCGCGGCAGCCGGCGCGCTCGCCGGGGCGGCCCCGGCCATGGCGGCCCCGACCGCCCCGGATGTTCCGGAGAACGTCGGGTTCGGTCGTCCCAGCACCGGTGTCGGCAGCGGCGCGCTGACCTTCAAGCCGATCCCACCGAACAAGCTGGACACCCTGGTCGTACCGAACGGGTACGACCACGCCGTGGTGATCAAGTGGGGTGACCCGGTGCTGCCGGGCGCGCCGGAGTTCGACCTGCACCACCAGACCGCCGCCGCGCAGTCCAGGCAGTTCGGTTACAACAACGACTTCGTGGGCGTGCTGCCGCTGGACAAGCAGGGCAAGCGGGCGCTGCTCGTGGTCAACCACGAGTACACCAACGAGGACCTGATGTTCCCGGGCTTCCCCGGCCTGGACGGCCTCTCCGTGGAGCAGCTGCGCACCGCCATGGCCGCGCACGGCATGTCAGTGGTGGAGCTTGAGCGGGTCGCGGGAACCGGGCAGTGGAAGCCGGTCGGCAAGGGCCCGCGGCCGTACAACCGGCGGGTCACCGCACTGAGCACCAAGTTCGACCTGACCGGCCCGGCCGCCGGCTCGGCCTGGTTGAAGACCGCCGCCGACCCCAGGGGCCGCACTGTCGTCGGCACGCTGAACAACTGCGCCGGTGGCGTGACCCCGTGGGGCACTGTGCTCTCCGGCGAGGAGAACTTCAACCAGTACTTCGTGGGGGCCGACGCGGTCCCGGCCGAGCTGAAGCCGAAGCTGGACCGGTACGGCATCAGCACCGCCGCCCGCTACCCCAGCGGCAGCCGCAAGTGGGAGCGCGCGGACGAGCGCTTCGACCTGGCGAAGCACCCCAACGAGGCACACCGGTTCGGCTGGGTCGTCGAGATCGACCCGTTCGACCCGGAGAGCCGCCCTCGCAAGCACACCGCGATGGGCCGGTTCAAGCACGAGGGCGCCAACGTGATCGTCGCGAAGGACGGCCACGTGGTCGCGTACATGGGCGACGACGAGCGGTTCGACTACCTCTACAAGTTCGTCTCGGACAAGAAGTTCATGAAGGGCAACTCCTGGGCTGCCCGCAAGCACAACCTGACCCTGCTGGAGTCCGGCACGCTCTACGTGGCGAAGCTCGACCAGACCAGCGCCGCCGAGATCGACGGCTCGGGCAAGCTGCCTGCCGACGGCGCGTTCAACGGTCGGGGTCGCTGGATCAGGCTGGTCAGCGGCAACCGGTCGTTCGTCGACGGGATGACCGCCGCGGACGTGCTCACCTTCACCCGGCTCGCCGGTGACAAGGTCGGCGCGACCAAGATGGACCGCCCCGAGGACGTCGAGCCGAGCCTGCTCACCGGCAAGGTGTACGTGGCGCTGACCAACAACACCAACCGGGGCGTCGGCAGCAACCCGAAGGCGGACGAGGCCAACCCGCGCAACGCCAACAAGCACGGGCAGATCCTGGAGCTGGTCGAGGACCGCAACGACAACACCTCGGAGACCTTCGGCTGGTCGCTGCCGATCGTCTGCGGCGACCCGACCGACCCGTCGACCTTCTTCGCCGGGTACGACAAGGCCAAGGTCTCTCCGATCTCCTGCCCGGACAACGTCGCCTTCGACGCCACCGGCAATCTCTGGATCTCCACCGACGGCAATGCGCTGGGCAGCAATGACGGCCTGTTCGCCACCGCCGTGGAGGGACCGGAGCGGGGTCACCTCAAGCAGTTCCTGACCGTGCCGCTCGGCGCGGAGACCTGCGGCCCGTTCATCACCGGCGACAACCGCTCGGTCTTCGTCGCCGTGCAGCACCCGGGCGAGATCACCGGGGCCTCGGTGGAGAACCCGGCCTCGAACTGGCCGGACGGTGACTACGCCAAGCCGGGCGTGGTGGTCACCTGGCGCCTCGACGGCGGCCCGGTGGGCAGCTGACGTCGCACCCGCGGCCGAGCGGCCGCTGACGTTGCTCCGGCGGTCCGGCGCTGGACCGCCCCGAGAGGCCCTCTCCCAGCCCGGGAGAGGGCCTCTCGGCGGTCAGTTGTCGGTGGCGATGCCGTCGGCGACGCCGCGGGCCACGGTGAGCAGCTTGGCGCGTACCACCCGGGCGGAGGTCATCATCTCGCTGGCCGGCAACGCGCAGGCCAGCACGACGCGGCGTTCCATGTCCTTGTCCGGCGCGACAAGCACCGCGGCGCAGGCCACCCCCTGGCGGAACTGCCCCATCTCCAGTTGCATGCCGCGCCGGTCACCCGCGGCCAGATCGGCCTCGAAACTCTCGGTGGTGGTCAGCGTGGCGGTGGTGAACGGGCGCATGCCGTACTCGCGCAGATAGCGGTAGCGCTGATCGGTCGTGAGGGTGGCGAGCAGCGACTTGCCGAGTGCTGTCGCGTGCGCCCCCTCGTCGAAGCCGGGGACCAGATCCTCCAGGTAGGGCGAGCGGTGCCCCTCGGCGACCGCGGTGAGGGCCACCTGACCGCCGACGAACCGACCGAGGTAGTGGCTGTAGCCGGTGTCCAGGGCGGCCCGCCGCAGCGTCTCACCGACCGCCGGCGGGCCCCGGAACGCCGTCACCAGCTCCCGGTACCGGTCGGCCACCTCCAACCCCACGATGTACGTGCCGTCCTCGCGACGGATCACGTAGCCCTCGTAGGCGAGGGTGCGGACCAGGTGGTAGGTGGTGGCCACGGTCAGCTCACAGCGCCGGGCGATCTGCTTGACGGTCAGGCCCTTCGGGGCGCGACCGACCGACTCCAGCACCCGTAGCGCTCGGGACACGCTGCGAATCAGGTCCGAAGGTTCTGCCAAGGGGTCGCGCACAACCACCTCCGCCGCCGGGGACTTACACCATATGAAAAACAGGCCCGGTGCGAAATGCCTGTTCGGGTCGAGGATGCCAGATCACCATCCACAGCTTGTGCCCCGCCGGTCACCAGGAGTGCGGTGAGCGGGGCTCACGTAGGTTTGCCGAACGATGACCGACACCTCCAATACCCCCGATCCGGCCGTTGCCCAACCCCGCCCGGTGCGGGCCAGCGCCGGCGCAGTCGTCACCACAGTGGCCTGCGTACTCCCCGTCTTCCTGCTCGGTGGTCTCGCCGTGCAGATGGGCACGGACCTCGGCTTCTCGCCGGCCGGCCTGGGCCTGGCCGTCTCCGTCTACTTCGGGGTCAGCGCACTGGCCTCGGTGCCCTCCGGGCGGTTGGTCGAGCGGTACGGGCCGGCAGTGGTGGCCCGCTGCGGCATCCTGCTGGCCGCCGGCTCGATGCTGGCCGTGGCCGCCTTCGCCCGGTCGTACCCGGTGCTGGTCGGCCTGCTGGCGCTCAGCGCCGCCGCGAACGCGCTCGGCCAGTTGGCCAGCAACGCCGCGCTGGCCCAGCACGTGCCGGCCCGGCGGCAGGGGCTGTCGTTCGGTGTCAAGCAGGCCGCCATCCCGGTCTCCACCCTGCTGGCCGGGGTGGCGGTGCCCACCATCGCGCTCACCGCCGGCTGGCGCTGGGCGTTCGTGGCCGCCGCCGTGGCCGCGCTGACGACGCTGGCCGCCGTACCCCGGCAGTTGCCCGGCCCGGCCCGGCGGCCCGGCGCCGGGCGCGCCGGGCGGGCGACGGCGGCGCTGGTGGTGATCGGCGCGGCGGCGACGTTGGCCTCGGGCGCGGCCAACTCGTTGGGCACCTTCCTGGTGGACTCCGCCGCGGCCCGGGGGCTGTCGCCGGGCCTCGCCGGCCTCACCCTGACCCTGGGTAGCGCGGTCTGCGTGGCGGCTCGGGTGGGCGCCGGCTGGTTGGCCGACCGCCGCGAGACCGGCCACGTCGCCCTCATCGCCGCGATGCTGCTCGTCGGCGCGGTCGGGCTGGGCCTGCTGGCGTTGACCGGCTCGGTGCCGTTGGTGGTCGGCGTGGTGCTCGGCTTCGGCCTGGGCTGGGCCTGGCCCGGCCTGATGAACTTCGCGGTGGTCCGACTCCACCCGCAGTCACCGGCCGCCGCCACCTCGATCACACAGACCGGGGTGTACGCGGGCGGCTGTCTCGGCCCGCTGAGCCTGGGCCCACTCGCCGCCCACCTCGGTTACCCGGCGATGTGGACCATCGCGGCCGTGGCGATGCTGCTCGCCGCCGCCCTCATGCTCGTCGGCAGCCGACTGGTGACCCGCGCCGCCGCCGCAGCGGGCCGGGACGTGGATCAGCTGGTGCGGTCGGCGATGTAGTCGCAGAGCGACTCGAGCGCGCTGCGGGACGGGCCGGGCGGCAGCGGGGCGAGCTGCGCGCGGGCCTCCTCGGCGTAGCTGCGCACGGTCTCCCGGGCCCGCTTGAGCGCCGGGCTCTCCCGGAGCAGCCCCAACGCCTCGGCGTGCAGCGCGTCGTCGGTCAACGGGCCGGTCGCCAGGATCTCCCGCAGCCGCACCGACGACGCGTCGGAGTCGTCCGCCTCGCGGGCGTAGAGCACCGGCAGCGTCGGGACACCCTCGCGCAGGTCCGTGCCGGGCGTCTTGCCCGACTGCACCGACTCGGAGGCGATGTCCAGCAGGTCGTCGGAGAGTTGGAAGGCGACGCCGATCGTCTCGCCGTACCCGGCGAGGGCCTCCACGTGCTCCGGGGCGGCACCACCGAACATGCCGCCGAACCGGGCGGACGTGGCGATCAGCGAGCCGGTCTTCTCGGCGATCACGTGCAGGTAGTGGGCCACCGGGTCGTCGTCGGCGCGCGGCCCGACCGTCTCCGCGATCTGGCCGTGCACCAGCCGGGCGAAGGTGCGCGCCTGCAACCGGACCGCCTCGGGGCCCAGGTCGGCGGCGATGTCCGCCGCGCGGGCGAAGAGGTAGTCGCCGACCAGGATGGCGACCGAGTTGGTCCACCGGGAATTCGCGCTCGGCGCGCCTCGACGGACGGCGGCCTCGTCCATCACGTCGTCGTGGTAGAGGGTGGCGAGGTGCGTGAGCTCCATCACCACGGCGGCCGGGACAACCTGCGCACCGGTCGGGTCACCGAACTGGGCGCCGAGCGCCACCAGCAACGGCCGGAACCGCTTCCCGCCGGCCTCGACGAGGTGCCGGGCGGCCTCGGTGACGAACGGGTCGGCGCTGGCCACGCTGGCCCGCAACTCGACCTCGACCGTGTCCAGAAGACCCAGCACGGACGCCTCGACACGAGGATCGGCGAGGTTGAGGCCAAGCGCGCCGAACTGACTCGTGCTCGCCCGACCCCGACGACCGCCGGAGCCGGAGGCACCTGAACGCTCGCCCGCCGGTTTCACCACGCTATCAACCATGCCACACCCGTTCGACCTGCTCCGGCCCGGGGATACGCACCGGGGGCCGGCACGTGAACACGCGCCGACCCCCGGTGATCGATCCTTCGGTCATCGAACGAATTCGGCGGCTCCGGCAGCCAGATCGAGCAGCGGCGCCGGGGCGACGCCCAACACCAGGGTCGCCAGCACGCCGATCATCAGCGCTGCGGAGGTGAGCCCACCGGGCACCATGACGGTCGGGGTGGACTCGCCCGGCTCGGAGAGCCACATCATCACCACGACCCGCAGGTACGGGAACGCGAGGATCATGCTGGTCAGCACACCGGCGATCACCAGCCAGGCCTGGCCACCCTCCAGCGCCGGCCCGAAGATGGCGAACTTGCTGGTGAAGCCGCTGGTCAGCGGGATACCGGCGAAGGCCAGCAGGATGAACGTGAACAGCGCGGCGAAGAACGGCGACCGCCGGCCCAGCCCGGCCCAGCGGGACAGGTGGGTGGCCTCGCCGTCGTCGTCCCGTACCAGCGTCACCACGGCGAACGCGGCCAGCACCGAGAAGCCGTACGCGACCAGGTAGAACATCGTGCCGGCCAGCCCGTCGCGGCTCGGTGCCAACACACCGACCAGCAGGTAGCCGGCGTTGGCGATCGAGGAGTACGCGAGCAGCCGCTTGATGTCGGTCTGGGTGACCGCGAGCACCGCACCCACCAGCATGGTCAGCACCGCCACCGCGCCGAGGACCGGCGTGAAGTCCCAGTTGGCGTCGGCGAACGCGACCTGGAAGACGCGCAGCAGGGCACCGAACGCGGCGACCTTGGTGCAGGCCGCCATGAACCCGGTGACCGGGGTCGGAGCGCCCTGGTAGACGTCCGGGGTCCAGACGTGGAACGGGGCCGCCGCGGCCTTGAAGAGCAGACCGATGGCGAGCAGCGCCATGCCAGCGAAGAGCAGCACCGGGCTGGCCGGCGACTCGCCCACCGCCGCGTGGATGGTGGCGAAGTCGACGCCGGCCGAGCGGCCCGGGATGCCGGCGGTGAAGCCGTAGATCAGGGCCACGCCGAACAGGAAGAACGCCGAGGCGTAGGCGCCGAGCAGGAAGTACTTCATCGCCGCCTCCTGGCTCAGCAGGCGCCGGCGACGGGCCAGCGCGCAGAGCAGGTAGAGCGGCAGGGAGAAGACCTCGAGTGCGATGAACATGGTCAGCAGGTCGTTCGCCGCCACGAAGATCAGCATGCCGCCGATCGCGAACGTGGTCAGCGGGTAGACCTCGGTGAGACCGTTGCGCCCCTCGGCCTGCCGCCGGTCGTCGGCCGACTCCGCGGTCACCGCGGCCTGGGCGACGAACGCCCCGCCCCGCTCGACCGAGCGGTCACCGATCAGCAGCAGCGCCATCGCCGCCAGCACCAGGATCGCGCCCTGGAGGAAGAGCGTCGGCCCGTCGATCGCGAGCGCCTGGCCCGCGGTGATGATCCGCTCATCGGCGCTGAGGACCACCATGGTCAGTGCCGCGAGCACCGCGAGCAGCGCCAGCGTCAACTGCACGACGTGCCGCCAGCGACGAGGCACCAGGGCCTCGACCAGCACGCCGAGCAACGCCGTGCCCAGCATGATCAGGATCGGAGAGATCGCCGCGTAGTCGATCGACGGCAGCTTCAACTCGGTCACTTTGCCGCCTCCTGGACGGTGCCGCCCACGGACGGCGCCGGGTCGGTTCTGCCGATGTCGTCCATGGTCGCCTGGACGGCGGGGTTGATCACGTCAGTGACCGGCTTGGGGAAGAAGCCGAGCAGCACGATCAGCGCGATCAGCGGGGCGACCACGACCTTCTCGCGCAGGTTGAGGTCCCGGCGCATGCCGTCGACCTCGGTCAGCGCCGGGTTGAGGGTGCCCTGGGTGGTGCGCTGCACCATCCACAGCACGTACGCGGCGGCCAGGATGATGCCGAGCGTGGCGATGACCGCGACCGGCTTGTTCACAGTGAAGGTGCCGATCAGCACCAGGAACTCGGAGATGAACGGCGCCGTGCCGGGCAGCGCGAGCGAGGCGAGACCGGCAAAGAAGAGCACACCGGCGAGCACCGGGACGAGCTTGCCGGCGCCACCGAAGTCGCTGATCAGCGACGAACCACGCCGGGAGATCAGCATGCCCACCACCAGGAAGAGCAGGCCGGTGGCCAGCCCGTGGTTGAGCATGTAGAGCACCGCGCCGGTGCCAGCCTGGGTGGTGAAGGCGAAGATGCCCACGCCGATGAAGCCGAAGTGCGCGATCGAGGTGTACGACACCAGCCGCTTGAGGTCGTTCTGGCCGACCGCCAGCAGCGCGGCGTAGACGATGCCGATCACGCCCAGGGCCAGCGCCCACGGTGCGAACCACTTCGACGCCTCGGGGAACAGCGGCAGGCAGTAGCGCAGGATGCCGAAGGTGCCGACCTTGTCCAGCACGCCGACGAGCAACGCCGCCGCGCCCGCCGGGGCGGCGCCACCGGCATCGGGCAACCAGGTGTGGAACGGGAAGAACGGCGCCTTGATGGCGAACGCGAGGAAGAAGCCGAGGAACAGCCACCGCTCGGTGCCGGTGCTGATGTCGACCTGCGAGAGCGCCTGCCAGTCGAAGGTCTTTCCGCCGACCACCCACAGGCCGATCACCGCGGCCAGCATGAACAGACCGCCGACGAGCGAGTAGAGGAAGAACTTCACCGCCGCGTACTGCCGCTGGTGACCGCCGTAGCTGCCGATGAGGAAGTACATCGGCACCAGCATGACCTCGAAGAACACGTAGAACAGGAAGACGTCGGCGGCCGCGAAGACGCCGATCATCGTGCACTCGAGGACCAGCAGCAGTGCGAAGTAGACGGGCACCGACCGCTTCGACGACTCGGCGTCGTGCCACGACGCCAGGATCACCAGCGGCACCAGCACCGCGATCAGCATCAGCATCACCAGCGCGATGCCGTCGGCGGCGAAGGTGAAGCTGACCCCCCAGTTCGGAATCCAGGAGTACGACTCGCGGAACTGGAACCGGTCACCGCCGGCGTTGAAGCTGACCCACATCACCACCGAGAGCACCAGCACGAGCAGCGACCAGGCGAACGCCACCTGCTTGGCCAGCTCCGGGCGGTGGCGCGGCAGGAAGGCCACCACCAGGGCGCCCACCAGCGGCGCCACGGTGAGCACCGAGAGGAACGGGAAGTTGGACATTATGCGGCCTTACCTCCGTCGTCACTGCGTGGTCCGCCGGCGGGGGCGGCAGGAAAGAGGTCGATCACGCCAACCACCCCGCCTGCACCGCCAGGAACGCCGCCATCACCAGCAGCGCGCCGGCCAGGATCGAGGTGGCGTACGAGCGGACAAAGCCGGTCTGCATCCGACGGAGGCGACCCGAGCCCCCGCCGACCGCGGCGGCGAGCCCGTTGACGAGCCCGTCGATGCCCCGGTTGTCGAGGTACACCAGCGCCCGGGTGAGGAAGATGCCCGGCTTCTCGAAGACCGCCTCGTTGACCGTGTCGGTGTAGAGGTTGCGCCGGGCGGCGGTGACCAGCACCCCGGCCGGCTGCGGTGCGGTGGCCGTGCCGGCCCGGAACAGGAACCAGGCGAGCCCGGCACCGAGCACGGTGACCAGCAGCGACAGGATGGTGATCACGGTGTGCGAGAGGACAGCCGCGTGCTCCGCGTGCTCGCCGCCCAGCCCGGCGGTCTCCGTCAGCCAGTCCGGAACGGACGTGGCGAGCAGGAAGCCGGCGCCGACCGACCCGACCGCCAGCAGGATCAGCGGGATGGTCATCAGCTTCGGCGACTCGTGCGGGTGCTCGATGTCCTCGGTCCACCGCTGCGGCCCGTGGAACGTGAGCACGAACAGCCGCGTCATGTAGAACGCGGTGAGCCCAGCGCCGAGCAGTGCCGCACCGCCGAAGAGCCAGGCGGTCCAGTCCTCCCGCTCGAAGGCGGCCACGATGATCGGCTCCTTGGAGAAGAAGCCGGAGAAGGGAAACATGCCGATGATGGCCAGCCAGCCCATCATGAAGGTCAACCAGGTGATCTTCATGTACTTGGACAGCCCACCGAAGCGGCGGATGTCGACCTGGTCCTTCATTCCGTGCATGACCGAGCCGGCGCCCAGGAACATGTTGGCCTTGAAGAAGCCGTGCGCCAGCAGGTGCACGATGGCCAGCGCGTACGCCGCGCCGCCGAGGCCGACGCCGAGGAACATGTAGCCGATCTGGCTCACCGTCGACCAGGCGAGCACCCGCTTGATGTCGTCCTTGGCCGCACCGATGATGCAGCCGATCAGCAGGGTGAGCGCGCCGACGCTGACCACCACGAGTTGCAGCGTCGAGTTGGCCGAGAAGATCGGGTTGGACCGGGCGATCAGGTAGACGCCCGCGGTGACCATGGTGGCGGCGTGGATGAGCGCCGACACCGGGGTCGGACCCTCCATCGCGTCCGGCAACCACGCCTGGAGCGGGAACTGGCCGGACTTACCGGCCGCCCCGAGCAGCAGCAACAGGCCGAGGACCAGCACTGTGGTGCCGGTCAGCGCGCCGACACCGTTGAACACCTCGTCGTACTGGGTGGTGCCCAGGGTGGCGAACATGATGAAGATGCCGATGGCCAGGCCGGCGTCGCCGACCCGGTTCATCAGGAACGCCTTCTTGCCGGCGGTGGCCGCGCTCGGCCGCTCGGTCCAGAAGGAGATCAGCAGGTACGACGCCAGACCGACGCCCTCCCAGCCGAAGTACAGCATCACGTAGTTGTTGCCGAGCACCAGCAGCAGCATCGCCGCGACGAACAGGTTGAAGTACGCGAAGAACCGACGACGGCCCGCGTCGTGCGACATGTACTCCACCGCGTACAGGTGGATCAGGAAGCCCACCCCGGTGATCAGCAGTACGAAGACCGCGGCCAGCGGGTCGAAGAGCAGGCCGAAGTCGACGCGCAGATCACCGACAGCGATGAAGTCCCAGAGGCTCAGCTCGACCGACTTGTTCTCCAGGCCACGCAGCTGGAAGAAGAAGCTCAGGCCGAGCACGAACGCGGCGCCGATGGCGGCGACGCCCAACCAGTGCCCCCAGCGGTCGGCCCGGCGGCCGAGCAGCAGCAGGATGGCCGCGCTGACCAGCGGGATCGCCACCAGCAGCCAGACGCCCCCAAGCAGCCCCGTGGCCTGGGCGTATTCCACAGTCTCTTCCACCGGTGGACCCCTCTAGTACTTGAGCAGGTTGGCGTCGTCGACACTCGCCGAGCGTCGCGTCCGGAAGATGGACATGATGATCGCGAGCCCGACCACGACCTCGGCCGCCGCCACCACCATCACGAAGAACGCCATGATCTGGCCGTTGAGGTCACCGTTGATCCGGCTGAAGGTGACCAGCGTCAGGTTGGCCGCGTTGAGCATCAGCTCCACGCACATGAACAGCACGATCGCGTTGCGCCGGACCAGCACCCCGGCGGCGCCGATGGTGAACAGCACCGCGGCGAGCACGAGGTAGTAGGTCGGCTCGACCGAGAAGAACGATTCCATTACTTGTCCGTCCCCTTCAGCGAGGTCTCCTCGGCGGTCAGCTCGCGCTGCGGAAGAATCGCCGGGGTGCTGCGGTCGGTCAGGCGGCCGTCGGGCAGCCGGGCCGGGGTGGCCACCGAGGAGGAGGTCGCGAAGACGCCGGGGCCCGGTTTCGGGCCGGGGTAGTTGCCCGGGGCGAAGCGTGCCTTCATTGTCGACACCTGGTCGATCTTGTCCTGCTTACGCCGCTCGACGTGGGCCAGCACCATGGCACCGACCGCCGCGGTGATCAGCAGCGCCGAGGTCAGCTCGAACGCGAAGACGTACTTGGTGAACAGCAGCCGGGCGATGCCCTGCACGTTCCCCTCGGCGTTGACCTGCTCGAGACCGGCCGTGCTGGTCCGGTCCAGTGCCTGGTAGAGCCCCGTGCCGACCAGGCCGGCGAAGCCCAGGCCGAGCACGATCGCGGCGACCCGCTGGCCGCGCAGCGTCTCGATCAGCGAGTCCGTGGAGTCCCGACCGACCAGCATCAGCACGAAGAGGAAGAGCATCATGATCGCGCCGGTGTAGACGATGATCTGCACCATGCCGATGAACGGACCGGCCTGGAGGACGTAGAACACGCCCAGGCAGAGCATGGTCAGCACCAGCCACAGCGCCGAGTGCACGGCGTTGCGCGCGGCCACCATCCCGATCCCGCCGATCAGCGCGAGCGGGGCGAGGATCCAGAAGGTGACCGCCTCGCCGGTGGAGACCGAACCCGCCGCGGCGAGCACCGTAGACGTGGTCATGCTTCCTCTCCCTTGCCGGCCGCCACGCGCTGGGCGGCCTGCTCGGCGCCCGGGAACGTCACGCCGGGGTGCTCCTCGACCTTGTAGCGGCCAGGGCCCATCGGGGACGTTTCCGCACCGGCGGAGGTGCCCGGGTTGTCCAGCGCGCCGACGTAGTAGTCCTTCTCGCTGTCACCCAGCCGCATCGGGTGCGGAGGCTGCTCCATGCCCTCCAGCAACGGCGCGAGCAACTGCTCCTTGGTGAAGATCAGGTCCTGCCGGTTGTCCCGGGCCAACTCGTACTCGTTGCTCATGGTGAGCGACCGGGTCGGGCAGGCCTCGATGCACAGCCCGCAGAAGATGCAGCGGGCGTAGTTGATCTGGTAGATGCTGGCGTACCGCTCACCCGGCGAGAAGCGCTGCTCGTCGGTGTTGTCGCCACCCTCGACGTAGATCGCGTCCGCCGGGCAGGCCCAGGCGCACAGCTCGCAGCCGATGCACTTCTCCAGGCCGTCCGGGTGCCGGTTGAGGATGTGCCGCCCGTGGTAGCGCGGCGCCGACACCGGCGGCTTGAACGGGTAGTCGGTCGTAACGACCTTCCTGAACATGTGCGAGAAGGTGACACCGAATCCCTTGAACGTTCCGGTGATCGCGCCCACGTCACACCTCCCTGGAGTCCGAGCCGGCAACGATGTTGGCCGGCTCCCGCTCGGCGACCACGCGCGTGATGCGCGGGCTCGGTGGTACCTGAAGATCCATCGGTGGCAGCGGGAAGCTCCCGTGCGGCCGGTTGTCGACCTGTTCCTGCGTCGTCGGCTTCGGCTTCGGGCGCCGGCTGGGCCAGAAGATCGTGGCGAGCAGCAGGATGCCGGCCGGGATGCCGACGGCGATCACCTTGCCGCGGGTGTCCCAGTCCTCGATGGAGCGCAGGCCCGACAGGACCAGGATCCAGACCAGGTTGATCGGCAGGAGCACCTTCCAACCGAGCCGCATGAACTGGTCGTACCGCAGCCGGGGCAGCGTGCCACGCAACCACACGAAGACGAAGACCAGGGCGATCACCTTGCCGAAGAACCAGAGCATCGGCCACCAACCGGAGTTGGCGCCCTCCCAGATGGTGATCGGCCAGGGCGCACGCCATCCGCCCAGGAACAGCGTGGTGGTGACCGCGGACATCGTCACCATCGCGACGTACTCGCTGAGCATGAAGAGCGCGAACTTCAGCGAGCTGTACTCGGTCATGAAGCCGGCGACCAGCTCGGACTCGGCCTCGGGCAGGTCGAACGGCGCCCGGTTGGTCTCACCCACAGTGGCGATGAAGAAGATGATGAAGCTCGGCAGCAGCAGGATCGCGTACCAGCCCGGTGCCGGGATGGTCTGGCCGAAGACGGTCAGCTGCGTGCCGTCGCCCTGAGCGGCGACGATCCCGCTGGTGCTCATCGTGCCGGCGGTCATAAAGACCGCCACGATGCTGAGCCCCATGGCGACCTCGTAGGAGATCATCTGGGCGCTCGACCGGAGACCACCCAGCAGCGGGTACGTCGAGCCGGAGGCCCAGCCACCCAGCACGATGCCGTAGACGCCCATCGAGGAGCAGGCGAGCAGCAGCAGCACCGCCACCGGCACATCGGTGACCTGCAACGGCGTGTGGTGACCGAAGATGCTCACCATCGGGCCGAACGGCACCACCGACAGGGCGGTGACCGCGCAGATCACCGAGATGGTCGGGGCGAAGAAGTAGACGACCTTGTCGGCCGCCTTCGGCAGGATGTCCTCCTTGAAGGCCATCTTCAGGCCGTCGGCGAGGGTCTGCAGCAGGCCGAACGGGCCGACCTGGTTGGGGCCGGGCCGCACCTGCATGTAACCGACCACGCGCCGTTCGAACCAGACGCCGAGCAGGGTGGCCAGCAGACCGAAGGCGAACGCGAAGACAATCTTGCCGAGAACCAGCCACCAGGGATCCCGGCCGAAGTCGGCCAGCGTCGGATCCTGGGCCAGGTAGATCGGACTCACTGGTTACCCCCGGAGTTGAGGAGCGGACCCGGGAGACCGGTCTCGTCGGCCGCCACGCGTCCGGCCGGGATGGCCGTACTCGGTGCGGGGACGGAGATCCGGACGACCGCGCCGGACGTCGCCCCGAGGCTGCGCCGCACGGTCGAGCCGGGTGAGTTGGTCGGCAGCCAGACCACGCCGTCCGGCATCTCGGTGAGTTCCGCCGGCAGGGTCAGCGCCCCTCGGTCGGTGCCGACCGTGACCGCGTCACCGTCGACCACACCGAGCGCCTCGGCGGTGCCCTTACCCAGCCGGACCACCGGCGGACGGGCGGTCCCGGCGAGGTTCTCGTCGCCCTCGGTCAGGGTGCCGAGGTCCACCAGCTGGTGCCAGGTGGCCAGCACGGCCTCCCCGGCGTTCGGCTGCGGCACCCGGCCCGGTGCGACCGACGGCGCGGCCGGCCGGGACATCCGCGTCGCCGGCAGCGTGCCCAGCTCGCGGCGCACGCTCAGCACGTCGGCCGTGCCGAGGCGTACGTCGAGCAGCGCGGCCAGCGCGTCGAGCACCCGGCCGTCGGTCATCGCGGCGGTGTTCAGCACCGCCTCGAACGGGCGCAGCCGGCCCTCCCAGTCCAGGAAGCTTCCGGCCTTCTCGGCCACCGGGGCGACCGGCAGCACCACGTTCGCCCGCCGGGTCACCGCGCTGGCGCGCAGCTCGAGGCTGACCAGGAACGGCACCGCGTCCAGGGCGGACTCGGCCAGTCGCGGGTCGGCCAGGTCGGCCGGGTCGACACCGCCGACGACCAGTGCGCCGAGCTGCCCGTTGGCGGCCGCGGTCAGGATGCCGTCGGTGTCCCGCCCGGCCTGGCTCGGGATCACCCCGGCCGGGATGTCCCACGCCTCACCCAGCTCGGCCCGGGCGGCCGGCTCGGTGACCAGGCGTCCACCGGGGAGCAGGTTGGGCAGGCAGCCCGCGTCGACCGCGCCGCGGTCACCCGCGCGCCGCGGCACCCAGGCCAGCTTCGCGCCGGTACGCCGGGCCACGTCGGCCGCGGCGGAGAGTCCACCCGGCACGGTGGCCAGTCGCTCGCCGACGATCAGGATCGCGCCCGGTGCGCTCAGCGCCTCGCTGACAGTGGCGTGCTCGGCGAGCACGCTGGCCTCCTCGCCCGGCACCACCCGGGCCAGCTTGGCACCGAGCTTCTCCAGGCCGCGGGTGGCGAAGGGTGCCAGCGCGTACACCGTCAGGGTCTTCTTCAGGTACGCCTTGCGCAGCCGAAGGAAGAGGATCGGGCACTCCTCCTCGGGCTCCAGGCCCACCAGCACCACCGCCGGCGCGTTCTCCACGTCGGTGTAGGTGACGTCGGTGACCCCGGCGACCGAGCTGGCCAGGAAGTCGGCCTCCTCGCGGGAGACCGGGCGGGCCCGGAAGTCGATGTCGTTGGTGTTCAACGCGACCCGGGCGAACTTGGCGTAGGCGTACGCGTCCTCGACGGTCAGCCGACCGCCGGTGAGCACCGCAGTGCCCTGCCCGCTCTCCCGAGCGATGTGCAGCCCCTCGGCGGCGACGGTGAGCGCCTCACTCCAGGACGCCTCGCGCAGCTCACCGGTGTGCTCGTCGCGGACCAGCGGAGTGGTCAGCCGGTCGGCGGCACGGGTGTACTGGAAGCCCCAGCGACCCTTGTCGCAGTTCCACTCCTCGTTCACCGCCGGCTCGTCGCCGGCCAGCCGGCGCAGCACCTTGCCACGCCGCCAGTCGGTGCGCTGCCCACAGCCGGCCGAGCAGTGCTCGCAGACGCTCGGGCTGGAGACCAGGTCGAACGGGCGGGCGCGGAAACGGTACTGGGCACCGGTCAGCGCACCCACCGGGCAGATCTGGACGGTGTTGCCGGAGAAGTAGGAGTTGAACGGGACATCCCCGGCGTCGCCCTCCTCGCCGTAGGCGTCGTCCCGGTAGATGTTGATTTCCTCGGCGGACGACCGGCCCATCAGGTCGATGAACTTGTCGCCGGCGATCTCCTCGGAGAACCGGGTGCACCGCTGGCAGAGCACGCAACGCTCGCGGTCCAGCAGCACCTGGCTGCTGATCGCCATCGGCTTCTCGTACTCCCGCTTGTGCTCGTGGAAGCGCGAGTCGGTGCGGCCGGTGGACATCGCCTGGTTCTGGAGCGGGCACTCGCCGCCCTTGTCACACATCGGGCAGTCCAGCGGGTGGTTGAGCAGCAGCAGCTCCATCACCCCCTCCTGCGCCTTCTTGGCCACCGGGGAGGTGATCTGGGTACGCACGACCATGCCGTCGGCGACGGTCTGGGTGCAGGAGGCCACCGGCTTGCGCTGGCCCTCCACCTCGACCAGGCACTGCCGGCACGCGCCGGCCGGGGCCAGCAGCGGGTGGTCGCAGAACCGGGGGATCTCGGTGCCCATCTGCTCGGCGACCCGGATCAGCAGCGTCCCCTTGGGGGCGGTGACCTCGACGCCGTCGATGGTGAGGGTGACGGTCTCGGTCTGCTTGGCTACGTCGGTCATCAGTGCGCCCCTACCAGGGTCTTCTCCGACAGCTTGGGTGCGGTCCGACCCTCGATGTAGTCGAGGTAGTCCTGCTTGAAGTACTGCAGCGAGGAGGTCACCGAGCTGGTCGCGCCGTCACCCAGACCGCAGAACGAGCGGCCGAGGATGTTGTCGCAGGTGTCCAGCAGGGTGTCCAGGTCTTCGTGGGTGCCCTGGCCGGCGAGGATCCGCCGGTAGACCCGGACCATCCAGTAGTTGCCCTCACGGCACGGGGTGCACTTGCCGCACGACTCGTGGTGGTAGAACTCCAGCCACCGGTACGTCGCGTAGACCGGGCAGTCCTGGTCGGAGAAGATCTGGGTGGCCGTGGTGCCGAGGATCGAGCCGGCCGCCGCCACCCCCTCGAAGTCCAGTGGCACGTCCAGGTGCTCGGCGGCGAGCAGCGGGGTGGACGAGCCGCCCGGGGTCCAGAACCGCAGGTTGTGGCCGGGCTGCATGCCACCGGCCAGTTCCAGCAGCTCGCGCAGCGTGACACCCATCGAGCACTCGTACTGGCCCGGGTTGGCGACCCGGCCGGAGAGCGAGTAGATCATCGGCCCGGAGGACTTCTCGGTGCCCATGCTCTTCCACCAGTCGGCCCCACCGAGCACGATCGGCGGCACGCTGGCGATGGTGCCGACGTTGTTCACCACCGTCGGGCTCGCGTACAGGCCGTGGGTGGCCGGGAACGGCGGGCGCAGCCGGGGCTGACCCCGGAACCCCTCCAGCGAGTCCAGCAGCGCCGTCTCCTCGCCGCAGATGTACGCCCCGGCGCCGGAGTGCACCACCAGCTCCAGGTCGTAGCCACTGCGCAGGATGTTCCGGCCCAGGTAACCCTTGTCGTACGCCTCCTGGACCGCGTTGCGCAGCCGACGCGCGGCGTGCACCGCCTCGCCCCGGATGTAGATGTAGGCGCGGGCGGCCCGGATCGCGTACGACGCGATGATGACGCCCTCGACCAGCGCGTGCGGGTCGTGGGTCATCAGCGGCAGGTCCTTGCAGGTGCCCGGCTCGCCCTCGTCGGCGTTGACCACCAGGTAGTGCGGCTTACCGTCGCCCTGGGGGATGAAGCCCCACTTGAGGCCGGTGGGGAAGCCGGCGCCGCCTCGGCCCCGCAGCCCGGAGTCCTTGATCAGCTGGATCAGGTCGTCCGGGTGGGCCTTGAGCGCCTTGCGCAGCGCGGCGTAGCCGTCCAGCTGCTCGTACGTGCCGATCTGCCAGGCGTCCGGCGACAGCCAGCGCTTGGTCAGCACCGGCGTCAGCTTGGCCAGCGTCTCCGGGCGGGGAGTGGTCACTTCTGGGCCCCCGTTTCGTTCGCGTCCGCCGGTCCGGCGCCGTCGGCGTCCGTCCCAGCCTTCGCTTCGGTGAGGTTGCGCTCCTGCGCCCCGGCCTCGTCGCCGGCGGGCTTGCCGTCGCCGGCCGGCGCGTTGGCCGCCACGCCGGCGGCCTCGGCCGCCCGCGCGTCGCCAGCCTGGGGCGCGGTACCGGTGCGGTCCGCCGGGACCTTCGTGCCGGGGGCGTCCGACGCTGCCGAGTTCACGTCCGGCACTGTCGCGTCCGGCTGCCGGGTCTCGGCGGTACGCACCTGCGGCGACTTGTCGTCCGGTGCCTTGACGTCCCGGGTGGTGCTGCCACTGGCCTCTGCCGGCTTCGCCGGCCCGGTGGCGTCTGCCGGCTTCGCCGGCCCGGCGACCCCGGCCGCCCCGGTCGGAGCGGACGCCCCGTCGCCACCCTTGACCGGCGCCGCGCTGGCCTCGACGGGCGCCGGCTTGGCGGCCTCCGCCTTCGCCTTCGCCTCGGCGGCGGCCTTGTCGGCCTCGGCCTTGCTGCGGATCGGGGTGTTCGGGTCGAAGCCCGGCACCGAGACGCCGTGCTGCTGGGCCAGCCGCAGCCCGCGCAGGGTGGGCTCGCCCGGCCCGCCGTCGGCGACCGCACCGTCGCGCTCGTCGGCGAAACCGGCGAGCTGCACCGCCATCTCCTTGAGCGTGCAGAGCCGCGCACCCCGGGTCGGCATCGGCCGACCGCCGGCCCGCAGCTCGTCGACCACACCGACAGCGGTGGAGGCGTCCACGCCGTCGAAGAAGTCGTAGTTGACGGTCATCACCGGGCCGTAGTCGCACGCCGCCAGGCACTCGGCGTGCTCCAGCGTGATCGTGCCGTCCGCTGTGGTCTCGTCGTGCCCGACGCCCAGGTGCTCGGCGAGGGTGTCGTAGACCTCCTGGCCGCCGAGCACGTTGCACATGGTGTTGGTGCAGACGCTGACCAGGAAGTCACCGGTCGGCTTGCGCTTGTACATCGTGTAGAAGGTCGCCACCGCGCCGACCTGGGCCTTGTTCAGCCCCAGCACCTCGGCGCAGAACGCGACCCCGGCCGGGGAGACGTACCCCTCTTCGGCCTGCACCAGGTGCAGCAACGGCAGCAACGCCGAGCGGGACCGGTCCGCCGGGTAACGGGCGATGATCTCACGCGCCCGCTCCCGGGTCTCGTCAGTGAAAGTCGTCGTCATCGGTCACACCCACCCATCACCGGGTCCAACGAGGCGCCGCCGGCGATCACGTCGGCGATCAGACCGCCCTCGGCCATCGCCGGGAGGGCCTGCAGGTTGACGAAGCTCGGCTCCCGGTAGTGCACCCGGTAGGGCCGGGTGCCACCGTCGGAGACCGCGTGGACGCCCAGCTCGCCGCGGGGCGCCTCGATGGCGACGTACACCTGGCCGGGCGGGACCCGGAAGCCCTCGGTCACCAGCTTGAAGTGGTGGATCAGCGACTCCATCGACTGACCCATGATCTTCGCGACGTGCTCCAGCGAGTTGCCCATGCCGTCCACACCGATGGCGAGCTGCGCCGGCCAGGCGATCTTGCGGTCGGCGACCATCACCGGGCCCGGACGGAGCCGGTCCAGCGCCTGCTCGACCAGCTTCATCGACTCCCGGATCTCGGCGAGCCGGACCTGGTAGCGACCCCACACGTCGCCGTCGGGGTGGGTCGGCACGTCGAACTCGTACGTCTCGTAGCCGCAGTACGGCATGGTCTTGCGCAGGTCCCAGGCGAGGCCGGCGGAGCGCAGCACCGGGCCGGTGATGCCGAGGGCCACGCAGCCGGTGACGTCCAGCACCGCGACGTTCTTCGTCCGCTCGGTCCAGATCGGCTGGCCGGAGAGAAGGTCCTCGTACTCCTTGAGCTTCTTCGGCATCATCTTGAGGAACTCGCGGATCTTGACGATCGCCTCGTCCGGCACGTCCTGCGCCACACCGCCCGGCCGCACGTACGCGTGGTTCATCCGCAGGCCGGTGATGGTCTCGAAGATGTCGAGGATGTACTCCCGCTCGCGGAAGCCGTACAGCATGATCGAGATCGCGCCCAGCTCCATGCCGGTGGTGGCCAACCAGACCAGGTGCGACGAGATCCGGTTGAGCTCCATCATCAGCACGCGGATCGTGGTGGCCCGCTCGGTGATGTCGTCGGTGATGCCGAGCAGCTTCTCGACCGCGAGGGCGTACGCCGTCTCGTTGAAGATCGGGGCGAGGTAGTCCATCCGGGTCACGAACGTCGAACCCTGGACCCAGTTGCGGTATTCGAGGTTCTTCTCGATGCCGGTGTGCAGGTAGCCGACGACCGAGCGGGCCTCGCGGACCGTCTCGCCCTCCAGCTCCAGGATCAGCCGCAGCACCCCGTGCGTGGACGGGTGCTGCGGACCCATGTTGACGACGATCCGCTCATCGTTGATCGGGTCGGTGCCCGAGACGATCGTGTCCCAGTCCCCACCGGTGACGGTGAAGACCCGACCCTCGTCGGTCTCGCGCTCGCTGGCGTAGTTCGACGTCGTCACTGGTACGACCTCCGCTCGTTCGGCGGCTGGATCTCCGCGCCCTTGTACTCGACGGGCACACCGCCGAGCGGGTAGTCCTTGCGCTGCGGGTGGCCCTCCCAGTCGTCCGGCATGAGGATCCGGGTCAGGTTGGGGTGGCCGTCGAAGACGATGCCGAACATGTCGTACGCCTCGCGCTCCTGCCAGTCCGCTGTCGGGTAGATGGCGGTCACGCTGGGCAGGTGCGGGGCTTCGACGGAGACCGCGGCCTCCAGCCGGACCCGCCGCCGGTACGTCATCGAGGTGAGCAGGTAGACCACGTGCAACCGGCGCTCGTCGGCGCCCAGGTAGTCCGCACCGGACACCGAGGAGCACAGCTCGAACCGCAGCGCCAGGTCGTCCCGCATCACCTGGCAGACCTCGGCGATCCGCTCCGGGCGTACGTGCAGGGTCAGCTCACCCCGGTCGACCACGACCTTCTCGATGGCGTCGTTGAAGGCCGGGTACGCCTCCTCCAGCGCGTCGCGGACCTCGTCGAAGTAGCCCCCGTACGGCCGGGACGCCTCCTCGATGGGCTGGCGCTGGCGGACCAGGCCGCCGTAGCCGGACACGTCGCCGGTGCCCTGGTTGCCGAACATCCCGCGACCCGCTGGGCTGGCCGGCGGGTACTCAGCCGGGGCGGTGCTGCTGGCGCCGACCGGCGTCACCGGGACCGGCACTCCGCCGTCGTTTGGCTTGTCGGTGGGTGACGTCATTTCGGGCCTGCCTGCGGGTGGAGGTGGTTCTGAGCGTTCATCCAGTTCTCGATGCGCAGCTGCTCCTCGCGGCCCTCGCGGACCGCCCGGGTCCACTCGGCGCGCCGGGCCTTGTCGCTGCGGTACGAGGAGGGCATCGAGCCGTAGGGCACGACCGGAACGTCGCCGCGCTCCTGGCGGGCAGCCAGCATCTTGCGGCCGTTGGGGCCCAGCGGCTCATACATGATCTTCTCGCGGAGCTTGAGGATCGCGTCGATGAGCATCTCCGGCCGGGGCGGGCAGCCGGGCAGGTACATGTCGACCGGCACCACGTGGTCGACGCCCTGCACGATCGCGTAGTTGTTGAACATGCCGCCGCTGCTGGCGCAGACGCCCATCGAGAGCACCCAGCGCGGCTCGGCCATCTGGTCGTAGATCTGGCGCAGCACCGGAGCCATCTTCTGACTCACCCGGCCGGCCACGATCATCAGGTCGGCCTGCCGGGGCGACGCCCGGAAGACCTCCATGCCCCAGCGGCCCATGTCGTAGTGCGGACCACCGGCGGCCATCATCTCGATGGCGCAGCAGGCCAGGCCGAAGGTGGCGCCCCACACGGACGACTTCCGAGACCAGTTGACCAGCTTCTCCACCGAGGTGAGCAGGACGCCGGCGGGAAGCTTCTCCTCGATGCCCATCTGACGTTCCTTCCTCAGTCCCAGTCCAGGCCGCCGCGCCGCCACACGTAGGCGTACGCAACGAAGACCGCGACGATGAACAGGACCATCTCCACGAAGCCGAAGATCGGCAGAGCGTCGAACGAGACCGCCCAGGGGTAGAGGAAGATGATCTCGATGTCGAAGACGATGAAGAGCATCGCCGTCAGGTAGAACTTGATCGGGAACCGCCCGCCGCCGACCGGCTGCGGGCTGGGCTCGATGCCGCACTCGTAAGCCTCGAGTTTGGCCTTGTTGTAGCGACGGGGACCGGCGAAGCGGGCGGCGCCAACGGAAAACAGCGAGAACGCCGCGGCGAGGGCGAACAGCCCGATGATCGGTGCGTAAGGCGAGAGCGACATCGTTTTCTCCTGCTCGTCCTTCCCTGCCCTCGGTGCTTGACGAAAATCACACTATTCACGTCCCTCGCAGTGGCAGTCGGCGGGGGTCGATCTTTGTCGGCATCGGCGCCGTGACCAGCGCCGATGCCGTCCTACTTATACGGCTGGGGCGGCCTTCGTCATCGCGTTGATGACCCGGTCCATCGCGTCCCCGCCGCGCGGGTCGGTCAGGTTGGCCAACAGCTTGAGCACGAAACGCATCAGCGTCGGGTGCGGCATGCCGTGTTTGGTGGCGATCCGCATGATCTCGGGGCGGCCGATCAGTTTCACGAAGATCCCGCCCAGCCGGTAGTAGCCGCCGAGCCGGGCCTTCAGCTCGTTCGGGTACGCCAGCAGCGCGCGCTCGCGTTCCGGGCCCGCTGGCCGGGCGAGGGCCTGGAGCATGACCTCCGCGGCCAGTTCGCCGGACTCCATCGCGTACGCGATGCCCTCGCCGTTGAACGGGTTGACCATGCCGCCCGAGTCGCCGACCAGCAGCACGCCCCGGGTGTAGTGCGGCACCCTGTTGAAGCCCATCGGCAGCGCGGCACCGAGGATCGGGCCGTCGGCGTTGGTCTCGTCGGTCATCCCCCAGTCTTCCGGGGTGTTGGCGAGCCAGTCGGTGAGCAGCCGGCGGTAGTTGGTCTTGCCGAACGCCGAGGACGAGTTGAGCACGCCGAGCCCGACGTTGACCCGCCCGTCACCGAGGCCGAAGATCCAGCCGTACCCGGGCAGCAGGTTGTCGCCGCTGTCCTTGCTGCGCAGCTCCAGCCAGGACTCCAGGTAGTTGTCCTCGTGCTTGGCCGGCGAGCGGTAGTAGCGGCGGACGGCCACGCCGATCGGCCGGTCCTCCCGCTTGGCCAGCCCGAGCGCAAGCGGGAACCGGCCCGAGACGCCGTCGGCCGCGACGACCAGCGGCGCGTGGAAGGTGGTGGGCTCCTTGCCCGGCCCGACCTCCGCCTCGACGCCGGTGACGCGGCCATCGCCGTCGAGCACCGGGCCCAGCACGTTGACGCTGGTCCGCAGTTTCGCGCCGGCGGCCACCGCCCGCTGGGCGAGCAGGTCGTCGAAGTCCAGGCGCGTGCGCACCAGACCGTAGTTGGGGAAGCTGGCCAGCTCCGGCCAGTCCAGTTCGAGGCGCACCCCGCCGCCGATGACCCGCAGGCCGCGGTTGTGCAGCCAGCCCGCCTCGGGCGAGGTGTCCACACCCATCCGGATGAGCTGGCGCACCGCGCGCGGGGTCAACCCGTCGCCGCAGACCTTCTCCCGGGGGAACTCGGTCTTCTCCAACAACAGCACCCGTACGCCGTGCCGGGCCAGGTGGTACGCAGTCGCTGACCCACCGGGACCGGCGCCCACGACAATGACGTCGGCGTCGTGTTCCACCGCGGTCATTCGCGCCTCCTCCCGCACGCTCGTGAAATGCTTCACAAGCCAGACGGGACGAGTGTATGACCGGCGTCATACCAGCGCAGGATCAGGGGTACCTAACTCGCCGATGTGACAGCTAACCACCGTCCACAGCGGTCAGGTGTCAGGCCGGACTGGAGGCGTCGAGGCCCGCGTCGACCCGAATTGTCTCCGGTAAATGCTCGCGGAGCGCCCCACCCGCTGCCCGGTCCAGTGCCGCCAACACCTCGGCGACCACCTGCCGGACCTCCACCGGGTCGGCCCCGGCCAACTCGCGCAACTGGGAGATGAGTTCGGCCGCGTCGTCGTCGGTGGCGGCCACCGGGTCCGCCGGGTCTGCTCCGGTCATGCGATCGAGCGTACGGGGCAAAGTGGACTAAAGTCCGACATTAACGGAACTTGAATAATGTCCGTACCGGGTGGTGCGGAACGTTCGCTACTCGCGGATCCCCCGGTGCAGGGCCACCACGCCACCGGTCAGGTTGCGCCACGCCACGCGCCCCCACCCGGCCGCGGCCACCCGGCCGGCCAGCGCGGACTGCGCCGGCCAGGCCCGGACCGACTCGGCGAGATAGACGTACGCCTCGGGGTTGCTCGACACCGTGCGGGCCACCGCCGGCAGCGACCGCATCAGGTACGACAGGTAGACCGTCCGGAAGACCGGGTTGACCGGGGTGCTGAACTCGCAGACCACCAGCCGGCCGCCCGGCCGGGTCACCCGGGCCAGCTCACGCAACGCCGCGTCGGTGTCGTTGACGTTGCGAAGCGCAAAGGAGATGGTCACCGCGTCGAAGCTGGCGTCGGCGAACGGCAGCCGCAGCGCGTCTCCCGCCAGCAGCGGCACCTCGGGTCGGGCCCGCTTGCCGGTGTGCAGCATGCCGAGTGACAGGTCGACCCCGACCGCGTACGCCCCGGACTGGGCCAGCTCGCGCGTCGAGACACCGGTGCCCGCGCCCACGTCCAGCACCCGCTCGCCCGGCCGCAGCCCGAGCGCCGCTCGGGTGGACCGGCGCCAGGAGCGATCCTGGCCCAGCGAGATCACCGTGTTGGTCAGGTCGTAACGCTCTGCCACGCCGTCGAACATCGCGGCGACCTCGTGCGGCTGCTTGTCCAGACTGGCGCGCTGGCCCTGCGGGGTACGGCTCACCCCCTCACTCTGCCAGCCGCCCGCCAACCGACGTGCGCTGGGTGGGGCCGCACGCACCCCGTACGCGAAGGGGCGGGGTGGTCGCCCACCCCGCCCTCGCGTCGTGCCCGCGTCATGACACCTCGGTCAGAACGCCTGTCGCCATCGCACCCGTCACGGTCGCGCCTCGCCTGCGCGCCGCTGGTCAGGGCACCGGTGTCAGTCGGTCGACTTCTCGTCGGTCGGCGAGACCAGGACCACCTTGCGGCGACGGGTGAGCACCAGCAGCGCCCCACCGACCAGCAGGATGATCACGCCGATGCCACCGATCAGGCCGACCTGCACACCGGTCACCGGCAGGCCGCCACCGCCCGGGCCACCACCGGCGGAACCACCACCGGTACCCGGCGAGACGGTCGTACCCGGCGTCGTCGTACCGCTCGGGATCGGCGTCGGAGTGGCCGTGGCGGTCGGGGTGACCGTCGCGGTCGGGTTGACCGTCGGCGTCGCGGTCGGGATGACCGTCGCGGTCGGCGTGACCGTCGGCGTCTCCGTTGCGGTCGTGGTCGGGGTCGGCGTAACCGTGGGCGTCTCCGTCGGAGTGATCGTCGGGGTCGGCGTCTCCGTCGGCGTAGGCGTCTCCGTCGGAGTGACCGTCGGCGTCGGGGTCGGCGTCTCCGTCGGCGTAGGCGTCTCCGTCGGAGTGACCGTCGGGGTCGGCGTAGGCGTCTCCGTCGGGGTTGGCGTCTCCGTCGGAGTGACCGTCGGCGTCGGCGTCGGCGACTCGGTCGGGGTGACCGTCGGGGTCGGCGTCGGCGACTCGGTCGGAGTGACCGTCGGCGTCGGCGTCGGCGACTCGGTCGGGGTGGCCGTCGGCGTGGGCGTCGGGTCGACGGCCAGGTCGACGAAGACGTCGAAGATCGCCTGGTTGTCACCCTCGTCGATCTCGGTGAAGGCCTTCCGCTGGGCGGTGCTCGCCCGCCGCGGCTGCTCCTCGGGCTTGCCGGCTGCTGCGTCCAGGCCGTGCGCCACCAGCTCGCCGACCCGCAGCACCGGCTCGGTGACGTCCTTGCCGACGGTCACCTTGATGTCCGCCGTGTAGTAGTCACCGGGCCGGATCACCGCACCGTCGTCCTGGCAGAGCGCCTGAGCGACGCCGAAGGTCTGCGTGGTGCACGTGTCCGGCAGGGTGTCGAAGGTGACGCCCGCCGGCAGGGTGAGCACGTAGGCGAGGCCGGTGGCCTTGCGGCTGCCGTCGTTGTAGACCGCCCAGTCGACCGGCACCGTCTCGCCAGGCCGCACCGGCCGAAGGTCGGGGTCGTCACCGTTGACGCCGTTCACGACGACGTTCGCGTTGACGTCCTGCACCCAACTGGTCAGGTCGTACCCGGGCTCGGTGACGGTGATGTCGTGCTCGACCTTGTTGTCTTCCTCGTTGGGGTCCTCGGTCGCCGAGCGGAGAGTGACCACCAGGGTGCCGGCTGCGCCCTTACCACCGGTGGAGAAGATCGGGATACCGAAGTCCTCGCTGGTGCCGGCCGCCAGGTCGCCGAGACGGCAGGTGAACTTCTTGCCGTTCACCCGGCAGCCGTCGGGCACCACGACCCGGACCTTGTTCGTCTTCAGCTTGCTGGTGTCCACAGTGTAACTGACACCCTTGGCGTCTTCCTTGCTCCGGGTGTTGTCGACCGAGAACTTGAACGGCTTGCTCTTGGCCTCGGTGACACCCTTGGCCAGGTTGTAGCTGAGTGGCACCAGAGCCAGATCGGCCTCCTCGGCCGCCAGCACCGGAGCGGCCACGGCGGCGATGCCGCCGGCCGCGAGCAGCGCCACGACACTGGCGCGCACCAGCGTCGATCGGTGGAACGCTGTCATCAGTCCCCCGGGGGTAGGGAAGAAAGAATGGTTGCGGAACGAGCGGACGCTATCGGAGGCTGATCTTCCCCGCCAGCAGGCGGAGCCGTTTTCATCCGTCCGGTCCGAGCTGGGCAGACAGTACGGGCGGGATGGTCACCCATCCCGCCCGTACTGCCGTGCGTTATATGAACGACCCTCATGGGTCGATGGAGGACCTCCTCAGCCGGCCGTACGCTCGTCGCCCGGCGTTACCAGCACCACCCGACGCCGACGCGCGACCAGCACCATCACACCACCGGTGATCAGCACCGCCGCACCGATTCCGCCGATCAGACCCGCCTGCACACCGGTGACGGGCAGGCCGCCGCCGGAGCCACCCTGGCCACCCTGGCCGGGGTTGTCGCCGGGGTTGTCGCCGCCGCCGGAGCCAGCCTTGGCGGCCACGATGACCGCAAAGTCGTCCCGGTCGTCCGACGGGTCCACGTCGGTGACACGCTCAGCCGCCGCCACCGCCTTGACGTTCTTGATCGCACTCCGGCGGGCCGCTGCGGGCACCGGGGTACCGACCGGGGCCACGCCGAGCGCCTTGGCGGCCAGCGAGCCGTCCGGCAGCGCGGCCGGAGCCGTCACGCCCGCCGCCACCGCGATCGGGAAGGTGATCAGCGCTCCGACGGCCTCGCCGAACAGGAATTCCTTGTCGGTGCAGGTCGCGGTGCGCTTGTCGGCGGAGTACTCGCAGGCCTCGTACTGCTCGGTGAAGGTGACGTCCTTCGGCAGTTGCACAGTGAACTCGAGACCCTTGGCGATCCTGTCGCCCTGGTTGACGATCTCGCCGACGAAGACGGCATTGTCGCCCGCGTACAGCGGAGCCTGTTCCGTCATCACGCCGTCGACCAGGCGGAGCGCGGTCTTGACGTCGGTCGCGATCACGCCCACGTCGACGCCGCTCTCGTTGCTGATGTCGATGCGAGCGGTGGCCGAGTTGTTGCCCGGTGTGGTGTCGCTCGGCGACTCGATGGTCACCGTGATCGGCGCAGAGTACGGCTCGTCGACTGCCACCGTCCGCTTGATCAGCACAATCGGCAGCTCAACGGTCTCCCCTGGCCCGGGGATGTCCTCCGGCGCCACGACACAGGTCCACAGCACGGGTTTGCTGGAGCCCTCGCCGCTACAGTCGCCGCCGGCCGGGAAGACCGCCATCGTGTCCCAATCGATCTGCGACGTGTCGGCCTTGACCACCAGTGCGCTCGGCGTGCCCGGGCCACTGTTGGTGACCTTGGCGAACGCCGTCTTGACCTGCTGTCCCTCGGCGACCTTCGTGCCGACGACGGCCTTGATCGAGAGGTCGGCACCGTCGGGTGCGGCAGTGGCTGGCGCGGCAGCCATCACGCACAGGCCGCCAGCAAGCAGCGCGACCGCGCCGAGCCGCGCCAACGGCCGGTTACGAAAAATCATGGAAGGCCCCCGCAGGCTAGAGAAAAGGTACGGGCGGGGACGTTAGCGGGCCTCGATCACTCCCGCCAGCCCCGACCTGGGCGAAGCCGGCCGGGATGCCGCGAGTGACTAGATTATTGTCCGGATTGATGGCGGTTGTTGTACCGGATCGACAGCGGCCGCCGGCACAAGATTCACCGAATCGACACCCGTGGGTGACCGTTCAGCTGGCGGGTCGTCGGATATCGCGGAGTCGAGCGGTCAGTGCGCGTCCACCAGCGGCAGGGACTTCCCCGCGCCACCGCCGGGCAGCGCGATCGAGGAGAAGTGCGACACCACCCGCTCGTCGGTCGGGTCGTCGGCCGGCGTGTGGTGCACGGCGAGCCGGTTGTAGAGGGTGTCGCGCTGCGCGGGGATCCGGTCCGCGGAGCGGATCATGCCGATCAGCTCGTGCAGGTTGGAGCGGTGCCGGGCACCGGCGGAGGAGATGACGTTCTCCTCCAGCATGATCGAGCCGAGGTCGTCCACGCCCATGTGCAACGAGAGCTGCCCGACGTCCTTGCCGGTGGTCAACCAGGACGCCTGCAGGTGCGGCACCGTCTCGAAGAAGAGGCGGGCCACCGCGACCAGGCGCAGGTATTCCAAGGTGGTCGCCTGGGTGCGGCCCTTCAGGTGGTTGTTCTCCGGCTGGTACGTCCACGGGATGAAGGACCGGAAACCGCGGGTGCGGTCCTGCACGTCACGGATCATGCGCAGGTGCTCGATCCGCTCGGCGTGTGTCTCGCCGGTGCCCATCATCATGGTGGCGGTCGACTCGATGCCCTGCCGGTGGGCCAGCTCCATGACCTCCAGCCAACGCTCGCCCGACTCCTTGAGGGGGGCGATCGCCTTGCGGGGTCGCTCGGGCAGCATCTCCGCGCCGGCGCCGGCGATCGAGTCCAGGCCGGCGGTCTTGATCCGGGCGATGGCCTCGTCCAGGCTCACCCCGGAGACCTTGGCCATGTGCAGGATCTCGCTGGGGCCGATCGAGTGGATGACCAGCTGCGGGTACGCCTGCTTGACCGAGGAGAACAGCTCCTCGTAGTACTCCACGCCGTAGTCCGGGTGGTGCCCGCCCTGGAGCATCACCTGGGTGGCGCCCAGCTCGACCGCCTCGCCGCACCGGCGCAGGATCTCCTCGGTCGGGTGGGTCCACCCTTCCTTGTGCTTGGGCGCCCGGTAGAACGCGCAGAACTTGCACGCCGTCACGCAGACGTTCGTGTAGTTGATGTTGCGGTCGATCAGGTAGGTGACGACGTTGTCCGGGTAGCGCCGCCGACGCACCGCGTCCGCCGCCTCGCCCAACGCGTGGAAGGGCGCCTCGGTGTAGAGCAGCAGCGCCTCCTCGGGCGTGATCCGCCCGCCGTCCGCGCCGCGCTGCAGGATGTCGTCGATCTCCCGGCTCACCGTCACGCCCCCGAGCCTACGCCGACGACGCGCCCCTACCGGGAGGGGTGCTCATGGCTGTGATTCGCTCCGCACATCCTTGATCGGGCTGGTACCGGGATCTCGACGAGGTCGAGCTGCGCCCTTTCCGCGATCTTGCACTTGCTGTGACGGCATAGGGGGCGTTCCGCGCATCTCGGCGACCGAAACTGCAAGATCGACGCGGGCGGGGCGATCCCGCTTCCCGCGCCGAGATTGGCGCCCCTCGGCCGTGCGGACAACCAGAAGACGGTGCGGGCCGCCTGGAGGCGGCCCGCACCGTTACCGAACGCCGGGCGCGTTACGCCCGTCTGCCGGAATGCTGGCGGGTGGGAGTTCCCGGCCTACAGGTCGGCCTTCGTCACGCGGGAGGATTCGTACGTCGTGGAGGACTGGGGGAGGCCCGGCACGGTGGAGACCTCCTTGACCAGCATGCCGGTCTTGGCGTCGATGGTCAGCACCTCGCTGACCCCGCCGCCGAACACCTCGGGGCCAGCGGTGATCGTCAGCGTGGCCTTGCCGTGGGTGGTCGAGTTCTTGACGCTGACCGCGGAGATGGTGGACAGCAGACGCAACACACCAGCCCGGACCTGCGTGTTGCCGTCGCCAGCGGACAGCGCTTGGGTGCTGAACGTCCACAGGGCGTTGTCGAAGTGCCGCTGAACGGCCTGGGGGCTGTACGGCTTCGGCTCGGCGTTGCCGCCCTTCTGCTTGATAATCACCTGGGCCGCCGCCTGCTGCTTGTCCCACACCGCCTTCTGCGCTGCGGGGTCGAGGCCCACCAGCGGATCCTTGGCCGCCTTGAGCATCTGGGTCCGGCCGTCGGCCGGGCTGATGTCCGCCGCGGCGACGGCTGCCTTGAGGAGCGGAGCGTAGCCGCCGTCCGTCATCTGGTCCTGATGACGGGCGATCGCACGCTTGATGTCCTGCACGCTGTTGCCCGTATAGATCGCGTGACCGTCGGTGTACAGTGTGTAGACGACCTGCATGGTCTTGGTGCCGTGGACCTGCGTCGCCTTCACCAGCCACGCGTCGCCCGCCGACGGGGTGACCGTCGTGATGGACCCGGCCAGGGTCATCAGCGGTGCGCGCTCGGCGGACCCGTCGACGGTGGTCGAAGCCGAGGTGGCGGCCGACGAATCCTTGCCGGCCTCCAAGCCCCCGGTCGCCGGCGAGTTGAGCACCACAGCGACGACTGCCGCCGCGGCGGCAACCCCCACCCCGGCGCCGATGCCCAGTCGGCCCGCGATACCGATCCGGCGGCGGCGCTGAATCGCCGGGCTGGATTCGTGGTCCCGCGTGGTTGTCGTCGTTTCCATGGTTGAAGTCGCCTCCATAGTCGTGCCCTCCGCTGATATCGCGCCCTGCAGCCGCACGGTTCCGGGGTCGGCCATAGCCGCCCGCAGCACCGCCCGCGCCCGCTGATACGCCTCCGGGCGCAGTGGTTCTGCGCTGCCCAACGCACCGACCAGATCGAGCTCGTCTGTCATCGGTGTCTCTCCTTCGCGCTGTTGCGGTCCTTCAGAAGCGCGGATACTCCCGGCGCGTCGCGCAATGCCGTCCTGGCCTGGCTCAGCAGCCGCCGCGCGGTGCCGGCCGGTATGCCGAGTGCCCGCGCGGCGTCGGCTGCGGTCAGGTCCTCCCAGGCGACGAGCCTCAGGACCTCCCGCTCTTCGGGTTTGAGCCGCGTCAGGGCCGACCGGAGCACCGCCCGGGCGTCCACGCCGAGGTCCACCGCCGACCACGGATCCCATCCAGTAGCCACGTCCGGTACGTCCGCGACCAGGTCCTCGGCCGGCCGGGACCGCCAGTAGCGCCGCAAGCGATTCAATGCCACCCCGTACAGCCACGGCCGCGCATCGTTGTACGACCGGTCGTACAACCGCCGCGACTCGAACGCCGCAACCCAAACCTCGCCCAGGAGGTCCTCAGCCGCATCCCGCCCCGCCCGGCGAACGAGGTACGAACCGACAGCGGCCTCATGACGCTCGACCACCTCCACGAAGGCGTCGACATCGCCATCCAGCGACCGGCCTATCAAATCCGCATCCGAAGCCATGGCCCTCCTCGGCAAAGTCGGCGCTTCAACCTGTCATTGCCGATCAGGCGGGAAAGTGTTCAGGCGCCGAGGTCCGAGGGCGAGCGGTGTCGTCGCCGCACCTGCTCCGCGGATTGGCCGTCGAAGTCGCTTTCAGGTCGCCCCGCCCCGCGTCGCTTTGACGCCCGAAAGGACTGCCCTGGGTGCTCCGAACCGCTCGGGAACTGGTCAAATGCCTTGGCAGCGCAGCGGCGGGGACGGCGTTCAGGTCGTGGGCCGCGCCGGGCAGCGCGGCCGAAGCCCAGACGAGACGCCCGGCGGTGTCGGCGATGACCTGGACGCAGGTGGGCCAGGGCGAGCAGGGCCTGGCGGCCCGGGTTCAGCCGCTGACCTGCAAGATCAGGTTGGAAAAGGCTCAACGGTTGGGCGCAGTGGATCCGCGTCCGGAGCGATCAGCCACCTCAGGCGCTCCGGACGAAGCTCCTGGACGGGGTCTGAGTGGGTCAGGCGTCGTAGTCGACGGTGAGCCTGTCGGTGGTGGGGCTGGACTGGCAGGTCAGCACGTAGCCGGCGGCCAGTTCGTCGGGCTCCAGCGCGTAGTTCCGGGCCATCGTGACCGCGCCGTCGACGACCTTCGCCTTGCAGGTCGAGCAGACACCACCCTTGCAGGCGTACGGCAGCTCGCCCCGGACCTTCAGCGCGGCGTCCAGCACCCGTTCCTCGCGACCCATGGTGAAGCTCGACGACCGGCCGTCCAGCACGATGGTCACCTCGGCCCCGGCGCCCGCCTGGTCGACGGGTCGGCGCACCGGCTCCGGCGGCGTGTCGACGTGGAACAGCTCGGTGTGCACCGCCGACTCGGGCAGCCCGCGTGCGGTCAGCACGTCCCGGACGTCGACCACCATGCCGTACGGGCCGCAGAGGAACCACTCCTCGATCAGGTCGCCCGGCACGATGGTGCCCAGCAACCGGCCGAGCCGCTCGGCGTCGATCCGACCGGAGAGCAGCGGCGACTCGCCCTGTTCCCGGGAGAGGACGTGCACCAGGTGCAGCCGGGTGGGGTAACGGTCCTTCAGGTCGGCCAACTCCTCGGCGAACATCACCGTGTTCGCCGTGCGGTTGCCGTACACCAGGGTGAAGGTGCTGGCCGGCTCGACGGCCAGGGCGGTCGCGACCAGCCCGAGCACCGGGGTGATCCCGGAGCCGGCGACGACCGCGCCGTAGTGCCGCGCGCGATCCGGCGCGAACGCCGTGGTGAAGGTGCCCAGCGGCGGCAGCACCTCGACGGTGTCGCCGCCGCGCAGCGCCCCGCAGGCGAACGCCGAGAAGGCGCCGCCGGGGATCTCCCGCACCCCGATCCGCAACCGGCCGTGCCGGGCCAGGTCGTCGGGAGTGGAGCAGATCGAGTACGACCGGCGCACGTCCGTGCCGTCCTCCGCAGCTCGCCGCACGGTGAGGTGCTGGCCGGCGCGGAACGCGAAAGTCTCCCGCAGGTCCTCGGGTACGGCGAAGGTCACCGCCACTGAGTCGTCGGTGAGCCGGTCGACGGCGGCGACGGACAACGGGTGGAAGACCGGCCGGCGGCGAACCGGGCGGGTGATGGTGACAGTCACAGTGCCTTCAGGTGGTCGAAGGGTTCGGAGCAGGAACGGCACCGCCACAGCGCCTTGCACGCGGTGGAACCGAACCGGCTGACCTGCTCGGTCTCCGGCGAACCGCACTGCGGGCAGCGGACCGCGAGCGTCAGCGACACGACGCCGGCGGTGCGCACCGGGGCCGGCGGGGCGATCCCGGCGGCGGCGAGCTTGGCCCGCCCACCCTCGGAGATCCAGTCGGTGCTCCACGGTGGGCTGTAGACGGTCCGGACCTCCGCGTCCGGGTGGCCGGCAGCGGTGAGCGCGCGGCGGATGTCCGCCCGGATCACATCCATCGCCGGGCAGCCGGTGTAGGTCGGGGTGATGGTGACGGTGACCCGGCCACTGGCCGGATCCTCCTCGACCGCCCGCAGGATGCCCAGCTCGTCGATGGTGATGACCCGGATCTCCGGGTCCACGACGCTCGCGGCGGCCTCCCGTGCGCTCGCCCCGCCGGTGCCGTTCGCGATCGTGGGGCTCGCGCTCCTCGCGCTCACCACTTCGCTCCGGGGTGGGCGCGGTGCAGCACCTGCATCTCGGCGAGCAGGTAGGCCAGGTGCTCGGTGTGCACACCGGCCCGCCCACCGGCCGGGGCCCAGGCACTGTCCGGCTGGGTGAGCGTCGCCTCGGCCAGCACCGGGCCGACGACCTCGTCGAACGCCGGCCGCACTGTGGCCGGGTCGACCGGCGCCGCCGGGTCCGCGGCGAACAACTCGTGGGTGTACGGCCACACCTGGTCGACGGCCGCCTGCATCCGACGATGCGACTCCTCGGTGCCGTCACCGAGCCGCTTCACCCACAGCGCGCCATGGTCCAGGTGGTACGTCGACTCCTTGCGCGCCTTCGCGCCGATCGCGGCCAACCGCTCGTCCGCGCAGCCGGCCAACGCCGTGTACAACGGCAGTTGGTACGCCGCCAGGAAGAACAGCTTCGCCATCGTCACCGCGAAGTCGTCGTTGGGCAGCTCGACCAGTAGCGCGTTGCGGAACTCGCGGTCGTCACGCAGGTACGCCAGCGCGTCCTCGTCACGGCCGGCGCCCTCCAGCTCGCCCGCGTACGACAGCAGCAGGCGTGCCGCGCCGAGCTGGTCGAGGGCGATGTTGGCCAGCGCGATGTCCTCTTCCATCTCCGGCGCGCGGGTGGTCCACTCGGCCAGCCGCTGGGCCGCGATCAACGCGTCGTCAGCGAGGGCGAGGGTGAAGTCGAAGGGTCCGTTCACGGCGTCACCTCGCTGCGCTGGCTGGTTCGTTCGCTCCGCTCGCTCCGCGCAACCACTTCGCTTCGCTCGGCGGCGGCGCGAAGCGCCCCGCTGGTGAGCTGGCTGGTTCGCTCGCTCCGCTCGCTCACAGGTGGGCCACCCCGTCCGGCACCTCGTAGAAGGTGGGATGGCGGTAGACCTTGTCGGCGGCCGGGTCGAAGAAGGCATCCTTCTCGTCCGGGCTGGACGCGGTGATCGCACCGGCCGGCACCACCCAGATCGACACGCCCTCCTGGCGACGGGTGTAGAGGTCGCGGGCGTTGCGCAGGGCAAGCTCCGCGTCGGGGGCGTGCAGGCTGCCGACGTGCGTGTGCGACAGCCCGCGGCGGGCCCGCACGAAGACCTCCCAGAGCGGGGTGTGTTGCGTCATGCTGCGACCGTCTCCTTCTGTCCCGCCCGCTTCGCGGCGTATGCCGCGGCGGCCTCGCGTACCCAGGTGCCGTCGGCGTGCGCGGCCCGGCGGTGGGCCATCCGCTCCCGGTTGCACGGCCCATTGCCCGAGATCACCTGCATCAGCTCGTCATAGTCCGGCTGGGTGTAGTCGTACGCCTGCCGCTCGTCGTTCCAGCGCAGGTCCGCGTCGGGGATGCGCAGCCCGAGGATCTCGGCCTGCTGAACGCACATGTCGACGAAGCGTTGGCGCAGATCGTCGTTCGAGAAGCGCTTGATCTTCCAGGCCATCGACTGGGCGGAGTGCGTGGAGTCGCCGTCCGGCGGACCGAACATGGCCAGCGACGGGTACCACCAACGGTCCACCGCGTCCTGGGCCATCGCCTGCTGCGCGGGGGTGCCGTGCGCCAGGGTGTGCAGGATCTCGTAGCCCTGCCGCTGGTGGAACGACTCCTCCTTGCAGACCCGGATCATCGCGCGGGCGTACGGGCCGTACGAGCAGCGGCAGAGCGGGACCTGGTTGACGATCGCCGCGCCGTCCACCAACCACCCGATGGCGCCCATGTCGGCCCAGCTCAGGGTGGGGTAGTTGAAGATCGAGCTGTACTTCTGGCGGCCTTCGAGCAGCAGTTGGACCAGCTCGTCGCGGCTGATGCCGAGGGTCTCGGCGGCGGCGTAGAGGTAGAGGCCGTGACCCGCCTCGTCCTGCACCTTGGCCAGCAGGATCGCCTTGCGCTTGAGCGACGGCGCCCGACTGATCCAGTTGCCCTCCGGCTGCATGCCGATGATCTCGGAGTGGGCGTGCTGGGCGATCTGCCGGATCAGCGTCCGCCGGTACGCGTCGGGCATCCAGTCGCGGGGCTCGATCTTCTGCTCGGCGTCGACGACCTCGGCGAAGTACGCCGCCAGGTCCTCGTCCGGCGCGGGCCCGCCACGCCGCCCGCGCGCCGCCGCCGCCCGCAGCTCGGCCTCGGCGGCCTCGACCTCGCCCAGCAGGCCGCCGGGCGCCTCGTCGGTGGCGCCGTCCGGGGCGGAGAAGTCGTTGCCATACATGAGGCTAAGTGTTACAGCTTGCGCCACGTTGCACCAGGGGGTGTAACAGGAATCCGCGCATCCCATCTGTGAGCGGATGAGTGCTTTGCGTTACTTGGACACCGTCATCTCGCCGTGACCTAGGCCACGAAACAAAGGTGAATGCCTGCAAAAACCTCATACCGGCCCCATATCCCGCCTTTATCGCAGGTTGCCTAGTGTCGAACCCTGGCGGTCTGCCGGTCCGGACGTAGACTTCTGCCGGACAACCGATCGGCTGCCGACATCGACATCTCCACAGAGGCCACCTCCCCCGGCCTCGGCGATCGCACCCGATCCGTCCCGACGACAAGCCGGTCCCCCCGGCCCTGACACCTGGAGTTCACCCACTCATGCGATCTCGCGTGACCCTGGTGCTCGCCATCACGGCGGTCGTGCTCGGCGGCGTCCTACTGGTCCCCACCGCGTACGCCCGACTCGCCAGCGACGACAGCGGCGGAGGCGGCGGAGGCGGTACGTCGAGCGTCGCCGCGCCCGCGCCCACCCCACCGCCGCCGCCCACCCTGGCCGCCGGCCCGGTGTCGGTGAGCTTCAAGGGTGAGTTCTTCTCGTGGGCTCTGCTGGACCGGAAGACGGGCAAGATCTCCGGGTCACCGAACATGACAGCGACCAGCTCCACCGAATCGATGATCAAGGCGTGGATCGTCTCCGACTACCTGCGACAGCTCGGCGACAAGGAGCCCCCCGCAGCGATGAAGGAGATGGCGCGACTCGCCATCGTCGACAGCAACGACGGAGCGGCCAACAAGATCCACGCCGCTGCGGGTGGCTCCTACAAGCCCTCGTCGAGCAGCGTCCCCGACGCGGTGATCCAGCGCGCGATCAAGATCTGCGGGCTGACCGACACCAAGCGCGGCAACGTCAAGCCGTACACCGGCTTTTGGAGCTTCACCCGGATGTCCCCCCGAGACGCGGCCCGGGTCGGCGACTGTATCGCCGACGGTAAGGCCGCCGGCCCGAAGTGGACCAAGTGGGTGCTGGACCAGATGAGCAAGGTCAAGGGCACCACCGCGGCCAAGGACCAGCGGGTCTCGTCCGGTGGTGGCCGTTGGGGGATCATCGACGGTCTGCCGAAATCGATCACCGCTCAGGGGCCGGTCAGCATCAAGAACGGCTGGACCCCCATCTACGGCGACGGCAACTGGCACGTCAACTGCCTCGCCGTCACCAGCAAGTGGAGCCTCGCAGTGATGCTGCGCTACCCGATCAGGAGCGGTCTGGACTACGGCGCGAAGGTCTGCGCCAGTGTGGCCACCCAACTGGTCACCCCGCAGCCGGGCGCCGCCCTCAAGGTGCCGCAGCAGCCGGTCGGAAAGCTCTGATGGCCGGCAACCGTCGAGTCGACCGCCGCAACGGCGGCGAGGCCTCCCCGATTCGCCTGATCGCCGTCGCGGTCATCCTGATCGGGCTGGTCCTGGTGTCACTGCGGCTGCTGCCCGGGTCGCCGTTCGAGTCGTCCGCCGCGGCCAAGTGGGGCGACGCGGGCTCCGGCACCAGCGACCGCCCCACCGGCGCCGGCACCGACCGCAGCGCCCGCCAGCCCTCCTCGCCGTCACCGAGCCCCAGCCCGTCGCTGGAGCCGCTGCCCTTCGTGGCGAAGAACCTCGATCTGGACATCGAGGGCTGGTACTCCTGGAGCGTCCTCGACCGCCGAACCGGAAAGATCATCGGTTCGAAGAACATGGGCGAGACCAGCACGACCGCCTCGATGATCAAGGCCTGGATCGTCGCCGACTACCTGCGTCGCGCGGCTGACGCCGGCCAGACCCCGAGCGACGCGAAGCTCGCCGACGCGACGAGGATCATCCGGGACAGCGACAACACCCGGGCCGAACAGTTCTACAACCAGGTCGACCGGGACGCCTCGATCAAGCGGCTCATCTCCATGTGCAAGCTGACCGACAGCAGCGTCGCCCCCGACCGCGGCTGGAGCCGGACGGCGCTCTCCCCCCGGGACACCGCCCGGATGGGCAACTGCATCGTCACCGGCACCGCCGCCGGACCGAAGTGGACCAAGTGGCTGCTCAACGAGATGAAGCTGGTTCGCGGTGCCGGCGACTTCGGTATCCGCAAGGCCTTCCCGGCGGCCGAGCAGAAGAAGATCGCCATCAAGAACGGGTGGATCGACCGGACCAAGGAGCAGGAGATGCACATCAACTGCCTGGCCATCGGTGACACCTGGACGATGGGCGTGATGGTGAAGTACCCGATCAACATGGGTTATGACTACGGCATGAAGAACTGCGAGAAGATCACCGAGGCACTGCTCCGCCCCGGCACCTGAGCCCCTCAGGCTGACGCCGGCCGCTCTGGCCCGAGGTTCTGGCGGGCCTGGATTGTGCCGGCCCGGCGGGCTGACGGGCCCGGCACGCTGACGGGCCCGGCGTCGGCGGTCAGCCGGCGAAGAACTCCGGGCCGTCGTCCGGCAGCGCCGGGGCCTCGCCGATGGCCGCGGCCCGTCGAGCCCACTCGCGCAGCCCGGCGACCTGCCGGTCGCCAAGGGAGAAGTCGAGAGTCCGGAAGTACGTGGCCAGCGTCTCCGCGTCGAAGGTCTCCCAGCGGGCAGCCGCCTCGGCGACCTGGTCCAACTCCGCCAGGCAGAGATCCCGCGAGCGCAGGAAGGCCTCGTGCACCTCCTTCACCAGGCCCGGGTGGGCGGCGGCGAAGTCACGGCGGACCGCCCAGACGGCGAAGACCATCGGCAGGCCGGTCCACTCGCGCCACGCCTGCCCGAGGTCGGTGACCGTCAGACCCTTCTGCGGTGCCTCGTAGTACGCCCGCAGCGCCACGTCCCCGATCAGCACGGCGGCGTCGGCCTCCAGCAGCATCTGGGTCAGGTCCGGCGGGCAGCGGAAGTACTCGGGCCGCACGTTGTACTGCTCGGCGAGCAGCAGCTGAGCCAGCATGACCCCGGTCCGCGAGGTCGAGCCGAGCGCCACCCGGGCGCCGTCCAACTCGCCGAGGGGTCGGGTGGAGACCATGTTGACCGAGAGCACCGGTCCGTCGCTGCCCACCGCCAGGTCCGGCAGGAGCAGCAGCTCGTCGGCGTGCTTCAGATACTCCAACAGCGTGATCGGGCCGATGTCGAGGTCGCCGGCGACCAGCGCCGCGCTCAACCGGTCCGGCGAGTCCTTGTGCAGGTCGACGTCGAGCAGGGCACCGGAGCGCATCAGACCCCAGTAGATCGGCAGGCAGTTCAGGAACTGGATGTGCCCGACCCGCGGGCGTGCGATGCGCTCAGCCATGGCCCGACCGTATCCCCGGCGGCTGGCTCCGGCTCGGCGGGCCGGCCCGGAGTGGTCAAGCCCGCACTTGACGACCGTCGTGCCGCCCCGGCCACGAACGGTACGAAGACCAGCACCACCAGCAGCCCGACCACACCGGCACCGGCGATCAGCGGCCGAGGCGGAACGACCGCGAGCAACGCCCCGCCGATCAGGAAGCCCGCCATCGAGCCACCCTGCACCGCCGCGCCGTAGCTGGCGTACGCCCGGGCGCGCACCGCCTCCGGTACCCGCCGAGCGGTGAGCAGGTTGGCGAAGACGTTCTCGCCACCGTTGGCCGCACCACCCACCAGCCAGAGCGGCACCAACACACCTGCCGCTGGCACCGTCGCCGCGAGCAACACCATCAGGCTGCACACGGCCAGAGTGGCCAGCACCCCGCGTACCAACCCGGCGTCGTCGTCGAGCCGCCTGGCAAGTCGTACGGCGAGCCAGGTCCCCGGCAGCATGCCGGCCATCCATGCGGCACTGACCAGGCCGTACGTGGTCGCCGAGCCCTCCAACGTCTCCCGAATGAAGAAAACCTCGATCACGTTGATGCCGCCGATCGCCGCGATCACCACGGCGGTGCTCACCACCATGACGAGCATCAACGGATCGCGGCGCAGCCGCCAGCCGATCTCCGTACCCCCGGGGGTTGCCACGCCGCCCGAGACGGCCCGGCCGGCGGTGGCCTCGCTGCTCACGGCGGCCGGGCTGGCGGTGGCCTCGCTGCTCACGGCGGCCGGGCTGGCGGTGGCCTCGCTGCTCACGGCGGCCTCGCTGCTCACGGCGGCCTCGCTGCTCGCGGTGGCCTTGCTGGCGGTGGCCTCGCTGCTCACGGCGACCTGGCTGACGGTGGTCCCGCTGGAGGTGGCCGGGCTGGCGGTGGCCTTGCTGGCGGTGGCCGGGCTGGCGGTGGCGGGCCGCCGGCCGCCGCGTCGGGTCCGCAGCAACAGGCCCGCGACCACGAGCGCCAGGTAGGTCACGGCATCGAGAAGCAGCGGTACGCGGGTGCCGAACTGCCCCACCAGCAGGCCGGCCAGCACCGGGCCGCCGAGCGCACCGAGCGAGACGGCCGTCTGACTGATCGCGCTGGCTCGTGGTAGGTCGGCCGGGCGGACCATGGCCGGCAGCAGCGCGGCCAGGCAGGGTTGGGTCACCGCGAGCCCGCACGCCAGCAGGGCGACGAGCCCCACCACCAGGACCGGTTGCTCGACGACGGCGAGGAGCGCGCAGATTGCGGCCTGCCCGAACCCGATGGTCACCAGCAGGGTACGGCTGTCCGTCCGGTCGGCGAGTCGGCCCGCGAGTGGGGCGAGTACCACCAGGGGCAGGGTGGCGGCCAGCAGCAACCCCGACACGGCCAGCCCGCCGGCACCGGCACCCTGCAGCGCCAGCGCCAGCGCGGTCGCGGCGAGGAAGTCGCCGCAGATCGTGGTGCCTCGAGCGGCGGCGGCGATCCAGACGTCCGACCAGCGCGACTCGTCAGTTGTGAAGGACATGCTTCGAAAATAATCCTTCACAACTGATTCATGCAAGCCTGGCTATGCCAGCGGCACCGTCCGGTACTGCACCGCGACCGTGCGCGCCCCCGGCGGTGGGTCACCCTGCCGCCGCCGCGGGTGATATGGCCGGAGCAGCGCCAGCACCGCCTCGTTCAACTCGGCCAACTCGTCGGCGGTGAGCAGCAACAGCGTGTCGGTGAACAGGGTCGTGTCGTACCACTCGGCCGGCTCGTCCCCGGCGCGCCGCAACCAGTCCCGGGTGCGCTCCATGGCCCGGACCGCATGCGCCTCCACCAGCGCCTGCTCGGCCGCACGCGCCTCGGGCCCGGCATCACGCCCCGCCTCGACCAGCACACTCACACTCGGCACACGCCACAGCCGCTCGCGCGCGTCCCCCCGGCTCGGCGCCTGCTCGACCAGGCCGAACTTCGCCAACGCCCGCAGGTGGTAACTAGTTGCGCTCGGCGACAGCCCAACGATCTCGGCACACTCGGTGGCAGTCCCACCACCCTCGCGACTGTTCAGGTACTCCATGATCGCGATCCGGGCAGGATGGGCCATCGCCCGCATCACCTGGGGGTCGCTGATCGTCATCCGGCGCGAATCGGAGCGGGCCTCGGTCATAAGCCCATGATCCCGGCAGGCCCCCCAACCTGCCATCACCCCCGCGTCCCGCTCAGACCACCGCGCGTCGGCCACTGTCTTACTTCGGCAGCGAACAAGCGGATTTGACGGCGGGCACGGCTTGGCGAGGGTGGACTAAATAGCGAGCGTGGCTTGGCGTCTCAGCGGCGGCTTCGTGGCGACGTGGCGGCTTCGTGGCGACGTGGCGACGTGGCGGCTTCGTGGCGACGCGGCGACATGGCGGCTTCGCGCCGACGCGGCGACATGGCGGCTTCGCGGCGACCTGGCGACCCGGCGGCTTCGCGGCGACCTGGCGACCCGGCGGCTTCGCGGCGACGTGGCGACGTGGCGACGTGGCGACGTGGCGCGGCTTCATAGGGCGGCGGCAGGGCTTGGCGGACGGCTTTTGACGGACGCGCGAGCCGGCGTGGCAAGCGAGGCGCGGCAAGCGGGCAGCTCACGATGATCCACGAAATGTAGTTCCACTCATTGATCAGGACGACTCCAAAGTGTCGTACACCAGTTCTATTCTGGTTTCATGTTGGAGGCGTTGGCGCAGGTGGATGGGGCAGTTGACGACTGCGCCGAGACCGCGCTCTGGGCGCTCTCAGATGACGAGTTGCTTGCTTCTCTCGACGCGACTCAGGTGTTGGCGCAACGGTTGGCCGCCGTTCAGCTCGGTCTGGTCCGCGAGTTGGACGGTCGCGGGGTAGCGATCGCCCAGGGCGCCTCGTCCACCGCCGTCTGGCTTCGGGAGCGGCTGCGGCTCTCGGGCCGCAGCGCCCGCCAACTGGTCCAGCTCGCCACCACCATCGACGATGCCCCGCCAGCGGTGCGTGACGCGCTGCTCAGCGGTGCCATCACCGTCGAGCAGGGGCGGGTGGTGGCCGACACGGTCGCCGCCCTCCCGGTCGAAGCCGGTCCCGAAGTGGCGGACAAGGCCGCTCAACTACTGATCGACTGGGCCGACCGTTTCGATCCGACAAGCCTGAGCCGGCTCGGCGAGCGCGTCCTCGCGCACGTCGCCCCGGAGTTGGCCGACCAGGCTGAGTTGAAGGCTCTGGAGCGGGCCACCGAGCGGGCCGAGGCCCGCCGGCACGTCACGCTCTCCGAGCAACAAAACGGCCAGGTACGCCTCAGCGGCAACCTCGACACCGAAACCGCGAGCCTGCTGCGCGAGGCGATCGATCCGCTCTGCGCCCCAGCCGGTGAGCACGATGACCGCAGTCCTGGTCAGCGCCGCGCCGATGCGTTGGGTGAGATCTGCCGACTGGCGCTACGCACCGGTCAGCTGCCCGACAACGGCGGCGACCGACCTCAGCTGGTGGTGACCGTTTCGCTGGAGGAACTAGTCAAGGGCGTACGCGCCGGAACACTGGAAACCGGCACGCGCCTCACCCCCGGTGCGGTCCGCCGCCTGGCCTGCGATGCGGGCGTGCTGCCGGTCGTGCTGGACGGCAACAGTCAGGTCCTGGACGTCGGCCGGCAGCGCCGGCTCTTCACCGGCCCGTTGCGGCGCGCGCTGGTGCTGCGGGACGTCGGTTGCGCCTTCCCCGGTTGTGACCGACCGCCGAGATGGTGCGACGGTCACCACATCCGACACTGGGCCGACGGTGGGGTGACGGCGCTGGACAATGCGGTGCTGCTCTGCGGCTACCACCACCGGTTCATCCATCGCGGCGACTGGACGGTCCGTCTCGCGGCGGACGGTCGACCTGAATTCCTCCCGCCCAGCTGGCTCGACCCGCTGCGCACCCCGCGTCGCAACCTCTACCACCTGCGCTGTTGATGCCGCCAACCATGCCCACGCCGCCCGCGACCGCGCCGTACGACCGGCACCGCCTTGCCACCGCGACCGCCACCGCGAGCGCCCCCGCCGCCGGCACCGCCACCGCCACGCGCCACCGGCACCGCCACCGCCGCCGCGAGCGCCCCCGCCCCGCCACCGCGACCGCCATCGGCACCGCGACCGCCACTGCCACCGTGACCGTGACCGTGACAAGCCTGCTGTCTCTGCAGGAGCAAGCCGCGACTCCCCGTGATCGACTCGGCTTCCTGGAAACCGGGGCGTCGCACCGGCCCAGACACCGCGACTCCCTGAAAGCCGAGTCGATCACCGGCGTCGCGGCGGTCACGGCATGAGAAGCACGGCGCGAGGCAGGGTGTGATCGCCCAGCGACGCCCGGGCAGGCAACCTGAAAGCCGAGTCGATCACCGCGGCCCGGCTGGTCACAGAATGAGAAAGCACGGCGAGGCGGGGTGTGATCGCCCAGCGACACCCGGGCGGGCAACACGCCGTCTCGGATGGGTGGTCACGTCGGTAATTCGCTGGATGCGTCGGGTTGGGGAGCGTAGGGTTGCAGGCCGCTTGACGGCCAAGGTGAGCTGCACCGGAACGGACGTCTTCGCGCCGGGCGGCCGGCCATCCGCCCCCGGACACGCGAGCGCGCAGCAGATGTGAACGATGGGACGTCAGCATGCCCGCACTTGACCTCGACACCCAGCTCGACACCGCCACCGATACCGCCACCGACCTCGACGCGGACCTGGCCGCCGAACGTGCACACCTCACCACCTCGCGGGCGGCGCTGGGTCGGATGCGCGAGCGGGCCGAGTCTCTCTTCGCCACCGGTGACCAGGTGGCCGGCGACGCGTACGCGGCCGAGACGCTCGGCCGCACCCTGGCCCGGCGGGTCGCCGAGCTGGCCGACGACCCGACCACCCCGCTCTTCTTCGGCCGCCTCGACTTCGCCGGCGCCCCGAACAACAGCACCGCCGACAGCAGCGCCACGGACAACAGGACCACGAACAACAGGACCGTCGAGGGCAACACCACCAACAGCGGCACCCCGAACAACAGCACCCCGAGCGACAGGCCCACAGCCAGCAGGCCCACCAACGACCCGACCGCACCCGACGCCAGCGGCGATCATCACGGTCGGCGGTATCACGTGGGGCGGCGGCATGTCACCGATGAGCGTGGCGAGCCGTTGGTGCTGGACTGGCGGGCACCGGTCTCCCGCTCGTTCTACCGGGCCAGCGTGCGGGATCCGCAGGGGGTGGCGGTTCGGCGGCGGTTCGGGTTCAGCAATGGTGTGCTGACCAGCTTCGAGGATGAGCGGCTGGATCGGGGCGAAGAGCTCGGTACGACCAGTCGGATCCTCACCGCCGAGATCGAGCGTCCGCGCGTCGGGCCGATGCGGGACATCGTGGCCACGATCCAGCCGGAGCAGGACGAGCTGGTCCGGGCTGACCTCGCGGACTCGATCTGTGTGCAGGGCACGCCGGGTACGGGGAAGACGGCGGTGGGTCTGCACCGGGCCGCGTACCTGCTCTACCTGCATCGGGAGCGGTTGCGGCGGGCGGGTGTGCTGATCGTCGGGCCGAACCGGGCGTTCCTGTCGTACATCGCGGCGGTGCTGCCGGCGCTCGGTGAGGTCGAGGTCGAGCAGGCCACGGTGGAGGAGTTGATCTCCCGCGTGGCGGTTCGGGCGGTCGAGGCGCCGGCGGTGGCCGCGCTCAAACACGACGTACGGATGGCGAGCGTGCTGCGGCGCGCGGTGCAGGGACAGATCGGCACCCCGACCGAGTCGATCACCGTGTCGGACGGCTCGTTCCGCTGGCGCATCGGGGTGGAGCCGTTGCACCGGATCGTCGAGGAGACCCGCCGGGAAGGGCTGCCGTACGGCACGGGTCGGGAACGTGTCCAGGCGCGGGTGGTGAGTCTGCTGCAACGGCAGGCCGAGGCGCGGCGTGCGGAGTCGCCCAGCGATTCCTGGCTGCGCCGGATGAGCCGCTGCCGGCCGGTGCTCGACTTCCTGGACGCGGTCTGGCCGGCGCTCACCCCGGAAGGGCTGGTGCACGGCCTGTTCTCCGACCCGGCCCGGCTCGCCGCCGCGTCGGACGGGCTGCTCAGCGACGCCGAGCAGGCGCAGTTGGTGTGGGCGAAGCCGGCCCGCACGCCGAAGGCGACCCGTTGGACCGCTGCCGACGCGGTGCTGATCGACGAGGCGACCGGGCTGCTGGAACGGCTCTCCGGGTTCGGGCACGTGGTGGTGGACGAGGCGCAGGACCTGTCCCCGATGCAGTGTCGGGCCATCGCCCGGCGCAGCGAGCACGGCTCGGTCACGCTCCTCGGTGACCTCGCTCAGGGCACCGCGCCGTGGGCGGCGACGGACTGGAGGGAATCCCTCGCCCACCTGGGCAAGCCGGACGCGGTCGTGGTGCCCTTGACCGTCGGTTTCCGGGTGCCCGCCGCAGTCGTCGCATTCGCGAACCTGCTGCTCCCGGCGCTCGCGGTGGACGTACCGCCGGCCGAGTCGCTGCGCCACGACGGCGGCCTGGACGTGCGTACGGTGACCGACCTGACCTCGGCGACGGTGGCCGAGGTTCGCGCGGCGCTCGCGCACGACGGCTCGGTCGGTGTGATCGCCGCGGACGACGCGGTCGACGGCCTGCGCGCGGCGCTGGCCGAGGCCGGTGTGGAGACCGCGACCGCCGACGACGTGGCGGCCGCGGAGCGGGTCACCGTGGTGCCGGCGACGCTGGTCAAGGGCCTTGAGTACGACCACGTGGTGGTGGTCGAGCCGGCCGCGATCGTCGCGGCCGAGCCGCGCGGGCTGCACCGGTTGTACGTGGTGCTCACCCGGGCGGTGTCCCGGCTGGCGGTGCTGCACGTTGCGCCGCTGCCCGCACCGCTCGTCGACGGGTCAGCCGGCTGACAGGGCGGCCGCGACCTCCCGCAGCGGGCGGCCGGAGTCGGCCAGCGGCACGTGGAACGACAGCCACGACCCGTCGGCGAAGTCGATCCGCAGCCGCTTCCAGTTCAACCGGTACATGCCGAACCCGGCGGTGACAGCCGTGCGCGGGACGGACCCGAGCAGTTCGATGTCGGCCTGGGCCCGTTCGTCCGCCGCCGAGTTGGAGAGCAGCCCGACGGGTGCTGTCGCGCCGAGCAGCAGTCGCTGGTCGGTGACCGCCAGCACGAGGGTTCGGAGGCCGGAGCCCTTCGTCGCCACGGTCACTGCATGGTGCAGCACGGACGCTTGGGAACCTGGCTCGCCTCGACCTCCGACACCGAAGAAGAGCCAGTCGACGGCGTTGTCCGCCCGACCGAAGGTGATGTTGGGTGACAGCACGTTGAGCAGGACACCCAGGAAGCCCGGCCCACCCGTGGCGGGTGGCGTCGACGGCTGCGGGGGCGGCGCCGGGGTCAGCCCGCCGCCCGCTCGAACCTGGGCCACCGCGCGAACCTGCTCCCCGGCCGGCAACAGCCGGGTGATCCCCTCGACGTACCGTGCCTGACTCTCGTCGGCCGTCATCAGCGCCCCTCGTGCTCGGCGGACCGGCGCGGACCGGCGCCTGGGTCGCCGATGACCTCGCCAACCAACTCCCGGACCAGGGCCGCTGCGGCCTCCTGCGCCCGGTTGGCGGCTGCGGTGAACTCCTCGGCCAGGCTGTAGGAGTCCAGTCGCATCGCGCGGGCGTTCAGCTCCGTAGAAACGATCTTGCCGTCGGCCGCGGCGGTGACCCGCACCAGGCCGGAGTCGCTCACGCCCTCGGCGCTGGTCTGCTCCAGCTCCGCCATCCGGTCGGCGAGTTGCCGCTGCCATCCGTCCAGGTTGCGAGCCAGCGCCTCGATGCGGTCCAGGGCGGGGAAGGTCATGGCTGCCTCTCAGTTCACGATGGAGTCGAAGACATTCTGCACACCCACTGTGTACGGGCCCAGGTCCTCGCTGTACGTGCCGTCCACCAGGTAGTTGCGGTCCTTCTGCCCGTCGGAGATGTCGTGCAGGCCCACGCCGGTGTCCAGCAGAGCGCCGCCGAAACCGGGGATGTTGACCGGCGAGACCTGGTTGATGACGAACTTGCCCGGAAAGAGAGTCTTGAACTTCTCGACCTGGAAGGCACGCCCCTCGGGCGTCCAGCCGCCCTTACTGAGCAGCTTGTACTGCTTCTTCCGCTGCTTGAGCTCCATGACGGTGTCCGCGTACTTGCGGAGCTGCCCGGCGACCTTGCCCAGCCGGGCGGCGAGGCGGGTGAGCACCTCGGCGAACCGGGCGACGATCTTCACCATCCGACCCACTGTGGTGGCCAACCGGGCCAGCACCCGGACCACAGTGGCGGCCAACGAGACGCCGGCGCTCAGCGCCGCGGCCACCGCCGCGATGATCACCTCGGTGAGGAACCAGAGCAGGAACTCGAGGATCAGCTCGACCAGCAGATTGAACGCGTCCACCGCCGCGTTCGCCGCCTCGACCAGCACGTCCTTGGTGCCGTCGAGCCCCTGGGCCAGCTCCTCGATCGCCGCCTCCACCGACTCCATCGAGGCATGGAAGCCCTCGGCGGCGTCGCCCGACCAGGCGCCGCGCAACCGGGCCCGGTCGGCGATCTGGTCACCGGCGATCTCCCGGACCGCCGCGCCGGTGTCCAGGCAGAGCTGCGCGGCCCGCATCAGGTCGTCCGGTTCGCCGGCGACCAGCTCCAGCAGCTGCTCGAACGGCCAGAGCACCGCGTTGGAGAGCGGCTTGAAGGGTTCGGGCGTGCCCGAGACGATCTGCTCGAAGTAGGTCTTGTTGCGCTGCAACGCCTCGGTGCTCACGCCGGCACCGAACCATTCGAAGCGCCGGTGCCACCCGACCAGGGGCCGGGCGCGATGACGTCGGGAGCGGGCGGACGGCCGGGCACGAAGAGATCGGTGTTGGCCACGTCGGTGCCGGTGTAGGCGGCGGCGGTGTCGGTGAGCCCTTCGGCGATGTCCGCCATCATCTCGGCGCCGTCGGCGAGCCCCTGAAGGCACGCCTCGAACTGCTCGGCGTACGTCGCTGCGAGGTTGAAGGACGCCGGCATCACCCCGAAGGCGTGCCGTGGCACGTGCCCGTCGCCGAAGGCGCGGTGCAGCTCGCGGAAGCGGGCCGCCCGATCCCTGGACCCGGCGGCGAACGCCGTCAGAGCCTCCGGCTGGACCTCCAACTCATTGCTCGGGCTTGACACGGACCCTCCCCTGTGGCCTGTGCGACGGATCAGTCGCCACGACTGACCACCATAGGCACTGCTGACCGCGATCGGGGGTCCCGCCGGTGATGACGGGGTCACCCCGCTCGACTTTGTGTCTTAAAGTAGTTTGCGTGGACCCAGACGATGATTCACCACCCACCGACGCCGCAGCGGCGCTCCGGCTGATCCAGGACCAGCGGTCGGCGACGGCACGCCGGCTCGATCCCGACGCCCGGCTGCTCTACTGGCCGTGGGGTGTCGCCTGGCTGGTTGGTTTCGGCCTGTTCTTCCTGCGGTTCCCCCCGGGTGACCGGGCGCTGGTCGCACTGCCGAGTTGGCTGCCGCTGACCGTCCTCTTCGTACTGCTCGTGGCCGCCGGAGCGACCCAGGCGGTGGTCAGCGTGCGGGCCTACGGCCAGGTGACCGGCGACTCCGCCCGGCGCGGGCAGTGGTACGGGTACGCCTGGGCCCTCGGTTCGGTGAGCGTCTACGCGGGGCTCGGCCGGATCTCCGAGCACCTGCCGCACGACCTGGCGGCGCTGCTCTGGTCGGCGACCGCCGTCGGGCTGACCGGTGCGCTGCACATGGCCGGCGGAGCGGTCTGGCTGGACCAGGACCTGTTCCGCCTCGGCGTTTGGATCAGCGTGATCAACCTGGTCGGGGCGTTCGCCGGGCCGGGCTGGCACCCGCTCGTCGTGGCGGTGGCCGGCGGTGGCGGAATGCTGGTGGCCGGCGCGCTCGCCCGGCGCCGACAGCGACAGCGACAGCAGCCGTGACCGAGCTGGATCCGGTCATCCACGCGCAGGCCAGGCTGCGGGTGGTCGCCAGCCTCTCCGCCCTCAACGTCGGCGACAAGATCGCGTTCCCCCGCCTACAGGAACTGCTCGCGATGACCGCCGGCAACCTCTCGGTGCACCTGCGCAAACTCGAGGACGCCGGCTACGTGGAGATCAGCAAGACCCATCGCGGACGCACCCCGGCCACCCTGGTCGGGCTCAGCCGGCGAGGTCGGCTGGCGTTCGAGGAGTACACCGAAGCTATCCGCGCCCTACTCGACCCCGCCCCGTCGAAGGAGCAGCCATGACCCTCGCCCGCGCCGAACAGGCCAGCCGCCGGTACGGCGACGTCCTCGCCCTCGACCGTGTCGACCTGGAGGTCCGGGCCGGTGAGCTGGTCGGCCTGCTCGGGCCGAACGGCGCCGGCAAGAGCACCCTGATGAACCTGCTGGTGGGCCTGCGCCGCCCCAGCTCCGGGCGGGTGGAACTGTTCGGTGGCGACCCCCGCGACCCGGCGAGCCGTCGGCAGATCGGGGTCACCCCGCAGGAGACCGGTCTGCCCGGCACGCTGCGCGTCGGCGAGGTGGTCGACTTCGTCTCCGCGCACTACCCCGACCCGGTGCCCCGGGCCGAGCTGCTCGACCGCTTCGGTCTCGCCGACCTGGCCCGACGGCAGACCGGTGGGCTCTCCGGCGGGCAGCGCCGCCGGTTGGCGGTGGCGTTGGCGTTCGTCGGCCGGCCCCGGCTGGTGCTGCTCGACGAACCCACCACGGGCCTGGACGTGGCCGCTCGGCACACCCTGTGGGAGGCGATCCGGGCATTCCACGACGACGGCGGCACCGTGCTGTTGAGCAGCCACTACCTGGAGGAGGTCGAGGCGCTCGCCCACCGGGTGGTGGTCATCGGGCAGGGCCGGGTGCTCGCCGACGACACAGTGGAGGCGGTGCGCGGCATCGTGGGCGTACGCCGGGTCAGCCTGATCGCCGATGATCTACCCGACCTGCCCGGGGTGGTTCGCACCGAACGGGTCGACGGTCGGCTGCACCTGCTCACCACCGACGCCGACGAGCTGGTCCGAGCGCTGGTCACGGCCCAGACCCCGTTCACCGATCTGGAGGTACGACCGACCTCGCTGGAGGAGGCGTTCCTCGCCATCACCAGCGGAGAAGCGACCAGCGGAGACGTGCCAGCCGGCACCGGCCGACCCACCACCGCCGCTGCCGGCGGCCGACCCACCACAGTCTGAGGAGGCGACAGTGCAGCTCGCCCTGGTCCACGCCCGCTACCAACTCCTGGAGATCATCCGGATTCCGGTGGCCGTCTTCGGCAGCGCCTTCTTTCCGGCCGCCGCCATGATCTTCTTCGTGGTGCCGTTCGCCGGTGACGACGCGGTCGGTGCCACCTACGCCACCGCGTCGATGGTCACCTTCTCGGTGATGAGCGCCAACATCTTCCAGTACGGCGTCGGTGTCGCCGAGGACCGCGACCAGCCCTGGAACCCGTACACCCGGACCCTGCCGGCCGGACCCGCGCCGCGGTTCGCCGGACGGGTGCTGGCCGGCCTGGCGCTGACCTACCTCTCGCTGATCCCGGTCGTGGTGATCGGCGCGACGCTGACCGCGGCCCAGCTCACCCCGGGGGCGTTCCTGCTGGCTCTCGGCACGGTGGCCGTCATCTCGGTGCCGTTCACGCTGATGGGGCTCGCCATCGGCTACTCGCTGCCGAGCAAGGCGGCGATCGTTGTGGCGCAGGTGCTCTTCCTGCCGCTCGCGTTCGGCGGCGGCCTGCTCTCCGCGCCGGGCGACGCGCCCGGGTTCATCGAGACGATCGCGCCGTACCTGCCCACCCGGGGCGCGGCCGAACTGATGTGGGCGTCGGCGGCCGACTACGACGTGGAGCCGCTGGCACTGATCATGCTCGGTGTCTGGGTGGTGCTGCTCGCCGCGCTCGCCGGCTGGGCGTACCGGCGGGACGAGGGTCGCCGGTTCAGCTGACGATTCGTCCGTTTCCGCCCCGGGCCGCGGCGGGACGGTGCCAGGATTCCGGCAGGGGGGCCGCCGTGGCCGCCCGGGCCGAGAGGGGTCTTGACGTGAGCACCGTCCCGCCGGGTACGCCCTGCTGGGCCGACCTGGCCACCCCGGACCTGACCGACGCGCGGCGCTTCTACCCGGAGCTGTTCGGGTGGACCGGCCAGGTCACCCCGGAGCCCGAGGCGGGCGGCTACACGGTCTTCCTGCTCGACGGTAAGCCGGTGGCCGGCGCCGGCCCGCCCGCGATCCCGGACCAGATTCCGATCTGGTCGACGTACCTCGCCACCGACGACGCCGAACTGGTCGCCGGCCGGGTCGAACGGGCCGGCGGGCAGGTCGTCGTACCCCCGTTCGAGGTCTTCGACCGGGGGTGGATGGCGGTCTTCGCCGACCCGGCCGGCGCCACGTTCAGCGTCTGGCAGCCGCTGGCCATGGCCGGTGCCGAGGTGTTCAACGTGCCGGGCGCGATGAGCTGGAACGAGCTGGTCACCCCCGACCCCGAGGGCGCGAAGGTCTTCTACGAGCTGGTGTTCGGCTGGCAGCCCGACGACCAGGCGGTGGGCGCCATGACGTACACCGGGTGGCGGCTCGGGACGCAGATCGTCGCCGGGATGATGCCGCCGCTGGCCGACGACTTCCCGGCCGACCTGCCCGCGTACTGGACGGTGTACTTCGCGGTGGCCGACGCGGACGCCGCCGCAGCCCGCGCCGCCGAGTTGGGCGGAACCATCCTGGTCCCGCCCCGCGACATCCCGGCGGGCCGCTTCGCCGCCCTACGGGACCCCCAGGGCGCCCTCTTCTCCGTCATCGACCTGGGCCCCTGACCCAGCGCCCTGCCTGCTCAGGGGCGGGTGGGGCGGACGGGGACCACCAACGGGCCGTGGGCGCCGGGGACCACCCGGACGCTGGCCCGGTAGTGGGTGGCGAGCAGCTCCTCGGTCAGCACCTCGGGCGGAGTCCCGGCGGCCACCACCCGACCGGCGGCGAGCATCACCATCCGGTCGGCGTACTCACCGGCCAGGGAGAGATCGTGCATCGTGGCCAGGACGGTCAGGCCGTGCTCGCGGCGTAGCTGGTCGACGAGTTCGAGCACGTCCTGCTGGTGGCCGATGTCGAGCGCGCTGGTCGGCTCGTCGAGCAGCAGCAGCGTCGCGCCCTGGGCGAGCGCGCGGGCGAGGAACACCCGCTGGCGTTCGCCGCCGGAGAGGGTGGCCAGTTCGCGACGGTGGAAGCCGGCGAGGTCCAACCGCCCCAGCACCTCGTGCACGGCGTCGACGTCGGCGGTCGACTCCCGGCCCAGGGTCGGGATGTACGGGGTGCGGCCGAGCAGCACGTAGTCCAGCACCGACATGCCGGGCGGCACCACCGGGGACTGTGCCACAGTGGCCACTATCCGGGCGCGGTCCCGACGGCGCAGCGCGGCACTCGGCGTACCGAAGAGAGTGATCGCCTTCGGCGCGGGCAGCAGGCCGCCGACGGCCCGCAACAGGGTGGATTTGCCGGCACCGTTCGGGCCGATCACGGTGACCCACTCGCCGACGGCGACGGTGAGGTCGACGCCGGTCAGGATCGGCGTGCCACCGAGGGCGACGTGCAGCCCGCGCACCTCGACGGCCGGTGTGCCGGCGGCGGGTTCGCGACTGGCGGGTTCGCGGCCGGCGGGTTCGCGGCTCACGTGAGCACTCGCCGGGCGGTCCGCAGCACGAGGACGAAGAACGGGCCGCCCAGCAGGGCGGTCACCACTCCGATCGGCAGCTCGGACGGAGCGGCGACAGTACGGGCCACCACGTCGGTCAGCGCCAGGAACGCGCCGCCGAAGAGCAGTGACATCGGCAGGATCACCCGGTAGCTGGACCCGGCGAGCAGCCGGACGGTGTGCGGCACGATGATGCCGACGAAACCGATCAGGCCGGTCGCGGAGACCGCCGCCGCCGTGCCCAGCGAGGCGGCGGCGATCAACAGGTATCGGGTGCGCTGCGGGTGCAGGCCCAGGCTTCTCGCCTCGTCGTCGCCGACCGCGAGGACGTCCAGCTCACGGCGGTGCAGCAGCACCACCACAGTGGTCAGCGCGGCGTACGGCAGCACCAGCAGCACGTCGTGCCAACCGGCGGTGGCCAGCCGGCCGAGCAACCAGGAGTAGACCGGCTGGATGCTGTCGGCGTGCCGTTGCAGGAGGTACGTCTGCCCGGCGGAGAGGAACGCGGAGACCGCCACCCCGGCCAGGATCAGCATGGCCGGTGACCCGCGTCGCCCGCCGGCCGCGCCGAGCACGTAGGTCATGGTGACGGCGAGCAGCGAACCGGCGAACGCGGCCAGCGGAATGGTCATCGGCAACCCGGAGAGCGTGCCCTGCCGGCCGGCGCCGCCGAGGGCGATCGCCGCGGTGACCGCGAGGCCGGCGCCGGCGGCCACACCGAGCAGGTACGGGTCGGCCAGCGGGTTGCGGAACACGCCCTGGTAGCAACCACCGGCGAGGGCGAGCAGACCGCCGACCAGCAGGCCCAGCACCACCCGGGGCAGGCGCAGCTCGGTGACGATAGCGATCTCACGCTCGGTCAGCCCGCTGTCGAGGTGCACCCCGGGAAACAGGTTGAGCAGCTCGGCGGCGACGCTGCCCGGGGGCAGGCTCACCGGGCCGAGCGACACCCCGACGACGAGCGCGACGAGCACCGCGACCAACCCCGCGACCAACCACCGCATGCGCAGCCCGGCGGGCCGGCCCCCGGACGCCAGCCCGGCGGGCCGGGCCGTGGACGACAATCCGGTAGACCGAGTCACGGCAGGTTGCCCGGCGGGCCGGGCCCCGGAGGACGGCAGCCCGGCGGGCCGGGCCTCGGCAGGAGGCTCGGCCCGCTCAGGCGGCGGCGGCTCGGCCGGCCGACCGGTTGGTGCCGGATCGGACACCTTTCGCGGCCCGGTCACCGACGGACGACGGTCACGCGGGCACCTTGGCGACCGCGTCGATGATGACCCGGAGCAGGTCCACGACCCGCGGGCCCCAGCGGGAGGCGACGTCGTCGTCCAGGGCGACGACCTGGTTGTTCTTCACAGCGGTGAGGCCGGCCCAACCACTGCGCGCCTTGACCGTGTCGGCGTTCTGCTGGCAGCACTTGGCATCGGCCAGGAAGACGAAGTCCGGGTCGGCCTTGACGATGAACTCCTGGGACAGCTGCGGGTAGCCGAAGTTCTTACCGTCCGCGTCGGCCGGGTCGGCGATGTTGGTCAGGCCGGCCTGGCTGTAGAGCGAGCCGATGAACGTCTTGCTGGTGGCGCTGTACAGCTCCGGGCCCAGCTCGTGGAAGTAGGTGAGCTTCTCGGTGCGCTGCGGCAGGTCCTTGACCAGCTTGGCGATGTCGTCCTTCATCCGGGTGGCGACGTCGGTGGCCTGGTCGGCGTGCCCGGTCAGCGTGCCCAGCTCGGTGATCTGCCGGTACGAGTCGTCGAGCGTGGTCGCCGCCGGGGTCTGGTACACCGGGATCTTCAGCTTGCCGAGCTGCTCGACGATCTTGTTGCGGTCGTCGGAGAGCACCACGAGGTCCGGGTTCTTACCGGCGATCGCCTCGGCGTTCGGCTGGAAGGCGGAGAGGTCGGTCTTGGGCACGTCGGCCGGGTAGTTGGACTGGTCGTCGACGGCGGTCACCTGCGGGCCGGCACCGATCGCGAAGAGCATCTCGGTGGCGGTGGGCGACAGCACGACGATCTTCTCGGGGCGCTTGTCGAGGGTGAGCGCGCCGACCGTGACCGGGTAGGCGGCGGCCGCGGTGCCGGCGCTCGGCTGGTCGTCGGCCTTCTCGGCGCAGGCGCCGAGGGCGAGCGCGGTGACCGCGAGGGTCGCCGCGAAGAGCCGGGGGGTACGTCTGAACATGGGGGCCTCCTGTCGGTCGAGGAGTGTGGTGCTTCGCCGACAGGGACTTTCGTACGCCCGCCCACGAGGCGCCCTTCCTCGAGAGCGCGTATCGCGACCGATCCGTAGGCGACCTGGCTCGTCCCCACCTACCGGTGGGGCATCACAGTTGCGGGACAGCGCCGGGTTTCGCACCGGCTTCGCTGCGGACTGGTCGCTAAGACGGTAGCGCACCGCCAGGACGTGCCGGATCGATCAAGGATTGATCGATCCGGCACGATCGGTGACCCGTCACGCACCGAGGGATATGTCCCGGATTCAGAGGCTCGGGAACGGGTGGTGGGGCCCCGCCGGGGCGGGACGGGGCCCCACCCGATCAGGAGGACGTGATGGTGACGTTGTCCACAGCCGCCTCGACCAGGCTGGCCCCGGACGCGTCCGCAGCCTCGACGAGCACGCGGACCGACTGGCCGGCGTACGGGGTGAGGTTGAGGTTGGCGACCGCCCAGCTCCCGTTGCGGTTGCTGGCCGCTCCGGCCTGGGTGAGCAGCGCTGTGGTGCCGCCGTTGTGCACCACGCTCACCCGCAGGTAGTCCGCCGACGAGGCGTTCGAGCCGTGGGCCAGGTACCAGGCGAGCGAGAGGGTCAGCGTGCCGGACGACGGCAGGGTCACCGCCGGGGACCGGGCACTGGTCACGCCGCCGTCGACGTCGTAGTCACCGGCCGCCGAGCCGGCGAGCCGGCCGGTGACCAGGTCGTTGGACCCGGCGTACGGGGTGAGCTGCTTGGCTCCGGAGGACGTGGTCGCCTGGGCGGCGCCCCGCTCGAACGCGCCGAGGGTGGCGGTGTCGGTGCCGCCCGGGTTGATCGTCCAGCCGGTGGCGGTCTCGAAGGTGTCCGACCAGACAGTGGTGCCGCCACCGCCGCCGCAGTACTGCGACTGCTTGCCGATGGCCCGGTACGGGCAGTCGGCGTACTCGCTGAGGATCAGCACCGCCTCCCGGTTGCGTGAGGTCTGCGCCGGGATCACCTCGTCGGGCGGGTAGAAGCCGCCGCCACCGGACGAGCCCGGGTACATCTCGAAGGTGTACGCCCAGATGTTGTGGGTGGCCCACATCCAGTCGAGGCTGTCTCCGTCGGTGATGTAGAGGTCGCTGGACTGTTCCGGGGTGTAGCCGTTGGTGGCCGCCATCTGCTGACCGATGGTGGCGAAGGTGTTGTACTGGTCGGCGTTCATCCCGGTCGCGGTGTTCGCTGTGGTGTAGCCGTACGGCCAGAGCACCAGCTGCGAGTACGTGTGGAAGTCGATGTTGGCCTTGATCTGCTGCACCCCGCCGACCACCCGGCCGTTGACGAAGTTGCGCAGCGCCTGCGTCTCGGGCGCGGAGAACGCCGACGGCCCCCGGTAGGTCTCCGACGAGGTGGTGCCGGACGAGCCGCCGCAGCATCCCCAGTTGTAGGACCAGTTGCGGTTCAGGTCGGTGCCGACGTTGGACGAGCCGCTGTTGGGCTGCCGGTTCTTGCGCCAGGACCGGTACGACCCGGTGGCGATGTCGTACTCGCTGCCGTCCGGGTTGACCGTCGGCACGATCCAGAGCTCCCGGCCGTTGACGATGTTGGTGATCCGGGAGTCGCTGCCGTAGCTGTCGGTGAAGAGGTTGAGCAGGTAGATCGCCATCTCGACGGTCAGGTGCTCACGGGCGTGCTGCTGGGAGTTGAACAGGATCTCCGGCTCGTTCTCGTCGGTGCCGACGTTGTCGGAGATCTTCACGGCCATCAGGTCGCGGCCCTCGTACGACGAACCGATGCTGATCTTGCGGGCGATCGCCGGGTGGTCGGCGACGACCTGGTTCACGACGGCGGTCAGTTCCGCGTAGTCGTGGTAGTTCGAGTCGGCCGGCGGGAAGGCCTGCGTGCCGAAGTCGCCGGCGCCGCGCTCGGCGTTGGGTGGCGGGGCGAGCGGTTCCAGCCGGAAGCCGAGCTTGCCGATCGCCGCGGCCTCGCTCGCGGTGGCCGAGATGTGCAGCACGCCGTGTTCGGAGTAGTCGATGGCGGCTCCGGTGCGGGCCACCGCGTTGCGGTCGGCGAGGGTCCGGGGCCCGAGCACCCGGTAGCCGGCGGCAGCCTGCTCAGCGGTGCGGTCCGGTGCCGGTCGGGCGGCGACCGGACCGGCGGCGACGGTGACGATGCCCAGCCCGGTGACGACAGCGAGCACCAGGACACGGCGGAGGGGGATGGGCGTGCGGAGGGCCATGGACTACCTCCTCGATGGCGGGAGATCCCGCTCGGTGAAGGACACTTCACCACCTGTCACATGGTCATATCAATATTGATCGCTGCGTTGGCCATCCCAGGCGGATCATCATGGCGGCAATGATTTTCCACCTATCAACATCTGGCGAAACTTCCCTCCAAGCGGAACACTGACCAGCGACGATGCCCCCTCGACACCGCGGAGCACCCATGGCCAGATCCCGCCTGCGCGCGGCCGCCCTCGCCGGCGTCACCGCGCTCACCCTGCTCACCAGCGCCGCACCCGCGCTGGCGGCCCACCCGCCCGCCCCCGTCCACGACGAGCAGATCACCTACCAGGACTGGTCCGGGCCCGCCGACTGGCACCGGGGCAGCTCGGCCGGAACCCGCGTCGTGCCCGGCGCCCGAGCGGGCGTCACCCTGGCCCGCCCGGCCGGCACCATCGAGTACGCGGACCCGCACACCGGTGCCACCCGCACCTGGGAGTACGGCACCTGGACCTCGCCGGTGACCCGGGTCGGGTTCGACGCCACCGAGCTGATCGCCTCCTGGAACGCGGAGACCCCCGCCGGCACCTGGATCCAGGTGGAGATGCAGGGCAGCTACACCAGCGGCGACCAGACCCCGTGGTACGTCCTGGGTCGCTGGGCATCCGGCGACACCGACATCTTGCGGACCAGCGTCAACCGGCAGGGCGACCCCTGGTCGACGATCTGGACCGACACCTTCAGCATCGACGACGCCACCGCCGGGGTGCTGCTGCGGTCGTACCAGCTCAAGCTGACCCTCTACCGCGCACCCGGGCAGAGCGCCGCCCCGGTGGTCCGGATGCTGGGCGCGATGAGCAGCACGGTGCCGGACCGGTTCACCGTGCCGCCGAGCGCCGGGCACATCGCCTGGGGCCGGGAACTGCCGGTGCCGCGCTACTCGCAGAACGTGCACTCCGGGCACTACCCCGAGTACGACGGCGGCGGCGAGGCGTGGTGCTCGCCCACCTCGACGGAGATGGTGGTCGAGTACTGGGGACGCAAACCGTCGGCGGCCGACACCTCCTGGGTGGACCCGACCTACCCCGACCCGACTGTCAACCACGCCGCGCGGATGACCTACGACTACGCGTACGACGGCGCGGGCAACTGGCCGTTCAACACCGCGTACGCGGCCAGCTTCCCCGGGCTGGAGGGCCGGGTGACCCGGCTGCACTCGCTGGACGAGCTGGAGCGTTTCATCGCCGCCGGCATCCCCGTCGTGACCAGCCAGTCCTTCCTCGCCAGTGAGCTGGACGGGGCGAACTACGGCACGTCCGGGCACCTGTTCGTGGTGGTCGGCTTCACCGCCGACGGCGACGTGATCGTCAACGACCCGGCCTCGTCCAGCAACGACGTGGTGCGCAACGTCTACAAGCGTGCGCAGTTCGAGCAGATCTGGCTGCGTACCAAGCGGACCAACGCCAGCGGCGGCGTCTCCGGTGGCTCCGGCGGCATCGCGTACCTGATCAAGCCCACCTCGAAGCCCTGGCCCAAGGTCCCCGGCTCCACCAACTGGTAGGCCCCTCGCGGTTGATCATGAAGTTATTGCCCGGCCGATCGGCGTGTCGTGGCAATAACTTCATGATCAACGCGGGGAGTCTGGGGTTTCGGGGTTGGGGGTTTGGGTTTGGGTTTGGTCTTCGCCGGCCAGGGCGGAGCGGAGGCGTTCCTTCTCGGTGCGGCGGCGCTCGGCTGCTTCGGCGATCTCCCCGGCCATCTCGTCCCGCCAACCGCGCAGCAGGAAGAAGGAGAGCGCGGCGGAGAACACCAACGCCAGCATCAGCTTCAGGAACACGTTCATGTCGACCAGCCAGAGGCCGGCCAGCACGGCGACGAACAGCCCGATCCGGCCCAGCGTGTACTTGAGCGCGGCGCTCACCTGCACCACTCCGTTCTCTCCGTCGCCCGCCACTGCCGGCGGAAGGGTCGAGCCGCCCGACGGGCGGTCGTGGTCAGCCGGTCCGGCGGGCCAGCCAGCGGACACCCGGGAACCAGAGGGCCGCGTACGCCACTGTGAACGCCCCCGCCGCCAACGCGCCGGAGAGCAGCGGCGGCAACCCCGCGCCCAGACCGGCGATCAGCAGCCCGGCGAACACCCCGACGGCGGCGGCGACCACCGCCGCCACCACCCGGGCCGCACCGAACTCCCAGGCCCGGAAGTCGTCCCAGAACAGCCAGGCCGGCAGGATCACCGCCAGCCAACCGTTTGTGTGCCCGAAGTCGCCGGCGCCGATCGAGGCGAACGCCCAGTCGAACAGCACCAACGCGAGCACGCCGATGACCAGGCCGGCCAGGCACACCCCGAGCAGGTCGCCCAGGGTACGGATGCGGCCCTCGGCGTCCCGGCGGGGAAAGCCGCTCTGCTGCTCAGGTCCTCGTTGCTCGGTCATCGACTGCGAGGGTACGTGGTGGCTCAGGCCCAGACCTGCTGCGGCTCGGCGCGCCGCTCGGCCAGCGACGGGGCCTTGTCGTACTCCCGGACCACGTTGTAGCGGGTGTCCCGCTCGACGGGCTGGAAGCCGGCGTCCCAGATCAGGTGCAGCAGGTCGTCGCGGTGCATGGTGTTCGGGGTGCCGTACGAGTCGGCGTCGTGGGTGATCTTGTATTCGACGACGGAGCCATCCAGGTCGTCCACGCCGAAGTTCAGCGAGAGCTGAGCGACCGACAGCCCGTGCATCACCCAGAAGTTCTTCAGGTGCGGCACGTTGTCGAAGAGCAGCCGGGAGACGGCGAACGTCTTCAGCGACTCGGCCGGCGAGGCCATCGTGGTGCGCGCCTGGATCCGGTTACGGATCTTGCCGTCCGCCGAGTCGACGAAGTCGTGCTGGTAGCGCAGCGGGATGAAGACCGCGAAGCCGCCGGTCTCGTCCTGCAACTCGCGCAGCCGCAGCACGTGGTCGACGCGGTGCCGGGGCTCCTCGATGTGGCCGTACAGCATCGTCGCCGGGGTCTTCATGCCCTTGCTGTGTGCCAGGGCGTGGATGCGCGACCAGTCTTCCCAGTGGCAGGCGTGGTCGACGATGTGCTGCCGGACCTCCCAGTCGAAGATCTCCGCGCCACCACCGGTCAGCGACTCCAGACCGGCGTCCATCAGTTCGTCGAGGATCTCGTCGGCGCTCAGGCCGCTGATCTTCTCGAACCACTGCACCTCGGTCGCCGTGAAGCACTTGAGCTTGACGTTCGGCAGCGCCGCCTTCAGCTCGCGCAGCACCTTCGGGTAGTAACGCCAGGGCAGCGTGGGGTGCAGGCCGTTGACGATGTGCAACTCGGTGAGCTGCTCGTCCTCCATCTCCTTGGCCTTGCGGACCGCCTCGTCGATGCGCATCGTGTACGCGTCCTTCTCGCCCGGCTTGCGCTGGAACGAGCAGTACGCGCAGGACGCCGAACAGACGTTGGTCAGGTTGAGGTGCCGGTTGACGTTGAACATCACCCGTTCGCCGTTCAACTCGGTGCGCTTGTGGTGCGCCAGCCGCCCCAGCCAGGTCAGGTCGTCGCTCTCGTAGAGGGCGACCCCGTCCTCCCGGGTCAGCCGCTCACCGGCGTACACCTTCGCTTCGAGCTCACGCTTGAGTCCGGCGTCCATGGCACGTCCCTTCCACCTGCGGTCCGGATCGAGCGTACGTCGCGGTGCCGACGGGCCCGGCGGCACGGTCGCCGGCAGCGACCCACTTCACCAGACTCTCAGCCTCCCGTAACCCGGCAACGCATCGACATGAGTGGCGAGGTGCGGTAGTAACAAGGTGGGGCGGAACACACACACTGGTACCGTCCCGGCGGTCGCGCCCACCGAGCGCGGCGACGAGCGGTTGGACGGGGAGCGGCATGGTCTACAGCGGGCGCGGGCGACGGCAGCGACGACGGAGCCCGGTGATCTCGCCGGTCCTGCGTCCGAAGCTCTGGGCCGCCCTGCTCGGCGCGATCGCCGCAGCCGTGCTGGCCACCCCCGCGTACGCGGAGCCCGGCGTGCCGACCACAGTGCCGGACACCGGTTCGCGCCCGGCGGTCACCGGCTCGCTTCAGCTGCCCGGCGGCGCGCCGGTCGCTGGTGTGCCCGCCCCGCCGGTGGTCAACATCGGCAACGGTCCACTGGCCACCGCGATCGCCGCCGGTGAGACCCAGGTCGGCGCGCTCGGCGAGGCGTTGCTGGTGAGCCGGCAGAAACGCGTCGACGCGCAGGCGCAGGTCGACGCGGCCGGCAAGGCGCTGGCGACCGCGCAGGATGCGCTGCTCCGGGCCCAGCAGACGGCCGACACCGCCGCCGCCGAGGCCGTCAAGGCAGCCGCCGCGCTGCCGCCTGGCGAGTTCGCCCAGGACATCCGTGGGCTCAGCCGCCTCCAGGCGATCACCCGTGGCGAGAAGGTCGACGGCGGCACCACCGGCGTGGCCGGAGAGCTGTCCCGGGCGCGCGCCGGCGAGCAGGCCGCGTACCAGAAGCACACCCAGGCCAAGGACATGCTCGCCGCCGCCGAGGCCGAGTTCACCGCCGGTGAGACGGCGCTCCGCACCGCCGAGGCGAGCCTGCTCAAGCTGCGCCGGGACAACGCCGCCGCGCTGATCGAGATCGAACGTCAGCAGGAAGCCGCCGAGCAGCAGATCGGCGCCGGCTACGTCTCCAACCAGAGCATCAGCGGCATGGCCGCGCACCCCCGGGCACTGGCCGCGGTCCGGTACGCGCTCGCCCAGCTCGGCGACCCGTACAAGTGGTCCGAGGAGGGGCCGAACCAGTTCGACTGCTCCGGCCTGATGTGGGCGGCGTACCGGTCCCCCGGCGCCGACTACTTCGACCTGCCCCGGGTCTCCCGCGACCAGTACGCCGCCACCCGGGGCCGCACGGTGCCGCAGAGCGCGCTGCTCCCCGGCGACCTGCTCTTCTTCGCTTCGGGCAGCAGCTGGACGACGATCCACCACGTCGGCATGTACATCGGCAACGGCAAGATGGTGCAGGCGCCCACCACGGGGGACGTCGTCAAGATCTCGGTCGTCCGCTGGTCCCGGCTGTACGCCGCCACCCGGGTGATCGGCGCGGTGCCGGCACCCCCGGTCGTGACCAATCCGACCCCGCCCGTCTCGCCCCCGAAGCCGACGCCCACCCCGTCGCCCACGAAGACCACCAAGCCGACGCCGACACCGTCGCCCACGAAGACCACCAAGCCGACGCCCACGCCGACGCCGACGCTGACGACCACCCCGACGCCCACCCCGACCGGCAGCTCCACGCCGAAGCCGTCGAACACCCCGAGCAACACTCCGAGCAACACTCCGACGACCCTGCCCTCGGCACCGACCAACGCGCCGACCAGCGCGTCTCCGACGACCACGCCGAAGGCCAGCACGAGCGCTTCGGGCAGTGGCAGCGCGACGAGCAGCCCCAGCGCCACGGGCTGATCCGCCACGACCGGCTCCGGCTGTCCGCTCGGGAAGATCTGTGGCACCGTGACAACCAGGCACATCCGACTCGACGTCACGGGTCCGGGTGCGAGCATGGCGCGGAGGGCGGAAATGGCCGAGCAGAGAGATCCGGCGGAGACTGTCGACCCCGTGGTCGACCAGGCCGGCGCACCAGGGCCGGACACCGCCGACCCGGTGGCCGCCAGCGACGCCAGCCCGGCCGCCACCAGCTCGACAGGCAGCGACACCAGCTCGGCGGACGCCGGCTCCCCTGACAGCGACGACGCCCCGGCTGTCAGCGGCCCGGTCGGCAGCAGCACGGTCGGCAGTGGCACGGCAGCGGTCGTCGCGGACGTCTCGACCGAGGCCGACGACGACGCATCCGCCGGCGGCGACGAGCGCCAGAGCCCGGCGGCAGCACCGGTACGCGCACGTGCCAGCGTCGTGACCGCCGGTGCTCTCCGCAGTGACCTGCCGGCCAGCGCTCCGGTCACCGCGACCACCTACCGTGCGACCGGCTCGGCCAGCCCAGCCGACGTGTCGTTGCCGGGCCAGCGAAGCGACTCCTCCGCGCCGGCCCGGGCCAGCGCCACGGTTCCGAGCAGCAGCCGGGGCACCGCCAGCGCCCTGGGCACCCCGGACCGTCGCGAGAGCGCGCCCGCCGTCTATCGAGCCGCGCCGGTGGGTGCCGAGCCGGCCCAGCCCCCGACGCCGTCGACTCCGGAGCCGGAGCCGGACCCGACGCCACCCGGCCCCGGGCCGACCCAGCCGCCGCCACCGGAACCGGAGCCCGCGCCGGCCCCGGGTCCGTACCCGCCCGGTCCGGTGCCGACGCCGGGTCCTCGACCCACGCCGCCGCCGGGTCCGGTTCCGCCCGTTCCCGGCCCGCCCATCCCACCGCCCTCGCCGGTGCCGCCCATCCCCGGTCCGCCGACGCCGCCCGTCCCGAGCCCGCCGCTGCCGCCACCCGGTCCGCCGGTGCCGGCGCCACCGGCCCCGCCCGGCCCGATGCCGGCACCGCCGTTTCCGCCGCCGCCGGCGATGACCGACACGCCCGGCGTACGGGCCAGCGCTCCGGTCTCCGCACCACCGGCCGGGTGGCCGTCCCCTGGTGGGGCGACCCGCCCGACGTCCGGTGCCGGATGGGCCGGGGCAGCCGCCTCCGCGCCGCCGGTGGTGCCCGCACCAGCGCTGCCGAGCTGGCCACCGTCCACCGCCGGGGCCCCTTCGTCGACCGGCAACAGCGGAAACTCCCGGGTGACCGCGTCACCGAGTGGCCCACCGGCTGGTTCCGCCGGACGGGACGCTGCCGGTGCCCCCGGGGGGCGGCAGGACAGTCGCACCGACCTGGCCGGCACCGTCTACGGCAACGGCGAGGGCGCCGGCTTCACCACCGTCGCGATACCCGCCAACGCGGTGGAGACCTCCGGCTCGCTGACCGGGCACATCCTGGCCCAGGGCTGGTCCGACACGCCGGCCGAGCGATCCAGTAACGCCCGGGTGATGATCGTCCTGGCCGCCGCTCTGGGGCTGCTGGTAGCGATCAGTGTCATGGTCGTTCTGCTGGCTGGCGACGCCCTGGACGGTCTGGTGGGCAGCGTGCTCAAGGGGTGAGCCAGCGAGTGCCAGCGATGGTGAGTCCGCCCACTACGGTCGGTCAACCGGCTGGCGGCTTCGCCAGACCGCCGTACACTGGCTGAGATCACTGACCCGGCGCGCGTGGTGTGCGCCCCTGGGCGATCTTGCGGGCGATCCGGCGGTACAGCCGCGGCAGGCCATCGCGAAGATGCGCCCCGCTCGAAAGGTTTTTGTTGACCACCTCTGCTGACCCCAGCACCGTTACGTCCGTTTTCAACTCAGTCCCGGCGACCGACACCGCCCGGGAGCAGCTCGACGTCCCAACGAGCGAGGCCGACACCGCGCCGGTGGCGACCGCGCAGGCCGAGCCGACCGAGACCGCCGAACCGATGAGCTTCGCCGCCCTCGGCCTGCCCGAGCCGCTGGTCCGCGCGCTGGCGCAGCAGGGCATCACCAGCCCGTTCGAGATCCAGCGGGCCACCGTTCCGGACGCGCTCGCCGGCCGCGACGTGCTGGGCCGCGGGCAGACCGGTTCGGGTAAGACGCTCGCCTTCGGGCTGCCGATGATCGCCCGGCTGGCCAACCGCAACCGGGCCCGGCCGATGCGTCCGCGCGCCCTGGTCCTGGTGCCCACCCGCGAGCTGGCCATGCAGGTCAACGACGCCCTGGTGCCGCTGGGCAAGTCCGTCGGCATCTTCCTCAAGACCGCCGTCGGCGGCGTTCCGTACGACCGTCAGATCGACGCGCTGCGCCGCGGCGTGGAGATCATCGTGGCCACCCCGGGCCGGCTCGGCGACCTCATCGAGCGGGGCATCTGCCAGCTCGACGACGTCGAGGTCACGGTGCTCGACGAGGCCGATCAGATGGCCGACATGGGCTTCCTGCCCGAGGTGACCGATCTGCTGGCGAAGACGCCCGCGAACGGTCAGCGGCTGCTCTTCTCGGCCACCCTGGACGGTGACGTCGACGCGTTGGTCAAGCGGTTCATGACCGACCCGGTCACCCACTCCACGGCGCCGTCCACCGCCTCGGTGTCCACCATGGACCACCACATGCTGTTGATCCCGCCGCACGAGAAGTTCCCGGTGGCGGCCTCGATCGCCGCCCGGGATGGCCGGACCATGGTCTTCGCCCGTACCCAGCTCGGGGTGGACCGGCTGGTCGAGCAGCTCGCGGCCGTCGGCGTACGCGCCGGTGGGCTGCACGGCGGCAAGACCCAGCGGATGCGCACCAAGACGCTCGCCGAGTTCCGTGAGGGCCGGATGAACGTGCTGGTCGCCACGGACGTGGCGGCGCGAGGCATCCACGTCGACGGTGTCACCCTGGTGCTGCACGTCGACCCGCCGAAGGACCCCAAGGACTACCTGCACCGCGCGGGGCGTACCGCCCGGGCCGGCGAGTCGGGTGCGGTCGCCACGCTGGTGCTGCCCAAGCAGCGCCGTACCACCCTGGCGATGATGGAGAAGGCCGGCGTCGCGCCGGCCGAGACCCGGGTCCGGGTCGGGGACGCGGCGTTGGCCGAGCTGGTCGGCGCCCGAGAGCCCAGCGGCGTCCCGGTCCGCCTCGAGGCGGAGCCCCGGGGCTACGGCGACCGCTCCGGCGGCCCGCGCCGGTTCGGTGACCGCACGGGAGGCGAGCGCCGCTACGGCGACCGTCCCCAGGGCGACCGGCGCTTCGGCGACCGGCCCACCGGCGACCGCCGCTTCGGCGACCGCCCGCAGGGCGACCGGCGCTTCGGCGACCGGCCCGCCGGCGAGCGCCGCTTCGGCGACCGCCCGCAGGGTGACCGGAGCTACGGTGACCGTCCGCAGGGCGACCGGAGCTACAGCGACCGCCCGCAGGGTGAGCGCCGCCACGGCGACCGGCCCACCGGCGAGCGCCGCTTCGGTGACCGCCCGCAGGGCGACCGGAGCTACAGCGACCGCCCGCAGGGTGAGCGCCGCTTCGGCGACCGGCAGCACAGCGACCGCCCGCAGGGCGACCGGAGCTACGGCGACCGGCCGCAGGGCGAGCGGCGTTACGCCGATCGGGACACCCGCGGGTACGGCGACCGGCCGCAGGGCGAGCGTCGGTTCGGCGACCGGCCGCAGTTCGGTGACCGCGACGGTCGGGGCGACCGACCGACCGGCGAGCGGCGCTTCGGCGACCGGGACGCTCGGGGTGGGTTCCGCCCGGAGAGCCGGGTCCGGGACGACCGGCCCCGCGACGACCGGCCCCGCGAGGACCGCCCGCGTGACGACCGGCGCGGTTTCGGCGGGCGACCGGCAGCGCGTACCCACTGATTGATCCACCGAACGCCGTCGTGAAGCCCAGGCTTCACGGCGGCGTTCGCGCATGCCCTGCCGATACCGAGCAGGTCGCGTAACGTCCGGCTCATGCCGACCATGCCGAAGTCGATCTTCTGGTCCCGGACTGACACCGCCGGCAGCGAGCAGGTCCTGCTCGACGACGGCCACGGGTTGGCGGCCCGGGGCACTCTGCTCGCCGTGGACCCGATCCCGTGGACCGCCCGCTACCAGCTGACCACCACCCCGGACTGGGCCACCACCCGGGTCGAGGTCGAGGCCGAGGGTCCCGGCTGGCTGCGCCGGGTGACCCTGGAGCGGGCCGCCGGCCGCTGGCGGGTGACCACCGCCGAGCAGGGCAACCTGGACGCGGCCCTGGTCGCGGCCGGTCATCGCCGGGCCGGTCTGCCGGGTACGGACGACCCGGACCGGCTGGCCGACGCGCTCGACGTCGACCTGAGCGGTTCGCCGCTGTTCAACACCCTGCCGGTCCACCGGCTTCGGATGGCGGCCGAGCCGGCCGACGTGGCACACCGGATCACCGTTGCCTGGGTGCTGCTGCCCGGTCTGGAGGTGGTGCCGGCCGAGCAGATCTACACCGGGCTCGGGCCGGGTCGGGTGCGCTTCGCCAGCGGCACCTTCACGGCCGACATCGATCTGGACGACAGCGGCTACGTGGTGCGTTACCCCGGGCTGGCCGAACGGATCGACCCGCGCTGATCATCACCCCGGCGGGGCCAGGGCCGGCCGGGGTGTCAGGCGGACCAGGCCCCGCTGACGACCTCAAGCGGGGCAGGCTGCGGTGACCGCTTCGAGCGGACCAGTCCCGCTGACCGGTTCAGGCGGGCCAGGCTCCGCTGGCCAGGAAGCGGTCGATGGTGGCCAGGTGCGGGGTCAGGTCGAGGCCCTGGGCGGCCACCCAGTCGTCGGCGTAGTACGTGTCGGCGTACCGGTCGCCCGGGTCGCAGATCAGGGTGACCACCGAGCCGGTCCGACCCTCGGCGAGCATCGCGGCGATCAGGCTGAACGCGCCCCACAGGTTGGTGCCGGTGGACCCGCCCACCCGGCGGCCGAGCAGCGCCGATCCGGCGCGCATGGCGGCCAGGGAGGCCGCGTCCGGCACCTGGACCATCCGGTCCACCACCGAGGGCAGGAACGACGCCTCCACTGTGGGCCGGCCGATCCCCTCGATGCGGGAGCCCTTCCCGGTGCGTACCGACCAGTCGGCGGCCAGCCAGGCCGGGTAGAACGCCGAGTTCTCCGGGTCGACGACGCAGAGCTTGGTGGCGAGCCGGCGGTACCGGGCGTAGCGGCCGATGGTCGCGCTGGTGCCCCCGGTGCCGGCGCCCACCACGACCCAGGCGGGAATCGGGTGCCGCTCCAGCTCCAGCTGCGCGTAGATCGACTCGGCGATGTTGTTGTTGCCCCGCCAGTCGGTCGCCCGCTCGGCGTAGGTGAACTGGTCCATGAAGTGCCCGCCGGAGTCCTCGGCGAGCCAGCGGGCCTCGACCACCACGCTCGCCGGGTCGTCCACCAGGTGGCACCGGCCGCCCTGGAACTCGATCTGCGTGATCTTCTCGGGCGAGGTGGAGGCGGGCATCACCGCGATGAACGGCAGGCCCAGCATCCGGGCGAAGTACGCCTCGGAGACCGCCGTGGAACCCGACGACGCCTCGACGATCGTGGTGCGCGGCCCGATCCAGCCGTTGCAGAGCCCGTAGAGGAACAGTGAGCGGGCCAGCCGGTGCTTCAGCGAGCCGGTGGGGTGTGACGACTCGTCCTTGAGGTAGAGGTCGATCCCCCATTCCCGGGGCAGCGGGAACGGCAGCAGGTGGGTGTCGGCGGACCGGTTCGCGTCTGCCTCGACGGCGGCGATCGCCTCGGTCACCCAGGTTCGGCTGGATTCGTCGCACCGGTCGAGATGAGTCACGTTCGGAAACCTAGCAAGCGGGCCAGCGGTGGTCAGCGCGGGTCCGGCGGCGCTGACCTGCGGCGTTGGCGGCGCTGACCGGCGCGGCCTGCGGCTCGGACGAGCGGGGTGAGTGCGACGGCCAACCTGGGCAGGGCGTCCAACAGGCGCACCTGCGCCCCCCGCCAGCGGGGCAGGCTGACCACCGGACGTGGCCGGCGGGCCAGCCGGACCGCCCGGGCCGCCACCTGCTGCGCGGTCAGCATCGATCCGGTGAACGAGGCCACCGCCCCCGGGTCGTCCAGCCGGTCGTGCAGCATCGGGGTCCAGATGCCGTCCGGGCAGAGGCAGGAGACGTGCACCCGCCGGTACCCGGCCATCCGCAGGTCGGACAGGGTGCCGAGGCTGAACGCCAGCAGGGCGTGCTTGCTGGCCGCGTACACCGTCTCGCCGGGCGCGGCGACCAGCCCGGCCAACGAGACGACGTTGAGCACGTGGCCGTGGCCCTGCCCGCGCATCACGGTCAGCGCGGCGAGGGTGCCGTTCATGGCGCCGTGGGTGTTCACGTCGAGCATCCGACGGCGGGTCGCCTCGTCGTGCTCCCACGACGCACCGGTGACCAGGATGCCGGCGTTGTTGACCCAGAGGGCGAGGTCACCCCGGCCTGCCGCGTTCGCGGCGATGGCGGCGCAGGCGTCCTCGTCCCGGACGTCCAGGGCGGCCGACCAGCCGCCGAGCGGCGCTGCGGCACTCTGCACCGCCACCGGGTCAAGGTCGGTGAGCAGCACCGACCAACCGTCGGTGTGCAGCGCGGTGGCGATGGCGCGGCCCAGGCCGCCGGCCGCGCCGGTCACCACTGCCACGGGACGCGCCGGCTGGGTCATCGGCGCACGCTACCGCCGGCCGCCGGTGCGACACCAGGGGTACGCGGCGGTCAGGCCGCGGGCGGGCCGACCGGCTGGGGGCGGTTCTCCCACTTGGTGGAGAGCGCGATGGCGGTACGGGTGGAGGCCACCCCCGGCGTCCGGTTCAACCGCACGATCAACTGCTCCAGCTCGGCGATCGTGCCGACCCGCGCCTTGAGCAGGAACGACTCCACGCCTGCCATGAAGTAGCAGGACTCGATCTCGGGCAGCACCCGCAGCGACTCGAGCATGTCGTCGCTGTCGGCACCGGAGTCCTCGACGATGCCGATCAACGCGGTGACACCCAGCCCGATCGACTCCGGGGCCACGTCCGCGCGGTAGCCCCGGACCACGCCGCTGCTCTCCAGCTTGCCGACCCGCTCGTGCACGGCCGGGGCCGAGAGGCCCACCTGTCGGGCCAGCTCGGCGTACGAGAGGCGGGCGTTGCCGCGCAGCAGGTCGACGAGGCTCAGGTCGATGGCATCCACAGAGAGTGACCTTAACCGTTGACACGTAACGTGCGGCCTTCGGCACCCGTTGGACTGAGCGGTGAGTCACTGTTCATAAACCGCCGGTCAGGGCAGAGGTAGCACCAGTAACATTACTAACTCCCCACTCAGTGCATTTTTCGCGTTTGGGCGGACAGGCCATGTCCCTGGTGCTGTAATTGCCATACGTCCCTCATGACGGCTCTGGGCTACGCACCAGCCGGGGGCAGTGTGTTCAGCCGGGGGCTTCGTCGACGCGAGGAGGGGGCTGTGGACACTGGAGATCGCCTGCTGACACCGGGTGAGGTCGCCGCGCTGTTTCGGGTAGACCCGAAAACTGTGACGAGATGGGCGGCGGCCGGCCGGATAGGAAGCATCCGGACTCCAGGCGGGCATCGCCGGTTTCGGGAATCCGAGGTGCGAGCCCTGCTTGAGGGGGAGGGCATGCTGGACGAGGTGGATGAGGTCGGTAAACCACGCAATGTGGGGCCGGCGGCATCCACGGGGCCGGGTCCGGCCAACGCCGGCATGTACTGAACTGGTGCGGACAACGCCACGCGGACCGGACACCAGTCCGGTCCGCGTCCCGCTTCGGCCAACCGCCGGGCGGCAGCACCGCTCGTTCTGAGCAGCACAACGGTGCCCAACGCGAGCGGACGACCCAGCACGAGCCGGACGGCTCAGCTTCGGGCCGCGCCGAGCTGGCCGGACCACCGCCGGAACAGGGTGTGCGGGACACCGAGCGCGTCCAGCACCTTGCCGGCCACGAAGTCGACCAGCTGCTGCGCGCTGGCCGCCGCGCCGGCGCCGTAGAAGCCAGGGCTGGCGGGAAGCACCACCGCGCCCGCGTCGTGCAGGGCGATGAGGTGCTCCAGGTGGCTGCGGGTCACCGGTGTCTCCCGGGGCACCAGCACCACGGGACGGCGTTCCTTGAGGTTGACCTCGGCGGCGCGCTGCAACAGGTCCTTGGAGAGCCCGATCGCGATGCCCGCGCAGGCGGCCGTGCTGGCCGGGACCACCGCCATCCCGCGTACCCGGTAGGAGCCGCTGCTCGGACCGGCAGCCAGGTCGCCGGCCGGCCAGTGCCGCACATCCGCAGTGGTCAGGTCCCGGTCCAGCCAGGCGGCGAGGTCCTCGGCCCAGTGCCCGTCACGGAAGGGTCGGCCGGTCTCGTCCAGCACTGTGAGTCGTGCCGCCCGGGACACGATCAGGTCCACCGGCTCGCCCGCGTCGAGCAGTCCGCCGATGACGGCCGCCGCGTACGGCGTACCGGAGGCACCGGAGACCCCGACCACCCATGGTTCCCGCATGCCCCCAGCCTGCCTGGTCCGGCTGGTCCGCTGGTGGGCACCCCCGGGGTTGGGTCCGGTCCGACATGTCGGACGGGGCACCTGCGGATCCCACCGACCTGACATGCTGCCGCTGGCGATTCGCACCGGAACCATCTCGAGGAGGAGGCATCGGTGACGACCGGCGAGATCCTCCGGGCGCTGCGTGCCGAGTGTCCGATCCCGCCCCGGCTTCCACCACCACACGCCGATCGTGTGCAGGGCTGGCTGCTCGGTGTGCTGCCCGGGCTCGGCCTTCCACTGGACGACACCGCGCTGCACCGGCTGTCCCGGGGCGCCTTCGCCCGGTACGCCGCGCGGCTCTACCCGGCGGCGACCGAAGCCGACCTGCGGGTGCTGGCCGCGCTGTTCACCTGGTTCTTCCTGGTCGACGACGCCTGCGACGGGCCGAGTCGGTTGACGCCGGAGCAGATCCGGGCACTGCGCAACGGCACCGTGGCGCTGCTGCACGACGGCACCCGGCTGCGGCAGGCCGGGCTGACCGGCCCGCTGCGGCGACTGCTGGTGCTGGCCTGGCGGGAGCCGCGCCGCCGGATGCCGGCCCGGTGGCGGCAGCGCTTCGCCGACGCGGTGGCCCGACACCTCGACGGCACCTGGCAGGAGGCCGTCAACAAGGAGGCCGGTCGTCGTCCCAGCGTGGACGAGTACGTCGAGCTACGTCGGTCGACCTCGGCGGCGGAGGTGTCGTACCCGCTTGTGGAGTTCGTCAGCGGCCGGCCATTGCCCGACCCGGTCTACCACCACCCGCTGCTGCGTCAGATCGCCCGCACCGGCAACGACCTGCTCTCCTGGTACAACGACCTGGCCTCGCTGGAACGGGACCGGGTGACCGCCGGCGGGCACAACCTGGTCCTCGCCATCGAGGCCGAACTGGGCGTGCCGGAGGCGGAGGCGGTCGAACGGGCGGCCGAGCACTGGCGGGAGGCGATGCGGCGCTTCACCGCGTTGCGAGCGGCGGTGCCGTCGTTCGGCCCGGCGTTGGACGAGGCGGTCGCCGACCATCTCGACGGGATCGCGAACGCCGTACGCGGGACCATCGACTGGACCTTCGAGAGCGCCCGCTACCCGGTCAGCACCACCCCGCCAGCCTCAGGGCCGTAGGCCGAGCCGGACCACCCAGCCTCAGGGCCGTAGGCCGAGCCGGACCACCAGGTCGAGCAGGGCGAAGAGGAACAGCGCGATGCCGACGAACCCGTTTGCGGTGAAGAAGGCTCGGTTGACCTTGCTGAGGTCGGTCGGGGTGACCACCAGGTGCTGGTAGGCGAACGCCACAGCGGTCAGCGCCAGCCCGATCCACCAGAGCCAGCCGAGACCGATCAGCGCACCGAACCAGATGAACAGGCCGAAGGTCACCACGTGCGCGACGGTGGAGGCGTGCAGCGCGAAGCGCCGACCGTACCGGGCGGGCACGCTGTGCACGCCGATCTCCCGGTCGATCTCGGAGTCCTGGCAGGCGTAGATCAGGTCGAAGCCGCCGATCCACAGCCCCACTGCCGCGCCGAGCAGCCAGGCCGGCCCGGAGCCGTCCAGGGTGCCGGTGACCGCCAGCCAGGCGCCGACCGGGCCGACCGCCTGGGCGATCCCGAGGATGGCGTGCGGCCAGTTGGTGAACCGCTTGGCGTAGGGGTAGACGACCAGCGGCACCACGGCGAGTGGCGCGAGCACCAGGCAGAGCGGGTTGAGCAGGGCGGCGGCGACGAGGAAGACCACAAGTGCGACGGCCGCGCCGGTCCAGGCCGTCCGCACGCTCACCGCTCCGGTGACCAGTTCCCGGCCGGCGGTACGCGGGTTCCGCGCGTCGATCTTGCGGTCGAGGATCCGGTTGGCGGCCATCGCGAACGTCCGCGCCCCGACCATCGCCACGGTGATCAGCAGCAGGTCGAGCCACCGTACCCGCCCGCCGGAACCCTGCATCGCGGCCAGCGCGGAGAGGAACGCGAACGGTAGCGCGAAGACGGAGTGCTCGACGGCGACGAGCTTCAGGAAGGACTTTGTCCGGCCCGGCTTCGCCGTCGGTGCGTCGATGACGGCCATCAGATTCCGTACTCCTTCCAGCGCTTGTCGACCAGGGCGCTGACTTCCGGGCTCATGCTCATTTCCTCCGGCCAACCGCGGGTGTAGCCCTCGGTGGGCAGCTTGCGGGTCGCGTCGACGCCAGCCTTACCGCCCCAGAACTGCTGGTACGACGAGTGGTCGAGGTGGTCCACCGGCCCCTCGGTGAGCAGCAGGTCGCGGGCGTAGTCGACGTTGCCGAAGGCCCGAAAGGCGACCTCGTTGTAGTCGTGCACGTCGCAGTCCTCGTCGACGATCACGATCAGCTTGGTCAGTGACATCAGGTGCGCGCCCCAGATCGCGTTCATCACCTTCTGCGCGTGCTTCGGGTAGCGCTTGCGGATCGAGACGATCGCGCAGTTGTGGAAGACGCCGGCGGCCGGCAGGTCGTAGTCGACGATGTCCGGGATCATCAGCTTGAGCAGCGGCTGGAAGATCCGCTCGGTGGCCTTGCCGAGGCCGTGGTCCTCCTGCGGCGGCTTCGAGGTGACGATCGAGTGGTAGACCGGCTTGCGCTGCATGGTCATCGCCTCGATGTGCAGCACGGGGAACGGCTCGACCGGCGTGTAGAAGCCGGTGTGGTCGCCGAACGGACCCTCGGGCAGCCGCTCACCCGGCTCCAGGTAGCCCTCCAGCACGATCTGCGCGTTCGCCGGCACCTGCAACGGCACGGTGAGGCAGTCGACCATCTCCACCCGCTCGCCGCGCAGGAACCCGGCGAACAGGTACTCGTCGATGTCGCTGGGGAGCGGCGCGCTGGCCGCGTACGAGACGACCGGGTCGCAGCCGATCGCGACAGCGACCGGCAGGCGCTGCCCGAGCCGCTCGGCGACCGCGTGGTGCGCCGTCGAATCCTTGTGGATCTGCCAGTGCATGCCCAGGGTGTTGCGGCCGTGCTGCTGGAGTCGGTACAGGCCGAGGTTGCGCTTGCCGGTCTCCGGGTGCTTGGTGTGGGTCAGCCCGTAGTTGTGGAAGATCCCGCCGTCGTCGGGCCAGACCTGCAACCCCGGCAGCCGGTTGAGGTCGACGTCCTCACCCCGGTAGACGACCTCCTGGCAGGGCGCGGTCTTCACCTTGCGCGGCGGCAGCGACTTGAGCTGCATGACCTTGCCGAGGCCCTCTCGGATGCCCGACCAGCCGACCGGCAGCTCCGGCTTGATCATCGCGCCGATCCGGGCACCGACCTCGTCCAGCGAGTCGACGCCGAGGGCCATCGCCATCCGCTTCTCGGTGCCGAACAGGTTGATCGCCACCGGCATCTCGCCCCGGGTCGGACGCTCGAAGAGCAGCGCCGGGCCGCCGGCCCGCACCGTGCGGGTGACCACCTCGCTGATCTCCAGGGTCGGATCGACCGGGACGTCGATCCGGCGCAACTCCCCCGCGCGCTCCAGCGCCGCGATGAAGTCCTTGAGATCGGTGTACGGGAAGCCACGAGCCGCCATGTCGCCCAGTCTCCCGCACCGGCTCCCCCACGACCCAAGCCGGGTGCTGTGACGCTCGCGATCGCCTCGTGTCAGCGGTGGGCGGCGGGCCGTGGGCGGCGGGTCTGGATCGACTCGGCTGTCAGGAAACCGCGGTGTCCCAGGCCGCCGGACACCGCGACTTCAAGGAAGGCGAGTGGATCAACCGGCAGGACCCGAACCTCGCGGGCATGGCGGGCGGTTGAGCGGGTAGCCGGGCAGGCGGGACGGCGGACGGAGGCGGCGATGGGCGCGGAACGAGTTCCGGCGGGGTTCACCGAGCAACGGGCTCGGGTCGGCCAGATCACCATGAACTACGTCCGTGGGGGTGCCGGCCCGCCACTGGTGCTGCTGCACGGGTATCCGCAGTGCTGGTACATGTGGCGGCACCTGCTGCCCGAGTTGGGGCGCTCCTTCGACGTGGTCGCGCCCGACCTGCGCGGCTTCGGGGGCAGCGACGCCCCGGACGGCGGGTACGACAAGAAGACGGTCGCCGCCGACCTGCACGGACTACTCGATCAGCTCGGCCTGGCCGGTGACCTTCGGCTGGTCGGGCACGACCTGGGGACCATGGTGGCGTACGCGTACGCCGCCGCCCATCCGCAACGGGTGAGTCGGCTGGTGCTCAGCGAGGCGCCGATCCCCGACGAGAGCATCTACACGTTCCCCGCGCTGACCTCGGCCGGGCCCGGGGTGTGGAACTTCGGCTACTTCTCCCTCGGCAACGGGCTTCCCGAGGCGCTGGTCAACGGGCGGGAGTCGCTCTGGGTGGACAAGTTCACCGACGCGCTGATGGTGCGCAAGGGCAGCATCGCCGCGCCCGACATCGAGGAGTTCGCCAGCCACCTGCGCGACCCGGCGCACCTGCGGGCCAGCTTCGCCTACTTCCGGGCGTTCGAGCAGGACATCGCTGACAACGCGGCGTACCGGGGCACGAAGCTGACCATGCCGGTGCTGGCCGTCGGGGCGGCGGCCAGCCTCGGTGGGCAGGTCGCCGAGCAGGTCCGCCGGTACGCCGACACGGTCCGCGGCGAGGTGATCGAGGACTGCGGGCACTGGCTGTACGAGGAGCGCCCCGACGAGATGCTCGCCCTGCTGCGGGACTTCCTTCAGGCGGCCTGAGCAGGGGCCCGCAGGTGTCCTCAGTCAGGCGGCGGGAGTCCAGGCGTGGGCGGCCAGTGGCGGGTCGAGCGGTGCCCGGGTGAGCCGGTTGGCGAAGGTGGACATGGTGTACGCGCCGACGCCGAGCACCACATCCAGCGCGTGCCGGGGCTGGTAGCCGGCGGCCAGGAAGTCGTCCAGCTCGTCGTCCGGCACTGCACCCCGGTGGTCGAGCACGGCCAGCGTGAAGCGGCGCAGCGCCTCCAGGCGCGAGTCGGGCAGCACCGAGCCGGCACGCAGGGCGGTGATCAGCTCGGGGGTCGCGCCGAGTCCGGTGAGCTTGCCGGTGTGCAGGGCAACGCAGAAATGGCACTCGTGACTGGTGGAGACCGTCAGGATGACCACCTCCCGGTCCAGCGGGGCGAGGTCGGTCTGCTCGAAGCCCGTGCTGGCGGTGAGGAAGCCGGTGAGCAACTGCGGCGAATCGGCCATCAGCGCCACCGGAGTGGGCAGCCAGCCGAACCGGCCGCGTACTCCCTCGATGGACCGACGGGCGGCGGCCGGTGCGGTCTCAGCGGTGTGGGCGGTGAAGACGGACATGGTTACCTGCTTTCCAGAACTCGGATCGGGGAACGTAAGATAGTCAACGTGGTTGACGAAATAGTAAACGTGGTTGTCGAACATGGCAACCGCTGATCCCGCGCGCCCCGGCTTCGCGCTACCGCTGCTGCTCCTGGCCGGCTTCCGGACGCTGATCGACGACCTGCACACCGAGCTGGCCCGGGAGGGGCATCCGGAGCTGCGACCGCTGCACGGGTTCGTGCTCCAGGCGGTTGGGGCGGACGGCACCACCGCCACCGAGCTGGGCCAGCGGCTGGGCATCTCCAAGCAGGCCGCGGGCAAGACCGTCGACCGGCTGGTGGCCGTCGGCTACCTGGAGCGGGTCGACGACCCCTCCGACGCCCGACGGCGGCTGATCCGGGTGACCCCGCGCGGCGCCGACGGGCTACGCCGCTCGGCCGAGATCTTCGACCGGCTGCGGGCACAGTGGGCCGACACCCTCGGCCCGGAACGGGTCACCGCCCTGGAGGACGACCTGCGCGCGATGGCCTCGGCCAACTGGTTCCGGCTCGACGTGCCCGGCTGGTTCGGCGGCTGATCGCGGGAGCGGGCGGCGAGCGAGACCTCCGGGCCGTCCTGCTGGGTGGCCCGGGTCGGGTGCGGGGACGCCTGCGGCTGCGCGGCTGAGCGGACGGTCAGTGGGTGCGCGCCTAGCCGAATGGCGGGACGTCGGCGCAGAGTGGATCCATGTCGGACGCCTACGTCGTCGGTGACCCGGACGGGCTGTCTCCCCTGCTGGTCGCGCTCCGCGACGCCGTCGCCCGGGAGTTGCACGCCCAACTGGCGCTGCGCGGCGAGCGGATCGAGCTGGCCGATCTGCCCGAGGTGTCTTACCAGGTCACTCTGCGCGTGGACGAGACCCTGCGCAGCATCCTCAGCCGCCGACATCCCCCCGTGCGGCCCGGACGCCCTCAGTCGCCCGAATAGAGCCGCGACGGATCGACGAGGACGACATCGGGACGCTGACGGGCCTCGTGCCGAAGTTCGTCGGTGAACCCCGCCGCGCTCGCAAGCAGCAATCGGGCGTTCCGCACGTCCAGGCCGGGACGTGCGGCGAGTAGGCCACGTGCCCGGCCCAGTCGATCCAACTCGGGCCGACCCAGCGTGCGACCCCACTTGACCTCTCCGATGGCGAGCAGCGGCCGAGGGCCGTCGCCGAACGGCGGCTCGCCGAACGCCACCAGGTCGAGTTCCAGGCTGGTACGGGTGGAGGGATCGCTGAGGACGGCCGCGCTGGCCTCCGCGACGACACCGCCGAACGTCTCCGGCGTGGCGAAGCGCAGGGCCCACTGCCGGACGATCTCCTCGAACGCTGGTCCCAGGACCGCGCTTGAGTAACGGCGATTGGAACGCCTCCAGACGTCCGCGCCACGCCGCTGCTCCAAGGCCGTCCAGGAGGGTCGCATGACCGCCTGATAGAACGTGATCAGGGGTTCGGCGATGCGGTAACGGCTACGCCCGCTACGGAGGGGGTCGGGCTCGCGAATGAGGAGACCCGCGTCCTCAAGGACGGTGAGCGGGTGCTGGAGGTCGGTGGCCTTCCGTCCGATGTACCCGGCGATCCCCCCTCGGGTGCCGTTGCCTTCCGCGACCGCGGACAGCACGGAATGGTAGAGCGCGGTGTCCCTCAGGTCGGGATCCTCGGCGAGCAGATAGCGAGCCTCACGGAACAACGGGCGCGCCGGATTCAGCACGGCGCGCACGACCCAGTCGTCGAAATCATCCGGCCCGTCGGGCACATCGTCCTGGACGTATTCCCGTCGATAGGCTGGCGTGCCCCCGACGATGGCGAACACGCGAGCAGCGAGCGCCGGATCTTCGATCCCCCAGAACGTCGCGGCGGCCCGATAGTCCAACGGTGGCACGGGCAGTTCGAGCCCTGCCCGCCCGCGTAGCGGGGCCGAACCGGCAAGCAGACCACCCATGAACGACAGTGCCGAGCCGCACAGCAGCAGGCGCGTACGAGACTCGGTGCGCTCGACCCGGCCCGGCGTGAGGGCGTGCTGAATGATCGACGGGAGATCCCGACTGGATCGGGCAAGGTAGGGGAACTCGTCGATCACCACGGTGACCGGGCGACGCTGGCCCAGCGCGAGCAGCGCGTCCACCGCACCCGACCAGTCTTCCAGGCGAAGCGGCCCAGGCGCGTCGGTGTGCCGGCCGAGAGCCTCCCCGAGTCGACGCAGCGACTCTGCCGGGGTCGCCTCGGTCGCCCCGAAGTAGAAACCGTCGGTGGCGCGGGCCAACTCGTACAACAACAGAGTCTTGCCCTGCCGGCGTCGGCCGCTGACCACGCCCAGCGTCGCACCGGGCCGCTCGTCCGTGGCGAACCGGACCAGCTCCGCCCATTCGACGTCACGGTCGAAGATTTCCGCTGGTTTGGAGAGCTTCACTGCCACATCCCCACAAGATGTAGAACTACGCTTCTAAGAAGTGTAGTTCTACATTCTGCCAACAGTGGTTCAGTCCAGCCCACCGTACGAGTGCAGGCCGGTGAAGAAGATGTTCACGCCGAACAGGTTCATCAGCATGGTGAGGAAGCCGAGCACCGCGATCCAGGTGGCCACGTTGCGCTTCACGCTGGGCGTCGCCCGGGCGTGCAGGTAGCCGGCGTACACCACCCAGGAGATGAACGCCCAGGTCTCCTTCGGGTCCCAGCCCCAGGGCCGACCCCAGGCCGCCTCGGCCCAGATGGCTCCGGCGATCACCGCGAAGGTGAAGATCGGGAACGCGAAGGCGTGCAGAGCGAAGGTCAGCCGCTCCAGGCCGACCGCGCCGGGCAGCCGCTTGGCCAGGGTGTACGGGAAGCTCCGCTTGCCCTGCTCGTACCCGCTGCGCATCAGGAAGCCGACCGCCGGCACCACGCCGAGCAGGAAGATGCCGGACGCGAAGACGATCGTCGAGACGTGGATGATGAACCAGTACGAGTTCAGCGCCGGGACCAGCGGCACGATCGGCACGTACAGCACCAGCTCGGCGGTGGCGACCAGCAGCACCATCACCAGGGTGAGGAACAGCCCGAGCTTGCGCAGCGACGGGCGCTTCCAGAGCACCACCAGCCAGGCGGCCACCCCGATGAACGTCACCGTGAGCACGAACTCGTACATGTTGCCCCAGGGCATCCGGTCCGCGGCGAGCCCACGGGTGACCAGCGCCGCCAGGTGCAGCACGGCGGCGACCGCGGTCGCCCCCACCCCGAAGAGGCCCGCCAGCCGGGCCCGCCCTGCGGAACGGTCGACAGTTGGCGGCGACGGGACCTTCGCGGGCGGCATCGGGACGACACCGCCGCCGGCACCGACCAACTCGCGCACCGGAGCCGCCGTGGCGACCCGGGTACGCACGTTGCCCAGCGCGTACTCGACTGCGTGGCCGATCATCGCGACCAGGTACGCCAGGATCGCGAAGGTCACCAGATTGTCGGAGAGTGCGGACATCACTCGGCTCCTTCTCGCACGCCGGCCCGCTCAGCGGAGTCAGCGCCATCACCAGTCCGTTCGGCACCGCTGACGGCGGCGACCAGCTGGGTGAACTCGTCGGCGAACCCTGGATAGTCGGTACGCGGCAACCCACCGACCTCCATCAAGCTACTACCGCTCGTCGGAGATCCTTCCCCGGGGTCGGCCGGCACCACCCGGAAGAACACCCGGCGGCGCTTCCCGAACAGCGAACCCATCAGCCCGACCAGCAGGACGCCGCAGCTGACCAGCAGCATCGTCGAGCCGGGATCGTGCCGGATGGAGAGGGTGACGTACCGCTCGGTGCCCAGGAACTCGACGGTCGTGCCGTCGTCCAGCTTCCAGGTCTCGCCCTTGCGGAGCAGTTTGGTGCCGACCTCCTTGACCTTGCCGGCCCGCACCTGCCGCTGGTCGAGTTGGTAGACCGAGCCGGGGATACCGGCGTCCAGGCCGAGGTTGCCCCGGTAGGCGACCAGGTTCAGCGCCGGGTTGCGCTCGGTCGGGTACTGCGAGCGGACGAACGGCGCCTGCTCGGGCGCCGTGGGCAGGTAGATGCCGGTGAACGCCATCTGCTGATCCGGTGCGCGCTGGCCGGTCGCCGGGTCGACGTTCGCGTCCGGGAAGGCCGCCAGCCCCTCGCTGGTCAGGCCCATGTCGCCGGTGGTCAGGAACGGCTCGTCACTGATCTGGCTGTTGCCGAACCGGTCGGTGTAGCGGATCACCGGGGCGTACCCGTGGCCGAGCAGGTAGACGCTCGCGTCGTTCAGGCGCAGCGGCGAGTTCACCGAGAAGTCGGCGCTGCGGGTCGGCTCGTCCGGGCCGTCGACGGTGACCGTGGCGTTGAAGAACTCCGGCTGGCCGGACGCCAGGAACCGGGCCTCGAAGTCGTCCAGCCGCAGGCAGAAGCGGGGCAGGTCGGCACTGCTCACCTGGGGGCCGAGCTTCGCCTCGGCGTACTGCTGGCGGGTGTTGCAGAACGCGTTGTCCGCGCCGGCCACCAGCAGCCGGTTGCCGCTCCAGCCGTACCAGGAGCCGAGCGCCACCCCGATCAGCACCGCGATCAGCGAGGTGTGGAACAGCAGGTTGCCGGTCTCCTTGAGGTAGCCCTTCTCGGCGGAGACCTCGTCGCCGCGCACCTCGACGCGCCAACGGCGCTTGCGCAGCGCCTCCGCGATCGCCGCCGCCCCACCGGGCGGGGCGGGCAGCACTGTGTGCTGCGGCAGCCGGGCCATCCGCTTCGGCGCGGCCGGGGGCCGGGACCGCAGCGTGCGGACGTGGTCGCGCAGCCGGGGCGTGATGCAGCCGATCAGGGAGGTGAACAGCAGCAGGTAGATCGCGGAGAACCAGACCGACCCGAAGACCTCGAACGCGCCGATCCGGTCCAGTCGGGGGGCCCAGTCCGGGTGGTCGACGAAGTACTCGTTGACCTTCTCCGGGCTGATCCCGCGCTGCGGCAGCACCGAGCCGGGGATGGCGGCGATCGCGAGCAGGAAGAGCAGGATCAGCGCCGTACGCATGCTGGTGAGCTGCCGCCACGAGTTGCGCAGCAGGGCCAGCAGCCGGTTCGGCCGGCGGCGTGGCGCGGGCGCCGCGGTCTCCGGTCGGTCGTCGACGACCGTCATCAGATGCTCACCTCGCCCACCCCGACGGTGGTCTGCAGCCAGATCACGAAGCTCTGCCATCCGCCGGTGACCAGGGCCAGACCGATCAGGATGAGCAGGGCGCCGCCGACCCGGGTGACCCAGCGGCTGTTGCGCCGGACGGCGCGGAAGACCCCGAGCAGGCGTTCGAAGCCCAGCCCGAAGACGATGAACGGTATCCCCAACCCGAGGCAGTACGCCACGGCGAGCACCACGGCTCGGTCGCTCTGGCCGCTGGCGGTGGCCATGCCCATCACCGCGCCGAGCGTGGGGCCGGTGCAGGGCACCCAACTGAGCGCGAAGACCGCACCGAAGACCGGTGCGCCGAGCAGCCCGGCCGACGGCAACCGGGAGATCCGGAACTCCCGTTGCAGGGCCGGGATCATCCCCAGGTAGCTCAACCCCGCCACGATGATCAGCACGCCGACGCCGATCTGCAACTCGCGCTTGTAGTCGAAGAACACCCGGCCGATGCTGGCGAAGAGGATCGCCGTGGCCACGAAGACGACTGTGAAACCGCCGATGAAGAGCAGCGTCCCGGCGAGCACCCGACCCTTGACCGCGCCGGCCCGCGCGACCCGCTCCTTGACCGCGACGCCCCCGCTGGCCGGTGCGGGGTCGGCCTCCGGCCGCCGGCCCTCCAGGTCGGCGCCGGCCAGACCGGTCACGTACGACAGGTAACCCGGGACGAGGGGAAGCACACACGGGGAGAGGAAGCTGACCAGGCCGGCGAGCGCCGCCGCGCCGATGGCGAGCAGCAGCGGCCCGCTGAGGGCCAGTTGCTCGAAGGTCTCGCCCATCAGTTCGGGGCCGACTTCTCGGCGGCGATCCGTTCGACGATCGGTTGCAGGCCCTCCTGCTTGACGGCGGCCCGGATCACCGCGGCGATCCGGCCGTCCCGGTCGAGCACCACAGTCGCCGGCACGCTGTTCGGCGGGATGTCCAGCGCGAGTGCCGTCTTGCTGGACGGGTCGAACAGGCTCGGATAGGTGACCCGGCCCTTTTCGAACGCCTTGGCCTTGTCCCGCGAATCCTGGACGTTGATGCCGAGGAAGTTCACCCCGGAACCCTTGGTGGCCTGGTAGACGGCTTCCAGATCGTCCGCCTCGGCGCGGCACGGCGCGCACCAGGAACCCCAGAAGTTGACCACCACGACCTGACCGCGCGCCTCGCTGACGTCGTAGCTGCCGCCGAGCAGCAGCTCACCGGCGACCTTCGGGGGTGCGGAGCGCTGGTCCGGTGCGCACTCGAAGATCCCGTCGGTGGTGGTCGTGCAGGTCTTCTCCTGCGCCTTCGACGACGTGCAGCCGACCAGCGCCACCGCGGCGACGGCGGCGAGCAGACCGGCGGTCCACCTCCGGGCGTTCATCAGGCCCCCTTGGCCGTCCGGGCTGTCGCGGAGAGAGCGATCAGGTGCGCGGCCGGCTCGCTGTAGCCGATGCCCGCCACCTTCGCGCCGTCGAAGTGGAACGAGGTGAGACTCGCCAGCCCGCACTGCCGCTTGCGCGGGTCGTGCCAGAGCCGCTTGCGCTCGACGTAACGGCGCAACGTCCAGATCGGGAGCTGGTGCGACACCAGCACCGCCTCGCGGCCCTCGGCCGCGACCCGGGCGGCGTGCACGGCGGCGAACATCCGCTCGGCGATCACCCGGTACGCCTCACCCCAGGACGGGGTCACCGGGTCGCGCAGCACCCACCAGTTGCGCGGGTCGCGGAACGACCCGTCACCCGGGGAGACCTTCTTGCCCTCGAACCAGTTGGCGCTCTCGATCAGCCGCTCGTCCACCCCGACCGGCAGCCCGAACTGGGCGGCGATCGGCTCGGCGGTCTGCTGGGCGCGCTCCAGCGGGCTGGCCACCACGTGCACGATCTCTCGCTCGGCCAGGCCCTGCGCGGCGGCCTTGGCCATCTGCACACCCAGCTCGGAGAGGCGGAAACCGGGCAGCCGGCCGTAGAGGATCTGGTCGGGGTTGTACACCTCGCCGTGCCGAAGCACGTGGACCACCGTCTTGCTCAAGGTCTTCTACCCCCCGTGACCGGCCGCTGCCGCCGCGTTCGCCGCCGTGGGCAGCGCGTCGGCGATGTGTTCCAGAGCGGCGTCGTCCAGCGCCGCCGACACGAACCACGACTCGAACGCGCTCGGCGGCAGGTAGACGCCGGCGGCGAGCATCGCGTGGAAGAACGCCTTGAACGCCGGCACCTGCTGGGTGCGTGCGCTGTCGTAGTCGACCACGTCGGCGTCGGTGAAGAAGACCGAGAACATGCTGCCCGCGTACGAAAGCCGGTGCGGGACCCCGGCGGCGGCCAACGCGTCGGACGCCAGCTTGCCCACGACGGCGGCCGTCTCGTCGAGGCGCTGGTACAGCGCGTCGTCGGCGAGCCGCAGGGTCGCCAGGCCGGCGGCGCAGGCGAGCGGGTTACCGGAGAGGGTGCCGGCCTGGTAGACCGGGCCGGCCGGCGCGAGCCGCGCCATGATGTCCGCGCGCCCGCCGAACGCCGCGGCGGGCAGGCCGCCACCCATGACCTTGCCGTACGTCCACAGGTCGGCGTCGGAGGCGTCGAGGCCGTGCCACCCGGCGCGGGAGACCCGGAACCCGGTCATCACCTCGTCCACCACCAGCAGGGCGCCGTGTGCGTGCGCGATCCGGGCGAGCTGCTGGTTGAAGCCGTCGCGGGGGGCCACCACGCCCATGTTGCCGGCGGCGGCCTCGGTGATCACCGCGGCGATGTGCTGGCCCTCGGCGGCGAACGCCTCCTCGACGGCCCGGATGTCGTTGTACGGAAGCACTATCGTCTCGCTGGCCGCCGCGCCGGTCACACCGGGCGAGTCGGGCAGGCCCAGGGTGGCCACGCCGGAGCCAGCGGCGGCGAGCAGTGCATCGACGTGGCCGTGGTAGCAGCCGGCGAACTTGACGATCTTCGAGCGGCCGGTGAAGCCGCGGGCCAACCGGATCGCCGACATGGTCGCCTCGGTGCCGGAGTTGACCAGCCGGACCTGCTCCATGGGGGTCCGATCGACCAGCTCGGCGGCCAGCTCCACCTCACCCGGCGTGGGCGTGCCGAAGCTGGTGCCCTTGGCGGCGGCTGCCTGGACGGCCTCCACCACCTCCGGGTGGGCGTGCCCGAGGATCAGCGGACCCCAGGAGCAGACCAGGTCGACGTAGCGGCGACCGTCGGCGTCGTACAGCCACGGGCCCTCACCACGGACCATGAAACGCGGGGTGCCGCCGACCGCCTGGAAGGCGCGCACAGGGGAGTTCACCCCGCCCGGCACGATGGCGCGGGCGCGGTCGAACAGGGCCTCGGAGGCCGGCGCGTCGGCTGGGTAGCGGCCGGATCCGGCGGGAAAGATGTCGGTCACGATGCCGCCATTGTGACAGCGCCGGACGGTCAACCAGCAGCCACCCCGTGGTGGGGTTACCCGGCTCACCTGTGACCCGCGCCGGTCAGCAGCGCCGACACGGGGGCCTCGTGGCCTGGACGGCGACGGCTCGCGGCCTCGACAGGCCAGGTCGGTCGGATCGCGCTAGGCTGACCGGGTGGATCGTGCCGAACTGTCCATCACGCTACACCGGACGGGCGACGAAGCAGTCTTGCGCCTGGCCGGTGAGATCGACATGCTCACGGCGGCCCAGCTCTCCACCGTCGTCAACGAGGTGCTGGCCGACCCACCCCCGCGGATCGTCCTCGACCTCGGCGGCGTCACCTTCTGCGACTCGCAGGGCCTGGGCACCCTGGTCGTGCTCAGCCGCAAGGCCAGCCACGCGCAGAGCCTGCTGATGCTGACGCACGTGGGCGACTTCCTGATCCGCGTGCTGGACATCACCGGCCTGCGCAGCGCCCTGATGATCCGCAACGACCAGCCCACCGGCTGAGCCCGCCCCGCCGCGTCAGGCGGTGTTGCCCCAACGGGCCTGTTCGAGCAGCCGTACCGCCCGGTCGCGGACCTCCGGGTCGTCCGAGCGGAGCTGGGCGGTCGCCTCGTCGACCGCGTCGGTGAGCCGCCGCCACTGCGTGTCGCGCTCGCGGACCAGATCCGACTGGGTGGCGAGCTGCCGGGTCTTCACCCACAGCTCGACGAAGACCGACACCTTGGCCCGGAGCACCCACGGGTCGAACGGCTTGGTGAGGTAGTCCACCGCGCCCACCTGGTAACCCCGAAGGGCGAGCTGGGCGTCCCGGTCGGCGGCGGTGAGGAAGATGATCGGCACGTGCCGGGTCCGCTCGCGGCGCTTGATGTGGCTCGCCGTCTCGAAGCCGTCCATGTCCGGCATCTGCGCGTCCAACAGGATCACCGCGAAGTCGTCCACCAGCAGCTGCTTGAGCGCCGCCTCACCGCTCTCCACCGCCACGGACTGGACCGGCAGGCCCTGAAGGATCGCCTCCAGGGCCGTCAGGTTCTGCCGCCGGTCGTCCACGAGCAGCGCTTTGGCCATCTGGGTCACGAAGTCTCCTCGGTCCGACTGCCGTTGATCCAGGACGACATCAGTTCGATCAGGTCGTCCAGGTCGACCGGCTTGGTGATGTAGTCGCTGCCCCCGGCAGCGAGCGCCGACTCACGGTCACCCGGCATCGCCTTCGCGGTCAGGAAGACCACCGGAAGGTCGGCGAACCGGTGGTTGCGGCGAATCTGGCGGGTGGTCTCGTAACCGTCCTGGTCAGGCATCATGGCGTCCATCAGCACGATGTCCACCTCCGGATGCTCGGCCAGCAGGCGGACACCGTCCGCCCCGTTGTCCGAGTACAGCACGGTCATCCCGTGCAGCTCCAACGCACTGGTCAAGGCGAAGACGTTGCGGACGTCGTCGTCCACGATCAGCACCGTGGCACCGTCCAGTTGACGGGTGGCCGGTGCCTCCGGCCGTTCCGGCAGCAGTTCCAGCGGCGGCATCAGCAGCGACGACGGCAGCCCGGCGCGCTGCGGCGACGGAGTCTGCGGCGCGACCACCGCGTCCGGGGCCAGCACCTGCGGCACGAACAGGGTGAAGGTCGAGCCCTGACCGGGCGCGGACGAGACGGTGATGGTGCCGCCGATCAGTCGGGCCAGATCGCGGCTGATCGACAGGCCCAGGCCGGTGCCGCCGTACCGGCGACTGGTAGTGCCGTCGGCCTGCTGGAACGCCTCGAAGATGATCGACAGCTTGTCGTCGGAGATGCCGATCCCGGTGTCGATCACGGTGAACGCGATCACCTGCTGGGCGTTCGTCAGCGCCGGCACGTCGAAGACCGCGTTCTCCGCGGCCGGGGCGATCCGCAGCGTCACGGCACCGTTGTCGGTGAACTTCACCGCGTTGGAGAGCAGGTTGCGCAGGATCTGCTGCAACCGCTGTGCGTCGGTCACCAACGCCGGCGGCAGATCCTTACTCACCCGTACCTGGAAGTCCAGGTTCTTCTCCTCGGCCTGCGGCGCGAACGCCTGCTCGACGTAGCCGCGCAGCTCGGTGAAACGGATCTCGGTCGGCTCGACGTCCATCCGACCCGCCTCGATCTTGGACAGGTCGAGGATGTCGTCGATCAGACGCAGCAGGTCGGAGCCGGACCCGTGGATGGTCCGGGCGAACTCGATCTGCTTCGGGCTGAGGTTCTGCTCCGAGTTCTCGGCCAGCAGACGGGCCAGCAGCAGCAATGAGTTCAGCGGGGTCCGCAGCTCGTGGCTCATGTTGGCCAGGAACTCCGACTTGTACGCCGACGCCCGGGTCAGCTGCTGAGCCTTCTCCTCCAAGCCCAGCCGGGCCAGCTCGATCTCCCGGTTCTTCGTCTCGATGTTGCCCTTCTGCTCGGACAGCAGAGTGGCCTTCTCCTCCAGTTCGGCGTTGGTGCGCTGCAACTCCGCCGACTGCTCCTGCATCTCGTGCGCCAGCCGCTGCGACTGGGCCAGCAGCTCCTCCGTACGCCGGTTGGCCTGGATGGTGTTGACAGCGATGCCGATGGTGAGCACCAGCCGCTCCAGGAACGACAGGTGCAGCTCGGAGAAGGCCGACACGCTGGCGAACTCGATCACCCCGAGCAGCTCGCCCTCGAACAGGACGGGAAGCACCACCAGGTCGGACGGGGGTGTCTCGGCCAGGCCGGAGCGCAGGGTGAGCCGGCTGTTCGGTGAGGCGCTGACCCGGATCGTGCGACGGGAGAGCGCGGTCTGCCCGACCAGCCCCTCACCCGGCCCGAAGGTGACGTCGTGCCCCCGCGCCACGTACCCGTACGAGGAGGTCAGCCGCAGCCGCATGCTGCCGTCGGCGTCGTCGGCCAGGAAGAAGGCGCCGAGCTGGGCGTCGACCAGCGGAGTCACCTCCGTCATGATCATGCGGCAAACCTCGCCGAGGTCGCGCTGGCCCTGCAACAGGCCGCCGATCCGGGCGAGGTTGGAGTCCAGCCAGCCCTGCTCGGCGTTCTTCTTGGTCGTCTCCCGAAGGGTGACGATCATCTGATTGATGTTGTCCTTCAGCTCGGCGACCTCACCCTGCGCCTTGACCGCGATCCGCTGGGTCAGGTCGCCCCGGGTCACCGACGTGGACACCTGGGCGATGGCCCGCAACTGCGTGGTCAGCGTCGAGGCGAGCTGGTTGACGTTCTCAGTGAGGTCGCGCCAGGTGCCGGAGACGCCCTTCACCTGCGCCTGACCGCCGAGCTTGCCCTCGATACCGACTTCGCGGGCCACCCGGGTCACCTCGTCGGCGAACGACGACAGCTGGTCGACCATCGTGTTGACTGTCGACTTCAACTCCAGGATCTCGCCCTGGGCGTCCACGGTGATCTTCTGCGAGAGGTCACCCTTGGCCACGGCGGTGGTCACCGAGGCGATGTTGCGGACCTGGCTGGTCAGGTTCGACGCCATCGAGTTCACGTTGTCGGTGAGGTCCCGCCAGGTGCCGGAGACGCCCTTCACCTGCGCCTGACCGCCGAGCTTGCCCTCGGTGCCCACCTCGCGGGCCACCCGGGTCACCTCGTCGGCGAACGACGACAACTGGTCGACCATCGTGTTGACAGTCGACTTCAACTCCAGGATCTCGCCCCGGGCGTCCACCGTGATCTTCTGCGACAGGTCACCCTTGGCCACCGCCGTGGAGACCTGGGCGATGTTGCGGACCTGGGCGGTCAGGTTGGACGCCATCGAGTTCACGTTGTCGGTCAGGTCCCGCCAGGTGCCGGCGACCCCACGCACCTGCGCCTGACCGCCCAACTTGCCCTCGGTACCCACCTCACGCGCGACCCGGGTCACCTCGTCGGCGAACGACGACAACTGGTCCACCATCGTGTTGACAGTCGACTTCAACTCCAGGATCTCGCCCCGCGCGTCCACCGTGATCTTCTGCGACAGGTCACCCTTCGCCACCGCCGTGGTCACCGAGGCGATGTTGCGGACCTGGCTGGTCAGGTTCGACGCCATCGAGTTCACGTTGTCGGTCAGGTCCCGCCAGGTGCCGGAAACGCCCTTCACCTGCGCCTGACCGCCCAGGTTGCCCTCGGTGCCCACCTCGCGGGCCACCCGGGTCACCTCGTCGGCGAACGACGACAACTGGTCGACCATGGTGTTGACGGTGTTCTTCAGCTCCAGGATCTCGCCCTGGGCGTCCACCGTGATCTTCTGCGACAGGTCGCCCTTCGCCACGGCGGTGGAGACCTGGGAGATGTTGCGGACCTGGCTGGTCAGGTTGCCGGCCAACTGGTTGACGTTCTCGGTGAGGTCCCGCCAGGTGCCGGAGACGCCGCGCACCTGGGCCTGACCGCCCAACTTGCCCTCGATGCCGACCTCACGCGCCACCCGGGTCACCTCGTCGGCGAACGACGACAACTGGTCCACCATCGTGTTGACGGTGTCCTTCAGTTCAAGGATCTCGCCCTGCGCCGCCACCGTGATCTTCTGCGACAGGTCGCCGCGCGCCACCGCCGTGGAGACCTGCGCGATGTTGCGGACCTGGGCGGTCAGGTTCGACGCCATCGAGTTGACGCTGTCGGTCAGGTCCTTCCAGGTGCCGGCCACGTTCGGCACCTCGGCCTGGCCGCCCAACTTGCCCTCGGTGCCCACCTCGCGGGCCACCCGGGTCACCTGCTCGGCGAAGAGCCGCAGCGTGTCGGTGAGGTAGTTCATCGTGGCGGCCAGCTCGGCCACCTCACCACGCGCGCCGACCGTGATCTTCTGCGACAGGTCGCCCTTGGCCACCGCCGTCGCCACCTGCGAGATCGACCGCACCTGGCCGGTCAGGTTCGACGCCATGGTGTTCACCGAGTCGGTGAGGTCCTTCCAGGTGCCGGCAACGCCCCGCACGTCGGCCTGGCCACCCAACTTGCCCTCGGTGCCCACCTCACGGGCCACCCGGGTCACCTCGTTGGAGAACGACGACAGCTGGTCCACCATCGTGTTCACGGTGCGCCCGATGCGCAGGTACTCACCGCGCAGCGGCCGACCGTCGATCTCCAACGCCATGTGCTGGGACAGGTCACCGTCGGCGACCGCCACGATCACCCGGGCGATCTCGGTGGTCGGTCGACCCAGGTCGTCGATCAGCGAGTTGATCGCCCGCTGCCCCTCCGCCCAGGAGCCGTCCAGCCCCTCGTCGTCGAGCCGCTCGGTGAGCCGGCCGTCGCGACCGACGATCCGGCTGATCCGCCGCAGGTCCAGGTACTGCCGCTCCTGGAGCGAGACCACCTCGTTGAAGGCGTCCGCCACCTCACCGGCCGCGCCGGCCCGGCGGGGAAGCCGGACCTTCAGGTCGCCGCGCCCGATCCGTCGCAGTGCCTCGGCCAACTCACCGAGGAGCGCCTCGTGGTCGGACGCGGACGGATCCGCCACCGACTGCTTCGACGTGGTCATCATTCCTCGCTCAACTCGGGGGCGCCGGTCCGTGCGGACACACCGGCACCCCATATTGTGCCCGCGCGCGCCGTGGTGCCAGGGTGCGCGACCCGCCAGGCGGCATCGATCGGCCGTCGACCCGCCCGAAGGGCGTCGAGTCGGCACGGCGCGCCGCAAACCTCGCCCGGCTCCCGCACCGGTCGTTTCGACGCGTCGATCCGCCCGCTGCCACCGGTGCCGCCGACCGACGCGACAGCCCGCCATCGGTGATCGGCTTGGCACCCGGCAGGGGGACGGTGGAGGATACGGGGGTGTCAGCCGAGGCGGGGCCCGCGACGGCCGGGGCCCGGGACGGGGCCGTCCGGCGTGTGCGGCTGCCCGCCGACCGCCGTACGCCGGCTGCCGCCCGCGCCGTGGTCCGCTCGGTGTTGACCGAGTCACACCTGGACGAGCTGGCCAACGAGGCGCTGCTGCTCACCACCGAGCTGACCACCAACGCCGTCGAGCACGCCCGCACCGAACTGGACATCGAGGTCGTCGCGGACGAAATCGGGCTGACCGTCACCGTCTCCGACTTCGCCCCCGGTTCCGGCGACGAGCTGACCGTCGGCGACCGCAACGACTCCACCGAGATCAACGAGGTCTCCGTGCGGGGCCGCGGCCTGTTGCTGGTCGACCACTTCGCCAGCCGCTGGGGCACCACGTACCTGCCCACCGGGAAGGGCGTCTGGTTCCGGCTGGACCGCCCCGGCGCCGACCAGCCCTCCAGCGGGACCATCGGTGAATCGACACCGGCCAACGCCGGCCCTCGGCCGAGCACCGACGGGTCCGCGCCGAGCGCCAGCGCGATGAGCGAACTCATGCAGACCGCCCCCGACCTGTACGGGGACGACCCGTTGCCCGACTTCGCCACCAGCCTGCTCAGCCGGGTAGCCGAGATGGTGGGCGCAGCCGGCGGCACGATCCGGCTGGACCGGGGCGACGGGCAGGGCAGTCAGGTGCTGGCCCGCTTCGGTCGGCCGCCCCGCCCCGGCAGCGACCTGCTCCGGGTGCCACTGACGGTGCACCGCCCGTACGCCGGGGAGCTGGAGTTGGACGCCGCGCCGTCGGCGTACGCCCAACCGTTGGCGGTGCTCACCGCCGAGCGGCTGTCGCTGCACCTGGAGAACGACCGGCTGCGCCGGGCCGACGTCCGCCGGCAGGTGTGGCTGACGTTCCTGGCCGAGGCGAGCGAACTGCTGGCCCAGTCGTTGGACGTCGACCTGACCATGGCGTTGGTGCCGCAGTTGGTGGTGCCGCGACTCGGCCAGTGGTGCGCTGTGCACACCACCGACGAGTGGGGTCGGCTCCGACTGGCGGCGGCCAGCCACGCCGACGAGTCGATGCTTCCGCAGTTGCACAAGGTGCTGGCGGAGACCGGGCCGGACTCGATCCAGGCCCGCCTCCGCGAGGCGTCCCGCAGCGCGGCGCAGATCCCGCTGGGCGGGCCGATGGAGGGTTTCGCCGTCCCGCTGATCGCCCGCGGGCAGCGGCTCGGGACCCTCGCGGTGGGGCGGCACCAGCGGCACCGGCACGACCCGGACGAGGTGGCCGTGTTGGAGGACGTGGCCCGGCGGGCCGCGCTGGCCATCGAGAACGCCCGGATCCACGCCGAACGCCGTCGGGTGGCGCAGACGCTCCAGCAGTCTCTGCTGCCGCCGGTGCTGCCGCTGGTGGACGGGATCGGTTTCGCCGCGGAGTACGTCCCGACCGGCGACGACGCCGAGGTGGGCGGCGACTTCTACGACGTGGTGCCGCTGCCCGACGGGCGCTGGCTGGTGGTGATCGGTGACGTCTCGGGCAAGGGTGTCCAGGCCGCCGCGGTGACCGGGCTGGTCCGGGACGTCATCCGGGTGCTGGTCGGCGACGGCAAACCGTTACCGGAGGCGCTGGCGCGGCTCAACGAGACGCTTGTCGAGCGCGGTGGCGGTCGCTACTGCACGCTGGCGCTGGCAGCGGTCGGGCAGGGCGAGGGTGGCCAGTTGGACGTCTCGCTGCACCTCGCTGGGCACGACCGGCCGGTGCTGCTGGCCGCGGCGGGCGGCGCCGGGTTCGTCGGCACCGGCGGCACCGCGCTCGGCCTGCTCGACACGATCACCTCACCGACGGCGGAGATCACGCTCGCACCGGGCGATTCGCTGATCTTCTACACCGATGGCGTCACCGAGCGGCGGCGTGGCCGGGAGCTGTTCGGCACCGACCGACTGCGGGACGCCGCCGCGCCCCTGGCCGGATATTCGGCCGACGTGGTGGCCGCCCGACTGCGCGCTGCGGCGATCAACTTCTCGGTCGAGCCACCCCGGGACGACATCGCCGTCCTGGTGCTCCGCAACGACGCGACCTGACCGCAGCGCGGCCCCCGGCCATCGGGTCCGCTCGGTAGATTGACGGCCATGACGAGCGTCGCGCAGGTCACGTCGTACCCCCGGCGGGCGGTCCGGGCCCTGATCGTCGCGCAGTTCGCGACCATCGGCGCCTTCCTCACCGTGCTGCTGCTCTACGTCGGTCGGATGACGAGCGCCGGCGTCGGCCCGGCCGAGATGCTGACCGGCGCGTACGACCCGAAGGACATGGTCCCGTTCGGGACGGCTGGGCTGAACCCGTTCCTCTGGCTCTATGCCGTGGTCGGGGTGCTCTACCTGACGGGTGCGGTGCTCGCGCTGCCGTTGGCGATCGTCGCGGTGGCGCTGGTCGCCAGGGAGCGCGAGGCACTGCCCCGGGCGATCCGGTCACTGCTGCTGGCCGGCGCGGTCGGAGGCCTGCTGGTGCTGGTGGCCCGCTTCACCCCGCCGCTGCTGGACATGCACCGGTGGTGGCTGGACTGATCTCGGCCGGGCCGCACCGGCCGACGGGCTCACCCGGCCGCGCCGACGGCTCATATGGCCGGCCCGGCCTCACAGGCCGCCGGGGAGCCGCCCGGGCGCGAGGCGGTGCTCCGGATCCAGGTGCCGCTTCGCGGCCCGCAACTGGGCCAGGCCGGCCAGCTCGCCCCAGAGGTCGACCGCCTGGCGGACCGCCGCCGGGGCGGAGACCACCACGCAGCGGCCCTGCCGGGCCAACAGCACCCCTCGGACGGCGGCCAGAATGGACGCCACCCGATCGGCTGCCAGTGCCCCCGGCAACGCCGCGTGCACCACGCCCAGCCCGGCGGACCCCCGCACCGGCACCGGCGATCCGGCCGCGTCACGTAGCGCGTAGACGGCGGCGTGCAGGTCGCCGATCGGCACCTCCAGGCGCAGTGCCGTGTCACCGGGCGCGAACGGGTAGCGGCGCCACCACGTCGGCGCGGAGTGGGCGATCGTCGCCTCCCCGTGCAGCAGGCCGACCAGCCGCTCGGCACGCTCGGTGACGTCGGCGGGGCCGCCCTCCAGCAGCACCACCAGGCTGCCGGCCCGGGACGGAGCGCCGGCCCGGCCAGACATCGACGGATGACGCTCCCGGGCGGTGGCCGCCGGATGACCGGGCGGGTACGGCGCACGCGGGCGGGGGGTGCCTCCGGGCAGGTCCAGCTCGATGGCCGACGGTTCCAGCCGAGCGGCGAGGATCGTCCGGACCAGGTCGTGCACCTCCAACGGCGTCCACACCGGGCGGGACACCCAGAGCCTGCTCGCCGGCACCGGCTGCACCCGCAGGCTCGCCGACACCAGCACGCCGAGCGCGCCCTGGGAGCCGCAGAGCAGGCGGGCCAGGTCGAGCCCGGGCGCGCCACCACCGACGCTGATCAGCTCGCCGTCGGCGGCGAGGTAACGCACACCGAGCAGTTGGTCGCAGGGGCTGCCGTGGCGGTGGCGCAGCGGGCCGGCCTCGCCGGCTGCCAGCACACCGCCCAGGGTCGCGCCGGGCGAGGGGGCGTCCATCGCCAACCGCTGCCCGGTGCGCTCCAGGGTGGCCTGCACCGCCCGCAGTGGAGTGCCGGCCCCAACGTCGGTCACCAGCGCGTCGACCGGCTCGTGACCGATGCCGGCCAGCCGGCCGGTGTCGAGCAGGATGTCGACCTGGACCGGAGTGGCACCCCAGTCGATCTTCGTGCCCGCGCCTCGGGGCACCACCGTCAGGTCGTGCACGGCGGCCAGCCGCAGCACCTCGGCGGCGGCGTGCGGGCCGCCCGGAACGGCCACCCAACGCGCCGGTCGCCCCGCCACCTCGTCGGCCGGCCCGGCCAGCCGGGAGAACGGTGGACCGCAGATCGCCGCCAACCGCCGGGTGATCTCGAGGGCTCCGGACCGGCCGAGGGAACTCGCTGCTGCCGCCATGCCGGCCATCGTACATGTGTTCGAAAGCCGTGGTGGCGAGTATCGGGATGCCGCTGGTCCGGCGCGCTGCGCCTGCCGGCCGGTAACGTGGCCGCCGTGACCACCGAGACTGCCCCGCCCGCGGCGAAGCGGGTGCCCAGCGAGCGCACCCACCACGGCGACACCGTCGTCGACGAGTACTCCTGGCTCGCCGCCAAGGACGACCCGGAGACGATCGCCTACCTGACCGCCGAGAACGAGTACACCGACGCGCGTACGGCACACCTGGCCGACCTGCGCGCCGACCTGTTCGAGGAGACTCGCCGGCGCACCCAGGAAACCGACCTGTCCGTGCCGACCCGCAAGGGCGGGCACTGGTACTACACCCGGACGGTCGAGGGACAGCAGTACGGAGTGCAGTGCCGCCGGGCGGTCCGCGACGGTGAGACCGACCCGCCGGTCAGCGCGGACGGCGCCCCGCTCGACGGCGAGGAGGTGCTGCTCGACGGCAACCTGCTGGCCGAGGGGCACGACTTCTTCTCGCTCGGCGCGTTCGACGTCAGCCCGGACGGTCGCTGGCTGGCCTACTCCACCGATTTCTCCGGTGACGAGCGCTTCACCCTGCGGGTAAAGGACCTGACCACCGGCGAGCTGCTGCCGGACGAGGTGCCGGACACGTTCTACGGCACCGCCTGGTCGGCGGACGCCTCGGTGCTGTTCTACGTGACGGTGGACGACGCCTGGCGGCCGAACCGGGTCTGGCGGCACACCATCGGCTCCGCCGCCGCCGACGACGTGGTGGTCCACCAGGAGGACGACGAGCGGTTCTGGGTGGGCGTGGAGCTGACCCGGTCGGAGAAGTTCATCCTCATCGACGTGCACAGCAAGGTGACCAGCGAGGTGCTGGTGATCCCCGCCGGCAACCCGACCGGCGCGCCGGCCGTGATCGCACCCCGCCGACAGGGCGTCGAATACACGGTGGAGCACCACGGCCACCGTTTCCTGATCCTGCACAACGACGGCGCGGAGGACTTCGCGCTGGCGTTCACCTCGGCGGACCTACCGGGCGACTGGGTGCCGCTGATCGAGCACACCTCGGGCACCCGACTGGAGGCAGTCGACGCCTTCGCCAACCACCTGGTGGTGTCGCTGCGCACCGACGGGCTCACCGGGCTGCGGGTGCTGCCGGTGGGCAGTGACGACGGGTACGACACCGACTTCCCCGAGCCGCTGTACAGCGTCGGGTTGGACGCCAACCCGGAGTACCGCACCGGCCAGGTCCGGCTGCGCTACTCCTCGCTGATCACCCCCGACTCGGTGTACGACTACGACCTGGTCACCCGGCAGATGGTGCTGCTCAAGCAGAAGCCGGTGCTGCCCGGGCCGGACGGGCGACCGTACGACCCGGCCGAGTACGAGCAGCACCGCGACTGGGCGCTCGCCGACGACGGCACCCGGGTGCCGATCTCACTGGTCTGCCGCGTCGGCACCCCCCGGGACGGCTCGGCACCCTGCGAGCTGTACGGCTACGGCTCGTACGAGGCCAGCATGGACCCGTGGTTCTCGGTGGCCCGGCTGTCCCTGCTGGACCGGGGCGTGGTCTTCGCGGTGGCGCACATCCGGGGCGGCGGTGAGCTGGGCCGACGGTGGTACGACCAGGGCAAGCTGCTGGCCAAGAAGAACACCTTCACCGACTTCGTGGCGTGCGCCCGGCACCTCGTCAAGGCCGGCTGGACGGCCAGCGACCGGTTGGTCGCGCGGGGCGCCTCGGCCGGTGGCCTGCTGATGGGCGCGGTGGCCAACCTGGCACCTGACGCGTTCACCGGGATCGTGGCGCAGGTGCCGTTCGTGGACGCGCTCACGTCGATCCTCGACCCGTCGCTGCCGCTGACCGTCACCGAGTGGGAGGAGTGGGGCAACCCTCTTGAGGACCCTGAGGTGTACGCGTACATGAAGTCCTACACGCCGTACGAGAACGTGGCCACCGTGGACTACCCGGCGATCCTCGCGGTGACCAGCCTCAACGACACCCGGGTGCTCTACTCGGAGCCGGCGAAGTGGATCGCCCGGCTGCGGGCGGTGGCCCCGGGCGGCGACTACCTGCTGAAGACCGAGATGGGTGCCGGGCACGGTGGCCCGAGCGGTCGCTACGACTCCTGGCGCGAGGAGGCGTTCATCAACGCCTGGATCCTGGACCGCATCGGCCACGCCTGACGGCGATCGGGGGGCGGTCATGACCGACGAGGACGAGGACGGGGCGGAGGCCGGCGCGCCGGCGGGTGCGGCCCGGCGCGCGTCCGCCTGGATGATCCTCGCGATCGTGGCCGCCGCCCTGCTCGTCTGCTGCTGCTCCGCCGCCGTCGGCCTGCTGATCTCCTGGTCGGCCGGCCTCTTCCACACCCCGACCTGACGGCTGACGCCGCATCGAGGTGGCGTCAGCCGCGGCCGGCCCCGACCAACACTGCCGCCTCGCCGGTCCGCACCATCCGCTGCCAGCGCAGCCGGTTACCGATCAGCGCGGTGACCACCGACTGCACCACCACCAGGTACATGAGCTGCCGGTAGACCAGCTGCTGGAACGGCAGCGTCCACAGTGGGCCGTACCGCTCCCGGTCCAGTCGCAGCGCGTACGCGGCGGTGGCCGCCTGGAGCAGCAGCAGTCCCGCCCAGGCCAGGGCGAGGGTCGACCAGGGCAGGAAGAGCAGGCCGTACACGGCGAACACGTCGACCGCCGGGGCGGTGAGCGGCAACACGATCTGGAACACCGTGAGGTACGGCAGGCCGCGCCGGCCCAGTTTGCCTCCGGCACCCGACTCGCGCAGCGCGTGCCGGTGCTTCCACATCGCCTGCATGGTGCCGTAGCACCAGCGGTAGCGCTGCCGCCAGAGCTGGCGCAACGACGACGGGGCCTCGGTCCAGGCGATGGCCGACTCCTCGTAGACGACCCGCCAGCCGGCCCGGAGCACCTTCATGGTGAGGTCCGTGTCCTCGGCCAGCGTGTCCGACGGCACCCCTCCCACCCGCAGCAGCACCTCGCGGCGGAACGCGCCGATCGCGCCGGGGATTGTCGGCATGCACTCCAGCACGTCGTACATCCGTCGGTCGAGGTTGAAGCCGATCACGTACTCCAGGTGCTGCCACCGACCCAGCAGCCGACGCCGGTTGGCGACCTTGGTGTTGCCGCTGATCGCGCCCACCGACGGGTCGGCGAAGCCCTGCACCAGGCGGTGCACGGTGTCCGGCTGGAAGACGGTGTCGCCGTCGACCAGCACCAGAAGGTTCGCCCGGGCCGCCCTGATGCCCGTGTTCAGCGCCGCCGGCTTGCCGGCGTTGGCCTGCCGGATCACGCGTACCCCGCGCAGTCGCATCCGCTCGACGATGTCGGCGGTGCCGTCGTCCGACCCGTCGTCCACCACGATCACCTCCAACGCCGGGTACGCGCTGGCCAGCAGGGAACGCACCGTGGCGGCGATGTTCGCCGCCTCGTTGTACGCGGGCACGATCACCGACACCGGTACCCGCACCTCGGGACGGTCCCGGCGGGGCCGGCGGACGCGGCGCACGTGCCGCTGGGCGCAGATCACCTGCACGGCCAGACGCGCCACCCCGAGCACCAGTGCGGTGGCGAGGAGGAAGTTCATCACCTCGGCGGACCAGCGGGCACCGGTCTGGGTCCAGCGCAGTGCGGTGCCGCTCAGCCGGGTACCGGTGCCCGCCGGGACCATCGACGGTGCGGCGTCGATGCCGGCGGAGACGGTGGTGAACCGGTAGCCCTGATCGCCGAGCGCGGGCAGCAGGCGGTCCAGCGCGGCGAGGGTCTGCGCCCGGTCACCGCCGCCGTCGTGCATCAACACCACCGCTCCCTGTCCCCGCTTCGGGGTGGCCGCCCGCACGATCTGGTCGGTGCCGGGGCGCTGCCAGTCCTTGGTGTCCAGGTCGGTGAGCACCGCGACGTGCCCGGCACCGGCGGCGGCGCGCAACGCGGCGTACTCGGACCCGGTCAGCGCCGTCGGCACCGAGGAGAACGGCGGCCGGAGCAGGGTCACTTCCCGGCCGGTGGCCGACGCGACCGCCTTGCGGGTCAGCGACAGTTCGAGGTCACGCCGCGACGGCGACACCTCGGCGAGGTCGGCGTGGGTGAACGTGTGCGACCCGATCTCGTGCCCCTCGGCAAGGATCCGCCGGACCAGTTCGGGGTGCTCGTTGACCCGGGCGCCCACCACGAAGAAGGTGGCGTGCGCGCCGTGCCGACGAAGCACGTCAAGGACCTGTGGCGTCCAGCGCGGGTCCGGCCCGTCGTCGAAGGTCAGCGCGATGGTGCGGTCCGGCAACGCCCGGCTGACCGGTTCGGCACGATCCAGCCGTAGCACCGGGCCACCCGAGCTGACGGCGGCCGGCACGTCCGACGCGGGCTGTGCGGTGGCGTTTCCCGAGCCGCCCGCGAGACCGCTCAGCAGGCCGTTGACGGTGAGCGCCGAGAGCAGCAGGAGCAGCCCGAGCAGGAGCAGCAGCCAGTGCGCCCGAGGGTCCCGCCGGGCCACGTGTCTCGCCATCGTCACTGCGGCTTACCGGGCGACCTGCTCGGCTTGGCGTTCCTGCGGTGCTCGTCGCCACGGCCCGGTTGGTCGGTGGCGGATGGCGTCCCGGTGGCCGTGGCGGCCGTGGTCGGGGATCGGTCGCTGGTCGGGGTGGCGCGCGGCAGCGGCGCTGACGTACGGGCCGCCGGCGACGGCGACGGCGACTCGGCCACCCGGGGCGGCTTGACCCCGTCCACGCCGGCCTCCACCGGGCGCGTCCCCCGGGAGTCCTCCGACCAGCCGGGCAGCGGCACCGACGTGTCCAGGAAGAGCCCCGCGGCGATCAGGACGAGGCTGGTGAGCAGGCCGAGGCCCATGGCGGTGCCCGCGATGACGGTCAGCCGGCGGCGACGCCCGGTGCCGTCGACGAACACCGGCGGGACAGAGCCCGGTTGACTGTGCATCTGGCAAACTCCCACCGTCACCACGCCGACAACCGGCGTCGGAGACCCGATGGGCCGGGTCTCCGTTGCACACAGCGGCACCGCCACCAGCGGTGTTACATCGACTCAGGCCGTGCGCAACTCGTCCAGGGCGGTGCTGGCACGCAGGAAGAGCAGGCCGACACCGATCGTCACCAGCACCGCGGCCAGGGCGCCGGCACCGAGCCATGCCAGGTGCTCCAGAGGTACGGGAACGGCTCGCTGCACCTCGGGAATGTGCACGATCCGGTTGTACTGTGCGCTGGTGGCAGGGTCCTCACAGAGCGCTGCCGTGGCATCGCAGATCATCGTCGACCCGCCGCCCGCCGACACCTTCTCCTCGGCAAGCCCTCGGCCGAGCAGCGTGCCCACGGTGAGCGCGAGCAGGATCGCCGGTACGGCCGGCGCCAACGCCTGCCAGGCCACCGAACGGCTCAGCGTGGCGCGGGGCACCCCGGTGGCGACCAACGCGGCGTAGGCGCGTCGACGGGCGACGATCCCCTCGACCAGCGCGACGATCAGCCCGCCCGTCGCGATCAGGATGGCCACGGCGATCGCGCCATCGACGTAATCCATCGTGGACAGATAGAACGGGTTGGTGCCACCATCCAGCCCGGCGAACCGGCTCTGCTCCCGCTCAAGCTGGTCCTTGGTCCCGAAGTAGGCCCGCTGGGCGGCCGCGCCCCCGCCGAAGATCAGGGCGGCGAGCAGCGCCGCGAAGGTGCGGCTGCCCGCCCACGGGTCGGCCATCAGCCGGCCCGCCGCGAGCAGGGCAGCCGGACCGCGGGCGTGCCGACGCAACAACCGCCCGCAGTGGTACGACAGCCAGCCGGTGCCGATCACCACCCCGATCATCGCCGCGAGCGCGCCCACCACGAACAACATCGGCACCAGCCAGGCCAAAAACTCGTCGTCGTCGGCGAACCGGTGGACCACCGGGCGGATCACCGCGAACGAGGCCACGCCGAACCCGATCAGGAGCCCCGCCCACGGGCCCGGACCACGCTCGCGGGCGGCCTTGCGGTTCACCCCGAGCGGGCTGGTGGTGACCGTACGCAGCATCAGGGCGGTGGCCAGCGCCGCCACGACCGGCAGACCGAGCACCATGCCGGCCAGCGCGCCGGTCGATGGCAGCACGTCGGTGGGCAGGGCCAGTTGGCCTTGCGCGTCCGGCCGGTGCAGCAGATTGCGGCCAACCAGATGGACGCCCAGCCCGACGAGCGTGCCGAGCAGAGCGGCCACGCCGGTCTCCAGCACCACCAGCCGGGTGACCTGCCCGGGAGTGGCGCCGGCCAGCCGGAGCGCGGCCAACCGGCGGTCCCGTGCCGGCGCGCCGAGCCGGGCGCACTGACCCGCCAGCGCCAGCACCGGGATCATCAGCATCAGCAGCGCGAGCGCCGTGCCGCCGCGCAACCCGGGCTGCGCCAGCAGAGCGTTGTGATACTGCTCCGACCACCGGTCCTGGTTCTCATCCGTCGCCGTGGGGGTGGGGATGGCCAACACGGTGAGCGCCGCGAGCCCGGCCAGGGTCGCGAGCAGGGCGCTGAGCGCGGTGAGCACCACCCGGGCGGTGTCGGTGCGGGTGCCGGCGAGCGCGAGGCGGAGCAGCGTCGTCGGTCTCACCGGGCGCCGCCGGCCAGCGGCACGTCGAGCCCCAGGCCGGTGTGGTCCACCAGGCCGTCACGCAGCACGATCTCCCGATCGGCGTACGCGGCGATCCGCGGCTCGTGGGTGACCAGCACGACGGCGGTGCGCTGCTCGCGGGCGAGCCGGACCAGCTGGGTGAGGACCTGCTCGCCGGTGAGCGTGTCCAGTGCGCCGGTCGGCTCGTCGGCGAAGAGCACCCGAGGCTCGGTCACCAGCGCCCGCGCCGTGGCGCAGCGCTGCTGCTGACCCCCGGACATCTCACCCGGCCGGACGTCGGCCACCTCGGCCACCCCGAACCGTTCCAGCCAGGTGAGCGCCGCCGTCCGTGCCTCTCGCCGCCCCGTGCCGGCGAGGAGCAGGGGCAGGGCGACGTTCTCGGCGGCGGTCAACTCGGCCACCAGCTGACCGAACTGGAACAGCACCCCGAACTCGGTACGCCGCAGCCGGGACCGGGCCGCCTCCGACCAGGTGTCGATGCGGTGCCCGCGCCAGGTGACCTCGCCGACGTCCGGCCGGAGGATCCCGGCCAGGCAGTGCAGCAGGGTGGACTTGCCGCAGCCACTCGGCCCGGTGACGGCGACGATCTCGCCCTCAGCCACCTCGAGCGTCACGCCGCGCAGCGCGGGCGTCGGGCCGTACGCCCGAACCACGCCGCGAGCCTGAAGTTGCGTCACGGATGCACCTCCCGGTGCCAGTCGGCGACCCGGCCCAGGGTGGCGTGCAGCCACCGCAGATCCGCGTCGAGGTGGGCGATCGCGAAATCGGCCGCGACCACGTCGCTCAGGGTGGCGGCCGGGTCGCCCTTGACCGTGGTCAGCTCACGCAGCCGTGCGGTGTGCGCGGCCCGCTGGGCGATCAGGTACGACCGGGCCCGGTCGACATCGGCGACCAGCAGCGCCACCACGACCTTGGCGAAGAGCGTGCTGGCCACGTACGGCATGGGTGCTTCCACTGTGGACAGCCACTGGTCCAGCGTTACCCGCCCCTGGTCGGTCAGCGCGTACGCGGTGCGATCTGGCCCGCCCACCCGGTCCTGCCCGGCGGCGGCCACCAGCCCGTCACGTTCAAGGCGGCCGAGAGTGGCGTAGACCTGCCCGAAGGCCAGCGGCCGAGCCCGCGGCAGCCGCTCGTCGTGCGCACGCTTCAGCTCATACCCGTGCCGGCTGCCCCCAGCGAGCAACCCGAGCAGAACATGCGGCGTGGACACCCCGCCCACTATTCACCCAGCGAATACCCAAGTCAACAACCTCCCCCACCCCGCCTGGTTGATCAAGAAGTTTGCGTCACCAGCGCGCCGAACCTTGACGCAAACTTCTTGATCACCGAGGGCGGGGGTGGGGCAGTGGGGAGTGGGGTTAGGGGGTTTGGGGCCAGGTGGGGGTACGGCCGGTCTGGGTCAGGAGGTGGGCCAGGTCGGGGGCCAGGTCGGGGGTGGGGGCGGGGGTGGGGGCGGGGGTGGGGGCGGGTAGTGGGTCGGCGAAGACGCCCATCTTGCGGGCGGTGGGGCCCAACTGCTCCACCAGCGCGTGCAGCTCGGCCACCACCTCCGGGGCCGGGTGGTACGGCTGGCCGGTGGCGACCGCGAGGTCCCAGCCGTGCACTGTCAGGTCCAGCAGGGCCATACCGCCGATGACGGACTGTGGCATGGGCATACGCGGTGACATGCCCTCCACGCTGGACGGGTCCGACCAGGCGGCGATCAACCGGCCGGTCTCCACCTCGAAGCGGTCCCGCCAGCCGTCGCCCAGGTGGTCGGGCTTCTCGGCCCACTCCACCTGTCGTTTCTCGGCCAGGTCCTGAAAGTTGACCACCACCTGGAAGAGGTGATTGAGCAGATCACGGACCAGGTAGTCCTCGCACGGCGTGGGCAGGTCCAGTTGGTCGTCGGAGATACCCCGTACGACATCGACGGTTCGCGGCGCGGCGGCCGCCAGCAGCTCGCTAGTCTGAGTGGACATAGGGCCAGCGTATGAGGGTGGTCTTGAACAAATGCGACAGCGACCGCGTGGCGACAGCCGGGGCATTCTCGACCCCGGGCGCCTGCTGCGCGAGGTGCGCTTCCGGCGGCACCTGCCGGCCGAGTCGCTGCGCCCGTGGGTCGAGCACTACTGGTTGATCGACTGGGAGTTGAGCGCGCCGTTCGAGCAGCGGGTCGTGCCGCACCCGGCGGTCAACGTGGTGTTCCGGCGGGACGACGACGGGCCCGAGTCCGGCGAGGTTGCCGGGGTGGGCCGCGACCTGTTCCGGATCACGCTCAACGGCACCGGCCGGGTGTCCGGGGTGCAGTTCCGCCCCGGCGGCTTCCACCCGTTCTGGCGGCGCGCGGTCAGTGAGCTGACCGGCCGTAGCGTGCCGCTGCCCGCCGGCCGGCTGACCCAGCCGGACGTCCCGGTGGGCGCGGGCACGTTCCCGGGAGCACCCACCTCGGCGGCCGGCGACGACGAGCGCTGCCGGGCGCTGGACGCCCTCCTCACCGCCTGGCAACCGGAGCCGGACCCGATGGCCGAGGAGGCCGTCCGACTGGCCGAGGCGATCCGTACCGACCGGACGGTGCTGCGCGTCGACGACTTCGCCGCGCGGCACGACGTACCGGTCCGCCGGTTGCAGCGGCTGTTCCTTGAGTACGTGGGAGTCGGGCCGAAGTGGGTGATCCGCCGCTACCGGCTCCAGGAGGCCGTCGAACAGGCCGCCGGTGGCCCGCTGAGCTGGGCTGACCTCGCCGCCGACCTCGGCTACAGCGACCAGGCCCACCTGGTCCGTGACTTCACCGCCGTGGCCGGGGTGTCCCCCGCCGCGTACGCCCGCTCAGTGAGCTGAGGAGAGCCGACAGATCAGCGACGCCGCAGGACGACCACGGCGACGTCGTCCTGGATCTCCGGTGGGGCCAGTTCCACCAGCAGTCGGGCGCAGAACTGGTCCAGGTCACCGTCGACCGTCGCGGCGACCCCGGCCAGCGCTGCCAGCCCCTCGTCGATGGTGGCGTCCCGTCGCTCGATCAGCCCGTCGGTGTAGAAGACCAGCGTGGCCCCGGCCGGCACCACGAACTCCAGATCGGCCGGGCGCGGGGCGCGGACGCCGAGCAACGGCGCGGAGTGCTGCACGAACTCGACCTTGCCGTCCATGATCATCAGCGGCGGAAGGTGCCCCGCACTGGCCAACCGGACGTGCCCGGTCGGCGGGTGCAGCAGCAGTACGCAGAGCGTCGCCACCTCGTTCGGCAGCAGGGTCCGCATCAGCTCGTTGACCCGGTGCAGGATCTCGCCGGGCTGGTGGCCCTCGACCGCGTACGCCCGCACCGCGTGCCGCAGCTCGGCCATCACTGTCGCCGCGTGCAGCGAGTGGCCGGCGACGTCCCCGATCGCGAGCAGCAGGTGCCCGTCGAGCATCACCAGCTCGTAGAAGTCGCCGCCCACCTCGGTCTGCGCGCTGGCCGGCTCGTAGCGCACCGCCAGGTCCAGGCCGGCCACGGTGGGCAGCCCACGCGGGAGCAGGCTGCGTTGGAGGGTGACCGCGATCCGGTGCTCCTCGTCGAAGGAGCGCTGCCCCTCCACGGCCGCCGCCACCGCCTGAGCCAGCTGCTTGAGCACCGGGGTCCGCGCGGTCTGGGTGGCGGTCGGGACCACCACGTACAGCGGGGCCCGGTCCTCGCGCAGTCGGGCGGCGGCGACTGTCACCGTGTCGTCCGCCGGCCAGTCGACGAGCGCCCAGTTCGCCGGGGCCTCCACCCGGACGGTGGCACCGGTGGGCACCCCGGTGTCGTCGACGACCCACGGCACCACGGCGGCCACCGCGCCGGGACCGGCGCAGACACCCGCGAGGCAGTCGCCGTCGAAGGTTTCGGCGATCACCGCCGCCGGGCTCTTGAAGATATGGGCGGCGCCCTCGGCAGCGGCCTCCAGCAGGCGCGCGAAGGTCGGCGCCGCATGCACCGCGACGGTCGTGTCGGCCAACCCGAGCAGCCGCTCGGCGAGCAGTTCGGCACGCTGCCGGGCCTGGTAGTAGCGCAGCACCGCCCGGGTGGTGGCGATCAGCTCCTCGGGCTCGATCGGCTCGGTCAGGTAGGCGTCAGCGCCCCGGGTCAGCCCCTGGGCGCGGTCGGCCACGTCCACCGCATGCGCCGACACATGGATCACCGGCATCGCCGGGTGCCGCGCCTTGATCTGTTCGCAGACCTCGTAGCCACTCAGGTCGGGCAGCCGGACGTCGAGGACCACCAGATCGATCCGGTCCACCTCGACCCGAGCCAACGCATCGGCGCCGTTCTCGGCCTCCAGCACTGTGAACCCGGCCCGGGTCAGCCAGCTGACCAGCAGGTAACGCTTGGTACGGCTGTCGTCAACCACCAGGATGGTTGTCGGCATGGCGTCCACGCCGTCACGCCCCGCCGGTGGGCAGGGAGACGGTGAATGTGCTGCCTTCGCCGGCCGCGCTGGTCAGCTCCAGTGTCCCGCCGAGCAGCGTCACCAACCGCCGGGCGTACGGCAGACCGAGGCCGGTGCCGCCGACCCGGGTGGCTCCGGGGATCTGATAGAACTCCTCGAAGATCCGGTCGTGCAGCTCGGGAGCGATGCCCGGCCCGGTGTCGCTGACCTCGAACTGCCAACGGTCGCCGCTCTGGCTGGCCCGCAGCCGCACCTCGCCGCGCTCGGTGAACTTCAACCCGTTGTGCAGCAGGTTGCGCAGCACCTGGCCGAGCAGCACCTCGTCGGTGTGCAGCAGGGCCGGCCCGCTGGGCTCCTCCACGACCAGCTCCACCCCCGGGCGGGTGGCCAGCGCGCGCAGGGTGCCGCGCAGTTGACCGAAGACCGGCCGCAGGTCAACCTCGGCCAGCTCCGGCTCGATCCGGCCGGACTCCGCCTTGGCCAGGTCGAGGAGTTCGTTGACCAGGTTGAGCAGGTCCGCCGCCGAGGAGCGGATCAGATCGATTTGGCGGCCCTGCTCGTCGGTCAGCGGGTCGGAGGCGGAGTCGGTGAGCAGCCGCCCCAGGCCGATGATCGCGGTGACCGGCGCCCGCAGCTCGTGGCTCACGTTGGCCAGGAACCGGCTCTTCGACTCACTCGCCGCGCGGAGCTGGGCCGACTTCTCGTCCAGCTCGGCGTAGAGGGCGACGACACCGCGGTTGGTCTCCTCCAGCTCCTCGGTGAGCTGGTTGTAGAGCGCCAGCACACCGCGGTTGGTCTCGGCCAGCTCCTCGTTCAGCACGGCCAGCTCGTCGCGCTGGCTGCGCACCTCGTCGAGTGCGGCGATGAGCTGCCCGTTCTGCACTGTCAACTCGTCCAGCGCACTGCCCGGCGCGGTGCGGCCGAGTTCGGTACGGAACTCGGCGAGCCGCTCCGGGGTCGGCGTCGGCGCGTTGGCCGGGACTCGTCGGGACATCCGTACGACCGTAACCCCCTCGACGGTCAACACGCTCAGTGTGTCGACCAGTCGGGACACCGCGCCGGACTGCGGTTGGTAGCGACCGTCGGGCAGCGGGGACACCGGGGCCAGGTCGGCGCGTAGATGGAACCGGCCGTCGGCACCCGCGTCGACGTGGAAGGAGACGTCCGCTCCCCCGGTCGTCCGCAGCAGGTCCCGGGCGACTTCGCTGAGCGCGGTGGCGATCCGCACCTGGTCCTGGTGTTCGAGGCCGACCACAGCGGCCACCTCGCGCCCCCGCTGACGGATGACGAAGATGTCCTGCTCGACCCGCAGTGCCATCTGGAGCAGCGGCAGCGCGGCCGGCTCCCCGATCATGCCCAGGACCTCGCGACCAGTACGCAGGCGTCGTCACGTCGCACACCGGCGTCACGGAGCAGGGTCGCCGCCATGACCAGCGGGGATCGCTCCGCCAGGCCCGGGTAGTCGGTCATCCGCCACCGGTCGACCACCCCGTCGCTGTGCATCACCAGCCGGGCGCCGGGACCGAACGGGTAGTCGTACTCCCGGATCGTGGGCCGTTGGTGGCCGGCGATGCCGGGCAGCGACACCAACCCTCGACGGCGGCCGTCACCCTCGACGACCACGCCGGCGATGTTGCCCAGGCCGGCGTAGTGCAGCACGCCGGCCTCCGGCATCAGCTCGCCGACGGCGAGCGCGGCGCCCCGGGTGTGCGACATGCTCCGGTGCAGGTGACCGACCACCATCGCCGGTGGGCCGGCCGGAGCGTCGCGGAACGCGGCCAGCGCGGCGTCGGTGGCGGCCCCGGCCAACGGGCCGTGCCCCAACCCGTCACTGACCAGCACCTGGTGCCGCCCGTCGACGACCCGCACTGCGTAGCCGTCGCCGCTGATCGTCTCGCCGGTCAGCGGACGGGTGAGGGCGCCGGCCCAGGACGGCCGTGCCGCCTCGGCCGGCCAGACCTGCACGGCGAGGACGGTGCCCCGGCCGGGCAGCGAGTATCCGTCGAACCAGCTGGCCTGCCGGACGATGGCACCCAGACCGATGCCGAGTGTGCCGGTGGTGGAGTGCCCGTCCTGGGACGAGACGGTCAGGTCGGCCATGCCGGGCCCGGAGTCGATGGCCACCAACTCCACCCCGGCCTGCCCGGCGCGGCGTACCGGCCGGAGCAGCAGGATGCCCTCGTCGGCATGCTTGACCAGGTTGCTGGTCAGCTCGGCCGCGACGATGGCCAGGTCGGCGATGCGCGCCTCGCCCATTTCCACCTGTGCGCCGAGGCGTTCGGCGGCCCGCCGGACGGCGCTCGCCGCGCTACTGGCCTCCACCCGGAACCAGATGCCACTGTCGGTGACCGCGTCGGCGTTCACCTGGACCACTTGGTGACCGTGATCCGCGTACCGGTCTCCGCGGACGTCTCGATCTGGAACTCGTCGACCAGGCGTCGCGACCCACTGAGCCCGAGGCCGAGACCGCCGCCGCTGGTGTAGCCGTCGGTCATGGCCAGGTCGAGGTCCGCGATGCCCGGCCCGGAGTCGGCGAACACGATCTGCACGCCCTTGCGTCGGCCGTTGTCCACGACCGTCACCTCGACCGAACCGCCGCCGCCGTACACCAGGGTGTTGCGGGCCAACTCGCTCGCCGCGGTGACCACCTTGGTCTGGTCGACGAGGGACAGCTTGCTGGCCACCGCCACGGCGCGGACCAACTGCCGGACGCGCACCACGTCCTCATCGCTCCGGACCGACTGCGCCTGTGGCTGGCCCAGGTCGATGCCCGCGGTCACGGCGAGGCCGTCTCGGCGTCCGGATCGTCGTCGAGCTGGTAGTCGAGCTCGTCGGCGTGGGCCGCCGCGATCAGCTCCATGCCGCGTTCCACGTTCAGCGCGGTACGGATGCCGTTCAGCGACAGCCCGAGTTCGACAAGGGTGATGGCGACGGCCGGACGCATCCCGACCACCACCGTTTCCGCGTCCAGCACCTTGGAGATCGACGCGATGGTGGAGAGCATCCGCCCGACGAAGGAGTCGACGATGTCCAGTGCCGTGATGTCGATGATGACGCCGTGGCAGCCAGTCGCGACGATCCGCTCGGCCAGGTCCTCCTGGAGCTGGACCGCCGTCTGGTCGGACATGTCGAGCTGGATGGAGACGAGCAGGATGTCACCGATCTTGAGGATCGGAACCCTCTCCATCAGGCGTCCCGGCGCGGCTGGCGGCGGGCGGTCTCCACCCCGTTGAGCCGCAGCACGTGGCGCAGCGCGTCGGCGAGGCTCGCCTTGGTGGCGATGTCGCCGAACTCGATGCCGAGCGCCACGATGGTCTGCGCGATCTGCGGACGGATGCCGGAGATGATGCAGTCGGCGCCCATCAGCCGGGCGGCCACCACGGTCTTCAGGATGTGCTGGGCGACCTGGGTGTCCACCGCCGGTACGCCGGTGATGTCGATGATCGCGTACGGCGAGCTGGTGTCGACCAGGGTCTGCAGCAGCCGCTCCATGACGACCTGGGCCCGGGCCGAGTCGAGGGTGCCGACCAGCGGCACGGCGACGACGCCCTCCCAGAGCTTGACCACCGGCGTGGAGAGCTCGAGCAACTGCTCGGCCTGGTCGGCGATCAGGCTCTCCCGGGTGCGGACGAAGCTCTCGAAGGTGAACAGGCCCATCTCGTCGACCAGCTTCGAGAAGGCGACGTAGTCCGGTAGCGCGTTCGGGCCGCCGTTCTCCTGCACCAGCTCGGCCAGCACGTCCTTCAGCGCGAAGATGCTGACAGTGGTCTCGGTGGCGGAGAAGCCCTGCCGGGCCCGGCCACGGGACAGCTCGGAGAGCGCGGCGCGCAGTTCGGCGGCGCTGTCGGCGGACAGGTCGATGATGCCCTGCTCGCCGGTGGAGACGATGGCGCGGTGCAGGTCCTGGACCTGTCGGCGCAGCTCCGCCTGGCTCAGCCGGCCTCGCAACGAACTGGTGACGATCTCGGTCCACCGAGTCGTGACCCGTTCGTCCTGCCCGCTGAGCAGCGCGGCGAGCCGACCACTTTCTTCGGTGCTCAACGCCATTTCGAACCCCCTTGACCTGGACCGGGCGGACTCTATCACCGGGGCCTGACCAACTACTTGCCCCGTAGCAACGGAATGACGATGGCCACCGGATCACGGCTCCCGTTCTACCTCCGACCGTGGTCGTGGGATACCGTTCCCCCGATAACAGGAGGTCTGGCGAATGTCGTTGACGGTGCACACGGAACAACGCGGCGACGTGGTCGTCGTAGCGGTCGCGGGCGAGCTGGACATGGCCACTGCACCGCAGCTGCAGGACCAGATCACCGACCTGCTCGACAAGGGCCGCAACCGGCTGGTGTTCGACCTGGCGGACGTCTCGTTCTGCGACTCGACCGGTCTGTCGGTCTTCGTCCGCGCCAAGAACAGCTGCGACGAGGCTGGCGGCGTGGTCCGGCTGGCCGCCCCGCAGCGCGGCGTGCTGCGCATCCTTGAGGTGAGCGGGCTGGTCGAGGTGCTGCACACCTACCCGACGGTGGATGAGGCAGTCGCCGGCGAATCGACGCCGGCTTCCTCCTGACCGTCCGCGTGCGTCACTCGTCCTCGACGTAACGGGGACGAGCGATCGCCATGCCCGCCGTCGTCTGCACGGCGAGGGCACCCAGCAGGAACCCGATCGGCGCGGTCCAGCCGCCGGTGGCCTCGTAGAGGATGCCGACCATCAGCGGGCCGAGGGCGGCGATCACGTACCCGGTGCTCTGCGCGAACGCGGAGAGCGCGACAGTGCCCTCGGCGGTGCGGGCGCGTAGGCCGATGGCGGTCAGGATCATCGGGAACGCGCCCTGCCCGATCGCCAGCAGGGCGACCCAGAGCAGCGCGGCACCGTGTGGTGCGAGCGCCAACCCCAGGTAGGCCAGCGCCGACGCGGTGGTCAGCCCGAGCACCAGCGGCCGCAGGGTGCCCAGCCGACCGGCCAGGGTGGGCATCAGCAGCGCGATCGGCACGCCGAGCGCGGTCACCCCGGCGAGCAGCAGCCCGGCCGACTCCGGCTGGTAACCGGCGTCGCGGAACAGCTGGGCCAGCCAGCCCATGATCGCGTACCCGCTGAGCGACTGCGCCCCGAAGTAGACGGCCATCGCCCAGCCGAGCCGGGTCCGCGCCGGCCGGACCCGCATCGGCGTGGCGACGACCGCCGTCGGGGTCGCCCGCCGCGCCGCAGCGCGGGTCCGCAGTGCCAGCGGCACCCACGGGAGTACGGCCACCGCGGCCATCGCGGCCCAGACGCCGAGCCCGGCCCGCCACGATCCGAAGGCGTGCGCGATCGGCACCGCGGAGGCGGCGGCCACCGTCGTGCCCACTGTCAGCGCCATCGTGTACGCCCCGGTGACCAGGCCGGTGCGGTGCGGGAAGTGCTGCTTGACGAGCATCGGCAGCAGGATGTTGGCGACCGCGATGCCGGACAGCGCCAGCGCGCTGGTGAGCACGAAGATCAAGGCCGAGTCGGTGACGACCCGGAGCACCTGGCCCACGGCGAGGGCGAACATGGCGACCACCAGCACCCGGGCCGGTGCCACCCGGCGGACCAGCCACGGGGTGAGCGCGCCGAGGCCGGCGAACGCGATGGTCGGCAGGGTGGTGACCAGGCCGGCGGTGACACCGGAGAGGCCCAGCCCGTCGCGGACCTCGTCGAGCAGTGCGCCGAGGCTCGTCACCACGGCGCGCAGGTTGAGCGCGACCAGCAGCATCCCGACCAGCACCAGCGCGCCACCGGTCGCCGGGTGCGTCCGCCGGCCGGTGCCGGGGTCCCGCGTCGGGCGAGGGTCGACGGCGGCGGGGGCGGGCAACGCCGGAGCGGCGGTTGGTGGCGGGGTCATGACCCTTAACCTACAATCATGGGATGAATTTGGGACCGGTGATGTAACCAGTGCCACCGTCGGTTGAATTCCCCTCCGCGCCGCCGGCACCGCCCCGCGGCCAGCCCGCCGTGCCGCCCCGCGGCCACCGCGTCCGGCAGACCACCGAGCAACTCCGCGCCCGGATCCTCGGCGGCGAATGGCCCGTCGGCGGACGCATCCCCACCGAGCCGCAACTGGTCGCCGCGCTGGGCGTCGGGCGCAACACGGTCCGCGAGGCGGTCCGCGCCCTGGTGCACGCCGGGGTGCTGGAGTGCCGGCAGGGCTCCGGCACCTACGTGGTGTCCACCGACGAACTGGCACCGGTGGTCGCCCGCCGACTCGGCGACGACCGGATGACCGAGGTCATCGAGGTACGCCGCGCCTTCGAGGTGGAGGCCGCCCGGCTCGCCGCGCTGCGGCGTACCCCGGAGGACCTGGCGGCGCTCGACGGCGCGCTCGCCCAGCGCGAGGCCGCCTGGCACGGCGGCCGGGTCGACGCGTTCGTCGAAGCCGACGCGGCACTGCACACGGCGGTGGTCGCCGCCGCGCACAACGCCATGCTCGCCGAGCTGTACGCCTCGGTGGGCACCGCCCTGCGCAGCACTGTCGCCCAGGCCATGGGCGGGGAGCTCACCCCCGAGCGCTACGTCGACCACACCCGGCTGGTCGAGGCGATCCGGGCCGGCGATCCCGGCCGGGCGGCGCTCGAAGCCGGCGCTTTTCTGGAACCCGCCGAACGGGCATAGGTTGTGCCCGACAGAAAAGCGGACACCTCGGGAGTACGAATGCTCAAGGGCTTCAAAGACTTCATCATGCGCGGCAACGTCGTCGACCTGGCGGTCGGTGTCGTCATCGGCGCCGCGTTCACGGGCGTGGTCACCCAGCTCACCAAGTCGTTCCTCGAACCACTGATCCGGGTCATCGTGCTGGTCATCACGGGCAGCGACAAGGGTCTGGCCGGCACGGCACCCAAGTTCCGTGGCATCCCGTTCGACTGGATCGCCTTCGTCAACGCGGTGATCACCTTCCTGCTCACTGCGGCGGCGCTCTACTTCCTGGTCGTCTACCCGATGAACCGGCTGGCCGAGCGGCGCAAGCGGGGCGAGGAGCCGCCGCCCTCGGCGCCGAGCGAGGAGGTCAAGCTGCTCACCGAGATCCGGGACGCTCTGGTCTCCGCCGGCCACACCACCCCCGGCCAGCAGCGCGGGGCGCTGGACGACGTGCTGGGCCGCCGCCCGGAGCCGCCGACGCAGCGCTGACCCGAACGGATGCACATCGGCCCCTGTGGGATTCCCGCAGGGGCCGCACCTTCTCGTACGTGTGTTCGATAGAGTCCCGCCATGGAGCAGCGAAAGCACTGGTGGAACGGGAAGTGGGGGCGGCTGGCCCGGCGGGACGTCTTCCTGCGGGTGGACGCCGACCGGTGGCACGTCGAGCAGCGGGCCGGCGGCGCCGAGGGCATCTCCCGTTTCTACGAGTACGGCAGTGCGGACGAGGCCGAGGACACCGTCCGGGCGCTGCTCGACGGCCCGGACACCTGGCGGGAGCTGTCCCCCCGCCCGCCCGGCGGCTGGACCCTCCCGAACAGCTGAGTGTCCGTCGCCCGCCACCTTGCGCGGGCCGTGGAGACGGTACTGCTTTCGACGGTTATGACTCTGAGGAATAAATATGCCTCAGAGTCATAACGCTCTCCGGGCCATCGCTCTCCGGGCCATCGCCTGCGGACCTGCCGCCTCCGAGCCGCTGCTCTGGACGAGGTGCCGACCACACCGAGACCGCAGCGGCCGCTGAGCGTCGGGCGGACAGGCGGCGGCGTTTAGCGGCGCGCCGCCCTGGGAACCGCAGCGGGATGGACCAGCAGGACGAGCAGCAGGCGACCATCTCGCGGATCACCACCGGGATGCCGGTGATCGACTCAGCTGGCACCGAGGTCGGGACCGTGGACCTCGTCCAGCGGGGTGACCCGAACGCGGTGACCGTCCAGACACCGACCGCCGACCCGGGCAGCAGCCTGGACGAGCTGATCGAGGCGACCGCGGTCGAGGAGCCGGACGTACCGGCCGACCTGGCGGCGCGGCTGCTGCACAGCGGCTATCTGAAGGTCTCGACCGACCTGACCCGCACCGGCGCGGTCTACGTACCGGCCGACCGGATCGGGTCGGTGGCCGACGGCCGGGTCCTCCTGGCCGTCGGGGTGGCCGACCTGCCGCCCGAGGAGTGACCCCACCGCCCTGATTGACTCGGGTTCACGGAAATCGGGGCATCCGGAGCCTCGGGACAGCCCGACTTCATGAAACCCGAGTCGATCTTCGCTGCACGGTGGGGGCCGACTGATCCGGCGCGGCCGGCTGGTCCCCGGCGGGCTCATCCGGTGCGGCGGGCTGGTCCGGTGCGGCGGGCTGGTCCGGTGCGGCGGGCTGGTCCGGCGCGGCGGGCTCATCCGGCGTGGTGAGGGCGGGTTGGTCGGGCGCGGCGGGTTGCCGGCGATGGAAGAGCAGCAGCATCAGGCAGCCCGCGACCAGGCCCCAGAACGCGCCGCCCACGCCGATCAGCGTCACCCCGGACGCGGTCACCACGAAGGTGACCACGGCTGCCTCCCGGGTCGCCGGGTCGGTCACCGCCGAGGCGAGCGCGGTGGCCAGGGCGCCCAGTAGCGCCAGCCCGGCGACCGCCTCGATGAGGATCGGTGGGGCGACCGCCACCAGCGTGGTGGCCACGCCGGCGCCCAGGCCGAGCACGGCCAGCCCAGCGCCCGCGGTGACCGAGGCGATCCATCGGCGCTCCGGGTCGGGGTGCGCGTCGGGGCCGGCGGCCAGCGCGGCGGTGATCGCCGCGAGGTTCACCGCGTGCCCGCCGGCCGGGGCGGCGAGCAGACTGGCCAGGCCGGTGGTCCGCAGCGCGGCGCCGAACGGCGGCCGGTAGCCGTAGCCGACCAGCACCGCCATGCCGGGTACGTTCTGCGCGGCCATGGTGACCAGGAACAGCGGCAGGGCCAACCCGACCAGTGCGGACGCGTTCCAGGCCGGCGCGGTCAGCGTGACCGACGGGATCAGCGCGGCACCGGTCAGGCCGGTCGGCGGTGCGGTCAGTGCGATCGCCGCCACCGCCACCACCAGCGCACCGGGTACCGCCCAGCGTCGGGCGAACCGGTGCAGCAGCAGCCAACCGACCACCACCGATCCGGCCACCACCGGCAGCTCGACCAGCGCGCGGACCGGGGCGGTGCACAGCGGCAGCAGCACCCCGGCGAGCATCGCGCCGGCCACCGGCTTGGGGATGGCGGCCACCGCACGGCCGAGCGGCGGGAACAACCCGGCCGCGACGATCAGCACACCGGAGACGAGGAAGGCGCCCACCGCTACCGGCCATCCGCCCGGTGGCGACCCGGTCGCCACCAGCAGCGCCGCGCCCGGAGTGGACCAGGCTGCGCTCATCGGTATCCGGTACCGCCAGCCCAGCCAGACGGCGACGAACCCACTCGCCACGCAGAGAGCGAGCAGGCCGGAGGCGGCCTGTGCGTCCGACGCGCCCGCCGCTCGGAGCCCGGCCAACACGACGGTGAACGAGCTGGCGAAGCCGACCAGCGCGGTCACCACCCCCGCCAGCACCGGTTGCACGCGTCCGGCCACCCCACCCTCCCGACTGTTCCGTTTACGGAACGGAAGCGTGTAGCACGATAGCCGGGTGCCGCACCCACCACCAGCCCGCCCAGGCCTCGACGTGGATCCCGCCGTCGTCGGGCGCCGGGTTCGTGCCCTCCGCGAGGAGCAGGGAATCTCGCTGTCCACACTCGCCCGGCTCGCCGGTGTCGGAAAGGCCACCCTCTCCGGCCTGGAGCACGGCACCCGCAACCCGACCCTGGAGACGCTCTGGGCGGTCACCGCACAGCTCGGCGTACCGTTCACCGCCCTGCTGGCCGAACCGGCGGCCGAGCCCACCGTGCACGGCACCGCGGTCACCGCGACCCTGCTGGAAGTCTTCACCGACACCGACGCGACCTACGAGCTGTACCGGATGCGGGTCGCGCCCGGCGTCACCCAACTCTCCCCCGCTCACGCGCCGGGGGTCACCGAGCACGTCACCGTCTTCGCCGGGGTGCTGCGCACCGGGCCGGCCGACGCACCGCTGACCGCCCCGGCCGGCGGGCACCTCCGCTGGGTGTCGGACGTGCCACACAGCTACGCGGCGGTGGGTGACGAGGAGGTCGCCGCCAGCCTGCTGCTGCGCTATCCGCGCCGCTGAGACCCCGCCGAACGGTCACGGACCGTCGGCCCCGTCGACGAAAATCGCAATCATTTCTCGACCTAGGTAGGAGGCGTAGAGACGAATGCGGGTTGTTCTTGGCAAGCTTGACCCCATGACGCTGATCCTCCGCTCGGTCATCCTCAACGACATCGGCTTGGTGCGCACCAACAACGAGGACTCCGCCCTCGCCGGTGACCGCCTGATCGCCGTCGCCGACGGCATGGGTGGGCTGCCTGCGGGCGAGGTGGCGAGCGAGATCGTGATCCGGATCCTGGACGAACTGGCTCCGCCCACCGACCCCGACGGCGCCGCCGACGCGCTGCGTGCCGTGGTCAGCACCGCCAACCAGCGCATCCACGCCGCCATCACCGTCGACCCGAGCCGGGACGGCATGGGTACGACGCTCACCGCGGCGCTGCTGGCCGGGGAGACGCTGGTGCTGGCCCAGGTGGGCGACTCCCGCTGCTACCTACTGCGCGAGGGGGAGCTGACCCAGCTCACCCGGGACGACACGTTCGTGCAGGCGCTCGTCGATCAGGGCACCCTCTCTCCCGAGCAGGCCCGCCACCACCCGCAGCGGTCCCTGGTGACCCGGGCCGTGCAGGGCGCCGACACCCCACCCGCGGTCGGGGTGCTCACAGTGGCCCCCGGTGACCGGCTGCTGCTGTGCAGCGACGGGCTCTCCGACTACGTCGAGGACGAGGCCATCGCCGCGGCCCTGGGCATGTACGCCGACCGCCAGCAGTGCGGTGAGCAGTTGGTGAAGCTGGCTCACCACGCCGGCGCACCGGACAACGTCACAGTCGTGGTCTCCGACGTCGTCGCCCACTGACCCGTACGGCTCACTCGGCGGCTCACCCGAACCGACTGGTTCGGGTTCCGCTGCCACAGTAGGTGGTTGTGCCATCTAGCTTGCGCCGCTACTGTCCGACGCGTGGATTCCGACCGGCGCGGGCAGTGGCTGCGGGGGGTGCTCGACATCTGCGTCCTGGCCCTGCTGTCCAAAGGCGAGTCCTACGGCTACCAGCTCGCGCAGGCGCTCGACGCGGCGGGCGTCGGGCCGATCCAGGGCGGCACGCTCTATCCCGTGCTGCTGCGCCTACAGAAGACCGGCCTGGTGACCGCGCAGTGGCGGGAGGGCAGCGCCGGGCCGGCCCGTAAGTACTACCGGCTCACCGACGACGGGCACGAGGCGCTCCGCGCCGGCGGCAGCGCCTGGCTCACCTTCGTCCAGCCGGTGAACGACATCGTCACGAAGGGGGTCACCCGGTGAACGCCGACGATTGGCTGCGTACGCTCACAGCCGAGCTGCACCAGCGCCGGGTCGCGGCGGACGCCGCACGGCACGTGGTCGCCGAGGCCGCCACACACCTGCGCGAGGGCGGCGGCGACCCCTGGGTCGTCTTCGGCCCACCCCTGCAGTACGCGGGTGCGGTCGTGGAGAGCATCGGCACCGCGCCCGGACCCCGCCCCGGCCCGGTCCGGCTGCACGCGGCGGGCATCACCAAGCGGTACGGGCGACGAACCGTGCTGCGCGACGCCACGCTGACCGTCCGGGCCGGACAGATCGCCGCCGTCGTCGGCGCGAACGGCTGCGGCAAGAGCACCTTCCTCCGGATCTGCGCCGGACTCATGTCACCGGACGCCGGTGAGGTGACCGTCTCCGGTCGGCTCGGCTACTGCCCGCAGTCCGGCGGCACCGCCGACTTCCTGCTCGCCGACGAGCACTTCGTGCTGGTCGGCGCGGGTCAGGGTGTGGCCCGGGGCCCGGCCCGCCGCGCCGGTCGGGCGGCGGCCCGGCAGCTCGGCTGGGAAGCGGGCGGCGACGTGCAGGCCCGCCACCTGTCCGGCGGCACCCGACAGAAGCTCAACCTGACCATGTCCACGCTCAGCGCCCCCGACGTGCTGCTGCTCGACGAGCCGTACCAGGGCTTCGACCAGGGCACGTACGTCAACTTCTGGGACCAGCTCAGCAGGTTGCGCGACGCCGGCACGGCCATCGTCGTGGTGACCCACCTGCTCAACCAACTCGACCGGGTGGACATCGTGCTCGACCTGACCCCGGCACACGAGACCGGGTGGCACGCGCCCGGCATCCAGGGAGGCCGCCCGTGAACCGGCTCGTCACCGTCGCCGAGATGACCCTGCGGGAGCTGCTGCGGCGTCGAGGCGTACTCCTGCTGTTGTTGTTGATGCCGTTGACCTTCTACCTGATCCGGCGGGACGCCTACCTCGGGCAGTCGGTTCGCTCGCTGCTGCTGGGGGTGGGCTGGGCGGTGAGCACCGCCGCGCTGTTCGCCACGACCGCGGCCCGCGAGTTGGAGCCGAGGCTGCGGCTGGCCGGCTACCGTCCACACCATCTCTATCTCGGTCGGATGCTCGGTCTGTGGACGGTGGGGCTGGTCATCTCCGTACCCTTCTTCCTGCTCCCGATGATCGACGGCGCGGACCTGCGGTACGGCGGCCTCGCGGCGGCGCTGCTCTGTTCCGTCGCGGTGGCGGCGCCGTTCGGGATGCTGATCGGTGCGCTGCTGCCCCGCGAGTTGGAGGGCACGCTGCTGCTGCTCACCGTGGTGACGGTGCAGATGCTGATCGAACCGGCCGGGTCCGGGGCGAGGTTGACGCCGTTCTGGTCGAGTCGGGAGATCGCCACCTGGACTGTCGACAACACCGACCAGGGCTACCTCTCCCGTGGCCTGCTGCACGGGCTCGTCGTCACCGCCCTGCTGGCCCTGGGCGTGGCCGCGGTGGCCAGCGTCCGCCTGCGCCGCCGTCGTCACCTGCGGCACCTGCCGGTCGGCTGACCGCCGTGCCGGCCGCGGATCGGGCCAATCCGGTTGCTGCGACCCGCGCGGCGGGTTGAGATGGTCGAATGACCATCCGCCGGGTGACCGACGACGACCGTCTCACCACCAGCTTCCCGCTGGCCGCGTACGCCTTCGAGTCCTCGCCGCTCAGCGCTGCCCGGACTGCGGAGTTCCGCGACTACCTGCCCTACAACCAGGGCAACCGGACGCTGATCGCCGAGGAGGACGGCACCACGTTGGCCGCCGTCTCGGCCATCCCGATGCGACAGAACCTGCGCGGGGTGGTGCTGCCGATGGCCGGTGTCGCCGGGGTGGCGACCCATCCGCTGGCCCGCCGGCAGGGGCACGTCCGGACGTTGCTGCACCAACTGCTCGACGAGATGCGCGACGAGGGCCACCCGCTCAGCGCGCTCTATCCGTTCCGGCCCAGCTTCTACGCCCGGTTCGGCTACGTCGGGCTGCCCAAGCCGCGCCGGGTCACCTTCACTCCCGCCAACCTGGGTTCGCTGCTGCGGGTGGACCTGCCCGGCGAGGTGGGCTGGGAGCGCGTCGCCGCCGGCTATCCGGCGTGGCGGGCGTTCACCGAGCGCAACCTCCAGGAACGACACGGCTTCGCGATCTTCCCCGACTACCGGGCGGTCGGAATGCGTGACCGTGACGAGTACTGGCTGCTCACCGCCCGGGTCGGCGGGGAGGTCACCGGCGCGGTGACGTACCGGATCGACGAACACGGCGGCACGCTGCACGGCAACGAGTTGCTGGTCACCGACCCGCTCGCGCGGGCGCTGCTGTTGCAGTTCTTCGCCCGGCACGTCGACCAGATCGAGCGGGTCACCGTTCAGGTTCCGCCGGACGAGTTGCCCGAGCTGTGGCTGACCGACCTGGACGTGCACGTCGAGGCCCGTACGGCAGTGCCGGGTTCGTCCGCGCCGATGGCCCGGCTGCTGTCACTGGACGCGTTGAGCGGGCTGCCCGCCGGCCCGGGCCGGGTGCGGATCGAGCTGACCGGGGACCGTTGGCTGGCCGGCACCTACCTGCTCGACGGCACGACCGGCGCGCTGGAACTGGTCGACGACACCACCGGCCGCGCGCCGACCGCCACGCTCACCGCCGCCGGGCTCTCCGCCCTCGCGTACGGGGTACTGGACCCGGCCGAGCTGCCGCTACGCGGTCTGGGCGAGGTGCCGGTGGACGCCGCCACGGAGCTGCGCGGCCTCTTCCCCCGCCGGGTGCCGTACCTTTTCGCCGACTTCTGAGCCCTCCTCACAATCGGGTTTGTCGCTCCGGCGACCGTGGGTACGGTCCCGCGAATGCCGGAGTGGTTACAGGCGGGTGGATGGGGGTTGCTGGCCGGGTCGGCTCTGCTGGTCGGGGCGGCGGTCGGCTGGTTCGCCCGGGTGCCGCAGCGCGTCATCGCGTCGATCATGGCGTTCGGCGCGGGGGTGCTGCTCTCCGCGGTGTCGTTCGAGTTGATCGCCGAGGCGCACGCGCAGGGCGGGCTGCTGCCCACCGCTGTCGGCGCTGCCGTCGGGGCGGTGGTCTACACAGTGGCCAACCTGGCTCTCGCCCGGCACGGCGCCCGGCACCGGAAGCGGTCCGGCGACCAGCAACCCTCCGAGAGCGAGCAGCCTGGTTCCGGCTCGGCGCTCGCCGTCGGCGCGCTGCTCGACGGCGTACCGGAATCGGTAGTGATCGGCGCCAGCCTGCTCGGCGGCGGCACGGTCAGCCTGGTCACTGTGACGGCGGTGTTCCTCAGCAACGTTCCGGAGGGGCTGTCCAGCGCCGCCGGCATGCGCCAGGCCGGCCGCAGCCGACGGTACGTGTTCCTGCTCTGGACCGGGATCGCGCTGATCAGTGGCGTCGCCGCGCTGGTCGGCAACACGCTGCTGGGTGGCGCGCCGCCGGAGGTGCTGGCCGCCATCACCGCGTTGGCCGCCGGGGCGATCCTCGCCATGATCACCGACACCATGGTCCCGGAGGCGTTCGAGAACGCGCACCTACTGGTCGGCCTGATCACTGTCGCCGGCTTCCTGACCGCCTTCGCCCTCTCCCACACCTGACCACCGGTCACGCCGCCACAACCGGCGCGGCAGGCGGGCGGCGACGGCGGGTGGCGGCGGCGCGTGGGGTGGGCGGCGGGCGGCGATGGCGGGCGGCGACGGGCGCGGCTTAGCTGCGCATTAAACCGGCCCGGCGGATTCGTCGCGATGCCGTCGCGGCTCCTAGCATCACGGGGTGCGCATGACGTCGCTTGCCGCTCTCCTCGCCCTCGGTGTCGCCACCGCGACCCTGCCCGCCTGCGCGCCCAACGATCCGGCCCCCGCCTTCGAGGCCGGCTCGACCGCCTCGCCGACGGCGCTGCCCACCGGCGGTCAGAGCGCCGCTCCGGGGGCTCGCGACGGCCTCGGCGGCCCGGGGGCCAGCGCCAGCCCGAAGCCCGCCAACAAGGTGCTCGCCGCCGGCAACCCGAACGGCAGGGCCACCGTGCCGGCCGAGGCGCGGGCGGTGGACATCTCGAAGCCGACCCGGACCATCGGCACCGGCACCCCGGCGAGCTGCACCTCCGCGGCGGTCGTGAAGGCCGTCGCGGCGGGCGGTGTCATCACGTTCAACTGTGGACCGGCCCCGGTGACGATCAAGATGGCCGCCACCGCGAAGGTCCGCAACGCCAACGGGCCGAAGATCGTGCTGGACGGCGGCGGCACTGTCACGCTGAGCGGCCAGGGGCAGCGCCGCATCCTCTACATGAACACCTGCGACGAGGCCCAGGGCTTCACCACCTCGCACTGCCAGAACCAGGATCACCCGCAGCTCACCGTGCAGAACCTCACCTTCGCCGACGGCAACTCCACCGGCGAGAAGGCCGAGGGCGGCGGCGGTGGGGCGATCTTCGTACGCGGCGGGCGGCTGAAGGTCGTCAACTCGCGCTTCGTCCGCAACCGCTGCGACCGCACCGGCCCCGACCTGGGTGGCGCGGCCGTCCGGGTGCTGAGCCAGTACGAGAACAAGCCGGTGTACGTGGTGGGCAGCACCTTCGACGGCGGTTCCTGCTCCAACGGAGGGGCGCTGAGCAGCATCGGCGTGTCGTGGGTGTTGCTGAACAGCCTGCTCAGGAACAACGAGGCGATCGGCAGCGGCGCCAACCCGGCCAAGTCCGGTACGCCCGGCGGCGGCAGCGGCGGCGCGATCTACTGCGACGGCAACGAGTTCACCGTACGGATCGCCGGCACGATCATCGAGAACAACACTGCCAACGAGGGCGGCGGCGCGGTCTTCTTCGTGAGCAACAACCGCACCGGCACGATGAAGATCGAAAACTCGACCCTGCGCCGCAACCCCAGCGCCAAGTTCGAGACCCACGGCTTCCCCGGCATCTTCTTCCTGGGCGCCCGCAACCCCACGCTGACCAACTCCAAGCTCACCTAACCCGGCCGCCCGACCCCGGCGGGCCCCCGCGCCCGCGCGTCTCCGCCGCCGCCCGCGCGCCCGCGCCGCCCGCATACCCGCGCGCCGCCCGCGCCGCTCGCGCCGGTGATCAAGAGGTTTCGGTCATCGGGGCGGCATTTGTTGACCGAAAGCTCTTGATCAACACGCTGGGGTGAGGTCAGTAGGGGTTTCCTTGGCCTGGGGGGCGGGCGCGGAGGAGGGCGGCGGGGCGGCCGGGCAGGTCCCGTGCGCCGGACATCGGCGGGCTCGGCGTGTGGTCGCCGTCGGCCATCCCGGCGAAGAGTTCCTTGAGTGCCGTCAGCGCACTGATCTTGGGCTGCCAGCCCAGCTCGGTCTCCGCGCGCTCGCTGGACATCAGTGGGGCGTTCAGACCCAGCTCCACCCAGCCCACGTCGACCGGTTGCAGCCGCGCCCGCCAGGTTAGGGCCGCCGCCGCCCGCAGCACCGGCGCGGCGACCGGCACCGTCCAACCGTGGAAGTGCCGGGCCACCAGCTCCGGAGTGAGCACCGGGTCCGCGGCGACGTTGAAGGCACCGCGCGCATCACCCAACACCGCCCGGGCGTACGCGTCAGCCACGTCATCGGCGTGCACCGCCTGCATCCGCAACCGGCGGTTCGTCGGCACCAGCGGGATCCGGCCGTAGCGCAGCAGCCGCACGGGCGCCAACGGGCCGAGGAAGTAACGCGTGATCTCCGCACCCGCGGCCCGCTGGAAGATCAACCCGGGTCGCATCCGCACCACCCGCAGCGTCGGCTGATCCCGTTCGACCCCGTCCAGCAGCGCCTCCACCTCGGCCTTGTGCTCGCTGTACGACGAACCGGGCACCCCGGTGGCCGGCCACCGCTCACTGATCGGGTGGTCCTTGGGGCCGGGCGCGTAGGTGCCGACCGACGAGGCGTACACCAGGGCTGGCACACCGGCCTGGACCACCGCGTTGATCACCGCCCGGCTGCCCTCGACGTTGGTCCGGCGCAGCACCCGCTGGTCGTGGCTGGGCTGGATCTGCCAGGCCAGGTGCACCACCGCGTCCGCACCCGCGAACACCTCGGCGAGCTGCCCGACCGCGCTCGGCGCGCCGATGTCGCAGGAGTGCCACTCCACCTGGTCGTACGGCTCGCCGGCATCCGGGCCGGGCAACCGTCGAACGACCCCGGCCAGCTCCACGCCCCGCTCCCGGCGCAGCCGCCGCAGCAGCGCCGTACCGACGTTGCCGCTCGCCCCCACCACCACGATCCGCATGACCGACCCCGTACCCGCCCAGCAGCAGCTCAACCACCCACCAACGGGTGGCCCCCGCCCCACCGGTTGATCCACTCGACTTCGTGAAAGTCGCGGCATCCGCGCGCACAGGACAGCCCGACTTCCGGGAAACCGAGTCGATCAAGGGCGAGGAGACTCCCGTACCCAGCCGTGCTTCTCCTTGCCCCGCCGACCGGCGGTGGCGGCCAGGCAGCGTGGGCAGATCCAGCCCACGGCGTCCGCCTCGGTGAGCACGTCGGTACCCGAGAAGTCGAAGGGCACATGCGGGAAGCGACGCAGTCGGGTCCGGCTCAGTGCCAGGCCACAGACCGTCTGGTTCTGGCCGGGCAACCAGGCGTGCACCTCCCCACCCGGCTGGCGTACGCCATCGCGCCCGACCTCCTCCCCGGAGGCCGCCACGGCCGGCAATCGGCTCGATCCCATGCCGGTCCTGGTTCCCCACCGACCCAAACCCATGCACCGCCGCGCAAGGTCGCTCGATTCATCCCAGCTCACCGACCCAGCGCCCCGGACCCTCGGCCGCGCCCCGACAGGTGATGATCAACTGCGGCGGACAGCCGGCCAGCCGCAGCCATCGACGGCCGGCCGGAAGCCGAGAGCGGTCGGCACTCACCGTCGGGTAACCTGAGCGCGCGGGCCGCTAGCTCAATGGCAGAGCTGTGGACTTTTAATCCATAGGTTCAGGGTTCGAGTCCCTGGCGGCCCACTCCTCCGTAGCTCAGCGGCCCTTTGCGGGGCCGCTGTTGGTGTCATTCGGGCCGGTGCAGCAGCAAAGTACAGCAGTCGACTCTCGCCGGTCCGACTCTTGCCGAGGCGCTGCCCATCTCGCACGCCAACTACCGGCAGAGTGAGCCGATCAGCTCTTCGAAGCCGGGGAACTCTTCCCGCGCTGCGGTAATGACCTCATCCGCCGACCTGCGATGCGATGGTGCCCAGCGTTGGGCGATCTCCGCGAGGCGCTCATCCGTGCGCGGCTCATGTTCATGATCGGGATAGGCCGTTGCTTCCCATGGACCGAAGCCGTCGGCGAGAAGCCACAGGTAGTCCCACAGGTTCTGCGCCACGACGGCCGTTTCGCCCTCCGAACCGAGAAACACCACCGGCTGCTGCTCGATCGGCTCACCATGGCGCACCAGCCAGAAGGCGGCGAGGCCACCCGTGCCGTCCTGCCCGAAGACCCGGAACTCGGAACCATCAAGCTCCGCGTTTCCCGTCCACGCCCTCCACCACTCGGCAATCTCGGCCGAGTCGAGGAAGTGGGAGTACGGCTCGAAGTCAACGCCGGCCCCGTCCCTGTAGTCGAAGCCGGCCTCGTGAGCTTCGGACAAAGGAGTCGGCAAGGTACGACCATCGTGATCCACGGCAGCACCCTAGCGAGGAGAACCGACGGAACCGCCGACAGCGGATCGGTCAGGGGTCCTTCACCGATCCAGCGCTTGGCCGAGCCGCTTGAGCGCGTCGCGGGTGGCCGCCGAGGACACCACCGTGTAGATCTCCATGGTGATGGCGAATTGGGCGTGCCGAAGGATCTGCATTGCCACCCGGGGATGCACATCAAGGTCCGCCAGGAGCGAGGCGCAGGTCCGCCGGGCATCCCGGACGGTGATGCGCCGGACTCCCGCCGCGTCGCAGCGCCGGTCCCAGAAACGGTTGAAGTTGCGTGGCTCGACCGGCCGGCCGTAGCGGGTGGTGAAGATGAGATCCGAGGGGTGCCAGGCCGGGCCGGCGGCGTCCCGGGCGGCGGTCTGCGCGGCGCGACGGCGGTCGAGCGCCACGGTGCAGATGTCCGGCAGCGGCAGGGTGGCGTCCGAGGCGGCCGTCTTGGTCTCCCGGTGCAGCAGTTCGGCACCGACCCGCTGGAGCTGCCGGTCGATGGTCAGCTCTCCCGAGTCGAGGTCGATATCGGCCCAGGTGAGCCCCAACATCTCGCCCTTGCGCAGGCCGAGCACCAGGACCAGGACGTACGCGGCGTATAACGGGTCCTCGTCGGCGCGGGCCGACTCCAGGAAGCACCGCGCCTCGTCGCTCGTCCACGCCTTCTGCTTGCGCTTCCGTACGGGTGGCAGCTTCACCAGAGACGCGACGTTGCGGGAGATCAGCCCTTCGGTGATCGCCTGGGAGAGCAGCGTCCGGAGCACGGTCCGCAGGTGAGTGACGCTGGTGGCCGAGGGCAGATCCCGGCAGCAGCGGCCGAGGGCACAGCAGCGACGCTGGGCGGCCTTGCGCCGCTCGTCCTTTCCCTGGGCGCAGCACTGGCAGGTGCGACCCACCTCATTGATCCAGGTCTGCACGTCGCTGACCCGGAGCTTGTCGAGGCGCTTCCGACCCAGCCCCGGCACGAGGTAGAGCCGGACCACCACCTCGTAGGTGACGTAGCTGCCCGGGGCGAGGTTCGGCTTGACGATCTCGCGCAGCCAGTAGCCGGCGTACTCCCCCACCGTCGGGGACCGCGTCGCCACAGGGCCGGCTTTGGCCTGCCCATGCAGCTTGATCCACTTGTCGTGGACCTCTTCCCGGGTCTTGCCGTAGGCCCACTTCCGGCCCCGCTTGCCGTCGGGCTTTTCCACCCAGACGTAAGCGGCGAAGCCATTGCGGTACGGGAAGATGGAGCCTTCGCCGTTGGCGCGGACGCGTCCGGGCATCAGGCCGCCTCCTGCCGCTCGACCTGGTCGCGGATGTAGTCGTCGACCCATCCGGGGAGGATGCGGCGGTACTTGCCATCCTTGATGGAGCGCAGCTCGCCGGTGGCGATCTTCATCTTGACCTTGGAGATGCCGAAGCCGAGAAGGACGGCGACCTCAGCAGGTGAGTACCAGCGCGGGGTGAGGTTTCTGCTCATGCGGCGGCCCCGCTGAGCCACGTTTCGTGGGCGAGTTCTTCCCGGCCGATACGTCTGCTCTCTCGTCGCCGCCTGGCGGCGGTGTTGGCAAGCAGGGCGTCGCCGTCGCTGAGCCAGCCGGACCCGATGTAGGTGAGGGTGCCGACGGTGACGGCGTCGGTGGCGGCGTCGTCTTCGGTGCGGCGGTAGGTAGCTCGGGTGTTTCGGAGCAGGCCGAACGTGACCAAGTAGCGGCGGGCCTTGGTGAGGAAGTGGCCGCCGAAGCCGAGCATGTGTGCCCAGCGGCGCAGCCCGGCGTAGACGTTCCGTTTGGTGTCAAGGCTGGCTTGACGGTCGACGGCCGTTGCGGCGCCGTTGGCGGTGTCGGTGTCGGTAGGCCGTCCGAGGTGCCAGCAAGCGTCGATGAGGCGGGCGAGATGGTCTCCTGTCGGGTCGGCGTAGTCGTCGATAGTGGCCGGAGTGAGTCGGGTGGAGCAGTGGCCGGTGGCCTCGGTCGCCTTAGTGGCGTACTTCGCCAGGTAGGCAGCAACCTTGCCGTCGGTCAGCTCGCCGTCGGCGGTGTTGATCCGTCGGACGTCGACCTGCTCACCCCAGGCCACCAGCCAGCCTTCCGGGCGGTCGGGATGCGGCGGTGTCCTCACGATGATCTGGGAGGCGGCGGCCTGAACGGCAGTGTCCAGGTCGTCGACGGCGATACCGGCTGGTGGCGGAATGCGAGCGTTCGGATCGTCGGAATCGACGCCGTCGAGGCGCAGCAGGACATGAAAGTGCACGGCTGCTCGGCGCTGCATCTCGGCGACCTTGCCGTGCGACACCCGCACGGGCGGCACCTGGCGGACCTTCCCCGAGGCGGTGACGACCCGGACGAAGGGGATGCCGCGTCGGCGGCAGAGGGCGGCGAGGTGCCGTTCGATGGCTTGCTTGGTGCGCCGCCACAGTTCGCCGGAGAAGTAGTTCCAGACGGCGTGGTGGTCGTGGTCGTAGCAGTCCAGGCACAACGGCTGCCCGAGCTGCGGATCGTCGGCGTCGTGGCGGGCGAAGCACGCCGCGGGCTTCCCGTGCTGGCAGGTGCCGGCGGCACTCCGGGCACGGCAGGGAGCAGGCCGACAGTCGCAGCGCTGCCGGGAAGCACAGGTGTGACGGGCGACGTGCCGGTGGTGGACAGCGCCGAAGGATGGTGCGGTGAAGGTGGCGAAGACGACCGGGTGCCGGCCGACCGAGGCAGGCACGCCCTTGCCGCCGGTAATGCCGCAGCGGACGACCTGGTATGCGTCGCCCGCGTAGACCCAGGCGCAGTCCGGGCATTGCGATTCGCGGCGGTTGCCGCACGCCTTGTACAGCGCTCGGTCGGGTAGCTCGTCGGTGTGCTGGTCGATCAGAACCCGGCCGGTGTCTCGCTCTACGGCAGAGATGCTGCCGGAGAGGCGGATCGGGCGAGAGCAGCCGCCGGCGGAAGCGGTGTGCTCCAGCCAGCCGGAGAACTCCGGCGTAGCGGCCCGGTGCAGGGCTTGGGCGTCACGGTCGCAGGCGACGCCGGGACGATACAGGGTGAGCGGGGTGGACACGGTCTTCTCCTCAGGGGGTGGCAGGGACGGGAGACAAAGCACCACCAGCCGTGGACCTTGGTCCGCTGGTGGTGTTCGTCGTGTCTCCTGGCACCGCCGGGAGGGCGGCTGACGCCGGAGGGCGGGTTCGTGGTGGTGCACCTCCCGCCGATCGTCATGTTCCTTTCGCGCTCGTGGACTCAGTGACGGAGGCCGGCACGGGTGGGGAGCCCGGGATACGAGCATCCGGCCGGTTGCCGCAGGCTGTCCCCGCCCGTGGAGGTGTGCGAATCCGGGCCATCGTGGACGGCAGAAGGCCGTGCTGGGCCGCTCAGCGGATTCGGGAGACCGGCGTGGCGTCCGGTGCAATCGAGAGCCGGCGGGACGTGGCCCGCATCGGCGGCAGGAAGGCCGCTCGGCATCTCCGAAGTCGTGTCCAGCGATCCGGCAGGAAGGCCGCGCTGGCGTGCTCGACGAGCGCCAGAGTGGCACCGGGTTCCGACACGTCAACCCACCGTGATCCCGGAGGCTGTGGCGGGACGGTCGGCTGCCTGCCGTGTCGGGCTCCAGTTGATCCGCTACAGCCGGCTGCCTGCCGGCGTGGGAGGACTTTCTGTACGTCTATCAAGGCGGCCCGCAGCGGGCCGCACGCGCCGCCGCTTGGGCGCGCGTCCGTCGCTCCGCTGACGCTCCGACTCCGGCCAAGCAACACGCCCGGCGGCTGGCGCGGAAGCGGAAAGCCCAAGGGGCCGCCGCAGCACGACAGACCGTTGACGAGGGAGGTGGTGGGCCGGCAGCCGGCCGGGCCGCGCGGCCACGAGCCGCGCGGCGTAGGGAGCGCACGCCGGCCGCGTCGGCGAGCTAGCGGCGGTCTCGGGTTGCGGCTACTGCGCCTCCGGCGGGGGCGCTCCGGCTCCAGGATGGCCGGGGCTCCGTCGGCGGGTCACGGTCCGTGGGTGGTCGCGGTAGGCCATCCCGCCTGCCATCGACCCGGGCAAGCCGAGCAGACCACCGCCCGACCCGCCAGCGCCCGTGCATGCGTCAAGGCCGTCTTGACGTGGCGGGCCGGGCAGCGGCCCGCTTCCCAGGAGGGCGGGCCGACGGCAGACGGGATGCCGACACGTCGTTTGCGGGCCTACGCTCGATAGACCAAGCTATGTGACGACCTAATCCAGCCATGCTGATCTCAATAGCTGGTTCAGCACAATTGGGGGCGCAGTGCCTGAGCAGCTGTCGCAGAAGAGGCGCGTCCCAAGACAACGTCGCGTGCGTCGAGAGGTCCGTGTTCGATTTGTCAAGGCTGGCACAACCGCGAGGCGAGGCGAGGGCGCAGAGCGACGGCTTAAGGAACGGCTACTCGCGCATCTCGTTGACATGAGCGAGAGTGGCCTGCGGTTGAGGGAGCTGTACAGTGCATTGAGGGAGCTGCATAGGGCGTTCGCCGAAGCTTCCGCGTTTTTGCATCCGATTAGAAAGAATTACCGGAGGGCCGAGACTCTACGGCGAGCGCGCGCGAGTTATTTTTCGGATCGATCCCTCTTGAACTTGGACAAAAGCGATCGCATTGCTCCTGCGGCCTTCCGAATTCGCCTTCGCCGCCTGCGTGTTCAAGTTTGCGCCCTTCAGTTAAGGATGGAGCGGTTGCGGGCACTTTTTCTAGGTTCCACTCTTGCCATTTTGGTGATAGGGACAGCTGCCGCCTTCACTCTTAAGCTCAACTCCCATCTGGGGTTCGGTGCCTTCTGGCTAGCCTTCGTTGCAGCCATTGCTATTCAGGTCGGGCTGCTCGCCTTGATCGAAAGAATATTCTCCAGCTTATTATCCAGCCTAGTCGCTATCGCGATACCGGCTGGATTCATAGCCCTAGCTTGGCAGCTTAGCCAGGGTCTACCCGCCTCGTCGATAGAAAAGCTGATGTTCTCTGACGTAGAAACCATCCATGAAGGTTTCGTCTCTGGGATTCTTCTGGCCGGAGTAGTGATCCTCCCGCTGATCGGGAGCGTTGTTCTTTGGGCGTTATTCGCTATTCCCCAGCAGCGCTACGACACTAGGCGCTACTCTGACGCCCTTGCGCTCGATGCGCTAATGTCCGTTCTTAACGACTTGCATCTACCCGAGCATCGCTTCGCAGACTCGGCAGTAAGAAGAAGAGCCGCCTATCACCTAGAGTTTGCGACACGCGTAATTGAGCTTGATTTGCGCCGAGCTGCCCGGATCTCCGATGTCGCGATCGATGAAGCTGCGGTAGTGCGAATTCGTCAAATTACTCGGTGGATGCATATGCAGCAACTATCGTTGACCTTGCCGGACGTCGATAACTTGTTCGAGCTTAGGAGAATGGTGCGTGCCGTAGTGTCTGCGGTGTGTACTGGACGTTTCGGCGCGCTGCCTCTTAAAGTGATCGAGTTGAACGATATCGGTGGTGGAGGACACTGGGCGAGAACGTCCCTTGCCTACGTTCGATCCCTCTTGGTTGCCCTAATCCCGTTGGGTTCTGTAATCGCCCTCGATCGCGCCGGAATTCTAGCCAAAGATGTGGCAGGTCGCACCATTGTGACCGCCGCCGTGGTATGGGCAATCATCGGCGTCCTCAGTGCATTCGACCCCTTACTTCCGACGCGAGTGCAGGCCACCAAGGACATCATGTCTATCTTCAAGCCTGATGCGAAGAAATGAAATCTTAAGGGACGCAGCCGTTAAGGATGAGTGCTGCGCTGAGTGAGCGAGTGCGGATCCCGGGGTCAACTCGACGCTGGAGTGACCTACGCGAGTAGGCCTTGGCTGGCCGACTCGTTGGCTGAGGTGTATGACGGCGAGCAGCCTGCCCGTCATCCTGAGTGCTTGCTTGAGATGCATCTCGCTGAGGAGGCGATAGAGGTGCGGCCGCTACGGCGTGATAGACGGCAGCCGGCACCGCCGCAGGCCGTTGGAGTTGAAGCCATCATCTGCTTTGCCGAACACGAGGCATACGAGCCTGAGTGACTAACTGGGTGACGATCACGGCGTACAAGCGTGGACGTTGGTGGATGATGAGGGACGCGGATGCCTGGCGAAGACGGCAGCTGGGGCAGCTTGACGGGTTCTGATCGTTGCCTGGGGGTCAAGGGGTCGGGGTTGACGTCCACAGGAGCATCGGGAGGATTACAGGTTGTCTTCGACGGGGATGGCAAGATCCGGGGCGTTTTGTCTCTCCGTCAACTCCGCCCGATAATCTGCGACCTTCTTATGTAGCTCGCGAAGCTCCTGTGGAAAATCGCTCGAAAAATCTTCAGTTGCAGTAAAGATGCGTCCTGCATTCCGCCCTTTTTCCGTCAATACGAAGACAGTTTTATTCGGATTTTGCGGCAGTCTAACTTGCCGAACCAGACCTCGCTTGAATAGCTCTTTCCCCATAGGGAGAATGGATAGGCCGGGCCCAAGTCTTGTGCCCGGCCGCCTGCTTTGTAGCTCATCTTGCGCCAGTAAGGACAGATAGTAGGCTTCTCGCACTGTGGCCTTAGCTAGGGCATTCTTTGCAGCTTCTAGATCCGCGCCCTCGGGTAGTTTCTGCATGAGTTCGATAATCTGCTTATTTTCCTCGCTCTTCGCGGGAGGCGGGTACGGAGGGCTAAGGTCCCTTCCGTTTTCGTTGCTACGCGTCGGGAGTGGGTCTTCCCGGCGTTGCGGTGGCACTTGAATAGAGTGGATGTGACGGGCAGAGCTCTCCATTTCAGCTGCCATTGCCTCTTTTGCTACAGGTTCTGGAAGGGCTCCGGATAATACGCGCGACAAGAGCTTTTCGCTCATGGTGTGGACGGTTTGCCGCGTGCCCTCCATCTTCTCTTCAATGAGAGTTAAGGCTCGCATTGTTTGTGCGTAAACTTCTTGGGCTTTCTCTTGTTGCTTGCTTGCTGCGGCGGCCTGAACGATGAACATGATAATTTGAGCAACAAATGCAATCACTGCAAGGGCTAGGGCTACGACGGAAAGGGTGTCCGCGTCCTTCAGCGTCGATACGACTGATACGACTGCCACTAATGCGACGCATAAGACAATGGCGGAGATCGCGATATCCCGCCAAGCTAACCGTACAGAAGCATGATGCTCGCTCAACGTCGCTCCTGGAGCTGGAACCTGTCTACCAATCGCAAGGATCCTACTGCCGTGGGTGGGGATTCGGCGGTAGGACTTAGGGATGGTGACCAATGAGGAGCGTAGGTTGCTGTTGACAGCAACGGCGACAGCAACCGGCCAAGTCGAGGACGGCACCAGGCAGCCAGCGGTGAACGGTTGCCCGAGGTCGCGAACGCCGGCAGGCCCGGTCGGACGGAGCGCGTTCAGAACTTGTACGCGAGATGTCGCAGACCGTCACACCTAAGGCAGCGCTCACGAGCTACGCAGGAGTACGTCACCTCGTGGATGACTACTTAAACAAGTCGTCCCAAGGATCTCGGTTTCCCGGATCCTCTGGCGGTCCCAAGGCACAGAACACGATGACCATGACAACCACCACGAACGTCCAGGGCAGCCAGAGAGCGCCCCCCGTGCTTAAGTCCCAGAGGACGCCAGACACGGGTTCCGGACCTTCGGGCTTTACCAGTCTGCGACGTAGACGGCGCTGCTGCATGGCCGGTCCAAGCCACTTCATCCACACGAATGAACCCCACACCAACAAGACCAGTGCCCAGCCGAGGACCGATCCCAACTGACCGTCGTGGCTCTCGCCCATCGCTTGGGCTAGGCGCTGTCCAAGTAGGTACGGCATGACTCCGAGCGTGGCAAGCAACAGCATCGCGATGATCAGGCCTATTGCTCCCATCGGCCAGATCCCTCCCCTGCGGATGTCTGCGCCCTACGAGCCGTCATGGCCCTCCAAAGCCGGTAGACGGCGACCGTACAGCATGAAACGGGCTAGTCGTGGCAGCCAAACACGCCAGACCTGGGCAGCAAAAAGGCAGCGGAAGCATCGATGTCAACCGGGCAGGCCCGTCGATGGACCGCAGGCAGCAGTCATCCGACATCGCTGATCCGCGCGGAACCTCACTCACCGGCAACCTGTACCCGGCTCCCCCCGACGGAGGTCGGCGCGGGTCGCCGGAGGAATAGCTGTCGACAGCAGCGCTGACAGCAACCGCGCCGGACGACGGCACGCTGACGTGGGCTGGCATGGACGAGGCTCCGAGTGTGCGGCCGTTTCCCGACGAGGGCGGACGCGGTGCACAGAGCTTGTAAGCGAGGCGTTCCCCGGCTCAGCTCCCTGCTCAAAGAAGGTGGATGCGCAGGCGCCCGATCCAGGCAAGAATCACGTGTTCCTGTCCACTGCGCGTGTAGGCACGATCATGAGCGAGGCGCTCCGATGCCTTCTGAACCCGCTGTCGACTTCCTTCATCGAGCCCACCAACTCTGCGAGGACCAGGCCGACGACATGCGGGAGGCCTTAAGCAGGTATATGGACAGTGTGGGTGGGCCGGGCACGGTGGCCGCGCGCGATCATGCGCGCCTGCTGGCATCGGTGCGTAGCGCGGATCGCCAGACGCTGTGGAGCAAGGTGGGCATCAACTGCCTGCATCTGGCGGTGAATGTTGCCGACCATGTACGAGCAGTCGCAGTGCTTCTGGCGCAACCGCAGGCCGGGGTGCCGATCTATGCACACGAGACCGTGGCGCGGGGTGCGGTCGAATCTGCGGCGATGCTGATGTACATCCTCGACCGGGAGCAGGCCTTCGAGGCCCGGTTTGCTCGCGGAGTCGCCCACCTGATCGCCGACGTGATGGCAGCTCGGAACGCCGCATCCGTGGTACCAAGGAACGCGGTCATGGCATCACCGCTAGCTGCGGTCACCCAGGAACGGGATCGGCTGATAGAGCTAATCCGGCGAGCTCGGATTGAGCTCGTGATGGGTAGGCGGGATGTAAAGGGCGTCCGAGTGGTAGCAACGGGTCCGGAAGCGCCCGTCGCGGTGAAGGCGACGGACCTGATCCGGGCCCGGTTCGCGGACCTGCCGGCGGTCTACCACATGCTGTCCGGTGTAGCCCATGGCATGCCTTGGCGGTTGTCGGACAGCGCCCATGTCGAGGGGCGGTTCGCATCCTGGGAGCCCGATCCGATCTATGTAGGCACATCAGCGCTAGTCGCGATGGCCGCTGCGGAGCGCGCGGTCAAGGTGCACGCTTGGTATCGGGGGTTCGACGAGGATCCGATGGCAGCACGCATGCAAGCCCGGGTTGCAGCGGCTGACGCAGCGCTTGCAGCGTTTGGCCGGAAGCGCCTGGGGCTGACACGGATGCCGCCGTCAGTAGCTCCATTCTTGTCACCCAGCGTGTGAGTCGGTCCGCCGGATGTGCCCTGGGGCAGCGTCACCCTTTCTGGGTGGGATCCGACAGCAACGGCGACCTGACATCCAACGGTGGCGGCCAAGAACGGACGAGCGCGGACGGATGTTGCCTCCGGGACTGGCAAGATCAGCGGGCACAAGGCGGGCACAAGTGACGCCGATAAGGGCTGTCAATCGCTGTAAGGCAGCGGAAGAGTCGGCCCGGGTCAAGACGACGATCCGTCCGATCTGAGGTAATCCACAGACAGCCGGAGGGGTTCAGGGTTCAAACCCCGTCGACGAGCCGGCGGCGGGTGGCGACGGCTTCCTCGATCGCGGCCAGGGCTTCGTTGTGCCGGCACTCGATCAAGACGTGAGGGACCAGCCGCGGGACTGGGCCCTCAGGTCTTCGTCCGGTGCCTTCGCCGTCGACTTAGAGGGGCCAGTGGGCGATGACGGCAGAGATCAGCGAGCCGAGCAAGACGATCAGGCCAAGGGTTTCTGCGACGAGGCCGCGGACCGACCGCACCAGCCGTGAAATCTCGACAATGCGAGTTTGGAGGTTCCTAAGCTTCGACATACCTAGATGCTGTTGCATCCGGTTGCAATAGGCTAACCGGATGCAAGAGGCGGACGTGCGCAGAGCCCTGGCGAAGAAGCTCAGACGTACGAACATCGACAGCCTGTGGTCCTTCCTGTTGCAGAAGGGGTACGTCGGCGAAGTCCTCGCCGGCTACGACTCCTTGGACGACCTGCTGGCGACCGCCAAGCAAGTCCTTCAGGCAGGGAAGGGTGACTCCACCGCCGTTCGGACAGCAGCCGCCGGTGGCCCACAACCTGGCGAGGCGCGGGCGTGGGCCCTCTCGATGCTCGTTGCTGCTGAGGTGAGGAAAGACAGCCGTGTCATGTCCTTCCGTGCCGAGGTGCTGAACGGCGCCCTTCTGTCGACCACGCGTGCAGCCGACTGGATCAAGGGTCACCCCGACGTCACCTCGACCATGACGCAAGACATCACCATCACGCTAAGGACCGACCAGATCGACTACGAAGGGGGCGGTTGGGCTCGGCTACTACTTCCCTCAGATCGGGTGCGGATCGCCGAAGTGTCGGCGCGTGTTCTCGCGTACGCGGACGGGAACGACGGCTGGGCGCACCACATCAAGGTTCCCGCCCACGGACAGTTAGACCGGTTACGCCACCTGTCGGAGTCACTTGCCAAGGAGTGCTGCTGGCAGCCGGCACAGGCGACGATGTTCGTCCTGACCGACGGCGTACCGCTGATCTCGCGGATACGGTCGACGACGAGCACGGGGCGTCCTCTCTGGGCCAGCCGCATCCGGCTCGACATCGACCCGGCGGAATCCGTTCGAGAAGTGGCAGATGCCTTCGCGTCTCTTGCGCGTACCGGGCCGGCTGGGCACGCGCGGCCGATCAAGGAGAAGCACGCACGACTGGCAGTTCACGCACTCGTCGACCATGTACATGTGCCATGGAGCGAGCGGGCACGTCTCTGGAACGCTGAGCATCCTCAGTGGCGCTACAGCAGCGAGGCGAACTTCCGGAGGGACGCCTTGGATGCGCGAGAACGCCTCTACCGAACGCAGCGGGTCGGCGGCCGGGGTTCCGACGGCTAGCGCGCGCATCGGGCCTGACGATGGCCCAGTAGCGGTAGAGGCAGCAAAGAGGCAGCGAACGCCCCGGCCAAGGCCGTGACGTAGCGTCATCGAACCGCTGGTACCTGCCGAGATCCGGCCTTGCTTGGCACCCGACCTCATCGGTCGGCAACCTGTGCCCGCTTACCCCCGACGGGGTTCGTCGACGGCTACGACAGGGTCAGCGGCCGACGCGGATGCGGTCGGCGGCGTACAGCTCGCGGGATCCGTCGGCTCGGAAAATCACGATGACCGGGATGCCCTCACCGATCTCTAGTTCGCGCCGTTCAGCCGGGGTCGGCATACGCGCGGTCGCGGTGTCGCCCTTAAGGAGGGCCACCGTTTCGGTCGGCTCGTCGGCGCGGACGAACGTGCCGCGCGGTGGTTCCACGATCACGAGCCCTTCCGACCGGAGTAGCGCTACCGCTTGTCGGACGCTCGTGCGACTCAGCCCGTACTCCTGAGCCAGTCGCAACTCGCTCGGTAGCGATGCGCCGGGCGCGAGGTCGCCAGACGTGATCCGGTCTCGCAGGAGGTCTGCGAGCTGCCGGAACACGGCCCGATCCGCGCTGGGGTCGATCACAAATGTGACGCTACGTGTCCAACAGCTCTACATCTTATTGTATCTACAGTCCTACGTCGTTACGGTGACATGAGCTGGGACAACAGCCAGCGACCTCCACCTGCCGTGAGATCGAAGAACGCCCGAGGGGAGACCTGGTGCCTCGCGTGTCGTACGAGGAGTACCTAGTGGCCGTCGCGCTAACCCTGGCAAGGCGGCACCGGCCGGTCTGGTCATGGCAGCGATGGCGGAAGGTCTGCGGGTGCGGGGGCGAGTTGCCCTGCCATACGAGGCATCGAGTCCCGATCAACCGAGGCCACTGGCCTTTAGAGGACGGCCGGCTATCCGCTCCGTCATCCGAACCGCCGGCCGAGCGGGGGACGCCGAAGTGACGACCCACCTCCCGATCACGCCGGCCTGGACCTGCGGCGGCTGCGGTGCCGACTGGCCCTGCCACACCCGCCGTCGTGAGCTCCGAGCCGAGTACGACCGAGCCCCGGTGTCACTCGCCCTGCACCTGGCAGCCCAGCTCGTCGAGGCCGCCCAGGACTTGGCCCATGTCCCCGCCGGCCACCTGCACTATCGATTCCTCGGCTGGAGCCGATGAGCATCCTGCGACCCGGCGACGAGAAGTTCCACTACAGCGACGGCTCGCACAAGTGGATCCCGCCGGACCCCGACTACGACCAGGAGGTCTGGGACGAACAGGTCCGCCAGCACAAGCACGGCCACCTGAGAAATGAGCGTCCGAAGGTACGCATCCAGCGCCTCGTTTGACGCCAGCAGTACAGCAGCGAAGTACAGCAACCGTGCCAGCCAAACCAGACCGAGAAGCGCGCCAGCAGGCCGGATGACCTCGCACCACACCCCATCCGGCCGCCTCGCCGGCAATCCATAGGTTCAGGGTTCGAGTCCCTGGCGGCCCACTCCTCCGCAGCTCAGCGGCCCTTTGCAGGGTCGCTGTTGCCGTATGTGGGGCCGGTGCAGCAGCGAAGACAACGATCACCATTGCTCATCGAGGACCGCAATCTGCTTGCGGAGAGTTCGGGCATCCTTCGGCGGCAGGACCGCAACGGCGACGTCCAAGATCCAGCGCAGCTCGGGCGGGTTCGGACAGCACTCCATCACCCCGCAGCCGGAGGTGGGGTCCCACAGGCGATGCCACGGGTCGTCCACGAACCAGGACCAGGTCCGCAGTGCATCAGTGACCGCGTGGCTCCAGAGGCGGGTGCGTTCGAGGTAGGCGATGGCTCTCATGCCCCGCCCCGAGAGCCCGGGGACGACAGAGGTCGACCCATCAAGCGGTCGCCGGTACACGGAGTCGGAACGCAGTTGTGCGGGGCGCCTACGCGGCATTGCCCTTTCGTGGAGTCGACATGCGGATCATCGTTGCACACCGCAGCCGGCCAAACTCCACATGGAATAGGGAGTTGGACCCACATCCTCACTCTCGGCAAACCACCTGGCGCAACCGACACCAAAGGAGGTCCCAGACCCGCGTTCAGGACAGAGAGGTCGAGTGGGGCAGCAGATGGTGTGCCACGATCGGCCCGTGCGCGCCTGGGAGGTACGCCGGATGTTCGTCGACGGCAGCGGCGGCTACGAGGTGGTTCCCCCCGGGCAGCTTCCCGAGGTGCTCGCCGACCAGGCTGCGTGGGAATACACGGATCACAGTTGGATCCATCGCGACGAGGGCCTGGCGATAGTCGAAACCCAGGCGGGGCGGGAGTTGTCCCGCACCGCTCGATCGGGCGTACCGGATCCCCAGAGCTCGAACCCTTACCTGAAGTAGCCGGCGGCCGGGCGCCGCCTGTGTAACGCCGGGCTGATCGGCGACGCCGGATGAGTGGAGATCTTGATCTCCAATGCGGCCTTCACTCTCCTGGGAGGGCCGTCACCTGCGACGTGAGGAACCTATGCGCCCTCGTTCCCTTTCCCGCTCGATCCGACGTACCTTTTCCACCTCGCTGGCCACCCTCGCCCTCGTCGGGGGCGCGGCGGCGCTCGCTCCGGCCGACGCGGTGGCGGCCGGGCGACTCCAGCCCGATCTGGTCGTCGATCTGATGATGACCGACGTGCTGAATCCGGCGGAGGGCGAGACCTTCTCCGGCGAGATCGACATCCGGAACTACGGCACCGGAGCGTCGGACCCGATCAGCGTCACTGTCGCGGTGCCCGCCGGGCTCAGGACCACGACCCCGTCGGTCGGTGACCCTGCCTGGACCTGCACGGCAGTGAGCACGACGAGCTACACGTGCTCGTATCCGCAATTGGCGGCCGGTGGTCGGGCGAGCCGGCTGTTCGTGCCGTTCGTCGTGGCCGGCGCGACACCGGGCAGCAGGGTGCCCATCACCACGAGCATCACCCCGCAACGCCGCGAGGCGAACACCGACAACAACACCGAATCCGTCACGGTGGCGATCTCGGGCACGTGCGTCATCCGCGGCAGTGTGTGGCACGACCTTGACCGGGATGGGCAGCGCGAGGCGGATGAGCCGGCCATCGCCGGTGGCCCGGACGGCGTGTTGAAGGTGAGTCTGTCGAGTCCGCAGCGACAGGCGATTGGCGGTGGCTCGGCCACCGTCAACCCGGACGGAACCTGGTCGATCACCGCCCGCACCGAGCTGCTGTACGAGGTCCGGCTGGAGGCAGCCGCCACGTACGGCCGGACTGTCGCAGACGTGGGTGACGACGCCACGGACTCGGACATCGTGAGGTCGTACCAGTTCGAGCCGACCCTGCTCGTCGCCAGCACCGAATTCCAGGCCGTGCATGGCGCAGAGTACGTGGTCGACGCCGGCCTGGTCAGCCAGAGCTGAGCCCCTCGCCGCCCGCCCGAGATGTTTCGGGCGGGCGGCGATCCGGACAGACAGCAGCGGCTCCGCCGGTGGGGGTGGTGATGACACCTGGCGCCGGAGGCTGACGTAGATATCCTCTTCAGGTGCTGGCCCGTGTGGAGATCGTTGACATGGGTCCGGCGCTGCGAAGGGACTATCGACATGCCCCGTGTGGTACCGGCGGTCAACCGCGCGCTCGACGTCCTCGAACTGTTCCTGGACTGCCCTCAGTTGTCGGCCCGCCAGGTGATGGAGCGGCTCGGCCTGCCCCGCACCACGGTCCATGAACTGCTCGTCACGCTTGAGGCTCGCTCGTACCTGATCTCCGTACCGGGGCAGCCGGTGCAGTATCGGCTCGGCATGCCGCTGTTCCAGCTCGGTGCGGCGTTCGCCGGCCGGCTTGATCTGGTCCGCGAGGCGCAGTGCGTGGCGCGGGACGTGGCGGCCGCGTGCGACGAGGCGGTCCATGTGGCAGTGCTCGACGGCGCCGATGTCATCTACCTGGTGAAGTTCGACAGCACGCACCCCGTCCGGATGGTCTCCGCGGTGGGGCGGCGGCTGCCGGCGCACTGCACGGCGGTCGGGAAGGTTCTGCTGTCGGGCCTCGATCAGGCGGGCCTGGACGCCCTCCTGCTGAAGGGCGCCCTGCCGGGCATGACGCCGGACAGCATCACGGACCCGGACCGGCTGCGCGAGCATCTTGAACGGGTCCGGGCGGAGAACGTCGCGGTCGACATCGGCGAGTCTGACACCGCCATGCGCTGCGTCGCTGCGGCGATCCGGGACCATTCCGGCACCACCATCGCCGCCATGAGCTTGTCCGCGCCGATCATCCGTTGGACGCCCGAGGCGCACGTGGAGTGGACCGGGCTGGTTCGCGAGGGTGCGGCGGCGCTGTCGGCTCGCATGGGTTATCGGGCCCAGCCTCGCTAGCTGGCTCCCGTTTTCGGTTCGAAACCCCATCGAAACATTGACATCCGTCTTGACGCTGCTCTAGCGTCGCGTCCACTCGATACGGTATCTCGAACTCAGTTCGAAATCTCGAACGGTGGTGGTCTCGTGGCCCGACCGAACTGCAACGTCAGCGCAGCTTTCTCGGCCCGGTCGCCGATCGCCTCAACCTCGTCGCGCTTCCCGGCAAGCGGCACGCGGAACCTCTCGCGCGGCTCGCTCGGCAGCCGAGACGACGCGTGCGTCAGCGGACTCCCGACAGTGAGCGACGGCAAAGGCAGGCCCGTCGCTACCCCGTCAACCGCAACAACGGGTACGCGAGCGCACTGATCGATGCGGGCGACGCGTCCATGGTCGCCGTCATAGGGACACCTGGAGCACAGGCACGCCTTCGGCGTGCAATGACGCGGGAAACAGAGGAGGCGAACGTCCATGGAGGACAACTCGGGGTGGTCCCGGCGCGGCTTTCTGGGGATGGGAGTGGGGGTGCTCGGCGCGGCCGGTCTGGCCGCGTGTGGGGGCAGCTCCGAATCGCCCAGCAGGGTGCAGCCGGAGGTTCCGCAGGAGCTGATCGACGCCGCGGCGGCGATGAAGGGCTCCTCGATGGGCATGCTGTCGCAGAAGCTGTACTCGACTGCGGCGAACGAAGCCCTCGACAGCTCGATCAAGAAGTTCGCCGACACCACCGGAACGAAGATCGAGAACAGCCTGGTCCAGGCCGACGCCGGTGACGTGGTGGCCAAGATCGACGCCGAGGTCAAGGGCGGGGTGGCCCGTGACCTGGCGTTCATGACCGACTCGCGGTTCGTCGCGCAGTTCCAGGCGCTGGGCGACCTGGAGGACGTGACGGACGTCGTCAAGGCGCTGACCGCCAAGTACGGCGAGCCCTGCGCCGAGGCCAAGAACTTCTGCGTCTTCGACGGCAAGTGGTTCGCCATCCCGTACCACTTCATCGGGATCGGGTCGTTCCTGCGCAAGGACTGGATGCAGGACAAGGGCATCTCCCCCAAGGACATCTACAGCTGGGAAGAGCTGCGGGACCTGTGCCTGGAGATCTCCGATCCGACCAAGCGCCGGTTCGGCTGGGGCATGACGGTGAACCGGTCCGGTGACGGCAACGGAATGATCGAGGCGCTGATCAACGCCTACGGCGGGTCGATCGCCGCCAACGACGGCCGGAAGGTCACCTTCAACTCACCGGAAACGGTGCAGGCGGTGACCTTCCTCGGCGACATCTACACCAACCCCAAGTACAAGCCGATGTTGCCACCGGGAATCGCCAGTTGGACCGACACCAGCAACAACGAGAACTGGCTCGCCGGGATCCTCGGCTACACCCGCAACCAGTTCAGCGTCTACGCGGACTCCAGGACCAAGAAGAACCCGGTGCACGCGAACACCCACGTGTTCTCCGACTGCATCGGACCGGCGACCGACAACCCCCTGCTGCTCGGCCAGTCGCAGGGCTTCGTCGTCTTCAAGGGTGCCAAGAACCCCGCGCTCGCCAAGCTTCTGGCCCAGTACCTGGTCAGCGCGCCCGCGCTGCTCGGGGTGGCGAAGGAAGCACCCGGCCTGGTGATGCCCGCCTGGGAGAAGGTCTGGGACGCCGACCCGTTCTTCACCAGCGGCGACCCGGCGTTCCCCATGCTGCGCAGGATCACTGAACTGAAGCTGCCGCTGAACACGAAGAACGGCCTGGCCTTCCCACAGAAGGCCAGCGCGGGCCAGCAGGCGGTGGGGTCGGCCTACGTCCTCACCGACATGATGCAGCAGGTCGTGCAGGGCGCGGCGCCGGCGCAGGCCGTGACGGCCGCCCACGCGAAGATGGTGCAGATCTTCAACCAGCAGGGGCTGCCGCAGTGAGGTCGGTCCGTCCTGCGCGGGTCCCGACGGCGAGGAAATCCCCGCCGTCGGGGCCTGGCTCCCTCACCGCGGTCCAACGGCGGCTGGGCCGCGACTGGCGACTCGCGGCACTGTTCCTGGCGCCGATGGCCGTGCTGGTCGGCGGGCTCGTTCTCGTGCCCATCGCCCGATCGATCATCACCAGCACCACCGAACGGCACGGGCAGGACAGCGTCTTCGTCGGCCTGGACAACTACCTCGCGCTCGTCGGCGACGACCAGTTCCACACCGGCGTGGTGAACTCGTTCGTCTTCACCGCGTACGCCGAGGTTTTCAAGGTCGTACTGGGGTTGGCCGCGGCCCTGCTGCTGCACCATCGCCGCCGTGGGCGGGCCGTGCTGGCCGGGTTGCTCCTGGTGCCGTGGGTGGTGCCGACGGTGGTGACGGCATTCAGCTGGCGTGCGCTGCTCGACCCGATCTTCGGCAGCGTCAACACGCTGCTCACCGCCACCGGAATCGGGCCGTTGCTGGCCAGCGCCCACCTGGTCGACAGCTGGCCCGCGGGCTGGCTGTCCGACCCGTCGCTGGCCATGCCGTCGGTGATCCTCGTCAACGTCTGGAAGGGAGTGCCGTTCTTCACCGTCTGTTTCCTCGCGGGGTTGAAGGCCATCCCGGCGGACCTCTACGAGGCGGCGACCATCGACGGCGCCTCGGCGTGGCAGCGGTTCAGAAGCGTGACGCTGCCCGGACTGCGCCACGTGATCACCGTGACGGTGACCCTGTCGTCGATCTGGACGTTCAACAACTTCGACCTGGTCTGGTTGCTGACGCAGGGCGGCCCGGGTGACGTGACAGCGCCGTACGTGCTCATCGCCTACTCGAAGGCCATCCTGCAGCTTCAGTACGGCGCGGGCGCGGCGGTCACACTCGTCATGCTGCCGATCATCGGCGGGCTGGTGTTCGTCCTGGTCCGGTTGTTGCGCCAGGACACCAACATCAAGCTGCCCCGGCGACGGCGGGCGGCGCGGTGGATCGGGACACAGCGATGGGCCGCGACGGCGCGCAAGGCGCTGCCGTGGGTCGTCGCCGCACTGGTCACCGGCCTGCTGGTCTGGGCATCACCGCAGATCTTCTGGAAGGCGGCGGTGGTCCTCGGTGTGATCCTGCTGATCGCGGCGGGGGTCGGCCGGGTGGTCTCGACCCTTCAGTCCCGAGGTGGTCGCCGTTCGTCGTCGGTGGTGTCGGGCCTGGGTTCCTGGGCCGCGCTGGCCGGCCTGCTCTTCTTCGTGCTGGGCCCGCTGTACTGGATCGCCGTCACGGCCTTCAAGTCCGAGGGCCAGGTCGTCATGCGTACCGACGACCTGTGGCCGACGCCGTGGACGCTTGAGCAGTTCGGCGCCCTGTTCGACAACCAGCCGTTCGGCCGCTGGTATCTGAACACCCTGCTGGTGTCCGCGGCGTCGACAGCTGTGGCACTGGTCTGCGCCGCCCTGGCGGGGTACGCGCTGGCCCGGCTGCGGTTCCGCGGGGCGCAGGGCTTCACCGTCACTGTGTTGCTCACCTACGTGATGCCGGGCGCGCTGCTGTTCATCCCGCTGTACCAGATGCTCATCGGCGCCCGGCTCACCGACTCGTTGGGGTCCCTGGTGGTGACGTACCCGACCTTCACGCTGCCGTTCGCCACCTGGCTGCTGGTGGGGTACTTCTCGTCGATCCCCATCGAGTTGGAGGAGGCCGCACTGGTCGACGGTTGCAGCCGCATCCAGGCGTTCGGCAGGGTGGTGCTGCCGCTGGCCAAGCCAGGGCTGCTGGCGGTCGCGCTCTTCACCCTGACCAACGCCTGGAACGAGTTCCTCTTCGCTTTCGTGTTCATCACGAAGGACGAGTACAAGACGCTCCCGGTGGGGATGCAATCGATGATCGCCGGAGACGTCGTACCGCAAGGACAACTCGCCGCGGCGTCGCTGCTCGTCAGCATCCCCGTGGTGATCATGTACGCCCTCGGGCAGCGCTTCCTGACCGAAGGGCTCACCGCGGGCGCGGTGAAGGGCTGATTGGGGGCAGCCGACCGCTCGCGCTACCAGGCCATGTTGATGGCCCGCTCGAAGTTGACGTAACCGGCACGGGCGAAGGCCTCTGCCATGGGCACGTTGCCCAGGTCGGTGGCCGCGCGGATGCGTGGGACGTCCTCCGCGGCCAGGGTTCGGGTGCCTTCGGCGAGGAGACCGTCGACGTAGCCGTGGCCCCGGTGCTCCGGAACGACGCCGAGGTAGGCGATCACCGGGTGGTAGGCGTTGCGGGCCGGAACGACGAACCCGACGGGCTCGCCGTTCTCGCCCAACGTGCCGATGCGCCACCACTCACGAGGGCTGGAGTACGTGGCCAGTTCCTGCTCGTAGTGCTTGAGCGCGGCCTCGTGCGGCGACATCTGTGCCAGGTCGGTACGGCTGTGCGCGTCCAGGGTCCCGTCCAGTGCGCGGGTCATCAGTGCGACCAGCTCGTCGGTGTCCAGGGCCGGGCGGAAGGCCAGTCGCCGGTCGGGCGTGGGCAGGCCGGCCGCGGGGCGCCATTCCAGGCGTAGGCGTTCGACAGTCAGCCGTGCGCCGGTGCTCTCGAGGACGCCCATCCTGGTGCACACCGCCCGGTACGTGTCCGGGTTCTCGCGCCAGTCCGCCGGGATGAAGCGGCCGTATTCGGGAGGGACCGCGCCGGGTGCCAGGACCTGCTTCGCGGCGGTCTCGTACAGCGTCTGCGCCACCTCGGTCAGGTCCTCGGCGGTGTCGTCGACGTCGAGGACGTCCAGCAGCAGCGGAGTGTCGTCGCCGCTGCGGCCCCACCAGGCGACCCTGGCCAGCAGTCGGTCGCCGCGCACTGCCACCCACATCCACTCCGGTCGCCGGCGCTTGTCGGCAAGGTCGTCGTCGAGCTCGTGATTGATGGTGTACGGCAGGCGGTTGAACAGGGGGATCTCGTCCGGCCCGGTGATGGGACGGATCGTGACGGTGTCATGGGACGTTCTCATGCGGACTCGTTTCCGGTCTGTGTGCGCGTGTAGGTGAGGAAGAGAGCGCCACTGTCCAGAACGGTGTGGTCGGTCAGGCGCCAGGTGCGTGGTGCGAAGACGGCGTCGCGGCCGAAGAGCGGGATGCCGGCGCCAATGGTCAACGGGGCAAGCTTGATGATCAGCTGGTCGATCTCGGAGTAGAGGGCACCGGCCAGCGCACCGCCGCCGATCACCCACACGTCCTTGCCGTCGTGCCGCTTCAGCTCTCGTACCGTGGCAATCGGGTCCTGGCCGATGACCTCGACGGCCGGGTCCGGGCTGCTGCCCAGCGTGCGGGAGAACACCAGGTGGCGCAGGTGCGGGTACGCGTCGGTCACGCCGGCCTTCAGGCCCACCTCGTACGAGTGGCGCCCTTCCAGCACGGTGTCGAACCGGCTGCCCTGGTCGGTGATGCCGAACGCCTGCCGGGCCGGACCGGGGAGGGTCTCCGGATATTCGCTGACCAGGTGGTGCAGGTAGTCGTCCGGGATGGGCCAGAAGCCGTCCGGGCCGGTGGGGTCGGCGCCGTCGGGACCGGCGATGAAGCCGTCCAGGGTGGCGGCGATGTAATACACGAGCTTGCGCACGACGATCTCCTCGTTCAGGCTGCCGGATGCTGTTCGGCGACGACGTCCATCAGCCTGCCCGGCGAGGCACCGGGCTACAAGATCACAACTGGTAACGTGCCATAACCCTTCGCTAATGGGTGGATCGGGAACAGCACATGGAACTCCGCGACATCGAGATCTTTCTGACCCTGGCGGAGGAACTGCACTTCACCCGCACCGCCGAACGGCTGCACGTGACCCAGGCCCGGGTCAGCCAGGCGATCAAGAAGCAGGAACGTCGGATCGGGGCCGCGCTGTTCGAGCGGAACAGCCGGCAGGTGATGCTCACACCGATCGGCCAACGGCTCTTCGACGACATTCAGCCCATGTACCGAGGTCTGCACGAGGGCATGGACCGGGCCAGGCTCGCCGCCCGCGGCAAGACCGGGGTGCTGCGGGTCGGGTCGATCGCCGTCAACCTCCACGATTTCCGCGAGTTGTTCGACGGGTTCGCGAAGGACCACCCTGAGTGCGAGGTGCAGCTCCGGCATGTCGACTTCGGCGATCCCTTCGGTCGGCTGCGCGCCGGCGACATCGACGTGCAGATCGTGTGGCTGCCCGTCAAGGAGCCGGACCTCACCGTCGGCCCGGTGATCTACACCGAACCCATCGTGCTGGCCGTCGGCGCAACCCACCGGCTGGCCGGCCGGAAATCGGTCTCCTACGAGGACCTGGCGGACGAGACGGTCATGGGCGGGGCCCGGCCGGACTACTGGCGGGAGATCCTGGTGCCCGTACGCACACCCAGCGGACGGTTGATCCCGATCGGCCCGTCGGTCTCCAACTTCCAGGAGATGATCCCGATCCTCGTCACTGGCGAAGCCGTCTCGCCCGTGCACGCCCAGGCCGCCCGCTACTACGCGCGGCCGGACATCGCCTACGTGCCCATCCACGACGCACCGCCGGGCCGGTGGGGGCTGATCTGGCGGACCGGAGGCGAGACGGAACTCATTCGATCCTTCGCCGGCATCGCGCAGGGCCTCCACTGCGTCGAATAGCCCGCCGCGCCGGCGGGCCAAGCCTCGGCAGCACGCCATGACCAGCGCTTTCCGCTATTCGGCGCCGGCGATGATCGCGCCGCTGACCGTGTCCACATACCACCGCTGGTACTGCTCGATCGCCCATCCGCGTTGCCGGACGAGCCAGTCGAAGTTGCGGACGTCCTGGGCCAACCAGAGGATGTCGGCCACCTGATCGACGCCCAGGTCGGGGCGTACGCCTCCCGTGCCGACGAGTTCGGCGGCGAACATGGCCATGCCGCGGCGGCGGTCGTCGACGTTCTTGCGCCAGATCTCGGCGGCGTCCGGGTCGGCCGTGGCCGCGCCGGCCAGCGCGAGCATCACCTGGGCCTGCCGGGCGTTGACCTCGGCCAGGTGGCGGGCGTAACGGGTGAGCTTGGCCCGAGGGTCGGTGAGTGCCCGGATCTCGGCGACGAAGGGCCGGTCCGGCAGGGCCACCGGTTCGTCGTCGCCGGCCAGGGTGACGTCGACCAACTGGGAGAGCAGCTGCCGCTTGCTGCCGAACACCGCGTACAGGGTCTGGACCGCGACGCCGGCCTCCACGGCGACAGCGGTCAGCGGTGTGGCCGCGTAGCCAGGGTCGACGAACAGCCGACCAGCCGCTTTGAGGATCGCTCGCCGGGTCTGTCGGGCCTGCTCCTGTCGGCGGGAAGAGTCATAACGTCTCTTGACAACCACCTCTCAAGTGTAGTGCTCTATTGGATAGAGGCTCACTCTATCGAGAGGTGACGGCCATGCCGTTCGGTGTGTTGCAGGAGATGCCCGGCGTCAGCGAGGCGGAATACCGGCAGGTGGAACGACACCTCGGCCCGGACCGTCCACCGGGCCTCCTCGCCCATGTCGCCGGGCCGACAGAGGACGGCTGGCGGATCATCAACATCTGGCAGGACGAAGCGGCATTCCGCCGTTTCCAGTCCGAACGGCTGGTCCGGGCTGCTGGCTTGGCGGCACAGGAGGAGGGTTTCGACCCGACGAAGGCGGCTCACTTCCGCTCGATGAGCGTCGACGGCGCCGAGATGCCGTTCTGATGACCGACACCGCCACCCTGCGGGCCCGCGGCGCCGCTTTCTGGGCGGGAGCGGCAGCTGGCTGGATTCGCCACGCCGACCGGCAGGACGAGACCGGTCGACCGCTGGGCGCGGCGGCAATGGATCGACTGGCCGCACGACCCGCCGAACGAATCCTCGATGTGGGGTGCGGCTGCGGCGGCACCACGGCCGAGATCGCCGCCGCAGTCGGCGGGACCGGCGCGGCGATCGGTGTCGACATCGACGAGGCGATGGTGACGGCCGCTCGGCGCCGGTTCCCCACCGAGGGGTACCCGGGCATCCGGTTTCACGTGGCCGACATCGAGACTCTCGATGTCGTGCCCGGTGCCCCGTTCGACGCGGCGTTCTCACGAATGACCCTGATGCTGTTGGCGGACCCGGTTGCCGGCTGCCGCACGATCCGGCGATCACTACGCCCGGGAGGGCGCCTCGCCGCGACCGTCTTTCGCGACAGCGGCGTCAACCCGTGGCTGTCCGCGGCGATGCTCGGCGCCGCGCCGCATCTCGGGCCGTTACCACCGCTCCCGGTCGGTGACGAGCCCGGCCCGTTCGCGTTCGCCGACCCGGCGCGGCTCGTCCGGATCCTCACCACCGCCGGCTTCGCCGCCGTCACGACCACACAGGTCGATGTCGCCCTGGAAACTCCGGACGACGCCGACGCGGTGGCCGAATGGCTCATCGAGGTCGGCCCGGCCGGTGCCGCGTACCGGACGGCTCCGCCGGCTGGTCAGGCTTCGGCCCGGGCGGGGGTCGCCCGGCTGCTCGGCCGGTTCCGTGAGCCTGGCGTCGGCTACCGGCTGCCCACCGGCCTCTGGCTCGTCACCGCGAACGCCGCCGGAACCCCTACCCACCACGAACCCCGTGAGGAAAAAATCCAATGAGTACGTTCCGACCGCTCGCACCAGCAATCTGCCTCGTGCTCGCCCTGACGGCGTGCACCGAGGCCGACGCACCCGAGCCCGCTTCGGCGCCGAACACGACAGGATCGACCAGCGCGGCCGTATCCGCTCCGGCCGGCGGGTCCCCGGTGTCGGCGAAGGAAGTGTGCGCCTACCTGGACGGCCAGGTGCCGACCCTCAAGGGGATCGGGTCCGAGACGGGCGCGATGGCGAACCTCACCGTGAACCTCTATTCCTGGTACGAGAAGCAGGGCCCGGTGCCCAACGGCCGTGAGATCGACGACCAGACCCGCAAGGAATGCCCGGCGACCCGCACCGAGGTGCTGAAACTCGCCGGCATGGAGAGCTTCGAGCGGCTGTAGCCGCCGCGTACGCGGCGCCTGATCACCGGACGGTTGGGGGCCGTCAGTGCCCCAACTGCTTCTCGAACCAGTGGTGGGCGTAGCGCTCGGTGTTGTACGCCTCGATCTCCCGGTAACCGGTCGCCCGGTACAGGGCGATCGCCTCGGTGAGGTTGCGGTTGGTGTCCAGCCGGACCGCTGTCGCGCCGCGCTCGGCGGCGTACCGTTCCAGCTCGCCCAGTAGCCGCCGCCCGACGCCGAGCCCACGTACGGTGTCGGCCACCCACACGCGTTTGATCTCGGCGGGCGCGTCGCCGTGGAGTTTGACCGCGCCGCAGCCGATCGGTTCGCTGTTGAGGGTGGCGAGCAGGAGCACCCCGTTGGGCGGAACGAGCGCTTCGTCGTGGACCGGGTTGCTCAGTGCGGGGTCGAACCCGTCGTCGAATCGTCGCGCGATGTCGCGGGCGTAGGCCCGCAGACACGCGCGGGCTCGCGGGTCGCTCGGCGGGCATGGCTCGATGACGACCATCGAGCTGATGAGCAGCCGTTCGACCTCGGCCATGGCGGTGACGAGTCGTTCGCGACGGTGTTCGGTGAGCGGTTCGAGGATCGAGGCGGCGAGATCGTCCGACCGCTGGTCGAGGTCGGCCCACTGGGTCCGGCCGGCGTCGGTGAGGGTGGCGACACGGACGCGGCCGTCGCCGCCGGTCTGGTCGGCCGGTCCGACGGCGATGAGGCCGTCGTTCTTCAGGGTGCGCAGGAGTCGGCTGAGGTATCCGGAGTCCAGCCCGAGCCGGGCCCGCAGCGCGGCGATCTCGGCACCGGCGGGGCCGATCTCCCAGAGCAGCCGAGCCTGCCCCAGGGGACGCCCCTGGGCCATGTACTCGTCGTCGAGCGCACCCACCCGTTGGGTGACCGTCCGGTTGAACCGCCGCACCGCTGCGATGAGAGCCGAGTCCATATACCTGACTTTAGTCAGGCTTCTCGACTACGCGCCAGCTCGGTGGCGGTAGGACCCGATCCCAGCGTGGTCCAGGACGACCACCGCGAGCGCCACCCCGGTGGCGACCGCGCTGACCACCACCAGCGGCAGCCGCAGCACGGCCGCCGCTGCGGCCAGCACGACAAGGGCGGCGACCCGGGGCCAGGAGAGTCGCCGGTGGATCGCCGCCGAGAAGAGGATCCGTCCGACGAGGAACAGCGTCGGGCCGCTCAGGATGACCAGGACCGCCGTCGTGTCACCGGTCTCCATGGGGTGGGCGATGCTCAGTTCGGCCCCGACGGCGGTGACCACCAGCCCGGCGATCATCACCAGGTGCAGGTATCCGGTGATGACGCCGAGCCAGGCCGGGTCGGCGCGCTCGATGGCCGGGCCGAGGCGCTGGCCGGCGGGCGTGACGTAGAGCAGACCGATCAGCACCGCGGTGGCGAAGACCAGCAGGAACGCCACAGTCTGCGGGAAGTGAAGGTCGGTGCCGGCGTACGAGAGGCCGGCGACCAGAACGAGTTCGCCGAGCGCAATGATCATGATCTGCTGGTACCGCTCGGCGAAGTGCTCACCGGCCAGGTGCAGCTCCTCCCGCCTGGTCCGGCCCATCCCCGGCGTGGGCCAGCGGAGTCGCGGACCGGTGAGGTCGAGGGCGAGGGCGAGCAGCCAGAGCGGCACCCGCCACTGCGGCAGAAACCCACCGGCGAGCCACGGTACGGCGGAGACGCTGAACCAGCAGAGGATGCGCAGCGTCCGGATCTGCCGCGGGTGACCTCGCAGCCCGACGGCGGTGACCACGCCCCGGGCGATGTGCACCGAGACGTACGCGCCGGCGAAGAGCAGGCCCCGCCCGTCCAGCGCCTGCGGGATCGCCACCCCGGTCAGCAGGCTGCCCAGCGCGGAACCCACCAACAGCCACCGAACCGCCGGGCTCTCCGGGTCGTACCAGTCCGCGAACCAGGTGGTGGTCACCCAGATCCACCAGACGCCGGTCAACAGCAGTGCGGTGTGCAGCGCGCCGGCCACGCTGAGGTCGTGCAGCAGGTGGGCGGCCAACTGACTGAGGGCGAGTACGAACGCCAGATCGAAGAACAGCTCCAGGAACGACGCGCTCAGCGGTGAGTCACCGCCCCGCAGCAGCCGTTCGGGTCTGCTCGCCATCGGCGCTCCTCCCGCTGGCGCACGCCCTGCGTCCGTCGTACCACCCGAGGCCGGCCACCGGAGGCGAAAGCGCTGTCAGCGGCGGACGCCGACCCCCGCGTACCCGTGGGCGTCCACGGTCTCCGGCTCGCCGTCCGGTCGCCACCGGGTGGCGGCGACCAGGCCGGGTTCCACCAGGTCGTACCCGGCGAAGAAGCGTGCCGTCTCGGCGCGCGTCCGGGGCACCAGCGGGGCGCTGCTGTTGCGATAGACGGCCTGGCCGCGCTCGGCCAACTCCGGCGGGATGCCGTCCAACGTCAGGTGGGACAGCACCAGGTGACTGCCGGGCACTGTGGCGTCGCGCAGCCGGGCGATCGCCCCCCACGGGTCGTCCTGGTCCGGCACGAAGTGCAGCACCGCGAGGAGCAGCACCGCCACCGGTTGGTCCAGGTCGAGAGTGGCCCGCACGTCCGGGTGGGCCAGCAGTTCGTCCGGCCGCCGCAGGTCGCCCTGAACGACAGCGGTGCCGGGTACGCCCGTCAGCAACTGCCGGGCGTACCCGACGGCCACCTCGTCGTAGTCGACGTAGACCACCCGCGCGTCGGGCGCCACGGCCCGCACCACCTCGTGCACGGCGTCCTGGGTGGGCAACCCGGCGCCAATGTCCAGGAACTGGCGTACGCCCTGCTCGGCGGCGTACCGGACGGCTCGGCGCAGGAAGTGCCGGTTGGTCTGAGCGGCGACCCCGGTCTCCGGGAAGATCTCCAGCACCCGGTCGGCGGCGGCCCGGTCGGCCGGGAAGTTGTGGCTGCCCCCGAGGAAGTAGTCGTACATCCGGGCGACGTTGGGTCGGGTGGTGACGTCAGGTGCCGGCTGATCGGTCATGCGGGATCCCTTCGGCGGCGGGAGCGGAACTCGATGTCTAACACCTGCGGCGACGACCCGCTGACCCCTCGTGTCGTTGATCCGGCTGCGCCCATGGTCACCGCTGACCACGGTGGGGGCACCGACTCAACGAGGAGGGACGCCGATGACCAATCAGCGCGAGACCGTGCAGGTCGACCACGACCTGTTCCGCGCCGTGTACGATTCGCCCGCATCACTGCCCGGCCGACACCGCTGGACCACCCCCGAGTCGGACGTCCGGCGGCTGGAGAAACTGCTCGGCATGCCGGCGCGCAGCATCGGCGCACCCCTCTGGGTCAGCGGCGACGAACCCGACTGCCCGAAGTGCCGCCGGCGGGTCACCTGGTACGACATCGTCTCGTCGGCGCTCTCCGGCCTGCACGACAAGGCCATGATCGCCACGGTCATCCTGGGCGAGCGCAAGTACGTCAACACCGAGATTCCGGATGCCATCGCCGGGGTGCGCTGCTCCGACTGTCACACCGCGATCGACGGTCTGCGCAGCTTCAAGTGCCACAACTGGGCGTACGCCTTCGAGGCGCTGGAGGCCGTCCGCGAGCGGATGGCCGGCGGTCCCGCCCCGACCTGAGCTGAAGCCCGCGCCGACCTGAGCCGAAGCCGGGGCGGCCCCTGAGCCGGTCGGGGCGGCTCAGTCGGCTGAGCGGCGGGTGGGGCGGCGACCGGGCGGGGAGGGTGGCTCCGGGCCGGGGTCGGGCACCGGCGGCATCGGCCGGGTGACCGGTTCCGCGCCGGTGATCCGCAGCGACTCGCCGTGGTGCCACAGCTCGACCTCGGCATCCGCGGCGGCGTCGGGCAGCTCGAAGCGGGCCTCGGCCGGAGTCAACGTGACCCGCAGCCGGTGGCCGCGCCAGCGCAGGCTGAACGCCAGCCGGTCGATCCGGCGCGGCAGCCGGGGGTCGAAGGAGAGCACCCCCCGGTCGTCGCGCAGCCCACCGAAGCCCTGCACCAGCGCCAGCCACGCGCCGGCCAGCGAGGCCAGGTGCAGCCCGTCGGCGGTCTTGTCGCCCAGGTCGGCCAGGTCCTGCAGGACCGACTCGGCGAACAGGTCGTACGCCAGATCCAGGTGCCCGACCTCGGCGGCCAGCACGGCCTGCGGTGCCGCCGACAGCGACGAGTCGCGGACCGTGCGGGCCTGGTAGTAGGCCAGGTTGCGGGCCTTCTCGTCGGCGGTGAACTCACCGGGGCAGAGCTGCATCGCCAGCACCAGATCGGCCTGCTTCACCACCTGCTTGCGGTACAGCTCCAGGTACGGGAAGTGCAGCAGCAGCGGGTAGTCGTCGTCGCCGGTGTTCGCGAAGTCCCACTCGGGCTGTTGGGTGAAGCCGGCGGCCTGCTGGTGCACGCCGCGCTCGTGGTCGTACGGGATGAACATGGCGTCGGCGGCGGCCCGCCAGCCGGTCACCTCGGCGCGGTCCACGCCGAGCCGGCCGGCCAGCTCGGGATGTCCCTCGGCGGCGTCCGCCGCGCCGCGCAGATTGCGCTTCGCCATCAGGTTGGTGAACACGTTGTCGTTGACCAGCGCGGCGTACTCGTCCGGGCCGGTCACGCCATGCAGATGGAAGTCACCCTCGTCCGACCAGTGCCCGAAGCCGTGCCAGAGCCGGGCGGTCTCCACCAGCAGTTCCAGCCCCGCCTCGGCCAGGAACCGCTGGTCGTCCGTTGCCGCCAGGTAGCGCAACACCGCGTCGGCGATGTCGGCGTTGACGTGCAGCGCCGCGGTGCCCGCCGGCCAGTAGCCGGATGATTCACGGCCGCCGATGGTGCGCCACGGGAAGGTGGCGCCGGTCAGCCGCAGCTCGCGGGCCCGTTCCCGAGCCTCCGGCAGGTGGGCGTGCCGCCAGGTCAGCGCCGAGCGGGCCACCGCCGGGGCCAGGTAGGTGAGCACCGGCAGGACGTAGCTCTCGGTGTCCCAGAGGACGTGCCCGTCGTAGCCGTTGCCGGTCAACCCCTTCGCCGAGATGGTCCGTTCCGAGTCCGGGCGGCCGGCCTGGATCAGGTGGAACATCCCGAACCGGACCGCCTGCTGGAGGTCCTGGTCGCCGTCGAGCTGCACGTCGGCGACCTGCCAGGCCGCGTCCAGGGCGGCACGTTGGTCGGTGAGCAGGGCGTCGAAGCCGTCCGCGCGCGCCGCGTCCGCCTCGGCGGCGACCAGGTCGGCCAACTCGTCGGCGGGCGTCGCGTCGACCGCCGCCCACTCGTAGCCGGCGAACTTCGTCAGCCGCAATCGCTCCCCCGGGTGCAGGCGACCCGTCACGGTCAGCCGTACCCGGTCCGGGGTGCAGTCACCGCTGGTGGTCACAGTGCCCGGGGCATCCAGCAGGTGACTGACCGCGACCGCGACTCGCTGGCTGCTGCGCTCGGTGCGGTGCACCAGCACCCCGTCGAGGCCTGTCGCACGGTACGTCTCGGCGGTCAGCGGGTCGGTGGGCACCGAGGCGGCCCGAGGGTCGTCCGAACGCTCCGGCACCTTCTCGTTGGCCAGCAGGTCCGAGCAGACCCGCAGCTCGACGGCGGTGTCCAACGGCTCGACCTCGTACCGGACGGCGGCCACCGGACGACGCGGCAGGGACACCAACCGGGTGCTGCGGATGCGTACGCCCCGCCCGGCCGGTGAAATCCACTCGGTCTCCCGACGCAGCACGCCGGCACGAAGGTCGAGCACCCGTTCATGGCTGCGCAGCGTCCCGGTCCGGAGATCCAACGGCTCGTCGTCGACCCAGAGCCGGATCAGCGCGGCGTTCGGCGCGCTGATGACGGTGTCGCTGGCCTGCGGAAACGCGTACCCCTCCTCGGGATAGCTCAGCTCACGCCGCTCGTGGAAGCCACTGACGTAACTGCCCGGCATCCCGCACGGTGCACCCTCGTCGAGCACCCCCCGCCAGCCGATCCACCCGTTGCCCAACGCGAAGATCGACTCGGTTTCGCCGAGCCGGTCCACGTCGGCCGCCGTGCGCCGGATCCGCCAGGTCTCGTCATCCGCCGTAGCGGCGGTGGACTGCGGTTGATCGGTGGCCGAACCGGTCTGCACGAGACCTCCTGTCGATGTCGAGTCCTGCAACAGCCAACCAGAGCGGGCTGTGCGAATCCTGGACGAAGGTCTGACAGGCCAACTGACCTTCGACAGCAGCGATGCCCTCTGGTGCGTTCCTAGGGTGTGCCCAAGGTGAACAGGGTATGAACGTGAAGTGAGGTGATGCATGGTCGACAACGGCAGCATGGACGTTCCGGAGATCAGCGCCGAGTGGTACCGCGACGTCGTCGACGCCGCCGCCGGCAGCCCAGAGCCGGTGCAGTGGTTCGTCGGACACGCCACCGAGGAGGTGATCCTGCTACTCGGCGCGCTGCTGGTGATGGCCGCGCTGAGCCGCCGGTCCGGCGGCCCGCACGACCGGGCACTCGCCCTGATCGCGCCGGTGCCGGCCCTCCTGGCGTACGTGGGCAGCGAGTTCCTCAAGACCGTGGTGGACCAGGACCGCCCCTGCCGGACGATCGGTCGGGAGATCATCGCCGGCGCCTGCCCACCCCCGGGCGACTGGTCGTTCCCCAGCAACCACGCCACCATCGCCGGTGCGCTGGCGGTCACCACGTTGCTGCTCTCCCGCCGACTCGGCCTGATCGCGCTGCCCCTGGCCGCGCTCGGCGCCTTCTCCCGGGTCTTCGTGGGCGTGCACTACCCGCACGACGTGATCGCGGGGGTGCTGTTCGGCGCCCTGGTCGCCGTGGTGGTCACCCCGTTGCTGGCCCGCCCGACCAGCGAGGTCCTCCGCCGCCGGGCCAACCGCCCCGACAGCCCGGTCCCCAAACTGGCCAGTCGCTCCCGCCCCTGACCACCGCCGCCCCACGCCGTTCGGGCCGGGCGGGTCAGGTCGCCAGTAGGAGGGCCGCCGTTGTGCCGAGCAGCAGGAACGGGCCGAACGGGAGGTGGGTGCTCCAGTTGGCCCGGCGGGTGGCCAGCAGACCCAGACTCACCAGGGCGGAGAGCCCGAAGGTGAGCACCAGCCCGAACAGCAGCACCGGCCAGCCGTACCAGCCGAGCAGCGCGCCGACGCTGAGCGCCAGCTTGGCGTCGCCCAGCCCGAAGCCGCGGCGGCCGAGCAGCACCGCGGTGCTGGCGAAGAAGAGCGCCAGCCCGGCGCCGCCGATGACGGCTCGCAGCCAGTGCCCCGGGTCGGCGTCGAGCGCGGCCACGCCGAGCAGCAGCCAGGTCCCGGCCGCCGCCGGCAGTGTGAGCCGATCCGGCAACCGGTGCACGGCCAGGTCGACGAGGATCGCCGGGATGGTCCAGCCGAGCCACCAGATCAGCGCCGGCAGCGCCCCGCCCGGCGGACCGGCGAGCGCCAGCAGTACCGCCGCCGCGAGCACGGCCACCTCGACGGTGACCGGCGGTGGGCCGACCCGGGCGCGGCAGTGACCGCACAGGGCTGCCGGGCCCAGCGCCGGCCAGGGACGGGTCAGGCCGACCGGGGCGCCGCAGGCGTCACAGCCGGTCCGGCTGGGCAGACCCGGGGGTACGGCGTAGCGCAGCGCAGCCATCCGCATCAGCGGGCTGATCGCGAGGATCGCGAACACTGTCGAAACCCGGATGCGTGCCACCGCCGAGGCGAGGCCCCCCGGTCGTTCGCGCGGCGGAGCGGGCGTTGTCTGGCTTGCGGGTTCCGTCGCAGCACCGGACGGCGGGGGTGCCGGGCTCCGATCGGGTGGGTCTTCCCGACCGGGGATGGCCGCCGGGGGGCCGGTCAGCGCCATGTCGCCTCCGTAGCGGCCAGACACTTCCCCGCGATGGTGAACACGGATCGTGATTGAACACTCGCTGTGGTGTAGCGGATGGCGCAGAAAGCGACCTGCCGACCGGAGCCTGCGCGGGTGCTTTCGACCGCTTCCGAGTCAGGGGTGCCGTTGGACGAGGCGGCCCGCCGACAGGGTGCCTGCGTCGGTCGAATGCCGGGATGAGACCGCGATGTCCCACTCCCGCGACCGGTGGCGCGACTCCGGCGAACCCATCCGGCCCAGCGGCGCCCCATCAATAACGACAGTTCGCTCGCCCATTGCCCGGGGCGCAGTGTGGACACCCGCCACCACCACCTGTCATCACGCTGAGTGTTCGCTTGAATTGCCTCTGTTGCATCGGCGAGCGTCAGCCTATGCTCGCCCCTTGGGTGTGACGCAAGCCTCACCTTCACCATCGGACGACACAGGACCCCGAATTTGTAAAAGATCCGTAACGGTGAATGCAGAAGCGCAATGAACGGCTCCGGATGTGCTGATCCGGGCGCGCTTCCGCATGCCCGGCGGCGGTGAACCGTCACCGCCCCGGGCGACCACGAGGAGGCTCGACGGTGCGCGGACGGCAGCTCAGAAGAGCGGCAATCTGCCTGCTGGTGGGCGTGGCGGCGATGCCGGTCACCGCCTGCGCCAGCGGACGGGAAACGGTCGAACGGCCGACGGAAGTCCGCGACAACGGACCCCGGACCGATTCCGACGTCGAACGACGCGCTGCCGAAAAGGCGGCGCTTGACGCGTACTCCGGATATCTCGCGGCCTCGCGCACGGCGGGCCTGCGCAGTGATCCGCGCTTGCCGGAACTGTCCCGGTTCCTCGGTGATCCACTTTTGACTCGGGTGCGGGTGTCCATTCGCGAGGCTAAGGAGCACGGCGCCATGCGTACCGGGACGTTCAAGTCCGACCCGTCCGTGACCGCCGTCAGCCTGGACGCGAAGCCGGCCACCGTGGAGATCCAGGACTGCCTGGACACGACCGGCTACCGGCTGGTCTACGCCAAGGACAAGCGCTCGGTCCCGGGCAGCGGTGGCGGCAGACACCTCTCCACCGCCACCGCGACCCGCTATCCCGACGGCCGCTGGCTGATCAACTACGGCGCGACGCACCGGGACCAGCCGTGTTGAGCCGGGCCGCGACGACCCGACGGGCGCTCGCCGGGCTCGGCCTCACGCTCCTGCTGGTAGTCGGTGCGGCCCCGCCGGCCGCCGCCGCCCTACGGGCCGACCCGGGTGCGGGCTGCCCACCCGACCAACCCGACTGCAGCGTCTGGGACGACGAGCCCGGCAATCCCGGTGATCCTGGGGGCGGCGGGGACAACGGTGGGGGCGGGGACGACGGCGGTGGTGGCGGTGGCGGTGTCTGCCAGTGGAACGGGCGGACCATCCCCTGCTACGACGAGGACCTGGGCTGGTTCAACAACGGCGACGGGTGCTACTACAAGCTGACCGAGGGGTCGGTCGAGCCCCCCGAGGGTCACCAGTGGTACCTGCAAACCTGCAACGGCGGCGACCTGGGTGCCCAGGACGTGGTGTCGCGGGCCGAACCGCCGGCCGGCTTCGGCGCGCCGCCGGACCCGGAGGAGCTGGCCCGTCGCGCCCTGGCCTCGATCAGTCTGCTGCCGGCCCGCCTGAAGGTGGCACCCCGCAAGAACATCGGCCCCGGCCTGGTCGGCCTGCCCGTGTGGATGTGGGCCACGCCGGGAAAGAACTACTTCGGCCCGATATACGCCGACGAGTCTGACCGGGGTCTGACCGTCTACATCGAAGCCAAGGTCGACCGGATCGTCTGGGACATGGGCAACGGCGAGAAGGTCACCTGCTACGGCGCCGGCACCGAGTACAAGGCCACGGGCACGCGGGCGGGTGCCACCTCCCCGGACTGCGGCTACGACGAGGGCTACCCGGAGGCAGACACCTACGACGTCACCGCCACCACGCACTGGACGGTGAGCTGGTGGACCAACAGCGACGCCACAAGGCGGGTGATCCCGCAGACCCGGAGAAGCGGCATCGTGCAGATCAGGATCAACGAACTTCAGGTGGTCACCAGATGAGCCTCGCGACGCGCAACGGGACCCCGTCGGTGGACGCTCCCGTCAACCCGCCCACAGTGGTCCGCCAGCGCCGGGTCCGTCCCGGGCTGCTCGGCCTCGCCGTCCTCCTGATCGCGCTGGGCGGGCTGGGCGCGGCCTTCGCGGTCACCTCGGTAAGGGCCACCGGCAGCTATCTGGCGGTGGCCCGACCGGTGGAGGTGGGCCGGGAGATCAGCGCGGCCGACCTGGTCACCGTGCAGGTCGCCGGAGGCCAGGGCCTGCGCCCGGTGCCCGCCGCACGGCTCGACGAGGTGGTCGGCAAACGGGCTGCGGTCGCGCTGCTTCCGGGCACGCTGCTCACCCTGGGACAGGTCACCGACGACCCGCTGCTCGGCCCCGGCCAGCAGCAGATCGCGATCGGCCTGAAGACCGCCCAGGTGCCGGCCCGCGAACTGCACCCCGGTGACAAGGTTCTGCTGGTCAGCACTCCGGACACGGATGCCGACGCGGACACGGCCGCCGCCGGCACCCGATTCACGGCCACCGTCATCGACATGGTCAGCCCGGCCAACGACGACAAGGTGCTGTACCTGGCGCTACTCACCCGTGATGTGCCCGCGGTGGTGGCGCTCGCCGCACAGGAACGGCTCGCCGTCGTACTGACCGAGGCGGCCTGAGCATGGCGATCATCGCGCTGGTGTCCGCGAAGGGTTCGCCCGGCGTCACCACCTCGTCGCTGGCCTGCGCGCTGGCCTGGCACCGGCGGCTGGTGGTCGCCGAATGCGACCCGGCCGGCGGCTCGATCCTCGCCGGATACCTCGGCGGCCAGTTGGACGGCCCGCGCGGCATCGGAGAGCTGGCCGTCGGCGAGTTGCGCGACGGCAACCTGGAGACCGCGTTCTGGTCCCAGTTGGTCGACCTGGACGCCCCCCGCCGGGAACGGCTGCTGCTGCCCGGCCTCGTCGACCCGGCCCAGAGCGGCAGCGTCACCCCGCTCTGGCAGCGCTTCGCCGACTACTTCGACGCCCTCGACCGCGGCACCCCCGGCTACGACGTCCTGGTCGACTGCGGCCGGCTGCACGTGACCGGGCCTCCGTGGCCGGTGCTGCGGGCCGCCTCGGTGGTGCTGTTGGTGACCCGGGCGAACCTGCCGGACCTCTCCGGCACCCGCGCTGTGGTCACCGCGATCGAACGGGACTTCGCCGAGCACCGAGTGCCCCCGGGCACCCTGCGGCTGCTGCTGGTCGGCGATGGGCACGGGCGGGCCGAGATCAGTCGTGCCCTGAAACTGCCGGTCATCGCACGGCTGCCGCACGATCCGCGTACCGCCGGGGTGCTCGCCCTGGGCGGGACCGTGCGGGCCGGTCGGCCGCTGATGCGTGCGGCGGCCGCGCTGGAGGTCCCGATCGGGGCGCTCCTGGAGCGGCGACGGGCCCGGTTGGCGTGGCCCGTGCAGCAGGGGGTGCCGGATGCGGTTTGAGCCGGTCTCCACCGATCCGCGCCAGCAGCCACCGGCCGTGACCTCCACCGCGCCGCCCCTGGCCGTGCCGAACGGCCGGCACCAGCAGTCCGGGCCGCAGCCGCAGTCGACGCCCACGACCAGCCCGCCGCCGGAGTCGCCGCCCCGGGCCCGGATGGACTTCCAGGTGGTCCGGGAGCTGCGCCGGGAACTCACCGAACGGCTCACCCTCTGGCAGCGCGGCCGGGAGTTCACAGTCGACGAGGAGGACACCGAGCGGGCCCGACTCGCCGTCACCGTGGTCGCCGCGTACGCGGACTCGGTGCGCCGGGCCGGCACGCCGATGGCCGCCGGCGATGAACGCCTGCTGCTCGACCAGGTGACCGCCGAGCTGGTCGGGCTCGGGCGGCTACAGACGCTGCTGGTCGACGACACCATCGAGGAAGTGCACATCCTCGGCTGCGACCAGGTACGCATCACCCGGCACGGCGGTGGGGTGGACTGGGCCGAGCCGATCGCCGACAGCGACGCCGAGCTGGTGGAGATCCTCCAGGCGGCGGCCCGTCGGGCGGGCGCGACCGAGCGGTCCCTCTCCACCGTGAAGCCCACCCTCGACCTGCAACTGCCCGACGGCAGCCGGCTGGCAGCGGTGTTCCTGGTCAGCCACCGCCCGTACGCGGTGATCCGCAAGCACAACACCCTGGACGTGAGCCTCGACGACCTCGCGGGCGCCCGCGGTGACCTGGACGAGATGATCGATCCGCTGCTGCGCGACTTCCTCCGCGCGGCGATGCGCGCCGGTCTGAACATCATGGTCGCCGGGTTGGCCGGCGCCGGAAAGACCACCGTCATCCGGGCGCTGATGAACGAGATCCCGCAGGATGAGCCGTACGTGCTGCTGGAGGAGAGTCGAGAGCTGCTCCCGGCCCGCCGCCGGGAGCGGCACCGCGCGGTGATGAGCTTCGAGGCCCGGGAGGGTCACGGCGAGCGCGGCTTCGACGGCCGACCAGCCGGTGAGGTGACCATCGCCGACCTGATCCCGCTGTCGCTGCGGATGGGGGTCCTGCGGATCATCGTGGGCGAGGTGCGGTCCCGGGAGATCGTGCCGATGCTCCAGGCGATGACCACCAGCCGGGGATCGATGTGCACCATCCACGCCCGTACCGCAGCGGGTGTGGGTGAACGGATCGTCGAGCTGGCCCTGGCGCACGGCCGCGAGATGACCGTCGACCAGGCCCGCCGGATGGCCGGCAACGCGCTCGACCTGATCGTCTACGTCACCATCGAGGACGAGACCGCGATCGGCGGGCGGAAACACCGGTTCGTCTCGCATGTGGAGGAGGTGATCGGGGCCGGCGAAGCCGGTCGGATCACCACCACCACTGTCTTCGGGCCGGGCCCGGACGGTCGTGCGGTCCCCCGGCACCTGCCGGAGCGGGTCCGCGACCAGTTGCTGCGGGTGGGCTACGACGCGCGGCTGCTGACCCGGTGGGTCGAGGCCGGTGCCGGTGCCTGGCGGCGGCCTCGGCAGACCCGACTGGCCCGGCGGTGACCTGATGGTCGACAGCCTGGAGTTGATCGCGGTGGTCTCCGGCGCCGCCTGTGTGGCCGGGCTGCTGCTGGCCGTGGTCGCCCTGGTCGGCACCCGTCGACCCCCCGGGCCGCGGCCGGGCAGCGGGCCGGGGCTGAGCCGACTGTGGCGCGGGCCGGGCAGCACTCCGACCGAGCACCGGGCCTATCAGGCGCTGCTGGTGGCCGCGCTGGTCGCCGGCGCGTTGGCGTTCCTGTTGACCGGGTTGCCGGTGGTGGGCCTGCTGGTGGCGGTGGCGGTGCCCGGCACCCCGTGGCTCTTCGGGGTGGGCAAGGCCGAACAGCGGGCGATCGCCCGGATCGAGGCGGTCGGCGAGTGGACCCGCCGACTCAAGGACGTCTCCGGCACCGGGCAGGGCCTCCAGCAGGCGATCATCGGCACGATCGGCAGCGTGCCACCCGGCGTCGAGGACGAGGTACGGCTGCTCGCGGCCCGCCTCCAGGCCGGCTGGATGGCCCGCTCCGCGCTGTTGGCGTTCGCCGACGAGATCGCCGACCCGGTCTGCGACCAGGTGGTCGCGGCGCTGATCCTGCACCTGTCGGACCGGGGTGAACGGCTGGGTGACGTGCTCGGTTCGATCGCCGGCGCGGCGTCCGCGGAGGTGGCGACCCGTCGGGAGATCGAGGCCAAGCGCACCCAGCCCCGGTTCGCGGTCCGCTTCCTCACCGGGATGACGCTGGCGACCCTGGCGTACGGGCTGATCAACACCGAGTACATCAGGCCGTACGGCACACCGGTGGGTCAGCTGGTGATGGCCGCCCTCGGTGCCACCTTCATCGGCCTGCTGGCCTGGGTTCGGTCGATGAGCCAGCCGCAACGGCCGGCCCGGTTCCTGCCGGCGCCCAACCCGAGCGAGGTGATCGCGTGAGCGCGAGGAGCGCAGCGCAGCGGAGCCCCGCAGTCGCGAACGAACGGCGGCTCCCATGATCGTGAACTGGCAGTTCGCCCTCGCGGTCTGCGGTGGCGCCGGGATCGGTCTGGGTGTCTTCCTGGTCGTCCGGGAGCTGGTGCCGGCGACACCGGCGCTCGGGCCCGCGCTGCGCCGACTGCATCAGCCGCCGGGCACCGGCCGGGTGGCCACGGCCGCGTCCCGGCGGCTCGACTGGCTGACCGGGATGTCCCGCTGGTTGCGGCCGCCGCAGATGCAGCTCGCCCTGATCGGTCAGACCTCCGAGCAGTACGCGTTGTCGGTGCTGCTCTCCGCGCTGATCGGGTTGGCCACGCCGACGGTGCTCGGGGTGGTGCTGTGGGTGCTCGGCATCCCGTTCCCAGTGGTCGTGCCGGTGCTGGGCAGCCTCGGCCTGGCGCTGCTGGCCGGCCTGCTGGCGCACCGCGCCGTGCTGACCAAGGCCAACGCCGCCCGCGACGAGTTCCGCCAGGCCGTCTGCACCTACCTCGACCTGGTGGCGTTGCAGCTCTCCGCCGCGCACGGGCCGGTGCAGTCGCTGGAGCGGGCGGCGGCGGTCTGCGACGGTTGGGTGTTCGACCGACTCCAGGAGTCGCTGCGGATCGCCCAGATGCAGATGCACGCGCCCTGGGACGAACTGCGCGACCTCGCCGACAAGATCGGCATCCCGGAGTTGGGCGACGTCGGCGCGATCATGCGCTCCTCCGGCAGCGAGGGCGCGCAGGTGCACGAGACGCTGCGCAGCCGGGCCGACTCGCTGCGCGACCAGATCCGCACCGACAACCTCGCCCGCGCCGAAGGGGTGACCAGCAAGCTCGACATCCCGGGCGCGCTGCTCGTCTTCGTGCTGCTCGGGTTCGTCCTCTATCCGTTCATCGCCCGTGTCTGACCCGTCCCTGAAGGAGAACGCCATGTCCATCCTCAGCTATCTGCACGTCGTGGTGACGACGCGCCTGGCCGAGCTGCGCCGTGACAGCGAGCGCGGCGACAGCCCGGTGCCCACCGCGGTGATCATCGCCGGCCTGGTCGCCGTCGCCATGGCCGTCACCGCCCTGGCCCTGACCAAGGCCAACAACTGGATGACCGGCATCCCGAACCACACGAACCCGTAGTAGCTGACGTGCGTCGAGCCGCGTACCCGAGGTGGAACCGAGCGGTCACCGCCGCCCGGCGCCACCTCGCGGCCGGCGACCGCGAGCGGGGTGCCAACCCGGTGGAGCTGGCCGTAGTGATGCCGCTGATCCTGGTGCTGCTCTTCGCCTCGATCCAGGTCGCGGCCGTCTTCCTCGCCCGCTCCACCGCGTTGAACGCCGCGCAGAGTGGCGTCAACGCGCAGCGGACGTACCAGGCGAGCAGCGGGGCCGGGGTGGACAGCGCCTCCCGCTTCCTGAAGGCCGCCGGCGGTTGGCTGGTGGGCTGGGACAAGGCCGGTCCGACCTGCGTGACCACCACGACCGACGTGACCTGCACGGTGAGCGGCCGGTCCCTGTCCGTGGTGCCGGGCGTGGACTTCGCAATACAGCAGACCGCCCACGGAACGGTGGAGAGGGTGACCCCGCCATGACCCGTACCGCCGAGCGGGGCTCGGTCTCCATCGAGGTGGCGGTGCTCGCGCCCGCGTTCATCGCGCTGATGGTGCTGGCCGGCGTGGTCGGGCGCAGCGCCGTGGCGGCGGAGGCGCTCGACGCGGCCGCGCACGACGCCGCCCGGGCCGCCTCGATCTCCCGGAACTCCGACGTCGCCAAAGAAAAGGCGCGCGAGGCTGCCCAGAAACAGCTGGACTGGCACGGCCTGGCCTGCGCCAACGGCCTGGACCCGGAATTCACCGGCAAGTCGCCCGACAATGAGTCCAGCTTCGACAAAGCCTTCAGCAGCACAGTCGGCACGAACGCCACGGTGACGGTGAAGATCAGCTGTCGCGTGTCCTTCAAGGACATCACCCTCGACATCTTGCCCGGGATGGAGAGTGAACGGCTGATCTCCGCGGAGTTCACCTCCCCCCTTGACCGTTACCGGAGTCGGCAATGACAGCCACCACGTCGACTGCCCGGCCCTCGGTGGCAGGTGAGCACGGCCGGGTGAGCATCTTCCTCGCGGTGACGATGGTCGGCGTACTGGCCATCATCGGCCTCTCCTTCGACGCCGCCGGGCAGCTCCGCACCCTGCAACGTGCCCAGAACCTGGCTGCCGAGGCGGCCCGGACCGGCGGTCAGGCCATCGACCGGGCCACCGCCATCGAGGGCGGGCCGAAGCGGATCAATGAGCCGGAGGCGCGCGATGCGGTCGCCAACTACCTGGACGCCGTGAACACCGCCAGCCACACAGTGAACTTCCCTGAGGTCGACGGGGAAATCCTGATCCGGGTGACCGTCTCCATCACCTATCACCGCTCGATGATCGGACCGTTCGTCCAGGAGAAGGCGGTCACCGTCACCGGCGAGGCGACCGCGCGTGCCATCACCGCAACACCGTAGGAAGGAAGGCAGCCATGCCCGTATCGGGTGGGTCCGTCGTACGGCGGACCGGACGGATCCTCACCGGCATCGGCGCGCTGGCCGTGCTCCTGGTGCTGCTGGTCGGCGCGCCGATCGCGCTGCTCGCCTTCGCCGGTAACCCCCTGCCCGACCACCTCCCCACGATCAGCGAGGTGGGCACCGCGCTGACCAGCCGTGACGACGGTCAGCTCTTCCTGCGGGCGCTGGCCGTGGCCGGTTGGTTCGGCTGGGCCACGTTCGCCTTCTCCGTCCTCGTCGAGTTGGGTGCACAGACCCTGCGCCGGCCGGCGCCGAAGCTGCCCGGGATGGGCCGCCAGCAGAAGGCAGCCGCCGCGCTGGTCGGCTCGGTCGCGCTGATCCTGGTGGCCAGCCCGGCCGCCGCCAGCGCCGCGGCGGTCTACGGAACTCCGGTGTACGCGAGTCCGACCGCAACGGCCGTCACCACCCTGGCCGCGCCGACCCGCGCCGCGACGACACCCGACACGGCCGCGCCGGTGGCCCGGGGCGGGCTGCTCGGCATGGCCGGAACGGGGCTGGCCGCACCCGGTGCCTCGGCGGCCAACGCCGAGGCCGCGCCGGTGTACCGGGTGGCACGGGGCGACTACCTCGGGGAGGTGGCCGAGCGGTACCTGGACGAGTTCGGGGACTACCGACAGCTCGCCAAGCTGAACAAGCTCGACGACCCGGACCGGATCCGCCCCGGCCAACTGCTCCGACTGCCCACGGAGGCCGCCGACCAGGGGGCCCGGCAGCACGCCACCGGCCGGCTCGTCGACCGGCCGGCAGCGCAGAAGCCGCCCGCGCCCCGGCCGGCGCCCGAGCGGTCCGCACCGCCGCGGGTGGCCCCGGCACCACCCAGCGGTACGGAGTCAGCGGGCCAACCACCAGCGATGACGGTCGGTGCAGCCCGAGCTGGTGCCGCCGATCGGGTGAACCGCCCGCTGGCGGTCTCCGCCGTACTGGCGGTGGCAAGCATCGTCGGCGCCCAGATCGGCGCAGTCCTGGGGCTGCGCCGCCGTCCAGCCACCGCCGGTGCGGCTCCCCGACTGGCCGCGTCCTCCCGCACATCCCGGGCCGGCGCCGGCCGAAGCCGTGGCGCGGGCCAAGGCGGTGGTGCGGGCCGAAGCAGCGACGGCGCAGGCCGAAGCGGTGGTGCGGGCCAAGGCAGCAGCGGCGCGGGCCGGCGGGGCAGTGGTGGGGCGGCCGGGAGCGGTGCCGCCTGGGCTGCCAGCCGGGCGGCGGCGGCCATCGAAGCTCCCGCGACACCGGCCGGCGCGACACCGGCCGGCGCGACACCGGCCGGCGCGACACCGGCCGGCGCGACACTGGCCGGCGCGGCACCGGGCGGGAACGACTTCGCACCTCGCGGCGACGGATTGACATCCACCGGCAGCGGGGCGGCACCTACCGGTGGCCGGGCCGCACCTACCGGCAGCGGGATGGCACCGATGGGCAGTGGGGCGGCACCCGCCGGTAGCGGAATGGCTTTCCCCGGAAGCACGGCGTTCCCGGGCAGCGGGATGGCCCTCTCCGGCGGCACGGCACCCCCCGGCGGAGGAATGGGGACCGCCGGCCCTGGGAGCTGGAGTGATGACGACGGCTGGGCCGGTGCTGGTGGCGAGGGCGGGCTGTTCGACGGCGGGCATGGCCTCGACTCCGTACCGGATGGTCCGCCGGTGGGCCGACACCGACGCACCTGAGCGGGCCCGCACGACCTGTTGTCTGCGCCGCCCTGTGCGGGCCTCCGCAAACTCAGGCAGGGTCGTGCCGGGTGGGCCGGGGGCAATGTCTCGGAGAGCGATATACCTCTGAGTCATAAAAATGACTCACAGGTATATGCGTCGAGGATGTACTGCCTCCGAGGCGCGGAGCATCAGTCCCGGGATGGCACACCGCGACGTGGGCTGGCACACCGCGACGTGGGCTGGCACACCGCGACGCGGGCTGGCACACCGCGACGTGGGCTGGCACAACACCGACGCGGGTGGCAGATACCGACGTCGAAGGCACCGCAGGACGATCAGGGCAGGCCAGTCGGTCGGGCAGGGCCAGTCGGGCAGGGCCGGTCGGGGCAGGCAGGCCGGTCAGGGCAGGCGGGTCTGGAGCACGCCGTTCTGGATCCGGGTGGGCAGGATCTGCTGGTCGTTGCCGGACGGCCCCTGCACGACCTCGCCGCCGTTGAGCCGGAAGGCGCTGCCGTGCCACGGGCAGACCACGCAGGCGTGGCCGTCGATCTCCTGCACCTCACCCTCGCCGAGCGGTCCGCTCTGGTGCGGGCAGCGCTCCAACATCACGGTCACCTCGTCACCGTGCCGGTAGAGGATGACTGAGATGTCGTCGTCCACCTCTCGGGTGATCAGGGTGCGTTGCGGCAGCGTGGCCATGTCGGCCAGCGAGTGCCAGCCATCGGTCATCCGGTGCAGCTCGGAGATGCTCTGGTTGACCTGCGCCCCCTGCTTGTACGCCAGGTGACCCCCGATGTACGCGCCAAGGCTCACGGTGGAGAGCCCGAGGAAGCCGAGGGCGCGACCCATGCCGTGGCGGCCGGACAGCCGGGCGGCCAACGAGCCGGCGTAGAGCGTCATGCCGACGGTGTTGGCGGCGGCGTGCACCAGGCCGACCCGGCGCTGGTCCCGGGCGAGTGCCGCCCAGTCGTTCAGACCGGCGATCGCCGCTGGCAGCGCGCTGGCGGTGCCCAGACCGACCAGCACGGTGGCGGGCCGGCGCTGCCCGGGCATGAGGTCCAGCACCGCGGCGCTGATCCACGCGCCGACCGGCACCTGCACCATCGCCGGGTGCAGCGGATGCCCGAGGGTCACCCCGTGCAGCAGGTCGCGCAACCGGCGTGGACGCAGCGTCCCAAGGACGACCTTCTGCAACCGGTCACCCGCGCGGTCCAGCCGGGAGTCCTGCTCAACTTTCGTCAAAAGTGCTCGCACGAGTACCGACTTCCCGGCGATCGCCGTCGCAAACCGGTCGGCGGCGACAAACCTGCTGCACCACCCACGCCGCCGATCTTGCAGTTTCTGCTCACCTAATCCGGGGCACAAGCCGCGAACCGTCAACCGGAAGTGCAAGATCGACGGGGATTGTGGGGGTGGGGCCGGCCCGGCATGCTGGCGGGATGGGTGTGCGGGTGGAGCGGGTCGGGGCGGTCACCACCGTGGTGTTGGACCGGGCGGACGTTCGGAACGCCGTGGACGGTCCTACGGCTCGGGCGCTGGCCGACGCGTTCCGGGCCTTCGACGCCGATCCGGACGCGGCGGTGGCCGTGCTCTGGGGCGCCGGTGGCACGTTCTGCGCCGGCGCCGACCTCAAGGCGATCGGCACACCGAGCGGCAACCGGGTGGAGCCGGAGGGGGACGGCCCGATGGGTCCGACCCGGATGACGCTCAACAAACCCGTGATCGCGGCGATCTCCGGGTACGCGGTGGCGGGCGGGCTCGAACTGGCGCTCTGGTGTGACCTGCGGGTCGCCGAGTCCGACGCGACACTCGGGGTGTTCTGCCGCCGCTGGGGAGTCCCGCTGATCGACGGTGGCACCGTCCGGCTGCCCCGGTTGATCGGCGAGAGTCGGGCCATGGATCTGATCCTCACCGGCCGTCCGGTGCCGGCCGACGAGGCGTACGCGATGGGGTTGGTCAATCGGTTGGTGCCACCCGGCCAGGCGCGGGCCGCGGCCGAGGAGTTGGCGGCGGCGATCGCCCGGCATCCGCAGACCTGCCTGCGCAACGACCGGGCGGCGCTGCTGGCCGGCGCGGGGCGAGGAGAGCCGGAGGCGCTGGCGATCGAGTTGGCGTACGGGATGGACTCGCTGGCCACGGACGCGGCGGCCGGCGCGGCCCGGTTCGCGGCGGGCGAGGGCCGACACGGCGCGACGCCGCCGGGAGGGGTACGCCCCCCGGCGGCGTCGGCTACCGATCAGCTCAGTTGCGGTTGATGGTGAAGGTTGTCGTGGGGTTCTGGATGTCCACCGCGTTGTTGCTCAACCGGAGGTTGTTGAAGGTGACCGACCCGACGGCCGGCCCCTGCCCGGCCTCCGGCATCGGGTTCGCCCAGATGGCGAAGCCGGACTTCGCGTCGTAGGCGTCCCCGCTCTTGCGGGCACCACTGATGGAGATGTTCGTGAAGACCGTGTCGGTGATCGGGTTCTGCGGCTGCCCGCCGACGTAGTTGGTCTGGAACATGATGCCGCTGTAGGTCGGATCGATGATGTCGACGTCGCTGACCCGGATGCCCTGGAACACCTTCGAGGCGGAGAAGACCCAGATTGCCGGGAAGGTTTGTGAGCCCCAGAAATGCCCACCGGCCCGCACGATCGAGATGTTCTCGAACCGGGTGGGCGGGCTGGCACCGAAGCCGTTCATCGGATAGCCGAAGTCGAGCGAGCTGATGGTGATGCCGGAGTAGACCAGCGTGTCCGCGATGTAGATGTTGCGGAACGTGTTGCCGTAGCCGCCGTACACGGCGACACCGGCGGCCCGCCAGGTCAGGGTCGAGGTCAGGTTCTCGTAGATGTTGTCCTTCATGTCGGCGCCGCCCGCGTCGATGGCCGAGAACAGCGCGAAGCTGTCGTCGCCGGTGGCCCGGGCGTCGTTGTTGCTGACCAGGTTGTTGGTGCTCCCGTTGGTCATGTTGATGCCGTCGGCGAACATGTTCCGGATCCGGGAGTTCTTGATCGTCATGTAGTCGGTGTTCGCGCCCCAGTAGAGGCACACCATGTGCTCGTTCCAGATGTTGTCGATCACGATGTTCGACACGTTGGAGAAGTCGAACACCTTGCCCGGGCCGTCGATCCGCGAGGTGTAGTTGCCGAAGTACGCGAAGTTCTTGAACGACGAGTTGGCCGCCGAGTTCTCGGCCCGGAAGCCGATGTCGGTGTTGTCCTGGCCCGACGGCGCGTTGAACCGGGTGTACCAGGGGCCGGCGCCGGTCACCTGGACCGCCTTGCCGTACACCTGGAACTTCGACGAGGTGGAGTAGTTGCCGGCCGGCAGGTACACCCCGATCAGGTTGCCGGTGGTGTCCATCCGCACCCGGTCCAGGGCGTTCTGCACGTCCTGGTGGGTGAAGCCGGTCGGCGTGGTGTAGCGCGCCGGGTCCGGGTTGGCGATCGGCGCCACCTGCTCGGTGTTGATGAAGTCGATGGCGTACGTGGTGGTGTTGGCCGGGTCCTTCTGAAGGCGGATCTTGCTGCCGGCCGGAACGGTGGAGTTGAGCATGACGTTGGCTTCGTCGTAGATGTGCCGCGGACCGCCCGCGCTCGGCGAGTTGCCCGGGCTGGTCTCGTTGCCGTAGAGCCAGGCGTACCGGGACGTGAGATCGATGGCCTTGTGGAACGTGCCGTTGACGTAGACGTTCAATGTCGAGTTGATCCCACCGCCGCCCGGTGCGTCCGGGATGGAGAAGCGGGTGACCAGCGTGTTGGTGCTGGCCCGGGTGGTGAACTCGACGTAGCTGCCGTTCGAGTTGAGGGTCACCGCCCGCCGACCGGACGCCTCGCCGGCCAGGTCGCCGACCTCCCGGTTCGGTCCGACGACGGCGGCGCCGCCGCCGATCACGCCGTCCTCAGCCTCGTACATGTCGTACGGCATGTTGGCGCCGCGACCGACGAAGAGCGGCCGGTCACTGGTGTTGTTGGCCTGCTTCACCGGCAGCTCGTTGCCGTCCACGGCGAGCACCACCCGGACGGTGTACTTGCCGTTCGCGGCGGTCCAGGTGCCCAGGCTGATCGGGCCGACAGTGGCACCGGCGTTGATCACGCCGGAGTGCGAGCCGGTGAGGGTACGGACCACGGTGCCGGACTCGTTGAGCACGGTCAGGGTGATGCCGTGCGCACCGGACGCGGAAGCCTGGTTGCCGGCGTTGCGGATGGACACGGAGAAGGTCACCGTGTTGCCCGCCGACGGGTTGCCCGGCGACCAGGCGACCGCCGAGGCGACCAGGTCGGAGCTGGCGACCGCGGCGACGACCAACGGGCTGGGGTTCGTGTAGCTGTTGTTGGTGTCGTCCTGCTCGACGACGGTGTTCGACTCGTCGACCTTGGCGCTGAGCGGGTAGCTGCCCGAGTCCCGGGTGCCGATGCTGGCGCTGACCGTGGTCGAGGCACCGGCCGCGAGACCGCCGACCGCTGCCGTGCCCACCCGGGTGGATCCCAGGTAGAAGTTGACGTTGGTCGCGCCGGAGGCCGCCGAGCCCGCGTTACGCACCGTCGCGGAGAGCGTGATGGTGCTGGTCTCCACCGGTGCAGACGGGCTGAACGACATACCGGTCACGGTCAGGTCCGGGTTCGGTGCCGGGGTGCCGAAGACCTGGAACTCGGCCACCTGACCGGCCGGAGCGCCGGTGTTCGAGGCGATCGAGAGCCGTACGTCGGCCGCCGCGCCGGAGACCGGGATGGTCACCGTGTTGCCGCTGCCCGGGTTGAAGCTGTAGTTCGCCGCGCCGACCAGTGTGGTGAAGTTCGACGAGCCCTGGTCCCGGCCGAGCACTGTGATGTTCTGGGTACGTGCGCCCCACGCCGAGTCCGGGTTGAGCTTCACGACGACCTGGCTGAGGCTGGCGTTCGCGCCGAGCTGCACGGTCAGCGTGCTCGGGTTGCCGTTGCCCTCCCAGTAGGTGGCCACGTTGTTGTCGTTGGCGTTGGTGGCCACGAACGTGTGCACGAACCCGGAGGCGGTGATCGGCTTGCCGATCGCCAGGTTGGAACCGGTCGGCGGGTTGCCGGTGCCGGTCCGGGTCACTGTGTTGCTGTTCGCCGACTGGTTGCCGGCCGCGTCCTTGGCCCGCACGTAGTACGACACCGTGGCACTGGTCGGCTGGCTGTCGGTGTACGTGAGCGTCGAGCCGTTCACGCTGCCACGCAGCGCGCCGTTGGCGTAGACGTCGTAGCCGGTCACCCCGACGTTGTCGGTGGACGCCGACCAGGCGAGCCGGATCTGCCCGCTGACCGGCTGGGTGTAGGCCAGGTTGCCCGGCACGCTGGGTGCCTGGGTGTCGGTGCTGCCGGTGGCGCCGTACACCTCGACCTCGGAGAGCTGGGCGGCCGGCCAACCGGTGTTGCCGGTGACCTGCACGCGTACGTAGCGGGTGCTGGCGGCGGTGAAGCTGACGGTCGCGGTGTTGCCGCTGCTCGGGTTGAAGGTGTAGCCGGCGGACGCCTTCAGGGTGGTGAAGGACGAGCCGTTGGTCGAGCCCAACACCGACAGCGTCTGCGTACGGGTCTGCCAGTCCGACGCGGGTGGCAGCTTGAGCACCACCCGGTCCACGCTGACAGTGGCGCCCAGGTCCGCCTGGATCCACTGCGGGAACGCGTTGTTGGCGCTCTCCCAGTAGGTCGACGCGTTGCCGTCGTTGGCGTTGCCCGCCACGTAGTTCTGGTTGTAGCTGCTGGCGGTCATGGTGGCGGAGAGCCCGGCGAGCATGGCAACGCGGGCGGCGGCTGCGGACGGGTCGGCCGCCGGTGCCGCGCTCGCCATGGGGGTGACGACCGGGGCGGTGGCGAGGAGCATGCCGGCGAGCGCGCCGGCGAGCATCCGACGGCCCGTGCGGGCGGTGCGGGGGACGGTGGTGGGCGCGCCGGTTGGCGGCGTGCCTCGTCTGGTGCCGGTCCTGGACATGGGGTCGCTACACCTCTTTCGGGGGTGGGTGTGGGTGCGTTGCCCGGTGACGGGTGCAGTGGTACGCCCGTCGTTCCGCGACAGGTGGGGGACGGTGCGGGTTGGGGACGGGGGTTGGGCGGCTGGCGCGGCGTTGCGCCGGGGTGCCCGGACCGGGTGCCCCCGCCCGGTCCGGGCGGGGGCATCCGACCTAGCTGGAGTAGACCTCGAACTCGCTGAGCTGGCCGGCTGGCCAGCCGCTGTTGCCGGTGACGGTCAGCCGCAGGTACCGCTGGGTGGTCGCCGTGAAGGTCACTGTGACCGTGTTGCCGCTGGCCGGGTTGAAGCTGTAGCCGGCGGACGCCTTCAGCGTGCTGAACGTCGAGCCGTTGGTGGAGCCGAGCACCGCCAGCGTCTGCGTACGCGTCTGCCAGGCCGATGACGGTGGGAGCTTCAGCACGACCCGGGACACCGACCGGTCGGCCCCCAGGTCCACAGTCAACGACTGCGGGAAGGCGTTGTTGGCGCTCTCCCAGTAGGTGTTCGCGTTGCCGTCCACCGCGTTGGGGGCGGCGTACACGTCCGAGTGGCTGGTCTCGGTGATCGGCCGTCCGGCCGCCAGGTTGCCGCTGGGCGGCGGCGTGGTCGGGGGCGGGGTGGTCGGCGGTGGCGTGGTCGGCGGCGGGGTGGTCTGGGTGCCGCCGTACACCTCGACCTCGGAGAGTTGCGCGGCCGGCCAGCCGGTGTTGCCGGTGACGGTGACCCGGATGTAGCGACGGTCACCGGAGGGCAGCCCGATCGACACGGTGTTGCCCGCACCGGGTGCGAAGACCCGACCGGCGGACGACGCCAGTGTGGTGTACGACGAGCCGTCGGTGGAGCCGAGCACCGACAGGGTCTGGGTGCGTTGTTCCCAACCGCCGGGCAGCTTGAGCGCCACCCGGTCGACCGAGCGGGACGCACCCAGGTCGATGGTGACCGACTGGGGGAAGGCGTTGTTGGCGCTCTCCCAGTAGGTCGACGCGTTGCCGTCCACCACGTTGGCGGCCGTGTAGTTCTGGTTGGTGCTGGTCGCTGTCGTCGAGCGGCCCAGCGCCAGGTTCCCGCTGGTCGGGGGCGGGGTGGTCGGGGGCGGCGTGGTCGGCGGTGGGGTGGTGGGCGGCGGCGAGGTGGGTCCGCCACCCCACTGGGGGTTCGGCCACGGGCCGCAGTACGGGGTCGGGGTGTACCAGCCGGAGTTGCCGGAGCCCTGGGTGATCTGGAAGCCGGCGCCCACGCAGTTGTGCATCGGGTTGCTCTGCGCGATGTTGGTGGCCCGCACGTTGGTGAAGGACACCTGGCTGTTCGCCTGCACCTGGAGCGCGTACGTGCCGGCGCCGTCGATCCGTACGTTGTTGAGGTTGATCCCGTTGGTCTGGCCCTCGATCCAGTGCAGCGCCGCGTACGAGCTGTCCAGGATGTCGGTGTCGGTGATGTTGATGGTGGGGTTCTGGAACGCCTCGTTCAGCGCGGAGAACCAGATCGCCCCGACACCGAAGTTCCAGTTGTAGTCCGAGTTGCCGTTACGGATCAACGTGTTCCGGGCGATCGTCCAGGTGCCCTGGACTCCGGTGGCGCCCTGCACGCCGGGGTAGCGGTTCGCGACGTGGATGCCACCGCCGTTGGTCAGCGAGTCGGCCGTCACGTTGTCGGTGATCTTGATGTCCCGACCGCCGTAGCTGACCAGGTGGTTCGCCAGCAGGGTCACCCCGATGGTGTTGCGGGTGAAGGAGTTGTTGACGTTCGGCACACTCTGCGCCCACATCGCCAACGCGTCGTCGCCGGTGTTGCGGACGAACGTGTTGGTCACCGTCGAGTTGGTCACCCCGGTGTGGAAGTTCACCCCGTCCGCGGTCTGGTCCAGGATCCGGCTGTTGCGGATGGTGAAGTTGTCCATCGGGCCGTCCATCCACGCCCCGACCTTGGTGTTCTCCAGCCAGAGGTTGTCCACCACCGAGTTGGTCATCGCCCCGCCCAGGGCGTTGACCTGGTCGTCGTCGACCCGTTCCCGGATGTCGCCGATGATGGCGAAGTCCCGCAGCGTGACGTTGCGGCTGGGCCCGTTCGCCTCGTGTGCGCGGACCGGGCCGGTGTAGCCGCCGCCGGGGACGTACTTGCCGTAGATGCCGACGGACCTGTTCCGCTCGGTGGGGTGCCGGCCGCCGAGCACCGAATACCAGGGCCCCGCGCCGCGCACTGTCACCCCGTCGACCACCACGTGATCCCAGAGGGTGAAGGTGCCGGTCGGGATCCAGACCGCCCGGCCCTGGGCCTTGCCGGCGTCGACCGCCGCCTGGAACTTCGCCGTCGAGTCGGTCGCGCCACTCGGGTCGGCGCCGAAGTCGGTGACCACGTCGAGCACACCGGAGGGCTTCGTGATCGCCGGGGCGACCAGCTCGAAGTCGGCCAGGTCGATGGTGAACGTGGGCGACTGCGCGGTCGAGGAGACCTGGAACCGGATCTTCGTGCCGGCCGGCTGGGTGCTGCCGAACAGCGCCCGGGTCTCGTCGTAGAAGTGGTGCGGGTTGGTGTCACCCGGGTTGTTGTTGAACGGGTATCCGCCGTAGTACCAGCCGTACCTCGACGTGACCGGGACCGACTTCAGCAGCGCCCCGTTGGCCCGCAGGTCGATGGCGGCGTCACGGCCGGTGCCGGCCGGGCTGTCCGGCAGGCTGTAGCGGAAGGTGACCGCGTTGGCCGGGGCGGTGAGGGTGAACTCGACGTACTCGCCGACGGCGTCGAGGGTGACCGCCTCCCGGCCGGACGCCTCGGACGGCAGCGTGCCGTAACGCCGGTCCGGGCCGATCTTCGTGCCGTTGTGGGCGGTCTCCTCCGCCTCCTGCTCGACGAATGGAACGGTGGCGCCCCGGTTGGGGATGTCGAAGGGGGACAGCCCCGCCGCCGAGGCCGGGGTCGCGGTGCCGGTCACCGCGAGGGCGGTGACCGAGGTGGCGGCGAGCACTGTGGCGGCGAGGGCGGCCAATCCTGCCCGGGCCGGGTGTCGAAGGTGGTGCGGGGTGCCGGTGGTGTGGTTGGCCATGAGCTGCGCTCTCCCTTTCGTCAGGCAGGCCAGATCCCCCCGTGTCGGTGCGGTGTCGCGCGTCCCCCCTCGGTTCTCCCTTCCTGGGTGGTGTGGTGCCGGCGGCCGGGACGGGCCGCCGGCACCACGGCGAGCAGAGTCAGGTCAGGCCGGGCCGTCCGCCCCGCGCGGCCCGTCGGTGGATTCGGCGGTACGCAGCCAGACCGCGGTGTCGGACGGCAGCAACCCGTCGTCGAGCGGCCCGCTGGCCAGCAGCAACTCCCCCTGAGCTGGCATCGGAACCGGCGCGGCGGACAGGTTGACCAGGCAGGTGAAGCCGCCCCCGCGGCTGAACGCCAGCACTCCGTCCGGGGCGGGCAACCAGGTCAGCTCACCGTCACCGAGCGCCGGGTCGGCCTTCCGGGCCTGGATCGCCGCCCGGTACAGCTCCAGCATCGAGGCCGAATCGCCGGTCTGCGCGCTGGCTGTCCGGTCCTTCCAGTCGGCCGGCTGCGGCAGCCAGGGCGCCGCGGCACCCTCGGGGCTGAACTCGAACGGCGGCTCGTCCCCGGCCCACGGCAGCGGTACGCGGCAGCCGTCCCGACCGGGGTCGATCCGGCCGGACCGCTCCCACATCGGGTCCTGCCGCATCGCGTACGGGATGTCCTCTACCTCGTAGAGGCCCAGCTCCTCGCCCTGGTAGACGTAGGCGGCGCCGGGCAGCGACAGCGAGAGCAGCGCGGCGGCGCGGGCCCGGCGGGTGCCCAGCTCCAGGTCGGTGGGGGTGCCCTCGCGTTTGGCGGCGAAGCTGAACCGGGTGTCCGCGCGACCGTAGCGGGTGACGTGTCGGGTGACGTCGTGGTTCGAGAGCACCCAGGTGGCCGGCGCATTGACCGGCGCGTGCGCGCTCAGCGTCCCGTCGATGCTCTCCCGCAGCGCCGCGGCGTCCCAGGCGCAGCCGAGGAAGTCGAAGTTGAACGCGGCGTGCAGCTCGTCCGGGCGCAGGTAGTTGGCGAACCGCTGCCGGTCCGGCAGCCACACCTCACCGATCAGCGCCCGGTCGGCGTACTCGTCGGCGACCCGACGCCAGCCCCGGTAGATCTCGTGCACCCCGTCGAGGTCGTGGAACGGGTGCGGCTGGTCCTCGCGGACCTCGGGCAGCGTCCCGTCCTTGACCAGGAGCCCGGCCGAGTCGATCCGGATGCCGTCCACGCCCCGGTCGAACCAGAACCGCAGGATGTCCTCGAACTCCTCCCGCACCCGGGGGTGGTCCCAGTTGAAGTCCGGCTGCTGGGGGGCGAACAGGTGCAGGTACCAGTCGCCGGGGGTGCCGTCCGGGTTGGTGGTGCGGGTCCAGGTCTCGCCGCCGAACTCGCCGACCCAGTCGGTGGGTCGTTCGTCGCCGTTGGGACCCCGGCCGGGTCGGAACCAGAAGAGGTCCCGTTCGGGCGCGCCGGGGCCGCCGGCGAGCGCGGCCTGGAACCAGGGGTGCGCGTCGGAGCAGTGGTTGGGCACCACGTCGACGATGGTCCGGATGCCCAGCGCGTGCGCCTCCGCGATCAGCGCCTCGACCTCGGCCAGGGTGCCGAAGACCGGGTCGATGTCGCGGTAGTCGGAGACGTCGTAGCCGGCGTCGGCCATCGGGGACGGGTACCAGGGGCTGAACCAGATCGCGTCGACGCCGAGCGCGGACAGGTGGTTCAGCCGGGACCGGATGCCGGCGATGTCACCGATGCCGTCGCCGTTACCGTCGGCGAAGCTCCGGGGATACACCTGGTAGATCACGGCTCCACGCCACCACGGACTTCTGTCAGCTGTGGACACGAGCACCTGCTTTCTGCGTCAGTACGTCGGCGGGTTCGCCGGACCTGGTTATGTGTCGGGCGAACGGTCGTTGTTCGCCGCGCGGGAGGACCGGTGGTCGCTATCCCTTGATGCTGCCCGTGGTCAGACCGGACATGATGTTCCGTTGGAAGATCAGGAAGATGATGACAGTGGGGATCGCGGCGATGACCGACGCGGCGATCACCACGTTCATCGGCGTGCCACCGGCGAAGGCGTAGATGCCGACGCTGACCGTCCGGGTCTCGGGCGACGGCATGACCAGCTTCGGCCAGAGGAAGTCCTTCCAGACCGCCGTCACGGCGAAGATCGAGACGACGCCGAGGATGGGACGCGACAGCGGCAGGATGATCGACCAGAGCGTGCGCAGCGACGTCGCCCCGTCCATCAGGGCGGCCGCCATCAGCTCCTCGGGAATCGAGTCGAAGAACCGCTTCAACAGGAAGATGTTGAACGCGTTGGCGACCAGGGGCAACCAGATCGCGAACGGTGAGTCGAGCAGGTTGATGTGCACGATCGGCAGGTCGATCACGGTCACGTACTGCGGAACGATGAGGACCATCGCCGGGATCATCAGCGTCCCCAGCATCAGGGCGAGGATCACGTTGCCGAAGATCGGTCGAAGCTTGGACAGCGAGTACGCGGCGGCGGTGTCGAAGACGAGTTGGAACAGCACCGCGCCGATGGCGTAGTAGAAGGTGTTGAACAGCAGCTTGGCAAGGGCCAGGTTGTTCCACGCGTCGATGTAGTTCTGCGGCTGCGGATCCTTCGGGAACAGCGACGGTGGGGTCTGCGCGATCTCCTGGCCGGACTTGAGCGCGCCGGTGACCATCCAGTAGAGCGGTCCGAGGAAGACGAGCGTGAACCCCGCCACGACCACGACCAGCAGCGCCCAGTAGATGACCCGGCCGCGCCCCCGGCTGAGCTGGGATTGGGAGATGAGGGTCCGGGTTCCGGAATCCTGTGCCATTCCTCGCCGTCCTAGTCCTGTTTCGCAGTCAGCCGCACGTACACGGCGGAGAAGCCGGCCAGCACCACGAGCATGATCACGCCCAGGGCGGCGGCGCCGTTGAGGTCGTTCTGGAAGAACCCGTGCTGGTAGATGAGGTACGCCACCGAGGTCGCCGAGTCCTCCGCGCCCGCGCCGTTGGCGAGGATCAGGGGCTCGATGAAGAGCTGCATGGTGGCGACGATCTGCAACATCGCCAGGAGCGCGAGGATCAACCGGGTCTGCGGGATCGTCACGTGGACGATCCGACGCCAGATCCCGGCGCCGTCGAGTTCCGCCGCCTCGTAGAGCTCGCCGGGGATGTTCTGCAACGACGCCAGGTAGATCAGCACCGCGCCGCCCATGTTCATCCAGGTCGACGCGAGCACCATGGCCGGCATCGTCATCTCGGGCGACTGCATCCACTGCGAGGTGGGCAGGTGCAGTGCCTTGAGGATCGCGTTGAAGAGCCCGGCCTCGCTCGGGTCGTACGCGTAGAACTTGAAGAGGAACAGCGCGGAGGCCGGCGGCAGCATCACCGGTAGGTAGACCAGGATCCGCAGGTACCCCTTGGCGTGGCGGAACTCGTTGAGCAGGATCGCCACGAAGAACGGCACCACGTACCCGAGGGCCAGCGCCAGGACGGTGAAGTAGAAGGTGTTCTGCCAGGCCGTCCAGAAGCTGGGGTCGGCGATGATGCGGGAGTAGTTGTCCCAACCCACCCAGGTGGTCTCGCCGCGCCGGGTCCGCTGGAAGCTCATGACGATGCCGCGGACCATCGGGTACCAGGAGAAGACGACGAAGCAGAGCACCGCCCCGATCAGGAACGCGTGACCGGTGAGGTTGTCCCGTACCTTGCGGCCGAGGCTGGTGCGCTGTGGCCTCGCCGAGTACGGCGACGGCGGGCGGCCCGGTTTCCTGGGGGTCTCCGGGACGGTGGTGATCGCCAAGGCAACTCCTGGGTGAGTCGGTGACGTCGAGATGTGGTGCGAGTGGCGTGGGGGTCGGGTCGGCGTCCCGACCCCCACACGATCGGTCAGCTCTCGGCGGCGAGGAGCTGGTTGACCTTCTCCTCGGCGGTCTTGAGCAGTGCGTCGATGTTCGAGTTCGGGTTGGTCAGCACACCCGACATCGCGGCGTCGAGCACCGCGTAGACGGCTTGGGCGTTGCGCGGCTCACCCTTGATCGGAACCGGGGTCGCCTCGAAGAGCGCGAAGTTCGCCGTGTCGACGTTCGCGTTCGCCTTACGCAGCTCCAGCTCCTGCTTCTGCGCGTCACTGCCGTTGGCGAAGAGCAGCGGCTGGGGCAGACCCACCGGGTAGTTCTGCGGCTTGGCCCGGACGTAGTCGAACTGGCCCTTGCCCGGGGTGAGCTTCTGGTACGCGATCCACTTCAGACCGGCCTTGACCTGCTCGGGAGTGAGGTCCTTCTTGAAGAAGTAGCCCTCGCCACCACCGAGCGTCCCCTTCGCCGCGCCGTCCTGGCCGGGCAGCGGCGCCATCGCCCAGTCCTGGAACTTGCCCTGGAACTGGCTGACGATCGCCTGGGTGGCGTCCGGCGCACCGATGAACATGCCGACCTTGCCCGCGCCGGCGTTCGTCAGCAGGTCGCCCCACTGGAGCAGCTGACGGGCACCCATGCTGTTGTCGCCGTACCGCATGTCCTTGAGGTTCTGCAGGACCTGCTTGCCCATGGCGTTGTTGAAGTCGGCCTTCTTGCCGTCCTCGGTCAGCACACGGCCGCCCTGCGAGTAGAGCAGGGAGGTGAAGTGCCAGCCGCCGGTGTTGCCGGCGCTGTACTCGGAGTAGCCGGCGATGCCGTTGCCGAGCGCGGAGATCTTCTTGGCGGCGGCGCGGACCTCGGCCCAGGTCTTGGGCGGGTTGTTCACGTCCAGCCCGGCCTGCTGGAACAGGGCCTTGTTGTAGACCAGGCCCATCGAGTAGTTCTTCACCGGAACGGCGTAGAGCTTGCCGCCGTCGGTGAAGACCTCCTTGAGCGCCGGGTCGACGCTGTCCCAGGTCGGGATCGCGTCCTTGTTGACGTGCTGACTGATGTCCATCGCCTGACCGGAGTCGAGCACCTGCTGGAGATCGGTCATGTACCCGTAGAAGACGTCGGTCACGGTGCCGCCGGCGAGGCGGGCGGTGAAGTCCGGCGGGTTGTTGCACTGCTCGCCGACGCTGACGCTCTTGATGGTGATGTCCGGGTTCTGCTTCTGGAACTCGGCGACGTCGTCGTTCCAGTTCTTCAACAGCTCTTTCTGGGCGCCGACGGGCTGGCAGTCGACGGTGATGGTGACCTTGCCGCCGGCGCTCGAGCCCTTGTCGTCGCTCTTCGTGGAGCATGCCGTGAGGCTGAGCCCAAGGCCGGCCACGAGCGCAACCGCCGCAGCCTTTCGGTATTGCGGTACGGACATCTGTCCATCCCTTCGGGAACGGGTGTCTCCAATGACCTTCGCTGATCTGCGGTGATACGACCTGACGCCCAGTAGCTGCGTCGGAGCCAGGTGTGAGTGGAGTCACTGTAGCGAGGCCGACTCATTTCGGCAAGGTATCGACCCTGTTCCGAAAGGACACGACGCGATGACGACAGATGTTGGCAAGCCGTTGAAAGCAGACCGGTTTGCCGGCTATTGATCCCTTATGGCCGGTCATTCGGCCCGGTCGATGCCGACCGGGGCGAGCAACGACGAAAACGGCCGCCGACCGCGAGAGGCGGTCGACGGCCGAAGCGTCGTTCGGTGTGGTGCCTAGCGGCCGGGGGCGGGCGCGGTGGAACCCCGCACCACCAACTCCGGCTCGAACAGCAGCTCGTCCTGAAGGACGCCGGCACCCTCGATCTGGGTGACCAGCAGATCCACGGCGGCCTGCCCCATCGTCTCGATCGGCTGCCGCACAGTGGTCAACGGCGGATCGGTGCACGTCATGAAGGCGGAGTCGTCGAAACCCACCACCGACACGTCGGCCGGCACCGAACGGCCCAGCCGCCGGGCCGCCCTGATCGTGCCCAGCGCGAGCACGTCGCTGGCGCAGATGATGCCGGTCACGCCCCGCTCGACCAACTTCGTGGCGGCGACCCGCGCCCCCTCCATCGAGAAACTGGAGCGTTCGACGCACTCGGCGTCGCCCTCGTCCCAGCCGGCCGCCTGGATCATCGCGTCGAGCTTGCGCCGCGACGGCACATGCCCCTCCGGGCCGAGCACCATCCCGATCCGTTCGTGCCCGAGCGAGCGCAGGTGCCCGTACGCCTGCTCCACCGCCACCGCGTCGTCAGTGGAGACCCGGGGGAAACCCAGCTCGTCCACGCCAGCGTTGACCAGCACGACCGGAAGCCCCCGGTCGGTCAGCCGACGGTAGTGGTCGTGTTTGGCGTCGGCGAGCGCGTACGAGCCACCAGCGAAGATCACCCCGGAGACCTGGTGGTCGAGGAGCATCTCCACGTAGTCCATCTCGGAGACGCCGCCGATGGTCCGGGCACAGAGCGCCGGGGTGTAGCCGCGCTGGGCCAGCGTGCCGGTGACCACCTCGGCCAGCGCCGGGAAGATCGGGTTCTGCAGCTCCGGCAGCACCAGCCCGACCAGCCGGGCGCGTTCGCCGCGCAGTTTGGTCGGCCGCTCGTAACCGAGCACGTCCAGCGCCGTCAGCACGGCGGTGCGGGTCGCCTCGGAGACCCCGTCGCGGCCGTTGAGCACCCGGCTGACGGTGGCCTCGCTGACGCCCGCCTTCTTGGCAACTTCAGTCAACCGCTTGGTCACGGTCGCAATCGTACGTCAGCTGGATGAAAGAAATGAACAGCAAATTGTCCAGCGTTTGCTGGCCGGTTGCTTGACCGCCGCGCAAGGCTGGGGTCAGGAGAGGTCGCGTAGGGTGGTTTCGATGGCCCGGTGGAAGGTCGGGTACGCGTAGATCATGTGCCGGAGCTGACTCAGCGGCACCGCCGCGTGCACCGCCACCACCAGCGCGGACAACACCTCGCCGCCGGCCGGGCCGGCCGAGGTCGCGCCGATCAGCACGCCCTGGTCGGCGTCCGCCACGAGCTTGATGAAACCATCGTCGCCGACCCGGTGGATCCAGCCGCGGGTCGAGCTGCCGAGCTTGGTGAAACCCACCTGCACGTTGATGCCGCGTTCGCGGGCCTGCTGCTCGGTGAGCCCGACCGCGCCGATCTCGGGATCGGTGAAGGTCACCCGGGGCAGCGCGCGGTAGTCGGCTCGCGGGACGGTGCCGGCCGACCCGCTCGATCCGCTGGCGGCCAGCGAGCTGGACGCGCCCATCGCTCCGCCGACCACGCTGGACGTGCCGCTGGCGTCCGCCCCCGCCTTCGCCTGCCGGGCGCGGGCCAGGATGTCGGCGATCACGATCCCCGCCTGGTACATGGCGATGTGCGTGAAGGCGCCCTCGCCGGTGATGTCGCCGACCGCCCAGACGTGGTCGGTGACGTGCAGACGGTCGTCGACCGGGAGGTAACGCTGGCTGGCGTCCAGGCCGATCGTGTCCAGGCCCAGCTCGGCGAGGTGAGCCTTGCGCCCGGTCACCACCAGCAGCCGGTCGGCGGTGAACTCCGCGCCGCCGCCACCGCGCACTGTGAACCTGGTCCCGTCGTGCTCGACCCGTTCGGCGCGTACCCCGGTGTGGATCTCCACGCCGTCGGCGCGCAGCGCCGCGGCGGCGACCTCGGACGCCTCGGGTTCCTCGACGGCCAGCACCCGGTCGAGCGCCTCGACCACTGTGACCCGGACCCCGAAGCGGGCGAAGACCTGCGCCAACTCCAGGCCGATCGCGCCGCCACCCAGCACGAGCAGCGACTCCGGCAGCTCCTCGACCTCGATCGCCTGGTGGTTGGTCCAGTACGGCGTGTCGGCCAGGCCGTCGATCGGCGGCACCGACGGACGGGTACCGGTGCCCAGCACCACCCCGTGTCGGGCCTCGAACACCTGGTCACCGACGCGGACCCGGCGCGGACCGTCGAGCCGGCCGCTGCCCCGCACGAGTCGGCCACCCTTGCCGACGAACCGCTCCGCCGCGACCGTGTCGTCCCAGGTGTCGGTGGCTTCCTCGCGGAGCCGCTTCGCCACCGGCGCCCAGTCCGGTTGGACCTGCGCCGTTCCGGCGAGCCCGTCGACCCGGCGAGCCTCGGCGAGAGCGTTGGCGGCTCTGATCATCATCTTGCTCGGGATGCAGCCCCAGTACGGGCACTCCCCGCCGACGAGATCCCGTTCGACGCCGACGACGTTCAGGCCGGCCTCGGCAAGTCGCTCAGCCACCTCCTCGCCGCCAACCCCGAGCCCGACCACGACCACATCCACCAGCTCCGGCTCCGCCACACCGAACAGCATCCCCCAGCGACACCACACCAACCACCGGGGTCGGCGGAAAAGTCGGCACGCGCACCGGCCCGGACGCCTACCGTGGCCGGATGCACGCACGCTTCGCTCCGGTCCGGGACTGCTTCCACGACCTGCTCGCCTCCGGCCGGGAAACCGGCGCCGCCCTGACCATCTGGTACGACGGGCAGCCGGTCGTGGACCTGACCGGCGGCTCCCGTCGCGGCCAAGGGGCGGGCGGCGAGCCGTGGCTGCCGGACACGCTCGTGAACGTCTACTCGGTCGGCAAGCCGGTGGCCGCGCTCTGCCTGTTGCTGCTCGTCGACCGGGGAACCGTCGATCTCGACGCACCAGTGGACCGGTACTGGCCGGAGTTCCACACTCCCGCCACAGTGCGTCAGGTGTTGTCGCACACCGCCGGGCTGCCGGCCTTCCCGGTGCCCCGACCGGCCGCCGCGATCGCCGACTGGACGCTGCTCACCGGCGACCTGGCCACCGCCGACCCCGAGTGGTCGCCGGGCACGGTCGCCGGGGAACACGCCTGGACGTACGGGCATCTGGTGGGCGAGCTGGTCCGCCGCGTCGACGGACGGACGGTGGGCCGGTTCCTGGCCGAGGAGGTCACCGACCGGTGGCAGCTCGATCTCGGCTTCGGGTTGACCGAGGCGGACCAGTTGCGCTGCGCGGACCTGCGGTACGGCGACCCGGGATGGCCGACCCGGGCACTCGGTGAGCCCGGCTCGATGCGGGCGCGGGCGATGGGCAACCCGGTCGGCGGGCTGGACCTGGCCGTGCTGAACAGCCCGATGTGGCGGGGTGCGGAGATGCCGGCGGTCAACCTGCACGCCACCGCGGCCAGCCTGGCCCGGCTCTACGCCGGTCTGCTGGCCGGTGGTGTCCTGGACGGGGTTCGGCTGTTCAGCCCGGACCTGGTGGCGGAGGCGACCCGGGTCCAGTACGACGGGCCGGACCTGGTGCTGGACCGCGACGCCCACTGGACGCTGGGCATGCAGTGGGAGCCGGACGGCAGCTGGGGCATGGGTGGCATCGGCGGCAGCAGCGCGTGGGCCGACCCCGAGCGCGGCTACACCTTCGCGTACGCCACGGCGCACCTCGCCGAGCACGACCGGGTGGACGAGCTGGTCGAGGCGTTGCACTCGGTGCTCTGATCAGCGCAGCCAGACGGGGTCGGTGCCGGGTACCGAGAGGGGCGGTGGGTAGTCGAGCGTCTGGCGCAGGGCCTCCGGCAGCCGCCACGGTTGGTGGATGGCCTTGCCCTGCACCCCCACCAGCTCCGGGACCCACCGGCGCACGTAGTCGCCGTCCGGGTCGTACCGTTCGGCCTGCCGGACCGGGTTGAATCCCCGGTAGGGCTTCGTGTCGTTGCCGGTGCCGGCGACCCACTGCCAGTTGCCGGAGTTGTTCGCCACGTCCCCGTCGAGCAGCCAGCGGAAGAACACCGCCACCCCGGACCGCCAGTCCTGCCCGAGGTGCTTGGTCAGGTAGCCGGCGGTGATCAGCCGGGCCCGGTTGTGCATCCAGCCCTGTGCCAGCATCTGCCGCATCCCGGCGTCGACGATCGGCATCCCGGTGCGTCCCTCCGTCCAGGCCGCCAACGCGTCGTCGTCGTAGCGCCACTGCTCGGTGGCACCCCGCCGGTACGCCGCGGTCGAGATCTCCGGGAAGGCGGCGGTGACCTGGTAGTAGAAGTCCCGCCAGCAGAGCTGCCGGACGAACGGGCCGGACCTGTCCCCGGCTCGGTTCGCCACCGCCAGCGGCGACACGCAGCCGAAGCGCAGGTACGGGCTGAGCCGGGAGGTGTCGTCGCCGGCCATGTCGTCGTGCTGATCGCCGTACCGGGTCAGGTCGGGCAGCCAGTCGGCGAGCCGCGCCTGGGCGATCCGCTCGCCGCCGATGGCCACTTCCGGCGAGTCGCCGGCCGGCAGCGCCGGCAGCCGGCCCACGCGTACCTGATCGGGCAGCGCGATCCGGCGCGGCGCGGCCAACTCCTCGCGCCACCGGTTGGCGGCCCAGGCCCGGTGGTACGGGCTGAACACCCGGTAGTGGTCGCCGCCGCCACCGGGCCGCAACGCGCCCGGCTCGACCACTGTCAACCCGGGAAACAGTCGCAGGTGCAGCCGGTGCCGCTCGCACTCGGCGCGTAGTCGCCGCTCCCGGCGGACGGCGTAGTGGCTGACGTCGGCCGAGAGCGCGACGGCGGTGGCCCCGACCTCGGCGGCCAGCCGGATCGTCTCGGCCACCGGGTCGCCGTGCCGGACCGCCAGGTCGCCACCACGCTCACGGAGTTGGTCGCGCAGGTCGGCGAGGGCCTGGTGCAGGAAGCGGGTGCGGTTGGCGGAGAGGTCGGCCAGCGCCGGGTCGAGCACGTACAGCGGCACCACCCGGTCGAAGGCCGCACAGGTGGTGGCCAGCGCCGGATGGTCGTGCACCCGCAGGTCGCGGGTGAGGAGCACGATCGCCGTGCTCACGGTCACCGGCTCTCCGGCTGGATCGTCGGCCCGGGGATGACGACCGGGGTACCGGTCGAGCTGAGCAGGGCCCGCGCGGCCACCGCCATCCGTCGCCGCTGCGGCACCAGGGCCCGCCGGACGAAGACGTCGTAGTCCTGCGCGGCCACCTCGTCCAGGATGCCGCCGTAGAGGGCGTACGCGGTGCGCATGCAGGCCTGCGAGGCGGGCGCCAGCATGGTGATGCCCGGTGCGGCGGCGGCGTAGTGGGCCTGGGCGCGGGTCACCTCGTACTCGATCAGCTCACGGATCCGGGGGGTGACGCGGCCCCGGGCGCGGGCCTCGGCCAACTCCTCGCGGGTGACCCCGAACTTCGCCATGTCCTCGTCCGGCAGGTAGGTGCGGCCCCGGTCGAGGTCCTCGGCGACGTCCCGGATGAAGTTGGTGAGCTGGAAGGCGAAGCCGAGTTGCCGGGCCGGCTCCCGGGCCGCCACCGGGTCGGAGCTGCCCAGGATCGGCAGCATCATGGTGCCGATGACCGCCGCCGAGCCCTCCATGTAGTCGAGCAGGTGGTCGTAGGTCGGGTACGCGGTGACGGTCAGGTCCATCGCCATGCTCTTCAGAAACGACGCAAAGTCGTCCCGGTCGAGATCGAAGACGGCGATCGTGTGCAGCACTGCCGGCAACAGTGGGTCATCGACCGGCGCGCCGTGCAGACCGGCCACGAACTGGCTGGCCCAGTGGTCCAGCAGGGCGGCCCGCTCGGCCGGCGGCAGGTCCTCGGTGCGGTCGACGATTTCGTCCGCGTACCGCGTGAACCCGTAGAGGGCGTGCACATGTCGTCGTTTCCAAGCGGGGAGCAGACGGGTGGCGAGATAGTAGGTGCGGCCGTGGCGTTTGTGCAGCTCACGGCACCGGTCATAGGCAGCGGTGAGATCAGTTTCCACCGGCCCTCCTCCATTTATCGACGCACCAATCGACGCAACTCGTAGCCTAGGGTACGCTCAGCCGCATGGCCAACGACGCAGTTGCGGGCAACGTGACCCGCGTGGCGCCGACAGGGCCGGGGGACGGGGACGATCCGGTCCGCGCCGTTCTGGCTGCTTACACCCACGATCTGGTCACAGCGGTCGACGAGACCCTGGACACCTTCCTCACCGCCGAGGTCGACGCCCTCAACGACATCGACGCGTCGATGGGCAGGTTCGCCGCCACCGCGCGGGAGGCCGTCCTGACCGGCGGCAAGCGGATCCGCTCCACGTTCGCCTACTGGGGGTGGCGCGGGGCCGTCGGTGGCACCGCGGCGCTGCCACCCGTGCTGCCCGCACTGGCCGCGCTGGAGCTGCTGCACACCTTCGCGCTGGTGCACGACGACGTGATGGACGCGTCCACCACCCGCCGCGGCCGGCCCACCGCGCACGTCGCGCTCGCCGAACAGCACGTCGCCGCCGGCCACCGAGGTGATCCCGGCCGGTTCGGTGAGGCCGTCGCCGTGCTCATCGGCGATCTCTGCATGGTCTGGGCCGACCAGTTGCTGGCCCACGCCTCGGTGCCGTCGACGCGCCTTTTCGAGGTGCGCCGCTGCTACGACCAGATGCGGGTCGAGACGGTCGCCGGGCAGTATCTGGACGTGCTCGGCGAGAACGACCCGGGCAGCTGGTCGGTCGACCGGGCACTACGGGTGGCCCGCTACAAGACCGCCAGCTATACCGTCCAGCGACCACTGCTCTTCGGTGCCTGCCTGGCCGGGGTGCCCGCCGACGACCCGCTGGTCTCCGCGTACACCCGCTATGGCCTGGCCGTCGGCGAAGCGTTCCAGCTCCGCGACGACCTGCTCGGCGTCTATGGCGACCCGGCGGCCACCGGCAAGCCGGCCGGGGACGACCTCCGCACCGGCAAGCCGACCACGCTGCTCATGCTGGCCCGTGAGCTGGCCACGCCGGCCCAGCTCACGGCGTTGGAGCGGGCCGCCGACGGACCGGTCGAAACGCTCGCCGGGCTGGTCGCCGAGACCGGCGCGGTGACCCGGGTGGAGCAGATGATCGCCGAGCGGGTCAGCGAGGCGCTGGCCGCGCTCGACGCCGCACCCGTTGACCAGACGGCGCGGACCGCGTTGAGCGGTCTGGCCACCGCCGCTGCCAACCGGCGGGCCTGATGAGCGACTTGAGCAAGGAGGTGGTCCCGTGCGGACGGTGACTGGACGGACGGACCGGGTGGTGGTCGTCGGGGCCGGGCTGGGCGGGCTCGCCTGCGCACTGCACCTGGCCGGCAGCGGTCGACAGGTGACAGTGCTGGAGCGCGAGCCGGTGCCCGGCGGGCGGGCCGGACGCCTCGGCGTGGACGGCTACGAGTTCGACACCGGCCCCACCGTGCTCACCATGCCCGACCTGATCGCCGAGGCGCTCGGCGCGGTCGGCGAGGAGCTGCACGACTGGCTGGACCTGACCCCGCTCGACCCCGCCTACCGGGCGTACTACCCGGACGGCTCGACCCTCGACGTGCTCACCGACACCACCCGGATGGCGGCCGAGATCTCCCGGGTCTGCGGGCCCCGGGAGGCCGACGGCTACCTGCGGTTCGTCGAGTACGCCCGGGAGCTGTGGCGGTTGGAGCGCACCGACTTCATCGAGCGCAACCTGGACGCGCCGACCGACCTGATCACCGGCAACCTGCTCAAGCTGCTCAGCGGCGGGGCCTTCCGGCGCCTCCAGACGAAGATCAACCAGTTCTTCCGGGACCCGCGTACCCAGCGGATCTTCTCCTTCCAGGCGATGTACGCCGGCCTCGCGCCGCACGACGCGCTGGCGATCTACGCGGTCATCGCGTACCTCGACTCGGTGGCCGGGGTGTACTTCCCACGCGGCGGCATCCACGCGGTCTCCAGGGCGATGGCCGGCGCGGCCGAGAAGCACGGCGTGCAGATCCGGTACGACACCACTGTGACCCGGGTGGAGACCGTGAACGGCCGCGCCACCGGCGTACTCACCGCCGACGGCGACCTGGTGCCGGCGGACGTGGTGGTGCTCAACCCCGACCTGCCGGTCGCCTACCGGGACCTGCTCCCCGCCGCGCCGCAGCGCCGGCTCACCTACTCACCGTCCTGCGTCGTTCTGCACGTCGGCTCCCGACAGGCCTATGCGAAGATCGCCCATCACAACATCCATTTCGGACGCGCGTGGAAGGGCACCTTCGATGAGGTCATCCGACGGGGTGAGCTGATGACCGATCCGTCGCTGCTGGTGACCAACCCGAGCCGGACCGACCCCGCGGTGGCCCCGCCGGACCGACACACCTACTACGTGCTCGCCCCGGTGCCCAACCTGCACCGGGCGCCGTTCGAGTGGCGCGGCGACCTGACCCAGCGCTACACCGACCAGCTGATCGGCACCCTGGAGGAGCGCGGCTACGTCGGCTTCGGCGCCGGGGTCGAGGTGCTCCGGGCGATCACCCCCGCCGAGTGGGAGGAGCAGGGGATGGCCGCCGGCACCCCGTTCGCCGCCGCGCACACCCTCTTCCAGACCGGGCCGTTCCGCCCGTCCAACCTGCACCGCGACCTGCCGAACGTGGTCTTCGTCGGCTCCGGAACCCAACCCGGCGTCGGCGTACCGATGGTGCTCATCTCCGGCAAGCTCGCCGCCGGCCGGATCACCGGGGAAGGCCGATGAGCAGTCGTGAGAAGCACCTCGTCGAGCTCGTCGACGAGACCGGCAAGGCCCACGGCGAGACGACCGTCGCGGCCGCGCACCAACCACCCGGGCAGCTGCACCGGGCCTTCTCGGTGTTGCTGGTGGACCCGGACGGCCAGGTGCTGCTCCAGCGCCGAGCCGCCGTCAAGACCCGGTTCCCGCTGCGCTGGGCCAACTCCTGCTGCGGCCACCCCCAGCCTGGCGAGTCGCTCGCCGAGGCGGCCAACCGACGGCTGAGCGAGGAGTTGGGCGCGGGCCCGGTCGAGCTGACCGAGGTCGGCGTCTACGTCTACTACGCCGAGGACCCGGCGACCGGTCGGGTCGAGTTCGAGTACGACCACGTACTGCGAGGCGAGTTCCTGCCCGGCGCTCCGCTACTGCCCGACCAGGACGAGGTGGCCGAGGTGCGGTGGGCCGACCCCACCGCGCTGGAGGCCGAGTTGAAGCTCGACCCCCGGTCGTACGCGCCCTGGCTGGGCGGGGTGGTGAACCGGCTGCTACGCCCCGCGGAGTCCACGTCGGGCGCAACCGGCCCGGCCATGACGCCGCCCGGATCGTCGGCGGATGACACGGCGGAGCGGTCGGGTGGTCGATGAGGCGCTGAGCGCGGGCGCTGTCGCACGTCGGTTGGGGGTCGCGGTGACGACCCTCCGCACCTGGCACCAGCGCTACGGGCTCGGGCCCAGCGAACACATCCCCGGTCACCATCGCCGGTACACACAAAGTGATCTGGCCCGTCTCGAGATCATGCGACGGCTCACCGCCGAGGGGGTCAGCCCCGCCGAGGCGGCCCGCTGGGCCCGCCAGGCACCGGACCCGACGCCCAACGGCACCGGCACCGTCGCCCCCGCCCGCATCCTCCCGACCGGCCGTGACGGCGGCGGCCCCATCCCGGTCGGCCGTGCCGGCCCGGCGGCCCGCGGGTTGGCCCGGGCCGCCATGCGACTGGACGCGGCGGCGATCAGCGAGACGATCGCGCACGCCCTGGCCGCCAGCGGGGTCGTCGCCACCTGGGAGGGCCTGCTGCGCCCGGTACTCGCCGGCATCGGCGAACGGCACGCCGCCACCGCCGGCCTGATCGAGGTGGAACACCTGATGTCCCGCTGCGTCTCGGAGGCGCTCGCGGCGGCCAGTCGGGCCAACGTCCCCACCGGGCCGGCCCGGATCCTGCTCTCCTGCGCCGACGAGGAACAGCACACGCTGCCGCTGGAGGCGTTGGCGGCAGCTCTCGCGGAGGCCGGTGTCAGCTACCGGATGCTCGGCGCCCGGGTGCCGGTGGCCGCTCTCGTCGAGGCGGTCAACCGGACCGGACCGGCCGCCGTGGTGCTCTGGTCGCACACCCGGGCCACCGCCGACCCGACCCAACTCAGCGCGCTGCTCGCCGCCCCCCGACGCCCGCTGCTGGTGCTCGCCGCCGGCCCCGGCTGGCGAGCCGACACGCTGCCCGCCGGTGTGGTGCGGCCGGTCGACCTGGCCGAGGCGGTCTCGCTCTCCGCCGCCGTCCGCGACTCCCTGGACCAGTCGAGGCGTGATTGATCGCACTGTCGCCAAATCGCGGCGTGAACTACCGTCGGGCGGGTCCGCCTACCCCGACCCTCCGGGAGCGAGCAGATGCAAGCCCGCGCCATCCTGGCGTCCGTCCTCGCCGTGGCGCTGGTCCTTTCCGGTTGTGCGCAGCCGGAGCGCACCATCGCACCCGCCGGCGCTCCACGGCCGGTGGAATCGACCACGCCGCCCACCCCGACACCGCACCCCACCGTCACCAAGCCGGCCAAGCCGCCACTGCGGCCGCTGCCGGCCAAGCTCCCCTCCGGTCTGGGACGCAACACCGGTGTACGCCCGGTGGCCCTGACGTTCGACGACGGGCCCAGCCCGGCCTGGACACCAAAGGTGCTCGACCAGCTGAAGGCCGCCAAGGTCACGGCGACCTTCTGCGTCGTCGGTCGCGAGGTGCAGCGTCACCCGGAGTTGGTCCGGCGGATCGTCCGGGAGGGACACCAGCTCTGCAACCACAGCTGGCGTCACGACCTCGATCTTGCCCGTCGACCTGTCGGCGAGATCCGGGCCGACCTGGACCACACCAACAAGGCCATCCAGAAGGCTGCTCCCGGGGCGAAGGTGTCGTTCTACCGGCAGCCCGGCGGCCGGTGGACGTCGGAGGTGCTCGGGGTGGCCAAGGACCTCGGCATGCGTCCGCTGCACTGGTCGGTCGACCCGCAGGACTGGGACAAGCCGACCGCGGCCACGATCGGCAAGCGTGTCCACGCCGCCACCCGGCCCGGTGCGATCGTTCTTCTGCACGACGGGGGCGGTAATCGGGCCGCGACACTCGCCGCATGCCCGAAGTTGATCGCCGACCTGAAGAAGCGCTTCGGCATCACCCGACTCCGCTAGAACCGCCCTGACCTGCGGTTATGGCCCACCCTAAGCCCTTGCCGACACCGATTTTGTCGACCGACGGAGCATCACGTATGCTTTCCAAGCCTCCGGCGGGGCCGGATGGGAGCAAGTCCGCTTGAAGTTGCGAATGTGCAATGATGGCGGGGCCGCCCTCATCGTCTAGCGGCCCAGGACGCCGCCCTTTCAAGGCGGTAGCACGGGTTCGAATCCCGTTGGGGGCACGACCGGCGCAAGCCGGAGCAAGGCACGACCGGCGCAAGCCGGAGCAACACAAGCTAGGTCCTGTGGAGCAGTTGGAGTGCTCGCCGCCCTGTCAAGGCGGAGGTCGCGGGTTCAAGTCCCGTCAGGACCGCAGCGCTGACGCCGCGCCCCGCGCGGCGTTCTGCGTATCGGAGCAGGTCACCTTGCCGCCGGTTCGTCCGGTTGCCGGGTAACATGAGCCGAGCGACACGGCCAGGTAGCTCAGTTGGTACGAGCGTCCGACTGAAAATCGGAAGGTCGGCGGTTCGACCCCGCCCCTGGCCACATAGCCTTTCGCCGGGCTACAGAGGTCCCCGCCAGCGGAAACGCAGGTGGGGATCTTGCTTTTGCGGGTTGCTTTCAGTGACGGCCGCACCCACCACTCTCCGCGTGGGCTACTCCTGGGCTGTCGCCGACACCTCCCGTCGGCCTGGATGACCAGGCCCGGCCAGCCCGCGTGATCGACCCGGCCGGCCTGCGTGATCAACACGACCTTCTTGAAGTCGCGGTGTCCCAGCAGGCGCAACACCGCGTATTCAAGGAAACCGAGTCGATCATGCCCGGGGTCGCCTTCGCATCGGAGCAGCGCGGCGGATGTCACGCACGGCGGACGGCGGACGACACCGTGCGCCGGACCTGACGCACCGCGCGGCGGACGTCACCACACGACCGGACGGCGGACGTCACCGCACGACCGTGCGCCGGACGTGACGCACGGCGCGGCGTCAGTGGTCGCGGCGACGGCGTCAGTGGTCGCGGCGACCCTGCGGGCGATGCTGGGCCACGCTGCCCTGGATCGCCTCCCACACGCTGCGTCCGGCCTCTCGCAGCGTCTCCCCCGCCTGCTCGGCGAACTGGGCTGCGCTCTGCGCTGCGGCCTGTGCCGCGCCCGGGAGACCACCGTCGCCATCCCTGGACGGGGTTGGACCGGACGCAGCCGACTGGCCGGGCTTGTTGCCGGTCTTCCCGGCCGCCGGCCCCGCCGATCCCTCGGGGCGTTGCTGGTCCCGGCCCGCCGCCGCTGGGTGCTCTCCGTCACCCGCGCCTTCGGGCCGCTCTCCACCGGCGTGACGCGACCCCTCGGACCGCCGGCCTTCCGGGCGGTTGCCACCTGGCGCGCCGCCCTCCGGCTCACGGCCCTCCGGCTGCCGTCCACCTGGCTGCTGGCCCTGCGGCTGCTGGCCCTGCCCATGCGGCCCCTCAGGACCCTGGCGCTCCGGCTGTTGGCCCTGCGCATGCTGGCGCTCCGGCTGTTGGCCCTGCGCATGCGCCTGGTCGGCCGACCCTGGGCCACCGGCTCGCGGCCCAGGGCCGCCGGCACCCGGTCCCGAGGCGCCCGGCCCCGCCCCGGACCCACCCGCCTCCGGCCGATCAGAACCCAGACGACCAGGGCCGAGCTGATCGGGACCCGGCCGGCCGGACCCCGACGGCCGACCCGGACCCGGCCGGTCGGAACGCAGCCGGTCGCGGTCGGCCACCGGGCTGGCCGCGCCGACCTGCTGGCCCGGCTCGTCGCGTACGTCGTCCAAGCGTCGACTCGACGCCTTGACCTCCGCTGCGCCCGCGGCCAACTGCTGGGTGCTGCGGTTCACGTCGTCGACGGCGGTGCCGGCCGTGCGCGCGAGCGCCTCGATGATGTGTGGGTTGTGGTCGAGCGTGTCGAGCGCGCGGCCCAGGATCCTGGTCAGCTGCTCCAACCGCACCCGCAGCTGCGCCTCGGCGTTCACCCCGTCGATGTTCAACTCGCCACCGTTGAGGTGCACCCGTACGCCGGCGTCGACCTGGAGCAGGTTGGCCACCCGGGCCCGCAGCGACAGGTCGGCCTCCAGACCGTCGACCGCCAGTCGGATGGAGTCGACGGAGACCTTCGGAATGTCGAGCAGGACGTCCGGGTTCCCGCTGTCGACGTCCCGGTCCGGCTCCCGCTGCTGCCCGCTCTCGCTCATGTTCTCCCGCCCCACCTGCACACAAGCCCGGTCGTCCGGGCCGTCGGGCGCGGTTACCCGCTTTCCGGCGGGCCATCCCGTCCGTGACGACCCGACGACCCTCTGTCTGGAACCGGGCACCGCGCGAAGCTGCACACCGAGGCATCAGCCGGTATGGTCCGGGCCTATGGGACAGGAATTGACTGATCCGGCCGACATCCGGCAGGACGCCGGCCAGTTCTCTCTCCGGTGCAGCCTTCTCGTCCCGGGCTCCGCCGAGCACGCGTTCACGGTCTTCACCGACGAGCTGACCGACTGGTGGGTCACCGAATACACCTGGTCCGGCCCGGACGCGCTGGCCGAGCTGGGCATGGAGCCTCGGGCCGGCGGCATGCTCTACGAGATCGGCCCGTACGGTTTCCGCGCCGACTGGGGCCGGGTGCTCACCTGGGATCCGCCTCGCCGGCTGGTCTTCGTCTGGCAGATCGGCCCCGACCGGGCGCCGGTGCCGGACCCGGCCCGCGCGAGCGAGGTCGAGGTGCTGTTCCACGCCGAGGGGCCGGAGCGCACCCGGGTCGACCTGGAGCACCGGCACTTCGACCGGCACGGCGAGGCTGCCGAGGGTTACCGCAAGGCGCTCACGGCCGGTTGGCACGAGCTGCTCACCCGCTACGTCGCCACGGTGTCGCGCCACCGCCCCAGCACGCCGGCCTGACGGCCCACCGGGTCACCAGCCGACGGCCCACCGGGTCACCGGCCGAGCCGACGACCGGCAGCGGCGCCGCCGAGGTCCCGACCACCAAGGTTCGCGCGTTGGCCGGCCTCCGCCCCCGAACCGAAGCCGGTGCCGCCCAACCGACGTGGCGGTGCGGTACGCAGCCGCGGGTACTCCTCGGTGAGCCGGCGCTGAACCCGGTCGGACCGGTCGGCCAGCACCAGCGCCATCGACGGTGTGCCCGACTCGCTGGCCGCCGCCGACTCGGCCGCCCAGAGTCGCCCTCCGACCACCTCCGCGAAGCCGGCCAGCCAGGAGCGGCGGAAGGCGGCGGGGTGGTCGTCCGCGGGTACCTCGGTGGCGGCCAGGCCGTGCGCCGCCTGCACGAGCAGTGAGGTGAAGAGCAGGTCGACCCGTTCCAGGTCACTGGCGAAGCCGAAGAGGTGCAGGGCGAAGCCGTTGCCCTGCCGACGGCGTACGCAGCGGCAGCGCAGCGGCTCGGCCACCGCGGCGAGCAGGCCGACCTTGTCGCGGGCGTACGGGGCGACGACGTCCAGCACTCGATCGCCAACCGGGTCGGTGGTCGGGTCCCGGGCGGCGAGCAGCGCCCGGTCGACGCCGTAGCGGGCGATCAACTCGGTCGCCTTGGCGGTGAACGCGGCGGACTCAGCCGGCGTGCAGGCCGGGTCCTCGGCCTGGGCCAACAGCTTGCGCACCTTGCTGAGCATGGCCTCGGACATGCCTACAGAGCTACCACACGGGCCGGACATCATCGGGGCCGCGCGGCAATCAATCGATACGTATCATCGTCACGGCCAGATGATCAGTCCGATACGGACGGTCAGCCAACTGTTTGGAGGAACGAACGGATGCCATCCCCGACCGCTCGTCTGCTCGCCGTCGCCACGGCCGCCGCACTGCTCTCCGTCGGCACGCCCGCGCAGGCGGAGCCGACCACACCGACCACGCCGGTCAGCTCCGGGCCGAACGCGTTCGCCCCGCTCGCCACCTGTTACGGCGGGGCGGTCCGGTCGTACTTCGAGACCGGCCGCTACGGCGGCTCGGCCGGCCAGTACCGCACCACGACACGCTGTCGCGACATCAACGTGCGCAACGCGAGCGTGTACGCCACCGAGGCGTGCGTGATCTTCGTCGACAAGACGAGCGCCTGCAACTACTGGACCTACCTGCCGGCCAACTCGGGCTGGATCACGGTGGCGACCAACGTCCGGGACGGCGTCAACTTCCGGGTCCGCTTCGAGAACCTGCGGTACGAGTACGAACCGCTGATCGCGTACCACGCGTTCTGACCGGCCCCGCCCGGTCGCGGCGTCCGCCCCCCCGACGGACGCCGCGACCCGGCTGCGCGTCACCCGGCGCGGCTGCGCAGGGTGGCGATCGTCGAGCCGGCGAGTGTGAGCAGGCAGTCGGGGAGCAGCCCGTCGGCGGCCGCCGCGCCGAACAGCGCCTCCCCGGTCGGCTCGTCCCGATTCGCGTACGCGCTGACGAAGCGGGCGACCCAGCGGGTGTCGTACCCGGCCTGATCGATTCCCGGAAAGTCGAGCGCCGCCCCGCTGGCCGCCGGGGCGTCACCGAGCATTGTCGCGGCCAGGCACCAGGCGACGCCGTACGCGCCGTCCAGGCCGGCCCGGTCGACGACCGCGTCGAACGCTCCCACCACCGCGTCTCCATCGCCGGTCAGCGCCGAACGGAGCACGGCGGCCGCGTCATCGAACGTCTGCTGTGGTAGGTCGGTCACGCAGCGCACAGTAGGACCGGTGGTCAAGCGGCTCCCGCAACCGTCACTGTCCGTGTTCAACGCGAGCTACCTGCGCATTACGCCACCTCCACGGTCCCGCCGCCGGCCTCGGCACGCTAATGTGCGCAGCGGACCTTCGCCGGAGGAAGGACGACCATGTTCGTATCACGCCGCTCGCGGGTAGCCACACTGGCTGCCTGCGCGACGATCCTGCTCGCCACAAGCGCTTGCGGGGAAGACAAGCCCGAAGAGGCCAGCGCCCAACAGGTGCGCCTCTACGGCACGGACGGCAACATGCTCAACTCCTATCCTGCGGAGTTGAAGGAACGGGCGAGTCTCGTCGACGGGATGAAGGGCACCACGCCCCTCGTTCCGCTGCCGGACGACTTCAAGAGCCGGCTACGGGCCGTCAATCCGGCGCTGACCGACTACCTGTACTCCGCCGAGACGTACGACGCGGTGGTGATCGCCGTGCTCGCCGCTCAACTGGCCGGAAGCACCGACCCGGCTGCCATCGCGAAGCAGATCGTCGCCGTGACCAACGACGGGCAGCGCTGCGAGGACCCGGCGAGCTGTCTCGCGCTGGCCCGCAACGGGCAGGACATCGAATACCGCGGCGTCTCGCTGACCCGGGCGGGCTTCACCGACAAGGGTGAGCCGGCCACCGCGAGCTACGCCACGCTGACCTTCGACGGGCAGCAGATCAACGACGGTAAGACCGAGTTCGTCGGCGCGGGCATCGAGTCGGCGGCGAGCACCAAGACGCCGCCGAAGCCGAAGAAGCAGCGCCCGGGTGGCAACACCGACCAGGAGCCGCTGGTCCTCGGCGGCCTGCTGCCGAAGACCGGTGACCTCGCGATCGCCTACCCGCCGATGGCCGCCGGTGCCGCGCTGGCGATCAAGGAGATCAACGCCGCCAGCGGCGCACTGGGCAAGCCGGTGACGTGGCTGGACGGCGACGACGGCACCAACCCGGCAGTGGCCAAGGCCACGGTGGCCAAGCACGTGACGGACGGCGTCAGCGTGATCATCGGCGCGGGCGGTTCGGGCATCTCCCGGGCGGTGCTGCCGGACGTGGTGCAGGCCGGGAAAATCCTCTTCTCCCCGTCGAACACCGACAGCAGCCTGACCGACGTGGAGGACGGGGGCCTCTACTTCCGTACCGCCCCGCCGGACAGCCTCCAGGGCCGGGCGCTGGCCGACGTGATCCTCCGCGACGGGTCACAGAAGATCGTCATCGTCGCCCGCAAGGACTCCTACGGTGAGGGCCTCCAGGGCACCGTTCGCGACGAGCTGGAGAAGGCCGGTATCGCCAACGACCGGCTCAAGCTGTTGACGTACGAGCCGCCGGCCGACGCGAAGGCCGCTCCGGTCGACTTCAGCGGCGGCGCGAAGCAGATCAAGGAATTCGGCGCGGACGCCGTACTGATCATCGGTTTCGGTGAGTCCGCCCAGGTGATCCGCGGCCTGGCCGACGCCGGGGTGCAGATCCGGCAGTAGGTAGGACCCGAAACACACGACGGCCGCACCGGCTTCCCGCCGGTGCGGCCGTTTCTGGTACGCGGGGTCAGCGCGGCCGGCGACGCTCCAGGAACTCGGTCATCCGGCGGTGCTTCTCGTCGTCCTCGAAGAGCACCGCCTGGCTGACCAGGTCGAGATGCGGGTGCGCGGCGGCGGGCGCGTCCACCGCCAGCTTGGTCAGCCGCACCGCCAACGGTGAGCCCAGGGCGATCTCGTCCAGCAACGCGTGCGCCACCGTCAGCAGCTCGCCCGGCTCGTCCACCACCCGGTTCACCAGGCCGATCCGCAGTGCCTCCGCGGCGTCCACTCGCCGGCCGGTGAAGAGCAGCTCCTTGGCCCGGCCCTCGCCGATCAGGGCGGGCAGCCGGTGGGTCGCGCCGGCGCCGGCCAGGATGCCCAACCGCACCTCCGGTTGCCCGAAGACCGCCCGCGCCGTGCACACCCGCAGATCGCAGGCGTACGCCAGCTCCGCGCCACCGCCCAACGCCGGGCCGTCGACGGCCGCCACGGTCGGCATCGGCAGCGCCCGGATGCGGGCGAAGGCGGCCGAGTTGATCGCGGCGAGGGCGTCCGTGCGACCCCGTTCGCGGAGCTGGCCGATGTCGGCGCCACCGGCGAAGATGCCCGCCGCGCCGCCGGTGAGCAGCAGCAGGCGCGGGCGCGCCTCCAGCTCGGCGCAGACCTGGTGCAGCTCGGCGATCAGGTCGGCGTCGATGGCGTTGCGCTTCTCCGGCCGGTCCAGGGTGACCACCAGCCGGTCCGGCCGCTCCTCGATCCGCAACCCGCTCACTGTGCCGACCTTTCGTCCGCGACTGCGAGGCTCGCAAGCTCACTCCCCGCGCTCACTGCTTCACACCGCCTTCCCAGCGGTAGAAGCCCTGCCCGGACTTCTTACCCAGCCGGCCCGCCGCCACCATCTCTACCAGCAGCGGGGGCGGCGCGAAGCGGTCCCCGTACGCGGCCTGGAGGGTGCGGGCGATGTCCAGCCGCACGTCGAGGCCGACCAGGTCGGTGAGCTCCAACGGCCCGATCGGATGCCGGTAGCCGAGCACCATGGCCTTGTCGATGTCCGCCGGGCTGGCCACCTCGTCGGCGACCATCCGGATCGCCTCCAACCCGAGGGTGACCCCGAGCCGGGAGGTGGCGAAGCCGGGCATGTCGCGTACGACGACGGGGTCCTTGCCGAGCCGGCCGGCGAGCGCGACAGCCGCGGCGGTGGTCTCCTCGGCGGTGGCCGGGCCGACCACGATCTCCAGCAGCGCCATCGCCCAGACCGGGTTGAAGAAGTGCAGGCCGATGAAGCGTTCGGGCGCGTCCAGCTCGGCGGCAAGCGCCGCGATCGCGATGCTGGAGGTGTTGCTGCCCAGCAGCGCCGGCTGAAGCGCGGCGGCGTCCCGGAGCACGGCACGCTTCAGGTCGAGGCGCTCCGGCACCGCCTCCACGATCACCTGGGGGGCGGGAGCGACAGCGGCGAGGGTCGGGCGCAGCGTCACCCGCTGCCGGTTCGTGGCGGCCTCGTCGGCGCTCAGCTTCCCGCGCTGCACCGCCCGCTCCCACAGCTCGGCGAGCCGGTTCAGCGCGGCCGCACCCCGCTCGGGGTCCACCTCGACCAACTCGACGGCGTGCCCGGCACCGGCCGCCACGTACGCGATGCCAAGCCCCATCGTGCCGGCCCCGACGACCACGAAACGATCGCTCATCACGCCTCCCTGTCCCGCCCGCCGACGCGCGGGGTCCCCGCTACGCCGGCCCGGGTGTCCCGCCCGCTCCGCTCGCTCATGGTGCGACCCTAGACAGCGCGACGACCCGGCCCATGCGTGGGGGAGCGCCGGATCGGGTAATGACGGCCCGTCAACCGAGGGAAGGACCGCATCGACATGAGCCAGGCACCGGAGAGCGTCACCGACGGGGAGATCGTGGAGACCCGAGGCGACGAGCGGGTCGAACTGCTGCGCGCCGACACCAACAACGACGGCAAGACCGACGTGTGGGTGGTGGACACCGACGGCGACGGCAAGGCGGACCTGTTCCAGTTCGACACCGACGGTGACGGCAAGGTGGACATCACCATGGTCGACATCGACGAGGACGGCCAACCGGACGAGGTGGTCGACGGCGACGGCGGCCTTCCGCCCGAGCAGCTCCCCCCGACCGTCCAGGTCTGAGACGTACGACGGCCCCCGCTCTCCGCCCGACGGAGAACGGGGGCCGTCCTGCTCAGTCGACGAGGCGCAGGGTGGCCAGGTAGTAGGGGGCGTCGCGGTCGTCCACATCGGTGAGCCGCCAACCGGTGCCCTGCACCAGGCTGGCGAACTCGTCCGCCGAGCAGACCAGGTAGTCGAACCACTCGGTGCTCAACTCGCGGTAGCGCAGCCGCAGCCGTAGCTGGCCACCGAGCCGGCCGCGCCGACGGTTGCGCTCGTGGTAGCCGGTGTGCAGCGGGTCGCGGGTGCCGTACGGGTCGGTGCCCTGCGCGATGATCTGCGCCCCCGGCCGGGCCAGCGCGGCGAGCGCGGCCAGGAACTCGGGAGCACGCTCCCGCCCCTCGAACAGCCCGAGGTTGTTGCCGAGCAGCAGGAACGTGTCGTACCGCGACCCGTCGGCGACGTGCGTGTCGACGGTGCCGTGCACCAGCCGCCGGACACCGCGACGCCGGCTCACCTCCAGCGCGCCCGCGGAGGTGTCCAGCCCGGTGACCGGTACGCCGCGCTCCTGGAGCAGCAGCGCGATCCGGCCGGCTCCGGTGCCGATGTCCAGTGTCTCGCCGTACGCCCGCTCCACCGCGCGGTGGTCGTACGGCTGCCACTCCGCCGGCCCGTCCAGGTAGTGCGCGGACGGGGCGCCGTTGATCAGACCGTCGTCCCGTTCGATGATCTCGATGACCGGTCGCGGCAGTCGACCACCGACCAGGGGCCGGGGGCCTACCCCCGTGGCCACGGCGAGCGTGTCTCGCAGCAGTTCGCCGATCACGTCACCGATTAGAGGCTCAACCGTCACGACGTTCACGCTATCCGGCCACTCAGTGGCCCGTGCCGGCCGTATCCTGGCGGCGTGACCATGCTGGACCGGCTGTCGGCCGAGAAATACATCCTGCTCACGACCTTCCGCAAGGACGGTCGGGCGGTGCCGACCCCGGTCTGGGCGGTGCGCGACGGGGAGGCGTTGGCGGTCTGGACCCGGGCCGACTCGGGCAAGGTGAAGCGGATTCGCCGCAACGGCGAGGTGACCGTGGCACCGTGCGACGTGCGGGGTCGGCCGCACGGGGCGGAGGTGCCGGCCCACGCGACGATCTACGGGAACGGTGACACCGGTCGGGTCCGCGACCTGCTCAAGCACAAGTACCGCCTGATCGGTCGACTGAGCCTGCTGGGCAGCCGATTGCGTCGCGGCGAGGGCGGCACGGTCGGCATCCGGGTGACATTGGCCGAGCCGCAGCGCTGACCCGCGGCCGGGGTCGTGCTCGGCCGGGCATACGAAAGGGGCGGCGGATCGAGATCCACCGCCCCTGACGAAGAACTCCTGCCGGCTCAGTCGCCCTGCCGCTGCTGCGGGATCTGGCCCTGCAGCAGCGCCCTGACCTCCGACTCACGGTACCGACGGTGGCCACCCAGGGTGCGGATGGCACTGAGCTTGCCAGCCTTGGCCCACCGGGTCACCGTCTTCGGGTCGACCCGGAACATCGACGCCACCTCGGCCGGCGTGAGTAGCGGCTCTGGTTCGTGCGTTCGCGATGCCATCGGTCACTCCTCCACATGTATAGACATCGGCCGGGGTCCCGCCGGCCGACGCGTCTCCCATGGTCCGGCTAGTCCCCGATGTCCGACATGGGCCGAACGGATGAAGGTCCCTAGACGGACGGATGAACCATGCCCGATTTTTACGACTTTTACACGGCAGAAAGTACCTTATTCGGACTCATGATCACGGTTCGTGATGCGTCAACTACGAGCACAACTCACCTTGGGAGCGCTCCTAGGGTGATATGCCCTAGTTGCACCGCTCCAACAGCTGCACCGCGCGCCACCGAGCCACCAACTTGTCGTACGCGGCCGACGCCTCCTCGGCCTCACCGCGCGACAGCCCCGCGAGGCCGCCGGCAACCAGCTCGGGCGAGTCGTCAGCGGTGAGCGTCTCGTCGGAGAGCAGGTCGACCAGACCGCCATAGTCCAGCTCGACCACGGACCGCGGATGGAACTCCTCCAGCCAGCGGGCCGCCTCTTCCACCGCCTCGGTGATCGGCGCCTCGCCCACCGATTTGCGCAGCACCGACAGCGCCCGCGACGAGCGGCGTCGAGCCTTGGAGATCTCGGTGCGGTAGCGCAACGCCCGCCGGCCCGGCTGGGTGACCAGGTCCCGCTCCGCCGGGTCGAAGAGCACGAACCACCGCAGCGGTACGCCCCAGGTGGCGATCTGCTCGTGCACCCGGGGCACCCCGTGCTCCAGCACCCGGGCGCCACTGCGCCAGTCGTCCACCACCGCCCTGGCCTGCCCGGCGAGCACCGGCGGCACGAAGGCGTCGGCGAGCACCGAGGGCACCCCGTCCCGGGCGCTGAGCGCCGCCTCAGCGACCCGGATGCGCAGGTTCCACGGGCAGACCAGCAGGCCATCGTCCGTCTCCAGGACGTACGCCTCCTCCGGCAGGTCCGGCAGCCGGGTCCAGCCAGCACCCAGCGCCTCGATCACCGCCGTCCGCTGCCGACCGGGCCCCTCGACCGGGGCGATCGCGCGCCCCTCCGAGACGTAGCGGCGCCAGTAGCTCTGCCGGTCTCGATCGAAGGCGGCCAGCGGTTCGTACACGCGCAGGTAAGAAGCGAAGAGCGACGGCACCGCGCGATCCTCCCACGAACCACGCCCGTACGCGGTCAGCGGCCGGACCACGCGCGCCGCACCGTGGGACGGCGGCGGCGCGTCGAGCGCCCGCCCGGCGGCCGATACTAGGCTCGATCACACCGGCAGCATCCCCGCCGGGGTCCACCAGGTCCGCGTCCCACAAGGACGCACACCACAGTAGGAGCCAACCATGGGCGTATTCGCGAGCACCGACGACCCGGTATCGACCGGTCACGAACAGGTCGTGTTCTGCCAGGACAAGCAGAGCGGCCTGAAGGCGATCATCGGGATCTACTCCACAGCGCTGGGCCCGGCGCTCGGCGGCACCCGCTTCTACCCGTACGCGAGCGAGGACGACGCCCTCGCCGACGTGCTGGACCTGTCCCGTGGGATGGCGTACAAGAACGCGCTCGCCGGGCTGGACCTGGGCGGCGGCAAGGCCGTCATCTGGGGCGACCCGGAGCAGATCAAGACCGAGGCGCTGCTGCGCGCGTACGGCCGCTTCGTGGAGTCGCTGGGCGGCCGCTACTACACCGCCTGTGACGTCGGCACGTACGTCGCGGACATGGACGTCGTGGCCCGGGAGACCCGCTACGTGACCGGGCGCAGCGTGGAGCACGGCGGTGCCGGCGACTCGTCGATCCTCACCGCCTGGGGTGTCTTCCAGGGGATGCGGGCCGCGGCCGAGCACGTGTGGGGCACCCCGAGCCTGCGAGGCCGGCGGATCGGCGTGGCCGGGCTGGGCAAGGTCGGCAAGTACCTCACCGGGCACCTGCTGGAGGATGGCGCCGAGGTGGTCGCCACCGACGTCAACCCGAAGGCGCTGGCGTGGGTGCGCAGCAACCACCCGCAGGTCACCCTCGTCGACGACGCCAGCGCCCTGGTCGCCGCGGACATCGACGTGTACGCGCCGTGCGCGCTGGGCGGCGCCCTGAACGACGACACCGTGCCGGCGTTGCGCGCCAAGGTGGTCACCGGGGCGGCGAACAACCAGCTCGCCCACCCGGGCATCGAGAAGCTGCTGGCCGACCGGGGCATCCTCTACACCCCGGACTACGTGGTCAACGCGGGCGGCGTGATCCAGGTGGCCGACGAGATCGAGGGCTTCAACTTCGACCGGGCGAAGCTGCGGGCGACGCGGATCTACGACACCACCCGCGAGATCCTGCACCTGGCTGACGCGGAGGGCGTGCCGCCGGCGGTGGCCGCCGACCGTCTGGCGGAGCGGCGGATGGCCGACGTCGGCCGGCTGCGCGCGATCCACCTGCGCTGAGCGTTCCCGGGGGCGGATCGACGAGATCCGCCTCCGGGCCCCGGTGCCGGGCGTCACTGGGTAAGCTGAGCCGGGGTCAAATTTGATGCGGTTTGTCCGGTGTCACGGGTGCTAACCGTTCCGCTCCTTACCCGGTACACTGGGTGACGGCCGGATCGACGCGACGCGCAGAGCCGGCTGACGGTAACCCGAGGTGCCGAACGATGGCATCCCCATGTACCGTAAGAGCCACGAGAGATGCCTGACGTCATCGGGGCCCGCCTTCGGGCTGCCCCGCATTCTGTGCGAGGGGGTCGAGCCATGGGGCGCGGCCGTGCTAAGGCCAAGCAGACTAAGGTGGCGCGGGAGTTGAAGTACCACTCCCCGAACACCGACCTCACCGCTTTGCAGCGCGAACTGGCGGGTGCTGGTAAGTCTGAGCACCACTTCGACGACGACTCTAAAGAGTTCGTCGACGACGATGATGAGGATCACGCGGACGACGATCCGGATCCCTGGGTCCGTCCGACCCGCTGACCTCTCGACGCAGCTGAGCACGCGGTAACCCCCGCGTGCTCACGCACGTCCTGTGCAGGTGCAGTCGCCGACGATCAGGGGCCTGGCCCGACCGGATCACTCCGGCCGCTCGACAGGCCCCTGACAACGGCTTCCTCAGCGCGGGCGATTGTTCCAGTTGTAGAACGTCGGGATGTTCTCGAAGTGGTTCCAGGCGCAGACCGCGCTGGAGCCCTCTCCGCCCGACACCTCCGAACGCAGCCGCCGTGCGTCCTCGGCCTCCTGAAGCAGTGCGACGAGCGCGGGAGCCGCGTCCCGCACCCGTTCGGTGACTCCGTCGTCCGCTTTGCGCTCAGGCCGCCGGTGACTGGTGGTCTCGGGCATGCTCCAACACTCCCTCCAATAGGCGGATCTTGCTGTTGCGGCAGTGCTCGGTCTCCGTACCGTCAAAACGCCCCAGCTCGAAGTAACGGTTGGCGGCATGGCCACCACCGCAGAAGCCGAAGTACGGGCAGGACGCCCGACACGCCTCCACCCCGGCCAGGAACTCCTTCACCCACGGCGTCGTCGCCGCGTTGCCGAGGATCTGCGCCAACGGGGTGGTCAGCACGTTGCCGCTGCTGAAGTCGCCGTAGCGGGGGTCGGTGAAGCCGGCCAGCTCCGGGGAGAGCACGATCACCGAGCCGTCGTGACCGATCGTCGGGATCGGGTCCAGGCGGCGGGGCAGCACCCCGTCCGCCGAGTTGTCGAGCACCGCCGCGGCGTAGCGCAACGACCACTCGATCTCGCGGAGGTGGATCCGGGGCTCCCGGCGCCACGCCCCGACCAACTCCGCCCAGAACGCGGACACCGCCGCCGGGTCGTGACGGTTGTCGCGGGTGTTGACTCCCTCGGTCTCCTCGATGTTGATGCCCAGCACGTCGCAGCCCAGCTCGAGGAAGTAGTCGTACAGCTCGGTGGCGAGCCCCGGCTCGGGCCGGGACACCACAGCCAGCGCGGAGAAGGGCAGACCGCGCCGGCGCAGCACCGAGATCCCGTGCAGGATCCGGTCGTACGCCGGCTGACCGCCCCGGTTGACCCGGTCGCCGTTGCGCGCCCGGGGCCCGTCGACGCTCACGCTCACCCGCATCTCGTGCCGGGCGAAGAAATCACACCAGTCGTCGTCGATGAGGGTGGCGTTGGTCTGCACATGGTGCTCGACCTCTGGCCCGAACGGGGCGATCAGAGCGGCCAGGTGCTCTCGACCGGCGGCCAGCGGCTCGCCGCCATGCCACACCACGGAGAACCGACCGTCCGCCGCCCACGGATTGACGGCGGCCGCGACCGCCTCGGCCACCGCCACCGGCATCCGGCGGTCGGCGGCGCGAAACGGCAGGTAGCAGTACGCACAGTCGAGGTTGCAGAGGGTGGTGGGCTGCATGACGACGTACGACGGGACGGCGGCCAGACCGCGCATCCCGCTGAACGACTGTCCCCGAGCAGCCATCGCCCTCCTCCGCCTAGCCTGAGGGTGCCCTTCAGGCTAGGCGGCATTGGCCACTCGGGTGAAGCCCTGATCAGGTGCCCGTACGATCACCGGAAAGTGATCATCCTCGGGTGTGCTGACCGACCATCTGCACGTTGCCGGTGCCTTCGATGATCTCGCCGGCCTGCCACGCCTCGACGCCACGGCCGGTCAGGGTGGCCAGCGCCCGGTCGGCGTCCTCGGCCGAGACGATCGCGAACATGCCGACGCCCATGTTGAAGGTCGACTCCATGTCGTGGTCGTCGATCCGACCCTTCGTCTGGATCAGGTCGAAGATCGGCTGCGGCTTCCAGGTGGACCGGTTGACCACCGCGTCGACGTGCTCGGGCAGCACCCGGACCAGGTTGCCGGGGATGCCGCCACCGGTGATGTGGGACAGCGCCCGCACCTCGGCCTCGGCGATCAGCTTGAGGCAGTCCTTGGCGTAGATCTTGGTCGGCGTGAGCAGTTCCTCGCCGAGGGTCCGCTGCCGACCGAAGTCGTCGATCACGATGTCCAGACGCATCCGGGCCGCGCCCAGCAGCACGTGGCGGACCAGCGAGTACCCGTTGGAGTGCAGGCCGGAGGAGCGCATGGCGATCACCACGTCGCCCACCTCGACCCGGTCGGGGCTCAGGATGTCGGCTTCCTCGACCACGCCCACGCCGGTCGCGGAGATGTCGTACTCGTCCGGACGCAGGACGCCGGGGTGCTCGGCGGTCTCCCCGCCCAGCAAGGCGCAGCCGGCGTAGCGGCAGCCGTCGGCGATGCCCGCGCCGATCTCGGCGACCTTGTCCGGCACGACCTCGCCGGTGGCGATGTAGTCGAGCAGGAACAGCGGCTCGGCGCCGCAGGCCACCAGGTCGTCGACGACCATCGCAACCAGGTCGATGCCGACCGTGTCGTGAATGTCCATCTGCTGGGCGATCACCAGCTTGGTGCCCACCCCGTCGGTGGAGGACGCCAGGATCGGGCTCTTGTACTTCTTCGTGTCCAGCCGGAACAGGCCGGCGAAGCCACCGAGGTCACCGAGCACCTCGGGACGGCGGGTCTGCCGCACCTTCGACTTGAGCAGCTCCACGGCGCGGTCACCCGCGTCGATGGAGACACCGGCGTCGGCGTACGAGACCGAGCGTTTGCGCGCCTGGCGGCCAGCACCGCCCGTCCACGGCTGGCGGTCGCCGCCGGCGCCGGTCGGGCTGCTTCCTGCGCCGCTGCGCTCGGACACGTGCGTCACGGTTCTCCCCTTTGGTTCTCGGTGCCGCCGGCGGTAGCCGGGCCGCGCCGGTTGGTGCTACGGGCGGTTTGCGGTAACGCCACCCGGAGTGGCGACGGACGAGCCGTTGGTGTGCGGGGCCTCCGGCGCCGAGTTGGCGACGCGTCGACCCACCCCTTCGAGCACGTGCTTGCCGATCAGGTTGCCGGCTGGCAACTCGATCGGGTACTCCCCATCGAAACACGCCCGACACAGCCTGGTCTTCGGCTGCTCGGTCGCGGCGATCAGGCCGGGAAGGGAAACGAAGCCCAGCGTGTCGGCGCCGATGGAGCGCCGGATGCCGTCGTTGTCCAACCCGTTGGCCAGCAGCTCCGCCCGGGTGGCGAAGTCGATGCCGTAGAAGCACGGCCAGCTGACCGGCGGGGAGGAGATCCGGACGTGCACCTCCAGCGCCCCTGCCTCACGCAACATCCGCACGATGGCGCGCTGGGTGTTGCCCCGCACGATCGAGTCGTCCACGACCACCAACCGCTTGCCGCGGACGTTCTCCCGCAGCGGGTTGAGCTTGAGCCGGATGCCGAGCTGACGCAGGGTCTGCGACGGCTGGATGAAGGTGCGACCCACGTACGGGTTCTTCATCAGGCCGGCGCCGTACGTGATCCCGGACGCCTCCGCGTACCCGATGGCGGCTGGAGTGCCCGACTCGGGCACCGGGATCACCAGGTCGGCCTCGACCGGGTGCTCCTTGGCCAACTGCCGGCCGATCTGCACCCGCGCCGAGTGGACGTTACGCCCGGCGATCGTGGCATCCGGGCGGGCGATGTAGACGTACTCGAAGAGGCAGCCCTTCGGCTCCGGCGCGGCGAACCGGGTGGAGCGCAGCCCGTTCTCGTCGATCGCGATCAGCTCGCCCGGCTCGACCTCACGCACCACGCTGGCGCCGACGATGTCCAGGGCGGCCGTCTCGCTGGCCACGACCCAGCCGCGCTCCAGGCGGCCGAGCACCAGCGGGCGGACGCCGTGCGGATCGCGGGCCGCGTAGAGGGTCGACTCGTCCATGAAGACGAAGCTGAACGCGCCGCGCAGCTGCGGCAGCACCTCCAGCGCGGCCGCCTCGACCGACAGATCCGGTCGGCTGGCGAGCAGCATCGTCACCAGGGAGGTGTCGTTGGTCGAACCGTCCGCGATGAGGCCGCGCTCGGCGACCTCCTTCTCCAGCTCGGCCGTGTTGACCAGATTGCCGTTGTGGGCCAGCGCGATGGTCGTGCCGGAGGTGGTCGACCGGATCGTCGGCTGGGCGTTCTCCCAGTTGGACGCACCGGTGGTGGAGTATCGGGCGTGCCCGATCGCCAGGTGACCGCGCAGGCTCGCCAGGGTGGGCTCGTCGAAGACCTGCGCCACCAGGCCAAGGTCCTTGTAGACCACCACGCCGGAGCCATCGCTCACCGCGATGCCCGCCGCCTCCTGGCCGCGGTGCTGCAGGGCATAGAGGCCGAAGTAGGTCAGATTGGCAACCTCTTCGCCGGGGGCCCAGACGCCGAAGACGCCGCAGGCATCCTGGGGGCCAGGTCGTTGGGGGTCAAGGTCGTGGCTCAGCCGGCCGTCGCCTCGGGGCACCTACCGCTCCCTCATGCTGGTCTGGACCGGCCGGGCGGGGATCACGGGCGGATCCACTCTCCTGTGCCGGGACCACTGTCATCGCCTGACAGTGTACGCGAATCGACGTCAATACAGAAAGTCACCATTCCCCTGCTCACCGTCACGGCGAGTGGGACATCGGGACGACTAGAGGGGCAGATACGCCGAGAGGTCCGCGCGGTTGCCACTCATCTGGACGCGACCGTCGGTGACCGCCTCCGCCCAGGCAACCCTGCCGGTAGCCAGCTCCAACCAGGTGTCCGGGGCCATCTCGACCACGTTTGGTGGATTTCCCCTGGTGTGTCGAGGCCCCGGTACGCACTGGATCGCCCCGTATGGTGGAACGCGCACCTCCACCGATCGGCCGGGGGCGCGCTCCGCGAGGACGGCCAACAACGACCGGACCGCCTCTCGGAACACCGGCCGTTCGGGCGTACGCCCCTCGTCGAGCGCCGACAACGCGGCCGTAACGGCAGCGGACTTACTGTGCGGAGAGGACACGACGGGACGATACGACCCCCAGGCCAGACACGCGACGCTGGCCCTGGGTCGCGCTCATGCAGTCGGACAAGGCATAGTTGCCGACGGCGTATTCGTACCGTGATGATCCCCGGCCCGGCGCCCCGCCGGTCAGAGGGAAGTCAGCCCGGAAGGCGGTGGACGTGTCAACACACCGACGTGCCTGGAAGCAGCGGGCCGGTGTGGTCGTAGCGCTGGTTGCCGGCGCTCTGCTCGCCGTCCCCGCCACACCAGCCATGGCCGCGAAGATCAGCACAGCTGACAACTCCGTCACGATTGATGCTGGCAAGAGCAGCACAGTCAGCGTGGTTGTTAGACCCGACGTCGGCGAAGAGTCCGCAGACATCGACGTGAATGGTCTTCCTGACGGCGTCACCTGCGGCGGGTGCGGCCCGATCACCTTCGACCAACCACTCGCGCCGAAGAACCTGACCCTGACCCTGTCCGCAGCGGCCAACGCGCCCGCAGCCAACGGCACTCAGGCGAGGATCACCGTAACGGGAGACTCCAACTCCCGCACTCTCCGCGTCACCGTCAAGGCAGCCGCCGCTCCGCCGCCGCCGCAGAACCAGACCGTGCGGTCGGTCGCCGGCAAGGTGGTCTCGCAGGCCGACGGCAAGGCCGTGCCGAACGCGTTCGTGGTCCTCCAGGACACCGCCGGTCACCGTTACGACGCCACGAGCAACGGCAGCGGCGACTTCCGTTTCACCGGCACCACCGACAAGCCGATCGCGCCCGGACGGATCGACCTGGGCGCGTCGTTCGACAACATCAAGGCGTTCAAGGTTTTGAACGCCAACGCCGGGCAGGCGGTCACCGGGCAGCGGCTCAGCCTCGCGCTCAAGGCCGAGGCGACGCCCAGCGCCACCCCGTCCGCCACCCCCGAGGCCACCCCCACCGACGAGGCGACCGAGGAGGGCACCGCGGAGGAGCCCACCGAGGAGGCCAGCCAGGGTGCTCCGGCGAATGCCGCCAACAACGAGGACGGCGGCGGCATCGGCTCGTACCTGATCATCCTGCTCGGTGGTCTCCTGGTCGCCGCCGGTGTCGGCACGATCGTGCTGCTCTGGATGAAGCGCAGGGAGAACGGCGACGACGACGACGCTCCGGCAGCTGCCGGTGGCGGCGGAGTGGTGCCGCCATCGCGCGGCGGGTTCCGCGGTCCCGACGACCAGACCCGGGTGGTCGGCGGTCGTCCCGGCGGTGGAGCGGACCCGACCATGGTCGGCGGCGCGGCGCTGAGCGAGGCGCCGACGATGATGCACCGACCGGTGGTCGACGACGTTCCGCCAGACCCGTACGGCGCGCCTGCCCAGGCGTACGGCGGCGCGGGTCAGCAGGGTTGGGGCGGCGCCGGCTACGGCGAGGAGCCAGCGTCCGCCGGGTACGGTGCCGGCGGCTACGGCAACGCCCCCGCTTCCGGTGGCGGCTACGGCACTCCGGCAAGCCCGGAGGGCGGGTACGGCGCCGGTGCGGCCGGTGACGGTTACGGTGCCGCGCCCGGTGCCGGTTACGGCAATGCTCCGGCGCCCGGTGCCGGTTACGGCAATGCTCCGGCCTCCGGTGCCGGCTACGGGAACGCTCCAGCCTCCGGTGGCGGCTACGGCGGTCGTGATTACGAAGCCCCGGGCGGTACCGCCGCCTACCCGCCGGCTCCCGCTGGCGGAGCGGCCTACGGCGAGCGGTTCGACGAGCCGACCGGCCGGTACACCGGCGACAGCACCCAGTACCCGGCTCCGGCCGACCCGTACGCCACCGGCGTCTACCAGCCGGAGCAGGGGCAGGGGTACGGCCAGCCCGATGCCGCCCCGTACGGCGGTCGCGCCGCCGAGCCGACCGCGGGATACGGCGCTCCGGAGGCTGGCGGGTACGACCAGGGTGGCTACGGTCAACCGGCCGGCGGATACGACCAGGGCGGCAACTACGGCCAGGAGCCCCCGCAGCAGCAGCGCGGCGGCTACGACGACCGGGGTTACGACCAGGGCGGCTACGGCCAGCCCGCCAGCGGCGGATACGACCAGGGCGGCAACTACGGCCAGGAGCCCTCGCAGCAGCAGCGCGGCGGCTACGACGAGCGGGGCTACGACCAGGGCGGCTACGGCCAGCCCGCCGGGCGGAACCGACCGGACACCCCGGCGCCGACCGAGCGCGGCGGTCGCCGCCTCGACTGGCTGGACGACTGACCCCACCACAGCACATGGAAACGGCCACCCGGAGATCCGGGTGGCCGTTTCGCTGCAAGACCCACTCGCGGTCAGTGAAGTCGGGCCATCCCGAAGACCTGGGCACCGCGACTTCCTGAGAACCGAGTTGATCACAAGGCGCGGGCCTGCGCGGTCAGACGCGGTCCCGGCGCAGTCAGGCGCGGTCAGGCGGCGGAGAAGACGCCCTGGTGGAGCACCGGGACGACGTCCGACACGCCGATCCGGACGGCGACGTCGACGTCCGCGGCGAAGCCGTTCTCGGTCAACTCCCGACCGGAGACGCTTCCGCGCACCGCAGCGGGCAGATCCGGAGTGCTCGCCAGCGCGGCGAGCGCCATGGCCGCCTCCACCGAGAGCCCACCCGGCACGCCGGAGAGGGCGTCCAGCACCGAGGCGGCGCCGAGTTGGTCCTCCACCGACGGTCGCAGCGACCCGTCCGGCCACCGCTCCCCTGAGGCGATCACGCCGATCGGGGCGTCCAGCGTTCCGTACCCCTGGCGGCGCAGCCAATGCCCGACGGCGCGCGCGTTGCGCAGGCACGCCGCGACCACCGGCAGGCCGGTGGCGCTGGCGGCGGCGCTGATGGCCGAGCCGTTCGGGGAGGGCAGCACGAGGTCCGCCACCACGGGTGCGCTGCTCAGCGCGGCGGGCGAGAGCGACCACGGATGTTCCGCGGTCGTCTGCCGCCGCCCGACCGCAGCGGTCGCACCGACCCGGACGGCGTACTCGGCGGCCTGCTCACCCCAGGGGAACGGGTGCACCCGCATGCCCCGGGCGACCGCCACCTCCACGGCGGTGGTGAACGAGAGGACGTCCACCACCACCAGCGCCGCGCAGACCCGGCCGAGTTCGGCCGCCCCGGTCAGCCCCCAGTCGAACCGGGCACCCGATCCGGGTTGGCCGTAGACGGCGGCCGTCAACGCCTCAGCGCTCGTCAGGCGACGGCTCGGTGACACCGGGGTCAGACTCGGACGCCCCGTCGGGCTGCTCCGACCCGATCGGCTCGACCGCGCCGGTCTCCGGGGAAGGACCCGAGGAAGCGATCGGCTCGGAGACCACCGCCGCCGCGTCGACCGGCTCAGCCTGCGCGACCGGCAGCGGGACGGCCTCGACCGCACCCGCCACACCGGCGGCCGGCGCGGGCACCTCGACGGCCGCCGAGCCCCCGAAGAGGCGCGGCAACGTCTCGGTGTGCGCGGTGCGCAGCTCGTCCAGGCCGATCCGGAACTGGCCGTGCACCTCGAGCGCCCCACCGGACGGGTCGGTGACGCCGATCAGCTCGAACGGCACACCCCGCTCGGCGCAGAGCGCCGCGAACGCCTTGTCGTGGCCGCGTGGCACCGAGACCAGCGCCCGCGTGGCGGACTCGCTGAACAGGTAGACGAACGGCATCGACCCCTCGGCGAACTGCTCCGGCACCGCGACCCGGGCACCGACGCCGCGCCGCAGGCAGGACTCGACCAGGCTCTGGGCGAGACCGCCGTCGGAGAGGTCGTGTGCGGAGGCCAGGTGGCCGACCCGGGCCGCCTCGGCCAGCAGCTCGGCCAGCGCCTTCTCGCGGAGAAGGTCGACCTGCGGCGGAATGCCGCCGAGGTGCTCGTGCGTCACCCAGGCCCACTCCGAGCCGGACAGCTCCACGTTCGTCTCGCCGAGCAGGTAGAGCTGGTCGTGGTCGCCACCGGCGCGCGGCACGAAGCCCATCGGCACCCGGTCGGCGACGTTGTCCAGCACGCCCAGCACACCGACCACCGGGGTCGGGTGGATGGCCGCGGCACCGGTCTGGTTGTAGAAGCTGACGTTGCCGCCGGTCACCGGGATGCCCAGCTCCAGGCAGCCGTCCGCCAGGCCGCGGACGGCCTCGGCGAACTGCCACATCACGCCCGGGTCCTCCGGGGAGCCGAAGTTGAGGCAGTCGGTGACGGCGATCGGCTTCGCGCCGGTCACCGCCACGTTCCGGTACGCCTCGGCCAGGGCCAGCTTGGTGCCGTTGTACGGGTCCAGCCTGGCGTACCGGCCGTTACCGTCCACCGACAGCGCCACACCCAACCCGGTCCGCTCGTCGATCCGGATCACGCCGCCGTCCTCCGGCTGGGCGAGCACGGTGTTGCCCAGCACGTAGCGGTCGTACTGCTCGGTGACCCAGGACTTGTCGGCCAGGTTGGGCGACGCGATCATGCGCAGCACGGTCTCCCGCAGCGCCTCCGGGTCGGCCGGGCGGGGCAGCGTCTCGGCCCGGTCGGCCTGGAGCAGGATCAGGTCGGCCGGCTCACGCATCGGTCGGGCGTAGACCGGGCCGTCGTCGACCAGCGAACCCGGGGGCACGTCGACGACAAGGTGGTCCTGCCAGGTGATCAGCAGGCGACCGGGGCGGCCGTCCGGCTCCGGTGCGGTGACCTCACCGATCGCGGTGGCGAGGACGCCCCACTTCTCGCAGGTCTTGAGCACCGCGTCGAGCTTGTCCGGCTCGACGACCAGCAGCATCCGCTCCTGCGACTCGCTGGCCAGGATCTCGTGCGGGTCCATTGAGGGCTCACGCAGCGGCACCCGCTCCAGCCAGACCCGCATGCCGGTGCCGGCAGCGGCGGCGGTCTCGGTGAGCGCGCAGGTCAGACCGGCGCCGCCGAGGTCCTGGATGCCGACGACCAGTTGGCCGTCGTACAGCTCGAGGCACGCCTCGATCAGCAGCTTCTCGGTGAACGGGTCACCGACCTGCACGGCGGGGCGACGCGCCTCGCTGCCCTCGTCGAAGGTGGCGCTGGCCAGCACCGAGACGCCACCGATGCCGTCGCGGCCGGTCTTGGCGCCCATCAGGACGACAACGTTGCCCGGGCCGGCGGCGGCCTTGTTCTGCAGCCGGCTGACCGGCAGCACGCCCAGGCAGAGCGCGTTGAGCAGCGGGTTGCCCTGGTAGGAGGGGTCGAAGACCAGCTCTCCACCGATGTTGGGCAGGCCCAGGCAGTTGCCGTAGCCGCCGACGCCGGCGACCACACCGGTGAGCACCCGGGCGGTGTCCGGGTGGTCCGCGGCACCGAAGCGCAGCGGGTCCATCACCGCGACCGGGCGGGCACCCATGGCGAGGATGTCCCGGACGATGCCACCGACGCCGGTCGCCGCGCCCTGGTAAGGCTCGACGAAGCTCGGGTGGTTGTGCGACTCGACCTTGAAGGTCACCGCGAGCTCGTCGGAGATCTGCACGACACCGGCGTTCTCACCGATGCCGGCGAGCATCCGGTCGCTGTGCGGGGCCTTCTCACCGAACTGGCGCAGGTGCACCTTGCTCGACTTGTAGGAGCAGTGCTCGCTCCACATGATCGAATACATCGCCAGCTCGGACTGCGTGGGCCGGCGGCCGAGGATCTGCCGGATCCGGTCGTACTCGTCGTCGCGCAGGCCCAGCTCGGTGTACGGCTGAAGCTCGCCCGGGGTGCCACCGGCGCGCGGCACGGTGTCCACGCCCTCGGTCCAGACGGCGGCGGCCGGCTGGGCGGGAGCGGTCGCCGGGGCGACCGGCTGCGCCGGGTTCGGCTCGGCCGGCTGCGCCGGGGCGGAGTACGCCTCCGGTGTGTCCCGTACCGGGTCCGGATGGGTGGTCATGACCTCTCCTCGCTGCGCTCGTGCCCGCCAGACCGGCGGTTGAGCTGACCGATGATCGTGCCGCCGGTCATGCCGGCGCCCCCACCAGGTGCTTGAGGACCGACGTGAAGAAGCCGAGGCCGTCCAGCGAAGGGCCGGTGAGCGCCTCCACCGCGTGCTCGGGGTGCGGCATGATGCCGACCACGTTGCCGGCGGCGTTGGTGATCGCGGCGATGTCCCGCTGGGACCCGTTGGGGTTGCCGCCGACGTAGCGGGCGACCACCCGACCTTCGGCTTCGAGCTGGTCCAGCGTCGCGGTGTCCGCGACGTAGCAGCCCTCGCCGTTCTTGACCGGGATGAGCACCTCCTGGCCGGGCTGGAACGCGTTGGTCCACGCCGTCCCGGCCGACTCGATGCGCAGGACCTGGTCCCGGTTGCGGAAGTGCAGGTGCTGGTTGCGGGTGAGCGCGCCGGGCAGCAGGTGCGCCTCGCAGAGGATCTGGAAGCCGTTGCAGATGCCGAGCACCGGCAGACCACCCCGGGCGGCGTCCACGATCGTCTCCATCACCGGCGCGAACCGGGCGATGGCGCCGCACCGCAGGTAGTCACCGTAGGAGAAACCGCCGGGCAGGACGACCGCGTCGACACCGTGCAGCTCCGGGTCGCCGTGCCAGAGCCGGACCGGCTCAGCGCCGGCGATCCGGACGGCCCGGGCCGCGTCCCCGTCGTCGAGCGAGCCGGGGAAGGTGACCACACCGACCCGGGCGGTCACGAGCGGGCGTCCGCAGTCTCGTCGGCCTCGACCAGGCGGACGGTGAAGTCCTCGATGACCGGGTTGGCGAGCAGTTTGTCGGCAATCTCCCGAGCGCGGTCCAGGTCCGGTTCACCGGTGAACTCGATCTCGATCCGCCTGCCGATCCGAACCGAGGCGACGTCACCGACGCCGAGCCGGGGCAGCGCGTTTGCGACGGCCTGGCCCTGCGGATCAAGGATCTCGGGCTTGAGCATGACGTCGACGACGACGCGAGGCACTGGGCACTCCTGACTGTGTACGCAGTTGGGTGCCGACCCACAATGGGCGAGCGCAGCCAGCGTACCTGGCAGATATCGCCGCGGACGCACCGGCCGGGTGCAGTTCAGGCAGTGATCGACATTACTGACGCCCAGTCGGACCTGTCAGGCACTACAGGTGGCCCTAGCAGGACATATACGGCGCAGCGGGTGGCCGAATCGTTACATTGGGCAACCTCGATCAACTCCTTGATAACGATCGCGTCGCGTCCTACTCTACATCGACGCAAGTCGATTCCGCCGGCTCCGGGAACCCCCGCCGCCCGGCACCATCCGCACCCGGCGACCCCGGGCCCGCCCCGTCCAAGGAGTCCACCCGATGCGCATCCGCCCCCTGCTCGCCGTACTCAGCACCGCGCTGGTCGGCGCCCTCGGCGTCACGTCCGCCGCGTCCGCCTCCCCGCCCAGCCCGAACATCATCGGCGGCGGCACCGTCTCGTCCGCCCCCTGGGCCGCCGCGGTGCTCAGCAACGGCTCGTTCACCTGCTCCGGCAGCGTCATCGCCGCGCAGTGGGTGCTCACCGCCCGGCACTGCATCAGCGGCACCATGTCGGTGCGCGTCGGAAGCGTGAACCGCACCTCCGGCGGGGTCACCCGCACGGTCAGCGCCACCTACACCCGCAACGACCTCGCACTCATGCGGCTCTCCAGCACCGTCAGCACCTCCGCGGTGAGCCTGGCCAGCAGCAACCCGCCGATCAACTCGACGAACTCGATCTACGGCTGGGGCATGACCTGCTACAGCGGCTGCTCGGCGTCCACCCAGCTGAAGACCGCCACCGTCCGGGTGACCAGCAACAGCGCCACCGACGCGTACGGCGGCCAGGCGATCCGCAGCACCCGGATCAACGGCAACGCCTGGCGCGGTGACTCCGGCGGTCCGCAGTTCTACAACGGTCAGCAGGTCGGCGTCGCCTCCACCGCCGACGGGTCGAGCATCCAGAACTACGGCAGCGTTGCGTACAACCGGGCCTGGATCACCTCGGTGGCCGGTGTCTGACGGTTAGCGCCCCGCTCGGCGCGGATGGTCGGCCACGTGCCGGCCGTCCGCGCCGCGTCGTTTTGCAGCATCCGATCAGGTGAACAATGCACACGATCGGGTCGCGCCACTCCTGACAGCATCGGAACCGTGCTGGTCGTGACGACAGAGCAACTGCCCGGCTACGAGATCCGCCAGATTCTCGGTGAGGTGGTGTCATCGATGGCCAGGACGCGCAACCCGTACCGCGAGGGTGTGAAGAACCTGCGCGGTGGCGCGTACGACCCGATGGCCCCGGACAACCTGACGCGGTGGCGCACCGACTCGGTGGCCCGCCTCGGCGAGGAGGCCCTGCGGCTCGGCGCGAACGCGGTGATCGGCATGCGGTTCGACAGCCGGGACTGCGGCGAGATGTGGATGGAGATCTGCGCGTACGGGACGGCAGTGGTCGCCGTACCCAAGATGCCCGAGGTCATGCCGGCCGACCAGCCGGCGGTCGCCGCGGAGACCGCGGAAATCGCGGGCTTCACCGAGTCTCCCGGCGGCATCGCCGAACCGGCCAGCGCCCCCAACCTGAGAACCGCCGCCGAAACCCCAACCGGCGAGTAACCCACCCACCCACCCCGTTGATCATGAAGTTATTGCCCTGCGCACCGGCGTGTCGCAGCAACAACTTCATGATCAACGCGCAGAGGGTGGGTGGGTGGGTTAGAGGATGGGGGGTGGGCTGTAGGTGGCGGCTTCCGGGTGGGCGGTCACCACAGTGGTGATGCGGCTTGTCACCGCTGCCACCTGGGCTTGGGCGGCACCTACGAAGGCGTTGCGGTCGGCGACCAGGGTGTCGATGTCGGCGCGGGACAGGCCGAGTCGGCCGTCCGCCGCCAGGCGGTCGAAGAGGTCGTTCTCCGGTGAGCCCTTCTCGCGCATCGCCAGGGCCACCGCCACCGCGTGCTCCTTGATCACCTCGTGGGCGACCTCCCGGCCGACGCCCCGCCGGACCGCCGCGACCAGGATCTTCGTGGTGGCCAGGAACGGCAGGAAGCGCTCCAACTCCCGGTTGATCACCGCCGGGTACGCGCCGAACTCGTCGAGCACGGTGAGGAACGTCTGAAACAGCCCGTCGGCGGCGAAGAACGCGTCCGGCAGTGCCACCCGACGGACCACCGAGCAGGACACGTCCCCCTCGTTCCACTGGTCACCGGCCAGCTCGCCGACCATCGACAGGTAACCCCGAATGATCACGGCGAAGCCGTTCACCCGCTCGGAGGAACGGGTGTTCATCTTGTGCGGCATCGCGCTGGAACCGACCTGACCCGGCTTGAAGCCCTCGGTCGCCAACTCCTGGCCGACCATCAACCGGATCGTGGTGGCCAGCGACGACGGCGCGGCGGCCGTCTGGGCCAGCGCGGCCAGCACGTCGAAGTCGAGCGAGCGCGGGTAGACCTGCCCGACGCTGTCCAGCACCCGGGAGAAGCCCAGGTGCTCGGCGACCCGTCGCTCCAGCTCGGCCACCTTGTCGGCGTCACCGTCGAAGAGGTCGAGCTGGTCGGCGGCCGTCCCGACCGGTCCCTTGATCCCCCGCAGCGGGTAGCGGGCGATCAACTCCTCCAGCCGCTCGTACGCGATCAGCAACTCCTCCGCCGCCGACGCGAAGCGCTTGCCCAGCGTGGTGGCCTGCGCCGCCACGTTGTGCGAACGACCCGTCATGACCAGCTCGGAGTGCTCGTGGGCCAGCCAGGCCAACCGGGCGAGGGTGGCCACCACCCGATCGCGGATCAGCTCCAGTGAGGCGCGCACCTGAAGCTGCTCGACGTTCTCGGTGAGGTCCCGGGAGGTCATCCCCTTGTGCACATGCTCGTGGCCGGCGAGCGCGCTGAACTCCTCGATCCGGGCCTTCACGTCGTGCCGGGTGACCCGCTCCCGCTCGGCGATCGAGGCGAGGTCGACCTGGTCGAGCACCCGCTCGTACGCCTCGACCACGCCATCCGGCACCGGCACGCCCAGGTCGCGTTGAGCGCGGAGAACGGCGAGCCAGAGCCGCCGCTCCATCCGGACCTTCTCCTCCGGGGACCAGAGGGCGACCAGTTCGGGCGAGGCGTACCGGTTGGCCAGCACGTTGGGGATCGTCGTCACGTACCTCATTGTCCCGCACCGGCTGGTCGACACCGGGACCGGGCCGGGGTCGACCAGCGGGACCGGGCGGGTTGGTCAGGCCGTCAGGGGCTGTTCAGCTCGTAGACGGTGACCGAGCCGGCGACCAGCCGGACCTGGGCCAGTGCGGCCAGCTCCGGCGACACCGCGCCCGCCCTGGCGTCGGCGAACAACCACCTGACCCCGTGCTCGGTGCGGAGCCGGTCCAGGTCAGCCTGGGTCGGCGTGCGGAACACCCCGTCGTTGAGCGCGAGCAGCGCCGGGTCGGGGAAGTCCTGTCGGGCGTACCCGAGGTTCTCGACGCCGTGCGCGGCCACTACCGCGTCGGTGTAGCTCCAGCTCTCCACCACAGTGCGGTGCCCACCGAGGCCGGTCACCCAGAACGCACGGGCGTCGCAGTGCGGGGTGGTCCGCACCGGCTGGCAGTGCACGTTGGTGGCGACCACGTCGTCGTCGGCGGCGTTGTCGTCCAGCCACAGCGCCGCGCGCATCTCGTCGGCGGTCAGCGCGTACGGCTGCGGCCCGGTGGCCGGCACCGGCTCGGTCAACACCGAGCGGACGGTCCCGCCCACGACGACGGCGGCGCTGGCACCGAGCATCGCCGCGGTGACCCCGGCCAGGGCGATCGTCACCGCCCGCCGACGACCTCCCGAGCCCGCCGCCGAAGCCGCCGGCGCCGGGACGCGGCGCCGCCAGCGGGCGGCCACCCCGACGGCGAGCGCGGCGGCCACCGCCACGAACAGCACGTACCGGGTGGCCGAGAGACCCAGCACCCGCAGCCACCCCTCGATGGTCGAGGTGGTGGGGGTGCCGGGGCGGCTGATCCTCGGCACGGCGAAGCCCACCACAGTGCCGGCCGTGGCGATCCCCGCCAGCGCGCCGGCCACGGCGGGCACCACCAGCGCCGGCCAGGGCGCTCGGGCCTGGGCGAGCGACCAGGTGGTCAGCACGACGCCGACCGGGATGACGCCCATCCAGAAGTAGATCTGACTGATCGACGGGTGCTGGAACACCCAGGTGGTGGCAGCACCGGCCAGGACCGTGCCGGCGAGCAGCCAGACGGCCGGGTCGGCCCGCTGCCCGCCGTCGGCGAGCAGGCTCATGCCCACCCACCGGGGCGCCTGAGCCAGCACCCACCAGGCGACCACAGCGAACGCCAGCAGCCACCCGACAAGGCCCCCGTCGTTGATGCCCGGTGGCAACGGGGCGCTCGGCCAGATTCCGTCACCCGTTCCGAGGGTCTCGGAGTACGGGGCGATGAAGTGCAGCAACGCCAACGCCTGCACGCGCAGCGTGCCGGCCCCGCCACCGGCGAACAGTCGGAAGCCGAGCGCCATCGCCGCCCCGAGGCAGGCCAGCGCCACCAGGGCGGGTCGCGGGACCTGTCGCTTCCGCCACCAGAAAACGACGGCGGTGAGACCCAGGCCGGCGATCAACGGCGGCAACGCGCTGGACTTCGCCCCCGCACAGATCAGCCCGAGCACCGGAACCAGCGGCCAGGCCCGGCCGAGGGAACGCCCTCGGACCACGTCGATGATGAGCCCGGCGAGCAGCAGCAACGGCACCAGCACGTACGTCTGGGAGGGGCTGGCGTACGACAGCGGCATCTCGCCGGACGCGCCCACCGGCGAGCCGAGCGTGACCCCCGCTCCGATGAAGGCGGCGAGGGCGGCCACCGGGCCGGCCCAGACGGACCCGCTCAGGTCACGGGCGAGCCCGGCTGCGAGCAGCGCCGCGGTACCGACCACGGGCACCAGCCAGAGTCGCAGCAGCACCACCGCCGGCGAGATTCCGGTGATCATGCTGCCACTGGCGATGTGCGCGTCGGACAGGTAGTGATAGCGCAGGGCCTCCCCGGCGACGTGCGGCAACTCGAACGGCATCGCCCGGGTCAGCTCCTGCACCAGACCCAGGTGGTAGAGCACGTCCTGGTAGTAGCCGCCGTACACGGGAGGCAGCGGGACCATCCGCCACTGGGTGTATCCCCAGGCGAGCACCACCAGCAGCGCCGCGCCCATCCCCCAGTGCCAGGCGACTGGCAGCGGACGGCGCTCTTCGACCCGCCAGTGCCGGCGCAGCCGGGGGACGGCGGCGAACGCGACGAGGACGGGCAGCGGCCACCATCGCAGCAGGGACTGCTGACCGGTCGCCGCAGCCAACGCCCAGGCGATGATCTCCAGCAGCAGACCGGTGGCCGCGCCGTAGCCGAGGTCCTCCGGGAGGTTGCCCCGGCTGCCGCGCAGCGCGCGGTGCACCAGGGTGCCGGGGAACACCAGCGCGAAGACCCAGTACGCGGAGAACCGCGCGAGGTCCGGGGCGGGCACACTGCCGCGGGACCAGACCAGGAGCAGCGCGGCGATCACGAGCACCCACGGGAGCGCGCTGAGGACCGACCCGGGACCGTTCCGACCCGGCGCCGGGGCCGGGGCGTCCGATCGCTCGGCCAGTAGGAGGTCAGCCACGGACGCCGACCGCCGAATCGAGGCTCGGCGTACCGGAGACGTCACAGTTCCGGGCGAGCGGCTCCGCGTCCGGGGCTTCATCCCGCGAGTCGAACCCGATGTGGAACGCGGGCCGGTTCTGCACTGTGGCGTAGATCCGGCCGACGTACTCGCCCAGCAGGCCGAGGCAGACCAGCTGCACCCCGCTGAGCAGCAGTAACGCCACGAACATCGAGGTCCAGCCGGGGATGGTGGTGCCGGAGACGTGGGCGACCATGCCGAACACGATCAGCGCGAGGCAGAGCAGGAAGCTCGACATCCCCAGCCAGGTGGCCAGGCGCAGTGGCGCGGCGGAGAAGTTCGCGGTGCTCTCCCAGGCCAGGGCCACCATCCTGCGCAGCGGATACTTCGTCTCGCCGGCGGCGCGGGCCTCGCGGTCGTAACGCACCTCGGCGCTGGGAAAGCCGAGCGACGGCACCAGCAGCCGGTAGACCGGGGAGCGTTCGGGCAACCGGCGCAGGACCTCGATCACGTCCCGGCTGAGCAACCGGAAGTCGCCGGCCTGCGCGGGCAGGTCGACGCCGACGAGCCGGCGCATCGCCCAGTAGTAGCCACGGGCGCTGTTGCGCTTGAAGACCGTGTCGGTGCTGCGGTCGGCGCGAACGCCGTAGACCACATCCACCCCGTCCTCGCGGGCCACCCGGAGCATCTCGGCGATGGTCTCCGGCGGATCCTGGAGATCGGCGTCGAGGCTGACCACCCACTGGCCGACGGCCCGGTGCAGGCCGGCGGTCAACGCCGCCTGGTGGCCGCTGTTGCGCCGCAGCCGGAGCACCCGCAGCTGTGGCCATTCCCGGCCGTGGTCGAAGAGCACCGACACGGTGTCGTCCCGGCTGCCGTCGTCGACGGCGACCACCTCGTAGTCGACGCCGAGCGCGTCGAGCACCGGCCGGAGCCGGGCGACCAGTGCCGGAATGACCGCGGTCTCATTGAACATCGGGATGACCACCGAGAGGGTGGTCGTCCGTGGAACGACGGACTCCATAGTGTTACGGCCCCGTTCCGCACGCAGGAGTGATCGAATCGCGCCGGGGGCGCGGCAACGATCACCATCGCGTGGTAAACCCTCCACCAGCGGACCAGCCGCTGAACGGTCCGTTAACGCCTGCTGGCAGTCACCCCGGTAAGGGACGATCTCGCGTTCAGCGCTCCAGGACGGCGGTCACGCCGTACGGGCTGTCGACTCAGGACGGGTGCCCGGTGGGGCCCGGTGGCCGTTTTGTCGCCCAGGGCGGTGCGCTACCAGCCGGTATCGGATCATGATTTCCGTCTGATCTCCGGCGACGCCGAATCCACCTTCTCGACAGAGGGCACGCATGCGTAGAAGATCCCTCGCCGGCCTCACCGCGATCGCGGTGACCGGCGGCACCCTGCTGGCCACCGGCACACCCGCCCAGGCAGCCGAACCTGAGGTTCTGTACGTCAAGCAGGCCGACGCGAACTGCTCCGACCAGGGGCCCGGCTCCGCGACCGCGCCGTTCTGCACGATCAGTGCAGCAGCCGCCGTGGTGACCGCCGGCACGACGGTTTATGTCGACGGCGGCACCTACGCCGAGCGCGTCACCATCACCCGCTCCGGCACTGTGGAATTGCCGATCTCCTTCATCGCCAATACCCCTCGTACCCCGGTGACGCTTGTCGGTCCGAACGCGGGCCTGGTCGTTGACGGCCAGCACGACATCTACATCCAGGAACTCAACGTCAGCGGGTCAGCCGATGTGCCCGCCCTCGATCTGCGTAACGCCTCGAACATCTTGGTCGCGGGCAGCAAATTCACCATGGCGAACGTCGCGACCGCGCCCGCCATCCGACTCGCCAATGTGACGGTGTCGGCGCTGGAACAGGTCATCGCCAGCGGGACGGCGCTTGCTGGCGGCTTGACCATGGATGCGTCCACCAGCGAGGTGATCATCGACGACACGTTGGTGTCGACCGACCCGAAGCACGCCCCCTCCGGTGGCGGCGTGGGCATTCGAATCGACGGGCCGCGCAACACGATCCTCAGTGGCGATGTTGCCGGCTTCTCCGGAGCTGCCATTTCGGTGGGCCCTGCCGCCTCCTCGACGGTGATCGCCAACAACCGGATCAAGGGCGGGATCGGATACGGCATCCACAGCCGCGGAGCCGTGGGCACGGCCATCGCCAACAACGACATCCAGGACCGCTGCCTGGGCGGCATCCGGGTGGACGGGGCGTCGTCCCAGGTATCGGTGCAGAACAACGTGCTCCGCAACAACGGCGCCTTCAACCAGGGCTACTGCGATCCGCAGGCTCCCGAGGGGGCCGAGATCGGGGTCTACGACGAGGCGCCGAGCGGCACTGTCATCGATTACAACAACACCTGGCACCAGTCCACGTCCGCGACCGGCTACTCCTGGAACGGCACCAGGATGGGTCTCACCCAGTTCCGCACCGTCTCCGGGCAGGCCGCACACGACCGGTACACGGCGGATGTCCGGGAAAATATCGACTCGGCGAACTCGACGGCGCCCGGCTACCAGGATCTCGACACCGACGGAAAGCCACGCCGGGACGATCCGGCCGTGGCGAACACCGGCGCCGGCCCGATCGCGTACGCCGACCGTGGCACTGCGGAAAGCGTCAAGCACCCGGTGGCGTCCTTCGACGCCACAGTGGATCTCGGCACGAGCACGGTCAGGGTGGACGCCTCCGCCTCCACGCCGGGCTTCACCCCGATCGACATGTACGAGTTCAGCTGGGGCGACGGGACCTCCGTCACCCAGTCCACTCCGATCGCCACGCACAAATACGCCACACCGGGCACCTATGACGTCACGGTCAGCCCCCGGGGGACCGACGGCCTGTCTGGCAGCAGCACCGAAAAGGTCAGCGTGCTGCGGCGGACCGCCTCCGTGGGTCTGCTCGCGCTCTCCACCCTGCGCTACGTCGGTGCCGCGCCCATGCGACCGAACCAGGCCGGCCTGACCGCTGCCGCGCAGTACGACCTGGCGGACGCCGGCAACGGACAGGTGGCCCTCGTCGCACGGGCCAACGGTCGATACGTCACCCAGTTGGCCAACGAATCGCTCAGCGCCGAAAGCCAGGCGGTCGGCGCCGCGGAGAAGTTCACAGTCGTCCGCAACAGTGACGGCACCGTCAGCCTCAAGGCGAGCAACAACCTGTACGCCACCGCCGATCCCAGCGGTGCTCTGACCCTGTCGGCGAGCCGGTCGACGATCAGCGCCCAGGAGAAGTTCCATCAGGTTCCGGTCGCCGACGCGAACAGGTCGCTGAAGGCCAGCGTGAACGGCCGTTTCGTGATTGCCGACGGTGCCGGTGTGAAGCCGCTGATCGCGAGCGCGGCGACCGCCGGCAGCTGGGAGCGGTTCGACTTCGCGGACCTCGGCAATGGGCAGATCGCTATCTTCGCCCGCGCCAACAACCGCTTCGTGTCCGCCGACGGCGCAGGCGCCAAGCCGCTGATCGCGAAAGCCTCGACGGCCAGCACCTGGGAGCGGTTCACCCTGGTCCGCAGCAGCGACGGCACGGTGAGCCTCAAGGCCGGCGTCAACAACCTGTACGTCAGCGCCGACGGCGCCGGCAGCAAGCCCCTGATCGCCAACCGCCCGACCATCAGCACCTGGGAGAGGTTCATCCTCGGCTGAGCCCTACCGCAGGATCGACTGAGCCCTACCGCAGGATCGACTGAGCCCTACCGCAGGATCGACGCCCGCCGGACCCTCGGGTCCGGCGGGCGTCGCCGTGCACACTCCGGTCAGCGCTCCAGGATGGCGGTCACGCCCTGACCACCGGCGGCGCAGATGGAGATCAGCCCGCGCCCACTGCCCCGCTCGGCCAGCAGCTTCGCCAGGGTCGCCACGATCCGTCCGCCGGTGGCGGCGAAGGGATGTCCGGCGGCAAGCGACGAACCGTTCACGTTGAGCCGGTCGGTGTCGATCGCGCCCAGCGGCGTGTCCAGCCCGAGCCGGTCCTTGGTGAACTCCGGCGACTCCCATGCGGCGAGGGTGGCCAGCACCTGCGACGCGAACGCCTCGTGGATCTCGTAGTAGTCGAAGTCCTGCAACGTCAGCCCGGCGCGGGCCAGCATCCGGGGCACCGCGTACGCGGGTGCCATCAGCAACCCCTCGTCGCCGTGCACGAAGTCCACCGCCGCTGTCTCCGACCAGCTGAACCAGGCCAGCACGGGCAGGTGGTGCGCCGCCGCCCACTCCTCGCTGGCCAGCAACACCGTGGACGCGCCGTCGGTGAGCGGCGACGAGTTGCCGGCCGTCATGGTGGCCTGCTCGGCGTCCGGGCCGCGGGTGCCGAAGACCGGCTTCAGCGAGGCGAGCTTCTCCAGGCTGCTGTCCGGGCGGAGGTTCTGATCCCGGGTGAGCCCCAGGTACGGCGTCATCAGGTCGTCGAAGAAACCCCTGTCGTACGCGGCCGCGAGGCGCTGGTGTGAGCGCAGCGCCAGCTCGTCCTGGGAGCGCCGGTCGATCTGCCAGCGCAGGGCGGTCCGGGCGGCGTGGTCGCCCATGGACAGGCCGGTACGCGGCTCGGCGTTGCGCGGGATCTCCGGCTTGAACGGCTGAAGTGGGCGCAGCTTCGCCGCGATCTTGAGCCGTTCGCCCAGCGTACGGGCCGAGTTGAGCTTGAGCAGCGTGCGGCGCATCTCCTCGTTGACGGCGAGCGGGGCGTCGGAGGTGGTGTCGACACCGCCGGCGATGCCCACGTCGAGCTGACCGAGGGCGATCTTGTTGGCGACCAGGATGGTCGCCTCCAGGCCGGTGCCGCAGGCCTGCTGGATGTCGTACGCCGGGGTGTGTGGGTCGAGCCGGGAGCCGAGGACCACCTCGCGGGTGAGGTTGAAGTCGCGGGAGTGCTTGAGCACCGCCCCGGTGACCACCTCGCCGATGCGTTGCCCGGCCAGCCCGTAGCGGGCGATCAGGCCGTCCAGCGCCGCGCCGAGCAGGTCCGCGTTCGACGCGTCCGCGTAGCGGGCGTTGGAACGGGCGAAGGGGATGCGGTTGCCCCCGATGATCGCGACCCGCCGGATGCTCTGCACGATCCGCCTCCTCGACATGTGTTGCTGGAACCCTACTCGCCAGTAGGCTACGCCCATGACCGACAGGTACGCGAGCTTCGTCCAATCGGCCGCCGGCCGCGCGCTGGTCAAGCGCCTCGGGCTGCCCGACCCGCCCCGACTGCGCCGGCACCACCCCGGCGACCCACTGCTGGCCGGCCCGGCCCTGCTCGGCGCGGCCACCGGCGGCCGGCTCGCCGAGCCGATCGCCAAGATCCTCACCGCCGCCGGGGTCGAGCTGGCCGACCCGGCCGCCGCCGCCCATTCGCACGGCGACGCCCCGCAGCGGTACGGGGCACTGCTGTTCGACGCCACCGGGATCACCGACTCGACCGAGCTGCGCCAGCTCTACGACTTCTTCCACCCGCAGGCCCGGGCCGTGCTGCCCAGCGGCCGGGTGATCGTGTTGGGCACCCCGCCGCAGGAGTGCCCGACACCCCGCGAGGCGACCGCCCAGCGCGCCCTCGAAGGGCTGGTCCGCAGCATCGGCAAGGAGTTCGGCCGGGGCACCACCGCGCAACTCGTCTACGTGAGCGGTACCGCGGCGGACGATCCAGCCCACTCCGCCGGGACGATCACGAGCCTCGAATCGACAATCCGGTTCCTGTTGTCCGGCCGGTCCGCGTACGTGTCGGGCCAGGTCATCCGGGTCGGCAGCGGCGCGGCGAGCGTCCCGGCCGACTGGGACCGCCCGCTGGACGGGCAGGTCGTGCTGGTCACCGGCGCGGCACGGGGCATCGGTGCGGCGCTGGCGAAGGTGCTGGCCCGCGACGGCGCGAAGGTGGTGGCCCTGGACATTCCGGCCGCCGGTGACGCGCTCGCCGCGGTGGCGAACGACATCGGCGGCACTGCCGTCCAACTCGACCTGACCGCGCCGGACGCGCCGACCCGACTCGCCGAGCACCTGGCCAGCCGGCACGGCCGGGTCGACGTGGTGGTGCACAACGCCGGCATCACCCGGGACAAGACGCTCGGCCGGATGGACGCCGACCGGTGGGACCAGGTGATCGACGTCAACCTCTCCAGCCAGGAGCGGATCAACGACGTACTGCTGGAGCGGGAGCTGATCCCGGCCGGCGGGCGAATCATCTCGGTCTCCTCGATCGCCGGGATCGCCGGTAACCGGGGGCAGACCAACTACGCCACCAGCAAGGCCGGCGTGATCGGGCTGGTCGACTCGCTCGCACCGGCCCTGCGGGAGCGCGGGATCAGCGTCAACGCGGTGGCCCCCGGCTTCATCGAGACCCGGCTGACCGCGCGCATCCCGCTGGTGGTCCGCGAGGCGGGCCGGCGGATGAACAGCCTGGCCCAGGGCGGGTTGCCGGTGGACGTGGCCGAGACGATCGGCTGGTTGGCCTGGCCGGCCAGCGGTGCGGTCAGCGGAAACGTGGTCCGGGTCTGCGGCCAGAGCCTGCTGGGGGCGTGATGGGCGCGCGGCCGGAGTCGGGCAGCCGTACCCCTGTCGAACTGCCCCGGATGCCAGCGGTCGGGGCGCTGCACCGACGGGCAATGCTCGGCGCGCTACCGGGCCTCGGCGGTGGGCGGCGCGGGCCCAACCTGCCGGCGGTCGAGTTGACAGTGGGCGGGGTGAGCGTCGACCGGGCGCAGCTGGCCGACTACGACCGGGTCTGCGGGTTCCGGCTCACCGACCGGTTGCCCGCGACGTTCCCGCACGTCATGGGCTTTCCGCTGGCCCTGCGCCTGATGACCGCACCGGACTTCCCCCTCCCGCTGATCGGCCTGGTGCACGTCGGCAACCGGATCACCAGGCACCGCCCGATCACCGCCGACGAGACCCTCGACTTCACCACGTACGCCGAGGACCTGCGCCCCCACGACCGGGGGCGGCAGGTGGACGTGGTGCTGGTCGGCTCGGTCGACGGGGAGGAGGTGTGGCGCGGCGTCTCGACGTACCTCGGTCGGGAGCGCAAGTCGGGCGGGCGCGAGGCCGGCGAACGTCCCGCGGCGCCGACGGCCACCGCCCGTTGGCGGGTGGAACCGCGTATCGGTACGGAGTACGCCCGGGTCTCCGGCGACCACAACCCGATCCACACCTCCCGACTCGGGGCGCGGCTGTTCGGCTTCCGCCGGCCGATCGCGCACGGCATGTGGAGCAAGGCGCGCTGCCTGGCGGCGCTGGAGGCCCGACTGCCGGACGCGTACACAGTCGAGGTCGCCTTCAAACTGCCGGTGCCGCTGCCGAGCACCGTGGGCTTCGCGCTCCTGCCGGACGGCGGGTTCGCCCTGCACGACTCCCGTGGCCGACCGCACCTGACCGGCCTCGTGCGCTGAGCGCACCTCACCGGGTTCGTGCGCTGAGCGCACCGCGCTACGTCGTGCGCTGAGCGCACCAGGCGGGTTCGTGCGCTGAGTTGCCCTTGGCAGGCGCGCACTTCTGCGCTAAGTTGTTCTCACAGCGAGATGTTCTCAAGGTGAGAGAGACGTGATGAACGAGCAGGAGTTCCTGGCCGCGTACGACCCCCGGGCCTATCCGTCGGTCGCCGTGACCGTCGACGTGGTGGCGCTGACCATCCGCGACGGCGCACTGCACCTGCTGCTGATCCGGCGCGGCGAGGCACCCTTCGCGGGGCACTGGGCGCTGCCCGGGGGCTTCGTCCGCCCCGACGAGGACCTGACCGCCGGCGCCCGACGGGAGTTGGCCGAGGAGACCGGGCTCGGCGGCGAGGCGCTGCGCCGCGTACACCTGGAGCAGTTGGGCAGCTACGGCGCTCCCGACCGTGACCCGCGCATGAGGATCGTCTCGATCGCCCACCTCGCGTTCGCCCCCGACCTGCCGGACCCGGCCGCCGGCAGCGACGCCGACGAGGCGATCTGGCTGCCGGTGACCGCGTTGACCAGCCGACAGCTCGCCTTCGACCACGGTCGGATCATCGACGACGCGTTGGAACGGGCCCGCTCCAAGCTGGAGTACACCCCGCTCGCCACCCGCTTCCTCGCCGCCGAGTTCACGATCAGCGAACTGCGCGCCGTCTACGAGACGGTCTGGGGGCATCCGCTGCACGCCGGCAACTTCCACCGCAAGGTGCTCTCCGTGCCGGGCTTCGTGGAGAGCACCGGCGCCAGCACCGAGCGCGGTGGTGCCCGGGGCGGCCCGCGCGCCCGGCTCTACCGGGCCGGCGACGCCCGCCTGCTGCACCCGGCGCTGCTGCGCCCCGCCCGTGAGGAGACGGTGCGGTGAGGGCCGCGGAGGCCATTCGCCTGGTCGCGGCCGCCCGCACCGACGCGGACCTGTTCGGCGCCGACCAGCCCGCCCGCCGCTACCGCGAGCTGGTCGCGGCCCTGCACCCCGACCGCCTGCCGACCGATCCGGCGGTACGCGCCGAAGCCATCGACGCGTTCATCCACGTCACCACCCGGTGGCAGGCACGGCAGACCACCGTCCTCGGCGACTACCGGCTCGGCGCGCTGGCCCACTCGGGTGACCTGGCCGACCTCTACGACGTCGGCGGCGACCGGCTGCTCAAGCTTCCTCGACGGCCCACCGACAACGATCTGATGGCCCGCGAGGCGCACTCCCTGCGCACCATCGCCGAGCGCGGCGACCCGCGGTACCTGCCGTACGTGCCCCGGCTCGTCGACGAGTTCCGGCAGCGGGACACCGCCACCGGCGCGGAACGGCGGATCAACGTCCTCGCCGCCGCACCCGGCCTGCACGACCTCGAGGAGGTGCGGCGCGCGTACCCCGACGGGCTGGACGCCCGTGATGTGGCCTGGATGTGGCGGCGGCTGCTGGTGGTGCTCGGCCTGGCCCACCGGGCGGGCGTGGTGCACGGCGCGGTACTGCCCCGGCACGTGCTGATCGAGCCGGACGCCCACGGCGTGGTGCTGATCGACTGGTGCTTCTCCGCTGCCGTCGGGAGCACAATCCCGGCGGTCGTACCCGGCCACGGCTGGGACCCGGAGGAGGTCCTCAAGAAGCAGCAGTGCGGGCCGGGCACCGACATCGCGATGGCCAGCCGCTGCATGAGCTGGTTGATGGGGCCGCGCGTACCCCGCGAGCTGCGCACCTTCGCGCAGGGCTGCCGGCAACGGTCCCTGGACGCCCGGCCCGACGACGCCTGGCGCCTGCTGCGCGAACTCGACCAGGTGCTGGACCGGCTCTACGGGCCACGCACCTTCCGACCCTTCACCCTCACCCCCTAAGGAGCTGTCATGGGCAGTGGAATCTGGTCCACCGACGTGTACGACGCCGCCGACCGCTACCGCCGGTCCACCGGCAGGAGCGCCTTCTCCTACAGCGACAGCGGGGCGCGCACCGTGCACCCCGCGCTCGACCCCAGGGACGCGACCCGCGAGAGCCGCGACTCCGACGAGCACCCCCGTTCGACGCCCGTCGCGGTGCTCTTCGACGTGACCGGCTCGATGCGCACGGTGCCGCGGGTCCTGCAGACCAAGCTGCCGCAACTGCTCGGGCTGCTGCAACGGCAGGGCTACGCCAGCGACCCGCAGATCATGTTCGGTGCCATCGGCGACGCCACCTGCGACCGGGTGCCATTGCAGGTGGGCCAGTTCGAGTCGGACAACCGGATGGACGACGACCTCGGCCGGATCGTGCTGGAGGGCGGTGGCGGCGGACAGATGAGCGAGTCGTACGAGCTGGCCATGTACTTCATGGCCCGGCACACCGTCACCGACAACTGGGAGAAGCGCGGCCGGCGCGGCTACCTGTTCATCATCGGCGACGAGCTGGCGTACCAGCGGGTGAAGGCCCGGGAGGTGGCCGGCCTGATCGGGGACGGCCTCTCCGAGGACGTGCCGCTGCGGCAGGTCGTCGACGAGGTGACCCGCCGCTGGGACACCTACTACCTGCTCCCCACCGGCAGTCACTACGCCGGCAACGCCAAGGTGCTCGACTTCTGGCGGGACCTGCTCGGGCAGAACACCGTGGTGCTCGACGACCTCGACGCGGTCTGCGAGACCATCGCGCTCACCATCGGCCTCGGCGAACAGGCCATCGACCTGGACGAGGGCCTGCGCGACCTGGACCGCGCCGGCTCCGGCGCCACCGGGACCGTGTCGAAGGCGCTGGCCCGCCTCGGCCGGGAACGGCGGGCCGAGGTGTCGACGCTGCCGGCGTTCACCGACACGGCCAGTGGGGTGACCCGGCTGTGAACCACGTGGCGGTGGTCGACCTCGGCTACGGAGACGCCGGCAAGGGCACTGTGGTGGACTGGCTCTGCGCCACCCGTCCCGTGCACACGGTGGTCCGCTTCAACGGGGGCGCGCAGGCGGCACACAACGTCGTGCTGCGCGACGGGCGGCACCACACGTTCGCACAGTTCGGCGCCGGCACGTTCCGTCCCGGTGTGCGTACGCACCTGTCCCGGCACGTGGTGGTGGACCCGCTGGCGTTGGCCGCCGAGGCCGACCACCTCGTCACGGTCGGGGTGCCCGACGCGCTGGACCGGCTGACCGTCGACGGGGACGCACTGCTCGCCACTCCGTACCACCGGGCCGCCAACCGGGCCCGCGAGATCGCCCGGGGAGCCGACCGGCACGGCTCCTGCGGGCTGGGGGTGGGCGAGGCCGTCGCGTACGGTCTCGCCCACCCCGACGACGCGCCCAGGGTCGCCGACTGCCATCACCCAGCACTGCTGCGCCGCAGGCTGACCATCCTGCGGGACCGGCTGACCGCCGAGCTGGGCCCGCTGGACGCGCCACCCATCGAGGACTGCCTGCCCGCGTACACCGGGTTCGCCGACCGGGTCGCGATCGTCGACGGCAGTTGGCTCGCCGGGGCGCTGCGCACCGGGACCTGCGTCTTCGAGGGCGCGCAGGGAGTGCTGCTCGACGAGTGGCACGGCTTCCACCCGTACACCACCTGGAGCACCACGACGTTCGCCAACGTCGACAGCCTGCTCGCCGAGGCGGGCCGGCCCGGCGACGTGACCCGGATCGGGGTGCTCCGCGTGGTCACCACCCGGCACGGGCACGGCCCGCTGGTGACCGAGGACCCGAGCCTGCCGTTCGCCGACGCGCACAACGCCACGAACCCGTGGCAGGGCCGGTTCCGGTTCGGCCACTTCGACGCGGTCGCCCACCGGTACGCCCTCGCCGCGGCCGGCGGCGTCGACGGCCTGGCCCTGACCCACCTCGACCTGGCCGGCCCCGACCTGCGGATCTGCCGCCGCTACGACTCCACCGACCGGCTCACCCCGGGCCCGCCCGGGGACCTGGACCGCCAGGCCGCGCTCACCGCCCGCCTGCTGCGATCCCGCCCGCTGTACGACGATCCGCCGCAGGACTGGCCGGCAGCGGTACGCGCGGAGCTGGACACCCCGGTGGTGCTCACCTCGCAGGGCCCCACCGCCGACGACAAGACCCCACACGGCCCGCTGCTGGCCACACCGGCCCTGGCTCGCACGGCCTGACCCACCCCGCCGATCTTGCACTTTCGGTAGTTGTTCTGCGGCTTTTGCAGGGGTTGGTTCGGGCACAAAGTGCAAGATCGGCGCGGGGCGAGGTGGGGGTCATCCCGCAGCTTCGGCCACCGGGCGGGTCGCACCCGGCGAGCATGGAGGCATGGACTCGGCGCTCGACCTGCTCCGACAGCTGGTCACCTCACCGTGGGTGTACCTGCTGATCTTCGGGCTCACGGCGGTCGACGCGTTCTTTCCGGCCGTACCCGGCGAGGCTGCCGTCATCACCGCTGCCGTGCTCTCCACCAGCGGAAATCCCAAGCTGGCGGCGGTGATCGTCGCCGCCGCGCTGGGCGCCTGCGCCGGTGACCACGTCTCGTACGCCATCGGGCGCGGTGGCGGCGCGAGACGCCTCGCCGGGTTTCCCGACGGCAGCCGCCGACGAGCCAGCTCGGAGTGGGCCCGGCGCGCGCTGAACCGGCGCGGCGGGCTGATCCTGACCACTTCCCGGTATCTGCCGGGCGGGCGGACCGCCGTCACCCTCACCATGGGCGCGGTGCGCTATCCCCGCCGGTCGTTCCTGCTGTACGACGCGATCGCGACGGTCACCTGGGCCCTGTACTGCGGGCTGCTCGGCTACTTCGGTGGGCTGGCCTTCGAACGGCACCCCGTCAAGGGCGTCCTCGCCGGGATCGGCCTGTCGGTGATCGTCACGCTGGGCATCGAGGGCATCCGTTGGCTGCGCCACCGGGCGCGCCGCCGCGCCGCCGCCACCACCGACCGGGCCGGATCGACCTGACACCCGTCACAGCAGGTCGGCGTCGTACACCAGGATGGCCAGCTGCACCCGGTTGCCCGCGTGGAGTTTCGCCAGCGCCCGGCTGACGTGCGCCTTGACGGTGGCCTCGCTCATCGTCAGCCGCCGGGCGATCTCCGCGTTGCCGTGCCCGCGCGCCACCTCCCGGACGATCGCCAACTCCCGCTCGGTCAGCGGTGCGAGCCGCTCACGGGCCGCGTCCCGGCGGGCCGGACCACGCTCGGCGAACGAGCTGATCAGGCGCCGGGTCACCGTCGGGGCGAGCATCGCGTTACCGGCGGCCACCGTACGAACGGCGGCGGCCAACTCGCGGGGTGGGGTGTCCTTGAGCAGGAAGCCGACCGCGCCGGCCCGCAGCGCCCGGTGCACGTACTCGTCGAGGTCGAAGGTGGTCAACATGATCACCTTCGGGCCGACGGCGACCACGTCGGGCGCCACGGTCAGCCCGTCGACGCCCGGCATCCGCACGTCGAGCAGCACCACGTCGGGGCGTAACCGCTGGGCCTGCTCCAGCGCGCCGGCGCCGTCCGCTGCCTCACCGACGACAGTGATGTCCTCCGCCGCCTCGAGGATCAGCCGCAGCCCGGCCCGGACCAGCTGCTCGTCGTCGACCACCACCACCCGGATCACGCCGCACCCGCCAGCGGGATCAGGGCCCGGACCAGGAAGCCGCCGTCCACGGGAGCTGCCTCCAACCGGCCGCCGAGCAGCTCCACCCGCTCACGCAGCCCGAGCAGCCCCTGCCCGGCACCCGGCAGCGTCGACCCGCCCTCGGACGGGCCGTTGCGGACCAGCACCTCCAGCCCGTCGGGCAGGTAGCGCAGGCAGACCGTCGTCTCGGCGTCGGCCGCGTGCTTGCGCACGTTGGTCAACGCCTCACGGACCACCCGGTACGCGGTACGCCCCAGCGTCGCCGGAAGTGCCGTCGGCACACCCTCGTCCTGCCGGGACACCCGCAGCCCGGCGGCACGGGACTCCCCGATCAACTCGTCCAACGTGTCGAGCCCCCGCTCCGGTGTCACGGCCGGCCCGGCCTGGCGCAGCACACCCAGCACCTCGCGCAGGTCGGTGAGCGCCTGCCGGCCGGTCGTCCGGATCAGCGCGGCGGCCTCGACGGTCGCCGGGTCCACGGCGGTCACCTCCAGCGCCCCGGCATGCACCACCATCAACGAGACCCGATGCGCCACCACGTCGTGCATCTCCCGGGCGATCCGGGTCCGCTCCTCGGCGCGGACCCGGTCGGCGCGGGCCTCCTGCTCGCGTTCCAGCCGCTCGGCCCGGTCCCGCAGGGCGGCGAGTGTGTCCTGACGGGCCCGCACCCAGAGGCCGAAGACCAACGGAAGCCCCACCAGACAGGCGGCGAGCAGCAGCACGTTGCCGGTGCTGGCGGTGGTGATCCGGCGTACGCCACCCACCGCCAGCCCGACCAGCACCCCACCGGTCAGCACCAGGGCCACCCCGGCGAGGTAGCCGGCGAGTTGGCGACCGCGCAACCGCAGACCCGCCTGGTACGAGGCCAGCACCCCGGCGGCCGCCGCGGCGAGCACCAACCAGCCGACCGCCGCAGCCAGGAACAACGGCCAGCGGCGGGTCCGGACCGTGGCGGCGGCCCACGCCGAGCCCAGTGCGATCAGCAGCACGACCACGCTCGGGAGCGGCGAGCGGACCCCGATGTCACCGGTCGCGCTGGCCCACACGGCCGCGGCGACCAGGACGGCGAGCAGCGGCGGGGCGTACCGATGGACGACCCGCCGGAGGGCGACGGCGCTGGAGGCCACGCAGCGAGCCTAGGGCTCAGCCGACGCATCGGGTCGCCCCGCGGCGCCGTACCCGGGTGAGGTGGGGGATGACCCCGATGCACAGTCCGGGCCGGCCGCTACCTAAGTAGTGCCGCCCACCTGACCACTGGCCGATGTCGGGAGCCGCCGCCCCGACCAGCATCGGGATCATGGATCTGCTCGACCTGCTGCACGACACGATGTCCTCGCCCTGGGTGTACCTGGCGATCTTCGCGATCGCGGTGCTCGACGGCTTCTTCCCGGTGGTGCCGAGCGAGACGGCGGTGATCACCGCGGGGGTGTTCGCGGCCTCCGGAGCGCCGTACCTGCCGGCGGTGATCCTGGTGGCCGCCGCCGGGGCGCTGGTCGGCGACCACATCTCGTACGCCATCGGGCGGGGTGGCGGCACCCGGCTGCTCGACCGGCTGCCGCCCGACGGTCGACGCCGAGCCGCCATCGACCGGGCCCGTCGGGGGATCGCCACCCGGGGCGGTCTGATCCTCACCGTGGCCCGCTACATCCCGGGTGGTCGGACCGCTGTCACCCTCACCATGGGTGCGGTGCGCTATCCACGGCGACGGTTCCTGGCCTTCGACGCGCTGGCCGCCGGCTCGTGGGGGCTCTACTCGGCGCTGGTCGGCTACGTCGGCGGGCTGGCCTTCGAGCAGGACCCGCTGCGTGGTCTCCTGCTCGGTCTGGGCCTCGCCCTGACGGTGACGGTGGTCGTCGAGGTGGTCCGCTGGCTCCGCAACCGCCGCCGTACCGCGCGGGCCGGCGAGCCGGACACCGACGCGCTTCCCGCCGGGGCCGTCAGTCGACCGGCGGACGCCAGGTGACGCCGTGCAGCAGTTGGGCGGCACCGAGCCAGGCCACGTTCATCATCCGGGTGGCCGTCTTCTCCGGGTCGGCGTCCGGGTGGTCCGCGAGCCAGTCGGCCAACGACTCGGTGGCGCCGACCAGGGCGTACGCGACGACCTCCAGGTCGATGGCGGCGATCTCGCGGCCCTCGGCGCGCAGCGCGTGGTCGAGCATTCCGGCGACCACCTCGACCAGCCGGGCCCGCATGGTGGCCAACTCGCCGGCGAACGGCTGCTCGCCCCGGGCCTGCCGGTAGAGCACCGCCCAGCCGTCCCGGTGGGCGCCCACGAAGCCGAAGAACGCCCTCAGCCCGCGCCAGAGCCGCTCATCGGCCGGCAGGTCGGGGGCCGCCGCCCCGGCGATGGCCTGCATCATCCGGGTGCCCTCCCGGTGCAGGCAGGCGACGAAGAGCTCCTCTTTGGTGCCGAGGTAGGCGTACACCATGGGTTTGGAGATGCCGGCGTCCTCGGCGATCTCGTCCATGCTGGCGGCGTGGAAGCCCCGTCGGGAGAAGACCTTGACGGCCGCGTCGAGCATCTGCTGCTCGCGGACGGCGCGAGGCAGGCGCTTGAATGCGGGGACGCTGGACACCTTGCGAGCATACCTACTCGTGCGTAGGGTTACGCGCGAGTAGCCAATCTTCCGGAAGGCGCACCTGATGACTGACTTCGACCCGGCCACCTTCGCCAACGTGGGCCCCAAGGAGTTCGCCCAGCTGGTCAAGTCCACCCCGGACGACAAGATCGCCCAGGTGATGTCCGGCGACATGCGCGACAAGGTCCTGGGCGAGGTGTTCGGCCGGATGCCGTCGCTGTTCCGCGCGGACCGGGCCGGTTCCACCAACGCGGTCATCCACTGGATCATCACCGGTCGCCCCGACGGCGGCAGCGACACCTACGAGGTGGTCATCGCCGACGGCACCTGCGCCGTGAACGAGACCCCGCAGCACGACCCGAAGCTGAGCCTCACCATGGGCCCGGTCGAGTTCCTGAAGATCGTCTCCGGTGGCGCCAACCCGGTGATGATGTTCATGACCGGCAAGTTGAAGGCGAAGGGCGACCTCGGCCTCGCCGCCAACATCGCCAACCTGTTCGACATCCCCAAGGCCTGACATGGCTGAGTTCTCGCTCGACCTGAACGAGGAACAGCGGGATCTACGCGACTGGGTGCACGGCTTCGCCGCCGAGGTCGTGCGCCCAGCCGCCGCCGAGTGGGACGAGCGCGAGGACACCCCGTGGCCGGTGATCCAGGAAGCCGCCAAGGTCGGCCTCTACGGCTTCGAGTTCCTCGCCACCTGCTGGGCCGACCCGACCGGGCTCTCCCTGCCGATCGCCAGCGAGGAACTCTTCTGGGGTGACGCCGGCATCGGCCTGAGCATCTTCGGCACCTCGCTCGCCGTCGCCGCCATCTACGGCGCCGGCACCCCCGAGCAGTTGGTCGAATGGGTGCCACAGTGCTTCGGCGACGTCGACTCGCCGGCCGTCGCCGCCTTCTGCACCAGCGAGCCGGAAGCCGGCTCCGACGTCGGCGCGATGCGCACCCGGGCCGTCTACGACGAGGCCACCGACGAGTGGGTGCTCACCGGCCAGAAGGCGTACGCCACCAACGGCGGAATCGCCGGAGTGCACGTGGTCACCGCCTCCGTCGATCCCGCGCTCGGCTCCCGGGGTCAGGCGGCGTTCGTCGTACCGCCGGGCACCCCCGGCCTGGCTGCCACCCGCAAGCTGCGCAAACTCGGCCTCCGCGCGTCACACACCGCCGACGTCTTCCTCGACGGGGTACGCGTACCCGGCCGCTGCCTGCTCGGCGGACGGGACGCCCTGCTGGAACGCCTGGACCGGGCCCGCTCCGGTCAGCGGGCCACCGGCCAGGCCGCGATGCGCACCTTCGAGCTGTCCCGACCCACTGTCGGCGCCCAGGCGCTCGGCGTGGCCCGGGCCGCCTACGAGTACGCCCTCGACTACGCGAAGGACCGGGTCCAGTTCGGACGCCCGATCATCGAGAACCAGGCGGTCGCATTCGCGCTGGCCGACATGCGGATGGAGATCGACGCGGCGCGGCTGCTGGTCTGGCGGGCCTCGTGGATGGGCCGCAACAACCGCCCGTTCACTGCGGGCGAAGGGTCGATGTCCAAGCTCAAGGCCGGCGAGGTGGCCGTGTCGGTCACCGAGAAGGCAGTGCAACTGCTCGGCGGAGCCGGCTTCCTGCGTGACCACCCGGTCGAGCGCTGGTACCGGGACGCCAAGATCTACACCATCTTCGAGGGCACCTCGGAAATCCAACGACTGGTCATCTCCCGGGCGATCTCCGGGATGCAGATCCGCTGACCACCGTCGGCCCGGCCCCTCCTCGACCGGGGTCGGGCCGACGGTGGCCCGGATTCCACGATCTGTGCCGACTTCGTCACCCCACGCCGACGCCAACTGGGCCTTCAGCCGCGCCCAGTGCATGATCAAGGAAAGAAGCCCTGATGGACGGGCAGGCGACCGCCCGTCCGCGCACCACCCCGAGGAGGTCTGCGGCATGGACCTGCCGTTCATCGTTGCCACGCTGACCCGTCGCGGGCTGCTCACCCCCGGCAGCCCGATCCGGGTCGCCTCGCAGCTCAACGCGTTGCGGACGTGGGGGTGGAGCCTGGCAGGCGAGCTACGCCAAGCAGCCGCCCGGGACCCGGGCCGTCCCGCTGTCATCGATGAGAACGGCGTCGAGCTGACCTACCACGACCTGCTCGACCGGGCCGAACGGATGGCCCGCTCGATGCGGGCCGGGCTCGGCGTACAGGCCGGCGACCGGATCGGCGTGCTCTGCCGCAACCACTCCGGGCTGATCGAGACGATCGTCGCCGCCACCCTGCTCGGTGTCGACGCGGTGCTGGTCAACACCGGGCTCAGCGCCGCCCAGTTGGGCACCGTCGCCGAGGAGCAGCGGCTGCGGCTCCTCGTGCACGACGACGAGTTCGCCGAGCGGGTCCTCGGCCTCCCCGCCGAGCTGTCCCGGCTCGACGAACGCGCGCGCGAGGAGTTGGTGGCCGGGGCACTGCCGGGTGACCTGCACCCGCCCGAGCGCGACGGCCGGATCATCGTGCTCACCTCCGGCACCACCGGTACGCCCAAGGGCGCCCGCCGGCCGACGCCCAGCGGCTTCGGCCCACTGGTGTCCATCATCGACCGCATTCCCCTGCACGCCCGGGACCGGGTGATGATCGCCGCGCCGATCTTCCACACCTGGGGATTCGCCGCCCTCCAGGTCTGCCTGGCACTACGGGCCACCATCGTGCTGCACCGACGCTTCGACCCGGCCGCCACGCTCGCCGCCCTGACCGCGCACCAGTGCAACGCGCTCTTCGCCGTACCGGTGATGGTGCAACGGCTGATGGAGGTGCCCCCGCCGGACCCGCGCCCCCCGCTCACTGTCGTCGCGGTCAGCGGCTCCGCCCTGCCCGGCGGGCTGGCCCCGAAGTTCATGGACGTCTACGGAGACGTCCTCTACAACCTCTACGGGTCCACCGAGGTCTCCTGGGCCTCCATCGCCGGCCCGCAGGACCTGCGTCAGGCACCCACCGCCGCTGGTCGTCCGCCGCACGGCACCCGGCTGGAGCTGCTCGACGACGACGGCCGTCCCGTACCGGACGGACGGGTCGGGCGGATCTTCGTCGGCAACGAGATGCTCTTCGAGGGCTACACCTCCGGTGCCAACCGGGAAACCCGCGACGGCCTGCTCGACACCGGCGACCTCGGCCGGCTCAACGCCGACGGGCTGCTCTTCGTCGACGGCCGGGCCGACGACATGATCGTCTCTGGCGGCGAGAACGTCTTCCCGTCCGAGGTGGAGGACCTGCTCGCGCAACTGCCACAGGTCCGCGAGGCGGCCGTGATCGGCGTGCCCGACCCCGAGTACGGCCAGCGCCTCTCCGCGTTCCTCGCCCTGCACCCCGGAGAGACGCTCGACCCCGAGGCGGTCCGCGAGTACGTCCGGCACTTCCTGGCCCGCTTCAGCGTCCCCCGAGACGTGATCTTCGTGAAGTACCTGCCCCGCAACGCCACCGGAAAGGTGCTCACCCGAGAACTGCGCCGCTACTACGGCTGACGGTGGCGTGGCGCGTCGCTCACGGGTACAGGTTGAAACCCGGCCACCGGCCAATGGTCACCAACTGGTCCTCGGTCAGCAACAGGTCGTCCACTGACGCACCGGGCTGAACCAGCTTGACCGTCACCGACGTCCCATCGGGACGCAGCACCGTCGCCGCACGCGAGCCGGCACCGGCCGAGTCGACATCGGTACCCGACACCGCCTCGCTGCCGTCCGGAAAATGATCGATAGAGCAGTCGTTGTCGGACGGGCCGAGCGGGCATCCGGAAACCGCCCCGAGGGTCGGCTTCATCGCGATTACCAGATCGCCACGGACCTCATCCCGGGACAGCTTGACCGTCACCGTGTATTCGTACCCCGTCACCGTGCGCTCGTACGACAGCTGGGGTAGCGGACACCCGGGCACCCCCGAATCGACAGTCAGCTCCCGAGGCAGGTTGACGCTCAGGGCGGTGCGCAGCGCCACTGTCAGCCGGACCGCCGCGTCGGCCGGCTGCTCCGACGGGAACGGGGGCGCCGATCCGTACCGCTCGAACGGCGACGCGGACTCGCTGGGAGACGCGTGCAGCGGGGCACAGAGCGAGGGGCCGGTGTTCGCCGTCGGCTCCCGCGAGTCCCGGTACGGCCCGGTGACCACTGTCGACGTCAGTGCGATCACTGCCACCGCCACGCCGGAGCCGGTCAACGCCCACGCCCGGTGCTGGCGGCGACGCCGGTCGGCCACTATCAGTTCGTCCAGGTCGATCCGGGTCGGCGGCGCCTGGGCGACCGCCGCACGCAGCTGGTCGTAGAGATCATCCATCGTTGCGTACCTCCTCGACTCGATCCGGCATCGGGGCGAGGCGGGCTCTCATCGCCTCGATGCCACGCGCCGACTGGCTCTTGACGGTGCCCGGAGTACAGCCGAGTTCCCGCGCGGTCTCCTCGACGGACAGGTCGCAGAAGTAGCGCAGCACGAGGACCGCGCGGCGGCGCGGCGGCAGCTCGGCCAGCAGGGCGAGAAGGGTCAGTCGATCAGCCGCGCCGTCGGTGCCGGTGGCCGCGACCGCGCGATCGGGCACCTCGGCCCAGGCAGCCTCCCGCCGCCAGGGCCGACGCCGCTCGTCCAGCCAGACCCGCAACAGGATCCGCCTGGCGTACGCGTCCGGGTTGTCCATGACGGACACCCGTGACCAGTGCCGGAGCAACTTGACCAGCGTCGCCGACACCAGGTCGTCGGCCGTGTGCCAGTCACCGCAGAGCAGGTACGCCGTACGGCGCAGCGGCTCCAGCCGCGCACCGACGTAGTCGCGGTAACCCTCGACATCGACCGGCATTCCGGCCACCCCCTCGTCTCATCGCTCAAACGGCAGCGGGGTGGCCAGGGGTTGCCTGAGTTCAGCCGGGAATCGTGATCCGATCCTCGATCGCGGCGGTGGCGATGTCGGTGCGGTGCTGCGAGCCTGCCAACTCCACCCCGTCCACCAGCGCGTACGCGGCGTCCCGTGCGGCGGCCAGGTCGGCGCCGGTGGCCGTACCGCAGAGGACCCGGCCGCCGGCGGAGAGCAACGCGCCGTCGCTGGCCCGACGGGCGGTGCCCGCGTGGATGATGCCCGGACGGTCCGCACCGGTGATCACGTCGCCGGTGCGCGGCGCGGCCGGATAACCCGCCGAGGCGAGCACCACTGTCACGGCGCTGCCGTCCCGCCACCGCAGCGGCGGGTGCTCGGCCAACGTGCCGGTGGCCGCGGCGTGCAGCAGCCCACCCAGCGGGGTCTGCAGCAGCGCGAGCACCACCTGGGTCTCCGGGTCACCGAAGCGCGCGTTGAACTCGATCACCCGAGGGCCGGCGGCGGTGATCGCGAGCCCGACGTAGAGCAGGCCGGCGAACGGGGTGCCCCGGCGACGCATCTCCGCCAGCGTCGGGTGCACCACATCGCGCATCACGTCGTCGACCAGGCCGGACGGGGCCCAGGCCAGCGGCGCGTACGCCCCCATGCCACCGGTGTTCGGCCCGGTGTCGCCGTCGCCGAGCCGCTTGAAGTCCTGTGCCGGCAACAACGGCAGCGCCGCCTCGCCGTCGGTGACCACGAAGAGGCTGACCTCCGGGCCGTCGAGGAACTCCTCGACCACGACCCGTCCACACTCGTTTGCGTGCGCCAGCGCGGCGGCCCGGTCGTCGGTCACCACCACGCCCTTGCCGGCGGCGAGCCCGTCGTCCTTCACCACGTACGGCGCGCCGAACTCGTCCAGCGCCCGAGCCGTGCTCTCCTCGTCCGCACAGACGTACGCCCGCGCGGTCGGCACGCCGGCGGCGGTCATCACGTCCTTGGCGAACGCCTTGGAGCCCTCCAGCTGCGCGGCCGCACCGGATGGACCGAACACGGCGATGCCCTTGGCGCGTACCGCGTCGGCGACCCCGGCGACCAGCGGCGCCTCGGGCCCGACCACCACCAGGTCGGCCGCCACCTCCACGGCCAACGCGGCCACCGCGGCCGGATCTGTCGGAGTGACCGCTCGCAGCTCAGCCACGCTGGCGATCCCCGGATTACCCGGCGCCGCAATCAGCGCGGAAACCCCCGAATCCGCTACCAGACCAAGCGCAAGCGCATGCTCCCGCCCACCACCACCCACCAAAAGAACCCGCACGCCCGAGATCCTACTGTCCCCCACCCCAACCCCCGCCCCCGTAGGGCCTCGGTGATCAAGAGGTTTGCGTCAGCAGGGGACTCGTCTTTGACGGAAACCTCTTGATCACCTTGGCCGGGCGACCGCGACCGCGATTGCTTGGCGGACCGTGTGGGGGATGTAGCTGGGGTGGAGGGTGTCCTGCCAGGTGAAACGGAGAATGGTCCAGCCGGCGTTGACCAGGCGGTTCTGGCGACGGCGGTCGGCGTAGGCGGCCTCCGGGGTGCCATGCGCGTCTCGGCCGTCCGCTTCGGCGATCAGCCTTGGGCCGCGCCAGCCCAGGTCACCGATGCCGAGCAGATAGCCGTCATCGTCGCGCACTTCCAACTGCAGCGTGTCCGGCGGCACCCGGCCGTCCACGCACCGCAGCCGACTACGCGTTTCCAGCGGCGACTGCGCGCGCCCGTCCGCCTCGGCGAGAAAGGCGCGTGCCATGATCGCGCCCCGACGTCCCCGGATCAGATTCGGAATGGCCGCCAGCTGCGCCGGATCGATGCGGCCCTGGTGCAGAGCTGAGTCGAGGACCGAGACCGCTGGATAACGATCAACCCGCAGGATGACGTCCGAGACGGTGCGAAGCGGAGAGGTCGCCGGAATGCCTGCAACGGTGACGATGTCGCCGGGGCCGACGGTCACCTGATGCACCGTCAACCACGGCACCAGGGAGCGCTGGGGTCGGGGTCGATCGACTGGCACCGAGACGTGGACCTGCGCTGTCCGGCGAAGACCCGCGATGCCGTGCAACTCCAACGCTGAGTCCAGAACAGCGAAGGCGCCTGGGCCGAGGCTCACGACAGCAGCGCGGATTCGCGCCCGCCGACGCGTCGAATCACTCAACTCCGCTTCTGGAACGAAGCAGCCACGGAGAAGCCGCTGCCACCTGCCGGACCGGTGCAACTGTCGGATCTGGTCCCTGGTCAGGCCGGCACGCAATGCCTGGCCCAGGGTGACCATGCCGTCCTGCCCGGCCGCAATGTGGCGAAGAAGTTGATGTGCACCCACATCCACACCCTGCCCACCCGCCCCGCCCGAGCGAAGCCCCTGTGGACAACCCGCAAACCCCTGTGGATAACCCACCGCCCGCCTCGGCGATCAAGAGCTTTGCGTCAACTTCGCGGGGAAATCTGACGCAAACTTCTTGATCACCGAGGTGATCGCCTAGGCGGCGGGGTCGTGATCGGGTGGGGTTTGGGGGGTCGGGTTAGGGGAGGAGGGGGTGGAGGACCACGTTTTCTTCTCGGCCTGGGCCTACGCCCACGACGCTCACCCTCGTGTTGCAGAGTTCTTCGACCCTCGCGATGTAGCGGCGGGCGTTCTCCGGGAGGTCGTCGATGGTGCGGGCCTTGGTGATGTCCTCCCACCAGCCGTCGAGTTCCTCGAAGACGGGCTTGGCGTGGTGGAAGTCCGTCTGGCTCATCGGCATGTCGTCGACCCGGACGCCGTTGATCTCGTAGCCGACGCAGATCGGCACCTTGGGCAGGCCGGTGAGCACGTCCAGCTTGGTGATGACCAGGTCGGTGACGCCGTTGAGGCGGCAGGCGTACCGGGCGACGACCGCGTCGAACCACCCGCACCGGCGCTCCCGCCCGGTGGTGGTGCCGTACTCCGCGCCGATCTTGCGAAGGTGGTCACCGTTGGCGTCGAACAGCTCGGTCGGGAACGGCCCGGCACCCACCCGGGTGGTGTACGCCTTGCTCACCGCGATGACCTTGTTGATCGCGGTCGGCGGGATGCCCGCGCCCACGCAGGCCCCACCGGCCGTCGGGTTGGACGAGGTCACGAAGGGGTAGGTGCCGTGGTCCATGTCGAGCATGGTGGCCTGGGCGCCTTCCAGCAGCACCGTCTCGCCCCGGTCCAGGGCGTCCCAGAGCATCGCCCGGGTCTCCGCGATGTACGGCTTGAGCCGCTCCGCGTACGCCAGGTACTCCTCGACGGTCGCCTCGAGGTCGATCGCCTTGCGGTTGTAGACCTTGAACAGGATCTGGTTCTTCTCGCGCAGCGCGAGTTCCAGCTTCTTGCGCAGGATGCCCGGGTCGAGCAGGTCCTGGAGGCGGATGCCGATCCGGGCGACCTTGTCGCCGTACGCCGGGCCGATGCCGCGGCCGGTGGTGCCGATCCGGGACGAGCCGAGGTAGCGCTCGATGACCCGGTCCAGCGCCCGGTGGTGCGGCATGATCAGGTGCGCGTCACCGGAGATCCGCAGCCGGGACACGTCGACACCGCGCTCCGCCAGGCCGTCGATCTCGGCGAGCAGCACCTTCGGGTCGACCACCACACCGTTGCCGATGACGATCATCGCGTCCGGCGAGAGCGCGCCGGACGGCATCAGGTGCAGCGCGTACTTCTGGCCGTCCGGGGTGATCACCGTGTGCCCGGCGTTGTTGCCGCCGGAGTAGCGCACGACGTAGTCGACCCGCTCACCCAGCAGGTCGGTAACCTTGCCCTTGCCCTCGTCGCCCCACTGAGCGCCGATGAGCACGATCGCTGGCATCTTTTCCGCCTCCAGAAGGCTCGGGTGCCAGGTGGCGACCGCTCGGCGAGCCCGGGGTGTCAGGTTAACAAGTAGTGACGGCGTGGCCGGCAGGGGTCGCGTCGAGAGGCAGGAGGCTCCTTCCGTGTACGACGTGGTGCTGCTCACCCTCGGTTCGGAGCGGGACGCTCCCGGGGGCTGTGGCAGCGGCGGGGCCTGCTGCGGCGGCGCGACCGGGGACGACACCGCCCCGACGAGCCAGACCGACACCGGCCAGGCCGACACCGACCAGGCCAGCAGCGGCCAAGCCAGCAGCGGCCAGACCGACACCGAGCAGTGCGCGACGGAACGGCCACGGGTGCCGGTGCTGGCGTGCGCCGACGCGCTGAACGCCCGGGGCGCCCGGGTGGAGACGGTCACCGCCCGCTCCGACGCCGAGATCGACGCGGTGCTGGCCCGGCTCGACGGCCCGGCCCGCCCGGACGGCCTCACCTGGCCGGACCCGGACAGCAAGACCCGGCTGGTCGTCGCCACGGCCAGCGACGGGCAGTTGCGCGCCGTGCTGCGCCGGCTGGTCAAGCGGTACGCCCCGGCGCCGAGCAAGCGCCCGGCGGATCTGGCCGGCAACCGGACCTTGCCCGACCTGCCGCCGGTGGCCGTACTCCCGCTCGACCCGGCCCGTGGCGGCACCCACCGGGACCTGGCCGCGCAGCTCGGGCTGCCCCGCGACCCGGCGGCGGTGGCCGCCGCGGTGCTGGACGGCACGCCGCGCCGGCTGGACCTGCTGCGCAACGACGGCGGCTCGGTGACCCTGGACGGCGCGCTCCTCGGCGCGGCCGACGACGCCGGCCGGCCGCTGCACTGGCGCGCCCGGGTGGAGGTCGACGACACCATCCTCACCGACGGTGCGGAACCGCTGCTGGCCTGCGCGGTCGGCAACGCCGGCGGGTACGCGACGCTCAACGACGTGGCGCTGCTGACCGCGCCGGACCCGGCCGACGGCCAGGTCGAGGTCGCGGTGGCCGTGCCGGTGGTCGTCCGCTCGGCGTGGGGGCGCAAGCGGGTGCGCCTCGAAGTCCGGCGGGCCCGTGGGCGGGCGGTGTCGGTGCTGCCCAGGGAGGGCAAGGTGCCGTACCTCGACGATGGTGTCGAGGGCGAGCTGACCCGTAAGCGTTCCTGGTGGGTCGAGCCGGGCGCCTGGGCGGTCTGGTCGATCTGACCTCGACCGGCATCGACCGGCCGACCTGCCTGCGCGATCGGCCCTGTTGGGCGATTGGGCCTATCCTCGCAGGAGGACTGGGGAGGGCCGTAATGGACGAGAACGCCGACCGGGCGCAGGTGCGCGGCCAGCAGCCGGTGCCGGAGCGGGACGTCGAACCACTCTGGCCGCCAGATCCGGGCGACCGGGGCGCGGTGCCGCCGTGGGCTGCGGTCGCCGAGCAGCGTGGTGGACCGTCGTCGGTCACACCACCGGTCACGCCACCGGTGGCCGCGCCGCCGATCGGGCGACCGCCGGTTCCCGGCCAGCCCGGCGCTGCGGCTCAGCCGCCGCCTTCGCCGTCGGACTACCCGTCGCTCACCGGCGCCGTCCCGGCGCCCGGGGGGTGGGGGGCCAGCGGCCCGTCCGGTGCCGGGTCGGGTTGGGCGCCGGCGCAGCCGAGTTGGCCGCCGCCGACCGGCCCGGCCGCCGCGTCACCGCCCGCTCCGCCAGCGACCGGTGCCCAGCCGGCGCCGCCGTCGGCCGGCCCGGGGAGCAACGGTGGGCCAGCCGCCCCCGGCGTCTCCGCCGCCGCGACACCGAGCACCACCTCCGCGCCGAGGGACGGCCGGCCCGCCGCGGGCAGTGCCGCGCCCGATGCGGCCACCCAGGCCGGCGAGGCGGCGCAGGTACAGCCCGGCGGCCCTGGTCCGAGCGCCGTGCCGATCACCCCGGGCGGCGTCGACCTGAACCTGCCGTTCACCCTGGACCATCCGACCGCCGCCGCCGCCGCCACCGACCGCCCCGCCGCGTCGGCACCCGCCGACCGCCCCACCACGGCCGCAGCCACCGACCGGCCCATCCCAGCGGCCACCGCGTCCGCCGCCGGCCCGAACGCCACCGACAACCCGACGGCCGCCGGCCCCGCGCCGGCAGACCCCTCGGCCGCAGCCCTCGCGGCGGGCGGGCCGGCACCGCAGCCTGGTGGGCCCGTGCCCCAGGCTGGCGGGCCGACACCGCAGAGTGGCCGGCCGACACCACAGAACGGCGGGCCGACACCACAGAACGGCGGGCCGACACCACAGACTGGCGGGAACGCGCCGCAGGCTGGTGGGCCGGCACCACAGCCCGGCCAGCCGGTGCAGCAGGCTGGTGGGCCCGGTGCGGACGGGCCGGCTGACGGGCCGGCGAGGCCAATTGCCGAGTCGCCGTGGGCGTACCCGCCGCAACGCCCGGCCGGCACGGCCGCGCCCGCTCAGGACGAGGCCGGCGCGACGCCTCCGGTTCCGCCTCCGCCGGTCGTCCCGCACGCCGGTCCCGCGCAGGCACACCCCGGGCAGCCGTTCACCCCGACCATCCCCGGCCAGGCCCCGGCGCAGATTCCGCCACCGCCGGACGTGACGCAGTTCAGCAACCCACCGCACGGCGTTGCCGCACCGCAGCCCGCTCCTGGGCAGGCCGGGCCGGCGACCTCGCCACCCGGGCCGTTCCCGCCCTCGCCGGGTTGGTACCCACCGCCCTGGCAGCAGGGCTCGCCCGGCGGCACGCCCGGGCAGCCGTACCAGGAGGCCGACGGGGTGACCCGGATGCCGGCCCCCGCATACCCGGACGCGACCGCGTACCCGGACGCGAGCTGGACACCGGACACCACCGCGGCGCCGACCGCCGAGGACTTCGCCCGACGCCGCCAGGTTCGACCTGCCGACCCGGTGGCGACCATGGGTGTACGCGCGGTGGTCAACAAGATGGGCCTGCTCCGGCTCTCTCCGGGGCGGCACGAGCAGGAGCTCAAACGGGACATCGAGATGGTCCGGCGCAACTTCGGCGGTCTGCGGCAGGTGACCGTGGTCAACCCGAAGGGCGGTGCCGGTAAGACGGTGGCCATTCTGCTGCTCGCGATGACGTTCGGTCAGAAGCGCGGCGGCTACGTGCTGGCCTGGGACAACAACGAGACCCAGGGCACCCTCGGGATGCGCGCCCAGCAGGACTTCCACTCCCGCACGGTGCGGGACATGCTGCGTGACCTCGGGCAGTTCCAGGGCGCGCACGGGCGGGTCGGCGACCTGTCGCAGTACGTCCGCTCGCAGGGCGAGGGGATGTTCGACGTCCTGGCCTCGGACGAGTCGGCCACCGGTGGCGAGATGTTGACGGCTGCCGCGTTCGCCGAAATCCGTGAGGTGGTCAGCCGGTTCTACAAGTTGATCTTCGTGGACACCGGGAACAACGTCCGGGCGCAGAACTGGCAGGCGTCGATGGACGCCACCGACCAGTTGGTGGTCACCATGTCGGCCCGTAACGACTCCGCCGAGACCGCCGCCCGGATGCTCGACCACCTGGAGCAGAGCGGCCGGCAACGGCTGGTCCGTCAGGCCGTGACTGTGGTGTCGATGCCGCCGTCCCGCAAGGAGATCGACCTGCCGGCCATCCAGGAGCACTTCGCGGCCCGCACCCGGGCAGTGCTGCTGGCCCCGTACGAGCGGCTCATCGACAGTGGCGAGCCGATCCGGTACGGCGGGCTCTCCTCGGCCACCCGGGACGCCTGGCTGAAGATCGCCGCCGCGGTCGCCGAAGGGTTGTGACCCGCCGACGGCCGGCCCGATGTCGGGCCGGCCGTCGGGACGGGGTCAGTTGCTCGCCAGCGCGTCCGCCGCTTCCGGGTCGCAGTCGCGCAGGAACTGGGCACAGCGGGCCGCCTCGTCGGCCTCGCCGATCTCGTCCGCCGCGCGGGACAGCACGTAGAGGCAGCGGAGGAAGCCCCGGTTGGGCTCGTGTGACCACGGCACCGGGCCGTGCCCCTTCCAACCACTGCGGCGCAGCTGGTCGAGGCCCCGGTGGTAACCGGTGCGGGCGTACGCGTACGCCGTCACCACCTGGCCCTGCGCGAACGCCCGCGCCGCGAGCTCCGCCCAGGCCGCGCTGTAGGTGGGGAAGCCGGCCGCCACGTTGGCGTACGCCTCATCGGTGCCGGCCTCGTCGGCGGCGGCCAGGGCGGCGTCGGCCTCGTCGTTCACGGGCAGGCGGGTGGCCGGTGGCTCTGGCAAAAGGTTCTGCATCGCCCCATTCAACCCGCTGGACAGGGCGACACGCGAGCGGGTCGGCCGACGTGTCCCGCTGAACGGCTGAGGAGTTGGTCACGCCTGCGGCCTATGCCGCTGCCTGGTGTTTTCCACTACAACTAATGGTCCGGAGCCTCCCCAGGAACCGGTTATGCAGGAGCCCGGTGGCCACGACCACCGGGCTCCTGTCGGTTCCACCCCTGGCCCGAGGTTTGACCGGCCCTGGTGGAGGGGCAGGATGGCCGGGTGCCGACCCCACCTCCCGCGGACGTCATCGAGCCGCACCTGCACGCCGGTGAGATCCAGACCCGGGCCGAGTTCGACCAACAGCTGACCATGGGTCGGCTGACCGGGCTGACCGTGCAGGGCCTGCGGCTCGACCTCGCGCCGGTGCCCGACCTGACCAGCGTCGACGTCGCCGGCACCCTCTTCGTCGGTTGCCGCTTCGCGTCCCGGGACGTGGGCGCCGACCTGGTCCGGCGCGGCGCGAACGTGGTGCCGCCGTTCTCCGGGTTGCCGTACCCGACCCAGCCGACGCACCTGTACACCCCGGACGACCTGGCCGCCGGGTTCGCCGAGGGCGGGTTCACCGGGATGTACGACACCCGGGTGTACGACCACTACCGGGCGCACGGCGGCGCGTTGCCGGACGTCAAGGAGGCGCTGGGTCAGCGGCTGCACGACCACGGCGTGGACAACGCGCTGGCCGACGCCACCCGGGTCTGGTTGGCCGCACACGGGCCGCAGTCGGTGGTGGGCATCATGGGCGGGCACGCGGTGCGGCGCGGCAGTCCCGCGTACCGGATGGCGGCCGTGCTGGGTTGGGAGCTGGCGCGGGCCGACCGGCTGGTGGTGACCGGCGGCGGCCCGGGTGTGATGGAGGCCGCGAACCTCGGCGCCTACCTGGCGGACCGGCCGGCGACCGATGTGACGGCCGCGATCGACCTGCTGGCCACCGCCCCCGACTTCACCGACCACCACCGGTACACGGCCACGGCCCTGACGGTCCGCCAGCGGTACGCGGGGGTGCCCCGGCAACGTGGCGACGACCGGGACTGGGCGCGTGCGGGTGGTCTGGCCATTCCGACCTGGCTGTACGGGCACGAGCCGGCGAACCTGTTCGCCGGGCGGATCGCCAAGTACTTCTCGAACGCGATCCGGGAGGACACCATCCTGCGGCTCGCCCGGGGCGGCATCGTCTTCGCGCCGGGGCGGGCGGGCACCGTGCAGGAGGTGTTCCAGGCGGCCACCAAGACCTACTACGGGACCGACGGCGCCAGCGGGGCGTACATCTTCCTGGACCGCGCCTACTGGACCGTCGAGCTGCCGGTGGAGGCGCTGTTGCGTCCGCTGCTGGCCGCGTCCCCGTTCGGTGACCTCTCGTCGACGATTCACCTCACCGACGACGTTCGCGAGGCCGTACGCCTGCTGACGACCTGACGACGACGGCCGACTCCCCGTGCGGGGAGCCGGCCGTTAAGTGGGACGTCGTTACTTGGTCATCGTGGTGCCGGTCGAGCGCAGGTGCTCGCAGGCCTCGACGACCCGGGCGGCCAGGCCGGCCTCGGCGGCCTTGCCCCAGGCGCGCGGGTCGTACTGCTTCTTGTTGCCGACCTCGCCGTCGATCTTCAGCACGCCGTCGTAGTTGCGGAGCATGTGGTCCGCGACGGGCCGGGTGAAGGCGTACTGGGTGTCGGTGTCGATGTTCATCTTCACCACGCCGTAGTCCAGAGCCTCGCGGATCTCGCTCAGCAGGGAGCCCGAGCCGCCGTGGAAGACCAGGCTGAGCGGCTTGTCCTTGCCGTACTTGGCGCCGACGGCGTCCTGGATCTGCTTGAGGATCTCCGGACGCAGCTTGACGTTGCCCGGCTTGTAGACGCCGTGCACGTTGCCGAAGGTCAGCGCCGCCATGTAGCGGCCCTTCTCGCCGAGGCCGAGCGCCTCGACCATGGCCAGGCCGTCATCGGTGGTGGTGTAGAGCTTGTCGTTGATGGCGTTCTCGACGCCGTCCTCCTCGCCACCGACGACGCCGACCTCGATCTCAAGGACGATCTTGGCCTTGGCGGCCTCGTCGAGCAGCTGCGCGGCGATCTCAAGGTTCTCCGCGACCGGTACGGCCGAGCCGTCCCACATGTGCGACTGGTACAGCGGCTCCTCGCCGCGCTTCACCCGCTCCTGCGAGATGCCCATCAGCGGACGCACGAACCCGTCCAGCTTGTCCTTCGGGCAGTGGTCGGTGTGCAGGGCGATGTTCACCGAGTACTTCTTGGCGACCTCGTGGGCGTACGCGGCGAACGCGACAGCGCCGGTGACCATGTCCTTGATCGAGGGGCCGGAGAGGTATTCGGCGCCACCGGTGGAGACCTGGATGATGCCGTCGCTCTCCGCGTCGGCGAAGCCCTTGAGCGCCGCGTTCAGCGTCTGGGAGGAGGTCACGTTGATCGCGGGGTACGCGTACCGGCCAGCCTTGGCGCGGTCCAGCATCTCCGCGTAAGCCTCGGGGGAAGCGATGGGCATGTGATGTGCTCCTTACTTACCACTCTCGGCCGTGCTGGCCGCTGTTCTTCATTTGTGCGCCGGACCGCGCTGTCCTCCGCCCGGAAGTATCCCGTAGGTGAGGTGCGCCGGAACAACCGACCCGGGTGCTAGCCGTTCATCGGCGGTCCAGGTTGTCCGGCACGATGACGCTGATCAACCAGGTCACCACGGTCATCACGATGGCTCCCCAGAACGCCGGCCAGAATCCGTCCACCTGGAACGGCAGGTCGAGCCCGCGGGCGATGCGGTCGGTGAGCAGGAACAGCAACGCGTTGACCACCAGCGCGAACAGGCCCAGGGTCAGCAGGTAGAACACGCAGCCGACGACCCGGATCACCGGCTTGAGCACCGCGTTGATCACGCCGAAGATCAGGGCCACCACGATCAGGGTGAGGACGGTGTTGCCACCCGAGCGTCCATGCACGTCGACGCCGGGCACGATCAGCGTGGTTATCCACAACGCGACCGCGGTGATCGCCAGTCTGATGAGGAAGCCCACGGCACCATCCTGGCACCGGGTCGCGTCGCAGAGGGCTGATTCCGCCTACTCCGCTTCCGGGCGGTGCGCCGGCCCAACCCGTACGGTGGGTGGGAACCGTGCCCCGAGACCCCCGGGAGGGATGATGGGTCAGCCCGACGAGGACTTCACCCCCGGCGACCACCTCGCGCCCGACGAACGCGACCCCGAGGCGGACCCGGCCGACGCGGTCGAGCAGGCCACGGTCGCCGGCCCGGCCGACGTCGACAGTGAGCCGCACCGCGGCCTGGAGGTCGACGACTGGGACGCGATGGAGCAGGCCCGGGTGGTCACCGGGGACGAGGACGACTACCGCTGATTCCGTCGCGGGGTCGGCTGCCCGTTGCGACAGGGGTGTTCAGCCGTTCGGGTCATTGGACAAATATCGATCCGAAGGGGTTACCGGAGGAGTCGGGGCGTCCCTAGGTTGGACGAGCGCCACCTGTATCCCCACGGGAGGACCCCCATGCTCAAGCACTCGCTCCGCTGGCTGACCGGGCTCGGCGCCGCCGGCGCATTGGTCGCCGCCTCCGCCACCCCCGCCGTCGCCGCGGCCGCAATCGAGCCGTACTTCCAGGACACCACCCTGGCCGTCGGCGCGGAGCCGACCACCCGCGCCCTGTTCCTGTACACGGACGAGCCGACGACGCTCACCAACCTCTCCGTGCGGTACGACTACCGCTCCCTGGCCAACAAGATCACCCTCGCTCCCGAGGACGGCCAGCGGTGCACCGCCCCGGAGCCGGGCGTTCTCGCCTGCACGGAGGCCTTCGATGTCGTCCTGAGCGAGATGCCACCTCTGGGCAGCGGGGTCTACCGCAACACGGCGAAGAGGGTAGACATCGGCCTCACCGAAGATGCGCAGCTCGGTGACTCCGGGGACATCGTGGTCAGTTTCCGGGCGGCCGGCGGGCGGCAGGGCAGCTACACGTCCCGAATCCGGGTCGGCGAGGGGGTCGACCTGGCCGGAGGGCCGTTCACCACCGTCTCGTCCAAGCCGGGTGGGAAGTTCACGGTGCCGCTGGTCGTGGCCAACGCCGGCGACAAGACGGTCGAGGGGTTCGTCGCGGTCTTCGACCTCGCCTACTCGATCCGGACCAGGGATCGGTTCAGCAACTGCCGCTACTCCGACGACCACCTGGTCTCCTGCGAGTTCGACGAGGAGATCCCGGTGGGCACCGGGCTGGCCACCACGCTGAACCTCGAACTCGCCAAGGACACCTACGCGCCGACCAACCAGTCCGGCTACGCCCAGTTCATGACCACTGCCGACTTCGAGGACCTGACCCGGGTGCGGGAAGCAGTCGGCGCCCGGGCTGCCACTCCCGGCACCGGCCCGAAACTGACTCTGGCCAAGGCACCCGGCGCAACGCGGCAGGCCGACCAGACCGACGTCGGCCCGGGCAACGACTACACCGGGTGGACCATCAAGGCCACCGGCACGAACGGCACCGACCTCGCGGCGATCGGCGCCACCCTCAAGGGGACGGCCGGTGCCGTCGTCACGGCCACCGTCGGCTTCCGGAACAACGGCCCGGCGACGCTCGACAATGTGAGCGAAGAGTACGAGGCCGTCACCCACACCGACGTCGAGCTACCGCCGGGCACCACCGCCGTCGAGGTCCCCGGCAACTGCTGGTTGCGCCAGGACACCACCCGCACGTACCTGTGCGCCTCGGAGATGCTCCTGGTGGCCGGGCAGACGTACACCATGAAGTTCCGGCTGCGCATCGACAAGGTCATCCCCAACGCCCGGGGCGCGGTCCGGGTCAACGCGCCGTGCGAATGCCCCGCCGGCGGCAGCTTCCAGGGCGACATCAAACCGGCCAACGACAAGGCCACCATCGTGGTCAACGCGGCCCAGGGCGGCGGTGGCCAAGGTGATGGTGACGGTGGCGGCGGTGGCGGTGGTTCGCTGCCCATCACCGGTGCCCCCACCAACCTGATCGCCGGCATCGGCGCCCTGCTGCTCGTCACCGGTGTGGGCTGCTACCTGCTCGCCCGACGCCAAGGCAGCCGCTTCACCGCCTGACCCACCCGACCGACCGACGCCCCGCCGTCCGTACCCGGCCGGCGGGGCGTCGTCGCGAACTCCCCGTCCGTCACCGGACGGGATTGACCTGCTCCGGGTGCTGCGCCACCCACTGCGCCAACCGATCCTCGCGCAGCGCGGCGAGGAACTCCGGGCCCTGCTTCGGGTCCAGCGGCAGCCGCGAAGCGTTGCCCACCGGGGTGCCGACCGGCAGGCTGAGCCCCACCGGGTCGACGCTCTCCAGCTCGGGTAGTACCGCCACCAGCCTGGTCAGCGACAGGCCGTCGTCGTCGACCGCCAGACCCTTACCGGGGGCCGCCAGCAGCGCGGTGAGCCGTACCGGATTGGTCAGCACGTCCTGGGCGACCACCCGCCGGACCAGCCCGGCGACGTAGCGCTGGGCGTTGCGGTCCCGGTCCAACGCGCCGTCGGGCAGGTACCGCCGTTGCCGCAACAGGTCGACCGAGGCAGCACCGTCGAGCCGCTGACAGCCGGCCGGGAAGGTCCGGCGGGTGTGCCAGGACCGAACCTCCTTCGGGAGACACACCTCCACCCCGTCGACCGCATCGGTGATCCGGCGCAGACCGGCGAAGGTCAGCACCGCGCCAGCGTCGACGCGTACCCCGGTCAGGTCGGCGACCACCCGGCGGGTCAGGTCGTAGCCGGCGTCCAGGTCGGGCCGGGGCTCGCCGGCACCGCTGTAGAACGCGCTGTTGAGCTTCTCGCTCCCACGGCCGGGGATCGAAACCTCCAGGTCGCGCGGCAACGAGATGAGGTACGGGCGGCTCCGATCGGCCGGGACGTGCACCAGCAGGACGGAGTCCGCCAACCGGTACGGCGGTTGCTCGCCGAAGCCGTCCACCCCGAGCAGCAGGACGTTCAACGCCCCGGACCGCCCGACAGCCGGTTGGCCGGACGACGCGGGGCCCTCCGCCGGCCGATCGGGGCGCAGTTGCGGCACCCCGACTCCGAGCGCGCCGAGCAGGGCGAGCGTGACGCCAGCGGCCTGGAACCGCTGCCGGCGGCGACGGCGGACAGCGGCGAGCCGGTCGATCGCGACCCGTAGCGGGCCGGTCGACGGGGTCAACGTCTCGTGCCGGGCGAACGCGGCACGCAGGTCGTCCTCGATCATGTTCACGCCTCCACGTACTCGGCCCGAAGCGTGGCCAGGGCCCGGGAGATGGACGAACGGACGGTCCCGACGGCACAGCCGAGGATGTCGGCGATCTCGACGTCGGGCAGGTCCTCGTAGTAGCGCAGCACCAGAGCAGCCCGCTGCCGACGTGGCAGCCGGGACAACCAGGACCAGACCTGGTCGCGGTCCACGGCGGACTGGGCGTGGTCGGTGGGCACCGGCACCGACGCGTCGGGCTCCCCGCGCAGCAGCACCCGGCGCACCCACGAGCCGCGCCGCCAGTCGACGTACTGGTTGGTGAGCATCCGGCGTACGTAACGCTCTGGCGAGTCCGCGCGGGCGACCCGACGCCAGTTGAGCTGGACCCGGACCATGGTCTCCTGGACCAGATCCTGAGCCTGGTGTGGTTCGCCGGTCAGCATCACCGCGTACCGCAGTAGCGGGGCCAGCCGCGCGTCGGCGAACTCCTCGTACGTCACTGCACCTCCCGGGGGCTCCTGCCTCAGATGACGGAAGCGGACCGACCGAACGTTGCGGTGACTCTGATCAACCGTTTGGTTCGTCTTATCCAGTGGGCGGTTCCGAGGGCTGCAATCAGCCTTAGCGATTCCTTAAGATCCGCAGGCTCCACCTGATCCCCCAACTGGAGGAACCCCCTCATGCTCACCCACTCCACCCGGCGTTGGCTCGCCGGACTGGGCGTAGCAGGCGCGTTCGTCGCTGCCTCCGCCAGCCCGGCCGTCGCCGAAGAGCCCTCGAACGAGGTCTTTCTTTACGCCAACAACGCGCTCATCGCATCCGGCGGCGAGGCCAAGGCGGTCACCCTGCAGGCCTTCACCGAGGCACTGCCCGAGAACTTCACCATCACTGTCGACCGCACGGCCGTGAAGGACTTCGCCGAGGTCACCCTGACCGACTCGCTGCCGGGCTGTTCGGAGGCCGGATCGGTCATCACCTGCACGCTCAAGGGCGCCGACACCATCGACTACGTCCTCGATCTGACCGTCAAGGCCAAGGACTCCGCATCGGTCGGGAAGAAGGGTGACCTGACCCTCACCCTGGCGGCGAAGGACAGGGCGAACGTCACCACCAAGTCGACCATCGAGGTCGGCGAGGGTGTGGACCTGAAGGCTGACGAGACTCTCGAAGTCTCGGGCGCACCGGGGTCGACGTTGAAGGCGCCACTGCGGGTCGCGAACGTGGGTGACAAGCCCACCAACGGCGCCGTCCTCCTCATCACGTCCACTCCCGGTATCGCCACCTCGCGGCACTCGAACTGCTCATACCTGCAGGCATTCGGGACGAACTTTGCGCAGTGCTCGTACGACCAGAAGATCGAGCCTGGCGCGGTCCTGCAGTTGGACTCGTCGTCCACGCTGAAGATCGCCGCAGACGCCTGGGCGCCGGGCCTGCAGTACGGCTCAGGTTGGTGGTTCGCCGATGGAGACTGGGCCGAGTTCCTCGCGGACTTCCCGATCCCGGTCGACCAGTGGGAGAAGGGGACCGGCGCTGAGCTGACCCTGGTGCCGGCACCGAGCGCACAGGCCCACCGGCTTCGGCAGACCGACAAGGACTCCAGCAACAACGCCACGGCGATCCTGGCAACCGTGACCGGCAGCCAGGGTGCCGACGCGGCCGCCACCGGGGCCGAGGTGAGCGGCGCCGTCGGCAAGACGGTGAACGCCAAGGTCGGGTTCGTCAACAACGGCCCGGCGATGATCAACTCCTACTCTCCCGATGAGCTGGTCACCACCGCAGAGATCACGATCCCGGCCGGTGCCACCGCCGTGAAGGCGCCGGAAGAGTGCGTGCCGGTCAAGGACGGCGAAGAGTTCGGCGGGTACGGCGAGCCGGGCGCTCGCCTCTACTTCTGCGAGTGGTACGAGACGCTGCACAAGGGTGACAGTGCGGTGTTCGAGTTCGGTCTGCGCATCGACAAGCTGGCTGGCGCACCGGGTGCTGTTCACCTGCGGCACTTCAACCTGGACGGAAATGGCTCGACCGTGGCCGACCTCGACTCGAAGAACGACACTGCGGCCTTCGTGATCAAGGGCGCCGCCAACGGTGGCGACGGTGGCACGGGCGGCGGTGACGGCGGCACGCTGCCGATCACCGGTCAGTCCACCGGGCTGATCGCCGGCCTCGGCGCGTTGCTGCTCGCCGCGGGCGTCGGCGGCTACCTGGTGGCCAAGCGCCGCCGGACCCGCTTCGTCGCCTGACCCACCCCGCACCACCGGTGCCCCGTCGACCACCACGGTCGGCGGGGCACCGTCGTTGGAACCCACGACGCCGGGACTCTGTCGTTGGACCCCACGGCGCGGGCGGGTGGTGACGGGCCGGTCCGGCGCGGCCGGGGCCCCGGGCTTCGGTACCCTTTGTGGCCGTGGACACAGCTGAGAAGACCCGCGCTCTCGTGGAGAGCGTCGCCCTGAACCCGCTCGATCCCAAGGATCTGTTGCAGACCTTCGGGCTGATCGGCGTGTGGGTGATCCTCTTCGCCGAGACCGGCCTGCTGGTGGGCTTCTTCTTTCCGGGTGACTCGCTGCTGTTCCTCGCCGGGGTCGCCTCGTCACCGGTGGCGGACGCGATCTTCGGCGACGGCACCCGCCTCTCCCTTGCCGGCCTGCTGATCGGTGGGCCGATCTGCGCGATCGTCGGCGCCCAGCTGGGGCACTGGCTCGGCGCGCGGTACGGCCGGCCGATGTTCGAGCGGCCGAACTCCCGGCTCTTCAAGAAGGAGTACGTGGAGAAGGCCGAGTACTACTTCCAGAAGTTCGGCCCGGCGAAGGCCGTCGTGCTGGCGCGCTTCATTCCGATCGTCCGGACGTTCCTCAACCCGGTCGCCGGCGCGCTCGGCATGCCGGCCAGGAAGTTCCTGCTCTGGAACATCGTCGGCGCGGTGCTCTGGGTGGACGGCATCCTGCTGATCGGCTACCTGCTGGCCGAGCAGATCTACCAGGCCATCGGCGACAAGATCGACCACTACATCCTGCCGGTGGTGGCCCTGATCATCCTGATCTCGGTGCTGCCGATCTTCTTCGAGTTCCTGCGCGACCGGCGGGCTCGTAAGCGCGGCGAGGCGGTGGCGGTGGTCGCGGCGGCCAGTGCCGCCGGCGCCGTGGAGGCGGCCCGCGAGGCGTTCGACCACGACGGGCACCAGCACGGCCGTCAGCGCCCGGAGCACGGTCAGGATCGTTGAGCGGTACGACGACGGCCGGCCCCCTGGCAAGGGGGTCGGCCGTCGGCATGTCGAACCCGGCCTCCGGTGGTGCGACCGGGGACGAGCAGGTGTCAACCACCGGTGGCGCCACCCCTGGCTCGCCACCGGACGCCGCCCCGGCTCGGAACGGCGTGTAGTGCCTAGGTCAGCGGGCCTTCTTGGTGGCCCGCTTACGCGGCGGGGTCAGCAGGTCGGCGATCGTCGCGATCGCACTCGGGACCAGGCTGTAGTACGCCCAGACACCGCGCTTCTCCCGCTGCAACAAGCCAGCCTCGGTGAGGATACGCAGGTGATGACTGACCGTCGGCTGAGAGAGGCCGAGCGGCGCCGTCAGGTCACAGACGCACGCCTCGCCCTCGGGGGCCGACTGGATCAGGCTGAGCAGCCGCAACCGAGCAGGATCAGCAAGGGCCTTGAGGACCCCGGCGAGACGCTCGGCATCGGCACGTTCGATCGGCTCGCCGTTTAGCGGCGAGATCTGAGGCATAGTCATTTCGGCCAACGCAGTTCCCACGTATTCCATCCTTCCACCAGCAGCATCGATCCGCCTGCATATCAGCAGATCCGAATCGGCAGACTTTTACGCCACAAGGCCGAGGTCAGCCAACGTATAGGCCGCCCGGTACGGCAATCCGGCGGCTCGCACCGCGTCGCCGGCGCCTCGATCAACAATAACCACCACGCCCACGACTTCCGCCCCGGCCTCGCGAAGCGCCTCGACAGCCGTCAAAACACTTCCGCCCGTCGTGGATGTGTCCTCCACCGCCAACACTCGACGGCCAGCCACCTCCGGTCCCTCGATCCGTCGCTGAAGACCGTGAGCCTTGCCCGCCTTGCGCACCACAAAGGCGTCCAGGGCCCGGCCGGTCGGAGCGGCGGCGTGCAGCATCGAGAGCGCGACAGGGTCCGCGCCCAGGGTGAGGCCCCCAACGGCGTCGAACTCCCAGTCGGCGGTGAGGTCGAGCATCACCCGGCCGACCAGAGGAGCGGCCCGGTGATGGAGCGTGACGCGCCGCAGATCCACGTACCAGTCTGCCTCGCGCCCCGACGAGAGCACGACCCGCCCGTGGACCACAGCCAGGTCGGTAATGAATTTACGCAGGTCGTCGTGGTCCCCCATGGCGATAGAGGTTACTGCGCAACTCTGAACGCCGTGTGCGGGGTCCACCCTGATCAGCCCCGAGGGGAACAGATGACTGGCGATGCTCGACTACGCTCAGCAACTGGCCCGACAGCGGCGCGCCAACGCCGTCCCACCATTCACCGGGGGTCGAGGGGGCGGTCGAAGCTCAGCGCTCGTCGCGACCGATCCGGCCGCGGGTGTCCCGCGCGACCGCCTGGAGCAGCCGCCGCGGCGCGTGTCGCATGCCGGCGACGACCACCTTGTACTTCCACGCCGGGATGCTGACCATCTTGCCTTTGCGCAGGTCACGCAGGGCTTCGTCCACCACATCCTCGGCCCGCAGCCACAGCCACTCCGGCGTCTTTGACATGTTGATGCCGGCCCGCTGATGGAATTCGGTGCGGGTGTAGCCGGGGCAGAGGGCCATCACCTGAACGCCGAACGGCCGCGCGGACTGCCCGACGGACTCGCTGAAGTTGGTCACCCACGCCTTGCTGGCGGAGTACGTCGATCCGGGCATGGCCGTACCGAAACCAGCGACCGAAGAGACATTTATCACTGCCCCATTTCGCCGTTCAGTCATCGGTCGGAGCGCCGCCAGGGTCAACCGCATGACCGCGTGCACGTTGAGTCGCAACAGTCGCGCCTCGTCCTCCGCCGTGGAGCGCAGGAACGGTTTGTTCAGGCTGATCCCCGCATTGTTGACCAGCAGGTGCACCGGGCTGCCGTCGGCGAGCCGCTGCTCCACGGTGGCGCAGCCGTCGTCGGTGGACAGATCCGCCGGGATCGTCTCCACCTCGCGTCCGTACGTGGAACCCAGCTCGGTGGCCAACTCGGTCAGCCGCGCCGCGTCGCGGGCAACGAGCACCAGGTGCCAGCCGTCGGCGGCCAGCCGTCGCGTGAACGCCGCGCCGATGCCGGCGGTGGCCCCGGTGATCAGGGCTCGGCGCTCAGCAGTCGTGGGGTCGAGCGTCACGGAGTGGTCCTCACCTGGGCGGGTACGGGGGCGTGTGTGGCGCCGACGGGGGCTGGTGCGGGGCGGGCGTGAACATGGGCGGTGCGGTTGGCGCGGTCGAGCGGTGGCGGTCGAACCAGCTGTTCGCCGCCGGCAGTGCCAGCAGCGTAGCTACTACAAGGTAACCGAGCGCCTGTGCGACGGAAAGCCCGGCGTTGAGCGGGATCCACCAGGACGGGTACGCGTCGCCGATCAGACCGAGCAACTCGGCGAGAGCCTGCTCGCCCGAGCCCAGTTGCAGTGGCGCGGACCGTTCGCCGACGACCACCGCCACGCTGCAACAGCCGGCGAGCAGGCCGAGCCCGCTGACCACCCAGGTCGCCACCCGGACACCGTTGCGACCGGTCAGCAGCCCCAGGGCCAGGCCGGCGAGCACCGGCGCGGAGAGCACCGCCACCACCGCCGACAGCACCGCGGATGCGCGGAGCAGAGTCACCACGTCGTCGATCTGCTCCGGGCTCGCCGAGGTGTCGCGGGCGGCGGAGCGGAACGCGTCGACCGTCCCGCCCAGCACCACCAGGTCGACCACTGCGTACGCGAGCGCGGCGACAGCCATCACCACCAGCACGGCCGCTGCCGACACGACGGCGGCGGGCCGGCGGGCCGGTGCCGATTCCGGGTACGACACGACGAATCCCTCCGGTAGGCGTCGGGTTGCAACCTACTCGGAGGGATCGTCGGCGTCGTGCTTATCGAGCCGTCAGCTGGTCGGCGGCGGGTTTGACCCGGGCCGGTCCGTGGGCGGCGTGTCGTCCGGCCGGTTGGCGGCCGGTGGCGGCGGGTAGCTCGGCTCCCCACTCGACGGATAGCCCGGCTCACCCGACGCCTGCGGGTAGCCCGGCTGACCGGGCGCCTGCGGGTTGCCCGGGTAGCTGGCGCCCGGGGTCGGCGGCTCCCAGGCCGCGGTCTGCTTGCGGAAGAACGGGTTCGCCTTCGGCAGCGCCAGCAGGACCAGCGCCGCGATCAGCGCGATCAGGCTGAGCACGCCGAGCAGGAGGCTGACCGGGGTGACCCAGGAGGGCAGGGCCTCCTCCAGGCGGCGCTGGATCTCCTCCGGGCTCGGCCCGTCGCTGGTGTTTCCGCCACCGGTGTTGAAACCGCCGGCCGCGTTGCTGAGCAGGCCACCGCCCACGCAGCAGACCATGATGCCGCCGACGATCCAGGTGGTGATCCGGGCGCCGTTGCGGCCCTGGTTGTTGAACAGGGCCAACACGCCCAGCACGACCGCGAGCAGCAGCAGGACGATGCTGCCACCGATGCCGACGACGGCGAAGACGTCCGCCACCTGGTCACCATCGGTGTTGCTGTCCGCGTACGCCGCACGGAGCGCGTCACGCGTCTTGCCGAAGGTGCTGAGCGTGATGATCAGACTGATCACCTGGAGCGCCAGGAACAGGAAGAGCAGGTAACTGGAAATCGACACAATGGATGGCCGCTGACGGGCCGGCGTGCTCTGGGAATCGACCACGATTCTCCTTCCCTAAGATCGCGCCCACACCGTATCGACAACCGGCCAGTTCGGCATGCCGTGACGAGCCCGGCGCGTCCGCCCGTTCCGGCTCAGCGGGCCTCAGGAACGGGGCGGGCGGATCCTCAGGTCGGCGGGGTCGAGCAGGTCACCGCGGGCGACCCGCCAGCCCTCTTCGCCGTACGCCTCGAAGGAGAGCCGCGCGGCGCCACCGGACTGGTAGTCGTGGTAACGCATCGTCCCGGTCGACGGCAACTCGGTCTCTCCGGTGGCTGTGTAACGCGCCTGCCCGGTCTCGGCCCAGGTGTAGCGCCGCCCGCCGAGTTCGATGGTCGGGGCGCCCGGGGTGACGGTCGCGCCCGGTTCGGCGGTCCAGAACACCAGCTCGAGTTCGGGGCCGTCCTCCACGGAGAGCCGGTGGCGGGTGCCGGAGTCGTCGTCGAGGAGGTGCTGCACCCAACTCCAGTCGCCCTCGACCAGACGGATCGTGGCACTCACCGCGTACTCCCGCTCGCGGATCCGCACGCGGTCGCCAGGGGTCAGGCGGAGCGGACCGTCGCCCGGTGGCTCCGCTGGCTGGCCGTCCGGCCGGCCCGTCGGCCGTCGGCGGGCCCGCACGACGACCACTACCACCGCGAGTACGGCAACAGCCGCCACCAGGCACGTCACCAGCGCGTCCACCCGACCACCTCCCCAGGTACGTCGGCGCAGACGGTAACAACCCTCGGCACCAGAAAGGCCCGCGCTGTGGCCGACAGCTCAGCTGACGGAGACCGTCGGGTGGGTCCTCCGGTGGCGTCGTCGGCGGGCCGGTCGGACGCGGCGCGGTGGCCGGCGGGCTCACGGCTCGCAACGTCCGGGGCGTTGTCGGCGACCGGCACGACCAATCGGGTGGCACCGACCGGCGAATTGATCATGCTGCGGCGAGCCGCCGACTGGCGTAGGTGCCCAGGGTTTCGCGGTCCATCACGCAGCCGACGAAGGTGGTGAACTCGCTCGGGTCGTCCCGCAGCGACGTCCAGGCCGCTCGGGCCGCCTCCGGGTCGACCCGCTCCAGCAGCGTGGCCGCGTACGCCCGGCCGGCGGGTGTGCCGTCGGCCAGCACCCGGTCGAGCTGGCGGCGTACCTCCTCGGGGTGGTCGCCGAGGGCCGCCTCGACCCGGTGGTACGCCTCGGTCACCGGCAACAGCGTGCCCGCGATCCCCACCCCACCGAAGGCGAGCGTGTCAGCCGCCACCAACTCGTCGACGGCCGCGCCCAATTCGCGCTCCCAAGCCTTGCGCATCCCAAACATGCCTCCACCCTTTCCCCGTCCGCACCCACTCCACCCCGTTAATCAAGAGGTTTGCGCCATGAGCGGACTCTCTCCTGACACAGCCACCGTGTTCAGGCGCCAGGTGGTGGGGTCAGTAGCCGCGCCACTCCGTGCGGGCGTAGTCGAGGACCCTCGGTTGGAGGAGGGTGCTGGGGGGCACGTTCAGGCGGGCGCGGTCGGGGGGAAAGGCCGCCGCCGCCCGCAGCACGCCCGGGTCGAGGAAACGCAGCCGGGGCGCGTCGGCCGGCAGGTCCAGCACCGGCGGGACGGTTCCCGCCGTGGCCAGCAGGAAACCCCAGTCGCCGAAGGACGGCACGTCGACGTGGTACGGCACGGTGGCGAAGCCGGCTTCCCGCACCGACGCGTCGATCGACCAGTATGAGCGGGGCGCGAAGTACGGCGAGCCGGACTGCACCACCAGCCGTCCCTGCTCGGCGAGCACCGACCTGATCAGCGCGTAGAACTCGACGGTGTAGAGCTTGGCGGTGGCCGTCTCGTCCGGGTCGGGCAGGTCGGCGACCACCACGTCGAAGCGCTCGGCGGCGGTACGCAGCCAGCCGAACGCGTCGGTGTTCAGCACCCGTACGCGGGGGTCGTCGAGCGAGCCGCCGTTGAGCGCCCGCAGCTGCGGCACGGTGCTGGCCAGCGCCACCACCGCCGGGTCGAGGTCGACCACTGTCACCCGGCGGACGTCCGGGTACCGCAGGATCTCCCGGACGGCGAGGCCGTCGCCGGCACCGAGAACCAGGACGTCGCCGCGCGGGCCGCGCATCGCCGGATGCACCAGCGCCTCGTGGTAGCGGTACTCGTCGACCGAGCTGAACTGGAGATCACCGTTGAGGAACAACCGCAGGTCGGTGTCGGCGTGGCCGACCTCCCGCACCGACCGGGTCAGCACGATCTCCTGGTAGCGGGAGCGTTCGGCGTACACCACCGGGTCCCGGTAGAGCTGCTGGCGGGCGGTCACCTCGAAGTCGGCGGCGGTCACCCAGGCGTACCCCAGGCAGAGCGCGACCACGACAGAGCCGGCGCCGAGGACGAGCCGGGCGCGGCGGCTCAGCTCCCGCCGGAACACCGTGCAGACCAGGGCGAGACCGGCCACCGCGTTCACGGCGCCGACCACCAGGGCACCCTTGAGCTGGCCGAAGACGGGGATCAACAGGAACGGGAAGGCGAGCCCGCCGAGCAGCGCGCCGACGTAGTCGGCGGCGAACAGGTCGGCCACCGCGCTGCCGGCGGCCTGCTCGCGGATGCGCTGCAGCATCACCATCAGCAGCGGAATCTCCGCGCCGATCAGCAGGCCCAGCACGAAGGCGGTGCCGACCAGCGCCGGGCCGTACAGGTCGAGCCAGGCGAAGGCGGCGTAGAGGCCGAGCACGGACAGACCGCCGAGCAGGGCCAGGGTCAGTTCGATCACCGCGAACGCGGCGGCGGCCCGGGGCTGCAACGGCTTCGCGGCCAGCGCGCCGACCCCCATCGCGAAGACCATCACGCCGAGCACGATCGACGCCTGCCCGACGGTGTCACCGATCAGGTAGCTGCCGAGCGCGACCAGGGCCAGCTCGTAGACCAGCCCGCAGGCGGCGCAGACGAAGACCGCGACCAGCACCGCCGCGCGGGCCAGCCGCCAGTGCGGTCGGGCCTCGGTGCCGCCGTCGACCACCGGCGGCGCCCCGGTGCTCATGACCGCCCCGGGTACGGCCGGCCGGCGCCGCCCGGTCGCGGACCCCCGGTCATCAGAGGATCGCGGCGGCGATGATCGCGCCGGTGGCCAGGTGCACCACGGCCGACACCCACACGGCGGGGTGCGGCTCCGGGTCGACCAGCAGCTCGCCGAGCCGGCCCGGGGTCACCGCGTCGAGCAGCAGGAACGCGGCGGCCATGATGACCAGGCCGACGATCCCGTACGCCGCCGCGCCGACCAGCCCCAGGGCGAAGTCGTCGTCGCTGGCGACGATCGCCGCGACCACGATGGTGCCGACGCCCAGCAGGTTGGACGCGAGCAGCAGCGCCGCGTTGCGGTTGCGCTCGGTCCAGATCAGTTCGTGGAGCTTGCCAGGAGTGGTCAGGTCGACCAGCGCGTAGCCGACGCCCATGAGGACGACGCCGACCGCGCCGAAGGCGAGGGTGGCCAGCAGATCGGTGACGAGGTTCTGCACGGAAGGGCTCCAGGTGAAGGGGTCGGGCGTCGGGCTACTTGCCGGTGCCGGGGCCGCCGCCCCGAACGCTGCTGCCGCGTCCCCAGCCCCAGTACGACCCGACGGTCGAGTGGTAACGGGGGTGAGCGGTGTCCATGTCCTCGAGCAGGATCACCGAGCCGGCGGCGATCGGCAGGATCACCACCGAGTCGTCGTCGTAGCGCAGGTAGACGCCGCTGCTGTCGGCGTACCGGTCGGACGGCTTCCACGCGTCGGTCAGTTCCTTGGCGACAGTGGTCGGTGACTTGGACGAGGTGTACGCGGTCGCTTCCCGGCCGATGTCCCGGCTGGCCGCTCGCGAGTACCTGTCCTGCACGTAGGCGCGCGGGGAGAAGGTGCCGTTGACGAGCGCGAAGGCCGCGACCAGCACGCCGACCACGGCCGCCGCCGCGCCCACCACGAACCAGCGTCGGTATGTCATCGCAGTGCCACCACCGTCTCGGTCAGGACCAGCTCATTGGTCTGGGGGTACGCGTGCCAGGTACGCCAGCCGACCGAGCCGTGGGGCAGGTCGGTGCGCACGGCCAGCGCGGTGACCGCGTCCGGGTCACCGGGAAAGACTCCGACCAGGGCGTACGGGTCGTCGGCCAGGTCGGCGCGGAGGCCGGCGATCCGGGTGTGCAACTCACCGTCGGTGGGACGCAGCACGCTGGCGGTGAAGCGGTAGCCGCCCGCCTCGTCGTGCAGGGCGCCGGGCAGGTGCGGTGGCCGACCGGGCAGGCAGGCGACCGTCTCGGTGAGTCCGGCCGCACCGCCGGGTTCGGCCAGCACGACCTGGTGGGACGCGCCGAGCAGGCGCAGCCGCAGCCGGACGTCCCCGGGCAGCGTGAGGTCGCGGACGTGCAACGCGGGCCGCTCCGGGCCGCCGAGTGCCAGGCTCAGGTCGGCGGCGCAGGTGTCGACGTACGGGGTGTGGAGGCTCACCAACACGTCAGCTGGCCTCCGGCCCGGCCTGCGGGTACACCATCACGTCGGCGCGGTGCAGCTGCTCGCCCCGGGCGGCCTCCCAGCCGGCCTGGCCGTACGCCTCGAAGGAAAGCCGTTCGCCGCCCTGCGCCCGGTAGTCGTGGTATCGAACGGTGCCACTGGGGTCGAGGCCGGTGCTGCCGGTGGCCGTGAAGCGGGCCTGACCGGACTCCTCGGAGGCGTAGCGGCGGCCGGCAAAGTCGAGGGTGGACGCACCCGGGGTGATCGTGGCGGCCGGCTCGGCGGTCCAGAGCACCAGCTCCAGGTCCGGGTCCTCCTCCACGGAGAGCCAGCGCTTGTCGCCCTCGACGGTGTCCAGCAGGTGCTCGGCCCAGCTCCAGCCGCCCTCATGCAGATGCACCGAGCCTCGGACCGCGTACGACACCCGGCGGATCTCGACGATGTCTCCGGGCTTGAGGCTGCGCGGGTCGCCGCGGAGCGCGTCGCTGTCGGTGTCCCGGAACGGGTCCGCGGGTGCCGCCGGCCGGGCGGCCTTGCGGCCCTTGCGCACCGCCACCACCGCCACCACGACCCCGGCGACTCCGATCAGACACCCCAGCGTCGTCACCAGGTACGCCACTGAACCATTCATGCCGACCACCTCCCCAAGTGCGTCGGCGGGAACGGTAACAACCCCGCGCACCTGGAGAAACACATCATTGTCTGGTGATGCGGCAGCTACGGAGCGTCCCGGTGGGGCGCCGGTGGGGGCGGAGAACGGGTCGGGCCGACCCCGCCTGCGAGGCGGGATCGGCCCGGGTGCGACGGATCAGGCGGCGGTTACGGAGAGGGTGTTGGTTTCGGTGGCGCGGTCCACCTTCACCGTTTCGCCGTCGCGGATCTGACCGGACAGGAGGGCCTTCGCCAGTTGGTCTCCGATTGCGGTCTGGACCAGGCGACGGAGCGGGCGCGCACCGTAGATCGGGTCGTAGCCGTGCTCGGCCAGCCAGTCCCGGGCGGCATCGGTGATCTCCAGCCCCAGCCGGCGATCGGCCAACCGCCGCCGCATCCGGTTCAACTGGATGTCGACGATGGAGCGGAGGTCGTCCCCGCGCAGCGAGGCGAAGACCACGATGTCGTCCAGCCGGTTGAGGAACTCCGGCTTGAAGTGCGACCGGACCACGGCCAGCACGCCCTCCCGGCGCTGCTCGTCGGCGAGCGTCAGGTCGCTGATCACCGACGACCCGAGGTTGGACGTGAGGATCAGGATCGCGTTGCGGAAGTCTACGGTGCGGCCCTGGCCGTCGGTGAGCCGGCCGTCGTCGAGCACCTGGAGCAGCACGTCGAAGACGTCCGGGTGGGCCTTCTCCACCTCGTCCAGCAGCACCACCGAGTACGGCCGTCGGCGTACCGCCTCGGTGAGCTGACCACCCTCGTTGTAACCGACGTAGCCGGGCGGGGCACCGACCAGGCGAGCGACCGAGTGCTTCTCGCCGTACTCGCTCATGTCGATGCGGACCATGGCCCGCTCGTCGTCGAAGAGGAACTCGGCGAGCGCCTTGGCCAGCTCGGTCTTGCCGACGCCGGTGGGGCCGAGGAAGAGGAAGCTGCCGGTCGGGCGGTCCGGGTCGGCGATACCGGCCCGCGCACGGCGTACCGCGTCGGAGACCGCGCCCACCGCCTCGGTCTGGCCGACCACCCGGCCGCCCAGCGACTCCTCCATCCGCAGCAGCTTGGCCGTCTCACCCTCCAGCAGGCGGCCGGCGGGGATGCCGGTCCAGGAGGCGACCACTGCGGCGATGTCGTCCGCGCCGACCTCCTCCTTGAGCATCGCGCCGTCGGCCTGGAGCTGGGCCAACTCCTCCGCGGCCTGCTTCAGCTCGACCTTCAGGGCGGGGATCCGGCCGTAGCGCAGCTCGGCGGCGCGTTCCAGCTCGCCGTCGCGCTCGGCCCGCTCGGCCTCACCGCCGAGGCGTTCCAACTCCTCCTTGGCGGTGGAGAGCTTGGTGATGTGGCTCTTCTCCGTCTGCCAGCGCTCGGAGAGCACTGTGAGCTGCTCGCGCTTGTCGGCCAACTCCTTGCGGAGTCGCTCCAGCCGCTCGGCCGAGGCGGCGTCCGGCTCCTTGGCCAGGGCCATCTCCTCGATCTCCAACCGGCGGACCGCCCGCTCGATCTCGTCCACCTCGACCGGACGCGAGTCGATCTCCATTCGGAGCCGGGACGCGGACTCGTCGACCAGGTCGATCGCCTTGTCCGGCAGGAACCGGTCGGTGATGTAACGGTCGGACAGTGTCGCGGCGGCCACCAGCGCGGCGTCGGTGATCCGTACGCCGTGGTGCACCTCGTAGCGCTCCTTGAGCCCGCGCAGGATCCCGATGGTGTCCTCGATGGTCGGCTCACCGACGAGCACCGGCTGGAAACGGCGCTCCAGCGCCGGGTCCTTCTCGATGTGCTCGCGGTACTCGTCCAGCGTGGTGGCGCCCACCATCCGCAGCTCACCGCGGGCCAGCATCGGCTTGAGCATGTTGCCGGCGTCCATCGAGCCCTCGCCCTTGCCGGCGCCGACGACGGTGTGCAGCTCGTCGAGGAAGGTGATGACCTGCCCGTTGGAGTTCTTGATCTCCTCCAGGACGGACTTCAGGCGCTCCTCGAACTGGCCCCGGTACTGCGCGCCGGCGACCATCGCGCCGAGGTCCAGCGAGATCAGCTTCTTGTCGCGCAGGGACTCGGGCACGTCGCCGGTGACGATCCGCTGGGCCAGGCCCTCGACGATCGCGGTCTTGCCGACGCCGGGCTCACCGATCAGCACCGGGTTGTTCTTTGTACGCCGGGAGAGCACCTGGATGACCCGACGGATCTCGGAGTCCCGGCCGATGACCGGGTCGATCTTGCCGTCCCGGGCGCTGGCGGTGAGGTCGACGCCGTACTTGGTCAGGGCCTGGTAGGTCTGCTCGGGGTCGGCTGTGGTGACCCGACGGTCCCCACCGCGGACGGTCGGGAAGGCGGCGACCAGGGCCTCCTCGGTGGCACCGGCGATCTTCAGCGCGCCGGACACCGCTCCGCCCACCCGGGCCAGACCGGCGAGCAGGTGCTCGGTGGAGGTGTACTCGTCGCCCAGCGGCCGGGCGATCTGCTCGGCGGCGCCGATGGCGTTGACGAACTCCCGAGCCAACGTCGGCTCGGCGATGCTGGAGCCGCGGGCGGCCGGCAGGTTGTCGACAGCGCGCTGGGCGGCCTGGCGCAGCTCGGTCGGGTCCGCCCCGACGGCGCGCAGCAGGCCGGTGGCGGTCGAGCCGTCGGTGTCCAGGAGTGACAGGAGCAGGTGCCAGGGCTCCACGGTGGCGTGACCACGCTGGTTGGCCAGCGCGACAGCGCCCGTGATGGTTTCGCGGCTCTTGGTGGTGAGTCTTTCGGTGTTCATGGGCTCCCCCGGATCGGCGTTGTCCATTGGGTTGGACACAACCAGAGTTGAGCGTATTCCGCTCAACCTTAGCGCGTGACGGCCATCACTCCCGGCGCCGCCACCGCCAGTCGAACTCGCCGGCCGCCGGGGGCGGGCCAGGCAGCGGGTCCGCGTCCGGCACCGACGACAGGCCGGCCAGCAAAACCGCGAGCTGCCGGCGGCGCAGTTGGCGGGTCCGCTCCGGATCGGGTACGCGGACCGCGGCGCACGCCTCCAACAACAACCCCAGATCGTGTACGACAGCGTCGGGGCGCAGCCGCCCGCTGGCGTGGGCCCGGTCGACCAGGGCGGTGGCCAATTCGCCGGCGCGCATCGCGTCCCGGCCCATCTCCTCGGTCGGGGTGAAGGTGCCGGCCAGATGGACGGTGAGCGAGTGCACGTCGGCGTCGACCACCCGGGTCAGGAAGTTGGTGAACGCGGCCCAGTCGTCCGGCTCGTCGAGGGCGGTCTCGGCCTCCGCGACGTACCGGCGCAACCCGTCGTGGCAGAGCTGACGCAGCAGGTCCTCCTTGCCCGCGTAGCGCCGATAGAGGGCGCTGATGCCGACGCCCGCGCGCTCCGCGACGGCGGCGATCGGGGCTTTCGGGTCGTCGAGGAAGACGGCGCGGGCGGCTTCGAGGATCACCTCGTCGTTGCGGGCGGCCTGGGCGCGGCGACCGCCCAGCGTCTTGCCGGAAGTCGTTGACATGCCCCCAGCCTAACAGTGGAACGGATCGTTCCGCTCTGCTATCGTGATTGCAGAACGAAACATTCCGTTCCGAAGGAGTTCCCGCATGAGCGACACCGCGATCCGCCCGTTCCGCGTCGAGATCCCGCAGACCGCCCTCGACGACCTGGCCGACCGGCTCGGCCGCACCGTCTGGCCCGCCGACCTGCCCGGCGCCGGCGACTCGTACGGGATGAGCAACGACCGGGTGCGCGACCTCGTCGACCGGTGGCGGGGGGAGTTCGACTGGCGGGCCGTCGAGGCCCGCCTGAACGCTCACCCGCAGTTCGTCACCGAGATCGACGGCGAGCAGATCCACTTCCTGCACGTCCGGTCATCCCGGCCGGACGCCACGGCGCTGGTGCTCACCCACGGCTGGCCCGGCTCGGTGCTGGAGTACCTCGACGTGATCGCTCCGCTCACCGAGCCGACCGACCCGGACGCGCCGGCCTTCCACGTGGTCGTCCCGTCACTGCCCGGCTTCGGCTTCTCCGGCCCGACCCGCGGCGTCGGCTGGAACCGGTTCCGCATCGCCCGCGCCTGGGCCGAGCTGATGGACCGACTGGGGTACGACAGCTACGGCGCGGTCGGCAACGACGCCGGCTCGATGATCGCGCCGGAGCTGGGCCGGATCGCTCCGGAGCGGGTGCTCGGCGTACACGTCACCCAGCTCTTCTCGTTCCCCTCCGGCGACCCGGCCGAGTTCGCCGGGCTCTCCGAGGCCGACCAGGCCGCGCTCGGGCACCTCCAGTGGTTCTACGAGAACAAGTTCTCCTTCAACCAGGTGCACAGTCAGCAGCCGCAGACCCTGGCATTCGCGCTGGCCGACTCGCCGGTGGGGCTGCTCGCCTGGAACGCCCAACTCTTCGACGAGAGCCTGGACGCCGACTTCATCCTGGCCAACGTGGCGCTCTACTGGTTCACCGGCACGGCCGCCTCGGCGATCCGGCTCTACTGGGAGGACGCACACGCGGGCGATCCGCCGACCGAGCCGACCACCGCTCCGACCGCGCTGGCCATGTTCCCCGGCGACTTCCAGTCCATCCGCCGCTTCGCCGAGCGGGACCACGCGAACATCGTCCGGTGGACGGCGTACGAGACCGACGTCGACGGCCGGGGCGACGTCGGCGGCCACTACGCGGCCCACCAGGCCACCGAGGTGCTGATCACCGACATCCGCGAATTCTTCGCCAGCCTCCGCTGACCACGGCGTGCCCACGTGCCCGCACCCGCTCTGCCGGGGCGGGCACCGGCGCATCCAGCCCCGACGCCCGGTGCCGCTTGGTCGAGGGCCACCAAGGCAAGGGCACGTACGTGGCCGAGAAGTAGATCTTGGTACGAAAGTGCCCCTGGAGGGGCCGGATTCGTCCAAGATCTCTGGCGCTGACCAAGTAATCGGATCGCCGGTCGATCACGTCAGGAGGTGTCGAGGATGATCTTCGTCCAGCGGCGCTCGGCCACCCAGCCGACGCCGAGCAGGATCCCGCCGTCCCCACCGACCGCCACGAGCGTGCCGTCGGTCAGCACGGACAGGCTGCGGTCGGGGCCGATCGGCCAGGGCAGCTCGGTGTAGCGACCGCCCCCGACCGCGCCAGCGCCCGCCGGGCCGGTCACCGCGAACAGCCCGCCGCCGATTGGCGCGACGGACTGGATCTGCGGCGGATGCCCGTCGGCGCCGACCAAATTCCACCCTCGGCGCAGTCGCCACAGCGCCGGAAAGGACCTGCGGTCTGGTCGCTGCCCGACCAGCCACGCCGTCCCGTCCCGCTCGACCACCGCCCGCAACACACCGACGTGCCCGTCGGGAGCCGGCACCGGGGTCTGCTGCCAGCTCCGCCCCCGGTCGAACGAGACCGCCGCGTACGGCTTCCCGTCCTCCGATCCGGCCGCGACCACCAGCAGGCCGTCGCCCGCGTCGACAGTGCTCAATCCGGGTACGCGCGGCTGCGCGGCCAGCGGGCGCAGCCGTTGGCCGTCCCACTCGCCGACCTGACCACTGCCCTCGATGAGCTGGAATCGACTCTGCGCGCCGACCCACTGCGGCGGTGGCCCGTCCAGCCTGTGCGTGAACGAGGTGCCACCGTCGGTCGAGGTCCACCAACCGTGCGGCTCACTCCGCAACGTCAGAACCCCCGGCGCGGCGTAGAGCTGGTGGTTCTCCGCCGCCGGGTGGGGATGTCGCAACTCCCGCCAGGACCGTCCGCCGTCGTCCGTCGCGAACAGTCGCGCCGGACAGTCGTCGCCGGGCGGCGGCTCGCCGCAGTTGGCGAAGAGGGCGTAGCCGTGCTCGGCGTCGACGAACTCGACGTACGGAGGGTCGTACCGCTGTGGAACGGCGACCCGGACACGGCGTACCTCCGCGACGGCGGCCGATGGAGACGGCGTGGTGACGGCCGCTCGGGACGACGGGGTCGGCGGCTTCCGGCGGACGTCGCCGATCGAACATCCAGCCAACATGAGTACGAGCAGCAGCACCGCCCGACCTGATATCCGTCCGATCATCGGCGTCTCCGACGCAGTAGTCTTGCCCGGGTGCGAGTACGTGTCGAGCAGACCGCCTTACCCGGGATCGGGGTACGTCACGATCTGGTGACGGAGTCCGGACGTCGCCTGGGCGTCGTTTCCCACCGCAATGGCCGCCGTGATCTCGTTCTCTACGATCCCGACGACCCCGACGCCTGCCAGTCGGACATTCCGCTGACCGATGACGAGGCCGAGGCCCTGGCCGACATCCTCGGCGCGTCGCTGATGCTCGGCCAGCTCTCCGGGCTCCGCGAGCAGGCCGCCGGTCTGCTCACCGAGCAGATCGCCATCACGGCCGGTTCCCCGTACGTCAACCGGAAGCTCGGGGACACCAAGGCGCGTACCCGCACCAGCGCCTCCATCGTGGCTGTACTGCGTGAAGGCGAAGTGATCGTCTCTCCACTCCCCTCCTTCCGCTTCGCGGCCGGCGATGTGGTGGTCGTTGTCGGGACCCGTAGAGGTCTCGACGGCGTGTCCGCCATCCTCGCCGACAGTGACCCGGACGGCTGAGGCGGATGCACGATTCCACCACTCTGCTCGTCGAAGTCGGCGCGCTGCTGTTGCTGCTTGGCGTCCTCGGTCGGCTGAGCCGCCGGGTAGGCCTGTCACCCATCCCCCTCTACCTGCTCGCCGGGCTGGCCTTCGGGCACGGTGGGCTGCTCCCTCTCGCCGCCAGCGAGGAGTTCTTCGCGGTGGGCGCCGAGATCGGCGTCATCCTGCTGCTGGTGATGCTCGGCCTGGAGTACTCGGCAAACGAACTGGTCGGCAACCTCCGGTCGGCGGCCCCGGCCGGGCTGATCGACGGCGTGTTCAACGCGCTGCCCGGTGCGGCCTTCGCCCTCCTGCTCGGCTGGGACTGGGTCGCCGCCCTGGTGCTCGGCGGCATCACCTGGGTCTCCTCCTCCGGCGTGATCGCCAAGGTCCTCGCCGACCTGGGACGACTCGGTAACCGGGAAACCCCGGTGATCCTGTCGGTCCTCGTGATCGAGGACCTGGCGATGGCGCTCTACCTGCCACTGGTCACCGCCGTGCTGGCCGGCACCGGCCTGCTCGGTGGCGGCATCGCACTCGCCGTCGCGGTGGGCACGGTGCTGCTCGTGCTGGTCGTCGCCATCCGGTACGGCCACCTCATCTCCTCCGCCCTGTCGGCGAAGGACCCGGAGGCGCTGCTGCTCGGCGTACTCGGCCTGACCCTGCTGATCGCCGGGCTCGCGGCGAAGCTCCAGGTCTCGGCGGCGGTCGGCGCGTTCCTGGTCGGCATCGCGCTCTCCGGCCCGGTGGCGCACCACGCGACCGAGCTGCTCTCGCCACTGCGGGACCTGTTCGCGGCGGTGTTCTTCGTCTTCTTCGGCCTGGTCACCGACCCACGGGACATCCCGCCGGTGCTGCTGCCGGCGCTCGCGTTGGCCGTGGTCACCATGGCGACGAAGACGCTCACCGGCTACCTCGCCGCCCGCCGGGTCGGCATCGCGGAACCCGGTCGATGGCGGGCCGGCCTGGCACTCGTACCCCGAGGTGAGTTCTCCATCGTCATCGCCGGTCTCGCGGTGGCTGCCGGGAGCGTCGAGCCGCGGTTGGCAGCGCTGGCCGCGACGTACGTCCTGATCACCGTGGTGACCGGGCCGATCCTGGCTCGACTGCCCGACTTCCCGTGGTTCAAGCGGTGGCTGCGCAACCGCGCGGCGGCCCAACGGCGGGAGCCGATCCCGGTCGTCGACTCACTGCACTGAGCTCCACCTGAACGCCGCAGCGGCATGGGTCGCACCCTCGCGAAGGTAGAACCGGTGCGCCTCGGTCCGGGCGAGGCCGGACTCCAGGAAGACGTAGTCGGCACCCTGTTCGCACGCCCACGCCCTGGCCGCTGTCAGGAGGCTGGAGCCGACACCCCGGGAGCGCCACTCGGGGTGCACGGCGAGGTCCTCGATCGAAGCCCGACGGCCGAAGCGCACCGAGAGGATGTCCACGTAGACGCTGGCGATGCCAACCAACTGATCTTCATCGGATCGCGCGGCGAAGAGTGCGACGTCCTCGTGGGCGAGCAATTGTGCGGTCCGCTCGACGGCGCGGTCGCGGTCCCAATCCCCGGGACGGCTACCGGGAGGGGCGAGAAGCCACTCCAGCCCCGTGACGAACTCGGCCTCGGCGCCTCGCTGTAACCGTCGAACATGGATTGTCATAGGGGCATCATCAGCTGCGCTGTCGATGCAATGGACCCGCCCGTGCCAACGGTTGCGGAATTGCTCCCCACGGGTACTACCGCAGCACCCGACGGCGGGTTACCGTTTCGCCCCAGCAGCCAGGGTCCGCAGGCAGCGTTGCCAAACGCGGGCGAGAGCGGAAGGTTGGCCGGTGAGCGTGCAGGAGTCGACGTTCCACGGCTTCGCCAACCCCGTCGATCCGACTCCGGCGGAGTTGCGAGCTTGGGCGTACAAGCCCGATTCGGTGCCGTTGGCCTCGATGCCACCCGACTGGGACCTGCTGGTCTCCGGCGACCGACTGGTGTTGACGCTCTTCGATTTAGCGATGGATCCCACCTGCCCGGCCCGACGTTTCGCGCTGCACTGCCTCTACATCTACGCGGCCGACGGCATCCGGACGAACTTCCGCGCCCACCCCAAGCGCCGCTTCCGCAAGCTCGTCGAACAGGCCGAGCGTGACGGCGACGAGCTGATGAAGGTCTGGGCGCACAACGGCCGGGTGCTGCTGGCCCGACCGGACCTCTTCGTCTACCGGGACTGGTGCGAAGGCGGCCTCGTCCGCGAGAACCGCCGCCTCGGCTGAGCCGTATCAGCCGGCTCCCTCGTCAGCGGCTGCCCGGTGGCGTTGCTGTTCGCGGCCCAATTACGGCGAACGGGCCGGGACCCCCCGTGGGTCCCGGCCCGCACGTCGGTCACCGGTCAGTCCTGCTTACGTTCCGTCTCGGCTCGGCCCCGTTCGCCGGCGTGGTCGCCGTCCTCGGCGAACCGGCCCCCGATGATCCGGTCCCGGTAGGTCCCCTCGGTCACCTTGTCGAACTTCTCGCGGACGGTCTCGGCCAGGTTCTCCAACCGGTCCTCGGTCTGCTGGGCCACCTTCTTCGCCGGTTCCGCCATCGCTCCCCCTCGCCATGCCGGTAGGTCCGGATTAAGCCGATTGGACCCTTATCGACAGGCTAACCGAAGCGGCCCGGACCGCGCCGGGAATCCAGCGCGGTCCGGGCCGAGAAGACAGATCCGGGTGAGCGGCAGGTCAGCGATCGGGCGTCCGGCGGGGACGCCACACCACCAGGGCGGTGGACGTGCGGTTGGTCGGCACCAGATCCCGGCCCGGGAAGCGAGCCAACGACTCCAGCTCCGCCACCCGGCGGTACGCGGCGTCCAGCTCCGCCTCCAGCCGGGCCACCCGCTGCTGCGCCTGCTCCAGCAGCCGCTCCAGCCCGATGATCCGCTTGACGCCGGCCAGGTTGATCCCGTCGTCCTGGCTGAGCCGCTGCACCTCGCGCAGCAGCACCACGTCACGGACGCTGTAGCGACGCCCGCCACCAGCGGCTCGGCCGGGCTGCACCAGCCCCAGTCGGTCGTACTGGCGCAGGGTCTGCGGGTGCATCCCCGCCATCCGTGCCGCTACCGAGATCATCAGCACCTTGGCCTCGTAGGCAGGGTCGCCCGAACCGAGGAACTCGCCCGACATCCCGCTCACCTCCGCGTCCATTCCACCGGACTAACTGACTCGACGCACCCGTGCGTCGAGATGTTCCCGGGCCGCCGGCGGGGTCTGCTCGGCGAACGACTCCAGCGCCGTGCGCGCCTCGTCCGACAACCGGGCCGGCACCACCACGTCCAGCGTGACCAGCAGGTCACCGGCCTGCCCGTCGCGTCGGACCACACCCTTGCCCCGGGCCCGCAGCACCCGCCCGCTCGGCGTCCCCGGCGGCACCCGCAGGGTCATCGCACCGTCGAGCGTGGGCACCCGCAGGTCCGTGCCGAGCACGGCCTCCGCGAAGGTGACCGGCACGGTCAGCGTCAGGTCGTCCCCGGTACGCCCGAACAGCTCGTCCGGCCGAACCTTGACGTGCACGAAGAGGTCGCCAGCCGGGCCACCGCGCTCGCCCGGCTCGCCACGCCCGGCCAACCGGATGCGTTGACCGTCGGCCACACCGGCCGGGAAGCGCACGTTCATGGTGCGGGTCTTGGTGACACCGCCGCTGCCGTGGCACTCCGGGCACTTCTCCTCGACCACGGTGCCGACGCCCTGGCAGTTGCGGCACGGCTCGGAGAAGCTGAACGACCCCTGGTTGCGGGTCGTCACGCCGGCACCATGACAGACCGGGCAGGCACGCGGCTCGGTGCCGGGCTTGGCCCCGTTGCCGTGGCAGGTGTCGCAGACTCCCGGCGCGCGCAGCGTCAGGGGCAGCGTCACCCCACGCACCGCGTCGCCGAAGTCCAGCGCCACCTCGGTCTCCACGTCCCGACCACGGGCCGGGCCGCGCGGTGCGGCCTGCCCACCGGCCTGGCCGCCACTGAAGATCGAGCTGAACAGGTCCTGGAAGCCGGCGCCGCCGAAGCGACGATCACCGCCTCCGCCGCCGCCGAACATGTCGGAGACGTCGAACGGCATGCCGCCCGGTTGACCCCCACCCCGGGCGTTGCGCCGGAACGCGCCCGAGCCGAAGAGCGAACGCATCTCGTCGTACTCGCGACGGCGGCCGCTGTCCGACAGGACGTTGTACGCCTCGGACGCGGCCTTGAACCGCTCCTCGGCCTTCGGGTCGCCCGGGTTGTGGTCCGGGTGCGACTCCCGGGCCACCTTGCGGTACGCCTTCTTGATGTCATCCGCGGAGGCGGCCTTGTCCACGCCGAGCACGGCGTAGAAGTCCTTCTCGATCCAGTCCTTCGAACTCACCGGTCCACCTCCTTCCGACCCTGGTGGCCCGGCCGTCCCGCCCACCGCTGAACGGTGGGCGGGACGGCCCGGTCACTGTCTGGCACTATTCCGGATCCGCGACCGCGACCAGCGCGGGGCGCAGCAGCCGCTCACCGAGCTGGTAGCCGCGTCGCATGACCTGTACGCAGGTCGGCTCGCTGACGTCGGCCGAGGTCTGGTGCGCGACCGCCTCGTGCCGGGTCGGATCGAACGGGTCGCCCTGCTCGCCGAAGGCGTTCAGGCCGAACTTGCCCAGCGCGGTGGTGAGCTGTTCCGCCACCGTGCCGAACGGCCCGACCAGGTCGCCATGTTCCCGGGCCCGGTCCAGGTCGTCCAGGATCGGCAGCAGCGCGGCCAGCACCGAGCCGGTCGCCTGCTCCTGTACGAGACTGCGGTCGCGGTCGACCCGCTTGCGGTAGTTGGCGTACTCCGCCGACACCCGCTGCAGGTCCCTGGTCCGCTCGTCGAGCTCGGCCCGGAGCGCCTCCAGCTCGGCACCGAGCGAGGTGCCCGCGCCGCCGCCGTCCACCGGCTGCGCCGGGGCGTCCACCACCGGCGGACCGGACGGCTCCGGCCCGTCGGTGGAGTTGACCTCGACCTCGATCTCGTCGACCACGACCTCGGCGTCCTCGACCAGACCCTCGGCCGGCACACCGGTCTCCGCGTCGGCGGCGGTCCCCTCCGGCTCGGCGGTGTCGACGAGCTTGCGGTTGTTGCGGATGACGACCCGCTCCCCGTCGCCGGTCGGCTCCGTGGTCGCGGAGCCACCCGGCGCCGACCCGGTGTCGCCCGGGTCGGCGGCTCGTGGCTTCTGCGTCATGCGGCTACCTCATCCCCTTCGCGGTGGAAACGTGTCGGAGGCCGACGGTCACTTCTTGCCGTCCTCGTCCACGATTTCCGCGTCGACCACGTCGTCGGCGCCGCCGGCCTGCGCGCCGGTCGCGCCGGTCGCACCCGGGCCGGGCTCGCCACCCGGCTGCTGACCCTGCTCGGCCTGCTGCGAGTAGAGCAGCGAACCGGCCTGCTGGGAGACCTGCGCCAGCTTCTCGTGCGCCGACTTGATCTTCTCGATGTCCTGACCGCCGAGGGCGCCACGCAGCTCGCCGAGCGCCTCGTTGAGCTGCTCGCGGTTCTCACCGGGCAGCTTGTCGCCGCTCTCGGCGAGGAACTTCTCGGTCTGCCACTGGAGAGCCTCGGCCACGTTGCGGGTCTCGGCGTCGTCGCGGCGGCGCTTGTCCTCCTCCGCGTGCTCCTCGGCGTCCCGGCGCATCCGCTCGATGTCGTCCTTCGGCAGCGAGGAGCCGCCGGTGATCGTCATCTTCTGTTCCTTGCCGGTGCCCAGGTCCTTGGCGTGCACGTTGACGATGCCGTTGGCGTCGATGTCGAAGGCGACCTCGATCTGCGGCACGCCACGCGGCGCCGGCGGGAGGCCGGTCAGCTCGAAGGTGCCGAGCTTCTTGTTGTACGCCGCGATCTCCCGCTCACCCTGGAACACCTGGATCAGCACCGACGGCTGGTTGTCGTCCGCCGTGGTGAAGACCTCGGAACGCTTGGTCGGGATGGTGGTGTTGCGCTCGATCAGCTTGGTGAAGATGCCACCCTTGGTCTCGATGCCCAGGCTCAGCGGGGTCACGTCGAGCAGCAGGACGTCCTTGACCTCACCCTTGAGCACACCGGCCTGGAGAGCGGCGCCGACGGCGACCACCTCGTCCGGGTTGACGCCCTTGTTGGGGTCGCGACCGGTGAGCTGCTTGACCAGGTCGGTCACGGCGGGCATCCGGGTCGAACCGCCGACCAGGATGACGTGCTCGACGTCGGAGATCTTGATCCCGGCGTCCTTCACTGCCTGCTCGAACGGGCCCTTGCAACGGTCCAACAGGTCCTGCGTCATCCGCTGGAACTCGGCGCGGCTGAGCGTCACGTCGAGGTGCAGCGGGCCGGCCGCGCCGGCGGTGATGTACGGCAGGTTGATGTTGGTGGTGGTGGCGGCGGACAGCTCGATCTTGGCCTTCTCGGCGGCCTCACGGAGCCGCTGGAGGGCCATCTTGTCCTGGCTGAGGTCGATGCCGTGCTCACCACGGAAGGTCTTGACCAGGTGGTCGATGATCCGCTGGTCCCAGTCGTCGCCACCCAGCTGGTTGTCACCACTGGTCGACTTGACCTCCACAACACCCTCGGCCAGCTCCAGCAGGGAGACGTCGAAGGTGCCGCCGCCAAGGTCGAAGACCAGGACGGTCTGCTCCTTGGAGCCCTTGTCCAGCCCGTACGCCAGGGCAGCCGCGGTCGGCTCGTTGACGATCCGCAGCACGTTGAAACCGGCGATCTCACCGGCCTCCTTGGTGGCCTGGCGCTGGCTGTCGTTGAAGTAGGCCGGAACGGTGATCACCGCGTCGGTGATCTGCTCACCCAGGTACGCCTCGGCGTCCCGCTTGAGCTTCATCAGCGTCCGGGCCGAGATCTCCTGCGGGGTGTACTTCTTGCCGTCGATGTCGACGGACCAGTTCGTGCCGACCTCGCGCTTGACCGACCGGATCGTCCGGTCCGGGTTGGTCACCGCTTGGCGCTTGGCGACCTCACCGACGAGCACCTCGCCGTTGCGGGCGAACGCGACGATCGAAGGAGTCGTCCGCGACCCCTCAGCGTTGGCGATGACGGTGGGCTCACCGCCCTCGAGAACGCTGACGCAGGAGTTCGTCGTGCCGAGGTCGATACCGACCGCACGTGCCATCTTCGCTTCCTCGCTTCGTAAGGTTGTGCAGGTGACGGGCGTCGCCCGTGGGCTGCTGGCGAGCACCGCCCGCAGCGGGCCCCACCACAAGTTGAGTGAACTTGACTCAATAGTGCCACGCGTTGACCAATCGTCAAGTTGACTTGAGTCAACCCGACGCAACCCAGCCGTTATTACCGTCCGGTTGTCTTCCCTTGCATCGGTCGGGCACGCTTTAGCGGTGACGACGCACGGCGATCCCGCCACCCGTTCCGGTGCGCCCGCCGTCGCAGCCCGTACCGACCCGCCGGACGCCGCGGAGGAGCCGCCCGCCACCACCGGGGACGACAGCCTCCCCGGCGCACTGTCGGGCCTCCGGGAGGCGATCGGCGCGACCCGGTATCCCCTCGCGCTGCCCTCTGCCAACTCGGCCCGGCACAGCGCCACCGCACTCACCGACCAACTCGACGACTACCTGCTGCCCCGGCTCGCCCGGTTGGACGCCCCACTGCTCGTGGTGGTCGGCGGCTCCACCGGCGCGGGCAAGTCGACCCTGGTCAACAGCCTGGTCAAGGCCCGGGTCAGCGCCGCCGGCGTGCTCCGGCCGACCACCCGCTCCCCGGTGCTGGTCTGCAACCCGTCCGACGCGGCCTGGTTCCGGCAGGGTGACCTCCTGCCCGGGCTGACCCGCACCACCGAGCCGAGCGACGATCCGCGCGCCCTGCACCTCGTCACCGCCCCGGCCCTGCCCGCCGGGCTGGCCTTCCTCGACGCGCCCGACATCGACTCGGTCGTCGACGCCAACCGGGCGCTCGCCACCCAACTGCTGGCCGCCGCCGATCTGTGGCTCTTCGTCACCACCGCGGCCCGGTACGCCGACGCGGTGCCCTGGGAGCTGCTGCGCAGTGCCCGGGCGCGCGGCGCGGTGATCGCCATGGTGCTGGACCGGGTGCCCGCCGAGGCCACCGACGAGATCGCCGCGCACCTGACCGAGATGCTCGCCGAGCAGGACCTCGGGCGTGCACCGCTGTTCGTGTTGCCCGAGACCTGGGTCGACGGTCAGGGGCTGCTGCCCGAGGGAGTCACCGCCCCACTGGCCGACTGGTTCGCCCGGTTGGCCGCCGACGTGGACGCGCGGGCGGCGGTGGTCCGCCAGACCCTCGACGGGGCGTTGGCCGCACTCCACCCCGCCGTGGAGGATCTGGCCGACGCCGCCGACGAGCAGCTCGCCGCCGCCGACGGTCTGGACGAACGGGTCCGGGCCGCGTACCGGGGTGCCGAGCGCACCGTCGAGCAGGGGCTCCAGGACGGCCGGCTGCTCCGGGGTGAGGTGCTCGCCCGCTGGCAGGAGTTCGTCGGCACCGGCGAGCTGTTCCGCACGCTGGAGGCACGGATCGGCCGCCTCCGGGACCGGGTCGTGGCCGCCGTCACCGGCCGGCCGGCACCCGCAGCCGAGCTGCGCAACGCCATCGAGTCCCAACTGGTGACGCTGCTGCGCGGGGTGGCCTCGGAGGCCGCCGAGTCCGCGTACACCGGGTGGAAGGCACACCCGGCCGGTGCCGGGCTGCTCGATCCGGCGCTCGCCCACCCGAGCGCCGACCTGCCCGAACGCGCCGAGCGCATGGTCCGGGACTGGCAGCGCGGAGTGCTGGAACTGGTCCGGGTCGAGGGCGGTGACAAACGGTTCGTGGCCCGCACCGCCGCGTACGCGGTGAACGCCACCGGGCTGGCCGTGATGATCGCCGTCTTCGCCTCCACCGCGTTCATCCCGACCGGGCTGGAGCTGGCCACCGGGGCCGGCACCACTGTCGCCGCACAGGCCGTCCTCCAGGCGATCTTCGGCGACCAGGCGGTGCGTACCCTCGCCGCCAAGGCCCGCACCGACCTGCTGGACCGGGTGCGGACGCTGCTCGGCGCGGAGGCCGACCGCTTCCTGAGCCGCACCGCCGACGCGCGCCCCGCCGAGGACGCCGGCGACGGGCTGCGCCGGGCCGCCGGCCGGGTCGAGCTGGCCCGGCACCGCAGCGGCCTGTCCGCCGCCGACGAGGAGGGTTCCCGGTGAGCAACATCGCCGGCCGGGTACGCGAGGTGTTCCGCGGGGACCAGCGGGTCGACGCCGACGCGCTGATCGCCCGCCTGGACGCGGTACGCCGGTTCCTGACCGCCGTGGACGGTCTGCTGCCGGACGCCGACCTGGTGCCCGCGCACACAGTGGTCGAACGGGCCGGCACCCGGCTCGCGCTGTCCCGGGACCACACAGTGGTCGCCCTGGCCGGTGCCACGGGCAGCGGCAAGTCCAGCCTCTTCAACGCGTTGGCCCAACTGGAACTCTCGCCGGTCGGGGTCCGCCGGCCGACCACCGGCGTCACCCACGCCTGCGTGTGGGGGCCGCTGGAGGGCGCCAACCATCTGCTCGACTGGATCGGCGTACTGCCCCGACACCGCTTCGTCCGGGAGAGCGCCCTGGACGCGGACGACGAGACGGCCCTGCACGGGCTGATCCTGCTCGACCTGCCCGACTTCGACTCGGTGCAACGATCGCACCGGCTCGAGGTGGACCGACTCCTGGGCCTGGTCGACCAGGTGGTCTGGGTGGTCGACCCACAGAAGTACGCCGACCGGGTCATCCACGACAGCTACCTGCGCGAGTTCCACCGGCACCGCGAGGTCACCCTGGTCGTGCTCAACCAGGCCGACCGGCTGCCCCCGGCCGAGGTGCCCCGGGTCCTGGACGACCTGCGTCGGCTGCTCGACACCGACGGGCTGACCGGGGTGCCCCTGCTGGCCACCACCGCCATCGATCCGGCCGGGATGGTCGGGCTGCGCAACGCGCTGGAACGCACGGTCGCCGAGCGGCAGGCCGCGTTGCGCCGGCTCGCGGGTGACGTCGACACGGTCGTCGCCGGCTTGGACGAGCTGGTCGGTTCGGCCCAGCCGGCGGGCGGGCCGGACGACACCGCCGTCAACGGGCTGAACCGGGCGTTGGCCGGGGCGGCCGGGGTGCCGGCGGTGACCGAGGCCGTGGAGCGGGCGTACCGGCACCGGGCCGGCGCGGCCACCGGCTGGCCCGTGGTCCGGGGCTGGCGGCGGTTGCGACCCGACCCGCTGCGTCGGCTGCACCTGCCCGGTCCGACCGGCGACCAGGCCGACCCGGCGGAGAGCCTGGTGGCGGCCACCTCGGTACCGGACCCGACGGCCGCCCAGCGCTCGGCGCTCGGTCTCGCCATCCGCGCGGTGGCCGACCGGGCCGCCGCCGATCTGCCCGCCGCCTGGCCCGGCGCGGTGACCTCCGCCGCCCGGTCCCGCCTCGGCGACCTGCCGGACGCCCTGGATCGCACGATCGCCGGCACCGATCTCGGCCTCGACCGTCGCCCGCTGTGGTGGCGGTTCGTCGGCGGTGTGCAGTGGTTGGTCACCCTCGCCGCCGTGGTCGGGCTGGGCTGGCTGGTGCTCGGCTACGCGCTGCGGGCGCTCGGCCTGCCCGCACTGGACAACCCGATGGTCGGTCAGGTACCGCTGCCGACCGTGCTGCTGCTCGGCGGCCTGCTCGCCGGGCTGCTGGTGGCGGCGTTGACCCGGCCGGTGGTGCGCTGGGCCGCCCGGCGCGCCCGGGCCCGCGCCGACCAGCGGCTGACTGCGCGGGTCGCCCAGGTGGGCGACGAGTACGTGCTGACACCGGTACGGATCGTGCTCGGCTCGTACGCGCAGGCACGCGACGCGCTGCGGGACGCCGCGCGCCGCTGACGCTCCGCACGGCTCGCTACCGCTCTGCGTACGCCTCAGGCGGCGTAGGGTCGGAGCATGGCCACGCCTCAGACCCCCTACGACGCGGTGCTGCACGCCGCACGCGACGTGACCAAGCTGGAGTCCGCTCTCGACGCCGAGATGCTCGGCAGCGCCCTGCTGGGCAGTGTCTACGCGATCGCGGAGACCGACCGCGACGCCGCCGTACGGGAGTTCGTCACCGGCTTCCTCGCCGCCACCGCCCGCCGCAGGATCGCGGCGGCGACCACCATCCGGCAGGTCTTCGCCACGCTCGTCCCGACCGCCGAGGGCACCGATCGGGTGCGCCCGGGCAGCCAGGCGCCCACCTGGACGGCCCAGCTCGGCCGGGTGCACCTCACCGGCACCTGGGCGTACGGCGACGTGTACGGCGACCAGACCTCCTACCTCGCGACCTTCGCCTACGACGACGAGACCGGCGGCTCGGAGCACGCGCTGGTGGCCCTGGTGGACCACAACATCGGGATCACCAAGGACATCTTCGTGGGCGGGCCGGCCGAACGGATCCTGGACCAGGTCCGGCAGATGTGCGCCGACGATGAGCTGACCTGGTTCCGTACCGAAGATCCAGCCCGGTTCCGGGGCGAGGTGGCTCGCCATCTGGCGGTCACCGACGACCTGGGCGAGTTGCCCGGCGAAGGGTCACTCGCCACCGACCGGGCACTGGTCGGGGCCCGGCTGGCGATACTGCCCACAGCGGCCGACCCGACCGGTCCGGCGGAGGTCGAGCCGCTCTCCGCGGCCGAGCGCACCGACCTGGTCCGGCGGTTCCTCGCCGCGCCGGAGGCCGCCCGCTTCGGGCTGGACGCCGTCGACGGCCCGGAGTTGGCCTCCCTGCACTTCTGCCTGAGCCTGCTGCTGGACCACTCGGCGAGCTTCCCGGACGCCGATCCGATGCGCTGGAGTCCCGCGGTGTCCGGGCTCTTCCTGCTCGACTGGGTGCACCGCCGGGCCGTACTGGACATGGACGACGCGGCGATGCTTCCCCGGGTGCTGCGGGCCTGGGCGCGGTACGCGTCGCGCCAGCGCGGGCTGCCCGAGGCGGCGGCGACGCGCACCGACGAGGCGATCGAGGAGATGGTGCCGGAGTTCGCCCGCCTCTACTCGACCGGTGAGCGGCGCAGCGCGGCCACCGCCGCGGTGGCGCAGTTGATGGCCGACGGGGTGGACCCGGACGACCCCGCCGCGTTGGACGCGTGGATTGAGGCGAACCGCCACCGCCTCGCCGACGACGGCGCCTGACGGCGTTCGAGGGGTGGGCGGCTAGGCGCCGCCCACCCTGGGGCCGGCCGGCATCGCCCGCCAGGGGGCCGAGCGGCACACCGCGTGCCCTGGGCCGGGCTAGCGCAGCGGGCCGAAGATCACCGCGGCGATCAGGGCGCCGAGCGCACCTCCGGTCAGCACCTGCGCGACCGTGTGGTCCCGCAGCCGTACCCGGGACCAGCCGACCACCGCCAGCAGCGGTACGGCGACGACCAGCCGCGTCCCGAAGGTCAGCATCAGGATGACCAGCGTGCCGGCGGCCACCGCCGAGTGGATCGACATCTTCCACCAGTGGCTGACCGACACGGCCACGACGAGGCCGACGAGGCCGGACACCGCCAGTGCCAGCACCGGGCGGGGCGCGCCGAGCACGCCGAGCAGGGCGAGCCCCGCCGCGACCGAACCGAGGCCGACCAGCAGCGGCGCCCGGCGCTGCTCCCGGCGGCCGACGTGGTGGTCGGTGAGCCGGCCACGGCGGACCCCGCCGACGATGTAGGCGAACGGAATGCCGGTGACGAAGAGAGTGGCGAGCAGACCCCAGACGAGGCCCTGACCGGGGCGGCTCGCGCTGTGCCAGCTCACCGTGATGATCAGCAGCGAGACGAGCACCGCCGGGGCGGTCACCTCGGTGACCAGCCGGGCGATCCGCAACCCCGGGCCGGGCCGGGTGGTGACCGGGCGGGGTTCCGCACCGCCGCCCACGCCACCCCCTCCGGTACGCGCCTACCGCCGAACGCCGCCGTCGCCGGACGGGCCGCGCCTGATCGTCACCGTACCGCCGGCCAACCCGCAGGATACGTCGGTCCGGCCAGTGGCGCCGGCCTGACGCTGGGCGTCGAGACGACGGCCGACGGCGACGGGATCGCCGGGCTGGGTCGGCGGGTCGGCGAAGCGGGCGGGGTGGGCGTGGGGGCCGGGACGGACCGGGTGCTGGTCGGCACGGCGGTCGCGGTCGCGTCGTCGGTCGGAGTGGGTGTCGGCCCCAGCGTCGGGTCCAGTGTGGGCGTCGGGTCCACCGTCAGGGTCGGATCGGGATCGGGATCGGCCGAGCCGGTCGGGTCCGGGTCGGTGGGGTCCGGATCCGGCGGATCGGTCGGGTCCGGGTCCGGCGGATCGGTCGGGTCGGGGTCGGTCGGGTCCGGGTCGGTAGGCGGTGGCGGAACGACGGGCGGGGGTACCGGCGGCGAGGTGCTCCGCGTGGGTTTCGGTGCCACCGGCGGGGCGGTCGTCCACCGGGCGGGCCCGGGATCGGCGGCGGCGGGCCTTTCCTGTGGACGCGACGGGGCGGCCGGCAACCAGCCGCTGGTCGGGCCGACGCTGGGTGTGCCGAGCGGGGGAAGCGGTGGTTGGCTGGTCATCGGCATGGGGATCACCACCGGCCCGACGGACGGGGTCGGCATGAACGGGGTGCTGCTGTCCGGTAGGGCGGTGCTGCCAGGGGTGGCCGAGCCCGCGCTGATCGCGGCAAGGATGGGCATCGACGCCGTGCCGGCCAGCAGCGCGACGGTGAGCAGGTAACCGCGGGAGGGGCCACCGGCGCCGGGGGCCCGGTGGACACCGACCATCCGGCGGTAGCCGCCAGCCGACCGGTGCCGACCAAGCGCTGGCGTGCCGGGACCGTCACCTGGCTCGTACACCGCACACCCCTAGTCGTCGGCCGTCGGAGGACATGGATGGACGCCGCCGGGGCGTAAACCCGACAAATGACCCGATAGGCGCGATCCTGCGGGAATCAGCCTCGCGCAGTCACAGTGGGTCAGCCAACCTCCACCGCGTGTCGACACGCGGTGCTGCCCGAACGGTGACGAATCGTGCCGCATCGCATGGGAAACGCGGGCCGGCATGATGGCGACAAACGGCGTCAAAGCATGGGCGGTCGCATTGCGGGGGCAGGCGTACTGTGGGCGCGCTCACCTGCTCTGCGAATATGGAGCACGACGGCAACGCAGCCGTGACCTCCGCGCACCCTCGCGGCAGGCGCGGTTGAGCGCCGGCGCTCCCGATCCGGGTTCGGCCAGAACCCGGATCACGCCGTGCGGCAACCCCCACCGGGGCTAGGCGCGGCCGCCAGGAACCGGTCCGGCAGCAGCCGGGCAGGCGCACGAGTTGCGCGGCCGGGTGACCCCCCGGTGCCGACGCAGACACGACAGGGAGAGACCGATGGCAAAGGGCGACCCCGGGGGCACCACCCGCAGCAGGCGGGCTGCATCCCGCTCCAGGAAGGGCGCGGCCGGCGACCCCGCGCTGGTGCAGCTACTCACCCCCGAAGGCGAGCGGATCGACAGCGCCACCGGGCCGGACGGCACCGAGTACCGCGTCGACTTCACCGACGAGGAATACCGCGGTCTCTACCGCGACCTGGTGCTGGTCCGGAAGCTGGACGCCGAGGCGACCGCTCTCCAGCGTCAGGGCGAGCTGGGCCTCTGGGCCAGCCTGCTCGGCCAGGAAGCCGCCCAGGTCGGCTCCGGGCGGGCGCTGCGTACCCAGGACATGGCCTTCCCGACCTACCGGGAGCACGGCGTCCTCTACTGCCGGGGCATCGACCCGATCATGCCGCTCGGCCTGTTCCGCGGTGTCGACCAGGGCGGCTGGGACCCGAACGAGTTCAAGTTCAACATGTACACCATCGTCATCGGGGCGCAGACCCTGCACGCGACCGGCTACGCGATGGGGATCACCATCGACGGCAAGACCGGCACCGACGACGGCGAGGCGGCGATCGCCTACTTCGGCGACGGTGCCACCAGCCAGGGCGACGTGAACGAGGCGTTCGTCTGGGCCAGCGTCTTCAACGCGCCGCTGGTCTTCTTCTGCCAGAACAACCAGTACGCGATCTCCGAGCCGCTGGAGCGCCAGACCCGTGTCCCGCTCTACCAGCGGGCCGCCGGCTTCGGCTTCCCCGGCGTACGGGTGGACGGCAACGACGTGCTCGCCACGTACGCGGTCACCCGCACCGCACTGGACAACGCCCGCCTCGGGCAGGGCCCGAGCCTGATCGAGGCGTACACCTACCGGATGGGCGCGCACACGACCTCCGACGACCCGACCCGCTACCGCATCGCCAGCGAGGTCGAGGCGTGGCAGGCCAAGGACCCGATCGCCCGGGTGAAGGCCTTCCTGGAGAAGCAGCAGATCGCCGACGCGGACTTCTTCGCCGAGGTCGACGAGCAGGCCCGCCGCGAGTCGGTGCACCTGCGCGAGCGGGTGCTCGAGATGCCGAACCCGGAGCCGGTGACGATGTTCGACCACGTCTACCCCAACGGGTCTCCGCTGCTCGACGAGCAGCGCGCGAAGTTCAGCCGCTACATGGAGTCGTTCGAGGGGAGCGCCCACTGATGGCCACGGAGACGCTCACCATCGGCAAGGCCCTCAACACCGGTCTGCGCCGCGCCCTGGAGAACGACCCCAAGGTCGTCATCATGGGCGAGGACGTCGGCAAGCTCGGCGGCGTCTTCCGGATCACCGACGGTCTCCAGAAGGACTTCGGCGACCAGCGGGTGATCGACACCCCGTTGGCCGAGTCCGGCATCATCGGCACCGCGGTCGGTCTGGCCATCCGCGGCTACCGGCCGGTCTGCGAGATCCAGTTCGACGGCTTCGTCTACCCCGCGTACGACCAGATCGTGTCGCAGGTGGCGAAGATGCACTACCGCTCGGGCGGCAGGCTCAGCATCCCCATGGTGATCCGGATCCCGTTCGGCGGCGGCATCGGCGCGGTCGAGCACCACTCTGAGTCGCCGGAGGCGTACTTCGCGCACACCGCCGGCCTGAAGGTGGTGACCTGCTCCAACCCGCAGGACGCGTACGTGATGATCCAGCAGGCCATCGCCTCGGACGACCCGATCGTCTTCCTGGAGCCCAAGCGGCGCTACTGGGAGAAGGGCCAGGTCGACCTGGACGCGCCGCTGTCCGACGCGTACCCCCTGCACTCGGCCCGGGTCGTGCGGCCCGGCACCGACGTCACCGTGCTGGCCTACGGCCCGATGGTGCGGACCTGCCTGGACGCGGCGACCGCCGCCGCCGAGGACGGCCGGGAGCTGGAGGTCATCGACCTGCGCTCGCTCTCACCGCTGGACCTGACCGCGGCGTACGAGTCGGTGAAGCGCACCGGTCGTGTGGTCGTGGTGCACGAGGCGCCGTCCAACATCGGCCTCGGCGCCGAGTTGGCCGCCCGGATCACCGAGGAGTGCTTCTACTCCCTGGAGTCGCCCGTGCTGCGGGTGACCGGCTTCGACACCCCCTACCCGGCCGCCCGGGTGGAGGAGGAGTACCTGCCCGACCTCGACCGGGTGCTCGACGCCGTCGACCGCACCTTCGGCTGGTGAGCGACATGTCCCGGATCAAGACGTTCAACCTGCCCGACCTGGGCGAGGGGCTGACCGAGGGCGAGATCCTGGCCTGGCTGGTCAAGGTCGGCGACACCATCGAGCTGAACCAGCCGATCGTCGAGGTGGAGACGGCGAAGGCGGCCGTGGAGATCCCGGCGAAGTGGGCCGGGCAGGTCCAGGCGATCCACCACCCGGAGGGCACCACGGTCGAGGTCGGTACGCCGATCATCGCGATCGACACCGACCCGGGTGCCGGGCCGCTGGAGGCGCCGTCGACCACGGCCACGCCCAGCGCTGACCTGCCCACCCCGTCGGCGGCCTCGCTGGCGGCGGTGGAGGTGGCACCGGCCGAGGGCATGATCGAGCCCGGCCTGATCGGCGGTGCGGCCCCGGGTGGGCGGACGGCGGTCCTGGTCGGCTACGGCCCGCGTACCACCGCCGCGAAGCGCCGCCCCCGCAAGGGCGCGGTCCCGGCACAGGCCGTGGCGGCTCCCGCACCGGTCGCGCCGACTCCACCACCGGTGGCCACTCCGGTGGCGGCGCCGGCCCAGAACGGGCGGGCCGCGACGACCACCGGCGGTGTGCTGGCCAAGCCGCCGGTGCGCAAGCTCGCCAAGGATCTCGGCGTCGACCTTGGCACGTTGACCGGGTCGGGGCCGCTGGGCTCGATCACCCGGGAGGACGTGCAGCAGGCGGCGAGCGGTGCGAGCGTGGTGGTTGCCGAGCCGATCGCGGCGACGACCGCGCCCAGCTTCGGCGCCGACCGGGAGCAACGCATCCCGGTCAAGGGCGTCCGCAAGCTGACCGCCGAGAACATGTCCCGCTCGGCGTTCACCGCCCCGCACGTGACGGAGTTCCTGACCGTCGACGTGACCCGGGCGATGAAGGCCCTGGACCGGCTGCGCGGCCGGCGGGAGTGGCGCGACGTACGGGTCTCGCCGCTGCTGCTGGTGGCGAAGGCGGTGCTGCTGGCGGTGCAACGGCACCCGATGGTCAACTCGACCTGGGCGGGCGACGAGATCGTGGTCAAGGAGTACGTCAACCTTGGCATCGCGGCAGCCACCGAGCGCGGTCTGATCGTGCCCAACGTCAAGGACGCCGGCCGACTCTCGCTGCGGGAGTTGGCGGACGCGCTGACCGACCTGGTGCAGACGGCGAAGTCCGGCCGCACCTCGCCGGCGGCCATGTCCGGCGGCACCCTGACCATCACCAACGTCGGCGTGTTCGGGGTGGACACCGGCACACCGATCCTGCCGCCGGGTGAGTCCGCGATCCTGGCCTTCGGCGCGGTGCGGGAGATGCCCTGGGTGCACAAGGGCAAGGTCAAGGTTCGCCAGGTCACCACGCTGGGGCTGAGCTTCGACCACCGGATCATCGACGGTGAGCTGGGCTCGAAGTTCCTGCGGGACGTCGGCGACTTCCTCACGGACCCGGAGGCGGCGCTGCTCGCCTGGACCTGATCGTTCGAAAGCCAGCCACGGCCGGTGTGCCACGGGTTAACGCCCGGCACACCGGCCGTGTCCGTTGGGCGACGGAACCGTCGGCCAGATGGCCTGTTGACCTTTGATTGTTAGGCAAGTGTCTCAGCTCACCTAATAATCGATGGAATTTCGCCGGCTTCTGCTGTTGAATAGAGGCATCAGGGGCTGACAACCGAATAGCTAGGGGGACCCACCAATGAGCATGATCGAGCGAATCCGCAACCACCGCGACGCGACCCGCCGCGCCCGTGCCATCGAGCACGCGCTGCGCTCGGCGAACTCGCCGGCGGTTCGCGAGGAGATCCTCGTCATCGCCCAGCGTCACATGAGCTGACGCTCCACGACATTCCTCACCTCCTCCAGATCGATGGCCCACCCGGCCCACCGGGTGGGCCATCGGCGTTTCCCAACCACCACCACCGGGATTCCGCCCTGCCGCAGCGCCCGGTACGGTGGGCTTCGGTCGCCGCCCGCCGACCCGGCAGAGGCCGAGCCGACAGAAACTGCTCGACATCAACCGGCCACGGTGAGTGACGACCAGTGCTCCTTGGACGTGTCGTGCCACCACCCGATACCGTGCGGGGAGCCGGCACAGCGGTACGCCGGTGACGCCGGCAGCCACGCCGAGGAGACCGATCGGCACCGGCGAGCCGACATGTGATGGAGGAGGCGCACCCATGACGTCCGAGGGCCCGCACCGACCCGGCCAAGAGCCGGACGAGGTGTCAACGGGCGCCGGCGGACCGGCGCCGTACGGCGACCGCCCGGCGCAGCCGGACAACGGCCAGAACGCCGCCGGCCCCGACCTGGGCTGGGCACCCCCGCCCCCGACGCGGCCCAACCCGTCGGCGCCGGCATGGGCGACCCAGCCCGAGCAGCCGTCGGCCCCCGCCTGGGGTGCCGCCGCCGCTCCGCAGCCCAACGACCCGGCGCAGCCCGCCTGGGCCGCCGGCGGTGGCGCGAGCGAGCCGCCGCAGCAGCAGCCCGGCACGTGGCCCGGCAACGACGGCGCGCCGGCTCCGGCGCAGCCCGACCCCTGGGCCGCGCAGCAGCAGGGCTGGACGCCTGCCGAGCAGGGCACGCCCGCACCGACCTGGACCCCGAACGCCCCCGCTGAGCAGCCGGACTGGGTGCAGGCCCAGCCAGCCGCACGGGGCGCTGCGCAGGTTCCCCCGGCCACCGCCGCCTGGCCCGCCCAGGAGGACCCGGCCAGCGGCTGGGGCGGTACGGCGCAGGCCAGCCCGCCCGCCGCCGACTGGCGGGCGACCGAATCTCCGCAATCCGATGCACCGCAGGCCGCCGGCTGGTCCGGCGGTGCCCAGCAGGAGCAGGCCGCTGGCAACGGCGGCTGGCCCGCCGCCGGCGCCGCCCGCGACGACCAGCCGGTGTGGACGCCGGCGGAACAGTCGCCACCGACCTGGGGCCAGCCTGCCGAAGCGACCGAGCAGCCCGCCCCCGGCTGGGGTCAGGCCGCCCAGCCGAACCCGGCCCGTGGCGCCGCCCAGGTCCCGGCCCCGACGACGAACTGGCCCGCGCAGGACGATCCGGCCAACTCCGGCGGGTGGGCCGCGCAGCAGCAGCAGCAGGCGCAGCCCGCAGTGTGGAACGACGGCAGTGACGCGCGGCAGGACCAGCCCGCGCAGCCGGCCGCCTGGAGCGAGGCCGAGAGCCGTCCGCAGCAGCCCGACTGGGTGCTCTCCCAACCGGAGCAGCCGACCGAGCGGCCGGAGCAGGCAGGGTGGACCCCGGCGGAGCCGAGCAACCTCCCCGCCCGGGCCAGCGCCAGCGTGCCCACCAGCGGCGGCGCGCCCAACTGGGCCGCCGGCCCGGACAACGCCGCCCAGGGCAACTCCGGCGGCGTGCCCGAGGTCGAGCCGTGGGCCCCCGGTGAGGTGTGGGGTCGCGCGGAGGCCGAAGCTTCCGCCCAGTCCCGCGGCGGTTGGGAGGCGGACCGAGGCGACGAGGCACCGGCCTACCAGCCCGGGCCCGCGCCGGGCATCTCGCCGGCGAACGCGGTGCCGCTGCCCCCGCAGGAGCAGCGTGTCCCGGGTGCCAGCCTGGCTGCCGCCCCTCCGTCCGACTACGCGCCCCAGGCCCAGTTCGCTCCGGTCCCCGAGCAACCCGCGTACGCCGAGCGGGAGACCCCGGACGCCGCCGCACAGTACGGTGGCCGCCCCGAGGACGTCTCCGCGAGCGGCGCTGTGGTGCCCGCCCCGCGTACCTCTCCGGAGTCCGGAGCGGGCCGCGCGGTCGTACCGGTGTCGGACGCCGAGTCGGCAGCCGGCGCGGCGGCCCGGGCCACGGCGAGCGCTTCGGTGCCGCTGGCCAGCCGGGTGATGCCCCCGACCGACCAGGCCATCCGACCGACCGGCACGGCCACCCCGCAACCCCGGGTGTACGGCCGTCCGGCACGATCGGAGCCGGAGGCCGAGCCGGAGCCGGAGGCTTTCCAGGGCGACTCGGGCGCCGACCGCCAGGGTGCTCCGGAGTGGCAGAACGACGCGCCACGGCAGGCTGGGCCCGACTGGCAGCACGAGGGGCGGCAGATCGCTCCCGACTGGCAGAACGACGCGCAGCGGCAGCAGTCCGCACCCGACTGGCAGAACGACGCGCAGCGGCAGGCTGGGCCCGGCTGGGGCGGCGAGTCCCCGGCCGATCCGCGCTTCGACGACCGGCAGCCCGCACCGAACGCGTTCAACGAGGCCCCGTCGGCGCCGCCGGCGTTCCCACCCGGTGTGCCGTCCTTCGTCGACGCCCCGGGCAACAACAGGCCGGTGAACGGCACCCGCCCGCACTCCGGTGCCGAACCGCCGGCGGACCAGTTCGGCGGCCCCGGGTCGCCTGCCACCGGCACCGCGAACGGGACGGCGACCTTCGGTGCGCCGAACTTCGGTGGCCCGGGCTCCGGCGCGCCGGGCTTCGGCGGACCGGCGACCGAGCCGGTGCCGGGCGGCGGCTTCCCGCCGTCGTTCCCGCCACCGCCGCAGCCCGCGCCGTCCTGGGGCCAGGAGACCGGCCAGGCGGACCAGGGCCGGTTCGACGCGTTCAAGCCGGACGCCGCCGACGAGCCGAAGGTGGAGCCACCGACGCCGAAGGTACGCAACGGCCGGGTGCTGGCCGCGGTGCTGATCGCCGCGATGCTCATCCTGGCGGTGCCGCTCGGCCTGCTGCTGCTGCTCGGCAAGGTCGGCGGGAACGACGCGCCAACCTTCGACCCGGCGGTCGGCACCTGTGTGAAGCAGTCCGGGCAGGGCGGCGCCTCGGCGGCGGACTGCGGCGAGGCGGGCGCGTTCACGATCGTCTCGAAGGTGGACGCCAAGGAGAAGTGCACCGACACGACACAGCCCCACGTGGTGCTGCCGGGTGAGGGCACCAACCGGGTGCTCTGCCTGAAGCCGGCCACGAAGTAGCTGCACCGACGGCGGGGTCACGGGCAACCGGTGACCCCGCCGTCGTCGTACCCGCAGGTGGTACCGAATCTCGCCCCCTCCGGCCGGACGCGGGCCGATGGTCAGGCACGATGGGTGCATGAGCGCACGAGTACGGGCTCCCGAACTGCGCGGTCGGGGCTGGCTGAACACCGGTGGACGCGACCTCAAGCTCGCCGACCTTCGCGGCAAGATCGTCATTGCGGATTTCTGGAAGTCCTAGAAGAAGCTTGTAACTCACCCGCCGAGGGCCTAGCGTCCTCGCCATGTCCCACCATGAACACCTCGCCGATCTATACCTACGCCTGTCCCTCGACCGTGAGGGAAAGACCGCAATCGAGCGCCAAGAGGCCGACTGCCGGGCCTGGGCCACACGCGCCGGGTTGGAGGTCCGTACCGTCCACATCGACCGGGGCCGGTCCGGCTATAAGGCCGTCGACCGCGCCGGGTTCGACGCCGCCGTGTCTGCCCTCACGACCGGCACCGTCGGGACGCTGGTCGTGTGGAAGGTTGACCGCCTGTCCCGGCGTGGCATGGGCCAGGTCGGTCAGGTCCTCGACGATGTCGAGAAGGTCGGCGGGAGGATCGTCTTCGTACAGGACGGCCTCGACACGTCGCATTCTCAGGCCCGGCTCGTGCTGGCCCTCCTGTCCGAGGTCGCCCGCAGCGAATCCGCGAACATCGGACTTCGCGTCGCCAGTGCGAAGGCCCACCTTCGCGGTCTCGGCCGATGGATCGGGGGACAGCCGCCGTACGGCCTGGCCGTCGCCGAGAACGGCCGGCTAGACCACGACCCGCGCACCGCGCCGACCGCCCGCGAGATCGCCGACCGGGCCCTGTCCGGCGAGCCGCTGGTGAGGATCGCGCGCGACCTCAACGCCCGGGAGATCCCCGCGCCGCGCGGCGGTAGCTGGGCCGTCGGGACGCTGTCGACTCTGCTCAAGTCCCCCGCGTTCGCCGGGCTACTCCCGGAGACCATCAAGCGCGACGGGAAGTACACGGCGAAGGTCGTCCCGTGGCGCGACCCGGAGACCGGCGAGGCCGTCGAGGTCGGCCGGGGGATCGTCACACCGGCCGAGCAACTACAGGCCGTTCGCCTCCTCGAACAGCGGACCGCCGCCGACAAGTCGGGCCGCTCCAGGGGCGTCCGCGCGCAGGTCGCCCACCTCCTAACCGGGTACCTGCGCTGCGGGGGCTGCGCCGGCCGCATGTCCGCCGCCGGTCAGTCGTACGTCTGCCAGGCCCGCCGCCTCGGCCGCCCGTGTCCGGCGCACACCACGGCGATGATCCCCGCCGTCGACCGCGCCGTGGTCGACGCCTTCATAAACCGACTCGCCGCGACCGAGCCGGGCGACCCACTGCTAGACGCCGTCGCCGAACGATGGGTCGCCCGCCACGACCCCGCCGTGATCCGCGAGCGCGCCACCATCACAGCCGCCCTGGACGACGCTAACGCCGCCCTGGTCGACCTCGAAGACGCCCGATACCTGCGCGGCGAGTTCGTCGGCCCCGAGGCGATCCAGCGCTGGACCCGTTTACACGAACGCCTGACCGCCCGCGTCGCCGGGCTGCGTCGCAACCTCGCCGAGTTCCCGTTGCCCGAGGCCGACATCAGCCCGCTACTTGATCCGGTTCTAGCTCGCGAAGCTTGGGACGCCGCGACTCTGCCCGACCGGCGCGACCTTCTCGGCCTGGCCCTGAACGCCGTAACGATCACGCCCGCCGGGGGCCGCCGGGGCTACAGGTTCGACCCCGCCGCGCGTCTGCGCTTCACCTGGGCCGACGAGCCCGAGCCTGTGCCCGCCGACGCCTGAGACCAGCCACCACAACCGCATAAGACAGGCCCCGGCCGAGCGATTCCGCCGCCGACCAGGGCCCTAACGAACCCCAGGAGGTTCGCTATGTTCAACCCTACTGACCCCCGCGTCTACATCGCTGCTCCCGCCGAGGCCGCCGACGGGCTCGCCGCCGCCGTGGCCGCCCTGTTGGACGCCGGCTACCTGGTCGTCACCGCGACCGACGCTGATCCGACCGACGCTGACGACCTCGTCGCCCTGGTCGCCGACGACATGGACGCCGCCCGCGCGGCTGACGTCGTCGTGACCCTGCCCGGGGCCGAGGACTTCCCCGAACCCGTCTACGCCGCGCTTCACGGCGTGCCGGTCGTGACCCTGGCCGACGTTCCGGCCTATCTGCGTCGCCTGCCCACCGCATGAACCGCACCGAACGCGCCGAGGGCGCATTGCTGGTTTTGATCCTGCTCGTTGTCGGCGCTGCGGCCGGCTGGGCGAGCTTTAGCCATGTGCACGCCTGGACGATGGCAAACAGCCCTGACGGGACGCCGAATGCCTTCGGCTGGGTCAACGCCTGTGTATCCGAGTTGGTCCCGGTGGCGTCGCTGCTGGAAATCCGGCGGCGGCGTCGGGCAGGCTCGCCGACGGGGTACCCGCTCGCCCTGCTAGTCGGGGCGGCGTGCCTCTCGCTCGCCGCTCAGCTCGCCGTGGCGAACCCGGGCGTATCGGGCTGGCTGCTCTCGGCGGTGCCGGCGCTCGCCTTCATGGCGCTTGTGAAGCTTGTGTTCGCCCGGACGCCAGCGGCACCCGCCCAGCCGCTCGCCCCGGTGCCAGTACCGGCACCCGCCCCGGTGCTGGTCACCGTCCCGGCGTCCGCCCCGCCGATGCCCCGGCCCCGCCCGCGTCCGCCCGTCATCCCGCCTGGCGTACGGACGTTGCCGGTCGTCGCCCGTGGCGGCACGAGGCCGACGACGCCCGATCCGGTGGCGGCACCGCCCACGACCGCCGCCAGAGTGTCGGCAGTGCTCGCCGAGACACCGGAGGCGACGCCCGCGCAGATAGCCGCACGCCTGGGCGTGAGTGAACGAACCGTCCGGCGGTACCTGCCCGCCGACACAGTGCCGACACGGCGTCGGCGACCGGCGAAGCCGCCGGCACTCGCGACAGTCTGATTGCCTGTCGGGCCGATTAGTCAAACTCTGACCCGCTTCAGCCGCAGCGCGAGCCGGAGGCGGCAAAGCTGCCGCCCCCGGCTCGGGCTAGGCGTCCGGACAAGAAATCTCCGTCACGCTGACTGCCATATCTCGCACTCGGTGTAGGTCTAGACCTACACTCGTTGTATCGTCCGCTCCGTTACAACTCGTTACAACTTGTTGCGACGAGGCGGCGCGATACGAAGGCCGACGCCGAGTTTGCAGGCTGCGGGCGGCGGCTTGATCCTGTTGGAGCGGGTCTGCCTGACTGTTGGTCTAGGTAGGCCCGCCCCCAGATGAGTCGGTCAGGATGACGACCAACATCACCAGGTAGTAGAAGATCTTCAATGCGGTTGCTGCTACTTCGCCCGCTCTCCGGCACCAGTCGGTGTTGAATCGCAGACCGTGGCCCGATGGACGGGCCGAGTGTTTTCCCACCTACCACCCCTTCAGGTAAGGGGGACCACGGACCTCTTCGTCGTCCCCGCGGCCGCTGGGGACGTGTTGTGAGGCGTAGGGGGTTGTGTCTCCGGGTCGGCGGGCGATGGCCGCCAAACCCTTGTATCGCCTCGATGCACCTCCTTCATCCTTAGTGGAAACGCTACAGCCGCTGGGCCGGCAGTCGAACCCAAGCTGTAGCGAACTACAGCGCTGCAGCTACTACATATACGGTCCGCCCTGCGGCGAGCCGGGTCAAGTTGGCCAGTTTGTCCTGCCTATTGCCGCGTGTTGGACCGCGACACGCGCTATGCGGCTCGTTCGCTAGCAGAAGTGGGGCAATCGGTCAACCGCCTGTTGTCGTCCGGCCGGATAGCGCGCAGGACGCCTGACGGCTAAATCCTGGTCGGTGTCCACCATCGAGTCGTGCACTCAAACAGACGTCGCCCGTCCGCTCGTCCGCCGTCACGCTCCGAACGTTACGGGGACGCGGGCGGTTGTGTCGCAAGCCCCGTAGCGCTATAGCTCACGCTGCGTCTACCTACTATTGCAGTCTGTAGCCGTTCCTAACGGACTGTGCATGACTGTGCCAGTCAGTGCAGTTGATCTATCCAATCGGCGGATGCTTTAACTCACCCGAATGTCAAACAGACTGTGCAGATTCGGGCACGCGTAGCGCTGTGCCTGGCGCGTCGTTCCGCACAACGTAAAGCGCCCGCCCCCTGTCTCGGGGCGGACGCTCTCGCGCGTCTGGCGCTGGTTACGCCCGCTCGGCGACCTGGCCGACGAACGCGACCCATGCGGCCGGAGGGAAGGTCAGCGCCGGACCCGCTGGGTCCTTTGAGTCGCGCACCGCGACGACGCCCGGAAGGTTGTCGGCAACCTCGACGCAGTCGCCGCCGTTGGAGCTACTGCGGGTGCTCTTGCGCCAGAGGGCGCCGGTCAGGTCAGCCATGATCTTGCCTCTAGGTAGTCGATGGTTTGGCGGCGTGGGAGAGCCACTGAGCGCAGCGTATCCCAGGTCGCCCAAAGGGCGGCGGTGTCGTTGGTCAGCCGTCCGGCAGCCTGATCATCGAGGTAAGCGACATCGCCGTCTTCAGTGGTGGCGATGACGAACGGCCCCGCTTGCCCGGCATGAAGGCCCGCGTCCAGCGGCAACACGTGAACAAACACATTCGGCCGCTGGGCCATCTTTACCAGGTGGTCTAGCTGCGGGTTCATGATCTCGGGGTCACCACGACGAAGAGCGAATTCGTCAACCACCGCGACGAAGAGCGGGGGCTTGCGCCGGTCGAGCACCGCCGTTTGCCGGCGTAGCCGGGTCTCGACGTAGTCCGCGACCTCGTCCGGGCCGAGCATCCCGCTGGCGAGCACCGCCGAGGCGTAATCGGGGGTCTGCAACAAGCCGGGAATGACCGCCACCTGAAAGGCGCGCAGGGCAGACGCCTGAAGCTCGGTCTCCACCCACGGGCGTAGCCACGCCGGTTCCCGCCGCTTCAAGACGTCCGGCCAAATGTCCTCAGCCTCACGGCCGAGCGCAGCGGCTGCGGCTGCGCGGTGGCGTGGGTGTGGGACTCGGCCGGGGTTGACCCAGCGCGCCACCGTCTTCGGGTCGACGCCGACCTGCTCGGCGAGGCTTTCGACGGTCTCACCCGTGTCGGCCAAGGCCGCTCGTAGCGCCTGGTTCATGCCCGCCTCCGAATGGACGTCTTCAACGTCTCTAGAACGTATAGCTACGTGGTGTAACCGTCCAGCTCCATTAGGCAAGGTGCTTTGTAGACGGCGCGGCCGGTAGGGACCCCAACCCAGCGGACGCGTTCGTACCGGGGCCGCCCCTGCGGGCGAGCAACTTACGGGGGCGGCCCCTTCCCAGAGCTACGAGCAGGGGGAGCGCGCGTGCCGGACAAGCCAGCCGAACCGAAGGCCGAGCCGAAGCCTGAGCCTGAGCCGAATCCTGAGCGGGTGCCGCGCCCGCCCGTGCCCTGGCCGCCGGGGACGGTCGTCCCGCCGTGGCCGGTTAACCGGGCCCCCGCCCGCCGCTGGACGACGCGGACCACCGTCCCGCACTTCCCGATGCGCCCGGCGTGGCTGTGCCGCAACTGTGCCGCCGCGTGGCCGTGTGGTCCGGCCCAGCTTCACCTAGTGACTGAGTTCTACGGCCATTCGATCGCCCTGGCTTTCTACCTGTCCTCGAACATGCATGACGCGATCGAAGACCTGTACGCCCTCGGGGGCCGCCCTGACGTGCAGGCTCTTCACGCCCGCTTCCTCGGCTGGCTGTCCTTGTCGGTCCGCCCGCGCCGCGTCGAGAGCCTTTGACGCTGGCCCCCTGATCGCCCGCCCTGGGTCCGCCCTCTTCCCCCGTGGAGGACGGCCCGGGGCGGGTCTTTGCGTTGAGTGGTTCCGGCGTCACGCGGGTGCGGAAGGGCGCCGCCGGGTGACGAAGTGACCCCCGTTTCGTCACTCCCCTATTACTACTACTGAAGAGAAGAAGAAGAAGACTTAGACATAGATACGGGAGTGACGAAACGTGCGTCACTGCGTCACTCAAAAAGACCCGCCTCCGTCTCGGGCCGCGCAAACCCGCCGTCCCACGCCCGGCGTCCCGCAACGTGGGACAGGTGAACAGCTAGGACCTCGTAGGCCCACTCCCCTTGTAACGGGCGCGGCGTCTCCTGGCGCTGCGTCACTCAATTGCGAAACCAGACCGAGCCTGCCTTATGTGGCGTGGGCAGGCTCGGTCTGGTTTTCCTTTGCCACTTATTCGCATCACACCGAAAGGGGCCGTCTTTGTGACCTGGTGTAGCGAATGCACGACGGCGACGGCGCAGACCCCGAGGGGCCGCGCCCGCCTCACGTGTTCCAACCGATGCCGAATCCGAAGGTCAGTCCGTCCGCGCGGACGGAGAAGCGCGCTCCCGAACCGCCGCCGTCTCCGTGCTGGTGCGCCAGATCAACGCCGTGATCGCGAACGACCGCGACGCCCTGGACGCGATCGAGCGTGAAGCGGCACGCCTGTTTGGCACCGAGCCGACCGGAAAGGCGGCCTGATGGGCCTGCCTTTCGAGCCTGACACGGCGGTTGCCCATCTGATTGCCGAGAAGGTGCTAGCCGGGCGCGGCGAATACATCGTCACGACCGCCGAGCTGCACGCGGTTGTGTGCCGCCGGCTGCCCAGTAGTTCAGCGACGAAGAATCCCGCCGCGACCGCTTGGCACGTCCGCCACCTCGCCGCCGATCTCGGCACGCTCGGCATTTCCGCCAGAACCAGGCGCACCCGCTCGGATAGCCGCCCTTGGTTCTTCCGACTGGTCTAGACACGTCCTCAGAGGGCCTGAGCCGCCCGAGCCTTCCCCTGACACCGACCCGCACCTGATCGCCCGCCAGAACACGTCTGGCGGGGGTCTTACCGCACGAAAGAGAGCCCATGACGACCACCGCCCAGCCATTCGACCCGAACGCCGTCGCCGCCGCAGCCCGGGGCGATGAACCGACGGCCGAGGTGCGCAAAGGGACCGAGCTTTCCGGCGCGGATACCCGGCTTATCCTCGCCAACATGAGCGGCGCGTCGGAAGTGCCCCGACCCCGGTACCGGCTGTTTCCTGAGTCGTTCGACCGGCCCGAGTTCGCCGCCCTGGCCGCCGCCGTCGCCGCCCTGGACGCAGCGACCAGCCGCCGCGAGGACGCCCAGGACGTCTACCAGGACGCCGAGGACGCCTACCGCGTCGACCTCGGCGCGTGGGAGCGGGCGCAAGCTGAGACCGCGAAGAAGATCGCGGCGGGTGCCAAGATCCCCGCGAAGATTGAGCCGCGCCCCACGCCGGCCCAGTACGAGGCGAAGGCCGAACTTCTGGCCCGCGTCGCTGGTGAGGCGGTCAAGGCCGAAGCCAGGGCCGCCGAAGCGGTGAACACCGAGTGCCGGAAAGTCGGGGCCGAGGTCACTCGCTACGCCGCCGCCCGGCAGCGCGCGATGGCGGAGGCGGTACGGCCGAAGTTGGCCGAGGTATTGGCCGAGGTGCAAGAACTGATCGAGGCCCACCAGGACGCTTACGGCGCACGGACGTGCGAGACGTCGGACCGCCTGGCCGCCGCGCAAGGATGGAGCCCGAGCCGGGCCTACCAGGTGCAGAACCGGGAGAATGCGGCTTTCCTGGTCGCGTCCGCGCTTTACTCCCGCGAGGTTGACCGGCACGAGGACGCCGGTAAGCGCGGGATGGCTTCCCTCCGCACCCTGGTCGACGCCCTGGCGGTCGAGGACTTCGCGGCCCCGTGGCCGACCGGGAAGGATCCGGTCGACGCCGTCTGCGACCGGCCCGCCCGGGACCGGCCCGACACCACGCCCGGCGTGTCGCCCGTCGCCTTCTCTAAGGGGGTCTGACGTGACAGCCGACAAGGTCGCGCGAGCCGTGACGGCTGCCCAGGAGGCCGAGCGGGCGAAGGCTGAGCCGCAGCCCCGGGCGGACCGAGATTGGCTCGTCGCCGACGCCGCTCGGCGTTATGGGCTCGGTGACGCCCTGGCCGCAATGATCAAGGGGGACACCGCCGCCGAGATCCAGCGGGACGCCCGCCGCCTGACCGTCGAGCGGTCGACACTCCTCGCCGCTGAGGCCGAGGCCCAGCCGGAAGCCCCGAGGCCCGCCCCGGTGTCTGGCCGGGCCCCGGCCGATCAAAGCCTGTACGACTTCGATCCGACCGACGTGGTCCGACAGGTTCGCCAGCCCTACTAGCGACACGGACCGGAGGGCCCTCGGAAACCCGGGGGCCCTCGCGCACACCTGCCCCCATCGCGAGAGGCCCCCGCCCCTGATCAAAGCCCCGCCCGCCTGATCCGCCGCCGACCCGGCGGGCCTACCGCGACGAGCAGTCGTTCCGCGTCCGCTGGCGGTACGGGCGAATTGCCCGAGTGACGTGCACCCTCGGGATCAGAGCCGGGGTCCGCGACTGTTCCGCTCCCCTACCGGGCCCCGGTACCGCCCCGCCCCGGCCATTGCCACGCCCGGAAGACGGCAGGCGCGGCGGCCGAGGCTCGCACGCGACGACCAACGCGAAGGCGCAAGCCTGAGTCGCATCCTGGCTCACTCTGATTGTTGTCACACTGAGTGACCCTGGGGGAGGGCCCCCCTCGGCCTCGCTCCCTCACCTAAGCGGCATAGCGCCGCCCTGTCTGTACGGGCATAGAGGTCGTCTTGCCCGACCACTCGTGCAAGTGAACGCGTTAAAGAATTCCGTTCGAAGTCTGCTATTCATCATTGGGACGCTCAGGACCAGGCGTGCCCGTCATCTCCACATACCGGATCGGTACAAGGGCCAGAGTCTCGACGGCTCGGTGAGCGCTGCGGCTATCAAACTCAGTCGGTAGTGCTCGGCCGCTCTCGGCGCTAGTCAGATCCGCGACTATGGCCGTCGCGATGACTCCGGTTCCAACCCACTGCGCAACAGTGTGGTCTAGTGGGATTGGCTCCTGAATCTCCTTGCGGTGACGTTGCCATTCCATGAGAAGCTTTACCGCGCGCTCAAGCAGGAACATTGCTGTGACCGCGTACGCGACCGGAGCCGCCTTGCCTGACGCTGCGGTCAACACCACCTCTAATGGACTGGCAAGTCGGATTCCGTCGACTCTGAGGTCCAGCGAGGACAGCCGTACGTCATGCCTCACCTGATGCGCTTGCCAAGCCGCGATATCGCGCGCAAACCCACAGAGGTCGTCGAGCGCGTCAAAGTATTTTCGCACGTACGGGAGTGATGGTTTTTCTCCAAGATCTACTACGAGTCGCAGTGTCGGCGCGAGCGTGGACGTAGCGGCGTCTCCCTGAGCCATGCGGGGATTGAAGCACGAGCCAGCCGCAGCGCTCGAGAGCCGACTGGCCAATTCGGCCGCCTGCTAGGCCGTACAACGCTTCCGGAGGCGTGGCGCTGTGCGGCCTCCGACCTCTCCTCGCTGTCCCGGCCGCGCACCCTCTGACCGCCCGCAGGTTGCTCAGGGGATGCGATGCTTAGATCCATTGTGGTTAGATCGCCGCATGACATCCCTCGGTGCCGGCGTGACTACAGAGGCACCTACTCTGCTGGTAGTTGCCGATCTTGGGGACATCGTGCCATTCGGCGCGGTTCGCGAATACACCGAGGCGCTTGACGACGTAAGAAGAGTCGCGGAGGCCCTTGTTGCCCTTCAAAGGAATAGGAGCTTTCGCCGCCCGAGAGCTCCCGGCGGATCATCTCCAGTCTTAAATATTGTCAAGGCCATGCGATTGGCCTCTGGCCGTGGGCCCGGACACTACGGCACGCTGCGTGTGGCGAGGATGCGGCTTGAGAGTCCTTTCGAGGTGGTATTGACGACGGTTGCCAACCAGTACTCGCCGATTGCATTCGGGGTAACGGGCATTGTCATCGTTGAGCGGCTTGTCCGACTCGTCATGGAATGGCAAAAGCATAGATTGGAAATATTTCAGGGGATGGACGGCGCGCGCGCAAGTTTAGGTGGCCCACACCATGAGGAAGCGGCCGACAGCATCGCGCGGCAGGTAATTGAACCGATCCATCGGCGAGAAACCTGGCAGCCAGAAGTATCCGATGACGAAATTGAGGAGGCGGTCCAAAGCGCCGCCGGACCAATCAACCGTCTATCGCGATTTCAGCTTACGCGGGTAACTTCCTCTAACACGGGTGAGCGCGAATAGCATTCAGGAGCTGGCCAGAGGTCCTGGCCGCCTAGATCGCCCGCGTACGGCCTTCCCTGGGAGTGTCGCCGGCTGTCCTAGCAGCACCCGCACGACTTCTCAAACGACTCGCGCGCTCTGCCCAAGGGTCGTAGGGTTGCTCGACGTTTCACCCGGTGAAGCCCTCGGCCGCCGGAGTAATCCAGTCAACCGAGGGCTTCATCCAAGGGCTACTCCTGGTCCGGGTCCCTATCCCGCCGGACAAGCTGGTTCAGCACCGTGAGAACGGCCACGGCGACGAGGGCCGGGGTTGCAGCCTTCGGGTACTCCATGACTACGTAGCCAGCGAGAACGGCCGCCACCAGCAGCGCAAGACCTCTGGGCGACACGTCACGGTTTCCAGGGGCCTTCTTAACCTCATCCGTGTTACGACGTACTCTGCTCACAGGCGAGCCTCCTTGTTTCTTCTTCGTCGGAAGGGCTTGGTGATCTCGTTACCTGCACTCGTTGACGCGAGTGCTGCTCACGACGGCACCCGTTGGCGCGGGTGCCGTCGTCGTACTAGCCGGCGTCCTGGCCGCCCTCGGCGTCGGTCGACGCAGGCACGTCGTCCGGGGCCGCGAATCGGGTCCACGCGATCAACTTGACCTGGGGCTGCACCATTTCCGGCATGCCTCGGACTGTAATGGCGCGATGCCTCCCGGCCCAAGCCAGGCGCGCCCCGTGCAATGTCGGTCACCCAGGTCGATGTAAACACCCGCCGAGACAGCCCAGTTAAGTCCTACCGGGACGGTCCGAACTGGCGGACCAGCGGGATCACCGCCCGGTGATTCCCAGGAGTCATCAACAGCTTGAACGCCCCGCCCTCGGCAGTGCCGAGAGGCGGGGCGCTTCGTCGTTGTCGTGGGGCTAGTCGGACTCTTCTGCCATGATCTCGGCGAGTCGCTGTGCCTCGGGGTCGTCGAAGATGCCCATGTCGAAGATGACGTCAGCCGGCCCCCCGCGCCGTCGACGTCCCGGCCCCGTTGGAGACGTTGACCGTCGGCCGAATCTGGGACGCGGTCGAGGTCCGCGAGTACGCCGCGAAGCGTCGGGAACGTAACCGAAGGCGGCGCGGGCTAAGACTCCTCGACGCTTTCTGTCGTCCGGGTCACGACGACCGATACGGAAAAGCCTCGCCGTGGCAGGCTGACAGGCATGGCAACGACAGCGCGTGTACGTGCGCCCGAACTACGGGGCCGGCAGTGGCTTAATACGGGTGGACAAAACCTGACATTGCAGGACCTTCGAAGTCGTTGCGTCATCTTAGATTTCTGGACGTTCTGCTGTATCAACTGCCTGCACGTGCTCGACGAGCTGCGCCCGCTGGAGGAGAAGTACGGCGACGTGCTCGTCGTGATCGGCGTGCACTCGCCGAAGTTCGAGCACGAGAAGGACGCCGACGCGCTCGCCGCTGCGGTGGAGCGGTACGGGGTGCACCACCCCGTACTCGACGATCCTGAGCTGGACATGTGGCAGCAGTACGCGGCCCGGGCCTGGCCGACCCTGTCGGTGATCGACCCCGAGGGTTACGTGGTGGCCACCATGGCCGGCGAGGGGCACGCCGAGGGGCTGGCCCGACTGATCGACGAGTTGATCGCCACCCACGAGGCCAAGGGCACCCTGCACCGGGGGAACGGCCCGTACGTCCCGCCGCCGGCACCGGAGACCGCGCTGCGCTTCCCGGGCAAGGCGGTGCTGCTGCCGAACGGCAACCTGCTGGTCTCGGACTCGGCCCGGCACTCCCTGGTCGAGATCGACCCGGACGGCGAGACGCCGGTACGTCGGATCGGCTCGGGCGAGCGCGGCCGGGCGGACGGGCCGGCCGCCGCGGCGACGTTCTCCGAGCCGCAGGGAGTGTGTCTGCTGCCCACGCACGTCGCCGAGGTGGCCGGTTACGACCTGGTGGTGGCCGACACGGTCAACCACCTGCTGCGCGGCGTACGGCTGGAGTCCGGCGAGGTGGTCACAGTGGCCGGCAGTGGGCGGCAGTGGCGCGCCGAGGTCGACGACCACGCCCACGACGCGTTCGCCGTCGACCTCTCGTCGCCGTGGGACCTGGCCTGGTACGACGACAAGCTGATCATCGCGATGGCCGGCATCCACCAGCTCTGGTGGTTCGACCCGATCAAGCGGACCGCCGGCATGTACGCCGGCACCACGGTGGAGGCGTTGCGCGACGGCCCGCTGGCCGAGGCGTGGATGGCCCAGCCGTCGGGGCTCTCCGTCTCTGCCGACGGCACCCGGCTCTGGGTGGCCGACAGCGAGTCCAGCGCCGTCCGGTACGTCGAGAACGGTGTGCTGGGCACCGCCGTCGGGCAGGGCCTGTTCGACTTCGGTCACGTGGACGGTCCGGCGGAGTCGGCGCTGCTCCAGCATCCGCTGGGCGTGTGCGCGCTGCCGGACGGGTCGGTGCTGATCGCGGACACGTACAACGGCGCCGTGCGCCGCTTCGACCCGGCCAGCAACCAGGTCTCCACCGTCGCCGACGGGTTGGCGGAACCGAGCGACCTGGTGCTCACCCCGTCCGGTGAGGTGCTGGTGGTGGAGTCCGCCGCGCACCGGTTGACCCGGCTCGCCCCCGGTGCCCTGTCGGCAGCGGGTGCCAGCACGGTGGACGGGCCTCGGCACCGCACCGAGCGCAAGCCGACCGACGTCGCGGCCGGCGAGGTCACCCTGGACATCGTCTTCACCCCGGCGCCGGGGCAGAAGCTGGACGAGACGTACGGACCGTCGACCCGGCTGGTGGTTTCCGCCTCCCCGCCGGAGCTGCTGGTGGACGGTGCCGGCACGGGCACCGAACTGTCCCGCCGGCTGGTGCTCAACGGCGAGGTCACCGCGGGGGTGCTTCAGGTGACCGCGCAGGCGGCGACCTGTGACGCGGACGTCGAGCACGCGGCGTGCCACCTGACCCGGCAGGACTGGGGCGTACCGGTCCGGGTGGTCGACGGCGCCGTGACCCGGCTGCCGCTGGTGCTCCGGGGCCTGGACGCCTGACGCGATCGGAGGGGCCCGCTGGGCCCCTCCGATCAGGCGAAGGGGGCCAGGGTGATGTCCGCGTCGATCAGGGTGGCGCGGACGAGTTCGGCGGCGGAGACCGCGCCCGGGGTGTCGCCGTGCACGCAGATCGAGTCGACCGAGCACGGGATGACGGTGCCGTCGACCGCCACCACGCTGCGTTCGGTGGCCATCCGCGCCGCCCGTTCGGCGACCTGCTCGGGGTCGGTGATCACCGCGCCGGGGGTGCCGCGCGGCACCAGCGCCCCGTTGGGCAGGTAGGCACGGTCGGCGAACGCCTCGGCAACCACCGGCAGGCCCGCACCCACGGCGAGTTGGGCGAGCGTCGAGCCGGGAAGGCAGAGTACGGGCAGCTCGGGGTCGTAACCGCTGACGGCGGCGACCACCGCCGCCGCCTGGGACTCGTCGGTGCTGGCCGCGTGGTAGAGCGCGCCGTGCGGCTTGAGGTAGCGGACCCTGGTGCGGAACAACCGGCAGAACGCGTCCAGCGCCCCCAACTGGTAGGTCACCTCGTCGCGTAGCTCGGCGAAGTCGTACGCGATGTGCCGCCGGCCGAAGCCGGCCAGGTCTCGGTAGCCGACCTGCGCGCCCACCGCGACCCCGCGGCGCGCGGCGCCCTCGCAGACCCGCCGCATGGTGGACGGGTCGCCGCCGTGGAAGCCGCAGGCGACGTTGGCGGAGGTGACGAGGCTCAGCAGCGCCTCGTCGTCGCCGAGTCGCCAGATGCCGAATCCCTCGCCCAGGTCAGCGTTGAGGTCCATGGAATCTGACGGTAGTACCTGGCCGGGCCTGCGCGAGCGGGGTCACGTCGGTGACCACCCCGATGACGGGGTATCCACCGGTGGTCGGATGGTCCGCGAGGAAGATCAGGGGTTGTCCGTCCGCCGGCACCTGCACCGCGCCGAGCACGATGCCCTCGCTGGGGAGTTCGCCGGCCACCGCGCGGGGCAGCGCCGCGCCGGCGAGCCGCGCGCCGACCCGGTTGCTCACCGGGCTGATGGTGTACGCGCTGCCGAAGAGCCGGTCGAACGCGGTCGGCGTGAACCAGTCCCGGCGAGGACCCGGGCCCAACGTCAGGTGCAGTTCCTCAGGCGGCGTGGGGCACACGGTCAGGTCCACCGGTGCGGGGGTGCCGACCGGATCACCGAGCGGCAACAGGTCACCGTCCCGCAGCCGGGGCGGGCCGAGCCCGGAGAGGGTGTCGGTGGCCCGGCTACCGAGCACCGGTGACACGTCGATGCCGCCCGTCACCGCCAGCCAACTCCGTACGCCCCGTCGGGCGGGACCGATCCGCAGCACCGTCCCGGCCGGCACGGTGAGCGGGCGTCCGGTGTCACCGGGCCGGACACCCGCCTGGACGGGGACCTCGGCGCCGGTGACCGCCACCGTGGCGGCCCGCGTCAACCGCAGTGTGCAGCCGGTCAGGGTGATCTCCAGGCCGGCCGCGTGCTCCGGATTGCCGACCAGTCGGTTGGCCAACCGCAGGGCACCCGGGTCGAGGGCACCGGACCGGGGTACGCCCAGGTGCGCCCAGCCGGGCCGGCCCAGGTCCTGCACTGTGGTGAGCGCACCGGCGCGGAGCACCTCGATGGTGGCCGGGTGGGTCACGCCACCACCATCCGGACCGTGGTGCCCGGACCGAGCCGGGCCGGCGGGTCGGCGGCCACGTCGAACAGCACCAGGTCGGTCCGACCGACCAGCAGCCAGCCGCCCGGGGAAGCGCCCGGGTAGATGCCGGCGTACGGGCCGGCCAACGCGACTGAGCCGGCCGGCACCCGGGGACGGGGCGTGGCCAGTCGGGGCAGCGCCAACTCGGCGGGCAGCCCGGTCAGGTAGGGAAATCCGGGGGCGAAGCCGCAGAAGGCGACCCGGAACCGGGTGCTGGTCAACCGGTGCCGCACTGCCGGCACGTCCACGCCCCAGTGCTCCGCCACCGCCGGCAGGTCCGGCCCGTCGAAGGTGACCGGTACGACCACGTCCGCCGCGTCGTCGGCCCTGTCTTCGGCTGTGGCGTTGTGGGCATGGGCGTCGGCGGCGGCGTGGGATTTGGCTTCCGCCTCGGCGTGGGCGTGGTCTTGGGCGTCGTTGTGGGCTTTGGCGTCGGTCTGGTTGGGGCGGGTGATCGCGGCGGTGACGGCGGACGCCCAACGGGTCAACTGCTCGGCCGTGGCGGTCGGGTCGGGCAGGCCGTCGAGCAGCACGGTCCGGGCCGCCGGCACGATCTCCACGGCGATCAGGTCGCCCCGCTCCCGACGCCGCCACAGCTCGGCCCGCCACGCTTCGACAAACGCGGCCTCCGGGATGTCGGCCACGGCTTCGGGGGTGTCGGTGGGGGCGGTGCAGTCGAGTAGCAGGGCGTGCGCCCCGACGGGTCGGATCCGCATCCGCTCATCCTCGCCGATGTCGCGCCAATCCGGTGTTCACGTTGACGGTGCCGGGTGTCACCAACGCCACTACTTACAAGTAACCTACGGTGCCGTAACCTGATGGGGTGACCACCTCCGCCCCGCTTCGCCTGAAGCCGGTCGACATCGGTAAGCCCCGGATGCGCGGCTGGCTACACACGTACGCCTTCTTCGTCGCCGTGGTCTGCGGCATCGTGCTCTGCTCGATCGCCGCCACCCGGCCGGGGTGGGCACCCCTGGTGAGTTGCCTCATCTACAGCCTGACGGTCTGCGGGCTCTTCGGCACGAGCGCGCTGTACCACCGTCGTGTGTGGTCAGAGCGCGGCTACCAGGTGATGCGCCGAATGGACCACTCGATGATCTTCGTGTTCATCGCCGGCACGTACACACCGCTCTGCGCGATGCTGCTCGCGCCCCGGCCGGCCACCGTGATGCTGGCCCTGGTCTGGGGCGGCGCGCTGGCCGGCGTGGCGGTCAAGGTGATCTGGCCGCACGCGCCGCGCTGGGTCTCCGCGCCGCTCTACCTGGCGCTGGGCTGGGTGGCGGTGGCCATGCTGCCGGAGATCCTGCACGGGGGCGGCGTCGCCGCGCTGGTGCTGCTGATCGTCGGCGGCGCGATCTACAGCGTCGGGGCGATCTTCTACGCGTTGCGTCGACCCAATCCGTGGCCGACCGTCTTCGGCCACCACGAGTTCTTCCACGCCTGCACACTGCTGGCGGCGCTCTGTCACCACATCGCGATCTACTTCGCGCTGTTCGCCTGACCCAAACGGCCAGGACGCAGGCCGGCCCGAACCCGCCACGGCGCAGGGCACGGCCCGAAACGGCCGGGACGCAGGGCACGGCCCGAAACGGCCAGGACGCAGGCGCGCCCGAAACCGCCACGACCCAGGCGGCCCGGCGAACGCACTCCGGCCTCCCGGTCCCGGCAGCGCCGCTCGGCGGGAACGCCACGGCCGCAGGCCGCCATGATCGTGCTCGATCATGGATGTAGTGGCCTCGCTCGCATCCGAAAGCCCTATTTCCTGGATCGAGCACGATCTTGATCCGATCACCGCTCCCGGGATCGGTCCCACCCCTCAAGATCCGCACAACTTCAGGGAAACTGCTGCCTCGACGCGCCCTCAGGCAGCAGTTTCCCCGAAAGTGTGCGGATCTTGGCAGGGGTAGCGGGGTACCGGCGGTCCCGTCGCACACGCACGACCCGGGCGCAGACGCGAGCCGGGGCCCCGCGACGCTGCGGGACCCCGGAGTGTGTGGGCGAGGATCAGACCGGTCGGCCCGGCCGACGAACCTCGCGGTACTCCTGCACGACCTGGTTGTCCTGGACCGGCACGACCCGGTCGGCCACCACGCGCTCCTCGCGTACCGGCGCGGCCACCGCCGGGCGGCGGCGGCTGTTCCAGAAGTAGAGGGTGGTGAGCAGGCCGGCGACGCCGGCGAGCATCAGCACCCAGCCGACCACGGCCAGGTCCAGCCAGCCCAGGTCGGCCTCCACTGCGAACGCGAATATCGCGCCTAATGCGATCAAGAAGATGCTGCCACCAATGCCCATGTCTCGCTCCTCGGCTCTAACCTGGCGTACGTCGCGCCGCGGCCGTCGGTAGGGGTGCGGCATCCATCGACTTACCCAGGCACGGAGATCGCCAATCGGGCAAGCTGGGGGCATGACGGACGTCGACCCCGACACACGGACACTGGTGTTGCTGCGGCACGCGAAGGCCGAGCAGGGCAGCGACGCGGCGGACGACGCGGAGCGGCCGCTGAGCGCACGCGGGAACGCCGACGCGGCTGCGGCTGGGGCCTGGCTGGCGCACCAAGGGCTGCTGCCCGACGTGGTCATCTGCTCGACGGCCCGACGGACCCGGCAGACCTGGCACGGGGTGGCGATGGGGATGACCGGTTCACCGCCTGAGGGTGGCCCGACCGGTCCTCGCCCGACCGTCCGTTATGAGCCGGGTGCGTACGACGCGCACCCCGAGGAGTTGTTGTCGCTGGTCCGCACGGTGGACCCGGCGGCCCGCACGGCGTTGCTCATTGCCCACAATCCGGGCATCTCGCTGCTCTCCGCGCTCCTCGACCCCGAGGGAGTGGACGACGAGGGTTTGCGCACCGCCGAGCTGGCGGTGCACCGCTGCCCGTCCGGCTGGATGGAATTGAGCAGGGCGGGAGCACCGCTCACGGCGCGGCACACGGCACGCGGCTGAGCCACCCGCCGATCCGACGGGTGGCTCAGGGGTACGCGTTGTGCGGGGATCAGGACGGCGGCGCCGTTGGTGGCGGCGGGTCCGGCGGTGGCGGCATCATCGCCGTCGGATGAGACAGCCGGTTCTCCTCCACGATGAGGGTCCGAGCCCGCTTGCGCCGGTCCTGCCAGAACCAGACCGTGGTCAGTAGTACGGCCAGCCCGGCCAGGATGAACACCCAGCCGACCGCGCGTACGTCGATCCACCAGACGTTGGCTCTCAGCGCGAAGGTCAGGATCGCGCCGATCGCGATGAGAAAAATGCCGCTTCCTACACCCATGTGCGCTGCACTCCCCCGTGCGGTGGCTCTGGGCGTTCCCTTTCGAGGTCACGCGACGGTTACCCGCCACGCCAGCGGCATACCCGACCGGGCTCGGCCAATACGTGCCGCGGTCAGGGTGAGACGGCGACGGCCGGCGGGGCAGAAGCCCCACCGGCCGTTGCGGTGCCGGGTGGTGCGACCCAGCACGTCAAACCTGTCTTGGCCTGCTCAGAAGGCCTCCTCCGGGAGGTCCATGATGTCGAGGTCGGCACCCTCGATGATCCGCCGGTCGGCACCGATGCGGGGCAGCACCTCACGGGCGAAGAAGCGGGCGGCGGCCACCTTGCCGGTGTAGAACGCCTTGTCGCTGGCGGAGACCTCGCCGGCCAGCGCCTTCAGCGCCACTTCGGCCTGCCGCTGCAGCAGCCAGCCGACCACCAGGTCGCCGATCGCCAGCAGGAACCGCCGGCTGCTCAGCCCGACCTTGTAGAGGGCGCGGGTGTCGCCGCCCTGCGCCTCGCCCAGCCAGCCGGTCATCACACCGAGGATGTTCTGCACCTCGCCGAGCGCCTTGCCGAGCGCCTGCCGCTCCTCCTTGAGCTGGCCGTTGCCCGCCTCGGAGGAGATGAACTCCTGGATCTCGCCGGCGACCGCCATGAGGGCCTTGCCGTTGTCCCGAACGATCTTGCGGAAGATCAGGTCCAGGCTCTGGATGGCGGTGGTGCCCTCGTACAGGGTGTCGATCTTGGCATCCCGGACGTACTGCTCCAGCGGGTAGTCCTGGAGGAAGCCGGACCCGCCGAAGGTCTGCAGGGCCTCGTGCCCGAGCATCTCGTACGCCCGCTCCGAACCGACGCCCTTGACCAGCGGCAGCAGCAGGTCGTTGACCCGCTTGGCCAGCTTGGTGGCCTTCTCGTCGCCGGCCGCCTCGGCGATGGCGACCTTGTCCTGCCAGGTGGCGGTGTAGAGAACCAGGGCACGCAGGCCCTCGGCGTACGACTTCTGCAGCAGCAGCGAGCGGCGCACGTCCGGGTGGTGGGTGATGGTGACCCGCGGCGCGGTCTTGTCCGCCTGCTGGATCAGGTCGGCGCCCTGCACCCGGTTCTTCGCGTACTCCAGGGCGTTGAGGTAGCCGGTGGAGAGGGTGGCGATGGCCTTGGTGCCGACCAGCATCCGGGCGTACTCGATGATCATGAACATCTGCCGGATGCCGTCGTGCTTGTCGCCCAGCAGCCAGCCCTTGGCCGGTACGCCGTGCTCGCCGAAGGTCAGCTCGCAGGTGTTGGAGACCTTCAGGCCCATCTTGTGCTCGACGTTGGTGGTGTAGACGCCGTTGCGCTCACCCAGCTCGCCGGTGGTCTCGTCGAAGTGGAACTTCGGCACCACGAAGAGCGACAGACCCTTGGTGCCGGGGCCACCGACGCCCTCCACGCCCACAGGGCGGGCCAGCACGTAGTGCACGATGTTGTCGCTGAGGTCGTGCTCACCCGAGGTGATGAAGCGCTTGACGCCCTCGATGTGCCAGGTGCCGTCCGGCTGCTGGATGGCGCGGGTGCGGCCGGCGCCAACGTCCGAGCCGGCGTCCGGCTCGGTGAGCACCATTGTGGAGCCCCACTGCTTGTCGATGAAGAGCTTGGCCCACCGCTTCTGCTGCTCGGTGCCCTCGACGTGCAGCACGTGCGCGAAGGACGGACCGGACGCGTACATCCAGATCGGGGCGTTCGAGCCGAGCACCAGCTCGGCGAGGGCCCACCAGAGGGCGCGCGGCGCGTTGGTGCCGCCCAGGTGCGGTGGCAGGTCCAGGCGCCAGAACTCGGAGTCCATGAATGCCTGGTAGGACTTCTTGAACGACTCCGGGAGCGGCGCGGTGTGCGTGGCCGGGTCGAACACCGGCGGGTTGCGGTCGCTGTCCGTGTAGCTGGCGGCCAGGTCCTCGCGAGCGAGGCGATCAAGCTCGGAGAGGAAACTGCGGGCGGTGTCGGCGTCGAGTTCGGAGTACGGTTCCTGGCCGAACGCCTGGTCCGCCCCGAAGACCTCGAACAGGTTGAACTCAAGGTCCCGCAGGTTGCTCTTGTAGTGGGTCATGCTCGCTGGCCCCGCTTCCGGACAGGTGTTACCGATCAGTAACCCCGACTGTATTACTCGCGGGTAGGCAGCGACAAGCGGATCACCCAAGTGACGGCGATTACACACCTGCGGGCGCGGTCGGCCGGCTCAGCTCTCGGCGGCGCCGACCTCCCAGCTCGGGACGGCGACGGCCGCGCCGGTACGGGCACCCACGTACTCCATCAGGACCAGCGCGATGTCGTCGTCGAGCCGACCGTGCACCCACTCGACCAGGGCGGTCTCCAGCGATGCCAGCCCGTCGGCGACCGTGCCGTGGCCGAGCAGTCGCCAGGCCCGGTCGGCGGTCGGGAAGAATTCGCCGTCCCGTCGCGCCTCGCCGAGACCGTCGGTGAACAGCAGCAGCCGGTCCCCGGGCTCCAGTCGTTCGACCCGGGGGCGGACCACCGGCATGAACCCGAGCGGAGGTGCCGGGGCCGGCGGTTCCAACGGGATCACCGCACCCCGGCGTAGCAGCAGCGGTGGAGGATGCCCGCAGTTGACGATCGTGAGGGTGCCGCCACGCTCCTCGACCAGTGCCGCCGTGACGAAGTCCTCGTCGCCGACGTTGCGGGCCACCGCGCGGTCCAGGTCGGCGACGACGGCCCGCAGGTCGGCCCGCTCGTAGGCCACGTGCCGGTAGGAACCGAGGACGATGCTGGCCAGCCGGACCGCGTCCAGGCCCTTGCCCCGCACGTCACCGATGATCATGCGGACGCCGTAGGGCGTGTCGATCGCCTCGTACAGGTCGCCGCCGATCTCGGCCGTCGCGGTGGAGGAGATGTAGCGCCCCGCGACCGAGAGCGTGCCGACCTGCGGCCCGAGCGGGCGCAACACCGCCTGCTGGGCCACCGAGGCGAGCTTGGTCAGCTCCACGATCCGCTCGGCCTGCCGCTGGCGAACCCACGCCACCGCCACGGCCATCCCGGTGGTGAGCGCGACCGCGACAACGTCGACCGAGGTGACCAACGAGACCTTCGGCGCGACCAGTGCGAAGCCCGTGCCGATCACTGTCGCCGCGACGCCCACTCCCAGGACCACCAGCCAGGACGCCAGGGCGGCGGCGAGAACCGGCGCTGCCGCCAGGAGCGCGACGTAGTGCACCTTGCGGCCGTCCGCCGCCTCCACCGCGGTCACGATCGCGAGCAGAACAAGGGCCGCGCCGAGGCCGGCGCGGGATCCGGGGCTCAGCGGGCGACGGCCCGACTGGAGGAGTCGCGTGGGTACGAGGGACAGTTTGCCTGATCCACGTGAACCGGTGAATGAACCTGACCCGTCGTCCGAGGAGGTTCTGTCCGGCCGGCCCAGTCGGCCGGCCGAATCGGCGTCGCCGGCCCCGCTCAGCCGAGGACCTCGTAGCGGACGGTGAGCGCGCCCACGTCGACCGAGGCGATGCTGGCGAAGGCGGCCCGGGAGAGATCCAGGCAGCGGCCGTCGATGAACGGGCCGCGGTCGTTGATCCGCACCGTCACCGACTTGCCGTTGGCCGGGTTGGTCACCCGGACCTTGGTGTTGAACGGCAGTGTCTTGTGCGCGGCGGTCAGCGCGTTGGGGTTGAACGACTCGCCGTTGGCGGTGAGCTGCCCGTCGGAGTAGAACGAGGCGCCGCACGAACCGCTATCCAGCACCTTCGCCGCGGCCGTGGTCTTCTTGACTGTCGGCTTCGGCTTCGGCTTCGGCGACGAGGTGCGCTCCTTGCCCCGGGAGGCGGCCTGCTGCGACCGGGTCGCCGACGGGCTGGCGGTCGCGCTGGGCGAGGCGCTGACGCTCGGGGTGACGGCCGGGGAGCTGGGGGTGAGGCTGCTCGCGGCGGTGGTCGGGGCGAGGTCGAGAGCCACCTGCTCCGACTGGCCGGAGCCGGAGACCAGCTGCACGGCGCCCACCGTGCCTCCGACGGCGAGGGCGACGCCGACCGCCGCGGTGGCCACGATGCCCGCCGGGGAGGACAAGATGCGGGTACGGGAGTGCTTGCCTGCCACCGGCCCGGTCCTTTCGTCGTCTGAACAAACCGGGTCGGACCGTAACGAGAGAAGCACTTCCGAAGTCAACGTGATCATGGTGGTATGCCCGTATTTACCCAGATACGTGTAGCCGATCATCCGACCCGGGGTGGGCCGGGTGGCCCGGGTGCCGCCACGCCCGCCGCCCGTGCCGCAGGATGAGCGGATGCCCGCCGATCTGACCGAACGCCTGGCCGCGCTGTTCCAGTGGATCGACCCCGGCCCGGACACCAGCCACCTGATCAGCGACATCTCCGGTTGGTGGCGGGACCCGGCGGTGCTGGCCGAGCTGGGGCCGGCCCTGGTGGCGCCGTACCGGACCGCCCGGCCCACTGTGGTGCTCGCGCCAGCCGTCACCGGGCTGCTGCTCGGGCCGTTGGCCGCCACCGCCCTCGGGGTCGGCTTCGTGGCCGCCCACAAGCCCGGTGACGGGCGACTGCCGGCCGGGCCACTCACCTGGGCGCAGAGCCCACCGGACTACCGCGGCCGACGGGTGGACCTCGCCGTACGGGACCGACACCTCGGCCCCGACGACCGGGTACTGGTGGTGGACGACTGGGTGCGTACCGGCGCACAGCTACGCGCCCTCTACGACATCTGCGCCGCGCGGGGCGCCGAGGTGCTGGGCACCGCCGTGGTGGCCGTGGACTGCCCGCCCGAGGTCACGGCCGACCTACGGATCACCGGCCTGATCGACGCCGCGGATCTGCCCTCTTGACCTGAAGCGAGGTTCAACACCGACGATCGGCGGATGAGCGACGGAGTTCTCGACGAGGCGTACGAGCGGCTGCACCGCACCGGCCCCGAATATCAGGGCTGGCTGTCCAACCACGGGCCGATGGCCGTCGAGGCGCTGGTCCGACACGGGCACCCGCACCGGGTGCACCGTTGGCTCGACGACTACCTCGGCCGCCTCGACGAGTTGCCCCGAGGGCTGCACCCGATCGACGACTGGCGGTCGGCGCTGGGCGATCCGAAGCGCGCCGGTGACTGGCTGGCCTACTTCGACCGGCAACTGCGCGAACACCCGTGGCGTGCGGTGCTCGGCACCTGGTGGCCCCGGCTGCTGCCAGGCATCGCCGCCGGCGCCACGCACGGGGTGATCCGGGTCGGGCACGCCGTACGCGCACTCGACCCGGACGACGAGAACCGACAGCGGCTCACCGAGTTGGGCCAGGCCCTCGGCTACTGGGCGGCCCGCTGGCAGCCGATCCCCGGCACCGACCGACTGTTCACCGGCGATCCGGACCGGCCAGGCACCGACGACCTTGACGTGGCGGCCGCGCTGGCCGGGCTGCCCCGGATCGACGACCAGACCGGCGGCGTCCGGGATCGGCTGGAGCAGTTGCCGGGCGTACCCCGATGGAAGCCGGCACTCGCGACGCTGCGCCCCGTGCGGAGCCCGGCCGAGGCGGAGCGGGGGCTCACCACGCTGGTGCACCGGGCCGGCCTGGACTACCTGCGCTTCGGGCACGCCGCGCCGGTCATGCTGGTGCACGCGGTCACCGCGCCGACCGCCGTGCTGCGTACCCTGCCGGCACTGGACCGGGACCTGTGGGCGCCGAGCCTCGCCGCGGCCTGGGCCGCGACGGCGGCCATGACCTCGGTGTACGCCCCAGCCAACGGCATCGCGCCACCGACAGTGACCCCCGCGACGCCGGCGGAGGTCTTCGCCCGCGCGGCCCGCCACGGCGACGAGCACGTGGTCAAGCTCGCCGACGCGATCCTCGACGCGTACGCGACCAGTGCCGACGAGCGGCTCCTCACCGCACCCGGCTACGCCGGCCAACTGATCTGAGCGGGGCGACGGGTATTGCGGCGGCGGCCCGGGCCGCCCTGGCCTAGCCTCGGCAGGATGTGGCCTCGGATCGGTGAACTGCGCGCCCTCGCCCTCGGCACCCCCGGCGAGTTGCGGTCGACCCTCAACACTTTGGTGCTGGCCGGTGTGAAGACCGCGACGGCCGGCCGGCTCGCCGAGTACGCGGAGGAAGGCGAGGAGTTGGAGCACGTCGGCGAACGCCTGGCCCTGGTCGACGACGACAACGCACTGGCCGGTGTCGTGGAGATCACCGGAGTCGAGGTGGTCCGCTTCGCCGACGTGCCCTGGGACTTCGCCCGCGCCGAGGGCGAGGGCGACCGCTCGATCGAGGAGTGGCGGGCCGGGCACTCGACCTACTGGGCGCGGCTCGGCACGCCGGTCGACGGCGACACCCCGATCGTCTGCCTGCGCTTCCGCCTGGTTTCCGGCGGCGAGGGCGGTGTGGCCAGCGGTGACCTCGGCACCTGACCGGCTCGGTGTGGCGGCCTCAGCCGCGTAGTTGTGGCAGCAACCGCGTCACCACGTCCACCAGGATGGCCTCGTCACCGGCGTACCAACTGCTGGCGCGCGGCCAGTGCGTCACCACGTCGGTGAAGCCCAGCTCGGCGGCCCGGCCGACCTGATCGGCGAAGAACTGTGCGCTGCTGAGCGAGAAGACCGGCGCCGCGTCCAGCGAGAGGTAGCGGTCCAGGCTGGCCGGGTCGCGGCCGGCCTCGTCCAGGGTCCGGTCCATCCGCGCGGACAGCGCCGACACGCTTGCCCACCAGCCCGCCAGGTCGTCGTCGTCACCGGTGCCGGTGGTCACCCAGCCCTGCCCGAAGCGGGCCACCAACCGCATCGACCGTGGCCCGTTGGCGGCCACCACGAACGGCACCCGAGGCCGCTGCACGCAGCCGGGGTTGTTGCGGGCATCCACCGCCGCGAACCAGTCGCCACGCCAGGTGGTGCCGTCCTCCCGCAGGATCAGGTCCAACAACTCGGTGAACTCGGCGAACCGGTCGACCCGCTGACGCGGCGGCAGCGTCTCACCACCCAGCACCGCCGAGTCGAAGCCGATGCCACCCGCTCCCAGGCCGAGCAGCAGGCGGCCGGCGGAGACGTCGTCCACAGTAGTGATCTGCCGGGCGAACGCGGCCGGGTGCCGGAAGTTCGGCGACGCCACGAGGGTGCCCAGCCGAATCCGCGAGGTCACCGTGGCGGCCGCGGTCAGCGTGGCCATCGAGTCGAACCACGGGCCGTCGACCAGGTCACGCCAGCCCAGGTGGTCGTACGTCCAGGCGTGGTCGAAGCCCCACTCGTCGACCTGCCGCCAGCGACGCTGCGACTCCGCCCACCGCTGGTCCGGCAGGATCACGATGCCAATCCGCATGATCGCCAGCCTAGTCGGGGACACCAGCGGGGTCAGGTTCTCGCTATCGTCCGGCTGTGGACCTACCGGCGCAGCGAGTCGGCACCATACGAGCGTTCGGCACCGTGTCGCTGGTGGCCGGCTTCATGACGACACTGCTCAGCATGATGTCCGATTACGACGGGCTCGAGCCGCACATCCTGGCCGCGTTCCTCATTCTGACCGGTCTCGGTCTACGGATCGAGGCGGCGATCGCCGACCGGAAGTCGTAGGTCCACCGTTGCGGCCAGCCCGTACCCTCCGGGGATGCCCACCGAAGGATCTGCTGACCGCGTATCCCCGGATCGCCGGGCGCGTCGGGTCCGCATGATCCGCACGGTGGCGTTGCTGGTCGGGGTGGTCGTTCCGTCCCTCGTTCTCCGCGAGCTGATCGAGGCCCGGTTCGGTCGCGGACCGCTCGCCGACCTCAGCGCGGTCGCGGTGCCGATGGCGGCGACCGCGTGGTTCGCGCCGTACGCCTCCTATCGGCGACGCGACGCCCTGCTCTGGCTGGTCGGCCCGGGCCTCTACTACTTCGCGGTGATCGCCTGGCGGGTGGCCCTCGCGCCCTACCGGGACTGGAGCCCCCGCCCGGAGGAAAGGGCCCTGATGCGCTGGTCACGGGACCCGGAACACGCCGGGACGTGGTACCTGACCGAGCCCGCGAGTGGCGCGCGTCACACTTCTTCCCGGTAGGGACATCGCGTTCGGCTCCGACCCCTCGGGGAGCGGCACCCAGGCGGGGTGTCGCCCGAGGAGAGGACCAGAGCGCGATGACGAAGGTGACCGCACAACTGTCGGTGTCGGTGGACGGCTTCTACGCCGGCCCGCAGTTCGACGGGAACGGCAACTGGATGGACTCGGCGGAGAGCGCGAAATTCTTCCGGGTCACCCGGTGGGCGACCGAAGCGGCGGCCTGGCGCGAACGGCAGGGCTTCGCCGGCGGAGAGCAGGACACCAACTCCGAGGTGATCGCCGAGTCGTTCGGGGCGGCCGGCGCGTACGTGATGGGGCGCCGGATGGCCGACGGGGGTGAGATCCCCTGGGGTGAGGAGCCGCCGTTTCGCGCGCCGGTCTTCGTCGTCACCCACCGCCCCCGCCAGCGGCTGGTGAAGGGCGGGGGCACCAGCTTCACCTACGTCACCGACGGTGTGGCCAGCGCCGTCGAGCAGGCGCGCGCCGTGGCCGGAGGCAAGGACGTCGCGGTGGCCGGAGGCGGCAGCCTGGTGCGGCAGGTGCTCAAGGCCGGTCTGCTCGACGAGTTGGAGCTGCACGTCGTACCGGTCGTGCTCGGCACCGGCCTGCGGCTCTTCGACGCGGACCTCGACCTGGGCGACCGGGAGGGAATCGAGCTGACGCCGACCCGCGTCCTTGCCACCCCACAGGTGACCCACATCCGGTACGCGGTGCGCGGTCGCGCCCCGCTCGTGCTCGACGACCGGGGCAGCGGAGGCGGCCCGACGGTCACCGCGAACTGAATCACGGCCCATCGGAGGAAGGAGGAGACACCATGGCGCAACTGTTGCGGGTGCAGTGCTTCAACGTTTCGCGCGACGGGTTCGGGACCGGAGAGGGGCAGAGCCTGGAACGGCCCTTCGGTCACGCGGACCCCACCCCGCTGTTCTCCTGGCGTGCCGCCACCGCCAGCTTCGTGTATCGCACCGAGCCGGGCGGCACCCGTGGCCTGGACGACTACCTGACCCGCGACGCCGAGTGCAACATCGGCGCGGAGATCATGGGTCGCAACAAGTTCGGCCCCCAGCGTGGCCCCTGGAAGGACCACGAGTGGCAGGGCTGGTGGGGGGACAACCCGCCGTTCCACACGCCGGTCTTCGTGCTCACCCACCACGTGCGCCCGTCGTTCAGCCTGTCCGACACCACGTTCCACTTCCGCGATGTCAGCCCGGCCGAGGCACTGGCCGAGGCGAAGCAGGCAGCCGCCGGTCGGGACGTACGCCTCGGTGGTGGGGTGGCGGTCATCCGCGAGTTCCTCGAGGCCGACCTGGTCGACACGATGCACATCGCCGTCGCGCCCGTCGACCTGGAACGAGGTGAACGTTTGTGGGAGAGCCCCGACGAACTGCTCGACCGCTTCCACCTCGAGTCGGTGCCCAGCCCCAGTGGGGTCACCCACCTCCTGTTCTGGAGGCGATGACCGCCCTCCTTATCACGGCACGCCGGCCCGGCCCAACCGCACACCCATGGCTGATCGACCAGCGCCCCATGGCCCGTCGACGACCCCGCCACCTCAGATCTTGGACAGTTTCCGTTCTGGCGTAACGGAAACTGTCCAAGATCTGTGGGGTTTCTGCGGTACCGATCGGTGCCGAGCCCTCTTCCATCACCGCTGCGCCCTGAGACGCGACAGCCGCTGTGTTGACGGGTTCGCGCAGCCACGCGGAAGACGGGAACGCCTAGGTCATGCCCTGCCGATCATCGAAGCCAGATCAAAGCCGTGATGAGCAGCGCGGATGAGCGCGCGAGCCTCGCTGTGTTCCCCGCGTGAACCGGCCCAGGTCGCCGTCTAGAATGGAGCAATCCTGAAGAGACAGTGATCAAGACGGGGTATGCGTGAGTCAGCCGACCGGACGGGGCGCCTTCGTCGCGGTCGTCACGTCGGTCGTTTTCGGGGTGATGGCGAATGTCGCGGCGAGCGCGATCGACGTGCCGGACCGGCTCAAACCGTTGGTATTCGGAGCGACCATCGCCCTGGGCATCGCAGTCGTCGCCTTCGAAACCATGAGGGCCCGGACTCCCACCGTCGCAGAACCGGAGAGGAATCCGAAGAAGCCGCAGCCCGTCGCGACCCCGAAGAAGGCCGTGACCTTCGGCAAAGTAGCCGATCCCCGACGCCCGGCAGTAGCGAGAGGGAAGACGACCAGGCCGACTCGATCCGAGTGGGCCCCGCTTCTGGGAGTCGCTTCGGGCCTGCTCGGCATCGCCGCCGCCTTCTACTTCTTCAATCTTTCTCCGGGAGCCCGTCAGCGACTCGACCTGATGTCCGAGGCCATGGAGATAAACACAGGCATGGTCACGACCAGCACGCGGAATCGACATTCCGAGACGCTGACGACGGGCAGCATGGACATGGACGGATCATGTTTCGGCCCGCACGGCGACGCGAAGCTGGAGTTCAAACCGGGAATCGTGTCCAACTACTACACGATCGATCCCGGTGGCGTCGTGACGGCCTTGATTGCGCCCCTTGCCGACGACAATGCGCCGACGGCGATCGAGACGATCAGGAAGGCCTCCGAGGAGTGCGAACTCGCGGGCCACAACGCGAGGCGGGAGGCCACTGACCTCGGCGGGGACGCCTCCGTCAAATACTATTTCTCCGGCACCGGTGGATTCAAGGACAATTACAACGCCTACGTCGTGTGCTCGGGATGGTTCATCCTGTTCAAAACGTACGGCCCAGCCGCAAAGACCGACTTCAGCGCCTTTCACGGCGCGGTGTTCGCCAACCTCGACAAGACGATGAAAACGAAGTGCTACAAAACCATTGAGTGAGAGTCGCCGTCCGTGGGATGGCGGCTCTCATTCGTTCGGCTGCCTGGCGACTAGGCCAGGCGTGACAGCACCAGCAACCGGTTGCCGTCGGGGTCGGTGACCCGCGCGGAGCGCTCACCCCAGGGCTGGTCGACCGGCTCCTCGGTGACTGTCGCTCCACCCGTGCGAAGCGCGCCCACTGCTGCGTCGCAGTCGTCGGCGTAGACGCACAACTCCCAGCGGTGCGAGTCGGCCGGCCCGCCAGCCTCCGGGTTGGCGGCCAGGCCGAGCTCGCTGCTGCCCAGCCGCAGAGCGACGAACTCCGGGGCGCCCTCGTCCGGGAACTGGTAGGTCAGCTCGAAGCCGACCACGTCCCGGTAGAACGCGATGAGTCGTGGCAGGTCAGGTGTCGTCACGATCGGAAACGCTTCGGTGAACACGGGCACCTCCACGCCGGACACTAGCCGGTGCCGAGGGCAAGCAGGAACTACCACTGTCGATCCCCGACGGGTGTCGCCATCTCGCGGAACTCCTGCGCAGAATGATTTGCGATGTGCCTGCCTGCGCGACGCCCTCGAACTCACGCCGGCAACCTCTCCCGACACCTCGCCGTGCTGGAGGAGGCCGACCTGATCCAGATCGAACGGGGCTACCACGCCGCCGGCCCAAGACCTGGGTCAGGATGACCGAGCAGGGCAGACCGCACTGGCTGCCGAGATCAGCGCACTACGGGAACTCCTCCGCCGCCACCAGGACTTTCGGGCCTCCACCTGAGCATCACCGGGCCGGGCTCTGCATCCTGATCGCTGGCATCGTGGCCTACCGCAGTCGTCGAGGGCTGGCGCTCTGGCTCGACGACCGGCGCCTCCGGCGGAGTCGCTGACCCTGCCGTGTCAGTGGCCGTGTCAGGGCCATGACAGGGGGGTGACAGCCCAGCCGCCGATGGTAGTTGCATGACGAGTTCAGCGATTGCAGTCTCCGGGCTGCGAAAGGCCTACAAGGACAAGGTCGTGCTCGACGGCATCGATCTGGATGTCCCTGCGGGCACGATCTTCTCCCTGCTCGGCCCGAACGGGGCGGGTAAGACGACGACGGTGAACGTGCTGACCACGTTGGTGAAGGCCGACGGTGGGACCGTACGCATCGCAGGGCACGACGCCGCCACCCAGGCCAAGGCGGTGCGCGCCGCGATCGGTGTCACCGGTCAGTTCGCGGCGGTGGACGAGCTACTGACCGGCCGAGAGAACCTGCAGCTGATGGTGGATCTCAGTCAGGTTCCCGGCAAGGACGGCAGGCGGGTCGTCACGGAGCTGCTGGAGCGGTTCGATCTGGTGGAGTCAGCACAGAAGCCGGTGTCGACCTATTCCGGCGGTATGCGCCGCAAGCTGGATCTGGCGATGACGCTCGTCGGCGACCCGCGAATCATCTTCCTCGACGAGCCGACCACGGGCCTGGATCCACGTAGCCGCCGCACGATGTGGTCGATCATCCGTGACCTGGTGGCCGACGGCGTGACGATCTTCCTCACCACTCAGTATCTCGAGGAAGCCGATCAGCTCGCCGACCGGATCGCCGTACTCGACCAGGGGCGCCTGGTCGCCCAGGGCACGCCCGACGAGCTCAAACGCCAGATCCCCGGCACTCACGTCCGGCTCCGGTTCGCCACCGTCGCCGAACTCGACGCGGCCGCCCGGGTGCTCACCGACTCCACGCGGGACGACGAGGCACTGGCACTGCGGGTTCCCAGCGACGGCGGAACCGCCTCGCTGCGGGCCCTGCTGGACCGGCTCGACGAGTACGCGATCAGCGCCGAGGGGTTCTCCGTGCAGACGCCGGACCTCGACGACGTTTTCCTCGCCCTGACGGGCAGCCGCACCCAGGAGGTCTCCGCGAAATGAGCACCAAGTCCCACTCGATCGTCATGCTGCGTCGCAACTTCAAGCACATCGCCCGAAACCCGACCTCGGTGTTCAACGCGGTCCTGATGCCCATCGTGATCATGTTGATGTTCGTCTACATGTTCGGTGACGCCTTCAACGTCGGTGTCGACTACATCGACTACGCGACTCCCGGACTGATGCTGCTGGCGGTCTGTTACGGGCTCGGGGCCACCGCGACCGCGGTGAACTCCGACATGACGAAGGGCATCATCAACCGGTTCAAAGTCATGCACGTCTCCCGCGGTGCGGTGCTGACCGGTCACGTCGTCGCCAGCGTGCTGACCAACCTGGTCGCCATCGCGGCCCTTGTCGGGGTGGCCTTCCTGCTCGGATTCAGCCCGTCGGCGAGCCTCCTCGGCTGGCTCGGCGCGCTCGGCATCATCGTGCTGCTCGGCTTCGCCGCCGGCTGGCTCACTGTCGCCCTGGGTCTTTCGGCGAAGTCTCCGGAAACGGCGGGTCTGGCCTCCGTACCGCTGGTCATGCTGCCGTTCTTCAGCAGCGCGATCGTGCCGGCGGACAAGATGGGGCCCGGGCTGCGGGAGTTCGCGCAATACCAGCCCTTCACACCGATCATCGAAACTCTGCGCGGGTTCCTCAACGGGACACCGTCCAGCGGTGACGTGATCCCCGCCCTCGCCTGGTGCGTCGGCATTGCTCTCGTCGGCTACCTGTGGGCACGTTCCACGTTCACGAAGCGAGCGTGACAGCGACCAACCGATTCCAGTCCGTCCGACTGCCTTCTCGCGCCGCCTCTGCGAAGCTCACTTCGCCGAGGCGGCGCCGTACTTCCTGCTCGATTCGGGCCACATCCGGCTGGGAATGATCCTGCCGTCCGCGCACACCGCTGCTGGCCGCGAGCAGCCGGGCGGCGTGCTCGTACTGGTCATGGCGCAGCGCCAGGTCCGCGACGCCGACGAGTACCCGCGCGATCGAGGGTGCGTGCCCTGTCTCGGCGGCCGCCACGCAGGCCGAGGAGTGGTGTCTGCGCGCCTCACCGAGATCGTCCGCGACGTAACCGAGCAGGTCGTGCGTCACCACGCGGATGTGCGCCTGCTTCGCCTCGTCGCGCAACAGGGTCGTCGCGACACCGACCTGCCGGCCCACCTCTTCGGTGTGGCCACGCCAGCGAGCGAGTTCGGCCTGTGACAGAGCCAGCACGGCCAACGCACCCGGCCACGTGACCCGCTCCGCGCATCGCCGCGCCTCGGCCATGGCAGCCGCGCTGGACTCCTCATCGCCAAGCAACCAGTACAGCTGAGCCTGCCGGGACCGCATCCGGATGATGTCCTCGACGGTGCCGACCTCGGTGACGACCGCGGTCGCCTCTTCGTAGAGCTCGCACGCACCGGCGAACTCACCGCGTACGGCAATAAGCTCCGCCAGCTCGGTCAGGGCGAATGAGATCCCGAACCGTTCGCCGAGTGCCCGGAACTCGGCGAGCGCCGCCACGAGATACTCGTCCACCTCCGGACCGTCCTGGCCGAAGATGATCCGCATCTTGCCGAGTTGCAATCGGGCCAGTGCGCGTACCCAGGGATCCTCGTCGTTCAGCAGCGGTTCCCATGCGGGCAGGATCGCGTCCGGGGCTCGCAACATGCGTTCCAGCGGGACGACGAGCGCCATCCCCGGGTGGCCCCCGTTACTGCGCTGGCTGAACTCGTACGCCTTGTGGATCCACTCCGCCGCCTGGTGTTCGTCGCCAGGCCCCGAGTTGATGAAGAGCACGACGAGCGCGTACACCGTGGCCCGGATCTCGTCGCTGACCTCACCAGGCGTCTCGGTGGCCGCTGTGATCAACTCCATGCCTTCGGTCCGGTGGCCACCGAGCCACCAGTACCAGCCGGCACCCGCGGCCAGCCGCATGGCCGCGTGCGCTTCGCCGGCAGCGAGGGCACCGCGCATGGCAGCACCGATGTTGTCGTGCTCGACTTCGAGAGTGGCGAGCCATCTCACCTGGTCCGCGCGGCGAAGCTGCGGCTCTGCGGTCTCGGTCAGTTCAGTGAAGTACGCCAGATGCGCGTGGCGAGCCAGGTCCGATTCCCCCGCCTCGGCGAGGCGGTGCACGGCGTACTCCTTGATCGTGCCGAGCATCCGGTAACGCACTGTCTCGTCGCCCTCGGTAACCAGCAGCGACTTCTCGGCCAGCGCGGTGACCAATTCGAGCACATCCTCCGGCTCGACCTCGTCGCCGGCGCAGACCCGTTCAGCCGCTTCCAGGCTCACCCCGCCCGAGAACACCGACAGCCGGCGCAGGACCGTCCGTTCGGCGTCGGTCAGCAGCTCCCAACTCCAGTCGACCACCGCGCGCAGCGTCCGGTGCCGGGGCAACGCGGTACGGCTGCCGCCGGTCAGCAGGCGGAACCGATCGTCGAGCCGCCTGGCGAGCTGGTCGATGGACATGGTGCGCAACCTGGCGGCGGCCAGTTCGATCGCCAGCGGCATCCCGTCCAGCGCCCGACAGATCCGCGCCATCGTCGACAGCGTGGAGGCGTCGACCGCCAGATCTCGCCGCACCGCGACCGCTCGGTCCCGTAGCAGTCGGACAGCCGGTGAGCTTTCGATCTCGCTGGCGTCGGCGTCGACGTCCGGCAGGGCCAGTGGCGCGACCGGCCAGAGCGCCTCACCAGTGATGCCGAGCGGCTCCCTGCTCGTCGCGAGGATTCGCAGTCGCCGACACTCCCCGAGCAGCCGGTCAGCGAGCACCGCCGCCGATTCGATCACGTGCTCGCAGTTGTCCAGGATCAGCAACGTCTCCCGCTCGCGGATCGCGGCGACGAGCCGGTCGACCAACTCCATGCTCGGTGGCTCGCCGAGCAGAGCGTCCCGGAGTCCGAGCCCTGTGAGCGTCGCCTGGACCACGTCACCGTCCGCGCCGATGGCGGCGAACTCGACCAGCCAGGCGCCGTCCGGCAGGTTGTCGAGCATTCTGCGCGCGGTTTCCGTGGCCAACCGGGTCTTCCCGGAGCCACCCGGCCCGATCAGGGTCGTGAGCCGGTGTTCGGCGACGAGCGCGCCGACCTCGGCGACGGCCTCGTCCTTGCCGATGAAGCTGCTCAACTCGGCGCGAAGGTTGGTCTTCCGGCCCTCCTCCCGCCGTCGCACCTCGCCCCGCAGGAGCGCGACGTGCAACGCCGAGAGTTCCGGCGAGGGGTCGACGCCCAGCGCGTCGGCCAGGGCGTCACTCGTGCGCTGATACACCAGCAGCGCCTCGTTGTCGCGGCCGCTCGCGGCGAGGGCCCGCATCAATGCGAGAACCAGCCGTTCCCGCACCGGGTGCTCGGCCACCAGGTCGGTCAGCTCCGCGACCAGCTCCGGACCGTGGCCGAGGCTGACCTCCACGTCGAAGCGATCCTCCAGGGCGGTGAGGCGCAGCCTTTCGAATCGGGTGACCGCCGCGTCGAGCGCCGTGCTGTCGGCCAGACCGACGTCCTGCATCGCCGCACCGCGCCACAGGTCGAGGGCCTCACGCAGCCGCCGTCCCCGCTGCGGGCCCTCGTCATCGCGAGCCAGGCCGACGAGGCGTTCGAACCGTACGGCGTCGACGACGTCGGGTTCGACCATCAACCGGTAGCCGTCCGCCTGTCCCTCGATCGACCCCTCCGGCAGCGCCTTCCGTAGCCGGGAAACCAGGCGGTGCAGGGCGTTCGCCGCATCGGAGGGCGGACGTTCGCCCCAGATCCAGTCGACGAGGGTCCCCTTCGGGACCACGTGGCCCGGGTGGAGCGCGAGGGCGGTCAACAGCCCGCGCAGCCGCGCACCCGGCACGTCGATGACGGTGCCGACGTCCGTGCGAACCTCGAATGGACCAAGCATCCCGACCTGCACCTGGCAGATCCTGCCATGAACATGAAAAGCATCCGGTTCTCCTGGAGCCTCTACGAAATGAGATGCGCACCGGCTGGCACACCTGTTGGATCTCGACATGGTGCATGAGCTTGTTAGTCCTCGTAAGGCACGCCCGGGGGACCGCCTCGCGGTCCTGTCGCCGTCCTTCGCCGCGGCCGGTGCCTATCCCGAGATCCACGAGCAGGCCATGCGACGGCTCGCTGACCTGACCGGCCTCGTTCCGGTCGAATATCCCACCACCCGCCAGGTGGGCGCGAGCGCCGCAGCGCGGGCGGCGGACATCAACGCCGCCTTCGCGGACCCCCAGGTACGCGGCATTCTCGCCGTCATCGGCGGCGACGACCAGATCACGGTCATCCCCCACCTGGACGCCGACCTGGCCCGAGCCGACCCGAAGCCGTTCCTCGGCACCAGCGACAACACCAACCTGCACCACTGGCTCTGGGGCCTCGGCATCGCCAGCTTCTACGGCGGGTCCTCCCAGGTGCACCTCGGCCCCGGGCCTGCCGTCGATGACATCCACGTCCGGTCGCTGCGAGCGGCGCTACTCACCGGGGAGCGGCTGGAGATCACCGATCCTGGTGAGTCCGAGGACATCGGCATCGACTGGGCAGACCCGCAGGCGTTGAAGTCGTTCGGAGAGCGCGAACCGACGGAGCCGTGGAGCTGGTACGGGCCACCCCGCGCGGTAACCGGCCGCACCTGGGGTGGCTGCCTGGAGGTCATCCAGTGGATCCTGACGGCGGGACGCTTCCCGTTTCCCCCGGAGGCCCTGCACGGCGGAGTGCTGATCATCGAGACGTCGGAGGAGCTTCTCCCCGCCCGCGAGGTCGGCTGGATCGTCCGATCGCTGGGTGAACGCGGTCTCCTCAGCGCCGTCGACGCGGTCCTGGTCGCCCGTCCGCCGGTCTCCGACCACACCCGTCGACCCCCTGCCGCGGATCGGGCACGGCTACGCGAGCAGCAGCGCGACACGGTCGTCGACGTGGTGGCCCATTACAACCCCGAGGCGGTCGTCTGCGTCGGCATCCCATTCGGTCATACCAGACCACAGTGGATCCTTCCCCACGGCGGGCCGGTCACCGTCGATGGCGTGGAGCGTCGAATCTTCGCCGACTACCAGTAGGAGGTCGCAGGGCATGGAACCGACACAGACGGCGCTCATCGTGCCGATACCCGAGGCCGAGGACGCGGTGGGCCGGTTCCGGGCATCGCTCGACCGGGCCGCCTCGTGGGGCGTGCCGGCGCACGTGACAGTCCTCTACCCGTTCCTGCCGCCGCAACAGATCGATGAGCAGGCCCTGGCGGTGCTGCGCGAAGCCTTTGCCGGGATACCACGGTTCGACGTCGTACTGACGCACGTGGACTGGTTCGGTGACTCGGTCGTCTGGCTTGCTCCGCGGCCAGACCGGCCCTTCCGCGACCTCACCGAGGCGGTGTGGCAACGGTTTCCCGAGGCACCCCCGTACGGCGGGGCGCACAGCGAGGTGGTGCCGCACCTGACCATCGGTCACGACGCCGCCAAGCCCGTGCTGAGCCACGCCGCGGAAACCATCTCCGCGCACCTGCCGATCAATGCGGCCATCGACAGGGTGCGGCTCATCGCCGGAACACCTGACGTGAGCCCGTGGCGCACCGTCTGTGAGTTCCCGTTGGGCGCCCGACCACCAACGGCGGCTGGTACGGGGCTCCAGGCGGTTTCGGCATGACCTCCAGGCACGGCCGGTGGCCGGATTTCCCCGGACGCCCCGCCCGACAGGTCACGGCTTGTCGATCAGCTCGATCAGCGCCGCGTCGCCCTGCGCGATGACTCTGCGATGACCTGCGGCTACCACTGTGATTCGGCGGCAGCCGTCGAGTTCGACGTAGGCGCGAGGGTCGCTTCCGGTCATCGGCCTCAGCACCGCGAAGCGACTGGCGCTGGCGTTGCACGGGTTCGCTGGGTCGGACGCCCCCAGAGCATGCTCGACCGCTGCCCGTCGGTCGCCCCGCAACACCGTCCCGTGCGCTAGGACGCCGGCTGCCTTGCCGTTTTCCTGGTCGCTCCTCGGCACGTCGTAGACGCAGAGGCGGACCGTCTGCCCGGCGAGGAACGGCGACCGCAGGGTTCCGGGACGGGCGTCATGGTCGGCCATCGTCCCCACTTCTGCCATGTCGACCCAGCGCTGGCCGCACCCGGCCATGTCCGGCCGCGCCGATTCGATCTCGGCGAGCGGACGGGTCGCCACGGTGGTCAGCGGCAGGGCATCAAGGGCTTCACTGACTGCGTCCGGAAGATGGTTGTGGCAGGAAGCGAGCGGTATGCCGGGCCGTATCCACCGACCCTCCGCGTCGACGAGCGCGAGCCAGGGCGCCATCTGCAGGTCCGCCCTGCACGCAAGGTCTGGATTCGTTTGCGCGTCGGGCAGGCGGAGCACGGTGGCGAGGGCGGTGAGGGCGGCGACGTCGTCGCTACGCCGTTCCGTCACCATCACGTCCTTGCCAACGGGTGGTTCCAGCCCGCAGATGACGGCCGCGGCGGGAACGAAGTCGTCGCCGAGGCGGGGCAGGGCGGCCGCCTCCTCGGTCGGAACCGCGAAGCCGCGCGTGACCATCTCCGGTGCAGCCTCGACGCACGACGTCCACTGCCCCTGACCGGCGGAATCGGCAGCCGTGTGGGGTGAAGGGACGCGGTTGAGTATCTGCACCCCTCCGACGCCCAGCCCCACGACCACGGCCACGGCGAGCGCGGTGCCTCCGATCAGGCGCTGCCGGTGCCGGCGGACCCGCCTCGCCACCTTGACAATCCGATCTGGTGGCGGCGTCAGTGGGGGAACTGCGTTGGTCAACAGGAGCCTGATGTCCTCATCTTCACGCGTCACTTCGCGACCTCCAAGCGGCGAACAGCTCAAGATTCGGATCGGTACGCAGAATCCGTAGGGCACGGAAGGCCTGCACCTTGACCGTGTTGTGCGAGCAGCCGAGCACTTCCGCTGTCCGCTGCACCGTCAGGTCCTCGACGTAGCGGAGCACCACGATCGCCCGCTGCTGCCGGCTGAGCCGGGCCAACGCGCGGCGTACCGCGTCCCGATCGGCGGACTCACCTGCCACGTCGCCACGTGCGGCCTCGTCCGGTGGCTGGCTTGGAATCTCACTGCGCCAGCGCCGCCGCCACCAGGAGACGTAGGTGGTGAACAGCGCCCGGCGCAGGTACGCCTCGGGATGCCCGGCACTCCTGATCGTGGCCCAGCGCCGCCAGACGTCCGCGAGGACCGTCTGCAACAGGTCCTCGGCTCGCCCGGCATCACCGGTAAGCAGCCAGGCCGAACGCAGCAGTGCATCGGAGCGCGCCGCGACGAACTCGGCGAAGCCTTCCGGTGGCGCCAGTTCCCGAGGTCGTTGCATGGTGTGTGTACCTCCCACCACTTGAACGCTCTGGGAGGTCAGCGAGGTTAACGCGGGAACGGCCGGGGTTGGGGGCCTTCATTGTCTTGTCGGCCGCGAGCGCCGCTGGCCGCAACAGCATCGAAGGCCCTGGCTGGGACTCTCGTCCTGGCCAGGGCCTTCGCGTTGGAGCGGGTGACGGGAATCGAACCCGCACTGTCAGCTTGGGAAGCTGATGTTCTGCCATTGAACTACACCCGCAAGCGGCACCACTGTACCCGAGTCGTCGAGCCCGTGCACCCAGGTCCCCCGCCGGCCGCGGCTGTCCGCGTACCGCTCCGTCCGGGGCGACCCCGGGTTGATCCACTCGGCTTTTTGAAAGTCGGGGCATCCGGAGCGCTGGGACACCGCGATTTCACTGAAATCGAGGTGATCATGCGGGTGCCGGCTCCGTTAGGACGGAGCCGGCACCGATGAACCTTCCGGTTGTGGTCAGGCGGCCGTGCACTGGACGTCACGGGTGAGGCGGGTCGGGCGCGCCTGCGGGACGGCGAGGGGCACGGCCCCCGCCGGCGGGGCGTTTGGGTCGAGCCAGACCCGAACGGCCGGCCGACCCGGCGCGAGACCCGGAATGCCCGCGATGTGCTGCTCGCGGCGGGTGAGCATGGCCACGTCGACGGTGAACTCGAAGAGCCGCCAGTCGACCTGCGGCTCGGCCCGGGCGCTGTGCGCCAGTTGCGCCACGAGGACCGGATCGGTCACCGGACGGGCGCGCCCCGCCACGTACGCCTCGTCGTCGCTCTCCTCCGCAGGGAACGAGTGCAGCGCGTAACGGCCGTCACGTTCGAGGTCGCGGCGCTTGGGCGAGTCGATGATGAAGCAGAACAGCCCCTCGGCGGTGATGACCGGGGAGACCGGATGGACGCGGGGCCCGCCGTCGGCACGGACCGTGGCCAGATAGCCGAAGCCCGGCCCGTATTGCTGGAGGAGAACGCGGATCCCGTCGGCGAGTCGGGGCTCGTCGGCGGCGAATTCGGACCAGGAAGCCATGTGGGCATTCTATCGAACAAATGTACGAGCAGCGACCTCGACTCGCTGGTCACCGGCACCGAATCCGGCCACTTTTGGCAGCGCGGCTATGGTGGTCCGATGCTGCTCTCCGACCGCGACCTGGTCTCCGAGATCAAGGCCGGCACGCTGGGCCTGGAGCCGTTCGAGCCCACTCTGGTCCAACCGTCCAGCATCGACGTCCGACTCGACCGGCTGTTCCGGGTCTTCAACAATCACCTCTACACCCACATCGATCCCGCCATGCAGCAGGACGACCTGACCTCGGCGGTCGAGGTCCCCGACGGTGAGCCGTTCGTGCTGCACCCGGGGGAGTTCGTGCTCGCCTCGACGCTGGAGGTCATCTCGCTGGGTGACCAGCTCGCCGGCCGACTGGAGGGCAAGAGCTCCCTGGGCCGGCTCGGACTGCTCACGCACTCCACCGCCGGCTTCATCGACCCGGGCTTCTCCGGTCACGTGACGCTGGAACTCTCGAACGTGGCGAACCTGCCGATCACCCTGTGGCCGGGCATGAAGATCGGGCAGCTCTGCATCTTCCGGCTCTCCTCGCCGGCCGAGCACCCGTACGGCTCGGTGGTCTACGGCTCGCGCTACCAGGGCCAGCGGGGGCCGACACCCAGCCGCGCCTGGCAGCACTGGCGCACCTGGCCCACCCGCTGAGGTTCAGCCGCCAGGACCGGGACGACGAGGGCCCGCCGCGACGGATCGCGACGGGCCCTTCGGTCATCCGGGGTCAGCCTGGACGGCCGTAGCTGTGGATCGGACCGTCGTCGACCTTCTTCATCTTGACCGGCTGACCGGCCTGCGAGGCGTGCACCACCCAGCCGCCGCCGACGTACATGCCGACGTGGTGGATGTCGCTGTAGTAGAAGACCAGGTCGCCGGGGCGCAGGTCGCCCTTGCTGACGTTCTTGGTGACCCGGCTCTGCGCGGCGGCGTTGTGCGGCAGCGACACGCCGGCCTTCGCCCAGGCGGCCAGCATCAGCCCGGAGCAGTCGTACGAGTTCGGGCCTTCGGCACCCCAGACGTAGGGCTTGCCGATCTGCGCGCAGGCGAACTTGACCGCGGTGCCCGCGGCGCCGCCGGGGTAGCTACCCGGGCAGGGCGCCGGGCGCAGCGGACCGCCGCCGCCGCTGCCGTACACCTTGAGGCGCAGCTTCTGCAGGCGGTCGATCTCTTCGTTGATCTGCTTCTTCTTCGCCGCCAGCTGAGCTTCGGTGCGGGTCAGCTGGGCCACCATCTCGTCCAGCGGCGCCTTCTGCGCGGCCAGCTGGTCGCGCAGGTCGGCCACCTGGCGTACGTCCTTCTGCTGGTTGTGCGCGAAGCGGTCGAGCATTTCGAGCTGTCCGACCACCTCGCTGGGCGACCGGCTGCCCAGGACGGCGTTGACGGTCGAGACGTTCTCACCCTTGTAGGCGCGTACGGCCAGGGCGCTGACCTTGTCCATCGCGGCGTCGACCTGGCGCTCCAGCGGGGTGATCCGGGCGGCCAGCGCGTCAGCCTGCTTGCGCTTCGCGGCGAGGTCGGTGCGGGTGGCGTTGTGCCGTTCGATGATCGGTTCGAGCTTGTTCCAGTCGGCGTCGATCTGGCGCTCGATCTCGGCGACGGACGGGTCGGCGTGCGCCGCCGTGGCACTGCCGGTCAGGACGACGGCGATGCCGGCCAGCGCGGCGAGTGCGGTGGTGAAGCGGGACCAGCGTGGGCGCGGCACGATCGACGGCGTGCCGGCTGATGCCGACCGCTCGGACGACGGCCGCGGGGCATGGAGTGCCACCGGGGTTCCGTACTCCTTCTTCCTGACCGCCTACCGGGTTAGCTGACGGGTTCGGGCGGGAAGTCGGCGCCCTACCGCAGTGGCTGCGGATTCACCCCGAGGGACCTGGGTCCCCGGTTCGCTCGGAAACGACTCGGCGGTGTCGGTCCGTTACCGCCCGGGCTGGGCGGAGCTGCTGTCGGGCCGACGAATGACCAGAGTAGAGACGCTTGTTACCGATCCGCAACCCGTGCGGCCGTGACACTCCGTACGGATTGGACGAGGTCACCGACCGTGTGTGAAGAATTCTTTCCGCATCCTTCGATAGATGGAAAGGTATTGACGTGACCTCCCGGACGGCGCGATGGTGACCTGACCTCACTCCGCGAGAATCTAGGGGGTTCGATGCACCATCCAACCCTGTCGACCGGCTGGCGCGCACTGCTCGCCGCCACCGTGGTCGCCGCCGCGACCACGGTGCCGCTCTCCGGCGGCCCGGCCGCCGCCGCGCCCACCACCGACCGCCAGCAGCAGTACACCGCAGCGGCCACCGAGTACGGCGTGCCGGCCGTCGTGCTGCTCGGCGTCTCCTACCTGGAGTCGCGCTGGGACACCAACGCCGGCACACCGAGCACCAGTGGCGGCTACGGCCCGATGCACCTGACCGACGCGCGGCACGTGGCCGCCCTACCCGGGCGCGGCCACCACGACGCCGGCGCCGAGGACCCACGCGGCGACGACTCCCGTCCCGCCCGGGTGCCCGCGACCCGGCCGGTCGAGGCACCCGCGCCGTCCACCGCCGCGTTGCAGACCATGGACGCCGCCGCCACGCTGACCGGCGCCACCCCCGAGGCACTGCGCACCGACGCGGGCCTCAACATCCGGGGTGGGGCCGCGCTGCTGAGCGCGTACCAGAGGGATCTGGGCGCGCCGGTCGGCGCGGACACCGACCCGGCGGCCTGGTACGGCGCGGTGGCCCGTTACTCGGGCGCGGACAGCGCCGACGCCGCGGCGGCCTTCGCCGACGAGGTCTTCACCACCATCGGCGCGGGCGAAGCCCGGGTGACCGACGACGGCCAGCGTGTCACTCTGCCCGCCCGCGTGGTGCGGCCCGAGCGTTCCTGGTTGGACCGGCTGGGCCTGCGCCGCCTGGCCCGCCCGGACGGGGTGGAGTGCCCACGCACCATCTCCTGCGAGTGGATCCCGGCGCCCTACGAGGCGTTCGGCGACGGGGACTACGGCAACCACGACCTCTCCGACCGGCCCGCGCGGCAGAAGATCGAGTACATCGTCATCCACGACACCGAGGCGAGCTGGGCGACGACCCTGAAACTCGTCCAGGACCCGACCTACGTGAGCTGGCACTACTCGCTGCGCTCGGTCGACGGGCACATCGCGCAGCACGTGAAGACCAAGGACGTCGGCTGGCACGCCGGCAACTGGTACGTCAACGCGAAGTCGATCGGGTTGGAACACGAGGGCTTCGCGGCACAGGGCACCTGGTACACCGAGGCGATGTACCGGACCTCGGCGAAGCTGGTCCGGCACCTGGCGCTGCGGCTGGGCATCCCACTGGATCGCCAGCACATCATCGGCCACGACAACGTGCCCGGCACCATCGCCTCGACAGTGCGGGGAATGCACTGGGATCCGGGCCCGTACTGGGACTGGACGCACTACTTCGACCTGCTGCACGCCCCTCGACTGGACACCGGCACCCCGGCCACCGGAATGGTCCGGATCGACCCGGACTACACCACCAACCAGCCGGCGTTCACCGACTGCGTCACCCCGGGCGTGCCCTGCGCGCCACGCGGCTCCTCGTCGGTGGTGCTGCGCAGCGCACCCTCCGCGGACGCGCCGCTGGTCAACGACATCGCGCTCCGCCCGGACGGCAGCCCGAACACGATGGTCGTGTCGGACCACGGGGCCCGGGCGTCCGCCGGGCAGACGTACGCGCTGGCCGGACGGCAGGGCGACTGGACGGCGATCTGGTACCTGGGGCAGCGGGCCTGGTTCCACAACCCGGCGTCCGCAGCGACCGCCAGCTGGACCGTCGGCGTCGTGGCCACGCCGAAGCCCGGACGGACCACCGTTCCGGTCTACGGACGGGCGTACCCGGAGCAGTCCGCGTACCCGGAAGGCGTGCCCTACCAGGCGATCTCGCCGCTCCAGTACACCCTGGCCGCCGGGCAGCGGTACGCCGTCGGCGCGGTGCTGGCCGGCGAGTACTACCGGGCCAGCACGTTCGACGGCTCCTCACCTGGCGACTGGACGGTGATTCGCGGCAAGAACCGCTACGCGCAGATCCAGTTCGGCCATCGGATCATGTACGTCGACCTCGCCGACGTGCAGCTGTTGCCGTCCCCGGTCGGCGCGCCCCGCTGAGAACCACGAAGGCCCCCGGTCGGTGACCGGGGGCCTTCGTGTTGCGCGAGGTGGATCAGCCGGGTCTGCGGAACCCGGCGACGGGCATGGTGTTGATGCTGGACACCTGCACCGGCTTACCGGCACGTGGCGCGTGCACCATCTGGTTGTTACCCAGATACAGCCCGACATGACTCAGACCGGAGAAGAAGAAGACCAGGTCGCCGGGGCGGGCATCGCCTCGCGAGATGGCCTTGCCCTCGTTCCACTGGTCACCGGTGTGGTGCGTGAGGTAGATCCCGGCCGCCTTGTAGGCGTACTGGGTCAGCCCCGAGCAGTCGAACGAGTTCGGGCCGGTGGCACCCCAGACGTACGGCTTGCCGACCTTGCCGCAGGCGGTCTTGATCGCGGTGCGGGCCGCCGCGCTGACCACCCCGTTGATGGTCGGGCAGGCCGCGGTCACCACAGTGGTCTTCGGCATCGACGCCTCGAGCTTCTTGATCTCGCCGTCGATCTGCTTCTTCTTCGCCGCCAGCTCGTTCTGCTGCTTGGTCTGGGTGACGATCAGCGCGTCCAGCTTCTGCTTCTCGCCGTCGTACTTGTCCCGCACTGCCAGCACACCCTCGACCTCCTTGCGCTCCTGCGAAGCGAGCCGGTCGAGGATGGTGAGCTGCTCGGTGAGCGTGTCCGGCTTGGCGCTGACCAGCAGCGCGCCGATGTCGTGCGACGGGCCGGAGATGTAGTAGCGGGAGGCGAGGTCGCCGACCCGGTTGAGCGCCAACTCGCTCTGCAGCGCCAGCGGCTCGATCTTCTTCTGCAGGTCCGCCGACTTCTGCCGGTTGACCTTCAGCTGCGCCCGGACCTTGTTGTACTGCTCGATGGTGGGCTCCAACTGCTCCCACTTCTTGTCGATCTGCGCCTCGATCTCGTCGACCGTGGGCGCGGCATGTGCCGGCGCGGTCAGCAGACCGGCACCAACCGCCGCGGCGGCGACCAGGATCAGCACCCGGTGCGCGACGCGACGCAGGCCACCAGAGCGAGCAGACGCGTTCAGGTCGTGACGATGAGGGGGCATGGTTGCCACCGGCACCGACTCCTTTGCAACCGACCGCCGGGCGCCTCGCGTGAGGGAAGGGCCGAGGCAGACGACCCACAGCGGTCGGTGCCCCACATTAGGGAAGCTGCGGGCGGTAATCAAGGCGAGCGCGGTAACCATCACTGTCGTGCAACCGCTTGCACACCAAGGGTATTGGTCCATCACCCAACGATTGCGGTCAATACATCGTCAAGAGTGACCACACCTAGTGGGCGTCGCCCGTCGCTGACCAGCACCATGTGCCGTCGTTCGCGACGCATCGCCAGCAGCAGGTCGGCCAGCGTACGGTCCGGCGGCACCACCGCCAGCGGCCGGTAGACGTCCGCCGGCACCGGGGACCGGCGACCCTGCCCGGCGTATCCGAGCACGTCCTTGACGTGTACAAATCCGAGCACCCGACGGGTCGACCGCTGCACCACCGGGAACCGGGACCGGCCAGTCCGGGTCGCCAGCACCTCCAGTGACGCCGGCGAGACGTCCTCGGCCACCGTCACCACCGTCGACCACGGTTGCAGCGCGTCCGCCGCCGTACGGGCGTGCAGGGCCAGCGCGCCGGTGATCCGCGCGTGCTGCTCCGCGTCGAGCAGCCCCTCGGTCCGCGCCTGGGAGACCAGGCCCGCCAACTCCTCGGCGGTGAACACCGTCTTCACCGACTCGGACGCCTCGATCCGCCAGAACGCGAGCACCCGCCGGGCCGCCCACTTCATCGCGAGCAACAACGGTTTGGTGGCCACACAGAATGCCAGCATCGCCGGGCCGAGCCAGAGCGCGGAGACCTCCGGACCGGCAAGTGTGATGTTCTTCGGCACCATTTCACCGACGACCGTGTGCAGAAAGACCACCACGCCCAGTGCCAGCACGAACGCCACCGGGTGCACCGCCCGCTCCGGCAGGCCGGCCGCGTGGAACGGCGGCTCCAGCAGGTGAGCCAGCGCCGGTTCGGCGATCGCGCCCAGACCCAGCGAGCAGACCGTGATGCCGAGCTGCGCGCCAGCGATCATCAGCGGGATCTGGTTCATCGCCGACAACGCCCAGCGGGCGCGTTTCGACCCGGCGGCCAGCGGCTCGATCACCGTCCGGCGGGACGCGATGAGCGCGAACTCGCTGCCCACGAAGAACCCGTTGCCGAGCAGCAGCAGCACTGTCACCAGCAGCTCAGTCATCGTCGTCCGGATCCGCCGGGCGCAACACCCGGACCTGCTCGATCCGGTGCCGCTCCACCTCGACCACTGTGAACTCCCAGCCGTCCGTCTCGACCGTCTCGCCGGCGAGCGGGATGTGCCCGAGCTGGGCCATCAGGAACCCGGCCAGGGTCTCGTACGGCCCCTCGGGCAGCCGGAAGCCGGTCTGCTCGGCCAACTCGTCGGAGCGGAGCACACCGTCGACCAGCACGGTGCGCTCACCGCCCGGCACGGTCAGCTCGGCCGACCCGTGGTCGTCCACGCTCGCCGGGTCGAACTCGTCGGCGATCTCTCCGACCAACTCCTCGACGAGGTCCTCGACCGTCACCACGCCGTCCGTGCCGCCGTACTCGTCGACCACGATGGCCAGGTCGGCCCCGGCCGCCTTCAGCGCGGCCAGGACACCGTCCAGGTTCAGGCTCTCCGGCACGTACACCGGCTCGCGGGCCACCGAGCCGACCCGGGTCGACGCGCGGTCGGCCAGCGGCACGCCCAGCGCGTCGGGCACGCCGGCCACACCGGTCACCAGGTCCAGGGTCTCCTCGTACACGGGGAACCGGGTCCGCCCGGTCCGCCGAGACTGCTCCAGCAGCTCCGCCACGGTGGCGGTGGCGCGCAGCGCGACCACGTCCACCCTGGGGGTCATCGCCTCCGCGGCCCGCTTGTCACCGAAGCGGATGGTGCGACGCAGCAGCATCGCGGTGTCCGTGGGCAGCGCGCCGGCCCGCGCCGAGATGCCCGCCAGCAGGCCCAACTCCTCCGGCGAGCGGGCGCTTGCCAACTCCTCCTGCGGCTCCACGCCGAGCGCCCGGACCAGTCGGTTCGCCGAGCCGTTCAACCCCCGGATCACCCAGCCGAACGTCCGGGAGAACGTGTGCATCGGGCCGGCCGTGGCCAGCGCCGCCGGCATGGGCCGGGCCAGCGCCGCGTTCTTCGGCACCAACTCGCCGAAGAGCATGGAGATCAGCGTGGCCAGGGCCAACGCGAGGAACGGGGTGAGCCGCTCGGTGCTGTCTCCGGCCAGCGGGCGCAGCAGCGGGGTGAAGAGCCGGGCCAGGGCCGGCTCGGCCAGGTAGCCGGTGAGCAGCGCGGTGATGGTGATGCCGAGCTGCGCCCCGGAGAGCTGGAAGGAGAGTTCGCGCAGCGCTGTGCGTACCGTCAGGGCGGCCTGATCGCCCGCGGCGGCCCGCCGGTCGATCTCCGCCCGGTCGACAGTGACCAGGGCGAACTCGGCCGCGACGAAGAACGCGTTGCCCGCGGTCAGGGCTACGAAGCCGACCAGGGGCAACAGCGTCGTCAAGAGTAGGCCGTCGATGTCGCCTCACCTCGGCGAGATTCTTGCACGACGGCGGCGGCCCTCAGGGGCCGCCGCCGTCGATGAACAGATCCCGGAGGTACGCGTCTCAGCCGCCGATCGGCGCGGTCTCCTTGCCACCCTGCGGCTGCTCGGGCTTGACCGAGCGGAGCAGCACGCTGGCCACGTCGATCACCTCGACCTGCTCGCCGGCGCCCTTGCCGTTGACCCCGTCGTTGAGCATTGTCGAGCAGAACGGGCAGCCGACCGCTACCGTCTTCGCCCCGGTGGCCATGGCCTCCTCGACGCGATCCACGTTGATCCGCTTGCCGATCTTCTCTTCCATCCACATCCGGGCGCCGCCGGCACCGCAGCAGAAGGAGCGTTCGCTGTTCCGCGGCATCTCGGTCAGGTCGCCCGCGATCGCGTCGCCGAGGACCTCCCGGGGGGCCGCGAAGACGCGGTTGTGCCGACCCAGGTAGCAGGGGTCGTGGTAGGTGACGCCCCCGTCGACCGGCTGCACCGGCGTGAGCTTGCCGGTGGCGACCAGGTGCGCGAGCAGTTGGGTGTGGTGGACCACCTCGAACTCCCCGCCGAGCTGCCCGTACTCGTTGCCCAGGGTGTTGAAGCAGTGCGGGCAGGTCGCCACGATCTTGCGCTTGGCCTTCTCCCGGCCGTCGAACGCCTCGTTCAGCGTCTCGACGTTCTGCTGGGCGAGCATCTGGAAGACGAACTCGTTGCCGATCCGTCGCGCCGGGTCGCCAGAGCAGGTCTCGCCCTCGCCCAGGATCGCGAACTTCACGCCCGCCTCGTTGAGCAGCGTGGCCACCGCGCGGGTGGTCTTCTTCGCCCGGTCCTCGAACGCGCCGGCGCAGCCGACCCAGAACAGGTACTCGAAGTCGTCCACCTCGCCGACCCGGGGCACCTCGAAGTCCAGGCCCTTGGTCCAGTCCTCGCGGGTGTTCTGCGGGGCGCCCCACGGGTTGCCCTTGTTCTCCAGGTTGCGCAGCATCACGCCGGCCTCGGAGGGGAAGCTCGACTCGATCAGCACCTGGTAGCGGCGCATGTCGACGATGTGGTCGACGTGTTCGATGTCCACCGGGCACTGCTCGACGCAGGCACCGCAGGTGGTGCAGGACCAGAGCACGTCCGGGTCGATGACGCCGCCCTCCTCGGCGGTGCCGATCAACGGCTTGTCCGCCTCGGCGAGGGCCAGCACGTCCAGGTGGGCGAGCTGCGCCTGGGTGGCCTTCTCCTCGCCGGTCAGGTCCTTGCCGCCGCCGGCCAGCAGGTAGGGCGCCTTCGCGTACGCGTGGTCGCGCAGGCTCAGGATGAGCAGCTTGGGCGACAGGGGCTTGCCGGTGTTCCAGGCCGGGCACTGCGACTGGCAGCGGCCGCACTCGGTGCAGGTGCTGAAGTCCAGGAGGCCCTTCCAGCTGAACTGCTCGACGTGGGCGACGCCGAACTGGTCCTTCTCCGGGTCCGCCTCCTCGAAGTCGAGCGGCTTGCCCTGGCTCGTCATCGGGCGCAGCGCGCCGAGACCGGAGCCGGCCGGCTTGGCCGGCTCCCGCTTGAAGAAGATGTTGGGGAACGCCAGGAAGCGGTGCCAGGCGACGCCCATCGTGACGTTCAGGGAGATGACGATCAGCCACGTCATCGAAATAATGATCTTGATGACCGCGGCGACGCTGACGCCGTCCGCCCAGTCCGGCAGCACCGCACCGACCGCGTGGCTGACCGGGGTGGCCCAGAACGGGAACTCGAAGTGGTCGGTGGCGACCTTGAAGCCCCGGATCACGAAGCCGAAGATCAGGACCAGCAGCACGATCCACTCGACGAAGTAGCCCTGCCACATGGTCGAGCCGGTGAACCGGGACCGCCCGCCCGGGCGGGTCGGCCGGTTGCGCAGCCGGATCGCCATCAGCACCAGGATGCCGACCAGACCCAGCACCCCGATGATCTCGGTGACGAGACCGAAGATCGTCCAGTGCCCGATGATCGGCAGACCGCCGTCGGTGGTGACCACCTCGAAGTACGCCTCGAGCACCAGCAGCGACAGCACGACGAAGCCGACCATCACGAACCAGTGCGCGGCGCCCACCACGCCCCACTTGAGCATCCGGGTGTGGCCGGCCGTCTCCACCAGCATCGTCCTGGCGCGGGCGACCTTGTCAGAGAACCGCTCCGGCGCGGGTTGCCCGAGCCGGATGACTGCCACCATCTTCAGGACCGCACGCACCGCAAGCCACACCGCCACGGCGGTGATGGCGGCCGCGAGGATCGTGGTGACGATCTGGACGCTGCCCATCGAGTTGGCCTCCCCGGTCTGCTGCCTGATGACCTCGCTCTGCTCGGTCATGCAGTGCAGCCTACGCGAAGGTTACCCAGCGGTAACGTGAGTCATCTCGCAGTAGGCCGCGCTGCCTGCGCACACCATAGGGGGCCCCACCCGATCCTGCCGGGCAGGGGCTCGACGGGGTGACGTGGGACCGCCGACGCGACGGTCTACTCGGATCAGCGCCAGCGAGAGAGCAACGCCAGCGAGGCGACCATCGCACCGAAGCCGACGGCGAGGTTCCAGTAACCCCACGCCATGACCGGGTACTCCTGCTCGGACAGGTAGTAGAGCACCAGCCAGCCGATCCCGACGACGATCAACGCGACCGCGGTGATCGGCAACCACACCGGGCTAGGCTTGCGCGACGACGACGACGTAGTCGTCGGACGGACGTCCGTCGGCGGGGTGTACACCTTCTTCTTACGGACCTGAGACTTGGGCACGGCGCTCTCCAGAGGGGTGACGACCTCGTCCGGCCTGACAACCGGGCGCGGGGGCGACGGTCCATGGCCAATAATGTTCGAGAGCTAGCGTAGTCCCGATTGGCCGCCTGGACCACGAATGGGGTCAGGCCGGTGCACGGAGTGACCGAAAGAGGCGGGACTGTTCGCATCACCGGCCCAGCCGGCACGGACCGATCCCCGACACGCGGAAGGAACGCTCGGTGGAGTACACATCCGGCGCAACCTCCTGGCAGAAGGTCCTCCGACGGGCTGCCGCCGGGCTGCTGCCCCGGCGACCGCGCCAACGCCGTCCGGGCTGGTCGATCGGGGTGCCCCTGATCGCCGCGGCGGCCGGGTTGCTCTTCACCACCACCGCGACCACCGCGGGCGGCACCGCTCTCCGGGAGGACCGGCGCCCCCAGCTCAATCAGCTCATCGAGGACCGCCGCGAACAGGTTGCCGCCAGCGAGCGCCGCGCCGCCACGCTGCGCGGCGAGGTCGAGCAACGGACCAACACGCTGGCCGGCTCGGACGCCCCGATCAAGGCTCAGCAGAATCGCGCCCAGGGCAGCCTCCAGGACGCCGGGTTCACCGCCCTCAGCGGGCCCGGGGTCACCGTCGAGCTGAACGACGCGCCCCAGCTCGACCAGACGCAGTCGGACGCCAGCAACGACGACCTGGTGGTGCACCAGGGGGACGTCCAGGCGGTGGTCAACGCGCTCTGGGCCGGCGGGGCCGAGGCCATGTCAATCATGAATGTCCGCGTGCTCACCACCAGCGCGGTACGCTGCGTCGGTAACACCCTGCTACTTCACGGCCGGGTGTACTCCCCACCGTTCAAGATCGTAGCAATCGGCGATCCCGCTGCCCTCCAGCAGGCCCTCGCCAGCTCTCAGGGAGTCCGGTTGTTCAAGGACGCGGTCGACGACTACCAGCTTGGCTACAAGGAGACGGCCTCCACGGTGCGAGTTCCCGCATTCGAGGACTCCACCGCCCTGCGCTCGGCTACGGTGCCCAAGTGAGCGGGCCGGACGAGCGACGCGACGGGCGACACCGGGACCAGACCGACGAGCCGACCGCCTTCCTGCCCAAGTTCGACCGGTCCGAGTCGGCACCGGGCCGACCGACCCCGGCCAGCAACTGGCCCGAGCCGGTGCTGCACCCGCCGCGAGTCGAGCAGCCACCGCGAGCCGAGCAACCGCCGCCGAGCGCCACTCGACCCGAGCCGACCGGGACCCCGGGCCGCCCGGGTGCGGAAGCGCCGCCGCCCTGGCCGGGCAGTGCAGCTACCGGGCCGGGCTCACACGGCGGAGCCGGGATTCCCCCCGCGACCACCCCCGGCCGACCAACCGTCAGCAACCAGGGCCCGGTTCGGCCCGCTGTCCCCGGCAACGCCCCGACCCGACCCCCCGCGCCCAGCGCCGCGTCCACCCGACCGACCGCGCCCAGCGCCGCACCGACCCGCCCGCCGAGCGCCGGCAACCCACCAGGTGCCGCACCGACCCGCCCCTCGGGCGCCGGCAACCCACCAGGTGCCGCACCAGCCCGCCCCCCGGGCGCCGGCAACCCACCAGGTGCCGCACCGACCCGCCCGGCCACGCCGGGGATGCCGATGCCGACCCGACCGGCGGCCTCCGGCACGCCGAGCCGGCCTGTCTCCTCCGGGCCCTCGACGCCGCCGCTGGCCGACTCGCCGACCGCGTACATTCCGCAGGTCACCGCCCGGCCCGCCCGACCCACCGGCTCCCCGGCCGCCCCGGTTTCCCCGGCCGGCCCCGACCGCGTCGCAGCGGCCGGGCCGGAAGGCTTCCCGTCGACCGGGCCCAGCCGGGTTCCGCCGACCGGGCCGGGCCGGGTCCCGCCGAGCGCTGGCGTGGATCGTGGCGCGGACCCGGCCGCCACCGCGTTGATTCCGGCAGTGCCCGCCACTCCTGCCACCAGGCCACCGACCATGGACTCGACCGCGTTGATGGGTGCCGTCCCCCGCACCGCCGTCCCGGATGAGCCTGCCGGTGCCAACCCCACCGACCCTCCCCAACCCCGACGCGGCGAGCGGGTGGTGCAACTCCGGCCGCACCAGACCGGCGAGGGCTACAAGAGCGTCTACTCCGAGCTGACCCGACCGTCGTTCGGCTCGCGACTGCGTACCGGTATCCGCGTCACCGGCGAAATCCTGATCACCTTCGGTCTGGTGGTCCTGCTCTTCGCCGGCTACGAGGTCTGGGGCAAGTCGGCCATCGTCGACGCCCACCAGAACGACCTCAACAACGAGCTGGCTCAGGCGTGGGGCCCGACCGACGACCCCACTGTCGCCCCGTCGGTGGGCCCGAGCGTCAAACCCTCCCCACCGGTACGCGGCAAGCCGCTCGCGGGCCTCTACATCCCCAAGCTCGACAAGAACTGGGTCGTCGTCGAGGGGGTCACCCAGCAGGACATCCGGTTCGCCCCCGGCCACTACCCGACCAGCGCGCTCCCCGGTCAGGTCGGCAACTTCTCCGTCGCCGGCCACCGCAACCGGGCCACCTTCTGGCGGCTGGACGAGCTGGACGAGGGCGACCCGATCGTGGTCGAGAGCAAGACCGACTGGTACGTCTACCGGGTGTCGCAGTCCCGCATCGTCCGGCCGACCCAGGTCGAGGTGGTGGCGCCGGTGCCCGGCGAGCCGGACAAGAAGGCGACCAAGCGGATGCTCACCCTCACCACGTGCAACCCGAAGTTCGACAACTACCAGCGGCTGATCATCCACGCCGAGCTGGACCGCACCCAACCCAAGTCCGCTGGCCGCCCGGCGGAGCTGGGAGGCTGACCCGATGTACGCGTTCATCTGGCGCAAGCTGCCGTTCGGCGTGGTCGGGAAGTTGACCGGCTCGGTGCTGCTGGTCGCCGCCACTGTGGCCCTGCTCTGGTACGTCGCCTTCCCGTGGGCCGAGCCCCTGCTGCCCTTCGACGACGTGCAGGTCGAGTCCGGCGTACCCGCCGAGACGGGTGGCGGCGGCGACCCGGTGACCGGGGAGACCCCGACCGGCGACGAGCACGAACTGCCGTACGACACCGACCAGAACAACCCAGCGCCTCCCTCCCCGAGCAGGTGACCATGCGCGTCCTGGTGATCGACAACTACGACTCCTTCGTCTTCAACCTCGTGCAGTACCTGGGCCAGCTCGGCGTGGACTGCGAGGTCCGCCGCAACGACGAGATCGACGTCGCCGAGGTGGGCACTGTTGGCGCCGACGGCATCCTGCTGTCGCCCGGGCCGGGCAGCCCGGACCGGGCCGGCATCTGCCTGGACGTCATCCGGGAGTACGCGGGCCAGCTGCCGATCTTCGGCGTCTGCCTCGGCCACCAGGCGATCGGCGAAGCCTTCGGGGCGACCGTGACACGCGCCCCCGAGCTGCTGCACGGCAAGACCTCCGAGGTGCGACACCACTCGGTCGGCGTACTCGCCGGTCTGCCCGACCCGTTCACCGCCACCCGGTACCACTCGCTCGCAGTGCTGCCCGAGACGCTCCCCGACGAGCTGGAGGTCACCGGCTGGACCGGCTCCGGCGTGGTGATGGCGATGCGGCACCGGACGCTGCCCATCGAGGGCGTCCAGTTCCACCCGGAGTCGGTGCTCACCGAGGGCGGTCACCTGATGCTGGCCAACTGGCTGGCCAGTTGCGGTCACCCCGAGGCGCTGGAGCGGGCACCCGCGCTGGCCGCCGAGGTGGACGCGCGTCGTCTGGCGGCCTTCGCCACCGCCTGAGGCCCCACCCCACCCCACCCCGCCGATCTTGCAGTTTCGGTCGTCGATATGGCTGGGATGCCCTATGTGTCGCGACAGTAAGTGCAAGATCGCGGAGTAGGGGCTGGTAGGTCAGCCCCGCAGCGCCTTCTGGATCGCGGGGTCCGCTGGCGAGCGCACCGCGGGCGGTCGGTCGCGCACCGCGTCCCACGCCGCCTTGCCACTGGCGAAGTAGTCCCGAACCGACTTCTCGGCGAGCAGGGCAGCGCTGCAACCGTCGCAGCGGGCGGTCACCCCGTCGACGTCGAGGCCGAACTGCCGGCACAGCGTCACCGCCCGGGACAGGTGGTACGACTGGGTGACGATCAGGGCCCGCTCGACGCCGTAGACCTCCCGCGCTCTCGCGCAGCTGTCGTAGGTGTCCAGGCCGAACGGGTCGGCCACCACCCGACGCCTGTCGACACCCCGCTCGGCCAGGTACGTCGTCATCACCGCCGGCTCGTCGCCAGACGCGCCACCGCCGTCGCCCGACACCAGGACCACCTTGGCCCGCCCGCTGGTCACCAACTCGGCGGCGGTGTCCAGGCGGCCAGCGAGGCGGTCCCCCGGCCGCCGCCGATCGGCCGCCACCTCGGTGCCGAGCACGATCACCACGTCGGCGGCCGGCGCGTCGGCGGCGGCGTACAGGTGGCCGCGTGCGGCGAGCGTCGTCCACAGCCATGGCGAACTGGCGAGCACCAGCACGACGAGGCCCGCGACGGCCAGCCGGCGGAGGCGTCGTGGCCACCGCCGCACCGGCCCGGCCGGGGACGCTTCCGCCTCGGTCATGCCGATGCCCGGAGGTGGCCTAGTCCTGGGGCCGGCTGGGCGGGGGTGGGAATGGCAGACCGATGCCGCCCCCGTTACCGGGAGTGGTCGGCGTGCCCGTCGGTGTGGTCGTCGGCGTGATCGTCGGCGTCGGGTCGGTCTCCGGTTCCGGTTGACTCACCTTGATGGTCACCTTCGTGCCGGTGGGCTTCTTGTCGTTGCCGTTCGGGCTCTGGTCGGTGACCTTCCCCGCCTGGGCGGCGGGCACCTCCGGCCCGTTCTGTACGACAACAGTGAAGCCGGCGTTCTTGAGGACGCGGGTGGCCTCCTCCTGGCCCAGTCCGACGACGTCCGGCACCTTCTGCACCTTGCCGTTCGAGACCGTAAGCGTGACTATCGTGCCCTCGGGAACGCTCTCGCCCGAGGGCGGGTCGACCTCCAGGACCTCGTCCTCGCTCGCCTCGGCGTTCACCGTCTTGACGTCGAACTTGAGCTTCGCCTCGGTGAGCCGGGCGATGGCGCTCTCCCGCTTGCTGCCCTTGAGCCCGGCGGGGACACGCACCTCGGGCTTGCCGCCACAAATTTGAATGGTGACAGTGCGGTTCTGCTCCACCTGGGTGGTCGGCGGCGGGTTCTGCTGAACGACGGTGCCCACCGTGCAGTCACTGGCCAACACCGGGTCGCCGACCTGTGCGGACAGGCCGGCTTTCTGGATCTCGGCGATCGCCACGTCCCGGGCCTTGCCGGTGAGGGTGGGCACCGACTTCAGGTCCTTGCCCTGCATGTTCCAGAGCAGGGCGGCGACCAGGGCGATCACCGCCAGTACGCCGACCGCGCTGAACATCGCGATCAGCCAGGAGGACGCCTTGCGCTGACGGGGGTCGCCCACCCGGGCCGGGATCTGCCCGGTCTGCGGCCCACGGCCGGAAGGCGGATAGCCGCCCCCACCGCCGGCCGGGGCCATCGCCACCGTCTCCGCCTCGCGCAGCACCGGGGTGGCCAGCACGGGCCGGCCGGCGGCGGCGCGAAGCAGGTCGGCCCGCATCTCGCCGGCACTCTGGTAGCGGTTGAGCGGGTTCTTCGACAGCGCCTTGAGCACGATCGCGTCGACGGCCGGGGTGACGTCCGGGTTGATGTCGCTCGGCGTCGGCGGCGTCTCCCGTACGTGCTGGTAGGCGACGCTGACCGGGCTGTCCCCGACGAACGGCGGGTGCCCGCAGACCAGCTCGAAGAGCACGCAACCGGCCGCGTACACGTCGGAGCGGGCGTCGACGGCCTCGCCGCGTGCCTGCTCCGGGGACAGATATTGCGCCGTGCCGATGACCGCGCTGGTCTGCGTCATGGTGGTCGCGCCGCTGGCCAGAGCCCGGGCGATGCCGAAGTCCATCACCTTGACCTGGCCGGTCTGGGTGAGCATCACGTTGCCGGGCTTGATGTCCCGGTGGATGATGCCGTGCCGGTGGCTGAACTCCAGTGCGGCGCACATGTCGGCGCAGATCTCCAGCGCGCGGCGCGGCTGGAGTCGCCCCTCGGCCCCGAGGACCTCCTTCAAGGTCCGCCCGTTGACGAACTCCATGACGATGAACGGCAGCGTCTCACCGGTTGGCGCGGTCTCCTCGCCCGTGTCGTAGACCGCCACGATGGCCGGGTGGTTGAGCGAGGCGGCGTTCTGCGCCTCCCGGCGGAACCGCATCTGGAACGTCGCGTCCCGGGCGAGGTCGGTGCGGAGCATCTTGATCGCGACGTCCCGACCGAGCCGGAGATCGCGACCACGGTGCACCTCGGCCATGCCGCCATAGCCGAGCAGCTCGCCGACCTGGTACCTGCCACCGAGCAGGCGGGCCTGCGCTGTCATCGCGTCTGTCGTCCTTCGCTCGTCGTCGTCCCGCCGTCGTCCGGCTGGAGTCGTACCTCCCGACGGTACGACGTCCAGGTCGGATCGTCGCGTCCGTCGAGTCGTAGCGCGCCGGACGCCACGGTGCGCGGCGCCAGCCCGGCGGATACACCGGCCTGCGACTGCTTCCGTAGGTTGTAGGAAATCACGCCAGAGCAGAGCAGGACCAGTACGGCCAGCAGGATGGCGAGAAGCACCATCCCAGGCCGCGACCGCTGGGGCTGGGGTGACGGTGTCGCCGGGCCGGCCTGCCGGACGTACGCCGGCGGGTGTTCCTGCCGGGGTGGTCCGGACGGCACCGCTGCCGCACCGCGTGGGTAGCCGTTCGGTGCGCTCTGCGGCCGGACGGGCTGGACGGCCGGCGCGACGGCGGTGGGGCGTGGCTGTTGGGCGGGTGCGATAGCTGTCGGCCTCGCTCCGGCCACCGGCGGGCGGGCAGCCGGCGGACGCATCTGGTGCGCCTGCGGCACCTGGGCCCGGCCGGGTGCCGCGGGTGAGGCGGGCGCCGCGGAGACCGGCCCGGAGTTGGCGCCGGCCCGAGCCTGCTGGGAGAGCGCGGCCTTGAGCTGACGGGCGACCCCGGCGAGTGCGGCGGCGCTCGGCCAGCGGGCGGCCGGGTCCTTGGCCAACGCCCGTTCGACCAGGGCGCGCACCTGCGGAGGAATGTCGGCCGGCAGTGGCCGGGGCGTCTCCCGGACGTGCCGCATCGCGATGTCGAGGGGGTTGTCGCCCTCGAACGGCCGCCGACCGGCCAGGCACTGGTAGGCGACCACGCCGAGGGCGTACACGTCGGACGCCGGGGTGGCCACGCCGCCGGTGGCCTGCTCCGGCGAGATGTACGAGGCGGTGCCGAGCACCGAACCGGCGGCGGTGAGCTGGCCGACCATGTCGGAGCGGGCGATGCCGAAGTCGGTCAGCACCAGCGTGCCGTTCGGCCGGACCAGCAGATTGCCCGGCTTCACGTCACGGTGCACGATGCCCTTCTCGTGCGCGGCGTGCAGCGCGTCGGCGGCCTGCGCGACGAGGGCCATCGTCCGCGCCGGAGTGAGCCGGCCGACCCGACTCAACGTGGACGACAGGGCGTCACCCTCGACGTACTCCATGACCAGGAAGGCGATCTGCTGGTCGTTGCCGAAGTCGTAGACGTCCACCACGCCGGGATGGTTGATGGTGGCCATGGTGCGGGCCTCGCCGCGGAACCGCTCACCGAAGTCGGGGTCGTCGAGCAGGGCGGGGAGCAGGCTCTTCACCGCGACCGTCCGGCCGAGCACCTGGTCGGTGCCACGCCAGACGTCGCCCATGCCGCCGCTGGCGATCCGCTCGTCGAGACGGTAGCGGTTGCCGAGCTGCACGCCGGGGCTGAGCATGTCAGCGACCCCCTGGGTCGGCGATGGCGGCCTTCATGATCTGACCGGCGATCCGAGCGGCCTCGGCGCTACCACCGGGGCCGGCCTGCTCCAGCATCACGCAGACCGCGGAGACGGGGTTGCCGTTCTTGTCCAGGGCGAAGCCGATGAACCAGCCGTGGTCGGGTCGGTCCGGGGCGGACTGGGCGGTGCCGGTCTTGCCGCCGACCGTGTAGCCATTGATCGCGGCAGTCTTGCCGGTGCCGTTCCGGACCACGCTCACCATCATCTCGCGCAGGTCGGAGGCGACCTGCGGCTCGACGGGCTGGCGCAGCTCCCGCGCCTTCGCGCTGTAGTAGCTGGTGGTCCGGTCCGGAGCGAGCAGCTGCCGCACCAGGTACGGCCGCATCTGACTGCCGTTGTTGGCGATCGCGCCGGCGATCATGGCGCCTTCGAGGGGCGTCATCCGGACGTTGTTCTGGCCGATCGAGGACTGGGCCAGTGCGGCCTGGTCGGTGCTGCCGTCCGGGTTCTGGATATCCCCGGTCCGGCTGGCCGCCGTGGGCAGGCCGCCCTCACCGAGCTGACCGACGGTCAGGTCCTCCTGCTCGAAGCCGAACTGCCGGGCCTTCTCCTTGACGGTCTCCGCGCCGAGCCGCACACCGAGCTGGGCGAAGCCGGTGTTGCACGAGTAGGTGACCGCATCCAGCAGGGTGACCTTCGGATCGGGGCAGATCGAGGCGGCGGCGTTACGGATCGGGGTGCCCGACGTAGGTGGTGTCCAGCTGGAACCGGCCGGGATCTGGGTGGTCTTGGTGACCCCGTTCTCCAGCGCCGCCGCCGCAACCACGATCTTGAAGGTGGAGCCCGGCGGCAGTGTCTCGGAAAGCGCGCGGTTCTTCAGGGGACCTTCCGGGTCCCGCTCCAGCTTGTTGTGCGCCGCCGCTGCCTCGTTGGTGTCGTGGCTGGCCAGCGGGTTCGGGTCGAAGCTCGGCATGGAGACCAGCGCCTGGACGGCACCGGTACGCGGGTCGATGGCGATCGCCGCGCCGCGCTTCGCGCCCACCTCGTTGTTGCGCAGCTGGTCGTACGCCACGTCCTGGGCCCGCTTGGAGAGCGTGAGCAGCACGTTGCCGCCGCCGGTGTCGTCCCCGGTGAACATGTCCTTCAACCGGTCACCGATCAGCTGGTCGCTGGTGCCGGCCAGGAAGTCGTTCTCCACCCGCTCGATGCCCTGGTCGGCCAGGTTGACCGGCTTGTAGCCGAGCACGTGGGCGTACTTGGCGCCGCTGGGATAGGTGCGCAGGAACTTCAGGTTGCCGGTGGTTTCCTTGCTCGTGGCCACGGCCGTGCCGCCGGCCTCGATATTGCCGCGCTTGCGGTCGTACTCGGCGACCTGGACCCGACCGTTGTAGTCGCTGGTCCGGTATTCGTCCGCCTTGTAGGCCTGGATCCAGTTGAGGTTGGCGAAGAGCAGACCGAACAGGACCATGACGACGACGCCAACGCGGCGCAGGGGTGCGTTCACGGCTTGATCACCTCCGTGGGAGCACCGTGCAGCTGCTCGGGCGGGCCGCCGCTGGGACGAGCCGCCTTACCGCCGCCTCCTCCGGTCACCGGTCGGCGGGCGCCGTCGGAGACCCGCAGCAGCACCGCGATGAGCAGCCAGTTGGCCATCAGCGACGACCCGCCGGCGGACAGGAACGGGGTGGTCTGACCGGTCAGCGGGATGAGCTTGCTGATCCCGCCGACGATCACGAAGACCTGGAGGCCGAGGGTGAACGCGAGACCGCCGGCCAGCAGCTTGCCGAACGAGTCCCGTACCGCGAGCGCGGCACGCAGCCCGCGCTCCACGATGAGCAGGTAGACGACCAGCAGCGCGGACAGGCCGAAGAGGCCGATCTCCTCACCGATGCCGGCGAAGATGAAGTCGTTCTGCACCTCGGGCAGGATCTCCGGCTGACCGCCGCCCGGCCCCGCACCGAAGAGCCCGCCTGTGCCCAGGGCGAGCAGGCCCTGGACGAGTTGGTAGCCCTTGTCGGTCGGGTCGGCGAATGGGTCGAGCCAGATCTCCGCCCGCACGTAGAAGTTGGCGAACGGTCCGCCGACAGTCGAGCCGAGGACGTAGGCGAGGTACGCGCCGCCGAAGAAGAGGACCAGGCCGATCAGCAGCCAGCTGACCCGTTCGGTGGCGATGTAGAGCGTCACCACGAACATGCCGAAGTAGAGCAGCGAGGTGCCCAGGTCCTTCTCGAAGACCAGCACCAGGACGCTGATCAGCCAGACGCCGACCACCGGCCCGAGGTCGCGACCACGCGGAAAGTCGATGCCGAGGAAACGCCGGCTGGCCAGCGAGAGCACCTCACGCTTGCGCACCAGGTAGTAGGCGAAGAAGACCAGCAGCGCCAGCTTGGCGAACTCACCCGGCTGGATGGAGAAGCTGCCGACGCGGATCCACAGCTTCGCGCCGTTGATCTCGGAGATGCTCGACGGCAGCACCGCCGGGATCATCACCAGCACGATGCCGGCCAACCCCAGGGTGTACGCGTACCGCGAGATCGACCGGTGGTCGCGCATGATCGCGAGCAGGGCGGCGGCGAGGATCACCGCACCGAGCGTCCAGGCGAGCTGACGCCCGCCCTGCCCCGCGAAGACGGCCAGGCTCTCCCGCTCGGCCACCGGGGCGTCGCCCAGGTCGATCCGGCGCAGGAAGCCCACCCCGAGCCCGTTGAGCAGGGCCACCGCCGGCAGCAGCGCCGGGTCGGCGAACGGGGCGAGGAACCGGATGACCAGGTGCAGGCCGAGGAAGACCGCGCCGAGCGCGGCGGCCGGCATCCAGAAGTCCGGGGTGACCGTGTCCAGCAGGTTCGCCTCGACGGTCGCCCCGTACGCGGCCACCAGCACCATCGCGAGCAACAACAGGTACAGCTCGGCGTTGCGGCGCGACCGCGCCAGGCGTACGCCGGATTGCTCGCCCGCAGTGGCGGGCGAGGGTGCCGGTGTGGCCGCTACGGTCACGGGTGGGGTCCTCAGGATCTCAGCCGACGCTCACTCAGGAGACCGGCAGCCGGCCGGGTCGAGCGCCGGCGTGGCCGAGTCGGAGGGCGTGACGTCGGGTGTGGTGGTCGCGCCGGCCCCACCGAGAGCGGTGGTGGCACCGGCGGTCGGGCTTGCGCTGACGACCCCGTTGGGGGTCGGCGACGCGTTGACGCTCGGGCTGCCGTTCGGGGTCGGCGTCGTACCGACCGGAGTCGGCGTCGGCGTCGGCGTGTTGACCCCGGCGGCGGTCGGGTCGAGCGGGCAGAGCGGCTTCAGGTTGGGGTTGCTCGGCGTGTCGCTGGTCAGCTCGGCGAGCTGACGCTCGGCGTCCGGCTCACTCTTGGCCCGGATGCCGACCTTGACGGTGTCCTGTGCGGCGACCGTGAGGTCGTCCAGGCGGGTGCCGCTGCGGCGGTGCACGCTGGACAGGTCCATCCCCGCGATCTGACCCTGGACACCGCGGAAGACGGCAACCTGGCCCTCTTCGGTGGCTCCCACGTAGTACTGCCGCTGGGTGTAGGTCCAACCACCGAACGCCGCACCGCCGACGATCACCAGCAGGGCCAGCGCCATGGCGGCGGTCCGGACCGGGCGTCGCTTCGGCCGGTCGGCGTCATCGTCGGAGGCCGCCGGCTCCTCGGGCGCGGCCGGACGCGGCGCGGAGAGCGCCGAGGCTCGGGCGGCCGGAGTCGAGTCGTCGGCGGAGGTCGCCATGCCCCGGTCCCGGGCGGCGGCGCCGCCCACGATCGGGGTCGCCTCGACGATGTCCTGATCCGTGGCGTCGGCGATGATCACCGTGATGTTGTCCGGCCCACCGCCGCGCAGCGCGAGCTGCACCAGCCGCTCGACGCACTGCTGCGGGTCGGTGTACTCCCGCAGGGTCTCGCCGATGGTTTCGGCGCTCACCACGCCCGAGAGGCCGTCGCTGCAGATCAGGTACCGGTCGCCGGGCATGACCTGGCGGACCGAGTATTCCGGGTCGATGTCCCGACCGTCGAGGGCACGGGTGAGCAGCGACCGCTGCGGGTGACTGCTCGCCTCCTCGGCGCTGATCCGGCCTTCGTCGACCAGCATCTGGACGTAGGTGTCGTCCTTGGTGATCTGCGCGAACTCGCCATTGCGCAGCAGGTAGGCCCGCGAGTCGCCAATGTGGACCATCCCCAGCTTGCTGCCGGTGAAGAGGGTCGCCGTCAGCGTGGTGCCCATCCCCTCCAGCTGTGGGTTGGCGTCCACCGTGTCGCGGAGTTGTTGGTTGGCGGTGCCCACGGCCGAACGCAACGCATCGACGAGAGCGTCCCCCGGGACGTCCTCGTCGAGCGGCGCCATGGCACCGATGACGATGTTGCTGGCGACGTCACCGGCGGCCATACCGCCCATGCCGTCGGCAACGGCGAGTAACCGCGGCCCGGCGTAGACGGAGTCTTGATTGCCGTCTCGGATCAGACCGCGGTCGCTGTGGGCCGCATAGCGCAGGGTCAGAGTCATGGCCGTAATTCGAGGGAAGTGCGGCCGATCCGGATCGGCACGCCGAGGGGGACGGGGGTTGGTCCGGAGACCTTAGCGCGATCGAGGTACGTGCCGTTAGTCGAGCCGAGGTCCTCGACGTACCACTGCCCTTCACGCGGCACGAGCCGGGCGTGTCGCGCTGAGGCGTAGTCGTCGGTGATGACCAGGGTGGAGTCCTCAGCCCGACCGATGGTGATCTGCGCTTCACCGAGAGTGATTTTGGTGCCGGCCAGCTGACCGGCCGTCACCACGAGCTGGTGCGCCGCTCTGCCCCGTTTCACCTTCGCTGGCTTGGCCGCCTGCCCCGTCGAGGCGCCCACCGCGCGTGGCGCGGCCACCAGGCGACCGGACCGGGCGCCCGCGAAGAGGTCCCGGCGGATCACGCCGACCACCGTGAACACGAAGATCCACAGCAGGATCAGGAACCCGAACCGGGCAACGGTGATGACCAGTTCCGGCAAGGCGGGTCAGCCGTCCACGCGGAAGGTCAGCGTCGTCGTCCCGAGTTGGACCATGTCACCGGGGTTGAGCGCGACGGCGGAGACCCGCTGCCCGTTCACCATGGTGCCGTTGGTCGAACCCAGGTCGGTCAGCACGACCTGGCCCCCGTCGAAATCCAGCCGGGCGTGTCGCCGGGAGATGCCGACGTCGGGCAGACGCAGGTTGGCCTGGTCGCCGCGACCGATCACCGTCGACCCCATCTGGAGGGGGTAGGTGCGCCCGTCGCCGGAGACCAGCCGCACGTTGCGACCGCCACCGTGCCCGGGCGGCGGGCCGTAGCCACCGCCCTGGTCGTACGCGGGGTAGGCGGGCGGGCCGGCGTCGTAGCCGGGTGCCGACACCGGGGCGACCTCGCCGCCGGTGTAGACCTCGGCCGTGACACGGAACATGCCCGTGTCCAGGCCCTCGCCTCGCTCGATCTCGACGATCACGTCGCCGTAGACCGTCCACGCCTGCTCGCCGATGAACTCCGCCTGCGACTGGGCCAACTCCTGGGCCAGCGCGGCGGCGTACGGCGCCAGCCGACTGTGGTCGAACGGCGAGAGATCGATCACGTAGCGGTTGGGCACCAACGTGCGCCCACCGGCCAGGATCGCCTTGTGCGCCTCGGCCTCCCGCTGCATGGCGTTGAGGATCTCCACGGGGTGGACCACCCCTTTGAAGACCTTGGCGAAGGCCCCTTCGACCAGGCCTTCCAGACGCTTCTCGAAGCGTTGCAGCACGCTCACCGGCTCCTCCTCGGGTCCCGAGGACATGATGGTATCCGGCCGGCGCGCGCGCAGCTCACACGCCGCTCGGCCGGCTGCTCTCGACCCGTTCGGAAGGGCCGGGACTGTCGTGCTAATCTTTCGTCCGCCACGAACGGTAATCGCTCGTGGCGAGCGCCAGGGACAGCGTAGTATTCCCGAGGCCCGTTGGAGACAGCGGGGCCGGGCGGCTAGAGTGTTCCGGGTTGTGCCACGGGGATGTGGCGGAATGGCAGACGCGCACGGTTCAGGTCCGTGTGCCCGAAAGGGCGTGGGGGTTCAACTCCCCCCATCCCCACCACCGACGAGGGCTCCGCTTCATGCGGGGCCCTTCCGTCATATCGGGGCGTGCTGGACGTCACGCTATGCTCCGATGGATTCTGCCTCCGATGGACCAGGAGTGGCGTGTGAGTGTCGCGTTGGTGACAGGGTCGGGTGGTCTGATCGGCTCCGAGGCGGTCCGGCATTTCGCCGGCCTCGGTCTGGATGTCGTCGGCATCGACAACGACATGCGCCGGTACTTCTTCGGCGAGGACGGCTCCACCTCGTGGAGCCTGGAACGGCTCGGCCGTGACCTGGGTAACGCCTACACCCACTTCGCGGTGGACATCCGGGACCGGGACGGCCTGGAGCAGGTGTTCAAGAAGTACGGCTCGGACATCGCCGTGGTGATCCACAGCGCTGCCCAGCCGAGCCATGACTGGGCAGCCAAGGAGCCGTACACGGACTTCGACGTGAACGCCGGCGGCACGCTCAACATCCTGGAGAACACCCGCCGGCACGCGATCGACGCGCCGTTCATCCACTGCTCGACCAACAAGGTCTACGGCGACCGGCCCAACAGCCTGCCGCTCATCGAGCTGGAGACCCGGTACGAGCTGCCCGAGGACCACCGCTGGTACCAGGGCATCACCGAAGAGATGTCGATCGACCACTCGCTGCACTCGGTCTTCGGCGCCTCCAAGGTCGCCGCGGACGTGATGGTCCAGGAGTACGGGCGCTACTTCGACATGAAGACCGCCTGCTTCCGGGGCGGCACGCTGACCGGCCCGGCGCACTCCGCGGCCGAGCTGCACGGGTTCCTGGCCTATCTGATGCGCTGCGTCATGGAGGGCCGGACGTACAACCTCTTCGGCTACAAGGGCAAGATGGTCCGGGACGCGATCCACTCGCGCGACGTGCTGACCGCGTTCGAGGCGTTCTTCCGGGCCCCGCGGTCCGCGGAGGTCTACAACCTCGGTGGCGGCCGGCACTCCAACACCTCACACATCGAGGCGTTCCGGATCGCCGAGGAGATCGCCGGCCGCGAGGCGCGGATCAACTACGTCGAGCAGAACCGCACCGGCGACCACCAGTGGTACGTGAGCAGCATGGCCCGGTTCGAGGCGCAGTATCCGGACTGGAAGATCACCTACGACGTGCCGATGATCCTGCGGGAAATCTACGAGGCCAACGTGGACAAGTGGGTGGCCCAGCCATGAGCGCCCGGACGAAGCGCAACGTGCTCGGCGTCCTGGTCGACGCCACCGACTACGCCACGGCGACCGACGCGGTGGTGACCGCGGCACACGAGCGTCGTCCCCTCGCGCTGACCGCGTTGGCCGTGCACGGTGTGATGACCGGGGTGCTCGACCCGGCGCACAACGCGCGGCTCAACTCCTTCGACGTGGTCACGCCGGATGGGCAGCCGGTGCGATGGGCGCTCAACCTGCTGCACCACGCCGGGCTCAGCGACCGGGTGTACGGGCCGACCCTCACCCTGCACGTGCTGTCGCGCTTCGCCGACGAAGGGCTGCCGGTCTACCTGTACGGCTCGACCGAGGAGACCCTCGCCCGGTTGATCCCGGCCCTGGAGCGGATGTTCCCCGCGCTGAAGATCGCCGGGGTGGAGCCGTCCAAGTTCCGTGCCGTCCAGCCCGGTGAGGACGCCGAGATCGCCGACCGGATCCGGTCCAGTGGCGCCCGGTTGGTCCTGGTCGGGCTCGGCTGCCCGCGCCAGGAGGTCTTCGCGTACGCCATGCGGCCGCTGCTCGACATGCCGCTGATGGCGGTCGGCGCGGCCTTCGACTACCACGCCGGGCTGCTGCGCCAGCCCCCGCCGTGGATGCAGCGTGTCGGCCTTGAGTGGTTCTGGCGCCTCGGTCTGGAGCCGAAGCGGCTCTGGCGCCGCTACGTCATCCTCAACCCGGCCTACCTGAGCCGGCTCGCTGCGCAGAAGATCGGCCTGTGGAAGGCCCGCCCGCCGGCCCCGGCCACCGAACGGCCGGCCACCTTCTCGGTCTGACCCCGATCCGTACGACGCGAGGCCCCACCCGGCGTGCCCGGGTGGGGCCTCGGTCGTGGAAGACCGGTCAGACGGTCAGGGTCCAGGTGTTGATGTAGCCGGTGTCGGCCGAGTAGGTGTCCCGCACCTGGAGTCGCCAGATGCCGTCGGCGGCCTCACCGGACACGTTGGCCGTGTACGTGGCGTTCACGTTGTCGGCGCTGTCCGAGGTGCTGCTGTTCTTCAGCCGGTACGAGCTGCCGTCCGGGGCGAGCAGGTCGATGACCAGGTCACCGCGGTAGGTGTGCACGATGTTCACCGCCACGGTGGAGGCCGAGGAGGCGTTGCGACCGCAGCCGGAGATGGTGATCGAGCTGGTCACCGCCGAGCCGGCGTCCGGGATCGACACGTCGGTGCCGTTGGTGCCGGTGCAGCCGGTGGGCGGCGGCGGGGTGCTGCCGGTGCCCACGTAGAGCAAGAGGTTCGGCGAGCCCGAGCCGGGGTTGCCCACCACGTTGGGGGTGGCGTTGGCCACCAGTTGGTTGCGGACCTGAGCCGGGGTCCAGCTCGGGTTGGCGCTGGCCACCAGGGCCGCCGCTCCGACCACGTGCGGGGTGGCCATCGAGGTGCCGCTGATCGTGTTGGTAGCGGTGTTGCTGTTGTACCAGGCCGAGGTGATCGACGAGCCGGGCGCGAAGATGTCCAGGCAGGTGCCGACGTTGGAGAACGACGACCGGGCGTCCGAGCTGGTCGTCGAGCCCACCGTGATGGCTTCCGTGGTACGCGCCGGCGAGGTGTTGCAGGCGTTCGCGCCGTTGTCGTTGCCGGCCGCCAGCCCATACGTGACACCCGAGGCGATCGAGTTGCGGACGGCGTTGTCCAGTGAGCTGTTCGCGCCGCCGCCGAGGCTCATGTTCGCCACCGCCGGCTTGATCGCGTTCGCGGTGACCCAGTCGACGCCGCCGATCACACCGGCGTTGGTGCCACTGCCGGAGCAGTTCAGCACCCGTACGCCGACGAGCTGGACGGCCTTGGCCACCCCGTACGCGGATCCGCCGACAGTGCCGGCCACGTGCGTGCCGTGCCCGTTGCAGTCGTCGGCCGACCCGCCGTCCACCGCGTCGTAGCCGGAGGTGGCCCGGCCGCCGAAGTCGTTGTGGGAGAACCGGATGCCGGTGTCGATGATGTAGGCGTGCACGTTGCTCGCCGTGTTCGGGTAGGTGTAGGAGCTGTTCAACGGCAGGTTGCGCTGGTCGATCCGGTCGAGGCCCCAGGACGGCGGGTTGGCCTGCGTGCCGGAGATCGAGACGGTGTGGTTCTGCTCGACGTACGCCACCGCCGGGTCGGCCGCGATCCGCGCCGCCGCGCTGGCGCTGACCTTGACCTCGAAGCCGCGCAGCGCCGCGCCGTAGGTGCGGGCCACAGTGCCGCCGTGGCGGCCGGAGAGCCGCTTCGCGGTGTCGCCGACCCGGTCCCGGGCCACGGCGCTGTCCTTGAGTACGACGATGTAGCTGTCCGGCACGGCGGTGGCTCCGCCGGCGGCCCGAACCACACCCACGGGTTCGGCGGCCAGGGCTGGGGTACCGACGGCCAGCACGGTCGCCGCAGCCACCCCGATCAGTACGGACCTTCGTGGAAGACCCATTTCCTACCTCCCTCTGACCGGCAGTGGAACGTGACCACCGGTCCCAACATCAATCGACACTCGCCGATCTAGCTGAGGGTAAGTCAGGCGTCGGGCAGTTGAACATGTCGAAACGGCCATAACCTTCGAGTGATGACCCCCTACGGGCCCGGCGTCCGGGGCGAACGGGGGACAGGCCCGGATTCGCCTCGCCGGGATTCGGGAAAGACTCTCGAACATGGAGAGCCAGCTCACCATCCTGCTTCCGGTCGCCGCCGTCTGGCTGGCCGCCGGCGTTGTTGCCGACGGCCTTCCCCGGCTGCGCAACACCCGCATGCTGCGTCGGCGTACCGGATGGTTGCTGGTGCTGGCCCTCACCGGCGTGGCGCTCACCGCGGCCGTGCTCGGTGGCGGGCTGCTCAGCGCCGGCACCGCGCCGGTAGACCGGGCCGCCGCCGGGCTCACCCTGGCCGCCGGCCCGGCGCTCGTGGCGGCGGTCTGCTCGGTACGACGGATCCGCCGGCTGTGGGCCGGTGCGGGCGCGTTCGCCAGTGCCCCCGCCACCCCCGCGCCGCACGGGCTGCGCGCTGCCGCGGCCCACCCGCTCGTCGGGCTGCCCCTACAGGTCACCGCCCTGGCCACGGTGCCGGCGTTGATCGCCGCCGCCGGCGCCGACCTTGGAGCCGATCCCGGCGTCACCGGGCCGGCGATCACCGTGGGCGCGCTCGCGGTGATCGCCATCGGGGTCCGGCACGCGCTGCGCCACAACCGCTTCGCGGAGCGGGCCCAGCCCGCCGTCGCAGGGTCAACGCGGGCGGCTGGCGCTCTGCACGTATAGCAGCTCCAGGATCGACCTGGTCGCCTCGAACCAGCGGTCCAGCCAGTCCTGCGAGGGCACGGTGCCCTTCGGCGGCAACTCCATCAGCAGACCACGCAGCAACGGGTGGTCCGCGAGGGACTCGGGCGGCTCCATCGGCCAGCCCGTGGGCGGGAACGACGGCTCGATCAGCGGGTTCGGGTCCAGTGAGGGGAGCGAGAGCGGGGGATCCGTCGTCTCGGAGGCACCCTCCCGCCCGCTCAACTCCTGGTCGGTCGAGACCACCTCGGTCAGAACCGTGTCCCGACGAGCGCCGCGGTACTTGCCACCGAACCGCTCCGGTTTGGCCGGACCGGTGGTGAGGTTGTCTGAACCGATCGTCGTCATCCGTCTCGCCTACTCGCTCGGTTGCGGGTCGGTGCGGCGGGTCGTCGACCAGCGCCGTACCGACCGGTTCAACGAGACGGGGACGCTCTGGCGACGGGAATCCCGACGGAACCTCGCCGACCCCAGGCCGCGACGCGACCGTCAGCCGCTCCTACCGCGGACACGCCAGAGTCCCCGTCCGGCGAACCGAACGGGGACTCCATTGACCAGTCGGTCAGACCGCGCCGAACACACCACCCCTGGTGCCGGCAACGAAGGAGTGCCAGTCACCCGGTGCGAAGACCAGGGCGGGGCCCGCCTTGTCCTTCGAGTCCCGCACTCCGACCGCCCCCGTCACGTACGCCACCTCCACGCAGTTGTCACAGTTCGGCCCGCTCTTCGAGCTCTTGAACCATGCTGCCTGCGTCAGGTCCACGGGGAACCCTTTGGTCGCCATTTCCACAACGGCTCCTCTGCCAGTTTTGCGATGTGTGCGACGGACTCCTCCGGACGTATGGCCGCAGCGCGGATGTGATCGAAGATGAAGCTGTACTTCTGTAGTTCGTCGCTCTTCTCGAGGAAAAGCCCACCCGTGGCGTTCTCCGCGTACACAACATCCGGATCACCGGGCTCAGGGAAGCTGAGGATCGTGAAAGTGCCGTCCATGCCGGCATGCGCACCCACCTCGAAGGGCAGGATCTGCAGCGTCACGTTCGGCAACTCGGCCACCTCGACCAACCGCTTGAGTTGGCCGCGCATCACCTCGTCCCCGCCCACCGGCCGACTTACCACCGCCTCATCGAGCACCACCCACAGATCGACCGGATCGTCCTGGGTCAATAACGACTGACGGCCCAAACGGACACGCACTCTTTGGTGCACCTGATCGGCCGTGAAGTCCGGCCGAGCGGCACGGATCATGGCCCCGGCGTACTCCTCGGTCTCCAGAAGACCCGGAACGACCTGCTGTTCGTACGCCCGGATCGAACTGGCCGCCGCCTCCAGCCCGACGTACGCGCCGACGAGCACCGTGCTGTAGGGGTGCCACCAGCCCTTCTGGCGGGCCTCCCGGGCGATCTGCACGAGCTCGTCGCTCTCGGCGCCGACCACGCCGTAGATCCGCAGCATGTCCCGCACGTCGCGTGGTGTGGCAGTGGTGTGCCCGGTCTCGATCCGGGAGACCTTCGACGCCGAGCACTCCAACTGTTCGGCGACCACCTCGATGGTGATCCCGGCGGACTCCCGCTGGCGGCGCAGCTCGGCCCCGAGCCGCCGCCGTCTGATGGTGGGACTGCGCCGCTCACTCATCGCGCAACCCGTGAGTCACTGGTCCCCGCCGCTGGCTGCTCGACCCCACTCGGGCTACCTCCGGTAACGCGCCACTGGGTGACACCCGCCGGGGGCGCGACCGTCAACCGGCGAGCGTTCGCGACGAAGGGGGTGGTGCCGGTCCTCGGCCGGCCGCGACGGGCGAAACCGGCCCCCAGTCTGCCGCCCGGACGCGGATGGCTTCAATAGGCCTTTCGCGCGACACGCTCACGTATCGGCAAAAGTCGACGTGCAACTTGCATGAAGCACGTCCCTGATGCACTCTGTCCGTATGGCACGGATCACTCAGCGTCTCCGCTCGGTCCCTCGGAGTGGTGACCCCACCGCTCTGGGGAAGCCGGGCACGGCGCCGGCCCGGCCGACGACAACGAGACCTGCTCCGGGGTAAGGACCCCGCCGCTGCAAGCCGGCAAGCTGCGGCGGCGGGCGCGTTCCCGGAAGCAACCGGGTGGTGGTCGGGTGGCGGCACGTCACCAGCGGGGTACGGCCCGACCACCGCCATCCGCACCACCGGTTCACGAGGCACGACCCCGTCACCGGCCGAGACGTCCCCCGTTCAGGCACCGCCGGCGCAACCGCCGGCCGATCCTCCCCAGGAGCCCATGTGCTTCCCCGCACCGGTGACGTACTGCACGTGACACGCGCGGCGAGTGTCCAGTTCCTCAGGCCGATCAAGTTCCGGGTGATCCGGGTGCTCGACTGGCCGACCTATGACGGCTGGCTCTGGCTCGACGGCTACGAGTTGAACGCCGCGGGCGACGCGGTCACCCGACGGTCGATCTTCGTCCAGCGGGAAGGGCTGCAGCAACTGCAGGCCGCCCCCGAACCCCGCCCGCACACCGTGCGGGCCCGCCGCCCGGTCGCGCGTACCCCGCTCCGGGTGGGCTGACCGACCCGAACCGCCGCCGGTGGGCGTGCCGTCGCCATAGAATTGGTACGCCCACCCCGGCACCGTTCCACCCGCTCGTCCAGGACCCTGACCCTGGGATGGTCATGGTCAATCAGCCCGCCCTGCGGCGGCACCACCGCTCCCGTATCGCCTATGCCTTCGGACTCCTCGCCCTCCTCGGGGCGATGGCGACACTCCTGGTCCTCGTCCGCGACCCGGCGATGTCGTCCACCCGGCTGACCGCACCGGTGCCCGCACCAGAGATCACCGTGCTCGACTCCGACCCGCCGACGGGCGACGGTCAGTCGGTCTACGAGGAACCCGGTTGGATCGACACCGGCTCCCCGGCCGACCACGCTGGTGGTGCCGACCCGACCGGACCGGTGTCCGGTCTGGGTGCCGGCAGCCAGTCCGACGGCCGTCAGGAACTCACCGAAGCCGCTTCGGCCGGGCACAGCGCCACGGACATCCGCCGCTCCCTCTTCTGGTCCGGCATCTTCGGCCTCGCCATCTCGCTGGCCGGCATCGGCCTCGTCGGCACCCGCCGCCGGATGTGGTGACCAGCGGTCACGGCGTGCTCGTCACCGTAGGGCTCGGCGTGGTCGGACTCGCCCCGGTCGGTGGCTCGGCCTGCGAAATGATCAACAACACCTCGTCGTCGGTCGACACCGACGTGCCCGCCTCCGGCTCGGTCCCCACCACCGTCCCCGGCGGCAGCTCCGACGGGCGGTACACCACCCGGTAGGGCAGGCCGAGCCCGGTCAACAGCCCCTCGGCGGTGGCCTGCGGCAGCCCAGCGAGCGGTGGCACCGGCAGTTCCTCCGGCGCGTCAGTAGTCGGCGGGCTGCTCGGCGACTCACTGGTGGGCGCCGCCGACGTGGGGGCTGCGCTGGTCGGCGGGGTGCTGGGGGCACTGGTCGGCGGAGGGGACGGGGTGGGCCCCGGATCGTTGCGGTCGTCCTCCTGCTGGGCACGCACCAACCACAGCGCACCCCCGAGCAGGCCTGCGAGCAACAGCGCCAGTACGCCCCAGAGGATCGGCAGCCACCACCGCCGACCACCCTGTTCCTCGACGTACCACTCGCCCGCGGGGTCATCAGGTCGGGGCGAGCGCACCTCGGCCCGACCGGACCACGACGGCGGTATCGGCGCTGTCCGGTCGGCCGCCGGACCCGGCCTGGTGCCGGCGGACTGGTCAATCGGCATGGTCTGGTCGGGCGACAGGTCGGGACGAGCCGGGACGGTCCGGTCGATCGGTGCCGTCTCGTCCGGTCCGTCGGCGGCGGGCCCGGCCGGGGCCGGCCGATCAGCGGCGGAGGGCAGGGGGCGGGTCCGGTCGTCGTCGTGCTCGCCGGCGGGAGGCTCCTGGCGGTCGTCGCTCATCGCACGTCCTTTCCCGAACCCGGACGGGCGTCATGGCCCTCGACCGCCAACCTAGTCGCCCACACCGCCATCGGTGGGGATCAGCGTGCCGAGCCGCGCCGGCTGTCCGCGAGACAGGACGCAGGTAGGGGCCGGGAGGCTCGAACCCGCCGGCCTTGAATCAGGGCGTGGGTTTCGTGGTCGGCTGGCCGTCGGAGCCACACCAGATGCTGACCTGGTCGTTCCACCGGGCCGGGCCGTCCTCGGCGGGCTCCTGCCGGCTGACCTTCCCAGTGCGTCCGCTGACGTAGCGCGGGTAGAGGCCCTCGTCGACCAACTCGTCGGCGGCGTCGGCGCAACTCTTGCCGACCACGTCCGGCACCTCGGCGGCCGGCGCCGGCCCGGCGACCTGTAGTTGCACGGTCGTCCCCCGGGCGACCTCGGTGCCCACGTCCGGTGTGGTGCTCTCGACCGTACGGCCGACGCCGCCACCGAAGACCAGCCGCCAACCCAGCCGCTGCTTGCGCAGCGTCTCCCGGGCCTGCTCGAAGTCGGTGCCGATCACCGGCGGCACGGTCAGGCCGGCCCCCTTGGTCGAGGTGGCGGAGGTCTGGACCGCCGACGGTGTCGGCCGGCCGCTGCTCGGTCGGGGTGCGGTGGCCCTACTGGTCGACGCGCCAGCCGTGGTCGCAACGGCCAGCGGATCACCAGAGGGCGCGTCGTCCTCGCCGGCCAGCAACCAGCCGCCGGTCGCGCCCACGGCGGCGAGCAGCACCGCCGCCAACCCACCACCGAGCACGACGCTGGCCCGGCCCGCACCGCCACCGGCGGCATTCTGCTGGCCCGTGTTCGTGTCCGTCATAACGCCCACCGCCTCATCACCGGCGACCGTACCGCCCGCCGCCCAACCCGCCCGCACCGGCGGTCCACACCGGCGGGTCTCTGCGACTCGCCGCGCCGACGACGGGACGTTACGCTGCCCGGCATGGCCAGACAGGGCTGGGGAGTATCGATCGCAACGGCGATCGGGGTCGCTGCCGGCGCGGGTGCCGCACAACTGGGCTTCGGCTACGGGCTCGGCGTCATCACCTGGACGCCCACCGATGCCGGTGCGACCGACACGGCCTGGGCGGACGGCCTCGCCTGGGCCACGTGGCTCGCCGCCAGTTCGACGGTCCTCGGCGCGGTCTGCGCGCAGCGGCTGCACCAACGGAACGCCCCGGCCAAGGCCGTGGTCTCTTCGGAGACGTCTCCCGACGGTGGTGGTGCCCGCCACGAGGGCCCGCACCTCGACGATCGGGCACCGGAGCACGAGAGCCCGGCCGACGGGCCTCCTCCGGCCGTCGACACCGCGCGGCCGGAGGCGGTGGACACGCCGCCACCGGTGGCTGATCCGCCGGTCCACGACAGCGGTGGCCTGCTGCGCCGGGTGGCCCTGGCGCTTGGCGCCGGGCTGGGCGGGCTGGTCACGGTGCTGTTGATCGCGGTACCCGCGCGGGTCGCGACCGGCGCGGACACCGGCGCTCCGCAACGGACGGCCGCCGTACAGGCGACGCTGGGCATCCTGATCGGCGTCCTCGTCGCGATCTGGGCGCTTCGCTCCCGAGCCGCCGCGGTGAACGTGACCGCGACGGCCGCCTGGCTCTGGCTGCTCGCGGTGATCTCCGTGATCGACGGGGTACGCGTCGGACGAGGGCTGACCGGCGCGCAACTCGGCACCTGGCAGTTCGACCCGGACCACGCCCGGTACTGGATCGGGGGCCAGATCTACTGGCCCGGCGCGTTGCTGGCACTGGTGCCCGCGCTGCTGATCGGCGTACTGGCCGCCCGGCGGTCCGCCCGCTCCGGCGGGCACCGCGTGGGTGCGGCAGCCTCCGGCGCGGCAGGCCCGGTGCTCGTCGCGCTCGCCTACCTGACCACGCTGCCGCACTGGTCGACGCTGGGTCCCGCGCAGCTGTCCACCCAGCTGATCGCCCCGTACGCGGTGATCGCCGGTATCGGCGGCTCGGTGCTGGCCGCCCGCCTCGGCGAGCGAAGCGAACGGAACCGCCCGGCTAAACAGAGCCGCTCGACCAAGCCGGGTGCGGTGCCTCGGGACACGGTGGCCGACCCGGCCCCGATCGCCGAGAGCGAGCCCCCACCGCCGGTCTCCGGCTCGACGACCACAACCTCAGGCTCGACCGCCGGAACCGCAGCGCGGCGCAGGAGGGCCGACGCCCCACCGCAGACGCCCCGGACGGGCTCACTGCCGGGCGACGCCACCGCCGCACCGCAGGTTCCCGCCCCGCGTACGGACCCAGACCTCGCGAAGCCGGCCGGTCCCATCGAAGCAACAGCGGCAGAGGACCTGACCCCCACCAGCCGGCGCACCCGAGCAGCCCGCCGCACCACCCGCCCCACCACCGACTAACCGCCCACCCCACCCGGGCCCCCACCCACCCTGTTGATCATGAAGTTATTGCCACCTCGCTCGGCGTGTCATGGCAATAACTTCATGATCAACGCGTTCATCGCGGGGGGTGGGGCGGGTGGGTCAGGTGGGGTGGGGCGGGGTGGGTCAGGTGGTAGGCCAGGTGTGGACGGGTTGGTTGGTGCGCTGGAGTTCGGCGTAGCGCTGGACCATGTGGTGCAGCGCGGCCGTGCGATCCATGCCGTGGTGCCGCTCCGCCGCCCAGACCACCTCGGTCTGCCAGGCGGCGCCGTTGCGGCCGGTACGGCAGCGCTGCTCGATGATGTCGAGCAGCCGGTCCCGCTGCGCCGGGGCGACACCGAACCCGTCCAGGCCGGTGGCGGCGGTGGGCAGCAGTTGGTCCAGGACCAGCTTGGTGACCGGCACGTCGCCAAGCCCGGGCCAGTGCAGCACGGCGTCGAGGCCACGTCGGGCGGCGGCGTGGAAGTTCTCCTCGGCGGAGCTGAAGGTGAGTTGACTCCAGATCGGTCGGTCGGCCTCGGCCAGACCGCGTACCAGCCCGAAGTAGAAGGCGGCGTTGGCCAGCATGTCCACCACCGTCGGACCAGCCGGCAGCACCCGGTTCTCCACCCGCAGGTGGGGGCGGCCGTTCATGATGTCGTAGACCGGACGGTTCCACCGGTAGACGGTGCCGTTGTGCAACCGCAGCTCCCCGAGCTGTGGCACACCGCCGGCGTGCAGGACCTCCACCGGGTCCTCGTCCTCGCAGATCGGCAGCAGCGGCGGGAAGTACCGGACGTTCTCCTCGAACAGGTCGAAGATCGAGGTGATCCACCGTTCGCCGAACCACACCCGCGGCCGTACGCCCTGGGCCTTCAGCTCGTCCGGGCGGGTGTCGGTGGCCTGCTGGAACAGGGCGATCCGCGTTTCGGCCCACAGTTGGCGGCCGTACAGGAAGGGGCTGTTCGCCCCGACCGCCACCTGCACCCCGGCGATGGCCTGGGACGCGTTCCAGTAGTCGGCGAAGCTGTCCGGGGCGACCTGGAGGTGGAACTGGAGGCTCGTGCAGGCGGCCTCCGGGGCGATCGAGTCGGTGTGTGTGCGCAACTGCTCGACGCCGCGAATGTCCAGCTCGATGTCCTCGCCCCGGGCGCCGACGATCTGGTCGTTGAGCACCCGGTAACGCTCGTTGGTGGAGAGGTTGTCCTCGACCAGGTGCCCCTCGGTGAGGGTGGGCAGGATGCCGACCAGGACGATCTTCGCGTCGGACCTGGCGGCACGCTCGTCGGCCCGCGAGAGGCTACCGCGCAGGTCGTGCTCGTAGTCGGCGAAGCCGGTGCCCTCGATCAGTCGGGGCTCGGCGTTGAGTTCCAGGTTGAACTGCCCCAACTCGGTCTGGAAGAGGGGGTCCGCGATGTCGGCGAGGATCTCCTCGTTGCGCATCGCCGGCTCGGCGGCCGAGTCGACCAGGTTGAGTTCGATCTCCAGGCCGGTCATCGGCCGGTCGGCGTCGAAGCCGAAGTCGTCCAGCATCAGGGCGAAGACGTCCAGGCACCGCCGCACCTTCTGCCGATATCGGACGCGATCATCCCGGGTGAAGGCGCCCTCTGAGACGTCCCTGCCCATGTGTCCTCCCGACGGCCGGCGCGGTCGGGATCCTGCCGTCCCGGAAGCGCTTTGTGAAGCATCCACGGTAAGAGCGCCCACCTGACCGGGGCCAGAGGGCCGACGGCGGTGATCCGACGTCGACCGGGGCGGACGCGCTCGTGGCGCCATCTGTACCCCGTCGTCGCGCGGCCGGACCCGATTGCGGTGCGAACAAGCCGTGACAATTACCACCAGTGGGAACGACGCAGGGCCCGCGCCGACGTGCGGCGCGGGCCCTGCGTACCGGATCGCCGGGAGGATTCCCCCTGCCCTCCGGCGATCCCCGGGGATCAGGCCTGGCGGACGGCCTCGCCCTCGATCTCGATCTTGATCTTGCGGCTGACCAGCACGCCCCCGGTCTCCAGGGCGACGTTCCAGGTCAGGCCGAACTCCTCGCGGTCGATCTCGGTGCTGGCGGAGAAGCCGAAGATGTCCTGGCCGAACGGGCTGCGGCCGACACCCTCGAACTCCACCTCCAGCTCGACCGGGCGGGTGACGTCCTTGATGGTCAGCTCACCGGTGAGCACGAACTCGCCGCCGCGACGGGACTTGACCCCGGTGCTGCGGAACTCGAGCGTCGGGAACTTCTCGGCGTCCAGGAACTCGGGGCTGCGCAGGTGCGCGTCCCGGTCGGCCTGGGTGGTGTCGACGCTGGCGGCCTGAATGGTCGCGACGACCGACGACTGCAGCGGGTCCTCGGCGACGGTGATGGTGGCGGTCGCCTCGTTGAACTCACCGCGAACCTTGCTCACCATCATGTGCCGGGCAACGAAGCCGACCCGCTTGTGCGCCACGTCGAGCGCATAGGTGCCGGCCGCCGGGATGGTGAGGCCGTCCCAGTCGCGGGTAACCGCATCGATGCTGCTGGTCATGCTGCTGTCCTCCAGGAGATTGTTTAGTAGCCCAACGACTGCTTGAGCAACTATAACCGCAACAACATTCCCCGTGTCAAGCACTGGTATGATGAACGGGTGACCAACGTCTTCGACGATCCCCGGATCACCGCCGTCGGCCTGCTCTTCGAGGCACACGCCGGGCTGTCAGCCCGGTTCAACGCCCAACTCGAGGAGCACGGCCTCTCCGCGGTCGAGTTCGAGGTCATCACCCGACTGGCCCGCTCGCCGGGCAACCAACTACGCATGACCGACCTTGCCGCACAGACCTCCCTGTCGACCAGCGGAGTGACCCGTGTGGTGGACCGGATGGAGCGCGACGGGTTGCTCACCCGCCGGGCCTGCCCGAACGACCGACGCAGCTCGTACGCGGTGGTCACCGCCTCCGGGATGCAGCGCCTGAACGAGACGCTGCCCGGGCATCTGCAGATGATCGAGCAGTGGTTCACCGGGCAGCTCGACCCCGAGGCGCTGGCGGCCCTCCTCGACGGGTTGCGGCGGGTCCGCGACGCCGCGCATCCGTGCGCCACCGCCGGCAGCGACGACGTCAGTCCGGAGCAGGTCGCCGCCACCGACAACGCCACCCGACGGCACTGATCAGCACCCGCCGTCGGGCGGCGGCAGCGGCAGAAAGACCGGCAGAACTGACCCAGCAAAGCTGGAGGATTCGGTCCCAAGCCGACTTTCTGCCACCGCACCGGTGGCAGGCTTCCTGCACCGGGGATCACCGGGGGGTGACGGCGCGGGCGATCAGCGAGGGGTAGCACCAAAGGGGGCTCTTCGCCCGCGCCACTCTCCCGTCGCGATCCGCTCGGGGAGAGCGCAGACCATTAAGCAGGTCCGCCTCGGGCGGCGATCAGCGCGTAGAGCAGGCCCGACTCCTGTGGCAACAGCGAGATGCCGCCCTCCGCACAGACCCGGTCCAGTCGATCGAGCACCGACGGGTCCGCAGTGCTGGCAGCCAGCCCGACCAGCGCCTCCACCACGTCGCGGCGATCCTGCCCCGCATGGTCGGCGGCGGCCGCGAACCACTCGGCAGCCAACTCCCGGTCGCCCCGGTGCAGCGCCAGGTTCCCCTCGATCAGCGCACAGAGCCCGGCCTCCGGCCCACCCCAGGCCAGCGCCGCGTCGTCCGAGCGCGGTCGCGGCACGGTCGGCTGCGCCGGCAGCGCCTCCACGCCCCCGGCGCGCAACTCGGTCAACACCTCCGTCGCCTCCGCGGCCCGCCCGTCCTGGGCGAGCGCCAGCCCGACGGTCCCGAGCACCCGACGGCGACGCCCTGGATCACCCAGCTCGGACAGGGCCGCGATCGCCCGCCGGCCACGATCGATGGCGTCCGCGTACAAGCCCTCCAGTCGGGCGACCTCGGCTCGATTGGCCCAGCCCAGCACCCGCAGTCGCTGCTCCCCACTCTCGGCGGCGAGTCGGTCCACCGCGGCTAGCCGGCGGCGGGCCGCAGCCAGATCGCCCACGCGGATCTCGTGCCAGGCGAGGCTGTTCTGGGCCACCGCCAGGTCCCGGGTCCGCCCGTTGCGGGCCGCCAACCGCAGCAGCGCCTCGGCCTGCTCGCGAGCCTCGTCCTGCCGCCCGACGGAGATCAGCAGGGTGCCGAGCACGTTTCGCGCCTCCAACTCCCCGGTGACGTCGCCGGCCTGCCGGAAGGTGTCCAACGCCGCACGGGCCGTCGACAACTCCTCGGCGCCCGCGCCGTGCTCCGCCGCCAGCCGGGCGACCCCGAGGGCCGCCCAGCCACGCAGAAGAGGATCGGCATCGGCGGTCCGCGGGTCCGCCAGCAGCCGCCGCAACCACTGCCGCCCGACGACGTCGCGTCCACGGAACCGCCACCACCGGGTCAGGCAGGCCGCCAGCCGCAGTGCGGTCAACGGGTCGTCGGTAGCCGCGTGGGCCAACGACGAGCTGATGTCACTGCTCATCTCGTCCAGCCGGTGCACCGCGTCGGGTAACCGTGGGCCGATCAGGTCGGTGGCGGTACGGGCCACGAGGCGCGCGATGACTTCCGCGTGCCGACGCCGGATGCAGGTCAGCTCACCTGCACCGGTCGCCTGCTCGACGGCGTAGTCACGGACCGCGTCGAGCAGCCGGAACCGGAACGACCCGGTTCCGCGTACGCTCAGCAGCCCCAACTCGACGAAGCGGTCCAACAGTGGAACCGGGTCGATCGCCACAGTGCCGTCCCGGTCGGCCTCGTCGGCGAGCATCTCCTCGGCCAACTCGACCGACCACCGGTTACCGAAGACGGCCAGCTGCCGCAGCGCGGCCTGTTCGTCCGACGCCAACAGGCGGTAGCTGAACGCCACCGCGTCCCGCAGGGTGACGGCGACCGAGACCGCCGCACGGGTGTCGGGTCCGCTCGTCCGGCTGCTGAGCGCCTCCGGTGCGTCCCAGGCCGGGTGGGCGGCCGCGTCGGCGGGAGTGGCCAGGTCGAGCACCCGGTCGCCGTACCGGTCGAGCAGTTCGGTGAGGTCGAGGAGACGGCCCCGGGCGGCCATCAGCTCGATGGCCAACGGCAGCCCGCCCAACCGGCGCACCAACGCGGCTAGCGCAGGCAGCTCAGCGGGGGTGGGTGGCTCCCGGCGGACCTGAGCGAGCCGGGCGGTGAACAACGCGACCGCCGGCCACGATTCGATCCCGGAGTGCTCAGCCTCCGGTGGGGGCACGTCGAGCGGCGCGACCGGCCAGACCCGCTCACCGGGCAACCCGACCGGGTGCCGCCCGGTGACCAGCACCCGCAGCGAGGGCAGTGCGCCGAGCAACCGGTGCACTGTCGCGGCCACCGGGCCCGGGGCGCGCTCCACCGCGTCCATCACCAGCAGCGTCGGCCGCCCGGCGAGCAGCGCCACGAGTTCGGACAGGCGCGCCACGCCGAGCATGGACATCGAGGCGGCGAGCACGTCCGGACCGTCCGCGCCCTCGCCCACCAGCACCCCGGCGACACCGGCCGGGTGAGCGGCGGCCACCCGGTGCGCCACCGACGTCGCCAGGGCGGTCTTGCCGACGCCGGCCAACCCGACGAGGCTCACCAACCTGGGTCCTCGCTCCGCGGTCAGCATTCCGGCCAGCTCGGTGAGGTCGCGCTCCCGGCCGATCAACGCGACCGGCGGCGGGAGCGCGACCGACGGTTGGGCGGGTGCGGCCGCCGACGTGGCGTTGCCGCCCACCGCGAACGTCGTCGAGGTGGCGTCCAGCGAGGCCGGTTCGGCGCCGGCGCCGCGGGCCGCGGCCAGGAACGCCGCCCGACTGGTGCCGGTCAGCGCCAGCGCCCCGGCGAGCAGCTCGACGGTGGTGCGTTGTGGCCGGACCGACCGGCCACGCTCCAGATCACGCACCGTCCGCACACCCACCCCGGCCCGGGACGCCAGCTCGGCCTGGGTGAGGCCGGCGGCGCGTCGATGCCCGCGGAGCAGCTCCGGCAGGGTGGTACGTCCAGCCGGGCTCCGCGACCAGTCATGATCCGGAGTCATGGGCACGAAGAGTACGGATGGACTCCGACGGTCGGCAGTCGAACGTCGGGCTACCGACGCCCGCTCGCCGAAACCCGACAGCCGTACGGACAGTCCGTCCGGGACGACCGGCCGATCAGTTCGGCTGGGCCACTCAGAGGCCCAGATCCCGAGCGATGATCATGCGCTGCACCTCACTGGTGCCCTCGCCGATCTCCAGGATCTTGGAGTCCCGCCAGAACCGGGCCACCGGGTACTCGTTCATGAAGCCGTACCCTCCGTGGATCTGGGTGGCCTCCCGGGCGTTGTCCACCGCGATCGTGCTGGCGTGGAGTTTGGCGATGGCGGCCTGCCGCTTGAACGGCTCGCCGGCCAGCATCCGCGCGGCGGCGTCGTAGTACGCCAGGCGAGCGGTGTGTGCCTTCAGCTCCATGTCGGCGATCTTGAACTGGATGGCCTGGTTGGCGCCGATCGGCCGACCGAAGGCGTGCCGCTCCTTCGCGTACTTGATCGACTCGTCGACGCAGCCCTGGGCGAGGCCGACGGCGAGCGCGGCGATGGCGATCCGCCCCTCGTCGAGGATCCGCAGGAACTGCGCGAACCCCCGACCCCGGGCACCGAGCAGGTTGGCGGCCGGCACCCGGCAGTCGTCGAAGGTCAGCTCGTGGGTGTCCGAGGCGGTCCAGCCCACCTTGGAGTAGCCGGGCGCGACGGTGAACCCGGGCGTGCCGGTCGGCACGATGATCGTCGACAACTCCTTGGAGCCGTCCGGGTTCGTGCCGGTCACCGCGGTGACCGTGACCATGGCCGTGATGTCGGTCCCCGAGTTGGTGATGAACGCCTTCGACCCGTTGATCACCCACTCGTCGCCGTCCAGCACCGCCCGGGTCTGCGTGCCGGCGGCGTCCGAGCCGGTGCCCGGCTCGGTGAGACCGAAGCCGGCCAGCGCCTCGCCGCTGAGCAGCCGGGGCAGCCAGGTCGCCTTCTGCTCCTCGGTGCCGAAGCGGTAGATCGGCATCGCGCCCAGTGAGACCGCCGCCTCCAACGTGATGGCCACGCTGGAGTCGACCCGGGCCAACTCCTCCAAGGCCAGGCAGAGGGCGAAGTAGTCGCCGCCCATGCCGCCGTGCTCCTCGGCGAAGGGCAGACCGAACAGGCCCATCTTGCCCATCTGCCGGATCACCTCGTACGGGAAGGTGTGCTGCTCGTAGTGCTCGGCGATGACCGGGGCGATCACCTCACGGGCGAATTCCCGCACGCTCTCGCGCAGCGCCGCTTGTTCGTCGGTGAGCCGGAAGTCCATCTCATCCTCCTGTAAGGACGGTCCGCCTCGGCGCTCGTGACGCCGGGGGCGGGTCGCTGTGCGGGCCTGAGTCGATGATCAGACCGGGGTGACGCCGTGCCGACGGCGGGAGAAGTGCCGATCCTTGGTACGCGCCGCCGCGAATCGACGGACCAGCTCGGTGCGCAGGTCGTGCGGCTCGACGATGGCGTCGACCACCAGCTCGCTGGCCAGCCGGACGACGTCGATGTCCTGCTCGTACTCGGCCCGCTTGGCGGCGACGAAGGCCGCCCGCTCGTCCTCGTCGGCAATCGCGGCGATCTTGTTGGCATAGACCGCGTTCACGGCAGCCTCGGCGCCCATCACGGCGATCTTCGCGGTCGGCAGCGCGATAGTGGCGTCCGGCTCGAACCCGGGGCCGGCCATCGCGTAGAGACCGGCGCCGTACGCCTTGCGGACCACCACGCAGATCTTCGGCACGGTCGCCTCGGAGATCGCGGTGATCATCTTGGCGCCGTGCCGGATGATGCCCTGCTTCTCCACCACGCTGCCGACCATGAAGCCGGGCACGTCGCTGAGGAACAGCAGCGGCACGTTGAACGCGTCGCAGAGCTGCACGAACCGGGTGGCCTTGTCGGCCGAGTCGACGAAGAGCACGCCGCCCTTGAACATCGAGTTGTTGCCGACCACGCCGACGACCTGACCGTCGAGACGGCCGAAGCCGATGGTCAACTCCTTGGCCCAGAGCGCCTGGATCTCGAAGAACGAACCCTCGTCGAGCAGGCCCTTGACGTACCGCCGCATGTCGAACGCCTGCCGCTCACTGGCCGGCACCAAGGCGGCCAGGTCGGCCTTCGCGGGCGCGGCGACCGCCGGTGCGGTCGGCGGCGCCTGCGTCCAGTTCGCCGGCAGGTACGACAGGTAGGTCTTCACGACGTCGAGCGCGTCGGCCTCGGTCTTGCAGAGGAAGTGCCCCACGCCGGATTCGGCGGTGTGCACCTTCGCCCCGCCCATCGCCTCCAGGGTGGTCTTCTCGCCGGTGACCATCTCGACCATCCGGTCGGAGCCGAGGTACATGCTGGCGTTGCCGTCGACCAGCGCCACCACGTCGCAGAACGCCGGGATGTACGCCCCACCGGCGGCGCTCGGGCCGAACAGCGCGCAGACCTGTGGGATCGAGCCCGAGGCGCGGACCTGGTTCCAGAAGATCTTGCCGGCGCCACGCCGACCGGGGAAGAGATCGACCTGGTCGGTGATCCGGGCGCCGGCCGAGTCGACCAGGTAGACCATCGGCACGCCGGCGCCGTACGCCCGCTCGATGATCCTGATGATCTTCTCGACGGTGCGGGCACCCCAGCTGCCGGCCTTGACGGTGGAGTCGTTGGCCATCAGGCAGACCTGTCGGCCGTCGATCGTGGCGGTGCCGGTCACCACGCCGTCGGCGGGCAACCCCTCGGCGAGCGCGTTGGCGTAGAGGCCGTCCTCGACGAACGAGCCCTCGTCGACCAGGAGCGCGACCCGCTCACGGGCGAAGAGCTTGCCCTTGGCCGCGTTGGCCGCGTGGTACTTGTCCGCGCCGCCGGACCGGGCCCGCTTGCGCAGCTGCTCCAGTGCCTCACCGTCGAGCGTCACGCCGACTCCTCCGCCATACTGACCTGAACGATCGTTAGGCTAGCGCATCGGCGCGGTTGTCGGCGACCTACGAGCGAACCAGACAGCGAAGCCGAGAGCAAGACATTGAAAAACGTGAATACATATCGCTAGGCTCCTGGCACCCCTCCTCCCAGATCGGAGTCAGCGATGACCTCACGACTCAACCGGCTCGCCGTCGCGTTGCTCGCGACGACACTCGCCACCCTCGGCATCACGGTCGCCAACCCGGCGCCCGCGTCCGCCGCCATGACCATCTGCTACAACACCAGCCAGGCGGGAAGCTACGCCAGCGTCGCCAACCAGGCCGCCTCGATCTGGAACAACGCCACCGTCAACCTGACGCTCTCCGCCAACTGCGGCTCCAACCTGCGCATCTACCGGATCACCGGCGGCGGCTCGTACGCCGTGCGGACCAGCCTCGGCAACGGCCGGGTCTACATCGACACCCAGCAGGCCGCCCAGTACAGCGTGCTGCGGATCATGACCCACGAGATCGGGCACATCCTCGGCCTGCCGGACAACTACAACGGAAACTGCGCCCTGCTGATGTCCGGCGGCAGCGCCGGCACCAGCTGCACCAACGCCTACCCGAGCTCCGCCGAGGCGAGCCGGGTGAGCAACCTCTTCGCCGGCACGTTCAGCGCCACCGACCGCAGCGCGGACATCTTCCGCGACAGTTGGCCGAGCGCGCTCACCTCCGTGAGCTGATCGACCTGGCACGTGGAAGGGGCCGGCGCACGCGCCGGCCCCTTTCGTCGCGCCCTCAGCCAGGCAGCGGCGTCAGCCGGGTACGCGGACCGGCCCGCAGCACACCGGACGGCAGCTTCTTGCCGAGCAACTCCTCGGCCAACTCCGCCACCTCGATGAGCGTTGGCAGGTCGATGCCGGTGTCGATGCCCATGTCGTGCAGCATGTGCACGGCCTCCTCGGTGGCCAGGTTGCCGCTCGCTCCCGGCGCGTACGGGCAGCCACCGAGGCCACCGACGCTGGCGTCGAACTCGGTCACCCCCAGCTCCAACGCGGTCAGCAGGTTGGCCAGTGCCGTACCCCGGGTGTTGTGGAAGTGCAGCAGGACCGGCACGTGCGCGTTGCGGTCACGTACCGCGGTCAGCAGCTCGCGGACCCGACGTGGGGTGCCCATGCCGGTGGTGTCGCCGAACGCGACCCGGTCCGCGCCGTCGCGGACGACCCGGTCCACGATCCCGGCCACCCGCTGCGGGTCGATGTCCCCCTCGTACGGGCAGCCAAAGCTGGTCGCCACGATCACCTCGACCCGCGCCGACGCACCGTGCAGCAGGTCGATCAGCTCGGCGATGTCGTCCAGCGACTCGTCGGTGGACCGGTTGACGTTGCGCCGGTTGTGGGTGTCGCTGGCCGAGACGACCACCTCGATCTCGGTGAATCCGGCGGCGAGGGCCCGCTGGGCGCCCCGGGTGTTCGGCACCAGCGCGGAGTACCGCACCCCGTCGGCCTTCATCGCCCGCTGCCACACCTCGTCGGCGTCGGCCATCTGCGGGATCGCCTTGGGGTGCACGAACGACACCGCCTCGATTCGGCGTACGCCGGTGCCCGAGAGGGCGTCGAGCAGCCGCACCTTGGCGTCGGTCGGGATCGGGTCCTCGTTCTGCAACCCGTCCCGGGGCCCAACCTCGCGGATCGAGACGGAATCTGGCAGGTCCGCCATAAGGGGTCACCTCACTGTGACGAAAGCAGTGCTTAGGGGGTCCTCCCAGCATGCCACCCCACTGTTGATCAAGAGGTTTGCGTCATCCGCGGCGCAAATCCTGACGCCAACCTCTTGATCAGCGGGGCGATCAACGCGGGGGCCGGGGGACGGGCTGGGTGGTCAGCGCATGCGGGAGACGATTCCCGTGTCGTAGGCACCGGAGAGGAACTCGTCGTTGGTCAGCAACTCGGCGAAGAAGGGAACGTTGTTCTTCGGACCCTCGATCTGGAAGGCCGCGACGGCTGCCTTCGCGCGATCGAGCGCCTCGTCGCGGGTCGCGCCGCTGACGATCAGCTTGGCCAGCAGGCTGTCGTAGAACGGGGTGACAGTGTTGCCCTCGGTGTAGCCGGAGTCCACCCGGACACCCTCGCCCGTCGGCTCCACCCACGTCCTGACCACACCCGGGCCGGGCAGGAAGCGCTTCGGGTCCTCGGCGTTGATCCGCATCTCGATGGCGTGCCCATTCGGGGTCAACGCGTCCGGGTCGAACGTCGGCGCCAACCCGGAGGCCACCCGCAACTGCTCCTCGACCAGGTCGATGCCGTAGACGTACTCGGTCACCGGGTGCTCCACCTGCAACCGCGTGTTCATCTCCAGGAAGAAGAACTCGCCGGTGGCTGGGTCGAGCAGGCACTCCACAGTGCCCGCGTTGCGATAGCCGACTGCCTCGCCGGCCCGCACCGCCGCCGCCAGCAGCCGGGATCGCAGCTCCGGCGAGACCGCCGGCGACGGGGACTCCTCGACCAACTTCTGGTTGCGCCGCTGCACCGAGCACTCCCGCTCGCCGAGCGCCACCACCCGGCCATCGGCCAGGCCGAGGATCTGCACCTCGACGTGCCGTACCCGGGGAAAGTACCGCTCGATCAACACCGAACCGTCGCCGAACATCCGCTCGGCGAACGCGCGCACCTTGTCGTACTCGGTGCGCAGCGCGGCCTCGTCGACCGCGACGCCCATGCCCATGCCGCCACCGCCGGCGGCGGCCTTGACCATCACCGGGTAGCCGATCTCGGCCGCGGCCGTCACCGCAGCGTCCAGGTCGGCGGCCGGGTCGGTGGTGCCCGGCGCGACCGGAACACCGGCCGCCGCCATCAGGTTCCGGGCGTTGATCTTGTCGCCCATCGCGCTGATCGCGTCCGCGTCGGGCCCGACCCAGATCAGGCCACTTGCCTCGACGGTACGGGCGAACTCGGCGTTCTCCGACAGGAAGCCGTACCCGGGGTGGATCGCCTGCGCGCCCGTCGACTTCGCGGCGGCGAGGATCGCCTCGGTGTTGCGGTAGCTCAGCGCCGGGTTCGGTGGACCGATGAGGACAGCCTCGTCCGCCTCCGCGACGAACGGCAGGTCGGCGTCGGCCTCCGAGTGCACCGCGATCACGCGGATGCCGAGCCGCTTGGCGGTCCGGATGATCCGGCGGGCGATCTCGCCCCGATTGGCGACCAGCAGTGACTCGATCATGTTTCCTCCCGGCGTCCGGATGGTGGGACGATGTCAGGGAATCATGACCGGCGCGGTTCTGACGAGTCGGCTCAGGCGAGCAGCGCGGCCAGGGTCGCGCCGCGCAGCAGCTCGGCGCGGCGTCGCCGGTCCACCTCACCACCGAGGAACGGCGTCGAGTTCATCAGGCCGAACGCGGCGTGCGCGAGCACCCGCGCCTCACCGTCGGGCATCCCCGGGTGCAGCGCGGTGAGCACTGTCACCCACTCCTCGACGTAGAGCCGTTGCAGGCGACGAATCCGACGCCGCGGCTCCTCGGGCAGGCGGTCCAGCTCGTGCAGGTGCAACGCGATCACCGCCGGGTTGGCCAGCGCGAACTCGACGTGGAAGTCGATCAGCGACTCCAGCACGCCACGCGGGTCGTCCGAGCGCCCGGCGGCGCGTTCCCGCCCACCGGCCAGCAACCCCTCACTGACCGGAATCAGCGCGGCGGCCAGCATGGCTTCCTTGCCGGCGAAGTGGTGGTAGAGCGCCGGACCGGTGACCCCGGCGGCCGCGCCGATGTCGTCCATCGACACGCCGTGATAGCCACGCGCCGCGAACAGACCTACCGCGATCTCCAGGATCTCGTCCTTGCGGGACCTGCGCCGGCCCGCACCCGCCGCACCCCGTGCCTGCTGCTCCACCGTCACCGGGCAAGCCTAGACCGCGAGGAGCCCGCGATGGTTGCCGGTCAGTTCCGTCCTCCCCGGGCCGGGCCGCCCCTGACCTGGCCAGGGGCGGCCGGCGAGGTCAGTCGTCCTCGTCCAGGTCGTGCTCCGCGCGCAACGCGGCGGCTTCCGTGGGCCGATCGAGCAGATCCAGCACCCGAGCCAGCAGCCAGGCCGTCTGGCGGACCTGCCGTGAGGCGGCCGGCAACCCACCAAGCACGCGACGCAGCAGCCGCTCCGCCTCGGCCGGCCGGTCCAGGCGCAGCAGCAACTCACCGATCAGGGCCTCCACCTGGGCGGCCTCGCCGAACGCCTCGATCGACCGCAACCGGTCCGGCACCCCGGTGAGCCGGCCCAGCGCCTCGTCCAGTCGGTCCGCCCCGGTGAGCACCCGCGCTCCGGCCTCGGCCGCCAGCGCCAGCTCGTACAGCACCGGCGGATCGGCCTGCCCGGCCAGCTTCGCCGCCAACCCGTCCACCACCTCGACGGCGCGCAACGCCGCGTCCCGGTCGTCGGCCCAGAACCAGGCGTACGTCTCCCGCCGGCGAGCACGCAGCTCGTCCAGCGGCAGGTCACCGAGCCGGTACGCCTCAGCCGCGGCGGCGAACCGCTCGCCCGCCGCCGCGTCCCGGTCGGCGTCGTAGAGGATCCCGCCGGCCTCCTCCAGCACCTGCGCCCGGTGCGGAAGGTTGTCCGGTCCGTCGAGGTTGCTGGCCAGCTGCTCCAACAGGCCCAACGCGGGATCGATCTCACCAAGTCCGGCGTAGACGCCGGCCAGCAGGTGCCGGCAGCGGTCGGCCTCCGCCTGGGCGCCCAGCCGGTCCAGACCGAGCACGGCCTCCTCGGCGACCTCGGCGGCTTCGGCGAGCCGGCCCACCATCCGGTACGCGTTCGCCAGCTCCCACCGCAGGAACGCGTCCCCCTCGGCGCCCCGCTCCACGCACAGCGTCACCGCCTCGACGAAGTCGTCCACCGCGTCCGGGGCCCGGCCGGCCGCCAGCAATGCCCGGGCCCGGGCGACCCGGACCGGCAGCTCCGCGTCCGCCGGTGCCGCCTCCAACGCCTCGTCGCAGGCGGCCACGGCGTCCGCCGGATCGTCGACCAGCCGCGCGTACGCCAGGCCGGCGCCCGTGACCACCTCGCCGACGCCCAGGTCCCGGCCGATCCGGCGTGCCTCGTCGACGGCGGCGCGTGCCTCGTCGACGCGGTCCAACTGTTCCAGCAGGTGCCCCCGGTGCAGTGCGATCCGGGCCGCCAGGTGCCGATCGCCGCCCGCGTCGGCCGGTACCCGGTCGAGCGCCGCGAGGGCGTCCGCCCAACGCTCGCGGTGCAGCAGCGCCAACGCCACCCGGTCGTGTCCGGCCGCCCGCTGCCCCGCGTCGCCGAGCCGGTCCAGGACCTCGGCCGCCTCTCGGGCCAGCAGCAGGCCTTCCTCGGTTTCCTCGTCGGACCGGGTCAACAACACGCCGAGCCGCCCGGCGACCGTCTGGGCGGCCACCTCCTCGCCCGCCTCCCGGTACAGCTCCACCGCCGCCCGATTCAGCTTGATCGCACCATCGATGTCGTCCTCGTCGCCACGCTCCGATGCGCGCAGCGCCAGCCGGTGCGCGGACGTGCGGGCGGGCAGCTCGGCGGAGCCGAACCGGTCGTCGAAGGCGACCAGCGCCGCCCGGAAGGTGGCCCGGTCGTGCCGGCCCCAGCTCTGCTCCGCGAGGTCCAGCAGATCGTCCGGGCCGGCGTCGGCGGGCACGGCCACGGCGGGTCGTTCACCCTTACCGCTTCGCACTCGCTCGGCTCGTTCGGTGGACGACGCTGGTGTGCCCGGCTCGTCCGTGACCGGACGGGTCGGGCGGGCCGGGCGGCGACGGACGCTCGCTGACAGCGGCACATGCTCCCCGCTCGCCTGCACTGCCAGCCGACGAGCGATCCACTCCGACTGCTGGCTCGTGCCGTTACGGGCGTCGAAGCGGGCGGCCAGACCGGCCGCCGTCTCGGCCAGCTCGTCCGCCAACGACGCCGCCGACACCTCGGCGGCCGGTCGGCCCTCGGCGGCCCGGCGGTACACGGTCGACGGGCCGGCCTGACGCAGCGCTGCGGAGGCCGCCGCCGCGAAGTGCATGGCGGCGGCCGGCGACGGCGGCCGGTCCAGCCAGTCCAGGTGCCGCTCGACCAGCTCGACCGCCCGCGCCTCGTTGCCGGTCAGCGTGCAGAACTCGACGTGGTCCGCGATGTCCCACAGGTCCGCGAGGTTGCCGCGCAGCCGGCGGTACGCCTCCCGGTGCGCGTCCCGCGCCTCCTCGGCCCGCCCGGTGCGCAGGTACGGCAGGAGCAGCGCGGTGAGGATCGCCTGCGGCTGCTCGGTGCAGGTGAGCCGACCGGCGAGTACCGGCTCGGCCAGCGCCACCGCCTCGGCGTCCCGGCCGGTGTCGGCGAGGTAGCTCACCTGGCTCGTCGGATCACAGCCGGCGCAGTCGGAGAGTTCGTCGCGAGGAGTGGTCTGCCAGAGCCGGTACCAGTGTGCGGCGGCCTCGACGTCGCCCACGTGCTCGGCAACCCGGAACCGGTGCTTGTGCACGGCCTGCAGGCTGTGCCCGCCGGCCCGGTAGCGCCGCTCCATGTCGTCCAGCACCGCGTACGTGCGGTCCAGTGGCACCTCGGGGAACTTCAGCAGACCGGACGCCATGTACTTGAAGTGCCACAGCAGCTGGTGCAGGTGGCGCTGATGGTAGGGCTGCGGGTCCCGGTCGAACTCGGACAGACACCAGGAGAAGGTCACGAAGGACTTGGCCGGCTCACCGCCGTAGATGTAGCCGGTGGTGGCCTGCATCCGCGTGACGAACGCGAGGTGCCGGTCGTCGGCGGCGTCCACCCGGCGGAGCAGCTGCTCCAGCGCGGCGATCTGCCCCGCCCCGTACGGCATGTCGGCGATGCCGCGCAGTACCCGCCACAGATCCTCGTCGCTCATGCTCACTCCCGTCCCGGGACAGCCCGGCCGAGCAGGCCGAGGAAGGAATCGTTCAGCAGCGCGGCGTCGGCCGCGCGGATCGGATGGTGGCCGAGCAGCAGCGCCTGCCCGTACAGCGCCTCGATGGCGAGACCGACCAGCTCCGGGTCGCTCAGCATGGTCACCCGTCGTACCAGCGGGTTGCGGTGGTTGAGCACCAACTGCGGACGGTCCGGCGGGGCGGTGGCGGCGAGAGCGTCGAGCACTCCACCCCACAGCTCGTCGGCCCGGTCCCGGCTGGCGGCGAGCTGGTCGTTGAACGCCGCCGACCGGCTGACCAGGTAGAGCGCTGGCAGCGAGACCGGGTCGTACGCCCGGATGACCACCTCGCAGCCGGAACGCTCGACGGCCCGCTGCGCCGCCGCGAGGAACGGTCGCAGCGCCAACTCCACCTGCGGGTCGAGCGCGTCGAACCGGGTGGTGAGGTCGCTCGGCTCCAGCCGCTCGATCAGCACCGAGCGGTCCACCACCGGCAGCCGCTCGATCAGTTCGGTGTCGTACGTGTAGCCGGCGTTGACCACCGCCAGGTCCTGCGCGGCGGCGACCGCGGCGAGCTGACGGAACTCGTCCAGGCTGGCCGCGTAGCGGACCACGCCGTAGCGTTCGCGGAACTCGGCGAGGGTGAGGGTGCCGACGTTGGTGTCCATGGGCCACCACCGGTCGACCAGCCGGAGCATCTCGTCGTCGTGCAGCGCCAGGGCCTTCACGCCGAGGTGGTGCACCTGGAGGAACTCGGCCAGCCGGTGCGGGTCGTGCCGGGCCAACCGGACCAGCCAGCCGCGCACCTGGTCGCCGAGCGCCTCCCGGGTCGCCGTCAGCAGGGTGTCCTCGTAGAGGGCCTCCCGGCTGGCGGTCGGGCGCAGCTCGGTCGCGTCCACCACGCAGTGCGCGAAGAACGCCCACTCCGGCAGCAGCCCGTCGGCGTTCTCGGTGAGCAGCATCCGCTTGAGGTAGACGCGATGCCCGGCCCGGGCCGCCGGGTTCACCGGCGTCGGCAGGATGACGGCGACACCGGTCAGCCCGGCCTCCGGCACGGCCAGCGGCAGGACGTCGAACGGGTCCACGCCGAGCGTCTCCCGGGCGTACCGGATCAGCGCCGCGCGGTCCAGTGGCGCACCCGGCGTGGTCGGCCAGGGCGGCTCTCCAGTGGTGGTGACGACGTCGCCGACGCGGACGGTGACCGGCAGCAGTGCGCCGAAGAGCCGGGCCAGGTCGGTGACGGTCGCTGTGGTGAACCACTGGTCCGCGTCGCGGCGGGGCACCAGCGTGACAGTGGTGCCCGGCTCGGCGCGGGCGGCCTCCGGCGGGGCCACCGTCACCGCGTAGCGGCCATCGGCGTACCCGGTCCAGCGAACCGTGGGATTGTCGCCGTGCCGGGTGAGCACCTGGATCTCGTCGGCCACCAGGAAGCAGGAGAGCAGACCGATGCCGAACTGGCCGAGGAACTCGTGCCGGGAGAAACCAAGCTCGTCGCGCTTCGAGCTGCGGCCGATGGTGGCCAGCAGCTCGTGCACCTGCGCCTCGGTCAGACCGATGCCGGTGTCGTGCACCCGTAGCGTGCCGTCGCCGGTGCTGTCCGGGGGTTCGATGCGTACCAGCGTCGGCGCGTCCGGCTCGGTCCTGCGTCGGGCGGTGATCGCGTCCACCGCGTTCTGGAGCAGCTCGCGGACGTAGACCCGCGGGCTGCCGTAGAGGTGATGACTGAGCAGGTCAACCACGCCACGTAGGTCGACCTGGAAAGTGTGATCCACGTCTGATGTCTCCCCGGTCCCGATGCCGGCGCTCACCGTACCGATGATCACCGACAGGCGCGGTCCCCTTCTGCCCGGCGGCTTGACCCTCGACCCGGTCGAACCGGCACGGTCGCCGGCATGACTTCCTCCGCTCTGGGCCGGGACTTCCAGCTCCTGTGGTCCGCGGCCGTCTCGTCCCGGTTCGGGGACGCGCTGCGTACCCCGGCACTTGCCCTGCTGGCCGCGACCGTGACCCGTGATCCGCGGATCATCGCGGCGGTCACCGTGGCCGGGCAGTTGCCGCCGCTGCTCTTCGGCCTGCTCGGCGGCGTGTACGCGGACCGCTGGGACCGCCGTCGGACGATGGCACTGGTCGACGGGATACGCGCGGCAGTGGTGGCGGCGCTGGCCGTGGTGGTCGCGCTCAACCGGGTCGGTGTCCTGGTGCTGCTGGTGGCGGCGTTTCTGCTCGCCACCCTGGGCACTCTCTTCGACTCCGCCTCGTTCGCGCTGCTCCCCGCGTTGGTGCCGCCGGACGCGCTGCCCCGGGCGAACGGCCGGCTCCAGGCGGGGTCGGCGGTGGCCGGTGGCTTCCTCGGAGCGCCCGCCGCCGGTGTCCTGTTCGCCGTCGCCCCGGCCCTCCCGTTCGCCCTCGACGCCGTCACCTTCGCGGCGGCCGCCCTGCTCGTGCTCGCCCTCAGCCCGCCTCCCGCCATCACCCCGGGGACTGCGCGGCGGCGCGGCTCGGTGTGGAGCGAGATCGTCGAGGGGTTGCGTTGGCTGCGGGCGCACCGGACCCTGTGGCGGGTCACGGTGCTCACCGCCGCGAGCAACCTGGCGATCAGCGGAATCATGGCGGTGCTGGTGCTCTACGCGCTGGACGTGCTGCGGGTGCCGCCGGCCGGGTACGGGTTGTTCGCGGCCGCCGCCATCGTCGGGGGCGTGGCGGGGGCGCTCGGGGCGGGGCGGCTCGCGGCCCGGCTCGGCACGGTGCCGGCGCTGCGTGTGGTGCTGGCCGTGGAGACCGTGGCGCTGACCGGCTTCGCGCTGGCTCGGCATCCGGTGTCGGGCGGGATCGCGCTGGCCGTCTTCGCCGCCGGCACCGTGGTGTGGAACAGCCTGTGGGCGTCGTACGGGCAGCGGCAGGTGCCGAGCGAACTGCTGGGCCGGGTCGGCGCGGCCCAGCGGATGGTCGGTCTGCTCACCGCACCGCTCGGGGCGGCGCTCGCCGGGTTGGCCGCCGCGGCGTACGGCACGGCGCCGGTGGCGGGCGCGGCGGCGGCGACGTTCGTGCTGGTGACCCTCGCCGCGTGGCGGACACTGCGACCGGCCGCGCCCGCTGTGTTGAGCCGTGCGGGCTAGCCCGGCGTCCGCTCCCGGTGCGACAGCCCGGACAGGCGCAGCGCGATGCGCCGACGGGCCGGTGGGACGGCACCGAGCAGCCGGAGCAGCACGTCCCGGGCGGGCCGACGAGCCGGGGAGACACCGGCCAACCTGGTCAGCCCGGCGGCGAAGCTCAGCACGTCCTCGGCCATCGGCCGCTGCCGGGCGGTGTAGTCGTCGAGCAGCGTCTCCGGGCCACCGTCGAGCACGTCCGCCACGGCGGTGCCGAGCGCGACCGCGTCGCAGATGCCGAGGTTCATGCCCTGCCCACCGGCCGGGCTGTGCACGTGCCCGGCGTCGCCGGCCAGCAGCACCGGTCCGAGTCGGAAGGTGTCGGCGATCCGGTGGTGCACCCGGAACCGGGAGCCCCAGAGCACCTCGGTCACCCGGTCGGGTCGTCGCGCCGGGCCGCGCTCGTCGAGCAGCGCCTGAAGGTAGGCCGCATCCGGTTCGGCCGGGGCGCTCGCCACGGCGGCGACCAACCGGACCACCCCACCGGGCAGTGGCGCCCAGACCAGCGGCCCGGGGCGGGCGAGGAAGAGCGCCGCCTCGTCGCGGGGCAGCACGCTGCGCACCCGCACGTCGGCGAGCACGAAGGACTCCTCGTCGCTGCCGCCGGTGAAGCCGATGCCGGCCAACTGCCGGACCGTGCTGTGCAGGCCGTCCGCACCAACCACGAACCGGGCCCGCAGCGCCTCGTCGTCGACCTGCGCGAGCATGCCGTCACCGGCGCGGCTCAGCCCGGTGAGCTGGCACGGCCGTCGTACCTGGACACCGAGTTCAGCCAACTTTTCGGTGAGCACGGCCTCGGTGACCGCCTGGGAGACCAGCAGCGCGTAGGGAAAACGGGACGGCAACTCGTGGAACGGCACCGACAGCAGCACCCGGTCCCGGTCGCGCACTGTGAAGCGCGGCGTTCGCACCGCCTGGGCGATCAGCGGCGCCGCGGCGTCGATCCGGTCCAGCACCTCCAGGGTGTACGCGTGCACGACGGCGGCGCGGGAGGTCGTCGGCGGCGCGGCCAACCGGTCCAGCACAGTCACCTCGATCCCGCGTCGGGCCAGCGTCAACGCGGTGGCGAGACCGGTGGGGCCAGCGCCCACCACCAGGACGTCGGTGCTCGTGGGCAGCATGGCCACCTCCAGACAACCGTTGCCAACATCTGTTGGCAAACATGTGTTGGCAACGCTAGGACCGTCCGGATTGCGTGTCAACACCTGTTGGCCTACGGTCGTTGGCATGACCCCGTCCGCGCAGTCGGCCCAACCCCGCCGCTCCGACGCCACCCGGGCGGCGATCCTGCGAGCGGCCCGGGAACGGTTCGCGGCGGACGGCTACGAGCGCGCCACTATCCGGGCCATCGCCGCCGACGCCCAGATCGACCCGTCGATGGTGATGCGCTACTACGGCAGCAAGGAAGGGCTCTTCGCGGCGGCGGCCGAGTTCGACCTGCGCCTGCCCGACCTGACCTCGGTGCCGCCCGCTCGACTCGGTGAGGTGCTGGTCCGGCACTTCCTCGCCCGCTGGGAGGGCGACGAGACCCTGGTGGCGCTGCTGCGGGCCGCCAGCACCAACCCCGGCGCGGCCGAACGCATGCGCGGCATCTTCGCCGACCAGCTCACCGCCGCCGTGGCCGCGTTCGGCACCGACCGGGCGCTGACCGCCCGACGGGCCGGCCTGGTGGCCAGTCAGGTCCTCGGCCTCGCCTTCACCCGGTACATCGTCCGCCTGCCGCCCATGGTGGACACTGCGCCGGACGAGCTGGTGGCCTGGATCGCGCCGACTCTCCAGCGCTATCTGACCGGAACGCCACCGAGCTGACCCAACCTTTTCCCACCTCCCGTGCGTCTGCCAGATGACGCGTACAGCGCGACGGCCGGGAGGGGGGCGGATGGTGCCGACGAGGGACGACGGACGCGACGGCTACCTCGCCTTCGTGGAGAACCACCAGCACCGGCTGCTCCGCGCGGCCTACCTGATCTGCGGCAACCGGCATCAGGCCGAAGACCTCCTCCAGGACGCGCTGCTGAAGCTGGCGCTGCGCTGGTCCTCGGTCCGCGACGGCGACCCCTCCGCGTACGTGCGCGCCATCCTCTACCGGGACTCCGTGTCGTGGTGGCGTCGTCGACGGCGGGAATGGCTCAGCGCCGCGCCGCCGGACCAGGTGGCCCACGACCGTGACGGCGCGCTACGGCTGACGATGCACGACGCGCTGGGCCTGCTGCCACCGCGGCAACGGGCCGTGCTGGTGTTGCGCTACTACGAGGATCTGACCGAGGTCGCCACCGCCGAGGCGCTCGGGGTGACCGTCGGCACCGTGAAGAGCCAGTGCCACGCGGCACTGCGCCGACTCCGCGAGGTGGCCCCGGACCTCGTCCGCGATGCCCGACCGAGCCAGGGCTCGGCCGATCTGGCCAGCGGCCTGGAGGTGAACCCGTGAACGAGCAGGAACTGCGTCGACTGTTGACCGTCACCGCCGAGGACGTGCTGCCCAGCCAGCCGGCCACCGCCGGATGGGAGCGGGCTCGGCGTACCCGGCGTACCCGGCGGGCCGTCGCAGTGGTCGCCGTGGCCGTGTTGCTGGCCGGTGGTGGCACGGTGGCCGCGCTGCGACCGCCCGCCGATCCAGCCCCGGTCCCTCCGGTCGGCCCGACGGTGACCCCGACCGACCCCACCCACGCGGGTCCGGTGCAGAAACCGCCCGCCGAGCTGACCTACCCGCCCGATCCGTTGGCCAAGCTCGGCGACCCGGCGACAGTGCCGCTCTCCGAGCGACCGGTCCAGCGGGCACTGGGGCTGTTCCAGCCGCTGGACGAGGAGTATCACGCGAACGGCCCGGTCCGGGTGCTCGGCAACGACGGCGTGGTGCGCAGCCTCGACGTGGTGACGCTGGCACCGACCCGGGACGCGGGCGGCAACGAGGCGCCCGCGCTGAAGCCGGGGGTGCTGTCGCCGGACGGCCGGTCGGCGGCATTCGCGCAGACCAAAGAGCTGATCATGATCGACCTCACCACGGCTGCCGTCCGCCGGATACCGCTCGACGGCTACCTGGAGCAGGTGGTGTGGGCGCACGACCGGGTGCTGGTCGGGGGCGACGACCGGACGTACGCGGTGGACCGGGCCACCGGGGCGGCCAGCACTATCGACGTGTCGACCTGGGAGTTGATCGCGCCCGACCCGGCCGCCGGGCGCGAGGCCCCGTTGATCGACATGTACGGCGAGGGGGCCAGCCTGAAGCTGCGCAGCCGGACCGCCCGGGAGGGCGAACTCCGCTCCGAACAACCGGTCAACACCTCGGGGCTGCCCTCGCCCTACCAGGTCAACGAGTTCTACGGCCGGGGCTGGCTGCACGGCGAGCGGCTGGCGCGGGCGGCCTGGATCACCAACAGCGAAATCGACGGTGCAGAGGGGGCGGCAGTGCTGGACGCGCGGACCGGCGCCGTGCTCCACCTGCTCGACCTGGGCCGGGACCGCAGCAAGGGCTGCTGTGTCGTGCTGGGCTGGGACAACAAGGGCGCGGTGCTGCTCCGGCTGGAACCGGCCGCCCTGGCGCGCTGGCACCCGGAGACCGGCGAGATCACCGGCATCGTCCGCGACCTGCGCGGCGTGTTCGCACTCGCTGGCTGACAAGGGTCTCGACGCGATCGACTCGGGTTCATTGATATCGCGGTGTCCCGGCGAGGGGGACAGCCCGACATCAGGGAACCCGAGTCGATCACACGAGGATCTGGTCAGACGGCCAGGCCGCCGGGCTGGTCACCCTTGACGACTGGTGCCCGGACCAGGTTGCCCCACTCGGTCCACGAGCCGTCGTAGTTACGCACCTGCGGGTAGCCCAACAGGTGCCGCAGCACGAACCAGGTGTGGCTGGACCGCTCGCCGATGCGGCAGTACGCGATCACGTCGTCGTCCGGGCTCAGCCCGAGCTGGTCGGCGTAGATCGCCTTCAGCTCGTCGGCGGACTTGAACGTGCCGTCCTCGTTGGCGGCGGACTTCCACGGCTTGCTGACCGCGCCCGGGATGTGCCCACCGCGCAGCGCACCCTCCTGCGGGTAGTCCGGCATGTGCAGCATCTCGCCGGTGTACTCACCCAGCGACCGGACGTCGACCAGCGGCCGGCCGGAGGCGACGTGCGCCATGACCTGCTCACGGAAGGCCCGCAGCGGCGCGTCGTCCCGCAGCGGCACCGGATAGTCGGCGCGCGGACGAGCCGGCTTGTCCCGGGTCACCTCGCGTCCCTCGGCGATCCACTTCTGCCGACCGCCGTCGAGCAGTCGCACATCGGCGTGACCGAAGAGCGTGAAGACCCAGAGGGCGTACGCGGCCCACCAGTTGAAGTTGTCGCCGTAGAAGACGACAGTGTCGCCCCGGCCGATGCCCTTCGCGGCACACATCTCGGCGAAGCTCTTGGCGTCCAGGTAGTCCCGGGTCACCTGATCGTTCAGCTCCAGGTGCCAGTCGACCTTGACCGCACCGGGAATGTGACCGGATTCGTAGAGCAGCACGTCCTCGTCGGACTCGACGACGACGAGGCCCTCATCGCCCAGATGCTCGGCCAGCCACTCGGTGGTGACCAGCCGCTGCGGGTCCGCGTACGACTGGAGGCGGGGATCGGGATCGTTCGGCACAGACATGATCCCCAAGGTACGCCGTTCAGGCGCGGCGGTGGGCGATCCGACCAGCGACCACGGTCACCAGGCAGGCCCCGTCGACGCCGTGCACCGCCAGGTCGGCCCGCCCGGCCGACCGCAGCGTGGGCGCCACGGCGGTGGCCAACACCAGCAGGTCGCCGCGCTCGGCGGCGGCCCGCAGGGCGGGGTCGGCCAGGTTTTCCGCCAGCACCGCCGTCACCCCGGTACGCAGCAGCGCGTGCACCCGCTCACGCGGGGTCGGCGCGGGCGGCAGCGGGCCGTCGTGCAGCAGACCCGGCCCCAGCGTTCCGGGCCAGCGGCGAACCCGGGCGTTGGCGTACGCCGAACTCAGCTCGGCCAGCGGGCCGACGGCCTCGATCCGGTCGCCACTGACCAGCACGGCGTGGTCGGGCAACGACTCGCCGTCGGGGTCGCGGCGCAGCAGGGCCGCCGTGTGCAGTGTGAGCATGCTCAGTCGACGAGCGGGCCGAGTTGCGGGCGCTTCGCCGTCACCGTGTCGCCGGACGACCGACCGGTCAACCGCCGCTTCACCCAGGGGGCCAGGTACTGACCGGCCCACCGCAGGTCGGAAGCGCGGGCGGCCAGCCACGGCGACGGCGCCGGGTGCGGCGGAACCATCAGCCACTCCTCGTCGCAACCAACCCCGAGGGCGTTCAACACCTGCCCGGCGACCCGTCGATGCCCGGCCGGGGAGAGGTGCAGCCGGTCGGTGCTCCAGAGCATGGGGTTGAGGAACGTGTCGTCGGCGTACAGGTCGACCATGATGGCGCCGTGCCGCTCGGCGGTCTCGCCGACCGCCTGGTTGAGTAGCTGCACCCGGGGGGCGACGAGGCGTTGGCCGGGCAGTCGGGCCATCACGTCCGCGAACCGGAAGAGGAGCACGTCCGCGCCGCCCGAGCGCAGTTGCCGGACCACCTCGTCGAAGCGGGCGACCAGCGTGTCCGGGTCGAAGGTGCGCCGCAGCACGTCGTTGCCACCGGCCGCGAAACTGATCAGGTCCGGCTTCATCGCCACGGCGGAGGGCACCTGCTCGGCGACCACGCTGGGGAAGAGCCGGCCCCGGATGGCCAGGTTCGCGTACCGGAAGTCGGGCCCCGCTTCGGCGGCGAGCCGGGTCGCGACCAGGTCCGCCCAGCCCCGGTAGGTGCCGTCCGGGTACGCGTCGTCCATACCCTCGGTGAAGCTGTCCCCGACCGCGACAAAACTGCCCCAGCGCACCCCGCGCCCCCTCACACCTTCGTTGCCTGCGGCGACCAGTCTGTCACCGGAGAGGCGACGCATGGTGCCCCGATCTGCCGACGTGTCACAGGTCATTGAGCGACGGCCGGGCGGAGCCTGGTCCAGGCTCCGCCCGGCCGTCAACGGCCGATCAGCCGTCAGGGCGCGTACGCGAGCAGCGCCAGCCCTCGGGTGTCGCGGGCCTCGACGACCTCGCCCAGCACCCCGAACCCGGCGTCGAGCACGACGATCCGATCCGCGTTCCGGACCAGGACCAACTTGTCGGAGGTGAAGAAGATGTTCCTGACTTCCCCGTTGACCGGCAGCTTCTTGACCTTGCTGGTGGCGACGTCGACGACCGCGTGGCTGTCGTCGCGACGAGACGGGTCGGTCCCCTTCCAACCCACCGCCACGTAGCGACCGTCCATGGACACGCTGCGGGCGCTCCAACCGTCGTACTTGTCGGCATCTTCGCTCGGCGGCTCGTAGGTGTAGTGGCGACGGCTTCCCGGGCCGGAGACGAACGGCCCCGACTCGTCCGCGGCAGCGAGGTAACGACCGTCGGCGGACCAGCACCGGTCCGTCTCCTGACCCGGATCACCATCAACAGGCTTACCGGTGACCACGTTCATCAGGACGGACGCCCCGTCGTTCTGCCGGACCATCAGGCGGTCACTGCCCATCCACACCAGTGCCCTGCTGCCGAGACAGCCGACCTCGGTGGCGAGCTTCCGCTTGCGCGTCCCGTCGATGGCGGCGGTCATCAGCGCACCGAAGCCCGCCGCATCGGCGTCCTCCACCCAGGCCAGCCGTTGCCCGTTCGGCGAGACGGTGATGGAGTTGCCGACGCACGGCTCACCGCCGAGCGGTATCCGGGCCACCGTGCGATCGGCTCCACGCTGGACGGCGTGGACGACTGCGTCCTTCGACGTGCGACCGAGGTAGTAGAGCGTGCCGGCCAACACCTTCGCCGTTGAATCATCCGGGCTTCCCGAAATGTCGGGAGACACGGTGGGCGACGGGTTCAGCGGGGAATCGGTCGGCGTGGGCGCCACGGTGACCGAAGGGGTGTCCGCCGGCAGCGGCGCGGGTCCGCTGGCATCCGGGCGGGTCACGAAGGCGGCACCGGTGGCAGCGCCGATCAACGCGAGGGCGGCGGCCGAGGTCGCCACCGCGCGCTGGATGCCGAGCCGGCGGGACGCTCGCAGGGTGCGGTCGCGAAGGTCGACGGGCTCGACCTCTGCAGCCAGGTCGGCCAGGTCGAGCCGGAGACGCTGGTCGTTCATCGGATGCTTCCTTCCAGGACGTACAGCTCGGCGAGCTCGGGCGCGACGGCACGTAACTTGGCCAGCGATTTGGCCGTCTGACTCTTCACCGTGCCGACGGTGACGCCGAGCAGGTCGGCGGTCTCCGCCTCGCTCCGGTCCTCGAAGAACCGCAACACCAGCACGGCACGTTGCTTCGGAGAAAGCCTCAGCAGTGCTGACTTGAGGGTGAGCCGCAGGCTGGTCTGCTGGGCGTGGTCGGACGCCGAGCCGCCTCCGCGTGGCTCGGGCAGGTCGCCCGGCATCGACTCGGGAACCCGACGGCGGCGCCACCAGGACACTTGCAGGTGGTACATGACCTTGCGGGTGTACGCCTCGGCGTTGCCGCTGCGGTGCAGGCGGTTCCACGAGCGGTGCGTACGAGCCAGGGCCGACTGGACCAGGTCTTCGGCCAGATGCTGGTCGCCGGTGAGGAGGTAGGCCGAGCGCAACAGCGCCGGCGTGCGAGTACGGACGAACGAGTCGAACTCCGTCAGAGGGTCCACACGAGCCGATCCTTCGGGTCATGGTGCGGCGAACTTGATGCCCTTCCAGACGTCGCGCTGGTCTCCGGTGGTTGCCGCCCGGTGCGCCAACTTCCGACAGTGACGCCCGCCTCGGAGCGAATTCGATCGCCGGGCCGGACGCGCCCGCTCTAGGCTGCGCGGATGCTGCTACGCATGTCGACCCTGTTGCTGCGGACCCTGCGCGAGGATCCGGCCGACGCGGAGGTGCCGAGCCACCGGCTGCTGCTGCGCGCCGGCTACATCCGTCGGGCCGCACCGGGCGGCTACACCTGGCTGCCGCTGGGCAAGCTGGTGCTGGATCGGATCACCGAGGTGGTGCGGGGCGAGCTGCTGGCGATCGGCGACCAGGAGGTGCACTTCCCGGCGCTGCTGCCCGCTGATCCGTACCGCACCAGCGGCCGGTGGACGGAGTACGGCGACGACATCTTCACCCTCGCCGACCGGCGCGGTGCCGAGCACCTGTTGGCGCCCACCCACGAGGAGATGGCGGCGCTGCTGGTCAAGGACCTGTTCAGCTCGTACCGGGACTTCCCGGTGACGCTGTTCCAGGTGCAGACGAAGTTCCGCGACGAGGCGCGGCCGCGTGCCGGCCTGCTGCGTGGCCGGGAGTTCCTGATGAAGGACGCGTACTCCTTCGACCTGGACGAGGCGGGGCTGCGGGAGGCGTACGGGCGGCATCGCGCCGCGTACCAGCGGATCTTCGACCGGTTGGGGCTGGACTACACGGTGGTGCGGGCGATGTCCGGCGCGATGGGCGGCTCCGCGTCGGAGGAGTTCCTGGCGGCGACGCCGGTCGGCGAGGACACCTTCGTCGGCTGCACCTCCTGCGACTTCGCGGCGAACACCGAGGCGGTGGCCACCCGGGTCCCGAGCGCCGGTGACCCGAGCACGCAGCCGGCCGTCGAGGTGCACGACACTCCGGAGACAGCGACGATCGCGAGCCTTGTGGAGTTGGCCAACGCGCGCCGGTTGGGCGGTCGGGACGGCTGGACCGCCGCGGACACCCTGAAGAACGTCGTGTTGTCAGTTCGTCAGCCGGGTGCCGACCGGGCCGAGCTCCTGGTCGTCGGGCTGCCCGGTGACCGGGAGGTCGACCTGAAGCGGGTCGGCGCCGCACTGCACCCGGCACAGGTGAGCGTCTTCGAGGAGTGGACCGAGCATCCGGAGCTGGTTCGCGGCTACATCGGCCCGCAACTGCTCGACAAGCTGGGCATCCGCTACCTGGTCGACCCTCGGGTGGTGACCGGGTCTGCCTGGCTGACCGGGGCGAACGAGCCGGGCCGACACGCGACCGACGTGGTGTGCGGACGGGACTTCACCCCCGACGGCACCATCGAGGCGGCCGACGTCCGCGCCGGCGACCCCTGCCCGGAATGCGAGGTGGGCGAGCTGACCATCCGGCGGGGGATCGAGATCGGGCACATCTTCCAGCTCGGCCGCCGCTTCACCGACGCCTTCGCTGTCGACGTGCTCGGGCCGGCCGGCAAGCCGGTCCGGCCGACCATGGGCTGCTACGGCATCGGGGTTTCCCGGGCGGTGGCCGCCATCGCCGAGCAGCACCACGACGACCGGGGACTGGTCTGGCCGGCGGCAGTCGCGCCGTGTGACGTACACCTGGTGGTTGCGGGCAAGGGCCCGCAGCTCGACGCGGCGCTGGAGCTCGGCGGGCGTCTCGCCGCCGCCGGCCTGCGGGTGCTGGTCGACGACCGCACGCACGTCTCGGCCGGGGTCAAGTTCACCGACGCCGAGCTGATCGGCATCCCCCGGGCCGTCGTGGTCGGCCGCCGGCTCGCCGAGGGGTACGTCGAGCTGCGCGAGCGGGCCGGCGACGGGCGCACCGAGTTGCCGCTGGACGGTCTGGTGGATCGACTCGTCCACGAGGTACGCCAGGAACGTGCGAGCCTGGTGTAGCTGTCGCGTCACAGGGTAGTGCAGTCGGATCGGGTGGAAACGTCTTCGGAGGCTCTCATGACCGGTTACCGGGTCAGTGACGTGATGACCAAGCAGGTCGTGTACCTGCCGGCCGAGACCACCCTGGACGAGGCGGCCAGGGTGATGAAGGAGGCCGACATCGGTGATGTGGTGGTCACCGACGGCGCGAGCCTCGCCGGCATGCTCACCGACCGGGACATCGTGGTGCGGGCCGTGGCGGAGAACAGCTCCCCCGCGGCCACCACCATCGGCTCGATCGTCACCCGCGAGGTCGTCATGATCGAGCAGCACTGCACGGCGGGTGAGGCGGCGGCGCTCATGCGGGATCGGGGCATCCGACGCGTGCTGGTCTGTGACAGTGACCGCAAGCTGGTGGGGATCGTCTCGCTCGGCGACCTGGCCATGCAGCTCGACCCCACCAGCGCGCTCAGCGAGATCAGCGAGCAGTCGCCCACCGTGTGACCGGGGCCCCCGCACGACGGCGGTAGCCTCGACGCATGGCTGACATGCCGGCCCGACTGGCCGAGATCGTCGACGAGTTCGCCGCCGCGCCGCGCGACCTGGTGCTGGAGCTGCTCCTGGAGTATTCGGACGTCCTCCCGGCGCTGCCGGAGGGCACCGCGGAGCGCGAGGGCATGGAACAGGTGCCCGAGTGTCAGACGGCGTTCTTCCTGCGCGCCCGGGTGACCCCGGAAGGCACCGTGGAGACGCTCTTCGACTGCCCGCCGGAGGCGCCCACCACCCGGGCGTTCGCCGGGATCCTCGCCGAGGGGCTGGCGGGGGCGAGCGCCGAGCAGGTGCTGGCCGTGCCGGACGACCTCTATCAGCGAATGGGGCTGGCCCAGGCGATCAGCCCGCTGCGGATTCGCGGCGGCACGGCGATCCTGGGCCGTCTCAAGCGGCAGATCCGGGAACAACTCGGCTGACCGCGAGGTTGGCACCGATCATGGAGATCGAGATCTACGCGGACGTCATCTGCCCGTGGTGCTACATCGGCAAGCGCCGCCTGGATCAGGCCCTCGCCAGCTACGAGGGTGAGGTGACGGTCCGCTACCGACCGTTCCAGCTCGACCCGTCGCCGGTGGCGAAGCCCCAGCCGCTGGTGGAGGCGCTGGCCGGCAAGTTCGGCGGCCCGGAGCGCGCCCGGCAGATGGTCGACCACGTGACCCAGGTCGCGGCGGCCGACGGGCTGCGGCTCGACTACGACCGCGCGGTGATCGCCAACACCTTCGAGGCGCACCGGTTGGTCTCCTGGGCGAGCGACCAGGGCAGGGCGGCCGAAATGGTGGAGGCGCTCTACCAGGCGCACTTCAACAACGGTGTCGACGTCGGCTCGCGGGAGGCGCTGGCCACCCTGGCCGGTGAGATCGGCCTGGACGCGGCCGACGCACGCCGGTTCCTCGACTCCGACGAGCGCGTCGCCGACGTCGCCGCCGACCTGGCCGCCGCCAGGGATCTGGGCATCACCAGCGTGCCGACCTTCGTGCTGGCCGGAAAGTACGCGGTCTCCGGTGCGCAGGAAGTGCAGACGCTGCTCGCCGCGTTCGCCGAGGTCGAGCAGCGCGAGTCCGCAGCGCACTCACACTGAGTCACCGACGGCCGGGCGTCCGGCATCGATGATCACGATGTTTCACGTGCAACAACATCGATGCCGATGCCTGGTCAGACAGGCCTGGCCAGCCCCTCCACCACCTGGGCGCCGGGCAGCGCGCCCAACGCCGGCCCCGGCAGCGCGATCTTGCTGTGCCGTACGCCGGACCCGACGATCACGTGCGGTGTGGCGATGACCCGCGCGTCCACCAGGATCGGCCACTGGGCCGGCAGCCCGATCGGGGTGATGCCGCCGTACTCCATGCCGGTCAACTCCACAGCGTCGTCCATCGGGGCGAAGCTCGCCTTACGGACGTCCAGCGCCCGGCGGGCCACCCCGTTCACGTCGGCCCGCGTGGTGGCCAGGATGATGCAGGCCGCGTAGCGCACCACGCCCTCGCGCTTGCCCGCCACCACGACACAGTTGGCCGACACGTCCAACCCCACCTCGTACGCCGCGCAGAACGCCGCGGTGTCGGCGAGGTCGGCGTCGATCGGCGCGACCAGCACGTCGTTGACGTCCACCGGCGCGTCGGCCGGCCACTGCGCGATGGCCTCCGCGACCGGCGGGGCGAGCAGATCCAGGCGGGCGCGGGCCGGTTCGGTCTTCAGCGTTCCCATCACGGGTGCGATCCTCGCATCCGCGACGCCGAACCGCCCAGCGGCTCCCCGACCCCCCGGCGACGCCACCGGGCCGGGCCGGATCGATCCGGCGCTCAACTGCCGGCGAGGAAAGCGTTGTCGCGCATGAAGGAGCGGTCGCGGGAGGCCGCCAACTCCTCCTCGCGCTGGGCCTTGGCCCGTTGCAGCTCCAGATCCTCGAACGCGTGCCGGACACCCAGCCGGATCACGCCGTAGAGGAAGACGAAGCCGAAGACGTAGAGGATCACAGTGGTGACGACAGCGAACATGGCGTCACGGTAAGACGAACGTGAACCGTTGTTGCTCTCATTTCCGGCTGGTTCCCCCGTACGTGTCGGCCAGGTGGTCGGCCCAGGTACGTACGCCCCGGGGCAGTGCCTCGGTGGCCAGACCACCGGCCCGCAGCTCGCGACCGAGTCGGCCGGGAATCCGCACCGGCAGCAACGGTCGGCGCGAGCCTCGGGCCGCCAGCCACGCCCGGGCGGCCTCGTCGAAGCGGAGCACCTGCGGCCCACCCAGCTCCTCGATACCGCCCAACGGGCCGGCGACCAGTCGGGCCGCCAGCCGCGCCGCCACCTCGCCCGGGTCGACCGGTTGGGCGAGCACCGCCCGGTCCCCGATCACCGGGCCCAGCCGCGCACTGGCGGTCAGCATGTCGTCCAGGAACTGGGGAAACTGGGTGGCCCGCAGCACCGACCATGGCACCGGACCGGCCGCGATCACCTGCTCGGCGGCGAGCTTGTAGCGGTAGTACGGGATCGGCACCCGATCAACCCCGACGATCGAGATGTAGACGATGTGCCGCACACCGGCCGTGCCGGCGGCCACCACCAGCCGGCGGGTGCCCAACACGTCCACCTGGTGGGTCTGCCGACCCCGAGGGGCCGACGCCAGGTGCAGCACGGCGTCCACCCCGGTCACCGCCTCGGTCAGCCCGTCCCCGGTGGCCAGGTCGGACACCACCCACTCCACGTCCGAGCCGGCGGGCGGCCGGCGGCTGGTGGCCCGGACGCTGATCCCGTCGTCGCGCAACCGGCCCAGCACCGCACGGCCCAGACTGCCGGACGCCCCGGTGACCAGAACCTTCATCTCGTCCTCCCACTCGCTTGACCTGACCTTGACGAAACGGCGCGGCATCCTGTGACAGGGTTGGGCGGCGGCTCACCCCGAGCGGATCAGGTCCAACACGGTGAGCAGCGCGAAGAACGCGATCACGATCTCGTTGACGATCCACGCGTGCCCCTCGGCCCACTCCCGCATCCGGGTCAGCACCCGCGAGGCCCTGCTCCCCAACAGCAGCAACGCCAGCAGAGGCAGCGCGAGCAGGAGCACGGTGACCAACACGAACGGCACCAGGTGCCACCACGGCAGGTCGTGTCGGGCCACGCTCGCCCCGACGGTGGCCATGGTCAGGTCGTCGGTGGGCGTCGCCACGAAGAGCAGCGCACCCAGCCGCAGCGCCTGCGGCGGACCGGCGTGCTCGATGCTCCCCAGCCAGCGCGGCGGTCCGGAGCGGTCCCGGCGTACCCAGATCAGCACGGCCAGGATCACGAGCAGGGCCAGCACCACCAGGTCGATGGCGGGGCCGCGATCGACCTTCCCGGCCACGGCGCTGGCGTCGGCGACCACTCCACCCACCAGCTTCGTCAACAACCAGGCAAACGTCACCCCGGCGGCGACCACCAGCCCCGCGCCGGCGAGGAAGCCCAGCGACGCCGCCCGGGGCCGATCCGATGAGGCCAGGAAGACCGCCACCACCAACTGCGTCCCGGCGACCATGACCACGGCGAGCGGCAGCACGGTCAGGAAGTTCATCGCCCGCCATCCTCCCGGCACGAGCGGGTGGGACGCGGCCGAATCCGCCGATCACCCGGCGGGTCGCGCACCCCCGCCCACCACGACCCGGCCGGCGAGCAGCGCCCCGAGCAGCGCCAGTCCCGCTGTCACCACCAGCGTCGTCGTGTAGCTCGCCGGGCCCGGCGCACTTCCCGCCGCCAACACGGCCCCGGTCAGGGCGAGCACCGTCGCCGCGAAGAGGGAGTCGCTCAGTTGCAGTGACGAGCTGTTGCGACCCTGCTCACCCGGCGCGGACAACTCCAGGGTGAGCACCGACAACGACGGATAGAGCAACCCCATGCCGAGACCGGCGACCGCCCAACCGACCACGGCGACGGCCACCGGCAGTTCGGGCCGTACGGCCAGCGCCACCGTGGCGGTGCCGACAGTGATGCAGCTCAGCCCGGCACGCGGCAGGCTGGCCCGCGACGCCGGCACCGGGATCCGGCCCTGCAACCAGGAGCCCGCCGACCAGGCCAGCGCGCCGACAGTGAGGACCAGCCCGGCCGCGGTCGGCGAGAGACCCCGTTCCCGGGAGAGCATCAGCGGGATGACCACCTCGGCGCCGACGAAGGCCGCCGACGCCAGGCCACGCAGCCCCACCACGGTGGCCAACCCTCGCGCGGCCCGGAGGAACCCGGCCGGCAGCAGGCGCGGGGCACAGACCAGCAGGCCGACCACGGCGAACGCGACCAGCACCACTGCGGTGGCGCCGCGCTGCTGCCCCCCGATGTGCAGCAGTGCGGCACTCACCGCGGCCCCGCACGCCCAACCGATCCGCGCGGCCGCACCCGCCGGCGGGCTCGTTGCCGCACTCCGGGCCAGCGACCGCAGGCCGGGATGGATCAGCAGCACCGCCGGCACGGCCACCGCCGGCACCGCCAGGAAAACCCACCGCCAGCCCAGGTACTCCACGATCAGGCCGGCAACCGCCGGCCCGACCAGCGACGGTACGACCCACGCCGCCGCGAACGCCGCGAAGATGCGCCGATGCAGCTCCTGCGGGTACGCCTGCCCGACGATCACGTAGAGCGCCACCGAGAGCAGCCCGGAGCCGAAACCCTGCACGACCCGCCCGACGACCAGCGCGCTCATCACGGGGGCGGTCCCGGCGATCAGCAACCCGACCACGAACCAGGCGACGCCGTGCCACATCGGCCCCCGGGGACCCCGGGCGTCGCACCAGATGCCGGAGACCACCATGGCCAGCACACCGGTGGCGAACGGGCCACCGAAGGCGATCCCGTAGAGCGCCAGCCCGTCCAGGCTGCGCGCGACGGTCGGCATCGCCGTACCGACCGCCAACGCCTCGAACGCGAGGAGTGAGATCAGCGCGACGCTGCCGACCGTCATCGCGCGCAGCCGGGGTGCGAAGAGCCCCGGTGCGGCGGGTACGGCGGTGAGGACTGTGCTCGGCATCGACCGAGCATGCGACCTCAACCCTGATTCATGTCAACCGTCCGGTGAGCCGGCTCTCATCAGGCGTCCTGCAGCGCCTCCCCGACACCGCGCACCAGTCCGGAAAAATGCTGGTCTGCCAGCAGGTGGCCAGCGGTGATCACCACAGCGATCGGCCACTCGATGACCTGTAGCGCGGCGAGCACCCCGAGCCCGGCGTAGTAGGCGACCTTGTCCGGGGGCGGCACCGCCACCTCACCCAGCATCGGCAGTTGCACCCGCCGGTTGTACATCTGGACGTTCTCCCGTGAACCGCTGAGGTGTCGCGTAAGCGTGCTCATGCCGGCCTCCCCATGTCCGGTGATAGTCGTCGGGTTCCACGGCTCACCCCGTCCATGCGCCAGCGACGGCGGAAAATTCCGCCGGTCGCGGGGCATAACGGATGGCAGGTCGGGAAGCCAGGCCGCCGGACGTGAGTGCGGTGGGAGGACGACATGGCCAAGGTCAGGACGAGCGGCAACGGGGAGCCGGGCCGGCGCCCGTCCAGCCGTACGCCTCGATGACGGCGGCGGGTCGCGCTGCCGGCCGCATCCTGCCGTCCTTCGGCGTGCCGCACCTGGTCGGCGAGGCGTCCCGGACGGTCAGCTCGGCCGCGACCCGGCTGGCCCGGTCGGCCGGGCTGACGCGGCGTCGGGTCTGGTCCCGGCCGGGCCGGCACCACATCGAGGTGCACGGTGTCTGCCAGGACGGTGGCAACCGGCTGGCCCGTCAGGTGGAGGGCGCGCTGGAGCAGATGCCCGGGGTCGCCTGGGCCCGGGTCAACGCACCATCCGGCCGGGTGGTGGTCGCCGTCCAGACCCCCGAGCCGACGTTGCGCGACCTGATCGCCACTATCGACCGCGTCGAGCGGACCTGCGACCACGAACCCGACCCGGAGATCCCACCGCCGCACCCACCGGAGGAAGGGCCGCGCACACCGCGCACCCTCGGCGCGCTCGCCTCGGACGCACTGGGCTTGACCATCTCGGCGGCCACCCGGATCCTGCCGTTCGCGCCGTTGCCCGGTGAGGTGGCCGGCCTGCTCTCCGCAGTGGATCTTCAGCCGAAGCTGCACGAGTTCATCGGTAAACGGCTGCGCTCCGACCCGCGCGCCGACATCCTGTTTCCGCTGGCCGAGGCGGTGGTGCAGGGCTTGACCGGCCGCTGGACGGGCATCGTCCTGGACGGAGTCCAACGGGTCGTGCAGTGGGGTGAGGATCGGGCCCAACTCTCCGCCTGGGAGAAGGCCGAACCACGGCTGACCGGCGACGCCGAACGCGCAACCGCCCGCTGGCCGGTGATCGAACGTCCGCGGCCGAAGCCGGACGGCCCGGTCGAGCGGTACATCAACCGCATGCTTGCCGCCGGCGCAGCCGCCGGCGCGGCGGCGGTGCCGTTCGCCGGGCCGAAGCGGGCCACCGCGCTGGGCCTGTCCGCGCTACCGAAGGCGCCGGGCAGCGGCCGCGAGGGATACGCGGCTCAGCTCGGCCGGATGCTGGCCCGGCGCGGGGTGATCGCCATGGACCGCAGTGTGCTGCGGGAGTTGGACCGCATCGACACGCTCGTGCTGGACGCAGCGGTGCTCGGCTCGGACCGGGGCGTACTGGCCGATCTGGCGCCGGCGGCCGACGCGGACGTCGACCAGGTGGCCGAGCGGGCCTTCGCATTGTTCGACCCGGACGACCCGGCCGCTTCCCGTACGGCGGACGGCTGGCGGCTCGGGCCGCTGGACCAGATGCCCGCCCGCGACCCGGACACCATTCCGGATGCCGAACGGCTGCGCTCGGCCGGCGGCCAACTCCTCGGCCTCGCCCACGGCGACCGGCTCGCCGCCCTGTTGCGGGTCGAGCCGGAACCCGCGCCCGGCGTCGACGGCCTGCCCGCCGCCGCCCGACACGCCGGCCTGCGGCTGGTCGTGGCCGGCGGCGACGAGCAGCGGTACGGCTTCGCCGATGCAATGCTGCCCGGCGGGGACCAGTTGGCCGAGTCGGTACGCGCGTTGCAGCGCGACGGCGCCGTGGTGATGCTGGTTTCCGCGGACCGGAAGGCGCTCGGCGCGTCCGACTGCGGTCTCGGGTTCGCCGCGCCGGAGGAGCTGCCGCCGTGGGGCGCGCACCTGCTGGTCGGTGCCGACCTGCGGGTGGTGGCCCTGGTGATCGAGGCGACCGGGGTGGCTCGGCGTACGGCCCAGCAGAACATCCGGCTGGCCATGGCCGGCACCGGTCTCGGGGCGCTGGGCGCGTTCACGGCCCCGCCGACCGAGCTGCCCGGCCGATCGCTCGTCGCGGTCAACGGCGCGGCCGGGCTGGCCTTCGCCAACGGGGTCTGGCAGGCCCGCCGGTTGCACGACCAGTCGGACACCCCGGCGCCGGTGGCAACCGCCTGGCACCTCATGCCGGTTGGCACCGTGCTCGACCACCTGCGCTCCGCCCCGGACGGTCTAGCCAGCGCCGAAGCCCAACGCCGACACCACGGCGCCGACGGAAACGGCAATGCCGGACCGGGGAGCGGAGGGCTGCTGCGTGCCTTCGTGGACGAGTTGTCCAACCCGCTCACCCCGGTGCTGGTGGCCGGGGCAGTGCTCTCCGCGTCGTTCGGATCGCTGGTCGACGCCGCGCTGGTGGGCAGTGTCGTCGGTGGGTCCGCCCTGATCGGGGCGGTGCACGAACGCAACACCGAACGGTCACTGGCCGAACTCCTGTCCCGTTCGGCGGTGACCGCACGGGTCCGTCGCGACGGGGCCGAGCAGGTCCTCGCCGCCGAGGACCTGGTCCTCGGAGACGTCATCACCCTCGAACCGGGCGACTCGGTGCCCGCCGACTGCCGGGTGCTCGAGTCAGTGGGCCTGGAGGCCGACGAATCGTCGCTGACCGGCGAGTCGCTGCCGGTCGCCAAGTCCAACCGACCAGTGGTGGCCGCCGCCATCGCCGACCGACACTCGATGCTCTACGAGGGCACCACCGTCGCCGCCGGGCACGGCACTGCCGTGGTGGTGGCGATCGGGTCGGACACGGAATCCGGCCGTAGCCTCGCCCTGGTCAAGCAGGACCCGCCGGCCAGTGGAGTGGAAGCTCGGCTCGGCTCGTTGACCAGCGCCGCCATCCCGTTGGCGGCCGGTTCGGCCGTGGCGGTGGCCGGCGCGGGCCTGCTTCGAGGCGTACCCCTGGCCGAAACGGCGGCGACCGCCGCGAACCTCGCCGTGGCGTCGGTGCCGGAAGGGCTGCCGTTCCTGGTCAGCGCGGCGCAACTGGCCGCGGCCCGGCGGCTGGCCGAGCACGGCGCGTTGGTCCGCAACCCGCGCACCATCGAGGCGCTGGGCCGGGTGGACGTACTCTGCTTCGACAAGACCGGCACCCTCACCGAGGGCAAGCTGCTGCTCGCCGGGGTCGGCGACAGCGTCGGCGACCGGTACGCCCCGCTGGACCGGTTGGACGACCGGCTGCGGATGACGCTGGCCGCGGCGCTGCGGGCCACCCCCGCCGCGAAGAATCCGGAGGAGCTGGCGTTGCAGACCGACCGGGCGGTCCGTCGGGGCGCCGGGGAGGCCGGAGTGGTGGAGCAGACCGGTGCCGCCGGGTGGCGAGCCGCCGGAGGGCTGCCGTTCGAGCCGTCCCGCGGCTACCACGCGAGCATCGGACAGACCGACGGTCACCTGTTGTTGAGCGTCAAGGGTGCTCCGGAGACGGTGCTGCCGCGCTGCTCGTCGCGACGGATGGACGGTCGTCAGGAGCCGCTGGACGACGCCGGCCGCGCGGAGCTGGAGCGGATGCTCGCCGACCGGGCCGGCGCGGGAAACCGGATCCTCGCCGTCGCGGAGTGCCCGGTGAACGACCCGAAGGTGACCGACTCCGACGTTCGAGGGCTGACCTTTGTGGGTTTCCTGGCCCTCGCTGACGGTGTTCGGGAGAGCGCAGCCCCGGCGGTACGCCGGATCCGGCAGGCCGGCGTGCACACCATCATGATCACTGGTGATCACCCGGCCACCGCCGAGGCGATCGCCGCCACCATCAGCGAGCACGCCGAACAGCGGGTGGTCACCGCCGCTGAACTCGACCAACTGGACGACGACGCGCTCGCCGAGCGGTTGGCCAACACCGACGTGGTGGCCCGCTGCACCCCGGCGCACAAGGTGCGGATCATCCAGGCGTTGCAGAAGTGCGGGCGGACCGTGGCGATGACCGGCGACGGTGCCAACGACGCCCCGGCGATCCGGCTGGCCGACGTCGGCATCGCCCTCGGCCAACGGGGCACCCCGGCGGCCCGCGCCGCAGCCGACCTGGTGGTCACCGACGACCGGCTGGAGACCATCATCGCCACCCTGATCGAGGGGCGGGCCATGTGGTCGTCGGTGCGGCACGCGCTCAGCATCCTGGTCGGCGGCAACCTCGGCGAGATCGCGTTCAGTGTGCTCACCGCCGCAGCGACCGGTCGCTCCGCGCTCACCGGACGACAACTCCTGCTGGTCAACCTGCTCACCGACCTGGCGCCGGCGCTGGCCATCGCGGTCCGGCCGCCCGCGTCGGACCGCACCGACGCGCTGCTCCGGGAGGGCCCGGACACGGCGCTCGGCGAGAGCCTCACCAGGGAGATCGGGTTGCGAGCGGCAGCCACCACGCTGGGCGCGACAGCGGGCTGGACGTTGGCCCGCTACACCGGACGCCGTCAGCGGGCCGGCACTGTCGCCCTGGTCTCGCTGGTCGGCACCCAACTCGGGCAGACCATCCTGGCCGGCGGCACCAGCCCGGCCGTGCTGGCCTCCACGGCGGCGTCACTGGGCGTCCTGGTCGTGGTGGTGCAGACCCCGGGGGTGAGTCAGTTCTTCGGCTGCACCCCGCTCGGGCCGGTGGGCTGGACCATCGGGGCCGGGTCGGCACTCGGCGCGACCTTCGCCAACGGCGCGCTCACCAAGCTGGTTGAACGCCTCCCGGAGGCCCGCCCCAACCGGACCGGATCCGGTGCCGAGCCTACGGCGGACGGTGGTTCCGCCGACTGACCGTCGGCGCCACCAGCGTGCCGGGAAGCTTCCCGCACTGGACCCGACTCGGCCCAGCAGTGGCCCACCAGCACCGACGCGGCTTCAGGCGGCGGCGATCACGTCCGTGGCCGGTAGGTCAGGCGGCGCAGGACGACCTCGGCAGGGCCGGGCTGCCGGCGCTTGTCGAGCTGACGGGCGATCAGGACGGTGGTGAGCCAGACGGCCACCGCGATGATCAGACCGGTCACCGTGGGGCTGCCGAACCGGTCGCCGAGGGCGAGCGTGAAGGGCGCCAGGAGGACGAGCCAGGCCACGGACTGGAACAGGTATCCCGACAGGGAACGCTGACCCAGGGCTGAGAGAGCGCCGACGACGGGACCGGATCGGCTGGCTCGCATGGCGATCAGGCCGAAGACGGCCACGTAGCCCGGTCCGGCGAACATGCCGCTGACCCCGTGGAGCAGCAGCATCAGACTGGCGGCCGACTCGTCGACGTGCAGCCATCCGGCACCGACCAGGGCAGCCGGAAGGCCACCGGCGACTGCGCCGCCGAGGCCGAGGACGGCGGTCCACGTGAGCAGGGTCCGGTGCCGGGGCAACTCTTCGAGGACGCGGCGACGAGCGGCCCACATGCCCAGCCAGGCAATCATGATGAAGGGCAGGACGGTCAGCGTGTGCACCGGCCATTCGCCGATGCGATCCAGCATGGACGCGACGTAACCGGGCGCGGCGAGAGAGTCGACGTGGCCCGACGGCAGCGGTGCCGCTCCGCCCGACCCCCCGAGGATGCCGCTCACCACCATCGCACCGATGACCAGCATCTCGACCGCCGACAGCGCCCAGAGCACCAGCACGACGCTGTGGAACCTGTCGCCGCGGCGCAGCAGCAACAGGGTCATCACGATCCCGACGATCCCGTACGCGCCGAGGAAATCGCCGTAGTACAGCAGCGCGGCGTGCGCGAACCCGAACACGACCAGCCAAAGGTTACGACGCAACAGCACGGCGCGGACCTGCTTCGGGGTGGCACCGGAGGCGTCCTGGCGGCGGGCGAGTTGGACGAGGCCGTAGCCGAACATCACGGCGAAGACCGGATAGCCGCGGGCATGGACGAGCTCGAAGAGCAGGAAGTTGAGGCCACGATCGACGCCTTCCGGGGTGGCGTCGAGGCCCGGCTCGCCGGCGAAGACGACTCCGGCGACGTTGGCCAGCGCGATGATCAGCAGCATCGCTCCCCGGGCCAGGTCCGGCGCGAGGGCGCGCTCGGCGCGCAGCACCGGCCCTCTCGAAGTCCGCGGTGCGGTGTCGATGCCCATGTCGTCTCCCCGTGACTCGGCTTTAGTTTCATGGAGAAAGTATCAGTCGTACACTAATGCTGTCTGTCATGATGTGGACGTAACCTTCCGGGGCGAACGTGGGAGCCCATGACCAGCGACGATTTCGTTCCGGCGCCGCTGCGCCGGCTGTGGGGAATGTCAGAGCCGGCGCGTCTCGGACGGCCCGCGTCCCTCGACGTCAACGTGGTCGTCGCCGCCGCGGTGAAGATCGCCGACCGGGACGGGCTCGACGGGGTGACGCTTCCCAAGGTCGCCAAGAGCCTCGGCTTCACGAGCATGTCGCTCTACCGGCACGTCGGCTCGAAGGACGAACTGCTCACTCTCATGGCCGACGTCGCACTGGGCCCACCGCCGGACATCGCCGCCCCCGACTGGCGGGAAGGGCTACGCCGTTGGGCCTTCGCGCAGCGCGCGGTGTTCCAACGTCGGCCGTGGCTGACGCGCGTGCCCGCCGCCGGACCACCCTCCGGGCCGCACCAGATCGCCTGGATGGAGGCCGCGCTGGCGGTCATGTCCGGCACCCTCCTCGACTGGGCGCACAGGATCGGTGCGATGTCACTGATCAGCGGCTACGTGGTCCAGTCGGTACGGCAGTACAGCGAACTCGCCGAGGGCAGGGCCGACGGCCAGGGCCAGGCCGACGCCGAACGCGACTACGGCCGGGCGCTGGCGCGACTCGTCAACCCCGACCGCTTCCCCGAGACAGCCCGGCTGTTCTCCTCGACGCTGTTCGAGGCGCCACCGTCCGACACCCCCGACGAGGCGATCGCCGACGCGGACTTCTCGCTCGGGCTGGAGTTGATCCTCGACGGCGTCGCCGTCCGGATCGCGCGCTCCGACCCCTGACCCACCCGCATGCTCTGGTCGGCCCGTCAGCGGCGCCGGGAGCTGAGTCGCATGCCTGCGGCTGACCGGGGTACCGGAGCCGCAGGAGGTGGACACGATGGCGGAGCAACCCCAGGTCACGTTCATCGGTACCGCGACGACTGTGCTGCGGATCGGCGGCTTCACCCTGTTGACCGACCCGAACTTCCTGCATCGGGGTCAACGGGCGTACCTGGGCAAGGGGTTGTGGTCGCGCCGACGCACGGACCCGGCGCTGCGGATCGCCCAGCTCCCAGAACTGGACGCGGTGGTCCTCTCCCACCTGCACGGCGACCACTTCGACCGGGTGGCCCGTGGGGAACTGGACCGCGAGCTGCCCATCGTCACCACCCCCGCCGCGGAACGCAAGCTGCGCCGCTGGGGCTTCCAGGCCGCCCAGGGCCTGCCGACCTGGTCGTCCCGGGAGCTGCAGCGCGACGGTACGACCCTGCGGCTGACCTCGATGCCCGGCCAGCACGGCCCGGGCGCGCTGGACCTGCTGATGCCCGACGTGATGGGCACGATGATCGACGTGGAACGCTCCGGGCGGCGGGAGTTCCGGCTCTACGTCACCGGCGACACCCTCAACCGGCCGCTACTGACCGCGATCCCGGAACGCTACCCGGACATCGACGCGATGCTGATCCACCTCGGCGGCACGAAGGTCGCCGGAATCCTGCTCACCATGGACGCCGGCCAGGGCGCGGACCTGGTGGAGCTGGTTCGGCCGAAGCTGACCGTGCCGATCCATTACGACGACTACCCGGTGTTCCGCTCACCGCTGGCGCACTTCGTTGACGAGGCCCGCCGTCGTGGCTGGGCAAAGCAGGTGCGCACCATCGCCCGCGGCGAGACCGTCCCGCTCACGCCGCCCGCCTGACCGCACTGCCGGCTCGGGCGGCTCCGGGGCTCGGCGGCCGGGGCTCGGCGGCCGCGGCTCCGGCGGCCAGATGGCAGAGAGCGGTATTCCTCAGAGTCATATTCATACCCCAGAGTCATAACGCTCGCACCGATGCTGCACCCCACCCCGACCTGCCTGCACGGGTCGCCGGAGTACGCGAATCGCCGCCTGCCGGCGAACCGGCGGCGGCGATCATTGACAGGGCGCGAAGTCAGCTGCGCTCGGAGATGGCCTCGATGAGGTCGCCGACCGGGCGCTCGGGGAGGGAACGGGCCACATCGGCCACCGCCACGATGCCCACCAGCTCGTGGCCATCGATCACCGGCAGCCGACGTACCTTGTGCTGGCCCATGGTGCGAAGGATCTCGGCGGCGTCGTCGTCCGCGCCGATGGTCACCGCCTCACCCTGGGCCAGCTCACCGGCCGTCACGTTGGCCGGGTCCCGACCCTCGGCCAGCACCTTCACCACGATGTCGCGGTCGGTCAGCATGCCCTTGAGCCGGTTGTCGTCACCGCAGATCGGCAGAGCACCGACCCCCAACTCGGCCATCCGCTTCGCGGCCGACTTCAGGTCGTCCTGCTCGCGGACACAGGTCACGTCGTTCGTCATGATCTCGCGTGCCGTAGGCATTGGTATGACACCTCACTTCCGGGGGGTTGTTGCCGTTTCTCCTACCCCGGTCGGCGCCTGGCATGCCGCCCGCTGTGTCGTCACCGCTCGTCGGAGCGGAGAGGGCCCGTCGGCTAGCGTCACTGATCTGCATCGAAGCAATGTGGAGGCGAGGATGCTCGAACCAACTCGTGCGGCCGCCCTGGCGGCGTTGACCGAGCTGTGGGAGCAGGGCTGTCCGATCGCCTCACCCGATGACCGAGATCGCCTCGTCAACATCGGCCTACGCCGATGGCACAGCTTCCATCGGCGACACCCTCGCAACCGCCAGCCTTCGCACGAGGCCAGGATTCGCGATCTGGTGCGCGGGTTGATCGAGGCAGTCGAACCCGAACCGGGCCTGGTCGGCCCGCTGGTCAAGGACTACGAGTGCGTCGCTGAAGCGATCGCCGCAGCCGCAGCCCCGCTGCGGGAGCCTTGATCGGCTGGGATTCGGGACCGAGGTCGACCGGGGAAATTGTTGGTGGAGCCCAGGGGACTCGAACCCCTAACCCCTGCCTTGCAAAGGCAGTGCTCTGCCAGTTGAGCTAGGGCCCCGCGGGTGGCCGTGGCGACGATCGCTCGTCGCCGGGCCGAGCGTCAGCGCAGGTCGGGTGCGGTGGTCGCCTCGTGCCACAGGGCACGCTCGTCGTTCGACGCCTTGATCTTGTTGAACACGACGGCGGCCACACCGACGACGCCAGCCAGAATCAGCAGCTTCTTGAACATGGGGCGACCCCTCGCGCTCGACTACCGTCGGACGACATGCGGTGGGGCTAGATGGAATCGAACCATCGACCTCAGAGTTATCAGCTCTGCGCTCTAACCGACTGAGCTATAGCCCCGCGTTGCGACGAGCAAGATTAACCCATCCGCTCCGCTGGCCCCAAATCGGGGTCCGCGCCTGCGAGCCAGGCCCGTCGCGGCCTGCAAAACCTACCCGAGTACGGGACGCCGGAGCGACCGCATTCCGCGGTGCCCCGGCGTCCCGGTCACTCAGTCCCGCTCGGCGAGCGTCAGCTCGATCCCGCCGACCAGGTCGGCGCAGACGTTGTAGACGAACGCGCCCAGGGTGGCCAGCGCGGTGAACAGCACCACGTTGACCAGGCCGATCAGCGCCGAGCTGAGAATCACGCCCTTGGCGGTGATCTGGAAGCCGCTGGTGCTCTGGCCGCCGCCGGCGTTGACCAGGTCACTCAGGCTCTCGTTGACGCTCTGGAACACACCCATCGCGTCGAGCGCCAGGTAGAGCACCGAGGTGGCCACCACCACGACGATGAAGAGCACCACCGACACCGCGAATGCGAACTTCATCACGGACCACGGGTCGATCCGCTTGAGGTTCAGCCGGGCCCGACGCGGCCCGCGGGAGGCGGCCGAGCTGACCGACGTACGCGCCGCACGCACCGCGTCACCGACGCGGGCTGCGCCGACAGCGGACGCGTTGCCGATCCCCGGTGGCAGGCCACCGCCGCTGGCCGGGCGGCCGGCAGTGGCGGCCGTACGTGCCGCTTCCGGCTGCGGCTGGGTCATCCCGGGTGTGATCCGCGGCTGGGTGCCGGTGGACCCGGTGGACGCCGCCTGACCGGGCCGGACACCGATCGGCTGGGTGGTGGCCGGACGCGCCGAGGGTGCCGCCGCCGGACCCGGAGGATTGGCGGCGGCCGACGTCGGCGCCTCGGCGCTGGGCGCCTCGGTCTTGTCGCCGGACTCGCCATCTTCGCCCGGCTGCTCCGGCGGGGGTGTCATACCTGGAGCCCTGGTGAACTTCGGGGCAGGCGCGTCGGCGGGGACCGTCGCCCGGCCCACGGCCGCGCGGCCGGTCGCTGGTGTGCCGCCCTTGGCGGCCTCCTCGTCGACCGGTTTGGCCGAGGTCCCCGTGTTCCCCGACTTCGCCTGTGTCTCCGTCATTCAACTAGTCCTGTTCGTCAGGCTCGTCGGCATTGCGAGCAATCGCCACGATAGTCACGCCGTCCGGGAGGTCCATCAGCTTGACCCCCATTGTGTTCCGGTCACGCGTACGCCGTACAGGCTTCACCGGAGTCCGAATGACACCACCGTTGCTGGTGATCGCGAACAGCTCGTCGTCCGGATCGATCACCACCGCGCCAACCAGACCACCGCGCCGTTCGGTGATCTTTGCAGTCAACACGCCCTTACCTCCCCGGCCCTGCACCGGGTATTCCTCGATCGGGGTGCGCTTCGCATATCCCCCGTTCGTGGCCACCAGAACGTCCAAACCTTCCCGCACGACTTCCATGGCGAGCAGGACGTCGTCGTCCGTGAAGCGCATGCCGATCACGCCCGAGGTGGCCCGGCCCATCGGCCGCAACGCCTCGTCCGAGGCGTTGAACCGGATCGCCTGTGCCTTCTTCGAGACCAGCAGCAGGTCGTTCTCCGGCGCAACCAGCGCAGCACCGACCAGCTCGTCCTCATCGCGCAGGTTGATCGCGATGATGCCGCCGGAACGGTTGGAGTCGAACTCCTCGAGCCGCGTCTTCTTCACCAGGCCGTTCTTCGTGGCCAGTACCAGATAGGGGGCTACCTGGTAGTTCGGGATCTCAATGATCTGCGCGATCTGCTCGTCGGGTAGGAAGGCGAGCAGATTGGCCACGTGTTGGCCCTTGGCTACCCTACTGGCCTCCGGCAACTCGTACGCCTTGGCCCGGTAGACGCGGCCCTTGTTCGTCAAGAACAGGATCCAGTCGTGGGTCGAGCAGACGAAGAAGTGGCTGACGATGTCGTCCTGCCGCAGCGTGGCGCCACTGACGCCCTTACCGCCGCGCCGCTGCGAGCGGTAGAGATCGACCTTGGTCCGCTTGGCGTACCCGGTGCGGGTGATCGTGACGACCACGTCCTCGCGGGCGATGAGGTCCTCCATCGAGACCTCGCCGTCGAACGGGATGATCTGCGTCCGCCGCTCGTCGCCCCACTTGGTGACGATCTCGCCCAGCTCCTCCGAGACGATCTTCCGCTGCCGCTCCGGCTTGGCGAGGATGTCCTTGAGGTCGGCGATCTCGATCTCGAGCTTCGCCAGGTCGTCGATGATCCGCTGCCGCTCCAGGGCGGCGAGCCGGCGCAGCTGCATGTCCAGGATCGCGGTCGCCTGGATCTCGTCGATCTCCAGCAGCCGGATCAGGCCCTGCCGGGCGTCGTCCACGGTCGGCGAGCGCCGGATCAGGGCGATCACCTCGTCCAGTGCGTCCAGCGCCTTGCCCAGGCCGCGCAGGATGTGTGCCCGCTCCTCGGCCTTGCGCAGCCGGTACGCGGTCCGCCGGCGGATCACGTCGATCTGGTGCTCGACGTAGTAGCGGAGGAACTGGGCCAGGTTGAGCGTGCGCGGCACCCCGTCGACCAGGGCCAGCATGTTGGCGCCGAAGGTCTCCTGGAGCTGGGTGTGCTTGTAGAGGTTGTTCAGCACGACCTTCGCGACCGCGTCGCGCTTGAGCACCAGGACGATCCGCATGCCGGTACGACCGGAGGACTCGTCGCGGATGTCGGCGATCCCGGCGAGCTTGCCCTCCTTGATCAGCTCAGCGATCCGCTCGGCGAGGTTGTCCGGGTTGACCTGGTAGGGCAGCTCGCTGACGACCAGGCAGGGGCGGCCCCGCTTGTCCTCCTCGACCTCCACCACGGCGCGCATCCGGATCGAGCCGCGACCGGTGCGGTACGCGTCCTGGATCGCGGTGGTGCCGACGATCAGGCCGTGGGTCGGGAAGTCCGGGCCCTTGACGATGCCGAGCAGGGCTTCGAGGGTGGTCTCCTCGTCCTCCTCCGGGTGCTCCAGGCACCACTGCACCGCCGCGCCGATCTCCCGCAGGTTGTGCGGCGGGATCTTGGTGGCCATGCCGACCGCGATGCCCTCGGAGCCGTTCACCAGGAGGTTGGGGATCCGCGACGGCAGGATGGTGGGCTCCTTGGCCCGGCCGTCGTAGTTGTCCTGCAGGTCGACGGTGTCCTCGTCGATGTCCCGCAGCATCTCCATGGCGAGGGGGTCGAGCTTGCACTCGGTGTATCGCATGGCGGCGGCCGGGTCGTTACCCGGCGAACCGAAGTTGCCGTTGCCGTCGACCAGCGGGTAGCGCAGCGACCAGGACTGCGCCATCCGGACCAGCGCGTCGTAGATCGCCGAGTCGCCGTGCGGGTGGAACTGACCCATCACGTCACCGACGACGCGGGAGCACTTCACGTAGCCGCGGTCCGGACGGTAGCCGGAGTCGAACATCGCGTAGAGGATCTTGCGGTGGACCGGCTTGAGGCCGTCCCGGACGTCCGGCAGCGCGCGACCGACGATGACGCTCATCGCGTAGTCGAGGTAGGAGCGCTGCATCTCCACCTCGAGCCCGACCGGTTCGATCCGGTCGTGCGCGACCACCGCGGCGATGGCCTCGGCGGGGACCTCGGGCTCGTTCGGTGTGGACTCGGGAGAATCGGTCACTGTATACCCTTATCAGACTCAGAGTCGTTTTCGTGCTGTGGATAACGGCTGTGGATACCGGCCAAGCTGTGGATAACTCTGTGGACTGCCGGATCGGCCGGGCAGAGCCCGGCCGATCCGGCGCAGTCCGTCAGATATCCAGGAACCGCACGTCCTTGGCGTTGCGCTGAATGAACGACCGGCGCGCCTCGACGTCCTCACCCATCAGCACACTGAACAACTCGTCGGCGGTCGCCGCGTCGTCGAGAGTGACCTGACGCAGGGTACGCGTCGCCGGGTTCATCGTGGTTTCCCACAGCTCGGGATAGTTCATCTCGCCGAGGCCCTTGAAGCGCTGAATGTCGTCCGGCTTGGCGTTCGGCTTCTTCTGCTGGCGCAGCACGATCAGACCGTCCCGCTCGCGGTCGGAGTACGCGTACTGGGCGTCGTCGCCCTTCTTGTTCCACTTGATCTTGTAGAGCGGCGGGGCGGCCAGGTAGACGTGCCCCATCTCGACCAGCGGACGCATGAAGCGGAACAGCAGGGTGAGCAGCAGCGTCTGGATGTGCTGGCCGTCCACGTCCGCGTCGGCCATCAGCACCACCTTGTGGTACCGCAGCTTCTCCATGTCGAAGTCGTCGTGGATGCCGGTGCCCAGCGCGGTGATCAGCGCCTGGACCTCGTTGTTCTTCAGCACCCGGTCGATCCGGGCCTTCTCCACGTTGAGGATCTTGCCGCGGATCGGCAGGATCGCCTGGGTCCGTGGGTCGCGACCCTGCTTGGCCGAGCCGCCGGCCGAGTCACCCTCGACGATGAACACCTCGGACTCGCGGGGGTCGGTCGACTGGCAGTCGGCCAACTTGCCCGGCATCGAGCCGGACTCCAGCAGCGACTTGCGCCGGGCCAGCTTGCGCGCCTGCTGGGCGGCGATCCGGGCGCGGGCCGCCTGGGACGCCTTCGTGATGATCATCTTGGCCTCGGCCGGGTTCCGGTCGAACCAGTCGACCAGCCGGTCGTTGCAGACCCGCTGCACGAAGCTCTTCACCGGGGTGTTGCCCAGCTTGGTCTTGGTCTGACCCTCGAACTGCGGGTTGGCCAGCTTGACCGAGATGATCGCCGCGAGCCCTTCGCGGATGTCCTCGCCGGAGAGCTTCTCGTCGCCCTTGAGCAGCTTCTTGTCGGTGCCGTACCGGTTGACCACGCTGGTCAGCGCGGACCGGAAGCCCTCCTCGTGGGTGCCGCCCTCGTGAGTGTTGATCGTGTTGGCGAAGGTGTAGACCGACTCGCCGTACGACTCGTTCCACTGCATGGCGATCTCGAGGGACATGCCCTCCTCTTCGGCCTCGAACTCGACCACGGTCTTGTGGATCGGGCTCTTGGAGGCGTTGAGGTGCCGGACGAAGTCCGCGATGCCGCCCTCGTAGTAGAAGGTGACCTCGCGCTGCCGGCCGTCCTCCTCCTCGGCCACCCGCTCGTCGAGCAGGTGGATGCGCAGGGCGCGGTTGAGGAAGGCCATCTCCTGCAGGCGCCGGTAGATGGTCTGGAAGTCGAAGTCGACGGTCTCGAAGACGTCGGGGTCGGGCCAGAAGGAGACCGCCGAGCCGGTGCTGTCGGTGGCCTCGCCCTTCTCCAGCGCGCTCGGCTTGGAGTTGGTGTAGTGCTGCCGCCACACGGAACCGGACTTGTGGATCTCGACGAACATCTTGGTGGAGAGCGCGTTCACCACGGAGACACCGACGCCGTGCAGACCGCCGGAGACCGCGTACGCCTTGCCGTCGAACTTGCCACCCGCGTGCAGGATGGTCAACGCGACCTCGACACCGGGCTTCTTGAGCTTCGGGTGAAGGTCGACGGGGAAACCACGGCCGTTGTCGGTGACCCGGACGCCGCCGTCGGCGAGCAGCACCACGTCGATGGTGTCGCAGTATCCGGCCAGCGCCTCGTCGACCGCGTTGTCGACGACCTCCCAGACGAGGTGGTGCAGACCGCGCTCGCCGGTGGACCCGATGTACATACCGGGCCGCTTGCGAACCGCCTCCAGTCCCTCGAGAACGGTGATCGACTCTGCGCCGTACTCCTGCTTGTCCTGCGCTGCCACCCTCGGCCACTTTCTCGCGTCAGCCGCGCCGGTAGGGCGCGTCGGGCGCGGGTTCGGCGGACAGGACGCGACGTCGGCGCGTGGACCGGCGCCGGAGACCTCCGGACAGCGGGTCGAACGCGCCGGTCGCCGCGGTTGCCCGCGGATCGCGATCGGCTCGACCCGACGTGGAGAATGAATCTGGGGCCACCGGCCCCGTCCCACTCCCGCACCGGGTCTTCGTCTCACTGTCAATCCTACTGTGCGTGGGGGACAGAACCACCACTCGGCACCCTCAGAGAGGCGGCTGAGAAGTCCATAGCCGGCAGAACCCCGTCGCCCACGACTCCCCCCACACGCCATGCCCCCATCGCACGCGCCGCCCCGGAACGGGTTGACCCGCGGTCGGGCGGGTCGGGGGTCGCGGCCAAAGCGTCCGTGCCGTACGTTTGCGGCGCCCCGGAACCAGCCTTGATCTTTACCGGTTGGAACCGGGACGATCGACCCGATCGACCCGACACGTGCTCTTTAAGAGGTGACAGATGGGGCTGGACAACGTCGCGGTGCACTGGCCGCGGACCGGCCGCTTCTACGATCCGGTCGCGCCGGCCGAGTTCGTCGACTTCGGCGAGATCGTCGACCTGCCGCGCATCTCCGCGCCGACCGCGGCGCTGGCCGAGTTGATCGCGAAGACCGGCACCATCCGGGCGACCGCGTACACCGAGTTGGTGGATCTGCTGCTCGGCCTCGAAGGTGTGTTGTACGCCACAGACGCCGCCGCCGAGGACGAGGACCCGGTGATCGACCCGGACGGCTGCTCCTGGATCGCGAGCGGCATCGAACGGTTCGTGGCCGCGCACCGCGCGACCGGCGAGGCGGTCACCTTCGAGTCGGTGAGCACCGTGCTGCGCTCCCTGCTCGGCGACGGTCGGCTGGCCGAGCAGCAGCTGCGCTGGCTGGAGAGCCGGCTCGACGCGCTGCGCGACGAGCGCGGTGACCCGCCGCAGTGGAACTTCACCTGCGCCGAGCTGGGCGTGCTGGCCGCGTTCTACCGGCGCTGCGCCGAGCGCGGGTTCGCCGTCTACGCCGACGCCTGAGCCGCCGCGTCGGCCTCTGGGGCGGCCGGTCGGTTGGCGGCCGAGATCAGCTGTGTGAGCACCGCGTGCAGGTGTTGCAGGTCCTCGACGGGCAGCCCGAGCCGCTGCACGATCGCGGCCGGGATCAGCTCGGCCTGACTCCGCAGCGCGGCACCGCTGGCGGTGAGGGTGACCGCGAGGCTGCGCTCGTCGTTCGGGTCGCGTTCCCGGCGCAGGTAGCCGGCCGCCTCCAGCCGCTTGAGCAGGGGTGACAGCGTGCCCGGGTCGAGCTGGAGCAGGCGACTGAGGTCGCGGCCGGACAGCGGCGCGTGCTGCCAGAGCGCCAACATCACCAGGTACTGCGGGTGGGTCAGCCCCATCGGCTCCAGCAGCGGCCGGTAGACGGCCACCACGCTGCGCGCGGCGACCGAGAGGGCGAAGCAGACCTGCTGCTCCAGGGCCAGCGGGTCGACGCCGTCCGGTCGTTCGCTCATCGGTTGCCCTCTCTCCGCACGGTGACTATCGTACCGATCATTGGCACACCAACCATTGGTGCCCCAAAGGTAAGCTCGTGCGACGGACGAGAACCGGCGAGGCGACGCGGGGAAGAGGGCGGCAGATGAGCGAGGACGGCGCGATCACCAGGGCCCCCGGCGAGGGCGGCCGATTGATGCGTTGGGCCTTCCGGCACCTCGCCGGCCCGGCCGAGGGTGTGCAGGGCGCGGTGCAGGGCGGCTCGGCCGAGGCCCGCGAGGCGTGGAAACGCGACCTGGCCGAGCGCAAGCGCTTCACCCGGGAGCAGCGGGAACGCAAGCGGGCAGCCCGCGAGGCCGACCGGCGCGGCTGATCGGCCGGCTCAGCCGTACGTGTCGCGCGGACCCCGGCCACGTACCCGGCGTGGGCCCTTCCCCCAGGAGGGCGCGGCCGGGCCGTGAATGTGCAGCTTGCGCACCACGTTGTGCCCGACCTCGCTGGCGATCTGCTTGAGCAGCGAGCCGGCGAGCAGCCGCAGCTGGGTGGCCCAGGCGGTCGAGCGCGCCTCCACGGTCAGCTCGCCGTTCTCCAACTTCACCGGGCGACTGTTCTGCGCGACCTCCGCGCCGACGACCCGCTCCCAGGCGCCGAACACGGTGGCCTCGGCGGCCGGCTGCTGCCAGCCGCGCGCCTTCACCAGCCGGTTCAGCACAGCGCTGAGCGGCTGCGGATCGCGCGGGTCCGGGCCGGGGCCGGAGTAGCCGCGCAACCGCCGCCCCGAACCGCCGGCAGCGTCGCCGCCGCCGGGGGTGCGCCGGGCGCGGGCCGCCGCCTGCCGTCGGGACAGCGCCGCGTCGAGCACCGCCCGGGCCAGCTCCGGCCCGCTGGCGGCCGCCGCCGGCTCACCGCCCGCCGATCCCTCCGCCGCCTTCGGGGTACGCGCAGCCGGGCCGTCGCCGGCCGCTGGTCGATCGGTGCCTGGCTTATCCGACACGGCGTACCGTCCCTTCGCCGACCTGGTAGCGGGTGCCGCGCAGGGCAGCCGGCACATCGTCGTCCACCGCGCAGGTGACCAGCAGCTGACTCGCCCCGCCGACCAGCTCCGCCAACCGCTCCCGGCGGCCGGTGTCCAACTCCGCGAAGACGTCGTCGAGCACCAGCACCGGCTCGATGCCGTCGGCGCGCAACAGGTCGTACCCGGCCAGCCGCAACGCGAGGGCGAACGACCACGACTCGCCGTGGCTGGCGTACCCCTTCGCGGGCAGTGGGCCGAGGCTCAGCGCCAACTCGTCGCGGTGTGGGCCGACCAGGGTGGTGCCCCGCTCGATCTCGGCCGAGCGGGACGCGGCCAGCGCCGCCGTCAGCGCCTCGGCCAGCGCGGCCCGGTCGGTGGTCGGCTCGGCCAGCTCGATCGAGGGCCGATAGGTGATGCTCGCCGCACCCCGACCGGCGGCCACCGCGTCGTACGCCTTGGCCACGTGCGGGGTGAGCGCGGCCACCAGCTCCAGACGGCCGGCGAGCAGCTCCGCCCCGTGCTGGGCCAGGTGGGTGTCCCAGACCGCGAGGGTGCCGAGGTCGCCACCCCTGGACCCACCGGTCTTGCGGGCCAGGTACGCGGTGCGCAGCAGGGCGTTGCGCTGCTTGACGACCCGCTCGTAGTCGGCCCGCACGCCCGCGAACCGGGGCTGCCGGTTGACCAGCAGGTCGTCCAGGTAGCGGCGGCGCTCGGCCGGGTCACCCCGGACCAGCTCAAGATCTTCCGGGGCGAAGAGCACCAGCCGGAGCGCCCCGAGCACGTCCCGGGCCCGCCGTGCCGGTGAGCGGCCCAGCCGGGCCCGGTTGGCCTTGCCGGGCACGATCTCCAGCTCGACCAGGAGTTCGCGGCCGTCGTGCACCACGGCGCAACGAATCACCGCGGACGTGGCGCCCATCCGGACCAGAGGCGCGTCGGTGGCGACCCGGTGCGAGTCCAGGGTCGCCACGTACCCCAGCGCCTCGACGAGGTTGGTCTTGCCGACGCCGTTGGCGCCGATCAGGACGTTCGCTCCCGGCTGGAGGTCGACGGCAACCCGCTCGTACGAGCGGAAGTCGACCAGTTCCAGCCGGTAAACGTACACAGGTTGTGGATACCGCTCAGCGCTTGTGGACGGCGTGGCCACCGAACTGCTGACGCAGCGCGGAGACGGCCTTCATGGCGGGCGAGTCGTCCTGCCGCGAGGCGAACCGGGCGAACAGCGAAGCGGTGATGACGTTCAGCGGCACCGCCAGCCGGACCGCCTCGTCGACCGTCCACCGGCCCTCGCCGGTGTCCTCCGTGTAACCGCTCAGGTCGGCCAGCTCCGGGTCCTCGTCGAGCGCCCGGTCGAGCAGGTCGAGCAGCCAGGAACGGACGACGGTGCCCTCCCGCCAGGACTTGATGACGCCCGGCACGTTGGTCACCAGCTCCGAGGCGGCCATCAGCTCGTAACCCTCGGCGTAGGCGTGCATCAGGCCGTACTCGATGCCGTTGTGCACCATCTTCGAGTAGTGCCCGGCACCGACGGGGCCGGCGTGCACGAAGCCGAACTCACCCTCCGGCTTGAGCGCGTTGAAGATCGGCATCAGGCGGTCAACGTGCTCCTGGGCGCCACCGACCATCAGCCCGTAGCCGTTCTGCCGGCCCCAGACGCCGCCGGAGACCCCGACGTCCATGTAGCCGATGCCCCGCTGGTTGAGCCGCTCCGCGCGGGGCGCGTCGTCGCTGAAGCGCGAGTTGCCGCCGTCGATGATGATGTCGCCCTCGCCGAGGACCTCGGCGAGCTCGTCGATCGTGGCGTCGGTGACACCGGCGGGCACCATGACCCAGACCGCCCGCGGCGACTCAAGCTTCTCCGCCAGGCCGGCGATGGTCGTGACGTCGCTGATCTGCGCGTTGTGGTCGAAGCCGACCACCTCGTGCCCGGCCGAACGCAACCGCTCCCGCATGTTGCCGCCCATACGGCCGAGTCCTACCAGGCCGAGCTGCATGTGTTTCTACCTCCGTGGATCTGGGTGTTGCTGGGCGCGATCAGCGCGAGACGCGGATCGGCATGATGAGGTACCGGTACCCCGGAATGACCTCGCCATCCTCACCAGCGGGAGAGATCACCGCGGGCTTGAAGGCGTCGACGAACGAGAGCACGGCCGTCTGAGCGCCCAGGTTTGCCAGACCGTCGATGAGGTACTGCGGGTTGAAGCCGATGGTCAGTGCTTCACCGGTGAAGGTGGCCTCCATCGCCTCGCTGGCCCGTGCCTCCTCGGAACCGCCAGCCTCGACCACCAGGCCGTCGGTGCTGAAGCTGAGCAGCACCGGGGTGGTCCGTTCGGCGACCAGCGCGACCCGCTTGACCACCTCGATCAGCGTGCTGACCGACACCCGGGCCGCGGCGTTGTGCGTGGCCGGGAAGAGCGACCGAACCGGCGGGTAGTTGGCGCCGTCGAGCAGGCGGCTGGTGGTACGTCGGGTGCCGCCGGCGAGGCCGACCATGCCCTCGCCCGCAGCGCCCTGGGCGAGGGCGAGAGTGACCTCGCCGCCCAGCGGGCCGAGGGCCTTGGCGGTGTCGTTCAGGGTGCGGGCGGGCACCAGTGCGTTGATGCTCACCTCGGGGTCGTCCGGCCGCCACTGGATCTCGCGCAGCGCCAACCGGTAACGGTCGGTCGCGAGCATCGACAGGGTGTCACCCGACAGCTCGACGCGGACGCCGGTCATCATCGGCAGCGTCTCGTCGCGACCGGCGGCGATGGCCACCTGGGCCACCGCGGTGGCGAACGCCGCGGCGTCGACGGTGCCGGCGCTCTGCGGCATCTCGGGCAGCGCGGGGTAGTCCTCCACCGGCATGGTGGGCAGCGTGAACCGGGCGCTGCCACAGACCAACTCGAGATGCGCGCCGACCGCGGCGATGTCGACCGGCTTGGCCGGCAACGCCTTGGTGATCTCGGCGAGCAGGCGGCCGGAGACGAGCGCGGCGCCGTCGGCGTCGCCCTGCACCTCGACGGTCACCTGGCTGGAGACCTCGTAGTCGAACCCGGAGACCCGCAGGTTGCCGTCGGTGACGCGGAGCATCACCCCGGCGAGCACCGGTACGGATGGCCGGCTTGGCAGGCTCTTCGCGGTCCACGCCACAGCCTCGGCGAGCGCGTCGCGCTCCACTCGGAACTTCATCAATGCCTCCGCGTCGACGTCAGCGACAACTCTCTCATGCCGACCGCTGCCTACCGTCCCGCCCGACCGTGCGGGTACCCATCGCACCTTAGGGCGCGGGGACATCGGCTGTGCGCCCGACCCCATGGATCGTGTCGATGCTGACCGGCTGATCCGACAGCGTTCGGCCCGATCCACAGAAAGCCCAACGGTGATGATTGGTTTTTGTTCTCTTAGAAGAGATAACTCATCGTCTTCATCGCACCTGTGCAAACTGTGGAAAACCGGGGTCTGCGCAGGTCAGACAGGTTATCCACCGGTGATTTAGCTGTGGAGAACCCCGGGTACAACCGGCCCGTGTGTCCACAGCCCGGCGACGACGGCCGGTTGTCCACCGTTGTCCACCGGTTGTCCACCGGTAATCCACCGACTTTCTCCCCAAGCCTGTGGATCGCGGGGAAGATCACCATTGCCGTCATCCCCAGAACCTTCAACAGCCCGTACACAGGTTGATGATGATCGGTGGATAACCTGACGGTCGTCCCCAGGCGTCCACAGCTTCGTACACAGGGTTTCTCCACAGCCTGTGGGTAACTGGCGGAGGACGGACCGTAGTTATCCACCGACGGTGGATAACGAGCTGTGGACAACGAGTGGGGATCGAGGCGGTCACGGCCTCAATGCTGTGGTCTCCACCATGTCGAGAGTCCAGCTGACTGACCCAAAAGAACGCCCGACCGGAGATCCGGTCGGGCGTGTCCTGCTGCTGTGCGCCGCGTGACGGCTGGCGTACGCCTCAGCTGTTCTGCTTGATGCGGTTGGTCAGCTCGGCGATCTGGTTGTACAGCGAGCGGCGCTCCGCCATCTGCTGACGAATCTTGCGGTCGGCGTGCATCACAGTGGTGTGGTCCCGGCCACCGAACGCCTGCCCGATCCGGGGCAGCGACAGCTCGGTCAACTCGCGACACAGGTACATGGCCACCTGACGGGCGTTGACCAGCACCCGGGACCTGGACTGGCCGCGCAGATCCTCCAGGCTCACCCCGAAGTAGTCAGCGGTCGAGGCCATGATCTGGTCCGCGTTGATCTCCGGACCGGCACCGTCGGGCATGAAGTCCCGAAGCACCTCCTCGGCCAGCGACAGCTCGACCGTCGACCGGGTCAGGCTGGCGAACGCGGTCACCCGGATCAGCGCGCCCTCCAGCTCCCGGATCGAGTTCGACACCCGCGAGGCGATGAACTCCAACACGTCCGGCGGGGCGTACATCCGCTCCTGCGCCGCCTTCTTCTGCAGGATCGCGATCCGGGTCTCCAGATCCGGTGGCTGGATGTCAGCCAGCAGCCCCCACTCGAACCGGGTTCGCATCCGGTCCTCAAGGGTCGCGAGCTGGCGCGGCGACCGGTCGGAGGTGATCACGATCTGCTTGTTGGCGTTGTGCAGCGTGTTGAAGGTGTGGAAGAACTCCTCCTGGGTGCGCTCGCGGTTCTCCAGGAACTGGATGTCGTCGATCAACAGGATGTCGACGTCGCGGTAGCGCCGCTGGAACGCGCTGGTCTTGTCGTCCCGGAGCGAGTTGATGAAGTCGTTGGTGAATTCCTCGGTCGAGACGTACCGGACCGAGCGGGCGTTGCCGAGTGTCGTGGCGTAATGCCCGATGGCGTGCAACAGGTGCGTCTTGCCCAACCCGGAGTGCCCGTAGATGAACAGCGGGTTGTACGCCTTGGCCGGCGACTCCGCCACCGCCACGCTCGCCGCGTGGGCGAAGCGGTTGGACGAGCCGATGACGAACGTCTCAAACATGTACTTCGGATTGAGCCGGTTGCCGCCGGTGTCGGCACCGGGCAACCGACGGTCGTCGCGGCCACCGGTCCGATGGTCCACCGCGCTGCGACCCGGGCCGCTGTCCGTTCCGCTGTCCCGGGGAAGCGAGCGGATCACGTGCTGGTCGCGCGGCGACGCCGAGTCGTCCCGGTAGCGGGGCTCGTACGGCCGGGTGTCCGGGCCGGACGGATCCAGGCGGGCGGCCTGCTCGTCGTAGCCGCGCCGGTCCGGGCCCGGCCTGGAGGTCCGCAGGGGCTCCGCGAAGGCGGCGCTGAACAGCGCCTCCTGTCCGTCCCTGCTGGCCGGGATCAAACCCGCGCGATGCCCCTCCACGGGAGGCGCGAGCGGCGGACCCGCCGGCGCGGGCGGCGGACCCGGATCAGGCGTACGCGGCGCGGGTGACTGCTCAGGGATCATCGCGTCGGCCGGCGGCCGAGCGCCCTGGTCGTCGTCGAACGGCGCCATACCCGGGCCGTCGATGTCGAGCTGCCCGGTCTCCGGGGCGCTGCGGTAGACGGTGCCGGCCGGTCGGCCGGTGGCGTCCTCGGCCACCCGGACGGTGACCGCGACCTGGATCGGTCGGCCGAGCCTGCGGGTGAGCGCCTCGGTGATCGCCGGGCGCAGCCGTGACTCGATCACGTCGCGGGTGAACGCGTCCGGAACGGAGAGCAGTGCGGTGTCCTCGACGATCGCTCGCAGCCGGGTCAGTCGGAGATAGGCACGCTGCTGGGCGGAGATGATCTCGTCGGCGAGCTCGTCGGTCGCCGCTAACCACACTGCGGCAAGGTCGGTCGTACCGGCCACCGTCGTGCCACCCCCTCGCTTCTGCTCCCGGCCGCCGCTGTCTGCCAGCCGGCCGTCCCGGGCCCGCCGCGTTCGCGGGTGGAACAACACCCACCCGGACGGTCGACCGGTGGTCATCCACAAGTTATCCACAGCCTGTGTACCGACCGATTGTGGCCGCCTCCGGACGCGGGTGGGACCTGCCCCTGCCTGAACGGGCGCTGAAGCGGGTTCACCGTGCCGAACGATTCACTGCCATGTCCGGTCTTGCCTGCGCGACGACCGGAGCTTCCGACGCTCACCGCAATCGGGCACGGTAACAGCGTTGTCCCTGCGCCATCAACCGGCGACGCGGCGGCGCCCTTGTCGGCATCAGCGAAAACCGCCCTTCGGCCTCGGGCGCGTCCCGTTGTCCCCTGCTCGGGGTGTTTGACGGTCATTGCCCCCCTGCGTAGGCTGGAACGGTTGCTTTCTCGCCCTCTGCTAGGGTGATGGGTGCTTGCTGTCCGCGGTCGCATCCCCGCATCGCCGAGGTCCCGCTCCGCCGGACAGCACCGATCGTGGGCCACCGTCGAGGTGGCCTGGACCACCACACGACCCCGGCGATCCCGTCGCGCGGGGCGCGTACGAAAACGGAGAGCCTGACGTGAGCAAGCGCACCTACCAGCCGAACAACCGCCGGCGCGCGAAGACCCACGGCTTCCGGCTGCGCATGCGCACCCGTGCCGGCCGTGCCATCCTGTCGAGCCGTCGCGCCAAGGGTCGCACCACCCTGTCGGCCTGAGCCGACCGGGCCGGTCCAGGGGACGTGGGCAGTCGTGCTGGCCGCCGCACAGCGACTGCGGCGCAGCACTGACTTCGCCGCAGCGGTTCGGGGTGGCCGACGCGCCGGACGTGGCGCCGTCGTGGTCCACCTGACCGTGCCGGTGACCGTCGACCCCAGCACACCGACCTCGCCGGAGCCGGTACGGGACAACAGTGCGGAGCAGTCGTCCGTGCCGTCCCGTGCCGGCTTCGTCGTGTCCAAGGCGGTCGGTAACGCGGTGACCCGTAACCGGGTCCGGCGCCGACTGCGGGCGCTGGTCCGGGAACGGTTGACCGACCTGCCCGCCGGCAGCACCCTGGTCGTCCGGGCGCTCCCCGCCGCGGCGCAGGCGTCGTACCCTCGGCTCGCCACCGACCTGGACGCCGCCATCGCGGTCGCCCGGTCGCCGCGCGAACGGCGGTCCCGATGAGCGGCACCGAGCAGAGCAGCCCACGGCCGTCGACAACCGGTGCCAAGGTGCTGATCGCGCCCATCATCGCGTACCGTCGGTGGATAAGTCCGGCACTGCCGGCTCGCTGTCGGTTCTACCCGTCGTGCAGTGCGTACGCCCAGGAGGCGGTCGTTCGGCACGGCGCGCTCCGGGGAGCCGTGCTGGCGGCCCGGCGGTTGTTGCGCTGCCACCCCTTTCACCCTGGTGGATATGACCCGGTGCCGGAGCCGGGCGGCCGCCGTCGTGCTGATGTGACTGGAGCCCCGAATTGAGTCTGAGTCTCGACTGGATCTACTACGCGATTTCGTGGATCCTGCTGACCTGGCACTCTGCCTGGGACGCCATCGGGGTGCCCGTCGGTGCCGTGATCGGCACCAACTTCGCGTGGATCCTCTCCATCATCTTCCTGGTGGTCACCGTCCGGGTGATCCTGTTCCCGGTCTTCGTCAAGCAGATCAAGTCGCAGCGGGCGATGCAGGCGCTCCAGCCCAAGGTCAAGGAGCTTCAGGAGAAGCACAAGGGTGACCGGGAGACGCTCCAGAAAGAAATGATGGAGCTCTACAAGAAGGAGAAGGCCAACCCGCTGATGGGTTGCCTTCCGATGTTCCTTCAGATCCCGGTCTTCCTGGGCCTCTTCCACGTGCTGCGCCGGCTCGACCCGGACAAGCAGAACAAGACCCTCTACGGCTGGACCGCCGACCAGTTCCAGAGCGCCTCGCAGGCGAAGCTCTTCACCGCCCCGATCGCCGGCAAGTTCGGCTCCACGGCCGAGGAGCTGACCAGCCTCGGCGCCAACGGCAGCACCGTGAAGATCATTGCTGGTGTCCTGGTCCTGGTCATGATCGCCACCACCTACCTGACCAGCCGTCAGATGATCCTCAAGACCGGCTGGGCCGAGGACCCGCAGCAGCGGATGATCCAGCGACTGATGCTCTACGGCATCCCCGCGTCGCTGCTGATCTCCGGCGCGATCTTCCCGATCGGCGTCATCATCTACTGGGTCACCAACAACCTCTTCACCCTCGGCCAGCAGCAGTGGGTGCTGCGGAAGTTCCCGCCGCCGGTGACCGCCAAGAAGGCCGTCGCGCCCGCCGCCAGCCGTAACCCGGTGCAGCCCGCCAAGTCCGGTGGCCTGTTCGGTCGCGGCAAGACGGCCCCGCCGGCACCGGTCAAGGCGGCCGCGCCCAAGGTGGCCGGGCCGAAGCCGGGCGCCAAGCCGGTGAACAACCCGAAGAAGAGCCGCCCCGCCAAGCGGCAGGGCTGACCTGCGAGGGCCGCCGCCGGATCACCGGCGGCGGCCCGTTCCGCACCGCGCAGCCGCCGTACGGCCGGCGCCGGACGGAACCGCCCGCGCACCGCGCGGCCACGGGCGACACTGCCCGTACAGACGTGCCTGTGGGCACCGGCGACCTCCCGCCGGCCCCGGGAAACCAGTCGGACCCGACGGTCCGGCCGAGCGAGTACGGAGATGAGACCGTGACCGAGACCAGCATCCCCCGCGCCGAGCAGTCCCTGGACGAGGAGGAGACCGCCACGCTCGCGGTGGACGGCGACGACACCGAAGCCGATGACACCGAGGCGGACGACGACACCGACACCGCCGCTGGCACCCGGGTGAAGAAGGCTGTGGGCGAGGGCGACCTGTTCCGGCAGAGCGAGATCGCCGCCGACTACGTCGAGGGCCTGCTCGACATCCTCGACTACGACGGCGACATCGACGAGCTGGTCGCCGCCGGCCGTCCGATGGTCGAGGTGGTCGGCGAGCGGCTGCAGAATCTGGTCGGTCAGCGCGGCGCCACCCTGGAGGCGCTCCAGGAACTGACCCGCCTCGCCGTCTTCCGGCAGACCGGTACGCCGAGCCGTCTGCTGCTCGACGTCGGTGGCTACCGGGCGAACCGCCGTAAGGAACTCGCCGCGGTCGCCAAGAACGCCGTCGAGAAGGTCAAGGAGTACGGCGAGCCGGTCCGCCTGGAGGCGATGTCCGCGTTCGAGCGCAAGTGCGTGCACGATGTGGTCAACGCCATGTCCGGCGTGGCGAGCGAGTCCGAGGGTGTGGAGCCGAACCGGCGCATCGTCGTACGGCCGGCGGACTGACCGGGTGACCCACGACGACATCACGGCCGACGCCGTGTCCGGCCCGGGCGGCACGCCGCCCGGGCCGTCCGCTGTCCGCCCCGCCACCGCCACCGCCACCGCCGACGCCGACGCCGAATCGACCGGGCGTGACGCCGCCCCGTCACCGGCCGACGCGGCTTTGCCGCCCGAGCTGGCCCCGGCCGCGCTGACCCTCTTCGGTGACCGTCTCGACCTGGCCGCCGCGTACGCCGAGCTGCTGGCCACCGACGGGGTGGTCCGCGGCCTGATCGGCCCCCGGGAGGCACCCCGCATCTGGGACCGGCACCTGCTCAACTGCGCCGCGGTCGCCGAACGGATCCCGTCCGGCGCGACGGTGCTCGACGTCGGCTCCGGCGCCGGTCTGCCGGGTCTCGTCCTGGCCATCGCCCGTCCCGACCTCACGGTCACCCTGATCGAGCCGCTGGCGCGCCGGACGTCGTTCCTGATCGAGGTCGTCGAGCGACTCGGTCTGGCCAGGTCGGTGCGGGTGTTCCGCGGCCGGGCCGACGAGGCGGCCAGCGGGTCGAGCGGCCGGGAGCCCATCAGCGGAGACGTGGTGACCGCGCGCGCGGTTGCACCCCTGGATCGGCTCGCGGGCTGGAGCCTCCCACTGGCGGTTCGCGGTGGTCGGCTGCTGGCACTCAAGGGCTCGTCCGCCGCAGCCGAGATCGAGGAGCACGCCGAGGTGGTGGCGCGACTCGGCGGCGGGGAGCCGAGCGTGCAGCTCTGTGGCGTCGGGGTGATCGATCCGCCCACCACGGTCGTGGAGATCGTGCGCGAGCGGATGATCGGCCCGGCCCGCCCGGCGGCCAAGAAGCGTGCCCGGGGCGGACGCTCCCGCCGAGGTTGACACTTCGCGCCATCGGGCTTCCGGCCGGTGGGTTGCCTCGTTGTACCGGTACGGATGGACGAGGGGATGAGAACCCGACGTGGACCGGCCGCGCCCGTCCGCCGTAGGCTGACCGCGCGTCGATAGTGTGGAGCGGGTGACGGACGTCGCGGGTCTCCGACCGCTCCCGCGGGCCGTACGCTCCGGGTTGCGGCCGTGGATGCGGCCAAGTTGACCGGGGCGCGGACCGACCATCCGAAGCGGGCAGGGATGACAGGTGCATGACGACGGCAGGTACGACGATCCACGCGTGACCGGGTCGACCAGCGATCCCGTTTCACGTGAAACCGACTACCCGAGCTGGTCGCCCGGCGCGACCGGGCCATCGACCCGACCGACCGACGGCGATCCCCCGACAGCACTCGACCCACCGTCGGGGGCCGGGCGGCCAGATAGCTCAGCCATTCCGGAGCCGGCGAGTGGTCGTCGGACGCCGGAGGCGTCGAGTCGACCGGTCAACGCCGCTGAGGTGCGGTCGACCTCAGGTCGCCGGAACACCGCTGCGGCGGTTCGCTTCGAGCCGGCCGTCCCGCACCAACCCACTGCGGCGGCCGCTCGGGACGCCGCGCCGGTGGTCGCCGACGCACCGGTCGCTTCGACCGAGTCGTTGGCCGCAGTGGCGGCCGATCCCACGTACGTTTCACGTGAAACCCCGACGCGCGAAGAGGATGACCCACCGTTGGCTATGGAGGCGATGCGCGCCGTGCAGATCCTGAATCCCAGTGGCGAGGTGACCATGCCTCGGCCGGACCGGACCCGGGTCATGTGCGTCGCCAACCAGAAGGGTGGCGTGGGTAAGACCACCACCACCGTCAACCTTGCGGTGGCGCTCGCCCTGCACGGCAACCGGGTGCTGGTGGTCGACCTCGACCCGCAGGGCAACGCCTCGACCGGGCTCAACGTCCCACACCACACCGGAATCCCCGACGTGTATGACTGCCTGATCAACAGCGTGCCGCTGGCCGAGGTGGCACAGGCGGTCGAGGGCATCCCCAATCTCTGGTGCGTACCCGCGACCATCGACCTGGCCGGCGCGGAGATCGAGCTGGTGTCGGTGGTGGCCCGGGAGTCGCGCCTGGACCGGGCGATCGCCGCCTACCCGGGCGAGTTCGACTACGTCTTCATCGACTGCCCGCCCTCGCTCGGCCTGCTCACGGTCAACGCTCTGGTTGCCGCGCAGGAGGTGCTGATCCCGATCCAGTGCGAGTACTACGCGCTGGAAGGGCTCAACCAGCTGATCAACAACATCAATCTGGTACGCCAGCACCTCAACCCGAAGCTCGACGTCTCCACCATCCTGCTGACCATGTACGACCGTCGCACCAGGTTGGCCGACGCCGTCGAGCAGGACGTCCGGAACCACTTCGGCGACAAGGTCCTCCAGGCGGTCATCCCCCGTAACGTCCGGGTCTCCGAGGCGCCGAGCTACGGCCAGTCGGTGATGACCTACGATCCCGGTTCGCGGGGCGCCACGAGTTACTTCGAGGCCGCCCAGGAAATCGCCGAGCGGGGCGTCAAGGAGCCGGTGGGCCGGAATGCGTAGTGCGGACGAATCGCTGGGAGGCGTGGCATGAAGAACCGTCCTCGGGGCGGTCTGGGTAGGGGCCTGGGGGCGCTGATCCCGACCGGGCCGGCGCCGGCTGCCGCTGGCACCGCGACGGCAGAGCCGGAGAACGAGCACCTGGACGACGCGGGCACCGTCGCTGTCGCCGCAGTGCCGGCCGGAGCGCCGGTTCGTGAGCCGGAACCGGTGCTGAGCCCGGTGCCCGGTGCTCGATTCGCCGAGATCCCGGTCGACGCGATCATGCCCAACCCGAAGCAGCCCCGCCAGGTCTTCGATGAGGAGGCGCTGGAGGAGCTGAAGACCTCGATCCAGGAGGTCGGCTTCCTCCAGCCCATCGTCGTTCGGCAACTCGACGACGAGAAGTACGAACTGGTGATGGGCGAGCGGCGCTGGCGGGCCGCCCAGGCGGTGGGGCGGGATAGCATCCCGGCGATCGTCCGGGACACCCGTGACGACGCGATGCTCCGCGACGCCCTGCTGGAGAACATCCACCGGGCGAACCTGAACCCTCTGGAAGAGGCCGCCGCCTACCAGCAACTGCTGGAGGAGTTCGGGGCCACCCACGAGGAGTTGGCCCGCCGGATCGGCCGGAGTCGCCCACAGATCTCCAACACGATCCGACTGCTGAACCTGCCCGCACCGGTGCAGCGCCGGGTTGCCGCCGGCATCCTGTCGGCGGGGCACGCCCGCGCCCTGCTGAGCCTCGACGAGGCGGAGGCACAGGAACAGTTGGCCCTGCGGATCGTGGCCGAGGGACTGTCGGTTCGGGCGACCGAGGAGATCGTGGCCTTGGCCCTCAACGACGGGCCGGCGAAGGGTCAGGCCGCGAAACGACGACCCAAGGCGCACGCGCCGGCCCTGACCGACCTCGCCGATCGCCTGTCCGACCGGTTCGACACCCGCGTGAAGGTGGACATCGGCCGGAGCAAGGGCAAGATCACGATTGAGTTCGCGACGGTGGACGACCTTGAGCGGATCGTCGGGATCATCGGAGTGCAACAGGAGGAGGGCGGGGAGGACTGACCCCGCCCGCTCGCCTACGGCCGCGCTACCCCAACGGGGGCGCGGCCGTTCTGCATCCCAGGGTCGTCGCGGTTTCACGTGAAACAGACGGCGGCGCTGATTCAGCGGATCGGCGTGCGCTGCGGCTCGTGGTCGCTCTCGGCTCGGCCAGCCGACCCGGCGTCCTTCTCTGGCAGCAGGAGGAGTCGGCGGGAGTGGTGGGCCGATGGATCGGTCGCGCCGGCCCGCACGTTCGACAGCACAATCCGCGGGCGATGGGCGATGGGCGATGGGCGATGGGCGATGGGCGATGGGCGATGGGCTTGGGCTTGGGCTTGGGGCTTGGGGCTTGGGGCGTGGGGCGATGGGCGTGGGGCGTGGGCGTGGCGTGTGGGCGTGGCGTGTGGGCGTGGGGTGTGGGTGTGGGGTTTGGGGTGGGGCGTGGGGCGTGGGGTGTCAGGTGTCAGGTGTCAGGTGGCGGACGCGGCGACGGGCGAGGCGGGCGGGGGCGCCGCGATGGGGGTGGTGACGGCGCCGCGATGGACGGCGAGCCCGACATCGCGAGCGGCTCAGGGGGGGAGCGGACGCAGCGGCGGGTGGCGGACGCAGTGGGGGTGACTGGCGGCGGTCGCTGAGGTGAGAGCGGGCGCTGATGGATCCACTACACGCGTCGCAGAGGGCTCCGGGATAGTCCGCTCGACCGCAACCACCCCCCGCGCGGATCAAAGCGTCAGCGAGCCGCTGAGCGGCGCGAAACGGCGTCTCCGTGGTCATCCGCAGATGGGCCGCAGCTCTCGAACGCGATCAGTCCGGCGGAGTGGCAGCCTCGCAGCGACCTGGCGAGAGACCGCCAGGCCTCCGGGCCTCCGGGCCTCCGGGCCTCCGGGCCTCCGGGCCTCCGGGCCGCTGCCGGGCCACCGCGCCGCTGCCGGGCCGCCGCTGCCGGCCCGTGTGAACCGGGTGTACGAGCGGTAGGCCAGCGCGAGCCCGGCCCCGGACCGCCGGACCGCCCTCGCCGCCCTCGCCGCCCGGCGCACGGTTTCACGTGAAACCGAGATAGCGGCTCGCTGGCGCCCGATCGGAAACCCTTTGGGTCGGGGTGACGGTCAAGCGCAGTCACCTCCAATCTCAGAAGCTCGACGTCGTTGCTGCGGTTCGACTCCCCGTCCTTCGGCGTCCAGAGCATCCGGACGTTCATCCGGATGTTCAGGCATCCGGGCATCGGGCCGTCCATGCCGCACGGGCCGAGGTCTGTGCTGGCGCGCTCCGCGAACCGAGCCAAGCCGTCACCTCCGACGTGTGCCAAATGACCCAGCGGGCGGCGTCGGCGGCTGGGTATCGCGCGCCGGCGGCGGCATGCGGAGCCGATCGGAGCGCCCCCGTCCAATTCCGTCTTCAGCAGCCATCGAACCCGCCGATTTGGCGGGTCGCGGACAACGACCGACTGGCCGAAAAGTTATCCACACCGGTTGTCCACAGGCACCCCCCGTTTCACGTGAAACAGCGCGTGGGAGCGGGTGCGAGCCTGTGGATGACGGCCTGTGTTCAGGATCTCGGCAGCCTGTGGATATCGCCTCTCGGCGCCCCGCGCAACCACGCGCACCAGGTCGACGGTGGGCACCGATCCGGTGGCCCGGGACCGCTCGAACAGGTAGGGACAGCGGTGCCAGACTCGGTTAGGGTCAGCGTCGTGCACGACAACCCTCCCTCAGTCCCGGACTTCACCCAGTGGCCGTCATTTCCCTTCGAGGGTGACCTCCACGTTAAGCAACTCGATGATCCGGTCCCGGTCGAACCGCCCCGGAAGGGCGAGGGTCTCCGGGAATGCACCGCCTGCAACGCACCCGACGACGCCTACATCTGGGTCGGTGAGCGGTGGCGGGTCCGCGCCATGGACCGGCCCACCGGCCTGCCCATGGTGCTCATCCTGGAATCGCGCACCCACCTCGACCTCGGCGATCTGCCCAACCTGCTGGCCGCCGAGTTGGGGGTGATGACCGTACGTCTGGAGCGGGCCATCCGGTCGCTCGACGGCGTGGCACGGGTGCACGTCAATCGCTGGGGCGACGGCTCGGCTCATCTGCACATGTGGTTCCTCGCCCGTCCGTACGGCCGCCTTCAGCTACGGGGCACGTTCCTGTCCCTGTGGGACTCGATCCTGCCGCCGATCTCCGAGGCGCAGTGGCGGGAAAATCTGGCGCTCGTCGCAGCCTGGCTCGCCGAGTTCGGTGGCCGTCCGCTCGCCGAGCCGCCCCGCATCCAGTGGCAGGCGCCGTCCAGTCTGCTGGCCCAGTCCGCTGCCGCCGATGCCGCTGCCGCAGCGGAGGCTGCCTCAGCGGCAGCAGCCGGGACGGAGGCTGTCTCGGTCATCGAGGCGGCAGAGGAGATCCCGGAACCAGCGCTCGACTCCACTCCTGATCCGACCGACGCCGACAGCGGACCCCGGGCCGAACCGGTCATGGACCCGGACGCCGGCTCGACGACGACCACCGTCACCGACCGCGCGGCTGAACCCGCCCGGTCGGCCACGGTCAGCGGTCCGGCGGCTGCACCCGTTCGGACGGCATCCGCCACCAATCTGCCCGGCATCCCGACCTCCGGCACCCGGGACTCCACCGCCGCAGCACCCGGCAGCGCAGCATCCGGCAGCGCCACCACGACGGCTACCGACGGACTCCACGTCGGCCCGGCGGAGATTCCCACCGGCGGGCCTCACGTCGTCGGCCCGGCGAGCGGAAGCGCCGACGAGGCTGGTTCCGTCAACCCGGCCGCGTCCGACCTGGCCGCCGAGGGCGCCTCCGGAGAGGGAGAGGCCGTCAACACGACCGCCCCCGAGAAGAGCGCCGGCACTCCGGGCGCGGCCGCACGCACCAACGGCAGCGACACACCCGACGTACGCGCGACCTACTGATCTGGAACCGACCATGAGGTTGACCCGGACCGGCCAACCTCATGGTCGTCCGGCGGGTGGTCCGCTCGGCCGAACGGGTTGGCAGGTAGGTCAGTGCTTGGTGAGGCGGCCGGCTGCTCGGGCGACCAGGGTGCCGAGGAGTCGGCCGAAGTCCAACCCGGCCGCCTGCGCGGCGAGCGGAAGCAGTGATGTCTCCGTCATCCCCGGCGAGACGTTGACCTCCAGCACGTGCGGCTGGCCGGCCGCGTCCACGATCACGTCGACGCGGGAGAGATCCCGTAGACCGAGTGCGGTGTGCGCCGCGAGGGCCACGTCAGCGACCGTGGCGGCCACCTCCGGGGCCAGCCGGGCTGGGGCGTGCCAGGTGGTCCGTCCTGCGGTGTAGCGGGCGGCGTAGTCGTACACGCCGTTGCGCGGCACGATCTCCACCGGCGGCAGCGCCTGCGGGCCGTCGCCGAGGTCGACGACGGAGACTGCCACGTCCATCCCCGGCACGTACCGCTCCACCAGTGCCGTGGAGTAGTACGCGAAGCAGCCGACCATTGCGGCGGGCAGCGCGGCGGCGTCCCGGACCACCGCCCCGCCCAGCCCGGACCCGCCCTGCGCCGGCTTCACCATCAGGGGTACGCCCAGACGGTCGACGATCCGGTCCAGGACGGCGACCGCGCCGAGCTCGGAGAAACGATCGTGCGGGAGCGCCACCCAGTCGGGGGTGGGGATGCCGGCCTCGCGGAGCACCGCCTTGGCCGAGGGCTTGTCCCAGGCGACCCGGGAGGCCCGAGCGTCGCAGCCGACGTACGGGACGTCGCACAGATCCAGCACCCCGCGCAGTGAGCCGTCCTCGCCGGTAGCGCCGTGCAGTGCGATCACCACCGCGTCCGGCGGGTCGGCCGCGAGTGCCGGTAGCAGCGCCACGTCCGCGTCTCGCAGCTCGGCCTCCACCCCGACGGCGCGCAGCGCGTCGAGCACCCGACGACCGGAGCGCAGCGACACGTCCCGTTCGTAGGAGAGCCCACCGGCGAGCACCACGACGCGCAGGTCGGCCGAGATGGCGGAATCGGTCACGAGGAGGTGCTCGGCGGTCGTACCCATGCCGGCATCATGCCAAGTCGGGCCCGGGCACGTCGGAGCCGGCCCGGCCGCGTCGGCCGGCGGCACCACCCACGGCGCCGAAGACCCGGCGCATCGCGATTTCCTGCTCCATCACACCGGCCAGCCGGCGGACGCCCTCGCGGATCCGCTCCGGCGGCGGGAAGCTGAAGTTCAGCCGCATGGCGTCGGTGCCGGTGCCGTCGGCGTAGAAGCCGGTGCCGGGAACGTAGGCGACCCGGGCGGCAACCGCTCGCGGCATCATGGCCTTCGAGTCGAGCCCGTCGGGCAGGCTGGCCCACACGAAGAGACCGCCGGCCGGGGTGGTCCAACTGGTGCCCTCGGGCATCAGGTCGGCCATCGCGTCGAGCAGGGCGTCACGGCGTTCCCGGTAGACCTCGCGGTAGACCTTGAGCTGCTGCCGCCAGGGCATCGTGCTCAGGTAGGTGGCCACCGCGGCCTGGGCGAAACCGCTGGGGCAGAGGATCTGCGCTTCGCTGGCGATAACCAGCTTGTCGCGGACCGCGTGCGGCGCCAGGATCCAGCCGACCCGCAGGCCGGGGGCGAAGGTCTTGGAGAAGGTGCTGAGGTAGAAGACGCCGTCGCGGCGGCGGGCCCGCAGGGGTGCCGGGGCCTCACCCTCGAACCCCAGCTGGCCGTACGGGTCGTCCTCGACGACGAGTAGACCGGCGCGCTCACAGATGTCGAGCACCCGTTCCCGGCGCTCCTCGCTGAGCGTCACGCCGGTCGGGTTCTGGTACGTGGGGATCGTGTAGAGGAACTTGACCCGCTGGCCGGCGCGGGCGAGGTCGGCGATGGCCGTCTCCAGCGCCTCCGGGATGAGCCCGTCCGCATCCATCGGTACGTGGACGACCTGCGCCTGGGCGGCCTGAAACACGCCGAGCGCACCGACGTACGTCGGCCCCTCGGCGAGCACCACGTCACCCGGGTCGAGAAAGAGCCGGGCCACCAGGTCCAGTGCCTGCTGCCCGCCCACGGTGACCACGACGTCCTCGGGGGAAGCACCGCACGCGGCGTCGATCCCGGAGAGCGACATCACCTCGCAGATCCGCTCGCGCAGCTCGAGGGTGCCCTGACCAATGCCGTACTGAAGGGTGGTCACGCCGTGCTCGGAGCCGAGCCGGCCGAGCATCTCGCCGACAGCGTCCAGCGGAAGGGCGGCGATGTACGGTGCGCCGCCGGCGAGCGAGACGACCTCCGGACGACTTGCCACCGCGAACAGTGCTCGGATCTCGGAGGCGGTCATCCCGCGTACACGCCGGGCGTACCGGTCGGTGTAGTCGTCGAGTGTCGTGCCGGTCATGACCTCACCTCGATCGCTGCTCGGGTGGCTACCGCCCCGGGTACCCCACACACCGCTGACCATGGCGGAAGGGACACCGATTGTCGATCCTAATCCGCCGGCGTCGCGCCGTCGCCGCACCGAAGCGGATCGACCACATGGCGGACCGTCCTCGGCGTCCCCCGTTGCGGTGGGCATCTGCGCGTCCCCTCCCGTATCGCCGGTCGGCGGCGTACGATCGCTCGTCGGGGGCAGGAAGGCGGCGCTGTCGTTCCATGCCGGTCTCACCACCGAGCCTATTGTGGGGATGCGCCATATGTCGCGACGTCTGGTCAGCCTGACCCTCGACACGTTGGAAGACCTCCCGCGCCCATGCCGGCAGTGCGTCTACTGGGAGCTCGATCCGGTCTCCGCGGACCGGGCCTGCGCCGCTGGCGATCCGGGCCTGGAGAAGGAGGCGTGGGTCTCGCAGACGCTGCTGGAGTGGGGCTCCTGCGGCAAGCTCGCGTACGTCGACGGCATGCCGGCCGGCTTCGTGATGTACGCCCCGCCCGCCTACGTGCCCCGTTCGATGGCGTTCCCGACCTCACCGGTCTCCGCGGACGCAGCACTGTTGATGACCGCCAACGTAGTCGCCGCGTTCTCCGGCGGCGGGTTGGGCCGGATGCTGGTGCAGGGTGTCGCCCGGGACCTGACCAAGCGTGGGATCAAGGCGATCGAGGCGTTCGGCGACGCCAAGTTCGGCGACGCGGACGACCCCGCCGGCGGTTGCGTGGCCCCTGTCGACTTCTTCCTCTCCGTGGGCTTCAAGACCGTACGTCCGCATCCGCGCTTCCCTCGGTTGCGCCTTGAGCTGCGTACGGCGCTGAGCTGGAAGTCCGACGTCGAGTACGCGCTGGAGAAGCTGCTCGGGTCGATGAGCCCCGAGACCCTGCTCCGGCCGGTCCGTCCGGCACCGGCCACCCGCTCCACCAACGGCTGACGCCCGGCGGCGAATCAGTCCACCACCGTGCCGGCGGTCACCACCGCACGCAGTTCGCTGACGTCGAGCGAGCCGGTCGGGACGTCTCGTTCGATCGGGTAGTACATCCGCTGCACCGCGGCGACGATCGCTTCCACCACCCGGTCCCGGAACCGGGGGTCGACAAGGTGGGCGCGGTCCGTCGGCGAGGTGAGGTAGCCGACCTCGACCCGGACGGCGGGCATCCGCGTCAGTCGCAGCAACTCCCACGTCTTGGCGTGGGTACGGCAGTCCCGCAGCCCGGTGCGGGCGACGATCTCCCGCTGCACCAGCCCGGCCAGGCGTTCACCGGTCGCCGAGGTCACCCCGTTGTCGGTGCCGTAGTGGTAGGTCGCGACGCCGTCCGCATCCGGGTTGGCGTGGCCGTCCAGGTGCAGCGAGATGAACACGTCGGCGCCGAGCGAGTTGGCGAGCAGGGCCCGGTCGGTGTCCGGCAGGCAACTGTCGGGCGACGGGCCCCGGGTGAGCTGCACCCGCACCCCGGAGGCGGCGAGTCGCCCCTCCAGTCGGCTGGCCAGGTCGTGCACCAGGTCCGCCTCGGTCCAGCGCAGCGAGCCGTCGGGCACCACCATCCCAGGGTCGGTGCCGCCGTGCCCCGGGTCGATGACGACCGTCTTGCCGACCAACGCCGGCCCGGACTGTCGGATCGCGTCGGATTCACGGAGCCACTGCGGGCGGCCACCGACCACCTTGCGGCCGATCCGCCGGAGCGCGTTCATCGTGTGTGGGCCGCAGGAGCCGTCCGGGGTGAGCCCGACCTCACGCTGGAACTGGGCCACCGCCCGCGACGTCCGGACGCCGTAGATCGCGTCCGCGCGGCCCACGTCGTACCCCATCTCCAGCAGTCGCTCCTGTAGCGACCGGACATCCTCGCCGGTGAGCGGCTCGGGGACCGCGTGGTAGAGGGTGCGGGCGCCGAGCCGCCAACGGGCGGCGTCCAGGGCTCGCCAGGTCTCCGCGCCGACCCGGCCGTCCACACTGAGCCCTCGCGACTGCTGGAACGCGCGGACCGCCCGCTCGGTGTCGAGGTCGAACTCGTCGCTTTGCGGGCCGGCGGCGGCCAGTAGTTCGAGGCCGGTCAGGATGGTACGGATCTCCGTGACCGCTGGTCCCCGGTCACCGGGTCGGATCGGACGCACGCACGACCCCCTCTGCACGACGCTGGCTGGCCGGGCGGCCCAGGCTTGAGGCTATGCGCTCCGGGGCGGCGAGGTGGCTGGGCCGAGAAATACGTCGGCGGCACGGCCGAGAAGACACCGAACCCCGCACCCGGCGAGCGGGTACGGGGTTCGGTTGATGTTTCTGCTGATCAGAGGGCCGATTCGATGAGCCGGACCAGCTCGCCCTTCGGCTTGGCACCAGCGATCGACTGCACCGGCTGGCCGTTCTTGAAGACGGTCAGCGTCGGCACCGACATCACCCGGTAGGCCCGAGCGGTCTCCGGGTTCTCGTCGATGTTGAGCTTGACGATGGTGACCTGGTCACCCATCTCCCGGGCGATCTCCTCGAGCAGCGGCGACACCTTGCGGCACGGCCCGCACCACTCCGCCCAGAAGTCCACCAGCACCGGCTTGTCGGCCTGCAGCACGTCAGCGACGAAGCTCTTGTCGGTGACCGCCTTGGTTGTTCCCACTATGCCCCTCCTCCGGGATGTGTTCTTGTTTCAGCTGAGCGTCGCGATGAACCGCTCGGCGTCGAGCGCGGCGGCACAACCGGTGCCGGCCGCGGTGATCGCCTGACGGTAGGTGTGGTCGACCACGTCGCCGGCGGCGAAGACACCGGGCACGTTGGTGCGGGTGCTCGGGGCGTGGACCTTCACGTAGCCCTCGTCGTCCAGCTCGACCTGGCCCTGGAACAGCTCGCTGCGAGGGTCGTGACCGATGGCGACGAAGACGCCGGTCACGTCCATCACCTTGGTCTCGCCGGTGTGCACGTTGCGGACGCGTACGCCGGTGACCTTGCCGTCCTCGCCGAGGATCTCCTCGACGGTGCTGTTCCACTCGACCTTGATCTTCTCGTTGCTCAGCGCCCGGTCGGCCATGATCTTGCTGGCCCGGAACGAGTCGCGGCGGTGGATGATGGTCACCGACTCCGCGAAGCGGGTGAGGAAGGTGGCCTCCTCCATCGCCGAGTCGCCGCCACCGACTACCACGATCTGCTGGTTGCGGAAGAAGAAGCCGTCACAGGTGGCACACGCGGAGACGCCGTGGCCCAGGAATTCCTGCTCACCGGGCACGCCCAGCGGACGCCAGGCCGAACCGGTGGAGAGAATGATGGATCGCGCCCGGTAGGCGGTCTCGCCGACCCAGACGGTGCTCACCGCGCCGGAGCCGGCGTCGCCGGTGTCCACCAGCTCGACCCGGGTCACGTCGTCGGTGAGGAACTCGGCGCCGAACCGCTCGGCCTGCTTGCGCATGTTGTCCATCAGCTCGGGGCCGAGGATGCCGTCGGCGAAGCCGGGGAAGTTTTCCACCTCGGTCGTGGTCATCAGCGCGCCACCGGACTGCACGCCCTCAATGATCAGCGGCTTCAGGTTGGCACGTGCGGCGTAGACCGCCGCTGTGTAGCCGGCCGGCCCGGAGCCGATGATGATCAGGTTGCGGACCTCGTCCACTGCCGTCTCCCGAGTTGTGTGTGTTCGGCGTCGGCGCGAGCACCGATGCTGATCCGAGTCGCCGACGCCTGGGTGGGGCCGGCAGCTGACTTCCAGAACGTCATCGTACGAACCGGGGATTCCCGAGCCGGGCATCCGGTGGGTCAGGTCACGTGGGGGGTCATCGTGCCATTGACCGTGGATTCACCCTACCCGCGCCGAATACCGGCTGTCCGAGCCGGACCCAGGCACTCCGCACTCCGGGCCACTCACCCAGGCCCACCGGGCACCGGTTGCGTCGGTGAAGTGGATGACCAGCGCCTGTTCGCCCTGGAACCGCGCGTAGTCGATCACCTCGACCACCAGTGGGGCCGATCCGTGCTCCGCCGCGACGCTGGCCAGACAGCTGGTCAGCGCGGCTTCGTCGGTCAGCCGGGCCAGCCGGTCCGACCCGTCGGGAGAGGGACGGCGCTCGCCCTCGGCATCCACCTTTGGCTGCTCGCCCGGGGTGTTGCCGGTCGGCCGGCTGGCAGCCGGTGTGCGTGGCACGCCCGTGCCGTAGGCGTTGGCGAGGGTCTGCGGGGTGTAGTTCGTACCACTGCGCAGTGCCGGCCCGGTGGTGCGGGCCGTCCCGGCCCCCGCGACGCCCTCCGGCGCGCTCGCCGGCTGGTTCATGGCGTTGGTGTCAGCGGAGTCGTCCGACGCCCGCATCGAGAGCTGATTGAGGCCCAGCGCGACGGCGATGACGGCGATCGCGGCGGCGGCCACGGGTGCGCCACGGCGGGCCCAGCCGCGCTGGCGGCGGCCCGGACCGGTGGACGTCGGGCGCCCCGACCCGCCGGGCGTGGGGACGGGAGGCCGGCGACCGGCACCGCCCTGCGCCGGTACGACCAACGGCGTCGCCGTGTCGCCGTCCCGATCGAGGCTGGGCGCGCCGGCGGATGCCTTCTCGGTCGAGGTGTCGGTCGTCGGCTCCGCGGAGGCCAACGCGGCCAGGAGGCGGTCGGTGATCGCCGACGGCATCTCCGGGGACGGCTCGCCCCAGCGGCTCAGGTCCGTCCTGACCTCGGTCACGGCGGGGGCCAGCAGCGCGTACGCCTCGGCCCAGGACGGGTCCGCGGAGACCAGTCGGGCGACCTCGTCCTGCTGCGGGGTGCCGTCCAACGCCCCGCCGAGGTAGTCAGCGAGGAGGTCGATGTCGACCTCCCGGAACCCCTCGGTCGTCACGTGTCCTCCTGGTTGGCGTCCCGCCGGTACCGACCTGACCCCGATCCGACGCCCTGCACCGGGTCGGGGTTCCCCGGCGTGACGCCCGGCACGCCCGTGATCGGGGTGATGGGGTCCGGGCGGGCCGAAGGCGTCGCGACGGCGGCGGGGCGGAGGTGCCCGAGCAGCACGGCCAGCCGCGCCCGGCCCCTGGCACACCGGCTCTTCACGGTGCCCTCGGCGACGCCGAGGATGCGGGCGACCTCGGCGACCGGATAGCCCTGTACGTCGACCAGCACCAGAGCGGCGCGCTGCTCAAGGGGCAGCGCGGCGAGCGCCTCGCGGACCACCAGCACGGTGTCGTGGTCCGTCACCGGTGCCGCCGGCTCGAGCCCGCCGGTGCCGTCGTCGGCCCGGTTGCCGTCCGGCAGCGGCACGGTGGGATGCGCCTGCCGGCGTCGGATCCGGTCCAGGCAGGCGTTGACCACGATCCGGTGCAGCCAGGTGGTGACGGCGGAGTCGCCGCGGAAGCGGGCCGCCGCCCGATGCGCCGACAGCAGGGCGTCCTGGAGGGCGTCGGCTGCCTCCTCGCGGTCGCCGAGCGTCCGCAGGGCCACCGCCCACAGCCGGTCCCGGTGCCGGTGGAACAGTTCGGCGAAGGCGTCCCGGTCTCCGGCGGCGTGCGCGCGCAGCAGCTCCAGGTCCTCTGCGGCGGCGCGCCCGTCCATCACCGCGCCCAGTGCGAGCGGTGCCCGGACCGTGGAGCCCGGCTCACGACCCCTGGACCGTAATCTCCTGCACCCCCAGCTTGAACCCGTTCTCGGACGGCGGCAGCTCGGTGATCCAGAACAGCAGGTACCGGTATTTCTGGTCTGCGTCGAAGCCGTTGAACGTCATGGTGGTGCCGTCGTGGTCCTCGAACGGCTGGCCGATGGCGGTCTTGTAGCTCGCCACCAACTGCTTGTCACCGCTGGTGCTGGACGGCGGGTTGGTCGTGCCGGCGAGCAGCTGGGCGGACGCGCCGGTGGCCGACAGCACTGCCTGCACCGACTTGACGGTGTGCGGCTCGCCGAGGTCGATCCAGACGCCCATGCCCTTCTTCAGGTTGCCGAAGTTGGGCTTGTTCTCGTAGGTCTCGGTCTCCCAGCCCTTGTCCTCGTCGCCGTCGATGACCCTCTCGGCGTTCCGGACCTCACTGCGATTGCTGCTGTCCGGGTCGATGATCCGGACGTTCTTCACGGTCAGCTTGCGGGCCGTCGCGGCGGCCGGGGTGGCGTCGCCGGCCGGCGCACTGGAGGTCGGCGCGGCGGCCGGGGTGGGCTGCGGGTCCTCGTCGTCGCCGCCCAGGGCGATGATCCCGATCAGCAGACCGACCAGGGCGACGGCCAGCAGGCTGGCGATGCCGAAGGCGACCTTGCGGCCCCCGGCCGCGGCCAGCGGTGACGGCTCTTCCCCGGTTTCGGCGGCGAAGCGCAGCGGCCCGCTGTTGTCGAGGTAGTGCTCATCCTCGGCCGGCACGTCCAGTCGCGCCAACTCGGCGGCGAGCACGTCGGAGGACGGCGGCGCGATCTCGGCGTCGAGCAGGTCCATGGTCAGGTCGTCCAGGTACGCCGGAACGCCCGCCCGCACCTGGCGCGGGGCCGCGATGGCACCTCCGGCATCCCGAACAGCGTCCGGGATGGCGGCGCGGCCGTGGCCGGCAGTGGCGCCGCGCAGTGGTGCCTCGGCGTGCGGCCAGGAGCCGGTCAGCGCGAAGTAGAGGACACCGCCGACCGCCCGGATGTCGTTCTCCTGGCTGTCGGCGCCGTCGGTGCGGGCGTCGGCAAGGACCACCCGGCCCTCATCGCTGATCATGACCGTGCCGGGGTGGACGTTGCCGTGCACCATGCCGGTGGCGTGCACCGCGGCGAGCGCGCTCGCGACGGCGTTGCCGATCGCGGTGGCCCGAGCGGGGTCCAGAGGGCCGTCGGTCGCCAGGTCCCGCAGGGACTGCCCGTCGACCCACTCGCGCACCACGTACGCCCGGTCGGCCTCGTCGATCGCGTCGTAGACGCCGACCAGGTTGGGGTGGATGACCCGACTGGCCGCGACGGCGGCCTGAAGCATCTCGGTGGCGGAGTCGCCACCCGGGTAACGCAGCACCACGGCAACGGGACGGCGCAGGATGACGTCGACCCCGCGCCAGACCAGCCGACCCGCACTGTCGTTGTTGATGTGCTCAACCAGTTCGTACCGCTCGGCGAGGACTTCACCGGCCGTGGGAGCACCGAAGGTCATGACCGGAGGAGCGCTTTCGTCCGCCTCCTGACCCTCGCCGACCTGGGTCACCCGTCCTCCCTCGGTGATCGTGTCGATCGATGAACCCGAACTGCTGGGCATGTGGCTTCCCGCTCTGCCGTTGAAGGAACCGGCCGACCGGTGTCGACGCCCAGCGTCGGCCCCTGCCGTACCCGTCGAGAGCGACCTTACCCGGCTTGCCCGTCTCTCCGACATGTCATCTTCCCGCCGTACCTGGCGGGGTTCCGGCAGTCGAAGCGCTCGTCCGGTTACGACCGTTGTCAGCCACGTTGCTGGCACATGTACTAGCTAATCTACGGCCTCACCGCAAGTGACCGACGCCGGGGCTGGGCTGGCGTGCCGCTCGCGCTACCTCGTACGTTCCCACCGATCGGGTCGCCACCCTCAGCCGTACGGTTGGTTATCCACAGGCCGAAGCGGCGGTTGACCGGCGAATCGCGGAGTTATCCACAGGTGCATCCCCAGCCTGGTGATCCGTGGTCACGGTCCGTATGGGTGCCAACTTGTTGTAATCAGATGCGAACGTTCAGCGACCGAGGCGCCGGCGAACCATCCCGACCACCTCGGTGATCTCGCCGATCTTCAGCAGCATGGCCAGACCCAGGTAGGTCCCGCCGATCACCACGCCACCGATCACGAGCTGCACGACGGCCTGCATCCAACTTGGCCTGTCGCCGCCCGGCAGAAGACTCACGACGAGGAGGCCGACCAGTGCGGCCCCCAAGGCGGCGACCGCCACCCGACCGAGCGTGCGCAGGATGGCACCCATCCCGATCCGGCCCACACGGGGCCGCAGCAGCCACGCGGAGGCGAAGGCGGCAGCCAGGTAGGACACGGCGTTGCCGATCATCATCCCGGCCGCGGCGAAGTGGGCGGCGAAGGCGACGTAGAGCACCACCTGCACGCCGATCCGCAGGGCGACCACCGGGATGTTGATCAGCGCCGGGGTGCGGGTGTCCGGCAGGGCGTAGAAGGCGAAGGTGAAGAGCTGGCTGATCGCGAACGGCACCAGCGCCAGCGCCGCCAGGAGCAGCACCAGCGAGGTGTCTGCCGCATTCTCGTCGGTGAACGCGCCGTAGCGGAACAGCGTCACGGCCAGCGGAGTCGCCAGTACGGCGTAGCAGACCGCGATCGGGGCGAGCACCGCCGAGACGGTGCGCGTGCCCCGCGACAGGTCGGCGGCGACGTCGGAGTAGCGGCCGTCAGCGGCGGCTGCGCTCATCCGAGGCATCAGTGCCGTGATGATCGATACGGCGATGATGCCGTGCGCCATCATCAGCAGCAGGAACACGTTGTTGTAGATCAGCGGGCCGGCAGCGTTCTCCTTGCCGGCCCGGTTGAGCAGGTTGAACAGCACGATCAGGCCGACCTGGCTCACCGCGACGTAGCAGAACATCCAGCCGCCGAGACGCCCCAGCTCCCGTAGCCCGAGAGTGCGGAAGTCGAACCGGAACTTCCACCGGAAGCCGACCTTGCGCAACGCCGGCAGGAGGCCGGCGGCCTGGATCGCAACGCCGAGCAGGGTGCCGCCGCCGATCAGCAGAATCCGGCCGGGGGTCATCTGGTCGGGCCGGACGATCTCGGCCCCGAAGATCGCGATGTACAACCCGGCGGTGGCGATCACCACGATGTTGTTGAGGATCGGCGCCCACATCGGCGCGGCGAAGTGACCCCGGGTGTTGAGCACCGCGCTGATCAACGCACTGAGACCGGTGAAGAAGATCATCGGCAACATCAGGTACGACAGCGCCGTGACGAGATCCCGGAAGTCGGTCCCCGTCTTCTTGCTGGCGTAGAGCGACGTCAGCACCGAGGCGAACGCGACCGCGATCAGCGCCGCCACGGCCAGGGCCAGCACCGCCAGGGTCAGCAGCCGCTGGGCGTACGCCTGCCCGCCGTCGGTGTCGACCCTGCGCCGACGGACCAGCACCGGGATCAACACGCTGGTGAGGATGCCGCCGAGCAGGAACTCGTAGACCATGCCGGGCAGGATCTGCGCGGTGGTGTACGCGTCACCCACCAACGCCCCACCCAGCGCGGCGGTCAACGCCAACGTGCGCAGGAAGCCGGTACCCCGGCTGACCAGGCTGCCGATCGCCATCACCGCACTGTTGGCCGCCGCGCTCGCCTCGCCCACCTGCTCCTGCGGCGGCGCGGTCGACTCCATGGCCGGCTGGTTCAGCGGCTCGGCGGAGATGAAGGTGGCGCCGTCCCCGGGACGGACACCGGGGCCGCCGTCGTTCGCGGCGTTGGCGCTGCGGTAGAGCCCGCCGCTCATCTCCAGCCTCCCAGGGGTACGTCGAGTCGGACACCGACCCGCACGCCACAGACCATAGTCAACCCCCACCCGTTACCCGCGCCCGGCGGATCGGATCACACCCCGGCCCGATAAGCTGGCGATCCCATGTCCGAAGCCTCCGCTCCTCACGCCGCCGACCGCCGCGAACTCACCGCCGCGCAGCGCAACGCCGTCGCCGAACTACTCCGGGTGTCCCCGGTCGCCGACGAGTTGGGCCGCCGCTTCGTCCGCGCCGGTCACGAGTTGCACCTGGTGGGCGGTTCGGTGCGGGATGCCCTGCTCGGTCGACTCGGGGATGACCTCGACTTCTGCACCGACGCGCACCCCGACGAGACCCTGCGGATCATCAAGGGCTGGGCCGAGTCGATCTGGGAGACCGGTCGGGAGTTCGGCACCATCGGCGCTCAGCGCGACGGCCTCCGACTGGAGATCACCACCTTCCGCGCGGAGTCGTACGACCAGGTCAGCCGCAACCCGGTGGTGGTGTACGGCACCAGCCTCGACGAGGACCTGAAGCGGCGCGACTTCACGATCAACGCGATGGCGGTCAGCCTGCCGGACCACCGGTTCACCGACCCGCACGGTGGGCTGGACGATCTTTCGGCCAAGGTGATCCGTACCCCGAGCACGCCTGGTGAGTCGTTCGGCGACGACCCGCTGCGGATGCTGCGGGCCGCCCGGTTCGCCGCGCAGCTGCGTTTCGCCGTGCACCCGGACGTGCACCTGGCGATGACCGAGATGGCCGCCGACCTGGACCGGATCACCGCCGAGCGGATCCGCGACGAGTTCACCAAGTTGCTCTGCGGCGCCGACCCGATCACCGGGCTGCGGCTGCTGGTCGACACCGGGCTGGCCGAGCGGTTCCTGCCGGAGCTGACCGGCCTGAAGCTGGAGATCGACGAGCACGCGCAGCACAAGGACGTCTACGAGCACACGTTGACGGTCGTCGAGAACGCGGTCTCCTACGAGGAGGACGGCTGCGACTTCATCCTGCGGATGGCCGCCCTCCTGCACGACGTGGGCAAGCCGGCGACGAAGGCGGTCGGGTCCGACGGCCGGGTCAGCTTCCACCACCACGAGGTGGTCGGCGCTCGGCTGACCAAGGCCCGGATGAAGGCGATGCGCTACCCCAAGGACGTCACCGCGCAGGTGACCGCGCTGGTCGCGCTGCACCTGCGCTTCTACGGGTACGGGCGGGGCGAGTGGACCGACTCGGCGGTGCGCCGCTACGTCGCCGACGCCGGTGACCTGCTGCCCCGCCTGCACAAGCTGACCCGCTCGGACTGCACGACCCGCAACCGGCGCAAGGCCGCCCAGCTCGCGGCCGACTACGACGCGCTGGAGGATCGGATCGCCCGGATCGCGGCCGAGGAGGACCTGGCGCGGGTTCGACCCGACCTGGACGGTAACGCGATCATGGAGCTGCTCGGCGTACCGCCGGGGCCGGTGGTCGGGCGGGCGTGGAAGCACCTCAAGGAGCAGCGCCTGGAGCACGGCCCGCTGGACCGTGACGCCGCCGAGGCGGAGCTGCTGCGCTGGGCCCGCGCCGAGGGTCTGATCTCCTAGCGCTTCGAGCCGAGCGACGACCGATGCCGACGGGCGCCACCCCCGAACCGGGAACGGCGCCCGTCGGCGTACCTCGTCAGCGGGTTTCGACGGCCTTCCCGTCGACGGACGCGGCTCCGTTGCCGGCCGGAGTGGACGCCGAGCCCAGCCGTGCCAGCAGACCGGGCAGGTCGATGCCGGTCAGGTCGCTGCCGAGCTGGAGGCCCTGGGCCACGTTGCCGGCCACCGACTTCGTGAGCGACGACGCCCCGTCGGTGGAGATGACGGTCATCTTGTCGATCGCCCCGATCGGCGCACTGGCCGCCTCGACGACCTGCGGCAGAACCTTGACCAGCAGGTCCAGCACAGCCGCCTCTCCGTACGCGGCGAACGCCTCGGCCTTGCGCGCCATCGCGTCGGCCTCGGCCTCGCCCTTGGCGAGGATGGCCGCGGCCTCGGCCTGGCCTTCCCGCTCCACCGCCTCGGCGATGGCGGAGCGTCGCCGCTGCTCGGCCTCACCTTCCTTGGCACCCTCGATGGCGTTGGCCTCGGCGAGCGCGGCCCTCCGGGCCCGCTCACCCTCACCGGTGAGGCGGGCCTGCTCGGCGGAGGCCTGCGCGGCGGCGATGACGGACTGGCGCTGCGCGTCGGCGTGCAGCACCGCCGCGTTGCGGGACGCCTCGGCCTCCTGCTCCACCTTGTACCGGGCCGCGTCGGCCGGCTTGCGAACCTCGGTGTCGAGTTGGCGCTGCTTGAGTTCGGCGTTGCGCTCGGCCACCTTCTGCTGTTCGGAGAGGATCGCCTGGTCCCGCTCGGCCTGGGCCAGCGGTCCGGCCGCCGCGGACTTCGCCTTCGCCGCGTCGATCTCGGCCTGGATGCCGGCCTGCTTGAGGGCCAGGTTGCGGTTCGCCTCGGCGATGGCCTCCTCGGCGAGCAGCCGCTCCTGCTCGGCCTGCTGCCGGGCCCGGGCCTCGGCGATCGCCGCGTCCTTCAGCACCCGGGCCGCCTCGGGGCGGCCCAGGTCCTGAAGGTAGGAACCTTCGGCGAGGATGTCCTGGAGCTGGAAGGTGTCCAACACCAGGCCCTGGTTGGTCATCGAGTGCTCGGCCTCCTCGGCGACCGCGCTGGCGAACGCCGCCCGGTCCCGGATGACCTCCTCGACGGTGAGCCGGCCGACGATCGAGCGCAGCGCGCCGGCCAGCACCTCCCGGGTGAAGTTGTCGATCTCGTCCTGCTGGTGCAGGAACCGTTGTGCGGCGGCCCGGATCGCGTCCTCGGTGCCGCCGACCTTGACGATCGCCACGCCGTGCAGGTCGGCGCGGATGCCCTGCTTGCTGACGGCGCCCCGGATGCCGACGTCGATCCGCCGGCTGGACAGGTCGAGCGACTGGAGCTTCTGCACCACCGGCAGCACGAAGACCGAGGCGCCCAGCACGACCTTCTGCCCGGAGTTGTCGGTGGACCGCCCGCCGTCGGCGGTCTGCGTGGTGCGGCCCTTGCGACCGGTGACGATGAACGCCTCGTTCGGGCCGGCCACCTTGATCCGGGAGAGCACGAAGAGCACCAGGATGAGCGCGAGGAGGACCGCGCCACCGATGGCGATGAGTAGGGCCATATGAGGAGTCCCGTCTGTGAGGGGGAGGTCAGTAGGTCTCTACGTGCACGCTGGTCTCGCTGAGCGCCTGCACGACGAAGACCTGGGCACCGATCGGGATCGGCTGGTCCGCGCGGGCGCTGAGCTTGACCGGTTGGCCGGCTAGGCGAATGCGGACCTCGCCGTACCCGTTGGCCGGCACCGGGGTGACGACCAGGCCGAGCGCGCCGACCAGGTCGTCGCGGGTGGGGGTGGGGTCGGTGCGCATGTTCCGCGCCGCCCGACTCAACCGGGACGCCAACCAGCCGGTGGGCACGGCCGCGAGCACGCCGCCGGCCACCGCCCCGACGACCATGCCAGGTGTACGCGCTCCGAGCAGCTCGTTGACGATGGCCGCGCCGAACCCGAACGCCCCGGCGAAGCCGGCGACCGTCTCGACCGAGATCGGCCCGTCCACGTCGGCGTGCCCGAACTGGAACAGCTCGGTGCCGAGCAGGGCGAGCGCGAGCACACCGATGCCCGCCCCGCCGATGATCAGAAAGATGAGCGTCCCCGTTGCCACGACCTTGACGGTATCGACGCCGCGCAACGCCGAACGGCCTGCCAGGGCGGGTCGGGAGTGGCGCTCAGCCCGACGCTGGTGGCCGGGCCGGCGAGAGAGTCCGCGTCAGGGAGAATAGGTGGATGCGCTGGGCTGTGCTCGACTCACCGATCGGTGAGTTCTCCGTCGCCACCGACGGCACGAGCGTCCGCGGTGCCCATTTCGGCCGGCTCGAGGCGGCCACCAACGAGCCCGACGACGCGCTGTCCCGGCAGGCCGTCGACGAGCTGCGGGCGTACTTCGCCGGTGAGCTGACCGCGTTCACCGTTCCGGTGTCGGTGCCGCGCGGCTCTGACTTCGAGCGCGCCGTGTGGCGGGAGATGACGCGGATCCCGTACGGGGAGACGCTGACGTATGGCGAGGTGGCGCGCTTGGTCGGCGATCCCGGAGCGGCACGGGCGGTGGGAGTGGCCTGCAACCGCAACCCGGTCCCGGTGATCGTGCCGTGTCACCGGATCGTCGGCGCGGGCGGCAAGCTGGTCGGCTTCGGTGAGGGCCTGCCCCGCAAGGTCAAGTTGTTGGAGCTGGAGGCCGGGGTCGCGCTGCGACATGCTTGGGCTGGAAGTTGACGCCGGTCAGCCAGGGTTATACAACTTCGGTATGGCTGGCATTGACCGACGCGCTGGTCAGTGGCGAGGTCGACTCGATTGACGAGTTGGCGTTGCGGCTGTCGCCGTACCTGGAGATGTCGAGCTGAACGCGGCGAAGGGCCGGGTCCGTGCGGACCCGGCCCTTCCACGTGCTTGGTGATTCAGCGCGTCAGCGCGTGACCTCACCGGCAATGAACTCCTCGACGGCCTGGTGGGCGTCGTGGTCGGCGTACTGCACCGGCGGGGACTTCATGAAGTACGACGAGGCCGACAGGATCGGGCCGCCGATCTTCCGGTCCAGGGCGATCTTCGCGGCCCGGACCGCGTCGATGATGACGCCGGCCGAGTTCGGCGAGTCCCACACCTCGAGCTTGAGCTCGGCGTTGAGGGGGGTGTCACCGAACGAGCGGCCCTCCAGGCGGATGTACGCCCACTTGCGGTCGTCCAGCCACGGCACGTGGTCCGACGGGCCGATGTGCACGTCGCTCTTGCTCATCTCGTGCGGGATCTGCGAGGTGACCGACTGGGTCTTCGAGATCTTCTTCGAGACCAGCCGCTTGCGCTCCAGCATGTTCATGAAGTCCATGTTGCCGCCGAAGTTGAGCTGGTACGTGCGCAGCAGCTCGACGCCGCGGTCCTCGAAGAGCTTCGCGAGAGCGCGGTGCACGATGGTGGCGCCGACCTGGCTCTTGATGTCGTCACCGACGATCGGCAGGCCCGCGTCCTCGAACTTCTTGGCCCACTCGGGGTCGGAGGCGATGAAGACCGGCAGGGCGTTGACGAACGCGCAGCCGGCGTCGATCGCGGCCTGGGCGTAGAACTTGGCGGCCTGCTCGGAGCCGACCGGCAGGTAGCAGACGACGACGTCGACCTGCGCGTCGCGCAGCGCCTGCGCCACGTCGACCGGGGTGGCGTCCGACTCCTCGACGATCTCGCGGTAGTACTGGCCCAGACCGTCGAAGGTCGGACCGCGCTGCACGCTGACGCCGGTCGGCGGCACGTCGCAGAGCTTGATGGTGTTGTTCTCGCTGGCGACGATCGCCTCCGCGAGGTCCATGCCCACCTTCTTGGCGTCCACGTCGAATGCCGCGACGAACTCCACGGCGTTGACGTGGTAGTCGCCGAAGGCGACGTGCATGAGACCCGGGACGCGGTCGTTCGGGTTGGCGTTCCGGTAGTACTCGACGCCCTGAACCAGGGACGAGGCGCAGTTACCCACACCGACGATGGCGACGCGGACGGAGCCCATAGCGTCTGCCTCCTTCTTTTCTGTCACGGCCGCTCATTCCTGGTCTCTCCAGGCGGAGGCGGGCTGTTGTCTTCTCGTCGGCCGCCGGCTGTCCCGATGTTCGGGACCGTCGGGGCTCGGCCGGAGCGCTCGTTGGCGATGAGCTCCTCCAGCCAGCGGACCTCGCGCTCACAGGCATCAAGGCCGTGGCGCTGCAGTTCCAGCGTGTAAGCGTCGAGGCGCTCGGCCGCCCGGCCCAGCACGTCACGAAGCCCTTCGCGACGCTCCTCGATCTTGCGGCGGCGACCCTCCAGAATGCGCAGTCGGGTCGCCTGGTCGGTCCGGGCGAAGAACGCGAAGTGCACCCCGAAGCCCGTGTCGTCGTACGTCTCGGGCCCGGCCTGTGCGATCAGCTGGGCGAAGCGTTCCTTGCCTTCCGCGGTGATTTTGTAGACCACCCGACCTCGTCGGCTGGTCAGCGCGGGAACCTCCTCGGCAGTGGCGGGCGTCTCAGCAGCTTCGGTGATCCATCCCGCCGCCTGCAGCCTGCGTAGCGTGGGATAGAGCGAGCCGTAGCTGATCGCCGCCCGGATCGCGCCGAGTTTGGCGGTCAGCTCCTTGCGCAGCTCATAGCCGTGCATCGGAGACTCCTGCAGGAGGCCGAGGATGGCGAACTCAAGCACTGGCCACCCTCTCTTTACCCTCCGGCGGGAGCGGTAACCGCCGCGATGTATCGGACCGATACATCGCACGTTAGCGGGTCGTGCGGGCCAGGGCAAACCCCCGTTCCGAGATGCCGTCGTCACGGATTGTGAGCGTGGTCGCCTGGTCGGGCCGGACCGCGTACCCTTCTCCGCATGCGTACGCAGCGCCAGGTCGTCGACTACTCGCTTCAGAAGCGAGCAGTGCTGCGTGAGCTCCTGGCCGGCCGGGTCGGCACGTACGACGTCTGCGACGCGTCGCCGTACCTGAAGAACGCCGCTCGGTTCCACGGTGAGCCGACCGACCGGCGCTGCCCGATCTGCCGGAGCGAAAACCTGACCCTGGTCCACTACATTTACGGTGACGAACTCAAGCAGTCCGCCGGACAGGCTCGGACACTGACTGAGTTGCCCGTGCTGGCGATGACGCTGCGTGAGTTCCAGGTCTTCGTGGTGGAGGTGTGCCTCGGTTGTGACTGGAACCATCTCGTCGAGCAGTACCTGCTCGGCCGGGACGGTCTGACCGGCGACAGCGACGGCATCAGCGAGCAGGACGCGGCGGGCGCCGGAGGCGCCGGTCGGCGGAGGCGAGAGGCGCAACGGTGATCTCAGCTGGTTGGACCGGCCCCGGGGCCGTAGACGAAACCCGGGACGGCCGACCGCTCGTTGGCCCGATTGGCCCGATTGATACGGCAATGACCCCGGTCGGCCGGCACCCCCGTGCCGGCGCCCCGGGTGAAGCAACTCACGGCAACCCGGTGGCGGCGCAGCCGCGCCCCACCGCGACCGGCAGGGTGTGAGGAATGAACTCGTACGGCGATCCCAGTTCTGCGCGCGGACGGACCCAGCACTCGGGTCCAGACGGTGACCCCGGGCCGGGCGCGGACGACGCGTACCGCCGACCCGGCGGTGATTCCGGCGGGAGCGGCTGGTCAGCCTCGGACCGAGGCGTGGCAACCCCAGGCCGGGCCTCGGTGACGCCCCGGGCTGCCGGTGGTCGCGCCACGGTCGGCGGTTCCGCCTCGGTGCCGCCGCGTGGCAGCGCGGCCGCCGGGTCCGCCTCGGTGGGTGCGGCAGCGAACGGTCGGTCCGGTCGAGCCTCGGTGCCGGTGTCGCCGGCACCCGGTGTGGCCGCTGGCCGCGCTGGCGCAGGTCGGGCCTCGGTGCCCGTCTCCCCGGCGCCGGCGGGTCGGGCCTCGGTCGGAGCCGCCGCGGTCGGTGCGGCCTCGGTCGGCACCGCCTCGGCGGGCCGGGCCAGCGTCGGCTCCGCATCGGTAGGTGGTCGTGCGGCGGTCGCCCGGGCGAGCGTCTCACCGGTCTCCGGTGGGCCGGGCGGCCCTGGGGGCCCCGGTGGTCCGGGCGGGCCGGGCGGGCCCGGTAGGGGCGGCCGTGGTCCGGGTGACTCGGGCGCGGCGCGGGCAAAGAAGCGCAAGCGGATGAACCTGCTGATCGCCGGGTTCGCCGTCTTCATCATGCTCGCCGGCATCGGCGTGGTCGGGTTCACCTACTACTCGACAAACGTGGTCATGCCGAACGAGATGCCGCTGCCGCTGTCCACCACCGTGTACGCCAAGGACGGCAAGACGCAGCTCGCCAAGCTGGGCAGCGAGAACCGTACCTTCGTGACCATCCAGCAGATCCCGCAGCACGTGCAGGACGCGGTCGCCGCGGCGGAGGACCGGAACTTCTACCGGCACTCCGGCGTCGACTACAAGGGCATCGTCCGGGCCGCATGGAACAACGTCTCCAACGGCGACAAGCAGGGCGCCTCGACGATCACCCAGCAGTACGCCCGCAACGCGTTCGAGAACCTCAAGGACGACACGTACGGCCGGAAGGTGAAGGAGGCGATCCTCGCCTCCAAGCTGAACGACAAGTACGACAAGCCGACGATCATGCAGCACTACCTGAACGTCATCTACTTCGGCCGCGGCGCGTACGGCATCGAGGCGGCGGCACAGACCTACTTCGGCAAGCCGGCCATCAAGCTCACTCCCGCCGAGGGAGCAGTGCTGGCCGCAGTGATCAAGCAGCCGCAGCCGAGCGAAACGCACAAGGGGTTCGACCCGGCGGTCAACCCGATCGATGCCAAGTCGCGGTGGGACTACGTGATCGGCGGCATGAAGAAGGAGGGCTGGCTGGACTCCCCCAACCATCCCCCGGCGCCCACCGAGTACCCGAAGGCGCTGCCGCCGAAGAAGGACGGCGTCGGCTTCGGTGTCGACAGCCCGCGCGGCAACGTCATCAACTACGTCCGGCAAGAGATGGACGAGATGGGTCTCTGCTCCGACAGCGGTGCGGAGGGCAAGACGAGCTGCGTCGACGCGCTGCGGGATGGCGGCTACCGGATCACCACCACCATCGACCCGAAGCTCCAGACCGCCGCGGAGAACACCGCGATGCAGTCGAAGAAGGGCTCAGAGCTCAACGACCAGCCGAAGAACCTGATGGCGGCGGTGGTCTCGATCGACCCGAAGATGGGCCGCGTGCTCGCCTACTACGGCGGTGACAGCGGCGCCGACTTCGACTACGCCGGCAAGAACATCGACAAGAACGGCGACCTGACCGGTGGGCACCAGCCGGGCTCGTCGATGAAGGTGTACACCCTGGCCGCCGCGATCGAGGCCGGGATCTCGGTCAAGTCGCACTGGGACCCCACGCCCTACAAGCCCAAGGGCTCCAGGGACACGATCGGTAACGCCAACCGCACCAACCTCAAGTGCGGCAAGTACTGCACCCTCGAAGAGTCGACGGTCCAGTCGTACAACGTGCCCTTCTACTGGGTCGCCGACACGATCGGCGCCGACAAGGTCGTCGACATGGCCCGGAAGGCCGGCGTGACCACCATGTGGGGCGTCGACCCGCCGCAGGCCTTCGACCTGTCGAAGAAGGGGCCGAAACCGTTCGACAACTACACCGGTTTCGGCAAGTACCCGATCACCGTGTTCGATCACGCCAACGCCATGGCTACGTTCGCCAACGACGGCAAGTACATCAAGGCCCACTTCGTCGTCAAGATCGAACAGCAGGACAAGGCCACCGGCAAGTGGAAGGTCGTTGGCAGCGAGCGCATCAAGCCGGAGCAGCGGATCCCCAAGAAGATCACCGACGAGGTCACCGGCGTCCTGAAGCAGATCCCTCGCCCCAACAACATCTCCCTGGAGAACGGCCGCCAGGCCGCCGCCAAGACCGGCACCTGGGAGTACGACGACAAGGACAACTCGCACGCCTGGACGGTCGGCTACACCCCGCAGAACGCCACAGCGGTGTGGGTGGGCAGTCGGGATCCGAGGAAGCCGCAGATCAAGCTCGCCAGCGGTAAGGACATCGGCGGTTCGACGCTCCCCGGCCCGATCTGGGAGAAGTACATGAACACCGCCCTCAAGGGCCAGGAGGAGATCCCCCTGCCCAGCGTCACCGGCGAGGGTGACACCACGAAGGGCAACGGCAAGGAGCCGCCGCCACCGCCGCCGACCAACCCGGGGGGTCAGCCTGGGCAGGGCACCCCCTGCAACCCGCTGATCGATATTTTCTGCAACCCCGGGGGCAACAACCCCGGCGGGAACCCTGGGGGCAATCCCGGAGGTAACCCCGGCGGCAATCCGGGCGGCAATCCCGGCGGGGGAGGTGGTGGTGGCGGGGTGTTACCCAGCCTGCCACCCAACCGGGACTGACCCGCACCAGCGCACGACGCCGCCGCCGGCCGGACGACCTGTCCCGGCCGGCGGCGGCGTTTTCGTACCCGGAACTCCGCGCCGGGACGGGACGGGCACCCCCGTCGTACGGCAGGATGCCTCTTCATGAGCACCCAGTCGACGCCCGGCATCGACGACGCCGGAACCACCGATCACCCGTCCCGCTCCGACGGGTTCGTCCGCGGCATCTCCAGCGTCATCGGCGGGCCGCTGGGCGACCACGCGACAGCGGTGGACCGGCCGGCCGGTCGGGAGCGTCGCTTCTGGACCGCCGTGCGGATCGTGCTGGCGATGGCGTGCCTCACGCTCGCGCTGCACTGGGTGCAGAAATCGCCCTGCCAGGACGGCGCCTGGCAGAACAACGTCCAGTACACCCGGTTCTGCTACACCGACGTCCTCGCCCTCTACTACGCCGAAGGGCTCAACGAGGGCAAGGTGCCCTACCGCGACCACCCGGTCGAGTACCCGGTGCTGACCGGCTACTTCATGGGGGCGCTGGGCCTGCCGGTGCACGCCATCGGTGACGGCGACCCGAGCATCAACCAGGGTCAGTGGTTCTACAACCTGAACGCGCTGGTGCTGGGCGCGCTCGCGGTGGCCACGGTGGCGGTGATCCTGGCGCTGCGCCGCCGACGACCCTGGGACGCGGCGATGTTCGCACTCGCCCCGGCGTTGGTGCTCACCGCCACCGTCAACTGGGACCTTCTCGCCATCGGGCTGGCCGCCTTCGGCCTGCTGGCCTGGGCTCGAAAACGACCGGCGGTGGCCGGGGTGCTGCTCGGGTTGGCCGGCGCGGCGAAGCTCTGGCCGCTCTTCCTGCTCGGGCCGATCCTCATCCTGGCGCTACGGGCCGATCGGGTTCGTGCCGCGCTCATCGCCATCGGGACGGCGATCGCGGCCGTGGTGCTGGTCAACCTGCCGGCCGCCCGCGCGTACCCGGAGAACTGGGACCGGTTCTTCGAACTGAACACCACCCGGCCGATCGACTGGGGCACGCTCTGGTACATCGGGCGCTACCTGGACGGCAAGGTCGGCAACGACCCCGCCAACCTCGGCCCGTTCGAGTGGCTCAACGCCAACATCCCGACCCTCAACACCGTCTCGTACGCGCTGTTCGGGCTGGCCTGCCTCGGCGTCGCCGTGCTGGCGCTGCGGGCGCCGCGCCGACCGCGGCTGGCTCAGCTCGCGTTCCTGGTGGTGGCCGCGTTCCTCATCTTCAGCAAGGTCTGGTCGCAGCAGTTCGTCCTCTGGCTGCTCCCGCTGGTGGTGCTGGCCCGACCGAAGTGGGGCGCGTCCCTGGCCTGGCAGATAGCCGAGGTCTGCTACTTCGTCGCCTTCTACGGGGAACTGCTCGGCGCGGCAACCAGCCGGCCGGTCTTCCCGGAGGGGGTCTTCGTGCTGGCCTCGACGCTGCGACTGGCCACCGTGGTGGTGCTCTGCGTGTTCGTCGTCAAGGAGATCCTGCACCCCGACCAGGACGCGGTGCGGGCCACCTACCCGGACGACCCGGACGGTGGCGTTCTCGACGGCGCCCCGGACGCCCCCTGGATAGACCGCTGGCGCCGCAGAGAGACAACCAGCGAACCCCGACCCGAGCCCGTCGCAACTACCTGACCCAAAGCCGACCGCGGCTTGGACCAGGTCAGGGTTTTCGGGGCAGCCCGCCCGGCGCAGGGATCAAGCCTGACCGCCCGGAGCCGGGCGGGCTCCCCCGAAAAACCGCCCTAAAGCTTTACAGGCGATAGACGACAGCGTCGTCGCCGACCTCCTGCCGGCTGATGCCGAGCGACTCGACCGGCGCGTCGATGTTGATCTCCCACGGTGTGCCGGCCACCTGGCCGCGCAGCAGCACCACAGTGCGGACGCCGAGCGTGCGCAGGTAGTCGACGCTCGTCTGGTCCGGGAACGACTGGCTCACCCGGCGGACGTCGTCGAGCTGGCGCGGCGTGAAGCCGCTACCGCCGTTGACCACGTCGGGGAACCCGCTGGTCGACCAGAGCATCACGTGCTGGTCGAGGCTCTGACTGCTGGGCAGCACCAGCAGCGGACCCTCCGCCGAACGCATCGCCGCCGGCTGGGTCGGCACCACCGGGTGTGGGGTGGTGTTCAGGCCCTCGACGGTGACCAGCAGCAAGGGCAGCAGGGTGGCCATCCGCAGCCACGGCCCCGGCCACGACGGAATCCGCTGCGCGGTCAACTCGCGGACCCGGTCGGTGAGCGCGGTGACCGCGCCCGCCGCGAGCAGGCCGAGCAACAACGTGGTCCAGAGCATCAACCGCCCGGGGGTACGCAGCCCGCTCCAGCCCGGCAGGTGCTCGAAGAGGGGCACGTAGGTGAAGGTGCCGTCGAAGAAGCGGGTGCCCATGGCGAAGGCCATCGTCAGCAGCACCCCGGCGAGCAGCAGCAGTCGGTGCCGCAGCCGCCAGACCGAGAAGAACAACCCGCCCGCGGCGAGTGCGTAGAGCACGAAGCCCGGCAGCAGGGTCATCTCCGGATGCCACGGCAGCGCTGCCCGGGCACCCTCGTGCAGCCCACCCCAGATCCGCGACTCGCCGGGCGCTGTCACGAAGCCCGACGCCGGCGGCGAGAAGAGGCTGATGTCGGCGATGGTGCGCTCGGCGTACGGGTGCAGCTCGGTCACCTTGAAGAACGGGAACGCCATCAGCAAACCGACACCGGCGAACAACACCCCGCCGAGCACGTCGGCGGCGAACAACCGGCGACCGAACGGAACGGCCTGCCCGGTGCGCAGCCGCCGCGCGAAGAACAGGACGGCAGTGACCAGCACCGCGCCGGCCAGGAAGTACGCGAATGGCAGCCCGATGCCGAAACCCAGGCTGAGTTGCCAGGCCGCCACCAGCCAACCGGCATAGACCCAACCGTCATGCCGGCGCTCCGGCCGGTAGCCGTGTCGCAGGGACCACCCGTGCCCGCGCGCCAACATCGCCAGCGCCAGCGGAATGCCCCCGTTGGAGAGCACGTGCAGGTGCCCGGCCTGGGCCAGCAGCCACGGCGCGTAGGTGTAGCTCACCCCCGCGACGGCCGCACCGATCCGGCCGGCCCCGAGCTGTCGGGCCAGCGCGTACGCCCCGAGCGTGGCAAGCGCGTGCGCCAGCACGAACATGATGTTGTAACGCAGCACGGCGTCCTCGGGACCGCTGCCGAGCATCCCAGCCGGGGCGTACCCGAGCAGCGTGTCGGAGAACGCGAAGCTCCACAGCTCGGGGAAGAACGTGTTGGACTGCCACAGCCGCGCCGGCTCGGCCAGCAGGATGTGCCCGGACCAGGCCATCTGCCAGGCTTGCAGGCTCGGGTCCCAGTAGTCCTGCGGGAGGGTGTAGCGCGGATAGCGCAGCGTCGGCCAGGTCATCAACACGGCCAGCGCCAACGCGCCGAGGGCGGCCAGGGTCCACTCGTGGATCAGGAACCGACCGACCGCCCGGCCCACCCGACTGAAGATGGAGGGCTTCGGCTCCGGTGCGGAGGCGAAGGCCTCCCAACGCTCCGGGCCGACCGGCTTGGCCTCGCTGTCGCCCTTGTCCTTACCGTCGGTGCCGTCCGCCTTCGCGCCCTTGGCCGGGTCGCCGTCCTTGGCCGGTTTGCTGGCCTTGATCGCGGCGCTGTCCTTGGCCGCGCCATCCACCGTGCCGCTGTCCTTGGCCGCGGCGCTGTCCTTGGCCGCGCCGCTGTCCTTGGCCCGGTCGGTGCCCTTGGATGCGTCGGTGCCCTTGGCGGTGCTGGCGCTGACCGCGGTGCCGCCCTCGGCGGCAACCTGCTTGGTCATGGCGTTCTGCTGGGTGGGGGTGCCGGCCGCAGCCGTGGTGGGACTCTCGGCGGCCGCGCCGGTGGGGGTGGGCCGGGCGTTGCCGGTCCCGGGCTGTCCGCTGGTCATGCCGCCGGGCTCTCCGCTCCGAGCTGCTCACGCAGGAAGTCGATGTCGGCGGCCTGGCCGGTCACACCGCCCGGTGTCTCGACGACCACCGGCGCGCCGGCCGCCCGGATCACCGCCACCACCAGCTCCGGGTCGATCGTCCCGCCGCCCAGGTTGTCGTGACGGTCCTGGCCGGAGTTGAACGCGCCCTTGGAGTTGTTTGCGTGCACCAGGTCGATCCGCCCGGTGATCGCCTTGACCCGGTCGACCAGGCCGAGCAGCTCCTCACCGCCCGCGTACGCGTGGCAGGTGTCCAGGCAGAAGCCGACCTCGTAGTCACCGATGGCGTCCCAGAGTCGGGCGAGCGCGTCCAGCCGTCGGGCGCAGGCGTTGTCGCCGCCGGCGGTGTTCTCGATCAGGACCGGTACGCCGAACCCGCCGGAGTCCGCCGCGTACGCGAAGGTCTTGCGCCAGTTGTCGAAGCCGACGGTCAGGTCGTCGCCGGCGTTGACGTGCCCGCCGTGGACGATCAGGCCCTTGGCACCGATGGCGGCGGCAGCGTTGGCGTGCCCGAGCAGCAGCTTGCGGCTCGGGATCCGGATGCGGTTGTTGAGCGTGGCCACGTTGATGACGTACGGGGCGTGCACGTAGAGGTCGACCTCGGCGGCGCGCAGCCGCTCGGCATCTTCGCGAGGCTTGGGCGCCTTCCAACCCTGTGGGTCGGCGAGGAAGAACTGCACGGTCTCGGCGGACCGGGCGGCCGCCTCCGCCAGCGGGTCGGTCGAGTCGACGTGGGCTCCGATACGCATGCGAGCGAGCCTACGTCGCGACCCCGACCGGCGGGGCAAGGGCCGGGGCGGTGTCGCGTCACCGGAGGGACCGACGATCGTTGATGGGTTTGAACCGGCGACCAGTATCCCGGTGCCGCCAGCGGCGCGAGCGTCGCACACGGCGACCGGCGGTCGACGGCCGACAGCGAGGTCACCCCCGCGGCGCGGCCCGGCGCAGCGGGGGCGACCCCATCGCACACCAGTACCGAGCGACGACGAATCTCGGAAAATTGTGCTTTTCCCCCCGACAAGGTACGAGTGCTGTTGTATCGTCAGATAACAACACGATAAAGCTCCGCGGGGCGTCTTCGGTCCAACCTCATCGGTGTGGTCGTTCCTCCCCAGGTCCCACCCAAGGAATGCGGACCGGACGCCCCGCGGCCTCGTAGACGGGGGTCCACCACCGACCAATTGACGGTCGGGCGGTGGGCCCCCGTCGGCTCGTCCGGGTCCGGACCCGACCACCCCGGGCATGATCGTTGGGACCGGGTATCCTGGTCAGGTTGTCCGCGTCCGGCCGGGTTCCCTCGGCGCGTGCGGGCAGCGACACAAGACCTCCTGCCACGGAAGGACCGTGGCCGCTTAGCCCACAGGAGGTGAGCACGTCTTGCGTCACTACGAACTAATGGTCATCCTCGACTCCAGCCTCGAGGAGCGCACCGTCGCACCGTCGCTCGACACGTACCTGAACGTGATTCGGACCGCGGGTGGCTCGGTTGAGAAGACCGACGTGTGGGGCCGTCGGCGCCTCGCGTACGAGATCAACAAAAAGGCCGAAGGCATCTACGCCGTCATCGACCTGCAGGCCACGCCTGCTGCGGTGGCCGAGCTGGACCGTCAGCTCCGGCTCAACGAGTCCGTGCTGCGCACCAAGGTCATCCGACCGGAAATGCGCTAGAGCATCCAACCCCGGTTCGTCCGGATCAGCCTCCGCGACTCTGTCGTACGGCTCTGCGAGCCTGTACGACGAGACGCTGAGTGCGCGAGGAGATGGTCATGGCAGGAGACACCACCATCACGGTCATCGGCAATCTGACCGATGACCCCGAGTTGCGGTTCACCCCCTCCGGGGCTGCGGTCGCCAAGTTCCGAGTCGCTTCGACGCCCCGTTTCATGGACAAGGCGTCGAACGAATGGAAGGACGGCGAGCCGCTGTTCCTCGCATGCACCGTGTGGCGCCAGGCCGCCGAGCACGTCGCCGAGTCGCTGCAGCGTGGCGCTCGCGTGATCGTGTCGGGCCGGCTGCGTCAGCGGTCGTACGAGACCCGCGAGGGTGAGAAGCGCACTGTCATCGAGCTTGAGGTCGACGAGATCGGCCCGTCGCTGCGCTACGCCACGGCGAAGGTGCAGAAGATGTCCCGCTCCGGCGGTGGCGGCGGCGGCTTCGGTGGCGGCGGTGGCGGTGGCAACCAGGGCGGCGGCGGAGGCAACTTCGACGACCCCTGGGCTTCGGCTGCTCCCTCTCCCGCGCGTGCCGGTTCGGGCGCCAATTTTGACGAGGAGCCACCGTTCTAATGGCGCCTAGCGCTCGCGATCGCAAACCAGGAGCACGTGCAACGGCCAAGGCTGCGGCACTGCGCAAGCCCAAGAAGAAGGTGAACCCGCTCGACAAGGACGGGATCGCCTACATCGATTACAAGGACACCGCGCTGCTGCGCAAGTTCATCTCCGATCGCGGCAAGATCCGCGCTCGTCGGGTGACCGGCGTGACCTCGCAGCAGCAGCGGCAGATCGCCCGTGCGGTCAAGAACGCCCGTGAGATGGCGCTCCTGCCATACACGGCCACCACCCGCTGAGAGGAGGCACCGATATGAAGATCATCCTGACTCAGGAAGTGTCCGGCCTCGGTGCCCCGGGCGACATCGTCGAGGTCAAGAACGGCTACGGCCGTAACTACCTGCTGCCGCAGGGCTTCGCGATCGTCTGGACCAAGGGCGCGGAAAAGCAGGTCACGGTCATCAAGCGGGCCCGTGGGGCCCGCGAGATCCGCGACCTCGACCACGCCAACGAGGTCAAGGCTCAGCTCGAGGGTCTCAAGGTCAACCTGAAGGTCCGCGCCGGCGACGGTGGACGGCTCTTCGGCTCGGTCACCCCGGCCGAGATCGTCGACGCCGTCAAGGCCGCCAGCGGCCCGGTCCTCGATCGTCGCCGGCTGGAGGTGCCCGGTCACATCAAGTCGATCGGCGCCTACCCGGTGAAGATCAAGCTGCACCCTGAGGTGACCGCGTCGTTCAACCTGAACGTCGTTCAGGGCTGACGTCCGCAACACCACCACGAGGGCCCGCACCGAGCGATCGGTGCGGGCCCTCGTGCGTACGTCGTCCAACCCGGCACTGCCCGGGCCAAGATGGTCGCCGCCGGGCATGCCCCGACCCGCCGCCCAGTGGGGCCCCGACCTGCCTCCCCGCCCAGCGCAGGCCCCGACCCGACGCCCGCCCGAGCCGGACCCGGCCTGCCGACGGGTCACCCGATGGGCTGGCCCGTCACCGCGCTGATCAGCACCGTGGAGAGGCCACCGCCCACCACCGCGGCAGCAACCGCGATGGTCGCCGAGCGCCACGTCGTACCCACCCGCCGCAGCAGCGCGGCCACCACCAAGCTGCTCACCAGAGCCAGACCGAAGCGCGGCGAACCGGCCAGGAGTGACTCCAGTGCGCGCGACCGGGCGGACTCGCACCCGCCCCCGCTGATGTCGGTCACACAACCAGCCGGCGCCTGGCTGTCCAACGTCAACAACCAAACGAAGATCAGCATCGCCGGCACCAGGTAACAGGCCGCCGTGTACAGCAGAGGCCGGACGGACCCACCCGGATCCGGGTCCAGCAGGTCGTCCTCCAGACGCCGCGCCCAGGCACCCGTGGCCGCCGACTCGACCCGCCGACGTACCGACGCCGTTCCCACCGCCGGCCGGTCCGCCCTACGTCGGGGCGTACCCGGACGCGGCGCGGCCGGACGCGGCGCGGCCGGACGCGGCGCAGGCGCGCTGCGCGGCCGTGGGGCGGTGTATCCCACCACCGGAGACCGGGGCGCCGACGTCGTCGGATCCATCCAACGCGGGTCGTCATCGGCCAACCGAGTGCCGGACCAGAACCCGTCATCCCGGCTCGGCCACCCCTCGGCCGCAACCGAGCGATCGGAGCGCGGCGCCAGCGTACGGTCCCACTGGTCGTCCTCGATCGCGGACCGCTCCCACTGGCCGGTGCGGTCCGATCGCTCCCAGCCACCGACGCTCTCCGCGGCCGACCACTGCCCGCTCAGGTCCCCGCTGTCCGCGCCGGCCGTCGGCGGCCACGCGTGCACGCCCGAGGCGTCCCACGGGTCCACCGCAGGCGGGTACGACGGTTCGGGCTCCGCCACCCGGTCCGATCCGCGGGCCCACGGGTCGGCCGCCGGACGTGACCAGGACTCCTCCGCCGCACGGCGGCTACGCCGGCTGGGACGGCTCGGCTCCTGGTCCGGCACCTGCTCGCTCTTGGCGGACTCCGGCTCCCCGCCCGACCAGATCACCTGCGGACGGCCAACGGGCGCGCGGCGGGGACGCCGGTCCGAGACAGCGCCGGAGACCGGCTCGTCCTCCCCGGCATCGGCCCGTCGGCGGCCGGAGTAGCCCTGCTCCTGCGGCCGGTCGAGCGTCCACTCCCGGGTGTGGTCCGAGTCCGGCGCCGGGCCGATCGCTGCCTGGTCCCGTCGACGCGGCTCGCTGCCCCGCCGCCGACCACTCGACGACTCGGCGGACCGTCGGCCTGCCCCGGAGATCGGCCGCTCGGGCTCGTCCTCGTCGTCGTCCGGTGCCGCGTGGCGACCACCGCCGTCCGCGTGCCGGACCCCGGACTCCAGCGCCCACCGGGGCAGGTAGGCGTCGACAGGCTCGTCCTGGCCGCGGTCCAACGCACGCCGCCTGCTGGAGGTGCGGTAGCGCCCGTCCTCGTCGTACGGGTCAACCGGAACAGACGCCGCGCGCTCACCCCACGAGGCGGTTGGCTGGCGCTCGCGCGGGCTGCCATCGCCGCGTCCCCAGTCCCGGTAATTCACGGCCGGAGTGTGACCCTTCTGAACCGAAAGCGGAATCCGCTGTCCAGGTGTAGCCGTTCGCTGGAGATAGTACGGGACGATCGTGTCACAGGCCCGACCGAAATATTCTCCTCCACAGGCTGGGGAGCATGTTCTCGCAGGTCAACGACTTATGGCCGAGAATTCCCCAATGGTTATCCACAGGCTGTGCACACGCTGCGCACATGCTGTCCACCGGGATCCACAGGTTGTCCCGAGGCTCGTCCACCGGCGTTGTTGAGTCTCTGACCTCGGGGTCCGTATGGTTGGCCCTCGACCGCCGGCGATGGCCCCCGATCGACCGGCCCGGTCGGACGGAACTGTCGTACCCCAGCGGTAGAGCTGGGGTTGGATCCGGCGCAGTGGAGGGGGGACCCGTGTCGGTCACCGACGACATGCGGGCAGAGCCACGCTCCGGCGGAGGCCAGCCACCCGCGCAGCGGGATGGCCAGTTCGACAAGACCCCGCCCCAGGACGTCGCGGCCGAGCAGTGCGTCCTCGGCGGCATGCTGCTCTCCAAGGACGCCATCGCCGACGTCGTCGAGATCCTCAAGACCAACGACTTCTACCGGCCGGTGCACGCCACCATCTTCGACATCATCCTCGACATCTACGGCCGGGGTGAGCCGGCCGACTCGATCACTGTCGCGGCGGCGCTCGCCGACTCCGGGGATCTGGTACGCATCGGTGGCGCACCGTACCTGCACACACTCATCGCCAGCGTGCCCACCGCCGCCAACGCCGCCTACTACGCCCGCATCGTCAGCGAGCGGGCGGTGCTACGCCGACTGGTCGAGGCCGGCACGAAGATCGTGCAGCTGGGCTACGGCACCGCCAGCGGCGGCAGCCGCGACGTGGACGACGTCGTCGACCTCGCCCAGCAGGCCGTGTACGACGTCACCGAACGGCGGGTCAGCGAGGACTTCGCGGTCCTGGCCGACATGTTGCAGCCGACGCTCGACGAGATCGAGGCGGTGGGGGCGACCGGCGGCATGATGACGGGCGTGCCGACCGGCTTCAGCGACCTGGACCGACTGCTCAACGGTCTGCACGCCGGACAGTTGATCATCGTGGCCGGGAGACCTGGTCTGGGCAAGGCGCTCGCGCTCGACACCCCACTGCCGACCCCGGATGGCTGGACCACCATGGGCGAGGTCAAGGCGGGCGATCAGCTACTGGCTGCGGACGGCTCTCCGACCACGGTTACACACGCCTTCGACGTGATGCACGACCGTCCCTGCTACGAGGTCGAGTTCTCGGACGGCACCGTCATAGTGGCGGACGCTGAGCACCTGTGGAAGACGACCACGCGGGCGATCCGGCGGCAGGAACCGGCGCGGCAGAGGCGGCACTGGCCCGAATCGTCGCTGGCCAACGTGCGTGCGGCACATGAGCGGCTGAGCTCCCTGGGGAACCAGCCGATCACGCTCTTCGACACGATTGCGCAGGTTGGGCCGGAGTTCCGGCATGTCCTGCACACCGTCGCCCGTGAGGTCGGGTCGGTTGGCCGGATCAGCCGTCCCATCGTCCGCAACGGCAAGCCACAGAACTGGACTGCACCGGGATATCCGGCCGGTCCGCTTCTCGGCACGCTTCTTCAACGAGCCGAGCGGGAGATCAATGCCGGCAGCCGAGCCGACCACGACGGCGTTGTCACCACCGCCCAGATCGCGGCCACGCTACGTACCGACACCGCCCAGCGACGGCTCAACCATGCCGTACGTAACTGCGCTCCCATCCAACTCCCGGACCGTGAGCTGCTCGTCCCCCCCTACACGTTGGGAACATGGCTAGGGGACGGGCACAGCGACGCCAGCCGCTTCACCACGGCAGATCCGGAGATGGTCGCGCACGTCGAGGCGGACGGCTTCGTCGTGCGGCCCAGCGGGCCGATGGTCTACACCATTCTGCTGCAGCCCACGTCCGCTGCTGCGGGGAACGGTGTCTGCGTGGACTGTGGCGTTTCCACCAGGGCGTTGCGTGAGAATCCAGCGACGAGGAAGTGTGCCGACTGCCGTCACCGGAACGGTTCCTTCCTCGGGCTGTTGCGTCAGGTCGGGGTAGCGGGGAACAAGCACATCCCGGGCGACTATCTGCGCGCCTCCGAGGCTCAGCGCAGGGCGTTGCTCGCTGGGCTGATGGACACCGATGGGACCGTCGCCCCCTCCGGCAACTTGCAGTACACGTCGACCTCGAAGCGGCTGGCTGATGACGTACGCGAACTCATCGTCAGCCTCGGCTACCGCTGCACGGTCAACGCGAAGCCGGTGCGCGGACGCACCGACGAGTCGTCGATCGCGTACACGCTGAACTTCTCCACGCCGGATGTCATCTTCCGGCTCAGGCGGAAGCAGGATGCACACGCCGAACGCCGCCGCACCACCTCCGACGTTCGAACGACCTCGCGGTTCATCGTCGACGTCCGGCCGGCCCCCAGCGTTCCGGTGCGGTGCGTGACCGTCGACAACGACGAACACCTGTACCTGGCCAGCCGGGCGATGATCCCCACCCACAACAGCACGGCCAGCATGGACTTTGCCCGAAATGCTGCGATTCGCGCAAACCAGGCAGCTGCGATCTTCTCGCTGGAAATGAGCAAGGTCGAGATCGTCATGCGGCTGCTCTCCGCCGAGGCGCGGGTGCCGCTGCACGTGCTGCGCAGCGGTCAGCTCTCCGACGATGACTGGACCAAGCTGGCCCGGTGCATGGGCGAGATCAGCGAGGCGCCGCTCTTCGTCGACGACACGCCGAGCATGAACCTGATGGAGATCCGCGCCAAGGCTCGGCGGCTCAAGCAGCGGCACGACCTCAAGATGATCGTGGTCGACTATCTCCAGCTGATGACCTCGCCGAAGCGCACCGAGAGTCGCCAGCAGGAGGTCGCGGACCTGTCCCGTGGCCTGAAGCTGTTGGCCAAGGAGGTCGAGTGCCCGGTCATCGCGGTCAGCCAGCTGAACCGTGGTCCCGAGCAGCGCACCGACAAGCGACCCCAGTTGTCCGACTTGCGCGAATCGGGCTGCCTCACGGCGGAGACCCGAGTGATTCGCGCGGATGACAACACCGAGATCAAGCTCGGGGAGTTGTTGTCAAACAACGCTAGAGACATCCCGGTCTGGGCGTTGGACGAGAGCCTTCGCTATACCCCTCGCACCATGACCCACGTCTTCCCGAGCGGCACCCGCGAGGTGTTCCGTCTGACCCTCGCGTCGGGCAAGCAGATTGACGCCACAGCGAATCACCCCTTCCTCGCGTTCACCGGCTGGTTGCCACTCGGTGAGTTGTCGCCCGGAGATCGCATCGCCACGCCGCGACACCTGCCGCCTCCAATGGTCACCCGACCGTGGGTCGACGCCGAGGTGGTCATGTTGGCGCACCTGTTGGGCGACGGGTCCTTCGTGCGGCACCAACCCATCCGGTACGCAAGTTGTGATGAGCTGAACCTGCAGGCCGTGACGGAAGCAGCGAAGCACTTCGGGATTTCCGCCGTCCGCGACGACTATGCGGCCGCGAGGGTCACAACCCTCCGCTTGCCGGCGCCCTATCGCCTGGCTCGCGGTCAACGTAACCCGATCGCGTCTTGGCTGGACGAGTTGGGCCTCTTCGGTCTGAGGTCACACGAGAAGTTCCTCCCTTCTGCCGTCTTCAGCCTGCCCAAGGAACAGATCACCAGCTTCCTGCGGCACCTCTGGGCCACGGACGGTTCGGTGACCGTCAACGGCACAGGCCGCGGAGGGCGCGTCTATTTCGCGTCCACGAGCCGACGAATGCTCGAGGACATCTCTCGACTGCTCCTCAGGTACGGCATTACAGCCCGGCTGCGGGACGTACCAGTCGTGGGACATCGCCCTCAGTACACGCTCGACATCTCCGGTCGGGACGACCAGTTGAGGTTCCTGCGCGAGATCGGCGTCTACGGGCAGCGCTCGGAGGGCTGTGCTGCTCTGCTTGCTGCTTTGGAGTCGACGGAGAGCAACACCAACGTTGACACCGTGCCGCGCGAGGTGTGGACCAGGGTGAAGGAAATCTTGGTCGAGCAGGGGATGACGCACCGTGAGTTCGCGGCTGCCATCGGCACCCAATTCTGTGGTAGCGCCCTCTGGAAGCGCGCGCCCAGCCGTTCCCGGCTGGCGGCGATCGCCACCGTCCTCGACGCGGCCGACCTCGACTTGCACGCGACCAACGACATCTTCTGGGACTCGGTAGTGTCCATCGAGTCGCTCGGTGAACAAGAAGTGTTCGACGCGACCGTGCTCGGGAAGCACAACTTCATCGCCAATGGCATCGCCACCCACAACTCGATCGAGCAGGACGCCGACGTTGTCATCCTTCTGCACCGCGACGACTACTACGACAAGGAGTCGCCGCGGGCCGGGGAGGCGGATTTTATTGTTGCCAAGCATCGAAATGGGCCCACCGACACGGTGACCGTCGCGGCGCAGCTGCACCTGTCCCGCTTCGTCGACATGGCCATCGGCTGACCGACGCGGCAACCGTCGTCGGTCAGCCGAGCAGTGGGAACCAGCCCGCCGACTCGCCCAGTTCCAGCCGGTCCCGGTCGGTCAGCGGTACACGCCCGGTGGCTTTCAGCAGGAAGTCGTGGTCGTCCCACGCGCTGGGTCGAACGGTGTCGTCGCTGAGCAGGCCGTCCATGGTCGCTACCGCGACGCGTACCGCCAGTGGGCCGGGCGGCGGCGCGTCGGGCAGTTCCAGCGTCAGGTCCAGGTGGTGGACGGCGGCCTCGGTGGTCAGGGTGGCGAGGAAATCCGGTACGCGCAGCACGTGTCCCTGGGTGGTCACGTACCCCTCGGGGTCGGCTGACCTGGCGGCGCGGACCGCTGCCGGCGCGGTGTCCCGCCAGAGCTCGACGATCCCGCTCGGACGGTCGAAGGCGGCAGCCGATCGGCGGACCCACCAGGCGTGCCCGGCGGCCTCGTCGTCGTTGCCGGGAAAGTCACGCCAGTAGCTCACGTCGTCGATGTCGGCGGGGCCGTCGACGGGGCTGGCCAGGGTGACGAGTGCCCGCTGGGCGTCGCCGAGCACGTGCAGGAGCAGGTCGGCGATGAGCCAGCCCCGGCAGCGGGTGGCTCGTTGCAGGCCGGCATCGTCCAGGTGACCGACCACCGCGGTGATCCCGTCGTACGCCTGGGCCAGCGCCTCGTCCGGTCGGATCGCGGTCATGCGACTCAGCCTCGCATGAAGCATCGCGCCCGCCAACGATCAATGGCCCGGGTGGTGTGCCCGGGCCGACGCGTGATCGACCCGGGCGGGAGGCCGGCCTGGGATCAGCCGAACATCTCGTCGAGGAAGCCCTTGCGCTTCTTCTGCCGGTAGTGGCCGTGGTAGCCGTGGTGTTGCTGCTGCTGGTGGCCGTAGGCCGGCTGCGGCGGGTAGCCGTGGGCGGGCGGGGGCGGCGGCGGGACGGCGCCGTAACCGGGCTGGTGCGGCGGGGGCGGCGGGGGCGGGTAGCCGGCCGGCTGCTGCGCGGGCTGCCCTGGCGCGCCGCCGGTCTGTTGGCGGCTCCAGTTGGCCTCCGCCTCGAACAGCTTCTCCAGCTCGCCGCGGTCCAGGAAGATGCCTCGGCACTCCCCGCACTGGTCGATGACGACGCCGCTGCGCTCGTACTGGCGCATTTCTCCGTGACACTTGGGACAGGTGAGGCTACTCATCGCCCGACGGTACCTGGTGGACCTATGCAGTTGCTGTGAGCGCCTCGGTGACTTCTTCGTCGGACACCTCGTGGAAATCGTCGTAGTAGACGCTGACCGCGCCGAAGTCCGCCGGGCGTTGCGCGCAGATGACCTGGTCGGCTTCGGCGGCGAGCAGTTCGTACGCCTCCTGCGCGCCGACCGGGACCGCGACGACGACGCGGTGTGCCCCGAGTTGGCGGACGACTTCGACGGCGACGCGGGCGGTTGCGCCGGTGGCGAGGCCGTCGTCGACGATCACGGCCGTCCGCCCGGTGAGGTCCAGCTGTGGGCGGTCGCCCCGGTAGAGCCGTTCCCGGCGTTCCAGTTCGGCCTGCTCCCGATGGCGGACCTCGGCGATGTCGTCGCTGCTGAGTCGGCTGGCCACCGCGTCGTTGAGCACCTGGACGCCGCCCGGCCCGAGTGCGCCGAAGGCGACCTCCCGGGCCCACGGCATGCCGAGCTTGCGGACGACCAGCACGTCCAGTGGTGCGCCGAGGCGTTCGGCGACGACCCGGGCGACCGGCACGCCGCCACGGACGAGGCCCAGGACGACGACGTCCGGTTCGCCGATGAGTGCGGTGAGCCGTTCGGAGAGCGCCCGGCCGGCGTCGGCCCGGTCGCGGTACGTGGTCATGCCTTCAGGTTTACGCCCTGACGCGCCGTTCCGCTCGGAAGTTACGCCGAAGTGGTCCGACCGGACCCCTCATCGGCAACCGCGGCGGTCGGTGTGTCGCCCGGGCGGTGCAGGGCGGGAGCCCAGGTCAGCAGGGCCAGCGGGTACAGCAGGTAGCCGAAGCGGGTCGTGGGCATCAGGGCGATGGCGGCGAGCAGCCCGTACCCGCAGATGAGTGCGGTGGCGACGGCGGTGCGGGGCGGGCGGCGGGCGAGCCGGACGGCGATGGCCACTCCGGCGGCGACCAGCAGCCCGGCGGCGATCAGCCGGCCGGCGGGTAGCGCGCTGGCGATCAGGTAGCCGGGGAACGGGGACTGCGCGGGGCTGGTGACCAGCCCGTGGCCGAGGGGGAAGCGCAGCACGTTCTCGGTGAGGGCGTCGCGGTCCACCAGCAGCGCCGGCAGTAGTGCGGCGATGGGCAGTCCGATGGCGCCGACGGCGACTCGGGTGCCGGCGCGTCGGGTCAGGCCCCAGACGATCAGGACCAGGGCGACCGGCCAGGCGAACAGCTTCAGCGCGCCGGCGAGCCCGACCGCGAGGCCGGCCCGGCCGGGTCGGTCGGCGGCGGCGAACGCGAGGGCCAGCAGGCAGAGCGCGAGTACGGGTAGGTCGTCGCCGCCGGTGGCGAGGGTGAGGGCGCAGATCGGCAGTACGGTGGCGGCCTGCACGCCGCGCAGCAGGGCGGCGTCCCGCCGGTGGTTCGCGGCAGTGGTGGCCTGGCCGGCGGTGGCCCCGCCGGTGGTGGCCTGGCCGGCGGTGGCCGGTGTTCTGCGCAGGGCGGCCACGGCCAGGGCGAGTGCCAGCGCGGTGCCCACCGCGAACCAGACCCGGGAGTCGGTCCACCAGGTGTCGAGCAGTGCTCTGGGCAGGCCGAACATCGCCATGCCGGGCTGGTACGGGGTGTAGCCCATCAGTTGCTCGCCCGGTGGCAGGGCGGCGATGGCGTCGGGTCCGAGGTATGGCGTGCCGTGTTCCAGGAGGCGGCTGCCGGCCTGTTCCACGACCAGCACCTCCTCCTGGGCCCGGTCGGTGCGCCCACCGGCCCGGTCGATGCTCTGCCAGGCCAGGGGCAGCAGTGTGGTGGTGGCCCAGGCGAGGCCGGTGACCGCCCAGCGGGCTGGCAGACCGGTCAGCCGGGAGGTGGGAGAGCGTCGACGCAACAGAAGTTGGGCGATCACCGTCAGCGTCGCGAGCAGATAGCCGACGGCGGCGACCGCGCCCCAGGCGCGGTGCGGCAGCAGGGTGGACGTGACCGCGGTGATCGCGGCGAAGGTGGCCGACACGGCGTAGAGGCCCAGGTCGAGGGCGAGTCCGCCGGCGGCGTTGTCGAGCGTGCGCCAGTGCCAGCGACTGCGGTGGGCGGTCGGGTCGTCGACGATCACGCGCGACAGTCTGGCAGACCGGGCTGCCCGCGCAGCGGGGCGACGCCTGCTCAGGCGGGCAGGTGTGGCAGGCGGTCGGGCCTGGAGCGGCCGGCCTGGCGGCGGTTCTGGCTCAACCGGATCACCGCCCCGGTGTCGTGCAGCGGCGCGGCGAGGGTGCCCGGTCGGCCGCCCGAGCCGCGCTGCATCGCCGCGAGCAGGGTGCCGGACGGCATCGGCCGGGCGAACAGATGCCCCTGGCCGGCGACGCAGCCCAACTCCCAGAGGGCCCGCCGCTGCGGCTCGCTTTCCACCCCCTCGGCCACCACGTCCAGGTCGAGGCTGCGACCCAGGTCGAGGGTGGAGCGGATGACGGCGGCGGCCTCCGCCGAGCTCTCCATCGTCGTCACGAAGCTCCGGTCGATCTTCAGCTCGTGAACCGGGATTCGGGAGAGCAGCGAGAGGGAGGAGTAGCCGGTGCCGAAGTCGTCCAACGCCAACCGGACTCCCTCGTCGCGTAGTCGGCTGAGCACCCGGTCGACCACGTCGAGTTGGCTGAGGGTCAGCGTCTCGGTCAACTCCAGGACCAGCCGGTCCGGTGGCAGGTCGTGGGCGCGGAGGCGGGCCAGCACCGAGCCCGGGAACCGCGCGTCGAGCAGACTGCGCGGGGACACGTTGACCGCGACCGGTACGTCGAAGCCCGCGTCGCGCCAACTCACCGCCGCGATCAGCGCCTGGTCGAGGATCGCTTCGGCGAAGGCAGGTAGCAGCCCGGACCGTTCCACCGCCTCCAGGAACCGCAGCGGGTCGATCAGGCCGTGGGTGGGGTGGTGCCAGCGGGCCAGCGCCTCAGCGCTGGTCACCTCACCGGTGCCCAGGTCGACGATCGGTTGGAAGTTGACGACGAACTCGTGGTCGGCGACCGCGCGCGGTAGGTCACCGCCGAGGGTGAGGCGACCAAGGTCGGCGGTGTCGCGGGTCGGGGCGTACGTGGAGATCCGCTGCCCGGCTCGCTTCGCCTGGTACATGGCCACGTCGGCGCGGCGCAGCAACTCGGCCATGCCGCCGTTGGACGGTGCGCCGGAGATCCCGCCGCTGGCTTCGACGCTGATTCGCATGCCGTCCAACTCGAACGGCTCGTGCAGGGCGGCGAGCAGCGTCTCGGCCCGGTGCGCGGCGACCGCCGGGGCCGGCAGACCGCGCATGAGTACGGCGAACTCGTCGCCGCCGAGGCGGGCCACCAGGTCGCTCGGCTGGGCCGCACCCCGCAACCGGTCGGCCACCTGCACCAGCACCTGATCGCCGGCGGCATGCCCGAGCGTGTCGTTGACTTCCTTGAAATGGTTGAGGTCGATCAACACCAGCGCGGTCACCCCGTCGGCATGACGGGTGCTCAGCTGTTCCGTGCCCTCGTCGAGGAGGTGCCGGCGGTTGGCCAGGCCGGTCAGCGCGTCGTGTGAGGCCGCGTACGCGTGCTCGTCGGCGACCCGGGCCAGTTCGGCGTACGCCTGGGCGTTGCGCACGGCGGTGCAGAGCGCGGAGGCGAAGGTCCGCAGGGTGTACTGCTCCCGCTCGGAGAGTTGCACCGGGCCGCGGAAGCGCAGCCGAAGCATGCCGACGTCGACCGTCCGGTCGTGGCCTTCCAGCGGTGCGGGGACGATCGTGCCGTCCACGTCGGTGAGCGTGCCGGTCGGGCCGTCGAAGGTGATGCCGCCGGTGCCGCCGCGTACGGTGCGGCCGCCGTCGCGCAGCTCGATCTCGACCTCGTCGGCGGAGAACAACTCGGCGGCCTGGGTGACGGCGGTGGTGAGGACGTTGTCCAGGTCGACCACGTTGAGCGCGTCGGTGGTGCGGGCCAGCCGCTGCCACGCCTGCTGCTCGGTGCGGCCTCGGATGCGCGCGGAGTAGGCCAGGTGCAGGCTCAGGACCAGGGGCGGGACGGCGAGCAGCAGCCGGGGGTCCATCCGGACGATCAGCAACGTGCAGGCCGCGACGGCGAACCGCACGGCGAAGCCGGCAAGCCGAAGGTCGAGATTGCTGCGGAAGTGCTTCGCGATTCTGGTCTGGGAGGCGAGCGCGATGACCGGGATGGCGAGTAGGTCGTCCAGGAGCGCCGCGACCAGGTAGGCGAGCGCCAACGGCCCCAGCAGCATCAGGGGGGCCGTCTCCGTGGGCGGCCAGGTCCAGGTCGTCATCGCGAGTGCCGTGCCGGCGCCCCAGGCCACGATGACGTTCTTGCCGATACCGAAGGCCAGCTTGATCGGTGTGAGGCGAAGCGAGGCGAGGGCGATTCCGACTGCGGTACAGAGCACGACCACCGAGGTCGGGGCGATGGCTGCACCGACGATGATCGCTGTCTCGTTCCAGCTGATCGACTGGGTCGTCGACCGGATCCGTACGCGAGCCTTGACGAGCGTGCCCAACGCGATCATGAGCGTGAGCATGACCAGGACTGCGCCGTCGCTCACCGTCTCCAGCTTCGCCGAACGGAATGCGGTCGGAAGTGACGTGGCGACGATGACCGCGGCAACAACGACGACGAGACCGACGAGCAGCAACAGCCGCCGATCGGTCTCAATCTCTCGTCGCTGAGGAAGGGTCATGCCGCTCCCGAAGGACTGCCTGCTCGTTCTCGCAGCCTACTGCCCGGGCCCTCAGAAGTCCTGTGTCGAACTTGTCAGTTCCAGTCGGTGCCACGCATCGCGTTGCCCCCTTCTCCCGCTGCGCCAATTGGAGTACCTGTCCCGTGATGGGGAGGTCTTCCTCCGAAAGGCAGCTTAAGAGGCGGAAGGGCAGGCTAGAAGAAATAAATGTCGGTATGCGCAACATTAGCCAACTTGAAGCCTGTTTATCACGTTCTGTCCATCGTTACTGAACGGAGTGCGGTCGAACGAGCCGGCACTGGATTCAAGTGGCACCTTGCAAGTGTGGACGGTATCTGACGAGGTTATGGGACGCCTTATTCTTTGAGTCTGAGGGCCGTTCAGGAGTTGCCTCATCCGGAGTTTGGTCAGGCGTGAGGGCGGCATGGGCAGAGTTGGCGCGGCCGAGGGCGCCCAGTGGGGCAGGTAAATGGCAGCGGCCTACGCCCGGTCCTTGGCGACGACGGGTGGATAACCGCGTTTCGGCAGGCGGGGATGCAACTTGCTGCCGGCACCGTGCGGTCCCGCACTGGCATTCGCGCAGCTCCTCCCGTCACTCCCGCACGCCTAACCGTCGTTCGTATCGCCCCGTAAGCGGTACGCCACCCCACGAGGTCGTACACTCCGTTGCGTGATCGGCTGAATACCTGATACGGCTGGCGGGGACGGGTGGAGATTCAGGTTCTGGGCGGCCTTTCGGTGCAACTCTCTACCCACACGCTGCGCCTTGGCACACCCAAGCAGCAGACAATCTTCGCGATGCTCACCATTCAGCCCGAGCGACTTGTGACAGTGGACGACCTCGTCGATGAGCTATGGGCCGATCGCCCACCGCGATCGGCCGTAGCTAATGTGCGTACCTACGCCGCCAATCTGCGCCGGGCTTTCGAGGCTTTCCCGGCCGGCCGCGGTGCCATCGAACGCCAGCGCAGCGGCTATCGGCTCGTAGTCGACCCGGAACGGGTCGACGTCTTTCGCTTCGAGTTGGAACGGAACGCGGGCCGGGAAGCGCTGACGGGTGGCCACCTGGACCGTGCCCGCGAACTGCTGGGGCGTGCCCTGGCTCGGTGGCGGGGACCGATGCTCGCCGGCGTACCGCTCGGGCCCGTCCTCACCTCCCGAGCTGTCGCGGCCGAGGAGGAGCGGCTGTTGACCGTGGAACTTCTCGCTGACGTCCAACTGAGATCGGGCCGGGACGACCTGGCAATTGCGCTGTTACGGGAGGTGGTGGCCCGCCATCCTCTGCGTGAGCCGGCCTACGTCCTGCTCATGCGTGCCCTGCACGAGCGCGGGGACAACGCGGAGGCGCTGGCGGTGTACGACGAGATTCGAACAACGCTGACCACGGAGTTGGGTGTCGGCCCCGGGGGCAATCTCGAGGAGTTGCGCCGCTCCATCGTCACGGCGATGTCGCGCCCCGGTTCGGCGCGTGCCGCCGTACGGGTTCGCGGACCTGACCGGGCGCGCCAGCCAGCGGGAGGGGCGGGCGTGGCGGTCAGCGCGGCACCGGAGCCGGCGGCTCAGATCAGCCCAGTCGATCACCTTCCCCGAGCTGTCACCGACTTCGTCGGCCGAGCGGACGTGGTGTGGCGGCTGCTGGCGGAGACTCGGCGGGTCGAGGAGCGGGTGCCGGCCGTACACATCATCGACGGCATGGCAGGCAGCGGGAAGACGGCCCTCGCCGTGCACCTCGCCCGTCGGCTGTCCGATCGATACCCGGACGCCGCGTTGTTCATCGACCTGTGCGGGCACGGTGACAAGAACCGGATCGAGCCGGCGGGTGCTCTGTTCACCCTGCTTCGACAGCTCGGGGTGCCGGCCGACCGGGTTCCGGTGGAGTTCGACGACAGAGTGGAGTTGTGGCGACAGGAGTTGGCCCGCCGCAGGGCAGTGGTGATCCTCGACAACGCCGCGAGCAGCGAGCAGATCATGCCCCTGCTGCCGGCCGAGCCGACCACCGTTGTGTTGGTGACCTCGCGACGACGGCTGTCCCACCCGGATGCCGGGCCGTCGCGGACGCTGCCGGTGATGAGCCCGCAGGAGAGCGTGGATCTGCTCCGCCTGAGCGTCGGTCGGGACCGGGTCGAGGCCGAGCCGGATGCCGCCGCCGAGGTGGTGCGCCGGTGCGGGTACCTCCCACTGGCGATTCGACTGGCCGGTGCCAGGCTGGCGCATCGGCGCGGCTGGCGGTTGGCGGACCTGGTGGAGCAGATGGCTGGCGATGCTCCGGTGCTGCACCATCTCGCTCAGGAGGAGAGCACTGTCACCGGGGCCTTCGCTGCCTCCTATGAACCGCTTTCACCTTTGACCAAGCGTGTCTTCCGATTCCTGGGTCTGTACCCGGGCAGCCGCTTCGGCGCGCCGGCAGTCGCCGCACTGACCGGTCTGACGATCGCGGAAGCTCGCGCGGCGCTCGACGACCTTGTCGACCGGAACCTGGTCGAGGACCTGGACTCGACGCGATATCGACTACACGACCTCATGCGGCAGTACTCCATCGATCTGTGCTCGGGTACCGACTCGTCGAACGACCGCCGACGTGGACTGGCTCGACTGTTCGACTTCACGCTGGAGGCCGTCCTGAAGGTCGCCGACCTGCTGGAGCCGGGCGTCATCAGATCCCAGGTGACGCACATTCCGACCGGACAGCTCGAACTCGTCGAGGCCATCGGGGAGCCGACCGCTGACTGGTTGGAGGCCGAGCGGACGGACCTGGTGACGATGGTGGTGTCGGCACGCGAGTCGGGGTTCCACCAGCACTGCTGGCAACTGGCCCGCGCTCTCTGGCGCTTTTGCTACATCCGCGGTTACTTCGAAGACATCATCCTGACCCATCGTCATGGACTGGAGGCGGCGGAGGCTGCCGGGGACATCGATGCGCTCGCGCTGATGAACAACTACCTGGCGTCCGCCTACGTCCGCACCGGGAACAAGCAGGGGGCGCTCGACCACCTGACCCGCTCGGTCGAGCTCTCCCGCAACTCGTGGGACGCGCTGAACCCGGCCCGGTACCGCGCGAACCTCGCCGCTGTCTACTGGTGGAGCGGTCACCTGGCCGAGTCGGTGAAGCTCGGCTTCGCGTGTCTGCGCGATTACAAGGTGTACGGGAATGTCGGCGGGTCCATCCTGCTACCGAATCTCGGTCTGGCGCTCTCAGCCCTGGGCCGTTACGAGGAGGCGCTGCGGATACACCGCCGGCACCTGGCGTGGGCCCGGACGAACTCCGACGAGTTCCACACGCTCAACGCTCTCAGCCACATCGGCGCCGTGCGTCTCCGAATGGGTGACCTTCCGCAGGCGATCCGAATTCTCCTGGCCTCGTTGGCGCTGCGCGATCGCACCGGGCACCGGTATGCCGAGGCCGAGGTGCGCAACGACCTCGGGATCGCCTATCGCGGTCTGGGTCGTCTGGTGGAGGCCCAGCAGGAGCACGAGTTGGCTCGGAAGCTGTCGATCGGTTCGGGCGAGCGACACGTCGAGGCGGCTGCGCTCAACGAACTCGGCCGCACCCTGCTGGCGCAGGGTCGGGGCGGTGAGGCGTTCGAGGTGCACCAGGAGGCGTTGCGGTTGGCCACGCGGATTGCGCACCCCCACGAGCAGGGTCGAGCGTTGGCCGGGCTCGCCGAATACTTCGCCCGCACCGACCCGGCCGAGGCGCGGCGGCACTGGGAGCGGGCGTTGGCGATCTTCCGACGGATGGGCGTGCCGGAGCGCTTCGAGGCCGAACGTCGCCTCGCCGAGTTGACTGGCCCGACAGTGGTCGCAGAGCGCTGACCAGTCTGAACGGCGCTTATCGATTTCTTATCGGCAGGCCCGGTAACTTACCGACCGTATCGACGAACGGGGGAGGTTCTGCCCCTGGGCAGAACCGGGTCGTCGACACGCGCCCGCTGCTGGGTCCCCCCAGCGACCTCGGCGGCGGGCTGGTGAGGGAGGAGCGGCGTCGGGGCCGTTGCGCCGTCAGCACCCGGTGCTCGTCAGCGTGACGCCGCTCCTTCCGACCGCCGTCGTACCGCACCGATAGGCTCACGACCGTGACCGAACCCGCGCAGCTCAGCCACGTCGATCGCGCCGGCGCGGCCCGCATGGTCGACGTCTCCGCCAAGGCGGTGACGGGTCGCTTGGCCGTCGCGGCCGGCCGTTTGCGGACCACGCCCGAGGTCATCGACCTGTTGCATCGCGACGGGCTGCCCAAGGGTGACGCGTTGGCCGTCGGGCGGCTCGCCGGAATCATGGGGGCCAAGCGCACTCCTGACCTGATCCCGCTCTGCCACCCGATCGCCCTGCACGGTGTCACCGTCGACCTGCGGCTGACCGCCGAAACAGTGGAGATCACGGCGACTGCCCGCACGGCCGACCGGACGGGCGTGGAGATGGAGGCGCTGACGGCGGTTGCCGTCGCCGGTCTCGCCCTGGTCGACATGGTCAAGGCGGTCGACCCGGCGGCCTCGGTGGAGGCGGTCCGGGTGCTGCGCAAGGAGGGCGGCAAGACCGGCGAGTGGGTTCGGCCGGAGGACCGACCGTGATCCGGGCCCGGGTGATCGTCGCTTCCAATCGGGCCGCGGCCGGTGTCTACGCCGACACCAGCGGCCCGCTGCTCGTCGCCGGCCTGCGCGAGCTGGGCTGCCAGGTCGACGACCCGGTGGTGGTGCCCGACGGTGAGCCGGTCGGCGACGCTCTGCGGGCGGCCCGCGCCGACGGTGTCGAGGTGGTGCTGACCAGCGGCGGCACCGGAGTGACCCCGACGGATCGGACCCCGGACGTGACCCGGGGCCTGCTGGATTACGAGATCCCCGGCATCGCCGAGGCGATCCGTGCGCACAGTCGTGACCGCGTGCCGACGTCGGTGCTGTCCCGGGGCCTGGCCGGGGTCGCCGGTCGGATGCTGGTGGTCAATCTGCCCGGCTCGACCGGCGGCGCCCGGGATGGCCTGGCCGTTCTCGGGCCGATCCTCGGCCACACCGTCGACCAGCTCCGCGGCGGGGACCACTGACCGCTTCGCGGTGGCGACCACTGACCGGTGCGCGCCAGGCCCGGGCGGGTGTCGGTCCGTGCCGATAGGCTCGGTCGGTGAGCACGGAAACCGCACCCACAGCGGATCGGGTCATCGCACCACCGCCGGCCGGGTGGGAAGAAGCCCGTTCGCGGGTCTACGCGGTCGGTCTGGCCGCCGCGCTGCCCGCCACCGCCCGACCACTTGTCGACACCGACGGGTCGACCCTGGCCGAGCCGTTGACCACCCGCACCGACCTGCCGGCGTTCCCGACCTCCAGCGTGGATGGCTGGGCGGTGCGCGGCAGTGGGCCGTGGCGCGTCGTCGGCCGGGTCCTGGCCGGCAGCACCCCCGCGCCGCTCACCGAGGACGACACCACAGTCGAGATCGCGACCGGCGCGATGGTGCCCGAGGGCGCCACCGCCGTGCTCCGCGTCGAGGAGTCCGCCGCATCCACCACCGGCCTGATCAGCGGCACTCCCCGGGAGACGCCCGAGTGGCGCAACCCCGGCGAGGAGGCGTACGTCGATGAGGAGTTGCTGCCGGCCGGCACGCCGGTCGACCCGGCGGTGATCGGCCTGGCCGCCGCCTGCGGGCACGACACGCTGCGGGTCCGGCGGGCGCCGCGCGCCGCGCTGCTGGTCTTCGGCGACGAACTGCTGACGGCGGGTCCGCCCGCGGCCGGTCGCATCCGCGACGCGCTGGGTCCCGCGGTGCCGGCCTGGCTGCGGCGCTACGGCTGCCAGGTCCGCCCGTCCGACGTGGTCGGCCCGGTGGCCGACACGCTGCCCGCGCACGTGGCGGCCCTACGCTCGGCACTGGGCCACGCCGATCTGGTCTGCACCACCGGCGGCACGATGAACGGCCCGGTCGACCACCTGCACCCGACCCTGGAGGCGCTCGGCGCCGACTACGTGGTCAACACGGTGGCGGTCCGCCCAGGCTTCCCGATGCTGCTGGCCCGGCTGACCGGCCCCGACGGGCGAGCCCGGTTCGTGGCCGGGCTGCCGGGCAACCCGCAGTCGGCCATCGTCGCGCTGGTGTCGCTTGTCGCCCCGCTGCTCGCCGGCCTCCAGGGCCGGTCGATGCCGGTGCTGCCGCAGGTCACGTTGGCCGAGGCGGTGCCCGGTCGCGGTGACCACACCCACCTGGCGTTGGTCCGACTGGACCGGTCCGCCGGGGTAGCGTTCCCGGTCCGTCACGTCGGCTCGGCGATGCTGCGGGGCCTTGCCGGCGCGGACGGGTTCGCTGTCATCCGACCCGGCACCAGCGGTGAGCCGGGCGACCGGGTGCCGATCGTGCCAATGCCGTTGTTTCCCGGGGAGCGTGCATCGTGACCGCACCAGCGATCACCTTCGGCGAGGTCACCGACCAGCCGCTTGATCTCGCCACGCACGAGGCGGCGGTCGCCGACCGCCGGGCCGGCGCCGTGGTGTCGTTCCAGGGCGTGGTCCGCGACCACGACCACGGCCGCCAGGTCACCAGCCTGGAGTACGAGGGGCACCCGAGCGCCGCACAGGTGCTGCGCGAGGTGGCCGCCGAGATCGCCGCGGAGCCCGATGTCTACGCGGTGGCGGTCTCGCACCGGGTCGGTCCCCTGGTGATCGGTGACGTGGCGCTGGTCGCCGCGGTGAGCACGGCGCACCGGGCGGCGGCCTTCGCGGCCTGCGCCCGACTGGTCGACGAGGTCAAGGCGCGACTGCCGATCTGGAAGCGGCAGGTTTTCACCGACGGCACCGAGGAATGGGTCAACTGCCCCTGACCGCTCAGCGGCGGCCGTTGACCACCACGGCCCGGGCGAGCCGGTCGCCGTAGAACGCCGGCTCCGCGCCCGGCCGCCAGGGCAGCGCGGCGACCAGGACGATCAGCGCGAGCGCGAGCGAGTTCTCCATCAGTGCCCCGAACAGGCCGTCCTGGTAGTGCGACATCTCCGGCAGTTGGTGTTCGTACGGCCAGATCGGCGAGATCAGGAAGAGCAGGTAGAGCCCGATCGCGGCGAAGCCGTGGCGGAGCCCGGTCAGCGTCGGGTACCAGATCGGCGGGCGGAGCCCGTTGACCCCGGGCAGACCGCCGAAGACCGGCCCCTGGCCGGAGCGCTGCGGCATCCCCCGGCTCGCCTCGCGGCGACGCACGGCGGCGTCGGCCAGCACGATGATCGCCGGGATCACCCAGACCAGGTGGTGCGTCCAGGAGATCGGGCTGATCACGTTCGCGGTGAGCCCGACCAACGTGAAGGCGGTCAGCTCGTCACCGTCGGCGCGGGAACTGGCCGCCCGGGACAGGCCCAGCGCCAGGACCAGCACTGAGAAGGCGAGCCAGAGCAGCCCCGGGGTCTCGATCGAGTCGTACAGCCGGGCGAGCAGGCCGGCGAGGGACTGGTTGGGCGTCATGTCCGCCGCGCCGACCCGTTCGGTCTGCCACAGCACGCTGCCGAAGTAGGTCCGCGACTCGTCACCGACGATGGCGAAGGTCCCCAACGTCACGCCGATCGTGGTGCCGATGGCGGTGGCCGCCACCCGCCACTGACGGGTGATCAGCAGGTAGGCGATGAACAGCGCCGGGGTGAGCTTGACCGCGGTGGCGAGGCCGATACCGGCCCCGGCCCAGGCCCCGCCGTAGATGAAGCGCAGCAGCGGGCCGTCGGTGGCGGCGTAGTGGGTGCCCCGGCGGGACCGCCAGCGAAGGCCGATCAGGTCAGCCATGATCAGGGCGAACAGCAGGATGTTGACCTGGCCGTAGCCGAGCGTCTCCCGGCCGGGCTCGATGGCGACCGCGAGCGGCACCGCCAGGGCCACCGTGAACCACAGTGGCCACCCCAGCCGGTCCACGATGGGTCGGAGCAGCCCGGCCAGCACCAGCGCCAGGGCGGCGATGCTGGCGGCTGCGTTGACCAGGCCGGCCGCGCCGATCGGCAGTTGCGCCATCGGCAGCATGACCAGCCCGGCGAAGGGCGGATAGGTGAACCCGAGTGTGGTTTCGGGCGCGATGAACTCGTAGAGCTCGTGACCGCTCGCCCACCACACCACGGCACCGTGGTAGATCTTCATGTCGAAGAAGTTGTACGGCCGCCCGAAAGTGCCGATGGCAAGCCATGCGGCATAGGCGACGGCGGCCACGATGGCGCCCCGTACGACGTTCCTGCGATCGATCCCGCGCGTCACACGGTCGATCCCGCGTGTCACACGTTGGATTGGGGCGAGGCGGTCCGCCCGTCTACCGACATCCGTCGGCATGGCGTGGCCACCCCCGTACCAAGGTCGTCCTACCCGTCCAGGTCCTGCACGGAGCCTAGAACGGCGCCTCACGTCAGTGCCTCCCGCGTTATGCGACCGTGTCCGATCCCACACATGTTTTTGACATTTCCACCGCGTTAACGCCTACCGGGTGGTTCAGGTAATTCGTGGCCTTAGCGAGGGGTGGGGGTGAGGCGGAGACGGATCGACGCAGGTCAGCCGGGGAGTCGACGTGCGGTGGACGCGGAGCGGACGGCGATTCGGGCCTCCCGGCGGGCGGTCCGGACGGCGCGTTGCATGGAACGTCGAGAGTGGCCGATGCGATGGCCCGTCCGCCACCGCAGACCCGGCTTGCCACCGGTGTCCGCAGCGGCGAGCAGCAGACCGCCGAGGAGCCCGAGGTTCTTCAGGACGTGAATCTGGTTGTTGTTCTTGGCGATCGGGTCGTCGTTGTTCCAGAAGGGATGTCCGGCGATGGTCACCGGGACCAGCGTGCCGGCCAGAACCAGCGCCGCGGGTCTGCTGAACCGGCCGGCGGCCAGCATCAGACCGGCGCTGACCTGCACGACCGCGTTGAGTCGGATCAACGTCTCGGTCTCGGTGGGGAAGCTCGGATGTGCCTTCTTCAGCACTGGCGCGACCTTGTCGGTCACCGGTTTGGCGGCCACCGCGAGCCGGCCGGGGTCGCGCAAGTTGCGATACCCGCTGACCACGAAGATGCCGCTCAGCATGGCGCGGGCGAGGGAGCGTACGGGCGTCATGGATCAGTCATACCCCGTCGCGAGGTTTGCTACCCCGTCAACCGCAGGATCGGATTGGTGTTCGTACACGTGCGCCACGCCGAATCGAGCGACCGTCACGGATGGACGGGCGCTGGCGGGTAACGTCCCGCGGGTGACCACGCTGCGGCTACGCCCCGAGGACCCGGCCGACGCCGGTCCGGTCCGCCGCGTACTGGCCGCCGCCTTCGCCCGCCCGGACGTGGCGACGCCGCCGGAGGTCAGCCTGGTCGACGAGCTACGCGACACCACCGCCTGGTTGCCGGAGTTGGCCATGGTCGCCGAGTACGGCGGTGAGGTGGTCGGCTACGCGCTGCTCACCCGGGTGCGGCTGCGGCCGGAGCGAGGCTCGGACGTGCCCGTCCTGGCCCTCGGCCCGGTGGCGGTCGCGCCGCACCGACAGCGTGTCGGGCACGGCACGGCGGTCGTGCAGGCCGCCCTGGACGCCTCCACCGAGTTGGGCGAGCGGCTCGTGGTCGTCCTCGGTGCCCCGGTCTTCTACCGGCGGTTCGGGTTCGGCCCGGCGAGTGAGCTGGGCCTGACCGGCCCGTGGGCCGGCCTCGGTGAACCCTGGCAGGCGCTGGTGCTGCCGCCGTCCACCAGCGAGGAGGGCCCCCCGCCTCGCGGTGAGGTGCTCTTTCCGGCGCCCTGGTCGAAGGTCTGACCGGGTCGACGTGATCCTTGGAGGTCAGGCCGGCTGTGTCCGCAGGTACCGGCCGAAGTGCGGGACGGTGAAGGCGACAGTGCCCCGCTCACCGGAGTAGATCAGCCCCTTCTTGATCAGCGCGTCCCGGGCCGGGGACAGACTGGCCGGCTTGCGGCCGAGGGCACGTGCGATCTCCGCGGTGGGCACCGCGGCGTCCATGTCGTCGCGGACCACCGCGCCGGGCTCGCCCTCGACCGCGGACATCATGGCCATCGCCCGCATGTACTCGCGCTCGGCGGGAGTGGCCCGTTCGAACCGGGAACCGAAGAACCCGACCGCCAGCTCGGCCTCCGCCTCGGGCGCGGCGACCCGCACATCGGCGGCGGTGATCGGCGAGCGTGGCGCGTGGTCCCAGGTGGCCTTGCCGTACGCCTGGACGAAGTAGGGATAGCCGCCGGACTTCTCGTAGAGCAGGTCGAGTGCCTTCTGCTCGTACTCGACCTCCTCGCGCTCGGCGGGCGCGCAGAGCGCCCGGTCGGCGGCGATCCGGTCGAGCCGGTCGATGCGTTGATAGCGGAACAACCGTTCGGAGTACGACTTGGCGGCGCTGAGCACGGCCGGCAGGTGCGGAAGGCCGGCGCCGACGACGATCAGTGGCGCACCGAGCTGGGACAGCTCGTGGCAGGCGGCGCAGAGCGCCGACACGTCCTCCGGGCCGAGATCCTGCATCTCGTCGATGAAGATGGCGATGCCGGTGCCGACGTCGCTGGCCACGGCGGCGGCGTCACTGAACAGTTCGACCAGGTCGATCTCGATGTCGCCGGAGTCGGCCCGGCCGCTGGCGGCCGGCACGTCGATGCCGGGCTGCCACCGGTCGCGCAGCTTGGTGGCGGCACCGGCCCGGCCGGTCGGGTTGGACCGCTGGGCGAACGCCTTGAGGACGCCGAGGAACGCGTCGATCCGGTCCGGTGCGCGGTGGCGGGGGGCGAGTTCCCGGACCGCCATGTGCAGCGCGGCGGCGACGGGTCTGCGCAACGACTGGTCCGGTCGAGCCTCGATCTTGCCGCTGCCCCAGAGCCGGTTGATCGCCTGCGACCGGAGCGTGTTGAGCAGGACCGTCTTGCCGACGCCACGCAGCCCGGTGAGCATCAGACTGCGCTCGGGTCGGCCCCGGGCGATGCGCTCGAGCACGATGTCGAAGACGTCCAGCTCTCGCCCCCGCCCGGCAAGTTCGGGCGGACGCTGACCGGCGCCCGGCGCGTACGGGTTGCGGACCGGATCCACGCATCGCAGATTATCGGGCCATCTAGCTGCGAGGCTAGACATGGATAGATGGGGCTACCGGCGTGTCGAGACCGTCGACCAAAAACTAGGCCTGTCTAGCGTGGACGCTAGACAGCCCTAGTTTTGGCAATCGGACCACCGATCGGCCAGATCGGGCTAGCGCTTCTTCAGACAGAGCACGTAGTCGAACAGGTCGACCGAGTTGTCGTGCACGTAGTTCGCGGTCGCCTGTGGCGCGAGCGTCTCGCACCGGTCGCCGTCGGTGGTCGCCGGAATTCGCAGCAGCACCTGATAGGTGTTCGGGCCGCAGGGCACCTTGCGGAGTTCCGCGTCGGTCTCACTGCCGTCGTTCACCACGCAGTCACCCCTGGCGAACTCCTCGTCCGGAGTCGGGGCGGACGACGTCGGGGCGTCGCTGGGCAGCGCGGGTGGAACGCCCGGGGCGCTCGTCGACGGGGTACGCGCCGCGTCACTGCCAGCGTCGGCCACCTTCCAGACCGCCCATCCGGCCAGGCCGAGGCACGGACAGAGCACGAGCAGCACCACCACCGTGATGATGAGAGCGACGTTGCGGCCGGTCTTCTTCGCCGGCGCGACGGGCGGCATCCCGTAGCCGCCGGCGGGCTGCTGACCCCACGGCGCGGGTGGCTGACCCGGTATCGGTCCGGCCGGCTGGCCGGGCATCGGGCCCACCGGTGGGTACGGCCCGGCCGGTGGGAACGGCCCGGGCGGTGGGTAGCCCGGGCCCGAGGTGGGCGGAGGCGCCCACATCGGCGTGGTCGGCGGCTCCGGGTTGGTGGGCGGCGGCGCCCACATGGGTGCCGTCGGTGGCTCCGCGCCGGCCGGCGGCGGACCCCACTGCTGCCGGGTCGGATCGTCCGCGGGCGGCGGGGTGCTCCACTGGGGCACTGTCGGGTCGACCGGTGGTGAGCTGTCGGGCCCACTGGGCGGGCGCTGGTACGGATCGTCCGGCTGATCGGAACCCGCAGGTCCGTAGGTCGTCATGTCATCCCCGGGGGTGGGTGGTCTCAGCGTTGCTTGAGGCAGAGGACGAAGTCGAGAGTGTCCAGCTCACTGTCGAAGAAATACCAGTTGGTGTAGCCCTCGACCTTGCCGCACTTGGCCTCGGCGTCCCGCTCGCCGCTGGTCGGGCCGTCGATCCGGCTCAGCACCTCGTACGACTTCGCGGTACAGCCGCTGATCAGCAGCTTCGGCTTGCCGCCGGCGGTGCCGTCGTTGCGGACGCACTGGCCGACCTTCGCGAACCGGGGATCGGCCGACGACTCCGGCGCGGCCGCGCTCGGCGCGGGCTCGACCGCGCCCGCGCTGGGCTCACCGGCAACGGCCGAACTGCTCGGCGCGGCTGCCGGCGCCGGGTCGCTCTGCCCACGGCGAAACCAGAACACGCCGGCGACGGCCACCACCAGCAACACGACGGCCAGTACCGCGATCAGCGGCCCCCGACCGCGCCGCCTCGGTGCCGGATCCTCGCCGTACGGGTCGTCGGGCCGGTACGGCTGCCCGCCGTACGTCGGGGTCGGTGGGGTCGGCTGGTACGAGCCGCCGTAGGGCGTGCGGGGCTCGTGGCCGTAGGGCGTGTCCGTCCCGCCACCGTAGGGCGCGCCGGGCGCTGCACCGTAGGGCGGGTTGGGTGGGCCGCCGTACGGCCCGGGTCGTCCCTGTGGTGCGGGCGGGTACGACGGGACCGCCGGCGGGTAGGGCTCCGACGCGGGCGGGTAGGGCTGCTGCGCCGGTCGACCGGGCGTCTCGTCGGGTCTCTGCCCACGCCACGGCCCTGGGTGGCCGCTCCCCGGTTGTCCGTAGTTCGTCATGCCGCCCTCCTGCACAAGTGGTGAGAGGCCGGCCACCAAAGCGCGACGCGGACTCCGGGCCACCGTAGCGTGGTCCACTGATGAGCTCACCTCCACCGAGCACCACGGCCCTCGCTGGCCGTCGTGTCAGCAGCAAGCCGACCCTGATCTGGACCGCGTTGATAGTGGTCTACGTACTCTGGGGGTCGACCTATCTGGCCATCCGGATCACCGTGGAGACGATGCCTCCGCTGCTGTCGGCGGCCCTCCGGTTCGCCGTGGCCGGCCTGGTCCTGGCGGTGGTGCTGCGACTGCGTCGAGGCCCCGGCGCGCTGCGGGTGGACCGACGGCAACTCGGCTCGGCCGCGTTGGTCGGGGTGCTCCTGCTCTCCGCTGGCAACGGCCTGGTGGTGCTCGCCGAATCGGGGCCGCCGGGAGTGGCGGTGCCGTCCGGGATCGCCGCGCTGCTGGTGGCCACGGTGCCCCTTCTGGTGGTGCTGTTGCGCTCGGCCACCGGCGACCGGCCGCCGATCTGGACGTTCGCCGGGGTCACCCTGGGCTTCGTCGGCCTCATCCTGCTGGTGCTGCCGGGAGGTAGTTCGGCAGCGGTGCCGCTGCTCGGGGCGTTGACAGTGGTGGCGGCGGCCACCTCCTGGTCGGTCGGGTCGTTCCTGTCCGGACGGATCCGGATGCCCGCCGACCCGTTCGTGGCCACGGTGTACGAGATGATGGCCGGCGCGCTGGTGCTGGTGGCCCTCGCCGCCGGTCGGGGCGAACTGGCCGACTTCCACCCGGCGGCGGTGAGTACCCGGTCCTGGTTGGCGCTGGGCTACCTCATGGTGGCCGGCTCGCTGGTGGCCTTCACCGCGTACGTCTGGCTGCTGCACAACGCGCCGATCTCGCTGGTGTCGACGTACGCCTACGTGAACCCGGCGGTCGCGGTGGCGCTCGGCGCGCTGCTGGTGGCCGAGCCGATCACCCCGCAGGTGCTGCTCGGCGGTGCTGTCATCGTCGCCGGTGTCGCCCTGGTGGTGACCACCGAACGACCGCGTCGGGCGGGCACGGGATCACGATCGGGGGACACGCGGGAGCGCGACCGCCAGTAACGTCCGGCCCATGTCGGCCGCCGCGCTGGTGTCGATCGCGCTGCTCGGCGCGCTGGTCGGCCTCGTCGTACCCCTGGTGTCGCGGCGCTTCGCCACGGCGGACGCCCGGCCATGGGCGTTTCCACTGCCGCAGCCGGTCCGACGGCCCTGGGTGGACCCCATGGTGGCGGCCAGCGTCTTTGTCGGCCTTGCCGTCGCTGTGGGTGACGACCCGGCGCTGCCGGTCTTCCTCTCGGTCGCGGCGGTAGGTCTGGTGCTGGCGCGGGTCGACCTGGCCTGCCTGCGGCTGCCCGACCCGCTGGTGCTCGTCGCCGGGTTGCTGGCCCTCGGAGGGCTGACCGCAGCGGCGCTGCTGTCCGGCACTCCCGGCCGGCTGCTCGGCGCGCTGGGAGGCGCGGCGGTCGCGGGCGCGGCGCACGTGCTGCTGGCTCTGCTGCCCGGCTCACGGCTGGGCTTCGGGGACGTGAAACTCGCCGCTGTCCTCGGCCTGCCGCTCGGCTGGTTGGGGTGGGACGCCCTGCTGGCCGGGCTGCTCCTGCCGCACGTGCTGCACGGCGGTCTCGTGCTCGGTCTCCTTGCCGCGCGGCGGGTCCGTCGGAACACCCTGCTGCCCCTCGGCCCGGCCCTGCTGGCGGGCGCCTGGCTCGCCGCCCTCCTCGACTGACCGCCCCCGCCCCGCCCCGACCTCACCCCCGCCCCGGCTTCGTCGATCTTGCAGTTTCTGCGCCGACACAAGGTGCATCCCACGCACAACGACGACCGAAAGTGCAAGATCGACGGGGCGTGGGGCGTGAGGGCGCCGGGGTCAGATCAGGCGGAGTTGGCGGTCCTTGGGGCGGCGGGGTTCGGCTTCGCCGAAGCGTTCGAAGAGGCCGGGGTCGATGGTGCCGAGGAACGGCGAGGGGTCGCAGTCGCGCTCGGTGGCGTGCCGGGTGCGGCGGGCGGCGTGACTGACGTACAGCCGGTCCTGGGCCCGGGTCAGGCCGACGAAGAAGAGCCGGCGCTCCTCGGCGACGGCGTCCTCGTCGGGCGTCGAGCCCGGCCAGCGCAACGGCAGCAACCCGTCCTCGACACCGACCAGGAAGACCACCGGGAACTCCAGGCCCTTCGCGGCGTGCAGGGTGAGCAGCGTGACCGCCTCGGCACGCGGGTCGAGCGCGTCCACCTCCGCGCCGGTGGCCAACTGCGACAGGAAGGCCTCCAGGTCGTCACCGCAGCGTCGGGCCAGCGGGGTCAGCAGGTCCACGGCCGAGCGGACGTCCTCGGGACGGACCGTGCTGCCGGCGCCGTCCAGGGTGGGCACGGCGAACCGCTCGGCGACCACCTGACCGGCCAGCCGCACCCGGGCGGCCAGTGAGCCGGCCAGACCGTCGGCGTGCCGTAGCTCGCGGGCGATGGCCGCTACCCCGGGCCGGTCCCGCAGCCGGTCGTGGGAACGCTTCTGCACGGGGATGTTCGCCCGGGTCAGGGCGTCCACGATCGGGGCGGCCTGCGCGTCGGTGCGGTACAGCACGGCGATGTCGGAGAACGACAGCGAGGTGGACCGGCCGTCGATGCGGCCCGAGTCCAGCGAACGGTGTGACAACCCGCCGACCAGATCGTCGACGGTACGCACCACGAAGTCGGCCTCCTCTGCCACGGACGCCGCCGGGTAGCGCCCGACCAGCGGAGCCTCCGGGTCGAGCCGGGCCGGGTCCAGTCGTCGACCCCGGACCAGCGAGGACGGCGCGATGGCCTGCACGGCGGCGGCCAGGATCGGGGCCGACGAGCGGTAGTTGCGGTTGAGCCGGACCAGCCGGGCGTCGGTGAAGTCCTCGGAGAAGCGCAGGAAGTAGCCGACGTCGGCGCCCCGGAACGAGTAGATGGCCTGGTCCGGGTCGCCGATCGCGCAGAGGTTGCCGTCGGCGGGGCTGAGCAGCCGCAGCAGCTCGTACTGCACCTCGTCGACATCCTGGTACTCGTCGACGAAGATCCACCGCCAGCGGTCCCGGTACCGTTCGACCAACTTCCGGTCGGCCCGCAGCAGCTCCACCGGCAGGGTCACCAGTTCGTCCAGGTCGACCAGGTCCTGCTTGCGCAGCAGCGACGCGTACGCGGCGTTGTCGTCGCCGGCCTCGGTGCGGGCTGCCGCCCGCTCGGCGTCGTCGGCGATCCGGAAGTCGGCCGGGAGACCCGCCGCGCCGGCGTTCTCCCGCAGGATGGTCAACCCCAACGCGTGGAACGTACCCACTGTGACGTCCTCGGCGACCGGGCCGAGCAGGCCGTCGAGCCGGTGCCGCAGCTCCTCGGCGGCCCGGCGGGTGAACGTGATCGCGAGGCAGTGCTCGGGGAAGACGTTCAGCTCCGCGCAGAGGTACGCGATCCGGTGGGTGAGCGTCCTGGTCTTGCCGGTGCCCGGACCGGCCACGATGAGCAGCGGACCACCGGGTGCGGAGGCGGCCACCCGCTGCATGGCGTCCAGTCGGTCCAGCAGGCCGGTGCCAACCTCCTCCATGCCGGAGAGCATCGGCTCGAACGGCTCGTGCGGAGACGGCGGCGACGCGATCGGCGGCGCGGGCGCCGGGACCGGCTTCCGCTTCGGCTCCGCCTTCGTCGCCGCCGGGCGCTTTGCCGGGACCCGGGGAGCCGACTCCGCGGGTCGTCGCTGCGCCGGCACCGGTACGTCGAACAGCGTCTCCTGCGCGCCCAACTCGGCCGGGTCGAAGAGCGTGATCACGCCGTACTCGCCGTCGTAACCGGGCACCCGGCGGACGTCACCGCGCCGCAGCCGCCCGATGCCCTCCGCGAGCAGCTCACCACCGGCCTGCGCGATCTCGGTCAACGGCGTCGTGGTCAGGATCTCCAGCTCGGGGCCGAGCGTGGCCAGCAGTTCGTTGAACCGCCCCTCGACCTTCTTCGACCGGGCACCCACCTTGTTGATCTCGCCGAGGATCTCGGCCAGCGGCACCAGGTGGGTGACGTCCCGTGCGTGCGCCGGCCGGTGCCCGTCCGGGCGGTCCGCCAACTCCTCGATCCGGCTGAGGACGCCCACGGTGAGGGGTTTGCCGCACTCGGGGCAGCGCCCGCCGGCGGCCCGGGTGCGCTCCGGAGACCAGTTGACCCCACACAGCCGGTGCCCGTCCGCGTGGTACTTGCCCTCCTCCGGGAAGAACTCGATCGTGCCGGCCAGGCCGTCACCCGTACGCAGCGCCTCCCGAACGGCGAAGTAGTCCCGTTCGACGGTCAGCACTGTCGCCTCCCGGCCGAGCGCCGGCGGCGAGTGGGCGTCCGAGTTGGACACCAGTTGGTAGCCGTCCAGGCTGCCGACCCGCCAGTTCATGGCGGGGTCGGAGGAGAGCCCGGTCTCCACGGCGAAGATGTGCTCGGCCAGGTCGGCGTAGCAGTCCGCGATCGCGTCGAAGCCGGACTTCGAGCCCAGCGCGGAGAACCAGGGGGTCCAGATGTGTGCCGGCACCAGGTAGCCGTCCGGGCTGGCCTCCAGGGTGATCTCCAGGAGGTCGCGGGAGTCCAGTCCGAGGATCGGCCTGCCGTCGGAACCGAGGTTGCCGATCCGGCCCAGCGCGGTGTTGAACCGGGCCACCGCGTCCAGATCCGGCAGGTAGATCAGGTGGTGCACCTTGCGGGTCCGGTCGTCCCGCTTGTAGATGGTGGAGATCTCCACGCTCAGCATGAAACGGACCGGGTCCGCCTCCGCCGTCTGCGCGAGGCGGGGTGGCAGCCGGCGGGCGACGTCCCGCTCCGCCTCCGGGTCGAGCCGGTAGAGCCCCGGTTCGGCCGGGCGCAGCGTCTCCCGCAGGTGGTCGTACCAGGCGGGGTGGGTGAAGTCGCCGGTGCCGAGCAGGCCGATGCCCTTACGCCGGGCCCACCACGCGAGGTTCGGCAGGGTGAGGTCACGGCTGCACGCGCGCGAGTACTTCGAGTGGATGTGCAGGTCCGCGACGAATGGCGGTAGGCCACCGGGGGGTACGGCGCTGAACGGGGGCACGCCGCATCCTGTCACGCCCGCCGCGCCGGCCACCCGCCGCCACGCGCGGACGTGACCTCCGCTATGCCGAGCGCAGCTCGACCAGACTGATCTGCGGCTCCGCGCCGACCCGGACCGGCGGCCCCCAGAAACCGGCGCCGTTGGTCACGTAGACCTTGGTGCCGTCGACCTCGCCGAGCCCGCTGACCACCGGCTGCTCCAGCCCGACGGCCAGGTTGAACGGCACCATCTGCCCGCCGTGGGTGTGCCCGGACAATTGCAGGTCGACGCCGTACCGGGCCGCCTCCTTCGCAGCCAACGGCTGGTGCGCGAGCAGGACCACGGGGCGGCTCGGGTCGCGGTCGCCGAGAGCGGCGGCGAAGTCCGGCCCGGCGGCGAGGCCGGTGCCCGCCCCGGTGAGGTCGTTCACGCCAGCCAGGTCGAGCACACCGCCCCGGGCCTGGATCTCCTGCCGCCGGTTCTGCAGCACCCGCAGACCGAGCCGGTCGACCTCCTGGACCCACTCCTCCACGCCGGAGTAGTACTCGTGGTTGCCGGTGACGAAGAAGCTGCCGTAGCGGGAGCGCAGGTCGCGCAGCGGCGCGGCGGCCGAGCCGAGCTCGGCCACGGACCCGTCGACCAGGTCACCGACGACCGCGACGATGTCCGCGTCGAGCCGGTTGATCGCGGCGACGATCCGCTCGGTGTGCGCCCGGCCGCGCAGCGGGCCGAGGTGGATGTCGGAGACGGTGGCGATGCGCAGGCCGTCCATGCTGCGGGGGAGTTTGGCCAGCGGGATCCGCACCCGGTCGAGCTGGGGTGGGCCGAGCGCCGTGCGGATGCCGTACCCGGTGACGCCGGTGGCGGTGAGGCCGGCGAAGATGGCCGCCCCACGGGCCAGCAGCAACCGACGGGACGGGTCGTGGTCCGGTGCCGCCACGGCGCCGGCTGCCGGTGGCTCGGTCGGCCCGGCGGCACCGACCAGCACCGGCTCGGGCGCGGCGGTGGTGGGCTCCGCGGCAACCACCCGGCGACGCAGCACCAGCCGGGTGACCAGCATCGGGACTTCCAGCACGACCAGTACGACCAGGAGGTAGAACATCAACGCGAGCCACAGGTAGCCCGGCCAGGCGAGCCAGTAGAGCCCGGCCTGCGTCCCGGCGAGGGTGACCGGCACGAGCAGGGCCAGCACCAGGGCGGCGATCCCCCCGATCCGTCGCCAACGGCCCGGCGTGGTGGTGTCCCGAACGAGTCGCTTCCACAGGTAGAGGTGGATGAGACCGGTGACCAGCGCCAGGACAGCCACGAACCCCAGAACCGCCAGCATGTGTGCGCCTCCCTCAGCCGCCCGCGAACGGGGGCAGGACATCGATCGTGGCCCCGGCCGGTAGGGGTGCCTGACGATCATGACAGGTGACGCCGTTCACGAGGAAACTCGCCACCCGCAGCACTCCGGCGAGCCGGTCGCCGTGGCGCTGGGTCAGCTCGGCCGTGAGGTCGTCGAGTGACCGCCCGGCGGGGATGGCCTCCTCGGCGCGGCCGGCGGCGGCGCGGGCGCCGGCGAAGTAGCGAATGGTCAGCGGTGGTCCCTCCACGCTCAGCCTCCGATCGCGGACATCGGTCGGGTCGGCTGGAGGAAGGTGGGGTCGTCGATGCCGTGCCCGGCGCGCTTGCCCCACATCGCGGTACGCCAGCGCCGGGCCAACTCGTCGTCGTCCGCGCCGGCGCGCAGCGCGGCGCGCAGATCCGATTCTTCGGTGGCGAAGAGGCAGGCGCGGACCTGGCCGTCGGCCGTCAGTCGGGTGCGGTCGCAGTCCCCGCAGAAGGGGCGGGTGACGCTGGCGATCACACCGACCCGGGCGGGGCCTCCGTCGACCAGCCAGGTCTCCGCCGGTGCCGCGCCGCGCTCGACCGGGTCGGGGCTCAGATCGAAGACGCTACGCAGCGACGCCAGGATCTCCTCGGCGGTGACCATGGTGTCGCGGGCCCAACCGTGCTGGGCGTCCAACGGCATCTGCTCGATGATCCGCAGCTGGTAGTCGTGATCGAGGGCGAAGCGGAGCAGCGCCGGCGCCTCGTCCTCGTTGACACCACGCATCAACACCGAATTGATCTTCACGGGGCTGAGCCCGGCGGCTGCCGCCCCGGCGAGCCCGGCCAGCACCGCGTCGAGGCGGGGGCGGCGGGTGAGCTTGGTGAACCGGTCCGGGTCTAGGGTGTCCAGTGAGACGTTCACCCGGTCCAGGCCGGCCGCCCGCAACGCCGGGGCCAGGCGGTCCAGGCCGATGCCGTTAGTGGTCAACGAGACCCGGGGGCGGGGTTCGAGCGCGGCGACCGCCGTCACGATGTCGACCAGCCCGGGTCGGATCAGCGGTTCACCGCCGGTGAACCGCACCTCGGTCACGCCGAGCAGCTCGACAGCCACCCGGACCAGTCGGACGATCTCCTCGTCGGACAGCAGCTCGGGGCCGGCCAGCCAGGGGAGACCTTCCGCCGGCATGCAGTAGGTGCAGCGCAGGTTGCACTTGTCGGTGAGGGACACGCGCAGGTCCCGGGCGACACGGCCGTACCGGTCGACGAGGACGCCGTCGGTCCCCGGGGCGACGTTCACCTGTCGACCGTAGCGCGCTCGGCCCGGCTCAGGACGCCACGGGCGGTCTGGACGACCACATCTCGGAAGCTGACGCCGAAGAGTGCGGTGTGCACGAGCAGCAGATGCAGCTGATGCACTGGCACACGGTCACGCCAGCCGTCCGGTAGTGGCCAGCTCTCCTGGTAGGCGGCCAGCACCCGATCCAGGTGGGGGATGCCGCCGAAGAGGGCGAGCTGGGCGAGATCCGTTTCCCGGTGCCCACCGTGCGCTGCCGGGTCGACGAGCCAGGCCCGGTCGTCGGCCCCCCACAGCACGTTGCCCGGCCACAGGTCGCCGTGGATGCGCGCGGGCGGCTCGTCGCCGCCGAGCCCGTCGAGGCGATCGATCACCTGCTCGACCAGAGCGGCATCGGCGCTGGTCAGCGCGCCACCGTCGACCGAGCGTCGTAGGTAGGGGGCGAGGCGTCGCTCGGCGAACCAGGTCGACCAGCGCCCGCCGGTGGGGGTGTTGTCCTGGGGGAGCGAGCCGATGAACCCGGGCCAGGTGGCACCGAAGGCGGTAGCGCCCGCCCGGTGCAGCCCGGCCAACTCCCGGCCGAAGCGCTCCGCGGCCTCCGGCGTCGGTTCGCCGGGCTCCACCCAGTCGAGCGCCAGCAGCTCCGGCAGCACCACGATCACCTCGGGTACGCCGACCGCGTCCGCCTCCCGCAGCCAGCGCAGGCCGGCGGCCTCGGCGGCGAAGAAGCCCTCCGGCGGCGGTCGGTCGGCGCCTTCCGGCCAGGATTTGGCGAAGACGGAGTGGCCGTCGTCGAGGGTGAGCCGGGCGGCAGCGCAGATGTTTCCACCGGCGACCGGCGTCTCCCGGAGCCGCTGATGGGTCCGGAAGGTCGGGAGGTGTGCCGGATGCGCGCGCAGGTACGCCAGGTCCATCAGCGCACGGTAACCGCTCCTTACGACAGCCAGGTGTCGCCCGACGACATCGGCGCTCTTTCCGCACCCGTAGGTGTGGCGTGAGCAGGGAAAACACGTTCAGTAACTGTGGATAAGTCGCGTGTCGTCCACAGGGGTGGCAGGGCCCGGTACGCCCGCCGCAGGCTTCCGACATGACCTCGACCGAACGCCCTCAACTCGCCGTCCGCTCACCGGCCGACCTGATCGCCGCTGTGCCGTACCTGCTCGGCTTTCATCCCACCGACAGCGTGGTCGCCGTGGCGCTGGTCGGCCGACAGATCGTCTTCGCCGCCCGCGCGGACCTGCCCGACCCGACCGAGCTGGGCGGATTGGCCGGGCACCTGGCTGGTGTGATCCGCCGGCAGGGCGCGGAGGCCGCCACCGTGGTGGGTTACGGGCAACCGGAGCGGGTCACCCCGGCCGTGGACTCGGTGCGCGACGCGCTGAACGACTTCGGGCTGCACGTGCTCGACGCGCTGCGGGTGACCGACGGCCGCTGGTGGTCCTATCTCTGCACCGAGCCCGACTGCTGCCCGCCCGAGGGGCGCCGCTACGACCCGAGCGTCAACCGGTTGACCGCCTCGGCGGTCTTCGCCGGTCAGGTCGCACTCCCCGACCGGGCCGCCCTGGTGGCGCAGGTGGCACCGATGGACGGCCCGGCCCGGGAGGCGGCCCGCGCGGCCACCGCCCGCGCCGAGCAGAGGCTGGCCGAGCTGATCGCGCAGGCACCCGAAAGTGACCTGCTCGGGGCGCGGGCGCTGCGCGCCGCCGGGGTGGCGGCGGTCCGCGAGGCCCAGCGCCGGCAGCGGCGTGGTGAGCGGCTCGACGACGACGAGGTGGCCTGGTTGAGCCTGCTGATGACCCACCTGCCGGTCCGCGATCACGCGTGGGAACGCACCGACGGCCGGGACCGGGACATCGCCCTCTGGACCGACGTGCTGCGCCGCGCCGAGCCGGAGGTGACCGCCGCGCCAGGTGCGCTGCTGGCGTTCGCCGCCTGGCGCGCTGGACAGGGCGCGTTGGCGGCGGTCGCTCTCGAACGCACGCTGAGCCTGCACCCCGACTACTCACTCGCCCTGCTACTGGACGACCTGCTCCGGCGCGGCGTGCCCCCGGCCGAGCTGGACGGCTGGCCGTCGGTCGGGATGCCCGGGGTCATCCGCCCCCGCAAACGGAGCCGACGTGGCCGCCGCTGACCGACCCCGCCGCGCACACGGTATTACCGACGGTGCTACCAGAATTGATACGCTGACGGACATGACAGTGAAGCGTTCCGTGAGCCTCCCCGACGACGTCGCGGAATGGCTCGACCAGCAGCCCAACGTCTCGGCGGCCATCACTGCGGCGGTGCGGGCCCAGATGGACGGCACGCACCTTCATGAGGTGCTGCGGCGGGCCGGCATTGAGGTGACCGAGGCGGGTAGGGCGCGGTGGCGGGAGAGGCTGGCGACACCCATTCCGGCGGACGCCCTGGCCGAGGGGCGCCGGATGCTGGGCAGGGCCGGATGAGCGATGAGATCGCTGTCGTGTTCGACGCGTCGGCGTTGACGGCCTACATCGAGGGCAACGTCTCGGTGGGGGAGTTGATGCTGGAGGTCGCCGACGAGGGTCGGCAGGTGGCCATTCCGGCGACCTGCCTGGCGGTTGCCTTCGCGAGCGTGGCCGACGAGATCGACGCCGCGTTACTGGGCCTGATGATGACCGCCCCGATGATCCGCCTGCTGCCGCTCGACGCCGGGGACGTGCGCGACACCGGCAAGCTGGCCCGCGCTGTGGACGGAGACATCTCGTTCGGCCATGCCGCGCGTGCGGCACTCACCCACGAGGCGCACTACGCGACAGTCCAACCCAAGGCGGCGGCGAAGGTCCTCCCCACCAACTGGAGCATCCTCGACCTGGCGTGACCGGTCCTCCGGCGACGCCTCCGTCGAAGGATGTACGCGTTGCTCCTGTCCACGGCCGACGCGGACGGGTCACCGCCGCCGGAGAATGATCTCGTGGCCGTTCTCCGCGTTGGTACGACATGACCCCCGAGTTGCTGCTGTCGCTGGCCGGGCTGGCGTTGATCGACAGCACCAGCATCGGCACCCTCTTCATCCCGGTCTGGTTGTTGCTCGCCCCCGGGCCGGTCAACGTCCGGCGGATCCTGGGCTACCTCGCCACCATCGCGGTGTTCTACCTCGCGGTTGGGCTGCTGCTGGTCTGGGGAGGCAGCAGGCTGGGCGATGCGCTGGGCGGCGCCCTGGACAACCGGGGCGTCCTCTGGGCGCAACTCGTCCTGGGCGTGGGAATGCTGGCGCTCAGCTTCCGCTACGACGGCAAGCGGCGTCCCCGTACCGGTGGTGTGTTGCGGTGGCGGGACCGGGCCACCGCCGGAGATTCCTCCGCCCGATGGTTGGTCGGGCTCGCGCTGCTCGCGGCGCTTGCCGAGGTGGCGACCATGCTTCCGTACCTCGGTGCGGTGGGCCTGTTGGCCACCTCGGGGGTGGGCGCGGCGAGCGTGGTGGCGCTGCTCACCGGGTACTGCCTGGTCATGGTGCTTCCGGCGGTGGTGTTGCTGGGTGCCAGGGTGGCCCGCCCGCGACTGGTCGAGCCGGTGCTGGCCCGCCTGAACACCTGGATCGTCACGAAGGCGGGCAGCGCATTGGGCTGGATCCTCGGCATCGCCGGTTTCCTGATCGCCCGTGATGCCGCCGCGCGGCTGGCCCTGTTCGACCTGATCGACCGGATCGGTCGCTGACGGGCTGCCCGGGTCAGGCTGGCTGCTCCACCGTGATCCGGTGCGGCCCGGTGTAGACGTTCATGGTCCGCCCGCGCAGGAAGCCGACAAGCGTCATCCCTGCCTCGTCGGCCAGTTCCGCGGCGAGGGTGCTCGGGGCGGAGACCGCTGCCAGCAGCGGCAACCCCGCCATCCACGCCTTCTGGGTCAGTTCGAAGCTGGCCCGTCCGGAGACCAGCAGCAGGTGCCCGGTGAGCGGCAGCCGGCGCTCCCGCACGGCCCAGCCGATCACCTTGTCCACGGCGTTGTGCCGGCCCACGTCCTCCCGGAGCACCACCAGCTCACCGTCGGGGGTGAACAACCCCGCCGCGTGCAGCCCGCCGGTTCGATCGAAGCCTCGCTGGGCGGCGCGCAACCGGTCGGGCAGCTCGGCGAGCAGCGTGGCCGGGACGCTGAGCGGGTCCGCCGCGACCGGGAAGAGCGACCGGGTGCGTACCGCGTCGATGCTGGCCTTGCCGCAGACCCCGCAGGAGCTGGTCGTGTAGAAGTTCCGGGACGGGTCGGTGGTCGGTTCCGGTACGCCGGGGGCGAGCACCACGTCCACCACGTTGTACGTGTTCGGTGTCTCCGCGCCGGCGCAGAGTTGCGCGGTCAACACGTCGTCGGTCGACCGGATCAGCCCCTCCGTCAGCAGGAACCCGATGGCCAGGTCCAGATCGTCGCCGGGGGTACGCATGGTGACGGCGAGCGGCCGGCGTCGGCCGGGACCGGCTGCGCCGACCCGGATCTCCAGCGGTTCCTCCACGGCGAGCGTGTCCGGTCGGCGGACCGATGCGCGCCCGGCGGTCGCCGCGTCCAGGTCGATCCGGAGTACGCCCCGTCGATCAGTTGCCCGTCCCATCCCGCCATCCTCCACCCCCCGCCGGCACACCCGCACGACCACCGGCCATCGGGCACCCCCGAGCGCCAGCCCAACCGAGCGACGCCCAACCCAACCCACCCCACCCCACCCCACGCCACCCCCACCCCACCCCACGCCACCCCCACGCCACCCACCCCACCCCACCCCACCCACGCGCGTTGATCATGAAGTTGTCCGCGCGTGTCGTCGGTGTGTCGAGCGATAACTCCATGATCATCGAGGCGAGGGGCGGGCCCGACCGAGCGTCGGCACGGCTACGGTGGCCGAATGGGGACGTACGCCGCCGTGGTGCTCGCGGGTGGGGCCGCCCGACGGATGGGCGGGCTCGACAAGCCCGCGCTTCCGGTCGGCGGCCGGCCGATGCGTGACCGGGTGCTGGCCGCCGTCAGCGACGCGACGCCGCGGGTGCTGGTCGGTGCGGCCGATGCCGTACCGGCGGGTGTGCGGGTCGTCCGGGAGGACCCGCCCGGCGGGGGTCCGGTCGCCGCGGCGGCGGCCGGTCTGGCACTGCTGGATCCCGACGTCAGCGTGGTCGCGCTGCTCGCCGCCGACCTGCCGCTGCTCACCCGGGCCGCGATCGGTGACCTGCTGAAGCACCTCGAGCCGGAGACCCCCGACACCGAACCAGCGGGCGGCCGCTCTGCTCTCGCGCCGCCGGACCGCAGCGGCTCTGCTCTCGCGCCGCCGGACCGCAGCGGCTCTGCTCCCGCGCCGCCGGACCGCGGCGGCTCTGCTCCCGCGCCGCCGGACCGCGGCGGCTCTGCTCCCGCGCCGCCGGCCCGCGTTGGCCTCGGCGGCGAGCGGGAACCGGACGGGGCCTGCTTCGTGGACGGGGACGGGCGGCGGCAGTCGCTCTGCGGTGTCTGGCGGGTCGCCGCGCTGCGGGCAGCGGTCCACCGGCTGACGGTCGAGCGGGGCGGAAGTCTGTCCGGAGCCCCGGTCCGGGCGTTGCTGGCCGATCTCGTCGTGCGGGAGGTGGCCTGGTCCGGTGAGGGCCCGCCGCCGTGGTTCGACTGCGACACTGACGAGGACGTACGCCGGGCGGAGGAGTGGGCGCGATGACGGTGATGGACGACTGGGTCACGGCGGTGTGCGCCGAGTTGGATCTGGACCGGGCCGCGGTGCCGGTGCCGGCGGTGCTGGATCTGGCCCGGGACGTCGCCCACCAGGTGCTGCGTCCGGGTGCGCCGGTCACCGCGTACCTCTTCGGGTTGGCGGTTGGCCGGGGCGCGGACCCGGCGGACGCCGCGGCCCGGCTCAGCGCGCTGGCGGGCGCCTGGCCGGTCGAGTTGGGCGCCGACCCCGCCGACCCGACGGCCCCCTGACCGCCGCTGTCCGATCCCGGTCCGGGCTGATTCGACCAACAGGCGGCGTGGGTAGGGTGATCGTGACGGACGGAGGCGATCATGACGGCTGACCACCCCTCGGCGCCGCACGGTGAGCTGCCCGGCGCTTCGACTGAGCCGGCGGAATCGATCCTGCTCGACGAGCCCAGCACCACCGACCTGCGGGCGAAGGTGACCGAGGCGTGGCGGGAGTTCGCCCGCGCGCTCGCCGTACGGCTGCGGGAACTTCCCGTTGGCGCGCACCTCGACGTGACCCTCGACCCCACTGCCTCCGGCACCGGGGACGCCGTCTATTCGATAAGCGTCGACGTGGACGCGGACCGGGTGTTGTCCGCCCGCGCGGTCGGCAACGCCGCTCTGCCGGCGGGCTACCGACTGGACCGGGGCGCGGTGGCGGACATGGTCGCGCTCGGTTGGTCCCCGCCCGGGGTGGTCGCCGGCTCCGGCGGTTCCTTCGGGCTGAACGCCACGACGGCCGAGTCGACCCAGGTCGCCACGCTGCTCTCCCGCACGCTGCGGGACGTCTACGGGGCTCCGCACCCGGCCTTCCTCGTCTATCTGGTGCACGACGCCGAGGGCGAGCCGTTGGTAGTGGAACCCCTGGGCACCGCGCGCAGCGAGTTCGGTCCGGACGCCGACGTCGAGGCGGACCTGGAGGAGGCGCTGGCCGAGGCGGCCGCCGCGCAGGTCGAGCAGGACGACGTGCTCGACCTGGCCGATCGGGTCCGCACCGTGGTCTCCACGATGTTGAAGTCGGACACCGACCGGTTGCAGATCGACTCGGACGGCGACATCACCATCCGTGCCGGCTCGGCGATGGTCTTCGTGCGGGTGCGGGACAATCCGCCCCTGGTGGACGTCTTCTCCCCGGTGCTCACCGAGGTGGAGCCGACCGAGCGGCTCTACGTCAAGCTCTCCGAACTGACGAACCGGATGCCGATCGGCCGCCTCTACTGCGCCGACGACACGGTGTGGGCTTCCATCCCGGTGTTCGGCCGCAACTTCCAGGCGACCCATCTGATGCTGGCGGTGCAGGTGATGACCGGTCTCGCCGACGAGTTGGACGACCGTCTGCACGGTGAGTTCGGTGGCAAGCGGTTCTTCGGTGAGGGTGACAAGCCGGTCCGGCGCGACGAGTCGGAGCACCGCACCGGCATGTATCTCTGAGCCCGGTCAGGCCACGTCCAGCAGCGTCTTGCCGACCGTCGCGCGCGCCTCGATGGCGGCGTGCGCGTCGGCGGCGCGTTCCAGTGGGAAACGCTGGCCGATGAGCGGTCGCAGCTGGCCGGCCGCCGCGTCCGCCAGGGCCTGTTCGGTGTACGCCCGCAGCCGGGCCGGTGGCACGTCCGGGCGGACCAGCGTGACCTGCCGTGCCGTGGCGGCCTCCGCCGACACCGGGGACCACTCCCCGCTCGCCAGCCCGAAGCTGACCATCCGGCCGCCCGGAGAGAGCAGGTCGAAGGCGGCCCGGGCCACCGAACCTCCGACTCCGTCGAGCACCACGTCGACTCCGCCCACCGCAGCGCGGACCTGCTCGGCCCACTCGGGTAGCAGGTAGTCGACGGCCAGCTCGGCGCCCAGCCCGGGTAGCAGGTCCACCTTGCGTCGCCCACCGGCCACGCCGATCACCCGGGCCCCGGCCCGGACCGCGAGCTGCACCAACAGGCTGCCGACGCCGCCGGCCGCAGCCTCCACCAGGACCCGGTCACCTGGGCGGACGCCGACCGCCTCGATCAGCATGGTGGCGGTCCGCCCGTCGGCCAGCAGTGCCACCGCCTCGTCCAGGGCCAACCCGGCCGGCACGGCGATCGTCGCCGACGCGTCCACGGCCGCGCGTTCGGCGTAACCGCCGGAACCTCCGGTGGCGCTAACCACCCGCTGCCCGGTCAGCGCCGGGTCGACGTCCGACCCGACCGCCGTGATCACCCCGCCGACGCCGTTGCCGGGGATCAGCGGTGGGGTGAGGCGGAACGGGCCGGGGTGACCGGCGCGCAGTTGCGTCTCGATGAAGGTGATGTTCGCGTGCGCGACGTCGATCAGCACCTGGCCGGGACCGGGGACGGGGTCGGGCGCGGGGCCGGGCACCAGCACCTCGGGCCCGCCGAACTCACGTAACCAGATCGCCCGCATGACAGTCCCCTCGGCTCCGATGGGCTGACTCGCCCACTTCGGGGCCAGTCCATCTCCTCAACCTGGGTTGAGGTCAAGAGGAGCCGGCGGACGGGCCGACGCCGGGCGATTCGACCAGCCGGGAGAGCACGATGGTGCTGCGGGTGGAGGTCACGAAGGACTCGGCACGCAGCCGCTCCAGTGCTGCCTCCAGGTGCGCGATGTCGGCGGCGCGCAGGTGCACGAGCGCGTCCGCCTCCCCGGAGACGGTGTACGCGCCGACCACCTCGGGGTGTCGGCGGGCGGCCACGCCGATCTGCGCCGGGGTGGTCCGGCCGGCGCAGAACAGCTCGACGAAGGCCTCAGTGGTCCAGCCGACGGCGGCCGGATCAACGACGGCCGTGAATCCCCTGATCACGCCGGTGGCGCGCAGTCGGTCGACGCGACGCTTGACCGCTGGGGCGGAGAGTGACACCCGGGCACCGATGTCGGCGTAGGACGCACGGGCGTCCGCGACGAGTAACGCAATGATCCGCTGGTCTACCGCGTCTATCTGCAACGTTCCGCCTCTGGGAAGCAACGCTTGTGGCTGTTTTCAAAGTTCTACGGTACCTACTCTTGGTGACCGTGAACCAGCAGCGTTTCCCGCGAAAGCGGACATATCTCATGTGCTCGCCGGAGTACTTCGCGGTCGAGTACGCGATCAACCCGTGGATGGACGTGACCACCCCGGTCGACCGGGACCTGGCCGTCAAGCAGTGGGACCGGCTGCGCGAGACGCTTGTCGGCCTCGGCCACGAGGTGCACCTGCTCACCCCCGAGCAGGGCCTGCCCGACATGGTCTACGCCGCCAACGGCGGCTTCGTCGTGGACGGCAGCGTCTACGGCGCCCGGTTCAAGCACGAACAGCGGGCCGCCGAGGCCGCCGCGCACCACGCCTTCTACGAGGCGCAGGGCTGGCGGTTCATCGCACCCAGCGAGACCAACGAGGGTGAGGGCGACTTCGCGTACGTGCCGGAGGCGCACGGCGGGCTCATCCTGGCCGGGCACGGCTTCCGCACCGAGATCCCGGCGCACGCGGAGGCGCAGGAGGCGCTGGGCCGTCCGGTGGTGTCGCTGCGCCTGATCGATCCCCGCTTCTACCACCTGGACGTGGCGCTCGCGGCCATCGACGACGCGAACATCGTCTACTTCCCGGGCGCGTTCTCGGCGGCCAGTCAGCGGGTGCTCACCCAACTCTTCCCGGACGCGGTGATCGCCGACGACGAGGACGCGATGGCCTTCGGGCTCAACCTGGTCAGCGACGGCGCGAACGTGGTGCTCAACAGCGAGGCCACCCGCCTGGCCGGCAAGCTCAAGGCGGCCGGGTACACCCCGGTCCCGGTCGAGCTGGCCGAGCTGAAGAAGGGCGGCGGCAGCGTGAAGTGCTGCATCGCCGAGCTGCGGCACTGACCCGCGAACGTCTCGGGGCCGGCCTCCCACTGGGAGGCCGGCCCCGAATCGTGCTCCGGGTGGGCGCTCAGCCCAGCGTGGCCAGCTCGTTGATCAGCACGTTCGACATGACCTGACCGTCGCGCTGCACCTCGCGCAGGTACCACTTCTGCTGGGGGGTACGCGGCTGGTTGAACTGCCAGATGCCCCGGGGGCTGTCGATCTGGCCGATCTTGCCCAGCGCCAGGTTGACCTGCTGCGGCGTGGGCTTCCCACCGGTCAGCTGGATGGCCTGGTCGAGCACCTGCGCCGCGTCGTACGACGCCATCGCGTACGTGGTGGGGGTGACCTGGTACTTCTTGCGGTACGCCGAGGCGAAGACCCGGTTCGACGTGTTGTTGAGGTCGGCCGAGTAGTTCAGCGCGGTCTGGATGCCCAGCGCGTTGTCCTTCAGGTTCTCCAGCACGGTGCCCTCGGTGAGGAAGCCGGGTGCGTAGATCGGCCCGGCGAACTTCTCGCGCAGCTGCTTGATGAACTCCACCGCTGCCGCCCCGGCGAAGAAGCAGAAGACCGCTGTGGGCTTCTTGGCCAGTGCCTTGGTGATGTCCGAGGCGTACGTCGTCTTGCCGGGGTTGGCGGTGGCGTTGGTGTAGGTCACCGGGTCGCCGATCCGCGGGTCGGTCGCGCCGAACTCCTGCCGGAAGCCGCGGACCACGTCCGGGCTGCCGACGTTCTCCGGCATGATGATCGCGATGCGGCCGTTCGCCGGCAGTTGGTCGCGCAGGTAGCGGCCCAGCGCCCGGCCGGCCTCGTCGAGCACGTACGAGGTCCGCCAGATGTAGAAGACGCTCTGCAGGCTGCTCGGTGAGGCGTTGGAGCCGATCAGCGGGACCCGGGCCTGTTCCACGGTGTCCCGGATGCCGACCATCACCGCCGAGTTGACCACGCCGGTGAGTGCCAGCACGCCCTGCTTGAGCAGGCCCTCGACGGCAGCCTTGCCCGTCTTCGCGGTGTCGCCCTCGTCGGCGGTCAGCAGCTCCACGGGGTGGCCGCCCAGCCGCTGGTCGTGCAGGTCGAGGAAGAGCTGGAAGCCATTGGTGATGTCGTCGCCGATGCTCTTGAAACCACCGGCCTGCGGCGTGATCAAACCGATCTTGATCGGGCCCCGGTCGGCGGTCGACTCGCCGTCACCGTCTGAGCCACACGCGGCGACGAACCCGGTGGTACCGAGCGCGGCCAACAGTTGGAGCGCCCGCCTGCGATTCATCTGCGACACCGAGTTCCTTCCAGGGAAGCGTTGCAGGGCTGAACACCGCCCCACCGGCGTTCTACCTGGTCCGCGACGCTGCGTCAATGGCTAGTGATCATCGTGCAGGGACCGCAACACGGCGAGGATCTGAGGCCAGGCCGCGGCCTCCGGGTCGATCAGCCCGAAATGCTCGCATCCGGGCAGTTCAACAAGGGAAATATCGGAACCTGCGGCACGCGCCTCCGCGACGAAATCACGGCTCATCTCCACCGGAACCTGGTGATCCTCAGAACCATGAACAACTACTGTCCGTGTTCGCATCGGTACCAACATCCGTGGATCCGCAGCCGCGTACCGGTCCGGGACCTCCGCCGGTCCGCCGCCGAGCAGCGCGGCGACCGCGCCCGAGTCCAGATCCCGTCGGTACGCCTCACCCAGATCGGCCACCGGGGCGAGCGCAAGCACGCCGCCCACCGTCGCCGGGGCGGTGGCCGCCACGTACAGCGCCAGGTGGCCGCCGGCGGAGTGCCCGACCAGGATCGGTGCGGCCAGGCTCACCCGGCCGGGCAGCGCCTCAGCGGCCAGCACCGGCAGCTCGGCCACCCCGGTCAGGACGTCGGTCAGGGTGCCCGGCCAGCCACCTCCGGGCTGTCCGGTGCGGCGGTATTCCAGCTGCGCCACCGGGTAGCCGTCAGCGGCGAGCGCCGCGGCCAGCGGGCCGGTGTGCCGCCGGTCGTACTCGGCCCGCCAGAAGCCGCCGTGCAGGACGACGACCAGCGGCCGGGCCGGCCCGGTTCCCGCCGGGAGGCGCAGATCGGCCACCTGATCGGGGTGGTCCCCGTACGCCACGGTCCGGTCGGGCTCCGGTGCGGGCCGGGTCAACACGGCGCGCGGGTCGACAGGCATGGCGCGACGGTAGCGCGCCCCGCCCGGGTGGTTCGGCCCCGGTAGTAGGTCCCGGCCGGCATGGTTCGCGCCCGCTGGGTAAAGATGGACCCCATGACCGAAGCGCGCTCCGCTGGACAGAACGACGAGCCCGGCCCCGACGACTCCGGCCACTCCGGCACCGTGGTGGTGGTTGGCCCGGACGGCCGGCCGATCGGCACGATGCAGACCGACGAGGGCCAGGGCGAGGACCCGACCCGCCTGGTCGAACAGCCGGCCAAGGTGATGCGGATCGGCAGCATGATCAAGCAGTTGCTGGAGGAGGTGAAGGCCGCACCTCTCGACGACGCCAGCCGCAATCGGATGCGGGAGATCCACGAGCGGTCGATCGTCGAGCTCAAGGAGGGCCTCGCTCCCGAGCTGCGCGACGAGCTGGAGCGCATCTCGCTGCCCTTCGCCGAGGACAAGGCCCCCAGCGAGGGCGAGCTGCGGATCGCGCACGCCCAGCTCGTCGGCTGGCTGGAGGGCCTGTTCCACGGCATCCAGGCGGCACTGGTGGCCCAGCAGATGGCCGCCCGGGTGCAGCTGGAGCAGATGCGCGGCGGCCGGCAGGCGCTGCCCAGCGGCCCCGGTGGGGTCGTCCCCGGCATGCCGGGCATCGGCCAGCCGGGCGGCGGCGAGGGTCACAACACCGGTCAGTACCTCTGACCTCAGTCCACCCCGAAGATCTTCTCCAGGTACGCCGCCACGCCGTCCTCGGTGTTCGCCGTCGTCACGTCGTCGGCGACCGCCAGGACGGCGCGGTGCGCGTTGGCCACCGCCACCCCACGCCCGGCCCAGGTCAGCATCGGCACGTCGTTGGGCATGTCGCCGAAGGCCAGCACGTCCGCCGCGGCCACCCCGAGCTGGTCGCAGTACCAGGCCAGCCCCGCCGCCTTGGTCACCCCGGCCGCCGAGATCTCCACCAGCCCGGAGGACGACGAGTGCGTGGCCTCGGCCAACCCCGCCACCGCCGTGGCGATCAGCTCGGCGAAGGCGTCCGGGTCCTGCTCGCCAGCTCGGGCGAGGAGCTTCACCGCCGGCACCGAGAGCAACTCCTCCGGCGTCTCGATCGGCCGGATGCCGTTCGCGTCGGCGTCCCAGCGCAGCGGGTAGTGCGCCTCGTGTCGCATCTCCCGGCTGTCCAGGATCTCCACGGCGAAGCTGATCCCGGGCACCTCGGCCCGTAGCCTCCGGGCGACCTCGGCCAGGTGGTGCGGGGCGAGCGGGTCAGCCCGCACCACCTCGTCGGAGAACGGGTCGTAGACCACGGCGCCGTTGGCGCAGACCGCCGGCAGCGGCCGGGCGAGCTGGTCGTACACCATCTTGAGCCAGCGGACCGGACGGCCGGTGACCAGGACGACCGGCGTGCCTCGCGCGGAGATCCGCGCGAGCAGGTCGGCGGTGCGCGGGCTGACGGTGTGGTCGTCGCGGATCAGCGTGCCGTCGATGTCGGTGGCGATGAGGCGGGGTGTGTCTCCCATTACCGGGACAGTAGCCGGTCCAGATACACCGCCACCCCGTCGTCGTCGTTGCGCAAGGTCACCTCGTCGGCGGCGGCGCGCAGCTCGGGGTGCGCGTTGGCCACGGCCACCCGCGACCAACCGGCCCACTCGAACATCGGCAGGTCGTTGGGCATGTCACCGAAGACCAGCACATCGGCCGGGTCGACCCCGAGGGTCTGCGCCACCACGGTCAGCCCGGTCGCCTTGTCAACGCCGGGCGGGCAGATCTCGATGAAGCCGAGCCCGGCCTGGGTGAGCGTGGCGACCTGCGGCGGGACGATCCGGCGGGCCACCGCCAGCAGCTCGTCAACGTGATGGTCCGCGGTCCGGGCGAACGCCTTGATCACGTCGCAGGCGAGGCACTCGTCGCGAGTGCGCGCCTCGAAGCGGTCCTGGTAGGGCCAGCTCTCGTGGTAGTCGCCCCACAGCGGGGCGTCGTGTTCGTCGGACGCCTCGACCATCACGGTCAGCGGGCCGACCTCCGTCTCCAGGTCGGCGAGGAGCCGGGCCAGCACCTCGGCGGGCAGCCGCTCGTCGCGGAGCACCACCGGGCCGCTCGGGTCGCTCTGGTCCACCACCCGTCCGCCGCCGGCCATCACCAGGTAGTCGGCGGCGCGAATGTCGTTGCGGGTCAACTCGGTCAACCGAGGGCCGCGTCCGGTCGCGCCGACCACCGGAATTCCGGCGGCGCGCACCCGGTCGAGCACCCCATGGGTGTACGCGGAGACGGTGTCATCGCTGCGGACCAGCGTCCCGTCGAGGTCGGTCGCGATCAACTTGGGCAGTCCCGGGCGGGTCATCGTTCCTCCTTCGCCCGCCGCCGTCGCACCTGCCGTGGCCAGGGAAACCGAGGCCCGGCGTGACGGCGGGCAGCAACCGTACCTCGCGGAACCGGTCGCATCCATGGCTTCCAGGCGAATCGGACGCCAACCCGGGCCCTCGACGAGATGTCCCCGGGCCCCGTCCCCGCCTCCCGCCGCGATCTTGCGTTTTCGGCTGCCGTTTTGCGTGTTATGCACCCCATGTCGGGACAGCAACTGCAAGATCGACGTTTCTCGACCACCGACGCTCGAAGATCGTCACGCCGGTCCAAGCCCTGACACCGACTCGACTCACGCCCTAGGGCTGGGGGTCGGGGCGGGCGAAGGGGGCGGCGGGGGTGACCGTGAGGTCGGCTGGGGCGGGGAGGCCGTCCTCGATCGGGTCGGGGTCGCGGCGCCGGCGCCAGGGCCGTGGTGCTGGCGCGTCGCCTGGTCGGTCATTGTCTGGTGGCCCGGCGAACACCCTCGGGGGTGCGGCGGGGGTCAGCCGCAGGGCGGCCGCGAACAGCACACAGGCCACGAACGCCATCACCAGCCCACGGCCGTACTCGACCTGGAAGCCGTCCTGGGGCGAGTAGAAGAAGCTTCGCTGACCGGGGTTGTCGAGGCTGGCGGTGGCGGCCACCAGCAGCGCCAGCAGGGCACCGGTCAGGGTGAGACCGGCCAGCCGGGCGTTCGGCCGTACGGCCGCCGTGCCGCGCAACGTCAGCGCCACGGTGCAGACGAGAGCGAGAAGCCCGACCAGGTAGCCGACCCCGAAGGCACCGACCTCGGACACCCCGGCGGGCACCTTGATCGTCGTGTTCCCCTCGGGCCCGCCGTTCGGCAGGCTCATCACCAGCCACTCACCGACCAGCGAGGCGATCGCGGCCACCGCGCCCAGACCGGCGAGCAGTAGGGGCAGCCGAGGATCCTGCGCGAGATCGGCCAGGGACAAGGCGAAGCGGCGTCGCGGCGCCGGCTCGTCGGCACCCCACTCGATCACCGCCGGGGCCTCGGATCGGTCGCCCTGCCGCGGGATCGGAAGCTCCTCGGACATCGGCCACCCCTCCGCCGGTCACGGACCTGGGTCGCATCATGGCACAGCAAGCTGGTGGTGACAGGGATCGCAGGGCTGGCGAGCGCGCCGCTCTGTCGCTCGGCGGTCGCCTTTCCGCTAGCGTTTGCCCCATGCCTATCCGTACCGCTTCAGCACAATGGCAGGGCAATCTCACCGAGGGCGCGGGCACCATCCGCACCGGTAAGGGCGGCCTGTCCGGCAACTACTCCTTCAAGTCGCGCTTCGAGGAGGGTGAGGGCACCAACCCCGAGGAGCTGATCGCCGCCGCGCACGCCGGCTGCTTCTCGATGGCGTTCTCCAAGGCGCTTGCCGACGCGGGCTCGACGGCCACCTCGGTCGAGACCACCGCCAAGGTGCACCTGGACAAGACCGACGCCGGCATGACGGTGACCCGGATCGACCTGGAGACGGTCGGCCAGGTCCCGGGGATCGACGACGCGGAGTTCCAGAAGCTCGCCGAGGCCGCCAAGGCCAACTGCCCGATCTCCCGCCTGCTCTCGCCGGGTGCCGAGATCACCCTCAACGCCCGCCTGGCTGCCTGAGCTAGCTGGCCCACACCGTACGTCCACGGAAGGAGCCTCCGCCCGGTCCCGGGTGGTCGCTTCTTCCGTGCATGTGCGGCTGATGGTCACGGTCGTCCAGCAGGACCGGGCCGCGTGCCCCCGCGTCGGGCACAATGGGCGAGGTGCCGGTGGAGATGAGCCGTGAGCGCTTCGAGGAGTTGGTCGGCGAAGCCCTCGACGAGGTGCCCGAAGAACTACTCGGCCTGATGAACAACGTGGTGATCCTGGTCGAGGACGACCCGCCACCGGGAGAGGTCGACCTGCTCGGCCTCTACGAGGGGTATGCGCTCACCGAGCGCGGTTGGGACTATGCCGGCGTGCTGCCCGACCGGATCTTCATCTACCGCCGTCCGATCCTGCGGATCTGCGACAACGACGAGGACGTCATCGACGAGGTTGCGGTGACCGTGGTGCACGAGATCGCCCACCACTTCGGCATCGACGACGCGCGCCTGCACGCGCTCGGCTGGGGCTGAGCCCCGCGCTCGACCCGCGCGCGCCGCGCCGCCCTTTCGATGGCCGGTGCTTGCCGAGGTCGCCTACCGTCGGTGCAGCGAACGCGACCCTATTCAGGAGGCCCTTTCATGCGCAGCGAGCTGTTCTCCGCGGAGAATCTGGAGAAGGAGTCCGCGCAGCCCGGCATGCGGTTGCAGAACTCCAAGATGTTGAAGATCGAGCTCAACGGCGAGGCGATGGCCCGGGTCGGGTCGATGGTCGCCTATCAGGGGAATGTGCAGTTCCAGGCGTTGGGTTCAGGCGGGCTCGGCAAGTTCCTCAAGCAGAAGCTCACCGGCGAGGGCGTCCCGCTGATGAAGGTCACCGGCCAGGGTGACGTCTTCCTCGCCGAGCTGGCCAAGGACGTGCACATCATCGACCTGGAGCCGGGCGACGCCCTCTCCATCAACGGCAGCAGCGTGCTCGCCTTCGACTCCACCCTCCAGTACGACATCAGGATGGTCGGCGGCGCCGGGATGGCGTCCTCGTCCGGCCTCTTCAACTGTGTGTTCAGCGGCTACGGGCGGATCGCCATCACCACCAAGGGCACCCCGGTCGTGCTGAACGTGGACGCCCCGACGTACGTCGACCCCCAGGCCGCGGTCTGCTGGTCGGCCAACCTCCAGACCGGCTACCACCGGGCCGAGCAGCTCGGCCTCGGCACACTGCTCGGGCGCCGCACCGGCGAGTCGTTCACCATGAGCTTCGCCGGTCAGGGCTTCGTGGTGGTGCAGCCGTCCGAGGAGCCGCCGGCCCTGGGCAGTGGCCAGCAGCAGCAGGAGGGCGGTCTGCTCGGCGGTCTGCTGAGCTGACCGGAGCACCTGATCTGTCGAGCTGACCGCGGCGGCGCGGGCGCTCCCCTTCACCGGGGGCGCCCCGCGCCGGTCAGGTCAACTCACCGGTACGCAGGCGGGTCAGCCAGGCCGCCGCGTCGGCGTAGTCGACGTCGGAGAGGCCCGCTGGCGCGGGCACCGGGCGTTCGCCCGCCTCGGCCCACCGGTGCCGGGGGTAGGAGCCCAGGAAGCGGACATCGGCACAGACCCTGCGAAGTCCCTGCAACGCCTCGCCCAGGCGTACGTCGGCCACGTGGCCGGTGCAGTCCAGGAAGAAGACGTAGCGGCCCAACGCCTCGCCGGTCGGCCGGGATTCGATCCGGGTCAGGTTGACCCCACGGACGGCCAACTCCATCAGCACGGACAGCAGCGCGCCGACCCGGTCGTGGGCGATGTAGACCGCGAGCGAGGTGAGGTCGTCACCGGTCGGCGGCGGTGGCGGCCCGGGGCGGGACACCAGCGCGAACCGGGTCACCGCGTCGGGGTGGTCGGCGATCTTGTCGGCGAGTGTGGTGAGTCGGTGCCGGGAGGCTCCGATCGGTGCGCAGATCGCCGCGTCGTACTCGCCCCTGCCGGCACCGGCGGCGGCCGCGCCGTTGGAGAGCACGTCGACCACCACGGCGTCGGGCAGATGGTCGCGCAACCAGCCCCGGCACTGGGTGGACGCCTGTGGATGGGCCGCCACGGTGCGGATCGAGGGCAGCGGGGTGTCGGGCCGCGCGGCGAGCACGAACTCCACCGACAGGATCACCTCCCGGGTGATCACCAGCGGCTCGCCCTCGGCCATCTCGTCCAGCGTGACGCCCACCGCGCCGCCGATCGAGTTCTCCAGTGGCACCAGCGCGGCGTCGGCGTCGCCGGCCCGAACGCTGTCCAGCGCCTCTCCGACGCTACGGGCGGGCGTACGGGTGCCGCGCTCGGCGGCGGGTATGGAGCGCAGGGCCTGCTCGGCGAAGGTGCCCTCCGGCCCGAGGAAGACGAAACGTGTCGGTGGTGTTCCCGGCATGCCGATCAGCCTACGCACCCGGTCCGCTGGCCGGGCCGGCGTCGCAGGCGAGGGCGCGAATCCCGGCCGGGCTGGTGGCGCGTACCTCGATGGTGCAGACGTCCGTGCCGGCGGTGACCAGCACCGGGGAACCGGGCTCGCCCCGGGTGACCACCTGGAGTTCCTCGTGCCCGGTCACCGTCAGCACTGTGAACTGCCAGTCGCCGGCGCAGAGCGGCCCGGTGCGGACCTGGACCCGGACGTTCGCCGGCAGCACTCCGGCCCTGCCGCGCAACAGTTGCAGCACCCGCTGGCCGGTCGGCCCGTTGCGGCAGGCCGTCGCGACCAACCCGGCGTCCGGGGTGGGCGTGACCGTACCGAGAGACGGCGCGGTGGTCGGCGGGGTGGCCGGTGCGGTGCTCGGGCCGGACGGTGTCGGGGCCGCGGTGTGGGTGGGCACGCTGGTCGGCTCCCCCAGCCCGGGCGGGGCGCCACAGCCGGCCAGCGCCGCGACGGCGAGCGCCATCGGCAGGACTCGGGCGAGGCTCCGCGCCGGAACGCGATCGGCTGCCCGGCCAGGAGTCGCCGGTGGGGTGTGGATCGTCGACCGCGGTGAGGGGGACGCGGACAGGGGTGGGGTGAACGGCACGGGCCGATCCTCGGGACATCGGAGAATTCGTCGCGGCCGGGGTGGCCGAGCCCATCGTAGGGTGAGCGGCCGGTCGGGTGAAGGTCAGCCGGTGACGCGGTGCCCGGCGCGCTGGAGCGCGGCCGTGCCCTCGGTCAGCCGGACGGTCGGCACCAGCAGATAGTCGGTGTCGAACGTCGAGAACGTGACGGCGCTGACCCGTGCCTCGGCGAGCGGGTCGACCAGCGCGGCCAGGCTGCCGGTGCCGGCCAGCGCCACCGGGGCGGTGACCCGTAGGCAGCGCCAGGTCGTCTCCACCACGGCATGTGCCGGCGCCCGGTCGACTGGGCAGATCACCGAGATCCCGTCGGAGGTCCAGCTCACCGTCACCACGTCCGCGCCGCCCAGCCCACTCGACAGCGCGTACGGCAGGGTGGTGCCGGCGGCCAGCCGGCACACAGCGTATTCCCCCGGCAGTAGAGCGATATCGAGCATGAGGGCACCCTACGGCCTTCGTGCGGACCCACCCCGGCAACGCCGCGTGCGGCGAAGGACACACCGCGCCGCAGGTCAGACCTCGGAGAAGAAGGTGAGTGAGCCGGCGACGGTGCCGTCGGTGAGCACCGGGGTGGAGATCGCGTCAACTGTCGCGTCGGAGCTGTTCGCCGAGGCGGCCTGCACCCTGAGTAGCCCACGGGCGAGTCGGCCGGAGGAGAGCGCCAGCAGTGGCGGAATCTTGTCGATCTCGGCTTCGGTCAGCTCGCCCCGGTTGGCGGTGAAGTCGAGCAGGCGCAGCCCGCCATCGAGCAACGGCCGCCCGATCAGCCCGGCCGGCTCACCGAGACAGAGCAGCTCGCAACCGGCCGTGGAGATCGCCACCACCAGGGTGTCGGCGTCGATCAGCAGGCACGGCTCATCGGCGCGGGAGACTGTCGACGACCATTGGCCGACGTTGTCGGACTCCGGCTCTGTCGAGGCCCGCGCCGCCGGCACGAACGCTTCCGAGAGCGAAAGTTCGACGTGGGCCACCGCGCCTCCTATGTGCACCGATCGACTGTCCACGCTAGCGGGTCGCCGACGGAATCACCGAGCGCACCGGGTCACCGGGGCGCGCAGCGTGAACCGAGGCGACCGGTGACGGCGCGGAGACCGGTGAGGTGAACGGGGGGACCGGAGCCGCGTGGCGTCGCCGGTGACGTTACCGGCGGTGGGCCGGCTTGTCAGCGGCCGTTCGGCCCTCCTCGTACCACCGGTAGTCGGCGGTTGGACGATACGTGCCGTTCAGCCAGGTGCCCGGGTGCTGCGCGACCCGGGAAAGCTTCTCGGCGGTCGCGGGGCTGATCCGGCTGCCGCCGGCCACGAGCAACCGGTCCAGTTCCCGGTGGGTGGCCATCAGGCAGTCCTTCGGAAGGCCGTAGACGCTGATCACGCCAGAGCCGACGAAGGTCAGCACCGGCGTCACCGGAACGGGCAGCCCCACCGCCTCGGAGAGCGCCTTGCTGGCCCGCTTCGCGTCCCGGCGGGACTCGGCCACGTACGGAGGCCGCTTGCCGTTGATCTGCACCACGTCTCCGGCGACGAGCACCCTGGCTCGGCCGTGGTCGGCGATGGTCACGGCGAAGAGGCCACTTGGCCCGATGGCGAGGAACCCGGCCCGCTCGTCCTGACCGCGGTCGAGGACGTCTGTCACGTCGGTGCGCGGCCACTCGATCACGTGCCAGGCAGGCCCGAGGTGGTCGAGTTGGCCCAACGCCCGTGCCCCGGCCGCCTCCAGGCGGCGTGCACCCCGCTCGGCCCGACGGCGGCGGGCCCATTCGAGCGGTGTCGGACGGACCGGTTCGAGAACCCCCGGCGCCTCGACGCGGGGGTGTGGCACCGCGACGGGCGGCAGTGCCCGAGCGGACGGTACGGCTCGTCGTGCGGGAAAGACAGTCATCGCGACCTCCGGCAAAAGGTCCCTCGAAGTTATGTCCTCACTACCCTACGTTGCCACTACCGGTGTTCGGCAAGCCGGAGCGCCGGAGTGACTGTGGATGAATGCCATATTCATCCACAGTTCTTTTCTCGGATGCCGCTAAACCCTGCCCTACGCTGCGGGAGTGACCCACTACGTCGACAGTGAAGTCGGGCGGCTCGGCACCGTACTGCTGCACCGGCCCGGCCCCGAACTGGCCCGGCTCACCCCGCGCAACAACGACTCGCTCCTGTTCGACGCGATCCCCTGGGTGGGGCGCGCCCAGGAGGAGCACGACGCGTTCGCCGCCGCCCTGCGCGAGCGCGGCGTCGAGGTGCTCTACCTGGCCACCCTGCTGGCCGAGACGCTGGCCGTCGCGGACGCCCGAGCCGAACTCACCGAACAGGTGCTGCGCTCCCGGCGGCTCGGCGACACGCTGCGCGCCCGCGTCGCCGACCACCTCTCCTACCTGGACCCGGCCGCGCTGGCCGACGTGCTCACCGCCGGGCTGGCCCACGAGGAGTTGCGGATCAGCTCCGAGCGGCCGGGCGGCCTGGTCTACACGCTGATGGACCGACACGACTTCGTCATCGACCCGTTGCCCAACCTGCTCTTCACCCGCGACTCGTCGCTGTGGATCGGCGACCGGGTCGGTGTCACCAGCCTGGCCATGCCGGCCCGCCGCCGTGAGACCACCCTGACCGACGCCATCTACCGCCACCACCCCCGGTTCGCCGGCACCGAATTCGTCTACCGTCCCAGCCTCGAGCACCTGGAGGGCGGGGACGTGCTGCTGCTCGCGCCCGGGGTGCTGGCGGTCGGGGTGGGTGAGCGGACGACCCCGGCCGGCGCGGAACGCCTCGGTCGGCAGGTCTTCGCCGCCGGCCTGGCCCACACCATCCTGGTGGTGCCGATCGCCCAGAAGCGCGCCACCATGCACCTGGACACGGTGTGCACGATGGTCGACGTGGACGCCGTCCTGATGTACCCCAACATCGCGAGCACGCTGTCCGCGTACACGGTGATCGCCGGCGGGGACGGCGAGGACCCGCGGGTGGACGGGCCGGCGCCGTTCCTGCGGGCCGCCGCCGACGCGATGGACCTCGACCTGCTCCGGGTCATCGACACCGGGCTGGATCCGGTGACCGCGGAACGCGAGCAGTGGGATGACGGCAACAACACCCTCGCGCTGGCCCCTCGGCTCTGCGTCGGCTACGAGCGCAACACGGAGACCAACGCCCAACTGGAGCGGGCCGGCATCGAGGTGATCCCGATCGCCGGCTCCGAGTTGGGCTCCGGTAGGGGCGGACCGCGCTGCATGTCCTGCCCGATCACCCGGGACCCGCTACCCGTCGCCGGCTGAGCACCCGACGACCGCACCCGCCGCCCGGCTCAGCGGTACGACGGCCCCGGTTCAGCGGGACGACGGCCCCGGTTCAGCGCAGGGTGAGCTGGCGGCCGAGCAGCCCCTGACGGGCCCGGCGGCCGGCGGCGTCGAGTGGGTCGGTGACGGTGAGCGCCTCGGCGTACCGCTTGGCGAACTGCGCCACCGGCTCCTCCCACTCGGCGGCGGGGGTCTCCTCCGGCAGGTCCCAGACCGGCACGAGTCGACCGTGCGCCCGGAACATGCCGGCGAACTTGGTCTGCTCGCCGAGCGTCAGCGTGCCGGCCGCGCCGAGTCGGGCCAGCGCGTCCAGGGCGGCGTCCTCGTCGTCCGGCAGCACCCAGCGCACGTGGGCCTTCTCCGGGACCTGACACCAGTACGCGGCCTTCGCCGCTGTCAGCCGGACCGTCGGGTAGATGGCCGCGTTCGCCCGCTCCAGCGACGCCTGGACGGTCGGATCGTCGGCGGCCCCGGGGTCGAGCCAGAAGTCGAAACCGTCGTGCATGGTGATGTCCAGCGGACCGTCCACGAGGATGTCCTGGAGCCGGGGCCCGGGGCCGGGCAGTGGCGGCACGGCCACCTGGCCACCCGGCTCGGTACGCAGCGCGCTGAGCAACGCGTCGGCCAGATCCCGCGACACGTCACCGGACTGCTGGTGGCGCTGGAGACCGATCAGCACCCGGCCGTCCGGCTTGGTGATCGCCGGGGCGGCCATCGGCAGCACCGTGGCGAGCGTGGCCGTCCGGTCGCCGAATTCCTCGACCAGAGCGGGCGCCAGCCGCAGCGGGGCGGAGGCGGCGGGCACCAGTTCGCGAAGCGCGATCCACTCGGACTCGTCGACCAGCCCGTCGAACGGACGCGGCACGAAGACGTCCCGCACCTTGTCGCGACGGGGGGTGGTGTCGGCGGCGGCGCGCTGGCTCTTTCGACGCTTACTCACGGCGTCACAGCCTAGAGCCCCGAGCGGCTCGCCGTGACCGGGACCCGCCCGAGCCGGTCCTCAGCCCGCCGGCACCAGGTCGGGTCGGGGTGTCGGCGCCGGGTCGAACTCCGCCCAGACGCGCTGGCCCATGCCGTCCTGCTCGACGCCCCAACGGGTGGCCAGGCCGGCCACGATGTGCAGCCCGCGCCCGTCCGCCGCGTCCGGGCTGGCCGTCCGGAGCCGTGGCCCGGTGCTCGCGCTGCCGCCGTCGGTGACCCGCAGCTGGATCAGTGCGCCCTCGGTCGAGGGCCGTAGCTGCCAGGCAACCCGGATCACGCCGCCGGGCAGCGGTCTGGCGTGCCGCACCGCGTTGCCCACCAGCTCCGCGAGCACCGCGATCAGGTCCGCGAGGAGCGTCGGGGGTACGACGTCCGTCAGCTCGGCGGCGAGCCGGTGTCTGGCCAGCCGTGCCCCGCCCGGGTGGTGGGGAACCACCACGCACCAGGCTCGATCCCTCGTTGCCGCTGCCACCGTCGCCTCCACGTCGCGCCACCCCTGGTCAACCGCGTGGTAGCCGCACCTCTGCGACCGTACCGCCGCCGGTCCTCGGACGTAGGGATACCCATCCATTCTGCTGTTCAACGATCCGGCGGACGAGATAGAGGCCGAGCCCGGCCCCCGGGTAGCCGCGACGGTCGCCGGACTCGCCCTGCCAGAACCGGTCGAACGCCCGTTCCACGTGCTCGGGTCGGATGCCGATGCCCTGGTCGCTGACCCGGAACGCCACCAGATGACCGTCGCCCGAGGCGGTGATCTCGATGGGAGAACCGGGTGCCGAGTACTTACCGGCATTGGTCGTCAACTCGGTCAGCACTGTGGACAGGCTGGGCCGGTGACCGAGCGCCTTGGGCAGATCGCTCGGGAGGCGGAGCACCAGCCGGCGGCGCAGCTCCGCCGGCAGGTCGACGACGGCGGAGCGCAGCGCCTCGCCGAGGTCGAACGGGGTGGGAGGGTCGTCGCCCGGCCCCACCTCGGCCGCCGAGCTGAGCAGACGGTCGACCAGCCGGGCCAGCTCGTTGGCGCGTTGCCCGATCACCCGGGCCGCCTGCCGTCGGTCGACGTCGGTCAGCGACTCCCAGTGGTCGGTGAGGGTGTCCGCGTACCCCTTGATGACGGTGACCGGGGTGCGCAGCTCGTGGCTGGTCACCGCGACGAACAGCTCGCGGTCGTGGTCGCGGCGCTGCTGGTCGGTGATGTCGCGGAAGGTGACCACCCGTAACGTGCCTGGGCCGGGTAGGTCGCCGGAGGTGATCCGCAGCCAGCGGCCGTCCGGCATGCGGTGGTCCCGAACCTGCCCGGAGGGCGGCAGCGGGAACGGCAACGGGCGGCTCAGCGCCTGCTCGACCGTCCGGCCGGTGACCTGGGCGGCGGCCGGGTTCCAGAGCCGGACGTGCCCGTCCCGGTCGACGACGGCCAGCCCGTCGGCGAGGGCCGCCACCACCGGGCCGTCGCCGTGCACCGGCAGGCCACTCTGGTCGCCGTACATGTGCCCGATGCAGGAGGCGAGATAGGCGATGACTCCCTGCTGCTCGGCGCCCGGCTCGTCGTCGCCCGGATAGAGCGCGTGCAGGCTGCCGACGGTGTGACCGCCGATCTCGGCCCGGGAGACCACCATCCGGCGCAGGCCGCTGCCGGCCAGTTCGCCGGCCAGCTTGCCGTTGAGGTCGCTCACCCGCGCCTGGCGTACCCGTGGCCCGGAGAGCAGGCAGACGGTGTCCGGGTCGTCGACGGCCAGTGGTCGGCCGAGGGCCCACTCCGCCGCGCCGGTCGCGGCGATGACGCGACCGCCGGTCGGACCGAACTCGACGAACGCCATCCCGGTCGCGCCGAGCGCCGGCTGGGCCACCCGGAGCAGCTGGGTGAGGACCGGCAGGCCCGCGTCCCCAGAGTTGATCATCTCGATCACGACGGTGTGGCCGGCGATGAGAGCGGGGAAATCGATACGCTCCGGCATGTGCCGAGTCTGCCCCGCCGACCCGGTTTTGGGCACCCCCGCCCGGTCGTGGGTCAGCGGTCCAGCCGGGCGAGGGCGTACGCGGGCCGGTCGGTGATGATCCCGTCCACCCCGGCGGCCAGCACCAGCTCCAGGTCGGTCGGCTCGTTGACCGTCCAGACGTACACCTGGTTGCCGGCCGCGCGCAGTGCGGGCAGCAACTGCGGGCGGGCCCGGACCAGGCCGATGCCCGGCCCGGCGATCCGGGTGCCGAACGGCAGCCGACCCAACCGCAGCCAGCGCGGCAGCACCTCCAGCAACAGCACGGTGGGCAGCGTCGGGGCCAGCTCGCGCACCCTACGGACCGCCAGCGGGGAGAACGACATGACGGTGACCTGCACCGGGTCGTCCGGCGCGGGGTCGGCGAGCCCGTACCGGCGCAGCAGGCTGACCAGTCGCCGTTCCACGTTCGAGCCGTAGCGGGACGGGTGCTTCGTCTCCACCAGCAGTCGGACCGGCCGCCCGGCGGCGAGCACCGCGTCCAGGAGCCGGGCCAGGGTCAGCAGCCGGGTGTGCGACTCGTCCGGTGGCAGGTCGCCGTTCGGGGCGCTGCCCGGGTGCCACGAGCCGAAGTCCAGGGCGTCCAGCTCGGCGAGCGTACGCGCGCTGACCAGACCGCGACCGTTGCTGGTTCGGTCGAGTCGTCGGTCGTGCACGCAGACCAGGTGCCCGTCCCGGGTCAGCCGGACGTCGCACTCCAGGCCGTCGGCGCCCTCGTCGAGGGCGCGCAGATACGCGGCGAGGGTGTGCTCGGGTAGGTCGAACGAGGCGCCGCGGTGCGCGAAGACCAGTGGCCCGCCCATTCCGCCGGCCTCAGATGACCTGGCCGGGCTGCCCGTTCGCGTCGACCACCGGTCGGCCGACCGCAGCCCACTGGCGCATCCCGCCGTCGGCGTTGCGCACCTGCTCCCAGCCGTTGTTGATCAGGTAGGCGACGACCTGGGCGGAACGCCCGCCGGAACGGCAGACGACCGCCACCTCCCGGTCGGTGGGCACCTCGGCCAGCCGGGCCGGCAGTTCCATCATCGGCAGGTGGTGGGCGGTGGGCGCGTGGCCGGCCGCCCACTCGTCGTCCTCCCGCACATCCAGCAGGTAGGTCTCGTCGGCGATCTCGGTCACGGGCACGGTGGGAACCTGGGGTCCGAACACAGGAAGCAACACTAGATCCTTGTGGCCCGGTTCGGCACCGACCGGGCCGTCGGCACCGTCACAACCGGGTCACCCAGCGCGGGTTGGCCTGCGCCCAGGCCGGCACCCGGGTGCCGCGGAGTGCCTCGAAGAGCCCGTTGCCGCCGTTGTCCAGCACCACGTACGAGACCTCGTCGATGGTCTGCGGCGAGGAGGGCACCTGAACGCCGCGCATCCCGTCGGGCGGCAGCGCGCGCAGCGCGAGGAGCAGGTCCTCCAGGGGTACGCCGTTGGTGTCGACGGTCAACGAGCCGCCGACTGCCCGGAGCACCTGGTCCAGTTTGACGGGGTTGCTCCGCAGGTCCGCCCTGCCGGCGCTGTCCAGCATCGCCCGGAGCAACTGCTGCTGGTGGTGCTGTCGGTCGTAGTCACCGCCGGGCAGGTCGTAACGCTGTCGGACGTAGTCCAGCGCCTGCGCCCCGTCCATCTGCTGGCAGCCGGTGGCGAAGACACGGTTGGTGTGGATCGAGCGGACCTCGGTGTCCACGCACATCTCCACCCCGCCGAGCAGGTCGATGACCTTCCGGAAGCCGGAGAAGTCGATCAGCGCGGCACCGTCGAACCGGATTCCGGTGAGCCGGTGCAGGGTGGTGGAGAGCAGTTGGGCGCCGGCCTGCCCGCCGCCGCCGTGCTCGTACGCGGCGTTGATCTTGTCTTGACCGCCGCCGAAGCCGTTCGCGGGCGGGATGGCGACCAGCAGGTCACGCGGGATGGAGACCAGGTACGCCTCCCGCTGCCCGGCGGGGACGTGCACGATGAGGATGGTGTCCGAACGTTGGTCCGGGCCGCTGTCGCCCGGGCGTCGATCGGAGCCGACCAGGAGATAGTTGAGCGGCCCGTCCAGGTCGGTGCGCTCGGTGCGGGCGTCGGCGTCGAGCAGTTGCTCCTTGGCCACCGTGCGGTCGTAGCGGTGGCTGAGCGTCTTGAGCCCGGCCACGGCGAGCCCCGCCAGCAGGACGAGAGCCAGGCCGATGCCGAGCAGGATCCGCGGCCAACGGGCGCGAGGTGACCGGGCGGACGGGGCCGCTTCGGCCCGGTCCGCTGCGTTCCGTCCCCACCTGGGCGTGACCGCCTCCCCGCAGCCGATACGTGAAACCTGCTCACGTCAGGCTACGGGCGGTGACGGGGCCGTCGCTGGCTTTCCGCGACTCGGCCTCACTTGCGGGTGGAGATCACCTCGGGGTGGGTGAAGACGAACTCGGCGAGTTTGTCCTGCTTGACCGCCTGGAACATCGCCATCGTCTCTTCGCTCAAGCCCTCGGTGTTGTTGTCGTTGGCGTGGAAGGTGCCGTTGTTGGTCTTGAGCATGGTCAGCTCGTTGCCGGTGACCCCGCGCATGGTGAAGATGAAGTCCTCGATCGGCACGCCGCCGGTGTCCAGCACGAACGCCTTGCCCGCCGCCTTGATCAGGTTGTTCATCTTGGCCGGGTTGGACAACATCCCGCCCTCGGTGGCCTTCTTCGCCATCGCCTTGATCAGTTGCTGCTGGTTGGCCTGCCGGTCGTAGTCGCCGTTCTTGAGGGACTTGCGCTGGCGGGAGTAGTCGAGCGCGGCCCAACCCTCCATCTCCTGGCAGCCCTTCTTGTGCACCACCGGGGTCCGCTCTTTGCCGGTCTTCTTGGCGTCCGCGTTCCACATCGGCTTGCCGTCGACGTACGACATGTGCAGCGACTTGACCTCCTGGCTGACACAGATCCGCACCGTGCCCAGGGTGTCGATGACGTTCTTGAAGCCACCGAAGTTGATGATCGCCGCGCCGTCGAAGCTGATCCCGGTGAGTCGCTTGATCGTCTGGGCCATCAGCTGGGCGCCACCCTCCCAGCCGCCACCGTTGGCCGCACCGGCCTGGAACGCGGCGTTGATCTTTCCGGAGCCGCCGCCGTAGCCGCTCTTCTTGAACGCCGGGATCTGCGCCTCGGTGTCCCGGGGGATCGAGATCAGGTACGCCTGGTCGTGCGTGGCCGGAATGTGCAGGATGATGATGCTGTCCGAGCGGACGTCGTCGGCGGCCCAGCGCTCCCGCGCGTCCACACCGAGCAGCAGCATGTCGATCGGGCCGTCCAGGCTCGCACCGCCCTCGGCGTCGGACTTGCCGGCATCACCCAGCAGGTTGCCCTTCGCGATGCCGCCGGTCGCCTGCCCGATCAACGCCTTGCTGCCGACGATGGCCACCCCGCTGCTCAGCATCAGCACGGCACCGAAGACAACTGTCAGCCTGGCCCAGAGCGGGTCCTTGCGCTTGGTCCGCTTCTTCGACCCACCGCCACCCGGGCGGTCGCCGCCACCGCCGCCACCGCCACTTCCGGGCGGACGCGAGCCCGGCCCACCGCCCGAGGGGCGTGCCTGCGCGGGTATGGCCGCAGCGACTCGACCGCTGGGGGCGGCGGACCCGGAGGAAGAAGGGCGACGACTGGCCTGAACCGGCATGCGTGCTCCAGCTCGTGATCAGGAGGGGGCGGCACCACTGTACGTACATCAAATCGACTTGGCGAGTTCATCCCGGGTCAATCCGGACGTCGAATTTGGCAGACTCATTCGATCGTCGCTGCTCGATGACCCGAACGGCTGGTGCCAGTCGGGCCGCGGTCAGCCGCCGTCGTTGCTCTTCGGCGGGTTCGCCTTGACCCAGTCGGCCATCGTGTCCGCGGACATGGCCTGGTACATCGCGAGCGCCTTCTCCCGGTCCGACACCACCACCGACTCGCCGTTGATGGTGTCGCTACCCGAGTTCGGGCTGGTCACAAAGGTGAGGTTCTGGCCGCGCAGGTTACGGAACTGCAGCGCCATGTCTGTAACCGAGAAAGTCTGGTCGACGGTTACGGCCGCGGTCACCGACTTCAGGAAATCGTTGAGCTTCTTCGGGTTCGCCAGCGTGCCGGTGCTGGCCGCCTTGTCCATCAGCGCCCGAAGGAACTCCTGCTGGTGCCGCATCCGGGCGAAGTCCCCGTCCGGGAACTGCTTGCGCTGCCGGATCCAGTCCAGTGCCTCCGCGCCGTCCATGTGGTTGGTGCCCTTGGTGAAGGTCCGGTACGGCTTGTGGATCGAGGTGATGGTGCGCTCCACCTTCAGGTCCACGCCGCCGAGGGCGTCGGTGACCTCCTTGAAACCGCCGAAGTCGATCGCCATCACGTGGTCGATCCGAACGTCGGTGAAGCACTCCACGGTGCGTACCGCCAGCGGCAGCCCACCGAACGCGAACGCTGCGTTGATCTTCGCGCGGGAACCGGAGCCGCAGTCCGCGCCGGCGCTCTCCGGAATCGGCACGTACAGGTCCCGGGGGATGGAGACCAGGTAGGCCTCCTGGTGGTCGGCCGGAATGTGCATGATGATGATCGTGTCGGCGCGCCACTGACTCTTGCTGTCGACCGGCGCGTCCGGGTCCCGTGAGTCGCTGCCGACCAGCAGGATGTTCAGCGCGCCATCGACGGTCTTGGCGGGCCGGCCACCGGTGATCTCCGCGAACGGGTCGGTGCGGGCCAGGTCACTGTTGAGGTTGCGGGCGTACAACCAGGCGCCGACGCTGCCGAGCAGCGCCAGCACCAGCACCGCGGCCCCGGCCACCAGGGCGATCCGACCCCAGCGCGGTCGAGGGCCGCGCCGCCCCGGACCACCGGTGCCACCCGGACCGCCGGGCCCGGTGGGCCCCGCCGGGCCACCGGACCGGGGCTGCTCCTCGTCGTACGACGGGTAGAAGCGCGCCTCGGTCGGACGGGCACGCCCGGACGCGCCCCGATCGGGGCCGGGCACCGACGCGCGCCCGGCGCTGCGGTGCAGGTACGGATGCGGGGCGTCGGCAGACGAGGTCGCGGACATGTAACTCAGGGTACGTAGCGGGAGCCACTGCCGCCTTCAGGCGACACTCAGCGGCAGGCGGTACGCGAAAATCTGGTTACCCTAGCCGCGACCGGAAGTACTCGATCGTGCGTCGCAGGCCATCTTCGGGCGCGACCGACGGCTCGTATCCGAGCAGTTCACGAGCGAGCGTGAGATCCGGTCGACGCATCTCCGGGTCATCCGAGCTGCGGGTGACATAGGTCACCTTCGAGGTGCTGTCGGAGAGCGACACGATCAACTCGGCGAGTTGCCGCATGGTCAGCTCGTGCTCGGTGCCGCAGTTGACCGGGCCCGTCTCGGTCGAGTCGAGCAGCAGCAGGATGCCGCGCACCAGATCCTCGACGAAGCAGATGGACCGGGTCTGGTTGCCCGTGCCGTGCACGGTGATCGGCTCGCCGCGCAGCGCCTGGGAGATGAAGGTGGGGATGGCGCGGCCGTCGTCCGGGCGCATCCGCGGGCCGTACGTGTTGAAGATCCGGACGATCGCCGCGTCGAGCCCGCGGTAGCGGTGGTACGCCATCGTCGCGGCCTCGGAGAAGCGCTTGGCCTCGTCGTAGACGCTGCGGACCCCGATCGGGTTGACGTTGCCCCAGTAGGTCTCCCGCTGCGGGTGCTCCTTCGGGTCTCCGTACGCCTCGGAGGTGGAGGCCATCAGGAACCGGGCGCCGTCGGCGACCGCGCGCTCCAGCAGGTGCAGGGTGCCGACCGAGCCGACCCGGAGGATCTCCACCGGCAACTGGGCGAAGTCGGTGGGGCTGGCCGGAGAGGCCATGTGCAGGATCGCGTCGAACCGCTCGGCCAGCGCCGGGTGATGGGTCGGCAGACCGTCGGAGATGTCCGCTTCGACGAGGGTGAAGGTCGGCCGATCCAGCAGGTGGGCGACGTTCTCCTTGGAGCCGGTCACGAAGTTGTCCAGCGCCACCACCGTGCAGCCTCGGGCGATCAGGGCGTCCACCAGGTGCGACGGGACGAAGCCAGCTCCGCCGGTGACGAGGACGCGGTGATCGGAACCAAAGCGCTCAGCAACCTTCATGCCGCTCAGCCTACCGACCGCCGAATTTGCGGAAGGGGTCCCCTGTTGACGTCGCACGTCAACAGGGGACCCCTCGACAGGTGCCGCGATCAGTGGGCGCCAGAGCCGGTGAGGGCGCGCACCTCCAGCTCCGCGTACTTGTCCTCGTCGTGCTCCTTGGAGATGACAGTGCCGATCCACCCGCAGAGGAAACCGAACGGGATGGAGAGGATGCCCGGGTTGGACAGCGGGAACCACTGCCAGTCGTGGTCCGGGAACATCGAGGTCGCCGCACCGGAGACCACCGGCGAGAAGAACACCAGCAGCACGGCCGAGAGCAGCCCGCCGTAGATCGCCCACACCGCGCCGGAGGTGTTGAACCGCCGCCAGAAGAGGCTGTAGAGGATCGCCGGCAGGTTGCCCGAGGCGGCGACCGCGAAGGCCAGCGCCACCAGGAACGCCACGTTGAGGTTCTGCGCGTAGATCGACAGGGCGATCGACACCGCGCCGATCCCCAGGGCGGAGATCCGGGCGACCCGCACCTCCTGCCGCTCCGACGCCTCACCCTTCTTCAGCACGTTCGCGTAGAAGTCGTGCGCCAGGCTGGACGACGAGGCCAGCGTCAACCCGGCGACCACCGCGAGGATGGTGGCGAAGGCGACCGCCGCGATGATCGCCAGCAGGGCTGCCCCACCCAGTTCACCGCCGAAGAAGTCGATGCCGAGCGCTTCGGCCAACTGCGGCGCGGCGGTGTTGCCGGCCTTGTCCTGTGCCGTGATCGCCTGGCTGCCCACCAGCGCCGCCGCACCGAAGCCGAGGGCCAGGGTGAGCAGGTAGAAGGTGCCGATGATGCCGATCGCCCAGAGCACGCTCTTGCGGGCCGCCTTCGCGGTCGGCACCGTGTAGAAGCGGATCAGGATGTGCGGCAGGCCGGCGGTGCCGAGCACCAGGGCGATGCCCAGGGACAGCAGGTCGACCTTGTTGTAGAAGGTCTGCGTCGAGTTGCCGGCGACCTCGACGCCGTACCGCAACCCGGGTTCGAGGAACGCGCTGCCCTTGCCGGAGGCGGCGGCCGCCTGGCCGAGCAGCTCCGACAGGTTGAAGTTGAACTTCGCCAGCACCAGGATGGTCATCAACAGCGCGCCGCCCATGAGCAGGAACGCCTTGACGATCTGCACGTAGGTGGTGCCCTTCATGCCACCCACGGTCACGTAGATGATCATCAGCGTGCCGACCATGATGATGGTGGCCACCTTCGCGGTGTCCGCGTCCATGCCGAGGAAGGTCGTCCCCGGCCGGATGCCGAGCAGCAGCGCGACCAGCGCGCCGGCGCCGACCATCTGGGCGAGCAGGTAGAAGATCGACACCGTGATGGTGGAGACCGCCGCCGCCGTACGCACCGGACGCTGACGCATCCGGAAGGCCAGCACGTCCGCCATCGTGTACCGGCCCGAGTTCCGCAGCAGCTCCGCGACCAGCAGCAGGGCCACCAGCCAGGCGACCAGGAAGCCGATCGAGTAGAGGAAGCCGTCGTAGCCGTACAGCGCGATGATGCCGGCGATACCGAGGAACGAAGCGGCCGACATGTAGTCGCCGCCGATCGCCATGCCGTTCTGGAAGCCGGAGAAGGACCGGCCGCCAGCGTAGAAGTCGGTCGCCGTCTTGGTCTGCCGGCTGGCCCAGATGGTGATGCCCAGGGTCACCGCCACGAAGACCAGGAAGAGCGTGATGGTCAGGTTGCGGGCGGTGTGATCGCCCGCCTCAGCCGCGAGGAACGTCTCAACCGCGTGAACCGTCTTCACGGGTCACCTCCCCGATCTCGGCGCGGATCCGGTCCGCGATGGGGTCGATCTTCCGGTCCGCGTACCGGGAGTAGAGCCAGGCGATCAGGAACGTGGAGACGAACTGGAGCAGACCGAAGACCAGTGCGACGTTGATGTTGCTGCCGAACAGCTTCGTGCCCATGAAGTCCCGGGCGTACGCGGAGAGAATGACGTAGAGCGCATACCACAGGAAGAACGCGACGGTCATCGGGAAGACGAAGCCGCGCAGCGCACGCCGCAGCCCGGCGAACTCGTCCGACCGTTGTACGGCCAGGTACTTGTCCGACTGGGAAGCAGCCGGAGCGGGTGTGTCCGTGGACATCTGTGGATCACCACCTTCACAGGCGTCAGAGGAGTTTCGCGCACCGTAAAGAGCGCACTCCCCGGCAGGGAAGGCTGAGATCGACGCCGGTCGGCGAGTGCGCCGAGCGGTTGGCTGGCTGCGCCAAGTGACTCAGGTCACTGCGGTGATCGGTCGCCCCTGGCGAGGCGTCCGTTCAGGCCGGCAGCTCGTGGTAACGACCGCGGTAGTGCAGCAGCGGGGTGGCCTCCCCGGCCAGGTCGACCGCCTCGATCGTGGCCTCGATCAGCAGGCCCCAGCCGTACTCCCGGGCGGTGTCCAGCCGGCACCCGGCCCAGCCGCCGGCGTCCGCCGGAACCGGCCCGTACGGCGTCTCGTTCCACACGCCGGTGGCGAAGAGCCCGCCCGGGGCGGGGAAGAGGCCGGCGAACCGGTCGGCGAGTTGCCGGTGCGGCGGACCGAGCGGCGTGACCGCGAACCGACCCGACTCCTCGACCGCCGCCCAGAGGTCGGACTCGGGGTCGATCAGCCCGAGCAGCCGGTCCGGTTCCCCCTCGGCCACCAGGGTGGACGAGACGGTCAGCCCGGCCGGACCGGGCGCCGTCCAGAGGGTCACCGGTGCGGCGAGGCGACCACGCAGCCGGCGTACCGGCGACCGTTGCCCGGTCGGAACCGCGAACGGATCGGTGTGGTGGATCTCGGCACCCGGCTCATGATTCACGTGAAACATTGTGACCCGTCCCGCCCGTCGCCCGAACCCGACCGGCGAAGGAGCGAATCAGGGCGGCGACCTCGTCCGGTCGCGTGTCGAGCACGAAGTGCCCCCCGTCGAGCAGGTGCACGTCCGCCCCCGGCACGTCGGAGCGGTACGCCTCGGGTTCGGTGACCTCGAACGAGGTGTCGTAGCGACCCCAGACGACCAGCAGCGGCGGCTGGGTTCGGCGGAGCCAGTCCTGCCAGGTCGGGTACGAGGCGACGTTGGTCCGGTAGTCGTACTGGAGGTCCACCTGACGTTCGATCTCCCCGGGGCGGCTGAGGAAGGCGTGCTCGTCGACCCACAGGTCGGGGTCGTACCGCTCCGGGTCCGGATCGTTGCCGACGTGCCGGGTCCGGATCGCCGCCAGCGAGAGGATGTTCTCCCGGACCGCCGCCTCGTGGGCGGCCCGGTCCTGCCAGAAGGCCCGGCGGGTGTCCCAGAGCGGGCCCAGCCCGGTGTCGTGGGCCACCGCGTTCTGCACGATGAGGCCGCGCAGGCGACCCGGATCGGCGAGGGCCATCCGGAACCCCACCGGCCCCCCGTAGTCCTGCACGTAGAGCAGGTAGCGCTCCGCGCCGACGGCGGCGGCGAAACCCGCCATCGTGTCGGCGATCCGGTCGAAGGTGTACGGACCCCGTGGATCCGGGGCGGCACTGTGCCCGAAGCCGGGGTAGTCCGGCGCGATCAGCCGGAACTGGTCGGCGAGCCGATCGAACAGCGGCTCGAACATCCGCGACGAGGACGGGAAACCGTGCAGGAGCAGCAGCACCGGCGCGTCCGGTGCGCCGGCCTCCCGGTAGAAGATCGAGAGCCCGTCGACGACGATGCTGCGGTAACGCGTGCGCGAGCCCATGCCGACCGCCCCTTCGCCCCGACTGCTCGCACCATAACGAGGGTCGGGTGCCCCCGACCGGCGTTCGGCCGGACGGGGCGGCCCGCGCTCAGCGCCGGGGGGTGACAGTGGCCAGCAGTTCCGGCTGGCGTCGGTCCAGCACGTCGCCGGCCAGGTACGCGCCCAGCAGCGCCGCGCCCAGCCCGTACGCGGCGCCGACTGGCAGGGCCAGCCAGAGCCACGCGTCACCGAGCAGCGCGGCGGCCACCACCATCGGCACCGCGACCACCACCGAGACGAGCATGGCCAGCAGGGTGAGCAGCCCCTTCGCCAGGCCCGCACCGCTGTTCATGGCGAACGGGTTGCTCGTCTCCGGCAGTGAGTACGCCCCGAGCACCGAGATCAGACTGTTCACCGCCAGCCCGGCGCCGTAGGTGGCGACCAGGCCGCCGATGGTGAGCCCGATCCACTCCGGTCGGCTGAGCAGGAACGACAACACCACCGCGACGACGCCCAACATCGGCAGCACGTACAGCGAGAAGGCCGTCATCCGAGCCCGCAACTCGACCCGGCCGGGGACCCCGGCCACCACGTTCGCCGCGTACGCGCTGCCGTCGAAGCCGAACTGGTTGGCAAGGGTGACGGCGGCGAGCACGCCCACGAGGAGCATGGAGATGGTGACCACCACCGGTGAGCTGTCGCTGGCGGCCGCCGTGAACCCGGCACCGTCCTCGAACGCGAAGTCCCCGCCCGTAACGTTGATCAACACCGGCACGAAGATGCCGACCACCGCGATCGTGATCAGGTTGGCCCGGCGGCGCGCGTCCCGCCACCAGTAACGGGCCTCCCGGGCGACCAGGGCACCGAACCGGTCCCGGCCGGCCCAGGTGGTGACCCGGGGAAACAGTTGGGCGACAGCGCCGCCGGTGACCCCGCGCCGAACCGGGGCCTTGCCGGCGCTCGCCGCACCCACCATCGCCGACTCGATCGACCGGGACCACCAGGCCAGCAGGGCGCCGAGCGCCACCACCGTGATCAACAACTTGACCGGTGCCGCCCACACCCGCCCCTGGGCCACGTCGATGCCGACGGTCCACGGAGCGCCCAACGGCGTCCAACCGATCACGGTCGCCACGCCGGTCAACCGGGTCCAGTCCGCCTCGCGCAGCGCGGCGAGGCCGAAGACCTGCAACGGGCCGAGAAGCGCGGCCGTCACCGCCAGCAGCACGGCCGCCAGGTCGCGGACCCGCCGGGACCGCAACATGGTGGCGAAGGCACTGGTCACCGCCCGGCTGGCGGCCACACAGAGCAGTATCCCGGCGAGCACACCGACGACGGCGACCAACCCCGCCGACCAGCCACCCAACGACCAGGCGGTCAGCACCAGCCCGAACGTCGCGATGAGCACCGCCAGCACCGGCACGCTGATCAGGGCCGCCACGAACAGGCCGGTCACCAACGTGCGCCGGGGCAGCGGCAGCAGCGCGAACCGGGCCGGGTCCAGTGTCTCGTCCACACCGAAGAAGACAAGTGGCAGGAACAGCCAACCCAGCACCAGCAGCCCGCCACCGGCCGCCGCGATCAGCACCGCGTACCGGCCGTTGCCGGTCAGGCCCGGCGCGGCGAAGAGGAAGAACCCGGCGGCGGCGAACCAGAGCCCGAGCAACGCGCCGCCGACGAACAGGGCGATCCGCCAGCCCTGGCCCCGAAAGTTGTTGCCCATCACCCGCAGCTTGAGCCGCACGAAGTGGCGAGCGGAGACAGTGCGTACGGGCGCTGCGGGGGTGGCGTCCACGCTCACTGGGAGAGCCACGACAGCTCCTCGCCGGTCGCGGTGCGCCCGCCGACCACCTCGACGAAGACCTGCTCCAACGAGCGACCGCCGCGGACCTCGTCGATGGTCCCGACCCGCTTGATGGTGCCGCCGGCCAGGATCGCCACGTGCGAGCAGAGCCGCTCGACGACCTCCATGACGTGACTGGAGAAGACCACAGTGCCGCCGCCGGCCGCGTAGCGGGTGAGGATGTCCCGGATCAGCGCTGCGGAGACCGGATCGACCGCCTCGAACGGCTCGTCCAACACCAGCACCCGGGGGCCGTGCAGCAGCGCGCAGGCCAGGCCGATCTTCTTCTTCATGCCCGCCGAGTAGTCCACCACCAGCGTCCGACCGGCGTCGCCGAGCGCCAGCACGTCCAGCAGCTCGGCAGCCCGCTGGTCGACCACCGCCGGATCCATCCCGCGCAGCAACCCGTTGTACGCCAGCAACTCCGCGCCGGTCAGCCGGTCGAACAACCGGACCCCGTCGGGCATCACACCGAGCAGCCGCTTGGCGGTGACCGGGTCCTGCCAGACGTCGTGCCCGAGCACCCAGGCCGAGCCGGCGTCCGGTCGCAACAGCCCGACGGCCATCGACAGGGTGGTCGTCTTGCCGGCGCCGTTCGGGCCGAGCAGGCCGTAGAAGGAGCCGGCGGGGACGTCCAGGTCGACGCCGGCCACCGCGATCGTGCCGTCGAACCGCTTGGCCAGGCCACGCAGTGCGAGCGCGGGGTGCTCAACAGTCATGCGCCGACGTTATCCGTCGATTGCCAGTTCCGCCGTCCGGCGACGGGCGGACCCGCGATCATCCCCGAGGCGGACGAGCCACTCTCCTCGCGGAACCTGATGCAACCGGACACCGTGCTCGCGGGTGACAGAGGCAGGAGCGACACGGGGAGGGACATTGGACAGAGATGACGGCTTCGAGGAGTTCTACCGAGCCAGCAGGCACCGGGTGGTCACCGTGCTGTATGCGCTCGGTGGCGACATCCACGAGGCGCAGGACGCCGCGCAGGAGGCGTACGTGCGGGCCTGGCAGCGTTGGCGGCGCATCAGCGAGTACGACGATCCGGAGGCGTGGGTGCACGTCGTGGGACACCGCCTCCTCCAGAACCGGTGGCGGAAGATTCGGAACGGGATCACCGCCCATCGGCGGAACAGTCCGGTGACCGCTGTCGGACCACCATCGGAGAACACCGTCGCGCTGGTCGCCGCGTTACGCCAGCTGCCGAGGGACCAACGCGAGGCGATCGTTCTGTACCACCTCGCGGATCTCTCGGTCGCGGACATCGCGACGCGGACTGCTGCTCCGGTCGGCACTGTCAAGGCCCGGCTCGCCCGAGGGCGCAGGGCCCTCGCACCTCTGCTCGGCACCACCCTCCCCGAGGAGGTCAGCAATGCCTGATCAGCCCTTCGTCGAACTGTTCCAGGACACCGAGCACCTGAGCTGGGCCCCGACCGAGCAGGTGCGGGAGCGCGGCCGGCGGCGAACCCGTCAGACGAGGATCGCGGCGGCGCTCGCCGGCGTGGTCGCGGTGGCCCTGGTCGCCACCGGGGCGGTGGCGCTGGCCGGCGGCCGGGAGGGGGCGCCGACGCCGGTGCTCCCGGCGACCGGATCACCCACCCCGACACCCACGCCGTCGGCCACCTCGGTCGCGCCTCGGCCGTCGACGACCAGCACCACTCCCGCCGCACCGCCCTCGAGCCCATCACGTACCAGTGGTCGGCCGTCGGCCGGTTCCACCAACCCGGCCATTCCGGCCGCAGCCATGCTGCAGCTCTCGGATCTGCCCGCCGGCTTCACGAGGACAGAGGGCGACATCGACGGCGACTGGAGCCTGGAGTCGGTGTCGATCTACTGCCGCGAAGCACCGTCGTGGACGTCCAACGGCAGGCTCGCCCAGCGAACCGTGTCGTTCGACTCGCCCACCGACAGCATGATCCAACGGGTCGTCCGCTACTCGGCTGGCAATGCTGCCCTTGATATGGACGGGGTCCGCGCACTTTTCACCGGCTGCAAAACCAGCGGGGCAGCCAGCTCGACTTCGGTCCTGGCTGACGGGCTGGGGGCCGGTGACGAGGCTCTGCTGGTGGGCTCGGACATCGAGGGCGTGCGGAGTCGCTGGCTCGTCGTACGGCAGGGCGATCTGGTGGCACAGGTCGCGTTGGACATGGACACCACGCCGAAGGAGGCGCGGCGGTACGCCCGCCCGGTGGCGCAGCGGCTCTGCGCCGGTACTGACACCTGTTGACCTGTTGGCGGCCCCGGGCCCACCTCTGCCATGGCGGAGGTGGGTCAGGGTGAAGGTGGGTCAGGGTGAAGGCGCCTGGCGATGATCATGACTGAGGGCGTCGCGGCGGCGGTGATCACTGCATGCGGAGGGCTTCCGGGGTGTGTAGGCGGAGCATGGTGGCGGCGACGTCGGCCGGGGCCCGCCTGCGGGTCGCCATCGACACGGCGACCATCACGGTGAAGGCCAGCGGCACCGTCCAGGCGGCCGGCTGCGCGATGAGCGTGGCCGGCCAGCCGGACAGCGGTGGGCCGAGCACGGTGACCAGCACCGCGCCGATCGCCGCGCCGCCGCCGGCCACCACGCCAGCGGTGGCGCCCACGTCGGTCAGACCGCGCCACCAGATGCCGAGCACCAGCAGCGGGCAGAAGCTCGACGCGGCGACCGCGAAGGCCAGCCCGACGACCTGCGAGACGTCCAGCCCGGAGACGTGCAGCGCCAGCACCGCTGGCACACCGCCGGCGATGACGGTGGCCAGCCGGAACCCGCGTACCGAACCCCGGCCGAGCACGTCCGTCGAGATCACCCCGGCGACGCTGGTCAGCAGGCCGGACGAGGTGGAGAGGAACGCCGCGAAGGCGCCCGCGGCGACCAGCGCGGCGAGGAGCCGCCCGGCCAGGCCGTCACCCAGGGCCGCTTCGGGTAGCAGCACCACCACCGCGTCGGTCTGGCCGCTGAGCAGCAACTGCGGGGTGTAGATCCGGCCGAGGACCCCGTACAGGGTGGGCAGCAGGTAGAACGCGCCGACCAACGCCAGCACGACCAGGGTGGTCCGGCGGGCCGCCGCGCCGTCCGGGTTGGTGTAGAAGCGCACCAGCACGTGCGGCAGCCCCATGGTGCCCAGGAAGGTGGCCAGGATCAGCGAGTACGTGGCGAACAGGCCCCGGTCGTCGTCACCGGCCGCGCTGGGCAGCAACCAGTCGTTGGCATCGGTGGCCACCCCGGAGACGTCCGGCACCGGATCACCGGCGGCGAAGGTCAACTCGTCGCCGGGGCGTACCTCCCGGATGTCACCGTCGGGCAGTGTGAGGGTCGCGCGGTGCTCGACCACGACGGTGGTCGCGGCCCGGAACGTCGGCCCGTCGGGCGGGGTCACCGCCGGGCGGCCGTCGGCCTGCCACTGCAGGGCCAGGAAGATCACCGGTACGGCGAGAGCGGTCAGCTTCAGCCAGTACTGGAACGCCTGCACGAAGGTGATCGCGCGCATGCCGCCCAGCGCCACGTTCGCGGTGACCACGGCCGCCACCAGCAGGGCTCCGAGGGGGTACGGGGAGCCGGCCACCGTGGCCAGGGTCAGCCCGGCACCCTGGAGTTGCGGCACCAGGTACAGCCAACCGATGAAGATCACGAAGGCGGTGGCCAGGATGCGGAGTCGACGCGACCCCAGCCGCAACTCGCAGAAGTCGGGCAGTGTGAACGCACCGGAGCGGCGCAGCGGCGCGGCCACGAAGAGCAGCAGGGCCAGGTAGCCGGCGGCGAACCCGACCGGGTACCAGAGCACGTCCACGCCGTACTTGAGGACCAGCCCCGCGATGCCGAGGAAGCTCGCCGCCGACAGGTACTCCCCGCCGATGGCCGCAGCGTTCCAGGTCGGGCTGATCGCCCTGGACGCCACCAGGAAGTCGGACGTGGTCCGGGCCAACCGCAGCCCGTAGAAGCCGATCCCGACGGTGACCAGGGTGACCGCGACGATGGCCGGGACCACGAAGTCGTTGCCCACTCAGCGCTCCGGCCGTTGCACCAGGTCGGTGAAGTCCTGCTCGTTGCGCTCGGCCAGCCGCACGTACGCCCAGCCCACGCCGATCAGGAACGGGAAGGAGGCCACCCCGAGCAGCAGCCACGGCAGGTTGACGCCGGCGACTGTGGTCCGGCCGAGCGAGGGCGCGATCGCGAACAGCCAGGGCAGCCCGCCCAACCCGATGGCCACCACCAGGGACAGCCGCAACGCCAGCGCGAGTTGGGCCCGGACCAGGCCGCGGACCAGCGCCTCGCCGACCTGGGTCTGCTGGGCCAGCTCGGCGCGGGTCCGCTCGGCGCGGGTGTCCTGCCTGGTGATCTCGGCCAGCACGATCCGGGACCGCCGGGGCGGCGGTACCGCACCGCTCGACCCCACGTCGGGGAGTTGCTTGGCCACCCCGGCAGTCTCGCCCGCCGTACGCGATTGTCAAGCGTTCATGCTCACCAGCGTTGCAACCCGAGGCAGTGGGTCACGCTGGCGCTCACCGGGGTCGTGTCGAGAACCCGCCGGGCGCGTTCCCTGCCGACGTTCGCCTCCCAGAAGCCGTCCCGGGGCAGCTCGGCGGCGATCTGCCCCAGCGCGCAGGAGCGCATCGGCTCGGGCAGCCGATCCAGGGCCGGTACGGCGTCGGCCGACAGACCGGACAGGTAGCTGACGTCCAACCGGCCGGTCTCCAGGTACCGGTCGACGTTCCGCTCGGCGATCAGGCGATCCGGGTTGAGAAGGGCCAACCCGAGCAGCGCCAGCACCGCGGTGCCGACCACCAGCCGGGGGAGCCATTCCGCCCGCAACCGCGCCACGGCCACCCCGACCAGGACGAAGAGCAGCCCGAGCCAGATCTCGATTGTCGACACGACGAGCCGCAGCCGGGTGGCACCGTACGCGTCGGCGTAGACCTGCATCCGGTAGAGCGCCGAGGCGACGATCACCAGACTGAGCACTGTGAGCGTGCCGAGCAGTCCGCGGACCAGCAGCCGGTCTCCCCGGGTGGCCTTCGGCGCCCGTCGGGCGGCGATCGCGATCACCAGCAGGGTGAGCGCGGTGACGGCGAGCAGTTGCCAGAACCCGCCACGGGCGTACTGGGCGTAGGTGAGCCCGGCCGTACGCAGCACGTGCCCCGCCCCGCCGAACAAGACCGTCAGCTGGACCAGCACGAACGCGGCGAACAGAGCGTCGAGCAACACCAGCGGGAGGGTCCACTCCAGCCGGTGGGCCGGCCGTGACGACGCCGGTCGCAGGCCCTCCAGGTCGGGTGGGCGGGTGACCAGGTACGCGCCACCGAGCAGACCACCGCCGATCAGGATCAGCCGCAGCAACCAGCCGATCACACCGGCCGGCGCGATGTCGGGCAGCAGACCGCCGACCAGGTTGGCGAAGACCGCGTCGGCGGAGGAGAAGAGCAGCCCGAACAGCGTCAGCAGGACGGCGGACACCGTCAGGCTGGTCACGATGCGTCCGAACCCGATCCCCGCCCCCGCCGACCGGTTGGTGCGCACTCCGCGTACCGCCCACGGGAGCGCCCGTACCGTCGCAGCCGGTGGCAGGGTCATGGCGACCAGCATTCCGAATGGGCTTCGCCCGCCGGTTACCGCGAGCGTCGCGGTCCCCACCGCTGCGATCAGGCAGAGCGCGAAGAGCCAACCGGCGGCCCGGAACGTGCCGACGGCGATCAACGCGACCGTCGCGGCAGCCCAGGCGGCCTGCGCCACCCGCCCCGGTGCCCCCGTGGCACCGGGACGGGCGGGTTCGGCGCCGGTTGCGGTGCCGGGCTCGGTCGGCGCGGTGCGGCCCGCAACCGGGGAGGACGTCCCGGACCTGACGACCGCGGCGGTGCTGAGGGCGGCCGTGGCGGCCAACGCGGCGACCAGCCAGCCGAGGCTCGGACGAACCATCGTGAGCGCCGAGGCGCCGACGACGGCCGCCGCCGTCGACGCCACCAGCACCGTCGGAACGGCATTGCCGGACGGCCCCGGCCAGCGCCGCGCGATCATCGATGGTGGCCGGGGCAGGATCGGTGCGGCCGGAGCTGCCGGGGGCCGACCGGCCGCAGGCGGTGCGGCCGGGCCGGGCCTGGCGGTCGGGGCGACCTGCGCCGGCCCGGTCGGCCCGGTGGCCGGGAGGGGGGTGCTGCCGGGGCTGGTCATGCGGCCTCTTCTCGGTATGGCCCGTCGCACGGGATGGTGACCTGAATGCGGCAGCCGGGCCGGTCACCCCGGTCTGGTCCGGCGGGATCGAGGACACCGATCCGACCGCCGTGTAGTTCGACGACCCACCGGGCGATGGCCAGGCCGAGCCCGGTCCCGCCGCCGGCCGACCGGTCGCCGCGGGTGAACCGCTCGAACACCCGGGAACGCTCGGCCGGCGGAATGCCCTGGCCCTCGTCGCTCACCTCGAAGCGGAGCTGGTCGCCGTGTTCCTCGGCGCACACCCGTACCGTGCCGCCCGGTGGGCTGTGTCGGGCCGCGTTGTCGAGGAGGTTCGCGAAGACCTGGTGCAGCCGCCACGGGTCCGCGTGGACCGTCAGCGGTGTCGGCAGGTCTCGGAGCTGGAAGCGCACGTCCAGACCGGCGCCGGACGCGCTGGCCGTGGCGTGCTCCACCGCCTCGTCGAGGAAGTCCCCCACGTCCATGCGTACGCGCCGCAGCGGCACCACCCCGGCGTCGAGTCGGGACAGGTCGAGCAGGTCGGCGACGAGGTGCCCGAGCCGTTCGGTCTGGGCCAACGCCGAACGCAGCGCCGCGGGTTCGGGGTCGGCGACCCCGTCCACCATGTTCTCCAGCACGCCCTGCAACGCGGTGATCGGGGTACGCAGCTCGTGCGAGACGTTGGCGATCAGCTCGCGTCGACGCTGGTCGGCGGCGTGCAGATCCTCGGCCATCTTGTTGAACGCCTGGGCCAGCTCGCCGACCTCGTCCCGGGAGGTGGCCCGTACCCGACGTGTGTAGTCGCCGCGGGCCATCGCACCGGCGGCCGCCGTCATGTCCCGCAACGGCGAGGTCATGCCGTGGGCGAGCACCTGCGAGGTGAGCAGGGCGACGGCGATGGCGGTGGCCGAGGTGACCGGCGGCGGCCAGCCGATGCCGTACGAGAAGTAGGCCAGGCCGGCCGCACCGGAGGCGACCAGCAGCACACCCAGCTTCAGCTTGATCGAGCGCACCGGGTCCAGCGGTCGGGGCAGTAGCTCCAGCACCCGGTCCAGCCGGGTGAGCACTGTCGCCGTCATGACGGCAGCTCCAGGGCGTAGCCGACCCCGTGCACAGTGCGGATGAGGTCGGCACCCAGCTTGCGGCGCAGAGCCTTGATGTGGCTGTCCACGGTGCGGGTGCCGCTCCCGTCGCCCCATCCCCAGACCTCGGCGAGCAGACGTTCCCGGGGGAGCACAGTGCGGGGCCGCCCCGCGAGGTGGACCAGCAGGTCGAACTCGGTCGGGGTGAGGTGCACGTCCGCGCCGGCCCGGCGGACCCGTCGCTCGGCCTCGTTGATCTCGATGTCGCCGAGGCGGATGGCGGGCGGTGCGGGAGTGGCGGCGGCCCGCTCCATCCGACGCAGCAGGACATGCACCCGGGCGGTGAGTTCCCGCATCGAGAACGGCTTGGTGAGGTAGTCGTCCGCGCCGACCGCCAGCCCCACGAGCAGGTCGGTCTCGTCGTCACGGGCGGTGAGCATCAGCACCGGCACCGGCCGGTCGGCCTGGATCCGGCGGCACACCTCAAGGCCGTCGAAGCCCGGCAGCATCACGTCGAGGACGACGAGATCCGGCTGTCCGGCGTGGAACTGGGCGACCGCGCTGGGCCCGTCCGCCGCGATCTCCACAGTGAAACCCTCGGCCCGTAGGCGGGCGGCGATGGACTCGGCGATGGTCCGTTCGTCCTCGACCACCAGTACCCGGCGTGCGTTCATGGGTCCTGACTGTAGGGAGCGGCCGTGGAGATCAGTGGTTTGCGTTGTGAATAACCTGTGGAGAACCGGTCGCGGCTGTGGATAACTCGGGGATCATGCCGGCTGGCGTGTGGGAACTCCGGAGGCTCGTTGTGGACAACCGACTGAGCTGTCAGGGTGGTCCGGTAGAGAGGAGGTGTGACGGTGACCAACCCTGCCCGGCCCGGCTGGGGTGATGCCTGGACGGTGGACGACCTCCAGAGCCTCCCCGAGGACGACCAGGTCTACGAGATCTTCGACGGGAGCCTGCTCGTGTCCCCCCATGCGGACGTCTTCCACGGCGCGGTCGCCAATCGCCTCCGCCGGATCCTCGACCGGCAGGCCCCCACCGGTGTGCTCGTTGGTCAGGACATCGGGGTCAGCGCGAAACGCTCGTCGTACTTCGTGCCTGATCTCTTCGTCGCCAGTGAGAGCGCACTGGACAGCGGCGGTGCCGCGCTCGACCCGGCCAACGTGCTCCTCGTCGTCGAGGTGATCTCGCCGAGCAACGCCGGCCGTGATCTGGTGCTCAAACGCCACGAGTACGCGGCCGTCGGCATCCCGCTCTACTGGCTGGTGGAGCCCCGCAAGCAGACCCTGACCGTGCTGGTGAGTGGCGCGGGCGGTTACCGCGAGCAGGCCGTTCTGGCGGTCGGCGAGGTCTACCGCACCGAGCAGCCGTTCCCCCTCGCCCTGCCGTTGGCCGACATCTTCTGACCCGCCGGGCTTGATCCACTCGAGGTGCTGAAAGTCGGGCCGTCCGGGCCGGTGGGACGGCCCGACTGTCAGCGACCCTCGGCGTCCGACGGTCACTCCAGGCCGACGCGCTCCGGTCGGGCCGAGGCGGAGCCGAGCCAGGTGTGCGGGTTGCCGTACCAGCACCAGCCCAGCTTGGGTGCGCCCTGGCTGATCCAGAGCGCCGGCACCCGCTTGTCCCCGCAGCGGGAGCCGACCAGCGAGAAGCACCGGTTGCTCGCCAACGCGGCCGGGTGCAGTGTGATGAAGGCGAGCCCCTCGTCGATGCTGAGCGGCAGTCGACCCTGGGCGGTGATCCCCTCCATGGCCGTGGCGGGTGCCAGGTTGCGGTACTCCTCGCCCCGGTCGACGTCGAAGAGCAGGTACGCCGGACCGGCCGGCACCTCCAGCTCCTTGATCGGGTCGAAGCGGGGCAGGTCGTCCTCGGCGTAGTTCCGGTCGATGACGCCGGGCTTGCGCTTGCCGGCCAGGGTGGTCAGCTCCACCCGTTCCGGCACACCGATCAGGTCCCGGGTGATGATCAGCAGGAACGGCACCCGGGCGTCGGTGGGGGCGGGCAGCCCGGCGCTGCCCTCGGCCGCCCTGGCCCGCAGTGGCACGACCAGGTCGCGGAAGGCGCTCTCGGTCAGCCCGGCGAGGGCGGGGTAGCCGAGCTGCACCAGTCGGTCGAGTTGGCTGTCGAACTCGGATTCGGCGTCGAACGGGGTCTCGGTCACGGCAGGCCTCCCGGAAGTCGTACGGACTAGCGTACAACGTACGGTAGGGCTGCTTCCATTCCTGGCTCAGCGACTCCAATCCTGCTTCGCGGCCCTGACCAGCTTGTCCTTCAACTCCCGGGTGTGCCGCCGGCTCACCGGCAGCTCGGTCGAGTCGATCACCACCACGTAGCCGGAGTTGACCAGCCGCAGCTCCGCGATCAACTTCAACTGCACCAGGTACGACCGGTGCACCCGGACGAAGCCGGCATCCGCCCAGCGTTCCGCCAGCGTGGCCAGCGAGACCCGCACCAGGTGCGACCCCTCCGCGGTGTGCAACCGGGCGTAGTCACCCTGCGCCTCCACCCAGCGCACCGCCGACCGGGGCAGCATCCGGGTGGTGCCGGCCAACTCGATGGGGATGGTCGGGTCCTCCTCCGCGCGGGCCAGCGCCGCCGGGTGCGACGGCACCACCCGCGAGCCGATCACCCGGCGCAGCGACTCGGCCAGCCGATCGGCGCGCACCGGTTTCCGCACGTAGTCGGTGGCGCCCAGATCGAAGGCGTCCACCGCGCCGTCGTCGTACGCGGTGACGAACACGATCGCCGGTGGCCGGGCGAAGCGGCGCAACACCCGGGCCAGCTCCATGCCGTCCAGGCCAGGCATCCGGATGTCCAGGAAGACCACGTCCACGTCGCCGTCGCGCAGCAGCCGCAGCGCCTCGGTGGCATCGCCGGCCGTGTGCAGCCGGGCCACCCGGGGGTCGGCCCGCAGGTGGTACGCCAGCTCGTCGAGCGCGGGCGGCTCGTCGTCCACCGCGAGGACGCGCAGGAAACCGGACGCGTTCACCGCACCCGTCCCGGTTCGCTCGCTCACGACCCTGCCCGCACGCCGGGGTGGAACTTCGGCACCCGCATGCTCACCTTCGTGCCCGAGCCCAACCCGGTCTCCACGACCAGGCCGAACCGGTCCCCGAAGACCGAGCGCAACCGCTCGTCGACGTTGGAGAGGCCGACGTGCTGGCCCGTGTCGTCGCCCGGGTCGCCGGTGCCGCGGGCCAGCTCGGCGATGCCGGCGGTCAGCGTGGTCGGATCCATTCCCACTCCGTCGTCCTCCACCGTGATGTGGCATTCGGCTCCCGCGTCCCGGGCCTCGATGCTCACCATGCCCGTGCCCGGCTTGCGGGACAACCCGTGGCGAACCGCGTTCTCCACCAGCGGCTGGAGGCAGAGGAACGGCAGCGTCACCGGCAGGACCTCCGGGGCGATCTGCAACCGCACCTGCAACCGGTCGCCGAACCGGGCCCGCTCGATGGTCAGGTAGCGGTCGATCGACCGCAGCTCCTCGGCCAGCGTGGTGAACTCCCCGTGCGCCCGGAACGAGTACCGGGTGAACTCCGCGAACTCCAGGATCAGCTCTCGGGCCCGCTCCGGGTCGGTGCGTACGAACGAGCCGATCGCGGTCAGCGCGTTGTAGATGAAGTGCGGGCTGATCTGCGCCCGCAACGCCCGGATCTCGGCGCGGGCCAGCCGCTCCCGCGACGAGTCCAGCTCGGCCAGGGCGAGCTGGTTGCCGGCCCAGTGCGCCGTCTCCAGGGTGGCCTGCACCAACCCCGGAGGCGGCGGGCTGTCGGCGACCGCCACCAGCGCGCCCACCACCCGGCCGTCCGCCCCCAGCAACGGTGCGACCACCGCCCCGCGGACCGGGCAGTCGACCCGGTCGCAGTGCAGTTCCTGCTCACCCAGCACTGTCGAGCGGCCGCTGTCCACCGTTCGCCGGGCCGCCGCGAGCAGTTGCTCTCCATGGTGCGTGCCGCGCCCGTCCAGGGCCAGCAGCCGGTCGGCGTCGGTGAGCGCCAGCCCGACCGCGCCCACCAGCGCCCGCAGATGCCGTACGGCCTTCGCCGCGCCCGCCTCGCTCAACCCCGCTCGCAGCGGCTCGGCGGCCAGGCCGGCGGTGTGCAGCACCTCGTAGGTGGCCCGCTGGGTGGCGGTGGCGATGCCACGGCGGGCTCGCAGTCGCAGCACCGCCAGCAGGGCTGCGGTCAGCGCGGTGACAAGTGAGACGACGCCGACCACGGCGGAGAGGTTGGCAGCCACGCAGCGATCCTCGCCCCTGCGAGCCGGCGCGCCAACCCTCTAGTACGCGCCCTTGCGGGCGAGCACCACCCCGACGGTGCGCCACAGGATGCTCAGGTCGTACGCGAGCGACCAGTTGTCGACGTAGTAGAGGTCCAGTCGGACCGACTCGTCCCAGGACAGGTCGGAGCGGCCGGAGACCTGCCACAGCCCGGTCATGCCGGGGCGGACGAGCAGTCGGCGCCGCACGTCACCCAGGAAGTCACCGTCGTCGGCCGGGAGCGGACGCGGCCCGACCAGCGACATCTCGCCCCAGAGCACGTTGATCAGCTGCGGCAGCTCGTCCAGCGACGTGGCCCGCAGGAAGCGACCCACCGGGAAGACCCGAGGGTCCTCCTTCATCTTGAACAGCATGCCGTCGGTCTCGTTCCGATCGACCAGGCTGGCCAGCCGGTCCTCGGCGTTGACGTACATGGTGCGGAACTTCCACACCCGGAACGTGCGCCCCTCATGCCCCACCCGGGGCTGGCGGAAGAAGACCGGCCCGGGGTCGGAGATCCGGATCGCCACGGCGATGGCCAGGAAGAGCGGGATCAGCAGCAGCAGGCCGAGGCCGGCGGCGACCCGGTCCATCAGGTTCTTGGCCAGCAGCGCCGGCCCGGAGAGGGTCGGCTCCTCGACGTGCAGCAGCGGCAGACCCTCGATCGGCCGGATGTGCACCCGGGGGCCGGCGATGTCGGTGAGCTGTGGCGCGACCACCAGGTCGACGCCGGAGCCCTCCAGTTGCCAGGCCAGCCGGCGCAACTCGCCCGGCTCCGCGCTGGCCGACCCGCAGACGGCGATGGTGTCCCCACCGACCTCACGGACCAGGGCCAGGACGTCGCGTCCGGCGTACACCGGAACCGGGGTCGGCATGCCCCGGGCAGCCGCGTACCCGTCGGTGATGTGGATGGCGACGGGCATCAGCCCGGCGGCCGGGCTGCGGGTGACCGCCGCGTAGACCTCCAGGCACTCGGGCAGGGTGCCGACCAGCACCATCCGGTGCGCGGCCTGGCCGGCCCGCCGCCGGATGTAGTGCAACGCCCAGCGCGCCACAAAACGACCCCAGAGGATCAGCAGCGTCGCCCCGACCAGCGCCGTGCCCACGGTGAACCGGGAGAGCTGGGTCACCGTGGAGAAGGCGAGGAACGAGACACTCGCGGCCACGGTCACCGAGGCACGGATCACCCGCTTGAACTCGTCCGGGCCGAGCCCCAGATAGCGCCGGTCGTACGCGCGGTTGCTCCAGAGGATGATCACCCAGCCGAGCGGGAGCAGCAGGTAGGAGACGGTGTGGAACCACGTCGGGTCCTGTTGGGTGCCGGAGAACCCGGAGGCAGCCTGGTCGAAGAGCTGGATCGCGATCCAGCTGGCGAACGCCGCCGCGCCGAAGTCGAGCAGCAGCAGGATCGCGATGTAGGGGCGGTGCCAGCGGGAGACACGGCGTCGCGCCCTGGTCCATGCCGACCGGGGTACGCCGTTGTGGGACGGCGGCGTCGGCGGCTGGATCTCGAAGCTGTCGACGTGCCGCACGAGTCTGCTCCGGCCTTCGTTGGTTACCGGGCGCTGGAGGCTTGCCGTCACCTCACCCATGTCCTCCCGCATGACACGGGCCGCTCACTCGGCGTGAAGGCCCGGGTCGCCCACCGTCCCAGTCTCCCACGCGGCCTCCGACCGATCGTCGCCCCGAAGGAGATTGGCGACCGACGGTGCTGGCGGGATCTGGCCGGCTCCGCACCATTTCAGAAGCCGGGGACCGGGCCACTATACCGATGGATGCGCGCGTGGCGAGAAGGGCGGACCGGAGCTTCCGCTCAGGGAGGACGAATCCGCTACGTAGTCCTGAAGTGCAATTACTCACCGTACGAGGCGAGACAACCGACGGTCAGCGAGCGGCTTGCCGCCGGTCTGGCAGGTGGGGCAGTACTGGAGGCTGGAGTCGGCGAACGACACCTCGCGCACAGTGTCCCCGCATACCGGGCAGGGCAGCCCGGTGCGCGCGTGCACCTTCAGCCCGGAGCGCTTCTCGCCCTTCAGCTCCGCGGCCCGCTGGCCGAGGGACCGCTCGACCGCGTCGCCGAGGACCTGTCGGGTGGCGGCGTGCAGGGTGGCGATCTGGGCGTCGGTGAGCCGATCGGTGATCGCGAACGGGGACAGCTTCGCGGCGTGCAGGATCTCATCGGAGTACGCGTTGCCCACGCCGGACAGCACCGACTGGTCGGTCAGCACCCCCTTGACCTGCCCCCGCCTGCTCCGCAGCCGCTCGGCGAAGAGGGGCAGATCCGCGGCGAGCGCGTCCGGGCCCAGCTTGGCCACCCCGGGGACCTCCGCCGGGTCGGTGACCAGGTATGCGGCCAGCTTCTTCTGGGTGCCGGCCTCGGTGAGGTCGAAGCCGGACCCGTCATCCAGGCGTACCCGCACCGCGATCGGGCCCTTGCCCGGACGTAGCGGGGTGGTGGAGGGGAAGGCCTCCCGGTAGTGCAGCCAGCCTGCTCGCGCCAGATGCACCACCAGGTGCAGGCCGCCCTCGAAGAGGACGTCGAGGAACTTGCCGTGCCGACCGGCGTCGATCACCGCCCGGCCGGCGACCTCGGTCGGCGCCGGTTCGTACGTCTTCAGGGCGCTGATCGCGGCGATCTCCAGTCGATCGACGCGCCGCCCCACCGCGCGCTGACGCAGGTAACCCGCGAGCGCCTCAACCTCCGGTAGTTCGGGCACGACACAACGGTAGCCTTCTTTCCCGTGAGCGTGAGGAATGAGCTTGCGAGTCCCGCAATCGCGAACGAAAGGCAAGCTCCGTGAGAATCGTGGTGGCACACAACCGGTACCGGGAAGCCCAGCCTTCCGGTGAGAACACGATCGTCGACTCGGAGATCGCTCAGCTCACCGCCGCTGGCGTCGAGGTGCTGCCCTTCATTCGCAGTTCGGACGAGATCCCGTCGATGTCGAAGGCGGCGAAGGCGCTGTTGCCGATCTCGCCGATCTGGGCGCCGCGCGCCCAGCACGATCTGAGCCGGCTGCTCACCGAGCACCGACCGGACGTTCTGCACCTGCACAACCCGTACCCCCTGATCTCGCCCTGGGTGGTGCGGACCGCGCACCGGCACGGTGTGCCGGTAGTGCAGACGGTGCACAACTACCGGCAGGTCTGCTCGTCGGGGATCTACTTCCGAGACGGCGTGATCTGTCAGGACTGCAAGGGTCGGGCGTTGGGTGTGCCGGCGATCAAGCACCGCTGCTACCGCGACTCGGCGGTGCAGAGCGCGCTGATGGCGACCACCCTGGCCGTGCACCGGGGCACCTGGCGTTCGGTGGATCGGTACATCGCGCTCACCTCGGCGATCGCCGATCACCTCCGCGACTACGGCATTCCGGACGAACGCATCGTGGTGAAGCCGAACTCCGTACCCGATCCGGGTCGGCCGGTGCCGCTGGGTGACGGGTTCCTCTACATGGCCCGGCTCTCCCCGGAGAAGGGCGTCGACCTGCTGCTGGACGCCTGGCGTCGGCACCCGGTGGGTGCGCTGGGCACGCTGCGGATCGCCGGTGACGGTGAGCTGCGCCCACTCGTGGAGGCAGCCGCCGCCGAGCGATCCGACGTGGTCTACCTCGGTCAGCTCGACCGGGCCGGCGTGCAGGCCGCCGTCGAGGCGAGCGCGGTGGTGATCGTCGCCGCGATGTGGCACGACGTGCTGCCCACCGTGATCATCGAGGCGTTGGCGAGCGGCCGGCCGGTGCTCGGTACGGCGTTGGGCGGCATTCCGTACCTGGTCGGGGCCGACGCCCCGCACGAGCCCGCCGGCACCGGGCCCGCCGAGATCGCCTCCGCGGTCGCCGGGGGCGCTGGCGGATCAGCCATGCCGGCGGGGATCGGTCTGGGCGAGGCCGGTTGGGTGGTGGCCCCGGAGCCGGCCGCGCTCGCGGCCGCGCTGCCGGTCGCCCGCGCCGGTGCGTCCGGGCTGACCCTGGCCGCCCGCGCCCGCTACGAGCGCATCTTCCACCCCGACGTGGTCACCAAGCAGCTCATCGACATCTACGCGGGCCTGGCCCGAACCCCCAACCACGTCTGAACCCGGTCCCGCCCGCGTCGGCCCGCCGGGCATGATCGCGCTCGATCCAGGAAGTAGTCCCATCCGGCTGCTCCGAGGCCACTACATCCTGGATCAAGCGCGATCTTGGCCCTCCCGCGTGGATCTTGCGGACGGGCGGCGCGCGGGGGTGAGGGGCTGGTCAGCGCAGGGAGGCGCGGGCCGAGAAGGCGATGCTCGCCAGCAGGAAGCCGCCGTTGACGATCGTGAAGGCGACCATCACCCAGAGAACCAGCGCGGGGGCCACGGCGAGCACCACGGCGGCCACGAACACCACCGCGCCGTAGTCGCGGACCAGCTTCACCAGGCGCACCGGCAACGAGGTCGAGGTGACCATGCTGGCCGCGTTCGGGCCGGCCTGCATCACCGACGTCACCAGGTTGACCATCCAGGTGCCCGCGAAGGTCGCCACGAGCCAGGTCGGCGTGCCCGGCTCCTGCGCCACGGCGGTGGCGGCCAGGGCTGCCACCAGGGCGATCTGCGCGGCCACGTCGCAGAGCACGTCGACGCGCGCGCCGGCCGCGCTGCCCTGGCCGGTCACCCGGGCCAGCTGCCCGTCAGCGCAGTCCAGGGAGTACGCCACCTGCCAGCCGACCAGGGCGAGCAGGCCGACCACCCAGGCCGGTACGTCCCCGGCGGCGACCGGCCCGGCGAGCGCCACCACGGTGACCGAGGTGGCCAGCCCGAGCACCAGGTTGGTGATGGTCAACGCGGTCGGTCGCAGCCCGAGCCGCTGGGCGACGAGCGCGAAGACGGCCCCCAGCCACTGGCTGATCGACTCGCTGAACAGGCCGCCGCCCCGGTTCACCCGGTGGAAGTCGGCGACGGTGGGACGGGGGTCAGCCAAGCTGGTCGCGGATTGCACCGGCGTAGTCTGCCAGCCGCTCCCGGGTCTCGGTAGGCGACAGTGCCAGGTGTTCGAGGATGGTGTACCGGTCCGGCCGGGTACGTGGTGCGAACTGCACCGCCTCGATGAACTGGTCGTCGGTGAGCGCCACCTCGGCGGGAAGCCGGGGCAGACCGTGCCGGGCGAGACAGGCCGACATCTCCCGGAAGCGGCGGAGATCTCCGCGCAGCCAGGTGCAGAACAGCGCACCCAGCCCGGCCAGCTCGCCGTGCGAGGCGGTCCCCGGAAAGAGCGAGTCGACCGCGTGCATGATCTCGTGGCAGCCGCCGCTGCACGGACGGCTGGTGCCGTCGACAGCCATCGCCAGGCCACTGGAGATCAACGCCTCGGCGAGGACGATCACGAAGGCGTCGTCGCTCATGTCGCCGGGGTGGTTGAGCACCGCTTCGGCGCCCGCCCGCGAGAGCGAGGCGGCCAGCCCGTCGACCGGCTCACCGCGTACCTGTCGGGACAGCTCCCAGTCGGCCAGCGCGCTGATGTTGCTGATCACGTCGCCGATACCGGCCCGGTTGTGCCGGTCCGGGCCGCTCTCCACGAAGTCCAGGTCGACGATCACCCCGATCGGGATGTGGACGCCGTAGGAGCCCTTGATCCCGTCGGTGATCAGGCTGGCCACCGGGGAGGCGATCCCGTCGTTGGCGAGGCTGGTCGCCACCGACACCATCGGCAGCCCTCGGCGGGTCGCCGCGTACTTGGCCACGTCGATGGTCTTGCCGCCACCGATGCCGACCACCGCGTCGTACGACCGGGAGCGGAGTTTGCCGCCCAGGTCGTCGGCGGCGTCCAGCGTCCCGCCGGAGACGGTGAACACGTCCGCCGAGCGCAGTGACGGTCGGATCAGCTCCGCGATCTGGGCACCCTGACCCGGGCCGACCACCACCGCGACGTCGCCACCGGAGGAGATCCGCCCGTCGGCCAGGATCGCGCCCAGGTCGGCGACCGCCCCGCGTCGCACGTCGATGTGCAGCGGGGTGAGGACGCTCCGAGCTAGTAGCGGCACGCGATCTCCCGCGCGCGGGCCAGGTCGGCGTGGTTGTCGACCTCGACCCACGGGACGTCACCGATCGGCGCCGCCCGCACCTCACCGCCCCGGTCGGAGAACTCCTGGTAGCCGTCCTCGTAGTAGAGGTTCGGGTCCCGCCGCCAGGTCGCCTCCAGCGCGTCGGCGAGGGCGTCGGCGACCTGCGGTTCGATCAGCGTCGCGCCGATGTACTCCCCGTACGCCTCGCCCGGGTCCATGATCTTGGTGATCCGGGTGAGCTGGCCGGCGGCGTCGAAGGTGGTCTTCATCTCCTCCTCGGCCAGCGGCTTGAGGGTGTCCACGGCCAGCAGGATCCCCGGGCCACGCTCGGCGAGCAGGGTCTTCTCCACGCTCACCGGGTGCACGGTGTCCCCGTTGACCAGCAGCACCCCGCGCGCGAAGTACTCCCGGGCGAGCCAGAGCGAGTAGGCGTTGTTCCACTCCTCGGCCTTGTCGTTGTGCACCAGGGTGAGCGTGACCCCGTACCGCTTCTCCAGGTCGGCCTGCCGCTCGCGGACCGCGTCCGCCGCGTAGCCGACGACGATCACGATGTCGGTGAGCCCGACCTCGGCGAGGTTGCCCAGCGCGATGTCCAGGATCGTCGTCTCGCCGTCCACCGGCACCAACGCCTTGGGCAGGGTGTCGGTGTACGGGCGCAGCCGTCGTCCCGCTCCGGCCGCGAGCACCATTCCGATCATCGCGACATCCTCCCTAGTCCTGCTCCCGTCACCGGTGGAGGATAGCGCCGGCCGGGTGCGCCGCTCCGGCCAACCGGGTCAGCCGGGCAATGCCGCCAGGTCGGCGAGCATGCTCAGGCGCTCCTCCGCGCTGAGTGCGGCGTACGGGCCGGCGGCCCGCCGGTCGGTCTCCAGTTCGATGGCGAGTCGCTCGGGACCGGCTGGCAGGGCGGCGATGCTCGACGCGGTGTGCCCGGCGGCGGTCCAGGCGGCGGCGTGCGCGTCGGCCCGGTGGTGTCGCAGCGTGCTGAGCCGGTTGAGCAGCAGAACGCCCGACGGGGTGCCGTCCGGCTCGTACGGGGGTGCCAGCGCGGCGAAGGCCGAGGCGACCGGGTCCGGCTCCTCGTCGGCCAGCACCAGGGCGTACGACAGCAGTCGGCCGAGCATGGCCACCAGCCGGGCCACCCGGTCGTCGTGGCCGGCCCACAACTCCTCGGTGACCTCGGCGTGCACCTGGTACAGCTCGGCGAGGAAGGCGGCGCCCCGCTCGGTGGCGGACAGGGCTCCGTCCGGACCGCGGTAGATCATCCCGTGGGCCACCTGCTTGTCCACGGTCCGCCGGCAGGCGACCGGGTCCTGGTAGCGGGTGATCGCCGCGAACCCAGGCCCGTCGACAGTGCCACCGGGTGCGGCCAGCCGGGTGCGCAGGTCGACCAGGAAGCCGGTCGCCGTGATTCCGCCGTAGCGCTGGGACAACTCGGCGCCACCACCGTCCCGGCCGGCCAGGATTCCGGCGCGGAAGGTCCGGTCCACGGCCGGCGCGAGCAGCCCGGCGATCCGGTGGGGCGCCAGTTCGACGGTGTTCACAGACCGATCGACCGCAGGACGGCGAAGCCCTCCTCCGCAATCCGCCGGATCAGCCCGTCGTTGACGTCGCGGTGCTCGTCGAGCACTGTCACCTCGTGCTCGGCCAGCCAGCGGTACTCGGTGTGCTTGCCGGCCTCCAGCATCGGGCGGTCGAGGTCACCGTCGACGCGGACCAGGAAGTCGTACTCGGTCCGGGCCAGGCCGTCGTCGCCGACGTAGCTGTACTCGCCCACCTGCCCCAGGACGTGGGAGAGGACCCAGCCGGTCTCCTCGGTGATCTCCCGGCGCATTGCCTCGTCGATGTCCTCGCCCGGCTCCACGTGGCCGCCGACGATGTCCCAACAGTTGGGAAACAGGCGTCGGTGTGGTGAGCGGCGCTGAAAGAAGATGCGGCCGTCATGGTCGACGATCAGCGCGCCGGCGCAGCGCAGGGGCTCGGTGGACACCACCCGACAGTAGCCAGCGTCCGCAGCTTGTGCGATGCCGCTCTTGTCCCGGAAACATCCACCGAGCACCATGTCCGTACCGAATGCCACCGTCCCAAAGGGGTGATGTGTGATGCAGGTACGGGATGCGATGTCCAGCCAGGTCCTCGTCGTCGGTCCGGAGCACACGCTCCGCCAGGCGGCCCGGATGATGTCGGCCCGCGGTGTCGGGTCGGCGGTCGTGATCGACCCGGATTCTGAGGGTGTGGGGATCATGACCGAACGTGACGTGTTGAAGGCCATTGGCGCCGGCCTGGACTGCGATGTGGAACGCACCGGCGCCCACCTGACCTGGGACGTGGTCTACGCGGGGCCGGAGTGGACGGTGGCCGAGGCCGCCGCCGCGATGGCCCGGGGCGGATTCCGGCACCTGGTGGTGCTGGACGGCCAGGAGGTGGCCGGCGTGATCTCCGTGCGGGACATCATGCGGGTCTGGTCGGAGAGCCAGGCGGTCGCCACGACCTGACCGGGGGTGGTGTGCGGGGCCGGATCGATGGGTAGACATCCCTTGCGGGCGCGGAGATGCCGTGGCCCGTGGGGGAGGTCCCGATGCGCGACGCGGAGCGGCTGGTCGAGCAGCAGTACGACATGCTCCTGCGTCGGGACGTGGCCCGGCTGCCGGATCTCTACGCCCCGGAGGCTTTCTACTCCATGCCGGGCGTGACGGTCCGGCCGATCGAGCTGCCCGCGCTGCTGCGCACCTGGACCGGCGCCTTTCCAGACCTGCGGGTCGACCCGATGGGCGTGGTCCGCACCGGCGGTGGCGCCGCCGTCGAGCTGCGACTGACCGGCACCCACACCGGCACCCTGCATACGCCGTACGGCACCGTCGCGCCCACCGGCCGGCTGGTGAGCTGGGAGGTGGCCGACGTGGTCCGGGCCCGCAAGGGTCGGATCACCGCCTGGCGCTCCTACTTCGACTGGAGTCAGCTCCTCGACGCGCTCGGCGTGCAGTTGGAGGGACTTTCCCGGGCCGCGCAGCACGACGCGCTCGCCCTTCCGGTCTGATCTGCCGCCGACCGGCCCAGTGGGGTCACCCGACCCGGTGGCTCAGGATGCGGACATCGCCGTGCCGACCGCGCGTCCCCCGCCGCCGCCCGTACGCTCAACATCCATGACCGCCGAGCAGTTGATCTCCTTTGCCCGTGGGGCTCCCTCGCTGGACATCGTCGATGTCGAGGGGCTCAAGGCCGCCGCCGTCCGCGCCTTCGACGCCGACCCCGCGGGGGTGACGGCGTACGGCACCTCCGTCGGGTACCTACCGCTGCGAAAGTGGATCGCCGAGAAGCACGGGGTCGAGGCCGACCAGGTGCTGGTCACCAACGGGTCGCTTCAGGCCGACGCGTTCCTCTTCGACCACCTGGTACGCCCCGGCGACGCGGTGGTGGTGGAGCGCCCGACGTACGACCGGACGCTGCTCAACCTCCAGCGGATGGGCAGTGAGCTGCACGGCATCGCCGTCCAGCCGGATGGCCTGGACACTGCCGAGCTGCGCAAGCTGCTGGAGTCCGGGGTCCGCCCCCGGCTCGCGCACGTCATCCCGAACTATCAGAACCCGGCCGGCATGACGCTGTCGCTGGAGAAGCGCCGGGAGTTGCTCGACCTGGCCGCCGAGTACGAGTTCACGATCTTCGAGGACGACCCGTACGCGGACATCCGCTTCCGTGGCGAGGCGCTGCCGTCGATGCTCTCGCTGGACACCCGCAACGTGGTGGTGCACGCATCGAGCTTCACCAAGACGGTCTGCCCGGGTGTGCGGGTCGGTTACCTGGTCGGCCCGGCCGACCTGATCGCCTCCATCGCGAAGAACGCGACGAGCCTCTACATCTCGCCCGGGATGGTGTCTCAGGCGATCGTGCACCAGTTCTGCGTTTCCGGTGACATCGACCGGTCGATCGAGACGGTCCGGGCGGCGCTCGGCGAGCGGGCCCAGGTGCTCGCCGATTCGTTGCGCCGGCACCTGCCGCAGGCGCGGTTCGTGGAGCCCGACGGCGGCTACTTCCTCTGGGTGGAGTTCCCGGAGGACGTGCTGGTCGACCGGCTCGCCCCGGCGGCGGCCGAGCGCGGGGTCGCCGTGGTCAAGGGCAGTGACTTCGTGCTGAACGGCGGGCGGCACGCTCTCCGGCTGGCCTTCTCGGCGGTGACCGCCGACCGGATCGACGAGGGTGTCCGGCGGCTCGCCTCGGCCGTCGAGGCCGTCCGTAGCTGAATTAACTGTCGGGTTCCTGACAGAACGACGATACCGGCCGTCCCGGGGCTCCCCTCCGGGCGGCCGGCTGGCCCACAATGCTGCGAGCGTCACCCCGCCGGCTGCGGAGTTCACCGTCCGGCCTCCGGGCCGGCCCCGCCGGGTTGACGCGGCAGCACAACCTCCCGCCCCCACAGGTGCCGGGTGGGCCGTGTCGTCCCCCGCACACCCCCCGATGCGGCCCGGCCCGCCCGGCGCCGCCCCCCACGCGACCGCCGTCACACCGGTCCTCGACCGCGATCGGCGTAGCCTGCAAGCCGCAGCTGAGCGCGGGAGGTGACGCGATGACGGATCGGACAGAGCGGGACCGGACGGCACCGTCGACCACCGGTCGGGTGCTGCGGCCTCGGGCGTGGCCCTCCCCGGTCCGGGCGATGACCCGGATCCTCAACGCCGACGGCTCGCCGCCCGTTTCGGCCCCGACGGGCACCGGCACCGGCCGCAGCGCTGTGGTCGACTGCGCGCTCTACGTCGACGGCAGGCGGCAGCCCGGCGACTGGACCTACGCGGAGGCGTTGGCCGCTGCCCGCCGCGAGGAGCACGGCTTCGTCTGGATCGGTCTGCACCAGCCGGAGCTGGCCGAGATGACCGCCATCGCGGAGACGTACGGCCTGCACGAGCTGGCGGTCGAGGACGCGGTCAAGGCCGAGCAGCGCCCCAAGCTGGAGCGGTTCGGCGACGTCGTCTTCCTGGTGCTGCGTACCGCCCGCTACTGCGAGCACACCGAGCTGACCGAGAACTCCGAGGTGGTGGAGACCGGGCAGGTGATGCTCTTCATCGGCCCGAACTTCGTGATCAGCGTCCGGCACGGCGATGCCTGCCGGCTCGCCCCGATCCGCGCCGACCTGGAGACCAAGCAGGAGTTGCTGCTGCACGGCCCGTGGGCGGTGGCGTACGGGGTGACCGACCGGGTGGTCGACCTCTATCTGGAGGTGGCCGAGCAGATCGAGGACGACCTGGACGTGCTGGAGGCGGAGGTCTTCGACCGGCACGGCCACGGGCGGATCCAGCGGATCTATCAGATGAAGCGGGAGCTGGTCGAGTTCAAGCGGGCGGTGGTGCCGTTGCAACGGCCGCTGATGACGCTGACCTCCCAGGTCAACCGGGACGTGCCCAAGGAGATCCGCAAGTACTTCCGGGACGTGCAGGACCACCTGAGCCGCACCGTGGAGCAGGTGAACTCCTACGACGACCTGCTGAACTCGATCCTCCAGGCGCGGCTGGCCCAGGTCACCGTCGACCAGAACAACGACATGCGCAAGATCGCCGCGTGGGCGGCCATCGCCGCGGTCTGGACCTCCATCGCCGGCGTCGAGGGCATGAACTTCGACAACATGCCCGAGCTGAAGATGACGTACGGCTATCCGGTGGCCCTGGCCCTCATGCTCGGCGTCTCACTGGCCCTCTACCGCTGGTTCCGCCGCAACGGCTGGCTCTGACCTTGCGGTAGTGCCCGCTCAGGCGGAAGCGCCGGCGAGTGGGTGGACCCACTCGCCGGCGCCCGATGCGCTGCTGTTGACCTCAGCGGCGGCCGTTGGTGCGGGCCGTGTCCTTGCCCAGCGCCTTGGTGAGGTCGTCGGTCGGCCGACCGGAGACGTCGGTGGCGCCCTCGGCGACCGACGGGACCTTGTCGGTCGGGCGGACACCGGTCGGCTTGGCCGGGGCGGTGGTGCTGGCACTGGAGCCGCCGGCCACCGCCGAGCTGCCCGCGCCGGTCATCCCCGCCGCGCCGGACATGGCGGACCCGTCGGACCCCCGGGCGGCGGACGGCGTACGCACCTCGATCGAGTCGACCTCGTCGCGCATCGGCTCCAGGGTGCTGCGGGTCGGGTCGTACTCGGCCCACTCCTGCTGCTCCCGGCGGCGACGCAGCGCGACCGCGCCGGCCAGGCCGGCGATGGCACCCGCCGCCAACAGGCCGGTCATCATCGAGCCGCGACGACGCGGCTGCTTCTTCTTACCGGTGATCCGCATGGTCTTCGACTTGGCCTTCCTGGTCAGCGGCCCTGCCTGCGCGGCGCCGTCACGAGCAGCCGCCGCCAGTGGTGCCAGCGTGGTGAGAGTCGTCCCCCAGCCGGTCGACGCGCGGTCGCGTACCTTCGCGGCCGTCGGTGCGACGTAACCCCGGGCCACCTGGACCCGCGGGCCGACGGTCGCGCCGGCACCCTTCGCGGCGTGGTTGGCTGCCAGCATCAGGTGGCTGATGCTCTGGTTCAGCTCGGCCAAGGCCTGCTGCCCCTGGGACTTACGCCGCCCGAATCCAAACACGGTCCTACCTCCTGGGAGTTGTTCCTTCGTCATCCTCCACCTTCGGATGCCTCCGCGATGCCAGATCGGGCACATGGGAGGATCCGCATGGAACTGACCAACGAGTGAGGAGTACCCGTGGCCGAGGCTGTCTACGCCACCCTGCACACCAACGCTGGCCCGATCCGGCTGGAGCTCTTCCCGAACCACGCGCCGAAGACCGTCCGCAACTTCGTCGACCTGGCCGAGGGAAACCGTGAGTACACCGACCCGCGCACCGGTCAGCCGGGCAGTGGTCCGTACTACGACGGCACCATCTCGCACCGGGTGATCAGCGGTTTCATGGTCCAGATGGGCGACCCGACCGGCACCGGCCGGGGCGGACCGGGCTACAAGTTCGCCGACGAGTTCCACCCGGAGCTGCGGTTCGACCGTCCGTACCTGCTGGCGATGGCGAACGCCGGACCGGGCACCAACGGTTCGCAGTTCTTCATCACCGTGTCCCCGACGCCGCACCTCAACAACCGGCACACCATCTTCGGCCAGGTCGCCGACGAGGAGTCGGTGAAGATCGTGGATTCGATCGCGAACACCCCGACCGGCCCGAGCGACCGTCCGCTCCAGGACGTCGTCATCGAGCGGGTCGAGATCGAGCGGTCCGCTTCCTGAGCGACTGGCGAGGTACCTTTGCTCGCATGATTGAGCGCTCCGGAGCACAGCCGGTGCCGGTGGACCGTGCGATGGCGGACGGAGGGTCGGCCCGGTGAGCGAGTCTCCGCCGACCACCCCGGTCTGCTACCGGCACCCCGGCCGGGAGACCTACATCCGGTGCACCCGCTGTGACCGGCCGATCTGCCCGGACTGCATGCGGGAGGCCTCGGTCGGGCACCAGTGCCCGGAGTGCGTCAACGAGGGACGTCGCAGTGTTCGGCCGGCACGTACCGCCTTCGGCGGCGGTACGGCCGGCCGGCACGGCTATGTCACCAAGGCGCTGATCGCCGTGAACGTGCTGTTCCTGCTCGCCTCCATCGCCTCCGCCCGGGGCGGGGACGCGGCGGTGGGCGGCTCCGGCTTCGGCGGCCTGATGGGTGGCAGCACGCCGCTGACCGAGTGGGGTGCGGTGCTCGGCCGCGCCTACCTCTCCGACTACACGCTCGGCGGGATCGCCGACGGCCAGTGGTACCGGCTGGTCACGGCGATGTTCCTGCACTACGGCGTGCTCCACCTGCTGCTCAACATGTGGGCGCTGTGGGTGCTCGGCCGGTCGCTGGAGGCCAACCTCGGGCGGGTGCGGTTCGCCGCGCTCTACCTGATCGCGGGCCTCGGCGGCAACGTGGCCGCCTACCTGTTCAGCAGCCCGCGGGCGGCCACCGTCGGCGCGTCGACAGCCGTGTTCGGTCTGTTCGCCGCGCTGATCATCATCGAGCGCAAGTTGGGCCGGGACATTTCCCGGATCATCCCGATCTTGGTGATCAACCTGGTGTTCACGCTGGCCGTGCCGGGCATCTCGATCCCCGGGCACCTGGGCGGGCTGGTGGTCGGCGCGCTCATGGCGTTGGTGCTCGCGTACGCACCGCGCAGTCGTCGCACGCTGGTGCAGGTCACCGGTGGGGCGCTGATCCTGCTGATCCTGCTCGCGCTGGTGCTCTTCCGGACCGCCGCACTGCTCACCTGATCGGGCGGGCGGCACGCAACGCGGCGGCCACCTCTTCCGGGGTGGCCCCCAGGTCGTACCGGCCGAACAGGTGCAGCGAGTTGCCCGCGTCGATCTCCAGGGTTTCGCTGGTCAGCCCCAGCCGGGGCCGCCGGTCGACGGCGATCGCCTCGACCGCCGACCAGGGCAGCAGTCGCCGTCCGGCGAAGCCGTGGATGACGGTGAGCCCGGCCGGGTCCACCGCCAATCGGACCGGCGCGACCAGGTCACGTACCGCCCAGCCGGCCAGCGCGGCGGCGGCCAGGACGGCCACCGCCAGGCGGACCGGGTCGCCGTCGGCGAAGAGCAGCCCGAGCGCGACGAGCAGGACGGCGCCGGCCAGTTTCGCCGCCGGCAGGCTCGACGGCACCCGCCACTGCTGTGCCGGGGAGGTCTCATTCACCCGCCCAGCATGCCAGCGGCAGTCGGACTCCGGCACCTCGTGCGGGTGTGGCCGGACGACCGGTCGATGGACGACGTAGGATCGGGGCAGCCCAAGTTACCGGGGAGTAAACATGAGTGACGCGGTCATCGTCGGCGCGGTACGTACCCCGGTCGGGCGGCGCAAGGGCAGCCTCGCCAGCATCCACCCGGTCGACCTCTCGGCGCACGTGCTGCGCGCCCTCGCCGAGCGCACCGGGCTCGACCCGGCCCAGGTCGACGACGTCTTCTGGGGCTGCGTGTCCCAGGTCGGCGAGCAGTCGTGGAACATCGCCCGCAACGGCGTGCTCGCTGCCGGCTGGCCCGAGACGGTGCCCGGCACCACACTGGATCGGCAGTGCGGCTCCAGCCAGCAGGCCCTGCACTTCGCCGCCGCGACGGTGCTCTCCGGTCAGGCCGACCTGGTGGTCGCCGGCGGGGTCGAGTCGATGACCCGGGTGCCGATGGGCTCCAGCGTGGCCGGCGGCATGCCGTTCAGTGACCAGCTACGCGCCCGTTACCGGGGCGTCGAGGGCTTCGCCGACGACGCGCCGCTGCCGTTCAACCAGGGGGTCGGGGCCGAGCTGATCGCCCAACGGTGGCGCCTCTCGCGTACCCAACTGGACGAGTTCGCGCTGGCCAGCCACGAGAAGGCGGCCGCCGCGCAGGACGCTGGCGCGTTCGACCCGGAGCTGACCCCGGTGCCGCTCGCCGACGGTGGCAAGTTCGCCGCCGACGAGGGCATCCGCCGGGAGACCTCCCTGGAGAAGCTGGGTGAGCTGGCCACCCCGTTCCGCGCCGACGGCGTGGTGACCGCCGGTTCCGCGTCCCAGATCTCCGACGGCGCCGCGGCCCTCGCGGTGACCACCTCCGACTGGGCCAGCCGACACGGCCTGCGCCCGCTGGCCCGGATCCACACCGCCGTGGTCGCCGCCGACGACCCGGTCGCCATGCTCACCGCGCCCATCCCGGCCACCGCGAAGGCGCTGCGCCGCGCGGGGCTGGGCATCGAGGAGATCGGGGTGTACGAGGTGAACGAGGCGTTCGCCCCGGTGCCGCTGGCCTGGCTGGCGGAGACCGAGGCGGACCCGGAGCGGCTCAACCCGCGCGGCGGGGCGATCGCCCTCGGCCACCCGCTCGGCGGCTCCGGTGCCCGGATCATGACCACCATGCTCCAGCACATGCGGGACAACGGCATCCGCTACGGCCTCCAGACCATGTGCGAGGGTGGCGGCATGGCCAACGCCACCATCGTCGAGCTGGTCTGACGCGGGGCGGGAAAAGGCTCGCCTCGACGCGGAACGGCCGCCTAAGGTGCCCAGCGTGACGACGATCGCCGGTGAGCGTGCCCCAGACTGGTCCAGCGAGCAGTGGCAGGTGCGGGCCCGATCCTGGGTCGACGCGCAGTTGAGCCAGGCCGGCCGACGGGTGACCGGGCTGGTGGAGCCGAGGCTGCGGCCCTGGTCGCTGGTGTGGCGGGTGCCCACCGACGACGGTCCGGTCTGGTTCAAGGCCAACAACCCCGGCACGGTGCACGAGGCCGTCCTGATCACGGCGCTCGCCGAGTTGACGCCCGACCGGGTGCTGACGCCGATCGCGGTGGACCCGGCGCAGGGCTGGTCACTGCTGCCCGATGGCGGCGAGTCGTTGCGCGACGTGCTGGCGCGCGACCCCGACCTGGCGCACTGGGAGCGAGCGCTGCCCGGGTACGCGGCGCTGCAACTGGCGAGCGCGTCGCGCGCCGACGAGCTGGTCGCCCTGGGCGTGCCGGATCAGCGTCCGGAGGTGCTGGCCGGTCTCTTCGCCGAGCTGCTCGACGATCACGAGGCGCTGCTGATGGGTGCCGAGGGCGGGCTCAGCCCGGAGGTGCACGAGCGGTTGCGGGCCGAGCTGCCGGCGTACGCGCAGCGGTGCCGCCGGCTCGCCGACCTGGGCATTCCGGCGACGGTGCAACACGACGACCTGCACGACGGCAACGTCTTCGCCGGCGCGGCCGGGTACCGGTACTTCGACTGGGGTGACGCCTCGGTGGCGCACCCGTTCGGCACGCTGCTGGTGACCCTGCGTTCCATCGGGCACGCCGGGAAGCTCGCCGCCGATGACGCCCAGCTGGTGCGGTTGCGCGACGCGTACCTGGAGGCGTGGACCGACCGGTACGACCGGCGGACCCTCGTGGAGGCGGCCGACCTCGCGATCGGCCTGGGGCCGGTGAGCCGGTCGCTCTCCTGGCGTCGGGCACTGGACACCCCCGAGGAGTCCCGTGCCGGGTACGCCGACGCGGTCCCTGGCTGGCTGGAGGAGCTGTTCGCCGCCAGTCCACTTCAGCCGAACTCCTGACCATGATCCGTCCGAGTCGGAAGTCGGACAGGCAGTGCGACACGGGGCGTGGAACTTCCAAAAAACCCGCGTGACCCACGTCACCCTGCTGGGGACGTCGTTGGGCAGGTCATGGACGTCTTCTCCCGAACGTTCCTCCCGGCCGCCGCTGAGGCTGGCCTGGCCGTGCAGACGGTGAGCCGGCACATGCCGGTTTTCCGGCGCTGTGTCGGCTCCGGTGACGCCACCATCCTGGTCACCCGTTGCAGCCGCCCCGACCGCCCGGTCACCGGCGACTACCTGTTGCTACTCACACACCGCCGCCTGGTGGTGACCCAGCAGACCCGCCTCCTGCACCGACTGCGCCTGCACCTCAACACCGAGTTGCGCGAGCTGAGCAACGTCACCTGGAGCCCGGACCCGCGGCTGCAGTCGGTGGAGATGGCGGCCACCGCGATCGACGGCATCCGTGAGCGGTTTCTGATCCGGACCAGTCACCCGAAGCAGGTCTGGCAGCTCGACGCGTTGCTCAACCAGGCGTTCCGGACCCGCCTGCGGCCGCCCGGCGCGCGGGTCGTCGCCAGCATCGGTGACGCACCGGCCGCCGTCCGGCCCGGGATGTTCGCTCCGTCCTGGTGAGCTGACCCCGACCGGGTGTCGCCCGGCCTTTACCGAATTCGAACACACACCGATCGCGCCGAGCCTTCGCAGTCGGCAATCATGGGCCGGTGACCGTCGAACCACCGCATCGCGGGCTCGTCCTCGTAGTGGAGGACGAGCCGGCCATCGCCGACCTGGTCCGGCTCTACCTGACCCGGGACGGGTTCGGCGTCCACCTGGAACGTGACGGCGAGGCCGGTCTGAGTGCGGCCCGCCGCTTGCGTCCGGTGGCCTGCGTCCTGGACATCGCGCTGCCGGGTCTGCCCGGCACCGAGATCTGCCGCCGGCTGCGTGAGGCCGGCGACTGGACCCCGGTCATCTTCCTCACCGCCCGCGACGACGAGGTGGACCGGATCGTCGGCCTGGAGCTGGGCGCCGACGACTACGTCACCAAGCCGTTCAGCCCTCGGGAGCTGGTTGCCCGGGTCCGCGCGGTGCTGCGCCGATCCGCCGGCGGCCCGGAGGGCGCGGACCGGCCACGTGTCGTCGGCCCGGTGACGCTCGACCCGGGCCGCCGCACGGTCACCGCCGCCGGCTCCCCGGTGCAGCTCACCTCCACCGAGTTCGACCTGCTGGCCCACCTGATGGCCCGGCCCGGCCGGGTCTTCACGCGGGAGGAGTTGCTGGCCGGTGTCTGGGGCTACGCCGCGCACGCCGGCACCCGGACGGTGGACGTGCACGTCGCCCAGGTGCGGGCGAAGCTCGGCCCGGCGAGCGTGATCCGGACCCATCGCGGCGTCGGGTACGCGGTCGATGCCTGACCACCCCGGGCACGTCGAGTCGCCGACCATGGCCCTGCCGGTGGTGGGCGCCCCCTTACCCACCGCACCCCGACGAGGCCGCCTCGGCCGTACGCTGACCGCCCGCGCGGTGCTCGTCACCTGCGCGGTGGCGCTGGTGTCGGTGCTGGTCACCGCCATCGTCGCGGTGCCGTTGGCGATCCGGGGCGCGGAGCGCAGCGAGCAGGAGGCGCTCGCCGCCCAGGCCCGGCTCGCGGCCGAGGTGCTGCGGACCCGCCTCGACCGGGGTCGCAGTGCCGACGAGGAGCGGCTCATCCAGCAACTGCGCGACCAGGGCATCGACGCGTACCTGATCCGCCGTGGGGCGGTCGACCGGGCGGGTCTGCCACCCCGGGTGGTGCAGCGGATCGGGCAGGGCCGCAACGTGTCGGCCCGCCGCTCGGTCAACGGTGAGCGGGCCCTGGTCGAGGGTCGGGCCCTGCCCGGCGGCAACGGGGTGGTGCTCTCCCGTCCGCTGGCCAACGGGCTGTGGGCCCGGGTGCTGCTCAGTCTGTGGTTGCCGCTGCTGGCCGGGTTGACCGCCGGTGTGGCGGCCGGGCTGCTGCTGGCCCGTCGGCTGGCCCGGCCGATCCGGGTCGCGGCCACCGCCGCCGCCCGACTGCGCGCGGGTGACCGCGCCGTCCGGGTGCCCGTCGAGCCGCCGGACGAGGTCGCCGACCTGGCCGAGGCGTTGAACGGTCTGGCTGCCGCGCTGGCCACCAGCGAGGGCCGACAGCGGGAGTTCCTGCTCTCCGTCTCGCACGAGCTGCGCACCCCGCTGACCGCGATCCGGGGGTACGCCGAGGCGCTCGCCGACGGGGTGCTCGGTGCCGACGACACGGTGGACACCGGTCGGACGATGCTGGCCGAGGCCCAACACCTGGACCGGCTGATCGGCGACCTGTTGGCACTGGCCCGGCTGGAGGCCGCCGACTTTCCCCTCGAACCGGTGCCGGTGGACCTCACCCAGTTGGCCCTGGACGCGGAGCCGACCTGGTCCGGCCGGTGTGCGGTGGTGGGCGTGCCGTTCCGGGTGGAGACGCCCGGTCAGCCGGTGCCCGCGTACACCGATCCGGGGCGGATCCGGCAGGTGCTGGACGGGCTGCTGGAGAACGCGCTGCGGGTCGTACCCCCGGGGTCGCCGGTGGTGCTCGCGGTCCGGCCGGCCGGCGCGGACCCGGCGCACGGCGGCGTGTTGGAGGTTCGCGACGGCGGGCCCGGCTTCACCGACGACGACCTGGCGGTGGCCTTCGAACGCGGTGCGCTGCACGAGCGTTACCGGGGGGTGCGCAAGGTGGGCAGCGGACTGGGGTTGGCGCTGGCCGCCGGGCTGGTCCGCCGGTTGGGCGGGGAGATCGCCGCGGGGCACGCGCCGGAGGGCGGTGCCGCCTTCACCGTCCGGCTGCCCGGTGATCCTTACCTGACCCGAACATCGGCCTGACGCTCCGCTCGTCGTTCCCGGGAAGGCTGAGGGCTCCACGGACGAGAGGGAGAGTCATGCCACGTTGGGGTATCGCCACCGGCACCACGGCACTGCTCGCGGCGGTCGCGCTCGGCGTCAGCGGCTGCGGCGCGGCCGAAGTGGCCAGCCAGCCCGCCCGGGATGTCGCCGTCGAGGTCGCCGCCGCCATGGGAGTCGAGGGTCAGGCGCTGGCCGCGATGGGCTTCGACGCCGACGACCTGGACGTACTGACCGTCGCCGCACCGGCCACGCCGACGCCGGGTGCGTCCCCCAGCGCAAAGGAGAAGGCCCGGGACAAGCGCGGTGAGGAGTGGCGCAAGCGCCGCCAGGCCCGCGTGCTGTTGCGCAGGAACACCCTGCACGGTGAGGCGGTGGTGAAGACGAAGGACGGCGGTACGCAGACCGTCGCCGTGCAGCGCGGCGAGGTGACAGCTATCGACGGTGACTCGATGACCGTCAAGTCCACCGACGGCTTCACCATGACCTGGACCTTCGGCGACGACCTGAGGGTGGTCGAGCGGCGGGCCACCGTGCAGCCGAGTGAGGTCACTGTCGGTGACACGCTCGGCGTCGCCGGCGCGAAGGACGGCGACAAGGGCGTGGCCCGGCTCATCCTCGTTCCCCGCGCCAAATGAGCGCAGGGGCCCTGGCCGACGCCAGGGCCCCTGCCCTCGTCAGTAGACGCGGGAGCCGATGAAGTCGTCGTGACCGTAGCCGACCGGGTTGGCGGCGGTACGGGCCTCGAACGACCACTGCTGCCGGGTGCTGCTGGAACAGGTCGCCAACCGCAGGCGAGAGCTGCCCAGCAACGGGTTGTCGAACGCCACGCAGAGGTTGTTGGCGCTCGCCGGCCTGATCTGGTTACCCACGAAGACGAACTGCTGCGCGCCGGTGCCGTTGCAGTCGTAGATGTTGACAGCGGTGCCGGCGGTCATCGAGCTGTTGGCGACGTCCAGGCAACGGTCGTGGGACAGCTCCGAGTGCAGCGACCGTCGGGCCGAGTCGTACCAGAAGCCCTGGTTGCGCCCACCGTGGCAGGAGTACGGCTGCTGCGCGGTGCCGTTACGGGAGTCGTACCCCTTGCCGTCGACACAGGTGCCGGTGGCCAGGTTGCGCAGTTGCTTGAACTCCAGCAGCCCCGGGTAGAGCACGCCACCGCCGGTGCTGGCCGGGTCGACGCAGCTGGCCCGCGTCTGCCCGGAGTTCCAGAACTGGGTGATGCACTGGGCGAACATGCCGTGCCCGCGCGCGTTGGGGTGGAACGACTGTCGGGCGGCGTTCTCGTTCCAGATGCCGACCTCGATGAAGAGGCCGCGGACCGAGGTGTTGTCGGTGCACACCTCGTGCCCGTGGAAGAGCCGGCTGGCGTCCAGGTACCGGGTGCCGGTGTTCGCCGCGGCCGAGCGCAGCGCCGACTCGAACATCGGCACCGCCTTGTTCCGGGCGAACGCCGCGTCGGCCAGGTAGAGCAGACAACCCCCGGAGTACCAGCCGGGGAAGTTGGGGTTGTCCTCCACGTCGGGGCTGCCGGGGCTCGGGTACGACATCAGCACCAGCTCGTAGTCCGACCGCAGGTAGCCGGCGTTGGTCATGGTCTGCCGGATGTTGGTCAGCGCCGACTCCACGGCCTGCCGGCTGCCGTCGGTGCGGATCGTCCACTGGTCGGTGTAGGTGGGGTAGCAGGCACCCTGGAAGAAGACCCGGCGGACGGCGCAGTCGGTGGCGACCGGACCGAACTGGATGGTGCCGTCACCGTTCGCTCCGACCACCACCCAGATCAGCTTCACGTGCGTGTTGCGCGCCTTGATGCCCAGGTAGTCGCCCTGGTTCAGCTCGTTGTGCTGGGTTGGGCCGCCGGCGATCAGGTTCCAGGGGGTGGCACCGGAGCAGGCGATGTTGTACTGCGCGTCCGACGTGATGCCGGTGCGGAAGACCGCCTGGTCGTACGAGCGGTCGCACCAGTTGCCGTCCTGATGGGTGCCGGGGACGTAGTTGCCGACCCCCTCACCGGAGATCTCGCTGTCACCCATGGTGATCAACGCGGTACGCCGTTGTTCGATCGGGCGGATCGCCGGGCTGCCGTAGAGGGCGGTCGCCTCTGCGGCCCGGACGGCTTCGAGGTTGGCGGGGAGTGGTTGGACGGCTGGTCGGTCGGCGGCGGTGGCGGGGGTGGCCGGTCCGGCGAGCATCGGTAGGACGAGAGCGGCGACGGCGACGGCGACGGTGATGGCCCGTCGTCGGGTCGCGCGTTCGGGCCTGGCGGGGATTGCAGGCATCGACGCACTCCTTTCGGCTCAATCGCGGGACGTCGATTGAGTTACCAGACGGTAACGTGCGGATCAATAGATGTGAATGCGCTTCAGGTCCTTGCGCGCGGGCTGCGGAACCGCCCGGATAGGACTATCCGGGCCCGAACGCCACCGCCACGGCGGTGGTGCGGCCGGGCCTCTGGTCCAGCGGCCCGGCGGCGGTGCGGCCGGCTTCTGGTTCAGCGGCCCGGCGGCAGGGCGTAGCCCACGTAGCCGCGGAACTCCAGCCGCCAGCCGGCCGGGACGAGTTTGGCGCAGGCGGCCTTGTTGCCGGTGCAGACGATCGCGTCGACCGAGGAGGGGTCGGCCGGCGGTCGTTCCGGCAGTACCGACTGCAACGCCACCAGGTCCGGTGATCCGCCGTCGGGCTGCCGCAGCAGCAGCCACCACGGGTACTCCCAGTTGTCGTTCTGCTGCACCAGCCCGATCCGTCGCGCACCGCTGTCCTGGACCGCTGTCGCCGCCCAGCGGAACTCGTCGGCCCACTGGGGGCGGCGCAGGAACCGGGTGTCCCAGTCCGAGGTGGTGAAGACCGAGCCGGCGCCGACCAGCCGGCGCGGGAAGCCGTACGACAGTGCGAGCACCCCGGCCAGCGCCGAGGTGGCCAGCACGGTGACGGCTGCCACTGTGGCAACCGTTCGACGCCCACCCGCGCGGTTGCGCAGGAGAGCGTCCAGCCAGAGGCCGGCGAGGGGCACGGCGAGCACCACGGCGTAGAGCAGCAGCCGGTTGCCCCACGGCTGCCACTTGATCATCGCGGTGTGCAGCAGCACGGCGGTCAGCACCACCACGGCGTACGCCCGCAGTGACCCGGCCCGCTCGGGAGCGATCCGCCGTGGGCGGGCGAGCGCGATCACCGCACCGATCACCGCCAACGCTCCGGCCAGCGGAAACGCCACCCGGTCCTCGTCCGGATACCAGGCCGGCTCCGGGAACAGCTCCCGCCCGAAGGTGATCGCGCGGTCCTGCGGGTCGACCCCGATCGCCTCGGCGCCGCTGATGATCACCTCGGCCCCGGCCCGACGCAGCGGCGCCAGCGGCGTGTCGAACGCGGTGTGCCCGATCCGCAGCGCGTTGACCACTATCGACGCCGGGTCGTGTCGCTCCATCGGAATGGACTCGCGCAGCCGGGGCGGCCCCAGCGGGTGCCCGAACTCGGCGGTCACCCGAGCCAGGAACGGGCCGACCACCACGGCCGCGACCAGCAGGATCAGCACCGAACCGCCGACCGTGCGGGCCAGCCCACCGACCGGCCAGGGCCTCCCACCCCCGCCCGCCGCTGCCGGGTCGGTCGACCCGGCGTTCCTGCTCCGGGCCAGCCTCAACTGGGCCAGTCCCCAGAGCACCAGCAGCGGGCCGACCGCGATCAGGCCGCTGGTCTTGGTCACCGCGGTCAGCCCGGTGGCCGCCCCCAGCCCGAGCAGCGTGCTCCAGCCGGTCTGTCGACTCAGCCCGTCCAGCACCAGCGTCGCCGCGCAGGCCACCCACGCCGCGCAGATCAGGTCGGTCTGCGTGCTGGTCGCCTGGAGCACCACCATCGGCGTGGTCGCCAGCACGAACGCGGTGAGCAACTGGGCCCGCCGGCCGCCGCCGAGCTGTGCGGTGATCCGGGCGGCCACCAGGAGACAGACCACTCCGGCCGCCCACTGCACCAGGTTGTGCAGGTGGTCCCCGCCGGTGAGCAGGCGCAGGTGCAGCAGCAGGTACTCGGCTCCGGGCGGGATGGTCACCTGCCGGTGGATGGCGGTGGGCCAGAAGTCCAGGTCGCCCTGGGCCACCCAGTGCTCCACCTTCGGCAGGTGGTACGTCTGCGAGTCGAAGTTGTTCGGCTCGGCCAGCAGCGCGACCAGCAGCTCCACCAGGACCAGCCCGCCGACCGTGCCGGCGAGGAGCCGCTCACCCGGTCGGGCCGTACGCCACGCGTCGACCGCTACGGCACGAAGGTCAGGGAACCCCCGACCAGTCCGGGTCGGCGCGGGGGCGGGCGCACCGCTCTCGGCGGCCGGGGCGGACACGTCGGGTCCGCCACCGGACACCACCGCGCCGACCGGCACCGGCCGCGATGCGGTGCTGACTGCCGGCGCAGCGCTGACCGGCACCGGTGCGGCGGCGGGCGGCTGCCCGAGGCGGGTCGCCCGTCGCCAGCGCAGACCGGCCGCCGCCGCAGCCACGACCAGGAAGAGCAGCCAGGCGACTGTGAACGCGCCTCGGGTCAGCGCGTGCGACGCGCCGAGCACCTCGACGACGAGCACCGCGTACGCCCCGCTGAGCAGGACGGCGCGTACCACGGCGAGCCGCAGCGGTGCGACCGCGCCAGCCTCGCGTGGCATCGCCGCGATGATGAGCAGGAGCACCGCAGCGACAGGGATCACCGCGAGCAGGGAGCCGGCAGCCGACATGGCGGAAGTAAACACCATTGATCTGAAGCCGCCGCGCCGACTGCCCAGCGGTAGCGGTACGTGGTAAACAAACCAACCAGGCTAGGCTATGGCCGACGTGTTGCCGCCACCGTGGAGATCCCCGTGAAGCTCTCGATCCTCATGCCGGTCTACAACGAGGAAGAACGCATCGCGGATGCCCTCAAGCAGGCATTGGCGGTGGACTATCCCTGTGAGATCGAATTGGTAGTCGTCGACGACGGCAGTCGCGACGGCACCGGCGAGGTCCTCGGCCGCGCCGACGACGCGCGCCTGCGGGTCATCACCCACCAGCGCAACGCCGGCAAGGGTGCCGCCATCAAGACGGCGGTCGACAGCGCCGAGGGTGACTACATGGTCATCCTCGACGCCGACCTGGAGTACGACCCGCAGGACATCCCCAAGCTGCTCGACCCGGTGCTCGACGGTCGCGCCACGGTGGTCTACGGCAATCGCACCTTCGGCAGCCACAGCGCCTACAGCTTCTGGTACGTGATGGGCAACAAGGGCGTCACGATGGCGGCCAACGTGCTGTTCAACTCGTACATCGGCGACCTGGAGACCTGCTTCAAGCTGATGCCGGTGGCGCTCTACCGGTCGCTGGGTGTGCGCTCGCGCGGCTTCGGCATGGAGGCCGAGGTGACCGGCAAGCTGCTGCGTCGCCGGATCCGGCCGTACGAGGTGCCGATCAGCTACCGGGCACGCGGCCGGGAAGAGGGCAAGAAGATCACCTGGAAGGACGGCGTCGAGGCGATCTGGATCCTCGGGCGCGAGCGCGCTCGCCGCCGCCCCGCCGTCTCAGCCGCCAACTGACCCCAGGAACGCGCTGATCGACCGCCGCAGGCCGTCGGCGTCCAGACCATGCCACCGGGCGTGGTCGGCCGGATCGCCGTACCGTCGCAGGTCGGTCTGACCCACCCCGAGGGCGAGCAGCCGGTGCGGTACGTCCGCCAGAGCCCGGTTCACGAGCGCGCTCGACGTTCCCGCCAGGTACGGCTCGACCAGCACCACGTCGGTGTTGGCAAGCGCCCGCAGCCCGGGCGTGTCGAGCGGCCGGGGCGTGTGGGTGTACGCCACAGTCACGTTCATTCCCTCGGTCGCCGCCAGTGTGGGGTCGAGCATCGGTCCGACCGCCACCACGAGGGGCGCATTCGTCAGGCCTCGCCGGATCACCCGTAGCCGGGTGGCGTCCGGGTACGCCTCGGCGTTGCGCTGCTCGGAGAGCCGCAGGTAGATCGGATCGTCGGTGGTCGTGGCGTTGCGCAGCAGCGGCGCCACCTCGTCCGGGTGGCCGGGCACCCGGACCGTCCAGCCGTCACCGAGGGAGTCGAAGAGCGCCACGTCCCCGGGCGACTGGTGGGTGCGGCCCTCAGCCGACCCGTCGTACGACGCGCCGATGCTGACCAGGACGGCGCCCACGCCCTGGTGGTCCAGATCCAACTTGATCTGCTCGTACGCCCGGTCCACCAGGAACGTCGCGTACGAGTGCGCGATCGGACGCAGCCCGGTCAGGGCGAGCCCGCCGGCCACACCGATCATCAGTTGCTCCCGGATCCCGACGTTGAGCACCCGGTCCGGGTGGCGGTGGCCGGCCGAGGCGAACTGGCTCGCCGAGATGTCGGCCAGCACCAGTGCGGTACGCGGATCCTCGTCGAGGAGTGCTGTGGTGGTGTCGATGAAGGCGGTACGCATGTCGGTCATCCCTTGCTCCCGATGCGGGCGACCACCAGGTGCGGGTGTCGTGGCCGGTGCCCGGTCAGCGCCGCGTACAGGGCTTCGTGGTTGCGGCCGTCGACGGTGTCGGCGGTCCAACCGTTGACGGTGAACCGGCTGGCGATGCCGCCGGCCCATCCGTGGCTGGCCGACGAGTTGTCGACCACGACCGCGGTGAGGCTGTCCAGGCCTGTCGCTCCCGCGTACGCGATCGCCTCGTGGTTGGATCCCTCGTCCAGTTCGGCGTCGCCGAGCAGCACGTACACCCGGGGGTTGAGCAGCCCCTGGGCGCGAAGGCCGAGCGCTGTGCCGACGGCCAGCCCGAGCCCGTGCCCGAGGGAGCCGGAGCCGATCTCGACCCCGGGTACCAGGAGTCGGTCCGGGTGGTGGCCGAGCCGGCTCTCCGGCCCGGCCAGGTCGTCGAGCCAGGCGTCCGGGATGAAGCCGTGCGCGGCCAGCACCGCGTAGTAGGCGGCCGGTCCGTGGCCCTTGGAGAGCAGGAACCGGTCCCGCTCCGGGTCGTCGGCGGTGTCGGGGGTGACCCGCAGCACGCGGTCGTAGAGCACCTGGAGCACGTCGGTGGTGGAGTGCGCGCTCGGCGCGTGCTTCTCGTCGCCGGTCAGTCGTCGGATCAGCCCGGGCAGTCGGGCGCTGCTGTCGGTGGGCAGTGTGGTGGTCATGCCACTACTGTGTGAGTTGAAGTGGACTTCAACTCAAGGACCTGGTGATGCCGGATCTACTGACGATCGGTGAGCTGTCCGCCCGCTCCGGGGTGGCACCGTCGGCGCTGCGCTACTACGAGCGACTCGGGCTGATCCGCGCCGACCGCACCGGCGGCAATCAGCGCCGGTACGCCCGCGCCGAGCTGCGGCGGGTCGCCTTCATCCGGATTTCCCAGCAGGTCGGCGTCTCGCTCGACGAGATCCGGGAGGCACTCGACTCGCTCCCCGAGGCCCGGACCCCGAGCCCGCAGGACTGGGCGCGGCTCTCGGCGAGCTGGCGCAGCCGGCTGGACGAACGGATCCGGCTGCTCACCAAGCTCCGCGACGACCTGGACGGCTGCATCGGCTGCGGCTGCCTGTCCCTGCAGCGCTGCACGCTCAACAACCCGGAGGACACGCTGGCCGGCGAGGGCCCGGGCGCCCGGCTGGTGCTGCCCCGACCGACTGACGACCCGACGCTGGCAGGCGCGCTCAACTGACGGCCGGCACCCACCCGGCAGCCTCGCTCAGCTGACGGCCGATCCGCCACCCGGCGGGCGGGTGAGCAGCACCTTGCCGAAGTGGTCGTTCGACTCGACGAGCCGGTGCGCCTGCGCCGCCTCGGTCATCGGCAGCCGCCGGTCCACGATCGGCCGGATCCGGCCCGCCTCGACCAACGGCCACACCTCGTCCCGTACGCCCTGGACGATCTCCGCCTTCTCGGCGAGCGGACGGGACCGTAGCGACGTCGCGGTGACGCTCGCCCGCTTGCTCAGCAGCGCGCCGAGATCCAACTCGGCCTTGCGCCCACCCTGCATCCCGATCACCACGAGCCGACCGCCGGTGGCCAGCGCGGAGACGTTCCGCCCCAGGTAGGACCCACCCATGATGTCGAGGATGACGTCCACGCCGCGCCCGTCGGTGACCCGCCGGACCTCCTCGACGAAGTCCTGCTCCCGGTAGTCGATGATGTGTGCCGCGCCCAGCTCACGCAGCCGATCGTGCTTGGCCTCCCGCGCGGTGGTCAGCACTGTCACGCCGAGGGCCGCCCCGAACTGGATGGCGAAGGTGCCGATCCCGCTGCCGCCGCCGTGCACCAGCAGCGTGTCGCCCGCACCGAGCCGCGCCACCTGGACCAGGTTCGACCAGACAGTGCAGGCCACCTCGGGCAGCGCCGCCGCGTCGACCGGGTCGCAGGCCGGTACCGGCAGCAACTGCCCGGCGGGGACCGCCACCCGCTCCGCGTACCCGCCGCCGGCCAGCAACGCGCAGACCTGCTGCCCGACCGCCCACCCGGCGACCTCCGCGCCAACCTCCGTGATCACCCCAGAGCATTCCAACCCGGGGTACGCCGGCGCGCCCGGCGGCGGCGGGTAGTGCCCCTGTCGTTGCAGCAGGTCAGCGCGGTTGACCCCGCTGGCCCGCACATCCACGATCACCTCGTTGGGGCCCGCCTCCGGGTCGGGCACCTCGGCCCAGACCAGCGCGTCGGGTCCACCGGGCTGCGGAATCGTGATGGCTCGCATGGGCCCAGTCTTCCCGATCTCACCGGGTGCCGCAGGCACACCCTCCAGCCCACAGTGGACACGGCAGACCGCCTGGCCGGCGCACCGGGGAGGGACGCCGGGCCGCCCGGAGCGAGCCGTGGCAGACTATGCGTGGCCGTACGCCCACGGGTGGCGGCCCAGGAGGGTTCGCCTAGTGGCCGATGGCGCTGGTCTTGAAAACCGGTAAGGCAGCGATGTCTTCGTGGGTTCGAATCCCACACCCTCCGCCACCTTGATCCACTCGACTTCCCGGAAGTCGGGCTGTCAGGACTCCTGGGACACCCCGACATCACTGAACCCGAGTCGATCTTCTGGTCCACGCCTCGTAGCTGAGCAGCACGACGAGGAACGCGGTGAGCAGGCCGAGCGCGGCCAGGTCGGGCAGGTACCGGCCGATGGGAAGCAACGGCAGCGCCACGACGGGAGCGACGAACTGCCCCGGTCGCACGCACCGGACGCTGAGACTGAGGAACGTCGCCCTGCCTGCGAGGAACAGGGCGGTCCCGCCGAACAGCGCGATTGCCGGCATCCAGTCCGAGATGCCGTGGGACTCCTCGTGCGCGAGCCCGGCGAAGATCTGCTCGACTCCCAGCGCCACGTAGATGGTCCCGGCGAGCAGCGGAAAGTGGGCGAGGGTGTAGGCGTTGGCGCCCACATGGGCCCGCCGTAGCCCGGACTCCATCATCAACGCCTGGCCGGCGGCCATCGCAGTGGAGGCGTACAGCCAGTACAGGCACACAGTGACGGCCAGCGTGAGGACCGCAGCCAACAGGATCGGTCCGCGGATCCGCTGTATCCCGACGCCGGCGCCGACTGAGATCAGGGACTCGCCGAGCGCAATGATCACCACGAGGCTGTGTCGCTCCGCGAAGTGACTGGGGCTTCGCACCGGCCACCCGCTCAGCACCGAGGACGCCACCCCGCCTCCCATGTCGATGGTGAGGGCCGCCGCCCAGAGCAGGAGTTGTGCGGTGCCGCCGAGCACGGCACCGAGGACGAAGGGGATCCAGGACAGCACGGTCGAGAGGGCGTACAGACGAATGGTCCTGCTCAGCTGTCGGCTGCCCGCAGCGGCCCAATGGAAGAGCGCGAGAGCGATGACGCGAAGCGTGACGTAGGCCAGCACCAGGATCAGTCGTTGTCTCGTCGTGCCCGGCCCGGTCGCCCAGGCGTCGGGGATGACCAGTGCGACGAGGAAGACGGCCGCCATCGCGACGGTGACGCCGGCACGGATCAGCCCGACGTCGATGCGGACGTGGTTGCCCAGCCAGGAGTAGACCACCCAGGAGATCCACAACAACAGGAGTACGAGGAATCCCTGCGTGAGCGCCACCGGCGACGGCCGCTCGCTCATGAACGTGGTGACCCGGATGAGTCCGAAGACGAATACCAGATCGAAGAAGATCTCGAACAGGGTGGTTCTGTGTGTCTCCGCGGTCGCCACCGGCCGCGACCGGAAGATCCGCCCCATCAGGTCATCTTCACCGGTCGCACCGAGGCAGTCCGGTGCCCCGTGTCCCGGTCACTCCGGCGGGTCGGTGGCCTGCCGCTCCCGGCGGATCGTCTCCTCGGCCAGTCGCTCGACCGCGCGTCGGCGTTCCTCGGCGATGGCTCGTTCGTCCCGGCGGCGGAACGCGGTGATGACGGCTACCGCGAAGTCCCGCCAGATGCCGGCCACGATGTCCCCCTGCGGAACGTTGCCCGAACTCAAACGTAGCTCCGCGAAACCACAGTCGGTCAGCGCGCGCTTCCGGTCGTCGGGAGGGCCGTGGCGGGGTAAGAAGGGGCTGGTATCTCCGCACATCGGAAGGACGCGTCGCCATGACCCTGGAACGACCGATCGCCCCGGACCCGTACGAGCTGCTGCCGACGGTGCCCTCGTTCACGCTGACGAGTGACGACGTGCAGAACGGCGAGCCGATGGACGCCCGGCACGCGCATGGCAGCACCGGGGGCGACAACGTCTCGCCGCAGCTGACCTGGTCGGACTTCCCCGCCGAGACGAAGAGCTTCACGGTGACCTGCTACGACCCGGACGCGCCGACCGGCAGCGGTTTCTGGCACTGGGTGCTGGTGAACGTGCCGGTGAACGTCACCCAGTTGCCCACCGGGGCAGGTGGCGCGGCGGGCACCGACCTCGGCGGGGCGTTCTCGGTCCGCAACGACTACGGCGAGCAGGCCTACGGCGGGGCAGCTCCGCCGCCCGGCGACCGCCCGCACCGGTACGTCTTCGCGGTGCACGCCCTGGACGTCGACCGCCTGGATCTGACCCCGGACGCCAGCCCCGCCTACGTCGGCTTCAACCTGACGTTCCACACCCTGGCGAGGGCGGTAATCCGCCCCACGTACCAGATCAAGGACTAGCCCCGCCCCCAGCTCCCGCGATCTTGCACTTACTGTCCCGACATCCCTGACATACCAGGCATAAGGACGACAGGAAGTGCAAGATCGCCGGGGCCGGGGCCGGGGCCGGGGCCGGGGCCGGGGCCGGGGTCAGGCTGGGACGCGGGCCACGGCGAAGACGGACTGGCCGAACGGCGGGAGAACCAGCTGCTCGGCGGCCTTGGTGGCGGGCAGGACGAGGGTGTCGTACACCTTGACCATCGGGCCCTCCTTCGGCATCAGCCGGAAGACCTTGGTGGCCATGAAGTAGCCGATCAGCCCGAGCGCGTTGGCGTAATGCATCTTCTCGATGGTCAGACCGGCGTCGGTCATCGCCGCCCCGAGCGTCTTCTTCGTGTAGCGGCGGACGTGCCCGGTGGCGATGTCGGCCGGGCCCATCGCGAACTGGAACGCGGGCACGATGATGATCACGGCGCCGCCGGGTCGGACCAGGTCGCGCATGCTCTGTAGCGCGCCCACGTGGTCCTCGATGTGCTCCAGGACGTTGTACGAGACGGCGGCGCTGTAGTCGCCCCGGTCGTTGTGCGGCAGCAGCATCTGCCGGACGTCGATGTTCGGACGGTCGGCGAGGCGCTCCTTGAGCTGCACCAGCCGGTCCGGGTCGGCCTCGGTTGCGGTGAACCGCGGCAGCCGCTCGGACCATTCCAGTGCGTAGTCACCGAGGCCGCTGCCGATCTCGATCGGGTCGTCGCCGAGGTACGGCACGGCCAGTTCGATGAACCAGCGACGGTGGTTGACAGCGGTTGCCAGGCCTTCCAGCACCTCGGACTGCACGCGCTGATCCCCAGTGATTTCTGCCATGCGTCGATTCCTCACGATATGAACTCGACCTGCGCCTGGACCGACAGAGTGAATCATCCGCTGGGACGGCGAAAGAATCGGGGCATCGGGGTGGCCGAATTGTGGTCGGGGGGTGGGTTCGTGATCGGCGGTCGGCGAACCCGACACATAGTACGGCAGTACGCCGAAACATGTCACGGCGGCGCCATGCGCTGACTACCCTATGAATTGTCATGACTACTCCTGAACCGGACGTGCCCAGCGACAGCGGCGGCCCGGCCGCCGCGCCGTCGGCGGAGGGGGCCTCCGGTGCCGTTCGGCCTTCCCGCAGGGGGATATGGGCCGATCTGGCCGCCGTGCTGAGCTTCGTGCTGCTCGGCTTCTGGGTCACCTGTCGACTCTGGCTGGACCCGGGCAGCGATGTGCGGGACAACCAGTCCGATCAGTCACAGTTCGAATGGATGATGGCCCACGGTGCGCGAGTGGTCACGCACTTTGCGTATCCGTTCCATTCCAATCAGATGAACGTCCCCGACGGCGTCAATCTGATGGCCAATACGTCCGTATTATCCATTTCATTGCCAATGACGCCGATCACCCTGCTGTTCGGGCCGCGAGCGTCATTTCTGGTCTTTCTCACCGCCGGGATGATTGCCACCGCCGTGGCCTGGTATTTCGTGCTCTCCCGGGTCCTGATCGGCAGCCGGGGGCCGGCGTGGTTGGGCGCTGGCTTCTGCGCCTTCGCGCCGGCCATGGTGTCGCACGCCAATGGGCACCCGAACATCGTGTCGCAGTTCGTCGTCCCGTTGATCATTTGGCGCACGCTGCGACTCGGTGAACCCGGCCGATGGCTGCGCAACGGGGTCCTTCTCGCGCTGGTCATCGTCTGGCAGGCGTTCCTCAACCTGGAGATCCTGCTGATGACCGCGATCGGGCTCGGCGTGATCGTCGGCGTGCTCGCCCTCGGCCGCCCGGATCTACGGTCGCGGGCCCGATCCTTCCTCGCCGGTCTGGCCGTCGCCGCCGGAATCGCCGGGCTCCTGCTCGCGTACCCCCTGTACGTCCAGTTCTTCGGACCGGACGCGTACTCCGGGCTGTCCCGCCTGATCCGCGGCTACTCCAGTGACGTGGCCTCGTTCGTCGCGTACTCCCGGGAATCACTGGCCGGTAGCGCGCGCACCGCTGCGGGCCTGGCCAAGAACCCGACCGAGGAGAACAGCTTCTTCGGCTGGGCGCTGGTAGTGCTGGTGATCGCCCTGGTCTGGTGGCTGCGCCGCTCGATCGTGGTACTCGCGCTGGCCGCGCTCGGGTTGCTCTTCGCGGTGCTCTCGCTGGGTCGGGAGGTCCGCTTCGACAACCGGGGTACCGGTGTGCCGGGCCCCTGGGCGGCGCTGGAGAACCTGCCCATCCTGCACTCGGTGGTGCCGACACGCTGGGCGTTGGCGATCACCCCGATCATCGGGCTGCTGCTCGCCTACGGCGCCGAACGTGCCCGCGAGTTGGCCGAGGCGCACCCGGCCGCTCGGGGCCAGGTCCGCTTCGTCACCGCCACCGTGCTCACGATGGCCCTGCTACCGATCGTCCCCACCCCGCTGCCCGTGGCCCGCCTCGACCCGGTCCCCAGTTTCGTGACCACTGGGGCCTGGCGGCCGTATGTGACCGGTGGGCGCAGTGTGGTGACCCTGCCGTTGCCGGACACCACCTACGCCGAGCCGCTGCGCTGGTCCGCGGCGACCCGGCTGGACATGCCGCTGGCCCGTGGCTACTTCCTCGGCCCGGACACCCGCCCGAACGCCGATCCGCCGAAGGTCGCGTTGTTCGGTGCGACTCCCCGCCCCACCAGCAGTTTCTTCGCCACCATCCGGCGCACCGGGGCGGTGCCGCCGATCACCCCGCAGAGCCGGGTCCGAGCGGTCGACGATCTGCGTTACTGGCGGGCCGGGGTGGTCATCCTCGGGCCACACGAGCACGAGGCCGCGCTGCGGCGGGGCATGACCGAGCTGACCGGGATCCAACCGGTCTTCACCGGCGGCGTGTGGGTGTGGGACGTCCGGTCACTGACCGACTGAGCGGTGCGGTCCCGCCCGGCTCAGCGGATGCAGCCCGGCCTAGCGGACGCAGCAGCCCTGGCAGACCTTCGGCCGGGGCAGGGTGAAGGCGAGGCAGCAGGTGCGGCGCTGCACTGTCGGCTCACCGGCCGGCCCCGGCACCAGCTCGATCAGGTCGGCCAGGTCGAGCGCGCCGAGCACTGTGTCGATGCTCTGCACCGTGGATCCGGGCAGGGCGTCCGCAGCCCGCAGGATGCCGTGCGCGATGCCGGACGCGACAGAGCCGAGCAGCGTCCGGGTGCCCACCCGGACCTCGGACTGGATCGCCGCGATGAGCGGCGCCAGGTGGGCGTCGAGCAGGGACGCGCGCAGTGCGGCCAGCAGCTCCGCCTCGTCGGCGACGACCCGCACCTCCGGCAGGCCGGCCAGCGCCAGCGGATCGTTCGGCAGCACCGCCACTGTGGTGCCCCGGCGCAGGCCCATGGTGAGCAGCTGCCGATGGTCCTCGAAGTGGATCAGCAGGTCGGCCGGATCGAGCAGTGGCACCCGCCGGGCGGAGGCCCAGCCGAGCACGACCGGCAGCGCCGCCCAGTAGCTGTAGGACTTCCAGGCCAGCGCCGCGCAGGCGTGCGGGGTGCCGCCCCAGCGGACGGCGGCGCCGTTCAACAGCTCCGGCAGCCGGCTGCCGTCGATCAGGGTGGTGGCGGGCGCCCAGCCGAGCTCGTCGTCGACAAGCAGGCCCCGGGCGAGGCCGGGGAGGTCGTCGGTGCCGAACATGGCCCGGAGCGCCGCGGTGACGGGGGCGAGCGGCGTGGTGGTGGCCTCCCGCCGTGGCATCACCGCTGTCACCTGAGTCGTCCCCTGTCTGTGTGACCGAGGAGTGCGCCCCGGCGGACGAACCAGTGCCGTCCTGAGCTAAGGCTAGCCTAACCAAGTCCCTGGCCGTAAGGGAAGCCTCACCTTGGTCACATCCCAGACGCCCAGGTCACCCCGTATCCGGCGGGAGTAGCGCTTCGCGTACTACCCGGAGTCAGTGCTGGGAAACGCCGTCGCACAATCGATGGCCATCGGTGGATTGTCAAGCGGTGTGTCGAAAACATGCCACTTGCGTGTGTGCTCGCGCACGGAACGTGAAACTTATAGCCCCGGCCACGAGGAAGCTGATGACGACCTCACCCCTCGAACGGGCTGCCGACTCCTTCGCGGCCGAACTCGCCCGGCAACGGACCGGGCGCGGGCTGTCCAAGAAGCAACTGGCCGTCCTGATGGGGTTCGACCCGTCCTACGTGAGCCACGTCGAGGGGCGCCGGCACCGCCCAACCGAGGACTTCGCCCGCCGCGCGGAGGCCGTCCTGGAGGCCAGTGGCGCGATCTGGCAGCGCTTCCGGGAGTACGACGACCTACGGCACGCCCGGTCGGGTCAGCCGCACCGCGAGCCGTACCTGCCGGGACAGTGGCTGCCACCCGGCACCGGCCTGGTCGTGGAACGGGAACTGGCGACCCTCACCCACGCCGACGACGGCTACCGGTGCGTCATCCACCGTGAGCTGTACAACGCTGGCACCGAGCCGGTCACCCGCTACCTGGTCCGGGTCGCCGTCGACCGCTACCCGAACGACCCCGGCCGCTCCAACCGGCACCATCGGGAGCACCCCCTCACCTTCGCCGAGCTGCAGATACAGGCCCGTCGGGACGACGGCGGCGGAGACCCGGAGCCGATGCACTGGCGAGCCAAGCACGATCGGGACGCGTTCAAGGAGATCTGGCTGCTCTTCGAGAACGGGGAGCGACGCTTCCCCCTCTACCCGGGCGACCGGGCCACCATCGAGTACGCGTACAGCGTCGGGCACGAGAAGTGGGGCCCCTGGTTCCAGCGAGCCGTGCGACTGCCCACCCGGCAGCTCGCCGTACGCCTGGACCTGCCTGCGGCCCTCGACCCGCAGGTCTGGGGCGTGGAGACCTCGCTCAGCGCGGAGGAGGGCCCGCTGCGGACGGCGCCGCAACGTCACGACGAGGGCGACCGGGTGATCTACGACTGGCAGACCGACGACCCCCCGTTGAACGCCCGCTACCGGATGCAGTGGCGGTTCCGTGCCCGCCCGGACACCGAACCGGACATCGGCCCCGGTGGCGCCCGGGTCCGACCCAGCGACCGGATGCGCGGCCTCGGCATCGTGCAACGCGGGAACGACCTGCTCCGCCAGCGGGCCCGCCCGTTCGACCTGCCGGGGGAGGAACACGTCGCCCGGGACGCGGTCGACCGGCTCACCATGGCCCTGGCCCGGCTCGACGAGCTGCACCCGTTCAGCAAGGGAGTGGGTGTCGCGGCGCCGCAGTTCGGCATCGGCCGCGCGGCGGCCGTGGTGCGGCCCCCCGACCGGTCGGCGGAGCCGGTCGTGCTGCTCAACCCACGGGTGGTCGACGCCGACCCGGAGACCGACGAGCAGTACGAGGGCTGCCTCTCCTTCTTCGACCACCGGGGTCTGGTGCCCCGGCCGCTGCGCTTGGACGTGGAACACGCCCAGTGGGACGGCAGTCAGATCATCACGTCGTTCGAATTCGGCATGGCCCGGCTGGTCGCACACGAGATCGACCACCTGGAGGGCCGGCTCTACGTCGACCGGATGGCACCCGGCGTGCCGTTGGTGCCGGTGGAGGAGTACCGCGAGACCGGGCGCCCCTGGCGCTACTGACCAGGAAGGGACCGGGGCGCGTGCCCCAGGGGGCAGGGGCACGCGCCCCGGTGTGGGGGGAGGAACGTCTAGAGGTCACCGAAGGTGTCGTAGCGGATGTGCGGCGGCGGCACGTTGTCCGCGGCGAGCACCCGCAGGGTGGACCGGACCATCCGGGCGGCGCCGGAGACGTAGCAGTCGTGCGTGGTCCACGGGCCGTACCGGGCCACCACCTCCGGGATCTCGCCCTGCTCGCCGTCGAAGTCCGGATCCTCACTGCACGCCGCGGTGACCGACAACCACGGGTGTACGGCCACCAACTCCTGCAACCCGTCCAGGCCGTACAGGTCGGCCGCCTGCCGGGCACCGTAGAAGACGTGCACCCAGCGGGTCCGGTTGAAGCTGGCCAGCTCCTCCACCAGCGCCTTGATCGGCGCCAGCCCGACGCCCCCGGCCACGCAGAGGATGTCCCGTTCCGAGGCGCGGTCCAGGGTCATCGACCCCATCGGCGCCGCCAGGCGGATCAGGTCACCCGGACGCACCCTCCGCACCAGGGCGCCGGACACCCAGCCGGCCCCCGGAGACCGCACGTGGAACTCCAGCACGTTGTCGTCGTTCGGGGCGTTCGCCACCGAGTAGTTGCGCCACACCCGGGGGTGGTACCGCGGCACCTCCAGGCTCACGTACTGCCCCGCCTGCCAGCGCAGAGGATGCTGCAACGCCCGGCAGGTCAGCACGGCGGTGTCCGGGCCGTACCGCTCGTGGGTCAGCACCTCGGCGTGCCAGAACGGCGGGTCGTCGTCGGAGGCGGCACCGGCCACCATCAGGGCGGCGATCGCCGCGTACGCCTCCCGCCACGCCTGGTCGTACTCCAGGTTCCAGCCGTCGCCGGCGGTGCTGCGCAGCGCGTCCAGCAGGGCGACGCCCATCGTGGCGTAGTGCCGCTCGTCGACGTGGTACTTGCGGTGGTCGCGGCCCAGCGCCCGGAGGAACTCGTCGAAGCTTTCCGGGTCGTCGACGGTGTGGATCGCCGTGATGATCGCTTCGAGTAGGCGGTCGCCCTGGCCGGTCATCTGCACCGGGAAGAGTTGCCGCAGGGCGGGGTCGAGCAGGAACAGCCGAGCGTAGAAGTGACCGCTCAACCGGACCCGGTCGTCCTCGACCAGGGTCCAGCTCTCCTTCAGCAACCGCGCGAGGTTGTCCACGGACGCTCCTTCTCCAGACGGCAACGGATCGGGCGCCCATAGAATCTCCACGGAGAGTGTCGACTGGTCGCACAGAATGTGCGATCGGCTCATGGTGGCCGGTCGGCCGTGTCCCGGGTGCCGTACGTCGGGCAGAGTGGTGCGGTGACCGTTGAGCTGACCCGCCCGGTGTCCCGCCGACTGCTGGGCACCGAGACGCTGCTGGTCCTCGGCCTCTCCCTCGGCCAGTCCGCGATCTACGCGGTGGTCTCGATCATCGCGAAGTTGACCGCCGACGGTCCGCTCTCCAAGCAGACCGCCTCGCTGAACACCTCGGCGTCGGCCCGCCCCTGGCTGGACCTCACGTACCAGCTGCTCGGCATCGTGTTCGCGCTGCTGCCGGTGCTGCTCGCCGTACACCTGCTCACCCGTGACCCCGGCGACCCGGCGCGGACCCTCGGCCTGGACGCCCGGCGGCCCGGTCAGGACGTGGCCCGCGGCGCCGGCCTGGCGGCGCTCATCGGCCTACCCGGGCTGGCGTTGTTCTGGGTGGCGGCCCACCTGGGCCTCAACGCCACGCTGGTGCCGGCCGCGCTGCCGAACGTCTGGTGGGCGGTGCCGGTGCTGATCCTCGCCGCCGTGCAGAACGCCGTGCTGGAAGAGGTGATCGTGGTCGGTTACCTGGTCACCCGGCTGCGCCAGCTCCAGTGGCGGCTGGCCGCGATCATCGCGGCCAGCGCGCTGCTGCGCGGCTCGTACCACCTGTACCAGGGCTTCGGCGCGTTCGTCGGCAACGCGATCATGGGCGTCGTGTTCAGCCTCTTCTACCTGCGCACCCGGCGGGTGCTGCCGCTGATCATCGCGCACACAGTGCTCGACGTGTTCGCCTTTGTCGGCTACGCGCTGCTGCCCCGGGAATGGTTCGACTGGCTCTGATCCGTCAGCGCCGGCCGGGTCGGTAGACGGCCACCGTGCGGGCCGCGAGCCGGTCGGCCGCCGCCGCGTCACCCAACGCCGCCGCGAGCACCGCCGCGCCCGGCAGCAACCGGGCCACCAGCCGCAACGCCACCCAACCACCGGCCTGTGCCGTGAGCGGCGCGGCCAGCCGCCAGGCCGCCTCCGCCGCCCGCGGCCACGCCCCCTCGACCGGGTCACCCGCCGTCTCGGCGGCGGCCAGAGCCGCCGCCGCGCTCGCCCGATCCGGGTGCACCTGGGTCAGCACCAGCAGGTCGACGGCCCGGTCGGGATGCGTCGGATCCTTGCCGTACGCGGCGGCCAGGTGCAGCACCAGCTCCGAATGCGTCCACAGCACCGCCGCCAACTCGGCCAGCGGCGCGAAGAAGCCAGCCAGCGCGGCGGTCGCCCCACCCGCACCCGCCGAGCGGACGAACCGCCGGGTCGCCAGCCGGGCCAGGCCGTCCGCCGAGGCGTCCGGGTACCGGGCGCGCAACCCACCGGCCCACCCGGCCGCGTCCGGCCCGAACGTCCGTACCGCAGCCAGAGCCAACAGCTCCGGTGCGAAGCCAGGGTGGTCGAGCACGCGCGCGGCGACCGCGCGCAGCTCCGATTCCGGGGTACGCCGCAGAGCCGGCTCGGCCTGCCGCACGGCGGGTGCTGCCCGTGCCGTCTGCCGCTCGGCGGGTGTCGTCTGCGGCTCGGACGGTGCCGTCTGCTGCTCGGCGGCGGATTCGAGGGCGGGCTCTGTCGGCGTGGTGCTCCTGCGTGGGGTGGCCGCGCGCTTGGTGGTCTTTGCTGCTCTGACCGGAGCCGCTGGTGTGATGGTGCTCGCCTCGCCAGTGGTGCTCGCGGTTGTGGTGGTCTGCGCTTCGGTGGTGCTCGCGGCTTTGGTGGGTTTTGCGGCGCGCTTGCGGGGTGCCGGCGTGGTCGGGGTCACCTCGGCGGGCGTCTCGGCTGCCTTCCGGGGGGCAGTCCTGCGGACGGGGGTGGTCCGGGCCCTCGGCGGTGTCGATGCGAGGCCGGTTGCTGGGCTCGGTTGGTCGCCGGTCGGCTGCTCCGCGTGCTCCGGCTGCTCCGCGTGCTCCGCGCTGGTGTCGGGGGTCAGCTCGGCCGGTGCGCGCCGAGGCTGTCGAGGCAGGGGGCTATCCGGCTCCGGTGGTTGGAAGAGCACCGCCGGGGCGGCCTTGGCCCGTCGAGGGCGCTGGCTCGCCGGGGCGGCCGCCGTAGGTGCCGCCGTCTCCGGGGGCTCCACCGTTTCGGTGGGCTCCTCGGCCACGGTCGGCGGCCTGAAGGTGGCCCGTGGAGAGCGCCGACGCGCTCGTTCAGCAGGCTCTCGACGGGTCGACTCGCTGGGCGGCTGCTCCTGCATATCGATGGAGCGTAGTCCCGATCACGCCGGCGCACAGCGTGGAAACACGGGGGCGGGCGGGTCGCGGTGGGCGTACCCCGGAAGTCGTTTTGCTCCCGGTGGGTGGCGACCTGTATCCTCGGGCGCGGTGGTCTGAGGATCACCAGGGAGACTTCGCCTAGTCTGGTCTATGGCGCCGCACTGCTAATGCGGTTGGGGTCTTAAAGCCCCTCCCGGGTTCGAATCCCGGAGTCTCCGCGCGAAAGCCGGGTGTGTACACTGGCTGAGCACAAGCGCCCGTAGCTCAATGGATAGAGCATCTGACTACGGATCAGAAGGTTAGGGGTTCGAGTCCCTTCGGGCGCACAGCAGTTGAGCAGGGCAAACGCCTCTTTGGCCATCGACGGAAGTCGACCAGAGGGGCGTTTTTCGTGCACCCCCATGGGTGCACACCCGGCCGCTGACGCTGGCTGCCCGTTACGGAGAGTTGCCAAGGGTGACCTCTGGAGAGGGTCCACCTACGTCGGCGGCTAGGCCCTGAGGCGATGGCTACAGGGCAGCGGGAGCCCTTGTCTCCGGATCTCGTGGGCATCCCCGGCTACGGGTCCTGGCCGACAAGGCGTACGCGTCGAAAGCGAGCCGGGCCTACCTGGGCCGGCACGGGATCGCCGCAACGATGCCCGAGTAAGACTGACCAGGACGCCCACCGACGGGCCGAGCAGCATCCAGTTCGCCGCTATCAACGAGTGGCTGTGACCCGACTTCGACCCAGGCCCTGGCCGGAGATCAGGGCCTCGAAGCCGGTCGGGCACCGTTGTCAGTCGAGGACCGTCGTCGAGCGCCCTTCGTCGACCGTGTACGCGCCTGCGGAGATCGCGCCGAGGCTCGTGGGGTTGAGGGCCAGCGAGACGACGCCGCCGGGCAGTACGCGCGAGCTCTCTTCGACGGTTGCGAACGTCGCGGGCGTCGATCCGTCCGGGAACAGGCGCTTTCCCGTGCCGACGATGACCGGGTACTGGAGTAGCCGGTAGACATCGACGAGTCCTGCCTGGTGCAGCGTCTGCACGAGTTTCCAGCTCCCGTGAACCTGGAGTTCCTTGCCGGGAAGCTCCTTGAGGCGGCGTACCTCGTCGGCCGGGTCACCGCGTAGGACCGTCGTCGGGTTCCAATCGGCTTCATCGTCGGTCAGCGTGGAGCTGACTACATACTTTGGCAGCGTGTTGAGCTTGGTGGCAATCAGGTTGTCAGGTTCGGTGACCTTCGGCCAGTACCCGCCGAGCAGGCCAAAGCTGGTGCGGCCGAAGAGGAACGCGTCGGCCTCACGGAACCAGCTCTCGACGACTTCGGTGGTGTGCGTCGAGGCGTGCGGAACGAGCCACCCGCCCCGGTCGAAGCCGCCGGAGCGGTCCTCGTCGGGATTTCCGGGTCCTTGCACGACGCCGTCGAGACTGACGAAGATGTTGACGCTGAGTAGCACGGTTTTCCTTCACGTTCTGGGTACGGACAGCCGGCCAGGGCTGGCTGGCAGACGGACGCTAGCTGCCGGGCCCAGGGTGGGTCTTGTACAGGAACGACATCGCGGCGAGGTGGCCCGCCTGCAGCTCGCGTGCGGTGCACCCGACGTAGCGACGCAGCGCATGCGCGAGGTGGGCTTGGTCGAAGTACCTCAACGTCTCGACGACTGTGCGCCAGTCAAGGCCGTCGCGCAGCATCGTGGCTGCGGCGTTCGCGCGGTCGATCTGCCTCACGGCGGTTTGCGACAGTCCAATGATCGCTCGGTAGCGACGCTGCAGGGTTCGCTCGGTCGGGCTGGCTTCGGGATGCTCGGCGATCTGCTCCTCGTCCCCGAGATGCGATCGCACCAGCAGACCCGCGTCCTGCAATCGCCGGACGAAGTGCTCGACGTTCTCGAACGTCGGCGCCTCCCAGCTTTCGCCGCCGATGACGATCCTGCCCGATTCCGTCACTGGGAACGGCACGTACCCATCGACGATCGAGGCTGCAGGATGCGGCCGAAGAACCGCGCCGAATGCGAACCGGACCCCGAGGAACTCGGTGCCCGGCGGGACCGGTGCCGTAGTCGCCCTCGTTTCCGGCCCGCGCAGGCTGGCGAGTAGGCGTCCCTGCGCCCGCGAGAGGATCAGATGCCAGCAGGTGCGTGCTGCGGACGTCATCGTCTCCTCCGTGTCAGAGCGGGTGCGCCACACGCGGTCGACGAGGCTCACGTCGATCTCGGTGTCGCGATGCTCAAACCGCAGCGCCATGGCCTCTTCCGTCTTCACTCTGCCGAGGTTCCCTCCTGAGGCTAGCGAGCACGTGCAGCGTCAATAAGCCAGCTGGCCGTCTGGTCATTTCCCCGTGGAGGCGCCCGACGACGTCGGCCGGCTCTGGAGTGACACTCCAGAGCCGGCCGACGTCGTGTCGGGTCTCGCCTTTAAAATCAGTTCAAGAATCTCCAGGTCTGATTCGCGGCGGCCGGGCTGGCGCACGCGAACTGGGCGGCCTGTCCGCCGTTAGCGGTACTTGCCCCCGAGATTCCCAAGCACAGTCCGCTTCCTCGGTTCTGCAGTCGGAACCACGTCTGCGTGCTGTCGGTCCACAGAACCTTCCAGTCCTGGTTGTAACCGGCGCCAGGGGCCGCGATGATCGCCGCCGCTCCGGAGGCGGTGCTGCCACCGTTGATTCCCATGTTCCTGATGGGGTTCGCGGAGTAATTCTGCAGGCTGATCCAGCTGCCATCGTTGATGATGTACCACCGCTGTACGCCGCTGCCAGCGTCCGACTGCTGAACGACCTTGGTTCCGGCGGCAAAGCTTCCGTTTTGCGGCTGCAGCAGTTTGGAAGAGTTCCTGTTCTGCAGCTTGAAAGGGTTGGCAGCGGCGACGAAGTCGTCAGCATTCACAGGTGTCGAACCGACCTGTGCACCAGCACCGTCAGGTCCCGCATTGGCGGCGACCGGCATAATTACGGTTGCAATAGCGGTAGCTGCGGTCATGATCGCAGCAGCCATAGCCTTACTGGCCCTGTCACGCATCGTTGTCTCCCCGTGTCGACTAGGTTGCTAAAAAGTGATCTGGTCAGGAGACTGCCAGACCGTCCAGGCGCCTGCCTGCCCCGGTGGACAAAGAGGACAATAAATTTCCTCAAGCATGATTGGGCCGTATCCACAAGGGAATCGACGTTCCGCTGGTCAGCTACCGCAGGTCACGACGCATAGACGTACGTAGGACGTTCGTCACGTTCGAAGCGTGGTAGAGCGACTTGCGGCGTTGGGGTGCCGAGGTGGGCAGGCGCGGTCCGGCCGAGCAGAGCCAGTCTGTTCGGCCGGACCGGACAAGCGGGCTCGACTAGAAGTTGGTGAAGGACCACGTCTGGTTAATCGCGTTGGCGCAGGTGTAGATGGCGGCCCTCGCGCCGGCGGCCGTGCTGGCGCCGTCGATTCCCAAGCACATCGAGGTGTTCTTGCGGTTCTTGAGGTAGAAGAACGTGCCGTCGATTGACGATACGAGCCAGTCTTGATCGAAACTGCCGGAGGGGTTGACGATCACCGCAGACGTGTTGGAGGCGGTACTGGCGCCCGAGGTTCCCATGTTCCGGACCACGCCATAATTCTGGAGAGTGGCGTAGCCGGAGTCGTTAACGAGGATCCAGCCCTGAAGGCTGCTGGAGCTGCCGTTCTGCTGGCGGACGGCGGCGTTGTTGGCGGTACTGCTGGCCTGCAGGTACTTGGAGGACTTCTTGTTCCTCACCGCAACTGGAACTGCGGCCAGTGCTTTCGACGGGGACAGGACCGTTGAGATCGGTAGCGGGGCCCTGTCACCGGCCTCTGCATGCGCGGCTGCCGGGCTGACGGCAACCACCAGTGCTGCGGCCACAGCCGCCGAAACTGCTGCCCTGATTACTCTGTTACGCACAGTTACTCCTCCCCGTGTTCACTCGGCTGCTCCGAGTAATCGCCTGGCAGCGAGAGTGTCAGACGGATCGCGTTCGCGCAATAGGCGTCAATAAATGCCCTGGCGGTGATCATGGAATCGCTGGGATCGGCCTCGACCGCCAGACTTGGTGGAGGTGCGCACTTGACCTGCACTCTGCGTGCACCGGCCATGTGTCTACTTCGGAGTCGCGCGCGTTAAGCCGCCCCCGCTGAGCATCGCGGGCGTCCGAGTGGTTGGGCCAGCGTGGTAACTTACGTCGATGAGTTCGACATCCGAGGCCGTTGCGCCTGGGCATGTTGATCGCCTCGTCGACTACTACTGCGACAACACCCGTCGTTTCCTGCTGGTTGCCGAGAGCTCAGGTAGCGACGCTATTCACCGCGGAGTTATGGATGCCGGATGTAGCGAACGTGGCGGAAGCGGTGGACACCGTTAACCGCCTAATAATCGAGCGTTTGCGCGGGTACGTGCCTCCAGAAAACGCACGTTTGATCGACCCTGGCCGTAGCGTCGGTGCGACTATGGTTCGCCCGGCCACTGAGACAGGCGGATCTCTATCCGGTGTAGCGATTAGCCGAGTACAGGCCGATCGCTGCAAAACGGCTCGCTCGTGAAGGACTGACCCACCGCTGACGAGCGATCTGTGGTCCTCCCCCGTGATGATGGCGGGCGATTGACCAGAGCATGGAGGAGGGATCGCACGGGCGGTCGACGTCGAGGAGACCCGTTTCTCCGATCAGGACGGTCTGATGGAACCGGCGGCTGGTCTGCCCAGCGGCATCCGGTCCCGCCGCAGGTCCGATCTTCGTGACCGAACCTGTGCGGGACCGGATGTTGCTCCGATACCTCTTTGCTACCCGAGTGCCGGGGCGATCGGATGATCAGCCGAAGCAGTTGGGCACCGGTGGTGAGCTGGGTGTGCAGTTCGTGGGCCGGTTGCCGCTGATCACCGTCTTCTGGTCCACGGTGACCTGGCCGCCGTCGTTGAAGATCCCGCCGGGTGCCAGGATGGAGATGTTGTCGGTGACCTTGCTTTCGGTGAGGGTGAGCGCGGCGTTGTTGTAGATTCCGCCGCCCTGGGAGCTCGATCCGATGGCCCGGTTCCGGTCGACGTGGGTGCGGCGCAGGACGACGGTGCCGCTGCCGTTGTAGACGCCGCCGCCGTGTTCGATGGTGCTGTTCGTGCTGGCGGTGTTCTCGTTGATCCAGCTGTCTTCGGCAACGAATTGGTTGATCTGGTTGAAGACGCCACCACCTCGTTGGCCGGCTTCGTTGTGGTGGACCTTGCCGTGCCGGAGGTGGAAGACGCCGTCGGAGAAGATTCCGCCGCCCTCGCTTCCGGCTCGGTTCTCGTTGACCTCGACGTTCCTGGCCTCGGTGGTGGAGTTGATGCCGCCGCTGATGCCACCGCCACGGAAGCCTGCGGTGTTGTTGTGCAGGCGGACGTTCTCGAGCACGGCGACCTGGCTGTTCGACAACCCGCCGCCAGTGCCGCCGATGGGCAGGACGTTGACGACCCCGATCGTGTTGTTGTAGCTCAGCCGGGTGTTCTGCACGGTGAGGTTGCCGTTGTTGAAGATGCCTCCGCCACTGAACACGGCGCTGTTGTTGCTGATGTTGCTGCCGCCGTCCTTGTCCTTGCCGTCCCGGTCCTTGCCGTGGTCGTTCCCGCCGAGGATCTTCGTGACGCCGAAGTTGGCGATACCGCCACCCGGGCCGTTGGTGTGGTTGTAGACCACGTGGGTGTTCTCGATGACAGCCCTGCCGCCGATGTCGATCCGGATGCCACCGCCGCCGGCGCCGACCCCACCCTCGGCTTGGCCGCCCTTGATGGTGGCGTCGCGCAGCGTCAGGTCGCCGCCGGCGCCGACCTCCAGGATCCGGAACGGGGTGGCGTTGGCCGCGCGGACGATGGTGGATCCATTTGCGTCGATCACGACCTGCTGGGTGATGATCGGCAGGCCGACCGCGCCGAAGGGCACCGGTGGCTGGGGTGCTGACCTGTTGAGCGTGTAGGTGCACTTCTCGGCGAGCCGGAGCTTCGCCCCGGAGCCGGCGTTCGCGCGGACGATCGCCGCGATCAGCTCGTCGGCGTTGCAGGGTACGGACCGGAAGTCGTCGCCCCTGTCGTCTCGATGGTCGTTGTCCTTCTTGTGGTCCTTGCCGTCGCGGCCGCCCGGGTCCTGGCCTCCGTGGTCGTCGCCGCTGCCCCGGTTGCCGTCGGCGAGGAGCTGCGCTCCGGCGTTGGAGGGGTTGCCGCTCTTCCCGGTTGCTCCGCTCACTCCATTCGTGGTGAAGGCGGCCAGACCGACCACTCCGGTCAACCCGGCCACCCCGGCGACGAGCCAGCGGGCCCGGCGCCGCTTCGGCGGACTGGCCTGACCTGCCGCTACTTCGCTCATGTTCGGGTGTAGATAGTTGGACATCGAGCTACCTAGCCCTTCTCCGTACACCAGGTTTCCGCACGTCGCAGTCGGTGCAGAAGGCGACAAATCGCTTGTCGTCACCAAGGCGAACGTAGTCGAATGATCCTCACATCAAACGGTCTTATGCGAAAAACCCCTACATTCGGCGTACGTGTCACTGGCGCCCCAGCAGTGCCACGATGCCCTTCTGCCCTACCGGCACCTCGCGACCGCGCGGGCAGGATCCACTCGCTCGGCTCACCGAGACCAGGGGTGGCAAGCGGCACGACGGCGAGTGGCAGCTGGCGACCCTCAACGCAGGGCGCCGTCGCCGCGCCGGCCAGGGCGCCCGTGTTGCTGGCGCTTGACGTGGGCCAGATCAGCGACAAGAATTTACAAGAATCGCTGTTAGCGTTAACAATCCGTCCCAGTGCTGCGACGGCATCGTCATGCCGATGTCGCGGCGGTCGCGACGGCCTGACTCCTCGGTCAGCACTACCACTGCAGGGGAGAAATCTATGCGAACGAGGGCAAGATGGCTCGCGGCGACTGCGGCACTCGGTGTTGTCCTCGCCGGGGTGCTGACCTCGACCGGCCCGGCCAACGCGGAATCCAACGGCGGGGTGCGGGTGATGCCTCTCGGCGACTCCATCACCGAGGGCACCCAGGTGCCGGGCGGGTACCGCATCGGGCTCTGGCAGCGCCTCGTCAACGGTCGGTACACGGTGGACTTCGTCGGGTCGCAGTTCAACGGGCCTGCCAGCCTGGGTGACCACGACCACCAGGGACATCCCGGCTGGCGCATCGACCAGATCGACGCGAACATCGTCGGCTGGCTGAACACCCAACGGCCGCAGACCGTTCTGCTGCACATCGGTACCAACGACATCCTGCAGAACTACAACGTGAGCACCGCGCCGAACCGGCTCTCCACCCTGATCGACCGGATCACCACCACGGCTCCCACCGCGGAAGTGTTCGTCGCGCAGATCATCCCGCTCTCCAACAGCAACCAGGAGGCGGCCGCACGTACCTTCAACGCGGCGATCCCCGGCATCGTGCAGAGCAAGGTGAACGCCGGCAAGCGGGTACGCCTGGTCGACATGCACAGCGCACTCACCACCGCCGACCTGATCGACGGCGTCCACCCCACGTCCGGCGGTTACGACAAGATGGCTGCCCGCTGGTACAGCGCGCTGCAGTCGGTGCCCGGCAGCATCGGCAACCCGGGCAGCGGCACCGGGCAGACCACTGCGATCGTGGGTGCCCTGTCCGGTCGCTGCGTCGACGTCCCCGGCTCGTCCACCACCAACGGCACCCAGGTGCAGTTGTGGGACTGTCACGGCCGCACCAACCAGCAGTGGACCTACACGAGCAGCAAGACGCTGACCGTGTACGGCAACAAGTGCCTCGACGCCGCCGGCTATGGCACCTCCCCGGGCACCCTGGTCACCATCTACGACTGCCACGGCGGAACGAACCAGCAGTGGAACGTCAACGCCAACGGCACCATCACCGGGGCGCAGTCCGGCCTCTGCCTGGACCCGTACAACGTGGGCACGGGCAACGGGACGAAGCTCGTCCTCTGGACCTGCACCGGCCAGGCCAACCAGCAGTGGAGCCGCCGATAGCTCGTACGGTCGCGGTGGGTGGTCGGAGCGCCTGTGATCCGACCGCCCGCCGGCACCTCCGCCAGGTGAATGGTCGTTCAAATCGGGATCCATTTTGATCGTTCTACGCATGCCGTCCGTGCAGGAGGAAAGTGGGCGTAGGTGCGCCTGCCTGAAACGGAGGAATCGCATGCTCAGCACGTTTCACTCGCGGGTCCGAGCGGTTGCCGTCGTCGGTATGGCAGGTGTGGTGGCGGCGATCGGCGCGGTGACCCAGCACGCGTCCGCTGGCGAGGTAGCCGCGCCAGCTGCTGTGGGCGCCGACGCACGCCGGGTCGACATCCCGCGCATCGCCTCCACAATCAAGCCACCGGCGGGATCGCGCCCCGTTGGTGCGTACGTCGTCACTCGCGGAACGCAGACCTACACATGTGCTGGCGGCGTGTTCACCGGCGCATCGGTGCCGGAGGCCCAGTTGATCGGTACCGGCGGCCGGGTCCATCACTTCAAGGGCCCGAGCTGGCAGTCCGAGCGGGACGGCTCATTGATCACGGCGAAGAAGACCGCGGAGAGCCCACGGGCGGGGACCATCCCCGAGCTGCTGCTGACCGTGGACACCCATGCCGGCACCGGCATTCTCAGCAACGTCGCGTACATCAGCCGTCTGCTGACGTCGGGTGGCGTCGCCCCGGCCGGTGCCTGCACCGACGGCGCGACGGTGGCCGTGCCGTACGGCGCTGTCTACGTCTTCTGGGCCTCGAAGCGGTAAGGGTCTCGTTCCGGCGGAAGCCGCCCCTGCCCGGTCAGACGGACAGGGGCGGCTTCAGTAGCGCCAGCCGCGAGAGACGACAGGCCCCGGTCGTGGCCGACTGGTGGACGGCATCGACGGGATTCGGTGGGCGGACGATAGGCTGCGGCCGGCGTCGGAGTGACCTGAGGGGAACGGGTGATGGGCGGAACGGTTCGCGCGGTGGTCGCGATCTGCGGACATCTGGTGTGAGCGACGGGTTGCGTCCCGGTGACCCGGCACGCCTCGGTGGGTACGAGGTGCTCGACCGGCTCGGCGACGGGGGTATGGGCAGTGTCTTCCTGGCCCGTTCGCCGCAGGGGCGGCGGGTGGCCGTCAAGGTCGTCCGTGCGGACCTCTCGCACGACGAGGAGTTCCGGGGTCGGTTCCGTAGCGAGGTGAACCGCGCCCGCCAGGTTCCACCGTTCTGCACAGCCGAGGTCCTGGACGCCGATCCGGACCACGACCCGCCGTACCTGGTGGTGGAGTACGTCGAGGGCCCCAGTCTGGCCGAGGTGGTCCGAACACAGGGCCCACTGGGGGCGGCGCGGCTGCACAGCATCGCTGTCGGGGTGGCCACCGCGCTCACCGCCATCCACGGCGCAGGGGTGATCCACCGCGACCTGAAGCCAGCGAACGTCCTGGTCGCACCGGGTGGGATCAAGGTCATCGACTTCGGCATCGCCCGAGCGTTCGAGGCGACGAGCCAGCACACCCGGACCAACCAGATGGTCGGGACCATCTCGTACATGGCTCCGGAGCGGTTCGACACGGCTTCCGGTCGTCCGGCGGGCCCGGCCGCGGACATTTTCGCCTGGGGCGCCCTGGTCGCCTACGCCGCGACCGGCCGCAGCCCGTTCGGGGGCGACTCCGCTACCTCCACCGCGATGCGGATCCTCACTCAACCGCCGGACCTGACCGGGCTCGGTGGGCCGTTGCGGGAGCTGGTCTCCCGGGCGTTGGAGAAGGACCCCGCTGCCCGTCCCACCGCCCGGGAGCTGCTCGACGGGTTGTTGACCGCAGCGTCTCCGGTGGGTGCCGGCGGGCCGGCTCAACTCCCGGGCGTGACGCCGCCGAGTGTGTCGTCCGCGGCCGGCGGTGATGATCAGGGCGCGCGGCCGACGCCGTCGGGTCTGGCCACGGCCGGTCGCGCGGGTCCACGCGGGCGTGGCTGGCTCACCGCGCTCGGGGCGACCGCTGCGGTGATCGCCGTGCTGGTGCCCGCTTTCCTGTTCGGCCCGCGACTGCTGACTGGGTTGTCCAAACCGGACCGGGCCGGCTCGACGCCGAGCGGTGGCCCGACGACGAGCGGGCCGGCGGCCACGACGTCCACGCCTGCGTCGGGCAAGCCGTCCGCCTCACCGTCGGCCAGCGCGGACCCGACCCAGGCCATGCTGGCCGGTCAGCGGCGAATCCTGCTGCACGTGGTGGAGATCGACGGTGACCTGTCGCTGCCGTCTCACGGCGAGGTCGAGGTCGGCAACGGAACCGGCAAGGATGCGCTCTTCGTGCTCGAACCAGTCGGTGTCGACTACATGATCAAGTCGGTGAACCCGGAGATCGCCCACCGACCGTGCCTCGGGGTCAAGCTCGACTCCCAGGGGTACAAGTCGCTCGTGGGAGCCGACTGTCGGCCGACCAAGGCAACTCTGTTCGCGATAGACCGTGACGGCAAGGACGACAAGGGGCGCCCCTCCTACGCCATCATCAGCGAGGAGTACGGCCCGGTGCAGTGGAGCCCGACCAAGAAGGAGATCTTCGTCGAGTTTCTCGGCGACGCCCCGCTGATCACCACGTTCAGCCTGGTCGATCGCGGCGCGGTCTGACTCGGACGTACCCCGGCCCCTGGGCCTTGACTCGCACGGCGATCGTTTCCTGACCGTCGCCGCGCCAGCGCTCCTGCCGGTCGACTTGTCAGGCTGAGTTCACCGGCGCCACCAGCGAGCCGCCGGCGATGGGCAGTCGTCGATGTTAACGCGCTCGCGGGGCCTCCTCAAGGGCCCGGCGGTTGCCCGCGCGGGGGATCTGGGGCGATGCCTGCGGGAATGCGGTTCAAGACGTTTCACCCCAAGATCCGCAGCCCGGCAGCGGTAGATGTTCCCAGCACATTACGTCTTGACGAACGGCATGTTATCGCTCACAGTCGATGCCTAAGGACGACGACACCTTGGCTTTCCGGGCAAGCCCTGCTTCGTCGATCTCGAATCAGGCGTGCGCCACTGCGCGTCGGCGTCTTGTTAACGCTAACTCTCTGACGCCTGCGCGCTCGGCCACGCGTCGCGGTACGCCCACCCTCGGGCAGGCCGTTCGGCTCTTGGTCACTGGAGGAGGATCATGTCTGCCCTCGATAGGTCTCCATCGATCGCAACGCCGTCACGGCGGCGTTGGTGGTTGCCCCGCATCCTCGCCGCCAGCGCGGCGGCGTTGATGGTCGGTGGCGCTGCCGTAGCGGTGGTGTCGTCTCCCGCCGCCGCGGCGTCGGTCGACACGAACGCGTGGTACGTGCTGGTCAATCGCAACAGCGGCAAGGCCCTGGACGTCTACAACCTGGCCACGAATGACGGTGCCCGGATCACCCAGTGGGCCCGCAACAACGGCAACCAGCAGCAGTGGCAGTTCGTGGACTCCGGTGGTGGCTACTACCGGGTGAAGTCGCGGCTGTCCGGCAAGGTGCTGGACGTCTCGGGCTTCTCGACCGCCAACGGTGGCAGCATCGTGCAGTGGAGTGACCTCAACGGCACCAACCAGCAGTTCCGGCTGGCTGACTCGGACAGCGGCTACGTCCGGTTGATCAACCGGAACAGCAACAAGGTGATGGAGGTGCAGGGCGCCTCGACCGCCGACGGCGGAAACATCGTGCAGTACGACGACTGGAACGGCGCCAACCAGCAGTGGCAGTTCGTCCGCGTCGACGGAACCACGCCGCCGCCGACGACGACTCCGCCGCCGGGCGGCACGTGCGACCTTCCCTCGACGTACCGGTGGTCCTCCACCGGGGTGTTGGCGAACCCGAAGTCGGGTTGGGTGTCGCTGAAGGACTTCACCGTCGCCCCCTACAACGGCCAGCAACTGGTCTACGCCACCACGCACGACTTCGGGTCCAGCTGGGGTTCGATGAACTTCAGTCTCTTCACGAACTACTCGCAGATGGCCTCGGCCACCCAGACCGGGATGAACTCCGGCACCGTCGCGCCGTCGCTGTTCTACTTCGCGCCGAAGAACATCTGGGTGTTGGCCTACCAGTGGGGTGGCACGGCGTTCTCCTACCGGACCTCGACCAACCCCACCAACCCGAACGGCTGGTCCGCAGCGCAGCCGCTGTTCACCGGAAGCATCACCGGCTCCGGTACCGGTCCGATCGATCAGGCTCTCATCGGTGACGGTACGAACATGTACCTGTTCTTCGCCGGTGACAACGGCAAGATCTACCGGGCCAGCATGCCGATCGGGAACTTCCCGGGCAACTTCGGCAGCAGCTACACGACCATCATGAGCGACACCACGAACAACCTGTTCGAGGCCCCGCAGGTCTACAAGCTGCAGGGTCTGAACAAGTACCTCATGATCGTCGAGGCGATCGGTTCGACCGGCCGCTACTTCCGTTCGTTCACGGCGACCAGCCTGAACGGTTCGTGGACGCCGCAGGCCGCGTCCCAGAGCAACCCGTTCGCGGGCAAGGTCAACAGCGGCGCGACCTGGACCAACGACATCAGCCACGGTGAGCTGCTGCGCACCAACGCCGACCAGACGATGACGGTCGACGCCTGCAACCTGCAACTGCTCTACCAGGGGCGTTCCCCCAGCTCCGACGGCGTCGACTACGGCCTGCTGCCGTACCGGCCGGGTCTGCTGACCCTGCAGCGCTGACCCTGTTTGATCAAGTTCGACTGACCCGGAACGGGCGGGCTCGGCGTCACGCCGAGCCCGCCCGGCTCATGTCGACGCTGCGATCAGCCCAGGCTCACCGGATCGGCGTGCCGGTGACACAGGTCAGCACCCGGCCCCGACCACGGGTGGCGCTCGACGTCGTCGTGGCGAAACCGTGGGTCTCGAGCAGTGCTTCGGTCGCTGTGAGGTTCGCGGTGGCGTGCGCTTCGGTGGGCCGCTCGCCGAAGACGTAGAGCCGTCCTCCCGGCGCCAGCAGGCTGCGCATCCGAGCGATCTGCTGCGCCGCGTCGCCCAACCAGAAGAGGCTGACGTTCACCGCGAAGATCTTGGTGAAGTGGCAGGTCGGAAGGTCGGCCGACTCGAACCCCGCTCGCCGTATCTCGGCTCTGCCGGCGTCGATGTGGCTCAGGTTCCGTTCGGTCGCGAGCCGCACCATCGTCGCGGCGCGGTCGATGGCGACGATCCGACCGGTGGTGAGTTGGTCGGCGACCAGGGAGACGGCAGCTCCCCGACCGCAGCCGATCTCCAGCACCTCGTCGTCGGGCGCGACAGCCATGGTCTGCACCGCCCAGCGCTGCCGATGGGCAGGCGTCGCCCGAATCGGTTCGTTCGCCGCGGGCGTCGTGCCAGTGCTGGACGAACCCGGATCGCGGCTCGAAAGAGTGGACCTCACGGCGTCACTCGCCGGTGCCTTCTCTGCTCACACCCCTGATTCCACCCTCTCAGCGGCGTCGGTGCACCGTGTCCTCGGTCACCGCGCCCGGATCGACAGGCGCGACAGCGATCAGTGCACGGGCACCGGGGTGACGTCCCCGGGGGCGTCCGTCGGGGTCGGGACGTGCTTCGGGGCCCCGGCGTTCACCATGGCCACCGAGACCACTGCCGCCGCAACCACGAATCCGACCGCGACCCAGTACGCGACCGAGTAGCCGTGCATCAGCGCCTCGTTCCGCTCCTGGGCCCGCGCCGCCGGGCCACCGTGCGAGAGCAGGTAGGTGGCGGCCGAGCTGGTCGCGATGGTGTTGAGCAGCGCGGTGCCGATCGACCCGCCGACCTGCTGCGACGAGCTGATCATCGCGGAGGCGACACCGGCGTCCTTGGGCTCGACGCCATGGGTGGAGATGCTCATCGCGGGCATGAACGCGGTGCCGATGCCGAGCCCGATCACCGCCTCGGCGAACGCGATCTCCAGGAAGCCGCTGTCCGCGTCGAGCGAGGCCAGCAGCACCAGACCGACAGCTGTGACGAGGTACCCGCCGACCATGATCGGCCGGGGTGCGATCCGGTGCGCGAGTCGGGCGCCGATCTGCGTGGCACCGATGGCCTGCGGCACGGCCATCGGCATGAACGCCAACCCGGCCAGCACCGGCGACCATCCCTTGACCTGCTGGAAGTAGTAACTGAGCAGGAGGAACATCCCGAACATGCTGACGATCGCAAGGCCCACCGAGAGGTACGCGGCGGCCCGATTGCGTTCGGTCAGGACGCGCAGTGGCAGCAAGGGGGACGTGACCCGCGCCTGCACCACGACGAAGGTCGCCAGCAGCAGCACCCCGGCGGTGAACGACCCGATGGTCACCCCCGCCGACCATCCGCGGCTCTCGGCGACACCGAACCCGTAGACGAGGCCGACGAGTCCGGAGCTGGCCAGCAGTACGCCGGGCAGGTCGAGTCGGGCGCGGTGCCGCTCGCCGTCGTCGTGGACGGTGCGACTGGCGCCCAGGATCCCGATGACCGCGATCGGCACGAGGACGAACATCGCGAAGCGCCAGTTCAGGTACTGGGTGAGCAGCCCTCCCACGATCAGGCCGACAGCGCCGCCGGCGATCGAGACCGCGCTGAACACGCCGAAGGCCTTCGCGCGTTCCCTCGGCTGGGTGAAGGACAGGGAGAGCAACGAGAGCGCGGCCGGCGCGAGCAGGGCCGCGAACACACCCTGGAGTGCACGGGCGAGCAGCAGCATCGCGGCGTTGACGGCCAGGCCGCCGATGGCCGAGGCGATCGCGAAGCCGGCCAGCGCGATCAGGAAGGTGCGCTTGCGCCCGACCATGTCACCGATCCGGCCGCCGACCAGCAGCAGACCGCCGAAGGCCAGACCGTACGCGGTCACCACCCACTGCCTGCTCCCGTCGGTGAAGTGCAGCGCCTGTTGCGCCGAGGGGAGCGCAATGTTCATGACCGCCCCGTCGAGCACCACCATCAGCTGAGCGATGGAGATGAACAACAGGGCCTTCCACCGCTGGGACTCCGGGGCGGCGCGACCTGTGGGCATGGCTGTTCCTTAAGAGTGGTTTGTGTGGGTTCGGGCAACCCGCCCAACGCTAACGACTTTATGGAACGATCACCAAAGAATGTGCCGCCGGTTACAGGGCCATCATGCGTGATTGTCAGGCCTAAATCAGAGGGTTTGGCCGCTAAGAGCGCCCAGCCGAGGAGATGCCGCACCCTGCGAGAGCGCCACCTGTGAGTGTCGTTACTTTGTCGAACGTTCCAGAAACGGCTAGCGTTCCGTCTCACCAAGAGCCCTGCGGGCCCCGTGGCGGCTCACCAGTCGAAGTGGATGTGAGACGAGATGTCTGGACGGTTGGAAGCAAAGGTGCTGGTCGTGACCGGCGGCACGCAGGGCATGGGCCTGGCGTTCGCCCAGCGGGCGGCCACGGAAGGGGCCCGCGTCGTCATCGGCGCCCGGGACAAGGACCGCGGCGAGGAGGTCGCCGCGCAGATCAGGAACGGGGGCGGCAGCGCCCTCTTCGTGCCCACCGACGTGACGGTCGAGGAGGACATGGCGCGGCTCGTCGACGCCGCGGTGACGGAGTACGGGCGGCTGGACGGCGCGTTCAACAACGCTGGCGGTGGCCCGATGGCCAGCGTGCGCGAGACCGACAGCGACAACTGGCACCGGTCCCTCGCCCTCAACCTGACGAGCGTCTTCTACGGCCTCAAGTACGAACTTCCGGCGATCATCGCCTCCGGCGGTGGCGCGATCGTCAACAACGCCTCGGTCTCCGGCGTCAAGGGCGACGGGACCCAGGCCGCCTACAACGCGGCGAAGCACGGGGTCATCGGTCTGACGCGCTCGGCGGCACTCGACGTGGCGCGCTCCGGTGTGCGGGTGAATGCCCTGGTCACCGGCCTGATCGACACCCCGCTCTGGCAGGGCGTGGTCAGCCAGGCCCCGGAGATCGCGGAGCGTTACCTCTCGGCGCAGCCGACCGGACGAGCCGGCACCTCCGACGAGGTCGCCGCGCTCACCGCGTTCCTGCTCAGTGACGAGGCCACCTTCATCAGCGGCGCGTCCATCGCCATCGACGGTGCCCTCACCGCCTGAGGCACCGAGACACCGACGCACCGAGGCACCGAGGCATTGAGGTCCGGTCCGGGGCGGCGGCTCTCCAGCAGCCGCCCCGGACCGGGTAGTGCGTCAGGCGATCCGGTAGGCCCGCTGGATCGTCTGCGTGACCGTGCTGCCGGCGGTGTCGGTGGCGGTCAGTCGCAGCGAGACGAATCCGGCCCGTCGTGGATGACTGATCAGCGCGACGTTCCGGATCACCGGCAGGGCGACCCAGGTCCGGCCGTCGTCGAACGACGCGGACACGGCGAGCGTCCGGTTGGGCGCGGCCTTCGAGCCGGCCTGCCGGTCCAGCGCCACCGGGATCGTCATGATCCGGCCGGTCCGTGCCGTGTTGGTGTCGTCGAGCACGGGCGTCGGGCGAGCCGTGGTCAGAGGCAACCGCTCCGGCGACGTGGTGTGCGCCGAGGTGAAGGTCCAGGCCACCGAGACCGACGTCGACAGGATGTCCGGTGCGCCTCGGGTGGCGGTCGCCTCCAGCCGGTAGGTGGCCTTCCCGGCGGGCACCGCGAACTCGGCCCACGCGCTGTCCGAGGTGCCGATCTCCTTACCGTCGCGCAGCAGTCGGAACCGCACCGGCTGGTCGTCGCGGCTCGCGGGGCGACCGGTCGCGTCGCCGAACAGGGGCACCGACGCGATCGAGATGGTGTCGCCGTCGCGGCCCGCGTACCCCAGTGGTGACAGGGTCGGCGCCTGGGTCACGGACGGCCCGAAGGGCGCCGCGTTCCAGGTCTGGGTGTACGTACGCCCCGACCTGAAGGTCGAATCCTGCGCGGTGAGGTTGTCCCCCTCGACGAACGTGGACGTCCAGACGATGCCACCGTCGGTGTTGTAGTACTCGGTGCCCTTGAACGGCAGGTCGACAGGCGTGTTCGATCCGATCGGGCCCGCGCCTCCGGGCGCCGACGCGCGGTGGAACCTGGTGGCCGTCGCCGTCGTGGACTGGCTGCGGTAGGTCGTCTTGACAGTGGCCAGGTTCTTCGGTGACAGCTTCCTGGTCAGGCCGGTGAACATGTCGCCCTTGCCGACGTACGCCAGGTCGTAGGTGTAGGGGCTGTTCCGGAAGGTGCCGTCCCTGCCCGGCCGGGCGAGCCCGACGCCCAGCGTCGCGGTGAACTCGGGTGCCGCGACGGCGGGTCCGAGCCGGCCGAAGAAGACGTCAGTGACTGACACTCCGCTGAGTTGGACGCCCGGGTAGCGCAGGCCGTCGTCCCAGTTGGCGCTCACGTTGATCGAGATCGGCGCGGCGTCGTGCTGCGGCACCGTCAACGCGACAGGCTTGGCGTTGCGGGCGTCGACCGCCTCGGTGACTGGGCCGCGTACGTCCAGGACCGGCTGCGCGAGCAGGGTCGACACCGCACCCTCGTGGATGGTGCTGTACAACGCGTACCGACCCTTGGGCAGCCGCAGGATGCCGCCGCCCGGTGTCCCGGGGAGGGTGCTGAACTCGCCGGTGGTCAGGTTCGCCGCCACTGTCGTGTACTCGGTGGCCGGCTTGCCGTCACGTCCGGTGTGGTCGAGCCGTACGTCGTAGCTCTCGATCTCACGGTTCAACACGAAGGGCGTGCGTACCCGCAGGTCGCCGGCGCCGGTCGCGGTCAGCGCGCCCTGGTAGACGCCGTCCGGGGCGTCCACTCGGGTGTCCACCGTGATCGTCGCCTCGGCGCGGCCACCGGCCGGCACCACCAGCGTGGCCGGGCTGACGGTGAGCATGCCCGCGGGGGCCGGGGCGATGGCCAGCGTCAGGGTGACCGGCGCGGTGCCCGTGTTGCGGTAGCCGACGACCTGGGTGATCGGGCTGTCGTCGGCGTGCGGCCAGCGCTGCACCGGAAAGTCGATGGCGGCGATGTCGGTGGCGACCGGCTGGGCGACAGCGCGGGCGATGTCCACCCGGCCGGCGCCCTGCTCGTAGATGGTGTCCTCACCGGTCGGCTTGGCCGAGTCCATCAGGGCGGCCTTGAGCTGCGGGCCGGTCCAGTCCGGGTGCTGCCCGGCGAGAATCGCGGCGGTGCCGGCCACGTGCGGGGTCGCCATCGACGTACCCGACATGGTGGCGTAGTCGCCGCCGGGGGCGGCGGCCACGATGTCGACGCCCGGCGCGCTGATCTCGGGCTTGATGTGGTTGTCGCCGACGCGCGGGCCGCGGCTGGAGAAGTAGGCCCGCTGGTCGTCGGCGTCTACGGCGGCGACGGCGAGAGCGTCGTCGGCGGAGGCCGGCGAGGAGACCGACTTCGGCTTCCCCTCGTTGCCGGCCGCGACCACGAAGAGGGTGCCGTACTGGTGGCTCAGCTCCTGGACCGCGGTCTCCAGCGGGTCGAGGCCGGGTGCGTCGTCGCCGCCCACGCTCAGGTTGACCACCCGGGCCTGCGGCGCGAGCCACTGCATTCCGGTGATGATGTCCGAGTCCTGGCATTCGGTGGTGGCGCAGACCTTGCCGACGAGCAGCTTCGCCCCCGGCGCGACCCCGCGATACCTTCCGCCGGAGGCCGCGCCGCTACCGACGATCGTCGATGCGACGTGGGTACCGTGGCCGACCGAGTCGCCGGGGTCGTTGCCGCCGGTGAAGTCCCGGACCTCGGTGAGGTGGCCGGCGAAGTCGGGGTGGCCGGCGTCGATCCCGGTGTCCAGCACGCCGACGGTGACGCCGGTGCCGTCGAACCCGGCCTGCCACGCCGCCGGAGCGCCGATCTGCGGCACGCTGCGATCGAGGGAGACCGTGCGCTTGCCGTCGAGCCAGATGTGGCTGACCCCCGTGGTGAGGGTGCGCGCGGACGGCGTACCTCGGGTCAGCGACGTCCAGAGGGTCACCCGGTCGTCCCGGTCCGCCCGGACCGCGAGCGCGTGCGCGGCCGGGAGGTCGGCCCGCACCCGCCCGGCACCCCCGGTGGTCGCGGTCCGTGCCCGCGCCGCCATGTTCTCGGGGTACGCGACCAGCAGCGGCAACTCGGCTGCCCGGTCGTCGTAGCCGAACTCACCGAGCGCGCTGAGGTCGAAGAGGCGTCGGTCCAGCCGCCCGTCCCGCACCAGCGGCATCGCGTCCACCGGGATGACGTACTGGTGACCGTCCTCCCGGCTGCTCAAAAACCGCATGCCGGCCCGACCCGGCCCGCGCTGGATCTGTGGGCGCCCGGCCGCGTCCAGCGAAACCCGGTCCCCGGTGATCAGGGTGAAGGTCCCGTGGGTGCCGGGGACCGTGGCCGTCGGCTTCTCCTGCGCGTTCGCCGGTTGGGCGGTCAGGCTCGCCGCAACCAGCGCGGTCGCGAGTACGCCGGCTGTCAGGGCGCGTCGTTGCCGTCGTCGCACATCGTCCTCTCCGCCACGGGCGTCTCCCGGGTCGGCACGATGACGCCTGACCAGGTCGTTAGGTTGATCACCCTGGTGTGACACAGGCCACAATCCCGCCCCGCGCCGACGTGACCCGTCCACCCTTGCGAGTTCCATGCGGCGGTGACCAGGGGACGAGGCATGGGAGGGCACCGGTCGGATGCGTGACGCCGAAGAGTTCGACGCCCTCTACGCGGCCTGTGCGGGTCGGGTCGTGGGTCACGTGTACGCGCTCACCGGCAACCGCGCCGAGGCGGAGGACGCCGTCGCCGAGGCGTTCATGCGGGCCTGGCAGCGGTGGGCGACGGTGCGGGAGACGGACAGTCCGGAGGCGTGGGTCCGCCGGGTGGCCTCCCGGATCGCGGTGAGCAGCTGGCGCAAGGCGTTCAACCGGGTACGCGCGCACCGCCGGGCCGCGGTCGACCAGGGCGTGCCCGGACTGAACGAGGACCACGTCGCGCTGTTGCAGGCGCTGCAACGGTTGAGCGCCAACGAGCGGCGGGCGGTTGTGCTGCACCATCTCAACGACCTCAGCGTCGCGGAGGTGGCAGCCGAGATGCAGGCCCCCGTCGGAACCGTGAAGACGTACCTCGCCCGTGGTCGGAGAGCGATGGCCGGGTTGCTGACCGATGCGCACCAGGAGGAGACCTCCCATGGCTGATCCGCGCGACGATCTCACCGCGATCGTGGACGAGGTCCGGCGAGTCACCATCCTGCCGGAGGCACAGACGTTGCGGCACCGCAGCGACCGGCGTCGGCGGCGTCGGACGGCCGTCGGCGCAGCGGGGCTGGCCGTGGTGGCCCTCGCCGCTGGCACCGCCCTGGTGCAGGTGCGGAACAACGTCGAGACGCCCGGTGTCGGACCGGCCACCCCTGTCGCACCGCCAGTGGTCCCGTCCGCGACCGCCTCGGCGGGGCCGCAGGAGATCCTCGGCGGCCGGCGGCAGGTCCAGATCGTGCTGCCCGGCATGCGCGGGGCCACGTTGGCGATCGACAGTGACGGCGATCAGGTGCGGGCCACCACCGAACAGGGCGTCGACGATCGGGCGCTGTGGGTGTTGCGCCCCGAGGGCGACAGGTACCGGATCGTCCTGGCGTCCGGTGCCGACGCGATCTGCATGACCGCCGTGCACGACACCGCGCCGGGCAGCGTACGCGGCCGGGCGTGTGATGCCGCCGCCTCGACGCAGCTCTTCCGGATCGATCAGGTGCCTGATGGCAGCTACTCGATCTTCCAGGGCAAGCGTTACGTCCAGGTGGTCGACGGCACCAACGCCCTGGTCCCCGACCTGCCCGAGGGCCTGACCACCACGTACGAGTTCCTGGACCGCGGGCCGCGATGAGCGGTTTCGACAGCCGGCCACGATCGTGCCGTCGGTGCTCGGCGCGGACGTGATGCCGGCCGTCGAGCCGGCCGTTGGCGTCGAAAGGTTTCGATACAACGGGCCCGAAACTTTCGGAAAAACATTGACATCTTGCGATGAGCCGCCTCAGGCTTGACGTGGCTGGCAATCGTGATCATCGATCTCGCTTCGTCCCTTCCTGTAACCACCACCTCGGAAGGAGACCCCTAGTGACCATCCCCTCGGGCCGTTCCAGGACCCGGTTCCCGGTCGTCGTGCTGGCGCTGGCAGCGCTCACGGTCGCCGGATCGGTATCGGTAGTGACACGAACGACGAACGCTCAAGCCGCCGTAGGCACGCTGGCCGCGGCAGTGGAGGACGAGGGCGCCGACTGCGCGGTGTCCGGTCTGCCTGACCTGGGCTCGCTGCCCACCAACGCCAAGCTTCCCGACCCCTTCAAGAAGCTGAACGGGACGACCATCACCGCCAGGTCCGACTGGCGCTGCCGGCGGGCGGAGATCAAGGAGCTTGCCGAGAAGTTCGTCTTCGGCGAAAAGCCCGCCAAGCCCGCGACGGTCACGGGGACGGTGTCCAACAGCAGCATCACCGTCAACGTGACACACAACGGCAGGAGCTCCACCTTCTCCGCGCGGGTCGAGTTGCCGAGCGGCACCGGTCCGTTCCCGGCCGTCGTGGTCGTCGGCGGGTTCGGCGCGGACACGGCCACCATCAAGGCCGCCGGCGCTGCCGTGATCAGTTACGACCCACTGGCGGTCGGCCGCGAGGGCACTCCCCGGAACAACAAGCAGGGCGCGTTCTACAGCATCTACGGCTCATCGAGCAGCACCGGACTGCTCGCCGCCTGGGGGTGGGGCGTCAGTCGGATCATCGACGTCATCGAGCAGTCCGACGGCAGGATCCTCAAGGCGGACGCGATGGGCGTCACCGGTTGCTCCCGTTACGGCAAGGGTGCCTTCGCGATCGGTGTGTTCGACCAGCGCATCGCCCTGACCATGCCGATCGAATCGGGCAGCGCCGGCGTCCCCATCTTCCGGGGCATCCCGGGTGAGGGCGCGCAGAGCCTGAGCAGCGCGTACGGGGAGCAACCCTGGCTGGGTGACGCGTTCGGCTCCTTCACCGGCAGCCCGAACCGGCTCCCGGTGGACACCCACGAGATGGTCGCCATGGTGGCACCGCGCGGACTGTTCATCATGGACAACCCGCACATCGCCAACCTCGGCCCCCGGTCGGCGAGCGTCGCGGCCCTGGGCGGCGCCGAGGTCTACAAGGCGCTCGGCGTCGGCGACAACATCACCTACTGGTCCGACGTGCAGGACGGCAGCCACTGCGCCAACCGCCCCGAGTGGCGTACCCCGCTGCAGAACAACATCCGCAAGTTCCTGCTGAAGACGGGCAACGAGCCGGGTGTGATCCGGATTTCCAGTAGGGCGCTCGGCCGGTTGGCCGACTGGCGGGACTGGCCGACCCCGGTCCTGGCTGACGGCCCGACCACCCCGCCGCCGACCACGCCGCCCCCGACCACCCCGCCGCCGACCACGCCGCCCCCGACCACGCCGCCGCCGACCACGCCGCCTCCGACCGGTGGTGGCTGTGCGGCGACGGTGTCGGTCAACCAGTGGACGGGCGGTTTCGTCGCCACGGTGCGGGTGAGCGCCGGCACCGCGCCGGTCAACGGTTGGACGGTCACCATGACTCTGCCGTCGGGTGCCAGCATCACCAGCATCTGGAGCGCCAACCGGAGCGGCAGCACCGGGACCGTTCAGTTCACCAATGTCGCCTACAACGGCGCCATCGCGGCCGGGCAGTCGACCGAGTTCGGTTACCAGGGCAGCGGCACCGGTGCGGGGATGACTCCCACCTGTTCCGCCGGGTGACCCGCAGGCCCGGTGCGGAGGTGCACCGCCTCCGCGCCGGGTCGCGCGGCTGCGCGGCGGAGCCCGAGCGTCAGAGCCAGACCACGAGCCCGGTCAGGTCGTTGAGGACAGCGGCCACGCCCGCCCGGACGGCCGCCGCGCACCGGTCCGCGGTGAACGAGTTCGGGTCGTACGTCGAGGACATCCCGAGCCCTTCGCCACGGAACGACGCGCCGTCCCAGTCGACCGCTGTGACGTTGTGGGTGGGCTCGGCGAGTTCCGCGCCGACCACGAGGAACTTCTCGTCCAGGTGGTTCGGGGTGACCAGTGCGAGCCCGTCGATGAGGTCGTTGCCCGCGCTGACGATGAGGTCCGGGCCCATCTCCATCGCCTTGGCGATGCTGGGAACGGTGTCGTGCGCATTGCCGACGACGATCGTCCTCAGGTCGACGTGCTCGTCGTCGGCCCACTCCTTCACCGCCGTCACGAGGGCCTTGGTCGGGTTGTCCGCACCGCTGGTCAACAGGACGACCCGGTAGTCCTTCGGCGGGTGGACGTCGGCCCACGAGCCGGGCTGCGGGGTGATGGTCGCCTCCGGCGCCGGCTTCGTGGAGGGGTCGACGAACCCCGGGCCGAGAGCGCCGATGGCGCTGGGCGTCGGACGTGGCTCGGACCAGTCGTCGCTGGAGTTGCAGGCGGTGACCAGCGCGGCGGTCGCGGCCAGCATGGCAACGGCCCGAAGCGGGGGGCGCAAGGTGATCGTCCTCCGGGTGGTGGCGGAAAGTGCGCGTACTTCTTCGTATTCCTATCTCAATTCCGGCCACCGGTAATCGGTGGGCGGTCGTTCGGGGAAGTTGTTCTCCGGCGGTTCGTCGGTGCGCGGGTTGGTGTTCACCCACGGCATGCAACGTGCACTGGCCAACCGAGGGAGTCGAATGTCAGGCCGCATCCGCCGTACCGTTATCGTCGCCGCTGTCGGGTTCGCCGCAGCGGTGGTTCCGTTTCTGGGAGCCGAACCGGCGTCAGCGCACGGCTTCTCGTCGACTGTGTACGCGAAAATTGTGGCGGGAGATGAGGGTCACATTCGAACCGAGGTGGAGCTCGAATACGACCTCCTCGTCGTGTCCGCCGCGGATGCCGGCGACGACGACCCGCTCTTCCAGGCGGGAACCGCCGCGTTCGAGGCGGGCGACACCACCGCCCAGGCCGCCGCCCTGAAGGGTCACGCGTCGGCGGTTCTCGGGTACGTCTCCGACCGGTTCTCGGTGAGTTCCCGGGGTGCGGCCTGCCGGCCGACCCAGGTGGGTGACGCGACGATCGGCGAGCGCGAGGGCGTGCCGTACGCGGACCTGCTGCTCGACTGGACCTGTCCGGAGCGGGTCGACGAGCACGTGGTGCGCAGCGGCCTCTTCCCGGATGGCGAGGGCTACGTCAAGGGCACGAAGACGATCGTCACCTACGAGATCGACGGCCGTTCGGGCAGCGCGGCGCTCGACGCCGCCAACCCGTCCTTCTCGACCGCGCAGGCCTGGTACGAGCGGTTCGGCGAGTTCTTCCTCCTGGGCGCCGAGCATCTGCTGACCGGGATCGACCACATCCTGTTCCTGCTGGCGCTCATCGCCGGGTCTCGGCGGCTTCGGGAGATCGTGCTCGCGGCCACCAGCTTCACCCTGGCGCACTCGGTGACGTTCATGCTCGCCGCGCTCGGCCTGGTCGAGGTGCCGGGGGTGATCGTGGAGCCGATCATCGCGTTGTCGATCGCCGTCGTCGCCGGTTGGCACCTGTGGGGGATCTGGCGGCGTGGTGAGCACGCCGCCGACCTGGAGACGGCCGGGCGCGGGCACTTCAGCCTGGATCGGGCCGGCTGGACCCGCCTCGGCGTGGTGTTCTGCTTCGGCCTCGTGCACGGCCTTGGCTTCGCGGGCGCGCTGGGTATCGACGAGGCGTGGTCGTGGACGCTGCTGTGGTCGCTGCTGGTATTCAACGTCGGCATCGAGGTCGTTCAGTTGACGATTATCGCTGCCGTCTTCCCGCTGCTGTTCGTGCTGCGCCGCCATGCGCCGAAAGCCGGCCTCTGGGCGACCGGGGCTGTTTCCGCAGCCGTGTCCATTATGGGGTTGATCTGGTTTGTGCAGCGCATTTCTGGATCATGAGTAGGGCTAAGTAGTTCGTGAAGTGCAGTCTCTCGCAAGATCACGTTCATGGTCGGTTCATCGGGCGGCGAAAGCGTGGAATTGCTTCCCCAGCGTCGGGTGAAGGCACAATCCATTTCTCTATTTGAAAAGGGAACAATGTCGATGACATTGAGCACCTCGACACGGGCCTCCGCGCTCGTGCGGCGGCGCCTGGTCGCCGGGGTCGCAGCCGGGTTCCTCGGTTTGGGCGCGGCCCTCGGCAGTGGCCTGATGGCCACCGCGAGCGCGGCCGAGCCCACCACGATCACCGGTGTGGTCCTCGGCGTCGGCGCCAACGAGACCCAGCGCATCGTGAGCTGGTACTCCTCCGCCGACACCGCGCAGAAGATCCAGCTCGCCCCGACCGCCGAGATCGTCAACGGCGAATTCCCGGCCGGCGCGGTCAGCTTCGACGCCGTCGGTGCGGCGAACACCTCCACCACCGGCTTCAACCGGCACGCCACGATCAGCAACCTGCGTGAGAAGACGGCGTACTCGTACCGGGTCGGCGCCGAGGGCAGCTGGTCCCCGGCGTACGCCTTCAAGACGCAGGACTTCGAGGGCGACTACGACTTCCTGTTCTTCGGCGACCCGCAGATCGGCTCCTCCGGTGACCGGCTGAAGGACCAGGCCGGCTGGGAGGACACCCTGAAGGTCGCCACCGCGGCCAACCCGAACGCCGAGCTGCTGGTCTCCGCCGGCGACCACGTCGAGAGCGCCAACGACGAGGGTCAGTGGACCTCGTTCCTGGCCCCCGACCAGCTGCGTCAGATCCCCCTCGTCGCCACCATCGGTAACCACGACGTCGGCGGCAAGTCGTACGAGCAGCACCACTTCACCCCGAACACCGACCGCTCGTCTGCGTACTACAACGGGGACCAGGCGACCCGGTCCGGCGGCGACTACTGGTTCATCCACAAGGATGTGCTGTTCATCGACCTGAACAGCAACAGCTACGCCAACCCGGCGGACGGCTCCGCCGGTGGCGACGCTGCGCACGTCGCGTACGTCACCGACGTCATCAACAAGCACGGCTCCGAGGCCAAGTGGAAGGTGCTGGTCTACCACCACTCCATCTACTCGCCGGCCAGCCACGCGACCGACACCGACAACAAGCAGCGGCGCGAAGACTTCACCACCGCGTTCTCCAACCTCGGCGTCGACATGGTCCTGCAGGGCCACGACCACAGCTACTCGCGCAGCTACTCCATCAAGAACGGCCAGAAGGAGAACCCGGCTGAGAAGCCGGGCGCTGCCGACGTGTTCCCCGGCCCGGGTGGCGTCATCTACGTGACGGCCAACTCGGCCTCCGGCTCGAAGTACTACGACATCAAGAAGCCGGACGCCACCGGCACCGGCATCCGTGGCAACGGCCCGGACCCGCTGGATGCGAACAAGTACTGGTACAACTCCGTGCAGAACCAGGAGCACGTGCGCAGCTACGTCAAGGTGCAGGTTCGCGGCGACAAGCTGGTTCTCGCGAACGTTCGCAGCGGCACCTGCGCGGCGCCGAACGCGGCCGTCGAGAAGGGCCTGTCCTGCGTCAACACCCCGGACGGTCAGCCGGTCGGCTCGATCGTCGACAACGTGACGGTGCACCCGTTCCACGGTGACGGCCAGGCCATCCAGGTCAACGTGCCGAACCCGGCTCCGGGCGAGTTCGGCTGGACGATCGACGGCTACAACGGTCTGGTCGACCTGGGTACCGCGCAGGAGCGCAACGGCACCTACTTCCAGGCCAACGGCAAGATCAACCCGATCCTCGTGTCGGACAGCCGCCGCTCGCTCGCCCCGTGGTCGATCTCGGCCAACGTCGGCGACTTCCAGGACGCCGACAAGAAGTTCTCCGGCTCCTACCTCGGTTGGGCCCCGTACGTGCTCGACGCCGGCGCGGGCGCCGAGGCCGGTGCCCCGGTCCTGTCGTCCCTCGACGACCAGGGCAAGGGCCTCTCGGTCTCCAGCGCGCTCGCCGCGGCCGCGCAGGGGCACCCGCGTGGCGGCGCCAAGCTCGGCGCTGACCTGGATCTGAAGATCCCGGACAGCATCGCGAAGGGCAGCTACCGCACCACCCTCACGATCACTGCCTTGAGCAGCTGACCGGACTGTTCCATTCGGCGGGGTAGGCACCTTCGGGGCCTACCCCGCCCCCGGTTCACCCACTACCAAGATCACCACAAGGACTTGAGATGCAACCGTCCGTAACTCGCTGGAAGACCACGACCGCCGCACGCCTCCGTACGACAGCACTGTCCCTGCTCGCCGTCGTCGCGGCCGTCGGTGTCGGCGCCGGTCCCGCCCTGGCGGCGGACGGTAACGTCGCCTGGACAGTCCGGACGGCCTCCAACGGCTACGGCGAGGCCCGGTCCAGCTACAGCTACAACGTCAATCCGGGCGGTGCCGCCGAGGACGCCATGGTCGTGGCCAACCGCGGCCCGGCGCCGCTGACCCTCTCCGTGTACGCGGCCGACGGCTTCACCACCGACGCCGGCCAGCTCGACCTGCTCACCAGGGACAAGAAGTCGATCGCGATCGGCGCCTGGGTGAAGCCGAACGCCGGCAGCGTCGTCATCCAGCCCGGAAAGACCGCCCAGGTCCCCTTCAAGGTCAGCGTTCCGGAGAACGCCACGCCCGGGGACTACGTCGGTGGCATCCTCACCACGCTGACCCAGGCCGACCAGGCTGAGGGGATCAACGTCGACCGGCGCCTCGGTATCCGGATCAAGTTGCGGGTGGGCGGCGAGCTGAAGCCGAACCTCGCGATCGAGAACCTCCACGTCACGTACGCCGGACCGACCAACCCGTTCAGCAAGGGTGACGCCACCATCACCTACAAGGTCCACAACGTCGGCAACGCGGCCCTGTCCGGTAAGCAGGCGGTGACCGTTTCGGGCCCGTTCGGCCTGCTGCGGGTGCGGGCCGAGGATGTCGCCGCGCCGCCGGAGCTGCTTCCGGGTGAGAGCTGGGACGTGAGGGTGCCCGTACACGGGGTGGCTCCCGCCATCTCGCTGGCCGCGACCGCGACAGTGACACCCCTGCTCACCGACGCCTCGGGCTCCACCACCTCGCTCAAGCCGGTCCAGGTCACCGCGCACGGCTGGGCCCTGCCCTGGACGCTGGTGCTGGTGCTCGTCGTGCTGATCGCCGTGCTCGTCGGGGCGTACCTCTACCGACGCCGCAACCGGGCGCAGAGCAGGGCGCGCGAGGACGCCCGCGTCCGCGACGCCGTCGAGCAGGCACTTCGCGGCCCGGAGCCGCAGACCTCCTGATCGCGGCTCCGGTCAACTCGGCTGGCTTCGGCCGGCGGCGGTTCTCGCCCGCTGGGTCAGGCCGATCGCGAACGCGATCACGGCGACCACCAGCACCGCTGCCGGCAGGGATGCCCAGTTCGGGGCCGTACGCAGCACCACCGTGCCGAGCGCGGCGCCGACCACCAGCCCGGCCAGCCTGCCGACGCCACCCACGTCGGCGAACCGGTGCGGGTCGACGACGCGACGCCGGACCAACTCGGTCAGCGAGCCGGTCAGGTAGGTGGTCGACGCACCCCGTACGCCGGCGGCCACGGTGATCACGCTCTGGATGCCGCTCGACACGGCCGCCATCGCCAGCAGCACGAGCCCGAAGCCGTACCCGGGACGTGCCGAGCAGGCAAACCAGCCCACTGTGAAGCCGAGCAGCAGCACCGCCTCGACCGACGTCACCACAGCGGTACGGCGGTTCCAACCCGGCGGGGTGTGGCGCAACGGCACCGTGGCAGCGGCCACGCCCACCGCGTACCCGCCGACCGCCACCACCGCCCCCGAGAGAGAGCGGGTGTCGGCCGTGGCGAGCGCGTGGCCGGAGTGCACCAGGTTGCCGGTGATCACGCTGGCGAAGTAGCCGTCGAGCTTGGTCAGACAGATCACGTCGAGGCAACCGGAGGCCGTGGTCAGTGCCACCAGGAGCCAGGCCGTGGCCCGCGTCGACGGAGCGTGCACCATGCCCCTTCCATCGGTCCGGCGGCCAGCGCGACGCGCCCGGTCCTCCACGTCGAACGCACCCGCGCTCTTGCTCGGCGCGGTACGCGGACATTCCCGTGCCCGCCCCGGCTACGCCCGGCCAGGCCCACCGAGCGCGGGCGTTCGCCCTTGTGGGTGAACGACGCTCGGCTCCGAACCACGCCTGTTCCCGAGCCGGCATGCTGCGACGGTGACGCCGGCACGGAGAGGGAATCCACATGGTTGACGGGGATGTGCCAGAGCGGATGCAGGCTGCGGCCTTGGACGAGTTCGGCGGGCCGGAGGTGATCACCCTGCGGAAGCTGCCGATCCCGCAGGTCGCCGACGACGAGGTGCTGATCAAGGTCTTGAGCGCGGGTGTCGGGGTGTGGGACGCGTACGAGCGCGAGGGTGTGCTGGTGCCGGAGGGCTCGGCGCTCCCGATCGTGCCCGGCTCCGACGGCGCCGGAACCGTCATCGCGGCCGGCAGCAAGGTGACCAGCCTGGCGGTGGGCGACCTGGTTTACGTCTCCGCCACCGCTCGGCCGAAGGGCGGCTTCTACGCCGAGTACGCGTCGGTCAAGGCGGAGTACGCGGCGAAGGTGCCCGATGGTGTGCCCGCCGAGCACGCCGGCGCCATGCCCACCGATGCGCTGACCGCGCTGGCCGGGCTGGACACCGTCAGCCTGTCGGCCGGCGCCTGGTTGCTGATCTTCGGTGCGAGCGGCGGTCAGGGTCACCTGGCAGTGCAGTTGGCGAAGCGGCAGGGGCTGAACGTGATCGCCGTGGCATCCGGGGCGGACGGCGTCGCGTTGGTGACCCGGCTCGGCGCCGACGTGTCCCTCGACGGCCACGGCGACATGACCGACGTGCTGGCCCGGATCCGGGACGCGGCGCCGGGCGGGGTGAACGCCATCCTGGCGATGGCCGGCGGCGCGACGCTGGACCGGCTCACCGAGGCGCTGGCCGACGGCGGGGTGGTCGCGTTCGCCCACGGGGTGCGGCCGGAGCCGCAGGAGCGGCCGGGCGTCATGGTCCGCGCGTACGACGGCGAATCGAGCCCTCGACAGTTGCAGCGCCTCAACGAACTCATCGAGGCCGGGCCGTTCGTGGTGCACGTCGCGGAGAAGTTCCCGCTGGGCAAGGTGCGGGACGCGCACCAGCGCCTACAGACGTCCTACTCCGGGAAGCTCCTGCTGACGGTCGCCTGAGACGTCAGGGCGTGCGCTGTTGCGGCACGCGTACCGAAGCCATGCCGGCCGCCGTCGCGGCCTGGATGCCCAGGTCGGTGTCCTCGAAGACCAGGCAGGACTCCGGGGGTACGCCGAGCTGCTCCGCCGCGAGCAGAAACGCCTGCGGGTCGGGCTTGGCCCGGGTGTAGTCGTCGGCGCAGACCAGCACGTCGAACCGGTCCAGCAGGCCGAGCGCGTCCAGGGAGGCGGTGACCGACGCGCGGGTGCTGCCGGAGACGACGGCGAACGGGACCCGCCGGTGCGCGTCGTGGATGTGCGCCAGCACCTCGGGCACGGCGGCGAGCTGCGGCAGCAACTCCTGGTAGTAGCTCTCCCGGCGCTCGACGACGGCCGCCACCGGCATGGCCAGACCCTGCTGCTCGTTCAGCGCGACGATGATGTCGGCGGTGGGCCGCCCACCCCAGGCGTAGAAGAGGTCCTCGGGGAACTCGCAGCCCCACTCCTCAAGGGCCCGCTGCCAGGCCAGGTAGTGCAGCGGCATCGAGTCGACGATGGTGCCGTCGCAGTCGAACAGGTACGCGGCGAACGGCCCGGGAGGCAGAGGCAGACTCACCCGGGAAGGGTACAGCTCACTCGGTCGTGACGGCTCTCAGCTGGCTGAGCAGGTACGCGCGCTCCGGTTCGGTGCCGACCAGCGTCAACGCGCTGCGGTACGCGGCAGCGGCCTCGTCGTACCGGCCGAGCCGGCGCAGCAGGTCGGCCCGCGCCGCCGGATAGGGGTGGTGGCCGCGCAGCCGAGGCTCGTCGGCCAGCTCGTCCAGCAGCGCGAGCCCCGCCGCCGGCCCGTCGCGCATGGCGACCGCGGCGGCCCGGTTGAGCGCCACGATCGGTGAGGGCACCAGGCCGAGCAGCACGTCGTAGAGCGCCACCACCTGCGGCCAGTCGGTGCTGGCCACGTCGGCGGCCTCGTCGTGCAGCGCGGCGATGGCGGCCTGCACGCCGTACGGGCCGGGCGCTCGGCCGGTCAGCGCGATCACCACCAGGCCGCGCCCCTCCTCGGTCATGGGACGGTCCCAGCGTCCACGGTCCTGGTCGTCGAGAAGGATCATGGCGCCGTCCGGTCCGGTACGCGCGTCCCGTCGGGCGTGGACCAGCAGCATCAGGCCGAGCAGCCCGGCGACCTCCCGCTCGGCCGGCAGCAGCCGACGCAGGATCCGGCCCAGCCGGATGGCCTCCTCGGACAGGTCGATCCGTTGCAGATCCGGGCCGGAGCTGGCCGCGTACCCCTCGGTGAAGACCGAGTAGACGGCCTGGAGCACCGTGGGCAGACGACCGGGCAACTCGTCGGGGCCGGGCACCCGGAACGGGATGCGTGCGTCGCGGATCTTGCGTTTGGCGCGGACGAGCCGTTGGGCCATGGTGGCGGGCGGCACCAGGAAGGCCCGCGCGACCTCGGTGGTCGTGAGGCCGGCCAGGAACCGCAGGGTGAGCGCGCCGCGATCCTGTGCGGCCAGCGCCGGGTGCGCACAGGTGAAGAAGAGCGCCAACCGGTCGTCGGGCAGGTCGCGATCCGCGTCGGCGGGCGGCGCGTGATCGGCCCGCTCTGCCTCCGCCTGCAGGACGGCGAGCCGGGTCGCCAGCACCCGGTCCCGACGCAGCCGGTCCACAGCCCGACGCCGAGCCGTGGTGAGCAGCCAGGCGCCCGGCCGGCTCGGGACGCCGTCGGTCGGCCAGTGCGTCAGCGCCGCCTCGATGGCCTCGGAAGTCACCTCCTCGGCCAGGTCGAGGTCGCCGAAGCGGCGCACGAGCGAGGCGAGCAGCCGGCCGCGTTCCTCTCGGAACACCGCCTCCACCGACGACCCGACGGCTGCCCCCTCGCCCTGCACGGTCAGACCTGCACGTCGAGCTCGAAGATCGGACGGACCTGAACCGATCCCGTGCCGATGGCTCCGGGGCTGCGGGCCGCCCAGTCCAGCGCGGCGTCGAGGTCCGGCACGTCGATGACGTCGTACCCGCCGAGCAACTCGCGGGTCTCGGCGAACGGCCCGTCGGTGATCGTGCGCTCGCCGTCCGGGCCGACCTGCACGGTGGTGCAGGTGGTCAGATCCTGCAAGGGGTGCCCGGAGACCCAGACCCCGGCGTCCTTCATCTCCCGGTCGTAGCGGATCCAGTCCTCGAAGCTGCACCCGTTGTCGACGACCTCCCCGTCAACCATGGGGCTCATGAACAGCAGCATGTACTTCACGTTTCGGCTCCTCTCGGTGCGGCGTGTCGCCGTACAGCATGACGACGAACGCGGGCCGCTGTTATCGACACCGCGCGTCAGGTTTTCCGTGGCCGGGCTGCACCGAGGGCACGGCGGTGCTCAGGAGGGGCCCGGCTGTGCCACCTCGGGTCGTTCGTCGCGTCGGTCCATCCGTCGCTCGAACCAGGTCACCCCGATCAGGAAGGCGGTCAGCACTGTGAGCGCCGTCAGCGGCGGCAGAGATCGGCCGATCGGCAGCAGGGCCAGCGGCAGCAGCGCGGCGACGACCTGCGTCGGATACACCGCGCCAACGGTCAGTCGGCGGAAGACCAACCTGCTGAGCAGGTAGAGGGCGGCACCGCCGTAGAGCGCGACCGCGGCCTCCCAGCCCAGCCGGCCGGGGTGCGCCGACTCCTCGGTGAGGTGGGCGATCACCTCCTCGATGCCGAGCGCGACGTAGATGGCGCCGATGATCAGCGGGGAGTGCCCGATGCCGTACGCGTCGCCGGCCACGCTGGCCCGGCGCTCACCCGGCACGTCGCTGACGGCCTTCCGCGCGGCGGGGGCCAGCCGGTCGAAGTAGAGCCACCACAGGCAGACCGTGCTGGTGAGGCCGAGCAGCGCGGCCAGCACGGCCGCACCGACCGGTGCCATCGTCCGTGGCCCTTCGCCGGCCGAGATCAACGACTCGCCCAGCGCGATGATGAGCACCAGGCCGAACCGCTCGGTGAAGTGGTCCACGCTGCCCAGTTGCCACGGCCGGAAGGCGGACGCGATCCGCGCGCCGCCGATGTCCACCAGCAACGCGGCGGTCCAGAGCGCCGTCTGGGCCGCGCCGCCGAGCAGCGCGCCGACGATCAGCGGAAGCCACGCCAGGATCACCGGCACGCTGAAGAAGCGCAGCGTCGAACGCAGTGCCGGGTTCGTCGCGCTCACCCAGAACAAGATCGCCAGCTGCACCGCCCGGCCGACCACGTAGGCCAGGGCGAGGGTGAGCGGCGCGTCGAGTAACCCCGGGCTCTGCTTCCACGCGTCCGGCAACACCAGCGCGGCCACGAAGATCGCCGCCATCGCGACCAGGGTGGCCGCGCGGACCAGGCCGATGTCCGGCCGGACCAGGTTCCCCACCCAGGTGTACGGGCCCCAGGAGTAGAGCAGCAGCAACAGCAGGAGTAACCCCTGGGCCAGGGTGAGCGCGCTCGGCGACCCCGCCATGAACGTGATGACCCGGGTGAGCGCGAAGACGAAGACCAGATCGAAGAAGATCTCGAACATCGTGGTCCGGTGCGTCGTTCCCAACGGCACCGGACAAATGTCGAAAATCCGCCTCATTCTCGCATTCTGCGCTATATCGATCGGCGGTTCATCCGATCCACTCGCCCGGCGCCGCTCCGAAGAGCAGGAAGAACCGCTCGGCCGCCCCGGTGTCGCCCTGCACCTCGATTTCGCCCGCGGAGACCGCCGACCGCAGCGGCGTGCCGCCGAACATCAGCTCCCGCAGCACTCTCACCGTGCCGGTGACCGTGACGTCGACCTGGCCCGAACGACCACGGGCCACGCTGATCCCCTTGGGCGACACTCCCACCTCGAAGGCGTCGGTGCCCACCTGCAACCGGAGTCGAGCGGTCACCGGCGCGCTGGTCGGTGGTCGATAGAGGGCCTTGAGCAACAGCATGAACGCGTCAGTGCTCATCTCGACGTCCGGCTCCGCGGGCAGGCCGGCGCCCCACCGCGACAGCTCGATCAGTGTCGGCTCCAGTTGCTGACCGCGCTCGGTCAGCTCGTACGCGTGCACGCTGGCTGGCGGCCCGAGCTGCACCCGCCGGACGATGCCGGACTGCTCCAGCTCCCGCAGTCGCTGGCTGAGCACGTTCTGGCTGGCCTTCGGCAGGCCGGCCCGCAGATCGCCGAAACGCTTCGGGCCGAACACCAGCTCTCGGACGATCAACAGAGCCCAGCGCTCGCCGACGATGTCCATCGTGCGCGCCGCCCCGCAGGCGTCCTGGTAAGTCCGCTGAGTCACATCGCCATCGTAGTCGGCGTCCACCGAGCAGTGCTAACGTCGGACCGTCTAGTCCTAACTTAGGAGCAAGCTATGGATGCACTGCTCGCCAAGGTGATCGAGCGCCACGGCGGCCTCGATCGCTGGAACACCGCGTCGACCCTCACCACCCGGCTCACCTACGGCGGCCCGTTCTGGGCGTTCAAGGGCCGCCCCGACTTCGACAGCACCGAACTGGTCGAGGCCGACCTGCACCGGGAACGGATCCGCCACGTCCAGGAGGGCACCGGCCAGATCACCGAGTACGACAGCGACACCGACCGGGTCACCGTCACCGCAGCCGACGGCAGCCTGATCGACGAGTTGACGAACCCCCGGTCCAGCTTCGCCGGTCACACCCAGGAGAGCCAGTGGACGCTCGCCCAGGCGGCCTACTTCCGTGGTTACGCCACCTGGCACTACCTCGTCGAGCCGTTCCTGTTCACCTGGCCGGGCGTCGAGGCGCACGAGATCGAGCCCTGGAAGGAGAACGGCGAGTCGTGGCGCGTACTGCGCGTCACGTTCCCCGAGAGCGTGCACACCCACACCGACACCCAGCTGTACTACTTCGACGACAGCGGGCTGCTGCGGCGCATGGACTACCAGCCGGTGGTCAACGGCTCCTCCCCGGTCGCGCACTACGTGAGCGGGGCGACCGAGGTCGACGGGCTGGTCGTGCCGACGCGACGCCGGATCCACATCCGCCAGGAGGACCGCACCCCGGACCTCTCCTGGACGCCGATCACCCTGGACCTGGCTGACGTCCGGATCCGCTGAGACCCCGAAGGTGTCGCAGCGGACCCGACGTCACGTCGCCGACCGGACGCCCCGGCCTCAGGTCGAGGCGTCCGTCCGGCGCCGGCTCCGCTCGGCCCGCCGCCGCACCTGCTGGTACGCGCCGGTCAGCCCCATCGCCCGGCGTACCTCGAGCACCGTCTGACGTACCTCCTGGCGGGTCCGCTCGGTGCCCTCGACGATCAGTCGGTCGACGAGGCCCCGGTCGGCTTCGATCTCGGCCCGGCGCTGCCGGATCGGCGCCAGGAACCCCTCCAGCGCGACGATCAGTCGTTCCTTGACCTCCACGTCACCCACCCGCCCGGCCCGGTACCGCCGGGCCAGGTCGGTCACCTCGTCGCGGTCCTGGTTGAAGACCTCGTGGTACGCGAACACCGGGTTGCCTTCCACAGTGCCCGGCACGTCGGCCCGCACCCGGTTCGGGTCGGTGTACATGCCGAGCACCTTGCGACGCACCGTCGCCGCGTCGTCGGAGAGCGCGATCGAGTTGCCCCGGCTCTTGCTCATCTTGGCGGCGCCGTCGGTCCCCACCAGGCTCGGTGTGTCCGCCGGGATCAACTCGGGCACCGGGAAGACGGGGCCGTACAGGTGGTTGAACCGCCGGGCGATCTCCCTGGTCACCTCGACGTGTGCGGCGTTGTCCCGGCCAACCGGAACCACCTCCCCCTTGACGCAGAGGATGTCCGCGGCCTGGAGCACCGGATAACCCAGCAGCCCGTACGGCATCTCCTCCTTGCCGGCGTCGCGGGCCATGTCCTTGAGCGAGGGCACACGTTCCAGCCGGGGCACGGTCACCAGGTTCTGGAGGAGGGTGTTGAGGTCGCCGACCTCGGGGATGGCCGACTGGAGGTAGAAGGTGGCACGGTCCGGGTCGACGCCGGCGGCGAGGATGTCGGTCACCATCTCGCGGGCGTTGCCGGCGACCTGGTCGATGTCCTCCCGGCGGTTGCGGGTGGTGAGCATGTGCAGGTCGGCGATGATGAAGAAGCTCTCGTAGCGCCGGTGCAGCCGTACCCGGTTGGCGATGCTGCCGACGTAGTGGCCGAGGTGCAGGCGGCCGGTGGGCCGGTCGCCGGTGAGCATTCGTGCGACGGACATGGTGGTGCCTCTCGTTCCGTTGGTGGGTCACGCGTGGGCGCGCGCCGAGCAGGGCTGGCTCAGCCCTGCTCGGTCAGCGGGATCGACTCAGCGAGTCGCCCGCCATCGCGCGCCGGCGCGAAACCGCAGACCACCGGCACGGAGGACGTTCAGAAGTTGCTCACGGCCATCGCCGGAGCTGGTCGGGATCTCGGGCACGGCACCGAGGAAGCGGCCGTCGACCAGGTCGACCGCCTCGGATGCGCAGTTGCCCGTCCGGACCACGGCCTCAGATTACCCGCGGGATGGCACCGGGAGGGGGAAGGTAGCTGTCGGCGTAGTAGGCGCCGACGCGTTCCCGGTACTCGTGGTCGGCCGAATCCGGATCGAACGGTGGGGCGTCCTTGATCTGCTGACGGGTCCGGTCGACGTGCACGACGCGTTCCTGGTGATCCACCCGGTCGACCGTCCCGGCCGGCAGCAACACCTTCTGGCCGAAGATCCACGGCCCCGTGTCCACCACCAGGTGCCCGGCGTCCGCATCGTCGCTCGTCTCATCGATGGTGCCGATGCGCCCGTCGCTCGCCTGCACCTGATAACCCACCAGGTCGACGGGGGTGCCCGGGCCGGGAGCATCCGGGCCGTCGTGCCCATCCTCCTGACCCTCCGGAGGGGTGACCGAGGGGGTGGTCTGGGTATACCCGCCGGCCAAGGCGGATGGATCACGCCAGGCCCAGGGGTTGAAGATCGAGGGTTGCATGGGGCACCTCCAGGGGACGGTCCTCAGCTGTCCCCCTTCGCAGTGCCCATCCCGCTGACGCCGGAAACAGCCTGCGCTCTGCGCGGCGGTGCTCCTGCCCAGGTGTGGCAGGGCGTTCGGGTCCGCGTCGCCGGCCCGCTGAACAGGTGCGCTGGCATACTCGGCTGCCATGGTGCTGTCGCGAGGGTGGAGTCTCTTCCTGGTCGGGGTCGGCGTCTGGACCTGGGTGATCTGGCCGAGGTTCGCGGTGGCCATCTGGCAGGACCCGCGGTCCTGGGCGTCCGGCACGGTGGCCGACGGCGCAGCCACCAGCTTCCTGTGGGTGCACGCGCTGTTGATCGCCGCGTCCCTCGCAATCGGCACCACCGCCGGCGTCCTCGGTGTCCGGGCCTGGCTCGCCGCCCGGCGGCGGCAGCCGTCCTGATCACCGCCCGCTCCTGCGGATCAGGCCGAATCGGCGCCCGAACCGCTGTCAGCCGCCGAGCCCTGGTTGCTGCCGGACGGGCCTGACCGAGCGCCGGTTGCTGCCGGAGGGGCTTGACCTGGGGAAACCGGTCGGACGCGCGAATGTGACGCGCGCCGCCACCCGTGGATTTGACGATCAAACCCGCAGACGCGTAACTTTCTCTCTGCCAGCGCGGAACGGGGCAAACGGGACGAAGGTCCTGGAGCACCGAAACGAGATGGCAACCGGGTCAAGCAGGGGTTCGCTCCTGGGAGACGCGGTCCGGGCGGGGCTTGCCGGATCGGCCGCGAGGCGGATTTGGTGCGGCGAAGCCGACCGGGTAAGGTTCACGACCGGCAGGGAACCGGGCGAGACTGCGGGAAACCGCAGCGGCCGGTCTGCTGAATCCGACGACCTGACGCAGCGGTTCGCTGCTGCGTGAGTGCGCCGGCGCTGACCCGTACGAAGCATGACAGACCGGGACACACGGTTTGACACAGCGAAGACGGTGAGGTAACGTAGTAAAAGTGCCCGGCGCGAGAGCGACGGGGACGCGGTACGAAAAGCCCCGGTTGGGGTTCCACTGAGGTGGGGCTTCTGGTCGGTGTGTGGTTGTTCTTTGAGAACTCAACAGGGTGCTTGTAAAGCCAGTGCCAATTATGATTTATACCCCGGACTGGTCAGGCTTTTGTCTGGCTGGTTGGGATTCCTTTGGCAACATTTGTTTGTTGTCAGGATGCTGTTCAACTAATTTTTTGTTGGAGAGTTTGATCCTGGCTCAGGACGAACGCTGGCGGCGTGCTTAACACATGCAAGTCGAGCGGAAAGGCCCTTCGGGGTACTCGAGCGGCGAACGGGTGAGTAACACGTGAGCAACCTGCCCCAAGCTTTGGGATAACCCTC
>NZ_FMCR01000006.1 GCF_900091575.1 Micromonospora saelicesensis
GCCAGCGTTCGTCCTGAGCCAGGATCAAACTCTCCAACAAAAAATTAGTTGAACAGCATCCTGACAACAAACAAATGTTGCCAAAGGAATCCCAACCAGCCAGACACAAAGCCTGACCAGTCCGGGGTATAAATCATAATTGGCACTGGCTTTACAAGCACCCTGTTGAGTTCTCAAAGAACAACCACACACCGACCAGAAGCCCCACCTCAGTGGAACCCCAACCGGGGCTATTTCCCGCTCCGTGACCGGCTCTTTCAGCGCCAGGCACTTTTACTACGTTACCCGCTCGTTTCCGCCGTGTCAAACCGATATTTCGCGGTTCGTCATGCTTCAACCGACTATGCGGATGGTGTTGCTTGCTCGAGTCCACGATGACGCACGTCGTTGCCGACGTTCGTTTCTGTCGTGGGAAGCCGCAGACCGGCCGATCGCCGCTTCGCGGCTCTCTGCCCGGCTCCTGCCGGCTCCGAAACTCTACCCGGTCGGCTCCGCGTTCGCAACCCCGTTTCCGAGGTGTTCCGCACCGCCCGATCCTCAGTCTCGCTCGGCGTTCCCGCCACGAGCCTGGCGCCCGTTCTCGGCCGGTTTGTCCGGCCTCCCCCGTGCAGAGAGAAAGTTACGCGGACGGCCCGGAGAAGGCAAATCAGGGTTCATCACTGGTTCGGACGAAGAGCGCCCGTCGGCCCCGGCGCGGCCGAGGACGCGAGCACCTCGACTCCCGGCGCAGCCGAGGACGCGAGCACCTCTACTCCCCGGCGCAGCCGAGGACGCGGGCCGCCTCGACGTGCCAGAGTGTCAGTCATGGATGAGTCCGGGCGCGGCGCCAGGGTGTTCGCCGAGGAGGCGCTGCTCGGCCTCATCGGGCCGTTCTGGCAGGTGGTGATCGGCGCGGTCGTGCTGGTCGTACTCGTGCTGTCGGTGGGACGACTGGCCCGACGGGGCAGGTCCCGGATGACCACGGCGCTGCTGGTCACCGCCGCGGTCATCGCCGGGTTCGCGGTGATCGGCGTCCTGCTGGAGGGCTGAGGTTCAGAGCCGGCGGATGGCCATGCTGGGCGCAGAGCCGGTGGTTGGTCAGACTGGGCAGCTCAGAGCCGGCGGTTGGCCAGGCTGGGCAGCTCGGCGCGGATCGTGTCGAGCCGCTCCAGGTCCAGGTCGACGACGGAGATTCCCGGGCCGTCCGGCACCTGGCCGACGACCGTCCCCCACGGGTCGACCACCATGCTGCGGCCGAAGCAGGTTCGACCTGGCTCGTGGTCGCCGGTTTGACCGGCCGCCGCCACGAAACACTGGTTCTCGATAGCCCTGGCCCGCAGCAGGACCTCCCAGTGGTCCCGGCCGGTGTGCATCATGAACGCGGCCGGAACCACCAGCAGCTGCGCGCCGCCATCGGACGCGAGCAGCCGGTACAGCTCCGGGAAGCGCAGGTCGTAGCAGATCGACAGGCCGACCCGCAGCCCCTCGACGTCGACCACCACCGGTTGGACCCCGGGCGCGACACTCGCCGACTCCCGGTAGGAGACCCGACCGGGGATCTCCACGTCGTACAGATGGATCTTGCGGTAGCTCGCGGCCAGACTGCCGGAACGGTCGAAGACCAGCGAGGTGTTCCAGGTGTGGTCCGGGTCCGGGCCGGCCTCGTGGAACGAGCCGGCCACCAACCAGATTCCGAGCCGCCGGGCGACCCCGGCGAAGAAGCTGCCCACCTCGCCGTCGACCGGCTCAGGTTCGGGCAGCCCAGCGGCAGGACCCAGGTAGTCGACGTACTCCGGGAGGACGGCGAGATCCGCGCCGCCGGCGGCGGCGCGCTCCAGTAGGGCCTCCGCGGCCGCCAGGTTGGCCTTACGGTCGTCCCGGGCGTTCAGCTGGCAGACGGCGACACGCATGAGCAAAGGGTACGGCTGGAGGGCTCTGACGGACAGCGTCACGCAGTCTGGCCGGCACGGCTGGTGGTCCCTGACGAACGGCGCCGAACACGATCACGCCGGCCGCTCAGGATCGAACGGCCGGCGTGACGCGGAGAGGATCAGGCGGACTTCTCTTCGCGGTCGCGCCGAGCCCGGCGCCCGGTGAACTCACGCGGCACGATCGTCGGGTTGACGTTCTCCAGGACAACCTCGCGGGTGATCAGCACGCGGGCGGCGTCGGGGTTGCTCGGCACCTCGTACATCGCGGAGAGCAGAACCTCCTCGATGATGGCCCGCAGACCGCGGGCACCGGTGCCCCGCAGCATCGCCTGATCGGCGATGGCTTCCAGCGCCGGCTCGTCGAACTCGAGCTCGACACCGTCCAGCTCGAACAGGCGCTGGTACTGCCGGACCAGGGCGTTGCGCGGCTCGGTGAGGATCCGAACGAGGGCGCTGCGGTCCAGGCTGCGAACGTTGGTGATCACCGGCAGCCGGCCGACGAACTCGGGGATCAGCCCGAACTTGAGCATGTCTTCCGGCATGACCTGGCTGAAGATGTCGTCGGTCGACCGCTCGGAGACCGACCGGAGTCGGGCACCGAAGCCGGTGCCGCCCTGCCCGGTGCGGGATTCGATGATCTGATCGAGACCAGCGAACGCGCCACCACAGATGAACAGCACGTTCGTGGTGTCGATCTGGATGAACTCCTGGTGTGGGTGCTTACGGCCACCCTGCGGCGGCACGTTGGCCACCGTGCCCTCGAGCATCTTGAGCAGGGCCTGCTGCACGCCCTCACCGGAGACGTCCCGGGTGATCGACGGATTCTCCGACTTGCGGGCGATCTTGTCGACCTCGTCAATGTAGATGATGCCGGTCTCGGCGCGCTTGATGTCGTAGTCGGCGGCCTGGATCAGCTTGAGGAGGATGTTCTCGACGTCCTCGCCCACGTAGCCCGCCTCGGTCAGCGCGGTGGCGTCGGCGATGGCGAACGGGACGTTCAACATCCGGGCGAGGGTCTGCGCCAGGTGGGTCTTGCCGCACCCCGTCGGACCGAGCAGCAGGATGTTGGACTTGGCCAGCTCGACGGCGTCACTGCCGGAGCCCGGCGCACCAGCCGCCTCGGCCTGGATCCGCTTGTAGTGGTTGTAGACCGCTACAGCGAGCGCCTTCTTGGCCTGATCCTGCCCCACGACGTAGGTGTCGAGGAACTGGCAGATCTCCATCGGCTTGGGAAGCTCTTCCCACTTCACCTCGCCGGACTCGGCCAGCTCCTCTTCGATGATCTCGTTGCAGAGATCGATGCACTCGTCGCAGATGTAGACCCCTGGGCCCGCGATGAGCTTCTTGACCTGCTTCTGCGACTTGCCGCAGAAGGAGCATTTCAGTAGGTCGCCGCCGTCACCGATCCGTGCCACCTACGTTCTCCCTGCACTCATCGGCCGGAGACCCGGCCCTGACCTGCGGACGTTGCGCGCCGCCCGGCTTAGTTCGCGCCGCCGGTCCAACCGGCGAAGCGGTACGGACCCGACGTTACCCGCTGGCGGGGCATTCTCCGACCCCCAAAACGGGTGTGTCAGAGGTCGGCCGGGAACGGATCCCCGGCCAACCTCTGACCCGGTACAGCTCAGCGGGCGGCGTTGGCCGCCAGCAGACCCTTCTTACGACTGGTCAGGATCGTGTCGACCAGCCCGTACTCCTTGGACTCCTCGGCCGTCATGATCTTGTCACGGTCGATGTCCTTGCGAACCTGCTCGATCGGGCGGTTGCAGTGGCGGGACAGCATGTCCTCCAGCTGCGTACGCATCCGCAGGATCTCCCGGGCCTGGATCTCGATGTCCGAGCCCTGCCCGTAGCCACCCTCGGTGGCCGGCTGGTGGATGATGATCCGCGAGTTCGGCAGGGCCATCCGCTTACCCGGAGTGCCCGCCGAGAGCAGCACCGCCGCCGCGCTCGCCGCCTGCCCGAGGCAGACCGTCGAGATGTCCGGACGGACGTACTGCATGGTGTCGTAGATCGCCGTCATGGCGGTGAACGAACCACCCGGCGAGTTGATGTACATGATGATGTCGCGGTCCGGGTCGGTGCCCTCGAGCGTCAGCAGCTGGGCCATCACGTCGTTGGCCGACGCGTCGTCCACCTGGACGCCGAGGAAGATGATCCGGTCCTCGAAGAGCTTGTTGTACGGGTTCGACTCCTTGACCCCGTACGACGTGCGCTCGACGAACGACGGCAGCACGTAGCGGTTGTGCACGGCCGCGAACTGGGGCGGCAGGCTCAGATCGGTCATCGTCAGCTCCTCAGCTCAGGGTCCCGGCGCCATCCGGAACCTGTGCGGCTCCGATGATCACCTTGTCGATGAAGCCGTAGTCCATGGCCTCCTGGGCGGTGAACCAACGGTCCCGGTCCGAGTCGGCCTCGATCTGCGACTGGCTCTGGCCGGTGTGGTGCGCGACCCGCTCCTGGAACATCCGCTTCGTGTAGAGCATCTGCTCCGCCTGGATGGCGATGTCGGACGCCGTGCCGCCCAGACCACCGGACGGCTGGTGCATCATGATCCGTGCGTGGGGCAGGGCGTACCGCTTGCCCTTGGTGCCCGCGCAGAGCAGCAGCTGACCCATCGAGGCAGCCATGCCCATCGCCACGGTCGACACGTCGTTGTCGATGAACTGCATGGTGTCGTAGATCGCCATGCCGGAGTAGACGGAGCCACCCGGCGAGTTGATCCACAGGTTGATGTCGCGGTCCGGGTCCTCCGCGGCGAGCAGCAGCAGCTGCGCGCAGATGCGGTTGGCGACCTGGTCGGTCACCTCACTGCCCAGGAAGATGATGCGTTCCTTGAGCAACCGGTTGTAGACCGAGTCGTCGAGGTTGCCAATGGAGTCGCCACCGCGCGCGTCAATCGCCCGGAGCGACTTCTTGGGGATGTGCATGTCGGTCATGGCAGCCCTTCGCTCTCCGTACCGTCTTTCCCGACACTAACCGCTGTGTGGGGCGGCAGAGTCCCGGTCGGGGCACTGTTCGCTCTCAGCGCAGCTGTGTCGGGCGTACCCGCGGCGCGGGCTTCCGGGCGTACCCGGCAGTGCTTGCTGCCCGGGACGTACCCGGAAAGGGAAACGGCCGCCGTCCGCCGCTGAGCGGCGGACGGCGGCCGCACCCGACGATCAGTGGTCGTGGTTGTGCTCCGCCTCGTTGGCGGCGCGCAGGGCGTCGAGGGTGATCCCGTTGCCGGCCGAGTCCTTGATCGTGATCTTCTCCATGACGGCCGCGAGCGCCTTGCCCCGCCGCACGTCGCCGAAGACCGCGGCGGCCGCGCCGGAGCGCACCAGCTGGTCGTAGTACTGCTGCGGGGCCATCCCGGCGCGCTGCGCCCGGTGCACGATCTCGTGCCCGAACTCGTCGTCGGAGACCTGCACGTCCTCCGCGTCGGCGAGCGTGTCCAGCAGGAGCTGGACCTTGACGCCCTCGGTCGCCGCCTCGGTCAGCTCGGCGTCGATCTGCTCCTCGGTCTTGTCCTCGGCCGCGAGGTACTCCTCCATCGAGGCGCCGATCCGCTCCAGCTGGTCGACCATCGCCTGCTTGCGGCTCTCGACCTCCTCGCGGACGACACCCTCCGGGGCCGGGATCTCGGCGGCCTCGACGAGCTGGGCCAGGGCCTTGTCCCGAGCGGCGTAGATCTGCTCGACCTGCTTGCCCTGGGTGACCCGGTTCCGCAGGTCGCCGCGCAGCTCCTCGATCGTGTCGAACTCGCTCGCCATCTGGGCGAACTCGTCGTTCAGCTCCGGCAGCTCCTTCTCCTTGACCGTGCGCACGGTCACCGCCACCTCGGCGTCCCGACCGGCGAAGTCGCCGCCGACCAGCTGGGTGGTGAAGGTGGTGTCGTCGCCGGCCGCGAGGCCGACCACGGCCTCGTCCAGGCCCGGCAGGAGCTGCTTGCTGCCCACCTCGTGGGAGATGTTGCTCGCCTGGCCGCCCGGCACGTCCTCGCCGTCGACGGTGGCGTTCAGGTCGATCTGGACGTAGTCGCCCTCGGCGGCGGCCCGCTCGACGGTCTTGAGGGTCGCGAAACGCTCGCGCAGGTTCTTCACCTGCTCGTCGATCTCGCTCTCGTCGATCTGCAGCTCGTCGACGGTCACCTCGATGGTGCTCGCGTCCGGGATGGTGATCTCCGGCCGGACGTCGACCTCGGCCGTGAAGTTCAGCGAGTCACCGTCGTTGAACTCGGTGATCTCGACCTCCGGGCGCCCCAGCGTCTTCAGGTCGTGCTCGCGCACCGCGGCGAGGATGTTCTCCGGGATGGCCTCCTGGACCGCCTCGTTGAGGACGGTGCCCCGGCCCACCCGCTGGTCGATCACCGCGGTCGGCACCTTGCCCCGGCGGAAGCCCGGAACCTGGACCTGCGAACCGATCTCCCGGTACGCCTTCTTGAGGCTCGGCTCGAGCTCGACGAACGGCACCTCGATGGCGAGCCGCACGCGCGTCGGGCTCAGAGTCTCGACGGTGCTCTTCACAGGCGTACTCCTTGACGGATCTCAGTTGAGTCTGGGCGTGATTCAGCCCATCGAGTGTAGGCGAGCCGGCCTGACGCTCCGGCATCGCCCGGGGGCCGCGCTGGGCGGCACCCGGGGCTGCCCGGCCGCGGACGACAGTCGGGGTGGCGGGATTTGAACCCACGGCCCCTCGCTCCCAAAGCGAGTGCGCTACCAAGCTGCGCCACACCCCGTGGCGACGTGCAGTCTATGCCGTCGCCACGCCTCAGTCGGTGCCGGGGCATCCCCCACCCGGACACATCACCCGAAAATTACCATTCCGCTCCACCTGCGTGCCGCCAAGATCCGTGGGGCGACTCCAAGATCCGCACAACTTCACGGATGTAGTGGTCTCCTGGCACGGCGAGGCCACTACATCCCGGATGTTGTGCGGATCTTGGGGCGCCGTGCCGGCGGGTCGCGGACGACGCGGCACCGCGGGGCGGCGACGCGGTTACGCGTCGGGCGTCGACATTGGGTACGCTAGGGGCGCGTCCTGCTTCGGCGGGATGCACGCGGGCGTAGCTCAATGGTAGAGCTTCAGTCTTCCAAACTGACTACGCGAGTTCGATTCTCGTCGCCCGCTCCACGCACGACGGCCCAGGTAGACCGCATGATCGCGGCACCTGGGCCGTTCCTGTCTCCCCCATCCCGGATCCTGCCGGCGCGACACCGATCCTCCTCCACGGCACGCCTGCGTGCCGCTGCCCGGGCCGCAATCGGCTGCGTTGTCGGTGAGGACCAGGTCCCGGAGGACCCAAGCCGGTACCGGCCCCAGTGAGCGTCGCCTACGCCCCTGTGCGGGGAGGCCGGACGGTCCGCGACTGCCCCACGAGGAGATCCGCTGGTCATGGCAGAGCGTGCAGTCAGCGCATCGAGGGGCGTGCATTACTGTCGCCGCGTGGCTGAGTTTCGAGCGCATGTCGGAGTGCACTACGGCTTCCTCGAGATCGCCGATGATCAGTCCTGGGGTCGGACCGATTGGCCCAACGTCTTCTTCGGCAGGCGCCCGACCGGCCTCATCGCCACCTCGCCGGGCGAAGTCTTCCTCGTCACGGGTCGCCATACCGGCACCGTGGGGTTCACGGTCAGGGTCAACGAGGGCGACCCAGGGCCTGACCTCGAGGGGTTCGAAGACGTGGTGGAGGTGCCGTTCGAGGCGTCCCGGTCGGAGTTGAGGCTCATTGAATGGGCCGGAGAAAAGTCCCACGCGCTGCCGAGACTTTCGGCCGGGCCCGGCTCGTACCGGATGCGCTACCACTGCCGGGGGATGGACGACGCCGGAAACAGCAGTTGGGACTACCGCGCGGTTGTCGACGAGTACCTGCTGCAGATCTGGCCGTCCCCCGCCACGCCGCCCGCCACGCTCAAGGTGACCAGCCGAGAAGGGCGTCGCCGGGTCTTCGAAAGCTGACTGGCGCGCCTCCCAGTCCGCTGACGCGGGCGGGCAGCCGACCAGCTGGGGCGCCAGAAGTTCGGAGTTCGCCGATACGGCTCCTGTGCAAACGCTGACGGGCGGCCGAGACTGTAGCGATGTCACCCGATGGTGAGGGCGCCCCGCGCAGGCAGGTCCACACTGCCGCTCTGCTCATCGTCGCCGGCGTGCTCGTCCTCTTCGTCCCGGCGGGCGACGAGGGCAGGGTGCTCGTGCCCATCAGCGAGGGTCACGGGCTGTCCGCCGTCGACGGGATCGGCGCAGGGTTGCTGGCAGTGGGCGGCACCTGGCTGGAGGTGCTGGTGGTACGACGCCTGCCGTACCTCGCGCTCCCCCCGCGGGCCCTGTTCGCACTCGGCCTGCTGGCCGGCCTCGGCGTGGGGCTCCTGGTCGCCTCGGTGTTCGCCGGGTTCTTCTGGTGGTGGGCGGTCGGCGCCGCCACGCTCGGAACTGCCCTCCTCGTCCTCGTGCCCCTCACTGCGCGCCGTTGAGAGAGACGCGCCGCAGCTCGTACGGGTCACGGCGGTTCTGACACACGGCAAGGCCCAGGTGAACCGCCGGTGGCGGCACCTGGACCCACTCGGCGAGGCCGAGTCGCCGTGTCACTTCAGGTGGAACCGTTCGTCGACAGCGAGAGCCGCCAACTGCGGCACGGAGAACGGCAGCTTCGTCAACGCCGGCCGGCTCTCGTCCAGCCGCACGCCCTGCGCCACGAAGACCACCACGCCGTCCGGGTGCCGGTACGCCGACCACTGGTCGAGCCGATCGTCGCTGCCCGGTCGGACCACCACGCCGACCCGCACGGCTCCGACGGTCTCGACCTGGCACTCGCCCCGCATGCCCCAGAACTTCTGGGCCAGGTCGCACGGCTCGGTCGGCAACTGGTTGCCGGCGGCGTGCACCTCGACGATCAGGCGACCGGTGCCCTTGCCCTGCGCCACGGCCACCGAGGACGAGTAACTCCACACGTCGACGCCGTCCACCTTGGCCTCGAACTGCGCCTGGTGGGTCCGCAGCGTCCGCTCCTCGGCGGACCGGCCCGACGGGTCCTCCGGAGTGGTGTAGCCGGACGGTACGACCGAGATAGCCTCGGTGAGCAGGTGAGCGCCCTGCTCGTACCTGGACCCGGCCCGCGCGGTCCGGTCCTCCTGCGGTTGCCCGTCCGGCCCGGTCGGCCAGGGCTCCTTGGTGTCCGGAGAAGCCAGTGGCCCCTGGCCCGCCGGTTGGTAGACGTGGCCGTCCGGGGTGGCGACCGCCGCGAAGCCGGTGACCGCCAGCACGACAGCCGCCGATCCGAGGGACGCCCACAGCGCGCGTCGACGGAAGTGCGTCCGCCGTGCCGCGTGGAGCGCGGCTGTCGTACTCAATGGTGGTGGTGGGGTTGTCCCCGCCATCTCGCTGCGCAGCCCCTCGCGCAACTGCTGCTCGTTCATCGCTCCCCCATCTCGATCCCGCTGTAGGTGGGTGTCAGGAGGCCGCGCAAGGTGTCGAGCCCGCGTGCCGCCTGGCTCTTCACCGTCCCTGGAGAACACTCCAGCAGCGCCGCGACGTCCTCGATCGACAGGTCCTCCCAGTACCGCAGAACCAGCACGGCCCGCTGACGCGGTGCCACCCGGGCCAGCGCCTGGAGCAGCACCAGTCGGCTCTCCGGCGAGTCGGGCGGGGCCACCTGCTCGGCGTCCTCGCCACCCACCCGTTCACGCCGCCACCAGCCGCGGCGGCGCTCGTCGAGGAAGGTCCGGATCAGGATCTGGCGCACGTAGCTGTCGAGCACCTCGTGCCGGGAGATCCGGTTCCAGACCCGGTAGAGCTTGACGAACGTGGTCTGGACCAGGTCCTCGGCACGGTGCCAGTCGCCGCACAGCAGGTACGCGGTGCCGCGCATGGCACCGGACCGTGCCGCGAAGTACTCGGCGAACGCCTCGTCGCGATCGCTCATTCAGGCCTCCGATCCCTGTTTCGAGTTAGTCACGCGGGGTCTGGCCCAGGGGGTTGCTCCGAATCTCGCGGACATGTCACGGGATCAACGCCGGGAAGGCGCGGAGGACGCCTTGACAGGTGTCGATCTGTGCACTGGTGTAAGGACCAAGCACATCGACGTCCGTCACAGGAGGGCACATGATCGTCCGACGACGGTGGACAGCTGCCGCCACCACAGTGATCCTGTTCAGCGCAGTGTTGTCCCATCCGGCTTCCGGAGCGGCCGCACCCGCCGACCCGGCCGCCCCGATCGCTCTGAGCGCCACCGAAACCGCAGTGGTCCGAGTCCAGCTCCGCGATCAGGCCCAACTGGACCGGCTCGTCGCCACCGGTGCGGACCTGGCCAACCGGCCCCGGGCGCGGGACGGCCGGATCATCGCCGACCTGGTGCTCAGCGGCGCGCAACTCGACGAACTGACCGCGCAGGGCGCGACGGCCGTGCAGGTCGTGCAGCGCGCCGGGGACGGCAACCGGCACTACGCCGACAGCGTCCGCGCGGCTCAGGCCCGCACCGCAGCCGGGCTGCGCGCGCCGGCCGCCGGCCAGCGGTCCACCGCCGCCGCCACTGCCGTGGACACCCTCCAGGTGCAGCAGGCGTACTGGTGGACCACGACCGGACAGACCTTCCTGCAGGCCCAGGTGGCCACCACCGCCACCGACGACCCGGACGTGGAGATCACCGTCAGTTGGCGCACGGCGGACGGCGCCACCGGCTCGTTCCCGCTGTACCGGTTCGAGGACTCCGGCGAGTACCAGTACCACTACGCGCTCCCCCAGCCGGTGCCGAGCCGACCGGTTCAGCTGAGCGCCACCTCAAGCCTCGGCGGGGTCAGCCGGGCGGTCACCCCGACGCCCTGGCCGAACGCCTCCCCGCCGCCGCTGCCGGCCGGCTACCAGAAGGACTTCATCGACGCGTACCTGACGCCGGTGGACATCCAGGCGCGGATCAAGCGGCTGGCCCGCCAGTACCGGGACCTGGTGGACGTGATCGACCTGCCGAACAAGACCCAGGGATACCGACGCAACGCCGTCGGCTACCTGGGCGACCCGGCGGTGGCCGCCCTGGTGGTCGAGTCGGTCCGCTTCGGCGACCAGAACATGAACGGTGTCCAGGTGCGGACCGTCGACCCGGGCCGGGCGAACCGGCCACTGACCGTCGGCTACCGCGACCGCGTCCTCACCGTGTCACTGGCCACCGACACCGCAGGCAAGACGGTGAGCACCACCGACGAGGTCGCGGCGGCGATCAACGCCCGTCAGCCGGACCGGTTCCGGGCCATCGTCGAGGACGGCTCGGCCGGGCTGCCGATGCCCGTCGCCGGCCCCACCCGACTCGACGACGGCCTCCAGGGCACCGAGGTGCCGGCGCGGCCGTGGACGGTGCAGGCGCTGCGCCTCGGCGTACACCGGGACGGTTCCCGGGTCGGGGTGCTCGCCTACTCCCAGGAACACGCCCGGGAGTGGGCCACCCCGCTGGTGACGCTGGAGTTCGCCGAGCGGATGCTGGCCAACGCCCGGACCGACCCGGCCACCCGTGAGCTGCTGGAGCAGGTCGACATCTTCGTCATCCCGATGGTCAACCCGGACGGCGCGAACTACTCGTTCAACGACTTCAACTTCCAGCGCAAGAACCTCGTCAACCACTGCACCGGTGCGGCCCGCGACCCGAAGAACCGCACCTCGTGGGGCGTCGACATCAACCGCAACTACACAGTCGGTTCGTACTTCGACGGCTATGTGGGCGCCAGCGCCAACTGCCTGTCCGGCACCTACGCGGGCACCGCCGAGCTGTCCGAGGCGGAGAGCGGCAACGTGATCGCGCTCGCTCAGGACCACCCGAACATCAAGTTCGCGATGAACGTGCACTCCTACGGCGGGTACTTCATGTGGCCGCCGGGGGCGTACCGGGCCGACGGCAGGGTCACCCTGCCGCGACCGTCGATCGACGAGTCGACGCTGTTCCTCAACAGCGCCCGGCGGATCGTCGGCGCCATCGCCCAGGAGCGCGGCACCGTCACCTGGCCGTCGCAGACCGGACCGGTCGCCGACGTGCTGTACTCCGCCGCCGGCAACTCGGCCGACCAGCTCTACTACGAGCTGGGCATCTTCGCCTGGGACTTCGAGGTCGGCAACGACCGGTGGAACCCGGCGACCAACCAGTGGGAGGGCGTCGGCTTCCAGCCGCCGTTCGACGAGGCGCACGGCGAATCCCAGGAGTACGCCGGCGGGCTGGTGGAGATGGTCCGGGTGGCCCGCGACTACGCCGCCGCCGAATCCGCCGGCTGATCCCTCAGCGGTGCCGCGTCCACTCGTCGGGGCGCGGCATCGCTGGCCGGATTTCACCCGTTTCCCCCGGGTGCCCGGCGGGTAGGGCCCGTTCATGGACACGAACACCACGGCCCACCTGGTGGGCGGCCCCCGAGACGGCAGCACCCACGAGACCGGCAACGAGGCACTCGTCGAGGTGGAGATCGACGGCCTGATGCATCGCTACATCAAGACCACCAAGCAGCACGACGATGGTCGACCGCTCTACAACTACGACGGGGCGGTCGCCCCGGACGGCGGCGAGCCCGGCGTCGAGGATCCGGCCGCCCGGGTCGCGTCGCCCCGAGCCGACGCCGAGGGGCACGGCGGCACCCACTGACCGCCGCACCATCGGGCACACGCAGGCCCACGAAGGAGGTACCGGTCGGAGCGGCCGGCCACGGATGAACCGCGGCCGGCCGGGTAAGCAGCGACCTTGCCTGGTGGGGAGACGACCGGGTGCACGGGTGGGCGGTCTCGGACCGGCCCGCCCGTGCACGCCCGGTCAGTTCGAGGAGATCCAGTTCCAGGCCGAGACGACCCACTCGGTCTGCTGGAGCCACGCCACGCCGAGGCCGACGAGGAACACCGCCGTCGCCAGGTGGGCACCTCGGGCGCTACGCCGGACCCGGCCCAGCTGCCGCTCCAGCACCACCCGGCCGACCAGCCGGAACAGGGCGAACAGGCCGACCGCCACCAGCAGGCTGAGCACCAGCACCAGCAGCGGGCCGCTCAGGTCACCCTGACCGGACAGCGCCCAGATCCCCCAACACACGAACGCGAAGAGGCCTGCCGCCGCGCTCCACTCACCGCCGCGCCGCAACTGCGCCATCCGGGAGCTGAGCGAGCGACGGGGCACCGCTTCGCCGGGCCAACCCGTGCCGGTCGGCTCCTGCTCGACCACCGGGAACGGCTCCGTCCGCGGGGTGCGCGGCTCACCGACCGGAGCGACCCCCCGGCGGAACCCGTCACGCTGCGGCGGCACCCCGACGCCGGCCTGCGGTGGCACCTCCACGGTCCGCTCCGCCCACGGCTGCGTCTGGTCTGCCATCTCGTCCTCCCCCTGACCGACGGCAACAGCACCGCCTTGATTCGAGGGTAGCCAGCCGGCAAATCGGTCGCCGACCCCGGCCGGGACGCGCGGCCCCGCGACGGTGCCGGATCGAACCCGGCCAGGGTACGGTCGGCTGATGGGTGACCCCGACCGACGACGGCGACGGCTGCGCCACCACGCCGACACCGAGACGGCCAGACCGGGTGCGGACGGCCCGACGGTCAGCACGCCGGGCGTGCACGACGGTGACGAGCCGCCGCCGCGACGCAGAAGCACGGGCGGCGACGAGCGCGACGGCGAGCGGGGGCTGCGCGGGTTGGTCGGTTCCGGCTCGTCCCAGGTGGGGCTGAGCGCCGCGCTACGGGCCCGGGACGCGGCCCGCCCCACCGACGACGACCTGGCCGAGGCGGAAGCCCGGGTGGTGGTCGTGCGGCGAAACTGGGTGCCTCGCGAGGAGTTGCCCCGCTCGCCGCGCTGAGCGCCGCACGGTCAGGGCAGGTCGGGCAGCTTCCGGGTCCGCTCGTACTCGGCCACCTGGGCGATCCGACGAGCGTGCCGCTCGTTGCCGGAGAACGGCGTGTTCAGGAACGCCTCGACGATGGCGGTCGCCTCGTCCAGCGTGTGCTGGCGGGCACCGATGGCGACGACGTTCGCGTCGTTGTGCTGGCGGGCCAGTTGAGCGGTCTCGACGCTCCAGGCCAGCGCGGCGCGGACGCCGGCGACCTTGTTCGCGGCGATCTGCTCACCGTTGCCGGAGCCACCGATGACCACTGCGAGGCCCGTCTCGTCGGCCACCACCTGGTCGCCTGTGTGCAGGCAGAACGTGGGGTAGTCGTCGTCCGGGTCGTAGCTGTGCGGGCCGACGTCGACCACGTCGTAGCCCTGCATGGCCAGGTGGTTGGCCAGGTGCACCTTCAACTCGAAACCGGCGTGATCGGATCCCAGGTAGACGCGCATACCGGGCAGTCTGTCAGGCCGTGCTCGGGGACGTCACAGGGGCGGCGTCCCCGAGCCGGGTTCGTCACACGGTCGTGAGGATGGCACTCAACGCGGCAGCTCGGCGACGACCAGACCGCCGCGCGCCTTCGGGGTGAACCAGGTGCTCTTGCGGGGCATCTTCTCCCTGGCCAGGTTGACCGCGACGAAATCCGCCACGGTCACCGGCGCGATCAGGATGGCCAACTCGGCCCGGCCGGCGTCGACCTCACCGGTGAGCCAGCTCGCCGGGTAGTCACCGCCGACGTAGGTGATCCGCTTGTCACCCGGGTCCAGACCGAGCGCGTCGCGCAGCACCAGCCGCTCGACCAGGGCGTGGTCCAGGTTTTCCAGGCGAGCGGAGGCGGTGGCGGGCAGGCGCACCGCGTACCCCTGGCCGTCGAGGCGGAGGTGCACGGTGCCGCCGGCCGCCGGGACCTCGACCGGGCCGTCGATCGGCTCGACCTCGGCGCCCGCGGCCCGCAGCCGGTCGAGCAGCTCGGCCGGGGTGGTGGTCAGCTCGCTGACCAGCCGGTTGTACGGCTGGATGGCCACCGACGCGGGAGTGGTGACCACGGCCAGGAAGCGCGGCAGCCCTCCGGTCTGGGCGGCCAGGCTGCGGTGGTTGCCGTCCGCGACGACCAGGTCCCCACCACCGGCGAGAGCGGTCAGTGTGGCCTGCTCCGGGCCGGGGCCGAGTAGCCAGATGGCGTGCGTGCGCCCCGCCTGGTCGGTGTCCGTCGCGGCGGGCGCGCCGGCCGTGTCCGTCGCCGCCGCGAGCGCGGCGTGCAGCTCGTCGCCACGCCCGGTCTGAAGCAGGAGTACGGGTGAGAGCAGATGACCCAGCGCGTCGGCCAGCGCCACCCGCTCGCGCACCTTGGCGATGAAGACGTCCTCGTTGCGGATGACCAGGCCCGGCTCGTCTGCCCGGGTGGAGATCTGGTCGGTGTCCACCATCGCGAACAGCCCGTACGCCGGCTCCTCACCGGGCGCGCTGATCCGGTAGAGCACCACCACCTGCTCGGCGGGGGTGTAACTGCCGTCGGCCTTGGCCTCGGCGAGGCGGGCCACCGCGTCCGGCAGCGCGTCGAGGAACGACTTGCCCAGGCTCTGCGGGGCGCGGTGCGGCATCTCGATGCCGAGAGCGCTGTGCGGGTTCGACTCGATGATCGCGGTGATCTCCGCGTCGTCGGCGAACTCGTCGTAGTTTTGCGCGCCGGTGCCGCCAGTGGTGACCCAGGCCCGGGTGATCGGATGCACGACCGTCATGTCCACTGACGCTACCGGCGACGGTGTCGCCGCCGACGGGGACCCGCGGGGCGTCCACCAGATGAAAGCGCCCGGTGGGGCCCGGGTGGTCAGCTGGCGCGGTCGGAGGTGCCCCGGCGGTGCTTACCCGCGCTCACCGGCCCACCGTTGCCACGCCGACCGGTCCCGATGGGCCCGGTGTTCAGGGCGCGGCGGGGCGACGCGGGCGGTCCCGGCACGGGACGGTCGGGAGGAGGCGTGGGAACGGGCCGTGGGCTCAGCGGCGGCGTCGGCACCGGGCGCGGAGGAGCCGGCGCCGGCGGCGGAGGTGCCGGTTCGGCCGGTGCGGCCCCCGACGGCACCAGCGCCGGCGCGTCGGTCGGCACCGCGTCGACGGACGACGGCAGTGGGTCGACCGCCATGGGCGGGGTGAGCCGGGAGGTCACCGGGACCCGGGCCACGCCCACCACGATGGGCGGCGCGAGTAGATCCACCAGATGGGCGGGCAGGTCCGGGCGGACCGTCGGCCAGCGGGAGTCGTCAACGGACCAGTAGTCCCTGCCGGGAGTCTCGATCACCCCCTGCCGGGTCAACTGATCGTCACCGGACGCACGGTGCTTGGCCATCGGGATTTGCCTCCACGAACTGCGGCGTGCGGCCCTACGGGTCGCTGCGGCGGACACCGAGGGAAACGACGCCGCCCGCCTCCCGGTGACGCCACGACCCTCCGCCGACCTCGGCACCCGACGAGAAACGCCCCCGTCCGCGCGACTGACGAAGCACGGACGGGGGCGCGGTGGTCGTCGCTCAGTCGAAGATCGGGCTCTGCTCGCGGGTGCGCTTGAGCTCGTAGAAGCCCGGGGTACCGGCGACCAGCAGCACGCCGTCCCAGAGCCGGCCGGCGGCCTCCCCCTTCGGAGCCGGAGTGATCACCGGCCCGAAGAACGCGACCGGGGTGCCGTCCGGGCCGGGCGCGTGCACGACCGGGGTGCCCACGTCCTGCCCGACCGGGCGCATGCCCGCCTCGTGGCTGGCCCGCAGTGCCTCGTCGTAGTCGGTACTGTCGGCGGCCGCGGCCAGTGCCGGGTCGAGGCCGGCCTCGGTGAGCGCGGCCACGTACAGCTCCGGACCCCGCTCCTGCTTCTGCAGGTGGATCCGGGTGCCGAGCGCGGTGTAGAGCGGGCGCAACACGTCATTGCCGTGCAGCTGCTCGGCGGCGATGCAGACCCGCACCGGGCCCCACGCGGTCTTCAGGAACTCCTTGTACTCCTCGGGCAGCTCGTCCCGGCCGTCGTTGAGCACGGCCAGGCTCATCACGTGGAAGCGGATGTCCACATCCCGGATCTGCTCGACCTCAAGCAACCAGCGGGAGGTGATCCACGCCCACGGGCAGGCCGGGTCGAACCACATGTCGGCGGTGACACGTTCGGTCACGGTGAGATCCCTTCGCGACGGGTGGCGCCGACAGGTCGGCGTCTCAAGAGAATCTTCACCCCGCAGCGCAGCGACCGGCACCCGAATGAGAGCGTGACCTCGGCCACCGCGGGCTGCCCGTACATGGAAGACTCGAATCGGGCCAGCCGTCACGAGCGGTAGGCGAACGGGCGCCGCCGGGCGTACGGCGACATGTGGGATGGAGACGAACAGTGCCGGGAGTGCGCAACCTGACGCAGGTCGAGGCGACCGAGCGGGCACGCCTGCTCAACGTGACGGGGTATGACATCAGTCTGGACCTGTCCAGCGCCGTGCTGGCGGCCGGCGGCCGCACGTTCAGGTCGACGACCGAGGTCCGGTTCCGCTGCTCCGAACCGGGCGCGAGCACCTTCATCGAGCTGGCCGCCGAGTCGGTGCGGTCCGCGACGCTGAACGGCGCGCCCGTCGACCTCTCCGACTGGTCCGCCGAGAAGGGCCTGACCCTGTCCGGGTTGGACAGCGACAACGTGCTGGTGGTCGACGCCGACTTCGGTTACTCCAACAGCGGCCAGGGTCTGCACCGGACGGTCGACCCGGTGGACGGCGAGACGTACCTCTACAGCCAGTTCGAGACGGCCGACGCGCAGCGGGTGTTCGCCTGCTTCGACCAGCCCGACCTGAAGAGCGTCTACACCTGGCACGTCACCGTCCCGGCGCACTGGCGGGCGGTCTCCAACATGCCGGTGCAGCGGGAGGAGTCGGCGGGTGAGGCGCTCAAGACGCTGCACTTCACCGAGTCGCCCCGGATGAGCACCTACATCACGGCGATGTGCGCCGGGCCGTACCACGAGGTGCGCGACGCACACGACGGCATCGACCTGGGGGTGTTCTGCCGGGCGTCGATGGCACAGTACCTGGACTCCGACGACCTGTTCCTGATCACCAAGCAGGGCTTCGACTTCTTCCACGAGAAGTTCGGCGTGCGCTACCCGCTGCCGAAGTACGACCAGCTCTGGGTGCCCGACTTCAACGCCGGCGCGATGGAGAACTTCGGCTGCGTGACGCACGCCGAGTCGCACTACCTGTTCCGCTCGCAGGTCACCGACTTCGAGTACGAGCAGCGGGCCAACACGATCCTGCACGAACTGGCCCACATGTGGTTCGGTGACCTGGTCACCATGCGCTGGTGGAACGACCTGTGGCTGAACGAGTCGTTCGCCGAGTGGGCCAGCCACTGGTGCAACACCAACGCGACCCGGTTCACCGAGGCGTGGACGACCTTCCTGTCCATCCGGAAGAACTGGGGCTACCGGCAGGACCAGCTCTCCTCCACCCACCCGGTCTACACCGAGATGCCGGACATGGAGGCCGTGGAGGTCAACTTCGACGGCATCACCTACGCCAAGGGCGCGAGCGTGCTCAAGCAGCTCGTCGCGTACGTGGGTGAGGAGCCGTTCGTGGCCGGGCTGCGGGCCTACTTCGGCAAGCACGCCTGGGGCAACGCCACCTTCGACGACCTGCTCACCGAGCTGGAGGCCGCTTCCGGGCGGGAGCTGCGCAAGTTCGCCGCGCAGTGGTTGGAGACCGCGCAGGTCAACACGCTGCGGCCGGAGGTGACCATCGGGGCCGACGGCACGTACGAGCAGGTGCTGGTGCGGCAGGAGGCCCCGGCGGCGTACCCGACGCTGCGGACCCACCGCATCGGCGTGGGCCTGTACGACCTGACCGACGGGCGGCTGGTCCGTCGGGAGCGGTACGAGGTGGACGTGACCGGCGAGCACACGGATCTCGCCCCGCTGCGTGGCGTCCGGGCGGCCGACGTGTTGCTGCTCAACGACGACGACCTCAGCTACACCAAGCTGCGCCTCGACGAGCGCTCGATGGCGACAGTGGTGCAGCACATCGGTGGCTTCGACTCGTCGCTGGCCCGCGCTCTCTGCTGGACCGCCGCGTGGGACATGATCCGCGACGCCGAGCTGTCCGCCCGCGACTACGTGGCGCTGACGCTGAGCGGGCTGCCCGCGGAGACCGACATCAACCTGGTCACCGCCACCCTTCGGCAGGCGACCACCGCGCTCACCCTGTACGCCGACCCGGCCTGGGCACCGACCGGTTGGGCCGACCTGGCCCGTACCGCCCGCGACGCACTCGCCGCCGCCGAGCCCGGCAGCGGGTTCCAGTTGGCCTGGGCCCGCGCGTTCACCTCGGCGGTCCGCTCCGAGGAAGACCTGGCCACGCTGCGCGGTTGGCTGGACGGCACCGGCATGCCGGCCGGGCTGACCGTCGACACCGAGCTGCGCTGGTCGGTCCTCGCCGCGCTGGTGGCCAACGGTGCCGCCGGGACCGCCGAGATCGAGGCCGAGCTGAGCAGTGACCGCACGGCCAGCGGTGAGCGGGAAGCGGCGTACGCGCACGCGTTGATGCCGACGGCCGAGAACAAGGCCGCCGTGTGGGCCCTGCTCACCGGCCCGGACGCGCTGCCCAACTGGCGGCACCGGGCGCTGTTGCAGGGCTTCGCCCACCCGGCTCAGGTGGAGCTGGTCGCCCCGTACCGGGAGCGGTACTTCGCGGCGGTCGGGCAGGTGTGGGCCACCCGGGACAGCGAGCCGGCGCAGGAGTTCGCCCAGCTGGCGTACCCGACCTACCTGGTGGAGGACGACACGGTCGCGGCCACCGACGCGTGGCTGGCCGGTGACGGGCACCCCGCCCCGCTGCGTCGGCTGGTGGCCGAGGGCCGCGACGGTGTGGTGCGGGCGCTGAAGGCCCGCGCGAAGGACGCCCAGAGCGCCTGAGCAGCGTTGTCCGGCCCGGGGCCGGCGTGGGTGTGAGCCCGCGCCGGCCCCGGGCCGTCGGTTGCGAAGATCGTGCTCGAACACGGAAATAGGGGCCTCAGCCGCAGCCGAGGCCCCTATTTCCTGGATCGGGCACGATCTTGCGTGCCCGCGCGTCGTGTGTGGCTCAGCCCTTGCCGGCGTGGCTGGCGAGCTGGTCGAGGCCGTTGATGATGCCGCCGGCCAGGTCACCGCCGCTGAACGCGCCGACCATGGAGAGCGCGGCCAGCTTGGCGTACGTGTCCGGGATGCGCTTGCGGGCGTACCGCCCGGTGATGATCTCCAGCTGACGCTGGTTGGGCGACACGGCGATCAGCACCGACTTGTCGGGCTCGGCGAGCTGACGGTGCAGCCGCTGGGCGTGCTCGCGGATCGGCTCGTCGAGACCACCGACGAAGACCGAGAAGACCAGGCCGGTGCCCTTGTCGGCCAGGCGCAGGGCCTCGTCGATGCGCAGCAGCTGGCGGGTCGAGAACGGCCCGTCGAGCACCTCGGGCGGATTTTCCGACCCGGTCTGCTTCTCACCAACGGTCACTTGCGCCTCCGGTTCCACCGGCCGGCGCCTCGACGCTGGCCTGCTCAAGCTTGTGGCTGGTCAGCGCGGGCGCCTGCGCCCCCGCCGTCAGCGCGGTGCCGGCCGAGTCGGCCAGCTGCTCCGGGCGGCCCAGGAACCAGACCGGAGTGAAGTCGAAGGGCCGGCCCGGGCGGTAGCGCTTGGCGCCACCGCCACCGCCGGTGGCACCCCCACGGCTACCGGCGTACGACAGGCCGGCGATGACCAGCACCGCGGCCACCGGGATGCCGACGAAGACCAGCAACGTCTCGGTAACAGACAATCCCAACGCCCCCAGGCGGAAGAAGGACGACCTTGAACAACCGGGTCGGATGGACGATCACACTGCCGACCGCCCGACTCCGTCACCATTCACGTTAGCGGAGTCGACGGCCCGCCAGATTGCGGGGTGCCGATCCCATCCGTCACTGGAGTTCTCCAGTTGCGCAACGGTAGCGATAAGCCGCGCGTCGCCGCCGTACCGACCGGTGAGCAGCACCCCGACGGGCAGGCCGTCGGTCGTGGTACCCAGTGGCAGGGAGACGGAGGGATCACCGGTGACGTTGAAGATGGCGCAGTAGGGCGAGAACCGGCGTTGCCTGTCGAAGTCGGCGGCCGGGTCCGCGTCGGCGGTGAACCAGCCGACGGGGGCCTGCGGGGTGGCCAGGGTGGGACAGAGGAGCAGGTCGCAGCCAGCGGTGCGGCGGGCACCGAGGCGCACCTGCGCCTGCAACTCCCCGAGGGTGGCGGACAGGGTGCCGGCGGAGAGTTCGGCGCCCCGGGCCCGGAGCAGCCGGGTCAACGGCAGGAGCTCTGCCTCCCGCTGCGGTGGCACCGGGGCGAGCGCCAGGACGTACCAGAGGATCTCGAACAGCGGCCACGCCGCCGGCCCGAGCGGCGGCGGCACCTCGACCACCTCGTGGCCGGCGGCCGTGAGCAGCGCGGCGGCCCGGTCCACGGCGGCCACGCAGTCGGGGTGCACCGGCTCGTCGGCGAGCATCGGCGTGGTGAACCGGCCGATGCGTAGCGGACCGGGCTCGGCCCGGCGCGCGACGGCCAGGTAGCCGCCGGGCGGCGCGGGCGGCGGCAGGTAGGGCTCACCGGGGACCGGAACGGCCATGACGTCGAGCAGTGCCGCGACGTCGGTGACCGTCCGCCCGAGCGGGCCGCTGGTGGGCAGGCCGAACGCGCCAGAGCCGATCGGCCCGCCGGAGACGAGGCCCCGACTGGGCTTGTAGCCGACCAGGCCGCAGAGCGACGCCGGGATGCGCAGCGACCCACCGCCGTCGGACCCCTGGGCGACCGGGACCAGCCCGGCCGCGACCGCCGCCGCCGCGCCGCCGCTGGACCCGCCCGCGGTGTACGCCAACTGCCACGGGTTGCGGGCCGGCGGCGCGACCCGGCCCTCCGAGTAGAGCGAACAGCCCAGCTCGGAGGTGGTCGTCTTGCCCAGGCTGACCAGACCGGCGGCCTTGATGAAGCGGACCACGTCGGCATCGACCGGCGGGACGAAGTCGAAGAAGGCGGCCGAACCGAAGGTGGTGCGGACCCCGGCGGTGAGCGTCAGGTCCTTGATCGCGGTTGGCACGCCGTGCAGCGGGCCGCGCTCCTCGATCGGCACCGCGTCGGCGGCGCGCGCGGCCTGCCGGGCGAGGTCCGGTGTGACGGTGACGAACGCGCCCACGGTGTCGCCGAGCGCCGCCACCCGGCGCAGGGAATGCTCGACCAGGTCGACGCTGGACAGCTCGCCGCGGGTCATCGCGGCGGCCTGCTCCAACGCGGTCAGGTCGTGCGGCTCGGCCATGCCGTCATCCTGCCGGCAGTCGGTCGTTCCCGCAGCCGACACGCGCTGGCGACCGGAAACGGACCAACCGGACGCCGAGGGCGAGGTGCTGTGCTCAGCCGTGCAGGAAACGGAGGGCGTTGGTGGACAGGAGCTTGTCGCGTTGGTCGTCACTGAGGAAGTCGGCCGCGTGAACCACCGCGCCGGCCGGTCGTTCGCCCAGCGGGTACGGGTAGTCGCTGCCGACCAGCACCCGGTCCTCCCCCAGCGTGTCGACCAACAGCCGCAGGGCGGGCGGCGCGAAGACCACCGAGTCGACGCTGAACCGGTCGAGGTAGCTGCTGGGCGGGCCGGAGGACGCGCCCCGGACCAGGTCGCCACGGCGGTGCCAGGCGTTGTCGGCGCGGCCGAGCCAGAATGGGAAACTGCCGCCGCCGTGCGCGAAACAGATCCGCAGCGTCTCGGGCACCCGGTCGAAGACACCGCCGAGGATCATCGCCAGCACCGACAGGTGCGTCTCGGCGGGCATCCCGGTGAGCCACCGGGCCATCCAGCGGTCCAGTCGCGGCCCGCCGGGCATGTCCCACGGGTGGACGAAGACGGGTGCGCCCACCTCGGCACAGTGCTGAAGGAAGGTGACCACGCCGGCGTCGTCCAGGTCCCGGTCGCCGACGTGGTTGCCGATCTCCACGCCCACGTGCCCGGCGGCGAGGCTGCGGTCCAGCTCGGCACAGGCGGCGTCCGGGTCCTGGAGCGGCACCTGGCAGAACGGCACCAGTCGGTCACCTCCGGCCGCGGTGACCTCCAGGGTCAGGTCGTTGAAGATCCGGGCGACCTTCACCGCCTGGTCGGCCGGGCGGTCGTAGCTGAAGAAGACCGGGGTGGGCGAGACCACCTGCACGGCCACGCCGTCGGCGTCCATGTCGGCCAGTCGGCGCGACGCGTCCCAGCACTCGGCGCCGACCGGGCGGAACTCCGTCTCCCCCACCATGATCATGGCGGCGCGCTCGGAGTCGACCCGCAACCACGGCCAGCCGGACCCGCCGCACGCCGCGCCGAGGTCCGGCCAACCCTTCGGTACGACGTGCGTGTGCACGTCGACCACGCCTGCGGGCATCAGCCCTTGCCCGGGTGCAGGGTGCCGCAGTTGGCGCAGGTGCGTGCCTGCTCGTCTTCGTAGAACGCCTGGAACACCGGGGGCAGATCGGCGGCGATGTCGCGGACCTGCAACTCGACCTCGTGCACCTTGCTGCCGCACTCCGGGCAGTACCACTGGAACGTCTCCAGCGTGCCCTCCTCGCGGACCCGCTCGACGACCACGCCGATCGAGCCGGCCTCCGGCCGCTGCGGCGAGTGCGGGGTGTTGCGCGGCAACATCCACATCTGACCCTCGCGCACGTGCACCGTACGCGGCCCCTCCGGGGTGACCAGGTTGATGTGCATGTTGCCCTTGACCTGGTAGAAGAATTCCTCGTACGGGTCCACGTGGAAGTCGGTGCGCTGGTTGGGCCCGCCCACCACCATCACGATGAAGTCGTCCCCGCCGGGGAACATCTCCTTGTTGCCCACCGGGGGCTTCAACAGGTGCTGGTTGTCGGCGATCCAGCCCGGAAAGCTGAACGGCTCGGCGATCTCACTCACGACTGACCTCCCGAGGGAAGAAGGGCCACGGCCTGGATTTCGATCAGCAGGTGCGGGTGCGGCAGCTGGTGCACCGCCACCGTCGTACGGGTCGGTCCGGAGGCGTCGAAGAACTCGGCCCACACCTCGTTGTAACCACCGAAGTCGTTCATGTTGACCAGATACGTCGTCACCTGGACCAGGTCGGTGAGGTCCGCGCCGACCGAACGCAGCAGATCCCGCACGTTCTCGATGACGGCCCGTGTCTGCACCCGGATGTCGAGGTTGGTGGTGCCGAACCCGTCCACCTCGACACCGGCGAAGGTGTTGTCCGGGCGTCGCGACGAGGTACCGGAGACGAAGACGAACCCGCCGGCGACCTTGACGTGCGGAAAGGCTCCCCGCGGGACGGCCTTCCCGGCCACCACCCGGGCGGTCACGACGACGCCCGCAGCGAGGCCGTGCCGAGCTTCTCGACGACGGCACGGACGTGGGCGCCGGGACGCAGTGGCACAGCGGCGGTGGCGGCACCGGCCAGGAAGACCCAGCCGGACTCCAGCCGCACCCCGTGCCGGCCGGCCAGCCGGATCCCCTCGTCGAGCGCCCGGCGCGGATCACCGAGGATCGCCGCCGTCGAGCCGACCTGCGCCACCCGCCCGTCGACCTCCAACAGCACACCCAGGTTGTCCAGCCCCGCCGGCACCGGCGACCACGGCCCGATCACGAAGGCGGCGGCCGAGGTGTTGTCCGCGACCACGTCCGGCAGCGAGAAACGGAAGTCCGCGTAGCGGGAGTCGATCAACTCGATGGCCGGGGCGACCGCGCGGACCGCCGTGGCGAAGTCGCCGACCGGCTCGCCCGGCTCGGGCAGCCGGTCCAGCAGGAACGCCACCTCCGGCTCGACCCGGGGGTGGATGTACGCGGCCGGGTCCACCACACCGCCGTCGGGCACCCGCATCGCGTTGGTGAGCCGCCCCCAGATCACCTCGTCCACGCCGACCTGGGCCATCTTCGCCCTGCTGGTCAGCCCCATCTTCAACCCGACGAGCCGCTCACCGGCGTTCAGCCGGCGTTGCAGCAGCGCGGCCTGCACGGCGTACGCGGTGTCCACGTCGAGGCCGGTCTCGGCGGCGAGCTGCGGGATCGCGGTGGCCGTGTCGGCCGCCGCGCCCAGCTTCTCGGCGATCCCCGTGATGTCCACGCCGATCATGCTGCGCCACCTTCCGTTCGCGACTGCGGGGCTCGCAAACCCGGCTCACTCCTCGCGCTCACAGCCTGCTCCTTGTCGGCCAGGTCGAGTGCCACGTCCACGATCATGTCCTCCTGGCCGCCCACCATCCGGCGGCGGCCCAGCTCGACCAGGATCGACCGGACGTCCACGCCGTACTTGGTGGAGGCCCGCTCGGCGTGCCGCAGGAAGCTGGAGTAGACCCCGGCGTACCCAAGGGAGAGCGTCTCCCGGTCCACCTGGACCGGCCGGTCCTGCAGCGGGCGGACGATGTCGTCGGCGGCGTCCATCAGCGCGAACACGTCGCAGCCGTGCTTCCAGCCGTGCAGCTCGGCGACCGCGACGAAGACCTCCAGCGGGGCGTTGCCGGCGCCCGCGCCCATGCCCGCGAGGGAGGCGTCGACGCGGACGGTCCGGCCGTGCACCGCGTCGGGGCCGACCGGCGCGGACCCGGTGACCCGGCCGTGCTCGACGGCGAGCACGCTGTTGGCCACCCCGAGCGACAGGTTGTGGTGGGCGTGGATGCCGATCTGCGTCTCCGGGGCGAGGACCTGCCGGTACGCGTCGACACGCTGCGCCACGTCGGACATCAGCAGCCGGCCGCCCGAGTCGGTGACGTAGACGCAGTGCGCCCCGTACGACTCCATGAGCTTGGCCTGCCCGGCGAGCCCGGCCGCATCGAACATGTGCGACATCATCAGGAACCCGGCCACGTCCATGCCGTTCTCCCGGGCCCAGGAGATGTGCTGGGCGGAGATGTCCGCCTCCGTGCAGTGGGTGGCGATCCGGACGCTGGTCACCCCGAGCGCCTTCGCGGCCTTCAGGTCGGCGATCGTGCCGATGCCCGGCAGCAGCAGGGTGGTCAGTTTCGCAGTGGTCAGCACCTCGGCCGCCGCCGAGATCCACTCCGCGTCGCTGGCGGCGCCGTGGCCGTAGTTGACGCTGGATCCGGCGAGACCGTCGCCGTGCGCCACCTCGATGGCGGCCACCCCGGCGGCGTCCAACGCGGCGGCGATGGTGCGTACGTGGTCGACTGTGTACTGGTGGGCGATGGCGTGCATGCCGTCGCGCAGTGTCACGTCCTGGATGTACAGCTCGGTCATGGCGCGGCCACCTCCGAAGAACGCAGGGCGACCAGCCGCTCCGCGGTGCGCAGCGCGGCGGAGGTCATGATGTCCAGGTTCCCGGCGTACGCGGGCAGGTAGTGCCCGGCGCCGGAGACCTCCAGGAAGACCGACACCTGAAGAGCGGTGAGCCGCCGCCCGAGCGTCGGCAGGTACGCCTCGACCCGGTCGAACTGCACGTCCTGCTTGAGCCGGTAGCCGGGGACGTACTCCTGCACGGCCGCCACCATCTCGGCGACCGAGGCGGCGATGGCGTCGGTGTCGGCGTCGGCGTCCGGGCAGAGGCAGTAGACGGTGTCGCGCATCAGCAGCGGCGGGTCCGCCGGGTTCAGCACGATGATCGCCTTGCCCCGCTCGGCCCCGCCCACCACCTCGATGGCCCGGGCCGTGGTCTCGGTGAACTCGTCGATGTTGGCCCGGGTGCCCGGCCCGGCGGACTTCGACGCGATCGACGCGACGATCTCCCCGTACGCCACCGGGGTGACGCGGCGTACCGCGGCGACGATCGGCACTGTCGCCTGCCCGCCGCAGGTCACCATGTTGACGTTGGGCTGGTGCAGGTGCTCGTCGAGGTTGACCGGCGGCACCACGTACGGGCCGAGCGCGGCCGGGGTCAGGTCGACCACGGTGCGGCCGAGGGCGCGCAACACCTCGTCGTGGCGTCGGTGCGCGCCGGCCGAGGTGGCGTCGAACACCAGCTCGACGTCGGCGAACTCGGGCATCGCCACGAGCCCGTCCACCCCGTCGGCGGTGGTGGCGACGCCGAGCCGGCGAGCGCGCGCCAGGCCGTCGGAGGCCGGGTCGATGCCGGCCATCGCCACCATGCGCAGGCTCTCGCTGAGCCGTAACACCTTGATCATCAGATCGGTACCGATGTTGCCGGAACCGAGCACCGCCACACCGGTCACTGGTTGTCTCCCTTGCTGAAACTCGTGCGAACCGAGCCCAGTCCGGAGATCCGGGCCTCGTACGCGGCACCCGGGGTGACCGGCACCATCGGACCGAGCGCCCCGGAGAGCACCACGTCTCCGGCGCGCAGCGGATCGCCGGCGCGGGCCAGGGTGCCGGCCAACCACTGCAGGGCGTGCAGCGGGTTGCCCAGGCAGGCGGCGCCCGCGCCCACCGAGACCGGCTCGCCGGCGTGCTCCAGCACCATTCCGCACAGTCGCAGGTCCACGTCGGCGAGCCGGCGCGGCGTGGTGCCGAGCACGAAGAGCCCGCTGGAGGCGTTGTCGGCGACGGTGTCCACGATGGAGATGTCCCAGGCGGCGATCCGGGAGTCGACGATCTCGATCGCTGGCAGCACGTGGTCGACCGCGCGGATCAGGTCGACAGTGGTGAGCTGCGGGTTCGGGAGATCCTTGTCGAGCACGAAGGCGATCTCCGCCTCCACGCGGGGCTGGAGCAGCCGGTCGATGGGCACCTCGACCCCGTCACCGACCGCCATGGCGTCGGTCAGCATGCCGAAGTCCGGCTGGAACACCCCGAAGGTCTCCTGCACGGCCCGGGAGGTCAACCCGATCTTCGCGCCGACCCGGCGTTCGCCACGGCCCTGCCAGGCCCGCGCCTGGAGTTGCTGCACCCGGTACGCGGCCTCGACGTCGCCCTCCGGCAGCAGCCGGCCCCGAAGCGGCGCGCACGGCTTGCCGGTGCTGCGGGCGTCGGCCAACTCCCGGTTGGCGGCCTCGATGTCAGCTTCCATGCCCGCTCCCTCGCTACGGCTCACGACAGGTCCACGCAGACGTTTGTGAGTTCGGAGTAGAAGTTCAGCGAGTGCACGCCGCCCTCGCGACCGATCCCGGACGCCTTCACCCCGCCGAACGGGGTACGCAGGTCACGCAGGAACCAGGTGTTGACCCAGACGATGCCGGCGTCGAGTCGGGCGCCGGCCCGGTGCGCGACGCCCACGTCCCGGGTCCACACGGTCGCCGCCAGGCCGTACTCGGTGCCGTTGGCGAAGGCGTACGCCTCGTCCTCGGTGTCGAACGGCGCGACGTGCACCACCGGGCCGAAGATCTCCTCGCGGTTGGTGCGGGCGTCCGGGCCGAGCCCGGTGAGCACCGTCGGCTGCACGTACGACCCGCCGTCGCGGGTGTCGCCGAAGGTGGGCGTGCCGCCACCGGTGAGCACCTCGGCGCCCTCCGAGCGGGCCAGCTCGTACGCGCCGAGCACCTTCGCCCGGTGCTGGTGGGAGATCAGCGGCATGGTGGCGGTGGCCTCGTCGGTCGGCCAGCCGTACGCCAGCTCGCCGGCCCGCTTCGCCAGCCGGGCGGTGAACTCCTCGAACACCGGGCGCTGCACGTAGATGCGCTCGGTGCAGAGGCACACCTGCCCACCGTTGGTGAAGCTGGACCGCACCGAGCCGGCCACCGCGGCGTCCAGGTCGGCGTCGGCGAAGACCAGGCCGGCGTTCTTGCCGCCGAGTTCGAAGCTCACCGCCTTCACCCCGTCGGCGGCGGCCCGCATGATCGCGCCGCCGGTGGCCGACTCGCCGGTGAAGGTGATCGCGTCGACGCCCGGGTGACGGGTGAGGAACTCGCCCGCCGAGTCCGGCCCGAAACCGTGCACCAGGTTGAACACCCCGGCCGGTACGCCGGCGGCGGCCATCACCTCGGCGAGCACCGTCGCCGAGGCGGGAGTCTCCTCGCTGGGCTTGACCACGACGGCGTTGCCGCAGGCCAGCGCCGGAGCCACCTTCCAGGTGAGCAGCAGCAGCGGCAGGTTCCACGGCACGATGACCGCGACCACGCCGACCGGCTTGCGCAGCGCGTAGTTGAGTGCCCGGCCGCCGGTCGGGGTGACAGTCGTGAACGACTCGGTGGGGGCGGTCGCCACGATCTCCGCGAACGCCCGGAAGTTCGCGGCGCCGCGCGGAATGTCCAGGGTGCGGGCCTGGGCGATGGACTTGCCGGTGTCGGCGACCTCGGCGGTGACCAGGTCGTCGAAACGGCGCTCCAGCTCGTCGGCGACGCGGCGCAGCACCTCGGCGCGCTCGCGCTCCCCCATCCGGCCCCACGGCCCCCGCAGTGCCGCCCGGGCGGCGGCCACCGCGTCGTCGACAGTGGACTGCGATGCCTCGTCCACCTCGAAGACCTGCTCCCCGGTGACCGGGCTGGCCTTGGCGAACGTACTAGCGCCGTCGACGAACTCGCCGGCGACGAAGTTGCGCAACCGCTGCGGGCCACTCGGCGCGTGGCCGGCCATCAGCCGCGGATCCCAGTTGCCGGTCATGCCCGCCTCCCTCGGCTCAGTGCCGCACCGATCGCGCCGACCAGCAGCAGCGCGGCCCCACCGACGACCGCCCCGAGCACCCGGTGCTGTCGGCGTACCCGGCGGCGAACCTCCGCGTACGGGGTGGTGGAGAACGACACCAGCTCGTACTGGGAAACGTACCGGCCGGGCAGTGCCCGTTCCAGTGCGTGCTCCACCCGCCGCCGGGTCTGGAACACCGGGGAGGCGACCTTGTCCCGCATCTCCACGAAGTTGGTCAGCGCCATCGTCGCGATGGCCTCGGCGTTCTCCTGTCGGCGCCGCTGGAACAGCGGCAGCGCCGCCAACCAGTCGTCGGCGCACTCGTCCAGGCAGCGGTCCAGTTCCACCACGTCCTCGAAGGCGCAGTTGGCGCCCTGGCCGTAGAACGGCACGATGGCGTGCGCCGCGTCGCCGAGCAGGCCGACCTTCCCGTTGACCTGCCACGGGGTGCAGCGCACAGTGCCGAGTACGCCCACCGGGTTGTGCTGGTAGTCGTCGACCAGGTTCGGGGCCAGCGGGACCACGTCCGGGTAGTGCTCGGTGAAGTGCCGTTCGATCTCCGCCGGGCTGGTCAGCGAGGCGAAGCTGCCGGCACCGTCGTTGGGCCAGAACAGCGTGCAGGTGAAGGAGCGGTCCGGGTTCGGCAGCGCGATCATCATCGAGGTGCCGCGCGGCCAGATGTGCAGCGCGTCCTCCTCCAGGGCGAAGTCCCCGCCCAGCGGCGGAATCGTCAGCTCCTTGTAGCCGTAGTCGAGGAAGTCCACGCTCTCGTCCAGCAGCCCGTACGCCAGCAGTTGCCCGCGCACCGCGGAGCCGGCGCCGTCGGCACCCAGCACGACCGACGCCTTCGCCGCGACCGGGCCCTGCGGGGTCTCGAAGCTCAGGGCGCCGTCGGTCGGGTCGAGCCCGACCAGCCGGTGGTCGAAGACGACCCGCACGCCCGGCAGCGCGGCGGCCTCGTCCAGCAGGGCGTTGTTCAGCGCACCCCGGCTGATCGAGTTGATCGCCCGGTCGCCGGCCGCGCTGTACGACTGGAACTGCTGCTCGCCCTCGACCGGGTGGATCATCCGGCCGCGCATCGGCAGCGCGTCGGTCATCACCTGCTCGGCCAGCCCGATGCGGCGCAACGCGTCCAGGCCGCGCTCGGAGAGCGCCAGGTTGATCGAGCGACCGCGTTCGGCGGTGCCGGCGCGCGGGTCGGAGCGGCGCTCGTAGAGGGCCACCGGGTAGCCACGCCGGGCCAGGAAGCAGGCCGCCAGACAGCCGGCCAGCCCGGCACCGATGATCGCGATCTCGTCGCGCCGCGCGGTCATGAGGTCGCCCCCACCGTCGCCGCGAGCGCGGCGGCGGCACGCCAGCAGTCGAGGTACGTGGAGTACAGCGGCACCGGGGCGAACCGCACGACGTCGGGTTCGCGGGCGTCGGCGATGACCCCGTGCTCGTACCGTAGGCGTTTGGTCAGCTCGTTGGCGCTGCCGGAACCGATGCGCACGGAGAGCTGGCAGCCCCGACGGGCCGGGTCGCGCGGGGTGACCACCCGCAGCGGCCGGCCGACGGTCACCTCGTCGAGCAGTGACTCCAGCCAGCCGGTGAGGCGCTGGCTGCGCTCGCGCAGCGCGGTCATCCCCACCGCGTCGAACAGCTCCAGCGATGTACGCACCGGACCCATCGCGAAGATGGGCGGGTTGGAGATCTGCCAGGCCTCCACAGTGGCCGGTGGCCGGGACACCGGCGTCATCTCGAACCGGGTGGCCGCCGCGGTGCTCCACCATCCCTCGAACCGGGGCAGGTTCTCGTCGCCGAGGTGCCGCTCGTGCACGAAGACGCCCGCCAGCGCACCCGGGCCGGAGTTCAGGTACTTGTAGGAGCACCACGCGGCGAAGTCGACGTCCCAGTCGTGCAGGGCCAGCGGCACGTTGCCGACCGCGTGGGCCAGGTCCCAACCGACCACCGCGCCGGCGGCCCGGCCGGCAGCCGTGATCGCCGGGATGTCCAGCAGCTCACCGGTGAGGTAGTTGACCCCGCCGAGCAGCAGCAGCGCCACCCGGTCGCCCTCGGCGGCCAGGTAGTCGGTCACGTCCTCGGTGCGCAGGGCGTCCTCACCCGCGCGCGGACGCAACCGGACCACTGTGTCGTCCGGGTCCAGGCCGTGAAACCGGGCCTGGCTGCGCACGGCGTAGCTGTCCGAGGGGAACGCAGCGTCCTCGATGACGATGCGGGTGCGCGCGCCGGCCGGTCGGTAGAAACTCACCATCAGCAGGTGCAGGTTGACAGTGAGCGAGTTCATCACCACGGCCTCCGCGGGCCGGGCGCCGACCAGTCGCGCGGCCGGCCCGGTCAACAACTCGTGGTACGGCAGCCAGGGGCGCTCCGCCTCCAGGTGCCCCTCCACGCCGAGCCGCCCCCACGCGTCCAGGTCGGCCAGCAGTTCGTCGCGGGTGGCCCGAGGTTGCAGGCCGAGCGAGTTGCCGGCCAGGTACGCCGACTCGGGGTGGTCGCCGCCGTCGGCCGGCGGCACGTGGAACAGGTGCCGGTGACCGGGGTCGGCCTCGTCACGGCGATGCGCTTCCGCTTCGCCAGCGGCGAGGCCCAGCGGCTCGGCTTGAGGGGTCGTCATTGCTCTTCTCGCTCTCCGGTCACATCGCGGTGCGGGCTGACCACAGCTCCGGGAAGACCACCCGGGCCATGCTGCGCTGCAACCACGCCAGGCCGGCGGAGCCTCCGCTGCCGACCTTGGCACCCATCGTCCGCTGCACCGCCTTGACGTGGTTCCAGCGCCAGTCGCCGAACTCCTCGGCGACAGCGCTCAGCGCCTCGCCGAGCAGCCGCAGGTGATTGTCCGGGCTGGCGTCGTCGTAGATCCGCACCCAGGCCGCCTCGACCAACGGGTGCGGGTCGTGTTCGACTGCCACGTCCCGGTCGAGCAGGTCGGCGGGGAGGTCGAAGCCGCGCCGGGCGAGCAGCGCGAGCACATCGTCCCAGAGACTCGGGGTGGCCAGCGCGGCGCTCAGCTCGGCGTGCACCTCGGCCTGCCGGCGGAACGGGCGGATCAGCGTCGGGTCGCGCAGCCCGAGCAGGAACTCCAACTGCCGGTACATCGCCGACTGGAAGCCGGAGGCCTCACCGAGCAGATTGCGGAACCGGTTGAAGTCGGCCGGGCTCATCCAGCGCAGGCCCTGCCAGGCGGCGTTGAGCCCCTCCAGGTGCAGCTTGGCTCGGCCCAGCGGGGCCAACGCCTCCCAGATCTGGTCGGCGCGGATCAGCCGCTGGGTCTCCCGCAGCTCGTGGCAGGTCAGCCCGAAGTACAGCTCCATGATCTGGCTGACCATCAGGAAGGACATCTCGCCCGGGTCGCTGCTGAGCGGGTGCTGCATCTTGTGCAGGGCGCTGGCCTGCACGTACGCGTCGTACGGCACCATGTCGGCGAACTCCAGCGTCGGCTCACCACCGGTGCGCTCCGCCTGCGCGGCGCGCTGCCCGGGGGTCACCGGTTGCACCGTGGCACGGCGGTTCGGCGCCCGCCGCTCCGTCTGATCCACCATCTCGTCTCCCTCCCCCGGACTTGCCGACGTCATGATCTCGCGGTCGGATCGGCCTGCGGAATGCCGAATCAACGGCTCTCGGTCCCTTCACCTGGCAAACCAAAGGCAACTAGGCGAAGTCGGTTCACGAAAGTAAGGTCTGAGCGTGGACGACATGGACTGGGCGCTGCTGCGCGAGTTGCAGGCCGACGCGCGGCTCTCCTTCAGCGAGTTGTCCCGCCGGGTGCACCTGTCCCCACCGTCGGTCGCGGAGCGGGTGCGCCGGCTGGAGGAGGCCGGGATCATCACCGGCTACCACGCCCACGTCGACCTGAGCCGCGCCGGCCGTACCGTGGTCGCGCTGATCCGGATGTCCTGCTACGGCGCGCGGTGCATCCTGCACGACCCGGCGGTGGCCGACTGGCCGGAGATCCTGGAGATCCACCGGATCACCGGGGACGCGTGCAGCGTGCTGAAGGTGGCGGCCGGCTCGATCGGCGCGTTCGAGGGGGTCATCGACCGTCTCGCCCCGTACGGCCAACCGTCGAGCACGATGGTCCTCTCCTCCCCGCTGAACTGGCACCCCGTCACCCCCCTCCCCGCCACCGGCCCCATCCCCCGCCCCCGCTGACCCCGCCCACAGTGCGGGTTTGCCCCCGCGCCAACGGGAAAGCAGCCGGCGTGCCCAGGGGAGGGTTCCGGCGGTCGTCGCCGGTTGGGGGGAAATCATGCAGGCAATCCGCACGATCAACCGCGCGCTCTCGTCCGTACTGACACTGGTGGGGCTGGTCGGGGCGTTCGTCCTGTTGTCGGTCGCGCCGGCGCGAGCCGGCGAGAACGTCTTCGTTGAGGTGACACCGAACAGCGTCCAGGCCGGCAGCCGGGTCAACATCAAGGCGAGCTGCGACAACGACAACAACAACCGACAGTCCAGCGTGCACTCCGACGCGTTCGGGCACGTCATGCTCAAACCGGACAAGGGTTTCCTGACCGGGCAGGCCACCATTGCCAGGGACAAGGCGGCCGGTGACTACCCGGTCGACCTGCGCTGCGAGAACGGCCAGACGTCGTCGACCACGTTGACCGTGTTGAACATGGCCTCACCCAGCAAGGGTCCGGCGACCGGTGGCGGTGGGATGGCCGGCGGGCGCGGCACCGGCTCGCTGCTGGTGCTCGGTGGCGTGGCGTTGGTGGCCACCGCGATCGTGCTCGGGATGGCCGGCGGCCGACGTCGACCGGGAGCCGGCTCCTGAGCCGGATCACCCATGACCCGCAGATCCGCGCGTGCGCGGCGGGATCGCCGCGCACGCCTCCGGGCCGGGCCGGCGCTGCGCGCGTCGGGCCGGCTGTTGGCCCGCGTCTCCGGACGGCTGCGCCGGGTCGCCGGGCAGGCCGTGTCGGCCAGCGTCACCACCACCGATCCGGCCGCCCGCCCGCTGCCGCCGCGACGTCCGGCCGCGCCGGGGTCGGCCCGACACCGGTTCGGTACGAGCCCCGGGTTGCCGGTGCTGGCCATCGCCGCGCTGATGGTGCTGATCGTGGCGATGCTCGGCGTCGAGCAGGTGACCGGAATGAGCCTGCTGCCGGACCGGCTCAGCGCCGGCCTGCGACCGCCGCCGAAGAAGTTCCCGGTACTGCTGGCAAGCCATCCCACCAGCCTCGCCATCGAGAAGATCGACGTGCGGGCGCCCGTACACGACGTGGGCATCGCCCCGGACGGCACGATCGCCGTGCCGGACGCGGCCCGCGCCCAGGAGGCCGGCTGGTACGACCAGGGGCCCACCCCGGGCCAGTACGGCCCAGCCGTGATCGTCGGGCACGTCGACACCACCAGCGGACCGGCGGTCTTCCACAAACTCCGCGAGCTGCGCTCCGGTGACGAGATCGAGGTCACCCGCACCGACCAGCGCGTGGCGGTCTTCGAGGTCAACTCGGTGGAGAAGTTCGACAAGGGCCGGCTGCCGGTGGACGAGGTGTACGGCGACTTCAGCCGCCCGAGCCTCCGACTGATCACCTGCGGCGGCCAGTGGGTCGGCGGCGAGACCGGCTACGCGGACAACGTGGTGGTCTTCGCCTCGCTGGTCAAGGCGCGTTCAGGCGGCTGACCGGTGTCGACGTACTCGGCGAGCCGGGCGGCCCCGGTGAGCATGGCCCGGCCTCGCTCGGTGAGCCGTTGCCGCCACTGGCGCAGCGAGGCGGCGAGCGGTTCGGCACCGCCGGCGTCGCGCACTCGACGCAGCACGCCGGCGATGTGGTCGAGCCGGTACCCGCCGCGGCGCAACAGGTGGGCCAGTTCGGCGTCCCGGACGTCGTCAGGAAGGTAGAGCCGGTAGTGGGTCACCGGGTCACGTACCGGTCGCAGCATCCCGGCCCGCTCCCATTTGCGCAGCGTGGCCGCCTGTAGACCGAGCCGGTGAGCCAGCACGCTGATCGGCACGGCTTTCTGGCTCTGCGGTTGCGGTCTCGTTCCGGTGAGCGTCGCCACCGCCGCCTCGACCGCGTCCAGGGTCTCCCGATCGCGCTGGAGCAGGGCATGACCCTGGTCGATGGTGCGCAACGCCGTGTCGATCTCGCCTCGGTTGACGGCCCGCATGATCTCGCCACTGGCCGCATAGCCGTGGCCCGGGATCAACGCGAGGTAGGCATGCAGCGCCTTGGCGTGCAGCTCGGTGAAGCGACGGTAGCCGTTCGGGGTGCGCTGGGCCGGAGGCAGGACGCCGTCTCGTTCGTAGTTGCGCACGGCCTGCGCGGAGAGACCGTGGGCGCGCGCGAGGTCGACCGGTCGGCGTACCCCCGGGTTTGAAGGTTTTGTGGCTGTCACCGCGCTCCACCGCTCGTGAGTTTCAACCGCTGGTTCAACGATACGGTTCATGGAATGCCACCTTTTCTCGACCTGCTGGCGGTGTCCCCGGAGCTGCTCGCGCTCGGCGAGCCGACGCACGGTGAGTCCGCCTTCCTCCAGCTCCGCAACGAGGCCTTTCTGTCGCTCGCGGAGCACGGTTACCGCTCGATCGCCGTGGAGAGCGACCGGACGGCCGGGCTGATCGCCGACGACTTCGTGCAGGGCGTCGCCGCCGTGACACTCGACCGGGCGCTCGCCGAAGGGTTCAGCCACGGATTCGGGGCGGCCCCGGCCAACCGCGACCTCCTGCTACGGATGCGGGAGTGGAACGCCGGACGGCCGGTCGCCGAGCGCCTGACGTTCCACGGCTTCGACGCCCCGGTGGAGTTGGAGAGCGCCCCGAGCCCGCGTCGCCACCTCACCCAGGTCTGCCAGTTCCTGGACCTGGACCGGACTGCCGAGATCGACGACCTGATCGGGGACGAGGTGCGGTGGAGTGACACGGCCGCGATCTGGAAACCCGGCAGATCGGTCGGGCGCTCGACCGACGCCCAGCGACTGCGGGTGCTCGCCGACGACCTGCTGACCGAGCTGTACCTGCGGGCGCCGTGGAAGTCAGCGGGCTGGCCGGCGGCGTTCGTGCACGCCACGGCCGCTGTCGCGTTGCTGCGTTACCACGCCGCGGCCGCCGCACCACTGGCCCAGGAGGAACGCTTCGCCCGCCTGGCCGCGGTCCGGGACGCGCTGATGGCCGAGAACCTGCTCGCGATCCGATCGGCCGAGGCACACCGAGGGCCCACACTGGTCTTCGCGCACAACACGCACCTCCAGCGTCACCTGAGCACGATGACGCTGGCCGACACGGAGGTGACCTGGGCCGGCGCCGGCGCCATCATCGCGTCGCTGCTGGGCGACCGGTACGCGGTGATCGCCGGCAGCCTCGGCGCGAGCCCGGCGCTCGGCATCGGGCCCCCCGCCGCCTCGACCTACGAGGGCCGACTCCAGCAGGAGACCAGCCTTCCCCGGTACCTGCCGACGTCCGACATCACGGCGGCCGAGCAGCGGACCCACGACTACCGCTACTTCCCGCTGGACCAGGCCACCATCGAACACGCCGACGCGGTCCTGCACGTCCCGACCGGTGTCGACACGGCAGTGCTCGCCGATCGGATCGCCGCACTGCCCGGCGTCGAGCAGGTCGTGGCGAGCGAGGAGAACGGATCACCCGAAGCGGCCTGGGGCGACCGGTTCTTCTTCGTCGGCTCGGACCGCCGCCAGCCGTTCGCCACCATCGTCGAGCACGACGTGCCCGGCTTCGACGAGGCCGCACAGCTTGACCGCCCCGGCGTCTTCCGCCTCAACCTGGACCTCGGCCGGGCCGAGTTCGAGCGGCTGTTCGGCTTCCCGCCCAAGGCGTTCGAGGAGCACCGGCACGAGTTCGACTTCGCCCGACTGGGCACCCTCGTGCCGCACCCGGGCTACGCACAGTACGGCTTCGCCAGCGTCGTCATGCCCGGTCCGCAACTGCTGCCCGAGATCGACCGGCTACTCGCGATCGCGTACCGCCGAGCGGTCGACCGCCACGAACGCGCAGCGCGCCGGGCAATCCGCCCGCAATCCGGAGCCTGACCACGCCCTACGTGGTCAGGCGGCTGCCTCGGGCTCGCGCAGGTCCAGCCAGTCGGCCCAGCGGGGGTCGGGGGCGCGGTGGCCCAGCACCCGCCAGGCGGTGCCCTTCGGCGGGGCCGGCAACGCGTGCAACCGCCATCCCATCTCGGCCGGGGTCTTGTCGCCCTTGGTGTGGTTGCACCGGGCACACGCGGCGACCACGTTCTCCCAGGCGTGCCGGCCACCCCGGCTGCGCGGAAAGACGTGGTCGATGGTCTCGGCCGGGCCCCGGCAGTAGGCGCACCGCCACCCGTCCCGGGCGAAGATCGCCCGGCGGGACAGCCCGACATGCGTCCGGTACGGCACCCGGACGAAGCGCGTCAGCCGGACCACGGAGGGCACCGGGAGTGCGTCCCGGGCGCTGTGCAGGATGCCGTCACCGTCGGCGACGCAGACGGCCTTGGCGGAGAGGACGAGGATCGCGGCGCGACGCACCGACACGACACACAGCGGCTCGTAGGTGGCGTTGAGGACCAACGCGCCGGAGCCCACCGTGGGTCGTATGTCAGGCATCGCGCTCACCCTCCCGGTTCAGCGGCTGCTGGGGACCGCCGCCGACCGGGGCCGGGCACAGGGGCCCACACGGTCGACGCCGGGCCGATCACCGACGTCCGTTGCGCCAATAGTCCCTGATCGGACCCCGGATTGCACGTACTAATCTCTCTTCTGGTAAGCGGATCACCCACGCCGGGACGGGCAACTGCTCCGGCCTGGGCGGACGCTGGCCTGTGACACCCCCGCCGCCGGTCTCACCGGTCCCGGACCGGCGCCGGCCGCCGGATCGACCCCGGTCTCACCAGCCACCTCGGTTACGACGCTTCGCTGCTCAGCCTCGACCGATCGGCCAGCACGTCCAGCAGCCATCGGCTCCTATGGTCACGGGCATGATCGACAAGCTTGCCGCCGCCACCGTGCGCCATCGGCACGTCGTCCTGGCACTTGGGCTTCTCCTGGTCGGCGTGAACGCCGCAGCCTCGGGGCCCGCGTCCATCGTGGGGCAGCGCCTGTTGATCCTCGGCTCCCTGGCGGCCCTGATCCTGGCGATCGTCGTCATGGGGGTCCGCCCGGCCTGTCTCGTGGTGCAGCCGCAGATCCCGGCGTTCGCCACACCCGGGCCCGCCTGGACGGTGTTCTTCGCCCTGGGCTACCTCGGGCCCGCGTCCACCCGTATCGACGCACTGGCGCGCTCGACCAGACAGGGCACGCTGTCGGCGTTCGACGTGGTCTTCGATGTCCTCTGGGTCGGCCTGGCCGCGCTGGTGGTGGCGTGGGCGTGGCGGGGTCACGGTGTGCGGCTGCACCCGTACGGGGTACGGCTGACCTGGGCGCTGGGCTCGCGCACCGTGCCGTGGGAGGCCCTGCTGGTCCCGCAGATCCCCTCGGCCGCCGACCGCCGGCTGTGGCTGGGAATGAGGATCACGGAACCCCAACTGGTTCGGCGGCGCGGCATTCCGCAGAGCCGGGGGGCGACGCGGAGGGACAACATCGACGCTGGATTTCTCGCTGCGGTGATCGGGCACTACGTCGCCCACCCCGAACACCGGGCGGCGATCGGTAGTGAGGCCGAGTACGCACGACTCCTTGCCGCGTTGCCCGGGAGAGGGTGAGCATCCTGCCCTCGACGGTAGGTCACCCGGCCGGTGGGTCGGCGGCGGGCGCTCGGGTCCCTTGCGGTACGAAGACATAGTGAGTGCCGCCAGCGTGACGCCCCTAGCCCTGTCCGACGCCGTCTCGGTGAGCTGCCAGGGCAGCACCTCCTGCGAGTGGATCTACCGGATCACCGGGTCGTCCTGGTTCGCCGAGGGAAGCTACTGGATCCTGCTCAAACCGCTTCGGGTGCTGCTGATCCTGGCACTGGCGATGGTGGCCCGCTGGGCGCTGCACCGGACGATCAACCGGTTGGTTCGGACGACCACCGACGGTGCGGTGCCGACGATGCTGCGGCCGCTGCGCGAGCGGGTGCCCACCGCCGCGGTCGACCCGGCCGAGTTCGTGCCGGAGCGACGGAGGCAGCGGGCCGAGGCGATCGGGTCGGTGCTGCGCAGCCTGACCACCGCGTTCGTCTTCGGCATCGCGCTGCTGATGATCCTGCGCGAGTTCAGCTTCGACCTGGCTCCGCTGCTGGCCAGCGCGGGGATCGCCGGCGTCGCGCTGGGCTTCGGCGCGCAGAGCCTGGTGAAGGACCTGATCGCCGGCCTCTTCATGCTGATCGAGGACCAGTACGGCGTGGGTGACAACGTCGACCTGGGCGAGGCGATGGGCGTGGTCGAGTCGGTCGGCCTGCGGGTCACCACGGTGCGCGACGGCCGCGGCGTGCTCTGGTACATCCGCAACGGCGAGATCATCCGGGTGGGCAACAAGAGCCAGGGTTGGGCTCTCGTGGTGGTGGACCTGCCCATCGGTTTCAACAGCACCGAGGAGGCCACGGCGGTGCTACGGACCGCCGCCGCCTCGATCGCCATGGACCCGGAGCTGTCACCCGAGATCGTGGAGGCGCCCGAGGTGCTGGGTGTCGAGCAGGTGACGGTGGACGGCGCGGTCATCCGCACCGTGGTGAAGACCACCGCGGACGGGCAGTTCGCGGTGGGGCGGGAACTGCGTCGACGTCTCGCCGAGGCGCTGGAGAATTCGGGGATCACCGCGCAGATCGCTGCGACCCGCATCTATCCCGGTCTGTCGACCCGGCCGTTGCCCGAGGGTGAGACCGGTCAGGGCGGCGCCACCTGAAACGGCCGACACTGTCCGGCAATTCAGGGGTCGCGAGCCGGCCGGCCCCTCGGGTATCGTCCGTTCGTTCAGTCGGGGAGGCGACGAACGGCCCGTTCGACCTAGCTAGTTGTCAGACGATCGGGCAGAATCCGGAACACGCGTTCACACCAAAGCGTGATCACATCCTCGCTGATCCGTAGATCTGACGAGCGCTTCCGGCCGGGCTGCCACGAGCGGCCGAGCCGGGGCCGATGGAGGCGACGGTGCCTGACGAGCGACCTTCCGCGGAAGGCCCCGCCACATTCCGCGAAGTCTTCGGCCAGCACGAGTTCCGGGCTGTGTTCGTGGCCGGCGCTCTCTCCTGGGTCGGCGACTACGTCGCGAAGGCCGCCGTCACCCTGCTCGTCTATCAGCAGACCCGGTCCGTCGCGCTCTCCGCGGCCGCCTTCGCGGTCAGCTTCCTGCCCTGGCTGCTCGGCGGTCCCGTGCTCGCCGCACTCGCGGAGCGGTACCCGTTCCGACGGGTGATGGTGGCGTGCGACATCATCCGGATGGCGCTGATGCTGCTCATCGCCATTCCGGGCCTGCCGTACCAGGCGGTGCTGGTGCTCATCTTCGCCGCCACGCTGGCCAACCCGCCGAGCCAGGCGGCGAAGTCCGCGCTGATCCCGCAGTTGCTCACCGGGGACCGACTGGTGCTGGGGCTGTCGCTGAACAGCAGCGTCGGGCAGGCCGCCCAGGTCGTGGGGTACGTCTTCGGCGCCGCTGTCGCCGCCGTCGACCCGGAGGCGGCGCTGCTGTTCAACGCGGCCACGTTCGGTCTCTCGGCGCTGCTGGTTCGCCTCGGTGTGCGCCACCGCCCGGCGGTCATCAACCCGGAGCACCGCAGCCACCTGCTGCAGGAGACCCGCCAGGGGTTCGGCATCGTGTTCCGCACACCGGTGCTGCGGGCCATCGCGGTGCTGGTGTTCAGTTCGATGCTCTTCTCGATCGTTCCCGAAGGTCTGGCCGCAGCCTGGGCCAACGACGAGAGCCGTGGCGCGGTGAGCGCTGGCACCGCACAAGCAGCGATCATGGTGGCCAACCCGATCGGCTTCATCCTCGGTGGGTTGCTGGTGAGTCGCCTGTTCGGGCCGGCTCGCCGACTGAAGCTGATGCGGCCGCTCGCGGTGCTCGCCCCGTTGGTGCTCGTACCGGTGCTGCTCGACCCCCCGCCGCTGGTGGTCGCGCTGCTCGCCGCGCTCTGCGGTTTCGCAGTCGCCGGCATGATGCCGATGGCCAACGGGTTGTTCGTCCAGGCGCTGCCCAACGGCTTTCGAGCCCGCGCCTTCGGGGTGATGGCCACCGGCATACAGGTCATCCAGGGCCTCGCGGTGCTGGTCACCGGGATGCTCGCCGAACGGTTCCCCATTCCGATCGTGGTGGGGGTCTGGAGTGCAGCCGGGGTGGTGCTGATGGCGGTGGCCACGCTGCGGTGGCCGGACCGGCAGACGGTGGACGACGCGATCACCGCCGCCGCCTTGGCCAACGCCGCTCCGCCGCCCTCCGGGCCCGGCGGCCCGGCCAGCGACCGCCCGGTGGAAGACACGTCCGACCCGCATGCCGGTGACGGCCACCGCCGGCACGCGGTGACCTGACCGTCGAACCGACCTCCACCATGGCGGGCCGGGTGCCCGATATTCGGGGTTGTCGACCCGGCGTGATCCGACGCACGCCGTGCGGGTCGGGTCGGCACCGGACACACCTGGCAGGATGGAACGGTGACTTCCGCAGGTGATTCCGACCGTCCCGGTGCGTCGATGACCCTCTTCGAAGCGGTCGGCGGCGAACCCACCTTCCGCAAGCTGGTCGACGAGTTCTACGCCGGCGTCGCCACCGACCCCCTGCTGCGACCCATGTACCCGGAGGAGGACCTGGGCCCGGCCGCGGACCGGATGACCCTGTTCCTGATGCAGTACTGGGGCGGGCCGAACACCTACTCCGCTCAGCGCGGGCACCCGCGGCTGCGGATGCGCCACGCGCCGTTCCGGATCGGCGCGGCCGAACGGGACGCCTGGCTGCGGAACATGCGCCGCGCCGTGGACCGGCTCGACCTTGAGCCGGAGATCGCCGGCACCCTCTGGGACTACCTGGAGCGGGCCGCGTACTTCATGGTCAACGTCGAGGACGACCCGGCCAACGGCGGCTGACCCACCCCACCCGGAGCGGCGTCAGAGCAGCGCGCCCTCGTCGTGCAGCCAGTCCACGAAGCTGGTGGCGACCGCCGCGCCGCAGTCGAGCATCTCGACCAGGAGCGCGTCGTGAGTGCCGGCGCCCAGGGGCACCTGAAGCTCGGCGTAGATCGGTAGCTGACCGCGCTCGGTCGGGTCACCGATGTACGCCTTGCAGAACCGGCGGGTGTGGTTCCACTCGTTGACCACCCGGTACGCCCGGTCGGCCCAGTCCGGCGGGACCGTGGCGTGCGGACGTGCCCGCATGACCAGGATCTCGTCCTCCGGCCCTTCGAGGGTGACCAGCACCGCGTGCCGCTCCCACATCGCCAGCAGGTTGCCGTCGCCGTCGGCCAGGTAACGCACGTCGAGCAGATCGAGCGCGTCACAGACCCGGCGCAGACTCACCGGCTCGACGGTGGCGGGCATCTCGGTCAGCACGGGCCGCTCGTTGGACGGGCAGTCGTCCCCCGGCTGGCGAGGGCTGGGCGGCCCGATCCGGACCGCGCTATCGACTGTGATCCCGCTTCGGGTTTCCGGATCGCCGCCGTCGGCGGGACCGGGGCGCCATGACCACCACGGCATCGCTCGCGCACCTCACTCCCCAGCGGATCCAGTCGCCTACGGTGCGTTGGATCCGAGGATGGACGGTACCCGGACAGCCGGGTTGAAGCACCCCCCCAACGACCGCCCCTGACCAGAAGAATGATCCGGGGTCATCCGTTCGGACGAGCGCTCAGGGGTGTCACGGCAAGATCCGTGGCCTTCTGCAACCAAGCCGCTCCGTGCGGTCCCACCAGGCCGACCCAACGACCGGCCACCCGCACCTGAACGGCGTCCCCGCCCTCGCCGGCCGCCGAGCCGTCGGCGGCGCCGAGGAAGCCCATCCGGACCACCCCCTGCACCAGCCGCTGCGGCACCTCGACCGGCGCGGCGGGCGTCCCGTCCGGGGTGATCAGCACCGCCACGTGGTCGAGCAACGCGTCACGCAGGGCCCGCTGGCCCACGGCACGGCCGGCCACACCCTGCTCGCTCGCCGTCCGCAGGGTGCCCGCCGCCGCGTCGGCGATCCGTCGCAACTCGGCAACGGGCAGCGCCTCCACCTGGTGGCTCCACGCCGGCGGCAGCGGCCACCGCCACTGGGCGTCCCGGCGGGTCGGCAGCTTCGTGCCGCCCCGCTCCAGCTCGGCGAGCAACTCCGCGGCTGCCACCGTGACGTCCTCCGCGACGCCGTCGGCCGGCCCACCGGCAACTGTGCGGACCACCAGGACCTGCCACGGCAGCCGGGCCCACAGGGCGACCCGGCCCGGTGCGCCGGCCGGCCGCAGCCGGACCGGCGCGACCGGATCCAACCGGACCAGCCGGGCCAGGAAGGCGCCCGCGTCCGCCACCCCGGCGACACCGTGGGTGGACGCCGCCGTCCGGCCCGGCTCGGCGGTGCCCGGCCGGGTCACGCCGCGCCGCCCTGCGGCGCGTACGTGAGCAGGAAGTCCCGTTCCTCGGTGGTGATCCGCCGGGGCACCTGACGGGTCAGGTCGAACGGCACCAGCACCGAGCGGGCCCGACTGGCCAGCACCTCGCCGTCGTACAGCTCGTAGGCGACGGTGAACCGGGAGGCCCGGATCTCCTCCACCCACAGCTCGATCCGCACTGTGGGTGCCGCCTCCGCGGTGGCCCGGCCGAGCGCGTAGTCGACCGGGCGCAGGTAGTCGACCTCGTGCCGGCGGATCACCACCCCGTCGGCGAACGAGCCGACGCCCCAGGCCCGGCCGCCGGCGAACATCAACGCCACCCGCGCCTCCTCGTACAGGGTGAGGAAGCGCGAGTTGTTGACGTGGCCGTACGCGTCCAGGTCGGACCAGCGCAGGGTGCAGTGGTAGACGAAGCGGTCAGACACCTTCTCGGCCGGTCAGTCGCGGGTCAGCTTGCGGTAGGTCACCCGGTGCGGCCGGGCGGCCTCCGCGCCGAGGCGGTCGACCTTGTTCTTCTCGTACGCCTCGAAGTTGCCCTCGAACCAGAACCACCGGGAGGGGTCCTGGTCGTCGCCCTCCCAGGCCAGGATGTGCGTGGCGACGCGGTCCAGGAACATCCGGTCGTGCGAGATGACCACGGCGCAGCCGGGGAACTCCAGCAGCGCGTTCTCCAGGCTGGACAGCGTCTCCACGTCCAGGTCGTTCGTCGGCTCGTCGAGCAGGATGACGTTGCCGCCGATCTTCAGGGTCAGCGCCAGGTTGAGCCGGTTGCGCTCACCGCCGGAGAGCACCTTCGTCGGCTTCTGCTGGTCCGGGCCCTTGAAGCCGAACGCGGCGATGTACGCCCGCGACGGCATCTCGACCTTGCCCACCATCAGGTAGTCCAGCCCGTCGGAGACGACCTCCCAGACGGTCTTGTCGCCGTTGAGGCCCTCACGGTTCTGGTCGACGTACGACAGCGAGACGGTGGGGCCGACCCGGACCTCGCCACCGGTCGGCTCCTCCAGCCCGACGATGGTCTTGAACAGGGTGGTCTTGCCGACGCCGTTGGGGCCGATGATGCCGACGATGCCGTTGCGCGGCAGCGAGAACGACAGGTTGTCGATCAGCAGCCGGTCGCCGAAGCCCTTGCTGAGGTTGACCGCCTCGATCACCGTGCTGCCCAGGCGCGGGCCCGGCGGGATCTGGATCTCCTCGAAGTCGAGCTTGCGGGTCTTCTCCGCCTCGTTGGCCATCTCGTCGTACCGGTCCAGGCGGGCCTTGGACTTGGTCTGCCGGGCCTTGGCGTTGGAGCGGACCCACTCCAGTTCCTCGGTGAGGCGCTTCTTCATCTTGGCGTCGCGGCGGCCCTCGACGGCCAGCCGGGCGGCCTTCTTCTCCAGGTAGGTGGAGTAGTTGCCCTCGTACCCGATCGCCCGGCCGCGGTCCAGCTCCAGGATCCAGCCGGCCACGTTGTCGAGGAAGTACCGGTCGTGGGTGATCGCCATGACGGTGCCGGCGTACTTCGCCAGGTGCTGCTCCAACCAGGAGACGCTCTCCGCGTCCAGGTGGTTGGTGGGCTCGTCGAGCAGCAGCAGGTCGGGCGCCTCCAGCAGCAGCTTGCAGAGCGCGACCCGGCGACGCTCACCACCGGAGAGCTGGGTCACGTCGGCGTCCGGCGGCGGGCAGCGCAGCGCGTCCATGGCCAGTTCGAGCTTGGAGTCGACGTCCCAGGCGTCGAGGTGGTCAAGCTCCTCCTGGAGCTTGCCCATCTCCTCCATCAGCTCGTCGGAGTAGTCGGTGGCCATCTGCTCGGCGATCTTGTTGAACCGCTCCAGCTTGGCCTTGGTCTCGGCGACCGCCTCCTCGACGTTGCCGAGCACGGTCTTGGCCTCGTTGAGCGGGGGCTCCTGGGCGAGCATGCCGACGGTGTAGCCGGGCATGAGTCGGGCCTCGCCGTTGCTCGGCTTGTCCAGCCCTGCCATGATCTTGAGGAGGCTGGACTTACCGGCGCCGTTCGGACCGAGCACACCGATCTTGGCCCCCGGCAGGAAGCTCAACGTGACGTTGTCGAGCACGACCTTGTCGCCGTGCGCCTTGCGCGCCTTTTCCAGAACGTAGATGTACTGGGCCACGGTGCGGGCTACCTCCGTCGGTTGCTGTCACTGATCGGCGGCGCGGCGCGGGCTTCGAGGACCGCCCGCCGCCGCCGGCCGGGAGCCGGCCGCGCGCACGCCATCGTCAATCCTGACAGGTACGGCGCGCTTCGCCCACATCACCCCGCCCCAGGAGTACGCGGGCGCGCCGTGTTGCCGCTCGGCAGCCCGCTTTTTATCGTGACTCGATGTCTACCGAGTTCGTCATCGAGCTTCCGGACGAGCTGGCCGACCGGCTGGCCGAGGAACCGGACATATCGGCCTTTGTCGCGGACTGCGTACGAAAGGACATGGCCGCCGAGCGCATCCTGCGCACACTCCGGCAGGCGGGCTTCGCGCTCTCTCCGGCTCACCTGAAGCGGGCCGGGCGGGTGTTGAACGCGGCGCTGGAACAGATCACACCCGAACTGGGTGCTCTCGTCGCAGGACCCGGAGCGGGCAGGCCGGATGAACCGGCGGCCACTCCTGGCAGATCGGCATTCGTGTTGGACACTCCGGCGCTGCTGGCCTTCGCCGGTGGCGATGAGGATGTCGCCGCCAGAATCGCGGTGGCCTCTGATCGCCGACTGACGGTGGTCATCCCGGCGGGATGCCTGGCCAGCGCCTACCGACACATTCCTCAGGAAGGGTGGTGGGTGCTGGACCTCCTTGCAGCTCTGCGTCCGACGCAGGTCATGGCCCTGACTGCGGACTGCTCGGCTGCGCTGGGCCTGTGGCTGCGGAGTGTGCCGGCCGTGGACCTGGCCCAGGCTGCGATGGAGGCGGCTCGGGGGATCACACCGATCATGACGGATCGGCGGGAGTTGCTCGGCGAGGTGCTGCCGAAGGAATGGCCGATCATCGACCTCTGACCCGCGGGCTGTCGACAAGATCACCTCTAGGATTCGGTAGCACCGAGGCGGGTAGGAGACTCCGGCACGGGGCACAAGACGCCGCAGCTACGCTCAGTACGCTCATCGCGGTGGACCCGTCAGTACCCGGAGGTGGCCGATCGTGACCGTCCGTAGCTCCTTTGTCGTAGTGGCGAACCGTCTGCCGGTCGACGAGGTGAGCACACCCGAGGGCCGGCAGTGGCGACGCAGCCCTGGCGGGCTGGTCACCGCGCTGCATCCCGTACTCGCCGAACACAAGGGCACCTGGGTCGGCTGGGCCGGTGGCACCGGCGCGGCCCCCGAGCCGTTCGACCTGGAGGGGATCCGGCTGCACCCGGTCCCGCTCAGCGCCGAGGAGTTGGAGCGCTACTACGAGGGCCAGTCCAACGCGACGATCTGGCCGCTCTACCACGACGCGGTGGAGACGCCGGCCTACAAGCGCCGGTGGCGGGAGGCGTACCGCCTGGTCAACGCCCGGTTCGCGGAGGCCGCAGCCGACGTGGCGGCCGAGGGCGCGACGGTCTGGGTGCAGGACTACCAGCTCCAGTTGGTGCCGGCGATGCTCCGTGAGCTCCGCCCAGACCTGCGGATCGGGTTCTTCCTGCACATCCCGTTCCCGCCGATCGAGCTGTTCATGCAGATGCCGTTCCGTACCGAGATCCTGCGCGGTCTGCTCGGCGCCGACCTGGTCGGTTTCCAGCAGCGGCTGGCCGCGCAGAACTTCGTCCGGCTGGCCCGGCACCTGCTCGGGCTGCGCTACGAGGGGCAGATGATCCAGGTCGACGGTCGGCAGGTGAAGGCGGGCGCCTTCCCCATCTCGATCGACACCCAGGAGATGGAGCGGATGGCCGCCGATCCGGCGATCCAGGCGCGGGCCAAGCAGATTCGCGCCGAGTTGGGCGACCCGAAGACGATAATCCTGGGCGTGGACCGGCTGGATTACACCAAGGGCATCGAGTTGCGGCTCAAGGCCTTCCGGGAGCTGCTGGCTGACGGAAAGTTGACAGTTCCCGACGCGGTCATGGTTCAGGTCGCCACACCCAGCCGCGAGCGCGTGGAGCACTACCAGGCACTACGGGTGAAGGTGGAGCGCGAGGTCGGTCGGATCAACGGCGAGTTCGGCAGGGTCGGCGTGCCGGCGGTCCATTACCTCCATCAGTCGTACAGTCGCAGTGAGCTGGCGGCGATGTACGTTGCTGCCGACGTGATGATGGTGACCCCGCTGCGAGACGGAATGAACCTCGTGGCGAAGGAATACGTAGCATCACGTGCCGACCAGGGTGGTGCGCTCGTACTCAGTGAGTTCGCCGGCGCCGCCACCGAGCTTCGCCAGGCATTTTTGTGTAACCCGCACGACCCGGACGCGGTCAAGGACGCCCTCCTCCGGGCAGTGCACGTGGAGAAAACCGAGGCACGCCGCCGGATGCGGACAATGCAACGTCACCTGCGTACCCACGACGTGGGCCACTGGGCCAAGTCTTTCCTCTCGGAGCTCGGAGTTCCCGAGGCGGAGGCCGAGTGAACACGCCCGTCAACGATGGGGCGGCAATCGCCACCGGGGTCATGGACCCTGAGTTGCGTTCCGCCATCGGCCGGATCGCCCGGGTCCCCCAGCTCCTGGTCGCTTGCGACTATGACGGCACGCTGGCGCCGATCGTGGAGGACCCGAGCACGGCCGTCCCGCTGCCCGAGTCGGTGGCCGCGGTCCGCGCGCTCGCCGCGCTGCCGCAGACCACCGTGGCGGTGGTTTCCGGTCGGGCGCTGCGCGACCTGGCCGCGCTCTCGCGGCTGCCCAGCGAGGTGCACCTCGTCGGCAGCCACGGCTCCGAGTTCGACATCGGCTTCGTCGAGCGGCTCTCCCCCGAGCTGGTCGCCGTGCGGACCCAGGTCCGCAACGCGCTGCGTGAGATCGCCGCCCAGCACCCGGGCATCCGGCTGGAACGCAAACCGGCGAGCGTCGCGATGCACACCCGTGGGGTCGACCCGCAGATCGCCGCCGCCGCCATCGAGGCGGTCCGCAACGGTCCGGCCACCTTCGACGGCGTCACGGTGACCCAGGGCAAGGAGGTCATCGAACTCTCCGTGGTGGCCACCCACAAGGGCACCGCACTCGACCAGTTGCGGACCCAGCTCGCCTCCAGCGCGGTGCTGTTCATCGGCGACGACGTCACCGACGAGAACGGGTTCGCCCACCTGCACGGTCCCGACCTCGGCATCAAGATCGGCCCCGGCGACACCCAGGCCAGCTACCGCGTGGCCGACCCGCTGGAAGCCGCCCGCGCGCTGGCGCTGCTGCTGGAGACCCGGCGCCACTGGCTGTTCGGTGAGCGGGCGGTGCCGATCGAACGGCACTCCATGCTGGCCAACGGTCGTACCGTCGCTCTGCTCACCCCCGAGGCCAAGGTGAGCTGGCTCTGCCACCCCAAGCCGGATTCGGCGGCGATCTTCGCCGACCTGGTCGGTGGCAGCCCGGCCGGCCACTTCAGCATCACCCCGGACCGTGGCGGCATCCCGCTGGGCCAGCGCTACCGCTCCGGCACGATGACCGTGGAGACCCGCTGGTCCGGGCTCACCGTCACCGACTGGCTGGACAAGCCGGCCCGGGAGACCACCCCGGACGACAGCCCGGCGGTCATCACCGGCGACTCGACGCTGGTGCGGGTGCTGACCGGCAGTGGCAAGGTCAAGGTGGAGTTCGCGCCGAGGCCCGAGTTCGGTCAGGTCGCCGTGCAGTTGCAGCCGCTCGGCGACGGCCTGCTGGTACTCGGCTCCAACGAACCGGTCGCGCTCTACGCCCCCGGCGTGGAGTGGGAGGTCGGCAACGACGGCGGTTACGAGACCGCCAAGGCCATCGTCGACCTGTCCGCCGCCGGTGGCCAGGTCGTGCTGGAGCTGCGCTTCGGCACGCACAGCCTGGAGCACCACCGGGTGCCGATCCACGAGCGGCAGGCCGCCGCCGAGCAGCCGTGGAAGGACTGGGTGGCCTCGCTGCGGCTGCCGTCCACCGCCCGGGACCTGGTCGCGCGCAGCGCCCTCACCCTGCGCGGGCTCTGCCACGAAGCCACCGGCTCGATCCTGGCCGCGGCGACCACCTCGCTCCCCGAGGAGCTGGGCGGCGTCCGCAACTGGGACTACCGCTACTGCTGGCTGCGCGACGCCGCGCTGACCGCCCGCGCACTTGTCGACCTGGGCTCCGTCGAGGAGGCCGAGGCGCTGCTGCGCTGGGTGGACGGCTGCATCGAGCGCACCGGCGGGCACCCGGAGCGACTGCATCCGCTCTACACCATCGACGGCTACGAGCTGGGCGCCGAGGCGGTCATCGACACGCTGCCCGGGTACGCCGGCTCCCGGCCGGTCCGGGTCGGCAACCTCGCCAACCACCAGTTGCAGCTGGACGTCTTCGGCCCGATCGCCGACCTGATCGCGGCCGTCGCCGACGCTCGCGGTTCGGTCCGCGACGACGAGTGGCGGGTCCTGGAGAACATGGTCGAGGCGGTCCGCCGCCGCTGGCACGAGCCCGACCACGGCATCTGGGAGGCCCGGCTGCCACCCCGGCACCACGTCTTCTCCAAGGTGATGTGCTGGATGACGGTCGACCGCGCGCTGCACGTGATGCGCGAGCACGGCGGCGAGGACCGGCCCGAGTGGAAGGACCTGCGCGATCGGATCGGCGCCAACGTGCTGGAGCACGGCTGGCATTCCGACGTCGAGGCGTACAGCGTCGCGTACGGCGACGAGGACATGGACGCCTCGTCGCTCTGGATCGGCCTCTCCGGCCTGCTCCCGGGCGACGACCCGCGCTTCCTGTCCACCGTCCTGCGGATCGAGGCGGACCTGCGCAGCGGCCCGGTCGTCTACCGCTACCACTGGGACGACGGCCTGCCCGGCCGTGAGGGCGGTTTCCACATCTGCACGGCGTGGCTGATCGAGGCGTACCTGCGCACCGGCCGCCGCACCGACGCCGAGGAGCTGTTCGCGCAGATGGTGCTGACCGCCGGCCCGACCGGGCTGCTCCCCGAGCAGTACGACCCGCTCGCCGAGCGCGGCCTGGGCAACCACCCGCAGGCGTACAGCCACCTCGGTCTGATCCGTTGTGCCCTGCTGCTGGACAACATGCTCAAGCAGTAGTCGACCGCTCGTTCGACGGGGCCGGAGCGCATGCTCCGGCCCCGTCAGTCAGTGCGGGTACGGCAGGCTCGGTTGCCACCCGTACAGGTGGGCGTCGAGGTCGGTGGGCACCGTCCAGTGCACGTACGGCAGCACCGCGTTGCTGCCGGTGTGAATCAGGCGCAGTAGTGGGGCGTCGCCGGTGTGGTCGAGCGCGAGCTTCGGTTTACGGGCCGCGCCGACACCGCCGAGGCCGAACAGGACAACCGAGTCCTGGACCGGAAGCCCCTGTGCCTGTCGGGCGTCACGCCAAACCCGGTACGCCGCGTCCAGCCGCCAGGGCGCGAGGTCGGCGAGACCGCGGTACAGGTTCGCCACCCAGGTCGGGGTGAGTTCGGCGTCGGAGAGCCGGGACGGCACCCCGGTCAGCAACGCGTCGAGCTCCGGATCCGTCTCCACCCCGGCGTTGGTCAGCGCCTCGGGCAACGCGCCACGGCGGACGGCCGCGACCGCAGGGGCGGCCTGCTCGACCCGATCGACCTGCCAGCGAAGCCCTGCCGGGGTGTTCGCCGCTCGGCGGTCCCACAGCCAGCGGGCGTTGTCCCAGCGGTGCCGCTGGTTGGCCGGGATCAGGTCGTCGATGCCGATGACCAACTCCTCGCCCTCGACCCGTGCGGTGAGCCACCGGCTGCGCAGGTGCGGCCGCTGCTCGCCGTAGCCGACCAGTGCGACCACCGCGGACCGCAGGTAGGCGCCGGTGTTCCCGCGCGGGAAGTGCCAGCACAACGCGGACGCATCGAGGGCGTCGAGGTCGGCGGCGGCCTCGTCCGACACCACGCCGACCCGGACCGGTGGCGATGCCGCGCTGGCCTGGCGATGGTCGAACTGCCGACGGGCCCGGCGCTGCCGTGTCCCGGCCCGCTCGACCGACGGGCTGACCGAGTACGCCGCCTTCTTCCCGGCCCACCGCAGCACCTCCGCCCCGACCGCCTGCGGGTCACCGAAGAGTCGGAACGCCAGCAGCTCGGGCTCGTCGGATCCGTCATCCTCGGTCACCTGCAGCTCGTACACCAGGTCGCCGGGCGAGTCCAGGTCGTAGGCGGTGTGCGGGTCACGGCCGAACTCGTTGCCGACGAGCGAGTCGCCGGCCTGCCGACGAAAGCCACGGACCACCGTGACGAGGACGGCCCAGGAGCCGTCCGCGTCCGTGCACCGCAGAGTCCGGATCGGAGCATCGCGCCATTGCGAGGGGACGTCCTCGAAGCTGGTGCTCAGGCCGGGGCTTCCGCATTGCAGTGCGACAGGTGTGAGCAGTTCCGTTCGCCACGTCTCGTGAGGATCCTTCACGGTGAGCATGGTCGACATTGTGTCGACAGCCACCGACAACCGCCGCAGCTGGCAATCTTGGACAGTTTCCGTTAGCGCGTAACGGAAACTGTCCAAGATCTACCGCGTCAGTGCCCTCCGATGCCCGGGTCCACCGCCGGACGAGTCGCCGCCGCGTTCGGTCGGCTGTCAGCCGTCGAGCGCGCCCACCACGTCGCCCACCACGACGACGGCGGGCGGGCGTAGGTCGGCCGCACGTAGGTCGGCCGCGACCTCGCCCAGCGTGGACCGCAGGACCCGTTGGGTGCCGGTGGTGGCTTCCTGGACGACGGCGGCCGGCGTCTGCGGCGACCGACCGTGGGCGATCAGGGTGGCCGTGATGGCGGCGAGGTTCTTCAACCCCATCAGGATCACCAGGGTGCCGTGCAGACCGGCGAGGGCGTCCCAGCGCACCAGCGAAGCCGGCGCGTCGGGTGCCAGGTGCCCGGAGACCACAGTGAACTCGTGCGCCACCCCCCGATGGGTGACCGGGATGCCGGCCGCGGCCGGTGCGGCGATCGAACTGGTCACCCCGGGCACCACTGTCACCGGCACGCCGGCGGCCGCGCAGGCCAGCAACTCCTCGCCGCCGCGGCCGAAGACGTACGGGTCACCGCCCTTGAGCCGCACCACGAACGCGCCGGCCAGGGCCCGGTCGACCAGGATCTGATTGATCTCCTCCTGGGCCCGGGACGGGCCGTAGGGGATCTTCGAGGCGTCCACCAGCTCGACGTCCGGGCGCAGCTCGTCGAGGAGCAGCCCGGGCACCAGCCGGTCGGCGACCACCACGTCGGCCTCGGTGAGCAGCCGCCAACCCTTCACGGTGATCAGTTCCGGGTCTCCCGGCCCGGCCCCGACCAGCGCCACCCGCCCGGCCTGCCGTCCACCGGTCGTCCCTGTGGAAGCGTCGGGCCGGCCAGCGATCCCGTCCGGTGCCAGACGGACGGCGAGCAGGTCGCGGATGGCGTCGCGGACGGTCATCGCCCGGCGCGGGTCGCCGCCGCCGAGCACCGCCACGGTGACCGGGCCGTGCCGGGTCACCGCCGGGGTCCAGGCGGTGGCGGCCGTCCGGTCGTCGGCCCGGACGCAGAAGATCCGCCGCTCGGCGGCGACGGCGCTCACCGAGGCCGCCGCTATCGGGTCGTCGACCGCTACCTGGACCAGCCAGGCGCCGTCCAGGTCCTCGGGCACGAACCGACGCGGCACCCAGTGCAGCCGACCCGCGTCGGCCCGGGCGCGCAGCGCCGGAGTCAGCTCCGGGGCCACCAGCAGGACGTCCGCACCGGCGTCCAGCAGCGCCGGTACGCGCCGGGTGGCGACCGCGCCACCACCCACCACGACCACCCGCCGCCCGTGCAGCCGCAAACCCAGGGGGTACGGATTGGAGGTCACGCCGCACCACCGAGGCGGACGGCTCGTTCGCTGCGCGTGCTCACTTTTCGGCCACCCCGGCGGAGTCGAAGGTGGCCACCTCGTGCAGCACCCGGACCGCGCCGGTGACCACGGGCAACGCCAGCAGCGCGCCGGTGCCCTCGCCGAGGCGCAACCCCAGGTCGATCAGCGGGTCGAGGCCGAGGTGGCGCAGCGCGACAGTGGCACCGGGCTCGGCCGAGCGGTGGCCGGCGACCATGGCGCCGACCGCCGCCGGGGCGAACGCGGCGGCGGCGAGCGCGGCCGAGACCGCGATCACGCCGTCCAGCAGCACCGGCGTGCGGCGCGCTGCGGCGCCCAGAATCAGCCCGGCCAGGGCGGCGTGCTCCAGACCACCGACGGCGGCCAGCACCCCCAGCGGGTCGGCCGGGTCGGGGGTGTGCCGGGCCAGCGCGGCCCGCACCACCGCCACCTTGTGCGCGTACGTCGGGTCGTCGACGCCGGTGCCCCGACCGGTGGTGTCGAGCGGGTCGGCGCCGGTGAACGCGGCGATCAGCACGGCGGCCGGGGTGGTGTTGCCGATGCCCATGTCACCGGTGAGCAGGATGCCGGCACCGGCGTCGATCAGCTCGTCGGCGATCCGGATGCCGGTCTGCACCGCCGCCAGCGCCTCGTCCCGGGTCAGCGCGGCGGTCATGGTGAGGTCGCGGGTGCCCCGGCGGACGGACGCGACAACCAGCCGGGGCACGGCCGGGTCGAGCACGGCCGGGTCGGCGGCCGGGTCGGCAGCCGGTTCGGCGGACAGCGGGGTGGCCACGCCGACGTCGACCACTGTGACCGAGGCGCCGGCCTGCCGGGCGAACGCGTTGACCACCGCTCCACCGGCCAGGAAATTGCCGATCATCTGCGCGGTGACCTCCTGCGGCCAGGGGCTGACCCCCTGGGCGTGCACCCCGTGGTCGCCGGCGAAGATCGCCACCGCGGCCGGCTCGGGCAGCGGTGGTGGGCAGACTCCGGCCAGGCCGGCGAGGCGTACCGAAAGCTCCTCCAGCGCGCCCAGCGATCCCGCCGGCTTGGTCAGCCGGCCCTGCAGCTCCCGGGCCGCGGCCATGGCCGCTTCGTCCGCCGCGCGGATCGCCGCGATCGTGGTCTCCAACATCATGCCTCCATGGTCTCGCGCAGCACGTCGATGAACGCGTCGGTGGTGTTTCGGTCGCGTACCGCCACCCGCAGCCAGTCCGGGCCGAGGCCGGGGAACGTGTCGCCTCGGCGCACCGCCCAGCCGCGCTCGCGCAGGGCGGCCCGGATCGCTGTCGCGCCCGGCAGGTGCAGCAGGACGAACGCGCTGGCGGGACGGCCGACGACGCGTACACCGGGCAGTTCGGCGAGGCGCGCGACCAGGTGCTCGCGGTCAGCGGCGAGGTCGGCGGCGATCGCGCGTTCGGCCTGGACCGCGACGGCGCTGGCGCAGGCCGACGCGGCCGCCAGCGCGGGCGTGGAGACGGCCCAGAGCGGCTGGACGGCGGCCAGCCGGGACAGCAGCTCGGCGGCGCCGAGCAGGTAGCCGATCCGCAGGCCGGCCAGGCCCCATGTCTTGGTGAGGCTGCGCACCACGAGCAGGCCGGGCAGGTCGCGGCGTTCGGCCAGCGACTCCGGTTCGCCAGGGTGCCCGGAGGCGATGGTGGTGTCGGCGAACGCCTCGTCGACCACCAGCACCCGGCCGGGCCGGGCCAGCGCGGCCACCGTCCGGGCGGGGTGCAGCACCGAGGTCGGGTTCGTCGGGTTGCCGATCATCACGAGGTCGGCGTCGGCGGGCACCCGGGACGGGTCGAGCCGGAAGTCGTCTGCGGCGTCGAGCAGCACCCGCTCGACCGGGTGTCCGGCGGCCCGCAGCGCCGCCTCCGGCTCGGTGAACTGAGGGTGCACCACCACGGGGCGGTGCACGCCGCGCAGCGCCTGGGCGATCAGCACGAAACCCTCGGCGGCGCCGGCGGTGAGCAGCACCTCGTTCGGGTGACGGCGGTGTCGGGCGGCGACCGCCGCCCGGGCCGGCGCCGGGTCCGGATACCGGGCCAGGTCGGTCAGGGTCGCGGCGATCGGGTCGGCCAGCCAGGCGGGAGGCCGCGCCCGACGGACGTTGACGGCGAGGTCGATCAGGCCGGGGGTCGCCTCCGCGTCGCCGTGGTGGGCGAGGTCCGGCTCGACCCCGGTGGGTGGGGCGACAGCGCTCGGCTGATCAGACATGTCCGCGATCCTGCCGGGAAGGCGGCCGGTGGGACAGTCGATCTCAGCGTAAGCCGCGTCACCACTCGCCGGTTTAAGAGTTCTTCTCATGTACGAATCGGAAATGTCATAACTTGACCAGGTGAGCAACCGACCCCTTGCTGCCGCTGGTCGTCTCGTCCCTCTCCTCCGCGCCGGACTGATCGCCGGAATCGTGATCGCCGCCGCCGCCTATCCACTGGTCGCCCTCACCGGGCTCGGCGCGAAAGCCACCGCGCACGCCGTGGACCAGAAGACCCGGGTGCTGAAGACCGCCCTGCCCGCCGAGACCTCGTACGTCTACGGCCCGGACGGCAAGACCGTGCTGACCATGTTCTACGAGGAGTACCGGCAGTACACCAAGCTGTCGGACATGTCGCCGAACATCCAGCAGGCGATCGTGGCCGCCGAGGACTCCCGCTTCTACCAGCACCACGGCGTCGACCCGAAGGGCGTGGCCCGGGCCTTCGTCTCCAACGCCCGCTCCGGCGGCTCCCAGGGCGCCTCGACGCTGACCATGCAGTACGTCCGGATGGCCCTGCGGGACAGCGCGACCACGCCCAAGGAGGTCCAGGAAGCCACCCAGCAGACCAGCATTCGCAAGGTCAAGGAAATGCGGATGGCGCTGGACCTGGAGAAGGAGATGAGCAAGGAACAGATCATGGAGCGCTACCTGAACTCGGCGTACTTCGGACACCGGGCGTACGGCATCTACGCGGCCAGCGAGATCTTCTTCTCCAAGACCCCGAAGGACCTCACCCCGGTCGAGGCCGCCACCCTCGCCGGACTGGTCAAGTCCCCCTCCGAGTACGACCCGGCCGACTCCGACCAGAAGGAGGCCACCGGGCGGCGCAACTACGTGCTGGACCGGATGAGCCAACTCGGCTACCTCTCCCCCGACTCGGCCGCCGCCGCCAAGTCCGAGCCGATCCGGCTCAAGCTGACCACCCCACCGCACGACTGCGCAGCGGTGGCGGAGAAGTACAACAGCTGGGGCTTCGCCTGCGACTACCTGAAGAACTGGTGGAGCGCGCAGCCCGCGTTCGGGGCGAACCGGCTGGAACGGATGGACAACCTGCGCCGGGGCGGCTACCGGATCGTGCTCAGCCTCGACCCGAAGGTCCAGGAGGCGGCGGAGAAGAGCGTCGGCGCCAAGGAAGCCACCGGCAGCCCGTTCGCCAACGGCATCGTGGTCTCCGAGCCGGGCACCGGGCGGGTGAAGGCCATGGCGGTGAACCGGACGTACTCGCTGGACCTGGCCGACAACCCGCAGAGCTCCAACCCCGAGGCCGGGCCGAAGGTGAAGGCCAACTACCCGAACACTGTGGCACCGCTGCTCGGCGGCGGTGACCTGGCCGGCTACCAGGCTGGGTCGACGTTCAAGATGTTCCCGATGTTGGCCGCGTTGGACTCGGGGATGACCCTCTCCACCTCGTTCAACGCGCCGTACCGCTACAAGTCGGCCGTGTACGACGGCTGGGCGCCCTCCAACGCCAGCGGCGCCATGACCGGCCAGCAGACCATGTGGTCCGGCTTCGGCAAATCGGTCAACACGTACTTCGTGTGGCTGGAGGAGAAGGTCGGCGCGGACCGGGCGGTCCGGTTGGCCGAACAGCTCGGGCTGCGGTGGCGCACCGACGTCGACCGGGAACAGGCGTCCCCGGCCAAGGCGAAGAAGTGGGGTGCGTTCACCCTGGGCGTCTCCGACGCCACCCCGCTGGAGATGGCGAACGCGTACGCCGCCATCGCGGCCGACGGCCGCTACTGCGAGGCCATCCCGGTGCAAGCGATCATGAACCGGGACGGCACGCCCGCCACGTACGCCACCCCGGGCGGTCTGCACCGCGAGGTGGCCAAGCCGCGCTGCCGGCAGGTGGTGAGCGCGGATGCCGCGCGGGCGGCCACCGACGCGGCCCGCTGCCCGACCGGAGACACCCCGGCGCGCGGCAGCTGCGGCGGCTGGTCCACCGCCGACAGCGTGCGGGGCACCGTCGGACGCCCGGTGGCCGGCAAGACCGGTACGACCGACAGCACCCGGTCGGCCTGGTTCGTGGGCTACACCCCGGAGTTGGCCGCGGCGAGCTTCATCTCCGACCCGGACAACCCGTTCAACGCGGTCGGTGACGGGCAGTCCCAGATCCCGATCAAGGCGGTCTCGGAGACCCTGCGCGACGGCCTGAAGGGCACCCCGACCCGCCAGTTCACCCCACCGTCGGACGCCATCGTCGGCTGACCGGCGCGAGAGTCAGCGCAGGTCGGCGGGGCTCGGCGGGAGCCGGCGCGGCTCAGCGCAGGTCGGCGGGCTCAGCGCAGGTCGGCGGCGACGAACGACCACAGCTCCAGATCCACCCGGCCGCCGCTGACGAACCCGGCGTTCCGCAGCAGACCCTCGTAGCTGAACCCGGCCTTCTCGGCGACCCGGCGCGAGGCCAGGTTGCCGGGAGCCACCCGCAGCTCGACCCGCTGGAAGCCGTGCTCCAGGATCAGCGCGATGGCCACCGCGTCGACCGCCTCGGCGGCGAAGCCGAAGCCCCGCGCGTGCGCCGCCATCGCGTAGGAGATCTCGGTGAGGCGGGCGCCCCAGTCGGTGCGCCGGGTCCACAGCGAGCCCACCACCTGGTCGTCCTCCCGCCGGAGTACCGCGTAGTGGTCGCCCTCCCCGCTGTCGCGCCGCTGCCGGGCCAGATCGGTGCACCAGGCCAGCCCGTCGATCGGGCCGGAGTCGTCGGGCAGCGGCAGCCAACGCCGGGTCAGCTTGTCGGCGAAGATCTCCCCGGCCGCCGCCGCGTCGGCCGCCGTGAGCTGACGCACCTCGGTACGCGGGGTGGAGACGGTCAACGCCGGGAATCGGCGCACCGCCACCTGACCGATCACACCGACACCTCGCCCGGCTGCGCGGGTACCACCTCGCTCGTCGGGTCTGCCGCCGCCGCGGCGACCAACCGGGCCGCCGTCTCCGGATGGCTCGCCCAGTGCAGGGTGAGCTGTGAGGCGTGCACGTTGCGCCAGACGAAGCCCTCCGGCGCGCCGCCGTCCCAGCTCCAGGCCGGGCGCTGACCAGCGCGGGGGGTGAGCACCGCACGGTGTGCCTTGTGCCCGACCAGCACCGTGCCGGTGGCGGCGACCACGCTGTCGGTCTGGGCGGTCGCCTCCCGGTAGCCGGCCACCACCCCGTCGCGGCTGACGCCGACCGCGTCCAGGACACCGCACATCGGCAGCCCGTCCAGTTCCCGGGCCAGCCAGAGCAGCCCGGCGCCCTCGGCGATCACCGGACGCCCGGTCCGCGCCAACTCGGCCACCGCGATGCAGAGCCGCCGGTTGGCCGACAACTGCTCGGCGTACGCCTCGGGCAGCGCGCCGCCGACGACCAGCGCGCGGGTGCCGACCGGCAGCGCCTCGTCGCGCAGCGGGTCGACGACGACGACCTCGGCGCCGGCGGCCCGGAGCAACTCGGTGGTCTCCGGGTGGCTGAAGCTGCCGCCCGGCCCACCGGCCACCGCCACCAGTGGGCGGTTCGCCGGGGGTGTGAACGTGCCGAGGGCCTCCTCGGGAGACCAGGCCGGCGCCGGCAGCGGCGGGGCGGAGCGGGCCAGCCCGAGCAGCCGTTCCAGGTCGACGGTGGCGGCGACGGCCTCGCCCAGCCGGCGGACCGCACGGACGGCGTCGGCCGAGTCGTCGACCACCGGTGCCACCCCGTGCCGCCGCGACGGCAGCACCGCCGGCAGGTCCTGTCGACGCAGCGCTCCGTAGACCGGCACCCCCACGTCGTCCAACGCCTCGCGCAGCATCCCCTCGTGTCGCGAGGACGCCACCCGGTTGAGGATCACCCCACCGAGCCACAACTGCTCGTCGTACGAGCGGAAACCGTGCACCAGGGCGGCCACCGACTGACCCATCGCGGCCACGTCGACAACGAGCACCACCGGGCTGCGCAGCGCGGCGGCCGCGGCGGCCGTTGACTCCTGCTCGGGACGGCCACCGACCGAGTCGTACAGCCCCATGCTGCCCTGCACCACGGCCAGCCCGGCACCGGCGGTACCGTGCGCCACCAGCGGGGCGAGCCGGTCGAGGCCGACCAGTCGGGGGTCGATCACCCGACCCGGCCGACCGGAGGCGAGGCCGAGGTAGGCGGCGTCGACGTGGTCCGGCCCGAGCTTGAACCCGGCGACGTCGACCCCTCGCTCGGCCAGGGCGGCGAGCAGCCCGATCGCCAGCGCGTTCTTACCGTGTCCGGAGGACGGCGCGCTGAGCACCAGGCGCGGCACGACGGTCATCATCGACTCCTCGCGAGCGGCGGCGGGTACGCGACGGGACGACCAAGGCCGATCCGTCGGCGTGACGATACCCGCCCGGCCGGAGGCGCGAGCACCGCCAACCGGGGTGGACGGCCCGGCCCTGGCAGTGCCCCGGGGCGTCGGCCCCGGCCCGGTCCGGCCGGTCCAGGTCAGTGGCGCCGGTCATACGAGTAGCCTCGGTGCCGTGTACCGGTTCCTGCTGAGCCCACGCTGGCTGGGCGCTCTCGTGCTGACCCTTGTCGCGGCCGCCGTCATGGTGTTCCTCGGCAACTGGCAGCTGGACCGCTACCGGGGGCGCACCGAGGTCAACGAGCGGATCGACGCGGGCCAGCGGATGGCTCCCGTGCCGCTCGCCAACGCGCTGCGCACTCCCGCCGGCGGCGCGGGGACGGCCGGTCCGGCCCCCGCCGAGGACAAGGTCTGGACCCGGGTCACCGTCACCGGCCGGTACGACCCCACGAACACCGTGCTGGTCCGTGGCCGGACGGTGGACAGCCGGGTCGGTTTCGAGGTGCTCACGCCGCTGGTGCTCGCCGACGGCACGGCGCTGCTGGTGGACCGGGGCTGGATCCCGCCGGCGCCCGGTGGGGCGACCGCCCAGCCGTCGGTGCCGGCCGCACCGACCGGCGACGTGACGGTGGTCGGCCGGGTGCACGAGACCGAGAGCGGCGCCGGCGCGGTGGCCCGGCGCGACGGGCTGCTGGAGATCCGGCGGATCGGGGTGTCGCGGCTGGCCGGCGAGCTTCCCTACCCCGTCTACGGTGCGTATCTGCTGCTCGACGAGCAGACCCCGGCAGCCGATCCGGTGTTCAAGGCGGTGCCGGTCGGGCACGCCAACAACTGGCAGAACTTCGGCTACGTCGTGCAGTGGTGGCTGTTCGCGGTGATGGCCCTCTTCGGCTACGGCTGGGTGGCCCGTCGGGAGGCCCGCCGGGCCGCCGGCATCGGCACCACCCCGGCTCCGCTGGACCGGGCCGCCGAGCCGACGCCGACCGCTTCCGCCTGACCTCGCCCGGTCAGCCGGTCACGCGGCCGGCGTGGATGGCACGGACCGCGTCGATGGTGTCCGCCTCCGCGGCGGACTTGTCGTCGCGGTAGCGCACCACCCGGGCGAACCGCAGTGCCATCCCACCGGGATAGCGCGAACTCGTCTGCACCCCGTCGAAAGCGATCTCCACCACCTGCTCGGGCCGGACCCGGACCACCCAGTCGCCGCGTTCCACGGCAAGGTCGAGGAACCGCTCGGTCTGCCACCGCAGCAGCTCGTCGGTGAGCCCCTTGAACGTCTTGCCGAGCATGACGAAGTCACCGGTGCGCGCGTCACGCGCACCCAGATGCAGGTTGGACAGCCAGCCCTTGCGTCGGCCGCTGCCCCACTCGACGGCGAGCACCACCAGATCGAGGGTGTGCCGCGGTTTCACCTTGACCCAGGCGGCACCGCGCCGGCCGGCGTCGTAGGGGGCGTCCGGCGCCTTGACCACCACCCCCTCCTGCCCGGCGTCGAGCGCTGCGGCGAACGCGGCGGCGGCCTGCTCCGGGCCGTCGACCTCCATCCGACCGACCAGCAGCGACGAATCCACCGAACCGGCGAGGGCGGCCCACCGCTCCCGGCCGGGAAGGTCGATCAGATCCTGGCCGTCGAGGTGCAGCAGGTCGAAGAAGTACGGGGTGAGCACCGTCGCGCCCGTGCTGGCGGCCGCCGCGAGCACCGCCGGGGCGACCGGTGTACGCCCGGTGGTGCTGGGGGTGGTGCGTCGGGCGGCCCGGCTCGACGTCTGCTGGAACGGCAGTGGGCGGCCGGTCTCGTCCAGGCCGATCGCCTCGCCGTCGAGGACCAACTCGCGGCCCGGCAGGGCACGGACCGCGGCGACCACCTCGGGCACCCGGGTGGTGATCTCGTCGAGACTGCGGGTGAACACGGCGATGTCGGAGCCGGAGCGGTGCACCTGGATGCGGATGCCGTCGAGCTTCACGTCGACCACCGCCGGCGTGCCGGTCGCGGCGAGCGCCTCGTCGACCGAAGGGGCGCTCTGCGCGAGCATCGGCGCCAGCGGGCGGCCGACCTGTAGACCGAACTCGGCCAACTCGGCGGCCCCTCCGGCCAGCGCGGCCACCGCCACGGCCCGGAGGTCACCGGCGAGCAACAGCGCCCGGCGGACCGCCGCCACCGGCACCTCGGCGGCCCGGGCCACCGCGTCCGCGAGGAGCCCGGCCTGGGCGCCCTGCCGTAGCTCGCCACTGAACAGGCCGGTGAGCAGCCGCTGCTCGTCGGCCGTCGCCGCCGCGTAGAGGGCGCCGAGCAGCGCCCGACGCCGAGCCTGTGAGCCCGAGCCGTGCACCGCGGCGATCTGCGCGATGGCCGCGTCCACGGCGGCCACCGTCAACGTCGGCTCGGCGGCCGGTGGCGGCAGGTCACGCAGGCTCGCGTAGCCGACCCCGGTCTGCCGTTGGCGCAGCTCACCGGCGAGATAGCCGGCGCCGGGCTCGACCTCGCCGGGGTCGAGCCGGCGCAGCGCGTCAGCGAGCAGCTCCACCTTGGCCCGTCGGCCGCTGGTGGCGCCGACGGCGGCGGAAGTGGCTGCCAGATCGAGGAACCGCACGCAGCTCATCCTGCCAGTCACCTCCGACACCGCCCGGGCATTGCCGTGCCCGGGCGGTGTCGGCAGGGTGCCGCCCACTCACGCGGACGACGGATCAGGGCCTAGGCGGAGACGGGTTCCTCGATGCGCAATCCTCGGGCCCGGACCTCGCCGGCGACCCGGGAGAGCACCGAGTCGAGGGCGACCAGTGCGGCGGAGAGCTCACCGAGCTGTTCGTTGAGCGTGTCCTCGGACCACGCGGAGACATCGACATCTCCCAGCGCGCTGACAGCGGCCCCCAACCGGGCCATCACCTCGTTCGTACTCATGTACGAAAGGCTATAACAGCCGACCATCCGACACGCCGTAAACTCCCAGATCAGGCCCAAAGTTGCCGTTCTGACACCTAACCGCCGACCGCCGCCACGTTGCGCAGGAGAAGCGCCTCGGCGAGGCAGACCCGGGCGAACTCCCCCAGGTGCAGACTCTCGTTCGGGCCGTGCGCGCGGGCGTGCGGGTCCTCCACACCGGTCACCAGGATGGCCGCCTTCGGGAACATCTCCTGGAAGGTGGCGATGAACGGAATCGAGCCGCCGACGCCGATGTCCACCGGGGCGGTGCCGTCCCAGGCGGTCCGGAAGGCCGAACGGGCGGCGTCGAACATCGGCCCCGACGCGTCGATCACGCACGGGTCGCCGTCGTGTTCGAAGGTGACAGTCACCTGCGCACCCCACGGCGCGTGCTGCTCCAGGTGCGCGCGCAGCGCCGCGTACGCCCGCTTGGGGTCGTCGCCCGGGGCGAGGCGGACGCTGAGCTTCGCCTTCGCGGCCGGGACCAGGGCGTTCGGCGCCTCGCTGGTGGACGGCGCGTCCATACCGAGGATGGCCAGCGCCGGCTTGGTCCAGAGCCGGTCGGTGATCCGGCCGGTGCCGATGAACTGCACGCCGTCCGCGAGCCCCGCCTCGGCCCGGACCCGGTCCTCCGGGTAGTCGACGGTGGCGCCCTCCCGGCCGACGAGGCCGTCCACTGCCACGTCACCGGCGTCGTCGTGCAGCGTCGCCAACAGCCGGACCAGCGCGGTGAGCGCGTCCGGCACGGCGCCGCCGAACATGCCGCTGTGCACCGCGTGGTCCAGCGTGCGCACCTCGACGAAGCAGTTGACGATGCCCCGCAGCGAGGTGGTCAACGCCGGTACGCCGATGTCCCAGTTGCCGGAGTCGGCGATGACGATGACGTCGGAGGTGAGCTCGTCGCGGTGCTCGGCCAGCAGTTGCTCCAGCGAGTCGGAGCCGTACTCCTCCTCGCCCTCGATGAAGAGGACCACGCCGACCGGCAGCGCGTCACCGTACGCGCGCAGCGCCGCGACGTGCGCCATGATGCCGGCCTTGTCGTCGGCCGCGCCCCGGGCGTAGAGCCGGCCGTCCCGTTCCACCGGCTCGAACGGGTCGGACTCCCACAGCGACCGGTCGCCGACCGGCTGGACGTCGTGGTGGGCGTAGAGCAGCACGGTGGGCGCGCCGGGCGGGGCGGCCCGACGGCCGATCACCGCCGGCTGGCCGCCGGATCGCACGATGTCGACGTCCAGGCCACAGCCGCGCAGCAGCTCGGCGACCGCCTCGGCGGAGCGTTCCACGTGCGAGTGGTCGAAGCCCTCGAAGGCGATGCCGGGGATGCGGACGAGGCGCTCCAGGTCGGCCCGGACGCTGGGCATCTCCCGCTCGACGGCGGCCCGCACCTCGGACTCGGACATGATCGGTGAGGTCATGACCGGCATCGTATGCCGGCCTTACCGGGGCGTGCCGGCGGAGCCCGTACCGTCACCGCTGTCCGCGGGGCCGGCGCCGGCCCGCGCGCCCGGTGCGGCCCGCCCGGCGCGGTGTGCGCGGCCCGCCGCCTCGGTGGCCGCGTCCATCCAGGAACGGGCCCGACCGGCGGTGCCGCCCACCCACTCGCCGACGTCGCTCGCGCCGTCGCCGAGCCGGCGCAGCAACCCGACCAGTGGGTCGGTGGACCGGCTGAACTCCTCCCGGTACGACTCGGCCGCCGCCTTGATCTCCTCCGACACGCTTGTCGAGCTGTCGTCCTCGCGGCGGGGGTAGTCCCCGGCCAGCACCTGCCCGTACGCCCCGGAGTCGATCCACTGGCGCAGCGACGCCGCGCGCGCCACCGGCACCGGATGGGTGCTCCACGCGGTCATCCGGATCTTGTGCAGGCTGTCGCGCAGGTCGCCGCCACCGGAGTACTCGGCGGCCTGCTCCAGGAAGGCGGTGGTGTCGACCTGGGACAGGTCACCGCCACCGGCGAGCTTCATCAGCAGCCGCAGCGCGGCGGCCGGGTCCTGCCCGGCGAGCAGGCCGGCCCGGTCGGCGGAGAGTTCCGCCTTGCGCCACCACTCCAGCATCGCAGCGATGATGGCGCGCAGCGCGATCGCGCCGACCGGCAACCAGCTCAGGTTGGCCGCCCACCGGGTGAGGATCATGAGCATGGTCTTGTAGACCGCGTGCCCGCTGCCCACGTGCCCCAACTCGTGGCCGAGCAGGCAGCGCAGCTCGTCCTCGTCGAGTTGCTGCACGCAGGCGGAGTTCAGCACGATGAACGGCCGCTCCAGCCCGACCGCCTCGGCGCCCAACCAGGGCGACTGGGTCACGTACAGCTCGGGCAGTTCGGCCACGTCGAGCGCCGCCGCGGCCTCGGTGTAGCGCTGCCACACCGCCGGGTACTGCCGGTGGTCGACCCGGATGCCGGAGGCCAGCACGGACAGCCGGAACCCCCGCTCGTTCCACATCCCGAAGAACGCCCGCACCACGTCGTCGAAACCACGCAGCTCACGCAGCGCGACCAGGGCACCCCGGTCGGCCGGATGCTCCCAGGCCCGCGAGCTGATGCCGGTGAGGGTGATCCGACGCCGCGCTGGCGCGTCCGCTGCCGTCATGGTGGCTCCCCGTTCGCCGTAGCTCTCCGCATCGTGCCGCAGTCGGTGGCCCACGTCCATGCCCCGCTCAGCGGAGTCGCACGTAGTACCGGTCCGCGTCGTACGGCAGTGTCGGCGCGCCATCCACCAACAGGTCGGCGTGGGTCGCGGTCTCGTCGACGGCGAAGTGCGCCCGCTCCCCGTCATGCCAGCGGCGCAGCTCGGGCAGGATCTCCGGCCCGTCCCGGGCGACCGCGCGAGCCAGCCGCAGCGACGCGGGCGCGGTGACGAACACGGCCAGCGTCAGCTCCGGCCGGACGACCGCCCGGGCGGCGCTGACCCCCTCGACCACCAGCACCGGAGCCACCGGCACCGAAACCGGCCGGGGCAGAAAACACTGCCGGACCCAGCTGTACCGCCGATAGGCGCCCGGCTCCCCGACGCGCAGCGGGGCGAGCACCCCCTCGTCGAGCCGGGGCCAGAAGGTGACCTGGTCGTCCCACCCGTCGAGCAGGTCGTCGGTGTGCACCACCGGCGGTCGGCCGCCGAGCGGCCCCGCCAGGGCATCCGCGAGCCGCGCCGCGAACCGGCTCTTACCCGCGCCGCTCGGCCCGTCGACCGCGACCAGCCGGGTCCGCCCCAACCGCGCCGGGCCCGCGAGCACCCGACGAGCCAGTTCGGCGTACGCCTCGACAACCGCCACGGTCGGCCCGCCAGTTCCCGGGTTCAGCGCAGCCTCCCGTGGTGCATGACCGAAGTATGCCGCCACCGCTGCTGGCGGGGTGATCGACTCCGGTTCATCGACGCCGCGGTACCCCTGTCGGTCCGTGTCGATCATGCCGATCGGGGGGCCGAGGTGGGCCACGGTGACACCTCCGGCTGACCGTCCTGGCCGGCCATCGTCACGTCCGGGGGAATTGGTGCGGCGACGGGTGACGGGCGGCCCGTTCGCCGCCCGGGGTGCCACCGAATCGGCATGATCGGGTGGTGCTCCGAGACGTAATGAGCCCCGGTATAGATGCCCTACTCGAACAGGCCCGCGCCGGGCTGCACCGACTGACTCCGCAGCAGACCGTCGAGGCGGTCCGCGGCGGTGCGCTGCTGGTCGACACCCGTACCGACCTACAGCGCCGCGAACAGGGCGACCTGCCGGGCGCGGTCGTCATCGACCGGACCGTACTGGAGTGGCGCCTCGATCCGGCCAGCGCCTGGCGGATCCCCGAGGCCACCGGGTACGACCGGGAGATCATCCTGGTGTGCCGACAGGGTTACAGCTCCAGCCTGGCCGCCGCCAGCCTGCAGACCCTCGGGCTGCGCCGGGCCACGGACATGATCGGCGGCGTGGACGCCTGGCTCGCCGCCGGCCTGCCCACCACCGACCGTCCCGCCGACATCCGCCCCTGACTCCCCCGACCCTGCCCCTCAGGTTCCGTCCCGGGCCGTCGGTCTGCGCAAGATCGCACTCGATCCAGGAAACAGGCCCCTCCTCGCGCGGACGAGGCCCCTGAAACAACGATCGAGCACGATCATGCGGGAGTGGTGACGCCCGGCGGGCCCCCCGACTGGCGACCGGCTGGCGACCGGCTCAAGAGCACGCCTCGCTGCCCGGGCGCGGCCTCCCGCCCCACGCTCCGCATGGGACGGTGGACCGGCCAAGGGTCAGGACGGGGCGCCGGGTGGGATGAAGGGGAGGTCGGCGGGTGGGCCGGCTTCGATGAGACGCCAGAGGGCATCGGTGTCCAGGTGTTCCTCGACCAGGTCGCCGAGCAGGTCGAGTGAGCGCTCCCGGGCGGCGGCGAAGCTGGTGGCCGGCGCGACCCGGAACCCGCTGCGGCCGGCCAGGCGAGCCGCCTCGGTGAGGAACCATCGGCGGAACTCGTCGGACTCGAACGCCCCGTGCCAGTGCGTGCCGTGCACCACGCCGAGCACCCCACCCTCCCCGACACCGTCGTCGCTGGTCAGCAGCGGGGTCAGGCTCGGGTCGGCCTGAGAGACGTACCCGTGGTGGATCTCGTAGCCCCGCACCGGGACGCCACCGTGACCGGTGCCCACCGACTGCCGGACGGTCTTGCGCGGATCGAAGGTGATGTCGATGGGCAGCAGACCGAGCCCCGGCACGCTGCCCTGCCGGCTCTCCACCGGATCGTGGATGGCGCGGCCGAGCATCTGGAAACCGCCGCAGAGGCCGAGCAGGGGCTTGCCGGCCGCCACATGGGTGGCCACCGCGTCGGCGAGACCGGTTTCGCGCAGCCACCGGAGGTCGGCGACGGTGGACTTGGAGCCGGGTAGGACGACCAGGTCGGCGGCGGCCAGCTCGGCCGGTTCGATGGTGAGGCGTACGCGGACGCCGGGCTCGGTGGCGAGCGCCTCCACGTCGGTGGCGTTGCTGATCCGGGGTAGGCGGACGACGGCCACGTCCAGCCATTCGCTGCCGTGCGGGGCGGCGGGTCGGCCGAGCACCCGGCCGTAGGCGAGTGAGTCCTCCGCGTCGAGCCACAGGTCGAGTGCCCAGGGCAGCACCCCGTACGTGGGGCGGCCGGTGACCTGACGCAGCATGTCCAGACCCGGCTGGAGCAGCCCGAGGTCGCCCCGGAACTTGTTGATCACGAATCCGGCGATCAGCGCCTGGTCGGCCGGGTCGAGCAGGGCCACGGTGCCGAACATCGAGGCGAAGACACCGCCCCGGTCGATGTCGCCGACGACGATGGTAGGCAGGTTGGCGTGCCGGGCCAGCCCCATGTTGACGTAGTCACCGGCCCGCAGGTTGATCTCCGCAGGGCTGCCGGCACCCTCGCAGATCACCACGTCGTACGTCTCGCGCAGCTCGGCCAGTGCGGCGTACGCGGTCTCGGCGAGCCGGGGGCGTAGCTGCCGGAAGGTGCCCGCGGTGATCGTGTCGACCGCCTCGCCCAACAGCACCACCTGACTGGCCAGGTCGCTGCCCGGCTTGAGCAGCACCGGGTTGAACCGCAGGTCGGGTGCGAGCCCGCACGCTGCGGCCTGCATGGCCTGGGCGCGCCCGATCTCGCCGCCGCGCCCGTCCGGCCCGACGACCACCGCCGAGTTGTTCGACATGTTCTGCGCCTTGTACGGCGCCACCTTCACGCCCTGCCGGTGCAGCCAACGACAGATGCCGGCGGTGAGCACGCTCTTGCCGGCGTCGGACGTCGTGCCGGCCACCAGCAGCCCGCCGCTCACCGCCCACTCCCCCGCCGCACCCCGACGCCCCCGGCCACGCCAGCCAGCCCGCGCCCTCCGACCGCATCTGCCGGCCGTCGCCGACCCACCGCGCCGATCAGTGCACGCCTGCTCGCCGCGCCGACCAGCCGGCCGAGCGTCAGCGGGTACGCGGCGGCCAGCCCGACGGCGGCCAGGCCCACCGCGCCGGAGATCCGGGCGGCTCGCTTCAGGTGCCGAGCCTCCGGGCGGGGACCGTCGCCGAGGAACGGCCGCACCTCGGAGCGCCCGAAGTAGACGTTGCGACCACCGAGGCGGACCCCGAGCGCACCGGCCATCGCCGCCTCGCACTGACCGGCGTTGGGGCTCGGGTGGTCGTTGCGGTCCCGCCGCCACACCTGCCAGGCGCGCTGCCGGTCCCCGTGCGCGACCGGCGCGACGGCGATGGTGAGCAGCCCGGTCAGCCGGGACGGCACGAGGTTGAGTGCGTCGTCCAGCCGAGCGGCCGGCGTGCCGAACCGCGCGTAGCGCGTCGAGCGGTGCCCGACCATCGCATCGAGGGTGTTCGCCGCGCGGTAGCCCAGCAGCCCGGGCAGACCGGCGACCGCACCCCAGAGCAGCGGAGCGACCACCGCGTCGGAGGTGTTCTCCGCGACCGACTCGACTGTGGCGCGGGCCAGCTCCGACTCACCCAGCGTCGACGGGTCCCGCCCGCAGAGGTGACCGAGGCGTCGCCGGGCGGCGGGCAGGTCACCGTCACGCAGCGTACGACCCATGACGGTCGCCTCGTGCCGTAGCGTGCGGCCGCCCAGCACGGTCCACGTGCCGGCCGCCACCAGCACCGCGCGGGTCACCGGCCGGTGCCGGGTAGCCGCCGCGGCGACCGCCCCGAGCAGCACCGGCCCACCGACGGCCAGCGCGGTGAATGCCGTACCCGCCGTTCGGTCGGGGCGGTAGAGGCGGCGCTCCAGCGCGCCCGCCGCCTGCCCGAAGCCGGCCACCGGGTGCCACCGGCGGGGGTCGCCGAGCACCCTGTCCAGCGCGTACCCGGCGAGCAGCCCCACCGCGTTCGCCATCGGCGCTGTCCGTCGCACCCGCACCACCTCCGGCCGGCCAGCCTAGACGAGCATTCCGTGAACCAGCCCAACCCACGGCCTCGCACCGGCAACGGGAACCCGTGGAGTGAACAGGCAGACCAGCCCACCGACGCCCGTCACGCGGGGTGACGACGCTGGTCGCGCCGCCACCCCGCCCCCGTCGTGTCGCACCGCGCCGTGCCGGATGGTGCCGTTTCGCCGCAGCACCCGTGACCGAGACGGTGCCTTGGCCGGCTCGACCGCCGCCCAACCCGCGACGGCCGAGCCGATCGGTCAGGCTGGCTGCGGGATCCGGCCCCGGCCACGCCGCCCTCGACCGGGCGGCGCCGGCTCCGGCTGCCCCTCGTCGGGCATCGGCCCCAACTCGATGTCCAGGTCACCGTCGGCGTTGTCGTCGTCCGCCTCGGGCGGAGGGGCCAACTCGTCGTCGAGGTCCGGCGGAACGTCGGCCTGCCCGGCCTGCCCGGCCTGCCCGCCGCTCGCAAGCGCTCCGCCGTTACCGAAGACCCCGCCGCTCGGGGAGCTGTCGTCGCCCGCCGGGTCGTTGCCGAACGGGCTGGTCCGCAGCTCCGCGTAGTCGGGCAGCTCGAAGTCGTCGTCCAGCGGACGGTCGTCGGGCAGCACGGGCGCCTGCCCGGCCGGCACCGGCTCGGTGGGCTCGCCGTGCACCCGGCTCTCGGCCTCCGCGTCCTCCACGGTGCTGGTCGCCATGCTCGGCCGGTTGCGCAGGAAGCGGGCGCGACCCCGGGACAGGTCGTGGCCGACGGCCACCGCCTCCAGCTCGTAGAGCGTGCGATGGTTACCGCCGTCGTCGGTCCAGTCGCGGGTGTAGAGCCGCCCGCAGACCACCACCGGATCGCCGACCATGACGGAGGCCGCCACCCCCTCGGCGAGCTTGCGCCAGCAGTTGACGCGGACGCGGAGCGAATTGCCGTCAACCCAACGGCCGCTGTCCCGATCGAGTCGGCGGGCGGTCGAGGCGACCTTGAAGTTGGCCACCAAGGTGTTGCTCTGGGTCGTACGCCGCCACTCGGGCGTAGTCAGCACATTGCCGACGATTGTCACGTAAGTGTCGAACATCGTCCCTCCAGGGGGATCGGGGCCTGCCAGCGCGAGTCGACTCGATACCGAGCATCGACACTGGGGACGCCCTCCGTGAGCGCCCGTCCCCGACCTGTGGATGACGCACCCACCTGTGGACAACGCCCTGATCACGCCCGGATGTGGTACGCCCGACCCGCCCGAGCTGCCGTCCACGGTTTCCCAGGCCACCCGAACTGGGTAAGGACTTGATCAACGCACCACCGACAGCTCCACGTCGACGAGAGGTCAGCGCCATGACGATCACTACCATCGACTCCGCGAACGCTTCCGAGGCGCAGCGATGAGCGCCGTGGCGAACCCGGCCACCGTGGCTGAGTGCCTGCGGGTGGGCGCCGGATTCTCCCAGGGCGACCGCAACTGGATCGCCGAGCAGTTCGCCACCCTCGACGCCCGGCTCGCCAGCTTCCACGCTGACGCGACCGAGCTGGAGGTGTCGGTGAAGGACCGGGAGGCGCGTGGTCAGAAGGTCACCCTGGAGTGCTGGATCGCCGGGCGGCAGAAGATCGTCACCACCTCCGCCGAGGAGGACCTGCACGCCGCCCTCAATGACGTCCGTGACGACCTGCGCCGTCGGCTCAACGACGCCAAGACCCGCCAGGAGCCCCGGCACAACAAGCACCTGCGCGACCTTCCGCAGCCGCAGATGGAGGCCGACGAGTCGGAGAACCCGGCCCCCCGCGCCGACGCGGAAACGGCCTGACCCACGCCTCGCGATCTTGCACTTTCGGCTCCCGATCAGTGGCCATTGCCCCTCTTTGTCGGGACAGAAAGTGCAAGATCGCGGGGGTGAGTGGGTCGACCGAAGCGAGCGGGATGCGCGGGCTACCGCTGGGTAGGTTGGCGGCGTAGCGTCGCGTTCGTGGAACCGGACGTGTTGGGGCCGCCGTACGAGCGGCAGACGATCGACCTGGGCACCGACGACGAAGGTCCCGTTGTCGCGACCCTTGTGCGGCGGCGGGCCGAGCGCCCCACCGGGCGGGCCGTGCTCTACGTGCACGGCTTCGTCGACTACTTCTTCCAGACGCACCTGGCCGACTTCTTCGCCGAGCGAGGCTGGGACTTCTACGCGCTCGACCTGCGCAAATACGGCCGCAGTCTGCTCCCCGCCCAGACCCCCAACTTCTGCCGCGACATCAGCGACTACTTCCCCGAGCTGGACGCCGCCGCCGAGATCATCCGCTCCGACGACGGGCACGACACCCTGCTGGCGATGGGCCACTCCACCGGCGGCCTGATCATCTCGCTCTGGGCGGACGCCCGCCGCGACACCGGCACCATCGACGGCCTGGTGCTCAACAGCCCCTTCTTCGACCTGAACGCCCCCTGGGCGGTCCGTCGACCCCTCGCGGCCGCCGCGTCCCGGCTGGGCCGCAGGGCGCCGCACCGCATCCTCCCGTTCGGGCTGGGCACTGTGTACGGCGAGAGCATCCACTCCGACCACCGCGGCGAGTGGACCTACGACCTGGCATGGAAGCCGCTGGCCGGGTTCCCGGTCCGGGCCGGCTGGCTGAACGCGATCCGCACCGGGCAACGCCGGCTGCGCGCCGGGCTGGACATCCAGGTGCCGGTGCTGCTGGCCTGCTCGACCCGGTCCTTCCGGGGCACCAAGTGGCACGACAACGCGAGCCTGGCCGACGCCGTACTGGACGTCGAGCACATGGTCCGCTACGCGCCGCGCCTCGGCCGCCACGTCACACTGGCCCGCTTCGACGGCGGGCTGCACGACCTCACGCTCTCCGGCCCCACCGTACGGAAGAAGGTCTTCGACGAGGTGGGCCGCTGGGCCGAGGCGTTCCTCGCCGCCGGTCCCACCGCCCCGGCCGACGCCGCGCGGTCAGACGCGTCCCCAGCTGACACCGCGCCGACCGACGCCGACCGCGCTGACGCACCGCCGACCAGCACGCAGACGGCCGACGCGGCGGGTGCGGCGACGCTCGGCGCCTGACCAGGCCGGACGGCGCGTGGTTCAGACGTCGCCGGGCGTCGCCGGGAGGACGGCACGGATCCGGTCGAAGGTCGCCACCGGGTGCGCGCCGACACCGGGCAGGACCAGACCCAGGCAGTACGGGGCGACCTCACCGGTGGGCTCAGCCTGAACGATGAAGACCGGCGCGCCGACGTACCCCGGCGGCAGCTCGGTGGTGATCAGCACGGCGTCCCCGTCGCGAACCACCCGCTCGATCGCGACCTCCAGCGGCCGCGAGCCGTCTTCGCGTACCCCATGGGCCAGCACGAAAGCGGAACTGGCGTCGGCGCCGAGGCGGGCGACCACCTCGGGCCCGGCGGCGATCCCCGCCGGCACCGGCTGGACGCGCCACCGCCAGCCGCCGTCGCCGGCATACCGGTGCAGGCCAGCGGTCGGCAACACCGCGACCCCGTCGCCCGCGAAGCGGGCCCAACCGGGCACGATGTCGGCCTCGGCAATGATGGCCGGGGCCACCCCCGCCGGCTCGGTGACACTCGCCCGCAGGCTCAACTCACCACCCGAGCCGCTCACCAGGTCGGCCGCCGTCAGCAGCGACTCCCCCACCGGGTCGTCGCCGCCGCGGAAGAAGAACGCGGTACCGAAGTCGCCCGAGGACCGGTACGGCAGGATGGCGCGACCGACGACCTGGCACAGCTCGTAGGCGACGTCGCTCTCGGCGTCGGAATCCAGCAACACCAGCCAAAGGTACGGTCCGCGGCCAGGTCGCTCCGCGGTAACCCGGATGCCCGCTACGGGGCGGACGTGAGACTCTGCTCGGCAACGTGGACGCGGGCACCCTTTTCGCCGTCGGGCAGTGGGACGGCGGTACCCTCTGGGCGCGACATCCACGCCACGCGCCCGTAGCTCAGCGGATAGAGCAGGGGACTTCTAATCCCAAGGCCGCAGGTTCGAATCCTGCCGGGCGCGCCACCGCTGACTTGCAGCTTCCGCTCCAACGAGCAATTCACCAGGCCAGGGCCGCGTCTGGAGTCGGTCATCCGGAAGTCGCAGGCACGGGACCACAATCGAGCGCTGCCGACAGGCCCGCCCGTCCGGACGACCGAGACCCTTCCCCAGACGACAGACGGCCCCTGCCCGGACGGGAGGGACCGTATGGCGTTCGGCTTCACCGTGCGGGCAGGCCCGCGCGGAGGGTGTGCTCAGCCCTGCTCGTGGCGCTCGTTGCGCCGAAGGGCCTCTTCGAGTTGGTCCTCAAGAATGATGATCCGGCAGGCCGAGGCCATGTCAGTGCCCTGGTCACACAACTCCCGAGCTCGCGCGGCAAGGCGCAGTTGGTAGCGGGAGTAGCGGCGGTGCCCGCCACTGGAGCGCTGCGGGTCGATCAGTTTCGCGTCGCCGAGTCGGCGTAGAAAATCCTGCGAGCAGCCGAGGATCTCGGCGGCACGGCCCATCGTGTAGGCGGGGTAGTCCTCATCGTCGAGCATGTCATCGGGTTGAGCCATGGAACCTCCATCACGAGGGCCCCGGTGCTCGGAAGCACCGGGGCCCAAGGGTTGTGGGTCAGGAACACCATCTACCGACAGAACGTCGGCTTGTCTTTTCCGCACCGGCCGTCAGGGACGGCTTCGGGTGCGAGGATCGCATAAGCGTGACCGGAGACCACCTCTCGCTCGAGGGAAACTGCGGTGTCCGCGCCCAGCCCACGACAGCGACTGGCAGCGGGCGATCCAACGGTGTAATGCCCTCCCTTGCCTCTGATTTCCTCTGCCGTACTCCGTGCTGTCCGTCGGTGTCCGAGCCCCACGCGACTTCATGGCCCCAACACGTACGACGAACTCTTCTCACCTCGGGTGAAGCCCTGAACAAAGCGTTGGCCCCACCCGCTGTCACACGCCTTCCTGCGTACTACCTAACTGCGGCAAATGTCAGCCGCCGAGCTGAGCAGGGCTTGCAAGATCCCCGGCCCCACTCCTTCGCCCTCGTGCGGGGCGGCAACGTCAGCGTCTTTGTTGGCTCTGTTCTCGACCACAGGAACGTTAGTCGGCGACGGTGCGAATGTCTAGCGCTTCGCACATAGATTTTCTCCGAGGACGGAGATAGCCCCCGCCGGCGCGCAGCTGTCTCCCGGCGCTCAACACCGGCACTGCGCTGCTAGCGTCGGGTTCCGCACTCCTCAGGTGATCCTCTTCAGCGAGGACGTTCCGCGCGCGGCCGAGTTCTACGCCGGTCTCGGCTTCACCGAGACCTTCCGGGTGCCGGTCGAGGGCGAGCCGATCCACATCGATCTCGCGCTCGACGGTTACAAGATCGGCATCGCCTCGGTGGCCTCCACCCGTGACGATCACGGGCTCGACCCCGTACCCCAGGGCCAGCGGGCCGCCGTGATCCTCTGGACCGACGACACCGCCGCCGCGTACGCCGAACTCACGGCGAACGGCGCCCCCGCACTTGCCGCACCGCACCGGTGGCTCGATCGCCTGCTGATCGCGTGGACGGCCGACCCGGACGGCAACCCGATCCAGATCGTCCAACAGCTCCAGAGCGTGGACCGGTGATGACCGTGCCGCGGCGGGGCACCTACGTCAGCGACAGGTAGGCGCGTCACGACGGCCCTGCTCGGCAGAAAGTGCCCGGCAGGTGTCTACGGGCTGGCCGGCCTACGGCGTTAATAGGGCGTGACGTTCGAGGAGTACGCGTTCGCTCGCACCTCAGCGCTGGTGCGGCTCGCCCGGCTGCTGACCGGTGACGAGCACCGGGCCGAGGATCTGGTTCAGGATGTCCTCGCGCGGGCGTACGCCCGGTGGGGCCGCATCTCGCGGACGGACCGTCCCGATGCCTATGTCCGGCGCATGCTCGTCAACACCCACAACTCGTGGTGGCGTCGGCTCAGCAGCCGGGAGATCTCGGTTGCCGCGGTCCTCGATCAGGCGGGCGACGTGGACGAAGCCGCCGGGGTCGCCGAGCGCGACGCCCTGTGGCGGTTGGTCTGTGATCTGCCGGCGCGTCAGCGCACCGTGATCGTCCTGCGCTACTACGAGGATCTGGACGACACATCGATCGCCGAGATCCTGGCCTGTTCGACCGGGACGGTACGCACACACGCGAGGCGGGCCCTGGCGGCGCTGCGTCAGCGCCAGGTTGCGGCAACCCACGCATGGGCAGGAGAGCTTTGATGTTCAGTGACCTCGATGAGCAGCTCGCCACCACGCTCAAGCATCGGGCGGGCGGCGACATCGATCCGACGCCGATCGTGCAACAGGCCCGGCATCGCGGCCGGCGGTTGCGACTGCGACGAAGGGGACTGATCGCCGGCGGCGTGGCAGCGGCGTGTGTGGCTCTCACCTCGGTGGTGCTGGCGATCCCGGGCGTTCGGAGCACCGATGACCCGATCATGCCGGCCGCGGCGCTGATGCTGCCGGAGGCACAGAGCGATGGGACCGTACGCCCCGAGGAGGTCGGTGCCGATCCCGCGACGGTGCACTTCTCGACCGACACGCTGGTCAGCGATGCCAGCTCCGCGTCGTGGCGCACCGGGCGCGGCATCGAGAGCGTCGAGTTTCGGGGTCCGACCGGGGGGGCCCGTTTCGTGTTGGCGCGTACCGAAGGGTTGCTGGACGGGCTCCAGCAGACGTTGTCCTCGCAGGGGCGACCGCAGGGACGGACCGAGGTGCGGGTCGGCGACCGCTCGGGGGTCGCCTGGTTCGATCCGTCCGGCGACCGGAAGCTGTGGTTCGTCCGCTGGCAACCCGCCGACGGGCTCTGGGCCCAGGTGGACGTCTACGCGACCACCCGGGACGAGGCGGCCGGTACGGCGAGCCGGGTCCGGTTCGACGGTGCCCACCGCTGCGTCGTGCCGTTCCGCCTGGAGTCGCTGCCGCCCGACGGACGGTTGCTGGAGTGCTCGGTGACGCTCGGCCGGTCGGCGCGGGACTCTTTCGTCGAGGGCTCCCTGGTGGTCGGTGACGCATCCGGCCGTTGGCTGACTGTTCGGGCGCAACTCGCCCCGGCCGGCGACGACGCCCGGCGCGGAGATCTTGTCGCCGGCCCCTACCGGGCCCGCCGGCAAGGCAGTGACGTGCTGGAGATGGTGGTCAAGCCCTGCCACGTCGAGGCGTTCCGCAAGGGTCGGGGGAACGGCTACACCGAGGCGGAGGGCTTGGCGATCCTCGGCGGGTACCAGCCGGCTCGCGATCTCGATCGCCCGGACACCTGGTGACGCCAACGCGTGGCGCAAGTCTGGTTCATGAGCTGCGGGTCAGCCAAGACGCGTGGCTGGGCCGGTGTCTTGTTCGGGGCCCAGGAGCAGGCGCTCCACCCCGGTGATCCGCAGCACCCGTTGGGTGATTCCCTCGGCGCCTCGGATCGAGAACCGGGAGCCGACCCGGCCCGCCCGGTCCCGCGCCAGCAGGAGTACGCGCACACCCGCGGCGCTGAAGAAGCCGACGCCGGTCAGGTCGCAACAGACTTCGGGATGGCTGTCGATCGCGTTCATCAGGGCCGTGGCCAGGCGTGGGGCGGTGTCCATGTCGACGTACCCCACCGGGGCGACGACCATCCGGTCGGCCGAGATGGTCGCGGACAGGTTCGTGGGCTCGGTGTAGCGGGTCACCCGGAACGACGGCCCGGAGGAGTCGACGTCGAAAAGCCCATCCCGCTGGGGACCGGCGAGCGCCGCTGGCGTGGCCTGCCCGAGGCTGACCGCCGCCGGGAATCTGTCGAAGTGGCTCTGGAAGAACCAGGAACGCTCAGTCATAGGAGCACACGCCTCCTGTGGAAAATCCGTTACAGGATTGGCGCATGGCTTGACCAACCTCGACGATAACCGCCTGGGCAGTCGGCCGCCACTCGGCGCGTCCGCTCCTGGCCGACCTCAGCCGACGCTGCGCTGGCGGGCCGCCACCTTCCGCGGCACAGCAGTCCGCTGCCGAACGCCTACGGCAGGTTGCCCAACCCACCGCGATCACGCTTGAGACTCGGCGGTTGGGTGGCCCTCTCCACCAGTGCGGCAGCGACCTCCCGCAGTTTGCGGTTGGAGTCCTGGGAGACCTTCGCGAGGACGGCGAACGCCTCGTCGGGGGTGCAGCGGCGTTCGCCCATGATGATGCCCTTGGCCTGCTCGATGACGGCCCGGCTCTGCATGGCCAACTGCATCTGTGCGGCCAGGGTGGCGGTGGCGTCGTAGAGGTGGGCGTTGGCGAGGGCGACGGCCGCGTACCCCGCGAATGTCTGTGCGAGGGTGACCGCGTCGTCGTCGAAGGCACCCACCTTGGCCCCGTAGATGTTCAGCGCCCCGAGCACGGACTCCTGGATCGGGAACCCGATCGACAGTGAGCTGTGAGCCCCGCCCTGCACGGCTTCGGCCGCCCACTGTGGCCAGCGGGCCTCTTCGGACATGTCGGTGACGGACACGACAGCGGCGTCCCTGGCCGCCTCCAGACACGGACCCTCACCATGCTCGTACTGCAGTTCGTCGAGTCGTAGCGCCATCTCACCGCTGAACGCGGCGGTGTGCGCACCCTCCCGCTTGATCAACGTCACCGACACCTCCTCGGCTCCGGGGATCGTGCGTCGTGCCAACTCGGAGACCTGGGTCAAAATCCCAGACAGATCGGTCTCGCCGAGCTTGATCTGGCCGAGTTCGGAGATCGCCACATTGGGATCAATGGGCTGCTGTGCCATGACTTCAAGGTCCTCGTGCCCGGGGCGCGTACCAGTTGCAGGAAGGCGACGGCAGCGCGCGTGGTGATGGCGCTCCGCGAGCACGGGGCGCCGCACGGACTCGCCAACGGAGCCCGGGCGCCCGCTGCTGGACGCTGACTGACCGACGCCCAGGCGTCGGCTGCGGCGACAACTATACGACGCGGAGTGGAACGTCCCCGAAGGTGCAGCCGGATCAACTCGGGCGCAGTCGTTTGACCCCCCGGACGGCGGGGCATCGTGCTCAGACAGCGTGAACACCACGCCCCGGCTCGGAATGTGCCGATGTCAGCTCAGAAGCGCGCGAGCCGGGCCTCGACCGCACTCGACAGCGGAGGTGGGAGGCACCGATGCCAGCAGGATCGAGCCCGAAGAGAGAACGACAGTACGAGCACATCAAGGAGAGCGCGCAACAGCGGGGCGCCTCCTCCGGGCGGGCCAAGGAGATCGCGGCCCGCACGGTCAACAAGGAACGGGCCCGCTCGGGTGAGTCCCGAACGGCGAGCCGGTCCTCCCGGAACGACGTGTCGTCCGGGCACCGTGGCGGTAAGCGCTCCCACAGCGGTGCCCAGGGTCGCACCAAGGAACAGCTGTACAACGAGGCGAAGCAACGCGGCATCAAGGGCCGCTCGTCGATGTCGAAGAGCGAGCTGGAGCGGGCCCTGTCGAAGTAGCGACCGGTCGGGCATCGTGGATCCGCCGAGCCGGCTCAGACGGGCCCCAGCAGGGTGACCAGCGCGTCGTCGCCCTGGCCGAGCTGCGCAGCGCCCGTCGCTGGCGCAACCAGGAACCGGCGGCAGCCGTCGAGTTCCACGTACCGGTCGGGGCCTGCACCTTCGAGCGGGCGTAGCACCGCGAAGCGGGTCGCCGGGGTGGCACAGTCGACCACCGCCCGGCGATTGGACAGCGCCCGGAGCACACCCGCCTGGCGCTCGGCCGGCGGCGGCCCGCCGTACACGAAGTCGCCTGCGGGTTTCTCGCCTTCCTGAAGCGACGCGGGCACCTGGTAGACGCAGAGGCGCAGCGGCCCGGCGGCCGGCGGCAGCCCGGGCCCTGCCGGCCCGGGGTTACCGTTCCGGGTCTCCACCCACACCATGTCCGTCCACTGCTGCGCGCATCCGGCAGCCTCGGCCGCCGCGGATTCGATCTGCCGGATGGTACGGGTGTCCACCGTGGTCCACTGCGGCCCGGCCAACGCGGCGATCACCTCGGCGCGAGGCTTGCCGCAGGAGTCCGTCGGGATGTGGGGCCGCAGCCAACGCCCCCGGTCGTCCACCAGGGCCAACCACGGCGGGATGACCATCTCGAGGGTGCAGGCGACCTCCCCGCCGGTCTGCTCGCTGGGCAGGCGCAGCGCGGTGAGCAGCGGTGCGATCTGCTCGGCGCGTCGCTCGGTGGCGATCTGCTCCTGGCCGCCGTTGGGGCCCGGCCGAATCTCGCGCCCGCAGATCACGGCCGCGACCGGGGTGAACGCCCGGTCGATGCGACCGGGCGTCGGCTCCTTCACGGCCGGCGGCGACGTCTCCGCGTTCGGCACCGTGATCATCTCGCCGGCCCGGGGCGCCGCCTCGGCGCAGGAGGTCCACCCATCGACGATCTGGGCCGGAGCGGGCTCGTCGGCCCCGCCCGGCCCGATGTCCGTGCCACCGCAGCCACCCAGCGCCATGCCGAGCAGTGCCACCGCCAGTACCGTCCGGGACGAACGCATCCGGCTCACCACCCTTCCACCGGGGATGAGACGGACGACAGACGCGTCCGGTTCCGGCCGGCCGGGCCGCGGCGTGACGCGGGTGACCGGTGGGGACGTCGCCGTCTGGACCCGGGGCGTCCGTCGGCAGAATGGCCGAATGGCACATCTGGGACTTGTCGCGCTGCTGGTCAGGGAGTACGACGAGGCGATCGGCTTCTACGTCGGCGACCTCGGTTTCGAACTGGTGGAGGACACCGCCCGACCGGACGGTTCACGCTGGGTGGTGGTCCGCCCGGCGGGGGCCAGGGAGACTGCCCTGCTGCTGGCCCGGCCGAGCAGCACCGAGCAGCAGGCTCGGATCGGCGACCAGACCGGCGGCCGGGTCGGGCTGTTCCTCTACACGGAGGATTTCGCTCGGGACCACGCCCGGATGGTGGCGGCCGGGGTGCGTTTTCTGGAGGAACCGCGGCACGAGGCGTACGGTTCGGTAGCGGTGTTCGTCGATCTCTACGGCAACCGCTGGGACCTTCTTCAGCCCCGCAGCACAGAGTGACACATTAGCGACACTCCGCACGCAAGCGATCACTCCGTCACGGTCCCCATGCTATTGTCCGATGTCGATCTACGCCGCGTGGACCCGGACCGGGTCGTTGTCGGAAGGACACTTCCCGATGCCGGCCGTTGCCACCCCAACCGTGCCGCCGCCCACGCTGGACAATCCGGCCGGCGGGGCCCTGGGCCTCATCTTCACCACGTTGCCAGCGCTGCTGCGGCTGAGCTGCGGGCTGTTCGGCGCGGCGGTGGCCGTGTCGGTGCAGACCCCGCCGGTGGAGCAGGCGGTGTTGCTGCCCGCCGTGGCAGTGCTGACCGGCTGGTCTCTCTGGTACGCGCACCGCGCCTTGCGCCACGGCATCGGCCCCGGCCTCGTCGCCGGTGACGTGGCGGTCACCGCGCTGACCTGCCTGCTCATCCCGGTGTTGGTGGCGCCCGAGGTGCTGCCCGGCGAGGGCAGTTGGATCGCCGTGCTGGCCAGCACCACGGTGATCAACACACAGGCCACGACCTCGGCACGCTGGTCGATCCCGGCCGGGCTACTCGTGATGGCCACCTACGTGACCGGGGCGCAGGCCGCCGGCAACCCCATCGAAGCTCGGGCGCACGCGGCCACGCTACTGGTCCAGACCGCCTGCACGGCGATGATGGCGGCGGTCATGCGCCGACGCATCGGCCGGGCGGACCGCGCCTTCGTCGAACACCAGCGGATGACCCGGGAGGCGTTGGTCGCGCGCGCCGCCCGCGAGGCCGAACGCCAGCAGAACCGCGACCTGCACGACACAGTGCTCGGGACGCTGACCATGGTGGGGCTGGGCGCGGTGGCCGGACCCTCTGTCGTCTTCCGGGACCGGTGCGCGGCCGACCTGCGTACCCTCGTCTCGCTCACCGACGTCGGCCCGGTGGCCGGCGACGGCCCGGTGCCGCTCGACGGGCGGTTGCGGTTGGTGGTCGGCCGGCTGCCCGAGCTTGCGGTACGGCTGGACCTGGCGTCCTGCGCGGTCCCGGTCGGGGTGGCCGACGCGATCAGCGAGAGCGCCTACGCGGCGTTGTCCAACGTGGTCCGCCACGCGCCGGGCGCCGGGGCCACGCTGCGGCTGAGCCGCGACGCGATCGGCGTCGTGGTCGAGGTCGCCGACGACGGCCCCGGCTTCGACCTGGCCACCGTCCCACCGCACCGGTACGGGTTGCGCGAGTCGATCCGCGGCCGGATGGCGACGGTTGGTGGGCGGGCCGTCGTGCACTCGGCCGTCGGCGCGGGCACCCGGATTCGGCTGGAGTGGCCCGGTGTCGGCTGACCTGAACGCCCCGGCGCACCCCACCGACGCGCCGGAGGCACCGAACCGCACCAGCGTCCCGACCCCCCGCGAGCCGGACTCCCCCACGGCGCTCGCCGCGCCGGCCGCCGTGGCGCACGCGTCCGACCGGGGTGCCCGGATCGCCGCCGTCGCCATCGCGTTGGCCTGGCACGTCGCGATCGCGCTACCGGCGGTGCTGTCCGCCCGCGCGGAGTTCGCCGCACCAGCGGTGGTGCTCGGCGCCTGGATCCTGGTCGCCGTGACCGGAGCGGTGGCCGGGGTACGACTGCTGCAAGGCTCGCCACTGCCGCCGTGGCCGCTGGCCGGGCTGCTGCTGGTCGTCGACGCGGCCGTCTTCGCCGCGGCCGGTGAGCGGCAGTTGTTCACCGCCGCCAACTGGGTGTGGGGCACGCTCGGCTGGTTCTTCGTGCTGGCGGTGTGGGGTCGGCGCGTCGTGGGGCTGATCGCGCTCCTCAGCACGCACGCGTTGATCGCGCTGGTCGCCGTACTCGTGCACGGCCCCGATCCGGCCGACGTGGCGCGCTACGTGATGTACGTCTACGGCACGTTCTCCCTGCCGGTGGCGGTCTTCGTGGGCAGCACGGTCATCGTCGGCCTGGCTCGGGAACGGGCCGCCGTCTCGGCCGCCGGTCACGCGATGGCCGCGGAGCGGGATGCCGCCGAGCGGGGCCTTCGGGAACGCCGGGACCGGCTCGCTCTGGTCAGCTCGGCGGCCGGGCGGGTCCTCGGGGACCTGGCCGGCGGCCAGGCCGACCCGGACGACCCGGAGGTGCAGCGCCGGTGCATGCTGGCCGCCGCCCGGCTGCGCCGGCTGATCGCCGAGTCCGACGATGTGCCCGACCCGCTGTTGCACGAGTTGCGAGCCGCTGCCGATCTGGCGGAACGCAACGGCCTACCGATCGACCTGGTCACCATCGGCACCCCGCCGCCGCTGCCGGTGGAGGTCCGCCGCCGGCTGGCCGACCCGCTCACCGGCACCCTGGCCGACGCCCGGGGATGGGCGCGCCTGACCGTGGTCTCCGGCCTGGACGAGGTGGTGGTCAGCCTCGTCACGCCGGACCGGGAGGGGCCGGAGTCGACCGGCCCGCCCCTCGGGGAGCACGACGACGGGCCGGTGCAGTACCTCTACGAACGGGACGGGAACATCAGATGGGCGCAGACCCGGTGGCGGCGGTGACCGGCGATCGGCCGGTCGGGGTGGCGATCGTCGACGACCATCCGGTGGTGGTCGAGGGGGTCCGCGCCTGGCTCGCCACCGAGCCTCGTCTGACGGTGCTCGCCACCGGCGACGACCCGGACGCGGTGCTGCGGGCGGCGCCGCACGCCGATGTGATCCTGCTCGATCTGCGGCTGCACGGGCGGATGGCGTTGGACAAGTTGGCCGAGCTGAGCGCCGCCGGGCGGCGGGTGGTGGTCTATTCGGAGCACACCGACCCGCAGACGATGCTCGCCGCGCTGGACGCCGGGGCGGTGGCGTTCCTGGCCAAGCACGAGGGCCGGGAACACTGCGTGGAAACGGTGCTGGCCGCCGCGAGCGACCGCCCGTACGTGCCACCGGCGCTGGCCGGTGCGATGGTCGGCGACCCGCGGCCGGACCGGCCGATGTTGTCCGACAAGGAACGTGAGGCGCTGCTGCTCTGGTTCCAGTCGATGTCCAAGGCGTCGGTGGCTCGGCGGATGCAGATCAGCGAGCACACAGTGAAGCAGTACGTCGACCGGGCGCGGATCAAGTACACCCGGGCGGGGCGACCAGCAGCCACAAAGGCGGCGCTACTCGCCCGTGCGATCGAGGACGGTCTCGTCCGCCCGGAGGAGATCGGCATCTACCGGTCACAGGCGACACACGACCGGCCGACCCCCTAACAGGCGTCATGACAGGGGCGCTCCGGTCCGGAAGGCTTCAGTACACAGCCAGCTGACCGGAAGGTCGTGACGATGCACGCCGACGCGTCCCCCTTCTTCATCGGTCCCCACCGGTTCGACGCCCCCGACGACGACGTGGGCCCGACCCTGGACCGCCGCTACAACCTGCGACCGATGCTCGGCGAACGGTTGCTCGGACGACACCGGCTGCTGGTCGCGGGCTACCTGCTCGGGCCGAGCGAGGTGCGCCGCCGTTGGCAGTTGCCCGAGCCGGTCGCGGTGACCGTCACCGACCAGCGGATCTGCTGGGTGGGCAGTGGCTCGCAGCTGTCGCTGGTCGCCGACGGCACGCACCGGGCCCGACCGCCGGCTCGACTGAACGGCCTGATGAGCGGTCAGATCCGCTGGCAGTGGCCGTCCCGGTTGGAGCTGCCGACGAGCGCGCCGGACGCCCCGGCACAGTTGCTGATCGTCTGCGACGCGCTGCGCACCATTCAGCAGCCGGCGTTGGCCCTCAGCGGAACGACCGCCGAGGTCGTGGCGCTGGCCCGGCAGGTCCGCCGGGCGGTGGCCATGTTCCGGCTCAACCGTCCACAACTGGTCGACCTCTCGGCCCAGGAGCGCGACGTGCTGCTGCTGCGGGCCGGCCCCGGTCTGCTCGCCGGGGACACCCGGATCACGCTGCCCGGCTCGTTGCCGGTGGAGTTCCACTCCCGGGACGACTACTACCGCTCGAGACCGGATCCGACCTCGTGGGGCGGGCTCGCAGGCGGCGCAGCATCCGGGCATCGGTGAAGCCGACGGCCCGCGCGGCGGCCTCCACTGTGGTGCCGTGCCCGATCAGGTGCTCGGCCCGTTCCACCCGGAGCAGCTGCTGGTAGCCGAGCGGGGTGAGGCCGGTGCTCGCCCGGAAGAGCCGGGTCAGGGTTCGTTCGGCCACACCGCCGGCGGCGGCCAGTTCGGCCAGCGGCAGGGGCTCTGCGTACCGGCTGTCGATCAGATCCTGCACCCGGTGCACCGAGTCGGACAGGTGTGAGCGGTGCCGCATCAACGCGCTGGCCTGCGGCTCGTGCCCGTTGCGGCGGGCGTAGACGACCAGCGTGCGGGCGATCTTCGCGGCGGTCGCCGGGCCGTGCCGGGTCGCCACCAGGTGCAGCGCCACGTCGATGCCACTGGCGATGCCCGCCGAGGTGACCACCCGGTCGTCCACCACGTACAGCACGTCGCGGACGACCTGGGCCGCCGGATGCCGGCGGGCCAGGTCGTCCTGCACCTCGTGGTGGGTGGTGCAGCGTCGGCCGTCGAGCAGCCCGGCCCGCCCGAGCGCGTACGCCCCGGCGCAGACACTGGCCACCGTGCCACCGGCCGCGTGGTGCTCGGCGAGCCGCCGCAGGTCGCCGGGTGACACCGGTCCCTGCGGCCCGTGCGCCGCCGGCCGCCAACCGGGCACGATCAGCAGGTCGTCCGGGGCCAGCTCGGGCCACCGGGTGTCGGCGACCAGCGGCACGCCCTGCACGGTGGGAACCTGCTCGCGCTCCGCGACGTAGTGCAGTTGATAGTCGTACCCGAGGTCGGCGGCGCTGGAGAAGACCTGAGCCGGCCCGGCGAGGTCCAGCAGATGCAGCTGCGGGACCAGCAGGAAGACGACCCGGGTCACGACGTCAGCCCCGGCTGCCGGCGAGGGTCGCGCCGGTGACCTCGTCCACGGTGCGGATGGTCGCGAAACGGCCAGCCAGCGCGTACTCGGTGCGGGTCACGATTTCCTCGTTGGTCAGGGTGCGCGGGTCGGCGAGGATCTCCGCGACCGTGGCGGTCTCCGGCAGGTCCCGGTGTGGGATGGGGAAGGTCAGCGTGGCGTCGGTGACGAAGGTCATCCGGTAGCCGAGGTCCGCGCCGACCCGGGTGGTGGTCTCCACACACTGCTCGGTGCGGATGCCGCAGACGGTGATGTCGGTGATGCCCGCCTGGGTGAGCAGTTGCTGGAGATTCGTGGTGGTGAACGCGTTGTGCGCGGTCTTGACCAGCGTCGGCTCACCCTCGGCGGGGACCAACCCGTCGATCAGCCGGACGTAGGAGAGGGCGGGGTCGAACAACCCGCCCGTGCCGGGCTCCGAGTGCAGGACCCAGACCACCAGGTCGCCGCGCTGCCGGGCGGCAGCCACCAGCCGGTCGACCTGGCGGAGCATGTCGGGGTTGGAGCCGTACGCCCAGATCGGGCGCTGACGGAAGGACTCTTGCACGTCGATCACGACGAGTGCTGCTCTGCTCATGACGTCGATCCTGGTCGGACGGCGTTCGCGCCGGCAGACACCATTCTGTCCGGGTGCGGAACGATCCGGCCAACTAGGCGCGTGTCGAGGCCCCTGGCGTCAGGCGCTGGGGGCGCGGTGCTCGGCGGCGGCGTCCATAGCGGCGGCCTCCTCCGGTGTGGGCGCGCTGCCGCCCAGGTGCGCGGGCTGCCACCAGGTGTCGTCCGGGCCGGCGGGGGTGTCCGGATAATCCCGCTGCGCCCGGTCCACGAGGGCGCTGAGCCGGGTGGTCAGCTCGGCGGCCAGCACGTTCGGGTCCGGGAAGTCCGCCGGGTCGATCGGCTCGCCGATCAGGATGGTGATCGGCGTGTGCCGACGGGTCAGAGTGCGCGGGCGACCCTTGGTCCAGAGGCGCTGGGTGCCCCACAACGCGACCGGCAGCACCGGCACCTTCGCCGAGCGGGCCATCCGGACCGTGCCGCTCTTGAGCTCCTTGACTGTGAACGACCGGCTGATCGTCGCCTCGGGGAAGACGCCGACGACCTCGCCCTGCTTGAGCGCGCCCACCGCGGCGCGGAACGAGGCCGCGCCGGCCTGCCGGTCCACCGGAATGTGCCGCATGCCACGCATCAGCGGGCCGGAGATCTTGTGCGTGAAGACCGAATCCTTGGCCATGAAGCGGACCAGCCGGCCCGACGCGTTCGCGCCCAGACCGGCGAAGATGAAGTCGAGGTAGCTGACGTGGTTGCTGGCCAGCACGGCGCCGCCCGTGCGGGGTACGTGGTGGGCGCCCTCGATGGTGATCTTCAGGTCGAGGACCCGGAACAGCGTCTTGGCGGCGGCGATAACGGGCGGGTACACGAGCTCCGGCATTCGCAGAATCTACCCTGACCGGCTGGGGATCGGCTGGGTGGAGAACCGGCGGCGACGCGGGTGGCGCGCCACCGCCGGTTCGGCGGTCCGGTCGGTCAGTCGCCGAGCTTGTCCAGGTCCAGTCGACCCCGGGCGAACGCGTCCACCCGGCCCCAACGGCCCGGGATGTCCAGCACCTCGATGCGACCCATCCCCACCGGCAGCCGCGGCTCGACCGCCAGGTGACCCTCGTGCGGCTCCAGACCGAGCATGGTGCGCAGCAGCAGGAGCGGCGTACCGGTCGACCAGGCCTGCGGACTGCACGCCGTCGGATACTCCACCGGGAACTTCGTCAGCTCCCGCGGATAGCCGCCGAACGCCTCCGGCAACCGGCCGTCGAAGTAGGTGGCCGCGTCCAGGATGCCGTTGGCGATGGTCGCGGCCTCGTCGGCGAAGCCGTAACGGCGCAGACCCCAGGCGATGAACGAGTTGTCGAACGGCCAGATCGTGCCGTTGTGGTAGCCGATGGGGTTGTAGCGGGCCTCCCCCTCGGCGAGGGTGCGCACCCCCCAGCCGGAGAAGAGCCGCGGCCCGACCAGGTGCGCGGCGAGCTTCTCCGCCCGCTCGGGTTCGACGATCCCGCTCCACAGCAGGTGGCCGATGTTGGAGCTGAGGATGTCGCACTGCCGGCCGTCCGGGTCCAGGGCCAGGGCGAAGTACTCGCCGTCGTCCACCCACCAGTCCCGGTTGAACCGCTCTTTCAGCTCTGCCGCCTCCCGCTCCAACTGGTCGGCGAACTCCGGGTCACCCCAGAACTCCCGCGCCAACCGGGCCGCGCGGACCTTCGCGTCGTACGCGTACCCCTGCACCTCGCAGGTGGCCCGTGGGAACGGTGGTAGCGTGCCGTCGGAGTAGGAGATCGAGTCCCAGGAGTCCTTCCAGCACTGGTTCTCCAGGCCGGTGTCGGTGTTGCGTCGCTCGTACCAGATGTAGCCGGTGCCGACCAGGTCGGCGTAGTTGTCGATCCACCTCAGCGCGGCCCGGGACTCCTGCTCCAACTCCTTGACCAGCGCGACGTCCCCGCTCCACCGCTCGTACTCGTCGAGCAGCACGATGAACAGCGGCGTCGCGTCGACCGAGCCGTAGTACGGCGAGTGTGGCTGTTCCTCGAAGGCCGCGGTCTCGCCGTAGCGCATCTCGTGCAGGATGCGCCCCGGGTCCTCGTCCCGAAAGTCGTCGAACCGGCTGCCCTGCAGGGACGCCAGGATGCGCAGCGTCGTCTTCGACAGTTGCGGGGTGAACGGCAGTGTCTGCAGGCAGGTGAGGATGCTGTCCCGGCCGAACATGGTCATGAACCAGGGCAGACCGGCGGCGGGCAGGGTGGCGCCGCCCAGCGACAGCGGCGAGAAGCGCAGCGCCGCCAGGTCGATCAGACTGCGCCGGTACGTGCTGGCCACCCGGCCGTGCTCGCTGTTGACCTTCGGTGCGTCGGCGATCCACTTCTCCAGGTCGTGCTGGAGAGCGAGCCGCTCGGTGCCGTGCTGGCGCAGCCCGAACCGCAGGTCCCGGCCGCCGGGCCCGACCGCGTGGGTCTGGACGTCGATCGAGGCATCCCACTGCTCGTTGGGCTCCAGGTGCACTGTGTACGCGAAGCCTTTGCTGTCGTACCGGGCCGACATCGACGACGAGATGACCGTCTCCCGCCGGAAGTTCCCCCGCCGGTACCCCAGCCGCAGCCGGTCCGACTCCACCTCGGTGTAGATCTCGCCCTTCTTGTTCAGGATCTCGTCCTTGACCTGGAACAGGTCGGCGAAGTCCGACGCCGCGTCCATCCGGACTTCCAGGTCGACCGGCTTCTCGTCGTGGTTGAGGATGGTCAGCTGCTCACAGAAGCTGCCGCCCACCGTGCGCTCCCGGATGATCGACAACTTCGCGTCCACGTAGTGCGTGGCCATCCCCGGGACCAGGAAGAATCGCGACTCGAAGTACTGCAGGTCGTCGTAGGAGAGCGAGTTGAGTCGCTCACCGTTGACGGTCAGCACCCAGGTCGACAGGAACCGGGTGTCGATGGAGAAGAGCCCGGTGGGCTCGCTCGGCGTCGCCTCGATGTCACCGGTGTCCTCGCAGACGACGAACGTGTTGCCGTCCAGGATCCGGATCGTGTTGCTCTGCCCCATCAGTGCACCTCCCCGGCGAATCGCCGACGCGGCCCGCGGGCGTCCGGGGAACCCGGGAAGATCCGCTCCACCTGTACGACGAGACGCGCGTCGCCCGACACCGTCATGTCCCCCCGCAACAGCGCGGCCAGGCCGTGCTCACGCCCCGAGGCGATGTCGTCGAAGAGGACCGGGCTCGCGCCGATCACCGTGTCGGCCTCCTGGTCCTCCTGACTGACGTTCAGCCGGCCGTGGTCGATCCTCAGCAGCCAGTGTCGGGTCTGCGCCCCCTCGTGCAGGTCGATCCTCAGCGTCCCGGAGGTCTTGGCCAGCAGGGGTTCGTACCCCCGCCGGTCCAGGTCCTCGAAGAACCTCGTGGTCGCGTCCACCATCGGGTCCACTCCTCCCAGTTGCCGGGCCGGGGATCCCACCCACCGCGCTCGCGTCGCACGGACGGCCGGCGTTGCACGTCCCCGCACGGGTCCCCGCCGCTCCCCCGCTCAACCTCGCCCAATTCGGGTGACCCGTCCCCCACCCCGCCCTCCGCGCCGCCCCGCGCCGCCCCGCGCCGCCCGCCCCGCCCCGCGCCGCCCGCCCCGCCCCGCGCCGCCCGCCCCGCCCCGCGCCGGTGATCAAGAGCTTTGCGTCATCGCCTCCGGCGTGTCGTGACGCGAACCTCTTGATCACCGAAGGGGTCGAGACGCCACAGCGCCGGCCCTCCCGGACGGGAGAGCCGGCGCGTGCCGCGGCGGACGGGTCAGTTGTTCGGGTCGTCGGCGCTGATGTCGGCCAGAACCGACTGCGGTTCGCGCTCGACCGCGAGGTCACCCATCGACACCAGGCCGATCAGGCGCCCGTCGTCGATCACCGGAAGTCGGCGTACGGCGTACGTCCGCATCAGGTCCGCGGCGGCCACGGCATCGTCGTACTGGCTCACCGTGATCACGTCGCGAGTGGTGATCTGGCTCAACCGGGTCGAGCCCGGGTCCATGTTCTCCGCGACACCTCGGACCGTGATGTCCCGGTCCGTGACGATGCCGACCACACTGTCGCCGTCGGTCACCACCACATCGCCAATCGCGCTGTCACGCATCTCCTGCGCGGCGGCGATGAGCGTGTCGTTGCCGTCCATCGTCACCAACCGGGTCGTCATGAACTCTCCGACCGTTGTCATGGTGCTCCCCTCTCGGTGTCGGCACGGCCCGTCTACCCGCCGCCCGGGAGGGGGTAACCCATACGGCCCCGGCCTATCGACGCGGGTGCCGCAGGCGTCGCAGTTCGTAGAGGCCGCTGCTGGTCAGGCTGTAGAACGCCGGCAGCAGCAGGAAGATCACCAGCGCGAACAGCGGGCCGGTGAGGAATCCGACCAGGATCGCCAGCGCGTACCCCAGGAGGCCGATCGCGGCCCGGGCCCGTTCGGCCGGGAAGAACCGAAGCGGCACCGTCGGGTCCAGCAGATCGTGATGCCGGGCGAGGTAGTGGTACAGCCCCAGCCAGCTGACTGAGACCAGGACGCCGACCAGACCGTAGACGACCACGCCGGTCCGCTGGTCCGCCTGGTCGCCGTCCCGCATGGCCTGCGAGACGACCGAGGTGGCGAACGGCAGCAGCGCGGTGCTGAACAGCACTGCGAGGTTGTACCACTGGAGGGCCTTTCCGCTCTTCTCCACCCGGTTGAAGGCGGCTCGGTGGTTCAGCCAGCCCACCGCCACGTACACGTACGACGTGACATAGGCGAGGTACGCCGGCCACTGCTCGACCAGCGCGCGCAGAAGCTGACCGCGGCCGACCCGGGGCGGCTGGAGGTCGAGCACCAGCAGCGTGATGATGATGGCGAAGACCCCGTCGCTGAACGACAGCAGCCGGGAGGTTTCCCGCCGCAGGGTCGGTCCCGCGGGGCCGGTCTCGTCGCTGCTCGTGCCGGCACCCATCGCCCACCCCCTCCCCGACGTCCCGCAACGGCAAAGCAGGGCGGTATACCCGTCGACGGGCGGCACACCCCGCGCGCGTCGACTCCGCTGCCTACCGTGGGCGGATGATGACGGGCGAGGAGGAGCTGCGGGAACTGGTCTCCGGCAGCGATTGGCTGACCCGGGCGCTGACCGTGGTGCGTGATTCCGGGCTGCCGGACGCCTGGATCGGCGCGGGCGCCCTGCGCGACCTGGTGTGGGGCGAGCGGTACGGCGACGGGTTCGACCCGGCGCGGGTCCGGGACGTGGACGTGGTCTTCTTCGACCCGGCGAGGCTGACCCGCTCCGACGACGACCGGGCCACCGCCCGGCTGGCGGGGATGTGGCCGCAGCCGCCGTGGCAGGCGCGCAACCAGGCGGCGGTGCACACCTGGTACGCGGCCAGGTTCGGCGGCGACCCCATCGAGCCGTACCGCAGCGTGGCCGAGGCGGTCGCCACCTGGCCGGAGTACGCGACAGCGGTGGCCGTCCGCCTGGACCCGGCCGGCCGGCTCAGGGTCTGCGCCCCGTACGGCCTGACGGATCTGCTGGCCGGGGTGTGGCGGCACAACCCGGCCCGGGTGGACGTGGCCCGGTCGCGGCAGCGGTTGGCCCGGCACCGGCCGGCGCAGCGTTGGCCCGGCGTGACCGTGATCGAGCCGGGCTGATCGGCTGTGGGCGGGTCAGCCCCGAGGTGCCATCCCGTAGAGCCGCTCGACGTGCAGGCGTAGCACGATCCGTCCCTCGTCGACCATGGCCTGGCGGTACTCGTCCCAGTCGGGGTGTTCGCCGCTCAGCCCCCGGTAGAGCGCCACCAACTCCTCGACAGTCTCGTCGCCGAGTTGGGTGGCCGGCGGGGTCAGTTCGGCGCGACCCTCGACCACCGCGTACGCCCAGCCGTCCTCGCTGCTGACGTGGAAGCTGGCACGCGGGTCGCGGCGCAGGTTGGCGGTCTTGGCGCGGCCGTCGGTGACCGAGACCCGGATCAGGCCCGCGTCCCGGTCGAAGGAGTAGAGCACCGTGGACAGCTGCGGACGCCCGTCCCGCTTGATGGTGGCGAGCACGCCCATCGAGCGGCCGGCCACCAGATCGGTCAACGCCTGCTGGGTGCGGTCATCCGGCATGGTGTCCTCCAGGTTGGACGATCGTCTCCGACCCATCCAAGCACGACCTGCCGACCGCCGCGGGCGACCACCCGGAACGGCAGGGCGACGACCACCCGGAACGGCACCGAGCCCTCGCCGACGGACGGCGAGGGCTCGGTGAGAGTTCGACAGTGCCGGTCAGCGGCGCTCGGCGGCGACCAGCTCGGCGAGTTGCACAGCGTTCAGCGCGGCGCCCTTGCGGAGGTTGTCGTTGGAGCAGAAGAGCGCCAGCCCGTACTCGACGGTCTCGTCGGCGCGGATCCGGCCCACGTAGGTCGGGTCCTGGCCGGCGGCCTGCAACGGCGTCGGGACGTCGGTCAGTGCCACCCCGGGCGCGTCGGCCAGCAGTTCGTGGGCGCGCTGCGGGGTGAGCGGCCGGGCGAACCGGGCGTTGATCTGGAGCGAGTGCCCGGTGAAGACCGGCACCCGGACACAGGTGCCGGAGACCAACAGGTCGGGGATCTCCAGGATCTTGCGGCTCTCGTTGCGGAGCTTCTGCTCCTCGTCGGTCTCGAACGAGCCGTCGTCGACGATCGAACCGGCCAGCGGGAGGACGTTGAAGGCGATCGGCTGGGTGAACGAGCGCGGCGCGGGGAACTCCACGGCCGACCCGTCGAAGGCCAGCCCGGCGGCGTGCTCGGCCACCTTGCGGACCTGCTCGTCCAGCTCGGCGACGCCGGCCAGCCCGGCGCCGGAGACCGCCTGGTAGGTGGAGACGACCAGGCCCACCAGGCCAGCTTCGGCGTGCAGCGGACGCAGCACCGGCATCGCGGCCATCGTGGTGCAGTTGGGGTTGGCGATGATGCCCTTCGGGCGGTCCAGGGCGGCGTGCGGGTTGACCTCGGCGACCACCAGCGGCACCTGCGGGTCCATCCGGAACGCCGACGAGTTGTCGATCACCACGGCGCCGGCCTCGGCGACCCGTGGCGCCAACTCCCGGGCCGTGCCCTTACCGGCCGAGAAGAGCACGATGTCCAGCTCGGAATAGTCAGCGGTCGCCGCGTCCTCGACGGTCACCTCGCCGTCGCGCCACGGCAGCGTACGCCCGGCGGACCGCGCCGAGGCGAACAACCGCACCTGCTCCGCCGGGAACTTCCGCTCCGTCAGCACCTGCCGCATCACGCCACCGACCTGGCCGGTGGCCCCCACAATGCCGATCCTCATGCCCGCGAGGCTACCGACCCCACCCCCGAAACCGGGACCCCTTTCCCACCCCCCGGGTCCCACCTCACATCCCGCCCCCTGACCCAGGCTCCCCCAACCCCTCTTCCGTCGATCATGAAGTTATTGCCGCGACACGCCGTGGCGAGTGACAACAACTTCATGATCAATGGCGCGAGGGGTAGCACGAGGCCGGCCGGGTGGGGTCAGGGGAGGAGATCTCCCAGGGCGGTGGCCTCCAGGTCGTCGCGGATCACTGCGGCGTCGCCCTCGATGACCAGGGTGAGGGCTTCCGGGTGCAGGTGGGTGGCTGCCGCTGCGGAGACCTGGGCCACGTCGGCGGAGAGCAGCGACTCGCGCAGCCGCGCGTGGTAGTCGTCCGGCAGGTCGTGCACCACCAGGGTGGTCAGCGCGGAGGCGATCGCCCGAGGGCTCTGCAACTCCACCGAGAGCTGCCCGGCCCGCCAGGAGCGGGCCACCTCCAACTCCTCCTCGGTCACCCCGGTGGCCTGGGTACGGGTGATCTCGCCCACCGCCTCGACCAGGGCCGGCGCGGTGACCGCCGTCTGCACGCCGGAACTGACCGCGAACCGACCGAACCGCCGCGACGCGGCGAAGTCGCCCCGGATGCCGTAGGTGTAGCCGTGCACCTCCCGCAGCAGGTGGTTGAGTCGGGACGTGAACGCCCCGCCGAGCACCGTGCCGGCGAGTGTCATCGGCACGTAGTCGGGGTGCGCCCGGTGTGGCGACGGGTGGCCCAACCGCAGCGTGGACTGGACCGAGCCGGGCCGGTCCACCAGGATGATCCGTCGCCCGCTGTGCAGCGGCACCTCGATGGGGCCGCCCCGCTCGGCGGGGCCACCACCGGTGCCGGCGAACGCCGCGGCGGCCAGCGCGTCCAGGTCGATCCGGTCCAGGTCACCGGCGACGATCAGGGTGCCGGGGCGCAGGAACCACTCGGAGTGGAAGACCGTCACGTCCTCCACGTCCAACCCGGCGACCGACTCCGGGTCGCCGTGCATCGGCCGTCCCCAGCGGTTCTGCGCGCCGAACAGGTCGGCGCGCAGCGCGGCGTCGGCGCGCGGGCCGGGGTTGGCCCAGTCCATCCGCAGCGCGGTCGCCTCGTCGTCGCGGACCCGGCGTACGTCGGCGGGGTCGAGCCTGGGCGTCCGGACCGCCTCGGCGAGCAGTTCCACGGCGGCACTCAGCCGGTCCACCGGGATCACCACGCTGGCCTGGAACGAGTCCCAGTCCAGACCGGTGGACAAAGCGGTGCCGAGCCCTTCGACGGCGAGCGCGTACGCGGCGGCGTCCCGCTGCGCGGTCCCCTCCTCCAACGCCTTGGCCAGCACGCCGGACAGACCCTCCTTGCCGACCGGCTCCTGGCCCGCGCCCACGTCGAGCAGCAGCAGGGCCACGGCGAGGTTCTGCCCCGGCAGGTGCGCGGCGACGACCTGACCACCGGCCGCGGCGCGGCGGACCACCGGCGGGAACCGGTACGGGCGGGCGGCACCCGGGCCGGGACGGTCGGCGATCAGCGTCATGAGGTCTCCTCGGGCAGGTAGGTCAGGGTCACCCGGTCGGTGGCGAGCACGTCGGCGGCGGCCTCGGCGATCTGCTCGGCGGTGACAGCGAGCAGGGCCGGCAACTGCTCGGCGATGCGGGCCGGGTCACCGAACTGCGTGGTGTACCGGCCGAGCAGGTCCGCGCGGCCGTCGACGGTGGACAGCTGACGCCACCACCCGGTGCTGAGCAACGCCTTGGCCCGATCCAACTCGGCGGCGGTGACCGGCACGGTGGCCAGCTCGTCGACGACGTCGGCCAGCCCTTCGGCCAGCCGCTCGGCGCTCACTCCGGGGCGGGCGGTGGCGGTGGCGATCAGCGGTGCCGGGGCGTGGGCGAGGTCCACCCCGTACGCCCCGACCAGGTCCGGTTGCGCGATCCGCTCACCGTCGGCGAGGCGCTGGTAGAGCCGGCTGCCCCGGCCGCTGCCCAGGATGGTGGCGAGCACGGTGATCACGTTGTATCCCGGGCTGCCGAACGGGTAGCTGCGGTGGGCGATGTAGACCCGTGGCGCGGGCACGTCGGCGCTCACCGACTCGACGGCCGTCTGCCCGGTGGCGGGGACGCTGCGGCCGTCCGGTGCCGGCGGGATGTCGTCGCGGGCGGGCAGCGCGCCGAAGTACTTGTCGGCGAGCGCGAACACGTCGGAGGCGGTGGCGTCGCCGACGACGGTGAGCACCGCGTTGTTCGGCGCGTAGTAGGTCTGGTGGAACGCCTGGAAGGTGGCCAGGTCGGCGGCGTTCAGGTCGGCCATCGAGCCGATCGTCGCGTGGTGGTAGGGGTGCCCCGGCGGGTAGAGCAGCGGCAGCAACCGCAGCCAGGCGTCGCCGTACGGCACGTTCTCGTAGCGCTGCCGGCGCTCGTTCTTCACCACGTCCCGCTGGTTGTCCAGCGTCTCCTGGGTGAGGGCGGGGACCAGGCCGCCCATCCGGTCGGCCTCCAACCAGAGGGCCAGCTCCAGGTGCTCGGCCGGGACCGTCTCGAAGTAGTTGGTCCGGTCCGGGTTGGTGGTGGCGTTGAGCGAGCCGCCGGAGCCCTGGATCAGCTTCATGTGCTCGGTCTTCGCCACGTTCACCGAGCCCTCGAACATCAGGTGCTCGAAGAGGTGGGCGAAACCGGTCTGCCCGGCCGGCTCGTGCCGGGAGCCGACGTCGTACCAGAGGTTGACGGCCACGGCGGGCGCGGTGCGATCCTCACTCACCACCACGCGCAGGCCGTTGTCCAGTCGGGACGTCTGAATGGGCCAGGGGTAACCGCTGTCGGGCATGCCCCCGACGCTATCCGATCTCGGAGGCGGAAAGGTGACGTGCGGTCGGCGAGCCGACCCGGGCGGCATCGGAGCCGCCGCGTGGGGTACCGGAGAGCAATGACCGTCACCCCGCCTCCGTCCCGGTCCGCCGGCCGGGCCGCCACCGCCGTCGTACGCGCCAGCACCGCGCTCGGCCGGCTGCGCCGCGGCCGGCTGCTGCATCCGGCCGGTCGCTCGTTCGTCGGCGAGACGGTGATCTGGGGTACGCCCGGACCGCCCACCGGGGTCGGTCTGCTCGACCACCCCGGCCGGTACCGGACCACCATCCGGCTCTCCAAGGGAACGCCCACGCCCGGCAGTTGGCCAGACGTCCTGGGCCTCGCGCTGCGCCTGCACCGCGACGGCGGCCGGCCGTTCGACCTGCTGGTCAGCTCCAGCGGCGCGGCCCCGCTGCTGCGGAACCTGCCGCTGCCCCGACGTCGCTTCACCGGCACGTACAGCACGATCACGTACTTCCGCGCGGGTCGGCGCCGCCTCTGGCTGGCCGCCCTGGCCGACCCCGACTCGGCCGACCTCGGTCGCAGCCTGGCCACGGTGGCCGCCGCGACCCGGACGGACACCCCGCGCCTGGTGCTCGCGGTCGCGTCGGCTGTGGGGCCGTGGCGGCTGGTCGGGCAGGTCAGCCTCGATGCCCAGCTCAGTGCCGCAGAGGACGCGGCGCTCGCGTTCGACCCGGTGCGCAACCTGCCACCCGAACTGCGGGTGGCAGGTCCGCTGGCCTGGCTGCGCGACCAGACCTACCGGGGGTCACGCCGGGCTCGCGGGGCGACCGCTCAGTCCGGCGGTTCGACCGCCACCACGGTCTGATCCGAGGTACGACGCTCCAGCACCGTGTCCGGTGCGGCGTTCTGGTCCGCTTCGCGGATGTCCGAATCGGCGAGGATGGCCTCCGCCTGCGCCTCCGGGTCGTCGCTGCCCACCGCCTCCTCCTCGGGCAGGAGGTGGTGCGCGCGGGACTCCACCCGCTCCTGATCGCTCTGCTCGTGTGTCATGGCACCCCTGTTACCCCGACCGCACCCCCGGCACGCGATCTTCGCCCCGCATCTTGGGACGACAGGACGGGTGACCGCGTCCGGTCGGGTACGCTGGCCCGGTGACGCGTTCCTATCGATGGTTTAGGCAGCCGGCTCGCACGCCGGTGACTTCACCATGAACTGACGTCACCACGGACCGAGCCGGCTGGGCAGGAGCTGTCGTTCCTGCCCTTTTGCGTACGAGCAGCCGGCTCGTCCCGGGCACCGGCCCCGGGCACGGTCGGCGGAAGGATGCCCACCGTGACGACCCCGGAGACCGATCGGGTCAGCGATCAGCGGATCGACCGTGTCGTGCCGCTGACCACGCCCGCCCTGCTGCACCACGAGTTGCCCCTGGACGCCCCGCTCGCGTCGGCCGTGTTGACCGGCCGCCGCGCGGTCGGTCGCGTGCTGGACCGCGAGGACGACCGCCTGCTGGTGGTGGTCGGTCCCTGCTCGGTGCATGACCCGGCCGCCGCCCTGGACTACGCGCAGCGTCTTCGGACGGCAGCCGACCGGCTCGCCGACGACCTGCTGATCGTCATGCGGGTCTACTTCGAGAAGCCGCGCTCCACCGTCGGTTGGAAGGGCCTGATCAACGACCCCGGCCTGGACGGCAGCGGGGACGTCAACACCGGTCTGCGGCTGGCCCGGGCGTTGCTGCTCGACGTGCTCCGCCTCGGCCTGCCGGTGGGTTGCGAGTTCCTCGACCCGATCACCCCGCAGTACATCGCGGACACGGTGGCCTGGGGCGCGATCGGTGCCCGCACCGTGGAGAGCCAGGTGCACCGTCAGCTCGCCTCCGGCCTGTCCATGCCGATCGGCATGAAGAACCGCCCGGACGGCAGCATCGGCACGGCCGTGGACGCGATCCGCGCCGCCGGTGTGCCGCACGTCTTCCCCGGCATCGACTTCTCCGGCACTCCGGCGATCATGCACACCCGGGGCAACACCGACGGGCACCTGGTGTTGCGCGGTGGGGGCGGCCGACCCAACTACGACGCCGAGTCGGTCGCCGGGGCACTCGACCTGCTCCGCGCCGCCGACCTGCCGGAGCGGCTGGTGATCGACGCCAGTCACGCCAACAGCGGCAAGGACCACCGCAACCAGCCGCTGGTCGCCGCGGACGTGGCCGCTCAACTGGCCGCCGGCCAGCGTGGGATCACCGGCGTGATGCTGGAGTCGTTCCTGCTGCCCGGCCGGCAGGAGCTCGACCCGACCCGGGAGCTGGAGTACGGCCGGTCGGTCACCGACGCCTGCCTGGGCTGGGACGACACCGCCGAGGTGCTCGACCACCTCGCCTCGGCCGTGCGGGCCCGTCGGGCCACGCTGCCGACGACGGTGTGACCGCCGACACCACGCCTCCCGGAACACGAGCGGGGGTCGGCTCGTTGACTGGGGTGTCGGTGTGTCCAGTGTCCCCGGGCCTCACCTAAATAGCCTTCGCGGAATACCGTCCGGCTGGAGCCGCGTAGTGCCACTCGCCGAGAGGCGACCTGCACACCGACACCAGCGCCGCCCCCGGCCCACAAGGCCGGGGGCGGCGCTGTCTGTACGTGGACCCTGGCAGTGCGCGCCCGCTGGAGCCGGGGGTGCGACAGGACCCCCGTCAACCGTCTGTCCCGGTCATACGATTGATTTGTGAGCGAGATGTCGAACGACCTTGGCGCGTTTCTGAGTGCTCGACGGGCGCTGGTGACACCCCGGCAGGCCGGCATCCCGGATGTGGGTGTGCGACGTGTGCCGGGCCTGCGCCGCGAGGAGGTCGCCATGCTTGCCGGCGTGAGCGCGGACTACTACCTGCGCTTGGAGCGGGGCCGTGACCGAAACCCGTCCGTGCAGGTGCTCGAGTCCATCGCACGCGTACTCCAGCTCGACGACGAGCACCTGACCTACCTGCTGAAGCTGGTCGCGGACACTCCCCAAAAGCGCAGACGTCGACCGCGTACGGAAACTGTTCCGGCCGGTGCACTCAAACTTCTGGGCTCCCTCGTCCAGCCCGCCTTCATCGAGGGACGGTATTTCGACATTCTGGCCTCGAACAGCCTCGCCAGAGCCCTCTCCCCGAGCCTTGCCGAAGGGGGCAATCAGCTCAGGGATCTGTTCCTGAACCCCGCCGAGCAGGCACTGCACCCGGATTGGGAAAACATCACGGAGTGCTTCGTCGCGAACCTGCGACAGGCCGTGGGCACCGACATAGACGACCCCCGCTTCATCGAACTCACCGGGGAACTCTCGTTGGCGAGCGCCCGATTCCGCCAGCTCTGGGCACGCCATGAAGTACGCGGACAGCGCGGAACGCCGATTCGGCTGAATCACCCGCAGGTCGGGGAGCTGACCCTCAATCGGGAACGGCTGGGCATCGCCGGAGCGGATGGCCTGATGCTCGTCGTGTTTCATGCCGACGCCGGGTCCAGTGACGCGGAGAAGCTGACCCTCCTTGCCGCCGCCGGCCTACCTGCCGTCAGCGAACCACGAGCAGTCCAGGCCGCGAAGACCTGAGACGTGCCGAGGGCAGCTCCGGCGATCAGAGGGGGTCCTGTCAGACCCCGGTCTCAAGAGGGCTCCGGGTACGCCGAACTGCCGTGGATAGCGTTCGGGATGACCGTCACACTGATCACCGGAGCCAACAAGGGCATTGGCTTCGAGACCGCCAGACAGCTTCTGGAGTTGGGGCACGAGGTCTACATCGGCGCGCGTGATGTCGAGCGGGGCGAGAAAGCCGCCGCGACTCTTGGATCGCGATTCGTCCAGCTCGACGTCACCGACGACGCGTCCGTGCGCACCGCACTGGCGACGATCGACTCGGCCGAGGGTCGACTCGACGTCCTGGTGCACAACGCGGGCATTCTGGTGACCGAGCTGGACGGGCCCGCCGCGCTGCGATCCTTCGACACCAACGCGGTGGGAATCGTGCGCGTCACCGAGGCGGCGCTGCCTCTGCTTCGCAAGTCGTCGAATCCCACAGTCGTCACCATCTCCAGCAGCGCCGGATCGTTCTGGGCGGTGAACAACCCTGAGCGTCCGGAGTTCGGCTTGTCGCTCGCGTTGTACTCGGCGTCCAAGTCCGCGGCCACCATGCTGACCGTGCAGTACGCGAAGTCACAGCCGGGCATCAAGTTCAACGCCCTCGAACCGGGCCCTACCGCCACCGACATGACCGCCCCCTTCGGCATCGGGCGACCGGTGGAAGAGAGTGCCCGACAGGTCGTACGCCTGGCGACCCTGGCGCCGACCGGGCCGACGGGGACCTTCCAGGACGAAGCAGGGGAACTGCCCTGGTGAGTCCCGTACGTCGGCCATCGGCGTGACGTTTGACCGATTCCGCCCCGGGTAGCTGATCGACGTGACCGACGACGCATCCGTGGCCGGCGAGCCGGATACCCAGGCCCTCGACGACCTGCTCGACGACATCTTCCGGGCGCAGGAGCGGGTCACCCAGGCGGAGATCTATCGCCGGGCGGTGGCCGCCGAGCTTCCACCGGACCTGCTCGCCCGCATCGACGCGCTTCCCGAGGGCGAGTACGCGGTGGACGAGGCCAGCGACCTGCTGGGCGGTTCCATCGGCTGAGCGACCTGGGCGGCACCATCGCGTGAATGACCGCAGGAGGGACACCGACATGACGCACCACGAGGACCACGACGAGAAGGTGCCGGCGCTGGGTCAGCCCCCGAAGGGCAGGGACACCACGCCCGAGCCGGACTTCGCCAACGAGCACGACCGCACGGCGGTGGATCGGGACATCATCACCGGGGCGGACGAGGACGAACGGGAGCCGGAGTCGCCGCACGGTTGGTCCGGCATGCAACGTTGAGGCGTACGCGAAAGGGGGGCCGGTGTCTGCCGGCCCCCCTTTCGCGTACTGCTCGTCAGTCCTCGTCCTGGTGCCCGCCCTCGGCGGCCTGCTGCGCCGTCGCGTACGCCATCTGGAGGAAGTCGGACGCGGCGACCGCCGTCAGCGCGGTGGCCACCAGGCGGGTGAGCCGGGGCGCGAGCACCAGGCCACCGGTCAGCCCGGTGGCCACCCAGACCGCCAGGCAGAACGGGCAGCTCAGCAGCTCGCCGATGGCGTGCCGGGTGGGGCTGCCCGAGTCGCGGACCTGCTCCATCACCTCGCCGCTGCCGATCGGACGGTCGTAGCGGGTGAACGGCGCCCGCAACGGGCTGGTCACCGCGTCCTTCGACAGCAACCGACTCAGTTTGTGCGTGGCGATGGAGAGCAGCACCACGTCGGACGGCGCGGGACGCTCCGGCACCGGTCGGCCGGTCGCCTTGACCAGGCCGGCGAGAGCCGCTGTCACCCCGGCGTAGGCGCCCATCGCCACCAGGTAGCCGCCGAGCGGCCGGTGCTCGTGCGGCGCGTACGCCCGGCGCAGCCGGGCCGCCTTCTGTCGCAGGCCAGTGTCGCTCACCCGATCTCCTCAACTGTCGTGGTGGTGCGGGAACGGCGTCCCGCGCGGCCGGCTCAGCCGGCCTGGAGGTTGTCGGCGACCTCGCGTGCCAGGTTGGTGAGCGCCTCGTCGGCCAACTGGTCCGGACCGGGCCCGCCGGACCCGTCGGCCAGGTCGAGCTGGATCCGGGCGCCGCCGGAATCGGCCGGCTCCACCCGGATCTCGGCGGACCAGTCGTCGGTGTCGCCGTCGCCCCAGCGGGCGCGCAGTTCCTCGCCGCTGATCTCCGCGGCGGGGCTGCCGTCGCCGCGCAGCGGCTCCGGCAGCCAGGCCGAGGCACGGTCGGGGTCGGTGGCCGTGTTGAAGACCACCTCGGGTGGCGCGGACATGCCGCGCACGGCGCGCGCCGGCATCACGCGTCCCGCAGGCGGCTGGGATCGACCTCGCGACCCGGGTGTCGGGCCAGGTACTCGGTCTCCAGCTCCGCCGTGCGCCGCAGGTGGTTCGCGAGTGCGGAGTCCGCCGCGTGCCGCAGGGTGTCCAGGCGGGTTCGGTGCAGGCTGTGCATCTCGCGGATCAGGTCCTCGTCGGTCAGCTCCGTCGGGTCGATGCCGAGGTCGCCGTCGAGGCCGGAAGCGCCGGCCGGGTCGGCGAGCTGATCGCCGCCCCACTCGGGCACCCGCTGCTCCGGGCTCATATCCGCACTGCCGCCGGACGCAAAGCCGTCCTCACGTACCGATCCGGTCATGATCGCCCCCCTTGATCTCGTGTGGGCTGGCGTCTAGACGATTGCCCAGGCGTGGTGATGCCAAACCAAGCCGGCGAGGCGACGACTACGACACGGTGTCGGAGACCGGTAGCGCCCCCGGTACCCTCAATGTCATGAGGCGGCTCTGGACCCCGGCGTGGATCGCACGTCACGTGGCCATGGTCGTGCTGGTCGTGAGCTTCCTCGGGCTGGGCTGGTGGCAGATCAGCCGGGCCGCCGCCGGCAACAGCCTGAGCTGGGGGTACGCGGTCGAGTGGCCGATCTTCGCCGGCTTCGTGGTCTACGTCTGGTGGCGTGAGGTGAAGCTGGCCCGCCGCAAGGCGGCCGATGCCGACGCGCCGCCGGCGGATCCGGCCGTCGAGCCGGCGCCGGCGGTCGCCGCCGGGTCCCGACCGGCGGTACGCCGCCCGGTGCGGGTGTCCCGGGTGCCGGCCACCGGCGATGTCGTCGAGGACACCGACCTGGCCGCCTACAACCACTACCTGTCATGGTTGAACGCCAATCCGGGCGCCCGGCCCGGTGACTATCCCGGCTGAGCCGGGCTCGGAAGGACGGACGAAGGTGGGCGCTGCCCTTACCCGGTACCGCGTGATCGCCTGGATCGTGGGCGTGGTGCTGATCCTGCTGGTCGTGATCGGCATGCCACTGAAGTACGCGTTCGACAACCCGGTCGTCGTGGAGACGATCGGGCCGGCGCACGGCTTCCTCTACATGATCTACCTGGTGGCCGCGTTCGACCTGAGCCGCCGAGCCGACTGGCCGCTGAAGCGGATGCTGCTGGTGATGTTGGCTGGCACGGTGCCGTTCGTCTCGTTCTACGCCGAGCGCCGGGTCAGCGCCTGGGTGGCCGCACCGCAGCAGGAACGGGCTCCGGAGCCGGTCGCCCGCTGAGCCTGCTGTCCGGCCGGTGGCCGGACGCGGCTCCGGCGCACCGCCGCCGGGTCAACGGTTGGGCCGCCACGGGTCCGCTTCCGCGAGCGGGTCGACCCAACTGCCGTAGCGGTTGACCTCCCGGGCCCGCAGCAGCGACCGGGTGACCTGGCCGAACTGCCGTTCGTCGTCGGCGCTGAAGAGCAGCACCTCCGAGCCTTGGTACCACCCCCACAGTTCGTGCGGCGGTGGGCGCCAGCGATCGCCGACCAGGGCGAGAGCGGCCGGGAGCAGGAACACCGCGCCGAGGATCAGGTACGCCTCGGCGGTGAGGCGTTGCAGACCGCCGGTGAAGCCGAGGAGCACCCCCACACCGCCGAGCATGCTGGCGGTGATGACCACGGCCCGGACGGCGATCCGGTCGTGCGGGCCCCGGGTGGTACGCAGATGGGTCAGGTCGGCGACCCGGTAACTGTTCCGACCGACGGTGAACCGGTCGACGGTCACGATGATGCCGGGCCGCGCGTACAGCAGGGTCGACCGGGCGCCCGGCACCGTTCGCGGCGGTCGCGTCTTTGCGCCTTCACGATTCACGGTTCCTCCCGAAGGGGACGGTTGGCCGAGTGGGCCCGCTGGCGACAGTCATCGCTGGCTGTCGACGGGATTCCCGGCTCCGGACTTCATTGTGTTGTGGCACCGCCAGTCGACCTGGGCATTTACCGGGTCCCGACAGCTCGGCACGACCGGGTGACATCGCCGAGAAACAGCATCCATTTCAGGTTTTATCGGTTATGGCGGCCAGGAATCCGGCGGCATGCGCCCGGAACGACGAAAGTCGTATATCCGTCAGTAGCTCGCGAAAAGGGTGATGTTCCCTCGTTCGGAGGTGTCATGAGCCACGATGGCGCCACCCAGCCCAGGGGCCCGGCCGGCAACTCTGCCAACTTTCGCCCCTGCTTCAACTGCGAGCGACAACCGTCCCGGGTTAGGTTGGGCGAGCCGGTCCGGCCCAGTGCCGTCCGCCCGGATGGCCCCGGCCGGTGTCGTCGAGGGCGTCAGCAGCCCCGGCGGCCGTGGGAGAGGGGCCTTCCGCTCTTGTCATCCCTGAGAAATCTGCTGCGCACCGTGGCGCTGGTCGGCATGTCGGCCGCGCTGATCGCCCCGACGGCGGTGGCCCAGGCCGAACCGTCCCCCGCCGACCTGACCCGCCGGATCGAGACGTCCTCGGCCGAGTTGGAGCGGGTCGTCGAGTCGTACAACAAACTGCGTGAGGAGATCAAGACAAACGAGGCCGCCGTGGCCCGATTACAGACCCGCATCGGCCCGCTCGAACAGCAGGTCGAGCAGAGCCGGGCCGACGTGGCGGAGCTCGCCTCCACCGCGTACAAGAGTGGCGGCCTGCGCACCGCGGACGCCCTGCTGCGCCCGGGGGGCTCGGCCGCGCTGCTGGACCGGCTCGGCACGATCGAGCAGTTGACCCGCCAGCGGCAGGAGCGCATCTCCGGCTTCACGGCCGATCAGCAGCGGCTGCTCGACGAGAAGGCCCGCCTGGGCGCGACGTTGACCCGGCAGGCCGCACAGGCGCGTCAGCTCGCCGCGGGTAAGAAGCAGATCGAGCAGGACCTTGCCAAGCTGTACGAGCTGCGCCGGCAGGCGTACGGGGCCGCCACCGAGCGACCCGAGCCCAAGGCGGCGACGACCGAGGCCAAGAACGTGCCCGCCGTGTCCGGTGCTGCCGGCACCGCGGTGCGTTACGCGTTCGGCGCGATCGGCAAGCCGTACGTCTGGGCGGCTGACGGGCCGAACGGCTACGACTGTTCCGGCCTGACCTCGGCGGCCTGGCGGGCGGCCGGGAAGTCCCTTCCGCACAACACCCGGATGCAGTGGAGCGCGGTAGCCCACATCGGGCGGGGTGAACTACGCCCTGGCGACCTGATCTTCTACAGCGGGCTCGGGCACGTCGCTCTTTACGTGGGCGACGGTCAGGTGATCGACGCGCCCAGCGCCGGTCGCAACGTGCTCAAGCGTGGCATGAACATGATGTCCATCCAGGGTTACGGCCGGGTCCGCTAACCACGATCGGAAACGGCGAACGGCCGGCGTCCCCCTATCGGACGCCGGCCGTTCGCCGTCATTACTACCAGGTCAGGCTGCTTGCAGCCCCTCCGCCCGAGCCAGCTCGCGGAGCCGGCCGAGGGCCTGGATCTCCAGCTGCCGGATCCGCTCGCGGGACAGCGAGAACCGGGACGCGACCTCGGTGAGCGAGTGCTCCCGGCCGTCCTCCAGCCCGTAGCGGGCCCGCATGATGCCGGCGGACCGGTCGTCGAGGTGGTTGAGCAGCCCCTCAATGCGCTGCCGCTCCAGGCCGCTGAGGACGATGTCCTCCGGCGACGGAGCGTCACTGTCGGCGACCAGGTCACCGAGGTTCGTGTCGCCGTCGTCGCCCACCGGGGTGTCCAGCGAAACGGTGTCCTGCGACCAGCGGCGCAGCTCGTTCACCCGCTCGACGGTGACGCCGAGGGCGTTGGCGATCTGCTCCGGCTCCGGGTCGCTGCCCAACTCACGGGTCAGCTGCCGGGCCACGTTGCGCATCCGGTTGACGTCCTCCACCAGGTGCACCGGTAGACGGACGGTGCGCTCCTGCTGGGCGATCGCCCGGCTGATCGCCTGCCGGATCCACCAGGTGGCGTAGGTGGAGAACTTGTAGCCGCGCTCGTAGTCGAACTTCTCGACCGCCCGGACGAGGCCGGTGTTGCCCTCCTGGATCAGGTCCAGCATGGGCATCCCCGAGCGCACGTACCGTCGGGCGATCGACACGACCAGTCGGAGGTTGGCGCGGATGAAGAGGTCCTTCGCCCGCTCACCCTCGACGACCAGCCACTCCAGGTCGGCCCGGTCGACACCGGCGGGAACGGCTTCCTCACCGAGCAGGTGCTCGGCGTAGAGGCCGGCCTCGATCGCCTTGGAGAGATCGACCTCCTTGGCGGCGTCCAGCAGTGGCGTCCGGGAGATCTCGTGCAGGTAGACGCCGACCAGGTCGCGCTCCTCGGCAACCTCGTCGGTTCGCATGCCGATGTTCTTGTCCACGTTGCCCACGGTCCCCTCGCTCGCGCCGGTTGCCCGGTTCCTTGCCATTCCCCACACCTGTCAGCCCCTGGTAACTTCTGCTGTGCCGATCGGTGCTGACACCTACACAACAGATGAGACGTGTCGGGGATTCCTCGTCGTGAGTCGAAAGTGTCACGAATGCCTGAGTAGTAGCTGAGAGCACGGTCCATGTTTGCTGTCAGCACCCCATCGGGTGGCTCGCCACTGGGCACCACGTACGGGTTACCGCACCATGGCAACACCGCCCGCCGTGGGGGCACAGCGACCCGGGTCACCACCGCGATGCGATCCTGGTCACTGCCAGATACGCACCGGTGGACCGGTCGGTTCATTCACGGGGGTGTTATTACCCCCCGGCCAGATGAACAATCCGAAGGCCGGTTCGCTTCCCGGGGCGGGTGGGCTAGGAGGCGAGCAGGGCGAGGGCGCCGCGCACCTGATCGGCCGAGCGGGCCAGCGCGGCCCGGGCGGCGTCGATCTCGGCGCCCGAGACGAGGGCGACGAGCGCCGTCTTCAGGTCCCCGTCCGCCTCGGTGAGGGCCTGCCGGCAGAGTTCCTCCGAGCAACCGGTGGCCTCGACCAGAATCGAGATCATTCGTCCGCGAAGTTTCGCGTTGGTGGCCACCATATCGATCATGAGGTTCGAGTAGACCCGCCCCAGGCGCACCATGACGGCGGTCGAGAACGTGTTGAGCACCAACTTCTGCGCTGTGCCCGCCTTCATCCGGGTCGACCCGGTGACCACCTCGGGTCCGGTGTCCACCCCGATGAACACGTCGACCGACCGGGCGGCCTCCGCCTCCGGATTGGCGCAGAGCAGCACCGTCGAGGCGCCCTTGGCGTGGGCCGAGGCGAGCGCCCCGAGGACGTACGGGGTGCGTCCGCTGGCCGCCAGACCAACCACCAGGTCCCCGGCCCGTACACAACTGGCCGCTTCGACCGCGCCGCCCCGGTCGTCGTCCTCGGCGTCCTCGACGGCCCGCCACATGGCGTCCGGGCCTCCCGCGAGGTGCGCGCAGAACCAGTGTCGGGGCGAGTTGAAGGTGGGGGCCAGTTCGGCCGCGTCGAGCACGCCCAGCCGGCCCGAGGTGCCGGCCCCGAAGTAGTGCACCCGGTGACCGCCGCGAAGCGCCGCGACCGCCAGGTCGACGGTGGTGGCGATCTCGTCGAGCACCGCGGCGACCGCCGCGGGCACCCGCCGGTCCGCCTCGTTGATCACGGTGAGCACGTCCCGGGTCGACATCAGGTCGAGGTCGACGCTGAGCGGGTTACGCCGTTCGGTGGGGGCACCCACCCGGACCGTGGGGCGAGCGGGCCGTGCGGGCATCTCCGCACCGGCCGTCATGCCCGCCTCCGGTTGGCACCCACCCGGTGCGACTGGACCGCCTCGGCGGTCGCCTCCAGGGCCTTGCGGGCCCGGGCCCGGTTGCGGGCGGCCACCCCGACGAAGAGGCAGTCGACCACTGTGAGCTGGGCCAGCCGGCTGGCCGTCGCGCCGGAGCGGTAGGTGGTCTCCCGGGCCGCCGTGGTCAACACGAAGTCCGCCACGTCGGTGATCGGCGAGCGCGGGAAGTTGGTCAGCGCCACTGTCGCGGCACCACGGGTACGGGCCTGCTCCAGCACCTCGATCACGTCGGAGGTGGTGCCGGTGTGCGAGATGCCGATCGCCACGTCTCCCCGGCCCAGGAGGGCGGCCGAGGTGAGCGCGGTGTGCACGTCCGGGAAGTAGAAGGCGATCCGGCCGATGCGGTGCAGCTTTTGCTGGAAGTCCGAGGCGACGAACCCGCTGGCGCCGGCGCCGTAGATGTCGATCCGACCGGCACCGCTGATCGCCTCGACCACCTGCTCGCAGACGGCGGGGTCGAGTTGCTCGGCGGTCTCCTCGACGGCGCGGGCGTCGTTGAACGCGATGGTGGCGATGATCTGGGCGAGGTCGGCGCCAGGCGGGATGTCACCGCCGACCACTCGGGCGTCCGGTGGCTCGATCCGGCGGGCGGCCTCGGCGGCGAGGCGGATGCGCAGTTGGGGGTAGCCGTCCATGCCCACCGAACGGCAGAACCGGATGACTGTCGCCTCGGATGTCTCGGCTGCGGTGGCGAGGTCGGTGATTGTCCGACGGGCGGCGGCCGCCGGGTCGGAGACCACCAGCCGGGCGACCCGCTGCTCGGCGGGCGACAGCGATGGCAACAGCCCGCTGATGTGGACGATCAGCCCACCGGGCTCGTGACTCGCAGAAATCTTCGCACTCTTCGCCACGGATGAAACTTACTTTCAGCAGGCGTGAGCGTCAACTATGACTGTCCGAGGTGGGGGGAAACTTCGATCGCCGGGATCACCGGTCCCGCACAGCCTGCCACTTTCCCAGGATCGCCGCCTCATCCGCCGGGTCGAGTCCACCCTGCCGGACGGCTGCCGGGTGCGCGGTCATCCAGGACGCGGTCGCCCGAACGGTATCGGCCAGCGGACGGATCGTCAGACCGGCGTCCAGGGCCGGCCGGACGTCCCGGTCCATCAGGCCGGCGGTCTCCGGCAGCCGCACCCAGAGCGGCAGCGCCCGCTCCCCCGACCACTCGCGCACGTCGTGCGACAGCAGGAACTCCTGGTCGACCCAGGTGAGGGCCGGATCGGCGATGCCCAGCCCGGCGGCCACCCCGGCCAACATCTCGGCCCTGGACATCGCCGGACCGGTGCCGTCGTACGTGCCGCCGAGGCGGGTGCTGGCGGCGTGCAACAGCCAACCGGCCAGATCGGCGACGTCCACGAACTGCACCCGATCGGTCGGATGCCCGGGGGCCAGCACCTCGCCACCGGCCGACAGCCGCCGCACCCAGTACGGGAAACGATCGCTCGGATCCTCCGCGCCGACGATCAGCCCCGCCCGGCAGATGAACGAACGGTCCACGCCCATCCGCTCCCGGACCAACTCCTCGATGCTCACCTTGCACTCGCCGTACCAGCGGTGGTCCGGTCCGACCGGACCGTCCACGTCCGGCGGGGCCGGCGCCAGGATCGGCGCGTCCGCAGCGGTCTGGCCCGGGGTGGCGTGGTCCGCGTACACCGAGATCGTCGACACGAACGACCAGTGGCCGACGTGGTCGGCGAGCGCGGCCAGCGCGTGCCGGGCGTGGCTGATCTGGCGGGTCACGTCGACCACGGCGTCGAAGCCCGCGGCGGCGAGCGGGACCAGCGACTCGGGGTCATCGCGGTCGGCCGCGATGAATCGCGCCCCGGCCGGCACCGCCCCGGACACGCCACGGGCCGCACAGGTCACCTCGTGCCCCTGTTCGACGGCGAGCCGTGCCGTCGCCCGGCCGAGGAACCGCGTGCCACCGAGAATGAGGATCCGCATCCGCCGATCCTGCGCCGTCGCGGGTCGATTCGGCCAGCCGCTCTGCCCACGGCAGACCGCGATCATGACGTTGTTGCCACTCGACTCGGCGTGTCACGGCAACAACTTCATGATCGACGGGGCGTTGGATGAGGGCTGGGGGCACTAGCGTGGGGTTCATGGGAGAGCGCAGCGTGTTGGTGACCGGGGGTTCCGGTGGGCTCGGCGGGGCTGTCGTCACCGCGTTCGTCGAGGCGGGCTGGCGGGTGGTCGTACCGGAGCGGAAAGCCCGGCCCGGGTCGGAGCCGGCGGCGGCCGGACTGGTCCGGGTGGTCGCGGACCTGGGCGAGCCGGCGGGCGCGGCGCAGGCGGTCGAGGCCGCGGCCGGCGAACCGGCGGCGCCGCTGCGCGCGGTGGTCAACCTCGTCGGGGGGTACGCCAGCGGCGGGTTGGTGCACGAGACCCCGGTCGAGGAGTTCGAGCGGATGCTCACCGTCAACCTGCGGCCGACCTACCTGGTCACCCAGGCCGCGCTCCCGCACCTGGTGGCGTCCGGCGGCGGCGCGGTGGTCTGCGTCTCGGCCCGCGCGGCGGTCACCCCGTTTCGCGGCGCGGCCGGCTACTCGACGGCCAAGGCGGCGGTTCTGGCCTTCGCCAACGCGGTCGCTGTGGAGTACCGGTCGCAGCACGTGCGCTGCAACACAGTGCTGCCCAGCGTCATCGACACACCGGCGAACCGGGCGGCCCAGCCCGACGCCGACCATTCCCGCTGGGTGACCCCGGCCGAGATCGCGCCGGTGATCCGGTTCCTCGCGTCGGCCGATTCGGCCCCGACCAGTGGCGCCACCGTGCCGGTCTACGGGCGGGCCTGAGCCACCACCCGGCCGACGTCCTCTCCGCCGGAGGCGGACGGCGGTAGCCAGGTCTCCAGGTGCGCCTGAATCTGCTCGGTCACCTCCTCGGCCGTGCGGCCCGCGTCCACCAGCACGAAGCTGGGGTACTCGGGCAGTGCCCGGTAGGCGGTGTCGGCGGCGGTCAGCCACCCCATCGTCTCGTGGTCGGTGCCGCGTTCCTCGATGCGCCGGTACGCCTCCGCCGGGTCGACGGCGAGCAGGAAGGTCACCTGCGGCGTCGGGAACAGCCGGTAGCCGGCCCGGGCGAGCCGCTCCCAGCGCTGCCCGCCGTGCGCCCGGATGCTCGCGTACTGGCAGGCCGAGTAGCGGTCCATCACCGCCGTCCGGCCGGTGAGCAGACAGCTGAGCAGGGCGATGGCGATGGCCAGCCAGCGCAGCACCGACTCCACGGCCAGCACGCCGTCGCGACCGACGAGCCGTTGCGCGTCCGGCCGGCCGAGGCGTTGGGCGAGCCGGCCGAGCCAGCGGCGGCCACTCGCGTTGCGGCGGTAGGTGGCGGGGCGTCCGGCGGCGGTCAGTGCGTCGGCCAGCCGGTGTGCCTGTGTGGTCTTGCCCGAACCGTCGATCCCGATCAGGGCGACGGTGCGCAATCGGGCCTTGCGTCGTCGCATCCCCGATGATCTGGCCACTCTCCACAGGTTATCCGACCCACGCACCTGGTCCGCGAGGTTTGTGGTGCTTCATCCCTGTTGACGCCCGACCGAGACACCAGCAGGTGTGGACGACCGGAATGCCGGGTACCGGAGTTTGAAATCCAACCGCCGGTCCACCAACACGACGACGGAGGAACCAGATGGCTGAGCGCGGAGACGAGAGTCTTGTGCACACCCTCAAGAAGGTCGCCGCCGTGCTCAAGCAGTCCGAGATTCCGTTCGCCCTGGGCGGCAGCTTCGCCGTCTACGCCCACGGGGGCCACTCCAGTGATCACGACGTCGACTTCCTGATCCGGGAGGCCGACGTGGAAGAGGCACTGGAGGCACTGGTGGCCGCCGGCTTCGTCGCCGAGCGTCCACCGGAGGACTGGCTGGTGAAGGTCTTCGACGACGGCCGGATGGTGGACCTGATCCACCGGCCGATCGAGACGCCGGTGACCGAGGAGACGTTCGCCGACACGGTCATCCGACCGGTGGACGCGATTCACATGCCGGTGCTGTCCGCGACCCAGCTGATGGTGCACAAACTGCTCAGCTTCTCCCAGCACTACTGCGACTTCGCCCGTGGTCTGCCGTTGGCCCGCTCGCTGCGGGAGCAGATCGACTGGGAACGGGTACGCAAGGAGACGCAGCACTCGCCGTACGCCGAGGCGTTCCTGGTGCTGCTGGACCGGCTGGAGGTGGTGCCGGCCGCCGGCACCCAGCCAGGAGAGGGGACATCGTGACCCACCATCGCGACATCGGCGCCGGGCCACCGGACGAGTACGTCGAGGCGGAGATCCAACGGTTGCTCGTCGAGGACCCCGCCGTCGCCGAACAGGGGATCACAGTGGTTCGACGGGAACGCGCCCTCGTGCTCTACGGCGAGGTGGAGAGTCCGCACCGGCGGGAGGAGATCCTGCGTCGGGTGTCCGAGCGCTTCCCGGACGTGCCGATCACCAGCGACATCGGGGTGATCCGCGCCCAGGCGCCCACGGAGATCGAGCAACTGCCCTGAGGGAGGTTCCATGGTGATCCGGATTGCCGCTGTGGGCGACGTGCATCTGGACGAGGACGTGGTCGGCCGGTTCCGACCGGCGCTGGAGGAGCTGCCGGAGTGCGCCGATGTGCTGCTGCTGGCCGGGGACCTGACCCGGCACGGCACCGAGGCCGAGGCGCGCTGCGTGGCAGAGGAGTTCGGCGGGTTGGCCGTACCGGTGGTGACCGTGCTGGGCAACCACGACCACCAGTGTGACCAGGTGCCACAGGTGGTCAAGGTGCTGGAGGACGCGGGCATCACAGTCCTGGAGGGCAACGGCGTCGTGCTGGACTGCGCTGGTGGCCGGCTCGGCATCGCCGGCGTCAAGGGCTTCGGCGGCGGGTTCGCCGGGCGGTGCGCCAGTGACTTCGGCGAGCCGGAGATGAAGGCCTTCGTGCGGACCACCACCGACAGCGCGGACCGTCTCGGTGCGGCGCTGCGCTCACTGGACTGCGACATGCTGGTCGCGCTCACGCACTACTCGCCCGTGCCGGACACGCTGGCCGGCGAGCCGTTGGAGATCTACCCGTTCCTGGGGTCGTACCAGTTGGGGCAGGCGATCGACTCGGCGCCCACGGCGCTGGCCGTGCACGGGCACGCGCACGCCGGCACCGAGCGCGGCACGACCCCCGGCGGGGTACGCGTCCGCAACGTCGCGCACCCGGTGATCAAGCAGGCGTACAGCGTCTTTCACGTTGGCGATCAACTCGACACCGACCAGGTTTCCCCGATCGGCCAGTCGGGTAGTCAGAGGTCATGGAGCTGATTCTCTGGATTCTCGCAGTCGTACTCGTGGTCGCCGGCATCCTCGCGCTGTTCCGCCGGCAGATCCTGTGGGGCATCGTCCTCATCGTTGTCGGGCTGTTGGTCGGCCCGGGTGGTGTCAGCATCTTCAATTAGCGCTCGCACTCCTTAAAACCGGGACCCGCCGGGGTCGCCGCGACCGGAGCTTCGTCCTCCCGACAGAAGCACCGGCCGTGGCGATCCCGGCGCTTTTTCGTGTCGTCCGGCCCCCGACCGCCCTCCCGCTCGACGGTTTGAGCCGACCCCGAGAGGAAATATCTCGACCATGGAGATATCTCGGGACGCGCCGGCGACCACCGGGCGGCGAGCGTGGGGGGCCCTCGCCGGCTTCGCGGCGGCGGTGTTCGTCGCCGCCGCGATCGGCGGGCTGGGCGTGCAGGGCACCACCGCGGAGTACGCGAACCTGCGGCAGCCCGGTTGGGCCCCGCCCTCGTGGCTGTTCGGCCCGGTCTGGTCGCTGCTCTACGCGCTGATCGCGGTGGCCGGCTGGCTGGTCTGGCGCCGGGTCGGCTTCTCCCCCGCCCTCTGGGCGTGGACCGCCCAACTGGTGCTCAACGCGATCTGGACCCCGCTGTTCTTCGGCGCGGGGCAGTACGGGCTGGCGTTCGCCGAGATCGTGCTGATGTGGCTGGCGATCGGTCTGACAGTGGTGCTCTTCGCCCGGGTGTCCCGGGTGGCGGCGGCGCTGATGCTGCCGTACTGGGCCTGGGTCACCTTCGCCGCCGCGCTGAACCTGTCGATCTGGCAGCTGAACAACTGACCGCACGGTCCCCGGCGGCGGTTTCCGCCGGGGACCGTGGCCGTCACCGGGTCAGCAGCGGGGCACGCCGGGGATGTATCCGTCGGAGCCGGTGTACACGTACGCGTCCGCGATGTAGCGGCCGGAGCCGATCCGGTCCCAGATCGAGCTGGTGCCGAAGGTGCCGGTGACAGTGGTGCCGCTGGTCTGACAGGCGATGGTCACCCGGGTGCCGTCGGCGACGGTGCCCACCGAGGCGTACCCGGTGCCGGGGCCGGAGCGGACCGTCAGCGGGGTGCCAGCGGTGTCGACAGTGCCGTTGCCGCTGCCCGAAGAGCACCCGTTGTTACTGGTGTAGCTCTTGGTGCCCCAGTACAGGGCGAGGGTGCCGTTGAACCGAACCTGGATGTCGGCCCCGTTGAGGCGCTGCTCGTAGTGCAGGTGGGGGCCGGTCGATCCGCCGGTGCTGCCGACCCAGCCGAGCACCTTGCCGTACCCGACCGTCTGCCCGACCGAGACGTTGAAGCCGTTGAGGTGCGCGTAGTAGGTGCTGTAACCGCCGCCGTGGTTGATTCGGACGTATTTGCCGTAGCTGGTGCCGCCGAGGTCGGTCACCCGGTCGACAGTGCCGGGGGCGCTGGCGACCACCGGGTCGCCGAGGTCGTCGGTGCGGTTGAAGTCGACGGCGTACGCCGGGCTGTGGTCCGACCGGGTCTGCCCGGACCAGGACTGGCCGCACGGGAACGGCACCTTGAAGGTCGGCGCGGCCAGGGCCGGGGTCGCCGGCACCAGAGCTCCCCCGACGAAGAGACCCGTCACCAGCAGGCTGATCCACCGCTTTCGCATACAGCTCCTCCTATGTCGAAAACCTTCGATCCGAGGTGGCTAGCCTGACAGATATCGTCAATCTTCGAAAGAGTCCCCAGCTTGTCCCGGGAGCGCGCCCACCAGGCAGCCCGCAGGTTTCCGGATTGTTACTCGCTCGTGTCTGACAGGGGGTGGACCGGGCCGGATGCAAGCGCTTACATGTGTGCACGCCCAATCGGACCGGCGACGGGTCACCAGCACGACCGCGCCGGCTAGGAAGGAGGACGGCATGGCGGTCTTTACCAGACCACGCCAGGCCTTCGTGATCGCCGGCGTACTCGGGCTGGCGCTCAGCGCCACCGCCTGCGGCACCGGCGACGACAAGAAGAGCAACAACGCGGGCTCCGCGGAGTGCGCCGCATACGACAAGTACGAGGGCCACGACGGCAAGAAGGTCTCCATCTACGCGTCCATCCGTGACGCCGAGGCCGACCTGCTGGAGCGGTCGTGGTCGCAGTTCACCGAGTGCACCGGCATCGAGATCGACTACGAGGGCAGCGGCGAGTTCGAGGCGCAGCTCCCCGTCCGGGTCGACGGCGGCAACGCCCCCGACATCGCCTTCGTGCCGCAGCCGGGCCTGGTGAAGCGATTCGCGGACGCCGGCAAGCTGAAGAACCTGAGCGCCGACACCAAGGCCCTCGCCGAGCAGAACATGCCGGCCGACTGGCTGAAGTACGGCACCGTGAACGGGACCCTCTACGGCGTTCCGCTCGGCGCCAACGTGAAGTCCTTCGTCTGGTACTCGCCGAAGACGTTCAAGGAGAAGGGCTGGGAGGTTCCGACCACCTGGGACCAGCTCATCGCCCTGAGCGACAAGATCGCCGCCAGTGGCATGAAGCCGTGGTGCGCGGGCGTCGAGTCCGGTGACGCCACCGGCTGGCCGGCCACCGACTGGATCGAGGACGTGCTGCTGCGGACGGGCGGCCCCGAGGTCTACGACCAGTGGACCACCCACGCCATCCCGTTCAACGACCCGAAGGTCGTCGACGCGGTTGACCGCGCCGGCAGCATCCTCAAGAACGACAAGTACATGAACGGCGGCTTCGGCGGCGTCAAGAGCATCACCACCACCGCCTTCCAGGAGGCGGGCCTGCCGGTGACCACCGGCAAGTGCGCGATGCACCGACAGGCGTCGTTCTACGCCAACCAGTTCCCCGAGGGCACCAAGGTGGCCGAGGACGGCGACGCGTTCGCCTTCTACCTCCCGGCCATCGACCCGGCCAAGGGCAAGCCGGTGCTGGGCGCGGGCGAGTTCGTCGTCGGCTACGCCGACCGTCCCGAGGTCCAGGCGGTGCAGACCTACCTGGTCTCCGCCGAGTACGTGAACAGCCGCGCGAAGCTCGGCAACTGGGTCACGGCGAACAACAAGCTGGACATCGCCAACGTGGCCAGCCCGATCGACAAGCTCTCCGTCCAGATCCTCCAGGACAAGACGGGCACCTTCCGCTTCGACGGATCCGACCTGATGCCGGCCGCCGTCGGCGCGGGAACGTTCTGGAAGGGCATGGTCGAGTGGCTGAACGGCAAGGCGACCGCCCCGGTGCTCCAGGGCATCGAGAGCAGCTGGCCTAAGTGATCCCGGCGGTGGCCCGGTCCGCGTTCGCGGACCGGGCCACCGGCCGAGGTGGACCCGGAAGGGAGGGTTGATGGAGTTCGACTTCGCCGATCAGCAGCCGAAGCTCCTCATGCTGATGTACGGGCTGGTCGCCTTCGTGCTGGTGGTGGGTGGTCTCCTGCTGCTGCTCGACGTGGTGCCGGCCTGGTTCGCCCGGCGACGGGAGGCGCAGCTCGTCGCCGCCTCGGCGAGTGGTGCTCCACTGCCCCGTCGGCCCAAGCAGCGGGAGGGGATCTTCGCGCTCTTCTTCCTGCTGCCGACGCTGTTACTGCTCACCATCGGTCTGGTCGTGCCGGCCATCCGCACCGTGCTGCTCTCCCTGATGAACAGGACCAGCACGGAGTGGGTGGGCTTGGACAACTTTGGCTGGATGTTCTCCGACGACGCGATCGTCCGGGTCCTGATCAACACCCTGATCTGGGTGCTCCTGGTCCCGCTGGTGGCGACCGGCTTCGGCCTGATCTACGCCGTACTTGTGGACAAGGCCCGGTTCGAGGCGGTGGCCAAGTCACTGATCTTCCTGCCGATGGCCATCTCCTTCGTCGGCGCCAGCATCATCTGGAAGTTCGTCTACGCCTACCGGGGTGAGGGCGACCAGATCGGTCTGCTCAACCAGATCGTGGTCAGCCTGGGCGGTGAGCCCAAGCAGTGGCTGCTCGAATCGCCCCTGAACACGCTGCTGCTGATCGTCATCATGGTCTGGATCCAGGCCGGCTTCGCCATGGTGGTGCTCTCCGCCGCGATCAAGGCGATCCCCGGCGACATCGTCGAGGCCGCCCGGCTCGATGGCGTCAGCCCGTGGCAGATGTTCTGGCAGATCACCATGCCGAGCATCCGACCGGCGCTGATCGTCGTGATGGTGACCCTCACGATCGCCACGCTCAAGGTCTTCGACATCGTCCGGACCTCGACGAACGGCAACTACGACACCAGCGTGATCGCCAACGAGATGTACAACCAGGCGTTCCGGTACAGCGAGAACGGGCGGGGTTCCGCGCTCGCGGTGTTCCTCTTCATCCTGGTCATCCCGGTCGTGATCTACCAGATCCGCAACCTCCGTCAGCAGCGGGAGGGCTGAGATGACCACCGCAACGCCCACCGTCGCCGTAGGCACCCAGAAGACCGACGGCACCCCGACCACCACGGCCGGCCGGGTCCGCAAGCGGTTGAACAGCCGCACCGCGACGCTCGTCTCGATCGTCATCGCGGTGGTCTGGACCATCCCGACCTTCGGCCTGCTCGTCTCCTCCCTCCGACCGGAGGACGAGATCAAGACCACCGGCTGGTGGACGGCCTTCACCAACCCCCAGTTCACCTTCGAGAACTACCAGCAGGTCCTGTTCGGGCGGTCGTCGTCCTCCGGACAGCTCGCCGGGTCCTTCATCAACTCGCTGGCGATCACCATCCCGTCGGTGCTCTTCCCGCTCGCCTTCGCCTGCCTCGCCGCGTACGCCCTGGCGTGGATCAACTTCCGTGGCCGGGACTGGGTCTACATCGCGATCTTCGCGTTGCAGATCGTGCCGTTGCAGATGGCCCTGGTGCCGCTGCTGAGGTTCTTCTCCACCGGCGTCACCCTCGGCGGCGTCACCCTGATGCCGGCCTGGGACCTGGTCGACGAGCAGAAGTTCGCCCAGGTGTGGTTCGCCCACACCTGCTTCGCGCTTCCGTTCGCCGTCTTCCTGCTGCACAACTTCATCTCGCAACTGCCGGGGGACCTGATGGAGGCGGCCCGGGTCGACGGGGCCACCCACCCGAAGATCTTCCGCACCATCGTGCTGCCGCTGATCACCCCGGCGCTGGCGGCGTTCGGCATCTTCCAGTTCCTCTGGGTCTGGAACGACCTGCTGGTCGCCCTGATCTTCGCGGGCGGCGGCGACGAGACCGCCCCGCTCACCGTCCGGCTCGCCGAGATGGCTGGCACCCGGGGCAACGAGTGGCAGCGCCTGACCGCAGGTGCGTTCGTCAGCATCGTCGTACCGCTCATCGTGTTCCTGTCCCTCCAGCGCTTCTTCGTGCGAGGTCTGCTCGCCGGCAGCGTCAAGGGCTGACCCGCGCGTCCGCCGCCGCCTGGCCCCTCGGGCGGCGGCGGACGCTCCGGGACCGAGCGGGGGAAACCGTGACGAGGATCGATGATGTGGCCCGGCTGGCCGGAGTGTCCACGGCCACCGTCTCGCGGGCGCTGCGCGGACTACCGACGGTCTCGGCCGCCACCCGACGTCGGGTGCTCGCCGCCGCCGAGCAACTCGACTACGAGGTCTCACCGAGCGCGTCCCGGCTCGCCGGCGGCCGGACCGGCACGGTAGCGGTGGTGGTCCCCCGGATCACCCGCTGGTTCTTCAGCACCGTCGTCGAGGCGGTCGAGGAGTACCTCCACCAGTCCGGCTACGACCTGCTGCTCTACAACCTGGGCGGCCGGGAGCAGGTCCGCCAGCGGGTCCTGCGTACGGCGAACCTGCACAAGCGGGTGGACGCCATGATGCTGGTCGCCACGCCCCTGCGTCCGGCCGACCTGACCGCGCTGGCCACGCTGGAACTGCCCGGCGTCACCATCAGCTCGGGCAGCAGGGTGCCCAACTGGCCGTGCGTACGGATCGACGACGTGGCGGCAGCGCGGGTAGCCACCAAGCATCTGATCGACCTCGGTCATCACCGGATCGCCCACATCTCCGGCGACCCGGACGACGAGTTGGCCTTCACCACCCACCTCGACCGACGTCGGGGTTACCAGGCGGCGCTGCGCTCCGCCGGCCTGCGACCCGACCCCACCCTGGACATCGAGTCCACCTTCACCATCGACGGCGGCAACCGGGCCACCGCCGAGCTGCTGGCCCGCGGCGAGCCACCGACCGCGATCGTCGCCGCCTGCGACGAGATGGCGATGGGCGCGATGACCGCCCTGCGCGACGTCGGACTGCGGGTGCCGCAGGACGTCAGCGTGGTCGGCATCGACGACCACGACCTGGCCGGTGTGCTCGGGCTCAGCACCGTCGCCCAGCCCGCCGCCGAGCAGGGCCGGCTGGCCGCCCAGATGCTGCTCGACCCGCTCGGGGCCCGACCGCCGGGCCCCATCGTCAGTCAACGGGGCGCCGGTTGCGACACTCCGGTGGTCCTGCCCACCCGGTTGGTGGTCCGGGACTCGACCGCACCGCCCCGGGCACACTGAATTCCAAACACCGCAACACGGGAGACGACCCTGAACACCGACCCGACGCAGCAGACCCCTTCCGGTCACCCGGCCACCGGCTGGTGGACGGAGGCCGCCATCTACCAGATCTACCCCCGCTCGTTCGCCGACTCGGACGGGGACGGAATCGGTGACCTGCCCGGCATCACCGCCCGCCTGGACCACCTGGTCGAGCTGGGCGTGGACGCGGTGTGGCTCTCTCCCTTCTACCCCTCGCCGCAGGCCGACGCCGGCTACGACGTGGCCGACTACCGCGACATCGACCCGCTGTTCGGCACCCTCGCCGACGCGGACAAGTTGATCGCCGAGGCCCGGTCCCGCAACCTGCGGGTGATCGTCGACCTGGTCCCGAACCACACCTCCTCGGCGCATCGCTGGTTCCAGGCCGCGCTGCCGGCCGCGCCCGGCAGCGCGGAACGGTCGCGGTACATCTTCCGGGACGGCCGCGGTCCGACCGGCGACCAGCCGCCGAACGACTGGCAGAGCGTCTTCGGTGGTCCGGCCTGGACCCGGACGGTCGACGCCGACGGACAGCCCGGCCAGTGGTACCTGCACCTGTTCGACACCGGGCAGCCCGACCTCAACTGGGACAACCCGGAGGTGCACGCGGAGTTCCTGGACGTACTGCGCTTCTGGCTGGACCGCGGCGTGGACGGCTTCCGGGTCGACGTGGCGCACGGTCTCATCAAGCAGGCCGACCTGGCCGACTGGCAGGAGCCGCAGGAGATCCTCTCCGGCAACGAGATCGACAAGCCCCGCCCGCCGATGTGGGACCAGGAAGGCGTGCACGAGATCTACCGGCAGTGGCGGCAGGTGCTGGACAGCTACCCCGGCGAGCGGGTGCTGGTCGCCGAGGCCTGGGTGGAACCGGCCGAGCGGCTGGCCCGCTACGTCCGCCCGGACGAGATGCACCAGGCGTTCAACTTCGAGTACCTGCTCGCCGCGTGGAGCGCACCGGCCCAGTACGCGGTGATCACCCGATCGTTGGAGGCGACCGACTCGGTCGGCGCGCCGACCACCTGGGTGCTGTCCAACCACGACGTGGTGCGGCACGCCTCCCGGCTCGGCCTGCCGGTCGGCACCGTACGCCCCAACGGCATCGGCATCGGCGACCCGCAGCCGGACGCCGCACTCGGTCTGCGCCGGGCCCGGGCGGCCACCCTGCTGATGCTGGCGCTGCCCGGCTCGGCGTACCTCTACCAGGGTGAGGAGCTGGGGCTGCCCGAGCACACCACCCTGCCCGACGAGGCCCGACAGGACCCGACCTGGGTCCGCAGCGGGCACACCCAGCGCGGCCGGGACGGCTGCCGGGTGCCGATCCCGTGGGAGGCCGACGCGCCGTCATACGGCTTCGGGCCGACCGACGCGAGCTGGTTGCCGCAGCCCGCGCTCTGGGCGGAGTACGCGCTGGACCGCCAACGCGACGTGCCCGGTTCGACGTACGAGCTGTACCGCGCGGCGTTGCGGTTGCGGCGTGCCCACGGGCTGGGTCGCGGCACCCTGGAGTGGTTGTCCTCCGGCGACGAGGTGCTGAGCTTCCGCAACGGTGAGCTGACCGTGCTGACCAACTTCGGTGCCGCCCCGGTGCCGCTGCCGGCCGGCGCCGAGGTGCTCGCCGCCAGCGCACCCCTGGACGACGACGGCGCGGTCCCGGCCGACGTGACCGTCTGGCTGCGAGGCTGATCTCGCGCCGACCGGCCCGCCCCGCCGAGCGGTACCAGCGGGCGGGCCGGTTGGGGCGGACCACCTCGCTGTGGAGCTGATGTCGTAAACGATTCACGCCCCGCGCCCTGCGCGCGCTCGTCTACGGCACCCGCACCGCGCCGCCCGCCCCTCAAGATCGCGCTGTTTCCAGGATGTAGTGGCCTCGGCCCACCGGAAGGCAACTAGAACCAGGAAGTAGCGCGATCTTGAGGGGCGGGCGGCGCGAGCAGCGCCGGGGCGCGAGCAGCGCGGCGGCGTCAGAGGCGGTCGGCTCGGGTGTGTAGCAGGTCGTGCACGTTGTCGATGTCCGCCGGTGAGGTTCGCGAGGCGAGCCAGTACATGACACCGGTCGGGATGAAGAAGAGCTGGAACGCGGCCAGCCCGACGGCGAAGTTCAGCGGTGGCGGGAATGCCGCTCGCAGCGCCTGGAAGGCCACCCCGACCAGCCCGTTGCCGGCCGCGCGACCGACCCCGTTGACCAGGTTGCCCAGGCTGTAGACAGTGCCCCGATGCTCCGGCGGGTTGACGTCGGCGATCAACGCGAACCAGTTCGGCGAGTTCGCCGACGTCAACGCGAGCGCCACGATGGCGGTGAGCAGGCTCAGCCCGACCGACGGCTCGGTGAACACACTGGCCAGTACCGCACCGACGACCGCGCCGCCACTCGCGCCGTCCGGCACGTCGATGGTCACCGGAACGAAGAACAACACCAGGTAGAACGGCAGTGCGGCGAGGATGCCGATCGAGGCGACCAGTGCCCGCCCTCGTGGGGTACGCCGTTGCACGGCGTCACCGATCAGCCCGCCCACGATGGACAGCACCCCACCGAGCTGGAACAGGGTGGCGAAGACGCTGCCCACCACCACCGCTGTCGACGTGGAGTAGCCCTGGGCCTCGGCCCGTTCGGCGAAGAGCACCGGCAGCCAGACCAGCGAGCCGAACGCGGCCTGCGCGGTCAGACCCTGCAGGATCAGCCACCGGTTGGTCCGCCGGGCCAGGATGCGCGGCAGGTCGGCGCGGCTGATCCGGTAGTCGTACTCGGCGCCGGCGTCCAACCTGCCGGCCAGTTCCGGCTCGCTCTGGCCACGCCGGACGTCGTACGTGAACAGGTAGGCCAGCGTGGCGACCAGGCCGACACCGGTCAGCAGCAGGAACGGCCGCCGCCAGTCGGCAGCCCCGAGCAGCCCGCCGACGAGCGTGCCCGCGAGGGTGCCGACCCCCTGGGAGAGCCCCCAGAAGCTCATCACCAGCCCACGCCGGGTCGGCGAGATCAGGTCGGTGACCACGGAGAAGCCCACCGAACCGACCGCGCCGAGGCCGACCGCCGCGACCAGTTGCGCGGCCAGGAACGTCAGGTAGCCGCCGGCGAGCGCGCTCCCGCCGGTGCCCGCCGCCCAGAGCAGCGTGCCCACCATGAGCAGCGGTTTGCGGTTGGTGTGGTCCCCGACGTATGCCCAGCCGACCGCCGCGACCGCGCTGACCAGGAAGCTGACCGCGGTGACCACGCCGAGCAGCCGACCGGACACGTCGAACGCGTCGGAGATCGGGCCGTACAGCGGGGGGACCAGCCCGATCGCCACGTTGTCCAGCGAGGCGAGCAGCACGAACACCACGACGCTGTACAACCGGTGGGCCGGCCCACCGCCTCGACCGTGCGGGCGCAGGCTGGGCCCGCCGCTGGTCACCGTCATGACCGGCAGCCAACCAGACCGCGTAGAGGAGGTCGTCACGCGGGTGGGTGCCGGTCGACGGCGACCGGCACCCATCCGCGTCGATCCCGACGGTCAGCGCCGGTCGAGTACCAACCCGCGCGCCGCGGCGTACTGGTCGCGGACGGCGGGGACGGCCGCCGCCGCGTACTCCTCGGTGCCCTCGACCGCCCAGACCGGCGGCGCGGCGCCGCCCAGGGCGACCCAGGCGGCCTGGCGGGCGGCGCCGTCGGCGACGTACTCCCCGGCTGGCGGGACGACGACCGGGCAGCCGAAGACCTGCGGGGCGATCTGACGCACCGCGGCCGACCGGGCCCCGCCGCCGACCAGGATGACCCGGCGGGCGGTGGCACCCTGCGCGGTCAACGCGTCCAGTCCGTCGGCGAGCGCGCAGAGCATGCCCTCCACGGCGGCCCGAGCCAGGTGCGCGGGGGTCGACGTGCGCAGGGTCAGGCCGTGCACCGCACCGGTGGCCAACGGTCGGTTCGGCGTCCGCTCACCCTCCAGGTAGGGCACCATGACCAGCCCGTCCGCCCCGGCTGGCGCGGAGAGCGCCAGCTCGGCCAGCTCGTCCAGGTTGACGCCGAGCATCGCGGCGGCGGCGTCCAGCACCCGGGCCGCGTTGAGCGTGCAGACCAGGGGCAGGAAACGGCCGGACGCGTCGGCGAAGCCCGCTACGGTGCCGCTCTCGTCGGCGGCCGGCACGTCGGCGACGCTGAACACGGTGCCGGAGGTGCCGATCGAGACGACCACGTCACCAGGGCCTGCGCCGACGCCCAGCGCGGCGGCGGCGTTGTCGCCGGTGCCCGCGCCGAGCAGTGCTCCGCCCGGCCCGCCGAGGCCGTCGGCGAGCTTGCCCGCCGACTCGGCCGGACCGAGCACCTCGGGCACCACCAACCGCCGACCGAAGCCCCGCTCCAGCAGGTCCAGTCGGTAGTCGCCGGTCGCTGGCGACCAGTAACCGGTGCCGCTGGCGTCGCCCCGGTCGGTGCGCAGCGCGCCCAACCCCGGTGCGCCGGCCAGCCGCCAGGTCAGCCAGTCGTGTGGCAGGCAGACGGCGGCAACCCGGGCGGCCAGCTCCGGTTCGTGCCTGGCCAGCCATCGCAGCTTGGTGATGGTGAAGCTGGCCACCGGAACGCTGCCGGTGGCCTCGGCCCAGAACCGACTCCCGGCCGAGCCGCCGCCGGCCTCCTCGATGAGGTCGGCGGCGGCGTCGGCGGATCGGGTGTCGTTCCACAGCAGCGCCGGGCGGACCACCCGGCCGTCCTCGTCGAGACACACCATGCCGTGCTGCTGGCCGGCGACGGAGATCGCCGCCACGTCGGCCAACCCGCCGGCCTGGTCGGCGGCGCTACGTAGCGCCTGCCACCAGGCTTCCGGGTCGACCTCCGTGCCGTCCGGGTGCGGTGCCCGGCCCTGCCGGAGCAGGGCTCCGGTCTCCGCGTCCCGGATCACCACCTTGCAGGACTGGGTGGACGAGTCAACGCCTGCGACCAACGGCATGGCGGGGCCTCAGCGGGCGCCGAGCAGGTGCTCGACGGCGAGCTGGTTGAGCCGGACGAAGGCGAAGCCCCGGGCGGCCACCGCGTCCACGTCGACGTCCTCGAACGCGGAGCGGTCGGCCAGGAGCTCCTCGTAGCCCTCGCCGTCGCCGAGCGTCGGCGTGCTCAGCTCGCCGACCTTGCTGGCGGCGAGCGCCTCGACCACCTCGGGGTCGGCGCGGAACGCCGCTGCCCGCTCCTTGAGCAGCAGGTAGGTGCTCATGTTGGCCGCCGCGGAGGCCCACACCCCCTCCATGTCCTCGGTGCGGGACGGCTTGTAGTCGAAGTGCCGGGGGCCGTCGTAGGCCGGCCCGCCGTTGGGGCCGCCGTTCTCCAGGAGGTCCACCAGGGCGAACGCGTTCATCAGGTCACCGTGGCCGAAGACCAGGTCCTGGTCGTACTTGATGCCGCGCTGGCCGTTGAGGTCCAGGTGGAACAGCTTGCCCTGCCAGAGCGCCTGGGCGATGCCGTGGGCGTAGTTGAGCCCGGCCATCTGCTCGTGGCCGACCTCCGGGTTGAGGCCGACCAACTCGGGGTGGGCCAGCTGGGAGATGAAACCGAGCGCGTGCCCGATGGTCGGCAGCAGGATGTCGCCGCGCGGCTCGTTGGGCTTGGGCTCCAGGGCGAACCGCAGGTTGTAGCCCTTGTCGATGGAGTACTGAGTGAGCAGGTCCACGGCCTCGCGGTAGCGGTCCAGGGCGGCCCGGACGTCCTTGGCGAGGTCGTACTCGGAGCCCTCGCGGCCACCCCACATGACGAAGGTGCTGGCACCCAGCTCGGCGGCCAGGTCGACCTGACGCAGCACCTTGCGCAGCGCGTACCGGCGGACGTCGCGGTCGTTGCTGGTGAAGCCGCCGTCCTTGAAGATCGGGTGGGTGAAGAGGTTGGTGGTGACCATCGGCACCACCAGGCCGGTCTCGTCGAGGGCCTTGCGGAACCGGGCGATGTGCTGGTCACGGGTGGCCGCGTCGACGCCGAACGGGATCAGGTCGTCGTCGTGGAAGGTGATGCCGTACGCGCCCAGCTCGGCGAGCCGGTGCACTGCCTCGACCGCGTCGAGCTCGGGACGGGTGGCGTCACCGAACGGGTCGCGGGCCTGCCAGCCCACGGTCCAGAGCCCGAAGGAGAACTTGTCGGCGGGGGTGGGACGGGGTGCCATGAGCAACCTCCGGGGTGGTGTTGTCATCTATTTGTTCAGCGATTGAATTATTTGCCCACCCTATGGCACTGTCAAGGGGTGAGCCTCACCCACGCCCCGGCCGGCGCAGTCCGTCAGGGCAGCCTTCGCGAGCTCAACCTCGCCCTGGTCCTCGGTCGGATCGCCATGGCCGACCGACCTCCCTCCCGGGCCGACCTGGCGACCGCGACCGGCCTGACCAGAGCCACCGTGTCCGCGGTGGTCGAGGACCTGCTCGCCGGCCGGCTCGTCAGTGAGTCCGATCCCGCGCCCCGCTCGGGCGCCGGCCGACCGGCCCGCGGACTGGTCCTGGCCGATCAGGGGCCGGCCGGACTCGGCCTGGAGGTCAACGTGGACTACCTGGCGGTCTGCGTGGTGGACCTCGCCGGCCAGGTCCGGCACCGCACGGTGCACAGGGCCGACCTGCGCCCGGTGGCCCCCGCCGACGCCCTGGCCCGCCTGGTCGAGATGGCCGGGGCAGCCCGCGAGGACGCTGCCCGGCGCGGCCTCACCCTGGTCGGGGCCGCGCTCGCGGTGCCCGGCCTGGTGGACGACGCCGGGCTGGTCCGGCTCGCGCCGAACCTCGGCTGGCGTGACGTTCCGGTGCCGGCGCTGCTCGCCGAGCACCCTCCGATGATCGAGCAGGTGCCCGGCATCCCCGCGCTGACAGTGGACAACGAGGCCAACCTCGCCGCGCTCGGCGAGCTGCACTCTCTGCCACCCGGCCCGTCCAGCTTCCTGCACATCTCCGGAGAGGTCGGCATCGGCGCCGGCATCGTGCTGGACGGCGCGCTGTTTCGCGGCGTACGCGGGTGGAGCGGCGAGATCGGGCACCTTCCGGTGCACCCCGAGGGCCGTCCGTGCCGCTGCGGTGGGCAGGGCTGCCTGGAGCAGTACGCCGGCCAGGAGGCGATCGTGGCCGCCGCCGGGCTGGCCCGGGCGGAGCTTCCCGCGGACACCGCGACGGCCCGGTTGGCCGAGTTGGCCGAGGCCGGCGACGCCGACGCGCTGCGGGCGCTGCACGACGCCGGAACGGCACTCGGCGTCGCGGTGGCCGGCGTCGTCAACCTGCTCGACCTGGACACCGTGGTGCTCGGTGGCGGTTACGCGGCGCTCGCACCCTGGCTGTGCCCCCCGGTCCTCGCCGAGATCGGTGCCCGGGTGCTCACCGCAGCCTGGTCGCCGGTCACGGTCCGTCCGTCGACGCTCGGCGCGGAGGCCGCCGCGGTAGGCGCCGCCGGCTCGGTGGTGCGCAGGATCGTCGCCCAGCCCGCCGGTTGGCTGGCCCGCGCCGGCTGATCGCCACCCCGCGCCGTGCGCCGCTGTCGGAGAGAATCGGTACCCTTGCTCTCAGGCAACGATCCCCGGTGAGGAGTCGAGAAGCAGCATGCGCACACGTCGTCAGACGCGAGCCGGCGTCCGGCGGTGACCACGACCCAGCAACCCGGCGGCACCCCGTTGCCAGCCGACGAACGGTTGGCCCGGGAGCTGCTCGACGGGCTCGCCGAGGCCGTGCTGACAACGGACGGGACAGGTCGGGTCACCCTGGTCAACGCCATGGCGGCCGAGTTGATCCCGGAGATCGCCGCCGGCACCGAGCTGGCCGGTTGCTCGGTGGCAGCCCTGGCCCGGGCGGTCGCCAGCGGCGCTGACCGCTTCGACGCCGACCACCACGGCCGGCGGCTGCGCGGCGTCCGACGGCAACTCGCCGGCTCCCGGTGGGCGTGGTATGTCCGCGACGTCACCGAGGAGCATGCCCGCGCCGACGCCCTGCTCGCCGAACGCTCCCGCACCGCGTTCCTCGCCCAGGCCGGCAGTCGGCTGGCGCTGGCCCTGCACCGGGACCAGGTTCTCCTGGCCACCACCACACTCGCCGTTCCCTACCTGGCCGACGTCGCCGTGGCACTGCCCCGACCGACAGTGCCGGCCGAGCCGCACCCCCGATGGATCCGGTACGCCGACGGCGAGCCCGCCCCGATCACCGGGCCGGCCAGCCCCGCGCTGACCAGCTCCGTGCCCGGGCTGGCCGAAGCGCTGGCCGGCGGCCGGGTCGAGCCGGGCCCCTGGCCGGACGCCCCGCTCACCGACCTGGCCGACCTGCTGCCGCCCGAGTTCGGCCCCCCGGGCATGGTGCTGGTCAGCCCGCTGCTCAGCGCCAGCGGGTCGGCCGGTGCGCTGCTGCTCATCCGCCGGTCCGGGCGGGCCGGCTTCGACAGGCGCGACGTGGAGCTGGCCCGGGAGTTCGCCGCCCGCGCGGGTGCCGCGCTGGCCACCGCCGACCTGCACGGCGAGCAGGCCCACCTGGCCCGGGTGCTGCAAACCAGTCTGCTCCCGCCCGAGCTGCCCGTCGTGCCCGGCGTGAGCATGGCCGGCGGCTACCGGGCAGCGGGCGACACCCTGCGCATCGGCGGCGACTTCTACGAGGTGTTTCCGCACCCGCGCGGCGCCCTGTTCGCGCTCGGCGACGTGTGCGGCAAGGGCGTGGGCGCGGCGGTGCTGACCGGCCGGGTCCGCCAGTCGTTGCAGACGCTGAGGCTCGTCGAGCAACGCCCGCTGGAGCTGATCCACCTGCTCAACCAGGCGCTGTTCGACGCGCCGGACGCGGCACGGCGTAACCAGTTCACCACCCTGTTGCTCGGTTCCCTGGACCGGGGGCCGGCCGGGCTGGACGTCCGCGTCGCCGGCGGGGGTCACCCGGCGCCACTGCTGGTCACCGCCGACGGCACGGTAACCCCGGTTCCGGTCGGTGGCATGCCGGTGGGGGCGCTGACGGCCGCACGGTTCGCCGAGACCCGGGTGCACCTCGACCCGGGCGATCTGCTGCTCGCGTACACCGATGGGGTGACCGAGGCTCGCGGCCCGCGCGACGCCGCGATGTTCGGCGAGGCCCGGCTGCGGGCCACGCTCGCGTCGGCGGCCGGGCAACCGCCGGCCGCGCTGATCGACCGGGTGCTCCGCGCGGTCGACGACTGGCTGGGCGGGCAGGCCCACGACGACATCGCGATGCTGGCCGTGGGCGCGTCGACGTCGGCATGACCGGCGGGTGCCGGCCCGGCCGGCTTGATCAGGCGGTACGCGCCACCGGCGGGTCGCCGGCCGACCATTCCCTGGTGGTGCCGACCGATCCTTCCGGACCGCCCGACGAACCCGTCCACCCCGTTCGGATCTGCCGACCCGAATCGCCCGACCAGTCCCCCGACCGCCCACCGGGCCGGTCCGGGTCGTTCGGCCAGTCCCCCTGGCCCGTCGGCTCATCCGGCGTCGGCGCGTTCTGCGTCTGCTGGCGGCGGGCGGTCTCGTCGAACTCCCGGATCCCGCTCAGCAGCGCGTCGCGGCCCTCCGGGCTCATCCCGGCCAACACGGCGGCGAGTTGGGCCTGGCGATCGGCCCGCAGTTGGGCGAGGAGCCGGCGGGCCTCCGGGGTGAGGTGCAGCGAGATCTCCCGCCGGTCGAAGCGGCCCGGCTCGCGCTCCAGCATGCCGGCGGCGACCAGCCGGTCGCAGAGGCGGCTGGCGGAGCTGAGCAGCATGTCGAGTCGGGTGGCGAGCCGACGCAGGTTGATCCCGTCGTACTGCTCCACCACCATCACCGCGCGTAACTGGGCTCCGGACACGCGGTTGGCGGTGCCCTCCCGGGCAGACTCCCAGATGCCCAGCAGGGCAGCGGCTGCCGCATCCAGCGCGGCAGCCATACTCGTCTCAGGGTCCGTCGGACGGTTCAGTTCGGCCATGGTGGCCCGAGAGTACTCCGAACCTCCTGGTGGTCGAGCTTTCAGTGAAGGACTGACGATGAGCGAACCGGTCAATCGGGCACGACGTGCCCTGAACGAGACACCAGCTGACCGGCTCGTCGGTGGGATCGGGGACGTGCTCGCCCAGGCGTACGGGATCACCGACGTCGAGCTGTACCAGGTCGACTACCGACTCGCGGAACTACTGCCACTCACCGACGGTGACTCGATCACGAACCCCGGGCACCCGGCCTGGCGCGCCTTCGACCACCAGTCGCCGATACTGACCGACGGCACCGCCTGGTTCCCGGTCACCATGCGTGGCGAGCGTCGAGGGGTGCTGTGCCTGTCGCCCGTTCCGGACGACCGGGAGATCGTCGCCGACCTGGCCGACATCGCCACCGCGCTCGCCCACGAGGTGGCGGCGGTCTCCGCCGGCACCGACGTCTATCTGGCGGCCCGGCGCACCCAACGCCTCACCCTGGCCGCCGAGATGCAGTGGGACCTGCTTCCCGGCCGCAGTCGGATCCGTCCCTCGTTCAGCCTGGCCGGGCAGTTGGAGCCGGCGTACGCGGTGCGCGGCGACAGCTTCGACTGGTCCGACGACGGGGAACGGGTCTGGTTGTCCACCATCAACGGCACCGGTGAGGGGGTGGCCGCCTCCCTGCTCACCTCGCTGGCCACCCACGCGCTGCGCAACGCGCGTCGGGCCGGGCTGAGCCTGGCCGACCAGGCCGCCCTCGCCGATCAGGCCATCTACGACCTGTACCGGGGCGAGCAGCACCTCTCCGCGTTGCTGATGGAGTTGGACCTGCGCTCCGGGATGATGACCGTGGTGGACGCCGGGTCACCCCGACTGGTCCTGCTCCGCGACGGGGACGTCACCGAGCAGCCCCTGGAGGCGCAGTTCCCGCTGGGCATGTTCGAGGCGACCGACTACCACGAGCAGAAGTTCGCGCTGCAGCGCGGCGACCGGCTCTTCGTGGTCAGCGACGGGGTGGTGGAGGCCACCGGTCAGCACATGCGCTACGGCGAGACGGCGCTGGACCGGTTCCTGCGGCGGACCGGGCCGATGGCCCCCCTGGACGCCGTCCGGTCGCTGATCGGTGATCTGCGCGCGTTCGTGGCCGGTGACCTGGTCGACGACGCGGTGGTCGTCTGCCTGGACTGGACCGGCCCGCAGGCGTGAGCCGTGGTCAGTACGCGCCGCGGCCGTTCAGCACCGCGCCGAAGGTCTTCCAGAGGATGGTGAGGTCGGCGGCGAGGGACCAGTTCTCCACGTAGTAGAGGTCGAGCCGGATGCCGTCCTCCCAGCTCAGGTCGGAACGGCCACTGACCTGCCACAGACCGGTCATGCCGGGCTTGACCAGCAGCCGCCGGGCCACGTCGCCGTCGTAGCGGGCCACCTCCGAGGGCAGCGGCGGGCGGGGCCCGACGAGGCTCATCTGCCCCAGCAGCACGTTGACCAACTGCGGCAGTTCGTCCAGTGACCATTTGCGCAGCAGCCGGCCGACACGGGTCACCCGGGGGTCGTGGCGCATCTTGAACATCAGGCCGTCGGTCTCGTTGCGCGCGGTCAACTCGGCGAGCAGCGCGTCCGCGTTCACCACCATGGTGCGGAACTTGAACACGCCGAACTCCTGCCCGCCCCGGCCGACCCGGACCTGCCGGAACAGCACCGGGCCCCGGCTGTCCAGTTTGATGGCCAGCGCGATGAACGCGATCAGCGGCAGCAGCACCGCCAGCGCCAGCGACGAGACGAACCGGTCGACGAAACCTTTCACCAGCTTGCGGACCCCGCGGAACTCGGGCGCCTCGACGTGGATCAGCGGCAGGCCGGCGACCGGACGGGTGTGGATGCGCGGGCCGGCGACGTCGGTCAGCGCGGGTGCCACGACCAGGTCGATGCCGGTCCCCTCCAACTGCCAGCCGAGGCGGCGCAGCCGGGTCGCGGTCAGCTCACCGGAGGCGGTCACCGCGACAGTGTCCGCGCCGATCGCGGTGGCGGCCTCCGGGATACCCCGGAACGACCCCACCACCGGCACGTCACCCAGCCGCTGCGCCACCGGCGCGAGCAGCGCGTCCGGGATGCAGGCGCCCACCACCTGGTAGCCGGCGTACGGCTCACGGCGCAGCGTGTGGACCAACTCCAACACGTGGGCGGTGTCGCCGACCACCAGCACCTTGCGGGACCAGCCGGCGCCCAGCGAGCGGGCCCGGTGCAGTCGCTTGCGGGCGGCGAACCGCGCCACCTCCAGCCCGACGGTGCCCACGGCGAAGGAGATGCCAAGGAAGCCCCGGGAGACGCCGACGTCGGCGATGTAGCCGATGATGGCGATCGCCCCGGCCAGGCGCAGGCTGGCGGAGCTGACCCGCCGGTACTCGTCCGCCCCGTAGCCGATCACCCGGTCGTCGTAGCAGCCGAGCGCCTTGAGCGAGATCAGCCAGGCCAGCACCAACCCGGGGGCGACCAGCACGTACGGGATCTCCGAGCCGGTCGGCTCGTCGTCACCGAAACGGGCGACGTACCCGATCAGCAGCGCGATGATGAGAATGGTGGTGTCCAGCACCACCAGGACCCGGACGTAGGACCGTTCGTCGGCGCGCGCCACCAGCCCGGCGCGTCGACCGTCCGGCTCCGCCGACGTGGCGGGGGTCAACAGTGTCGCCACGCTCACCGGCCCTCCCACTCTGTACAGGATGGCCCCGGCCGACGGCTCGGACCGGAGGCGGACCGACTATGCCGGAACAGTCGACATCCTGCCTTGACAACTATGACTGCCGATTGCTTCCGACGTATTGCCGTCACTTTTCTTCAACAACCTGGTGGCCGAAAAGGGGCCTGCCACACCGAATCGACGGTACGGCAGGCCCCTGGACGTCTGAGCGTCGGATCAGCGCGGGGCTGGCGGACGCCGTGCGATGGCGCTGAGGAAGATGCTGCCGATCTCGCTCGGATCCTTGGTGACGAAGACATCGCCACCGGTCACCTTGGTGATCGACTCCAGCTCTGCCTTGCTGACGCCCTCGCCGATACCGATCATGATGACCTGGACCGGCCGCTCCGGGTCGGCGATCTGCTTGAGCTTGCTGAGCAGCTGCTGCTGGTTGAGACCGTTGTCGTCCTCGTTCTTGCCGTCGGTGAACAGCACGATCGAGTTGACCCGGCCGGGCTGCCAGTTCTCCTGCACCGCCTGGTACGCGGCCAGCATGGTGTCGTAGAGGCCGGTGTCACCGCTGGAAGGCTTGACGGTGGCGAGCGCGCCCTCCAACTGGGCCCGCTGGCCGGAGAGCGGCCCGATGGGGACCAGCTCCCGGTAGTCCCGGTTGCCGACGAGCTTGGTGGAGAAGGTCCACAGGCCGATCGACCAGGAGTCGTCGAAGAGGCCGAGGCCGCGACGGGCCGCGTCGACGGTGACCTCCTCCCGGCTGCGGTTGTTGGCGCTGGGCACCGGGTCCTTCATCGAGCCGGAGACGTCGATGACGGCGAGCATCCGACCGGACTGGGTGGCGATCGACCAGCTGGAGACGACCCGCTGGATGGCGGCCGGGTCGAGGCCACCCGCCGCGGTGCCGCCGTTCGCCGGTGCGGTGGGCGCGCCGCCGGACGGGCTCGGAGCACCCTGCGGCGCCTTGAAACCTTCGCCCCAGTTGCCGTCCGGCGCTCGCAGCGACTGCGCGGCGAGCCGGTTGCGGAAGGTCGGGCTGGTGAGCAGCTCGAACAGCACCTTGGCCGCCGACGCCTTGGTCGGCTCGATGCCCGGCAGCACCGCGTACGGGTAGTCCAGCGGCATCGGCGCCGGCTCCATGTAGAGCGCGGCGAGCGGCACCGGCGGCTTCTTGCTGTTGTACGCGATCACGTCTTCTTCGGACAGGGCCGCCGCGCCGAGACCGCTGGCGATGGACGTGGCGTCGTTGGCCGTGGGGAAGCGGGCCAGCAGGTCGTTACGGAGCGAGGAACGCCCTATGGCCAGTGCGCGGAGCGCGCCGACGGTGTTGCGTTGGGCGTCGCCACCGGCGCCGTTGGCGGCCGCGGTCAGCGAGAGCAGACCGGACAGGCCCGCCGCGTCGCGGGTCGGCTCGACGATCCCGGTCCGCAGCGGCGTGCCGGTGTTGATGACCTGCTTGAGCAGGTCGGTCCAGTTGAACTTCTTGTCCGGCCAGCCCAGCCGGGTGGCGATCGGCTCGGGCATCGCGACGACGATCGGGCTGCGCGCGATGGAGGCGCCGTTGGTCGGAGCGAACGCGGTCGCGTCCTTCTTCAACCGCAGCAGCCAGGTCGAGGAGTCGGGCACCCAGACGTCCGGGCTGACGGCGGTGCCACTGGCCTGCCCCACGCCGGCCAGCACAGCGCCGTGCTTGGCCGCCACCACGGCCGCCACGTCGACCGGGTCGGACGCGGACACGTCGACGCGGATGCAGGTCGGGCCCACCGCGGCGCCATCCTTGACCCACTGGGACGCGGCGGCGTCCACCGCTGGCGCGAGTTCGGAGGCGACCGCTACGGCGAGTCGGATCTCTCCCGAGCAGCTGGGCTGGATCAACTCCTGATAGCCGAACCACGCGCCCGTCGTCACGACGAGCACCCCCGCCGTTGCGGCGGCGGCGGCTAGGTGGAGTTTCGAACGCATGCGATGGCGGCCTGCTGACACGGTGACCATCTTGCGTACTAGGTGCCGTCTCTGCCACATCCGTTCGGACTAAAGTTACGGAGGAGAAACAGTTGACCACTTTTTTGCAACAGAGAGTGATGCGGCAGCCTCACGGCGTTGCCAAATCAGTGTCGCCCTCACGTCTCTAAGTCATCGTTCAGGGCAGTACGCACGTCGGACTCGGCACCGGCACCGGCTCGCCGACCGCCTCCGGGACGCCGGTGTCGGCGTCGCGACGGAACACCCGCACCATGTCCGCCCGCTCGTCGGCGACGTAGAGGTGCTCCCCGATGAGGGCGAAGTGCCGGGGCCACTCCCCGCCGGTGTCCACTTCGGCCACCAGCTCGGGCAGCTCCCCGGCCAGTGTGAAGACCGCCACGGTCCCCACCCCACGGTTGGCGACGTAGAGGAACCGGCCGTCCGGCGCGACAGTGACCTCCGACGGCTGGACGTGACCGGCGCGCTCGCTCGCCTCGACCCGCCCGCGCTGGTGCAACGCGCCGTCGTCGGTCAGCTCGTAGGCGATGACCGAGGCGTCCAGCTCACCGACGAGGTAGCAACGCCGTCCGTCGGGGTGCCGGGCCAGGTGCCGGGGGCCGGTGCCGGGCTTCGTACGCATCCGGGGCGCACGCGGCACCAGTCGTCCGGTCGCCTCGTCCAGGTCGTACCGGTAGACCGAGTCGGTGCCGAGATCCACGCCGAAGATCGGCCCCTGGCCCACCCCGGGCGAGACCATGTGGGCGTGGGCGTGGTCCTGGCGCTCCGGGTCGGGGCCGTGCCCCTCGTGCACCACCAGGTCGGTGCGCTCGCCCGGCACGCCCTGCGGGTCGAGCGGGAAGACCGCGATGCTGCCGCTGCCGTAGTTGGCCGCCAGCAGGTGACCCCCGCCGGGCAGCACCGCCAGGTGGCAGGGCTCGGCGCCGCCGGTCGACCGACTGCCGAGCGGGTCCAGCGCGCCGTCCGCCCCGACCTGCCAGGCGCTGATCTCGCCGTCCGTCAGCTCGTTGACCGCGTAGAGCACCGGCTGGGTGGGGTGCCGCGTCAGAAAGGAGGGGGACGGGGTGACCGCCACCGTGCCGAGCGGGGTCAGCGCCCCGGTCCGCGGGTCGCGGCGAGCGGCGACGATGCCGCTGCCCCGCCCGCCGCTCTGCGCGGTGTAACCCCCGATGTGGACGACCTCACCCTGACTGCTCACGCCCAACTCCTCCGCCGGCATCCTTCGTTGATCCAACCAGAGGCTGCCCGCGTTGCCCGCCCGTTAACCGGCTTTCCGGCCCGGATCTCAGGCCGCCGGCACCGGCTCGCCGCGCTGTCGCGCGACGTGCTCCACCAGAGAGATCAACACCATCTTTCCGGACTGCCGGTCCCGGGCGTCGCAGAGCACCATCGGCACGTCCGGGTCCAGGTCGAGCGCTCGGCGTACGGTCTCCAGGTTGAACCGGCGGGAGTCGTCGAAACAGTTCACGCCCACCACGAACGGGATTCCCCGCTGCTCGAAGTAGTCGATGGAGGGGAAGCAGTCGGCCAACCGCCGGGTGTCGGCGAGCACCACCGCGCCGAGCGCGCCGAAGGCCAGCTCGTCCCAGAGGAACCAGAACCGGTCCTGGCCCGGCGTGCCGAACAGGTAGACCTGAAGGTCGTCGTTGATGGTGATTCGGCCGAAGTCCATCGCCACCGTGGTGGTGGACTTGCCCTCCACGCCGGAGATGTCGTCGGTGCCGATCCCGGCACCGGTGAGCACCTCCTCGGTCTGCAACGGACGGACCTCGCTCAGGGCGCTCACCAAGGTCGTCTTGCCAGCCCCGAAGCCTCCCGCGATGAGGATCTTCAGTGCCAGCGGGATGGTGGTGCTGGTGCCCACCTGGTCATAGCGCACGGAGTCCACTGACCACCGCCTTGAGGATGTCGTCGTCGGGAAGGATGCCGGCGGCCGGCGGCTCGTGCACCGCTACCAGGCCCTCGGCGAGGAGATCACCGAGCAGTACCCGGACCACGCCGACCGCGAGGTCCAGCTCGGCTGCCAGTTCGGCCACCGACACCGGCCGGTGGGCCAACGTGACCAGCCGTCGATGCTCCGGCAGCAGATGGGAATGGCTTGTCGTATCGACGTCCGAACCGGCCAACACGAACGCGACCAGGTTGAAATCGTCGACGGCGGAGCGTACCCGGCCTCCGGTGAGCGTGTACGGGCGCATCACCGGGCCGGCTTCACCGTCCAGCCACTCGTGCTGCGGCCCGGGCGGCTCAGTCCGCATCTCCGGCACCCGCTGCCGATCGGGCCGGCGCGGCCAGGCTCTCCCCCACCCGGATCACCAGCATCGCCATCTCGTACGCGACCAGCCCGATGTCCGCGTCGGCGTCACTCACCACGGCCAGGCAGGCACCCTGCCCGGCGGCGGTGACGAAGAGGTACGCCGCCTCCATCTCCACCACGGTCTGCCGGACCGGGCCGCCGTCCACGTGCCGGCTGGCGCCTCGGGCGAGGCTGGAGAAGCCGGCGGCCAGCGCACAGAGATGCTCGGCGTCGGAGCGCTCCAGCTCGGCCGAGTAGCCGAGCAGCAGGCCGTCGGCGGAGAGCACCACCGCCTCGCGGGCGGCCGGTACCCGTTGCACCAGTTCGTCGAGCAGCCAGTCCAGGCCGGCGCTCTGCTTCGTCGAATGCCGCACTAGGCGTCCCTCTCAGTCACGGTCGGGGGTTCGGGGGTCGTCGGCGGGTCGGTGGGCGCCGCCTGGACCGCCGGGCCTGTTGGCGCCGTCGGGCCTGTCGGCGCCGTCGGGCCGGTTGGCGCCGTCGGGCCGGTTGGCGCCGTCGGGGTGATTGCGGTGGCGCGTCCGCGCGCCGTGCCGGCCTGGAGCGCCGCCATCACCTGGCGGACCTCCTCCGGCGAGCGGGGCGAGGGTGTGTCGGTGACGGTCGATCGAGGCTGGGCGGTGGGGGTACGACGGCGCACCCGGCGGGGCAGGCCATCCAGCTCATCGTCCGGCTCGTCGGAGGTCGCCGACCCCTCGTCGCGCCCATTGGCGGGCGGGATGGCCGAGGTCGGCGCTCCGGTGGGTGGGGCGGGCGGGGCTGTGCTGGCGGACGGGGCCGTCGGCGGGCGGGTCCGGGGGCGGGTCACGGCACCCCGGCGCGCCGTCCGAGCCAGCCGCCGGCTCGGGTCGGCCGACGCGGTACCGAGCGTGGCGGGGTCGGGGCCGGCCGGCGGCTCGGTGGTGACCAGGTCGCCGGGGATCAGCACCACGGCCGTCACGCCACCCTTCCCGGATGGGCGCAACCGCACCCGTACGCCGTGCCGGGCAGCCAGCCGGGCCACCACGAACAGGCCGAGTCGGGCGCTCTGCGCCGGGTCGAACTCGGGCGAGCTGGCCAGTCGGATGTTGGCGCTCTCCAGGGCCGCCTCGGACATGCCCAGCCCCTGATCGGTGATCTCCAGGGCGTACCCGTTGGCCACCTGCGCCCCGGTGACGGTGACCCGGGTGTCCGGCGGGGAGAAGGCGGTGGCGTTCTCGACCAGCTCGGCGAGCAGGTGGATGATGTCGCCGACCGACCGCCCCAGCACGCCGGCCGGGTGCACGGCCTTGACGTCCACCCGTTCGTACGCCTCGACCTCGGAGATCGCGCCGCGGATCAGGTCGACCATCGCGACCGGGTTCCGCCAACCCCGGCCCGGCGCGGAGCCGGCGAGGATGACCAGATCCTCGGCGTGCCGGCGCAGCCGGGTGGCCAGGTGGTCGACCTGGAACAGCTCGGCCAGCTCGTCCGGGTCCTCGCTGCGCCGCTCCATCCGGTCCAGCAGGTGCAGCTGACGGTGCACCAGGCTCTGGCTCCGTCGGGCGATATTCAGGAAGACCTCGTTGAGCCCGCGACGCAGGGTGACCTCGTCCACCGCGGCCTGGACGGCGGTGCGCTGCACCTCGGTGAAGGCGCGCCCGACCTCGCCGATCTCGTCGTGGCCGTACTCCAGCGGTGGCGCCTCCCGGGCGACGTCGACCTGCTCGCCACGGCGCAGCCGGGCCACCACGTCGGGCAGCCGGTGCTCGGCCAGCTCCAGCGCGGCGGTGCGGACGCCGCTGAGCCGACGGACCAGGGTGCGGCCGACCCGCAACGCCACCAGCACCGAGACGACCACTGCGACGAGCCCGAGTACGCCGGCGGCGGCCAGCCGCACCAGGATGCGGACCGCCATGGGCACCGAACGGTCGGTGAGAGCGTCGGCCTCGGACAGTTCGAAGTCCCGCAACTGCTGCTGCACCGCGTCCTGGCTGGCCTGCCAGGACGCCGCGTCGACCGTCGGTCGGCCGGACCGGTTGGGTACGACCAGCGCGTCCTGCATGCTGCGCAGCCGGGTGAACGCCTCGCTCTCGGTCAACCGTTGGTACGCGACCCGGCTGCTCTCGGGCAGGTCGGCCACGGCGCTCTCGGTGAGCCACCGTTGGTTGCCGATGGCCTGTACGAGCTGGGTGTGCTCCCCCTCGGCGAACCGTCCGGCGGTCAGCGCGCCGGCCAGCAGCGCGTCGCTCTGGCCGAGCAGTTCCCGGGAGCGACCCAGCGCGGTGAGCGCCAGGGCCTGCCGGTTGATGTCCGGGTCGGTCAGGGTCGCCATACCGGCGAACGCCTGGAAGGCCGCGGAGACCATGCCGCTGTACAGGCCGATCGCGCCGGCCCGGTCCACCTTGCGCTCGTCGATGAACTTCCGCCCGTTGGGCAGCGCCGACAGGGCGGTGACCAACTGGTCGACCCGGGTTTCCAGCAGGTCGTCCGCGGCGTCGCGCAGCGGTTCCCCGTCCACCCGGCGGCGCAGCTCGGCGACCGCCCGATCGGTGCGTCCGCGCTGCTCGGCGAGTGCGGGCAGCTCGGTATTGCCGGCGAGCTGCACCACCGAGAGTCGGCGTTCCCGTTGCAGCTCGGTGACCACGGTCTCGCCGGGGCGACCCAGGTCGTACAACAGGGTGCGGGCGGAGAGCAGGTTCAGGGCGGGACCGAAGGTCAGCGTGGTCGCGAAGATCCACAGCGCCAGGAGCGCGGTCACCGGCGCGACGACCAACGCGGTCAGCTTCGAGCGGATCGGCCAGTCGCGGGTTTTCATCAGACCTCGCCCGTACAGGGTGGCAGGAGGGGTGCCGGCACCGCCGGGCACCGCGCCTGCCGGCTGCGCGCCCGGCCGCGTCGCCGGGCACCGGCGCGGGCGCCTTGGGCAGGATACGTAATCGGAGGCTGTTTCACTACCGCCCGTGTCTTCACCGTGTCTTCCCCGCCCCAAGCGCCTCTTCTGGCATGAATCAGGTCTTGGCCGGTGAGTAGTTGGGCCCCTCGTCAGGAAAGTGCCTCGGATCGGGATTGGCGATCACTGCGCGGAGGGAATACCAGATGACGAAGGAGGAGCCCATGTCGCCCACGCAGATAGTCGTCATCGTGCTCGTCGTGCTGGTGATCGCCGCGGTGCTGGCCGTTGCCGCCCGCTCGCTCAACAACCGCCGGGCCCTGCGCAACCGGTTCGGACCGGAGTACGACCGGGTGGTGGCGGAACAGGACAGCCGGTCCGCCGCGGAGCGCGAACTGCGCGACCGGGAACGCCGGCATGCCGAGCTCACGCTCACCCCACTCACCCCGGAGTCCCGGGCCCGGTACGCCGCCGCCTGGGAGGAACTCCAGGTCCGCTTCATCGACTCCCCCGGCGAGACCGTGGGCGACGCAGACGAACTGGTCACCCGGCTCATCGAGGAGCAGGGCTACCCGACCGGTGACTTCTCCGACCAGATCGCCCACCTCTCCGTCGAGCACGCCCGCACGCTGACCAACTACCGGGACGCGCACGAGATCCACCTGCGCAACTCCCGGGGCGAGGCCAGCACCGAGGAGCTGCGGCAGGCGGTCGTGCACTACCGCGCACTCTTCGCCGACCTGCTGGGCGAGGAGCCGGTCGGCCAACGCACGCCCGAACAGCGCCACCACCCGGACCACGACGCCACGAGCCGCTGAGGAGGCCACCGATGCGCCAGGAAGAGCAGCAGGTGAGCAACGACCACCCGGAGGCCGTCCGGTCCGAGCCCGTGCCGGTACCCCCGGCCGGCGACCGGTCCGGCCGCTCCGACGTTCCGGAGGACGCCCTCGACGACCGGGGCACCTTCGACGACCGGGCCGCCGTCCATGAGCGGGCCGACGACACCGACCGGGACGCCGCGTACGACCCGGCCGACGACGAGCTGACCGACGACTCCGACCCGCGCCACCGGCGCGACGACCGGTCCACCGACGAGGGCGGTTTCCACGAGCCGGGGCCGCTGCCGACGACATTCGGCGCCACCACGGTGGCCGACGCGGTGGCCGCCTCCGCGCTGGCCAGCCCGCACCCACAGGATCAGCCGGACCCGAGGGCCGAGCGGACCGCCCAGCCGGGCGACGGCGCCGAGGACGGTGAGCGGGAGGGTCTGCGCGCCGACCCCACCGCGGAGCTGCACCGCCGCGACGCGTACGTCGACGACAGCGCGGACGTCGACGACCCCGCCGACCTGGACGACCGAGCCGACGCGGACACCTCCGCGCGGACCGTCGTCCCGCCGGGGAGCACGGACGGCGACCCGGAGCGGCGCGGCGATCTGACCGGCGACCGGGACGCCGCCGCAGCGGGCGCGGCCGGCTACGGCAGCGCGACACCGGAGATGGTCGACCCGGATGCGGACGGCGAACCGGTCCCCGGCGACGACACCAGCCCCACGCTGGAGTCCGCCGGAACATCCCGACCCGCCGGGTCGACGGTCGCCGCCGAGCCGGCCACGCTCCTCGACACGGACACCGCGCAGGGCTTCCGGGACCGCTGGCGGGACGTGCAGCTGCGTTTCGTCGACGACCCGCAGGCGGCTGCCGGCGAGGCGCAGTCGCTGGTGGAGGAGGCCATCCAGGCCCTCTCCTCGGCGCTGGCCGCTCAGAAGAACACGCTGGGCGGGTGGCAGGACGCCGGCTCGGCCGACACCGAGCAACTGCGGATGGCGGTCCGCAACTACCGGGACTTCCTGGACCGCGTCCTCGGTCGCTGAGTCACCCGACCAACACTGGCGCCCCGGCCGAAACGGCCGGGGCGCCGTCTTGCGTGCCGATCGTCGCGGAGCCCCCCAGACCGCCCGAAGGGCCCGAACACGGCGGTCCCGACCTCCAGGAGTGAAACCGCTCGGACGGGGTAATAGGGCGCGCGCACCAACCAGCGCGGACGTCGGGACGAGGGGTGGCGGGATGGACGGCGAAGGTCTTCGGCTCAACATGAACGGCCTGGACTACCTGATCCTGGCGCTGTACTTCGTCACCGTCCTCGGGGTCGGCTTCGCCGCGCGCCGGGCCATCCGGACCAGCGTCGACTTCTTCCTCTCCGGCCGTTCCCTGCCGGCCTGGGTGACCGGTCTCGCCTTCGTCTCGGCGAACCTGGGCGCGTTGGAGATCATCGGGATGGCCGCCAACGGGGCCCAGTACGGCGTGATGACGGTCCACTACTACTGGATCGGCGCGGTCCCGGCGATGGTCTTCCTGGGCATCGTCATGATGCCCTTCTACTACGGTTCCAAGGTCCGCAGCGTGCCGGAGTACCTGCGGCTGCGGTTCAACCGACCCACCCACCTGCTCAACGCGATCAGCTTCGCCGTCGCCCAGGTGCTGATCGCCGGCGTGAACCTGTACGCGCTGGCCCTCGTCATGCAGGCGCTGCTCGGCTGGCCGCTCTGGACGGCGATCGTGGTCGGCGCGGCGATCGTGCTGGCGTACATCACCATCGGCGGCCTGTCCGGGGCGATCTACAACGAGGTGCTCCAGTTCTTCGTCATCCTGGCCGGCCTCATCCCGGTCACCGTGATCGGCCTGGTCAAGGTCGGCGGGTGGAACGGCCTGATGGACGCGGTCGGCGACACCAAACTCGGCGAGGCCGGCCTGCACGCGTGGCAGGACACCGGCAGCACCGCCAACCCGCTGGGCGCGCACTGGATCGGCATCGTCTTCGGCCTCGGCTTCGTGCTGTCGTTCGGCTACTGGACGACGAACTTCGCCGAGGTGCAGCGGGCCCTCTCGGCCAAGAACATGAGCGCCGCCCGGCGTACGCCGATCATCGCCGCGTACCCGAAGCTGTTCATCCCCCTGGTCACTGTCATCCCCGGCCTGGTGGCCCTGGTGACGGTGAAGGGCCTCGGCGCCGAGAGCGGCGACCTGCAGTACAACAACGCCATCCCGCTGCTGATGCGCGACCTGCTCCCGAACGGCGTGCTCGGGGTGGCGGTCACCGGCCTGCTCGCCTCGTTCATGGCCGGTATGGCGGCCAACGTGAGCGGCTTCAACACCGTCTTCACCTACGACATCTGGCAGGCGTACATCCGCCGCGACCGGTCGGACGAGTACTACCTGCGGGTCGGCCGGTGGGCGACGGTCGCCGCCGTGGTGATCGGGATCGGCACCGCGTTCATCGCGGCCGGGTTCAGCAACATCATGAACTACATCCAGGCGCTCTTCTCCGTCTTCAACGCGCCGCTGTTCGCCACCTTCATCATCGGCATGTTCTGGAAGCGGATGAGCGCGCTGGCCGGCTTCTGGTCGCTGCTGCTGGGCACCCTGGTGTCGCTGAGCCTCTACCTGCTCTACAAGGGCGGGGTGGTCGATTTCAACTCCGACCTGGAGGAGAGCTTCTGGGGCGCCGGTCTGGCGTTCGTCACGGCGGTGGTGGTCGCCGCGATCGTCACTCCGCTCACCTCACCCAAGCGGGACGAGGAACTGCGCGGGTTGGTGTACGGCATGGGCGGCGTCGACCTCAAGGGCGACGTGCTCGTCGGGGACGCCGCCTGGTACCGCTCCCCGGTGCTGCTCGGTCTGATCGCGGTCGCGCTGGCCGCCCTCTTCTACATCCCGGTCTTCTAAGGAAAGGGGTCGGCAGATGAGCAACGATGGCCAGCCGGCACAGGACCCGCTGATCGACAAGGCGCAGGCGGAGCAGCGGCGTTCCGCCGCGGCCCGGCTGTTCGACATCCGCCGGGTGATCGGTGGCCTCTTCGTCGCGTACGGGGTCATCGTGACCCTGATCGGCATCTTCGACAGCCGCGCCGAGATCGACAAGGCCGAAGGCGTACGGATCAACCTGTGGGCCGGGCTGGCGATGCTCGTGTTCGGCCTGCTCATGCTGCTCTGGCAGTGGTGGCGCCCAGCGGAAGCGCCGGCCCCGAACGAGCAGCAGCCCGACGCCTGACCGCCCGACCACCTGCCCCCGACCGCACGCACGAGCACTGCCCGGCCCGACCGCCGGGCCGTGCGGCATGAGCGCGGCACGAAGGGGTACGTGGGGGAAATCAGGCACCGTGTCGGACACAGGAGGCAGCACCATGACCGATCGCGATCGCCAACCGCCGCTGGAGGACAGCCCCGAGGTGGCCTCGGCGGTGGACGATGACGCCACCGTGCCGCAGTTGCGGACCGGAGGTGGCCCGGACCGGGACACACCGGGCTTCGCCGAGCCTCGCAGCCGACCGGACGACCTCGCACCGGACACCGACGAGCTGATCGGTGACCCCTACGCCGCCGGCACCGGGGCGACCGGGACGGGCACCGGCGCTGGCGGGGACAACATCCGCACCGGGGGCGAACAGCCCTGGGAGCCGGAGGACCTGGTGATGGCCCGCGGGCAGGATCTGACACCGGAGAACCTGGAGAAGGCCCGCCGGGACCTGGCCGAGCAGGGCCGGGCGGCGATCGAACGCACCGTGCCCTGATCGGGGCCGAAGGGGGGTCCCCGGCCCGACCTGTGACGGTCGAGCCGGGGACCCGGGGGGAACCTGCTGCCAACAGTGCCTCACCAACCACTGGCAGCGGGTTGGTGCGTGAGCTACCCGATCAGAGCGCCGGGTAGGCGTTGCGCATGAGCTCCTGGAACTGGGCGGAGAACCAGGCACCGGAGATCGGTGCGTTGGCCAGCGCTCCGGACGGGTTGTTGCCGTTTCGGGCGTTGCCGCCGTACGTCGGGTCGCACATCCGGTCGAAGCCCTTGCCCTCGTTGTTCGGGATCTCCTTGCTGGAGCCGTCCGACTCACCCGGCGGCTTCACCCAGACGTAGGCGTCGATGCCCGTCGCCGGGTTGGCCCGCGGCCGCTCGCCGAGGCCGGCGCCGGCCTGGTTGCACCAGTTGCCGAGGTGGGCCCGGCGGTCGATGCGACCCCCGTTGACGTACGTGTCGACGCTGGTCGTGGCGCCCGGACCGGTGGGCCGCGCGGAGCCACCCCAACCGTTGCGGGACGTGTCGATCAGCATGCCGATGTTGGAGTTGAAGCCGACCGAGACCAGCTGGTTGCGGAACGCCTGGGCGAACGACAGCTCGTCGACGTAGAAGTTCCAGTCGACCCACTTGGACTGCCGCACCGTCTGGCCGTTCACGTTGTCCGTGACCTTGAAGTACGGCTCAGTCAGCGCCGAGTAGTTCGCGGTGTTGGTGATGAAGCCGTGCACGTTGTTGACAGTGCTGCCCGAGGCCACCGCGGCGGTCTTCAGGATGTTGGAGGTCGGGACGAAGTTGGAGTCCCAGCCGAGCCAGCCGTGGTGGCCGGCGTCGATGTAGTTGTAGACGTTGCCGATAGCGCCCAGCTTGGCGAGGGCGTAGCCGACGCCGTTGACGTACGCGCCGTTGGCCTTGACCGTGTCGCACATGACCGTGCCGCCGGCCTGATCGGACGTGTTGGTGACCAGGTTCGGCAGGGAGTCGATCTCGATGATGTTGATGATCCGCAGGCTGCTGTACTTCGACTCACCCTGGATCGCGGCGATCGGGTCGATGTACTGGGCCTTGTACTTCGGCAGCTCGTCCGGGCCCAGCTCACCGTTGGAGGCGAGCGCGGAGCAGTCCCGACCGGGCAGGTTGTAGATCACGAACTGGATGTAGCCGGCACCCTGGCGCAGCGCCTCGTCCAGGTGCTGACGGACCCCGAAGGCACCGTTGGAGCTGCTGTCCGGCGTGCCGTTGATCGCGGCGATCCGGTCCAGCCAGACGGCGGTGGGGTTGTTGGAGACCCGGCTTCCGCCGGTCTCGGCGTCCGCCTTGGCCTTCCACTCCGGGTTCACGTAGCCGCGCACCCCGGCGTACGGGTTGTCGACCTTGGTGCCGGGCGGCGGCGTGGTCGGCGGCGGGTCGGTGGGCGGAGGCGTGGTGGGCGGCGGGTCGGTCGGCGGGGGCGTGGTCGGCGGGGTGGTGCCACCGTTGCAGACCACGCCGTTCAGGGTGAACGAGGTCGGCTTCGGGTTGCTGCCGCTCCACGCGCCGTTGAAGCCGATGCTCGTCGACGCGCCGGTGGCCAGGGTGCCGTTGTAGGACAGGCTCCGGGCGGTGACCTGGCTGCCGGACTGGGTGAACGTGGCCGACCAGCCCTGCTGCACCCGCTGGCCGGAGTTGGGGAAGGTCCAGCCCAGCGTCCAGCCGTTCAGCGGGTCGCCGACGTTCTTGATGGTGACGCTCGCGGTGAAACCACCGGGCCATTCGTTGCTCGTGTACGCGATATCGCACTGCGTCGCGGCCTGCGCCGCGGTAACCGGAATCGTTACGAGCCCACCGGCGACCAGGGCACCCGCGCCGGCGAGCGCGAGGGCCCGGCGTGGGCCGGATAGCCTTCTCCACACATTCATGCCACTGATCTCCTTGGGCGAGACCGGGCCCACGTACGGCCCGGCGGGACGGCCCGATGGGCGTCCTGCACGGACGGCCGTCGGCGCCACGGGATTCTTTGGGGGGCGCCCGACCCGGACGGGCGATGGTGGTGGTGGTGCCCGACCGATGCGTCGGCCGGTCGATCGGCGGCGGGTGTGTCGCCCGGTTACCCGGGTGCCCTCGACTCCCCTGCCTGCACGGTGTGGCTCTCTGAACCGCGTTCGCCGATTCTTGCATGGGAGCGCTTCCATGGCAATGGCTCGATGCGTTGCCGGAGCCGTTTCGGACGATACCTGCGGTGGGCCAGACCGGCACGGGTGGTCCGGGCCCGTCGCAACCCGATGAGCGGGGCAGGGCGGGCGCAGGGAGCGCGGAACGCCGTGCGGCACCCACAAGGTCCCGCGACGCCCGACACGGCGCTCGGCGCGGCGAAAGCCGCGTAGCACCCCTTCGCCTCTTACTCCGATCAAAGGTCAAAACGCGAATCTTTCACTTCATAAGTCATGAAACGGTCTAACGTCGGTCTTAGCTCGGTTGTCGCCGAGCTCAGGACAACAGGGATGGAGTGACGCAGGTCATGGCTAAGAAGATGCTCGGGAAGGTCGTTGCGGGCGCCGCGCTCGGCGGCGCGTCGCTCCTGGTGTTCGCACCGGGGATCGCGTTCGCCGACGGCCACGACGACGGCAAGGTCTACGCCAAGCCGCACGTCGTCAAGGCTGGCGACGAGGTCAAGCTCCTCGAGATCTGCCCGGATCGGCAGGAGCACGCGTACGTGTGGTCCAAGGTCACCGGCAAGGTCAAGCTCAAGCCGGCGCATGAAGACCGGGGTGAGGACCGCGAGTGGCGCGAGGAGGAGAACTCCTCCGACCACGACAAGGGCAAGGACGAGCACGGCAAGGACGACAACGGCAAGGACCACGAAGGCAAGGACGAGAACGGCAAGGACGAGCACGGCAAGGACGACAAGGGCAAGGACCACGAAGGCAAGGACGAGAACGGCAAGGACGAGCACGGCAAGGACGACAAGGGCAAGGACGACAACGGCAAGGGTGGCCAGGGTGGCGGCGCTGCCGCCGACGCCTACGGCGACGAGGGCAGCAAGGACTGGAAGGGCGAGGAGCACGGCCAGGACGCCGAAGAGGGCCGTGACAAGAAGGACTGGGACTCCAAGGACGAAGACAAGAAGGACTGGGAGTCCAAGGACGAGCACGGCTCGGACTACGGCTCGGACAAGGGCCGGGAGTCCAAGGACGACCACGGCTCCGAGTACGGCTCGGACAACGGCTGGGAGAACAAGGACGAGCACGGCTCCGAGTACGGCTCGGACAACGGCTGGGAGAACAAGGACGAGCACGGCTCCGAATACGGCTCGGACAACGGCTGGGAGTCCAAGGACGAGCACGGCTCCGAGTACGGCTCGGACGAGCGCGGCGGTTACGGCAAGGACGAGCGCGGCTCCGACGAGCGCGGCGGTTACGGCAAGGACGAGCGCGGCTCGGACGAGCGTGGCTCGGACGAGCGTGGCCGGCACGAGGAGCGCGAGTTCGTCTACTACGGCGAAGCCAAGGTCGACAAGGACGCCAAGCCGGGTCGCTACGAGCTCAAGGGCTCCTGCGGCGAGGGCGAGCTCGTCGTGCTGCCGCACGGCGGTGTCGACGGTGGTGACGGCGGCGTCAGCACCGGCACCGACCGGGGTCTGGCTACCGGCGGGGCGGGCCTGCTCGGCGCTGCCGCGCTGGGCGGGATCGTGCTGATGCGTCGTCGGCGGACCGATGGTTCGCTCGTCTGACGTGACGGCGACACCGGCCGGCGGCCGCCACGGGAAACCGTGGCGTGCCGCCGGCACGGCCGTCGTCGTCACCCTGGCCATGATCGGTGCCGGCATGATCGGCGCCTCCCTGAAGACCACGCCCACTCCGCGACCGCCGCAGCCGCTGGCCCAGGCCGGCCCCGAGGCCACGGCGCCGGCGAGCACCGCCGACGATGCCCCGCTGATCGGCGGGCAGCCGGCCGGTCAGGCGGCGGCCGGCTTGGCCCGTTCGGCACCGACCAGCATCGAGATCCCCCGGATCGGTGTCGACGCGACGATCATGTCGTTGGGCACCAACCCGGACGGCACCGTCCAGGTCCCTCCGCTGGACAAGGCCGACCAGGCCGGGTGGTACGAGCCCGGTGCGAGCCCGGGCGAGACGGGTAACGCAGTCATCGTCGGGCACGTGGACTCGGCGGTGCTCGGCCCGGCCGTCTTCTTCGACCTCGGCGCTCTCGTCTCCGGCGACACCGTCACCGTGCGCCGCGCCGACGGAGTGCCGGCCACCTTCACTGTCGACTCGGTGAAGTCGTACCCGAAGACTGCCTTCCCCACCGAGTTGGTCTACGGACCGAGTGACCGGCCCAGCCTGCGGGTGGTCACCTGCGGCGGTCAGTTCGACCAGGCCGCGAAGAGCTACCCGGACAACATCGTCGTCTTCGCCACCCTGGCGGCGTGACCCACGACGAACGAAACGCGGTCCGGCCGGTCGGGGTCACCCCCGACCGGCCGGACCGCGTCCGGCGTACCTGAATCAGGCGGCTGCGGAGGTCCGCACCAGGGTGCGGATCTGACGCAGCAGCACCGACAGGGCGGCAAGGTCCGCCCGCGACTCGTCGAACTCCCCCATCGCCCTCCGCGCCCGGTGGATCGAGGTGGCGTTCGACTGCTCCCACTGCTGCACCCGCTCGTGCGGCGGCAGGTCGCCCGGGGTGGAGTCGAGTACCTCCGCGGTGAGCGCGGCCAGCGCGGCGTACAGGTCGTACCGCAGCGCCATCCGGGCCAGCGTCTGCCAGCGGTCCTCCCGCGGCAGCAGGGAGATCTTCGACAGCAGCGAGTCCACCCGGAACAGGTCGGACAGCACGAAGTAGACCGAGGCCACCTCGCTCACGTCCCGCCCGCTGGCGTTCGCGGTCTCCACCACGTCCATCAGACCGAAGCTGTACATCAGCCGGGTCGCCCGCTCCGCCAGCTCACGGGGCAGCCCACGCTCGGTCATCGAGTCCATGTGCGCGGCGATGCCCTGGCGCTCGTTGCCGTAGAACAGCTCCTCGAGCCCCGGCAGCAGTCGGGTGACCCCGTCACGCAGCCGCGCGATCTCGCCCGGCACGTCGATCGGCGAACGCCGATTGGAGACCAGCCACCGCACCGCCCGGTCGAGCAGCCGACGGGTGTCCAGGTAGACGCTGGTCTGCAGCTCCGGCGCCACCTTGTTGTCCAGCGCCTCGACCGCGTCCCACAGGTCGCGCAGGCCGAACACCTCGCTGACCACCACGTACGCCCGGATCACGTCGGCCGCGCTGGCCGCCGTCTCCTCGACCACCCGGAAGATGAACGAGATGCCACCCCGGTTGATCGCCTCGTTGACCAGCACGGTGGTGACGATGTCCCGGCGCAGCCGGTGCCGGCCCATCCGGTCGGCGAACCGTTCGCGCATCGGCGTCGGGAAGTAGTTGACCAGGACGTCGGTCGTCCACTCCTCGTCGGCCAGCCCCTCGGTGAGGATCTCCCGCTCCAGGACGATCTTCACGTACGCGAGCAGCACGGCGAACTCCGGCGCGGTCAGCCCGGACTCGCTGCGGACCGCCAGTTCCTCGTCCGGCGGCAGCGCCTCCAGCGCGCGGTCCAACCCGCCCGAACGCTCCAGTTCGTTGATCATCCGACGGTGCACCGGGAGCAGCGAGGCGGCCTGGGCCTGAGCGTTGTTGATCGCCCGAGCCTGGTCGTAGTTGTCCCGCAGCACCAGCTCCGCGACCTCGTTGGTCATCCCGGCCAGCAGCTCGTCCCGGTCGGCCGTGGTCAGCTCACCGTCGGCCACTGCCGTGTTGAGCAGGATCTTGATGTTCACCTCGTGGTCGGAGGTGTCCACCCCGGCCGCGTTGTCGATGAAGTCCGTGTAGATCCGGCCACCGGTCAACGCGTACTCGATCCGGCCTAGCTGGGTCCAGCCCAGGTTGCCGCCCTCGCCCGCCACCCGGCAGCGCAGGTTGCGCCCGTCCACCCGGATCGCGTCGTTGGACTTGTCACCCACCTCGGCGTTGGTCTGGGTGGAGGCCTTGACGTAGGTGCCGATGCCGCCGTTCCAGAACAGGTCCACCGGGGCGGTGACGATCGCCTTCATCAGGTCCTGCGGCGACAACTGCGTGACGTCGTCGTCCAGGCCGATCGCCGCCCGGACCTGCGGCGTGATCGGGATGGACTTCGCGGTACGCGGGAAGATGCCGCCACCTGCCGAGATCAGCTCCGGGTTGTAGTCCTCCCAGGAGGAACGGGACAGGTCGAACAGCCGTCGACGCTCCGCGTACGAGGTGGCGGCGTCCGGCTCCGGGTCGAGGAAGATGTGCCGGTGGTCGAAGGCGGCCACCAGCCGGATGTGCTCGGAGAGCAGCATTCCGTTGCCGAACACGTCGCCGGACATGTCGCCGACGCCGACCACTGTGAAGTCCTGGGTCTGGGTGTCCAGGCCCAGCTCACGGAAGTGCCGCTTGACCGACTCCCAGGCGCCCCGGGCGGTGATGCCCATCTTCTTGTGGTCGTAGCCGGCGGAACCGCCGGACGCGAACGCGTCGCCCATCCAGAAGTTGTGGTTCTTGGAGATCTCGTTGGCGATGTCGGAGAACGTCGCGGTGCCCTTGTCGGCCGCCACGACCAGGTACGGATCGTCACCGTCGTGCCGGACCACGTCCTCGGGCGGCACGATCTGCCCGCTGACGATGTTGTCGGTGACGTCCAGCATCGCGCCGACGAACTCCTGGTAGCAGGCGACCGCCTCGTCCCGGTCGCCCGGCTTCTGCTTCAACACGAAGCCGCCCTTGGCGCCGACCGGCACGATCACGGTGTTCTTCACCATCTGCGCCTTGACCAGGCCCAGCACCTCGGTGCGGAAGTCCTCCCGACGGTCGGACCACCGCAACCCGCCCCGGGCCACCGGCCCGAACCGCAGGTGCACACCCTCGAAGCGCGGCGAGTAGACGAAGATCTCGAACTTCGGTCGCGGCGCGGGCAGGTCCGGAATGGCCTGCGGGTCGAGCTTGAACGCCACGTACGCCTTCGGCCGCCCGTCGGCGCGCTTCTGGTAGAAGCTGGTCCGCAGGGTCGCCTCGATCAGCGTCAGGTACGAGCGCAGGATCCGATCCTGGTCGAGGCTCGCCACGTCGTCCAGCGCGCCCCGGATCGTCTCCACCAGCTCACCGCTGCGCTGCTGCCGCTGCTCGGTGCTCAACTCGCCCGGCGCGAACCGGGTCTCGAAGAGCTCCACCAGCAACGCGGCGAGCTTCGGGTACGCGATGAAGGTCTGCTCCATGTAGTCCTGCGAGAAGACCGTGCCGGCCTGCCGCAGGTACTTCGCGTACGCCCGCAGCACCACCACCTGCCGCCAGGTCAGCCCGCCGCGCAGCACCAGCTCGTTGAACCGGTCCACCTCGGCCTCGCCGCGCCAGGCAGCCGCGAAGGCGTTCTCCACGTGCGGGCGCACCTCGGCCAGCTCGTGATGCCCCTCGGGCAGCATGAGGCCGAAGTCGTACAGGTAGACCCGACCGTCGATCCGGTCCACCTCGTACGGGTGCTCGTCGACCACCCGCACGCCGAGCGAGTGCAGCACCGGCAGCACCGCGGAGAGCATCATCGGCTCGCCGTACCGGTAGACCTTGAACCGGATGTCCATCGCCTCGGCCAGGTCGGCTCCCGGTACCCGGGTGCCCGGCCGGGGCGCCAACTGCTTGCGGAACAGGTGCATCTCCAGCTGGCCGGGCTCCTCCAGCAGCTCCAGCTTCGCCAGGTCCTTCATCGCCTCGTACGGCGTGTGCCCGTCCTTGTAGCCTTCCGGGAACGCGTCGGCGTACCGGGTGAACAGGTGCTTGGCCTGCTCGTCGCCGAGCTTGCGCTCCAGCACCAACCGGTAGTCGTCGTCCCAGAGCCGGGTGGCGTCGGCCAACTCCTCAGCGAGCAGGTCGGCGTCGATGTCGCCGGGTGGCCGCGTCGGGTCGGTACGGACGATGAAGTGCACCCGAGCCAGCATCGACTCGGTGACCCGGGTGGTGTAGTCCACCCCGACACCGTTCAGCTCACGCAGCAGGATGTCCTGCATGCGCAGCCGGTTCTGGGTGGTGAACCGGTCCCGGGGCAGGTAGATCAGGCAGGAGATGAACCGCCCGTACGCGTCCCGCCGCAGGAAGACCCGCAGCTGCCGGCGGCCCGCCATCCGCAGCACGCCGACCACCGCGTGGTACAGGTCGTCGGTCTTGATCTGGAACAGCTCGTCGCGCGGGTAGGTCTCCAGGATCTGGATCAGGTCCTTGCCCGAGTGGCTGCGCTGGCTCAGGCCGGAGCGGTCCAGCACCTCGGCCACCTTGCGGCGTACCACCGGCAGCTCGCGGACGCTGGTCCGGTAGGCGGCCGTCGAGAACAGGCCCAGGAAGCGCCGCTCACCGATCACGTCACCGTCGGAGTTGAAGATCTTGAAGCCGATGTAGTCCAGGTACGCCGAGCGGTGCACTGTGGCACGCGAGTTGGCCTTGGTGATGATCAGCAGGCGCTTCTCCAGCACCTTCTCGTGCGCCTCGGGCGTCATCGAGGCCAGCGACCGGGCGTCCGGCGAATCGGAGCGCAGAATGCCCAGACCGGTGCCGAGCACCGCCTCCAACGCCTTGCCGTCGACCGGGTCGGCGGCGTCGCCGCCGTCGGCGTCCACCAACCGGTACTCGCGGTAACCGAGGAAGGTGAAGTGGTCCTGGGCCAGCCAGCGCAGCAGCTCCACCGAGTCGGTGATGTCCTTTTCCGGCACCGGTGGGCGGTTGTCGGAGGTGCGGGCGGACGCCAGCTCGTCGGCGAGCGCGAGGGCACGCTGACGCATCTTCGGCCAGTCCTCCACCGCCTCCCGCACGTCGGTGAGCACCCGCTGCAACTCGCGGCGCAACCGGTCCCGTTCGGCCGCGTCCCGGACCGGGTCGATCTCGACCCGCATCCAGCTCTCGATGATGTCGCCGGCGATCGCGTCGTCCGGTTCCACATCCGCGGAGACCTCGGTGAGCCGGCCCAGCGGCTCCCGCCGCACCACCACCAGCGGGTGTACCAGCAGGTGCACGTCGAGGTGGTACGAGTTGAGCAGCGCCGTCACCGAGTCGACCAGGAACGGCATGTCGTCCGTGACAATCTCGACGACCGTGTGGTGCTGGTCGGCGTGCGGTTCGTGGATCCGCAGCTTCAACTCGCCCGGCACCCGCTGCTGGGCGAGATCCCGGTGTGCCCGGGCCGCGTCGAGCATCTCTTCCGCCGTGAAGCCGACCAGCTCCTCGTCCGGTGCGAACCGCCAGAAACGGCCGACAAGTGTCGCCGCGTCGTGGTCGTCCCCCGCGAGCGCGACGGCCTGGGCCACCAGGCGCTCCGCGTTGGGGACGGGTTCGTCGAGCTCGGCGTCCTCCACGTCGTCGGCCAGCGCCTCGGCTGGCAGACCCAGATCGTAGATGGTGTCGATGCTCGACCCGGTCAGCCCGGTGACTCCCGTGTCGAGTCGGCCGTAGCCGTCCCCGTCGGTCGCCGAATCGAAGCTGTCATCGTCCCGGCCGGAGTCATCCTGCCGGAGGTCGGGTTCCGGTTTGATCGCCGGACGCCGGTCCATCGGTGCCACTCCCCTCGACCCACCGCGTTGTGGGTCACTCTGCCGCCCAGCCTAGGCCCTGCCGCTCTGCGCCTTCGTCGGCGGACCACTGGCCAGACGTCCGGATCGGGACTTTGTCCTTTCACCCGTTGCGGGTCCGAGGTTGGCCGGCTGCGGGATACCCCGCCACGCGATGTTCATCACACGGGCGCGGCCCGTCTTTGAGCGCGGCCGAGCACCTGGGGGACGTTGGGGACGGCGTTCCCGTACTACCGTGCGAGGGCAGTCCGAGATCGGAAGGACCAGCTTCATGCCCTTGTCGTACCCCCGGCCCCACCGGCCGAACCCCGCCCGCCGGCTCGCCGCCGCCGTCACCACGGCGCTGCTCGCGGCGGGTGTCCTGGTCGGTTGTTCCGGTGACGACGGGCCGCAGCGCACCGTCGACGCCTTCCTGGCGGGCTGGCGCAGCGGTGACCTCCAGGCGGTCGGTCTGATCGACCCGCTCGGCTCGAAACTGCCGTCGGCCGACGTGGCGCGCGAGATCAAGGACCTCTCCGGTGAGCTGGCGGCCACCCCGCCCAAGCTGACGCGTCACGGCGAGCCGAAGATCACGAAGGACATCGCCACCACGACCGTCCAGGTGGAGTGGGCCCTGCCCGGTCAGACCCGCTGGGCGTACGACCGGGAGGTGCGGCTCGCCCACGGCGACGACGACCAGTGGCAGGTGATCTGGGAGCCGAAGGTGGTGCACGAGCAGCTCACCAAGGGCGACCGGTTGGCGCTGCGGCGCGACCCCGGTGCCCGCGCCGCCGTGCTGGACAACGCCGGAAAGCCGCTGGTGACCCCGCGCCCGGTGGTCCGGGTGGGCGTGCAGCCCAACGCCGTCACCGACCTCAAGAAGCTCGTCAAGGACCTCGACGCGGCGTTCAAGGCCATCCGCCCGGCGCTGGTCCCCGGCGTCGACCTGGCCGACCTGCCCGACCGGGTGGCCAAGGCCGAGCCGGGCGCATTCGTCGAGGTGGTGTCGCTCCGCGAGGAGGCGTACCGGCAGATCAAGCCCCGGATCTACGACCTGCCCGGCACCAAGTTCATCTCCGACAAGATCGACCTGGCGCCCACCCGCGAGTTCGCCCGGGCACTGCTCGGCAGTGTCGACCAGGCGCAGGCCGACGACCTCGCCGCGCACCCCGACCGGTACGTCGTCGGCGATCTCGTCGGGCACGGCGGGCTACAGGGCCGCTACGACGAACGACTGCGCGGCGGCCCCGGGCTGACCGTGGTGGTCGAGCGTCCAGCCGAGGGCGGCAAACTCGAACCCACCGGCGCCGAGCTGTTCCGCCGGGAGCCGCAGCCCGGGCAGGCGCTGAAGACGACGCTGGACGTCGCCGTTCAGAACGCGGCCGACGGGGCACTGCGCGCCGAGCCGCGCCGGTCCGCCCTGGTGGCGATCCGGATCAGCGACGGCGCCGTGCTCGCCGCGGCGAACGGCCCCGGTCCGGCCGGGGAGAATCTGGCCTTCGACGCCCAGGTGCCTCCGGGCTCCACGTTCAAGATGGTCAGCACGCTGGGCCTGCTGGACCGGGGTGCGGTCACGCTGGACGGGCCGGTGGACTGCAAGAAGACCTTCACGGTGGACGGCCGGTCCTTCAAGAACTCGGACAACTTCGAGCTCGGCTCAGTGCCGTTCCGTACCGACTTCGCCAAGTCCTGCAACACGGCCTTCGCCGCGCTGGCCCCGAAGCTCGGCGGCGACGGGCTGGCCGCCGCCGGTCGCTCGCTGGGCCTCGAGGGTCAGTGGGACCTCGGCACGGACGCCTTCACCGGCAAGGTCTCGACGGGCGGCAGCCTGGCCGAGCAGGCCGCCGCGTCGTTCGGGCAGGGCACCACGCTGGTCAGCCCGCTCGCCATGGCCGGCGCCACCGCCGCCGTCGCCCGCGGCCGCTTCGAGCAGCCGAAGCTGCTGATCGACCCGGCGCCGGCCAAGCCGGCCCCGGCAGGCGAGCAGCTCAAGCCAGAGTCCGTCAAGGCGCTGCGCACGATGATGCGCGAGGTGGTCACCGCCGGCACTGGCAGCGCGCTCAAGGATGTGCCGGGCGAGGTGTACGGCAAGACCGGCACCGCCGAGTACGACGACAACCCGGCGCACACCCACGCCTGGTTCGTCGGCTGGCGGGGCGACGTGGCGTTCGCCGTCTTCGTGGAGAAGGGCGGGGCCAGCACCGCCTCGGCCGTCCCGATGGCCGAGCGCTTCCTCCGCGCCCTCCCAACCCCCTGACCCCACCACCCGCGGCCCCGCCGGAGCGCGCGGGCCGAGGGCCGGGTCAGGCGGTGTCGGCTTCGTGCCTTTCCGGCGGGTTCTGGCTCGACGGGGCGGTGCGTCGCAGGAGCCCTGGGCCGGCCGACGCCGGCGGGCCGACCGGTTCGCGCTCGACCAGGGGCGCGACACTGCCCGCGACGCCCGATGGCTCGGAGTGGGCCCGTCCGCCCGCGCCGGGCGACTCCCCCTCGGCCGGGATGTCGTACGGCACCGCGCTCACCGGCGAACCGACGCCGGCAGGCCCGACATCGGCCGACCCGACATCGGCAGACCCGAGCCCAGCAGGCCCGACATCGGCGGGGTCGATGTCAGCGGCGTCGATGTCAGCGGGGAATTCAAGCCCCGCGACCCGCTCAGCACCGTCGAGCCCGTCAAGCCGAACCAGCCCGTCGAGCCGCTCGGCACGGTTGGGACGCTCGGCACGGTCGAGCCGCTCGGTGGCGGTCGCGCCCCGGCCGTTGCCGCGCCGCGGGGAGGGCGTGGGCCGGGCCGACAGCAGTCGGGGCGGCACGGCTTCCGGGGCGGTCACCGGTGCCAGACCGGCGACCACCGTGTTGACGATCTCGGCCGCGTACGAGCCGTCCGGGTCGTAGTCGGGGTCGAAGACGGTCAGCTCCACGCCGAGGCAGTGCGGGGTATCGACCAGGCCGGCGAGCAGGATCTCCAGCTCGGCGAAGGCGATTCCACCCGGGTCGGGGGCGTCCACGGCGGGCATCACCGCCGGGTCGAGCACGTCCACGTCAATGTGCACCCAGTAGCCCGCGCAGTCGGCGAGTTGCTCGTGCGCCCACTGGGCCGTCCGGGCGGCTCCTTCGGCGCGCAGAGCCGGCACCGGTCGGGTGGTGATCCCGGCGGCCTGGAGGTCGAGCCGGTATTCGTCCTGGGCGCGGATGCCGAGCACCACCACGTCGATGTCGCGGAAGTAGGGCCGGCGGCCCTCCAGCGCGGCCAGGTCGGCCTGCCCTCGCCCGGTGACCAGGGCCAGGTCCTCACCGGCGGCCGCGCCGACGTAGGAGGCGTTGCCGGGGTGCCGGAAGTCGGAGTGTCCGTCGACGAAGACCAGCCCGATCCGCCCGCCGACGGCCTCGCCGAGGCGGTGCATGGCCAGGGCCGAGCCGAGGAGCACGGAGCAGTCGCCGCCGAGCACCACCGGGAACTCACCCCGGTCGATGATCGAGCCGATGCGTTCGGCGAGGGCCAACGAGTAGTCGGCGATCTCCCGGGCGTGGCACACCCCGTCGCCGGGCCGCCAGTCGCCCGGGTCGTACCGGGCAGGGGTGACGCAGCCGGCGTCGCGGGCGCGGAGCCGGGCCAGCAGATCGTGGTCGCGCAGCGCCCCGGGCGCCTTGGCGCAACCCGGGACCGACGTGGGCGTCGGCGGCCGTAGACCGAGATTTGTCGGCGCGTCGAGGACGGCGATCCGGCGCATCATGAGCTCCCGTCCTCGGTGGTCGGGCGGGCCGGCCGGAACGCCGGCCCGCGCTGGCGTGCTACGAACTCAGAACAGGGCGCTGGCCAGGGCTCGACGCGCCGAGGCGACCGCCGGATCGTCCGGGCCGGCGATGGAGAAGAGCGAGACCAGGTGCTGGCGAACCGTCTCACGGTCCTCACCGGCGGTGCGCCGGACCAGACCGACGAGCCGGGCGTACGCCTGCTCGGCCAGGCCGCTGAGCACCTCGATGTCGGCGGCCAGCAGTTGGGCGGCGACGTCGTCGGGGGCGCTCTCGGCGGCGGCCAGCGCGGCGGACGGGTCGGCACCGGCCACCCGGCGGGCCACCCCGACCTGGGCCAACCCCGCCGTGGCCGCGGCGTCCGCCGGGGCGTCGGCGAGGATCTTCCGGTACGCCTGCTCGGCGGCGTCCAGATCGCCGCTCATCAGCGCGTCGTCCGCCTCGTCGAGGCGGGGGTCCTCCGGCTCGGCGACGGTCACGCCACCGGCCTTGAGTACGGCCTGGATCCACTGCCGCAGCTGCGCCTCGGGAACCACTCCGGAGAAGGCGTCGACCGGCTGGCCGCCGACGACCGCGTAGACCATGGGGATGCCCTGCACCCGGAACATCTGGGCGATTCGGGGATTTTCCTGCACGTCGACCCGGGCCAGCACCCAGGTGCCGGCACCCTCGGCGTTCAGCCGCTCCAGGACCGGGGCGAACTCGTCGCTCTCCGGGAAGCCGGCCGCGCCGAAGAACACGACGACGGGCGTGGCCATCGAGCGTTCGAGCACGTCGGACTGGATGGTCGCCTCGGTGACGTCCACGATGGCGGTGTCACCGCCGGCGGTGGGCGCGCCGGGGGCGCCGTTGGACGGGCCGCCCTGCGGGGGCGTGCCGGGGCGGGTACTTGCTGGTGCGGGGCCACGCAGCGTGCTGAGGTCGACCGCGCCGCGGGTGAAGATCGACGAGGTGATCCGTGGGTCGCTCATGGTTACCTAGTCTCGCACGTGAGCCCCGGATCTCAGGTCACCCGCAACCCCGACGTTGCAACTCTCACGCCCGGTCCCCACCCCCCGCGATCTTGCACATTCTGTTGCCGGTACGCCGCATTCATGCCTTATGTCGGCACCGAAACTGCAAGATCGCGGAGGGGTTGGGGTTAGAAGCGGGCTGGCTCTCGGTAGGTGCCCCACTCGGCGCGCAGGGCGTCGCAGATCTCGCCCAGGGTCGCCTCGGCGCGGACCGCGTCGAGCATGGCGGGGATCATGTTCTCGTCGGTACGGCTCGCCTCGATCATCCGGGTCACCGCCGCGCGGACCGCCGACTCGTCCCGCGCGCTCTTGCGCTCGGCGAGCACCCGGCGCTGCTCCAGCTCCACCTCGTGCGAGATGCGCAGGATCTCGAGCTCCTTGGCGACCGTGCCGGTGTGGCAGTTGACCCCGACGATCTTCTTGTCGCCCTTTTCGAGGGCCTGCTGGTAGACGAAGGCCGACTCGGCGATGTGCCCGGTGAACCAGCCGTCCTCGATGCCGCGCAGGATGCCCGAGGTCATCGGGCCGATCTGGTGTGGCCCGTCCCCGCCGAGCTGCCGGATCCGGGCGAAGATCTCCTCCGCCTCGGCCTCGATCTTGTCGGTCAGCGCCTCGACGTACCAGGAGCCGCCGAGCGGGTCGGCCACGTTGACCACACCGGTCTCCTCCATCAACACCTGCTGGGTACGCAGGGCGATCTCGGCCGACTCGTCGGTGGGCAGCGCCAGGGTCTCGTCCAGCGCGTTGGTGTGCAGCGAGTTCGTGCCGCCGAGCACCGCCGCGAGCGCCTCGACGGCGGTGCGTACGACGTTGTTGACCGGCTGCTGTGCGGTCAGCGACACCCCGGCGGTCTGGGTGTGGAACCGCAGCCACAGGGCCTTCTCGCTGGTCGCGCCGTAGACGTCGCGCAGCCAACGGGCCCAGATCCGGCGGGCGGCGCGGAACTTGGCGATCTCCTCGAAGAAGTCGAGGTGCGAGTCGAAGAAGAAGCTCAGCCCCGGCGCGAAGACGTTCACGTCCAGCCCACGCGAGAGACCCAGCTCGACGTAGCCGAAGCCGTCCGCCAGGGTGTACGCCAGCTCCTGCGCAGCGGTCGAGCCGGCCTCGCGGATGTGGTAGCCGGAGACCGACAGCGGCTTGTAGCGCGGGATCTCCCGGGCGCAGTACTCCATCAGGTCGCCGATCAGGCGCAGGTGCGGCTCCGGGTCGAAGAGCCACTCCTTCTGCGCGATGTACTCCTTGAAGATGTCGGTCTGCAGGGTGCCGTCCAGCTTGGACAGGTCGGCGCCCTGCCGCTCGGCGGCGACCAGGTACATGCAGAACACCGGCACTGCCGGACCGGAGATGGTCATCGAGGTGGTCACGCCGGCCAGGTCGATGCCGTCGAAGAGCGCCTGCATGTCGGTGGCGGTGTCGATGGCCACGCCGCAGTGGCCGACCTCGCCGAGCGCCTGCGGGTCGTCCGAGTCGCGGCCCATCAGCGTCGGCATGTCGAACGCCACCGAGAGCCCGCCGCCGCCGGCGCCGAGGATCATCTTGTAGCGCTCGTTGGTCTGCTGGGCGTTGCCGAAGCCGGCGAACTGCCGGATCGTCCAGGTCCGACCGCGGTAACCGGTGGGATACAGACCCCGGGTGTACGGATACTCGCCCGGCCAACCAATCCGTTCGAACCCCGGATAGGTGGCGCCCTCCGGCGGCCCGTACACCGGCTCCACCGGCATCCCGGAGAGCGTGGTGAAGTCCGCGTCCCGCTTGCGCGCGGCGTCGTACCGGGCCTGCCAGCGCGCCCGTCCGGCGTCGATCTCGTCGGCGTCCATGAGCAGGGCTCCTCCTCGGGTCCTCGACTGCACGTCGAGTGTAAGGCCCCTACCTGAACGATCGCTAAGTCAGGCCGTACCGGCGAGTAACGTGCGATCTGGACGCCCGCCGCGCGCTACGGGGTCGGCCCACCTATCGCCACGTCGTCGACCCGAATATTGACCTCGTCGACCCGCAGCCCGAACGCCTCGATCGTCTCCGTCACCTGGGCGCGTACCTGACTGGTGATCTCCGGTACCGGCCGACCCGCCTCGATCACCAACACCAGGTTGACCACGGCGGCGTCCCCGGTCACGTGGGCCGAGCAACCCCGCCGGGCGTCACCCACCTGGTCCAGCCCGACCCGGTCGAGGACCGCGTTGAAGAACCGGGCGACGTCCCCGCCCAGGTCGGCCACGCCGGGCACCGCGCGGGCCGCCGCGACGGCGATCTTCTCGATCACCTCGTCGGCGACCTGGGTCGTCCCGCCAGCCGGCACCGACGCCCTGGTCAGCTCCCGCGTTGCTTCCAGGTCCACAGTCGCTCCCTGCTCCTCGTACCACCGCGTCTGGGCACGTCCGGCCCCCGGTGAAGATGGGGCGGTGCGAGCCTACTGGGACGATGCGTCCCGGGATGTTCCTGGCGAACGGTAAGCGGGCGGTCCGACAGTCGTCAGGCCGTCGGGCGGCTACGCCTCAGGCTCCGGCTGCCGCCCCCGGCTGGTTCAGCTCGATGTCGTCCACAGTGACGTTGACCTGGGTGACCGTCAGGCCGTACTTCTCCACCGCCTCGATCACCGCGGCCCGCACCGCCTCGGTCACGTCGGCCACGACGTGCCCGGCGTCGATCACCAGGACCACGTTGATGACGGCCGAGCTGCCCTTCACGTCGGCCGACACGCCCCGCCGAGCGTCGCCCACCTCGTCCAGGCCGACCTTGTCCAGCACGCTGTTGAAGAACCGGGAGACATCACCGCCGAGATCGGCGACACCGGGGACGGCACGAGCGGCCGCACCGGCGATCTTCTCCACGACCTCGTCGGAAACCGACGTGACACCCCGGGCCGCGCCCGTCGCGGGCTGCACTGCGCCAGCGTTCTCCACCGCGTCCGTCATGATCACATCTCCCCTGGTCCCGGTGCAATGTGGACCGACCGGCTCGTCAGCCCGCTCCGCGAAAGCCCCGCTTGCGGCCACGCGCGGCGAGCCTACTAAAACCAGAGCTGCCTTCGCTTGCGGGCGTGCGGCGCGCACGAGCGACGGCGTCGGTCCGCACCGGACAGTGCCGATCGGGTTCCTCCGGGTGGACGTGCCGGTCGGCGGTTCGCCGGGTCAGCGCGCGAGCTGGGCGAGCAACTCGTCCGCCGCCGTGTACGGGTCGGTCGCGCCCTCGGCAACCTTGGTGGCGAGCGTGGCCAGCTCCGTACCGTCGCGCAGTGAGCCGATCCGGGCGCGGAGGATGCCGAGCGCGATCGCCTCGATCTCGGCGGCGGCCCGCGCCTCCTGGCGGCGGCGCAGCTCGCCGTGCTCGACCAGCCAGCCCCGGTGCTTGTCGATGGCGGCGGCGATCTCGTCGATGCCCTCGCCCCGCGCGGCGACCGAACGGACCACCTGGGGCCGCCACTGCCCCGGCCCGCGCTCACCGAGCGCGATCATGCCCTGGATGTCGCGGACGGTGGCGTCGACGCCGTCCCGGTCCGCCTTGTTGACCACGAACACGTCGGCGATCTCCAGGATGCCGGCCTTGACCGCCTGGATCGCGTCGCCCATCCCGGGTGCGAGCAGCACCAGCGTCGTGTCGGCGAGCGAGGCGACCTCCACCTCGGCCTGCCCGACGCCGACAGTCTCGACCAGCACCACGTCGCAGCCGGCGCCCTCCAGCACCCGGACCGCCTGCGGCGTGGCCGCGGCCAGCCCGCCGAGGTGCCCCCGGCTGGACATCGACCGGATGTAGACGCCCGGGTCGGTGGCGTGGTCCTGCATCCGCACCCGGTCACCGAGGATCGCTCCGCCGGTGAACGGGCTGGACGGGTCGACCGCCAGCACGCCCACCCGGTGCCCGCGCGCCCGCAGCGCGCGGACCAGCTCGTTCGTGGTGGTCGACTTGCCCACCCCGGGTGACCCGGTCAGCCCGACCACCTGGGCCTGCCCGGCGTACGGCGCCAGCGCCGCGGCGATCTCCGGCAACAGCGCGTCACCGTTCTCCACCAACGTGATCAGGCGAGCCACCGCGCGGGGGTCGCCCGCGCGGGACCGCTCGACCAGCAGCGGTACGTCCCGGCTGCGGCGCACCGACGTGGTGCCCGCTGCCGGAACGTGCTCAGCCTCGCTCACTGCGTCATCCCTGTTCGCGACTGCGGGGCTCGCAGGACCCGCTCACTCCTCGCGCTCACTGGCTGGTCTCGGCCTTGCCCGGCACGTGGATGATCAGCGCGTCGCCCTGGCCACCGCCGCCACACAGCGCGGCCGCGCCGGTGCCACCGCCGCGCCGCTTCAGCTCCAGGGCGAGGGTGAGTACGAGACGCGCGCCGGACATGCCGATCGGGTGCCCCAGCGCGATCGCGCCGCCGTTGACGTTGACCTTGTCCGGGCTGATCCCGAGGTCCCGGGTGGACTGGACACCGACCTGCGCGAACGCCTCGTTGATCTCGATGAGGTCCAGGTCCGCAACGCTCAGGCCGCCCTTCTTCAGGGCGTGGTTGATGGCGTTGGACGGCTGCGAGTGCAGGGAGTTGTCCGGGCCCGCCACGTTGCCGTGCGCGCCGATCTCGGCCAGCCAGGTCAGCCCCAGCTCCTTCGCCTTGGCCTTGCTCATCACGAGCACGGCGGCGGCGCCGTCGGAGATCGGCGACGAGCTGCCGGCGGTGATGGTGCCGTCCTTGGCGAAGGCGGGGCGCAGCTTGGCCAGCGACTCGACCGTGGTGTCCGGGCGGATGCCCTCGTCCTCGGTGATCACCAGCGGGTCACCCTTGCGCTGCGGGATGACCACCGGGGCGATCTCGTCGGCGAAGTGGCCGTTCTTCTGCGCTGCGGCGGCCCGCTGGTGGCTGGCGGCGGCGAAGGCGTCCTGCTCCGCGCGGGAGATGCCGTGCCTGGCACCGAGCCGCTCGGTCGACTCGCCCATCGAGCAGCAGTCCCAGGCGTCGCTGAGGCCGTCGTGTGCCATGTGGTCCTTGACCACCACGTCGCCGTACTTGTAGCCGGTGCGCTGGCCCATCAGCAGGTGCGGGGCGTTGGTCATGGACTCCATGCCGCCGGCCACCACGATGTCGAACTCGCCGGCCCGGATCAGCTGGTCGGCCAGGGCGATCGCGTCCAGGCCGGAGAGGCAGACCTTGTTGATGGTCAGCGCCGGCACGGACATCGGCACGCCGGCCTCGACCGCCGCCTGCCGAGCCGGGATCTGACCGGTGCCGGCCTGCAACACCTGCCCCATGATCACGTACTGGACCTGGTCCGGGCTGACGCCGGCACGCTCCAGCGCCGCCTTGATGGCGATCCCGCCGAGCTTCGTGGCCGGGAGGTCCTTGAGGTTGCCCAGCAGCCGGCCCATCGGGGTCCGCGCGCCGCTGACGATCACCGAAGCCATGCCTGCCTCCGAAGGGGTGCCGAGCTGTACGCCTTAACGATTGTTCGGCCAGACTAGCGCCATGGCAGAGAACTCCCCCGTCGAGCCCGGTGCGGACTACGTCACAGACATCGGGCTTCGCAAGATTGACCACGTCGGGATCGCCGTGGCCGACCTGGACGCCGCGATCGACTTCTACCAGCGGACGTTCGGGATGCGCTGCGTACACGTGGAGACCAACACCGAGCAGGGCGTACGGGAAGCGATGCTGGCCGTCGGGCCGACCACCGAGGGTGGCTGCGTGCAGCTACTGGCCCCGCTCACCCCGGAGTCGACGATCGCGAAGTTCCTGGACCGCAACGGGCCGGGCGTGCAGCAGGTCGCGTACACCGTGGTGGACATCGACGTGGCCTGCGCGGCGCTACGTGAGCGCGGCATGCGCCTGCTCTACGACGCTCCGAGGCGTGGCACCGCGGACAGCCGGATCAACTTCGTCCACCCCAAGGACGCCGGTGGTGTCCTCGTCGAACTGGTCCAACCCGCCCCCACCCCCCACTGACCCCCCGACCCCACCCCACCCCTCGTTGATCAAGAGGTTTGCGTCATCCTGCGCCGCACAGATGACCGAAAGCTCTTGATCAACAGGGGTGGTGGCCGGTTGGAGGCCCGGTGCGCGCACGTCAGTGCGCGGTTGGCGGGGCGGTTGGACACCTTCACGCATCGGCGGATGCAGTTTTTCACAGAGGACTTCCCGGCCTAGCTACCGTTCAGTAACGTCCGGCCCCACAGGAGCGCGACCGGTGCCGGATGTGTCGAATGCCGACATGGCGGTCGTGCCCACCGGCGCCGACGATGGCAGCACCCGGGCCCGTGCGGGTGCGGATGAACCGGAGGTCACCGTGCAGGACATCCTCGAAGCGATCATGGCGGCGGAGGAATCGAACGACCCGGACCGCGAACTCGCCGGCCTCGCCGGACTGCCCGTACCGGAGAGCTACCGAGGCGTGGTGGTCCGCGCCGAGGAGGCCCGGATGTTCGACGGCATGGCCAGCCGGGACAAGGACCCGCGCAAGGCGCTGCACGTGCAGGAGGTGCCGACGCCGGAGTTGGCGCCGGGCGAGGCGCTGGTCGCGGTGATGGCCAGCGCGATCAACTACAACACGGTGTGGACCAGCATCTTCGAGCCGGTTTCCACCTTCAAGTTCCTGGAGCGCTACGGTCGGGTCTCCGAGCTGACCCGCCGGCACGACCTGCCGTACCACGTGGTCGGCTCGGACGCGGCGGGCGTGGTGCTGCGCGTCGGCGCCGGGGTGACCCGCTGGGCGCCCGGCGACGAGGTGGTCGCGCACTGCCTCTCCGTCGAGCTGGAGGACGCGGCCGGGCACGACGACACCATGCTCGACCCGCAACAGCGGATCTGGGGCTTCGAGACCAACTTCGGCGGGCTGGCCGAGCTGGCGGTGGTCAAGGCCAACCAGCTGATGCCCAAGCCGCGGCACCTGAGCTGGGAGGAGGCGGCCAGTCCCGGGCTGGTCAACTCCACCGCGTACCGGCAGCTCGTCTCGCACCACGGCGCGAACATGAAGCAGGGCGACGTCGTGCTGATCTGGGGCGCGTCCGGCGGCCTCGGCGGGTACGCCACCCAGATGGCGCTCAACGGCGGCGCGATTCCGGTCTGCGTGGTGTCCTCGCCGGAGAAGGCCGAGCTGTGCCGCAAGATGGGCGCCGAGCTGGTCATCGACCGGGCCGCGGAGGGTTTCCGCTTCTGGAAGGACGAGGAGACCCAGGACCCGGACGAGTGGCGGCGCTTCGGCGAACGGATTCGCGAGCTGACCGGCGGCGAGGACCCGGACATCGTGTTCGAGCACCCGGGTCGGGAAACGTTCGGCGCCAGCGTCTACGTGGCCCGGCGCGGTGGGACCATCGTCACCTGCGCCTCCACCAGCGGCTTCCTGCACCAGTACGACAACCGCTACCTGTGGATGCACCTCAAGCGGATCGTGGGCAGCCACTTCGCCAACTACCACGAGGCCTGGCAGGCCAATCGCCTGGTCGCGCTCGGCAAGGTGCACCCGACGGTGTCCCGCACCTACCCGCTGGAGCAGACCGGCCAGGCCGCGTACGAGGTGCACCGCAACGCCCACCAGGGCAAGGTCGGCGTGCGCTGCCTCGCACCGACCGACGGGCTGGGCGTACGTGACGGGGAGTTGCGGGCCCGGCACGAGGACGCGATCAACCGGTTCCGGGGTCACTGAGCGGCGCCGCCGGCCCAGGGTCACTGACCGGCGCCGCCGGCCCAGGGTCACTGACCGGCGCCGCCGGCCCGGGGTCACTGACCGGCGCCGCCGGCCCGGGGTCACTGACCGGCGCCGCCGGCCCGGGGTCACTGACCGGCGCCGCCGGCCCTCGGAGGCACCGACCGGCGTCCGGAGCGCCGAGGCGGGTCCCGGCCGGACGGTGGAACGCCGGATGACCATTGCGCTGATCGCTCATTGTTCTTCCGCCCCCATTAGCGGATAAGCCACCCGGATCGAACAAAGGGCCTCGGGGTAACCCCGGGGCCCTTTTCCGCGTCACGCTGCGTGGCGTCCGACCCGCCGGGACCTGCCAAGATCGCCGATTGGTCCAACCTGGCCGATCGCGGGAGTTGACCATGTAAAGAGGGCACGAAAGCTTCGCACCGCTCTTGCGAAGCACCCTGGGGCGTCTGCCAGTATGTCCCAATGCCCCAGCAGCAGTCCTCCCCTCTCGCGTTCTTCGATAACGCGAACTCGCAGCCAGATTTCACCGTTGGCCTGCGCGGATACAACACTCATCAGGTCGACGACTTCCTCGGCCGGATGACCGCCGCGCTGACCCAGTCCGAGCAGGCCCGTGCCGAGGCCGAGCAGCGGATGAACGACGCCCAGCGTCGGCTCCGCCAGGCCGAGCAGCGCATGAGTGCGCTGGAGCAGAAGCTCACCGACACGAACAAGCAGCTCGAAGAGAACAGCCGACCCACCCTCTCCGGGCTCGGCACGCGCGTTGAGCAGATCCTCCGGCTCGCCGAGGAGCAGGCCAACGACCACCGCAACGAGGCCAAGCGCGAGTCGGAGGGCATCCTCTCCGCCGCCCGCCTCGAGGCTCGCGAGATCACCGACAAGGCCCGCGCCGAGGCCGCCGCCATGAAGGCGAGCGCCGAGCGCGAGGCGGGCAACCTGCGTACGGCCGCCGAGCGCGAGGCCGCCGAGGTCCGGGTGCAGGCTCGCCGCGAGGCCGACACGCTGCGCGCCGACGCCGACCGGGAGACCAAGCAGCTGCGTACGGTCACCGCGCACGAGGTGGCCGAGCTGAAGTCGACTGTCGAGCGCGAGGTCGCCACCCTGCGGGCCACCGCCGAGCGGGAGATCACCCAGCAGCGGGCGAAGGCCGCCCGCGAGGCTGAGGAGAAGCGCGCCGAGGCGACCAAGCTGCTCACCGATGCGCGCGACAAGCGCGACAAGGACCTGCAGGCCCTGGAGCTCCAGCTGGCCGAGCGGCGGGAGAAGGCCGAGCGCGAGGAGTCCGAGCGGCACGCCGCCCAGGTCGCGCAGACCCAGAAGATGGTCAGCGAGGCCGAGCAGCGTGCCCGGGCCGCGCAGGAGCGGGCCAAGGAGATCGAGCAGCGCGCCGAGGCGCGGCGGGTCGAGTCGGAGCGCAACGCCGCCGAGACTGTCGACAAGGCCAAGGCCCACTCGGAGAAGACCCTCAACGAGGCGAAGGCCGAGTCGCAGCGCCTGCTCACCGAGGCCCGCACCGAGGCGGAGCTGACCACGCAGGCCGCCCGCCGCGAGGTCGAGGACCTCACCCGGCAGAAGGACGCTGTCACGTCGCAGCTGGGTCAGATGCTCTCCGGCCTCGCCGGCATCGTTCCGGGAATGCCGGCGCAGGCCGCTCCGGCTGCCAAGCCGGAAGCAGCAAAGAAGACCGATGGCGGTCAGGAGCGGGTTCCCGCGGAGACCGCCGGCTGACGCGAGGCGTCAGGTCGGGGCATCGACGGCGCGAGGTGACACCGGGTAACCGGTGCCACCTCGCGCCGTATGCGTTTCCTAACCCCTGGTATTCGCTGACCGCAACGGAGTGAAGTAGCTCCCACAAGGCCCGTCCGTATCGCCCCAGCAGGGCCCGTTGCGTGTGAGGATGGGGGCATGTCGCACGGCGAGGAACTGTTCGCTCTCGGCGGGGACGTGACGACGGAGCCCAGCTTCGAGTCCGCTCTGCGGGGGTACGAGAAGAAACAGGTCGACCGTTATGTCGCACGTGCTGAGCACGAGATCGCGACCCTCGCCTCCGAACGGGAACAGGCGTACACACAGATCCACAAGCTCGCCGGCCAGGTCGAGGTTCTCCAGCGCGACCTGACCCAGGTGCGCAAGCAGATGAACGTGGTCGACCGGGCGTCGTTCCGGCACCTTGGCCCACGGGTCGAGTCGATCCTCACTCTCGCCGAGGAGCAGGCCGAGCAGATCCTCGCCGACGCGAACGGGGAGATCGAGGCCCGTCGCGCCGCGGCCGAGCACATCATCGAGGAGGCCCGCGAGCAGGCCGCGCGGGCTCTGAAGGACTTCGAGATCGCCCTCGCCGCCAGACGCGCGGAGGAGGAGCGGCACAGCGCCGCCCAGCGGGCCGAGGCGGACGCGGCCCTGCGGTCGGCCAAGGACGAGTCGGCGCAGTTGCGCAAGGCCGCGCAGGACGCGCTGGCGAAGGCCCAGCAGGAGGCCACCCAGCTGCGGGATTCCGCCAAGGAGATCCACACCCGGGCCCAGCAGGAGGCCACCAAGCTGCGCGAGACGGCCCGCGAGACGCTGGCCAACGCCCGGCAGGAGGCCAGCGATCTGCGCGATGCCGCCAAGGAGGTGCACGCCAAGGCGCTCCAGGAGGCCAAGCGGCTCACCGACACCGCGACCGAGGCCGGGCGGGCCACCCACGCCAAGGCGCAGCAGGAGGCCAAGCAGATCATCGACGACGCGTCGATGGCGGGTCGGGCCACCCGCGCCAAGGCGCAGCAGGAGGCCGAGCGGCTGACGACGCAGGCCTCCGAGGCGGCGAAGCGCAGCCGCGCCGAGACCGAGGCGTACGTGCAGCGGATGCGCACCGAGACCGAGGCGTACGTGCAGCACACTCGGGCGCAGACCCAGCAGGAGCTGGGCGCGTGGCGGGCCGGGGTGGAGCAGGAGGTCAACTCCCGTCGGGAGGCGGCCGACCGGGAGTTGGCGCAGCGACGGTCCGCGGCCGAGCAGGAGTTCGCCAAGCGCCGCGACGAGCTGGACAAGCAGCACGCGGCGCGCCAGCAGGAGGTGGAGGCCGGGCTCGCCAGCCGTCAGCAGGAGCTGGAGAACGGGTTCACCACCCGTCGGGACGAGCTGGAAACCGAATACTCCGCCCGGAAGAACGAGCTGGAGACCGAGTACACGGCTCGCAAGAACGAGATCGAGCAGGGCGCGGCCGGCGTCCGTCAGGCGGCCGAGCAGGACGCGGCGGCGCTGCGTCAGCGGTCCGAGGCGGAGGCCGCCGAGCTGCTGAGCCGGGCCGAGGCCGAGGCCAGCGACAAGCGCCGCAAGGCCGACGAGCATGTCGCGGCGTCCCGGCGGCAGTTCGAGGAGTACGCGGCCACCACGCAGCAGCACCTGGCCACCACTCAGCAGCACCTGGCGGCGACCCAGCAGGAGTCGGCGGCGGGCCGTCAGCAGTTGGCCCAGGTGATGTTGGAGATCGCCCAGGCCCAGCAGCAGTTGGCGGATCTACGGCAGGAGACCTGGAAGGCCCGGCAGGAGTCCGACGAGTTCCAGCGTCAGATGTCCGAGCTGCGGTTGCAGAGTGTCGCCGGTCCGATCGACGGCCCGACCGCGCCGGCCGGAGACAGCGCGAGCGGAGGCGTCGCCGGTGGTGGGGACGACGGCGTGAGCGTTGCCGCCGGCGCGGCCTCCGGGTCGGGTACGGGCACCGGGCTGAAGACGGAGCCCGCCGACACCAGGCAGCCGGTGAACGCCGGCGCGGAGGAGTCCGCGCAGTCCACGACCCGGCCGGTGGCCGAGCCGGTGACCACCGTGGATGGTGGGACGGCGAGCGCCGGTGTGGACGGGGAGCCGACAGTGGCCGCCGTTCCGGGCGAGGGCGGTCGGGGCGCCAAGCCCACCAAGATCACTAGCACCGGTGAGAACGGCAAGCGACCGACAAAGCCGACCACCGACGAGCGCAGCGCCAAGCCCAGCAAGGTCACCATCGACAAGGAGTGACGGGCACCCGCCCGCCGAAGCTTCGAAATCTTGGACACTTTCCGTCAGCAATTGACGGGAAGTGTCCAAGATTCATTTTGGCGTCGGGTGGCGCAGGGGCGGGGTGGGGGTCCAGCCGGCTGCGATGAGGGCGCGGCGGACGGTGTCGGCGACCTCGTCCGGGCGGGCGCGGACCAGCCAGGCCGGGAAGCGCAGAATCCGGTCGCCGCTGGTCCAGACGTCGTTCTGCCGACGCATGTCGGCCGCCCACTGCTTGGCGTCCATGTGGTGTGCGCCGTCGATCTCCACCTGCACCCGCCACTCCCGCCAGTACGCGTCCAGCCAGCGGTTCCGGCCGGCCGCGTCGACCCGGTGTTCCTGCAGGTCCGGGCCGGGCAGCCGGTGCCGGCGGCACAGCCGCAGGAAGTCGATCTCGGAGAGCGCCTGTGCGCCGCCCGCGACGTCGCTGACGGTCTGCCCGATCAGCCGCCGACGGGGGGCCCGAGGGAGGACGTCGAGCACCGCCTGCAACTCCTCGGGCAGCACCCGGCGTTGCTGGCAACCGGCGGCCAGCACCGACTGCGCCTCGTCCACTCCGGCCGCCCAGCCCGCCGCGTCCACCAGGGCCCGCGCCGTCGTGGTGCGCGGTGGGCGGGCACGTTGGAGATGGGCCTCGGGGAGGACCGTCGTACGGTGGACCAGGACGGCGGGCATGTCGATCGGAAGTCGACGCAGGGTGGCCCGCGCGGCACGGCGGGCTGCCGGCACCAGCACGTGCAGCGGCTCCCGTCGCAGTCCCCGTACGCCGGCTTCGGCGGCGGCGGACACCCCGGCCAGCACCGCCCCCGGCCCGGCCGCGAGCACCGCCACCCAGAGTTGTTGGTCGCGGGTGAGTGGGCCGTTGCCCGCCAGCAGGATTCCGCGGCAGATCGACCGCCACCGACCGGAGCGAATCCGCCCCCGCACCCGCCCCTCGCTGAGCAACCTGGCGATCTGCGCGGTCGTCAGCACGCCCGCCTGCTCGAAGGCGAGCCAGTCGAGTGCGTCGGCGTCATCGGCGGGCAGCATCCGGACAGCCTTCGCCGTTGCGCGCCGCCCCACCACCAGATCTTGGACAGTTTCCGTTAGGCGGTAACGGAAACTGTCCAAGATCTGCGCGGATTCGGCGGCGTCCGGGGTGGGGTCCTCGTCGAACTCCGCCTTGATCAGCAGCCGGGCCTCCGCGCAGGGCCACGGCCGGCCGTCGGCCCGGCAGCACCACACGGGTTGCAGCGGGGTGTGCGCGCCGCAGGGTCGGGCAAACAGGGGTACGGCCCGAGTGGCGGATTGATGGTCGAGCAGATCGGCCGATGGTCGTCTCGATGCCACCACCGGACTGCCGTCGGCGAGCCGCCGCTCCACGACCGCCACCGCCGGAGACCCTTCCGGACCGTTCAATCCGGCCCGAGGCGCCGACGGTGGTTGGGTGGGGCACATGGCGCATCAGATTGACGGTCTCGTGGTCGATGGCGACCATGAGGTGGCTACGCTGCTGGCGCGCTGGGCGATGATCAGAAACGGTGCGTTGTCCAGCCGCCAGTCGATCGAGCTGATGAAGGAAGTTGTGACCTCATGGACCTGACCGGCGCGCTCTGGCGCACCTCCACTCGCAGCGGCAACAGTGAGTGTGTCGAGGTGGCGGACAATCTGCCCGAGGTCGTGGGGGTGCGGGACAGCAAGGAGCCGGCCGGGCCGGTGCTGGTGTTCGCGCCCGCCGCGTGGCGGGCGTTCGTGGCCGTCGCCCGTCGTCCGACGGCCTGAGCCGGGAGGTTCCTGGTGCCGCAGCACGACCCGTCCGGCGACGAGCCGGACGTGACCCCCGGTCCCCAGTCAGCGGAAACGCCACCACCGGCGGAAACCCCACAGCCGGCGGAGACGCCACCGCCAGCGGAGACGCCACCGCCGGTGCCGGTCCCCGCTCCGGGGGTCGACCCGGACGAGCCGCCGGCGGTCCCGTCCGGAAAGTTCGGCACACCGGGGCGGCCACTGCGCCGCAGCAGCTTCCTGCTCGGCTTCACCGGTGCGCTGGGCGTGCTGCTGGCGTACACCCTCTATCTGGGGATTCGCAATGCCGGCGGCATCCTCGTGCTGGTGGTGATCGCGCTCTTCCTCGCGGTCGGCCTCAACCCGGCGGTGGTCCGACTGGGCCGCTGGGGTGTGCCGCACGGCCTGGCGGTGGCGGCGGTGGCCCTCACGGTGGTGCTGCTGCTCTGCGGCGGCATCGTGGCGCTGGTCCCGCCGATCGTCACCCAGTCGGGGCAGTTCATCGACCAGATCCCGAGCCTGCTCGACGAGTTGCGCCGCAACCCGACGGTCAATGACCTGGTGGAGCGGTACGACGTGGTGGAGCGGGTGCAGGGCGCGGCCAACGCGGAGACGGTCGGGCGGGCGCTCGGCGGGGTGCTGGGCGGCGCACAACTGATCTTCGGCACAGTGTTCCGGACGCTGACCGTGCTGGTGCTGACCATCTACTTCCTGGCCTACTTCGACAAGCTGCGCTCGCTGGGCTACTCGTTGGTGCCCCGGTCGCGGCGGCAGCGGGTGCAGCTGATCGGCGACGAGATCCTGGCCAAGGTTGGCGCCTACATGGTCGGCGCGCTGAGCATCGCGGTGCTGGCCGGCGCGACCACCTTCGTCTTCGCGCTGATCGTCGACCTGCCGTACCCGTTCGCGCTGGCCGTGGTGGTCGCGGTGACCGACCTGATCCCGCAGATCGGCGCCACCCTGGGCGCGGTGATCGTGAGTCTGGTCGGCTTCGCCGCCGACCTGCCCACCGGCATCGCCTGCGCGGTCTTCTTCCTCATCTACCAGCAGGTGGAGAACTACCTCATCTACCCGAAGGTGATGCGGCGTTCGGTGGAGGTCAACGAGGTGGCCGCCCTGCTGGCCGCGCTGCTCGGAGTGGCGCTGCTGGGCGTGGTGGGCGCGCTGATCGCCATCCCCACGGTGGCCGCGCTGCAACTGATCCTGCGCGAGGTGGTGCTGCCCCGCCAGGAGCGCCGCTGAGCGTCAGCCCGCCGCACCGGCGGCCAGGCCGGGGACGAGCGGGTCAGTCCGCCTTGGTGGCGGCCGGGCCGGGGACGGGCGTGTCGGCGAAGGCGGCCACCGTCCGGTCGGCGTACGCGCTGACGTCGCCGGCCTCCATCGGGCCGTCCCAGGTTGTCGGCAGCGGCACCTCGACGGCCGGGTTGACCCGCCGGACGATCTCGTCGAGCACCGTCTCCGCGTCACCCACCCACAGGTGCTTGGCACCCGGCACCCCGACCACCTCGGCCTGTGGCACGGCGGCGAACCGCTCCCGCGCCTCGGTGGGGCGCAGATAGTCGTCGAACTCCGGCACCAGCGCCACCAGCGGCCGACCCGAGTTGGCCCAGGTGGCCAGGTCCTCGGGGGCGGAGAAGCGCAGCGGCGGGGAGAGCAGGATCGCCCCGGCGATCGCCGGGTCGCAGCCGTACTTCAGCGCCAGGTCGGTGCCGAACGACCAGCCGACGAGCCAGATGTTGGGCAGCTCGGCGAACTCCGCGTACTCGATGGCGGCGGCCACGTCGTACCGCTCGCCCACCGCGCCGTCGAAGGCTCCCTCGCTGGTGCCGCGCACGCTGCTGGTGCCCCGGGTGTTGAACCGCAGCACCGCCAGGTCGGCCAGCGCGGGCAGCCGCCAGGCCGCCTTGCGGAACACGTGGCTGTCCATCATTCCGCCATGGGTCGGTAGCGGGTGCAGGCAGACCAGGGTGGCCACCGGCGGCCGGTCGGCCGGCAGGGCCAGCTCACCGACCAGCCGCAGACCGTCGGCGGTGTGCAGCTCGATGTCCTCCCGGCGGCCGGGCAGGATCGACGACGCGCGGATCGCTGTGCTCACCGCCCAAGTCTGTCGCGAAGTCGCCGCCGCCGCCCGCCCAGGCACGAACAGGGTGACCCAGGTCGCTCAGCCGCGGCGCGCAGCGCCCCGGGCGGGTCGCTCAGTAGCGCGGGGCGCTCCGGCCACGCTGCACCGCCGGGCCGCGCCGGTCCCGGGCCCGCCAGCAGCCGCTGTGCCAGTGCCGCCGGTCGGTCAGGTCACCCAGCCCGTCCGCCGGCCAGGCCACCAGGTGCGCCACCCCGGGCCGGATCTCCTGATTACAGCCGGGGCAGCGGTACGTCTTGACCGACGCGCCCGCGCCGATGCCGCGTACCTGCCAGGCGCCGTCGGTCCACTGCTGCACCGAGGCGACGCCCTGCCGGACCCGGTCGGCGTCCAGGTTGGCGTTCTCGTCCCGGCGAGGGCGATTGCGACGGGGGCTCACAGTCACCAAGCGTACGTCCGGCGGGTGCGGCCGCCCGGGGCGGTCACCAGGTCGCGGGCCGGTCCAGGTGCTGGGCGACCTGCACCCCACCCAGCACGGTTGCCGCGTCCTCCGCGGTGAAACCCTCGTTCGGCCGGCCCCAACCGGCGGTGACTTGGGCATTCGGTACGTCGAGCAGCTCCATCTTCTCGCCCAGTGGGTAGACGTAAACCGGCCGACCGCCCGCCGTCGCGTTGGCTTCCTGGCGGTCACCGACGATGCTGTGCGGGTACTGGAGCCGCACCTCCATCGAGCGATCCCCTCGCCCGTTGACGATCAGCGAGACGTCCAGCGCGGTCGGGAGGTCGGCCACGGTGACCTCGCATCCGGCACTCCACGCCCCCGCCGGCAACGCGGTGAGCCGCATCGGGGCGGTGCATCGGTGCGCCTCATCGAGTCGGAGAGCGCTCCTGGCTGCCTGCAGCGCCGCGTCGGTGGGCGCCTCCGTGCGCAGGCGGGCGAAGAGGCCGGGCAGCGGCTGCCACCGCAATTCCCAGATCGGATCTTTGCCTTCCACGTCCAGGGACAACCGAATCAACTGACCGTCGTAGGGCCGGTCCGCCGGTGCCGGGACATACCTGGCCCCCTCCAGGTGAACCTCCTCGGCCACGGCTGCGCTGCGGGCGAGGTAGAAACTGACCGGCGCGGAGCCACCCAGATCCAGCTGGGCGCTCTCCAGGCCGGCCGCCGATCGCCAGCTCAGGTAGCGAGCGTGGGCCGGGTCGAAGCCGAAGTGCAGCAGACCGGGGTCCTTTCCGACCAGATCAGGTCGGGCGAGTGCGCCAGGCACCCCGGGGGCCACCGCCGGCGTGTCCGCCTGGGCTGCCGGTTTCGCCCCCGTCCAGGGCACCTCCACGGGCAGCCCACCGCCGCCCGCCACCCCGAGGCCGAGCACCGCCGCCACGCCGAGCGCCGTCCCGCCCACCGCGGCCCGTCGCCGCGTCCGCCGGGCCCGGCCCCGGGTAACCGCCCCGCTGGTCAGCTGGCCGATGTCCACCTGACCCTCGGCGCGCTCCCGCAGGGTTGAGATGATCCGCTGGTCGAGGTCTGTCACGGTCGGCTCCCGTTGGCGGCCGGGGCACCGCAGCGCTCCCGGAGGTTGGCGAGCGCCCGCATCGCGTGGGTGCGGACGGTGACCGGCGAGCAGTCCAGGATCTGCGCGATGGACGCGTCGTCCAGGTCTTCGTAGTAGCGCAGCACCAGGACCGCCCGCTGGCGGTCGGGCAGGCCGAGGATCAGCCGCCACATCTCGTCCCGGTCGGCCGCTTCGCCGCCGAGGTCACCACGGTGCGGCCGGTCCACGAACGTGTCGATGGACAGCTCGCGGTTCGACCGGCGGCGCCACCAGGAGTTGTTGGCGTTGACAAGCATCCGGCGCACGTACACGTCAGGCCGGTCCGCCCGGGAGATCTTGCGCCAGTGCACGTACGCCCGGGACAGCACCTCCTGGGTGAGGTCCTCGGCCCGGTGCTCGTCACCGGTCAGCAGCCGGGCCAGCCGAACGAGGGCCGGGCCGCGGCTGCCGACGTACTCCTCGAAGGTCACACCATGCAGACGCGGCCGGAGCCGCCCAGCGTTGACCCGGTCAGCGGTGCGAGTGGTCGCGGAAGCCGCGGCGGGTCTTGCGGCCCAGGTAGCCGGCGGTGACCAGGTGCTCCAGCAGCGGCGCGGGCGCGAAGCCCGGCTCGCGCAGTTCCAGGTACAGCTCGCGTTGGATGGCCAGGGAGACGTCCAGCCCGACCACGTCGAGCAGTTCGAACGGGCCCATCGGGTAGCCGCAGCCCAGCTTCATGGCGTGGTCGATGTCGTCGGCCGTCGAGTAGCTGGCCTCCAACATCTTCACCGCGTCGTTCAGGTACGGGAAGAGCAGCGCGTTGACGATGAAGCCGGACCGGTCGCCGCAGACCACGCCGGTCTTGCCGAGCGCGGCGCAGACGGCGCGGGCGGTCGCGGTGGCCTCCGGGGAGGTGCGGATGGTGCGGACGACCTCGACCAGCGGCATGACCGGCGCCGGGTTGAAGAAGTGCAGCCCCACCACGTCGGCCGGCCGCTGGGTGGCCATCGCCACGTCGATCACCGGCAGCGACGAGGTGGTGGTGGCCAGCACCACGCCCGGCTTGCAGATCTCGTCGAGGCTGGCGAAGAGGGCCTTCTTGACGCTCAGCTCCTCGACGACCGCCTCGACCACCAGGTCGACGTCGGCGAGGTGGTCGAGCGTGGCGGACCAGCTGATCCGGCCCAGGGCGGCGTCCCGGTCGGCCTCGGCGAGCTTGCCGCGCACCACGCCCTTGTTCAGCGAGGTCTTCACCGCCTCGCAGACCTTCGCTGACTTCTCCATGCCGCGGGTCACCGAGACGACCTCGTAGCCGGCCTTCGCGAAGACCTCGATGATCCCGGTGGCCATCGTTCCGGAGCCGACCACGCCGACCTTCGCGATGGCGCGCGCACCGTCGGCGAGCGCGCCGTCCGTGGCCAGCGGCGTCGCCTCATCCGGTACGACCACCGGGGAGCCGGGCCGCTCGTAGGTGTAGAAGCCCCGGCCCGACTTCCGGCCGAGCAGCCCTGCCGTCACCATCTGCTTGAGCAGCGGCACCGGGGCGTGGCGGCGGTCCCGCCCGCCGCGCCGGTACATGGTGTCCAGGATCTCGTACGCGGTGTCCAGGCCGATCAGGTCCATCAACGCCAGCGGGCCCATCGGCAGGCCGCAGCCGAGCTTCATGGCGGCGTCGATGTCCTCCCGTGTCGCGTAGTGCGACTCGAACATGCCGACCGCGTGGTTGAGGTAGCCGAAGAGCAGCGCGTTGGCGATGAAGCCGGCCCGGTCGTTGATGGTGACGTCGACCTTGCCGAGCCGGGCGCAGAGCGCCTCCACGTCGGCGACCACCTCGGGTGCGGTGACGACAGTGCGGACCACCTCGACCAGCTTCATCACCGGGGCCGGGTTGAAGAAGTGGATGCCGATCACCTGGTTGGGCCGGCTGGTGGCGACGGAGATCTCGGTGACGCTCAACGACGAGGTGTTGGTGGCGAGGATCGTCTCCGGTCGGCAGACCCGGTCCAGCTCCGCGAAGATCCGCTGCTTGAGGTCCAGGTGCTCGGGCACCGCCTCGATGACCAGGTCGACGGAGTGCAGCGCGTCCAGCCCGACCGCGAAGTGCACCCGCTCGTTGAGGGCGTCGCGGTCCGCCTCGGCGAGCTTGCCCTTGGCGACCGCCCGGTCGGTGGAGCCCTTCAGGGTGGCCCGGCCACGCTCCAGCGCCGGCGCGGAGATTTCCACTGCCACCACGTCGATGCCGTTGCGGGCGAAGACCTCGACGATGCCGGCACCCATGGTGCCCAGCCCCACCACACCCACGGTGCTGAACTCGCGCGCCACGACCGGCCTCCCCAGAGACTCCGCACGGCCACTGAACGGCCGCTAAGGTTATGCGCGCGAGTCTGCCACGTGACGGTGAGTTGTCGAGACGCCGTGGCATATTTCACCCACGGCCCAGCGGCGCCGCTACCCGGCCGACACGTTGGTCAGGGCCAACAGCTCCGCGACGAACTCCGCCGGGCGCTCCAGGTGCGGACTGTGGCCACAACCGGGCAGCACCACCTCGTGGTAGGCGCCGCCGGCCGCCGCGTACCGGTCGAGCACCGCCCGGGTCTGGCCGACCATCGGCTGCGGTGGGCAGGCGTCCGCGCCGGGCCAGCCGGGCACGAGATCCAGCGAACCCAGGTACGCCAGGTCGAACAGCGAGGTGTCCGAGACGATGACGTCGACGTCTCCGCGTACCCAGGTGACCGGCGGTTTCTCGGCGACGGCCACCAGCTCGTCGGCGAGCCGGAACCAGGTCGGCGCGAGCGCGTTGAGCACCCCGCGCTCCCCCGGCGCGGTGCCCGGCCAGTTCTCCGACGGCACCGCCGTGCCCGGGTAGTTGTCGTCCCCGGTGGCGGTGGAGAGCACGGTGTCCAGCAGCAGTTCCTCGTCGGTGCCCAGCGACGCGGGATCGGCCACATAGGTGGCTCGCAACACGGCGCGCGGGCTGGCCGGCGCGTCCGTGCTCCGGTCGCCGGCCGCGAGGCGGGCGACGAAGTCCGGGTTCGCCGTGCCGGCGCCGGTGCCGGCGAAGTCGGGGGTGGTCGGTGTGCCGGTCAGGTCGCGGGTGCCGCCGAAGCCGTACGGGGAGACCGGTGCGGCGAGCAACAACGCCCCCACCCGGTGCGGATGGTCGACCAGCAGGCGCATCGCCACCCCGCCGCCGAGGGAGTGCCCGACCACCACCGGGCGTGCGTCGGCGTCGAAGAGCGTCGGGTCGTCCAGTAGGGCGGCCACGTCGTCGGCGAAGTCCCGCAGGCCCCGGGTGGCGTCCACCGGGGCGGTCGCGGAGTCGCCGTACCCCCGCAGGTCGGGGGCGACCACCCGCAGCGTCGGTGGCAGACGGCGGACCAGCGGCTCCCAGAACAGAGCCGACGAGCAGTTGCCGTGGATCAGCAGCACCGGTGTGCCGTCCGGTGGGCCTGCCACCCGTACCGCCTGCGTGATGCCGTTCGCCGTCACGGTCCGCTGCTCGGTCTCCATCCGCGGCATGGTGCCACGGGTGTCCCCGCCGGTCCAGGTGTCGGACCGCCACCCAACGGAGTCACCCGGTGTGGCCGACCGCCAGATCAGCGACGGGAGCCCGGTGGGGCGGCCAGCGGCAGCGGCAGCGTCGGTCGGACGTCGCGCCGGGACGGGCCGAAGCTGAGCCCCACCGGGTCGGTGAGCGCCACCCCGGGGTCGAACAGGCGCAGTTCGGTACGGCCCAACCGGATCACGTCGCCGTCGGAGAGTCGTTCCACCTCGGTGATCCGCCGGTCGTTGAGCCAGGTGCCGTTGGTGGAGCCCAGGTCCCGCAGGGACGGCCCCTCCGGTGCCAGCCACACCTCGGCGTGGCGACGGCTCAGGTGTGGGTCGTTGATGACCACCTGACCGGTCGGCGCTCGGCCGATCACCTGTATCTCGGCTCGCATGCGAAAGCTCGCGCCGCGCATCGGTCCACCCGCGACCGTCAACAGCGGCATCAGTTCCGGATGTTCCTCCATGGACAGTCAGCCCTCCACCCCACACCGTCACTCCGCGCGTCAGCTTGCCATCAGACGGTAGTCGTCAATACCGACCGGCCGGTCAGCCTCTCGTCACCTCCCGGCCACCTGCCGTTCGACGATTCGGGCGGGCCGCATCCGTCACCAACGCCCTGACCTGCACTGATCAACGATCGGCCGGGTTGGTGCGACGCCGGTCCCCCGACCCCGAATCGCGGACCCTACCGGTGAGTAATCCTCGGGTCTAGACTTCCGCCATGACGGCAGTGCATATCCCGGGCGTTCCGGTCATCGACGCCGGCCAGTTGGTCTCCACCAGCCCGGCGACCGGCGCTGAGGCCGGTCGCCTCCCGGTCGCCACCGACGCCGACGTCCGGCAGGCCGTCGAGAGTGCCCGCGCCGCCGGCGAGTGGTGGGCCGGTCTCGGTTTCACCGGCCGCCGCCAGCGGATGCTGCGGTGGCGTGCCCTGCTCGCCAAGCGCATCGAGCAGTTGGCCGAGTTGGTGCACGTCGAGGGCGGGAAGCCGACCGCCGACGCCATCGTCGAGATCGTCACCGCGATCGAGCACATCGACTGGGCCGCCCGCAACGCCGGCCGCGTGCTCGGTCCACGCCGGGTGCGGTCCCGGCTCATCCTCGCCGAGTTCTCCGGGCACCTCGAATACCAGCCGCACGGGGTGGTCGGCGTGATCGGGCCGTGGAACTATCCGGTCTTCACGCCGATCGGCTCCGCCGCGTACGCCCTCGCCGCCGGCAACGCCGTGGTGCTCAAGCCGAGCGAATACACCCCCGCCGTCGGCCAGTGGCTGGTGGACAGCTTCGCCGAGGTGGTGCCCGAGCAGCCGGTCTTCACCGCCGTGCACGGGCTGGGCGACGTGGGCGCGGCGCTGTGCCACTCCGGCGTCGACAAGCTGGCCTTCACCGGCTCCACCGCCACCGCCCGGAAGGTGATGGCCGCCTGCGCCGAGACGCTGACCCCGGTGCTCATCGAGGGCGGCGGCAAGGACGCCATGATCGTGGACAGCGACGCCGACCTGGACGCTGCCGCCGAGGCGTGTGTCTGGGGCGGCATGACCAACGCCGGCCAGACCTGCATCGGCATCGAGCGGGTGTACGCGGTCGACGCCGTCTTCGACACCTTCGTCGACAAGGTGGTCACCCGCGCCGGTCGGCTGACGGTCGGGCCGGAGGGCACCGACATCGGCCCGATCACCATGCCCAAGCAGATCGACGTGATCCGCCGGCACATCGACGCCGCGATCACGTCCGGCGGGCGCGCCGTGCTCGGCGGCCCGAGCGCCGTACAGCCGCCGTACGTCCACCCCACCGTGCTGGTGGACGTACCGGAGGAGTCGGCCGCCGTCCGCGAGGAGACCTTCGGCCCCACGCTGACCATCAGCCGGGTCCGCGACGCCGACGAGGCCGTCACCCGCGCCAACGCCCTGTCGTACGGCCTCGGGGGTTCCGTCTTCGGCCGGCGCCGGGCGGTGGCCACCGCCCGGCGACTGCGCTCCGGGATGGCGTCGATCAACTCCACGCTGACCTTCGCCGGCATGTCCACCCTGCCGTTCGGCGGTGTGGGCGACTCCGGCTTCGGGCGGATCCACGGGGAGGACGGCCTGCGTGAGTTCGGTCGGGCCAAGGCGATCACCCGACGTCGTGCCCGGTCGCTGCTGCCGTCGATGACCTTCGAGCGCACCCCGGCCGACGTGGCCCGACTCGTCAAGACCATCAAGGTCATGTACGGGAGGTAAGTGTCGGATAACCGATCATCAACAAGGATCGGTGTATCCACATGTTTATACGCTGTGGTCGCGGCGGTACATTGCGTTAAATGGGCCCCAATCGATTGCGCTACCGCCTTGTCGACAGTGACCAGTCGTGGAGCGCCCGACGGCGTCGGCACCGCTCGGACTGGTTGGCGCGCACCTTTCCCGACATCGGCGACATGCACGTGGTCGACCTCGGTGGTCGGCTCGGCACCTGGCACCGCTCCACCGTCCGACCGGCCCGGGTGACCGTCGTCAACCTGGAGCAGCCGCCCGCCGTCGTCCCGGAATGGGCCCACGTCGAGCAGGCCGACGCCTGCGACCTGCCCCCGCACCTCACCAGGGGCAGCTACGACCTGGTCTTCTCGAACTCGGTGCTGGAGCATGTGGGCGGGCACGAACGCCGGATCCGCTTCGCCGCCGCCGCCCGTTCACTGGCCGACCGGCACTGGGTGCAGACGCCCTACCGCTACTTCCCCATCGAGCCACACTGGATCGCACCCGGCATGCAGTTCCTGCCGGTACGACTGCGCACCGCGTTCGCCCGACGCTGGCCGTTGGGGCACAAGCCGACCCGCAGCCACGACGCCGCCATCCACCAGGTGCTCTGGACCGAGCTGTTGGACCGCTCGCAGATGCGCCACTACTTCCCCGACTCGTCAATGCTGGTGGAGCGGGTGGTCGGTCTGCCGAAGTCACTGATCGCGGTGCGTACCGGGTAGGACGCCGCTCAGAAGAGGGTCAGCTCGTCCTTCACGATGCCGCGCAGCTTGTCGTAGTCCACGACCACACACCGGATGCCCCGGTCGGTGGCGAGCACCCGGGCCTGCGGCTTGATCTCCTGGGCGGCGAAGACCCCGACGACGGGGCTGAGCAGCGGGTCACGGTTCATCAGCTCGAGATAACGGGTCAACTGCTCCACCCCGTCGATGTCGCCACGCCGCTTGACCTCGACGGCGACCGAGCCCGAGTTGGCATCCCGGCACAGCAGGTCGACCGGGCCGATGGCCGTCATGTACTCGCGGCGGACCAGCGTGAACCCCTCACCCAGGGCACCCGGGTTGGCGGCCAGCAACTCCTGCAGGTGCGCCTCCACCCCGTCCTTGCGCAGGCCCGGATCCACACCCAGCTCGTACGAGGTGTCCTGGAAGATCTCCTCCAGGGTGATCCGCAGCTCCTCGCCAGCCCTGTTGACGACCCGCCACACACCGGGGGCCTCCTCCAACCGACACGGCGGGCTCATCCAGTTCAACGGCTTGTACGCCCGGTCGTCGGCGTGAATAGACACCGACCCGTCCGCCTTCACCATCAGCAACCGGGTGGCCAGCGGCAGGTGAGCCGAGAGCCGTCCGACATAGTCCACCGAGCACTTCGCAATGACCAACCGCACCCGACGAGGGTAGCCGAGCACCCCCCGGTCGCCAGCGAGCGGCACTGGCGCGTCGATGCGATGCTGAGACCGTGTTCGAAGTCCTCACCGGCACCGGTCTCGCCGCCTCGGCGGGGCTGAACGCCTACATACCCCTGCTCATCCTCGGCCTACTCGGCCGTTACACCGACCTGATCGACCTGCCCAGCGGCTGGACCTGGCTCGGCAACGGCTGGGTCATCGCCATCATGGCCGTGCTGCTCGCCGTGGAGATGGTGGCGGACAAGGTGCCCGTGGTCGACCACATCAACGACGTGGTGCAGACCGTGGTCCGACCCACCGCCGGTGGGCTGGCCTTCGGCGCCGGCTCCTCGTCGGAGACGGTGACGGTCAGCGACCCGGGAAGCTTCTTCTCATCCCACCAGTGGGTGCCGGTCGTCACCGGCGTACTGCTGGCGTTGGGCGTGCACCTGCTCAAGTCCGCGGCCCGCCCGGTGATCAACGCGACCACCGCCGGGATCGGCGCCCCGGTCGCCAGCACCGCCGAGGACGCCACCAGCGTGGTGGTCTCCCTGGTGGCGATCATCCTGCCGGTGCTGGTGCTCGTCGTCCTGGTCGGCCTGGCGTTCTTCACCTTCTGGTTCTTCCGTCGTCGATCGGAACGACGCCGCGAACGAGAGGCCGCCCGCGCCGCCGGCTTCCGCGTCTGACGGGCGGGCGGGGCTCGCCATACCGGCGTTTCGCGGGCCGACAAAAGCCTAGGATCGGGGCAGGAACCTAGAGGAGGTCGGCATGACCGCAGCGTTGGAGATGCCCCGAGTCCAGGAATGTGTGGTCGCCGCGTGCGCGTACAACCAGTCGGGTGACTGCCACGCCTTCGCGATCACCATCGGCAGCATGGATCACGCCCACTGCCACACCTTCGTCGAGTCGCCCGTCCGGGGCGGTGTGGAGAGCCTGATCGCGCAGGTGGGCGCCTGCCAGCGCTCCGACTGCCGGCACAACGAGCAACTGGAGTGCCACGCGGCGTCGATCAGGGTCGGCCCGGACAACGACATGGCCGACTGCATGACCTACTCCGGCCGCTGACCCACGCCGGCCGACGACCTGCCGGGACCGCTTCGATCAGGGCAGGTCGTTGGCGTGACGGATGACCGTCACCAGGTCGTCGATGATGCCGGTGAGGGCGAAGTCCTTCGGGGTGAAGACCCGGGCGACCCCGGCCGCCCGGAGGGTGTCCGCGTCGCTGGCCGGGATGATGCCGCCCACCACCACCGGCAGGTCCGGCCGGCCGGCGGCGCGTAGCCCGTCGAGCACCGCAGGCACGGCGGCCAGGTGCGACCCGGAGAGCACGGAGAGCCCGACCAGGTCGACGTCCTCTTCCACGGCGGCGGCGACGATCTGCCCTGCGGTCAACCGGATGCCCTGGTAGACGACCTCGAAGCCGGCGTCGCGGGCGCGTACCGCGATCTGCTCCGCGCCGTTGGAGTGCCCGTCCAGGCCGGGTTTGCCGACCAGTAGCCGCAGCCGACCGCTGCCCAACTCCCGCGCGGTGGCGGTGACCCGCTCGCGGACCGCCACGAGGCCCGGCTCCCCACCGCCGCCGGTGGCACCGGCCAGGCCGGTCGGTGCCCGGTACTCGCCGAAGACCTGGCGCAGCGCGCCGGCCCACTCGCCGGTGGTCACCCCGGCCCGCACGCATTCCAGGGTGGCCGGCATCAGGTTGGTGGTGGTCGCGGCGTCCGCGCGCAGCCGGGCCAGCGCCGCGTCGACGACGGCCGCGTCCCGGTCGGCCCGCCACCGGCGTACGCCGTCCACGGCGGCCGCCTCGACCGCGGGATCGACCTGCTCGACGGCGCCCGCGCCGGCGGCGGTCAGCGGGGAGCGTTCGGTCTCGGTGTACCGGTTGACCCCGACCACCACGTCGGCACCGGACTCCATCCGCCGACGGCGCTCGGCCAGCGACGCGACAAGCGCGCTCTTGAGGTAGCCGGTCTCCACGGCGGCGACGACGCCGCCCAGATCCAGAACCTTGTCCAGCTCGACCCGCGCCCCGGTGACGACCTCGTCGACCAGCGCGGTCATCACGTGCGAGCCGGCGAAGAGGTCGGGATATTCGAGCAGATCCGACTCGTACGCCAGGACCTGCTGCATCCGCAGCGACCACTGCTGGTCCCACGGGCGAGGCAGGCCGAGCGCCTCGTTCCAGGCGGGCAGTTGGACCGCGCGGGCCCTGGCGTCGCGGGACATCGTCACGCCGAGCATCTCCAGCACGATGCGCTGGATGTTGTTCTCCGGCTGCGCCTCGGTGAGGCCGAGCGAGTTGACCTGCACGCCGTAGCGGAACCGCCGTTGCCTGGCGTCGGTGACCCCGTACCGGTCCCGGGTGATCTCGTCCCAGAGCACGCCGAACGCGCGCATCTTGGCGATCTCCTCGACGAAGCGCACCCCGGCGTTGACGAAGAACGAGATCCGCTGGACCACGTCGCCCATCCGCTCGGCCGGCACCTGGCCGGAGTCACGGACCGCATCGAGCACGGCGACCGCGGTGGCCAGCGCGAAGCCGACCTCCTGCACGGGCGTGGCGCCGGCCTCCTGAAGGTGGTACGAGCAGATGTTGACCGGGTTCCACCGGGGCATCTCACGCAGCGTGTACGCCACCACGTCGGCGGTGAGCCGCAGCGACGCCGCCGGCGGAAAGATGTAGGTCCCCCGGGACAGGTACTCCTTGATGATGTCGTTCTGGGTGGTGCCGGCGCAGCGGGCCAGGTCGGCGCCCTGCTCCAGTCCGACGGTGCCGTACAGGGCGAGCAGCCACATCGCCGGGGCGTTGATGGTCATCGAGGTGTTCGTGTCGGCGAGCGGGAGGCCGTCGAAGAGCGCCCGCATGTCGCCGAGGTGGGCCACCGGTACGCCGACCCGCCCGACCTCGCCGGAGGCGAGTTCGTGGTCCGGGTCGTACCCGGTCTGGGTGGGCAGGTCGAAGGCGACCGACAGGCCGGTCTGCCCCTTCGCCAGGTTGCGGCGGAAGAGGGCGTTGGTCGCAGCGGCCGACGAGTGGCCGGCGTAGGTGCGCATCACCCACGGGCGGTCCCGCTCGGGCAACCGGCTCGCAGATGCCGTCTCATCCATGGCCGGAGTCTAAGTTACCGTTCAGTAAAAGGAGCTGTGGAAAACCACACAGGTCCATGTCGGGGACGTCCGGGTGCCAAGCACCCGCAGTGGCGCGGACCACCACACCCCGGGCAACAGGCCTTGTGGCCAGGGCGCACACTTGACGGCATGGATGACGAGCTGGCCATCTCCGTCCGAGGGCTGCGCAAGGCGTACGGCGACAACGTGGCGGTGGCGGGCGTGGATCTGGACGTCCACCGCGGCGAGGTGTTCGCGTTGCTCGGCCCGAACGGCGCCGGCAAGACCACCACGGTGGAGATCCTGGAGGGCTACCGCCGCCGGGACGCCGGCGAGGTCACCGTCCTCGGCGTCGACCCGGCCCACCCGGATGCCGACTGGCGCTCCCGGGTCGGCATCGTGCTTCAGGGCACCGGCGAGTTCGACGAGCTGACAGTGGCCGAGGTGATCCGGCACTTCTCCGGCTTCTACCCCGACGCGGACGACCCGGACAAGGTGATCGAGCGGGTCGGGCTGGCCGACAAGGCGAAGGCCCGGACGCACACCCTCTCCGGGGGGCAGAAGCGCCGCCTGGACGTGGCCCTGGGCATCATCGGCCGTCCCGAGCTGCTCTTCCTCGACGAGCCGACCACCGGTTTCGACCCGGAGGCCCGCCGTGAGTTCTGGGAGCTGATCCGCGACCTCGCCGCGGCCGGCACCACAATCGTGCTCACCACCCACTACCTGGACGAGGCCGAGGCCCTCGCCGACCGGGTCGGCGTGATCGCCGGCGGCCGGCTGGTCGAGGTCGCCGCTCCCAATCGGCTGGGCAATCGGCAGGAGGCCCTCGCGACGGTCTCCTGGCGTACCCCGGAAGGGACGCTGGAAAGCGCGCAGAGCGCGACGCCGACGGCCTTCGTGGCCGACCTCGCCGCGCGCTACGGCGGCGAGGTCCCCGGGCTCACGGTGACCCGGCCGACTCTGGAGGACGTCTACCTCACCATGATCGGACACGCGCGATGACGACCACGACGAAGCCGGCGACGCCGGTCACCGCGACCCGCGGCCGGCGGCCGGGTGCCGGCGCGCTCGCCCTGCGCCAGGGCCGACTGGAGATCACCCAGTTCCTGCGCAGCCGGGAGTCGGTGGTCTTCACGATGGGCTTCCCCATCATCATGATCCTGATCTTCGCGTCGATCTTCGACGGCACGATCGGCGGCGGGGTCAAGTTCACCCAGTACTTCATCACCGGCATGATCGCCACCGGCCTGATGACTGTGAGCTTCCAGAACCTCGGCATCTGGATCCCGATCGAGCGGGACCGGGGCGTGCTCAAGCGCTACCGGGGCACGCCGATGCCGAAGTGGGTCTGGTTCGCCGGCAAAGTGATCATGGTGGTGGCGATCGGGATCGCCGAGACGGTGCTGCTGCTGGCCGTCGCGGTGGCGCTGTTCGACCTGGACCTGCCGGGCACCGCCGCGAAGTGGTTCACCTTCGGCTGGGTCGCCGTGCTCGGGGTGACCGCGTGCACCCTGTGCGGCATCGCGATCTCGTCGCTGGCCCGCACCGCCCGCAGCGGCTCGGCGGTGGTCACTCCGGTGGCCCTGGTGCTCCAGTTCATCTCCGGGGTGTTCTTCGTCTTCACCGACCTGCCCACCTGGATGCAGCAGGTGGCGGCGGTTTTCCCGCTCAAGTGGATGTGCCAGGGGCTGCGGTCGGTGTTCCTGCCGGAGAGCTTCGGCGCCCAGGAGCCGGGTGGCTCGTTCGAGCTGGGCCGGGTGGCGGTGGTGCTGGCCCTGTGGTGCGTGATCGGCGTGGTGCTCTGCCTGACCACCTTCCGCTGGACCACCAAGCGCGACGGCTGACCCCTTTCCGGGGCCCCCGATCCGCCCCGGGGCTGCCAGACTCTGACGATGGCCGCTCGACCGACCCGGCGCGGGCTCCTGCTGGCGGGGGCAGGGGCGACGGCGCTGGCGGTCGGGGTCGGCTGGACGGCCCGCGACCTGATCCGCCCGTCGCCGACGCGACCCGTCCCCCCGGACGCGCCGGCCGGCGACGAGCGACTGGTCAGCCGCCCGTCCGCCGCACGTGGCCGCTCGGTCGACTTCTACACCGCCGTCCCGGACGGGCACGGCGACGGTCAGGGGTTGCCGGTCTGCCTGGTGCTGCACGGCGCGTCCACGACCGCACGGGACTTTCCCGGGCTCGGCCTGGGGCGCTTCCTGACCGACGCGGTGCGTCGTGGTGCGCCGCCGTTCGTGCTCGCCGGAGCGACCGGCGACCGCCTCTCCTGGCGCCCCGCCGGCCGGGACGACCCGCAGCGGATGGTGCGTGAGGAGTTGCCGGCCTGGTGCGCCGAGCAGGGCTTCGACGCCACCCGACTGGCGGCCTGGGGCTGGTCCATGGGTGGCTTCGGCTCGCTGTTGCTCGCCGCCACCTGGCCGGGGCTGCTCCGGGCGGTGGCGGCGTTCTCCCCCGCCGTGGCGCCCGGTGATGCCGTCTTCGCGGGTGTCGACCGGCTGCGCGGCACTCCGCTGGGCCTCTGGTGCGGTCGCCAGGACGATTTCCTCGTCGACGTGCAGGCGCTGGAGCGGGCCCTTCCCGAGCCGGCCGCCCGAGCTGAGTACGCCGACGGCGGGCACGACTTCCGGTACTGGGGCTCGGTCATACCCGGTGCCCTCGACTTCGTCGCGGCAGCGCTGGCCGCGCCGCCCGGCCCGACCTGAACTGACCGTGGGGCCCGCGAACGGGCCCCCACGGCTGCCGGTCTCAGTAGGTGTAGAAACCCTTGCCGGTCTTGCGGCCCAGGTCGCCGGCGGTGACCATCCGCTGGAGCAGCTCCGGCGGGAAGAACTTCTCGTCGGCGGTGTCGGTGTAGATGTTCTTCGAGGCGTGCAGCAGCACGTCCACGCCGGTCAGGTCGGTGGTGGCCAGCGGGCCCATCGCGTGCCCGAAGCCCAGCCGGCAGGCGGTGTCCAGGTCCTCGGCGGACACCACCCCGGACTCGACCAGCTTGACCGCCTCCACCACAAGGGCGGAGATCAACCGGGTGGTGACGAAGCCGGCGATGTCCCGGTTGACCACGACGACCGTCTTACCGATCTCCTCGGCGAAGACCCGCGCGGTGTCCAGCGTCGCGTCGCTGGTCTTGTAACCGCGCACCAGCTCGCAGAGCTGCATCATCGGCACCGGGGAGAAGAAGTGGGTGCCGACCACCGCCTCGGGCCGCTCGGTCACCGCGGCGATCTGGGTGACCGGGATCGCCGAGGTGTTGGTGGCGAGCACCGCGTCCGACTTGCAGATCTTGTCCAGGGCGCGGAACACCTCGTGCTTGATCTCCAGGCGCTCGAAGACCGCCTCGACCACGATGTCCGCGTCCGCCGCCGCCTCCAGGTCGGTGGTCGGGGTGATCCGAGCCAGCGTCGCCTCGACCTCGGACGCCTCGATCCTGCCCTTCTCGGCGAACTTCTCCAGTGACTTCCGAATGCCGCCCAGACCCCGGGTGGTAGCCGCGTCGTCCAGGTCGCGCAGCGTCACCTGCCAGCCCGCCTGCGCCGCCACCTGGGCGATGCCGGAACCCATCAACCCGGCCCCGACGACCGCGAGTCGACCCGCCATCTGCTTCTCCCTCGCTGCGATTGAGTGCCTGCCTGCACCCTAGTCGGCGAGCCTGAACGATGGCTAAGTGGCGGTCGGGCCGGGTCGTGGGGGCCTCAGATCTCCAGTGCCGGCTCCTCCGGCGTGGTGCCCCGCTCGACCGCCACCCCGAGCGCACGCAGGTCGGCCACGAAGTCCGGGTAGCCCCGATCGACGTGGTGCACGTGGGAGACCTCGGTGACCCCCTCCGCGCAGAGTCCGGCGATGATCAACCCTGCGCCGGCCCGGATGTCGGTGGCCCGCACCGGGGCGCCGGAGAGCCGCTCCCGGCCCCGGACCACCGCGTGATGCCCGTCGGTCTTGATGTCCGCGCCGAGCCGCATCATCTCGTTGGCGAACATGAACCGGCCGTCGAAGATGTTCTCGGTGATCAGGGAGGCGCCGTCGCTGACGGCCGCCAGCCCGATCGCCATCGGCAGCAGGTCGGTGGCGAAGCCGGGGTACGGCAGCGTCACCACGTCGACCGCCCGGGGCCGCTCGTCCATCCGTACGCGGAAGCCGTCTCCCCTGGTCTCCACCAGCCCGCCGGCGGCCACCACCTTGTCCAGGGCGACCTCCAGGAAGGCCGGGTCCAGCCCGGTCACCGTCACGTCGCCCCGGGTCATCGCCGCGCCGAACGCCCACGTGCCGGCGACGATCCGGTCCCCCACCGTGGCGTGGCGCACCGGACGCAGACCGGGCACACCGGTGATGCGCAACGTCGTCGTGCCCGCACCGACGATGCGCGCGCCCATCTGGTTGAGCATCGTGCAGATGTCGACGATCTCCGGCTCCCGGGCCGCGTTGTCGATCATCGTGGTGCCCTGGGCCAGCACCGCCGCCATCACCAGGTTCTCAGTCGCGCCGACGCTGGGGAAATCCAGCACGATGTCCGCGCCACGCAGCCCGTGCGGGGCGGAGGCGATGACGAACCCGTGCTCGCCGGAGATCTCCGCGCCCATCCGGGTCAGCCCGGAGATGTGCATGTCCAACCCCCGCGACCCGATCGCGTCGCCGCCGGGATGGGCCACCCGCACGTACCCCCGACGAGCCAGCAACGGGCCGAGCACGCAGATCGACGCGCGCAACCGCCGGACCAGGTCGTAGTCGGCCTCCGCGCCCGGCTGCTCGGGTACGTCGATCGTCACCGACCGGGACCGGGCCACACCGCCACGGGCGACCATCGGGTCGACGGGGTCGTCCGCGTCGAACTGGACGTCGCAGCCCAGCCGACGCAGCACCTCTCCCATGATCGCGATGTCGGTGATCCGGGGGACGTTGGTGATCACACTGCGGCCCGGCGCGAGCAGCGCGGCAGCCATCAGCTTCAACGCGGAGTTCTTGGCACCGACCACGTGCACGGTGCCGGACAACCGGGCGTCACCGCGTACCCGGATGACGTCGACATCGTTGACCGCCGAATCGCCGGCGTCGCCGGGGCCCACCGCCACCGGCCAGCCGGCGGTGCTGTCCGGCCGCGCCGGGATCGTCAGGTCGGGAATCCGTAGGCTGTGCGTCATGGCCGTCCACCTCACGCGCATCTACACCAAGGCCGGCGACGCCGGCATGACCAGGCTGAGCAACAACGAGCAGGTGCCGAAGACCGATCCACGGATCGCCGCGTACGCGGACGTCGACGAGTGCAACGCGGCGATCGGCGTCGCCCTCGCGCTGGGAAACCTCGACGAGGAGCTTCGCGGCGTGCTGGGGTCGGTGCAGAACGACCTGTTCGACGTCGGCGCCGACCTGTCCACCCCGGTCGAGCCGGAACCGAAGTACCCGCCGCTGCGGGTGACCGAGGAGTACGTCGAGCGCTTGGAGGGCTGGTGCGACGAGTACAACGCACGCCTGAGCAAGCTCGACTCCTTCATCCTCCCCGGCGGCACCGCAGGTGCGGCGCTGCTGCACGTGGCACGGACCGTCGCCCGGCGTGCCGAACGGGCAGCGTGGGCGCTGGTCAGCCACGATCCGGAACGAACCAGCACGCTCCCGGCAAAGTATCTCAACCGGCTCTCCGATCTGCTCTTTATCCTGTCAAGAACGGCAAATCCGGCAGGAGACGTGCTATGGGTGCCGGGCGGCAAGCGCTGAACGTCGGCGCTCCGCACCACGTCGAGGTCTGGGTTCCCACTCTGCCCGCCACCACGCGTAGCCAGGGCTGACTCCTCGCGAGCCATGCCGACCAGCACCTAGACCGACTCGGGTTCCTTGATGTTGGGGTGTCCTGGTGATCGGGATGGCCCAACATCAAGAAACCCGTGTCGATCAACTGGACTGCTCGGCCGCCACGACGTGAGCGGGCAGCAGCCCGACCAGTGAGAAGGCGGGACCCAGGCTGCACGGGTAACGGCACATGAGAAATCCGCGCCGGAACGACGGACAGCGCCCGACGAAGGGTTTCCGGGGGAGCCCGCCCGGCGCAGGGATCAAGCCTGACCGCCCGGAGCCGGGCGGGCTCCCCCGGAAACCCAGAAGAGCAACTAAAAGCGAGCCTCAGGCAGCCGGCCAATCCTGGGAGGCCATACGTGGCGAGACCGCCCCCGGAGGGGCGGCCTCGAGCCAGGAGAGAAAACCGGTCACGGTCGATCGCGCCATGGCGATCTCCACCGGTGCGTGGTTACTGGTACAGCGGAGGATCACCCAGTCGGCCGGCATGGAGAACCGTTCCTGACCTTCGGGCAACCGGCGGCGCTCCACGGCCAGCCCTTTGCGGGAGAGCACCCGCTTGGGTCGGATCGCGAAGCTGAACATCCGGTACCAGCGCAGCTCGTCACCGGCGAACCGGCCGAAGCCGGGCGACCAGCCGCGGCCGTCGAGCATGGTGGAGACCCGGACGCTGAGCCGGATGATGCCACCGCTGCGGGTGACGAGAGCTCGCCGGACGAAGAGGATCAGAAGCGCGCCGAGGATGACGACAACGCCGATTCCGAATCCTTCGACGATCTCCATCCCCGGTGTGGCTCAGCGGCTCTGTGCGGAGACCGGGGTTGCGCTCTCGGCCAGCACGGTGACACCGTCGGCGCTCACCGAGAGGAAGCCGCCGGCCACCTCGTAGGCGACCTGCTCGCCGCCGGCGAGCTTGATGCGTACCTGGCCGGGCTCGGCGAGTTGGCCGAGCAGCGGCGCGTGCCCCGGCAGGACACCGAGCTCGCCTTCGGTCGTCCGGGCGACGACCATCTCGGCGTCACCGGACCAGACCTTCTCCTCGACGGCGACGAGCTCGACGTGAAGCTGCTGTGCCACGCTGTCTCCTTGCTGCGGCTACGGATTGCCGAAAGTCTAGCCTGACGACGCGGCGCGCCCAACGCGGGTGGGGACAACGCCGACCTGACTACTTGGCCTTGTTGACGAATTCCGGGTGCTCCAGCAGGAACGGGTCGAGTTGCTCGTTGTGCAGAGCGGTGAAGAAGTCCGGAACACCTTCCTGGAACTGCTCGCCCAGGTACTTCTTACCATCGAAGACCCCGCCACCGGGCAGCTTGATCATCTCGATGGTGTTCGGGCGGATGTCCTTCAGGGCGAGCCCGAAGTCGACAACGCTGTTGCCCCGACCGTTGAAGATCAACGACTGCCCGGCGGCGCGGAGCACCTTGTCCAGCTTGATCGGGTTGGACACCACGTCGGCGCTGAACGCCTGGCCGACCATGGCCTTGACGAACTGCTGCTGGTGGCGCTGCCGGCCGTAGTCGGAATCCGGGACGCCGTTCTTCGGGTAGCGCTGCCGGACGTAGTCCAGCGCCTGCCACCCACTCAGGTGCCGGTTGCCCTTCTTGTAGATCGCCTGCGGGCCGACGTAGCCCTCACCACGGGTGTTTCCCGGCCGCGGCTTGCCGTCCGGCTGCTTGTGCTCGGACTTCACGTCGCGCTCGATGTACATGTCGACACCGCCCATGGCGTCGACGATCTTCTGGAATCCGGTGAAGTTGATGATCGCGCCAGCGTCGAAGCGCTTGATGCCGGTGACGTTCTGCACTGTGGTGGCCAGCAACTCGAAGCCCCGTGCCGCGTCGGGGTTAGCCCCCGGCACCTTGCTGCCGAACGACATCGCAGCGTTGATCTTCGTGGTCTCGCCCGGGAAGTCGGCCTTCTTGAACGGCGGGATCGGCACGTAGAGGTCGCGAGGCAGCGAGAACAGGTAGGCCCGGTCCATCGAGGCCGGCACGTGCAGCACCATGATCGAGTCGGCCAGCGGCGCGGCCGTCGGCGTACGCGGGTCGATGCCGACGAGAAGGATGTTGAGCGGACCCTTGATCTCGCTCTTCTTCGCCTGGGCGCCCGCCGCCTGATCCCCGAAGAGGTCGGCCTTGCCGACAGCACCCTCGTAGCGGGCCATGAGCACCTCGGTGCCGACCAGCACGGCGCCGCTGAGCACGGTCAACACGGTGCCGAACACCGTGCAGAGCCTGGCCCACCGCGGCACACCTCGCCAGATGGACGGCTTGCGGCCACTCTTGCCGGCCTTACCCACGAGCAGCTCCGTTCGTTACGCCCACGACGAGGAAGACGGGCGCACGTCGTCGAAAGGTTGCAAAGATCAACGCTCGTTCAGGTGAGCGCGGAACGAACCGTAGCTCGGGACCCTCCGGAATGACGACCACGAGTAACGGACCGCGACGATGGTAAGACGCGAACATGAACAAAAGACTGCCCCGGCATTGCCGGGGCAGTCTTTTTGCTACGGGTCGGACGAGAGCTGGGTCAGCTCTTCATCAGCTCCTCAGCCTTGCGCTCCAGGTCCTCGAGACCGCCGCACATGAAGAACGCCTGCTCGGGGAAGTGATCGTACTCACCCTCGCTGATCTTGCGGAACGCCTCGATGGTCTCCTTGATCGGGACCGTCGAGCCCGGCACGCCGGTGAACTGCTCCGCCGCGTAGGTGTTCTGCGAGAGGAAGCGCTCGATCCGCCGCGCGCGCTGCACGGTGATCTTGTCTTCCTCGGAGAGCTCCTCGATGCCGAGGATGGCGATGATGTCCTGCAGGTCGCGGTAGCGCTGCAGGATCCGCTTCACCTCGGTGGCAACCTGGAAGTGCTCGTTGCCGACGAACTCCGGGGCGAGGATCCGGGACGAGGACGCCAGCGGGTCCACGGCCGGGTAGATGCCCTTGTCGGAGATCGACCGCTCCAGGTTGGTGGTCGCGTCCAGGTGGGCGAACGTGGTGGCCGGGGCGGGGTCGGTGTAGTCGTCCGCCGGCACGTAGATCGCCTGCATGGACGTGATGGCCTGGCCCCGGACGGAGGTGATCCGCTCCTGGAGCTCGCCCATCTCGTCGGCCAGGGTCGGCTGGTAACCCACGGCGCTCGGCATACGGCCGAGCAGGGTGGACACCTCCGAACCGGCCTGCGTGAAGCGGAAGATGTTGTCGATGAAGAGCAGCACCTCCTGCTTCTTCACGTCCCGGAAGTACTCGGCCATGGTCAGCGCGGAGAGCGCCACCCGCAGCCGGGTGCCCGGCGGCTCGTCCATCTGGCCGTAGACCAGCGCGGTCTTGTCGATGACGCCGGACTCCGTCATCTCGGCGATGAGGTCGTTGCCCTCACGGGTGCGCTCACCCACGCCGGCGAAGACCGAGGTACCACCGAAGTTGCGGGCGACCCGGGTGATCATCTCCTGGATGAGCACCGTCTTGCCCACGCCCGCGCCGCCGAACAGGCCGATCTTGCCGCCCTTGACGTACGGGGCGAGCAGGTCGATGACCTTGATGCCGGTCTCCAGCATCTCGGTCTTCGGCTCAAGGTCCGCGAAGGCCGGGGCCTTGCGGTGGATGCCCCACCGGTCGTCGGCCTCGAACGTCTCGCCCTCTTTGAGGTTGAGCACCTCGCCGATCGCGTTGAACACCTTGCCCTTGACCGCGTCGCCCACCGGCACCGTGATCGGCTCGCCGCGGTCGCGCACCTCGGCGCCACGGACCAGGCCGTCGGTCGGCTGCATCGAGATGGCACGGACCAGGTTGTCACCCAGGTGCTGGGCAACCTCCAGGGTCAGCGTCTTCTCACCGCCGGACAGGTTCACCTTCACGTTCAAGGCGTTGAACAGGGGCGGCATGGCGTCGCGCGGGAATTCGGCGTCGACGACCGGGCCGATGACCCGGACCACGCGACCCGTGGCCGTCTTGGTCTCTACTGGTGCAGTCATCACACTTCACTTCCCGACGCGGCCAGCGCGTTGGCGCCGCCGACGATCTCGCTGATCTCCTGGGTGATCCCGGCCTGGCGAGCCGAGTTCATCTCGCGCGTGTACTTCTCGATCATCTCTTCGGCGTTGTCGGTGGCGCTCTTCATCGCCCGCCGACGCGACGCCGACTCACTCGCCGCCGACTCGATCAACGCCGCGTAGATCCGCGTGTTGATGTACCTCGGCAGGAGCGCGTCGAGCAGCGCCTCCGCCTCCGGCTCGAACTCGTACGCCGGCAGCAACCCCTCGGAGCGCGGCCGGTCCTCCACCTGCATCGGACCGATGACCTTGGTGACCGGGTTCTGCGTCATGAGCGAGTGGAACTCGGTGTAGACGATGTGCAGCTCGTCGACCCCGAGCACCCCGTCCGCTCCGGCGCCGCCGTCGACGTCGTCCGCACCGGCGGTGAACGCCTTGATCAGCGTCTCACCAACGGTACGGGCGTCCTCGAACGACGGCTGCTCGCTGAAGCCGGTCCAGTTCGCCTCGATCGGCCGCTCGCGGAACCGGTAGAACCCGACGCCCTTACGCCCGATGACGTAGAGCACCGGCTCCTTGCCGTCCGCCTTGAGCCGCGCGATCAGCGACTCCGCCATCCTGATCGCGTTGGAGCTGTAACCGCCGGCCAGGCCACGGTCGCTGGTGACCAACAGGACGCCGGCCCGCCGCACCCGCTCACGCGGGGTGAGCAGCGGGTGGTCGATCCGCGCGTTGGACGCCAGCGCCGTGAGCACGCCGGTGATGGCCTGGGCGTACGGCAGGGACGCCTGCACCCGGGCCTGGGCCTTGGCGATCCGGCTCGTCGCCACGAGCTCCATCGCCTTGGTGATCTTCTTCATCGACTTCGCCGAGCGGATCCGTTGACGAAGAACGCGTACCTGGGCCGCCACGGGATCAGCTCTCGGCCGGGCGGTCGGTCGCGCCGTCGCGGAAGCGGGTCACCGTCTCGCGGTTCTCGTCGCCCTCAAGCGGCGCGGCCGGCGCGTCGTTGACCTTGCGCTCGTCCTCCTTGCCGAGGAAGACCTGCTTGAACTCGGCGATCGCGCTGTCCAGCGAGCCGATGATGTCATCGTTCCACTGGTTGTCGGCGATGCCGGCCAGCACACCCTGGTGCTTGTGCCGCAGGTACTGGAGGAACTCCGACTCGAAGCGCCGGACCTCGCCCACCGGAATGTCGTCCAGCTTGCCCTCGGTGCCGGCCCAGACCGAGACGACCTGCTCCTGCACCGGGAACGGCGAGTAGTTCGGCTGCTTGAGCAGCTCCACCAGGCGCGAACCGCGGTCCAGCTGGGCCCGGGAGGCCCGGTCCAGGTCGGAGGCGAAGGCGGCGAACGCCTCCAGCTCGCGGTACTGGGCGAGGTTGAGCCGCAGCGAACCGGCGACCTTCTTCATCGGCTTCACCTGCGCGGCGCCACCGACCCGGGAGACCGAGGTACCGACGTTGATCGCCGGACGAACGCCCTGGTTGAACAGGTCGGTCTCCAGGAAGATCTGGCCGTCGGTGATCGAGATGACGTTGGTCGGGATGAAGGCCGAGATGTCGTTGGCCTTCGTCTCGATGATCGGCAGACCGGTCATCGAGCCGCCACCCAGCTCGTCGGAGAGCTTCGCGCAGCGCTCCAGCAGGCGGGAGTGCAGGTAGAAGACGTCACCCGGGTACGCCTCACGGCCCGGCGGGCGACGCAGCAGCAGCGACACGGCGCGGTACGCCTCAGCCTGCTTGCTCAGGTCGTCGAAGACGATCAGAACGTGCTTGCCGCCGTACATCCAGTGCTGCCCGATGGACGAGCCGGTGTACGGGGCGAGGTACTTGAAGCCAGCCGGGTCGGAGGCCGGCGAGGCGACGATGGTGGTGTACTCCATCGCGCCCGCCTCCTCGAGCTGCCCCTTGATGGAGGCGATCGTGGAGGCCTTCTGGCCGATGGCGACGTAGATGCAGCGAACCTGCTTCTTCGGGTCGCCGGTGCGCCAGTTGTCCCGCTGGTTGAGGATGGCGTCCAGAGCGACAGTGGTCTTGCCGGTCTTCCGGTCACCGATGATCAGCTGCCGCTGACCCCGACCGATCGGGGTCATCGCGTCGATGGCCTTGATGCCGGTCTGCAGCGGCTCGTCGACGGACTGCCGGGACATCACGTTCGGAGCCTGCAGCTCCAGCTCGCGGAAGCCCTCGTTGGCGATGTCGCCGAGCGCGTCGATCGGCTCACCGAGCGCGTTGACCACGCGGCCGAGGAAGGCGTCGCCGACCGGAACGGAGAGAACCCGCTCGGTGCGCTTGACGCGCTGCCCTTCCTCCAGCTTGGCGGAGTCACCGAGAACGACGACACCGATCTCCCGCACGTCGAGGTTCAACGCCACGCCGAGCGTGCCGTCCTCGAACTCCAGGAGCTCGTTGGTCATGGTCGAGGGCAGGCCCTCGACGTGGGCGATACCGTCACCGGTGTCGGCGACGGTGCCGACCTCCTCGCGGGAGACGTCGGACGAGTAGGAAGAGACGTAGCGCTCCAGGGCGCCGCGGATCTCCTCCGTCGAGATGGTCAGCTCGGCCATCCTCTGCTTCCTTAAAATTCAGGGGCCCGGGATACCTAGTACCGACCGGTCCGAATGGCGTCTGTCAATCCGGGCGCTGAGCGGCGGAGCCACCCCAACGCTGGGCGGCGGAGCCGCTCAGCCGCGGGGCGGCGAAGCCGATCAGCGCTTCGCGAGCGCGTTGCGGGTCTCGTTGAGGCGGCGCAGGACGGTGCCGTCGTACAGGTCGGAGCCGACCCGCACGCTCACGCCACCCAGGACGTGGGGGTCCACCGTCTGCTTGACGGAGACCTCTCGACCGTATATCGCGGCGAGGCTCGCACCCAGCCGGCGCTCCTCCTCGTCACTCAACGGGGCCGCCACGGTGACGTAGGCCACCTGACGGTCCCGCCGTTCGGCGGCGAGTTCCACGAGCCGGGTGAGCGATCCGCTGAAGGAACGCCCCCCGAAGCCGGCAAGCGCCACCTCGACGAGGCGGACGGTGGCCAGGTGGGCCTTGCCCGAGAGCAGCTCGCCGACCAGGACCCCCCGCCGGTCCACCGGGACCGCGGGGTTGGACAGCACCGCCGAGAGCTCGGGCTGGCCGGCAACGACCTGCCCGAAGCGGAACAGCTCGTCCTCGACCTCGCCGAGATCGCCGGAGGCCTCGGTGCTGGCCAGTGCCGCCTCCACGCCGAGCCGCTCGACGCCGTCGAGCAACTCCGACGGCGCCGACCAACGGCCGGACACCAGCGCGGCGAGCAGGTCGAGCGCGCCGTCACCGATCTTGCCGCGCAGCATCCCGCCGAGCAGTTCGGCGCGGTCAGCGCCGGACCGGGCCGGGTCCGAGAGGGCCCGGCGCAGCCGCGGCTCGCGCCGCAGCAGCCCGGCAACGGCGAGCAGGTCGTTGGCGGTGTGTGCCGCCGTGACCGCGTCGGTGCCGCGGACGTACGCGTCGAGGCGCTCGGCCCCGGCCTTGTACGACTCCCGGCTGGCGGCCTGCATCAGCGGGCCCCCGTGCTCTCGAGACCGCTCAGGAACCGGTCGACGGTGCCCTTGCGCCGTGCCTCGTCGGCCAGCGACTCGCCAACGATCTTGCTGGCCAGGTCCACCGCGATCGTGCCGACCTCCGCGCGCAGCTCGCGCACGATGGTGGCCCGCTCGGCGGCGAGCGCGTCCTTGCCCGCCTGGATGACCCGGTCGGACTCTTCCCGCGCCTTGGCGAGGATGTCCTGCCGGATGCCCTCGGCGTCGGCCCGCGCGTCGTCACGGATCTTGGCGGCGTCGGTCCGGGCCTCAGCGAGCTGGGCACGGTACTGCTCGAGCAGCTGGTTCGCCTCGGCCTGGGCGGCCTCGGCGCGCTTGATGCCGCCCTCGATCGCGTCGACCCGAGCCTGGAACGTCTGCTCCATGCGCGGGAACACGAACTTCATCAGCACGAAGCAGAGCACGGCGAAGGCGACCGTGCCGACCACGATCTCCTGCCAGATCGGAATGATCGGGTTGTGCTCTGACTCACCACCCTCGGCGGCGAGGAGGAACAACATGGGTGACCTCCCGGTCGGAAGGGGCGGGATCAGCCGGCCCAGATGAAGCCGAAGGCGATGCCGAACAGCGCGAGCGCCTCGATGACGGCGAAGCCGATCCAGACGTACGGCAGGGTCATGCGCGACGACTCGGGCTGCCGGGCGGTCGACTGGATGTAGGCGGCGAAGACCAGGCCAACGCCGATGCCCGGGCCGATGGCGGCGAGACCGTAGCCGATGGCAGCGGTGCTACCGGTGACCTCGGCGAGAACGCTAGCGTCCATTGGTGTGGTTCCTCCTGGTTATCACGCGTGACTCTCACGCGGGACGACAACGGTTGGTGCGTGGATCAGTGCTCTTCGGCGAGCGCACCCTGGATGTAGCTGGCGCTCAGCACGGTGAAGACGTAGGCCTGCAGGACGATGACCAGCGCCTCGAGGAGGGTCAGCGCCACGGTCATCACCCAGGAGACCACCGAGATCGGCGCCAGCCAGGCGTTGGCGTTGAGCATCGCGAAGCCGCCGAGCGTGAAGACCAGCAGGAGCATGTGGCCGGCGAACATGTTGGCGAAGAGACGAACGGCCAGCGAGAACGGCCGGATGATGAAGGTCGAGAACGCCTCGATCGGGATCAGCAGCGGCAGGATGTACCACGGTGCCGGTGGGATCAGGGCGTGCTTGAAGTATTTGCCGAAGCCGTGGTGCCGGATGCCGATGTAGTTGAACAGCACGTAGCTGATCACCGCGAGGATCGCCGGGAAGGCGATGTGCGAGTTCGGCGAGATCTGGAAGAGCGGAATGATCGCGAACGCGTTCGTCAGCAACACGAAGCAGAACAGCGTCGTGAAGTAGGGAGCGAACCGCACGCCCTGGTGACCGATCATGTCGACCGAGATGTTGTTCCGGACGAAGCCGTAGATCGACTCGGCGAACCACTGCTTCTTGGTCGGCACCAACTTCGGGTTCCGATAGGTCGCCAGGAAGAAGATGATCAGAACGCCGACCGCGATCCAGATCATCAGCGTGAACTTGGTGAACCACGGAGCGTTCTCCACACCCCAGGGCGCGATCGCGGGCAGGTAGAAGTCGTCCACACTGGGTGGGAATGCCGCCTGGCCCGCTGCCAGAACGTTCGCCTGTCCGAACACCGTGTCCCTTCCTAAGTAGGCGTGCCGAGCCGACGGACGACGAGGATGATCCCCCCGGTCACGCCGAGCACGACGCCGATCCCGGTGGCGACGCCACCGGTATCGAGCCACTGGTCGACCAGCCAGCCGATGAAACCCCACACGAGCATTCCTCCGATGAGGTAGCTGAGCGCGGTCCAACCCTGACCGGCGCCGGACGGATAATCGTCCGGTTCACCGGCGGGACGGGGGGTTTGGTCACCAGCCATGACGGGGCGAACGATATCAGCCGGGAAGACGAGGCTGTGCCTCACCCCCCGCACAACCGTCGTTGTGTGGGCTTCTCGTGGGCGCCGTCGTCTGTGGGCACGCTACTCCCCTTCCGCCCGTCGGAAAATGACCGGAGGCCGACACATTGCGGCGCGTCCGCTGGTTGGGACGACCGCCGGGTCAGCCGCGCGGCCGGCGAGCGTGTACCGCGGTCAGCCACCAGAGGTGCACCGCTGTCCACACTGCCACCCCGGCGACGATGCCAAGGCAGAGAGGGATCAAACCGGGCCAACCGGTCGACGCCACCGCCACCAGCACCACACCCAGCAGGCTGAACTTCAGCACGTACAGGCCCACCCCGAGCGGCAGCAGCAACTGCGGGTTGACCTGGTCGGCCCGGGCCAGCACCACGGTGGTGAGGGTGTAGCTGAGCACCGTGACGCCCACGCCGGCCGCCGCGCCGAGCGCGGCCGTCACGCCACCGGTCACCCCGCCCACCACCGCGGCGACCGCCGCGAGCGCCGCCGACGCGCCCAACAGCACCGGCAGGTGCCGCAGCCGCCACCGCCGGTCGGTGTCCGGCTCGACCACCCCGGGCTCAGCCACGGGGGTACGCCGGGAACGCCGCGACCAGCTCGGACACCTCGGCACCGAGCCGGGTCAACTCGTCGGCCCCGCCCGGAGCACCGGGATCGGTGCGTACCGCACGGGCGATCAGCGTCGCCACCTGGCGCAGCTCCCCCTCGCGCATCCCCTGCGTGGTGACGCTCGGTGTGCCCACCCGGATGCCGGAGGCCACCATCGGGGGCTGCGGGTCGTACGGGATGGCGTTCTTGTTCAGGGTGATCGACGCGGCGTCGCAGCGGCGCTCGGCCTCGGTGCCGGTCACCCCCAGTTCCCGCAGGTCGATCAGGGCGAGGTGGGTGTCGGTGCCACCGGACACCGGGCGCATCCCCTCGTCGGCCAGCCCGGCGGCGAGCGCCTGGGCGTTGCTGACCACCTGCCGGGCGTACGTCTGGAACTCCGGCTGGGCGGCCTCGCGCAGCGCGACCGCCTTGGCGGCGACCGCGTGCATCAGCGGGCCGCCCTGGGTGAACGGGAAGACCGCCTTGTCGATCCGCTGGGCCAGCGACTCGCGGCACAGGATCATGCCGCCGCGCGGCCCGCGCAGCACCTTGTGGGTGGTGGCGCAGACGACATCGGCGTACGGCACCGGGGACGGGATCGCCCGACCGGCGACCAGGCCGATGAAGTGCGCCGCGTCCACCATCAGGTACGCGCCGACCTCGTCGGCGATCTCCCGGAACCGCGCGAAGTCGATCAGGCGCGGGTACGCGGTGGCCCCACAGATGATCAGCTTGGGTCGGTGCGCCCGCGCCAGGTCCCGTACCTCGTCGTAGTCGATCTGCTCGGTGTCCGGCCGGACCGGGTAGCCGACCGGGTGGAACCACTTGCCGGAGAAGTTCACCCGGCTGCCATGGGTGAGGTGCCCGCCGTGCGGCAGGTCCATCGCCAGCACCGTGTCCCCCGGCTGCACCAAGGCGGCGTACGCGGCCAGGTTGGCGCTCGCCCCGGAGTGCGGCTGGAGGTTGGCGTGCTCGGCCCCGAAGAGCTCCTTGGCCCGGGCGATGCCGATCTCCTCGGCCCGGTCCACCTCGGCGCAGCCGCCGTAGTAGCGCCGACCCGGGTAACCCTCGGCGTACTTGTTGGTCAGCGTCGAACCGAGCGCGGCCAGCACCGCCGGCGAGGTCAGGTTCTCGCTGGCGATGAGCTGCAGGCCGCCGCGCAACCGGTCCAACTCGCCGAGGACCACCCCGGCGATCTCCGGGTCGGTGGCCCTGAGCTGCGCGAAATCCGGCCCCCAGAAGGTGCTCGTCTCGGTCTCCACAGCGAACGAGTCTAGGGGGCCGCAGACTGGGACCTGTGAGATGCCTCGTCACCGGAGCGACCGGCTACATCGGCGGGCGGCTGACGCCGCTGCTGCTCGCCGACGGGCACACCGTGCGCTGCCTCGCCCGCAAGGCGGTGCGGCTGCGCGACGTGCCCTGGGCCTCGGCGGCCGAAATCGTCGAAGGAGACCTGAGTCGACCGGAGACGCTGGCCGCCGCGTTCGCCGACGTGGACGTCGCGTACTTCCTGGTGCACTCGTTGGGCCGGTCCGACTTCGAGGCGGTCGACCGGACGGCGGCGACCAACTTCGCGGCGGCGGCGCGCGCGGCCGGCGTACGTCGGATCGTCTACCTGGGCGGTCCGTTGCCGGCGACCGACGCGGTCCCCTCGCCGCACCTGCGCTCCCGGGCCGAGGTGGGCCGGATCCTGCTGGGCAGCGGGGTGCCCACGGCGGTGCTCCGCGCCGCGGTGATCATCGGGTCCGGCTCGGCGTCGTTCGAGATGCTGCGGTACCTGACCGAGCGGCTACCGGCCATGATCACGCCACGCTGGGTGCGCAACCGGATCCAGCCGATCGCCGTCCGCGACGTGCTGAGCTACCTGGTCGGCTGCACCGCCCTGCCGGAGGAGGTCAACCGGGGCTTCGACATCGGCGGGCCGGACGTGCTCACCTTCCGCGAGATGATGCAGCGCTACGCCCGGGTGGCCGGGCTGCGCCGGCGGATCATCGTGCCGGTCCGGGTGCTCACCCCGTCGCTCTCCTCGCACTGGGTCGGTCTGATCACCCCGGTGCCGAACAAGATCGCCCGCCCGCTGGTGGAGAGCCTGATCCAGGAGGCGGTCGCGGACGAACACGACATCGCCCGCTACGTCCCGGACCCGCCGGGCGGGCTGACCGGCTTCGACGACGCGGTGGCGCTGGCGCTGACCAAGGTGCGCGACGCCCAGGTGGAGACCCGCTGGTCGAACGCGAGCGGCCCGGACGCACCCGCCGAGCCACTGCCCACCGACCCGGTGTGGTCCGGTGGCACCGCCTACACCGACGTCCGGGAGCGGACGGTGGACGCTCCACCCGCGGCGCTCTGGCGGGTCGTCGAGGGCGTCGGCGGCGAACACGGCTGGTACTCGTTCCCCCTCGCCTGGTCGATCCGCGGCTGGCTGGACCGGCTGGCCGGCGGGGTCGGGCTGCGCCGGGGTCGACGCGACCCGCACCGCCTCCAGGTCGGTGAGGCGCTGGACTTCTGGCGGGTCGAGGAGATCGTCCCGGGCGAGTTGCTGCGACTGCGCGCCGAGATGCGGCTACCCGGCCGGGCCTGGCTGGAGATGCGGGTGCTTCCGGCCGACGACGGCCGCAGCCGCTACCAGCAACGCGCCGTCTTCCTGCCACGCGGCCTGCCGGGGCACGCCTACTGGAAGTCGGTGGCCCCGTTCCACGCGGTGGTCTTCGGCGGAATGGCCCGCAACATAGCCCGCAACGCCGAACAACCCCGCTGACCCCGCTCCCCGCTCCCCGCTCCCCGCTCCCCGCTCCCCGCTCCCCGCTCCCCGCTCCGGCGATCTTGCACTTTGTGTTGCCGATTTGCGAGCCTTGGGCACGTTTTGTCACGGCAGAAAGTGCAAGATCGGCGGGCGGGGTGGGGCGGGGTTTGGGGGTTAGTTGCCGGCTTGGGGTTGGGTTTGGAAGGCGGTTCGTTCGCTCGGCGGGACGAAGTCGCGGACCGGTTGGTCGCGCAGGGCGAAGGCGAGCACCTCGCCGACCGCGTTCACCAGCTGGGCCTGCACCGCCTGACCGACCGCGTCCCGGGGATCGTCCGGGTTCGCGGCCATCGAGGCGACCGCGAGCTGCGGCGTGAACGCCACCACCGTCTCCGTCTCGTACCGTTCCGAACTGCCGGTCTTGCCCGCCACTGGACGGCCGAGCTTCGCCCGCAACCCGGGTGCGGTGGCGCCGTCGCAGCGCCCGTACATCGACTGGTCGCCGACCGGGCAGCGGGCCGCGTCGGTGGCCGCCCTCGCCACGTCGGGGTCGAGCACCTGTCGGCAGTCCGGCTTGGCGGCGTCGACCGGCCGACCGCCCGAGTCGGTGATCGAGACCACCGGCAGCGGCGCACACCAGGTCCCCTCGGCCGCAACCGTGGCGTACGCGCTGGCCAGGTCCAACGGGGTGGTCGCTGCCACGCCCAGGGTGAACGGACCCCAGTCCTTCGCGCCGTAGCGGGCCAGCTTGGCGTCGGACTCGGCCCGCAGCACGATGCCGAGCCGCTCGGCCATCTCCACCACCCGGTCGGCGCCGACCTTCTCGGTGAGCCAGGCGAAGTACGTGTTCACCGAGCGGCCGAACGCGCTCCACATGGTGCGGGGGCCGTCCATCGACGACGGGCTGGCGTTCGCCGGGCACCACCGTCCGTCGCAGCTCGCTCCCCCGGTCACCGGGAAGCGGGTGAGCAACTGGGTCGGCGCCACGAAGTCGGTCGACAGCGGCAGGCCGGCCTCCAGCGCGGCCAGCAGGGTGAAGAGCTTGAACGTCGAGCCGCCCTGGTACCCCTCGATCGCGCCGCCGCCGGCGATCAACTGGTTGACGGTGTTCGGGCGGTTCTTCTGCCCGACCGGGTTGTCCGCCACGCTGTAGGCGCGGTTCACCGACATCGCCAGCACCCGCCCGGTGCCCGGTTGCACCACGGCGGTGGGCACCGCCTCGGCCCTGGTCTTCGGATAGATCTTCAGCACCTGCTCGGTGGTGGCCCGCTGCACTCCCGGGTCCAGCGACGACACGATGGAGAACCCGCCCCGGCGCAGCGCGCGCTGCCGCTCGTCGGCGGTCGCCCCGAACGCGGACTGGCTACTCCACCAGCGGGTGAACCAGTCGCAGAAGAAGCCCCAGTCGTTGTGCGTGTCGAGTACGCCAGTGCAGTCGTTCGGGGTCTCGCTGGGCCGCAGTTGCAGCGGTTCGGCGCGCGCCGCCGCCGCCGCGTCCGCCGGCACCTGCCCCGACTCCACCAGCCGCTCCAACACGTACGACCGCCGGGCCACCGCGCTGTCGGCGTCGCCGTTGATCGGATCGTCGCTGTCCGGCGAACGCACCAGACCGGCGAGCAGTGCCGCCTGGGCCAGGGTCAGCTCGGCCGGGGAGCGGGAGAAGTACCGCTTGCTGGCCGCCGCGATGCCGTACGCCCCGGCACCGAAGTAGGCGATGTTGAGGTAGCGGGTCATGATCTCGTCCTTGTCGAGCTCCCGCTCCAACGCGAGCGCGTACCGCATCTCCTGGAGCTTGCGGACGGTGGTGAGCTCGGTGGCGGCGTTCCGCTGCGCCTCGGTCAGTCGGGGATCGTTGCTGAGCACGTTGCGGACGTACTGCATGGTCAGCGTGGAGGCGCCCTGTCGGGTCTGGCCGTCGCGCTTGTTGACGGTGAACGCGCGCACCACGCCCCGCAGGTCGACCCCGCTGTGCTGGTAGAACCGGACGTCCTCGGCGGCCACGATCGCCTGACGCATCACGGGAGCCACCTCGTGCAGCGGCACGTCCACCCGGTCCTCCTGGTAGAAGGAGGTGATCAGGGTGGTGCCGTCGTTGGCGTAGAGGTTGGAGCGCTGCGCGGTGGGCGGCGTCCGGAGTGTGTTCGGCAGCTCCGAGTACGGCGTCGACAGGGCACTGAAGCCGATCCCGAAGACCAGGGCCGCGGGTAGGGCGGCGGCGGCCAGCACCAAACCGGCCAGCACTCCGGCGATCACCACGGTCAGCAGTTTGTCGAGTTGGGCCCGGATCATCAGCTCTCCCCGCAGGAGCCGGTCACGCTAGGACCCGTTCAGAATGACCCGGAACGCCCCTTTAGCCCTGGGTTTTCACCAAACCCGGAGGAAACTCGCACCACGCTCAGGGCAGCAGCGCGCCGGCCAGCGGGTGGACCGTCTCCTCGATCTCGTCGGCGACCCGGCTGAAGCACTGGTCGCCACGACCCCACGGGTCGTCCAGATCATCGGTGGCCAGCGCCGAAGCGCCCAGCCGCGCGTCATGCGCCGCCGCCACCAGGGCCACCCCCCGGGCGTACACGGCGTCCGGGGTGGCGTCACCCGGCGGCAGCGCGGCGGCGTCCACCGCGGCCAGCAGCCGGCCGAACTCGCCCAGCACGAACGTGCGGGCCGCCGCGTCCGGACGAAGCGCGACCACGTACTCCTGCTGGTCGGCGGTGGCGGTCAGGACCAGGTCGGCGGCGTCGATGTGGTCCGAGCGCAGCTTGCGCGCGGCGAACCCGGCCACGTCCCCACCACGGCCGGTGACCTGCCGTGCCGCCGGCGGGTTCATCTCCTCGCCCGCGTGCCAGCCACCCGTGCCGGCGCTGTGGCTGTGCACCAACTCCTCGGCCTGGGCCGGGTCCTGCGAACGCCGGGTCAGCCGCTCCCGCACCGCCAGGGCGAGCAGCCGCTCCGCCATCGGCGAGCGGCAGATGTTGCCCATGCAGACGTGCAGAACAGTGAACGGGGGCACTCAGACCGCCCGACCGTCGACGAGATCCGGAACCACGTCACGCAGCTTCTCCAGCGGGATCGCCCCGGCCCGCAGCAACTGCGGCACCTCACCGGTCAGATCCACGATCGTGCTGGGCACCGGGTCCGGGCAGGGGCCGGCCTCCAGGTAGGCCCGCACCGAGTAGCTGAGCTGGTCACGCGCCTCGTCGGCGGTGACCGCGGCCGGCTGGCCGGTCTTGTTGGCCGACGAGACCGCCATCGGGCCGGTCTCGCGCAGCACCTCCAACGCCACCGGGTGCAGCGGCATCCGCACCGCCACCGTGCCGGTCTTGTCGCCCAGGTCCCACTGAAGGCTCGGCGAGTGCTCGACCACGATGGTCAGGGCACCCGGCCAGAACGCCTCCACGAGGTCCCGTGCGGCAGTGGGCAGCGAGAAGACCAACCCGTCCAGGGTGTGCCGCGAGCCGATCAGCACCGGCGGCGGCATCTGCCGGCCCCGGCCCTTGGCATCGAGCAGCGCCTTCACCGCGTACGGGGTGAACGCGTCCGCGCCGATCCCATACACGGTGTCCGTCGGAAGAACGACCAGCTCGCCGTTCTTGACCGCCTCGATCGCCGCAGCGATGCCGCGGTCCCGATCGGCGGGCGACCGGCAGTCGTAGAGCATCACGAGGAGTCAGTCTGCCACGCCGCCCCGATCGGGGCGTGCTGGCCGTCCGCCCGTCGGGACGCGGTCGCGTAGCGGGGACGCCCGGTGAGGTCCAGATGCTCCGCGACAGCGGTGAAGCCGCCGTCCCGGGCGAGCAGCTCCGGCACCGCCGCGCCGTGAGTGTCGTCGTGCTCGACGCCGAACACGCCCCCCGGGCGCAACAGCACCGCCGCCCTGGCGACGACCGGCCGGATCACCACCAGACCGTCCGCGCCGCCGAAGACCGCCTCCGCCGGGTCGTGCCCGGCGACCTCCGGCGGGACCACCACGTCGTCCGGCACGTACGGCGGGTTGCAGAGCAGCACGTCCACCCGGCCCACCAGCTCGGCCAGCAGGTCCGGCGCTGTCACATCGGCCTCGACGACCTCGATCGGTCGGTCTCCCGCCGCGGCGCGCTCCGCCGCGTTGCGCCGCAACCAGGCCAGCGCCGCCGGAGACCGCTCCACCGCGATCACCCGCGCTCCCGGCAGCTCCTGAGCCACGGCCAGGGCGATCGCGCCCGAGCCGCTGCACAGGTCCACCACCACCGGGTCAGGCCGGCCCTGGGCCTGCTCGACACCCCAGCCGGCCAACAGCTCGGTCTCCGGCCGGGGCACGAAGACACCCGGGCCGACCGACAACTCCAGGTGCCGGAACCCGGCCCGACCGGTCAGGTGCTGCAACGGCTCGCGCGCGACGCGGCGGCGCGTCAACTCGTCGAGCCGCACCAGCTGGTCGTCGCTGAGGTCGTCGGCGAGAGCCAACCGACCCCGGGGCACCCCCAGCACGTACGCCGCCAGCAACTCGGCCTCCACCCGGGCGGAGCCGACCCCGGCGGCGGCGAGCGCGCGGGCCGCTCGGGCCACCGCGGCGGACGGCCGGATGGGGCCTGTCCCTTCGGGGGGGTGTTGCGGCAAAGTACTCACGACATAATCATGAAGCGTCGCGGGCGGCGTGACGAACAGGTGCGCCCAGGCGCGCACGACAGGAGGTTGGCGGGTGGGCTGGCTCGACCGGGTCGATGACCAGGTTGACGCCCTGACGCACGCCCGGGCGTTGCAGGAGGCCAGCCGCTCCGCGGAGGCGTACGTCCTGCTGGAGCGTGTGATCCGCACCACCAACGACCCGGCGGCGCGAGCGGACGCGATGGTGCAGCGCCTCTCCGCGCTGATCAATCTCGGTCGGACCGCGGAGTTCACCCGGGCCATCGAAGAGGCGTCGGCGGCGGTCCGCGACCTCGCCGAGCCCTATCTGCACGGTCACCTCAACGCGCTGGCCGCGCTCGCCGCGCACCACCAGGGCGCACTGGACCGCTGTGTCATGCACCTCGTCCGGGCGGCCCGGGCGCTGGGCGCCGTCGCCGACCCCGACCGGGACACCGCCTGGGGCTGGCACGACCTGGCCATGGCCTACAGCTACCTCAGCTTCCACGGGTACGCCCTGGGGGCCATCGAGCGGGCCCGGCAGCTCGGGCTGACCGCCGGGATCCCGGAGGAGACGTTCGCCGCGCCGGGCATCCGGCTGCGCAACGCCGTGGCCCTGGACCACAACGGCGACAGCGACGGTTGCCTGCGGGTGCTCCGGGACGTGGCCGCCGACCTGACCCGCTTCGTCCGCGCCGGGCGGGCCGGCCAGCTACGCCCGAGCAGCCTCGCCGCGTACGGCTACGCGGCGGCCCGACAGGCCGCGCTCGGCGACCAGGTGGCGACCGAAGGCCCCGAGCCGGCCCGGTTGATCACCCACGGCGGGGACAGCGCCCGCGCCCGCGACCTGCGTCAGCTCGGGCAGGTGTGCCTCGCCGTCGCCGACGGTCGACCGATCGAGGCGGTTGCCCGACTGGACACCGTGCAGGTCTCCAACGAGACGCTCGGGGCGGCCGAGCCGGCCCGGCTGCGCAGCATCGCGTTGACCCGCGCCGGGGACCACCTGGCGGCGCACCGGGCCGACCGGCTGGCGTTCCGGCTCGCCGCGCAACGCAACGACAGGCTGCGCGACGTCTACATCGACGGCATCGCCGCCCGCATCGACCATGAGGAGATGCGCCGCGAGGCGGCACGCTTCGAGGGCGAGGCGTTGACCGACCCGCTCACCGGGCTGCCCAACCGCCGCCGGTTGGAGCGCTACATCACGGCCGTGGTCACCCGCGGCGATCGGGTGGTGATCGGCGTCTGCGACCTGGACGGCTTCAAGGCGGTCAACACCCGGCACGGGCACCACTCGGGCGACCTGGTGCTGCAACGCATCGCCGGTGTGATCAACCGGGTGATGCGCCGGGGCGACTTCGTGGCCCGCTACGGCGGTGACGAATTCGTGGTGGTGCTGCCGGACACCGGCATGACCGAGGCCGCCGAGGTGGCCCGCCGGATCGAGGCCGCGGTCCGCCTGGAGGACTGGGAGTCGTTGGTCCCGGGCACCCCGGTCGGGGTCAGCATCGGCTTCGCCGAGGTCTCCGGTGGCAGCGGGCTGCGCGACGCGCTCAGCGTCGCGTTCGAGCAGGCCGACCGCGAGATGCTCCGCGCCAAGACCCGCCCCCGCGCGAGCTGAGCCCCGGCTGGCGTCGAGGCGCGCCGCGGCTCGGTGCCGCGGTCAGCGGCGGGTCAGCTCGGTGTCGCCGGCGAGCCGGGCGGCCCGGTCGGCCTCGGTGAGGGCGTCCAGCACCCCGTCCAGCTCGCCGCCGAGCGCCAGATCCAGGTTGTACGCGGTGTAGCCGATCCGGTGATCGGTGATCCGGTTCTGCGGGAAGTTGTAGGTGCGGATCCGCTCCGAGCGGTCCACGGTGCGCACCTGGGCCTTGCGCGCGTCCGAGGCGGCGGCGTCGGCCTGCTCCTGCGCGGCGGCGAGCAGCCGGGCCCGCAGGATCCGCATCGCCTGCTCCCGGTTCTGCAACTGGGACTTCTCGTTCTGGCAGGAGACGACGATGCCGGTCGGCAGGTGGGTGATCCGCACCGCCGAGTCGGTGGTGTTCACCGACTGGCCACCCGGGCCGGACGAACGGAACACGTCGATGCGCAGCTCGTTCTGGTCGATGGTGACGTCGACGTCCTCGGCCTCCGGCAGCACCAGCACCCCGGCGGCGCTGGTGTGGATCCGGCCCTGCGACTCGGTCACCGGGACACGCTGCACCCGGTGCACGCCGCCCTCCCACTTGAGCCGCGACCAGACGCCGTTGCCGCCGTCCGGCACACCCTTGGTCTTGATCGCGAGGGAGACGTCCTTGACCCCGCCGAGGTCGGAATCCTGCGCGTCGATCACCTCGGTGACCCAGCCGTGCCGCTCGGCGTACCGGGTGTACATCCGCAGCAGGTCACCGGCGAACAGCGCCGACTCCTCGCCACCCTCACCGGCCTTGATTTCGACGATCACGTCCTTGGCGTCGTGCGGGTCGCGCGGAATGAGCAGCTCGGCGAGCCGCTCCTCCAGCACCGGCAGGGACCCGGCGATGGCGTCCGCCTCAGCCGCGAAGGACGGGTCCTCGGCGGCCAGCTCACGAGCCGCGGCCAGATCGGCGCGGGCCTGCTCCAACTCGTCGGCGGCCTTGTGCAGCGGCACCAGCTCGGCGTACCGGCGGCCGACCCTGCGCGCGGTGGCCTGGTCGGCGTGGATGGCCGGATCGGCCAACCGCTTCTCCAGCTCCGCGTACTCGTCGAGAAGGCCGGCCAGACGCTCGCTGCTCATGCTGCGGATGCTCCTTCGACGGTGCGCGACGACCGGGCCGGGGCCGGGGGGCCAGCGGCCAGGCGGAAACGGAGGAAAATGCGGACGGCGCCCGCGTCCGGTGAAAAACCGGACGCGGGCGCCGAACGAGGAGTTACTTGGCCTTCTTGGCCTGAACCTTGGCGTACTTCTGCTGGAACTTCGCGACCCGGCCGGCGGTGTCGAGAACGCGCTGCTTACCGGTGTAGAACGGGTGGCAGGCGCTGCAGGTCTCGGCGTGGATCGCCCCGCCCTTGGCGGTGCTGCGGGTCGTGAACGTGTTGCCACAGGAGCAGCTGACCTCGGTGGTCACGTACTCCGGGTGGATGTTTGCCTTCATCTCGCCTCGGTCCTCTCGTTGGTGGTCGCCGGGTCGCCGTCATCGCTCGTCGCGCCGTACGCGACGGGCTCGGGCGTGAACCGGAACCGGTGGCCGATTGACCAGTGTGCCATGGGCCTGAGCCGACCCGGTAGTCGGGCCGCACACCTCGTCCGGCATCGTCAACACGTGCCTACCCGTCCGCATTCCCGCCGCCTGGCGGGGCATTCGCGCAGCCGGCGGATCGCCGCCAGGTACCCCGGCCGGGGTACGCCCGTCGAGCCGGAGGTGCGTCGATGACCCGCCTGATCGCCACCCGGGGACTGCCCGCCTCGGGCAAGACGACGTTCGCCCGCACGCTCCAGCCGTCCGTGGTCCGGGTCAACCGGGACGATCTGCGCCGGATGCTGCACGGTGAACGGTTGTTCACCCAGTGGGCCGAGGCGCAGGTGACCGCCGTCCAACGGGCCCAGGTCGAGGCGTTGCTGCGGGCCCGCGCGGACGTCTGCGTGGACGACACCAACCTGCGCTCACGGACGCTGCGTGACTGGGCCGAGTTGGCCGCCCGCCACGGCGCGGACTTCGAGGTGCACGACTTCACCGACGTGCCGCTGGACGAGTGCCTGCGCCGCGACGCCGCCCGACCGGCCGACGACCAGGTCGGCGCGGACGCGATCCGCCGGCTGCACGAGCGGTACCTGGAGGGTCGGGAGTTGCCGTTGCCGGTGCCGCAGGCCCGCACCGGACGCCCCGCAGTGGTGCACCCGCCGTCGGCCGAGCCACCGGAGATCGTCCTGGTGGACATCGACGGCACCGTCGCGCTGGCCGTCTCCCGCAGTCCGTACGACATGACCCGGGTGGGCCAGGACGAGCCGAACGCGGCGGTGATCGCGGCGGTCCGGGCGATGCACGCGGCCGGGTACGGGGTGGTCTTCTGCTCCGGGCGGGACGCCTCCGCCCGGGCGGCCACCGAGGCGTGGCTGGCCCGGCACGTACGAGTGCCCTACCTGGGCCTGCACCTGCGGGCCGTCGGAGACGCCCGGAAGGACTCGATCGTCAAGCGGGAGATCTACGACCGGGAGATCCGGGACCGTTACCGGGTGGCCGGCGTCTTCGACGACCGTGTCCAGGTGGTCCAGATGTGGCGATCCCTCGGTCTCACCGTCTTCCAGGTGGCCGACGGCGACTTCTGAGGTGTCCGGACGGGCCCCGCGCGTGGGGGCCCGTCCGGACAGTTCACCCGGTGACGGTGATGGTGGTCTCGGCACGGGCGCCGTTGACCTCGACCGTTAGCCGTATCGGCGCGCCGGGCCGCAGTGCCGTCAGGGTGCCGGTGGCCGGGTCGAATCGGGCGGTGTGCCAGGGGCGCACCCCGGCCGCCGAGCCGACGTGCACTCCCGGCGAGGCCGACCAGTCGGCGCTGACCGGCGCGGACACCGGGACCGTACGCCCGCCGGGCTGGGTCAGCGTGGCGGTGACCGCCGCGGGGGTGCCGACCGCGACGCTGGCCGGGGCGGCCACCGTGAGGCGGTCGGCGTGCGCGTGGAACTCCGCGTCCACCCAGCGCGGGCCCTCGGCGAGCGGGTCACGGCGGGCCCGGTCGGCCTCGGCCAGGGTCACCGGGTCCACGCCGAACTCCGTCCAGCCGGTGAAGCCGCCCTGGTCGGCAGGGGTGGACGGCGTCTTGCCCGCATTGCCGTTGATCACGTAAGGCACCCCGTCCACCCGATCGGCGTGGAAGGTGCCGACGTGTCCGCCCACGAAGAGCGCGCCCTTGCCGGTGCTGTGCTGGAAGTCGGCCAGCCACTGCTCCAGCAGCGCCGCCTCCTTGCGGTCGCCGAGCTGGCTGGCCTGCGCCGGGCTGGGGTCGCGCGTCGGGTGGTGGTGCAGGACGACGACCGAACCCACGCGCCGGTCGGTGGCCGCCGCGTCCAGCGTCTCGCGGAGCATCCGTACCTGGTCGAAGCCGCCGCCGCGCAGCGTCCCGGTGGACGAGTTCAGCGTGACGAACCGGGTGCCGTTGTGGTCGAACACCCGGGAGGTGGCACCGAACGCGGCCGCGAAGTTGCTGATCGGGGCGCCCATGATCTCGTGGTTGCCGGGCACGTAGTACCAGGGCAGCGCGTCGCCCAACTCCTCGTCGAGGATCCGCCGGGCCAGCGCGAAGTCGGCCGGGTAGGCGGTGTCCACGAAGTCGCCGTTGATCAGGAGGAAGTCCGGCCGGGCCGCCCGCACCTCACGCAACGTCCGCCGGGCCTGGGCGACCAGGTCGCTGTCCGGGTCGGCGGCGACGAACTGGGCGTCGGAGAGCACCGCGAACCGCCACGGCGCGCCGTCCACAGTGCCGTCGCGGACCACCACCCGATCGGTACGCGGGGCCACCTGCGGCACGTCGACCGTCGGGGGCACCTTCGCCACCAGGTCGTCGATGATCACCTCGCTGGTGTACTGCGCCGCGGCGTTCGTCTCGGCCACGTAGAAGCGGCGTACCCGCACCGGGTACTGCACCCCGGCCGGCACCGCGAACTCCACGTACCGCCAGCCGGTCCAGGTGATCAGTGGGCCACGCAGCACGTGCTGGGTGTCCTGGGCGTCGTGCAGGTGCAGGCTGGGCCACTCCCCCGTGCCGTTGCCGTGGATCCACATCCCGAAGGCCTGCGGCTGACCGGGCACCTCGATCCAGGCGGGCGGGTCGGCGTACGCGGCCCGCGTGCCGGTGGACTGGCTGAAGTCGTACGACATGCGCAGGCCGGTGCCGGTGTGCCCGGGCGCCGGCGCGACCGAACCGCTGGCGCGGGCCTGGCTGAACCGCCAGGACGCGGCGTCGTCGAAACCGGCGACCGGCACGTCGGTCAGCCCGACGGTGACCGGCAGGACAGCGCTCGTGCGTCCGACGTGAACGGTCACCAGGCCCGAGCCGGTGTCCCGCAACGCGGCGACGGACAGGTTGCCGTCCCCGGTGGGGGTGATCCGCAGCAGGTCCCGGTCGTAGTCGAGGATGAGGTCGGCCGGCTCGATCGGTGCGGTGTTGCCTTCGGCGTCGTACCCGACCACGCCGACCACTGCGTTGCCGTCCCGGCCGGTCAGCCCGACCCGCGCCGCTGTGGTGCCGATCCGGGCCAGCGGGCCGAGCACCGTGAGGTTCAGCGAGCCGGTGACGCGCCCCCGTGCGGCGGTCACCGTGCTGGCCCCCGGTGCGCCGGCGTGGAACACACCGTCACTGTCGACCCGGCCGCGTACCGCCGGGGTCGCCCGCCAGGTGGGTGCACCGGCCGCGGGGCCGTACGTCTCGTCGTAGCCGGATGCGGTGAGGGTGCGGGTCAGCCCCGGGAAGACCCGGTCGGGCCGCCCACCGCGCACCGGTGAGACGCCCGGGGCGGCGGTGGGGTCGCTGGCCGTCTCGACCCAGTAGCCGGTGAGTCGGCCGCTGCCCTTCGGGGCGTAGATGGCCAGGCCGTTGGGCACAGCCCGCTCGCTGCCGTCCGAGGGGCCGTTCTCCAGCTGCACGGCGGGTGCGCCCGGCTCCCGGGCCAGCAGCGTGGACGATCCGCCACCATCAAGGTTGAGCGCGTGGTGGGCGCCCAGCTCGGCCATCATCCGGCCCATCTCGGTCTGCGTCACGCCACGGCTGTCGACCTGGCGGCCGTCCACCGTCAGCATGATCATCTTTCGACCGTCGGCGCTGAACCCGACGGCGGTGCGGGGGGCGAGGGTCGGGTCGGCGATGCTCTGCACGACGCCGTCGCGGACCAGGACGTTGCCGCCCCCGACCGCCGCGTGCAGGGTGCTGCCGTCGGAGGGCTTCGGCCGCCAGGCCACCGCCACCGGGTCACCGGGGCGCAGGCCGGCCAGCGCGTCCGCGCCGAGGTCGCGGCCGAGAAGCACGGTGCTGCCCGCGACGATCGGGCCGCTACCGGCCACGCTTCCCACCGAGGCCACCCGACCGCCGGTCACGGTGACCTCGACCACCCGGGCTGCGCCCTCCACGGCACGCTGCCGGGAGTACGTCCCCCACAGCTCGGTGAAGGCGCCGATGCCGTCGGCCTGCACCATGTTGTTGAACTGGGTCAGCGGGACCGCCCCGGTGGGCAGGGTGGCGCTGCCGTCGAAGTTCACCTCGATCACCCGGCCGAGCCCGTTCGTGGTGACCGCCACCGCGTTGCGGTGACCGCTGACCCCGGACTGGATCAGCTCGCCGTTCCGGACGCCGACGCCCTGGGCGGCGCCGGAGTTGTTGATGTCGAAGAAGTCGCCGTTGACAGCGGCGACCGCGTGCGACTGGTCCACCGCCTTCCGCAGCGGCTCGGCTCGGCTGACCGCGCCGGAGTTGACGTAGTCGACGGTGGAGCCGCCGGCCAGGTCGGTGGTGAGCGCGTCGGCGCGCAGCCAGCCCTCGGCGTCGTACCGGTCGAAGGACGTCAGCTGCACGCCCGGCGCGACCGGCCTGGTGGCCTTCGTGGTCTCCAGCCCGCCGGCCGGCTCCAGACCACCAGCGTCGGCGGTCGGGGCGGTCGGGGCGGCGGCCAGACTGACCGAGCCGGCCGGGCGGGAGGACGCGGGCGGCGCGTCCTCGGCGATGGTGGGTGAGGCCAGGGACGATGCGGTGGGCGGGTCGATGGTGGGCGCGGCGGTGGCCGGCGGCGACAGGGCCAGGGCGAGCAGCGGCGTCAGCAGCAGGACGCCGGTGCGACGGGCGGATCGTCTGCGGGTACGCATGGACCACAGTCAACCCGGCAATGAATAGAAGTTTCAATACCTGCGGACTGAACCGAAGGAAAATTCCATCACCTGACCGTGCGGGCGTCATCGCCCGCCGGCTGCGCTCCCGCCGGCTGCGGGTCCGGACCGGGGACATGACGAAGGGGCACGGCCATCGCGGCCGTGCCCCTTCGTCGTCACCCGGGGATGGTTACTCCCCCGGCGTCGACTTCGCGATCTGCATCAGGAACTCGATGTTCGTGCGGGACTGCTTGAGCCGGTCCAGCAGGAGATCCATCGCGGCCTGCGAGTCCAGCGAGTGCAGCACCTTCCGGAGCTTGTGGATGATGGCCAGCTCTTCGGGTGCGAGCAGGACCTCTTCCTTACGCGTACCGGACGGGTTGATGTCGATGGCCGGGAAGGTCCGCTTGTCGGCGATCTTCCGGTCCAGCTTCAACTCGGCGTTGCCGGTGCCCTTGAACTCCTCGAAGATGACCGTGTCCGCCATGGACCCGGTCTCCACCAGCGCCGTGGCGATGATGGTCAGCGACCCGCCGTTCTCGATGTTGCGGGCCGCGCCGAGGAAGCGCTTCGGCGGGTAGAGCGCGGTGGAGTCGATACCACCCGACATGATCCGACCGCTGGCCGGCGCCGCCAGGTTGTACGACCGACCGAGCCGGGTCACCGAGTCGAGCAGCACGACGACGTCGTGTCCAAGCTCGACGAGGCGCTTGGCCCGCTCGATGGCCAACTCCGCCACCGTGGTGTGGTCCTGCGGCGGACGGTCGAACGTGGCCGCGATGACCTCGCCCTTGATCGACCGCTGCATGTCGGTGACCTCTTCAGGCCGCTCGTCCACCAGCACCACCATCAGGTGGCACTCCGGGTTGTTGCGGGTGATCGCGTTCGCGATCGCCTGCAGCACCATCGTCTTACCCGCCTTGGGCGGAGACTGGATGAGTGCCCGCTGGCCCTTGCCGATCGGCATGACCAGGTCGATGACCCGGGTGGTCAGGATGTGCGGCTCGGTCTCCAGCCGCAGGCGCTCCTGCGGGTAGAGCGGGGTGAGCTTGTAGAACTCCGGACGACGCCGGGCCTCCTCCGGCTCCATCCCGTTGATCGTGTCCAGCCGCATCAGCGGGTTGTACTTGTCGCGCCGCTGGTCGCCGCTGTTGCCGCCCTCTCGGGCCGCCCGCACCGCACCGGTGATCGCGTCACCGCGGCGCAGGCCGTACTTCTTGATCTGAGACATCGAGACGTACACGTCGTTCGGGCCGGCAAGGTAACCGGTCGTCCGCACGAAGGCGTAGTTGTCGAGCACGTCGATGATGCCGGCCACCGGGACGAGCACGTCGTCCTCGTTGACCTGCGGCTCACGCCCGCCGGTGTCGGCACCGGTCTCGGTGCGCTCGCCGCGCCCGCGGCGACGGTCGCGGAAACGGCTGCGCCGGCCGCGCCGGCCGCCGCCCTCGTCGTCGTCGTCGCTGTCCCGCTCGGCACGCTGACCACGGTCGTTGCGGTCGTTGCGGTCACCGCGGTCGGGTCGGTCGTTGCGCTCGGCCCGCTCACCCCGGTCGGAACGCTCGCCCCGGTCGTTGCGCTCGGCACGCTCGCCACGCTCGGTCCGGTCGTTGCGCTCGCCACGATCGGCACGCTCGGTCCGGTCGTTGCGCTCGCCCCGGTCGGCACGGTCGGCACGCTCGCCCCGGTCGGCACGCTCGGTCCGCTCGCCCCGGTCGGCACGCTCGCCCCGGTCGGCACGCTCGGTCCGCTCGCCCCGGTCGGCACGCTCGGTCCGCTCGGCGCGCTCCGGACGCTCGGCCCGCTCGCGGCGGTTCTCGCCACGGTCGGCCCGCTCGCCGGCTTCCGCCTCGTCGGTACGCGCCTCGGTCGCCCGCGCCTCGGTCGCCCGCGCCTCAGCGGGGCGAGCCTCGGTGGTACGGGCCTCCGCCGTTGCGGTCCGGCTCCGCCGGGTGCGGGTACGGCCCTCGGTCTCGGCGGCCGGCTCGGCCGGCGCCTGCTCGGCACCGCGTCCTTCGGCTGCCGGCCGGTCGGCGGTCTCCCGCACCTCGGCGCGCACCCCCTCGCGGGTCGGGGCGGCCGCGGCCGCGACCTCGGCCCGTGGTCGAGGGGTCCCGGCGGCGTTGCCGCCCTGCCGCTCGGAAATCGCGGCGATCAGCTCGCCCTTGCGCATGCGAGCCGTGCCGGAGATGCCGAGCGACGCAGCCAGGCTCTGCAGCTCTGGCAGCAGCATCGCCGACAGACCGGTGCCGCTACGCCGACGACGGGCGGGAGCGGCGGCGGTGGCATCGCCAGCGACGTTGGAAACATCCGACGTCACGTCGGTGGTGTCGCTCAATGGATTCCTTCCCTCGATAAGGCCGGGACTGCCCGGAGTCGGAGCTCAGGTGGCCGGGCGGCCTCGGTGCACCCGCCTCGCAAGGACGCGTCGCGGGAGTCTGTGACACAGCAGCCGGTCGGTATCCCGACTCACCAACGTCGGTGAGCAGGTCTCGCCGTCTGCGGCGACCTGTGGAAACTGCGGTGCGGCGTGGGCCTTTGGCAGGGGTAGACGGGCTGACCGCCGAGAGCTTCGGGGGTGCGCCGCCCCGCAGGAGATCGCGTGCTTCGCGGCTGTGCTAGGTCTAGAGCGTAATCAACTCTTCCGACCTGCGGCAACAGGGTCCCGCTCGGCGTGTCCAAGTCTACCCCGCGCGACCCGCGCGCCGCTGACGTCTATCGGTAACTGCCAGATCTCCCAGTCTGTTCCCACTGGGAAGCCCGCTGGAGGCTGGCTGAGCGCCAGCACAGTCGGCCCCGCCCCACTGACCACAGCTGCCACATCAGCCGCTCGCAACGCGCTGACCAGGGCAGACGTGCCCGGCATCCCGGCTGCGCGGTAATCCTGATGGAGCCGGTCGACGGTCGCCGGCAGCAGCAGGGTCGGGTCCGTGGTGAGCGCGTGCACCAGCAGTGCAGCCCGCCCGGCGGTCAACGCGGCGTCACCGTGCGGCACGGTTGCCGGCAGAGCCGCCCGCGCGGTCGCGGTCAAACCGCGTTCCGCCGGAACGAAAACAGTGGGCCGCACCGCGGCGGCGACCGGCAGGGAGACCGCCCGAGCGCCGTTCGGCTCGGACCAGGCCACTGTGAAACCGCCGAGCAGGCACGGCGCCACATTGTCGGGGTGGCCCTCGATCTCGGCGGCCAGCCGCAGCGCGCCGGCGTCGTCGAGGCGGTGCTCCCCGTCGACGACCAGGGCGCGGGCCAGCAGCACCCCGGCGACGATCGCGGCGGACGAGGAGCCCAGCCCACGTGCCTGGGGGATCCGGTTGACGCACTCCACGCTCAGCCCCGTGGGGTGGGCCCCGAGCACGTCGAACGCGGCGCGCATGGCCAGCACCACCAGGTGCCGGTCGTCGTCGGGCAGCTCACCGGCGCCCTGCCCGGTCACTGTCACCCGGACACCGTCCGGGGCGACCTCGGCGGCCACGTCGTCGTAGAGCCCGAGGGCGAGACCCAGCGCGTCGAAGCCCGGGCCCAGATTGGCGCTGGTCGCCGGGACGCGGACCCGGACCGGCTCGGCGGTGAAGTTCGTCGGCACGCGCTCATGCTAGGGCTCGGGACCGACGAACCGGCCCCGCGCCCGCTGCCTGGGACCGCCGAGTTCAGCCGGCCGGGTCCGGGACCGGCTCGACGGCCGGATCCGTGAGCGACAGGCGGCGGGTGGCGATCCGCCAGCCGACCGCGTACACGAGGGTGATCAGACCACAGCCGGCGAGCACCACCCGTTCGTCGACCGAGTCCACCACCAGGGCCACAGCCAGTTGACTCACCGAGATCGCCAGCGTCGCCAGCATCATGTCGGTGGCGAAGACCCGGCCCCGCAGCCGGTCCGGAACTTCGCCCTGAAGGGCGAAGTTCGACATCACCCAGTTGCTGCCACCCGCGAAGTGCGCCACGAAGACCAGCAGCAGCACCAGCGGAAACCATCGCACCACCGAGGTGCCCAGGTAGGACAGGCCGTAGAGCGACATGGACAGCGCGAGCCCGGGCAGCAGCCAGGCCCGGTTGGTCAACACCCGGCGCATCAGGATCGGCCCCACCAACGCTCCCGCGCCGCGTACCGCGAAGAGCAGTCCGGCGCCCAGCGGGCCGACACCGTACACGCCGGCCAGCAGCGGAAACACGGTCAACACGCCGTTGCCCAGGCCCACCGCGGACTTGACCGTGACCAGCGCGAGCACCCGGGGGCGGTGACCGATGTAGCCGAGCGCCTCGCGGACCGCCGACCAGGTTCGCTGGGCCGGTTGGTCGGCATCCCGGGGCGCCTGCAACGGCCGGCGGATCCGGGTGGCGAGGGCCGCGGCCACCGCGAGGCCCGCCGCCGCCACCCAGAAGCAGACGTACGGGCCGGCAGCGGTGCTGAGCACGCCGCCGAGCGAGGCACCGACCACGGTCATGGTGCCCCAGGCCGAGCCGGCGACGGCGTTGCCCGCGGCGAGTTCGTGCGGCTCCAGCACGTTGGGCAGCGCGGCCTGGGCGGCCGGCGAGTAGAACGCCTTGGCGACCGCCACCACGCCGATCGCGACCAGCGCCAGCCACGCCGTTCCGGCGTTGCGCACGCCGAGCAGCAGCAGCACGCCCGCCAGCGCGGCCACGTTCGCGGCGATCATGATCTTCCGGCGGTCGAAGCGGTCGGCGATCGTGCCGGTGTACGGCAGCAGCAACGCCACGATGCCGGTGTCCACCGCCAACACCAGCGCGCCCCAGACGCCGCTGCCGGTCAGGTGCGGCAGCAGCACCAGCAGCGGCACCATGACGAACCAGTCGGCGCCGAAGACCACCAGCTCGGCGAGGAACAGGTTGCGGAAGCTCCGATTGCCGGTCAGAACCGAGAGGGTGGACGCCACGGAGCGCGACCCTACCTGGTCGTCGTCGGAGCCATATCCGCTCCCAGCAGCGCCGAGACCGTGACGAAGGTGTAGCCGCGCGACCGTAGCCCGTTGATCATGTCGGCCAGGCCCCGCAGGGCGACCAGTCGCCGGCGCGCCCCCACATCGTGGCCGAGCACGATCGTTCCCGGTCGGACCGCGGCCACGATCCGTCGCGCGTGACCGGCTGGATCGTCGGGGAACTCGCGTTCCACCATCTGCAACGACCAGAGCACGAGCCGATAGTCCAGCCGGGCCGCCGCGTGCAGCACCGCCCCGCCCAGGTGGCCGTACGGCGGGCGGAGGAGCGCCGGCGGCACCCCGGTCAGGTCGGCGATCGCGTCGTGGCTGCGGCGCAGGTCGTCGTACGCCTCGGCGGTGTTCAGTTCGGCCAGGTCCCGGTGCTCCCAACTGTGGTTTCCCACCTCGTGCCCGGCGAGCCGGTCGCGGACGACGTCGGCGTGCCGGCGGACCTGCGCCCCGACCATGAAGAAGGTGGCCGGCACCCGGTGCTGGGCCAGGGTGTCAAGCACCATGGGAGTCCACTGTGGCGCCGGGCCGTCGTCGAAGGTGAGGGCCACCAGGCGCTGGTCGGTCCGCCCCGACCAGACGACCTCCAGCGCGCCGGAGCCGACACCCTGCCGGCCGTTACCGAGGGTGGTGCTGGCGGGACCGTCGGCGATCGGCATCTGACGATGGGTGACCCGCCACGCCTCGGACGTCCCGGCACCGATGGCCACACCGCCCGCCACCAGCAGGCCACGGCGCAGCAGGTCGCGTCGCCCCCACCCGCGCGCGCCCTCGGCCATCCGCCCGCCCCCGCTTCACCCACACCCCCACCCGCCTACGAGGAGTATGCAAGAAGTCACACAAAGTATGGGGTCGTCGAGTCGGAGTGTTTTCGGTCGAATGAACCTGGAACGCCCCCGGCGAAAATCCGCCGGGGGCGTTCCGAACCGCGCTGCGACCTACTCGGTCGGCTCCGCCGGAGGCAGCGGCGAGGTACGGCTACGGGGCAGCCGCAGCACCTCGAACTGGTCCGTGCCCTCCACCAACGCGGCCGACGGCGCGGGTCGCCCGGCCGGCTGCACACCCTCGGCCGCGACCGGGGCGGGCGCGCCGCTCGGCACCGCGACCTGGTTCGGCGCTGGCACCTCGTCGGTCTCCGTCGTGGTCACCTCCGACCCGCCGGAGCGCCGCCGTGCGCGCCGACCCCGCAGCGACTCCTTGGTGTGCTCCACCATGGTGTACAGCGTCGGCACCAGGATCAGCGTGAGCAGCGTCGAGCTGAGCAGACCACCGATCACCACGACCGCCAGCGGCTGAGAGATGAAGCCGCCCTCACCGGTCAACCCGAACGCCATCGGCAGCAGCGCGAAGATGGTCGCCACCGCCGTCATCAGGATCGGGCGCAGCCGGCGACGGCCACCTTCGACCACCGCCTCCCGGACCCCCATGCCCTGCGCCCGGTACTGGTTGATCAGGTCGAGCAACACGATCGCGTTGGTCACCACGATGCCGACCAGCATCAGCACACCGATCAGCGCCGGCACACCGAGCGGCGTCCCGGTGATCAACAGCAGACCGATCGCACCGGTCGCCGCGAACGGGATGGAGATCAGCAGGATCAACGCCTGAGTGAGGCTGCGGAACGTGGCCACCATGATCAGGAAGACGATGGCGATCGCGGCCAGCACCGCCAGGCCCAGGTCCGCGAAGGCATCCGCCTGATCCGCGCTGACACCACCGATGGTGAAGCTCGCACCCGGCACGTTGATGCCGTCCAGCCGCTTCTGCAACTCCTGGCTGGTCGCGCCCAGGTTCGAGCCGGTCGCCGCGCCGGTCACCGACACGCTGCGCTCACCGTCGATCCGGGTGACCTGCTGCGGGCCTTCACCCTGGGTGACCTTCGCGATGTCGCCCAGCTTCACCGGACCAACCGGCAGTGCCCGCAGCTCGTCCACGGTCGTCGGCGGCTGCGTGCCCAACCGCAGCACCACGTTCTGCTGCTGGCCGTCGAGCGCGACCTGGCCCAGCGGCGCTCCCCGGAACGCCTGCGACACGAGCTGCCCCACGGCGGCCTCGGTGAGCCCGACCCGACCGGCAGCGACCCGGTCGACCACCACGTCGACCCGCGGCACCCGCGCGGCAAGGCTGGTGGAGACGTCCTCGACGTCCGGGACCCCGGCCATCGCGGCCCGCGCCTCCTCGGCGGCCCGGATCAGCGCCTCCGGGTCGCTGGCCTGGACGATCACCTCCAGCTGGCTGGTCGACGCCTCCTGCCCGCCACCGAAGCTGATCTCACCCACACCGGCGCCGAGCTTGTCGAACTCCTTGCGCAGCACCTCACGCATCTGCTTCGCGTCGGTGTCACCGTCGAGCGCCAGCGACCAGCTGGCGACGTTGTTGCCGCCGCCGCCCGCCCACGGGTTGTCCCCACCGCCCGCGGTCACCTGGTACGTCTCGACGCCGTCGGTGCGGGACAGCACCGACTCGACCTGCTTGGCCGCCGCGTCGGTTGCCGCCAGGCCACTGCCGGCCGGCAGCTCCTGGCTCATGTTGAGGGTGTCCTGGCCGGAGTCGTCCAGGAAGTTGGTCTCCAACTTCTGCGCCAGACCGAAGGTGCCGAAGAGCACCAGCAGGCCGAGCCCGACGGTGATCCAACGGGTCGACCGCTTGCGGGTGGCGAACCCGATCACCGGCAGGTACGCCCGCTGCAACGGGCTGCGCAGCTCCTTCTCCTCCGCGGCGTGCCGTACCGCCTCGTCGTCCGCGGTGCCGCCGCGCGGCTTGAGGAACCAGTACGCGAGGACCGGGATCACGGTCAGCGACACCAGCAGCGAGGCGAGCAGGGCCACCGTCACGGTGATCGCGAACGGTGCGAAGAGCTGACCCACGAACCCGCCGACCAGCGCGATCGGCGCGAACACCGCCACGGTGGTGAGGGTGGACGCGGTCACCGCACCAGCGACCTCCCGGACGCCGGTGATGATGGCGTGCCGTTTCTCCTCGCCGTACTCCAGGTGTCGTTTGATGTTCTCCAACACCACGATCGAGTCGTCGACCACCCGACCGACCGCGATGGTCAACGCGCCGAGGGTGAGCAGGTTGAGCGAGTAGTCACCGATCCACAGGGCGATCAGCGCCACCAGCACGGAGAGCGGGATGGAGACCGCGGTGACCACCGTCGAGCGCACCGACAGCAGGAAGACCAGGATGACGATGACCGCCATCACCAGGCCCAGCAGACCCTCCGTGGTCAGCGACTCGATCGACTTCTCGACGAACGGCGCCTGGTCGAAGACCACTGTCAGCTCCGCGCCGGAGGCGTCCTTCAGGTCGTCGAGCCGGTCCCGGATCTCGTGCGAGATCTCCACGGCGTTGCCGTCCGGTGCCGCGGTGACCGCGATACCGAGGCTGTCCTTGCCGTTGGTCCGGGTGATCGCCGTGGCCGGGGCGAGCTGCTGCTCGACCGTCGCCACGTCACCGAGGCGAACGGGTGCCGCGGCCGGGGCGACCACGATGCCGCGCAGCTCCTCCAGGGTGGAGATCGGGGTGCCGACCTGCACCGGGAGGGCCAACGCGCCGTCGGTCACCGCGCCGGCCGGAACCGCCACGCCGTTGCTCTTCAGCGCCGCGCCGATCGCCGTCGGCTGGATCTTCGCGGCGGCCAACTTCGCCGGGTCCGGAGTGACCACCACGACGTCGTCGCGGGTACCGGTCACCTCGACCGTGCGTACCCCCTCGATGCCCTCCAGCTCCGGCACCACTGTCGCGCGCAGCTTCTCGGCGAGCGCCCGCTCGTCCGCCGTGCCGGCCGCGGCCAGCACCACCGCCGGAAGGTCGTCGGTACTACCCGCGATGACCTGCGGGTCGACGCCCTCCGGCAGCTGGGCGTCGATCCGGCTCAACGCGGTCTGCATCTTGTTGACCACGTCGTCGAGATCGGTGCCGAACTCGTACGTCACCTGGACGGTGGCCGCCCCCTCGCGCGAGGTGGAGGTGACCTGGTCCAGCCCCGGGATGCCCTGGAGGGCGTTCTCGATCGGCTCGGTCACCTGCGACTCGACGATCTCGGGGCCGGCGCCGGGGTAGGGAGCCACGATGAACGCGGCCGGGAACTCGAGCGACGGCAGCAGTTGCTGCTTCAGCGACGGCACGGCGAACACTCCGAACACCGTGGTCACCACCGCGATGAGGGCAATCAGCCCTCGGTTGGCGAGGCTGAATCTGGCGAGCAGCGACATCGGCCTGGCTCACTCCTGAACGAGAATGCGGGCGGGGATACCCGAAAGTGTGCCGGACTCGCATACCCCGACCCCCGCCGCCCCCGGGCCGCACCGCCGTCCAGCTACCCGCCGTCGATCACCACGCGGACGGTGGCGCGCTCAGGCCAGGTCGAGGGCGCGCGCCGCGGCCAGCGGGTCGTTCGCGATGGTCACCGGCGCCGGCGCGGTGGAGATCGCCCATTCCGGGTCCTTCAGCCCGTGGCCGGTCACCGTGCAGACCACAGTGGAGCCGGGCGGCACCGCGCCCGCCGCGGCCTGCTGCAACAGGCCGGCCACGCTGGCCGCGCTGCCCAGCTCGACGAAGACCCCCACCTCACGGGCCAGCAGACGGTACGCGGAGAGGATCTCCCGGTCGGTCACCGACGCGATCAGGCCCCCGGAGGCGTCCCGCGCATCCAACGCCTTGGTCCAGCTCGCCGGGTTGCCGATCCGGATCGCGGTGGCGATGGTCGACGGCTCCGGCACCACCTGACCGGTCACGATCGGGGCCGCCCCGGCGGCCTGGAAGCCGTACATCTTCGGGGTGCGGGTGGTGGCGCCGGCCGACAGCTCCTCCGCGTAGCCCATCCAGTACGCGGAGATGTTGCCGGCGTTGCCGACCGGCAGGCAGTGGATGTCGGGCGCGTCACCGAGCGCCTCGACGATCTCGAAGGCGGCGGTCTTCTGGCCGTGCAACCGGTCGATGTTGACCGAGTTGACCAACGCGACCGGGTAGTCCTGGGCGAGCTTGGCGGCCGTCGCGAGGCAGTCGTCGAAGTTGCCGTTCACCTGGAGCAGCTTCGCGCCGTGCACCAGCGCCTGGGCCAGCTTGCCCAGCGCGATCTTGCCCTGCGGCACCAGCACGGCGCAGGTCAACCCGGCCCGGGCCGCGTACGCCGCGGCGGAGGCGCTGGTGTTGCCGGTGGAGGCGCAGATGATGGCCTTGTTGCCGGCCTCGACCGCCTTGGACACCGCGAGGGTCATCCCCCGGTCCTTGAAGGAGCCGGTCGGGTTGGCGCCCTCCACCTTCAGGTGCACGTCGCAACCGAGCCGGGCGGACAGCACCGGCGCCGGCAACAGCGGGGTGTTGCCCTCGTGCAGCGTGACGACCGGCGTGGCCGCGGTGACCGGCAGCCGATCCCGGTACGCCTCGATCAGACCCCGCCACATGTCGCTCTCCTCGCCTCTACCGCCGCGCCCACCCAATTGTCAGGGCCACCTTGGACCAGCCTGCTGGAGTGGTCAACGGCACACCCTGGCTTACCCACCTGACGGGACGCGCGAGCCGTCCCGTCGATGATGCAACGACTCAGGCGTTGCCCTCGACCCGCAGCACACTCGTCACCGACCGGACGATGTCCAGACCGCGCAGCTCACCGACGGTCGCGGCGAGCGCGGCGTCCGGTGCCACATGCGTGACGATGACCAGCTCGGCGTCGCCGTCGCGGCCCGCCGGCCCGCCCGCCGAACCCTGCCGCACGGTCGCGATCGACACGTCGTGCCGGGCGAACACGCTCGCCACCGAGGCCAGCACACCCGGGCGGTCGGCCACGTCGAGGCTCACGTGGTAGCGGGTCAACGCCTCACCCATCGGCCGGACCGCGAGGTCCGCGTACGCGCTCTCGCTGGCCGCGCGCACCCCGGCGAGCCGGTTGCGGGACACCGCGACCACGTCACCGAGCACCGCGCTGGCGGTGGGTGCGCCACCGGCGCCCCGACCGTAGAACATCAACTGGCCGGCCGCGTCCGCCTCCACGAAGACCGCGTTGAACGCGTCCCCGACGCTGGCCAGCGGGTGGCTGCGCGGGATCATCGCCGGGTGCACCCGGACGCTGACCGTCTCCCGGCCGGTGGAGTCGACACCCCGGGCCGCGATGCAGAGCAGTTTGATCGTGCAGCCCATCGCCTGGGCACTGGCCATGTCCGCGGCGGTCACCTCGGTGATGCCCTCGCGGTGCACGTCGGCGGCGCCGACCCGGGTGTGGAACGCCAGCGAGGCGAGGATCGCCGCCTTCGCCGCCGCGTCGAAGCCCTCCACGTCGGCGGTCGGATCGGCCTCCGCGTAGCCCAGGGCGGTGGCCTCTTCGAGGGCCTCGGCGAAGCCGGCGCCGGTCGCGTCCATCGCGGAGAGGATGAAGTTGGTGGTGCCGTTGACGATGCCGGTGACCCGGTTGATCCGATCGCCGTGCAGCGACTCCCGTAGCGGACGCAGCAGCGGGATGGCCCCGGCCACGGACGCCTCGTAGTAGAGGTCGCCGCCGCCCTCGGCCGCCGCCTCGTGCAGGGCCACGCCGTCCTCGGCGAGCAGCGCCTTGTTGGCGGTGACCACGCTCTTGCCGGCGCGCAGCGCCTCGACCAGCCAACTCCGGGCCGGCTCGATGCCACCGATCACCTCGACCACGACGTCCACGTCGTCGCGCTTGATCAGGCCAAGCGCGTCGGTGGTGAACAGGTCCTCGTCGACCGGCAGGTCACCCCGGTCGCGGCCGAGCCGACGGACGGCGATGCCGGCGATCTCCAGCGGAGCGCCGATCCGCGCCGTCAGGTCGGCCGACTGCTCGTGCAGCAGCCGGACCACCTCCTGGCCGACCGTGCCACAGCCGAGCAGCGCCAAGCGCACAGGTGACGTCATCCAACATCCAATGCGAGCAGGTCCTCTTCGGTTTCCCGCCGGACGATCAGGCGCGCCTGGCCGTCGCGCACCGCGACCACCGGTGGCCGGGGCACATGGTTGTAGTTGCTGGCCATGCTTCGGCAGTACGCACCGGTGCCGGGCACTGCGACAAGATCTCCGGGCTGCACGTCGGCGGGCAGGAATTCATCCTTCACCACGATGTCCCCGGACTCACAGTGCTTTCCCACCACGCGGGCGAGCAACGGCTGCGCGGTCGAGGCCCGCGAGGCCAGCGTCGCCGAGTAGGACGCGTCGTAGAGGGCGGTGCGGATGTTGTCGCTCATCCCGCCGTCGACGCTGACGTACGTCCGGAGACCGTCGAGGTCCTTCACCGTGCCGACCTCGTAGAGGGTGAACACGGCCGGCCCGACGATGGCTCGGCCCGGCTCGATCGACAGGTGCGGCACTGCCAGGTTCTCCGCTGCGCACTCCGAATCGACGATCTTGCGAAGCCGCTTGGCCAGATCCTGCGGGGTCGCCGGGTCGTCCTGGGTGGTGTACGCGATGCCGAAGCCGCCGCCCAGGTCCAGCTCGGGCAGCTCCACCCCGCGCGCGTCGCGGATCTGCGCCTGAAGGGCGAGCACCCGCCGGGCCGAGACCTCGAAGCCGCTGGCGTCGAAGATCTGCGAGCCGATGTGCGAGTGCAGACCACGCAGCTCCAGCACGCCCTCGTCGAGGATCTTGAACGCGGCGTTCGCGGCGGCACCGCCGGCCAGCGAGAAGCCGAACTTCTGATCCTCGTGGGCGGTGGCGATGAACTCGTGGGTGTGCGCCTCGACGCCCACAGTGACCCGGACCAGCACCCGGGGCCGGACCCCGCGCTCGCGGGCCAGCGCGGTGAGCCTGTCGATCTCGGTGAACGAGTCGACGATGATCCGGCCCACCCCGGCGTCCAACGCCCGGCCCAGCTCGGCGACCGACTTGTTGTTGCCGTGGAAGCCGATCCGCTCCGGCGGCATTCCGGCCGACAGCGCGGTGGCCAGCTCGCCACCGGTGCAGACGTCCAGGTGCAGCCCCTCCTCGGCGATCATCCGGACCACCGCTCGGCAGAGGAACGCCTTGCCCGCGTAGAACACGTCCTCGGTCGGAAAGGCCGCCCGGAAGTCGCGGCAGCGCGAGCGCAGGTCGGCCTCGTCGAGGACGTACACCGGGGTGCCGAACTCGGCCGCGATGTCGCGGACGCTCAGGCCCGCGACGGCGACCGCGCCGTCGGCACCGCGCGTCACCGACCGCGGCCACAGCGCCGGCACGAGGGCGTTGACGTCGGCCGGGGCACGCAGCCAGGCCGGCCCCTGGTTGCTGATGTCCGCGTGCAGCGCACCAGCCTCATGAGCCCTCATGTCACATCCTCTCGGGTGCGGAGACGCCGAGCAGGTACAGGCCGTTGGCGATCACCGTGCGGGTGGCGTTGTTGAGCCAGAGCCGAGCGCGGTGCAGGTCGGTGATCTCCTCGTCGCCCAGCGGCAGCACTCGGCAGTTGTCGTAGAACCGGTGGTAGGAGGCGGCGACGCTCTCCTCCAGGTAGCGGGCCACCCGGTGCGGCTCCCGCAGCTCGGCGGCCGTCGCCACCACCGCGGGGAACTGGGCGAGCGCCTTGAGCAGCTCGTTCTCCTTCTCGTGGTCGAGCAGCTCGGGGCGGAACGCGTCGGCGTCGCCCGGAACCAGCCCCACCTCGGCGGCGTTGCGGGCCACGCCCGCTGTCCGGGCTGCCACGTACTGCACGTAGTAGACCGGGTTGTCGCGGGTCGCCCGGGTCCACAGCTCGATGTCGATGTCGATCGGGGAGTCACTGGAGTAGCGGGCCAACGCGTACCGGGAGGCGTCCACGCCGATCGCGTCGACCAGGTCCTCCAGGGTGATCACGGTGCCGGCCCGCTTGCTCATCCGCATCGGGGCGCCGTCGCGCAGCAGGTTGACCAGCTGCCCGATGAGGATCTCCAGGTTGCGCTCCGGGTCGTCGCCGAAGCAGGCGGACATCGCCTTCATCCGGCCGATGTAGCCGTGGTGGTCGGCACCCAGCATGATCACGACCCGCTCGAACCCGCGCTCGCGCTTGTCCAGGTAGTAGGCGCAGTCCGCGGCGAAGTACGTCCACTCGCCGTTGGACTTGCGCAGCACCCGGTCCTTGTCGTCACCGAAATCGGTGGTGCGCAGCCAGGTGGCGCCCTCGGACTCGTAGAGGTGCCCCTGCTGGCGCAGCCGGTTCAACGCCAGGTCGAGCTCACCCCGGTCGTGCAGGTCCTTCTCGTTGAAGTAGGTGTCGAACTCCACCCCGAAGTCGCGCAGCGAGGTGCGGATCTCGTCGAACATCAGCGCGACGCCCTCGACCCGGAAGACCTCCTGGGCGGCGTCGTCGTCGAGCGAGCGCACCTCCGGCCGGCGGGCCTGCACCTCGGTGGCGATCTCGGCGATGTACGCCCCGCCGTAGCCGTCCTCCGGCGCCGGCTCCCCCTTGGCGGCGGCGAGCAGCGACCGGGCGAACCGGTCGATCTGCGAACCGGCGTCGTTGAAGTAGTACTCCGTGCCGACGTCGGCGCCGGTGGCCCGCAGCAGCCGGCTCAGCGCATCACCGACGGCCGCCCAGCGGACCCCGCCGATGTGCACCGGCCCGGTCGGGTTGGCCGAGACGAACTCCAGGTTGATCTTCTCGCCGGCGAGTCGGTCGCTGCGGCCGTACTCCGCGCCGGTCTCCACGATCACCCGCGCGAGCTGACCGGCCGCGGCGGCGTCGAGCCGGATGTTCAGGAAGCCCGGCCCGGCGATTTCCACCGATTTTACCCCCGGTGCCCGGCTCAGCTCGTCGGCCAGGGCCGTCGCCAGCTCCCGGGGCGGGACGCCCACCTTCTTGCTCAACTGCAGCGCGAGCGTCGAGGCGTAGTCGCCGTGCTCGGGGTTGCGCGGTCGCTCCACCACCGTGCTCGCCGGCAGCGCGGCGCCGTCCAGCCCACGCTGCTCGAAGACGGCGTGGGCGGCGGCAAGGACGACCGAGGCTAGTTCTGCAGGAGTCACCCAACCATGTTATCGGGGGTAGACTCGGGCACTCGGCGGCTCCCCTGCGCGTCATCCGGCCCGCCACTCCCCTGACCGACCGACTTGACGAGGCACGATGAGCATCAGCACCCCGGGTGGCCCTGAGCGCCGCCCGACCGTGGTCAGCACCGGCAAGAAGCCGGCCGCAGGCCGGCCGGCGTCCGGCGCCAAGGCCGGTTCCGGCAAGCCGACGGGCTCCCCCCGGGCCGGGGGCAAGGGCCCGCGCAAGCCGGTCACCCCGGTCAAGGTGAGCCAGGGCCGCGCGTGGGGGCCGATCGCGCTCTTCGTCGCGGTTGGCGTGCTCGCGGCCGGCATCATCGGTTACGGCGCCTGGGCGTCGTTCCAGGGCTCCAAGCCGTGGGACAAGCGGGCCAACGCCATCGACGGCATCGCCAACATCCGCAAGTCCGACCCGGACAGCCTGAAGTACGAGTCGCACAAGTCGGGCCCGCTGACCTGGAACTACTCGCCGCCGGTGGGTGGGGTGCACAACGCCGCCTGGCAGAACTGCATGGGCGACGTGTACGACGCCCCGATCGCCAACGAGCACGCGGTGCACAGCCTGGAGCACGGCGCGGTATGGATCACCTACCGCCCGGACCTGCCCAAGGACCAGGTCGACAAGCTCGCCAGCAAGGTGCGCGGTGTCGAGAAGACCCTGATGAGCCCGTACGAGGGCCTGGACAAGCCGATCTCGCTTCAGGCCTGGGGCTACCAGCTCAAGGTCGACAACGCTGACGACTCGCGGATCGACGAGTTCATCAAGGACCTGCGGGTGAACGCCTCCGTCGAGGGCCCGACGGCGCTCTGCAACACCGGCATCACCGCCACCGGCACCACGCCGCGTGAGCTCCAGCAACAGCAGCAGCCCACCCAGTAAGGACGGCAATGACCGCTCCGGCAACCACCGACAGCGAGTACGACGAGATCCCGGCCGCCCCGGACGAGGGGGGCCGGGCCCCGGCGTCGCGCTACGGCGTGCTGGCGCTCGCCATCATGCTGGTGGTGGGGCTCCTCCTCGGGTACGCGGGCGGTCTGCTCACCCCACGGATCACCCGACCCGGTGACGCCTCGGTCGAGGCGGGCTTCGCCCGGGACATGACGACCCACCACGCGCAGGCGGTGGAGATGAGCCTGATCGCGTACCGGTCGGCGACCCTCCCCGAGGTGCGGCAGATCGCCGTCGACATCGCCACCGGGCAGCAGGGCGAGATCGGCGCGATGCAGACCTGGCTGCGCGAATGGGGCCTCAGCCCGACCGGGTCGAAGCCGCCGATGTCGTGGATGTCCGACGGGGCCACCGTCAAGGACGGCCTGATGCCGGGCATGGCCACGCCGCAACAGATGACCGCCCTGCGCAACGCTCAGGGCATCGAGGTCGACCGGCAGTTCCTGACCCTGATGTACGCGCACCACCTGGGCGGCATCCACATGATCGACGCGGCGCTCGGCGCGACCGACAACGCCGAGGTGCTGCGGGTGGCGAACACCATGAAGGCCACCCAGCAGACCGAACTGAACAACCTTCGGCAGCTCCAGGCCCAGGCCAAGGGCTGACCGACCGGACGACGGCGCACCCGGCCCGCGTCCCCGCCGCTCCGTGGCGGTGACGCGGGCCGCACCACGTCGAGGCCACTACGCCGCTCGACCCCGCGCCGCCACCGACGCGAGCCCCGCCTCCGGACGGGCCCCAGCCGCAAGCACCGGCGTTGATCGACTCGGCTTTCAGGAAACCGGGCGGTCCACGCGACCGGGACGCCCCGGTTTCCACGAACCCGAGTCGATCAACGCGGCCAGGACCGCCGTTTATGACTCGAACACCCCTCTCGTCCCTTGTGGGCGTTTTGCGTGGCACAGGCGATTACGTTGCTTAGAGAGTTTTCTCCCCACATATCGTGACCAGTTGCGATTCGGGCTCGTTGCCCAAGACGTGGGGGTTGCACTCAGAGACGCACGGCGTTCGGTCACCAGTTGGTGCCGACGCCACACCATTGGCGGTGACGGGGCGGTGGCAGCCGTCCGTCGCGGACAGCGGCAGGGCGAGCCGGGAATGCTCAGCCGCGAACAGGAACTCGAGTTGATCGACACGTTGCGGGGCGTCCATCCCGACGAGTTCGGCCTGGACGAGGAGTTGTGGACGCGGCAGAGCCTCACCACGCTCATCCAGCGGCGCTTCGAGCTGCCGCTGGACACTGGCGCGGTCGGGGCGTACCTGCGGGCCTGGGGGTTGGGTCCGCGGGAGCCGCGCGAGCGGGCGTGCGGGCTCTGCGTCAGCGCGGTCGAGCGTTGGGTCCGCAGCGAGTACCCGGGGATCACCCGGGCCGCCCAGGAGCACCTCGCGGAGGTCTACTGGATCGGCCGGGTCCGGCTGCGCGGCACGATGCCGGCCGCCGACGTGATCTCCGCTGTCTCGTCCCGCGGTCGGGTGCGCTTCATGATCACCACGCCGACGGTGGACCCGCCGCTCCCCCGCGACTTCGTGCTGCGGCTCAGCGGCGAGGAGCAGCGCACCGTCCACCTGATCGTGGACGGCTCCTGGCCGCGCAACGAGTGGCCGCGGCGGCTCCCCCGGCGAATCGTCCTGCACCCGCTGCCCAGCTGCGGGCGGGCGATCGCGGCGGCCTGAGCACCGGGTGAGCCGGTTGCCGACACGATCGGCTCACCCGATACCGATTCGGCGTACGCAGGGGAGGTTTGCTAGTCTTCTCCAGTCGCTGAGCCCCCGTAGCTCAGGGGATAGAGCACCGCCCTCCGGAGGCGGGGGCGCAGGTTCGAATCCTGCCGGGGGCACCAGGAAAGTTTCACCCGACACTGCCGGGCGCAGGGGGATACAGCCTCCAGGCGCCCGGTTTTGCGTTTCCACTCGCCGAAGCCCGGAACGGCCGCCTGGGTGGACGTGAGCCCCGCGCGGCGCACGTGAACCCAGAAGATCATGATGTCGTCATGCTGTTTCTCGGGTTGCTTCTCGCCGCGCTGGGCGGAGCCGCCACCGCGGCGATCCTCACCGTACGTGGGCTCGGCGCGGTGCTCAGGAAAGGCGAACGCTCCCGGTCGGGTTGGTTGCGGGCGGCGGCGCTTCTCGCCGGTGCGGGCGCCGTCGCCATGTACGCGTGGGGTCTGCTCCACCTCGGCTACGCGGTGATGCGGGCGGAGGACGGCGGAGCCGGTTCCTTCCCGATCGAACCCTGCAGGGAGGGCGGGTCGCAGCTGGCGAGCCAGGTCGACGGGTACGGAGTCAGCTACGTACCGCTCCGCTTCGAGTGCCACCTCAGCGGTGGCGGCACGTACGTCACCTCATCCGTGCCCGGGTACGTCAACCCGGTCACATCCGTCCTCGGGCTGATCAGCGCCAGCTGCGGAGTCCTCGCCGCCGCGACGACACAACGCGCACGGCCACCGGGCGTCTAGTCAGGTCACGTGGCTCGACCGTCCTGGTCGACCTCGCGCTCGCCGGCTGGGCTCCCCTCTACGGCATGCTCACCGACCCGTTCGGTGTCACCTGGGTGCTCGACGTCGCTGTCGAGTACAACCCCGCCTGACCAGGAGCCGCCCACCGCCGATCACGAGGGATCGGCGGTGGGCTTGCAGTGCCGCTCAGTGCGTCTCGGCCGGCACCAACCTCAGGTGCGTCCCGGGTGTCGTACCCGCGTCCGGGCCGCCGGAGTCCGAGCGGCGCTCGCGGCGTTTGAGCCACTGGTCGACCACGAGGTTCAGGACGAGCCCGACGGCGCCCCAGATGGCGATGACCAGCAGATTCTGCCCGACGCCGACGCCGTCGAAGTACCGCAGCGATCGGGCGATGTCGACGGCCGCGGGCAACGGCAGCACGTCCTGGAGGGGGCGGAACACCTCGGGGACCAGGTACACCGACATGCCACCGCCGGAGGCGGGTACGCCGGCCATCATCAGCACCACCATCATCGGGATGATGCCGGCCAGGCCGACGGTGCGGGTGAGCACTCCGGTGGCCAGGGAGACCGAGAAGATGGTCAGGGCGCCGTAGGCGATCGTCTCCAGGGCGTTGCCGCTGATCGCGCCGATGACGACGTCGAAGAGGAACCACAGCCAGACGGACATACCGATCGCCCAGCCGCCCAGCAGCGGCAGGAACTGGCGCAGGCGGCGCACGTGCGGGGCGCCACCGCGCAGGACGGCCAGGAACAGGAACCCCGCCATGATCCAGGACATGCCGACGTACATGCTGTTGCTGCCGCCGGTGTCGGTCTCGCTCAGCGGTTGCACGTCGGCCAGCGTGAGCGAGAAACCCTCGGCGGCGGTGATCGGCTGGAAGATCGCGCGGATCGCGGACTGCTGGCTGGCGTTGGCGGCGGACGCCGAGTACAGGGTCGCCGGAGTGCCCGGCGCCGACGGCAGGACGAAGGCGGCCACCACGTCGCGGGAGTGGATCTGCTCGGTGGCTTCGGCAACCGTGTCGGCGACGGTGACGTCGATGATGCCGTCGAGCTGCGCGTTGAGACCGGCAGCGGTCTGCTGAGCCTGCCCAGGGGCGGCGGCGACCACGACGACCGGGATGTCGTGCGGTTGCGGTTTGTGCATGGAGAACCCCATGGCGCCCACGACGACCACGAGGATGGCCAGCGGGAAGCCCGCCGCGGCCACGTACCGGAATCGCTTGGAGCGCGGCGGCCCGCCGGCCAGAGCGGGGGCCTTCGCGTCGGGGTCGGTGACCGGGGGGACGCCGGGGATCATCTTCCCGCTCGCGCTGCGCTCCTTGAGCAGGCAGAGCGCGAGGGCGGCCACGATCCACAGGGCCAGGACGATCAGGTGGGTGCCCAGACCGTTGCCGTCGAAGTACAGGACCGAGCGCAGCGCCTCACCGGCCGCCGGGAGCGGCAGCACGCCATGCAGGAACTGGAAGAACCCGGGCATGTTGTGCACGGACAGGGCCAGGTTCGACGCGGGCATGCCGAACACGACCCAGAGCAGCATGCCGGGCAGCACCGCGAGGGGCCCGACCAGCTTGGAGAGCAGGAGCTGGGCCAGGCCGACGGCCGCGGTGGCGAGCATGCCGACGCCGAGGAAGGTGAGGTAGTGGCCGTCGACGGCACCCACGAGGGGCCCGAGGATGAGCCAGATGATCGAGCTGGTGAGCGCGGACCAGCCGGCCAGCACGGGCAGGAACCGGCGCAGCCGCAGCAGGTGGGGGACGCCCATCACCATGATGCTCAGTGGCACGTACCCGGCCAGCATCATGCCCATCGCCGCGAACAGGACCGCGATGCCGGCCGAGTCACCAGCGGGTAGCGGTGCGACGTCCTCGGTGGTGGCCTTCCAGCTGTTCTGGAAGACCACGGGCGCGAGCAACTGCTGGACGGTGGCGTTCTGCGAGGCTCCGGCCGCCGAGGCGGTGAGGACTGTCGCGTTGGCGCCGCCGTCGGTGGGCAGGACGAGCGCGCCGGCGGCTTCCTGGTCGTGCAGCAGGTCGACAGCGTCGTCGCGGGTGGTCACCAGCGTGGCCTCGGTGCTGTCGCCCGAGTTGAGCCCGTCGACCACGGCCTGCGCCGTGGCGCCGCTGCCGACGACCGCTACCGGCATGTCCCGGGGGTGCGGTGAGTGCATGGTCGACATGTAGGTCGCGAACATCATCGTGACCATGAGGAACGGCATCACGAACAGGGCGACCATTCGGATGATCTGTTCCTTGCGGTCCGCGCCGGGCGGGCGGCCGTCCACCACGTCGGCAGCCTCGATCACGGCTTCGGTATCCATGCACGCTCCAGCTCATGTTTGTACGCCAGTTGACTTACAAACTGTAGGCGGCGGATGCCGGGACCGGGAATCCGGCTAGGTTGACCTGAGTCACATCCAGGCGAGGACACGAGGGGGCCGGTCATGAGGCGGTCCGAGGCGGCACGCACCGCGCTGCTGGACGCGGCCGAGCGGCTGTTCGCCGAGTCGGGAGTCGCCGAGGTCTCCGACCGCAGGGTGGCCGAGGCGGCTGGCAACACCAACCACTCGGCGGTGCGCTACTACTTCGGCGGGCGCGAGGGCCTGCTGAAGGCGCTGATGGCCCGCCACGTGCACGAGGTGGCGCAGGCACGCGTCGGCATGCCCCCGACCGACGACTCCGTCCTCGGCGACATCCGCGGTCTCGTGGAGCCGAGCATGCGGGTTCTCGACCAGCTACCGCGCCCGAGCTGGCGGGCCCGGTTCCTGGAACACATGCTGCACAACCCCGCCACTTTGCCGATCATGCGGGAAGCCCAGGACACCACGCCACAGGCACTGGAGCTGCGCGAGTCACTGGCCGCGCGGCTACGGCACCTCGACCCGGAGGTGGTTGCCGGCCGGGCGCTCCTGATCACCCGCATCGTCAGCACCACGACGGCCGAGGTCGAGGCACGCGCCGAACGCAGCGGCGAAGACCCGCGATGGCCAGAGGTCGGCGACTTCCTCGTCGACGCCATCACCGGAATGCTCAGCGCCCCCATCAGCCGGCCACGCCGAGCGGAGAGCTGATCGCCGGCTCACCTGCCGACGTACGCCGCCAGGTGCTCGCCGGTGAGGGTGGAGCGACCGGCGACGAGGTCGGCCGGGGTGCCCTCGAAGACGATCCGGCCTCCGTCGTGGCCGGCGCCGGGACCGAGGTCGATGATCCAGTCGGCGTGCGCCATGACCGCCTGGTGGTGCTCGATGACGATCACCGACTTGCCGGCGTCGACCAGGCGGTCGAGCAGGCCGAGCAGTTGCTCCACGTCGGCCAGGTGCAGGCCGGTGGTCGGCTCGTCGAGGACGTAGACGCCGCCCTTCTCAGCCATGTGGGTGGCCAGCTTGAGCCGCTGCCGCTCGCCGCCGGAGAGAGTCGTGAGCGGCTGCCCCAGGCTGAGATAGCCGAGCCCGACGTCGGCGAGCCGGTCGAGGATGGCGTGCGCTGCCGGCGTACGCGCCTCGCCGGCGCCGAAGAACTTCTCGGCCTCCGTCACCGACATCGCGAGCACCTCGCTGATGTCGCGGCCGCCGAAGCGGTATTCCAGCACCGATGCCTGGAACCGCTTGCCCTCGCAGTCCTCGCAGGGGGCGGCGACGCCCGCCATCATCCCCAGGTCGGTGTAGATGACGCCAGCACCGTTGCAGCTCGGGCAGGCACCCTCGGAGTTGGCGCTGAACAGCGCCGGCTTCACCCCGTTGGCCTTCGCGAACGCCTTGCGGATCGGGTCGAGCAACCCGGTGTACGTAGCCGGGTTGCTGCGCCGTGAGCCGCGGATCGCGCCCTGGTCGATCGAGACCACGCCCGCGCCGGCCGGAATCGAGGAGTGCACGAGCGAACTCTTGCCGGAGCCGGCGACGCCGGTCACGACGACGAGCACCCCGAGGGGTACGTCGACGTTCACGTCCTGGAGGTTGTTGGCCGTCGCGCCCCGGATCTCCAGCTTGCCGGTGGGCGTCCGCACCGTCTCCTTGAGGGCCGCCCGGTCGTCGAGGTGGCGGCCGGTGATGGTGCCGCTGGCCCGCAGACCTTCCACTGTTCCCTCGTAGCAGACGGTCCCGCCCTCCGTACCCGCGCCGGGCCCGAGGTCGACGACGTGGTCGGCGATGGCGATGGCCTCCGGCTTGTGCTCCACGACCAGCACGGTGTTGCCCTTGTCGCGCAACTGGAGCAGCAGCTCGTTCATCCGTTGGATGTCGTGCGGGTGCAGCCCGATCGTCGGCTCGTCGAAGACGTAGGTGACGTCGGTGAGCGAGGAGCCGAGGTGGCGGATCATCTTGGTGCGCTGCGCCTCACCGCCGGAGAGGGTGCCCGACGGTCGATCGAGCGACAGGTAGCCCAGCCCGATCTCCTCGAACGAGTCGAGGAGGTGTTGCAGGCCGGCCAGCAACGGGGCCACCGACGGCTCTTCGATCCCACGCACCCAGGCGGCCAGGTCGCTGATCTGCATCGCGCACGCGTCGGCGATGTTCTTGCCCTTGATCTTCGACGACCGGGCCTCCTTGCTGAGCCGGGTGCCGGCACACTCGGGGCAGGTCGTGAAGGTCACCGCGCGCTCCACGAAGGCGCGGATGTGCGGCTGCAACGCGTCGATGTCCTTGGCCAGGAAGGACTTCTGGATCGACGGGATCAGGCCCGCGTACGTCAGGTTGATCCCGTCGATTTTGATCTTGGTTGGCTCCCGGTGGAGCAGGTCGTGCAGCTCCCGCTTGTTGAACTTGGCGATCGGCTTGTCCGGGTCGAAGTAGCCGCAGCCCCGGAAGATCCGGCCGTACCAGCCCTCCATGCTGTAACCCGGGATGGTGATCGCGCCCTCGTTGAGCGAGAGGTTGTCGTCGTAGAGCGCCGACAGGTCGATGTCGGTCACCGCACCCATGCCCTCGCACCGCGGGCACATGCCACCGAGACGGTTGAAGGTCGCCTTCTCGGTCTTCGTCTTGCCGGCGCCGCGATCGACGGTGATCGCCCCGGTCGCCTTCACCGAGGGAACATTGAAGGAGTACGCGTTGGGCGAGCCGATGTGCGGCTGCCCGAGCCGGCTGAACAGGATGCGCAGCATCGCGTTGGCGTCGGTGGCGGTGCCGACGGTGGAGCGGGAGTTGGCACCCATCCGCTCCTGGTCCACGATGATCGCCGTGGTCAGGCCATCCAGCAGGTCGACCTCGGGCCGCGCCAACGTCGGCATGAAGCCCTGCACGAAGGCGCTGTAGGTCTCGTTGATCATCCGCTGCGACTCGGCCGCGATGGTGCCGAACACCAGCGAACTCTTGCCGGAGCCGGAGACGCCGGTGAACACCGTCAGTCGCCGCTTCGGGATCTCGACGCTGACGTCCTTGAGGTTGTTCACCCGCGCGCCCTGGACCCGGATCAGGTCGTGGCTGTCGGCGACGTGCGGCGCGGACGGCTGGATGGCCGTGCTCATCGTGACTCCATCTGTCGGGCGCGCAGGACTCAGCGCACTTCCTGGATGCGGACCATGTTGCCCGCCGGGTCTCGGAAGGCACAGTCGCGCACGCCGTACGGCTGCTCGGTCGGCTCCTGGACGACCTCGGCGTCGCTCGCCTCCAACTTGGCGAAGGTGGCGTCGAGGTCGGTGGTGGCGAGGTTGACGCCGAAGTAGCTGCCCTTGGCCATCAGCTCAAGGATGGTCTGCCGCTCGTCGTCGGTGATGCCGGGGTTGGCGGCCGGCGGGTGCAGGACGATGGCGGTGCTGGGCTGGCCGGGCGGCCCGACCGTGATCCACCGCATCCCCTCGTACCCGACGTCGAGGCGGACCTCGAAGCCGAGGATGTCGCGGTAGAAGACCAGCGAGGCCTCCGAATCGGTGTGCGGGAGGAAACTCGAGTGAATGGTGATGTCCATGCTGGTCACGCTAGTTGCGGCTCGGTGGCCCGCGCTTCTCGATTCCTGACCGGTCTGGTCACCTGCTTCGCCACGCACGACGGCATCCCCGCCGTCGCCTGAGCCGCCTGCCGCCGGTAGACGCTGGGCGGCACACCGACCAGCTCGGTGAAGCGGGTGCTGAAGGTGCCCAACGACGAACAACCGACAGCGAAACAGACGTCGGTGACGCTCAGGTCGCCACGGCGCAACAGGGTCATCGCCCGCTCGATCCGTCGGGTCATCAGGTAGCTGTACGGAGATTCGCCATAGGCGAGCCGGAACTCGCGGCTGAGGTGCCCGGCCGACATGTGCGCGCCACGGGCGAGCGCCTCGACGTCCAACGGCTGCGCGTACTCCCGGTCGATCCGGTCGCGGACCCGGCGCAGCCGCGCCAGGTCGGCCAGTCGCTGGGTCGCGTCGGCTCTGCTGCTCACCTGCGAAATCGTGCCACAACCCACCGACAATCGGCCGCCCGCCGGGCGGGAGCGGGGTCGATCCGGGGCCGAGCACGGGGCCGAGCCGGGGGCCGACGCGCCGGTCAGCCGGCCTCGCGGCGGGCGCGGGCCCGGCGCTTCCCCTCGTGCATGGCCTGCACCCGGGCCACCGGGATGGTCCGGCCCTCGGCGACGAGGTCGGCGGGGAGCGACTGCGGGGCCGGCATCAGCGCGGCCCACGGGTCGCCGTCGGCGAGCAGTGCGGGCGCGGTCCGGATGGTGAAGTCGGCGGGGGTCACCTCGGTCAGGTCGGCCCAGTCGACCGGGAACGAGACCGGCATCCCCGGGCGCAGGCGAGGGCTGTACGCGGCGGCCACTGTCGCCCCGCCCGCCCGGGTGGCGTCCACGAAGACCCGGCCACCCCGGTCCTCCTTGATGTACGCCGTGGTGGCCAGCGCCGGGTCGAGCCGCTCGGCGCGGACGGCGAGCGCCCGGGTGGCGGCGGCCAACTCCTCGGCCGTTGGTTCGTCGGTCACCGGGACGAAGACGTGCACGCCCTTGGCGCCGCTGGTCTTGACGGCACCGGCCAGGCCGGCATCGGCGAGCGCCTGACGGACCAGCAGGGCGGCGTCGACCGCCGCGCGGAACCCGTCGCCGTCCGGCGGGTCCAGGTCGAGGATCAGGTGGGTCGGGCGGTGCAGATCCGCCACGGTGGCCAGCGTCGGGTGGTACTCCACCGCCCGCTGGTTGGCGAACCAGAGCAGGGTGCGGCGGTCGTCGCAGAGGGCGTACGAGATCTCCCGATGCGACGCCTCCGCCCAGACCGGCGCCCGGCGGACCCAGTCCGGTGTGTAGCGGGGCAGGTTCTTCTGCATGAACGGCGGCTGGCCGGGGCGGACCCTGATCACCGACAGCGGCCGGCCCCGCAGCTGCGGGAGGAGCCGGTCCCGGACCGCGTCGAGGTAGTCGACCAGGTCACGCTTCGTCGCGTCATCGCGGTCGGACAGCGGCTGGTCCAGGTTGGTCAGGGCCACGCCGTCCCGGGTCTCGTCGGCCTCCCTCACCCGACCACCCTCCCGGCCCCGCTGCCGTCGGTCAACTGGACGCGGCGCTTCGGTACGGATCTGTTCCGGCCGGGTACCAGGCAACCTGCTCAGCGCCACCAGCAACCACCGGCCATCCCGAAGACCAGCATCGCCGGGAACACGTCGACGAGGTAGGTGCCGTCGGTGGGCAGCCAGCAAGAATTGCCTTGCTCTGCCATTTCCATTTGTGATCAGGTGCCCAATGAGATGCTTTCCCGCTACTGCGGACTCCACCGCCCTGGACCGTGCCGCCGCGTACCCGGCCGACGGTCCCATCACCGCCCTGACCGCTGAGAAGATCCGCGAGGAGCTCGGTGCCAACCAGTTCCGCCCGGAATGGGTCTGGCTTGCCGAGGACGAGAACGGGTACGTCCTTGCCCGTGCACTCTGGTGGGGTCGTGCCGACAGCGAGCGCCCCATAGCGCTCGATTGCCTCCAGGTCCGTTCCACCGTTGCCGATCCGGTCGCCGTCGCCACCAGGCTCCTTGACGCCGCGCATGCCGCCTTCGGCGCGCGGCCGCTGTACAACCTCTCCCTCCCAACGGACTGGAGCAGCCGACCGGAACTGAGCGAGGCAGTGGCCTGGCGTCGCGAGGCGGGACTGCGCACAGGGCTGAGCCGGGAGATTCAGCGCCTGCGCTACGAGTGGACTCCGGCGGCGGGACTGCCCGGGGCCGGCGGTCGGCTGACGTTCCGCGAGGGCAGCGACGAGGAGTTCCTGGAGGCCTTCGTCCGGGTGTCGGGCGACAGCCTCGACGAGGCCACCCGTGACGAGCTGCGCAGAAAGAGCGCCAGGCAGCTGGCCGAGGAGGACATGAAGTTCTACCTCGACTGCCCGGGTGAGCGCTCCTGGTGGAGGCTTGCGGAGCTGCCCGACGGCACTCTCGCCGGCCTGGCCGTCCCGTCAGCGACCCCGTACAACCGCAACGTCGGGTATCTCGGTGTCGTACCCGAGCAGCGCGGCAAGGGACTGATCGACGAGATCCTCGCCGAGATCACCCGCTTCCACGCGACCGAACGCGCCGAGCGCATCACCGCGACGACGGACACTACGAACATCCCGATGGCCGCCGCCTTCGACCGCGCCAACTACGAGGTGACGGAGATCCGTATGGTTCTGGAGGCGTCGGGGGCCGCATGACGTGCCGACGGGAACGGCGTTCCACCACCACGAACCGCAATTCGTCATTAGCCCCGTCAGCGGCAGGACAAGGGATGACGCCGCCGGTGTCGTCCCCCTGCCTTGCTTCGTCCCAGTCGGTAGCCGAGGCGTTGCTGGACGTGTTCCACTCGCGGCGGCGCCGTCGGTCAACCGGACGCGGCGCTCGGGTACGTATCGGTTTCGGCGCCCACCGTGGCCGGCCCCGACGGGTCAGTGTCCGGCCCGGCGTGGACTGGGCGTCGGGGCAGTGCCGTCACGGCGACAAGTGACGCGGTGACCACCAGGGCGGCGGCCACGGCGAACGCGGTCCGGTAGCCGCCGGCCAGCGCGGCGGTCTCGGCCCAGCCTGCGGCCCGCAGCCCGTCGCTGCGCGTGGCGGCCAGGGTGGCCAGCGCGGCCAGGCCGACCGCGCCGCCGACCTGTTGGGTGGTGTTGGCCAGGCCGGAGGCGAGCCCGGCGTCGGCGTCGGTCGCGCCGGCCATCGCCAGTGTGGTGACCGCCGGCAGGGTCAGGCCGCCGGCCACCCCGAAGATCAACATCGCGGGGAGTACGTCCGCGACGTAGGCGCCGTCGGCGGGCAGCCGGGCGAGCAGGAGGAAGCCGACGATGGCCAGGCCGAGCCCGCCCAGCAGAACCATCCGGGCACCGAAGCGGGCGATCAGCCGACCGGCCAGGCCGAGCGAGACAACGGCGATCACGACCGGGGTGGGCAGGAAGGCCCAGCCGGTCGCGGCGGCGTCCAACCCCAGCACCAGTTGCAGCTCCACGGCGAGTAGGAACTGGAACCCGAAGTACGCGCAGACCATGAGGAACTGCACGGCGTTCGCCGCCACCAGACCCGGGACGCGCAGCACCCGGGACGGCACCAGCGGGGCCGCCGCCACGCGTTGGCGCAGCGCGAACCCGCCGAGCAGCAGCGCCGCGAGGGCCACCGCGCCGAGCGTCCGAGGGCTGGTCCAGCCGTGCTCTCCCGTTCCGACGATGCCCAACACGGCGGCCATCAGACCGGCGGTGGCGAGCAGCGCGCCGGGCAGGTCCAGGCCGGCGCGCAGGCCGATCCCTCGTTCGGCCGGGAGCCGGCGGACGGCAGCGATGAGGATGGCCGCCCCGATCGGCACGTTGACCAGGAAGATCGTCCGCCACCCGGCGGCCTGGGTGAGCACCCCTCCGGCGACTGTGCCGACCGACGCACCGGCCGCGCCGGTGAAGCTGAAGACGGCGATGGCGCGGGCCCGCTCGGCCGCTTCGGGGTAGAGCCGGACGATCATGCCGAGGCTGACCGCCATGGCCAACGCGCCGCCGATGCCCTGCCCGAACCGCGCGCCCACCAGCAGGGCTGGCCCGGTGGCGACCGCGCAGGCCAGCGAGGCCACTGTGAACAGCGCGACGCCGGCCAGGAAGACCCTGCGCCGGCCCAGCAGGTCACCGAGCCGGCCGGCGAGCAGCAGCAGCCCGCCGAACGCGACCAGGTAGGCGTTCACCACCCAGGCCAGGCCGGCGGCGCTGAAGCCCAGGTCGCGTTGGATGGCGGGCAGCGCCACCGCGACGACGGTGCCGTCCAGGATGATCATCAGGCTGCCGGCGCAGAGCACCAGCAACGCCGGCCAACGGGATGGGACGACACGCTCCATGGAACCCTCCTTGGTGCACGGTTTGTTACCGAGGTCATCGTCTGTGACCATGAACCGGAGCGGAAGGAGGCACTTTGATGTCCCAGAGGAACAGCGATGTGTCCGCGCTGGTCGCGGCCGAGCTGACCTGCGCGGCCGAGAACGTGCCGTTCACCCCCGGTCAGGCCCGGGCGTGCACCGTCCGCGAGGTGCTCGACCGGGTCGGCGGCAAGTGGAGCATCGGCATCCTGGTGGCCGCCTCGCACGGGCCGGTGCGCTTCACCGAACTGGAGCGGCACATCGAGGGCATCAGCCGCCGGATGCTCACGCTCACGCTGCGCAACCTGGAACGGGACGGCCTGCTGCACCGCACGGTCTACCCGACCGTCCCGCCCAAGGTCGAATACACCGCCACCCCGATGGCGCTGGAGCTCTACGAGTCGCTGGTCGCGCTGACCAGCTGGGCCGAGCGGCACCGCCGGGCCATCGCCGAGGCGCGGACCAGGTACGACGCCCAGCACGCCGGTTAAACCGGCCAGGGGTGTGGTGAACGCCACCGCTTTCATCTGACCGATCGGTCAGGGTCTGACCGATCGGTCAGGCATGCTGGTCTGCGGGAGGTGGACCAGCGCATGGTCAGAGCGGTACCAGACACGCACGGTGAGATCCTCGCCGCGGCGGCGCGGCAGTTCACGGTGACCGGCTACCGGGGCACCTCCCTGCAGGACATCGCCCGTGAGGTCGGCTGCTCCAAGGCCACCGTGCTCTACCACTTCGCCAACAAGGAAGCCCTGCTCGCCGAGCTGATGGCCCCTGCGATCGAGGTGCTCCGCAGCCTCGACGAGCAGCTCACCGGCCTGACCGGAGCGGCCGCCCAGGAGGTCGCCGCACAGGGCTTCGTCGACCTCGCGGTCCGGTTCCGGCAGGAGATCGCGGTACTGCGCGGTGAGTTCCCGGAGCTGCTGTGCCAGCCGGCCTTCGCGCACATCCAGGAGATCTCCGACCGGCTGCGCGACGCGTTGGCCGGGCACTCCGACCGGCCGGGCGCCCGGATCGCCGCGCTGGTGCTGCTCGCCGGCATCTCCGAGGCGTGCGGCGAGTTCGCCGACATCACCGACGACGACCTGCGTTCCGCCCTGCTCACCCTCGTCCGACGGGCCGTCGAACCCGTCGACGCACTTCCGCCCCAACAACCCACGACCGAGGACAAGGACTCCTGATGGCCACCCTGCTCTACCGGCTCGGCCGGGGCGCGTTGCGCCGGCGACGGCTCGTCGTCGCGCTCTGGCTCGTCGTACTCGTCGTCGCCGGCCTGGCCGCGGCGACCCTGCGCGGCCCGACGGCGAGCAACTTCACCATGCCCGGCACCGAGAGCCAGCGCGCGCTCGACCTGCTGGCCGACCAGTTCCCCGCGGCCAGCGGCGCCACCGGCACCATCGCGGTCAAGGCGCCCGCCGACGGCCAACTGGCCACCCCGCAGGGTCAGGCAGTGGTGCAGGAGCTCGTCCAGCAGGCGTCGGCACTGCCCGGCGTGGTCGGCGCGGTCAACCCGCTACAGGTCGGCGCGGTCTCACCCAACGGCCGGTACGCGCTGGTCCAGGTGCAGTTCGCCACCGGCGGCGACGAGGTGACCGACGAGCAGCGCACCGCGTACGAGGAGGTCGGCGCAGCGGCCAAGGCGCAGGGCTGGCAGGTCGCACCCGGCGGTGAGGTGCTCGGCGGCGAGCCGGAGATCGGCTCCACCGAGGCGCTCGGCGTCCTGGTCGCCGCGATCGTCCTGATCATCACGTTCGGCTCCCTGGTCGCCGCCGGAATGACCATGCTCAACGCGCTGATCGGCGTGGGCGTCGGCATGGCCGGCCTGTTCGCGCTGAGCGGTGTCATCGAGTTGACCAGCACCGCGCCGATCCTGGCGCTGATGCTCGGCCTCGCCGTCGGCATCGACTACTCGTTGTTCATCACCTCCCGGCACCGACAGAACCTGCTCGAAGGCCTGTCCCCGGAGGAGGCGGTCGGCCGCGCGGTGGGTACCGCCGGCTCCGCTGTCGTCTTCGCGGGCGCCACGGTGGTCATCGCCCTCGCCGGCCTGGCCGTGGTGAACATTCCGTTCCTCACCGTGATGGGTCTCGCCGCCGCCGGTACGGTCACCATCGCCGTGCTCGTGGCGATCACCCTCCAGCCCGCACTGCTCGGCTTCGCCGGCAACCGGGTGCTCCCGCGCCGGCTGCGCTCCACGGTCGACTCCGCCGCGCCAGGTGAGCCGGTGGGCGAAGAGACGCTGCCGGTCGAGGACCGCTCCGGGTTCGGCTTCCGCTGGGCGCGGTTCGTCACCCGCTTCCGGGTGCCGGTCATCCTGGTCTCGCTGCTCGGCCTGGGGCTGCTCGCGCTGCCCACGCCGGACATGCGGCTGGCCCTGCCGGACGCCAGCACGGCGACGGTGGGCTCCCCGGCCCGGGTGGCGAGCGACCTCACCACCGAGGGCTTCGGTCCCGGCTTCACCGGCCGCCTCGCGGTGGTCGTGGCGGGCGACGACGCGCAGGCGACCGCGGCCGCGGTGCCGCAGGTGACCGCGATGATCCAGCGCACCGAGAACGTCGTCGCGGTGGCGCCACCGCAGCTGAGTCCGGACGGTCGGACCGCCCTGCTCGGAGTGGTGCCGAAGACCGGCCCGACCGACGAGGCCACCGAGACCCTGGTGCACGACGTCCGCGACGCGGTCGGCGGCGTCAAGGGCGCCGAGGTGCTGCTCACCGGCGCCACCGCGATCGGGATCGACGTCTCGGAGAAGCTCTCCGACGCGCTGCCGATCTACCTGCTGCTGGTCGTCGGGCTCTCGGTGCTGCTGCTGATGCTGGTGTTCCGCTCGCTGCTGGTGCCGCTCAAGGCGGCGTTGGGCTTCCTGCTCACCGTGGCCGCCACGTTCGGCATCACGGTGGCGATCTTCCAGCAGGGCCACCTCGCCGACCTGGTCGGCCTGGACACCCCGGCCCCGCTGGTCAGCTTCCTGCCCATCCTGCTGATCGGCATCCTGTTCGGCCTGGCCATGGACTACGAGGTGTTCCTGGTCTCCCGGATGCGGGAGGACTTCGTGCACGGCGAGACCGCGCGTGAGGCCACGATCAGCGGCATGGGCCACGGTGCCCGGGTGGTCACCGCCGCCGCGCTGATCATGATGTCCGTCTTCGGCGGCTTCGTGTTCCTCGACGACCCGATCATCAAGTCGATGGGCTTCGCGCTCGCCATCGGCGTGGCAATCGACGCGTTCGTGGTCCGGATGACCATCGTCCCGGCGGTGATGTCGCTGCTCGGCGACCGTGCCTGGTGGCTCCCCCGCTGGCTCAACCGCGCCCTGCCCAACGTGGACATCGAGGGCGAGGGCCTGCGCGAACACCTGGAGGACCGCACCCCGACGCACGTCTGATCCACCTGACAGCGGAGGTGTGGTGCCCGGCGGGCACCACACCTCCGCTGCGTCAGACGCCCGCCGGGTAGGTCTCCATCTCGCCGGGGGCCGCCGGCACCGGTAGCGGGTGCAGGGCTGTGGTGTCGTCGCACCAGATGAAGGCGTCATAGCGGTCGCCGAGCCGGGTGGGCACGTAGTTGCCCCAGGACTCGAACGACGGGTCGTAGACGACCCCGATCGCCCGGTGGTCCACGGTCTCGGTGACCCAGCCTGGCTGGTCGTCGCCGCCGAAGATCAGCACCGCCCGCTCCGGCATCAGCTCGTGCAACCGCCGCTCGATCGAGCCCTCCCGTGCCGGGGGCACCACCATCGCCTCGGGCGGCGAACCCCAGCGGGGTGCGGCGATCACCGTGCCCCGGTAGCTGCCGAAGCCGACCAGGGCGACCGCGTCCTCGCCGTGCCGCTCCCGGGCCAACTGGCCAATGTTGATCATCCCATCGGCGGCCATGTCGGTGGCCCGCGCATCCCCGACGTGCGTGTTGTGCGCCCAGACGATGCCCCGGGCGTCGGGACCGTAGCGGTCCAGCAGCCGGTCCAGGGTGTCCTGCATGTGGGTGTCGCGGATGTTCCACGAGTCCGGCCCGCCGGCCACCATCGCCCGGTAGTACCGCTCGGCGCCGGCCACCACCTCCGCGTTCTGCCAGGCCGAGAAGCGGTCCGGGCCGTCGGAGAGGGCGTGTTCGCGGGTCCGGGCGAGCAACCGGACGACCTCCTCCTCGCACCGGGCGGAGACGAACCGGCTGGCCGCGCCGTACTCCTCGACCCTCTTGCCGTACGGCTCGAAACACCGGTACGCGTCCTGCGCCGCCTCCAGCGACTTCGGGTCCTCCTCCCCCAGGTAGTCGAAGATCGCCTGCATCGACTCCCAGAGGCTGTACACGTCGAGGCCGTGGAACCCGGCCCGTTGCTCCTCCGGCCGCTCCACGTTCCAGGCCCGCAACCAGCTGGCGAAACGGGCCACCTCGGCATTGGCCCACATCCAGGTCGGCCATCGCTCAAACTGGTTGAGTGCGACCTGCGGTTCGAGCGCGCCGCCCGGCGCGGCCGTCACCGAACGGTGCACCCGGTCGCAGTCGGGCCAGTCACCCTCCACCGCGACGAAGGAGAAACCGCACTCCGCGATCAACCGGCGGGTGAGCTGCTCGCGCAAACGGTAGTAGTCGTAACTGCCGTGGGTGGATTCACCGATCATCACCACCCTGGCGTTCCGAACGCGCTCCAGCAACGGGTCGAAATCGCTCGGCGCGCCGAGCCGCTGAACCAGCATGCCAGCGGCTACCCGGCCGCCGTTGCGGCAAACCGTGCGCACGTCGCGGGCCGACACGCCGGCCGCCAGGCCGTCGTGGGCCCCAACCAAGCCGGTGTACGACCACCGCGAGCGGGTAGCCGGCCGACATGACCGTCACCGGGGTTCAGTTGCAGGAGTACCTCGCCGGGCTCGACTACCCGGTCTCCCGCGAGGACCTGATCCGCTGGGGTCAGGAGAACGGGGCGAGCACTGCGATGTTGCAGATGCTCCAGGCCCTGCCACCCGAGCAGTTCAACTCCCCCGACGAGCTCAACGCCGCCCTCTCCACCCCCACCTGAACCCAACCCACCCCCGGACCGGCCCCGCCTCAGCCCGGTTGATCATGAAGTTATTGCCGTCCGACACGGCGTGTCGCGCCGCTAACTTCATGATCACCGGGGGGCGACGTGGGGTGGGCCAGGGTTCAGGGGGTTAGGGGATCTGGATGGTGCGGGATTCGGTGCGGGCGGTTTCGGCGGCGGCGAGGATGGCGACGACCTCGCGGCCGAAGCGGACGTCGCAGCGGTGGTCCCGGGTGCCGGCCTGGACCTGCTCGACGAGCTGGTCGATGGCGACGCCGAACGCGGTGGCGGCGTCGTTCTCGCCGAACGGGACGTCCTCGATGCCGTTCTCGCCGTAGAACACGAACTCCCGGGCCATCGACTCGGTCGGGGCATCCAGGGACAGCGAGGCGCTGCTGGTGGCACCGCCCTCGTGGGTGAGCAGCAGATGCACCATCCCGCTCGGGCCGTCCATCGCCGCCACCTGCGTCACCCGGCCCAGCACCGGCAGGAGGATCGAGAGCGCGTGCGGGGCGATGTCCCAGAGCGCCCCGTGCTCCCGACGCCACAACGAGCCACCGTACGGGCTGCCGTCCTGGAAGATCGAGGCGAACGCGGTGGTCCGACCGTGCTGCCAGCCCCCGGCAGCGGCGGTGGCGGCGAGGAACGCGGTCACGTTCGGCTGGAACCGCTGGGTGAAGAAGACGACCGAGGCGACCCCGGACTCCTCGGCGGCGGCCACTACCCGGTCTGCGTCGGCCACGCTGAGCGCCAGCGGCTTGTCCAGCAGCAGGTGTCGACCGGCGCGGGCGGCCCGGACCGCGATGTCGGCCTGGATGTCCGGCGGCAGCGCGACGGCGATCGCCTCGCACTGCTCGATCAGCGCGTCGACGTCGGCGTAGGCGGGCACCCCGTACCGCTCGGCCAGCGCGGAGGCCCGCTCCGGGTTGCGGCCCCACACTCCGACCAGCTCCGCGTCGGGATGTGCGTGCAGCGCCTTCCCGTGCGTCTCGATCGCCCAGTGACCGGTGCCGAACAAGCCGAACCGCAGCACGTGTACCTCCGCTGTTTCCCCGCACCGCGGCAACGCCACGGACGTGATCCACGCTAGTCGCCCGGGCGGCCATGACGGCGGCGGGTTCGACCAATCGAAGCAGCTCACCTTCATTTCCGGGTCGGTGCCCGAGCTACCCGCCCGACTGTCGGTGCAGCGGTCCGCCCGTGGTCTGCCGGCACCACCTGCGCCGCTCTCGGCAGCGTCAGGTCCGATCGCCGCCAGACACACCAGGTGCCCCGGGGCAGTCTCGACCGCATGCAGAGCACGAATCCAGCGATCACCAGCGGTGTCGTGACGTTTGACCACTGGTACGACTTCACCGAGGGCGGCCCGGTGCACCGCGCGCTGCTGCCGTTTCCGTCGACAGCGCCCGCCCCGTTCGAGGTCGCGCGCTGGTCGGTGGCCCCGAACACCTCCAACGACCTCGACGTCCATCGGTCTCGTGAGGTGTGGATCATCGTGTCCGGGACGGGAACCTTGACGTTCGCCGACCAGACAGGCGTCCTGCGGGCCGGCGACGTCGCGGCGTTCGACAGCAGGGTGCCACATCAGATTCGGAACGACGGACCGGATCCGCTCGTTGCCATCTCCGTCTACTGGCTGCAAGCAGGCGACTGACGCCCACCCGAAGCGCGGGCACCGGGACTGCTGGCACCTCGACCGGCGCGCGTCACACGCGGAGAGGCAGGGCACCCCTTTACTACGACGGTTAGTAGGCTGTGCCGGTGACCGAGGCAACGACCGGGTGGTGCCGGTGACCAGCGTGGGTGCCGACTCTCCGGTGGACGGGATCGTCGCGACCGTGCCGATCGTGCTGTCGCTGCTCGTGGCGGTGTGGGCGCTGGTGGCGGCGGTACGCCACCGGCCGCCGGACCGGGTGCAGTTCGTCGGTCTGGCCGTACTCGAAGTGGCGTTGCTGGTGTTGAGCGTGCTGGCGCTCGTCGCGGTCGGCGGCGGGGATCGGCCCGGCGAACCCGGCGCCTTCTTCGGCTACCTGGTCACGCTGGTGTGCCTGCCGCCACTGGCCTGGGTGCTGGCCCGGATGGAACCGACCCGCTGGGGCTCGGCGATCGTGTGCGCGGTCTGCCTGGTGACCCCGGTGGTGGTGGTCCGGTTGCAGCAGACCTGGGAGGTGCTCGGTGGTTGAGACAGGATCGGCTCGGCAGCGCACGAACTCCGGCCCGGGTCGGCTGTTGATCGCGGTCTACCTGCTCTTCGCGATCGCGGCGACGAGTCGGGCGGGTCTGCAGCTCGCCACCAAGTTCGACGAGGCGCCGGTGGCGTACCTGCTCTCCGGGGTGGCCGCGCTCATCTACATCGTGGCGGCGGTGGGGTTGGCCCGCGCCGGGCACACCGGCCGTCGGGTCGCCCTGGCGTGCTGCTCGGTGGAGCTGGTCGGTGTGGTCGCGGTCGGCATCCTGAGCCTGGTCGACAAGGACCTCTTCCCGGACGAGACGGTCTGGTCGCAGTTCGGCAGCGGGTACGGCTACATCCCACTGGTGCTGCCGGTGCTCGGCCTGATCTGGCTCTGGCGCACCCGCCGCGCACCCGCCTGATCCGCCGCGCACCCCGCCCGACCGGGCGCAGACCCGGCGACGAGGGCGCCGGCTGACCTGCCGGAGCGCCCTCGTCGAAAGTACGGGTCAGTCCCGTGGGCCGCCCGCGACGTAGATGACCTGACCGGAGACGAAGCCTGCGCCCTCGCTCGCCAGGAACGAGATGGTGTGCGCGACGTCCTCCGGCCGACCCGGGCGACGGACCGGGATCTCGGCGGCGGCGTGCTTCTGGAAGTCGTCGAAGTCGACCTTCATGCGAGCTGCGGTGGCCGCGGTCATGTCGGTGACGATGAAGCCGGGTGCGACAGCGTTCACTGTCACCCCGAACGGACCCAGCTCGATGGCGAGCGTCTTGGTGAAGCCCTGTAGACCGGCCTTGGCGGCGGCGTAGTTCGCCTGGCCCCGGTTGCCCAGGGCGGAGGTGCTGGAGAGGTTGACGATCCGCCCCCACTTCCGGTCCACCATGTGCTTCTGGGCGGCCTGGCTGAACAGGAACGCGCCGCGCAGGTGCACCCCCATCACCGTGTCCCAGTCGGCGTTGGTCATCTTGAACAGCAGGTTGTCGCGGAGCACACCGGCGTTGTTGACCAGCACTGTGGGTGCGCCCAGCTCGGCGGCGACCCGGCTCACCGCCGCCTCGACCTGGTCCCGGTCGGACACGTCGGCGCCCACTCCGAGCGCCCGGCCACCCGCACCGGCGATGGCGTCCACCGTCTCCTTGGTGGCCGCCTCCTCGATGTCGACCACGGCGACGGCCATTCCGTCGGCGGCCAGCCGTCGGGCGGTGGCCGCGCCGATGCCGCGTGCGGCTCCGGTGACGATGGCGACGCGGGACTCCTCCGACATGATTACCTCCCGGTAACTTGGGGTCGATCGGAGGAGCTTAACCTCAACAGGCCGACCCTCGGCATAGGCGAATCCACCGGTATCCGTAGCCGGAGACCTTCACCGCACCGAGCTTGCCCAACTCTCCGTAGCCACGGTCGGCGAGCACGTCGATCGGCAGGTCGGCCTCCGGTTCGAGGCTGCTGAGATCCACCTCGACGTCGTCGGTGCCCAGGTTGTGCACGAAGACCATCGTCCCGGTCGGCCCGTCGGCCCGGTGCGTCAGCACGCCGGGCGGCACCGGCACGTCGATGTGGCTGGTCGAGCCGGAGCCGATCTCCGGCGCCTCCCGCAGCGTACGGATCATGCGCTCGAACCAGGCGAGCAGCGACTTCGGGTCGCTCCGCTGGGCGGTCACGTTCACCGTCTGGTAGCCGAACTCGCCCTTGTCGATCACCGGGCGGACCAGCTTCTCCGGGTCCGCCGTGGAGAAGCCGGCGTTCGGCTGGTACGACCACTGCATCGGGGTACGGATCGCGTCCCGACCGCGCAGCGACAGGTCCTCGCCCATCCCGATCTCCTCGCCGTAGCGCAGCACCGGCGTGCCGCGCATCGAGAACTGCAGGGCGTACGCCAGCTCGATGCGCCGCCGGTCGTTGCCGAGCATCGGGGCGAGCCGGCGACGGATGCCCCGGTCGTAGATGCGCATGTTCTCGTCCGGGCCGAACTCGGCGTACACCTGGTTGCGCTGTTCAGTCGTCAGCCGGGACAGGTCGATCTCGTCGTGGTTGCGCAGGAAGGTGGCCCACTGCCCGCCGACCGGCAGCTTCGGGGTGTCGTGCAACGCGTCGATCAGCTGCTCCGGGTCCTGCCGGGCCAGGGAGAGCATGAGTCGACCGTTGAGCATGAAGTCGAAGAGCATGTGGATCCGGTTGCCGGAACCGCTGGCGTCGCCGAAGAACGTGGGCAGTTGGTCCGGCTCGACGTTCGCCTCGGCCAGCAGGACGGCGTCGCCGCGACGCCACTGGATGTGCTGGCGCATCTCGGTGAGGAACTCGAAATCCTTCGGGGAGTTAGGGTTGCCCGGCTCGGTCAGCTCGATGATGAACGGCACCGCGTCCATCCGGAAGCCGGAGACGCCGAGCTGGAGCCAGAACGACATGATCTTCTTGATCTCGTCCCGGACCTGCGGATTGGCGAAGTTGAGGTCCGGCTGGAACTTGTAGAACCGGTGGTAGAACCACGCCTTGGCGGTCCGGTCGTAGCTCCAGGTCTCGTTCTGCTCGCCGGGGAAGACCATGCCCTGGTGCCGGTCGTCCGGTTCGGTGTCGGACCAGACGTACCAGTCCCGGTAGGGCGAGTCCGGCGAGGAGCGGGCGGACTGGAACCACGGGTGCTCGTCGGAGGTGTGGTTGACCACCAGGTCGATGATCACGCGGATGCCCCGGTTCTGCGCCTGGTGCAGCAGCTCGGCGAAGTCGCCCAGGGTGCCGAAGCGCGGGTCCACGTTGTAGAAGTCGGTGGCGTCGTAGCCGTCGTCGCGGTTGGGCGACGGGTGGATCGGGTGCAGCCACAGGCAGGTCACCCCAAGTCGGGCCAGGTAGTCCAGCCTCCCGATCAGCCCACGGATGTCACCGACCCCGTCGCCGTCGGAGTCGGCGTACGTGTCGATGTCGAGGCAGTAGACGACGGCTTCGGAATACCAACGGTCACCCATGCCGAAGGAACATCTCCGTTCGATCACCGCGGCAAACCCGTCCGGCGGGCGCGGGCGGCGGGCGGCGGGCGGCGGGCGCGGGGCGGCGTTGGTTACCGTGCCGGTCATGGAGAACGACCTCGTACCGCCGAGCGAACTGTTGGACTGGTCCCGGGGCAGCTGGCTGCACCCGCCGGTACGCGTCGAGGAGGGCCCGGCCGGCGAGCTGGTCGTCGAGCCGGCTGCGGACAGCGACTTCTGGCGGCGGACCAGCTACGGCTTCGTGCACGACAACGGCCCGGCCCTGCTGGCGCCGCTGCCGGTGGGCGCCGCCATGGAGGTGAGCTTCCGGCTCGACTTCTCGGCGCAGTTCGACCAGGCCGGTGTGTTCGTCCGCGTCGACGAACGGACCTGGACCAAGGCCGGTGTGGAGATCAGCGACGGCGAGGTGCAGCTCGGCGCGGTGGTGACCCGGGAGTTCTCCGACTGGTCGGTGGGGCCGGTGCCGGAGTGGGCGGGCCGGGAGGTGACAGTCCGGGTCAGCCGGGCCGGCGACGCGCTGACCATCCGCGCCCGGGTCGACGACGAGCCGTGGCAACTGGTCCGGCTCGCCCCGCTGGACCCGACGGCCGAGGCCGTCGCCGGCCCGTTCTGCTGCGCGCCGTCCCGCGCCGGTCTGACCGTGGTGTTCACCGGCTGGCGGCAGGGGCCGGCGGACACCGCGCTGCACCCGGAGCACTGAGCACGGGTGTAGTTCGGGCGCCGCTGGGTATGACCCTCCGATCCCCGACAGCCGACCGGAAGGACGACCCATGGCGTACGCCCAGGCTGGCGACCCGTCCGAGTTCACCGGGTTGACCGGCTGGGTGGCAACGGTGATCGAGGTGATGGGCCCGGTCGGCGTGGCGCTGCTGGTGGCGCTGGAGAGCATCGTCCCGCCGATCCCCAGTGAGATCGTGCTGGCGCTCGCCGGTTTCCTGGCCCACGAGGGCAAGTTCAACGTCGTCGTCGTGGTGCTGGCCGCGACGGTCGGCTCGCTGGTGGGCGCGTTGGTGCTCTACTGGCTGGGCGCGGCGCTGGGCGAGGAACGGCTCAAGCGCTGGCTGGACCACATCCCGTTGGTGGACAGCGACGACCTGGAGAAGGCCGACAAGTGGTTCGAGCGGCACGGTCGGTGGGCGGTGCTGATCGGCCGGGTGGTGCCGGTGGTCCGCAGCCTGGTCTCCGTGCCGGCCGGGGCCAACCGGATGCCGCTGGGTGAGTTCATCCTGCTCACCACCATCGGCAGCGGGGTGTGGAACGGTCTCATCGTGGGCGCGGGTTACGCGCTCGGGAGCCGTTGGCAGGACGTCGAGCGCTACAGCGACTGGTTCAACTACGCGATCATCGCGGTCTTCGTCGTCATGGTGGTGATGTGGGTGATCCGTAAGGTCCGCCGCCGCCGGGAGCGCGACGACCGGCGGTCGGTGACCGCCGGTCGCTGATCCGCGTCCCGCTCAGCCGAACTGGGCGGTGATCGACGTGAACTCCCACGTGTTCTGTGCGATGCCGGAGCAGTTGGCGACGACGCCCCCGCCCGGACACGGCCGGTCCCGGTTGACCGACCAGAACGTGAACCGGCTCAGCCCGCGTGCCTTCGCCCAGTCACGGATCTGGGTCCAGGTGGCCGGTGAGGTCAACTCCTGCTGGTCGGAGAGCCCGTTCATCCCGGAGATGCCCATGTGGGCGTACGCCGTCGCGTCGGACCAACCGAAGGCCGTCTTCAGCGTGTTCTTCAGCCCTTCGGCGGCGTTGACAGTGCTCTGGTACATGTTGGCCCCGCCACCGAAGTCGAACGGCATGATCGTGAAGGTGTCGATGTTGACGCCCAGCGCGGCGGCCTGGTTGATCAGCCGGGTGCCGTAGTACGACGGGCCGGTGGTCGTGGTGCCGAACGTGATGATGGTCTTCAGACCCGGGTTGTTCTGCTTGACGATCTTCAGCGCGCCGAGGATCCGGTCCTGCACGACCTCGTTCTCGAACTCGTCGCTGTTCTCGATGTCGATGTCGATCGCCTTGAGCCCGAACGCGTTGATCACCTGCTGGTACGCCCCGGCCAGGGCACTGGCCGAGGAGCAGTTCGGGCCGAGCTTGTTGCCACTCCAACCGCCGATGGACGGGATCACGTCGCCGCCGGCCGCCCGGATGGCCGCGATGGTGTTGGCGTGCGCGCCCCCCGTGAGCGGGCCACCGCCGTCCCAGGCCGGGGTGCAGCCACCGCCGGAGAGCACGAACGCGATGGTGAACCACTTCACGCCGGTCGCCGACATGACCGTCGCCGGGGCGGGCGGGTCACCCCAGCCCGGGTAGAGGTAGGGCGCGACGGCCATCGAACCGCCGCCACCGGTGCAGCCGGTGGTGCTCGCGGCGACCGCTGTCGACCGCGCCGACTCCCCCGCGGAGTTGTACGCGGCGACCGTGTAGCTGTGCGCCGAGCAGGCGGCCAGGCCGGAGACGGTCGTCGAGGTGCCGGTGACGGTGGCGCGGACCGTCGAGCCCTCGTACACGCGGTAGCCGGTCACCGTGCCGCCGACCACGTTCCAGGCCAGCGAGACCGCCGACGCGGTGGTGCCGGTGACGCGCAGACCGCCCGGAGTGCCGGGGGCGCCTGGCGGGGTGGTCGGGCCGCCCGCGCAGGGCGAACCGTTGACAGTGCAGTTGATGGGGTCGCCGGTGCCAGCGACGATGAAGCCGAACGAGGTGCTCGCGCCAGCCCCCAGGGCGCCGTTCCAGGACTGGTTTCGGGCGGTCACGTGCTGACCCGAACTGCTCACCAGGGCGTCCCAGGCCGACCCGACCGTGCTGCCGGCGGGCAGGTCGAACTGAACGTCCCAGGAGGTGATCGCCGTGGACGTGTTGTTGGTGACGGTGAACTTCGCCTCGTACCCGCTGCTCCAGCTGCTGGTGCGGGCGAAGGCGGCGGTGGCGGCGGACGCGGCCTGCGGCGCCACGACGGTGGCCGCCACCAGTGCGGCGGCCAGCGCGACGGCGAACGTCGCCGCGCGGGGGGATCGGAGTTTCATGGTGGCCTCCAGGGACCGGTGTGGTGGGGGGTTTTCGCCTGCGTCGTCGAGCGGCGCTCGGCGCGCGGGCGGATGGTGCCGATGCCCTGCGCGGCCGGGCGGGGTGCCGGCCGCGCAGGTGGTGGCGCCGACGCCGGTGCGGACGTCGGCACTGCTCAGGGCAGGGTGTCCAGGTGCGGGCCCACAGTGTTGGCGAAGCCGTTGCCGTTGCTGACGTCCCAGTTCACCGACCAGGTCATCGCGCCCCGGATGCCGGGGTAGGTGCGCGGCGGCCGGAAGCTGCCGCAGTTGGTGCCCCGGGCCAGGCAGTCCAGGGCGGCGTTCACCACGCTGGGCGCGACGATGCCGCCACCGGCCGCCCCCGCTCCGGCGGGCAGGCCGAGGCCGACCTGGTCGGGGCGGAGCCCGGCCTCCAGCTGGATGCAGGCCAACGCGACGATGAAGTTCACGGTGCCCTGGCCGTACGCGGCGTTCTGGTCGCAGCCGAGCATCGCGCCGGAGTTGTAGTACTGGGTGTTGACGACGGTGAGGATGTCCTTGATGTCGAGCGCCAGCTTGAAGTAGCCGCCGGCCGGGTTCTGCATGTCGATGGTCTGCGGCGCCATCGCGATGATCAGGCTCGACCCGACAGTGGCCCGCAGCGCGCGCAGCGCCTGCGCCATGTACGTGGGGTTGAGCCCGTTCTCCAGGTCGATGTCGATTCCGTCGAAGCCGTACCGGGCGATCAACGCGGCGGCCGTGTCGGCGAACGCGGCGGCCGAGGCGGCGTTGTTCACGGCGACCCGGCCGGTCTCGCCACCGACGGAGAGGATGACCCGCTTGCCCCGGCTGCGCAGGGTGCGCACGTCGGCGGTGAAGTCCGCGTCGGTGTAGCCGCCCAGCGCGGCGGCCAGCCCGGGGTCGATGCCGAAGGTGAGCGCTCCCGGCGTCGCGGTGGCCTCGGCGAAGGCGACCGCCACCAGGTCGTACTCGGCCGGCACGTCTCGTAGCCGCAGCTCGACGGCGGGGTTGTCGAAGTTGTGCCAGTACCCGGTGAGCAGGTGTTTCGGCAGTCCACCGGTGGGCGGGTCGGTCGGCGGAGGGGTGGTCGGCGGAGGCGTCGTCGGCGGGGGCGTGGTGGGCGGCGGCGTGGTGGGTGGGGTGCCGCCGGCGCAGGACGCCCCGTTGAGCTGGCAGCCGCCCGGCGAGCCGGAGCCGCTGGCCAGGAAGCCGAAGGAGACCGACGCGCCCGGGGCGATGGCGCCGTTCCAGGACCGGTTGGTGAAGGTGTGCCGCTGGCCGGCTGAGCTGAGCAACGCGTCCCAGTAGCTGCCGAGGGTGGTGCCGGACGGCAGGTCGAAGGCGAGGCTCCAGCCGTTGACGGTCGAGCTGCCGCCGTTGGTGATGGTGTACTTCCCTTCCCAACCGGAGCCCCAGTCGGCGGTCTTGACGAAGCTGGCGGTGGCTCCGGCGGCGTACGCGGGCAGCGCCACCCAGGCCGCGCCGAGTGTCGCCGCGAGGGCGGCGACGAGGGACAGGACAAGGGTTCTGGCAGGCTTCATTCGGCCCTCCACGCCCGCAACGGGCATCCATGGACGTCAACGTCACTGCTAATTATTAAGACAGTTAACTGTTTCTGTCCAGGGGTCGCCCGGGTGAACGGACCTCCCGTCGCGCGGGCGGCGCGACGGGAGGCCGCAGGGCGTCCGCCTCAGCGGCGGAAGGTGAACCAGTTGACGTTGACGAAGTCGTTGGGCTGGCCGCTGGTGAAGGTGAGATAGACGGTGTGCCGGCCCGTCACCCCGCCGCCGACGTTGCCGGGCACCGAGCGCCAGCTCTGCCAGCCGCCGGTGTTGCCGATCGCGAAGCTGCCGATGGGAGCCGCGGTCGGACTGTCCAGCCGCACCTCCACCAGACCGCTCACCCCGCCCGCCGCGCCGGACGCGACCCGGGCCACGAAGTCGCGAGGCCCGCTGGAGCCGAACTCGACGCCGTCGTAGCGCGCCCAGTCCCCGTTACGCAGGGCGGCGATGTTCTGCCCGCCCTCGGCGCACGCCTCGACAGCCACGCCGTTCTGGGCGTTGAACGACTCGGCCTGGAGCTGCCCGTACGCGTCCCTCGTCCCGCCCGGCGGCGGGGTGGTCGGCGGCGGGGTGGTCCCGCCACCCCGGCGGTACACGGCCACGTAGTCGACCAGCATCGGCCGACCCGGAACGGTCGCTGCGGTCGGCGTGCCGCTGCCGGCCACCCCGTTCGGGAAGGCACCGCCCATCGCCACGTTGAGCAACAGGAAGTAGCCGGCGTGCGAGGTCATCTGCGACCAGGCCGACGCGCCGACCTGACTCTGCGTGACGGTGTGGTAGAGCTGCCCGTCGACGTACCAGCGCAGTTGTTGGGGACTGATCGAGGCGTCCCACTCGAACCGGTACGTGTGGAACGCCGACTGGCAACTGGCGCCCGGGCAGGCCCGGGACGCGCCGAGGCCGTTCGACTCGTTGCAGGGTCCGCCCGGGGCCACGCCGCAGTGCAGCACGCCCCAGACGGAGTTGATGCCGTTGACGTTCTCCATCACGTCGAACTCGCCGATGCCCGGCCAGTTCTGGTAGTTGCCCCGGTAGGGCGCGCCCAGCGCCCAGAACGCCGGCCAGTAGCCGGACGCCGCCGCACCTGTGACGTTCGGCATCTGGATCCGGCCCTCGATCGCCAGCACGCCGCCGGCCGGGGCCTTGAAATCGCTGCGCACGGTCTCGATCCGGGCGGAGGTCCAGCCTCCCCCTCCGTCGCGCAGCGGCGTGATCCGCAGGTTGCCGCCGCCGTCGTGGCTCACGTTGGCGGTGCTGGCGGTGTAGTTCTGGATCTCGCCGGTGCCCCAGTTGCCCGGGCCGCCCGGGTAGTTGTGCCCCGTGTCGATGATCCAGTTGGCGGCCGACGGCAGGGTGCCGGCCGCGCCGGTGAAGTCGTCGCTCCAGACCGTGCTCCAGCCGGCCGGCGGTGGCGGAACGGCGGCCTGCGCGGTCATGGTGACGCCGGCCAGGGCGATGGTGGTAGCTGCGAGCAGGACGGACGCCAACAGTCGGCGGCGGACGGGTGGGGCGGCGGTGACCGCCAGGGGAGGTGGCATGGACGTGCCTCTCTGCGGGGGGACGGATCGAGAGAGCGCTCTCTCAGAGTTGTACGTCCCGTCAACACAGTTGTCAACGTCGATCTATGTCGGCCGGTCGAGTTGCCTGCGGCCGCCGGAGCACCGCCTGCTCAAGGGCCGACCACACGCTCGTGGTCACCAGGTAGATCACCGCGGCGAGCGGCAGCACCAGCGCCACCAGCACTGTCGTGAACGGCAGCAGGGGCAGCAGCCGACCGAGCGTGGCCGCCCCCGGCCCCTCGGTCGGCGTACCGGCCACCGTGCCCACCGCCGCCGACGCCCGGCGGGCCCGCCGCGACGACCACCAGGCCACCACCAGCAAGACCAGCAGCAGTACGCCGAACAGCGGTCCGGCCGCACCGGCCAGCCCGTCGCTGAGATGGTGACCCAGTGGCACGCCGGCCAACCGCTCGTCCAGCAACCCGGTGCCGCCCTCACTGGTGCTGAACAACCGGTACAGCACCAGCAGGAACGGCGCCTGGATGAGCAACGGCAGGCAGCCGGCGATCGGGTTCGCGCCGGCCTCGCGGTACAACGTGAACACCTCGCGCTGAAGCGTCGCCGGGTCGTCCGCGTACCGCTGCTGGAGGTCACGCACCTGTGGGGCGAGCGCCGCGCGGCGCCGCTCGCCGCGGACCTGCGCGACGGTCAGCGGCGAGATCAGCAGGCGGACGGCGATGGTGAAGAGCACGATGGCGGCGGCGGTCGCTGCGCCGCCGGCCAGTGGTTCGAGCAGCTCGGTGAGCCAGGACAGCGCGCTGCCGGCAGCGGCGACAGTGTCGTGCAGTGGTGCGAAGGCAAGCATGGGAAGCCCCTCGGTCCGATTCCGGTGAGGCCCTCCCCCGGGCGGTGTCCGCTCAGCAAGGGGGGCCGGTGACGGCGGGATCGGCCGCGTGGCGGCGAGGCGCTACGCGACCGAGGGGTGCCCCGGAGCGCGGGGACGAGGACGACCGGCCGCATCCGGGTCGATCTGGCGAGGCATTCGGCGACTTCGGGAGCGGGCCCGCAGTCCGGCCCACCGCGGCCCGGCACCGGGCGCGCCCGCCCGGTCGTGCACCCGGGCCGCCAGCACCACCGCGAGCAGCACCAGGGCTGTCAACGCGGCGCCCGCCAGCAGGTCGACCGGTCGGTCCGCGAGCAGTGTGAGCTGGGCGTACGCGGACATCCACGCGACCCCGACATAGCCCAGCAGCACCGGCACGGGCTCAGCATAGGACCCGCTGTCACGTCATCCAGCCGAATCCGGCGGCCCGCCCCGAGTACGACGCGCCGCCGCCACGTTTCCCGGCATCGCCACGTTGGGTAACCAACGGCGGACCAACGCGGACGGACCGCGAACGGTAGGAACGGACGGGTGATGTGATGACCGGTCAGGTGGCGGAGGCGCCCAGCGACATGGCTGCGGCGACCGGGTTGCTCACCGTGGGTGTCGAGGAGGAGTTCCTGCTCGTCGACCCGCACACCGGGGCCGCGGTTCCGGCCGTGGACCTGGTCATGGAGCAGGTGCCGGCCGAACTTCGCGGGCAGGTGGAGCGGGAGTTCCAGACCAGTCAGATCGAGATCGGCAGCCCGCCCGGCCTGGAGCTCTCGTCGATCCGGCACTCCCTCGGCGTCCTGCGTCGGGCGCTCTCCGACGCCGCCGAGCGGGCCGGCGTACGCCTGCTCGCCATCGGCACCGGCCCGGTGGACGGCCCGGTGCCGCCGGTCGTGGACAAGCCCCGCTTCGACCGGATGATCGAGCGCTTCCGGCTGCTCGTCCCCGGCCCCGGCAACAACGGCATGCACGTACACGTCGGCGTGCCCGACCCGGACACCGGCGTGCAGGTACTCAACCACGTACGGCCGTGGCTGCCGATGCTGCACGCGGTGACCACCAACTCGCCGTTCTCCCGGGGCGAGGACACCGGCTACGCCAGTTGGCGCTCGGTGGAGTGGGAGCGCTGGCCGTCGGTGGCGCCGACGCCGTTCCTGGAGTCGCACGAGCACTACCAGCGGCTGATCCGCCAGTTGATCTCCAGCGGGGTGATGCTCGACGAGGGGATGCTCTACTGGTACGCCCGCCTGTCGGCGAAGTACCCGACGGTGGAGCTGCGGATCGGCGACGTCTGCCCGTCGGTGGACGACGCGGTGCTGGTCGCCGCGCTGGTCCGGGCACTGGTGGCCACCGCCATGGCGGATGTCGAGGCCGGCCGGCCGGCGTTGCAGACCGACCACCACCTGCTGGTCGGGGCGCACTGGCGGGCCGCCCATGACGGGCTGGAAGGCGAGGCCGTCGACGTCACCAACGGTGAGCTGCGCCCGGCGTGGGAGCTGTTGGACCGGTTCGTGGAGCGGATGCGGCCCGCGCTGGAGCAGCACGGCGACTGGGCCGAGGTGACCGACCTGCTGGGTGGGCTGCGCCGGCACGGCAGCGGCGCGGCACGGCAGCGCGCGGTGTTCGAGCGCACCGGCCGACTCACCGACGTGGTGCAGGACGTCGCACGGCAGACCCGCGGCTGATCACCGCGTGACAGGATGAACCCGTGGCGCAACGGCTGATCGTCATCGGCGGGGACGCCGCCGGAATGTCGGCGGCGTCCCAGGCCCGACGCCGTCGTGACCGTGGCGACCTGGAGATCGTGGTCTTCGAGCGGGGCCACTTCACCTCCTACTCGGCGTGCGGCATCCCGTACTGGATCAGCGGCCTGGTGCCCGGCCCCGAGGCGTTGATCGCCCGGGACCCGGAGACGTTCCGCACCGAGTACGCGATGGACGTCCGGATGCGCCACGAGGTCACTGCCATCGACCTGGAACGCCGCGAGGTGGTGGCACGGGACCTGAAGGGCGGCGGCGAGGTCCGCGAACGCTTCGACGACCTGATGTACGCCACCGGCGCGGTGCCGGTGAAACCGTCGTGGGCGATCACCGACGCGGGCGGCGTGTTCGGCATGCAGACCCTCGACGACGGTGCGGCGCTACGCGACTGGCTGGACGCCGACCCGCAGCCGCGCCGGGCCGTGGTGGTCGGCGGCGGGTACATCGGCGTCGAGATCGCCGAGGCCCTCATCCAACGCGGCCTCTCGGTGACCCTGGTGGAAGCTGGCGAGCAGCCCATGTCGACGGTCGACAGCGACATGGGCGAGCTGGTCGCCGAGGCGATGCGCGGCCTCGGCATCACGATCCGCGGCAGCCTGCCGGTGAGCGGCCTTGAGGAGCGGGACGGCAGGGTGTCCGCCGTGGTCACCGCCGAGGGACCGATCCCGACCGACGTCGTGGTCATGGGTCTGGGCGTACGCCCCAACACCGCCCTCGCGGAAGCGGCCGGGCTGCCCCTCGGGCCGACCGGCGCGATCCGGGTGGACCGCCGGATGCGGGTGCCCGGGCACCCCGGCGTCTGGGCGGCCGGTGACTGCGTGGAGACCCTGCACCGGATCAGCGGGTTGCCGGTGCACGTGCCGCTCGGCACGCACGCCAACAAGCAGGGCCGGGTCGCCGGGATCAACATCGGTGGCGGGTACGCCACCTTCACGGGCGTGATCGGCACGGCGGTGACCAAGGTCTGCGACCTGGAGGTGGGTCGGACGGGTCTGCGCGAGCGCGACGCCACGGCTGCCGGCTTCGAGTTCGTCTCGGTGATCGCCGAGTCGACCAACCGGGCTGGCTACTACCCGGGTGCCCGGCCGATGACGGTCAAGCTGATCGCCGAGCGTCCCAGCGGCCGGTTGCTCGGCGCGCAGATCGTCGGTTGGTCCGAGGCGGCCAAACGGATCGACTCGCTGGCCGTGGCGCTGTGGAACGGCATGACGGTGGACGATATGACGCAGCTGGACCTGGGCTACGCTCCGCCGTACGCGCCGGTGTGGGATCCGGTGCTCATCGCCGCCCGAAAAGCGGTCGACGCGCTCGCCGCCCTCGACCGCTGACCCGCGCCCGCCGTGGAGGACCACCCCGTGACCCAGACCCCGACCCGGCCGACCGTGCGTCGGCGTCCCACGATGGTCGACGTGGCCCGGCGGGCCGACGTCAGCCTGAAGACGGTCTCCCGGGTCGTGAACGACGAGCCGGTGGGGCAGGAGTTGGTCGGCCGGGTACTGGCCGCCATCGCCGAGCTGGGCTTCCGGCGCAACGACATCGCTCGTAACCTGCGCTCCCGCCAGCTCAACGCCACCGTCGGGCTGCTGATCGAGGAGATCGCCAACCCGTTCTACGCGACCATCGCCAGCGTCGCCGCCGAGATCGCCGCCGCCCACGGCACCATGCTGATCACCGCGTCGTCGGAGGAGGACCCGGAGCGGGAACGCGCCCTGCTCCAGGACTTCACCCAGCGCCGGGTCGACGGCCTGCTGGTGGTGCCGGCGGGGCTCGACCACTCGTTCCTGCGTCGCGAGGTCGAGCTGGGCATGCCTGTGGTGTTCCTGGACCGGCCGCCGCAGGGGCTGCAGGCCGACGCGGTGCTGTTGGACAACCGGGGTGGCAGCCACGCCGGGGTGAGCGCGCTGCTCGACGAGGGGCACCGACGGGTGGGGCTGCTGCTCGGCGCGCCGAGCGTGCCCACGATGCGGGAGCGGCTGGCCGGAGCACGCGCGGCGCTGGACGCCGCCGGGGTCGAGCCGGACGAGTCGCTGATCCGTGAGCGGCTCATCGCTCCCGAGGAGGCCGGCCGGGCGGTCGCCGCACTGCTCGACCTTCCGGAGCCGCCCACCGCGTTCTTCTGCGCCAACAACCGGCTCACCGTCGGCGCACTCCAGGAGCTGCACCGGCGGGGCAGTGACGCCGCGCTGGTCGGCTTCGACGACTTCGAGCTGGCCCACCTGATGCCCCGACCGCTGACTGTCGTCGCGTACGACACCCGGGAGTTGGCGAGGGTCGCCACCGAGCGACTGTTCCAACGAGTGGCCGGCGACGACACCCCACCCTCCACCACGGTCCTACCCACCAGACTGCTGAAGCGCGGCCTCTCCTAGGCGGTCTTGAGGAGTGCTTCGACCTCGGCGCGGGTGGGTGGGTTGGCGCCTCGGCGGGCGCAGGTCAGCGCGGCCACCGTGGCGGCCTGTCGGAGCACCTCCGCCCACTGCAGCGGAGTCACCGCGGCGAGCCGGTCGGCGGGGCGGTCACCGAGCGCGTCGAGGCCGGCCAGCGCGGCCAGCAGCCCACCGGTGAACGAGTCGCCGGCACCGACGGTGTCGACCACAGTGGTGCGGACCGCTGGCTCCTCGTGCAGCGAGCCGTCGGGCGCGAGCAGCCAGGCGCCGTCGCCGCCCCGGGTCACCACGGCGCAGGACACACCGGCCGTACGCCATTCGGTCATCACGTCGGCCACCGAACGGTCCGGGTAGAGCCAGGCCAGGTCCTCGTCGCTGGCCTTGACCAGGTGCGCGAGGCGAATCTGTCGGCGTACCCGCTCCTGCTCCGCCGCCCGGTCGGTGACGATGCTCGGGCGCAGGTTGAGGTCGATGGAGACGGTGAGCCCGTCGCGCTGGCGTTCCCGGGCGAGCAGGCCCTCCAGCGCCTCCGCGCCGGGTGCCAACGCGAGCGCGAGGGACCCGGTGTGCAGCGCGACGGCCGGTGACCCGGCCAGCTCGGGCAACTCCTGCGGCGTCCACTGCCAGTCGGCCGCACCGGCCAGCCGGAACTCGTAGCTGGCCTGCCCGGCGGCGTTGAGGGTGGCCACCGCCACCGACGTGGGCTCCTCGGCGCGTACCGCCCACTCCAGGTCCACCCGGTTGGCGCTCAGGTGCTCGACGAGTTGCCGGCCGTACTCGTCGCTGGCAAGCCGGGCCAGCAGCCGTACCGGCTGGTCGAGCCGGGCCAGGGTGACCGCGACGTTCGCCGGGGAGCCACCCGGCACGGGCCGCTGCCCCTCGGCGGTGACGACCAGGTCGATCAAAGCCTCACCCGCGACGACGATCACGCGGTCACCTCCCCCGGTGCGAGCGGGCCGGGGCCGCCGAGCCCGTCGGCCGCGCGGGACAGCAGTACCGCCTGGTAGGCGTGGTAGACGTCCGGCCGGCCGTGCCAGACCGTGTCGGCGGGCAGGTTCTGCGCGTCCAACTCGTGCCGCCATCCGGTCTGGTCGATGAGACGACGGCGGGCGTACGCCCAGAAGACCCGGTACCAGTCGAGGTAGACCGTGTCCCCGGTGCGGCGGTGCAGGGTGATCGCCGCGCCGATGGCCTCGGCGAGAACCCAGTGCATCCGGGAGCGCACCACCGGCCGGTCGTCCCAGTCGATGGTGTAGACGAAGCCGTCCGCGCCGTCGACCGCCCAGCCGCGACCCACGGCGGCGGTGAACAGGGCGCAGGCGTCGGCGAGCAGCCAGCGGGGTGGCTGTGGCAGCACCGCCTCCAACTCCAGCAGCAGCCGGGCCCACTCCAGCCAGTGCCCGATCGTGGAGCCGTACGGCCGGAACGGGTCGGCGGGCTGGTCCCGGTTGTAGTCGGGCAGCGGCGTCCAGTCGGTGGTGAAGTGCTCGGGCAGCCGCCAGTCGTGTCGGGCCGCCTCACCGTGCACGAGGTGGGTGGCGATCCGCAGGGCCCGGTCGGCCCAGCTCGCGTCGCCGGTGGCGGCGGCAGCGGCGAGGAAGGCCTCGACCATGTGCATGCTGCTGTTGGCGCCCCGGTAGTCCTCGGTGACCGTCCAGTCCCGGTTCCACGATTCGCGGACCGCGCCGGCGTCGTCGTCCCAGAACCGGTCCCGCACGACGGTCAGCACGTCGGCGAGCAGCCGATCCGCGCCGGGCCGTCCGGCGCGCGCGGCGCTGGAGGCGGCGAGCAGCACGAACGCGTGGTCGTACCCGGCCTTGCGGTCGTTGACGGGCGCTCCCTGCTGGTCCACCGCGCCGAACCAGCCGCCGTACCGGTCGTCGCGCAGCAGCGTGCTGAGCGCGGCGATCCCGTGGTCGACCAGGGCGGCGGCGTCTGGATCGCCGTTGCGATGAGCGAGGGCTGCCACGTGGGTCATCCGGCAGGTGATCCAAGTGTGGATCGGTTCGCCGCGATCCGGGGTGCGGTCGTCGGTGAGCCACCAGAAGCCGCCCTCGGGCCGGACCGAGCGGCGGGCGGTGTCGAGCAGCGTCCGGGTCTGGTCGACGAGGAACTCGTCCAGATCGGGCAGGTCTGGTGACCCCGCCGGAGCAGGGGTCGTTGCGGCGTCGGATCGGGGCACGTCGGTCATTTCAGCTGGTCACCGTCGGGTAGGAAAGGGACATACGGCCAGGATCGGCGGACGGACCGGGTCCGCGCCGCAAAACCGCCAACGGTACGCCACGAATCGACTGGCCAGGGTCGGCACGCGGCGGGAGGCTTTTCCTCCCATTTGCCCGTTGACATCGTTGTCACCGCTCAACCCTGCTCCGGCAGCCGGCCGACTGTCAATTCCGGCTGCGTCACACCACCCCGGGGCAGCTTCGGTCAGTAGTAGTCGTCGATCGGCTGGCGTGCCTCGTCGAACAGCGCCGGCCCCTCGTAGCGGACCGGGGGCAGCGGCGGGGTGGCCGGCTTGACCTCCTCGAACTGCTCGGTGGACAGCGCGTACACCACCCGACCGAGGCCGGACCGGTCGATCGCCGTCGCGCACATCGCGCAGGGCTGGCAACTGGTGAACATGGTGGTGCCCGCGGCCACCTCGGGGGAGAGTTCCCGAGCCGCCCAGCGGGCCAGCTTCAACTCCGGATGGGCGCTGATGTCCGCGTCGGAGACCACTGTGTTGTGGTCCTCGATCAGGACGACGCCGGCCGCGTCGACCAGCAACGAGCCGAACGGCCGTTCGCCGGAAGCCCCCGCCCGCCTGGCGATTTCCACTGCGTGGCGGAGAAACTTCTCGTCGTCCGGGGTCATCGGTCCTCCTGGGTTGCGTGATGTGCGGCCACTGCCGCAAGGGTCCGCCAGGCGCGTTCGGGCTGGCGGATCTCGGTCAGGTCGCCGTTGAACGGGTCCAGCACCACCGTCTCCGCACCGAGCGCACGAAGCTGGTCGAGGTCGGCGACTATCTGATCGATGGTGCCGACACCGGCGAGCCGGTCCGGGTCGGTGATCGGTTCTCGGGTCTCCTGGAGCGCGATCCGCGGCACCAACGCGGGCACCGGGCGACCCAGCTCGTCGGCGATGTCCGTCAGTCGTCCGACCGCCTCGGCCAGCCGTGCCGGCGTGACCCGCAGCGGGTGCCAGGCGTCACCGAGCAGTACCGCGCGCCGCATGCCGGCCTCGCTGTTGCCACCGACCCAGATCGGGATCGCCGCCGTGTCGTAGTCCTCGGTGTCCTGCCAGGCCTCGCGCATGGTGTGCAGGTACTCGTCGGTCAGCGCGCCACGCTGCCGGAACGGCACGCCGAGCGCCTCGAACTCCTGCCGGGCCCAGCCGACGCCGACACCGAGAACGAGCCGGCCGCCGCTGAGCCGGTTGAGGTTCGCCGCCATCCGGGCGGTGAGCAGCGGGTGCCGGTACGGGACGATGAGCACCGTGGTGCCCAGCCGAACCCGGCTGGTCACCCCGGCCAGCCAGGACAGCGTGGTGAACGGCTCGTAGAACGGCGCCGGATACTGCTCGGCCACGTCCGGGGTCACCGCGATGTGATCGGAGACCATCAACAGGTCGAAGCCGAGACCCTCCACCGTCTGCGCCCACCGACGCAGGACGTCGGGGTCGGTGCCCGGGGCGAAGTTCGGTACGTTCACACCAATCTGCACCCGTCCACGCTAGCCACTGTGGACCGGTGTGTGAACGCCGTGGCCCGGCTGAATCAGCTGGCAGCCGGCACTAATCGCCGCACGACTCAGGAGCGCCGGATGGATCTGCCCGAGGGACTCGACTGGGTACGCGGATCACCCGCCGGTCGCACCTGGCTGGCCGCACTCCCGACGTGGCTGAACGAGTGCGCCGAACGCTGGTCACTGCGGGTCGGCCCGCCCTTCCGGCAGGCGTACGCGTCACTGGCACTTCCCGCCCACCTGCCCGACGGCACGGCGGCGGTGCTGAAGCTCCAGTACCCCGACGAGGAGAGCCGGTACGAGGCCGACGCCCTGGCCCACTGGGACGGTGACGCGGCGATCCGTCTGCTCGCCCGCGACCCCGCGCGGCGTGCCCTGCTGCTCGAACGCTGCCAGCCCGGCACTCCCCTGCACGACCTTCCGCCGGACCGAGCGCTGGACGTGGTGATCGGACTGCTCCCCCGGCTCTGGCGACCTGCCGGCGCGCCGTTCACGCCGCTGGCACAGGAGGCCGCCGGTTGGATCGACCGGATGCCCCGGGCCTGGGAACGGGCCGCCCGACCGTACGAGCGACGGCTGCTGGACGCGGCGCTCGACCTGCTCACCGGCCTGGCGTCGAGCCAGGGCGAGCAGGTGCTGGTCAACCAGGACCTGCACGCCGGCAACATCCTCGCCGCCGACGCGCTCACCGCCGACCGAGGGCCGTGGTTGGCGATCGACCCGAAGCCGCTGACCGGGGAACGGGAGTTCTCGGTCGTACCGATCGTGCGCGGCCCGGAGTTGGGCCACTCCCCGGCCGCCGTCCGGCATCGACTGCACCGGCTCAGCACCGAACTGGGCCTGGACCCCGAACGGGTCCGAGGTTGGACGATCGGCCACACGCTGGCCTGGAGCCTCGCCGACGACACAGTCTTCCCCGAGAAGATCGAGGTGGTCCGCTGGCTGCTCGACGCCGATTGAACTCCGGCTCGACCCGACCCAGCTCCGCGATCTTGCACTTTCTGTCCCGACCTAGGGTGCATATCCACTCAAGTCGACGACAGAAACTGCAAGATCGGCGCGGGGGCGCGGGGGCGCGGGGGCGCGGGGGCGCGCGGGCGCGCGGGCGGGGGCGCGGGGCGCGGGGCGGGCAGGCGGCTCAGCCGGCTTGGCAGGTACGGCACCAGTACAGGTTGCGGCCGGCCAGCTCGCCGCGGCTGACCTCGGTGCCGCAGACGTGGCAGGGTGCTCCCGGGCGGCGGTAGACGTACACCTCACCACCGTGCCGGTCCACGCGCGCCGGCCGGCCCATCGCCTCCGGCAGGTGCGTGTCGCGGACCGTGTCGATCCGGCCCTGCTCGACCGCGAGCCGCATCAGCCCGACCAGGTCGCCCCAGAGCGCGTCCCAGCCGGTCCTGGTCAACTGTCGGCCGGGCATCGTGGGCGGCAGCCCCGCCCGGAACAGCGCCTCGGTCACGAAGATCAAACCTGTGCCGGCCACCACCGACTGGTCCAGCAGCAGCGCGGCGAGAGGGGTGGGGCTGCGGGCGATCCGGGCGTACGCCCGCTCCGGGTCGGCGTCGGCGCGCAGCGGATCCGGCCCGAGGCGGTCCCGCAGCGCGGCCACCTCGGGTGGGGTGAGCAGCTCACAGGCCGTCGGCCCGCGCAGGTCGAGCCAGTCCCGGTCGCTGGCCAGCCGCAGCCGCACCTGCCCGACCGGCTCGGGCGGCTCCGCCGGCCCGTCGGTGAACTTGCCGTACAGCCCGAGGTGTACGTGCAGAGTCAGCTCGCCGGCGTAGTGATGCAGCAGGTGCTTGCCGTACGCCTCGGTGCCCTCCAGCACGGTCCCGGAGAGCCGGGCGGCACCCTCGGCGAAGCGGCCCTGCGGGCTGGCGGCGTGCAGCTTGTCCCCGGCGAACAACTCGGCGTGCCGGGCCGCCAGGCGATGGATCGTATGTCCCTCTGGCACAGGTGCCAAGGATAGCCAGCCCCGCCCGACCGGACCGCGCGCCGATCGGCTCGGGCCCGCCGCCGCCTCGATCGACCCAGTCCCCGCCGCGTCGATCCACTCGGTCCCCGCGGCGTTGATCGACTCGAACTCCAGGAAACCGCGGTGTTGCGAGGAGCGGGACACCGCGACTTCCAGGAAACCGAGTCGATCGAGGCCAAGCGAGGGCCGGTCAAGGCCGGTCTCGGCGGCCGTACCCAGGATTGGTGTCAGGAAACGCCCAGGTGGGTATTTGGGGGGCGAGACCGCGTGGGTGCCACCCTTTCCGTCGGCCACCACGCATTCATCAGGAGGTGTGTAGTGGTCAGGATTCCTTCGCTGTCCCGCCGGTCCGAGCCGGCACCGACGCGGGACGAGAACCTCGACGGCCGCGTGGACGGCAGCGACACCCCGGTCACCGAGACCGGTCAGTCCGACGACAGCGTCGGCCGCCCGGTGGTCACCGACCGGGACGCCGACCAGACGACGTACCGCAGCGCCGGCGCGACCGGCGGCCAGACCAGCGAGGCCGAGCGGCGGGCCAACGAGCGGGCGGCCGTGGCCCGAGCCGCCACCGCGCGACCGGTGGAGACCGACTCCCGGGGCACCGCTTCCCGGCCGGTCGCACCCGAGCCCGTGAACGGCGGCACGGCCCGCCCGGTCGCACCCGAGCCGGTGAACGGCACGACCAGCCCCGTGACGCCCGAGCCCCGCACCGGCACCGCCAACAAGGTGGAGACCGATTCCCGGCCCCCCGTCGCCCCGACGACGGCGCGTACCGCCGAGCGGGACGCCGACCTCGACAGCACCACCCGTCGGCCCGACACCACCGACCGGGTCACCACCGACCGCCCGGTCGACCCGACCCCGGGCGTGAGCACGCCCGAGCCGCCGGTGACGCGTGGCCCGAAGCCGCGGGCCAGCCTGCTCGCCACCCTCGGCCTGATCGTCTCGGTCGCCGGCGCGATGTTCGTGCTGACCGGGACCCTGGCCGGGTACGGCATCGGGCTCGGCGCATTCGGTGCGGTGCTGGCGGTGCTCGGCCTGATGGCCACCCGTCGTCGGCACGTCGCCGGCAAGACCGACGCGCTCTTCGGTGTGCTGATCGGGCTGTCCGCGGTCGTGATCGGGGTGCTCGCGATGACCGGCCAGTTCGACTGGCCGACCACCGACGGCGACTGGGTGCCGCGCTTCCGGGAGTGGCTTGACTCACAGTTTGTGGATCGTTTCTAGCGGGCACTGTTCCGCTCGCCGGTGATGCACCGGCGAACAGCCGGCGGTTCGCCGGCAGCCCGATCTCATCCGGTGGTTCACCGGCCGGGCGACACCCTTTCAGGGGCGGCGGTTCGCCGCCCCTGAAGTGTGTCCGGGGCACGGCCCGAAAACACGAACCCCGCCCGGGTAGGCCCCGACGCAACGAATCGCAGTCGCTGAGCGCCCAGACGCAACGAATCTTCGGTCTGCGCAACTCTCGGTGGTGGATCCTGCCGCTGACGCCGCATACCGTTGAGCAACGGCGCCAGCCCGTGGGCCACGGTGGCCGGGCGCGCCCGACCCCTGGGAGCAGGACAATGACGATGGACGCCACCAGCCAGCGCCTGTTGATGTGCCGGCCGACGTACTTCGCCGTCGATTACGCGATCAACCCCTGGATGGACCCGAGCGCGCCGGTCGACGCCGCGCTGGCCGTCCGGCAGTGGGAGCAGCTGCGCCAGACGTACCTTGACCTGGGCCACACCGTCGAGGAGATCACTCCGGTGCCCGGCCTGCCCGACATGGTCTTCGCTGCCAACGGCGGCACCGTGATCGACGGCAAGGCGATGGCCGTGCAGTTCCGCGACCCGCAGCGCGCCGACGAGGCGCCGGCGTACCGGGCCTGGTTCGAGGCCGCCGGCTTCGAGATGTACGACCCGAAGCACGTCAACGAGGGCGAGGGCGACGTCCTGCTGGCCGGTGACCACCTGCTGGCCGGCACCGGCTTCCGCACGGCGCACGCCGCACACGCCCAGTTGCAGGAGGTCTTCGGCTACCCGGTGATCACCATGCAGCTGGTCGACCCGCGCTTCTACCACCTGGACACCGCGTTGACAGTGCTCGACGAGAGGACCGTGGCGTACCTGCCGGAGGCGTTCTCCCCGGGCAGCCAGGCCGTGCTGCGCCGACTCTTCCCCGACGCGGTGCACGCCACCATGGCCGACGCCGAGGTGCTGGGGCTGAACGCGGTCAGCGACGGGCGGCACGTGGTGCTGCCCGCGCAGGCCACCGACCTGGCCGCCAAGCTGCGCGACCGGGGCTACGAGACCATCGGGGTCGACCTGTCCGAGCTCCGTAAGGCCGGCGGCGGACCGAAGTGCTGCACGCTGCGACTCCGTCAGGGAAAGGCAAGCAAGTGATCGTGGATGACAAGCTGCGTACGCCGGGAGCGGTCCGGGACGCCGAGCGCTGGACTGCGCACAACTACCACCCGCTGCCGGTGGTGATCTCGTCCGCCGAGGGCGCCTGGCTCACCGATGTGGACGGCCGCCGCTACCTGGACTGCCTGGCCGGCTACTCCGCGCTGAACTTCGGTCACCGGCATCCGCAGCTGATCGCCGCCGCGCACGCCCAACTGGACCGGCTGACGCTGACCAGCCGGGCGTTCATCCACGACCAGTTCGCCGACTTCTGCCGGGAGCTTGCCGAGCTGTGCGGCAAGGACCTCGTGCTGCCGATGAACACCGGCGCCGAGGCGGTGGAGACCGGAATCAAGGTGGCCCGCAAGTGGGGCTACCAGGTCAAGGGCGTGGCTGCCGGGCAGGCCAACATCGTGGTCGCCGAGGGCAACTTCCACGGGCGGACCACCACCATCGTGAGCTTCTCCACCGACGAGGACGCCCGCGCCGACTTCGGGCCGTACACCCCGGGGTTCACCGTCGTGCCGTACGGCGACCTGGCCGCGCTGACCGCCGCGATCGACGAGAACACCGTGGCCGTGCTGCTGGAGCCGATCCAGGGTGAGCAGGGTGTGGTGGTGCCGCCGGAGGGCTACCTGCCAGGCGTACGCCAGGTCTGCACCGAGCGCAACGTGCTGTTCATCGCCGACGAGATCCAGTCGGGTCTGGGGCGTACCGGCGCGACCTTCGCCTGTGACCACGAGGGCGTCGTGCCGGACATGTACCTGCTCGGCAAGGCGCTCGGCGGCGGCATCGTGCCGGTGTCAGCGGTGGCCGCGAACGCCGACGTGCTCGGCGTGCTCAAGCCCGGCCAGCACGGCTCCACCTTCGGCGGCAACCCGCTCGCCTGCGCGGTGGCGATCGAGGTGGTCCGGCTGCTGGCCACTGGCGAGTTCCAGCGCCGCTCGGCCGAGCTGGGTGAGCGGCTGCGGGCCGGCCTGGAGGGGCTGCTCGGCAAGGGCCTGGTCGGGGTACGTGTCCGTGGCCTGTGGGCCGGTCTGGACATCGACCCGGCGCTGATGAGCGGTCGGGAGGCGTGCGAGCGGCTCGCCGCGCGCGGAGTGCTCGCCAAGGACACCCACGGCTCCACCATCCGGCTCGCCCCGCCGCTGGTGATCACCGAGGAGGAGATCGACCTGGCGGTGACCCAGCTGGCCGAGGTGCTGGCCGGCTGACCCGGGAACATGGTGAAAGGCGGGCGTCGGGGTTCCGGCGCCCGCCTTTCGCGTCAGGGGCGGGGCAGGCGCATGGCCATCGTCGGGGCCTCGGCCATCACCGAGGTGGGGGTGAACGGGGCGCCGGTGGGCAACTCCTCGGCCCGACCGATCTGCACCCCCGGATACAGCTCCACCATGTCGTTCTCACCCAGCACCCGGGACTGCTGCGGCGCCAGCGGGATCCGGTCGGACTCGGTCATCGAACCGGCCGGGCGGATGCCGGAGCCGTTGGTGCTGACGTCGGTCACGATGACCTCGCCGACCCGCAGCTCGAAGCGGACGTGACCACGGCTGATCCAGCGCCGGGCCTCGTCGTTGAGCCACTGCCCGAGCATGATCCCGCCGTCCTGCTCGGGAGCCCTACCGGCCACGATCGGCTGCTCCTCGCTGAGCACGAACCGCCGTCGGACCAGGCCGCCGACGCGCACCGCGAGCACCTCGGTACGCGGACGCGGGCCGCCGTCCCCGAGCCGTACGCCGTGTCGGGGGCAGGTCGGCACGCCGTTGCGCAGCGCGGGCGGCGGCTGCGCGGCGGGGCTGCGATCGGCGCCCCCGGCCAGGTCGGCGAACGCGCCGCCCCCACCACCGCCGCCGAACAGCGCGCAGCCCGACTCCGGGCAGCGCCACTGGCGGGCCAGCAGCTTGGCACCGGTCGGTGACCGCTTGCCGGCCACCGGCGAGTGCCCACCACCGACGTGTGCGATGAACACCGGTCCGCCGGCGCCCGGCACCGGCGCGACCACCCGACCGGGCTGCTCGACCAGCCACGGGAACCGACCGCGCAACCCGTCGAAGCGGACCCGGCTGAGCACCGGCAGACCGAGCAGGTCGGCGACCTCCAACATCCGGTCACCCGGGTTGTCGAGCACCTCGACGAGCCCGTCGTCGGCCCAGCGGCGGACGACCATCCGCTCGTTCGAGGTGAGATCGGCGTCGGAGAGCAACGCCCGGTGCACCACCGCGTAGACCTGGACGCTGTCCTCTTCCAGCTCGCGGGAGAGCGCGTCGATGACCATGCCGAGGCGGAGCAGGCTGGCCGGTCGGCCACCGTCGATGTCCTGGTAGCGGATCACCTCGGCCAGGTCGATCACGGCTCGGGCCAGTGACGGGTCGGTGCAGACGCGACCCTCGATGGCGTCCAACACCTTGCTGATCTCAAATCTCATGCCGCGCTCCGGACGATGTCGTCGATTCGCCGGGCCAGCTCGATGTCCCGGTGGGTGACCCCACCGGCCGAGTGCGTGACACAGCGGAAGGTCAGGGTCCGCCATCGGATGTCGATGTCGGGATGGTGGTCGAGATCCTCGGCCACCGTCGCCACCCGGTCCACCACTTCGATGGCCGCCGGGAAACTGCCGAGCTGAGCGGTACGACCGATGCCGGTCGGGTCACCCGACCAGTCGGGCAACCGGCTCAGCTCTTCTCGCACCGCGTCCGCGGTGAGCAGGTCTGCCATGACCAGACCCTACCGGTGGCGCGTCCGACGAGCCCGGACGCGCTCCCTCGAGCCCAGGTCTCCGGCAGGCGGTGCCGGCCAGAAACGCGACGGCGGGGCGGCATCATCAGATGCCGCCCCGCCGATCAGTATCGCGTCAGCCGCGCAGCGGCCGTGCTGTTCAGCCGCGCAGCGGCCGACCCACCTCGTGCAGGTGACCGAGCGCCTGCCGGTACGACTCGACCAGCCCGGTCTCGGCGTACGGGATGCCCTGCTCGGCGCAGTAGGCGCGCACGATCGGCTGGGCCCGGCGCAGGTTGGCGCGCGGCATGTTGGGGAAGAGGTGGTGCTCGATCTGGTAGTTGAGACCGCCGAGCGTGGTGTCCACCAGTCGGCTGCCGCGCACGTTGCGGGAGGTCAGCACCTGCTTACGCAGGAAGTCCAGCTCGTCCTCGGCGGTCGGCATCGGCATGCCCTTGTGGTTCGGCGCGAACGCGCAGCCCATGTAGAGGCCCCACAGCGCCTGGTGCACGACGGCGAAGAGCAGCGCCTTGACCGGGGACATGACCGCCAACAGCAGCGCCACGTAAGCGGCGGTGTGCGCGACGAGCAACGCCGCCTCGACCGCCCGGTGCCGCATGGGGACGGCGTACTTACCGTCCTCCCGGCCGACGATCGCCTTGATGCTCGCCACGTGCAGGCTCAGACCCTCGAGCAGCAGCATCGGGAAGAAGAAGTACGCCTGCCGTTGAGCCATCCAACGGCCGAACCCACGGGTCTCCAACGCCTGCTCGGGCGTCCACACCAGGGCCCCCGCGCCGACGTCCGGGTCCTCGTCCTCGTGGTTCGGGTTGGCGTGGTGCCGGTTGTGCTTGTCGACCCACCAGCCGTAGCTGATCCCCACCGCCACGTTGCCGGCGAGCAGTCCCACCAACTCGCTGGGGCCACGCCGACGGAACATCTGGCGGTGCCCGGCGTCGTGACCGAGGAACGCGACCTGGGTCGTGGCCACCGCCATCAGGGCCGCGATCGGAAGCTGCCACCAGGAGTCGCCGAGCAGGAACACTGCCACCCAGCCGGCCACGAAGGCACCGAGGGTGAGCACGATGCGGGTGACATACCAGCCGGGGCGCCGCTCCAGCAGGCCCGCCTGGCTGATCCGTCGGGACAACTGTGCGTAGTCGCTACCTCGCCGTCGTACCGGCGGTTCCGCCACCGCTCCGAGCGCCATCGCTGCTCCCGTTCCGCTTGCGCCCGTACCGGGGTGGTTCGGGCTTAATGTCAAGTCTCCTGATTGCGGTAGCGGTGAGTAACCCCGACAACCCCCGAATGGGGGGTAGGGCAGGCCCTACCCCTACTGGTTCGACTCAGCTCAGTCGGCCGACCGCAGCGCGCAGTCGAGCCAGGTCACGTCGCCGCCGCTCGTAGGTTGCGGCGAGCCCGACCAGCGCCAGCCCGCCGACTCCCAGGTAGATCCACCGGGGCAGCAGATCCCACCCCCGGGCCAGCTCGTGCAGCGCCAACAGTGTCAGCACCCCGCCTCCGAGCAGCACCGGCGCCTGCCACCGGCGGGTCGCGCCGGCCAGCACCGCGCCGGTCGCCGCCGCGCCGAGGAGCAGTCGCCGCCACGGCTGTGGGTCCGCCCCGGCCAGCACCGACACGAGGCTGGGCAGCAACGCCGCCACCAGCCCCGGGCCGAGGGCCGGCCAGCTGGTCAACCCCGATCGGGTACGCAGCGCCAGCAGGCCCGCGCCGACGGCGAGCGCTGCGGCCGGCAGGGTGTACGCCTCCAGCACGGTCACCCCACCGGCGGCGAGCAGCACCCAGGCCCCGAGCAACTCGCTGCCGGCGGCGATCCCGGCGAACATCCACCGCCGGCCGGCCGGTTCGCCCCGGCGCAGCAGTCGCAGCGCCACGGCGACACCCCAGAGCACGCAGACGGTGGCGAGGTGCCGTGCCGCCTCGACGGCGAGCACCGCCGCCACCAGCGCGACGGCCTGCGCGGTGGCGTCCAGCACCCGTCCCAGCCGGACCCGCGCCGGGGTGACCGCCGCGGCGGCAAGCACCAGACCGGCCACCGCCAGCAGCGGGTACGCGGCAGCTCGCAACGGCAGCCCAGCGGCGAGCGGGGCGGTCACCGACAACGAGGAGGCCGCGCCCACGGCGGCGAGACAACCGGCGACCCGTACCTCGAACCGGCGCGCCCCGGCGGCGACCGCGACCGCCGCCACCAGCAGCGCCCCCTCGGCCGCGAGCGTCCCGGCCCGGGTGGCCAGCAGACCGAGCACACCGGAGGCCACCAGCACCACGCCCACCGGCACGGCGACCGGTGCGAGCGCCGGGCGGGCCGCGGCCAGCGCGGTGAACAGCAGCGCCGCCAGGCCGGCGAGCAGAACGGCGGCCGGCAGCACCGGCCACGGCGCGCCGATCGCGATGAGCAGCACCGGCAGCGCCGCCGCGACGAACGGCAGCGCGGGCGGCACCGGCAGGCCGACCCGCCGACCGGCCAGCGCGCCGGCCACCGCCAGCACGACCAGCGCGAACCCGACCGGGAGCACCGACGGGTCGGCCACGACCGTGGGCACCCCCGACCACACAGGGTTCCCGCCGCCGTAGGGCGACCCGAGTGCGGTCAGCACCGTCGGCAGGGCCGCCAGGACGGCGACCGCCGCCAGCGTTCCGCCGGCCGCCAGCAACAGCGCTGACCGGGCCGACTCGCGCCCGTCGGCCGCCGGCCGGTCCCCGAGGACCGCCTGACCGGAGGCGCTCGCCGACGGCAGCCAGCAGACGCCCAGCGCGGCCAGCGCCGCGTACAGCACGAGCGGCTCGTCACCCGCCCCGACCAGCGGCGTGAGGCCGGGCACGGTCACCGCCGCGACGGCGCCGGTCACCGCGTACCCGATCAGCTCCACCCGGTGACGGCGGGCCGCGAGCGCTGCGACCAGCGACAGCCCGGCGGCGGCCAGCGCGAGCCGGGCCTGCCACCAGGGCGGCCCGCCCGCGGCGAACATCGCCACCGCCGCGATTCCAGGCAGCGCGAGCTGCCCGACCAGCAGACCCGCGCCGGCCACCTCCCGGTACGCGCCGGCCCCCCGTCGGACGGCGAGCGCCAGCCCGACCACGGCGAGCACGCCGAGCGCCACCAGAGCACCGATCGGGGCGGCCAGGGCGACCAGCAGCCCGTGCCCGAGCAGGACGGCACCGCCGAGAGCACGGGTGCGCAGGGCGACCGATGGGGTGCTCGGGCGGGCCAGCACGGCGAGCAGCAACGCGACCCCGCCGACCAGGTCGACGGCCACCACCTGAGGCCAGGAGGCCGACCAGCCGGCGGGTACGGCGAACAGCACCGCCACCGCGCCGGCCGTGGCGAGCACCGCCCGCGCGCCACGGGGCAGCAGGAGCACCGTCGCGCCGATCGCCAGCGCCACAGCGGGTGCCAGCTGCCAGCCCCAGCGCAGATCCGGCGCCGTCCCGGCCCCGCCCCAGGGCGGCAGCGACCGGCCGACGGCGGCGACCGCCAGCCCGATGGTGATCAATACGGTGACCTGCGCCGTGCCCGCCGCGACGAACAGCGCGCCGGCCCGCGGACCGGCCCGCCAACCGCCGCCACCGTCCACTGCCGCCCCGGCCGCCGCCGGCAGGAGCCGCACGGCCGCGGCCATCCCCAGCGCCACAGTCGCCGCCGCGAGCAGCAGCACTGACGGCCGCAGCTCCGCCACCGGACGCAGCAGGGCGGCGGCGAGCACCGGCACCAGCAGCCCGGCCGCCACCGCCCGCAGCGCCCGCCCCCCGACGAGCCAGGCCGCACCGAACCCGGTCAGCGCGACCAGCAACAGCGGCACCCCGGCCAGCAGTGGCGCGCCCCCCGCCCGCCCACTGACCAGCGGCACCACCGCGCACGCCGAGGCGCCCACCAGCGCGGCGACGTGACCCGCGCCGGCAAGGACCCGGCCGACGAGTTGCGCCGCCCCCTCCCGGCCACGCAACGCGGCCAGCACGGCCAGGTTCAGCGACGCCACCCCGAGCAGTACCAACGCCCACCCCGTCGCACCCAGCCCGGCCTCGGCGGCGAGCAGCGGCAACGCCGGCTGGGCGGCCACCAGGGCGGCGAACCAGGGCCCCGTCAACCCGCTCCACCGGCCGTACGCCACGGCGACCGCCGCGCTGGCCCCCCCGACCAGCGCGGCGTACCGGCTGCCCGGCCAGTCGGCCACGCCGGCCAGGTCCACCGACCAGGCCGCGTAACCGTCCAGCACCACCAGCAGCAACCCCACCGCGGCGAACGTCTCCGCCGTACCGCGCAGCCCTCGGCGGACCGCCAGCAGCGGTACGCCCAGCGCGAGCGCTGTGAACGCCGCCAGGATCAACGCCCGCCCGGCGACCCCCACCGCCGCCCAGGCGACCGCGGTGAACACCACCGCCGCGGTGCCCAGCAGGAGTCCACCGAGGACGAAGAGCAGACCTTGGACCGTCCGGGTCGAGGTCTCCGCCGCGCCCGGCCGCGAATCCGCCGCCACCCCGGGACCCGGGCCGATGGACGGCGCCGGCCCGCCGAGAGGCACCGGACGCGCCACGACCGAGGCCGCCAACCCGGCGCGGACGACCGCGGCCAGCTCGGCCCGCCGCCCGGACACTGTCGACAGTCGTCCGGCCAGCTCGGTGTACGCGCGACGAGCCCGCTCCACCTGCGGCTCAAGCTCGGCGACCTCCCGGCTCAGCCGAACCACCTCAGCGGCGATCGGGTCGGGCGCACGTCGGCAGCCGGAGCAACCGGCGCTCAGATCGGCCGGTGCACCGCAGGCGGGGCAGGGGTAACGGGTGTCGTCCACCCGGTCATCATCGACAACCGACCGGGGTGCGACCCAGAGTGCGCGTACTCAGGAGCGGGTGTGCTCGTACACCCAGGTGGCGTAGTCGGGGTTGCCGCTCTCCACCCTGGACACCAGGATCTCCGGCACCTCGTACGGGTGGCTGACCCGGATCTGGTCCAGCAACGCGGTGAGCCGATCCGGTGCGGTCTTGAACTGCACCGACCACTCGGTGCTCGTCTCCATCCCGGACCGCCACCAGTAGGTGCTGTCCACCTGACCACCCACCTGGGCGCAGGCGGCGAGCCTGCCGGCGACGGCCGCAGCCGCCAGCACGTCGGCGACCGAACGCGCATCCACCACCGTTGTCACCACGCAGATCTCGTCCACGCCCGCACCCTACGCGGACATCTACCGATTAGCGGCGATCCAGGCATCAATCTGCGCCCACCAATCGAAGAGCCAGTCGATGCGTTGCTGCCGTCCGGTCGGTACGTCCTCCGGCGGCACGGACCAGAACCGCATGACGATCCGCTTGTCCATCGGCAGTTCCCGCCACACGTCGGCGACGGTGAGCATCCGGTCCAGCCCGGTGTGGGCGACGAAGATGACCCCGGCGTCCGGTGCGGCGTCCAGCGCGGCGAGCATCCCACCGGGCTGCGGGGCGAGCACGTGGCGCATCCGCTCGGCGCGCAGGGCCATCCTTTCCAGGCCGAGGGAGCGCAGCCGGGCGATGGCGCGCAGCCGTCGCCTGGGGGTGAAGTTGCCGCCCTCGGGGAAGATCACGAAGGCGTCGTTGTCGTCCAGGCCGGTGGCGAGGTGCCTCACCTGGCGTACCGTCTCCTCGCCGCGCTCCGGGGTCGGCGCGATGAACCGGTTGGGCAGCCGGTTGAGCAGCACGTCGATCGCCGGATCCCACTGGAGGCTGTCCTTGAGGACGATCCGGGGCTCCCGGTGGAACCAGTTGACCAGCCCGTGGATCAGGATGAACGAGTCGCCCGGCCCGGCGTGCCGACAGAGCACCAGCTCGGGCCGGCCGGGCAACGCGGTGTCCGGGTCGGTGCCCACGACGTCGATGCGCAACCGCAGTGTCCAATGTGCCTGCCAGAACAGCAACCGCAGGAACCAGCCGGCCAACACGTAGTGCGCGCGCTGGAACGCCGGCGACCGGGTCCGCCAGCCGAAGCCGGAGACGACCCAGAGCAGGAAGAGCGCGAGCAGCGCGGCAGCGTCCCAGACCAGGTAGAAGCAGCCGATCCAGAGCAGTCGCAGCGGGCGCAACCGGCCCGGGACCAGCGGGGACGCGGCCGCGGCGAGCAGCGCCCAGATCGGCAACGTGGTGACCACGAGGAAGGCGAGCAGCACGACGGCGGGGGCGATCAGCAGCCGACGCAGCCACCGGGGAGGCAGCGGCATCAACGCTCCAGGTGGGTGGCGAGGTAGCGCCGGGAGGCGGTGTACGCGCGGCTGATCCGCCGTCCCACCGCCGCCATGTCCCGGTACGCCCACGGCGTGTCGTCGCGTGGGTTGAGCCCGCCGGTCGGCAGGACGTGCACCTCCACCCCCTCCGGCAGAGCCGCCATCTCCCGGAAGAAGCGGTGCCGGCGGGAGATCTCGAACGCCACCTGTGCGATCTCCCACGGCCGACGGGGCGGGGTCAGCTCCCGTTCGATCCGACCCACCTGGAGGACGTAGATCCGGCGGGCGCCGACGGCCACCGCCTCGCCGATGGGGATGGAGTTGACGATGCCGCCGTCCACGTAGTGCGCGCCGTCGATCTGCATCGGCGGGAGCAGGCCCGGCACCGAGGCCGACGCCATCACCGCCGGCACCACCGGGCCGCTGTCGAACCAGTGCTCGGCGGCCCGCTCGATGTGGGCGGCGCAGCACCGGAACGGAACCCGCAGGTCGGCGAAGGTGGTGTCCACCCCCAGCTCGTTCTCCAACAGGCGGCGCAGCGGCCGGGGTGAGTGCAGGTGGGTGCGGGCGGCGAAGCGGCGCAGTTGCCGGGCGACCGAGTCGCCGTACACCTCGCTCGCCTCCGGTGAGGCCCAGAGCCGGACCAGCCGATCGGTCACCGCCTCGGACGGGTCGGCGGCGACCAGCGCGCCGTTGACCGCGCCGATCGAGGTGCCGAGGACCATGTCGGGTTGGATGCCGGCCCGGAACAGGGCACGCAACATGCCGACCTCGACCGCGCCGAGCACTCCCCCGCCGCCGAGCACGAACGCCACCGGTCCCCCCGCCATGTCTCTCATCCTGGCACGGGCCCGCCGCCGACCGGTGGGCCGCTGCCGACCGGCGGTCAGCGCACGGCAGGCACCGTCCGCCGACGGCTGGTGGCGACGGCGTTGACAGGCAGGACGCATTCGCGCAACCTGATACCGCTCCCACCCCTGAGGCAGGTGCGATCTGTGAAGGCAGCACTGCATCCGGGCCGATTGCTGGCTCGCAGATACCGACTTCTGGACCAGATCGGCGCCGGCGGCATGTCGGTCATCTGGCGTGCCCGGGACGAGGTACTGGACCGGGTGGTCGCGCTGAAGGTGCTCGCCCCGTCACTCGCCGCCGACGCGCGGTTCCGGGGCATGGTGCGCGAGGAGGCACGGGCCGCCGCCCAGTTGGTGCACCCGCACCTGACCTCCGTGCACGACTACGGCGAGACGGTCGACCCGGACGGCTCGATCACCTCGTTCGTCGTGATGGAACTGCTCAGCGGCGAGGAGTTGAAGCTGCGGCTCACCGAGGGGCCGCTGCCGTGGACCGAGGCGGTCCAGGTCGGCGCGCAGGTCGCGGACGCGCTGGCCGCCGCGCACCGGCTCGGCATCGTGCACCGGGACATCACCCCGGCCAACGTGATGATGACCGGGACGGGCGTCAAGGTGCTCGACTTCGGCATCGCCACCCGGATCGGCGCGCCCGACGAGGACGAGGACGGCGAGACCTTCGGCACCCCGGCGTACGTCGCCCCGGAACGCCTCGACGGCGCGCCGGCCCAACCGTCCACCGACGTCTACTCGCTCGGCGTACTGCTGCACGAGGCGCTCACCGGCCGGGTCCCGTATCCGGCGGACACCTGGGAGCAGCTCAGCGCCGCGCTGGCCAGTGGTCCGCCACCGACGCTGGCCGACCTACCGGATCTGCCCGCACCGGTGGCCCAGATCTGCCTGCGCAGCCTCGCCCGGAACCCGGCCGATCGGCCGACGGCCCGGCAGGTCGCCACCGCGCTCCGCGACCACTCGCTGCCCGCCGAGCCCCCGACGGCGACCATCCGGGTGCCCACGCAGCCCCTGCCACCGGAGTCGCCCGCCGTCGCGACGGTCAGCCCTCCAGCGGCGGCGCGGCTGGACGGAGACGCCTCGGACGGCGGGACCTCCTCCGGCGCGGGCGAGCCGGCGACCGGGTCCGGCTGGTCGCGCCGGCGGTTGGTGTTGCTGCTGGTGCTGGCCGTCGGAGTGACACTGGCCGGGGTGGCCCTGCTGCCCGAAGAGCAGCCGACCCGCCGGGCGCAGCCCTCCGCCGGGCCGGTGACGACCCCGTCGACCGACCCGCCGGCCCCCGAGTCGTCCGCGCCGATCACGTCGACCCCACCGACCGCGGCACCGACGACGAAGCCGACCACCGGGGCGCCCACCTCGAACCCGGGCACCCTGACCGAGGTCGCGAACCGGGTCGACGGGTTGATCGGCGCCGGCCTGAGCGCCGGTGAGATCCGCGACGACGTGGCCCTCGACCTGCGAAACGAGCTGCGCAACCTGACCGTGGCGGTCAGCTCCGGCCGCGAAGAGCTGGCGCCGCCGGTGGCCCGGCTGCGCGCGAAGGTCGCCGTCCGTCTCGGTGAGGGCGGCATCAGCCCGGCCTACGCCTCTCGGCTCGACGCCGCCATCGCCGAGCTGGGCGCGACCGGAGCCTGACCCGGCGACACCGGTGGGTCAGCGCACCGGCACCCGGTCCGGTTCACGGACGTCGTGCCGGCCGAGGTCGAAGCGCTGATAGACCTCCGCGTAGCCGCTCGCCATCCGCTCGACCGAGAAGTTCCGCGCGACGTGCGCCACGCAGTCCTCCGGGTCGAGTCGCTCCGCCGCGAGCAGCGCCGCGGGTAGCTCCTCCGACCGTTCGACGACGAGCCCGGTCAGCCCCGGCCGCACCAGCTCCGGCACCGCACCCCGGTTGAGCGCCACCACCGGCGTGCCGGTGGCCATCGCCTCCAGCATCACCATGCCGAACGGCTCGTCCCACTGGATCGGCATGATCAGGCAGCGCGCGTCGACAAGCATCCGCAGCGTCGTCGCGCGGTCCGCGTTGAGCACGACGGTCACGTCGTCGTCGACCATCGGCGCGACGACCTGCTCGTAGTAGCGGCGCTCGGCCGGCTCGTTGCACTTGCCGGCCAACAGCAGGGGCAGTCCGGCCGCCCGGCACGCCCGGATGGCGGTGTCCGGGCCCTTGTCCGGGCTGAACCGGGCCAGCCACAGCACCGGCCCCGCGCCGGGTGTGTGCTTGCGCGGGAAGCCGCGGATGTCGAGCGCGTTGTGCACAGTGCCGGCCCAGGGCAGGTTCGGATTCAGCCGGCGCTGGGCGTGCGAGATGGCCACCAGTGCGACGCCCGCGTCGATGTCGCTCAGCACGTCGCCGTACTCCCCCACGGGGTTGCCGTGCACGGTCGCGACGGTCGGCACGGCCCGGCGGCCGGCGACCAGTGGACCGATCGTGGTGTGGTCGTGAATCACGTCGAAGTCGGCCGGGCTGATCAGCCGATTCACCCGGGCCAGGTGTGCCAGCTCGGGCAGTGACTCGCCGAGCCGCTCGTACTGGACCTCGGCCACCGTGGAGACGAAGCCGTCGGCCGCCGTGCCGTGGTCACCTCCGGCGCCGAACAGGGTCACCGAGTGCCCCTGCCCGCAGAGCGCGTCCACCAGGGCGGCGACGACCTGTTCGAGGCCGCCGTAGCCGGGCGGCGGTACGGACAACCACGGCGGAACCACCATCGCGATGCGCAGCGACCGCTCCTCGGGGCGGCCCGCAGGCGGGTGGTTCACGGCCACGAGTCCTCCCCGTTGCTCCCCCGGTGCGGCGGCACCGCCGGTCGGCGGCGGTTTCCCGGTGGCGTCCCGGGTAAACCGGACATGGCGGACGATCACCCGCCCACCAGGAGTTGGTCGTGGACCACCCGCACTCCGGGCGCGGACCACGCCACCCGCTCGACCTGATCGCGTTCCCACCAGGAACGGACCACGCCGGCGAGGACCAGCGTGTCGCCGTCCACCTCGACGGTCACCCGCTCGCCGCCGAGCGTGCGCAGCAGCGCCCGCTGGACGTCCCGCCGCAGCCGCTCGCCAGCCGGTGGCGCCGCGGGTCGTACCTCGATCAGGTTGGTGATCCCCCGTACGCCGTCGAGCCGGCGCACCTCGCCCTCGGCGGCCCGCCGCTGCCACCCGAACTCGACCTCACCGCGCAGCATCAGCCAGCCGTTGGCCACTGTCACGTCCAGCCGTTCGGCGGGCACGAAACTGTCCCACTCCAAGGCGCGGGTGGCGGCGTTGGCGACCTCGGCGTCGGTACGCCCCGGAGTGCCGGGCAGCCGCACCTCCATCTCGTCGGCCACCGCCCGTACGCCGCGAACCCGCTGCGCGCACCGTGTCGCGGCCCAGCCGCGGGCGGCACCGTCCACGAATCCGGTCAGGGTGACCACGCCCTGGTCGACTGTCACGCCGATCTCGTTCGGTTGCAGCCGGGCGTCCCAGGCCAGTTCGGCCAGAACGTCGCGTTGGATCCGCTGGTCGTCGCGGACACCCACCACCTCGGTCATGGCACCCCACCCCCCGGTTCCGGTCGTCGCCCTCCGAACCTGCCGGGCGGACGGGTGACGGCGGTTCACCCGTTACGGGTGAACCGCCGTCCGGGCGGAAAGAAGCGGCGGGTGACGGAGCCGACCCCCTCGGCCCCGCCACCCGCCGCCGGAGGGAGGAAGCAGGTTCAGACAGCTGGTCAGGACGTCTCGGCGAGCGTCACGGTCACCGACTTCTCGACACCGTTGCGCTTGAACTGCACCTCGACCCGGTCGCCGACCTTGCCGGCCTGCACCGCGCCCACCAGGTCGTCCGAGTCGTTGACGGGCTTGTCGCCGAACCGGGTGACGACGTCGCCGCGCTGGAGGCCGGCCTTCTCCGCCGGGCTGCCCGGGGTGACCGACGCAACGAGGGCGCCGCCGCCCTCGGCCTGGTTGACGCCGACTCCGAGCGACGGGTGGCTGACCTTCTCGCCCCGCTGGAGCTTGCCCGCGACGTCCTTGGCCTTGTTGCTGGGGATGGCGAACCCGACACCGATGTTGCCGGTGCTCTGCCCGGAGGTCGCGATGGCGGTGTTGACGCCGATCACCTCGCCCCGGGTGTTGACCAGGGCGCCACCGGAGTTGCCGGGGTTGATCGGCGCGTCCGTCTGGAGCAGGCCGGAGATCGAGCTGACCGGCTGGCTCTGCTGCTGGGTCGGGTCCTGCGGCTGCCCCTCACCGGCCCGGATGGTGCGGTCCCGGGCGCTGAGGATGCCCGAGGTGACCGAACCCTGCAGACCGAGCGGGCTGCCCAGGGCGAGCACCTGGTCGCCGACCTGCATGGCGTCGCTGTCGCCGAACTTGGCCGGCTTCAGGTCGTTCACCCCGTTGGCCTTCACCACGGCCAGGTCGGTCTTCGGGTCGGTGCCGATGATCTTCGCGTCGGCGGTCTTGCCGTCGGCGAAGACCACCCGCACGGCGTCGCCGGCTGCGGACGCGACCACGTGGTTGTTGGTCAGCACGTACCCGTCGGCGCTGAGCACCACCCCGGAGCCCTCACCGCTGTTGGTGGTGATCGAGACGACGCTGTCCTGCACCGACGCGGCGATCTTCGGCAGGTCGGCGCCGTTGATCACGGGAGCCGCGGAGTAGGTGCGGGTGATGCCACCGCCGTCGCCGTCGAGGGCGAGCGCGAGTGCCCCACCGGCAACACCGGAACCGAGCATCAGGGCGAACACCGCGACACCGGCACCGGCGAACTTGGCGATCCGACCCGGCCGGGGGCCGCTGCCGGGCGGCGCGACCTGCGGGCCCCACGGCGGGACCGGCTGGCCCGGGTGGTGCGGGTGCTGTCCGGGGTGCTGGGCGTGCTGCCCGGGGTGCTGCTGGTGCTGGGCGTACGGCATTCCCGGCTGGCCCCCGCCGGCCCAGCCGGACTGCTGGCCCGGGTACCAGGGAGCACCGGGGTAGTGACCGGCGGCCGGCTGTGGGTAGCCGGGCTGGCCGGGCGCCGGGTGACCGGAGACCGGGTACGACGGCGCGGACGCGGCGGCGGCCGGGCGCTCGTAGCCGGTCGACGGCTCGAACCCGGTCGGCTGAGCGGCTGCCGGCGGGCCGGCGGGCGCGGAGGAGCCGGTGTACCCGGCGGGGGTGACGGCGGTGGTCTCGGCGTCACCGGTGGGGGCGGCGACCGTCGGGTCGCCGCCGGTCGAGACGACCGGTACGGGAGTGGTCGGGGAGTCGGACTGCACGCGCTCGTCGCGCGGCAGCTCGGCGGTGGGGTGCGACGGCTCGGCGTCGGTGGGGGCCGGCCGGCGCTGCGGGTCGGACTCGAACTCGGTCATGGCACTACCTTCTCCCCCGGCACTGCAATCAACCTGGAACCGTCCTGGAAGTTGGCTGAAAGTCACTCGCCCGCTCCGTCGATCTGCGGCAGCAGCGGCAGCCGAACCCGGAAGGTGGCCCCGCCGCCGGGCGTCTCGGCCACCTCGACCGAGCCGTGGTGGGCGGCGACCAGCGCCGCCACGATGGCCAGGCCGAGGCCGGTGCCGGTGTTGCCGTCGGCCCTCCGGGTCCGGGCCGCGTCGGCCCGGTAGAACCGCTCGAAGACACGTTCCGCCTGCTCGGCTGAGAGACCGGGGCCGGTGTCGGCCACCTCCACGACGGCGAAACCACCCGGTTCGGCGCGCAGCCGTACCCGGATCTCGGCCTCCGGTGGGGTGTGGGTGAGCGCGTTGGTGACCAGGTTGCCGATCACCTGCCGTAGCCGCGCGTCGTCGGCGGAGACGACGAGCGGGCCCGATTCGGGCGCGATCTCCAGCTCGATCCGCCGGTCCGGTGCCATCGCCCGGGCGGCCTGCACCGCGTCGGAGGCGAGCACCGGCAGCTCCACCGGGGTGAGCGAGAGCGGCCGTTCCATGTCCAACCGGGCGAGCAGAAGCAGGTCCTCCACCAGCAGCCCCATCCGGGCCGCCTCGTCCTCGATCCGGCGCAGCAGACCGGCGGTCTGCTCCGGCGCACGGGCGGCACCCTGCCGGTACAACTCGGCGAAGCCACGAATGGTGGTGAGCGGAGTCCGCAGCTCGTGGGAGGCGTCGGCGACGAACTGCCGCATCCGCTCCTCGGAGCGGATGGCCCGCGCCTCGGACGCCTGTGCGGCGGCGGCGGCATCCCGGGCGGCGCTCTCCGCCCACCGGGCCGAGGTTTCCGACGCGGCTCGGGCGGTGAACGCCGCCTCGATCTGGGTGAGCATCGCGTTCAGCGCACGGGAGAGCCGGCCCAGCTCCGAAGTCGGCTCGGCCTGGCCCTCCTCCGGGTCGGGCACCCGGCGGGTCAGGTCACCGCCGGCGATCGCGGCGGCGGTCTGTTCGATCTCGACGAGGGGCTTGAGGCTGGTCCGGACGATCGCCGCGCCGACCGAGGCCAGCATGATCAGCACTGCGCCACCGACCAGGAGGTCTATCCAGACGAGCTGCTTCACCGCCCGGTCCACGTCGGTCAGCGGCTGACCCACGGCCAGCACCGAGCCGTCCGGCTGGGGGGCGTAGTACACCCGCCAGCGGGTGTAGCCGTTGTGGGACAGGACGGTCTGCGGCTCGCCCTCCGCCGCCTCGAAACCCGCGCGGCTGGTGGGGAACGCGGGCAGTTGGTCGCGGTCGTAGCTGAGGTCGTCGTATTTGGGCGGGTACACCTGCTGCTCGTCGGCCACGATGACGACGTAGTCGCTGGGCAGCATCGCGCCGACCTCACCGCTGCGCAGCTTCGGAAGCAGCTGGCCGAGGCCCTGGGCGGTCGACCGGACCTGCCCGTCGACCTGGCCCTCCAGGTAGTTGCGGAGGAAGTACGCGGTCAGCGAGCTGATCACCAGAAGCGCGACGGCGACCAGCGCGAGCACCGAGGTGACCAGCTTCACCCGCAGCGGAACGCTGCGGACCCGCCCTTTCGCCTGCTGGACCGCGTTCACGCCGCCGGCTTGCGCAGCACGTAGCCGACGCCGCGCAGGGTGTGGATCAGCCGGGGTTGGGTGGTGTCGACCTTGCGCCGCAGATACGAGATGTAGGACTCGACGATGTTGTCGTCGCCCCGGAAGTCGTAGTTCCAGACGTGGTCGAGGATCTGCGCCTTGGAGAGCACCCGGTTGGCGTTGAGCATCAGGTACCGCAGCAGCTTGAACTCGGTCGGCGAGAGCTGCACCCGCTGGCCCGCACGGTGCACCTCGTGGGTCTCCTCGTCCAACTCGAGGTCCGCGAAGGTGAGCCGGGACGGGGCCTGCTCGCCGGTCGTGGTGCGGCGCAGCACGGCGCGGATCCGGGCGGTCAACTCCTCCAGGCTGAACGGCTTCGTGACGTAGTCGTCGCCGCCCAGAGTCAGCCCACGGATCTTGTCGTCGGTGGCGTCCCGGGCGGTCAGGAACACCACCGGGGTACGCGTGCCGCCCTCGCGGAGCATCCGGATGACCTCGAAGCCGTCGAGGTCGGGGAGCATCACGTCGAGCACCACCAGGTCGGGCCGGTGGTCCTTGGCGGCGTTGAGCGCGGCGCTCCCACTTGTCGCGGTGGCCACGTCGAAGCCCGCGAACCGCAGGCTCGCGGAGAGCAGTTCGAGGATGTTGGGGTCGTCCTCGACGACGAGCAGTCGCGCCTCGGTCTGGGTAGCGGGCATGAGCCCATCATCGGTGACTTCACTGCGCCAGCGCTGGACGCTTCCTGCAAAAAGGCTGTGAGTCGGCGGCCGTCCGGCGAGGCCGGTCAGCGCAGCAGGCGACGCAGCCCGTCGAGGGCGCCGTCGAGCAGCCGGATCGCGGTGCGCAACTGGGTGTCGCTGAACTGTCGGGCGCGCATCAGCCGGCCCACCTCGGCGGTGAACGCGGCCAGCCGCTGGTCCAACTCGTCGAGCAGCTCGGCCTGCGGCCCTCCGGTCGACGCCGGGCGGGGCGGCGGCGCGGGCGCCTCCCACCGGGTCCGCCGGGTCTGCCGGGTGGCCTCGCTCAGCTCCCGCTTGAGGTCGCGTGCCGATCCGCGTACCTCGCTGCGGATCTCGCCGGCCAGGCTGGAGAGGTCCGCCACGGAGGCCGCGATGTCCGTTTCCAGCGCGGTCAACTCACCGGCCCGCTGGTGCAGTTCCGCCCGGCCGGCATCGGTGATGTCGTACGTCTTGCGGCCGCCGGCCGCGGTGTGGCTGACCAGACCCTCGACCTCCAGCCGTTGCAGGCGGGGGTAGATGGTGCCGGCGCTGGGCGCGTACAGCCCGAGGAAGCGGTCCTCCAGCAGGCGGATCAGCTCGTAGCCGTGCTTCGGGCCGTCGTCGAGGAGCTTGAGCAGGTAGAGCCGGAGCCGCCCGTGGCTGAACACGGCGGTCACGGCAGCTCCTCTGCATCGTCGTCGACGGCTCGGGCGAGCAGGGCGATGCTCCCCGAGGTCGCGGAAGCCCAGAGCTTACCGTCGCCGGCGCCGAGCACCCCCTCGCTGCTGGGCAGTGGGAACGTCGAGGTGCGCAGCTGCGGAAAGCCGCTGGTGATCCGGCCGGAGGCGGTGTTCAGCTGGACGGCGAGGTCGCTGTCCGCGCGGACCCGGACGGTGATGCTGCCCGAGATGGTGGTCAACCGGATCTCGCTGCGCCGGGGGTTGTCCAAATCACAGGTGATCTGACCTGAGACGGTCTGCGCCCGGACCCGGTCGGCGGCGCTGTCGGCGAGGATCACCTCCCCGGAGACCGTCTCCACAGTGAGGTCGCCGCGGACGCCGAGCGCCTCCACCGGGCCCGAGGTGAGCTTCGCGGAGGTGCTGCCGCGCAGCCCCATCAGGGTGATCTGGCCGGCGACGACGTTGGCGGTGGTCTGCCGGCGCAGGCCGGAGGCGACCAGCGAGCCCGCGACCAGGCCCAGATCGGCGAGGACGTCGGCGGGCACGGCGATGGAGACGTCCACCCGGGGATAGCGGTGGATCATCCGGAACCAGCGCAGGACGTCCGACCAGCCCCGACCGCGTTCCTGGCGGACGCTGAGGCGACCGTCGGTGTGGTCGATCAGGACCGGCCGACGGCCGACCTGGGTCACGTCGATCCGGGTCGGCCCGTCGGTGGCGACCACGTTGAGCCGCCCACTGATCAGTCGAACGTCCAGCCGGACGACCGGAGCGTCCAGTGTGAGCCGTTGCGGGCTCTCGACCGTCCATCCGGCCATGGCGTTCCCCCTCTCGACGACGCGCGGGAGGCACGCCGAACAGGAGGAGAATGTAACGCGATACATCGCGACACCACAAGACTGTCGCGAGTTGGTCGCCGGCCCGGCGTTCGGCGTGCTCCCCTCAGGCCGCCAGGTCCAGCTCCCGATCAGCAGGCGGACCCGGTACGGGAACGGCCGGGGTCACCGTCGGCACCGGCCGCAGCCGGGCCCGCGCCACGGCACCCGCCGCCGGCACCAGATGTACGGCCGACTCGGCGGCCCGGGCCAGCAACCGCCGATCGGCGTCACGGGCCGGGTGCAGCGCGGCGGCGATCGTCACCGAGACCACCAGCTCCCGCGCCGCGACCACCCGTGCCACCGAGCGCAGCAGGGTGTCCGCACCGAGGAAGGCGGCCGCCGTGGTGGTCGACCCGGTGGCCGCACAGCGATAGGTGAGCCGCAGCGGAACCACCGGGCTGCCGGTGTCGATGGCCGCCTGGAACGTCGCCGGCCGGAACCCACCGCCAGGGCGGCAGTCGGTGGCACCGTTCCCGGCACACCACGTCGTGCCCTCCGGAAAGACAGCCACCGACCGCCCGGCGCGCAGCGCGTCGGCGACCCGGGCGACGGTCCTCGGCAGCGCCAGCGGCCGGGCGCGGTCCACGAAGACCGTGCCCACCGCCGCAGCCAGCAGACCGACCACCGGCCAGGAGCGGACCTCCCGTTTGGCCACCATCCGGGTGGGCGCGACCGCCAGCACCGCGAGGATGTCCAGCCAGGAGACATGGTTGGCGACCAGCAGTGCGCGCCGCCGGGGCAACCGACCCCGGACCACGAGGCGGACGCCGAAGGCGCGCGCGGTGGCCCGCGCCCAGCCGCTGACCAGCGCCTGCCGTTCCCGAGTGGGGAGCACGGGCAGCAGCGCCACCACCGGGATCCCGGCCATAAGCATGCCGAGCGCGGCGACCAGTCGGAGCACCCGGCGGGACACCGGCACCGTGGGCCCCTCGCCGGCCGCCGGCAGGCAGTCGTCGTCGCAACCCGAGGCGGGGCGCCACAGGTCGCGCGGCACGGCGGTCACCGCTGCTCCCCGCCGAGGAAGTGCCGCAGGTAGCGCGGGTTCATCCGGTCCAGGGAGAAGAGGACGTAGAAGTCCGCGCACCCGAAGTCGCTGTCGTACGACGGCTCGCCGCAGATCCACGCGCCGAGCCGGAGGTAGCCACGCAGCAGCGGCGGAACCGCCACCCGCCCGGCCGGGGCGGCGGCGACCGGGCCGGCCGCAGCCGCCTCGGTGAACCAGGGCCGCAACGGGCGGACCCGCAGCGGCGGCGGCGACAGGTGCCGGGCCCGGGCCTGGGTCCACACCTCGGCCACCGTCCGCCCGCCGTCAGCCACCGGCACCGACGCGCAGCCGCCGAGCCAGCGGGAGCCGCGCAGGTGCAGGTACCGGATGATGCCGGCCCACATCAGGTTGATCACCGCGCCGGAGCGGTGGTCCGGGTGCACGCAGGACCGACCCGCCTCGACCAGGTCGTCGCGGAGCGGGTCGAGCGGGCTCAGGTCGAACTCGTCCTCGGCGTAGCGCCGGGTGGTGCGCCCCGGCGGCAGCAGCCGGTACGTGCCGACCACCTCGCCGGTGCTGTCCTCGCGGACGATCAGGTGGTCGCAGTACGCGTCGAAGGGGTCGACGTCCAACCCGGCCTCGCCGGGGAGGGTGGCGCCGAGCTCGGTGGCGAACACCTCGTGGCGCAGGCGTTGCGCGGCCGCGACCTGGGTGGGGTCGTCGGCGATCAGCAGGGTGTATCCGCTGGTCTTCAGGGCTGCGCCAGCGGCATGCAGAACGGCCATGGGATCTGTGTAAGGGCCCGGGTTGCCATTCACGGGGACCACTGGTGTCGGCAGGATGAACGCCGGCCGGCAGATGGCTCCCACCCCGGTCGTGCGAGGCTGCGGAGCGGACCGGCGACGACGCCGACACGCACCACCGGAGGTCGACGATGCGTATCGAAACCCGCTACAACGGGCCCGCCGGTTCCGGCAACGGCGGCTGGAGCGCGGGGATCTTCGCCGCCGAGGCGGGCGGCAGCGGGCCGGTCGAGGTGACGCTGCGCCGGCCACCACCGCTGGAGACCGAGCTGACAGTGGTCGACGGCGAGGTCCGGGACCCGGCCGGCGAACTGGTGGCCGAGGTGAGCCCGGCCGGGGTGATCGATGCTGTCGTACCCCCGGTCGACCTGGAGACGGCGGTGGCCGCCGCGGCCCGCTACCCCGGCCTGGTCGAGCATCCGTTCCCCAGCTGTTACGTCTGCGGGCCGCAGCGGGCCGACGGGCTGCGGATCTTCCCCGGCCGGCTGCCCGATGGCCGGACCGCCGCACCCTTCCGCGCGCCCGCACAGGTCAGCACGGCCACGGTCTGGGCTGCGCTGGACTGCCCCGGTGGTTGGGCGGTGCTCGCGCCGGGCCGCCCGTACCTGCTGGGCCGGATCGCCGCAGTGGTCGCGGCGCTGCCCCGGCCGGGCGACGAGTGCGTGGTGACCGGGGCGTTGCTGCGCGTCGATGGGCGCAAGGCGCTCGTGCACACCAGCCTGTACGGCCCGGACGGGTCGTTGCTCGGCTCGGCGCGGGCAACCTGGATCGCCCGCTGAACCCGGGCCGTAGTCCGCAGGGATGAGTCGCGTCCACCCCGCGACGGAGGCAAACGTACTGACCGCGCCTGATTGACCTTGTTGCCACGGGCCGTCACGCTGTGCCACGGCGTACCTCGACGCCACACACGGGAGGAGAACGATGACTGACGGGCAGCGAAGCCCCACCAGCGACGGTCAGATCGTGGTGTCCGGTCTGACGAAGCAGTACAAGAACGTCCGGGCGGTGAACAACCTGTCCTTCACCGTGGCGCCGGGACGGGTGACCGGCTTCCTCGGCCCGAACGGCGCAGGCAAGACCACCACGCTGCGCATGCTGCTGAATCTGGTCACGCCGACCGCCGGCACGGCCACCATCAGCGGCCAGCGGTACGCCGACCTCGCCACCCCGCTGCGGCAGGTCGGCGCGGTGCTGGAGGCGTCCAGCGCGCACAAGGGCCGCACCGGCATCAACCACCTCCGGGTCATCTGCGCGGCGGCCGGGCTGCCCAAGCAGCGGGCCGACGAGGCGTTGGCCCTGGTCGGGCTGACCCCGGCGGCGAAGCGCAAGTTCAAGGGTTACTCGCTGGGCATGAAGCAGCGGCTCGGCATCGCCGCCGCGATGCTCGGTGACCCCCGCGTGCTGATCCTCGACGAGCCGGCCAACGGGCTGGACCCGGAGGGCATCCGGTGGATGCGTGGGTTCCTCAAGAACCTCGCCCACGAGGGTCGTACGGTGCTGGTCTCCAGCCACCTGCTGTCGGAGATGCAGCTCCTCGCCGACGACGTGGTGATCATCGCGGCCGGGCAGTTGGTCCGGCAGGGTCCGGTCGACCAGGTGCTCGGGTCGATGGCCCAGGGCGCCCGGGTCCGGGTCCGCACCCCGCAGGCCGAGGCGTTGACCGCCGCCCTCAAGGCGCAGTCGGCGACGATCGAGACCGACGAGCAGGGTGTGCTGCTGGTCGGCGGGGTGGACGCCCCGACGATCGGCCGGTCCGCCCTCGCGGCCGGGGTCGAGCTGCACGAACTGACCACCGAACGGCCCGATCTGGAACGGGTCTTCCTGGAGCTGACGGCCGGAAAGGCGGGCATCCGATGAACCTGGTCCGATCCGAGCTACTCAAGATCCGTACCACCAGCACCTGGTGGTGGCTGGCCATCGGCGCGTTCCTCTCGATCGCCCTGGCGTTCGCGATCAACGCGTGGTTGGCCGTCACGGCGCTCGGCGGCGACGCCGAAGAGATCGGTGTCAGCGCCGAGCAGGCGACCGCGCCGGCGCAGGCGGCGAACCTCTACACCTCGGGTCAGTACCTCGGGCTGATGTTCGTGATGCTCATCGGCATCCTGATGGTCACCAACGAGTTCTTCCACCAGACCGCGACCACGACGTTCCTGACGACTCCCCGGCGGACGTCGGTCATCGTCAGCAAGCTCGTCGCCGCCAGCCTGCTCGGCTTCATGTTCTGGCTGGCGACCACGCTCATCGACCTGGCCGCCGGCGCGATCTTCCTGTCCGCGAACGACTACGGCACTCAGCTCGGTGAGTGGCCGGTGCAGCGGGCGCTGCTGTTCAACCTGCTGGCCTACGCCATCTGGACGATCCTCGGTGTGGGCATCGGCACCCTGATCACCAACCAGCTCGGTGCGGTGATCACGGCGGCAGTGCTCTATCTGATCGGCACCCAGGTGGTGGGGCTGCTCTTCCTGCTCCTGTCGAACCTCCTCGACAGCCAGGCGGTTCTCAAGTGGCAGGTGATCTGGCCCGCTGTGGCATCCCAGGTCATGATCACGGAGGGCACCTCGGAGTTCACACCCTCCTGGTGGGTCGGTGCCCTGGTGCTGATCGGCTACGCGCTGGTCAGCGGAATTGCCGGAGTTCTGCTCACCCGGCGGCGCGACATCGCCTGATGGCGTCTGCGACCCCGGAGCGGCGACGACAGGCTCGCCGCCCCGGGGTCGGGCGTCACCCTCGGCGACCGGCCGCGGGAGGGCCGGGTGTTACCAGTTCGACACGGTGCGCGCAGGCGTTGCCGAACTTCTGGCATCTTCTGTGAAACCGGCCACGGGACCGAGGCGGAAATGCCTGCGGGATCGGTACGGCGTAGCCTGGGAGCCGTCTAGTCCGTGCTCCTAATCGGGCGCGACGGACCCACCGCGTGCCACACAAACCCGCGTGAAAGAGGCGATTACCGGCCGTGTCGACCCAGCAGACTTCGCAGGAGAACCCACTGGCGGGTTTCGGCCCGAATGAGTGGATCGTCGAGGAGATGTACCAGCGTTACCTCGCCGACCCATCGAGCGTTGATTCGGCCTGGCACGACTTCTTCGCCGACTACCGACCGGCACCTGGCGCGGGCACCCCGCGCGGCGCCGAATCCTCGGACAAGCCGGCCGCCGCACCGGAGCCGGACGGTCAGCCGGAGGCAGCCGCCACGGTGGCCCAGCCGAGCGCCCCGGCCAAGCCGGCGACCGCGAGCAAGCCGGCCGCCGCCCAGCCGGCGCCGGCCAAGCCTGCCGCTGCGGCCACACCGAAGGCCGCGCCGGAGAAGACCGCTCCGGAGAAGGCCACTCCGGCCAAGCCGGCCGCCAAGGCCGCCGCGCCGACTGCCGACGGCCCGCAGACCACGCCGTTGCGGGGCGTCGCGGCGAAGATCGTCCAGAACATGGACGCCTCGCTGAGTGTGCCCACCGCGACCAGCGTGCGCGCGGTCCCGGCCAAGCTGCTGGTGGACAACCGCATCGTGATCAACAACCACCTCGCCCGGGGGCGGGGCGGCAAGGTCAGCTTCACCCACCTGGTCGGCTACGCGCTGGTGCGCGCGCTGGTCCAGCACCCCGAGATGAACAACTCCTTCACCGAGGCCAACGGCAAGCCGGCGGTGCTCCGCCCGGCACACGTCAACCTCGGCATCGCGATCGACCTCGCCAAGCCGGACGGCAGCCGCAACCTGGTGGTCCCCTCCATCAAGGGCTGCGAGCAGATGGACTTCCGGCAGTTCTGGCAGGCGTACGAGGACGTGGTCCGACGGGCGCGGCGCAACGAGCTGACCATGGAGGACTACTCCGGCACCACGATCTCGCTGACCAACCCGGGCGGCATCGGCACCGTGCACTCGATGCCGCGGCTCATGCAGGGGCAGAGCGCGATCATCGGCGTCGGCGCGATGGAGTACCCGGCCCCCTACCAGGGGATGTCCGAGGCCACCCTGGCCGAGCTGGCGGTCAGCAAGATCATCACGCTGACCAGCACGTACGACCACCGGATCATCCAGGGCGCGCAGTCCGGCGAGTTCCTCAAGGTGATGCACGAGCTGATCCTGGGCGAGCACGGCTTCTACGACCAGATCTTCACCGCGCTGCGCATCCCGTACGAGCCGGTGCGCTGGATGCGCGATGTCGCTGTCAACTCCGAGGGTCAGATCAACAAGACCGCCCGGGTGCACGAGCTGATCCACGCGTACCGGGTGCGCGGTCACCTGATGGCCGACACCGACCCGCTGGAATTCAAGATCCGCAAGCACCCCGACCTGGACGTCCTCCAGCACGGGCTCACCCTGTGGGACCTGGACCGCGAGTTCCCGGTCAACGGCTTCGCCGGCCGGCAGCGGATGAAGCTGCGCGAGATCCTCGGCGTGCTGCGCGACTCGTACTGCCGCCGGGTCGGCATCGAGTACATGCACATCCAGGACCCGGAGGAGCGGCGCTGGGTCCAGGAACGGATCGAGCGCAAGTACGAGAAGCCGTCCGCCGACGAGCAGAAGCACGTGCTCAACCGGCTCAACGCCGCCGAGGCGTTCGAGACCTTCCTGCAGACGAAGTACGTCGGCCAGAAGCGCTTCTCGCTGGAGGGCGGCGAGTCGCTGATCCCGCTGCTCGGTGAGGTGCTGGAGTCCTCCGCCGAGAACGGGCTGGACGAGGTCGTCATCGGCATGGCCCACCGGGGTCGGCTCAACGTGCTGGCCAACATCGTCGGCAAGCCGTACGAGAAGATCTTCTCGGAGTTCGAGGGTCACCTGGACCCGCGCTCGACGCAGGGCTCCGGTGACGTGAAGTACCACCTGGGTCAGAACGGCAAGTTCACCACCCCCGACGGCGAGCACGCGGTCAAGGTGTCGGTGGTGGCCAACCCGTCGCACCTGGAGGCCGTCGACCCGGTGCTGGAGGGCATCGTCCGGGCCAAGCAGGACCGGATCGACCTCAAGCTGGAGGGCTACACCGTGCTGCCGCTGGCGGTGCACGGTGACGCCGCCTTCGCCGGGCAGGGCGTGGTCGCCGAGACGCTCAACCTGTCGCAGCTGCGCGGCTACCGCACCGGCGGCACGGTGCACGTGGTCGTGAACAACCAGGTCGGCTTCACCACCGCCCCGGAGTACAGCCGGTCCAGCCTCTACAGCACCGACGTGGCCCGGATGATCCAGGCGCCGATCTTCCACGTCAACGGCGACGACCCGGAGGCCGTGGTCCGGGTGGCCCGGCTGGCGTTCGAGTACCGGCAGACGTTCAACAAGGACGTCGTGATCGACATGGTCTGCTACCGCCGGCGCGGGCACAACGAGGGCGACGACCCGTCGATGTCCAACCCCCAGATGTACAAGATCATTGACTCGAAGCGCTCGGTCCGCAAGCTCTACACCGAGGAGCTGATCGGTCGCGGTGACATCACCGTGGAGGACGCGGAGGAGCTGCTGCGCGACTACCAGGCGCAGCTGGAGAAGGTCTTCAAGGCCACCCGGGACGCCGCCTCGGCACCGCGCCAGCTCAACCGGCCGCGCCGCGAGGAGGAGCCGGAGCCGCAGGTCGACACCGCCACCGACGCGTCAGTGGTCAAGGCCATCGGCGAGGCGCACATCAACCTGCCGGAGGGCTTCACCCCGCACAAGCGAATCCAGCAGCTGCTGGACCGGCGGGCCAAGATGTCCGTCGAGGGCAACATCGACTGGGGCTTCGGCGAGATCATCGCGCTCGGGGCGCTGCTGCACGACGGGGTCACGGTCCGGCTCGCCGGGCAGGACTCTCGTCGCGGCACGTTCGTCCAGCGGCACGCCTCGGTGGTCGACTCCCGCACCGGCGACGACTACCTGCCGCTGAAGTCGCTCACCGGCGACGGTGACCGCTCCCGGTTCTTCGTGCACGACTCGCTGCTCAGCGAGTACGCGGCGATGGGCTTCGAGTACGGCTACTCGGTGGAGAACATCAACGCCCTCGTCGCCTGGGAGGCCCAGTTCGGCGACTTCGTCAACGGCGCCCAGTCGGTGATCGACGAGTTCATCTCGTCCGGTGAGGTGAAGTGGGGCCAGCGCTCCGCCATCACCCTGCTGCTGCCGCACGGCCACGAGGGTCAGGGCCCGGACCACACCTCCGGCCGGCCGGAGCGGTTCCTGCAGATGTGCGCCGAGGACAACATGCGGGTGTCCATCCCGACGACCCCGGCGAACTACTTCCACCTGCTGCGCCGCCAGGCCCTGTCGCCCAAGCGCAAGCCGTTGGTGGTGTTCACGCCGAAGTCGCTGCTGCGGCACAAGCTCTGCGTCTCGTCGGTGGAGGACTTCACCACCGGCACCTTCCAGCCGGTGCTGCGCGACACGGCCGCCCCGGCGCCGGAGGCGGTGAAGCGGGTGCTGCTCTGCTCCGGCAAGGTCTACTACGACCTGTTCCAGGCCCGGCAGGAGCGCGGCGTCACCGACACCGCCATCCTCCGGCTGGAGCAGCTGTACCCGCTGCCGGTGGAGGAGATCCGGGCCGCCCTCGCGCAGTTCCCGAACGCCGAGGACTTCGCCTGGGTGCAGGAGGAGCCGGCCAACCAGGGTGGCTGGTCGTTCGTCGCGCTCAACCTGCTGGAGCACCTCACGGACGTTCGGCTGCGGCGGATCTCCCGCCCGGCCGCGGCCGCCCCGGCGGTCGGCTCGGCCAAGACCCACGAGGTCGAGCAGAACGCGCTGATCGAGGCGGCTCTCCCCCGCCCGTGACCTGACCTGAGCACGGAAGCCGGGGCAGGGCCGTTTCACCACGGTCCTGCCCCGGCTCCGTCGGTCCCTTCACCCACCCGACCGCCCGGCCCGCGCCGGGCCGAGCACGAGGACGTACGCGATGTACTTCACCGACCGTGGCATCGAGGAGCTGGTCGAGCGCCGGGGCGAAGAGCAGGTGACCCTGGAGTGGCTCGGCGAGCGCCTGCGCGACTTCGTCGACCTCAACCCCGACTTCGAAACCCCCATCGAGCGCCTGGCCACCTACCTGGCCCGCCTGGACGACCCAGACGACGAAGACGCCTAACCTCGTTCCGCACCCGGTGATCAAGAAGTTTCGGTCACGATGGGGGCCGGAGCTGACGCAAACTTCTTGATCAACGGGCAGGGGGTGGGAACGTGGCTCGGAGTGTTTACCTCACCAGCGTGGGGTCCGGCGGGGGCAAGTCGACGATTGCCCTCGGTTTGGCGGAGTTGCTGTCCCGCCAGGTCGGGCGGATCGGCGTGTTCCGGCCGTTGGTGGCCGACACCGGCCAGGACCCGATCCTCGCCCTGCTGAGCGAGCGCTACCGGGTCGAGGTGCCGCTGTCCGAGCTGGCCGGGGCGAGCTACGCCGAGGCTTCGGCGCTGGTCGCCGACGGCCGACGGGAGCAGCTCATCTCCGCCGTCGTCGAGCGCTACCGGGCGGTGGAGCGGCAGTGCCCTGCGGTGGTCGTGGTGGGCAGTGACTTCGACGAGCCGGGCGACCCGGCCCACCCCCGGGAACTGGCCTTCAACGCCCGGCTGGCCACCGAGTTCGGCAGCGTGGTGGTGCCGGTGGTGGACGGCTTCGGGCAGGAGCCGGCGGCGGTCGCGGCGGCGATGCGGGGGGCCTACCACGATCTGGCCGACCTCGGCGCGACGGTGCTCGCGGTGATCGCCAACCGGGTGACCGAGCCGATGACGCTGCCCGAGCTGCCGGTCCCCGCGTACGCCATCCCGGAGGTGCCGAGCGTGTCCGCGCCGACGGTGGCCGAGGTGGCGGCGGCGCTCGGGGCCACCCTGCTGGCCGGGGACGACACCGCGCTCGGTCGCGACGTGCTGGACTTCGTGGTCGGCGCGGCACACGTGCCGACACTGCTGGGCCACCTCACCGAGGGCGCCCTGGTGATCACGCCTGGGGACCGGGCCGACCTGCTCGTCGCCGCGAGCGCCGCGCACGTGGCCGGGCAGGTGTCGGTGGCCGGTCTGGTGCTCACCCTCGGCGAGCAGCCCGACCCCAGGGTGATGCGGCTGGTGGAGGGCCTCAACACGGGGTTGGCGGTGCTCTCCGTGCGTAGCGACAGCTACGACACGGTGGCCGCGTCCAGTCGCATCGAGGGCCGGCCCAGCGCGTCCAATCCCCGCAAGGTGGAGGCCGCGCTCGGCGCGTTCGAGCGCTGTGTGGACACCGACGACCTGGCCCGTCGACTGCGGGTCAGCCGGTCGGCGCGGGTCACCCCACTGATGTTCGAGAACGAGCTGATCGACCGTGCCCGCTCGAAGCCCCGGCACCTGGTGTTGCCGGAGGGCACCGACGAGCGGATCCTGCGCGCGGCGGAGATCCTGCTACGGCGTGGAGTGGCCGAGCTGACGGTGCTCGGCCGGCCGGACGACATCGCCCGGCGCACCCGCGAGCTGGGCATCGACCTCGGCGACGTGCAGGTGGTCGACCCGGGCACCAGCGAGTGGCGCGACGACTTCGCCGCCGAGTACGCCCGGCTGCGCGCCCACCGGGGCGTCACCGCCGAGTTGGCGCACGACATCGTGGCCCAGCCCAACTACTTCGGCACGCTGATGGTGGCCACCGGCCGAGCCGACGGCATGGTCTCCGGCGCCACGCACACCACCGCCGCGACCATCCGGCCGGCGTTCGAGATCATCCGTACGCTGCCGGACGTCTCGGTGGCCTCCAGCGTCTTCTTCATGCTGCTCGCCGACCGGGTGCTGGTCTACGGCGACTGCGCGGTCAACCGCGACCCGGACGCGGCCCAGCTCGCCGACATCGCGATCTCGTCGGCCGACACCGCCGCCCGGTTCGGCATCGAACCCCGGGTGGCCATGCTGTCGTACTCGACCGGCAGCTCCGGCGCGGGCGCCGACGTGGAGAAGGTCGCCGCGGCCACCGCGCTGGTCCGGGAGCGTCGGCCCGACCTGCTGGTCGAGGGGCCCATCCAGTACGACGCGGCGATCGACCCGGCGGTGGCGGCCGCGAAGCTGCCCGACAGCCCCGTCGCCGGGCACGCCACGGTCTTCATCTTCCCGGACCTGAACACCGGCAACAACACGTACAAGGCGGTGCAGCGCTCCGCCGGGGCGGTCGCCGTCGGCCCGGTCATGCAGGGCCTGCGGCGGCCGGTGAACGACCTGTCGCGGGGCGCCACGGTGCCGGACATCGTCAACACGGTGGCGATCACCGCCATCCAGGCGGCCACCGAGGAGGCGTCGTGAGTCAGGTGCTGGTGCTCAACTGCGGGTCGTCGTCGGTGAAGTGGCGCCGCTACGACGGTGACCGGGCACTCGACCACGGCACCGTCGAGCGGATCGGTGAGCCCGGTGGCGGCCCGGCGGACCACACCGAGGCGGTCCGGCAGATCCTGGACGGGCTGGACCTGACCGGGCTGGCGGCGGTCGGACACCGGGTGGTGCACGGTGGCCGGACGTTCAGCGCACCGGTACTGGTCGACGACGCGGTGCTGGCCGCGATCAAGAATCTGGTGCCGCTCGCCCCGCTGCACAACCCGGCCAACCTGGCCGGTATCGAGGTGGCCCGCGCGGCGCTGCCGGACGTCCCGCAGGTCGCCGTCTTCGACACCGCGTTCCACCACACCCTGCCGGAGGCAGCCGCGACGTACGCGATCGACCGGGACACCGCCGAGCGGTACGACATCCGCCGGTACGGCTTTCACGGCACCTCGCACGCGTACGTGTCCCGGCGCACCGCCGAGCTGCTGGGCCGCCCGTACGAACAGGTCAACACGATCACCCTGCACCTGGGCAACGGGGCCAGCGCCTGCGCGGTGGCGAACGGTCGCAGCGTCGCCACCTCGATGGGCATGTCCCCGTTGCAGGGCCTGGTGATGGGCACCCGCAGTGGCGACGTGGACCCGACCGTGATCTTCCACCTGCGCCGCGAGGGCGGGCTGTCGGTGGACGACATCGACGACCTGCTCAACCACCGCAGCGGCCTGCTCGGGCTGACCGGGGTGAACGACATGCGCGAGGTGCTCGAGCGCCGGGCCGCCGGTGACCGGGCGGCAGCGCTGGCCTTCGACGTGTACTGCCGGCGCATCACCGGCTACGTCGGGGCGTACTACGCGCTGCTCGGTCGGGTCGACGCGATCACCTTCACCGCCGGGGTCGGCGAGCACGCCGCGCCGGTGCGGGCCGCCGCGCTGGCCGGCCTGGACCGGCTCGGCATCACCGTGGATGACGCCCGCAACGACGGCGAGGGCGACCGGTTGATCTCGCCCGACGGCGCCGAGGTGAGCGTCTGCGTCATCCGCACCGACGAGGAGCGGGAAATCGCCCGGCAGACCCTGGACGTGGTCGGGGCGGCCTGACGCCACTCGAGGCGCGCACCCCCGGGAGGCCCGAGGGTGCGCGCGAAGTCGGTAAAGCCCGTTCAGTGCGGCCGCAGCCAGGCGACCTGATCAGTGCGGCGCCAGCCAGGCGACCCGGTCAGCCGGTCGCCAGCCAGGCGACGAGTGCCACCAGCACCACGACGACCACTGCCGCACCGATGATGAGCGGCAGGCGGGACGGGGCCTCCGTCGGCGCCGCAGTCTCCGGCGTCTGGTTGAAGGCGCGGAACGCCTCGGTGTTGCCGCTGGGGTCCGTGTAGTTCTCAGGCATGCCGGTGACCCTAGCGAAGCTGGTCACGCGGCACCGTCCCCGGCCGGCGGCGTCCCATGGGTGGATCCGGCCGGCGGAGGTGACCCGACCGGGTGGCGGGTGCACCCCAGCCGGACGGCGGGGCCGCTACGCCCGCCCGGGCACCTACCGTGGAACGATGGGGGCGGGCCGGCTGATGGCCGTACTGGTGACAGCGCTGCTGGCTGGTTGTGCGCCGGCCACGGCGGTGGCCGGCGGGGCCACCGGGCCGGTGTCGGCGCGTCGGGCGCCCGAGGGGTCGTACGCCGTCGGCGTGCGTACGCTCACCCTCGATCCGCGTTCGGCGCGCCCCCTGCCGGTGACGATCTGGTACCCGGCGTCGACCGATCAGGTGGCGGCCGGACGGTTCCCGGTGGTGATCTACAGCCACGGGCTGGGCAGCCTCCCCGAACTGCACGCCGGCCTGACCACCCGCTGGGCGGCGGCCGGTTTCGTGGTGGCCGCACCCGCGTACCCGCACACCCGACAGGGTGCCGCGAACTTCACCCGGGCCGACGTACGCCACCAGCCGGCCGACGCCTGGCGACTGGTCCGGTATCTCGGCGGCCTCGACCGGAGCCGTGTCGACCCCCTCGCCGGGCACCTCGACCTGACCTCGGTCGCCGCCGCCGGGCATTCGGCGGGCGGCTTCACCACCTCCGGCATGTTCAGCGAGGGCCACCCGGCCCGGCTACGCGCCGGGATCGTGATCGCTGGCGGTGGCCTGCCGGGCAGCTTCGCCGGGCCGGCCGCGCCGGTGCTCTTCGTGCACGGCACTGCCGACCCGGTGGTGCCGGTGACGGTCGGCCGGGCCGCGTACGCGCGCACCCCCGGGCCGGCCGCGTTCCTCAGCCTGCTCGGTCAGGACCACGGCGCGTACCTCACGCCGGGCCACCCGGGCTTCGCCCCGGTCCTCGCCACCACCACCGACTTCCTGCGCTGGACCCTCTACGGCGACCGGACCGCCGGTGCCCGCCTCCCCGCCGACGCCCACTCCCCCACCCTGACCCGTTACGAGTCCCGCCCGGCCCACTGACCCGACCGACACCGGTACGGTCTTGCGGTGGACGAGCTTGCGCGCCGGCAGTTGGCGAGCATCGCCGAGGTCATCGCCGTGACCGGGGCGGGCGGCATCCCGGTGTGGCTGCGCGGCGGCTGGGCGATGGACTTCCAGCTCGGCGCGGTGACCCGCCCGCACGTCGACGTCGACTGGTACTGCTGGCGCGACGACGCCGACCGGCTGGCCGACCTGCTGCTGGCCCGGGGTTGGCTTCCCGACCCGCGGATGCCGGTGGAGTCGCAGCTCGACCTGTTCGCCGCCGACGTGGAGGTCAGCTTCGCGTACCTGGGTCGCGATGCCGCCGGCCGACCGACGGTCGGTGCCGGATCCTGGGCCGGCACCCCGCTGCCGGCCGGGATGCTGGCCGGCCCACCCGGCCGGATCGGCCCGCTCACCGCGCCGACCATCTCGGTGGCGGCCCAGATCGAGTTCAAGCAGATGTACCCGGTCTGGATGCCGGAACGTCCCCGCCGCCCGAAGGACGCCGACGACCTGGCCCGGCTGCGCGAACTCGGCCCGGCAGGCGCTACCGGCTGAACGGTGGGTGAGCGGATGGGCACGCCGCGCCGAACGCTGCCGAGCACGCCCGCCGGACAGGGCACAATCGGATTCATGCCACGTCGCGTCACCCCCGCCCTGCTGGCCAGCGCCGTGCTCATGGCCGGTCTGGTCGGCTGCTCCGCGGACGCCAGGAAGACCGAGAGCCAGCAGGCGCCCGTCGAACCACAGCCCGCCGCCACGCCGACACCACAGGTCCCCGCCGGGAAGGCCCCGCAGCGCGCCTTCGCGGTCGGCGTACGCCAGCTCAAACTGAACCGGGACGGCCGCGCGCTGCCGACGACGCTCTGGTACCCGGCGGCCGGGCAGTCCGGCGGCGCGGCCAAGCGGTCGGCGACGGCGGCGGAGGGCCGGTTCCCGGTGGTGATGTTCAGTCACGGCCTGGGTGGGCGACCGGACGACTACGCCACGCTGCTGACCCGCTGGGCGGCGGCGGGTTTCGTGGTGGCCGCGCCGATGTTCCCGCACACCTCGCGGGGCGCGGACAACAACGTCCTCGACGTGCTCAACCAGCCCGCCGACGTGTCGTACGCGTTGGACCAGGTGCTGGCGCTGGACGGCAGGGCCGGCGACGCGTTGCGCGGCCGGTTGGACGGCGAGCGGGTGGCCGCGGCCGGGCACTCGGCGGGCGGAGTGACCACCATCGGCCTGTTCACCGCCAGCCGGGACGAGCGACTGGACGCGGGTGTGGTGTTCGCGGGCACGGCGCTCGGTGTGGGCACCGCGTTCGCCGGTGCGGCCGCACCGCAACTGTTCGTGCACGGCGAGTTGGACGAGGTGGTCGAGTACGCGGCGGGCAGGGCCGCGTACGACAAGGTGCCCTGGCCGAAGGCGATGCTGAGCCTGCCCAAGGGCGACCACGGGCGGGCGCTGCTCAGCGACGGCGCGACGCTGCGGGTCGTCTCGGACACGTCTGTCGAGTTCCTGCGCTGGTCGCTCTACGGCGACGCGGACGCCAAGAAGCGCATCCCCACCGACGCGACGCGCGGCGACATCGCCACCTTCGACGACCACCTCTGAGGCCCGCCCGCGCCGTGCGCTCCGCCCGCGCCGGCCGTCCAAGATCGTGCAGTAACCAGGAAGTAGTGGCCTCCCACGACGCGGAGGCCACTACTTCCATGATGTTGCGCGATCTTGGGGCGGAGCCGGGCGGCGCGGCGATGCGATGCAGCGCGCGGTACGCGTCAGGCGGTGTGGTCGATGACGACCTTGCCGAAGGCGTCGCCGGAGTGCAGTCGGGCGAAGGCGTCCTCGACCCGGCTGAACGGGATGACGCTGTCCACCACCGGGCGCACCTCGTTGTCGGAGCAGAACGCCAGCAGCTCGTACAGCTCGCCGGGCGTGCCCATCGAGGTGCCCAGGATCTCCAGCTGCATGGCGAAGACCCGGCGCAGGTTGACCGACGGCTCGTGCCCGGCGGTCGCGCCGGAGACCACGATCCGGGCCATCGGCGCGGCCGACTTCAGCGAGTGGTCGAAGGTGGCCGCGCCGACCGTCTCGATCACCACGTCCACCCGCTCCGGCAGCCGGGCACCGGGCTCCACGGCGATGGCGCCGAGGGCCGAGATCCGGTCCCGCTTGACGGCGTCGCGGCTGGTCGCGTACACCCGCTTGCCCATCGCGACGGCGAGCGCGACGGCCGCGGTGGCCACGCCACCGCCCGCGCCCTGGACCAGCACGCTGTCGGCGTCCGCGACGCGGCCCTTGGTGGTCAACATCCGCCACGCGGTCAGCCAGGCCGTGGGCAGGCACGCCGCGTCGGTCGCCGCCATGCCGTCGGGCAGCGGAATCAGATTCGATCGGGGTACGGCCACCCGCTCGGCGACCGTCCCGGCAAAGTGCTCGGAGAGGATGGAAACCCCGCGCGGGTCACCCGGCGTGACGACCACCGGGTACACGACCACCGGGCGCCCCTCCGGGTCCAGCCCGACCGCGTCGCAGCCGAGGATCATCGGCAGCTGGGCCTCGGTGAGACCCACCCCGCGCAGCGACCAGAGGTCGTGGTGGTTGAGCGAGGTGGCCCGCAACTGCACGGTCACCCAGTCGTCGGCCGGAGGGGTCGGCTCGGGCCGCTCGCCGACGGTGAGCGCGGCGAGCGGGTCGGCGTCGTCGAAACGGGAGGCAAAGGCAGCACGCATGATCGGCACGGTAACAAGCTGAGCGCTCGTTAAGAAGCCGTGCGCGCAGGCCGGCGGCGCAGGTTGCGCCGCAGCGCACGCTGCGCCGCAGCGCCCCCCAGCCCATGGGTGCCCTCACCGGCGGCGCAGAGCGTCCCCGGCCGACGCGTGCGCCTACCGGCGGGCGACGCCGTCGCGGCGGGCAGCTTCGGCGACCGCCTCGGCCACGGCCGGCGCGACGCGCGGGTCGAGCGGGGACGGAACGATCGCGTCGGCGGTCAGGGAATCGGCCACCACACCGGCGATGGCGTCCGCGGCGGCGACCTTCATCGCCTCGGTGATCCGGGTGGCACCGGCATCCAGCGCACCGCGGAACACACCGGGGAAGGCCAGCACATTGTTGATCTGGTTGGGGTAGTCGCTGCGCCCGGTGGCGACCACCGCGACGTGCCGGGCAGCCACCTCGGGGTGCACCTCGGGGGTCGGGTTCGCCAACGCGAACACGATCCCGCCGGGCGCCATCCCGGCCACCGCGGCCTCGGGGATCTGCCCACCGGACACCCCGACCAGCACGTCCGCGCCGCGCAACGCCTCGGTGATGTCGCCGTGGCGGCCGTCGACGTTGGTGCTCGCCGCCAGCTCGGCCTTGGTGCCGGTCAGCTCGGTGCGGTGCCGGCCGATGATTCCCTTGGAGTCACAGACCACCACCTGGTCGGGGTTGACGCCCCCGGCGATCAGCATCTTCGTCACGGCCACACCGGCCGCGCCCGCGCCACTCACCGCCACCCGCAGGTCACCGAGCTTGCGGTCGAGCAACGTCGCGGCGTTACGCAGCGCGGCGAGCACCACGATGGCGGTGCCGTGCTGGTCGTCGTGGAAGACCGGGATGTCCAGCGCCTCGTCGAGCCGACGCTCGATCTCGAAGCATCGCGGCGCGCTGATGTCCTCCAGGTTGATCCCACCGAAGGAAGGCGCCAGCGCCCGCACCACAGCGACGATCTCGTCCACGTCCTGGGTGTCCAGGCACACCGGCACAGCGTCCACCCCGGCGAACTGCTTGAACAGCACCGCCTTGCCCTCCATCACCGGCAGCGCGGCCCGGGGACCGATGTTGCCCAGCCCGAGCACCGCCGAGCCGTCGGTGACCACCGCGACCGTGTGCGACACCCAGGTGTAGTCGTCCACCAGGGCGGGGTCGGCGGCGATCGCCTCACACACCCGGGCCACCCCCGGGGTGTACGCCAGGGAGAGGTCCTCCCGGCTGGTGAGCGGCACGGTCGAGGTGACGGCCATCTTGCCGCCCCGGTGCAGCAGGAAGACGGGATCAGCGGGGTCCACGGTGGACGAAGACATGGTGGTGACTCCAGGATCTGTCGAGCAGATGTGAGGCGGCCGGCCCCGCCGCGAGGTGGGCGGCGAGCGGTGGCACGCGGTGCGGGGGGTCACCCGGGCACTTTCCGAGCATAGTGTCGACACCACCCCTCGGATGTGAGCAGGGTCATAACTGACGACGAGGTATCCGTCCGGGGCGCGGCCAGTAGCGGGCCACCACGCGTCCGCGTACGTCGGCCACCCCGTACGCCCGGGAGTCATCGGTGATCAGGTCGTTGTCGCCACGCAGCCACCAGCCGCCGTCCTGCGGCCGGACCGCACGCTTCACCACCAGCAGATCGGGGCGGGTCCGGAAGACCGCGACCACCACGTCGCCGGCTCGGATCGGGCGGCCACCGGGACGAACCAGCACCGCGTCACCGTGCCGCAGGGTCGGGACCATGGACGGGCCGGTCACCAGAACGGCGGTCAGCGGCCTCCCCAACCGGGGCACCTCAGCCGGGTGATCGGCGGCCACTGGTTTCACCTCCACCCGGTTCGGGGAGCATCCCCAGGAGTAATGTCGCCTTTGATCATCGCAAACTTCCCATGGAGGATCCCGATGCGACTTCCGCGCATCCTTGCGCCCCGCGTCACCGCGAGCGCTCACTGCGACCTGCCGTGTGGTGTCTACGACCCGGCTCAGGCCCGGATCGAGGCCGAATCGGTCAAAATGATCTGCGAGAAGTACCAGGCGAACACCGACCCGGAGTTCCGCACCCGCGCCGTCATCATCAAGGAGCAGCGCGCCGAGCTGGTCAAGCACCACCTCTGGGTGCTGTGGACCGACTACTTCAAGCCGCCGCACTTCGAGAAGTACCCGAACCTGCACAGCCTGTTCAACGAGGCCACCAAGCTCGCCGGCGCCGGTGGCGTCAAGGGCAGCCTCGACCCGGCCACCGCCGACAAGCTGCTCGCGAAGATCGACGAGATCTCGAAGATCTTCTGGGAGACCAAGAAGGCGTGACCTCCCCGGTCATCCCGACGATCCGGCCGGCACGTCCCGAGGACGTGCCGGCCGTCGTCGCCATGGTGCACGAGTTGGCCGAGTACGAGCGTGCCGCGGAGCAGTGCCACCTCACCACCGAACAGCTGACCTCGGCGCTGTTCACGACTACTCCGGCGCTCTTCGGTCACGTCGCGGTGGACGAGCACGACGCGCCGGTCGGCTTCGCGCTGTGGTTCCTCAACTTCTCCACCTGGGCCGGCGTGCACGGCATCCACCTGGAGGACCTCTACGTCCGGCCGGCCGCCCGGGGCACCGGAGCAGGTCGACTGCTGCTCGCCGCGCTGGCCGACATCTGCGTACGACGCGGCTACCAGCGGCTGGAGTGGTGGATGATCGACTGGAATCCGGCCGCCGGCTTCTACGCCTCGATCGGCGCCGAGCAGATGAACGAGTGGGTTCCCTACCGGCTCAGCGGCGCCGCGCTCCGCGAGCTGGCCGAGCACGCCACCACCGCCGGCACGCGTATGGGCGACTGACCGGGTAGAGTCCCCGACCGGGGGGATGAGGCGTGACTCAACTGACTGGCCAGCCAGCGATCGACGACGACGTGGTGCACCTCACGGTGCCTGCCGACGGCGGTTACCTCGGCGTGCTCCGCACCGCCACCGCCGGTCTCGCGGCCCGGTTGCAGTTCGCGCTCGACGAGATCGAGGATCTGCGGATCGCGGTCGACGAGGCGTGCGCCATGCTGCTCGCCATCGCCACCCGCGACGCCGAGTTGGAGTGCCGCTTCGCGGTCACCGAGGACGCGCTGACCGTCGAGGTGACAGTGCCGACAGTGCGCGGTGCCACTCTGCCCGCCGAGTCGTCCTTCGCCTGGAAGGTGCTCACCGCGCTGACCACCTCGGCGTCGGCCACCTCGGCCGACGATCGGGCCACGATCGCGCTGCTCACCCGCCGCTCCGGCGGCTACTGACCGGTCCGACGCACCGGCGGGGTCACTCGAAGCCGAGGGCGCGGGTCGTCGGAGGGCAGACCAGCAGCCAGGCCACGCCCAGGCCGAGTGCCATCAGCGGCACGCCCAGCCAGCCCAGGCCGGCCTGGATCATGAACCACCCGATCGGCAGCAGCATGAGCTGAAGCACGATCGCGGGGGCTCGTGCGCCCGCCTGACGGCGTAGCAGCGCGCGACCCAGGGCCCAGAGCGCGACGGCCGCCCCGATGGCGAACACGGTCACCAGCAATGCCGCCAGCAGGTCGGTGCGGGTGGCCGTGAGGTCGGCCCAGACCAGCCAGACGGCGATCAGCCCGACGACGGCCGCCTCCGCCCACAGCAGCCGGACCGCCCAGCGGAGCGTGACGGGGATCGGGTCCGAGTCGATGGTCACGCGCGCCACGATACCCGGGCTGTCGGAAGGTACAGTGCCGCCCATGCGGGCCGTCCTGGTGGTCAATCCGAAGGCCACCACCACCAGCGAACGCAGCCGGGACGTGCTCGTCCGGGCGCTGCGCAGCGAAGTCGATCTCAGCGTGCGCTACACCCGTCGGCGTGGGCACGCCGTGGCGTTGGCCCGGGAGGCAGCCGCTGAGGGCGTCGACCTGGTCGTCACCCTGGGTGGCGATGGCACGGTGAACGAGGTGGTGAACGGCCTGATGACGGCCGAACCGCCGACTCGCGCCGGCGACGCGCCGATGGCCGAGCGACTGCCCGCGCTGGCGACCGTCCCCGGTGGCTCGACCAACGTGTTCGCCCGTGCGGTGGGTCTGCCCCGGGAGTGGCCGGAGGCGACCAGCATGATCCTGGAAGGACTGCGGCTGGGCCGGAGCCGGACGGTGGGGCTGGGCCTCGCCGACGACCGCTACTTCACCTTCTGCGCCGGCTTCGGCCTGGACGCCGCGGTGATCCACCGGGTGGAGCAGGCCCGGCGGAAGGGGCGGGTCTCCACACCGTCGCTCTATCTGCGTTCGATCATGAATCAGTACTTCTTCGCCTCGGACCGGCGGCACCCGGCGATCGTGCTGGAGCGTCCGGGCGAGCCGGCGGAGGCCGAGCTGGCCACCGTCATCATCCAGAACACGGCCCCCTGGACGTACCTGGGCGACCGGGAGGTCAACCCGAACCCGGCGGCGTCGTTCGATCTCGGGCTGGATGTGCTGGCGTTGCGTCAGCTCCGGGTGGCTAGCACAACACGGACAGTGACCCAGTTCCTGTCCCGGCAACCGGATCCGCGCGGTCGGCAGGTGTTACGACTCCATGACACGGCGGAGTTCACGCTGGTCTCCAGCCGTCCGCAGGCGTTCCAGCTGGATGGGGACTATCTCGGCGAGCGGGAGAAAGTCAGATTCACCTCCGTTCCGGCCGCACTGAGAGTAATCTGCTAGGTCTCGGGTACTGCCCTTGGTCGACACGGTGGCCACAACCGATCGACCTGGTCGCCGCCACACCGAGGGGCAGGTGCCGGAAATGTCAGCAATGTCACGCGGACTGTACTATATTGATCCTCGACTGTGGCACGGCGGGTAACCAGGAAAGCACTGGAACCCGGACAAATGGGTTGTGGGCTTGCTCACCGCCCGGAGTTTTTCCGAGCGTCACCCTTGACATCGCGACTGTTCGTGAAAGTATTCACAAGCGAACTTGAGTTACCGGGACATTGCCTGGATATGCTCGTCAGGTTGAGCTGTTCCAGCAGGTCCCCGGCGCTGAACGCCTGCTCACGCACTGCCGAATGGACGGACGCTAACTGTCACCATCGGCACTGCGGATGCATATAGGAAAAGCACGACCAAGCAATTGTTCGCCACCCATCCAGAATGAGGAGTGTTGCCGCCATGGACTGGCGTCACCATAGTGTCTGCCGCGACGAGGACCCGGAGCTGTTCTTCCCGATCGGGACGTCTGGACCGGCTCTGCTGCAGGTCGAGCAGGCCAAGGCCGTCTGCAGGCGCTGCTCCGTGACCGACCAGTGCCTTCAGTGGGCACTCGAGTCTGGTCAGGACGCCGGCGTCTGGGGCGGAATGAGCGAGGAAGAGCGGCGCGCCGTCAAGCGGCGCGGCGGTCTCCGGGTGCTGCGCGCTCACTCCGCCTGATCCCCAACACACAGCCGTACGCCCCGGTGGGTTCGCCCACCGGGGCGTTCTGCTGTCCGGCACCGGATCACACAGTGCTGGCACGGGTATCAGCCCGTAGACGCCAGCACTGGCCGGTCGTCGACCCGACGCAGCACCAACTCGACCAACTCCGGTGCGTCGGTCAGCGGCGCGGCGACCGCCACCGCGCCCGCCGCCCCGGCCGCCTCGGTCACCGCGTCATGGAACAGCCCCGGCGCCAGGAAGTACGCGGACACCGCGACCCGGCGCGCGCCGGAGGCCCGCAGCCGGGACACCGCCACACCGGCCGCCGGTGGAGCCGCCGACGCGTAGGCCACCCGGCAGGGCACCCCGAACTCCGCGCCGAGCGCATCGGCGACGCAGCCCACCGATCGTCGCGCCCGCGCGTCCCGGGTGCCCGCCGCAGCCAGCACCAACGCGTCGAAGCGGCCCGGACGCGTCTCACCCAGCCGCCGGCACAACCCGGCCAGCAGCGCAGGATCGGGCGTGTCGTCCGCCGGGCCGAGCACGTCGGTCACCCGTACCGACAGGGGTGGTCCGGACCGTGCCGCTGCGGCGACCGCCGCCGGAATGTCCACCCGATGGTGGTACGCGGCGGTCAGCAGCAGAGGCACCAGCACCGCCCGGCGATGACCGGCCACGGCCAGGTCGCGCAGCACCTCGGTCGGCCCCGGCTCGGTGTGGTCCAGCCAACTCGCCCACACCGGTGTGCCCGGCCGGGCGGCCGACACCGCCCGAGCCAGTGCCCGGGTGGCATCGGCCGCCCGTGGGTCACGGCTGCCGTGCGCGACCAGCACCACCGGGTCCGCCCCGCCGGCCGCACCGGGGCCGGTCAGGGTCGCCGCCGGGGAGGTCAGACGTGCAGCCCGCACTCGGTCTTCTCGAACATGGCCCACCGGCCGGCCCGCGCGTCCTCGCCGGCCTTGGTACGGCGGGTGCACGGCCAGCAGCCGATCGACCCGTAACCCTGCTTGAACAGTTCGTTGACCGGCACGTTGAAACGGGCGATGTAGGAGTCCACATCCTTCTGCGACCAGGCCGCGATCGGGTTGACCTTGACCTTGCCCCGACGCGCGTCGAAGGTCACCACCGGTGTGTTGGCCCGGCTCGGCGACTCGTCCCGGCGCAGACCGGCAGCCCAGGCGTCGTACCCGGTCAGCGCCCGCTCCAGCGGCTCCACCTTGCGCAACTGGCAGCAGTCGTCCGGCGACTTGTTGAACAGCCGGGGGCCGTACTGGCCGTCCTGCTGGCCGACGGTGAGCCGGGGCCGGATCGACCTGACGTTCACCGGCAGCGTCCGGGCGACCTCGTCGCGTACCCGCAGCGTCTCGGGGAAGTGCAGGCCGGTGTCGAGGAAGACCACGTCCACCCCGGGGGCCACCCGGGAGACCAGGTGCGCCAGCACGGCGTCGGCCATCGAGCTGGTCACACAGAACCGCTCACCGAAGGTCTGCGCCGCCCAGCGGGCGATCTCCAGTGCCGGGGCGCCCTCCAGGTCCCGAGCGGCCTGCTCGGCCAGGGCCCGCAGCTCGTCCGGGTCACGCCGGGCCGGGTCGGCCGGCGTCGAGCCGCCCGGGCCCACCAGGCGGAGGCTCGCGGCCGAGACGAGACTCATGAGGTCACCGCCCGACTCAGCAGCCCGGTGAACTTCACCGAGAAGACCCGGGTGCAGGCGTGGCACTCCCAGGCGCCGTGACCCGCCTCGTGCGGCCGCAGGTCCTCCTCGCCGCAGTACGGGCAGTACAGAGGTGCCGCTCGGTTCTCGCTGCTCACCGCAGTTCCTCCTCGTCGACTCTGATCACCCAGTTGGCGAACGTCTCGCCCTCGTTCCGACCGGCCAGGTAGCGACGGGCCAGCCGTTCCACGTACTCCGGAAGTTCGTCGGCGGTGGTCTTCAGGCCGCGAAGCTTGCGGCCGAAACCGGCGGTCTGCCCCTGGGCCATGCCCAGCCCGCCGCCCAGGTGCACCTGGAAACCCTCGACCTGCCGGCCGTCCGGGCCGACCACCAGTTGACCCTTGAGCCCGATGTCGGCCACCTGGGTGCGTGCGCACGCGTTCGGGCAGCCGTTGATGTGGATCGAGATGTCCGCGTCGAAGTCGCGCAGCCGCTGCTCCAGCCGGGCCACCAACTCCTCGCCGCGGGCCTTCGTCTCGACGATGGCGAGCTTGCAGTACTCGATGCCGGTGCACGCCATCGTGCCGCGCCGCCAGGCCGACGGCCGGGCCTCCAGACCGATCCCGCGCAGCGCGTCGACCAGCGACTCCGTCCGCTCCGACGGCACGTCGAGCACCAGCAGCTTCTGGTACGGGGTGAGCCGCACCCGGTCGCTGCCGTGCGCCTCGACCACGTCGGCCAGCTGACTGAGCTGCGCGCCGGAGACCCGCCCGACCACCGGAGCGGCGCCCACGTAGTGCCGCCCGTCGGACTGCTCGTGCACGCCCACGTGGTCGACCGGCTTCGACGGCAGGACCGGCGCCGGGCCGTCGAGCAGCGTACGACCGAGGTAGTCCTTCTCCAGGACCTCGCGGAAGCGCTCCACGCCCCAGTCGGCCACCAGGAACTTCAACCGGGCCCGGTTGCGCAGTCGGCGGTAGCCGTAGTCGCGGAAGATCCCGACCACCCCGGCCCACACGTCCGGCACCTCGGCCAGCGGCACCCACACGCCGAGCCGCTTGGCCAGCATCGGATTGGTGGAGAGGCCGCCGCCGACCCAGACGTCGAAGCCGGGCCCGTGCTCCGGGTGGTCGACACCGAGGAAGGCGATGTCGTTCGACTCGTACGGGGTGTCCACCAGCCATGAGATCGACGTCTTGAACTTGCGGGGCAGGTTGGAGAACTGCTTGTCGCCGACGTACCGGGAGACGATCTCGTCGATCGCCGGAGTCGGGTCGAGCAGCTCGTCGCGGGCCACCCCGGCGACCGGGCTGCCCAGCACGATCCGCGGGCAGTCGCCGCACGCCTCGGTGGTCTGCAGACCGACCGACTCCAGCCGACGCCAGATCTCCGGCATGTCCTCGACCCGGATCCAGTGGTACTGGATGTTCTGCCGGTCGGTGATGTCGGCGGTGTCCCGCGCGAACTCCCGGGAGATGTCCGCGATCACCCGCAGCTGGGCCAGGCTGAGCTGCCCGCCGTCGATGCGGACCCGGAGCATGAAGAACTCGTCCTCCAGCTCGTGCGGCTCCAGCACGGCGGTACGCCCGCCGTCGATGCCCGCCTTGCGCTGGGTGTAGAGGCCCCACCAGCGGAACCGGCCCCGCAGGTCCTGCGGGTCGATCGAGGCGAACCCACGGTGCGCGTAAATGGTTTCGATGCGGGCCCGGACGTTGAGCGGGTCGTCGTCCTTCTTGATCCGCTCGTTGGGGTTGAGCGGCTCGCGGTGGCCGAGCGCCCACTGACCCTCACCCCGTGGCCGGCGCGGCGCTCGGGTCGGGCGAGCCGTCGGGTCCTCGGAACGGGCCGGGATGCTGCTGACCGCCATCGCGGCGTCCTCCGTTGTCTGCTGTGCCTCGGGATACGCGGGGCGCGGCGGCCGGCCCGGCGAAGCGGGCGGGACAACGGTGTCTTCAGACAGCCGGCGCGGAGCGCGCCCGAGACAGAATGGTCGGGCGTCGTCAGTAGGCCGGACAGATCGCGCTGCGCACGCGGCCGTAATCGACGTGGCGACGTGCCACGAAGCGGCGGACGACTGCGGCGGTCATGGGCCCATGCTGCCACACCCCATGGGGGCCGGCCAATGTCCACGTGCTGGATCCCACATCACGGGCCGGGGTTCAGCCGACCAGCTGGTCACCGAGGACAGTTCGGGCATAACGCACCACCCGCCCCTGTCGTACGCCGACGATCAGGCCGTTGTCCCGCAGCGTGGTGAGGTGGTGCGACGCCGTCGCCGGCGCGAGACCCAGCATCGCGGCCAGCTCCCCGGTGCTCAGCGGCGAGTCGAGCAGGGAGAGCGCCGCCGCCCGGGTACCGCCGAGCAGGGCACCGAGCGCCCTGCTGGGCGCCGGCGAATCCCACAGCCCGCCCAGCCCGCTCGGCGGATAGCAGAGGGCGGGCCCGGCGTCGCCCTCCATGATCGCGTGCACGGTCGGCCCGGAGAACGCGGTGGGCAGCAGCGTCCACGGGCGTCCGTCCAGGCCGGCCGGCAGGGTCGTGCCGACGGCGACCCGCAGCGCCGCGCCGTCCCACCGGATCAACGGGTGCACCTCGCGCAGCAGGGTGCGCCCGCCCTGCTCGGCGGCGAGCAACGTCCGCCGCCGGATGTCGGCCAGCGCGAGCGCCCGCAGCCGGGGCCAGTCCGGTGCGATCAGCACTGTGAAGTACCTGTGGAGTTGCGCGACCAACTCGTCCGGGGCCAGCCGGGGTGCGCCAGCCCGCTCCAGTTGCCGGCGCATCCGGGACGGGTCGGTGCCGGCGACCGCCCGCAGCTCGGCGGCCAGGTTCGGTGCCACTCCGATCGGGGTGAGGAAATCAGGCACGTAACCGTTGGACGACCTGAGGACCGCCAACAGCGGTTCCAGGCCGGCATCCGGCAGCAACCGCTCCGCGCGCTCCCGCCATGGCCGGTGCATCCAGTACTTCGCCGGCTTGCGTAACGCCCAGGAGCTGGCCACCAGCTCGGCCAAAGGCGAGTGCACGAACCGGACCCGGCTCAGGTCGTCGGGCGAGAACCGGACCTCAATCACCCACGGATTCGACCACGTTCGAACGGTTCGGCGACAGCGCGGGGCGGCCCGACGATTCTCGTCATGGAGTACAGGCAACTGGGCCGGTCGGGCCTGCGCGTCAGCGCGGTCGCGTACGGCAACTGGGTCACCCACGGCAACCAGCTCGACGACGACGCGGCGGCCGCGTGCGTGAACGCCGCCCTGGACGCGGGCATCACCACGTTCGACACCGCCGACCGGTACGCCCAGGGGCGGGCCGAGGAGGCGTTGGGCAAGGCGCTGAGCGGCGTCCGGCGCAGCTCGATCGAGCTGTGTACGAAGGTGTGCCTGCCGGTCGGGCCGGGGGCCAACGACGCCGGGCTGTCCCGCAAGCACATCATCGAGGGCTGTCACGCCTCGCTGAGCCGGCTGGGCACCGACTACCTCGACCTCTATCAGGCGCACCGGTACGACGACAGCGTGCCGCTGGAGGAGACGATGCTCGCCTTCGCCGACCTGGTCCGTCAGGGCAAGGTGCTCTACGTCGGCGCCTCCGAGTGGACCGCGCCGCAGCTGCGCGCGGGCCTGCGGCTCGCCGCCGAGCTGCACATCCCGTTCATCGCCAACCAGCCGCAGTACTCGATGCTGTGGCGGGTGGTGGAGGCCGAGGTGTCGCCCGCCTGCGCCGACCTGGGCCTGGGCCAGCTCGCCTGGTCGCCGCTCGCGATGGGCGTGCTGACCGGTCGGTACGAGCCGGGCCGACGTCCGCCCGCCGGTTCCCGGGCTGCCGATGGTTTCGGTGGCTCGTTCATCGCCCGCTACTCCTCGGATCTGCTGCTCTCCCGGGTACGCCAGCTCCGGCCGATCGCCGAGGCCGCCGGCTGCACGATGGCCCAGTTGGCGGTGGCGTGGGTGCTGCGCCAGCCGACCGTGGCGGGCGCGATCGTCGGCGCGTCCCGGCCCGAGCAGCTCGCCGAGACGGCCAAGGCCGCCACGGTACGGCTCGACGACGAGCTGATGGCCGAAATCGACGCCGTGCTCGACGAACTCGTGGAGCGTGATCCGGCGAAGACCGCCCGGCCGAACGACGTGATGCCCGCCTGGCGCCCGTCACCTGCCGCCGGCTGACGCCCACGGAGGGGGTGGCCATGGCAGGCTCGGAGCGTGGGGCAATTGTCCGAGAGGTCGGCCGGGGCGGCGTGGGAGCACCTGCGCCGCCTGCCGGTCTGGCTCCCCCCGGCGCTGTTGACCCTGGCGGTGACAGTGACCGGGCTGGGCTCCGCCCAGCTCTGGCGCGACGAGCTGGCGACGTGGAGCGCGGCCACCCGGTCGCCCGGCGACCTGGCCCGACTGGCCGGCACCATCGATGCCGCCACCGGGCCGTACTACCTGCTGATGCACCTCTGGACGAGGGTCTTCGGCGACTCCACGATCGCCCTGCGCGTACCGGCCGTGTTGGCGATGACAGTGGCCGCCGGGTTGCTCGCCGTGCTCGGCGCGTGGCTCGTCGACCGGCGCGGCGGCCTCTTCGCCGGGCTGCTGTTCGCGGTGCTCCCCGGCACTTCCCGCTACGGGCAGGAGGCTCGCCCGTACGCGCTGGCCACCATGCTCGCCGTGCTCGCCACAGTGCTGCTGGTGACCGCGCTGCGTCGACCGAGCTGGTCCCGCTGGACCGGTTACGCCGCCGCCATTGCCGCTCTCGGGCTCATCCATTTGATCGCGCTCACAGTGCTCGCCGCCCACGCGCTGGTCGTCCTCATCGCCTGGTGGCGCGGCCCGGCCCCGGCCGGCATCGCCACCCCGGCCCAGCCCGACGCCGGGCGGGACCGGCGGGTGTGGCGGTGGCTGGTCGCCGTGGTGCCGGTCGCGCTGCTGGCCGGCCCGCTGCTGATCAAGGCCCGGACCCAGCAGTCCCGGCAGTTGAACTGGGTCCACCTGGCCCGGCTGGACGACCTCACCGCACTACCCGGCGGCGTCACCCAGAGCAGTGTGGTCGGTGGACTGCTGGTCGGGGTCGCGGCGCTGGGCGCTGCCCGACTCGGGCGACGCGCACTGCTGCCGGTCGGCGCGGTGCTGCTGCCCGTACTGCTGCTCTTCGCCGCCGGCACTGTCGTACCGCTGTGGGTACCCCGGTATCTGGTCTTCGTGGTGCCCTTCGCGTGCCTGCTGGCGGGCGCGGCGCTGGCTGCCGTGGCCGCTCCGGCCGCGCTCGTCGTGGTGGTCCTGGCCGGGCTGCTCGGCCTACCCGACCAGGCCGCGCTGCGACGGACCCACGAGTGGCCACGCAGCGCGCCGGTGGACTATGCGGGGGCGGCCCGGGTGATCGCCGACGGTCAACGCCCGGGGGACGCGGTGGTCTACTCGCCCCGGCACAGCTGGCTCTTCCTCGATCTCGGCATCGAGTACCACCTCGGCGACCCACCACGCGACGTGCTGGTCACCGAGGACGAGGTCCGCCGCGGCGATCTGTGGGCCGCCGAGTGCCCAGAGCCAGCCCGGTGCCTCGCCGGTACGACGCGGGTCTGGCTCGTCGTCTCCGGCCGGCACGCCGAGCCGCTGGCCGCCGTGTCCGGCGCCAAGGGCGATGCGCTGCGCGCGGACTTCACCGTCACCCAGGTCTGGCAGCGCCCGGGCCTCACCGTCGCCCTGCTGACCAGCCGCCCCGACCGTTGACCCGCTGACACAGCCCGGTTGCCGCCGTCAGACCGCCACCACCTCAGTAGGCGATATACCTGTGGGTCATATTTATGACCCACAGGTATATCGCTCACAACGACAAGACCGCTCGGGCCCGACACGCCGCCATGCCGGGCCCGCGAACGCGCCGCCACGCCAGGACAGGCCGACGGTCCGCGGAACGCGGAAGGGGGCGGGCGGCGCGGCGGTCAGGCCTGCGAGCGGCCGTCGGCGGTGTTGCGGGCCAGCGGGACGACCAGCATGGCCTCGGTGCCACCGTTGGCGCCGGCGCGCAGTTCGATGGTGCCGCGCAGCTCCCCGGTGATCAGGGCTCGGACGATCTGGAGGCCGAGCCGGCTGCCGCGTTCGGCGTCGAAGTCCGGGGGCAGGCCGCGCCCGTTGTCGGTCACCGAGACGTGCAGCATCTTGCGGAACCGGTGCGCGGAGACCACCACCTCGGGCCGCAGCGACGGGTCCACCTCAGGAGCGGCGACCGGCACCATGCCGGAGGCGGCGGGTACGGGGCCCTCGTCCGCCTCGTCGGCCGGCGGGAAGCCGTGCTCGACTGCGTTGAGCAGCAACTCGTTGAGAACCATCACCAGCGAGGTGGCAATCTCCGCCGGCAGTACGCCGAAGCTGCCCCGCCGGCGCATGCCGACGCTCACCTCGGTCGCCGCGACCTCGGTCGCCGCGCTGGCCACCCGGTCGACGATCCCGTCGAACTCCACCGCCTCGTCGCTGGACATCGAGAGCGTCTCGTGCACCAGGGCGATCGAGGCGACCCGACGGACCGATTCCTCAAGCGCGACCCGGGCCTCCGGCATCGCCACCCGGCGGGCCTGCAACCGCAGCAGCGCGGCAACCGTCTGGAGATTGTTCTTCACCCGGTGGTGGATCTCCCGGATGGTGGCGTCCTTGGTGATCAGTGCACGGTCCCGGCGGCGGACCTCGGTGATGTCCCGGACCAGCACCAACGCTCCGATCGGCACCCCGGCCGGCATCAGCGGCAGCGCCCGGGTGAGCATCGTGGCACCTCGTGCGTCGATCTCCCGGCGGGGTGGCGCCTCACCGCGCAGCGCGGCCAGGATGCCGTTCGAGGCCTCGGTGCCGTCCAGCGGGTCACCGGCCAGCCGACGGTGCAACGCGGCCAGGTCCTCCCCCACCAGGTGCGAGGCGTAGCCCAGTCGGCGGTACGCGGACTGCGCGTTCGGGCTGGCATAGGTGACTTTGCCGCCGGCGTCGAGCCGGACCAGGCCGTCGCCGACCCGGGGCGCCGAGGTGGTCTCGCCCGGATGCCGGGGCGGCGGGAAGGTGCCGTCCGCGATCATCTGCGCCAGGTCGTCGGCGGTGGTGAGGTAGTTGAGCTCCAGCTGGCTGGGCGTACGCGCGGTGGAGAGGTTGGTGTCCCGTCCCACCACGGCGATCACCTCGCCGGCCTCCCCCTCGGCGGTACGCAGCCGAACCGGGATCGCCTCGTGCCGGGCCGGCACGTCGCCGTACCAGACCGGGTCGCCCTCGCGCCAGATCCGACCCTGGGAGTACGCCACCCCCAGGTGGGCCACCTCCGGCCCGCCGACGATCCGACCCACCTGGTCGTCCTGGTAGGCGGTCGGTGCGGTGGTCGGGCGAACCTGGGCGACGCAGAGGAACGTGCCGTCGGCGTCGACCGGCACCCAGAGCAGCAGGTCAGCGAAGGACAGATCGGAGAGCAGTTGCCAGTCGCCGGCGATCCGGTGCAGGTGGTCGATGTCGGCCGGACGGAGATGGGTGTGCTCCTCGGCGAGGTCGCGCAGCGTGGACACGGTGACCAGGGTGCCACGCCGCACCTCACATCGTCGCGGTGACCTTCTTCAACCCGCGCGGCGCGTCCGGGTCCTCGCCTCGGGTGAGCGCCAGTGCCAGCGCCAACCGCTGCATCGGCAGGATGTCCAGCAGCGGGGCGTACCGCTCGTCGACCTCGGGGACGGCCAGCCGGGTGGCGCCCGGCACGTCGGCGGAGCCGACCACCACGACGTCGGCGCGGCGTTCGCCGAGGCGGGGCAGCACCTCACCCATCGACCGGCCGCCGGGGCCGGAGCCGACCACGGCGAGCACCGGGACCTCCGGGTCGGTCATCGCGAGCGGGCCGTGCAGCAGGTCGGCGCCGGAGAAGGCGAGCGCCGGCAGGTACGAGGTCTCCATCAGCTTCAGCGCGGCCTCCCGGGCGGTGGGGTAGGCGTACCCCCGGCCGGTGGTGACCAACTGACGGGCGAACCGGTAGCGCGGGGCGAGCTGGGCCGGGGTGCCGTCGGCCAGGGTGCGGGCGGCCAGCTCGGGCAGTGCGTCGAGCGCCTCCCGTTCGGCCTTCGGAAGCACGCCGTCGCCGGCCCGGATCCCCTCCACCAGCATCAGCAGGGCGAGCAGCTCGGCGGTGTACGTCTTGGTGGCGGCCACCGCCCGCTCGTGCCCGGCGTCGATGTCGACGCTCAGTTCGGCCACGTCGACCAGCGGCGAGTCGGGGGCGTTGGTCACCGCGAGGGTCAGCGCACCGGAGGCTCGGGCTGCGCGCAGCACCTCGGCCAGGTCGGGCGAGCCGCCGCTCTGGCTGACCCCGACGACCAGCGCGTCGGAGAGGTCGGGGCGGGCCCCGTACAGGGTGACGACGCTGGGCGAGGCCAGCCCGGCGGGCAGGCCGAGCCGGATCTCGGTCAGGTAGGCCCCGTAGAGCGCCGCGTGATCGGAGGTGCCCCGTGCGGTGAAGACCACGTGCCGTGGCCGACGTTCCGCGATGACCGCTGCCACCCGGGCGATCTCGGCGGCGTTGGCAGCGGAGAGCAGGCGCGCGTAGCCGGCCGGCTGCTCGTCGATGTCGGCGGCCATTCCAGCCCCTGCACGTGTCACGGAAACCCCTCCCCCTGCGCGGTTGCCGCGCGATTCTTGCTCAGTCTTGCACTTTTAAGCGTATCTCAGCAATCGAACGAGCAGGACTGCGCAGGTGATCACCAGTTGATCTCAATATCAACTAGGCTTTACCCGTTGTACCCGGTCTAACTGCCACGAGAGGACGACGTGCCCGAGGGAACGGACGATCCCGCGCTCTCCGCGACGGAGGAGCTGGCGCTGGCCCGGCTGGCACTCGACGAGGGCGACCTGCACCACGCCGCCGGCCACCTCGCCGGCGCGTTGGCACGGGCCCCCACCCTGCCGGAGGTGCACGAGACGCTGGCCCGGCTCGCCGCGACGAACGGCGGCGGCCTCGACCTCTTCCCGATCAACCACCACACCTTCGTCGGTGCGGTCGTCGCCCGGGCCCACCTCCTCGCCACCGCCGGGCGCCCCGCCGAAGGGCTGGAGCTGCTGGCCGCGGCGACGTCGTACGCGCCCGGCACCGAGTGGGCCGGCGTGCCCTGGGTCACCGCGCCCGAGCTGGCCGAACGACTGGACCCGGAGCACATCGCCCGCGTCCTCATGCAGGTCTGCGCCGCACTGCCCGACCCGGTGCCGCGGATCGGCCGGGCCCCGCTGACCCCGTACCTCACGCTCGCCCGCAACGCAGCCACCGTGCACCCCGAACACGGCCTGCTGCTGGGCGCGGCGTCCGCGCTGGCCCGGCGCCTCGGCGAGGTCGAGCTGGCGGTCCGGTGGGCCACCCGAGGGGTACGCGCACAGCCCTCGAAGATGGGCGAGGTGTGGCTCGGGTACGCGTACCGCAGCTCGGGCCGGACCCGCGACGGCCTCGCGGCCCTCGGTCGGGCCGTCGAGCTGGACCCCGACGACCTGGCGATCTACGCGGACATCGCCGGCACCCTGGCCGAGATCGGCCGGCTGGACGAGGCGTTGGAGTGGACCGAGCGGGCGCTGGCGCGCGATCCGTCGTTCGACTGCGCGGTGCACACCGCCCACCGCCTGCGGCACCTGCGCGACGGTGACCTCTCCCATCTGGTCGCGCTCGCCGACTTCGTGCGGGACCACCCGGACGACAGCCACGAGCACGGCGACCTGGCCCAGTGCTGCCGAGGTCGGCCCTGGCTCGGCCAACTCACCCCGGCCGGTGGGCCCCTTGTCGACGCGATGCGCCAGGCGGTGGCCGATGACGACAACGGTCTCGGCGGTGCCGTACGCCTACCCGCCGCCGCCCCGCCGAGCGCGGTCGGGACGGCGATCTCCACCGCCCCCGGGCTGAGGATCGAGGTCGTCGGCGCGCCGGAGCCCGACCCGCGCGAGCCCCGGCGGGAGTCCGCTCAGCGGTTGTGGCACTACGCGGACGCGGTCCCGACGCCCGCGCTGGCGGCACCCTCGGCGACGGCGGTCGAACGGATCGGACAGATCGCCCACCCGGCGTGGGCACACCCACCGGCGGCGTACGACGCGGCGGTGGGCCTGGCCGGCCTCGACCTGGGCGACCTGCTCGGTCTGCTGGTGCACCCGCCGGCGGCGCCGGCCAACGCGGTGGGTCGGCTGCTGGCGGCCCACGACCCGTCGGTGTGGGTCCGTGGAGTGCAGGTGTGGGCCTGTCTGGGGCTGCTGCACCACCGCACCGACGAGCCGTGGGAGGGCTCGACCCGGCGCCGGGTGCTGCTCGATCTGATCTGGGGCGTCGAGGACTGGGTCACCGAGGCGGCGCTGTTCGCCCTGGTCACCGCCGCCTGGGTGGACCCGACGGTGCGGTCGGACGTGGCCCGGGTGGTGGCGGAGCGGCTGGCCGACGCGGCTGCCGTGGCGCGGAGCCGACCGGTCCCGATCGCCGCTTCGCTGGCTCACCTGGCACTCGCCGCCCCGCAGTTGGATCCGGCGACGGCGGCACTGGCCACCGAACTGCTGGCCACCCACTCCCCCCGGCTTCCCCGCCCCCGCAATCCTCTGCGCCGTCTCTGGCAACGTCTGAGCCGGGGCGCGCCGCGCCGACCGTGACGGTCGACGCGGCGCGTGTCGCGCGGTTGGGTCAGGCGACCGGCGCCTTGCCGAGGGCGACCTCGGCGTCCTCCTCCGGGGTGGCCTGCGGCGGCGCCTCGTTCGCGGTGCGCAGCGGGATCTCCTTGATGAACCAGGCGAGCACCGGGATCACGATGGTGAACAGCACCGCCCAGAGGAAGACGTGCGAGATGGCGTCGGAGAGACCACCGAGCACCGCCTCGCGCGCCTGGGCGGGCAGCTCCTTGAGCTTCTCCAGGTCCATCCCGGCGCCGGCCTCGCCGCCACCGAAGGCCCGACCGCCCTCGGAGCTGGCCAGCCGGTTGGCGAAGATCGCGCCGAACAGCGAGATGCCGAACGAACCGCCGATCGACCGGAAGAAGGTGGCCGCGCCACTGGCCGCGCCGAGGTCCTTCTGCTCCACGCTGTTCTGCGCGATCAGCATCGACGTCTGCATGAGGAAGCCCATGCCGACGCCGAGCACGATCATGTAGAGCGAGGACATCAGCTTGCTGGTGTCGGTGTCGAGCATGGACAGCAGCGCCATGCCCGCGGTCATCACCACACCACCGATGATCGGGTACGCCCGGTACCTGCCGTTGCGGGTGATCGCCCGGCCGATGACCAGCGAGACGACCAGCATGCCGAACATCAGCGGCAGTAGCAGCAGACCGCTGTTGGTGGCCGACGCCCCCTGCACGGTCTGCTGGTAGAGCGGCAGGAAGTTCATCGCGCCGAACATCGCGAAGCCGAGCAGGAAGCCGATCACCGAGATCAGCGCGAAGTTGCGGTTGGCGAAGAGCGCCAGCGGCAGGATCGGCTCCTGGACCCGGCGTTCCACCAGGCCGAACGCCACCAACGCGACGACGGCCAGCACGGCCAGGCCGAGGATCTGCGGCGACGTCCAGTCGTACTCGTTGCCGCCCCAGGTGGTGATGAGCACGATCGCGGTGATGCCGACCGAGAGCAGCCCGGCCCCGAGCCAGTCGATCCGGTGCTCGGTGCGGTACTTCGGCAGGTGCATGGTGGTGATCAGCACGAGCAGCGCGATTCCGCCCAGCGGCAGGTTCACGTAGAACGCCCAGCGCCAGGAGAGGTGGTCGGTGATGAATCCACCGGCCAGCGGGCCGGCGACCATGGCGATGGCCATGATGCCGGCGATCATGCCCTGGTAGCGCCCGCGCTCGCGGGGCGGGACCAGGTCACCGATGATCGCCATCACGCCGACCATGAGGCCGCCGGCGCCGAGGCCCTGCACGGCCCGGAAGGCGATGAGCTGGACCATGCCGTCCTCCGGACCGCCGAGCATCCCGGAGCCGGCCATGCCACAGAGGGCGGAGCCGACCAGGAAGACGACGACCGAGGTGAGGAAGACCGACTTGCGGCCGTAGAGGTCACCGAGCTTGCCCCAGATCGGGGTGGAGACGGTGGTGCCCAGGACGTACGCGGTAACCACCCAGGTGAAGTGGTTGAGCCCGCCGAACTCGCCGACGATCCGCGGTAACGCGGTGCTGACGATCATATTGTCGAGCATCGCGAGCATCATCGCGATCATCAGCCCGAACAGCACGACCCGGATGTTGTTGGGTCGCGTGCCGGCCTGGGTTGCCTGAGTCATGGGTAAGCTCCCCCCGAAGATTGCCGTACTTACTTGCCGCCCGGCTAGTCACCTTACTAGCCGCACGGTAAGTTGGGTACGAGTAACGGTCAAGCCATTTGGAGGGCGTGCGTGAGCGAGAGCACAGGCGGCGGAACGCGGGAACGGATCAAGGCCGTCGCGCTCGAACTCTTCACCGAGCAGGGGTACGAGAAGACCTCGCTCCGGGAAATCGCCGAGCGCCTCAACGTCACCAAGGCCGCGCTCTACTACCACTTCAAGAGCAAGGACGACATCGTCGCCAGCTTCGTCGAGGACCGGCTGGAGGGGATGGACGCACTGATCGCCTGGGCCGCCACCCAGCCCGCCACCCTGGCCACCAGGCGCGAGCTGATCTCCCGGTACGCCGACACGATGTTCGACGGCACTCAGCCGTCGGTGATGCGCTTCTTCGAGCAGAACCAGACCGCGCTCAAGAGCCTCTCCTCCGGGCAGAAGATGCGCGGTCGGATGTTGGAGCTGGCCGACGCGCTCTGCCGGGGCGACAACTCGCCGGCCGCCCAACTGCGCGCCGCGCTGTCAATCTTTGCGGTGCACACCAGCTGGTTCGCGGTCCGCGCGCCGCACATCAGCGACGACGAACGCCGCAAGCTCGCCCTGGAGGTGGCCGACGAACTGCTGGCCGCCATCGGCACGCAGCCCAACGCCTGACCGGGCGTGATCGTGCCCGTCCGGGTTCGTCGGTCGCCGGCTCAGCCGCGCGTCAGCTCCATCCGAAGGCCGAGCAGGTCCACACCCGGCAGCGGTGACCAGTCCTTCTCCGGGGAACGGACGAAGCCGCGCCGCGAGTAGAGCCGGTGCGCCGGATCGGCCATCCCGGCCCGTACGCAGATCACCATCGCCGTGCAACCCAACCCGGTCGCACGGTCGACACACGCCTCGACAAGCGCGGCACCCACACCCCGCCCCTGAGCGCCCGGGTCGACAGCGAGCATCCGGAACTCCGCCTCGCCCGGCCCGGCCAACTCGGCGAACGGGGTGCCCGGCAGCACGAACGTGACCGACCCGAGCACCGCCCCGGTCACCTCGTCGACAGCGACCAGCACCTCGCCACTGGCGGCTCGAGTCGACACGTCGGCCAGCACCTCGCCGTACCCGTGCTCGCCCTTGAGCTGGCCGTCCGCCTCGTACGCGGCCACGGTCAGCCGGGCCACCGCCGGGAAGTCGGCCGACTCGGCCGGACGGACCCGCAACCCGGTCAAGCGATCACGGCGATCAGGTCACCGTCCTGCACGACGTCGCCCTCGTTGACGACGAGCTGCTGGAGCACACCATCGGACTCGGCGACGACCGGGATCTCCATCTTCATCGACTCGAGGATCACCAGGGTGTCACCCTCGGTCACCGTGTCACCCGCAGTGGCGACGACCTTCCAGACGTTGGCCACCATCTCGGCGCGGATCTCCTCGGCCATGTCCAGGCCCTCCCTCTTCGCGACGTGCCTGCCGATGTATCCAATCATGCGTCGACCGGCGATGGGCGGGCAGCGGCACAGCCGGGATGACAGGCCCGCCCTGGGGAAGGCGGCGGGTGTCGACCGCACTACCATCAGCGGGTCGGACCCGACGCCGGACCGCCGGTGGCCGCATCCGCGCCGAGGTCGTGCGCAGGACGGATCCGACCCATCACGAGGAGGTCAGCATGGCGAAGAAGTCCCGGAAGAAGAAGGCTCGTAAGAAGAACGCCGCGAACCACGGCAAGCGTCCCAACTCCTGAACGGGTCGACGGGCCGGTTGCCCGTCGCCGCTCAGCTCGACCCGGCCGAGGCCGGGTACACCGGTGGCCCGGGTCGACATCGACCCGGGCCACCGGTCTTGCCAGCTCGTGCCGACGCTCGGTCGGCCAGCTCAGACGATCAGTCGGCCAGCTCACGGGAGTCGCTGGTCTCGAAGACCACCAGCTCGGTGAGCTTGACCCGCAGCCGCTCACGCAGCTGATCCGGCGCGGTCTCGTTGCCACAGCAACGCGCCACCAACGCCCGCACCTCCTGCTCCAGCCCGTACTCGCGCAGGCAGGGCCCGCACTCGTCCAGGTGGTGCCGGATCAGCGAGCGGCGTTCGTCGGCGCACTCCAGATCCAGGTAGAGATACACCTCCGCGAGCACTTCGCGGCAGTCCGTCTCGTGCGGCTCCCCACAGCTCACGTCACACCTCCCGGCCGGCAGCGGCGGTCGAGCCCTTCGCGGAGCGGGCCGCACTGAAGCCCCGCTCCCCCGCGTAACGCTCGAGCAGCTTGCGCAGATTACGACGGCCCCGGTGCAGACGCGACATCACGGTGCCGATCGGCGTGCCCATGATGTCCGCGACCTCCTTGTAGGAGAAGCCCTCGACATCGGTGAGGTAGACGGCCAGGCGGAACTCCTCCGGCAACTGCTGGAGGGCCTCCTTGACGTCACTGTCCGGCAGCCGGTCCAGTGCCTCCGTCTCGGCCGAGCGCAAACCGCTTGAGGTGTGCGACTCGGCCTCGGCGAGCTGCCAGTCGGTGATCTCCTCGGTGGGCGCCTGGATCGGCTGGCGCTGCCGCTTGCGGTAGGAGTTGATGTAGGTGTTGGTCAGAATCCGGTAGAGCCAGGCCTTGAGGTTCGTGCCCTGCTCAAACTGGTGGAAGGCCGCGTACGCCTTCAGGTACGTCTCCTGGACCAGGTCCTCGGCATCCGCCGGGTTGCGTGTCATCCGCAGCCCAGCAGCGTAGAGCTGATCGACGAATGGCATCGCGTCCCGCTCGAATCGGGCCCTGCGCTCGTCCGTCTTCTCGGTGGTCAACCGCACATCCCCTCGCGTCGGATGCTTTCCCGCCGAGGATACGCGCACGGACCTGCCCGCAGATTCACTTCCGGCCGGTGTGCCCGTGCTCACCGCACCCACCCCGCCCGGTCCCGCCGTCGCGGGCCACTCCGGGGCATCCAGCAGCCGCTTCAGCTGCCGGGCGTCCCGCTCGTCCCGTTCCAGGCTTCGTGTCTCGGTTGGCACCGGTCACCCCCTCACAGAAAAGTCGTCCGGGGGTAGTAACGCGAGATGACCACTGGGGCATTCCGGCCGGCCCTCCCCGTTCCTGGTCCCGGCCCCGACGGCGGCCGGCGCTGGGACCAGGAAGGGCCTGGGAGGACTGGTGTCACCGGCCCTGCTCGGGCCGGCGGCACCATCGGATGCAACGACCCGTGCCCGCGCCGGAAACGGTCGCCCCGGCGCGCCGCCGCGACGGGTCAGTTGGCCGCCCAGCCCTGGGCGGCCAACCAGTCGCGCACGGCGGCGGCGGTGCCGGCCGGATCCCGGCGCAGGTCGTGCGTCTCACCGGGACGACTCACCACCTGCACGGCCGGTCCCGGCTCCGGCGTCCCGAACGGATCCCGGTCGCCGTTCACGACCAACGTCGGCAGGCCGGTGCCCAGTTCAGCGGCGCGCGAGCGTTCCGGCCGGCCGGGCGGGTGCAGTGGAAAGGCCAACGCGACCACGCCCACCGCGCCCACCGCTCGGGCCGTCCGACAGGCCACCCGTGCGCCGCTGGAACGCCCACCGACCACCACCGTCGGCACGTCGGCGTGCCGGTCACGCAGCTCGGCGAGCACCGCCGTCCAGGCCTCGTCGAGGTGACCTGCCGGTGCCGGCGCACGTCGACCGGCGACCCGGTAGGGCTGCGTCACCCGGACCACCGCCAGGCCAGCCGCCACCGACGCGTCCCGGACCGCGAGCAGGTCGGGCGCGTCGACGCTGCCGCCCGCGCCGTGCCCGAGGACGAGCAGGGCGGTGGCCGGGCGGACCGGCAGGTCGGTGTCGATCCACGCCGGACCGCGCGGGGTGTCGATCTCGTTGCTGGCTGGCACCGACCTATTCTGCGCCGCCGGACGGACGTCGGGTGCGAACCGGGCCGCCGATCAGCTCAGCGGGACCAGGGCGAGCAGGCGATCGCGCACCGGCGGGCCTGCGTCGTCGATGGCGTCCGGATCGGGTTCGACCTCGCCGCGCCAGGCGACCAGCATCGCCCGGCGTTCCCGCGGCGTGGTGCCGCCCCACACGCCGTGGCAGTCACCGACGTCGAGGGCCCAGGCCAGGCAGGACCCCTGCACGTCACAACTGCGACACAGCGCGACGGCGGCGTCCGCCGGCTCGTTCGGTGCCGGAAAGAATGTCTCCGGATCGACGCTCTGGCAGGTTCCTCTGGTGCGCCAAGCGTCGTCCTGTCGCCGTTCTCGCACGGCCCGCAGCAGTCGCGGATCTCGCCGCGCCGCTGCCACCTCGTGCGGGCGCGGCATACGTGCCCGTGTCATCCACCCACCTCCCCCGTGGGACCGGCAAAAGCTGTGGACGTCGTCCGCCCCGTGCGGACCGACAGCCACTACCGGCGCTGTGTTCTATCGCACTTCACAACACCGGGACAAGGGTCTGCCGGGAACATGACTGAACAGTCAGGAGACGAATCACGCGGAACCCTGGCAAATCGGCGACCGACGATGCACGGCGGCGTCAGAACAGGGTCAGCTCCTGCGGTGACACCGTCGGCGCCACCGCCACCCGCGCGGTCAGCTGTGGCCCGTCGTTACGAACGTCTCCCACCGCCGCACCCACCGGGCGGATCTCCAACCCCGCCAACTGCTCCGTCGACGCCGGAGTGAGCAGCCGCTCCGGCTCGTCGGTCGGTGCGAGCCACGACGACCACCGCTCAGGGGGCAGCAGCACCGGCATCCGGTCGTGCACCTCGGCCAGGTCGCCGAGCGCCGCGGTGGTCAGCACGCTGAAGGTGAGCCGGGTCTCGGCGTCGGACTCCCAGACCGACCAGATGCCGGCCAGCGCGAGCACCGAGCCGTCCCGGGGGGTCATGAAGTACGCCTGTCGCCCACCGTCGGGCAACCGGACCCACTCGTACCAGCCGTCGGCCGGGACCAGGCAACGGCGACGGGAGAAGGAGCCGGCGTACGCCCGGCTGGTGGCCACCGTCTCCGCCCGCGCGTTGATCATCCGGGCGGCCCCCGAGGCGGACCGGGACCAGTGCGGCAGCAGACCCCAGCGGCCGACACAGAGGCTGCGGTGCCCCTCCGGGCTGACCCGGACCAGCGGCACCGGGTCGGTCGGTGCGACGTTGTGGTCCGCCCGGACCAGGCCGTCGGAGTCGTCGGACGACTCGAACAGCGCGCTCAGCTCGCCGGAGCTCCGGGTCGTCGCGTACCTGCCGCACATGGGGCACACGCTAACGCGTCGGAGGCCCCGTCGGCTGTCCCGCCAACCGGGAGTACGAACGCCGGGCGCCGCCGCCCGCCCACCGACACGGCAGAATGTAACCGTGGGCAACCTGACCGCGACCCGGCCGCCGCAGCCGTGGACCGCACCGACCGCATCCGACCCGGTGGCGGCGACGCTGCGCCTGCCCGGTTCCAAATCGATGACCGCCCGGGCCCTGGTGCTCAGCGCGCTGGCCGCCGGCCCGTCGACGCTGGCCCGACCACTGCGCGCCCGTGACACCGAGTTGATGGCCGCCGGCCTGCGGGCAATGGGCGCGCACGTCTCGATCAGCGACGACGAGCGCTGGCTGGTCCGACCGCACCCGCTGGCCGGCCCCGCCCACGTCGACGTCGGGCTGGCCGGCACCGTGATGCGGTTCGTGCCACCGGTGGCGGGCCTGGCCGACGGGCGGGTCACCTTCGACGGTGACCCGTACGTGCGCACCCGGCCACTCGGCCCGCTGGTCGGCGCGCTGCGCTCGCTGGGCGTCCGGATCGACGTCACCGGCACCGGCAGCCTGCCGTTGACAGTGCTCGGCACCGGCCGGATCACCGGCGGCGAGGTCGTGATCGACGCGTCCGCCTCCAGCCAGCTCGTCTCCGGGTTGTTGCTGGCCGCCCCGCGCTTCGACCGGGGCGTCGTGGTCCGCCACGTCGGCCCGCCGGTGCCCTCCGCGCCGCACCTTCGGATGACGGTGCAGATGCTGCGGGCCGCCGGCGCGGCGGTCGACGACAGCACTCCCGACGTCTGGGCAGTCGAGCCCGGCCCGCTCACCGGGCGCGGTTGGGACATCGAACCGGACCTCTCCGGCGCCGTGCCGTTCTTCGCCGCCGCCCTGGTCACCGGCGGCGAGGTGACCCTTCAGGGTTGGCCGCACAGCAGCGCGCAGCCGGTCGAGAAACTGCGCTCGCTGCTACAGCGGATGGGCGGTGAGGTCAGCCTGTCCACCAACGGGCTGACCGTCCGTGGCACCGGCGTGGTGCACGGTCTGACCGCCGACCTGTCCGACGTCGGCGAGCTGACCCTCGTGCTGACCGCGCTGGCCCTGCTGGCCGACTCGCCGTCGGTGTTCACCGGCGTCGGGCACATCCGTGGGCACGAGACCGACCGGCTCGCGGCGCTCGCGCGCGAGTTCGGCGGCCTCGGCGCGGACATCACCGAAACACCGGACGGGTTGGAGATCCGGCCCCGACCGCTGCGCGGCGGGGTCTTCCGCACCTACCACGACCACCGGATGGCGCACGCCGCCGCGGTGGCCGGGCTGGCCGTTCCGGGCATCGACGTGGACGACGTGGGGTGTACCTCCAAGACCATGCCCGAGTTCCCGGCACTATGGTCAGCGATGGTGACCGGCAAGAGCTGACGCGAGAAGAGGACAGGTCCTGGCGACCAAACGGCGGGAGTACGACGAGGACGACGTGCGGGTCCGGCCCGGAAAGTCGTCGCGCCCGCGTACGCGCACCCGCCCGCAGCACGCCGACGCGGTCGACGGGTTCGTCATCGCCGTCGACCGGGGGCGCTACACCTGCGTGCTCTCCGGGGCCGAACGCGGCGTGGTCGGTGCCGAGCTGCCCACCGTCACCGCGATGCGGGCCCGCGAGTTGGGCCGCAAGTCGGTGGTGGTCGGTGACCGGGTCAGCCTGGTCGGTGACACGTCCGGCGCGGAGGGCGCTCTCGCCCGCATCGTCCGGATCGCCGAACGCCGCTCGGTGCTGCGCCGCACCGCCGACGACGACGAGACCACCGCCGAGGGTCGGCTGGAACGGGTCGTGGTGGCCAACGCGGACCAGTTGGTGATCGTCAGTGCGTTGGCCGACCCGCCGCCGCGCACCGGGTTCATCGACCGCTGCCTGGTGGCCGCGTACGACGCGGACGTCGAGCCGCTGCTCTGCCTCACGAAGGCCGACCTGGCCGGGCCGGAGGAGGTGCTCGGCTACTACACCGAGCTGGAGCTGCCCTACGTGCTCAACCGCCCCGACTCCGACCTCGACGCGCTCCGCGCGCTGCTGAGCGGCAAGGTGTCGGTGCTGGTCGGGCACTCCGGGGTGGGCAAGTCGACCCTGGTCAACCGCCTCGTTCCGGACGCGCTGCGCGCGGTCGGCGTGGTCAGCGCGATCGGCCGGGGCCGGCACACCTCGACCAGCGCGGTGGCGCTGCGGCTGCCACCGGTGCCCGGGATCGACACCGACCCGGGCTGGATCATCGACACCCCCGGGATCCGCAGCTTCGGGTTGGCGCACGTCTCGGCCGACAGCCTGCTGCACGGCTTTCCGGACCTGGTCGAGGGCACCGTCGACTGCCCACCGAACTGCCCCCACACGGCCGACGAGGCCGAGTGTGGGCTGGACGCCTGGGTGGCCGCTGGTAAGGCCGACCCGCGCCGGCTGGCCTCGTACCGTCGATTGCTCGCCTCCCGGGCCGGCGAGGGTGACTCCCGCGGCGACAGCGACCAGCGGGGCCCCGGCGAGGGTGACCGGCGCGGCCCCGACGAGTGAGCCGACGGGTGTGGGCTAGGTTGCCGGCATGACCGGGTACGCCGACGACCTCGCCCTCGCCCATCTGCTCGCCGACCGGGCCGACGCCATCGCCACGGCCCGGTTCCGCGCGCTCGACCTGCGCGTCGAGGCGAAGCCCGACCTGACCCCGGTCTCCGACGCGGACACCGCCGTGGAGCGGGAGATCCGCGCCCTGCTGGCCGAGCACCGACCGGCCGACGGGCTGCTCGGTGAGGAGTACGGCGCGCAGTCGTCCGCCAACCCGAACGGCCGCCGGTGGATCATCGATCCGATCGACGGCACCAAGAACTTCGTCCGTGGCGTGCCGATCTGGGCCACCCTGATCGCGCTCTACGACGGCGACCTGCCGGCGGTCGGCGTGGTGTCCGCACCAGCGCTCGGACGACGCTGGTGGGCCAGCGCGGGTGCTGGCGCGTACGCCGGGCCGGGCCCCGCGGCCGGCGAGCGGATCGGCGTGTCCGCGGTGCGTGGGGTCGCGGATGCCAGCTTCTGCTACTCGTCCCTGAACGGGTGGGAGGAGACCGGGCGGCTCGACGCCGTGCTCGACCTGATGCGGGACAGCTGGCGCAGCCGGGCCTACGGCGACTTCTACGGCTACATGCTGTTGGCCGAGGGGGCACTGGACGTGATGGCCGAGCCGGAGTTGTCGGTGTGGGACGTGGCGGCGCTGGTGCCGATCGTCACGGAGGCGGGTGGCACGGTCACGGATCTGGCCGGACAACCGGCCCCCGCCGGCGCTCCGGGCACCGACAGCAGCGTGGTGGCCACCAACGGTGTGCTGCACGCCGACATCCTCGCCCGCCTCGATCGACCAGCCGAGCGCTGACCCCCGGCAACCTCTATCCTCGCCAGGTGGTCTCCTCCGGTTGGTGCTTTCTCGCGGCGATGATCGTCGCGTACGGCTTCGCCAACCTGCTCCAGTCGGTGGCGGCGGCGCGCACCACGGTCCACCACACCTTCGATCCGGGCCTGCTGCTGCGCCTCGCCGGGCACCGGACGTACCTGATCGGCCTCGGCTGTCAGATCGGCGGTTTCGTGCTCGCCTTCCTGGCCCGGCGGGACCTGCCGCTGTTCCTCGTGCAGGCCAGCGTGGCCGCCGGGCTGGGAGTGACCGCCATCCTCGGGGTGCTGGTGCTGAAGTGGCGGCTGCCGGCGGCGGAGGTGGTGCTGCTGGCGCTGCTCTTCGCGGGGATCACCGCGCTGGTGCTGTCCGCCCGGCCGGCCCCGTCGAAGCAGCTCGGCACCGCCGGCTCGATCGCCCTGCTGGTGGCGCTGGGCGTGATCGCGGTGCTCGGTTTCTTCGCCGTCCGGCTGCACGGGGCGCCGGGTTCGGTGGCCCTCGGCTCACTGGCCGGGCTGGCGTTCAGCTCGGCCGCGGTCGCTGCCCGGCCACTGGCATCCGCGCCGTCCGCCGAGGCGTTCCTCGCCGACCCGCTGTTCTACCTGCTGATCGCCCACTCGATCGTGGGTCAGCTGCTGCTCGGTCTGGCCATGCAGCGCGGCTCGACGACGGCCGCGGTCGCCGCGATGGACGCCGCCGGCGCGGTGCCGGCCGCGATCGTCGGCCTGCTGCTGCTCAACGACAAGATCTGGCCGGGGCGGGAGTGGCTGGCCGCGGTCGGCTTCCTGGTGACCCTGGCAGCGGTGATCGGCCTGACCCGGTACGCCGAACCGCAGCAGCACCGCTCGGTGGCACGCCGTCGGGACCCCGCCATGGTCGGTGCCGGCCGGCCGGGCTGACCGTCCGGCACCGCACCACGGCAGAGGTCTCGCAGTACCGCCAACTCAGGCCTCGACCGGCTTGCGGCGGCTCACCACCCGTTCGTAGAGGCGCTCCAACGCACCGGCGGTCCGCTCCCAGGTGTAACTGCTGCGCACCCGGTCCACCGCGGCGTGCCCGTAGGCGAACCGACCGGCGTTGTCGGAAAGCAGCCGGCGCAGCGACACTCCGAGTGCCCGTACGTCACCGGGGGGCACCAGGCGGCCGGTGACCTCGTCGACGACGGCGTCCGCCAGGCCGCCCATCGCGTAGCCGATCACCGGCACCCCGCAGGCCATCGCCTCCAGCGAGACCCGCCCGGCCGAGGAGTAGTGCGGCGTGCAGGCGACCACGTCCGCCGACCGGTACCAGGTGGCCATCTGGTCGTGCGGCACCGCCCCGACGAGCCGTACCTGGTCGACGACGCCGAGCTGTTCGGCCAGCTCGCGCAGGCGTCGCGCCTCGGCGTGGTTGGCCAACTGGTCGGCCGGCGGCCCACCGGCGATCACCAGCTCGGCGTCACCGACCAGCCGCATCGCCCGGATCAGGTCCTCCTGGCCGTGCCCGGCGGCCAGCGAGCCCACCGAAAGGATGCGGGGCCGCTGTTCGCGCGGTGCCGCCTCGCCGTCGGGATGGAACAGGTCGATGTCGACGCCGGCCGGCACCAACGCGACCGAGCTGCGTTGCAGACCCATCCGGGTCAGCTCGTCGACCTCGTCGTTGGACTGGGCCACGGCGATGTCGACCGCCCTGGTCAATGCGCGCTCCAGCGTGATCCGCTGGCCCGGCCCGTCGTAGTGGCCGCCCAGGTGACGCAGCTGCTCGATGCCGAGCGAGTGGAACGTCTGCACCACCGGAATGTCGGTCTCCCGGACGGCGTGCGCGGCGGCCAGGCCACCGACCCAGTAGTGCCCGTGCACCACCTCGGGCCGCCAGGAACCCGACCACTCGTCGGCCAGCCAGCGGCCGACCTCGGTCACGTACGGGATCAGCTCGACGGTGGGTAGTGGGGTGGGCGGGCCGGCGGGCACCTGGTGCACCTGGTATCCGTCGACGTTCATCGTCGCCGGCAGCGTCGGGTCGTCCCGGCGTACGTAGAGCCGGACGTCATGGCCTCGCTCGGCCAGCTCGGCGGCGACCCTCGCGGTGTGCTGTCGGGTGCCGACCGGCGGGCCGTCGGCGTGGCGGTAGGAACTGGCGTGCGCGCAGACGAGGCCGACGCGCATGGGTCACCTCCCTGCGATCTTTCCTCGGCGGTGGTCCTCCCGGTCAGAGCGTCCCATTAACCCCGCGACGCTGAGCCGAAACCTGGCAGATCAGGAAGAGTCAGCGCGAGTGCCACCGACACTTGCGCCACGGCAAGCACAGGCGACACGCCACAGCGTGGTTCGACGATGATCGACAAGCCGTCGTCGGTGTGACCAGGCCCGGCCGGGGGTACCGCTCAGGAATGCCGCTGACCCGCAGTCTCGACGATTCGACCGTGGTGATCACCGGCGCGTCCAGCGGGATCGGCACGGCGACCGCGTACGCACTGGCCCGCCGGGGTGCCGCCGTCGTGCTGGCCGCCCGCAGCGAGCCGGCCCTGCTACAGGTCGCGCAGCGCTGCCGGGAGTTGGGCGGCCGGGCGCTGGTCGTACCGACCGACGTCACCGACCTGGAGTCGGTGCGCAGGCTGGCCGAGCAGGCGGTGGCCGAGTTCGGCCGGATCGACGCCTGGGTGAACAACGCCGCGGTGAGCGCCGTGGGCCTGTTCGACGAGATCCCGGTCGCCGAGTTCCGCCGGGTGCTGGAGGTCAACCTGCTCGGGGCGGTGCACGGCATCAAGGCGGCACTGCCCTACCTGGGCGCCGCCGGTGGTGGTGTGCTGGTCAACAACGCCTCGGTGCTGGCCGAGGTGGCCATGCCGTACCAGTCGGCGTACAACGCCTCCAAGCACGGCATCCGCGGGCTGGCCGACACCGTCCGACAGGAGCTGCGGGTCACCGGTCGCGGTCACATCTCCGTCTGCACCGTGCTGCCGGCCACGATCGACACCCCGTTCTTCCGGCACACCGGCAACCACAGCGGCCGGGAGCTGATGGCACCTCCTCCGATCTACCCGCCGGAGGTGGTCGCCGAGACCATCGTCCGGCTGCTGCGCCGGCCCCGCCGCGAGGCGTACGCCGGCGGCGCGGCCCGGCTGATCGGCCTGCAGTGGCGGCTGGCGCCCGCGCTGGTCGAGCGCACCCTCGGCTGGTACGCCCACCGCACCCAGTTCGGCCCGGGCGCCCGGGTGGACAGCAGCGGCAACGTGTTCCACGCCGATGCTCTGGCGCGCGAGGACGGTGGCTGGCACGGTCGGCGGCGGCAGTTGGTGCGGATGACCGCCGCGTTCGGTCTGGCCGCCGCCGGCACCGCTGTCGGCACCCTGGCGGCCATCAACCGCCGCTCCCGGTCGGACCGATGATGGCCGATGTCGAGCGCCCGAATGCGCTCACCGTCACCGGCGCGCACAATGGGGCGATCATGTCGAGCTGTCTCGTGGAAATCGACGAGTCGTCAGCGGTGGTCCGGCTGACCGGTGTGCTCGATGCCGCTGGTGCCGAGGCGGTACGCGGCGCGCTGCTCGCCCGTCTGCTGACCCGGCCCGGCCCAGTGGTGGCCGACGTGACCGGCCTGCGGGTCGTCGACCCGGCCGGGCGCGGCGTCTTCGCCGACGTACGCCGGGAGGTCGCCGACTGGCCCGCCGCGGACCTGCTGCTGTGTGACCCGGCAGTCGACGGGCCCGCCCGTCCGGACGCCGCGCTCGCCGGGGTGCCGGCCTGGCCGACGCTCGACGGGGCGCTGGCCGCGGTGGCGGCGACACCACTGGCGGCGGTGCTCACCGCCGACCTGGCGCCGGCGGTGGGAGCCGCCCGGCAGGCGCGTGAGCTGGTCACCACCGGTTGCGAGCGCTGGGGCATGCCGACGCTCACCGACCCGGCGTGCATCGCGATCACCGAGATGGTCAACAACGTGGTGGCGCACGCCCGGACCCCGATGACGGTTCGGCTGGCGCCTCAGGAGACCACCCTGCACCTGGCGGTTCGCGACCACTCCCCGCGTCAGCCGACCTTCGCCGGGATCTCCCCGCCGAACCGTGCCGGCGGCCGGGGCCTGCTGCTGATCGACACGGTGACCCGTCGCTGGGGCAGCAGCGCCGTACCGGACGGCAAGGTCGTCTGGTGTGTGCTGCACCCCGACGACGAGGCTGCCTGACGGGGCTTTCGCCATCGGCGCCCGGTTCGGCGACGTACCGCCGGAGGCCGCCCGGTTATGGCGGCAGGGCAGCGGGTAGTGATCAGACATGCGCGACAACGAGTACCCGACCCCCCTGTCCGACACCGAGGCGCAAGGGCTGCCCGACACCGCCGATGACGACTCGACCGCCAACGACGACGTCCTCACCGGGCGCGAGGCGGACGGCCCGGACCCGGCCCAACTGCCCGGCGATCGGACGCCGGTGGCGGTGGACCGGTTCGGCACGACCGCCGAGGAGCAGCTCGACGGTGAGTCGTTGGACTACAAGCTCGACCGTGAGGTCTACGAGCGCCCGGCGGACGACCCGCTGGCCGGCACCATCGACCCGAAGATCGCCTTCGAGGCGGACAACCTGGAAGCCGCGGCGGAGGCTCAGCTGGACGCCGACGTGATGGATCCCGGGCCGACCTCGGACCCGAACTCACCGGTCTCCCTCTACGACCACGGTCAGCTCGGCACGGTGGCCGACGCCACTGTGGGCCGGCTGGTGGAACCGGACGAGGGGTCGCACACCGACCAGGAGACCGACTCGGTGGCGTACGACGCCGGATCGGCCGGCGGCGGAGCGACCGCCGAGGAGCTGGCCATCCACGAGACGGAGCCGCCGCGCTCGGTCTGACGTCCGCTCAGTCGTCCAGACCGCGTTCGATGGCGTACCGGGTCAGCTCGACCCGGTTGTGCAGTTGCAGCTTGCCCAGGGTGTTCTGCACGTGGTTCTGCACCGTGCGGTGCGACAGGCCGAGCCGCTGGGCGATCTGCTTGTACGACATCCCCTTCGCCACCAGCCGCAGCACCTCCGTCTCCCGTTCGGTGAGCTGGGGCGTCGGGGGCTCGGCAGCGCCGGCCGGCCCGGTCCCCCGCCCCGGCCCGGCGGCCAGCCGGCGGTACTCGCCGAGCACCAGCCCGGCCAGGCCCGGGGTGAAGACCGCGTCGCCGGCCGCTGTGCGGTGCACCGCCTCCAGGAACTCGGCGGGCGCTGTCGACTTCACCAGGTAACCGGTGGCCCCGGCCTTGACCGCGTCCAGCACGCTCTGCTGTTCGCCGCTGGCACTGAGCATCAGCACCCGTACGGCGGGCAGTGCCGCGCGCAACCCCAGGATCACCTCGACGCCGGAGATGTCGGGTAGTTGCAGGTCGAGGACGACGACGTCGGGCCGGGCGGCGGCGGCCACCCGGATGGCCTGTCGTCCCTCGCCGCTGGTCGCCACCACCAGGAAACCGGCCTCGGTCAGGTCGCGGGCCACGCCCTCCCGCCACATCGGATGGTCGTCCACCACCATCACCCGGATCGGGTTCACCGCGGTGACCTCGGCACGCTCAGCTCGATCTCGGTGCCCGCCTCGGGGGCGGACACGATCCGAACCGTGCCGCCCACGTCGGCCACCCGGCCCCGGATCGACTGGGTCACACCGAGCCGACCCTGGGCGGCCGCCTCGTCCAGCCGACCGTCCGGGATGCCCGGTCCTTCGTCACGGATCGACACGGTCACCGTCGCCCCCTCGTCCTCGATCAGCACCCAGGCCCGCCCACCGGCGTGCCGCCCCACGTTGTCCAGGGCCGCGCCGGTCGCGGCGGCCAACTCTCCGGCCACCCGTCGGGGCAGTGGCACCGGCGTGGCCGGGGCGGAGAGCGCCACCGCCGCCGAGGCGTACCGGCCGAGCAGGGTCCGCAGGTCCACCGCCTCGCCGCCGTCCGGGAGGCTCGCGGCGGCCGGGCCGGCGCCGGCGATCAGCGCCCGCAGGGCAACCTCCTGCTCGCCGGCCAGCCGGGCCAGCTCGCCGGCCTCCCCGGGCAGGTCGGCGCCGCGCCGCTGCACCAGCGCCAGCACCTGGAGCACCGAGTCGTGGATGTCCCGGGCCAGCCGCTCCCGCTCCCGGGTGGCGGCCTCCAGCTCCACCGCGCGCTGCAACCGCTCCTCGGCGCTCACCGCGAGCCGGGCCACGTGCCCGACCACCACTCCGGCGAGCAGCATCAGGATCACCCCGGTGAACGAGGACTGGCCGATCCGCTCCCGGGTGGCCAGGTCCGCGCCGGCTACCAGCAGCGCGGCGACGGTGCCCCGCCGCCGGCCACCGGAGACGGCCCAGGCCAGCACCGGGCCGGCCATCCAGGCCACCCCCAGGGTGGGTACGCCGTGGGTGAGCGCCGTCCGGCCGACCACCCACGGGGTGGCCAGCACGATGGCCACCACCACCCCGAGGTCGGCCAGCAGCAGCGGCCAGCGCCGCCAGGCCGGTCGGGCGTACCCGATCGCTGTCGTGCCGGTCCAGAGGATCATCAACAGGATCAGGGCGCCGACGGCGTACGGGTGGGCGTACCGGTCGGCGTCGCGCACCGCGAGCGCGCAGACGTACGCCAGGGAGGCCAGCCTGAACACGGTGAGGGCACGCCACAGCGGCACCTCGAACCCACCCGGCGGCGACGGCATGGCGGTCAGGATGCCACAACCGGGCCGGCGCACGGCGAGCAGCGAGTGCGGTTCGGGAAACCCTGACGTACGGTGGAAAAGCCGCGAAATACTCCGAGATGCGCCGCCGGGACGGGCCCATGACGAACGCAGACCCGCACGCACCGCGTACGGTTGTGCCCATCGAACCTGCCCTCCTGATCGCCGAAGCCTTCGACCAGGCCCAGGTGACCGAGATTCGACACTCGGTCACCTCCTGCGCGCATGCCTCGGGTCTCAGCGGCCAACGGCTGGACGACTTCGTGCTCGCGATCAACGAATTGATCACCAACGCGGTGCGGCACGGCGGCGGGCGCGGCTGGCTGCGGCTCTGGCACGAGTCGGGTGTGCTGGTCTGCGAGGTCGCCGATCACGGGCACGGGATCAGCCCGCAACGGCTGGGCGACCGCAGTCGGCCCGCCCCGGACACCGCCGGCGGCTGGGGCCTCTGGCTGGCCCGCGAGCTGACCGACGCGATGGAGGTCGTCACCGGCACCGCCGGCACCACCGTCCGCATCACCACCGGCCTCACCAACCACAACCACACCCCGCGCTAACCCTCACCCCCACCCCTGCGCGCGATCTTGCACTTACTGTCGCGACGAATCACCCAAACCCCCTCATCCCGGCGACACAAACTGCAAGATCGCGCGGGGTAAGGGGCGAGGGCGGGTCAGGCGAAGAGGGCGGAGACGGATTCTCCGTTGTGGATTCGGCGCGTCGCCTCGGCCAGGGCGGGGGCCACCGACAGGACCTGCAACTTGGGGACCCGCTTGGCGGCCGGGATGGGCACCGTGTTGGTGCAGACGATCTCCAGGACGCCGTCCTGGTCGCTGAGCCGCTGCAACGCGTCGCCGGAGAAGAGACCGTGGGTGCAGGCGAGCCGGATCGACCGGACCTTCAGGCCGCGCAGATGCTCCATCAGCTCGACCACCGTGCTGCCCTTGGCGATCTCGTCGTCCAGCACGATGACATCCCGGTCGGTCACGTCGCCGATCACCGCGCTGATCTTGACCAGGTCGTCGCTGAACCGCTGCTTCGCCCCGGCCGCGACCGGCGTTCCGAGCAGCCGGGCGAAGGCCGCGGCCTCCTTGGCGTTGCCCAGGTCGGGCGAGACCACAACGGTGTTGCTGAGGTCGTAGCGCCGGAAGTGGGTGGCCAACTCCCGCAGCGCGTGCAGGTGATCCACCGGGACGCTGAAGAAGCCGTGCACCTGCGGCGAGTGCAGGGTCATCGCGAGCACCCGGTCCGCCCCGGCCGAGGTGAGCAGGTCGGCGACGAGCCGCGCGCCGATCGAGATCCGTGGCGCGTCCTTCTTGTCCGACCGGGCGTACGCGTAGTGCGGCAGCACCACAGTGATCCGACCGGCGGAGGCGCCCCGGGCGGCGTCGATCATCAACAGCAGCTCGACCAGGTGCTCCTGCACCGGCGGCACCAACGGCTGGATCAGGAAGACGTCCCGCTCCCGGCAGTTGGCCTGCAACTGGACTTCCAGACAGTCGTTCGCGAACCGGGAGACCCGCACCGGGTGCAGCGGCACCCCCAGGTGGGCGCAGATCTCGGCAGCCAGGTCGGGATGGGCGGTTCCACTGAAAACTGCGATGTCGCGCACGTTCGCACATCGTAGGGGAAGCCGACGGCCGCCGACGGCGGCGGGCCGGAACCCGCCGTGACGCCTGTCGCGCCGCGCCGCCGTCCGGGTACGGTGCTGCGGTGACCCCCCAGTACGTCGCCGCCATCGACCAGGGCACCACCTCCTCGCGGTGCATCGTCTTCGACCGGGCCGGGGACATCGTCGCCGTGGCCCAGCGCGAGCACCGGCAGATCTTCCCTCGACCGGGGTGGGTGGAGCACGACGCCGAGGAGATCTGGGACAACGTCGAGCAGGTGGTCGCCGAGGCGCTGCGGGCCGCCGGCACCGACGCGTCCGGGCTGGCCGCCGTCGGCATCACCAACCAGCGGGAGACCACAGTCGTCTGGGACCGGGCCACCGGCCGCCCGGTGGCCAACGCCATCGTCTGGCAGGACACCCGGACCGGGCCGCTGCTTCGGGAGCTTGCGTCGGCGTACGGCGAGGAGCGGTTCCGGGCCCGCACGGGCCTGCCGCTGGCCACCTACTTCGCCGGGCCGAAGCTGCGCTGGCTGCTCGACGAGGTCGACGGCCTGCGCGAGCGCGCCGAGCGCGGTGAGGTGCTCTTCGGCACCATGGACAGCTGGCTGATCTGGAAGCTGACCGGCGAGCACGTCACCGATGTGACCAACGCCAGCCGGACCATGCTGATGGACCTCACGACCCTGGACTGGGCCCCGGAGCTGCTGGACGCGATGGGTGTTCCGGCGGCGATGCTGCCGGAGATCCGCTGCTCCGCCGAGGTGTACGGGACGGCCGGCGGGGTGCTCGCCGGGGTGCCGGTGGCCAGTGCGCTCGGCGACCAGCAGGCCGCCCTGTTCGGGCAGACCTGCTTCCAGCCGGGTGAGGCGAAGTGCACCTACGGCACCGGTAGTTTCCTGCTGCTCAACACCGGCGCCAGCCCGGTCCCGTCGACGCACGGCCTGCTCACCACGGTCGCCTACCGGATCAAGGACCAACCACCGGCGTACGCCCTCGAAGGCGCCATCGCGGTCACCGGCTCGCTGGTGCAGTGGCTGCGCGACAACCTCGGGCTGATCTCCACGGCCGCCGAGGTGGAGGAGTTGGCCCGCACCGTGGACGACAACGGCGGCTGCTACGTGGTGCCGGCGTTCTCGGGACTGTTCGCCCCGCACTGGCGCAGCGACGCCCGCGGGGTGATCGCCGGCCTGACCGGCTACATCACCAAGGGGCACCTGGCGCGTGCGGTGCTGGAGGCGTCGGCGTGGCAGACCCGCGAGGTGGTCGACGCGATGAACGCCGACTCGGATGTGGCGCTGCGCCGTCTCCGGGTGGATGGCGGGATGACCGCGAACGGCCTGCTCATGCAGTTCCTCGCCGATGTGCTCGACGTGCCGGTGGTCCGTTCCCGGATCACCGAGACCACCTGCCTGGGCGCCGCGTACGCGGCCGGTCTGGCGGTCGGCTTCTGGCCGGACCTGGCCACCCTGCGGGCGCAGTGGCGCTCCGACGCGCAGTGGGAGCCGGCCATGGCCCCGCAGCTGCGCGAGGAGGAGCTGCGCCAGTGGCGCAAGGCCGTGCAGCGCACCCTCGACTGGGTGGAGTGACCGCCGCTGCGGCGGTCACTCCCAGCGGTTGCCGGTGAGCTTCTCGTAGACGTCGATGTAGCGAGCCCGGGTCGCCTCGACCACCTCGGCCGGCATGTCCGGGGCGGGGGCCTGCTTGTTCCAGCCGCTGCCGGTGGCCCAGTCCCGCACGTACTGCTTGTCGTAGGAGAACTGCACCCGGCCCGGCTGGTACGACTCGGCCGGCCAGAACCGCGACGAGTCGGAGGTGAGCAGTTCGTCGGCGAGGACCAGGGTGCCGTCCGGCGCCCAACCCAGCTCGAGCTTGGTGTCGGCGATCAGGATGCCCCGGTCGGCGGCCAGCTCGGCGCCGCGCCGGTAGACGTCGAGGGTGATCTGCCGCAGCCGCTCGGCGGTGGCCTGGCCCACCTTGTCCACCACGTCGTCGTACGTGATCGGCTCGTCGTGCTCGCCCATCGGCGCCTTGCTCGACGGCGTGAAGATCGGCTCGGGCAGGATCGACGCCTCACCGAGCCCTCGCGGCAGTGGTACGCCGGAGACCGCGCCGGTCTGCTCGTACTCCCGCAGGCCGCCGCCGGTCAGGTAACCGCGGGCGACGCACTCGACCGGGACCATGTCCAGCCGCTGGCAGCGGATGGCCCGCCCGGCGAACTCGGCGGGCACGTCGGTGGCCGAGATGACGTGGTTCGGCACGAGGTCGGCGAGCTGCTCGAACCACCAGAGCGAGAGCGCGGTGAGCAGGCGACCCTTGTCCGGGATCGGCGTCGGCAGCGCCACGTCGTAGATCGAGATGCGATCCGAGGCCACCAGGATCAGGTCGTCGCCGTCGGCGTAGACGTCCCGGACCTTGCCCGAGTGCAGAAGTTCCACGCGCCCTAGTACACCACGCGACAACGGAAGGGCCTGATTCGACCACCCGGCCGAGGGTGACCGGACGGACGTTGACACCTTCGTGCGCTGCCTGCGTGAATGGTCCGACCGCCACCCCCGTAGGTCCAGGAGAGCCCCGTGCCCGTTGTTCGACCCCCGCTCGACCGCCTCGGTGCCGACCCGGGCCGGCGCCGACTGCTCGGCGCGCTGCTCGGCGCACCTCTGCTCGCGTCCGGCGGGCTGGCGGGGTGCACCGACGGCGCCGCCACCTCGGCCCAGGACGGGCCCGTCGAGCTGTCGGTCTTCTGGTGGGGTGGCACCAAGCGGGCCGAGCTCACCGAGAAGGCGCTGCGGCTCTACTCGGATCGCAACCCCAGGGTCACCTTCCGGGTCACCTGGCAGGGCGCCGACGGCTACTACGACCGGCTGGCCACCCAGGCGGGCGGCGGGAACGTACCGGACCTGATCCAGATCGACGACGCCATGCTGACCGAGTACACCCAACGTCAGGTCATCCTCGACCTCACCGACCACCACCTGGATCTTCGGGGCCTGCCGGAGGGTCTGATCCGCTACGGCACGGTGGAGGGGCGGACGATGGCGGTGGCCGCCGGGCAGACCCACGCCGTCGTCGTGTTCAACCGGGACCTGCTGCGGGAGCTGGAGATGCCGGAGCCACGCGCGGGGATGACGTGGGCCGACTACATCTCCTGGGCCACGCAGGTCACCGAGGCCAGCGACCGCCGGGTGGCCGGCACCATGGACGGGTCGGGCGACTACCGGGCGCTCTGGCTCTGGCTGCGGTCGCAGGGCGGCGAGTTCTACCGGGGCAACCAGCTCGGCTTCGGCGCGGACGAGCTGATCGCGTGGTTCGAGTTGTGGCAGCGGGCCCGCCGGGGCCGAGCCACGCCGAGCGCGGCCCTGGTCGAGCAGGCCGACAGCGGCGAGCCGGCCCGGCAACTGGTGGTGAGCGGGGTGACGGCGGCGTCCTTCGCCTGGTCGCACCAGCTACCGGAGCTGCAACGGCTCACCGAGTCCGAGTTGGGCATCGTCGGCGTTCCCGGCCCGCCGGGGGCTCAGTGGGCGCGAGCGTCGATGTACTGGGCGGGCTTCCGGGGCACCCGCCACCCGGACGCGGTCGCCGACGTGATCAACTTTCTGACCACCAATGGTGAGGTTGGCGCCGTTCTCGGCCACGAACGTGGGCTGAACGCCAGTGCCCAGGTCCGCCGCTACGCAGAGGGCAGCATCACCGACCCGGCGCAGCGACGTGCCGCCGAGTTCGGCGCCAGCATCGCCGACCTGCTCGGGCCTGCGCCGGCGCCGCCGCCCAAGGGGCACGCCAAGGTGCGCACCCTGCTGGTCACCGCCGCCGAGCGCATCCGCGTCAAGCGCGACGGCACCCGCGAGGCCACCGCGCGCTTCCTGTCCCAGGCCATCGCGGCCCTGGCGGTGTGAACACCGGCGGCCGGCCCGGAGCCGGCCGCTGGTGACCCGTCGACGCCTCGGGCCCGGTCAGCGCGGCGGGCCACCCCGGCGGTTGCGCATCAGACGCAACACCAGGAACACGACGATCGCGACCACCACCAGGCAGCAGAGCAGCGGGAGCACCCCGAAGCCACTGCGGCCTCGCCGCCGGGCGGCCTCCACCACGAGTTCGCCGGTGCCCGTTGACGCCCAGGCCGCGACCGGGACGAAGACCGCCAGTACGACCGCACCGAAGACCGCGCTCAGGCGGCCCCACCACTTACCGAATGAAGACATGTGCCCATCCTCGCCGAAGGGCGCAACCTCGGCACGTCGGTCCACGCCGAATCACGGGACCGGATGGTCCGGAAGCTCTCCGGTCGGGGCGCAACGCGCTCGCAACATCCCGGCAAAGATGATGATCTTTACATGAATCTCTCGAGGTGATCGGATTCGCCTCATGCTCAACTCTGTAGACAGTGCGCGGATCTCTCGCACCCGAAGATCTGCGGCGGCAGCGGTCGGCGTCACCCTCGTCGCCGCTCTCCTCACCCCCACGGCGGCGCACGGCGCCCCACCGCCTCCACCGCCGCCGACAAGACCCGCTCCGAGCGACAACGCGGACCGCGCACCCGTCACGGTCACGCTGATCACCGGCGACCGGGTGACGGTGACCCCGGGCGTCCACGGCGCAAGCCCCTCGGTGGATGTCACGCGCGCCCCGGGTGCCACCGGCTCCGTACGCGTCTCCACGGAGGACCGGGACACCTACGTGTACCCGGACGAGGCGTTGCCGTACCTCGCCACCGGTCGACTCGACAAGCAACTGTTCGACGTCACCCAGCTCATCGCCCAGGGCTACGACGACGCTCGGACCGCCGAACTCCCCCTGATCGTCACCCGCACGACGGGTGCGGCGAAGCTCAGGGCCGGCAGCACGCTGCCGGGCGCGCAGACCACGCTGGAGCTTCCCTCCGTCCGTGGCGAGGCGATCCGCACCCGCCGATCGCAGGCCGCGGACTTCTGGTCGGCCCTCACCGATGGACAGTCGCCGACCGGCCGCAGCGCTGCCACCCCGGCACCCTCCTTCGCTGCCGGCGTCGACAAGGTGTGGCTCGACGGCAAGGCGAAGGCCACCCTGGCCGACACCACCGCCCAGATCGGCGCGCCCGCGGCGTGGGCCGCGGGTGGCACCGGCAGCGGTGTCCGGGTCGCCGTCCTGGACAGCGGGGTGGACACCACCCACCCGGATCTCGCCGACCAGGTGGTGGCCTCCCGGAGCTTCATCCCCGGCCAGGACGTGATCGACCGGAACGGGCACGGCACCCACACCGCCTCCACCGTCGCCGGGACGGGCGCCGCCTCCGGCGGCAAGGAACGGGGCGTGGCCCCCGACGCCGACCTGGTGATCGGCAAGGTCCTCGACGAGTACGGCAGCGGGTCCATCTCGGGGATCATCGCGGGCATGGAGTGGGCGGCGCGGGCCGAGCACGCCAAAGTGATCAACATGAGTCTCGGTGTGAGCGCGTGGCACACCCAGGACGACCCGCTGAGCCAGGCCGTCAACCAGCTGACCGCCGAGACGGGTGCGCTCTTCGTCGTGGCCGCCGGCAACAGCGGACCGGACCCGTACACCCTCGGTGCGCCGGGCACCGCGGACGCCGCGCTGACCATCGGCGCGGTGGACACCTCCGACCACCTGGCGGAGTTCTCCAGCGTCGGACCCCGGATGAACGACGAGGCCCTCAAGCCGGACATGACCGCTCCCGGGGTGGACGTGCTGGCGGCACGCTCGCAGCACATCCCCTGGGGTGAGGGCTACTACTACGCCGACAGTGGCACCTCGATGGCAGCGCCGCACGTCGCCGGGGCGGCCGCCCTGCTGGTGCAGAAGCACCCGACCTGGAGCGCGCGGCAGATCAAGGACGCGCTGATGAGCACCAGCGTCCGCACGTCCGACTACGACGCCTACCAGGCCGGCAGCGGTCGGTTGAACGTCGCCGCCGCCTACCACCAGGATCAGGTCGTCGCGTCCGGGTCGGTGGACGTCGGACTCGTCGGCTGGGGCAGCACGCCACAGCCGATCAAGCGGACGATCACCTACACCAACACCACGGACAGCCCGATCGCGTTGGAGCTCTCCGTCGACCACGGCACCGCCCCCGCGCAGACGTTCACGGCAACCGCCAACCGCGTCACGGTGCCCGCCCGGGCCAGCGCGACTGTCGACGTCGTGGTGGCCCCGGCCGGCCTTCCCTCCGGCAGGTATTCCGCCCAGGTCACGGCCCGCTTCGCCGCCGGCGAGGTGCACACGGCCGTCGGGATCGCCGTCGAGTCCAGGAAGTACGACCTCACCATCCACCTGAAGGACCGCGCCGGCCGGCCCATGAGCGGCGAGGTCGAGGTCGTCAACGCCGAGACCGGCTCCGCCTTCATGTGGGTGCCGGACGGAAAGCTCACCGCCCGCCTGGCACCCGGCTCGTACACCGTCGTCACGGCGGCGGACGTGGAGGGTCTGCACGGGCCCCGCTCCCTCGGGCTCGCGATGCTGACCGCTCCCGAGGTCGACCTGACCACCAACCGGGTCGTGGAACTCGACGCCGCGCGGGCCCGCCAGGTGAAGGTGGCGACACCCCAGCCGACCGCCGTCGTCAACAGCAGAATCGACGTCTACCGCTCCTTCACCTCGAGCGAACCGACACCCGCCGACTGGAGCGCCCTCCGCGAGACGTTCTGGCCGGGCGCCGCCTACGACAGCCTGTGGGCCCTGCCGACCAGGGACAAGGTGCGCAAGGGCAGCTTCGTCTTCACCACCCGGATCCGCGCCGAGCAGACGCCGCTGGCGATCAGCTACCAGGGCCGGCACCTCAGCGACCCGCTCGCGCAGCCCGGTTCCCCACCGCTGCCCGACGGCACCTCGCGCCTGGACGCCGTCTTCGCGGGCGTCGGCGGCACCGCCGACTACGCCGGCGTCCCCGCCCACGGCAGGGCCGTGGTCGTCCGCGCCGACGACTCGGTGACCCCCACGGACCAGGCAGCGGCGGCGCACACCGCCGGGGCGGCGATGCTCGTCGTGGTCAACGACCGCGCGGGCCGCAGGAGCGACTGGTACGGCAACCCCGACGCCGTGACGACCGGACCGGTCCCGGTGGCCTCGGTGACCATGGACGAGGGCGAGGCATTGATCCAGAAGATCACCGCCGCGGGCCGCAACCCGGTACGACTGGTCGTGGTCGCCCACCCCAGGGCGAAGTACCTGTACGACCTGGTGGACTACCACAGTGGCGGGGTGCCGAAGAACCCGTCCGCCAAGACCGACCCGCGCAACCTCGCCCGGATCGATCTCACCTTCTCCCCGCCCCCGGGGAAGCAGTCCAGTGAGACCCGGATGGACTTCCCGCCGTACGAGTACGCGGCGGCACGGCCCTTCCCGTTCGAGCCGGTCGAGCCGGGGCCGCGCACCGACTGGGTCTCGGCGGGTGGCGGCATCAAGTGGATGCAGTACGCCGACGTCGCCGACTGGGCGCGGTCCAACACGGAGGCCATCGCGTACCGGCCGGGCAGCGTCCAGAAGGACCGCTGGTTCGGGCCCATCACCCGGCCACGGCTGCTCAGCACCGAGATCCCGTTCCGTGGTGAGACCGCCATGAGCGCCTACATCCAGGGGTTCGGCGACGCGGGCGCCGCCCACAGTGGCGGGGCCAGCATGTCGCAGATCGCCACGTTCTATCAGGGCGACAAGCAGCTGACCCAGTTCGACGGCTGGCCGGAGGTCGGCGCGGGTGACCTGTCGCCGGAGAAGCTGCCGTACCGACTGGTCGTCGAGACCACTGGCAAGCCCGAGTTCAGCCCGTACTCGACCGCCACGCACACCGAGTGGAGTTTCGTCTCCGGCGGCAGCAGTGAGGTGCAGGCAATCCCGCTTGTCCAGCTGGACTACGGAACGGATGTGGACTTCGCGGGTCGGACGAAGCGCCGAACCGACTTCGCGATCACGCCAGTGGTGGTGGGCAGCGCCGCAGCTCGGGACGCCGTGTCGTCGCTCCAACTGGAGATCTCCTACGACGACGGGGTGAGCTGGCAGCGGCAGGACCTGCGGGAGAAGAAGGGCACCTGGCAGGCATCGTTGAACGCGCCGCACCGGGCCGACTTCGTGTCGATCCGGGTCACCGCCAAGCAGCGCAACGGTAGCGGCGTCACCCAGACCGTCACCCGGGCCTTCGGCCTGCGGTAGAACCCGCCGGGGGTCGGCGCCGACGAGGTGCCGGCCCCTGCGGGGGCCCTCAGTGCGCAGCGGCACCAAACAAGTCCGGCCCCCACACTGTGGGGGCCGGACTCATATCACTTTCAGTGGTAGCGGGGACAGGATTTGAACCTGCGACCTCTGGGTTATGAGCCCAGCGAGCTACCGAGCTGCTCCACCCCGCGTCGACTGGTTAAGACTAACCCACCCCGTTCCGGCGATGATCAGCGGGGGTCACCAACCCTGCGGCCCGCCATCCCGGAAAGTCGAAAGCCCGCCTCCGGTGAACCGGAGACGGGCTTCGAACTTGTAGCGGGGACAGGATTTGAACCTGCGACCTCTGGGTTATGAGCCCAGCGAGCTACCGAGCTGCTCCACCCCGCGTCGGCTCGCTAACCGTAGCGCACCACCCCCGGGCCCCGCAAAACGACATCCGAATCCGCCGGACCGCGGTCCGGCACGTGCCGGTCAGCCAAGCCACCTCCGGATGGCGGCGACCGCGCGGCGACCGTCCGCGTCGACCTGCGCCCGCTGGCTGGAGGTGCCCTCCCAGCCCTGCTCCCAGAGGATGGTCACCACGTCGCCGACCCGGATCGCCCGGATCAGGCGAACCTCGTCCGCACCGGTCGGCGTGCCGTTGACGTCCTGACCCGCGTTGCGCATCTCGAACAGCACCGACTCGTCGCCGAACCCGCTGTCGGAAAGCAGCCGCTGCCTGCTCCGCACGGAACTGCCGCTGCTCGACCCGTTCTGCTCGGGGCAGTCCCGCACCGCCTGCCGCAACTCCTTCAGCACGTCGTCGGCGCGCCCGGCCCGGTAGATCGTGATGGAGTGCGTGTAGCTGCCGTCCGGGACGTACCCCTTGGGGGTCTGCGGCAGCTTGTAGATCAGGAGCCGAGTTCGGCGCTGCACGATCGCCTCACCCCCGATGTCTGCGCCGCACAGGTTCGGCAGTACGGCCTCGTCCCGGAACTCCGGCGCGATGCCCACCTGGTTGGTCGGCGCGAGCGCGAAGAACGCCCGATCCGGGATGCTGGTCGGCGTCCTGGAGGGCTGCGTGCCGGTGGCACCCGGAGACGTCGTACCCGGAGAGCGGCCGGGCGTGGTCGGCGGGACGGACGGCGATGGCGAACCGCCAGTCGCGCTGGGAGACGGCGACGTCGACGGCGTCGGCATGCCGGCCGGCGCGGGTACCGACGCCGGCGGCGTGGTGACCACCTGGGCGCCGATCACCACGCCCACCACCACCAGCCCCACGGCGAGGGTGCTCCCGGCCGCACGGAACCGGGCCCGACGGTCCGCCTGGTGCCGGAGCACGTCCGGAAGGCCCAGATCGCGAGCGTCAGCGTCGGCGGCAAGGGACCCATACAGCTCGGACAGTTCACGCGACATCGGTGGCCTCCAATTCCACGACAGCCAGATCGGGCAGCAACGCGGCGAGTCGGGCCCGCCCGCGGGAAAGCCACGACTTCACAGTGCCAACGGGTACGCCGATTTCATCGGCGATCTCCTCGACCGGCATGTCGAACAGGTAGTGCAGCGCCAACGCCCGCCGGTGGGTCGCCGGCACCTGACGCAGGGCCTGGACCAGCAGCACGCTGTCCTCGTTGGGCGGAGACACCGACTGCGGAGGCCCGGCCAACCGCAACGCGCCCCGCAGACCGCGCAGCCGCCGCCAACGGTCGGTCGCCAACCGGGACACCACCAGCCGCAGCCACGCCTCCGGCGCCGGATGCGCCGACAACCTCCCCCACTGCCGCCAGGCCCGGGCGTACGCCTCCTGCACCAGGTCCTGCGCCTCGTTGTAGTCGCCGACGACCGCATAGCCGTACCGCATCATCCGCCGCGTCGTACTGCGGTAGAAGTCATCGAAGCTTTGCCCGTCCCTCACAACTGCTCCCCCTCATCCACCCCGTTGCAATTGAGGACGGTGGACCGGTGCCGCAGGTTGCGGCCCAGCTGCCCCTGTCAGCGAGGTGACAGCGGGGGCACAGCCCCGGACGCGGCGGAGCCCCCGTCGTTCGGACCGGTGCGGTCCGAACGACGGGGGCTCCGAGACGTACTCCCGGCGGTGGCGGGCGGGTCAGCCGCCGGCGCTCGGGCTGGCACCCGGCACACCAGCGGCCTGCTGCGCCTGCTGGAACGCGGTGAGCGCCTCGTCGAGGGCCTTCAGCGCACGCCCGTACCGCTCGAAGTCGCCCGACGTCTGCGCGGCCCGGACCTCGGTGATCGCGGTCTGCACCCGGTCCGCGGCGGCAGCCAGGTCACCTGTCGGCGGTGGCGTGCCGGCGCTCGGGGTCGGCGTTGGCGCCGCCGTCCCCGAAGGCGTCGGAGTCGGCGTCGGAGTCGTCGGGTTGCCCCCGGTCGTCGGCGGCGGCGACGTGCCCTGCCCGGCCTTCTTACCCTGCTCGACCAACTGCTTGATGCCGTCGTTGATGTTGTCGGCGAGCGCCACGAAGGAGCCGCCGTCACCGTACGAGAGCAGCACCTTCTGCAACAGCGGGTACGCGTCCTGCTGGTTGCTCTTCACGTAGACCGGCTCGACGTAGAGCATCCCGTCGGCGAAGGGCAACGAGAGCAGGTTGCCGTACTGCACCTGCGCCTGGTTGCTGGAGAGCAGGTTGAGCTGCTGACGGATGTTCGCGTTGTTGGTCATCTGCTGGTGCACCTGCACCGGGCCGGAGATCCGGGTCTGATCCGGCAACTCCAGCACCTCCAGTCGGGGCTTCCCCTCGACGTACGACCCGGAGATCAGCGCGGCGAGGTTCTGCCGGCCGTTCGGGGTGACCGCCGAGGTGAGCTGGAACCGGGGGCTCTCCTGCCCCGGGAACTGGGTGAAGAGGTAGTACGGAGGCTGCTTCTGACCGCTGTCCGGGGCGTCCGGCACGTTGGGCACCTGCCAGAAGTCCTGTGCGGAGTAGAAGTCACCCGGGTTGGTCACGTGGAACTTGGTGAGCAGGTTGCGCTGCACCTTGAACATGTCCGCCGGGTAGCGCAGGTGCTCGGTCAGCTCGACCGGGATCTCCGCCTTCGGCAGCACCAGGTCACCGCCGAACGCCTTGTTCCACGCCTTGAGCACCGGGTCGGTGTCGTCGTACTCGTAGAGCTTCACAGTGCCGTCGTACGCGTCGACGGTGGCCTTCACCGAGTTGCGCATGTAGTTGACGTCTTCCCGGGCCAGCTGGAAGGTGCCCCGGTTGGTCAACTCGTCGGTGGTCTCGGTCTGCAGGTTGACCTTCTCCGCGTACGGGTAGGAGGCCGCCGTGGTGTAGCCGTCCACGATCCACTGCACCCGACCGTCGACCACCGCCGGGTACGGGTCGCCGTCCAGGGTGAGGAACGGCGCGACCTTCTCCACCCGGTCGCGCGGGTTGCGCACGTAGAGCAGCTTGGAGTCCTTGTTGACCGCCTCGGAGAGCAGGAAGTTCGACTCCTGCTCCTTGATGGCGTACAGCAGTCGTCGGGTGAAGGAGCCGATCTCCACGCCGCCCTCACCGGTGTAGGTGTAGGACTCGCCGCCGCCCTCACCGACCGGCCGGTCGAACTCGGCCTTCTTGTTCGGGTCGGACTGCCCGACGATGGCGTAGTCGTCGTCCGCCATCCGCTCGCCGTAGTAGATGCGCGGCTGCTTGGCCGGGATCTGCTCGGTCTGTGAGGAGCACGCCTCCTGGGTCTTCTCGCCGAGGAAGCCGGAGACGAAGAACGGCTGCCCGCCGCAGACCACCTGGTTGGCCGGGGCGGCCACCAGCCCGTACCCGTGGGTGTAGACGGTGTGCCGGTTGATCCAGGTGTTCTGCTGGTCGGTCAGCTCGCCGTAGTTGATCTCCCGGACGCCGACCACGTAGTCGGAGACCTTGCCGTTCACCCCGTACCGGTCGATGTCCAGCTTCGGACCGAAGTCGTAGAAGCCACGCACCTGCTGGAGCTGGGTGTACGTCTCGCTGACCAACTGCGGGTCGAGCAGTCGCACGTTCGACACCACCGAGGTGTCGGTGGCCAGGTTCGCTGGTGGGGTGAGGTTGTTCGCCGCGTACGGGGTCGTCTCGGTGGCCCCCAACCCGAACGCCGCCCGCGTCGCGTCGATGCTGCGCTGGATGTACGGCGCTTCCTTGTCCTTGGCGCTCGGCTTGACCTCGAAGGTCTGCACCGCCCAGGGGTAGATGCCGCCGATGGCCACCGCGGACACGCCGAGCAGCGCCAGCGAGATCCCCGGCCAGACCAGGTTCCGCATCCAGGCGTTGGAGAAGACGAGGATCGCGATCGCCACCACGATCGAGATGTAGGCGAGGATCTCCTTCGCCGGCAGCAAGGCGTTGACGTCGGCGTAGCCGGCACCGTACAACTTGGCGCCCTCGTTGTACTCCAGCAGCATGGCCCGCCGGTCCAACACGTACGCGATCGCCTTCAACAGCACGAAGACCGCGACCAGGGTGCTCAGGTGCGCGCGGGCCGCGTTGCTCATCCGGTCGCCGACGCCCTGAAGGCGGACCCCGCCAAAGAGGTAGTGCACCGCCAGCGCGCCGATCACGGCCAGCACCACAGCGGTGAAGGCGACCCCGAGCAGGTAACGCCAGAACGGCAGTTGGAAGACGTAGAAGCCGATGTCGACCCCGAACTCCGGGTCCTTGATGCCGAAGTCACCGCCGTTGCGGAAGAGCAGCCACTGGTTCCACCGGTTCTGCGCGGAGAGACCGGCGAAGAGCCCGACCACCGCGGCGGTCAGCGAGATCCAGGTGCCGAGACGCGGGCTGAGCACCATCCGGTAGCGCTCCAGGGTCGCCTGCTCCACCGAGTGCGGACGCAGTCGCGGGCGCAACCGGTAGGCCAACCACAGGTTGCCACCGACGATCACCGCCATGCCGAGGCCGATGGCGAGGAAGAGCACCAGCCGGGTGAGCAGGACGCCGGTGAAGACCTCGGTGTAGCGGACCTCGTCGAACCAGAGCCAGTCGGTCCACGCCTGAACACCCCAGCCGAGCAGGGTGAAGAGCACGAACACCCCGACCAGGACCGCGATGGTGACGCGCCCGCGCCGGCTCATCCTCGGGAGGGGGCTGCTGCTACGCATGACCACTGTCTGCTCCGCACGCTCGATATGATCGGCTCCGACCAGGCACCCAGAGTACGGGGTGTTCCTGAGCGTGTCGGGGCACGGTCACACCGGTCAGCAACGCGTCGGCTGACCACCCGCGCGCAACGTCTCCAGAGCGGTCATCGCCTCGTCCAACGAGCCCACCCGCAACAGCGGCAGATCGGGCTGCGGATTGCGGACCGCCTCGGCGCAGTTGTCCGCCGGCACCAGGAAGACCTTCGCCCCGGCGTGCTTGGCGCCGACCAGTTTCTGGGCGATCCCGCCGATCGGGCCGACGGTGCCCTCGTCGTCGATGGTGCCGGTGCCGGCGATGATCTGGCCGCCGGTGAGGTCGGCCGGGGTCAACTTGTCCACGATCCCCAGGGCGAACATCAGACCGGCGCTCGGCCCACCGATGTCCCCCAGGTCGATGCCGAGCGTGAACGGGTGTGGCTGCTGCTGATCGATCTCGACACCGATCCGCGGTCGGCCGTCCTGCTCCTGACTGGTCACCGTCGCGGTGGCCGGCACGCCGTCACGGGTGTAGCCGATGGTCAACGCCGTGCCCGCCGGCTTGGCCCGGACCAGCTCGGTGACCTTCGCGGCCACCGGCACCGGCTGGCCGTCGACCGAGGTGATCACATCGCCGGCCTTCAGCGCCCCGGCCGCCGGGCCGTCCCCGGCCACCGTCTTGATCACCACCTGCACCGGAAAGCCCAGCTCCCGCAGCGCGGCGGTCTCCGCGCTGGTCTGCGACGCCTTGAAGTCCTCGGCGTTGCGCTGCTCGACCTGCTCCGTCGACTCCCCCGGCGGGTAGACCAGCTCACGCGGCACCACCGCCTCGTCGTCGGAGAACCAGCCCGCGATGGCCCCCCGCAACCGCACTGTGGGTTGCACACCCACCGTGGTCAGCCGCAACTGCCCGGCCGAGGTCGAGGTCTCCCGACCGGAGACCTGGATGACCTCCTTACCGTCGGACGTACCGAGGGTGTTGACCGTCGGCCCTGGGCCCAGCACCACGTACGGAATCGGCACCCGGAGCACCCCGATGCTCAGCAGGGCGGTGAACAGGGCACCGAGCAGGACCGTCAGGCCACGACGTCTCATGCCGCAGAGCGTACCGACCGGCTGCGGGTGACCCGCCGGATGCGCCGCGCGACTTCGCCCTCAGCGCAACGCCAGCGGCGGCTACCTGGGGCGCGGTCCGCGTACCGTAGATGTCGTGCCTGATATTCCGTTCGGTTTCGCGCTCCCGGGTGGGCAGCCACCAGACCCCAACGATCCCGCGCAGATGCAGCAGTTCATGTCGCAGTTGCAGCACCTGCTCTCCGCGCCGGGCAGCGGGCCGGTCAACTGGGACCTGGCCCGGCAGGTAGCAGCCAGCCAGCTCGCGGCCGCCGGTGACCCGGCGGTGTCGATGTACGAACGCAACGCGGTCGAGGAGGCGCTGCGCCTCGCCGACCTGTGGTTGGAGCCCGCCTCGGCGTGGCCCTCCGGCATCCAGAACCCCGTTGCGTGGAACCGCAACGAGTGGATCTTCAAGACGCTCGACGTGTGGCGCAAGCTGTGTGACCCCGTGGCCAGCCGGATGGTCGGTGCGATGGGCGACCTGGTGCCACCGGAGGCGCGCGCCCAGCTCGGCCCGATGCAGTCGATGGTGGCCTCCCTCGGTGGCGCGCTCTTCGGCGGTCAGCTGGGCCAGGCCCTCGGTTCGCTCGCCGCGGAGGTGCTCTCCGCCGGCGACATCGGGCTGCCGCTCGGCCCGGCCGGCACGGCCGCGCTGATCCCGGCCAACATCCGGGCGTACGGCGAGGGCCTGGAGCTGCCCGAGGACGAGGTCCGCCTCTACGTGGCGCTGCGCGAGGCCGCCCACCAGCGGCTGTTCCAACACGTCCCGTGGCTGCGTGGGCACGTGCTCAGCGCGGTCGAGATGTACGCCTCGGGCATCCGGGTCAACCGGGAGGCGATCGAGGAGGCGATGGGCCGGGTCGACCCGACCGACCCCGAGTCGATGCAGGCGATCGCCCTGGAGGGCATCTTCACGCCGGAGGACACCCCGGCGCAGAAGGCCTCACTCGCCCGCCTGGAGACCGCACTCGCCCTGGTCGAGGGCTGGGTGTGCCACGTCGTCGACAGCGCCGCCAGCGACCGGCTGCCCAACGTCGTCCGGCTGGGCGAGGCGTTCCGCCGTCGCCGGGCCGCCGGCGGTCCCGCCGAGCAGACCTTCGCCGCGCTGGTCGGTCTGGAACTGCGCCCCCGCCGACTGCGCGAGGCCGCGGCGCTCTGGGCCGCGCTCACCCAGCACCGTGGCATCGAGGGCCGCGACGCCGTCTGGGGCCACCCCGACCTGCTCCCGTCGGACGACGACTTCGCCGACCCGGTCGCCTTCGCGATGAACGACATGGACCTCAGCGAGCTGGACAGCTTCGACTTCTCCGCCCCCGGCGGGGTGGAGGAGAAGGCACCCGGCCAGTCGGATCAGCCGGGTCAGCCCGGTCCGTCGGGGCAGTCGGGGCAGCCCGGTCCGTCCGACGAGACCGACGGCGAGGGCGACACCAAGTCCTGACGCCCGCACATCGACGGCCTGCGCTGCGGGTGCCCGCAGATCGACAGCGGGCACCCGCGGCGCGTTCGGCGGTGCCGACGGTTCAGGTGGGTCGGCCCGACCCGGAGAGCAGGGCGCGGGTCGCTTCCCAACCCTCGAAGGCCGGGTCCAGCGTGGCCAGGTCAGCCGGGCCGCGCAGTCGTCGCCAACCGGTGGTGACCGCCACGTCACCCGGGCGCGGGGCGTTGGCGCGTGCCTCAGCAGGCGTCGCCGTGTCCAGCTCCAGCGTCGGCAGCCAGTCCGGCGCGGGCAGTCGTACCGCGACCCCGAGCAGACCCGGCCCGCCGCCCTCGACCGGGGCCACCGCGACCGGCCGACTGGTGAGTGGGCGGAGCAGCTTGCCGACGGTCAGGGCGGGCAGGTCAGGCACGTCACTGACCAGCACGGCCGCTTGGTCGTACCCCTCCAGCGCGGCGAACACGGCGTTCGGCGTCGGCTCGGCCACCTCGTACACCGCCGTACCGGGCCACACCAACGCATCGGCCAGGGCCCGGTCGGCCGGGGTCACCGCGACCGCGACCTCCACCTCGTTGAGCGTGGCGAAGAGGTCGATGACATCTTCCGCGAGCGCCGCTCGCCACTGCGCCAGGTCGACACCGGGCGGCGACCAGTGCACCGGCCCGAGCAACGCCACCACCACCCGTCGCGCCATCCCCCGACCCTAGCGCCCCACCCCACACAGCCATCCCACCCGGCCCACCCTGGCGCGGCTCGACGGCATGATCAACCTGGCTTCATTGAAGTCGCGCTGTCCCGGCAGCCCGGATAGCGCGGCATTCAGGAAGGCGAGTGGATCTAGGCCGATCACGCGCGTGGCGCGGGGGTGTGGATCAGGTGGGGAGCGGCGCGCAGGAGGAGGCGGCGGCGACCCCTTCGAGGTAGCCGCGGGCGCGTTCCGCCTTGGGGTAGCGGCCGACCAACGCCCAGAACCGGGCGTTGTGACTGGGCACGATGAGGTGCGCCAGCTCATGCAGCAACACGTAGTCGATCACCCATTCGGGCATCTCCTGGACGCGGTGCGAGATTCGAATGCTGCGGTCCGCCGGCGTGCAGGAGCCCCACCGGCCGTTCTGGTTGGTGACCCATCGGACGCTGGCCGGAACCGCCTTCGTGGCGTACCCGGCGAGGTAGAGGTCGATGAGCCGATTGGCACGGGCCAGCAGCTCGTCGTCGGACCGGGCGAGGCGCCCCTCCCGGGCGGCGAGCCGGGCGAGCATCCGGTCGACCCACTCGCTCTCCTCAGCACGGGAGAACTGGTCGGGGATGAGGACGACCACTCGCTCACCGTCACGGTACGCGGACACCGTGCGTCGTCGACGCTGACTGCGCCGCACCTCGACGACCGGCTTGCGCGTCCCCGCCATCACTGGCCCGCGCAGCCTCGACTACGTGTCACGAAGGAAAGCTAATGCCCACTGACCAGGGGTCCGCAAGAGTCAACCGCACGACACGCGCCCAGAAAATGGTGATTGGTCGCCAGCCGTCCCGAAAATTTCTTGACCGCAGCGGCATCGCGCCATCTCGTCACCCTTGGTGAACGCCGATGGCGCCGGTGCGCGGCACGTCTCCACGGTAGGTGATCACGCCCCGGATGTCGCTGCGGGGGCACTCGCACGGGTGGCTGACAGGGTTTGGTCGGCGTGTCCCCGCCAAACTGACTTATCCGACCTATTTCGCCATGCACACTCTCGACGTCGACTTCCTCACAGTGTCGATGCACAGCTGACATGGAACTGCCCAGACCTGGGTAGGGTCCGCGGACCAGCGGTCACGAAGGTGGCCGCGGAGTGAGACCCAGCGCCGGCGCCCCGTGTGGCCCGCCGCCGGGCACCCCGCCGGAACGGCATTGACCGGCGGACGAGACGAGGAGGGCACCGTGGCCGACCAGGCCCAGACGACCTACAACGGTTACTGCGTGAAGTGCAAGGAGAAGCGGGACTTCGAGGGGCACGTCGAGGTCTCGAAGACCGGAATGAACATGGCCAAGGGCAAGTGTCCGGTATGCGGTACAACAGTGAACCGCATCCTGGGCAAGGCCAAGGTCTGACCCGAACGGGTGAACGGGGGTGGGGTGGCCGGGTGGCCACCCCACCCCCGTTGCCGAATCGGGAGTGCGTGCCACTGCGGTGGTAGCCCTGTCGGGTGACTGACAACAGGCGCGAGGGGCTGTGGATAACCCGTCAAATCCTGTGGATAGCGCTGGACAGCGGCCTGACCGCCTGTGGACAACGATCGACTGAACGCGAAGATGCGGTCACGATTCGTGACCATGAGCCGTACCGCACTGCCCCGCCCCACCCTGCTGCCCGGCCTCAACCGGCTCTGGCGGGACCGGCACACCCTCCAACTCGGCGTCGGCCCGGGGCCGGCCGCCCTACTGGAGTTGGCCAACCCCCGCGCCGCTCGCCTGCTCGACCTGCTCGACGGCACCCGCAGCGAGCGGACCGTGCTGACCCAGGCGGCGTCCGCCCAGGTCAGCGCCGACGACGCGCGCACCCTGCTCGACACCCTGCGGGCCGCCGGCCTGTTGGTGCCCGCGCACAGCCTGCTCCCCCGCGACCTGACCGGCCCGGTCCGCGCCCGGCTCGCGGCGGAGGCCGGCGCGCTGGCCCTGGCCGCCGCCCGACTGCCCGGCACCCCCGCGCAGGTCCTTCGTCGGCGACGGGCGGCCCGCGTCCTGCTCACCGGCGCCGGGGCGCTCGGCGGGCCGCTGACGGTGGCGTTGGCCCAGTCCGGCGTGGGGCAGGTGATTCCCCAGCTCACCGGCCCGGTACGCCCCGTCGACCTGATCGGCACGGGCATCCCCGCCACCGAACTGGGTCGGCCGCTGGCGCCGGCGGTGCGGGCCGCGGTCAACCGCGCCGCACCGGGCACCGGCACCCGCCCGAGCCGCGCCGGGCGGATCGACCTGGTGATCCAACTCGGCATGGACCGCCCTCCGGCGCTGCTCGCCGCCGGTCTCGCCCAGCGCCGGCAGCCGCACCTGCTGATCACGCTGCGCGAGGGCGTACCGGTGATCGGGCCGTTGGTCCGCCCACCCGCCGGGCCCTGCCTGCACTGCGTCGAGCTGCACCGGGCCGACCGCGACCCGGACTGGCCCCGGCTCGCCGCGCAACTCGCCGCCGCCGACCCGGTGGCCGCCGCAACGACCGGCACGCTGCTCGTCGCCTGCGGGTACGCCCTGGCCGAGGCGCTGACGCAGCTGGACGGCGGCCAGCCGGAGACGCTGGGCAGTGCCATGGAGATCACCGGTGCCGGCCGTTTCCGTCGTCGGGGTTGGCCGCCACACCCGGCGTGTGGGTGCTCGCGAGGCCGAGTGTCCGCACCAGCCCGGCCGCAGAGCAGCAACGGGGCCCTCCGGTCGGTAACAATGACCGTGTGACCGACATCCCGCGCCGCGCCGTGTCCCGCACCGCCAAGCTCGCCGCCCTGCCGCTCGGCTTCGCCGGCCGGACCGTTCTCGGGATGGGAAAGCGCGTCACCGGGCTGGCCTCCGACGTGATCTCCGCGGAGATTCAGCAGCGCACCGCCGAGCAGCTGTTCAGCGTGTTGGGCCAGCTCAAGGGCGGGGCGATGAAGTTCGGCCAGGCGCTGTCGGTCTTCGAGGCGGCACTGCCGGAGGAGATCGCCGCCCCCTACCGGCAGGCGCTGACGAAGCTGCAGGAGGCGGCGCCACCGCTGCCGGCCGCCAGCGTGCACAAGGTGCTGGCCGAGCAGCTCGGCCCCGACTGGCGGGACCTGTTCGTCGAGTTCAACGACGTCCCGGCCGCCGCCGCCAGCATCGGCCAGGTGCACCGGGCGCGCTGGCGCGAGCCCGGCTTCGACGCGTCGGGTGCACCGCACAGCCGGGACGTGGCGGTCAAGATCCAGTATCCGGGGGCTGGCGACGCCCTGCTCGCCGACCTCAAGCAGTTGTCCCGCCTGGGCGGGATGTTCCGGGCCATCCAGCCCGGCCTGGACGTCAAGCCACTCCTGGCCGAGCTGCGCGAACGGATCACCGAGGAGTTGGACTACGAGTTGGAGGCCGAGTCGCAGCGCACCTTCGCCGCCGCGTACGCCGACGACCCGGAGATCTTCATCCCGGAAGTGGTCGACGCCTCGCCCCGGGTGCTGGTCACCGAGTGGGTGACGGGCACCCCGCTGGCCGACATCATCCGCGAGGGCACCGAGGAGGAGCGGGACGAGGCGGGCCGCTTGATGGCCACCCTGCACCTCTCCGCACCGCAGCGGGCTGGGCTGCTGCACGCCGACCCGCACCCGGGAAACTTCCGGCTGCTGCCCGACGGTCGGCTCGGGGTGATCGACTTCGGTGCGGTGGCCCGGATGCCGGAGGGCACCCCGGAGCCGATCGGTCGTATCGCCGCGATGGCCCTGCGCGGCGACGCCGACGAGGTCGTGGCGGGACTGCGGTCGGAGGGGTTCATCGGCTCGGCCGAGGAGATCGACGCCGAGGGGGTGCTCGACTTCATCCGTCCCATGTTGGAGCCCATCGCGGCGGACGGCTTCCGGTTCACCCGGGCCTGGCTACGGGCCGAGGCGGGGCGACTGGCCAGCCCCCGCTCCCCCACGTACCAGCTGAGCAAGCGGCTCAACCTGCCACCGTCGTACCTGCTGATCCACCGGGTGACGCTCGGGTCGATCGGGGTGCTCTGCCAGTTGGAGGCGAAAGCCCCCTACCGGAGCATCCTGGAGCGCTGGCTGCCCGGCTTCGCCCCGGTCGCCTGATCACGTCGAGACCCGGGGGCCTGACCGAGGCCCGGGCGGCTGAACCCGTCGAGGCCCGGGCGGCTGAACACATGGGGAAGGGCGGGTGCCGGTCGGCACCCGCCCTTCTGCGTGGGGGTGGTACTAGAGAACGCCCAGGTCGCGAGCCGCCTGGTTGCGGCTGGTCATGGCGACGGTACGGGCGGATCGGGCTGCCTCAGTGCTCGTGGTGGTACGACCGGCCTGAGGCCGGCGCATTCGAGCCCTGGTCAACGCTTCGTGGAGTAGTTGCATCTCGAAGGCTCCACTCGGAACGTTCAACATCGTTTTCTCACTCACTGCCGGTGTCCCACCGGCGTAGTTGGAACGGGTCGGGAACATGTCAGGCTGCCAGCCGGACCGCGCCACGCACCTCGGACAGCCCACTGGCCGCCAGGCGCGCCTCGGCCTCGACCCGAAGCTCGGCGTCACGGGCGACGTCCTCCTTACGCGGACGGCCACGGGGCCGCTTACGCGGGACAACCGCGCCACGCTCGAAGATCTCGCCGCCCCAGACGCCCCACGGCTCCGCTCGCTCAACGGCTCCGGCCAGGCACTCGACACGCAGCGGGCAGTCCCCGCAGAGTGACTTGGCCAGCTCGAGCTCGGTGGGCGAGTCGGAGAACCACAGGTCGGGGTCGAACTTCCGGCAGGGCAGGTTCGCCTCCATCTCGACGCTCATGTCGAGGGGGGCCAACGCCAGACTCATCTCCCGGTCACCTCTCTCTCACTTCGATCTCGTGGATCGCATTCCGACGTACTTACGGCGGGCAAAAAACTGAGGCCGCGGATCCCGGTAAGCGGGTTCCGCGGCCTCGAGGTGAGCCGGAGTCTGATGGTCAGACCGGTTTACCTCGAGGTGGAACGCCGCGGACATCCATGCGCTTCTTGGCGACCTGGATGCCATTGCCCGTGAAGCCACTGGTCCCCTCGACTCCAGCGGGCGCGACGGTCAGGATCAGCTCGGCCTGAACCTGGTGCACCTGTGGAACCGACGGTCGTGCAGCCGCAAGGGCCACCCGGACAGCCGACAGCGGAGCGCAGACAGACGGCATCGCCGCCAGACGCTCATAGGTGAAGATCTTCACGGGTGCCACCTCCCTCACGTTCCTCGAATCGACTGGACCGACCTCGTGAGCAGCCGGAATGGCGCCGCTCGCGTGGTGTGTTCTGAGGCTATTCCTCGCGCCGGGGCGAGGGCAAACGAATTTACGACGAGATTTCGAAAGTTTTCTCCGGGCAGACATCGTCCACCCCGGCACCGGCCACGAGGGCCAGCACCGACTCCCCGTAGAGACCCAGCTTGCGAGGGCCGATGCCGGCGATGGCGATCAACTCCTCCGACCGGCCCGGTCGCCGCTCGGCCAACGCGACAAGCGTCGCGTCGGTGAAGACAACGTAGGCCGGGACCTTCTGCGCACCGGCCACCCGCTGCCGCCACTCGCGCAGCCGTTCGTGCAGCTCATCGTCTATGTCGGACGGGCAGGTGGGGCAGCGGCCGAGCTTGCGGTCCGGGCCGGCGAGCAGGGTGGCGCCGCAGATCCGGCAGGAGACGATCTGGGTTCGCCGTCGCTCGGGACTGCGGGCCGGACCGGCGCCACCGGTCGCCCGTTCGGTGCCGCCTGAGCGGTCCAGTTGGGGCAGGAACCGCGACGGCCGCCGGGCCCGTCCGCCCGGCGAGCGCGCGCTGGCGTACGACAGCCACAGCCACTCCCGGGCGCGGGTGATCCCGACGTAGAGCAGCCGGCGCTCCTCCTCGACCTGTTCGACGGTCTTGGCGTACGTGGTGGGCAGGGTGCCCTCGGCGAGGCCGACCAGGAAGACCGCGTCCCACTCCAACCCCTTGGCCGAGTGCAGGGACGCCAGCGTCACGCCATCCACCGTCGGCACGTGCTGCTGGGCGGCCCGGCGCGCCAACTCCTCGGTGAAGTCGGTGAGGGTGACCGGGCGCTCCACCGAGGCGGCCTCGCCGATCGGCACGACCTCGGGGGTGGCCGCGTACTCCTCGGCGAGCTGGACCAGCGCGGACAGCGCCTCCCATCGCTCGCGGGCCGCGCCGCCGGCCGGGGGCGCGTCCGGGGCCCAGCCGACGGCCGTGAGCGCCTCGACGACGGCGGCCGGCAGCGGTGTCTCGCCCGGGATCGAGCGGGTGGCGGCACGCAGCGCGACCATCGCCTGGCGCACCTCGGTCCGTTCGAAGAACCGCTCCGCGCCCTGCACGACGTACGGCACCGCGGCCTCGGTGAGCGCCTTCTCGTACGCCTCGGACTGCGCGTTGACGCGGAACAGCACGGCGATCTCCTTCGCCGGCGTACCCGCGTCGATCAGTGACCGGCAGCGCGCGGCCACCGCGTTCGCCTCGGCCGGCTCGTCGGTGAAGATCCGCAGGTCCGGCTCGGGGCCGGGTGGGCGTTGCCCGCTCAGCTCCAGCCGCAGGCGCGCCTCGGTGCCCCGGGCCTGGGAGATCACCGCGTTGGCCAGCCCGACCACCTGCGGGGTGGAGCGGTAGTCGCGGACCAGCCGCACCACTGTGGCATTGCGGTGCCGGCGGGGAAAGTCGACCAGGTACGCCGAGGTCGCCCCGGTGAACGAGTAGATCGTCTGGCTGGCGTCGCCGACCACGGTCAGGTCGTTGCGGCCGGCCAGCCAGGCGTCCAGCAACCGCTGCTGGAGTGGGTTGACGTCCTGGTACTCGTCGACCACGAAGTGCCGGTACTGGCTACGGATCTGCTCGCCGACGTCCGGGTGCTCCTCGATGCCCCACACCGCGGCCCGCAGCATGTCCTCGAAGTCGATCACGCCATTCGACCGTTTGAGCTGCTCGTACGCGGTGAACACGTCGGCGACCTTCGTCGGCTCGTGCGGTGTGTCGCGCAGTGCCCGGGCTGCGGCCACCACGTAGTCCGTCGGCTCGACCAGCGACGACTTCGCCCACTCGATCTCGCCGGCCAGGTCCCGGGCGGCTGCCCGGTCGGTACGCAGGCCGACCCGGGCGGCGGCGAGGGTGACCAGTCGTACCTTGCTGTCCAGTAGTTCGGGCATGGCGCGGCCGGCCAGCAGCCGGGGCGCGAAATACCGCACCTGGCGCAGCGCGGCGGCGTGGAAGGTCCGCGCCTGGACACCGTGCGCCCCGAGCAGAGTGAGACGGTGTCGCATCTCGGCGGCCGCGCGGGCGGTGAAGGTGACAGCGAGCACGTGCCGGGGGGAGATCTCGCCGGAGAGCGCCCGGTGGGCGATTCGGGAGGTGATCGCCCGGGTCTTGCCGGTGCCGGCGCCGGCCAGGATGCAGACCGGGCCGGCAGGTGCGGTCACGGCGGAGCGTTGCTCCGGGTCCAGCCCGGCGAGCACCTGTTCCGACCCTGAGTGAACCACCACAACCAGGAATCATCTCAGCTCCTCCCAGCGTTGCAGCGAACAGCCTCGGCTTGATCCGCAAGCCGCGGCCGGAGGAGTTGGAGGATCCGAGGATGCTGACGATGTATTCCACCCCCTGGTGCGGCTACTGCCACCGCCTGAAGTCGCAGCTCGACCGGGAGGGCATCGGGTACGAGGTGGTCGACATCGAGCAGGACCCGAAGGCCGCGGAGTTCGTGATGAGCGTCAACGGCGGCAACCAGACGGTGCCGACGCTGCGCTTCGCCGACGGCAGTGCCCTGACGAATCCCTCGATCACCCAGGTGAAGCAGCACCTGGAGACGCTCAACGCCTGATCTACCGGTTCATTCTCGACGAGCGGCCGCCCCACCCGGGGCGGCCGCTCGTCGTGTTCGGGAACGGGTGGCCACGGTCGGTGGGTGCCGAAGGCCCCTGTCGGTCGGCGTCCTCGGCCGGTCGGCGAGGTGTCGGAAGCCCCTGTCGGTCGGCGTCCTCGGCCGGTCGGCGAGGCGCCGGGAGCGTCGGGCGGGTGGGCGGCGTCGGCGGGCGGGCCCCGGCCGGCGCGCTCAGGTGCCGGCCCCGCCACAGGTAGCTGCCGGCGGCCAGGGTGGCCACCCCGACCAGCGCGAACAGCAGCCGGTAGTCCAGGAACCCGACCAGCAGGGCACCCGCCCCGATGGAGACCGCCTGCGGTCCGCTGACCACCGCCTGGGTGGCCGCGGCGACCCGGCCGACCAGCGAAGGCGGCGTGCGGCGCTGGATCAGCGTGTGCAGACCCACCATCGTCAGCGGGAGCGAGACTCCGGCCAGCAGCACCGCCGCGAACCCGAGCCGCAGATCGGGGAACGCGAGCGCGAGCGCGGCCGGAGAGAAGAAGGCGACCCCGGCGGCCAGGGTGCCGACCTCTCCGAGCCGGCGGACCAGCGTCGGTGAGCAGAGTCCACCGAGCAACCCACCGACGCCCTGCACGGTGACCAGCACCCCCACGAACGCGGCATCCCGGTTCAGCCCCTGGTCGACGTAGGCGAAGATGAGCGACTCGCTGAAGCCCATCACCAGCGACCCGAGCCCGTAGCCGAGCAGGGCCCGTCGCAGGGCCGGCTCGCCGGCCAGGTGCCGCAGACCGGCACCCAGTTCGGCCGGCCACCGCAGCCGTACGGCCGGTGGCAGCTGTTGCGGGGTGGGCAGCGCGGTGACCACCGCCGCCGCGGTCAGAAATCCGACCATGCCGATTCCGGCCAGCGCCCACCCGCCGAGCGCCGCGTAGAGCGCCGCGCCCACCAGCGGGCCGACCAGTCGGATCCCCTGGCGTACGGTCTGCAGCACGCCGTTCGCGTCGGCCAGCAGCTCGACCGGCACCATCTCGCGGATGAGCCCACTGAGCGCCGCGCCGAGCGTGATGGACGAGAGTCCGTACAGGGCGGCCACCAGATAGACGACCCAGACGTCGCCCGCGTCGCGGACCGTGAACAACGGGGCGAGCAGGGCCGCGGTCAGCACGTTCGCGGCCACGAAGAACGGTCGGCGCGGGTAGCGGTCGACGACCCAGCCGACCAGCGGCGCCAGCGTCATCGGCGCGATGACCGCGAAGATCGTGGCACCGGCCAACCCGTTCGAGCCAGTCAGATCCTTGACCCAGATCGCGAGTGCGAGCAGCAGGATCGACTCGGCGGTCATGCTGGCCAGCAGGCCGCCGAAGAGCAGGCGGAAGTCGGGTCGGCGCAGGATCGTGCGCATGGGTCCCTCCGGCGGGATGGCTGCCCAGGTGGGCGAGGTCGACGGGCCGCGACCGCGGGTCCGTCGTCATCCGGCATTCCCGTGGTGCGATTTTCGCAAGACACGCCCTCGCCGGAACCTCCGACACCGGTCGCGCCGTCCATACTGACCGTGGGGGGCGAATTTCATACAGTTACCGTCGCGTCTGCGGCGGTCGACGGGAAAGAGGACACTGTGCCTCCTGCCGCACCCAGCCCGATCCTGCGTCGTCGCCGGTTGGGCATCGAGCTGCGCCGCCTACGTGAGGCCGCGGGCCTCACCGGCGATCAGGTCATCGAGCGTATCGGTTGGGCCTCCGCGTCCAAACTGTCCCGCTTGGAGAACGGCCGCAGCCGACCGGACCCGCAGGACGTCGGCGACCTGCTCGACCTCTACGGCGCCGACCAGGCGCTGCACGACGAGCTGCTGGGCATCACCAACGAGGCCGGCGACATGCGCGGCTGGTTGAAGAACTTCCCGGTGATGACGCAGCAACAGCGCGGCTGGGCCGAGTTGGAGGCGGGCTGCGCGGAGATCTCCGAGTACAACCCGGTGCTGGTGCCGGGCCTGTTGCAGACCCCCGGGTACGCCCAGCTCCGGATCGTGTCGGCCCGGCAGGTGAACGCGGGCGCGGGCGAGCCGGAGCCCGGCGACGAGCCGGATACCGAGGTGCAGGCGCGGCTGGCCCGCCAGTCGCTGCTGACCCGCGAGCCGCACGCTCCCCGCTACACCGCCGTGTTGGAGGAGGCGGCTCTCGGCCGCCGGGCCGGGCCGCCGGAGGTGCTGCACGAACAGCTGCTCCAGCTCTGCGAGTTGGCGCTGCTGCCCAACGTGGCCCTGCACGTGCTGCCCCGGGACACCCAGATCGGCAATTGGTACCTTCCGCCGACCGCCTTCTCGGTCTATCGGTTCGCCGATCCCCTCGATCCGGAGACATTGGCCATCGAAGGTGGCTTCACCGACGTCATGTCGACCGAGTCAATCACGCTAAATCGCTATAAAGTGGTGTTCGAGTGGCTATGCACGGCGGCACTTGACGCCTCGGACACCCTCTCCTGGCTTATCGAGGCGACGGGACGGCTGACCGAGGCGGCGCCCCCATCCACAGTGGCGTTCGGGCCGGCAACGGCGCCGACCCAACGCCGCCGGGAATCAGGGCGACTGACGGACCGGTGATCCACGGGGGACCCTCCGTCGGGACGTGCGGCACCACTCGTCCCATCGGATCGCTGCACATCAGGAGCAGAACCATGAACGAAATCCGCAACACGCCGTCTGTCTCCGCCCACTCGTTGGCGGACGCCCCGTGGCGTACCAGCACACGCAGCCAGACCTCCAACTGCGTGGAGGTCGCCCCACTGGCCACCGGACCGTCGGCGGTCGCCCTGCGCGACAGCAAGGACCGGGGCGGCCCGGTGCTGCTGTTCAACCGCACGGGATGGCTCGGTTTCATCACCGGGGCGAAGAAGGGCCAGTTCGATCTGAACTGATTCGGTGACCGGTACGGGGGCCGTCGGCGCACTGCCGGCGGCCCCGTCGCGTCGTACCCGCCGCCGCAGTCGCTCGGCGACCCGGCGGCTCGGTCGCTCGACGACCCGCCGACTCCGTCGCTTTGCGACCCGGCGACCCCGCTGAGCAGCCATCCGCCGATCGGACGAGGCTCGAAACCGATAGGCGCGTTTCAGTTGCTGGGACGAACACGGGGCGTAACATGGCCCTCGGATACGTGGAACTTCCACACTGGCTCATCCGTCGCGGTTCATCCGGAGACCCTCATGCGGTTCCTGATCGTTCGCACCGACATCCGCGCCGTCGCTGACGGGGACATCGCCGCCGCCTGGGCGGACGGCCACCGACTTCGCGACGAGACGACCACGCCCGAGCCGCGCCGGCAGATCGTGCACGCCGAGGACCGGGACGCCGCGCTGCTGCTGGCCCGCGCCCTGGCCACCGTCGGCGCGGTCCGCGCCGGCAAGCAACGGGTCAAGGTCCTCCCGCTGATCGAGTCGCGGCCCGCCTTCCGACACAGACCGGGCCGCACCGGCACCTGATTCCACAGGTCGTCCGTCGTGGTCGGACCGGCTCCCCCGCCGCGTTACTCGCACCCGCCGACCACGACGGCCCGTGTTCCCGGCCCGTGACCGCCGCGGCAACGGCGGCCACGGGTCGGGACCGTGCTCAGCGGTCGGCGTCCACCCAGCCGTCCAGCCAGCGGTGAATGAGGAACAGCGCGATCGACGACGGCGGCGGCAGGATCAGCCGGGCACCGTCGCCCACGTCCACCGTCTGCCCGGCCAACGCCGCCCCGATCTCATGCCGGGAGAACCACCGGGCGTACGCGATCTCGGACGGGTCGACCCGCACCGGCTCGGCCGGGTTCGCGGTGGCCAGGAAGCCCAGCATCAGCGAGCCGGGGAACGGCCAGGCCTGGCTGCCCACGTACCCGATGCGCTCGACCCCGATGCCCACCTCCTCGCGGACCTCGCGCAGCACGGCCGCCTCCGCCGACTCCCCCGGTTCCACATAGCCGGCCAGGCAGGAGTAGCGGCGACCACCCGGGGTGCCCTGCCAGCCGGCGTTGTTGCCGAGTAGGCAGCGACCGTCCGGGCCGTCCACGCCGTCGTGCACGAGCACGATCATCGCCGGGTCGGTACGGGGCCAGATCCGCCCACCATTGCGGTCCACCCGCGACCAACCCGCCTCGTCCATCGCGGTCGGCGCGCCGGTGCTCGTCGAATAACCGTGTCGGGTGTGCCAGTTGACCAGCGCCAACGCTGTGGTGAAGATGCCGGCCTCCCGGTCGGCGAGCAGATGACCCACCTCCCGGAGGTGGACCGCCCGGGTCCCCGGGATCGCCGGAAGAGGCGCGTCGACCGCGAAGACCGGCACCCCGTCCGGCTCGACACCCAGGAACATCGCCATCGACTCTGACCCGGCGGGTACGTCAGCCGCCCCGAACAGCACCAACGTCGGAGGCGACGTCTCGGTGCGGGCCAGCGTCCGACCCTCGTCGGTCGAGTCGAGCAACAGCACCCGGGCGCGCAACCACGCCTCGGTCAACCACTGCGAGTCACCCCGCCGGTGCGCGGCCCGATCCAGCGTGGACCGCGCCAACGGCGGCGCCGCCTCCCCGCTCACGCCGGCGCTCCGCTTCGCTGCACGCCGCCATGAGACGGCCCGCTGCTGAACCCCATGGCTCGCTCGCTCCGCTCGCTCACGCCTCTTGCTCGGTCTGAACCGTGGTCAGCGCGGCCAGCCCGGGGGTGACCCGCTCCGCGTCGCCGAGCACCACGATCGCCGCCCGAGCCGGGGCCAGGTAGCGGGCCGCCGCCTGCGCGACGTCGTCGATGCTCGCCTTCGCCAACCTCGCCGCGTACTCGGCGAGGAAGTCCAGGCGCAGACCGTTGCCGGCGTACGCGCTGGTCAACGCGGCCAACCCGGCCTGGGTGGACATGCCGAGCTGGAGGGTGCCCAAGGCGTACTGCCGGGCCTGCTCCAACTCCTCGGGCTTCGGTGGGAGCGACGCCAACCGACCCAGCTCGTACGTCGTCTCCAGCAGCGCCGGGCCGGTGACCTCGGTGGCCACGTCGGCGGCGGCGACCAGCACCGACCCCGCGACGGAGTGCTCGATCACCGAATGCGGGCCGTACGTGTAGCCCTTGTCCTCGCGGATGTTCTCCACCCAGCGGGAGGAGAAGTAGCCGCCGAAGATCAGGTTGGCCAGTTGCAGCGGGGCGTGGTCCGGGTCGGTGCGCGACACCGCGGGCAACGCGATCCGCAGCGAGGACTGCACCGAGCCCGGCCGGTCGACCAGCAGCAGGGGCCCCGGCTCCAGCGGCGGGGTCGCCGGCAGTTCGGCCACACGCCCGGCACCCGACCAGCCGCCGAGCGCCCGCTCGGCCGCGTCCAGTGCCTTCTCCGGCTGCACGTCACCGACCAGCACCAACTGCGCACCGGTCGGGTGGACCCGCTCCGCGTGCAGGGTGCGCAGCGCCGCCGGTCGGACGGCACGGATCTGACCGGGCTCCGGCGTCTGCGTCGCGTACGGGTGCCGGCCGTAGATCCGCTTGAGCAGCGCCTCCCGGGCCAGGTGCGAAGGCTGGCTCTGCGCCACCTGGATCCGGTCGACCAGCCGGTCCCGTTCGGTGGCCACCTCGTCACTGGGGTAGCTGGCGCCGGTCAGCACCTCGGCCAGCAACTCCAGCATCCGGTCCAGACCGGTGACCAGGCCGGCGCCGGAGAGCATCAGCCGGTCCGGGTCGACGCCCGCGGAAAGCCCGCCGCCCACCTTCTGCAACTCGGCGGCGATCTGCACGCTGGTCATCGACTCGGTGCCGGAAAGCATGGTCTGCGAGAGCATCGCGCCGCGGGCCAGGTGGACCCGGCCGAACGGCACCCAGAGTCGCAGTTCGACAAGGGGTACGGCGGGCCGGCGTACGGCGATCACGGTGAGCCCGTTGCGCAGTGTGCGCTCGGCCTGCTTGGGCACCTTGAGCTTGCGGGTCGGCCCGAGCGGCGGCAGCGTACGCGGACCGGCAGGAGAAGTAGCGATACTCACTGTGTCACCTTCGTTCGCGACTGTGGGGCTCGCAAAACCGGCTCACTCCTCGCGCTCACCGAACGCCTCCGGCAATGACCTCGATGGCCGCCCGGCGCTCCGGGCGCAGGGTGGCCGCGGCGGCCCGGACCTGCTCCTCGGTGACCTCGCCGACCAGCCGGGGCAGTTCGTTGAGCAGACCTGGTTCGCCGCGTTGCTGCTCCAGCACTGCCATCCGCAGCGCCCGACCGAGCACCGCGTCGGTGTCGCGCAGCAGGTGGGTCGCCATCCGGGCCTGGGTGCGGGCCAGCTCACCGTCGGTCAGCCCGTCGGTGGCCAGCCGGTCCAGTTCCTCGTCGATGGTGCGCAGCACCTTGTCCACATCGCCACCGGGCGGCAGGTGCGCCTGCAACAGCAGCGCGGTGGGGTCGCGGACGTCGAACGGGTCGCCCATGAAACCGAGGTATCCGCCGAGGCTGGTCACCGTGCGGTCCCGCTGCACCAGCCGTTCGACCAGCCGCGACGCGTCGCCGTCGGTGAGCACCTCGGCCAGCACCACGTACGGCAGGTAGCCGGCGAAGTCGGTGACCGGGTCGGGCACGCGCCAGGCGCCGGCCACCGCCGGCAGCGGCGCCAGGGCATCGGTGTACGAGGTGCGCCGCTCGGCGCTCAGGTCGGGCTCGGTGAAGTCGGGCCGTTGCGGTGCCGGCCGGGCCGGCACGTCGCCGAAGTGCCGGGTGACCAGTTCGGTCGCCTCGGCCACGTCGATGTCGCCGCTGACGGCCAGCACGGCGTTGCCGCTGGCGTAGTAGCGGCGGAAGAAGTCCGCGGCATCGGCGACGGTCGCCGACTCCAGGTCGTCGAAGGAGCCGTAGCCGTCGTGGGCGTTCGGGAAGGTGTCGAACATGACCGGCGGCAGAGTGAGCCAGGGGAAGCCACCGTACGGCCGGTTGAGGACGTTGACCCGGATCTCCTCCTTGACCACGTCGACCTGATTGCGCAGGTTCTCCTCGGTCAGCCGGGGGCCCCGCATCCGGTCCGCCTCCAGGAACAGCGCGCGCTCCAGCGCGTTGCTCGGCAGCGTCTCGAAGTAGTCGGTGTAGTCCAGGTGGGTGGAGCCGTTGAAGGTGCCTCCCGCGCCCTGCACGTGCCGGAAGTGGGCCAGCTTCTCCAGGTTCTCCGAGCCCTGGAACATCAGGTGCTCGAAGAGGTGGGCGAAGCCGGTACGCCCCTCCGGCTCCGAGCGGATGCCGACGTCGTAGACCACCGCCACCCCGATCACCGGGGCACTGCGATCGGGGGTGAGCACCACCCGCAGGCCGTTGTCGAGGGTGAACCGCTCGACCGGATACTTCGTCGCTGGAATTCTGGATCTCCGCGCCGCCACGGAGTCGACCCTAGCGCGTCGACACCTCCGCCACCCGCGACCTTCCCGGAGCCGCCGCGACCGGGGCCGTCACCAGGGGCAGCACCTCGACGCCGACCCGCTCGGCCTCCTCACGGTGCGGCCAGCCGGAGAGGATGAACTCGTCCACGCCGAGCGCGGCGTACTCGTCGATGCGGGCCGCGACCTCGGCGTAGCTTCCGACCAGCGCGGTGCCGGCGCCCTCGCGGACCAGGCCGACGCCGGCCCAGAGGTTCGGCGCGACGGTGAGCCCGTCGGTCCGGCCGGCGTTCAGCGCGGCCATCCGGGTCTGACCCACCGAGTCCATCCGGCGGAACCGGGCCTGGGCGGCGGCGATCCGCTCCGGGCTCATCCCGGCCAGCAGTCGGTCCGCCTCGGCCCACGCCTCCGCGCTGGTCGGCCGGGCGATGACGTGCAGCCGGAGGCCCGTGCGCAGGGTGCGGCCCTGCTCGGCGGCGAGCGCCCGGACCCGGGTGACCCGGGCCGCGATCGACGTCGGTGGTTCACCCCACATCAGGTACACGTCGGCCTGTCGGGCGGCCACCGTCTCGGCAGCCGGGGACGCGCCGCCGAAGTAGACCGGCGGCGGTGTGGCGAGTGGGGTGGCCAGGCCGCCGCCGTCGACCCGGTAGTGCTTTCCGGCGTAGTCGAACGGCCCGCCGGCCCAGGCGCGGCGAAGCACCTCGACGAACTCGCCGGTGCGCGCGTAGCGGTCGTCGTGCCCGAGGAAGTCGCCGTACGCCCGCTGCTCGGCCGGGTCGCCCCCGGTCACGATGTTGAGCGACAGCCGGCCACCCGAGACGGCCTGGAACGCCTCGGCCTGCTGGGCGATCAGGGTGGGCAGCGCGAAACCGGCCCGGACCGCGACCAGCATGCCGAGCCGATCGGTGTGCTGGGCGACCGCCGCGCAGACGATCCACGGGTCGGGGCAGCCGGCGCCCACCGGGGTGAGAACGGCGGTGAACCCGTTCGTCTCGGCGGCCCGGCCAACCTCGGCCAGGTAGGCCACCGTCGCGGCCCGGTCGTGCCTCGCGGCGCCCGCGGCGACGGTGGCGGCACCGACCTGGTCGCCGTCGCCGGAGGTGGGCAGGAACCAGTGGAAGGTCATCGCGAAGTCGCCTCTCTGCCGGTGACCGAATACCGGTTACCCTAGCAAGCTGGTAGGAAATACCGACATAACTGAGACGCGCCATCCCGCCATGTGGATGGGCCTTGACGCTGACCGCGCCCTGGCCCACCCTTCCTACCAACTAAGTAGGAATACTGCGGATTGGATGGACGATGAGACGGCTCCCCCTGCGCCGGTTGGTCACCCTGGCCACCCTCGCCGCCCTCGGCGCGGCGACCCTGGGCAGCACCGCCGCGTGCGGCGACGACAGCGAGGGCGCGGGCGGCAACTCCGGCCCGGTGACGCTGCGCCTCGGCTACTTCCCCAACATCACCCACGCGCCGGCGGTCGTCGGCGTGGAGAAGGGCATCTTCGCGGAAAAGCTCGGCACCAACGTCAAGCTGGACCCGAAGACCTTCAATGCCGGCCCGGCCGCCATCGAGGCGGTCTTCTCCGGTGCGCTGGACGCCACCTACATCGGTCCGAACCCGACAGTGAACGCCTTCTCGAAGTCCAAGGGGGAGGCCGTCCGGGTCATCTCCGGAGCGGCGTCCGGCGGCGTGGCGCTGGTCGTCAAGCCCGGCATCGCCGGCGCGCAGGATCTGAAGGGCAAGAAGATCGCCACTCCGCAGTTGGGCAACACCCAGGACGTGGCGATCCGGTACTGGCTCAAGCAACAGGGCCTCACCACCACCAAGGAGGGTGGCGGTGACGTCAAGATCGTGCCGCAGGAGAACGCCCAGACGGTCGAGACGTTCAACAGCGGCGCGATCGACGGCGCCTGGGTGCCCGAGCCGTTCGTCTCCCGCCTGGTCAACGCCGGCGGCAAGGTGCTGGTCGACGAGCGCGACCTGTGGCCGGACAAGAAGTTCGTCATCACCAACCTGCTGGTGAGCACGAAGTTCCTCAAGGCACACCCGGACGTGGTGCAGAAGCTGGTGGACGGCCAGGTGGCCGCCAACGAGTTCGTCAACAGCAAGCCCGACGAGGCGCAGCAGGCCATCTCCGACGCGATCGGCAAGATCACCGGAAAGCCGCTGGACCTGAAGCTGATCAAGCAGGCGTGGCCGACGTTGGAGTTCACGAACGACCCGATCTCGTCCTCCCTCAAGGCCGGGCTCGACCACGCCGTCGACGTCGGGCTGACCGAGCCGGTGGACCTCAAGGGCCTGTACGACCTGAAGTACCTCAACAACGCGCTCAAGGCGCAGGGCAAGCCCGAGGTCGTCCAGCCATGACGTCGACCACGACGACGCCGCAGAGCGCGACCACCGCGGTCGCGCTCTCCGGCGTGACCAAGGTGTACGGGCGCGGGGCGAACGCAGTCCTGGCCCTGGACGGTGTCTCGCTGGACGTCGCACCCGGCGAGTTCGTCTGCCTGGTCGGCGCGTCCGGCTGCGGCAAGAGCACCCTGCTCAACCTGGTCGCCGGGCTGGACCGGGTCAGCGGTGGGCAGATCACCCTGGCCGGCGACGCCAACCCGGGCCTGATGTTCCAGGAGCCGGCGCTCTTCCCGTGGCTGACCGTCGACGCCAATGTGGAGGTGCCCCTCAAGCTGCGCCGACTGCCCCGGGCCCAGCGCCGCGAGCGGGTCGCCGAGCTGCTGCGCACTGTGCACCTGGCGGACTTCGGCCGTAAGCGCCCGCACGAGCTCTCCGGCGGAATGCGGCAACGGGTCGCGCTGGCCCGCACGCTGGCCCTGGACACCCCGGTGCTGCTGATGGACGAGCCGTTCGGCGCGCTGGACGCGATGACCCGGGACATCCTGCACGACGAGCTGGAACGGATCTGGTCCGAGCGCAAACTCTCGGTGCTCTTCGTGACGCACAACGTCCGCGAGGCGGCCCGGCTGGCCGACCGGATCATCCTGCTCTCCAGCCGACCCGGCCGGATCATCTACTCCACCGAGGTGGACATCCCGCGCCCCCGCCGGATCGACTCCCCCGAGGTCGCCGCCATCGCCGCCGAGGTCACCGAGCGGCTCCGTACGGAGGTGGGCCGCCATGGCCAGTGACACCCTCACCAGTTCGGCGCGTACCGACGCGGAGATCACCGGCCTCGACGCGCTGGAGATCGCCGGCCGGGACAAGGAGGTCTCCCGCGGCGCCCGGATCTGGGCGGCCACCTGGCCCAAGCTCGCCGCGCTGGCCATCGCCATCGCCGCCTGGCAGATCGTGGTCTGGACGGGCTGGAAGCCGCCGTACTCACTGCCGCCACCGCTGGAGGTCGGCCGCGAGCTGGTGGCCCAGGCCCAGGGCCCGCAGCTCTGGGACGGCCTGCTCACCACGCTGCAACGGGCCGCCCTCGGGTACGTCTTCTCGGTCGCCGTCGGCCTGCTGCTCGGCCTCGCCGTGGCCCGGTCCACGGTGCTGCGCGCCGCCATCGGCTCGATGATCACCGCATTGCAGACCATGCCGTCGATCGCCTGGTTCCCGCTGGCCATCCTGCTCTTCGAGCTGAGCGAGAAGGCGATCTTCTTCGTGGTGGTGCTCGGCGCGGCGCCGTCCATCGCGAACGGGGTGATCTCCGGGGTGGACTACGTGCCTCCGCTGCTGGTGCGCGCCGGCCGCAACCTGGGCGCCCGAGGGCTCAACCTCTACCGGTACGTCATCGCGCCGGCCGCCCTGCCGGCGATCGTCGCCGGCCTCAAGCAGGGCTGGGCCTTCTCCTGGCGCAGCCTGATGGCCGGTGAGCTGCTCGTGAGCGGTATCTCGCAGACCTCGCTCGGCGCCCAGCTCACCTACTCCCGCGAGTTGTCCGACGCGCCCTGGCTGCTCTCCACGATGATCGTCATCCTGGTCGTCGGCCTCGTCGTGGACGCCGCGTTCGGCGCGGCGGACAAGGCGATCCGGCGCCGCTGGGGCGTACTGGACCAGGCTGGTCAGTGACGTGTTCGTCTCCGCGCGCAGCGACTACGCGCTCCGGGCGATGCTCGCCGTCGCCGCCGCCGGTGGTGGCGGCGACGGCGACCGGGTCGGCGAGTTGGTGAAGGCGGCCAGCCTGGCCGAGGTGCAGGACATCCCGCTCAGCTTCCTGCAGGGCATCCTGCTCGACCTGCGCCGGGCCGGTCTGCTGCACAGCCATCGCGGCGCCGACGGCGGGTACGCGCTGACCCGCCCACCCGACGAGATCACCGTCGGAGACGTGCTGCGTGCGGTCGGCGGCTCGCTCACCACGGTGCGCGGTCTGCCGGCCGAGCGGGCCGGCTATCACGGAGTGGCCGCCGGGCTCACCGACGTCTGGCTGGCGGTGCACGGGGCGATCGCCACGGTGGTCGACAGCACCACCCTGGCCGACCTGCTCACCCACGCCCCGAGTGCGGTCAGCACCGACGCACCGCTCGCATGATCGCGCTCGATCATTGATGTAGTGGCCTCGCCCGCGTGGCGAGGGGCCTACTTCCTGGATCGAGCGCGATCTTGGGCTGGTGCGTCGTGCTCGAGCACACCGAGGAGGGCCCGATGGCGATGTGGTCGGGCCGGTGCCCCGCCGACCCGACCACACCTCGTACCGATCCTGACCGGGCCTGCCCCTCCGTCGGCACCGGTAGGCCGGTCGCTGCTCAGCCCACGTGTGCGGTCGCCGGGCCGAGGCCCGGGTCGCCAGGACTGTGCAGCTCCACCAGACCGGCGGGAGCGTTACCCGCCGGGGTGGCATGCCAGGGCGCGAAGGCCGCAACCATGGCGAGCAACAACCCGGCGAGCGCGACCGCGACCACCAGGATCAGTTCACGCAGTGCGCCCGAGCCGGCTTCGCCCGCCATGGTCACCCCTCCCGTGCCGGGCCCCCCGCCCGACTTCCCCCGTCGGTCAGCCTCGACCACGAACGGCCGGGGCGCAGTCGGCCAGCCGACCCAGCAGAGGCTGATTACCGACTCAGCAGAGTGGGCCACCCGGCGCGGCCGGCTGACCGGTCGGACCGCACGGACAGCCGACCGGCCCGCAACACCGCGCAGACAAAACCGACCCGCCCCGCCGAAGCGGGACGGGTCGGTCGACGCGCAGAAGATCAGACGGTACGCGGGCGACGCGGGCGACGGGACCGGCCCGACGCGCGGTGCGCCGGACGGGCGCCACCATCGGCGGCCGAGCCGCCGGAGGTACGGGCCCGAGAGGCCGGCGCCGGCGGAGCGACGATGGTCACCGGCACACCGGACGGCTCGCGGGCACCGGTCACCCGGGCCAGCGCCCCGTCACCCAGGCGCACCTGGACCGACTCGGGCCGGATACCGGCGGTGGCCATCAGCCGGGACACGTCCCGGCGCTGCTCCGGCAGGACCAGGGTGACCACGGAACCGGACTCGCCGGCCCGGGCGGTACGGCCGCCCCGGTGCAGGTAGTCCTTCGCCTCGGTCGGCGGGTCCACGTTGACCACCATGTCCAGGCCGTCCACGTGGATGCCACGGGCCGCCACGTCGGTGGCGACCAGGGCGGTCACCTGACCGTTGCGGAACTGCTCCAGGATCCGGGTGCGCTGCGGCTGGGACTTGCCACCGTGCAGCGCGGCCGCGCGTACGCCCTTGGAGAGCAGCTGGCGGGCCAGCCGGTCGGCGCGGTGCTTGGTGCCCATGAACAGGATGGTGCGGCCCTCACGGGCGGCGATCCGGGTCAGCGCGTCGGGCTTGTCCAGCGCGTCGACGTGCAGCACGTGGTGGGTCATCGCGGTGACGGTGGCCGTGCCCGGGTCCACCGAGTGGGTCACCGGGTTGCTCAGGAAGCGGCGGACCAGCCGGTCCACACCGCCGTCCAGGGTGGCGGAGAACAGCATCCGCTGCCCCTGCGGCGCGACCTGCTCCAGCAGCTTGGTGACCTGCGGCAGGAAGCCCATGTCGGCCATCTGGTCGGCCTCGTCCAGCACGGTGATTTCGACCTGGTCGAGTCGGGCGTCGCCACGGTTGATCAGATCGTGCAGCCGGCCGGGGGTCGCGACGACCACCTCGGCGCCAGCGCGCAGGGCGTCCGCCTGCCGCTGCAACGACAGGCCGCCGACGACCGTGGTGCAGCGCAGCCCGACAGCGCGGGCGTACGGGGCCAGCGCGGTGGTGACCTGCTGGGCCAGCTCACGGGTCGGCACGAGCACCAGGGCCAGCGGGCGACCCGGCCGGGCCTTACGGCCGGCGGTGCGCGACAGCAGCGGAAGCCCGAAGGCGAGGGTCTTGCCGGAGCCGGTACGACCCCGGCCCAGCACGTCCCGGCCGGCGAGCGAGTCGGGCAGCGTCGCCGTCTGGATCGGGAATGGCTCGGTGATGCCCTGCGCGGTCAGCGCGGTGAGCAGCGCCGGCGCCAGACCGGTATGAGCGAAAGAAGGAATAACTGTGGTCATGCGGAAACGAGCCTTCCTCGACGCGGAACGTGTCGAGGGAGGGCGCCGAAGTCGGCGCTGTCAACCGGCGGCGCAAGGCAGCCAGGACTCACAAGCACGAACCGATTGGAGTACGGGCCGGCCCGCCGCCGGGCCGCCGCCTGCGTGAGCAGGCGGCGGCGAGGCGGGCCGGTCCCGTCACCGTCACACCCGGAGGGCGCGACAGGTAATGCTGACCGATCCGAAGATCAGAGCGGGCGGATGTTCTCCGCCTGCGGGCCCTTCTGGCCCTGGGTCACCTCGAACTCGACCCGCTGGTTCTCGTCCAGGCTCCGGTAGCCGGAGGACTGGATCGCCGAGAAGTGGGCGAAGACGTCAGCGCCGCCGCCGTCCGGGGTGATGAAGCCGAAGCCCTTGTCAGCGTTGAACCACTTCACGGTGCCAATAGCCATGTGTTTCGTCTCCTTGACGGAACGTCGGACACGCACTTGTTGCCTGCCCGAAGAGGAGCGCTCCGCGCGGGGATGCGCGAATCGCCTGTCGCTTCTGGTCGCCCCGCCCGGAGAACTCCGGACACAACAAAGAGCGCCTGGGGCCACAATCCCGCCAGGCGCACACAGAGTCTCTGGTAACCAAAACTGCAACCCGGTCAACCTACCACGGTTTTCCCCGCCATGGTCAATGTTGGGCAGAATCCTCGGGCAACTGGGCGATCATGGCCGTGAGGCCGGTCACATCCAACAGGTCGGCGGGCCGGACGGTCACCCCGTGCCGAACGTAGTGGAACGCCGCGCCCACCCGGTCGACCGGCACGCCGGCCAACTCCGCCCAGGCCAGCCGGTACACCGCCAGCTGCACGGCGGCCACGTCGGCCGCCGGCCCGGTGGGCTGCGCGCCGGTCTTCCAGTCGACCACGTCGAACCGACCACCCGGCCGGGCGAAGACCGCGTCCATCCGGCCCCGCACCACCACGCCGGCGATCACCGTGGCGAACGGCACCTCCACCTCCACCGGTGACCGGTCGGCCCACTCGCTGGCCAGGAACCGCTCCTGGAGCTCGACCAGCGCCTCGTCGGGTGCGGCATCGGCGTCGGCCGCGCCGGGCAGTTCGTCCAGGTCCAACAGTCGGTCGGCGCCGAAGCGCTGCTCCAACCAGGCGTGGAAGGCGGTGCCTCGACGGGCGTAGGGGTTGGGTTCGGCCGGCACCGGGCGACGCAGCGTACGGGCCAGCGCCGCCGGATCACGCCGCAGCGCGACCAACTGGGTGACGCTCAGCGCCCCGGGCAGCGCCACCTCGACCGCACCGGAGAGCCGGGTCAGCTCGGCGCGCTCCGCCAACAGCAGGTCCGCCTCGCGCTGCCACCGCGCCACCTCCGGATCAACCTCCGGCTCGGCCGGCTCGACCGGCTCGGCCGTCGATCCGGTCGGCGTGACCGGCCCGGCGAGCACCGGCCCGACCGGCCCGGAAAGCGCCGCCGCCGGACCGTCGGCCATCAGGCGACGCACCAGCCCGGCCGCCTCGGCCAACGCCGGCCGGCGACCGCCCAGCGGGTCCGCCGGCCACTCCGCGCGCAGCACCACCTCGGCCGTGGGGTTCGTCGCGTCGGGAGTCGGCTCCGGCGCCCACGCGTCGATCAGGTGCCCCGGACCGCCGTCGAGGCAGGCGTCGTACACCTCACGCAGGAAGACCGACGGACCTCGCGGTCGCTTCGTGCCCTCCCCCCACCAGTAACCGGAGCAGAGCAGCAGCCGGCGCGGCCGGGTGACCGCCACGTACGTCAGCCGGCGTTCCTCCCGCTCGTCGTGGGCCCGCCACGCGTCGGTGAAGTCGGTCACCGCCCGCGCCACGGCCCGCTGGTCCCCCGCCTCGTCGAGCGCCAACTCGGGCAGCCCGTCGGCGTCGCCGCGCAGTGGGAACGGCAGCACGCCCAGCCCACCCAGCCAGTGGTCGGAGTTGCGGACCGGCCCCGGCCACAGCCCACGACTGAGCCCGGCCACCGCCACCACGTCCCACTCCAGGCCCTTGGCGGCGTGCGCGGTGACCACCTGCACCGCGCCCTCCACCACCTCGACCTCGCCCGGCGCCAGACCGCGCTCCTCGTCCTCGGCGGCGGCCAGGTAGGACAGGAACCCGGACAGGGTCGCCCCGGGCGTCTCCCCGCTGAACCGGGCCGCCACGTCGCCGAGCGCGTCCAGATGCCCCCGGGCCAGGCCCGCGTCGCCGGCGCCGTCCCGGCCGGCCCGCACCGCGACCTCCACGTCCAGGCCGATGGTCCGCTCGATGTCCGCGATCAGGTCCGGCAGCGCCTGATCCAGCCGGTAGCGCAGCAGCGCCAGCTCCCGGCCGTACGCGCGCAGCCGCGCGAACCCCTCCGCCGAGTACGCCTGCGCCGGCCCGAGGTCGGCCAACGCCTCCACCAGCGTCGCCTCGTCCAACAGGTCTGGGCTGATCTCCGAGGCCTCGTCGGCGGCCACCTGTCGCCGGGCGTTCGCGATGGCCCGGGCCCGCCGGTGCAACGCCACCAGGTCACGTGGCCCGATCCGCCAACGGGCGCCGGTGAGCAACCGCAGCAGCGCGGCGCCATCGGTCGGGTCAGCCAGGACCCGCAGCGTGCAGACCACGTCGCGTACCTCGGGGGTGTCCAGCAGGCCGCCCAGCCCTACCACCTCGACCGGTAGGCCCCGCTCACGCAGCGCCGACTCGATCGCCGGGATCTGGCTGCGCACCCGGACCAGCACGGCGGTCGTCGGACGGCGGTCCACCGGGATGTGTTCCGGGGCCGCGCCCGGCATCCCGGCCGCCCCACGCCAGGCGGCGAGCACGCTGTCGGCGATCCAGTCGGCCTCGTCGGCGTACGTGGGCAGCATGGCGCAGTGCACAGTGCCGCCGGCCGCGCCGCCCGGGCTGCGGTGCGGGATCGGGTCCCGGACGGTCAGCGCGGAGCGCAGCTCCGGCACCCGGGCACCCGCCGCCCGCAGCGGGGTGGAGAGCGCGTTCGCCACCCGGAGGATCTCCGGGCGGTTGCGCCAACTCGTGGTGAGCCCCAGCGCCGGGGCCGGCTCACCGTTGGCGCGGGCGAACTCGGTGGGGAACCGGTCCAGGGTGCCCGCGCTGGCCCCCCGCCAGCCGTAGATCGACTGGCACGGGTCGCCCACCGCGGTCACCGGGTGCCCGCCACCGAACAGCGCGTTGAGCAACACCACCTGGGCGTGGCTGGTGTCCTGGTACTCGTCGAGCAGCACCACCCGGAAGCGGTCCCGCTCGATCACGCCGACCCCCGGGTGGTCCCGGGCCACCCGGGCCGCCCGGGCGAGCTGGTCGGCGAAGTCCATCGCCTCGAAGTCCTCCTTGCGCCGGGCGTACGCCCGCACCAGCGGCAACAGGCGCAACCGGGTCTGCTGGAGGGTGAGCGCCTTGCGCACGTCCGCGTACACCCGACCCGGCCGGGACTGCACCTCGGCGAAGAACCGGCCGGTCCAGGCCGCCAGGTCGTCCGGCGCGACCAGATGCTCGTCCAGCTCCCCGGCCAGCGCCAGCACCGCGTCGGTGATGGTGCTCGGCATCCGGTCCACCTCGGACATGTCGCCGTCGTAGTTGCGCACCAGCAGGTCGACCAACTGCCAGCGGGACGCCTCGGTGAGCAGCCGGGTGGACGGCTCGTAACCGGCCCGCAGCCCGTGCTCGGTGACGATCCGTCCCGCGTACGAGTGGTAGGTGGAGACGGTGGGCTCACCCGCGAGCGGATCGCCCAGCGGGTCCCGTCCCTGCCGGCCGAGTCGGCGGATCAGCTGGTCGAGCCGGGTCCGTACCCGATGGGCCAGCTCGCCGGCCGCCTTGCGGGTGAAGGTCAGCCCGAGGATCTGCTCCGGCCGCACGTACGAGTTGGCCACCAGCCAGACCACCCGGGCGGCCATCGTCTCGGTCTTGCCCGACCCGGCGCCCGCGACCACCAGCAGCGGCTCCACCGGGGCGGCGATGATCGCGGCCTGCTCCCGGGTGGGCGCCGGCAACCGCAGCAGCTTGGCCAGCTCCACCGGTGTGTACCGGGGGCCGGAGTCCGCGAGTCGGGGCGTCGGCGCGGGGCCCGCGCCGAACAGGGTGGGCTGACTCACCGTGCCGTCTCGGTTCCCAACACCGGCGCACTCCTCGCCCTCACGGGTGCCGTCCCAGGTCGCGACTGGGCTCGCAAGCTCACTCCTCGCCCTCACCTGTGCGTCGGACGGTGGGCGGCTCGACGACCTGGCGACCCTGCCCGGAGACCGGGCAGCTGGTGCGCACCGGGCAGACCCGGCACTTCGAGTTGGCCACCGCGGCGAACGTGGCGGCTGCCATCGTATCGGCGGTCCGCCGGACCAGCGCCGTCGCCCAACCGGCCGCCGGCCCCTCGCTGGCAGCGGGCTGATTCTGCTCCCTGGCGTCCTTGGCGGAGGTCCCGAGCTGCACCAGCGCGGCGCCCCCGGACTCGTCGCCGAACTCGGCGAACGCCCCCGCCTCCACCGCCGCCTGGTAGGCGCCGAGCTGCGGGTGCTCCGCCAGGTCGGTGCCGGTGACGGCGGTGGACTTGCCGGTCTTCAAGTCGATCACCACGAGCCGTCCGGCCTCGTCGACCTCCAGCCGGTCGACCCGGCCGGTCAGGTCGATGGGCCGGTTCGGGTCGTCCAGGCGGACGGCGAACTCGTGCTCGATGGCGAGCAACCGGCGCGGGTTGGTGGCCAGCCAGCGCAGCAGCTTGTCGACCATCGCCTCGGCGCGTTCCCGCTCCGGCCCGGCCATCCACCGGGCCGCCAGCTCGATCGCGTCGAACCGCGCGGCCACGTAGTCGAGCAGCGCGCCCCGGTCGGCACTGGCGTCCTCGGCGAGCATCGCGGCCGCGTGCACCAGGTTGCCCACCCCCTGCGCGGTGCTGGTCGGGCCGCTACCGCCGTGCCGTTCCAGCAGCCAGCGCAGGCTGCACCGCAGCGCGCTCTCCATGGCCGACGGAGTCACCCGCACCGGGTCGCCGTCGTCGACTAGCGGCCGGTCGTCGGAGAGCACCCGCAACCCCCACCAGTCGTCGGGGTGCGCGCCGGGCACCCCGGCGGCGGCGAGCCGGGCCAGCTCGGCCGCCGCGGCGCGCCGCCGGGCCGCCGGGGCCGCCGGGTCGGTGATGGCGGTACGCAGTTCCGCTACCAACGCCGGCAGGGTGAGCGCCCGGGGTGGACGGGTCACCGGCAGTGCCCCGGGGCGGTCCGGCTCCTCGTCGCCGGTCTCGCCCACCGCAGCGCCGCCGGTGCCGGCGGTGCCGCCGGAGGACGGCTCGGTGCGGGGACCGGGCGGCGGGCCGGGCGCCGTCGGCGGTGTGGGCGGCGTGCTCGGCGGGGTCGGTGGCGGTGTGCTCGGGCCCAGCTCGTGCAGGAACCGGCTGGGCTGCTCCTCGTGGTCGTCCCCGCCGACGGCGGCCGACGCCACGGCGCTGACCAGCAGCCGGTGCCGGGCCCGACTGATGGCGACGTGGAAGAGTCGACGCTCCTCGTCCAGCAACGCCGAGGTCTGACCCACCACGTTCGCCGCTGTCGCCCCGTCGACCGACCGGCCGGCCAGCACGTCGACGAGTCGCTCGGAGCCGAGCAGGCTGCCGCGCAGCCGCAGGTCCGGCCAGATGCCCTCCTGCACGCCGGCCACCGCGACCAGGTCCCATTCCAGGCCCTTCGCGGCGTGCGCGGTGAGCAGGCGTACCGCCGCACCCCGGTCGGCGGTCGGGGCGATGGTGTCGGCCGGCAGGTCCTGGGCGAGCACGTGGTCGAGGAAGACCTCGGTACGCGCGCCGGGCAGCCGGTCGGTGAACCGGGCCGCCGCGTCGAAGAGGACCAGCACGGCGTCCAGGTCGCGGTCGGCAGCCTCGGCCCGCCGACGCCGGGCCAGGTCGCCCTCGCCGGCCTCCGGGCGCCCCTGGTTGATCGCGCCGGCCCACCGCTCGGCGAGACCACTGGCGTGCCAGACGGCCCAGAGCACGTCCTCGGCGGTCGCACCCGGCCGGGCGGCGGCTTCCCGTGCGATGGCCAGCAGCCCGGCCACCGCCTGCGCCGGCTCGGCCCAGCGCCGTTCGATGCCGGACAACTCCTCCGGATCCTGCAACGCCTCGACGATCAGCTCCCCGGAGGGGCGTCGGTCACCGCCGGCCAACGCGAGCGCGCGCAGGCCCTGCCGCAGCCGCCGCTCGGCCAGCGGGTCGGCGCCGCCGAGCGGCGAGTGCAGCAGCGCGACGGCCGACTCCTCGTCGAGTCGTTCCGGCTCCAGCGCGCAGCGCAGCAGGAGCAGCAGCGGCGCGACCGCCGGTTGCAGGTGCAGGGGCAGATCCTCACCGTGCACCACGGTTGGTACGCCGGCAGCGTGCAGCGCCCGTCGCAGGGTCGGCAGCTGCAACGCGGTGGACCGCACCAGCACCGCCATCCGTGACCAGGGCACGCCGTCGAGCAGGTGGGCCGAGCGCAGCGCGTGGGCCAGCCAGGCGGCCTCGCTGGTCGCCGAACGGAAGGTGTGCACCTCGACCACGCCGGGTGGCGCGTCCGGCAGGGGGTGCAGCCGGCGGTGCGCGGCCGGACCCCGCAGCCGGCGACCCAGCCGGGCGATCGCCGCGAGCAGACCCGGCCCGGCCCGGTACGACGTGGTCAGCAGCACCTGCGCGGCCGGCGCACCGGATGCCGTCCGGAACCGGTGCGGGAACGTCGCCACCCCGGCCGGGTCGGCGCCCCGGAAGGCGTACGTGGAGGAGTCCGGGTCGGCGAACGCGACAAGCGACTTGCCACCACCGGCGATGACCGAGAGCAGCTCCAGTTGGGCGGGGTCGGTGTCGGCCAGCTCGTCGAGGTAGACGTACGCGAGCCGACGACGCTCGGCGGCCAGCAACTCCTCGTCGTCGCGCAGCAGCCCGGTGGCCGCCCGGACCAGCTCCGCCGGGTCGTACGCGATGGAGCCCCGGTTGCTGACGTCGCGTAGCGCGAGCACGGCGACGTACTCCCGCAGGAAGCGCGCGGCGGCCGGCCAGTCGGCGCGGCCGAGCTTCTCACCCAGGCGGGCCAGGTCGATCGGGCCCACGCCGCGCTCGGCGGCGCGCATGAGCAGGTCGCGCAGTTGGCCGGCGAACGCCCGGGTGCGCAGGGCGGGGCGCAGGTCGGTGGGCCAGCCGACCGGGTCGTCCTCGGGCTCCTCGCCCACCACGTCCAGCAGCTCACGGATGATCAGATCCTGCTCGGGGCCGGTGAGCAGCCGGGGCGACGGTTCGCCCCGCTCGGCGGCGGCGCGGCGGAGCAACCCGAAGGCGTACGCCGGGAAGGTGCGCACCAGCGGCTCGCGCAGCACCCGGTGGCCGTCCTGCGCGATCCGGGCCTCGATGCGCTGTCGCAGTGCGGTGGCGCCCCGACGGCCGAAGGTCAGCACCAGGATCCGTTCGGGGTCGACCCCCTCGGCCACCCGGGCGGCGACCGCCTCGACCAGCGTGCTGGTCTTGCCGGTGCCCGGGCCGCCGAGCACGAGCATCGGCCCGTCGGTGTGCCCGACCACCTCGGCCTGCACCGGATCGGCCCGCCAGCCACCGCCGACGGCCAGCTCGGGCCCGGCCACGCCATCGGGTCCACCCGACGCGCCGACACCGCCTCCGGACGTGCCGCCGTTGGCGAGCACGGAAGCGCTGTCAGGCGTCGTCCCGTCCCCCCGCGCCGGCCCTCCGGGCCGCCGCACCAACCGGTACGCCTGCATCAGCTCATCCCATCAGACCCATACGACACCCACCCACCCACCCAAACCCCACCCGCCCCACACCCCGTCCACCCCACCCCATCCACTCTCGTCGATCATGAGGTTGGCGGCGCGACACGCCGACGGCCGCGTCGCCAACTCCATGATCACCGCGGCCCAGCCGGGTGGGGTGGGCGGTGGGGGTGGGCTGGGGGGTCAGGTCAGGTGGGATTCCAGGACGTCGAGGGCCTCGGTGACGGTGGTGGTGACCGTCAGGAGGTCGCGGCCGGCGGGCTTGAGGAAGGTCTGGTCGGCCAGCGCGTCGAGCCAGTCCAGCAGAGGGCGGTAGAACCCGTCGGTGTCGATCAGCACCATCGGCTTGGCGTGCAGGGCGAGGGTGGCGGTGGTCCAGACTTCGAACAACTCGTCCAGGGTGCCCAGCCCGCCGGGCAGGGTGAGGAAGGCATCCGACTTGTCGATCATCAAGGTCTTGCGGCTGGCCATCGAGTCGGTCACCAGCAGCTCGTCCGAGGCCAGGTCGGCGACCTCCAGGTCGACCAGCGACTGCGGGATCACGCCGACGGTGCGTCCACCGGCGGATCGGGCGCCGTCCGCCAGCGCGCCCATCATTCCGACGCAGCCACCGCCGCTGACCAGCGTGTGGCCGCGCCGGGCCAGCTCCGCGCCGGTCTCTGCGGCCAGATCCAACCAACGCTGATCGAGGGTACGAGAGGAGGCACAGAAGACGCAGATCGCCGCCATCAGTCGTGGTCCCGAGCCTGAACGGCTGCGGCCTGCTGGTCTGCGCCGGTGCGCGCGACGGCCTCCTCGCGGACCGCCTCCTGCTCGGCGGAGAGCGCGGCCTCCGACGCGACGATGTACCGGACCGCCTCGTTGACGTCGTCGGTGAGGCAGATCAGGTCCAGGTCAACCGGCCCGATCTTGCCGGTGGCGGCCATCGTGTCGCGCAGCCAGTCCAGCAGACCCTGCCAGTAGGCGACGCCCATGAGCACCACCGGGAACCGGGTGACCTTGCCGGTCTGCACCAGGGTGAGCGCCTCGAACAACTCGTCCATGGTGCCGAACCCGCCGGGCAGCACGACGAACGCCTGGGCGTACTTGACGAACATCGTCTTGCGGGCGAAGAAGTAGCGGAAGTCGATGGCCAGGTCGACCCAGTCGTTGATGCCCTGCTCGAACGGAAGCTCGATGCCGAGGCCCACGGAGAGCCCACCGGCCTCGCTGGCGCCCCGGTTGGCGGCCTCCATCACGCCGGGCCCACCTCCGGTGATCACCGCGTAGCCGGCTCGGGCCAGCGCACCGCCCAACTGCTCGGCCAACTGGCACTCGGCGCTGTCCGGCGCGCTGCGCGCGGAGCCGAAGACGCTGACCGCGGACGGCACGTCGGCGAGGGTGTCGAAACCTTCGACGAACTCGGCGAGGATGCGCAGCGCACGCCAGGCGTCCTTGGTCTTCCAGTCGCCCCGCCCCCGTGAATCCAGCAGTCGCTGGTCGGCGGTGCTGCTCGGGATCGCCCCTCTGCGCAGGGTGACCGCACCGCGATGCCGCTCCTGTCCCGGACCGCGACCGGCCTCCCGCCCGTTGCTCTGGCTCATGGGGCAACCGTAGTGGAGCAGCACCGCTCGGGTGCGCGGGGCGGGGACGCCGAGAAATTGTTCGGGATCATGGGCAACTATTCGGCGCTCCCGTACGTCTTACTATTCACATACCGGGTATGCCCCGGCGCGCGCCTTCGGGGGAGGAGACAGCGTGATCAGTAACAGCGAGATGATCCGGATCCGTCGCCAGATGCAGCGACGGATCCGAGACGTGGTGGCCGAACGCCGCCGCATCCGCCAGCAGAACCCAATCCCCACCTCCCCCACCCCATCCGGAGCCGATCAAGAGGTTTGCGTCGCCGACAACGGGCCAGGCTGACGCAAACCTCTTGATCACCGGGGCGACCGGACGCGACGGGGCGACCGGGGTCAGGCCGGGGCCAGCCAGCGGTGCAGGGTTGCCGCGCCGTCGCGGATCTTGCTGATCTCGACGTGCTCGTCGGGGTGGTGCGCGAGGTTCGGGTCGCCCGGGCCGAAGTTCAGCGCGGGAATGCCCATCGCCGCGAACCGGGCCACGTCCGTCCAGCCCAGCTTGCCGATCGGCGCGGCGCCGACCGCCGCCAGGAACTCCTTCGCGGGGGCCGCGTCGAGCCCGGGCGCGGCACCGGCAGCCGTGTCGGTGACGGTCACCTCGAAGCCGGCGAACACCTCACGCAGGTGCGCTTCCGCCTCGGCCGGGGTGCGGTCCGGGGCGAACCGGTAGTTGACCTCGACCTCACAGAGGTCGGGGACCACGTTGCCGGCCACTCCACCGTTGATCCGCACCGCGTTCATGCCCTCGCGGTAGTCGCAGCCGTCGATGGTGACCCGGCGTGCCTCGTACGTCTGGAGGCGTCGCAGCACCTCGCCGGCGGCGTGGATGGCGTTCACCCCGTGCCAGGAACGCGCCGAGTGGGCGCGTACGCCGGTCGTGGTGACCACCGAGCGCATGGTGCCCTGGCAGCCCGCCTCGACGATGCCGTACGTCGGCTCCAGCAGCACCGCGAAGTCCGCCTGCAACCACTCCGGGAATGCCTGGGCGACGAGGTTGAGCCCGTTGTACCGGGACTCGATCTCCTCGGCCTCGTAGAAGAAGTACGTCACGTCGTAGCGCGGCTCGGGCAGCGTCACCGCCAGGTGCAGCGCGTAAGCGGTGCCGGACTTCATGTCGGAGGTGCCGCAGCCGTACATCAGGTCGCCGCGCATGGTCGACGGAAAGTTGTTGTTCAGCGGCACCGTGTCGAGGTGTCCGGCCAGCACGACACGCTGTGACCGACCGAGGTCGGTACGTGCCATCACCGTGTTGCCGTGCCGGTGGGTGGTCAGGTGCGGTACGCCCCGCAGCACCTCTTCGACACAGTCGGCGATCGCCTTCTCGTTGAGGGACACGGACTCTATGTCGACCAGAGCGCGGGTCAGCTGCACCGGATCGGCGAGGACCTCGGGGGTCAGCGGGTTCTCCATGGTTCGCACGGTACCTTCAGGTCTGTCAGCGCGAGGAGCGAGCCGAGGTCAGCCCGGCCGTGACCGAGAGGTGTAACAGTGACGTCCGCAGATTCCGCCTGGGGCATCGGCCTGGCTACGGTCACCGCAGACGAGCAGGTGCTCGATACCTGGTACCCGACCGGCAAGCTGGGCCTGGGCGAGCTGCCGCTGGTCGCCGGCGAGGACAAGGCGGACGTGCTCGACCTGCCGCCGGCCGCGCTCGGTGACCGGTCTCTGCCCGGTCTGCGTACCGTGCAGGTGGTCACCGTGATCGGCTCGCTGGACGACCCGATCAAGGACGCGTCCGACGCGTACCTCCGGTTGCACCTGCTCTCGCACCGCCTGGTGCGACCCAACCAGCTCAACCTGGACGGCATCTTCGGCAAGCTGGCCAACGTGGCCTGGACGTCCGCCGGGCCGTGCCCCCCGGAGCGGGTCGACGAGCTGCGGGTGATCGAGCGGGCCGCCGGCCGGCACCTGGCGGTGTACGGGGTCGACAAGTTCCCGCGGATGACCGACTACGTGGTGCCGTCCGGGGTGCGGATCGCCGACGCCGACCGGGTCCGTCTCGGCGCGCACCTGGCCGCCGGCACCACAGTGATGCACGAGGGGTTCGTGAACTTCAACGCCGGCACTGTCGGCACCTCGATGGTCGAGGGGCGGATCGTGCAGGGCGTGCTGGTCGGCGACGGCTCCGACATCGGTGGCGGGGCCTCCATCATGGGCACCCTTTCCGGCGGCGGCACCGACAAGATCAGCATCGGTGAGCGGAGCCTGGTCGGCGCGAACGCCGGCGTCGGGATCTCGCTCGGCGACGACTGCGTGGTCGAGGCCGGCTGCTACATCACCGCCGCGTCGAAGATCACGCTCCCCGATGGCCGGGTGGTCAAGGCCCGGGAGCTGTCCGGCGTCGACGGCCTGCTGTTCTGGCGCAATTCGGTCACCGGCGGGCTGGAGGCCCGGCCGCGCACCGGCCGGGGCATCGAGCTGAACGCCGCCCTGCACGCCAACGACTGACGGACCCGCCGGGTCCGCGGCGCTCGGCCGCGGACCCGGACGGGGTACGCCTCAACGCAACCGGTACGCCTGGATGATCCGTTGGGTCACCGTGTTGCCGGCGGTGTCCCGGGCGGTGGCCCGCAGCGACACGTGGCCGGCGCCGGCCGGATGCCGCAACAGGGCCGACCAGCCGTCGACCGAGGTGCGGACCAGCTTCGCCTTGCCCCAGGTCTTCCCGCCGTCGTACGAGACGTCGACGGCGAGCTTCTCCACCCGGCTGGCCGGTGCGCCGGGCTGCCGCTGCACCCGCACCGGCACGACGAAGCCCTGACCGGCCGGAGCGCTGTTGTCGACCCGCAGTGGCGGCGCGAAGCGAACCGCCGACAGCGGCAGCCGGGCCGGCGTGTCACCGGCGACGTGCCTCGACCGGAAGGTCCAGGTGGATTCCACCTCGGTGCTCAGGTCGGTGAAGCTCCGCTTCGCCGACGTGACGAGCCGGTAGTCCGCCGCGCCCGGTGGCACTGTGAACTCTCCGGAGCCGGCGTACTCGTTCTCACCGACCAGCTTGCCGTTGCGCCACAGCGTGGTGTGCTCGCTGTCGGTCAGCGAGGCGCCCGGGTGCCCGGCCGCGTCGCTGAACATCGGCACGCCGACCAGGATGGTGTCGCCCACCCGGCTGACGCTCTGTTCCGGCCAGCGCGGTTTCGGGAAGGACGGTGCGTACGGCGACTGGTTCCAGATCTCCTGGACCGTCCGTCCGGCCCGGTACGCGGTGGGGATGGAGAAGAGCGCTGCCTTCGGGTTCAACCAGCCGTCCTCGTCCACCGTCCCGAAGTAGATGTCGGATTCCCACTTCACGTTCCTGGTGTTGTAGTACTCGACCCGCTGGCCAGGCACGGCGATGGGCAGGATCACGGCGGAGCCGCCGACGTTGTACTCCAGCACCGGGTACACGGTCCGCTCGGCCGCCATGCCCGGGTAGTCACCGCGGAGCTGGTGCACGACGGTGGCCAGGTCCCGTCGGGCGTAGTCGCGGACGAACCCCGTGGGCATCCGGCCAGGGATCGCCTCGGCCAACGCGTACAGGTACGGGCTGGTGGCCGGGTCCGGCTTGGTCCAGTTGCTGCTGACTGTGGCGACGAACTTGTCGGCGGAGACCGGCTTGCCGAGCTGACCGCTGGTCAGGCCGGTGAACGTCTCCGCCCAGAGCCCGACGCCGTACCCACTGCCGTCGTCGGCGGTGAAGTTGGCGCTGAGGTCGATCAGTTGCGGAACGGCGCTCCGGTCCGGAACGGTCGTCCGCACCGGCTTGGCCCGGCGAGCGTCCACGACGATCCGGGTGTCCTGATCGACAGTCAGTTCGGGCTGCGCCAACAGGGACATCCCGCGCTGCTCATCTTCCGGCCCGGGCTCGAAGACGAGGCCGGTCAGGCCGTAGTGCCCCTTGGGCACCCGCACGGTGGCCACCCCGTCGGAACTGACGAGGTCCCAGGTGCCAAAGGTGTCCATCCCGACCAGCGCGGTCCAGTGGTCCGCGGTGCGCGCGCCAACGCGGTTCAGGTGCTCCACCGTCAGCGTGTAGCTCTCCACCTCCCGGTTCACGGCCAGCGGAGTGACAGCGACCGCCGCACCGGACCGGGCCACGATCCGCCCGGTCCAGTAACCGTCGGCGTCGCCGAGCCGGGTGTCAGTGGTGACGGTAGTGGCGGCCGTGCCGCCCGCCGGCACTGTGAGTTGGTTGGCGCCCAGGACGAACAGGCCGGCCGGCAGCGCCCGACCGCCGGGGCCGGCGCCCTCGATGCTGAGGTCCACTGTGACCGGGGCCGGACCGTCGTTGCGCCAGGTCACCGTGCGGGTGATCGGGGCGTCGTCGCCGTGCGGCCAGAGGGTACGCCCGAACGAGACGCTCACCGGGTCGGAAGTGAGCTGCTGGGTGATTGCGTGTGCGACGTCGACCCGCCCGGCTCCCTGCTGGTAGGCGGTCTGGTCCGGGTGTGGCTTGGCGGCGGCCATCAGGGTGGCCTTGAGCCGGTCGGCTCGCCATCCCGGGTGCTGCTGCGCCAGCAGCGCAGCCGACCCGGCCACGTGCGGGGTCGCCATCGAGGTGCCGGAGAGCGTGACGTAGCGGTCGTCCACCGGATCGCCGATGACGCCGGTGGCGGACCGTGCGGCGACGATGTCGACGCCGGGCGCGGTGATGTCCGGCTTCAGCGCGTCGTCGCCGACTCGCGGGCCCCGGCTGGAGAATTCGGCCAGCTCGTCGTCGCGGTCCACCGCGCCCACGGCGAGCCCTGCGTCGGCGCTGGCCGGGGAGCCGACCGAGCCGTCCGAGCCGTCGTTGCCGGCGGCGAGGACGAACAGCGTGCCGGTCTGCGCGGTCAGGGTCTGCACGGCCTCCTCGACCGGGTCGAGCTCCGGGGTGTCCCAGCCGCTGAGGCTCATGTTGACCACTGCGGCCTTCTTCTCCACAGCGGCCCACTGCATGCCGGCGAGGATCGCCGAGTCGGTGCAGCCGCCGTCCTCACAGACCTTGCCGTCCAGCAGCGTCGCGTCCGGCGCCACACCCCGGTACTTGCCGCCGGAGGCCGCGCCGCTGCCCGCGATGGTCGATGCCACGTGGGTGCCGTGGCCGACCGTGTCACGAGCGTCGGCGACCTCGGTGAAGTTGCGCGCCTCGGCCACCTTGCCGGCCAGGTCCGGGTGGGTGGCGTCGACGCCGGTGTCCAGCACCGCGACGGACACCCCCGTACCGGTGAACCCGGCCGCCCAGGCGGTGGGCGCGCCGATCTGCGGCACGCTGTGGTCGAGGGTCACCCGTCGACGGCCGTCCAGCCAGATCCGCTCGACGCCCCCCGCCGCCTCGAGCCTGGCTCCAGCGGGACCGGTGGTGACCTTCTCCCAGACCGCGCCGAGGGAGGACTTGTCGCTGTTCAGGGCGGCGCCGCGAATCACCGGCAGGTCGCGGGTCAGCCGCGTGCCGGGCAGAGCGGCCGAGGCGCGCTTGGCGGTACCCGTCGAGCCGTACGCCACCAGCAGCGGCAGGGTGTCGCGGTGGACGTCGTCGTAACCCGCCTCGACCAGCCCGGTGACGTCGAAGAGCCGCCGGTCCACCCGGCCGGAGCGCAGCAACGGCACCGCGTCCGTCGGCGTCACGGTGAGGCGTCCGCGCTCGCGCTGGACCAGGAACTGCACGTCCTCGCGGCCGGCGCCGGGCCGGACCGAGGCACCGGACGCGGTGACGGTGACCCGGTCACCGGTGATCAGCGTGACCGTGGTCGAGCGGTTGATGGTGGGTCCACCCGGAGTGGACTGTTGGCCGGTGCCGCCCGGTGGGGCGGGCACGGCGGCCGTGGCTGAGGCGGGAGCCGGCGCGGAGAGCGCGAGCGCGAACACGAGGCCGAGGGCGGCCAATCTTCTTCCCTGGTGCAACGGATCCTCCTGGTCAAGCGTCTTGATGGATGGAGTCACATTGACAACCCAGAATTGCATACCGAGTATGCAAAATGAAGGCCAAAAAATGACGGACCGGCCACGAGCCGACGAATCGGGCCGGCATGATCGGGCGGTGACCTCCATGAAGGACAAGATGCTCGCCGGCGAGCCATACATCGCCGACGATCCCGAGATCGTCGCCGATCTGGACCGGGCCGCCCGGCTGATGGAGCGCTTCAACACCAGTCCCGCGGCCGATCCGCAGGCCCGGATCGCGGCACTGCGCGAGCTCCTCGGCGAACTGGGCGAGGACACCTGGATCCGACCACCGTTCTACTGCGACTACGGCTGGCAGATCCGGATCGGCCCGCGCAGCTTCGTCAACTACAACGCGGTCTTCCTCGACGTCGCCCGGATCACCCTCGGCGCGGACGTCCAGGTCGGCCCGAACGTGCAGCTCCTCACCCCGACGCATCCGGTCGAGCCCGGCCCGCGACGGGACAAGTGGGAGGCGGCCAAACCGATCACCATTGGCGACAACGTGTGGCTCGGCGGTGGCGCGATCGTGCTGGCCGGCGTGACGATCGGCGCGGACACCGTCGTCGGCGCGGGCGCGGTGGTCACCCGGGACCTGCCCGCCAACGTGGTGGCCGTCGGCAACCCGGCCCGGCCGGTCCGCGAACTCGGCTAGACCGTCGGTGGATCCGACAGGCGGACGACCAGGTCGGCGCGGTCGGCGCTGGGGGTGATCAGGGCGGCGTTCGACTCGTCGCTACCCAGCGCCCACGCCCGCGCCTGCTCCGGAGACCGACCGAACGCCTCGTGCCGGGCGGTCAGCCGGCGGTGCCGCACCTCGGCGTCCAGGTCGAGAAACCACGCCTCGTGCAGCAGCGGTCGGATTTCCTGCCAGGGGAAATCCGGCAACAGCAGGTAGTTGCCCTCGGTCACCACCAGCCGGACCGACGGCTGCACCTCGATCGCGCCGGCCACCGGCTCCTCCAACTCCCGGCGGAACTCCGGCGCGTAGACCGACGTCGGCTCCAACCGGTGCAGCCGGCGCAGCAGTGAGACGTACCCGTTGGCGTCGAAGGTGTCCACGGCGCCCTTGCGGTCGGCGCGGCCCAGGCGAACCAGTTGCGACTGCGCCAGGTGGAAGCCGTCCATCGGCACCAGGCAGGCAGCCGACCCGATCTCGGCGACGATCCGCTCCGCCAGTGTGGACTTCCCGGCGCCCGGTGCACCTGCGATGCCGAGCAGTTGTCGCGGGCCGGCCTCGGCGAGCACCACCGCCCGCGCCACCAACTCGTCGGCGGACAGCACCCGGGCCGGCGGCATCAGCCCAGGACCGGGTCGCTGATGGTGAAACGCGCCTGCACCGCCGCCTGCACAGTCTGCGGCTGCGGGTCCAGCTCAAGCTCCGGCGGACCACCGCCCGCGCCACCACCCCCGGCGAAGGCCGCACGGGCGAACATCGGCCGGTCGGCGGGGCCGGCATCGGCCAGCTCGATCAACGAGGTGACCCGGGCACCCAGCGCCTCCGCGTACTCCCGGGCCCGCAGCAGCGCGTCGCTGATCGCGGCGTGCCGGGCCGCACGATGGGCGGGGCTGTCCGGACGAAGCTCCCACCACGGGCCGGCCACCTCGACCTGGTCCTGGTCGGCGAGCCGGAGCATCAGCTCACCCAGCGCGGTGAAGTCGGTGACAGTGACGGTGGTGGTGACACTGCCGTGCCAGGCGACCACCCGCTCACCCGAGCGCCGGGTCTCCGGCCGCACCCGCAGGTCGCCGGTCTCCCGCCGCGCCACCGCCGGCCCGGAGCCGTCCAGCAGCACCCGGACCGCCGCGGCCCGCTCGGCCAACCGGGTCAGCGTCGCCTCCCGGTCCCGGTCCCGGGCTGTCGCGGTGACCGCGAACCGGGCCAGCTCGGGAGGCACCTCCCGGTACGCCTCGCCGCGCACCTGCACCACCGGACCGTCCACCGCCATGCCCCTCAGCCTAGTCAGCGACGGGGCGCCGCGCCGCGTAGGAGACGGTGTCCGCGTCGACGTGCAGGCCGGTCAGGTAGCCGCCGGCCACCCCCAGCTCGCGCAACCAGGACACCTCTGCGGCGTGGTCACCACCGGCCGGGAACTGCCGGTCGTACGCGTCGAACCGCCGGTCGCGCAGCGCCACGCGAGAGGCCCGCGCCTCGTCGTACCTGGCGGTGAGCGCTGGCGCGTCATCGGCGCGCAGCGCGGCGGTCAGGTCGTCCAGGAACGCGGTGACCTCGGCCAGCTCACGCAGCACCCGGTCCCGGTTGCCGAGCAGCATGTTGGCGGTCCGATCGGCCGGGGTTCCGGCGACCCGGGTGCCGTCGGAGAAGCTGCCGGCGGCGAGCGCGAGGATCGCGTCGCGCAGCGGTGCGCGTTGCACGGCGCCGGCCAGCGCGCCGGCGAGCAGGTGCGGCACGTGTGAGGCGAGCGCGGCAGCCGAGTCGTGCTCCGTGGCCGACATCGGCACCACCCGGGCCTCGAAGACCTCCACCAGCAGCTCGGCCAGCCAACGGAACGCGGTGGTGGCCGGCCCGGGCGCCGGACAGAGCACCCAGGCCGCGCCGGTGAGCAGGTCCGGTCGCGCGGCCGTCAGGCCCGCCCGGTCGGTGCCCGCCATCGGGTGGCCGGGCACGAACCGGTGCGTCAGCCCCTGCGCGGCGGCGAACGCCGCCACCTGCTCCTTGGTGCTACCGACGTCGGTCAGCACACAACGCTCACCGGTCATCGCCGCCACCTCGACCAGCGTTGCCGGCAGGGTGGGCAACGGCCCGCACAGGAAGACCACGTCCCGGTCGGTCACCGCCTCGACCAGGCGGTCCGGCGCGGGTACGCCCACCCGGCGGGTCTCCCGCCGGGTGGCCTCGTCCGGGTCCCACCCGATCACGTCGATGCCGGCGGCGACCATCCGGAGCAGCACCGAACCACCGATCAGGCCGGTGCCGACCACCGCCGCCCGCACCCGCGCACCTGGCCTGTCCACCATGCTCGACCGCCCGGAGCCGCGATCAGGCGAGACGTGCCGCGACGCCGGCGATGTGCTCGTCGGACTCGGTCAGGGCGACCCGGACATGCTGCCCGGCCGTCGGGCCGTAGAAGACGCCGGCGGCGACCAGGATGCCGCGTCGGGCCAGCCAGTCGACCGTCTGCCAGCAGTCCTCACCCCTGGTCAGCCAGAGGTACAGGCCCGCCTCGGAGTGCTCGACGGTGAACCCGGCACCGGTGAACGCGGCGGCGAGCACCTCCCGCCGGGCGCGGTAACGCTCCCGCTGCTCCTCGGCGTGTCGCTCGTCCTCCAGCGCGGCCACCATGGCCGCCTGCACCGGCGCGGGCACGATCATGCCGGCGTGCTTGCGGACCTTGAGCAGCTCGGCGACGAGCGCCGGGTCGCCGGCGACGAAGCCGGCCCGGTAGCCGGCGAGGTTGGACCGCTTGGAGAGCGAGTGCACGGCCAGGACCCCGGCGTAGCTACCCCCGCTGACCTGCGGAGACAGCACCGAAACCGGCTCGGCCGACCAGCCCAGGGGCAGGTAGCACTCGTCGCTCGCGACCACCGCGCCACGTTCGCGGGCCCAGTCGACCACCTTGCGCAGGTGCGCGGCGGGCAACACCCGGCCGGTCGGGTTGCCGGGCGAGTTGACCCAGACCAACCGGACCCGCGGGGTCGGCCCGAGCGAGGTGAGCGAGTCGGTACGGACGACGGTCGCGCCGGCCAGCCGGGCGCCATCCTCGTAGGTGGGGTACGCGATCGACGGCACCACCACCACGTCACCCGGGCCGATGCCGAGCAGCGTGGGCAGCCAGGCCACCAACTCCTTCGAGCCGATGGTCGGCAGCACACCGAGACCGTCGACGCCGGCGCCACAGGCTCGGGACACCCACGCCGCGATCGCGGCCCGCAGCGCCGGCGTGCCGGCGGTCAGCGGGTAACCGGGAGCATCGGACGCGTCAGCCAACGCCCGCCGGATCACCTCGGGCACCGGGTCGACCGGCGTACCCATGGAGAGGTTGATCAGGCCCTCCGGATGCGCCGCGGCCAGCGTGGCCGCGGCGTCCAGGGTGTCCCAGGTGAACTCGGGCAGCCGCGACGAGACCGGCGCGGGCCGGTTCAGTGGCCCTCGCCGCGCGGCGGCTGCGCGGCGACGAAGGTGGCGTCCTTCTCCACCTTGCCGACCTTCGAGGCGCCACCGGGCGAGCCCAGGTCCTCGAAGAACTCGTAGTTCGCGCCGGTGTAGTCCTTCCACTGCTCCGGGACGTCGTCCTCGTAGAAGATCGCCTCCACGGGGCAGACGGGCTCACAGGCACCACAGTCGACGCACTCGTCGGGGTGGATGTAGAGCATCCGATTGCCCTCGTAAATGCAGTCGACCGGGCATTCCTCGATGCATGCCTTGTCGAGCACATCTACGCACGGCTCGGCGATGATGTAGGTCACCGGTCTTCTCCTCCGCAAGACTCGCCGCGATCTCCCGCGACGGTAAGAGCCTAGTATCTCGCCGGGGAGGGGGTCGATCGTGCTCCGACAGCAGGATGTGGGACACCGGATCGTGGTCCGCCGGATTGTGGGGATTCGCGAGGGCCGCCCACAATTTTCCGATGCCCTCGGCGAGCTGGTCGAGCTGAGCGAGACTCATCTCACGCTGGCCACCGCTCAGGGACCGCTTCGGGTTCCGGTGGCGCAGGTCCACCGCGCCAAGCGCGTTCCGCCGACCCGTCGGCCGACCGCCGCCGCGGTCGTGGCGCTCGAGCGGGCCGCCGACGAGGCCTGGCCGGCACCGACCAAGGGCCGACTCGGTGACTGGCTGCTCCGGTCGGCCGAGGGCTGGACCGGGCGTGCCAACTCGGCGCTGCCGATCGGCGACCCGGACCGACCACTGGCCGCCGCCGTCGACGCGGTGGAGCGCTGGTACGCCGAGCGGGGGCAACCCGCGTTGATCAACACGCCGCTGCCCCTCGCCGCGCCGGTCGGCGCCGAACTGGACGCCCGCGGCTGGGGCACCCGCCCGCCGACGCTGGTGCAGACCGCGCCGCTGCCCCTGCTGGTGTCAGCGTCCGCCGAAGCCCTGCCCGCCGATCTCCCCGCGACGGCCAACGACGCCGCCAACGCTCCGGCCGACGGGTGGGGCAGCGCGGTCGTCGAGCTGGCCGCCGCCCCCAGCGACGAGTGGCTGGCCATCGCCGCCGGCCGCAAGGGCGGCCTGCCGGACGCCGCCCGACACGTCCTCACCGCCGTGGACCAGGTCCGCTTCGCCCACGTGTACGCCGACAACGCCCTGGTGGCCGTCGGCCGCGGCACGGTGACCGGCCAGGGGCGCTGGTTGGGCCTCAGCCTGATCGAGGTGGTGCCGACGGCCCGCCGCCAGGGGTTGGCCCGCCGCGTGATCCACGAGCTGGTCAGTTGGGGCGCGTCCGGCGGCGCGACGCACGCGTTCCTCCAGGTCGAGCAGCGCAACACGGCGGCGGTCGCGCTCTACCAGCGGCTCGGCTTCACGACCCACCACACCTACCTGACCCGCGTCGCCCCACACTGACCCGTCGAGATCTTGAAGGGAAAACGCCCCTCCGAGGGCAGCTTCCTTCCAAGATCTACACGGCATGCCGCCGGGCGGCAGGACGGTCGGGTCAGCGGCGGACGACCCGGCGGGGCTTGGCGGCCTTGACCTCGGCGTACCGCTTGAGCTGCTGAGAGCGGTAGTCACGGCCGAGCGCGGTGAGCACCAGGTAGCCGATCAGCAACCCGGCGCCGGTGGCGAGCAGGTAGAGCCAGATCTGGGCGAAGAACGTCGCCGCGCCGCCGGCGAACGGGTTGTGACCGACCAGCAGGGGCCCGACCAGCACGGTCAGCAGCATCGCCACCGGCACCACGAGGGCCATGTCGGCTGCCCAGCCGGCCAGCGGCCGGCGTCGGCCCCAGCGGAAGGCGACCACGGCGAGGATCAGGCCGATCACCGTGAACATCGCCAGCGACACCCGGTCGGCGGCGGTGTCGTCACCGTCGAAGCCGAACCGGGTGATCAGTCGGGCGACCACGTTGACAGCGAACAGTGCCGCTACGAGCACCCCGAGGTCACGCCACCGCTTGTCCATCGCCGGACCCTCCTGCCGTACGCCCCGTCGCGGGGTTCGCATCCCTGGCAGGAATATCTACCACCCTTACCTGGGAGACGTCATCAGCCGGCAGCACCCCAAAAGCAGCCGAGCGTCAGCCGCCGAGCAGAGGCGGCTGCGGGGCGAGGATCTGCCGGAAGCCCATCACCGCGAAGGTCATCGCGCCGGCCACGATCATGGCCAGCCCGACCCAGTTGTCGCCGGCCAGCAACAGGTCGCCCTCGTTGGTCCGGATGGCGGCGACCGCCATCAGCGCGAACCACGGCACCGCCGGCAGCGCCACCGCCCACCGACGGCCGACCGCCTCGTAGGCGAACCAGCTCAGCACGATGTTGGCGCCGATGGCGAGGAGCACCGACACGCCGACCAGTTGCCCGCCGACGCGGACCGTGGCGAGCAGCAGCTCCAGTACGCCGGTCAGCACACCGGCGAGGACCACGACGATCGCACCGACCAGCCGGACGCCCAGGTCCAGCAGTCGCGGCGGTGGCCCCGCCGGGGGCGGGCCTTCCTGGTCCTCCACGACCGTCATCGGTGCGGCCGGCACTGTCACCGGAGACCCGCCGCCGCGACCGGTGACCGGTCCGGGGCGGTCTCCGCGGGCAGGCCGGCGAAGAGGTCGTCCTCCCAGCCGTACGGCCCGGTGCCCGGGCCCTTCTCACCGACCGCGAGGGTGAAGAACTCCACGCCCATGAACTCGCCACCGAAGTTGCCGGCGATCGAGTAGAGCCACGAGTTGGCCGGGATCTGGGTGGCGTGCGCCCGCATCGCGGCCTCCTTGGCCGTGTGCTGGTCGGTGCCGTCGATCCGGGCGGCGATCTGGGCGTCCGGGGTGCCGAAGGGCAGGTCGGCGATGTTCTCGATGCCGCCGAACGGGTTGTCGGCGGACTCGGCGAAATGCGTCATGCCGGCCTCCAGGACGCTGAGCGGCATGGCCGTCCAGTAGACCTTGAGCGGGGCGCAGCCCTCGGCGGTGGCCAGCTCGACGGCGCGCATGGCCACCCGGTGCGCCTGGATGTGGTCGGGGTGGCCGTAGAAGCCGTTCGGGTCGTACGTGACGAGCACCTGCGGGCGTACCTCTCGCATGATCTCCACGAGGTGCCCGGCGGCCTCGTCGAGGTCGGCCTGCCAGAAGGCCCGGGGGTGGTCGTTGGTCGCGAGCCCCATCATCCCGGAGTCGCGGTAGCGGCCGGCGCCGCCGAGGAAGCGATGGTCGGTGACGCCGAGCGCGGCGCACGCGGCGGCCAGCTCGGCCACGCGGTACCCGCCGAGCTGGTCGGCCTCGGCGGCGGCGAGCTGCGCCAGCGCGGGCACGTGGATCTCGCCCTCCTCGCCGAGCGTGCAGGTCACCAGCGTGACGTGCGCGCCGTCTGCGGCGTAGTGGGCCATCGTCGAGCCGGTGCCGATCGACTCGTCGTCGGGGTGCGCGTGGACCAGCAGCAGGCGGCGGTCGGGCAGCATCGTCACGACGGTCACTCTAACTGGCCGTTCTCCCCCGGCCGACGCTGACGCGTCCGCCCAGGTCCGCCACATCACCCCCGCTCCCGCTCTACGATTTGGGCTGTGGACTTTCCGGAGCTGGCCGCCCGCACCCGCCGGTTCAGCCACGGCGCGCCACGCGCTGTCTCGGTGGCTGAGGACGGCTCCCGGGTGATCTTCCTGCGCTCCGCCGGCCCGGAGGATCCGGCGGACGCGCTCTGGTTTCTGGACGTGAGCACCGGCGAGGAGCGGCTGGTCGCCGATCCGGCGACCCTGCTGGGCGAGGGCGGGGACGTCCGCTCCCTCTCCCCCGGCGAACGCGCGCTACGCGAGCGGCTGCGGCTCAGCGCCGCCGGCATCGGCTCGTACGCGTTGGACGCGGCCGGCCGGGTTGCGGTGTTCGCGCTGGCCGGGCGGTTGTTCCGGGCCGATCTGGTGCACGGCGACGTGGTGGAGGTGGCGGCCGTCGGCCCGGTGCTGGACCCACGTCCGGACCCGACCGGGCAGCGGCTGTCGTACGTGACGGACGCGGCCGAGGGTGTGCGCCGGGGTGAGCTGAGGGTGATCGACCCCGACGGCACCGACACCCTGCTGGCCGGCGAGGACGCCGGGGTGAGCTGGGGGTTGGCCGAGCACATCGCGGCGGAGGAGTTCGGCCGGTTCCGGGGGTACTGGTGGGCGCCCGACGGCCGCTCGGTGCTCGCCGCCCGGGTCGACGAGTCCCGCCTGGAGCGGTGGCACCTGCATGACCCGGCCGAGCCGGCGAACCCCCCGACCGCCGTCGCGTACCCCCGGGCCGGTGGCCCGAACGCGGAGGTCAGCCTGCACCTGCTGGACCTGGACGACGGCTGGGTCGACGTGCACTGGGACCGGGAGACCTACCCGTACCTGACCGGGGTCAGCTGGGGTGAGGGCAGTCCGTTGATCACCGTGCTGCGCCGCTCGCAGCAGCACGGGCTGGTGCTGGCGGTGGACCCGCGCACGGGCGAGACGCAGGTGCACGCCGAGCTGGCCGATCCGCGCTGGGTCGAGCCGATCGCCGGCACCCCCGCGCACCTGCCGGACGGCCGGGTGCTGGTCGGTGGGGAACTGGCCCACGACGGGTACGACGCCCGGTGCCTGTTCGCGGACGGCACCCTGCTCACCCCGCCGTCGCTGTACGTACGACGGGTGGTGGGTCGGCTGCCGGCCGCCGCCGGCCCGGCCGACCTGCTGGTGGAGGCGAGCGACGGCGAACCGAGCGAGCGGCACCTGTTCCGGGTCCGCACCACCATCGGCGGTGGGGTGGACGCGCGTCGGCTCACCACCGACTCCGGCTGGTACACCGCCGCGGTGGGCGGGGACGTGCTGGCCGTCGGCGTCGCGTCGCTGGATCACGCCGGGGTCCGCTGGACGGTGCGCCGCGGCGATCAGGAGATCGCCGAGCTGCGTTCGTTCGCCGCCGCCCCGCCGTACTCTCCGTTGCCGCTGCTGGAGCGGGTGACCGATCGGCGGCTGCCGGCGGCGGTGCTCTACCCGGACAACCACGTGACGGGCCGGCGGCTGCCGGTGCTGCTGGACATCTACGGCGGCCCGGGGCACCAGGAGGTCGTGGCGGCGCGGGCCGCGTGGCTGGAACGGCAGTGGTGGGCCGACGCCGGGTTCGCGGTGGTCACCATCGACAACCGGGGTACGCCGGGCGTGGCGCCGTCGTTCGAGAAGGCGATCCACCGGCGGGTCGCCGACGTGATCCTGACCGACCAGATCGACGCGCTCACTGCGCTCGCCGGCAAGCACCCGGACCTGGACCTGGGGCGGGTGGGAGTGCGCGGCTGGTCGTTCGGCGGGTGGCTGGCCGGGTTGGCGGTGCTGCGCCACCCGGAGCTGTTCCGGTGCGGAATCGCGGGTGCCCCGGTGACCGACTGGGCGCTGTACGACACCGCGTACACCGAGCGTTATCTGGGGTTGCCGGAAGACGGCCAGGACATCTACGCGCACCACTCGCTCGTCGAGTTGGCCGCCGAGCCGGTCACCAGCCCGGACCAGGCCCGCCCGTTGCTGCTGGTGCACGGGATGGCCGACGACAACGTGGTGGCCGCGCACACGCTCCGGCTCTCCGCGGCCCTGCTGAGCACCGGCCGACCGCACGCCGTGCTGCCGCTGACCGGGGCCACCCATCTGGCCGCGAACGGCACCGCCGAGCGGCTGCTCCCCCTGGAACTGGACTTCCTCCGTACCCACCTGCTGTAACGGCCACGATCACCAACGCTCCACGAGGTGTTCCCGGCCCTGCGGCGGATCGTACGGTTCGGGCCAGTAGTCGGTGATCTTGCTGATCAGCCCATGCTCGGACATCTCCAGCCAGACGCACGCGTCCTGCTGCTCGTCACCGACGCGAACGTCGAGCAACAGGGCAGCGAGGCGACCATCGGCGATCACCCGTCGCGGCCGGAGGTGCCAGTCGCCGGGATACTCGGTGTTGAACCGCAGGAACGCGTCCCTGCCGCGAATGCGCTCCCGAGTCTGCGGCATCTCGTAGACCACGTCATCGGTGAGCAGGGCGGCCAACCCGGACCAGTCGCGGCGCTCCAAAAGATCAACGTAGGCGTGGGCGGCCTGCCGGGCCGTCGAGGTGTCATCCACGGCGCGGACCATAGCCCCCGCCAGCGACAATCTGGCGAGCCCGGCGGCCTTGGCGAATACAGTCGCCGCAGCCTCCGAGGTGATCGGCGCCGTCGATTTCAGGGGCGTGCGTCGTATCGGCTCCGGGCTTCGAAGACGCGGTCCATGTGCGTCTCCGCCCAGTTCTTGATCGCGATCATGACCGGGAAGAGTTCGTGGCCGAGCGGGGTGAGCTCGTAGTCGACGCGGACCGGCACCGAGGCAGTGACCGTGCGGGTGACCAGGCCGTCGCGTTCCAGGGTGCGCAGGGTCTGGGTGAGCATCTTCTGGCTGACGCCGGCGATGCGCTGGGCGAGCTCGCCGTGCCGCTGCGGGCCGTCGACGAGCGCTGGGATCACCAGGGCGACCCACTTGTCGGTGAGCCTGCTCAGCAGCTCACGGGTCGGGCACTGGTCCAGAAACGCGTCGTAGTCGCGTTTGGCCTGCTCGCGGCGTTGCGCTGCGGTCGACGTCGCCATTCTTACCTCCGCTTGGTGCCCTAGGCACTTTAAGGTACCTACTTTCTCACAGTGCCGATGATTCGTACGGTCGTGGTGATCACGAAATCCCACGAAGGAGACGGCGATGCGCGCAGTCAGCTATGCACAGTTCGGAGGGCCGGAGGTCCTGCACGTGGCCGAGGTGCCGGTGCCCGAGCCGGGGCCGGGGCAGGTGCGGGTGCGGGTCGCCGCGTCGGTTGTCCATCCGGTCGACCTGATGGTCCGCACCGGTCGGTTCCCGGCTCCGTTGCCGACCGGTCTGCCGTACACGCCCGGCTGGGACGTTGCCGGCAGCGTCGACGCCGTCGGCCCGTCGGTCGACGAGTTCACGATCGGCGACGAGGTCATCGGCTTCTCGCCCTGGCTGCAAACCACTGTCGGCGCCCACGCCGAGTACGTAGTTCTCGACGCCGCCTGGCTGGCCTCCGCGCCCGCCGGCGTCCCCGCCACCGAGGCGGCAACCCTACCGACCAATGGCCTCGCCGCGGCCCAGGCACTCGACCTGCTCGCGCTTCCGGCGGGTTCGACAGTGCTCGTCACCGGAGCCGCCGGGCAGGTCGGTGGGTTCGTTCTGGCGCTGGCCCGGGCGGCCGGTCTGCACGCCACCGGACTGGCCGGGGCCGACGACCGCGAGTTCGTCGAGTCGCTGGGCGCGGCGTTCCTGTCGCGCACCGACGATCCGACGGGGACGTTCGACGCGGTCATCGACCTGGCGGTGATCGGCTCCTCGCTGCTGGACCTCATTCGGGACGGCGGCGGTTACGTGGCCGCGTCACCCCCGCTTCGCCCGGAGCCGGTGCGCGGAATCCGGACCGTCGCGCTGGAGGTGCTACCGGACGGAACCCGGCTGGGCGAACTGGTCAAACTCGTCACCAGCGGCGACCTCCCGCTCCGGGTCGCTGCCGTCTACCCCTTCGCCGACGCGGCGACCGCCCACGAGCGGCTGGCCCAGGGTGGCGTGCGCGGCGGCGTGGTGATCGTCCCCTGATCCCCAGCGAAAGCTCGACGTGGGGCTTGTATCTCAAGCCGCTTGAGATCGCATAGTGGGCGTCGTGGACCGAAACGAGCTGTACGCCATCGGGGATGTCGCCCGGCGGACCGGCCTGAGCGTCAGCGCCGTCCGGTACTACGCGGATGCCGGTGTCGTCACGCCGGCCGCCAGCACCCCGGCCGGCCACCGCCTGTACGACGTGTCGGCCATCGCCCGGCTGGAACTGGTCCGGACGCTGCGGGAACTCGACGCCGGGCTGGACGAGATCCGGCGGGTGCTGGCCGGCGAGGCGACGCTGCGCGAACTGGCCGCCACCCACCTGGCCCTGCTGGAACGGCAGGAGGCACGGCTGCGCAGTCGCCGCGCGGTGCTGTCGGCCATCCTGCGGCAGGATTCCACGGCCGAGCAGGTCACGCTGATGCACAAGCTGGTCGGCCTGTCGGACGAGGAACGCGATCGGCTGATCGACGAGTTCTGGACCGAGGTCTCCGCCGGCTGGGAGCCACCGGAGCGGATGGTCGAGTGGTGGCGGGCGGCCCGGCCGGAGCTGCCCGACCATCCCACAGCGGCCCAGTTGGAGGCGTGGATCGAGCTGGCCGAACTGGTCCGGGACACCGAGGTCCGGCAGGCCGTACGCCGTGAGTTGCACGAGGCGTGCACTACCGGGGCCGGGCCGCTGATGACGTCGTCGCCGATGCTGGACGCCCTGGAAGCGGGCGCGGCGATCGGCCAGCCGGTGATGGACGCGGCGCGGGAACAGGTGCCGCCGGACTCGCCCAGGGGCCGGGAGATCGCCGACCAGTGGATCGGGTGGCTGACCGGCATCTTCGCGACACCGGACAGCCCCGGGATCCCGGACACATCCGAGTTCCGGGTCCAGGTCGCCGACCAGATGCTCAAGGGCGCGGAGTGGGACCGCACGCCGCCTGAGCAGGAGGGGCCGTTCGACAGGTACATGGAGTTGGTCACCGTCGTGAACGATGCGCCGCCGGAGCGGTTCCCGTACGAGTGGCTGGCCGACGCACTGCGCGCGTCCGCCGCGCCTGCTTCCTGATTTCACCCGTACCGGTCGGGCCACCCGGATGTCCGTGCCGCCGCCAGCGCCGAGGCTGGAACGCATGGACAACGTGGTGGAACTCGACGGGGTGACCCGCATCTACGGCTCGCGCCGCCAGCCGGTCGCCGCTCGGCCCGCATGTGGATGTGCTGTTGAGCGGTATACCTCAGAGGTATGAATATGACTCTGAGGTATACCGCTCGACACCGCATCCGCCCGCCTGAAGGTGACGGACGGTCACCGCCGACCGTCGGCTGCGCCCACAGCCTGGCCAGGGTCAGGACCTACCCGTATCACCTTGGCGCGAGGAACTGGGTGGTGGCATCGATGAGCAGGCTGCGGGTGCCAGGTTCGGAGCCGCTGTGGCCCGCGCCCTCCACAATGTGCAACTTCGCCTCAGGCCAGACCCGATGCAGGTCCCAGGCTTGGTTCGGCGGCGTCTTGATGTCGTAACGGCCGTTCACGATGACCGTCGGGATGTGTCGAATGCGGTCGACGCCCGCCAGGAGACCTTCCGGCGGGAGGAAGCCGCCGTTGCTGATGTAGTGGTGTGTGATGCGGGCGAACGCCAGCAGGCTGGTGTCCTCGATGCCAGGCGGCGTCATCGGCAGCAGGGTGTTGGCCGAGAGCTCCCAGCTCATCCAGGCGCGAGCCGCCGGGCCGTGGACCGCGGGGTCGGGGTCGGAGATGCGGCGGCCATAGGCCCCGACAAGGTCGTCCTGCTCATTCGCGGGGATCGCAGCACGAAACGCCTCCCACTCGGCGGGGAACAGGTGCGCCGCGCCCGCCGGGGTGAACCCCCATGCCTCGTCTGACCTGCGAACCAGCCACACGCCACGGAGCACGAGTTCGGTGACCCGCTCGGGATGGGCCTGCGCGTAGGCCAGGCCGAGGGTGCTGCCCCAACTGCCACCGAAGACGAGCCAACGCTCGATCCCCAGGTGCTCGCGCAGCCGCTCGATGTCCGCCACCAGGTGTGGGGTGGTGTTGTGTTCCAGTGACGTCTTCGGGTCGCCCGCGAAGGGCCGGCTGCGACCGCAGTTTCGCTGGTCGAACAGCACGACCCGGTAGCCGGACGGGTCGAAGTACCGCCGATTGTCCGGGAGCAGGCCACCGCCGGGGCCGCCGTGCAGAAACACCGCGGGCTTGCCGCCGGGATTTCCGCACAGTTCCCAGTAGAGCTCATTACCGTGGCCGACGCTCAGCATCCCGGAGTCGTACGGCTCGATGGGCGGATACCAGTCCATCATTCATTCAACCCCAACCGATCAACCGACATCACCTCCAGGCCCGTCGGGCGACCAGAAGCCATTGGGTACGCCGACAGCACCGCCCGGATCCTCGTTGCCAACGCCGTCGTCGGGCCGTACCGGTAGTGGTGCTCGGCCCGTTCCGGCACCGGCACGTTGGTCGCGCCTGAACAACAGATGCCCGAACGAGCTGAGTCAGTCGCCGACTCTCGGGACCCCCCACAGGGACAGGCAGAACGGATGCCCGGCCGGGTCGGCGTACACGAAGCAGTGGTCCGCGTTGGGCTGATGCTCGAATCGGGTAGCGCCGGCCGCCAGCACACGCGCTCCGGTCGCCTCCAGGTCGTCGACGAGGAACTCGAGGTGCATCTGCATCCCCACCTCGCCATCCGGCCAGGTGGGTGGCCGGTAGTCGTCGATCTGCTGGAACCCGATGTCACCGTTCGGCCCTTCGACGAGCGCCCATCTCTCGTCACCCTTCGCGACCCCGCCGGTGATCTCGGCGTAGAACCGCGCGAGCGCGATTGCGTCTGGCGCATTGACCGTCGTCAAGCTGAGCCTGATCAGGTCCGTCATCGGAGAATCTTCATCCGCTGGTATGTCGGCGTGAGCTCTTCCCAGCGTTCCTTCCAGCCGGGCGCTCTGGCATCGGAACTCCAGCCCTCCGAATGGACCGGGCCGTCGACCTCCAACGACCGACCGAGATCCTCGAGGTGGACCCGCCAACCAGAGGCGTGGAACGGGAGATGCCCGATCGGCAGGCCGCGCTCCTCGACCACCAGCCGCGTCTTGGAGCCCTCCTCGGTCAGCCACGCCTCGATCTGCCCCTCGTCGTCCGCACCCGGCTTCGTCGTCAGCAGCAGGTGGTGGGGCGCATCGCACACCTCGATGCGCGCCGGACCGGCCCAACTGCTCGTGAAGACGGCCTGGATCGTGCCGCCGACCCGCATGTCGCCGTCGACCTGGGCCATCCAGCGGGCCAGCCGCTCGGGCGTCGTACACGCCTGCCAGAGGTCGCCGATGTCCGTGTCGTAGAGGTTCTCGACCCGGACTGCTCCGCGGCTCTCGTCGATCGTTCGCATCGTCGCGATCGTGGTCATCGTCGCGCCTTCTTTCCTCGTGCGATCTCGGTATGAAGAGCGTCGAGCCGGCTCTCCCAGAGCCGGCGGTACTCTCCCAGCCACTCGTCGACCTCGACGAGCGCCTCCGGGCGGAGGGTGTAGATCCGGCGCTGTGCGTCCTGGCGTACGTCGACCAGCCCGGCTTCCCGCAGCACGCGGAGATGCCGGGACACGCCCGGGCGTGCGATCGGGAGAGCCTCGGCCAGCTCTCCCGCACTCGCCGGGTGGTCGCGGAGAATGTCGAGAACCGTGCGCCGGCTCTCGTCTGCCAGCGCGTGCAACACGGCATCCATGGCCCTAATGTAACCGTTCGGGTACGTACCCACAAGGTTACATTGACCTCCCATGCGCAGCCCGCAGCCGATCGGCAGAAACAGCAGGGTCCCCTCCCGACGACGCTGTCGGGAGGGGACCCTGCTGGCTTGCGGTGTGACTTACGGCTTGACGTGCGCGTTCACGAACGACGGGTAGCCGAAGACACTGGAGATGAAGACCCCGCCGGCCTTGGACCCGTGCACGTTGTAGGCCACGTCCACGAAGAGCGGCACCACCGGCGCGTGCTCCTTCATGATCCGCTCGTCGAGCTTGGCCCACTCCGGGCCCTGGTCGGCGGCCGGCATGGCCTGGATGCGGTCCATCTCGGCGTTGATCGCCGGGTCGTTGAAGTAGGCCTGGTTGCTGTTGCCCTCGGCCTTGATGGTCCGGCCGTCGTAGAGCACCGGCAGGATCGACGCCCCGCTGGGCCAGTCCGCCGCCCAGTTACCGATGTACAGGTCCCAGGGGTTGTTCTTCTTCTTGATCTCGTCGAGCTTCGCGTCGTCCGAGATGTTCCGCAGCGTGATCTTGAAGCCGGCCCGCTCCAGGTTGGCCTTGAGCTGGGCGCCCTGCTGCTGCTCGGTCGAGTTGTCGGCGACACCGAGGACCAGCTCCGGCGTCTTTCCGCCGAGCAGCTCCTTGACCTTCTCGACGTTGCCGTTGGCACCCGCCGGGTACGCGTCGTACGCCTTGTAGCCGATGGTGGCCGGCGGCATCAGCGTGGTCAGCGGCGCGGCGACGGTCTGCCCGCCCATTGCCTTGATGAAGCCCTCGCGGTCGATGGCGTAGTTGAGCGCCTGACGGACCTTGAGGTCGGTGACCCGCTGGTTGTTGATGACGAGCTGGTTGGCACTCGGGGTCGGCGAGAGGATGCTGCGCGACTTGAGCGTGGCGTCCCCGGCCACCTTGGCGACCAGCGAGGCGGGCACGGCGTTGAAGGCGAGCGCGCTCTGGTCGGCGCCGTTGTCGGCGATCACCCGGTTGTTGGCGGCGTCCGCGGTCGGGCCGAAGCTCCAGACGAACTGGTCCGGGTACTGGTGCCGGACCGGGTCGGTCTTCGGGTCCCAGTTGGTGTTGCGGTCCAGCGTGATCTGCACGCCAACCTGGTTCTTGGCGACCTTGTACGGGCCGGACGAGAACGGCTGCTTGTCCAGGTCGACGCCGGTGTCCTTGTCGGCCGGCAGCGGCGCCGTGGTCGGCAGCGAGACGGCGAACGGCAGGTCACAGCGGGGCTTGGCGAACTCGAAGCGCAGCGTCTTGGCGTCCGGCGTGCTCAGGCCGGGCGGCAGCGACGTCTTGTTCTTCTTGAAGTCCCACTTGGTGTCGAACTGCGGGGTGTCGGCCAGCCACTCCTGGATGTAGGTCGGGCCGCCGGACAGGTCCGGGTCGAAGGACCGGGCAATGCCGTACGCGATCTCCTTGGAGGTGATCGGCCGGCCGTCCTCGAACTTCACGCCGTCCTTGACAGTGAATTCCCAGACCTTGCAGTCGTTGTTGACGTTCTTGCCCGGCGTCTCGGCCAGGTCGCCCACCAGGACCAGGCCGCCCTTGCCGTCGTCCTTCCACGTGGTCAGGTAGCGGGCGAAGAGCGGGTTGGCCATCAGACCGGCGAACGAGTACGTCCGCTGCGGGTCGAGGTGGGAGATCGGCGACTCCCGGATGATGGTGAAGGTGCCGCCCTTCGCGGCGCCGCTCACCTCGGCCGCTGGCCCCTGCGAGTCCTTGGGGTCGGTCGCGATGACCCCGGTCTGCTGCCGTTCGGTGTCGACAGTGGTGCCCTCGCCCGTGTTCTTCGAGCACGCACCCAATGCCACAACCAGTGCGATCGCGCCGCCTGCGGCAACCGCCACGCGTGGTCTCATGAAGTACCCCCTTCACCATGTGCCGTGCGGTTTCGTCGGGGCGAGAACCGCCGACGTCCCGAGGATCGTAAGGAAGAAAACCTACAAGTTGTGTAACAGTTGTCGATAAATTTCGCCATCGGCGGGTGCGCCGGACACGTCGCGCTCAGCGCAGCCGCACCCGGGGGTCGATGGCCGCGTAGAGCAGGTCCACCAGTACGTTCGCCAACACCACGAAGACCGCGGCGATCAGCACGGTCGCCATGATGGTGGGCAGATCACCCGAGCGCACCGCGTCCACCGCCGTACGCCCCAACCCCTGGATGCCGAACGTCGTCTCGGTGATCACCGTCCCGCCCAGCGCCCCGCCCACGTCCAGCCCGGCGATGGTCACCACCGGAGTGATCGCCGCGCGCAGCGCGTGTCGCCCGTACACCTTGGGTTTGGCCAGGCCCTTGGCCCGCGCGGTCCGGACGAAGTCCTCCGACAGCGTCTCCAACATCTGCGCCCGCGACAACCGGGCGTAGATGGCCGAGAAGAGGAAGGCCAGCGCCACCCAGGCCAGCACCAGGCCGCTGGCCCACTTCGCCGGGTTGTCGAAGATGGAGGTGTAGCTCGGCACCGGCAACAGCCGCAGGTTGTAGACGAACACCAGCAGCAGCACCGCACCCACGAAGTACAGCTGCAACGACGCGCCGGTCAGCGAGAACCCGATCGCCAGCCGATCCAGCCAGGTGCCCCGACGCAGCGCGGACACCATGCCGAGCCCCACGCCGAGCAGCAACCAGAGGATGGCCGCCGGGATCACGATGCTCAGCGTCACCGGCAGTACCCGGGCGATGGTGTCCGAGACGGCCTCGTTGGTGACGTACGACCAGCCCAGGCAGGGCGCGTCGCACCGGCCGCCCTGGGCGCTGCCCAGGTCCCGACCGGTCACGATGCCCTTCATGTAACCGGCGTACTGGCTGATCAGCGGGTCGTTCAGGCCCAGGTCGTCGCGGACCCGCTCCAGCCGCTCCGGGTTGCAGTTCTTCGAGCAGATGCTGCTGACCGGGTCGCGCGGCAGGGCGAAGAACATCAGGAAGGTCAACACGCTCACCGCGAAGAGGGTCAGCGTGGCGGAGAAGAGTCGCTTGAGCAGAAATCGCGCCATGATTTTGACCCCTACCGGGACGACTTCGGGTCGAGCGCGTCACGCAACGCGTCGCCGAAGAGGTTGAAGGCGAACACCAGCGCGAAGATCATGATGCCCGGGAAGAACACGTACGCCGGGTCGGTCTGGAGGAAGTCCAGACTGTCGTAGATCATCCGACCGAAGCTCGGGGTCTCGTCGCTGAGACCGACACCGATGAACGACAGCGCGGCCTCGCTGGTGATGAACTGCGGCACCGCCAGGGAGAACGACACCAGGATCGGCGCCCAGATGTTGGGCAGCAACTGCCGGAAGAGCATGTGCCCCAGCCCGGCCCCGCTGGCCCTGGCCGCCTCCACGAACTCCCGCTCGCGCAGCGCGATCACCTGCCCGCGGACCAGCCGGGCCGTGCTGGTCCAGCCGAAGATGGCGAAGACGGCGATCAGCACGCCCACCCCGAAGGCGGACGACACCTGCCCCCGCTCACCGTAGAAGCGCAGCGTGATGGTGGGCGTGAGCGCCAGCGCGATGATCAGGAAGGGCATGGCCAGGGTCAGGTCGGTGATCCAGTTGATCACCGCATCGAGCCAGCCGCCGAGGTAACCGGCGAGCGCGCCCAGCACGATCCCGATCGTCGCGGTGATCAGCGCCGCCGCGAACGCGATGAACAGCGACGTCCGCAGCCCGTAGATCAGCCGGATGAAGATGTCCCGACCCAGGTTTGGCTCCAGGCCGAACCAGTGCTCGCCGCTGACCCCGCCGGCGTACCCCAGCGGCATGCCGAAGCCGTCCAGCATGTTCTGGAACTGTTCCCGCGGCCCGATCCCGTAGGCCATCTCGATCAGCGGGGCGGACAACCCCAACAGCAGGAAAAAGATCAGGAGTACGCCGCTGACCACGGCCGTGCGGTCGCGGCGCAGCCGCAGCCAGGCGAGCTGACCGGGCGAGCGACCGACGACGCCCTTCGCGGCGGGCCCGACCGGGTCCGTGCCGGACTCGATCTCGGCCAGCGCCACACCCTCTACCGGGGACAGGCTCACGACGGCACCTCCTCAACGACCTGGGCAGTCGACTCCGCCGCCTCCGGACTCGTGCTGTCCGCTTCGCCTTCGGGGCTCGTGCGGGCTGCTTCCCCTTCGGGGAAGTGACACGCGGTGGCCTGCGAACCGCCGTCGCGCGGGATCAACGCGGGCTCCTCGGTGGCGCAGATGTCCTGCGCCTTCCAGCACCGGGTACGGAACCGGCAGCCCGACGGCGGGTCCAGCGGGGTGGGCACGTCACCGGTCAGCCGGATCCGACCCGCCGGGCCGAGCTGGGTGACGTCCGGGATCGCCGAGAGCAACGCCCGGGTGTACGGGTGCTGCGGGCGCTCGTAGATGTCCGCCCGGTCGCCGATCTCCACGATCCGGCCCAGATACATGACCGCGACCCGCTGGCAGAAGTGCCGGACCACGGCCAGGTCGTGCGCGATGAACACGAAGGCCAGGCCAAGCTCGCGTTGCAGGTCGCGCAGCAGGTTGACGACCTGCGCCTGGATCGAGACGTCCAGCGCGCTCACCGGCTCGTCCGCCACGATCAGCTTCGGCCGCAGGGCCAGGGCGCGGGCGATGCCGATGCGCTGGCGCTGACCACCGGAGAACTCGTGCGGGTACCGGTTGTAGTGCTCCGGGTTCAGCCCGACCAGCTCCAGCAACTCCTGAACCCGGGCCTTGATCCCACCCGGCGGCTTGATCCCGTTGACCTGTAGCGGCATCGCCACGATCCGGCCCACCGTGTGCCGGGGGTTCAGCGAGGCGTACGGGTCCTGGAAGATGATCTGGAGTTCCTGGCGCAACGGGCGCAACTCCCGGCGGCCGGCGTGCGTGATGTCCCGCCCGTCGAACTCGATGCTGCCGCTCGTCGGTTCCAGCAGCCGCACCAGCATCCGACCGGTGGTGGTCTTGCCGCAGCCCGACTCCCCCACCAGGCCGAGCGTCTCGCCGGGGCGCACGTCGAAGTCGAGCCCGTCCACCGCCCGCACCAGACCGGTGGCGCGCAGCCCCTGGCGTACCGGGAAGTGCTTGCTCAGGCCGCGTACCCGCAGCAGTGGTTCATCGGTCATCGGGCCACCCCCACGGATGCGATGTCCTCGGCGTAGAACGTGGCCCGCTCCTCGGCGCTCAGGTGACAGGCGACCAGGTGGCCGGCCGAGTCGCCCTCCCCCGCCGGGCGCAGCTCGGGCACCTCGGTACGGGAGCGGCTGCCGGCGCGGTCCGCGTACCGGCAGCGGGGGTGGAACGCGCAGCCCGGCGGCAGGTTGATCAGGCTGGGCGGATTGCCGGGGATGGGCACCAGGTCCGCGTCCGCGTCGCCGTGCAGCGACGGCACGCTGGAGAGCAACCCCCAGGTGTACGGATGCTGCGGCGCCCGGAGCACCTGCTCGACGCTGCCCCGCTCGACGGCCCGCCCGCCGTACATGACCAGCACGTCGTCGGCGACCTGGCCGACCACGCCGAGGTCGTGGGTGATCAGGATGATCGCCGAGTTGAACTCGGCCTGGAGGTCGGCGAGCAGGTCCAGGATCTGCGCCTGGACGGTGACGTCCAGCGCGGTGGTCGGCTCGTCGGCGATCAGCAGCGCCGGGTCGTTGACCAGGGACATCGCGATCATCGCCCGCTGGCGCATGCCGCCGGAGAACTCGTGCGGGTACTGGTCGAAGCGGCGCGCCGGCTGCGGGATGCCGACCCGGTCCAACATGTCGACGGCCCGCTGGCGGGCCTCGCGCCGGTTGGCCTTCGGGTGGTGCACCCGGTACGCCTCGGCGATCTGCCGGCCCACCGTGTAGTACGGGTGCAGCGCCGACAATGGATCCTGGAAGATCATCGCCATGTCCCGGCCGCGTAGCCGGCGTACCTCCTCGTCTCCGAGGCCGACCACCTGCCGACCACCCACCGAGATCTCCCCGGTGATGGTGGTCCGCTTCGGGTCGTGCAGGCCGAGAATGGCCAACGAGGTGACGCTCTTGCCGGAGCCGGACTCACCGACGATGCCGAGGGTGCGGCCCCGCTCTACGGCGAACGACACGCCGTCGACCGCGCGCACCACGCCGTCCTCGGTGTCGAACCGGACCCGCAGATCACGCACCCGCAGGTAGGCGTCCTGGTCGGAGCGCTGTGCCGGCACGACGGGGCGGTCGTCCGGTTCGCCGGACGGCGAGGGTTCCGAGCTGTCCACGGCCACCTCCCTCAGTGACGAAGGGAACTTACAGGAAAGTCCCGAGGGTGAAAATAAGCTACAAAGTCGGCACGTGTCAGCGGGCCCGAGCGTAACGAGTCGGCATCGGCCCCGCACCCCCGTCACCTCCCCATCCACGCCCATTCATGGCCGTACCCGCACGTCGGGTGCGACCATTGAACGAGCAACCAGCAGAGGATCCCCGTGGCACGAGGTGGAGGTGACGATGACCGCGGCGGTGTTCAACCACGAAGGCCCGTGGACCGAAGAGGAATACCTCGCCCTCGGCGAGACGCAGCAACGCGTCGAACTCTTCGACGGGAGCCTCCACGTGACCCCAGCCCCCACCCCTCGACACCAGAACATCTCCGGCGAACTACGCGCAGCGCTACGAGCCCCGGTTCGCGAAGCCGGCCTGCACGTCTTGGAAGCGGTGAACGTCCGACTCAGGCCCGGCCGGATCCCCATCCCCGATCTTGTTATCACCGGTCCGATCGACTTCGACGAACTCAACGTCGAGGCGGGTGACGTGCGGCTGGTTTGTGAGATCATCTCGCCGAGCAACGCGTCGACCGACAAAGTGCTCAAGATGCACTACTACGCGGCCGCCGGCATCGAGTGGTATCTCCTGGTGGAGCAGGACAGCGGAACCATGCATCTTTACCGGCGGCGGGGCGGTCACTACACCGAGCAGTCCGTAACCAGACCAGGCGATCTGCTGGTGCTTACCGAGCCGGTGAAGGCCACGATCCGGCCGGAGGATCTCGTCCCCTGACGGGTGTCGGTCGCCTGGCCTAGGGTCGGTCCATGACCGAGTTCGACGCGGCCGCCGCCGCCGTCCAGGCCGCCCTCGACGCGGGCGCCCGGTACGCCGACGCCCGGGTGATGCACCGCCGCTACGAGTCGATGACCGCGCGCAACGGTGACGTGGAGGAGCTGACGCAGGACGAGAGCATCGGGCTCGGGGTCCGAGCGTTGGTCGGGGCGAGTTGGGGCTTCCACGCCGTACCCGATCTGTCGGACGCCGCCGCCCGCGACGCCGGCCGGCGCGCGACGCGGACCGCCATGGCGAGCGCGCGGGTGCCGGGCCCTCCGGTCGACCTGGTGCCGGTCCAGGCGGTCACCGCGAGCTGGGCCTCCGGCTGCCAGATCGACCCGCTCGGGGTGCCGCTGTCGGACAAGGGCGATCTGCTGGTCGACGCGACCCGCACGATGGCCGAGCACGGCGCGGACCTGGCCGAGGGCCTGTACCAGATCTGGGACACCGCGAAGTGGTTCGTCTCCAGCGAGGGCCACCGGATCGACCAGCGCATCCGCGAGTGCGGCGGCGGCATCTCGGCCACCTCGATCGGCGACGGAGAGACGCAGCGCCGCTCCTGGCCGAGCTACCGCGGCCAGTACGGCACCACCGGTTGGGAGCTGGTCGAGTCGCTGGATCTGGCCGCGCACGCCGCGCAGATCGCCGAGGAGTCCCGGGCGCTGCTCACCGCGCCGCCCTGCCCGGCCGGTGAGACCGATCTGATCCTCGGCGGCGAGCAGTTGGCCCTGCAGATCCACGAGTCGGTCGGGCACGCCATCGAACTGGACCGGATCCTCGGCTGGGAGGCGGCCTTCGCCGGCACGTCCTGGCTGGACCTGGCCCAGCTCGGCTCGTTGCGCTACGGCTCGGAGCTGATGAACATCACCATCGACCCGACGATCCCGGGTGCGCTGGGCAGCTTCGGTTTCGACGACGAGGGCTCCCCGGCGGTCAAGCGGGACGCGGTCCGCGACGGTCGCTGGGTGGGTGTGCTCGCCGGCCGGGATTCCGCCGCGATGGCAAGCCTGGACTACGGCGGCAGCGTACGGGCCGACGGGTGGGCCCGGCTGCCGATGGTGCGGATGACCAACGTCGGCCTGGAACCCGGCCCACACACGCTGGACGAGATCATCGCGGCCACCGACGACGGCGTGTTGATGGACCTCAACCGGTCCTGGTCGATCGACGACAAGCGGCTCAACTTCCAGTTCGGCTGTGAGGTCGGCTGGGAGATCAAGAAGGGGCGGCGGGGGCGGATGCTACGCAACCCCACGTACACCGGGATCGGTCCGCTGTTCTGGCGCTCGATGGACATGCTCTCCAGCGAGACGGTCTCCTGGGGGACGCCCAACTGCGGCAAGGGCCAACCCGGCCAGGTCGGGCACACCGGCCACCCGGCCGCGCCGGCCCGGTTCCGCAACGTCCGCGTGGGGGTCTCGGCGTGAGCGCGAGGAGTGAGCCGGGCTTGCGAGCCCCGCAGTCGCGAACGAAAGGTGGCTTCGCATGAGTGGGCAGACGGAGTTGGAGCTGGCCGGGCAGGTCGTGGAGCTGGTTCGGCGTCTTGGCGGGCCGGCCGCGCAGGCCGAGGCGGTGGTGACGCGGGCGGACCTGGCGCTGACCCGGTTCGCCAACTCGGGCATCCACCAGAACGTCTCCGAGTCCACGGTCGGGGTCCGGCTGCGGGTGCACGTCGACGGTCGGACGGCTGCCGGTGGCGGCAGCGTGGTCACCGCCGACGGGTTGTCCGCCCTGGTGGAGCGCACCCTGACCGCGGCCCGGCTCTGCCCGCCCGACCCGGGTTGGCCGGGGCTGACCCCGCCCATGCCCACGCCGGACGCCCCGCCCGTCGACGAGGCCACCGCGCACGCCGAGCCGGATCAGCGGGCCGATCGGGTGGGGGCGTTCGTGGCCGCCGCCGGGGGCCTCAGCACCGCCGGTTACTGCCGCACCGCGCACCGCTCGTCGGCGTTCGCCAACTCGGCCGGGCACTCGGCGTACGGCCGCTCGGTGGAGGCGGCGATGGACGGCATCGCCCGCCGTGATGGCGCGGACGGGGTGGCGCGGCGCAGCGCCGACCGGCTGTCCGACCTCGACGGCGCGGAGCTGGGCGCGCAGGCGGCCGCGAAGGCGCAGGCGGCGGCCGACCCGGTCGAGCTGCCGCCGGGGCACTACGAGGTGGTGTTCGAGCCGGCCGCCGTGGCGGACCTCCTGCAGAACCTGTCCTTCTACGGCTTCAACGGCAAGCGCTACGCCGAGCGGCAGTCGTTCGCCGAGCCGGGCGCGGCCCAGTTCGACCGGGCGGTGACAGTGGTGGACGACCCACTGGGCGGGTCCGGGTTGCCGTTCGACGCGGAGGGCACCGGCCGACGGGCGCTGACGCTGGTCGAGGCGGGCACCACCCGGGCGGTGGCGCACGATCGCCGGACCAGCGCCGAGGCGGGCGCGGAGTCCACCGGGCACGCGGTCGCGGGGGGTGCCACCTGGGGCCCGATGCCCCGCAATCTGCGGCTGACCGGCGCGGTGGCGGGTCCGGCCAGTGCGGTGGGCCGGAGCACCACCGGCGCGGCGGGCGGGGCTGTCGTCGACGCGGACACCGCCGCGTTGGTGGCCGGCGTACGCCGAGGGCTGCTGGTCACCGACCTCTGGTACACGCGGGTGCTCGATCCGAAGAGCCTCGTCGTCACCGGATTGACCCGCAACGGCGTCTGGCTGATCGAGGACGGCACTGTCGTCCGGGCGGTCCGTGACCTGCGGTTCACCGAGTCGTACCCGCGGGCGCTCGGGCCGGGGGCGGTGCTCGGGCTGGGTGCGCGGGCGGTGCGCCAACCGGAGCGGGTGGACGGTGCCTGGTGGGCGGCGCCCTCACTGCGGCTGGCGTCCTGGCACTTCACCGGAGGCGCCTCCGGCTGACGTTCTCGACTGCGGGCGCCAAACCGGCGTGTCGAGGGCTTTTCCGCAGGCCAGACACACGGGACACTCCCTTGCGCGGACGGCCCGCAGAGATCGGCGTAACGTGTGTCACTTAGCTGCGTCGGTCGATCCGGCGTGGTCGTTGGTGTGCGCATGACGTGGCAGCGGGTGCGGGTTCGCCGGTCCGCGTGCCGACCGGAGAGAGACCAGCCCGCCCGTACGGGCCCGTCGAGGAGACGACTCGAATGACTTCAACGGCAACGAGGCCGAGGGGGGCGCGGGCGCGCGCCGCCATCGCGGCGAAGACGTTGCGTACCGACCGATGGTGGTTCGCCCCGCTGATCACCGTGATCGGGCTCAGCGCCTGGGTCGCGTACGCGACCGTCCGGGTCTTCCAGCATGACAACTACTGGGTGGACGCGTACCACTACCTGACGCCGTTCTACTCCCCGTGCGTGACCGACCGGTGTGTCGAGGCAGCCTCGCACTTCGGCCGGTTCCTGCCCGGCTGGTGGATCATCCCGGACGCCGCGCTGACCCTGCCGTTCCTGCTGCTGTTCCGGCTCACCTGCTACTACTACCGCAAGGCGTACTACCGGTCGTTCTGGCTGTCGCCGCCGGCCTGCGCCGTCCCGGACGGGCACAAGGAGTACGGCGGTGAGACCCGTTTCCCGCTGCTCGGGCAGAACCTGCACCGCTACTTCTTCTACGCCGCCGCGATCATCTCCCTGATCAACACCTGGGACGCGATCCTCGCCTTCCACTCGCCCAAGGGCTTCGGCTTCGGGCTGGGCAACATCATCCTGGTGCTCAACGTGGTGATGCTCTGGGCGTACACGATCTCCTGCCACTCCTGCCGGCACATCATCGGCGGCCGGCTCAAGCACTTCTCCAAGCACCCGGTGCGGTACAAGGCCTGGACCTTCGTCTCGGCGTTGAACGTCCGGCACATGCAGCTCGCCTGGATCACCCTCGGCACCCTGGCGCTGGCCGACTTCTACATCATGGCGCTCGCGGCCGGCTGGTTCTCCGACCTGCGGTTCATCAACTAAAGGGCCCCTGACATGACCACAACCACTCGCATCGAACGACACCACTACGACGTCGTCGTCATCGGGGCCGGCGGCGCCGGTCTGCGCGCGGCGATCGAGGCCCGGCTGGCCGGCAAGAAGACCGCGATCATCTCCAAGTCGCTGTTCGGCAAGGCGCACACGGTGATGGCCGAGGGCGGCGCGGCCGCCGCGATGGGCAATGTGAACAGCCGGGACAACTGGCAGGTGCACTTCCGCGACACCATGCGCGGCGGCAAGTTCCTCAACAACTTCCGGATGGCCGAGCTGCACGCGAAGGAGTCGCCGCAGCGGATCTGGGAGCTGGAGACGTACGGTGCGCTCTTCGACCGCACCAAGGACGGCAAGATCTCGCAGCGCAACTTCGGTGGCCACGAGTACCCGCGCCTGGCGCACGTGGGCGACCGGACCGGCCTGGAGCTGATCCGCACCCTCCAGCAGAAGATCGTCTCGCTCCAGCAGGAGGACCAGCGGGAGTTCGGCTCGTACGACGCCCGGATCAGGGTCTTCTCCGAGACGACCATCACCGAGCTGCTGCTCGACGGTGACCGGGTGGCCGGCGCGTTCGGCTACTACCGCGAGTCGGGCGAGTTCATCCTCTTCGAGGCGCCGGCGGTCGTGCTGGCCACCGGCGGCGTCGGGCGCTCCTACAAGGTCACCTCGAACTCCTGGGAGTACACCGGGGACGGGCACGCGCTGGCGCTGCGCGCCGGAGCGACGCTGATCAACATGGAGTTCCTCCAGTTCCACCCGACCGGCATGGTCTGGCCGCCCTCGGTGAAGGGCATCCTGGTCACCGAGTCGGTGCGTGGTGACGGCGGCGTCCTGAAGAACTCCGACGGCAAGCGGTTCATGTTCGACTACGTCCCCGACGTCTTCCGCAAGCAGTACGCGGAGACCGAGGAGGAGGCGGACCGCTGGTACACCGACCCGGACAACAACCGGCGTCCACCGGAGCTGCTGCCCCGCGACGAGGTGGCCCGCGCCATCAACAGCGAGGTCAAGGCAGGCCGGGGCTCCCCCGCCGGGGGCGTCTTCCTGGACATCGCGAGCCGACGTTCGGCCGACGAGATCCGCCGCCGGCTGCCGTCGATGTACCACCAGTTCAAGGAACTGGCCGATGTCGACATCACGGCCGAGCCGATGGAGGTCGGCCCGACCTGTCACTACGTGATGGGCGGTGTCGAGGTGGACCCGGATTCCGGTGCCGCCTTCGGCCACGTACGCGGGCTGTTCGCCGCCGGTGAGGTCTCCGGTGGCATGCACGGCTCCAACCGACTCGGCGGCAACTCGCTGTCCGACCTGCTGGTCTTCGGCAAGCGGGCGGGCGGGCACGCGGCCAGCTACGCCGACGGGCTGACCGCCCGGCCGAAGGTGGCCGTGCACGAGGTCGAGGCGGCCGTGGAGACCGCCCTCGCGCCGCTGCAACGGGACACCGGCGAGAACCCGTACACCCTTCAGCAGGACCTTCAGGCGGTCATGGGTGACCTGGTGGGCATCATCCGCCGGGAGGGTGAGCTGGCCGACGCGCTGGTCCGGCTCGCCGAGCTGCGTGAGCGGGTGGCCAAGGTGAGCGCGGCCGGCGGCCGACGCTACAACCCGGGCTGGCACCTGGCCCTGGACCTGCGCAACATGCTGGTGGTCTCGGAGTGCACCGCGAAGGCGGCGCTGGAGCGGCAGGAGTCGCGCGGCGGGCACACCCGGGAGGACTACCCGGCGATGGAGCCGAAGTGGCGGCAGGTCAACCTGGTCTGCGCGCTGGACGGTGACACCGTGCAGCTGACCCGCAAGCCGCTGCCGAAGATGCGGCCGGAGCTGATCGGCCTCTTCGACCGGGCCGAGCTGGCCAAGTACCTCACCGACGAGGAGCTCGCCGACTTCGACGCCCTCGTTGCCGACGCTGGAGAGGCGGACAACCGATGAGCGGGAAGCGTCAGTTCCGGATCTGGCGGGGCGACGAGAGCGGCGGCGACCTCCAGGACTACATGGTGGAGGTGAACGAGGGCGAGGTCGTCCTCGACGTCATCCACCGCCTGCAGGCCACCGACGCGCCCGATCTGGCCTGCCGGTGGAACTGCAAGGCCGGCAAGTGCGGCTCCTGCTCCATGGAGATCAACGGCAAGCCGCGGCTGGGTTGCATGACGCGGATGTCGACCTTCGGCGACGACGAGACCGTCACGGTCACCCCGCTGCGCACCTTCCCGGTCATTCGGGACCTGGTCACCGACGTCTCGTTCAATTACGAGAAGGCACGGGAGACCCCGGCGTTCGCCCCTCCGGCGGACGTGGCCCCGGGTGACTACCGGATGCAGCAGGTCGACGTGGAGCGCTCGCAGGAGTTCCGCAAGTGCATCGAGTGCTTCCTGTGCCAGACCGTCTGCCACGTGATCCGCGATCACGAGGAGAACAAGCAGGCGTTCTCCGGCCCGCGGTACTTCATCCGGGCGGCCGAGCTGGACATGCACCCGCTGGACGCCCGGACCGACCGCAAGGAGTACGCGCAGGCCGAACAGGGCCTCGGCTTCTGCAACATCACCAAGTGCTGCACCGAGGTCTGCCCCGAGCACATCAAGATCACCGACAACGGGATCATCCCCATGAAGGAACGGGTCGTCGACCGCAGGTACGATCCCCTTGTGTGGCTTGGTAGCAAGATCTTCCGTCGGGGCGAGACGCCCCAGACCAGCGTGACCACCGCCCGTCAGGGCTCGGCGACGCCGGGCTCCGCCCGGGGTGGGGTGCACTCGCACGCGGGTGGCTCCCACGATTCGCGGGCTGAGACGCAGGCGCAGAGCGGCGTCAACTGGCACCGGGAGGTGCCCCACCCGACCGCTCCGGCGGTCGACGACCGGGGCAAGCTGCCGCTGACCGAGCTCACCTTCGACCGGGCCGCCGCGCCGTCGCCGTTCGGCGACGACGTGACCTTCCCGCTGCCTCCGGAGCACCTCAACTTCGCCCACCCGGAGCAGGACAACAAGCACTGACCACCTGAACAACAACGGGGGCCGTGGCAGTTGCCACGGCCCCCGTCCCACTTCCCGCACCCGGCGCGCCCACCCCACCCTCCGGTTGATCATGAAGTTATTGCCACGACACGCCGCCGGCGATGGCAATAACTTCATGATCAACGCGAGTTGAGCAGGAGGGGGCGGAGGGCGGCCACGATGGGGGCGTCGGCGGGGAGCCAGGTGACCGAGTCCAGTTCGTCGGCGGTCAGCCAGCGGAGCGCCTCGTGTTCCAGCGCCTGGGGCTGGTCGCCGCCGAGCAGGCGGGCCGCGTACACCTTGAGCACCGAGCGGCCGTGCGCCATCCGTACGTTGCGGCCGACCCGGGCGCCGATCTCGACGCGTACGGCCAACTCCTCGGCGCACTCCCGGATCAACGCGTCGGTCTCGGCCTCCCCCGGCTCGACCTTTCCGCCCGGAAACTCCCACATGCCCGCTACCTCGGGTGGGGCGGAACGCGCACAGGCGAGCACCCGCCCATCCCGGATGATCGCCGCACCGACGATCACCTTCAGGTCCCGTCGTTCGGCCTGCCCGCCATCATTCGCCCGTTCGGTCCGCACGGGCGTCCAGGGTGCCAGATCAATCGGCGGTTTGGGTACCGTAGCCGTCCGCTAGGCCAACAAGACACGGAAGTGTGGGCGTGGACACCCCCTCCGAGCAGCGGGAGACTAGGAGACACCGACAAGACACGGGATGGCGACGATTTGGCCACAAGCCGGCAACGGCGCTTGGGGGGTGCGGTGATGCGCGTGCTGTTCAACAGCAGGGCCAAGCACGACTACCTTTCCGACGCGTTGACCTTGCTATCTGGTTGGACGCGCGAGGGCGAGCAGATCCGACGGACGCTCGTGATCGACGATACCCAACACGCCGCACTAACTGAACGGGTCAAGGTCGTCGCGGATGCGCTGCATCTGCGACCCGAGATCAGCCGCCGGGCCGACAGCACCCAGATCCGGGTCGGTCACGGCAGCAGCGAGCCGCTGACCGAGGGCGAGGTGCTGTTGGCCGCCCGCATCGAGGACGCGTACCGGGCGGTCACCGAGTCCTGACGACCGTCTCCGAATCCGACCCGGCGTCCTGCGGGTACCAGCGCAGCTCCACCGAGTTGCCGTCCGGGTCCCGTACGTAGATCGAGGTCGCCGACCCGCGGGCGCCGAACCGGCTGACCGGCCCGGTCAGCACGGTGAAGTCTCCCGACTCGATCACCTGCTCCCAGTCCAGTGGTGCCACCACCAGGCAGAAGTGGTCCACGTTCGCGCCATGCGGCTCACCGTGGACGAGGTCGATGATGCTGTCGGGGCTGATCCGCACCGACGGGAACGGGACGCTGCCCGCACGCCACTCGTCGACCCGCACCGGTGCCAGCCCGAGCCGGCCGCAGTAGAAGCCCAGGGACCGTTCCACGTCGGCGACGGTCAGCACCAGGTGGTCGAAACCGGTTACCCGCACCGCGCTCACGCCTCCTCCAGGTGGGCCGCCGCGTGCAGCCAGTCGCTGAACAGGGCCGGGTCGATGTCGGCGACGTCGCGCAACTTCACCGCCGCCATCGCCCGCGCACCGGGGATCAGCCGCCCCGACGGGTCGGTGATCTCCTGCCCCCGCCACAGCCCGAAGGTGACGTACGACCCGTACGCCTTGACCAGGCAGACCGGGCGCTGGCCGGGCCGGTCGCCCAGGCTCCAGACCGGGTGCCCGTGCCACATCGCCCCGGTCGCCCCGGGCAGGGTCGCCGCGATGATGGGCGTCAGCTTCTCGCCGATCTCGCGCAGTGGGCCGGCCAGGCCGGCCAGGTAGTCGTCAATGCTCACGTCAGAGCCTTTCGCTCGGTTTTCCCTGCCGCGTTCACGATCCCCGGACGAGGGACGCCGACCAAGACCCGATGCCGCTACGATCGTTGCCCGCAGGTCAACGATGGGAACGGTGTGCTGGAGCGGTACGAGGTCGAGACGTTCCTGACCCTCGCTGAGGAACTGCACTTCGGCCGGACCGCCGAGCGGCTGACCGTCAGCACCGGCCGGGTCAGCCACATCGTGAAGAAGCTGGAGCGCCGGATCGGCGCACCGCTGTTCGCCCGCACCAGTCGGGTCGTCCGGCTCACCCCGATCGGCCGGCAGCTCGCCGACGAGCTGGCCCCGCTGGTGGCAGGCATGGACGAGGCCGTCCGCCGCGCGACCGACGCCGCCCGGGGCGTGACCGGGACGCTACGGGTGGCGTTCCTCGGCGAGTGGACCGCGCCGGTGCTGCTCCGGGCAGTGGCCCTGTTCGGTGAACGGCACCCCGACTGCCGGGTGGAGGTGCACGAGGCGCAGTTGTCCACCACCCGATCGGGGTTGCTCGACGGCTCGACCGACGTGTTGATCGCCTCGTACCCGTTCGACGGGATGACCACCGGCCCGGCGCTGCTCTCCGAGGACCGGGTGCTGGCGGTGGCCGCGGGCCACCCGCTCACCCGGGAGCGGTCGGTGTCGTTGGAGGTGCTCGCCGACCACCCGGTGGTGCAGTACCCGACGGTGACCTCGGTGGAGTTCAAGCGGGACCGCACCCCGGAGCGCACCCCGTCCGGCCGGGCGGTGCCAAAGGGGCCTGCCGGGAACACCTTCTCCGAGATGCTGTCCCTGGTCGCGCTGGGCCGGGGAGTCCTGCCGGTGGGCGAGCACACGCGGCGCTACTACCCGCGCCCCGACGTGGCGTACGTGCCCATCCACGACGCGCCACCGATCGAACGAGGGCCGGTCTGGCTGGCCAGCAACACCACCACCCGGGTACGCGAGTTCGTCCGCGCCGCGACCGACGCGAACCCCCGATGAGGCACGCCGAGTTCCGCCACCACCGGCTGGTCCCGGTGTACGACGCGGAGTGCCGGTGGGGGCCGGACGACGACTTCTTCCAGACGGTGGTCGACGAGACCCCGGCCGCCCGGGTGCTCGACCTCGGCTGCGGCACCGGCCGGCTGACCATTGCCCTCGCCGCCGCCGGCCACACCGTCACCGGTGTGGACCCGGCCGACGCGTCAGTGGCCGCCGCCCGCGCCAAGCCGGGTGGTGAGCGGGTGACCTGGCTCGCGGGCACCTCCGCGCTGCTGCCGGAGCGGGCGTTCGACGTGGCGGTGCTGACCAGCCACGTCGCGCAGTTCTTCGTGGACGATGCGGAGTGGGCGCGTACCCTCGCCGACCTGGCCCGGGCGCTGGTGCCCGGCGGCCGGCTGGTGTTCGACGCCCGCGACCCGGCGGACCGTCGCTGGGAGCGGTGGAACCCGGTGGATTCGCACCGGCTGGTCATGCTGCCCGACGGCGGCGAGGTCCGCGCGTGGACCGAGGTCACCGGGGTACGCGACGGAGTGGTCGACTTCACCCACCACTACCACTTCGACGACGGGGAGGAACTCCTCAGCTCGGCGAGCCTGCGCTTCCGCACCGAGGCCGAGCTACGCACCTCTCTGACCAGGGCGGGCTTCATCGTGGATCGCGTTCACGGGGGCTGGCACGGCGAGCCCGTCGGCCACGGCGACGGCGAGTTCGTGGTCCTCGCCCGGGTGGGTACGTTGGCACCGGTTTTCTAGCCTGGATCACATGGCGAACATCGCGTACGACCGCAAAGAGCAGGTCCAGCAGATTGAGAGTGGCCTCCTCGAAGGCGAGCAGATCATCGCCGTCTACGACGCCGTCGGCACCGGCACCGGGTTCATCGGGCTGACCGACCGCCGCGTGATCATCCAGGACCGGTCCTTCGTCGGGAAGCGGTTCGCGATCACCAGCATCCCGTACTCGAAGATCACCAGCGTGAGCGTGGTCAGCAACAAGTCGTGGGGTGGTTCGTTCTTCTCCACCGGCGCCATCGCCATCCACGTCGGCACGCACACCTATGAGGTGGAGTTCCGTGGCGCGCAGAAGAGCCACCACGTGCACAACGTGATCCTGCACCACATCTCCTGACCGCACGTCCCGTCGTGGGCCCGGCTGGCGTAATTGCCTTGCCGGGCCCGCGGCGTCTCTGGTGTCCTCGGTCGACAGCCGCGCGAAGGGAGCAGCCACCATGCCCAACACGACGAAGTCCCCCGAACCAACCGTTATCCGACCCGAGGAATCGAGACTTCGTGAGCAGAACTGTTTCCCTGGCGCTGCTGGGCGCCACTGACCCCAACCTCGGAGGCCGCTGATGTCGGTCTTCGACGATCCCGGCCTCTTCGGCCGACTGTGGGCCGCCGACTACGACGGCCCAGGCAACCCCGACCCGGCGCCCGCCGTTGACTTCCTGGCCGAATTGGCCGACGGGGGTCCGGTTCTCGAACTGGCGATCGGCACCGGCCGGGTCGCGCTGCCGCTGGCCGAACGTGGCCTCGCCGTGCAGGGCGTCGAGGCGTCCGAGGAGATGCTCGCGCAGCTGCGGGCGAAACCCGGCGGCGACCGGATCCCGGTGGTCGTCGCCGACATGGCGGATGTGCCGGTGGCCGGTGAGTTCCGGCTCGCGTACCTGGTCTTCAACACCCTGTTCAACCTGGTGGACGCCGAGCGGCAGGCGGACTGCTTCCGCAACGTCGCCCGGGTGCTGTCGCCCGGCGGCGCGTTCGTCATCGAGACGTTCGTGCCCGACCCGCGCAGCTTCGACTCGGACGAGCAGGTGCAGGTACGTGCCGTGACCGAGGACTCCGCGACGATCCGACTGCACCGGTACGACCGGCCGGCGCAGCGGTTCATCCGGCAGACGATCACGTTCGACGCGGACGGTGTGCACCTGAAGCCGTTCGCCATGCGGTACGCCTGGCCGCACCAGATCGACGAGATGGCGCAGCAGGCCGGGCTCCGGCTCACCGAGCGGTACGCCGACTGGCACCGACGGCCGTTCCAGGCCGACAGCCCGTCGCACATCTCCGTCTACCGGGCGGAGTAGCGGCGGTTGATCGACTCCGGTCCCCGGGGGCATGGGCGTGGATGTGCCACTGTGGGCACGACGACCTGTCCCCGAGGGGCCGGGGTCGATCTCCGTCAGCCGAAACGGGTGCCCATGATGACCAGACGAGTCGAACGGGCTCTGTTGGCGCTGGCGCTCGTTCTGCTCGGTGCCGGCTGGACCCTCCGGGCCAACGAGCACGGCGGGGCCCACACGATCGGCAGGGTGCTGGTGCCCCTCGCCTGGATCTGTGGCATCGCCGCCGGTATCAGCCGGGAGCGTCGCGCCAAGCGCGAGAACGACCGACTACGCGCGGCGCTGCTCGGCGGCCACACCCCGACGGAAGCGGACGAGCGCCCGGACCGTCAGGGCCGCGATGACGACCGCCCGAGCGGCTGATCGGGCCTTTCGCCCTCGGCTGATTCTGCTGGTAGCAGTAGGTGTTGATCCGCAGGTCCCGCGCCGGGTGAGCTGACAACATGACGGACGCCTCCCGATTTCCGCGCTCCTCTCCGTACTGGCCGGTGGTCAGTCACCCTCAGCTCCGGCGCGTTCTACCCGGGCTGGCCGTCTCCGCGTTGGGTGACGGCCTGGCGGTGGTCGCGGTGACCTGGCTCGCCATCCAACTCGCCCCGCACGGTCAGCGGGGCACCTGGATCGCGCTGGCCATGGCGGCGTACACGCTGCCCAGCGCGGCCGGAACTGTCGTCTTCGGTCGGCTGCTGCGGGGGCGCAGCGGCGCGCAACTCGCCGGGTGGGACGCGATTCTGCGGGCCACGGCGCTCGCGGCAATCCCCCTCGCCTACATCTTCGGCGCACTGACCCTCGGGCTGTACGTCGTCCTGCTGGCCGCGTCCGCACTGCTGCACTCGTGGGGTTCCGCCGGGCGTTTCACACTGATCGCCGAACTGCTGCCGCAGCGACACCACCTGCCGGCCAACGCCGTGCTCGCCAGCATCGCCGGGTTCGCCACCATCGTCGGTCCACCACTGGCGGGCCTCCTGATCGCCTGGGTTGGGCCGGTATGGGTCATCGCCATCGACGCTGCCACCTTCGCCACACTGGCCCTCACGTACCGTCTCGCCCTCCCTGCACGCAAGAGCGACCACCGGCATGAGCGCGGCGCCTCGCGGACCGCAGGCTTCGCCGTCATCCGTCGCAACCCCGCGCTGCTGGGCCTGCTGGTGCTGAGCCTCTGGTTCTTCTTCCTCTTCGGGCCGGTGTACGTGGCCATGCCGATCCACATCACCGACGACCTGCACGCCTCCGCGACGCTGCTCGGCGGCTACTACACCGCATTCGGCGTCGGCGGTCTGGTCGGCGGTGTGGTCGCCGGCCATCTACGTCGCTGGCCGCTGCGTGCCACCACCATCAGCATCGTCGTCGGGTTCGGCGTCGCCATGCTGCCGCTCGGCCTGGGAGCACCTGTCAGCCTGTCGCTGCCCGCCTTCGCCCTCGCAGGCCTGATCTGGGCACCGTACATGGCCACGTCGATGGCGCTGTTCCAGCGCAGCACGTCCATCGCGCAGCTCCCGGCGGTGCTCGCCGCGAACGGCGCCATCCTCGTGCTGGCGGTGCCGCTGGGCACCATGCTCGGCGGGCCACTGGTGGGTGCCATCGGTGCACGCCCGACGCTGCTGCTGTGCGCCATGGCGATCGTGGCCCTCGGCCTGACCGCCGGGGCAATCGCGATCTCCAGGCGGAGCTCGCGATTGCCCGGCGATGCAGCCATCACCGTGGTCAGTGCCAGTCGCTGATCCGGACGTCGTCCGGGGCCGGTCGGCCGTGGCCGGTCTCCACCTGCTCCTTGAGGCTCATCAGGAACAGCGCCCACTTGGTGCTGCAGTGGTGCATGAACTCGACCGGCTCGCGCCAGCCCTGGTGCGCGAACTGGACGATCGTGTACTCGCCGCGCTGGTCGAGACGCCAGTCGACCTCGGTGCCGACCCACTCCTCGGGGCCGTCGACGACGCGCCACCGCACCCGCCCGGCGGGGTTCAGCTCCAGGACCTCCATGTCGAAGCCGCCGGCATCGCCGAACCGGAAGGCCAGCTGTCCACCGACTTCGCTCTTGCCCACCGTGTCGGTGGTCCACCAGGCGGCGAGGCCCTCCGGCGTTGCCACCGCTCGGTAGACGTCGTCGAGCGGAGCGACGACGCCGACCCGGTGCAGGATGTCGACCATTCTCAGTCTCCTTCGTCGTTGGTGCGGGTGCGTTCGATCGTCTCGGCGATGCGCTTGATCCGGCGGAGTCGGGCGTCCCAGGTGGAGCCGACCGCCGACAACTGGGCGACCGCGCGGGCGAGTTGCGCCTCGTCCACCTGGTAGTGACGCTCGCGACCGGCCGGTTCGGCGTGGATCAGCCCAACCCGGTCGAGGACCGCCAGGTGCTTCGAGACGGCCTGACGGGTGACGGGTAGCCGCCTGCTCAACGAGGTGGCCGTGCCCGGCCCGTCGGCGAGAAGAAGATCGATCATCGTACGCCGGATCGGGTCGCCGATCGCCGACCACAACTCGTCGTCGACCACCGCGTTCACGGGGTCGCGACCAGCCGCGCGACGTACTCGCCCAGCCGGGGCATGTAGTGGTCCCAACCGTTCTCGTGGTCGCGGTACTGCTCTTCCAGGACAGCGACCTCCCAACCCAACTCGCGGAACCCGGTCTCGGTCATCCGGATCAGCGTCCCGCCGCCGCTGGGCACCAGGTCGAAGGTGACGAACAGCGCCTGCCCACTCCGGTCCGGCTCGGTGAAGCACCACCGGAACGAGAACCGCTTCGGCGGGTCGACCTCGACGACGGCGAGCGCGACGGTCTTCGTCTCCCCGGTGTCGGTGTCGCGCCAGACCAGCTCACCGGGCGCGCCGGCCACAGACTCGAACCGCGCGTCGTCGGGCCACCACTCCCGCATGTGCTCGGGTTGGCTGACCACCTCGAAGACGACTTCGGGGGACGCGTTGACGTGGATGTCGCGTTCGATCGTTCCCTGTTCCATGCCCACAACCTTTCGCAACCTTTGGTTGCACTCAACCTACGGCAGCCCACACCCATCGCGCAACCTTTCGTTGCACGTCGCGGTTTCGTCGTACCCGGGGTGCACGATCGGCGCATGTCTGAGCCATCGCCGCACCGACACCACGCCATCGACTACGTCGAGTTCACGGTGACCGACCTCGCCGTGGCCAAGCGCTTCTACGCCGACGCGTTCGGTTGGCAGTTCAACGACTACGGGCCGGAGTACGCCGGCATCCGCAGCCCACACGGCGACGCCGCGCCCGAGGTGGGCGGCCTCCGGCTGGACAGGGAGGTTCGGGCGGGCGGCCCGCTCGTGCTGCTCTACTCCACTGACCTGGACCGGTCCGTGCAGGCCGTCAAGGAGGCGGGCGGCCAGGTGGTGAACGGGCCGTACGAGTTCCCCGGTGGCCGGCGGTTCCACTTCACCGACCCCAGCGGCAACGAGCTGGGTGCCTGGGCCGAGCAGTAGGGCGCCGACGTCGCACGGCCGGGGCTGAACGTGCTCGCCAGCTCCGGCAGAGTGTCCCCATGGCCGGAACAGGACTGGACGTCGAGGGCTGGATTGCGCGCGAGGGTGCGCTGAGTCGGGTCCCGGCCGCGTTCGCCGGTGTTGTCGACGCGGCACGCGCTCGGATAGCCGATTCGTTCGACGGTGGTCTGCTGCACAGCGCCTACATCTACGGCAGCATCCCGCGCGGCACCGCCATCCTCGGCGTCTCCGATCTCGACCTGCTCCTCGCCCTGCACACCGAACCCACCGAGGCCGACCGGGCGGCTGCCACCAGGATCGAGCAAGACCTCGACCGGACCCTTCCGCAGATCGACGGCGTGGGCATCCTGCTGTTCAGTGCACGTACGCTGCTCAGCGAGCTTGAGCGGCACGACCTCGGCTTCTTCGTCGCCTGCCTGTGCACCCCCCTGCTGGGCGACGACCTCGCCGACCAACTCCCCCGCTACCGGCCCACTCCCCTGCTCGCCCGCGAGACGAACGGCGACCTGTCCCTTGCACTAACCGGGTGGCGCCGCCAGGCAGCCGAAGCCAACAACGACCAGCAACGGAAGGCTCTCAGCCGGGTCGTCGCTCGGCGCATCGTCAGGACGGGGTTCACGCTGATCATGCCGCGGTGGGGAGGCTGGACGAGCGACCTCACCCAGTCCGCCGAGGCGTTCGGGCTCCACTATCCGGAACGCGCGGAGCAGATGCGTAGAGCTGCCGTTATCGGCCGCACGCCCTCGCCGGTTCCGAGTGTGCTCCGCGAACTCATCGACGACCTCGGGCCCTGGCTCGCCGCGGAGTACGCAGTCGTCCATGGCGAGAAGGCCCCCCGTCCCTGAACTATCGGAGGTCCTCGCCAGTCAGGACGGGACAGCCGAACATGTCCGTGAGGACGGCCCGCTGGTGGTCGGTCAAGGGGTTCGCGAAGACCGCGACGCCGACCCCGCGCTGCCGGCAGGCCTCGGCGACTTCGCGGGCCCTACCGGGGCTGAGCAGAGTCCGCCGCGAGAACGGGTCGCCCATCTTGTCCGCTCCGCCGGACGAAACTCCCCGCCGCTGCACGTGCCGGCTCACGACCTGGCCGCCGTGGGCTTCCACCACGCTGGCCAGCAGATTGAGCTTGCTGTCGAACTCCTTGTCCTTCGCCGAGAACAGGCCCACCAGCGCCACCTCGGCGCCTGCCAGCACAGCGTTCAACGCCCCGGAGCGATGCCGGTTCACCGGGTCGACGATCGTCAGCTCCGACGGGCGCGCAGCACGCCGGTCAGCATCGGCAGCGTGAACTCGCCGTGAGCGGTTTCGGGTCGGCTCCCGAGGAAGGAGCGGATCCGGCCGAGGATGGCCTCTCGCTCCTCCTCCGGCATGACCAGCATCCCGGCCCGCGTCGCGAGCGTCGCGACGAGCGAGTCGGCGGTACGGCGCTGCCCGTGCGGGAACTCGACCTGCTCCGCCGACCCGAACCCCGCGATCAGGCCGGTGCTCGGAACGAGCATGTCCGCCGTAGCCGTGCGCCAACTGCTCAACGTGTCCCGCGGGCCGATGGCCGCACTCCCGCTGACCCGTTCGAGCCCGGCAACCCAGTCGATCCGGTCGTCCATGATGTTCCACAGACCGGCCAGGACACCGCCGGGTGCGAGGACCCGGGCGATCTCCGCCCCCGCGACAGCCATGTCGAACCAGTGCAGGGCGTTGCCGGCGAGCACGGCATCGACGGAAGCGTCCGGCAACGGGATGGCCTCGGCGCTACCCGGCAGGGCACGGACGGCCGGCAGTGCACGGCGTAGCTCGGCGAGCATCGCCGGGTCGGGTTCGACCGCCACGACGTCCGCGCCCACCGCCGCCAACGTCGCGGACAGCTTGCCGGTGCCGGCGCCCAGGTCGAGCACGCGTAGGCCGGGGGCGGGCTCCAGCGCCCACCGCACCGCGGCCTGCGCGTAATCCGGGCGGTGCTCGGCGTACGCGGTCGCCGCCGCGCCGAACGACGATCGGAGCAACTGTTCCGTCATCCGGTCAACCTACCGCCGCTTGTCGACATCGACTGCCACCATGACCACCGTGCAGATCTTGCGGAGCTGGTGGCGTGCCCGCTACCCCGTCTACACACTCGGCCTTGCGGTCGGGCTGGCCATGATGTGGCTGCCGTTCAAGACCTTTCAGGACAACGACGCGTGGGGACGTCGACTGCGGGTCGACGGCGTGCCAGCCCAGGCAGTCGTCGATGAACTCGTGCACAAGCGGCGGAACACGATGCACCTGCGCTACGAGTCCGCCGGCGGTCAGCGTCAGGCCGAGGTTGGCTGTTGGGAGGTCTGCCTACCGGCCGACAGCGCGGTGCAGATATGGGTCAACCCCAAGGATCCGGGGGATTTCGTCACCGATTTCGGCGTCCTCAGCGGGCATCGGGGCCGGCCGCAAGGGGTGGTCGGGGCGGCAGGCCTGGTGCTGTCCGGGTGGATGGCGCTGGCCGTGGTCGCCCGCGGCTACGAGAGACGACGCGACCGCCGGCGACACGACTGGCAGCGGCAGCAGCGGGACCAACGCCAAGGACAGTTCGTGAAGGCCAGGGCCGGGACGAAGCGGAAGCCGAGCCGCCCTCACTACGGCCAGCAGTAGAAGCGCTCCAGGTGCTCGGGCAGGCCGACACGGTAGCGAGCACGGGCCGAGCCCGGCTGCCCGGCTGCCCGGCTGCCCTCGGACATCCAAGCCCCGGCTGCACCGACGGTGGCCGTGATCCCGAGCGCGGTTGGCAAGCAGAGCCTGGCCACCGCCCACAAAGCGAGACTCGCTGGCTCCATTTACTTGAATCCACCAAATAAAAGCCCTGATCAAGCCACGTTTATCTATCCGTTACCAAGGTCGGACTTCGCAGAGATGGCCTTAGCTATACGGTCCAACTCAGAGGCCCTTACAGACATGGAGAACTCTATGAGGAAAGCAACGTCGAGGAGACTCGCAGCGGCGGGTGGCGCACTCACGCTCGCATTTGCCGGCATTCTTCCGATCGCGGCACCGGCAGCAGCGGTCGAGCCCAGCCCGAGCGCAATGGTGAGCGAAATGGGCGAGGTGCCGGCGGAGGTCGGAACATTGGCCTCCTGCTCGAACTGGACGCCCCACATGAGACGGGTCATCGTCGGCAGCGCCGCGGTGCACACCAGCTATTCGGGATCGTCCACCGTGATCGCCCACTGGAAGTCCAAGACGCTATTCCGTATCGACAAGCGCTGTGTGAACGATGCCGGAAACCTGTGGTGGCACTCGGACTGCTGCACTGGCGTCAAAGGCTGGATCTGGAACGACTACACCGAGTTCGCCCACTACAACTAGGCGCGCCCATAATGGGATAGTTGGCTTAACACGTAGCGTGCACCACTCTTCGACAACGACCATTTGCGTCGCCACAGATATCATCATCCGCCTGCGCTCGGAGCCAGAAATAGGCGCAGCGACCGGATTGATGACAGGTAAGAGCGAAAGCACCACCTGACGGCTGGCCTCACGCCTCGTCGGTGACGTGGTCAGGGCGACAAGGTACGGCGTCCTGCCGGACATCCACCCTTGTCGCCCCGCCGCGTCATCCTCGCCCGAGGCCGTCGACAGGACAGGTTCAGACGTTGAAGCGGAACTCCACCACGTCGCCGTCCTGCATGACGTACTCCTTGCCCTCGATGCGGACCTTGCCCGCCGCCTTGGCCGCCGCCATCGAACCGTGCTCGACCAGGTCGTGGTACGAGACCACCTCGGCCTTGATGAAGCCGCGCTGGAAGTCGCTGTGGATGACACCTGCGGCCTCCGGCGCGGTGGCGCCGACCGGGACGGTCCAGGCGCGCGCTTCCTTGGGGCCGGCCGTGAGGTACGTCTGGAGGCCGAGGGTGCGGAAGCCGACCCGGACGAGCTGGTTGAGGCCGGGCTCGTTCTGCCCGATCGACTCCAGCAGCTCGCGGGCCTCCTCCTCGGGCAGGTCCACCAGCTCAGACTCGATCTTGGCGTCCATGAAGATGGCCTCGGCGGGGGCGACCAGGGCGCGCAGCTCGTCGAGGAACGTCTCGTTGGCCAGTTCGGCCTCGTCGACGTTGAAGACGTACAGGAAGGGCTTGGTGGTGAGCAGGTGCAGCTCGCGCAGGTGCTCCAGCTCGATCTTGGCGGCGGCGGCCCCGGAGTAGAGGGTGGTGCCACCGTCGAGCACCTCGATCGCGGCCTTCGCGGCGGCGACGGCGGCGGCCCGGTCCTTGCGGAGCTTGGCCTCCTTCTCCAACCGGGGCAGCGCCTTGTCCAGGGTCTGCAGGTCGGCGAGGATCAGCTCGGTGTTGATCGTCTCGATGTCGTCGGCCGGGGAGATCTTGCCGTCGACGTGCACCACGTTGGGGTCGGAGAAGGCCCGGACGACCTGGCAGATCGCCGAGGCGTCCCGGATGTTGGCCAGGAAGGCGTTGCCCCGGCCCTGCCCCTTCGACGCGCCGCGGACCAGGCCGGCGATGTCGACGAACGACACCGGGGCCGGCAGCACCTTCTGCGAGGAGAAGATCTCGGCCAGCTTGCCCAGCCGCTCGTCGGGCAGCCCGACCACGCCGACGTTGGGCTCGATGGTGGCGAACGGGTAGTTCGCCGCCAGCACGTCGTTCTTGGTCAACGCGTTGAAAAGCGTGCTCTTGCCGACGTTGGGCAGGCCGACGATGCCGATGGTGAGACTCACGACGGGCCAGCTTACGCCGGTCCCGGCCGAGCCGGTCCAGGCGGCTCCGATTCGGCGCCGCGCCGGTGGTCGATCGTCGCTCCCACCGGGCCCCGCCAGGCGTTGCTAATCTCCCGGTTCGATGTTCCGCTGCTGGAGGTGAGATGACCTCGACATTGCCTGAGCTGTACATCGCCGTCGATGTGGAGGCGGACGGACCGATTCCCGGGCCGTACAGCATGATCTCGCTGGGCATGGCCGTGGCCGGTCGCCCGGACCTCACCTTCTACACCGAACTGCGCCCCATCTCCGACGAGTTCGTCCCGGCGGCGCTGGCCGTCTCCGGCCTGGACCGGGACCGGCTGCTGCGGGAGGCACCCACCGCGCAGGAGGCGATGTCCGCCGCGGCGGCCTGGGTCGACGGGCTGCGCCGGGTCGGCCGTCCGGTCTTCCTCGCCGCCCCGGCCGTCTGGGACGGCATGTTCGTGCACTGGTACTTCGTCCGCTTCGTCGGGCACAGCCCGTTCGGTTCGACCGGCTCCGGTGTTGATCTCCGCAGCTACTGGATGGGGTTGACCGGCAGTGAGTGGGCCAGGACCCGCCAGGGCACGATCAAGAACGAGCTGGGCCTGCACGACATGCCGCACACGCACCACGCCGGGGAGGACGCCGCCGAGCTGGCCCAGGTCTTCGACGCGGTGCTGCGCCGCCGACAGCCGGTCGAGGAGGCGTGACGCTCAGCCGAGCCGGCGGGGGGCGATGACCGCCTCCCGGACGCTGCCGTCCGCGCCTCGGCTGACCTCGTACGCCGAGACGCCGTCGCGGTCCGCGATCGCCTCGACCAGCTGGGTGCCCCGGTAGACCAGGCCGACGCCGTCGTCGGTGCAGTGGCTGGTCGGGAACGTGCCGTCACCGACCAGCTCGTGCATGAGCGGGCGGCGCTGGCCCTCGCTGTCGTAGTGCACCCCGTTGCCGTACGGCAGCCAGGCCAGGCCCTCGGTGAAGCCGCGCAGCCGGGGGCCGAAGCTGTCGGTGGCACCGCCGACATGCCAGCAGATCGAGCCGGCGGAGACGCCGGCCAGCACCACGCCGGCCTGCCAGCACTCGTGCAGGATCTCGTCGAGCCCGTGCACCCGCCACACCGCGACCAGGTTGGCCACGCTGCCGCCGCCGACCCAGATCACGTCCTGGGCGAGCAGGTGGGCGCGGACGTCCTCGACGTTCGGCATCGGGAACAGGGCGAGGTGTGACAGCCGGAACCGCGTGTCGGCGAACGCGCCGTAGACGGCGGTCAGCGAGGTGGGCTGGTCGCCGACGGCCTGCCCGAGGTAGCAGACCCGCGGCTGCGGACCGGCCTCGGCCAACTCGGCCGCCAGCTCGAAGACGGGGCTGGGGCGCAGGTCGTAGGGCCCGCGGTCGCCCCGGAAGAAGCCCATGCTGGTGGCGATGATGGTCGGTTCGCTGGCGGGCATCGAAGCGTCCTTCCGTCGGGGGCCGGTGCGGCGTCCATCCTGCCGTAGCTGGTCTCCCGCCCGCTCGGTGCGGGGCCCGACCGCCACCCGCGGGTGGCGGTCGGGCCCCGCCAGCCTCATGATCAACCAGCCTGGTCGGGCCGCCGTTGGCGGGGAACCTCGACCTCGGGCCAACGGCCCAGGGCCCGACGGTCGGCCGGCGTCAGTTGCCCGGCGGCCGCGCGGGGCAGAGTGAACCGGTCGGCGGCGGCCGGGCCGGCCGAGACCGACTCGCGCAGCATCCAACGCACCTCGTCGGCCGTCCAGCCGAGCCCCGGCCGCGCGGCGATCTCGCGGATCAACCGCCGGCCGACCCTCGTGTCGTCGTCGTAGAAGCGCATGCACCAGTGGTGCGTCCACATCCCGAGCGCCCGCAGGCCCGCCTCGTCGAGGGAGCCGGCCAACCGGCCGCAGGCCGTGTCGGGGAAGCTCTGCTCGGGGTCGCCCGCCCGGTCCCGTTCGATGGCGCCCACGGCGGCCGGCGCGACGGCCCGCATCCGGCGGTAGAAGGACTGCGCCACCGCGCGGGGCAGCGGCGGGAACGCACCCGGTGTCGACGCCGCCGCCCAACCCGCCACGCTCGTCATTCGCCGCACCCCTTCTTCAGTTGGTGGCCGGACGCTACCCGGCACGACCGACACTTTCGGGCCGAAAAACCCCACCGATCGTGGATAGCGACGATGACCTGGGACGTCTGTATCTGTGACAACGAAACGGGGGTGGTGGGTGGACGAGGACGAGCGCGCGCGGCTGGCCGAGTTCGTCGGCAGCCGGACTCCGGCGCTGATGCGGGTCGCGTACCTGCTGACGGGGGACCGCAACGCCGCTGAGGACCTGTTCCAGTCGGCGTTGGCGCGGACCATCCCGAAGTGGGGAACCATCCGGCACGCCGATCCTGAGGGCTATCTGCGGGTGGTGATGTACCGGGAGCAGATCAGCTGGTGGCGGCGACTCCGCCGGTGGCGGGAGACACCGCTCAACCCGGCCGACGAACCGGTCGGTGGCGACCCGAGCGGCGGCACCGACGTGCGCTTGGCGATGCGGGCCGCGCTGCGTCACCTGCCACCGACACAGCGTGCGGTGGTGGTCCTCCGCTACTACGAGGACCTGCCCGAAGCCCGGGTGGCCGAGTTGCTGGGCTGCTCGGTGGGGACCGTACGCAGCCGTACCCATCGAGCGGTGAAGCGACTACGCGACCTGCTGCCGGACGTCGACAGGCTGGAGGTACGGCGATGACCGAACCCTTCGAGCACCTCATCCGCTCCACCCTCACCGACCTGGCCGAGGAGGCACCGATCGTGCATGACCAGTTGAGCCGAGCGGAACGGCGGGTGCGCAACCGACGCCGCGCCACGGTGACGGTGGGGGCGGTGAGCACCCTGGCGGCGATCCTGATCGCCACGCCGCTCGCCCTGGCCGCGACCGGCTCGGACGAGCCTCCCCCGGCCGTGCCCAGCCCGGCCGGCCCGGCGGCCGTGCCCAGCCCACCCGTGCCCACCCCGTCCGCGCCCACCACGGTGCCCACTGTCGAGCCGAGCCCGGGGGGCGCGCCCGGGGACCCGTCGATCACGCCCGGCGTACCGGGCCAACCGACGGTCAAGCCGAGTCCGTCGACCCGGCCGGGCCTGCCCAGCACGCCGGGCGCACCGGGCAAACCGCTTGTCTCACCGACCCCGACGACTCCGCTGGGCCCGCCCGGCGTGCCGGGCCGGCCGACGGTCACGCCGATCCCGTCACGTTGAGCATCACCGGTCAGGTCGGTGGTTCTTCCGCCCCGGCCTGACCGGTCGACCCAGGAGATCCCGGTCACCTTCGCGCGTCGCTCCCCGTACCGGCGAGCGTCGCGCGTCGCAGCGGCCAGCGGGCACCGGTCCACGAAATTTGTCGAGGCCGGCATGCCCGCTCATCCTTGGGCCATGACCGATCCCGGACACCCGAGGTGCGAGCTGTGGGGGCGACGATGAGCACCGCCATGGCCCGGGTGCCCGACTCCCTCCGGGGGCAGATCGTCACGCCCGGCGACCGCCGGTACGCGCAACTGCGTTCGACGTACACCAGGTCGGCGTCACCGGCCGCGGTCCTGCTGCCGAAGACGACCGCGCAGGTGGTCGACGCGCTGCGCTACGCGCGGGAGCAGCGGCTGCCCATCGCGGTCCGCAGTGGCGGGCACGGCCTCTCCGGAGCCTCCTCCAACAACGGTGGAGTGGTCATCGACCTGTCCATGCTCAACCGGGTTCAGGTGATCGACGAGCGGGCCGGGTTGGTCCGGGTCGAGGCCGGCGCGCGCTGGGCGAACGTGGCGAAGGCACTGGCACCGTACGGCCTGGTGATCAGCTCGGGTGACTACGGCGGCGTCGGCGTCGGCGGCCTGGCCACCGGCGGTGGTGTCGGCTGGCTGGTCCGCGCCCACGGCCTCACCATCGACCGGGTCCGCGCCGTCGAGGTGGTGCTGGCGGACGGGACGCTGGTACGCGCGGACGCCGACCACGAGCCGGAGCTGTTCTGGCTGGTCCGCGGGGCCGGCGCCGGTGCGGGCATCGTGGTGGCCTTCGAGATCGAGGCGGCCGAGCAGCGCAACGTCGGTGTCGCGCAGCTGGTCGTCGAGGCGCATCCGGACGGTCGCACGGTCCGGGAGTGGACGAGCTACCTCGCCCAGGCGCCACGGGAGTTGTCCGCGGCCGCCGTGGTGTTCGCCGAGGGTCGGTCGGTGCTCATGTCCATCACCGCCGTGGTCGCCGCCGAGAGCCTGCGCCGAGCCCGGCCGGCGGTGGAACCGCTGCTCGCCATCGGCAAGGTGCTCGAACACCGGACCGACCTGCTGCCCTACCCGACGCTGGTGCCGACCGCGCACCTCAACCCCAACGTCGGGCAGCAGCGTGGCACGACCACCAACGGTCTGTTCACCGCGCTGGACGACGCCGGGGCGCGGGCCGTGACGCGAGCGGTGACCGGGCCGGGGCGGGCGGTGATCCAGCTCCGCTCGTTGGGTGGGGCGGTCAACGACGTCGCCTCCGAGGCAACCGCGTACCCGCATCGCCACCAGGACACGCTGATCGTGGCCTCGGTGTTTCCGCCGCAGGCCGACGCCGCGTTGAACGCCGCGTGGCGGGCCGCCGGGGCACGCGCCGACGGCGCTTACGTCAACTTCGAGAGCCGGCCGGACCCGGCCGCGTTCGCCCGGATCTACCCGGGCGAGGCCGGGGCCCGGGTCCGGCGGCTGTGGAAGCGGTACGACCCGGACGGTGTGTTCCGATCGGCCCTGCTCACCGGTCAGGCCAACCGCGCCGGTCAGGGCAACCGGTCCAGCCGCGCCGGCCAGGCCGAGCGAACCAGTCAGGGCTCCAGCGCCGGCCGGTCCGGTCAGCCGCACCGACGCCGCCGCTGACCGGAGGGTCCCGCGCGGCCAGCGCGCACGCCCAGGTCCGATTCCCGCCAGCCGATGACCGGTCGAGCGGGGCATCATCGGTGACATGGAGATGGACTTCGAGCGGTGTTACCGGGCCGTGGACAGCCGTGACCAGCGGTTCGACGGCTGGTTCTACACCGGGGTGACGTCCACCGGGATCTACTGCCGGCCGTCCTGCCCGGCCATCACCCCGAAGCGGCAGAACGTCCGATTCTTCCCGTCCGCCGCCGCCGCGCAGGGCGCCGGGCTGCGCGCCTGCCGCCGCTGCCGGCCGGACGCCGCGCCCGGCTCACCGCTCTGGGACGTCCGCGCGGACGTGGTCGGTCGGGCGATGCGGCTCATCGCGGACGGGGTTGTCGACCGGGACGGCGTACCGGGGTTGGCCTCCCGGCTGGGCTACACCGAGCGGCACCTGCACCGGATGCTGAGCGCCGAGATGGGCGCCGGTCCACTGGCGCTGGCCCGGGCCCAACGCGCCCAGACCGCCCGGATCCTGATCGAGACGACCGACCTGGCAATGGCCGAGATCGCGTTCGCCGCCGGCTTCGGCAGCGTGCGGCAGTTCAACGACACGCTTCGCGAGGTGTACGCGAGCGCGCCGTCGGACCTGCGCACGGCCCGTGGCCGCCAGCAGGCGCCGGCCGGGGCGGGGATCATCGCGCTCCGGCTGGCGTACCGCCCGCCGCTGCACGCCCGGGCGCTGCTGGACTTCCTCACGGTGCGGGCGTTGCCCGGCGTGGAGGCGGTCCGCGACGGGACGTACCACCGGGGTCTGCGGTTGCCGCACGGCACCGGCCAGGTGGCGCTGACCCCGGCGGACGGGCACGTGGCGGCGACGTTGCGGCTCGCCGACCTGCGCGACCTGGCGCCGGCGGTGGCCCGCTGCCGCCGGTTGCTCGACCTGGACGCGGACCCCGCGGCCATCGACGCGACGCTGGCCGCCGACCCGGCGCTGGCCCCGGTGGTCGCCGCCGAACCCGGCATCCGCGTCCCCCGCGCCGTCGACGGTTTCGAGCAGGCCGTCCGCGCCATCATCGGCCAGCAGGTCTCGGTCACGTCCGCAAGAACAACCCTCACCCGCCTCCTGACCGCCCACGCTCGCGTTGATCATGAAGTTATTGCCACTGAGGACGGCGTGCCGGGACAACAACTTCATGATCAACGGGATGGGTCGCCGGAGGGGCTGCGGGGTTTCTTGAGCGCGGAGGAGCTTTTGGGCCTGCCGGACTCGGGGTTTGGGATGCCGGTGGGGCGGCGGGAGGCATTGCGCGGGTTGGCTCGGGCCGTGGTGGACGGATCCGTCGGCCTCGCCGCTGGGGTGGATCGGGAGGAGGCCGTTCGGCGGCTGCTCGCGCTGCCCGGCATCGGCCCGTGGACCGCCAACTACCTGGCCATGCGCGCCTTCGGCGACCCGGACGTCCTACTCAGCTCCGACCTCGCGGTCCGGCGCGGCGCCGCCGCACTCGGCCTGCCCGACACCCCACCAACCCTCGACAGGTACGCCGAGCGTTGGCGTCCCTGGCGGTCCTACGCCACGATCAGACTCTGGAGAGCGGCATGAACATCGACAGCACCGTACTGAGCACACCGGCCGGCCCCCTGAGCATCCTCGCCGGCCCCGACGGTGACGTACGGGCGGCCGGCTTCACCCCGGACCCGGCGGCGCTGCTGCCCCTGGTCCACCCGACCCTGCGGGCACCGCTACGGGAGAGGGCCGACCTCGGCCCGGTCACTGCGGCGGTCCACTCCTACCTGGACGGTGACCTCGCCGCCATCGACGCGGTGCCGGTCCGTCAACGCACCGGTGGAGAGTTCATGGCGCACGCCTGGCAGGTGCTGCGCGAGGTGCCGCCGGGCACCCCGGTCACCTACACCGGGTACGCCGCGCTGGCCGGCCGGCCACCGGCGGTACGGGCCGCCGCGGCCGCCTGCGCCCGGAACGCGGCAGCCCTCTTCGTGCCCTGCCACCGGGTTCTCCGCACCGACGGCACGCTCGGTGGCTACCGCTGGGGGCTGGACGTGAAGAAGTGGCTTCTCGGTCATGAGCGACGCTTGACAACAAGCTGACAGGAGCATCGACACTCATTGACGCTACCGTCGGGTAGTGCCTGTGGAGAGCGACGGCGACCCGGCCGCCCGGGCCGCCGCGGGCACCCACCCCGTGCACAACCTCTGGCGGCTGCGCCCCTACCTGCGCCCGTACGCGGCCGAGTTCGTCTGGCTGCTCGTCGCGGGCCTCGCCGGCACCGCGGCCGGGATCGCCGTACCACTGGTCGTGCAGCGGGTCGTGGACGGGCCGGTGGCCCGACACGAAACGGCCGGGCTGCTCCAACTCGGCGGCCTGGCGCTGCTGCTCGGCGTCGTCGAGGCGGTGCTCATCTTCATCCGCCGGTGGGTGCAGTCGTCCTCGGCGGTGGGCATGGAGGCGGCGCTGCGCGCCGACGTCTACGCCCACCTGCAACGGCTGCCGACCAACTTCCACGACCGCTGGCAGTCCGGCCAGTTGCTCTCCCGGATCACCAGCGACCTGTCGGTGATCCGCCGGTTCCTCTCCTTCGGCGTGTTCTTCCTGGTGCTCAACCTGACCACGTACGTGGTGGTGGTGGTGCTGCTGATCAACCTGCACCCGGCGCTCGGGGTGCTGGTCGCCGCCAGCGCGGTGCCGCTGCTGCTGATCAGTCGCCGGTTCGGCCGGCACTACCACGCCGCGTCCCGCCGGATGCAGGATCAGCAGGGCGACGTGGCCACGCTGGTCGAGGAGACCGCACAGGGCCTGCGCACCATGAAGGCGTACGGGCGGGGGCCCGAGCTGGCCGCCCGCTTCGCCGGTGCGGCCCGGCGGCTGCACGACACGGGCGTCGGCAAGGGGCGGCTGCTGGCGAACACCTCGGCGCTGCTCGACCTGGTGCCCAACGTGACCCTTGGCGTGGTGCTGGCGGCCGGGGCGGCCGCCGCCGCGCAGGGCGCGCTCACCATCGGCGAGCTGGTCGCGTTCGTCAGCCTCCAACTGATGCTCATCTGGCCGGTGCAGTCGCTGGGTTGGATCATCGCCAACGGTCAGGAGGCGGCCACCGCCGCCGACCGGATCCAGGAGGTGCTCGACACTCCACCGGAGATCGTGGATTCTCCCGGCGCGGTCGCGTTGCCGCGCGACGCGGTGCACGGTCGGCTGCGCTTCGAACGGGTCGCGTTCAGCTATCCGGGTGCCACCACGGGGGTGCTGCGCGAGATCGACCTGACCATCGAGCCGGGCGAGACGCTGGCCCTGGTCGGCGCCACCGGCTCCGGCAAGAGCACGCTGCTCTCCCTGGTGCCCCGGCTGCACGACGTGACCACCGGCCGGATCACCCTGGACGGGCACGACCTGCGCGAGCTGCGGCTGGCCTCGCTGCGCCGGCTGGTCGGCGTGGCGTTCGAGGAGCCCACCCTCTTCTCCATGTCGGTGCGGGAGAACCTCACCCTGGGTCGCCCGGACGCCGGGGACGACGAGATCCGCGCGGCCCTCGCGCTGGCCCAGGCCGACTTCGCGTACGACCTGCCCTGGGGGTTGGCGACCCGGGTGGGCGAGCAGGGGTTGTCCCTCTCCGGCGGGCAACGGCAGCGGCTCGCGTTGGCACGGGCCGTGCTCGGCCGACCGGCGGTGCTGGTGCTGGACGACCCGCTCTCCGCTCTCGACGTGCACACCGAGGCCCTGGTCGAAGCGGCGCTACGGCGGGTCCTGCGCGACAGCACCGCACTGCTGGTGGTGCACCGGCCGTCGACGATCGCGCTGGCCGACCGGGTCGCCCTGCTGGAGGACGGACGGATCACCGCGACCGGCCGGCACTCCGAACTGCTGGCCACCGTTCCGGCGTACCGGGCACTGCTCGCCGCCGAGCCGACCGTCGGGCATCCACCGCCAGCCGGGGCCAGCGGCCCGAGTTCGTCCCCTTCGGACGGATGGGGGCTGGTGCGCTCGTGAGCGTGCCGGAGCAGGCCGAGCCACCTCCCGAGGAGGAGCCCGAGCTCACCCGCTGGCGCGGAACCGCCACCGACCCGGAGGCTGACCGCAGTCGAGCCGAGGACACCAGCCCCGAGGCGGTGGCCCGGCTACGCCGGCTCAGCCGCACCCTGCTGGGCGGCCTGCTCCGCCCACATCGGAGGCGTCTCGCCGCGGCGGTCGCCCTACTGCTGGCCCAGAACGCCGCCGCGATGGCCGGCCCGTACCTGGTCATGATCGGCATCGACCGGGCCATCCCGCCGTTGCGCGCCGGCGACGCCGGCCCGCTGGTCGCCGTCGCCGGGGCGTTCGCGGTGGCCTCGGTGACCGAGTACGCGGCCCGCCGCGGCTTCCTCACCCTCTCCGCCCGGATCGGCCAGGCCGTCCTGCTCGACCTGCGGCAGCGGGTGTTCGGGCACTTCCTGCGACTCTCGGTGGGCTTCCACGAGCGGTACACGTCCGGCCGGATGGTCTCCCGGCTCACCAGCGACCTGGACTCGATCGCCGAGCTGGTCGACGGTGGGATCGACAACCTGGTGCTGGCCGGGCTCTCGATCCTGTCGGTGGCCGCCATCCTGCTCTGGCTGGACCTACCGCTGGCGGCCGTGACGCTGTTCGCCTTTCCATTCCTGTTCTCGCTCTCCCGCTGGTTCGCCCGGTCGTCGGCCAGCGCGTACCGACGGACCCGGGACGCGGTCGCGCTGGTCATCGTTCACTTCGTCGAGTCGATGCGGGGCATCCGGGCAGTGCAGGCGTTCCGCCGGGAGCCTCGCAACCAACGGATCTTCGTGGCGCTCGGCGACGACTACCGGCGGAGCAGCCTGCACGCGTTCCGGCTGATCGCCACGTATTCGCCCGCAATCAAGCTGATCGGCAACGTCACAGTGGCTGTGGTGCTCTGCTATGGCGGTTGGCGGGTGCTCGGCGGGCAGACCGAGATCGGCGTGCTCGCCGCGTTCCTGCTCTACCTGCGGCGCTTCTTCGAGCCGATGCAGGAGCTGAGCCAGTTCTACAACTCGTTGCAGTCGGCCACCGCCGCACTGGAGAAGCTGGCCGGGGTGCTCGACGAACGACCGGCCGTCGCCGAACCGACCCGGCCAACACCGCTGCCGACCGGTCCCGGCCGTGGTGAGTTGATCTTTCGCTCGGTCGGCTTCGGCTACCGGGCCGACACCCCGATTCTCCGTCGGCTGGAGTTGACAGTGCCGGCCGGGCAGACCGTGGCGCTGATCGGCCCGACCGGGGCGGGCAAGTCGACGATCGCGAAGCTCGTCGCCCGTTTCCACGACCCCGACACCGGCGCGGTCCGGTTGGACGGGGTCGACCTGCGCGACGTACGCGACGCCGACCTGCGCCGCGCGGTGGTGCTGGTGACGCAGGAGAACCACCTGTTCAGCGGGACCGTCGCGGAGAACATCCGGTTCGGTTGCCCGGGGGCCGACGACGCCGCCGTCCAGGCCGCCGCGCGGGCGATCGGCGCGCACGACTTCATCGCCGCACTACCCGAGGGGTACGCCACTCAGGTGCACCGGCGCGGCGGCCGGCTCTCCGCCGGGCAGCGGCAGCTGGTCGCGTTCGCCCGCGCGTTCCTGGCCGACCCGACCGTGCTCATCCTGGACGAGGCGACGTCGTCGCTGGACGTGCCGACGGAACGTCTGGTGCAGCGGGCACTCGGCACCATCCTGCGCGACCGCACCGCACTGGTGATCGCACATCGACTTTCCACAGTGGAGACCGCCGACCGGGTGCTCGTCCTCGACGGCGGAAGGGTCGTCGAGGACGGCCCACCCGCCGTGCTCGCCGAGGCCGACGGCCGGTACGCCGCCCTGCATCGGCAGTGGCGGGAGTCACTGGTCTAGCTACAATCACCGCTCGTCGGCGGCACCCGCGCGGTAGGGCCGCCAACATCGACCGGATCCTTCCGGCCGGCACCACCGAACGCACGGGGAGGGTACGGGGTGCGCACACGGGGACGCATGATCGTGGCTGGGCTGACCGTCATCGGTCTGATCGGAGCCGCCGTCGCGGTGACCAGAGGAGACGGAGCCGAGCGCCCGTCGACGACCGCGGCAGCGGCTGAGGAAGGGCTGGGCAGCGCGACAACCAGCGGAGCGAGCACAGCACCCGGCGCAACCGCCTCCGGTGGCGTCGCGCCCGGCTCGCAGACGGAGCAGAAGACCGAGCCGAATGCCACCGCCGGGCCGGTGCGCGTCCGACCGGCCCAGGTGATCGCTCAGGCCGCGCCCGAGTCCGTCGCGTACCTGCGCGACCGCTACCGGATCTCCGCGACCGAGGCGGCCCGGCGGCTCGCCCTCCAGGAACTGTCCGCGCCCCTCGCCGCGCGGCTGACCGAGCAGGTCCCGCGCTCGTACGGCGGCATGTGGCTCGACCAGGAGGCCGGCGGTGTACTCACCGTCGGAGCGACCGACGTCGCGGCGGTGCGGGCGGCCGTGGCCGAGGTGACGGACCCGGTGAACGTCCGGGTGGTCGCCGTGCGGCACGCCCTGGGTCAGCTCGCCGAGGCCGCAGCCGCCATCGCCGTCACGCTCGACGCGTCACCCGGCTCGGATGTCGTGGTGGATCCGCAGGCCAACGAGATCGTGGTGCTCACCGGCGACCGGATCACGGCGGACGACCCGCGGCTGGCCGAGGCGCGCCGCGCCGCCGGGGTGCCGACCCGGACCCAGGTCCGGACCCCCGCGACCAACGTGCCGAAGGCGTGCGACCCGCGCTACTGCCCCCAGGCGCCGATGCGCGGCGGCATCCGCCTGGACGTGCCCCGCGACGACGGCACCGTCGGCGGCTGCACCACCGGCTTCAACCTCACCGTCGGCGTGCGCGATGCGTACGTGCTGACCGCGGGGCACTGCGTCGTCGGCGGACGGCACCAGCAGGTCGACCGGACCTGGCATCAGTTCCTCGGCCCGAAGGTGCCCGTGACAGTGGAGGCGCCGAACCCGGACCTGGCCGAGAACGCCTACCCGTACGACTACGCGATCATGCCGTACCAGGCTGGGGCCCTGCCCCGGTGGACGTATCCGCGGGGGGCCAGGAGCACACCCAGCCTGGTCAACTACTGGTGCGTCGCAGACAACCCGCGATGCGCCACCAGCGGCAGCCGGGACGTGCGGATCACCGGCTACGTGCCGTGGAGCGCCATCCAGAGCGGTTGGGTCGTCTGCGCGACCGGCGCGGCGTACACCCCGAAGGCCGGTGAGCAGTACGTCGACTCCGGCGCCGGCGCCGGCTACGTGCCGGGCACCCGGTGCGGGGAGATCACTGGCAAGAGCAGCGGCGGCATCGACGTGCGGATCTGCGCCCGGCCGGGAGACAGCGGCGGGCCGCTGTTCACCGAGGCCGACGGCAAGGCGCTGGGCATCCTCTCCAACGGCGACCCGGGGCAGGGCGCCTGCACCAACCCGAACGAGCGGAACTCCTACGCCCCAATCTCCACGATCCTGGAACGGGTCAACGCCCGCAGCGGCGGAAGGCTGCGGGTCCGGCTGGCCACGTCCGGCCCGGGGGCCGGCCCGGTCGCCCGTTGACGGGAGGGCCGATCGGCACCAGCCGGTCGGCCCACCAGCGGTCGACCGGAACACCTCGTCGGTGGTTGCCGCCGCGCCGGCCGACAGCCTTCCGGCACGAATTCTCGTGGCGCACCGGTTAACCCGTGGTCCGGCCGTTGGCCCCTGCCTACGATCGCAGGATGACCGATACGGCGAGGACGGCCCGCGCCGGCGTTCCCGAGCGTCCGACAGTGGACGGGCTCGAGGAGAGCTGGGCACACCGCTGGCAGGAGGAAGGCACGTACGCGTTCGACCGCTCGAAGCAGCGGAGCGACGTGTTCTCGATCGACACCCCGCCGCCGACCGTATCGGGCGAGTTGCACATGGGGCACGTCTTCTCGTACACGCACACCGACACCACCGCCCGGTACCAGCGGATGCGCGGCAAGGCCGTCTTCTACCCGATGGGCTGGGACGACAACGGCCTGCCCACCGAGCGTCGGGCGCAGAACGTGTACGGGGTGCGCTGCGATCCGGCGCTGCCGTACGACCCGGTGTGGCGACCACCCGCGGCTCCGGTCGACGACGCGGCCCGTCGCGACCCCACCCCGATCTCCCGGCGCAACTTCATCGAGCTGTGCGAACGGCTGACGGTCACCGACGAGCAGGCCTTCGAGGCGCTGTGGCGGCGGCTCGGGCTCTCGGTGGACTGGTCCCTGACGTACACGACGATCGGCCGGATCGCCCGGATCACCAGCCAACGGGCGTTCGTCCGCAACCTGCGCCGCGGCGAGGCGTACCAGTCGGAGGCGCCGACGCTCTGGGACGTCGGCTTCGCCACCGCGGTCGCCCAGGCGGAGTTGGAGGACCGGGAGCGCCCCGGCGCGTACCACCGGCTGCGGTTCACCGCGGCCGACGGGCGTGAGGTGCTCATCGACACCACCCGGCCCGAGCTGCTACCGGCCTGCGTGGCGCTGGTCTGCCACCCCGACGACGAGCGGTACGCCGACCTGGTGGGCGGCACCGTGCGCAGTCCGCTGTTCGACGTCGAGGTGCCCGTGTACGCCCATCCCCTCGCCGAGCCCGGCAAGGGCACCGGCGTCGCGATGGTCTGCACATTCGGTGACCTCACCGACGTGACGTGGTGGCGTGAGCTGGGGTTGGACACCCGGGTGGTGATCGGCCGGGACGGTCGGTTGCTCCCGGAGCCGCCGCACGGGGTGCCGGCGCAGCCGTACGCGGCGCTGGCCGGGCAGACCGTCAACGGCGCCCGCCGGGAGATCGTCGGGATGCTGGCCGACGCCGGTGACCTGATCGGCGAGCCGCGCCCGATCACCCACCCGGTCAAGTTCTACGAACGCGGCGACCGGCCACTGGAGATCGTCTCGACTCGACAGTGGTATCTGCGCAACGGCGGCCGGGACGAGGCGCTGCGAGCGACGCTGCTGGGCAGGGGCGAGCAGTTGCACTGGGTGCCGGCGCACATGAAACACCGCTACGACAACTGGGTGGGCGGCCTCAACGGGGACTGGCTGGTCAGCCGCCAGCGCTTCTTCGGCGTGCCGGTGCCGGTGTGGTACCGACTCGACGACACTGGCGAGCCGGACTGGTCCCACCCTCTCACGCCGGAGGAGTCCGCGCTGCCGGTCGATCCATCCAGCGATCCGGCGCCCGGTTACGACGAGTCGCAACGCGGCCGAGCGGGCGGCTTCATCGGCGACCCGGACGTGCTGGACACCTGGGCCACGTCCTCGCTGACCCCGCAGATCGTCGGTGGCTGGGAGACCGACCCGGACCTGTTCGCCAGGGTCTTCCCGATGGACCTCCGCCCGCAGGGGCAGGAGATCATCCGGACCTGGCTCTTCGACAGCGTCGTCCGTTCGCACTTCGAGCACGGGGTGCTGCCCTGGCGGGACACCGTGCTCTCGGGCTGGATCCTCGACCCCGACCACAAGAAGATGGCCAAGTCCAAGGGGAACGTGGTCACCCCGCTGGCCCTGTTGGAGCAGCACGGCTCGGACGCGGTGCGCTACTGGGCGGCCAGCGGCAAGCCCGGCATGGACCTGGCCTTCGACCCGGCGCAGATCAAGGTCGGCCGGCGACTGGCCACCAAACTGCTCAACGCGTCCAAGTTCGCGCTCGGGCTGGGCGCGGCGGACGCGTTGCGCGCCCCGGCGACGACACCACTGGACCGGGCCATGCTCGCCGAGCTGGCCACCGTGGTCACCGCCGCGGGCACCGCCTTCGACTCGTACGACCACACGGCGGCCTTGCAGGTCACCGAGGCGTTCTTCTGGCGGTTCTGCGACGACTACATCGAGCTGGTCAAGGAGCGGGCCTACGGCACCGGCGCGGCGGCCGACTCCGCACGGGCGGCGCTGGCCTCGGCGTTGTCGGTGCAGCTGCGGTTGTTCGCCCCGGTGCTGCCGTACGTGACCGAGGAGGTCTGGTCGTGGTGGCGGTACGGCTCGGTGCACCAGGCGCCGTGGCCCACCACCTACGAGGTGGCCCGGACGATCGAGGGCTCGGGTGAGCCGGCGCTGCTGCGGCTCGCCGGTGACGCGTTGAGCCAGGTGCGACGGGCCAAGTCGGAGCGGAAGCTGTCGATGAAGGCGGAGGTGCCGTTGGCGGAGGCGCTCGGCCCGGCGGCGTTGCTGGAGCAGCTCACGCTGGTCGCCGACGACCTACGGGCGGCGGGCCGGATCGGCAAACTCGACCTGCTCCCGGACCGTACCCCGGAGTTGGTCATCGCCTGCGCCTTCTGACCCGGGTCCGCCGCCGCCCGCTCGGGCGGCGGCGGACCCGGGTCACCAGCCGCGCAGGAAGCGCAGCCCGAGCAGAAACGCGATCACGGCGGGCCCGACCAGCAGGGTGATCGCCTGGAGGCGGTACGGCATCCGGTGCCGGGTCAACTCGCCCGCGTTGCCCAGCACGATGGCCCCAGCCAGCATCAGGAACGCACCCCACCAACCGGTCTCCAGGTGGATCAGATCCACCCGGATCAGTTGCAGGGTCAGGCCGAGCAGTGCTCCGGTCAGCGCGAGCAGGGCCACCGCCCGGTGCAGGCCCCGGGCCAGCGGGTGGGCCGCGCGCCAGCCGTAGGTGCCGGCCACCGCCAGGCAGGGCAGCACCACCATGAGCGGCCAACCTCGCCCCATCACGCCGAACATCAGCAGCGCGCCGACCGCGAAGACCATCGTGCCGACGCAGGCGAGCATGTACCCGGCGAAGGCGCGGCCGCCGCCGCGAGCCAGCAACGGCCCACCGCTGGCCGCGATCAACGCGGCCGGGATCAGGATGAACACCGCCCACCAGTGGAACTGGCCGCTGCCCTGAGCCGCCGTGGCGACCGTGGCGCAGGCCAGCCCGGCGACGGCCAGGCTGGTCAGCCACGGCCGGCTGCTCCGGGAGTATGGCTCAGCCAACGACGTCCGCTCCGCTTCGACGCTCACGTCCACCAGCCTGGCCCGATGTGGCCCGGCCGGTCCATCCGGCCAGCCCTACCGCCGCGCGGGGGCTGGCCGGAACAGCGTCTCGCACCGCTGTCAGCTCGTCTCGCCAGCCACGCTGAACGAGCGCAGACGGTCGATGGCGAGCACTGTGAAGCCGACGCTGACCAGCGCGGTCATCACCGACGCCACCGGCACCGACACACTGGTCTCCAGCAGCCCGGTGGGGGCGATCCGGTCGGCGAGGGCGATCACGTACTGCTGGATGGAGAGCACCTTGGTGCCGCTGACGAAGTTGCCCAGCAGCCCCTCCCAGATCAGCACGTAGACCAGCCCGAGCAGCACCGGCCGCCTGGTGACCAGGCTGAGCGCGAGGAACAACGCCGAGTACGCCAGCGCGCCGAGCGCCCCCGCGACCGCCAGAGCCAGTCCGAGGCGTACCGAATCGGCGAGCACGCCCGCGACGTAGAGCGGCACCGCCACGGTGACCGCGGTCACCCCGGCGGCAACCGCAAGCTTCGGCAGCACGATCTGCCAGCGCGGCAGCGGCTTGGTCAGGATGTGCACCACAGTGCCGTCGTCGATCTCGGCGCCCAGCACGCCCGTGCCGATGATCAGCGCAACCACCGGCAGCACCACGGCCAGCCCGAGGCCGACCAGCACCGGCGGCCCCCACTGGCCCGGGTCCACCCCCAGCGACCGGCAGAGCACGGCCAGCCCGAGCAGCACCAACGGCAGCGGTAGCAGCAGCAGGAACCGACGTCGGCCGAACAACCCGCGCGCGGTGATCCAGGTAACGGTCGACATGTCAGGCCTCCACCAGGTAGGAGAAGACACTCTCCAGGGACTCGTCGGACGGCACCAGCTGGCGCACCCGGATGCCTTTGTTCAGCGCGATCCGGGGCAGCGCCCGGGTGAACGCGCCGTAGTCACCGGCCCGCACGGTCAAGCCGGTCGGGTCCAATTCGACCCCACTCACCGACGCCTCGGCGATCAGCGCGACGGCGAGCGCCCGGTCATCGGTGGAGCGCACCGCGAAGACGTGCGGGCGGTTGGTCATCAACCGGCGGATGGTCCGGAAGTCGCCGGAGGCGGCCAACCGACCGGCCACCATCACCTGCACCGTTCCGGAGACCTGTTCGACCTCCTCCAGGATGTGCGAGCTGAACAGGATCGTCCGGCCAGCGTCACCCAGGGTGTGCAGCAGCTGCATCATGTGCAGCCGCTGGCGCGGGTCCATGCCGTTGAACGGCTCGTCGAGCAGCAGCACCTGCGGGTCGTGCACCAGCGCGGCGGCCACCCGGGCACGCTGGCGCATGCCCTTGGAGTACGTGCCGATCCGGCGGTCCTGCGCCGACTCCAGCTCCACCAGATCAATCGCCCGTCGGGCCGCGGCCGCCGGATCGGGCAGCCGGTGCAGCTTCGCGCTGGCCAGCACGAACTCGTACGCGGTGAGGAAACCCTGCACCGCCTCCCGCTCGCTGACCAGCCCCAGCCGCCGGTAGACGTCGGGATTGCGCCAGGTCGGCTCGTCGTCGAGGGTGACAGTGCCGCGCGACGGGGCGAGGAACCCGGCCATCATGTGCAGCAGCGTGGTCTTGCCGGCGCCGTTCGGGCCGAGCAGCCCGGTCACGCCCGGGCCGAGGGCCATGCTGATGTCGTTGACCGCGACCACGTTGCCGTACCACCGGGACACCCCGGTCAGGCTCAGCGTGCTCATCAGGAGGCGACCTTCCGGTAGCGGGCCAGCAGGAGGGCGGTCGCGCCGGCGACCAGCAGCACCGCGGCCAGGGCGTAGACCGGGCCGAACCCGCCGATCATCATCTCGCCCGGATCGCCCTCGACCAGCAGGTCACCCAGCGACCAGATGCCCACCCCCTGCACCAGCGTGGAGGGAGAGGCGAGCCCGGCCAGCTCGTTGGCGGCGCGCGACGGCAGGATGCTCAGCACGCCCACGATCGGGGTGGTCATCAGGAAGACCGCGACCACGCCGCCGGCGGCGAAGGCGCGCTTGCCGGTCAGCGACGCGACCAGCAGGCCGACCGAGGCGAAGACCACCGCCCACAGCCCGGCGTAGAGCAGCCCGGGCAGCAGGTCGAGCAACTCGTTCCACACCCCGCGCATGCCCTGCTTGGTGGTGAACGCGGCACCCAGGAACATCAGCAGCTGCGGCCCGCCGAGCAGCAGCCAGAGCGCGGTGACCAGCGCCAGCAACTTGGCCAACGCGTAGTCGGCGCGCGGCAGCGGCCGGGAGAAGTACAGCGGCAGCACACCGCTGCGCAGGTCCCGGGAGACCAGCTCCGGGGCGACGACCGCGACGAAGAAGATGACCAGCCAGCTCATCGCATCGGCGAACTGGGCGTACGTGGCGACCGGCTCGCCGATCTGGCTGCGTACCGCGGCCAGGGCCACCGCGACCAGGGTGACGATGCCGACCACCAGCCACGGAAAGATCTTGGCCTTGGCGCTGCGCCCGAAACCGAACGCGGTACGCAGACCGTGCAGGTAGAGCGCGCCGAAGACCTGTCGGCGGCCGAGCCGCGGACCCTCGTAGCGTTGGTAGCCGATGTCGTGGATGACGCCGGTCGGCGTGGGGCGCACGGCGGCGGTGGACGGCTCAGGCATGAGTGAGCTCCCTCGTGGCGAAGAGTTCGGCCACCCGGTGCCGGCGCTGGTCCAGTCGGTGCAGTGGCAGGTCCAGTTCGGCGACCGCACCGAGGATCAGGTCGTAGGTGCCGTCGTCGGCGAGCGGCACGAGGAGCAGTCGCCCGTCCCGGGCGACCGGCAGTTTCAGCTCGGCGAGTCGGGCGGCGAGTTCCTCGGTGCCCTCGCTGACCTCCACGGCGAGCACGTCGGTGGCCGACGTCATCGCGGAGATGTTGTCGGCGCGCAGCAACCGGCCGCCGTCGATGGCGATCAGCGTGTCGCAGATCCGCTCCACCTCGCCGAGCAGGTGCGAACAGACCAGCACGGAGATGCCGAACTCGGTGCCGATCCGGTGTACCAGGGCCAGCATGGCGTCGCGGCCGGCCGGGTCGAGGCCGTTGGTCGGTTCGTCCAGCAACAGCAGGTCGGGGTCGTGCACCAGCGCCTGGGCCAGCTTGACGCGCTGCTTCATGCCGGTCGAGTAGCCACCGACCGGGCGATAGCGCTCCTCGTAGAGCCCCACGTGCCGCAGCGCCTCCGAGGCCCGCTCGCGAGCCGCGGTGCGGGGAAGGCCGCTCATTCGACCAAGGTGGGTGACCAGTTCGGCGGCGGACAGGTCCGGCGGGAGGCAGTCGTGTTCCGGCATGTAGCCGACCCGGTTGCGGACGGCCGCCGGGTCTGCGGTCGGGTCGATGCCGAGCACCGAGACCTGGCCGCTGGTTGGTGCGATCAGGCCGAGCAGGATCTTGATCAACGTGGATTTTCCGGCGCCGTTCGCGCCCACCAGGCCGATGATCCCGGGCTCGACGGCGACGGTGAGGTCGGCCAACGCGGTGACCCGACCTCCGTACGTCTTGGTGAGCGACTGGGTCGCGATCAGTGTCACGCGCCCAGCGTAGGGAGTCGATGCCCAGCAGGGACACCGGCACGCCCCCGGCGCTCCCCTGATCCTTTTCCCGCCGAACCCCTAAGGTCCCCCGCCGAGGCCCTCGCCACGTTTCCGCCGGTCCCGCGTTCGACCCGACCCCGCCTTGGGAAAGACCAGTCCAGGGTGACACCATTCACCTCCCGTTCACCAGGCATCGACCCCGCCCGGTGATCGACCGACGACGCGGGAGGGATCCTGATGGCCGAGGTGGGCGTCCCCAAGGTGAGCGTCGTGGTGCCGGCGTACAACTGCGGCCCACACATCGAGAAGCTCGCTGCCTCGCTGCTGCGCCAGTCACTGCCCGCCGACGAGTTCGAAGCCATCTTCGTCGACGACGGCTCGACCGACGACACCGCGAAGCGGCTGGACCGGCTGGCCGCCGAGCACCCGCACATCAAGGTGCTGCACATCGAGAACTCCGGCTGGCCGTCGCGTCCGCGCAACCTCGGCGTCGACCACGCCCGCGGCGAGTACGTCTTCTTCGCCGACGACGACGACTGGTTCGCCGACGAGGCACTGGAGCGGCTCTACGCCTGCGCGAAGGCGAACGACGCCGACATCGTGGTGGGGAAGATGGCCGGGTACGGACGCCCCGTGCCGCGGGAGCTGTTCCGCAAGAACCGCTTCGACGCCACCCTCGGCAACTCCCCCCTGGTCGACAGCCTGACCTGTCACAAGTTGTTCCGGCGGTCGTTCCTCAACGAGCATGGTCTGCGGTTCCCGGAGGGCGGCAAGCGTCGGCTGGAGGACCACTCGATGGTCATCCGGGCCTACTTCCGGTCCCGGCGCACCTCCGTGCTGTCCGACTACATCTGCTACCACCACGTCCAGCGGGGCGACGCGCGCAACGTCACCGCCGGCGAGCTGGACCCGGCGAGCTACTACGCCAGCGTGCGGGAGGCGCTGGACGTCGTGGACGCCAACACCGAGCCGGGTCCGCTGCGGGACCGGCTGCACCGGCGCTGGCTGCGCAACGAGATGCTCAGCCGGCTGCGCGGCAAGCGGCTGCTGAACGCCCCCGACGCGTGGCTGGAGCAGGTCGCGCTGGAGATCCAGAAGATCATCCAGGACCGCTTCGCCCCGGGCGTCGCCGGCGGCCTGCCGCCTCTGCTCCGAGCCGTGGCGTACCTGGCCGAGCAGGGGCGCGTCGAGGACCTGCGCAGGCTTGCCCGCTGGGAGGCGGGCATCGCCGCACACGGCACGGTCGACGAGTTCCGACGTGTCGACCACGCCGTCACAGTGACCGTCGCCGCCGAGCTACGCGCCGCGGACCAGCCGGTCGGGTTCCGCGCCGACGATGGCCGCGACGTGCTGATGCTCCCGATGGAGGAGGTCGCCCCCGAGGTGCTCGACGCCACCGCGCAGGTGCGCAAGGCCCGCCTGGACCTCGTGGCCCGCCACCGGGAGACCGGCGCCGAGATCTTTCTTCCGAACACCTTCGAGACCGAGCGGATCACCGGTACGACCGGAGCGGACACCGTCCACCTGGTGCACCGGGCCACCGCCACGATCGACTTCGCCGCCCTCAACGGCGGCCGGACCAGGGGCAGCTGGCAGCTCAAGGCCCGGATCACCAACGTGGGCTGGACCGAGGACGCGCGACTGCCTCTGCTGTTCATCTGCCGGGCCGACGGCTCGCAACCCCGGATCCGCGACGAGCGGAAGGTGTGGAACCGGGTGCGGTCGGCGGTAGGCCGGCGGATCAAGCGCTGATCCGCCCGCAGGGGTCTTGGAGTGGCGCCCTCGACCGATGGGCGGTCGGCTGCGAAACTGTGTGCCGGTCAGCGAGTGGGGGGTGTGGATGAGCAACGGCTGGGTGCTGCCCGACGAGGTGCTACGGGACGCACCGGCGTACACGCCACGTCCCGGTGAGCTCGCGGATCTGGAGCTGCTGCTGACCGGCGCGTACGCCCCTCTGACCGGCTTCATGACCCGCGCCGACCTGGTCTCGGTCAGCCGACGCAGCCGGCTGGCCGACGGCACGCCGTGGCAGGTCGCGGTCGTCCTCCAGGTTCCGGCCGCCCTGGCGCAGAGCTTCGATCCGCGCGACCCGGCCCGCCGGGCGCTCGTCCTGACCGACGGGGAGGGCGCCCCGGCGGCCGCCCTGGACGTGGCCGACGTCTGGCCGGTCCGCGAGGGCGTGGCGGGAGTGGGCGGCCAGGTTCGGCGGCTCGGCGACGGTGGGCACGGTCCGTTCCAGCGACTGCGGCGTAACCCGGAGGAGGTCCGTGCGCTGCTGCCCCCGGGCCGGGTGCTCGGGGTGATCGCCGATCGACCGCTGCATCGTCCACAGCTCGCCCAGATCGCCCACGCCGCCCGCACCCTGGCCGCTCATCTGCTCGTGATGATCCCGGTCGGCGAGGGCGGCGCAGACGGGCTCCCGCCGGAGGCGCTGGTCCGTACGATCTTCGCCGCGCGGGACCGGATGCCACCCGCCACCCTGGTCGCGGTGCCGCTGTCGCACCGAAGCGAGGAGATCAGCGACGCGTTGCTGCGCGCCCGGGTCTCGGCCGCGTACGGGGTCACCCACCTGCTCTCCACCGGGGAGATGCTCTCCGGCGCCGGGCTGCGGGTGCTGGTGCCGCGCGAACTCGCCTACGACAACAGGGACGGGCAGTGGCGTTGGCGGGAGGACATCCCACCGCGCAACCGCCGGCTCGCGCTGACCCAGCCGGAGATCGACGACCTGCTCGACCGGGGCTTCCCGCTACCGGAGTGGCACACCCCGCCCGCTGTGGCACGGGAGTTGGCCCGGGCCCGACCGCCGCGTCGGCAGCGAGGGCTGGTGGTCTTCCTGACCGGTCTCTCCGGCTCCGGCAAGTCGACGATCGCCCGTGGGCTGGCGGACGCGTTACGGGAGAGTGGCGACCGCACGGTGACCCTGCTCGACGGGGACGTGGTGCGTCGGGAACTCTCCGCCGGGCTGGGCTTCAGCAAGACCGACCGGGATCTCAACGTCCGGCGGATCGGCTGGGTGGCCGCCGAGATCGCCCGGCACCGTGGGGTGGGCATCTGCTGTCCGATCGCCCCGTACGCGGCGGCCCGGGCCACCGCCCGGGAGATGGCCCTCGCCGCCGGATCGGGTTTTGTGCTGGTGCACGTTGCCACCCCGCTGGAGGTGTGCGAGCAGCGGGACCGCAAGGGCCTGTACGCGCGAGCGCGAGCCGGCCTGCTCACCGGGATGACCGGCATCGACGACCCGTACGAGGAGCCGACCGACGCCGATCTGGTGCTCGACACCACCGACCTGAGCGTGGCGGACGCGGTGCAGGCCGTGCTGCACCATCTGACCGAGACCGGCTGGGTGGAGCTGAAGATCGCGTCCGCCTGAGGCGTCGCCGTACCCGTTCCTTCCACCGCTGAACGGCACGCGCTAGTGTTCATCTTTGTTGGAACACGTTTGACCGCGTGAGGGTACATGGACGTCCGGGGAGGCACGGCGGATGCTCGCTCAGCAGCGGCAGGCGGCCATCCTGGAGCGGGTCCGCTCGACCGGCGGCGTCCGGGTCAGCGAGTTGGCAGGCGAGTTCGGCGTGTCCGACATGACGATCCGGCGTGACCTGGATGCGCTGCACGAGCGCGGCCTGCTGGCCAAGGTGCACGGCGGCGCCACCACGACCGGGCCAAGCTCGACCGACGAGCCGGGCTTCCGCGCCAAGTCGGTCCGCCAACTGCCCGAGAAGGCGGCCATCGCCGACCGGGCGGCTCAGCTGGTCCGGCCGGGAGCAGCAGTCGCGCTCTCCGCCGGAACCACCACGGCCGAGCTGGCCCGCCGGCTGGTGGACGTGCCCGAGCTGACCGTGGTGACCAACTCGCTGCCGGTGGCCGAGATCATGCACGCCGGTGGCCGCCCGGACCAGACGGTGGTGCTCACCGGCGGCGTACGCACACCGTCGGACGCGCTGGTCGGTCCGCTCGCGGTCGGGGCCGTCCGGTCACTGCACCTGGATCTGCTCTTCCTGGGCGTCCACGGCATCACCGAGCGGGCCGGCTTCACCACTCCGAACCTGATGGAGGCGGAGACCGATCGGGCGCTGGTGGCGGCGGCGGACCAGCTGGTGGTGCTCGCCGACCACACCAAGTGGGGAACGGTCGGCATCTCCTCGATCGTCGAGTTGGCGGCGGCCCACGTACTGGTCAGCGACGACCGGTTGCCTCCACCCGCACGACGGGTACTCGGCGAACAGGTGGGCGAACTGATCATGGTCAAGGCGACAGGGGCGGGCCGCGCGACGCGCACGCCGACAACTGAGGGGACGGCGCCGTGAAGCGCACCGCGATCGACCTGGCCGACGGCCGGGAGCTGATCTACTTCGACGAGCGCGACGACGCGGTCCGCGACCAGCCGGACCGCCGGGACCTGCCGCCGCCTCCCCCCGCCTCGCAGCTGCGCTACGACCCGTTGACCGACGAGTGGGTGGCGGTCGCCGTGCACCGGCAGACCCGCACCTTCCTCCCGCCGGCGAACGAGTGCCCTCTCGACCCGTCGGTGGGCGACCGGCTGACCGAGATCCCCGCACCCGACTACGACGTGGTGGTCTTCGAGAACCGGTTCCCGTCGCTGAGCGGTCGGGTGGCCGAGGAGCCCGGGGAGATCACCCCGTTCACACCGGTCCGGCCGGGCCTCGGCCGGTGCGAGGTGGTCTGCTTCACGTCGGATCACAACGCCTCCTTCGCCAGCCTGCCCCCGCGCCGGGTCCGCACCGTGCTGGACGCCCTCGCCGATCGCACCGAGGTGCTCGGCGCGCTGCCCGGCGTCGAGCAGATCTTCTGCTTCGAGAACCGGGGCGTCGAAATCGGTGTCACCCTGCACCATCCGCACGGCCAGATCTACGCGTACCCCTTCGTGACGCCGCGCACCCGCGCGCTGCTGGCCGCGGCGCGCCGGCACGCCGAGCGGACCGGCGGGGGCAACCTGTACGCGGACGTGCTGGCCGCCGAGCGCGCCACCGGTGACCGGGTGGTGGCGGAGAACGAACACTGGACGGCGTTCGTCCCGGCGGCCGCCCGCTGGCCGTTCGAGGTGCACGTCGCGCCGCACCGCGTGGTGCCGGACATCCCGGCGCTCAGCGACAGCGAGCGGGACGCCTTCGGGCCGCTCTACCTGGATCTGCTGCGCCGCTTCGACGGCCTGTTCGACATGCCGATGCCGTACATCTCGGCCTGGCACCAGGCTCCCGTGCGTATCGACCGCGAGCTGGGCCACCTGCACCTGCAGCTGTTCAGCATCCGGCGGGCCAAGGACAAGCTGAAGTATCTGGCGGGCTCCGAGTCCGGGATGGGTGTCTTCATCAACGACATCTCCCCGGAACGCGCCGCCGAGTTGCTGCGCGCCGCCTGAGCCGCGCTGCTGTGCGCGGGGCCTGAGCTTGGCCGGTGCGGTGCGGCATGACTGCGGGAAACAGGGCGCGGGGGGCCCGGGACAGGGCCCCCCGCAGGGAAGGGACGGCTGGCTGTGCACGGCACAGCCGGGAAGGCTGGCTGATCGGCGCACGGGTGCCGCGGGTCGACCGAGGTCAACCTTCCTGGACGCGACTGGCATCTCGTCCATCCTGGTCAACGAGGCGCGCCGGTCGCAGTGACGCCGATCGGCGCGGCGGCGCCGGACACGCCGAAGCCCGCCGGCAGGGATGCCGGCGGGCTCCGATGACGCGGTACGCCTGGATCAGGCAGCGATCTTGCGGGCCAGGTTCTCGTCGAGCGCGTTCATGAACTCGTCGGTGGTCAGCCACGGGGCGTCGCGCGAGATGAGCAGCGAGAGGTCCTTGGTCATCTGGCCACCCTCGACGGTGTCGACGATGACCTGCTCCAGGGTGTTGGCGAACTCGGTGACCGCCGGGGTGCCGTCCAGCTTGCCCCGGTGGGCCAGGCCCCGGGTCCAGGCGTAGATCGACGCGATCGGGTTGGTCGAGGTCTTCTCGCCCTTCTGGTACTGCCGGTAGTGCCGGGTGACAGTGCCGTGCGCGGCCTCGGCCTCGACGGTGCGGCCGTCCGGGGAGAGCAGGACCGAGGTCATCAGACCGAGCGAGCCGAAGCCCTGCGCGACGGTGTCGGACTGCACGTCACCGTCGTAGTTCTTGCAGGCCCAGACGTAGCCGCCCTCCCACTTGAGCGCGGCGGCGACCATGTCGTCGATCAGCCGGTGCTCGTAGGTGATGCCGGCGGCGTCGAACTCGGCCTTGAACTCGGCCTCGAACACCTCGGCGAAGAGGTCCTTGAACCGACCGTCGTACGCCTTGAGGATGGTGTTCTTGGTGGACAGGTAGACCGGGTAGTTGCGGTCCAGGCCGTACCGGAACGAGGCGCGGGCGAAGTCCCGGATCGACTCGTCGTAGTTGTACATACCCATGGCGATGCCGCCGCCGGGGAAGTTGGCGACCTCCATCTCCATGGGGGCGCCGCCGTCGGCCGGGGTGTAGGTGATGGTCACCGTGCCCGGGCCGGGGACGACGAAGTCGGTGGCCTTGTACTGGTCACCGTGGGCGTGCCGGCCGATGATGATCGGCTTGGTCCAGCCGGGGACCAGCCGCGGCACGTTGGACATGATGATCGGCTCACGGAAGACGACGCCGCCGAGGATGTTGCGGATGGTGCCGTTGGGCGACCGCCACATCTTCTTCAGGCCGAACTCCTCGACCCGGGCCTCGTCCGGGGTGATGGTCGCGCACTTGACGCCGACGCCGTGCTCCTTGATGGCGTTGGCGGCGTCGATCGTGACCTGGTCGTCGGTCTCGTCGCGGTGCTGGATCGACAGGTCGTAGTAGTGCAGGTCGACGTCGAGGTAGGGCAGGATCAGCTGCTCCCGGATCTGCTTCCAGATGATCCGGGTCATCTCGTCGCCGTCGAGTTCTACGACCGGGTTGTTTACCTTGATCTTCGCCATCGGCCGGCGCTCCTCTCGGGGGACACGTGCTCAAGCCGTACGAGCGTACTGCAATTGGGCCGGCAGCCCCCAGCCGGCCTCGACCGGCCGGCGGAACCGGGCTGCGCGGAACAGGAATGCCCTGGAATCATCGTCCGATGCCATTGAACCGCACCCTCGGGTCTATCACGGTCACCGCACTCACCGACGGTGAGGGTGCCTTCTTCCAGCCCCGCGCGGAGGCGTTTCCGCAGGCCACAGCGGCGCACTGGGCGGAGGCCGACCGGCGCGACCCCGGCTCGGTGACCGCCGACGGGCAGTGGTGGCTGGCGTTCCGCAGCTTCGCGATCCGCGCGGGCGACGGGCCGGTCACGCTGGTCGACGCCGGGATCGGCCCGGCCGACGCACCCGCCGCGAGCTGGGCGCCAGTGCCTGGGCGGCTGCCCGCCGAGTTGGCCGCCGCGGGCATCGACCCCGCCGATGTCGACACTGTCGTCCTGACCCACCTGCACAGCGATCACATCGGCTGGGCGGTCACCGGCACGCCGGGACAGCCGCACTTCCCGAACGCGAGCTACCTGCTGCAGCGCGCCGAAGTCGACGCGGCGGAGACGCTCAACCCCGGGCTGCCGGCCGGCCTCATCGCGCCCCTGCGCGCCGCCGGCCAGCTCCGGGTGGTCGACGGCGAGACCGCCCTCACCCCAGCGGTACGTCTGCTTCCCACCCCCGGCCACACGCCCGGTCACCAGTCGGTGCTCCTGACCTCGGCCGACGAACAGATGCTGCTCACCGGGGACCTACTGGTGCACATGGTGCAACTCGTCGACCCCGACCTGGCGTACGCCCACGAGGAGGACCCGGAACTCGCCCGCACCTCCCGGCTGAGCGCCCTGCGCACCCACTCCCCCACCGTCCTGGCCACCCCCCACCTCGGCGCCCCCTTCACCCCCCACCAGCCCACCTAGGCCTCAAGCGCGATCTCGCGCACCCCCACCTCGTTGATCAAGAGGTTTGCGTCACCGCAGGCGCGATTCCTGACGCAAACCTCTTGATCAACCGGGGCGGGGAGGAGCGGGGGCCGGGTCAGGGAGGGTCGGGCGGGGAGGGGCTGGACGGCGAAGGGCGCGCCGGGTTTGCTGGCGCGCCCTTCGCTGGTGCTGTGGTTCGGGGGAACTACATGCTGGAGATGTCGCCCTGCTTGGCGCGGACGGCTTCGGCAGCCTCCAGGAGGCTGGCGCGCTCGTCGGCGTCCAGGTCGGTCTCGACGACCCGCTTGACGCCCTCGGCGCCGATCTCGGCCTCGACACCCAGGTAGACACCGGAGATGCCGTACTCGCCGTCAACCCAGGCGCAGACCGGCATGACCTCGCCGGAGTCCTCCGCGACGGCCTTCGCCATCCGGGCCGCGGCGGCGGACGGGGCGTAGTAGGCCGAACCGGTCTTGAGCAGCGCGACGACCTCGGCGCCACCGTTGCGGGTCTTGACGACCAGCTCCTCGATCTGCTCGGCCGGCATGGCCTCGCGCAGCGGCTTGCCGTTGACGGTGCTCTTGGACGGCACCGGGACCATGGTGTCGCCGTGCGAGCCCAGGGTCAGCGTGCGTACCGACGCCACCGGCACGTTCAGCGCCTCGGCGACGAAGTTGCTGAACCGGGCCGTGTCGAGCATGCCGGCCTGGCCGAGCACCCGGTTCTTCGGGAACTGGGTGGCGAGCTGGGCCAGCGCGGTCATCTCGTCCAGCGGGTTGGAGACCACGATGACGACGGCGTTCGGGGCGTACTTGGCGACGTTCTCGGCGACCTGACGGACGATCTTGGCGTTGGTCTCCAGCAGGTCCATCCGGCTCATGCCGGGCTTGCGCGGCAGACCAGCGGTGATCACGACGACGTCGGAGCCCTCGATGCTCTCGTAGCCCTCACCGTTGGGGCCGGTGGTCACGCCGACCACCTTGGTCTCGAAGCCCTCGATGGCCCGGGACTGGTTGAGGTCGAGCGCGAGGCCCGCGGGCTTGCCCTCCACGATGTCGGTGATCACTACGGTGTCGAAGACGTCGTACTCGGCCAGGCGCTGTGCGGTGGTGGAGCCGTAGAAGCCAGCCCCGACGACAGTGACCTTCTTACCCATGGTCGTCCCACTCCCTGATACCAGTCGGTTTTCCGGACCGTATCAGTCATCCTGGCACCGATCAGGCCAGGGGCGGCGGCCATCGCCGGGATGGGGTGAACGTCACCGCCGTCCTGGTTCGACGCCACCGAGGTGCGGGTCAGCCGCGCTCGGCGCGCTCGACGACGTTGGTGAGCAGCATGGCCCGGGTCATCGGGCCCACACCGCCGGGCATGGGGACCAGCGCGCCGGCCGTCTCAACCACCTCCGGGTCCACGTCGCCGGTGTAGCGGCCCTTGCCGTCCGCGCCGATCACGCGGGTGATGCCGACGTCCACCACCACCGCACCGGGGTTGATCATGTCGGCGGTGAGCAGACCCGGTACGCCGGCCGCGACGATGACGATGTCCGCGGCCCGGGTGTGCGAGGCGAGGTCCAGGGTGCCGGTGTGGCAGAGGGTGACAGTGGCGTTCTCGCTGCGCCTGGTGAGCAGCAGGCCGAGCGGTCGGCCAACCGTGTTGCCGCGACCGACCACCGCGACGGTGGCCCCGCGCAGCGCCACGTCGTGCCGGCGGAGCAGCTCGACGATGCCGCGCGGCGTGCACGGCAGCGGACCGTCGTAGCCGAGCACGAGCCGACCCAGGTTGACCGGGTGCAGGCCGTCGGCGTCCTTGTCCGGGTCGATCAACTCAAGCACCCGCTGGGTGTCGAGGTGGGCCGGCAGCGGCAGTTGAACGATGTAGCCGTGGCACGCCGGGTCGGCGTTGAGCTCGGCTAGTACGTCGTCGACCTGCTGTTGGGTGGCGTCGGCCGGCAGTTCGCGGCGGATCGAGGCGATGCCCACCTCCGCGCAGTCGCGGTGCTTGCCGTTGACGTACGCCTGGCTGCCCGGGTCCGCACCGACCAGGACCGTGCCGAGCCCGGGGGTGATGCCGCGTTCCGCGAGTGCCTTCACCCGGATGCGCAGCTCGTCCTTGATCTCCGCTGCGGTTGCCTTGCCGTCCAGAAGCGTCGCCGTCACGACCAGATCGTCTCACGGCCACCGCCCGCGGATCAGACGACCTCGCTCGGGCCGTCGCCGCGCTGTGCGGTGGGGCGGCGACCGGACGGGCCGGGCCAGGGTGGGACGAGAGCCACTGAAGTCACCGTGCGTGAGGTGTTGCTAGTCACTTTCGGTGACAATTTGTGGGTTCGATCACGGTCGAACCAGACAGACCGGGCCGGTTCTGCGGAGACCGGACGGCCGCCCCAGGCAGCGCGGCGACGGCCGAGCAGGGGCGAACACGTCGTCAACCTTCGTGGTTTCCGCAGTTCAACGTCGATAAACCCGGTTTGGTGTAGCAGGTTCACTCGCCCCCGACAAGGAAGGCAACCCCGGACCGTTACCCACCCGCAACCGCGTCGTTGTCGAAGGCTCGTCGCCGACCTACCGTTACGGCTTGTTGCGCAGCGTAACCCAGCGTCGGGCCTGACTGCGCAGCGTGAGGAGATGAGGAGGCTCAATGCGAGTTCGTAGACTCGCCGCCTGGACCGCCCTCCCGCTCGCGGTGACGCTGGGCCTCGCGGCCTGCGGCAGCGGCGGAGACGGTGGATCCGGTGGCAGCGACAGTTCGGTGGTCAGCATTCAGATCGCCGAGCCGAAGCACCTGGTTCCCACAAACACCACCGAGACGTCCGGTGCACAGGTGCTCACCGGCCTGTTCAGCCCGCTCGTCGACTACGACGCCCAGAACAAGCCGTACGAGGTCGCCGCGCAGTCGATCACCTCGTCCGACAACAAGGTCTGGACGATCAAGCTCAAGGACGGCTTCACCTTCCACAACGGTGAGAAGGTCACGTCCGAGGACTACATCAACGCGTGGAACTACGGCGCGTACGCCCCGAACGGCCAGGACAGCAACTTCTTCTTCGAGAAGATCGCTGGCTACGCCGACCTGCAGGGCAAGGCGCCGAAGGCCAAGGAGATGTCCGGCCTGAAGAAGGTCGACGACCTCACCTTCACCGCGACGCTCTCCGAGCCGTACATCGACTTCAAGACGACGCTGGGCTACACCGCGTTCTACCCGATGCCGGACGCCGCGTTCTCGGCTCCGGGCGTGCTCAAGGACTCCTACGAGCAGGCGCCGATCGGGCAGGGCCCCTTCAAGATGAAGGGCGCCTGGCAGCACGACAGCAAGATCGACGTCGAGCGCTACGACGCGTACCCGGGCGAGAAGCCCAAGGTCAAGAACATCGAGTTCCGGATCTACCAGCAGCTCACCGCGGCCTACGCGGACGTCCTTGCGGACAACCTGGACGTGCTGCCCACGATCCCGACCGAGAGCCTGAGCACCGCGCCGAGCGACCTGGGCGACCGGTACAAGACCAGCCCGATGTCGTCGTTCCAGTTCCTCGCGTTCCCGACGTTCGACAAGGACTACAGCAGCCCGGACGTGCGCAAGGCCATCTCGATGGCGATCGACCGTGACGAGATCACCAAGTCGGTCTTCAAGGGTTCGCAGACGCCGGCTCGTTCCTTCGTCTCGCCGGTCCTGCCGGGCTACCGGGAGAACACCGCGGGCAAGGCCGGCGAGTTCAACCCGACCGAGGCCAAGAAGCTCTACCAGGCCGCCGGCGGTCCGTCGAAGATCGTCATCTCGTACAACGGCGACGGCGGGCACAAGGACTGGGTCGACGCCACTGTCAACCAGCTCAAGGCCAACCTGGGCGTGGACGCGGTCGGCTCGGCCGAGCCGAAGTTCGCCGACCTGCTGACCAAGGTCGAGAAGAAGACGCCGGTGGGTGCGTTCCGGATGGGTTGGGTCATGGACTACCCGACCATGGAGGACTACCTCGGCCCGCTGTACAGCACGAACGGCTCGTCGAACTACTACGGGTACAGCAACCCGGAGTTCGACAAGCTGGTCAAGGAGGGTTCCGCCGCCAAGACGCAGGACGAGGCGATCGCCAAGTACCGGCAGGCGGAGGACATCCTGGCCAAGGACATGCCGGTGATCCCGCTCCGCTTCGGCGAGAACGTGTTCGGCCACTCGTCCAAGGTCAAGAACGTGGAGATGGACCTGTTCCAGCGGGTCAACCTCGTCAAGATCGAAGCAGCCAGCTGAGCTGACCATGGTGCGGGCCACCCGGGCGACGAAGCCCGGGTGGCCCGGACCGCACCACCGGGGCCGGGTCGCAGCAGCGGACCCGGCGTCGGTGGTGCCGGCTCCCCCGGGCCGGACGGCACGTCTCGGATATTTCGGGTACGACCAGAGATGCCGTCCTGCGACCCTTTCGCACATTTCCGGAGAGACTGCTAAGCATGTTCCGCTACATCCTGCGGCGCCTACTGCAGATGGTCCTGGCGTTCTTCGGGACCACCCTGATCGTCTACGCGCTGACATTCGCCGGGCAGGGCGACCCGATCCAGGCGCTCGCCGGCGAACGGCCGGTGACGCCAGCGCAGCGGGCCTACCTCACCGAGAAGTACAACCTGGATCAGACGGGCGTCGGCGGCTTCTTCTACCGCTACTTCGACTACGTGAAGGACCTGCTCCAGGGCAACCTGGGCGAGTCGCTCACCGGTCGGAGCATCGGTGACATCCTCCAGCAGGCCTGGCCGGTCACCGTGCGGCTCGCGCTCATCGCGCTCGCCGTGGCGATCATCTTCGGTGTCACCGCCGGGGTCCTCGCCGGCATCCGCCGGGCCAGCATCTTCGACAACTCGACGCTGGTGCTGACCCTGCTCGTGCTGGGCATCCCGACCATCGTGCTGGCGCCGCTGGCGCAGTACTTCCTGGGCGTCAAGTGGCAGCTCTTCCCACCCACCGCCGGCTCCGACCCGACGTTCTACGCGCTCCTGCTGCCGGGCATCGTGCTCGGCTCGCTGTCGCTGGCCACCGCCCTACGACTCACCCGGGCCTCGGTGGCGGAGAACCTGCGCGCGGACTACGTCCGGACCGCCCGGTCCAAGGGCCTGGTCAAGCGGCGCATCGTCGTCGTCCACGTGCTGCGCAACTCGCTGATCCCGGTGGTCACCTTCCTCGGTGTGGAACTGGGCAACCTGATGAGCGGCGCGATCATCACCGAGGGCGTCTTCAACATCCCCGGCGTGGGCTTCAACCTCTTCCGCGGCATCCGCACCGAGGACGGCCCCCTGGTGGTGGGCATCGTCAGCGTGCTCGTCGTGGTCTACCTGGTCTCGAACCTGGTGGTGGACGTCCTGTACGCCGTACTCGACCCGAGGATCCGCTATGAGTGACTTTGAGACTGTGGCGGCCACCGAGAACCAGGCCGCGCGACGTGGCCCCTCGGGGGAGCCTGGCACGCCCAACCAGGTCGGCGCCGCGAACAAGCCCCGCAGCCTGGCCGGGGACGCCTGGCGCGACCTGCGCCGCAACCCGATCTTCTGGATCTCGCTGGCGCTGGTCGTCATCTTCACCTTGATGGCGCTGCTCCCCGGGGTCTTCACCGCCAACAGCCCGAACGACTGCCTGCTCTCCCGGCAACACGCCGGGCCGTCCGGCGGGGCCATCTTCGGGTACGACTTCCAGGGCTGCGACACGTACTCCCGGGCGGTCTACGGCACCCGGGCGTCGCTGCTGGTCGGCGCGCTCGCCGCGCTCGGCACCGGAATCATCGCGCTGGTGATCGGCATGTTGGCCGGTTACTTCGGCCGCTGGGTCGACGCGGTGCTCTCCCGGGTGATCGACGTGGTGCTCGGCATTCCGCTGCTGCTGGCCGCGATCGTGCTGCTCAAGCGGGTGTCCAGTGACAGCCAGTGGGCTCGGATCGGCGCTGTCGTCTTCGTGTTGGCTCTTCTCGGCTGGACCACCGCCGCCCGCGTGGTCCGGTCCTCGGTGATCACCGCGAAGGAGCAGGACTACGTCGCGGCGGCCCGGATGCTCGGTGCCGGCAACAGCCGGATCATGTGGCGGCACATTCTGCCGAACTCGCTGGCCCCGGCGATCGTCGTACTGACCATCGCGCTCGGCTCGTTCATCGCGGCCGAGGCGACGCTCTCCTTCCTCGGCATCGGCCTGAAGGCGCCCACCATCTCGTGGGGGCAGGACATCGACACCGGCCGGATCCACATGCGGGAGGCGGCCACCCCGTTGATCGTCCCGTCGGCCTTCCTGGCGCTGACCGTGCTGGCGTTCATCATGCTCGGCGACGCGATCCGTGACGCCTTCGACCCGAAGCTGCGGTGAGAACACCATGACCGTCAATCCAACTCCCGCCTCCGCCACACCCGAGGGCGGTCACCTGCTGGAATTGCGGGACCTGCACGTCGAGTTTCGCACCAACGAGGGCGTCGCCCGGGTGATCAACGGTGTGTCGTACCACCTGGACGCCGGCGAGACCCTTGCCGTGCTCGGCGAATCCGGCTCGGGCAAGTCGGTCACCGCCCAGGCGATCATGGGCATCCTGGACACCCCGCCCGCGTTCGTCCGCTCCGGCCAGATCCTCTACAAGGGTGAGGACCTGCTCACCCGCTCCGAGGAGCAGCGCCGGCAGGTACGCGGCAAGGAGATCGCGATGATCTTCCAGGACGCGCTCTCCGCCCTCAACCCGGTCTTCCCGGTCGGCTGGCAGATCGGTGAGACGCTGCGCCAGCGCGCCGGCATGTCCCGAGCCGACGCTCGACGTCGTGCCGTCGAGCTGATGGATCTGGTCAAGATCCCGGGTGCCGCCAAGCGGATCGGCGACTACCCGCACCAGTTCTCCGGCGGCATGCGGCAGCGCGTCATGATCGCCATGGCGTTGGCGCTGGACCCGAAGGTGCTGATCGCCGACGAGCCCACCACGGCCCTCGACGTGACAGTGCAGGCCCAGATCATGGACCTGCTGGCCGACCTGCGCCGGGAACTCAACATGGCGATGATCCTGATCACCCACGACCTGGGTGTGGTCGCCGGTGTCGCGGATCGGATCGCGGTCATGTACGCCGGCCGGATCGTCGAGCACGCCGACGTCCGCTCGCTCTACAAGGCGCCCGCCCACCCGTACACCAAGGGGTTGTTGGAGTCGATTCCGCGCCTGGACGTCCGCGGCCAGGAACTGTCGACGATCAAGGGGTTGCCGCCGAACCTGATGCGCATCCCGTCCGGCTGCCCGTTCCACCCCCGGTGCCCCTACGTCCAGCAGGTCTGCGTGGACGAGGTGCCGCACGACCTGGTCCTCGGCGACGGCCGGACCAGCGCTTGCCACTTCGCGCAGGAGGTCCGTGATGACAGCGTCGCCCGCTAACCCCACCAAGGTCCGCGGCGAGACCATCCTCTCCGTCGACAACCTGGTGAAGCACTTCCCGATCACCCAGGGCGTGCTGTTCCAGCGGCAGATCGGGGCGGTGAAGGCCGTCGACGGGGTGAGCTTCGAGCTGCGTCGGGGCGAGACGCTCGGCGTGGTCGGCGAGTCCGGCTGCGGCAAGTCCACCCTCGCCCGGCTGCTGATGCGGTTGGAGACGCCCACCTCCGGACGCGCCACCCTGGAGGGCAAGGACCTGTTCAAGGCTTCCGGCGGCGAGCTGCGCCGGCTTCGCCGCAACATGCAGATGGTGATGCAGGACCCGTACACCTCGCTGAACCCGCGGATGACCGTCGGCGACATCATCGGCGAGCCGTTCGAGATCCACCCGGATGCCGCGCCGAAGGGCAGCAAGGCCAAGCGGGTCCAGGAGCTGCTGGACCTGGTCGGGCTCAACCCGGAGCACATCAACCGGTACCCGCACCAGTTCTCCGGTGGTCAGCGTCAGCGCATCGGCATCGCCCGCGCCCTCGCGCTGAAGCCCGAGGTGATCGTCTGCGACGAGCCGGTGTCGGCGCTGGACGTCTCCATCCAGGCCCAGGTGATCAATCTGCTCAAGCAGTTGCAGGGCGAGCTGGGGCTCTCGTACATCTTCATCGCGCACGACCTGTCCGTGGTGCGGCACATCGCCGACCGCGTCGCGGTGATGTACCTCGGTCGGATCGTCGAGATCGGCACCGAGGACGAGATCTACGAGCGGGCCACCCACCCGTACACCCAGGCTCTGCTCTCTGCCGTGCCGGTGCCGGACCCGGAGGCCCGCGACCAGCGCAACATGATCCGGCTGGTCGGCGACGTGCCCAGCCCGGCCGACCCGCCGAGCGGGTGCCACTTCCGGACCCGCTGCTGGAAGGCCCAGGACATCTGCGCCGTCGAAGACCCGGCAACGGTCCCGAGAGCGGCGGACCCCCACCCATCCGCCTGCCACTTCGCCGAACTCCGCCCCACCCCGGCCTGACCGGCCCAGACCCCTGCTGTTGATCATGAAGTTATTGCCCTGACACGCCGACGTGCAGGGCAATAACTTCATGATCGACGGGGTCGAGCCCCGGGGGTTAGTGGAAAAAGTGGCGGGTTCCGGTTAGGTACATCGTTACGTTGGCCTTCTTGGCCGCCTCGATGACTTCTTCGTCGCGGATGGAGCCGCCGGGCTGCACGATGGCGCGGACGCCGGCGTCGATGAGGATCTGCGGGCCGTCGGCGAACGGGAAGAACGCGTCCGAGGCGGCGACCGAGCCGCGGGCCCGGTCGGCACCGGCGCGGCTGACCGCGAGCTGCGCCGAGTCGACCCGGTTGACCTGACCCATGCCCACGCCGACGGTGGCGCCGTCCTTGGCGAGCAGGATCGCGTTGCTCTTCACCGCGCGGACCGCCCGCCAGGCGAACGCGAGGTCCCGCAGCAGCTCCTCGTCGGCGGCCTCGCCGGTCGCCAACTGCCAGTTGGCCGGGTCGTCGCCGGGTGCGTTCACCCGGTCGGCGACCTGGGCCAGCACGCCACCGGTCACCGGCCGCAACTCCACCAGCGCCGGCTTCCAGGCCGGTGCCCGCAGCAGCCGGATGTTCTTCTTGCCCTGCAACACCTCGACCGCGCCCTCGTCGAAGCCGGGGGCGACCACCACCTCGGTGAAGATCTCGGCGACCTGCCGGGCCAGCTCGAGCGAGACCGACCGGTTGACAGCGATGACGCCGCCGTACGCCGACACCGGGTCGCAGGCGTGCGCCAGGCGGTGCGCCTCGGCGACGTCCGCGCCGACCGCGATTCCGCACGGGTTGGCGTGCTTGATGATCGCCACCGCCGGCTGGTCGACGAAGTCGTTAGCGGCCCGCCAGGCGGCGTCGGCGTCGACGTAGTTGTTGTAGGACATCTCCTTGCCGTGCAACTGCTCGGCCTGGGCCAGCCCGGCCGGGGCGTCCGGGTCGGTGTAGAGCGCGGCCGGCTGGTGCGGGTTCTCGCCGTAGCGCAGCGCTGTCGACTTGCGCAGCGCCAGCCCCGCGAACTGCGGCCACCAGTCGTCGGCGGGTGCCAGCTCCCGAGCACACCACTGGGCCACCGCGACGTCGTACTCGGCGATGTCGGCGAACGCCCGGGCGGCCAGCGCGCGACGCTGGGCCAGTGTGAAGCCACCCTCGCTGAGCGCGCCCAGCAGCGCCGGGTAACCGGCCGGGTCGGTGAGTACGGCGACCGAGGCGTGATTCTTGGCGGCGGCCCGCACCATGGCCGGGCCACCGATGTCGATCTGCTCCACGCACTCCTCGACGTCGGCGCCGGAGGCGACTGTCGCCTGGAAGGGGTAGAGGTTGGAGACCAGCAGGTCGAACGCCGCCACGCCCAGCTCGTCGAGCTGTGCCACGTGCGTGTCCTTCCGCAGGTCCGCGAGGAGACCCGCGTGCACCTTCGGGTGCAGGGTCTTCACCCGGCCGTCGAGCACCTCGGGGAACCCGGTCACCGTCTCCACCGGCGTCACCGGCACCCCGGCGGCGGCGATGGTGCCCGCCGTGCTGCCGGTGGACACGATCTCCACACCGGCCGCGTGCAGGGCCTGAGCCAGCTCAACCAGCCCGGTCTTGTCGTAGACGCTGACCAGCGCCCGCCTGATCGGGCGGCGCCCGTCCTGAGTGGGACTCACGGAACCGTGACCTTCCTTCCGGTGATGGTCCAGCCTTCGCGGACCAGCCGACCGACCTGCTCGACGAGCTGGCGTCGCTCGGCTTCCTTGATGCGCTCGGTGAGCGTGTCGACGTCGTCGTCGTCCAGCACCGGCACCGCTACCTGCGCGACGATCGGCCCGGTGTCCATGCCGGCGTCGACGAAGAAGAGGGTGGCTCCGGTGAGCTTCACGCCGTAGGCGAGGGCGTCACGCGGGCCGTGGATGCCGGGAAACGCCGGCAGCAGCGTGTTGTGGGTGTTCAGGTAGCGGTCGCCGAAGGCAGCGAGGAAGTGCGGGCCGACCAGCTTGAGGAAACCGGCGGAGATGACCAGGTCGGGTTGGTGCTTCGCGACGTGCGCGGTGAGCGCGCGGTCCCAGTCCTCCCGGGTGTCGTGGTCGCGGACCCGCTCGACGAAGGTCGGCACCCCCGCGGCGTCGGCCCGGTCCAGGCCCGCGATGCCGTCGCGGTCCGCGCCGACCGCGACGACCTGTGCGCCGTACGCGGGGTCGGCGGCGGCATCCAGCAGCGACTGAAGGTTGCTCCCGGAGCCGGAGATGAGGACGACGATGCGGGCGACAGGCGCGGGCTCGGTCACCGGGCCACCCTATCGGGCAGGTCAGGGACGCCCTTCGACTGGGCGGTGTGCCGATCTTCGACAGTGCCGACGTGCGTCGACCCGATACGCTGCCGCTCGCTCGGGCCGAACGCCGCGCCGGCCCACACCGCCCCTGATCCGGCACACGAAGCGGTCGACAAGGGCCTTTTGCCTGCTTTGAAAGATATGTCGTCCTGTTGCTGTACTGGGCTTTGGGAGGACTGACCGCGATCATGGATGGAAACAAAGAGCACCAACTGACGGAACCAGTCCAAGGAGCTTCTCGAATGCAGCCCGGTAACCCCGGTCAGGACCCGTACGGCCAGCAGCCCAACCAGGACCCGACCGCTCCCCAGCCGCCGGCCGCCCCGTACGGCCAGCAGCCCACCTCCGGCCAGCCGTACGGTCAGCAGCCGCAGGACCCGTACGCCGCGCCGCAGGCCCCGTACGGTCAGCAGCCCACCTCGGGGCAGCCGTACGGTCAGCAGCCGCCGCACCAGGACCCGTACGCGCAGCAGCAGCCCCCGTACGGCGCCCCGAACTACCCGAACGCCGGGTACCCGCAGGCACAGGGGCAGAACAACACCCTCGGCCTGGTGGCGCTGATCCTCGGTATCGCGTCGATCCCTCTGGCCTGCTGCGCCATCCTGGGCATCCCGGTCGGCATCGGGGCCCTGGTGACCGGCTACCTGGGCAAGCAGAAGGCTGCCCAGGGGCAGGCCAGCAACGCCGGCCAGGCCAAGGCCGGCCTGATCTGTGGTGCGGTCGGCGTCGCGCTCGGCATCATCTCGATCATCTTGAGCGTTGTGCTGAACGTCAACCTGCCCGCCCAGCCCTGACGGGCTCGGATTCGACGGGGCGCTCCGGGTTCGCCCGGGGCGCCCCGCGCTCGTCTACCGAGCGGGACCGCGGGTCAACGCCCGGGTGGCAGCGGCTCTACTGCGCGGGACTGCGGGTCAGCTGCGCGGGACTGCGGGTCAGCGCCCGGGTGGCGGCGGCGCCGAGCAGCGTGCCGACCGCGATGACACCGGCCGCCACCGCCCCGACCTGCCAACCCACCGGGCCGACCTGGGACAGCCGACCGGCGCCGAGTGGCCCGCCGGAGACCGCCGCGGCCGCACCGAGCACCACCCCGGCCACCGGCCCGGCCAGCACCGCCGGCGCCAGCAACTCGGCCCAGCGCTGCGCAGCCCGCTCCGGCACGGCGAGCCGAGCCACCCGCCGGGCGAGCAGCCAACCGGCGACCATCCCGGCCAGCACCGGCACCGCGAGCAGCAGGGCGCCGAAGCCGTCCACCGGGCCACGCGGCAGGCCAGCGAGCAGCGGCACGGCCGGCAGCGCGCCGACCGACACCTCGCTGGTACGGACCGCGGTGTCGGTCCCCACCGCGAACCCCGGCCCGAGCAGGTAACTGGTCGACCAGACCGCCGCGTTGGGCGCGTACGCGACGCTGACCAGGGTGATGCCGGCCTGCCCGGCGACCCCGGTCCGGTACGCCCCGATCATGTCGGCGGCGTCGCCGCCGCCGGTGGCCACCGCCAGGCCGGCGGCGCCCGCGCCCGCGCCGAGCAGCAGCAGCCCGGCCACCAGGCCGGTGCGAACGCCGTCGCGCACCGGGCCGGGAAGCCGGGTGACGAGCAGCCGGGTCACGGCGGTGATCCGGACCGCGCCGACCAGCGCGGCGAGTGTGCCGACCGCCGCGAACGTGGCGCCCGCCCGGATCAGCGACACATTGGGCCCACCCGTGCCGACCAGCACCGCCGCGAGCGCGCCGAGCAGCGCGTACGCGACACCGACCGCCACCGCGGCGAGCAGTGCCCGGCGCGGTGAGCGGGTGTCGCGGGCACCGATCGCGCGGCTGACGTGCACGCCGGCGCGGGTCAGCCGCCAGAGCGCGAGCACGGTCAGCGCCAGCGGGGCGAGCCCGAGCGGCCCGGTCTCGGTGTGCAGCGGCACGCCGTGCCCGAGCAGCCAGCCGGCCAGCGCGGTGCGCAGGGTGCCGGTCACTGTGGTGCCATCCGCGCCGAGCTGCACCAGGCCGAGCACGATGGCGACCGGCAGGTACGAGGTGAGGGCGGCCCAGCAGGCGGCCACCCCGGCGGCGACTGGCAACGGCGCCCGCCCGCGCGGCGACCCGCCCGCGCGGGGCGCGGGCACCCGCCGGGCCGGTGCGGCACGGTCGACCGGCCGGTCGTCGGCGCTCACACCGCCGGGACGGCTGGGACGGTCAGGGGTGACGGGGGACATCCGCTCTACTCTGGCACGTCGCGCGGGCGGTGGCAGTCCGTTAACCCCTCCTAAGGTCGGCGAGTTCACCGAACCGACGTCCTGCCCACCCGGGCCGGTCTAGCCTCGGCCCTGAGGGGGCGCGAGTCGCCGCCACCCGGGACGGGCCCGCCGGTCGCGGTCCGGGCCGGCACGTCGCCCATGACCGCTCGGAGGACGCTGTGACGACGCCATACCCGCCTCCCCCACCGCCACCGGCCCAGGGACGCGACCGAACCACCCTCTGGGGCGTGCTGGGCATCGTGCTGGGGCTGATCTGCTGCGGCATCTTCGGCATCGTCTTCGGCTACCTGTCCATCCGCGACGCCCGGCGGTACGGGCAGTCCCCGCTGCTCGGTTACCTCGCCATCGCGTTCGGCGTGATCAACATCATCGGCGGGGCGATCCTGCGCTCGACCGGCAACTACCCGTTCTGGAACAACGACTGACCAGCGCGGAGCGCGCGTACGCCGAAGGGGGTCGACCGTGACCGGTCGACCCCCTTCGTACTGCCTGGCCGGCTCAGCTGCCGGACATGATCTCCCGCATCAGCTTCGCGGTCTCGGTCGGCGTCTTGCCGACCTTGACGCCGACGGCCTCCAGCGCCGCCTGCTTCGCCTCGGCGGTACCGGCCGAGCCGGAGATGATCGCCCCGGCGTGACCCATGGTCTTGCCGGGCGGAGCGGTGAAGCCGGCGATGTAGCCGACCACCGGCTTGGTGACGTTGGCCTTGATGAACTCGGCGGCCCGCTCCTCGGCGTCGCCACCGATCTCACCGATCATGACGATGGCGTCGGTCTCCGGGTCGGCCTCGAACGCCGCGAGGGCGTCGATGTGGGTGGTCCCGATGATCGGGTCACCGCCGATGCCGACGCAGGTGGAGAAACCGATGTCGCGCAGCTCGTACATCATCTGGTAGGTCAGCGTGCCGCTCTTGCTGACCAGGCCGATCCGGCCGGAGCCGGTGATGTCGGCCGGGATGATGCCGGCGTTGGACGCGCCCGGCGAGGCGATGCCCGGGCAGTTCGGCCCGATGATCCGGGTCCGCTCGCCCTGCGCCACGTTGTACGCCCAGAACGACGCGGTGTCGTGCACCGGGACGCCCTCGGTGATCACCACGGCCAGCGGGATCGCGGCGTCGATCGCCTCGACCACGGCGGCCTTGGTGAACTGCGGCGGCACGAAGATGACCGTGACGTCGGCCCCGGTCTCGGCCATCGCGTCCGCGACGGACGCGAAGACCGGCAGCTCGGTGCCGTCGAAGTCGACAGTCTGGCCCGCCTTGCGCGGGTTGACGCCACCGACCACGTTGGTGCCGGCGGCCAGCATCCGCCGGGTGTGCTTGGAACCCTCGGAACCGGTCATCCCCTGGACGATGACCTTCGAGTCCTTGGTCAGCCAGATAGCCATGATCAGACCCCCGCAGCTGCCAGCTCGGCGGCCCGCTCGGCCGCACCGTCCATGGTGTCCACCCGCTGCACGAGCGGGTTGTTCGCGCTGTCCAGGATGGCCCGGCCAGCCTCGGCGTTGTTGCCGTCGAGACGGACGACGAGCGGCTTGGTGACCTGCTCGCCGCGCTGCTCCAGCAGGGCCAGCGCCTGGATGATGCCGTTGGCGACCTCGTCGCAGGCGGTGATGCCGCCGAAGACGTTGACGAAGACGCTCTTCACGGCCGGGTCGGAGAGCACGATCTCCAGCCCGTTCGCCATCACCGCGGCGCTCGCGCCGCCGCCGATGTCGAGGAAGTTGGCCGGCTTGACGTTGCCGTGCCGCTCACCGGCGTACGCGACCACGTCGAGGGTCGACATGACCAGACCCGCGCCGTTGCCGATGATGCCGACCTCGCCGTCGAGCTTGACGTAGTTGAGGTCCTTGGCCTTGGCGGCCTGCTCCAGCGGGTCCACGGCGGCCTGGTCGACCAGCGCCTCGTGGTCCGGGTGCCGGAACGCGGCGTTCTCGTCCAGGCTGATCTTGGCGTCGAGCAGGAGCATCCGGCCGTCGCCGTTCTTGGCGAGCGGGTTGACCTCGACCAGGGTGGCGTCCTCGGCGACGAACGCCTGCCACAGGCCGACGGCGATCTCGACCACCTGGTCGGCGACCTCGGCCGGGAAGCCGGCGGCGGTCACGATCTCGCGGGCCTTGGCCTCGTCCACGCCCTTCACGGCGTCGATCGGGGCCTTCACGACCTTGTCGGGGGTCTCGGCGGCGACCTGCTCGATGTCCATGCCGCCGGCGACGCTGGCGATGCAGAGGAAGGTGCGGTTCGCCCGGTCGAGCAGGTACGAGAAGTAGTACTCCTCGGCCACGTCCGCGGTCACCGTGATCATGACCTTGTGGACGGTGTGACCCTTGATGTCCATGCCGAGGATGTCGGTGGCACGGGCCACCGCCTCATCCGGGCCCTCGGCCAGCTTGACGCCGCCGGCCTTACCTCGGCCGCCGACCTTTACCTGCGCCTTGACGACCACACGGCCGCCAAGACGTTCGGCGATCGCGCGGGCCTCTTCCGGGGTAGTGGCGACGCCGCCGGCCAGCACGGGCAAGCCGTGCCGCTCGAACAGGTCCCGCCCCTGGTACTCGTACAGGTCCACGATTGCGCGTCCCGTCCCGTCTCCGCGGCGCGCCGTCGCGCCGCCACCAGCGTTCAGAAAACAGTTTGACGCCTGTCATCAGTTGAAACAGGCCATTGGCCGCAGCCTAGCGAGGTCGGCACCACCGGCAACCGAGCGGGTGCACGGTGTGCGGTAATGCACAACCGGACATCAGGTGTGGCCGGTTTCCGGCCATGACGCGGGTGGCATCCACCGTCCGGGCGATGTTGTCCGGCTTGCGTAACCCTGCCGTGGAGGCGTCGTTGAGTCAGATGTCGGAGCGCCGAACAGCGCAATGACGGGATACGGCCGATGCCCTGTCGGTCGAGGGGTGGCGGCGGGGCATCGTGCATAGAGGGGCCGGACGTGTGAGGGGTGCGTCCGGCCCCTCCCCCGTGCCCAAAACTCGGTGACGCAGCAGATCGGCGTGCCTCAGGAAACCGGCTGGGCCACGTTCTGTCGGACCCACTCGACAATCGCCTGGGTGGTGGCGCCCGGCGTGAAGATCTTCGCGACGCCCAGCTTCTCCAACTCGGGAATGTCGCCGTTCGGAATGATGCCGCCACCGAACACGACGATGTCGCGGGCGTCCCGCTCACCGAGCAGTTCCAGCACCCGTCGGAAGAGCGTCATGTGCGCCCCGGAGAGCACTGACAGGCCGACCGCGTCGGCGTCCTCCTGGATGGCGGTCTCCACGATCTGCTCGGGAGTCTGGTGCAGGCCGGTGTAGACGACCTCCATCCCGGCATCCCGCAGGGCGCGCGCGACGACCTTCGCGCCCCGGTCGTGGCCGTCCAGGCCGGGCTTGGCGACGACGACCCGAATACGAGAGCTCATCAGCGCACACCTTTCACCGGCTTGACCGCCATGACCTTAACGAACGGTAACCCGGCGGGCCCGGCCCGGGAAATCCGGGCTCTGCCACCGGTCGTTACCCGGCGTGTCCACCCGGCAACCCGGAGAACTCCGACCCACCCCCATGCCGGCCTCACCGCCGCCGCGCCGCTGGCAGGGCCGGGGACACCATCCCGGCACCGTTCGGAGTCAAGCCGGACGACTCCGCCGGAACGGTCACGCTCGGCGACGAACGGGCAGCGACGGGGGCACCGTTCGGCGTCGCGATGCATGACAATCAGGGACGCAAACGGACAGACCGACACGCCAATTTTTCGGTCTAGCTTGTGACTCGCCTGGCGGTTGGCTAACGTGTCCACGGTTGTCATCAGGTCCATGGACGGGTGACGACGCGGTCAGCGGACGTTTCACTGGAGTTCCAGGGGATGCCCACCGGCCGCTTCGGAACCCCGACAACGGAGGGTGTGCGTGCGCCAGCGCCTGTCGTCTGAGCCCGATCGATATCGCGGTCGCCGCCGCGTACCCACCCCACCCCGCAGCCGTTACGCCGCTGTCGTCACCACCGCGTTCGTCGGTGCCGGCATCGTGGCCCTCGGCGCGAGCGCCCTGCCGGACGCCAAGGACGTCAGCCCGACGGTCCTCGACGAGCTCAAGCAGGCGTCGGTCACCAGCCAGGACGTCGCGGCCCGTTCGGAGAACGCCGACCGCGCCTCCCGGGACAGCCGCAGCAAGGACAGCGCCGAGCCCGAGGTCTGGCTGCTGCCGCTACAGGGCTACGACTTCAACTCCCCGTACGGGATGCGCTGGGGCAAGCTGCACACCGGCGTGGACCTCGTCGCCGGCGAAGGCACGCCCTACGTGGCGATCCACGACGGGTTGGTCACCAAGGCCGGCTGGTTCGGCGGGTACGGCAACGCGGTGATCGTCCAGCACGCCGACGGCAGCGAGGCCATCTACGGCCACTCCTCCGCGGTGAGCGTCAAGGAAGGCCAGCAGATCAAGGCGGGCGACCAGCTCGGCCTCGTGGGTCAGACCGGCCACGCGTACGGCACCCACCTGCACCTGGAGATCCATGTCAAGGGGCAGCCGATCGACCCGGTGCCGTTCCTCCAGGAGCGCGGAGTGGACATCAAGCTGCAAGTCGAGGCAATCTACAGCGAGGTAGCCGCCTCCTGACGATGCGTAACGACCGTTGACCGCCCGGATCTGTCGATCCGGGCGGTTTTGCGTTGGGCGGTCACGGCGGATGTATCCCGGGTCACAGTGTCGAATGTGACCGACGGCACCCACCAACATGATCACTTTTCCGGATGTAGCGCCGCACAGCGGGTCATATCCGGGCAGCCGATCGTCCGCTCTCCGTCCGAGGGTTCGGTCCCCGCGCCCACCCCACCTCGGCCCGACACCAGTATTTCGAGGTCAAGTGCCCCTCGACTGTGAAGGTCCGCCGTGCAGGAAGACAGCCCCGTCCAGAACGAGAACACCCCCGACACCAGCGAGACCGCGCCGCCGCAGCGCACCGGCCGACGGAACCGCCTCATCGTGCTCGGGGCCGCCGCCCTGGTAGCCCTCGGCCTCGGTGGTGTCGCCGTCGCCACCAGCGGCACCGACCACCCGGCCCCCGCCGCCGTCTCCCTCGACACCCAGGCCCGGGCCGAGGCCGCGAGCCGGGCCGACCGCTCGGTCCGTGAGTCGAGCACCCCGGTCGCCCCCTCGCTCAGCCCGACGCCCAGCCCGTCGACGGTCAGCGCCAGCCCGACCCCCGCGAAGACGGCCGCCGCGAAGGCCAAGCCGAAGCCGAAAAAGACCACCAGGCCCACGCCCGCCTGGGTCGACCCGATGCCGGGCGCAGCCGTCACGTCCTGCTACGGGCAGCGCTGGGGCACCCTGCACGCCGGTATCGACCTGGCGCTGCCGTCCGGTACGCCGATCCACGCTGCGGCCGCCGGCACCGTGACCCAGGCCGGCGACGCCTCCGACGGGTACGGCAACTCCGTCTTCATCGACCACGGCAACGGCTACCTGACCCACTACGCCCACCAGAGCCGCATCGCGGTCACCGTCGGGCAGAAGGTCAAGGCCGGCCAGGTCATCGGCTACGAGGGCGCCACCGGCGATGCCACCGGCCCGCACCTGCACTTCGAGGTGCACCAGGGCATGTGGAACCAGATCGACCCGGCCCCGTTCATGCGGTCCCGCGGCGTCGACCTGGGCTGCTGAGGCGACGTCCGGGCGCGGTCCGGGCGCAACATCAAGGAAAGAGTGGCCTCAGCGGTACGCGAGGCCACTCTTTCCTTGATCTAGCACGATCTTGGGACGACGGGGTCAGAGCTTGTCGACCGGGGCGTGCCGGAGCACCAGCCACATGGTCTGGTCGCCGAAATCGATCTGCGCGCGGGCACCCGGGCCGTGCCCCTCGACGGCGAGCACCCGCCCCAGCCCGTACCGCTGATGGTTGACCCGGTCGCCCGCGGACACCTTCGGCCCCTGCGGCAGCTCACTGGCGGTGGTCAGCCGGCTGGCGTCCACGCCGAGCCGCTGCGCCAACTGGGCCGCCTTCGGCGTACCCCCGGTGAAGTTGCCACGCGCGCCGGGCGCGCGGTCCGCGCGGCCACCGACGCCGCCGCCCCCGCCAGCCCACGAGGTGTACGACCCTTCGGTGCGCTCCCAGTGCACCAACTCGCTCGGCAGCTCCTCCAGAAAGCGTGACGGCGGGTTGTAGGACGGCTGCCCCCAGGCCGAGCGGGTCACCGCCCGGGACATGTAGAGCCGCTGTCGGGCACGGGTGATGCCGACGTACGCCAGTCGGCGCTCCTCCTCCAACTCGCGGGTGTCGCCCAGCGAGCGCAGGTGCGGGAAGACGCCGTCCTCCAGCCCGGTCAGGAAGACCACCGGGAATTCCAGCCCCTTGGCGGTGTGCAGCGTCATCAGGGTGACCACGCCCTGGTGGTCGGGGTCGTCGGAGGGGATCTGGTCCGCGTCGGCGACCAGCGCCACCTGCTCCAGGAAGCCGGCCAGAGTGGCCCGCTCCCCCTCCTCGCCCAGCGCCTCGATCCGCTCGGTGTACTCGCGGGCGACGCTGACCAGCTCCTGGAGGTTGTCCACCCGGCCGGCGTCCTGCGGGTCCAGGCTTTCCTCCAGCTCGGTGAGGTAGCCGGAACGGGTCAGCAGCGCCTCCAGCACCTCCTCCGGGGTGCCGGTCTCGGCCAGCTCGCGGGCGCCGTCGAGCAGCGCCACGAAGTCCGCGATGCCGTTGGCCGCCCGACTGGAGATGCCCGGAGCCTCTCGGGCCCGCCGCAGCGCCGCGCCGAAGGAGATCCGGTCGCGGCTGGAGAGCGCCTCGACACACGCCTCGGCGCGGTCGCCGATCCCCCGGCGCGGGGTGTTGAGCACCCGCCGCAGGCTCACCGTGTCGTCGTCGTTGACCACCGAACGCAGGTACGCCAGGGCGTCGCGGACCTCCTTGCGCTCGTAGAAGCGCACCCCGCCGACCACCTTGTAGGGCAGGCCGACCCGGATGAACACCTCCTCGAAGACGCGGGACTGCGCGTTGGTCCGGTAGAAGACGGCGACGTCGCCGGGGCGGGTCTCGTCGGCGTCGACCAGCCGGTCGATCTCCCGGGCCACCCAGTCGGCCTCGGCGTGCTCGGTGTCGGCCACGTAGCCGACGATCTGCTCGCCGGCGCCGGCCTCGCTCCACAGTCGCTTGGGTTTGCGGGAGGTGTTGCGGTCGATCACCGCGTTGGCCGCGTTGAGGATGGTCTGGGTGGAGCGGTAGTTCTGCTCCAGCAGGATCGTCCGAGCGTCGGTGAAGTCCCGTTCGAACTCCAGGATGTTGCGGATCGTCGCACCCCGGAACGCGTAGATCGACTGGTCGGCGTCGCCGACCACGCACAGCTCGGCGGGCTCCAGCCCGTCGGTGCCGGAGACCAGCTCCTTGATCAGGACGTACTGGGCGTGGTTCGTGTCCTGGTATTCGTCGACCAGCACGTGCCGGAACCGTCGGCGGTAGCTCTCCGCGACGTGCGGGTGGGACTGGAGCAGGTGCACCGTGGTCATGATCAGGTCGTCGAAGTCCAGGGCGTGTGCCTCGCGCAGCCGACGCTGGTAGAGCGTGTACGCCTCGGCCAGCGCCCGCTCGTTGGGCCCGGTGGCCCGCGCCGCGAACTGCTCCGGGTCGACCAGCTCGTTCTTGAGGTTGGAGACCTGGGCGGCCAGCCCACGCGCCGGGTAGCGCTTCGGGTCGAGATCCAGCTCGCGGGTTACCAACTGCATCAACCGGCGGGAGTCGTCCGCGTCGTAGATCGAGAATGTCGACTTGAGGCCGGCGTGCTCGTGCTCGGCACGCAGGATCCGCACGCAGGCCGAGTGGAACGTCGACACCCACATCAGGCGGGCCCGTGGGCCCACCAGCGCGGCGACGCGCTCCTTCATCTCGCCGGCGGCCTTGTTGGTGAAGGTGATCGCGATGATCTCGCCGGGGTGCACGTCCCGAGCGGCGAGCAGGTAGGCGATCCGGTGCGTGAGCACCCGGGTCTTGCCGGACCCGGCGCCGGCCACGATCAGCAGCGGCGAGCCAGCATGGCTGACGGCGTCGCGCTGCGGCCCGTTGAGCCCGGCGAGCAGCTGCTGCGGATCGAGGCGCGCGGCGGCCGCCCCGGGTCGGTGCGGGCGGGCCGGCGCGGACTCCGGCGCAGGCGGGGACGCGGGGATGTCGAAGAGAGGATGCATCGCCCGACAAGTCTATGCCGCAGGCCGGACACTGCGCCTCTGGCGCTCAGCAGCTCGTGCCCGACGGCGCGCACCACCACCCGGCACGCCCACCGGCGGGAAAGGTGCCCTTCGCGACGCGGAATGCTTGCGCACCCGGCAACGACGTGGGCATACTCGACGGCGTGATCGCTGCGCGCTTCTACTTTTACTATGGCACCGGGAGTCCGGCTGCCGTAGGTCGCGCCTGATCGATTCAGACCTGCTAAAGCCCCGGGCTCCTGGAGTCCGGGGCTTTTTCCGTCCCAGGTTCCGGGCACCGGGCACCACAGTGCGAGAGGTACCCGATGATGACAGGCGTGATGGAGCAGAGCGGCAGCCCGAACCGACCGGGGCAGCCCGCAGCGCAGGGGGCTGAGGCGGCGGTGGCCGCAGCACCGACGGGTGCGGACGCCGAGCCGGCCGAGCAGCAGACCGGCACCCAGGAGCCGTCCGCCTCGGCGCGGATCGTGCAGATCAGGGAACGGATCGACGAGATCGACCACGCGTTGATCACGCTCTGGCAGGAGCGGGCCGCGTTGTCCCAGGAGGTCGGCGCGACCCGGATGGCGTCCGGTGGGACCCGCCTGGTGCTTTCCCGGGAACGGGAGATCCTGGAGCGTTTCCGCGTCGCGCTCGGTGCCGACGGCACCCAGCTGGCCCTGCTGCTGCTCCGCGCGGGCCGCGGCCCGCTGTGAGCCGCCTCAGCCCGCGCTGAACCGGGCCACGGCTCCCTGGTGAGCACACCGCCCATCGTGCTTGCTGACGCCGCCTGGGCGGCCAGACGCCGCGCGGCCGATCCGGGTCACGAACAGACGAAACCGCCTGCCGTCGTCGTGGTGACGGCGGCAGGCGGTTTCGGTGACTCACACCTCGTGGGTGGCGACGATCTCGCGCTTCTCCGCGAAGTGGCAGGCGCTCGGGTGGTCCGAGCCCCGCCGGATCTCCAGCAACGGGACCTGCTCGGCGCAGACGTCCTGCGCCTTCCAGCAGCGGGTCCGGAACCGGCAGCCCGAGGGCGGGCTGATCGGCGACGGCACGTCACCCGTGAGCCGGATGATCGTCTTGTTGTTCCGCTGGGTCGGGTCCGGCACCGGCACCGCGGAGAGCAGAGCCTGGGTGTACGGGTGGGTCGGTCGCTCGTAGATCTCGTCCTCGGTGCCGATCTCGACGATCTTGCCGAGGTACATCACCGCCACCCGGTCCGACAGGTGGCGGACCACCGACAGGTCGTGCGCGATGAAGACGTACGAGAGGCCGAACTCGCCCTGCAACTGCTCCAGCAGGTTCATGACCTGAGCCTGGATGGAGACGTCCAGCGCCGACACCGGCTCGTCGCAGACGATGATCTCCGGCCGCAGCGCGAGCGCGCGGGCGATGCCGATGCGCTGACGCTGACCGCCGGAGAACTGGTGCGGGTACCGGTTGATGTGCTCCGGGTTGAGCCCGACCAGGTCGAGCAGTTCGCGGACCTTGGCCCGGCGGCTGCCCTTCGGCGCCACCTCGGGGTGAATCTCGAACGGCTCACCGAGCAGGTCACCGACGGTCATCCGCGGGTTCAGCGAGGTGTACGGGTCCTGCATCACCAGCTGGATCTGCCGGCGCAGACGCCGCAGCGCCCCACCGGACAGCTTGGAGATGTCCTGGCCCTTGTAGACCACGTTGCCGGCGGTCGGCTTCTCCAGGTTCATCAGCACCCGGGCGAGCGTCGACTTGCCGCAGCCGGACTCGCCGACCACACCGAGGGTCTCTCCGGCGCGCAGACCGAACGAGACCCCGTCGACCGCCTTGACCTGACCAACGGTCTTCTTGAACACCACACCCTGCGTGACGGGGTAGTGCTTGACCAGGTCATTGACCTCGAGGATGTTCTCAGACACGGTTCACCAGCTCCTCGGCGAAGTGGCAGGCGCTGGCCCGCGCGGGGCCGACCTGCAGCAGCGGCGGGACCTTCTCCCGGCACACCGGCTGAGCCATCGGGCACCGCGGGTTGAACGGGCAGCCCGGCGGGATGTTCATCAGGTTCGGCGGGAGGCCCTTGATCGTCCGGAGCTGCTGCCCCTTCTCGTCGAGGCGCGGGATCGAGTCGATCAGACCCAGCGTGTACGGGTGCGCCGGCTTGGCGTACAGCTCGTACACGTCGGCTTCCTCAACGATCCGGCCCGCGTACATGACCGCGATCCGGTCCGCGACGTCGGCGACCACGCCGAGGTCGTGGGTGATCAGGATCATGCCCATCTGCCGCTCGCGCTGAAGCTCGGCCAGCAGGTCCATGATCTGGGCCTGCACGGTCACGTCGAGGGCGGTGGTCGGCTCGTCCGCGATCAGCACCTCGGGGTCGAGCGCCAGCGACATCGCGATCATCGCGCGCTGCCGCATACCACCGGAGAACTGGTGCGGGTAGTTGTTGAACCGGCCCTTGGCGTTCGGGATCTTGACCTGGTCGAGCATGTCGATCGCGCGCTTCTTGGCCTCCGCGCGACCCATGCCCCGCCGGACCCGGAACTGCTCGGCGATCTGGAACCCGACGGTGAAGACGGGGTTCAGCGCGGAGAGCGCGTCCTGGAAGATCATCGCGATGCCCTCGCCGCGGATGCGGCGGCGCTCCTCGTCGGACATGCGGAGCATGTCCTTGCCGTGGAAGCGGACCTGCCCACCGGTGACGAAGCCGGGCGGCGTGTCGAGGATGCCCATGATGGTCTGCGCGGTGACGCTCTTACCGGAGCCGGACTCGCCGAGCACGGCGAGGGTCTCCCCCGCGTCGACGTGGTACGTGACCCCGTTGATGACCTTTGCGACGCCGTCCCGGGTGCGGAACTCCACCCGCAGGTCGTCGACCTCGAGCAGGCGGCCGGAGGGACGCCCGGACCCGCCGGGTCCCGGCGCTGACTGCTCGGACACGAGAATGTCGGACAACTGGATCTCCCCTAGCGGAGTTTCGGATCGAGGGCCTCGCGGACCGACTCACCGAGCATCACGAAGCTCAGCACTGCGGTGACGAGGAACGCGGCGGGGAAGAACACCAGCCCCGGCGCGACCCGGACGAACTGCTGCCCATCACTGATCATGATGCCCCAGGACACCACCGGCGACTTCAGACCGACGCCCAGGAACGACAGGGTGGCCTCGGCGCCGATGAACGAGCCGACCATGATCGTGCCGTAGACCAGCAGCGGGGCCAGGCAGTTCGGCAGCAGGTGCTTGAGGATGATCCGGCCGGTGCCGGCACCCAGTGCGCGGGCCGCCACGATGTAGTCGGCCTCCTTGGTGGCGAGCACCGAGGAGCGCATCAGCCGCATCACGACGGGCCAGCTCAGCACGATCAGTGACGCGATCACCAGGCCCATGATCTGGGCCTTGCTGTTGCCGGCGCCCGACCCGTTGAAGGTGGTCAGGATGACGATCGCGCCGAGCACGAAGGGCAGACCGAAGAACACGTCGGCGATCCGGCTGAGCAGCGCGTCCACCCAGCCACCGCGGTAACCGGAGATGATGCCCATGGTTCCGCCGATGAGCAGGGTGCCCATTACGGAGAGCACGGCGACCACGATGGAGGCCCGTGCGCCGTAGATGACCCGGGCGTAGACGTCGCGGCCCTGCACGTCGTAGCCGAACCAGCCATTGGCGGACGGCTTGTCGAGGCTGCGGGACAGCGAGCCGTTGACCGCGTCGCCCGGAGCGAACAGCGCCGGGAAGGCCGCCATCAACAGGAAGATCACGATCAGCGTGGCCGAGATCCAGAACAGTGGCTTGCGCCGCAGATCCCGCCAGGCGTCGGCGAGCAGGCCGCGCGGCTTCTCGTTGCTCTGCGGCTGGCCCGCGGTGGCGGGTGCGGCGGAGTCGGTGGGGTGTGCGCCAGGGGTACTGACGATCGATGCGGTACTCGGGTCACTCATAACGGATCCTCGGGTCCAGGGCGGCGTAGAGCAGGTCAACCAGCAGGTTCATCACGAGATAGACCAGCACCAGGACGACCACGATTCCTACCACCGTGGCGCTTTCCTTGGTGATGATCGCCCGGAAGACCTGGCGGCCGATTCCGTTGATGCCGAAGATTCCCTCGGTGACGATCGCGCCACCCATCAGGGCACCCAGGTCGGTACCGAGCAGGGTCACCACCGGGATGAGCGAGTTGCGCAGCAGGTGCACGCCGACCACCCGGCGCATCGGCAGGCCCTTGGCGATGGCGGTGCGCACGTAGTCCGCGCGACGGTTCTCGGCGATGCTCGTTCGTGCCACCCGGGCGATGTACGCCACTGACGCGCTGCCCAGCACGAAGCCCGGCACGATCAACTCGGACCACCGCATCTCGGAGGAGACGGTCGGCTTGATGATGCCCCACTGAACACCCAGCAGCCACTGCAGCACGAAGCCGACCACGAAGACCGGCAGCGCGATCAGGAAGAGGGTGGAGACCAGGACCAGGTTGTCCAGGAAGCCGTTGCGCCGCAGACCGGACAGCACGCCGGCGCCGAGGCCGATGATCGCCTCGATGGCGAGCGCCACGAGGGCCAGCTTCAGGGTGTTCGGGTACGAAGTCAGGATGATGTCGCTGATCTCGCGCTGCGAGAACGTCTGACCGAAGTCGCCCTGGAGCAGGTTCTTCATGTAGTTGGCGTACTGCACGAAGACGTTCTGGTCGAGGTGGTACTTCTCGGTCATGAAGGCGATGTACTGGTCCGGGCAGCGACGCTCACCGCACTTGCCGGCGAACGGATCGCCCGGAACGGCCCAGACGAGCCAGTAGATCAGGAACGTCGTACCGATGAAGACCGGCACGAGTTGGAGCAGCCGTCTCAACAGATAACGGCCCATGGGGTGGTCCTCCAGACAGGGGGCGCGTCGGACGGCCGACACGGTGGTGACAACGTGCGAGTGGAGTGTTGTAACACCCAATCGCGGAACGGCCCCGGGTCGGGCTCACCGGATGTGGCGAGCCCGACCCGGGGTCAGACCGTTCGGATCAGAGCTCGACCGAGGTGATGTCGATCTCGCCGACGTTGTTCAGCTCGAGCTTCTTGATCTTCTCCGAGTGGCCGGACTGCTGACCGTAGAAGTAGACCGGGATGCTCGGGACGTCCTGGTCGACCTTCTCGACCGCCTTGGCGAACGCCTCGTGCGAGGCCTCCAGGCTCGGCGCGCCGCTGGCCTGCTTGGCAAGGGCGTCGACCTCGGGGTTGCTGTAGAGGCCGTCGTTCGAGGAGCCGTTGGTGATGAACAGCGGGTTGACCCAGTTCTCGACGTCCGGGTAGTCCTGCTGCCAGGCAGCGCGGTACGGGCCGGTCATCTTGTGGGCGTTGATGTTCTGGCGGAACACCGCGAAGGTCGGCACACCCTCGGCCCGAGCGTTGATGTTGAGGTTGGTCTTGACCTGCTGCGCGACGGCGTCCATCCAGTCCTTGTGGGCGGAGTCCGCGTTGTAGTAGAAGACCATCTCACCGGTGAAGCCACCGGCCTCGGCGAGCAGCGTCTTGGCCGTCTCCGGGTCGAACTTGCAGGCGGTGCAGTTGCCCGGCTTGGCGCCCGGGGTCAGCGGGTTCGCCCAGCTGTCGGCCGGCTTGCGGGTGCCGAAGAAGATCTTGTCCGAGATCTCCTGCCGGTTGACCGCCAGCGACACCGCACGACGCAGCTTCGGGTTCGCGAAGCGCTTGTCGTAGATCGGGAACGCGATGAACGCGGTCGACGGCGTGACGGTCGAGCGGCCCCGGTCACCGAGGTCGGTCTTCCACTTGTCACCGGCGAGCGCCGAGGTGGGGACAACCTCCATGAAGTCGAGGTTGTTGGCCAGCAGATCGGCGTAGGCGGCGTTGTCGTCCTGGTACAGCTTGACGTCGACGTCCTTGACCTTCATCTTGTCGCGAAGGTTGTAGTCGTCGAAGCGCGTCAGCTTGATGAGGGAGTTGTCCTCCCAGGACACGAACTTCACCGGGCCGTTGCCGATCGGCTTGTTCTTGCCGAACTCTTCCGGCTTCATGGTGAAGAACACGTCCGGCAGCGGCATGAAGGCGCTGTAGCCGAGCTTGGTCGGGAAGACCGCGGTCGGCGCCGCCAGGGTGACCTCGAAGGTCTGCTCGTCGATGACCTTCAGGCCGGACAGCTTGTCGGCCGTCGGCGTCGGGGCCTTCTTCGGGCCGTCCGCGCCATCCGGGTCCGTGGTGTAGGTCTGGTCGAAGCCCGCGATGTCCGCGAAGAAGGTGCCGTTCTGCGCGCCGTTCGGCGAGTAGGCGGCCCAGTTCCAGGCGTCGACGAAGTTCTTCGCCTTGACCTCGGTACCGTCGTGGAACTTGGTACCGGCCTTGATCTTGATCGTGAAGACCTTGGAGTCCGTGGTGTTGATGGACTCCGCCAGCGCGTTACGCGGGGCCCCACCGTCGTTCGGGTACTCGACCAGGCCGGTCCACATCCAGTCGATGATCTTGCCGCCACCGGTCTCCGTGGTGTTCGACGGGACCAGCGGGTTCTCCGGCTGGACGCCGTGAACAACGATCGAGCCGTCCGTGCTGGCGGCAGTATCGCCGTCGCCGCCGCTCGAGCAACCGCTCGCGACAAGCGCGGCAGCCGCGCTGAGCGCGATGGCGCTCGTCGCCCGCTTCGAGACTCTCATTCCGAGGGGCCTCCTCTTTCTAACCAGGTTCCGTCGTGGGTTTCACGCACGTTTGGGGGTGACACCGCCCGACCACCCCGGGGCGCGGGTCGCCGGGACCACAGGGAAGTTGGGGACACCCCTGATGTTCCGATCCGCCGGGCTCCCCCACCAACGAGGCGTGACACGACGCAATCGACACAGCCACGGGCCGCCGAGATCGGCGGAATCGTGGTCGTGGGGCGTACGGAGTGCCACACACCGATGGTGAGGTGCTGCCACTGTGACACCCACTGGCCTCTTCCGTGAAGGTGCCGTTATCAAGCCGTTAGTTGCCCGCCACGTTGCCGATACTTGAAAAATGATCATAAAAGGGTCGACGCGGGCGGCACTGAGCAGGAAATACGTTGCGCCGCCCGAACAGCCGGCCTCCGCCCGTGCGCGAGCCCCGAGGTCACCCGAGCCCGGTGGGACGTCCGTCACGACTCACGTTTCGACCCATCCGGATGAGGGCCCCTACGGCTACCCGGACACGATCACCGGCTGGGTGTACGAGGGCGCGCCGGACGTTTCTCTGATCCTCGCCGGTGCCGACGCGCCGTCACACGAGGCGGCGATCCGCCGCCCAACGGGAGAGTTCGTAGCGGTTTGACATCTGAAGCTTGCGCAGCACGTTCGACACGTGCGTCTCCACCGTCTTGATGGAGATGAAGAGCTCCTTGGCGATCTCCTTGTACGCGTACCCCCGGGCCAGCAGCCGCAGCACCTCACGCTCACGGTTGGTGAGCTGGTCCAGCTCCGGGTCGGCCACCGGCGCGTCCGGCCGGGCCGCGAAGGCGTCCAGCACGAACCCGGCCAGCCGAGGGCTGAACACCGCATCACCGTCGGCCACGCGACGGATCGCGGCAGCCAACTCGTCCGGGGAGATGGTCTTGGTGACGTACCCGCGGGCACCGGCACGGATCAGCCCGATCACGTCCTCCGCCGCGTCGGAGACGCTCAACGCGAGGAACTTGACCTGCGGGTGCGTACGCCGCATCGCCTCCAGCACCGCGCGACCGCCACCGTCGGGCATGTGCACGTCGAGCAGCACCACGTCCGGGCCGACGGCGGCGATCCGGGTGACCGCCTCGGCCACCGTGCTCGCCTCGCCCACCACATCGACGTGGGCGCCCAACTCCGCGCGCACCCCGGCTCGGAACATGGCGTGGTCGTCCACCAGGAACACCCGCAGCCGCTCGGGGCGGGCATCCGCCGGGTCGAGGTGCTCGGTCGACTGCTCGGCCATGGTCATCTGTTCCTCTCCGCTGCGGACGAGTCCCGGGAGATCGGCAGGATCAACCGGACCTCGGTCCCCTCCCCCGGGCCGGACCGTATTTCGGCCCGTCCGCCGTGCCGCTTCATCCGCCCGATGATCGAGCCGCGTACGCCGTGCCGGTGGTCCTCCACGGTATCCGGATCGAAGCCCTTCCCCCGGTCCCGGACGAAGACACTGACCTGATCCGGCTCCACCTCGGCGTAGAGCGACACGGTCTGCACGCCTGCGTGCCGGGCCGCGTTCACCAACGCCTCCCGCGCGGCCGCGACCAGCGCGCCGACCTTCTCGTCGGTCTCCCGGTCCCCCACCACCACCGTCTCCACGCTGATCGCGAAGGTGTCCTCGACCTCGGCCGCGGCCTGTTCGAGAGCGGCGGCGAAGCGCTCGCTCGGCGAAGCGGTCGGCTTGTAGAGCCAGTTGCGCAGCGAACGCTCCTGCCCCCGGGCCAGCCGCTGCACCGTCTTGACGTCGCCGGCGTTGCGCTGGATCAGTGCCAACGTGTGCAGCACCTGGTCGTGCACCATCGCGGCCAGCTCGGCCCGCTCCTGCTCGCGGATGCGCCCCTCACGCTCCGAGCGGAGCTGGCTGTACGTCCGCCAGAGCACCGGCGCGGCGACCACGCCGACGCCCGCCAGCCCGACCAACGCGAAGATCACGCCATTGATCACCGCATCGAAGTTCTGTGCCGGTGAGTAGACGGCCGCGACGCCGATGATGCCGACCGCGACCAGCACTCCCCCGCCGATGAACCGCAGCACGAAGGCCCGCCGGTCGCTCTCCTCGACGACCGCGCCCAGCCAGGGCACCGGCATCGCGTCGCCCCACTGTCGCCGCCGCTCGGGCGCGGACTGGTGCCAGATGACCCCGGCGCCGACCGCGATGATGGCCACCAACCAACCGGCGGTGCCCGCCGCGCCGACCGAGTCGAAGACCATCACCTGGATCAACAGGACACCGAGCCCGATCCCCACGAACGGCAGGAGTTGGGCGACGTCCCGCCGGGGCGGCACCGCGGTGTCACCGGGACGCAGCGGCACCACCGCCCAGAAGGCCGCGTAGAGCAGCAGGCCCAGCCCGCTGAGCCCGAGCAGGACCATGAACGCGACGCGCACCCGCAGCACCGAGATGCCGAGATGGTCGGCGATACCGGCGGCGACGCCGGCGGCCATCCGGTGCTCCGGGGCGCGGTAGAGGCGCGGGGGCGGTGTCACGGTGCTGATCGGAGGCTCCCTGGTCACGGTGGCGGACAGGTCGAGGTCGGTGACTCGATCGTCACACGCTGCGGCGTCCACGACCACGGGGACGCCCCCGACATTCCGGCCGCCGGATCTCAGGGTGGGGTCAGGGTCGGGTCCTGAGGTCGTTCGGGTGGACCGGGCAGCAGGATCGAAGCATGACCGAGGAAGCTGCCCCGCCGCCCCGACCGGGGTCGGCACAGCCGGGCGGTTCAGCACCGCCCCCGCCCACCACCACGCCCACTGAATGGACCGAGCCCAGCACGTTCGGTCCGCACGCTGGCGGCGACGCGACCGCCGGCACCGCGCCCGGCGAGCCGGCCGACGGCTACGCGCCGCCCACGGCGGGCTACGGCCCAGGCCCGGGGTTCGCGGCGGGCACCGGCTACGGCCCGGGCGGCACGCCACAGGGGCCGGGTGGTCCCGGTCCGTCCGCGCCACCACCGCCCCTGGGCGGCACCGGCTTCACCTCGCGGTACGGGCTGGTCCGGCCGCGCGAGGGGCGGTACCTGGCCGGCGTCTGCGCGGCGATCGGGCGCGCCACCAACACCGATCCGGTGCTCTGGCGGGTGCTGCTCGCGGTGCTCGGGTTCTTCGGGGGCATCGGCATCCTGGTGTACGTCGCCGCCTGGCTGATCATCCCGAACGAGGGCGACACCGCGTCCCCCGTCGAGTCCATGCTCGGTCGTGGTCGCTCCAGCATGTCCCCGGTGACGGTGATCGTCCTGGGCATCCTGGTCGCGGCCAGCTTCGCGTACATCGTCACCGACGCCTTCCGCGCGGTGCTGCTCGGCGCGGCCATCCTGGTCGCCGGCGCGCTCCTGCTCAACCGGGACGGCCGCAATCCACGGCCCGGCACCCCGGCTGGTCCGCCGCCCGCCGCGCCGTCCGGCAACCCGGCCGGTCCGGTCGTCCCACCGGTGACCTGGCCCGCACCGTCGTACGGCGCGGCCCCGTCGACCGGCCCGGCGGGGACGCCGCCGATGTTCGGCACCGGTCCGGGGTACGCCACCGCGACGACGGGGGCGACGCCCACCGTCACCATCCCGGCGTACGACGCGCCGCCGACCAGCGCGACGCAGCCGGTGTCCGGGGTCGGTCCGGTGTCCGGGCAACCGGCCGGCACGACGGCTGCCCAGCCCGGCTGGCCGAGCACCGCCATGCCCAGCGCCGGCTGGCCGTCGGCACCGGTGAGCAGCACACCCGCTGCCCCGGCCGGCTATCCGACCGCCCCGCCGCCCTCCGGTTACCGGCCCCCGTTCGCGCCGCACGGCCCGTACGCTTCGCCGGCCCCGGCCGCGCCTCGTCCACCCAAGCCACCGAAGCCGCCGAAGCGCCCCAAGGAGCGCTCGCCGCTCGGCGCGGTGACCTTCTCGCTGATCTTCCTGGTGCTCGGTCTGGTCGCCCTGCTCGACCTGCTGGACGTCTTCGCCATCAGCGCCTCGGCGTACTTCGCGGCCGCGCTGGCCACGATCGCGCTCGGCCTGCTGGTCGGCACGTGGTTCGGGCGGGCCCGCTGGCTCATCGCGCTCGGTCTGGTGACCGCGGCCGCGCTGGGCACGGCGACCGTCGCCGAGTCCTACGACCGGATCCGGGGGGTCGACGGCGCGGTGACCTGGGCGCCCACCGACTACCGCGACCTGGCGGACCGGTACGAGAACAGCTTCGGCGACGCCGTGCTCGACCTGCGCGGGATCGACTTCGCGAAACGGGACAGCCAGGTGACAGTGGCCGTCAACTTCGGCCAGGCGACGGTCGTCGTGCCGCCGAACGTGGACGTCACCACCGTGGCCGACGTCAACGCCGGTGACGCCACCGTCTTCGGCAACCGCTCCGGCGGGCTGGACGGCCGCCTGCGGGAATCCACCGACGTCGGCGCGGACGGGCCCGGCGGCGGGACCCTGCGCCTCTACATCCATGTCAATGCCGGCAACCTGGAGGTGACCCGGTGAAGGCTCACCGCACGGATCTGGTGTCGTTCGCTTTCGGGCTCGTGTTCCTGGCGCTGTCCGCCTGGTGGCTGCTCGCCCAACTGCTCGGGCTCGCGCTGCCGCCGGTCGGCTGGTTCCTGGCCGGCGCACTCATCCTGATCGGGGTCTTCGGGCTGGTCGGCGCACTGCGCTCCGGTCGACCGAACCAGCCGGAGCCAATTTCCGAGGCCGGTGCCGCCGAGGCGGTCGCTCCCGTCTCCGGCACGTCCGTCTCCGGCGCACCCGTCTCCGGGGCCGCCACGTCGACGTCCGGCGCGTCCCTGCCGGTCTGGGAAGCAGAACGGTCCACCTGGGACACTCCCTCCTCGGCCCCGACGCTCATCTCGGACCCGACGCCCTCCTCGGACCCGACGCTCATCTCGGACCCGACGCCCTCCTCGGACCCGACGCTCATCTCGGACCGGACGTTGGAGACGCCGACCACCGAGGTGCGGGCGCAGGACGTGCCGGCCACCGACGTGATCCACCCGGCCTGGCTGGCACATTCGCCGTCGGAGCCGCGGACCGAGCCCATCCCCGGCCAATCCGGCAACGGAGACGACCAGCCGACCATCGGGAACCTCACCCGCCCGGCCTCGCCCGAGGGGGACGAGCCGACCCGGCCCGACCAACCGGTCGAGGCCACCGGCGACCAGCCGGGTGACGAGCGGGAGGGCCCGCGTAGGGAAGCGTGACCTCGGGCACCCGTCCGCGTCGGTCCACCGCATCCCCACGGCGGTGCGGCCGGCGCGGACGGACGCATATGCTGGCTGGTGGAGATCTCGCCTCCGCCGGCCGGCCCGTCCCGCCCATGGCGGTCCCGCCGCGATTCCCGTCTCTACCCCCGTCAGGAGCCCGCCCGACATGACCCAGTCCCCCGCCGTGCGTACCACCGGCCGGTCCGGTCCGGTCCGCATCGGCGAGCGAGCCGCCCGTACCCTCGTCGCCGAGCTGGCCCGGATCAACGACCCCAAGGCCGCCCTGCTGGTCGGGGTGACCCCGGACTCCGCGGTGCTGGCCGCGGCGGTCGATGCGCTGCTCCCCGGTGACCGGCTCACCGTGGTGCCCGCCGAGCCGTTCGGCGCTGCGGCGCTCCGCGAGCACGTCACAGCCCAGGGCCGCTGGGTCGCCGACCGGGTGAGCGTCGTCGACTCGCTGGCCGAAGCCGAGGCCGCCGGGGTCGTCATCGCCGGTGAGGCGTTCACCAGCACCGCCGAGGCCACCCGCAGCGGCGTCGAGGGGTTGGCCAAGTACCTGACCGACGGGGCGGTGCTGAGCGTGGCGACCGTCGCCACCCCCGGCCGGACCGAGGGTGCCGCCGCCGAGTTGGCCCGACAGGATGCCCTCTACGGCGTCGGCGCCGATCTGGTGCTACGTAACTCGCCGCCGGTGCGGGTCTACCGACTGCGGTTCACCCCGGCCAGCCCGGCCACGGCCGACACTCTGGCCCCTGCGTACCGGCCGTCGAGCGTGCCGGTGACCCGCGGCATGCACATCGACTCCAACGGTGTGGCGGCGGCGGGCATCGCGCTGAGCCTCGCGGCGCTGGCCCGGGTGGCGCGCCCGTCGTCCAAGCTGTGGCTGCTGCCGGCCCTGGCCGCCGGGCCGGTCGCCGCGTTCTTCCGGGATCCCGAACGGGACGTGCCGGAGGACCCGAGCGCCGTGGTCGCCAGCGCGGACGGGAAGGTCCTGTCGGTGCAGCGGCTGCACGACGAGCGCTTCGGCGACGGCGAGTGGCTGCGGATCGCGGTGTTCCTGTCGGTGCTGGACGTGCACGTCAACCGCGCCCCGGTCGCCGGCAAGGTGGTGGACTACTTCGTCGCCGATGGCGGCTTCGTCAACGCGATGAAGCCGGACGCCGAGCACAACGTCGCCGCGTACACCGTGCTGGACACCGCTCGCGGCACGGTGGTGGTCGCGCAGCGGACCGGGCTGATCGCCCGCCGCATCGTGCAGCGCGCGCCGATCGGCGCGCTGCTGGCCAAGGGCGAGCGCTTCGGGCTGATCCGGTTCGGTTCCCGGACCGACGTCTACCTGCCCGCCGAGGCCGCAGACCCGCTGGTCGGGCCGGGCGACAAGGTGGTCGGCGGGTCCACGGTCATCGCCCGCTGGCGCTGACCCGCAAACGACGAACGGGGCGCCGCTGTCCGCGGCGCCCCGTTTTGTCTGTTCAGATCAGGCGGTACGACGTTGCCGCAGCCAGAGAACCGGCCCGCTGACCAGGTAGCCCACCACGATCAGGGCGAACGTGAGCCGGATGTCGACCAGCGCGCCGATCACCGGGGCCAACCAGAGCCACGGCGGCAGTTTCACCAGGCGGGCGAGCTTGGCGTAGGGGAAGCTCGACACCATCGCGAAGGCCAGCAGCGCCACCCCGGCGACCAGCACGGCGCCAGGCACCGGCAGGCCGATCGCCACTGTCACGGCGAGCACCGCGGCCGCCATGGTGGTGGGCACTCCGCAGAAGAACCTGCCGTCCTTCGGCGAGACGTTGAAGCGGGCCAGTCGAATCGCGGCACACGCCGCGACCAGGGCGCACGCCACCGCCGCCGCCGCCGTGGAGACGGAGCCGGCGAGCGAGGCGTAGACCACGACCGGCGCGGCGAGACCGAACGAGCACATGTCGGCCAGTGAGTCCATCTGCGCGCCGAACGGGCTGGCCACCCCGAGCCGTCGGGCCAGCGCGCCGTCCAGACCGTCGAAGCCGACGCACGCGATCAGGCAGAGCGCCGCCATGCGCACCTCGCCCTGCATGGCCAGGAAGATGGCCAGCATGCCGAGCATCAGGCTGGCCAGCGTGCAGGCGTTGACCAGGCCGAACTTCATCCGGCGCGCCATGGTGCGCTCGCCGGGGAGCAGTGGGATCGAGTGGGCCTCGTCGGTCTGCGTCATCGGGGGCATCGCCGGGCTGACCGGCATGACCGCGTCGACGTCGGCTCGGCCCAGGCCCAGTGTCGGGTCCACGCCCAGTGTCGGCCGGCTGAGCCGGTCCAGGCCGTAGCGACGGCGCTGCCGATCGGCGTACCGGTGCTCGGTGGGGGCCAGGTCGGTCGGGTGCAGGTCGCCGTCGCGGCGACCGACCCGGACCAACAGCACCTGGCGGGCGAACGTGCTGCTGCGGCGCAACCGGCCCGCCCAGCGACGCCCTGCGGGGCGCGGACTGTCAGTAGTACGACGCCGGCGCCATGGGGCTCTCGGCACGTTTCCTCCATCACCGGATCTGCTGACCGCCAAGTGGCGGGTGTCCGGCTGTCTCGTGCCGGACCTTGCATGGCCCGGCAGCCGTTTTGCGGAGTACACCATCGCATAGGGGAACATGGCTTGGCGATAGCTGCCGGCGGTACTTATATCTGGCTTAAACCGCTCGAACCGCTCGCTTGTTCCCATCCCGGGCTTCATCGCCCGTTTCCTCCATCATTCCCGCCTTTGACTGTACCGGAGGGTCACCAACTCGGCTCACCGAGCGGGGTGCTATCGGCCACTCTGTCCGATTGCCACGACGGCGATGTCACTCAATGGCAGGTCAGTCGCCTCGTCGCGGGTGAACCACCCCGCCCGCGCCGTCGACCCTCCGGCGGACTCGGTGACCACCGCATCGGTAGGTACGTCCACCAGCACCCGATAGATCACCCGTACGCCATGCCAGTCCAGAGGTCGGCCCTCCGGGCCCAGCGCGGCGGGATTGTGCAGATTGTTGACGCCGAGAAGCTCCACGACCCGGCCCACCTGCCCGCCCTCCTCGACCAACTCCCGCAGCAACCCGGTGGCCGGCTGCTCACCGTGATCGGTGCCACCGCCGGGCAGATGCCACAGACCGGCCCCCGGGTAGCCCTCCGCGATCTGGGTGAGCAGGATCCGCCCAGCGGGGTCGGTGACCAGCCCGTACGCCCCGAAGCGCAGTCGGCGGTCGGGGTGCTGCGGCGGGAACAGGCCCCGCGACCGGTGCGCTGCCGGCGGCAGCGGGGTGACCGGCAGGCCGAGCGCCTCGGCGGTGAACGGGGTCAGCGGCAACTGCGTCACCTCCGCCAGCGAAAGCCAGCAAGCTTGATCAACCAGACCAGCCTCGACGCCCCGCAACCCGCCCCCGGGCCCCACGCTCTCGGGCCGCGCACTCCCAGGCCCCGCGCTCGCGGGCCGCGCGCCGTCGGACAGCGCGCCGTGGGGAGTGCTGAGCTCGAACAACAGCCGGTCGGTGTGCAGCGCGGTCTTGTCCTCCGGCAAGGTGGCCACATCGGCGACCACCGTGAGTAGTCGCGTCACCGCGACCGTCAGCCCGGCCTGCTCGGCGACCTGGCGGACCACGGCGCGCTCCGGGTCCTCTGCATGCCGGACGGCACCGCCCGGCAGCCGCCAGACCCCGGGAAACTCACCCTCCGCCCCGTCCTGAACCACCAAGACCCGGCCCGAGTTCCGCAAAAGCCCATGGACCCCGACTCGCCGCGCAAATTGCACCTTTGCTCGCCCCCCGCTTCGCACCCACAACTATTGATCATGAAGTTATCGCCGTCCATCCCGCGTTCCGACAATAACTTCATGATCAACGCGAGCAGTGCACGGGAAACCCGCAGAGCTTGGCGAGCCGGAGCGCCCAGGGCAGCCGCAGCGCCCGGGGTGGCCGCAGCGCCCGGGGTGGCCGCAGCGCCCGGTAGCCGACCCTTGACGACGACCGTTTAGCCCGCCAAGGCCCCCTTCGGCCTGTTTCGCGACCCGGTCCGCTTCACTCCATTAGCCCTCATTGTGGAGCCCATTCGCTTCGCGGGAGCCGAGACAAGCCGTGATCCACTCGGGTTCACGGGAGGCGCGGTGTTACAGCGCCCGGGATACAGGCGCCTTCAAGGAACCCGAGTGGATCACGGGGTGGATCCTGGCCGCCGCGCCGAGATTGCCCGCCCCGAGACACCCGGAGCCCTGCAGCGGGGCGACCCGAACTCAAGATCGCGCAATATCCAGGATGTAGTGGCATCGCCGCGTCGGTGAAGCCACTACATCCTGGTTCGAGCACGATCTTGGCGCGAGGCGCGAGGCGCGAGGCCCGAGGCCCGAGGCCCGACGGCCCGAGGCCCGAGGCCCGAGGCCCGAGGCCCGAGGCCCGAGGCCCGAGGCCCGAGGCCCGAGGCCCGAGGCCCGAGGCCCGAGGCCCGACGACGCGGTGCGCCGCTGACCCCGCGGACTGGTCGGGGGTCAGGTGAGTTGGGCGGCTTGGACTGCTTCGGCGGTCACCTCGGTGAGGCGGTCGGTGGGGAGGGCGCCCAGTTCCTCGCGGCCGAACCAGCGGGCCTCGCAGGTGGACCCGCCCACGTCGGCCACGGTCAGTGGGTTGGGCTGGTCGACGACGACCCGGTAGAAGGCGCGTACGCCGTGCCAGTCGATCGGGTAGCCCTCGGGGCCGAGTGAGGCGGCGTCGCGGTGGCTGGCGACGCCGAGCAGCTCGACGAGGCGGCCGGCCTGGCCGGTCTCCTCGATCAGCTCCCGGATGAGTGCCGCGCCGGGCTGTTCGCCGTAGTCGGTGCCGCCGCCGGGTAGGTGCCAGCAGCCAGCGCCGGGGTAGCCGTCGGAGATGCGGGTGAGCAGCACTCGGCCGGCGGGGTCGGTGCAGACCGCGTACGCGGCGAAGCGCTGGGCCCGGTGCAGCCCGTCGGGGCCGGGGACGGCGTAGAAGGAGGGGAACTCGGGTGCCTCGTCGGGCACCACGTCGGCCGAGGAGGCGGGCAGCCCGAGGGCGCGTGCGGTGAACGAGCGCAGCGGCAGTTCGCGCGCCTCGTCGAGGGTGTACCACCGGGCCAGGTCGGTGGGGCGCTCGCCGACCCGGTCGGCGAGGGTGCCACCGCGCACGGCCACCCGGTAGATCAGCCGGTCGGTGTGGATGGTGATGCCGCGGTCCGGGAGTGCCCGCATGTCGGCGAGCACGTCGACCAGGCCGGAGACGGCGACGGAGAGGCCGGTTTCGGCGGCGGTTTCGCGAACGACTGTGTGGTTCGGGTCCTCGCCGTGGTCGACCGCCCCGCCGGGCAGCGACCACGCGCCGGGGGTGCCGGAGCGCTCCGATGCGCGGACCAGCAAGACTCGGCCGCTTGAATCAGCACAAACTGCGTATGCCGCGATCCTGCGGAGCGGCTTGAGCAAGGTGGTCACGGAAGCAAATTCTCCCCGGGCCGGGTTACCGGGACGGAAAAGAGTCGGATTCCTGACTGTCTGGCCCCGGTCAGGGATTGGTCAGGGTAAGGATCCGGGCGGTCACCGAGGGCGGGACGGGCGCCGGCGCGGACCGTGGGGGTATGACATCGACCACCGCTCCCCGTGCCCCGTACAAGCAGCTTCGGCGACCCACCACCGACCGCATGGTCGCCGGCGTCGCCAGTGGCGTCGGCCGCTACTTCGCCGTCGATCCCACCCTGGTCCGCGTGATCTTCGCGGTCACCGGCCTGCTCACCGGCGGGCTCGCGCTGTTCGCGTACCCGATCATGTGGTTCCTGATGCCGGAGGAGCCCACCGGCGCGCCGGCCTGGCCGCACGCCGCGGGGGTCGCGCCGCAGAACGGCCCGCCGCCCACCGCCGGGCCCGCGCCCGGCGGGCCACCGCAGGGGTACGCCCCGACGCAGCCCTACCCGCCGACGACCCCGTCCAGCACGCCGACGGTCCCGTTCAGCCCACCGCCGGTGGCCTGAGCGGCGCTCACTCCCACTCGATGGTGCCCGGCGGCTTGCTGGTGACGTCCAGGACCACCCGGTTGACCTCGGCGACCTCGTTGGTGATCCGGGTGGAGATCCGGGCCACCACGTCGTAGGGCAGCCGGGACCAGTCGGCGGTCATCGCGTCCTCGCTGGAGACCGGGCGCAGTACCACGGGGTGCCCGTAGCTGCGCCCGTCTCCCTGCACGCCGACGCTGCGCACGTCGGCGAGGAGCACCACGGGGAACTGCCAGACGCCCCGGTCGAGGCCGGCGGCGGTCAGCTCCTCGCGGGCGATCAGGTCGGCCTGGCGGAGCAGGTCGAGGCGTTCCTGGTCGACCGCGCCGATGATGCGGATGGCCAGGCCGGGGCCGGGGAACGGGTGCCGCCAGACCATCGCCTCGGGCAGGCCCAGTTGGAGGCCGAGCGCCCGGACCTCGTCCTTGAACAGGGTGCGCAGCGGCTCGACCAGCGCGAACTTCAGGTCTTCCGGGAGGCCGCCGACGTTGTGGTGGCTCTTGATGTTGGCGGTGCCGGTGCCGCCGCCGGACTCCACCACATCGGGGTAGAGGGTGCCTTGGACGAGGAACTCGACGTCGCCGTGTGCGGCGATCTCGCGGGCCGCGGCCTCGAAGACCCGGATGAACTCCCGACCAATGATCTTTCGCTTCTGCTCCGGGTCGATAACCCCGGCGAGCGCGCCGAGGAACCGGTCGGTGGCGTCCACCACCTTCAGCTTGATGCCGGTGGCGCTGACGTAGTCCTTCTCCACCTGCTCGGCCTCGCCGGCGCGCAGCAGGCCGTGATCGACGAAGACGCAGGTGAGCTGGTCACCGACGGCCTTGTGCACGAGCGCCGCGGCGACGGCCGAGTCCACCCCGCCGGAGAGGCCGCAGATGACCTCCTTGTCGCCGATCTGGGCGCGGATCCGGGCGACCTGCTCGTCGATGATGTTCTCGGGAGTCCAGGTCGGCTCGATGCCGGCGATGTCGTAGAGGAAGCGGGTCAGCATCTCCTGGCCGTGCGCGGTGTGCCCGACCTCCGGGTGGAACTGCACACCGGCCCGGCGACCGGCCAGGTCCTCGAATGCGGCGACTGGCGCGCCCGCCGACTCGGCGGTCACTGTGAAGCCCTCGGGCGCCTCGGTGACGCAGTCGCCGTGGCTCATCCAGACCGGCAGGTCCGCCGGCAGGTCACGCAGCAGCACACCGGGGTCGAGGAGGCGGGGGCGCAGCGGTGTGCCGCCGTACTCACGGTTGCCGGTCCTGGTGACCGTGCCGCCGAGCGCCTGGGCCATCGCCTGGAAGCCGTAGCAGATGCCGAAGACCGGCACGTCGGCGCTGAACACGCCCGCGTCGATCTGCGGCGCCTCCGGGGCGTAGACGCTGGCCGGACCACCGGAGAGGATGATCGCGGCGGGGTTCTTCGCCAGCATCTCGGCGATCGGCATCGAGTGCGGCACGATCTCGGAGTAGACCTTCGCCTCACGGACCCGGCGGGCGATGAGCTGGGCGTACTGGGCTCCGAAGTCCACCACGAGGACGGGGCGAGGCAGGCTCATGTGCACGAAGCCTACCGACAGTCACGGCCGCTGCCGGCACCGGCTCGCCGTGGCGGGCGGCGGGGTTCAGGAACGCAGCGCGCCCGGGGCGTCCGCCGGGACCGCCGGGTTCTTCGGGGGTACGGGCGACAGCCGGCGGTACGGGGACCCGAGCGTCGGGCGGGGGTCCTCATCGCCCTTGTTGGGCCAGAAGGACATCGCCCGTTCCGCCTGTGCGGTGATCGTCAGGGACGGGTTCACGCCCAGGTTGGCCGAGACGGCCGCGCCGTCGACCACGTGCAGCCCGGCGTGCCCGTACACCCGGTGCCAGGGGTCGATCACCCCGTCGGCCGGGGTGGCCCCGATGACCGCCCCGCCCAGGATGTGCGCGGTCATCGGGATGTCGAAGGGTTCGGTGAGCGAGCCACCGGGGGTGCCGCCGATCTCGTCGGCGAGCATCCGGGCGGCGGTGTTGCCGGCCGGGATCCAGGTGGGGCTGGGCGTGCCGTGGCCCGGGCCGGTGACCAACCTGCGGCCGAGCGGACCACGCCGCCACCGGGTGGTCAGTGAGTTGTCCGCGGACTGCATGACCAGGGCGATCACCGTCCGTTCCGACCAGCCGCGTACCGACAGCATCCGCGCCGCCAACCGGGGCTGCCGCACGATGCTGCCCAGCCAGCGGCGGACCCGGTGCGGGCCGCCGTCGACCAGCAGCGACTGGAGCAACCCCATCGCGTTGGAGCCCCGCCCGTAGCGGACCGGCTCGATGTGGGTCTGCGGGTCGGGGTGGAACGAGCTGGTGATGGCCACCCCCTCGGTGTAGTCCAACCGCTCGGACCGGGCCCGTTGGCGTGGCACCGAGGCGCCGAGGATCGCCTCCGAGTTGGTCCGGGTCAGCTCGCCGAGGCGGGGCGAGAGCCCGGGTAGCGCACCGTCGGCCCGCATCCCGTGCAGCAGCCGCTGGGTGCCGAGCGCCCCGGCGGCGAAGACCACCTGATCGGCGTGGATGACCTGTCGAGCCTTGCGCAGCCAGGCGCCGGTGCGCTCGGTGTGCACCTCGTACCCACCGCCGTCGGCGGGCCGGACGGCGGTCACCGTGGTCAGCTGACGGACCGTGACCCCGAGCCGTTCGGCGAGCCAGAGGTAGTTCTTCACCAGTGTGTTCTTCGCCCCGTGCCGGCAGCCGGTCATGCACGAGCCGCAGTGCAGGCAGCCGGTGCGTTCCGGGCCGGCACCGCCGAAGTACGGGTCGGCGATCCGCTGGCCGGGCCGGCCGATGTGCACGCCCACCGGGGTGGCGTGGAAGGTGTGCCCCACCCCCATCCGCTCGGCCACCGCGAGCATGGCGCGGTCCGCACCGGTGTGCACCGGGTACGTGGTGACGCCGAGCATCCGTTTCGCCTGGTCGTAGTGGTGGGCCAACTCGTCGCGCCAGTCGGTGATGTCCCGCCACTGCGGGTCGCTGTAGAAGGCCGGCAGCGGTTCGTAGAGGGTGTTCGCGTAGACCAGCGAACCGCCGCCCACCCCGGCGCCGGAGAGCACCAGCACCCCGCCGCCGGATCGTCGGTCGCCCGGGCGGAGCAGAGTGAGCCGTTGGATGCCGTAGCAGCCCAGCTTCGGTGCCCAGAGGAACCGGCGGAGCCGCCAGGACGTCTGCGGGAACTCGTCGTCGGCGAAGCGGCGGCCGGCTTCCAGCACCGCGACCGAGTAGCCCTTCTCGGCCAGTCGGAGCGCGGTGACGCTGCCACCGAAGCCGGACCCGATGACGACCACGTCGTACCGCATGCACGCATCATTACTCGCGAGTAGCGCTCGCGCCAGCGGCACTTTTCGCGCGATCATGCTCCGGCCGACCGACCCGGCGTCTCCCGGCCGCAACCCGGAGCACCCGTCGGAGCGTTGTTCACCAGACGGGTGGAAGGAATCCAGGATGGTTCTCGGGTCGATGGCGCCGCGCCGACGGTGGCTGCTGCTGGGGTTGGCGGCCCTCGCCGTCGTCGCGCTGATCGCGGCCGGCACTGTGGTGATCACCCGGCTGACCGGGAACGACAAGCCGGGCGGCGCTCCGGTGGCCGGCTCACCGACCCCGTCGCCGATCGGCACGCCGACCCCGAGCCCCAGCGGCCCGCCGCCGGGCGCGGACATCACCGGCCCGCTCAACCTGCTGCTGGTCGGTGTGGACACCCGGGTCAGCGTGCCCGGCTGGGAGCCGCACTCGGACGCCGTGCTGGTACTCCACGTACCCAAGGGGTTGGATCGGGCGTACCTCTTCTCACTCCCCCGCGACCTGGTGGTGGACATCCCGGCGTTCCCGAAGGCCGGATACAAGGGCGGCAAGACCAAGCTCACGCACGCGATGAGCTTCGGCAGCCGGGTGCCGGGCAAACCCAAACAACCCAGCACGGCCCAGGGGTACGAGCTGCTGCGCAGCACTGTCAGCGGCTACACCGGGCTGCGCATCGACGCCGGCGCGGTGCTCACCTTCAATGGGTTCGACCGGCTGGTCAACGCCCTGGGCGGGGTGGACATCTACGTCGACCAGCGGGTCGAGTCGCTGCACCGCCGACCGGACGGCAAGTACCGGGAGAGCGCGCCGGGCGGGTACAAGGGGCCGCAGCAGGTGTACGAGAAGGGCGAGCAGCACCTCAACGGCTGGCAGGCGCTGGACTACTCGCGGCAGCGCTACATCACCGGCGGTGACTACGCACGGCAGCGCCACCAGCAGCAGCTGATCCGGGCGATGACCCGCAAGATCCTGGACGAGGGCCTGGCCCGGCAGCCGGAGCGCGTCGACCAGGTGGTCTCCGCGCTGGGCGACACGCTGGTCTACGTGGGCGGGCGCCGGATCGTGGACATCGCGTACGCCCTCAGTGGCCTGCCGGAGAACCGTTTCACGCTGGTCGGGCTGCCCGGTTCCGGCGTCGGCAAGGGCAGTGCCTACCGGGGTGAACAGCTGACCAGCGAGGGCCGGAAGTTCCTCACCGAACTCCGCGCCGGCCGTGCCGACGCCTACCTGGCCGCCCACCCCGCCCTGGTCGTCAAGAACTGACCCGGGTCAGAGCCGCTTGGGCAGGGCCGGCTTCCTCGTGCCGTAGAGCCAGGCGTCGAAGATCGCGTCGAGCTGCTTGCCGGAGATCCGCTCGGCCAGGGCCACGAACTCGGGCGTGGTGGCGACGCCGTCGCGCTTCTCCGCCGCCCAGGTCTTGAGGATCTCGAAGAACGCCTTGTCACCGACGGCCACCCGCAGGGCGTGCAGGGTCATCCCGCCGCGCTGGTAGACCGACTCGCTGAACAGCTTCTCCGCGCCCGGCTTGCCCGGCGGCGTCTGCCACACTTGAGCGGACATTCTGGCGTACCGGCTGTCGAACGCCTCCTTGGCGGTGTACGCCTTGGTGTGCTCGGCCCAGAGCCACTCCGCGTACGTCGCGAAGCCCTCGTTGAGCCAGATGTCCTCCCACTTGGCCAACGCGACGCTGTCGCCGAACCACTGGTGGGCCAGCTCGTGGGCGACGACCTCGGTGTTCTCGCCCTGCCGGAAGAAGCTCGCCGCGTAGACCGGTCGGCTCTGCGTCTCCAGGGCGTAGGAGATCCGGCTGTCGGAGATCACCACCCCGCCGTACGCGTCGAACGGGTACGGCCCGAACACACTCTCCAGGTAGTCGGCCACCGCGACGGTCTGCGCGATGGACGCGTCCGCGTTGCCCTTGGCCTCGGTGGTGGTGACCGCGTTGTAGACCGGGCGGCCCTTGTGCTCGCCCGTGGTGATCCGGAACTTGCCGATCACCAGCGTGCTCAGATAGCTGGCCATCGGCGACTTCTCCGACCACTTCCAGGTGGTCCAACCGCCCGTGCTGGTCTTCCCGCCGGGAACGCCGTTGCTGATGGCGGTCAGGCCGTCCGGAACGGTGACCTCGAAGTCGTAGGCCGCCTTGTCCGACGGGTGGTCGTTGACCGGGAACCAGGTGCTGGCCGACTCGGGCTGGCCCAGCGCGATGGCACCGTCGGCGGTGTGCAGAAAGCCGCCGTCACCGAGCGTCTCGTTCTTCAGCGGCTTCGGCTTGCCCGCGTAGGTGAGCTCGGCGACGAACCCGTTGCCGTTGATGAGGCCGGAAGCCGGCTTGATCACCAACTCGTTCCGCTTGCGGCTGTGGGTCGCCGGTGCGCCGTCCACGGTGACCGCGCTGACGGTCAGACCGGCCAGGTCGAGGTTGAACGTCGACAGGTCGGCCGTCGCGGTGGCCCGCACTGTGGTCGTACCGGTCAACTGGTCCTTGGCCGGGTCGTAGCGCACCTTCACCGTGTACCGCGCGACGTCGTAGCCGCCGTTGCCGTAGGTCGGGAAGTAGGCGTCGCCGACCCCGTCGGCGCCCGCGGTGAACGTCCGCGCCGGCGTGGGGGACGCGCTCGGTGGTGGGGCCGTCTCCGGGCCCGCCGAGTCGCATCCGGACAGTGCGAGCGCACCGGTCACCAGCAGGCCGGCAGCCACTCGCAGTCTGTGCCGCGTCCCCCGCATCCCACACCCTTTCCGCACGGTGGCCGGTGACGGCCTCCGCTGTTCCGTGCGAACGGGCGCCTACCCGCCGTTCGCAGGCGGCAGCATATCGACCGGGCAGCGGGGCCGGGTCACGGCAGTGTGGGTGCCGACCCGCCCACCAACCAGGCGTCGAAGAGCGGACGCAGTTGCCGCCCGGCGACCCGCTCGGCCAGCGCGACGAGGTCCGCGGTGGTCGCGTTGCCCGCCGCCCGCTCGGTGGTCCAGGTACGCAGGATGCGGAAGAAGAGGTCGTCACCGACGGTCCGGCGCAACGCGTGCACGGCGAGCGCCCCGCGCTTGTAGACGGCCGAGCCGAACATCTGCTCCCGGCCCGGCTCGACCGACGGCTGCGTCCAGTCGGTCGCCGCGTACTGGATCTCGAAGTTGCGCTGGGCGGTCCGGCCGCCGTCGTGCTCCTCCCACAGCCACTCGGCGTAGCTGGCGAAGCCCTCGTTGAGCCAGATGTCGCCCCACCTGGTCAGCGACACGCTGTCGCCGAACCACTGGTGCGCCAGCTCGTGTGCGACGACGCTCGGGTTCGGCCGGTCGTCCGCAAAGAAGCCGGGCCCGTAGACCGGCCGGGACTGGGTCTCCAGCGCGTACCCGATCCGGTCGTCGGCGATCACGATCCCCCCGTACGAGTCGAACGGGTAGGGGCCGAAGCGGCTGGCCAGGAAGTCGACGATCGCACCGGTGCGGGCCAGCGAGGTGGCCGCGCCGCCGGTCGCCGGCAGGCTCGCGGCCACCGCCGTGACCATCGGCCGGCCGGCGTGCGTGCCGGTCACCACCCGATAGTCACCGATCACGAGAGTGCTCAGGTAGCTGGCCATCGGGGCGCGCTCCGACCAGCGCCAGGTGGTCCAGCCGTCGGCACTGCTCTTCGGCCCGGGTACGCCGTTGCTCAGCGCGGCCAGGCCGTCCGGGACGGTCACCGCCAGGTCGTAGGTGGCCTTGTCCGACGGGTGGTCGTTCACCGGGAACCAGGTGGCGGCCGAGTCGGGTTGGCCGAGCGCCACCGCGCCGTCGGCGGTGTGCAGGAAACCGCCGCTGCCCAACGCACCGTCGTCGACCGCAGTGGGGACGCCCGCGTACTCGACGGTCACTGTGAACTGCCGGCCGCGCGGCAGTCCGTCGCGGGGCGTCACCACCAGCTCGCCGTCGCCGCGTCGGTGCTCGGCCGCCGCGTCACCCACGCTGACCGCGCGGACCTCCAGGCCGGTCAGGTCGAGGTTGAACCGGGACAGGTCCTGCGTGGCGGTGGCCGTGATGACGGCTCGACCGCTCAGCCGGTCGGTCGACGGGTCGTAGCGGACGTCGAGGCCGTAGTGCCCGACGTCGTAACCGCCATTGCCGTGCCCCGGCACGTAGGGGTCGCCGGCATCGGCGGCACCGGGCCGGAAGCCGTCGCGGTCATCGCCCGTACAACCGGTGGCGGCCAGCCCGATCGCGCAGGTCAGCGCGGCTACGCGCAGTCTCCGTCCGGTCAGGACCATGCCCACCCCTCCTGCGGCGTCCGGCCTCCTGCGGCGTTGCGGCCTTCTGCCGCGTTCCGGTCAGGACGAGCGTAGTCAGCATCGCGGGCCGCGCGGCCGGTATCGACGATCATCAGTAACTTTCGTTGAATCAAACAAAAGCTGCTGTCGATCGAACCTTTCTTTCGACTTAGACCGACGTTAGTGTCTGTCTCCGACCACCGTCGCGAAAGGTGGAACCATGCCAGACCACACCGCCCCCGACGCCACCCCCACCGGCCGGCTCAGCCGCCGATCCCTGCTCGCCGCCTCCGCCGGCGCTGCCGCCGCGATCGGCGCGGCCGGCCTACCCGTCCTCGCCACCGGCACCCCCGCGCTCGCCAACCCCGGCAACGCGAGCAAGCTGCGGGTGGAGCCGCTGATCCCGGCCAGGAACCGCGGCATCATCCTCTACAGCGTCCGCGACCGGATCACCGCCGCGCCCGACGACAGCGGGGTGCCGTACGGCTTCGAGCGCGTCCTCGCCCGACTCGCCGAGATCGGCTACAAGGAGATCGAGTTCGCCGGCTACACCCAGAGCACCGAGATCCTGGGCCGGCAGATCACCCCCGCCGAGATCCGCAAGATCCTCGACGACAACGGTCTGGTGGCCAACGGCACTCACGCCTCGATCCAGCCGGCCACCTTCCAGCAACAGCTGGACATCGCCGAGGAACTCGGGATGAAGAACATCGGCACCGGCAGCGACCCGACCAGCAGCGCGTACAAGGCCGAGTGGGACGCCGCCGCGGACATCTGGAACGAGCTGGGCCGGCAGGCCAGGGCCCGGGGCATGCGGCTCTACACGCACAACCACGACGCCGCGTACAGCTTCCTGATCGACCGGGGCCCGCGCGACGCGCAGGGCCGGCAGACCCGGTCCTCCGGCATCCGCCGACTGGAGTACTTCTTCGAGATCACCGACCCGCGGTACGTCTTCTTCGAGCTGGACATCTACTGGGCCTACGTGGCCCGTTACAAGCACCAGAAGTACGTCAACCCGGCCGGCCAGGAGGTGACCGACCTGTTCGACCCGATCCTCACCGTGGCCGACCGGACCACCCGGTTCCCGCTCTTCCACGCCAAGGACGGCGACCGGGACACCAGCGTGCCCAACGGGTACCAGATGACCCCGCTGGGCGACGGCGACCTCAACTTCCAGCAGTTCTTCCAGACCATCGGCGAGCGCAACTTCCACCACGCCAACTGGGAGATGGACACCGCCCCCGGCGGCGCGGACAACAAGGGCCAGTCGCTCGACTTCGCGGCGACCAGCTACCGCAACATGTCCGACCTGACCATCTACGTGGAGAAGTGACTCCCGGCTGAGTGACTCCCGGCTGAGTGACTCCCGGCTGAACGCGGCGAAGGCCGGCCCCGCACCAGGCGGGGCCGGCCTTCCGGCGTCTGACGGATCGGTCAGCGGTCGAGGACCAGACCGACCTTCTGGAACTCCTTCAGGTCGCGGTAACCGCACTTGGCCATCGCCCGACGCAGCCCACCGAACAGGTTGAGCTGGCCGTCGGCCTCGTCCGCCGGCCCGAAGAGCAGCTGCTCCATCGACCCGAGCGGCTCACCGGAGACCTCGAAGGCACCCCGGGGCAGCGACGGGTGGCTCGCCGCCGAGTGCCACCAGGCACCACCGGCGGGGGCCTCGTCGCAGAGCGACAGCGGCTCACCGAGCATCACCGCGTCCGCACCGCAGCCGAGCGCCTTGGCGATGTCGCCCGAGGTCTGGATGTCACCGTCGGCGATCAGGTGCACGTACCGGCCGCCGGTCTCGTCCAGGTAGTCACGGCGGGCCGCCGCGGCGTCGGCGATCGCGGTGGCCATCGGCACCCGGATGCCCAGCACCGACTCGGTGGTTGACCACTCGTCGCCACCAATGCCCACGATCACGCCGGCCGCGCCGGTACGCATCAGGTGCAGCGCCGTCTTGTAGTCGGTGCAGCCACCGACGATCACCGGCAGGTCGAGGTCGGCGATGAACTCCTTGAGGTTCAGCGGCTCATCAGTGGTCGACACGTGCTCGGCCGAGACGATGGTGCCCTGGATGACCAGGATGTCCACCCCGGCGTCCAGGATCACCGGCGCCAGCGCGAGGGTGTGCTGCGGGGAGACCCGCACCGCCACCGTGCCGCCACCGGCGCGCAGCTCGCGGACCCGCTCCGCGATCAGGTCCGGACGGATCGGCTCGGCGTACACCTCCTGGAGCCGCTTGGTGGCGCGGGCCTCCTCGTCGAGGCCAGCCAGCTCGTCCAGCACCTTGGTCGGGTTCTCGTAGCGGGTCCAGAGCCCCTCGACGTTGAGCACGCCGAGGCCGCCGAGCTGACCGAGCCGCACCGCCGAGGCCGGGCTCATGGTGGCGTCGGAGGGGTGGCCGACGCACGGAATGCCGAACGGGTACGCGTCGAGCTGCCAGGAGGTCGACACGTCGTCGACGTCCCGGGTACGGCGGCTCGGCACGATGGCGATGTCGTCCAGGTGGTAGCCGCGCTGCGCGGTCTTGCCCAGCCCGATCTCGACCACGTCACGCATGGGGGACTCCAGGTGGTTGGGGGTGTTGGGTCAGCGGGTGTGGTAGTTGGGCGCCTCGACGGTCATCTGGATGTCGTGCGGGTGGCTCTCCTTCAGACCAGCCGCGGTGATCCGGATGAGCTGGCCCCGGCGGTGCAGATCGGGGATGTTCTCCGCACCGGCGTATCCCATGGCCAGCCGCAGCCCGCCGACCAGCTGGTGGGCGACCCGGGACAGCGGCCCCCGGTAGGGCACCTGACCCTCCACGCCCTCGGGAACCAGCTTGTCGTCGCTGAGCACGTCCTGCTGGAAGTAACGGTCCTTGCTGTACGACTTGGCCTGACCCCGGGACTGCATCGCGCCGAGCGACCCCATCCCGCGGTACGTCTTGAACTGCTTGCCGTTGACGAAGATCAGCTCGCCGGGGCTCTCCTCGCAGCCGGCCAGCAGGCTGCCGAGCATCACCGTGTCGGCGCCGGCCACCAGGGCCTTGGCGATGTCACCGGAATACTGGATGCCGCCGTCGCCGATCACCGGCACGCCGGCCGGGCGGGCGGCCCGGGCCGCCTCCATGATCGCGGTCACCTGCGGCACGCCGACCCCGGCGACGATGCGGGTGGTGCAGATCGCGCCCGGCCCCACGCCCACCTTGACGCCGTCGGCGCCGGCGTCGACAAGCGCCTTCGCGCCGGCGTACGTGGCCACGTTGCCGCCCATGATGTCGACAGTCACGTCGGCCTTGAGCCGGCGGACCATGTCCAGCACGGCCCGCTGGTGACCGTGCGCGGTGTCCACGATCAGCACGTCGACGCCCGCGTCGACCAGGGCACGAGCCCGCTTGTACGCGTCCTCGCCCACACCGATGGCGGCGGCGACCCGCAGCCGGCCGGCGTCGTCCTTGCTGGCGTCCGGGTACTGCTCGCTCTTGGTGAAGTCCTTGACGGTGATCAGGCCACGCAGCCGGCCCGAGTCGTCGACGATCGGCAGCTTCTCGACCTTGTGCTGACGCAGCAGCGCCAGGGCGTCGTCCTTGCTCACCCCGACCCGCGCGGTGACCAGCGGGGTGTGGGTCATGATCTCGCGAACCGGAGTGTTCGGCTCGGAGACGAAACGCATGTCCCGGTTGGTGACGATGCCGACCAGTTGGCCGTCGCCGTCCACCACCGGAACGCCGGAGATGCGGTAACGCCCGCACAGCTCGTCGACCTCGCGCAGCGTGTCGTCCGGGCTGGCGGTCACCGGGTTGGTGATCATGCCGGACTCGGAGCGCTTCACCAGGTCGACCTGGAGGGCCTGGTCCTCCAGGGAGAGGTTGCGGTGCAACACGCCGATGCCACCCTGGCGGGCCATGGCGATCGCCATCCGGGCCTCGGTCACCGTGTCCATCGCGCTGGACAGCAGCGGAATCGACAACTCGATGTTGCGGGTGAGCTTCGTCCGGGTGTTGACCCGGCTGGGCACCACGTCCGACTCGCCCGGCTGAAGCAGCACGTCGTCGAAGGTGAGGCCGAGCGGAACCACCCGGGCGGAGCCGGCCGGCAGCTCGGGCAGGTGGCCGCCCAGGTCGGCGTGCTCGACGCCGGCCGGAAGATCGGTGCTGGGCGAATTTTCCACGATTGCTCCCCTGAGCTGCTCGGATGGGCTTCAGCGAGGTGGCGCGGGCGGGCACCGGAGCGCGCCACGGTGCCGGCACGTCGCCTCATCGTACCCAGTGAGCTGGGCGACCCGTCCGTGGCAGGCCGGGCCGGCGCCGAGGCCGGGGGGCGGACGTTCGCACCGCGTTGGGTCTACGGTGAGGGGGTGCACGACGAGCCCATCGACCCGTTCAATGGCGACCCGGCCGATCCGACCGCGGGTCTGGATGACCCGGGCGATGACGCGACGCCGGATCCGCTGACCGACGTCGAGCGGCAGGATGTGCTGGAAGACCTCGCTGACCTGGAGATCTACCAAGCTCTGCTGGCCCCGATCGGGGTTCGCGGGCTGGTGATCGAATGCGAGGACTGTCGCGAGCCGCACTACTTCGACTGGGACCTGCTCCGCGGCAACCTGCGGCACCTGCTCAACTCGGGCCGTCCCCGCGTGCACGAACCCGCCTACGACCCGGACCCGGACCACTACGTGACCTGGGACTACGCCCGGGGGTACGCGGACGGGGTGCACGACACCCTGTCCGAGGGCACCGAGGACGAGCCGGGCGCCCCGACCGCCACCAAGTGACACCGCCGCGCGGCTGCGCGACGTACCCCTGCTGTCCCGTGCCGTGCCGTGCGACCGCGCGGCGTTTCCGGCTGCCCGGCGTGCGCTGCGGCGGCGCTGCGCGGATATCAGGCCACTAGACCGGCGCGGAAGCCCGCCGCCACCGCGTGGGCCCGGTCCCGGGCGCCAAGCTTGCGGAACAACCGGCGGGCGTGCGTCTTGACGGTGTCCTCCGAGACGAACAGCTCCCGGCCGATCTCCGCGTTGCTCTTGCCCTCGGCCATGCCGAGCAACACCTGAAGCTCACGCTCGGTGAGGCCGATCGACGCCCGACCCGGTCGGGCGTTCGGGGCAGGACGGCCCGGGTCGGTCTGCGCCGGCGACTCGCCGGTCCCCGCCTCCGCCTCGTCGTCGCCCCGCTGCACCGGCACCGACGCCACCCCGGCCGGCCCGTCGGCGGCCGTGGCCGCCCAGCCGGGCTCACCGGAACCACGCGGCGACGGTCCGGAGCGGCCGGAACCACCTACCGCCGCCGCGTCGCGGGCCGGATCGGTGATCCGCTGCCGGGAAGCTCGGCCGGGTGCGGTGAGCAGCAGTAGCGCCTTCGCCACCGCGCTGGTCAGGTCATGGTCGACATTCTGGATGAGCCCCCGGGCGCCGGCGCTGATGGTGGCCGCCGCGGCCTCGGACTCCTCGGTGCCGAGCAGCAGCACCGCCGCCTGCGGCGCACGCGCCAACACCCGGCGGACGAAGCCGGCGCTGTCCGGCCGGGTGAGGGCCGTGTCGGCCAGGACCACGTCGGCCGGTCGCTCGGCCAGCCGCAGCATCACCTCGGGATCAGAGACGGCGGTACGAACGATCGCGGACAACCCCAGCCGCGCGGCAGCAGAAGTAAGGTGCTGGGCCGCGAGTGGTGTCCGAACGCACACAAGAACGGTACGCACTGTGGTCTCCTCTCCGCCAACGAGCAGACCATGACGCGGTCGGCTGGGGAGGAGGTTCCCGGCAATCCTTCGAACTTTTCCGACAGATAGGGCAAAAGCCGCAATTTCCCGGACGTTTTCGATCACAGACGTGTGAGTTGACGAAAGCCCGGGTACCGGGAGATCCAGGCCGGGAACGGTGCGCCTGCGCGGCCCGCCGCCCGGATGCCGGCCATAAGGATTCTCGCGGAGCCGCGCGGGAGGAGGGGTGCTGATGTCGAACGTACGTAGACTGCCCGGACCCATCGTCGATCTCTGGGACTGGCAGCGACTCGGTGCCTGCCGAGGGCGCGACAGCGCCCAGTTCTTCCACCCCGACGGTGAGCGTGGTTCTTCCCGGCTGCGTCGCGAGTCCGCCGCCAAGTCGGTCTGCCGCGCCTGCCCGGTTCGCGCCGAGTGCGCCGCCCACGCCCTGTCGGTACGGGAGCCGTACGGCGTGTGGGGCGGCTTCAGCGAGTCGGAGCGCCTGCGACTGCTCGCCGTCGGCTGGGAGGACCTGGCAGACCGCCGGCACGCTCGGGTCGACGTCGCACGGTTGGAGGCCCGCCTGGGCCGCCCGCACAAGTCGACCGTCCCGGCCCAACGCAACGTCGCCTGACCCGAGGCGTCCCCAACATCCGCGAGACCGCGTCCCCGCCCCGGGGGCGCGGTTTCGTGCCGTTCATGCGGTTCCGAGCGGCCAGGGCCTCCGTCGCCACCGCCGGCAAGGCCGTGATCAACACGGGTTCCTTGATGTCGGGGCATCCCACCGGCCCGGACACCCGATTTCAATGACCCCAAGCCGGGTGTCCCCGGGGGCAGACAGAGGGCGCGCCCTGGGGAGGTTTGTCCGGTCTGGGGCATTCAAGCCGGGCGTAGGGCTTAGGCTGCTGCGAGGTACGCGGTCTTTGTCCGGTGACCGGATGCACTCATGGGCCGGAATCATGGCCGGGGCGGGGTCGTTACACATCCTGACGATCGCAGCACCACGACCCGCCGCCCGACCCTGAGGGCTGGTCGCGCAGGTCGGAATGCCAACCTCCACCCGGTCGTTACAGTCCCCACGAACGACCGCAGGCACCGCCACCATGAGGGCGCCGGCAGGTGGGCCAACCCCGGAATGACCCCGGCCCCCCGGTCGTTACACAGGGACCCGGCGCCACGAGCCCCCGCTCGCAGGTCGCCGCCCGACGCCCGACACGGCGTCACCCCCCAAACTTTTCCCCCTTTGTACGTGCAGCGCCGGACGAGGTGCTCACACCCTTACCGCCGTTCCCCCTTTGGCGGTTGGGGTGTTCTACCCCCGAAGGAGCTACCCCTCATGAACACGATCTTCCGTAAGAGCATGCTGTCTGTTGCTGGTCTCGCGTTCGCCGGTGGTGTCTTCGCCGGCCCGATCGCCGCCCACGCCAACCCGGTGGATGCCAAGCCCGTTGCGGTGGCCGTGCAGTCGGCGGCGCCGAAGCCGCAGGGCGAGCAGTCCCACATCAGCCTCAACGACGAGCAGACCGCCAACGTCAAGGCGATCATCGCCGCCACGAAGAAGGCCGGTCTGCCCGAGCGGGCCGCGGTCATCTCGATCGCGACGAGCCTGCAGGAGTCGAAGCTGGAAAACCTGGGTCACCTGGGCGACATGAACGACCACGACTCGCTGGGCCTGTTCCAGCAGCGCCCGTCCAGTGGTTGGGGTACGCCGGAGCAGATCACCGACCCCGAGTACTCGACGACCGCGTTCCTCAAGGGTTTGAAGCAGGTTGACGGGTGGCAGGACATGGCGCTGACCGACGCCGCGCAGACGGTGCAGGTGTCGGC
>NZ_FMCR01000002.1:0-105521 GCF_900091575.1 Micromonospora saelicesensis
AGTCGGCGGCGAATCGCGGTGGCTTCTTCGATCGCGGCTAGGCCCTCATCACGCCGACCCAACGCACCCAACCGGACCGATAGGTTGTTTAGCTCGCCTGCGTACCGATTCAGAACCCGAGGATCACTCTCCGCCGCGTTGGGCGTAGTGACCGCTACGAGCCGCTGTGACACAGCGACCGCAATAGCGGTCCGGGTGGTCGCAAATCCCAACTGACGCAGTAGCGAATCCAGCTCCATCATCCGCTCGATGGTCAACCCTGGCTCTCCGCCGCTGCTCGTCACCGCGCTGATGATCTCCGCGTCGAAACCGGCCGGATCCACTACCACCAAGGCGGGCACAAAACCAGTCGGGAATCGGCTTACCAGCGCCGCGAGCCCATCGCGTACCAACGCCAGAGAATCCCGCCGCAAGCCAGCGGAGTCCGGCGTTGACAAACAACGATGTAGAACGATGGTCGCATGTCCTGCGGCCCGCCCATCTTCTGTACCGCACAGCGCCGCCAGGTCATCGACCCACTGCCCCCGGCTGGCCGACGCGCCAGCGAGATCAAGCAGGTGAACATCAGCCAACCGGTCAGGCGTCGGTGCCTGCCACACCCGCTCCCTCGACCCGTCCGGATACAACCGGCACAACACGCGCATCAGACGCGACCGGTCGCTCACGCCATCGAGCGCACGTACCCGGGCTACAACCTCGACGGCCTCTGCCTCCGTGGCCGGGGCCGTCAACGTCACAGCGGCCAGCGCCCACGCCTGCCCTGTCTCATCCAGCCGCAGACCCGACGCGCGCAACGCCGCGGACACCTGGCGCTGCTCATGCCGCAACACCCCCGCCAACGCGTCCCGGTCACCCGGATCACCACGACGCGGCCCCTCAGCGGCATCCAACACCGCCAGCAACGCGGTGGCATACAGGTCCAACGTGGTCGGAAACCGCTGCCCGGGCCGCATCACCGGTGCCACACCTGCAGATACTCCGAACCCATGCTGCCGGGCGCGCTCGGTGAAACGATCGATCGCCTGTGTCCACACCTGCCGCACGCGGTCGGCATCCCAGCCGACCGACAACGCACCCAGCCGCAGCGGTGTCGGATGCACCCAGTCATGCAACGGATGATCCACCGCCAGCTCGCGGAACCAATCCGCGTCTGTGCGGGCCAGCAACAACAACCGCACCCACTCCGCCGCACCCGCCTCCGCGATGGTGTCCAACAACTCCGCCACCACCGGGCCGACGTTCTCCGCGTAATCAACCACCAACAGCATCGGCGCCTGTAGCCGGGCCGCTGCCCGTACCGCAGCCGTGATCTCTGGGACCCGATGCAACTCCCTCCGAGCACGTTGTCCCGCTGTTCCGCCGTCAGCCAGGTCCCCCAATCGAACCGCCCGCCAGTTCGGCGATGGCAACCGCACCAACCCGGCCAACCAGCCCTGCGTCCGCAACCGCTCACACACCCGCCCCGCCAGGTGCGTCTTGCCCTGCCCACCCGTCCCACAGACCAACCGCACCAACGGGCCCTGACCCGACAAGCACCAGTCCACCAGCACGTCAACCTCACGACGTGGCTCGGACCCGATCACCCCGGCATCTGGGCGCAACCACGAACCCACCAACACCGAGTTCACTTCAAGCGCGGGACCGAACAGCAGCCGTTCAGCCACAGCGAGGCTGGACGGAATGGGAACCTCGGCAACCTGCTGCCCACCGACGTGAAGCACCACACTGTGATCCCCGGTTACCACAACGCTGTTGACCGCCGATCCCACCGACCGGTCGCCGGACACCTCAACGTTGCCCCGCAACGCCGGACCCGGATTGACGGCCCCAGTCACCTGCGACGCTCTCGTGGCGGCCCCGCCACGCCGTCATCGGCTTTTTCGAGGAGCGGCGCCACGACGTTGCTGTCGCCAGTCACAACCGTGCCCCCGGTAACCGTCCCGACCGAACGATCTCCGGTCACCGTCACCGAGGGCGGTGACTCACCTTGCTGCCCTGAAGGGCCACGATCCAACAAGGCCAATCCGAGCTGCACCCCGATCAAGAGCACAACCAGCGCAGAGAGAGCGATCCCCCACGGCCACGCCCACCCGCTCGAAAAGGCATTCGTCACGACCCCGAGAGCCGCTGCCACCACGACCGACAGCGCACTCAACACAACCCGCAGCCGCATCGAACTCCCCTCCCGACAACACGCCGCTACACCCAACCACCCATCGTCAATACACAACCCACCGAGACAAACACCCGACACCACGAGTCAGGGCTTCCTACCGCGCTCGCGGGTCACCCTGCGGCTGTCCTCGGGCGCCCGCAGCGCGCCATCCGAAGGTCGGCAGGTCATCGGCGAAGGGCCGAGCCGCGCGCGTCAGCCGCCCGCACCGAGGGCGAGGTCGTCCTTTGCGTCAGGAGTGCGTAGGGTCCTGGAGCCATGAAGGCACTGATCTCGGTGGACCTGGAAGGCATCTCGGGGATCGTGCATCCCACCGAGACGAATCCGGATCGGTACGACTACGAGCGGGGCCGGGCGTTGATGACGGCCGAGGCTAATGCGGTGATCGCCGGGGTCCTCGATGCCGAACCCGACGCGGTGGTGTGGGTCGCCGACGCACACGGAACGTTTCGGAACATCGTGCCGGAGGACCTCGACCGGCGTGCTCACCTCGTGCGCGGTAAACCCCGCCCGCTGGGCATGCTGGCGGGGCTGGACGAGCAGACGGATGCCGTTCTGCTGATCGGCTATCACGCTCGGGCCGGTGCCGGGCCCGCCGTGCTGGCCCACACGATAAGTGACGCCGTCCTCGACGTGCGGGTGGCCGGCCGGTCGTTGGGCGAGATCGGCCTCAACGTCGCCATGGCGGGGCACCTGGACGCGCCCGTCGTCCTGCTCAGCGGGGACGACACCGCCTGCGCGGAATTCAGTGAGCTGGTGCCCTCGGCGGTCACCGTCGCCGTCAAGCAGACCCTGGGTCAGGCCGCCGCGGTGGCAGTGCATCCGCAGGAGGCCCGGGAGCGGCTACGCCACGCTGCCGCCGACGCGATCGCCCGGCGCGCCTCGATTTTGCCGGCGAAGATGGCCGGGCCGTTGGACGTCGAGGTCGACCTGTACGGCCCGTACATGGTCGACCTCGCAGTCCTGGTGCCGGGCGTGACCCGAGTCGGCGGCGGCCGGACGGTCGCCTTCCACGCCGTCGACGTCGCCGAGGCGTACCGGCTGGTTCAGCTGCTGGTCCAACTCGCCAGCATCAAACCCGGCTAGCTGGTGTCCTCGAAGAGGCCTGGTGTTGCGTGGGTCGTCGCTACGAGTGTGAGGACACGGCCTAGCAGAAGGCGTTATCGACCAGGTCGTTGAGCAGGTCCTGGCGGTTCGCGGCCAGTTCGGGGTCCCCGGTGTTGGTGAAGATCGACACCGTCAACCGACGCCCGTCGTCGGTGAACGCCGGCTCCACCTGGTATCCGAAACCGGTGCCGCCGTGTCGCCAGTAGCCACCACCACAGGACAGCGGGATCCAGAAGATGCCCAACCCGTACCCGGAACCGGCAGGGGAATCCGCCGTCGCGACCAGCGTGCGCATCTGCGCCTGCTGCGCCGGCCGCAGCAGGCGGCCTCCGGCCAGGGCGGCCAGGAACCGGTTGAGGTCGGACGCCGTGCTGGTCATCGATCCGTCCGCGCCGCTGTCCAACCCGCGGATCGCGATCGTCGTGTCCACCAGCGGACCACCTCGGGTGAACTGCATGTAGTTCGTGGCGTGCGGCGCGGGAAGGTCGCGCAAGAATCCGGTGCGGGTGCGCCGCAGGCCCAGCGGCCCCGTGATGCGGGCGTCCACCTCGCGTTCCCAACTCCGCCCGGTGACCGCCTCGATCAGCATGCCGGCGAGGACGTAGTTGGTGTTCGAGTACGACCAGGTGGTGCCGCCTTGCGGGTGGCCCACGGCGATCGCCACGAGCTGCTCGGGCGCGTACGGCCTGTCCCGCTCCCGCCGGTAGGACTCGGGCGTGGCGTAGTTCCAGATCAGGTCGGACGAGTAGTCGTACAGCCCACTGGTGTGCTGCAAGAGCTGCCGCACCGAGATCGGCCGACCGGCCACCGCACCCGGCAGCCACGTGTCGACCTGATCGTCCAGCGTGAGCCTCCCTTCGCCGACGAGTTGCAGCACCACGACCGCGGTGAACGTCTTGGTGGTACTCCCGATCCGGAGGTTTGGGTCGTGCGCAACGTCCCGGCCGGAGCGGACAACCTGCGCGCCCGTCCTGGACTCCAGGCGGGCCAGGACACCTGTCACACCACTCGTCCGCAGCGCCTCGACGTCACGCCGGAGGTCACTCGGTGTCGTGGTGGCACCCGTCGCCACCAGCAACGTCACTGCCGCTGCCACAGCAAGAGTCCGCATGGGCTCCACTATGGTCGTCGGCCCGGGGGGCCATCACTCCGGAAAGCCCCCCGGTGGTGCTCCGGCTAACCCCACCGCCGCGGGTCCGTACCGCTTCGACCGGCCGGGGCACCGGTGAGCGCGACGCCATCGGCCGTCCGGCTGGGGCCGAGCGACGGTTGTACGAGGGGTCATACCTCGGTGACGCTCTGCCAAATCGCCCGCCCGATCCTGTCCGCCGAACGGGCTGTCGGCAATCCGGCTGGCCGCTGCTTTTGATCCATCCATTCGCATCTAGCAATGGCCTTGTGGGCGTCGTATGGTTCCCCGCAGCACCCCGACAAGCGTACGTGATGGGCGGATTCGCCCTCTTTCATGCTGGGCGGTGAACGGCAGTGACGGCAGAAGATCCTACGGCGACCGACCCCGGCTGGGTGGACGAAGTCCTTTTCGCCGGCCACCCGACCGACATTTGTCTCCGTCTGCCCGAACCCGTCGACCGGGCCACCCTGCACCGGCTGGTGACCGACGCACAGGACCGGTTGACCACCGCCGGACTGCGCCCCGGTGGCGCTGCCGCGCTGCGGTTGCCACCGTCGCTGGCGTACGTGGTGAACCTGCTTGCCACCTGGCGCGCCGGAGGGCAGGCGATCCTGCTCGACCACCGGCTCACCGACCACGAGGTGGACCGGGCGCTGGCCCGGTTGACCCCGCAGGTGGTGGTCGCTCCGGTGCGGACCGGTGGCGGAGCGCTGAAGATCTTCGTCGACGTCACCGAGGGCGTCACCCGCTACGCCGACCGCCCGGCGGTCAGCCGCCACGCCGTGATCCAGCTCAGCTCCGGCTCCACCGGCCCGTCCAAGGTGATCGGCCGCACCGCTGCCGACCTGGTCGCCGAGGTGCACCGCTACACCCGGATCGACGGGGTGGCGCTGCCCGGCGAGCGGATCATCCTGCTGCCCTCGATGGTGCACGTGCTCGGCCTTGTCGGCGGCCTGCTCTACGGGCTGCACGCCGGGGTCGAGCTGGTGCCGCCGGAGCGGCTCAGCGGCGACGCCGTGCTGGCCGCGATCGGCGCCGGCACCACGCCGGCCACCGTGCTCGGTGTGCCGTTCCACATCGGACTGCTCGCCTCCACCCGCCCGAACGGTCCGCTGCCGCAGCTGCGGCGGATGACCACAGGGGGCGAGCTGGTGCCGGCCGCCGTCGCCCGGGCGTTCACCGATCGGTACGGGGTGCCGCTGGGCAACATGTATGGGATGACCGAGGTCGGGGTGATCGGCACCGATCTGTACGGGTCGCACCGGCCGTCGATCGCCCCCGCGCCCGGGATCGAGGTCCGCGAGTCCGGCGGTGAGCTGTGGGTGTCCTGCCCGGCGTCGCCGTACGTCGGCCTGAGCGACCCGACCCGCTGGTCCGACGGCTGGCTGCGCACCCGCGACGCCGGCAGCGTCGATCAGGACACCGGCCTGGTCACGGTGCGCGGTCGACTCGACTCGCAGGTCTCCGTCGGCGGGATGAAGGTCGACCTGACCGAGGTGGAGGCCACCGTCGCCGAGCTGACCGGGGTTGCCGCCGCGGTGGTGGTCTGGGACGACGGCATCACCGCGTACGTCCAACCCGACGGCCCGCTGTCGGAGGAGACGCTGGACAAGCTCCTCGCCGAGCGGCTGGCCGGCTACAAACGGCCCCGGGCGCTGCACCTGCTCGATCAGTTGCCCCGTACCACCACCGGCAAGCTGGTCCGCTCGACCGACGCGCTGCGCTCGGCGGTCACCTCGTGACCGGGCCGCTGCACCACCTCGACGTCGACCTGCGCGCTCGCCTGCACGGCGACCGCCAGGACGAGGCCCCCGCCCAGCCGCGGGTGACCGACCCGCAAAAGTTCGTCGCCGGGCAGCGGCCGCAACGGCAGCCCCGGCGTCGGCATCAACCGGCGCAGCCCACCGTCGCGCAACCCCCGCCCGAGCGCCTTACCGACCGCCTCCTTGGCGGTCCACAGCCGCAGGAAGTCCACCGTCCGGCCGGCCTCGGGCCGATCGCGCAACCAGGCCAGCTCGGCGGGAGGGAACCAGCGGTGGGCCAGCGCGAGCGCCGGCAGCGGGCGGATCCGCTCCACGTCCACCCCGACCGCGCCGGCCCGACGGGCGGCGACCGCCACCAGCCCGGCGGTGCGGCTGACGCTGACCGCCACCTCGACCGACCCGGTCACCTCGTCGACCCGCACGACCGGCCGTCCCTCGCGGTCGTGCGTCAGCACCACAGCGGTCTCAGTACGACCGAGCAGCAGAGCACCCGCCCGCCGCAGCAGCACAGCGGCCGGATCCGGCTGACCGCCGGTGTCCCGGCCGACCCACACGTAGGCGGTGTCCCGACCGGACACCGTCAACTGAGCCACGCAGAGAGGGTATCCATGAGAGCCGAGGTCCGCGCCTTTGTCGTCGAGCAGCTCGCCGACATGAACTACGACGTCGAGGGGCTCGACGACGACACCACGCTCGGCCCTTCCGGCGTCGACCTGGAGTCGCTCGCTCTGGCCGACCTGTCCGTGCGGGTCGAGGACCGGTACGGCGTGACGTTCGCCGACGACGAGTCGGAGCAGTTGGCCCTCATGACGGTCGGCGAGTTCACCACCATGGTCGCCAATCGCGTCACCGAGGCGACGAGCGACAAAGGCTGATGAGCGGTCAGCCCGATCTGGGGCGAGCTGACCTGATGACCATGCTCGCCGAACTCACCGCGAAACCGGCTGCCGAGGTGTCCGACCGGATCGGCTCGATGGAGCTTGCCTGGCTGGTGCACCTCGTCGAGCAGCGCTACGAAAGTCGGCTCGACCTCACCGACGACGAACTGGCCGGCATCCGCACCGTCGACGACGCCCTGGTGGTGTTCCGGGCGTCGCTGACCGCCTCCGCAGATGGTTGAGGCGCGCGTCGCCCAGCTCACCGGTGTGCACGCGGTCAGCGCCCTCGGGCGGGGCGCCGACGCGCAGCTCGCCGGTGTGCTGGCCGGGGTGCCGGCGTTCGGACCGGTGGGCCGATTCGACACCGCCGCCCGCCGGGTAACCGTGGCGGCCACCCTGTCCGAGGTCGCTACGCTCACCGACGAGTTGGCCGTCGCGATCGACGCGGCCTGCCGGGCGGCCGGTCTGGACCGCGCGCAGCGCACCGGGTGCGCCCTGCTGCTCGCCGTGCACGGCGGCCCGGCCCCGGGTCCGGCGCCAGCCGTGCTCGCCGGTCAGCTCGCCGCCCGTTGTGGACTCTCGGGTCACACCCGGGTCTACACCAGCGCCTGCGTGTCGGCGAGCACGGCGGTGGCCGACGCCGCCGCCCGGATCAGCCGGGGTGATGTCGAGCGGGTGGTGGTCGCGGCCGGCTACCTGGTGGAGCCGGACCAGTTCGCGCTCTTCGACGCCGGTCGCGCCCTCGCGGTGGACGGGGCGGTCCGCCCGTTCAGTGCCGGCCGCCGGGGGTTGCTGCTGGGTGACGGCGTGGCGGCGGTGGTGCTGGAATCGAGCACCGTCCGACGGCGCGGTGTCGAGCCGGTGGCCACAGTGGTCGGCTGGGGGCGGGCCGGTGACGCGTTCCATCCCTGCCAGCCGGAGCCCGGCGGCAACGGGCTGGCCCGCGCGGTCGGCGGCGCGCTGCGCCGGGCCGGGCTGCCACCGGAGTCCGTCGGCTACGTCAACGCCAACGCCACCGGTACCGCGCAGAGCGACGCCGCCGAGGCCGCCGCGCTGCGTCGGGCCCTCGGTGCGCACGCCACCCGGGTCCCGGTCAGCTCCACGAAGTCGGTGCACGGGCACGCGCTGGAGGCGTCCGGGCTGCTCGAACTGGTGGTCACCGCGCTCGCGCTGCGCCACGGTGAACTGCCGGTCAACGCCGGCTGGCTGGGCCCCGACGACGCCTGCCCCCTGAACGTGGTGACAAACGGTCCCCAGAAGACGGAAGCCACCCACGCCCTGACCCTCAACGCCGCCTTCGGCGGCGCCAACACCGCTCTCCTGGTCGGCGTCGGATGACCGCCCCCAACTCCCCGCGATCTTGCACTTTCTGCCCCGACGAATCCGACCAACCATCCAAAGCGACGACCGAAACCGCAAGATCGCCGGAGGAGAGGGCCGGGGAGAGGGCTCGGGCCTTCTGGCCTGAGGGTGGGGACGGCGGCGGCGCGGCGGCGGGAGTGCCGGGGTTTGTGCACTCGGACTTCGCGCCGGTGGTGGTGGCCGTCGCGGAACGGTGTCTGCGACGGGGGTACGGGTCGGCGGGAGTGCCCGCCGGGGTGCGGACGGGGATCGTGCTGGTCAGCGCGAGCGGTGATCTCGCCAGCGCCCGGCACGTACGGGCCACCGTCGAGGCCGGCGGGCGGATCGGCCCACTGTTCTTCTTCCAATCCGTGCCCAACAGCGTCGCCGGGCACCTCGCGGCCCGCTGGGACCTGCGCGGCCCGGTGGTCTGCCTCAGCCCGACCGGCGACCCGTACACCGACGGTGTCGCCGAGGCCGACCTGCTGCGCGACGACGGCGACGCCGACGAGGTGTTGCTGATCCTGATCGAACAGGCACCCGACGGGCCGACCGAGGCGGTCGCGGTGCTGCTGGGGGGAGGAGCACGACCATGAGGACACGGGGACTGCGCGGCGCACTCGCCGCCGACACCGAGCTGGGTGCGGGCAACGTCCTGGCCCGGGTGCTGGCGCACGGCGCCGACCCGGACGGGCCGGGCCTGACCTTCGACACCGCCGTCGACGGCCACCCCGCCGAGACGCCGCTGACGCTGGGGCGGCTCGACGAGCGGGTCGCCGCCCGCGCCGCCTGGCTGCACGAACAAGGGGTACGCCCCCGCGACCCGGTCGCCGTCTGGGCCTCCACCGCGGCCGACATGGTGCTCAGCTTCCTGGCGCTGGCCCGGCTCGGGGCGATCCCGGCGCTGATGAACGGCAAACTCCGCCCGGAGATCGCCGCCGAGTACATCCGTCGCCTGCGGGGCGTCGGCGTGCTGGCCGACGACGCGCACACCGCGTTGCTGGTCGGGCACGACCTGGGCGTACCCGTGCTCGGCACCCCCGCGCAGGCCGGCACGGGTGACCCGGCCACGGCCCCGGCGCACTACCGGCACCACCCGGACGACCCGATCGTGATCACCCACACCTCCGGGACGACCGGGGTGCCCAAGGCGGTGCTGCACTCGCACGCCAGCCTCTTCGCGGCCACCCGGCACCTGCTCACCATGCCGCAGGCGCAGGGCACGACCCGGATCCTCAACGCGCTGCCCGCACCGCACACCGCCACGGTGCTGATGGTCAACCAGGCGCTGGGCAACCGCGCGCAGATGTTCCTGCTCTCCGAGCAGGGCGGCGAGCGGGTGCTCGACGCCATCCAACGCTGGCGCCCCGACGGGGTGTTCGGTTTCTCGGTCACCTGGGCGGAACTGGCCCGCTTCGACCTGTCCGGGTACGACCTGGACTCGGTGCGACTGTGGTTCAACACCGGCGACGCCTCGCACGAGCCGCACATCCGCCGCCTGGTCGCGGTCGGTTGGCGCGACACCATCACCCGCGACGGGGTGGCGAAGGTGCCCGGTTCGGTCTTCATCGACGGGCTGGGCTCCAGCGAGATGGGGCACTCGATGTTCCACATCACCCACCGCGCCGACACCGACCGGTACGGCCGCTGCATCGGACGCCCGTACCGGTTCGCCAAGGTCGCGGTGCTCGACGCCGACGGCGAGCCGGTGCCGGTCGGCGAGGTGGGTTTCCTGGGCATCGACTCGCCGTCGCTGTTCCGGGGCTACTGGAACGACTCGGTCACCACCTACCGCTTCCGCCAGCGCGGCTGGTACCTCACCGGTGACCTGGTCCGCGCCGACACCGACGGCCGCTACTACCACCTGGACCGGGCGGTGGACTCGGTCGACGCCGGCGACGGGCGGCGCTTCTACACCGCGCTGTCCGAGGAGCGGATCCTCGCCGCCTGCCCGGACGTCACCGACTGCACTGTGGTGATCGTCGCCGAGGCCGGCGCGGTCGTCACCGACGTGCTGCTGGAGTTGGCCGCCGGCGCCGACGAGGCCGAGGACCGCACCGAGCGGGTCCGCGACGCCCTCGGCCCGGACGTCGGCGCCACGCTGCGCCGGGTCGTGCCGGTGCGCTCCGCCGACATCCCGGTCACAGTGACCGGCAAGGTCCGCAAGGTGGTCCTGCGCGAGCGCTACCTCACCGAGGCCAGCTCGTGACCGCGTTGATCACGGGGATGGGTCTGTTCACCCCGGTCGGGCGGGGCGTCGAGGAGACCTTCGACGCGCTGGCCACCGGCCGGTCCGGGCTGACCCGCCCGCCCGAGGGGCACCCGGTCAGGGAGTCGCTGGACGTTGCCGGCCTGCTGCCCGACATCGACCCGCGGACGGTGGCGTCCGGGCCGGAGACCCGGGTGTTGGACCGGATCGTCGTCCTCGCCCTGCTCGCCGCCGCCGACGCTGTCGCCGACGCCGGCATCGAGGTGGGCCGCGACGTCGACCCCGACCGGATCGGTGTGATCGTCGGTGGGGTCGGCGGGATGGCCACACTGGAGTCGCAGGTGCTGGCCCGGGCGGCCCGGGGCCGGGCGGCGGTCAGTCCGTACCTGCTCACCGGGATCCTGCCGAACATGCCGGCGGCGCGGATCGCCATCGCGCACGGCATCCGCGGCTACAGCTCGTCGGTCGGTACCGCCTGCGCCTCCGGCGCCCAGGCGGTCGCCGACGGGGTGCGGCTCATCGCGACCGGAGAGGTCGACGTGGTGCTCTGCGGGGCCAGCGAGGCGCCGCTCTTCCCGACCTTCGCCGACACCTTCGGCAATGCGCGGGCCCTGGCGCGCGCCGGCACCGACCCGGGCCGGGCGAGTCGGCCGTTCGACACCTCCCGCAGCGGGTTCGTCCTCTCCGAGGGTGCCGCGCTGTTGGTGCTCGAACGCGCCGAGCACGCAGCGGCGCGCGGAGTCGCCGGGTACGCCGAGGTGGCCGGCCACGGCGCGACGACGGACGCCTACCACCCGACCGCCCCCCGCCCGGACGGCGCCGGCGCGGCGGCGTGCATCCGCCGGGCGCTGCGCAGCGCCGGTGTCCCGGCGGCGGCGGTCGGTTACGTCAACGCGCACGGCACCGGCACGAAGCTCGGGGACATCGCGGAGACCACCGCCCTGGCCGACGTCTTCGGCGTCGGCGGTGTGCCGGTCAGCTCCACCAAGGCGCTCACCGGTCACCTGCTCGGTGCCTCCGGGGTGCTGGAGGCGGCGGCCACCGCGTTGGCGCTCGGTCGGGGGCTGCTGCCGCCGACGTACCACCTCGACGATCCGGATCCGGCCTGCCCGGCGGATCACATCCGCGGCACGCCCCGCAAGGCCGACCTGGAGTACGCGGTCACCAACTCGTTCGGGTTCGGCGGACAGAACGTGAGCCTGCTGCTGGCCCGCGTCGCCGAGCCGAGGGGGTGATCGAGGCGGCATCCCGGGCGGGGTGTGCCCGGACGGCAACACAGGGGGAATCGGGTGGGAAGGGTTTCAGGGGACATGGACATCCGTGGTATCGACCACATCGAACTCTACGTGGGGGACGCCCGACAGGCGGCCTTCTACTTCAGCACCGCCGTCGGCTTCGAGATCTGTGGCCAGGGTGGTCCGGAGACCGGGCTGGCGGGGCAGCGCTCGCTGCTGCTCTGCCACGGCGACATCCGGTTGCTGCTCACCTCCGGGTTGAGCGCCGAGCATCCGGCGTCGCGGTACGTGCAACGCCACGGTGACGGCATCGGGGTCGTCGCGGTCGAGGTCGACGACGTGTCGGCCGCGTACGCCGAGCTGCTGGGTCGGGGCGCGACCGGGGTGACGCCGCCGACCACCCGCACCGGCGCGGACGCCGAGGTGGTGATCGCCGAGGTGGACGGCTTCGCCGACGTGCGGCACCGGCTGGTGCAGCGCCGGGGCGAGGGGGGCGAGTTCCTGCCCGGCGCCATCACCGCTGCGGTGTCCACCAAGGACGGTCACCCGCCGGTGCTCGCCGAGATCGACCACCTGGCGGTCTGCGTGCCGCCCGGCCAACTCGACGAGACGGTCCGGCACTTCGAGGCGCTGCTCGACTTCGCGCAGATCTTCGAGGAGCACATCGAGGTCGACGGGCAGGGAATGAACTCCAAGGTGGTCCAGAGCCCGTCCGGGCGGGTCACAGTGGTGCTGCTCGAACCGGACCGCACCCGGCGGCCCGGGCAGATCGACGCGTTCCTCGACCAGCACGCCGGTGGGGGAGTGCAGCACCTGGGGCTGCGCACCGACGACATCGTCGGCGCGGTCGAGGCGCTGGGCCGGCGCGGCGTGCGCTTCGCCGGCACCCCCGCCAGCTACTACGACGCCCTGGAGGCGCGGGTCGGTCGAATCGACGCCCCGCTGCACCGGCTGCGCGAGCTGGGTGTGCTCGTCGACTCCGACCACGACGGCCAGCTCTTGCAGATCTTCGCCGAGTCGATGCACGTGCGTCGCACGCTCTTCCTGGAGCTGATCGAGCGACGCGGCGCGCGGGGCTTCGGCAGCGGCAACATCAAGGCGCTCTACGAGGCCAAGGAACGGGAACTGGCCGCCGTGGCGGCCACACCACAGGGGGTGGGGGCATGACCGCTACCGAGTTCGAACCCGCGCTGACCGCCGAGGAACAAGCGCTGCTGCCGTCCGACGCCGACGTGCGGCACTACGCCGAGCACGGCTGGTACCTGTCGAAAAAGGTGTTCACCGACGACGAGGTGGACGCCCTCGCCGCCGCCGCGCGGCGCTACTACGACGGGGAGCGGGACCGGCGACTGCCGGTACGTCCACCGAAGCTGGCCTACTGGGAGCAGTCCTTGGGCCCGGTGCAGCGGCACAACGACTACGTCCACCACGAGCACGACGGGCTCGGCGCGATCCTGCGCAAGCCGCTGCTCGGCGCGGTCGCCGCCCGGCTCGCCCAGGCCGACGAGATCCGGGTCTTCCAGTCCACGCTGATCTACAAGCCGCCGATCTCCGGTGAGCCGAGCAACATCGTGCCCTGGCACTTCGACAAGCACTACTGGGCGTCCTCGTCGTCGGAGAAGATGCTCACCGCGTTCATCCCCTTCCATGACTGCGGAGAGGAGATGGGCACCATCACGATGGTCGACGGTTCGCACCGGTGGAAGGAGATCGGCGCCGACGACACGGTGGTGCGGCACTTCGCCGACCGGGACCGCAGCCAGCTGGAGGAGATGCTGGCCGAGAACGCCGCGTACAACGGCGCGGAGATCCGCAAGATCCCGATGGTGATCCCCAAGGGACACGTGAGCTTCCACCACTGCCGCACCTACCACGGCAGCGGCCCCAACGTCAGCGGTCGCCCCCGACAGGCGATCTCGCTGCACCTGCAGGACGGCGACAACGCCTGGCGGGAGTATCCGCTCTCCGACGGCACGCTCGCCGCGTACAACCACGACGTGCTGGTCCGCCGCACCCACGACGGGCGGCCGGACTACGCGGACCCCGACTACTGCCCGGTCATCTGGCGCCACCGCGCCCAGCAGGGAGGCTGACATGTCACGGTACGACTGGGGTAGGACCCACCCGGGCATCGAGCGGTTGGAGCAGGCGGTGACCGACCGGCGCGACGCCGTGGTCAAGCACCCGCTCTACGCCAACCTCGACACCCACGAGGCGCTGGTCACCTTCATGCAGCACCACGTCTTCGCGGTCTGGGACTTCATGTCCCTGCTGAAGTCGCTGCAACGGCAACTGACCTGCGTCACAGTGCCGTGGATTCCGACCGGCCCGACCGGCAGCCGCCGCCTCATCAACGACATCGTCATGGTCGAGGAGAGCGACGAGCTGGGCGGCGGCTACATCAGCCACTTCGAGCTGTACGTGCAGGGCATGGTCGAGGCCGGCGCGGACACCACGGCGGTGAACGCGCTGGTCGACCTGCTGCGCGCCGGCCGACCGGTCACCGAGGCGCTCGCCGAGGCCGGGGTGCCGGCCGCGTCGGCGAGGTTCGCCGCGACCACCTGGCAGATCATCGAGTCCACCCCGGTGCACTGCCAGGCGGCGGCCTTCGCGTTCGGCCGGGAGGACCTGATCCCGGACATGTTCACCCAGGTCGTCTCGGTCAACGAGCACAGCAACCGGCTGCACACCTTCGTCGACTACCTGCACCGGCACATCGAGGTCGACGGCGAACAGCACACCCCGATGGCCATGCAGATGCTCGCCGACCTGTGCGGCGACGACGACAGCAAGTGGCAGGAGTGCGCCGACACTGTCAACACCGCCCTCGCCGCCCGGGCCCGACTCTGGGACGACATCCTGGCCGCCATCAAGGGGCCCGCGTGACCGACGCCGACCCGGTCGGGCTCTACCGCACGGTCCGGCTGATCCGCCGGTTCGAGGAACGGGCGGTGGAGCTGGTCCACGGCGGGCAGATCGTCGGCGGCATCCACCCGTACCTCGGTCAGGAGGGGATCGCCGCCGGCGTCTGCGCCGCCCTGGACGCCGACGACGTGCTCGCCGGCACCCACCGCGGCCACGGGCACGTCCTGGCCCGCGGGGCCGACCCGGCCCGGATGCTCGCCGAGCTGTGCGGCCGGGTCACCGGCCTCAACGCTGGCCGGGGCGGTTCGATGCACGCCGCCGACCTGAGCATCGGCGTACTCGGCGCCAACGCGATCGTCGGCGCCTCCGGGGCGATCATCACGGGCGCGGTCTGGGCCCACCGCCGCCGGGGCCGCGACACCGTCGGGGTGAGCTTCTTCGGCGACGGCGCGGTCAACGAGGGGATGCTGCTGGAGGCGTTCAACCTGGCCGCGCTCTGGCGGGTGCCGGTGCTGTTCGTCTGCGAGAACAACGGTTACGCCACCACCATGCCGGTCGCCGGCGCGGTGGCCGGCAGCATCGCCGGCCGGGCCGCCGCTTTCGGCATCCCGGCCGTCCAGGTCGACGGCCAGGACCCCGAGACGGTACGCGTCGCCGCGCGCGCCGCCGTCGACCGGATGCGCGCCGGCGGCGGCCCCGAGCTGATCGAGGCCCGGACCTACCGCTTCGACGTCCACCACACCTTCGAACACGCGGTACGCCTCGACGACTACCGCCCACCCGACGAGGTGATTCGTGGTCGGGCCCGGGACCCGGTGCGCATCCAGGGCGAACGCCTCACCGACACCGACCGCGCCGCCGTGGACGTCGAGGTCGAGGCGACAGTCGACGCGGCGGTGCGGTTCGCCCTGAGCAGCCCGGAACCCGACCCGGCCGACGCGTTGACCTACCTGTACGCCAGCGGCCTGACCGCCCGCACCGGAGGTGGCTGAGGTGCCCCGACTGTCGTACCGCCGGGCACTGACCCGGGCCCTCGGCGACGAGTTGGCCCGCGACGAGGCGGTGTTCCTGCTCGGGGAGGACGTCCAGGTCGGGGCGTCGCTGGTGACCACCGGGCTGGCCAAGCGCTTCGGCACCGAACGGGTCCGCGACACCCCCCTGTCCGAGCAGGCGTTCACCAGCTTCGCCACCGGGGCGGCGCTGGCCGGGCTGCGGCCGGTGATCGAGTTCCAGATCCCGTCGCTGCTGTTCCTGGTCTTCGAGCAGATCGTCAACCACGCGCACAAGTTCCCGCTGATGACCGGCGGGCAGTGCCGCGTCCCCGTCACCTACCTGGTCCCCGGGTCCGGCTCGCGTACCGGGTGGGCCGGGCAGCACTCCGACCACCCGTACAGCCTCTTCGCCCACGTCGGCGTGGTCACCGTCGTGCCGGCCACCCCGGCCGACGCGTACGGGCTGCTGGTCACCGCGATCCGCCACGACGACCCGGTGGTGGTGTTCGCGCCGGCCGGCGCGATGGACGTACGCGACGACGTCGACGACCTGGCGCCGGTGCCGCTGGGTCGAGGTCGGATCCACCGCTTCGGCGACGACGTGACAGTGGTCGCGATCGGGCACCTGGTGCACGACGCGCTCGCCGTCGCCGAGGAGTTGGCCGACCAGGTCTCGGTGGAGGTGTTCGACCCGCGCACCCTGTACCCGTTCGACATCGACGGTCTCACCGAGTCGGTGGCCCGCACCGGACGCCTCGTGGTGCTCGACGACGCCAACCGTTCCTGCGGGATGGCCGCCGAGATCATCGCGAGCGTGGTGGAGCGGGTCCGGCTGCTCGCCCCGCCGCGCCGGGTCACCCGCCCGGACGGGGCGGTGCTGCCGTTCGCCCCCGCACTGGATCGGGCCGTCCAGCCCGGCCGCGATCAGCTCGCCACCGCCATCCACCTGACGATGAAGGACGGCTCATGATCGACCCAAACTATCCGTGGCCGGTGGCCGATCGGGCGTGGACCGACCTTCCGGAGCCGGCCCGTCGGGCCATGGTGGCCAGTGGGGCGGAGGCCTGGGAGCAGGTCTTCCACGGCCGGGCCACCTACAACAAGCAGTGGCGGTTGGCCCGCCCCCCGGTGCTCACCGCCGACGCCTGGCGGGAACTCAACGAGGTCTGCGACCGGCTCGCCCAGCTCATCCTCGACGCCTGCCGTCGGCGGGCCGGCACCGCCGGTGAGCTGCGGCGGCTGCTCGGCGTACCGGCGGGGGAGACCCGACTGCTGGACGAGGCCGAGCCGCTGACCGAGGCGCTGCTGGCCGCGTACCGCCCGGACGTGATCTTCTCCGCCGGGGTGCCGAAGTTCGTCGAGTACAACATCGACAGCAGCCTCGGTGGCGGGTTCGACGCCGACACCGTCATCCAGCGGTACGCGGGCCTCTACCGGGAGCACGGCATCCTCGACGACCTGCCGGTGCGGGCCGCGCCGTCGCTGCTGGACCAGCGGTTCGTGGCGATCCGCGAGGAACTGCGACTGCCTGAGGGCGCCCGGGTGGCGCTGCTGATGGACTTCGACGGTGACTACCCGGGCCTCGACGACCCGCAGGCGTTCATCCGGATCCTCGACCCCCTCGCCGTACGGGCCCGGGACTTCGGCATCGACCTGGTCATCGCCCCGGTCGCCACCGCCACAGTGGACGCCGACAACCGTCTGGTCGTCGACGGCGCACCGGTCGACGCGCTGTTCCGGTTGTTCGTGCCCAACCGGGTCACCCCGACCGCCGGCCTGGACGCGGTGGCCGTGGCCCTCGCCGCCGGCACCCTACCGATGTTCGTGTCGGCGGCGGCCTGGCTGCTCGGCAACAAGACCACGTTCGGTTGGCTGTGGGAGGACGTGGACGGGCTGTCCGCCGACGACCAGGCACTGATCCGCCGGCACGTGCCGTACACGGTGCCGTTGACCGCCGCGGTGCTCGACCGGGCCCTCGCCGAGCAGGCCACGCTGGTGGCGAAGCCGGCCGACGGTTCGGCCGGGCACGGTGTGCTGCTCGGCCCGGAGTTGAGCGCGGCGGACTGGGCCGACGGTGTGCGGGCCGCCGTCGACCAGGGCGGCGCCATCCTCCAGGAGTACCTGCCGACCGACCGGGTGTCGATGGACTTCGTCCAGATCGAGACCGGTGAGACGGTCACCGCCGACGTCCCGTATTCCCTGGCCCCGTACCTGTTCGGCCGTCACGCCTCCGGCGGCCTGGCGAGGGTCGGCTACCCCGGCTGCGACGGAGTCCTCAACCTGGCCCACGGCGTCCTCCTGACCGGAATCCTCCTGACCGACTGACCCCGGCCCTACACGGTGATCAAGAGGTTTCGGTCAAGGGAGGCCAGCTTCCTGACGCAAACCTCTTGATCACCGAGGCGAGGAGAGCCGGCGGGAGAGGGTGCGGAGGGTTTGGGCTGTTGCTATTGCATCGCTGCGGGCGCTGCCGTGGCGGCCGTCGGTGCTGTAGAGGGTGGGGTCGGCCGTCAGGGGATGGTCGGTCAGGTGCACGTGGATTGTTCTCAGGCGTTCGGCGAGGGTGGCCGTGTGGGCGGACAGGCGGCGCATTCGCTCGCCCAGGCCGGGCCGGAGGTGCGCGGGCACCGCCGGGCTGTGCGAGACGTCGAACATGCCCACTGTGATCACGTCGGCGCCCACGTCACGCAGCGCGATGATCATTGCGGTCAGCTCGGCGTCCACCGCCTCCGCGTCGTACGCCGGGTGGAAGGCGTCGTTGCCGCCGCAGACGACCAGCGCCAGGTCCGGTGCGAAGGCCAGCGCCGGGGCGAGCTGGGTGGCCCGCACCTGGTGCGCGCGCAGCCCGCGTCGACCCAGATTCCGGTACGCCAGCTCGGGGCGCACGGCGGTCAGCTCGGCGGCGACCCGGTCGACCCACTGCACGTCCGGGTAGCCCGGTGTCGGCTCACACATGCCCTCCACGACGCTGTCGCCCAGCGCCACGAACCGCCGCCACTGGTGCCCGTGCAGCAGTTCGGTGGCCTCCCCGGGGCGCAGACAGTACGGGTCCGTCGATTCGGTGAGCGTCGATGGCATGCCGGCACGCTAGCCGACCGCCGGGCTGCCGGGCCAGGCTCAGCCGGTCAGGCTGACCTCGGCCAGGTAGACACAGGTCCGCCCCTCGTGCGACGAGTAGTAGCTCACCCACAGCAGGTCGTCGTGCCAGACCAGGCCGGGGTAGCTGGTGTCGCCACCGGACGGCAGCGCGACCAGCTCGGTCAGCTCGCTCCGGTCCGGGTCGACGACGCAGATCGCGGTGCGGACCTCGCCGTCGTGCAGCCGCACCCCGGCCAGCAGCAGCCCGTCCGGCAGCCGGAGCAGCGTCGGCCCGCCCACCTGGACACCCAGATCCGTCCAGGTCCAGTCCCGGTACGGCGGCACGGCCCTGCCGAGCTGCGCGCTCGCGGTGCCCGCGTCCCGCCGCAGCAGGCAGAGGGCGGTGCCGTCCGGGGCGAAGACCAGACCGGACTCGTTGGGGTACCCGTCCTCGAAGAGCGTCGGCACCCACTGCCGCAGGTCCACCCCGTCAGTGCTGCGGTAGAGCCGGGCGAACCTCGGCTCCCGGGTGGCGTAGCCGACGCCGTACATCGCGTCGTCGTGCCAGGCGGCCCGCCACACCCAGACGCCCGGCTCGCCCACCGGGGTCGGACCGCCCCAGGCGTGCCCGTCGGTGGAGAGCCAGGTCACCGTCTGGAACGTCCTGGTGGCCGCGCCGGTGGCGGCCGCCGCCAGCAGTTGCAGCCGCCCGTCGGGGCGCGCCACGAAACGCGGGTCGCGCAGGTCGGTGCCGGCCTGCGCGATGACGGCCGCGGAGGTCCAGGACCGACCGTCGGTCGAGGTCAGCACCCGGAGCACGCCGTCGTCGCTGAGGTGGGTGCGGGCCTCCCGGAAGGCGCAGAACCAGCTCCCTGCATACCGGACGAGGTCGGTGAACGCGCTGTGCGGCGCGCTGTCGCCGATCCGGCGTACGGCGGTGACCTCGGCCGTGCGGCGGCGGGTGGGTGACGACGTCATACGCGGTGGCCTCCAGGTGTGATGACGACGGTCGACGCTAGCCAGCCCCCGCCGACGCCCGGGCGACCAGCAACCGAACGTCGGACGAACAACGCGCGGGCACTGTCGGATTGGCGTCGTGGACGACGCGGCGTCGGCGAGCTGGGGTGGGCTGTTGGCACCCAGCGCCCACGATGGGTGGTGGGCCGACGGCAGAACCCATCGGCGAGGGGAGTGACGATGCTCGGTTCGTTCCTGCAGGCCCTCGCGACGAAACTGGTCGAGGAGATCCTCAAGCTTCTGGTTCAGTGGCTGGCGCCGAAGGCGCTGCGGTCGGTGCCGCACCGCGCCTCGCCGAACTGCCCGCGCTGCGGCGGGTACGGGGTCCGCCGCTGGGCCCCGGGCGGTATGTGGATGTTCCTGCCGTCCCTGCTGGCCTTCGCCTGGGGTTTCGGGTTCACACTGCTCGGTGTGCCGGTGGTCGTGCTCACGGTGGTCGCCGTGCTGGTCTCCGACGGCGTCGGCGGAGTGCCGACCGCGCTGCTCGCGCCACTCGGCCTGTTGGTTCCCGCCGCGCTGATGGTCGCGGGCGCGTTCGGCCTGGCGCACTACCACAGCTACCCGCCGAAGTGGTGCGCCCGCTGCCACGGCCGGTGGCCACGCCGGGAGCGGGACGAATACCTACGGGCGTCGGCCCCGGTGGTGACCTGCGGCTGCGGTCAGCGGCTACGGGTGCCCCGAACGGCCGCGGGGGCGCGACTGCGGTGCCCACGCTGCCGCACCGAACATGCCAGCCCGGCCCCGGCCGGGCGCTGACTAGCCCTCGGTCGGCCCCTGTTCGGTGCTGTGGGTGGCGGCGATCCGCGTCAGGGCGTGACGGCGGGGGTGGACTGTGTCTGCGACTCGGACGAGCGGGCCACCAGCGGGTACGCGGTGACCACCAGGCACGCCGCCGCCATGGTCAGCAGGGCCGGGGTGAATCCCAGAGCGTCCACCGACCAGCCGCCGAGTAGCGCGCCGACCGGCAACCCGACGAACGCCAACGACCCGGCGATGCCGATCACCCGGGTCTGCAACTCCGGCGGCACCCGCTCGTAGAGCGCCACCCCGAGCAGCGGGTTGACCGCCGCGATGCCGATTCCGGACAGGAACGTCACCACGAGCACCACCGGCAGTTCGTCGCTGATCGCCAGCGCCACCAGCCGAGGCGTGCCGGCGACCAGTGCGCCGACCAGGAACGTCAGCCGCCGGGGCAGCCGGGGCCCGAGCGCGGTGAACACCAGGTTGCCCAGCAGCGCGCCCGCCGAGAACGCCGCCAGCACCAGGCCGAGACCGCTCGGGCCGGGCAGCTCCCGGGCGACCCAGACCGGGATGTAGACGGCCACGCTGGCGTTGGCCACCATGTTCAGCGCCGAGATGACGGCGAGCATGCCGAGCAGCGGCCGGTCCCGGCCCAGGTAACTGAAGCCACCCCGCAGGGCGCGCAGGTAACTTTCCGGCTGGGTGGGTTGCGTCGGGACGGCCGGCGGGCGGACCAGGACGCCGATGAGCAGCGCGCAGACCCCGAAGCTGGCCGCGTCGATGAGGATCGCCTCGGTCACCCCGAAGACGGCGATCAGCAGGCCGCCCACTGCGGCGCCGAACAATGTCACCACCCGGCTGAGCCCGTCGTACGCGGAGGTCAGCCGGATCAGCGGCACTCCGGCGGCCTCCGCGGCCGGTCGGAACATCACGTGCTTCACCCGGTCCCCGATGCCCCGCAGCGCGCCGGCCACCGCGACGAGCGCTACCAGCGGGACGAAGCCCAACCACGGGGTCAGCGCCACGACGACCATCACCACCGCGCTGCCCGCGTCGCAGAGGATCGAGGTACGGCGCAGGCCGATCCGGTCCGCCCACGGGGCGCCCAACGCGCTGGACAGCAGGTACGGCAGGGTCTCGGCGAACGCGACCAGACCCATCTTGGTGGGGCTGCCGGTGGTCACCAGCACCAGCCACGGAATGGTCACCACCGAGATGCGGGTGCCCAGGTTGGAGATCAGGTCCGCGCTGACCAGGACGACCAGTTGCCGGCGGGGGGTCACGCCCCGACCGCCGCCGCCCGACGGGCCGCGTGCCGCGCGCGCAGCGCCCGCTTGTCCACCTTCATCGACCGGTTCATCGGCAGCCGGTCGATGAACTCGACAGCGGCCGGCGCCCACATCTCGTTGAGTTCGGCGGTCACCAGGTCGATCAGTTCCGCCCCGGTGACCGTCGCGCCCGGCCCGAGCACCACGTACGCGTACGGCACCTCGCCGACCGTCTCGTCCGGCACGCCGATCACGGCGGCGGCCCGTACCTGGGGGTGCCCGACCAGCACGTCCTCAATGGGGCGGCAGAAGATCGCCCAGTTCCGGCGATGCGTGACGATCATGTCGTGTGCCCGGTCGACGAGGTAGAGGTAGCCGTCGTCGTCGAGGTGGCCGATGTCGCGGGTTCGCACCCACCCGTCGACGAGCGTCTGCGCGGTCAGCTCGGGCTGACCGTGGTAGCCGGCGAAGCTCAGTCGGGTCCGCACCCACACCTCGCCGTCGCGGCCCGTCGGCAGCACCGCGCCGTCGTCGTCGCGGATCTCGATGCGGACGTCACCGTAGGGCCGCCCGCAGGAGCGCAACCGCTCCGGGTGCTCCGGATCGTCGGTCAGCCCGGGCAGCGCGGTGATCACGACGGCCTCGCTGAGGCCGTACACGATGCGCAGCACCGGACCGAACCGCGCGATGGCCTGGCGCAGCCGGGCGGGCGCGGCGGGCCCGGCGCCCACGTTGAACATGAACATGGCGGAGAAGTCCGCGCCGACCAGCGCCGGGTGGTCCAACACCTCGTAGAGCATCGGCGGGGTGACGAAGGTCGAGTTGATCCGCTCCCGTTGCACGGTGTCCACGAAGGCCACCGGGTCCCAGTCGTCGCGCAGGAACAGCACCCCGCCGGTGAACAGGTTGAACAGCGTGGTGATCTGCCCGCTGGCCAGCCACATCGGAGAGTGCGACAGGTGCCGCAGCAACGGGAACCCGGCGGCGCGGAAGTCGGCGGCCAGGGCGAGGATCTGGGCGTAGAAGCTCTCCCGGTGGTGCACCAGCTTCGGGCTGCCGGTGGTGCCGCTGGTCTGCAGGAACGACTCGGGCGCCGGCACGGACGCCGGCAGCTCCGCCACGTCGGTGTCGGCGGTGAGGTCGGGGCCGGCACCGCCCGCCCCCAGACAGCAGACCGGTGTGCCGGGCAGCGCGGCGGCCAGCTCCGGGCCCAGACTGGCCCGGTCCCTGGCGTCGTAGACCAGGGCGTCCGGGCGGGTCAACCGGATGAACTCGTCGACCTCCCGGCGCGCGGTCACCGGGGCGACCCACATGGTCCGGCAGCCGAGCAGATGCAGGGCGAGTTGCAGCAGCGGACCCTCCACCGCGTTCGCGACGGTCACCAGCACCGCCGACCCGGGCCGTACGCCGTGCCGGGTCAACGTCGCGGCCATCGCCCGGACCCGCGCGGCTGCCTCGGTGTAGGTGAGTCGCCGATCGGCGCCGACCAACGCCTCCCGGTCGCCGAATTCGGCGAAGAGGTCCAACACCCTGTGCACGTAGGTAGTGGTGTGCCCGGGTCCGTCAGTCATCCGGCAGCCCCCATCCGAGAAAGCGGCGGTCCCCGGGGCAGTTCCCGGTGACGACGCGACGGTGGCGCGCTTGGGCGACCGCACCGCCGCCGCCTGGAAGCCTAGGCGGGAAACGGCTGGTCGGAACCGTGCCGACGGGCGGTCCGAGCGGCCCGCCGGACATTTGATCGCGTCGATCAGGTTGATTGACGCCCGTCAGCGGCGGCGGCTAGGTTTCTGGACCATCGTCCAGGCGGGCGCCGTCAGCGGACGGCCCTGGGCTGCCACACGATGGAGGTTCCATGGCAACGGCAACCCCGAAGAGATGGCCTGTCATCGCCGCTGCGGCCGCGCTGTTGGTCGCCGGCGCACCCGCCGTCGTCGCCAGCGCCGGTCCGTCCGGCACCGCCGCCAGCCGACCCGACCGCGCCGAGTGGGCGGGCAGTTGGGCCACCGCTGTCACCCGGGGCAACTCGGTCGGGTTGACAAACACCGGCCTCAACGACCAGAGCGTCCGGATGATCGTGCACGTCTCCGTGGGTGGCCCGGCGCTGCGGGTCCGCCTGAGCAACCTCTACGGCGAGCAGGCGGTCAGTGTCGGCCGCGCCACCGTCGCCCGGCCAAACACCGCGACACCCGACGACCTCTCCGACATCGACGCCGCGTCGGTACGCCCGCTGACCTTCACCGGTGCCACCACGGCGACCATGAACCGGGGCGCCGAACTGCTCAGCGACCCGTTGGCCTTCCCGGTCGCGGACGACAGCGACCTGGTGGTCACTGTGCACTTCCCGACGCCGACCGGCCCGACCACGTTCCACGGGCAGTCCCAGCAGGCCAACTTCATCGGCGCCGGGGATCTGACCGGGGCGGCCGAGGGCACCGGGTTCACCACCCGTCCGACCTGCTGCTGGTTCTTCCTCTCCGGCGTCGACGTGCAGCGCAAGGGCACCCCCGGCGCGCTGGTCGTGCTCAGCGACTCCATCGGTGACGGCAACGGCAGCACCGTCAACGCCAACCGGCGCTGGCCCGACCTGCTCTCCGACCGGCTGCTCGCCGATCGACCGGACAAGCGCACCCCGGGCGTGCTCAACCTGAGCCTGGCCGGCAACCGGCTCAACCACGAGGGCACCGAGCCGGGCGACGGCAACTACCCGGGCTACTACCAGCTCGGCCCGAACGCGGCGGCCCGGCTCAACGAGGACGTGTTCGGCCAGACCGGGGTGCGTACCGTCGTCACCCACCTGGGCATCAACGACATCTGGATGTCGAACGACACACCCGAGGCGATCATCGGCACGCTGCGGCAGATCAACCAGCAGCTCCAGCAGCGCGGGCTGACCAGCCTGGTGGCCACGCTGACGCCGTACGAGGGGCACGGCGCGCCGGGCGTGTGGACGCCGCAGAAGGAGGCCACCCGCCAGGCGGTGAACACGTACCTGCGCGGCAGTCGGGAGTTCGACGGGCTGCTCGACTTCGACCGGGTGCTGCGCGACCCGGCACGTCCCAGCCAGCTGCTGCCCGCGTACGACTCGGGGGACCACATCCACCCGAACGACGCCGGCAACCAGGCACTGGCAGACGCCGTGCCGCTGCGGCTGCTCGACCTGTGACATGGGCCGGGGGCGGCGGGTGATCCCCGCTGCCCCCGGCCGCCGACATCGGCGGGGGAGGAGTTGGCCGTGGACGTGGACGAGATACTCACCGGCCTGTACAGCGAGGAGGGCAGACAGGACCCGTACCCGTGGTACGCGGACCTGCACCGGCTCGGCCCGATCAGCGCGGTGCCGGCGCGCGCCGAGCACCGGACGGTGGCCGCCGTCGCGGTCGGCTACGACCTGGTCGACGGGCTGCTGCGCGATCCGGAATGGACGAAACAGCCGCCGCCGGGCTGGGAGGAGCAGGAGATCCTGCGGACCTTCCAGACCTCGATGATGTTCGTGAACCCGCCCGATCACACCCGGATGCGGCACGTCTTCTCCCGCACCTTCACACCGCGCCGGCTCGGCGCGCTGGAACCGGTGATCCTGCGGGTGGTCGACGAACTGCTGGACCGGATGGCGGACGCCGGGAAGGGCGTCGTCGACTTCGTGGCCGACTTCGCGTACCCGATCCCGGCCCTGGTGATGGCCGAGTTCATCGGCATCCCGGCCGCCGAGTTGCCGTGGTACCGCGAGCGGGTGGAGTGGATCGACGAGTTCCTGGACGTGGCGGGGAAGACCCCGCAGCGGCTGGCCGCGGCCAACACCGCCGCGCGGGAGTTACGGGCCTTCTACCGGGAGCTGCTCGGGCACCGTCGCCGGGTGCCCGGGGACGACCTGCTCAGCGCGTTGGTCGAGGCGCTCGACTCCGGGGAGGTGGAGCTGACCGAGGAGGAGTTGGTCAGCAACCTGATCGTACTGTTCAACGCCAGCTTCGTCACCACGGTCTACATGTTCAGCAACGGGCTGCCGTTACTGCTGGCCCACCCGCAGACCGTCGCGGCGCTGCCCACCGACGCCACGCTGGCGCAGGGCTGCGTCGACGAGGTGCTGCGGTTGGCGAGCCCCGTGCACTTCCTGGCCCGTGCCGCGCCGGCCGACACCGTGCTGCACGGCGTGCCGGTCGCCACTGACGACAACGTGCTGATCATGATCGGGGCGGCCAACCGGGACGCGGCCCGCTTCCCGGCCCCGGACACCTTCGACCCGACCCGTTCCGGCCCCCCGTCGCTGGCCTTCGGGGTGGGCCCGCACTTCTGCCTCGGCGCGGCGGTGTCGCGGTTGGAGGGTCGCCTCGCGCTGCCCCGGCTGTTCGCCCGGTTCCCCGCGCTGAGGGTCACCGAGACGCCGACGTACAGCGGCAGCCTGTTCCTGCGCGGGATCGACACATTGCTGGTCAGCACCGGTGGATAGGAGCGACATGGCAGTGCACCCGGAGGTGGCGGCCTACCGGGCGGCCCGTGCCGCGGCCGGCACCCCGCCGCTGTACGCACAGACCCTGTCCGAGGCGCGCGCCGCGGACCTGGCCGCGATCCGTGCCGGCAGCGGCGCGGTCGAGCCGGTGACCGAGGTACGCGACGAGCGGATCCCCGGCCCCGCCGGGGAGCTACCGCTGCGGGTGTACCGGCCGACCGGGTCGGGTCCGCTGCCCACAGTGCTGTACTTCTTCGGCGGCGGCTGGACGCTCGGCAGCATCGACACCGCCGACGGCATCTGCCGGCGCCTGGCCAACGCCGTGCCCTGTCAGGTGATCACCGTCGGCTACCGCCTCGCCCCGGAGCACCCCTTCCCGGCGGCGGTGCACGACTGCCACGCCGCCACCTCGTGGATCGCCCGGCACGCCCACGAGTTGGGTGTCGACCCGACCCGGCTGGCGGTGGGTGGGGACAGCGCCGGCGGAAACCTGGCCGCCGCGGTCACCCTGCTCAGCCGTACGGACGGGCCGCCGCTCGCCGCGCAGCTGCTGGTCTACCCGAACACCGACCAGAGCGGCGAACCGGCCGGGGACGACGACCCGGCGCTGTTCAACCGCCATTCGGTCGCCTGGTACCGGACGCACTACCTGGCCGACCCGGCGCACGCCAAGGATCCGCTGGCCTCGCCGCTGCTCGCCGACGACCTGTCCGGGTTGCCGCCGGCACTGGTGATCACCGCCGAACTGGATCCCCTGTGCGCCGAGGGGCAGCGGTACGCCGAGCGGCTGCGCGACGCTGGTGTGTCCACCCGGTTGGAGCACCACCCGGGCATGATCCACGGGTTCTTCGCCATGCCGGGCACCTTCACCGACGGTCGGCGCGCGCAGGAGAGCGCTGCGGCCTTCCTCCGTGAGCGTTTCGGGCTGCCGGCCGGGCCGGGCAGGGTGGATGAGCCGGCCGAGCCGGATGCCGCGACAGGCCCGGGGTCGGGCGATGGGTGAGCGGGTGTCGGCCGACGTGCCGGCCGTGTCGCTCGCCGACTACGCCGAACGGGCCCGGGCCGTGCTGCCGCCGGACGTGTGGGACTACCTGGCCGGCGGCAGCGCGGCGGAGGTGACCCTCGCCGCGAACCGTCGCGCGCTGGACCGGGTCGCGGTGCTGCCCCGCGTGCTGCGCGGGGTGGACACCGCCGACCTCGGCACCCACCTGCTCGGCCGCCGGTACGCCATGCCGGTCGGGGTGGCGCCGATGGCGTACCAGCGGCTGGTGCACCCGGACGGGGAGCTGGGTCTGGCGGCGGCGGCCGGCGCGGCCGGGATCCCGTACCTGGCCAGCACGCTGGCCAGCACCCCCATCGAACAGGTCACCGGGGCGGGCGCGGACGTCTGGTTCCAGCTCTACTGGCTGCGCGACCGGGCGCTCGTCCGCGACCTGCTGGACCGGGTCGTCACGGCCGGCTGCCGGGCGCTGGTGGTCACCGTGGACGTCCCGGTGCTCGGCCGCCGTCCCCGGGACCTGCGCAACGCGTTCCGGCTGCCGGCCGAGGTGGTCGCCGCGAACCTCCCCGACGGTCGCGACGCGCTGGCGCACTCCGGTGCCCCCGGGGTGTCCGCCATCGCCGCGCACACCGCCGCGTCGTTCGCGCCGGCGCTGCGCTGGGCGGACCTGGCGTGGCTGCGCGAGCAGGTCGACCTGCCGCTGGTGGTCAAGGGGCTGCTGGACCCGCGCGACGCGACCGAGGCGGTACGAGCCGGCGCGGACGCGGTGGTCGTCTCCAACCACGGCGGGCGGCAACTGGACGGCTCACCGGCGAGCGTCACCATGCTGCCGGAGGTCGTCGACGCGGTCGGGGGCGACTGCCAGGTGCTGCTGGACAGCGGCATCCGGTGCGGCACCGACGTGCTGCGGGCGCTGGCGTTGGGTGCGGCCGGGGTGCTGGTCGGCCGGCCGCTGCTCTGGGCCCTCGCCGCCGGTGGCGAACCGGCCGCCCGGGACGCGTTGGGGCTGCTCGTCGCCGAGCTGACCGACGCGCTCACCCTGGCCGGTTGCGCCGATGTGCCGTCGGCCGGCGAGCTGCGCACCCTCGGGATGGGCTGAGGGATGAGCGTCGCCGAACCGGCCGACCTGACCGTCGCCGACCTGCACCCCGCGCTGGGCGATCCGGCGCTGACATCGATGAACTTCCTCAACGAGGTGTCCGAGCGTTACCCGGCGGCGGTGTCCCTCGCGGCCGGCCGGCCGTACGAGGAGTTCTTCGACCTCGCGGCGGTGCACCGGCACCTGGACACCTTCCACCGGCACCTCGTCGACGACCTGGGGCACCGACCCGAGCAGGCCCGGCGGCTGCTGCTCCAGTACGGCCGGACCAAGGGCATCGTGCACCACCTGATCGCCCGCAACCTCGCGGTCGACGAGGGGATCACCGTCGACCCGGAGGACGTGGTGGTGACCGTCGGCTGCCAGGAGGCCATGTTCCTGGTGCTGCGGGCGTTGCGGGCCGGGCCGGCGGATGTGCTGCTCGCGGTCGCCCCGACCTACGTCGGCCTGACCGGGGCGGCCCGGCTGGTGGACCTGCCGGTGTGGCCGGTCGCCGGCGGGTCGGCCGGGGTCGATCTGGCGGACCTGGCCGCCCAGGTGCACCGGGCGCGGGCGGCGGGGCTGCGGCCGCGCGCCTGCTACCTGATGCCGGACTTCGCCAACCCCTCCGGGGTCAGCATCGACAGCGCCCACCGGCAACGGTTGCTGGACCTGGCGACGCAGGAGGATCTGCTGCTGCTGGAGGACAACCCGTACGGTCTGTTCCACAGCGACGACGGGCCGCGCCCGCCCACCCTGAAGGCGTTGGACACCGGCCGGCGCGTCGTCTACCTCGGCTCGTTCGCCAAGACCGTGCTCCCCGGCGCGCGGGTCGGGTACGTCGTCGCGGATCAGCGGGTGGCCGGCCCGGGCGGCCGGGTCGGTCCGCTCGCCGACCAACTCGCCATGATCAAGAGCATGGTCACTGTGAACACGTCGCCCATTGCGCAGGCGGTGATCGGGGGGCGGCTGCTGGAGCACGGATGCAGCCTGGTGGCCGCGAACACCCGGGAGCGGTCCGCGTACACCCGGAATCTGCGCCACCTGGTGGCCGGCCTCGCCCGGCGCTTTCCGGCTCTGCCCGACCAGCCCGATCTGCCGGACCGGCCCGCGGTGCGGTGGACGGTGCCGGCCGGCGGGTTCTTCGTGGTGGTGACCGTGCCGTTCCCGGTCGACGACGCGCTGCTGGACCGCTCGGGGCGCGACTACGGGGTGCTGTGGACGCCGATGGCGCACTTCTACGACGACACAGCGCCGGTCCACGCGTTGCGGTTGTCGGTCAGCGCGGTCACACCGGAGCAGATCGACGTCGGGCTGGATCGCCTCGCGGCGCTGATCACCGACGAGGTGACTCGCCGGGCGGGTTGACACACCGCGTTCATCGGATGGCAATGCGCGACGACCCGCGTGCCGCCGTCCTGGTTGGACGGTCATAATAAGCCGCATGGTTGCCTGGGAGTACGCCCTGCTCGTCCGCCGCTATCAGGGACAGGGCCGCAATTTTCACGTCTCGTTCGTCTGGTACGCCCCGGACGGGTCACGCAAGGACATCACCGCCTACGGCGACACCGCCATCGCGCACCTCAACCGCGCCGGCCGGGAGGGGTGGGAGCTGGTCTCCGCCGCCGAGGACGTCAACAACGTCCAGGGCAGCACCGAGGTCCACCGCTACCACCTGAAGCGCCCGATGGCCTGAGGGTTGCCCGCTGCGACGGCCCCGCCGCCGCGGCACTCACCTCAGTGAGCGATATACCTCTGGGTCATAACTATGACTCAGAGGTATATCGCTGGTTGGAGCAAGTGCCACGAGCGACGTTGCCGTCAGTGGCGTCGCCGTTCAGCTCAGGTCGATGCCGGGGTAGAGGGGGTACGTGGCCAGCAGGTCGGTGGCCTGGCGGGCGATCTTGTCGGCCAGGCCGGCGTCCAGCGTGTACTTGGCCTTCGACGGGGTGCCGTCGGCGTTGGCACCGGCGGTGGTCTGGGTCAGCACGGTGTGGATCAGCTCGGCGGTCTGGTCCATCTCGGCGGTGCCCAGGCCCCGGGTGGTCAGCGCCGGGGTGCCGACCCGGATGCCGGACGTGTACCAGGCGCCGTTCGGGTCCTGCGGGACCGAGTTGCGGTTGGTGACGATGCCCGAGTCGAGGAGGGCCTGCTCGGCCTGCCGGCCGGTGAGGCCGTAGCCGGACACGTCGATCAGCACCAGGTGGTTGTCGGTGCCGCCGGTGACCAGCGTCGCGCCCCGGCTCAGCAGCCCCTCGGCGAGCGCCTGCGCGTTGTCGACGATCCGCTGGGCGTAGTCGGCGAAGTCGGGCCGGCGGGCCTCGGCGAGTGCGACCGCCTTGGCGGCCATCACGTGCGGCAGCGGACCGCCGAGCACCATCGGGCAGCCCCGGTCCACCTGGTCGGCCAGCTCCGGCTGGCAGAGCACCATGCCGCCGCGCGGGCCGCGCAACGACTTGTGCGTGGTGGTCGTGACGATGTGCGCGTGCGGCACCGGGTCGAAGTCGCCGGTGAACACCTTGCCGGCCACCAGGCCCGCGAAGTGCGCCATGTCGACCATGAAGGTGGCGCCGACCGAGTCGGCGATCTCGCGCAGGATCCGGAAGTTCACCTTCCGGGGGTACGCCGAGTAGCCGCCCACCAGGATCAGCGGCTTGAACTCGCGGGCGGCCTCGGCCACCCGGTCGTAGTCGATCAGGCCGGTCGTCGGGTCGGTGCCGTAGCTGCGCTGGTCGAACATCTTGCCGGAGATGTTCGGCCGGAAACCGTGGGTGAGGTGACCGCCGGCGTCCAGCGACATGCCGAGCATCCGCTGGTTGCCCAGCTCGCGGCGCAGCGCGAACCAGTCGGCCTCGGTGAGGTCGTTGACCTGGCGGACCTGGGCCTTCTTCAGGGCGGGGGACTCCACCCGGTCGGCCAGCACGGCCCAGAAGGCGACCAGGTTGGCGTCGATGCCCGAGTGCGGCTGCACGTACGCGTGGGCGGCGCCGAACAGCTCCCGGGCGTGCTCGGCGGCGAGCGCCTCGACGGTGTCGACGTTCTGGCAGCCGGCGTAGAAGCGGCGGCCGACGGTGCCCTCGGCGTACTTGTCGCTGAACCAGTTGCCCATGGCCAGCAGGGTCGCCGGGGAGGCGTAGTTCTCGCTGGCGATCAGCTTGAGCGACTCCCGCTGGTCGGTCAGCTCGGCGCCGATGGCGTCGGCGACCCGCGGCTCGACAGCCCGGATCACCTCAAGGGCACTCCGGAATGCGGTGGATTCGGCGTTGCGGGACATGCGACCTCCAACAGACGTGCGGGAAGGCCCAGGCGCTCGGCAAACGTCCACGTGACGAGGCCGCTCCCCGATGGTTCTCCATCCCCACGCGCCAGTAACGGCCCGGGAGGATCCTACCGGGCCGGAACCGGCCGTTCGGGCCGCCCTCCGGGAGGCGACCCCGCCGACGTGATTGGGCGATGCGTCGCGGGGCACACGGTAGGTGACCACCGCACCGTCACGGGTGCGGCCAGGGTTCGCACAGAAGGAGTCGAGAACATGACCACACCCACCTCCGACCGGCCGCTCGCCCTGGTGACCGGGGCCTCCAGCGGGATCGGGTACGAGCTGGCGGCGCAGTTCGTCGAGCACGGCTTCGACCTGGTCATCGCGGCCGAGGACGACGGCATCGAGACGGCCGCGCAGAAGCTGCGCCGCGACGGCGGCCCGCAGATCTGGTCGGTCCGCGTCGACCTGGCCCGCGAGCAGGGCGTGACGGAACTGGTGGCCGCCGTCACCGCGACCGGACGACCGCTGGACGCGCTGGCGCTCAACGCCGGTCGGGGCGCCGGTGGCGCCTTCGTCGGCGGCACCGACCTCGCCGACGAGTTGGAGATCGTCGACCTCAACGTGCGCTCGACGGTGCACCTGGCGAAGCGGCTGCTGCCCGGGATGGTCGAGCGGGGCACGGGCCGGGTCCTCTTCACCTCGTCGATCGCCTCCACCATGCCGGGGCCGTTCCAGGCGGTCTACAACGCGTCGAAGTCGTTCGTGCAGTCCTTCGCCGAGGCGCTGCGCAACGAGCTGAAGGACACCGGCGTCACGGTGACCTCGCTGATGCCCGGGCCGACCGACACGGAGTTCTTCGACCGGGCCGACATGGAGGACACCCGGGTGGGCTCGGGCAGGAAGGACGACCCGGCGAAGGTCGCCGAGCAGGGCTTCGAGGCGATGATGAGGGGTGATCAGACGATCACCGCCGGCTCGCTGATGAACAAGGTGCAGACCGCCGCCGGCAAGATCATTCCGGACAAGCTCAAGTCCGAGCAGCACCGCCGGATGGCCGAGCCGGGATCGGGCAGCTGACCCGTGGTGCACGACGAAGGGCCCGGCATGGTGCCGGGCCCTTCGGTGTGAGCGGGTGCCTCAGGCCGTCACCGCATCGAGCGCCTTCTTGATCGCCTTCGGCGCGGTGGGGGTACGCGGCGCGTCCGCGCGCAGCGCGATCATCTTCTCGCCGATCTCCTGGAGCTGCTTGCGGCCCAGCGCGTCGCGGACCTTGGGGAACCACTCCTGCTCTTCCTCCTCGACGTGGTGGGTGACGTTCTCGATCAGCACCGTCGTCTTGGCGTTGAACCGCTCGTCGTCGGCGTTCATGCTGGCCAGCTCGGCGCAGAGCACATCGGCGACGTGGTGTTCCTCGTACGACTCGAGGATGTCGTCCTCCAGGTCGGGCAGCAGCCGGCGGACCTCCGGATACATCACCTCGTTCTCCAGGTAGGTGTGCACGGTCAGTGCCTCCAGGATCTGGTCCACCAACTTCTGCCGTTGGCTCGCCGGCCCCTCCTCGGCGTCCTGGAAGGCCTTGAACAGGCGACGCATTTCCTTGTGGTCCTCTTTGAGCAGGACGATGGCATCGGTCGACACCGGTATGACCTCCCTGAAAAGTCTCGGCTGGTGGGGTTCCGGTACCCCGACGCCGAAATGCGGAAACAGGTGAAACCGCCTCAGACCATCGCCAGGGTGCGGGGGATCTCGTCGAGCAACTCCCGAGCCAGAAAGCCGATCCGGCCGTAGCGGGGGATCAGCCGCTGCCCGCTCACCGAGTGCGCGAACGAGCCCCAGCAGGCCGCCTGCGCGGGGTCGGCACCCCGCGACAGCAGGCCCGCCAGCAACCCGGCGAGCACGTCCCCGCTGCCGGAGGTGCCCAACCCGGCGTCGCCGCTCTCCTCCCGCCAGCCCCGACCGTCCGGGGCGGCCACGTGCCCGTACAGCGACACGACCGCCTCGTACCGCGCGGCCAACTCGGCCGCCTCAGCGTCCAGGTCGTCACCCGGCTCCCGTCCGAGCAGGTGCCCGGCCTCGGTGACGTTGGGGGTGAGCACCACGGGCCGACCCGAGCCGACCAGCAGGTCCGGTGCGTGGCTGAGCGCACCGAGGGCGTACGCGTCGAGCACCAGCGACGTGTCCGGACGGGCCGCCTCCAGAACCAGGCTCAGCAGGCGGTTGGTCTCGTCGATCGCCTTCAGACCGGGGCCGACCGCCACCACGTCGGCCTGCGCGACCAGGTCGCCGAGCTGGCCGTCCCGGTCGGCGGCCACCGCGCCGTCGGTGGTCTCCGGCAGACCGATCACCAGCGCCTCGGGCACCTGGATGCTCAGCGCGGCGGCGGTGGACTCGGCGGCGGCGAGCTGGAGCACCCCGGCACCGGCGCGCAACGCGGCCACCCCGGCGAGCAGCACCGCGCCCGGCGTGAAGCGGGAACCGCCGACCACCAGCACCGTTCCCCGGCTCTCCTTTCCACCGACCGGCACCGGCAGCGCCCAGTCCCGCAGCAACGCCGGGGTGATCACCTTCACCTCAGACCGGCTCGGCATGGATCTCGTCCTCCCTGGTCGGCTGGGCGCCCTGCTGACGCAGGTGCGCGACGTCGTTGAAGGCGGTGAGGGCCAGGCGGTCGTCGCCGTCCGCCGACCACTCGGTGATCGAACAGTTGGCGATGACGTCCTGCCGGGTGAGCGCCATCAGCTCGTCCTCGGTCAATCCCTCCACCAGATAGCGAAGCAGGAAGACCAGCGCGTCGTGGCCGAAGAGCAGCACCCGGCAACCCTCGTGGTCGCGGCGCAGGTCGCCCAGCAGCGTCCGCAGCCGCAACGCCACGTCCGTCCAGGACTCCCCACCCGGCGGCCGGTAGTAGAACTTGCCCAACCGCTCCCGGCGGTCGGCCTCGTCCGGGTAGCGCTGGCGCACCCCGTGCCCGGTCAGCCCGTCGAGGATGCCCAGCTCCCGGTCGCGCAGCCGCTCGTCGCGGTGGACGGGGATGTCGGTGCCGGCCAGCGCCAGCCGCGAGGTCTGCACCGCGCGCAGGTACGGCGAGACCACCGCCACGTCGGGGCGCCTCGCGTCCGGCAGCTCGGCCAGCCAACGGCCGGTCGCCCGAGCCTGCTCCTCTCCGGTCGCGGAGAGTGGCACGTCGGCGTCGCGGTGGGTGAGGTCGATCAGCTCCGCGCCCGACGCCTCGGCGTGCGTCGCCGCGACGTTCGCGGTGCTCTCGCCGTGTCGGACGATCCAGAGGGTTGCCAGTTCCGCCATGCGGCCCCCCTACCCGGGCACCGCCGACGGTAACCGTGTCCGGTCGGCGTCGCGCCACCCCCACCGTAGAAGGGATTGACATAACTAAATCGCCAGCCACAGTTGTCGGCTTCGGGGCAGCGCCACGACGGTTCGATGCGGAACAATGTGGGCAGGGCGACTGGTGGGGATGTGTCGACGATGACTATCGTGCGAGGTCTGCGGGAAGCCCTTCTGTTGTTCGTGATCGCCGGGGTGCTGGTCGCGGTCGCGGCAGGGATCTGGGTGGCGGTCGCCGGCGGCGAGTACACCACCCGGCTGGGCATCGCGTTGATAGTGGTAGGCGGGCTCCTCGGTGTGACGGGTGACCTGACGATGAGTCGGATCGGCATGCTCGGCCCGCGCGCCATCTTCGGCGCCGCAGGGGAGCGCGAGACTGCCGGCGGCGGGCGGGTGCTCACCGGGGTCGGCATCTTCCTCTTCGTCGGGCTGCCACTGATCGTGGTCGGCGTGCTGCTGATCGACTGATCGAGCGCGGCGACCTCACCGTCGACGGGCAGCTCCACCGGCGCCGCGCCGCACCAGTGTCCGCTCGGTGACCGTGGAGCGCGCCTGCGCGTCGTACCCTCGGTGGCGTGGCCACGGCGGCGGAGGAGATCCAGGTGGGGGAGCGGCTGGTCCGCGTCTCGAGCCCCGACAAGCCGTACTTTCCCGAGCGTGGGCTGACCAAGCTGGACGTGGTCCGCTACTTCCTGGCGGTGGGTGACGGCATCCTGCGCGCGCTGCGGGATCGGCCGACCATGCTGGAACGCTGGCCGCGCGGTGTGTTCGAGGGCGCGACGATCGCCACCCGGCAGACCAACCGGGGCGACGCGTTCTACCAGAAGCGGCTGCCGGCCGGCGCGCCCGAGTGGGTGCGGACCGCGCACATCACCTTCCCCAGTGGCCGTACGGCAGACGAGGTCGCGCCGAGCGAGTTGGCAGTGGTCATCTGGGCGGCCAACCTGGGCACCCTGCGGTTCCACCCGTGGCCGGTCACGGCCGCCGACGTGGAACGCCCCGACCAGCTGCGCATCGACCTGGACCCGATGCCCGGCGTCGGCTTCGAGCAGGTAGTGCCGGTGGCGCACGAGGTGCGGGCGTTCCTGGCCGAGCTGGGCATGACCGGCTACCCGAAGACCACCGGCGGTCGAGGGCTGCACGTCTACCTGTCGATCGAGCCGCGGTGGAGCTTCGGTGACTGCCGTCGGGCGGTGCTCGCGCTGGGCCGGGAGATGCAGCGCCGGCTGCCGGACCTGGTCACCACCACCTGGTGGCGCGAGCAACGGGACCGGCCGGTCTTCGTCGACTACAACCAGATGGCCCGCGACCACACGGTGACCTCGGCGTACTCGATCCGGCCGACGCCGGCCGCGCTGGTCTCCGCGCCGCTGGACTGGTCGGAGCTGGACCAGGTCCGACCGGAGGACTTCGACGTGCTCAGCATGCCGGCCCGGTTCGCCGAGCGCGGCGACCCGCACGCCGGCCTGGACGGTGACCGGCACTCGCTGGAACCACTGCTGGAGCTGGCCGACCGCGACGGGCTGGAGGCCCCGCCGGAGCGCTGAGCCCGGCGGTCACGCCCAGGGGCTGCCGAGCCCGTCGAACTCCTCGAAGACCAGCCAGGTGCGGGTGGACAGCACCCCGGGAATGCTCTGCACCCGGCCCAGCACCACGTCGCGCAGCGCGGCGTTGTCCGGGGCGCGCACCAACGCGAGCACGTCGTGGTCACCGCCGAGCAGCGCGGCATGCTCGATGTAGCGCACCCGGGCCAGCTCGGCCGACACCTCCCGCCAGGTGTTCTGCTCGATGGTCAGGGCGATGTACGCCGAGGTGCCCAGTCCGGCCGCCTCGGGCGCCACCTGGGCCCGGAACCCGGTGATCACCCCGTCGCGCAGCAACCGCTCCACCCGCGCGTACGCGTTGGTGCGGGAGATGTGGATCCGTTCGGCGAGGGTGCGCACCGACGTCCGACCGTCGCGGACCAGCTCGTCGAGGATCCGCCGGTCGACCTCGTCCAGGGCTCGGGCCGATCGTCCCGTTCCCGCGCCCCGGCTCGCTTCGTCGGCGGTCTCCTGGCTCACTGATGGGTCCTCCGCATGCCAACCGTCCCGCCTTCTGTGTCGATCTTGAGTCAATCATCCACAAGCGGAAGCATAGGCTCACCACACGTCCCAGGAGGTTCCGCCGTGACGACCACTCCCCAGGCGGTCCGCAGGGCATCCCCGCGCACCCGTCGAACGGTCACCCCGCCCGACCCGGCGCGCTCGTTGCTGCCAGACGCCGAGCCGGTCCGCCTGCTCGCCGAGAACGGCACGCCGCTGCCCGCCCGCGCCGACTACCCCGAACCACCCGCCGAGGTGCTGCGCGAGCTGTACCGCCGGATGGTGCTCGGCCGCCGCTTCGACACCCAGGCGACCGCCCTGACCAAGCAGGGCCGGCTCGCCGTCTACCCGTCCTCTCGGGGCCAGGAGGCGTGCCAGGTCGGCGCGGTCCTCGCGGTCCGCGACACCGACTGGGTCTTCCCCACGTACCGCGAGTCGATGGCGCTGGTTGCCCGAGGCATCGACCCGGTCGAGGTGCTCACCCTGCTGCGCGGCGACTGGCACTGCGGCTACGACCCGACCGAGGTACACACCGCACCGCAGTGCACGCCCCTCGCCACCCAGTGCGTGCACGCCGCCGGGCTGGCGCACGGCGAGGCGTACCAGGGTCGCGACACCGTGGCGCTGGCCTTCATCGGCGACGGCGCCACCAGCGAGGGTGACTTCCACGAGGGGATCAACTTCGCCGCCGTGTTCAAGGCGCCGGTGGTCTTCTTCGTGCAGAACAACAAGTACGCCATCAGCGTCCCGCTGTCGCGGCAGACCGCCGCGCCGTCGCTGGCCTACAAGGGCGTCGGCTACGGCGTACCCAGCGAGCAGGTCGACGGCAACGACCCGGTCGCGGTGCTCGCCGTGCTCACCCGCGCGGTCGCCCACGCCCGGGCCGGCAAGGGACCGTTCCTGGTCGAGGCGCACACCTACCGGATGGAGCCGCACACCAACGCCGACGACGCCACTCGCTACCGCGACGGCGCCGAGGTCGACGCCTGGCGCGACCGGGACCCGGTCGCCCGGCTGGAGACCTACCTGCGCGCCCGCGGCGTGCTCGACGACGCGGCGGTCGCGGAGATCGCCGAGCAGGCCGAGGCGTACGCGGCGGAGCTGCGGACCCGGATGAACGAGCAGCCCACTGTCGACCCGCTGAGCCTCTTCGACCACGTCTACGCCGAGCCCACCCCGCAACTGATCGAACAGCGTGAGCAGGTCCGCGCCGAGCTGGCCGCCGCCCACGCCGAGGAGGGTGACGCCTGATGGCCACCACCATGGCGAAGGCGCTCAACACCGCGCTCGCCGACGCGCTCGCCGCCGACGACCGGGTCGTCGTCTTCGGTGAGGACGTCGGCGCGCTCGGCGGCGTCTTCCGGATCACCGACGGCCTCCAGGCCCGCTTCGGCGAGAACCGCTGCTTCGACACCCCCCTCGCCGAGGCCGGCATCGTCGGCTTCGCCGTCGGTATGGCCATGTCCGGCCTGCGCCCGGTGGTCGAGATGCAGTTCGACGCGTTCGCGTACCCGGCCTTCGAGCAGATCGCCTCGCACGTGGCGAAGCTGCGCAACCGCACCCGGGGCGCGCTGAGCGTGCCGATCGTCATCCGCGTGCCGTACGCGGGCGGGATCGGCGGGGTCGAGCACCACTGCGACTCGTCCGAGGCGTACTACGCGCACACCCCCGGGCTGAAGGTGGTCACCCCGGCGACCGTCGACGACGCGTACTCGCTGCTGCGCGAGGCGATCGAGGACCCCGACCCGGTGGTCTTCATGGAGCCCAAGAAGCTCTACTTCGCCAGCGCCGAGGCGTCTCTGCCGACCCGCAACGAGCCGTTCGGCCGGGCCGTCGTGCGCCGGCCCGGACGCGACGCCACCCTGGTGGCGTACGGGCCGGCGGTGCCGGTCGCGTTGGAGGCCGCCGAGGCAGCCCGGGAGGAGGGGTGGGACCTTGAGGTCGTCGACGTGCGGACCATCGTGCCGTTCGACGACGAGACCATCACCGCCTCGGTCCGGCGTACCGGCCGGTGCGTGGTGATCCAGGAGGCGCCCGGCTTCGCGGGCGTCGGCGCGGAGATCGCCGCCCGGGTGCAGGAGCGCTGCTTCCACGCGCTGCACGCCCCGGTGCTGCGGGTCGCCGGACTGGACATCCCGTACCCGGCGCCGATGCTGGAGCACACCCACCTGCCCGGCGTGGACCGGGTGCTCGACGCGGTGGCCCGCCTCCAGTGGGACGACCAGCCGGACGCGCGTTGGGCGGCGGCATGACCACCGTCGAACGGACGCAGGTCTTCCTCCTGCCCGACCTGGGCGAGGGGCTGAGCGAGGCCGAGATCGTCGAGTGGCGGGTCGCCGTGGGTGACGTGGTCACCGTCGACCAGAGCGTGGTCGAGGTGGAGACCGCCAAGGCCGTCGTCGACGTGCCCTGCCCGTACGCCGGGCGGGTGGTCACCCTGCACGGCGCGGCCGGCGAGGTACGCCCGGTCGGCCAGCCGTTGATCACCATCGCGCCGCTGGACGGGGGGGACGAGCCCGCCGGGCACGCCACCTACCGCGAGGAGGAGCGCGCCGGCTCGGGCAACGTGCTGATCGGGTACGGCACCGGCCACGGCACCGCCACCCGCCGTCGGCGCCGGCCCCGCCTGGCGGTGGCCCCCGAACCGGCCGACGTCGGCCCGATCGGGGTGGCTGCCGGTGCCGCTTCCGGCGACCCGGCGCCGCCTACCGCCGCCCTGGTCATCTCGCCGATCGTGCGGCGGCTGGCCCGCGAGCACGGCGTCGACCTCGACACGGTGCGAGGCACCGGACCCGGGGGCGTGATCCGCCGCGCCGACGTGGAGGCCGCGCTGACCGCGCCCGCCGCCCGGCTCGCCGCCGTGCCGGACCCGCAGGTCGGGTCGGCCCCGGTCGGGGACGGTGACGTGATCGTCCCGCTGACCGGCGTCCGCAAGGTGATCGCCGACAAGCTCTCCCGCAGCCGGCGGGAGATCCCGGAGGTGACCATCTGGGTCGACGTGGACGCCACCGGGCTGCTGGAGACCCGCGCCGCGATCAACGCCGCGACGCCCGACGCGCCGGTGAGCATCCTGGCCCTGCTGGCCCGGATCTGCCTCAGCGGGCTGCGCCGGTTCCCGCAGCTCAACTCCCGGGTCGACACCGAGGCGCAGCGCATCGTCCAGTCCGCCGCGGTGCACCTCGGCATCGCCGCGCAGACCGACCGGGGGCTCCTGGTGCCGGTGCTGCGCGACGCCCAGCGGCTCACCACCGCCGAGCTGGCCGCCGAACTGGCGGCGACGACCGCCGCCGCGCGGGCCGGCAGCCTGCCTCCGGCCCGGCTGACCGGTGGCACCTTCACGCTGAACAACTACGGGGTGTTCGGCGTCGACGGCTCCACGCCGATCATCAACCACCCCGAGGCGGCCCTGCTCGGGGTGGGGCGGATCGTGGACAAGCCGTGGGTGGTCGACGGGCAGCTCGCCGTCCGCAAGGTGACCCAGCTCAGCCTCACCTTCGACCACCGGGTCTGCGACGGCGGGGTGGCCGGCGGCTTCCTGCGGCACGTCGCCGACTGCGTGGAGCGACCGGCGCTGCTCATCGCCGCCGTCTGACGCGTACCCCCTCGGCCCCGGCGCTGCCCGTGTGGCGCCGGGGCCGGCGCACGTCCGGGGTTCCCCGGCGGTGTCATCCGGCCAGGGTTTCCCGGCGGCGTCACCGGGAAGTCGGCCCCGCCGGAGCGCACCGAACGCGTCGAAGGGAGCCCGCCCGTGGCCGTGGCGAACGAGCTGCTACTGAACTCGGTCCGGGTACGACGGCCCGCCTCAGCCGGCGCGCCGCTGTACTGCGACGCGCTGGAGTACGGGCTGACCGGTGACGGCGCGACCAACGACCAGCCGGCGTTGGCCGCCCTCGTGGACCGCCTCGGCGCCGGCTACGCCTCGGACGGACGGGCCCGGGTCATCTACTGCCCGCCGGGCATCTACTCGATCCGGGACGCGGGCACGGTGTGGCGCAGCGGTGTGTCACTGATCGGGGCCGGCCCGGCGGCGACCCGGTTCATGCTCAGCAACGAGGGCAACCGGGCCGACCCCACCCCGTTGGCGTTCTGGACCACAGTGCAGCACGGCGCCGACCGGGACCGGCACATCGCCGACTGCACCTTCTCCGACTTCCAGATCGACGGCTCCGGCGTCGCCATGGCCGAGTACAACTACCTGGCCAAGGGCCTCGGCCTCCAGTACGTGGTGCGGGGCGTGTTCCGCAACCTCTACATCCACCACACCGCGGCCACCGGGCTGGGCTGCGACTTCCTCCAGGACTCCCTGATCGACGGCGTGGTGGTGGTCGGCTGTGGCCGACTGGACAACGGCGAGCAGATGGGCGGCGCCGGAATCGGGATCGGCATCGGCGGCTGGGGAGCGGTGGAGCGGCTGACCATCGCCAACTGCACCGCCCTGGCCAACGGCACCAACGGGATCTTCCTGGAACTGCAGAAGGACTACTGGGAACCGCCCCGCGGTTACCGCATCGTCGGCTGCCACAGTCAGGGCAACCGCTTCGGCATCTCCGACTGGGGCGCCGACGGTCTGATCGTCTCGGCCTGCACGATGACCGGCAACCTGGAGGCCGGGTTCGACGTGTCGTCGCAGGGCACCTCGTCCGTGGCCGGCCGGGGTGGGCTGCTCACCGACTGCGTCATCGACGGCAACCTGCGCGACGGGGTCAGCATCGGCAACAGCCCCGGCCCGTACACCGTCCGGGGCAACCGGATCAGCGGCAACGGCCGGCACGGCTACCACTCCCACGACCTCGGGCGCGGCTACCGGGGCTCGGTGCGGGACGTGGTGATCGAGAGCAACGAGTTCTGGGGCAACGGCCTCGACGCGATCCGCATCGACCACCAGATGACCGACGCGGTGCTGCTGAACAACCGGATCCGCAACAACGGACGGCAGTACGGCGAGGGCACCGGCGGTACCGGCGACGCCGTCCACTACAGCGAGCGGTGCCTGGTGGACCGGTCGGCCAACTGGCCGCACGACGGGCACCGGGGCAAGGTCCTACGGGTCGGAAAGGCCGTGGCCACGGTGGCCTCCAACACCGGCGACGAACTCACCCTCGCCCCGGTCCGCCCGGACGCGTTCAGCGCGTGGAGCGGGGACGTGCCACCGCCGGGATGCGGGTACGAACTGGCCGCCGCGCCGAAGCTGCGGGCCGGCATCACCATCGACGCGCCGTTCGACTCGGCCACCATCCGGGGAAATCGGGTCTGGGACAACCACGACAACCCGACCCAGACGCACGGGCTGTGGATCACCGAGCGGGGCAGTTGCGTTGACTGCCGGGTCGAGGACAACGACCTGGCCGGCAACGCCGACGAGGGGATGCGACTGGACACCCCGCCGGTGGGCGGACGGTGGCGCGACAACCACGTGGACAGCGACTGGAGCTGACCGGCCGCCGTCTGGACGTCCCGGCGATGGTGCCGGCGAGAACGTGGAGCTGAACGACGTGCGGCGGCGGCCGGAGTGATCCGGCCGCCGCCACTGTCGTGGTTGAACTGATCAGCCGGCCAGACCGGCCACCGGGGTCGGGTCCAGCACCACCGTCGCCGAAGCGGACTGCGGGGGTACGCCCGGGTCGGTCGGGGCGTCGGTGTACTCCGCGACGAACACCGCGGTCAGGTTGTCCGCGCCGCTGTGCCCACCGTCGAGGAAGGTGGGAATGGTCCCGGAGCAACCCGTCGAGGTGGAGAGCGGGTGCCCGTGCTCATCGTGCCCGAGCACGTAGGTGACCTTCACCCGGGAGCAGTCCACCGGCAGGTCGTCGGTGACCTTCACCTCGTACGCGACCGTCTGCCCGAACTGGAACGGCTGCCCGGCCTCCGGGGTGACGAACTCGACGATCGGCGCGGTCGGCCCGACCACCAGCGGCAGGGACGCCGAGGCGGACCGTCCGGTGCGGTCGGTGACCTTCAGCGTCGGCATGTACGAGCCGTTCTCCGGGAACGTCCAGCTCGCGTTCGGAGCGGTGCTGTCCACCGAGCCGTCCGCGTTGAAGTCCCACGCGTAGCTGAGCTTGTCACCGTCCGGGTCGGTCGTGCCGGCGCTGGAGAACGCGACGGTCAGCGGGGCCTGCCCAACGGTCGGGGTGCCACTGATCTTCGGGATCGGCGTCCGGTTGCCCCGGACGAAGTCGATCCGGGACAGCTGCGCGTCCGGGTTCTCGGCGAAGTAGCCGTCGCCGTACTCCAGCACGTAGAGCGCGCCGTCCGGGCCGAACTCCATGTCCATCGGGTTGTCCACCACCAGCGACGGCGCCACCGGACGGATGTCCGTCACGTCGCCGTCCTCGTCGAGGCGGAACTCCTTGATGTAGTCGCGGGACCACTCGTAGAACAGCGGGACCCCGTCGTAGTAGGCCGGCCAGCGAGTGCGCGACGTGCTGGTTCCGTCGTAGTCGTACGCCGGGCCACCCATCGGAGAGATGCCGCCGGTGCCCAGCTGCGGGAACTCGGCCGAGGGGGCGGCCGCGTACCAGACCTCCGGCTGCTCGACCGGCGGCAGCACGCGCTTGCCGGTGTTGCGCGGTGAGTCGTTGACCGGGCGCTTGCAGTTGAACTTGGCGCCGGACTCGCCGGTGGCGAAGTCGTAGTCGCGGTAGGCGATCGTCGGCGTCACGCAGTACGGCCAGCCGTAGTTCGCCGGCTTGTCGACGAGCATCCACCGGCCGTGCCCGGCCGGCCCGCGCTCCGGGTTCGGGCTGGAGGCGTCCGGGGAGTAGTCGCCCACGTACACGTTGTCGGTGCGCCTGTCGACGGCGAACCGGAACGCGTTGCGCAGCCCCATCGCGTAGATCTCCGGGCGGGTCTGCGCCGTGCCGGCCTTGAACAGGTTGCCGGCCGGCACCGTGTAACCACCACCGGCCTTCACCTTGATACGCAGCAGCTTGCCGCGCAGGTCGTTGGTGTTGGCCGAGGTGCGCTGGGCGTCGTACGCCGGGTGGCGGTCGGCCCGCTCGTCGATCGGGATGTAGCCGTCGGAGGCGAACGGGTTGGTGTCGTCACCGGTCGACAGGTACAGGTTGCCCTTGCTGTCGAAGTCGATCTGGCCGCCGACGTGGCAGCAGATGCCCCGGTCGGTGGGCACGTCGATGATCTGCTGCTCGCTGGCGAGGTTGAGCTTCATCCCGTCCAGCTTGAACCGGGACAGCCGCAGCGCGCCCTTGAACCGCTGCCAGTCCGCCTCGGTGCCGGTCTCGGGCGCGTCCCCCTCGTTGACGCCGGGGGTCGCCGGGTCGTCCACCGGAGTGTCCATCGGCGGCGAGTAGTAGAGGTACACCCACTTGTTCTGGGCGAAGTTCGGGTCGATGGCGACGCCCTGCAACCCCTCCTCGTCGTGCTCGTACACCGGAATGTCGGCGGCGAGGGTGTTCAGCCCGGTGCGCGGGTCGTGGATGCGGACCTCACCGGTGCGGGAGGTGTGCAGCACCCGCAGGTCGGGCAGAACGGCGAGGCTCATCGGCTCGCCCGGGAAGTCGTTTAGTGTCACTTTCTGGAAGCTGCTGTCCGGCGGCGCGGCCGGCGCTGCGGACGCTGCCGACGGTGGTACGGCCAGACCGGCCGTCACCAGCAGCAGGGCGGACGCGAATGCGGTCCTGTTCATCAGGTGAGTCCCCCGGGGTGGTTTCAGTACCGAAGTGAAGCGAGATAGTCGAAGCCGACGCGAGCGGTGTCCAGGGCGTCGGCGGGGGAGCGCGGCGCAGTGCCCGCGTCGTCACGCTCCACGATGTACTCCTCGATGCCGGCCTCCCGCTCGTGGGCGAAGATGCGGCCGAAGTCGATGACACCGTCGCCGAGGTCGGCGAACCCACCCTCGACGTCGAGGTCCTTGACGTGCACCTGGCGGATCCGACCGCGGTTGGCCCGGATCACGTCGACCGGGTCGTGGGCGCCCCGCCAGGTCCAGTAGAGGTCGAGCTCGAAGTGGACCAGCCGGGAATCGGTCTGTGAGCTGAGGATGTCGAACCCGGTCGAGCCGCCGGTCAGCGGCACGAACTCGAGCTGGTGGTTGTGGTAGCCGAAGTCGAGCCCCGCGCGTTCGGCGAGCCGACCGGCGCGGTTCAGGTCCCGGGCCAGGGCCCGGTAGACGGCGGGGTCCCGGATCGGCTGGCCGCTCGCGTCCCGACCGAAGTACGGGTGGACGATCTTCTTGCAGCCCACCACGTTGGCGTCGGCGAGAGCCTGCTCCCAGGTGGCGGCGTCGAACGGCTGCGGGATGCCGACGTGGCCGGAGGTGGAACGCAGCCCGGCCTCGTCGAGCGCGGCCCGGAACTGTGCGGCGGTGCGTCCGACGAAACCGGCGTGCTCCACTCGCCGGTAGCCGATCCGACGCAGTGCGTCCAGAGTGCCGGGCAGGTCGGCGGCGAGCTGATCACGCAGCGTGTAGAGCTGAATGCTGATCCGGTCCACCGGCACCCGGCGGCGGCCCTGGGCCTGCCCGGTGGAAGCGGCGGGCGCGGCGACGGCCGGGCCGCCGAGCAGACCGGCGGCGCCAACAGCGGCCGCGGAGACGGTCGCGGCGCGCAGCACTCCACGCCGGCTGACCGGCTCGGACGCCGGCGTCGGCCCCGGTCGGTTGAGTTGTTGATCCATGGTGGTGGTCCCTTCCTGACGGCTGGTACGCCGTCGGCGGCGGTCGACCTGACTGCCGTCCGCCGGGCGTGCCGAACCGGCCGGAGGCGGGCTCCGGCTGGACGGTGAGGGACGGCGCGGGTGCGGCCCGGACCCATCGGGAGCGGAACGCGGCGACCCGGCAGAGGTGGCGGCAAGTTGATCGACGAATGGGCAACCCTCTATCTAGATCGAGACCTTACCCTTGCCTCCGGACGAAGGCAAAGCTTTGTCGCGTTCGCCGGAAGTTTCGCTTCAACTGACAAAAGTCCGCCCACGAGGTGCGCCACCCGGCCTGACCTTCTACTTCCCGTGCCCACCACGCCGCCCGATCCGCCCGGCCCGACGCGGGGTGATCCACTCGGGTTCATGGAAGTCGCGGTTTTAGGGCGACCCGGATGCCGCGACTTCCATGAAGTCGAGTCGATCATGGAGCGGGTCCTCCCCACGCGGCCGACGCCCTGTGTCGGTGCGCGCCGAGCCCACCCCCAGATGCCACCACCCCGCCATTCGGACAGTCGACGTTGCGTCGCTCAAGCGGAGCAAAACACATGACAAGGGTCGGTTGAACCCCTGTTCCGGCCAAGCGGAGCATTGTCGGAAAATGCGTCGATAAATGCGCCGCCGATTATTTCCGAATGCCGCGAATGGTCCCCTCGGGCGGGCAAGAATATGGCGGAGGGAAGTCGAAAACGGGGGGACTGAAACATGACGTCTAGGCGGCGATTGACGCTGTTGGCGGTAACCATCGCAGCCGCACCACTCGTCCTGGGTGCGTGCACCGCCGACCGGGGTTCGGCGACCGGCTCGGCCAAGAAGCACGCCGCCCCACCGGAACTCGCTGTGACGCCGGGGGACAAGGCCCGGGACGTCCCGGTCAGCGCCGAGGTGGGCACGGTGGTCAAGGGTGGGAGGGTCACCGGCGTACGCCTCACCGACGACAAGGGCAAGCAGGTCAACGCCGAGCCGCGCGAGGACGGCTCCGGCTGGGTGCCGAGCGCCCCGCTGCAACCACGACGGACCTACACCGCCGAGGTGACCGCGACCGGTGACTCCGGTGCCACCACCACCCGCACCACCACCTTCACGACGATGGCCAAATCGACCAAGCCGCAGATCACCAGCACACTCTATTTCAACGGCAATCGGACGTACGGCACGGCGATGCCGGTAACGGTGGCTTTCGACCCAGGAATTCCGAAAGAGGCCAGGGCGGATGTCCAGCGGCGGTTGTTCGTAAAGACCAATCCACCGCAACCGGGCACCTGGTCGTGGCTTGAGGATGGAAGTCAGGTCTATTACCGGGCTCCCGATTTCTGGAAGCCGGGGACCACCATCAGTGTCCGGGCCGGTCTGGAAGGTCTGCCGATCGGAAAGAAACTGGTCGGCGACGCCGAGCGGACCGCGACCTCCAAGATCGGACGGCAGGTCTCGCTGGAGATCGACAACGCCACGAAGCAGATGACCGTGCTGCGCGACGGCAAGCAGGTCCGCCGGATCCCGGTCAGCCTGGGCAAGCCGAGCACGCCGAGTTCCAGCGGCAAGATGGTGATCATGGAGAAGCACGAGCGGGTCACCTTCGACACCCGGGGTGAGCCGGACGGCGGCTACGTGGTCGACGTCGACGACGCCCAGCGCTACACCTGGGGCGGCGAGTTCATCCACTCCGCCCCCTGGTCGGAGGGGGACCAGGGCAACACCAACGTCTCGCACGGTTGCGCGAACGTCTCCGCCACCGCCGCCAACTGGTTGATGGGGGTGACGCAGGTTGGCGACCTGGTCACCGTCAAGGGCACCGAGGTGGAGCTACAGCCGGGCAACGGCTGGACCGCGTGGAACGTGAGCTGGGACGAGTTCGCCCGGGGCAGCGCCCTGCCGGTGCCGCCCGGGCTCAAGCCCGCGCCGGTAGCCCCGGCGCACCCGGGCGCGGTGGCCGGCGGATCGCCCGCGCCTGCGCCCTCGGTCAGCGGCCGCTGAGACACCACTGACGGCAGGACAGGGTCGGCCCGCCACCACGGCGGACCGGCCCTGTCGCCGCCCGCGGCCATCACGCCATCACCCCAGGGGTACGCGGGCCACCCCGGACCCGGTCAGGCTGCCCAGCCAGAGGTGGTCGCCGTGCTGGCGTACCCCGGTGATCATCGAGTAGTGCCCGTTCGGACCGTGCAGTGTCCGGCGGACCGTTCCCGCGTCGTCGACCAGCGCTACCAGCCCGTAGCGGCGTGGCTGCGGCTGCATCGCGTCGGGCAGCAGGGCGGCGATCTGGCGCAGCCGCGGATGGGGCAGCAGCCGTTCGGCGATCGGCACCCGGGGGCTGGGCAGCGCGATCCAGTACGTCCCGTCGCCAACCGAGGCAAGATTGTCCGGGTACGCGGGCAGGTCGGCGAGGACCCGCACACCGCCGCCGAGTTCGACCCGCAGCAGGCGGTGGGTGCTGGTCTCCACCAGCATCAGCGCCGACTCGTCCGGGGTCAGCGCGATTCCGTTGGGGAAGTACAGCCCGTCGGTCACCACCTCGGTGCGGCCGCTACCCGGATGGTGGGCCAGCACCCGACCGTTGGGACGGTGCTCCAGCAGGTCCCGCTTCCAGTGCGAGACGGGAAACCGGTCGGAGCTGTCGGTGAAGTAGATGGTGCCGTCACGGCCCACCGTCGCGTTGTTGGCCAGGTGCACCGGGGGTGCCGTTCCGGTCAGTTCGCGTACCGCGCCGTCCGGGGTGACCCGCAGCAATCCGCGGTACGCGTCGCAGACCACCAGGGCCTCACCGGACGGGTCCAGCTCGATGCCGAGCGGACGACCCCCGGTCTCGGCCAGCAGTTGGGGTGGGGTGCCGGCCAGCGCGTCGACGGGCCACCACCAGAGCCGACCGTCCTCGTCGCCACTGATCACCCGCCCGGAGCGGTCGATCAGCACGTCCTCGGGGCCGATGGCGCCCGCGGGGAGGGGTAGCAACTCGGCCTCGTCGAGCCGACGGTCGGTGGGGGCCCATGGCCCGGCCAGCGCCGGAGGGCTGGTCGCCGGCTCGCGGACGGGGCGGATCAGCCGGGGCGGCCGGGGCCGGGGGATCAGCATCGGCCTATTCTCCACCCGAATGCCGGCCGACCCCCGGGTTCCGAGCGCGTGCGGCGCGCCGCGCGGGCCCCTGACTCCACCCCGAGAGGGAGGTGGAGCGCCTCGGGGTATGCCCCTGGGCGTACCCGGAATCACTCCGCGGAGGGGCGAAAGTGTCGGTGGTGGCGGCTAGATTTCTGGGCATGGAAGAGCACAGCGACCGGCTGGACGTGCAGGTCAGCGTGGGTGACCAGATGGTCCTCGTGCGGGTGGCCGGCGAGGTCGACATCGCCACGGTGGCCGCGTTCCGGTCCGCGCTGTGGTCCGCGCCGGCCCGCCCGGTGCTTCAACTGGAGATGTCCGGGCTGCGGCTGCTCTCCGCCGCTGGCGTTCGCACGCTGCTCGCGGCGCATCTGCGCGTGCGGGCCTGCGGTGGCGAGTTGGTCCTGGTCGACCCGAGCCCGGTGGTGGCGCGGGTGCTGCGCGTCAGCGGCCTGCACCGCGTGATGCCGATTCTGGAGCTGACCTCGCCGATGGAGGCCGCGCGTCGCCCGGTGGTCGCAACCACGGACCTGCAACTGGCCGCCTGACCCCGACGGCGAGTGGGCTCCCACCCTCGTACCCGGACGCGGGGCCGCCGACGTGGGCCGGCGACCCCGACAATCGGTCAGCTCACGCCGAGCAGGTCGACGACGAAGACCAGCGTCTCGCCCGGCTTGATGACGCCGCCGGCGCCCCGGTCGCCGTACCCCAGGTGCGGCGGGATGATCAGGCGACGGCGACCGCCGACGCGCATGCCGACGACGCCCTGGTCCCAGCCGGCGATGACCTGGCCGCCGCCGAGCGGAAAGTCGAACGCCTCGCCCCGGTTCCAGGACGAGTCGAACTCGCCGCCGGTGGAGTGCGACACGCCGACGTAGTGCACGCTGACCAACTGGCCCGGCTCGGCCTGCGGGCCGTCGCCCACGGTGATGTCCTCGATCACGAGGTCGGCCGGCGGTGCACCCTCGATCGGACCAACCTCGGGCTTGCCCGACTGGGCGCCTGCTGCCTGGGTCATGCGGGGATCTCCTGCCGTGTTGGGTGATGTGTCCGGTCACCGTCGATCCTGCCGGATCACCCCTCACCGATGTGCGGCGGACCCGCAACCTGCTCCGCGGCCCCGTCCGCCGGTCGTGCACCGACGGTCCCGGTGGCCCTTCGGGCCCGGGCGGTGGGACGACGACGCGGCGGGCGTCACCGATGCTGGTGACGCCCGCCGCAGGGGGTGTGCGGTGTTCACCGCAGCCAGGGCATCCGCCGGACGATCGGCAGTCTCGCCCACACCCGGCCGAGACCCCAGGTGTCGCCGGCGTTGACCAGCGCCAGGACCGCCAGCACCGCCGCGTAGATCAGGTGGTCGTCCATGAAGGGGTTGTTCTCCGGAGGCAGAACGGCGGTCCACATCATGACCAGCAGCAGCCCACCGGCCACGGCGGCGACCCGCATGCCGATGCCGAGCAGCAGCGCGACACCGATCCCGGCCAGGCCGACCATGAAGAGCCAGTCCGCCCAGGCGGCACCGGCGATCCCGGCGTAGAGATCCTTGAACGGGCCCGTCACGCCGAAGGTCAGGAATCCCTTGGTGGGGCTGCCCCCGTTGATCCAGGCGTTCTTCGACTCGGTGGCCATCCCGAAGCCGAACATCTTGTCGATGAAGGCCCAGAGGAAGATCCAGCCGAGCGCCAGCCGGGTGCCGGCCAGGATGTACCGGACGGCCCGTTCGTGAGCGGTGCCGGCCTTGGCAGCGGTGTTATCGGCGGTGACCCGCTCGATCGTCGCGATCATGGTCTCCACGTCCCTTCTCAGCTTCGCACCGCGCTTCCCGGTGGCATCTCCAGTGGACGCCCACGGCGTTCTCGGCGGCAGGGCCGACAGACCGCAACCGGGCGGGACGTTCGACCCCCTCCGATCCGGTCCGGCGGCCCTGACGACCGTCGGCGCTCGGTCGTAGCGTCCGAGTTGGACCAGGAGAGGGAGGTCGTGATGAGGACCTGGCAGGTGGGTGACGTGATGACCCGGGAGGTCGAGACCGTGGTGGCCGAGACCCCGTACCGGGAGATCGTCGATGTGCTGTTGCGCCACGGTGTCAGCGCGGTGCCGGTGATCGACGACTTCCGCCGGGTGCTGGGGGTGGTGTCCGAGGCTGATCTGCTGCACCGGGTCGAGCGCGCCGGTGATCCGGCGCTGCGACGGGTCTTCGAGAGCCGCCGTCGGCGCGGTGCCCGTGGCAAGAGCGCCGCCCTGCTGGCCGGCGACCTGATGACCGCGCCGGCGGTCACCACCGATCCGGAGGCGACGCTGTCCGCCGCTGCCCGGCTGATGGACCGCGAGCAGGTCAAACGGCTGCCGTGCTGGACGACCTGGGCCGGCTGGTCGGGATCGTCAGTCGTGCCGACCTGCTGCGGGTGCACCTGCGGTCGGACGCCGAGATTCGGGAGGACGTGGTCCAGGAGGTGCTCCGCCGGGTGCTCGCCGTGCGGGATGGACTGGTCACGGTCGAGGTCCGCCACGGTGACGTGACTCTGGCCGGTCGGCTGGACCGCCGCTCCGCCGTCGACCTCGCCGGTCGACTCGCGGGGCAGGTCAGTGGTGTCGTGCGGGTGACCAACGCGATCGCCTACGACGCCGACGACACGATCTCCGACCCCCGCCAGGTGATGCCGGTCGCCTGAGCAGGGGCGGCGCCCGTCCAGAGCCTCAGCCGTTGCCCCTGGGAACCACCAGGTCGCCGTAGTGGTGCCCGATCCGACTTCGGTGGACCGCCCGATGCCGGGTCGGGCGTTCACCTAGGCTCGGAAAGGGCCGCCGGCCTGGTTGACGGGCGGTGCGCGGTGGTCGATGCGGAGGGCGTCGGTGGCTGAGGCGACGGTCGCGGTCCCGCTCTGGGCCTGGGCGGCGGTCGGCGCGGTGATCGCGGTGCTGCTCGCCGTGGATGTGCTCCTGCACCGGGACAACCACGTCATCGAGCTCCGCGAGGCGCTGCTGTGGAGCGCCGTCTGGATCGGCGCGGGTCTGCTGTTCGGGTTGGTCGTCTGGTGGGGCCTCGGCGGTGACCCGGCCATCGCGTACTTCTCCGGCTACCTGCTGGAGAAGGCGCTCTCGGTGGACAACGTGTTCGTCTTCGCGCTGCTCTTCGGCTACTTCCAGGTGCCGCCGGGCTATCAGCACAAGGTGCTGTTCTGGGGTGTCGTGGGGGCACTCGTCTTCCGGTTGCTGTTCATCTTCGCCGGTGCCGAGTTACTGGACCGGCTCGCCTGGGCCGGGTTCGTGCTGGGCGCGTTCCTGATCTGGACCGGTTGGCGGCTGGCCGTACGCGGGAAGCCGGACGTCGACCCGGAACGCAACGTCGTGGTCCGGCTGTTCCGGCGGCTGGTGCCCACCGACGCCCGCTACCACGGCGACCGGTTCACCGCCCGGGTGGCCGGTCGACGGGTGGCGACGTTGCTGCTGGTCGCGCTCGTCGCCATCGAGGCCACCGACGTGGTCTTCGCCATCGACTCGGTGGCGGCGATCCTTGCCATCACCACGAACACCTTCCTGGTCTGGACGGCCACCGCGTTCGCCGTCCTGGGGCTGCGCAGCCTCTACTTCTGCCTCGCCGGCCTGCTGCGCCACTTCGGCTACCTGCGGTACGGGTTGGCGCTGCTACTGGCCTTCGCCGGGCTGAAGCTGATTCTCGCCGAGACGCCGGTGGGCAAGCTGCCGGTCTGGTTGACCCTGGCCGTGGTGCTGCTGACCCTGACGGTCTCCATCGGCGCCAGCACCCTGGCCGCCCGCCGCCGAACCGACGGCTGAGCCGCCGGGCCGCTGGCTGAGCCGCCGGGCCGCGTCCCGACCGCTGGGCGGCGGCCCGGGTCAGCCGACCAGTACCGGCCGGGACAGCTGGTCGGCGAGCACCGCGGGCGCCTCGGCCAGGGACGGGCCGTACCAGGTGAGGTGCCGCCCGGAGAGCAGGGCGCACGGTACGCCGGGGAAGGCCTCCGGCCCGTCGTCGGCGGTGAAGCGGTACGGCTCGTCGGGCATCACCACCAGGTCGGGCTCTCGTTCGCGTAGTTCGGTGAGGGTCGGGCGGGGATAGCGTTCGGGGTGCTCGTCGTAGGCGTTGACCACGCCGAGGCGGCGCAGCACGTCACCGGCGAACGTGTCGCCGCCGAGCACCACCCACGGCCGACGCCAGACCGGCACCACCGCGCGGCGGGTCGTCGTCAGCCGGGGTGGTGTGGCCCACGCCCGCCGGGCGGCCCGCAGCCAGGCCGGCTCCGTCGGCGCGCCCAGTTCGGTCAGCACGTCGCCCAGCTCGGTCAACGCGCCGGGAACGGTCCGCGGATAGGTGACCCGCACCGGTACGCCGGCCGCCCGTAGCGCCTCCGCGTCGGCCCGGCGGTTCTCCTCGACGTTCAGCAGCACCACGTCCGGACGTAGCGCGCGCACCCGGTCCAGATCGGGGTACTTGCTGCCGCCGACCCGGGCCACGTCGAGCCCGGCCGGGTGGCTGCACCAGTCGGTGGCCCCGACCAGCGCTCCCGGCAGGGTCAGCGCCACCGCCTCGGTCAGGGACGGCACCAGCGACACCACCCGCACCCGCGTACCTCCGTTCGCCGCCGACACCGATCATGCCCCTCGGTGCGGCGTCGGGTCAGGGGCGGCCGGGCTCGATGCGGGCGGTCACGTCGAGGTGCGCGGGCTGGCAGTCGGTCGTCGCCGCGAATCGGCGGACCGCGGCGCGTACGTGCTCGCGTACGCCGGCGGTCGGCGCGTCGGCGGTGAGGTCCACCCGGATCCACACGTCGGGGTGCGGTGGCGCGCCGGTGAGCACCACCCGGGCCCGGCGTACCCCGGGGTTGCCGGTCAGGTCACGGGCCAGTGCGTCGGCGAGAACGTCGGTGGCCAGCCGGGTCCGGCCCGGCCGGCGTCCGGGGTGGCTCAGGGTGCCGCGCAGCGTGCCGTCCGGGCCCCGCAGCTCCCGGGTCAGCAGGCGTTGCCCGGCCAGCGCGAACAGCGCTCCGGCGACAGCCGCGGCCAGGGTGTTCCACGGCGCGGCCGCCCGCCACCGGTCGACCAGTTCGGCGCTGAGCAGCACCGCCGCCGGGTCAGCGCCGGGCAACGTGCCGAGGCTGGCCGTCAGCGCCGCCGCGCCGCCCGCGACCAGCAGCAGCGCGATGATGGTCCACAGCAGTCGGTGCCCGGCGTTGGTCACGCCGGCCGTCGCCGAGGCAGCAGCCGGACGTCGATCCGGGCGGGGCGGGGTGCGGTGAGGTGGCGCAACTCCTGGTGCACGGCGAACTCGATCTCCGCCCGGGCCGCCGGGTCGCCGGTCGCGCGGACCCGGGGGCGCCACTGGCCGCCGCGTCGACGGACCCGGACCCGGGCGCGGCGGACGCCCGGCACCGCGCTGGCGGCGTCAGCGAGCCGCCGTTCCACACAGCGCCGGTGCAGGTACCAGCCGTCGCGCTCGTCGGCGCGCAGGCGGACCGGCGTCCAGCGGCGCAGCTGGGCGACGAGGATGGCCAGGCCCAGCAGGAGAGCCCCGCCGGCCACGGCCCGGACGGTGGGGTCGCGCCACCGGGTGCCGCTCAGCGCGTCGAGCCAGCCGCTGGTGTCGAGCGGTGTCGGTCGGTGCAGGGTGAGCAGCAACGCCTGGACGGCCGCCGCGGCGCCACCGAGAAGGAGGGCGGTGGCCAGCAGCAACGAGGCGATCCGGTTGGCGGTGCGCATCTCAGCCGTCCTCGGGTGTGGCGGTGCCGACGCCGGAGGAGTCGACGCCGGGGACGAGCAGGTCGTCAACGGTGACGGTCACCACCGCCACGCTGAGCCCGGTCTGGGCGGCCACCTGGTCGGTGACCACCGCCCGGACCGTCTCGGCGATCGTCGGCACGCTGTGGCCGTACCAGGTGATGAGGTGCAGGTCGAGTCCGACGGACCGGTCATCCAGGCGGACCGCCGCCGGGCGGACGACGGACACGCCCGGCACGAGGCTGGCCGCCTGCACCGCGATCCGCGCGACGTCCGCGGTGTCGCCCGGGCGGCGCTCCGGACCGGTCGTCCCGGCGGCCAGTCCGGTGCCGGGGTTCGTCCCCGCGGACGGGCGGGTGGTCACCGGCGCCGCCGAGCGTCGGCGCGGCGGTCGCCGAGACCGGTCACCGCGAGGTCGCCGTCGAGCACCCGGACGACCAGCCAGCCGAGCAGGCCGGCGAGGACGGCCAGGGCGGTCACGCCGACGCCGGCGAGCGCCCAGACCGCCACGGCGAGGAACCCGGCGAGGAAGCCGAACTGCTGTCGCGACATGGTCACCTCCGGGCCGGTCCGGTACCGGCGGTTGCTGGATACACCCGGTGGCCATTCCTGGAACATCGGCGCTGCTGTGATCCCCGTCACATCGGAAGTCGGTGGGCCATGATCGACCACCTAGACTCGGCCCGGCTCGACCGACCGGCGGATGGATCAGGCAGATGACGAGCATCGGGAGCGACGACCCCGGTTGGCTGCGGGCGATGCCCGCCGAGGCGGGACGTGACGGGCTGCTCAGCCGCGCCGGCCATCGGGTCCTGGCGGCACGCCGGCTCACTGATCTGGTCCAGGGCCGCCCACCCGGTGTCACTGGCAGCCAGTGGACCTCGGCGAGCCGCGCCAGCTTCGACTTCGTTGTCTACGCCGCCGACACCGGCCGTCCGGTCGTCGCCGTGCAGATCGGCCCGGTGCCGTCTCCCGGCTCGGCGGAGCAGCGCGTGGAGCGACTCACTGACGCGGTGAGCGCGGCCGTCGGCCTGCCCGTTCTGCGGATCGGTACGCCCACGTTGAGCGCCGCCGAGCATGGCCGCCGCCTGGTCGAGTACGTGATCGACGCGCGCGCCTACGCCGCGGGCGGGGTCACCGCCGCCGGGCCCGAACCGGCGCCGGTGGGCTTCCGGGACATCCTGGGCCGGCTGCCGGACGGGCGTACCGGGCCGGTCAACGACCTCGGCGCGCTGACCCGCGCTGCGGCGGTCGAGGCGTACGTGGCCGGGCAGGTGGCCGACCCGATCGTGCGAGGGCTGCACGTCCGCTGGGTGGACGGGCCGGCACAGGGGTGGAGCTGGGTGCAGGTACGCCCCGACGCGTGCCTCATCGAGCAGGTCTCGGTGACCGAACACCGTTTCTCCTGCGGCATCGACGCGGCCCGGTTGGCCGAGGATCTCGCCGCCGTCGCCGTGGGGGAACGACTGCGGGGGAACGCCGTCGCCGACCTGCTGCCACGCGCCGAGTGGACCGCCCGGATCGCCGCGCTGAGCCAGCGCCGCCACGAACTGGTCGGCGGTTTCGCCTTCGACCACCTCTGCGCCGACTGACCAGCGCCCGTTCACCTGCTGATCCCTGCTCCGCACCGGCTCCGTGTCGGGCCGCGGCAATTTCCTGTGCGTCTGTTGAACCTTCCCGGCCGCCGCCCCGTACTCCTGCGCGAATGAACAGGATCTCCCCATCCGCGTCCACCGGGCGCGGGAGACGGTGCGGAAAGGGCATCGTCGGCCATCGACGCATTACCGGGTAGGTCACGGTGGGCCGCCACCGCGGCGTGCCACCTCACATCCGTCGGTCCGCCGAGGGCAGAAATCCACTACCGGATCGAGAAGGAGAGCAATTCGATGCGCAGGTCCACTCGGGCGCGCCGGCCTTCCGGCAACGCGCGGAGCAAGCGTCTGCTGGCAGTTGTCGGCACGCTCGCGGTCTTCGGCGGAGTTGTCGCCGTGACTCAGATTTCGTCGGCCCAGGACCGGCGGACAAATAAGCCACGTCCGGCTGCCGGGCAGTGCGTGGAGCCGAGCCCGGGCGCGACCGCGCCGACCGGTGCCGGCTCGACCAGCCGGACCTGGCAGAACGGTCGGTGGGTGCGTAATCACTGGGGTGACGGACAGCAGTCGGTCCCCGAGTGCGAGGACGGCAAGGACGGCACGGTGGGCACCGGTACGGCCATCGCCTGTCCGGATGTGGCTGCCAAACTGCCGCAGGTGCCGAACCGGGCGCGGGCCGAGGTGGACCGCAACCTCGCCCAGTTGCAGACCCAGATCGCCGAGGCGGACCGCCGGCTCGCCGCCGAGGGCAACAAGGGTGAGGCGTTCATCCGCAGCGCGATCCTCCAGCCGTTGGCCGGCAAGCGCCGCGCTGTGCTGGACCGGATCACGACCGCCATCGACCGGGTCGGACCTCGACCGCAGGGCCTCGCGCAGCTCGCCGAGTGCCAGGTGCAGCCCACCGGCGGAACGGGCGGCAACAACGGCGGCGGTAGCACGCCCACCACCACCCCCGGTGGCGGCAACAACGGCGGTGGCAACAACGGCGGCGGGAACAATGGCGGTGGCACCGAGCCCGGCGCCGGGCTCGGCGTGCTCGCCAACGACTGCGACGAGAGCCGGCTCCAGCCACACGACGGTTTCCAGAACGGCAACCGCTGCGTGAGCACCGAGTTCGGTGAGGTCGGCGCGGCGGCCAACAACCCGTCGCTGCTGATCACCCAGTTCCCCGAGCAGGTCGGCCAGAACCAGCCCTTCACCCTGCGGGTCAGCACCCGCAACCTGGTCCGGGACCGCTTCCTGGCCGCCGGTCAGGGTGGCTACTACGTGGAGAGCTCGCTCCTCAACGACCAGGGCCTGGTCCGCGGTCACTTCCACACCGCCTGCCGGATGCTGGACAGCCTGACCGCCCCGCCGGAGCCGCAGGAGGTGCCCGCGTTCTTCGTCGCGACCGAGGACGGTCGCGGTGGCGCCCAGCCCGACGAGGTGACGATCCAGATTCCGGGCCTGCCGGAGTCCGGTACCGCCCAGTGCTCCGTCTGGGCCGGTGACGGCTCGCACCGCCTGCCGATGATGGAGCGGGCCAACCAGACCCCCGCCTTCGACTCGGTGCGCATCGACGTCAACTGAGCTGACGTACAACGGCGGCCGGCCACCCGGGGCGACAACCCGGGGTGGCCGGCCGCCGCTTCGTTTCCGGTGCCCGGACAAACGACGGGGCCCCACCGTTTCCGGCGGGGCCCCGTCGAGTCGCGTCAGCGGCTCTTGTACGCCTCGACGACCTCAACCGGGATCCGGCCCCGCTCGGAAATCTTGTAGCCGTTCTTGACGGCCCATTCCCGGATGGCCCGGTTCTGCTCCCGATCCATTCCCGCGCCGGCGGGTCGCCCCGGTCGCCGGACTGAACGGGTGCTCTCCACCGGGCCGCGCCCGATCCGCCGACCCGCATTGATGTACGGATCGAGCGCCTTGCGCAGGACGCCGGCATTCTCGTCGGAGACATCGATCGTGTAGGCCACGCCGTCGAGACTGAACTCAACCGTCCGGTCGGCCTTCCCACCGTCGAGGTCGTCGGTCAGGACCGTGATTACTTTTCTCGCCATTGCCGATTACTCCCTGTGTGCGGCGGGATGTGTCCAAAGTCTGACCTATCACCCCGGTAATCCGCAACAATATGCCTTCCATTCATTCGGCGCGTCGCGATTCCGTTACCGAGCAAAACCGTGAATCGGTTCGGTGCCGAGGCCTCATTCCCCGAGGATGCCGCTGTGACCGGCGACGGCAGCGGCCTCGGCCCGGTTCGAGACCCGCAACTTGCGCAGCAACGCGGCGGTCATCCGTTTCACCGTCCGTTCGGAGACGTGCAGTTCTTCGGCGATGTCGACGGTGCTGCGGCCGGCGGCGATCGCCCGCAGCAGCCGCCGTTCCTCGCCGTCCAGGTCGACGGTCGCGGAGCGCGTGGGTCGTAGCATGGCGCGGAGCAGTTCGGCCGGCAGCACCGCCCAGCCGTCGAGGATGGCCAGCAGCGGGGGCAGCAGCTCCTCGGGTTCGCTGGTCTTGGGCAGGAACCCCTCGGCGCCGGCTCGCAGCGCCTCCACCGCTGGCCCGGGCTCGGCGGAACCGGACATCGCGACCACCCGTACCCGAGGGGTGGTCCGCCGGATCGCGGCCACCGCCCGGATGCCGCCGGGCGGTGGCATGTGCAGGTCGACCAGGGCCAGGTCGGGGCAGTAGTTGCTGACCAGGGCCGCCGCCGCGGCGGCGTCGCCGGTCGAGGCGACCACCTCGGCGCGGCCGTTGGTGGTGATCGGGAGCAGCAACTCCAGGCCGCGGACGAAAAGGGGGTGATCGTCCACGACGACGAGTCGCAAGGTGGAGGCTCCCGGCATGTCTGCGCCGTTCCCCAGCGGGTACCGATCATGCGGGTTCGCACCGAACGAGAGGAGTCGGGTGGATGCGCGTACGGCATGGTTTGCGGGACCTGCTGCGAGGGTTGCGCCCCATTGAGCCGACACCCGGCGAGAGACGGCCGACGGCCGCCGATTCGGAGTTGCTGCTGCGGGTGTTGTGCCACGAGTTCCGTACGCCGATCAGCACCCTGACCTCACTGACCCGCGCGCTGGCCGATGAGCGTCGGGAGCTGACCGGGGACGATCGGCGGGCGCTCAGTGAGCTGGCCCGGGACCAGGCCGCCCACCTGCAGAGCCTGCTACGCGACGCGACCGCGGGCACCGGCGTGCTGACGCCGGCTCCGCAGCCGGAGCCGGCCGTCGCGCTGGCAGGCATCCTGCGGGAGGCCGCCGCCCTGGTGCCGGTGGGCCGTCGGCGGGCGCGGGCCACCCGGCGGGCGGCCTCCTGCCCGGTGCCGGCCGGACGAACCCGACAGGTACTGGTCAACCTGGTGCAGAACGCGTTGCGGCACGGGCCGCAGGACGGACAGGTCGGGCTCTACGCCACAGTGTGCGGCTCCAGCCTGAGGATCCTGGTCACCGACGAGGGCCGGGTCGACGATGCGCTGCTGGTCGCGCTGCGGCGTCCGGCGCCGGCCGTCGGGATGTCCGGTCTGGGCCTGTGGATCGCGCGACAGCTCGTCGCGGCGGACGGGGGAGCGTTGCGGGCACACCGGGTACGCCCCCGTGGAGTGGCGCTGGAGGTGCTGCTGCCGATGGCTCGCCCGGTGCGCTGACCCGGGCGGGACACCGGTTGGCCCGCTCGGGTCATCGGGGCGGGAACGGCCTCGCTACCTATTTTCGGTACCGAGGAGGTTGGATGTTCAGCCACGTCAAGGATCTGCAGTTCGAAGCCAAGCCGGACGGCCCGGACGCGGCGTTCGCCCGCCGTTTGCAGGAGGTGCTGGGCGGCAAGTGGGGCGAGATGACGGTCGCGAACCAGTATCTCTTCCAGGGTTGGAACTGCCGACTGCCCGGCAAGTACAAGGACCTGCTGCTCGACGTCGGCACGGAGGAGATGGGCCACGTCGAGATGATCGTCACGATGATCACCCGGTTGCTGGACAACGCGCCGCTGTCGCTGACCGAGGGGATCGCGGAGGACCCTGGAGGTGCCGCGACGTACGCCGGTGAGAACCCGGCGCACTTCATCCACGGCGGTGGCGGCGCCCTGCCCGCCGACTCCAACGGGGTGCCCTGGAACGGCGCGTTCATCACCGCCAGCGGCAACCTGTTGGCCGATTTCCAGCTCAACGTCACCGCCGAGGCGCAGGGTCGGCTCCAGGTCGCCCGGTTGTTCCACATGACCGACGACCCGGGCGTCAAGCAGATGCTGCGCTTCCTGCTGGCTCGCGACACGATGCACCAGAACATGTGGCTGGCGGCGATCGAGCAGCTCAAGGAGGACGGGCTGGAGGAGATGCCGGTGCCGGAGGCCTTCCCGGACTCGGGCGAGCTCACCGAGGAGTACGGCTACACCTACCTGGGTTTCTCCTCGGGCACCGACGCCGCCCAGGGACGCTGGGCGTCCGGGCCTTCGCCGGACGGCAAGGGCGAGTTCCGGTACGACGACAACCCGCGGGCGAACGCGCCGGAACCGGTGCTGCCTCCGGGTGACCCTCGCCTGTACGGCACCAACCCGGGGGTGGCCGGCTCGGTGAAGAACACGGTGAAGAGCAAGCTCACCTGAGGTACCTCGTCGGGTCGTCCGCCGGTCCCGGGCGACCCGACGGACCGGGTGGAAGAGTGGTCTGGGTCACAGGCCGGAACAAGGGGAACGTTTTGTTACTTGAGTGAGACACGCTCAACTCAACGCGATAGCAGGTGTTCGATGGCAACTCTTCCGGTACTTCCCCTGACCGACGCCGTGCTGCTGCCCGGCATGGTCATCCCGGTGACCCTCGACCCCACCACCCAGGCCGCGATCGACGCGGCGCGTGCGACCGGCGACCGCAAGCTGCTGGCCGTGCCGCGCATCGACGGCGAGTACGGCCCGGTGGGCGTGGTCGCCACCATCGAGAAGGTCGGCCGGCTGCCCGAGGGTGAGCCCGCCGCCGTCATCCGTGGCCTGTCCCGGGCCCGGATCGGCTCCGGCGTGCCCGGCCCCGGTGCCGCCCTCTGGGTCGAGGCGACCGAGCTCGACGAACCCGCCTACGCCGGTCGGGCCCGGGAACTCGCCCGCGAGTACCGCGCCCTGGTGACCTCCGTGCTTCAGCAGCGGGGCGCCTGGCAGGTCATCGACGCGGTGGAGCGGATGACCGACCTCTCCGAGCTGGCCGACTCGGCCGGCTACGCGCCCTGGCTGACGCTGGAGCAGAAGACCGAGCTGCTCGCCGCGCCGGACGTCACCGCCCGGCTGGAGCTGCTGGTCGGCTGGGTGAAGGACTACCTGGCCGAGCAGGAGGTCACCGAGCAGATCAACAGTGACGTCCGCGAGGGGCTGGAGAAGTCCCAGCGCGAATTCCTGCTGCGCCAGCAGCTCGCCGCGATCCGCAAGGAACTGGGCGAGGACGAGCCCGACGGCTCCGCCGACTACCGGTCCCGCGTCGAGTCCGCCGAGCTGCCGGACAAGGTACGCGAGGCGGCCATGCGTGAGGTCGGCAAGCTGGAGCGGGCCAGCGACGCCTCCCCGGAGGCCGGCTGGATCCGTACCTGGCTGGACACCGTGCTCGAGATGCCGTGGGGCACGCGTACCGAGGACAACACCGACCTGGCCGCGGCCCGGGCGGTGCTCGACGCCGACCACGCCGGCCTGTCCGACGTGAAGGACCGCATCCTGGAGTACCTGGCGGTGCGCAACCGGCGTGCCGAGCGCAACCTCGGTGTGGTCGGCGGTCGCGGCTCCGGCGCGGTGCTCGCCCTCGCCGGTCCTCCCGGGGTGGGTAAGACCAGCCTCGGCGAGTCCGTGGCGCGGGCGCTCGGGCGTAACTTCGTCCGGGTCTCGCTCGGCGGCGTCCGCGACGAGGCGGAGATCCGCGGGCACCGGCGCACCTACGTGGGGGCGCTGCCCGGTCGGATCGTCCGCGCGCTGCGCGAGGCCGGTTCGATGAACCCGGTCGTGCTCCTCGACGAGGTGGACAAGCTGGCCGCCGGCTACGCCGGTGACCCGGCCGCCGCCTTGCTGGAGGTGCTCGACCCGGCCCAGAACCACACCTTCAGGGATCACTACCTGGAGGTCGACCTCGACCTGTCCGACGTGCTCTTCCTGGCCACCGCCAACGTGGTGGAGTCCATCCCCGGCCCCCTGCTGGACCGGATGGAGCTGGTCACCCTGGACGGGTACACCGAGGACGAGAAGGTCGCCATCGCCCGCGACCACCTGCTGCCCCGGCAGCGGGAGCGGGCCGGGCTGACCGTCGACGAGGTCAGCGTCGCCGACGAGGCTCTCGCGCTGATCGCGGGGGAGTACACCCGGGAGGCCGGCGTCCGGCAGCTCGAGCGCGCCCTGGCCAAGATCCTGCGCAAGGTGGCGGTGACGCTGGCGACGGATCCGACGCCGGCACGCGTGGGCACCGACAACCTCACCGGTTACCTGGGTCGGCCGAAGTTCACCCCGGAATCGGCCGAGCGCACCGCCGTGCCCGGCGTGGCCACCGGTCTGGCCGTCACAGGCGCCGGTGGGGACGTGCTCTTCATCGAGGCGACCAGCATGGAGGGCGAGCCGGGGCTGACCCTGACCGGCCAGCTCGGTGACGTGATGAAGGAGTCGGCGCAGATCGCGCTCTCCTACCTGCGCTCCAACGGGCGGCGGTTCGGCATCGACCCGAACGCTCTCGCGGGACGCCGGATCCACGTCCACTTCCCGGCGGGCGCGGTGCCCAAGGACGGCCCGAGCGCCGGCATCACCATGGTCACGGCCCTGGCGTCGCTGGTCACCGGTCGCCCGGTCCGCCCCGAGTTCGGGATGACCGGTGAGGTGACGCTCTCCGGTCGGGTGCTGCCGATCGGTGGGGTGAAGCAGAAGCTGCTCGCCGCGCACCGGGCCGGCCTCACCGAGGTGATCATCCCGGCGCGCAACGAGCCCGACCTGGACGACCTGCCGACCGAGGTGCGCGAGGCGCTGACCGTGCACACCCTGGCCGACGTGGCCGACGTGCTCGCCCTGGCGCTGCGCCCGGCCGACGTGAAGACGCTGGACGGTCCGGCGCTCTTCGCGGTCTGACGCTCCGACCATCCGGGCCCCCGCCGTCTTCCGACGGCGGGGGCCCTTCTGGTACGCGGGGGACGGTCTACTGTCTCGTCTGCACCGTCAACCACCTCTCCGCCGCGAGGCGGCCCCCTGGAGGAACCCCCGTGAACGTGGTGCTCTGGATCATTCAGATCCTGCTCGCCGCCGTCTTCGCCGGCGTCGGGCTGGCCAAGCTGAGCCAGCCCAAGGAGAAGTTGCGCGACGTCATGCGGTGGGTGGACCCGGTGCCGCCGTCGCAGGTCAAGTCGCTCGGGGCGGTCGAGCTGCTGGCCGCCGCCGGGCTCGTGCTGCCCGCCGCCACCGGCATCGCCACAGTGCTCACCCCGCTCGCCGCCGTCGGGCTGGTCATCGTCATGATCGGCGGCATCCTGGTGCACCTGCGTGCCCGCGAGCAGCAGACCTCCCAGGACGGGCGTCGCACCGAGATCCAGGGCGCGGTCGCCTGCGCGGTGCTGCTCGTCCTCGCCGCAGTGGTGGCCTGGGGCCGTTTCGGCCCGTACGCCCTCTGATCCGCGTCGGCCAGCACGCGACAATGCACAGTAGAGTCTGCCCGCCGCTCGAGGTGGCACTCAACGGGGGAGAGGTATGGAACCGATCGTGAGCGCACCTGGTGCGGTACCACCGGCGGTGCCACAACGGTCAGAGCCAACGGGCCGACGGTTGGGACGCCGAGTGCTCTTCGCCGGCGGCGCGGGCGCCGCAGTGGCGACGACGGTGGCCACCCTTGCCGGTGCCGAACAGACGGGATCACCGCCCGTCACGACCGTACGGGAGGCCCCGCTCAGCCTCCGGGACCCGCGGGTCGGCTGCCGGCTCGACGGCAGTGACGAGTCGGACAAGGTCACCACCGCGCTGAACCTGCTGCCGGCCGGTGGCGGGGAGATCTTCCAACCGGTGGGCGCACTCGGTCTCGGATCGGAGGTCCGCTTCCCGACGAGCGTGACCTGGACCGGCGAGAACATCGGCGCGGCGATCATCCAGCCGGCCCCGGGCTACACCGGTCGTCTGGTCTCGAGCGGTAAGTACAACCAGATCTCCAACGTGCACTTCTACGGCATGCGGACCTCCAACGTGCTGTTGACCATCAGGGGCCCCCGGTCGACCTTCCATCACCTGCACTTCGGCAACTCGGGCAGCCACGCCATCGAGTTCCTCGGCAAGGACGCGGACACCAGCGCCCACGCCAACAAGATCACTGATATCAACATCGAGGACTGCCTCGGCGTCGGCATCCTCGTCAACAAGGTCGCGTACGACAACGAGTTCCTCAACGTCTGGGTCGGTGAGTGCCAGACCGGCATACGGCTGCTGGACAGCGCCTGCTTCTTCGACAATCTGCATGTCTGGGGTTGCCGGGGCAACGGCGTGGAGCTGCGCGAACCCGCCCATCGAAACATCTTCCAGAACGTCTACCTGGAGTCGAACGGCACGAGTGGCACCGGCAGCGGCGCCGACCTGCGACAGGTCTGGGGGACCCAGTTCATCGGCGGCCGGCTGTGGCGCAACGCCACCAACGGCATCGAGGTCTCCTCAGCCGGGCGTACCCGGATCATGGGGCTCGACATCCACGACAACGGCGCGAACGGGATCCTCGGCCGTGACGCCGACATGTGTCAGGTGATCGGCAACCAGTTCTACGACGACGCGACGCCCCGCCGCCAGGACCGACCGATCATGACGGTCGGCGCCAGCAACAACTGGATCGTCACCAACAACGTGATGCGGGCGTTCGACCACCGGTCCGGTGGCGCGTCGCTGGCCGGGGCCAACAACGTGGTCAACGGAAACATCGGCTAGCACCGGCGGGCGGCGGATGCTCGCGGTTCTTCCGCCGCCTCGCCGGGCAGTGGCGTCGGCGACCGTCGTACTCCGGCGGTCGCCGACGGCGTGCTCAGCGCTCGTCGCCGCCGCGGTCGCGGCGCACGGTGGCCTTGCGGCCCTTGATCGTGCTGGAGCGCAACCCGGAGATGACCTCGTCGGCCACCCCCTGCGGCACCTCCACCAGTGAGAACCGGTCGGCGATCTCGATCGAGCCGATGTCCCGGCCGCGGATGCCGGTCTCCCCGGTGATCGCGCCGACCAGATCCTGCGGGCGCACCCCGGCGCGTCGACCCAGGCCGACGAAGACCTGGACGGTGTTGCCGCCGCCGGAGCGTGGCCGGCCCCCGCCCCGCCGGTCGCCGCCCCGGCCGCCGGCCTCCGGTCGACCCTCACGCGGCCCACGGACCGGAACCTGCGGGATCTCCTCCTCGTCGTCGGAGCCCGGCGACGTCACCTCGTGGGCCAGCTTCACGGCGGCGAGGGCGACCTCCATCAGGTCGAACTCATCGGTCAGCGTCTCCACGATCACCCGGAACGGGTCGAGGTCGTCCTCCAGCAGGCTCTCCCGCAGCGCCGCCTGGGTCAGCTCCAGCCGCCGGGTACGCATGTCGGCCACGGTGGGGATCTTGTCGATGCTGATCCGCTGGCCGGTCACCCGCTCGATGGTCTTGAGCATCCGGTGCTCACGCGGCTCGGCGAGGGTGATCGCCACGCCCTCGCGACCAGCCCGACCCACCCGACCGATCCGGTGCACGTACGACTCGGGGGCGGACGGCACGTCGTAGTTGACCACGTGGGTCAGCTGCTCCACGTCCAGCCCACGGGCCGCCACGTCGGTGGCCACCAGCAGGTCGGCGGTGCCCGCCCGCAGCCGGCCCATGACCCGGTCGCGCTGCTCCTGGCTCATGCCACCGTGCAGCGCCTCGGAGCGGTAGCCCCGACCGTTCATCGTCTCGGTCAACCGGTCGACCTCTTCGCGGCTGCGGCAGAACACGATCGCCGCGGTCGGGGACTCCACGTCCAACACCCGACCCAGCGCGGCCGGCTTGTGCGCCCGGGTCACGATGTACGCGCTCTGCCGCACCCGGGGCGCCTCACCCGCGACCTGCTGCTCCCGGCCGATCTCGATCCGCACCGGTTCGCGCAGGTGCTGGCGGGCCATCCCGTCGATGCGCGACGGCATGGTGGCCGAGAAGAGCACCGTCTGACGCTGCGCCGGAGCGTGCTCCAGGATCGCCTCGATGTCCTCGGCGAAGCCCATGTCGAGCATCTCGTCGGCCTCGTCGAGCACCACCGTGGCCAGCCCACCGAGGCGCAGGGTGCCCCGGGCGATGTGATCGAGGGCACGGCCCGGGGTGGCCACCACCACGTCGACACCGCTGTCCAGTGCCCGCAACTGCCGCCCGATCGGCTGCCCACCGTAGATCGGCAGCACCCGCGCGCCCAGGTCCTTGCCGTAACGGTGGAACGCCTCGGAGACCTGTACCGCCAGCTCCCGGGTCGGCACCAGCACCAGCGCCACCGGGTCGCCGCCCTGGCGGTGTGCCGCCATGAGGTTCAGCAGCGGCAGCGCGAACGCAGCCGTCTTGCCGGTGCCGGTGGCCGCCTGACCCAGCAGGTCCCGACCCTCCAGCAGCGGTGGGATAGCCTCCCGCTGGATGGGGGTCGGCTCCTCGTACCCGAGGGCGGCGAGCGCGCCCAGCAGCTCGGCGCGGAGCCCGAGCTCGGTGAAGGCGCTCACCTCGTCGGTGCCGTCGGGGGTGGCGTCGATCGGTGCGTCAATCGGTGCGTCGTGCTGTGCAGGTGCGGAACTCATGTGCCAAGCCTTTCATTACGCCGTGCGAGCCGCTGCGCCGACCGCCACAAGAGCTGTCCCCGAGCCCGTGCTGCGGCTGTTCCGCGACCTCGACGCCGGCCTCGATCAGGCGTCGGTGGTCAGGATGGCCAGCACCATCACCGCGGCCAGGGCCACATCGAGCACCACGCAGAACTCGGCGTAGCCGCGCGGCACCACCCGGCCGTTGCGGTGCGCCAGGTCCCAGCCGGCGTGCGCCAACCACCCGAACGCCACCAGCCAGGCAGCGGTCCGCCCGCCGGCCATCACCGCGACCAGCGTCAGGGCGACCCAGATGGCCAGGCCAGCGAGTTGGGTGGCGAGCACGCCCCGCCCGCCCAGCGTGCGGCGGGCCACGCCGATCAGCAGGTAGCCGCCGGGCAGCACCAGCATCGTCCACGGGCTGAGCACACTGGGGTCGACCCACATGTCCACGGTCAGCAGCAGCGCCAACCCGGCCGGCCAGTGGTGGGCGAGCGCCGCCACGACCCGGTGTCGGCGTACCGGCGCCGACGCCTCGTGCCGGTGTCGGAGAGCCACCAGCACCATCGCGGGGATCATCAGCAGGTGACCGCCGAGCAGCAGCGCGTCGGCGTCGATCAGACCGGCCCAGAACGGCACGAGCAGCAGCAGGAACGGGACGTACATCGCGGCGGCCATCTCGCCGACCGCGTGCCAGCGGTGCGCCCGGTAGCGCATCCCCACCGTCATCCCGACGGTCATATTCGTGGCCATCACCAGTGCGGCGACCTCCGGCCGGGCCAGCGCGTCGCCGACGCCCAAGGCGGTGCCGGCCAGCTCCCACAACGGCCCGAGCAGCAGCATCCCGGCGACCATCGCCACTGCCATCTCGCCCAGATGCCACAGCAGCCGCCGTCTGCTGCTGGCCGGTGCCGCGGCGGTCGGTGCCGCGGCGGTCGGTGTCGGGGCCGAGGGGGTCGGCTCGTCGGTGGGCAGGGGCGCGGGCGACGGTACGGCGGTGAGGCTGTCCGCGTACATCCGGGTGTTTTCCATGCCTCGACCCTGCCGGTGACCCCGGTGTGGGCGGCAGACCCGTTCGTCACGGGAAAACGGCGCGGACCGCACGGCCCGACCGTGACAGTTCGCATGGGTGGACCGTGCGGCGGGCGGTCCTAGGATCGGTGCGTGGCGAGCGAGGCGGTGACTCCCCGGGCGGACCGCCGGCTGCGTCGCGCCCGGCGGGCGACGCTGGTGTCGCTGGCCACCGGCGTCTGGGCGAGCGTCCTGCTACCGGCGGTCGGGCTGACCCGCGAGCCCGACCCGGGCCGGGTGACACTCGGCGCGGTCGGCATCCTCGCCTTCGTGATCGCCCAGACCGTCGTGCTGTACGCGGCCGTGACGCCGTGGCTCGAGCCGCGCTGGCGGCGTCGGGCCGAGCTGAGCCTGGTCGGGGTGGCGGTGCTGACCGTTCCGCTGGTGGGTCCGGTGGCGGCCGGCAGGTGGCCGACCTGGGCCTGGCTCGGTGCGGCGCTGATCGGCATGACGCCGCTGCTGGTGCGGTGGCGGGCCGGGCTGGCGGTCGCGATCGGCGTCCTGGCCGTGGCGGTCGCGGTGGCCTGGTGGACCGGCGGTTCCGTTCCGCGCCACCTCGCCGTGACCGGTGGGATCGGCGCGGCAGTGGCCGCCGTCAACGGGTTCCAGGTCTGGTTCTGGGACCTGCTCGTGGAGGCACGGCAGGGCCAGGCCGCCCAGGCGCGGCTGGCCGCCGCCGAGGAGCGGCTGCGCTTCGCCCGCGATGTGCACGACGTCCTGGGGCACCGCCTCACGGTGATCGCGTTGAAGGCCGAACTCGCCGCCCGGCTCGCCCCGGTGGACCCGGAACGGGCTGGGAGGGAAGCCGCCGAGGTGCAACGCCTGGCCGCCTCCGCGCTGAGCGAGGTACGGGAGACCGTGCACGGCTATCGGGCCGTCGACCTCGACGAACAGCTCACCGCGGTGGTGGGGGTGCTGCGCTCCTGCGGTGTGCGGTGCACGGTTCTGCCGCTGCCGGCGGACCTGCCGCAGCCCGCCGCCATCGAGCTGGCGGCGGTACTGCGCGAGGCGAGCACCAACGTGCTGCGGCACAGCCGGGCCGACTGGTGCCGGATTCGCATCGATCGGGAGGATGACGTGGCCAGGATGACGGTGGCCAACGACGGCGCCGACGACCGCGGCCCGGACGCGCACAGCCACGGCCTGCGCGGGCTGGCCGACCGGCTCGCCGCCGCCGGGGGCGAGTTGCGGGTACGCCGGGAGGACGCGATCTTCACCCTCGAAGCCACAGTGCCGGCGCCGTCGTGATCCGCGTTCTGCTCGCCGACGACGAGGACCTGATCCGGGTCGCCGTCGCCGCGCTGCTCGGCCTGGAACCGGACATCGAGGTGGTGGCACACGCCGCTGACGGGAAGACAGCCGTCACCGCGGCGCTGGCGCACCGTCCGGACGTGGCCGTGGTGGACCTGGAGATGCCCGGCCTGGACGGCATCGCGGTAGCCGCCGAGCTGGCCCGGGTCCGACCTGACTGCGCGGTGGTCGTGCTGACCGGCCACGGTCGTCCCGGGCACCTGCGCCAGGCGTTGACCGCAGGCGCACGGGGGTTCCTGCCCAAGGGCTCGCCGGGTGGGGCGCTCGCCGACGTGATCCGCCGGGTGCACGCCGGAGGTCGTTACGTCGACCCGTCGTTGGCCGCCGACGCGTTGACCCTGCCCCCGTGCCCGCTGACCCCTCGGGAACTGGAGACGCTACGGCTGGTGGAGGTGGGTGCCCCGGTCGCGGTGATCGCCCGTCGGGTGCACCTGTCCACCGGAACCGTGCGCAACCACCTCTCCGCCGCCGTGCAGAAGCTCGGTGCCACCGACCGGGCCGAGGCGGTGCGCACCGCCCGGGACAACGGCTGGCTCTGACCCCCGGCCTGAAGGGTGTGGCGCGGTTCCGATCTGTGGCGGGTGGCGTGGACCGCCCGGCTAGCGTGGGCGCGTGCGTACGGTGGAACTGGTCTGCTCGCCCGGCCTGGAGGTCGCGGTCCGGGCGGTCTGGGGTCGGCTGGCCGCCGCCGGATTGCCCAGCCTGGCCCGCAACATCCACCCGACCAACCGGCCGCACCTCACCCTCGCCGCCGTCGACGAGTTCCCGCCGGGGGTCGAGCACCGCCTGACCGACCTGTTCGACGCCGCGCTGCCGGTGCCGGTGACGCTCGACCGGGTCGTCGTGCTCGACGGCAGCGCCCCACTGGTCTGGCTCGTCCGACCCACTCCGGCGCTGACCGCGCTGCACGCCGCCGTCTGGGACGTTCTCGCCGAGGCCGACGGACACCGCCCGTGGCATGCGCCCGACGCGTGGGTGCCGCACCTGAGCCTGGCTCTGCGGTTCCGCAACGCGGACCTGCGGGTGGCTCGTGCCGTCGCCGGTGGACAGCGCCCGACGGGCGACTTCGACGCCGCCCGCAGCTACGACGGCACGGACCGGTCGGTGACCCCGCTGACCGGCCGCGCCTGAGGTTGTCACGCGTGTTCCGGAACCTCAGTTGCTGCCGTCGCCGCCTCCGCCGCCTCCGCCATCGACCCCGCCGCTGAGGTCACCGCCGCCACCGCCGCCCGCACCGCCGGCGTAGCCGTGGCGGCCGTCGACGAAGGGCAGGTCGCCGCGAATGCCGGCTGGTTTGGGCCGCTTGCCCGGCCCGGCGAGATGTTGCAGGCAGACCCGGCCGGAGACCGGGAAGCATTCGCCACGGCCTCCGCAGTCGGCCAGGTAGCGGTTGCCATCGCGGATGTCCAGTTCCTGGTCCACCCGGAACAACAGGGGAAGGCCGGTCGGGCCGCACCCCTCGTCCCGCCGGCCGTGGCCCAGCGTGGCGAGCAGGAGAGGCCCGCGACTGGCGTCGGTCGTGTCGCCGCTCCTCGCGGCCGTCGGTCGGTGATGCGTAGAGCGCCCGAACGCGGCGTCGCAGAAGGTGGCGTAGTCCCGCGCATGGAGGGTCAGCTCCTGCCACAGATCGTCCACGACCACCGAGGGCATGGACAGCTTCGCGCTGGGCTGGCGGGCGATGATCCGGAACCACTGCCGGGTCGCGGTTTCGACGAGAACGAGGTCGTCGTCGCTGAGATGGGGGTAACGATTTCGTAGATGTTGACGTCCGCTGGCAGGAAACCGCAGTTCGGACACGGCGCGGAGTCGGCGAGGGGTGCGGTCGCTTCTGAACTTCGTCCAGATCATCCGGTTACTTCTATCCGCCCGGGGGTGCAGGCGCTAAGGCCTCGACTTGCCGAAGTGGCGCCGCGGCTCCTTCCAGAGTAGGGCAGTAGGCAAGCAGGCCGGCCTGCCGTTTTTCTAGACTGGGGCGATGAGCGTTGCCACCGACGGTCGGGGGATGTCCGAGCTGGCGGCCCTGCTGGCCGACGGCACCCGGGCCAGCATCTGTGTCGCGCTGCTCGACGGGCGGGCGTGGACCGCCGGCGAGCTGGCCCGGCGCGCCGGTGTCGCCCCGTCGACGGCCAGCGACCACCTCACCCGACTCGTCCGCGGTGGGCTGCTCGTCGAGGAACGGCAGGGCCGGCACCGTTACCTGCGACTGGCCGGGCCGTCGGTGGCTCAGCTGATCGAGGACCTGGCCGGGCACGCCCCGGCCACGCCCACCCCGACCGGGTCGCTGCGCGCGACGACCGCCACCGCCTCCCTGGCCTACGCCAGGACCTGCTACGACCACCTCGCCGGGCGGCTGGGCGTGCTGGTGTACGACGCGCTGCTGGCCGAGCGCCGGCTCGACCGGTCCAGCGGGTTGGCGCTGACGCCCGACGGGTGGGCCTGGGTGGCCGGGTTGGGCGTACCCGTGGAGGTGCTGCGCGCCGCCCGCCGCCCGGTGGTCCGCGACTGCCTGGACTGGACCGAACGCCGCCCGCACCTGGCCGGAGCCCTCGGCGCGGCGCTCTGCCGCCGCTTCACCGACCTGGGCTGGATCAGCCCGGGCACCGGCCGCGCCGTCCGTCTCACTCCCACCGGCCGCCCCGGCCTGGCCGCGGCACTGTCCATCCCCGAACACACCCTCGACCCGCCGGCAGCCCCGCCGCCCACGAGCGGCCGCGCCTGACCGGCGAGCAGCAGGTGACCGCGGCGGGATCGTTCGGTGCGGGGCGAACGGTTCGCGCCCTACGGTCGGGCGGTGACTGACAACTGGCCGCACATTGCGCCCGCCCCGGGAACACCGGCGTGCGGGCCGCCCTCGTTCGAACCGGAACGCGGTTGGTGGGTGACCCGGCACGCCGACGTGCGGGCGGCGCTGACCGACCCGGCGTTCCAGGTGCCGGCCGTCGACACCGGTCCACCCGGCACCCTCGCCTGGCTGCGCGCCACTGTCAGCCGGTTCAGTCCACAGCGACGGCACGCCGAGCGTCGGGCGGTCGCGGTGAGCGCGCTGGCCCCGCTGGACCCGGACGACCTGCGACAGGACGCGGCACGGCTGACCGTTGCCGTTCTCGACCGCGCCAGGGTCCGCGTCGACGTGATGCGGGAACTGGCCCGGCCGGTTCCGCTGCGGGCGTTGGCCGGCCGCCTCGGTTTCGCTGATCCGGCAGCCGCCGGGACGGCGGTCGCGGTCGTCGCGGCGGCGTACCACCCGGGGGTGGACCCGGCCTTGACCACGCGGGCCGACCGGGCGGTGACGGCGCTGCTGGCGCTCGCGCCGCAGGGTCAGCCGGAGGTACGGGCGAACCTGATCGGTCTGCTGGTGCAGGCGTGCGACGCGACCGCCGGCCTGATCGGCGCCGCCACCCATCATCTGCTGCCCCCGGCCGCCCCGAGAGCTGCGGCCACGGCGCGGACCGCCGACCTGCTGGCCGAGGTGCTGCGCCTCGACCCACCGGTCCGGGCCACCCGGCGGGTCACCGTCCACGGGGTACGGCTGGGCGGGCAGGATCTGGCGGCCGGAAGCCCCGTGCTGCTGCGCTTCGACGCGGCCAACCGTGACCCGCGGGCGTTCACCGAGCCCGCGGCGTTCCAGCCCGGTCGAGCCGGTGCCGGGCTGTTGACCTTCGGGTCGGGGGAACGGGGTTGCCCCGGCGACCGGCACGCTCTGGCGCTGGCCACCGGGGTGCTCGACGTGCTGCGGGAACGCTGCCGGCGCGACCCGACCCCGCTGCGCCACGAGCCGCACCCGACCCTGCGGGTACCGACAACTCTGGAGGTGAGCGTCCGATGAGCGAACGTCGTGCCGCGTTCCACGCCCTGCACCGCGCCGGCCGTCCCCTGCTGCTGCCCAACGCGTGGGACCACGCCTCGGCGGCGGCGCTCGCCGCGCGCGGACATCCGGCCATCGGCACCACCAGCCTCGGGGTCGCCGCGACCGCCGGCCTTCCCGACGGCGTCGCGGCCACCGCAGCGGAGACCCTCGCCCTGGCCCGCCGGCTGGCTCGGCTGCCGGTGCTGCTCAGCGTGGACGTGGAAGGTGGCTTCAGCGACGACCCGGCGGAGGTCGCCGAGTACGTGGCGGAGTTGGCCGGGCTCGGCGTGGTCGGGATCAACCTGGAGGACGGGCGTGCCGATGGCACCCTCGCCGACACCGAGGTCGCCGCTGCCAAGATTGTGGCCGTGAAGACGGCGGTGCCGGAGCTGTTCGTCAACGCCCGCACCGACACCTGGTGGCTCGGCGTGGAGGACCCGCTGCCGCAGACCCTCGCCCGTGCTCGTGCCTACCGGGTTGCCGGTGCCGACGGGATCTTCGTGCCCGGGACTGTCGACCTCGCCACCCTGCGCGTCCTCACCGAGCGGATCGACGCTCCGGTGAACGCGCTGTACCAGCCGGGCGGCCCAGGGCTGGCCGAGTTGGGCGACGCCGGGGTGGCCCGGGTCAGCACCGGCTCGCTGCTCTTCCGGGCCTCGCTGGGTGCCGCGCTCGCCGCCGCCGACGCCGTCCGCGACGGCGCGCCCACCACCCCGGCGGGACTGCCGTCGTACGCCGAGGTGCAGGCCCTGGTGCCGACGGACGGCGACTGACGGTGGCTCGGTGCGTCGTCCACGCTCCGTTCGGGGGCAAATAGGAGGATTGTTCGGTCCGTTCCGGTCCCGATGATTACGGTGTGTTTCAGGGCGATCCACCCAGTGCCGTGACCGGAGAGAGGGACCCGTCATGCGAGTGCCCAGCCGTAGCCCGGGACAGCAACCCGGTTCGCCTCCGTCGCCCACCGCTCCAGCCCGCCGACGACCCTCCGGTGCGACCCCCCGCCGCGTTCCCGCTCCTGCCCCCGACCTGCCCGCTTACCGGGCCGCCGTCGCCGAACTGCTGGTCGAGGTCGGCGCCCTGGCAGACGCGGCGAGCACCCGGGCCCGGCAGGTGCTCATCGACGAGCGGCTGCGGGAGCCGGCGCTCGCCGCGGTCCTCGACGCCACCCCGCAGGGGCTGATCGGCGCGCGCGAGACGTTGCTGCTGGAGATGGCCCGCTACCAACCGAACGACCGCACCTCGGCGACCGACCTCAGCGCACTGGTCCGGATCTACCTGCTCTCCCGCATCGACGTGCTGTGGTGGCAGGACGCGCCGACCTTCGTCACTGACGACCAGGTCAACGGCAGCCCCGAGCTGGTCGACCTGGAGTGGCTGCGCCGCCGCGACCTGCTGCGCTTCCGCTATCAGGAGCAGCCGGCCACGATACTGGGCCGGGCCGCCCGCGGGCTGCGTCGCCGGCTGCGACCCGATGCCACCCCGCGCACCGCGGGGCTGCTGTTCCGCCGTGCCCGGCGCGAGGTGGTGGCGCTGCTCAACGACATCGGACGGGAGTTCACCGCCGTCGCGCCGCCGGCCACCCCGCCGCTCTGGGTGACCAGCCTGGTCCGCAGCGCCGAGCACCAGTACCGGCTGCGCCGCCTGGGCTACGCGGCGATGCTGCCCAGCGGGCACTGCCTCGGCTACTCGGCCGACGTCGAGCTGGCCTGGTTCGAGCGGTTCGGCGCGCGCGAGGCCCTAGCGGAGTTGCTGCTGAGCAGGCAGGAGGCCGGTGAGCTGAACCTGATCGACGAGGGGCAGGCCTGGCACCTGTGTCTCGCGCCGACCGCCCGGCGTCGCCTACGCCGGGCGTACGAGGCCGAGATGGGGGTCTGAGCCGGTGTGCGGCATCGCGTTGAGCATCGGCCCCGAGGCCGACCCGGCGACCTTCCGGCGGATGCTCGCCGCCCTGGCCCCGCGCGGCGAGGTCACCGAGACCCGGTCCGAGAGCGGGCTGCTCGCCGGCACCCGCCGGCTGCGGGTCGTCGACCGGGACCGGGCGGTGCAGCCGTGGACGTCGACCGACGAGCGTTGGCTGCTCTGCTTCAACGGCGAGATCTTCAACTACCGGGAGTTGCGGGCGCAGCTGACCCGCCTGGGGCAGGCCTTTCGCACCGAGAGCGACACCGAGGTACTGCTCGCCGCGTTCCAGCAGTGGGGCGAGGCGGCGGTCACCCGACTCCGCGGCGAGTACGCCTTCGCGGTCGTCGAACGGGCCACCGGCCGGGCGTACCTGGCCCGCGACCCGCTCGGGGTCAAGCCGCTGTACTGGTCCCGTCGACCCGGCTGCCTGCACCTCGCCTCCGAGGTCAAGGCGCTCGTCGGGCACGGCGCCCCGATCGCCGAGGTGCCGCCCGGGCACCACGGCTGGGCGGAGGCGGACGGGCACGTGCGACTGAGCCCATACCTCGACCTGCTCACCATCGGCGACGGCCTGCCGGTCATCGACGACCCGGACGAGGCCGCGCTGCTGGTCCGCGCCGCGCTCAGCGACGCGATCCGGATGCGGGTGGAGACCGACCTCACCGTCGGGGTGGTGCTCTCCGGTGGGCTGGACAGCTCGTTGACCCTGCGGCAGGTGCGCGACATCCACCCGGACTGCGTCGCGGTGACCGTCGGCGTGGCCGACAGCCCCGACGTGGCGTACGCCCGGCGGCTCGCCGCCGACCTCGACGTGCCGCACGTGGTGGTCGAGCTGCGACCGCGCGACATCCGGCTCGCCGACGTCCGCGAGGCAATCCGGATCTCCGAGCTGACCGAGTACGGCGACATCATCAACGCGGTCGTCTCGGTGCCGATCTTCCGGCGGCTCCGCGACCTGGGTATCAAGGTGGTGCTGACCGGCGACGGCTCCGACGAGCTGTTCGGCGGGTACCCGATGTACCACCAGGTCGCCCCGGCGGCGGCCCGCCGACTGTTCCTGCACCGGATCCGCAACCTGTGCCGCACCGAGTTGCAGCGGGTCGACCGGGCGGCCATGGCCTACGGCGTGGAGGCCCGGGTGCCGTTCCTCGACCTCAGCGTGGTGGAGCTGGCGATGCGGTTGCCGGTGGATCTGAAGCTGCGTCACGGCCAGGAGAAGTGGATCGTCCGGCGGGCGTTCGCCGACGTGCTGCCGGACTACATCCTCCGCCGTCCGAAGAACCCGATGTCGTACTCGTCGGGGTTGCACGAGCGGGTCCGGCTGTACAAGCCGCTCTTCGCCCGGCTGCACCGCTCCTTCGGCTACGACCTGCAGGAGCCGGTCCGTCGGGACTTCGACACCGTGCTGAGCCGCTGCGGCAACGACCTGGACCGGGCCATCGCCGACGGGCTGACCCGACCCGACTACACGGTCCTGGAGCACGCCCGCGACCTGGTCGGCGCGGCCAAGTGGAACGCCGCTCCGGTGGTCCGCCGGCTGGTCGGCCCGCGCCCCGCCCGCCACTGACGGCCGCCCCGCACACCACGCTTGACTCTGACACGGTGTCAGGGACGAGTGTGAGGGGACCATGTTCACCATCGGAGACTTCGCCAGACTCGGCCGGGTGTCGGTGCGGATGCTGCGCCACTACGACAGCATCGGCCTGCTGCCCCCCGCCAGCGTCGACCCGCACACCGGCTACCGCTTCTACCGGGCCGACCAGCTGCGCCGGCTCAACCGGGTGATCGCCCTCAAGGAGTTGGGCCTCACCCTCGAACAGGTGCGCGCGATCGTCGACGACGCCGTCGACGTGGCCGAGCTGCGTGGCATGCTGCGGCTGCGCCGGAGCCAGTTGGCGGAACAGCTGGCCGCCGACACGGCCCGGCTCACGGCTGTCGAGGCGAGGCTCCGAATGATCGAGTCGGAGGGTCGGATGACCACCCAGGACGTCGTCCTCAAGGAGATCGCGCCGGTCCGCGTCGCGGAGCTGACCGCCGTCGCGCCCAGCTACCAGGGCGAGGACATCGGCCCGGTGATCCAGCCGCTCTACCCGGAGTTGTTCCGCCGGCTGGCCGCCGCCGGGGTCACGCCGACGGGGCCGGGCATCGCCTGGTACGAGCCCGCGGACCCGGGCGGCGACGCTGTCGTCGTACACGCCGGTGTGCTCGTCGACGCCGAGCCGTCCGCGGCGCCCGACGTCACGGTCCGCGACCTGCCGGAGCTGCGCAACGCTGCGACGATCATCCATCACGGTGCGATGGACGACGTCGAGCCGAGCATGCAGGCGCTCGCCCGGTGGATCGAGGAGAACGGCTACCGCACCGACGGCTTCGCCCGGGAGGTCTACCTCGACTACTGCCCGGACACCCCGGAGAAGGGCGTCACCGAACTTCAGGTCGCGGTGTACCGCGACTGAGCGCTCAGCTCACCAGCAGCAGCGCGCCGACCGCGGCGAGCGTCGCGGTGACCGCGAGCAGGGTGCTGGTCAGCACGAACCGGGTCAGCGGCACCGCCACTCCGGCCGCCCGGCAGCGCTCGAACCACAGCAGGGTGGCCAGTGACGCCCAGGGGGCGGCCAGCGGGCCAACGTTGGTGCCGATCAGCAGGGCCAGCAGGCGGGTGTGGTCACCGGTCGGCAGCACCGACTCGCCGGCCAGGTAGGTGGGCAGGTTGTTCACCGCGTTGGCGAGCAGCGCTCCGCTGCCACCGGCGCGTAGCGCGCCCAGCGCACCACCGTCGGCGCCGACCAGGGTGCCGACCAGGTCGTCCAGCCCGTGCCGGCCGAGGGTCTGCACCACCAGGAACAGGCCGGTGACGAAGAACAGCAGGCGCACCGGGACCAGACCTGGGCGTAGCGTGGCGGGGGAGCGGACCAGGAACCCGACCAGCACCAGGACGAGCCCGACGGTGGAGGCGATCTCGATCTCCACGCCGGCGAGGATGCCGGCGACGAAGATCAGGCAACCGGCGAGCGCCGTACGGTGCAGCACCGGGTCAGCCGGCACGTGCCGGGTCGGCGGGACGAATCGCCCACCGGCGGGTCGCTCCCGCCGCCACCACCCGAACCAGAGCAGGGCCATGGTGACCGCCACGGCGGCGATCTGCGGCAACGCCATCCGAGCCGCGTACGCCAGGGGCGCCAGCCCGACCCGGTCGGCGGCGAGCAGGTTGGTCAGGTTGGACACCGGCAGCAGCAGGCTCGCGGTGTTCGCCAGCCAGACGGTGGTGACGGCGAGCGGGGCGGCGGGGATCCGCAGGTTCCGGGCCAGCGCGAGCAGCACCGGGGTGAGCAGCACTGCTGTGGTGTCGAGGTTGAGCACGAGGGTGGTCAGCGTGGCGAGACCACCGCAGAGCAGGAACAGTACGGCCCAACTGCCCCGGGAGGCGATGGCCAGTCGGCTGGACAGCACGTCGAAGACACCGGCCACGGCGGTCAGCTCGGCGAGCACGATCACGGTGCCGAGGAACAGCAGCAGCGGCAGGATCCGGTGCAGGGTGGCGGTGGTCTCCGCGCGGGGGAGCAGCCCGCTCAGCGCGCAGGCCGCCCCGACCACGGCGAGGACGGCTGCCACCAGGTCCAGGGGGTGGGGTCGCCGACGCGTGGTCGGTTCGGGCGGGGCGGCAACTGTCACGTCTGTTCACGTTGGCACAGCGCCTGACCAGCCGGTTCGCAACCCCCGTCCTGGTGACGGGCCCCACCGTGCCCGCCCGCGACGAGCCTGGCGTCGCAACGCGCCGGGCCCGGCCCCCGAAGATCGGAGACCGGGCCCGGTGTGGTGCGCGTTGCCTACCAGCCCAGGTAGCTGGGCTGGGTCTGCACGTTGAGCTCCTGGTAGCGGGTCAGCTTGGCCGACCAGGTACGCCAGTCGTTCAGCTCCAGGACGTCCAGGCCCTTTACCATGTCGTTGGAGTAGATGTGGCCGTTGTAGTAGTACGCGGACCAGGTGCCACCGCCGACGAACGTGTCGGCCGAGAGCGGGCCGCGCTCCCAGAAGGCGATCTCCTTCGGGTTGGCCGAGTCGGTGAAGTCGAACACCGAGATGCCACCCTGGTACCACGCCTGGACCATGATGTCCTTGCCGAGCACCGGGATCAGCGAGCCGTTGTGCGCCACGCAGTTCTCGGTGTCGGCGTTCGCCCGGGGGATCTTGTAGTAGCTGCGGAAGGTCATCGTCCGGGCGTTGCCGCGGCCGGCGATGTCGTAGATGGCGTCCGCGCCCCGGTTCGGGCCGACGGTCTCGTTGCAGGTCGCCGCCCCGCCACCACCCAGCTCGTCGGTGAAGATCACCTTGGTGCCGGCGTTGTTGAAGGTGGCCGAGTGCCAGAACGCGAAGTTGACCTCGTCCCGGACCCGGTTGATGACGCGGGGCGCCTCGCGGTTCTTGATGTCGAGCAGGATGCCGTCACCCATGCAGGCGCCGGCGGCCAGGTCCTTCGACGGGTAGGCGGTGATGTCGTGGCAACCGGTGGTCGCCGAGCCGGTCTGGCTGCCGGGGAAGCCGCCGTCCGGGAAGAGGTTCGGCGTCGCGACCACTGCCGCGTCGGTCGGCTTCTTCACCGGCACCTTGATGATGGAGATGGAGTCGTGCGGCGGCTGGCAGTCCGGGAATTCGGCCCGCGGGCTGTACGACGAGACGTACAGGTAGATGGCCTTGCGGTCCTTGCCCGGCACCAGGGTGTGGGTGTGGGAGCCGCAGGCCGTCTCGACGGACTTGATGTAGCGCGGGTTGGCCTTGTCCTTGATGTCGAAGACCTTGATGCCCTCCCACGAGCCCTTCACGTCCGCTCCCTGCGTGGTGCTGTTGCAGGAGTCGTCGCTGCGCGACGAGTCGGTGGAGAGGAAGAGCAGGTCACCGTGGACGGAGATGTCGTTCTGCGACCCCGGGCAGAGCACCCGGGCCTTGACCGTCGGCGCGCTGGGCCGCGAGATGTCGTAGATGACGAAGCCGTTGTAGTTGCCGGCGAACGCGTACTTGCCCTGGAAGGCGATGTCGCTGTTGGTCGCGTCCAGTGGGGCGACCTTGGGGACGTTCGCGATCTGGCGCAGGTTGGGGCTGCTCACGATCTCGTCGACGCCCGGGATCGTGTTGGTGAGCGCGGGGGCCGGGGCCGCCTGCGGCACCGTCTGGGCGCTGCTCGCCGGGGCGACGAGGGCACTGGCGACGAGGAGGCCGGTCGTGGCGAGGGCCACGACACGCAGTTGTCGTAACCGTGGCTTGTGGAATCTGATCATCGGCGGGGCCCTTCGCAAGGGGGAGACGATGGTTGACACGTTACCGTCCGACGAAGAACGTCGATGTGAGCTGGATCACATGAAAGTGGGTTCTTCAATGGATAGCATCGCGGTGACCTCGACTCCAGGGAGTGGCCCATGACCAACCGGCGCGCACGTACCCTGGCGGTCGTCACATTGGCTCTCGTTTTGCCGCTGATGGTGTTCATGGTGATCCGCCTCGACGGCGACACCGGTACGAACGCGCCGCAGCCGGTCTCCGCGCCCGCCACCTCCGCCGCGTCGCCGACGGCCAGCCCCGTCCCCACCGATCTGACCGTCATCGCGCCCGGCCGACCGGGCGAGACGGCGGCCACCCGCCCGGCGCACGAGGTCCGCGACGCCGGTCCCGCCCCGCACAACTCGCTGGACGTCTGGTTCGTCCGGATGATGATCCCGCACCACGCGCAGGCCCTGGCGATGGCGGAGCTCGCCCCCGACCGGGCCGCCGACCCCGACGTCCGGGCCATCGCCGAGCGCATCCGGGCCAGCCAGGGGCCGGAGATGGGCATGATGCGCGGCTGGTTGCAGACCCGTGGCCTCCCGGCGGAGGCGCAGGGGCACGACCACGGCACCATGCGCGGCATGCAGTCGCCAGAGGCGATGCGGCAGCTCGCCGCGGCCCGTGGCGCGGACTTCGACCGGCTCTTCGTCCGGATGATGACCGAGCACCACCAGGGTGCCATCGAGATGGCCACCAACCTGCTCACTGTCGGCTCCGACCTGACGCTCAACGAGTTCGCCAACTCCGTCGCCACCGAGCAGACCGTCGAGATCGACCGCATGCGCGAGGTCCTCGGCGGCTGATTCCCGTGCGCGGGGCGCGAGGGCCGAGCATCCCGGCACGTACGCTGGGTGACCGTGAGACGCACAGTGTTCGGTCGCCCGCTGCGCGGCGTCGCCTTCGACGTGGCCGTCGCCCTGCTGGTGGTCTTCGTCTCCCTGGCCGCGGCGGTGAACCAGCCGGGCGGTTGGGCGGCCACGGCGGTCGGCGTGGGGATGGCGGTGGCGCTGCTGTTCCGCCGCACCCACCCGAGCGCGGTGACGGTGGCGGTCGCGGTGCTCGCCCTGATCCAGGTGATCGCCCGCTGGGGTCCGCTCATCTACGACGTGGCCGTCCTGATCGCGCTCTACAGCGTGGTGAAGTACGGCCGGCGGCTGCGCGACGGCGTACTGGCCGGCGCGGTCGCGGCCGTCGGCGTGCTGCTGGCCGCCGCGCAGACCCCGAACGTCATCCAGTGGTGGGTGACCGCGCTGTGGTACGCGCTGGTCACCGGCGCGGTGTGGTTGGTCGCGCTGAACGTGCGGACCCGCCGGCTCTACGTGCTCAGCCTGGAGGAGCGGGCCACCACCCTGGAACGCGAGCGGGAGGCCGAGTCCCGGGCGGCGGTCGCCGAGGAGCGCACCCGGATCGCTCGTGAGCTGCACGACGTGGTCGCCCACAGCATGGCCGTGATGATCGTCCAGGCGGACGGGGCCCGGTTCATGCTCGACCGTGACCCCGCCCAGGCGCGAACCGCCGTGAAGGTGGTCGCGGACACCGGCCGGCAGGCGCTGGAGGAGATGCGCCGCCTGGTCGGCGTTCTGCGCGACGCCGGCCCGGCCGGCGGGGAGGGGGCCGACGGGCTGGCGGCGGCGGCCGACCCCGAGCACCGACGCCTCGCGCTGGCCGAGCTGCCCGACCTGCTGGCCCGGTTCGACGACGCCGGTCTGCACGTTCGCAGCACCGTCACCGGTGCGCCACCGGCCCTGCCGCCGGGCCTGGAGCTGACCGTCTACCGGGTGGTGCAGGAGGCGTTGACCAACGCGCTCAAGCACGCCGGCGTCGGCGCCGGCGTCGAGGTCGTCCTGTCGTACACCGCCGAGGCCGTCGTGGTCCGGGTGGTCGACGACGGTCGCGGCCGCCCGCTGGTCAGCCCGGCGCCGTCCGGCGGTCACGGCCTGCTCGGCATGCGGGAGCGGGTGACGGTGTACGACGGCAGCCTCACCGCGGGTCCCCGGCTGACCGGGGGCTGGCAGGTCGAGGTTCGGCTGCCGCTACCGTCAGAGCCGGCAACGGAGGTGATCGCGGCATGACGGTCCGGGTAGTGATCGTGGACGACCAGGCGCTGGTCCGCGCGGGGTTCCGGATGGTGCTGGAATCCCAGCCCGACCTGGAGGTCGTCGGGGAGGCGATCGACGGCGCGGACGCTCTGCGGGTGCTCGCCCGCACCGAGGCCGACGTGGTCGTGATGGACATCCGGATGCCCACCATGGACGGGGTGGAGGCGACCCGTCGACTCTGCGCCGAGCGGCCCGCGGGTGGCCCTCGGGTGTTGGTGCTGACCACCTTCGACACCGAGGCGGACGCGTTCGCGGCCCTGCAGGCCGGTGCGAGTGGCTTCCTGCTCAAGAACGTCCCGCCGGAGGAGCTGCTGGCCGCGATCCGGGTGGTGGCCCAGGGCGACTCGGTGGTGGCTCCGTCGATCACCCGACGCCTGCTGGACCGGTTCGCCGGGCAGCTCGGCGCCGCCCCGAGCGCCGACCCTCGACTCGCGCAGCTCACCGAACGGGAACGGGAGGTGCTGCTGCTGGTCGCCCAGGGGCTGTCCAACGCGGAGATCGCCGCCCGGGTGCATGTGGCCGAGGCGACGGTGAAGACCCACGTCGGGCGGATCCTGGCGAAACTCCAGCTGCGCGACCGGGTCCAGGCGGTGGTCCTGGCGTACGAGAGCGGGCTGGTCACGCCCGGCGGATGACACCGCGTACGACCTGGGTCGTAGCGGCCGACGGGTGCACCGCGACCCGGGGTGCACGCAGGTCGAGCGCGCAGGTGGAGATCGACAGACCGGTTCCGGCCATAGCGTCGGAGGGGTCTGATCCGCCACCTGCACCGGGAGCCCCGCATGATCCGCCTGACCCTGCGTTCGCTGCGCGCCGAGGCGCTGCGCATGCTGCTCTCGGCGCTCGCCGTCGTGCTCGGCGTCGCGTTCGTCGCCGGCACGATGATCTTCGTCGACGGGATGCGGGCCGGGGCGTACGAGCGGGCCGGCACCTTCGACCGCCACACCGACCTGGGGGTCTACTCGGCCGGCCGAGAGGTGTTGCCCCCGGCACTGGTCGACCGGGTGCGGGCGGTCGACGGGGTGGCCGCCGCCGCCGGTGAGCTGACCAACACCGCCGGGATCGTCGGAGCCGACGGTCGGCCGGTGCTCGGCTTCACCATGCTCGTCGCCATCCCCACCGAGGACGCGCTGCGCTCGTACGACGTGGTGGCCGGCCGGTTGCCCGACCGGGCCGGGGAGGTGGTGCTCGACGCGCCGACCGCGGCCGAGCAGGGCTTCGGGCTCGGCGCGGCGGTCCGGATCGGCGCCACCGGCGGAGCGGCCCGCCCGTACACCCTGGTGGGCACCGTCGATGTGGCGGGCACCGCCCGCGACGTCGGCGGTCCGTTAGTCGGCCTGGTCGGGCCGGACGCCCTGGCCCTCACCGGCGAGCGCGGCTACGGCCGGATCATGGTGGCGGCCCGACCGGGCGCCGACGTCGCGGCGCTGACCGAGAAGGTACGCGCGGTGTCCGGCGCCGAAGCCACAGTGAAGAGTCGCCAGCAGATTCTCGACGAGGCCGTGGAGGACGCGGTCCGCAACGTGGAACAGTTCCGCATGCTGCTGTTGATCTTCGTAGGGGTCGCGATCGTGGTGGCCGGCTTCGTGATCGCCAACACCTTCGCGATCGTGCTGGCCCAGCGCACCCGACGGACCGCGCTGCTGCGCCTGATCGGCGCCACCCGGGGACAGGTCTTCCGGTCCACAGTGCTGGAGTCGGCGGTGCTGGGGCTGGTCGCCTCCGCGCTCGGGGTGCTGCTCGGAGTGGCCCTCGCCGCCGGGTTGCGGCTGCTGCTGTCCCAACTGGACGTGCCGGTGACCGGTGTGCTGACCGTGACCGGTTCGACAGTGCTCACCGGCCTGCTGCTGGGCACCGGGCTCACCGTGTGCGCCGCCCTGCTGCCGGCCTGGCGCGGGACGCGGATCGCCCCGGTGGCCGCGCTCACCGACGCCGCGGTGCAGCCCAGCCGGGGTGCTGGTCGGGTTCGGCTGAGCATCGGCGCGCTGGTCCTCGTCGTCGGTGTGGCCGCGCTGGCCGGCGCCGCCAGCGCCGGTCAGCTGCTACTGGTGGCGGTCGGTGGGGTGCTCACCTTCTTCGGGATCGTGCTGTTCGGGCCGGTGCTCGTCCCCGCGCTGGCCCGGGTGTTCGGTTGGCCGGTCCGACGAGTGCTCGGCACCATCGGTGAGCTGGCGGTCAGCAACACGGTGCGCAATCCGCGGCGGGTCGCCGCGACGGCCACCGCGCTGGTGATCGGTATCGGACTGGTCTCGGCGTTCATGGTCGGCGCGCGCAGCACCAAGGACGGCATCGAACGCAGCGTGGACGCCCAGATCGGGACGGACTTCGTGGTCAGCGGAATCGGTCAGGACCTGCCGGCCGCGCTCGTCGGTGAGCTCGCCTCCCGTCCCGAACTGGGTGTGGTGCACGAGCAGCGCAGCACTGTCGTCGACGACGTCGAGATCCGCGCGGCCCACCCGGCGCTGGTCGGCCGGACGCTGAGCGGGGTGCTGACCGGCGACGCCGAGCGGGTCGGGCCGGGGCAGGTGCTGGTGCACCGCGAGTTGGCGCGGGCCCGCGGCTGGCAGGTCGGCTCACCGGTGACGGTCGGGGGGAGGTCGTTCCGGGTGGCCGCCGTGGTGACCGACGACAGCCCCGGCGGTGAGGTGCCCGCAGGTCACGTCATCGACCTGTCCGACCAGGACTTCGCCGCGCTCTTCCCCGCCCAGCGCGGCTATCTGGCCGAGATCGACCCCGCCGCCGGGGTGAGCCCCGAGCGGGCCCGCGACGCGATCACCGTGGTGCTGGGCCGCTACCCGACGGTGAACCTGATGGATCAGGGCGCGTACAAGAAGATGCTCACTGGCACTGTGGACATGCTGCTCGCGTTCGTGACCGCGCTGCTCGGTCTGGCCGTGGTGATCGCCCTGGTCGGCGTGGCGAACACCCTGAGCCTGTCGGTGGTCGAACGGACCAGGGAGAACGCCGTGCTGCGGGCGGTCGGGCTCACCCGAGGGCGGATGCGGGCGGTGCTCGCCGTCGAGGCGGTGCTGATGGCGCTGGTCGGCGCGGTGCTCGGGGTCGGGCTCGGCACCGGAGTCAGCGCGTCCGCGATGGCCCTGCTGGACCGCCTCGGCGGCGACTTCCACGTGGTGCTGCCGCTCGGCCAGCTCGGGCTGATCCTCGGTGTCGCGGTGCTCGCCGCCCTGCTCGCCTCGGTGCTGCCGGCCCGCCGGGCGCTGTCCCGGCCGGTCGTCGAGGCGCTCGCCGACCAGTGAGCCGGTCGCGGTCCGGACCGGCCGGGTCCGACCCCGGCGACCGGACGGACATCCGCTGGCCGGTCCCGCCATCTTCCCCGGCGGCGGGACCGGCCAGCGGTGCCGGGTCTACAGTCGCTCGACCATCGGGCCGGCGCACCGGTTGCGGGTGTCGAAGATGTAGCGGGCGTGCCTGACCACGAGGTCGTAGTCGAAGGTGTCATGGTCGGTGACCACCACCACCGCGTCGGCCGCGCGCACCTCACGCTCGCTGAGCCCGACCACGGTGATCCCGGCGGGGATCTGGTGCGCCTCGGCGTACGGCTCGACGGCGTGCACCTCGGCGCCGAGGGCCTGCAACCGACGGGCCACGTCCACGGCGGGGGAGTCGCGCATGTCGCCGGTGTTCTTCTTGTACGCCAGACCGAGCAGCAGCAGTCGGGCGCCGCTGACGGCCCGGCCGTCCCGGTTCAGCCCACCCATGATCCGCTGCGCCACGTGTTCGGGCATCTCGTGGTTGACGTCATTGGCCAGCTCGATGAACCGGAACTGCCGACCGAGGCGGCGCTTGACCTGCCAGGACAGGTAGCACGGGTCGATCGGCAGGCAGTGCCCGCCGACGCCGGGGCCGGGTCGGAACGGCATGAAGCCGAACGGTTTGGTCGAGGCGGCGTCGATCGCCTCCCAGACGTCGATGTCGAGGTGGTGCGAGAGCATGGTCAGCTCGTTGATCAGCGCGATGTTGACCTGGCGGAACGTGTTCTCGATCAGCTTGGTCAGCTCGGCGACGCGGGTGGAGTCCACCGGTACGGTGCGTTCCACGAGACGCTGGTAGAACTCGTCCACCCGGGCCAGCGCCGCCGCGTCCACACCGGAGACCACCTTCGGGGTGTTCTCCAGTCGCCAGGTCGGGTTGCCCGGGTCGATCCGCTCGGGGCTGTAGCCGAGGTGGAAGTCACCGGGGCTGGTCAGGCCGCTGGCCGACTCCAACAACGGGCGCAGCAGCTCCTCGGTGGTGCCCGGGTAGGTCGTCGACTCCAGGATCACCGTGCAGCCCGGGCGGACGTACGGGCCGATACCGATGCCGGCCTGCTCGACGAAGCTCAGGTCCGGGGTCCCGTCGCGCAGCGGGGTCGGCACCGTGATGACGCAGATGTCGAACCCGTCAGCGTCGGTGTACTCCGTGCTGGGGTGGTAGCGGCCGCTGCCCAACGCGCGGCCCAGCCGGTCGGCCGGGATGTCCTCGACGAACGACTCGCCGGAGGCGAGACGCTTCACCCGGTCGGCGTCGACGTCGAGACCGACCACGTCGAGCCCCGCCTCGACGGCCCGCATGGCCAGCGGCAGTCCGACGTACCCCTGACCGATCACGACCAGCTTTTCAGCGCTCACCCAGGCTCCCGCAGCAGATGGTGTAAATAGCCTGCTCAGAGCCTAGAGGCGTCTTCGGCGTCGTAAGTCCGTTTTGGGGATATCGGTGCTGGTGGGACTGACGGGGGTCGGCGACAGCGGTCCGCTCAACCGCCCGCCGGCACCTCCGGATCGACCGGCGCACTGGAGGTGGCCGGCGGATCAGACGGCGGCGCGGTCGTCGGCGGCGCGCCCGTCGTGGGCGCCGCGCTGGTCGGCGGCGCCGTGGTGACGCCCACCGTTGGCGTCGGCGGGCCGACCGTCTGGCTGGGCTCCAGGCTCGGCGTGGCGGAGACCGAGGCCGACGGGGAGTTGCCGGGGACGTGCGGCCGGTCCGGCCGGCCCGGCTCGACACTGGTGATCTGCTCGTTCGCCGCGGGCAGGTCGACGGGGCCGCTCGGCGCCACCGTCGGCGAGGTGGCCGGCAGATTGACCGCCGGGTCCTCGCCGACGTTACGCGTCGCGGCCAGCGCCGCGCCGAGCCCGACCAGCGCGACCAGCATGGCCGCCGCCGCGCCGACGAGCGGACCCCGCCGTCGCTGGCGCCCGTCCGCCACCGCCGCGCCGGCCGGCACGTCCGTGCGGGTGCCCGGCCCAGCGTCGCGCAGCGCGACCGGCCCGGCCATCGCCGTCGGCGGCTCGCCGCCGGTGACCGCCGTCCGAGCGGCCTCGGCCATCGCCGCTCCGCTGGTGAATCGCTCCAGCGGATCCTTGGCCAGGGCCCGCGACACCAGGGCGCGGACCGCCTCCGGTATGTCGTGCGGCAGCTCCGGCGGCTCGTCGTCCAGGTGCCGCACGGCGACCTGGAGCGGATTGTCACCGGTGAACGGCGGACTGCCGGTCAGGCAGCAGTAGGTGACCGCGCCCAGGGCGTAGATGTCGGTGGCACCGCTGACCGGCCGACCGGCGGCCTGCTCGGGAGCCATGTAGAGGGCGGTGCCCGGCACCGCGTTGGTGCTGGTGATGCTGGTGATGTCGGTGGAGCGGGCCACGCCGAAGTCCACCAGGACGACAGTGCCGTCCTCCTGCACCAGCAGGTTGCTGGGTTTGACGTCGCGGTGCACGATGCCGCCGCGATGCGCCGCGTTGAGCGCTGCGGCCGCCTGGGCCACGATCGACATCGTCTCGGCCACGTCGAGCCGTCCGGCCGCCTCGATCCGCTTGGACAACGGCTCGCCGGCGACGAACTCCATGACGAGGTAGTCCGCACGCCCGCCGTCGGGGAGATCGTCCGCACCGCAGTCGAAGACCTGCACGATGCCGGGGTGCCGCAGCGCCGCCATGATCCGGGCCTCGGCGCGGAACCGGGCGATGAAATCGGGATCGGAGACCAACGCCGGCAGGAGAACCTTGACCGCGACCTGCCGGCCGAGGATCAGGTCGGAGGCACGCCAAACGTCGCCCATGCCGCCCGTGGCGACACGTTCGTCCAAGCGGTAGCGACCGCTGAGCACGACCTCCGATGACAACACCGCATTACCGTACCTAGAGTGGCGCGGGGCGGCGCGCCGCGGCAGGGCCGCCGGGCGGCTGGTTCGGACTGGCTGATCCGGCCTGACCTGTGTGGACGCTCACCCTTCGTGACGCTGCGGATGTGTGGTGTCACAAAAAGCGACTATTTCCGTCGCTCGGGTCGTCGTCGGGGGCGAGAAACCGCCTCCCGGCGTGGGTGGCGTCCGCTGCGTACGGGCCGTTACGACGACGCGCCGTCGGGCCGGGTTGATAATTGTCACTCTTCCGTGACACGACGCCGACTTGTCGCGTCGTGAGCCCCCTCTTAGCGTTAGCCCGGCTCGGGCCCTCCCGGCTACCTCGGCGGCCAGCGCGCCGATCGACCACCCTGGCGTTGGCCCCCGGACCCGCCGCCCCGACAATCGTGGTCGCGGGCACAATCAGAGCGGTGGAGGGCGGTGCGGTGCTGGTGCTGATCGGGCGGACGACTCGTGCCGCGTCGCGTGCGCCAGCCCGATTGGTCGGGCCGACACGCCCCGAACGACGCGTGGGCCGCACATGACCGCCGACCTGTCGGAGGTGGTGACCGCCGCGCAGGCCGGGGACGAGGAGGCGTTCCGCTTTCTCTACCGGAGCCTCCAGCCTGGGCTGCTGCGCTACCTGACCGCGCTCGTCGGCGCCGACGCCGAGGACGTCGCCTCCGAGACCTGGCTCCAGATCTCCCGTGACCTGCCCGGCTTCAGCGGGGGCGAGTTCCGGGCCTGGGCGGTCACCATCGCCCGTAACCGCGCGATGGACCACCTGCGCCGGATGCGCCGCCGCCCCTCGCTCCCGGTCCCGGTGCAGGCGCTCGCCGAGCTCGCCAGCGACGCGGACACCGCCGAGGGAGCCAGCGAGACGATCGGTACCGAGACCGCCCTCGCGCTGATCGCCACCCTCCCGCCCCGGGAAGCCGAAGCGGTCCTGCTGCGGGCCGTGATCGGGCTGGACGCGGGATCCGCCGGCCGGGTGCTGGGCCGCCGGGCCGGCGCCGTGCGGACCGCCGCTCACCGCGGCCTACGCCGGCTCGCGGTCCTGCTGGAGCGGCAGAACCCGGCCGAGTCGTCGGTCGGCATCGAGGGGGTGCCACCACCGCGTGCGGGGAGCGGCCCCGCCCTGCGGACATCGCACGTCGAACCGGCGGACGGCTGACGTGAGGGGACTCCCGATGAACCCGTTCCGGCGGGCCGACCACGCCGACACCGAGCGGCTGCTCGACTCGGCCCCTGCCCGGGTGGACGCCACCCTGGATCAGGGCCCGTCCGCCACGCCCACAGAGGTGGACGCGAACTCACCCGAGGCGCACCTGAACACCCCGGACGTGCCCCCGGTGGCCGCGTTGCTCGCCGCGGCGGCCGGCCCCGTCCGCCCGGGCGAGCTGGCCGGGGAGGACGCCGCGGTGGCCGCGTTCCGGGCCGCCCGGGCCAACCCGACGCCGGCCGTGCCGCAGCGGCCACACCGTCGCCGGATGACCACCGGCGCGGTGGCCTGGATCGGCGCGGTGGCAGCTACCGCGACCGCGGGGGCCGCCTTCGCGGCGGTCACCCGGGACCGGGGGCCAGACCCGGTCGCACCGGCACCGTCACGCCCGTCACCCTCGCCGCACCAGGGCGCATCCCGGTCGACCGAGCCCGGTCGGTCGGTGGGCCCCGGCGCCGCGTCGCCGGGCGCGCCGCCGTCCGTCGCCGCCACGCCGCCGGCCGGTCCCGCTACCGCCGGCCAGATGCACGGACAGTGCCGCGCGTGGCGGGCGAAAGAGCCCGACCAGCGGGAGAAGGCGCTACGCACGCCGGCCTTCCAGAAGCTGGTGACCGCCGCCGGCGGGCCCGCCGAGGTCGAGGCGTACTGCCAGCGGCTCGTACCCGAGACGAAGCCGTCCGAGCCGGCGAAGGTCACGCCCTCCGATTCGGCGAAGGGCAAGCCGTCCCCATCGGGCAAAGCCCCGCCGTCACCGCCGCGACCGGGTCACCCCGTAGGCGGCTGACCGGTCGACGGTTGGAGCGGTTCGTTCCGCCCTGCTTCGGAAATTCGTCTGTTAGACAGAGGTTGGTGACCCGTGCACGCCCCCGACGGTGTCGGTGGGTGGGTTTACGGTGGCACGGTGTGCCGGACCCGGCGCACGGAGAGGGGGCCCGACCCTTGGTGACGTCATCCGACCTGGACCGCAGTGCCATCCTGCGCGAGTCCGCAGCCGCAGTCCGACACCTCGCCCGGATCTGCTTCAAGACCGGTCCACCCACCCACACCGGCGTCGAACTGGAATGGACCGTGCACGACGCCGCCGATCCCGCCCGCCCCGTCGACGCGACGCGGCTGCGGGCGGCGCTGGGGCGGCACAGCCCCGCCACGCTGGATGCCACCAGCCCGGCCGAGCCGCTGCGACACGGCGGCATGGTCACCCTGGAGCCGGGTGGCCAGTTGGAGATCTCCACCCCGCCCCGCCCCTCGGTCGCCGCGTTGATTCGCGCCACCGAGGCCGACATCGCCCAGGTCACCGACCTGCTGGCCGCCGCCGGGCTGGTCCTCGGCCGCAGCGGCATCGACCCCCACCGACGGCCCCGCCCGGTACTGGAAACCCCCCGTTACCGCGCGATGCGCGGAGCCTTCGACCGCCACGGCCCGGCCGGCCGAACGATGATGTACAGCACCGCCGGCCTACAGATCTGCCTCGACGCCGGCGAGCCGGACCAGGTCGCCGACCGCTGGGCCGCGGCCCACGCGGTCGGGCCCCCACTGCTCGCGGCGTTCGCCTCCGCCGCTCGACACGCCGGGCGGCGCACCGGTTGGGCCTCCGCCCGGATGGCCGCCTGGCTGGCCATCGACCCGGCCCGGACCCGCCCGGTCTGGTCGCCCTCGCGGGCCGGGGACGATCCGACCGACGCCTGGATCAGCTACGTGCTCGCCGCGCCGCTGCTCTGTCTGCGCCGGCACAGCGCCGACTGGGCCGCGCCGCCCGGGGTGACCTTCGCCGACTGGCTCGACGGCGCGCTGCCACAACCGCCCACCACCGATGACCTCGACTACCACGTCAGCACCCTCTTTCCGCCGGTGCGGCCACGCGGCTACCTGGAGCTGCGCTACCTGGACGCCCAACCCGACCGCGGCTGGCGGCTGCCGCTGGCGGTGCTGACCGCCCTGTTCGACGACCCGGGCACCGTGCGCGATGCGTACACGATCGCCACGCCGGTGGCGCACCGCTGGTCGACCGCGGCCCGGCACGGCCTGGCCGACCCGACGCTGGCCGCCGCCGCGGCGGCCCTGCTCGACCTGGCCCTGACCACACTGCCCCGACTGGAGCTGCCGGACAGCACCCACGAGGAGATCCGGCGAGGGGTACGCCAGCGGCTGGCCGCCGCAGAGAGGAGAGACCAGTGAGCGCGAGGAGTGAGCCGGTTCTGCGAGCCGCGCAATCGCGAACGGAGGACGGCTCGGTGAGCGCGAGGAGTGAGCCCGTTCTGCGAGCCTCGCAGGCGGGCCGGGTCGACGGCGAGCAGTTGCGCGACCACATCGCGGTGGAGTTGGCGCGGGCCCGCGCCCGCACCGCGTTGCTGACCGAGGTGGTCGACGACGCCGACCTGACGCGCCAGCACTCACCGCTGATGTCGCCGTTGGTCTGGGACCTTGCCCATGTCGGTAACCAGGAGGAGCTCTGGTTGGTCCGGGACGTCGGGGGCCGCGAGCCGGTCCGGTGTGACATCGACGAGTTGTACGACGCGTTCAAACAGCCGCGCCGGGACCGCCCCACGCTGCCCCTGTTGCCGCCCGCGGAGGCGCGCGCCTACCTGGCCACCGTCCGGGACAAGGTGCACGACCTGCTCGACGCGGTGACCTTCACCGAGCGGCCGTTGGTCGCCGACGGGTTCGCCTTCGGCATGATCGTGCAGCACGAGCAGCAGCACGACGAGACGATGCTCGCCACCCACCAGCTGCGCTCGGGGCCGGCGGTGCTGCACGCCCCGGCGCCGCCCGAGCCGTCGGTCCGGGTGGGCGCGGAGGTGCTGGTGCCGGCCGGCGAGTTCACCATGGGCACCGACACCGATCCGTGGGCGTTGGACAACGAACGTCCGGCGCACCGGGTCGACCTCCCGGCGTACGTCATCGACGCCGCCCCGGTGACCAACGGCCAGTACGCGGCCTTCATCGCCGACGGCGGCTACACCGAGCAGCGCTGGTGGAGCGCGGCCGGCTGGGAGCATCGGGTTCGCGAGCAGCTGAGCGCCCCGATGCACTGGCGTTCCGACGGCGACGACTGGTCGTATCGGCGCTTCGGTCAGTGGGCGCGGGTCCGCGCCGACGAGCCGGTGGTGCACGTGTGCTGGTACGAGGCACAGGCGTACGCGGCGTGGGCCGGCAAGCGGCTGCCGACCGAGGCGGAGTGGGAGAAGGCGGCCCGGTGGGATCCGACGACCGGGCGGTCGCGTCGGTACCCCTGGGGGGACGACGACCCGACCGAGGCGCACGCCAACCTCGACCAGCGCCATCTGCGGCCGGCGCCGGTGGGCGCGTATCCGGCCGGCGCGTCGCCGTTGGGTGTGCACCAGCTCATCGGTGACGTCTGGGAGTGGACCTCGACCGCGTTCGACGGGCATCCGGGGTTCGCCGCGTTCCCCTATCGCGAATACTCGGAGGTCTTCTTCGGCGGCGACCACCGGGTGCTGCGCGGTGGCTCGTTCGGCACCGACCGCTCCGCCTGCCGGGGCACCTTCCGTAACTGGGACTATCCGATTCGCCGGCAGATCTTCAGCGGTTTCCGCTGTGCCCGGGACGCGCGACCGGACGAGTCGTACCGGTGAGTTGCCGCACGACCGGCGGCCCGGCGGCGGGCCGGGGGCGCTGATGTGTCGCCACCTGGCCTACCTGGGGCCGCCGGTCACCCTGGCCGAGCTGTTGTTCGACCCTCCGCACTCGCTGGTGCGGCAGTCCTGGGCACCCCGTGACATGCGCGGCGGCGGCACGATCAACGCCGACGGGTTCGGTGTCGGCTGGTACCCGGGTGAGGGTGAGCCGGTGCGGTACCGGCGGGCGCAGCCGATCTGGAGTGACCCGACCATCGCCCAACTGGCGGCGGTGACACGCAGCGCGGCGGTGGTGGCGGCGGTGCGCTCGGCCACGGTCGGGATGGCGGTGCTCGACGGCGCGGCGGCGCCCTTCGCCGAGGGGCGATGGCTGTTCAGCCACAACGGTGTGGTCCGCGGCTGGCCGGACGCCGTGGTGCCGCTCGCCGCCGGTCTGCCGGTGCGTGACCTGCTCACGCTGGACGCCACCACCGACTCGGCGCTGCTCTGGGCGCTGGTGCGGCATCGGTTGCGCGCTGGTGCCGACCCGGTCGAGGCGGTCGGGCGGACGGTGACCGACGTCGCCGCCGCAGCCCCCGGGTCGCGGCTCAACCTGCTGCTCACCGACGGGCACCGGGTGGTGGCCAGCGTGGCGGGCCATGCGTTGTCGGTCCGCGAGACGCCGGGTTCGGTGCTGCTCGCCTCCGAGCCGCACGACGACGATCCCGGGTGGCGGTCGGTGCCGGAGGGGCACCTCGTCGTCGCCACCGCGGGTGAGGTGCGGGTACGTCCACTGCCGACCCCGGTGAGCCGCGCCGGGCAGGCACGCAACGGTTGATCGAACAGAGGAGCGAACTGATGACCGCGGAACCCCTGGAGATCTACCTCGAAGAGGGTGACCTGGAGCGTGGCCTGCGCGACGACGTCCGGGCGGGGCTGAGCGCCGGGCGGAAGTGGCTGCCGCCGAAGTGGTTCTACGACGCCCGGGGCAGCGAACTCTTCGAGGAGATCACCCGACTGCCCGAGTACTACCCGACCCGGGCCGAGCGGGCCGTGCTGGCCGCGCACGCTCCCGACATCGCGGCGCTGACCGGGGCCAAGACGCTCATCGAGTTGGGCTCCGGTTCGTCGGAGAAGACCCGGCTGCTGCTGGACGCCTTCACCCGCCGGGGTGGGCTGGGCACGTTCGTCCCCCTCGACGTGTCGGTCAGTGCGCTGCGGGGGTCCACCGCCCAGATCGCTGCCGACTATCCCCGCCTGCGGGTGCGGGGCATCGTGGGGGACTTCACCCGGCAACTGGACCGGCTGCCCACCGGCGGTCGGCGGTTGGTGGTGTTCCTCGGCGGCACGATCGGCAACCTGTTGCCTGCCGAGCGGGCCGAGTTCCTGACGGCGATGCGCGCGGCGCTGGAGGTCGGCGACTGGTTGTTGCTCGGCACGGACCTGGTGAAGGACCCGTCGGTGATCGTGCCGGCGTACGACGACGCCGCCGGGGTCACCGCCGAGTTCAACCGCAACGTGCTGCACGTGATCAATCGGGAGTTGGGCGCCGACTTCGACCCGGCCGCGTTCGAGCACGTCGCCGTGTGGGATCCCGACCACGAGTGGATCGAGATGCGGTTGCGGGCGATCCGGCCGATGAGCGTGCGGGTGCTGGGGCTGACAGTCGATTTCGCGGCGGGGGAGGAGCTGCGTACCGAGGTCTCGGCGAAGTTCCACCGGGAGGGGATCGCCGCGGAGCTGGCCACGGCCGGCTTCGCCACCGCGGAGTTCTGGACCGACCCGGACGCGCTCTTCGGCGTCACGTTGGCGCGGGCGCGGTGAGCCTGTTCACCCGGCTGGGTCGGGCCTGGCGGTGATCAGATAGGCTGATCACGCGAAGGGGAGTAGCCCCCAATGTCGTGGTCGACATACTGGTGCGTTCCGCATCCGGCCACGCGGCCCCGGTTTTCTCGGGGCGGGCGAGACCTTCGACTCAGGCTGTTGCAGCCGGGTCGAGGGCGCCCCTGTACCTCCTCCCGGCGTGAACGGGAAGGACGTCATGGAGGGATTTTTCGCCGCGCTGGTCGTCAGCTTCGGCGTCATCTTCGTCGCCGAGCTGGGGGACAAGTCCCAGCTGATGGCGCTGACCTTCGCCACGCGGTTCAAACCGATTCCGGTGCTGATCGGCATCACGGTCGCCACCGCGGTGGTGCACCTGGCGTCGGTCGCCATCGGCGCGGGTCTCGGGGCGGTGCTGCCGACCGAGTGGATCTCCCTGGTTGCCGGCGTGGCGTTCCTCGGGTTCGGTGCGTGGACGTTGCGCGGGGACAAGCTCACCGAGGAGGAGAAGCGCAAGGCGGAGAAGACCAACAAGACCGCGCTGGTGGCGGTGTCGGTGGCGTTCTTCCTCGCCGAGCTGGGCGACAAGACGATGCTCGCCACGATCACGCTCGCCACCAAGTACGGCTGGTTCGGCACCTGGCTCGGCTCCACCATCGGCATGGTGGCCGCGGACGCGCTGGCCATCCTGGTCGGCCGGATGCTCGGCCGGCGGCTGCCGGAGAAGGCCATCAAGTACGGGGCGGCGATCCTCTTCGCCATCTCCGGTCTCTGGCTGATCCTGGAAGCGGTGAACGAGCTGACCTGAGCGCCGACTAGCTGCCCGGAGGGCGGGTAACGGCCCGGGGTGGATCCGGCCGAGTTGTTGCGCCAGGGCGACCAGGTGCTGGTTGCCGTGGTGGAGGTGGCCGGCGCGCTGGTGATCTTCGTGGGCGCGGTGTGGGCGGCGGTGCGGTTCGTGGTCGAAGGGCTGCGACACCGCAGCGCCGCCCGCTTCACGCCGATCCGGCTCTCGCTGGGCCGCTTTCTGACCCTCGGCCTGGAATTCCAGCTGGCGGCCGACGTGTTGCGCACGGCGGTGTCCCCGTCGTTCACGCAGATCGGCCAACTGGCCGCCATCGCGACGATCCGAACGGCGTTGAACTACTTCCTGGGCCGCGAGATCCGGCAGGAGCAGCGTCAGGTGGCCGAGGGGGAGCGTCGACCGTGACGGGCACGCTGGTCACGGCGGTCACCGCCCTGGCGTTGGTCGCCGGGGTGCTCACCACGCTCACCACCGGGGCGCTGCGCAGCGGTGTCCGGGTGCTGCTGGACCTGCTCACCGCGGCCGGTCTGCTGCGGCTCGCCGGCGAGCCGGGTTGGAACGGCCTGGCCGGCGCGGTGGCGATCATCGCCCTGCGTCAACTGCTCGGGGCGGCGCTCAGCCACCCACCCCCATGGTCCGGCCGACAATCCCCGGCGCGCTGCGCCGAGGACGATCACCACCTACCGTTGGCCTCGACAGGTGAAACGGGAAAAGCGGGAGGATGACCACATGAGCCGGCACGACGAACCGAACGAGTACGGCTACGCCGGCGGTGCCACCGCCCCGGAGCCGCCGCCCGGCGGGAAGCCCGACGAGCAGGATCGCGTCGAGGCGGTGGCGGTGCCGGGCGACGACCTCACCGGGCCGACGGCCGATGCGCTGGTCGAGGAGACCGAGGACCTGCCGCCCGCCGACCGCCGCCGCTGAGCGCGAGCCCGCGCGGTTGTAGGGCGGCGCGGCACGGCGGCGAACCCGCGCTCGCCGCGCCGCCCCTCGGCGCCTTCGCATTCGCTGGATGGCGCCGACGCGTTCAGCGGGCGTCGGGCTGCTGGTAGACGTCGGGTACGCCGTCCCCGTCGGCGTCCACCCGCTCCCGCTCCGCCACCCTCCGGTACGCCGCGTTGCGGCGGCTGAGCACCGTGGCGGCCAACCCGGCGGAGATCACCGAGCCGAGCAGCACGGCCGCCTTGACCCGGTCGTCGGCCGTGCTGCCCACCCCGAACGCCAGGTCGCCGATGAGCAGCGAGACGGTGAAGCCGACGCCGGCCAGCAGGGCGATCCCGAGCAGGTCGGCCCAGGTGATGTCCTCGTCCAGCTCGGCGCGGGTGAACCGGGCCAGCAGGTACGTCGAGCCGAAGATGCCGATGCTCTTGCCGAACACCAGGGCGGCGACGATGGCGATCACGATCGGGTCGCTCAGCAGGGCGCCCAGGTCGGTGCCGCGCAGGGTGACCCCGGCGGCGAAGAAGGCGAAGATCGGCACCGCGAAGCCGGCCGACACGGGCCGCCAGCGGTGCTCCAGGCGGGCGGCGAGCCCACCCTCGCCCGCCTCCGCGCTGGCCGCGACCGGCTGGTCGCCGCCCGCCGGTCGGCGTGCGAGCACCGGGACCGTGAAGCCGAGCAGGACACCGGCCACCGTGGCGTGCACGCCCGAGGCGTGCATCAGTGTCCAGGCGGCGATCGCGAGGGGGATGAGCGCCCACCACCAGGTGCGGCCCCGCTGCACCAGCACCGCGAAGAGCGCGATCGGCGCCAACGCGGCGAGCAGCGGTACGGGGTGGAAGTCGGCGGTGTAGAAGATCGCGATGATGGTGATCGCGAACAGGTCGTCGACCACCGCGAGGGTGAGCAGGAATGCGCGGAGGCCCTGGGGCAGATGTGAGCTGACCACCGCGAGGACGGCGAGCGCGAATGCGATGTCGGTGGCGGTCGGAATGGCCCACCCGCGCAGGCCCTCCCCGCCTCCGCTCAGCACCACCGTCACGTAGATCACCGCCGGCACCAGCATCCCGCCGAGCGCGGCCGCGATCGGCAGCGCGGCTCGGCGCGGGTCGCGCAGGTCACCGGCGACGAACTCCCGTTTGAGCTCCAGGCCCACCACGAAGAAGAAGATGGCCAGCAGGCCGTCGGCCGCCCAGGTGGACAGATTCAGGTCGAGGTGCCAGGGCGCGCCGGGCCAGGGCACCACGTCGCCGAGCCGCGTGTACGAGTCGGACCACGGGGAGTTGGCCCAGATCAGCGCGATCACGGCACCTGACAGCAGCAGCACGCCGCCGACGGTCTCGGTACGCAGCACGTCGGCCAGGTGCCGGGCCTCCGGCCAGGACGATCGGGAGAACAGCCGAACCTTCGGCGGACGCGGGTCGGATGGCGGGGTGGAGGAGGTCAACTTCGGCTCACCTACGGGAGTCGGGACGGCAGGAATCCAGTCGCCGACCAGACTTCCCGGCACACCGCTGTCGACCCTATCCGGCGGTGCGGTCGGCGGCGACCGCTGGGCCGATCGGACGTCATCCGATCGGCCTCCGACTTTTTTCCCCGGTTGTCGCCGCAGCCGAATGGGTGTTTGTCGGGTTGGTCATGCGGGCGCACATCTCGCCGCCGGAAAATACATAACTCCGGACATAAGCCGTATGAGCCGCTTTAATGGTTTCACGAGTTTAGAGACGACCTTGGGGGTTTTCGTGAAGTTCTTTGCCGTAACCGGACCGGCACGGGGGCGCTCCTGATGGACCTGCTCCGCCAATTGCGCCACGTGCGTCGGCACTGGTGGGTCGCGCTGGTCACGGTCATGGTGGCTCTCGGCGTCTCGGCGTTCCTGACCGTACGTGCCCAACCTCGGTACGTCGCCTCGGTGACCTTCTTCGTCACCACCCCCAGTACCGGCGTCACCGACGCCTACCAGGGCGGGCTCTTCCTCCAGCAGCGCGTCAAGTCGTACGCCGACCTGCTCAGCAGCGACCGGCTGGCGCAGAGCGTGGTGGCCGAGACTCCGGTTGGCCTCACCGCCGACGAGGTGCAGCGCCGGGTGAGCACCTCCACCGAGACCGGCACCGTCCTGCTGCGGGCGTCGGTGACCGACACCGACCAGACTCGCGCGTTGCGCGTGACGGAGAGCCTCGCCAACAAGTTCGTCGAGCTCGTCCAGAAGGTCGAGACGACCCCGGAGGGCAAGACGCCCATCAAGATTGAGATGGTCAGTGGTCCGCGGGTCAGTGCCAACCCCGTCTCGCCGCAGCCGGTCCGCAACCTCACCCTCGGCGGTCTGGTCGGTCTGATCCTCGGCATCGGTCTGGCGATCCTGCGCGGCGTCGCCGACGTCCGACTGCGCGACGCGGCCGGCCTGCAACGCGCCACCGGCAGCCCGCTGCTCGGTGAGATTCCGTTCGAGGCCAACGCCCGCAGCGCCCCGCTGATCGTTGGCGACGCCGCGACCTCGGCACGCGCCGAGGCGGTGCGCAAGCTGCGGACCAACCTGCGCTTCGTGGACGTCCACGAGCCGGCCCGGGTCATCGCGGTGACCAGCGCCCTGCAGGGCGAGGGAAAGACCACCCTCTCCTGCAACCTGGCCATCGCACTGGCCGAGGCGGGCTGGCGGGTGCTGCTGGTCGACGCCGATCTGCGCCGCCCGAAGGTCGACGACTACCTGGGCCTGGACGCCGGCGTCGGCCTCACCGACGTCCTGGTGGGCGACGTGAAGGTGGGCGACGTCGTGCAGCGCTGGGGCGACAAGTCGCTGCTGGTGCTGCCCAGCGGGTCGGCTCCGCCGAACCCGAGCGAGCTGCTCGGCTCCAAGGCCATGTCGGACCTGCTGCTGGCGCTGCGCGAGTCGGCGGACATCGTGATCATCGACACCGCGCCGCTGCTCGCGGTGACCGACGGCGTGGTGGTGGCCGTGCAGGCCGACGGCGCGCTGCTGGTGACCCAGCAGGGCCGTACCTCGCGGACCCAGGTCGCCGCGGCGGCCCGGTCACTGCACTCGGTCTCGGTTCGGCTGCTCGGCTGTGTGCTGAACATGGCCAAGGTGGCCAAGGCAGAGGCGTACCAGTACGAGGCCTACCGGGTGGTGGCCTCGACGGCCGAGGCGTCGGTGCCGGCCGACCGGGCCGCGTCCGGCCGGCACAGCGCGACCGCCGACGGGGTCAACGGCATCCCCGACCACACCCAGGAACTCACCCGGCTGCCCCGATGAGCGCGGCGAGGGGTCGCAGCGACCGTTCGATCTCCTCGGCGCAGCGTCGGAAGTCGGCCGCGGTACCGCCGATCGGGTCCCGAAGGTCGTCCTCGTCCGGGGCGGCGGGTTGCAGCCGTCCCCGGGCCTGGGCGGCGGCGGCGATGGCCGCCCGCAACGGGTCGTCGGCCGAGTCGGCGGGCGGCTCGGCCGCTGCGGCCAGCCGCCCGAACTGGCGCAGCGTGAACGTCCGGTGCAGCGCCCCCGGCGCCAACGCGGTGCAGACGGAGCGTTGGCGTCGGGTCGCGGTCAGCACGAGCGTCGCGTCGACCAGATACTCGGGGCGCAACCCTCGGGTCCGGAACGTGGCCGGGTCCGCACCGCTCTCGGTCGCGACCTCCAGGGCGTACGGGTGCATGGCCAGCCCGTCGATCGCGTCGGTGCCGGCGCTGGCCACCTCGACGGGTCGGTCGGCCAGCAGCCGGCGGGCCAGGTACTCGGCCATCGGTGACCGGCACAGGTTGGCGTGGCAGACGAACAACACGCGATCAGCCATCGGTGCCCCTCTCATCGGTACGGACACAAGCGCTCGCACCGCGGGGGCGGTGCGTCGACGCCGGTGGCCGTGCGGGGAGGGGTTGTCGGCATCGTACGCGCGCCGCACGCCGGCCGGTCGTGGTGCCGCGCCGGTCGCCGGCGATCCCTGTGGGACGGGGGCGTACCGGTGAAGATCGGCATCCTGTCGTACCACTTTCCGCCCGAGCCGGCGTTCATCCCGGGGAGCCTCGCCGAGGAGCTGGCCGCGCGTGGGCACGAGGTACGGGTCCTCACCGGCTTTCCGGACTACCCCGGCGGGCACGTCTATCCCGGCTGGCGACAGCGGTGGCACCACGAGACGCACAGCCAACGGCTGAGTGTCCGACGGGTGCCCCGGTATCCCGGAGGTGCCGCCTCCGTCGCCGGCCGGATGGCCAGCTACCTCTCCTTCGCCGGCAGCGCGGGGCTGGTCGCACGCCGCTTCCTGGGTGACGTGGACGCGCTCTACGTCTTCCAACTGCCGGCGACCACGTTCGCCGCGGCCGGGGTGCTCCGGTTGCTCGGGCGGGTGCCGGCGGTGCTGCACGTGCAGGACGTCTGGACTCGCGACGGCGCGGACGAGGGGGGCGAGGGGCGCTTTGCGGCGCGGATGGGCAGCGCGATGACCCGGATCTACCGGACCGCGGCGCGAATTGCGGTCGCGGCGCCGTCGATGCGGGACCTGGTGGTCGCCGCCGGCGCCGACCCGGCCCGCGTCCGGCTGGTGCTGAACTGGACCGACGAGCGGATCTTCCACCCGGCGACACCCGGCGCGGCGGCCCGCCAACTGGTCCGTCGCGACGGTAGGTGCGTGGTGATGCACGCCGGGACCATCGGGGCGCGGCAGGGGCTGGAGACCGCGGTCCGTGCGGCCGCGGCACTGGACCGGACGATGGATCTGGTTCTGGTCGGTTCGGGCGCGGAGGAGCGGCGGGTGCGGGGGCTCGCCGCCGAGCTGGGCGCGGGGAACGTCCGTTTCCTGGAGCGGCGGTCGCCGGTCGACATGCCCGAGCTGTACGCCGCCGCCGACTACCAACTGGTCATGTTGCGCGATCTTCCGGAGCTGCGCGGCATGGTGCCCGGCAAGCTGCAGGCCGCGCTCTCCTGTGCCGCGCCGGTGATCGCGTCCGCCGGTGGGGACACGGCCGAACTGGTCGAACGGGCTCGGGCTGGGTTGTCCTGCCCGCCCGAGGACTGGGCGGCGTTGGCCGACAGGTTCTGGCTGGCCGCCACCATTCCGCCGCCGACCCGCACCGAGATGGGTCGCCGGGGGCGGGCCGCGTACCTGCGCGAGATGTCGCTGCCCGCGGGCGTGGACCAGATCGAACGGCTGTTGCACGAGGCGGCCGGACGGGTCGCACAGCCCGCCACGTAACTACGAGGAAAACTCGCTTAAAGGACGACAAACGCAATAACGGTATGAACTTCCCTGAGACATGCTAAGAACGTCAGGGAATCGACCTTCTGTCCGGTTCCGTGAACGGGAGTGTGGTGTGACGGTGAGCGAACGACCGATCCGGCGACGGAGCCGGTCCCGGCGTCGTCGGCGGGCCCGACTGCGACGGGCCCTCCTCGGTGCCCTGGTGGTCGGCTCGCTGCTGCTGGCGACCGCCGGGTGGATCGGCTTCCGCGGCTGGCAGGCGCGTACCCACCTGCTCAACGCCGCTGGCCTGGCCCGAGAGTTGAGCGCCCAGACTGTCGGTGGGGACACCGATCGCGCCCTGCGGACGCTCGCCGCCCTTCAGGAGCAGGCCGGCGCGGCCCGCGCGGCAACGGCCGACCCGAGTTGGCAGCTCGGACGACGTACGCCGATCGCCGGCGACGACCTCGACGCCGTCGCGCAGATCGCCGTCGCCATCGACGAACTGGCCCGACACGCGTTCCCGACCCTGCTTCGGGCGGACCTGACCAGCCTGGTGCCGACCGGCGGCCGGGTGGACCTCACCCGACTCGCCGCCGTCTCCACGCAGCTGACCGAGGCCCACGAGTCGGTGCAACGTACCCGCCAGAACCTGGCCGCGGTACCAGCCGACAGCCTGGTCAGCCAGATCCGGCAGGCGCTGAGCGACCTGCGCGACGAGATCGACCGGCTGGCCAGCCTCACCACGGCCGCCGACCAGGGAGCCCGCCTCCTCCCGCCGCTGCTCGGCGCGAACGGCCCACGCCGCTACCTGCTCGTCTCGCAGAACCTCGCCGAGTTGCGCGCCACCGGCGGCATGTTCGGCGCGTACGCGATGATCGAGGCGGAGAACGGCAAGGTGAAGATGGGCAAGCAGGGCAGCAGTGCCTCGCTCGGCCGGTTCACCCCGGCGGTGAAGGTGCCCGCCGAGACCCGGGCCCTCTGGACGGACCTGCCCGGCATCTATCCCGCCGACGTCAACCTGTCTCCGCACTTCCCGACCGCCGCGACGCTCTACCGCGAGATGTTCCGGCGCAAGACCGGCACCACTGTCGACGGCGTGCTCGCCGTTGATCCGGTGGTGCTGTCCTACCTGCTCAAGGCGACCGGTCCGGTGCTGGTGCCCGGGGGTGTCCCGCTCGCCAGCGAGAAGGTAGTGCAGACCCTGCTCAACGACAGCTACCAGCGCCTCGACGTCAAGCAGCAGGACGACTTCTTCGCCGCCTCGGCCGCCTCGGTGTTTGACACCTTCTTCAAGAAGAATGTCAACCCACGGGTGTTGTTGTCCGCATTTGACCGTGCTATCACCGAACGCCGGATATTGTTCTGGAGTGCCCGACCTGAGGAACAGCGGACATTCGGCGAGAGCCGGATGGCCGGGACGCTTCCGGAACAGGACACCGTGCCGACTGTCGGCGTGTTCCTCAACGACGGCAGCGGCGCGAAGCTCGGCTACTACCTGCGGCCGACGGCGAACCTGACGGTCGGCGAATGCCGGTCGGACGGCCGCCGTGAGCTTCGGCTACGGGTGACCCTGCGCTCAACGGCGCCGAAGTCCGGACTTAGCGAATCCGTGCTCGGCCTCGGCCTGGCTGGCGATCCGTACACCGCCCGCACGTTGGTGTCGATCTTCAGCCCGGCTGGCGGAGCGGTGCTGGAGGCCCGACTGGACGGGGCCGAGACAGCGCTTGGCAGCGGCACCGAACGCCGCCGTCAAGTGGCGACGGCCAGCGTCGACGTCGGCCCCGGCGCCGAAAGGGCGCTGGAGGTCACCGTGCTGACGGCCAAGACCGGCGTCGGGCAGGCCGAGCTGTGGCTGACCCCCACCGCCAGCCCCTGGACCACCCAAGTTCATTCCGCACCAAGCTGTGATCAGTAGGAGGGAACCAATCATGCGGCTATCCCGCATCATCATGGCGCTCACGGTCGGCCTGGCCGTGGTGGCCGTGCCGACGGCAGCGGGGGCGGCACAGCCGCAGCCGACGCCCAGCGCGACCACCGACCCGCCGCAACCGCCGCCGTACCCGCCGACCGCCGCGTCGCTGACCGTCAACCGGCCGACGATTTACCTCGGCGAGACGGTGGTGCTGACCGGTACCAACTTCGGCCCGAACGAGACCGTCGACATCACCGTGACGGTCACTCCGCAGGCCGCTCCGGCCGGCGGTGTGGCTCCGGCTCGCCGTAGCGACGGCACCACCGTGGCCATGGCTCCGGTCGCCTACCAGGCGAGCGCGCCCCTGCACTTCACGGCGTACACCGACGCCCAGGGTCGCTTCACCAAGACCTACAAGCCGTCGGTGACGGGTCTGCTGACCTTCACCGCCACGGGCCGGGAGTCCGGCCGTACCGCCTCCACCGAGCTGCGGGTGCTGCACAAGAAGCAGCCGCTGCCCGTCACGGGTGACAGCCTCGGCACGCCCATGAAGCTCGGTGGCGGCCTGGTCGGCGCCGGAGCGGTGATGCTGCTGCTGACCCTGGCCTGGCGTCGCCGCCAGCGCTTCGGTGGTGCGGCGCACTAATCCACACCACCGGGCTGCGCCCGGACAGCACCGAAGCTGGCGCCCGTCGGAACACTCCGACGGGCGCCAGCCTGTTCTCCAGAGTCGAGGCCCGCCAGCGCCGTCCCGGGGACCGTCGTGGGTCCGGCCATGCCCGCCGATATTCGTCGGTCCGGCCATGCCCGCCGATATCGAGGTCGACATGCCGCGGTACGACCTTCGGCGCGTCCTGTCCGTCTTGCGGCCTTCGCATGGTCGGCCCGTTCGTGATCGACTCGGGTTTCATGAAGTCGGGGTGTCCGTGCGTCCGGGATGCCCCGACTTTCCGTGAACCCGAGTCGATCACGCGGGTGAGGAGCGATTCGGCGCGGCAGGCCCGGCACCGGATGGGCGGTTTATCCGCCTCTGGACGGTTCTGGGCGGTGGCCGGGCGGACCCGTGGGCCGGAATCATGGCCGGGGCGGGGTCGTTACATACCCTGACGATCGCAGTACCACCGACCCGCCGCCCGACCCCGGGGCCTGGTCGCGCAGGTCGGAATGCCAACCTCCACCCGGTCGTTACAGTCCCCACGAACGACCGCAGGCACCGCCACGATGAGGGTGCCGGCAGGTGGGCCAACCCGGAATGACCCCGGCCCCCGGGTCGTTACACAGGGACCCGGCGCCGCGAGCCCCCCGCTCGCTAGGTCGCCGCCCGACGCCCGACACGGGCGTCACCCCCCAAACTTTTCCCCCTTGTACGTGCAGCGCCGGACGAGGTGCTCACACCCTTACCGCCGCCCCCCTTTGGCGGTCGGGGTGTTCTACCCCCGAAGGAGCTACCCCCATGAACACGATCATGCGTAAGAGCATGCTGTCTGTTGCTGGTCTCGCGTTCGCCGGTGGTGTGTTCGCCGGCCCGATCGCCGCCCACGCCAACCCGGTGGATGCCAAGCCGGTTGCGGTTGCTGTGCAGTCGGCGGCGCCGAAGCCGCAGGGCGAGCAGTCCCACATCA
>NZ_FMCR01000002.1:105786-341749 GCF_900091575.1 Micromonospora saelicesensis
ACCGCACCGCACGGCAAGACCACAGCACGACACCGACCGCTGGCCGGCACCCGCAACCCGGGGTGCCGGCCAGCGGCATTTCCGTGCCCTGACAACCCCGCATAAACCGCACCACGAAACCGGCACCTACACCCGGGGAGGCGGCCAGCGGCGTACCCCGGTCAGTTCTTGTGGTTGTGGGTGCGCCTGATATCGATCAGCGCGGTGATCAGCGCGAGCGCGATGATGCCGGTGGCGAGCATGAGGGACTGTTCGAAGGCGTTGGTCCAGTCCCCGCGGCTGTCGGCCAACGTGGAGAAGAACAGCGAGCCGACCGCGGCGATGCCGGCGGCGGCGCCGATCCGCTGGCCGGTCTGGAGCATGCCGGCGCCGCTGCCCGCCTGGTCGACCGGCACCTCGGACAGGGTGATCGTCTGGTTGGGGGCGATCACCAGCCCGCTGCCGATGCCGGCGACGAGCAGTGGGCCGGCGGTGACCCAGGGCGCCGGGGCGTCCGGGAAGAGGCGCAGTGCGATCACCGTGGCGGCCAGTCCGACCACCACGGTGAGCAGTCCGATGGCGACCAGTGGTCGGCCGAAGCGGTTGACGATGCGGCCACCGAGCACGGCGGCGGCCGCGGAGCCCAGGGCGAAGGGGGTGATGGCCAGGCCGGCGACGAGCGCGCTGTAGCCGAGCCCCATCTGCAGGAACAGGGTGAAGATGAAGAAGATCGCGGTGAAGCCGCCGAAGTAGACGAGCGCCAGGATCGAGCCCAGCGTGTACGACTGGAAGCTGAACAGTCGGAGGTCGAACAGGGGCTGGTGCTGGCGTGCGTACCGTCGTTCCCAGAGCCCGAAGCCGACCAGCACCGCCAGGCCGACCGGGATGAGCGCCCACTTCCACGGGGTCCGCCACTGCTGCTCCTGCACCAGTGGCAGCAGGACCAGGACCACACCGACGCCGAGCAGCAGGACGCCGACGGGGTCGAGTCGATGCCAGCCGGGTTGGCCGCTGGGGCGGCCGGGCAGCAGCCGCCAGCCGAGGATCACCGCGAGGACACCTACCGGCACGTTGACGAAGAAGACCCAGCGCCAGCCGTGTTCGTCGCCGCCGATGGCGATGAGCAGTCCGCCGAGCAACGGCCCGACGGCGGTGGAGATGCCAATGGTGGCGCCGAGCAGCCCGAACGGGCGGGCGCGTTCGGGCCCGCGGAACAGTTGCTGGATCAGCCCGATGACCTGGGGGTTGACGACGCCGGCGGCGGCGCCCTGCAGTAGTCGGGCGATGACCAGCCAGGTCGGGGAGGTGGCGAGGCCGGCGAGCGCGCTGGTGATAGTGAACAGCGCGATGCCGAAGACGAAGGCGTTGCGCCGGCCGCGGGCGTCGCCGAACCGGCCGGCGGGCACCAGTGCCAGGCCGAAGGTGAGCGCGTACCCGGAGAGAATCCACTGCAGGTCGCTCGACGACGCGTGCAGCGCCCGGTCGATGGAGGGCACGGCCACGTTGACGATGCTCACGTCGAGCAGCGTCATGAAGGCGGCGACGAGTCCGACGCCGACGGCCTGCCAGCGTCGTCGGTTCTCGGCGGCAGTCACCGGCTGTGGCGTCTGCGCCGCGCTCATCGTGCCCCCCGTCGACCCCTGGTCATCCATGGTTGACCGCTACCCGGGTCTTCGGGGGGCGAACCGTGCCGGTTGGTTCCGCGGGTCACGCCATCTGGCGGGCGCAGAACCGGGGACCGAAGTCGAGGCCGGCCATCGGTGAGTCCTCGCGGTGCAGCAGGCCCTTCTCGGTGAGCAGGTGCAGGGGGCTGCCCACCTGCTCCGCGGTGAGCCCGGATTCCTCGGCGATCAGGTCCGGGTATGGCACCTGCCCACGTGCCTCGAGGGTGGTGACCGCCTGGTACACCCGTTGCTCGGCCTCCGACAGTTGCACCTGCTGCATGGTTCCTCCTTGTGCTCGTCCGCCATTGCGGTGGCGGCTGCCGTGCGCCGGTTACCCCCTCGGTGCCCGAAGATGCACACCCGATCGGGCGGTCGCGACGGCGGGCGGGTCCGGCGGTCGGGCGGGGGAGGTGCCCTAGGCTGCTTCCGTGATCGTTTGGGATCTCGTCGTTGTCGGCGCTGGCCCCGCGGGGCTGTCCGCGGCGCACGCCGCTGCCCGTGCGGGCGTCTCCACCCTTGTCGTCGAGCGCGCAGTTCACCCGCGGTACAAGACCTGCGGCGGTGGCCTGATCGGCACCTCGCTGGCGGCCGTTCAGGATCGGATCGAGGTGCCCGCGCACGACCGGGTGGACCGGGTGACATTCACCCGCGACGGCCGTCGGGAGTTCACCCGCCGCAACGGCAGCCCGGTGGTGACGATGGTGCGCCGCGAGGAGTTCGACGACCGGCTGCGCGCGGCGGCGGTCGCCGCCGGCGCGCAGTTGCGGGAGCGGGTCGCGGTCCGCGCGATCGAGCAGGACCCTGAGGGGGTACGCCTGCGGCTGGCCGACGGTACGACGATCGCGGCTCGTGCCGTGATCGGGGCGGACGGCTCGTCGGGGGTGACCGGGCGGCACGTCGGGGTTCGGTACCGGCAGGTGGATCTGGGTCTGGAGTTGGAGATTCCGGTGCCGCGCGTCGAGCAGGAGCGGTGGCGGGGCCGGCTGCTGCTGGACTGGGGTGCCATGCCGGGCTCGTACGCCTGGGTCTTTCCCAAGGGTGACCGGCTGACCGTCGGCGTGATCGCCGCGCGCGGGGCGGGGGAGGGGACCCGCGACTACCTGCGGCAGTTCGTCGACCGTCTGGGTCTGACGGGGTTGCCGGCGGAGCACGACTCCGGTCACCTGACCCGCTGTCGGGCGGAGGATTCACCGTTGCGCAACGGCCGGGTGCTGGTCGTGGGGGATGCGGCGGGTTTGCTGGAGCCGTGGAGCCGGGAGGGCATCAGCTTCGCGTTGCGCTCCGGCGAGTTGGCCGGAGCTGCGGTCGCGGGCGGTGACCTGGCCGGGTACGAGCGGGCGGTGGCCGAGCGTCTGCTGCCGGAGATGCGGGCGGGCTTCCGGCTGCTCGACGTGTTCACCCGTCGCCCGGACGTGTTCCACGCCCTGTTGGCGACCCCGCCGGGCTGGCGGATGTTCGTGCAGTTCTGCCAAGGGCGGGCGAGCTTCGACGAGATGCTGCGCCGCCGCCCGATCCGGGCCGCCCTCGCGGTGCTCGACCGGTTGTCCCATCCGTCGCGCCAGGCCACCACCGCTCACCCAGGATCCTAGGACGCCTTACAGGGTGTGTGCTTGGCTACTGGTGTCGACCGGCGTGACCGCCGGACAATCACAGCGGAGCAGGAGGAGGCGCTGATGACCGAGCAGCCGTTCACCGACGACGAGTACGCGTTTCTGCGCCACGCGCGGTTCGGGGAGTTGCCGCCCGCCGTCCGTCCCGACGAGCGGGTGGCCCTGACCGAGACCGATCCCGGGCGCGACCGGCCGGAGGAGTCCGAGGACCCGATCCGCTGGAACGTGCAGGGCTGAGAACGCGCGACGGGCCGCGGGTGTCGCCACCCACGGCCCGTTCGTGATGCGCTGCGGTCAGAAGACGGGCACGCCCTCGCGGACCAGACGCCAGTTGGGCTGGAAGAAGTCGGCCGGGTCGATAGTCCCCTTGGCCTGCGCCCAGTCGATGAGCAGCTGACGGATCTCCTGCTGTGCGTTGTAGACCTGGGTCTTCACGATGCCGGGGAAGTTGCCGCCGCCGCTGCGCCGGTAGTTGTTCACCGCCACCACGAACTGGGCGTTGTCCGCCACCGGGGTGTCGGTGCCGGACAGCACCAGCCGGGTGATCCGCTGCCCGACCGGCTTGGAGATGTCGATGTCGTAGTCCAGGCCGGAGAAGACGTCGTAGTTGTAGTCCGGCACCGCCGGGTCGCTGATCTGCTCCGGGTCGACCGGGGAACCCGGCGCGAACGTACGGAAGTACTTCGCCGAGTACTCCAGGTAGGCGCGCACCTCGGCCCCGCTCAGCACGACCGCCTCGAGGGTGTTGTCGTACACGTACAGGCCGGCCACGTCGCGGATCTTCACGTCGCCGGCCGGGAAGACGGCGGTCCGGCTGAACGGCGCCGCGATCGACAGCACCGGCAGGTCCGCGTACGCCGTGCCGGCCAGCGCCGCGCCGACCACCTCGGTCTGCACGTGGTTGATGAAGTCCAGGATCGGCGTGTCCTTGTACCGCGACTCTGCCGCCGACAACTCCACGCTGGACGTGGCGACGACCTGGTTGACGTACGCCACGGTCTTCTGATGCTGGGCCCGCACGGCGGCGAGCACCTTCGGGTCCTCGACCACCGTGTTGGTGTTCAGCATGGTGGCGGCCTTCTTGGTGATCGTCCACCGGCCACGCTCACGGGTGAGGGTGAAGTCCATCCGGGTGAGCCGCTGGCCCCACTTCGACGGCTCGGAGAGCAGCACCTGCGTGCCGGTGCGCTCGTTGGTGACGAACCGCTCGACCACCTCGTTGTGCGCGTGACCGAAGAGGATCGCGTCGATTCCCGGCACCTGCTGGGCGATCAGCGCCACCGGGTTCTCGTTCGGCAGCTCCGGGCCGTAGCTGGAGGTGCCGCTGTCACCGCCGTGCGCCGAGATCAGCACGAGGTCCGCGCCACGGGCCCGCATGATCGGCACCCACTTCGCGGCGGTCGCGACCATGTCGTCGAAGCGCAGCTTGCCCTCGACGTTGCCCTTGTCCCAGATGGCCACACCGGGGTTGGTCAACCCGAGGATGCCGACCCGCAGGGTCGGCGCGGCGAAACCGAGGGAGACCTTCTTGATGACGTACGGCAGAAAGGCCGGCTTGCCGGTCTTCGCATTGACGGCGTTCGCGGCGAGCGCCGGGAAGCCGAGCTGGCGGATCCACAGGTCCAGCAACGGCAGGCCGTAGTTGAACTCGTGGTTGCCCAGGGTCACCGCGTCGTAGTCGATGACGTTCATGGCCCGTGCCATCGGGTGCGTCTCCCCGGTGGCGGTGATCGGCTCCTGCTTGGCGTAGTACGTGGCCAGCGGCGTGCCCTGGATCGTGTCGCCGGCGTCGAGCACCAGCGTCGCCTTGCCGCGCCGCTCCCGACGGATCTGGTTGATCAGGGTCGCCAGCTTCGCCACGCCGATGTCGTTCTGCTTGCTGTCGTCGTACTCGGCGTCGCGGTAGTAGTCCCAGTTGTAGACGTTGCCGTGCGTGTCCGACGTGCCCAGGAGGGTGAGGTCCCAGGTGCGGGGCCGGGCCGGGCCGGCCGCCTGCGCGGGCGCGGCGGCGATCAGCGGGGTGGTCGCCGCGGCCGCCGCCGCGACGAGCACCTGGCGGCGCGACGGGCCGGAGGGAGAGGTCATGACGTGCCTTTCCATGGGGGTACGCGCCTCGTGAGCGCCTTGCGCACCATAACCAGCACCTGGCACCACCGCCACGGCAGCCCCGATCGTTGCAGCGGTTTCCGCAGGCCGACGCAGGGTAGGGCGGTCAGGACGACATTCGCGGGAGAGCCCCGCTTCCCGCGCGCAGCGAGGAGATTTCAGTGAGCGAGGACCAGCACACCCAGCAGGATCCGACCAGCCAGTACGGCCAGCAGTCCGGTCAGCCCGCACAGCAGCAGTCAGCGCCCGGCTCGACCGGGGAGATGACCCCGAAGCCGGACCACGGGGAGGAGTCGTACCGGGGTAGCGGCAAGCTCGACGGCAAGCGGGCGCTGATCACCGGCGGTGACTCGGGGATCGGCCGGGCGGTCGCGATCGCCTTCGCCCGGGAGGGCGCGGACGTGCTCATCTCCTACCTGGGCGAGGAGGAGGACGCCGACGCCCGGGAGACCATCCGGCTGGTCGAGGCCGCCGGCCGGCGGGGCGTCGCGGTACGCGGTGACATCACCGACGAGGCGCACTGCCAGGAACTGGTCGACCGGGCGGTGCGCGACCTGGGCGGCCTCGACATCCTGGTCAACAACGCGGCGTTCCAGATGTCGCAGGACAAGGGGATCCTCGGCATCAGCACCGAGCAGTTCGACCGGGTGTTCAAGACCAACCTGTACGCGATGTTCTGGCTCTGCAAGGCCGCCATTCCCCACCTGGCCGAGGGGTCGGCGATCATCAACACGTCGTCGATCCAGGCGTTCGACCCGTCGCCGCAGCTGCTCGACTACGCGACCACCAAGGCGGGGATCGCCAACTTCACGAAGGCCCTCGCCGCCGACCTGGCCGAGCAGGGCATCCGGGTCAACGCTGTCGCACCGGGACCGGTGTGGACGCCGCTGATCCCGTCCACCATGCCGAAGGAGAAGGTAAAGCAGTTCGGCACCGACACCCCGGAGGGGCGTCCCGGGCAGCCGGCTGAGCTGGCGCCCGCGTACGTCTTCTTCGCCTCGCAGGAGTCCAGCTACGTGACGGGCGAGATCCTGGGGGTCACGGGCGGTCGACCGACCAAGTGACCCGCCGTCGGGTGGGCGTCCGCGCGGGATGCCCACCCGACGCTGTGGCCCGCTCGCGTCGCTTGTTCGCGTGGCTCGCTGGTCAGCGTGGCCAGGCGGCGAAGCGTTGCCGGATCTCGGCGACGTCGGCGGTGCCCAGGCCGTACCGGCCGAAACGCTGGTCGGAGAGCCGGTCCAGGTAACGGCCGGCGGCGCGCACGTCGTCCGGGTCCAGTGCGGGGTCGACCTGCCGTGCCAGCACCAACAGTTCGGTCACGTCGTAGTGGTCGAGGGCGGCGGCCACGTCGATGAAGTCGCGAACCTCCCGTCGGTTGACCAACGCCGCGATCTTGTTCGCCACCAGGTCGCGAACGTCCATCACCGGGCCCAGGTCCATCACCACCGGGCTCTGCTGGCGGTCCAACCGGGCGAGGCTGAGCCGGATCTGCCGTCCGTCGCGGCTCACCACGAAGTCCTTCATGTCCTGCTCGTACCCGTCGAACAGCTCGCCCAGCTCACTGTCCGGGTCGGCATCACTGACGATGAACCCCGCCCGCTCCAGGGCCACCCGCACTCCGGCGGACGCGGCCGCCGCAGCGCCCTCCACGTCCGCGAAGAGGTCCACGTCCTCCGTCGGTCGGGCGACCAGCCCGTGCGCCGCCCACGCCACCCCACCACCCAGAACGAACCGGTACGGCCCGGCGGCGGCCAGCGCCACCCGGGCCACCTCCCGGTAGAACTCGTGCAGATGAGGTTCGATCACGCCGCGCGCAGGCCGCGGTGCCGGCTCTCCCACGCCTGGCGTACGCCCCGAGGCAGGTTGAGCAGTCGCCACACCCGACGCAGCGTCCGCCCGTTGATCAGAGCGCGCAGATCGTCGGCCCGAGTGGTCTCGCGAAGCACGTTCTCGTACATCCAGAGCAGCTGGTCGGGGTCGCCGAGGTCGAAGGTGCGCTCGGCGTTCCACATCAGCCGTACCGGCAGCTCCACCACACCTCGGGTGGGGCCGGCAAGCTCGGCGAGCGTCCGTGCCACCACAGCGGGGCGACCCGGGCGGGCCAGAAAGGCCACGCCGGTCGCGGTGGGGGAGACGGCCTGCATGGTGTCAGGGTAACGCCCACCAGAGCCGGTGTCGCTCAGGTCGATCCCAGCACGCTGCTCCAGGCGCGCCGCCCGGCCCTCATCCACCTCCAAGTTTGTCCGGTTTGCGCGAGGTGGTGCGCTCGGCCCGTTCGTGATCGACTCGGGTTCCTTGAAGTCGGGGTGTGCGGGAGTCCGGGATGCTCCGACTTCCGTGAACTCGGGTGGGTCACGCGGGTGAGGGGCGTTTCGACGCCTTGGGTGCGGTGTTGTGTGGGTGGTTTGCCCGTTGGTGGGTGTTGTGGGGTGTGGCCGGGCGCACTCGTGGGCCGGAATCATGGCCGGGGCGGGGTCGTTACATACCCTGACGATCGCAGTACCACGACCCGCCGCCCGACCCTGAGGGCTGGTCGCGCAGGTTGGAATGCCAGCCTCCACCCGGTCGTTACAGTCCCCACGAACGACCGCAGGCACCGCCACGATGAGGGTGCCGACGGGTGGGCCAACCCGGAATGACCCGGGCCCCTCGGTCGTTACAACCCCCACGAACGACCGCAGGCGCCGCCACGATGAGGGTGCCGATGGATGGGCCACCCCCGGAATGACCCCGGCCCCCGGGTCGTTACACAGGGACCGGCGCCGCGAGCCCCCCGCTCGCTAGGTCGCCGCCCGACGCCCGACACGGCGTCACCCCCCAAACTTTCCCCCCTTGTACGTGCAGCGCCGGACGAGGTGCTCACACCCTTACCGCCGCCCCCCTTGGCGGTGCGGGTGTCCTACCCCCGAAGGAGCTACCCCCATGAACACGATCATGCGTAAGAGCATGCTGTCTGTTGCTGGTCTCGCGTTCGCCGGTGGTGTCTTCGCCGGTCCGATCGCCGCCCACGCCAACCCGGTGGATGCCAAGCCGGTCGCGGTGGCTGTGCAGTCGGCGGCGCCGAAGCCGCAGGGCGAGCAGTCCCACATCAGCCTCAACGACGAGCAGACCGCCAACGTCAAGGCGATCATCGCCGCCACCAAGAAGGCCGGTCTGCCCGAGCGGGCCGCGGTCATCTCGATCGCGACCAGCCTGCAGGAGTCGAAGCTGGAGAACCTGGGTCACCTGGGCGACAGGAACGACCACGACTCGCTGGGCCTGTTCCAGCAGCGCCCGACCACGGGTTGGGGCACGCCGGAGCAGATCACCGACCCCGAGTACTCGACGACCGCGTTCCTCAAGGGCCTGAAGCAGGTCGACGGGTGGCAGGACATGGCGCTGACCGACGCCGCGCAGACCGTGCAGGTGTCGGCCTACCCGGACGCCTACGCCCAGTGGGAGCAGCAGGCCACCGACCTGGTCGCCCAGCACTGGAACAGCTGACCCACACCACAGCACTGCCGCAGAACCGCACCGCACGGCAAGACCACAGCACGACACCGACCGCTGGCCGGCACCCCCACCCGGGGTGCCGGCCAGCGGCATTTCCGTTTCCGTGCGGCAGGCACCTGGTCGCTGGTCCCGGACGTCGCGACGCTGGCCGGGAGCGGGCGCCGCGGCGCCGGGAGCGGATGCCGCGACGTCAGATGCCCGCTGGGAGCGGATGCCGCGGCACGGGGTGGCCGCCGGGGGCGGACGCCGCGACGCCGGATGCTCGCCGGAGGCGGATGCCACGATGCCGGCGGGTGCTCGCCGGAGGCAGATGGCGGGGTCGCCGGAACCGGATGGTCCGTCGCCGGAACGGGATGCGCGCCGGCGGAGGCGGATGGCGCGGTCTGGTTGGTGGCTGCCAGCAGATCTTGGACAGTTTCCGTTCCGCGTGAACGGAAACTGTCCAAGATCTCGTGGGTTGCGGCCGAAGCGCGCGATGGCGAGTGTCGTGGTCGCGAGGCGACCGGCGTCAGCCAGCGAGGGGACCCGGCGGCGGGACGGCCCGGGGGAGCAGCGGGCGTTGAGGCCGCCGACCGTCCGCCGCTACCAGTGCTGCGGCCGCGCGGCGGGGCGTTGATGCCACGACTGGCCGATGCCACCAGGCGGTGCGCCGACGGCACCAGTCAGGCACCGACTGGCCGACGCCAGCCGGCGGTGCGGCGGAAGTGGAGCGGCCGCGGCTATCGGCGCGGCGCGATGGCGGGTGTCCAGGTCGTGAGGCGACCGGCGGTGCAGCGAGGTGACGCGGGACGGCCCGGCGGGGTGCGGGAACAACGCGGGGTGCGGGCTAGTTGTGGACAGTGTCGGTGTGACTCAGTGTCCCCGGGCCTCACCTAATATCGCCTTCGCGGAATACCGTTCGGCTGGAGCCGCGTCGTGCCACTCGCCGAGAGGCGACCTGCACACCGACACCAGCGCCGCCCCCGGCCCACCGGCCGGGGGCGGCGCTGTCTTGCATCCTCGGTTCGCGAACCTGTCTCAGTTGACCTATCTTCAGAGGGTCGCTCGCGTGGGAGGGGGTGTCGGGGTTGGGTCTACGGACCTTTATCGAGGGTTGGCCGGTCTACCGCCAGCTCACCGGCACGGACCCGCTGGGCCGGGGTGCCGCGGCGAAGTCCGACGGGTCCCGTGCGCTCACGGCCCGTACCGAGGACGCCGACAGCGTCGCCCGTTCGGTCTGCCCGTACTGCGCGGTGGGTTGTGGTCAGCGGGTGTTCGTGAAGGACGGGCAGGTCAGTCAGATCGAGGGCGATCCGGACAGCCCCATCTCGCGGGGTCGGCTCTGCCCGAAGGGTTCGGCGAGCAAGAGCCTGGTCACCAGCCCACTGCGGCAGACCACCGTCCGCTACCGCCGGCCCTACTCGACGCAGTGGGAGGATCTGGAGCTCGACACTGCGCTCGACATGATCGCCGACCGGATGCTCGCGGCTCGTGAGCAGACCTGGGAGGACGTCGACACGCAGGGCCGGCCGCTCAACCGGACGCTGGGTTTCTCCAGTCTGGGTGGGGCGACGCTGGACAATGAGGAGAACTACCTCATCAAGAAGTTGTTCACCGCGATGGGGGCTCTTCAGATCGAGAACCAGGCCCGTATTTGACACTCCGCCACCGTCCCCGGTCTGGGGGCCAGCTTCGGTCGTGGCGGTGCGACGGATTTCCAGCAGGACATCGCCAACGCTGACGTCATCGTCATTCAGGGTTCGAACATGGCCGAGGCACACCCGGTGGGTTTCCAGTGGGTGATGGAGGCCAAGCGTCGGGGGGCGAAGGTCTTCCACGTCGACCCGCGGTTCACCCGGACCAGCGCGGTGGCCGACTCGTACCTGCCGATCCGGGCGGGCACGGACATCGCGCTGCTCGGTGGGGTGGTGCGGTACATCCTGGACAACGAGTTGGACTTCCGGGAGTACGTGCTGTCGTACACCAACGCGGCGACGATCGTGAGCGAGGAGTTCAGCGACACCGAGGACGGCGACGGGTTCTTCTCCGGGTTCGACCCGGAGACCGGCACCTACGTGCAGGACAGCTGGCAGTACGAGGGCAACGAGGGATCCTCCGGCAGTGGGCACACGGCCAAGGAGCGCGACAGCGCGTCCGGGCTGGAGCACGAGTCGCACGGCGCGCAGATCGACGGGGACACCCCCCGGGACGAGACGTTGCAGCACCCGCGCTGCGTCTACCAGATCCTCAAGCGGCACTTCGCCCGCTACACCCCGGAGATGGTCGAGCGGGTCTGTGGCATCCCACAGGACAAGTTCCTGGAGCTGGCCGAGGCGTGGACGCGAAACTCCGGCCGGGAACGCACGGGGATGCTGATCTACTCGGTTGGCTGGACGCAGCACAGCGTCGGTGTGCAGTACATCCGCACCGGCGCGATCATCCAGCTGCTGCTCGGCAACATGGGTCGTCCGGGTGGTGGGGTCATGGCGCTGCGCGGTCATGCCAGCATTCAGGGCTCCACGGACATTCCGACGCTGTTCAACCTGCTGCCGGGTTACCTGCCGATGCCGCACCACGCCGACCACCCGACCTTCGACGAGTGGGTGGACAGCATCCGGCACCCCGGCCAGAAGGGCTTCTGGGGTAACGCCGGATCGTTCGCCGCCAGCCTGCTGAAGGCGTACTGGGGTGACGCGGCGACCCCGGAGAACGACTACTGCTACGGCTATCTGCCCCGGCTGACCGGTGACCACGGCACCTATCAGCAGGTGCTGAACATGATCGACGGCAAGATCAAGGGCTACTTCCTGCTCGGGCAGAACCCGGCGGTCGGCTCCGCGCACGGCCGCGCGCAACGTCTGGGCATGGCCAACCTCGACTGGTTGGTCGTCCGGGACCTGTTCATGATCGAAAGTGCGACGTTCTGGCAGAACGGCCCCGAGGTCGCCACCGGGGAGATCGTGCCGAAGGAGTGCCGCACCGAGGTGTTCTTCCTGCCCGCCGCGTCGCACGTGGAGAAGGAGGGCACGTTCACCCAGACGCAGCGGCTGTTGCAGTGGCGGGAGAAGGCCGTCGAGCCGCCAGGTGACGCCCGCTCCGAGCTGTGGTTCTTCTACCACCTGGGCCGCAAACTGCGCGAGAAGCTGGCCGACTCGCCGCTGCCGCGCGACCGGGCGCTGCTCGACCTCACCTGGGACTACCCCACGCACGGTCCGCAGGCGGAGCCGAGCGCCGAGGCGGTGCTGCGCGAGATCAACGGGTACGACGTGGCGACCGGCCGTCCGCTGTCCAGCTTCGCGGAGGCCCGCGCGGACGGCTCCACCGCCATCGGCTGCTGGATCTACACCGGGGTGTACGCCGACGGCGTGAACCAGGCGGCCCGGCGCAAGTCCCGACACGAGCAGGACTGGGTGGCCGCCGAGTGGGGGTGGGCATGGCCGGCGAACCGGCGCATCCTCTACAACCGTGCCTCCGCCGACCCGGACGGCAACCCGTGGTCCGAGCGCAAGCGTTACGTGTGGTGGGACGCGGAGAAGTCCGAGTGGACCGGTTACGACGTGCCGGACTTCGAGAAGACCAAGCCGCCGTCGTACCAGCCGCCACCCGGCGCGTCCGGGACGGAGGGCATCGCCGGCGACGACCCGTTCATCATGCAGGGCGACGGAAAGGGCTGGCTGTACGCGCCGAGCGGTGTCCTGGACGGGCCGCTACCGACGCACTACGAGCCGGTGGAGTCGCCGGTGCGTAACCCGCTCTACGGTCAGCAGGCCAACCCGACCCGCAAGATGTACGCGCACCCGGTGAACTCGGTGAACCCGAGCCCGCCGGAGCAACACAGTCAGGTGTTCCCGTACGTGTTCACGGTCAGCCGGCTCACGGAGCACCACACCGCCGGTGCGATGAGCCGGACGGTGTCGCCGCTGGCCGAGTTGCAGCCGGAGATGTTCGTGGAGGTGTCCCCGGAGCTGGCCGTCGAACGCGGCCTCGCCCACCTGGGCTGGGCGCACCTGGTCAGCGGTCGTGCCGTGATCGAGGCGAAGGTGTTGGTGACCGACCGGCTCACCCCGTTGCGCGTCGAGAACCGGTTGATCCATCAGGTCTGGTTGCCGTACCACTTCGGTTTCGAAGGTCTGGTGACCGGCGACTCGGCCAACGACCTGTTCGGTATCAGCCTGGACCCGAACGTGCTGATCCAGGAGAGCAAGGTCGGCACCTGCGACGTGCGGCCGGGTCGCCGACCGACCGGGCCGGCGCTGCTGGACCTGGTGGCCGACTACCAGCGGCGCGCCGGGATCAACCCGGGCCACAATGCCCCGGCGGTCACCACCGACAGCGAGGGAAAGGAGCACGGTGCTTCCTGACCCGAACAGCCTGTACGGCCCGCTGGACCCGGCACCTGACGCGGGCTACGAGAACGCGCCGCCGCGGATGGGGTTCTTCACCGACACCAGCGTCTGCATCGGATGCAAGGCCTGCGAGGTGGCCTGCAAGGAGTGGAACGGCGTCCCGGAGAGCGGGCTCGACCTGCTGGGCATGTCCTATGACAACACCGGCGCGTTGACCGCGAACTCCTGGCGGCACGTCGCGTTCATCGAGCAACCCCGGCCGGCCGGTCACCGCACGCCGCCGTTCGCGGGAACGCCGACCGACGGTTCGGTCAGCGCGGCGTCGGCGGCCGCGGCTGCCGGCACCAGCGAGCGCACCGGCACGGACCCGGGTGTGCCGACCGGCACGCCGTCCGCCGCCGCGCGGATGGCCGGGGGCGGGCCGGCGGACGTGCTCGGCGCGATCGCGGCCGATCCGACCGCCGCGGGCCGGGGTGACGCGGGGCCGCAGTTCCTGGGGATGCCGGGGGCCCAGCCACCGGGCCGGGGCACGGGCGTCGAGGAGCGTACGGATTTCCGCTGGTTGATGATGTCGGACGTGTGCAAGCACTGCACGCATGCGGCGTGCCTGGACGTCTGTCCGACGGGTTCGCTGTTCCGGACGGAGTTCGGCACGGTGGTGGTGCAGGAGGACATCTGCAACGGCTGCGGTTACTGCATCTCCGCCTGCCCGTACGGCGTCATCGACCAGCGCAAGGACGACGGTCGGGCGTGGAAGTGCACGCTGTGCTACGACCGGTTGGGCGCGGGCATGACACCGGCGTGCGCGCAGGCGTGCCCGACCGAGTCGATCCAGTACGGGCCCCTCGACGAGTTGCGGGAGCGGGCCGCCGCCCGGGTGGCGACGCTGCACGAGCGGGGCGTCCCCGAGGCCCGCCTGTACGGGCACGACCCGAACGACGGCGTGGGCGGTGACGGGGCGTTCTTCCTGCTCCTGGACGAACCCGAGGTGTACGGGCTGCCACCCGACCCGGTCGTGACCACCCGTGATCTGCCGAAGATGTGGAAGCGCGCCGGCCTCGCGGCCCTCGCCATGGCGGCAGCCACCGTCGCCGCGTTCGTCGGAGGTTCCTCATGACCCCACCGGGCCCCGTGGGCGATCGGTTCCGTCGCTTCCGGGAGCGGCTCGCCGCCGAGGGCGACGACCGACCACAGGTGAGCGACGAGCGGCGCAGTACCGCGAGCGGTACGGCGGCCACGAGCGGCGAGGAGCTCGCGAGCGGCGCGGTGGCCACGAGCGGTGGCGACCATCCGAACGACAGGGGCACCGCCGCCAGCAGCCGCCGGGGCGACCTGACGGCGCGGCGGAGCACCGAAGCCGGGGGCCGGCAGGGCCGGCGGGGCAGGCGGCGCGGCGGCGGTGAGGAACTGCGGGTGCCGGAGGCCGAGTTCACGTCGTACTACGGTCGGCCCATCCTGAAGGGGCCGGTCTGGAAGTGGGACATCGCCGCGTACCTGTTCACCGGAGGGCTGGCCGCCGGCTCGTCGCTGCTCGCCGCCGGTGGGCAACTCACCGGGCGGCCCGCGCTGCGGCGCGCCGGTCGGGTCACCGCGTTGGCCGCCGTCAGCGCCAGCGCCGTCTTCCTGGTCAAGGACCTGGGCCGGCCGGCACGGTTCCACCACATGCTGCGGGTGGCCAAGCCGACCTCGCCGATGTCGATGGGCACCTGGATCCTCACCGCGTACGGGCCGGCGGCGGGCGTCGCCGCGATCGCCGAGGCGGCCGGTGTGCTGCCCCGGCACGGTCTGCTCGGGCTGGCCGGCCGGGCGTTGCCGCCGATCGGGCACGCCGCTGGGCTGCTCGCCGCCGGTACCGCGCCGGCGCTGGCCACGTACACCGGGGTGTTGCTGGCCGACACGGCGGTGCCGTCCTGGCATGAGGCGTACCCCGAGTTGCCGGTGATCTTCGCGGGCAGCGCGTTGGCCAGCGGCGCCGGCGTGGGTCTGCTCGCCGCGCCGCCGGCCCAGGCCGGGCCGGCCCGCCGGATGGCGGTGGCCGGCGCGGCCCTGGAGCTGTACGGCGCTCATCGGGTGGAGACGCGCCTCGGCCTGCTCAGCGAGCCCTACCGGTTGGGTCGGCCGGGTCGGCTGCTGCGCGCCGGGCGGTTGCTGACCGCCGGCGGGGTGGCGGGTGCTCTGCTGGGCCGGCGCAGCCGGGTGGTCGGGGCGCTCTCGGGGACCGCGCTGCTGGCCGCGTCGGTGCTGACCCGGTTCGGCATCTTCTACGGCGGCGTCGCCTCGGCCCGCGACCCCCGCTACACGGTGGTGCCGCAGCGCGAACGGGTCGAGGCGCGGCGAACCGGCATGGATCTTCCATCTGATCGGGCGGTGCCGCCCGCGGTGTGATCGAATGTCCGGTGGAGGCGTTCAGGCGGCTGGTGCCCCTCCCGGTCTTCAAAACCGGAGTGGTCCGGGACCCGGGCCAGGCGGGTTCGATTCCCGTCCGTCTCCGCCACACCGCTTGCAGGAGATGACGTGATGGGCGACGGCCCGGTGGACCCGCGACGTCGGGTGCCCCGTACGGACACGCTGCTCGCCGACCCGGTGCTGGCCGCCGCCGCCGTGACCCTCGGCCGGGAGCAGGTCAAGGCGATCGTCTCCCACGCGCAGGGCCGCGCCCGCCGGGGCGAGCTCAACCCCGACGAGGTACGCGACGCGGCGGTCGCCGCGTTGCCCACGCCCGGCCCCCGGGTGGTCCTCAACGCCACCGGTGTCGTGCTGCACACCAACCTGGGCCGGGCGCCGTTGTCGTCCGCCGCGGTCGCCGCGGTGGTGGCCGCCGCCGGGCACACCGACGTCGAGTTGGACCTGGTTACCGGCCGGCGGGCCCGTCGCGGCCGGGGCGCGCTCGACGCGCTGGCCGCCGCGGTGCCCGACGCGGGCGCCGTGCACGTGGTCAACAACGGCGCCGCCGCGCTGGTGCTGGCCGCCACCGCGTTGGCCGCCGGCCGGGAGATCGTGGTCAGCCGGGGCGAACTGGTCGAGATCGGCGACGGTTTCCGCCTGCCCGACCTGCTGGAGAGCACCGGTGCGCGGCTGCGCGAGGTGGGCACCACCAACCGCACCACCCTTGCGGACTACGCCGGCGCGCTCGGCCCGCAGACCGGCTTCGTGCTCAAGGTGCACCCGTCGAACTTCCGGGTCACCGGCTTCACCTCCGCCGTCGGGGTACGGCAACTGGCCACGCTCGGGGTGCCGGTGGTCGCGGACATCGGCTCCGGGCTGCTCGGCGCGGACCCGCTGCTGCCCGACGAACCGGACGCGGCCAGCACCCTGCGCGCGGGCGCCGCGCTGGTCACCGCCAGCGGCGACAAGCTGCTCGGTGGGCCGCAGGCGGGGCTGCTGCTGGGTGACGTCGAGGTGATCGAGCGGTTGCGTCGCCACCCACTGGCGCGGGCGCTGCGGGTGGACAAGCTCACCCTGGCCGCGCTGGCCGCCACAGTGCACCAACCGGACACTCCGACCCGGGCGGCGCTGCACACCGACCCGGGTGCCCTGCGTGAACGGGTGGAGCGGCTGCGGGACCGGCTCGGCGCGGACGGCCGCAAGGCGGAGGTGGTGCCGGCCGTCGCGGTGGTCGGCGGGGGTGGCGCCCCCGGGGTGGAGCTGGACTCGTGGGCGTTGAGCCTGCCCGAGCGGTACGCGGTGCCGCTGCGCACCGGAGACCCACCGGTCCTGGGTCGGGTGGTGCGCGGCCGCCTCCTGCTCGACCTGCGCTGTGTGCCCGCCGACGCGGACGAGGCCGTCCGCGAGGCCGTGCTGCGCGTACCCGGGGAGGAGTGAGCGTGTTCGTCGTCGCGACCGCCGGGCACGTCGACCACGGCAAGTCGACACTGGTCCGGGCGTTGACCGGGATGGAACCCGACCGGTGGGCCGAGGAACGCCGCCGGGGAATGACCATCGACCTGGGTTTCGCCTGGACGACGCTGCCGTCCGGCGGCACCGTCGCCTTCGTCGACGTACCCGGGCACGAGCGGTTCGTGCCGAACATGCTCGCCGGGGTCGGCCCGGTCCCGGCGGCGCTGATCGTGGTGGCCGCCGACGAGGGCTGGATGCCGCAGTCCGCCGAGCACCTGGCCGCGCTCGACGCGCTCGGCGTCGCGTACGGCCTGCTGGCGGTGACCCGCGCGGACCTCGCCGATCCGGGGCCGGCGACGGCCCGCGCCCGCGCCGAGATCGCCGAGACCAGCCTCGGCGCGGTGCCGGCGGTGGCGGTCAGTGGCCTGACCGGTGCCGGCCTGCCGCAGCTGCGGGCGGCCCTGGACCGGCTCGCCGCCCAACTGCCCGCGCCGGTGGTGGACGACCCGGTCCGGCTGTGGGTGGACCGCAGCTTCACCGTGCGGGGCAGCGGCACCGTCGTCACCGGCACCCTCGGCGCCGGGCGGCTGCGCGTGGGCGACGAACTGGAGCTGGCCGGCGCCGACGAACCGGTCCGGGTCCGTGGCCTGCACTCTCTGGGCGAGGCCCGACCGGAGGCGGCAGCGGTCGCCCGGGTGGCGGTCAACCTGCGCGGTACGCCCCGCGACCGGCTCGGCCGGGGCGACGCGTTGCTCACCCCGGGCCGGTTTCACCACACCGACCTGGTCGACGTCCGGCTCGCCGGCGACCCGGCCGCGGACCTGCCGGCCACCCTCACCCTGCACGTCGGGTCGGCGGCGGTGCCGGTACGGGTGCGCCCGCTCGGCCCGGACACCGTCCGGCTGCGGCTGGCCCGCCCGCTGCCGTTGCTGGTGGGTGACCGGGCGCTGCTGCGCGACCCGGGCCGCCACCACGTCAGCGGCGGGGTGCGGGTGCTGGACGTGGCACCCCCACCGCTGGGCCGACGGGGTGCGGCCGCCGCCCGCGCCCAGGTCCTCGCCGAGTTGGACGGTCGACCCGACCTGGCGGGGGAGCTGCGCCGTCGCCGGCTGATCCGGGCCGGCGCGTTGATCCGGATGGGTGTGCCGGTGCACGCCGAGCCGGTGGCCGGTGACTGGCTGGCCGACCCCGCCCACTGGCGGGGGCTCGGTGAGCAGCTGACCGAGGAGGTCGCCCGGCACGCGCGGGAACACCCGTTGGAGCCCGGGATGCCGGTCGACGCGCTGCGTCAGCGCCTCGCCCTGCCCGACCGGGTGCTGGTCGAGGCGCTGGTCCGGCCGCCGCTGCGGATCCACGCCGGTCGGGTCGGGGCGGCGAGCGCCAACGCGCTGCCCGAACCGGTGGCCCTGGCCGTGCAACGGGTCCGCGCCGAGTACGGTGACCGGCCGTTCCGCGCCCCCGAAGCGGACCGCCTCGTCGACCTCGGCCTGGGCCCGCGCGAGATCGGCGCCGCGGTGCGGGCCGGCGCCCTGCTGCGGCTGGCCGACAACGTGGTGCTGCTGCCCGACGCGCTCGACGACGCGGTCCGCGTGTTGGCCGGGTTGCCGCAGCCGTTCACCCTGTCGGCGGCCCGGCAGGCGTTGGACACCACCCGCCGGGTGGCGGTGCCGCTGCTGGAGCTGCTGGACCGGCGGGGCGCGACCCGGCGGCTGCCCGACGACGCCCGCATCGTCGTCACCTGAGGGCGTGGCGCGCGCCGGGTCAACCGCTGTCAGTCCAGGTCGGACATGTCGAGCACGAAGCGGTAGCGGACGTCATTTCGCCGGAGGCGGTCGAGTGCCGTCTCCACCTGCGCCGACGGGAGCACCTCGACGTCGGCGGCGATGCCGTTGTCGGCGCAGAACTGGAGCATCTCGGCTGTCGAGCGGCGGCCTCCGCTGCCGGCGGAGCTGAGCTTCTTGCGGCCGACAAGGAGGTCCATCGCCTCGACGGTGACCGGGCCCAGGTATCCGAGCAGGCTGAGGGTGCCGTCCATCGCCACCACCTTCAGGTACGGGGCGAGGTCGTGCGAAGCGGAGATGGTGTCGATGACGACGTCGAAGGTGTCGCGTGTCGCTGCCATCTGGCGGGTGTCGGTGGAGTCCAGGAGATCGTGTGCGCCGAGCCGGAGGGCATCGTCGCGCTTCTCCTGGGTGCGGCTGATGACGGTCGTGGTGGCGCCGAGTGCCACGGCCAGCTTGACCGCGAGGTGACCCAGGCCGCCGAGCCCGGCCACGGCGACGCGACTGCCGGGGCCCACACCGAGGGCGCGCAGCGGTTCCCAGACGGTGACGCCGGCGCACATCAGCGGGGCGGCCGCGGCCGGGTCGAGGCCGGCGGGCAGCAGGTATGCGAAGCGGTCCCGCACGACGTACTCGCGGGAGAAGGCGCCCAAGGTGGTCGACCCGTCCTGCCGGTCGGTGCCGCCGTAGGTGAGAGTCGGGAAGGAGTGGCAGAAGTTCTCCTGTCCTGCTCGACACATGGCACAGGTGCCGCAGGAGTCCACGATATTGCCCACCGCGACGCGGTCGCCGACCGAGAAGGCAGTCACCTCGGCCCCGGTCCCGGTCACCACACCAGTGAATTCGTGACCGGGCACCAGAGGCGCCTTCGCATGCTGGTCATGGTCGCGCAGGGAGTGCAGGTCGGTGTGGCACACGCCGCAGTAGTCGACTCGCACCGCCAGATCGTCTGAGCGCAGGTCACGGCGTTCCAGCGACATACGCCGCAGCGCCGTCGGGCCGCTCGCCCGCCATCCGATGGTCGTTCGCATACACACATCCTTAAACAGACTGTTCGGTCTGTCGACCGTAGCCCTGGTCGCGGAGGGAAGCAAACCAACTGTTCTGTTGCTAGAGTGGCGGCATGCCGGAGCAGCCCCTGACCTCGCGCGGCACCGCGACCTACCAGCGCATCCTGGACGCCGCCACCGAGGAGTTCGCCCAGCACGGCATCGCCGGAGCGCGCATCGAACGCATCGTGACGGCGGCGCGCACCAACAAGGCGCAGCTCTACGGCTACTTCGGCGACAAGGAACGGCTCTTCGACGCGATCTTCCTCAGCTCACTGGAGCGCATCACGAACGTGGTGCCGATCGACGCTGACGATCTTGCCGACTGGGCCGTTCGCCTCTACGACGAATACCTGCGCCGCCCCGACCTCATCCGCCTCGCGACCTGGACGCGACTGGAGCGCCGGCCCGCCGGGCACCTAGTCGAGACCCACCAGCACTACGACGATCGCAAGCTGACGGCCATCGCCGAGGCGCAGGCCGCCGGGCGGGTACGTGCGGGCGACCCGTTCGACCTCATGGCTCTGGTCATCGCCATGTCCATGGCCTGGTCGCCGGTCAGCAACGTCTACGCGGCCAGCAACCAGGAACCCGACGACGTTCATGATCAACGCCGCGCCCTGCTGCGCGACTGCGTTCGGCGAGCCACTGTGCCGTCGGACAAGGATCAACCGGACCGTTGACCACCGCACGGCCGTCAGTCGCGCCCGATCCGGGGCTGACAACAGTGCGCCGAGGTGCGACGGTGAGCTGATGGTCGAGGCGATCCCCACCCGGTCACGGGCCTCCCGCCGCCGGCGGCGTGCGGTCGTCCCGGTGGTGCTGCGCTGGGCGCTGCCGGTGCTGTGGGTGCTGTGGGCGTCCCTCGCGTGGTGGGTCGAGCCGCGCGAGTCCACCGAGGCGCAGCTCGACCGGGATCTCGCGGCTGGCCAGGTGGTGGCCTTCCAGCGGTCGTCCGGCTGGGCCGACGACGGCGCGTACTGGGGGAGCCGGCCTCGGCCGCAGTATGCGACGAACGGCGGGATGCTCGCCTGGACCGTGCCGAACGGCCAGATCCGGTACGCCTTCGTCGACCCGCCCGCCTCGGCTTCGTACCCGGGCGAGCCGGACCTGTCGGCGAACGCCGGGCTGGACGGGCGGCTCGCTGCCGTGGCCGGTCCCGGGTGGGTCGGCGGCGACCTCGCGCACCGGATCGCGGGCACCGCCGGTCTGCTCGCCGGTGTGCTGACCGTGCTCTGGCTGGGTCGCTTGATCGCTGGCGCGCCGCCGCTGGCCGGCACCCGGTGGTTCTGGTTCTGGGTCGGGCTCCTGCCGTTCGGGGTGGGTGTGCTGGCCTGGACCTACCGGGAGCTGTGGAGACCACCGCCGGCGCCGGTGCCCGGCCGTGGCTCGGGGTGGCGTGGGTTCGGCTGGCTGATCCTCGCCGCAGTCGGCATCAGCCTCCTGGTGTCCGTTGCCCGCATCGTGGTCGGGACAACTGTGGTGCCGGGCTGAGCCGGCGATGCCGGGCCAACCGGCCCCGAGGTCGGCGACGGTCACCTACGGTGACGCCATGGACCCTTCGGCGGTCTGGCGGGACCGGCAGCACCGGTGGCGGATCGAGGCGTACCGCGCGCCGGACCTGCGCTTCGCCATCTACGCCACCAACGGCCCCACCGAGTCGGTGCCGCTGTGGCTGTTCGGGATGTCGGCGCTGGCCCGGTGGCTGATGACCCACGCCATCTCGCTGGACGACCTGGAGGTCGACTGAGCGGGGCGCGGTCGCAAACCGGGCCCGCGCCGCGCCCCGCTGCGGTTGAGTGACCTCAGGCGGCGGACGGGGGTACTCGATGGGCGGTCAGCTCGGGCAGTTGGCGTTGGTGGCCGTGCTGGTGCTGGTCAACGCCGCGCTCTCCGGTAGCGAGATGGCGCTGGTGACCCTGCGGGAGGGGCAGTTGCGGCGGCTGGGCCGGCGCAGCCGCGCCGGCGACCGGTTGGTGCAGCTGTCGCGCGACCCGAACCGCTACCTGGCCACGATCCAGCTCGGCATCACCCTGGCGGGGTTCCTGGCCTCGGCGGCGGCCGCGGTGTCGTTGGCCGGTCCGCTGGTCGGGCCGTTGGGTTTCCTCGGCGGGGCGGCGCGTCCCGCCGCGGTGCTGCTGGTGACCGTGCTGCTGACGTTCGTCACGCTGGTGCTCGGGGAGTTGGCCCCGAAGCGGCTGGCCATGCAGCGGGCCGAGCGGTGGGCGCTGCTGAGCGCCGGCCCGCTGGATCTGCTGGCCCGGGTGTCCCGGCCGGCGGTGTGGCTGCTCAGCCGGGCCACCGACGCGGTCGTGCGACTCGCCGGTGGCGACCCGCGGGCCAACCGGGAGGAGATGACCGAGGAGGAGCTGCGGGAGATGCTGGCCAGCCAGCGCGGCCTGTCGGCCCAGCAGCGGGAGATCCTGACCGGCGCGTTCGACATCGCCGGCCGGACGCTGCGGGAGATCCTGGTGGCCCGGCGGGAGGTGACGACGCTGCCCGCCGGTCTGGCCGCCGACGAGGGGGTCCGGCGGCTCGCCGCCGCCGGGCGGTCCCGCGCTCCCGTCACCGGCCCCGGCGGCCTGGACGAGGTGCTCGGGGTGGTGCACATCCGCGACCTGGTGCGGGCCGGCGCCGCCCCGGTGGGGGAGCAGGTCCGGGAGCCGCTGCTGCTGCCGGTGACCCTGCCGGTCGCCGACGCGATGCGTCAGCTGCGGCAGGAGCATCAGCAACTGGCCCTGGTGGTCGACGAGCACGGGGGCATCGACGGCATGATCACGATGGAGGACCTGCTGGCCGAGGTGGTCGGCGAGTTGTACGACGAGACCGACCGTGACGTGCGCGGGGTCGTCCGGGAACCGGACGGGTCGCTGCTGGTCCCCGGCGACTTCCCGCTGCACGACCTGCCCGACCTGGGGGTGCGGCTGAGCTTTCCGTTGTCCCGGGACTACACGACGGTGGCCGGTCTGGTGCTGGCCCGACTGCGGCACCTGCCGGACTCCCCGGGTGAGACGGTGCGGCTGCCCGGGCTGACCCTGCAGGTGGTGGAGGTCGCCGACCGGGCGGTGCGCCGGGTGCGGCTCTGCGGGTTCGTCACCGAGCGCTGAGGGCTCACCCAGAAGGCTGACAAAAGGTCCAAATCGCCACAGCGGGGAACGCGGTCCGCCTACGGTGCCAGACGTGAAGGACCGAGGGTTGCGTACGTTCGTCACGGTGCTGGCCGGCCTCGCGGTGATCTACTTCGGCAGCGCCGGCCGCAGCCCCGAGGAGGGCCGTGGCATCTCCGGCGGGGTGGTGGTCCTGGCGTTGCTCGCCGCGCTACTGGTGTGGCACCTGACCCGCCCGGGGGACAAGACGGTCAAGTGAGCGCCTCAGCGGGCGGCGACGCGGGTGACCTCACCGGCGGACTCCTCACCCAGCGCCACCCGTACCAGCGCTGACGCGAGCCGGCCGAAGTCCGGTTCGTCGACGAGACCGGCGAGCCGGTCCGGGGATCCCGGCAGGCCGAGCCGCTTCGCCCCGGCCAGGGCCCGACGGTCGGCGTACGGGCGCACGTCCGACCAGACCGTCTGCGCCTCGCGAAGGTAGATGTCCGCGCCGGTGGGGCCGATGCCGGGGAACTCGGTGAGCCGCCGCCGCAGCCCGGCCGGGTCGCCCTGGGCCTCCCGGTGCAGGCGTCGCAGGTCACCGTGCCAACGGTCCAGGCACAGCCGGGCGCCGGTGCCGAGCATGGTGGCGGTCCGCTCGTCGTAGCGGCGGTAGTGGCCCCGGCCCAGCGCGTCGACGCGTTCCTGCCAACTGGCCGCCTCCATGGCCTGTGGGGTGCGGTAGCCGGCGGCGAACAGCTCCCGCGCGGCGTCCACCGCCACGCACGCGCGGATCCGGGTGCTCAGCAGCGTGGTCAGCACCAGCAGCTGATACAGCGGCCCGGGCCGGTCGGAGAGCCGGATACCGGCCTCCTCCGCGTACGTGCGGCCACGCCGGTCGAGCAGCACCCGCACCACACTTCGATCATTGCCCACCCCGTCGGGTTACCCACTTGAGGATCCGCTAGCCGTCGCACCGCTGACCCCGGCCGGAATGCCACCGGGGCGGGCGGGTATGCCGAGGCGTGGAGGCGGTCGATGCCGCCTCCGTACCCGGAAGGGAGACACCGGTGGTCAATCCGCAGCAGGAAGAGTTCCGGCGCAACGCCAAGGGCGCCACCAGCCAGGACAGCAAGGGACCCAAGCCGACGGGGCACCCGCTCAACCGTGGCTCGTCTCGGGGCGACGAGGGTCGACCGGTGCCCAAGGGGCAGGTGTCGCCGTACGGCCCGGCCGGTGAGCCCGTGGCCGAGGACGACAGCGACACTCGCTGACCGATGAGCTAGCGACCGCGGGCTGGCGGCCGCCGCAACCTGTTCCAGGTGGCGGCGGCCGCCAGCCCGTACGCGAGGTGCGGGATGATGTCGGAGATCCAGTCGGAGCGCCGCCACGTACGCGGGTCGCTGATCCCGAGCACCGTGATCGACCCGTCGGTCATGGTCATCACGCCCGCGCCGAGCAGACCGGTGGCCATCGGCAACGGCTGACGTCGACCACCGGCGTAGAGCGCGAACCCGACGCCCGCGGCGACGCCCAGCCCGTAACCGATCAGAGGCCCGAGGCCCGAGCGGCGGTTGGCCGCCCGGGCCCCGTTCCCCAGGTCCACGTGCGCGATCCCGGCCAGCCGGTCGACGGTCTCCTGGGGGACGTCACTCTCCGGCCGTCCCCGTAGCGCCATGTCGAGGTAGCTGACCACGTTCAGCGCGGTGCTGCCGACGGCGCCCGCGATCGCGCCGTCGGCAACGTCGACCCTCCTCACTTCGGGTCGCCCGGTTCACGCTCGCTCTTCGGGCCGTACGTCCGCTCACCGCGCACCACGCCCCGTTGACCGCGATCCTCCTGGAGGATCCGGTTCGCGACCTGGTTGGCCTTGCCGTCGGGTACTCGGCGCCCGGAGTCGTCGATCGCGTTGCGCAACCGCGCGCGCTGCTTGTCGTACGCGTTACTGCCCGGCCGTGGTCCTGGCATCTGTGCCTCCTTCGTCGGTCTGGGCACCTGGTGCTGCCCACCGTCCGCTGGGCGTACCGCGGCCGTCTACCCGTCTGGTGGCGGACCAACCCCGGCGCGCTAACTGGGTGCGCGGGCCACGACCACCGGGCACTGCGCGTGGTGCAGCATCGACTGGCTCACCGACCCCAGCAGCAACCCGGTCACCTCGCCGCGCCCCCGCCCGCCGACGACCGCCAGTTGGGCGGAGCGGGACGCCTCGGCGAGCACGGTGCCGGGTCGGCCGTGCACCACCTGGCAGGTCAACCGCAGACCCCGGTGGTCCTCGGTGAGCCCGGTCAGCCACCCGGCGAGCATCCGCTCCTGCTCGCCGCGCAGCTTCGCCTCGTCGTACACCAGGGGTTGCATGTCGCCCGGACCGCTGCTGCCGGGGTGCCGGTAGGCGTGCACCGCCACCAGCGGCACGCCGAGCGACACGGCGGTCTCGGCGGCGAAGTCCGCCGCTCGCCGGGAGGCGTCCGAGCCGTCGACCGCGACCAGGACCGGCTCGTCGGGTCGTTGCGTGCCGCGCGCGACCAGCACCGGGCAGTCGGCGTACGCGGCGACCTGCACCGCGACCGAGCCGACCAGCAGCGCGGAGAAGCCACCCAGCCCGCGGTCGCCGAGCACGATGAGCGCGGCGGTGGGGGACTCGCCCACCAGCACCGCGGCGGCCTCACCGTCGATGATCTCGCCGGAGATCGACAACCCGGGCACTGTCGCCTCGGCCTCGCGCACCGCGGCCTCGACCAGCTCCTCGGCGCGGTGGCGCAGCCCACCGTCGGGCGGTGCGCCCGGGGCGGGGGAGACCGGTACGTGCAGCAGCGGCCAGATGAAGCCGTGCACGACCCGCAGCGGTCGGTGCCGGCGCGCGGCCTCGGTGGCGGCGAGGCGCACGGCGCGTAGCGCCGACTCCGAGCCGTCGACGCCGGCCACCACCGCCGCGTTGTTCGCCGAGTTCACCGCTCACCTCCGCTCGCGGCCAGTATCGCGGGCCCGGACGCCCTCGCGCCGCGATACCGCTGAGCGCGTCCCGGTCGGTACGCTGGCGACGACCGGGGAGGGAGCGCCGCCGATGGGTGAACCAGACCAGCCGAGCACCGCTCGCATGATCGATTTTTGGCTCGGCGGGCAGCATCACTTCCCCGTGGACGTGGCCGCCGCGAACGCGTTTGAGCAGGCGTACGGCCCGTGCGCGCCGGTGTTCCGCGAGCTGCGGGCGTTCCTGGGCCGGGCGGTGCGGGCGATGGCCGCCCAGGGCGTGGACGGGTTCCTGGTGTTCGGCGCCGGGGTGCCGACGATGGGCAACGTGCACGAGGTCGCCACCGACGCGACAGTGCTCTACACCGACGTCGACCCGGTCACCATCCGACTGGGACAGAGCATCCTCGCCGGCAGCGACCGGGCCGGCTACGGCTTCGGCGACGCGACCGATATCGGCACTGTCGACCCGGCGCAGCTGCACCGTTTCGTGCCGGGCTGGGGTCGGCGGCCGGTCGGGGTGGTCTTCCTCGGCCTGGCGGCGTTCCTCGACGACGCCACGCTGACCCGCACCCTCGAGGAGCTGTACGCTGCCGCGGCGCCGGGCAGCCTGCTCGCGGTGGACTTCGACACCGAGGAGCTGGCCGGCCACCCGCAGGCGCTGGCCATGATGGGACCGCAGTTCCGGATGCGTCCACCGGCGGCGTTCGCGCCGCTGCTGGGTCGGTGGGCGCCGACGGCGGACGGGATCGTCCCGGTCGCCGAGTGGCGGCCGGACGGCCCGCCGGCGCGGGTGCCCGACGCGTTCCACGGTGTGCTCGCGACCCGCGCGGGTGACTGACCGCGCCGATCATCCGTCCGGTGGCGTCCGTATGATGCTTGCCCTATAGCAAGCTTCTGGGGAGGACGACGATGGTAGACGCGCCGGACATGGTGTCGCGCGCGTTGCGCGAGGCTCCGCCCGACCAGTTGGCGGAGGCAGCGGACCGGGCGATCCGGTCCGCGATGGGCGCGCTGCGCACCGACGTCTTCGTCGCCGACTACCGGATCAGCGGCCTCTGGCCGGTGCTGGACCCGGACCTGCCGGCGGGCGGCTTCCTGGCCTGCCACACCGTGGCGCAGCGCTGCTTCAGCAGCCAGCAGCCGGTACGCGACGGTGAAGGCCCCTGCCGGCTCTACCTGCCCTTGACGGTATGGGGGGAGCGGCTTGGCGTGCTGCTGATCGAGCTTCCAGCCGTACCGAACGCGACGGTCACCGGTCGGGCGACGGACATCGCCGGCGCCCTGGCCGTGGCGATGCGCGCGGCGGACCGGGAGACCGACCGTTACCGGCGGGCCCGCCGTCGGGAGCGACTGACGATGGCCGCCGAGATGCAGTGGGACCTGCTGCCCGGTCGTGGTGTGTCCCACCACGCGTTCGATCTGGCCGGCCAGCTCGAACCGGCGTACACGGTCGGCGGCGACCACTTTGACTGGTCGTTGGACGGCGACCGTCTCACCGTCACGGTGCTCAACGGCGAGGGCAGTGGGCTGGCGGCGTCCCTGTTGACCGCCGTCACTGTCAACGCGATGCGCAACGCGCGGCGCTCCGGTGGCGGCCTGGTGGAACAGGCCGAGCTGGCCTCGGACACGGTCTTCTACCAACACCGCGGCGCTCGGCACGTGGCCACCCTGCTGCTCGAGGTGGACACTCGCGTCGGCCGGGTGCGGGCGGTCGACGCGGGCTCCCCCCATCTGTTGCGGATGCGAGGGTCCACGGTCGAGCCTCTGAAGCTGGATCAGCAGCTGCCGCTGGGCATGTTCGCCGAGACCCGCTACGAGCTTCAGGAGGTGCAACTCGCCCCGGGTGACCGGCTCTTCGTGGTCAGTGACGGGGTGTGGGCCGCCGAGCCGCCGGGTCAGGAGCCGTACGGGCAGCGGGTGATGGCTCGTTCCCTGCGCGCCACGCGGCTGCAGCCGCCGGCCGAGGCGGTTGGTACGGTGATGCGCGAACTGCACGCCTATCACGCGGATTCCGATCTGCGCGACGACGCCGTCGTGGTCTGTCTGGACTGGCACGGTCCGCGCGAACGGGGCACGGGGTGAGATTCGCCGCCGCGTTGCCGGGCGGGCACCAGCGCGACGACGGCAGGGGACATCAGGTGGAGCGACCTGCGGATCTCGCCGCGGCGATCGACGCGGCCGCCGGGACGCTGATCGCCGTGCTGGAGTCGGCCGCGTTGCGGCATCAGGTGCCGCCCACCCAGCTGAGAGTGCTCACGCTGATCTGCGGCCGTCCGGAGACCAACGTCAACGGGTTGGCGGAGTTGCTGGACGTGGTGCCGTCGTCGGCGAGCCGCCTGTGCGACCGGTTGGAGGCGACCGGGCTGTTGCGTCGGGTGGCCGATCCGCGTGATCGGCGTGAGGTGCGGTTGGTGCCGACCGCTGCGGCGCTGACCCTGTTGGGGGAGTTGGCCGAGCGGCGCCAGCGCGCGGTGCAGGCGGTGTTGGACCGGATGCCGGTGCGGATGCAGCACGAGCTGTTGCTGGCGCTGGCCGGGTTCGCTCGGGCGGCGACGTCGGCGCCCGAGCAGCAGACCGATCCCGCCGTCCAGACGGCCTGAGCGTCGTCCCCTCTTCCACTAGTATCCTAGGACGCTTTAGGCGTGGTGATCCACGCCACAGTGCGGCACAGCCGCACCGACAGCCCGCGGCGGCGCCCGGGCAGCGAGAGGAAGCCCGATATAGTGGCAGCGCACCTACCCGGCCCGCGATCTTCGAGATCGCGGGCCGCATCAGGGGAAGGGGCCCCACCCGGGGCCGCAGGGGAGAGCCGGCGCTGGTCGGCCCGACAGCGCGTACGACCCTCAGCCGCGCCCGGCGCCGGCCGGGGGCCCGCGTGCCGTGGAGGAGGATCGGTGTCGCGTCGGCAGGCTCGGGCAGAGCAACCGCGGGACACCGGTGACGAGACTCCCGGCAACCAGGTGCTCACCCTGCCCAACCTGATCAGCTTCGGGCGGCTGCTGGGCGTGCCGCTCTTCCTCTACCTGTTCCTGGTGGCGCGGGCCGACGTGGCGGCGGTCGTTGTGCTGGCCATCGGCGGCACCACCGACTGGGTCGACGGCTGGATCGCCCGCCGCCTGCACCAGGTCAGCCGCCTGGGCGAGCTGCTCGACCCGCTCGCCGACCGGCTCTACATTCTCGCCACCCTGGTCGCCTTCACCGCGCGGGAGGTGGTGCCGTGGCAGTTCACCGCGGCGCTGCTGGCCCGTGAGGTGCTCCTGCTGGCCTCGCTGGCGGTGCTGCGTCGCTACGGGTACGGGCCGCCGCCGGTGCACTACGTGGGCAAGACCGCCACGTTCCTGCTGCTCGCGGCGTTCCCAGTGCTGCTGCTGGCCAGCGCGGCGACCGACGTGGCGACGGCGGCGAGCGCCATCGGTTGGGCGTTGGCCTGGTGGGGGCTGGTGCTGTACTGGGTGGCCGGCGGGATGTACATCGTGCAGGCGGCCCGACTGGTGCGCGGGGCGCGCGGTCCGGGAGCGGCGGGGTGAGCGCGCCGCGGCTGGGAAAACCCGGCCAGGACCGGGTGTACGCGCCGGACTTCCTCACCGAGCTGTTCCGCAATCCGCTGGATCCGGGGTACGCGGACGCGGCTGCCGCGCGTCGGCGCTCGGCGGAGTCGGCTCCGGCGCGCGGGTGGCGGGCGTTGCCGGCACGGTCGGTGAGCCTGGTCGTGGTGGTGATGCTCGGTTTCCTGTTCGCGGTGGCGTACCGGCAGACGATGGCGGACGAGCCGGGGCGGAGCCAGGCCCGTTCGGGTCTGGTGACGCAGATCAAGGAACGGGAGAGCCAGACCGATCGGTTGTCCACGCGGGCGGACCAGCTGCGCGAGGAGGTCAGTCGGCAGCGGGACGCGGCGTTGAGCGGGTCGGCCGCTGCCCGGTTGCGCAACCTGGAGGCGAGCACCGGGCTGGGTCGGGTGCGCGGTGATGGTGTGGTGGTGCGGTTGGCGGACGCGCCGGACAAGGCGGACGCGGTCACCGGTGCCGGCGCTGGCCCGCCGCGGGTGCTCTACAGCGACCTGCAGGGTGTGGCGAACGCGTTGTGGAGTGCTGGCGCGGAGGCGATCGCCATCAACGGGCAGCGGTTGACGTCGACGTCGACGATCCGGTCGGCCGGTGAGGCGATGCTCGTGGATTTCCGGCCGGTGACCGGGCCGTACGAGGTGTCGGCGATCGGGCCGGGTTCGATGCGGCGCAAGTTCGAGGACAGCCGCAACGCGGCGCTGATGCGGAAGGTCGCGCAGGGGACCGGGTTGTCGTTCGGTGTGCGGGAGGCGGATGACCTCACCCTGCCGGCGGCGCCGGAGCCGCAGCTACGCTACGCCAAGCCGTCGGTCAGTCCGAGCCCTTCCGCGTCGGGTGTCCGTTCCGGCAGTCCCGGGTCGTCCGGTCCGGCGACGACTGTTAGCCCCTCCGGAGGTGGCCGATGATCGCGGTGCTGGCGTTGCTCGCCGGTGTGGTGCTGGGCGTGTGGCTTGATCCCACGGTGCCGGCGGCGTTGCAGCCGTACCTGCCGATCGCGGTGGTGGCCGCGTTGGACGCGGTGTTCGGTGGGGTGCGGGCCCGGTTGGACCGCATCTTCGACGACAAGCAGTTCGTGGTGTCGTTCATTTCGAACGTGCTGGTGGCTGGTCTGATCGTGTATCTGGGTGACCAGTTGGGGGTGGGCGGGCAGTTGTCCACCGGTGTGGTCGTTGTGTTGGGTGTGCGTATCTTCGGCAACGTGGCGGCGATCCGTCGGCACCTTTTCCGGGCGTAGGTTGGGTTGCGATGAGTGACGAGCAGACCGACACGGGGACGGGGTGGCCGCAGCCGGCCGGTCCGGTGCGGCCGGGTGGGCCGGCGGGTGAGCCGGATCCGCGGCCCGATGCACCGGATCCGGATGAGTTGAGCCCGTTGGCGCCGCAGGGGCCGGCGCAGCCGTCGGATGACGAGCCTGCGGCGGAGCCGGGTGTGGAGCCGGTCGACGATGGTGCGACGGTGGACCTGAGCGCGGTGTCGCGGTCGGGGGAGCCGCCGCTCGCGGGTTCCGACGGGTTGGCGGAGCCGCCGCTCGCGGGTTCTGACGGGTTGGCGGCGCCGGTGGCGGCTGGTCGGTCCCGGTGGAGTGCGGCCGGGGTGATGATCGCCGCGTTGTTGGCGTTGCTGGGGTTCACGTTGGTCGTGCAGTTGAAGACGACGTCGACGGACCCGACCCTGGGGGCCACCCGGCAGGAGGACCTGGTCCGGATCCTGTCGGATCTGGATGCGCGGGAGAACCGCCTGCAGCAGGACATCCGGGCTCTGGAGGACAGTCAGCGGCAGTTGCAGTCGGGTGAGCAGGGTCGTCAGGCGGCGTTGGATGAGGCGACGCGGCGGGCGGACGAGCTGGGCATCCTGGCGGGGACGTTGCCGGCGGTGGGGCCGGGATTGACGGTGCAGTTCGACGCCGGTGTGAAGCCGATCTCGGCGAACCGGGTGTTGGACGCGGTGCAGGAGTTGCGTGGTGCGGGCGCCGAGGCGATGCAGATTTCCGGTGGGGACCGGGCGACGGTGCGGATCATCGCGTCGACGTACTTCCTCGATGGGGACAACGGGTCGTTGATGGTGGAGGGGCGTCGGTTGTCGGGGCCGTACACGATCACGGTGATCGGTGATCCAGCGACGATGCGTACGGCGTTGAACATTCCTGGTGGGGTGGTGGCGTCGGTCCGGGGTGACGGCGGTAACGTGACGTTTGGGGAGCGTGAGGTTGCCGAGGTTTCGGCGCTGCACGTGCCGATCAAGTTGGAACACGCCCGTCCGGTCTCCTGACCGGCGCGGCCGCGCCGGACCCGGGTGGTCCGGGGCACCGATGGATGAAGGACGCGTCTGGTGATTCCCGAGGATCTGCGATACACCGCCGAGCATGAGTGGGTGGCGGGTGACGGCACGGCTTCGGTCCGGGTCGGCATCACCCACTTCGCGCAGGACGCGCTCGGTGACATCGTGTACGTGCAGTTGCCCGAGGCGGGTGCGGTGGTCGCGGCCGGTGACTCGTTGGGTGAGATCGAGTCGACCAAGAGCGTGTCGGAGATCTACGCGCCGGTGGCCGGTACGGTGGCGGCGCGCAACGACGCGTTGGCTGACACGCCTGAGCTGATCAACACTGATCCGTACGGTGAGGGTTGGTTGGTGGAGATCACGCCGAACGATCCGACTGCGACGGATGGGTTGCTGACGGCGGCCGCGTATCAGAAGATCACCGAAGGCTGAGTGTGCTTGATCCGGTGCGTGGGATGTCTGCGCGCGTCCGGTTGCCCTGCATTTCGGCGCTGGCTAGGCTCGCCCAGTCGACCGAGAACCCAATAGTTGAGCGTTGCGGAATTGCCTTCCCGGGCACGGGGAGCCAGCCGCCGGGTGTTCAAGTGCCCGGCGGCCAGACCCGCCATTACCCGACGCCGACCGAACAGATCCGTGAGGTGGTCCCATGACGCGGCCAGACGACGAGTTCCCCCCACTCGACGTCACTTCGACGCTCAATCTCGGTTCGCTCGACGAAGTGCTGGAGGGGCCGGATACCGATGTGGTTCCGAGCCGGATGTCCGGTTCGTTGCCGCCGGGTATGGCGCTGCTGGTGGTTCGTCGAGGCCCGAATGCGGGTGCCCGGTTCCTGTTGGACCACGATGTGACGACCAGTGGCCGGCACCCGGACAGTGACATCTTCCTGGACGACGTGACGGTGTCGCGTCGGCATGCGGAGTTCCACCGCGATGGTGGGACGTTCACGGTGCGGGACGTGGGCAGCCTGAATGGCACGTACGTCAATCGTGAGCGGGTTGAGGCGGCCACGTTGAGCAATGGTGACGAGGTTCAGATCGGTAAGTTCCGGGTGGTGTTCATCGCCGGTCCGCGCCCGGAGGAGGAGGCCGGCCGGGGGTGAACGAGCCTGCGGCCTCCATGTCACCCGGGGCGGCTCGGTCTGAGCCGCTGATGAGCATCGGTGAGGTGCTTGGGCAGTTGCGGGTGGATTTTCCGGATACCACGATTTCGAAGCTGCGGTTTCTTGAGGCCGAGGGTTTGGTCGAGCCGCAGCGGACGGCGGCGGGTTACCGGAAGTACAGCTGGGACGATGTGGCGCGGTTGCGGTTCGTGTTGACCGCGCAGCGGGACAAGTACCTGCCGTTGCGGGTGATCCGGGAGCAGTTGGCGCAGTGGGATTCGTCCGGTGAGCAGCCGGGGCGGTCGCGGCCGGCGTTGGTGGCGGTTGGTCCTGATGGTGCGGTGCCGGGTCGTGAGTTGGCGGAGCCGGCCGAGTCGTCGCAGGTGCGGCTCGGCCGGGCGGATCTGGTGGCGCGCAGTGGGATCGACGAGTCGACGTTGGTGGAGTTGGAGCGGCTCGGTGTCCTGGTGTCGGATCCGCCGGGGTGGTATGACGCGGATGCTCTGATCATCGCGTCGGCGGTGGCGGGGTTGGCGGCGTACGGGTTGGAGCCGCGGCACCTGCGGGGTTATCGGACGGCGGCGGACCGGGAGGTCGGTTTGTTCGCGCAGTTGGTGGCCCCGTTGGCGCGGCAGAGTGATCCGGCGGCGCGGGCTCGGGCGGCGGAGACGGCGCGGGAGTTGGTGGCGTTGTCGGAGCAGTTGCACGCGGCGTTGGTGCGGGTGGGGCTGCGGTCGACGTTGGGTCGGTGAGGGTGCCCGGTGGGTGGCGGTTGAGCGGAAAGATCTCTTCCGGGAAGCGTGCCGTAGGCTTGCCGGGGTAACCCCTTTTCGGCGCGGGCGTGGTGCTGTAGCGCATGGGACGGCCGTGTTGCGGTCCGTGTACCGTGCAGGGAAGGGCGCGGTGCGGCGTAGGTGACAACGACACGGAGGCGGCGGTGCGCGAGCTGAGCGTGGTCGGAGTTCGGGTGGAGCTGCCCAGCAACCAGCCGATCGTCCTGCTCAGGGAGGTCGAGGGGGACCGCTATCTGCCGATCTGGATCGGCGCGGTCGAGGCCACGGCTATCGCTTATGAGCAGCAGGGGGTCAAGCCGGCCCGGCCGTTGACGCATGATCTTCTGCGGGATGTGTTGGCGGCGTTGAAGGCGCCCTTGCAGGCGGTGGAGATCACCGAGCTGAAGGAGAACGTCTTCTACGCGGATCTGTTGATCGGCGATGGGGTGCGGGTGTCGGCGCGGCCGAGCGATTCGATCGCGTTGGCGTTGCGGGTTGGTGCGCCGATTCGTTGTGCGGAGCAGGTCCTCAGCGAGGCGGGGATCGTTATCCCTGATGAGCAGGAGGACGAGGTGGAGAAGTTCCGCGAGTTCCTGGAGCAGGTGCGTCCGGAGGATTTCGCGGGCTGAGGTGTGCCCGGGCTCGGTTGGTGATCTTTCTCGGTGGCTGCGCGGCGTGTCGCGTCGGTTCCTCCGTGGTAACCCCTGACGGTGGCGATAGGGTTTCCATGTCGAGGGGTGCGCGTCCCGGAAACGATGCGTTGCCACAGTGACGGGGAGGTTGTCCGGATGCACGAGCCGCGGGATTCCGATCCGGGTGCAGAGTTCGACGAGTCGGGTGCCTCGTCGCCAGGTGTGGCGGCTGAGGGTGACGGTTCGGTTGGCTACCGGGGTGTGACGGCCTGCCACGCGGTGGGCATCAGTTACCGGCAGTTGGATTACTGGGCGCGGACGACGCTGGTGGTGCCGAGCGTTCGGGACGCCTCGGGTTCGGGGACGCAGCGGTTGTATTCGTTCCGGGACCTGGTGGTGTTGAAGGTCGTGAAGCGGTTGTTGGATGCGGGGGTGTCCCTGCAGAACATCCGTAAGGCGATCGAGGCGTTGCGGTCGCGCGGCGTGGAGGATCTGGCGGGGATCACGCTGATCTCTGATGGGACGACGGTGTACGAGTGCCGGTCTCCGGAGGAGGTGGTCGACCTGTTGCAGGGTGGCCAGGGGGTCTTCGGCATCGCGATCGGTGGGGCTTTCAAGGAGATCCAGGGGTCGTTGTCGCATCTGCCGGCGGAGCCGGCGACGAGCGGCCCGGTGGAGTCGGTGGTGGCGTCGGGCCCGGATCCGATGGGTGACGAGTTGGCGGCGCGGCGGGCGCGGCGGCGCGCCGGCTGATCGTTCGTCTTTCGGTTTTTTTTCGGTTGTTTTCTCGCCACCGTCGGTGACGGTGGCGGGGTTCTGTCGGCGATGGCGATCCACTGTGGATACCGTGGGTGTCGTGTCGGTGGCCCATTGTGGAGATACCCATCGGTAGTGGTGACGCAACGTGTCAGCGTGTTGTCGGGAATCCGATAAGGGGGCGCTGACCGGAAGCGGTTGACACGCTATGGTCCCTCACGGTTCTGGACCCTTCATCCCCGGAAGGAACGACCGTGACGGTTACGGAAGAGACTGCTCCCGCCTCGCACTACGACCGCATTGGCGGTGCCAGTTCGGTCAAGGCGGCGGTTGAGCTGTTCTACGACAAGGTGCTCGCGGACCCGGAGTTGGCGGGCTACTTCGCTGACGTGGACATGGCCGGTCAGCGGCGGCATCTGGCGTTGATGTTGACGGTGGTGCTGGGTGGCCCGAACGAGTACACGGGTCGTGGGTTGGCCGAGGCGCACCAGCCGTTGAACATCACGGTGGGGCACTACGCGAAGGTGGGCGAGCACCTGACGGTGACGCTGACCGAGCTGGGGGTGCCGGCGGACATCCTCGCCGACGTGCAGACAGTGCTGGGGCAGGTGCAGGGCCAGGTGGTGGCTGCCGGGAACAGGTCGGGCGCCTGAGCGTGGACGCGGCTCGCCTCAAGCAGAGCTGGTCGGTGGTCGCCGGTCACGGCGACCAGGTGCCGCTCTACTTCTACTCGACGTTGTTCCTCGCTCATCCTGAGACGCGGCAGATGTTCCCCACGAACATGGCCGGTCAGCGGGACCGCCTCGTGACCGCGCTGGGTCACATCGTGTCCAACGTGGACCAGGTGGATCAGCTGGTGGGTTTCCTGCAGGATCTCGGCGCGGATCACCGCAAGTTCGCGGTCCGCGCGGAGCACTATCCGGCGGTCGGTGAGGCGCTGGTGGCGACGTTGCAGCATTTCCTCGCCGAGCAGTGGACCGACGAGTTGGCTGCGGACTGGACGGCCGCGTACGGGTTGGTCGCCCAGGTGATGACGGAGGCCGCGCAGGCCGCTGAGGCGGTCAATCCGCCGTGGTGGGTGGCGGAGATCGTGGCGCATGAGCGGCGGGCGTTCGACGTGGCGGTGTTGACGGTGCGTCCGCAGTACCTGTTGCCGTTCACGCCGGGTCAGTCGATCGGGGTGTCGCACCCGTCGGTGCGGTCGTGGCGGTACTACTCGCCGGCGAACGCGCCGCGGGCGGACGGCACGTTGGAGTTGCATGTGCGGGCCGCGCCGGGTGGCGCGGTGTCGTCGCGGCTGGTGTACGGGTCGGCGGTGGGGGATCGGATCCACCTGGCGGCGCCGGTGGGGGACCGGCTGGGGTTGTGGTCGGCGGGCTCCAGTGACCTGTTGCTGCTGGTTGCGGGTACGGGCTGGGCGCCGGTGAAGGCGTTGGTGGAGCAGGTGGCCGCGGAGGGTTCCCGCCGGCGGGTGGACCTGTACGTGGGGGCCCGGTCCCGTAGCGAGTTCTACGACAGCGACGCGATCGACAAGTTGGCGTCGTCGTATCCGTGGTTGACGGTGACGTACGTGGTCGGTGCCGACGTGCACCGGCCGGGGGAGTTCGTGCAGGCGGTGGACCGGGCGTTGGCCGACGGTGACTGGCGGTCCCGGCACGTGTTCGTGTGTGGGTCGGACGAGATGGTGTCGCACGCGGTGCGGACGTTGGTTCAGGCGGGTTACCACGCGGGTCAGGTGCACCACGAGGGCCTGGGCGCGCAGTGGTACGGCCCGGCGTGGCGGACGGCGGTGCAGCAGCCGCCTGCGGGTGACACTTCGGGAGGTGGGCACAGGTGAGCGCGACGAGTGAGCTTGCGAGCCCGGCGGTCGCGAACGGAGGTCTGCACAGGTGAGTGCGACGCCGATCAGCCGGTATGACGGGGTGCAGGTTTCCGGCGGTGTGCAGGTGCGGATGACCGCCGATCGGGTTCGACGGTGGGAGTTCGGTGCGGCGTCGTTCGCGCGGCGTGGTTACGACAACGCTGACGTGGACCGGTTCCGGGTGCAGGTCGCTGACGAGTTGGACCTGTTGGCGACGCAGATCGCGACGTTGCGGGCGGAGAACGAGCGGCTGACCGACCGGGTGGAGCTGCACCGGCACGGGGTGATTCCGAGTACGGGGGCGGCGGCGAAGGTCCCGGCGGCACGGGAGGTGAATCTGCTGTCAGCGGCGCAGCGGGAGGCCGAGCAGATCATCGCGCAGGCGCATGACTACGCGCGTCGGGTCGCCGAGTACGCCCGGGTGCAGTACGAGAGTTACCTGCACGCAGCGGAGGCCGAGGCGAAGCAGGAGGCGGAGCGGGCGGTGGCGGAGTACCGCAGCGCGGCGGGGCCGAGCTTCGACGACACGGTGGCGACCCGGGAGGCGTTGCGGATCTTCGGCGAGATGATGGTGTCGCACATGCAGGCGGCGGCGCGGCATCTCGACGACGGCAGTGAGCAGTTGGCGCGCACGATGGATCGGATCGCGGCGGAGACGCCGGGGGCGCCGTTCGTGGGTGGCGTGGTGGGCCAGTCGGCGTTGCCGCGACACCAGCAGCGCTGAGTGGTCGCCGGGGTGGGGCTGCTAGCAGGTCTCGTTGTGGTGGGCGGGAGTGCTCATTAGAGTGCTTGGTGCGGGCGTGAACTTGAAGGAGTGGGCGGCGGCCACCGGCGTCTCGTACGCGACCGCTCGGCGGCGTTACGAGGCCGGGGCGCTGCCCGTTCCGACGTATCGGCTCGGCCGGCTCATCATGGTCGGCGAGCCGGGGACGGGCACGCTGGCTGAGGTTGGTCGGGTCGTGGTGTACGCGCGGGTGTCGTCAGCAGACCAGAAGACGGACCTCGACCGGCAGGTCGCCCGGGTGACCGTGTGGGCCACTGGGCAGAGGTTGGCTGTCGATAGTGTCGTCACCGAGGTTGGCTCCGCCCTCAACGGGCATCGCGAGAAGTTCCTCGCCCTACTGCGTGATCCTGCTGTGACGACCATTGTCGTCGAGCACCGCTACCGGTTCGCCCGCTTCGGCGCCGAATACGTCGAGGCCGCGCTGAGCGCACACGCCGCCGCCTACTGGTGGTGGACCCCGCTGAGGTGGATGACGACCTCGTCCGGGACATGACCGAGGTCCTCACCTCGCTGTGCGCACGCCTATACGGTCGCCGTGCCGCGGCGAACCGAGCTCAGCGCGCGGTCGAAGCGGCTACAGAGGGACCGTCGTGAAGACGTTGCAGGCGTACCGGTTCGCGTTGGACCTGTCACCGCGCCAGGAGCGGGCGGTCCTCGCCCACGCTGGAGCGGCTCGGGTCGCGCACAACTGGGCCCTGGCTCGCGTGAAGGCAGTCATGAGCCAGCGCGCTGCCGAACGCACTTACGGCGTGCCAGACGGGCTGCTGAGCCCGCCGATTTCGTGGTCGCTGCCGTCACTGCGTAAGGCGTGGAACGCCGCCAAGGATGAGGTCGCACCGTGGTGGGCGGAGTGCTCGAAGGAGGCGTTCAACAGCGGTCTCGACGCCCTCGCGAGGGCGCTGAAGAACTGGTCTGACTCGCGCAAAGGTGCTCGTAAGGGTCGCGCGGTTGGGTTTCCCCGCTTCAAGTCCCGGCGGCGCAGCACCCCGACGGTGCGGTTCACCACCGGCGTGATGCGGATCGAGGCCGACCGCCGGCATGTGGTGCTACCCCGGCTGGGCGCGCTGCGGCTGCATGAGTCGGCGCGCAAGCTGGCTCGGCGGTTGGAGGCGGGCACCGCGCGGATCATGTCCGCGACGGTGCGGCGCGAGGGCGGCCGCTGGTTCGTGTCGTTCACCTGCGAGGTCGAGCGCGCCGTGCGTGCACCAGCCCGGCCTGGCTCGATGGTGGGGGTGGACCTTGGTAAGAAGCACCTCGCGGTGCTGTCGACTGGCGAACGGATGGCCAACCCGCGGCACCTCGTGGTGGCCGCGCGCCGGATGCGCCGTCTGGCCCGGGCGGTGAGCCGATGCGTCACTCCTGACCGTCGGGTGCGTCGGGTCGGGTCGAACCGCTGGGCCCGGGCGCAGCAAGAGCTTTCGCGGGCGCACGCGCGCGTCGTCGGGCTACGCCGCGACGGTTTACACCAGTTCACCACCCGGCTGACCCGCGAGCACGGCACTGTCGTGGTCGAGGACCTGAACGTCGCGGGCATGTTGCGTAACCGCCGGCTGGCCCGGCACGTCGCGGACGCAAGCTTCGCGGAGGTCCGGCGTCAACTGACCTACAAGAGCGAGTGGAACGGTGGGCGGCTGGTCACCGCCGGCCGGTGGTATCCGTCGAGCAAGACCTGCTCCGGCTGCGGCGCGGTGAAAACCAAGCTGACCCTGGCCGAGCGGACCTACATCTGCACCGCCTGCGGGTTGAGTCTCGACCGGGACCTCAACGCCGCACTCAACCTCGCCGCCCTCGCGCGTGAGGTAACCGACGACCGGAGTGGCCGGGAGTCGCTAAACGGACGTGGAGCCGACCAGAAGACCCGCAGCCGCGGGCAGGTGGCTGTGAAGCGTCTACCCGGCACCGCGCGAGCGGGTCACGCCGGGACCGTCCCACCGCAAGGCGGGACTACCGCACAGCGCTCACTTCTGAGCACTCGCCGGTAACGGTGCGCTGACGTGGACCCCACCCGGCGCGCTGGCGGCGGTGGCATAGTCGGAGGGGCCAGGCGGGGCTGACCGGTGGCCCGCCCCTGGGAGAGGCGCCGTCGTGTCGGTATCACCGTCCCCACCCGGCAGGTCAGCGGACCCGCTGGCCGCGTTGGAGGCGTCGGCGTGGGCGCTGGCCGCCGCGGTCGGCACCATGAGTGACGCCCTGTCGGCTCCGCTCGCCGAGGTCCTCGCGGCGTCGCCGCACCGCAGCGCGGTGCTGCAGGCCGCCGGTCTGCTGTCCTGGGAGGGTGGGAAACCGGTCGCGCACCCGTCGCTGGTGCCCGCCGACGGGCCGACCGGGCGCAGCGCGGTGCAGGCGCGGTTGAGTTCGCTGCGGCAGGCGGTCGCCGCGGCGGCGCAGGAGCCTTCCGGCGGGGGTGGGGCCGGCTGGGCGCAGGTGGACGACGAGGTGTTGCTGCATCAGGGTCGGGCGTCGGCGGCGACCGGCCGGGCGTTGGCGACCCGGGTGGTGCCCGAGTTGCCGGGGTTGGCGGAGCGTTTGGACTCGGCGGACGCCCGGGTGCTGGACGTGGGCACGGGTGTGGCGGCGTTGGCTGTCGCCCTGGCCCGCGCGTTTCCCCGGGTGTCGGTGGTGGGTATCGACGTGCTGCAACGGGCGTTGGACCTCGCGGTCGGGGAGTTGGCCGAGGCCCGCGATGTCGCGGATCGGATCACGCTGCGCCTTCAGGACGTCGCGGAGGTGGCCGAGCCGGGCGGGTACGACCTGGTCTGGGTGCCGGCGCCGTTTCTTCCTCAGCAGACGTTGACGCTCGCGTTGCCCCGGCTGGTGCAGGCGCTGCGACCCGGTGGTTGGCTGGTGGCCGGCACCAATCCGCCGGCCGGGGACCCGTTGCGGGCGGCCGTCGACCGGTGGAACGCGGTGCGCAACGGCGGCAACGCCTTCGACGCCGACCGGATGGCGGAGGTGCTGGCGGGGGCCGGGTTGGGTGACGTTCGGCGTTTTCCGACCGTCCCCGGGGGGCCGGTGTTGGTCGCCGCGCACCGCCCGGGCGGCTGAGGGCGACAGTCGGTGCGGCGGGTGGTCAGCTGGCGGCGGCGCGGACGGCCTCGGCGATCGGGGTGGGTCCGTCGACGAGTTCCAGTGTCGCGCCGGTGGTGCCCGGTTCGTCGAGCAGCGCGGCGAGGACGTGGGCGACGTCGGTGCGGCTGATCGCGCCACGGCCGGCGTGTGGGGTGAGGGTGACCCGCCCGGTGGGTGGGTCGTCGGTGAGCCGGCCGGGTCGCAGCACCGTCCAGGCCAGGTCGCGGCCGCGCAGGTCGTCCTCGGCGGCGCGTTTGGCGCGCAGGTACGCCGCCCACACGTCGTCGGTGCCGGGGGCGGGTGGTGTGTCCACCCCCATGGAGGAGACGAGCAGGTAGCGGTGGACGCCGGCGCGGGTGGCGGCGTCGGCGAGCAGCACGGCGGCGGCCCGGTCGACGGTGTCCTTGCGGGCGGCGCCGCTGCCGGGGCCGGCGCCCGCGGCGAAGACCACCGCGTCGGCGCCGTCGAGGTGCCCGGCCACCTGTTCGAGCGGGGTGTGTTCCAGGTCGCAGACGACGGGGGTGGCGCCGGCGGCGCGCAGCGTCGCGGTCTGCTCGGGGTTGCGGATGAGGCCGACGGCGGTGTCGCCGCGCCCGACGAGGTGGCGTTGCAACAGTAGGGCGATCTTGCCGTGGCCTCCGGCGATGACGACGCGCATGAGCCCAACCTACCGGCGCCGCGGGGTGCAGGCGGTGTCACCGGCTTGACCTTGACCTTCGGGCAACCCTGAGCCTGGTGGGTGCCGGTCGCCGTGACCGGCGCGAGGAGGATGTCGACGTGGGGCTGATGACGATCGGGGCGTTCGCCCGGGCGGCGAGGCTGACACCGAAGGCGTTGCGCCTGTACGACCAGGTTGGGCTGCTGGTGCCGGCCGCTGTCGATCCGGAGTCCGGTTACCGGCTCTACGACCCGGCTCAGCTGCCGGTGGCTCGGCTGGTCGCCCAGTTGCGTCGGCTCGGTATGCCGCTGGCGACGATCCGGGTCGTGTGCGGCCTGGAGCGCGCGGCGGCGGCTGAGGCGGTCACCGCGTACTGGCGGCAGGTCAGCGCCGACACCGCGGCGCGTGCCCGGCTCGCCACTCTCCTCGTGGACCACCTGTCTGAAGGGGGCACCACCATGTCCGACCCGAATCCCACAGTTGCCGTCCGCTGCGCCGCCGGTTGTGACACCGGGCTGGTGCGCGACAGCAACGAGGACAGCGCGTACGCCAGCGAGCGGTTGCTCGCCGTGGCCGACGGCATGCGGGGGCCCGGCGGCGCTGCCGCCAGCGCGGCCGCCGTCGACGCCCTGAAGCCGTTGGCGTTCACCGACGTGCCGGCCGTCGACCTGCTGACGATGCTGGCTGGCGCGGTGAGCGACGCGGACCGCGCCGTGCACGGGTTGGCCACCGACACCGACCAGCCGGTCACCACGCTGACCGCGCTGCTGCTCAGTGGTTCCCGGCTGGCGCTGGTGCACGTCGGTGACACCCGCGCCTACCTGCTGCGCGGCGGTGAGCTGTCGCTGCTCACGCAGGATCACACTTGGGTGCAGGCCCAGGTTGATCAGGGCCGGCTCGACCGGGACCAGGCCGCGACGCATCCGCAGCGGGCGGTGCTGGTGCGCGCCCTCGGTGGCGGCCGGCAGGTCGAGGCGGATCTGGCGCTGCGTACCGCGCTGCCGGGTGACCGGTACCTGTTGTGCTCCGACGGGCTGTCCGCGGTCGTCGACCGGGCCGATCTGGGGTCGGCGTTGGCCGCGACGGACGATCCCGAGGACACGGTGCGGGCGCTGATCGATCTGGCGCGGGCCGAGGGGGCGCCGGACAACATCGCCTGCGTCGTCGCCGACGTCGTCGCGGTATAGCCGTCGCCGACGCCACCCGCGCCGGGTGGGGCCGCCCACCCGGCGCGGGGCTCGGCGTTGGTGAACCGGTTGAGGCAGCATGGAGAGGTGATGGAGAGCTTCGACGCGTTGACCTCGCTGGTGGCCGGTGGTGGGGTGGTGGTGCTCAGCGGTGCCGGCCTGTCCACCGAGTCGGGAATTCCGGACTACCGGGGGCCCAGCGGGGTGGCGCGGCGGCACACGCCGATGACCTTCCAGGCGTTCACCCGCGATCCCCTGGCCCGGCGGCGCTACTGGGCGCGCAGCCACCTGGGTTGGCGGTTGATCGCGGGCGCGGCGCCCAATGCCGGGCACCGGGCGGTGGCCGGGCTGCAACACGCCGGGCTGGTCGACACGGTGATCACCCAGAACGTCGACGGCCTGCACGGTGCGGCCGGCAGCCCGTCGGTGATCGAGCTGCACGGCCGCCTCGACGAGGTGACCTGCCTGGACTGCGGCAACCTGACCTCCCGGGAGGAGCTGCACCGGCGGCTGCGCGAGGCCAACCCGGAGTTCGTGGCCCGCGTCGCCGCGGTCAACCCGGACGGTGATGTTGATCTCCCCGACGAGCAGGTGGCGGCGTTTCGGCCGGTGGACTGCGGGATCTGCGGCACCGGGATGCTGAAACCGGACGTGGTGTTCTTCGGTGAGACGGTGCCGGCGCAGCGGGTGGCGCGGTGTTTCGCGGCCGTGGAGCAGGCCCGGTCGTTGCTGGTGCTCGGGTCGTCGTTGACGGTGATGTCGGGGCGCCGGTTCGTGATTCGGGCCGCGAAACGGGGCATCCCGGTCGCGATCGTCAACCAGGGGCCGACCCGGGGTGACGGCCACGCCACCGTGTGCGTCGACGCGCCGCTGGGCGCGGTGCTGCCGCAGTTGGCCGCGCGGGTCGGCGCCGGGGCACCGCTGGGGGTGTGACGGGCCGGGCCCCGGGTGGCACCCGGCCCGGGGGTAGGACATCCGCCGGAAACACCAACGCTGGTAGCGTTGACCACGCCGGTAACACCCACGTGGGAGAGACCGCCCGACAGCACGCAGGGCGGCGCCGAAGGGGCAAATCCTCCCCGGAACCTCTCAGGCAAAAGGACCTCGTGGGCAGGCACTGTGGAGTGCCCCTGTGGGTGCGACAGAGGGGGAGGCCGACACGTCGACCTCGCCCCGGGAGTGCCCCTATGACCGTAGAGCAGTTCGCCACCCGTCACATCGGTCCCGGCCCCGACGATGAGCGTCGGATGCTGGAGGTCGTCGGGCACGACTCGATCGACGAGCTGATGGACGCGGCGATCCCCGAGGTGATCCGCTGGCACGGCACCCTCGACCTGCCCGACCCGGCCACCGAGGCCGAGACGATCGCCGAGCTGCGGGCCCTCGCGGCGCGTAACACCGTCGCCGTCTCCATGATCGGGTTGGGGTACCACGGCACGCACACCCCGGCGGTGATCCGCCGCAACGTGCTGGAGGACCCGGCCTGGTACACGGCGTACACGCCGTACCAGCCGGAGATCAGCCAGGGCCGCCTGGAGGCGCTGCTGAACTTCCAGACCATGGTCACCGACCTGACCGGGTTGGCCACCGCGAACGCCTCGATGCTCGACGAGGGCACCGCGGCGGCGGAGGCGATGACCCTGGCGCGGCGGGCCTCCAAGAGCAAGAGCGGTGTGTACGTCGTCGACGCCGACGCGTTGCCGCAGACCATCGCGGTGATCACCAGCCGGGCCGAGCCGCTCGGCATCGACGTGCGGGTCCTCGACGTGCAGCGCGACGAGTTGCCGGCGGAGTTCTTCGGCCTGCACCTGCAGTACCCGGGGGCGTCCGGGGCGGTGCGCGACCACGCGGGCCTGGTCGAGGCGGCGCACTCCGTCGGCGCCCTGGTGACCGTCGCGGCGGACCTGCTGGCGTTGACGCTGCTGCGCGCACCGGGGGAGATCGGCGCGGACATCGCCGCCGGCACCACCCAGCGTTTCGGCGTACCGATGGGCTTCGGTGGGCCGCACGCCGGTTACCTGGCGGTGCGCTCGGGCCTGGAGCGGATGCTGCCCGGGCGCCTGGTCGGGGTGTCGCGCGACGCGGACGGCAACCCGGCCTACCGGTTGGCGTTGCAGACCCGTGAGCAGCACATCCGGCGGGAGAAGGCGACCAGCAACATCTGCACCGCGCAGGTGCTGCTCGCGGTGATGGCCGGCATGTACGCCGTCTACCACGGCCCGGACGGGCTGCGCGACATCGCGACGCGTACCCATCGGATGGCGGCGCGGCTCGCGGCCGGGTTGCGCGCCGGTGGGGTGGACGTCGCGGACGTCGCGTTCTTCGACACCGTCACCGCGACCGTGCCCGGGCGGGCCGCCGAGGTGGTGGCCGCCGCCGCGGACCGTGGTGTCAACCTGCGGCTGGTCGACGCCGACCGGGTGGGGGTGTCCTGCGACGAGACCACTACCGACGCGCACCTGGCGCAGGTGTGGGCGGCGTTCGGGGTGCCCGCGTTCGACGGCGACGCGGACGTGGCTTTGCCGGTCGACCTGACGCGCGGCAGCGACTTCCTCACCCACCCGGTGTTCCGCAGTCACCACTCGGAGACGGCGATGCTGCGTTACCTGCGGCGGCTGTCGGACTTCGACTACGCCCTGGACCGGGGCATGATCCCGCTCGGGTCGTGCACGATGAAGCTGAACGCGACCACCGAGATGGAGCCGGTCAGCTGGGCGGAGTTCGCGAACATCCACCCGTTCGCGCCGGACGCGCAGACCGTCGGGTACCGGGAGATGATCGGTCAGCTGGAGTCGTGGCTGGCCGAGGTGACCGGCTACGACGCGGTGAGCGTGCAGCCCAACGCCGGTTCGCAGGGTGAGCTGGCCGGGTTGCTGGCGATCCGCTCGTACCACGCGTCGCGAGGTGAGACGCACCGCGACGTGTGCCTGATCCCGTCGTCGGCGCACGGCACGAACGCGGCGTCGGCGGTGATGGCCGGCATGCGCGTCGTGGTGGTGGCCTGCGACGACGACGGCAACGTCGACCTCGTCGACCTGGACGCGAAGATCGACAAGCACCGGGACGCGCTCGCCGCGATCATGGTGACGTACCCGTCCACGCACGGTGTGTACGAGACGGGCATCGCGTCGTTGTGCGCGAAGGTCCACGACGCCGGCGGGCAGGTGTACGTCGACGGGGCGAACCTCAACGCCCTGGTCGGGTTCGCCAAGCCCGGCAAGTTCGGCGCGGACGTGTCGCACCTGAACCTGCACAAGACGTTCTGCATCCCGCACGGCGGCGGTGGCCCCGGGGTGGGCCCGGTGGCGGTCCGCGCGCACCTGGCGCCGTTCCTGCCCGGTGACCCGCTGGGCGCGCACGTGGACGCCACGCCGGCGATCTCGGCGGCGAAGTACGGGTCGGCGGGGATCCTGCCGATCCCGTGGGCGTACCTGCGGATGATGGGCGCCGAGGGCCTGACCCGGGCCACCGGTGTGGCGGTGCTCGCGGCGAACTACGTGGCGGCGCGACTGCGGGGGCACTTCCCGGTGCTGTACGCCGGCAACAAGGGCCTGGTGGCCCACGAGTGCATCCTCGACCTGCGGCCGTTGACGAAGGCGACCGGGGTGAGCGTCGACGACGTGGCGAAGCGGCTGATCGACTACGGCTTCCACGCGCCCACGATGTCGTTCCCGGTGGCGGGGACGCTGATGGTGGAGCCGACCGAGAGCGAGGACCTGGCCGAGCTGGACCGGTTCTGCGACGCGATGATCGCGATCCGCGCGGAGATCGAGCAGGTGGGTTCCGGGGCGTGGCCGGCGGGGGACAACCCCCTGGCCAACGCGCCGCACACCGCGGCGATGGTCAGCAGTGACGAGTGGTCACACGCGTACCCGCGGTCGGTGGGCGCGTACCCGGCCGGGGTGGACCGGGCCGGGAAGTACTGGCCGCCGGTGCGGCGCATCGACGGCGCGTACGGCGACCGGAACCTGGTCTGCTCGTGCCCGTCGCCGGAGGCGTTCGAGGACTGACGACGCCGCAGCCGGTCGAGACTGACGACGGCGCGCCGGGGCGGGCGGTACGGCCTGCCCCGGCAGCCGCTGCGACCTGGGCTGGGACGTCCCTTACCGGGGGACTAGCCTGGGTCGACGGCGGCTAAACGGTGACGCTGAGTGGTCGGTCAGGCCACGAGAGCGTGGCGGGCGGGGCCGCGGTGCGGTGCGATGCTGCTGCCGTCGGGAAGCAGCTCGCCGGTGTCCTCGAAGACGATGACACCGTTGCAGAGCAGGCTCCAGCCCTGCTCACGGAAGCAGGCGAGGACCCGCGCGGCTTCCCGGTCGGTGGCTTCAGCGGAGGGGCAGGTCGGTTGGTGCTGGCACATCGGGTTCTCCGGACTGTGGGGGCACTGTGTCATGGTTCACATGACCAGTGACGCACAGTACCAAGCGAAAGTGTCCAGCATCGAGCAGGTGCCCGCCTGGTGCACGGGAAATCCACTGAACGGATGAGGAAGGTTGGACCGTACGGCGTGGAAACGCTCCCACAGGTGTGCGCCGCGGGCACCGGCCCGGCTGGCTCGGCCGCGGACAGCGGCCCGGCTGCGGACAGCGGCCCGGCTGGCTCGGCCGCGGGCACCGGCCCGGCTGGCTTGGCCGCGGACAGCGGCGCGGCGGCGTCGGCCGCCCACCGCGGCCCTGCTGCGCCGATCGATGTGCCCGCCGCGCCGGCCGCGTGCCGGGGTGCGTTGACCGAACGTGCCCGCCTGCACTGGTTCCGTGGCGACGGCGGCGACCCCGCAGCCCTGGCCGAGGAGTTCCTCGCCGCGCACGGCCTGCCCCTGCACGACCTGACCCGGCCCGCCAGCGGCCAGCACGGCACCGGGGTCTGCGGCGCGGCGCTGTACCTGTCCGCCGCCGCCGGGGCGCTGCTGGCCGGGGCCCCCGCCGGGGCGCCCGAGCCCGCGCCGGCTCTGCCCGACCTCGCCGTCGTCGTCTACCAGCACGGCCCCACCCGGGTCACCCGGCCCGGCCCACCGCCGCCGTGGTGGCTCGGCGAGTGGGTCGAGAGCTGGACCCCCGGCCAGCACGCCGCCGCCGTCGACGCGGTCCGCGCCGCCATCGGCCGCGGCGACGTCTACCAGAGCAACCTCGTCGGTCACGCCGCCGCCCCCTACACCGGCGACCCGCTGCCGGCGCTGAGCCGCCTCGGCGCGCTCCCCGGCGCCCGCTACGGCGGCGTCCTCACCGGCGACGGCTGGGCCATCGGCTGCGCCTCCCCGGAAACCCTCGTCGAGGTCACCGACGGGCAGGTGATCACCCGTCCGATCAAGGGCACCCGCCCGGCCACCGCCACCGGCCGCGCCGAACTGCTCGCCAGCGCGAAGGAACGCGCCGAACACATCATGATCGTCGACCTGGAACGCAACGACCTCGCCCGTATCGCCCGCACCGGCACGGTCACCGTCGACGAGTTGTTCGCCGTGCGCCGCTGGTGCGACCTGTGGCAGGCCGAGTCGACGGTCCGCGCCGCTGCCGCCGACGGCCTCGGCCTCGCCGACCTGCTGCGCGCCACCTGCCCCGGCGGCTCGGTCACCGGCGCCCCGAAGCTCGCCGCCCTGGCCCAGATCAGTGTCCTCGAACCGGTCGGGCGGGGCGCCAGCATGGGCGCGCTGGGCTGGGTGGCCCCGGGTCACGTCGACCTGGGCCTGACCATTCGCACCGCCGCCGCCGACGGCCAGCGGCTGCACACCTGGGCCGGCGGGGGCATCACCTGGGACAGCGACGCGCACGCCGAGGTCGCCGAGGCCGCCGCGAAGACCACCCCGATCCGCGCGACCCTGGCCGGGCGCTGACCGCAGCAGGGCACGGCGATACGCTGAACCCCATGACCATGCGGCCCATCCGGATCATCGGCGACCCTGTCCTGCGCACCGGATGCGAACCGGTCACCACCTTCGACGCCGAGCTGCGGGCCCTCGTCACCGACCTGATGGACACCCTGCTCGGCGCCCCCGGCCGCGCCGGCGTCGCCGCACCGCAGATCGGCGTCAGCGCCCAGGTGTTCGTCTACGACGCCGACGGGCACCGCGGCCACCTCATCAACCCCACCCTGGAGTTGTCCGACGAACTCCAGGACGACGAGGAGGGCTGCCTGTCCATCCCCGGGCTGTACTTCCCGACCGTGCGGGCCCTGCACGCCACCGCGCACGGCGTCGATCAGCACGGCGAGCCGCTGACCATCGCCGGCAGTGGGTTCCTGGCCCGCGCCCTGCAACACGAGACCGACCACCTGGGCGGGAAGCTCTACGTCGACACCCTGCGCGGCGACACCCGCCGCCGGGCCCTGCGCGAGATCCGCGCCGGGCGCTTCGACTCACCCAGCCGTCGCGGCTAGCTCACCCACTGGTCGTGGCCCAGCTTCGCGACCAACGCGACGACCACCACCAGCAACACCACCCGCACGAAACCGGAGCCGCGGCGCAACGCCATTCGCGCCCCCAGCACCGCGCCGGCGATGTTGCACACCGCCATGCCCGCGCCCAGCAGCCACCACACGTGCCCGGTCACCCCGAACACCACCAGCGCGCCCAGGTTCGTCCCGGCGTTGACGACCTTCGCCATCGCCGAGCCGTGCACGAAGTCCGCGCCCACCAGGGCGGTGAACGCCAACACCAGGAACGTGCCGGTGCCCGGGCCGATCAACCCGTCGTACAGGGCGATCCCCACCCCGGCCACCGCGATCACCACCGCCACCCGCACCGGGGTGCGCTTCGCCGGCACCGCCACCACCCCCATCCGGGGACGCAGCAGCACGAACGCCGCCACCGACACCAGCACCACCAGCACGACCGGCCGGTATGCCGACGCCGGCACCGCCCCGGCCAACGCCGCGCCGACGCCCGCGCTGAGGACCGCGAAACCCGCCGCCGGGCCCGCCACCCGCCAGTCGACCTTCGTCCTGCGGGCGTACGTCGCCGCCGCCGTGGCCGTACCGAAGATCGCGGCCAACTTGTTCGTGCCCAACGCGGTGGCCACCGGCAACCCCGGGGCGGCCACCAACAACGCCGGCAGCAGCAGCAACCCACCACCACCGACCACGGCATCGACCCACCCGGCCATCGCGGCGGCGGCCAGCAGAGTACTCAGCGTCACGGCGTCCACGGGCGGCAATTCTGCCCACCCGACGCGCTCCCAGCGGCACCCGAGTGGCCAGCCTCACCCGGTCACCGACCCCGCGTACGCCGCAACCACACCCCCAACGCGCCGACCGCCACGAACACCAGCACCGAACACAGCAAGACCTTCACCACCCGGCAACCATGCCACGGGCACGTAAGGTGCAGGAGTGCGCCTGGCCACCTTCAACCTGCTGCACGGACGGTCCCTCACCGACGGGCTCGTCGACTCCGACCGACTCACCGCCGCCATCGGCGCCCTCGACGCCGACGTGCTCGCCCTGCAGGAGGTCGACCGCGACCAACGCCGCAGCGGCAACCTCGACCTCACCGCCATCGCCGCCCGCGCCCTCGGCGCACCCCACCACCGCTTCGCCGCCGCCGTCGTCGGCACCCCTGGCGAACAGTTCCGCCCACTGCGCCACGACGACGACGGCCACGGCGAACCCTGCTACGGCATCGGGCTGATCAGCCGATACCCCGTCCGCAGCTGGCAGGTCACCCGACTCAAGCCGGCGCCGGTGCGCTCACCGGTCTACGTGCCCGGCCCCCGCGGCGGCCTCATCCTGCTGCACGACGAACCCCGCGTGATCCTCGCCGCCGTCCTGGACACCCCGCACGGCCCCCTCACCGTCGCCGCGACCCACCTGTCCTTCGTGCCCGGCTGGAACGCCCGCCAACTACGTCAGACCGTCCGCGCCCTGCGCGCGCTACCGGGACCCCGCGTCCTGCTCGGCGACCTCAACCTGCCCGCCGGCGCGGCCCGGCTCATCTCCGGCTGGCACCCCCTGGGCCGACGCCCCACCTACCCGTCCGGGCAGCCCCGCGTCCAACTCGACCACATCCTCGCCGACCGGCACGCCCTCGACCAGCTCCCACCCGTACGCGCGGTCACCGCGCCGGCGTCCACCATCTCCGACCACCGCCCCCTGCTGGTCGATCTCGGCTGAGCATCATCGCCCAACCAGCCGCATCGCGGCTCACGAATGCCTAGGGTGGGCTCGCCGACACCACGCTGTCGCGCCATCGCCACCCCCGGACATCACAGGGAGCTGACCATGAGCGACACGCCGGACACGATCGTCCTCATCCACGGGTTCTGGGTCACCCCCCGCAGCTGGGAACACTGGGTCACCCACTACCAGGACAAGGGCTTTCGGGTGCTCACTCCCACGTACCCCGGGCTGGAAGGCGAGGTCGAGGCGATCAACGCGGACCCCAGCCCGCTGGAGACGCTGACCGCGCCACAGATCATCGCGCACCTGTCCGCGGTGCTCGACGCGCTGCCCACGCCACCCATCCTCATGGGCCACTCCGCCGGCGGGGCGTTCACCCAGGTGCTGCTCGACCGCGGCTACGGCGCCTCGGCGGTCGTGCTCAACTCGGCACCCACCGAAGGCGTCCGGAACATCCCCTTCTCGCAGCTGCGCTCCACCTTCCCGGTGCTGCGCAACCCCGCCAACCGGCACCGGGCCGTCGGGTTCACCTTCGAGCAGTGGAACTACGCGTTCACCAACACCTTCGACGAGCAGACCGCCCGCGCCCTGTACGAGCGCTACGCCATCCCCGCCGCCGGCGGCATCCTCTGGGACAGCGTCCTGGCCAACCTGCTGCCCGGCCCCCAGGACATCGCCGTCAACTACCACAACGACCAGCGCGCGCCGCTGCTGTTCATCTCCGGCTCGCAAGACCACATCCAGCCGCCGAGCGTGCAACGCGCCAACGCCGCGCACTACAAGGGCGACACCATCACCGAGGTCGAACTCTTCGAGGGGTACGCGCACCTGCTGCCCGCCCAGCAGGGCTGGCAGCGCATCGCCGACGTCGCCCTCGACTGGGCCCTGCGCCACGCCCGCTGACCGCGACGCCTCACCGCGCCGACCGTTCGGCCTGCCGCCGCCCCCGGCTTCCTGACATCAGGGGCATCCCCGTGCCCCGGACACCGCGCCTCCCTGAAAACCGAATCGATCAAGGGTCGGCGGGGGAGCGGACCGCCAAGGCGCAAGATTCCCTCAAGATCATTGCATCGACGGACTTCGACAACCATGCTGGTCGACACGCGCCACGATCAACTCGTCGGAGGCCACATGAGACGCCAGCGACCCACCCTCATCGCCGTGTCCACCCTCATCGCCATCACCCTCACCACCGCAGCACCCGCCCCCGCCAACGCCGCACCACCTGACCAGGTCACCGCCCTCACCGCCCACCAGGCCGACGGATACACCACCCTCGCCTGGCAACCCGTCGACGGCGCCACCGACTACCAGATCGAACGCACCCCCGTCGACGCCGACGGCACCCCCACCGGCGCACCCACCATCGTCGGCATCTGGCGACCCAACCGCCAGATCAACCAACAGGCGCCCACCTTCGCCGACGCCGGCTACAACCCCGGCGACACCTTCCAATGGCGCGTACGCGCCCGCACCGGCACCACCGAACAGCCCTACTCGGACCCGGTCACCGCCACCACCACCGCACCCTGGGGCAATCCCACGACCCCCGGCGAGCAACTGCGCACCGGCTGGGAGACCACCCACGCCGCGCAGTACACCAGCGACACCGACGAGTACGCCTACACCGCCGCCATCGACGCCCTCAGCGACCGCGTACGCGTCGTCGAACTCGGCCGCACCGTGCAGAACCGACCCATCAACATGATGGTCATCGGCCACCCCACCCCGGCGGCCACCCCGGAAGCCGTCGCCGCCACCGCACCCGTGGCCATCAACTGCAACGTGCACGGCAACGAACCCGGCGACCGCGAAGCCTGCCTCATCATGGCCCGCCAACTCGCCTTCAGCACCGACCCCCGCATCACCGACCTGCTCAGCCACACCACCGTCCTGATCGTCCCCACCATCAACGGAGACGGCCGCGCCAACAACACCCGCGGCAACTCCACCGGCCAGGACCTCAACCGCGACTACTCGCTGATCCGCCAGCCCGAGACCACCGCGTACATCAAAATGGTCCGCGACTACCGACCCGTCGCCGGCTACGACGGCCACGAGTTCGGCAACTCCCGTGCCGGCGACCTGCCGATGCTGCCCCCACGGCACCAGAACGTCGCCCAACCCATCTTCGACCAGTCCCAGGACATGATCGAAGGCCACATGTACGCCAAGGGCGCCGAAGCCGGCTGGTGGGCCTGCCCCTACGGCTGCGAAGGCGGCGGCAACGTCGGCCTCAGCGAAGAGACCATCCTGCGCAACACCCTCGGGCTCAAGAACGTCACCAACTCCCTGCTGGAACTGCGCAGCTCCGGCGGTCAGACCCGTCCCGACGAGGGCAACACCGCCAACAACCGACGCCGCAAGACCTACTCCGCCCTGTGGACGTTCCACCAGTTCCTCGACTACCACCGCGCAGACCGCGCCGACATCCTGAAGGCCCGCAGCGAGGCCATCGAATCCCAGGCCGCCAACACCGGCCGGCTGGTCTTCCGCGGCTCCCGCCCCATCCCCGCACACCCGGCACCGCACCCCGGCGACAGCCCACCACCACTCGACGCGCCCCCCGCCGACCTGATCCTCGACAACCCGCCCTGCGCCTACAAACTCACCGACGCGCAGTACAACGGCGCCCGCACCGACGGACCCGGCGGCGTCGGCACCACCGTCGCCCAGCGCATCGCCGCCCACGGCTGGAAGGTCATCACGATCGGCGACGACCACTACGTCCCCCTCAACCAACCCGAACGCGGCCTCATCCCCCTTCTCCTCGACGGCAAGGGCGTGGAGAAGCTGACCGACGGTGAACGCGTCTATCCCACCCTCACCGGCCGCCGCAACGGACCCCTGGCCGTCACCGGCTTCACCTGCGCCGATGACGCCACCATCAACGGCCCGGTCACCGTCCGGGCCGGCGCGGCACTCGTCACGACGGCAACGACCATCAGCGGCCCCCTCACCGCCACCGGCGCCGCCGGCATCCTCCTCGCCGACAGCACCGTCAACGGCCCGGTCCGCATCGCCGCCACCGACACGATCTCCATCATCGACGCCACCATCGCCGGCCCCGTCGACCTGTCCGGCAACACCACCGGCACCGACGCACCCGTACTGGCCGGCACCACCATCCGCGGCCCCCTCAACTGCACCGGCAACAACCCCACCCCGCACAACCTCGGCATCGCCAACACCGTCCACGGCCCCCGCACCACCCAGTGCGCGGCACTGTGACCGACAACTAGCGAGCCATCACGCCGGCGGCGCGGGCCCGACACCCGCGCCGCCGGCACCTCCCACCCACCCCGGCACCCGTGGAGGCCGCCGTGTCGCACCCCGCCACCCCACCGCGACACCCCCGACGATTCCGCGGACCGCACGGCGCTCGGCGCGTCCGACAGACGCTCGGCCTGCTCCTGCCGACCCTGCTGCTGGCCGCCTGCACCGGCAGCCCCGCAGCCCCCCGCACGGACGCCGCGCCCGCGAGCACCGCCCCCCAGCCCACCGGGCCACTCTGCGCCGCCCTGCCCACCGGCACCGACCCCGGCAACCCGAGCTACCTCGCCGGGCAACCCGTCGACCAGGCGCTGCGCTGGATCCCCACCCTCACCACGTTCGAAGCGGCCCTGCGTACCAGCGGCGTCCTCACCGACCTGCCCGCCGGCGACGGCATCACCGTCCTGGCGCCCTCCGACGACGCCTTCGCCGCCACGTTCTCCGAGGACAACTGGGACGACCTCATGACGCACCACACCGACCAGCTCCGCACCCTGCTGAAGGCCCACCTCATCACCGGAAGCCACCCGATCGCCGACCTCACCACCGCCGGCACCGCCACCACCCTCGACGGCGTCACCGTCACCGTCACCCGCACCGGGCCCACCGCCCGCCTCGGCGACCGCGCCGACACGGTCTGCGCCGACTACCAGGCCACCAACGCCCGCATCCACATCATCAACGCCGTCCTCGGCCCACTGCCCGTCACCGCCGACGGCGCCGGCCACCGCGCACACTGACCACGCTCACCCGGGCGGCACCAGACCCGCCAGCGCGCGGTTGGTCCGGTTGGCGCGGACCGCGTCACGCTGCTGCCCGGCCGTCACCTCGATGTACGTCTGCGACGACGCCAACGACGCGTGCCCCAACAACCGCATGATCTCCGCCGCGCTCGCACCGTCCTCCGCCAAGCGGGTAGCGAAGGTGTGCCGCAGCGCGTGCAGTCGCGCACCACGCGGCACCCGGTCGCCGATGCCGGCCCGCCGGTAACACGACTCGACGAGATACTGCAGGCCACCACGGCGCAACGGCTCACCACGCCGATCCACCAGAAACGGCGAGTCGGGGCGTACCGACCGCGAACCGAAGCGCCGCACCCGACTGTCCAGGTAGTCCCGCAGCACCCGGTCCAGATCCGCCTCGATCGGCACCACCCGAGGCCGCCCACCCTTGCCCGCCACCTCGACCCGCCGCTCACCGGGCCGACCGCCGAGCGAGTCGACGCGCAACGCCAGCAGCTCCGACAGGCGCAGCCCGGCGCAGAGCGCCACCGCCAACACCGCCACGTCGCGCTCCGGCCACGGGTCACGTTGCCGACCGTCGTCGCGCGCGGCGGACGCGAGCAGCACCTCGGGGGTGTCCGCGCCGCGCAGCGGCTTCGGCTGGGGGAGTAGTGCCCGAGGCCGCCCGACCGCCGGCATCGGGTTGCCCGCCACGAACCCGTCGGCGACCAGGAACGTGAAGAAGTTGTTCCAGGTGGACCAGGCCCGATGCACCGACGCGGGCGCCCGGGGAGCGGCGAACCGGGCGAAGGCCGCGCGCATCACCCGGGGGGAGAGGTCGGTGATCGACAGCGCGTCCAGGGGTAGGGGAGGGGTGGCATCCTCCGCCACCAGGGAGGCCACCGTGTGCAGATCCCTGCGGTACGCGGCCAGGGTGTGCGGGGAGGGCTTACGGGTGGCCCGCGCGGTCAGGAACTCCTCGATCAGCACCGCGAGCGATTCGTCCTGTTTGTCATGCATAAGGGATATTATGCAGCATTTTCGGGTTTCCCGGAAGCCGTGGGGAGAGGGGAGTGCGGTGACCGGCAACCGCAGCGCCAGGTCCTGACCGGAGCTGCGGGAGCCGGCAAGACCACTGATCGAGGCGCCGAGCCGCCGCGGACACCTGGTGATCCGGGAGGTGGCAACCGAAGGAGGTGCATGAGGCGTACGGGCACCGGCTGGTCGACGTGCCACCCGGGCGTACGCGGGAACGAGTCGCGCTGATCGAGAAGCACGTAACGTGCCCGGTATGACGTCACCAGCCGCCACCTGCGCCGAGTGTGGCCGGTCCGGCAGGCCGACGGTGTACCGAGAGCCCGACGAACCCGTAGGTTGGGTCTGCCCCGAGGGGCACGCGTGGCAGGCGGCCGACCGGCCTGGATGGGCTCCCTGGGCGACACCAGCCATTGTCGCCGGAGGCAGCGACGCGGGTGACGCGTCGGTGTCGACGGACCCCAGGGACTTCGTCAGGGACGGTCGGGTGTGGCGGATCGGCACGGCCAACGACGTCGCCTGGCTCGCCGGCTGCACCACACAGGGAGTCTCGATCACCGCGGCGATTCCGCCAGTGTTCGACGCGTACGCCACTTTCTATCCACCCGACGGCGTCAGCTTCGTCGACCACGAGCTCGCCGTGGTCGACGAACTCGCCGCGTACACCCCGGACCAGCCGTGGTGGCTGGGCTATCTCTTTACCGGCGCCCACGACGTCGTCTTCCCGCGTGCTCCACGGGTGTCCCTGTACGGAGACTGGTCCTACGTGCTGGTCGAAGCTGGGCCCGAGCAGGCGCTGACCTGGCGGAGCCGTCACTCGCGCGGTGACGGGCCGCTGCCTGACCTGTTCTTTCCCGCGGATCGCTCCTGGCTGGTCTCCGCCCTCTGGGACGACACCTGGACCGACATCGGCGGCAGTGCCGCCCTCGTCGGGGCCTTGCACCGTAATCCGCTGGTCAACGCCCGCCGTGTCGGGCCCGATGACGACGCCCTGCCGCCAGGACTGACACGCGAGTAGCGGTTACCCGTGGCACGGCAAGGGGACCCCCGGAACGCGCTACTTTACATAATGTGCATTATCGAATCAGGATTCGGGTCGCGAGTGGACCCCGCCTCATCGGAATTATGGGCGGCGAGGGCGGAGCCACCGGGTAGCTGGGCGCGTAGCTTGCGCGCCAGCCCATCGGGCGGTCGCCACCTCGAACAAGATGACGCTCGGCGGGCCGGCCCGCTCGGTCGTCGCGCGATCCTCCACACCTCGGATCCTCCCACCCGGCAAGGCCTGGGCGGTGCCGCCTCCGCATTCGTTGTCGCGGATCTCCGCCCCTGCTCCCCAGCATTACTGACGTGAGGGACGGTGGCCATGGCGGGCGCGGTCGGCTGGGGCCTTGGCCGCGCCACGCTGTCGAACCGTGCGGCACTGATCGCGAGCGTCGCCGCGCCGACGGGCCTCGCCGGGCGCGCTGCGCTGTACGCTGCGGCCGAGTTTCTTGTATTCGCCCAGCTGGCCTGGACGCCCTGAAGTCGCCGAGTGCCGATCTGTCGGCGGTCTCACGTGGCCAGCAAGTCGAAGTGGAAACCGGTCACGAACAAGACGAATCCTATCCAGCGCAGTCGGTGGCCAGGCCGGCTGGCGTCCAAGAGGTCCGCCAAGAGTGGGGCACTCGCCGCGATGACGCCGTACTTGGCCAAGATTCTTGCCCCTCTCATAAGACGGCTCGCTATGACGTCGTTGAGGGTGACGTTCAGCCACAGGGCAAACATCGCCAGCAGGCCCGCCAAATAACCGACCGACCAAATTCCACTGGAAGCACGAACCTGGCTGCTGAACCAAACGAATGCAGCAAGGAACGCCACCGTTGCCAATAGGCTGAACCCGGCGCGCACCCGTTGATGTGGGTTGATTCGCTCAGTCTTCTCGAGCTGAGATCGCTGTTCAGGCGACAGTGCCTGGTCGATCAGTTCGTTCACTAACGTCGAGAGGAAGTTTTTCTGTTTACGGCAGGCCTGCCTGTGTTTGCGGCGGTGCCCACAGTGCGCTCGACGCTCTTCGGCGAAGCGCTCGTGTGCAAGTAAGTAGTCATCGTGAGTGAAGGGAGCCTCCGGTACTCCGGCCTCCCAAGTGGGCGAAGGAACATGATAGCCCATATAACTCAGATACCCGTCCGGTGTGCCGTTATAGCGGCTCACGAACCGGTAGAAGGTCAGTCGTCGCACCTCGTCAATATGGGCCATGAATTGATTTTCTCCCCGAGCCGCTCGGAGAGAGCGAAGATGGTCCAAGGCTCCGAGTGCGGCGTTGCGGAGCTTGGCCGGGTCGATGAGATCGAGAACGATGGTCATCCCGGCCAGGAATTGCAATGCTTTCCCAATCCTCTCCCACCAACCAAGGGCAAAGGGCCACAAGAAGGTGTCGTCTGTGTTGTCCCGCCTGATCCAGCCGCCTAGGACTGAGAGATACTCACTGGATGCCACCCACAGCCCGATGGTGGCAACACATGCCATGACGAAGAACGATCGCCACTTCAAGCTGCTTCCCCCACCGGCGGGAATTGCGAAGGTCTCTGCCCTGAGCTTGTTAACTCGCTCGGTCATTCCGCCACCGCCGGTCAGCTCGATACGACGTGCGCCCTGTTGCGCCAAGGCCCTGCCGGACCGGCAAAGGCGAGCGCTTCGCCGGCGCAGGGATGTCACGCAACTGGTCAGCGTAGCGGAACAACGGCATTCGACTTCACTTTGCGCTGGAGCAGATCGCATGTCTGATGTAGCGCAGGAACCTTAGACGTGTCTCACTGGCGTTGATTTATCCCCAAGCGCGAGCGCGGTGTGGCCGCGGGCGAGGTCGCTCCCCCAGCTCGGGGTGTCAGGTGTGCGTACGGCGCAACCAGTCCTGGGTGAGCGCGCGCAGCAGGGTGGGTTGTTCGTACGGCAGGTAGTGCCCTGCCGCGTCGATCATGGTGTAGGTGCCACGCGGATAGTGGCGCATGGCGCGGAACTGGTCGGCGTAGCCGACGATCCGGTCCTGTCGGCCGGTGATCACGCTGACCGGGCCGTCGTAGACGACCTCGGCGTTCTCGTCGGGTAGCGCGTAGCCGGGACCGTTCTGCAACTCCTGTTGGAAGGTCGGGTCTCCGGGGCCGCCGGAGTTCAGTGCCGCGAGCACCGTCGCGACGACAGCCGGGGTGCGGTGGCCCAGGGCGGCGTCGAGGTGTGCGTGCAGGGCGGCGGGAGCGGCGTCGAGCCAGCCCGTGGGTGCTTCGAGTGGTGGTTCGTCGGGCAGGTTCCGACTGTGCCGGGCGATGGTGACGCCGGGACAGATCAGGAGCAGGCCGCGGACGAGGTCGGGTCGTTGGCGGGCGATGCCGGTGGCCAGGTAGGCGCCGTAGGAGCCACCCGCGAGCAGGACTGGCGTGTCGAGGTGGTGGTCGATCCATGCGCAGACGGTGTCCAGTACGGCCTGGGACGTGGCCGGGCAGTTCGCGGGGGTGTCTCCGTGGCCGGGCAGGTCCAGGTAGACCTCTCGCAGGTCCGCGCTGGCGAAGGCGGGTCGGAAGGCGGCGGCCATGGCGGCCCGGGTCATGCTGAACATCGGTAGGCACACCACTGGTGGTCCGGTTTCCGCTGACTGATCGGCTGCCAGGTTCATGGTGGAGATGCTAGTGAGAGACGGTTCCTCTGATTGAGGGGTGGCGGAGTCGTGGGGTGCGGTGAGGACACATCGACGGTGGCTGCTTCCGGTGACTCGGTTGTCGTCACCATCGTCACCGCGTGCCTTCGGGACGGGCGTGGGGGCAGTCCAACGTCTGTCGTCGATGAGTACTTCTCCCCCGCACCGCGTCATGTGTTGAGCGACGCCGAGCGCAGCCGGGTGCCGGTCCGGATGGGCACCTCGCATGCCGTGTTCGTGGGGCCAGTCGTGGGCGACGAGCCTGTGGACCTGCGGTTCTTCACCGCCGAGGGGGAACTGCCTGCGTGTGGGCATGGGACGGTGGCGGCGGTGGCGTTTCTCGCCGGGCGTCGTCGCGGTGGTGAGCACGAGTTCAGGCTGCGCGTGTCGGGGCGGACGTTCGTTGGTCGTGCGGTCCGCGACGGTGACCAGCTCCGTGCCGCCTTCGACCCGGGTCCGGTGGCCGTACGGGACGCGACCTCGGTCGAGACTGACCTCGTCGTCGACGCTCTCGGTGTCGCTGCGGGTGATCTGCTTGCCGGGGCGTGTGTGGCCTCGTTGGGGCGGGCGCGGATACTGGTGCCGGTTCGTACGCCTGGTGCCGTCGTGGCCCTCGGCCCGCATCTGGACCGCCTGCGCGCCGTGTGTGATCAGTTGGGGTTGCTGGGCTGCTACGTCTTTTCGGCGCCCACCCGCTCTGGTGGTGTGGTGGCGCGGATGTTCGCGCCGTCGATTGGGGTTCCTGAGGACGTCGCCAATGTGAACAGCACGGCTTGTCTGGCCGCCCGCATGGCGGGTAGCGGCTGCACCGAGTTGGCCGTTGACATGGGCGACGTCCTCGGTGAGCCGGCGACCATCACCGCCTCTGTCCGCCCGGGTCCCACCGGACCGCGAGTCCTGGTGGGGGCCGCCGCGATGGTGGTCCGTACGGCGTCGCATCCGGTGAGCGGCCCGAAGGCCACCGAGGTGGAGGCGCCGGATCTCGACCCGCCGCTGAACGCGTTGGACGACGTCTGCGGTCGCTGACGGTCGTGGGCACCGGCCGGGTCGGCCGGTGCCCACGAACAGCGGGTGCCAGAGGTACGGGTCAGATCCAGGGCACCTGCGGGGACGGGTAGAAGTCGACCTGTTGCAGTCGCCAGCGGGGTGCCTGCTCCCCCAGCCGGGTCCGGAACGATTCCCAGTCGTGGCTGGCGGTGGTGGACCAGCCAAGTTCGGCGATCGCGGGTAGGCGGGGGAAGGCCATGTATTCGATGTCGTCGAGGGTGCGCAGCGTCTCGGACCACAGTGGGGCCTCGACGCCGAGGATGGCGTTCTCGCCGACGCCGGTGACCCGGGCGGCGGGGTCCCAGCCGTAGGCGTCGGACACCTCGATCAGGCCGGCCCAGCGCAGGCCGAGGCGGGTGTTGGCGTCGTACTTCATGTCCAGGTAGGCCTTGTTGGCCGGCGACATGATGATCTTGTTGCCGCGGGCGGCGGCCGCGGCGAGGCTGGCGTTGGTGGTGCCGGTGCCCCAGAACTGGGCGACGGCGTCGGTGGGCAGGTCGGCCTGGGTGATCTCGTTCCATCCGGAGGCGCGCTTGCCGTACTTCGCGACCAGGGGCAGGACCCGGTTCATGAAGGTGCGGTAGTCCTCGTCGGTGGTGGCGTGGGCTTCGTCGCCGCCGATGTGCAGGAAGGGTCCGGGGGTGATGGCGGCGAGTTCGCGGATGACGTCCTCGACGAAGCGGTAGGTGAGTTCGTCGTTGATGCAGAGGGAGCTGTAGCCGACCGCGATGTCGGTGCGCGGGGGCGGTGCGACGCCGTCGCAGTTGAGTTCGGGGTACGTCGACTGGGCGGCGTTGGTGTGCCCTGGCATGTCGATCTCGGGAATGATCGTGATGTGTCGTGCGGCGGCGTAGGCGACGACGGCCTTGTAGTCGGCCTTGGTGAGGTATCCGGGGCCGACGCCGTCGACTCCGGTGCCGGGTCCGCCGCCGACTGTGGTGAGGCGGGGCCAGGAGTCGATCTGGATGCGCCAGCCCTGGTCGTCGGTCAGGTGCAGGTGCAGGTAGTTGATTTTGTACTGGCTGAGCAGGTCCACGTAGGCGGTGATGTCGTCGACGGTGTGGAAGTGGCGTGCGAGGTCGAGCATCGCGCCCCGGTAGGCGAAGCGTGGGTAGTCGATGATTCGTCCGCCGGGGACTGTCCAGGTGGTCCGCTGCCGCTCGGGTGCCTCGATCTCGGCGGGGAGCAGTTGGCGCAGGGTCTGGGTGCCGGCGAACAGTCCGGCGGGGGTGTTGGCGCGGATGGTGACGCCGCGGCGGGTGACGTCGAGTTGGTAGCCCTGTTGGCCGATGCGGTCGTCAGCGCCGCCGATGAGCAGGGCGATCTCGGGTAGCGGGGTGGAGCGTACGGGCAGGACCGGCAGGGGGTGGCCGGTGGCGGGGCGCAGTGTGGTGGCGAGTTGGTGCCCGACGTGCCAGGCGGCGGCTGAGCCGGGGGTGGTGCGGATGACGGTCAGGGGGGTGATCCGGAATGTGTTGTGCGCGTCGGGGTGGGTCTCGACCGGTGCGGGGATGACGTCGCTGAGGTGTCGGGCTGGTGCGGTGGGTGTCGTGGCGGCGGCGGGCGTTGCGGGCAGGATGACTGGTAGCGCGAGTGCGGCTATGGCCAGCAGCCGTGTGGTGGTGTGTCGGCGACGCACGGTACCTCCAGGCCTCATCATGATCGACCTTCGTCGATTAGATTCGCAGGCTACCGGCGTTTCGCCTGTACTGTAAACCTTCCTTAACATAAGGCCTCGTCGAGACAGTGTTGTCGCCGACCTCACGTACGCCGCACGCTGGGGAATTCCTGGAGTGGGTCGTGCCGTTGTCCGTTCGGAAGATCAGGTTCGGATGATCGAATGGGAAGTGTCATGCACGTGCGCTCAGACGCGGTAGTGCTGTTCGGCGTCACGGGAGACCTCGTCTCGAAGAAGCTGTTTCCGGCGCTGTACGAGTTGACCCGGCGCGACCGCCTCGACGTTCCGGTGATCGGCGTGGCCCGCTCCCCCTGGGATGATCAGCAACTGGTCACCATGGCCCGCAAGTCGGTCAACGAGGCCAATGACGAGATCGACGACGAGACCTTCGATCGGCTGGCGGACAACCTTTCGATGATCTCCGGCAACTACGCGGACCCGACGACGTACCAGCGGCTGGCTGAGCGGCTGCGCGACGCCGAGCGGCCGGTCTTCTACCTGGCGATCCCTCCGGCGGTGTTCGGCTCCGTCGTCGAGGGCCTGGCGGCCGTGGGTCTGGCCGACCGGGGTCGCGTGATCGTGGAGAAGCCCTTCGGGCGTGACCTGGAGTCCTCCCGCGAGCTGGATCGCACCCTGGGCGCGGCCTTCGCGCCGGAGCGGGTGTTCCGCATCGACCACTACCTCGGCAAGGAAGCCGTCGAGGGTCTCTACGCCTTCCGGTTCGCCAACCGGCTGTTCGAGCCGCTGTGGAACAACGAGCACATCGACAACATCCAGGTGACCCTCGCCGAAGGCTTCGGTACCCAGGGCCGGGCTGGCTTCTACGACACCGTGGGCGCGACCCGGGACGTGCTGCAGAACCACATCCTGCAGGTCGTGGCGCTCATCGCGATGGAGGCGCCGGACAGCGAGGACACCGCGGCGTTCCGGGAGGCGGAGGCCGCGGTGCTGCGGCAGATCGCGCCGCTGTCGCCGGAGTCCACCGTCCGGGGGCAGTACGCCGGCTACCGCGACGAGCCCGGCGTGGCGGCGGCTTCGAACACGGAGACGTTCGTGGCGACCCGGTTGACCGTCGACTCCCCGCGTTGGGCGGGCGTGCCGTTCTACCTGCGCACCGGTAAGTCCCTGCCGGGGACGGCGACGGAGGTCGTGGTCGAGTTCAAGCAGCCGCAGCGCTCGCTGATCCCCGCCGAGCGGGGTACGGCGAGGGCCGCGAACCTGCTGCGTTTCCGCCTCGGGCGCGGTGACGGCATCACGATGTCGATCCAGGCGAAGAGCCCGGGTGCTGAGGTGGCGAGCCGTCCGGTGGATCTGTCCGTCGACTTCGGCGCGGCTTTCGGTCGCCGGCAGGAGGCGTACGAGCGGCTGCTCGACGATGCGATGGACGGGCAGCACCTGCGCTTCGCGCGTGCCGAGACGATCGAGCAGGAGTGGCGCATCGTCGAGCCGATCCTGGATCTGCCGGCGGCGGTGCAGTCGTACGAGAAGGGCAGTTGGGGTCCGGTGGACGCCGACGCGTTGGCCGGCGGCTGGCACACCCCGGACCTGCGGTAGCGGCGCTGCTCACGGCGCCGCCCGTAGTTTTCAGACCAAGAATCGCCAAGCAGTTGATCTATGTTGTGTCGTCACTGGCGTAAGCGATGCGAGCCATGTCACTGACCCACCGCTTTCTCGCCGATTATGGCAAGGATGAACGCTGTGATTCACATACGACAGTTCGCTTGGCCGGATTACGCCGACGTCACCAAGGTGTGGAAGTCGGCGGGCCGCGATGTTCTGCCTCGCGCGGAGCTGGCGGCCAAGCTGGTGCGCGATCCGCACCTGTTTCTGCTGGCCGAGCACGACGATATCGTGGCGGGAGTGGTACTTGGCACCTTCGACGGCCGGCGAGGATGGATCCTGCGGTTGGCGGTCGATCCGGCACATCGCCGGCGGGGCATCGCCCGCCGCCTGATCGGCGAGCTGGAGAACCGTTTCGCTGCCCTGGGTTGCCCGAGGGCGAACCTGCTGGTCATGCCGGACAACGTGGACGCACTGCAGTTCTGGCAGACGCTGGGATACCTGCCGCTTCCAGACGTGCTGTGTTCAAAGCCGATCAGCACCCCGACCACGCCGTAGCGCAAGAGCGGGGCCCGGCCGGTCCACGCGCTCTTCGCGGTTACTAACGCGAACCGATCAGGAGCCGGACCTCGGCGGCCACCTCGGGCGACGTCGCGGACGCCCACCGAGCGAAGAGGTCGCGGAAGTAATCGCCGTGTTTGACGAGCAGTCCCGGATTCTGCTCGATGACATCGAGTTCGTTCACGATGCTTAGATCCACGAACGGCCCGATGCCGTCAGGCCCAAGGAGCCATTCCTGCCCGGTGAAGCGGTCGTGCACGACCGAGGTGCCGACCAGGTCCGGCCAGGTGCGGTTGCGGTCACATGCCCCGTACAAATACACCAGTTCCTCGGCTTCCGGACCGATCACGGCCTGGAGCCGTTGCCGGTCAGTCCAGGAGATCAACGCCAGATCGAAGCCGTCGGTGCTGTAGGCAGCGTGGGTGAGACCGGCCAGCCGTACGTGCGCGGCGGCACCACACGCCGTTAAACGCTGTTCTACGCGGCACAGGTGGGAGTAGAGAGTTCCGCCGGGATGCTCGATCGATTCCGCCCCGTGCTCTCGCAGGAAGGCCCGTGCCGCGTCATCCGAGGTCATGAACATGACCCTAGGCGGATCAACCGGAGAGAGTGGCCCATGTGAATAGGTGCACATCCTCTTGTCGCGGCGAGGTCGGCAGGGTTGGGTCAGCGCATGGCTCTGATCGCGTACAACACCGTGGACGCAACGGCGTTCGAGGCGACCCGGCATCTGCGCGACGACGACCTGGCCACCTGGCGCGCGGCGATCGGCCGATACTTCGAGCCCCGTGCGGGTATGCGCCTGCTCGACCTTGGATGCGGCACCGGCAGCTGGGCGCGGGCGTTCCGCGCGTGGTGGCCCGACGTTGACGTCGTCGCTGTCGACCCCTCACCGGCGATGCGGGAACGCGCGGTGTTCCAGCCAGTCGTGGCCGGCACCGCCGACGACATTCCGCTGGCGGACGCGAGCCTCGACGGCGTCTGGCTCTCCACCGTGATTCACCACCTGCCCGACCTCGGGGCCGCCGCACGGGAGATCCGGCGGGTGTTGAAGCCGGGCGCGCCGGTGCTGATCCGGTCCGCGTTCGCCGCTCGGCATGAGGGGATCAGTCTGTTCCGCTGGTTCCCGGAGGCTGTCGCCGTACTCGACCGCTACCCGAGCATTCCCGCCGTCGAGGCGGCGTTTGCCGCCGTCGGCTTCACCACCGCGGGGTGCGAGCCGGTCCCGCAGATGACCGCCCCCTCCGTCGCTGAGGCCGCTGCCAGACTCCGGCGCGAAGCACATACTCCGTTGCAGCTAATCAGCGACGAGGCGTACACGGCGGGCGTTGCCCGCTTGAACCATGCCGCACGAAGCCAGCCCGGCCCGGTCGTTGACGTCCTCGATCTGCTGGTGCTGCGGTGAATTCTGGCCGGCTTGCGGTAATCACTGGCGCTAGTCGAGGACTCGGCGCGGCCCTCACCGCATACCTCGCCGATGAAGGCTGGAACGTCGTAGCCTGTATCCGGACCGAGAACGCCGCCGCGGCCATCAGACGAGACCGCGTCGAACCGGTTATGCAGGACGTCCGGGGACCAGTAAGTGACCGGCTACTAGCTGCGATCGGCGCCCGGCCGGTGCACGCGTTGGTCAACAACGCTGGCATCGGTGCCCCGGCCCGACCATTGGACAGCGTTGACCCAACGACGATTCTGGACGCCGTCGACGTCAACGTAGTGGGTCCGCTACGCATGGCCCAAGCCCTGCTGCCAATGCTGCTGGCCGCACCTACGCCTCTGATCATCAACGTGTCGTCTCGACTTGGCTCGCTGACAGCCCAGGCCGCGGGCGACTTCGCCGATCGCCGGACCAGCTACGCATACCGCGTCTCCAAATCAGCCCAGAACATGCTGACCATTGCACTGGCCCAGGAACTTGCCGGTCGCGTCCGGTGTTGGGCCGTCCACCCGGGCAGCCTCACCACGGCAATGGGAGGGGCCGGCGCGGCCACGGCACCTTGGGAGGCAGCCAGCCGGCTTGGGCGACTGCTGGACAGCACCGACACCGCCTCGCCGCGCTATCTCTCCTTAGACGGTCCTGATCTTCGCTGGTAGCAGCGCTTGGGTTGGTCGGTGACCCGCCAGCGGCTCGCGCACCTGCCCACCCGGCCGACATGGCGGTGTCAGGCGTGCGGCATCGCCTGGCCGTGTTCGGCGGCGAAGCTGAACCTCCTGGCCGAGTACCGCGAGGATCGAACGGCGCTGCTGATCTGTCTGGCGACGCTGCGGGACGAGGCGGTGGCGCACCTCAACGCCGAGGTGCCCGACGGCGTCGCGTCGGCTGACATGGTCGAGCGATTCACCGGCTGGGCGTCCGCCCGGTAGGTCCTCGAACCCGAGGGCTGACTGACCGCTCAGCTCACGGCATCGACCGTCCGGCGCTGGCGAGGTTTGCCGTCGAGGCGTGGTGTGGGCATGTGGAGGACGTCTCACGTCCTCATCGGAGAGGAAGCAGCGCATGCTTTCCGCACTCGATCGTCGGCACACCGTCGCGCCACCCGGCTACAGCCGGTGGCTCATCCCCCCGGCGGCGTTGGCCATCCACCTCTGCATCGGTCAGGTCTACGCGACGAGCGTCTACAAGAACTCCCTGATCGCCCACTTCGACACCAGCCAGACGGCGATCGGGGTGATCTTCAGCATCGCGATCGTGATGCTGGGGTTGTCCGCCGCGGTCGCCGGGACCTGGGTGGAGGCGAACGGACCGCGTAAGGCCATGTTCGTCTCGGCCTGTTTCTGGGCGGCGGGTTTCCTGGTGGGCTCGCTGGGCATCGCCACCAAGCAGCTGTGGCTGCTGTATCTGGGCTACGGGCTGCTCGGCGGCATCGGGCTCGGCATCGGTTACATCTCCCCCGTCTCCACGCTGATCAAGTGGTTCCCGGACCGGCCGGGGCTGGCCACCGGGTTGGCGATCATGGGGTTCGGTGGTGGGGCGATGGTCGCCTCTCCCCTGTCGCGGCAACTGTTGTCGTTCTACGACGCCGGTTACGACCCGGCCAACGCGGGGTCGACGGCGTCGGGCAGTGCCCTGGTGTGGCTGTTCGTGACGCTCGGCCTGGGCTACTTCGTGATCATGATGTTCGGGGTGGCGAACGTGCGGGTGCCGGCGCAGGACTGGCGGCCGGCCGGCTTCGACCCGGCGAGCGTGGCGGCGAAGCCGCTGGTCACCACGGCGAACGTGTCGGCGGCGAACGCGGTGAAGACCCGCTCGTTCTGGCTGCTGTGGGTGGTGCTGTTCTGCAACGTGACCGCGGGCATCGGCATCCTGGAGCAGGCCAGCCCGATGATCCAGGACTTCTTCCGGGACAACGGCACCTCGGCGGTGACCGTCGCGGCGGCCGGCGGGTTCGTGGGTCTGCTGTCGCTGTTCAACATGGCCGGCCGGTTCGTGTGGTCGTCCACCTCGGACGTCATCGGCCGTAAACCGATCTACCTGGTGTACCTGGGTGTCGGCATGGTGCTCTACGCGCTGCTGGCACTCGTCGGGCAGACCTCGACGGCCCTGTTCGTGCTGTTGGCCTGCGTGATCCTGTCGTTCTACGGCGGTGGCTTCGCGACAGTGCCGGCGTACCTGCGGGACCTGTTCGGCACCTTCCAGGTCGGCGCGATCCACGGTCGGCTGCTGACCGCGTGGTCGGCGGCGGGGATCGCCGGTCCGCTGATCGTCAACGGATTCCTCGACGCGCAGGGCGAGCCGGGCTCGCTGACCGCCGCGGCGTACCGGCCGGCGCTGTTCACGATGGTGGGGGTGCTGGCCGTGGGCTTCCTGGCGAACCTTCTGGTGCGGCCGGTGCCGCAGCGCTACCACGAACCGGCGGCGGAGCAGGACGCACATCAGGATCGGGACGTGGACGAGGACACGACGACGCAGAGGAGTGGTACGCGATGAGTGAGGACAGCCGACCCGGGCAGCAGGCCCGGTTGTGGATCTCCTGGTTGGTGGTGGCGGCGCTGCTCGGCTACGGGGTCGCCCAGACCGTCGTGACCGCGGCGAAGCTGTTCACCCACTGAGCCGGATCCGGCGGTCTCCGACCACGTGAACGCCCGGCGGTCTCCGACCGGGTGAAGGCGTGGTCAGAGACCGCCGGAGACGCGCAGCACGGTCCCGGTGGCGTACGAGGCGTCCGGGCCGAGCAGCCAGGCGATGGCGGCGGCGATCTCGTCGGGTTCGCCGGCGCGGCCCAGCGGGATGCGACCGACGGCCGAGTCGGCGCGGTCGGGCACTCCGGAGTCGGCGTGGATGTCGGTGCGCACGATGCCGGGGGCCACGGCGTTGACCCGGATGCCCTTCGGGGCGAGTTCCTTGGCCAGGCCGACGGTGAGGGTGTCGGTGGCGGCCTTCACGGCGGCGTAGTGCACGTACTCCCCCGGGCTGCCCAGGGTCGCGGCCGCCGACGAGACGTTGACGATCGCCCCGCCGTCGGTGAGCCGGCGGGCTGCCTGCTGGGCGCAGAGGACGTAGCCGACGAGGTTGACGTCGACGACCCGGCGCAGGTCCTCGACGCGCAGTTCGGTGAACGGCCCGATCAGGCTGGTGACGCCGGCGTTGTTGACCAGGCCGGTGAGCGGGCCGAGTTGAGCGGCCGCGTCGAACAGGGCGTGCACCTGCTCGGGGTCGGTGGTGTCGGCGCGTACCGCGATGGCCTGCGCGCCGGCGGCCCGCAGGTCGGCCAGGACGGCGGTGGCGGCGGCCTCGTCGCGGCGGTAGCACAGGGCGACGTGGTGACCGGCGGCGGCGAGCCGACGGGCGGTGGCCGCGCCGATGCCCCGGCCGCCGCCGGTGATGACGGTGACGGGTGCCACGGTGCCTCCTGGCGGGTCTGACGGCTGCGCGATGGTCGTGCCGACGCTACCGTGACCGGCGCGGATCGGTCGTCGAGAGGAGAGTCACATGCAGCGGGCGTTGGTGCTCGGCGGTGGCGGGGTGACCGGGGTGGCCTGGGAGTTGGGGCTGCTGGCCGGGTTGGTCGAGCGGGGTGTGCCGGTCACCGAGGCTGACCTGGTGGTGGGCACGTCGGCGGGTTCGTTGGTCGGCGCCCAGGTGTGCTCCGGGTTGCCGGTGGAGCGTTTCTACGCCGAGCAGTTGGCGCCGCCGTCGAGTGAGCTGGCGGCACGGTTGGGCTTCGCGACGCTGGCGCGGCTGATCTGGGCCGGTGGTCGGACCCGGGACGCGGTGCGCTCGCGGGCCCGGATCGGGGCGATGGCGGTGGCGGCGCGTACCCAGTCGGAGGCGTCGCGGCGCGTGGTGATCGAGGCCCGTCTGCCGGACCGGGAGTGGCCGCAGCGGCGGCTGCTGATCACGGCGGTGGACGCGTCGTCCGGTGAGTTCGTGGTGTTCGACAGTGACAGTGGGGTGTCCCTGGTGGACGCGGTGGGGGCGAGTTGCGCGGTGCCCGGGGTGTGGCCGCCGGTGACGATCGGTGCGCGCCGTTTCGTCGACGGGGGGATGCGCTCGAGCGTGAACGCGGACCTGGCGGCGGGCGCTCGCAGGGTGCTGGTGCTCGCGCCGACGTCGGCGGCGTTCGGGCCGATGCCACGGCTGTCGGCGCAGGTGGACGCGTTGCGGGTGGCCGGGTCGCGGGTGGTGGTGCTGACCCCGGACGCGGCGGCACGTACGGCGATCGGCCGCAACGTGCTGGACCCGGCGCGGCGGGCGGGAGCGGCGCGGGCCGGGCGGGCCCAGGCCGACGTGGTGGCCGACGAGGTGGCGGCGATCTGGGAGTGATCGCTTACGCTCACCGCGCGGTCGATCAGACGACGGAGGTGCGCGGTGGCGGGTGTGGGTGTCGGCGACGAGGTGCAGGATTTCGAGCTGCCGGATGAGACGGGCACGCCACGGCGGCTGTCGGAGTTCCTGGCGGCCGGGCCGGTGGTGCTGTTCTTCTACCCGGCGGCGATGACCCGGGGGTGCACGGCGGAGAGCTGCCACTTCCGCGACCTCGCGGCGGAGTTCACCGCGCTGGGCGCGACGCGGGTGGGCATCAGCCGCGACCCGGTGGCGAAGCAGGCCGAGTTCTCGAAGCTGCACGGCTTCGACTATCCGCTGCTGTCGGACGCCGACGGCGCGGTGGCGCAGCAGTTCGGGGTCAAGCGGCGGGTGCCGTTGGGACCGTTGAGCATGAAGCGCATGACGTTCGTGATCGGCACCGACCGGCGGGTCATCGAGGTGATCCACAGCGAGGTCAGCATGAACGAGCACGCGGACCGGGCGCTGCGGGCGCTGGGCGGCTGAGCGGGCGTGAGCCCCGTGCGGCGGGTGTCGCAGTCGGCTGGTATCAAGACAGCAATCAAACAGGTGTACGGAAGAGGGTTGTGATGGATGCCGGCCAGGGTTTGTCCACTAGCGAGGTGCAGAGCATCCGGGAGTCGTTGGCGGCCGGGCGTAAACCGCGGGTGGTGTTCACCGCGTCGGCGGGGCAGATCGCCGGTCAGGTCGGTCAGGTGATCGAGCTGACCGACCCCGAGGTGTCCGACGAGTTCGTGGTGGTGCGCTTCGGTCGCGACGAGTTGCCGTTCTCCCCCGCCGACCTGGCCGTGGCGCCCAAGGGCGTCACTCGTCGGGTGGTGGAGCCGAAGCCGGAGCCCGAGCCCGAGCCGCCAGCGGTGGCCGCGCCGGAGTTCGTGTTGGACACGCCGCGGGTGCCCGCGCAGCGACAGGAGGAGCCGAAGGTGGAGCAGACGGAGAAGCCGCCGGCGCGGCGGGCGGTCAAGGCCGTCAAGCCGAAGGGCCCCGCGGGCCTCACCGTGACCCTGGCGTACGCCGACGGTGAGTGGACCGTCGCCGCGCAGCAGGGCAGCAAGGCCCTCGCGAAGCCGTACGTGGTGAAGCCGGCGGAGGCGTTGAAGATGGTGGGCCTGGTCGACGTGCCGGGGGTGCAGGAGGCGGTGGAGCAGATCCTCGGCACCGAGCGGGCCGAGGCGGAGCAGCAGGCCGAGAAGCTGCGCGCCGAGCTGGCCGAGATCGAGGCCCGGCTGGCGGAGCTGCGCGAGGCCCGCTGAGGCGGGTCAGTGCCCGCTGTGGTGGCGCAGCAGTCGGGTGAGCAGTCGCGTCAGCTGCTCGCGCTCGGTGGCGGACAGCGGGGCGAGCAGGTCGGCTTGGACGCGCTCGAGGGTCGCGCCCATCCGGCGGGCCTCGTCGGCGCCGGCGTCGGTGGCGCTGATGACGTTGCGGCGGCGATCGGCCGGGTCGGGGGCACGCACCACGAGCCCTCGGCCGGCCAGGTCGTTGATGGCGGCCACCACGTCGCTGCGGTCGATGCCGCAGCGCCGGCCGAGGTCGGCCTGGCTCGCGGGCCCGTCCTCGGCCAGGGTGGCGAGCAGTCGGTAATGGTAGCCGCGCAGGTCGTGCGCGGCGAAGCCCTCGCTGAGCAGGCGGGCGGCGTGGCTGGCGCTCTGGTTGAGCAGCCAGGTCGCGGTGGTGCTGAGCCCGGCGGGTGACTGCGGGGCCGCGTTGTCCATGCGGCGCAGCCTATCAGTAATCGTTGGCGCGACCCACGATCAGGTGTTACGTTGGTGACTCCAACGTTGGCGTAGCCAACGTTTCGAAGGAGGTCCGATGTCCACGCTCCCCACCCTCAACGGTCAGGTCGTCGGCCAGGCCCACTACGCCACCCGGGCCCTGCTCGAACGGGCCGTCGTGCCGCTCGGGCTCAACTTCGGCCAGGTGCTCGCGCTCAATGTCCTCGCCGCAGGCGCCGTCGAGCGGGCCCGGCTCGTGCACCGGATCACCAGCACCCTCAAGGTCGACGAACCGGCCGTGCGCGAGGTGATCGACCAGCTCGTCGACGCCGGCATCGCCCAGGTCGACGGGCCCGAACCGCACGTGCGGCTCACCGACACCGGACACGCCACGCAGGCCCACGTCGCCGATGCCGTCGCGGGCATCACCGCCCGGCTGTACGGGGACATCCCGGCGGACGAACTCGCCGCCGCCGCCCGGGTGCTCACCTTGGTCACCCAGCGGGCGAACGACGAACTGGCGGGTGCCGCCTGACCCGACAGCGGCTCAGGTGAGCCGGTTCATGGCGGCCCGGATCCTCAGCCAGGACGGGTCGGCTCCGGAGTCCTCGCTGACCACTTCCAGGTCACCCGGCTGCCAGGTCCGCGTCCCGTCGGTGAGGTCGAGCTGGTCCATGTCGACAACCGACGCCTCGGAGGTGGCGGCGAGGAACTCGGTCACCGCGGCCCTGGGCGCCTCCTCCGTGCCGATCCTCCCCACCGACAGCAGGAGAAGCATTCCGTCGTTGCCCGCGACGACGAGGTCACCCGCGGCGGTGGCCGCCAGCGCCGTCACCGCGGCCCCGGGCAGCACCTCGTGCTCAGTCACCCGCTTCCCGTCGATCTCCAGCTCGACCACCGCGCCCTCGGGTGTCCCGATCCAGAGGACCCCCGGCAACGGGCCGAACACGACGTTGTGGCGCGACCAGGCGTCCATCTCGTCCAGCCACTCCGGCGGGTACGGGTACCCCGGACTCGGCTCCCCCAGCGTCATACCCAGGACGCGCCGTAGCGAGGGGAACTCGAACACCTCCAGTGAGTTGTCGTACGCGTTGCCACGTACCGCGAGGTGCCGGCCGTCCGAGCTGAAGGTCGGAGCCTCGTAGCCGTCGCAGTCCAGGACCAGCGCACGGCGCAACGGCCGCAGCACCGGCCCGGTGTCCTCAGAGAAGAGCACCAGCGTGGCAGCTTGGTCGCTCTGGAGGGTGCACACGAGGCCGCCCGCCGGATGCGCCACCACCCCGGTGTCCCACCCAGGGCCGATGGAGGTCGTTCCCGAGGCGAGGTCGAGCGCGACCGACTGTTCCCAGCCGTCCTCCCCGTCGGCGGGCGACAACCAGATCGTCCGACCGTCCGGACTGAACGCCACCTCGCGTTGGTACTCAGTCGGCGCAACACCGTCGATCGGCGAGGTGCCCGACGGTGTCCAGCGGGCGACGCTCTCGGCGTCCGCCACCACCAGCAGCGCCTCGCCCGGATGCCAGGCGGCGGAGGGTGTCCGCTTGGCCCGCTCATAGCCGATGTCGTCGCCGTAGACGGCCGAACCCGCGCCGACGGCCCCGCACTCCCGCAGCTGCCCGTCCCCGTACTTCCAGATCCTGATCGCCGGACGGTCGGCGTCCCAACCGGCCACCAATGGAAGGCGGGGGTGGCACAGCAGCCGCTGCACCGTCGCTCCACAGTGGATCCGCGCCAGAACTTCCACCGGCACACCGTACCGGTGAGGCGGACCCATGATCGTCCCCGACGGGCAATCCCCGGAGTAGGTCCGGGCCCGAACACCCGGCTCCGGGAAGCCGTCAGAAGTAGTCGAGCAACTGCGCCGGGCCTCCCGCGCTCAACAGGTCCAGGGCTGCCGGGTCGACACCGGCGCGGTGGTGCAGCAGGCCAGCCTGCGCGACCGAGCGGGCGTGCGCCGCCCCGGCGTAGAGCAGCGCGAAACCGCGCACGTCCAGCCGCAGGTCCGCGTCGGCGTCGACCCGGGTCAGCTCGGCGGCGCCGTCGACGACGGTCAACCGCCACGTGCCGGTGTTCCAGTCGGCGAGCGCGTCGGTGAGGCCGAAGTCGACGACGCCCCGGGCGTGGGCCGGCCATCCGCGTGCGGCCACCGCCCGGGCCACGTCCACCGGCCGGTGCATCCACAGGTCCCGCTCGTGGTCACGCGCCGCCTCCAGCGGCAGGACGGTGCTGACGACGTCGCCGTCGAGCGGGCACAGCCGCACCGTCGGCGCGACGCTGGCCCAACTGCCGAGCACACCGACGATCTCCCGGGCCGCCTCGGCGGTGGTGGCCAGGGCCTCGTCGACGGTGAGCACGGAGTCGGCGCCGTAGCCACGGCCCCGCTGCCAGGTGGCGTACGCGACCAGGGCGCCGTCGTGCTCGACGAGGGTGAGCCCGTCGCCGGGCAGGCCCGCGTCGGCGGCGAAGAAGTCGAACAGCTCACCCCGGCGCGTCAACATGCCGTTGCGGTGCCGGGTGACGCGCTCGTAGAGGTCGGCGACGGCGGGCAGGTCGGCGGGTGTGCCGGCCCGCACCGTCAGGTGCGCGGCGGGCCGGTGGCGGGGCAGCGCGGCGGTGGCCAGGTCGACGGTGCGCAGCACACCAGCGGTCTCCCACCCGCAGGCGCGGTACGGGGCGGCGACGGTCGGGTACAACGCGCTGACCGCCGCGCCGCGCTCCCGGGCACCACGCAGCAGGCCGGTGAGCATGGCACGGGCCACGCCCCGGCCCCGGGCCTCGGGGGCGACCGCCACCCCGGCCACGTCGGCGGCCGGCACCGCCCGCCCCGACCACCACTGGTCATGGTGCAGGTCGACGGCCTTGCCGACGAGCCGACCGCTGTCGTCGAACGCGCCGTAACGGGTCATGCCGGGCACCGCGACCGTCGTCGGCGCCGGACGCTCCGAGGTCGAGCCGAACGCGAACCGGCCCAGCTCCCAGGCGGCGTCGAGGTCGGCGAGGTCGAGTTCACGTACGTGCACAGTGGCGGGCATCGGCACACCGTAGCGAGGCGACTCCACACCAACAGCCGATTTACGCCCGCATGATCAACTCGTCTCGCGATCTTGCAGTTTCTGCCCCAGCATATGGGGCATTCCACGCATCACGGCGACAGAAACTGCAAGATCGGCGTGGCGGGGCGAGGGCGCGGCGGGGACGCCGAGTCCGCGCCACGCCGGTCAGTGCTGCGGGATGTTGGCTACACCGATGCGCTTGCGGAACACCCAGTACGTCCACCCCTGGTAGGCCAGCACCACCGGAGTGAAGATCACCGCCACCCAGGTCATGATCTTCAGGGTGTACGGGGTGGAGGCGGCGTTGGTGGCCGTCAGCGTGCCGGCCGCGTCCAGGGTGGAGGGCAGCACGTTCGGGAACAGCGCCGCGAACAGGGTCGCCACTGCCAGGCCGATCGCCACGGCGGTGCCGGCGAACGCCCAGCCCTCCCGGCGTACCCGGGCGGCGGCCAGGCCACCGAGCAGGGCGAGGGCCGCGCCGACGGCGAGCACGACGGCGGCCGCGCTGGAGCGGATGCTCAACGTCCAGGTCAGGAACCCGACCGCGAGCACGGCGGCGCCCACACCCAGGCGCACGGCGAGCGCGCCCGCGCGCTCGCGGATGTCGCCGGTGGTCTTCAGGGCGATGAACACCGCGCCGTGGGTGAGGAACAGCGCGAGGGTGGTCGCGCCGCCCAGCAGGGCGTACGGGTTGAGCAGGTTCAGCAGGCCGCCGACGTACTCGTGGTCGGCGTCCAGTGGCACACCGCGCAGGATGTTGGCGAAGGCGACGCCCCACAGGATCGCCGGCAGCAGCGAGCCGACCACGATCGCCGCGTCCCACCGACGCTTCCAGGACGCCTCGGGGCGCTTGTGCCGGTACTCGAAGGCGACCCCCCGGGCGATCAGGGCCAGCAGGATCAGCAGCAGCGGCAGGTAGAAGCCGGAGAAGAGGGTGGCGTACCACTCGGGGAACGCGGCGAACATGGCGCCACCGGCGGTGATCAGCCACACCTCGTTGCCGTCCCAGACCGGGCCGATGGTGTTGATCAGGACGCGGCGTTCCCGGTCGTCGCGACCGAGCACGGGCAGCAGCATGCCGACGCCGAAGTCGAAGCCCTCCAGGATGAAGTACCCGGTGAACAGCACGGCGACGAGGAGAAACCAGATGGTGGTCAGTTCCACGATGGGCTCCGGGATCAGTAGGCGAAGGCGAGCGGGCGCTCGGCGTCGTCGGGGGTGTCGTCGATGGGGTGCTCTTCGCTGACGTCGGGCACGCCGGCCTTGGCGTAGCGCAGCAGCAGCTTGACCTCGATCACGGCGAGGGTGGCGTAGATCAGCGTGAAGGCGGCGAACGAGGTGAGCACCTCGGCCAGCGAGACGCTGCGGGACACCCCGTTGCGGGTGAGCATCTCGCCGAACACGATCCACGGCTGCCGACCCATCTCGGTGAAGATCCAGCCGAAGGAGTTGGCCAGCAACGGCAGCACCGGCATGGCCAGCCCGGCGCGCAGCAGCCACTTGCTGCTCGGGGTGCGGCCCTTGCGCTGGCTCCAGAGCACCAGCAGGGCGATCGCGCCGGCCGCCATCCCGAAGGCGATCATGAAGTGGAAGCTCCAGTAGGTGACCGGGATGATCGGGGTGTAGCTGCCCGCGCCGTACTGGGTGGCGTACTGGGCCTGTAGGTCGTTGATGCCGTGCACGGTGCCGTTCGGGTCGCCGGTGCCCAGGTACGACAGCAGGTACGGGATCTTGATGGCGAACACCTCGCGGCTGCCGTCCAGGCTGCCGACGGTGAGCACGGAGAACGAGGCGGGGCTCTCGGTGGTGTAGAGGCCCTCGGCGGCGGCCATCTTCATCGGCTGCACGTCGGTCATGATCTTGCCCTGGATGTCGCCGGTGAACAGCACGGCCGCGGAGGCGACCAGGACCACCCAGGAGCCGAACTTGGTGGCGAAGCGGTACGCGCCGGTGTCGGCGGAGCCGCGGTTACGGATGACGTGCCACAGGCCCACGGCGGTGACCAGCGACCCGGCGACCAGGAACGAGCCGGCCAGGGTGTGCGGGAAGGTGATCAGGGCGACCTTGTTGGTCAGCACGGCCGGGAAGTCGGTCAGCTCGGCGCGACCGGTGTCCGCGTTGATCCGGTAGCCGACCGGGTTCTGCATGAACGAGTTCGCCGCGAGGATGAAGTACGCGCTGAGGTTGGTGCCGATAGCGGCGGCCCAGATGCTGGCCAGGTGCGCCCGCTTGGGCAGTCGGTCCCAGCCGAAGATCCACAGGCCGATGAAGGTGGATTCGAGGAAGAACGCGACGAGCGCCTCGATGGCCAGGGGTGCGCCGAAGACGTCGCCGACGAAGCGGGAGTAGTCGCTCCAGTTCATGCCGAACTGGAACTCCTGCACGATGCCGGTGACCACGCCCATGGCAAAGTTGATCAGGAACAGCTTGCCGTAGAACTTGGTGAGCTTGAGGTAGCGCTCGTTGCCGGTGCGGTGCCACATCGTCTGCAGGATGGCCACCAGCACGGAGAGGCCGATGGTCAGCGGTACGAAGAGAAAGTGGTAGACGGTGGTGACACCGAACTGCCAGCGGGCAACGTCCAACGCGTCCACCTGAAAACCCCCAACCATCCGTACTACGCGACGTAGTAAATACTACTGCTCGTCGTAGAGAATTGGGCAGGGCCGGGGGGCCCGAACGCACCGGGACCAATGACCCTGATCACCCGACCCGCCCTCGCGGCCCCGCTGGCGCGTGCGACGATGGCGCGCTGATGAACACCGCACACACCACCTGGCAGCCGCCGCTGATCTGGCGCGCGGCCCTGCTGCTGGCCCGGGGCCTGGTCGGCCTGCTCGCCCGCCTCGAGGTCACCGGCGACGTCCCGGCGTACCTGCGTCGCGGCCCGCTGGTGCTGGCCGCCAACCACATCAGCCCGTTCGACCCGGTGGTCATGGCCGCCGCCTGCCAGACCCGTGGCGTCGCCCCGCGGATCATGGCGACCGCCGGACTGTTCCGCGTCCCGGTGTTCGGCGCCGCCATGCGCCACGCAGGGCACATCCGGGTCGACCGGGGCACCAGCGCCGTGCACCGGGCCCTCGACGACGCCGCCACGGCCGTCGCCCGCGGCTCGGTGATCCTCATCTACCCCGAGGGGCGCATCGGCCTGGACCCCGGCCTGTGGCCCGAACGTGGCAAGACCGGCGCCGCGCGCCTCGCTCTGGCCTGCGGCGCCCCGGTCGTCCCGGTCGCCCAGTGGGGGTCGCACGAGGTGCTGCCCTACCAGGCGCCCCGCGGAATGCTGCGTGGCATCGCCCGCTCGCTGTGGCGTCGACCGGTGATCCGGGTGCACTTCGGCAGCCCCGTCGACCTGGGCGAGACGGCTGCGGCCCACCCCGGCGCGGCCCGCCGCGCGACCGACCGGATCATCGACGCGCTCACCGACACCCTCGCTCCGCTGCGCCCCGACGAGCCGGACCTGCCCCGCCACGTCGACCCCGGCCGCCCGAGCGACAGCAGTCGGGCGCATCGCCGCTCGGCCTGAGGTCGATCCGGGTGAACGCGCTAGACAACTGGAGCTGAGACAGACACGAAGATCGACTCGGTTTCCTGCAAATCGGGGCATTCCCGCGCCCCGGACACCCCGACTTTCAGGAATCCGAGTCGATCACCGGGCGGGGCGCGGCAGGGGCGGCGGCGCGAGCGGGCGACAGACGCCGGCCGGTCACCCGCCGGCCACCAACCGGGGGCATACTGCGTCGCGTGTTGACCCGATTCGGCTACCTCGACGCGCCGGCGCCGCTGGCGTTCGCCCATCGTGGCGGCGCCGCCGAGGGCGACGAGAACACCACCGAGGCGTTCGCCCGGGCCATCGGCCTGGGCTACCGGTACGTGGAGACCGACGTGCACGCCACAGCGGACGGCGTGGCGGTGATCTTCCACGACCCGACGCTGCTCCGGGTCACCGGTGAGGCGGGACGCATCGCCGACATGAGCTGGGCCGACCTCGCCTCGGTACGCGTCGGCGGCGCTGCCGTCGTACCCCGGCTCGACGAGGTGTTGGGGGCGTGGCCGCAGGTCCGCTTCAACATCGACGTGAAGGCCGACGGCGGCGTCGAGCCGACGGTCGCGACAGTGACCCGGGCCGGCGCCGGCGACCGGGTGCTGCTCGCCTCGTTCAGCGACGCCCGGTTGACCCGGCTGCGGGCGCTCACCGAGGGCCGGGTCGCCACGAGCCTGGGCATGCGCGGCGTCGCCCGGCTGCGGCTGGCCTCCCTGCACGGGCGGCCACTGCGGCTGCCGCCGTCGGTGGTCGCCGCGCAGGTGCCGCCACACTACGGGCGGGTACCGGTGGTGGACCGCCGGTTCCTCGACTACTGCCACCGGATCGGCCTGCAGGTGCACGTCTGGACGATCGACGAACCAGCCCAGATGCACGACTTACTGGATCGTGGCGTGGATGGCATCATGACCGATCACGTCGGCGTGCTGCGCGACGTCTACCGCAGCCGCGGCCACTGGGCCGCCTGACCATCGAAGGACCCCCGATGGCCGAGACCGTGACCCCCACGGTGGATGACACCCCGCCTCCAGCGAGCACCCGCCGGGAGCGCAGGGGCTGGTACATCTACGACTGGGCCAACTCCGCGTTCCAGACCACCGTGATCACCGTGTTCCTCGGCCCGTTCCTGACCACCGTCGCCGAGTTGGCGGCCGGCTGCGAACTCGGCGCGGACTCCTGCGACGGCTCCGTCTACCCCCTGGGCATCAAGATCGCCGCCGGGTCCTACTACCCGTACCTGATCTCGCTGTCGGTGTTCCTCACCGTGTTCGTGCTGCCGGTCATCGGGGCGATCGCCGACCGCTCGGCACACAAGAAGCGGCTGCTCGGCGGCGCCGCGTTCACCGGCGCCGGCGCCACCATCGCGATGGCCTTCGTCACCGGTGACCGCTACCTGCTCGGCGGGGCGCTCTTCCTGGTCGCCAACATCTCCTTCGGCGCGGCGATCGTGGTCTACAACTCGTTCCTGCCGCAGCTCGGCGGCCCCGACGAACGCGACGGCATCTCCAGTCGCGGCTGGGCGCTGGGCTACCTCGGCGGCGGTCTGCTGCTGGCCCTCAACCTCGTCGCGATCACCCTGCTCGACGAGGGCGACAACCCGCAACGCACCCTGGACCTGGCCCGCTGGTCGATCGTGTCCGCCGGCGTGTGGTGGGCGTTGTTCACGCTGGTGCCGCTGCGCTGGCTGCGTGAGCGCCCCAGCGTCGCGGCCCTGGCCAGTGGCGGCAACGTGCTCACCGACGGGTTCCGGCAACTCGCCCGCACCATGCGCGAGGTCAAGGCGTACCCGTTGACGCTGTACTTCCTGCTGGCGTTCCTGGTCTACAACGACGGCATCCAGACCGTCATCACCCTGGCCAGCCAGTACGGCACCGAAGAGCTGCGCCTGGAGCAGAGCACCCTGATCATCACGATCCTGCTGGTGCAGTTCCTCGCCTTCGGCGGCGCGTTGAGTCTGGGCGCGCTGGCCAAGCGGATCGGCGCCTGGAAGACCGTGCTGCTCAGCCTGGTCCTCTGGACCGGTGTGATCATCGCCGCGTTCCGGCTGCCCGCCGAGGCGCCGCTGCCGTTCATGGTCCTCGGCGCGGCCATCGGCCTGGTCCTCGGTGGCAGCCAGGCGCTGAGCCGGTCGCTGTTCAGCCAGCTCATCCCGGCCGGCAAGGAGGGCGAGTACTACGGCTTCTACGAGATCAGCGACAAGGGCACCAGCTGGCTCGGCCCGCTCGCCTTCGGCCTGGTGTTCCAGCTCACCTCCTCCTACCGGGTGGGCCTGGTCTCACTGCTGATCTTCTTCATCGTCGGGTTCCTGCTCCTCGCGGCCGTGCCGATCCGCCGTGCCATCGTGGCCGCGGGCAACACCCCACCCCGAGTGCTCTGAGCACGGGTCCCGCGCCCAACCGATCCAGGCCGGTCAATGGGCTAGGCTGCCCGACCGTGACTGACGACGCCGCCGCCCCGACCTGCCTGGCCCACCCGTTCCCCGGCCAGCCGCACGCTCCGGCCGGGTGCGCGGCCGCGCGCGGGCTCGACGGGCGTCCGGTGCACGCGGCGGCGTTGAAGTTCTTCTGGGGGCCGATGGACTGCGGCAAGTCCACGATGGCGTTGCAGATGAACTACAACCACGCCCGGCAGGGCCGGCGCGGGCTGGTCACCACCCGCATCGACCGGTCGCTGGGACCACAGGTCACCACCCGCATCGGCCTGGCCCACGAGGCCATCGAGGTCACCGACGACCTGGACCTGCGGGCCCTGGTGCGCGGCCGGTGGGCCGACGGGGTACGCGTCGACTACCTGATCTGCGACGAGGCATGCTTCTACACCGTCGAGCACGTCGAGCAGATGGCCGAGCTGGTCGACAGCTACGACGTCGACGTGTTCGCGTTCGGCCTGGCCACCGACTTCCGGTCGCGGCTGTTCCCCGCCACGCAACGTCTGTTCGAGCTGGCCGACGAGGTGGCCCGCATCCAGGTCGAGGTGCTCTGCTGGTGTGGCCGCGAAGGGCTGCTCAACGCTCGCGTCGTCGACGGGCGGGTCGTCCGTGAGGGCGCACAGGTCGTCATCGGCGACACCGTCGACACCGCCGAGGTGCGTTACCAGGTGCTCTGCCGCCGGCACTACCGCAGCGGCGACCTCGGCCCCCGCGACTGAGCGGCCCGCCGCGCCGACACGCGATCGGCCACGATCACCCCGACCGTGATCAACAGTGCCACCCCGGCGGCCACCGCGACCGGCGCCCGCAACGCCACCGCCGCCGGGGACAACGCGAGCAGCAGCAGCGTCGCCGCGACCCGGGCGACCACCCCGGCCTGACCGAGCGCCATCTCGTACGCGGCGTGCCCGGCCAGAAACAGCGCGGGACCGCCCAGGACGACCAGCGCGCTCGCCCAGCCGACCGGTTCCCCGGGGTCGTGCAGCAGCCGCTCGTCACCGACGGCCGCGACGACGATGCCGCCCACCATCACCGGGTGCAGATTGTTGAACACCAGCCGGGAGAGCCGACCGGCCCGTTCACCCGCGGCCGCCAGCGCCGCCATGCTGGCCTGCGCCCGGTCGAAGTACACCCACCACAGGGCCACCGAGCTCGCGAACGCGAGGAGGAACGCGGCGATGGTCACCCGGTCCAACCGCTGCGTCAGCGTCCCACCGGTGATCAGGAGCGACTCCCCCAGCGCGATGAGGATGAACGCCTGACAGCGTTCGGCCAGATGCCCGCCCTCCACCCGCCAGTGCTCAGGCCTGCTCCGTCCCATTCCGGGCACCGGAAACCCGGTCGCCAGGCCGATCGAGTCGACGACGATCACCGCGATCCAGATCAGCTCCCGGGCCGAGGCGTCCACCAGCCCGCCGACGACCGCCAGCGCGCCGGTGCCGGTGATCCAGACGAAACACTGGCGGAAACTGTCGCCGAGCCAGGGCTCGCCCCGAATCGCCCACAGGGAGAAGGCCGTGCGGCCCACCTGCACCGCCGCGTACGCCAGGGCGAAGAGCAGACCGTTGTCGCCGAAGGCGGTGGGCAGCGCCGCGGCGAGCAGCAGGCTGCCCAGCGTCACCACCAGCAGCGTGGCCCGCACCGGTGTGCGGTCCGGGTGCAGCCAGTTGCCCGCCCACACGGTGTAGATCCAGACCAGCCAGATCAGACTCAGCAGCACCGCTGTCCGTCCGACGCCCCGCCAGCTGAGGTTCTCGGCCAAATAGTGCGACAGCTGGATGATCGTGAAGACGTAGACCAGGTCGAAGAACAGTTCGGTGGCGGTCGTCCGCTCCACACCACGGCGCGGGCGCAGTAACTGCGGATGAAGCGGACCGTGTCCTGGTGACGCGGCGGTCACCGCGCAGCCACCAATGGCCGGAACCGGTCGGTCAGGATCACGGCGACCGTCACCGCCAACGCCACCACGGCGCACACCGCGACGGGCACCTCCAGCCACACACCGACCGGCATCAGCGCCAGCAGGACCACCACCGCGGTGAGCCGGCTGGTCGGCAGGGTCCGCCACAGCAGCGCCTTGTAGGCGGCGTGCCCGGCCAGGAACAACGCGGGACCACCGAGGGTGAGCAGCACGTCGACAGTGGTGGCCGGCGCGCCCGGCTCCCGCAGCAACCGCTCGTCGGCCGCCGACGTGACGACGACCCCCGCGACGATCACCGGGTGCAGGTAGTTGAACGCGACTCGGCTCAGTGCGCCGGTGCGCTCTCCGGCCTGGGCGATGACCTCGGTGGCGGCCGAGGCCGAGCGGGCGAAGTACACCCACCACAGCGCCACCGAACCGCCGAACGCCAGCAGGAATGCCCCGGACGTCACCAGGTCCACGTGCGAGGTGAGGGTGCTGCCGGTGACCAGGATCGACTCCCCCAGCGCGATCAGGACGAACGCCGCGCACCGTTCGGCCAGGTGCCCGCCCTCCACCATCCACCGCTCGGGTCGGCTACGTCCCCGTCGCGGCAGCGGATAGCCGATCGAGAGGCCGACCACCTCGATCACGATCACCGCCGCCCACACGGCCTCGCGCGCGGCCCCGCCGACCAGGCCACCGAGGAGCATGAGCAGCGACGTCCCGGCGATCCACGGCAGCGACTGCCGGAAGCCGGCGACCAGCCACGGGCTGCCCTGTACCGCCCACAACGAGAACAGGGTGCGTCCCACCTGCACGGTCACGTAGACCACCGCGAAGAGCAGACCGGTCGAGCCGAACGCCTCCGGGATCGCCGCCGACAACAGCAGGCTGCCCAGCGTCACCCCGATCAGCATCGTCCGCACCGGCCCCTGGTCCGGTTGCAGCCAGTTGGTCACCCAGGTGGTGTAGACCCAGACGAACCACACCAGCGCCAGCAACAGGGCGGTACGCCCGGCGCCCCGCCAGTCCAGGTGCGCGATCAGGTAGTGCGACAACTGGGTGATGGTGAAGATGAAGACCAGGTCGAAGAAGAGTTCCGTCGAGGTGGTCGGCTGCACCCCCTCACGTGGTCGCAGCAACTGTGGGCGTAGCGGGGCGGCGACCGGGGGCTCAGAAGGGGTCACCGCACACCCGCCAGTTCCCGTCCTCACGGACCACCGGCAGGCGACGTTCTTCGCTGATTCCACCGTCGCGGGTCACCTTCACTGTCACCGTGCCGTGCGGTCGTCCGCTGCGGGTGGCGACCGACACGTCGGTGATCTCGTAGTCGGTGACCATCGGTGGTGTCCGCACCCAACTCGTGAAGCCGATCGCGCTCCACCGGCTGCGCGCGTCCTCGCAGAGCCGCTCGTACGCCCGGTCGCTGTCGCCGAGGGCCACCTCGCTGAGGAAACCGTCGGCGGTCTCCCGGATCGGGCCGGCGGCCTGCCGGACGGTCTGCAGGTTCCAGGCACCCAACCCGGCCACCCCCACGCAGCACAGCGCCACACCGAACCCGGCGAACGCCAACCCGGTGCGCATCGGGCGGTGACGCCGGGCCGGTCGGCTCCACGACTGGCCCGCACCCACGACTACCGACCGTAGAGAAGACGGTCACGCCGACGGGCGACAAGCCGGAAACTGGGTGCGCCCGATGCGCGGGCGTGCCCTGTTCGCGGCGGCCTCGCATCGTCTACCGTCGGCGCACACCCCCGAGCAGTGCCAGGAGCCGATCGATGAGCCGCTTCGTGCAGCCGGTACCACCCCCCGTCGACCCGTACGCCGGCGATGGCCTGCTGCGGTCCTGGCTGGAGCGTCACCTCGGCCCGGGCGGGCACGCCGCCGCGAAGGGCCGTCTCGCGGACCTGGCCGCCGACGTCACCGGGCCGCTGCGCGCGGCGCACGCCGACGCGGAGGCGCACCCGCCGACGCTGGTCCGCTACGACCCCTGGGGTGCCCGGATCGACCGCATCGACACCTCCGCCGGTTGGCAGGCGCAGCGCGCCGCCGCCGCCCGGCACGCCGTGGTGGCGCTGCCCTACCTGCCGGACGCCCGGGGCACCTGGGGTGCCGCCGCGCGGGTCGTGCAGCACGCCCTGCTGCACCTGTACGGGCCGGAGTCGGCGACGTTCTCCTGCCCGGTGGCGATGGCCGACGGGGCGGCGGCGCTGCTCAGCATGCCCGACGTCGACGCCACGGTCCGCGACGCGTGGCTGCCCCGGCTGATCTCCACGGACCCGGCCACGGCGATCACCAGCGGGCAGTGGATGACCGAGTCGCAGGGCGGCTCCGATCTGGGCCGCTCCAGCACGCTCGGCCGACCCGCGGCGGACGGTTCGTGGCGGCTGACCGGGGAAAAGTGGTTCTGCTCCGCCGCCGACGCCGCGATGGCGGTGGCGCTGGCCCGGCCGGAGGGCGCCGGGCGGGGCAGCCGGGTGCTCGCCCCGTTCCTCGTTCCCCGGTACGCGGTCGACTCACCGCTGGCCGACGGCACGGCGCCGGGCGTACCCGCACCAGGTGTCACCGTGCACCGGCTCAAGGACAAACTCGGCACCCGGGCACTGCCCACCGCCGAGATCGGCCTGCACGACGCGTACGCCCTCCCGCTGGGTGACCCGGCGGTGCCCGGTCTGGTCCGGGCGATGACACTGGTCGTGGTGACCCGGGTGCACAACGCCGCGGCGGCGGCCGGCGGGATGCGACGGGGTCTCGCCTACGCCCGCGCGTACGCCGAGGTGCGGCACGTCGCCGGCGGCCCGCTGGTGTCCTCGCCCCTGCACCGGGCCACCCTGGGCACCCTCGCGGTCGACGCGGCGGGCGCGTTCGCTCTCGCCGGGCATGCCTTCGCCCTGCTCGGGCGGGTCGAGGTCGGCGCCGACCCGGAGGCCGCTGCCGAGCTGCGCATCGTGGCGCCGTTGGCGAAGCTGGCCACCGGCCGGCTCGCCGTCAGCTCCGCCAGCGAGTACGTGGAGAGCTTCGGCGGTGCCGGCTACGTGGAGGACACCGGCGTGCCCCGGCTGCTGCGCGACGCCCAGGTGCTGCCGATCTGGGAGGGCACCACCAATGTGCTGTCCCTGGACGTGCTGCGCGCGTTGACCCGCGAGGACGCCGGTGCGCCGCTGCTGAGCCGGCTGACCGCCGCCGTCGACCTGGCCCGGCCGCTGTCGCCGGTGCTGGCCGACACCCTGGCCACCGCCGCCGCGCAGTTGCAGGAGACCATCACCGCCGTGACCGCCGACCCGGGTGCGTCGGCGGTGATCGCGGGCGCACGCGGTCTGGCGTTGCGCCTGGCGTACGCGCTGACCACCGCGCTGCTCGTCGAGCACGCCGCGTGGGGCGACGAGCAGGCGGAGTTGGCCGCCCGACTGTGGGCGCGCCGCTGGCTGCGGCACGAGGAGATCGCCGAGGACGCCCACCACCACCTCGACCTGCTCTGCTGACCGGCCGGCGCGAGCGGACGGGTGGGCGCCCATGTCGGTGCTGATCGAGCTGGGTGACGACCGGGGCGCGCCAGTGGAGGAGCGCCGGCCACCGCCGCAGGTGTCCCGCCGGTGGCGGGTGGCGGCGCTGGCGGCGGCCTGTGTCCTGCTCGGCGGTGCCGCCCCGGCCGCGCGCCTGACGCCTCAGCCCGGGCCGGCGGTGCCCGCCCGGGCGACAGTGCTCGGCGCGGGGCCGCTGCTGCTGGTCGTCGACCCCGAGCCGAACCCGCCGACGCTGAGCGCCTACGACTCGGCAGCGCCGGACGGCCCGCCGCGGTGGCGGGTCACCGTGCCGCCCGCCGCCGGGTGGTCCGCCGAGGTCGCCGGTGATCTGTTGCTGCTGGTCGAGCGCGACCAGGCACTCGGGGCACGGGTCACCACCGCGCGGTCGTTGCGTACCGGCCAGCCGGTGTGGCGGCGACCCGAGCGGGTGTACGCGGCCGGGAACGAGGCGGTCGCGGTGAGCGAGGTGCGCAGCGCCTCCGAACCGGGTCGGCGGGTCGAGGGCACTGTGCACGGCGTCGACCCGGCCACCGGCGCGACCCGGTGGTCGGTTCCGCTGCCCTCCACGGCGGTGCTGCGGGCCCTGCCCGGGCGGGTGCTGCTGGTGCAGGACGACGGGTTGGTCCGGCTGCTCGACGCCCGTGACGGCACCGAACGCGGGCGGGGACAGCTTCCGCCGGCCGACTACGGCCCGGACAATCCCCAGGTCGTCGGCGCGCACCTGGTGCTGCGCCACCCGAGCGGCGGCGCGATGGCGCTGACCGGCTACGACCTACCCGGGCTGGCGCGACGCTGGCAGGTGCCGGTTCAGCCGGGTGAGCTGATCCTGCGGCCCTGCCAGGGTCTGATCTGCGGGCAGGACGAGCAGGGACGCTGGGCGATCGACCCGGGCAGCGGGGTGCGGGTGTGGACGTGGCCGGCCGGGGCGCGCTGGCGAACGGTGGCTGGCCCACGGGTCCCTGCGGAACCTCTGGTGGTGCTGGGAATGGCGGCGGACGGCAGGCGCTCCCTGGTCGCGACGGTGGGACGCGACGGTCATCGGGTGTCCGCGGTGCTCCCGGCGGGTGTGACCGACTGCCGCCGGGTCGGCGCGGGGTTGATCTGCCGCGACGGCACGGCCCGCGTGACGTTCTGGCCCATCGAGGGCCCTTGACCCCGAGTCAGCGCAGGGGGCCTCGGGCAACGGCTGCGCGCATCGTCGCCGGATCGCCGGCCGGGACGAACTCCAGCCACCAGGTGGCCCCGGCGGCGGCGAGCTCACCCAGGTAGGCCCGTTCGGTGCGCTCGTCGGAACGGCGCCGCCGGCCGCCGACCGCCACGTCGAACGGCTGACCGTCGGCGCGCGTCGCTGGCAGGGCGTTTGCCAGGTCGTGTACCTCGTCGGGGGTGAAGTCGGACCACCCGTCGGTGTTGGTGAGCTTGTACGGCACGATGCCGTCGGCGCGGGCGGCTCGGCGGCGCACCGCCCCGGCCTGGGTGCTCCCGCCGACCCAGACCGGCACCCGCGGCGACTGCACCGGCGCAGGCCGCAGCGACACCCCGTCGGCGCTGTAGTGGGTGCCCTGGTGGCTGACCCGCTCACCGCTGAGCAGCCCCGTCAGCAGGTCGAGACCCTCGTCGAGCATCGCGGCCCGCACGGACACCTCGGTCTGCTCGCCGAAGGCGGCCAGGCCCCGATCCCCGGGGTCGCCGACACCGACCGCCACGGTGGCCCGGCCCGCGCTGAGGTGGTCGAGGGTGAGGACCTCCCGCGCCAACTTCGCCGGGCGACGCCGGGGCAGCGCGGTGACAGTGGTGCCCAGTCGCACCCGGTCGGTGCGCCCGGCGATCGCGGCGAGGACCAGCCAAGGGTCGTAGGTGAACGGCTCGTCGCCGGAATAGTGGATCAGATAGTCCTCCAGGAACACGCCGTCCCAGTCGGCGCGTTCGGCCAGCTCACCCAGCTCGACCAGGGCGGACACCGCGACCGAGGCCCCGCCGCAGGAAATCTCCAGACCATGTCTCATCCATCGACCGTAGGGCGGGGGCCCGACACCAGGCCGCAGCGAGTGTCGCGCGGCCGGAGTTGTCGGGCCCCGGCGGCATACTGCCGGCGTGACGACTTCTGCCGACCTCGCGATGGTCAACCTCGACAGTTCCGATCCCGCCGGCCACGCCGCGTTCTACCACGAGGCGCTGGGCTGGGAGGTCACCCACAGCCAACCGGAGTACGCGATGATCAGCTCCGGTGGCGTCTCCATCGGCTTCGGGCTGGTCGAGGGCTACCGACCGCCCTCCTGGCCGGACCAGACCGGCGACAAGCGCTACCACCTCGATCTCTACGTCGACGACCTGGCGGCGGCGGAGGAGAAGTTCGTCGCCGCGGGCGCGTCGAAGCCGGCCTTCCAGCCCGGCGGCGAGCGGTGGGTGGTGCTTCTCGACCCGATCGGGCAGCCGTTCTGCATCTGCCCCCGCCCACAGAACTGAGACGGCCCGGCGCGACGACAGAAGGAGTCAGCGTGGCCATCACCCTCGTCAATCCGGACGGGCTACCGAAGCCGGACGTCTACCGTCAGTTGTCGATCGCGACCGGGTCCAGGCTGGTCTTCCTCGCCGGTCAGGTGGCCCGCGACGTCGAAGGGCGCAAAGTCGGCGAGGGAGACCTCGCCGCTCAGGTCGAGCAGTGCTATCTCAACATTGGCACCGCCCTGGCCGAGATCGGTGGGTCCTTCGGCGACGTGGCGAAACTGACCATCTACGTCGTCGACTGGTCGTCCGACAAGATGCCCCTGTTGGGCGAAGGCGTCGCTCGGGCGGGTGCGAAGCTGGGAGTTGACCTGGTCAAGCCCATCACGCTGCTGGGGGTCAGTGCTCTGGGCGAGCCTGATCTCCTCGTCGAGGTCGAAGCCACTGCGGTGCTCGACTGACAACAACCCGACGTCGGGCGTCCAGCACTCAACCGCGACGTCGCGACCGGGCCGCCCACACCGCGTAGGCCGGGTCGCGGTCGAGGTTGTGCCGGTCCCGGTCGTAGCGGCGGGTGGTGCGCGGGTCGGCGTGCCCCATGGCGTCCTGCACGTCCTCCAACGGCACGCCCTCCGAGCGGGCCGTGGTGGCGAAGGCGTGTCGCAGCGAGTGTGGGGACAGCTTCGCCCAGGCCGGGATGCCGGCGGCGCGGGCGAGCCGACGGACCATCCGGAACACCGAGTGCCGGTCCAGCCGGGCACCGCTGGCGGTGACCAGCAGCGGGCCGGTGAGCTGCGGCACCGGCACGCCGGTGGTGGCGGCCCGCTGGGCCAGGTAGGCGTCCAGGGCGTGCGCGGTGCCCGGGGTGAGGGCGCGGCGACGTTGTTTGCCGCCCTTGCCGATGAAACGCACGCTGCGGTGGCCGCGTTCGGTGCCGAGGTCGGTCAGGTCCAGCGAGATCAGCTCCCCGACCCGCAGACCCAGGTCGGCGAGGAGCGCGAGGGCCGCCCGGTTGCGTACGGCGGTCGCGCCGGTGTCCGCGTCGGCCGCGCTGAGCAGGGCGTCCACCTCCTCGGGCGTGAGCCCGACGGTGGCGGAGTGGTCCCGGTCGACGCGGGGGCGGTCGGCGCCGGAGACCGGGTTGGCCGGCACAGCGCTCAGTTTGACCAGGAAGTCGTACCAACTGGACAGCGCCGAGAGTCGGCGCGCGACGGTCGCCGGGGTCAGTGTGCGGCCGCTACGGGCGCCGACGCTGCTTTCCAGCGCGCGGGCGTACTCGTTGACGTGCAGGAACGTGGCCCGCAGCGGGTCCAGGTCGTGACCGGCGCACCAGCGGAGCCAGCCGGTGACGTCACGTCGGTAGGCGTCGCGGGTGTGCTCGGACAGCCGCCGGTTGCGCAGCCACGCCTCGGTGACCTCGACCGGCCCGCTCGGCAGCGCTGGTGGCGCGGACGGGCGGGCGAGTACCGGAGCGTCGGAGAACACCATGTGAAAAAGGCTCTCAGCCTCGGGTGGGATCGGCGTGCAGGCGCGCCGGTCCCACCCGTCACCGTGTCGGATCAGGCGTTGATCTCTCGGCGGGAGCCGCCGTTGGCCTGGATGGTCACCCGGCGGGGCTTGGCGCGCTCGGCGACCGGGATGCGCAGCGTCAGCACCCCGTTCTCGTAGCCGGCCTCCAGCTTGTCGGTGTCGAGCGTGTCACCGAGGAACAGCCGCCGGGTGAAGGTGCCCATCGGGCGTTCGGCGGCGACCAGTTCGACGCCGTCGCCGGTGGGCCGGCGACGCTCGGCGCGGACGGTGAGCACATTGCGCTCGACGGTGCAGTCGATGCTGTCCGGGTCGACGCCGGGCAGGTCGAACGCCGCGTAGAAGTGGTCGCCGTCGCGGTAGGCGTCCAGGTGCATCGTCGCGGGACGGGCCGCCGTACCGAAGAACTGCTCGGCGAGCCGGTCGATCTCGCGGAACGGGTCGGTACGCATCAACATCGTCATGCCTCCTCGGTTCTCCTGGCCGAAGGTGATGAGTTGAGCCGGGGTGACTCAACTTCCTCTTCTTATTTAGCGCGTCCGCGCGCCGGCGTCAACTGCTCCGGACAGCCGCTTTTCAAACCAGTGTTCGGCGTAGGGGCCCCGCGAGTACGCCGGGATCTCGGCGTAGCCGTGTCGGGCGTACAGGGCGCGGGCCTCGACCAGGTCGTGGCGGGTATCGAGCCGGATCCGGTCCGCCCCGGCCGCGCGCGCCCGCTCCTCGACGGCGGCCAGCAACACGGCGCCCCCACCGGCGCCGCGGTGCTCGGGGCGGATGAACACCCGGGTCAGCTCGGCCCAGCCGGGTTGCCACCGCAGCCCGGCGCAGCCGGCCAGGTCGGTGCCGTGGTGGGCGAGCAGGAGCAGCCCGCTCGGCGTGGTCAGGTCGTCGCTGGGTAGCTCGGCCAGCGCCGCGTCGACCTCGCCGGGCAGTGCCGAGCGACGGTGATAGCGAACCACCATCTCGGTCATGTACTCGCGCAGCAGCAGCACCGCGTCGGGGTGGTCGGGCCGGCTGGTGTTGGTCGTCCAGGTGGGCCGGGCGGTAATGGTCACCTGTTGATCATCACTGCCCGGTCAACGGTTTTATCCGGTCCCCGCGGTTCGCGTACCCGTTGTCACGGCCTTGCCGACCCGTAGCAGCGGCCAGTCGGCCAGGTCCTGCAGCAGTTGCCGGTCGTGGGCGGCGACGACGACGGCGGCGCTCGTCGATGCTAGCAACCTCGGCGCATCGACTCATGAGGGTTTCGCCCACCCCGTGGTCGGCGCGACACGAGGTGGGCGGGGGGAATGCCAGCGGGCCGCCTACCGGCGGGGGCGGGGCAGCAGGGCGATCAACGCGACCGCCACGGCCACGTGCGTCGCGCCGAGGGCGAGCTTGGCGCCGCCGGTGGCCTCGACGCTGAGCACGGGGACGAAGGACAGCACCGTCACGACGATGGCCAGCGAGATCCAGACCGGTCGGGCGACCCGGGGGGCGAACCGCTCCAGCAGCGCCAGCGCCGCCCAGCCGAGCAGGGCGGCGACAAGGGCGATCATGACGATCCCGCCGGCCCCGATGACAGTGGCGGGCTGGCCCGGGCTCTCGACGGTGTAGTCGACTCCGGCCAGCGCGCCGATCGCCCAGATGGCCAGGGGAGCCACGACGGCGGCGGCGATGCCGAGGGCGCGGCGGCGCAGGGGTGAGGGGGCGGGGGTCGTGACGGCGGCAGCACTCATGACGGCTCCTCGTTCAGGGGAAACGAACGAGTACGACCGTAACAGATAGTCTTGTTCGAAACTATCTTTCTCGGAACTAACAGCCGGAGCGGGCCCCCGGCGCGTACGGGGAGGTGTTGGCCAGTGGCCCGCTCACCAGGGCCAGGAGAGCCCGCAGGAAGGCCTCCCGGTCCTGCTCGGGCAGGGTTGCCAGCAGGTCGTCCTGGATGCGCCGGACCACCTGTTGCGCCTGCCGCAGCACCTGCTCCCCCGCCGGCGTCACCGCGACCATCCGGGCCCGTCGGTCCGTCGGCACCGGACGGCGCTCGGCCAGCCCGGCCCGCTCCAACTGGTCGAGCGTCACGACCATCGTGGTCTTGTCCACGCCGCACCGCTCGCCGATCTCCCGCTGGGTCAGCTTACCGGTGTGGGCCTGCGCCAGCACGTAGTGCGCCCGCGGCGAGATGCCCAACTCGGCCAGCCCGGCGGCGTGCTCGGTCTGCAATGCGTGACTCGCCCAGGAGAGCAGGAACAACAGGTCCGGCGGGCCGTCCGAGGGCGTGCACGAGGTCATGCGCCGAGGCTAGCAAGATCCTCCGCGACCAGACGGTTCGCGCAGCCGACGTTCAGGGCCGCTGGTAGATGCCGTGCTCGCGGGTGAGCAACTGCTCGTCGATCAGATACCGGCGCAGCGTCGCGTGATCCGACCCGCCTGCGGCGCACCACGGCTTGAGCGCGTCGTCGACGGCCCGCTCCGGATAGCGGGTGCCCGGCTCGAACGACTGCTCGGCGATGTGCGCCAGCAGCACCCGCCGTCGACCCCGCTGCGCCGGAAGGCTCACCAGGACGCCGGCCCGCAGGAAGGTCCGCAGCACCGGGTCGACGCCGGGTTCGGCGTCGTCGGCCGGGCCGCTGTCGCGCGCGGTGGCCCGCAGCGACGCCTCGTCTGCCGCGAGCGCGCCGTCCGCGCCGGTGACGAGGCCCGCGTCGGTGAGCCGGCGAACCCCGGTGAGCACGACCCGCGCCGGCAGGCCGGTCCGCTCGGCGACCTCGGTCGCGCTGGTCGCACCCAGCACGATCGCCGCGAAGATCCGTCGTCGTCCGTCGTCGGCCAGGGCCCCGGCCAGCACATGCGCAGTCACGCCGGTCACCCTTGCATCAGCGGTACGCGGGCCGCCAGGCGATTTTCGGCCCCGCTCAGTCGGTCTGCGGCGTGTTCTGTGGCTGTTCGGCGACGAGCAGCACCCGGCGCAGCAGGTCGGAAAGGTGTCGCCGCTCGGTCGCGGTGAGCGCGCCGAGCAGGCGGAGCTCCTCGGCGCCCTGGACCTCCATCGCCCCGCGCCACGCGGCCCGACCCGCCTCGGTGAGTTCCACGTCGACGCGTCGACGGTCGACTGTCGACGGAATCCGGTGCACGAAACCCCGCCGCAGCAGCGCGTCCACCCGCGCGGTGATCGAGGCGGGGGCCATCGTGAGGTCCGCGGCGAGGTCCGAGGGCGCGGCCCGGCCACCGCGACCGGCGAGGGCGTGCAGGGTGTCGTACTCGTGGGCCGGCAGGTCGAGGTCGACCAGGACCCGCTCCTTGACGGCCCGCAGATGCCGGGTCAGTCGGATCATCCTGGTCACCACCCCCTCGACGTCCGCGTCGAGGTCGGGCAGCACGGGCAGCCAGCGCTCGATGTGCCGGTCGACGGCGTCCGGAGTGATGGTCACCGTGCCAGCTTACCTCAGCGCCGAAATATTCATTGCCGAAATATTCGATGTCGAAGTATGTTGTCGGCATGGCTCACCCACTGCGCAACCACTCCTTCCGGCTGCTGTTCCTGGGACGCACCATCTCCGCCCTCGGCGACGCGGTGGTGCCCGCCGCGCTGGCGCTGGCCGTGCTGCGGGCCACCGGCTCCACCGGCGCGCTCGCCGTCGTCCTCGCCGCGGCGGTCGTCCCCCGGCTGGTCCTGTTGCCGTTCGGCGGGGTGGTGGCCGACCGGTTCGACGCCCGCCGGGTCGCCCTCCTGGCCGACCTGGTCCGGTGCGCCACGCAGCTCGCGGTCGGCGTGGAGCTGCTCGGCGGCGACCCGTCGCTGACCACAGTGGTGGTGGCGTCCGCGCTCGGCGGCACCGCCTCGGCGTTCGCCATTCCGACCGCGTCCCCGCTGGTCGCCGGCACCGTCGAACCAGCCGACCGGCAGCAGGCCAACGCCCTGATGGGCATCACCGCCAACACCAGCCGCCTCGCCGGCCCGGCCCTGGCCGGCGCGCTGATCTGGGCCGCCGGGCCCGGCTGGGCGTTCATCCTGGACGGTGCGTCGTTCGCGCTCAGCGCCGCGCTGCTCGCGCTGGTGCGGGTCCGCCACGTGCCGGTGCCCCGCCGTTCCGTCCTCGCCGACCTGCGGCACGGCTTCGGCGAGGTACGCGCCCGCGACTGGTTCTGGACCAGCCTGCTCGGGCACGGCGTGTGGAACGGCGCCGCCGCCGTGCTGATGACCCTCGGGCCGGCCGTCGCCATCGACCGCCTGGGGGGCGAGACGACCTGGGTGCTGCTGTTGCAAGCCGGCGCGATCGGGATGCTCACGGGATCGCTGCTGGCCGGGCGGGTCCGGCTGCACCGGCCGGTGCTGCTGGCCAACCTCGGGCTGGCCTGCTACGCCGCGCCACTGTTCCTGCTCGCCGTCGCCGCGCCCGCCCCCGCGGTGATCGTCGCCTACGCGGTGGCGCTGACCGCCCTCGGCTACCTCAACCCGGTGTGGGAGACCGTCGTGCAGCACCATTTCCCGCCGGAGGTCCTGGCCCGGGTCACCTCGTACGACTGGCTGGTCTCGCTGGGCGCCATGCCGCTGGGCTACGCCCTGGCGCCGTTGGCCGCCGACGCGTTCGGCGCACCCGTCCCGCTGGCCGTCGCGGGCCTGCTGGTCCTCGCCTCCTGCGCGGGCACCGCCCTCGTTCCCGGCGTACGCCGACTCACCTGGCCGGCGACCCCGCAACCGCAACCGGCCGACCCCGCTGCCGTCCGTTGATCAGATCGATCGTCGATGCGACGGCCGGGCCCACATACGACAAAGGCTCCCGGCCAGTGCCGGGAGCCTTTGTCGTATGTGGTCGGTCAGCCGGCGTCGCGGGCCATCGCGACGAAGCCGCGCCACGACTGTGGGCTGAACGTCAGCGTGCCCCCGTCGCGGTCCTTCGTGTCACGGACCAGGACCACGCCCGGAAGGTTGTCGGCAACCTCGACACAGTTGCCACCGTTGCCGCCGCTCCTCGTGCTTTTCCGCCACCGCGCACCGGTCATGTCCATGATGCTGCCGCTTCTCTGAGAAGTTCCAACGAGCGCCCTCGGGGCAGGGCCTCGCCGCGAATGCGCTCCCACCGTCGTTCCAGGCTAACAAGATCCGACGTTTGATCGAGGATCTGCGCCCGTGCCGCGCTGTCGACGTGCGCGATCCGTGACCCGTCCGGCATGTCGGCGATGGTGAACGGTCCGTCGAGTCCGGGGTAGCTGGGCGCGTCCGCCGGGACGATGTGGAGTTGCACGGTGCCCGCCTCGGCGTGCCCGAGCAGGCGCGCGAGTTGCACCGCCATCAGCCCGCGGTCGTCGCCGACACGGCGCCTCAGCACCCCTTCGTCCAGCACGGCGATCAGTAGCGGTCCGCCTCCCCGGCCGAGGATCGCCTGCCGGTTGATCCGCGCCTCGGCGAACTCGGCGACCGCCTCCGGTGTCAGCACCCCACCGGCCAGGGTCGCCCGGGCGTACGCCTCGGTCTGCAACAGCCCTGGCACCCAGGTCAGCTCGAACGATCGCAGCGTCACGGCCTCACGTTCGAGGTCGACCCACGGCCGGAACCACACCGGCTCACGGCGACGGACCACGTCCGGCCACAGCGCGTCGGCGTCCTTTGCCAGCAGCCCGGCCACTGTCGCACGGTGTCGGCTCTGGGGAATGTGCCCCGGGTTTGCCCATCTGGCGACGGTCTTCGGGTGCACACCGAGCTGACCTGCGAGGCTCTCGGCGGTGTGACCCGCCGCGACAAAGGCGTGATTCATGCCGTCCCTCCCCTGGAACAAATCAGCTGCTCCGAAGAGATTAGTTAACGCTGTGTGTTTGTCCAGCAACCCCCGGCAAAGTGCGGTGTAGACGGTGCTGCGACGAGAAGGAGAAGCTGTGCAGAACGAGGTACCGGGCGCTCTCAGGGCCGGGGACGTGGTCCTGTTGGCCACCGCCACGAGCGTCCAATTCAGCAAACCCACACCGGTCCGGCGTTGCGCAACCGTGGGGGTCGGCTGATGCCCGAGCGTCCCAAGCACTCCCCGTTGCGCCCGTCGTGGCGCTGCCCGGTCTGCGGCATCCTGTGGCCGTGCTCGGCCGCGAAGCTGCGCCTGCTCGGCGAGTACCGCGAGGATCGGCCGGGCTTGTTGATCCACCTGACGAAGGTCCAGGAGGAGGCCACCACTGATCTCACCAAGCTCAACCCGGACGTCGCGCTGCCCGATCTGACCCCGCGTTTCGTCGGCTGGGCGGAGGCCCGCTGAGGCGGTCGTCAACCACCTCTGGGGGTCTGTACGAGTCAGCGCAATGCGGGAGACTGACGGCGTGACGACCCGCCCCGGGATGAGGCCGCCCGGATGAGCCGACCATTCAGGATCGTCGTCGCCGTGCTCGCCGCGGTGGGCGCCATCCTGATCTACCTGGGGGTCACCGCCGAGGTCAACTCCATGGCGGGGCCGATCACCGTCACGCGGACCGCCGTCGACTTCCGGACCCTCGTCGCGAAGGGGGTGGTCTTCTTCGCCCCCCTCGACCCCATCACCGCTCCCATGATGGACGCGGTGACGCCGCTGATCCGCTGGGTCGTGATCCTGCTGGTGGGGGTGTCGACGTACCTGGCCTGCGGCCTGGTCACCCGGCGGACGCACCCGTTCATCGCGGCCATGGTCGGTGCGGCCGCCGCCCTCACCGCCACGGCGATCGGGGACCTGCTCTGGTGGGCCACCCTGGTGGTCCGCGTCCACACCGCCCCCGCCGGTTGGTACGCCAACGAGGCACTGGACCATTCCACGCTCCTCGCCAGCGCGCATCTGACGCTGACCGGCTGGACGTCCGACGCCCTCTTTCTCGGCTGCCTGCTGGCGGGCGCGAACGCTTCCCTGGTGGGTTGCACCAGCCTGGCGATATTGCTGCTGGGCCGGCTCAAGAAAGACACCGACGAAGGTGACGACGAGCCCCGGGACGCGGCCGACGACAGCGCTCCGGCAGCCCGCGTTCTTCTCATCGGCGACGTGCGAGGACGCAGCGCGAACCTTGCCCTGGCCGGCGTCCTTCCGGTGCTGGTGCTCATGCTGATCAACGGCACCCAGGCGGTGTGGGACAGCTATTCGGGGAGAGGCTTCCTGGCGCTGCTCACTGTGTTCCTGTCCCGCCCCGCCCTGTCCCCGCCGCCACGTGGACGCGACGACGTCGAATATCGACTGACCCACGAGATCGACCCGAATCCCCTGTCGATGGACGTATGGGTGCACAGGTCGGTGCTCGCCCTCGCCGTGCTGGTGGTGCTGTGGCTCCTGCTCTGGGCGTTGCTCGCCGGCCTGCCGAACTCCAGTCACCGCCTCGGGCTCGTCGTCGTCTGTTGGGGTGCCACGATCGCGGCGTCCGCGCTGACCGCGACGTCCGATGTCCTCGTCGGCTGCGCCATCTCGGACTCCCCTACCGGCTGCGCGCCCTGGGAGTCCCTGGGCCTGCAATTGACCTCGGCGCTGCGGTTCGGCGCGGCCTGGGGTTGGCTCGTCGCGCTGCCGGTGCTGCTGGCCCGTCGGCTCCTCGACACCGACACGTCCATCGATACGCAGGAGACTCCGGTCCATGAGTCCACGTAACAAGCGTCCGCGTCGCCGTAAGGCCCCGGTGTCGTCCCCCGTGCCGGCACCTGTCGCCTGGTGGAAGCGTCCCGTCACCTGGCTGCTGACGATCGTGGTCGGCGCGGTCGCCACCTGGCTCGGCGCCGTCGTTCTCGGCGCGATCAACCAGTGGAAGCCAGCGAACGAGCTGGCCGAGCAGTTGGCCGGCCGGGGGCCTGTCGTCGTCCTGGACGTGAAGCACGTTCCCTACCCGCAGGAGGGTGCGCTCGACTACGTCTACCCCGCCGGCGCCGACCTGGCTCGCCTGGACGCCAAACGGCCGGACGATCCGTCCGTCGAGGCCGGCGCTGTCGACATCGAACGGAGCACCTGGGAGATCACCCTCGTCGGCACCCGGGACGAGGCCGGCGAGGCCGTCGACCTGCGGCCCGTCCTCGTCGAGCCCTGCCGCCCCCCGCTCACCGGGACTCGGGAACACAACGATTCCCAGGGTGACTCCAAGAAGATCGTCCTCGTGACACACGTGGATCGACCGAATCCCCGCATGCTCGTCGACGACCCGGATGGCGAGGATGCCGGTGCCCCGTTCTTCTCCACCCACAAGATCACCTTGCCCAAGGGTGAGAAGAACGTCATCCAGGTACGAGCGCTCAGCGCGAAGCAGCACTGCCGATGGCGACTGGAGCTGGACTACCTCGCCGACGGACGACGGACGACAATGGTGATCTCGGCACCCGGCGACAAACCGTTCGAGGTGACCGGGCGCGCTGACGACTCGGCCTACGCCGGGATCTACCTCAATCCGCTGAACGGCTGTCGGGCCAAGGACGGCAGCGAGACCGATCGGCTGCGCATCACCGGCGCCGAGTACGCGCAGATGGTGCGCGACGGGCGCAGCTGCCCCTACTGACCGCCGGCCGCCCACCAGCTGCGGCACCCACCCCGGACCGTCCAGTACGACGACGACCCGTCCCGCGTCATCGCGCTGCTCGCCCGCAAATATCTTCCGTTCGAAGCGGTGGCCAGCACGACCGCGGACTGGTCGGCACCCCTACCGGTGCGGCTACGACTGCCCGACGACCAGGGTGTTCTCGTCGCCGCCGAGAGGTCGGCGCTGAGCTGCCGAGTCGGAGACGGTCAGTGGCAGGACGCCGGCCGCAACGCGGCACTCCTGCCCGCTGCCGCGACCGACGTACGGGTCACCGACGCCAACGGGACCACCACCGACGTCCCGATCGCTTCCTGAGTCAGCTCCCCGACAACCGTAAATACCGCGCTCACCGACGCTGTGATGGCTACCTTCACCTACAGGCTGATCGGTGGACCGTGTCACCCGTCCTCTGTGTCGGCAGCACGACGCCGCACCGCAGCCCTCGGCGACAGGGGAAGTTCGAGATGTCCGGCGCAGCGTCCGCCACGGCAGACGCTGCGCCATTGCGTCCCACCCGACTGCTTCGCCGCAACAGGCCATTCCGAACGCTCTTCTCGGCACGGCTCGTCTCGTATGCGGGCGATTCGCTCAGCCTCGTCGCGCTCATCTTCCACGTCGCCGAGACGACGGGGAAGGGACTGGCGGTCGCGCTTCTGCTTCTGGTCGGAGATTTCGCTCCATCCCTGTTGGGTCCCTTCACCGGAGCCCTCGCTGATCGGCTCAATCTCCGACGGTTGATGGTCGTCTGCGAACTCGTCCAAGCTGTGGTCCTGCTGGTCATCGTGCTGACAATGCCCTCGCTGCCGATGCTGCTGGCTCTCGTCGCGGTTCGCGCCACCGCGTCGCAGCTCTTCCAACCGGCGTCTCGGGCGGCGGTGCCCGCACTGGTCGGTGACAGTGACCTGGAAACCGCCAACTCCACCCTCGGGTTCGGCTCCAACGCAGCAGAGGCGGTCGGCCCCCTGCTCGCCGCAGCCCTGTTCCCGCTGGTCGGATTGCGTGGTGTGCTGCTCGTCGACGCCGTGTCGTTCCTGGTCTCGGCCGTGCTGCTCGCGACGCTCCCCTCACTTCCGCCAGCTTCCGGCGACGGGCGCCAGCCGTCCCTGCTGCGACAGGCCAGAGCGGGCATCGCCTATCTGTTGAGTGTTCCGACGGTGCGGGTGATCTTCCTTGGCTTCACTGCGGTGGTCGCCTTCAACGGGGTCGACGACGTAGCCCTGGTGCTGCTGGCCCAGAAGACCTTTCACGTCGGCGAATCCGCGGTCGGGCTTCTGCTGGGCGCGGTCGGTGTCGGACTGGTGGCCGGTTACGCCATGTTGTCCAGGTGGGGCACCCGGGCGTCGATGCCGCTGCTGCTGATCGCGGGCTTCGCCGTCAGCAGTGTCGGCAACCTGCTGACCGGGCTCGCCTGGGCCGTCGCCGCCGCGATCGCCCTGCAAGCCGTCCGTGGGTTCGGGTTGGCGGCCATGGACGTCGCCTCCAGCACACTGCTGCAACGCACGGTGCCCCCGGGCATGCTGGGCAGGGTCTTCGGCAATCTGTACGGTGCGATCGGGGTCGCCGCCGCGACGTCCTACCTCGCCGGCGGTGTCCTGCTGGACGCCACCTCCGCCCCGGTGACGCTGATGGTCGCGGGGGTCGGCGGACTGGTGGCCACCGGCGTCGTCGCGTTGCGACTGCCGCGGGCGATGCGACGCGCCGACGAGGATGGCGCGACGCCGACACCATCCGCGCCGACCACCGAACAGATCGGGTGATCAGGTCCGGCGGTCGGTGCGCAGCCGTGCGTGCAGGTGCATGTCGTGCCAGCCGTCGGCGTGGCGAACCGACCCCCGGGCCACGCCCTCCACCGGAAAACCGGCCCGCGTGGCCACCCGGCACGACGCCGCATTGGCGGTCGAGTGCTCCAGGGCCAGCCGGTGCAGACCGGCCCGCGTGAAACTCCACCGGGTGAGTGCCCCCAGCGCCTCGGTGGCGATGCCCCGACCACGCGCAACGGGCAACAACCAGTACGACACCTGCGCCGACGCCTCGTCCAGCAGCACGCCCCGCAAGCCCACCTGACCCAGCGGTCGGTCGTCGGCGTCGACGATCGCCCAGCTGGCGGCCGTCTCGTCACGCCAACGACCGGCCCACTGCGCCGTCCACGACCGCGCCTCGTCGTCGCCGTCGATGCGCCGGACGTGCCACCGCTGGATCTGCGGGCAGTCGAAGGCGGCCCGGACGGCCGGGGCGTCGTCGTCGCGCCACGGCCGCAGGGCCAGCCAGGGGCGTACCGGGAGGTGGGGTTGCTCCTGGGCGGCGAGGCTTCCGGCGGGCAGGGCTGGTGCGATGAGCAGCGGCATCAGCCCATTATCGAGCCGACGGCCTCACTTCCCGGTCGGGCCGCCCGCGAGTTCGGCGACCACGTCGAGGTGGCCCAGGTGGCGGGCGTACTCCTGCACCAGGTGGAACAGCACCCGCTCCAGTGACGCCGGGTCCGCGCCGTTCCACCGCGGGCCCGGCGCGCCGATCTCGGCCAGGTCGTGTGCCGTCACCACGGCCGTGGTGTGCGCGCCCTGCGCCCGCAGCGCCGCCACCAGATCCGCGCGGGTCTCGTCAGGGGCGACGTACCAGCGGTCGTCGCGGCGGTCGCCCCACGGCTCGGCGACGTCCCGGCCTTGGAAACCCCACTCGATCCAGCGCAGCTCGACGTGGCGCAGGTGTGTGAGCAGCTCCAGTGGCGTCCACCCGGACGGCAGCCGGCTGCGCCGCAGCTCCGGCTCGGCGAGCGCCGACACCTTGGCCACCGTGGACTCCCGGAAGTAGTCCAGGTAGCGCAGGAAGACCTCGGTGCGGCTGCCGGCCGGGTCGGTGGGCTCGGGGAACGACGTCATGATCCGGCCGGCAGGTCACGGGCACGCTGGCGCACCCCGGCCGCGCCGTACGGGTAGTCGCCCACCAGCGGGGCGCTCGCCTCGTCCAGCAGCCGCATCTGCTCGGCGTCGAGGACCAGGTCGGCGGCGGTCAGGTTGTCGTCGAGCTGCTCGGTGGTCCGCGCGCCGAGGATCACCGAGGTGACCGCCGGTCGGGCCGCCAGCCAGGCCAGCGACACTGCCGACATGGACACGTCGCGGTCCCCGGCGATCTGGCGGACCGCGTCGAGCACCCGCCAGGTGCGCTCCTCGGCGTTGCGACCCGCGTACGCCTCGACGCCGCGCTGCGGGTTCTCGCCGAGCCGCGTCGTGCCGGTGGGCGTGCTGTCGCGCTGGTACTTGCCGGTCAGCCAACCGCCGCCCAGTGGTGACCACGGCAGGATGCCGATGCCCTCGTTCTCGCAGACCGGCACCAACTCGAACTCGATCTCCCGAGCCAGCAGGTTGTACTGCGGTTGCAGGGTCACGATCGGGGTGAGGTTGAGGTGCTGGGTGAGCAGGGCTGCCTTCTGCAACTGCCAGCCGGTGAAGTTGCTGACCCCCGCGTAGCGGATCTTGCCGGCGCTGACCGCGTCGTCGAAGAACCGCAGCGTCTCCGGCAGCGGGGTCAGCGGATCCCAGGCGTGCGCCTGGTACAGGTCGACGGCCTCGACGCCGAGGCGGCGCAGGCTGGCCTCCAGGGCGCGGGTGAGGTGCACCCGGGACAGGCCGGCGTCGTTGGCCCCCGGGCCCATCGGGAACCGCCCCTTGGTGGCGATCACCAGGCGGTCACGCAGCTCGGGTCGGCTGCGCAGCCAGCGCCCGATGATGTCCTCCGAGACGCCGGTGGAGTAGACGTCAGCGGTGTCGATGAAGGTGCCACCGGCATCGACGAACCGGTCCAGTTGGGCGAAGCTGCCGGCCTCGTCGGTCTCCGCGCCGAAGGTCATCGTGCCCAGACACAGGGTGGATACCACGGTGCCGGTGTTGCCCAGAGTGCGATAGCGCATATCGTCCTTTCGGTCCGAGTGACAAAGCTGATCTTCGCACCCGCCTCGACCACCCGCATTCGGCACAGTGCCGAACGCCCGTTGGGGCACCCACGCGGCGACGCCGCCGGTCATCATGAGCGGGTGAGCGAGCCCGCGATCGAGATCGACCGACCTCAGCGGCCGACCCAGTCGCCGCCGTCGGGGCGGCCGCCGGAGCCCGGCGTTCGTACCCGTGGCCCTTGGCTGGTGGCCGCCGCCACCACCGTGACGCTCCTGCTGCTCGCGGGCCGTTACGGCTATCACCGCGACGAGCTGTACTTCCTGCTCGCCGGTCGGCACCTCGACTGGGGCTACGTCGATCAGGGCCCGCTGGTCCCGGCGCTGGCCCGGCTGCTCGACACGATCGCCCCGGGCAACCTGGTGGTGCTTCGCACCCCGTCGGCGGTGCTGGCCGGCGGCGCGGTGCTGCTGGTCGCCGCCATCGCCCGGGAGCTGGGTGCCGGCCGGGGCGGGCAGCTCTTCGCGGCGGTGCTCGCCGCACTCTCCGGCATCGTGCTCGCCAGTGGTCACCTGCTCAGCACCACCACCGTCGACCTGCTGGTCTGGTTGGTCGCGGCGTGGTGTGCGGTGCGGTTGCTGCGTACCGGTGACAGCCGCTGGGCGCTGGGCATCGGGCTGGCGCTCGGTGTGGGCATGCTCAGCAAGCTGCTGCCCGCGCTGCTGGCCGTCGGCCTGGTCGCCGGGGTGCTCATCGCCGGCCCACGCCGGTTGCTGCGCGACCGGTGGGTGCTCGCCGCCGCCGGGATCACCGTGCTGCTGGCCGCGCCGAACCTGATCTGGCAGGCGGCCAACGGCTTTCCGCAGCTCGGCGTGGCCGCCTCCATCTCCGACGGTGACAGCTCCTACAGCGGTCGACGGGACGCGTTCACCCTCCAGTTCGTCATCATCAGCCCGTACGCCGTACCGATCTGGATCGCCGGCCTGATCGCGCTGCTCCGTCGGCCCGAGTGGCGGGCCTACCGGGCGGTGGGGTGGGCCTGGGTGGTCGTCGTCGGCATCGTGCTGATCGCCGGCGGCAAGGGTTACTACGACGCGCCGCTGTTGCTGGTCCTCACCGCCGCCGGAGCGCTGGTCACCGTGGCGTGGGCCTCGCGCGGGTCGCTCTGGTGGCGTCGGGGGTTGCTCGCGCTGGGCGTGGTGCCGTTCCTGCTGCCCAACGTCGTGTTGCTGCTGCCGGTGCTGCCGGCCGACCGGTTGCCCGGTTTCGTGGTCGACGTCAACTACGACGCCGGTGAGACGATCGGTTGGCCGGAGTTCGCCGACTCGGTCGCGAGGGTCCATCGTGGCCTGCCGCCCGAGGAGCGGTCACGGGCGGTCGTCCTGACCGCCAACTACGGCGAGGCCGGTGCACTGGCGCGTTACGGTCCGGCCCGTGACCTCCCCAGGGCGTACTCCGGGCACAACAGCATGGTCGACTTCGGTCGCCCGCCGGCCGACGCGGACGTGGTCATCGCCGTCGGCTGGGTTGGTGGTGAGCCTGGCGACCCGCTGGGCGCCTGGTTCGAGCGGTGCACCCTCTCCGGGGTGGTGGACCAGCGGGTCGAGGTGGACAACGACGAGAACGGCGGCCCGATCCACGTGTGCCGAGGGCTGCGGCGTCCGTGGTCGCAGATCTGGGACACCGAGGTACGCCACACCGGCTGACCGTGCACGACAGGCTCCGCCGGTCAGCCAGGGTCAGCTGGCTCCGCCGGTCAGCCAGGCCTGGATGCCGACCAGAGCCTCGGGGCCGGAGGTGGCGTCGACGTCGCGGGCGAGATCTGCGATCGTGACCGCGGCGAGCGCCTGGCGCCACGCGTCCTCGGCCGCCCACATCGCCCGGGACACCGGGCATGGCGTGGTGCAGGCGTCGGCCGGCGTCGCGAACGGGCCGCGCTGGCGGATCTCGGTGCAGACGAAGGTCCTGCCGGGACCGTCGACGGCCTGGACCACGTCGAGCAGGGTGATGCTCTGCGGTGCGCGGGTCAGCACGTAGCCGCCGGACTTGCCCTGCACGGAGTGGATCAGGCCGGCGCGGGCCAGCGCCTGGAGCTGCTTGGCGAGGTAGCTGCTGGAGACGTCGTGCAGTTCCGCCAGCTTGGCCGCCGGAACGGGCGTGTGGCTGGCGGTGAGCACCACGCAGCAGTGCAGCGCCCACTCGACCCCGCCGGACATCTTCATGACGTCACCCTAGTCACCCCGTTACTCGGACTCGTTGTGTCCGAGTATAGTTCTCGGACAAGGAAGGTCCGAGTTTCGGCTGAACCTCAGCAGTCGGACCAAAACAGTCACGGGAAGGTGCATGGGATGAAGATCGCCGTACTGGGCGGGACCGGCCTCATCGGGTCGCAGGTCGTGAAGATCCTGCAGGCCGCGGGGCACGAGGCGGTGCCGCTCTCGCCGTCCACCGGCGTGGACCTGCTCACCGGGCAGGGCCTGTCCGACGGGCTCGCCGGCGCCGAGGTCGTCGTCAACCTGACGAACTCGCCGACCTTCGACGAGGCGTCGCCCGCCTTCTTCCAGACGACCATGGACAACCTGCTGGCCGCAGCCGCTCGCGCGGGCGTCGGCCACGCGGTGATCCTTTCCATCGTCGGCGTCGACCAGGTGCCCGACCTGGACTACTACCGCGCCAAGACCCTCCAGGAGGAGATCCTCACGGCCGGTCCGATTCCGTACTCGATCGTCCGCGCCACCCAGTTCTTCGAGTTCGTCGAGGCGATCCTGTCCTGGACGGCCGACGACACCACCGTCCGCCTGCCCAGCACGCCGGTGCAGCCGATGGCCGCCGCCGACGTGGCGCAGGCCGTCGCCGAGGTCAGCATGGGCGCGCCGCTGCGGGGCATCCGCAACGTCGCCGGGCCCGACGTCTTCGCCCTCGACGAGCTGGGGCGGATCACCCTCGCCGCCCGTGGTGACCAGCGCACCGTCACCACCGACGACGGCGCCGGCATGTTCGCCGCCATGTCCGGCGATGTCCTCATCGCAGGCGACGACGCCGTCATCGCGCCCACCGCCTACCGGGAGTGGCTCGCGCGCCGGGCCTGAGGTGTCGACGCCCGCACGTCGCCGTGGCAGACAATCACGACGGCGGCGTGCGGGTCCCGGCCCGCCACTCGTTCGCCAGGATCGCGAAGACGAGCTGGTCGGCCCACTCCCCCTTGAACAGGTAACTCTCGACATGGCGGGCCTCCTGCCGCATGCCGAGTCGCGCCATCAGTCGGGCCGACGCGGTGTTGCGGCCGTGGCACCGGCCGTAGACCCGGTGCAGTCCGAACTCGGTGAAGCCCCAGTCCAGCAGCGCGGTGGCGGCCTCCGTGGCCAACCCGCGACCGCCGTGGTCGGGGTGGAAGACGAACCCGAGTTCGGCGGTACGGTCGAGCTGGCTGCGCCACACCAACTCCACGATCCCGATCACCCCGGCGTCGGTGACCACGGCCATCGTCAGGCAGTCACCCTCCGCGCGCCACGCGTCCTCGCCCGCCATGGCGAGCACCGACACCCGCGACTGCTCACGGGTACGCGGCTCCGCGCCGAGCATCCAGCGCACGACGTCTGGTCGACGCTGAAACGCGTACACGTCGTCGAGGTCGTCGATCGTGACCGGGCGCAGGACGAGCCGTGCGGTGCGGATCGGGTAGGTCGGCTGGAACATCACGCGATCGTAGAGACCCGCGCGGAGCGCTCCGTTACCGGCCGATCGGCGTCCGGGCGTCGGGGCAGCAGCAGCGGGCTCGCGAGGATCGCCAGCCCGGCGACCGTGATCGCCGTGCGTGGGCTGGTGGCCTGCGCGAGCAGCCCACCGAGCGCGCTGAGGGTGGCGATGGTCGCGCTGCTGCCGATGGACCAGGCAGAGAGGGTACGGACGACGCGATCCTTCGGAGTCTGTTGAAGGCGGTAGGTGGCGAGCACCGGGTTGTACAGGCTCATGCTGATGATGATCGCGAACTCGACGGCGATCACCGTGGCGAGACCGACCACGCCGGGCTGGACGACGGCGAGGCCGATCAGCCAGATCGCGCGCAGCGTGCCCACGGTGCGGATGATCCGATGTTGGCCGTAGCGTGCCACCACCCGACGGGCCAGGCGCGACCCGATGAGCCCGCCGACACAGGGCACGGCGAAGGCGAGGCCGTACTGCCAGGGCGCAAAGCCCAACTCGCCGAGCAGGAGCACGGCCAGCAGCGGTTCGGTGGCCATGATCAGCCCGCCGACGAGCAACTGGTTGAGGTAGAGCGCCCGCAGACCGGGGTGGGTCAGCAGGTGCCGCCAGCCGTCGAGCAGATCACCGGCCCGGACCCCAGCGCTGGCGCGCCGGGGGTGGTCTTCGGGGCCGCGAATGGCGGTGAGGCCCAGCGCGGAGAGCAGGTAGCTGAGCGCGTCGGCCACGACGGTGACGACAGGCCCGAAAAGTCCCACCGCGGCGCCGCCCAGCGGCGGCCCGAGCGCGATCGAACTCCAGGTCGTCGACTCGAACCGCGCGTTAGCCACCAGCAGGTCGTCCGGCCGCACGAGGGCCTTGAGGAAGGCGCCGCTGGCCGCGTGGAAGGCAATCTTGGCGGTGGCGAGCACGGCCGAGACGACCAGCAACTGCCCGAAGTTGAGCCGGCCCAGCGCGTACGCGACGGGGATCGTCAGCAGGACCGCGAACCGGGCCAGGTCCATCGCGATCATCACCCGCCGCTTGCGGTGGAACTCCACCCACGGCCCGAGCGGCAACGCGATCAGCGCGCCCACCGCCGGCCCCAGCGCGGCCAACACCGACACCTGAGCGGGGCTGGCCTGTAACACCAGCACGGCGATCAACGGCAACGCCCCGAAACCCAGCCCCGAGCCGTAGGCACTGACCGCGTACGACGCCCACAACCAGCCGAACCGCCGCCCCAGGGATCGTCTCGCGGACAAGCCCACACCTCCCGCCCCAACAACTCAGCGTTGACCGCGGCGATCAAAGCAAGGCGGACGACCATGGATCAAACAACCGGATGAGCGGCGCGGCACAACCAGAGGTTGTGTCAGTAGGGTTTGTCAGGTGAATCTCGACGCCGTCCGCACGTTCGTCGCCGCCGTCGACGCCGGCCAGTTCCAGGACGCCGCCGCCGCGCTGTCGATCACCCAGCAGGCCGTCTCCAAGCGCATCGCCGCACTGGAGAAGGACCTCGGGGTACGGCTGTTCACCCGCACCGCGCGCGGCACCCACCTCACGGTCGACGGTCAGACCTTCCTGCCGCACGCCCGTGAACTGCTCCGGGCCGAGGCGCGCGCCGACGCCTCCGTACGCCCCGGCCGACGGGCACTGCGCGTCGATGTGCACAGCCGACGGATCGCACCGGCGGTGCTGTTGCAGGACTTCCACCGCGCGCATCCCCGCATCGAGCTGGACGTCGTCACCCTCGACGCCGACGTCCACGCGGCGATGGCCGCCGTCGAGGCGGGGACGGTCGACGCCACCTTCCACGCTGTCACCGTCGCCGCGCGTCACCTGCCCGCCACGATCAGGACCACCCGCGTGATCGACGAGCACCACGAACTGCTCGTCGGCCCCCGCCACGCCCTGGCCAACGCGCGCACCGTCACGCCCGCGCAACTCGCCGAGCACCGCATCTGGATGCCCGGCATGGCCCCGGGCACCGAATGGGCCGACTACTACGACGAACTCGCCGCGGCGTTCGGCCTCACCATCGACCTGGTCGGGCCGGTCTTCGGCAACGAGGCGCTGCTCGCCGAGATCGCCGACTCCGCGGAGCTGGCGACCCTCGCGGGCGTTCGGACCCGGTACCTGTGGCCGGACAGCTACGACCTGCGGCGCGTACCGGTACGTGACCCGGCGCCCATCTACCCCATGTCACTCATCTGGCGCGACGACAACCCGCATCCCGCGTTGCGGGCACTGCGCGACTACCTCGCCTCCCGGCGAGTGCAGGCCCCCGACATCGAGGTCTGGCTGCCACCCTGGGGTTAGCGCGCAAGCGCGTCAGCGGCGACTACCCCATCACCACCACCAGACGTCGGGCGGCCTTGGATTCAGCCTGCCGTCCGTTGTGGTGCCGACACCATCCCTGCTGACCACCACCGGCAGCTGCGGCGGGCTGAGGAAGTGAGCAGCCAGGGTCGAAGTCTCGGTCGACGCGTCGCGATGTCTCGGCGTGTTGACACGCGTTCATCCGGCACTACATTTAACGTGTTGGTTAAGTGATTGGAGGCTCTGGTGTCAGGCAGCGATCAACTCAGCGCGGTGTTCTCGGCGCTCGCCGACCCGACTCGACGGGCGATCCTCGCCGAGCTGGCCGACCGCGACGCCACGGTCACCGAGCTCACCGCTCCGCTTCCGATCTCGATGCCGGCGGTGTCGCGGCACCTGAAGGCGCTTGAGCGCGCCGGGCTCATCTCACGCACCCGGTCGGGGAAGTTGCGGATGAGTCGCATCGAGGCCGCCCCGCTACGCGAAGCGGCCGACTGGATCGAGCGCTACCGGCGGTTCTGGGACACGTCCCTCACCCGCCTCGACGCCCACCTCGCGGCCGTGCAGGCCGCCGGCCGGCCGACGGACCGAACGACCCACGGCCCGGCGATTCCCGACAGGGAATCCCCGACCAAGGCTCACGACAAGGAGAATTGATGGACAGCGACAAACCGCCAATCGTCATCTCACGCGTGGTGGACGCGCCACGGGAGCTGGTCTACCGAGCTTTCACCGACCCGGACCACCTGGCCGCATGGTGGGGACCGATCGGCAACTCACTGCCTCGCGGCGAAATGGAGTTCGACGTTCGGCCCGGCGGCTACCAGCGGTGGACCGAGGTCTTCCCGACCCAACCCGACCTTCGGGTCGACGTCCACATCGACCTCACCGACGTCGTCGACGGCGAACTGCTCGACGGCGTCGCGCACGTCACCGGGCAACTGCCGGAGGGCATTGAGCCGCACGAGACAAGGATGCGGGTCGAGTTCCACGACGAGGCCGATGGACGGACGCGCCTCGAGATCCGTCAGTGGCTCCCGGGGCGGGTGGTTGGCCCTGCCGAACAGGGTTGGAACGAGGCCTTCTCCAAACTGGACGCCACACTGCGGAACGCCCAACCCGTCGCAGTCGACGTCGAGGTGTAGCGCCATGGCCAAGCTGATCTACGTGACGAACGTGTCCCTCGACGGTTACATCGAGGACGAACACGGCAGATTCGACTGGACCCCACCCGGCGACGACTACCTCGCGTTCATCACCGACCTGGTTCGGCCCAGGGGCACCTACCTCTACGGCCGGCGTCTGTACGAGTCGATGTCCGTCTGGGAAACCGACCCTGCCCTGGCCGCACATTCGAAGCTCACTGCCGACTTCGCCGACGTCTGGCAGGCAGCGGACAAGGTCGTCTACTCCACCACGCTGGACGCGACCTCGACCGCCAGGACCCGGGTGGAAAGGAACTTCGACCCCGCCTCGGTACGCGCCATGAAAGCCTCGGCCACCAGTGACCTCACCATCGGAGGCGCACACCTCGCGGCGCAGGCATTCCAGGCCGGGCTGATCGACGAGTGCCACCTGCTGATCCATCCCATCCTCACCGGCGGAGGCAAGCCCGGGCTGCCCAGCGGCACCCGCCTCGGTCTGGAGCTATCGGACAGTCGCCGACTCAGCAACGGTGTCCTGTACGTGCACTACGGCCTCCGTACCTGAGACGGTCGTCGGCGTCACCGGCCGGGACGTGTGTCGGTGACGCCGACGGGGCCACCGGCCGAAGCGACGCCCAGCTCGCTCTGTGCGTTCATCACGCTCGACCTGCGCGGTTGGCGGCGGTCCGATCCCCGTCGGAGCATCCGTCGCCGCGGCCCTGCTCAGGGCAGGTCGCCCGCCGGATCCGGTACCAGCAGGTCGAAAGTGTCTGAGCACTGACCTAGCCTGGTGAGATGCTGTCGCAGGTGAAGGGCTTGTCCCGACATTTCACAGAGGAGACCCTGCGGGCGCACCTCATCGATCGTTCGGTTCGTCGAGACGACGGCTGCCTGATTGTCTGCGGCTACGGTAGCCAGCGGGGCGTGTACCAGAAGGTCGCCGGGAGGGCTTGGGCCCACATCACGGCCTACGTTGTCTTCGTGGGTGACTACGACCCGAATTTGGACGTCCACCACCTTTGTGGCGTGCCGGACTGCATCGAACCAACTCATCTGCAGCAGGTGACACACGCCGAAACCTGCCGCAAGCGCGCCCAGCAGCCGCGCTGCAGCCGCGGGCATGAGCGTGAAATCGATCCCGCGAGTGGCCGCTACCGCAAGGTGTGTCGTGTGTGCAACAGCGAGGCCCAGCGAAGGTGGCGCATCCGCCAGGCCGCAGAGGTTGCCGCAGCACGGGCGGCTTACGGGCGGCAGGTGGACTGAGTACGTACCGCGCCGTCTTTCGGTCCGCCTCAGGCGCGAAGTCCGCTGAGCAGTTCGCGTCTTGATGGCGACGGCGACAGCCCAGATGGCACAGGCGTCGGCGAGACCCAACCACCACCACACCACGCCATTGTGGTGAACCCGTACGCCACCCGCCTCCGTTCGAAGCGGATGAGTCGGCACGTGAGCGGGCGGCCAGGGTCGTGCGGGTGCGTCAACACAACATCCTGATTCCTTACGCACAAGAACTGTCATTATGATGCATGTACGCTTCGTACCTTTCGTCCCAGGTAATTACCGGATTATCGTTAACGGTAATCCGGTAATTGGCTCCCCCGGTCCCTACCACCGGCGTCAGCCCGCCTCGGGGAACGCGGTGGCATTGCCGGCCCCCACGCGCTGAAGATGTCGGCATGAATGACCACAGCGCGCACGCGGTCGGCGAGCAGGAGGAAGCGCTATCCGGGGGCAACATGGGGGGTGCAACACGTGTCGGTGCCACTGTTCGACGCGGTGCCGGAGCATGGAGCCCGACGGTTCAACGCCTGCTACGACATCTGCATGAGCGCGGCGTCACCTGGGCTCCCCAACCGTTCGGGACCGATGAGCACGGACGCGACAGCGTCTCGTACCTGCCGGGCATCGTGCCGCAGTACCCGTTGCCGGACTGGATCTGGAGCGATGGCGTCCTCACCGATGCAGGTGCCTACCTCGCACAACTTCACCACGCCAGCGCCAGCTTCGACACCGTCGGCGGAGTTTGGCAGTTCCCGGTACGGCAGCCAGCTGAGGTCATCTGTCACAACGACTTCGCGCCGTACAACATGGTCTTCACCGACCGGCGGCTCACCGGAGTCATCGACTGGGACACCGCGTCGCCCGGTCCCCGGTCGTGGGATCTGGCCTACCTTGCCTACCGGCTGGTGCCGCTGGCCCATCCCAACAACGGCGACGCAATAGACAGTGACCTGGGCGAGCGGGCACGTCGGCTGCGAGTGCTCTGCGATGCCTACGGCTCGGGGCAAGACCCGGTTCACGTCCTCCAGATCGCGGTCCATCGACTACACGACCTCGCCGCCTTCACCGAGGCGCGGGCTGATCAGGGACAGGAGAACATCCGCAGTCACGTCGGGCTCTACCGACGCGACGCGAGGTGGATCACCGCGCACCGCGATCAGTTGGGCCGGGCTGTCGCCTAGCCCACCAGTGCCCCCATTGGTGCCGCACGGCGTGCGTTGGATGCGCGAGTTCCCGCGCATGAACGGCTGGGCTGCGGGCGGAGTCGGCGCTGAGGAGCACCGACTTTGCCTTGGCCCGACTGGGTTTAGATGTTGGCGGGGGTGGCTTCGCCGGCGGGTTGGAAAAGTTCGATGAGGTTGCCGGCGGGGTCGGCGAGCAGGATCTGACGGCCGCCGGGCCCGGAGACCAGTTCGCTGCGGAACGCCAGGCCGGCGTCGCGGAGCCGGTCGATCTCGGTGTCCAGGTCGTCGACGATGAGGTGGATGCGGTTGCGGCCGGGGCTGGTGGCGTCGTTCGGGGTGGCGCGGGCGCCGGAGCTGGCGGGTCCGGACAGCAGCAGTCGTAGCGGGCCGCGGACCACGTCGGCGAAGGCGGGGGCCGCGCTGGTCTTGAGGTGAAAACCGAGGTGGGCGGTGTAGAAGTCGACGGCGGCGTGAACATCGTCGACGAGGTAGCGGACGCTGACGTATTGCTCAGGTGTGCTCACGGTTTGGTCTCCTGGGGATCGGTGGCGAGGACGGGCAGCAGATGCCGCACGCGGGTGTCGATGTCGGCAGCGACCTGCAAGAAGGCGGGGTAGTCGTCCCGGGTGCCGGCTGCGGCGGGGTCGGGGATGCTCCAGTGCAGCTGACCGGCCGGGTTGCCGAAGTCAGGGCAGACTTCGCGGGCCTTGTCGCACAGGGTGATCACGTAGTTGAAGCGGCGGCCGGTGAGCGTGTCCAGGTGCCGCGGGTGCCGGCTCGCGACGTCGACGCCGACGTGGTCGCGAAGCACCCGCACGGCATGGGGGTGTAGTTGCGGTCGGGGGCGGGTTCCTGCGCTGGTCACCTGCACGTGCCCGGCGGTGTGCCGTCGGAGCTGGGCTTCGGCGATGGGGGAACGTGCGCTGTTACCCGTGCACACGAACAGCACGGTTCGCGGCGGGTGGACCGGCGGGGCCGGTGGAGTGCTGCCCAACTGCAGGGCGGGGTGCAGGGCGGCGCCGGTGCCTGCCAGCGCGTGGGCGCAGTTGTCGAGGTCGAGGTGGTAGTAGGTGTCGCGACCGTCGAAGCTGCTGCGGGTGGCGGTGACCAGGCCGCCGTCGCGCAGCAGCCGCAGGTGGTAGGAGACAAGGTTCTGCGGCTGGTCCACGAGGCTGACCAGTTCGCGGACCCGCAGGTCACTGCCGGCGAGTGCGGTCAGCAGTTGCCAGCGCAGCGGGTGTGCGGCCAGCCGGACGAACGGCGGCGCAGTGTGACTCGGCGGCACCATGACCACAAGATACATCAAACTGGTTTGATCGGTTTGGGGCGAGCGGGAATGTGGCCACGGTAGAGCTCACCGACACGAACCCGGCCGGGACCTGCGGGCGCTGGTGGCGTACAGCCCGTCCAGCCTCGCGGTCAGCTCAGGTCAGGTCCGGAGCCAGCGATCAAACCAGGCGCGGGTCCGGCGCAGGACGTCGAGTTGGTGGTTGCGTTCCCGGATCGAGTGGCCCTCTCTCGGGTAGATCACGAACTCGTGCTCGACGTCGAAGTGGCGCAGCGCCCGGTGGAGGTACACGGCCTGTCCGAGGGGGACGTTGGTGTCCTCGGCGCCGTGCAGGATGAGCACCGGAGTGCGGATGTTGCTGGCGAAGGAGATTGGGCTGACCGCGTCGTGTGGGTGTGGGCCGATACCCGACCAGCCGGTGCTGCCGCCGAGTGCGGCTTCGAACTGGCCGTGCTCCCCGGTCGCGGCGAGCATGCCCCAGTCGATGACGCCGGCGCCGACCAGCGCGGCGCGGAAGCGGTCGGTCTGGCCGATGGCCCAGGCGGACATGAAGCCGCCGTGGCTCCAGCCGGCGATGCCCAGCCGGTCGGGGTCGGCGATGCCCTCGGCAACTAGCAGGTCGATGCCGGTCAGGATGTCAGTCCACTCCTGCTGCCCGACCCGGCCGGCGACGCTGGCGGCGAACTGGTGGCCATGGCCCTGACCGCCGCGCGGGTTCGGCAGCAACACCGCGTAGCCGGCGGCGGCCAACCACTGCGCACTGGGAAACCAGAACAGCTGGCACCGATCGGCGTAGCGATCGTACGGGCCTCCGTGCACGATCGTGACCAGCGGGAACGGGCCTTCCGATGCGGTCTTTCCGACCGGCAGCACGAGCAAGCCGTCCAGGTCGAGGCCGTCGGCGGCGCGGTAGGCCAGCGGCTGTTGCGTGCCAAGCGGGACGCCGTCGAGTTCCGGCCGGGTGTTGGTGATTCTTCGCAGCGGCCCGGTTGGCGCTCCGATGTGAACGTTCGGGGTTTGGTAGCGGGTGCCGGTCAGTACCGCGATTTTGTCGCCGGTACGGGTGGTGGTGAGGTTGTCGAGGCGTCCGGGGTGATGCGACAGGGTCGTGAGGTCGGTGGGGTCGAGCCGGGCCAGGGTCGTGTTCAGGCCGTCGGCGAACACCACCAGCGGTGCAGCGTCGGTCTGGCGAAGTTGGGTGGGGCACATCGAGAGACCAGCGGTGCGGTTGCGCAGGACGCGGCTGTCCACGGCCAGGTCGAACACGGCGGTGCCGGCCTGCAGAGTCGGTGGGGTGAGCGCGATGTAACCGAGGTGCCAACCGTCCGAGCCCGGCCACCAGGCCAGAGATCGTGCGTCAACCTCGACCGGTCCGAGGTTCTCCTCGGTCCCGGTCGTGGGGTCGAACAGGTGCAGTTGGCCGGTGCGTGGACCGTGGTCGTTGTCAGCGCTGGCCCAGGTCAGCACGGCAATTGGGCCGCCGTCGGGACGTTGGCGCAGTTCCACGACGTGCCGGTCACCGAACACACTCGGGCTGGTGACCCGGCCGGTGCGCAGGTCGAGCAGGCGCAGTCGGGCACGCGGTTCGCGCTCGCCGACGACGATGGCGTCGTCGCGGTCGCGGGCACGGTCGGTGTCCTGCTCGGTGGGTTCGTCCTCGGCGAGCAGAGCGACCAGGTTGGGGTCGCTGAGCGGCAGGTGGTCGACGATGCCGGCACGCCACTTGGTCAATGGGGTCATCGTGCGGTCGGCGAGGGTGAGCCCGTGCAGCTGCGGGGTACCGCGGTCGGCGCGGTCGGACAGGAAGAACAGCGTTCCCGAGTCGGCCGACCAGCGTGGCTGGGATTCGGTTGCGGTGTCGGCGGTCGCCCGGCGTGACGCGACGGCGGCATCGGTGTCGACGAGCCAGAGTTCGGTGTCGAGGTGGTCACCGCTCCGGCTGAGGGGGGCGAGGACGTAGCAGAGCAAGCGGCCGTTCGGTGCGAGCGCCGGGGCCTGCGGGGCGCGACCATCGGCCACGAGTTCGGCTGTCAGACCCGTCATGTGATGAGTCTGCCAGCGTCCACAGAACGTCATGCGTCGGTCCGGTACTGGATCGACGCATCCGATTCTCACCGAGAGTGCCCGCGATCGATCGGCGGCCACAACCAGTAAGCCAACCGATCCGATGGTCAAGATCCCGGGTGGGCTCCGGGCCCGGGCAACAGGTCGATGTCAGTTGCCCGCATGGGCTGTTCACACTCCGAGCACCGCAGCTCCACATGACTGATCTTGCCGCAGGCGTGGTGGCGGTAGAGCACCGGCGGGCCGGCCTCGCCCGCCGTCCACCGGTCACCCCACCGCACCATGACAAGCAGCAGGTCGCACAGCTCCCTGCCCTTTTCGGTGAGCAGGTATTCGTGCCGGAGCGGCCGGGCGGAATACTCACGCCGGGCCAGGACTCCCTGTTCGACCAGCCAGTTCAGCCGCTCGGCGAGCACCTTGCGGGACATGCCGAGGCCCCGCTGGAGTTGCTCGAAGCGGTGCGTGCCGGCGTAGACGTCCCGCAAGATCAGCGGAGACCACGGCTCGCCGATGACGTCGAGGGTGCGGGCGATCGAGCATGCCATGGCGCCGAATTGCGTTCGCTGCATGACGTCACGATACGCAAGGCGGTTCCTTCAAGGAACTGACTCTGTTAGCGTCACAACCAGTCCGTTCCTTCAGGAGACGGACTGGTTCAAGCCCCCTCTACACGCGTATGGAAGCCGAAAGAGGCCCGTATGAACCATCCGCCGATCGTGCCGACCGGGGACTGGCAAGAGGCAGTGAACACCTTGCGAGTCCACGAAAAAGCACTCACCCGCCAGCTCGACGCAGTGGCCGCGGCGCGTCGCCGGCTACCGATGACGCCGGTCGAGCAGGACTACGTGTTCGAGGGCCCGTCCGGGCCTGCCAGTCTGACCGACCTGTTCCAGGGCCGCCGCCAGCTCATCGTGTACACCTTCATGTGGCACGGCGTCGACGCTGTCTGCTCCGGCTGCTCGATGTTCACCGACAACGTCGGACACCCGGCCCACCTCAATGCCCGCGACGTCACCCTGGCGTTGACGTCCCATGGCCCACTCGACGACCTACTGGCGCTGCGGCGGCGAATGGGTTGGGCGCTGCCCTGGTACTCGTCGCTGAACAACAGCTTCAACGCCGACATGGGAACCGGCGACGGATTCGCGCTGAACGTCTTCCTCCGCGCCGACGACCGGATCTTCCGCACCTACACCACCACCGCCCGGGGCGTGGAACGGCTCGGCAGCAACTGGTCCTTCCTCGACCTGACGCCATACGGCAGACAGGAGACCTGGGAGGACTCGCCGCAAGGCTGGCCGCAGACCCAGCCATACCAGTGGTGGCGGCTGCACGACGAGTACGACACGACCAAGGACCCGTCATGACAGTCGACACGCCAGTCGCTGAGCTGCTCTTCGGGCAGGAAGATGCGACACCCTTCGACACCGACGTGGCGACACTCAAGCCTTGGAGGCAGGCATTGGCCTGTCTGGAGTCGGCGCACAAGTGTTGGCTGTCCACCGTGGGACCGGACGGCCGTCCACACGCCGCACCGGTGATGGTGGTGCTGGTGGATGGTGCGCCGTGCATCGCGAGCCGCCCGAGCTCCCGCAAGAGCCGGAACCTGGCCGGCAACCCCGGCGCTGTCATCACTGTGAGCAGCGAAGACCTCGACCTGGTGGTAAGCGGCGAAGCTCACCAGGTGTCGGGAGACACCGCGCTGCGCCGGGTGGCCGCCGCCTTCGCAACGAAGTACGCCTGGGCGTTCGCCATCAGGGACGGCCGAGTCCATGACGAGAGTCTGCCGGGATCGCCCCAGTATGCCTTTTACGAGGTCTCCCCCGTCCGGGCTTTCGGCTACGGCACGGACGGGCTGACCGCGACCCGTTGGCGGTTCAACCGCACCTGACTGCCGGGCTGCGTCATGAACCGTCACCGGCACGTCCAGCCTCACCTCATCAGTGACCGGGCACGGGGCAACCCAGAGGGTCACCCCGAGCCCGGTCACTGATAGTTCCTCAACCTCGAGGCCGCCGGCCCGAGATCAGTGGGCGGGCTCGCCGAACCAGCGGGAGAGGTGGTCGTCCAGGTCCTGCTGGTCGTCGCCGATCCAGGCGACGTGGCCGTCGGGGCGCAGCAGGACACAGGGAACGTCCAGCGCCGCGGTGGAATCCGCGAGGTGATCGACCCGGTCTGACCAGCCGCCAACCGTGAGGCGTTCGGTGCGGTCGAGCAGCAGACCGCGGCCGCGGTGCAGCAGACCGTAGAGGTGGCCCTGTTTGATGTCCATGTCGGGCAGACGGCGACCGAGCAGGTCGGGGCCGGCGCCGAAGTCGTAGCGGATGCCGATGGCGGTGATCTTCTTCAGCAGATGGAGATTCACCTCGTCGAAGTCCATCAACTCGGTGAGCAGCCTGCGCACCGCCTGTGGGCCCGGTTCGGTGGACAGCAACTCCGTCTGGGCTCGGGTGTTGTCCAGCACCGCCTCGGCGACCGGACGGCGTTCGGCCTGGTAGGTGTCCAGCAGTGCCTCCGGCGCCCAGCCGCGGATCCGCGCGGCCAGCTTCCAGCCGAGGTTGAACGCGTCCTGGACGCCCAGGTTGAGGCCCTGTCCGCCGATGGGCGGATGGATGTGCGCCGCGTCGCCGGCCAGCAGCACCCGCCCGACCCGATAACTGTCGGCCAGCCGGGTGGCATCGCCGAAGCGGGACAACCAGCGCGGGGAGTGCACGCCGAAGTCGGTCCCGGCGATGGCGCGCAACTGGTGTTTGAAGTCGTCGAGGGTGGGCGGTTCGGCGCGGTCGCTGACGCCGGCGGCGGGCACCAGGACGCTGTAGACCCCGACGCCCGCGGGCCGGAGCCAGAACCGCTGATGGGTCTCGCGGATCTCGGCCACCGTGGCGGCGATCTCCTCCTGCGGGACGCCCACTTCCATCTCACCCATCAGACTCTCGGTCCGGGCGGGTTCGCCGGGAAAGCCGACGCCGAGCAGTTTGCGCACCGTGCTGCGCCCGCCGTCGCAGCCGACGAGGTAGCGCGAGCGCAACTGCTCCCCGTCGGCCAGCGCGACTGTCACACCCTCGTCGTCCTGCTCGAATCCGGCGACCGCCAGACCGCGCCGGACCTGCGCGCCCAGTTCGATGGCGTGCTCTTCGAGCAGACGTTCGATGACCGGCTGCGGGATGCCCAACAGATAGGCGTACCGGGAATCCAGGCCCTTGGGCGCGGGCTTGGCGATGGCGGCGAAGAAGGCGCTGGCCGGACGCTGCCGCCCGTGCGGGCGGATGCGGTCCAGCAGCCCGCGCATCGCCATCAGCTCGAGGCTGCGGATGTGCAGGCCGACGATGCGGACGGCAGACGCCGGCTCGGTCTCCCTCTCCAGAACGAGGACCCGCACGTCGTGCAGCCGCAGTTCGGCGGCGAGCATCGCACCGGTCGGCCCGCATCCGGCAATGATCACGTCGTACGTGTGGAGCGCACGATCGGTGGTGAGGGCCGACGATGCTGGGCGGACGTCGCCCACCGTGGAGTCGCGCTCGACCGGATCGGTCGACGGTGCGTCGGCGGTGAATCGCGGAGGGTGCATAGGTGTTGCCTCTCGGGAGTGCCGTGGTGGCAAGGCGCTCCCGGCGACACCTACGTCAATCGCCCGACCGTGACGGCAAGGGGGAGCACCCACATCGCTACAACGTTCATGGGTCTCACCTCCTCGGGCGGTGTCGCGGTCACCTGCAAGCTATATCCCCCAGCGTGATCCCGTCGAGTTGTTTCCTCGCCACGTGATCACGGCGTCTGGTGGGTCAGCGATCGGTGGAGCCACTCGGCCATCAGCGCGCGTTCGGCGTCGGTGAGCCCCGGGAGGTCGGGCAGCACGGTCGCGAAGGTCACCGCGACCGCGTTCGCGGTGGTGTCGGGTGTTACCGGAGTTGTCGCCAGGATGCTGGTGAGCACGGCATCGAGCATGGCCTCGCCCAGGCCGAGGTCGCGCTGCCCGGTGGGCATTCCGAGCAGCGTGAGGATGGTTCCGTTGCCCGCAGAGTGGATCATCATCAGCGCGCGCTCCTCGTCGACCCGGAGGAGGCCGGCTGCGGCGAGTCGTCGGACGCGGCGGCGTAGCACGTCGAGGCCGGCGATCGTTGCCGGCGAGGGTGTACCGCTCCCCCGGGTGGCCATCAGCGCGTACAACTCGGGGTTTGTCAGGCCGAACTCCACGTGCGCGCGCCATCCGGCGCGCAGGTCCGCGACCGGGTCGCCGTCCGCTGCGACCGATTTGCCGCTGACGTAGGTCGCCATGACGTGCTCGGCGACGGCGTCGATGAGACCGTCCTTGTCGCCGAACAGGCGATAGATGGTCGGCGCCTGCACGCCCGCGGCCTGGGCGACGGCGCGCGTCGTCACCGCGTTCGCGCCCTTCTCGCGCAGCAGTTGGGTCGCTGCCGCGACGATGCCCGCACGGACGTCGTCGCGGGTGTCCTGCGTCGTCACCATGAACCGATGCTAACAGTGAGTTGTTATCCATGAATTATCGATGCTAACGTTCGCGGCGTAACGCCGATAACAAGGGAGTGTTCATCATGATCGTCGTCACCGGTGCCACTGGCCAACTGGGGTCGCAGATCGTCGACCGGCTGCTCGACCGCCTGTCACCCGAGGTCGTGGGCGTGAGCGTGCGCGACGTCGACAGGGCCGCCGGCCTCGCCGAGCGCGGGGTGCGGGTGCGCGCCGCGGACTTCACCGACCCGGCCACGCTGGGGCACGCCTTCGAGGGCGCCGACAAGGTCCTCATCGTCTCCGCCGCCATCCGCGGCCCCGGCGCGTTCGTCGCGAACCGCGCCGCCATCGACGCCGCCCGCGCCGCCGGAGTCAATCGAATCCTCTACACCAGCCACCAGGCCGCCTCCCGGGACTCGCTCTTCGCCGCCCAGCCCACGCACGCCGCGACCGAGGAGCACCTGGCCGGACTGGGGGTTCCCTTCACCGCCCTGCGTAACGGGTTCTACGCGAGCACGCTCAGCTTCTCCATCGGCACGGCGCTGGAGACCGGGCAACTCGTGGCGCCGGCGGACGGCCCGGTCTCCTGGACCGCGCACGCCGACCTGGCCGAGGCGGCAGCCGTCGCTCTCACCGACGATGGCGTACTCGACGGGGTCACGGCACCGCTGACCGCCTCGGAGATGCTCGACCTCGAAGCGGTGGCCGCCATCCTCAGCGACATCACGGGCCGCACCGTCGAACGTGTCGTCGCGGATGACGACCAGTGGCGGGCGTCCGCCATCGAGCGGGGCATGCCCGCCGCGGCGGCCGACTTCACTCTCGGCCTGTACCGCGCGGCGCGAGAAAAGGAGTTCGCGGTGACCGATCCGACGCTGGAGGCGGTCATCGGCCACCGCCCGACGCCCGTCCGCACGGTGCTCGAGGCCATCGTCGCCCAGCGATGAGGGGTCGATGACGCGGTGGTCGTCAGCGCAACAGGGCCAGCAGCACCCAGGCCGACGTGACCAGCCCACCGACGGCCATGAGGGTTGCGGTGAGCGGCCTGAGCGACATGGCGTGCACCGTGGCGAGGGCGGCCTCGCCGTCGACGGACTTCGCATCGAGTGTCCTTTCGCCCTTCGGCCCGCGGGGATTTGTAGGTTGTCTTCTTGACGGGCGGCTGACGCGTAGCTAAGTTTCAGCCACCCGGACTGAGAGGCGTCTATGCAGACCCGACTCGTTACCGCGACCGCCCTGGCGGCCACACTGGCGGCCACCCTCGCTTCAGTGCCTGCCCAAGCCGCCACGCCGGTGCGCCCACCGACCGCCGAGCACGGCTGGGTCACGTCGACGCTGCGACACATGAGCCTGGAGCAGAAGGTCGGACAACTCTTCGCCACCTACGTCTACGGCGGTGACGCCACGGACCCCAGCGCCGCGGACCGGGCCGCGAACCTCGCCGCCTTCGGTGTGGAGACACCGGCCGAGGTGATCGAGCGGTACCACCTGGGCGGCGTCTGCTACTTCTCCTGGTCGCACAACCTGGACAGCCCCCGGCAGATCGCCACCCTCTCCAATGGACTGCAGACGGCTGCCCGTGGCGACGGGGCAAAGGGCAGGGTGCCACTGCTCATCTCCACCGACCAGGAGCAGGGCGCAGTGGTGCGAATGCCCTCCCCCGCCGCCCAGTTCCCCGGGTCGATGGCGCTGGGCGCGGGGCGGTCGCCCCGGGCCGCCCGGACGGCGGCGGAGGTCACCGGACGCGAGCTGCGCGCCGTCGGCATCCAACAGCCGTACGCGCCGATCGCCGACGTCAACGTCAACCCGGGCAACCCGGTGATCGGCGTGCGGTCCTTCGGCGCCGACCCCACCCTCGTGGCCGACCTCACCGCCGCCCAGGTCACCGGTTTCCAGGACCGGGCCGGGGTGACCGCCGTGGCGAAGCACTTCCCCGGGCACGGCGACACGGCCACCGACAGCCACACCGGTCTCCCGGTGATCAACCACAGCCGCGCCGAGTGGGATCGGATCGACGCGCCGCCGTTCAAGCGTGCCATCCGCGCCGGTGTCGACACGATCATGACCGCGCACATCGTGGTCCCGGCGCTCGACCCGTCCGGCGACCCCGCGACCTTGTCGCCGACGATCCTCACCGGCGTGCTGCGCGGTGAGCTCGGTTTCCAGGGCGTCATCGTCACCGACGCGCTGAACATGGCTGGCGTGCGGGCGAAGTACGGCGACGAGCGGGTGCCCGTACTGGCGCTCAAGGCCGGCGCCGACCAGCTCCTGATGCCGCCGAATCTCGCGCTGGCGCGGGACGCGGTGCTGCGGGCCGTCGACACCGGCGAGCTCACCGAGCGTCGGATCGACGAGTCGGTCCGGCGCATCCTCGGCGTGAAGTATCGCCAGGGACTCGCCCGCTCGCCGCTGGTCGACGTCGAGAAGGCCGTCCGGACCGTCGGCGCTCCGGAGCACCTCGCCGCCGTCACCCAGGTCACCGACCCGACGCTCACCGCCGTCCGCAACGATGCCGGATTGCTGCCCCTGCCCCACGCCGACCGGTCGGTCCTGATCACCGGCTGGGACAGCGCCGCCTTCGCCCCGGTCGCGACGGTCGCCGCCGGATTCACCACGCGTGGTGCCCGCGTCACCGCCCGACCGGCGACCCTGCCCTCCGACGCGACGATCACCGCCACGGCGAGCCAGGCCGCCGAGCACGACCTCACCGTCGTGCTCGTGAACAAGGCGTGGGACACCGCCGTCACCGACCCGCGAGCCACCCAGCAGCGCCTCGTCGCGGCGCTGCTGGGCACCGGGAAACCCGTGATCGTCGTGGCCGTCCGCGACCCGTACGACATCGCGTACCTGCCCGGTGTCACCACCTACCTGGCGACGTACTCGTACACCCGCGCGGCGATGGACGCCCTCGTCCGCGCGCTGCACGGCGACCTGTCCCCGAGCGGACGGCTGCCCGTCACGATCCCCACGGCCGAGGGGGCGGGCTCCGTGCTCTACCCCTACGGCCACGGCCTGAGCTGGTAGGAGGCAAGCATGCAGCGGAGGAATTTCCTGGTCGGCGCGGTCGGTGCGGGCGCGCTGGGGGCGGCGACGCTCGGTGTCGGACCGGCGGCGGCCAACTCCCGTGACCGTCGGGTCCGCACCGGCCTCGACGAGCTGGTGTCGTCCGGGTTCGCCGAACTCGCCGGTCAGCGCGTGGGCGTCATCTCCAACCCGACCGGCGTCGATGCGTCCTACCGGCACCTCGTCGACCTGATGCACGGCTCCGGTCGGGTGCAACTGGTCGCGGCGTTCGGCCCCGAGCACGGCTTCCGCGGCTCCGCCCAGGCCGGTGGCAGCGAGGGAACCGGCGTCGACGCACGCACCGGCATCCCGGTGTACGACGCGTACGGCGCCTCGCAGGCCCGGTGGGAAGCGATGTTCACCGAGGCCGGGGTGGACACCGTGGTCTTCGACATCCAGGACGTCGGAGTCCGCTTCTATACCTACATCTGGACGATGTACACCTCGATGGTCGCCGCGGCCCGGGTCGGCAGACGCTACGTCGTGCTGGACCGGCCCAACCCCGTCGGCGGGCGGGCCTACGGGCCGATGATGACCAGCCCGTACACCTCGGGCGTGGGTCTCAAGGAGATCATCCAGCAGCACGGGATGACCGTCGGAGAGCTGGCCCGGTTCTTCAACGCCACGTTCCTGCCGGCCGAGGCGGGACGACCGGTCGACCTGCACGTGGTGCGGTGCCGGCACTGGAAGCGCGACGCCCTCGCCGCCGACACCGGCGTGCCCTGGGTGATGCCCAGCCCGAACATGCCCACCCCGGACACCGCTCTGGTCTACCCGGGCACCGGGCTGTTCGAGGGTGTCGCGTCGATCACCGAGGGGCGCGGCACGTGCCGCCCGTTCGAGCTGATCGGCGGGCTGGCAACGGACTTCGACCACCACTGGGGTGACCGGCTCAACGCCCGGAACCTGCCCGGGGTCGAGTTCCGCGAGGCGTACTTCTCGCCGACCTCGGCCGGGCAGAAGCCGGACCTGCTCAACAAGCTCTGCGCCGGCGTCGAGGTCAAGGTCGTCGACCGGGCCGTGTACGACCCGATCCGCACCGGCGTGGCCATGCTCGTGGAGGCGCACAGGTACCCGGCGTTCGCCTGGCGACGCGACTCCTGGGACACCGTGCGTCCGTACTGGATCGACAAGCTCACCGGGTCGCCGCGACTGCGCACCCAGATCGACGCCGGAGCCGACGTGGACGATGTCGTCGGCGCCTGGGCCGAGGAGCTGGCCACCTTCAACCGGCGTCGCCGGCCCTACCTGCTCTACTGAGGAGTGCGGTCATGACCAGGTCGGCTCGTCGTCCGCTCGGCTCACTCGCGCTCGGCCTCGCTCTGGTGATCCTGGGCACGGCACTGCCCACCACCGGGGCGGTCGCCGCGACACCCACGTCCGGCCCGCCGACCATCACCCCCGCCGACATCCAGTTCCGCCACGACACGTTGCGGCGCGGCAGCGCCCGCCAGGTCGGACTGCTCCCCGACCAGGTGGATCGCCTGCCCGCCGACCTGGCGGCGTATCTCCGGCCGACCCCGGACCACCCCGGCTACCCGACGTACGCGGGCGCGGTGGTCCTGGCCGCCAAGGACGGTGTGATCGTTCAGCACGCCGCCGTGGGCAGTGCCGTGAAGTACGCCTCCGTCGGGCCACCACCCGGCCTGGTCGGTGTGGAACTCCCCGCCGACCAGCAGATCGCGACCCGTCCCGACACCATCTTCGACCTGGCGTCGGTGTCGAAACTGTTCACCACGATCGTCGCCATGCAGCAGGTGGAGCGGGGACGGGTGGAGCTGGACGCGCCGGTCGCCCGGTACGTGCCGGAGTTCGCCGCCGGCGGCAAGGCGGCGGTCACCGTGCGGATGCTGCTCACCCACACATCGGGTCTGCCCGCGTTCACACCACTGTGGAGCAGGTACCCGACACCGGCCGAGCGGTTCGCCGCCGCGCTCGCCACGCCGCTCACCACCGGGGCGACGCCCGGTGGCCAGTACGTCTACTCCGACCTGGGGCTGATCGCGCTGGGCGTCCTGCTGGAGCGGGTAACCGGTCGGCCACTGGCCGACCTGGTCCACGACGGCGTGAGCGGGCCGCTGGGCATGACCGACACCGGCTACAACCCCGGCCCGGAGCGGCGGTCACGGATCGCCGCGACCGAATACCAGCCGTACGCCGGACGCGGCATGGTGTGGGGTGAGGTGCACGACGAGAACGCGTGGTCGCTCGGCGGGGTGGCCGGGCACGCCGGGGTCTTCTCCACGGCCGCGGACCTGGCCGTGCTCTGCCAGTCACTGCTCAACGGCGGCGAATACCGCGGCCGGCGGATCCTGCGCTCGGAAACGGTGCGCGCGATGCTGGTCAACCACAACGCGCCGCTCGAGTCGGCCTACCCGGAGAGCGACCGCGGGCTCGGCTTCGAGCTGAACAAGCACTGGTACATGATGGGGCTCTCCTCTCCGGTGGCCTTCGGGCACACCGGCTTCACCGGCACGTCGATCGTCATCGACCCGCTCTCCCACTCGTTCGTCGTCATGCTCAGCAACCGGGTGCACCCGGACCGGGGCTGGGGCAGCAACAACGTCGCCCGACGGGCCGTCGCGCGTGACCTCGCGGAGGCGATGCCGGTACGGCCGCGCTCGGCCAGCGCCTGGCGGGCCAACCCACGCGACTCCGCGACGAGCACGCTCACGGCGCCGCTGCGTCGGCCAGGCCGTGGCGGGGCGGCGAGTTTCCTGCTCTGGTACGACACTGAGCCCCGCTTCGACAGCGCGCGATTCGAGGTTTCCACCGACGGTGGTCAGACCTGGACGCCGGCGACGATGCAGCTTCGCGACGCCGCCCGCCGGTGGAGCGCCGACGGCACGGTCACCGGCTACGGGGGTCGGGTGTGGTGGCAGGTCACGGTGGCGCTGCCCGATCAGGCCACCCACCTGCGGTTCAGCAGCAGCACCGACGGCTCCGGCCAGGGGCGTGGCGTCTACGTCGACCGGGTCGTAGCGGCGGACCGGCACGGCATGCTCTTCTCCGGCGAGGGTGCCGACGCCTCCCGGTTCGTCGCCGACGGGTGGTCACCGGCGCGGAGCTGAGACGTTGCACGGGATGGTGCCGCCCGCGAACCAGGGGCGGCGCAATTTGACCCTCGACCGGGTTGAGGCCCGACCATCGGTGACATGACCGACCAGGCGACCGCCGATCCGACCATGACCCGCATCATCGAGGCTGTCCAGCTCGGCCAGAGCGGCGCATCTGCCCGGGCCCGGGAACTGCTCACCGCGTTGTGGGACGAGCTCGGCCCCACCGGTGACGCCCTGCACCGCTGCACCCTGGCGCACTATCTCGCCGACCTGCAGGACACCACCGAGGCGGAACTGGCCTGGGATGAACGAGCCTTGGCCGCCGTGTCCGAGCTGACCGACGAACGCGCCCAGGAATACCTGCCCTCACTCCAGGTCCAGGCGTTCCTGCCGTCGCTGTACCTCAACCTGGCCGACTGCCACCGACGCCTGGGCAACGTCGGCCCGGCCCGCGAGTACCTCGCCCGAGCCCGCGAACACCTGGTGCGGCTACCCGACGACCCGTACGGCGAGAGCATCCGCGACGCGGTCCGGGACTTCGTCGCGGACGATCCGACCGACCGACGGCGGTAGCGGCCGGTCGGGCGGGTCACCGATCCTGGCGAGCGACGCCGGTGCGGTATTCCTGCGGCGAACGTCCGTAGTGGGCACGGAAGAGGCGGCTGAAGTGGGCCCGGTCCGGAAAACCCCAGCGGGCGGCTATGACATGGACCGGCTGCCGCAGCAGCGGGTTGCCGAGATCACGCCGGCACTGCTCCAGACGCTTGGCGCGGATGAGTTCGGCGACCGTCGTCGCCTCCGCCTCGAACAGGCGGTGCAGCGACCGCAGCGAGATGTGGTGGGCGGCGGCGACGCTACCCGGGCTGAGCTCGTTGCTGTCGAGGTGGCGGTCGATGAAGTCGACGACGCGGGCCCGCAGCGCGGTGTGCCGGGCCTCCGGTGACAGGGTGTCCTCGATGTCGAGGTACTGAGCGAGCGTGGCGGTGAGCAGGTCCACCGCCACCCCACCCAGCATCTCGGCCTGGGCCGGCTCGAACTGCTCCGGGTGCGCCGCGATGCTGCGCAGGTGGTGGACCAGCAGGCCGCCCACGCCGAGGTGTGACGGTATCGGCGTGGCCAGCAGGCGGCGCAGCCGATCCGGTGCCAGGGGCAGCGCCGCGTGCGGTACCTGCACGGTGATCGTGGTGGCGAGACCGGCGCCGTCCGCGCGGTGCCGGGCGACGTGCCGCCGCGCGGGGTCCAGGAGCGTGAAGTGCTTGCCGGGTTCCAGCGTGGACTCGGTGCGGTCCTGGATCAGGGTGCTGTGACCGGTCAGTGGCAGCGTGAGCTGGTACACGTCCCCTTCGGCGCTGCGAACCAGTTTGGTAGGGCGGATCGCGTCCAGGGACGGGTACCGCAGCGAGGTCATCCGAATGCGACCGAGATCGATGGCCTGGACGTAGGCGACGAAGTTGTCCAGCTGGCCGCTGCTGATGTGCGCCGGCGCCGTCTCCTGAGCGACCAGGGCATACCAGAACGCGAACCGGTCCGCCGGGGGCAGGACCGTCGTGTCCACCACCAGGTTGGGCAACACCCTGCTCGCCTCCCCCACATGCGAGGATGAATTCTTGCATGCCTCGACTGTCTTTACCCACGATGGGAATCCCATGCCCGGTGCTACCCGGCGGGTTGGCGAATGTCGGCCGTGACCGGCGCCGACCTGCGGGAGGCGGCCGACGAGATGACCCGGGTGCTGCTGCCACACCGGGATCGCGACTGGTCGGTGCCGGCCGGCTCGCTGAGCTGGAGCTGCTGGACCACCGCGGCGCACGTCGCGCACGACCTCCTGGCGTACGCGGGCCAGGTCACCGGCCGCCCGGATGACGGCTATCTGCCGTACGACCTGCGGGTCTCCCCCGACGCGAGCCCGGCGCAGGTGCTCACCGTGGTGCGGGCCTGCGCCGGGCTGCTCGCCGCCGCCGTCGACGCCGCCCCGCCGGACACGCGGGCCTGGCACTGGGGCCCGTGCGATCCGGCCGGCTTCGCCGCCATGGGCGTGGCCGAGACCCTGCTGCACACCCGCGACATCACCCTCGGTCTCGGTGTGCCGTGGCAGCCGTCGCAGCGGCTGAGCGCGCTGGTGCTGCGCCGACTCTTCCCGGACGCCCCGCCCGGGGCGGCGCCCGAGGTGCTGCTCTGGATGACCGGCCGTGGTGAGCTGCCCGGCCGGGCGAGGCGCACCTCCTGGAGCTGGCGGGCCGCAGTCGACTGACTCGCGCCAGCATTGAGGGGTGGGTGGCCGCCTGCCGGGCGACCACCCGGTTGGAGCCTCAGGGTCAGGTCCAGCTGATGCCACGGTTGCGAACGCTGCGCATGCCCTTCTCCTCTCCCCTTGGTGACGGCCCCCGTGCCCGCCAGGTGACCTCAGCGTCGGCCACGGCCTGCTTCGGCGGTAGGGATGTCGGCGTTCGGAGTCGTTCGGGCTTGTTCGACCGGAGACTCGGACGTCGAGGGTCTGGAGTCGGGTCGCCGTGGCCACAGCGGCACGACGGCGAGAACCGCCACCGCGCCCGACAATCCGCTGAACCCGATCACCGTGGTGGCCGGCCACCGGTCGGCGCCCAGACCGGCGAGGACCATCGCCGTCCCCTGTAGCCCACTGAGACCGGTGATGGCCACCCCGAACGCGCGTCCCCGGTACTGCGTCGGCACCGCCCGGCCGAACAACGCGTTCAGGGGGATGGCGAAGGCGCTCGCGGCGCCGGCCAGCACCAACAGCAGGAGCATCAACCACAGCGGAGGGACGAGCCAAGCCACCGTCAGCACCCCGGCCGACATCGCGGCCAGCGGCAGGATGAGCCGTGGCCGGGCCGCCGGTGGACAGAACCGGGTGAGCGCGACCCCGCCGAGTGCCATCCCCAACGGCGCCGCCGCCAGCAACAGCCCGACGGTGCCGGCGCCGCCGCCGTACTGTCGGGCCAGCGGTGCCATCAACCCCTCGGCCGCGTAGGTGAAGGCGCTGGCCGTCCACAGGACGAGCACGTAGGACCGCAGCCGGGAATCGGCGAAGATCACCCGCAGCCCGACCGCCCGGCCCTGGCCGGTCGGACTCGACGGCGGTCGAGGCGCGGGGCGGGAACGCACGCCGATCCCGATCAGAAGAGCCGAGACCAGGAAGGTGCCGGCGTCCACCAGCAGGGCGCCGCGCAGCGACAGCAACGCCACGAGACTCCCCCCGACGGCGAAGCCGACCACCTGCACGACCTGGGCGCAGATGTTGTCCACGCCGTTGGCCACCGCGTAGCGGTCGCCGTCGAGCACCTCCGGCATCAACGCCGCCCGCGCCGCCACGAACGGTGGCCGCATCAGGTTGACCACGAAGAGGAGCAGCACCAGGGCCGGCGCGGGGAGGGCCGGCAGCGCCGCCAGCGGGATGAGCGCCGCGCGACCAAGATCGCATGCGATCATCACGCTTCGTCGGGGGAACCGGTCGGCCAGACCGGACAGCAGCGGTCCGCCGGTGAGCCAGGCCAGGTAGGAACTGGCGTAGGCGGCCGCCGCCAGCGCGGCCGAGCCGGTTTCGCTGAAGACGAGGTACGCCACGGTCACGGCCGTGAGCTGGTCGCCGGCCAGGGACAGCAGGTACGCACCGAACAGGTGACGGTACTCGCGCACCGCGAACACCTCGGCGTACGTCGCGGCGCGCTCGGTCACTTCGCCCCGTCCCTCCCGCGCCGGCGGTCGTCTGGGCGCTCGGCCCAGACCGTATCCGCGTTCGCGCCGTCCAGGCCGGGAGCAGGCGTTCGGACCTGTTCGGATCCGTTCGCGACAGGTTCGGGCGGTCGGCGCGGGGAGGTGTCGAGCGTGCCGCCCGGCTAGCCGGCGTGCAGGGAGTGCCGGTGGCCGTCGAGCGGGAAGGGCGGCCGGGCCGGCAGCACCTCCTGGAACACGAAGCCGCACTTCTGCGCCACCCGGCAGGACGCGACGTTGTCCACCTGGTGCAGCAGGTCGAGACGCGCCACCTCGGGGAACCGGTCGAACGCCCAGTGGCTCAGCGCCGTGACCGCGCGCGGGGCGACGCCGCGGCCGCGTGCCCACGACGCCGTCCAGTAGCCGACCTCCGGGGCCGGGCGCTCCGGCGTGATCCCCTTGAGCACCACGTTGCCCACCAACCGAGCGCCGCCGGCCTGTTCTTCGACGACGGCGAAGGTGTACCGCCGGCCGTCGGTCCAGTCGCGCAGCGCGCCGTCCAGCCACCGTCGCGCCTCCGCGGCGGTGGTCACCGGAGCTCTCGTCCAGCGGCGCAGGACCGGATCCCGGTACGCCCGCACCAGCTCATCCAGGTCGTCGGCGCACCACTGACGCAGCGTGACTCCCGGCGTCGAGGGCGTGTCGGGTGACCGCGATTCGATCAGCATCGGCACAGTCTGCCGTGGCCGTGGCCCGCCGGTCAGCCCCGTCGGCGCCACCGCCGCCACCAGCTGCGGCGGGGCCGGCGCGCTGGCGGCGGAACGGCCGCCGCTTCGGTGACGGTCGTCGTGACCTCGGGCCGGGCCCGCTCGGCGCGCCACCGGCGGACCACGTCCTCGGTGTTCACCGGGCGCACCGCGACCCGGGGGCCGTCGTCGGGGAAGCGCAGCCACGCCACGATCTGCGTGTTCAACTGCCCCACGAAGTCGCGGACGGACTGTTCGGTGGGCAGGTCACGGACCTCGTCGGGGACCTGCTCGATGCGTCGGCGCAGTTGCAGCGACGTGGGCAGGAGCAGGTCACTGGGGAGCGCCTCGCGCTCCAGGAAGCTCTTGATCCACCACGCCTCGTCGTACGGCGCCCCCCGACCGGGGATCGGCTTGCCCATGCCGGGCAGGTTGTCGAACTCGCCGCGCTGAACGGCATCCTGGATCTTCGCCTCCACTGACGCTTCCCACGCCTCGGTCACCGTGCGGCACCTCCCTGGCCACCGTAACGCGCCGCCTCCGGCCGGCGACACGCACTTGCCAGGGGTCAGCACGCTCGCGACGGTGCGCATTCCCGCCAACGGTGCCGCCGTCGCACCGAACGCGAGTGGATCACCCCGGATCGCAGGCCACGGCCTGCCAGGTGGCCCTGGGTCGGGATGTTCATCCCGATTACGGTCGGTGTGGGATCCATCGGACGGGGGGGAAACGTCGTGGTGAGTACGGGTGCACTGCTGGGCATCGCGCTGGTGGCATTGGGGCTGGTGCTCACGCCCGGCCCGAACATGGTCTACCTGGTGTCCCGCTCGGTGGCGCAGGGCCGCCGGGCCGGGCTGGTCTCACTGCTCGGGGTGGCCGCAGGCTTCGGCGTCTACCTGGCGGCGGCGGTCGCCGGCCTGGCCACCGTCTTCGTCCTGGTGCCGACGCTGTACGCGGTGGTGAAGCTGGCCGGCGCCGGCTACCTGCTCTGGCTGGCCTGGCGCACGCTGCGTCCGGGTGGGCACTCGCCGTTCAGGCCCGCGCCGCTGCCGCCGGACCCGCCCCGGCGGCTGTTCACCATGGGCCTGGTCACCAACCTGCTGAACCCGAAGATCGCGATCCTCTACGTGTCGCTGCTACCGCAGTTCATCGACCCGACGCGGGGGCACCTGGCCACGCAGAGCCTGCTGCTCGGTCTGACCCAGATCGTCGTGGCGCTGAGCGTGAACGCGCTGATCGTGCTCAGCGCCGGCTCGCTGGCCGGGTTCTTCGCCCGCCGACCGGTGTGGTTGCGGGTGCAGCGCTGGGTGACCGGCACCGCGCTCGCGGCGCTGGCCGTGCGCATCGCCGCCGACCGCTCGCGCGCGGCCGTCGCCACGCCCTGACCCGGGCGGTCAGCGCCCCCGGTGGCGGCCGAGCATCCCGGCGGCCAGCGGCGCGGCGTCCAGGTCACCGGCGGCGAGCCGGGCGGCGAGGGTACGGCGTACCAGCCGGTCGGCCAGCGCGGGCGCGTGCCGGCCGACGGCCATCTCCAGCCGGCCGCGTGCGGTGGTCGCCACGTCCCGGGGCGCCCGCCGGGCGGTGGCGGTCCGCAGTATCGCCGCGACCACCCCTTCGACGGGCTCGGGGCGCGACACCCCTTGCAGGGACAGCCCGGCCTCGGTGGTGCTGTCGTGGATCGGTGAGGCGACCATGCTCGGGTAGACGACGCTGACACCGACGTGGGTGCCCACCTCGTGGCGCAGCGCGTCGGCGTAGGCGACCAGGGCCCGTTTGCTCACCCCGTACGCGGCGGCGAGCGGCAGCGGCAGCACCGCCATCCGGCTGGCCACGAAGATCACCCGTCCGCGTGCGGTGAGCAGCGGGGGCAGCGCGGCGGCGGTGGTGCGCCAGGCGGCGAGCAGGTTGACCTCCAGTTGCCGGCGGACCACCTCGTCGGGTGGCAACTCGGCCGGCGCGGGACCACCGACCCCGGCGTTGTTGATCAGCAGATCGAGCCCGCCGAGCCGGTCGACGGCGGCCCGCACCGCCGCCGGTACGGCGTCCGGGTCGGTCAGGTCACAGCCCAGCACCGGCACGTCGTCGTCGGGACGGGCGTGCAGGTCGAGCCCCACCACCCGGGCGCCGGCCGCGCTCAGCGCGGCGCCGAGGTGGCGGCCGAAGGTCCCACTCGCCCCGGTGACCAGCACTCGCCGACCGGCAAGTGTTCGGCCGCTCACCGGGGTGCCCCCACCGAGGGTGCCGTGCCGGAGCGGGCGCGGCGGGTCCCGGCGGTCAACTCCCGAGCCAGCTCGGCCAGGTAGACGTCGAAGTCCACCCGCATCGCCGGGCGGCGCTGACCCCAGCGGGCGGTCGCGGCCCGCAGTTCGGCCCGGCACGCGGCGCGCTGTCGCTCCGGGTCAGGCAGCGCGTACCGGCCGGCGAGGTGCGCGGCGATCAGCTTGGCCTGCGCCTCGACCAGGGGGAACGCCGAGCCGGTGGACTGCATCAACCCGACGAAGCTCAGCCCGGGGGCGTCGGGGTGGAACACGTGCCGGTACAACGGCAGGGTGTCGGCGCCTCCGGCGAGCAGCGCCGCGTCGAGGAACGGGACGTCCACGCGGTAGCCGGTGCACCAGATGATCAGATCGACGCTGTCGCTGCGGCCGTCGGTGAACTCCACCCGGTCGCCGTCGAGGGCGGCGACACCGGGTCGGGCCTCGACGTCACCGTGGGTCAGCCGCGACAGCAACCCGTCGGAGAGCGTCGGGTGGTCCTGCAGGAAGCCGTGCGTCGGTGCGGGCAGCCCGTAGCGGGCGGGGTTGCCGACGGTGGCGCTCAGCATCGTCTGGCTGATGCGTTGGCGCAGACGCCACGGCAGCCGGCGGGCCAACGCCCCGTTGAGGGTGTCCGAGGGGCGCCCCAGCAGGTACTTCGGCACCACCCAGACGCCCCGGCGCAGCGACAGCAGGGTACGGGTGGCGGCGTACGACGCGTCGACGGCGATGTCCATCGCGGAGTTGCCGCCGCCGACGACCAGGACCCGCCGGCCGGCCAACTGCTCCGGACCCCGGTAGTCGTGGCTGTGGATCTGCTCGGCGGTGCAGGTGCCGGGGTAGCCGGGGTCGGGCAGCCGGGGCACCCGGTTGTGCCCGTTGGCGACGACCACGGCGTCGACGGTGACCTCGACCGGGCCGGTCGGGCCGCTGGCGGCCACCGTCCAGGTGCCGTTGGGATGCTGGGTGACCCGTTCAACGGTGTGGCGCAGCCGGATGGTGTCGGCCAGACCGAAGCGCGTGGCGTAGTCGGCGAGGTAACCGGCGACACGACGGTGGTCGGGGTAGTCGGGCCAGTCGGTCGGCATCGGGTGGTCGGCGAACTGGGTGCGACCACGGCTGGTGTTGAGGTGCAGCGTGCGGTACGCGGGCGAGTCGGGTGCCCCGTACACCCAGAGGCCGCCGACCTGCTCGGCGGCTTCGAAGCCCACCGTCGGCACGTCGGCGTCGCGCAGTGCCTTGACCGCGGCGAGCCCGGCGGCGCCGGCCCCGATCACCGCCACCCGAGGTGGTACGCCCATTGCCGCCCCCATTAATCCAACGTCCGATGGATAATCGTCGCGCGGCGGCGGCCCGTCAAGGGGTCGGTGATCCGTACAGCCCGTCGAGCAGGCGGTGTACGAACGCCCGGAACTCGCGCCGTTCCCGAGCGCCGGGCGCGCCCGCGGCCAGCGCCACCACGTGCCCGTGCGTCGCCCACACCAGACTGCGCACGGTGATGTGCGGGGTCGGCTCGGCGAGGGCGCCGGTCGCCGCGGCGGCGGTGAGCAGCTCCGCGACCAGCCGGTACAACGGGTCGGCGTAGCGCTGGTCGAGCTCGGCGTGCCGCTGCGGTTCCAACCAGCGGCGCAGCCACAGCGCGGTGGTCTCGGGGCGGTCCTCCAGGAAGTCGACGAAGACGTCGACCAGCTCGTGCAGGGCCCGTCGCGCCGCGTCCGGACCGGCGTCGAGAGCGGTGCGGGCCTGCTCGGCGGCCTCGGTCAGCACGTCCCGCTCGGCGGCGAACACCCGGGCGAAGCACGCGTCGTAGAGCGCTGCCTTCGTACCCGTGTGGTGCGCGACAGTGGCGACGTCGACCCCGGCGGCGGCGGCGACCTCCCGCAGCCCGACGGCGTCGAAACCCCGCTCGGCGAAGAGCGCGGTCGCCGCGGTGAGCACCACCTCGCGGGTCGGCCGGGTCTCATCGCGGCGGGGCCGACCCGGGCGGCGGCGGGGCATGGTCATGGCCGCCATTCTGCCCCTAGAATCCAGCAACCGTTGGATTGCGGAGAGGATGCGGCGATGACCGGGCTGGACCGGCGGCCCGCGGCCGCCACCGACGCGACGCTGCCGCGCGGGCCCCTGGCGGGCTTCGCGGCCGGCTCGCTCGGCATGGGTGTCTGGGTGACCGTTCCCGGCCTGCTGCTGCTCTACTTCCTCACCGACGTGCTGGCCGTCGGGCCGTGGCTGGCCGGCCTGGCGCTGCTGCTGCCGAAGATCGCCGACGTGCTGCTGCACCCCTGGGTGGGGCACCGCGCCGACGTCGAGCAGACCCGACGCGGCAACCGTCGTCGCCTGCTGCTGCTCGGTTGCGCCCTGCCGGTCGCGTTCGCCGCGCTCTTCGCGGTGCCCGGCGGCCTGACCGGCGCGCCGGCCGCGGCGTGGGTGGCGGTGTTCTTCATCGCCGGCAACCTGCTCTTCGCCGCCTACCAGGTCCCCTACCTGTCCACCCCGGCCGACCTGCGCATCGGCTACCACGAACGCACCCGGCTGATGGCGTTCCGGATGGTGGTGCTGACCCTGGGCATCCTGGTCTCCGGGCTGCTGGCCCCGCTGCTCACCGGCGGCGACGCCGCGACGCGGGGCGGCTACCAGCGGATGGGCGTGGTCCTGGCCGTGGGGATGCTGGTGGCCATGCTGGTCGGTGTCGCCGGCATCGCCCGGCTGCGCGGGTCCGCGCCGGCCAGCACCGCGTCCGGGCACGGCGGGTGGCGGGCGTTGCGCACGGCGCTGCGCGACAGGCAGTTCCGGTGGCTGGTCGCCGCGTACCTGGCGATGTCCACCACCACCCACCTGGTGCTCGCCGGGGTGCCCTATTACGCCGAGTACGAGCTGCGCGCCCCCGGCCTGACCACGGTGCTGGTGGCCGCGTTCGTGGCGCCGGCGCTGCTGGTCACCCCGGCCTGGCTGGTGGTGGCCCGACGCGTCGGCAAGCAGCGGGCGCTGCTCGGCGCGCAGGGCGCGTTCGCGATCGGCTCCCTGGTGCTGGCGGTGGGCCGGCCGGCCGGCCTGCCGGTGCTGGTCGCCGCGGTGGCGGTGCTCGGGTTCGCGTTCGCCGGCATGCAACTGCTGCCGTTCTCGATGCTGCCCGACGTGATCCGCGCCGCCAGCAACTCCGGCAGCACCGGGGCCGGTACCTACACCGGGGTGTGGACGGCCACCGAGGCCACCGGCGCGGCCCTGGGCCCCTACGCGTACGCGCTGTGCCTGACCGTTGGTGGTTTCGTGGCCTCGACGGCCGGTGAGTCGCCGGTGCAGCCGGACGCCGCGCTCACGGCGGTCCGCTACGGCTTCGGGTTGCTGCCGGCGGTGGCGATGCTCGCGGCGTTGCTGCTGCAACGCCGCTACACCCTGGACGCGACAGCCCGGGCGGCGAGCTGATCGGCCGGCACTAGACTTCGCCCTCGATGGACGCCCAGCCCAGCACCACCGAGACCCGCCCGTGCGCCCACTGTGGAGCGCCGGTGCCGCAGCGTGTCGGCGCGGGTCGGCCGTTTCGCTACTGCCGCGACAACGACGGCGCCTGCCAGCGCGCCTCCCGCAACACTCGGATGCGGCACCGCAACGCTCCCGGTCTGCCCGGGCAGGTGGCCCGCACCTGGGAGGCGGTGGACCGACTCGACCAGATCGTCGAGACGTTGACCGAGTCGCTGCACGCCGAGTTGTCCCCGGTGGGTGTGCAGCGGCAGCTCGCACAGGTCCGCGCGGAGGCCGCCACCGAGATCGCGGCGGCGCAGACCGAACGCGACGAGGCCCGCGACGACGCCGAGACCGCGGCGGCCGACGCGGCGCGCGCCCGCGAGCAGGCCCGCGAGGCCCGCGCCGAGGCCGACGACGCCCGCCAGCGCGCCGAACTGGCGCAGCGGCAGGCCACCGCCGCCGACGAGCGGGCGCGGCACGCCGAGACCGCCCGCGACCAGGCGCGCCACGACGCCAGCGCCGCCGAGGCGCTGCGCGCCCAGGCCGAGCGCGACCGCGACCAGGCCCGCGCCGAGGCGCGGGACCTGCGCACGGAGCGCGACGCCGAACGGCAGCGGGTGACCGACCTGAGCGTGGAACGCGACGCGCTGCGCGCCGAGGCCGAACGGGCCAGCCGGGCCGCCGCCGAGGCGACCGAGCGGGCCGGGCGGTGGCAGGCCGAGGTGCAGGACGTCCGGCGCCAGATCGAGCGGTCCCGCGCCGACGCGGCGCGGACCCGCGCCGAGGCCGCCGACGCCGCCCGGGCGCGCGAGCAGGCCGACCGGGCCCGCGACCGCGCCGAGGTCGCCGCCCGGCAGGCCGACGACGCCCGGCAGGAGGCCGCGGAGCTGGCCGCGCGGCTGCGCGCGGAGGTGGCGGCCCTGGCCGCCCAGCGCGACACGCTCACCGCCGAGCTGACCGTGGCCCGGCAGGCCGCGGCGACCGCCGAGGGTCACCGCACCGCCCTGACGGTACGACTCGACGCCGCCGAGACCGACCGGGACCTGGCCCAGCGGCGGGTGGCGCAGCTCGGCGACCAGGTCAGTGACCTGGCGTTGGCGCTGGCCCGCCTCGGCGCCGCCGCTCCCGGCGACGCCACCTGATGATCGTGGCGCAACCTTCGGTAGGCTCAGGCGGTTAACCTCCCCGGTGGCAGCGGACACACACCGTTGTCCCGACCCGCCTGGGGATCACCTCACCGGGTGAGCGTCCCGGCCGGCTACCCTTGGTCCCGGCCCACCCGTGGACGCCTCACGCCCTCGGGCGGGAATGGCTCGACGGGGACGCACCGTTACACCCAGAAGACCAGCACCACGAACGAGGGGAAGTCGATCATGGGCGAGCGTATGCTGCGCGGAAGCCGCCTTGGCGCGGTGAGCTATGAATCCGACCGCAACACGGAGCTCGCGCCGCGTCAGACCCGCGAGTACCTCTGCGCCAAGGGCCACCAGTTCGAGGTGCCGTTCGCCGTCGACGCCGAGGTCCCGACGACCTGGGAATGCAAGTTCGACGGCAGCGTCGCCCGACTCGTCGACGGCAACGAGCCGGAGCAGAAGAAGGCCAAGCCGCCGCGTACCCACTGGGACATGCTCCTGGAGCGGCGTTCCATCGCCGAGCTGGAGGACATCCTGGAGGAGCGCCTGCAGGAGGTTCGGACCCGCCGCGGCCGCGCCTGAGCCGCACGACGCACGATGACGGCGCCCCCGGGGTTTTCCCCGGGGGCGCCGTCGTGTCTGCCTTGAGCGCGGTAGGTGGCCTGGTCTCAGTGCCGACCGGGCTCGACGATCTCGCCCTCGATGGCCCGACCGCCGTCGACCACCACCGGCTGTTCCGGCTGCGGGGTCGGCTGCGGCGCACCTTGGCGCACCCGCACCGTGCGGGGCCCGAACAGGTCACCGGCGACCATCGACGACACCCGCCGCTCGGTGGCGCGGCGCACCCCTGCGCGGGCCAGTCGACGCACCGGCGGCACCAGCAGCAGCAGCCCGACCACCCCGCTGACCAGGCCGGGCACCGCCAGCAACAGCGCACCGGCCAGCCCGACGAGCCCGTCGGTCACCTGCCCACCAGGGGGCTGCCCGGCCGCCGCCGAGGCGCGGAAACCACGCCAGGCGCGCATCCCCTCGCGGCGCAGCAGCACCAACCCCAGCAGGGACGCGGCGAACACCAGCAACACCGCCGCCCCGTACCCCAGCGCCCGCCCCACGCCGACGAACACCGCCAGCTCCAGCACCACCGCCAGCAACAGGGCCAACGGTACGAACCTCAGTCCTCGGCGCATCTCACCTCATCGCCATTCCTGCGGACACCACGGACGTGTTCCACTCATCCAGCATGACACGGCCGCGCCCACGGTCACCGTGCCTGACCCGCTCACGGCCACCGTGCCTGGCCGGTGGCGGTGCCGTGCAGGCCCCGGCGTACCGCCTGGCGCCGGTCGCGCACCCCCCAGGCGGTGATCCGCCACAGCGCCTCGGCCACGATCTTCGGGCTCATCTTGCTGTCGCCGCGCTCCCGCTCGGCGAAGGTGATCGGCACCTCCACGATCCGCACCCCGGCCCGGTGCGCCAGCCGCGACAGCTCCACCTGGAACGAGTAGCCCTGCGAGGTCACCGAATCCAGGTCGATCGCGTCCAACGCGCTGATCCGGTACACCCGGTAACCGCCGGTGGCGTCCGAGACGGGCATGCCCAGCGCCAGGCGCGCGTACAGGTTGCCGCCGCGCGACAGCAGCAGCCGCCGCAGCGGCCAGTTGAGCACCCGCGCGCCAGTGGTCCACCGGGAGCCGATCACCACGTCGGCGTCGCGGGCGGCGTCCAGCAACGCCGGCAGGTCCTCCGGGGCGTGCGAGCCGTCCGCGTCCATCTCCACGACCGCCTGGTAGCCACGCTCGCGCGCCCACCCGAACCCGGCCAGGTACGCCGCACCGAGGCCCTGCTTGCCCTGGCGGTGCAGCACCTGCACGTGCGCGTCGCCGTCGGCGAGGGCGTCGGCGATCGCGCCGGTGCCGTCGGGGCTGTTGTCGTCGGCGATGAGGATCTGCACCGCCGGGGCGGCCCGCCGGACCCGGCCCACGATCACGGCGATGTTGTCGGCCTCGTTGTAGGTGGGGATCACCACCAGCACCCGGCCCACCCCGGGCACCTCGTCCGCGCGTCGGATCGTATCGGTCGCCTGGATCACGGTTCCTCCGCTCCCGCCGGCGTACCGGCTGTTGCTATCCGGGCCTGACCCGCTGCCGCCGACGCAGCACCGCCGCGCCGACCAGGGCCGCCGCGGCCAGCGCGGCGAGCGCCACCTCGGGCCACCAGCCGAGGCGGGTGGCGAGGGTGCGTCCGTCGTCGAGCCGCAACTGCCGCACCACGACCTCCCGGGTGTTGAACCCGGTGGCATCGCTTACCCGCCCGTCGGGTGCGACGAACCCGGACACCCCGACCGTGGAGGCCATCAACGCCGGCCGTCCGTGCTCCACCGCCCGCAGCCGCACCATGGCCATCTGCTGGCGGGCCTCCGCCACGTTGAAGGTGGCGTTGTTGGTCTGCACCACCAGCAGTTGCGCGCCGCCGGTGACGGTGTCGCGGACCACCTCGTCGTAGGCGACCTCGAAGCAGATCACGTCACCGAGCACGGTGGGCCCGGCGCGTACCACGCCCGGGGTGCTTCCGGGCACGAAGTCGTTGCGGATGAGGTCGACCTTCTTGCTGACCATCCGGGCCACGTCGCGCAGCGGCACGTACTCGGCGAACGGCACCGGGTGGCGTTTCGTGTACAGCTGCTCGAGGTCCGCGCCGGTGCCGGGGCGCCACAGGATGCCCGCGTTGCGGACCTGCCCGGCGTCGGGGCCCAGCAGCACCGCGCCGACCAGGATCGGCGCGCCGATGGTGTCGGCGGCCTGGGAGATCCGCGCGCCGGCGGTGGGGTTGCGCAGCGGGTCGATGTCGCTGGAGTTCTCCGGCCACACCACCAGGTCGGGTCGCCGCTGTTGCCCGGCGGCGACCCGCTCGGCCAGTTCGATGGTGGCGTCGACGTGGTTGTTGAGCACCGCCTGCCGTTGGGCGTTGAAGTCCAGGCCCAGCCGCGGCACGTTGCCCTGCACGATCGCCACGGTGACGGTGTCGCCGGACCCGGCGGTGGCGACCGGCACCAGCAGACCCCCGGCGGTCAGCGCGACGGCCACGACGGCCGGTACGACCACAGGCGTCCACCGCCGCGCCACGGCACCCCCGGGGCGTGCGGGGCCGTCCAGCGGGCCGTCAGCGCCCGGGACGGCGTCGCCTGGCGTGGTGGTGGGCTCAGGTGCGTGGCGCTGGGCGGTGATCCAGCCCTGCCACACGGCGGTGACCAGCAACCCGCCGATGAGGGCCACGACGAAGGTGATCAACGGGGCGCCGCCCAGCGCGGCCAGCCGCAGCAGCGGTGAGCTGTCCTGGCTGAACGCCAACCGCCCCCACGGGAACCCGCCGAACGGGGTGCGGTCGCGCAGCGCCTCCTGCCCGACCCAGAGCAGCCCGGTCAGCGCCGGCCACGCCCAGCGGGCGCGGTCGACCAGCGGCGACACCCAGGCGGTGGCCGCGCCCAGCAACGCCAGGTAGCCGGCCTGCAGCAGCGACAGCAGCACCCACGGCAGGTAGCCGGTGTGCAGGTTCGTCCAGGCCAGCAGCGGGGCGAAGAACGCCACCCCGGTCAGGAAGCCCAGGCCAGCGCCGGCGCGCAACCGCCGTCGGTGCGCGGCGGCGGCCAGCAGCGCCACCCCGACCGGCGCGAGCGGCCACACCCCGTACGGGGGGAACGCCACCAGCAGGGCCAGCCCGGCGGCCACGGCCAGGGGTACGGCGACCCGCAGCGGCAGCGGCCGACCGGCAACGACCGGCCGGGGCTGCGCCGCCGGGGTGTGCGTCTCATCCCGGTCCAGGGTCGTCACCGCTTCACCTCGATCACGGGGCGAAGGTTACCTGGCTGGCGGGTGAACCGGCCGCGTCGGGCCGTCGGGCACGAACCGCCCGGGGGACATGAAATCGGGGCGCGGCTCGCGCCGCGCCCCGATGCTCCCAGGCCCTTCCCGGCCGGTGTGGCGAGGATGGGGCACGACGACCTTCGGACCGACCGGACGTGGACTGGCTGCCCCCGCCGGGCCGTTGTCTACTGGCCGTGCACCTCACCCTGCCCGTACACCGGTAACCGCGGCCGGTTCGCGCCGCCCCGCCGACCCCCGCCCGCTGGACCTGGCCGCCGCGACGATGACGCTCAAACATGTCGCTCGGCCAGCGGACGAAGGGACGAAGCGAACAACAGCCGCTTCCCGTGGTAGGACTCAAAGACGGTACGTGCCGACCCCCGTCGGTTGTCAACCCGCAGCCGGCCTGTCGTGTGTTGCGACACGGCGTGTCGGGTCGGCGAGTCTCAATGCGTACGCAGATGCTGACGCAGCAGCGACTGCGCGGCCGCCCGGTGCTCCTCGGCGAGCAGCCCTCCGGCGGCCAGCACGTAGTCGGCGTCGACCACCGCAGCGGCGGCGCGCGGCAGCGCCCACCCGCCGGCGTGGTCGGCCAGGACCGCCGTCAGCACCTGCCCGGACACGTCCGCCGGCGAGTGCCGCAGCACACCACCGGAGCCCACCAGCATCCGCACGTCGCGCAGGTCCCGCCCGGCCCGCTCACCGGTGGCGGCGCCCCGGGCGTGCCGGCGCAGCGCCACCGTCGCGGCGAGGGTGGCGATACGCCGGTCCACGGCCCGCTCGACGTCGTCGACGGCCAGGAACGCCGGGTCGGCCGCCCGTCGCGCCGCCGCGGCGGCCAGGTCGTCGGCTTCGCCGGCGGCGAGCAGCCGTTCCTCCACGGCGGCCCGCACCACCCCGGGGGCGCTCCAGCGCATGCCCAGATCGCCCTCCACGGTGCGGGCCCGCCACAGGCTGCCGGCGACCTCCCGGCCCGGCCCGGTGGCCCGCTCGTCGGGCGTGAGCACCGAGTACACGTCGGTGGTGGCCCCACCCACGTCCACCACGGCCAGGTCGCCGCCGAGGGTGTCGGCGAGCACCTCCACACCGGTGAGCACCGCGTCGGGGGTGGCCGCCCGCACCAACCGCGCGAACCGGGCACCCCGCGACAGTCGTTTACCGCCGATGACGTGGCGCAGGAACACCGCCCGGATCGCCGCCCGCGCCGACGCCGGGGCGAGCACCCCGATGCGCGGCAGGACGTTGTCGGCGTCGGTGACCGGCACACCCGCGTCGCGCAGCAGCCCGGTCAACTGCTCGCGCGCGTCGGCGTTGCCCGCGTACACCACGGGCCGGCGCCACCGGGCCCGGGCCAGGCGGGTGGCGTTGTGGGTGATCGTGTCGGCGTCGCCGCCGTCGGTGCCGCCCACGAGCAGCACCACATCCGGGCGGGCCGCCCGCAACGCCGTCAGGTCGGCGGCGCCGAGCCGCCCGGCCGCGACGTGCACCACGTGCGCGCCGGCGGACAACCCGACCCGCCGGCCGGCCTGCGCGGTGACCAGCGGCTCGTAGCCGATCACGGCCAGCCGCAGCCCACCACCGGCCGACGAGCACACGTACCACGGCACGTCGCGCACCCCGAGACCGGCGGTGGCCGCCGCGACCGCGGCGTCCAGGCCGTGCAGCACGTCGGTGCCCACCGTGGTGGGCGCCGACGCCGCGCCGGCCAGGACACCGGCGGCCAGGTCCACCACCGCCACCTTCGTGTACGTGGAACCGACGTCGGCGCAGACCGCCAGGGTCACGACGCGGCGGGGACGACCACGGTGCCGGTCGCGGTGACCGCCACGATCGGCGGGTCGAGGACCTCGGCGGCGGACGCGGAGCGCTCCGGGCGACCCCGGCACACCACCGCGCAGCTCAACTCCAGGGAGCGGCTACGGGTGCCCACCCGCGACACCCGCGCGGTGACCTCGACCACGTCCCCGGCCTGGACGGGCGCGTGGAAGCGCACGTCGGCGTACCCGGCGAACAGGCCCTCGTCGCCGTCGGTGCGGATGCACACCTCAGTGGCGACGTCGCCGAACAACCCGAGCGCGTACGCCCCGTCGACGAGGTTGCCGGCGTAGTGGGCGTGCGAGTACGGCACATACCGCCGGTGCGTCACCGTCAACCCGAGCCGTGCGTCGGTCATGCCATCGCCTTCCGTTGCGTGATCAGGGCGTGCACGAGGTAGCTGGCCACCTCGCCGGGCGTGGTGCCCCGACCGAAGATCCGGTCCACGCCCAACTCGTCGGTCATCGTCTCGTCGAAGCGGGGACCACCGACGATCAGCAGCGGCCGCCGCCCCGCCGGCATCGCCTCCCGGAACGCCGCGGACATCTCCCGGGTGTTGTGCAGGTGCGCGTCGCGTTGGGTGACCACCTGCGACACGAGCACCGCGTCGGCCTTCTCCGCCCGGGCGGTCTCCACCAGCTCCGGCACGCTGACCTGCGCGCCCATGTTGGTGACCTTCAACTCCCGGTAGTACTCCAGGCCCTTCTCCCCCGCGATGCCCTTGACGTTGAGGATCGCGTCGATGCCCACTGTGTGCGCGTCGGTGCCGATGCACGCCCCGACCACTGACAGCTTGCGCCGCAACCGCTGCTTGATCACCGTGTTGACGTCCTTCGCCGACAGCAGCGCGAAGTCCCGTTCCACCACCTGCACGGCGTTGAGGTCGACCAGGTGGTTGACCCGCCCGTAGACGACGAAGAACGTGAACCCGTCGCCCATCGGCTTGGCGTGCACCACCATCGCCGGGTCCATGCCCATCTTGTTGGCCAACTGCACCGCCGCGCCCTCGGCGCGCTTGTCGTGGGTCACCGGCAGGGTGAACGACACCTGCACCATGCCGTCACCGGTGGTGTCCCCGTACGGGCGCACGATCTGCTTCTCCCCGCTCACGCGGCGGCCTCCAGGATGTCGGTGGCCGGGTTGCAGTAGTCGGCCTCGTGCGCGGCGACCCCGGACAGGCCCTTGCCGCGGTCCGCGGGCCGCTTCATGATCCCGAAGGTGCCCTCGGCGATCGCCGTGAGCAGCGTCTGTTCCCCGATGCGCTCCAGCAGGTCCAGTGCCTCACCGAGGACCTGGTTGGCGCGGCGGCGGATGAACCCGCCCGGCGCCGGCACGAAGTCCTCGTGCAGCCCACCGGCCGCGCCGAGGACGTAACGCACGTTCTGCAGGGCGATGTCCCGGTCGGACAACCACGGCGTCACCACCGCCTCGGTCATCATCCCCACCAGCAGGATGCCCTGACCGGTCAGCGCGCCGGCCAGGTTGAAGAACCCGTCGAGCAGGTTGCCCCGGAACACGTCACCGGTCATGTGCTTCGTCGGCGGCATCCACTTCAACGGTGCGTCGGGGAACAACTCCCGGGCCAGCAACGCGTGCGCCAACTCCAACCGGAACGACTCCGGCACCTCCGGGTTGATCTCGAACGCGTGCCCCAACCCCAACTGCCAGTCCGCCAACCCCGCCTCATGCGCGAAGAACTCGTTGAGCAACTGCGACACCGTCACCGTGTGCGCCTCGTCGACCGCGTCGGCGGTGGTCAGGTAGTTGTCCTCACCGGTGTTGATGATGATCCCGGCGCGGGCGTGCACCTGCCGGGAGAACCGCTGGTCGACGAACGTGCGCACCGGGTTGATGTCGCGGAACAGGATCCCGTACATCGAGTCGTTCAACATCATGTCGAGGCGTTCCAACCCGGCCAGGGTCGCCATCTCCGGCATGCACAGCCCCGAGGCGTAGTTGGTCAACCGCACGTAGCGGCCCACCTCCTTCGACGACTCGTCCAACGCCGCGCGCATCAGCCGGAAGTTCTCCTGGGTGGCGTACGTGCCGGCGAACCCCTCCCGGGTCGCGCCCTCGGGCACGTAGTCCAGCAACGACTGCCCGGTGGAGCGGATCACCGCGATCACGTCCGCGCCGGCGCGCGCCGCCGCCTGCGCCTGCGGAATGTCCTCGTAGATGTCACCGGTGGCGACGATCAGGTAGATCCACGGCCGCTGCGCCGGGTCACCGTGGCGCTTCACCAGCCGGTCCCGCTCGGCGCGCCGCCGGTCGATGCGCCGAATGCCCGCGCCGACGGCCTTGCGCGCCGCCGACCGGGCGGCCGTGGCCGCCCGCCCGGTGGGCTGGGTGAACCGCACCGACCCGGCCGCTGCCTTCTGCGCCAGCAACGTCACGTCGGTGCTGCCCTCACGGACCAGGGCGTCGAACACCGGCACCGCCACCCCGTGACCCAACCCCACGTCCGCGGCGACCGCGTCGACGAGCCGGTTCACCCACGGAATGCCGTCCGGGTCGGCGCCGGTCACCCCCGCCAACCGCAGCACCGCCCGCTCCACCGACACCGTGGTGTGGCTGCGCGCCAGGTCCACCACCGGCTGCCCGGCCCGACGCGCCAACTCCCGCGCCCGCGCCACCAGCACCGGATCAAGATCAAGCTTCCCGGTCATGATGACCCTTCCTCATAGATGACCTCACCGCGCAGCACCAGGCGCCGGCACACCGGCAGCGGCGTCGGGTCGTCCGGACCCCGCGCCTCCGGGTCCTCGGCCTGCAACACCGGCAGACCCCGCTCCACCCCCGCCGGCGTCGACCACACCGCGAACGTCGCCGGCGCACCCAACGCCAGGACCCCCTCGACGTCCAGGTGCACCGCCCGCCACCCACCCCGGGTGTGCGCCGCGAACGCCGAACGCACACTCATCCGCTGCGCCGGGTTGTGGTGCGCCACCGCCGCCCGCACCGACCCCCACGGGTCCAGCGGCGTCACCGGCGAATCCGACCCGAACGCCAACGCCACCCCCACCGAGTGCATCGCACCCATCGGGTTCGACTCCAACGACCGGTCCAACCCCAACCGCGTCTCGTACATCCGGCCCGCGCCACCCCACAACCGGTCGAACGCCGGCTGCATGCTCGCCACCACCCCGTACTCCACGAACCGCGCGATCAACGCCTTGCTCATGATCTCCGCGTGTTCGATGCGGTGCCGGGCCGCCCGCAACCGCTCCACCCCCACCGTCCGCGCCGCCGCCGCGAACCCGTCGAGGACGGTGCCGATCGCCGCGTCACCGATGGCGTGGAAACCGCCCTGCATGCCGTGCGCCGCGCAGTCCAGCAGGTGATCGCGCACCTGCTCGACCGACAGGTACCCGTGCCCGCAGCCGTCACCGTCGCCGTACGGCTGCGACACGTGCGCCGTGCGCGAGCCCAACGCCCCGTCGGCGAACAGGTCCCCACCGGCGCCGACCGCGCCCAACTCCCGGGCCCGCGCCGCACCACCCAACTCACCCCAGTACCCGTACACCTCCGGCAACCCCGCGCCGGAGATGCCCAGCAGACCGGTGAAGTCCTCCTCGTCGGAGATCTCCGGGCCACCACACTCGTGCACCGCCGCGATCCCCAACGACGCCGCGTGGGCCAGGGCCACCCGCTGCGCCGCGACCCGCTGCGCCCGACTCACCGACGCCTGCGCGGCCGCCCGCACCACGTGGTGCGCGTCGCGCCGCAACCAGCCCGACGCGTCGTATCCGGCCGCCTGCGCCGCCTGCGGGCACGCCGCCAGCAACGCCGAGGACACCAACGCCGAGTGGATCGACGCCTGCGACAGGTACACCCGCCGACCACCGGCGGCCCGGTCCAGCGCCGCGGCGTCCGGCAACGTCGGATCCGACCAACCCGACTCGTCCCAGCCGTGCCCCAGCACCACCGCGTCCGCCGGCAGACCCGCCGCGAACCCCGCCACCGCGTCGAGCAGCTGCCCCGCCGAGCGCACCCCGGACAACGCCAACCCGGACAGCGCCAACCCGGTGTCGGTGGCGTGCACGTGCGCGTCGACGAACGCCGGCGTCACCAACGCCCCGCCCAGGTCCACCACCCGGTCGGCCGGCGGCGCGTCACCGTCGGTCCCCAACCAGGCAATCCGCCCACCGGACACCAGCAGCGCGGTGGCGCTCGGGTCGGCGGGGCAGTGCAGCACGCCGCCGCGATACAACGTCGAGGGGTTCGTCATGACCTCAGTCTGCCGCGACCCGCGCCGCGAACAGCTGACGCACCCCCGGCTCGGCCCGCAGCAGCCCCAGCGCCAACTCCGCGTGCCCCGGCACGTACCCGTTGCCGACCAGCATCGTCACGTCCGCCGCCAACCCCTCCGCGCCCAACGCGGCAGCGGAGAAGCTCGTCGCCATCGAGAAGAAGATCACCGTGCCGCCGTCCGCGGTGGCCAGCACCGCCCCGTGCTCGCAGCCCGGCACGTCCACGCAGACCACCGTCACGTCCGCCGGCACCCCCAGCGCGGTGGTCACCGCCGTGGACAACGCCACCGGGTCGCGCGCGTCGGCCAACGCCACCATCGACGCCAGACCGGCGGCCGTCAGCGCGTCGCGTTCCGCCGCCACCGGCACCACCCCGACGGTACGCGCGGCGCCCGCCCGTCGCGCCGCCGCGAGAGACAGCGACCCGCTCTTACCCGCCCCACCGATCACCGCGACCCGCACCGGCGTCGCGTCACCGGTGCGCCGACGCTCCTCGACGTAGCGCGACACCACCCGGGCCGTCAGGGCGGGCGCCCCGCACACGTCCAGCACGGCGAGGGACAACTGCGGGTCCTCGTCGTCGGGCAGCACCGCGGCGATGGAGCGCGCGAACAGGATCGCCCACCCGTCACAGGGCACCTGCTCGCTGCGCCCGTCCCAGCGGGCCAACCCATCGGTGATCACCAGGGGCGTCAACGTCAACGACACCAGGGTGGCGACCCGCTCCCCCGCCGTGAGCCCCAGCGGGGACCGCCGACCGGCCTCCTCGACCGTGCCGATCAGCATCCCGCCCGACCCGGTCACCGGGTTCTGCATCTTCCCCCGGGTCGCGATGATCTCCAGCACCTCGGCGCGGACCGCGTCACCGTCCCCGCCGTGCTTCTCCGACAACTGCCGGAAGCTCGCCGCGTCCAGGTTGAGCCGCTGCACCCGGATCCGCACCTCGTTCGGCGCGATCGCCGCCGACGTGTCCAGGCGCCAGGCCGCCTGCGGCAGCACCCCCGCCGGTTGCACGACGCGGTGCAGTCCCACCGGTGACGTCACGCCAACCTCCCCCTGCCAGCCGTTCGAAGCCCCGGTCAAGGCTCGCGTAACGGGAAAACTTACGGCAGACTAGTTTCTGTACCGAATATTTTCCAGTAGCCTTCGGGCTCCGATGATCAGCCGCAACACCGAGGAGGGGCCGTGACCCAGACCCAACCGGTTGAGACCATCCCTCAGCCCCGTCACGCCCCGGTCGCCGTACCGACCGCCGGGCAGCCCTACGAGTACCACCGCCGCCCCCTGGTCGAACCCGACTGGACCCGTTTCCCCGGCTGGCGCCACGTCACCCGAGACCAGTGGGAATCCGCCCAGTGGCAGCGCGTCAACTGCGTCAAGAACATCAAGCAGCTCCGCGCCGTCTTCGGTGACCTGATCGACGAGTCCTTCTACGCCGACCTCGAAGCCGACCAGCTGGCCCTGGCCACCATGTCCATGCTGGTGCCACCACAAATGATCAACACGATGGTGCCGTTCGCGACCCTCACCACCGAGGCGCTGCTCGCCGACCCCATCCGCCGCTACATGATCCCGGTCGCCTCCGACCGCCGCACCGACTGGCCCTCACACCCCTACGCCAGCCGCGACAGCCTCCACGAGCACGACATGTGGGTCGCCGAAGGGCTCACCCACCGCTACCCCACCAAGGTCCTCGCCGAGCTGCTCTCCACCTGCCCCCAGTACTGCGGGCACTGCACCCGCATGGACCTCGTCGGCAACTCCACCCCCGCCGTCGACAAACTCAAACTCACCCTCAAGCCCGTCGACCGCTACGACGCCCACATCGCCTACCTCAAGGCCCACCCCGGCGTCCGCGACGTGGTCGTCTCCGGCGGCGACGTGGCCAACGTCCCCTGGCGCAACCTCGAGTCGTACCTCATGCGCCTGCTGGAACTGGAGACGGTCCGCGACATCCGGCTCGCCACCAAGGCCCTCATGGGCCTGCCCCAGCACTGGCTGCAGCCCGACGTCGTCGAGGGCCTGGAGCGGGTGGCCCGCACCGCCGCCCGCCGCGGCGTCAACCTCGCCATCCACACCCACGTCAACCACGCCCAGTCGCTCACCCCACTGGTCGCCAAGGCCGCCCAGACCGCCCTCGACGTCGGCGTCCGCGACGTCCGCAACCAGGGCGTCCTCATGCGCGGCGTCAACGCCACCACCCCGGAACTGCTCGACCTCTGCTTCGCCCTCCAAGGCGAAGCCGGGATCCTGCCGTACTACTTCTACATGTGCGACATGATCCCCAACGCCGAACACTGGCGGGTGCCGGTCTGGCACGCCCAGCAACTCCAGCACGACATCATGGGCTACCTTCCCGGCTACGCCACCCCCCGCATCGTCTGCGACGTCCCCTTCGTCGGTAAGCGCTGGGTGCACATGCTCACCGACTACGACCGTGAGCGCGGCATCTCCTACTGGACGAAGAACTACCGCACCTCCATCGAATCGGCCGACCTGGAGGCGCTCAACAAGCGCTACGCCTACTACGACCCGATCGACACCCTGCCCGAGGGCGGCCAGCAGTGGTGGCACGACCACCGCGACGACTGACCCACCGACGGCGAAGCCCCCGGGATTCCTCACCTGGGGGCTTCGCCGTCCCCCGTCAACGGCAGCCCAGCGCCCCCACGTACCCGGCCCGCACCGTCCCCGCCGCGACCTCGTCGGCGTACTCCCAGAACACCTCCGCCCAGTCACCGGCCCGGTCCAGATCCCGCAGCACCCGCCACCCATGGCTGCCCCGCAACGCGTCCGCGGCCCGCCGCACCGCGGCCTCGTCGCCGCTCGCCCGCGCCCGCTGCCACTCCGCGATCCACCCGCAGCCGACCCGGGACGTCACATCCACACCGAAGTGGTACGAGTCACTCACGCCGATGTCCTCCAGCGCCGCGACGTCGAACCCGGGCGGCAGCGGCACATCGACGAGCACCTTCGCCGCCCGCTCCCCCACCGGCATGACCATCTCCGCCGGAAGCGCGGCCAACCACGTCCGCGCGTCCACCCGGACGATGTCCGCGAGAACCCGAGCGAATTCCTTACGCGACCAGTCCCCCTCCGTCCTCATCTCCACGAACACGTCCTCGCGGGGACGCGTCAGCACGGCAAAATCACTGCCGGAATACTCGAACAGGTCACCCGGCCAGCCATCGACCCGCACCGACTTCGGCCGATTCACCTGGAGCAGACCGGCATAACGACCCGCATAACCGGACGCCGGATACCAGTTCATCTCCAACTCTTGCCCACCCCGGCGAAAACGGATCATGCCCAGCTCCTCGGTGAACCCCGACAGATCAGTCACCTTCCAGCCAGACCGATCGATCAGCAGCCGCGGGTTCCGCTGCGCCGCCGCCATCACCAACGGCGAAAAGACCACACCAGGATCGACAGTGGCTATCGGCGAGACCCCTCGGCCCTCGGACTGGCCACGCACCACGATGGACACGGGCACGACACTGACGAGGACGGCTGCCGCCGCGACGACGCCGGCGAAACCACGCACCCGCAACCGCCGCTGCGGCATCTCGATGACACGATCGAGCTTCGACTCGGACAGGATTTCCTCCAGCAGGTCCTGTTTCACCCCGTCGATGTCTCCCAGCACACCGAGCCGACCCGGGTCGGCGTCCCGAACCAGCCGGTCAAACTGCTCCTCGACGCTCATCAGTCCTCCTTCCCGGTGGATGCGGTCAGCACGTCGAGCACATGTCCGGGCGGCCCCGGGTCGTCACCGACGAGCCCCCGCAACCTCGCCCGTGCCCGCGACAGCCGGGTCCGCACCGCGGCAGGAGTCGCCCCCAGTACCGCGGCCACCTCGTGCGGCCGCAGACCCTCCCACACGGTGAGCATCAGCACCTCCCGGTCCACCTCGGCCAGGCCCGCCAACGCCGCCCGAACGGCAAGCCGCTCCGGCACCTCACTCCCCGGATCGGCGACCGAAACGACGAGCTGCTGTCGTAACCGCTCACCGAGGCGTTGCCGGCGAACGCCACCGCGGTGCTGGTTGGCCAACACCCGCCGGGCCACCCCGTACAGCCACAGCCGAGCCTCACCGCCGACCGGAATGTCCTGCCGGCGACGCCACGCCACCAGGAAGGTCTCGGCGACGACGTCGGCCGCATCCTCCGGATGCGCGACACGACGCAACGCGTACGCCAACAACGACTCGAAGTCCTCGGCGTAGACCCGCCGGAAGCGGTCCTCGTCATGCTCTGTCCCTGAGCTCACGTCCAGTCCATGTCCGGTGCGACGACAACCGTGACAGCCCGCACCGGTCAGGCGCGGATACCGGCGAGCACCAGATCGGCGACCCGACCGATCACCCGGGCGCTCGTCGCTGCCGGCAACCGTCGAAGCGACGCGATGGCCAACAGACCGGCCCGCACGTCGTCCGCGTCGACGCCGTCGCGCAGCACACCCGCCGCCCGGGCCCGCCCGACCAGCACGTTCAACGCCTGCGCGTGCTCCCGCCGCTCCCGCTGAAACGCCGCACTCACCTCACCCGGCCCCAACAACGCCTCATTCAGCGCCCGATCATGGATCTGCCGCTCGGCGAACTCGCGCACCACCCCCGACAGCGCCCGCCACGGGTCCGGGTCATCGAGCGCCCGGCGCACCTGCACACCGCAGTCCTCCACCCGCTCGGCCAGGACCGTCGCCACCAACTCCGTACGCGTCGGAAAGTGCCGGTACAGGGTCGCCACACCCACCCCCGCCCGTCGCGCCACCTCCCGCATGGGCACCTCGAGCCCCGCCGACGCGAACGCCTCCCGTGCCGCCGCCACCACCCGATCACGGTTGAACCGGGCATCGGCACGCTGCATCTGAGACATCCCCGACCGACCACCCTCTCACTTGACCCCACAGCGGAACGCCTGCTCCGTTTCCGGCCTACGGTACGACTACCACCCCGTCAACCAGGCAGAGGAGCCCCTGATGTTCGCCGTGCAGTACGACCGGTTCGGCGGTCCCGAGGTACTCCACCTCGGCAGCACCGACGCGCCACAGCCCCGGGCCGGCCAGATCCGCATCCGCGTCCAGGCCGCCGGCGTCTCCCCCGTCGACGTCGGCCTCCGCTCCGGCCGCACCCCGATGAGCGCCCAACTGCCGTTGCCACACATCCCCGGCGTCGACGCCGCCGGCATCGTCGACAAGATCGGCGACGACGTCGACGGAGTCACCCTCGGCGACCATGTCTTCGGCATCGTCGAGCTGGCCAGACTCGGCGGCGCGAGCGCACAGTTCGCGGTACTACAGCTCTGGGCGCACAAGCCCACAGCCATGCCGTGGGCCCAGGCGGGCGCGGCGGGCACCAGCATCGAGACCGCCACCCGGGCCCTCGACCTGCTGGACCTACGGCCCGGCATGACGCTCCTCGTCGACGGCGCCGCCGGTGGCGTCGGCAGCATCGCCGTCCAACTCGCAGCCGCCCGCGGCGTCCACGTCATCGGCACTGCCCGCGCCGACAACCACGACCTCCTCCGCCAGCTCGGGACGACACCGGTCACCTACGGCCCCGACCTCCCCAACCGCCTCGACGCCCTGGGCGTGACCCGGATCGACCGCGCCCTCGACGTAGCCGGCGCCGGGTCCCTGACCGAGCTGCTCCACCTCACCGGCGACCCGACAGCGGTGCTCACCCTGGCGGACTTCACCGCGCCCACCCACGGCGTCCGCCTGTCCATGGGGCAGCTGGCCGGCGAACCCGACGGCCGCCACGGCCTGCCCGCCGCCGCCGAACTGGTCACCGAAGGCCGCTTCAGGGTGCCCATCGAAGCGACCTTCCCGCTCGCGAAGGCGGCCGACGCGCACCATACGGCCGAGCACGGATCCCGCCGCGGAAAGATCGTCCTGACCGTCGACGACGTTCAGGAAAGCTGAGCCTCAGCCATCGGTCAGCACCTCGGACAACGGCGCCGGCACCAGCCCCCGCTCCCGCAACCCGGCCAGGATGTGCGGCAACGCCTCATCCGTCATCGCCGCGTTCGCCTCGGTCACATGCATGATCACGACTGACCCGGGGCGAACGTGGTCCAACACCGCCCGCACCAACGGCTTCCACGCCGTCGCGAATGGATCGCCGCTGACCACGTCCCCGTCGACCACCGTCACACCCAGCGGCGCCAACGCGTCCAACGCCGCCGCGTCGTGGCACAGCCCCGGAAACCGGAAGTACCGGGTCTGCCGACCCCCGTACGGCGCGATCACCTCGAACGTCTTCGCCACATCGCCGGCCAGCTCGTCGACAGGCAGCCGGGGCAGGTCGTAACAGTCGGCGGTGAACGCCGCGTGCCCGTAGGTGTGGTTGGCCAACTCGAAGCGCGGGTTGCCGGCGATCCGCCGGGTCACGTCCGGATACCGCTTGACCCACTTGCCGGTCAGGAAGAACGTCGCCGGTACCTGCTCGCGCTCCAGCAGGTCGAGGATGCGCAGGTTCGCGTACGACTTCACCCGGCCGGTCCGCAGGCTGGCCAACATCCCGTCGGTCATGTCCGCGTCGAAGGTCAGCGCGACCTTGGCACCGGTGCGCGGGCCGTGATCCACCACCGGCGCCCTGCTCCCCACCCGCGTCGCCCCCGGGAGGGCCGGGACAGCCGGAACCGTCGGTGTCGGGACACTCTGCGGGGTGGCGGGAGCCGTTGGCGTCGGAACCGCCGATGCGCTGGCCGGCGGCGCGGGCGCAGAGGCGGACGAGCCGACGAAGACCGGCCCCTCCGGCGGTGGCACCCGGGACGCCGTGCACGCGACACTGCCGACAACGGCCGCCGCAACCAGTACGCCACACCACAATGGGCGGAGGCGGGGTCGAATCACGCCGCAGATCATCGCAGACGCGAAAGCGCCTCACTGTCCCGCGCGCCCCGTCTCGAACGCCGGCGGACGCACCTCGCCCACCTCATCCCGAGCAGGCAGTGGCCCCCTGGCGACGCGGGCATTGCGTGCGTCGAGCGTCGGGGCGGTGCCGCTCCGGTAAGCGATATACCTCAGAGGCATAAATATGACTCCCAGGTATATGGCTCACCAAGGGTTCTCCCGCCCGAGAGGGTGCCGAGGCCGCCACCGCAGTTGGGTCACGCGGGGCCGTGCGGGGCGTACAGGGTGAGCGCCACGCCGAGCAGGAAAAAGGGCCAAGCACCAGGTAACGCAGCACGACGGGTCCCCGGGCGACGGTGCACCCGGGGACCCGTGGACCGCTCAGGTCACTTCGTGAAGGAGTCCTTCACGTTGCGACCGGCGTCCTTGACGTTCTGACCGGCCTGCTTGGCGCGCGCGTCGCTCTGCTGGCTGGCGCCCTCGCCACGCATCCGCTCGTTGTCGGTCATGTCGCCGACGCGCTCCCTCGCGGCGCCGGCCATCTGCTCAACCTTGTTCTTTGCCTTCTCGGTGAAGCTCATCGCGCCTCCTCGGTCTGGCGGTTGTCCCGGCTCGCTTGCCCGGTCTCCGGGTGCCGAAACCGGCGGTGCCGGTCGGCACACCCGGTAAGGCATCCTAGGAAGATAGGTAGTGGGAGGGTCGCCTGTCGGCCACGCCTCACGATGGTTAACTGACCGCATGGGAGAGCTCCTGCTGATCCGACACGGCGAGACCACCTGGAGCGCCAGCCTGCGGCACACCTCGTACACCGACCTGGAGCTGACCCCCGACGGCGAGCGACAGGCCCGCACCCTGGCCGCGTTCCTGGCCGGCCGGCGCTTCGTCACCGTGCTGTCCAGTCCCCGCTCCCGGGCGCTGCGCACCGCGCAGCTGGCCGGGCTCACCGTCGACGCCGTCGACGAGGACCTCAGCGAGTGGAACTACGGCGAGTACGAGGGCCGCACCACCGTCGACATCCACGCCGACGATCCGCACTGGAACATCTGGACCGACGGCTGCCCCGGCGGGGAGTCCCCCGCGCAGGTGGGCGAACGGCTCGACCGGGTGCTGGCCCGCGTCACCCCGCTGCTCGACCGTGGCACCGTCGCGCTGGTCGGGCACGCACACAGCCTGCGGGTGCTCGGTGCCCGCTGGATCGGCCTGCCCCCGTCCGCCGGCGGACGGCTACGCCTGGAGACCGCCACGGTCAGCGCGCTCGGTCACGAACACGGCCGGCAGGTCATCCTGCGGTGGAACCAGCCGGCTCCTCCGGCGCCCGGGACCGCGACCGACTCGGTGCCGCAGAGCTGATCTTCGGCGGCCGGTTCTCGTACGGCGTGGACAACACCACCGTCGTGCGGGTCGTGACGTTCGCCGAGGTGCGAATCTCCTGGAGCACCCGCTCCAGGTCGGTGGGACTGGCCACCCGCACCAGCAGCAGATAGAAGTCCTCCCCCGCCACCGAATAGCAGGAGTCAATCTCCGGCAGGTGGGCCAACCGCTCCGGGGCGTCGTCCGGCTGCGACGGATCGAACGGCCGGATCGCCACGAAAGCGGTCAGCGGCAGGTCCAGCGCCTCGAACGACACCCGGGCGGCGTACCCCTTGATCACCCCGCGCTGCTCCAACCGACGGACCCGCTGGTGCACGGCGGACACCGACAGCCCCACCCGCTCGGCCAGGTCGGTGTACGACAGACGGCCGTCGGCGGTCAGCGCGGCGACGATAGCGCGGTCGATCTCCTCCACGGCGTGCAACCTACCGGGAAAACCGTCGCACGGCGACGAGGTACCCGAGTGGCGGACCGCGGTGGGCCGTGACGCACCCACCGCAGCCCCACCACCACGTACCGTCGTCAGCCCTTGGTCAGCGCCCGGGAGATCACCATCCGCTGGATCTGGTTGGTGCCCTCCACGATCTGCAACACCTTCGCCTCACGCATGTACCGCTCCACCGGGTGGTCGGCCACGTAACCCGCGCCGCCGAGCACCTGCACCGCGTCGGTGGTCACCCGCATCGCCATGTCGGTGGCGAACAGCTTCGCCTTGGCCGCCTCGATCGAGTACGGGCGGCCGGCGTCGCGCAGCCGGGCCGCCGCCAGGGTCAGCGCGCGGGCGGCGGAGATCTGGGTGGCCGCGTCGGCGAGCATGAACCCCAGCCCCTGGAAGTCGATGATGGAACGCCCGAACTGCTGGCGCTCCCGGGCGTAGGAGACGGCGTAGTCCAGGGCGGCCTGGGCCAACCCGACCGCGCACGCCGCGATGCCCAACCGGCCGGAGTCCAGCGCGGACATCGCGATGGTGAAGCCCATCCCCTCGCCGCCGATCAACCGGTCGGACGGCACCCGCGCCTCGTCGAAGGCGATCTGCGCCACCGGGGAGGCGCGCAGCCCCATCGTCCGCTCGGCCGCCTGTGGGGTGATGCCGGCCGTGCCCGCGTCGGCGAGCAGGCAGGAGATCCCCTTCGGGCCGGGTCCGCCGGTGCGGCAGAAGACGTTGTAGAAGTCGGCAGTGCGGGCGTGGGTGATCCACGCCTTGGTGCCGGAGACCAGGTACGCGTCGCCGTCGCGATCCGCCCGGGTGGTCAGCGCCGCCGCGTCCGAGCCACCCTGCGGCTCGGAGAGGCAGTACGCGCCCAGCAACTCGCCACCGAGCATGTCCGGCAGCAGCTTGCGCTGCTCGTCGCTGCCGAACGCCGCCACCGGGTAGCAGGACAGGGTGTGCACGCTGACCGCCTCGGCGACCGCGAGCCAACGGCTGGCCAGGATCTCCAGCACCTGCAGGTACACCTCGTACGGCTGCGCCGCGCCGCCGTACTCCTCGGCGTAGGGCAGGCCGAGCAGGCCGGCGCGGCCCAGCGTGCGCAGCACCTCACGGGGGAACTCGGCGCGTTCCTCGAAGGCCGCGGCCTTCGGCGCGAGCTCGCCGTCGGCGAGCTCGGTGGCGAGACCCAGCAGGTCGTGGGCCTCGTCGGTGGGGAGGATCCGGTCGACAGTCATAGCGCGATGAGCTCCGTGGGGGTGGTGTTGAGCCGTTGCACGCCGTCCGTTGTGCAGACGACGATGTCCTCGATGCGGGCGCCATGCCGGCCCGACAGGTAGATGCCCGGTTCGATGGAGAACGCCATGCCGGCCTCAAGGGGTCGGTCGTTGCCGGCCACCAGGTACGGCTCCTCGTGACCGTCCAGACCGATGCCGTGGCCGGTGCGGTGCAGGAACGCGGCACCGTAGCCGGCGGCGGCGATCGGCGCCCGGGCGGCGTCGTCGGCCGCCGCGCCGGTGATCCCGGGCCGCACCGCCGCGACGGCGGCGCGCTGGGCGTCGCACAGCACCGCGTAGTAGTCCAGGAAGTCGGCCGGCGCCGACCCGCCCGCCAGGTAGGTGCGGGTGCAGTCCGAGCGGTAGCCCGACGCCATCGTGCCGCCGATGTCGACCACCACCGGCTCGCCGACGCCGATCGGCCGGTCCGAGGTGCCGTGGTGCGGACTGGCTCCGTTGGGCCCGGCCGCCACGATGACGAAGTCGACGGTGACGTGCCCGACGGCGCGGATCGCCGCGGCGATGTCGGTGGCGACCTCGGCCTCGGTGCGACCGGGGCGCAGCCACTCGCCCATCCGCAGGTGCACCTCGTCGATCGCCGCGCCGGCCTCGGCGAGCGCCGCGACCTCCGCCGGGGACTTGCGGATCCGCAACTCGCGCAGCACCTCCCCGGCGAGCCGTTGCGCGGCGTCGGGCAGCGCCGCGCGCAGGCCGAGGACCTGCTCGGCCCACATCCGGTCGGCGAGCCCGACCGCGGTGACCGGGCCGTCGAGGGCGGCGACGACCAAGGGGTACGGGTCGGTGCCGTCGCCGTGGTCGACGATGCGCACTCCGGTCGCCGGCGCGGGGGACGCCTCGGCGGCCGGGCGTTCGAGCCGGGGCACGACGAGGGTCGGCTCGCCCTCGGCGGGCAGCACCAGGCAGGTCAGTCGCTCCCCCGCGTGGGCGTCGTACCCGGTCAGATACCGCAGGTCGGAGCCGGGCGTGAGCAGCAGGGCGTCCAGGCCGGCTGCGGCCGTCGCGCGCTGCGCGGCGATCAACCGGTCCGGTGGATACAGCTCGTCGATTCCCACCCCGTCAGCTTAACGGTCGTTTGGGCAAACCCCATATCGACACCGATCGTCGGAAAATCCATCGACGTTGATTGACGCGGACAGTTAACACTCTTTAAGATTTGGCTGCCTCGAGGCCCACCCGTCCCTGCGTCCCCCGCACCCCCGCCCGCGACAACCCTGCGCGGGCGGGTGTCGTCCCTCGCCCACGGGAAGGCCCCCGATGTCCTCACCACTGCGCCGCGCCCTCGCCGCCGGCCTGCTCGCGCTGGCCACGGCCGGCGCCACCCTCACCGTCACCAGCGCCCCCGCGCAGGCCGTCGTGCTGCCGAACAACTTCAAGAGCGTCGGCTACATGCCCTCCTGGGCCGGCAACATCAACACCATCCAGTACAACAAGCTCACCCACATCAACTACGCCTTCGTCCTGCCCAACAGCAACGGCACCCTGCAGGGGGTGGACGGGGCCCGGCTCTCCTCGCTGGTCTCGCAGGGGCACGCCAACAACGTCAAGGTCTCCATCGCCGTCGGCGGCTGGAACGACGGCAACGACTCGGCCTTCGAGACGCTCGCCGCCAACGCCACCAGCCGCACCAACTTCGTCAACAACCTGGTCAACTTCGTCAACCAGTACAACCTCGACGGCGTCGACATGGACTGGGAGTACCCCGACGCGGGCGCCTCGGCCAACAACTACACGGCGCTCATGACGCAGCTCAGCAGCGCCCTGCACAGTCGCGGCAAGCTGCTCACCGCCGCCGTGGTCAGCGAGGGCGGCAGCGTCCAGGGCGTCCAGACGGCCGTGTTCAACCAGGTCGACTGGCTCAACATCATGGCGTACGACGGCGGCAGCCCACACGCCAACTACGACTGGTCGATCAACAGCATCAACCTGTGGAAGGCCCGCGGCCTGCCGGCCAGCAAGGCCGTCCTCGGCATCCCGTTCTACAGCCGCCCCGTCTACTACAACTACTCGTACCTGGTCGGACTCGACCCGGCGAACGCCAACCGGGACTGCGCCACCATCGGCGGCAGCCAGCAGTGCTGGAACGGTATTCCGACCGTCAAGCGCAAGACGCAGTGGGCGCTGGCCAACGCCGGCGGCGTGATGAACTGGGAACTGTCGCAGGACACCAGCGGCTCGACCTCGCTGCTCAGCGCCATGTACGACACCATCATGGGCGGCACCACCCCGCCGCCGACCGGGCGCACCGGTCAGATCACCGGGATCGCCGGCAAGTGCGTCGACGTGGCCTCGGCGAGCACCGCCAACGGCGCCGCCATCCAGCTCTGGAGCTGCAACGGCACCAACGCGCAGACCTGGACCGTGGCCAGCGACAGCACGCTGCGCGCCCTCGGCAAGTGCGCCGACATCACCAGCGGCTCCACCGCCAACGGCGCGAAGGTCCAACTCTGGGACTGCAACGGCAGCGGCGCGCAGGTCTGGCAGGCACAGTCCAACGGCACGCTGCGCAACCCGCAGTCGAACAAGTGCCTCGACGCCAGCGACAACAGCTCCGCCGACGGCACCCGGTTGCAGATCTGGGACTGCTTCGCCGGCGCCAACCAGCGCTGGACGCTCCCGGCCTGACGCAGCGCCCACAGGGTCCCCCGGACCAGCTGGCTCGTAGTGCCCCCGGTCGACGCGAAGGCGTCAGCCGGGGGCCCCGGCGTGCTCACCGACCACTGTGAGCATCTCCTGCACCGAGCCGGCCGGGTCGGTGACCGGGAACTGCACGGCCCGCACCACCGCCGTCGGGTCGACCAGCAGGGTCAGCCGCTTGAACCGGGTCACCCCGCCCGCGCGGAACACCGGCAGCAGCAGCCCCGCCCCCAGTCGGCCGTCCTCGTCCGACAGCAGCGGAAACGGCAATTCGGCGTACGCGGCGAAGTCGGCGAGCTGGTCGGGCCGCTGGGTGCTGATGCCGTACACCCGGACCCCGGCGGTCACGAAGTCCGGATGACGCTTGGCGTACGTGGTCGACTCCAAGGTGCACCCCCGGGCGCCGGGAATCTCCGCCCAGCCGGGCGGATAGCCGTGCGTCCCCGGCGCGTACGCCCCGGGGAACAGGTAGAGGACCGTCCACGCGGCGGTCGAGGCCACCGCCACCGGCTGCCCGTCGGCGGCGGGCAGGACGACCTCGGGCAACCGTCGGCCGACCAGGTCGTGCGCGCGGCGCGCCTCGGCCGAGCCGGCGTCGGCCGTCGCGGTCACGTCACCGTCGCCCATCAGATGCCTCGTTCCCCAGTCCTGCAGCGCGATCAGCACCGGCAACAGCCCCTCGCCCCTCGTGGTGAGCAGATAGTCGTACCGGGGTGGGTGTCGCGAATACGGTCTGCGCTCCAGCACACCGTGCTCGACCAGGGCGGCGAGGCGCTCGGTCAGGGCCCGACGGCTGACACCCAGCTCGCGTTGGAGGGCGTCGAAGCGGGTCGTCCCGCCGGCGACGTCGCGCACGATGAGGAACGTCCACCAGTCCCCCAGTACGCCGAGCGCCTGCGCGATGCCGCAGTCCGCATCAGCAAGATCCTCTCGCCGCACCGGCTACCTCCGTTGGTCCCGTCCCGACTATAGTCCGTTCCGGATTGGAACGCTCTGCACCGGCGACCGGCAGCGGTCCGCGCGTCGGTTTCCCTGATCGAACGACACCGGTAGCCATAGCCTGGAATCGGGGAGCCGCCCGGACTCCCCGACCGGGAGGACCGACGTGGCAGCGAACCAGGCGAGCAGGGCGGCGACCCGCCGTCGCCGCCAACTGTGGGCCGGGGTCCTCGCGCTCGTCGGCCTGGTCCTGCTGGTCATCGGCGTCACCGTCGCCGACGGCATCGCGGCCTGGGTCGAGGTGGTGGTCGCGGTCCTGCTGCTGGTGACCAGCTACGTCGTGCAGCACCTGGCCCGACGGGAGGCCGTCTACCGGCCCGACGAGCGACGCTGACACCAACCAGCGGCCGGGCGTACGCCAGATCGTCGGACGGTTGTGCCAGGCTGTCCGGCGTGGCACACCGACCCCCGATCCTGCTGATCGACGCAGCCAGCCTCTACTTCCGGGCCTACTTCGGCATCCCGGAGTCCGCCGCCAAGGCCGAGGACGGCACCCCGGTCAACGCGGTGCGCGGCTTCCTCGACATGCTCGCCACCCTGATCCGGGTGCGGGGCGCCGACCGGATGATCTGCGCACTGGACTACGACTGGCGCCCGGCGTGGCGGGTCGACCTGCTGCCGTCGTACAAGGCGCACCGGGTCGCCCCGCAGGGCGGCGAGATCGTTCCGGACACCCTCTCCCCGCAGGTGCCGATGATCCTCGAGGTGCTGACCGCGGTGGGCATCACCGCGGTCGGCGCGACCGGCTACGAGGCGGACGACGTGCTCGGCACCCTCTCGGTGACCCAGCCCGGCCCGGTCGAGGTGGTCTCCGGCGACCGCGACCTGTTCCAACTCGTCGACGACGCCCGACCGGTCCGACTGCTCTACGTCGGGCGCGGCGTCGCCAAGCTCGACGACTGCGACGACGCCGCCGTACGGGCCCGCTACGGCGTGCCCGCCGACCGGTACGCCGACTTCGCCGCACTGCGCGGCGACCCGAGTGACGGGTTGCCCGGGGTGGCCGGCGTCGGCGACAAGACCGCCGCACGGCTCATCGAGCGGTACGGCAGCATCGCCGGCATCCTGGCCGCGCTCGACGACTCCGACTCGTCCTTCGCACCGGGTCTGCGCGCCAAGCTGGTCACGGCGCGCGACTACCTGGGCGTCGCACCGACGGTGGTCCGGGTCGCCCTGGACGTGCCCCTGCCGGAGCTGCCCACCGCGCTGCCGAGCGCGCCGGCCGACCCCGACCGGCTGCTCGAGCTCGCCCAACGATGGAACCTGGCCGGCTCGGCCCGCCGCCTGGTCGACGCCCTCGCCGCCCCCCGTGGCGACGAGAAGCCGTCGACACCCCCGCAAGCGGGGTAACCACCCGACACGACCCGGTCGGGGGACGAGCGGGCGAACGCGGGATCCCGCGCTCCCCCGCTCGTTACCGTCCGTAGAGGTGGACCGGACAGGTCCATCGAGTCGAGCGGTTCCGCAGGAGTATCCCGTGCACCTCGCCGCGCCGGAGCCCGGATCGCCACGGGCCAGCGGTCCCCCGGTGCGCGACCCGGAGGGCCCGCGCCGGGTCACCCTCCTCGAACTCTTCTTCGACCTGGTGTACGTGGTCGCACTGGCCCTCATCTCGCGGGGAATGGTCGACCAACTCGACTGGCACCGGGCCGCCGAGGCACTGATCATGCTGGCCGCCGTCTGGTGGACCTGGGCGATCACCACTCTGGTCACCGACCTGTACAACCCGGAACGCACCGAGATCAAGCTGCTGATCAGTGCCGTGATGTTCGGCGCGCTGCTGATGACCACGGCGATCCCGGAGGCGTTCGACAATCGAGGGCTCGTCTTCGCCGGCGCCTACGTGGCGATCCACCTGGGGCGTGGACTGTTCCTGATGCCGGCGGTACGCCGCGAACCGCAGACCCAGCGTCGGGCGGCCCGCATCTTCGTCTGGTTCACAATCTCGGCGATCCCGTGGCTCATCGGCGCATTCGTCAGCGGGGACGCCCGGATCGTGTGCTGGGCCATCGCGCTCGCCATCGACTACCTCGGCTTCCGGCTCGCGTACCCGGTGCCGGGGCTCGGGGTGGTGCCCGAGAAGCAGCGCAACGTCACCGCGGAGCATCTCTCCGAGCGCTACCAGCAGTTCTTCATCATCGCGCTCGGCGACGCGATCCTGACGATCGGCACCATGTTCAGCATGGAGCACAACGAGGCCGAGAACATCGGGGCCTTCGCTGTGGCCTTCCTGACCACGCTGCTGCTCTGGCGGATCTACGTGCACAAGTCCGGCGAGCTGCTGCCGACCGCCATCCAGGCCGCCGAGTCGCCCAGCAAGTTCCTGTTCAGCGCGCCGTACACCCATCTGTTGATGATTTCCGGCGTGGTCACCACGGCGGCCGGCTTCCACCTGGTGCTGCACGAGCCGACCGGGCAAACGCCCCCGGCCTGGCTGGCGGTGATCCTCGGCGGCCCGGCGCTGTTCCTGGCCGGCCGGGCCTCGTTCGAGTACGAGGTGTTCAGCCGGGTGTCGTGGTCCCGACCCGGCGGGGTGCTGGCGCTGCTGACCATCGCGCCCGGCCTGCTGTACCTGCCGCCGGTGTTCGCCTCCCTCGGTGGGCTGCTGGTGCTGGTCGGCGTTGCCTACGCGGACTTCCGGCGTAGCCACGGCAAGCCGCCGGAGGCCCCGTCACCGCCGCACTGAACCAAACCCGCCATTCACCGCGGCGTCGGGCCGGCCAGCAGCCGGCCGGCGTCGGGCACGTACGGCTCGACACCCAGACCGGTGAGCAGTTGATGCACTGTCGCCGTCGCAGCGGTGAGCACCGGGCGGCCGAGACTGGCCTCCACCTGCGGCACGGCCGCCAACGACGGCAGCTGAACGCAGGCGGAGAGGACCACCGCGTCCACGTCGGTCACGTCCAGCCGATCGGCCAGCTCGACCAGCCGCGCCGCGGGGATGCGCCCGACCGCCACATTGTCCGGCTCGCAGAGGCTCACCGCGTCGGTCACCTGTACGCCGTACGCGGCGAGGTAGGCCGCGACGGTCGCGGTCAACGGCGGCAGGTACGGCGCGATCAGGGCCACCCGGCGGGCACCCAGCGCCCGCAGCCCGGCGACCAGCGCGCCGGCACTGGTCACCACCGGCATGTCGTGCCCGGCGCGACCGGCCGCGCGGCCCAACCGCCGCTCGGCCCGCTCGTGCGCGCCGGCGCCCTCGCACATCACCGCCACCAGACAGGCGTACGCGAGCACGTCGCAGCGGGCGTCGGCCAGCTCGGCGGCACACCGCAGGGCAGAGCGGTTCATCCGGGCCAACTCGTCGGCGGTCACCTGACGCAGCCGTACCCGGCTGGCGTGGGTGGTGAAGCGGACCGTCGGATCGACGACCTCACGTCGGCGCAGCATCTCCGGGATCTCGGTTTCCATTGTGGTGTTGGAACTGGGCACCACCAGGCCGATGCGGTAGCCGCTCACACCAGTGCCCTGGCGTACCCCCGGACCTGCAATCGGTCCCGGGCCCCTCCGGCCAGGCGCACCTGCAGGCCGAGCGGCGCGGCGGCGCGGCGGACGTCGTCCAGGTGCAGCGATCCGTGCCGGTCCACGGTGAGCACCGGCGGTTCTTCGAGGTCACCCTCCGGCGCGTGGAACGAGAGCAGGGTGACCGAGGTGGTGAGGTAGCCCGGGTACGCGGCGCGGGCCGCGGCCTCGTCCCGGTGGACCAGCACCACCAGATCGTCGAGGTGGGCGAAGTCGGCGGCGAGGGCACCCGCCTTCCAGTGCGCCGGTTCCTCCGCCGCACCGGTGAGATGCCGGGAGCGGTTCGCCGAGGTGATGTAGAGGTGATCCGTTCCGGTCTCGGCGAGCGCCCGCTCGAAGAAGGCGTTGGACGGGCAGGTCAGCCCCGGTGCGATCACCTGGGTGGTTCGCATCCCCTGGTCGATCTGGGTGAGGTGCTCGGGGAGGCGATCCGCCGCGGGCCCGCGGAAGCCGAACGGCCCGGCGCCGTAGAGGGCGTCCATCAGCGCCCGTACCCGACCGACCGGCAACCGCGGCGAGATCCGTGTCCAGTCGAACATCCCGGGGATCCGGCCGATCGCGGTGGTGATGCTGCCGACCTGGTGTGCCGGTCGGCCCTTGGCCAGGTTGACCCGGCGTACGGTCGCCGCGTCGGGACGCGTCACGATGACGTAGAAGTTGGCGAACGCCGCCGCGACGATCGCGCCGCCGGCAAGCGCGCGGGCCGCGACCGCGACGTCCTCGGGGCGGTCGATGTAGAGGGGCGGTGTCGGGGCGTCCATGAGTCCTCCTCGGCGGGGCCGTGAGGCAGTTCTACGTCCAGTCACCCGGATGACGGCGAGGTCGGTCGCCGATCCGATAGCCGACAGGCGCTACCCGGTGCGGGCGGCGGATGCCCGGGCGGTACACAACGGCGGACGGCATCGGCCGGATGGGGGATCCGGCGGGGGGTCGTAGCACGCAACCGTTAGCCGCGCGACCCGATTGGGTACAACGGCTGCACCTCAGATCCACCACATACCTCAGGAGGCAGCGATGCGCGGCACCTCGATTCTCGGAGTCATCGTCGTGATCTGGTTGGTGATCGGCGCCATCGCCGGTGGCCAGCGCGGTTATTACAGCGGCGACGACACCAACTGCGCCGAGGCCGGCACCATCCTGGTCACCATCGTGGCCGGGCCGTTGAACTACATCGGCGCCAACCCGAAGGTCGACTGCAAGCTGCCCGAGCCCTCCAAGTAGGCAACAGACGTGGACCGGCCCGTGCCCCCGCAGTGGGGGCACGGGCCGGTGCCGTTCGGCCAGGTCGCGCAGGAGCACTAACTCGGCTCCTCCCCCAACCGTGGACCGGTCGACCTGTCGCGTCCCCAGGCGGCCAGCGGCTCGAGGGCGTCGTTGAGGCGCGTGCCGTCCTCGGTCAGCGAGTACTCGACGCGGGGCGGCACCTCGTCGTGGGAGACGCGGCGCACGACGCCGTCCGCCTCCATCTCCCGCAGGTGGGAGGCCAGCACCTTCTCAGTGATCCCCGGAAGCAGTCGACGCAGCTCGCCGAAGCGACGCGAGGGGTACTCGTGCAGCGCCCAGAGGATCAACACCTTCCACCTGCCGCCGATCACCTCCATCGCGGTGTCGATACCGCAGGCGTGTCCATCCGCGGTGCCCGGCCGGTTCACCGTCGCCATACCCACCCCTCCGACGTGCTCGCTCACCCCGGGGTAACCACGCACTCCGAAGTGCGTACTTGATCAGCTGGGGGCCGACGCCCAGCCTAATCGGCATGGAACCGAACACTGTGGAGAAGTCCTCCGTCACGATGCTGGGGCTCGGCGCGATGGGTACCGCGCTGGCCCGCGCCTGGCTTGCCGCCGGCCACCCGCTCACCGTCTGGAACCGCACCCCGGCCCGCGCTGCGGCGCTCGCGCCCGAAGGCGCGAGGGTCGCCGGCAGCGCCGCTCAGGCCGTGGCGGCGAGCGCCCTCGTCGTCGTCTGCCTGTTGGACGACAGCTCGGTCGACCAGGTGCTGGCCGGCGTGGACCTGGTCGACCGGGATCTGGTCAACCTGACCACCAGCACCCCTGCCCAGGCCCGCGCCCGCGCGGCATGGGCCCGCCGACGCGGCGCGCGCTACCTGGACGGTGGAATCATGGCTGTCCCGCCGATGGTCGGCGTCCCGGAGGCCGGCGGCTACGTCTTCTACAGCGGCTCGCGAGCGCTGTTCGAACGGCACCGGGAGACGTTGGGCGTCCCGGTCGGCACCACCTACGTCGGCGAGGACGCGGGGTTCGCGGCCCTGCACGACGTGGCCCTGCTCAGCGCTATGTACGGGATGTTCGCCGGGGCCGCGCACGCCTTCGCCCTGATCCGGCGGGAGGACATCGATCCGGCGGCCCTCGCCCCACTGCTCGCCGACTGGCTCGGCGCGATGATCCCGGCGGTTCACCAGACCGCCGACCATCTGCGCAGCGGGGACTACACAACGGGGGTCGTCTCCACTCTCGCCATGCAGGTATCCGGCACGCCGACCTTTCTGCGCACCGCCGAGCAGCAGGGCGTCAGCCCCGAACTGCTCAGCCCCTACTTCGATCTGATGCGCCGCCGCCTGGCAGAGGGCGGCGGCGAGGAGGACCTGACGGGCGTCATCGATCTGCTGGTGCGGTGACGGCGGGCCGAGCTGACGCTGGCCCGTGGTGAAGGCGGTCGTTGGCGTGTGACGTCGCGGACCGCACACCGCCTAAGGCATCCTAGGAAGCTGGTTTGCAGCTCGGAGCGTTTGTCCGCGCCGGGGCCGGGAACCGCCGATGCCTCAGTCAGCGAACGGGATCGGGAGTGTGGGCATGCAGATCGGCTACAAGCTGGCCTCGGAGGGGTACGGCCCGCAGGAGATCATCCGGCAGGCCGTCCTGGCCGAGCGGGCCGGCTTCGACTTCGTCGAGATGAGCGACCACTTCCACCCGTGGCTGGACACTCAGGGGCACTCGTCCTTCACCTGGAGCGTGCTCGGTGCCATCGCGGCCAAGACCAGCACCCTGCGCCTGGCCACCGGGGTCACCTGCCCGACCGTCCGTTACCACCCGGCGATCATCGCGCAGGCCGCGGCGACCATGGCGCTGATCTCCGACGGCCGGTTCACCCTCGGGGTGGGCGCCGGAGAGCGGCTCAACGAGCACGTGGTCGGGCAGGGCTTTCCCAGCGTGCGGGGGCGACACGAGCGACTACGCGAGGCGCTGGAGATCATCCGGCTGCTCTGGCAGGGCGGCTACCAGTCGTACGAGGGCCGGCACCTGCAACTGGAGGACGCCCGGATCTTCGACCTGCCGGACACGCTGCCCGTGATCGCGGTGGCGGCCAGCGGTGAAGCGTCGGCGCGGCTCGCCGCCGAGTTGGGCGACGGCCTGTTCGCCACCGAGCCGGACGCGTCGATCGTCGAGCACTACCGCCGCGCCCAGGGTGCGGGCCCGCGCTACGCCGAGGTGCCCCTGGCCTGGGCCACCGACGAGCAACAGGCGGTGCAGGCGGTGTTGCAGACGAGCCGATGGATGGTCACCGGCTGGAAGGTGATGAGCGAACTGCCGAACCCGGTCAACTTCGACGCGGCCAGCGCGTACGTCGAGGAGAAGCACATCCGGCAGCTCTTCGCCATCGGCCCGGACCCGGAACCGCACGTCGCCAAGGTCCGGTCGTACGTCGAGGCCGGCTTCGACCACATCGTCCTGCAGAACGCCGGCCCCGACCCGGACGGCTTCCTCGACTTCTTCGCCGGCGACCTCTCCGGCCGTCTGCGGGCGATGGGATGACGCCAGCTTCTTAATCAGGTGATGAAGAGCAGGAAGCTGCTCCGCGATCTTGCGCTTTCTGCCCTGACACAAGGGGCACATCCGCCCATGTCGCCAACGGAAACTGCAAGATCGGCGCGGTCCTCTCGCTCGATACACAGCGATCTTCGTCCCGTGACGACGGCCACCGCCCGTCCGGACGATCGTCCGGACGGGCGGTGCACTCGGGATGGATGCGCGGGTGTGTTCAGCGGAAGCAGTGCGCGATCGGCACCTGGCTGCCCTCGCAGTTGGTCGGCTCGTTCTCGACCACCACGCTCTCATCGTCGATCTTGACCTGGGCGTGCATGCCGAAGATGCCGCCGGGCTTCACCGTCGACGCGTTGTGGGTGACCTTGCTGGTGTAGATCGCCACCGAGCCCGCGCTGGCGTAGATGCCGCCGCCCTGGGACGCGGCGCCGACAGCCTCGTTACGGGTCACGTCGCTGCCGCGGACCAGCAGGTTCGCCTTCTCGGCGTAGATGCCGGCTCCGAGGCCGTGGGTGGTGTTGCCGTCGATCACGCTGTCGTCGATCGGCGTCAGGCCCTTCACTGTCGAGACGCCGCCGCCGTTGACGGTGGACGTGTTGCCGCGGATGGTCATCGTGCGCATCACCAGCACCGCGTCGGAGTTGGCGGCACCGCCGCCGACCTGCGCGGTGTTGTTCAGCAGCTCGGTGTCGGAGACCTTCGTCCGGGCCGAGAAGCTGGCCAGGCCGCCACCCTGGGCGGCGCTGTTCTGGGTGAAGGAGACGCTCTCCACCTCGGCGGCACCACGGTAGTTGCCCAGCCCGCCGCCGTAGGCGTTGGCGCTGTTGCGGTGGAACTCCGAGCGCTTCAGCGTCAGCACGCCGCCGTTGAGCAGGCCCCCGCCCTTGCCCGCGGCGCCGGAGGCGCTGTTGCCGACGAACGTGGAGTCGGTGACCACCATGTTGCCGTCGTTGAAGATGCCGCCGCCGCCCCCCTCGGGCGACAGCGAGGTGCTCTGCGTGACGGTGACCCGTTCGACCACGGCGGTGGCGCCGTGCACCACGTGCACGCTGCCGCCCTCGATGGCCGAGCGGCCGTTGTGCAGTTCCACGTCGCGAAGGGTCAGCTCGCCGCCGTCGCGGACGGTGAAGAAGCGGAACGAGGCGGCCTGGGCGGCCCGGGCGATGGTGGCGCCCGCGCCGTCGATCGTGATCGGCTGGTAGATCACCGGCAGGCCAGCGGTGTCGTCGGCCGGGTTGTGCGGCGGCGCCTCGGCGTCGCCGGGTGTCTCCGCGGCGTCGGCGGCCTCCCGGGCGTCACGGATCCCGCCGTCGTACTGGTCGGTCTCGTGGAACGCCTCGGTGAGGGTGTAACGGCACTTGGGCGCGAGCCGAAGTTCGCCGCCGCCCTCGGCGTTGGCCGCCACCAGCGCCGCCACCAGCTTCGCGGCGTCGCACGGCACCGAAACCACGCCCCGCTTGCCGGTGCCCGGGGTGGTCGGGCGGGCCCGCTCCGCGTCGTCCTGGCCGGGCTGCGGACCCCGCCGGTCGTCGTCGCGGCGGTCGTCGTCGGCTGCCGGGGTCAGCCGGGCCAGACCGGGGAGGGTGAGGGCGCGGTCGGCGGCGGCGGCCGCTCCGGCCGCTCCCACGACCAGGCTCCCCGCCAGCAAGCCGCTGGCTAAGAACCATCGGGACCGCCGTCTGGGTCGGGTCGCGCGGTCTCCCTCTCGGTACGTGGACATCAACGGTGCCTACCTTCCTGCGTACGTGACGTGGCCGCGCGCCGATTCGGGCGCGGGGGGCTCGACGTGTTCGCCGGCTACCAAACGTCACGATAGGTCCGCAATACGGACAGGAAGGTGTGAACGTGAATAGTGCCCTCTTTCATCTTCAAAGCTGCCAGGGCGGCATCGAGATCACCCGCCGACGTGGATGCCGGGTCGACGCAGCGGGTCGCGTTCGGTCCGGCGGATGATCTCCCGCACCACCGGCGGGGTGTCCCCCCGGCCCAGGATGAGGTAGCGCGCCAGGTGCGCGATCGGGCTGCCCTCCGACCATTCGAAGTGCGCGTGCGGCCGGACCCCGGTGGCGTCCCGCAGGGCCAGCAGGATCGCGGCGATCGCGTTCGGCGCGGCCGGGCTGTTGGCCCGCAGCACCCGGTAGCCCCCCACCTCGATCCCGTGCACGCGCAGCACCTGACTGAACTCCGACGGATCGACCACATCGATCTCCAGGAACAGCACGTCCGCGGCCCCGGGCACCGGATTCATCCCGCGCTGCGCCCGCTCCTTGAGCGTGTACTCCTTCACCGACCCCTTCTGCCGCTTGTTCGCGATCAGGTGCAGCTGCCCGTCGTGCGCCAGCGACTCGGTGATGAACCGGCGGGCCGCCTCGTCGAACTCGATCCGCTCGGCGCGCAGCTCGGTGGTACGGGTGACCCGGGAGACCAACGAGACCACGATGATGCCGAGGATGAACAGCGCGGAGATCGTGATGCCGTCCGGCTGTTCGATGACGTTCTCCAGCAGCGCGTACAGCAGCACCAGGGTCAGCACGGTGAAGCCGATCGCGGAGCCACGCCGGTGATGACGGGCCGCGGAGATCGTCACCGCCACCGCCCCGGAGACCATCATGGCCAGGATCCCGGTGGCGTACGCCCCGGCCTGGGCGTTGACGTCGGCGCGGAAGGCGATCGTGATGGCGACGCTGACGACCGTGTAGACGATCACCACGGGGCGTACCGCCCGCGCCCACTCCGGCGCCATGCCGTACGACGGCAGGTAGCGCGGCACGATGTTGATCAGCCCGGCCATCGCCGAGGCGCCGGCGAACCAGAGGATGAGCACGCTGCTCACGTCGTAGACGCTGCCGAACACCTCCCCCAGGTAGGCGTGCGCCAGAAACGCCAGCGCCCGCCCGTTCGCGCCGCCGCCCGGCCGGAACTCCTCCGCTGGGATGAGCGCAGTGGTCACGAAGGTCGTCGAGATCAGGTACACGGACATGATCAACGCGGCGGTGGTGAGCAGCCGACGTGTGTTGCGGACCCGGGCGGCGAGCCGGGCCTGCTTGTCCGGGCCGTCGGCCGCCACCAGGGGCATCATGCTGACCCCGGTCTCGAAACCGGACAGCCCCAGCACCAGCAGCGGGAACGCCAACACGGCGGTGAACAGCACCTGGCCCGGACCGCCACCGGTCGAGGTCACCGCGGCCGTCCAGTTCGACACGATGCCCGGGTCCTCGACGATCCGGGCCACCGCGACCACGACGATCACGGCGTTGAGCACCAGGAAGACCGCGACCAGCGGGATGGCCACGACCACCGCCTCGCGGAACCCGAGCAGGAACACCCCGCCGAGGATGAGCAGCAGCACCACCGTCACCACGACCGGCACCAGCGACCCGTGCAGGACGTCCGGCAGGTACGGGTTCTCCAGCAGGTGCACGGTGGCGTCGGCCGAGGAGAGGGTGATCGTGATGATCCAGGAGGTGGCCACGAAGCCGAGCAGCACGAGGACGAAGATCTTGCCCCGCCAGAACGGCAACAACCGCTCCAACATCGCCACCGAACCCTGACCGTGCGGGCTCTCGTGGGCCACCCGCCGGTACATCGGCAGCATGCCGAACAGGGTGAGCACGACGATCAACAGGGTCGCCAGCGGGGAGAGCGCCCCGGCCGCCACCGCCGCGATGCCCGGCAGGTACGACAGCGTGGAGAAGTAGTCGACGCCGGTCAGGCACATCACCTGCCACCAGGCGTGCCGGCGGTTCTGTCCCTCGGTCGCCTCGGGGCCGGGCGGCTGCACCTGGTGCTGAAAGAGCCACCGACGCAGCGGGCTGGCCGGCGGCGCCGAGCGGGCCGGAGTGGCCACGCGTTCGGGCACCACGACGCCCTGCCGGCCGCCCCGGTGTGGGCGGGCTGGATCGCGGGCCGCCCGCAGCGCAGGGTCCGGCCCGCTCGGCGTGTGGCGCCGCCCGTTCCAGCGCCGTGGTTTCGCCTGGTGCTCGTCAGCCATCGCCAGTCCCACCCTCACAGGTCCTGATCTGACGGTAGGCGGTGCCCCGGCGCCCGATCGGCGGAACCGGGCACCTGTTCGGGCTGCTCAGGACAGGTCCGTGACGGCGAGCAGCCGGGCCAGCGCGGGTGGGTCGGCGATCGTCACCGTGGCCGCCGGGTGCCGGGGCCGCACCCCGGGCACCAGCGCCGGCACCGGTACGCCGAAGCGCAGGCAGATCCCGCCGGCCGCAGTGCTGCCGAAGGTCGCGCCGCCGTCGGCCAGCGACAGGTGCGGGCCGATCGCCCGCCACCAGCGGTACGGCCCGCTCAGTTCGACGGCGGTGACGTTGTCCCGGTCTGTCCGCAGCCGCCACGGGCCGTACCGGATCATCAGGTCCCGTTCGGTGACGACGACCCAGGCGGTCGCCGGACGGACCCCCAGCAGCGCCAGCATCGGGCGGAACACCGGGTCGAAGCGGAACGGGAACCGGGCCACGACGCCGGTCATCGGGCGCCGGGCCGAGCGGTGGGTCGCGACACCGGGCCGCCCGGCCGCAGGGGGCCGGGCCGCGCGGGCCGGGGGCGGGCGGCGGGCCGGCGCCGGGCCAGGACGGTCATGGCGCGGGCGTACCCGATCCGAGCCCGCCGACACCCCCGGATCCGAACGCCGTCGACGTACCCCCCGTTCGGCGCTCCCCCACCGTCGGCCGGCACCCCCCGGGCCGGCCGACGGTGGCAGACGGTCGACACCCCCCGGGCCGACCGGCTGTCCCCTGCGTGACTGACCCGACCTCGGGCGGCCACGCGGGGTGGAACTGGTGGGACGCGCCCCCGCGCTCCGCCGCCCCCCACGGGGCGGAGCGCGGGGGCCCCCCGTCCCGGCTACTGCAGGAACGCCCCGAGGGGCGAGAGCAGCAACCGGCCGAGCGCCGCGGCGTTGTCGTCCAACCGTGTGCGCTCACACTCGCGGGCGTCCGGATCGTGCCGGCACCGCCAGATCTTCTGGGCGTTACGCCAGGCGACATCGCGGGTGTACTCGACCAGTTCCCCCTGGTACCAGTCGTCGATGTCGCCATTGAGCATGTCGATGAGCAGTTGCCACCGCTCCAGGTAGCCCCGGCGCAGGCCGGGGATCTTGTCCGCGAAGATGTTGTTGATCTCGAGGTAGTCGTGGTGCTGGTCGCTACCGTCGACCGGCTCCGACTCCAGGTGGTCAAACGTGGTCACCAGGGCGAACGGCAGGTCGAAGTTGATGTGCGCGTTCACCCCGGCCGCCGCCGACGGCAGCGGGCGGGCATCCGGCCCCCGCATCCGCTCGAAGAGGCACGACCACGCCTTCGGGGTGCCGGGGCTGGAGTCGGTCCACAGCCGCATCGCGTCGAAGTACCGGGCGGCGAACTCGACGTCGAGCCGGGAGAGGAAGACCGGATCGATGAAACGGTCGTCGTACAGCCCGTCCAGCACACTGCTGGTGATGGTCAGGTAGAGCTTGTTGAAGTCAGCGAGGGGGCAACTGGCTTCCAACGGTGGCAACCGGACCAGCATGTCCTGGAGCTTGGTCAGATGATCGACCACGGCCGGCACGTCCGCGGGGTGATCGGCGAGCAGGTCGACGATGTCCCGGTGCACGGGCCCCCAGACCGGTTCGATCATTTCTCCTCCATTGTGGTCGGCGGCATCCCCCGTGCCGTCGTCGACGCGGCCCAGCCTCTCAGCCGACACCGGGCCACCGGATCAGTAAAACGACGTATCCCGGCGCGCACACGCGCCGGGATACGTACGTCAGTGGTCGGGTCGGTCAGCTCCGTTGGTTGCGCAACTGGATCGCGCTGGCCTGCACGCGGGTACGGACCTGGAGCTTGTCGAAGATGTGCGACACGTGCACCCCGATGGTTCGCTCGCTGATGAAGAGCCGCTGCCCGATCTCCCTGTTGGTCAACCCCTCGGCGACCAGGGCGAGCACTTCCCGCTCCCGGGCGGTGAGCGCCGCCAACTCGTCGTCGGACGCCTCGACCGGGACGCCGCGCGTGCCGGTCGTGCTGTCCCGCTCGTCCAGCGACACCCGGGCCCGCCCGGCCAGCTCGCGGATCTCCGAGGTCAGGGGCACCGCGCCCAACCCCTGTGCCACCCGGTACGCCTCCCGCAGGAGCTTGCCGGCGGTGGCCACCCGGCTGCGCCGAGCCAGCAGCGCCTCGGCCTGCCGCAGCCGCGAGTAGGCCGCCGGATAGGGGTGATTGCGTCGGTCCCACTCGGCCGCCGACGCGGCCCACAGCTCCGGATCGCTGCCGTCGAGGCGGCTCACCTCGGCGGCGCACAGCGCCAGGAAGCCCTCCACCACCGAGCGCACCGGCCGGGCGGCCCCGGCGCTCTTGCGGGCCACCCGCTCGGCCACGTCCCGCAGCCGGCGCACCGCCGTCGGGTCCACCTCCACCGTGCGGCTGGCGTGCGCCTCCGCCTCGGCGCGCAGGCCGTGCCAGACCAGGGCGGAGAGGATCATCACGTCGTCGGAACGGCTCTCGGTGAGACCGCGCTGCACCGCCTGGCGGGCCACGTCGTGCCGGCCCTCCCACATGGCCAGCCCGGAACGCAGGGTGAGCAGCGGAATGACGTGTCGCGCCCCGCCGCCGGCGAGCAGGGTCGCCACCGCGTCGAGGTCCCGACCGGCGGCCTCGATGTCGCCGTAGCCCACCGACAGCCGGCACCGGGCCAACAGCAGCTCCACGGCGTCCGCACCGGACGGTCGGTGCCGCAGGGCCGCGGCCACCACCTTCTCCGCCTCGGCCCACTGGCCCACCCGGAAGAGCCCGTTGATGGCGATGGCCAGCAGCCGGGTGCCCCAGGTGCGGCCCAGCCCCAGCTCGGCCACCCGTTCGGCGCCCCGCCGGGCCACCACCACGCCCTCTTCGAGGACGTTCAGCGGCCCGGTCAGCAGCTCCGCCAGGTGCAGGTACGCGCAGGCCACGTCCTCGGGCTGGCCGGCACGCTCGGCGGTGTCGAGGGCGTCGCGCATGACCGCCAGACCGGCGTCCGGGTCTTCCAGACAGGCGTCGCTGAAGCCCAACGCCGAACTGGCCAGCACCACCTCGGTGGCCGAGCCTTCCACGTTCTCGGCCAACGCCAACGCCTCCCGGGCCCGCTCACCGGCGTCGGCGTAGCGACCCAGGTGCAGCAGCAGCTCGGCCAGGCGGGCAGCGGCACTGGCCCGGTCCCGCGGGGAGCAGTCCTCCGCCTTCAGCGCCCGCTGGTATTCCTCCTCGGCCAGCGCGGAGCGACCGGCGGCGGCCAGGTAACGGGCCCGGCGGATGTGCAGCGCGCAGCTCGGCTCACCACCCCGCAGCGTGGCCAACTCCTCCAGCAGGGCCAACGCGCGGGCGTGCTCCCCACAGTGGTGGGCCGCCTCGGCGGCGTTCTCGAGCAGCTCGACCCGGTCCACTGTCAGTGGGCCCGGCTCGGCGGCCAACTGCAACGCCGCCGACCAGTGCCGGTGCGCCTCGGCGTAACCGTGCAGCCGCTCGGCCTCCTGGGCGGCGGCCACCGCCGCCGGCAGGGCGCGCGCCGGCTCGCCGGCCAGCCGCCAGTGGTGCGCCAGCCGGGCCTGGTGCAGTTCACCCGGCGCGGTGGTCAGCGCCTCGGCGTAGCGGCGGTGCAGCCCGGAGCGCTCGGCCGGCAGCAGCTCGTGCGCCAGCACCTCGGCCACGAGGCGGTGCCGCAGCCGGTAGCCCTCGTCGGCGCCGACCAGCAGCCGGTGCGCCACCGCGGCCCGGGCCGCGGCGATCAGCTCGTCCTCCGGCATCCGCAGCACCTCGGCCAGCAGCCAGTGCTGCACCGGCTCGACCCCGGCGGCCACCGCGTGCACCACGGCGTGCGCGTGCTGGGGCAGCGCGTCGACCCGGTCGAGGAAGATCTCCCGCAGCGTCTCGGACAGGCCGTCGCGGCCGTCGCGCAGATCCCGGGCCAGCTCCTCGATGACGAACGGGTTGCCGCCGCTGCGCTGCCAGACCTGCTCGGCCGCGTCGGCGGTCAGCGTCCGGCCGACCACCGCGGCGGCCAGTGTCTCGGTGTCGGCCCGGCCCAGCGGCGCCAGGTCGAGCACCCGCACCGTGCGGAGTCGACGAAGCTCGGTGAGCACCCGGCGCAGCGGGTGCGCGCCCTGCAACGACTCGGCACGCACCGCCGCCAGCACCGACAGCTGGAGATCACCCAGGCCGGCGAGGAGATAGAGCAGGAGCTGCCGGGTGCTGCGGTCGACCCACTGGAGGTCGTCGAGGATCAGCACCAGCGGGCGACCCTCGGCGATCAGGTGCAGGCCACGGGAGACCCGCTCCAGCAACGCGCCAGCGCCGTCCGGGCCGGCGGTCTCGTCGGCGAACATCTGCAGCAGCCCCCGCACCGCCGAGGAGGTGCGGGCGGGCGAGGTGGACACCTCGGTGTCGAACCGGCGCAGCGCCTGCAACAGCGGGTGCAGCGGGGAGGCGTCGCCGATGTCCAGGCAGCTGCCGGTGAGCACCACGGCGCCCCGGTCCCGTAGACGGTCGCCGATCTCGCCCAACAGCCGGGTCTTTCCCACACCGCTCTCGCCGGTCAGGAAGACCGCCGCGGTCTGCCCGTGCGCGGCGTCACCGAGCAACGCGGACCGAACCGTCTGCACCAGCTCGGCTCGGCCCACGAGCGGTGCGGTGTCCACATCGCTGGCCATGCCCCGCAGCCTAATCACAGGGCCCCATACCGTTCTACGTCCGCCCGCCGCTTGTGGTACTCCTCGCGTCGACTTTGCGACTAAAGGTTGCAGGTGGCCGACATACGTCGTTCGGCAGATCCCCCGTCGGCCCAGGAATGCCAATCTCCGGAGGTGATCAGGCAACAGCGGGGAGAAAGGCCGGTGCGACACCCATGACCACCAGCATCATCGTCGACACGCAACGGACCGTCACCCCGCTCTGGCCGGTACCTCAGGAGAGGCGCGTCGTCACCGTCCTCTTCGCGGACATCGTCGGCTCCACGGCCCTGGTGGACCGGCTCGACCCCGAGGACGTCCGAGCGTTGCAGCGGGCCTACTTCGACACCGTCGCAGGTGTGCTGCACCGCTGGCACGGGGTGGTGGAGAAGTACGTCGGCGACGCCGTGATGGCGCTCTTCGGCGCTCGGCACTCTGACGGCTTCGACGCGTACCGGGCGGTGCGCGCCGGGCTCGAGATCCAGGCCGCGCTGGACCGACGGCCCATGGTCGACGGCATCAGGCTGCGCGTCCGGGTCGGTGTCGCCACCGGCGAGGTCGTGGTCGACCTGGGCGACGTCGTCACCGGTGGGCACGGCGTGGCCAGCGGCGCGGTGATCACCACCGCGGCCCGCCTGCAGGAGTACGCCGCACCCGGTGCCGTCGCGCTCTGCGCGGCCACCGCGCGGGCCACCGCCGGCCTGATCACCCAACGTCAGCTGACGCCGGTGCCGGTCGCCGGCCGGGTGCCGCCGGTGCCGGTCTGGCACGCCGTCGGTCCGGTACGCCCCGGCGCCGACCGGCACGACGGCCCGTTGATCGGTCGACGCCGCGAACTGGCCACCATCCGCGACCAGTTGGGCGCGGCCATCCGAAACCGGACGCCACGTTGGATCTCACTGGTCGGTCCCACCGGCAGTGGCCGCAGCCGGCTGCTGCACGAGCTGACCCGTGGGCTGACCACGGTGGACGGATTGCCGGTCCGCTGGTGCGTGGGGACCTGTCAGCCGTACCCCGATCAGGTGTTGGCGCCGGTCGCGCACCTGCTCCGCGGCCTCGCCGGGATCCGGCACAGCGACGGCCCGGCGGCGGTCCACGACCGGCTCGTCACCGCCCTGACGCCGCTGTTTCCGCCGACCCGGGTGGCCACAGCGGTCCCGGCGCTCCAGCGGATGCTGACCACCCCGGACGGCTCGGCCGCCGCTCTCGCCGGCGCGGCGATCTGCCGCGAGGTCCTGCTGCGGCTGGCCGCCCACCGGCCGCTGATCGTGGCCGTCGACGACCTGGACCGGGCCGCGCCCGCGGTGAGCCGCTTCCTGCACGCGCTGTTCGGCGCGGCGACGGAGCGCGGACTGCCGCTGGCCCTGCTCACCGTGCACCAGCCGCAGTGGGCCGACACCCGGCCCGGTCCGGCCCGCCAGATGACGATCGGACCACTGGCCACGGTGCAGTCCGGACGGCTGCTGCGCCACCTGCTCACCCGGGCCGGGCAGCCGGTGGCCCTGGTCGACCGGCTGCTGCCGCTGGTGGGAGGCCGCCCCGGGCACGCGGCGGCGTACGTCACGTCGCTGGTGGACGGCGCCGACCCGGCGGCGCTCCCGCTGCCCGAGGCGGTACGCCGGGCCGTCGGCGCGGAGCTGGACCACCTCGACGGTGAGCGGCGCGCGGTGCTGATGGCCGCCGGCACCCTCGGCGGTCTGATCTCCGGGGCGACCGTGGACCGGGCACTCGGCTGGACGCCCGGCCGGTCCGCACCCGCACTCCGCAAGCTGGTCGCCGGCGGGCTGCTGCTCCCCCACCACGTCGACGGGTACGCGTTCGCCGCTCCGGCGCTGCGCCAGGTCGCCGCCGAGCGGTTGCCCCGCGCCCTACGGGCCGTCTTCCAACGCCGGGCCGCCTGTGTGCCGCACCTCGACACCGTGCACCGGGACGCCAACCCGCCCGCTGGTGCGGTCAACGGTTCGGCGGCGAGGAGTGCGGAGATCGTGCGGCTCGACACCGTCGGCGCTCGGACCGGCCGCCTCGACGCCGTCTTCGCGGCGCTGGCCACGGTAGGGCCGGGCGGTGCCACCGGCCCGACCGCGCTGAGGCGAGGCAGCCCCACCCCGACGATGGCCACCCGTCCCGCCGCGTCGGGTCCCGACGACAACCGTACGGCGGGCCCACGCCGGCTCCGAGCCGTCGCCTCGGCGGGCGACGTACCGCCGACGCCGGCCGCAGTGGCGTCCCGACCTGCGCGCGGCGCGGGCGGTAACCCGTTGCGGAACCTCGGACGGCCCGCAGCGCCGATCCGCCCCACGCCGGCGAGTTCGGCTGTGCACTGGACACTCGCCGACGCCGGCACTCCACCGGGCGTGGTGCGGGCAATACCCCGCCCACCGTTGATCCGCCCACTGGACGGCCTGCCCGCCTCCGCCTGACTCCGATGATCAATTGATGCCCGGCAGCCGAACCGGCCCCTCGACGAGTGGTCAGCAGGGGAAGGTCAGGACGGTCGCCCGCCGAACTGCCAGTTGTGCACCTCGATGTCGGCGTACCGGTCGACCGTGAGGATGGCGCGCGCCGCGTCGGGGTTCGGCGCCCGGAGCAGCGCGGCGGTGCCGAGCCAGGTGACGCCGTCGTCGGCCAGCAGCGGCCCGTACGCGATCAGCTCGTCCGGGTCGGGCGGCACGGCCAGGTCGACGGCCTGCCCGGCGCCGAGGCCGAGCACCAGATAACGGTTGCCGCCGGTCCGGCCGCCGGGGAAGTCCCACATGGTGCGGCCCAGCGTGTTGCGCCACCGACGCAGCAGCACGTCCCGGTACACGCCGGCCTGGTAGTTCGGTTCCTCGAACGCGAATGCCCGCGCGGCGGCCGGGTCGGGCACGTCGACGATGTGCACGCTGCCGGTGGGCGTGTCCCCGACGAAGGTCGGTCCACGGGCGATCATTCCCGCCGCGTACCGGTCCATGTAGGACCAGTGCTCGGGCAGCAACTCGTCGCGCAACGCCACCGAGCCGGGCCGGTCACTGTGGTAACAGAGAAACTCCACGCCGCATTCTCCCCGGATGCCCCGCATCGAAGGCGAGCCGGGTGCCGCCCTGGCCGCTACGGTACGGACGCCGAGGCCAGCAGCGCCGCGGTGGGCAGCGCGAGCAGGCCGTCGGGGCCACGGGTAGCGGGCGGTCAGCTCGTCGTACGGGCACGAATGCGGCTGATCATGGCCGCCGGCCGGGTCTCCAAGCCCCGCGCGCTGCTGGGCCGCCGCCCGCATCTGTCGCGAGCTGGCTGCCCGGTGTCCCGTGGGAGCGGGTGAGCCGCTGACCAGGGTGACTAGGATTGGTCCGCCATGCTGCTACGGGTGCTCGGGCCGCTTGAGGTCGAGGTCGACACAGGCGGGCCGGTCGACCTCGGCGGCCCCCGCCAACGCGCCGTGCTCGCGCTGCTGCTCGCGGCCCGCGGCGAGGTGCTCTCCGTCGGGCAGATGATCGAGGATCTGTGGCGGGGTGACGCGCCGCCACGGGCGATCGCCTCCCTCCAGGCGTACGTCTCGCATCTGCGCCGCCTTCTGGAGCCGGCCCGCGAGCGCCGGGCGCCAGCCCGGGTCCTGGTCACCGCGCCACCGGGCTACGCGCTGCGGCTGCCCGCCGACGCCGTCGACGCCGGTCGGTTCGAGACGCTGCTCGCCGAGGCGCGTGCGGTCGGACCCGCCGACCCGGGCCGGGCACGTCGGTTGCTGAGCGTCGGGCTCGATCTGTGGCGCGGTCGGGCGTACGTCGAATTCGCCGGTGAGCCGTGGGCGCAGCCGGAGGTGCTGCGGCTGGAGGAACTGCGGCTCGGTGCCCGCGAGCTGCTGCTCGACGTGACGGTGCGCTGCGGCGACGCGGCCGAGGCGGTGCCGGAGGCGGAGCTGTTGACCCGGCAGGCGCCGCTGCGGGAGGAGAGCTGGCGGCTGCTGGCGCTGGCGTTGTGGCGTACCGGGCGGCAGGGCGACGCGCTCGCCGCGCTGCGCCGGGCCCGGGCGACCCTGGCCGACCAGCTCGGACTGGACCCCGGCCCGGCGCTGGTCGAGGTGGAGTCCGCCATCCTGGGCCAGCGACTCGACCTGCTGCCACCGGTGGTGGCGACAGCGGTACGTGGCCGGCGGCAGGTGTCGGAGGAGGTCTTCGTCGGCCGGGAGGCGGAGCTGGAGGCGCTCCGGCAGGCGGCCGCCGAGGCGGTGGCGAGCGGGCCGCGAGTCGCTCTGCTCAGCGGTGAGGCCGGGGCCGGCAAGACGAGCCTGCTCACCCGGTTTCGGGACGAGCTCACCGCTCACGGCTGGCTGGTCGCCGTCGGCCGCTGCCCCGAGGCCGAGGGCGCCCCGCCGGCCTGGGCCTGGGTCGAGGCGCTGCGGCAACTCGCCGAACAGGCACCCCCGGGTGACCTCGCACCGGCGCTCGCCCCGCTGCTCGGTGGGGGCGACGGCGAGCCCGGCGGCGACGTCACCGCCGGCCGGTTCCGGCTGCACCGCGCCGTCGGCGCCTGGTTGGACGCCGCCGCGGCCCGCAGGCCGGTCACCGTGATCCTCGACGACCTGCACGCCGCCGACGCGGAGACGTTGCTGCTGTTGCAGAGCGTCAGCGAGATGACCACCGGCACCGTCCTGTTCGTCGCGGCGCTGCGGCCCGCCGACAACACCGAGCGGCTCGCCGACACGATGGCCGTCCTGGCCCGTCGGTCACCGCATCGGATCCCGCTGGGCGGTCTGACCTCGTCCGAGGTCGAACGGCTGCTCGGCGCGCTGGCCCGGACCACCGTCGACCCGGAAACGGTCGCCGCGTTGGCCGAGCGGACCGGCGGCAACCCGTTCTACGTCCGGGAGTCGGCGCGACTGCTCGCCGCCGAGGGCACGCTCGTGGCCACCTCCGACGTGCCCGAGGGCGTACGCGACGTGCTGCGCCGGCGACTCTCCCGCCTCCCGTCGACGGCCGTCTCGGTGCTGCGTCTCGCCTCGGCCGTGGGGCGGGAGGCCGAGGTGCGAACGCTCGTCGACGCCGCCGGCACCGACGAGGGCACCGTCCTGCGGGCACTGGAAGCCGGGCTGGCCGCCGGGCTGCTCACCGAACCGGCGCCCGGGCGGGTGCGGTTCGTGCACGGCCTGGTCTGCGACACCATCTACACCGACCTGCCGCAGCTGCGCCGCGCCCGCCTGCACGCGCGGATCGCCGACGCCACCCGCCGGCTGCGGCCCGACGACTACCCCGCCCTGGCCCACCAGTACGCCCGCGCCGCGTCGGCCGACACCGCACCGCTCGCCGTCGACTACGCCATCCGGGCCGCCGAGCTGGCCGAGCGGCGCTACGCGTACGACGCCTCGATCGAGCTGCTCAGCAATGCTGTCGAGGCCGCCGCCACGGTCGCCGGTGACCGCGAGGCGCTCCGGGTCGACCTGCTCGGGCGGCTGCTGCGCGCCCAGGCGCGGGCCGGCGCGGTGGCGGCCGCCCGGCAGACCCGCGCTCGGGCGATCGACGTCGCCGCGGCGTCCGGCCGCGACGACCTGCTGGTCGCGGCGTTCACCGCGTGGACCGTCCCCACCCCGTGGCTGACCCACGAGTACGGCGTGGTGGACCACCGGGTCGTCGAACTGCTCACCCAGCTGCTGCGCGCCGACGACCTGGACCCGGTCGCCCGCTGCCGGCTGCTGGAGGCACTGGCCACGGAGTTGGACGGCGAGTCCGATCCGCGCGGCGTTGCGGCCGGACGGGAGGCGCTGGCCCTCTCGCAGCGGCTGGACGACCCCGAGCTGCGCGCCCTCGGGCTGGCCGCACGGTTGCGCACCATGAGCTACGAGCGGGAGGCGCCCGACCGTCGGACCTTCGCCCTCGAGCTGCGTGACCTCGCCGACGAGCACGCGCTGGTGACCTACCGTTCGGTCGCCGAGCAGGCGCTGGGCCACTGCGCTGCCGCGCTCAACAAGCCGGACGAACTGCGCCTCAGCGTTGCCCGGCAGGGATGGCTGGCCGAGACGTACCAGCTGAACGAGGCGCAGACGATCAACCTGTGCTCGCTGGGCGCCCTCGCGCACATCGCCGGCGACTTCGCCGCCGCGCGGCGCCACTACGACCAGGTCGCGGTGCAGATGCGGCGGCAGGGTTCGCTGCACGCCGAGGCCTTCCACTACTTCTCCACGGGCACCCTGCTGATCAGCCAGGGGCGGTTCGGTGAGCACCTGGAGGCGACCCGGCGGATACGGGGGTCGTTGGGCCCGATCGTGGACGACCTGCTGGCGCTGGCGCTGATCGGGAGCGGGCGCCTGGACGAGGCGCGGGCCATGCCGATCGGGCGGCACACCTACCGCCCGGACTACTTCGAGTCGGCGCTGCTCAGCGTACGGGGAATGGTCGTCGTGGCGCTGGGTCGACGGGACCTGGCCCAACCCGTGATCGACGCGCTGCTCCCGGTACGCGACCAACTGGCCGGTTTCTCCACCACCGCGGCCGTGGTGCGGCCGGTCGCGCTGACGCTCGGTGAGCTGTTCCGGCTGGTGGACCGCACCGAGGAGGCGACCCGGCACTTCACCCTCGCCGCGCGGGTGGCCCGCCGGTGGGAGTCGCCGCACTGGCTGGCCGAGGCGACGGCGGCGATGGCCCGCTGACCGTCACGGTTGGCGGGTTCCAAGCCGGTTCCAAGTGGCACCGAGCATGATCAACAGATCTGTGCCAGTTGATCCCTCGGAAAGGTCACCGTGAACCAGAACCACCGCGAAGCCATGGCCGACGTACGCGACATGTACATGGCGCACTCGGCGCTCCGTCGCGAGTTCAGCCTGCTGCCGCAGCTCGTCCGCGACGTCACCCCGGGCGACGCCACGCGCGCGGAGGTCGTCGGCGCCCACGCCGAGATGCTCTGCCACATCCTGCACCTGCACCACGAGGGCGAGGACCTGCTGCTCTGGCCCCGGCTGCTGGAGCGCGGCGGTGCGGAGGCCGCGGCGATCGTCCCCACCATGGAGGCGCAGCACCACGCCATCGAGGACGCCCACGCGGCGGTGGTCGCCCTCCTCCCCCAGTGGCGCCGCACCGCACGCGGCGGTGAGCAGCTCGCGGACGCCCTGGAGCAGCTCCGCGCCGCGCTGATCGAGCACATGGCCCTGGAGGAGAGCGAGATCCTGCCGCTGGCGCAACGGCACGTCACCGCCCGGGAATGGATGCAGCTCGGCGAGCACGGCATGAGCAAGTCCCCGAAGAAGCAGCTCCCGCTGGCCTTCGGCCTGGCCATGTACGAGGGCGACCCGGAGGTGGTCAAGGCGGTGCTGGCGCACGCTCCGCTGCCGGCCCGACTGCTCATGCCGATCATCGCGCCCCGGCTCTTCGCCAGCCACGCCAAGCGGGTGCACGGCACCGCCACGCCTCCGCGCATCGGCGCCACCGTCCGCTGAGCAAGGTCGGCGGCTCGCCCGACGCGGATGAGTCGGCGGCTCGCCCGACGCGCTTGGTTGGCCTCGCGACCAAATCTCACCTCGCCCTGAACATGATCGACCCAGCTGGCCGGGATCCCGGCCGGCTGGGTCGCCGGGAGCACCAGCTCACCTGGCCGCGTCTGGAACCGACGCCGGGCGTGCCAACCGCGCCACGGGCGGGAGCGGCGAGACATCCGGGGAGGCTTGGAATGCCGAGATGGCGAGCGCGGCGAAGCGCCGGGAGGCGCTGACCTGAGTAGTCGGCGAGGTCGCGTGGATACCGCTGTTGGCCATGAGCACGAGGATGACGTCGTCCAGGACGAAGTCGGGGCGAAGGCGACCCGCTTCCTTCGCGCGGCGGGCCAGCTCGTCGATCGCTCTGAGCGCATATTCACGGCGCGCCTCGAAATCAACTGCCTTGGGAAAGGTCGAGATAAGAGCTGCGGTAAAGCCTCGGTCACGTGCGTGCAGTTCACACATTTTCTCGATCACGAGACAGAAACCGCGCCATGGATCCGAATCGGCAAGGCCCTCGTCGACAACGCCGCGACACGCGTACATCTGTTCTGTGAATGCCTCCGTGACCAGCATCTCCTTGGTCGGAAATCGGCGGTACAGGGTGGCGGGTGCAACCCCGGCACGCCGGGCGACCTCCCGCATCGGCACGTCCAGGCCGTCAACGGCGAAGACCGCGCGGGCGGCCTCGAGGATGCGCTCGCGGTTGTCCAGGGCGTCGGAGCGAAGAGTGTGAGGCAAACGATCGGTCACGGCTCTCACTTTAGCGAGGCGGACAGCGGCGCGCGTTAGCGTCCGTGTGCATGAGGGCTTTGCAATTTTCGAAGTACGGTCCCGCGAGTGTCCTTGAGGTCTCGGAGGCGCCGGAACCGCACGCCGGACCCGGCCAGATACGGGTGGCGGTTCGGGCATCCGGTGTCAATCCGGCCGACACCTACGTGCGCGCCGGCCGATTCCAGGAGTGGATTCCGCTCCGCCTGCCGCACGTGCCCGGTGTCGACGCTGCCGGCGTGGTGGATGAGATCGGTGACGGGGTGACCACGGCCCGGGTAGGCGATGAGGTCTTCGGGATCACGGACTACGCCCGGATGGGCGGAGCGAACGCCGAGTACGCCGTCCTGGCCGCGTGGGCACCGAAGCCGACCGCCCTGACCTGGGAGCAGGTCGGCGGCGCGGCGGGCAACATCGAGACGGCCACCCGAGTGCTCGACCGGTTGGGCGTCAAGGACGGCACCACGCTGTTGATCGAGGGCGCGGCCGGCGGGGTCGGTACGACCGCGATCCAGCTCGCGGTCGCTCGCGGTGCGGCCGTCATCGGCACGGCCAGCGACCGCAACCATGAGTTCCTCGCCTCGCTCGGGGCGATCCCGACCACCTACGGCCCCAAGCTGGCCGAGCGGGTCCACAGTCTGGTGCCCGGCGGGGTGGATGTCGTACTCGACTGTGCCGGCTCTGGTTCCATGCCAGACCTGGTCGGCCTGGTCGCGAGCCCGGACAGGGTGGTGAGCATCGCCGACATCAACGCCGCGGCCTACGGCGTGCACCTGTCGCGCGGCTCTGGCCCCGGCGCGGACACACCGGCTCTCGAAGGAATCGCCGCCGCCGGCGAACTCGCCGAGCGGGCTCGTTTCACAGTGCCGGTCGCGTCCGTGTTCTCTTTGGAAGAGGCGGCCGCCGCCCACGAGTTGAGTGAGTCCCGCCATGCGCGAGGCAAGATCGTGCTGAAGCCGTAGGGTGCCCCACCCAACCTCTGTCCACCTGACCCGGGCCCGCGCGACCAACCATCCGGTGTGGTGGGCGAGCACCACGCGAGCGTGGTGTGCGGGACGGGTGCTCAGCGGGCGGCCAGGAAGGCCAGCACGCGCGGCCAGGCCGCCGCGGTGGCATCCGGGGAGTACTCGGCCACGTCCGGGTCGGTGAACAGGTGGCCCACGCCCGGATATCGGAAGACCGTCAGGTCAGCGCCGGCGTCGGTCAGCGCCTGCTGCCACTCGTCGACCTCGTCCGGCGCGTCGTACGGATCGGGGTCGGCGAGGTGCAGCTGCACCGGCAGCCCGGGTCGGACCGCGTCGGGGGCGCCGCCGGTGCCGTGCAGCAGGAGCAGGCCGGCGGCGTCCGGGCGTTCGGCCAGCAGCGCCCCGGCCACCCCGGCGCCCATCGAGAAGCCGGCGAGCACCGTCTCCGGTGGCAGGTCACGCAGCGCGTCGCGGGCCCGGTCCAGCACCACCTCCTGGCCGATCTTGTCGAGTAGCGCGAAGCCCTCCTCGACGGTGTCGGTGGCCGGGACGCCGTACAGGTCGGGGGTGCTGACCTGGTGCCCGGCGGCGCGCAACCGGTCGGCGAAGGCGCGCACGGCGGGTCGCAGCCCGTACACGGAGTGGAACAGCACGACGTGTCGCATCCGGTCATCCTGCCGCAGCCGACCGGCCGTCCGGGGTGGCCACGCGGGGTGGAAGCATGATCATGGTCGAGTCATCGGGCAGCCACCCGGACTGATGTTGGCGAACGGTGCGCCGGAGCGGCGACACAGGTAGCCGGCTGAGCTGCTCTACGGGGACGGAACGCTCGGAGGCAGGTCGTCGTCGCGGCCGGTCTGAGGTATCCCAGCCACAGCGGCGATGGCTTTGACGGCCTCGTTCAGTCCGGTGGTCTCGGGCAGGACGAGTTCATCGGGCCAGTCCAGGACGTCATGGGCGGCGTACCAGCCGCTCATCTCCTCGGCGGTGAACTCACCGGCCTGCGGGCGCGTGAGGTGCCGGCGCAGGGTCTCGGCCAGGGACACGTCGAGATAGCAGAACAGCGACCGGCCCCGGTGGTCGTCCCGCAGGGAGGTCAGCATGCTTCGGTAGCGGCTGCTGTGCATGATGCCCTCCAGCACGACGTGATAGCCGTGGTCAAGCGCTAGCCGGACGGTCTGCCCGATCAACGCGGGTGCCGCACCGCCGGGCTTGTCCCGCTCGCGCAGCAGGATGCGGCGCAGGTAGTCCTGCTCGACCAGGGCGCAGCCCCGGCCGTGCCGGCGTCGTAGCTCGCGGGCGATGCTGCTCTTGCCGGAGCCGGAGTTGCCCCGAATGCAGACGAGGATCGTGTCCGGGCTGCCAGTGGGCTCAGCGAGCACGATGCCACCTCGGCTTCAGTCGTTGCGCACTGTGAGATTGAGGGCGGCCACGGTGAGTTGGGTGAGGTCAGGAAGTTGGTCCTCGCCGAGGGTGACGCCGCGCAGGTTGTCCAACGGCGCCTTGAGGCCCATCAGCCGGCTGCCCCGCAGGTCGGTGCCGTCGAGCTGGCAGGAGTCCAACTCCAGTCCGGCGAGGACACATGACCGCAGCGCGATGCGAGGTAGTCGGCAGGAAGACCACGCGCCGTTGGTGAACGTGCAGTCGGTGAACGCGACCGAGCCGGCGGCGGCGACGCGGTGAAAGGTCGCGTAGTCGAAGCGGCAGCCGTCGAACAGGACGTCCTTGAGGCGTACATCGGTGAGCCTTGTGCCGGTGAACCGGGACCCGGTAATGGCGCAGCGTTCGATGGTGATGCCGGTCAGGGTCGCGCCGGAGAAGTCGGTGCCGGTTATCTCGCATCCATAGAGGCTGCCGGCTTCCCAGGTGCTCTCGCTCAGGTCCACGCCGGTGATCAGGCTGCTGCGAATGCGGGCGTCCTCCAGGTGCGAGCCGTGCCACGCCGCGCCCTCGACGAGGGCCTCGGTGAGGCCGCCGGCCAGGTCCGTCGTGGTGTCGAGGTCGTCCGGTTCGAGGTCCGGCAGAAGAACCTTCACGTCGCCGATCGCGGTGGTACGCATGTGTCCTCAACCTGTACGGGTGCGGGGTGGGTACGCCACCCCGCGCGCTCCGTGGTGGGGCTGCTACTTCCTCTTGTTCCAGTTGTCCCAGCCGGGTCGACTCATGACGTGACCCGCGGATTACGAGTCAGACCAGTGCCGTCAGCCGCGCGACCAGGTCCGTCGGTGGCGGCATCTCGGCGATCTCGAGGCTGACCTGCGCGGCAGCGGTCCGCAGGCGCTCGTCGGTGAGCAGCTGGGTCAGTGCCCGCGCGGTGATGTCCCGGGGGCGCAACGCCAGGCCGGCGCCCCGGCGGGCCACCAGTTCGGCGTTGTGGCGCCGGTCCCCCGGACCCGTAGTGGCCAGCTGGGGCAGGCCGGCGGCGAGAGCGCCGAGGGCACTGCCCGCCCCACCGTGGTGCACCAGCGCCGCGCTCGCCGGCAACGCCTCGTCGAGCGGGATCCAGTCGACCACCCGCACGTTGCCGGGCACCGAGCGGGCCGACCGTTCGTCGGGGCGGACCAGCACGATCTCGGCGTCCACCTCGGCTGCGGCGGCAACCACGGCGGGCATCGGCCCGCGGTCGCCGGGGCCGGTGAGGGTGCTGCGGGTGACCAGGATCCGGGGGCGCTCACCCGGCTCGCGCAGCCAGGCCGGCAGTTTCCCGCCGCCGACATAGGACGTGTAGCGCATCGGCCAGCCGCCCTGGGTGGCAACGCTGGGTGGGGCCACGGCGAGGGCGGCGGCCGGCGCGGGCAGCTCGGTGAGGCCGTGGCGGCGCAGCGCCGCGCCGAGTCGGGCGACGGTGGCGCGGACCAGGTCCCGGCCGTCGAAGAGGGCGTTCTCCTGGCGTACGGCCGGCACGTCGAGCCGCGCGGCGGCCACCGCACCGGCGACCGCGAACGGCTCGTACAGCACCAGATCCGGCCGCCACCGGGTGGCCAGCGCGACCACCGGGTCGACGAGCTGGTCGTTGAGCGCGCCGAACAGCAGGCCGGCGCCCCGGGTGCCGGCGGTGCCGGCCATTTCCGCCCGCGCGATCAGCGGATGGCGGGGAAAGACCCGCAGCGCGATCCGGCCGAACTCGAAGCCCGGCGCGATGTCGTGCACCGGCAGACCGGCGTCGGCGGCGGCCAGAGCTCCGCCGCCGGTGGCCACCAGCACGTCGTGGCCGGCGTCGCGGAGGGCGACCGCGAGCGGCACCAGCGGGAAGACGTGCCCGACGAGCGGGGCGGAGACCACCAGCACGCGCATGGGCAGAATCCTATGTCGACGGCGACATCGAGGCAGGCCGCTGGTCGACGATGCGGCGCATCTTGCCCATCGACCGTTCCACGGTGTCGGGGGCGAGGACGTCGACCGCCACGCTCACGCCGATGGTGTTCTTCACCAGCTGAACCAGCGTGTCGCCGGCCCGCTCGGCGGCGTCCACGTCGACGTCGGCTCGCCGCTCCACCCGCACCGTGAGGGTGTCCAGCCGGCCGTGCCGATCGAGGACGCACTGGAAGTGCGGCGAGAGCTGCGGGGTGCGCAGGATCAGCTCCTCGATCTGGGTGGGGAAGATGTTCACCCCGCGCAGGATCATCATGTCGTCGCTGCGGCCGGTGATCTTCTCGATCCGGCGCATCGGGCGGGCGGTCCCGGGCAGCAGCCGGGTCAGGTCTCGGGTGCGGTAGCGCACGACCGGCATCGCCTCCTTGGTCAGGGAGGTCAACACCAGCTCACCCCGCTCGCCGTCGGGCAGCACGGCCCCGGTGACCGGGTCGATGATCTCCGGGTAGAAGTGGTCCTCCCAGAGGTGCAGCCCGTCCTTGGTCTCGACGCACTCGGTCGCCACGCCGGGGCCCATCACCTCGGAGAGCCCGTAGATGTCGACGGCGTGGATGTCCAGCTGCTGCTCGATCTCGCGGCGCATGTCCTCGGTCCACGGCTCGGCGCCGAAGATGCCCACCTGCAGTGAGGTGGCCCGTGGGTCGATGCCCTGGCGGCGCATCTCGTCGACGATGGCCAGCAGGTAGCTGGGCGTGACCATGATGACCTCGGGTTCGAAGTCGCGGATCAGCATGACCTGACGCTCGGTCATGCCCCCGGAGACCGGGATGACCGTGCAGCCCAGCTCCTCGGCGCCGTAGTGCGCGCCCAGGCCTCCGGTGAAGAGCCCGTAGCCGTACGCGACGTGCACCCGGTCGCCGGGGCGTCCGCCGGAGGCGCGGATCGAGCGGGCCATCAGCCGCGCCCAGGTGCGCAGGTCGTCGCGGGTGTAGCCGACAACGGTCGGCCTACCGGTGGTGCCGGAGGAGGCGTGCAGGCGGGCGACCCGCTCCCGGGGTACGGCGAACATGCCGAACGGGTAGTTCTCCCGCAGCTCCGCCTTGCCGGTGAACGGGAAGCGCGCCAGGTCGTCGAGATCCCGGCAGTCGTCGGGGTGCACCCCGGCCGCGTCGAACGCCCGTCGGTAGTGCGGCACGTTGTCGTACGCGTGCCGCAACGACCAGCGCAGTCGGTCGCGTTGCAGGGCGCGCAGCTCGTCGATGCCGGCGCGCTCGATCGGCTCCAGCTCCTCCGGACGAGGGGTGCGGTCCTGCATCGGCTGCCTCCTTGGCGCGGCGGTCCCGGTGGGGCTGCGGGTACCGTACGCCCGCTGCCGCCCGGGCCGGCGGGCGGTCAGCGGGTGGCCGGCAGCCGGTGCAGGGCGTCGACCAGCGGCGCCAGCTCGGGGGTGGCCTCCGCCTGGGCGAGCGCGTCGGTGAGCACCCGGTCGTGGGTCGGTCGGGTCTGGGCGAGCAGCTCGGAGCCGGCCGGGGTCAGCTCGGTGTAGATGCCGCGCCGGTCGTCGGCGCAGAGGATGCGGGTGAGCAGCCCCCGCTGTTCGAGGCGGGTGACCAGCCGGGTGGTGGCGCTGCCGGACAGCGCGGCGGCGCGGGCGAGCTGGCTCATCCGCATGTGCCAGCCGTCCTGCCGGGAGAGCGCGTCGAGCACCGTGTATTCGACGACGGAGAGGTCGTGGCCGGCCTGTAGGGCCCGCTCCAGGGACGTCTCGATCAGCCCGTGCAGGGCGGCGAGGGTGCGCCAGCCCTGCGCGCGGATCTCGACCGCGTCGTCGGCGATGCCCATGCCGGCCTCCTCGGTGTGATCTGAACGGACCCCAGGCTACCACGCTTGCGCCGATATAAAGCGCGTGCAAGTATTTCGTTGCCGGCGCGCGTAGTTGCACGCGCCGCATATCTGCCCTCTCCCGATGGGAAGACCATGTCCGTACGCCCAAAGTCCCTGCCGCCCGGCCTGATCGCGCTGGCCATCGGCGCCTTCGGCATCGGGCTCACCGAGTTCGTGATCATGGGGCTGCTGCCCGAGGTGGCCGCCGACTTCGCGGTCACCGAGCCGGTGGCCGGCTGGTTGATCTCCGGCTACGCGCTCAGCGTGGCCGTCGGCGGGGTCGCCCTCACCGCAGCGGTCACCCGCCTGCCGCGCAAACCCGTGCTGCTCGGCCTGATGGTGCTCTTCATCATCGGCAACCTGCTGTCCGCCGTCGCCGGCGACTACGCCGTGATGATGGCCGGTCGGATCGTCGCCGCGCTCTGCCACGGCGCGTTCTTCGGCATCGGCGCCGTGGTCGCCGCCGGTCTGGTCGCACCGGCCCGCCGGGCGGGCGCCATCGCCATGATGTTCGCCGGCCTGACCATCGCCAACGTGCTCGGCGTGCCGTTCGGCACCTTCCTCGGGCAGCACTTCGGCTGGCGGTCGACATTCTGGGCGATCACCGCCATCGGGGTGGTCGCCCTGATCGGGCTGGCCCTGCTCATCCCGGCGGGCGCCACCGCCAACGCCGACCGCCCGGCCGGCGGGCTGCGCGGCGAGTTGCGGGCCTTCACCCACCCGCAGGTCTGGCTCTCCCTGGTGATCACCGTCCTGGGCTTCGGTGGGATGTTCGGCGCGTTCACCTACATCGCCTACACGCTCACCGAGGTCAGCGGCTTCGCCACCAGCACCGTGCCGTGGCTGCTCGTCCTCTTCGGCGTGGGGCTCTTCGCGGGCAACCTGCTCGGCGGCCGGGCGGCGGACAGGTCACTGTCGCGCACGCTGGTCACCGTCCTGGCGGTGCTCACCGTGGTGCTCGTCGGCTTCGCGCTGACCGCCACGAACCCGGTGCTGACCATCGTCGCGCTGGTGCTGATGGGCGGGTTCGGCTTCGCCACCGTGCCGCCGCTGCAAATGCGGATCATGCGGTACGCCCACCAGGCGCCGACCCTGGCGTCCGGGGCGAACATCGCCGCGTTCAACCTCGGCAACGCATTGGGCGCGTGGATCGGCGGGGTGACCATCGCCGCCGGACTCGGCTACACCTCGCCGATCTGGGCCGGGGCCGCACTCACCCTCATCGGTCTGGGCGTACTCCTCGGCGCGCTGCGGCTGGCCCGCCCCGACGAGCCGGCCCGGGCCGACGCGAGCCTGGTGGACGCCCCGGTCTGACGTCGCCGGAAGGAGGACGCCGGGCCGGGCGGATGCCCGACCCGGCGTCGCTCTGATCATCGCCCTGCCATCGTCTCGCAATTGCAAAAGATGTGCAACATGGTCTCGACAACGTGCTCGTGCCGTAACTAGCCTGATCGTCATGAGTCCTTACATTGTGGATCCCTGGGCTTGGCAGGAGAGCTGGGACCGTCAGCAGGAGGCCTACCTCCCGGACCGGGAACACCGGTTCACCGCCATGCTCGACACCGTCGACGCGGTCCTCGACGGCCGGCCACCGCGGGTGCTCGACCTGGCCGGCGGCACCGGCAGCATCTCGCTGCGGACGCTGGCGCGTTTCCCCGCCGCGGAGCCGACCCTGGTCGACCTCGACCCGGCGCTGCTCGCCATCGCCGCCGCCTCGCTGGCCGGCCGGGCCACCATCGTCACGGCCGACCTCGGCACCCCCGAGTGGCGTTCCACGCTCCCCCACCAGGAGTACGACGCCGTGCTCACCGCCACCGCCCTGCACTGGCTGCCGGCCGACCGGCTCGGGCAGCTCTACGCCGAACTGCGTGACGTGCTCCGACCGGGCGGCGTCTTCGTCAACGCCGACCACATGCCCGACGACACCCTGCCGGAGCTGACCAAGCGGCTGATGGACCGGGCCCGGGACCGGCGCAACGCCCGGTACGCCGCCGGCTCGACGCTCTCCTGGTCGGACTGGTGGGAGCGGGCCGGCGCCGATCCGGCGCTCGCCCCGCTGGTCGCCCAGCGACACGAGATCTACCCGACCGGACACAGCCCCGAGTGGAACCCGCCGGTCTCCTGGCACCTGGCCGCGCTCACCGCGGCGGGCTTCAGCGAGGTCGGCACGGTCTGGCGAGGTGGCCCGGACGCCGTTGTCGCGGCAGTCCGCTGACGCCGCCCTCGCCAGCAGTGCGCTGACGCCGACGTCGCCGCACTACGCTCAGGAGCCGTGCCAGAGCCGTTCGAGCCGCGTACCGACCCCGACGTCGACCTGCGCGTCCCCGCCGACCGCCGCGAGCTGACCGCGCGCCCCGCGACGGTCCTCGCCGCGATCGCGGCCGGCGGGGTGCTCGGCGCGCTGGCCCGGGCCGGCCTGCAACACGCCGTTCCGCATCCGCCGACAGGCTTCCCGTGGGCCACGTTCACCATCAACACGTCCGGCTGCCTGCTGATCGGCGTGCTGATGGCGGTGCTCGGGCACCTCGACGGTGGCCCCCCGCTGGCTCGCCCGTTCCTCGGGGTCGGGGTGCTCGGCGGGTTCACCACCTTCTCCACCTACGCGGTCGACGTCCAGCAGGCGATCGTCGTGGGCGCACCGGGCACCGCGCTGGCGTATCTCGCCGCGACGGTGGTCGGGGCACTCGTCGCGGTCGCCGTGGGCGACGCCGTCACCGCCGGGCTGCTGCGTCGGGCGACCCGATGACCGTACTGCTCATCGCCCTGGGCGCGGCCGTCGGCGCGCCGCTGCGCTACCTCACCGACCGGGCCGTGCAGTCCCGGCACGGCTCGGTGTTCCCCTGGGGAACACTGCTCGTCAACGTGGCCGGGTCGTTGCTGCTCGGCGTCCTGGTCGGGTGGCCGGCCGGCCCGGCGGTCAGCGCGTTGCTCGGCACCGGATTCTGCGGCGCGCTGACCACCTACTCCACCTTCAGCTACGAGACGCTACGGCTGGCCACTGGCGGTCATCGACTCCTCGCGCTGGCCAACGCGCTCGGCAGCGTGGCCGCCGGGCTCGCCGCGGCCACCGCCGGCTACGCCCTGGCCCGGGCCCTGATCGGCTGACCGCGCACCAGCCGCGCCGCGTCCGTCTCCATCCCCCGCAACGCCTGGACCAGGCGTTCCCCACGAACACACCGAGGGTATATACGCGAGGTATACCCTCGGTGTAGTCTCCTGGCATGAGCGTGCCACTGACCCTCCTCGGACTCCTCGAACGCGAGCCCAGCCACGGCTACGACCTGAAGCGCGACTACGACGCCTTCTTCGGCCGGGGCAAGCCACTGCCGTTCGGCCAGGTCTACTCCACCCTCAGCCGACTGGCCCGCGACGGCAAGGTGGTGATCAGCGATGTCGCGCCGGGCTCCGGCCCCGACCGCAAGCGCTACATCATCACCGACGTCGGCGCGACCGAGGTCGAGCAGTGGCTGACCCAACCGGTCGACCCGGAACCACACCTGCAGACGGTGCTCTTCGCCAAGGTCGTGCTCGCGCTGATGCTGGACCGCCCGGCCGCCGAATACCTCGACACGCAGCGCAGCGCGCACCTGCACCGGATGCGTGAGCTGACCGAGATCAAGCGCGCCGGCAGCCTGGTCGACGCGCTGCTCGCCGACCACGGCCTCTACCACCTGGAGGCGGACCTCCGATGGATCGAGATGACCGGCGCCCGACTGGACGCCCTACGGAAAGAGGTGCGGCCGTGAGCGTCGTGATCGAAGCGCGCGACGTCGAGTTCTCCTTCGGTCAGACCCCCGCCCTGCGCGGTGCCAGCGTCGCCGTGGAGGCGGGCGAGATCCTCGCCGTCATGGGCCCCAGCGGCTCGGGCAAGTCCACCCTGTTGCACTGCCTGGCCGGCATCCTGGTGCCTGACTCCGGCGAGATCCTCTTCGACGGGGCCCGGGTGCACGCCATGGCCGAGACCGAACGCAGCAGCCTGCGCCGGGACCGGTTCGGTTTCGTGTTCCAGTTCGGTCAACTCGTCCCCGAGCTGACCGCTGTGGAGAACGTCGCGCTGCCGCTGCTGCTCAGCGGCGTACACCGCAAGCAGGCGCTCCCCCGGGCGGGAGCCTGGTTCGCGCGCCTCGGGCTGGACGGCCTGGAGCAGCGGCGCTCGGGTGAGCTCTCCGGCGGGCAGGCGCAACGGGTGGCCCTGGCTCGTGGCCTGGTCGCCGAGCCGCAGGTGCTCTTCGCCGACGAGCCGACCGGCGCGCTCGACTCGCTCACCGGCGAGCAGGTGATGGACCTGCTGGTTGGCGCCGCCCGCGAGCAGGGCACCACCGTCATCCTGGTGACCCACGAGCCGAGGATCGCGGCGTACGCCGACCGCGAGGTCATGGTCCGCGACGGGCGCGTGAACGCGCCGGACCGGATCGCCTCATGATCCGCTTCGGGCTCCGCCTCGCCGTGGCCGGTGGCCGTGAGGCGCTCACCCGGCTGGTCGTCATCGCCGCTGCCGTCGCGATCGGTAGCGGGCTGCTACTGACCACCCTCGCCGGGGTCAACGCGGTCAACTCCCAGCTCACCCGGTACGCGTCGATGTATCCCAACGCCTCGACCGGCGACGCCGACCCGCTGTGGTGGTCGACCCGGCAGGACTACTTCCACGGTGAGCAGATCATTCGGATCGATGTCGCCGCGACCGGTTCGACCGCGCCCACCCCGGTCGGTATCCCGACCACCCCGGGTCCCGGCGAGTACTACGCCTCGCCCGCGTTTCGAGAACTGCTGGCCACTCACCCGGCCGACCAACTGGGCGACCGCTACCCCGGACGTGACCTCGGCACCGTTGGCCCGGCCGCGCTGACCTCGCCGGACACCCTGCTGGTCATCGCCGGCGGCGCCCCCGACCAGGTCGCCAAGCTACCCGCTGCGAAGCAGGTCACCAGCGTCGGCGATACCCCCGCCCTCCCCGAGACCACTGTGAACCTGATCCTGGGCGTGGTCGCCGGCGGGCTGCTCTTCCCGGTGCTGATCTTCATCGGCACCGCCACCCGGCTCAGCGCCGCCCGTCGGGAGCAACGCTTCGCCGCGATGCGCCTGGTCGGCGCGACCCCCCGGCAGATCGCGATGGTCGCCGCCGTGGAGGCGGCCGCCGCCGCCGTCGCCGGAACCGCCGTCGGCTTCGGCCTGTTCTACGCCTTCCGCGATCCGCTCGCGGGCATCCCGTTCACTGGCATGCCGTTCTTCCCCAGCGACATGTCGCTAGGCGTGCTGAACGTCCTGCTGGTCGCGCTCGGCGTGCCAGCCGGCGCGGCGGTGGCGACACAGGTCTCGCTACGCCGGGTACGGATCTCGCCGCTGGGCGTCACCCGGCGGGTCACCCCCCGGGCGCCGCGCGCGTACCGGCTGATCCCGGCCCTGCTCGGTGTCGCCGTGCTGGTCTTCGCCATCGGCTTCAAACCGGAAACGTCCGACGGCCAGACTGCGGTGTTCCTGCCCGGTCTGCTGCTCATCATGGCCGGTCTGGTCTTCGCCGGCCCGTGGTTGACGATGGTCGGTGCCCGGGTGATGGCCCGGTACGCCAACCGCCCGGCCACGCTCATCGCCGCGCGACGCCTCGCCGACAATCCGAAGGCCGGCTTCCGGGCGATCAGCGGCATCATGCTCGCGCTCTTCGTCACGAGCGTGGCCGTCGGCGTCATCACCACGATCGTCGCCAACCGCGGCCCGGCACCGGTCGGTTCGACCGATGCCGGCACGGTGAACACCGTCTTCGACGAGAAGGTGCCGTCGGTGCCCGACGCGCTCTTCGCCGATCTGCGGGCGATCACCGGGGTGCGCTCCGCGACCGCCATCCGCGAGAACCCGGTGGTGACCGACTCCGGCGAGGTCGGGGTGATCGCGTGCACCGACCTGCCGAGCGCGTACGGCCGGTGCGCCGACGGCGCGAGCGTCATCGAGGTGCCGATGGGCCTCAGCCGCTGGCGGGAATCGGCATCGCCCGCGACGGTCTGGCCCGCCGCGTCGCTCACCCTCGACGAACTCCAGCGGCTACCCGTGGTGTCGATGGTCGTCGGCACCGACGGCTCCGCCGCCGCCATCGAGCGCACCCGCACCGTGCTGGAGGTCGCCTTCCCGACCTTCTGGGTGGGGCCGAACGTGCCCGGCGACTTCGAGTCGGACTTCGCCGACACGCTGCGCGGCTGGGAACAACTGGCCAACGTCATCATCATCGCCAGCCTCGCGCTCGGCGGGTGCAGCCTCGCGGTCAGCGTCATCGGCGGTCTCACCGAACGCCGACGCCCGTTCAGCCTGCTGCGCCTCAGCGGCGCTCCGGTGCGGGTCCTGCGTCGGGTGGTGGCGCTGGAGAGCGCCGTGCCGATGCTCGCCGTCGCGGCCGTCGCCATCGGCATGGGCCTCCTCGCCGCCCACCTGTTCCTACGGGCGCAGATGGGCTACACGCTGATCGCGCCGGAGCCACGCTTCTACGTGATCGTCGTGGTCGGGTTGGCAGCCTGCCTGGGCGTCATCGCCTCCACCCTGCCGTTGCTGGAACGCATCACCGGGCCGGAGACCGCCCGCAGCGAGTAGTCGTCAGGCCGTCGGCCCGGTGGTGGTGAGGGCGACCACCGGGCCGAGGACGAAGACAGCGGGCGGACCGACGCCCTCCCGGGCGGCGACCGCGCCGATCTCGTCCAGTCGGGCGGGTACCGATCGCTGGTCGGGCAGCCCGGCGTCCTGCACGGCGAGCACCGGGGTCTCCGGGGCGCGACCGTGCTCGATCAGCACGCTTGCGATCTTGCCGATGGTGTCGACGGCCATCAGCAGCACGACGGTGCCCCGGGCCCGGGCCAGCGCCGCCCAGTCGACGAGCGAGTCGGGGTGCCCCGGCGGCAGGTGCCCCGATACGACTGTGACGTCGTGCGCCACGCCCCGGTGCGTCACCGGCACGCCGGCGAGGGCCGGTGCGGCGAGCGCGCTGCTCACCCCGGGCACCACGGTCACCGGGACGCCGGCCGCCGCGCAGGCCTGCACCTCCTCGTGGCCGCGCCCGAAGACGTACGGGTCGCCACCCTTGAGCCGGACCACCCGGCGACCGGCGCGGGCGTGCGACACCAGTGCCTCGTTGATCGCCTCCTGGGCCATCGACGGGCCACGGGGCACCTTCGCGGCGTCGACCACCAGCACGTCGGGGCGCAGCCCGGCGAGCAACCCCTGCGGGGCGAGTCGGTCGACCACCACGACGTCCGCCGCGTCGAGCAGAGCCTTCCCGCGTACCGTGATCAGGTCGTCGGGCCCCGGCCCGCCGCCGACCACGGCGACCGAGCCGTGGTCGTGCCCGTGATCGTGGTGGTCGTGCCCGTGGTGGTGATGGTGGCCGACCGGGTCGTCGGGGTGGTCGTGCGGGCGTTGCGGGCGACCCACCTTGTCCGCGAAGCCGGGCATCAACACCCGGTACGCGCAGGTGTCGCAGTTCATCCGGATGTCCCCGCCCAGCGCCTCGGCGTACCGCTCCAGGACGAGGTCGGCGAGGGCGTCACAGTCGCCGATCACCTCGGCGACCCGGACGTCCAGGTCGGGGTGGGCGGCGGCGAACTCGGCCGACTGGGCGACGATCCGGTCCGGCAGCACCCCGGCGAACAGGAAGTACGGCGCCACCACGATCCGCCGCGCGCCGAGGCGGCGCAGGCGCTCCAGCACGGCCGGCACCGACGGAGACGCCAGGGAGATGAACCCCGGCTCCACGCCCGCATAGCCGCGTCCCTCCCAGAGCAGCCGGGCGACCTTGGCTACCTCGGCGTTGGCGTCCGGGTCGGTGGACCCCCGCCCGATCAACGCCACCCATGTGCCGGCCTGGTCGGCACCAGCCGGCTCCGTGCCGGCCTGGTCGGCCCCGGCCAGTGCGGCGTCGATGCGCTGTTCGAGGGCTTCGTGCAGCAGCGGGTGGGGGCCGAGCGGGCGGCCGTAGCGGTAGCTCAGCCCAGGGTGGCGCTGCTGCTCCCGGGCCATCGCGGCGGGGATGTCGCCCTTGCCGTGACCGGCGCCGGTGAGCACCAGCGGCAGCGCCACCAGCGCCCGGTGCCCCCGGGCGACGAGCGCGCCGACCGCGTCGGTCAGCGGTGGGCGGGCCAGCTCGATGAAGCCGCCCTCGACGTCGCCGATGTCGCCGCGACCGCGGACCCGCTCGACGAGAGCGGCGAACTGCTCGACCCCGGCCGCGCTGCGCGTACCGTGCCCGACGATGACCAACCCGGTCATGACTTCTCCTCGACGTAGAGCAGGGCGTTGAGGGCGGCGGCGGCGACCGCCGAGCCACCCTTCTCCCCCACGTTGGACACGGCGGGCAGGCCGCTGGCCCGCAGCGCCGCCTTCGACTCGGCGGCGCCCACGAAGCCGACCGGCAGGCCGACGACGAGCGCCGGTGCGGCGTCCAGGCTGAGCAGTTCGACGAGCGCGGTGGGCGCGCAGCCGACCACCCAGACCGCTCCGGTCCCGACCCGTTCCACTGCGATCCGGACGGCCGCCGCCGAGCGGGTGATCCCGGCCGAGCGGCCCAGCGCGGCGGCGGCCGGCTCGGCGACCGGGCAGACCAGTTCCAGGCCGGCCCGGGTGATGCCGGCGGCGACCATCGCCACGTCGGTGACCACTGGCGCACCGGCGCGCAGCGCCGCCAGCCCCGATTCCAGGGCGGCCTCGTCGCAGACCAACTCGTCGACGTACGCGAGGTCGGCGCTGGCGTGCACCACCCGCTCGGTCACCGCGCGGCTCAGCGGCGGCAGGTGCGACAGGTCGACGCGCTCGCGCAGGATGCGGTACGACTCGGCCTCGATGGGGTGCACCACCCGGCTCATCGGGCTCCTTTACAGGGGTCGGGCTCGACGACGCGGATCGCGTCGACCGGGCAGATCTCCAGGCACTCCAGGCAGCCGGTGCACCGGTCGGCGCGGACCGTGAGGCCACCGGCGACCGGTCGGATCGCGTGCGTGGGGCAGGTGAGCAGGCAGGCGCCGCAGCCCTGGCAGGCGTCGATGGTCACGAACGCCACCGGTACCCCCGGGGTGTGACCATCCGGCCGGCGACCAACCGGGTGTCGCTGCTGCCCACGACCACGACGCTGTACATGTCGACGATGGCCGGGTCGAGCGTGGCCAGTGTGGCGAGGTGCACCCGTTCGCCGGGGCGGCTGGCGTTGCGCACCACGCCCACCGGGGTGTCCGGCGACCGGTGCGTGGCGAGGATGCCGAGCGCCTTGCCGAGCTGCCAGTCGCGGGCCCGGCTGCGTGGGTTGTAGAAGAGGGTCACGAAGTCACCCTCGGCGGCGGCGGTCACCCGCCGCTCGATGACGTCCCACGGGGTGTGCAGATCGGACAGGCTCAGGTAGGCGTGGTCGTGGCCGAGCGGCGCGCCGAGCAGCGCCCCGGCAGCGAGGGCGGCGGTGACGCCGGGCACGCCCACCACGTCGATGCGCTCGTCGGCGTACTCCAGGGCGGGGCTGGCCATCGCGTACACCCCGGCGTCGCCGGAGCCGATCAGCGCGACCGCCCGGCCGGCGGCGGCCTCGGCGACGGCGGCGCGCGCCCGCGCCTCCTCCGCGCCCAGGCCGCTGGAGAGCACCCGGGTGCCGGGGCGGAGCACGTCGCGGACCTGCTCCAGGTACTGGTCGAGGCCCACCACCACGGCGGCGCGACGTAGCTCGGCGACCGCGCGGGGGGTGCGCAGGTCGGCGGCGCCCGGCCCTAGGCCGACGACGGCCAGCCGGCCGCGCGGCGCGTGCCGGGCCACCGCCACGGTGGCCATCGCCGTCGCGGTCTTCCCCACCAGCAGCGTCGCGTCGTCGGCCCGGCCGTCCGGGCCGAGCAGGGCCGCGGCCTCCGCCACGCTCGGCGTGCCGACCGCGGCGCGGACCACCTCGCTGGGGTGCGGCACGTCGACCGCTGCCAGCCGCGTCGCCGGCCAGGTCACCAGGGGTACGCCGAGCGCGTCGACGGTGCTGCGGATGCCCGCCTCGTCGGCCTTGATGTCGGCGGTGGCCAGGCAGCGCAGGCTCGCCGGGTCGAGGCCGGCCTCGGCCAGCACCCGGTGCAGCAGCTCCGCCACCTCGGCGGCGGGTACGCCGCGACTCGCGCCCACGCCGACCACCAGCGACGGCGGCCGCAGCACGGCGGTCCGCTCGTCGGGCGGCACCACCCGGTCGGTGACCAGCAGCCGGTACCCGTCGTCCGTCGAGTCCTCGTCGGCGGCGCGCACGTTCGGGGGCAGGGCGGGCAGCGGCCAGTCGGCGTCGGCGATCAGCCGGACCGGCTCGCCGTCCAGGATGGCCCGGGACACCGCGGCGACCGCGCCCTGGACGGGCCAGCCGAGGGTGTCCAGCCCCGGCAGGTCGACCGCGTCGGTGGCGGTGGTGATCACCGGTCGGGCGTCCAGCAGGGCGGCGACCTGTTCGGCGAGCGCGTTGCCCCCGCCGGCGTGCCCACCGAGCAGCGCCACGGCGTGCCGGGCCGCCTCGTCGACGACCACCACCGCCGGGTCGGTGCGCTTGTCGTCGAGCAGCGGCGCGACGATCCGCACCACCGCCCCGGTGGCCAGGAACGCGATGACCGCGTCACAGCCGGCCCAGGCGGTCCGCAGCGCGTCGGCGACGGTCTGCGCCTCGACCAGCCGGGCGTGCGGCCAGGCGGCGGTCAGGGTGTCGGCGTGCCGGCGGCCGGCGGCGGTGGCCGCCACCAGGCCGATCCGGGCGGGCGGGTTCTGGTCGGTCACGGGCGCTCCCCGGTGAGGACGACCACCGGGTTGGTGGCCGCGAGGCGGATCGACCCGCCGGGCAGGTCGGCGAGGCGGGCGGCGGAGAGTTGGCTGCCTTCGACCGTGTAGCCGGCGGCGCGCAGCAGACCGACGGCCGGTGCGACCCGGTCCAGTGCGGCCAGGGTGAGCACCACCCGCTCGGGTCGGCGGGCCACCACGGCGGTGAGGACGTCGACGCCGCCGCCGCCGACGAAGACCGCGTCGGGTTCGGGGAGGTCGGCCAGCGCCGCCGGGGCACGTCCGGCAACCAGCCGGACGTGCACGGCGTGCGCGGCGGCATTGGCCTGGATGGTGGCAACGGCCTCGGGGTCCTGTTCGACGGCGACCACGGCCGCGCCGAGCAGCGCGCACTCGATGCCGACCGAGCCGCTGCCCGCCCCGATGTCCCAGATCAGCCGGCCCAGTCGGGGGCGCAGCCGGGCGACGACGAGGGCGCGCACCTCTGACTTCGTGATCATGGAGTCGCGGTGGGCGTAGCGGGCCTCCGACAGCGCCCAGCCTCCGGCCGGCGCGGCGGCGGGCTGGTTGTCGGCGCGCATCCCGCCGGCCGCGCCCCTCTCGAGAACGGCGTCGGCGGGCGCAGCGTCGGCGTGAGCGGACCCGGCCGGTACGGGGTCGGCAAGGCTGAGCAGGACGTGCGGGTCGGCCCAGGTCTCGGCGGCGGCCTGTTCCGGGGTCACCGCGCGGATCCGTTCGGCGGCGGTGCCCAGGTGCTCGGCGACCAGCAGGCGGCGGGACCAGCCGATCAGGCCGGCGCCCAGCTCGGCCGCGCCGGCGCCGGGCGCGGTGAGCACCGCGACCAGTGGCAGCGCCCGGCAGGCGTTCACTGCGGCTCGGGGGTCGCGCCCGTGCGCGGTGACCACGGCGGCGCCGTCCCAGGGCAGCCCGGCGCGGGCGAACGCGGCGGCCACACTGGACACCGCCGGCACCACCCGCAGCGGAAGCCCGGCAGCGCGCAGCCGTCGGACGATGCCGAACAGGCCGGGATCGCCGCTGGCCAGCACCACGGCCGGCACCCCGGCGTCGACCGCCTCGGCGAGGCGGCGCAGGGCGGGGGCGAGCGGCCCGAGGGTGACGGTGTCCGCGCCGGCCGGTACGGGCACCGCGGCCAGGTGCCGGGCGGCCCCGACAACCAGCCCGGCGGTGGCCAGCACCGGTGCGAGTGCGGGGTGCGGCGGTGCGCCCGCCGCGTCCAGGCCGACCACTGTCACGGCGGTCACCGGGGCCGCAGGCGTCACCGAGGCCGTCCGCGTCATCGGGGCCACCGGCCGGACGAGGCGACGACGTGCGCTCCGGCGAAGTCGACCATCGCCACGTCCACGGTGACCGTCGGCCCGGCGAAGCGCCGCAGCACCTGGCGGACCCGCTGGCAGAGCAGGTCGCCGGCCGGGGCGAGCAGCCCGGCGGCCTCCCACAGCTCGTACGCGTGCCGCCCGGTGTTCGCCTCGGTCACGGCGGCCACGAGCGACGGGTCGCCGCCGGCCTCGGCGGTCACCGCGCCGAGCAGGGAGAGGTCCACCTTGGAGCGGGTGTAGTGGGTCATCAGGATGCCGGCCGCGAGTTTGGCGAGCTTGCCGGCCATGCCGACGAAGACCACCCCGGTCATCGCGTCACCCACGGCGGCGGTCACCGCAGCCCCGGTGAAGTCGCCGACCTCGACGAAGCAGACCTCTGGCAGGTCGGGCAGGAGCGCGCGGGCGGCCCGCTCGGTACGCCCTCCGGTGCAGAGCACGACTGTCGGCTCGCCCTGGGCGGCCATCACGTGCACGGCCTGCACGACGCTGGCGCGCCACGACGCGGTGGAGAAGGGACGGACGATCCCGGTGGTGCCGAGGATCGAGATGCCGCCGAGGATGCCCAGCCGACGGTTGGTGGTCTTGCGGGCCATGATCTCGCCCCGGGGCACGCTGATCACCACCCGGACCCCGACCTCGCTGAGGTCGACCACCTCGGCCACCGCCTCGCCGATCATCCGGCGGGGGGTGTCGTTGATCGCCGGGCCGCCGACCGCGAGCCCGAGGCCGGGTTTGGTGACGGTGCCGACGCCGGCACCACCGGCCAGCCGCAGGCCGGGCACGTCGGTCCAGTTCACGGTGGCGGTCAACTCGGCGCCGTGGGTGACGTCCGGGTCGTCCCCGGCGTCCTTGACCACCACCGCCTCGGCCCGGACCGGTGGGGTGCCGGTCACCTCGCAGCGCTCCACTCCGAAGCGCACCCGACGTCCGGCGGGCAGCCCGATCTCCACCTCCTGCTGGGTGGTGCCGGTGACCAGCGCGGTGACAGCGGCCTTCGCCGCCGCCGTCGCGCACGTGCCGGTGGTCCAGCCGGTGCGCAGCGCGGTGGGCCGGACCTTCGCGGTGCGCGGCAGGTCCGGCTCGCGCAGCGGCGGCTCGGCGTACGTCATGGTGTGTGCCCCGGTGTGGCTGTCCCCCCGGTGCGGGCGCCGGCCTGGCGGCGCAGCTCGGCGCGGGCGGCCGGCTCGGCCCTGCGGAAGGTGTGGAAGTGCCCGGGGTGGTAGAGGTGCGAGCGGGTGCCCTCGGCGGCGAGGGCCGGCCCGACCAGGAAGAGGGTGTGCTTCCACAGCTTGTGCTGTTTGACCGTCGCCTCCAGGGTGCCGACCGTGCAGCGCACCACCAGTTCGTCGGGCCAGGTCGCCTGGTACGCCACCACGGCCGGGGTGTCCTCCGGGTAGCCGCCGGCCAGCAGCTCGGCCTGCACCTGCCCGGAGCGGGCGGCGGAGAGGAACAGCGCCATGGTGGTGCCGTGCCGGGCGAAGTCGCGGACCCGTTCGCCGGGCGGCATCGGGGTCTTTCCGCCTTCGAGGCGGGTGAGGATGACCGACTGGGCCACCTCGGGCACTGTCAGCTCCCGTCCGACGATCGCCGCGACGGCGGTGAACGAGGACACCCCGGGCACGATCTCGACGGCCAGGTCGAGCGCCCGGCACACATCCAGTTGCTCCTGCACCGCGCCCCACAGCCCCGGGTCTCCGGAGTGGATCCGGGCCACGCTCAGCCCCTGCTCGGCGGCACGCTGGTAGAGCGGCAGCACCCCCTCGATGGGCAGCTGCGACGAGTCGACGATCTCCGCGCCGGGGCGGGCGTGGTCGAGCACGTCGGCGTGCACCAGGCTGGCCGCCCAGATGACGATGTCCGCCTCGGCGATGACCCGGGCGGCCCGCACTGTCAGCAGGTCCGCCGCCCCCGGGCCGGCTCCGACGAACCACACCTTGCCCTCGCTGGTCACAGCTTTCCTCCTCGGTGCTCGCGGCGGGCCGGAACCAGCAGCGTCGACAGGTAGGGCAGGTCGTGCTCGGTGTCGTCGACCGGCCCGATGCGTTCACCGGGGAGCCCCAGGCTGCGTCCGAGCACGGCGTCGGCGAGGCGGCCCTGCCGGCGCAGCTCGGCGAGCAGTTCCGGGTGCCGCCGCCAGCCCTTGTAGGCGACCACGGTGCCCGGCCCGGCGAGGGCGTCGGCGAAGAGCGCCAGGCCCGCGGTGGCCGGCAGCAGGGTGAGCGGTTCGCGTCCCTCGCAGAGCGGGGTGCCGCTGCGGGCCGCCAGCTCCTGCATGGCGGTGACGCCGGGCACTGTCGCCACCCGCACCGCCGGGCGCAGCGCGCGGACGCTCTGGGCCAGGTAACCGAAGGTGGAGTAGACGTTGGGGTCGCCGATGGTGGCGAACGCGAGGGACCGTGCGCCCGCGTCGATCGCCTCGACCACCACCCGGGCGGCGTCGTCCCAGGCGGCTGCCCGGCGCGCGGTGACCCCACCCCTGTCGTCCAGCGCCAACGGCAGCCGGAGCAGCCGGTCCGCCGTGACGTGGGAACGCACTGTCGCCTCGGCCCGCCCGGCGGCCGCACCCGGCGGCGTCGCACCGGCGGTCGCGGTGGGCGCGACCCGGTCCGCCATCACGGGTACGAAGACCAGGTCGGCCTCGCGCAGCAACCGCACCGCCTTGACGGTGAGCAGTTCCGGGTCGCCCGGGCCGACGCCGACCCCGGTGAGCGTGGCGTCGGCGCTCATCGGCACGCCTCGACCAGTCGGCGGGCAGCGTCCGGGTGGCCGGCCCAGTGGGTGTGCAGGTAGGACGCGTGCACCCGGCCGGCGACGAAGCCGTGCTCGGTGTCGTTCCAGCGCCACGCCGGCGCGTCGCCGTGCCCCGGGTCGGTGGTGGTGCGGTGGAACTCGTGGCCGCGTACCGGCTCGCCGGCGCGCGCCACCGGGGAGTCGGTGACGGCGAGGGCCTCCCGGTAGCCGAGGGTGAGCCGGTCGGTCATCCGGGCGGTCAGGTCCAGTCGGCCGCACATCGGTACGCCGTCCAGGGACCGCCCGAGGTAGAGCAGCCCTGCGCACTCGGCCACGATCGGCCCGTCGAAGTCGGCCAGTTCGGCGCGGAGCCCGGTGTTGTCGGCCAGTGTCTGAGCGTACGCCTCGGGGAAGCCGCCGCCGATCACCACCGCCCGGGTGCCGGTGGGCAGCGCCGGGTCGCGCAACGGGTCGACGGTGACGACGTCCGCGCCGGCCGCGGTGAGCAGTTCGGCGGTCTCCGCGTACGAGAAGGTGAAGGCCGGACCACCGGCGAGGGCGATCCGTGGGCGCTCGACGCCGGCCGGTCCGCCGACGGCGGCGACCGGATCCCACGCCGGGGTGGTCAGCGGCGGGGCGGTCCGGGCCAGGTCGAGAACAGCATCGAGGTCCACTGTGGCCTCGACCAGCTCGGCGAGCGCGGTGACGATCGCGACGGATTCGGGTGCCCGCTCGGCGACCGGCACCAGTCCGAGGTGCCGGGCCGGCGCGGCCACCTCCGCGGCGCGGGTGACCGCCCCGAGCACCGGTACGCCCACCTCGGCGAGGGCGTCGCGCAGCAGCGTCTCGTGCCGGGGTGAGCCGACCCGGTTGAGGATCACCCCGCCGATCCGTACCGCCGGATCGAACGCGGCCATGCCGAGGGTGAGCGCGGCGGCCGACCGGCCCTGCGCGGTGGTGTCCAGCACCAGCAGCACGGGTGCCTCGATCAGCCGGGCGACGTGCGCGGTGGAGGCGTAGTCGCGGCGGCCCACCGCGCCGTCGTGCAGGCCCATGACGCCCTCGACCACGGCGATGTCGGCGGGCGTGGGGACGCTCGCGCCGTGTCGCAGCAGGGGGGCGATGCGGTCGGCCCCGACCAGGAACGGGTCGAGGTTGCGCCCGGGCCGCCCGGCGGCGAGGGCGTGGTAGCCGGGGTCGATGTAGTCGGGGCCGACCTTGTGTGGGCTGACCGTCAGGCCCCGTCGCCGCAGCGCGGCGAGCAGCCCGGTGGCCACCGTGGTCTTGCCGTGGCCGCTGGCCGGGGCGGCGACCACCACCCGGGGCAACGACTGGTGCGCGCTCACCATTCGATGCCCTTCTGGCCCTTCTGGCCGGCGTCCATCGGGTGCTTGACCTTGGTCAGCTCGGCGACCAGGTCGGCGGCGGCGACCAGGCGCGGGTCGGCGTCCCGACCGGTGATCACGACGTGTTGGAAGCCGGGGCGGTCGGCCAGGGTGGCGACCACCTCGTCGACGTCCACCCAGCCCCACTTCATCGGGTAGGTGAACTCGTCCAGCACGTACAGCCCGTAGCGCTCGGTGGCCAGGTCACGCTGGATCTGCCGCCAGCCCTCCAGGGCGTCGGCGGCGTGGTCGGCGTCGCCGCCGCGCTGGATCCAGGACCAGCCCTCGCCCATCTTGTGCCAGGCCACCGGCGCGCCCTGGCCGGTGCGCTCGTGCACCTCGCCGAGCGCACGGAAGGCGTTCTCCTCCCCGACCCGCCACTTGGCGCTCTTGACGAACTGGAACACCCCGACCGGCAGACCGGCCGTCCAGGCCCGCAGGGCCAACCCGAAGGCCGCCGTCGACTTCCCCTTCATCTGTCCGGTGTGGACGATCAGCAGTGGCCGGTGCCGCCGCTGCCGGGTCGTCAACCCGTCAGCGGGCACGTTGCTCGGCTGTCCCTGCGGCATCAGGCAACGCTCCTGTCGGGCGTGAGGGTGGTGCCGGTCGAGATCTTGGAAGGAAGCCGCCCTTCCAGGGGCCGTTTCGTTCCAAGATCTCCTCGGGCGGGGGCGGGGGCGGGGGCTTGGGTTAGGTCTTCTAGTTGGTGACGGGGGGCTTTTAGCTGGGTGGCCAGGCGGTTCGCCAGGTGCAGGCGGACCGGGCCGGATTCGCAGTCGACGACCACGCAGGCGGCGCCGGTGGCGGCCAGGACCTTCGCGGCTGCTGCCGCCCGGTCTAGCGGGCGGGTGCCCGCCGTGGCTCTCCCGTCGGTGACGACGAGAACCAGTGGGCGACGCTTCGGGTCGCGCAGGCGCTCCACCCGCAACAGCTCCGCGGCGGCGAGCAGCCCCTCGGCCAGCGGCGTGCGCCCGCCCGTGGGCAGCTCGGCCAGCCGGGTCGAGGCGGCCAGCACCGACGACGTCGCCGGCAGCAGGGTCCGGGCGCCGGCACCCCGGAACGCGATCACCGCGACCTTGTCCCGCCGCTGGTACGCGTCGGTGAGCAGGGCGAGCACCGCGTCCTTCACTGTGGTCATCCGCTGCCGGGCGCCCATCGAGCCGCTCGCGTCCACCACGAACAGCACCAGGTTGCCCTCGCGTCCCTCACGAACCGCCTCGCGCAGGTCGTCCCGGCGCAGACGCAGTGGACCGGTGAGTCGGCCCCGGGCCGCCTGATGCGGCGCGGCGGCGCGGATCGTGGCCGGCAGGTGCAGCGCGCTCACCCGACCCGCCGGCACCCGGGCGCCGGTGGTGCGGCCCCGTCCGGTGCGGGCCCGCGACCGTCGGCCGGGCACCCCGTCACCCAGGCCGGGCGCGGTGAGCACCCGCGCCTTCAGTCCACCCCGGGGTACGACCACCGGCTGGGACTCCCCGCCGCCGGTCGGGTCGTCGGCACCGGTCGCCGACTGCCGGCCACCGCGCGGGCGCGAGTTCTGGCCGTCGCCGCCCCGGTCGCCCTGCTGGCGCTGCGGCCAGCCGTCGTCGTCGCCCCGGTCGCCCGGCTGGCGCTGCGGCCAGGCGTCGGTGCCGTCCGGGCCGTCGGTGCGCCCGTCGGGGCCAGCGCCGTCACGCGCCGCCGAGTGTCCGGTCGTCCCGGGTTCACAGTGGTCGCCGCCGTCGCCGCCCTGTGGGCCGCCGCCACTCGGGCCGCCCTCGTTTGGTCCACCCCCGTTCGGGCCGCCGCCACCGGCCGGGCCACCGCTCTGCGGGCCGCCGTCCGGTCCGCGGTCGTCCGGTCCGCGGTCGTCCGGGCCGCGGTCGTCCGGGCCGCGGTCGTCCGGGCCGGCGTCGTCCGGGCCGGCGTCGTCCGGGTCGTCGGGGTGGGCGTCCTGGGCGCGCTGCAACGCCTCGTCGAGGCGCTTCTCGTCCAGCCCGGGGGTGTCGAACGGGTCGCGGCGGCGGCGGTGTGGCAGGGCCAGCCGGGCGGCCACCCGGACGTCGTCGATGGTGACCCGGTCCCGGGCGTGCCAGGCGGCGTGGGCGAGGGCGGTCCGGGCGGTGACGATGTCGGCCCGCATCCCGTCCACGTCGAACGCCGCACACACCTCGGCGATCTGCCGCAACGCGGCGTCCGGCAGTCGTACCCCGGGAAGTCGGCGGCGGGCGGCGGCCACCTGGCCGGCGATCTCCGCGTCGGCGTCGGCCCAGCGGGCGGCGAAGCCGACCGGGTCCGCGTCGGCGGCCAGCCGGCGGCGGACCACCTCGACCCGGATCTCCGGGTCCCGGCTGGCGCCCACCTCCACGGTGAGCCCAAACCGGTCGAGCAGCTGCGGGCGCAGCTCCCCCTCCTCCGGGTTCATCGTGCCGACCAGCAGGAACCGGGCCGCGTGGCTGACCGAGACGCCCTCCCGCTCGACGTGGCTGCGGCCCATCGCCGCCGCGTCGAGCAGCAGGTCGACGAGGTGGTCGTGCAGCAGGTTGACCTCGTCGACGTAGAGCACACCCCGGTGCGCGGCGGCGAGCAGGCCCGGCTCGAAGGCGCGTACCCCCTCGCCGATCGCCTTCTCCAGATCCAGTGCGCCGACCACCCGGTCCTCGGCGGCGCCCACCGGCAGCTCGACGAGGCGGGCCGGACGAGTCTCGGCGGCGGCGTCGGCCGGGTGCGGGCCGTCCGGGCAGGCCGGGTCGGGCTCGGCCGGGTCGCAGCCGAACCGGCAGCCGGCCACCCGGCGCACCGGGGGCAGCAGTGCGGCGAGAGCCCGCACGGCGGTGGACTTGGCGGTCCCCTTCTCACCCCGGACCAGCACCCCGCCGATCGCCGGGGAGACCGCGTTGAGCAGCAACGCCAGCCGCATGTCGGCCATGCCGAGCACCGCGCTGAACGGGTAGGTCGTGATCGCGGTCATGCCCGGTCCTCCAGGTCGCCCTCGCTGGCCAGGTACGTGTCGCGCAGCCGGTCGAGGGTGGCCGGCTCCGGCTTGGCCCACAGCCCCCGGTCGGCGGCCTCCAACAGCCGCTCGGTGATGCCGCGCAACGCCCACGGGTTGGACTGCTCCAGGAACTCCCGGGTGGTCTCGTCGAAGAGGTACGCGGCGGCCAGGTGCTCGTACATCCAGTCGTCGACCACGCCGGCGGTGGCGTCGTAGCCGAACAGGTAGTCCACTGTGGCCGCCAGCTCGAACGCGCCCTTGTAGCCGTGCCGGCGCATCGCGGCGATCCACTTCGGGTTGACCACCCGGGCGCGGAACACCCGCCGGGTCTCCTCGCCCAGCGTGCGGGTGCGCACGTCGTGCGGCATCGCCGAGTCACCCACGTACGCCTGCGGTGACGTGCCGGTGAGGTGGCGGACCATCGCCACCATCCCGCCGTGGTACTGGAAGTAGTCGTCGGAGTCGACGATGTCGTGCTCACGGGTGTCCTGGTTCTTCACCGCCACCGCGATCCGGGCGAACGAGCGCTCCATGTCGGCGCGCGCCTCCCGCCCGTCCAGGCCCCGGCCGTACGCGTAGCCGCCCCACACCGCGTACACCTCGGCCAGGTCGGCGTCGCTGCGCCAGGTCCGGGCGTCGATCAGGGGCAGCAGCCCAGCGCCGTACGCGCCGGGCTTGGAGCCGAAGATCCGGGCGGTGGCCCGCCGTTCGTCGCCGTGCTCGGCGAGGTCGGCGGCGACGTGCGCCCGCAGGTAGTTCTCCTCGTCCGGCTCGTCCAGGGCGGCGACCCGCCGGACGGCGTCGTCGAGCAGCGCCACCACGTGCGGGAACGCGTCGCGGAAGAACCCGGAGATGCGCACCGTGACGTCGACGCGCGGGCGGCCCAGCTCCGCGGTCGGCACCACCTCGACTCCGGTGACCCGCCGGGATCTGTCGTCCCAGACCGGCCGGCAGCCCAGCAGCGCGAGCACCTCGGCGATGTCGTCACCCTGGGTCCGCATCGCGCTGGTGCCCCACACTGTCAAGCCCACCGAGCGGGGGTACGCCCCGGTGTCGGCGAGGTGCCGGGCCAGCAGCGAGTCGGCGAGGGCCACCCCGACGTCCCAGGCGTTGCGGCTGGGGATGGCCTTCGGGTCGACGGAGTAGAAGTTGCGGCCGGTGGGCAGCACGTTGACCAGGCCCCGGGTGGGTGAGCCGGACGGGCCGGCCGGCACGAACCTGCCGTCCAACGCCCCGAGGGTGTTTGTCAGCTCGTCGGTGGTCCGGTCCAGTCGGGGCACCAGCTCGGTGGCGGCGAAGTGCAGCACCGCGGCGACGTCCGGGATCGACCGACCGGTCACCTCCCTCACCACGGCGTCAACAGTGTCCACGGCCCAGTCCAGGGTCTCCATGCCCACGACCAGCCGCCGCGCGAGGGCCTCGATGAGGTCGATCGCGTCGGCAGCGGTGCCGGCCGGCCCGTCCACCACCTCGGTCAGCGCCGCAGGCAGCGCCAGTCGCTGTCCCGGCGACGCGAGCAGCTCCTGCTCGTCGAGGGAGTACGCGACGGCGAGAGCCTGTCGCAGGCCGGGCAGGGCCCGGGCGCCGCCCCAGATCTGCGGTGCGCGCAGCACCGCGAGGACCAGGTTGACCCGGGGCTCGCCGGTGGGCGCGTCGGCGAGGATGTGCAGCCCGTCGCGGATCTGCACGTCCTTGACCTCGCACAGGTACCCGTCGAGGTGCAGCACGAAGTCGTCGAAGTCGTCCGCGTCGGGCATCGCCTCGGCGTGCAGGTCGTGGTGCAGCTCGGCGGCGCGCACCAGGTCCCAGATCTGGGCCCGCACGGTGGGCACCTTGGCCGGGTCGAGGGCCTGCACTGTCGCGTACTCGTCGAGCAGTTGTTCCAGTTTGGCCAGGTCGCCGTAGGTTTCGGCGCGGGCCATCGGCGGAACCAGGTGGTCGACGACCACGGCGTGCGCCCGCCGCTTGGCCTGGGTGCCCTCGCCGGGGTCGTTGACGATGAACGGGTACACCAGCGGCAGGTCGCCGAGGACCGCGTCGGGCGCGCAGTCGGCGGCCAGGCCGAGGCCCTTGCCGGGAAGCCACTCCAGGGTGCCGTGCTTACCCAGGTGCACCACGGCGTCCGCGCCGAAGCCGCCGTCCGCGACCGACGCGGTCAACCAGCGGTACGCGGCCAGGTAGTGGTGGCTGGGCGGCAGGTCCGGGTCGTGGTAGATGGCGATCGGGTTCTCCCCGAAGCCGCGGGGCGGCTGGATCAGCAGCACCACGTTGCCGAAGCGCAGCCCGGCGAGCACGATGTCGCCGCCCTCGGTGTACAGCTCGCCCGGCGGCTCACCCCAGTGCTCCCGCATCCGCCCGCGCAGCTCGGCCGGGACCTGGTCGAACCAGCGCCGGTACGTCGGCCCCGGTATCCGGGCCTCGGCGGCGGCCAACTGCTCCGGGGTGAGCCACTCCACGTCGTGACCGCCGGCGGCGATCAGCGCGTGGATCAGCGCGTCGCCGTCGTCGGGCGGTGGCGTGTCACCCAGGTCGTAGCCGGCCTCGGCCAGCGCGGCGAACAGCCGGACCGCCGAGGCCGGGGTGTCCAACCCGACGGCGTTGCCGACCCTGGAGTGCTTGGTGGGGTACGAGCTGAGCACCACGGCGACCCGCTTGTCGGCGTGCGGCACGTACCGCAGCCGGGCGTGGCGCACCGCGATCCCGGCGACCCGGGCGGCCCGCTCGGGATCGGCGGCGTAGACCGAGAGCCCGTCGGCGTCGATCTGCTTGAACGAGAACGGCACGGTGACGATCCGGCCGTCGAACTCGGGGATGGCCACCTGCATGGCGGCGTCCAGTGGGGACAGGCCGGCGTCGCTGTCGGCCCACTGCGCGCGGGTGCTGGTGAGGCAGAGCGCCTGGATGACCGGCACGTCCAGGGCGGCCAGGGCGCCGACGTCCCAGGCGTCCTCGTCGCCGCCACCGGAGGCGTCCGCGGCGACCGCACCGCCGGCCGCGAGCACAGTGACCAGCAGCGCGTCACAGCGGGCGAAGAGCCCGAGTGGGCCGGCGCCCGCGGTCAGCCCGCGCAGCGAGCCGCAGAAGATCGGCAGCGGGTTGCCGCCGGCTTCGTGGACCGCGTCCGCGAGCACGTCGACGAAGTCGGTGTTGCCGGCGAGGGCGTGCGCCCGGTAGAAGACGATCCCCACTGTGGGCCGGTCCGGTTCGGCGGGGTGTTCGCCGTGCACGCCGTACGCCGGGGTGGGCGCGGGTGCGGCGAACCCCTCGCCGGTGAGCAGCACCGTGTCGCAGAGGAACCGGGCCAACTCCCCGAGGTTGTCCGGGCCGCCTTCCACCAGGTACGCCAGCGCCTGGGTGACGACCCCGGACGGCACTGTGGAGATGGCCATCAGCTCCGCGTCGGGCAGCGCCTCGCCGCCGAGCACGACCGTCGGCACGCCGGTGGCGAGCACCGCGGCGAGGCCGTCCGGCCACGCCTGCCGCCCGCCGAGCAGGCGTACGACGACGAGGGCGACCCCGTCGAGCAGGGCGGGCACCTCCTCGGCGGCGACCCGGGAGGGGTTGGCCAACCGGTAGTCGGCACCGCTGGCGCGGGCGGCCAGCAGGTCGGTGTCGGCGGTGGACAGCAGCAGAATGCGCACGGCAGGCTCCGGAAAGTGACGCCCTGGGCCCTCACGGGGGCGACCGGGGCGATGCGGGTGGGTGCGGCGTCAGCCGGTACGACGGCCCGAGCGAACGGCGCACCAACGCATGGGTCGGGGCCGGTCAGCGCGAGCGATCAGCTCAGCGGTGCCGGTGGCCGGTGTCCTTGGAATGCACTGCCTGGAGCGCTATACGACGATGATCGTCGATGAATGAGACGCCGTGCGTCATCGGGTCCTCCTCGGGTGTCCACGCCCTGGGGTACGTCCCGACGGCCGAAGTATCCTGGCTTCCGGATCGACGCTCTCCCCCGGCCTTCCAACCGCAGACACACGGCCGTGACTCACGAGGGGGGATCGCTCCCCGGTGACAGTGGCGGGACCGCGTCGGATTCGCACCGACTTCCTTCACTGCCGTCAGGCCGCGAATGCTGCCACACCGTCGCGCCGCCGGTCAACGCGGACCCCACCCCCACCCGACCACGCTCACCACATTGACCTGCGAAAATATCGGCGCGCGGGGGATGCCTCTCGCCGCAATGGCGGGCTGGGCGAACTGGTTGATCGGCCACGCGGACTGGCCCCGTGGCAGGGGGCGGAGTGTTCACGCGGCCCCTTTGGAGCTGATGTTGTAGACGATTCAGCCGCCTCGACTCCCGGTCCGCGCCTCGGCTTCAGGTCCGGACCTACGGCGATGTCGCCAACGATTCAGCTCCAAAGGCGCCGAACGGCACATGCCCGGGACCGAACACGCCACGCGCGACGACCGACACCGGTCGACGCCCCGATCAGCGGGCGTGGCGTTCCGGGTGGGCCCGGCTCCAGGTCCGCATCCGTTCCGGGTAGCCGGTGCGCGCCGCCTCGTACAGCGGCACCGCGTGCTTGCGGGCGATGCCCCCGGCCGCGCGGGGCGTTCCGGTACGGCGGCGGATCCACTCGCCGTCGTGGGCGATCGCCACCACCGTGGTGTCCGTCGCGGTCGTCTCCGGCTCCAGGTAGAACTCCACCCCGCGGCGGGTGGCCACGAACGCCTCCAGCGCCGCGAGGTCCTCGCGGGTCGCCTCCCGGTCCAGCTTCGTCGGGGTCGCCTCGGCACCCCGTGACCGGCGGTTGAACCAGCTCATGCCCCGCCCCTCTCCTCGACGTCCCTCCAGTGCAGCACCGGTTCCTGGCAATACGCTGCACGCCGGATGGGAGAGAGCTGACCTGCGTTGGGAAATCCGTGTGGAACCCCCGGCGGGTGGGCGGTGTCATGAGTGTGATCCGAACGGAGGCTCCCCTGGACGACGAGGCGCTCGTCACCCGCGCTCGGGCAGGTGACCTGGAGGCGTACAACCTCCTGGTCGCCCGGCACACCGCGTCCGCGTACCGGACCGCGGTGCTGCTCGGCGCGGGCTCGGACTCCGAGGACGTCATCCAGGAGGCGTTTGTGAAGGCGTACCGGAAGCTGTCCCGTTACCGGGGTGACGCGTCCTTCCGGTCGTGGCTGCTCGCGATCGTCGCGAACGAGACCCGCAACCTGCACCGCTCCCGCGGCCGGCGCGACGGGCTCGTCCTGCGGGCGGCGGCAGCGGACCCGACGTCCGAGATCGCCGAGGACGACGCGGTCGGCGCGGTCCTCGCCGGGGAGCGCCGGGCGTCGCTGGTGCAGGCCCTGCGGCAACTGCCGGTACGGGACCGCGAGGTGATCGTCTGCCGGTTCTTCCTCGATCTCACCGAGGAGGAGACGGTGGCGGCTCTGGGCTGGCCCCGGGGCACTGTGAAGTCGCGTACGTCCCGGGCGCTGGCGAAGCTTCGTGGCCTGCTCGACCGTGAGGAGGTCCGGCATGGGTGACCTCGAACGGGAACTGCGCGACCTGTCCGCCTGGCTGGACACCCCGGATCCGCCCGACGTGACCGCCCGCGTCCGCGTACGACTCGGCACGCCCGCGCCCCGGCGGCGCCGGTGGCGGTCGCTCGCCGTGGTGGCGCTCGTCGCCCTGCTGGTGGCGGTGTTGCCGCCGACGCGGGCCGCGATCGCCGACGTCGTCACGGGGCTGCTGCGCTTCGCCGGGGTCAGCATCGCCACCTCACCCGCCCCGACGCCGCCCGGCAGCACCGCGTCGCCGTTGCCCGGGCAGCGGGCCGTCGCCCTGGACGAGGCCCAACGGTCGGTGCGGTTTCCGATCCGCCTGCCGGCGATGCTGGGCACGCCCGAGCAGGTGCTGGTCGCCGACCCGGACGCCACGGGCCGGTACCGGGTGGCGACGCTGCTCTACGACGGGGGCGCGCTGCGCGTCGACGCGTTCGACGGTCACCTCGACCTGGCCTTCCACAAGGAGGTCACTCCGCCGGGCGCGAACTGGGTCCAGGTCAACGGCGACTTCGCTGTCTGGGTCGACGGCCCGCACGTCCTGTCCTACGTGGACCGGGCGGGCGGGATCCGCCGGGAGACCGCCCGACTTGCCGGCTCGACCCTGATCTGGCAGGACGACGACGTGAGCTACCGGCTTGAGGGCACCCTCACCAAGGCCGAGGCGATCGAGATCGCGCGCTCACTGGCCTAGTACGCGTTCGGGTCCCAGTCTGCGAGCTGCTCCATCGGCTGGATGTCGCCGGTGGTCTCCAGGTCGTCGAGCGGGACGCGCTCGTAGAAGTAGAGGACCATGTCGCTCGCTGCGCCTCGCATCGCCATGTCGCCCGGCTCCGCGTCGGCGGCGAGGTCGTCGCAGCGGACGCCGTCGGCGTTGAGGGTCAGGCGCCAGGAGCGGCCCTCGGTCGTGTGCAGGTCGATGGTCGCCGGCTTGAACGGCCAGGGGACGGTCGTCGCCGCGACGGTCGTCAGGAACTCGTCGACGCCCTCGACCGCGACGTCCGTCGGCAGCGGCTGTGCGGCCCCCTGGGTGAGCTGGGCGTCGTAGGTGTGGACGGCCAACTCCTGGATCTGGTGGCGGGCCACAGCTCCGCTGGTCTGCGGGGCCTGCGAGCGGCCCCACCAGGTCCAGCAGCCGCGGTCCGGGCCGGCCGCGCGCATCGCGTCGAGCATGAGCTCGGTCGACTCGGCGAGCCAGGCGTCCAGGGCTTCGCGGTCGCGGGGCGCGGTCGGGGCGCCCTGGGGGTCCGTCCTCGCCGGGGGTTCAGCGCCCGGGCCCGCCGCGATGACGGCGGCCTGGCGGCGGCGGCCGTCGCCGAGGTGCTGTGCCAGTTCGCGCAGCGTCCAGTCCGGACAGGTCGGGACCTGGACGTCGAGGTCGGGGGCGGACGCGATCGCGGCGCGGACCGCGGCCGAGCGATCTTCGATCAGCCCCAGGACCTCGGGGAAATCCAACATGTTCTGCACTTCGGTTGTGTACCACTACGCTCCGGCCACCGGACAGCGAATTTGTCGGACGAACGCGTCGGCAGCCGAGCGCCCGGCGCCGTCCTGACTTACGCCTCAGGACAGCAGTGGTTCCTGGCCGGTCAGCCCGGTCTACGAGTCGTCCCGGCCCTGCCAGGTCGTCACACAAGCCTCGTTACCCTCGATATCGGCGAGAACCCAGAAGGCGGGAGCATGGGACGCGGATACACGTCGGCCACCGGCCGTCAGCGCGGCTTCGATCCGCCGTGGTGCCTCGTCGTGCGGGACACAAATGTCGAGATGGATGCGATTCCGGTCCGGGCGTGGCTGGTCCATCTGCTGAAACCACAGCGCCGGACCCTGTCCGACCGGGTCGACGATCGGGTCCTTGGGACCGTCGGCTCCCGCCTCGTCCGTGTAGCCCAGCACGGCCTTCCAGAACGGCCGGACCGCTGCGATGTCGAGCGCGTCGAGAGCGATCTCCACGAGCTGCACCGACCGCGGCGCTCCCGTACCAATCTCAGGCTCCGTCCGTAGCCCGACGTTCCGCATGGCGGCGGAAATCCGATGCGCAAGATCGATATCGCGAGCGGTGAGCGCCGCCCGATCCGACGACTGCAGGGTCAGGACGACCCGCTCTGGCCGGATATCAGCGCGTAGGTGCCCGTCGGCGTCGCTACCGCACGCCGCCACCACACGCGCCGCCACCTCGGTTGCCTGAACCAATGAGCCGACGCGGACCGACGTGCGCAACGCGCCCAGCAAGTACCGCCATCCCTGGTCACTGACCGCGTCCGAGGCCGCCTGCCGACCCAGTGTCTGTTCCACCCACGCATCCTCACATGCGCCCGTGAGGGTCGGCCCCCTCTGGCCTCGCCGCGGCCAAGCCGGTAAACGTTTCCGGTCAGAGCACTAGGAACCCGGCGGGCCTGGGCGGTGTCGGAAAGGTGCGACGAGTCCTCGGCGCATACCGGAAGGGGCGAGATGGGTTCCTGGGGCAGGTTGATGCTGGCATCCTCGGTGGTCCTGCTGGCGGGGTGCACGACCACCACCAGCGGCGCGGCGCCGACGGCGGGTGCGGCCACCACGGCGAGCACCGCGACCGCCTGCGCGGCGCGGGTCGAGACGGGGTCCCTGCCCGACTGGGCGGACGCCGGGTTCAGCGGGGACGCGCGGGTTCCGCACGTCTTCGGCGCGAAGGGTGACATCGTGGCGGTGCTGTTCGCCCATCCCCTGCGGCAGGTCCGGACGGACGGGTCGAACAACAAGATCCTCTGGGTGGCTCGCGCCGCCACGACCTCGCCCGACCCGACCGCACCGGCAACCCTGGTGATCACCGCGAGGCTGGACGGCACCGACACCCGGGTGATCCGGGAGGTCGCCGGCGGCCCCGGTCCGTCGATCATCGACCTGCCGCAGGCCGGTTGCTGGCGCCTCGACCTGCGCTGGTCCGGGCACACCGACACGATGGACCTGGTCTACGCCCCTTGAGCCAGTGCCCCGGTCGGCTAGGCTGCCCGGCGTGCTGGAGGACGTGCGGACGGCGGCCCGCAACAACGCCGAATGGTGCGACATCGTCTGCGGCAGCCAGGGGCTGACCGGCCGTACCGACGCCGACGCCTGGTCGGTCCCCCACCGTTCGCCACAGTGGTACCCGGACGCGGTCACAGTGCGGCCGGGCGTCGACGCCGAGGCCCTGCTGGCCCGGATCGACGCGGGGCCCGGCGCGTCGGTGAAGGACAGCTTCGCCGACCTCGACCTGTCCGGGTACGGGTTCCGGGTGCTCTTCGACGCCCAGTGGATCCACCGGCCGCCGTCGGCACCACCTGTCGACACACCGCTGGCCCCGGTCACCACACCCGACGAGCTGGCGGCCTGGGCGGCGGCCCACGGTGGTGGGGAGCTGTTCCGCCCCGCGCTCCTGGCCGACCCCCGGGTACGGGTTCTCGCCCGCCGCGACGACCAGGGCGTGATCATCGGTGGAGCGGTGCTCAGCGGCGACGGCCCGTACGGCGTCTCCAACCTGTTCACCCGCACCGACAGCTCCCGGGACATCTGGCGCGCGGTGTGCGCCACAGTGCCCGACGCACCGCTGGTCGGCTACGAAACCACAGCGGACCTGACGCCGGCGCTCTCCGCCGGCTTCACCACCACCGGCCCTCTCCGCATCTGGCTGCACGCCTAGCGCTCCGGCCACGGGCTCCGCGCACGGACAGCTATGCTGGGCGGCATCGGCACCGATCCGGCCATCACCGGGGAGCCTCCGGAAGAACGGGCAGCTCCGCCGCCCCAGTAGAACCGGACGTAGCGGCACGTCACGTCGCGAAATTGAGCGGCGCCTGCACCATCGAGGCGCAAGCGGGGTGGTACCGCGGAGTCCTGGCCATACGCCCGGCACTTCGTCCCCGCGTGGGCAGTGAGCTGATGCCCGCGCGAGCGGACGTGGAGTGTAGGGAGAACGTCGGTGCCGGACGGTCCGTTGAAGTCACCATTCGTGCCACTGCCCACCAAGATCGACCTTGGTGGGATGGACCGTGCGGTCATCGACTGGTGGCAGGCCAACAACGTGTTCAACCGGAGTCTGGAGCAGACGGCCGACGGCCCGCCGTGGGTGTTCTACGAGGGGCCGCCGACCGCCAACGGCACGCCGGGCACCCACCACATCGAGGCGAGGGTCTTCAAGGACCTCTTTCCCCGGTACCGGACGATGCGGGGCTTCTCGGTGCCGCGCCGTGCCGGGTGGGACTGCCACGGCCTGCCCGTTGAGCTCGCGGTGGAGAAGGAACTGGGGCTCAGCGGCAAGCCCGACATCGAGAAGATGGGCGTCGCGGAGTTCAACGCCCTGTGCCGCACCTCGGTGCTGCGGCACGTGGACGAGTTCGTCCAGCTCAGCGAACGTATGGGTTACTGGATCGACCTGGAGCATCCGTACCAGACCATGTCCCCGGAGTACGTGGACAGCGTCTGGTGGTCACTGAAGCAGATCCACGACGGCGGGCGACTGGTGGAGGACTTCCGGGTCGCGCCGTACTGCACCCGCGACGGCACGACCCTGTCCGACCACGAGGTGGCGCAGGGGTACGAGACCGTCACCGACCCCTCCGTGTACGTGCGGTTTCCGTTGCGCGGGGACGTAGCCGGCCACGGCGGCGTCGATCTGCTGGTCTGGACCACCACCCCGTGGACCCTGGTGTCCAACACCGCCGTCGCCGTACATCCCGCTGTGACGTACGCCGTCGCCCGCACCGGGCAGGGCACGTTCGTCGTCGCCGAACCGCTGACCCAGCGGGTCCTCGGCGACGACGCGGAGATCCTGGCGACCGTACCGGGGTCGGCCCTGGAGGGTCTGCGGTACGAGCGGCCGTTCGACCTGGTGGACATCCCGGACGCGCACCAGGTGGTCCTCGCGGAGTACGTCACGACCGAGGACGGCACCGGCCTGGTGCACCAGGCGCCGGCCTTCGGCGCGGACGACCTCGCCGTCTGCCGCGCGTACGGGTTGCCGCTGGTCAACCCGGTCGCCCCGAACGGGCGGTTCAACGACGGCATCGACCTGGTCGGTGGGGTCTTCTTCAAGGACGCCGACGCGTTGCTCATCGACCGCCTGAAGAAGTCTGGTCGGTTGTTCCGGCACGAACCGTTCGAGCACCCCTACCCGCACTGCTGGCGGTGCCACACGCCGCTGATGTACTACGCGCAGCCGTCCTGGTACATCCGGACGACCGAGGTCCGCGACGAGCTGACGCGGGAGAACGAGAACACCAACTGGTTCCCGGAGCACATCAAACACGGCCGCTACGGCGACTGGCTGAAGAACAACATCGACTGGGCGGTGTCCCGCGCCCGGTACTGGGGCACCCCGCTGCCGCTGTGGCGATGCCCGGACAACCACGTGACAGCTGTTGGTTCCCGTACGGAGCTCGGGGAGCTGGCCGGCGCCGACCTGTCCGAGCTGGATCCGCACCGCCCGTACGTCGACGAGATCACCTTCGCCTGCCCGGACTGCGGCCAGATCGCCACCCGCGTCCCCGAGGTGATCGACGCCTGGTACGACTCCGGGGCGATGCCGTTCGCGTCGTTGGGCTACCCCCACGTGCCGGGCAGCAAGGAGATCTTCGAGCGCACCTACCCGGCCCAGTACATCTGCGAGGCGATCGATCAGACGCGGGGGTGGTTCTACACGCTGATGGCGGTGGGCACGCTGGTCTTCGACCGGTCCCCGTACGAGAACGTCGTCTGCCTCGGGCACATCCTGGCCGAGGACGGCCGCAAGATGAGCAAACACCTGGGCAACATCCTGCTGCCGATCCCGTTGATGGACACGCACGGCGCCGACGCGGTGCGCTGGTTCATGGCGTGCTCCGGCTCACCGTGGTCGCCGCGCCGGATCGGGCCCGGCCCGCTCGACGAGATCGTCCGCAAGGTGTTGATGACCTACTGGAACACCGCGGCGTTCTTCTCCCTCTACGCGGCGAACTCGACGTGGGCGCCGCACCTGGCGCAGCCGGTCGCCCAGCGACCGGTGTTGGACCGGTGGATCGTCGGCGAGGTCCACGCCCTCGCGGCCGCCGTTGACGAACGAATGCAGAACTACGACACGGCGCGCGCCGGCCGACTGCTCGCCGACTTCATCGACGACCTGTCGAACTGGTACGTACGGCGGTCGCGGCAGCGTTTCTGGGAGGGCGACCCCGACGCCCTCACCACCCTGTACGAGTGCCTCGACATTCTCACGCGGCTACTGGCGCCGTTCATTCCCTTCGTCACGGAGGAGGTGTGGCAGCAGCTCGTCCGGCGCGGTGCGGAGTCGGCTCCGGAGTCGGTGCACCTGGCGACCTGGCCCACACCCGACACCACACTGATCAGCACGGAGTTGTCGGCCCAGGTGGCCACGGCGCGGGCGTTGGCTGAGGCGGGGCGGTCCGCGCGTAAGGCGAGCAGTCTGCGGATCCGTCAGCCGTTGAGCCGGGCGCTCGTGGGGCTGCCGACCGGCACCGTTCTCCCGCAGGCGTTGCTGGACGACATCGGCGACGAGTTGAACGTGAAGGTCCTCCAGCCGCTCGATCCCCAGAGCGGGATCATCGACGTGCAGGTCAAAGCGAACTTCCGGACCCTGGGCCGCCGGTTCGGCAACCGCACCCAGCACGTCGCGAAGGCGATCGCCGCCGTGGCCCCCCGGGACCTGGTCGACGGCGTCCGGGCGAACGGGACGTACCCGCTGTCGGTCGACGGTGCGCAGGTCGAGGTGGGCCTGGACGACATCCTGATCACGGAGGTGCCGCGCACCGGTTGGGTCGTGGAGTCCCAGCGCGGCGCGACGATCGCGTTGGACACCGAGATCACTCCCGAGCTGGCAGCCGAGGGCGTCGCACGCGACGTCGTCCGGATCATCCAGCAGGCCCGCCGCGACGCCGACTTCGAGGTCTCCGACCGGATCACGGTGTCGATCGCCGCCCCCGCGGACGTCGCGGCGGCGATCTCCACACATCAGAAGCTCATCGCACACGAGACCCTCGCGCTCCAGCTGACGGTTGTGGACGCACTGTCGGAGGGGTTCTCCGGCACTGTGGGCGACGGTCAGGAGGTTGTGGTGCACGTCGTGCGGGCCTGAGCGGTGACGGGGTGGACGATCAGTGCAGACGGGTCAGGTCCTCCGGGGTCAGGCGTAGGGCTCCAGCGGCGACGTTCTGCGCCAGGTGCTCCGGGTCCGAGGTGCCGGGGATGGCGAGCACGTGGGGGCCCTGGTGCAGGGTCCAGGCGAGGCGTACCTGCTGCGGGGTGACGCCGTGGGCGCGGGCGACCGCCTCCACGGCCTCGCCCTGGGCGGTGCTCGCGCCCGTCTCCCGTCCGGTGCCGGCCAGCGCGAAGAACGGCACGTAGGCGATGCCCCGCTCACCGCAGAGCCGGACGAGCGCGTCCTGCTCCCGGTAGGCGTCCACCCCGTAGTTGTTCTGCACGCAGACCACCGGAGCGATGCCCGCCACCTCGTCCAGCTGTTCCGGCCGGGCGTTGGAGAGCCCGAGGTGCCGGATCAGCCCGGCGGTCCGCAACTCGGCGAGCGCGCCGAACCGGTCGGCCACCGGCACCGCACCCGGCCCCCGGCCGAGGCGCAGGTTCACCACGTCGAGCTGGTCGCGGCCGAGCCGGCGAAGGTTCTCCTCCACCTGGGCCCGCAACTGCGCCGGGGTGAGCGCCTCGGTGAAGCCCGCCTCCGGGTCGTACCCGAAACCGACCTTGGTGGCGATCACCAGATCCTCCGGGTACGGGGCGAGCGCCGCGCGGATCAGCTCGGTGGCGTAGCGGGCCGGGCCGGTGCCGACGCGCAGGGTGCCGCCGGGCGAGACGTAGAACGCGGCAGTGTCGATGTGGTTGACACCCAGCTCCACGGCGCGGCGCAGCAGGGCGACGGCCCGGTCGGGCTCGGGGTTCGCGGTGATCCGCATGGAGCCGAAGCCCATCCGGTGCACGGTGCGGTCGCCCAGGGTCCAGGTGCCCGCCGCGGCGGCGGTGATCTCATCGGTTGGCATCGGGCGACCGTAACCAGTGCGGGTGCGCGGCGCAGTCGGCCGCGCACCCGATACCGCCCGGCGGCGAAGTGGGTTAGTTTTTAACTACCGACGGAGCAGTTTCAGCGGAGTGCGGCGGGCGCAGCACCGGCACCAGCAGCAGGGTCGGCAGCAGCAGCAACGGCACCGCCAGCAGCGCGCGTAGGGTGCCGACCTCGTCGCCGACCAGCCCCAGCAACGGCGGGCCACCGAGGAACGCGGTGTAGCCGATCACCGCGACCACGCTCACCCGCACCGCCGCGTGCGCCTCGTCGTCGGCCGCCGCGCTCATCCCGACCGGGAAGCCCAGCGACGCACCCAGGCCCCACAGCGCGACACCGATGACGGCCACCGGCCCGGAGCCCGCCAGCACGGCCAGGCCGGCGCCGACCACGGCGAGGCCGATGGTGCCGCTGAGCACCGCCACCCGACCCCACCGGTCCAGCGCGATGGTGCCGACGGTGCGTCCGACGGTCATGCCCACCACGAAGACCGCGAAGACCGCCGCGCCGGCGGCCTCGCTCAGGTCCCGTCCATCGATGAACGCGACGGCCAGCCAGTCGTTGGCGGCGCCCTCGGTGAACGCCGCGACCAGCACGAACAGCCCGATCAGCAGGGTGCGCGGCTCCCGCCAGGCGGCGAGTTGCGCCCGGCGACGGGCGGCCGGGGTGGCGTCCGCCGGGTCGCCGGTGTGATCGCTGCCCACGGGCAGGAACGTCCGGGCGGCGAGCGCGGTGCCGGTCAACACGACCACCGCCACCGCGACGAGATGCGCGCCGACCGAGACGTCGAACCGGGCCGCCCCGGCGCCGAGCGCCGCTCCGGCCACCGAGCCGAGGCTCCACCCGGCGTGGAACCGGGGCATGATCGTACGGCCCAGCCGCCGTTCCACCGCCGCGCCCTCGACGTTCATCGCCACGTCGCAGGCGCCGGAGCCGTAGCCGAGCGCGACCAGGCCCAGGGCGACGATGGCGAACGACCCGGTCATCGTGGCGCCCAGCCCCGCCACGGTCAGGCCGACCGCGACCAGCACGGTGGCCATCGTGACGGTGCGGGCCGCACCGAATCGCTGGGCGAGCAGGCCGGAGGTGGGCATGGCCAACAGCGCGCCGACACTCATCGCCAGCAGCAGCAACCCGAGTCGGCCGGCGGAGAGGTCCAGTGCCTCCCGGACCGCCGGGACGCGGGAGAACCAGCTGCCGACGGCGAGCCCGTTGAGGGTGAAGGTGACGGCGACGCCGTTGCGGGCGAGCCGCACCGTCCGCAGGGTCGGCGATGCGGTGTCCCGGGCTACGGGTCGACTGGTGGGGGCGCTCACGAGGGTAGGTCCTCTTTCTCGGGGTGATCTCCTGGCACGATCGCACACCTGAGAGCGCTACCACCACAACCGGGAACCGCCCCTTACCGCTGCTGTTCGGGCCGGGGCATGATGTGCGCAGGCGTTGGTCCGACCGGACGGGCCGCCGCAGGAGGCGACGATGACGACAGCGGCACAGCGGCCGGCCACTCTCGAGGACGTGGCCCGGGTGGCCGGGGTGTCCCGGTCCACGGCGTCGCGGGTGATCGCCGGCACGGGGTTCGCCTCGCCGGCCGCCCGGAAGCAGGTCACGGCAGCCGTCGACCAGCTCGGCTACGTGCCCAACCCGGCCGCCCGGGCGCTGGTCAGCGGCGGGGGCGGCGTACGCCTGGTGGTGGCCGTTCTGGGCACCAGCGCCGCGGTGCTGGACGACCCGTACGTGCACCAGGTGGTCGGCGCGGCCGCTCGGGTGTGCACGCCCGCCGGTGTCGGGGTGGCGCTGTACTGGCTGCCGTTCGGCGACCCCCGCAGCCTCGACCAACTCGACGGGGATCGCAGCGTGTGCGGGGTGATCCTGGTCAACACGACCGAGGACCTGCTGGAGGCGGTGCCGCGGTCGCTGCACGGTCGGGTGGTCTCGATCGGCGTCGGCTCGGCGACCGTGCCGTCGTTCGACGTCGACAATGCTGCCGGTTCCGAAGCGGTGCTGCGCCACCTGTACGCCTCGGGTCGCCGCCGGATCGCCATGGTGACCGGCCCCCGGTGGCTGCCCTGCGCGCAACGTCCGGTGCAGACGTACCGCCGACTGATGGCCGAGGCCGGCCTGCCGGAGCGGATACTTCCCGGGGACTTCCGGGCACCGCGTGGCCGGGCGGCGGCCGGCGAGGCGCTGCGCCGCTGGCCGGACATCGACGCGATCTACGCGATCAGCGACGACACCGCGCTCGGGGTGATCGCGGGCCTGCGGGACGCCGGTGCGCGGGTGCCCGCGGACGTCGCGGTGGCCGGCTTCGACGACATTCCGTTGGCCGGGATGACCGCCCCGGCGCTGACCACGGCGAGTCATCCGGTGGGGCGGATCGCCGCCGCCGCGGCCACCGCCCTGCTGGACGGGCGCCGGGCGGCACCGGTGACCCTCTTCCCGTCCGCCCTGGTGGCGCGGGCCAGCGCATGAGTCGACGCTCGGCCGAGCGCGCTGACGGTTAACCCCGTACGGGCCGGGTAACCGCGTCGGACCTTTCGTCCACCGTGAGGAGCGCCGACCCGTGTCCGACTCCGCGCCGTCGCACTGGGACCCGGCGCCGAGCCCTCGGGACGGCCGGTTGACCGCCCGCCGCCACCCGCCGGTGGCGTCGGGCCGCACCGGGCTGGTGCCGATGACCGGCCCCGACGGTGACCGGCTGGCCCTGGGGTACGTCCCGGAGCCCGCGACCGACGGTTCGGCGTACCGGTTGGTGCTGCTCCTGCACGGTGCGGGCGGTTCGGCGCGACAGGGGCTGGACCTGCTGTTGCCGGTCGCGGACGCGCAGCACCTGCTGCTGGTCGCCCCGGACTCGTCGGCGGCCAGTTGGGACCTGATCGCCGGCGGCTTCGGGGCGGACGTGGGGCGCATCGACGGGCTGTTGGCGACCGTCTTCGACACGTACCCGGTGGCCGACGTGACGGTCGGCGGCTTCTCCGACGGCGCCTCGTACGCGCTGTCACTGGGCCTGGCGAACGGGGATCTGGTCGACGCGGTGCTGGCCTTCTCCCCCGGTTTCGCCGCGCCACCGGTCACCCACGGCCGGCCACGGATCTTCATCTCGCACGGCGTCGACGACCGGGTGCTGCCCATCGATGTGTGCAGCCGCCGTCTCGTCCCCCGCCTGCACGATCTCGGCTACGACGTGACCTACCAGGAGTTCCCCGGCGGCCACGACATCCCCGCCCCGATCCGCGATTCCGCCATCGCCTGGCTCAACGCCCATCCTCCCCGGGCAGGGAACCAGCGTTGAGCAGTACGGACGTCAGACCGGCGGGAGGCCGAGGGCGTCGTCGACCCGGGCGAGTACGGCGGCGTCGTCCTCCGGGTTGACGCCGCGCAGCAGGTCGATGGCCGTGGCCCGGACCTGACCGATGATCATCGCTAGGGGAAGGGTCTGCGTGGGACCGAAGAGCTGCCCGGCGGCGTGCACCGCGGCCAGCGCCGACTCGTCGGCCCGGGTGGCGTGTCGGTCAGCGGTCTCCTCCTGCCCGTTCAGGTCCGCGGCGAGGGCGGCACCGGCCTGACGGACCGCCTCGGCCAGTGACCGCAGGGCAGCGCCCAGCTCCGGCGGGGCCGGAGTGTGCAGCCGGCTGAGGGTCACGCCCGCGCGGGCCAGCACGCGGACGTTGCGGACCGCGTAGTCGATCTGCCGGATCGACTCGTCCACCGAGCGCAGCCGACCGATGTGCCGACGTCGGCGGACGTTGAGCCGCAGCGCCTCACCGGCGGCCAGCACACCGTCGCGCAGCCCGTCCACCCGGGCGTCCATCCCCCGCGCCTGCCTCAGCGCGGCGACCGCCGCCGGTTCGTCGCGGTCGTCCAGCGCGTCGGCGATCCCGCCGAGCAGCCCGGCCAACTCGTCGAAGGTCCGCCGTACCTCGGCGACCAGCGGCGCCAGCGGATGCCGGGCGTCGACCAGCAGGCTGGCCGCGAGGGCGACCGCGCCGCCGACCAGCGCGTCGACGAAGCGGAACGGCACCAACGAGCCGTCCGGCGGTGCGACCACCACCAGGTAGAGCGCGGAGACCGCCGCCTGCACCAGCGTCACGCCGGTGGCGCCGAAGGCCACCGCGAGGAGGACGGTGAGCAGGATGACGGTGAACACCGTCCAGGTGCTGCCCGGGCCGAGCGCCTGCACCACCAGGTCCGCGACGAGCACCCCGGCGGCGACCCCGAGGATCACCTCGACGGCCCGGCGGATGCGCTGCCCCCGGGCCTGCCCGAGGACGATCAGCGCGGCAGCCGGCGCGAAGAAGGGCTGCGGGTGCCCGAGCAACCGGGTGGCCAACAGCCAGGCCACGGTCGCCGCGACGGTCGCCTCCAGCACCGGCCGCCAGCCGTGCCGCAACCGCCCGCCGGCCGTCCGCAGGCCGCTGAACCGCCCCATCGCCCAACCTCTCCCACCCACGCGGCCGGCCCGCCGCCCCGGCCCCGCCGCCCGGCCCGCCGCCCGGCCGCCAGCTCACCACACCCGTCACCAGTGCACGCCGGCATACCGCCAAGGTTCGACACCACGCCGCCGGCTCACCGCAGCACGCCGTCCGCTCCCCCTTTGGAGCTGATGCCGTGAACGAATCAGGCTCGATGCCGCAAACGATTCAGCTCCAAAGGGCCCGCCCACGGCACATGCCGGCAGCCCACCACATCCCGAGGCGATCGTCTCCCATCACGCGTCGGAGCTGATCACCGGGCTGCTTGCGACCCGCCCGAGCGCCAGCGCGCCGCCAGACCCGCACACCACCAGGCCCGCGCACCACCAGGCCCACGCACCGTCGGGCCCGACCACCGTCGGGTCCGCGCGCTGCCGGGCCCTCACACGACAGGGCTCGGCGACCCGCTCGCCGACCGGCGCCGGTCGGGTCAGCTTCCGGTGAGGGCGCGCAGCAGCGTACGGACGGCGGCGCTCAGGTCGGCACGGCTGGCCGCGGTGCCGGGCGGTGGGGCGCTGAGCGCGCCCGCGCCGGCCAGTCGGTCGAAGAGCAGCCCGTCCACGAATGCCACGAACTGGTCGCCCTGCCGGTCGGGGTCGGTGGCCCCGGCCCGGGTCAGCAGGTCCCGGGCCTGCACCCGCAGGCCGGTGCCGTGTTGCAGGATGCCGCGCAGCTCGGGCCGGTGCACCGCCTCCAGCAGGCAGGCGTAGCGGGCGAGGCTCCGGCTGCGTCCGGTGCTCAACCAGCGGTCGAGCACCTCGGCGACGCCGGCGGCGAGCGCGTCGAGGTCGCCGCTGTCGAGCCGGGGGGCAGGGGTCGGGGGTGGCGGGCCGGTCGGCAGGTCGTACGCGGCCAGGTCGGCCCGGTCCCGTTCGGCGAGCCGTCCGACGACCGCCTCGATCAGCGCCTGTCGGGTCCGCAGGTACGCGGAGGTGGTGCCCGGCGGCATTCCGGCGCGGCCGTCGACCGCCCGGTGGGTCAGGGCTCGCATGCCACCGTCGGCGATCAGTTCGATGGCCGCGTCGGTCAGCGTCGCGATCCGGTTCGCCCGTGCCGTCATGGCACTCCTCCCTTCCGGTGGTCCGCAGGTAGTATCACTCTTCTACAGATGTAGAAGGAGGATCGACATGGTCGACTCACACGCGGTGGTGGTGGGCGCCGGCATCGGCGGGTTGAGCGCGGCGCTCGCCCTGCACCGACACGGGTGGCGGGTCACCGTGCTGGAGCGCGCCCCCGAGATGCGCGAGGTCGGCGCCGGCCTGAGTCTGATGGCCAACGCGGTGCGCGCTGTGGACTCCCTCGGCCTCGGCCCGGCCCTGCGCCGGGGCGGACACGGCGAGGCGCCCGGCGGGATCCGCAACCGGCACGGCCGGTGGTTGTCCCGGGTGGACGCCTCGGAGATGGTCCGGCAACTGGGCACCACGGCGCTCGGCGTGCACCGGGCCACGCTGCACCGCACCCTGCGCGAGGCCCTGCCGGCCTCGTCCTTGCACACCTCCGCCGCGGTGGATCACGTCGAGTCGGGCCCGGACCGCGCCGACGTGCGCTACCAGGGGCCGGACGGCACACACACCCTCACCGCCGATCTGGTGGTCGGCGCCGACGGCCTGCGCAGCCGGGTCCGCGCCCAGCTCTGGCCGCACCACCCCGGCACCGTGTACGCCGGTTCGACGACGTGGCGGGCGGCCATTGCGTTTCCCGATCCGATCCCGGCCGCCATCACCTGGGGGCCGGGGGCCGAGTTCGGCATGGTGCCGATCGGCGACGGCCAGCTCTACTGGTACGGCGCGCTGAACGCCCCGCCCGGCGGCCACGCCCCCGACGAGCTGGCGGCCGTGCGGGAGCGCTTCGGCGACTGGCACGACCCGATTCCGGCGCTTCTCGCGGCAACCCCACCCGACGTCGTGCTGCGCAACGACATCCACTACCTGGCCGAGCCGCTGCCCTCGTACGTGCGGGGCCGGGTGGCGCTGCTCGGCGACGCCGCTCATCCGATGACACCCAACCTCGGGCAGGGCGCCGGGCAGGCGATCGAGGACGCGGTGGTGCTCGGCGCGGTCTGCGCCGGCGGCGCCGAGGGAGTGCCCGCCGCCCTGGCGGCGTACGACGAGCAGCGTCGACCACGCAGTCAGTCCGTTGCCCGCGCCTCCTACGTCGCGGGGCGGTTCGGACAGCAGTTGCACAACCCGATTGCGTTCGCGATGCGGAACATCGCGTTGCGGCTCACCCCGGGCCGGGTAGCCCTGCGCAGCATGGCCCGCTACGCGGACTGGCGACCGCCGGCGGGCTGAGCTGGCCCGGTGATCCGGCCGGTGGCCAGGGCGGCGTACTCCGCCGAGGCGAGGAACTCGGTCAACACCTCCACGGTGCCTGGCGTCCACTGACGACCGTCGAGCACTTCGGCACCGGGGACGAAGAGCATCGCCGCGCCCTCGCCGAGCACCACGTCCTCCTGCCGGGCCCTGGTGCTGCCGAGGAAGTAGTGCTTCACCCGGGCCAGTTCTGGCAGCGTCTGCACGGCGACCGGGCGCAGTGGCCCGTCGGCCCGCAGGCCGGTCTCCTCCAGCAACTCCCGCTCGGCGGTCTGCTCCGGTGTCTCCCCCGGCTCGCCGTGGCCGCCGGGCAGCCCCCACACGTTCGGGTGGTGCGTCGCGTCGCCGTCGCGCAGTTGCAACAGCAGCTGCCCGTCGGGATCTACCAGCAGGACGCACGCGACAATTCTCATCCGACCAGACTACGGCCGACGACGAACCGTCATGGCCCCAAAGCTCCAGAATAGTCATTCGGGTCGCCGTCGGGGCTAATCAAAGGCGACAGTGCGCCGGTACAATCGGCGACTTCGTTGTGACCGATCGCTGACTGCTGATGATGAAAGCGATCACACACACTGAGCCCATGAACAGGAGAGTCAACCGCGGTAGGGCACTCCGCGTCGCGGTGTGCCTCCTTCTTCTCGCCGCGCTGAGCGGCTGCATGCAACTCAACATGGGGTTGACCGTCAACGCCGACGACACGGTCGACGGGCAGCTCCTGCTGACGGCCCAGAAGTCCGTGCTGAGCGGGCGTAACAAGAACCTCCCGGTCGCCTTCGCGGAGTTGCGGCAGAACATCCCCGCCCTACCGGCGGGTGAGGAGACCCTTTACCAGGACGGCACTTTCTACGGCTCCCAGATCAGTTACCGCAAGGCGCCGCTGGCCGGTTTCGACACCGAGAGCGTGAAACTGGTCAGGGACGGCGATCTTTACCGCTTCACGCTGCCGCTCGATCCCAAAAAATATGGCGGAAAGGTTGCGGAGCAGAATCCGCAAAACCAACAGGCGTTCCTCAAGCTCATGTCGTTCGAGATCTCGGTGACATTTCCCGGCCGGGTGATCGACAGCAATGGCACCGTCAACGGCCGTTCGGTCAGTTGGAAGGTCGATCCCAACCAGGAGAAGCCAGCCGAGCTGCGGGCCGTGGCCGAGGCGCCACCACGACCGTCCACCTCGCCGGTCGCCGCCGGCGACGAGGACGACGGCGGATTCCCCTGGTTGCTGGTCGTCGGCGGTGTCCTCCTCCTGCTGCTGCTCGCCGCGGTGGGCGTACTCCTGGTTCGCCGCCGTCACCCCGCGGTGCCGGCTGCACCCGGTCCGACCCCGCCGCCGGGCCCGCCCGCCGGCGCCCCGGGGCCCGGCTGATCCATCTGGTGGCCGGCTCAGCCGGCCACGCCCGGCCCCGGCCGCCCCCAAAACGACGGCGACCGGCCCCGGTGCTCCCCGCAGGGAGCACCGGACCTCACCACCACCACATCCCGGTCGCACCATCGCAGAAGGGGGATCGTCATGAACGATCTCTTCACCTGGGCAGCCCTGGGGACCATCGCCGGCGCGAGCGCCGCGACCCTGCTGGCCACCAACGTCATCGGCGGGCTGATCGGCCCGAGCGGCGACAAGCTCCGCAAGTGGATTGCCATCGCCATCGCGCTGCTGCTGTCCTACGTGACAGCGGCGTTCGCCGACGAGGCCGGCGGCGAGAAGTGGATCATCGCGTTCTTCAACGCGCTGGTCATCTTCTCCGCCGCGCTCGGCGTCAACCAGTTCCCGCCCGGCAACCGACAGGCGACGCCGACCCAGGTCGCGAGCGGTCGTGAGCCCCGAGTCTTCCGTTCCTGGGTCTGAGGGGTGCTGTCATGGTCTTCGGAATTCTCAGCGCAGCCATTCAGGTCGGCTTCGCCGCACTGCTCGGCTTCCTCGCCGGTGGCTCGATCGGGCTGCTGATCGGCGCCGTCGTGGGCCTGGTGGTCGGCGCGGTCTTCGGCTGGTCGGTGGCCTCCGCCGGGGTGTACGCCTCGGACGCCCGCGGCATCTTCCTCTTCGTCGTCGACCACACCTGGAGTCTGCTCAACACTGTCGTCGGCGCCATCTACCTGACCGTGCACCTGATCTTCGGGCACTCACTGGACCGGCCCACGTCACTCAACAGCGGTCGGGTCAGCGTGGTGGAGGGGGTCTCGCCCCGCTACGCCACCACCATCGGCACCGTCTGCGCCGGCTCCAGCTCCGGCATCCAGCGGCACGAGGACGTGCACATCTTCCAGGGCCGCCTGCTCGGGCCGCTCTACATCCCCCTCGTCCTGGCCAACTACGTCCTGTTCACCATCGCGCCGGTGTGGCTGCTCTACCACGACCACACCAACGCGCCGATCAACCGCTTCACCCGGTACTTCGAAATCGGCGTCTACCCGCACGTGTGGAACGAGGCCATCGCGTACCGGATCCAGGGGACGCCGCCGCGATGACCACCCACGGGCGCGGACCGATCGAGACCGCCACCGCCGAGCTGGTCGCCTGGGTGACCACCGCGGCGGGGGAACCGGTCCCGGTCGGCCCGCCCCGCGCGTGCGACGACGCCGACGGCCTCACCCTCTGGCCGATGGAGCTGCGCCCGGCCCGGCAGACCCGCTCCAGCGGCGCGGTCCGCGAACCGTACCGGTTCACGGTCCGCCACCTGCTCTGCGTCACCGGTCCGGCCGGGTTGCCCCGGCTGGACCGGGTGCTCACCGCCGCGACCAGCGACGGCAGCTACCCGGTCGTGCTGGAAGCCGGTGATCCACCACTGTGGGCGGCGTTCGGTACGGCACCCCGACCGGCGTTGCTGATCGACGTTGCGGCGCAGGTGGACCACCCGACTCCGGCCGCGCCGCCGGTGCTGCAACCGCTGCGGTTGCGGCAACTCGACGTACGCAGCCTCAGTGGGCGGGTGGTCGGCCCCCAGGAGCAGCCACTGGCCGCGATGCGGGTCGAGCTGCCCGGCACCGGGTCCGCCACCCGCACCGACACCGAGGGCCGGTTCCTGATCGTCGGCGTCCCGCACGACCCCGAGCACCCGAGCCCGGTCCGGCTGCGGCTGACCGGACGCGGACTCGTCCTCACCGCCGACGTCGACCCGGCCGAGGACGACATCGTCATCGTCTGCGCGCCACCGACCCACTGACACCCACTGGCACAGGAGGACCGATGCCCAGTTACTTCTCCCCCGGCATCTATGTCGAGGAGGTCCCCAGCGGCGCCCGACCGATCGGGCCGGCGAGCACCAGCATCGCCGCCTTCGTCGGCGTCGCCCCGGACCGCTCCGCCCACCTGGGCAAGGCGGTGCCGGTCAACAACTGGACGGAATTCCTGCGGCTCTTCGCCGGTGGGGAGGGGGTGGAGAGCACCCCGCTGGCCCGGGCGGTCTTCGGCTTCCTGGACAACGGGGGTGCCCGCTGCTGGGTGGTCAACGTCGGCGAGGGCGGCGCGATCACCGGCACCGGGCAGCGGCGTGGCGGTCTGCAACTACTGGAGGCCGTCGACGAGATCTCCATCATCGCCGCGCCCGGTTTCCACGACGTGGTGTCGCACGAGGCGCTGCTCAGCATGGCCGAGCGCACCCGCACCATGGTCGCGATCTGCGACCCGGCACCGGACATCGACGACATCTCCGCGTTGACCCGGGTCGCCACGCCGTCCTCCGGCAAACCCCCCAAGCCCGCCGAGGGTACGGGCGGCACGGCCGGCGGTCCCGGCGGCGGTCCGGCCCAGCCGGGTGGCTCCGGCGGCCACGAGGGAGCCGCCTACCGGCCGCGACAGTCCGAGTTCGGCGCGTTCTACTACCCCTGGCTGCGGGTGCGCGACCCGATCAGCGGCGAGTTGGAACTCACCCCGCCGAGCGGGCACCTGGCCGGCATCTGGGCCCGCACCGACGCCCTGCGCGGGGTGCACAAGGCACCGGCCAACGAGCCGGTGCGCGGCGCCGTCGACCTGGGCTACCTCGTCACCCGACCGGAACACGACGTGCTCAACCCCAAGGGCGTCAACGTGATCCGCTACTTCGCCGGCGAGGGCATCCGCGTCTGGGGCGCCCGTACGCTCGCCGCCGAGGCCAGCGAGTGGCGCTACCTCAACGTCCGACGCCTCAGCATCGCCATCGAGCAGGCCATCGCCAACGGCACCCGGTGGATGGTGTTCGAGCCCAACGACTTCACCCTCTGGCGTTCGATCCGGCGCGACATCGGGGCGTTCCTCACCCGGGTGTGGCGCGACGGCGCGCTGCTGGGGCGCAGCCCGGAGGAGGCGTTCTTCGTCAAGTGCGACGAGGAGACCAACCCGCCGGACGTCCGCGACGCGGGCATGGTGATCGCCCACATCGGCATCGCGGTCGTCAAGCCCGCCGAATTCGTGGTGTTCAAGCTGAGCCAGTGGGCCGGCGGCACCGAGACCGAGACGATCGGAGGCTGACATGCCCACCACCGCCACCCCGCAACCCGGGGCCCCGGTCGACCCGTACCGGGCGTACAACTTCCGACTGCTCATCAACGGCGTCACCAACGGCCACTTCACCGAGATGACCGGGTTGGAGGTGAACATCCCCGGGCAGCCGTACCGGGAGCACGGCCTGGGTCGGATGCGGATGGTGCCCGGTCAGGCCGAGTACGAGCCGGTGACGCTGCACTTCGGCCTCACCGCCTCCCGCGAGTTGTGGGACTGGGTGAACGCCACCGCCCAGGGCACCCTCAACCGGCGCAACGTCTCGGTGGTGCTGCTCGACTCGGTCGGGACGGCCGAGGTGCTGCGCTGGAACCTGATCGACGCCTGGCCGACCCGGTGGCGCGGGGCACACCTCAACACCCTCAGCCACGAGATCGCCATCGCCTCGCTGACCCTGCGCTACGAGGGCCTGGAGCTGGAGACCGGCGGTGCCACCGCGCCGACGCCCGCGTAGCTGGCTGGCCGGCCGGCTGCGCTCGGCGGCCGGGGCGGTGCAGCGCCTCGCCGGGCGGGTCGAGCCCGCCGGCCACCTTCCGCAGCCGTCGCAGACATCCGAGGCGACACCACGCCGTTTCGGGGAGCCGCCGCGGCACTGGCTGGACCTGGTCGCCGCCCACGCGCCCGGCCTGCTGCACGACCTGGACCTCGATCCACCCGCCGCCGAGCCTGCGGAGGGGCGCGAGGACGCCGCCGGCTGGCCCGGCTTCGCCGAACGGCTCGACCAGGACGGTCCGGACCGGTGGGCCGCGGTGACCCGACCGGCGCAGCCCGTCCGAGAGGACGCCACGTTCCCCGCCGACACGACGGGTCGTCGTGCCCCCGACACGACGGGTCGTCGTGCCCCCGACACGACGGGTCGT
>NZ_FMCR01000002.1:341759-1140740 GCF_900091575.1 Micromonospora saelicesensis
CCGACACGACGGGTCGTCGTGCCCCCGACACGACGGGTCGTCGTGCCCCCGACACGACGGGTCGTGGTACCCCCGGCAGCACAACGAGCATGAGTGGCCCCGACCTGGCCGCGCACCCCGAAGGCCGTGGCCGCCCGTCCGCCACGCACGGCACTGTGGGTGACGACGCAACGGTGGTCGCGGCGTACGGCGTCGACGAGCCGGAGTTGGTGACCGGGGGCGGAGGGCCAGACGGGTTGCCTCCGACGGGCGGGACCGGGAGGTCGGCGCACACAGCGAGCACAGCCGACCGGTCCGGGAGCCCCGGCATCAGCGGTACCAGCCCACCGGGCAGCAGCGACGTCACCGAGGTCGCGATGACCGCCGAGGCGCCGCTCGCGTCGGACGGGGGCCGACGTCCGCCAACCCTCCCCCCAATCCATACCGCCCCCACTGAGATCTTGGAAGATCTCGGCCCCTCCAGGGGCGCTTACCTTCCAAGGTCCACGACTGACTCCGCCGGCGTCGCCGGGGCGAGTCCGAACCGGGGGGCGGCTCGGCACGGGCGGTCAGCTGTCGGCGAGGCGGACACGGGCTGGGGGTCGACCGATGGCGGGGGGACGGCGGCCGGCGGCGTGGCGGTGACCGGCGGGGGCCTGTGGCCGGCCCTTCCGGACGATCGGTCACGGTCGGGGCAGCGGGTTGGCGAGCGAGGTGGACAGGGCACCGGAAACCGGAACGGTCGGGCCGCGAGGGCCGGAGGTGTCGCCTGGAACGGCTCGGCGCAGCGCGATCCGGGCGTCGGGCGGGGGCCGGAGAGCATGGTGTTCCGGGCCGACGCCACGGCGCTCGACCCGTGGCCGGCACTGCCCGACGACACCGCGCTGTGGTCGGTCGCTGGCGCGGCGGTGGACACCGCCCAGCTGAACCGGCTCGATCGGGAACAGGCGGGTGACTGATGGAACGCGTCGCCTTCCTCATCGACTCCTCAGGCGTTCGGGTGGACTGCCTGCTCAACCCGGAGACCGTGCAGGTGACGCGGCTCGCCGGCGTACGGCAGCGGGGTGCCGGCGGCGGGCAGCTCACCGGGTCCGGTCTGGCCGACGATCCGCTGGTCTTCACCGGTGGTGGCCGTACCGAACTGGTGTTGGACCTACTCTTCGACGTCGACTTCGTGGAGGCGCAACTCCGTCCGGCCGACGTCCGGGTGCTCACCCGTCCGCTGTGGATGCTGGCCGAGAACTCCACTGCCGAGCATGGTTGGCTGCGACCGCCGTTGGTCCGGTTGGTCTGGGGAAAGACCTGGAACGTGCCGGGTGTGATCATCGCGGTGGCGGAACGGTTCGACGCGTTCACCGGCACCGGGTCGCCGCGACGGTCCTGGCTGCGGCTGAAGCTGGTCCGCGCCGCCGAGACGGCCGACCAGGCCGAGGCCGGCTTCGCCGAGGAGTTGGCCGCCGCGAGCACGCCGACCGCCGCGCCGGGCAGCGCGGTGATCGCCGCCGGTGACGGCGCTGCCGAGCCGGGTCGCTCCGGTGTGCGTTTCGACCTGCTGGCCAACGACGCGCTGGGTTCGCCGCTGCGCTGGCGGCTGCTGGCCGAACACAACCGGATCACCGATCCCCTCGCCGTGCCGGCCGGCACCACCCTCGCCGTCCCACCGACCGCCGGCGCGGGTTCGGTGACCGGGTTGGCGCGGGCGGTAGCGGGTGCGGTGGGCGCGGGAGCGTCGTACCTGGGCGCCTCGGTCGCCAGCGCGCCGTGGGATACGGCCACCGGCGCGGCTCCGAGCGGGTCCGGCAATCCCCGGGGTATGCCATGACCAGCGTCGCGCCCCGGGCGTTGATCGTCCTGCTCGACGGCGTCGAGCTGGTCGGTGCGGCTCGTCAGCGGGTCCGCTCACTGCGGGTGGCGGCCCGGCTCGACCAGCCCACCCAGGCCGAGCTGGTGCTCGCCACCACCGCCGGGACCGGCGCGTTCGACCCGGCGGTACGCCCCGGCACGGCCCTCGACGTACGGCTCGCCGACCACGCGGACGCCCTGTTCACCGGTGAGGTCACCTGCGTGGAGGTGGAGTACGCCGCCGACGGGGCGGCGGTGCTGCGGCTGCGGGCGTACGACCCGCTGCACCGGCTGCGCAAGCGGCAGGGGTTGCGGGTCTTCACCTCGGTGACCGCCGTCGATCTGGCCCGGGAGCTGTGCGGCGCGGTGGGGCTGGCGGTGACCGCCGAGGTCGACGGCCCTCGGTTGGAGCGGCTGCTCCAGCACCGGCACAGCGATCTGGAGCTGCTGCGCGAGGTGGCCGGCCGGGCCGGGCTGCACCTGGCCGCCGACGGTGACGGCCTGCGGCTGGTCACCCTCGCCGGCTACGGGGAGCCGGTCGCGTTGACGCTCGGCGCCGGGGTGCACACAGTGCGGCTGTCCACCAACACCGACCAGGCCAGCGGTGCCAGCGCGGCGCTGGGCTGGCACCCGCAGCGGGCCGAGGTGATCAGCCAGCAGGTCGACGAGGCGCGCTGCGGCCGACCCGCCGACGACCGCCCGGACCCGACCGACGTGGGTGCCGACGGCGTTCGCACCGCCGTGGACCAGCCCGGCCGCAGCGACGACGAGTTGGCGGCGCTGGCCCAGGCCCGGTTGGACACCCGGGCGGCGGCGCTGGCCACGGCCGAGGGGGTGGCCGAGGGCGATCCGGCACTACGGCCGGGGCGCCGCGTCGACCTCGGCGGGGTGCCCGACCCGGTCGCCGGGACGTACGTGCTGACCGAGGTGGTGCACACAGTGGACGGTAACGGGCACCTGACCCGCTTCTCCACGGTGCCGCCGGCCGCCCCGGCGACCCCGACCGGCGGGGCGGTGGTCACCCTCGGCAGCGTCACCGACGTCGCCGACCCGGACGGGCTGGGGCGGGTCCGGTTGACCCTGCCGGCGTACGGGGACCTGGACGTCGGCTGGCTCGCCGTGCTCTGCCCCGGGGCCGGACCGGGCAAGGGTCTGGTGGCGTTGCCCGATCCGGGTGACACCGTGCTGGTGGTGCTGCCCGGCGGCGAGCCGGCCTCGGGCATCGTGCTCGGTTCGCTGTTCGGCGCCGTCGAGCCGTACGACGCGGGCATCGACGACGGAAAGGCCCGCCGCTGGACGATGCGCACCGCCGGCGGGCAGTCGATCGTCGTTGACGACGTGCGGCGCAGTCTGCGGCTGGGCACCGAGGGCGGCAGCTTCCTGGAGCTGACCCCCGACCTGGCCATCCTGCACGCGGCGTCCGACCTGGTGATCTCCGCGCCCGGCCGGGCCATGGTGGTGCGCGCCCGCAGCGTGGACTTCCTGCACGCCGACTCGACCGAGGACCCGACCACCGCGGCGGAGCGGGCCCGTTCGCTCGCCCGCGCCCACCACGAAGGAGGCGGCTGATGCGCTGGATCCACCGTGACTCCGTGATCACCTGCGATCACGACGGCCGGGCCGAGAACCGACCCTCGCGGCAGTGGGTGACCGTCACCGGTGTGCCCGTGCTCGTCGACGACGACCCGGAGGGACGCACAATCGTTGCCTGCCCGAACTACGGCCCGACCATCAAGCCGTGCACGACGACGCTGACCGTCCGGGTCGGCTACAGCGACTGGGTCCGCGTCGACGGGCACCGGGTGGTGCTGTCGCACCTGGAGGGGTTCACCAACGGCACACCGCCAGGGCTGGTCAAGCACACGGTGCGCGACCCCCGCCAGCAGTTCCTGGGGGCGGACCGATGAGGGCCTTCCGCTTCGTCGGCGCCGGCTTCGACGCCGGCCGCACCGGCGGGTTGGCGCTCACCGCGGCCGGCGGCCTGGCGATGACCGAGGGCGACGAGAGCGTACGGCAGGCGCTGTTCCTGCTCCTGTCGACCACGCCGGGCGAGCGGTTGATGCGGCCCGGGTACGGCTCCCGGCTGCACCGGTTGGTCTTCGCGCCCAACGATGACACCACTGCCGGTCTGGCCATCCACTACGTCCGGCAGGCCATCGCCCGGTGGGAGCCCCGGGTCGAGGTGATCGACGTGGACGCCGGGCCGGACGCGGACGACGCGTGGCGGTTGGTGATCCGGTTGGACTACCGGGTGCGGGCCAGCCTGACCCCCGGGCAACTGGTCTTCTCCGTGGATCTGCTCCCGGTCGACGAGCCCGCCCAGGGAGGAGCGTCATGACGCTGCCCGTGCCGCATCTGGACGATCGCGGTTTCCTCGACCTGGTCACCGAGGCCCGGGAACGGATCCGCCAGTCCTGCCCGGCGTGGACCGACCTGTCCGCGCACGACCCCGGCATGGCGCTGGTGGAGACGTTCGCGCACCTCACCGAGGTGATGATCTACCGGTTGAACCAGTTGCCGGAGAAGGCGTACGTCTCGTTTCTGAACCTGCTCGGGGTCACCCGGCACGCGCCGACCGCGGCCTGGGCGGACGTCCGGTTCACCCGTACCGGCACCGATCGCGGTGCGGTCCGGATCCCGGCCGGGCTGCGGGTCGCCGCGGCCCGGGGCGCGGACCCTCGGCCGGTCGTGTTCGTCACCACCGAGCCGACGCTGCTGCCCGCCGACGAGACGTCGGTGACGGTACGGATGCACCACTGCGAACCGGTCGAAGCGGAGTTGCTCGGGGTGGGCACAGGCCAGCCGGGACAGGTGCTGCGCGCGACGCACGCGCCGCTGACACACACCGCCGAGGCGCTGGACCTGTTGCTCGGGGTGGAGGTGCCGGCCGGCACTGTCGAGCTGGGCGCGGCGGCCCGCGAGCACGACGGTCGCACGTTCGAGATCTGGCAGCCGGTGGACAGCTTCGCCGGGCTCGGTCCGCAGGCCAAGGCGTACCTGGTCGACCGCTGCTCCGGCACTGTCATCTTCGCCCCGGCCCTCGACCTGCGACCCACCGCCGGGGCGACCCACGGCGAGGCCACGGCCGACGCGGCCACGCCGACGAGCACCGTGCCGCCGGTGACCGTCGCGGCGGTGCCGCCGGCCGGACGGCAGATCCGGCTCTGGTACCGCGCCGGTGGCGGGCCCACCGGCAACGTGGCGGCGGGCACGCTGACCAGCCTGCGCGACCCACTACCCGGGGTACGCGTGGACAACCCCACCCCGGCGGCCGGCGGCCGGGAGATGGAGGCGCTGGAGTCCGTGCTGCTGCGCGGCCCGTACGAGTTCTTCGCCCAGCAGCGGGCGGTCACCGCCCGCGACTTCGAGGTCCTCGCGACCAGTTCCGGGGCGGTGGCGCGGGCGCGGGCGTTCACCCGCGCGGCGGTGTACAGCTTCGCCCGGCCGGGCGAGGTCGAGGTGGTGCTGGTGCCGTACGTGCCGGAGGCGGCCCGACCGGGCGGTCGGCTGCCGGTGGCGGTGCTGCGCGAGCACGAGGTGCCCGAGGCGCGCCACCGGGTCGAGGCGGACCTGGAGGAACGCCGGATGGTCGGCATCCGCTCCCGGGCCACCTGGGCGCGGTTCAAGGCGGTGTCCGTGCGGGCCCGGGTGGTGGTCCGCCGCGAGGAGGACGTGGACGCGGTCCGTCGCCGCATCCACGACCGGCTGCACCAGACGTTGAGTCCGCTGCCCACCGCGCTCAACCCGACCGGCTGGCCGTTCGGCGAGCCGCTGCGGGCGTCCAACGTGTACCGGCTGCTGGAGCACGCCGAGCCGGGGGTGCGCTACGTCGAGTCGGTGCGGTTCGTGGTCGACGAGGCCCCCGACGCCGACGTCCGGGCCCTGGCCGTGGACCAGTACCAGCCGCGCACCTGGTACGCCGGGCGCGGCCCGGTGCTGTTCCGCTCCAGCAACGGCGGCGCGGGCTGGGAACCGGCCGGTCGCTTCGACGACGAGACGGTGCTGCGGGTGGCACCCGCGCCCGCGCCGGTGCGACCGGGCATCGTCGCTCGTCCCGGCTCGGTGGCCGTGGTGACGCTGCGCGCCTCGGGCGGCTCCCGGGTGCACCTGAGCACCGACCTGGGCGAGACGTGGTCGCTGCTCACCGACCTGGACTCGCGGATCTCCGACGTGGCCTGGCTGGACCGCGACGGCGCGGGCGCGCTGCTGGTGGCCACCGACACCGGCCTGTACGAGGTGTCGCTGCTGCCCGGGGCGGTGCCGTTGCAGATCCTGGTCGACCCGTCCGACGCCGACCGGGGCTTCTACGCGGTCCGTACGTTCGTCTCCGAGCGGGGCGCGCCGGGGGTGGCGGTGGCCGCGCAGGCCAGCTTCGGGGTGTACCTGTCGACCAGCGGCGGCCGACCCGGCAGCTTCAACCACGTCGGTCTGGCCAACGTGGACAACCGGGTCCTCGCCGTGCAGTACGACGGCCCGGCCACCCTGCTGTGGAGCGGCGCCGGCGAACCGGACCCGAAGAAGCCCGGCCAGGGCTGCCACCGCACCCGGCTGTTCGAGTCCGACGTGAAGTGGCAGTCGATGCAGGCCGGGTGGCTCGGCGGCACCTGCCGGGACCTCGCGTTCACCGGCCAGCAGGCGGTGGCGGCCACGCAGAGCGGCGGGGTGCTGCGGCTGGACACCCTGGCCGCCCAGCCGCAGTGGCAGGCGGTGTCGGTCAACTGCGGGTTGCCGTTGCGGGACCGGACCCGGTTCGTGCCGGTCGACGCCATCGCGGTGAGCGGCCCGACGGCCGCCAGCACGACAGCCGGCGGCACCGGCGCGGCGGAGCGGTTGATCCTGGCCAGCGGCGAACGCGGCGTGCACCGCAGCGCCGACGCGGTCACCTGGACGCCCAGTGCCAACCAGGCCACCGCCGACGTGGTGACCGTCCCCGATACCTGGCTGCTCTGCTCCGGCGAGCACGACATCGAGGTGGTGCGCCAGGATGCGACGCTCGGCGATTGAGCGGCTGCTGCCCGCCGCCTACCAGCGGGCCTGCGTGCCGGGCAGCGTGCTCTGGGCGCTGCTGGACGTGATGGAGGGGCTGCACGCCCCGGACGAGGCGATCCTCGCCGAGGTGGACGCGCTGTTCGACCCGTACCGGGCGCCGGACGGGCTGGTCGTGCGGTTGACCCGCTGGGTGGCCATGGACCACGTGGTGGCCTCGCCCCGGCCGGACACCCCACTGCCGCTGCCGGTGGGTCGGCTGCGCGACCTGGTGGCCAACGCCGCGCTGCTGGCCCGCTGGCGCGGCACCCCGTACGGAATGCGCCGCGCCCTGGAGCTGGCCACCGGGATGTCGGGCTTCGCCATCGACGAGCCCGCCGAGCGGGCCTTCCACGTCGTGGTGCGGGTGCCGGTCGCCGCCGCCGGCCAGCTCGCCGTGATCACCCGCATCGTCGAGGCGGAGAAACCCGCCTCGGCCACTGTCGAGATCGTCCTGGAAGAGGAGTCGTCATGACCACCGAGTGGGCGGTCGTCGCCGCCGCCGAGCAGTTCACCCTCGACCCGCGCAACAGCGGCGAGCTGACCTTCACCGTCTCCAACCCGGGCAACGCGCCGGACACAGTGGTGTTCGACGTGGCACCCGGTGACGGCTCCCAGCGGGCGTGGTTCACCGTCGCCGAACCCCAACGGGTGGTGCCCGGCCAGGGCTCGGTGTCGTTCCTGGTCAAGCTCGCCGTGCCGGCCGGCACCCCGCCCCGCCGCTACGACATGACCGGGTTCGCGTACTCGGCGAACACCGCGCCGGAGGAGAGTTCCCGCTCCAGCGGCCGGGTCACGTACGAGGTGCGGGCGGTCGCGCCGCCACGGCGTACCCCGTGGTTGTGGATCGCCGCCGCGGCGGCGTTGGTGCTGGTGGTGGTCGCCGTGGGGGTGGTGTTGCTGACCCGCGACGGCGAGCCGGCCCCCGGCGAGCCGCGGGTGGTCACCGTGGAGGCGGAGAGCCTGGTGGAGGGTGCGGTGATCAAGTCGCCGCAGAACAGCAAGGCGGCCGTGGGCGCGCAGCCCAACTGCTGTGGGGTGACCTGGTCCGGGGACAAGCAACTCTTCTTCACGGGGCTGGCGATCGGCGATCAGGTCACCGTGACGGTGCAGATCCCGGCCGACGGCACCTGGCGTTTCGCCGCGGTACGCACCACGGCCCTCGACTACGCCAACACCGTCTTCGCCATCGACGGCAACCAGGTCGGCGGCACGTTCCTCGGCTTCACGCCGACGGTGCGCAAGACGGAGTTCCTGGACGTCGGCACGGTCCGGCTCGCCAAGGGCCCCCACCAGGTGACGCTGCTGGTGGTCGGCAAGACGCAGGGCACGAACTCCTACTTCGCCGGGGTGGACACGATCCGGTTCACCGAGATCGTGGCGCAGGCCGTGGCGCGATGAGTGGTCGGCAGAAGGCCCTGCTGGGGTTGCTCACCGTCCTGCTGGTGGCGCTCTTCGTCGTCGCGGTCGGGGCGGGCCGCGACGACCGGGGTGATCCGGGGGCCCGGCACGGGTTCGTCGACCGGTTGGGCGCGCTGGGTGGCGAGCGTTCCGCTGTGGATCCGGCGACGGTCAGCGCCGACTGCGCCGACGAGACGGGTCGGCTGGCGTTCTCCGGCAGCTGCGTGGTGCGGGTCGCGGACCCCGGCGGGCTGCGCACCCTGGTGCTGCGCAGCGCGGCGCGGTTCACGGTCGTCGCTCCGGCACCCGGCGACGCCGACCTCACCATTCGCGACGAGGTCGAGCCGGCGGCGGACGGCACCGGCGCGGTGGCGAAGATCGCCGTCGACCAGGCCACCGAGGTGGGCCTGGTCTGCCCCGGCCTGGGCGGCTGCACGGTCGCCGTGGCCACGTCCTGACCCGGACTGAGAGGAAGGTGCCGCCGTGGGTGATCTGCGCAAGCCGTTCCTGCTGCTGGCCATGCTCGCCATCGTCCTGGCGATCGGGGTGGAACTCGGCGCCGGGCTGCTGCTCGGCGGCGGCGACGCCGGTGCGGCCCTCGCGGACAGCGCCGGCGCGTTGGACGTGGAGATCGACGACGTGTCCGGTGTCAGCGAACCGTCCGGCCGGGGCACCGGCTACCTGGCGTTGATCGACGCGGTGGCGGTCTGGAGCACCGGGCTGTTCTGCCTGGGCCTGCTGCTGCCCGAGCGCGTGCAGGGTCGGGTGCAGGGCGTCGCCAGTCTGATCTTCTCGATCATCCTGATCATCGTCGGGCTGATCGCGCTGGTCGTCGCGTTCGTGGAGCTGTCCATCATGGTGTCGCTGTTCCTGGCCGTCCCGTTCGGCACCCTGGCGTACCTGGCGCTGTGGGGGTTCTTCCCGGTCGGCGAGGCCGCGGTGCTGCTCGGGCTGGTGCTGCTGCTCAAGCTGGTGTGGGCCGGGATGCTGGTGCTGGCCCAGCCGCGCTTCCTGCAGAACAAGGGCCTCGTCCTGCTGATCCTCACCACCCTGCTGTGCACGGTCGTGCTGGAGTTCCTGCACAACCTGGTGCCGGTGATCCTGGTCAGCATCGTCGACGACGTGGCGGCGCTGATCTTCGCGATCATCGCGATCATCTGGGGGCTGGTGCTGTTGATCGGCTCCATCCCGGCGATCGTCAAGGCCATCCGAGTCACCGCCGCCCTACCGACCCGTTGACGCCACCACCAGCCCCTCGCTCCGTTGATCATGAAGTTGTTGCCATGACACGCCGGGCGGACTGGCAACAACCTCATGATCAACGGCGGGGTGTCCGGGGGCCGGAGCCTGGACGGGGATCAGGTTGTCGGGTCGGACAGGTCCAGCACGGCGATCGCCTCCCGGGTGTAGGCCTCCAGCTCGTCGAACCACTGGGGATAGGACCCCCGCCGGCTGAAGAAGCGGATCGTCGCGCCCTGGAGGGCGAAGTCCTCGTCATCCACGTCGACGTGGATGGCGACCGCGGCCAGGAGCGTCTCCGAGCCCGGCAGGCCACGCGCCGCCGCCAGCATCCGGCGGGCGAAGTACAGCCCACGCGACGCCGCCCTGGGGAGGAACTCGGTTTTCTCCCTACCCAGGTCGTCAAGAGACACGTGGACGTCGTTTATCTCGTACTCGCCCTCCCCGAGCGCCTCCGCCGGGATGTCGTGCATGCGCTTCGGCCGATGCGCCACGAGGAGGAGCGCGCCGCTCGGTTCCACCGTCCAGCCCGCGTCGAGCGTGTCCTGGTCCAACTCGGGAACCGTCGGCTGGTCGGCGGCGAAGGCCGCGCTGCCGAGCAGCCTCCGCATGGCGGCGTTGGTCCTCATCGCACTCGTGGAACCCCCGTGGACGTGACTGACTCGACTCATCCGGGACGGTACGGCACCGTCGCGACCAGTGCCGCTACGACGTCCCGGTCGAGGGTTCCGTCGACCACCCACACCCGGTAGCTGCCGTGCCGGCTCCCACCGGCCGGCACCACCGCCGGGCGGTCGAACGCGAACGCCACACAGACTCCCGGATACATCCCGGTCCGCACGAACCACCGGTCGTCGCGGCCTAGGCCCGCGAAGACCAGGGTGTACGCCCCGCCGCCCGACCCGACGCCGCTCAGCGCGAGCCACGGCGCCGCGCTGCCGTTGACCGTCTCCTCCCCGGCCGCGTCGGCGGTGAACACCGCCGGTTCGCCGTCGGCGGCGGCCCGCCAGAAGAACCCGCCATAGCCGGCCCCGCCCGGGCGGCCGTTGGTGGCCGGGCTACCCAGCCGGATCTCCCGGTCGTCCGGGGCGACGAGAACGGACTCCACATCGAGCCGCCAGGCGTCCGGCGCGACCACCGACGCGGTGAGCCACCTCCGCTCGGTCAGCAGCACCCCGCCGGCCCGGTCGCGCCACTGGAGATCGTGCGCGTACCGGCCCGGGGACCGTTCCACCTCGCCGGTGTGCGCGATGACGCCGTGGTCGTCCCGCCAGGTGTAGCCGATGTCGCGGACGTAGGTGCGCCCGCCCCAGAGGTTGCTGCCGTCGACGTCCTGCACCGCGAGGGACGCGCCGAGGTGCCACACGTGATCGGCGGGAAGCGCGTCGGTGACCACAGTTCCGCCGAGCGTGCGGACCGGGTGCAGGTACGGTCGGGGCCCGTGCCGCGCGTCCAACGCCGGGTCGAGCACGTACTCGGCCACCTCCGCGGCCCCGACCGTCAGCCGCACCGGCTCCCCGCTCACGGCATCTCCCGGCGGCCGGCGACGGCGACCGGGACCGGCCGGCGGGCGTTGGGGTCGGCTGGTCTCTGCCCGCCGCCCACGACGGCAGCCGTGATCGGTCGGCGGACGGTGACGGCGTGCAGGGCGGCCACTGTGTAGCCGGCGAGGATCGGCACCGCGACCGGGGTGACCAGGACGGTGAGCAGCCCGGCCAGTGCGACGACCCCGGTGAGCGCCGCCCAACGGGTGGGCGCGTCGAGGCAGGCGCGGGCGGCGGCGCGGGCCGAGGCCCGCCACTGCCCGCCCCCGTTGCCGCCCACCTCGACGACGACCAGCCCGGCGTAACCGGCCAGGCCGGCCGCGATCAGCGCCGTCACGAGCAGCGCGGCCGTGCCGCCCGGCACCCGGCCGGTGGCCAGCGCCGCCAGGTCGGCGACGAGCAGCGCGACGCCGGCGAGCGCGAGCAGGCTGACCGGCACACCGGGCAGCACCGAGCGGCCGAACCGGCGCACCGTCGTGCGCGCCGACGGCCAACTGCCGGTACGCGTCCAGTCGTGCACCGCCGCGCTGGCCGTGCCCGCCGCCGCGGCGGCGGTGAGCAGGGGCACCGCCGCCAGGGTCAACAGGATGCCCAGCAGTGCCAGGTCGGCGGCGTCACGGGCGACGTCGCGCCAGTCCCGCCGCCCGCCGGTGTCGGCGGGTTCAGCCCTTGATGCCACTGGTGTTGATCCCTTCGACGAGCATCCGCTGGAACGCGACGAAGAACAGGAAGACCGGCAGCAGCGACAGCACCGACATGGCGAACATCGGGCCGACCGCGCTCTGGCTGGTCGAGTCGATGAACAGGGTCAGCGCGACCGGAACGGTGTAGTCCTCCAGTTGGGACAGGAAGACCAGTTGGCGGAAGAAGTCGTTCCAGGTCCAGATGAACGAGAAGATCGCCGTGGTGACCAGCGCCGGGCGGCTCAGCGGCAGGATGATGTGGCGGAAGATGCCGAACGGGCCGGCGCCGTCGATGCGGGCCGCCTCGTCCAGCTCCCGGGGAACGCCCCGCATGAACTGCACCATGAGGAAGACGAAGAACGCCTCGGTGGCCAGGAACTGCGGGATGAGCAGCGGCAGGTAGGGCCAGTCACCGCCGACAAGCCCGAGCGTGCGGAACAGGATGTACTGCGGAACGATCAGCACGTGCTGGGGCAGCAGCAGTGTGCCGATCATGACGGCGAACCACATGCCGCGCAGCCGGAACCGCAGCCGGGCGAAGGCGTACGCGGCCAGCAGGCAGGAGAGCCCGTTGCCGACGACGGTGAGCAGGCTGACCATCGCGCTGTTGAGGAAGAACCGGCCGAAGCTGACGTCGAAGTTGGACCACCCGGCGGTGTAGTTGCCCGGGGTGAAACGCTCGGGCAACAGCCCGACGTTGTTGACGATCTCCTCCTGGGACTTCAGCGAGGTGCCCACCATCCAGATCAGCGGGTAGAGCACCACGACGACGATCGCCACCAGGATCACCAGCCGCAGCACGGGCCGTCCGCCGGGCCGTCGGCGCGCGGTCGGCGGCGCTGCGGTCGGCGCTGCGGTCGTCGGGGTCACCGTCACCATCACCGGTCCTCCCCGTCGGAGTAGTGCACCCAAAACCGTCCGGTGCTGAAGAAGATCGCGGTGATGACCGCGATGGCGAGCAGGAACACCCAGGCCATCGCCGAGGCGTAGCCCATGTTGAGGTCGGTGAAGCCGGTGATGTAGAGGTTCAGCGTGTACATCAGGGTGGAGTCGACCGGGCCGCCGGTGCCGTTGCTGAGCACGAACGCGGCGGTGAAGCCCTGGAAGCCGTTGATGGTCTCCAGCACCAGGTTGAAGAAGATGACCGGGGAGAGCATCGGCAGGGTGACGTTGCGGAACTGGCGGAACCGGCCGGCCCCGTCGACCGACGCGGCCTCGTACAGCTCGGTCGGCACCTGCTTGAGCCCGGCCAGGAAGATCACCATCGGTGCGCCGAACTGCCAGATGGCCAGCACCATCAGTGTTTCCAGGGCCCAGTCGGGGTCGTTGACCCACGGTTTGCCGGTGATGCCGAAGAGGCTCAGCAGCGAGTTGAACGCGCCGTCGCGGTTGAACATGTTGACCCAGACGATGGCCAGCGCGACACTGCCGCCGAGCAGGGACGGCAGGTAGAACAACCCGCGGAACAGCCCGACGCCGCGCCAGGCGCGGTTGAGCAGCAGCGCCACGCCAAGCGCCGCGGCCAGCTTCAGCGGTACGGCGATCAGCGCGAAGGTCAGTGTGACCCGCACCGCGTGCCAGTACGACGGGTCGGCGGTGAACATCCGTTCGTAGTTGGCCAGCCCCACCCACTCCACCTCGGAGAACGGGGTGAGGATGTCGTAGTTGGTGAAGCTCAGGTAGAGCGACAGCAGCATGGGGATTGCCGTGACACCCATCAGGCCGATGAGCCACGGCGACAGGAAGACGTACCCCGCCAGACCTTCGCTGTGCCGGAAGCGCCCGGGCCCACGCCTCTCAGCGTGGGCCCGGTCGGATCCCGGGCCGCGTCGGGTCGGGTCGGGTGCCGTGGTCAACGCCACGAACAGCTCCTCTCCTCGCGATGGGTCTGTGTCGAAGTCCCCGGTCGAGCCGAGGCGGAGTCCAGGCGGCGGTCCGGCAAGGCGGAGATTGGTCCGGATACCGGTGTTGTATCCGGACCAATCTCCAACGCGGCCGGTCGTTGCCTGGGCCCGCCGCAGGCCGGCCAGGGACTTCGACACAGACCCTGGACGGCGTCAGGCGATGGCGGACTTGCACGCCTCGATGAACTGGGCGGCGGCCTCGGCGGTGGTGGCCCGGCCGTACTGCGCGTTCTCGGCAGCCTTGATCAGCTCGGAACGCACCTTGCTGTGTCCCTTGATCGGCACCTGCGGTGACTTGCCGAACTTCTGGGTCAGCTCCGCCTCGACGGCGATGGACTGCTTCATGGCCGGGTCGGTGGTGTCGTCGCTGACCACGCGGCGCAGATCCTGGTTGGACGGCAGACCGCGGTCGGTGCCGAGCAGCTTGACCGCCTCCTGGTCGTTGTTCAAAAAGTTGATCACGTCGACCGCGACGTCCTTGTTCTTGCTGCCCTTGAACACCGACCAGTACATCGAGGCCCGGGCCCACTGCGCGCTCGGGTCACCGGGGTAGGCGATCACGCCCAGCTCGTCCTTGGTGTTCTTCTTCAGGTCCGGCATCTGGTTGGCCCAGACCCAGGAGGTGGCCGACTTGCCGGTGACCACCAGCTGCTTGGTGATGTCGCTGGAGTTGCCCTCGTGGATGACGTCGGCGGTCGGGGTGGCCTTGCGGTCCCGGGCGCCCTTCCACAGGTCGAACCACTTGGTCACGTCCTCGGCGGTGAAGCCCAGCTCGGAGCCCTTGTAGAGGTCCTTGCCCTGCTGCCGGAGCCAGACCCAGAACGCCTTGTAGTCGGCGCTCGGGTCCTGGGTGCCGGGCACCTTGGTCTTGGCGGTGACCTGCTCGGCCCAGGCGATGTGCTCCTCCCACGACATTCCGGTGGTCGGCTCGGGCAGGTTGTTCTTGGTCAACAGCGTCTTGTTGTAGACCAGGCCCTGGGTGTTCTCCCCGGCGGCCAGACCGGCGAGCTTGCCGTCGACCACGCCGTACTGCCAGAGGCTCTCGGGGAACTTGGAGGTGTCCAGCTTTCCGGACTTCTGGTACGAGGTCAGGTCCAGCGTGGTGTTGCGGGCCGCGTACTCGGCCAGGTAGTTGTCGTCGATCTGGAACAGGTCCGGCGGGTTGCCGCCGGCGGTGAGCGTGGCCAGCTTGTCGAAGTAGCCCTGGTTGGCCTGCCAGGTCTTCTCGAACGTCACGTTCGGGTGCTTCTTGGTGTAGAGGGCCAGGGCGTCCTCGGTCAGCTTGGCCCGGGCGTCGCCGCCCCACCAGAAGATGGAGAGCTTGACCGGGGCGTTCGGGTCGGCCGCGCCGCCGTCGTCGTCTCCGCAGGCGGCGGCGCCGAACATCAGCGGTGCGGCGACCGTCACGGCGAGCAGGCCACGCAGCAGGCGCCGCCGAGGCAGCGGGGTACGGTGGGCGCGCCCGACGGGCGCGTCAGTGGTGGGGGGCGTTGCGGGGTGCATGTGCGCTCACTCCTCGGCATTAGGAGGCGACGGCGTCACCGGTGGCCGCAGTCGGGATGCCCGGGCCCGCAGGGCAATGCGGGCCCGGGCCACGTGGTGCGGCCAGGGGACGTGCCGGTCGGGCGTACGGGCCCGGGCCGGTCGAGTCGCGGATGACCAGGTCGGTCTGGAGCATTACCTGTGCGGTGGTACGACGGACGCCGAGCGCCGTGCCGGAACCGGACCCCCGCGCACCGCGCGGTGACTCGATGTCCTGTTGCAGCAGCATGTCGACGGCCGTCCGGCCGGCGGCCCCGGTGGGTGTGGCCACCGTCGTCAGTTTGGGGCGGGTCAGCCGGCTCAGGGTGATGTCGTCGACCCCGACGACGCTCACCTCCTGCGGCACCCGGACCCCGAGCGCGTCCAGCCCCTCGATCAGGCCGATCGCCATCAGGTCGTTGTAGGCGAGCACTGCCGACACACCACTGCGTCGCACCTGCTCGGCGACTGCGGAGCCGCCGACCTCGGTGGGCGCGTTGGGACCGAGCATGGTCAGCTCCGCGCCACCGGCTCGGGCGGCGGCGCCGGCGGCACGGCGCATCTCCCGGTTGGTCCACGAGCTGCGCGGGCCGCCGAGCAGCGCGATGCTGCGGTGCCCCAGGCCGACCAGGTGCTCGATCGCCGAGCGGGCGCCCTGCCCGACGTCCATCAGCACGCAGGGCAGGCCGGTCACCTGGCGGTTCACCACGACCAGTGGCACCTCGCGGCTGAGCTGCTCGATCAGGCTGTTGCTCATCCGAGGGCTGCACAGCAGCACCCCGTCCACCTGCTTGGCCAGCGCGTGGACCAGTTCTTCCTCGGCGGTCGGGTCCTCGTTGGTGTCGGCCACGAAGACGTGGTAGTCGCGGTGCCGGGCCTGACTCTCCGCCGCCTTGATCAGCGGCGGGAAGAACGGGTTAGCGATGTCCGCGATGATCAGCCCGATGTTGTGCGTCCGCCCGGTGATCAGGGCCCGGGCGGCGCGGTTCGGCCGATAGCCCAGATCCTCCGCGCAGGCCAGCACCCGGACCCGGGTCTCCGGGTTGACCAGGTGTGGAGCGGAGAAGGTGCGGGACACGGTGGAGATGTGCACACCGGACGCCCGGGCGACGTCCCGGATGGTGACTGGCACGGCGGCCCCTTCGTCCGATGTGGTGGCGGTCACGCAGGTGTGGCCCATTAATGCAAACGGTTGCGCCAGTGTCAACGGTCAATGATTACGGCTTTGTTGCACCCACGCTCCCCTTGGTCACCAGCCACCCCCCAAACGCTGACAAATGACGCCGATCCCGCTGTCGTCGTTGACGCGAACGGATCGATCGTGATTACTTCATTGCAAACCTTTGCAGCACCACGGGAGGCGACCGCATGTCACCGAGAGCCGCCGGGCGAGTCCGGTACGCCGTCGTGGGCACCGGCGCGCGGGCCGAGATGTTCGTCCGGGCGCTGGTGCTCGACCACGCCGACACCACCGAACTGGTCGCCTTCGCCGACGTCAACCAGGCCCGGATGGACGCGCACAACCGCTGGCTGGGCGAGCTGGGTCACCGCCCGGTGCCCACGTACCCGGCCGGTGACTTCGCGGCAATGCTGGACAAGGAGCGCGTCGACGTCGTCCTTGTCACCAGCGTGGACGTCACCCACGACGAGTACGTGGTGGCCGCGCTGCGCGCCGGCCGGGAGGTCGTCACCGAGAAACCGATGACAGTGGACGTGACCCGCTGCCGGCGGATCCTGGACACGGTCACCGAGACCGGTGGGCGGGTGACGGTCGCCTTCAACTACCGCTACAACCCGCTGCACGAACAGGTTCGCCGGCTGCTCGCCGAGGGCGCGGTCGGCGAGATCGGCTCGGTGCACTTCGAGTGGTTGCTCGACGTCCGCCACGGCGCCGACTACTTTCGCCGCTGGCACCGCGACAAGGCCACCTCCGGCGGGCTGATGGTGCACAAGGCCAGCCACCACTTCGACCTGGTCAACTGGTGGCTGGCGGCCACGCCCGTCGAGGTGTACGCGGCCGGCCGACTCTTCTTCTACGGAGAGGACGGTCGCCGGCACGGCTACGCCCGCGACTACGACCGGGCGTACGGCTCCCCCGCCGCCGCCGACGACCCGTTCGCGCTGCGGCTGGACGCGCACCCCCGGCTGCGCGAGCTGTACCTCGACGCCGAGGCCGAGGACGGCTACCAGCGCGACCGCAACGTCTTCGCGCCCGGGGTGAGCATCGAGGACGACATGGCGGTGCTGGCCCGCTACTCCACCGGCGCCACCATGACCTACCACCTCACCGCGTACGCGCCCTGGGAGGGCTACCGGGTGATGGTCAACGGCAGCCGGGGCCGACTGGAGCTGGACGTGGCCGAGAACGACTTCGTCGACCGGGGCACCGCCGGCGCGGTCAAGGGCGCCGCCCTGCACGGTGCCGAGGCGCCGGCCGAGGGCGGTGGTGCGACGCTTACCCTGCGCCCGTTCTGGGCCCCGCCCCGGCAGATCCCGGTGGAGGGTCGCAGTCGGCACGGGCACGGCGGCGCGGACGCCCGGATGACCGGGGTGCTCCTCGGCGGTCAACCCGACCCGTTGGGCCGCGCCGCGACCGCGGACGACGGCGCGTTGGCACTGCTCACCGGTCTGGCCGCCAACCGGTCCTTCGAGACCGGCCAACCCGTTCGCGTCGCCGACCTGCTCACCCCCCGCTGACACAGGAGACGAGGAGCCCCACTCCGTGCCCACGTTCGACCACACCGACCTGCTCCTGCCGCCCGAGCCGGGCCAGCGCGCCCTGGCCCGGGAGCTGTACGCCCTGGCGGCGGAGCAACCCATCATCTCGCCGCACGGGCACGTCGACCCGGCCCTGCTCGCCGAGGACCGACCCTTCCCGGACCCGGCGCAGCTGCTCATCGTGCCCGACCACTACCTGACCCGGATGCTGCTCAGTCAGGGCGTACCCCCAGCGGATCTGGGGGTGCCCACCCGCGACGGCAGCCCGGTGGAGACCGACGGCCGGGTGATCTGGCAACGCTTCGCCGCGCACTGGCACCTGTTCCGGGGCACCCCGTCGCGACTCTGGCTGGAGCAGACCTTCCGCACCGTGTTCGGGGTGCACACGCCGCTTCACCCGAGCACCGCCGACACCGTCTACGACGAGATCGCGGCCCGGCTCGCCGAGCCGGACTTCCGGCCGCGGGCGCTGTTCGAGCGGTTCAACATCGAGGTCCTCGCCACCACCGAGTCGCCGCTGGACGACCTCGCGCAACACGCCAAGCTCGCCGCCGACGGGTGGGGCGGGCCGGGCGGCCGGGTGGTCACCACGTTCCGCCCGGACGACGTGGTGGACATGGAGTTCGAGGGCTGGTCGACCAACGTGGACCGTCTCGGCGACCGGGCCGGTGAGGACACCGGCACGTACGCCGGCTACCTGGCCGCGCTGCGGGCCCGACGCGCCGCGTTCATCGCCGCCGGCGCCACCTCCTCCGACCACGGCCACCCCACCGCGCGCACCCTGGACCTGACCCCGGCCGAGGCCGAGCGGCTCTACGACCGGGGCCGGCGCGGCGAGGCCGACGCCGCCGACGCGGAGGCGTTCCGGGCGCACATGCTCATGGAGTTCGCCCGGATGTCGCTCGACGACGGCCTGGTCATGCAGCTGCACCCCGGCGCGGTGCGCAACCACAACCGGTGGCTGCACGCCCGGCACGGCCGCGACGTCGGCGGCGACATCCCGCAGGCCACCGAGTACGTGCACGCGCTCGCCCCGCTGCTGGAGCGCTACGGCAACGACCCCCGGCTGCGACTGGTGCTCTACACCCTCGACGAGGACACCTTCACCCGCGAGTTGGCACCCCTCGCGGGCGGGTACGCCGCGCTGCTGCTCGGCGCGCCCTGGTGGTTCCTGGACTCCCCGGAGGTGCTGCGCCGGTTCCGGGAGACGGTGACCGAGAGCGCCGGCTTCTACAACACCACCGGGTTCGTCGACGACACCCGGGCGTTCTGCTCCATCCCGGTACGCCACGACGTGGCCCGCCGGGTGGACGCCGGCTTCCTGGCCCGGCTCGTCGCCGAGCACCGGCTGCCGATGGACGAGGCCGCCGAGACCATCGTCGACCTGGCGTACCGGCTGCCCAAGCGGGTCTTCAACTTCGGAGGACAGGCTCAATGACCGTCACCATCACCTCCGTCGAGGTGCACGACGTGCGGTTCCCCACCGCCGCCCGGGGCGACGGCTCCGACGCGATCAACCGGGGTGACTACTCGGCGACGTACGTGGAGCTGGGCACCGACGCCGGCCCGACCGGCGCCGGGTTCACCTTCACCAACGGCCGGGGCAACGAGATCACCTGCGCGGCGGTGCGCGCCCTGGCCCACCACGTCCAGGGGCGCACCATCGAGGAGATCACGGCCGAGCCGGTGGCGTTCTGGCGCTCGCTCAGCGCCGACGTGCAGCTGCGCTGGTTGGGCCCGGAGAAGGGCGTCATCCACATGGCGACCGGCGCGCTGGTCAACGCGGTGTGGGACCTGCGGGCCACAGTGGCCGGCAAGCCGATGTGGCGCTTCCTCGCCGACCTGCCGACCGACGATCTCGTGGCCAGCGTCGACTTCAAGCACATCACCGACGCGCTCACCCCCGACGAGGCGGCCGCCATCCTCGACAAGGGGCGCGACGGGCTGGCCGACCGGTTGGCCACCCTCGAACGTGACGGTTTCCCGTCGTACACCACCTCGGTCGGGTGGCTCGGCTACCCCGACGACAAGGTGCGGGCGCTGACCCGGCAGGCGTACGCCGACGGCTGGCGGGCGATGAAGATGAAGGTCGGCGGCCCGCTCGCCGACGATCTTCGGCGGGCCCGGATCATCCGGGAGGAGATCGGCCCGGACGCGCTGCTGATGATGGACGCCAACCAGGTCTGGGACGTCGACGAGGCGATCACCGCGATGACGGCGCTGGCCGAGGTGGACCCGTACTGGATCGAGGAGCCCACCCACGCCGACGACATCCTCGGGCACGCTCGGATCGCCCGCGCGGTGACCGAGTTGACCGCCGGCCGCTGCCGGGTGGCCACCGGGGAGGTGGCCGCCAACCGAGTGGTCTTCAAACAGCTGCTCCAGGCCGAGGCGATCGGGGTGATGCAGGTCGACGCCTGCCGGGTCGGCGGCGTCAACGAGGTCCTGGCCGAGCTGCTGCTGGCGGCGAAGTTCGGCGTGCCGGTCTGCCCGCACGCTGGCGGCGTGGGCCTCTGCGAGTACGTCCAGCACCTGGCGATCTTCGACTACCTGCGGGTGGGCACCGGTCTGGACGGTCGGATGATCGAGTACGTCGACCATCTGCACGAACACTTCGTCGATCCGGTGCGGACCCGAGGTGGCCGCTATCTACTGCCCGAACGGCCCGGTTACAGCGCCACCATGAAGCCCGCGTCGATCGCCGAGTTCCGCTTCCCGGGCGGTCCGGCATGGCGGTGACCGTCGGCTCCCGGCTCGGCCTGGGCATGCTGCGCCGGCTGCCCGCCGAGGCCCGCCCGCTGATCCGGCCGGGCACCGTGCCGACCGGCGTCGTACACCTGGGGTTGGGCGCGTTCCACCGGGCCCACCAGGCCGTCTTCACCGAGGCGGCGGTCGGCGCCGCCGGCGGTGACTGGGGCATCGTGGCCGTTGCCCCACGCAGCACCGCAGTGGTGGAGGCGATCGCCGCGCAGGACAACCTGTTCAGCGTCAGCGCCCTCTCCGCAGCCGGCAGCTCCACCCGGGTGGTGGGCGCCCTGAGCGGTGTCCGGCACGCGCCCAGCGACCCGGACGCCGTGGTGGCGCTGCTCGCCGACCCGGCGGTCCGCGTGGTGACCCTGACCGTCACCGAGAAGGCGTACCAACTCGACCCGGTGACCGGCCGGCTGTCCCCGGACTCGGCGCTCGCCGCGGACCTGGCCGGCGGCGGACCGCCGACCACGGTGCCGGGGCTGCTGCTGCGCGGGCTGGCCGCCCGGGCCGCCGCGGACGCCGGGCCGGTGGCTCTGGTGAGCTGCGACAACCTGCCGGCCAACGGTCGACGACTGCGCGGCATGCTCGACCAGGCGGTCAGCCGGGCCGACGCGGTGCCCACCGGGCTGGTCGAGTGGGTGGCCGGCAACGTCACCTGCCCGGGCACCATGGTGGACCGGATCGTGCCGGCCAGCACCCCGGAGACGATCGAGGCGGCCCGGCGGGCGCTCGGCGTGACCGACCTGGCCGCGGTGGCCGCCGAGCCCTACGCGCAGTGGGTGATCGAGGACGATTTCCCCGGCGGTCGGCCCGGCTGGGAGTTCGCCGGGGCGGTGCTCACCGACGACGCCGGCCCGTGGGAGCGGTTGAAGCTGCGCGCCCTCAACGGGGTGCACTCCGCCATCGCGTACCTCGGAGCCCTGGCCGGTCGGGAGACGATCGCCGACGCGCTGGAGATCCCGCACCTGCGTGAGGTGCTGCGCCGGCTGATCGCCGAGGACGTGGCGGCCAGCTTCACCCCACCGGACGGGGTGCGGGTGGTCGACTACGGCGAGCAGGCCCTCGCCCGTTTCGGTAACCCGGCGATCCACCACCGCACCCTCCAGGTGGCGATCGACGGCTCCCAGAAGCTGCCGCAGCGCGTCCTGCACACCATCGCCGACCTGCGCGCGACCGGGCGGTCCGCGCGCTGGGGCGCTCTGGTCGTGGCGTCCTGGTTGCGCTTCGCGCTGGGGTACGCCGACGACGGCCGGCCGTTGCCGCTCCAGGACCCACTGGCCGGGCCGATCCGGGCCGCGCTGGACGCCGGAGTGCAGAGCCCGGCGGGCGCTGTCGACGCGGTCTTCGCGCTGCGCGACGTCATCCCGGTGGAGGTGGCCGAGGACGACGAGGTCCGCGCCGACGTGATCGCCTGGCTCACCGCGTTGGAACGGCACGGCGTCGAGGCCACCCTGGCCGGTGCCCGGTGACCGGGTCGACCCGGACCGGTCGGCGGTGAACGGGACAACCCCGCCGCCCCGGGTGGCGGTGATCGGGGCGAACGGGCACGGCCGCTGGCACCGGCGGGTGATCGCGCCCCTGCACGCCGCCGGTCGGCTGCGGTTGGTCGCCCTGGTCGACGTCCGGCCGGTGGAGGACGACCCGGCCGCCCCGGTGCCGCCCGGGGTGGCGGTGTTCACCGACCATCGGGCGATGCTCGCCGCCACCCGCCCGGAGGTGGTGGTGATCTGCACGCCGCCGCACACCCACCTGGCGATCGCCCGCGACGCCCTGGCCACCGGCGCGGACCTGCTGCTGGAGAAGCCGCCGGTGCTGTCGTTGGCCGAGCACGAGGAGTTGACCTGGGCCCTCACCGCCGCCGGCCGGGTGGCCCAGGTCGGCTTCCAGGCGCTCGGCTCGGCGGCCCTCACCGCGCTGACCGACGCGCTGGCCGCCGGCCGGCTGGGCACTGTCACCGGCATCTCCACCATCGCCGCCTGGCAACGGCCGGACGCCTACTACGCCCGCTCCCCCTGGGCCGGTCGACGGAGTGTGGACGGCCGACCGGTGCTGGACGGCGCGCTCGCCAACCCGCTCGCGCACGCGGTGATGCAGTGCCTGGCGATCGCCGAGGCGCTCGCCGGGGCGACGCCGTGGCCGGTCGCGATCGAGGTGGAACGCTACCGGGTCCGGCCGATCGAGGTGGAGGACACCGCCGTGCTGCGGGTCCGGTTCCGCGCCGGGCCGCCGGTGCTGGTGGCGGTGACCCTGGCCGCCGAGGAGTTCGTGGCGGGCGAGGTGGTGGTGACCGGTACGACGGGGCAGGCGGTGCTGGAGTACCCGACCGACCGGTTGCGCCTGCCCGGGGACGTGGTGACCCGCCGGGTGCCGGGGCGGCTGGGGCTGCTGGAGAACCTGCTCGCCCACCGGGTCGACCCGGTGGGCGTGCCACTGATCGCACCGCTGGCCCGTACCGCACCGTTCACCGCGCTGCTGGACGCGTTGCGGCCCGCGCCGGAGCCCCGGCTGCTCGACGGCGAGCTGGTGACCACCCTGGGCGAGGGCGGGGAGCGGGTCCGCCACCTGCGGGGCGTCGTCGACGTGTTGCGCCGGTCGGCCGAGCGGGGGGCGCTGCCGAGCGAACTGGGGGTGCCGTGGGCGTCCGGCGCGTACCGCGCCGAGCTGGCCGGATAGCGGCAGACACCTACCTGGGACGGACCTCCACCACCAACGAATGGAGTGAGTCGATGCGCAGAATCCTCGGCGGCGCCACAGTGGTCGCCCTTCTTCTCGGCGCCGCCCCGGCCGCCGCCGCTGCCCGTCCGGACGTCCCGTCCGCCGACCGGCTCTCCTGGTTGGCCGACCACCTCGGCCGGCAGACGCTGCCCGAGCGGGACGGTTGGGCGGCCGACGGCCCCGGCACCACCGGCGGCTCGGCGGCCACCCCGGAGCGGACCCGGGTGGTCCACGACCGGGCGGAGCTGGTCGCCGCGCTGGGCGGCGACAACGCCGGCAACGCCGCCGACGCCACCCCGAAGCTCATCTACGTCGACGGTGCCATCGATGGCTTCGAAGGACCCGGCGGCACGCCGCTGAGCTGCGCCGACCTGGCCGACCCGGCCTACCGGTTGGACGCCTACCTGGCCGCGTACGACCCGGCGGTGTGGGGACGGGTGCCACCGAGCGGGCCGCTGGAGGATGCTCGGGTGCGCTCGGTGACCAACCAGACCCGGCAGACCCAGATCAACGTCGGGCCGAACACCACGATCGTCGGGCTGCGCGGCGCTCGACTGACCGGCCTCACGCTCATGATCGACCGGGCGTCGAACGTCATCGTCCGCAATCTGACCCTCGTCGACGCCCGGGACTGCTTCCCCGCCTGGTCGCCGACCGACGGCGAGGCAGGCAACTGGAACAGCCAGTACGACCAGATCTCGGTACGCCGCAGCGAGAACGTCTGGGTCGACCACAACACCTTCACCGACGGCGACAACCCGGACAGCGCCCAGCCGGTGTACTTCGGTCGGCCGTACCAGGTGCACGACGGGTCGCTGGACGTCACACACACCGCCAGCCTGGTCACCGCCTCCTGGAACCGCTTCACCGGTCGGGACAAGCTGATGTTGATCGGCTCGTCCAACACCGTCGGCCCGGACGTGGGCCGGCTGAGGGTCACAGTGCACCACAACCTCTTCGACGGCGTCCTGCAACGGCTGCCCCGGGTGCGTTTCGGTCAGGTCGACGTCTACAACAACCACTACCGACTCGGTGGGGACGACTTCCAGTACGCGCTCGGCGTCGGTGTCCAGTCGGCGATCTACGCGCAGAACAACTTCTTCACACTGGACGCGGCCGTCGACCCGGCGGACCTGCTCTACGACTGGGGCGGCACCGCGTTGACCGAGCGAGGCTCCTGGGTCCGCCAGGGCGGCGGCGCGGCCCGACCGGTCGACCTGCTGGCGGCGTACAACGCGACCCATGACCCCGACCTGGCCTCGGACGCGGGCTGGACGCCCACCCTGCGCCGCGACCCCGTGCTGCCGGCGCCGCTGGTCCCCCTCCTGGTGGGCCCGCTCGCCGGCGCCGATCGGCTGCCGATCTGACGGCTCGCCGCGCCCGCGACTCGCGGTCGGGTCGGCGACGTACGGGCTCATCGATGTGGTGAAGATCGGCTATAAGTGACGCATGGACTTCCCGCCGCACCTGGGCAGCATGCCGATGCACGCGATCACCGAGATCCACGGCGAACCGGGCCTGCTGGAACGTTTCCGGTTGGAGGTCCAGCAGTTCGACGACGCCGCCCGGGCGCGGTTGACCGCCGCGCTCGACCTCGCCGCCGAACTGCACCGCGACGATCGACGCGTCCGCGAGCCGTACCTGAACCACCTGCTGCGGGTGGCGATCAGGCTGATGCACCACTACCAGGTGCGGGACGTGGACGTGATCGTCGCCGGTCTGCTGCACGACGCGGTGGAGGACCATCCGGTCGAGCTGGCCGACGGCGACCCGGGCACCGACCCGACCGGGGCGGCGCTGGCCGCGCTCGCCGCGCGGTTCGGGCCACGGGTGGCCACCCTGGTCGCCGCGGTCACCAATCCGGTGTACGACCCCGAGCGGGACCGCAACGCGCAGTACCGGGAGCATCTGGCGGTCAGTCTGGACCGGGAGCCCTGGGCCCGGGTGATCAAGGTGTCGGACTTCACCGACAACGGGGTGGGCGTGATCCACACGGTCGGGCCGAAGGTGATCTCGTCGGCCCGGAAGTACCGGCCGCTGGTGCCGCTGTTCCGGGACCTGATCGGCCGGCCGGACACCCCGTTGTCGCCCGCTGTGAAGCGGCACATCTTCGGCCAGCTTGACCTCGCCGAGGAGCGGTTCAGCGCCATCCTGGACCAGCCCGCCCCGAACTGACCTGTCCCCGGATCACCCGACCGGGTTCCGTGACAAGTTCTCAGATCTGCCGGGAAGCCTCGGGCATTACGGTTGGTTTGCGCCAGATGAGAGGAAATGCCCCTCTCGGTTCGCTTTTCGGGCGTGTCACCAATCGAGAGGATTCGGACCATGCGTGACCTTTCCCGTCGTGATCTGCTCAGGGCGACGGCCGTCGGCGCCGGAGCGGTCGCTATCCCGAGCGTGATCGCCGGCAGCTCGGCCGTCGCGGCCGACGGTCCCGGGTGGCCCTCCGACACGAAGTTCCCCCCGGCACAGCTGACCGGACGGATCGTCCGCCCGCAGAGCCCCAACTACGCGGAGGCCAGCCTCGGCTGGGACGAGCTGTTCGTGCACTATCCGCTGGTCATCGTCTTCGCTCAGGAGACCCAGGACGTGGTCAACGCGCTCACCTGGGCGCGGCAGCACGACGTCGCGCTGCGGGTACGCAGTGGCCGGCACAACCTGGAAGGCTGGTCGAACGTCGACAACGGCATCGTGATCGACGTCAGCGAGCTGAAGGACGTCCACATCGACACCGCCGCCCGCATTGCGAAGGTCGGCGCGGGGCTCACCCAGTCGGAGGCCGTGACCGCCCTCGGCGAGCACGACCTCGCGGCGACGACGGGCACGGAGGGGACCGTGGGCCTCTCCGGGGCCACCCTCGGCGGTGGCTTCGGCTTCCTCACCCGCTACCTCGGGATGGCCTGCGACAACCTGATCGGCGCGGAGATCGTCGTGGCGGCGGGCGCCGACGGGGCGAAGGTGCTCGAGGTGGACCCGTGGAACTACTCGGACCTGCTCTGGGCACTGCGCGGAGCGGGCAACGGCAACTTCGGGATCGTCACCTCCCTGACCTACAAGGTCGCTCCGCTCACGAGCGTCGCCTACCTTCAGGTGACCTGGCCCGGCCTCGGCGACCTGCACGAGGTCTTCGACGCCTGGCAGCGCGTCGCGCCCTTCACCGACCCCCGCCTCGGCAGCCAGGTCGAGGTCCACCCGGATGAGATCCTGCTGTTCGCGGTGCTCGCCGAGGGGTCCGAGGCAGAGGCCAGGAAGCTGCTGGCGCCGATCCTGTCGATCGGCAACCCCACGGTCACCGTGCAGATCGGTGGCTGGGGCGACGTCTACGCCGGCTTCCAGATCCCGAACGAGGACGAGCCGGCGAAATGGAAGTTCTTCTCCCAGTTCACCCGCGAGCCGTTCCCGGAGAAGGCGGTCAGCATCGTCCGTGAGTTCATGGAGAAGTCGCCCTCGCCCGACAGCAACTTCTTCACCCAGGCCTTCGGCCGCGGGGCGCAACGGCAGGAGCCCTTCGGTGGCGCGGCCTTCCCGCACCGCGACGCGCTCTTCTACTCGGAGCCCGGCGTCGGCTGGGGCACTCGCGGCGAACCCGACAGCGACGACGCCGTGACCCCGATCGCCCAGACCTGGATCGCCGAGTTCAGCCAGGCGCTGCGGCCCTACGTGGACGGCGCCTACGTCAACGTGCCGAACATCGGCATGGCCGAGTGGGAGAAGGCCTACTGGGGGCACAACTTCCCTCGGCTGCGCAAGATCAAGGCGAAGTACGACCCGCACAACGTCTTCCAGTACGAGCAGAGCATCCCGCCCGCGACGCACTGACCCGGATGACCGGCGGTGCGGGTGACACCGACCCGCACCGCCGGACCAACCAACCTCGCGTCCGGGAGGGAGGCGCAACTCGGCGCGGGAGGCGTGTCACTCGTGAGTGCGGTATACCTCAGAGTCATATTCATACCTCTGAGGTATACCGCTCGTCGAAGAAACTGCCCTCGGCTGCCGTCACCCACTGTGAGATGCGGTCCCCACCGCCGCCGACTGCGGGGCTCGACCCACCGGTCAGGACGGCGCGGTCTCGTTGAGGACGACGCGCAGCAGGTGCGGGGCGCTGGTGGCGAGGTCGCCGAGCACGGCGAGCAGCAGACCGCGCTGATCGGACGGCTCGTCGGCGAGCAGTTGGCCGGCGTCGGTGATCAGCAGGGTGAGCGGACCGGCGTCGAGCCGGTCCCGGAGCACGTCGGAGAGGGCGTCCCAGGTCTCCCCCAGGTACTCCGGCAGGGCCAGCACGGCGGCGAGCGTAGCGAAGAGCCCGGCCCTTGTTCGCGTCGTCGCTCCGGCCAGCACCACCGCGCCGGGCACGTCGAGGCCGCCGTCGCGGCAGACGATCAGCCAGTCGGGCACCCGACCCGCGTGCTCGTCGACCATCACGTTCCTCCTGATCTGACCGGTACGACATCTGACCGGGCGACATCCGACCGGGACGACGCCGCAGCGGGGGCCGGCCGACCGAGGCAGGCCGGCCCCCAGGTCGGTCAGAGTCGGTAGAAGTCGGTGTAGTGGTTGGGCGAGAACCAGGTGACCCCGGTGCTGCGGTTCACCACGATCCGGTACGCGTCCCGGGCGGCGCCCTGGGTGCGCGGGTAGACGTCGTACTCGTAGTAGGTGGCGTTGGTGGGCAGTTGACCCTCGTAGTTGTAGAACTGGCCGCCGGCGAAGTTGGACTTCCCGCCGCTCCAGGAGTACCAGCCTCGACTGGTCGGGAACCCCTTCGCGGACCAGCCCGAACGGGCGGTGCGGGCGTCCGCGCAGCGGCTCATGGTGCAGGAGCTGTAGACCGCCGCCGAGGCCGGGTCGGTCAACCGAGGGGAGACCACGGACGGGCCGACCAGCGCGGCGGCGACCATGGCGAGGAGCAGGGCGAGGGTGGTGGTACGCCGGCGGATCGCGCCGAGCGTGGCCAGCGGGGACACGAGGGTGGACACAGGCTGCCTCCAGACCATCCAATCCATCGATCCGCATGGTTGTCGGACCGAACCCAGTCTCACCGCTGCCGGTCGACGGCAACACCCCTCCGCACCCCAACTGCTCCACAATGCTCGGTTAACGCCGACTGATCATCGGTCTGGTTGGTGTCGATATGCCGTCTGCTCGGTGACGGCGTGGCGGCGGGCAAATCGGTCACCGGTTGTTAGCGTGAAACGCGGATCCGTGACCGTGGAGGGGTGCAATGACGGACGCCCCCGACGGGAGGCCGAGGCCCGCGGACCAGTGGCGGCACCGGGGCGTACGAGGGTTGACCGTCGCCCGCGACGCCGGTGTGCGCGGCTGGCGGTGGTGGGCACGTAGCTGGGATCGGCTGGTCGCCGCGCTCCAGGACGAGGCGCCCGTCGGCTCCGCTGCCGCGCCGTCGCCGTCCGGTCCACTCGTCGAACAACGCGACGCACCCCGGCTGATCGCGGTCCCGGCACGCGGATACGTGTACTCGTTCCACATCCGCGCCACGTTCGCCTGGTCGTCAGCCGCGAGCCTGCGGTCCGAGGTGCTGAGCTGGTACGTCCAGTACTTCCAACCGAACGCGATCCAGCGGCTGACCCGGCTGGCCGCCGACGCCGCCCGGGACCTGCCCCCACACCGGGCCGGAGACCTGGAGGTGGCGTTGCAGCGGGCGCTCGCCGAGGATCCCCTGTGGCACTACCAACGGGGCGACATCACCCTCACCTGCCGCCCCGACGCCGCCGTACGACTCGACGAGCGGATCCTGCCCGCGCTCCAGCCGCACGTCGACCGCCTGGTCAAGCTGGAATACCAGTTCGACGAGCAGATCCGAAAGGCCCGGTACGCCGAGGAGCTCAGCCGCCAGTGGGCGACGATCCTGGATGATCACGCGGACGACCACGACCTGGCCGACGCCCGCGACCACATGCTCAGCGCGCAAAGAGAAGCCGCACGATGGATAGCCGAACTCCTCCACCGCCACGCCAACCCCTCACCAGAGTCGGCACCCTCGCCCCGAGTTCCCCCGAACGTCTAACCGCCGAAGCTCAGCGCCTGCCGCAGATCCACGTCGAGGCTCTCGTTGTACTGCGGATCGGGCTCGGCCCCGGCAGCGCTGAGGACGGTGCTGAAAAAGCATCTGGCGCCAACGGCGAGGATCACGTGGAAGATATCCGTGTCATCGAGACCGTGGTCACGCAGGCCGGCGACGTCGGCCTCGGTGACGGAGTTCGCATCGGCCGCGACCTTTCCGGCGAAGTCGACGACTGCGACCTCCTGCTCGGAGAGACCGGCGCCGCCATGGTCTGACGCGATGGCGGCGACGGTTGGCGCGTCGAAGAACTTGTCGCGTAGGACCTTTCCATGCGCCAGGCCGCAGTAGGAGGATTTCAGTGCCCGGGCCGCGGCGAGGGTCGCCAACTCATAGCGGCGCAGCTCCATCCCGGCCTTCACCGCACCGTTGAGCTGCTGCCATGCCAGGTACACCGCCGGGCTCTGGGCGAACAATCTGGTGTAGTTGGGCAGGTAGCCCATCGCCTTCGTGTCGGCATCGAACATCCGCTCGGTGTCCAGCGACTGCGCTGCCTGCTGCAGGAAACTCATCCGACTCCTCCCCATGCTCGACCCGGACGGTACGCCGTTGGCACTGCGGACGCTGTCAGGAAATCGGCCGTGCGCGCCCGCACCGACGGATCAGCTGCGTAGCCACCTGTCCCATGGCGGATGACCGCCGCCGGTCCGGTCGACCCGGCGGCGGCCAATCGGGTTCGGGAGCGCCCGTCCGAGCAGGTGCGCGCTAGTAGGTGAAGGTCCAGAGGAAGTAGAAGCCGGGGGCGTTGGGGCCGTACTGGCGGTACTCGCAGTAGTACCAGCTCCAGAGACCGGTCTGAACACCCTCACTGCCGTAGCTGTTGCAGAACTGGCCGTCGGAGTAGACGTTGCGCAGCGTGCCGCCCGGCGGATCCGCCGCAGCCGGAGTGGCGCTGAACCCGACCAACCCGCCCAGTGCCAGCGCCGCCGCCGTCACCAGGGTCGCCCATCTGCGTCCGCGCATGAAGCCTCCTCATCACCGTCCACGGCGCATGGCGGCTCCGCGTTGAACCGAGACCGGGACATCGAAGTTCGTGAAACTAAAGGCTTGCATGGGGACGTGCGGTTCGGCTCCCGACAACGGGCGGCGCTACCGCGACGATCCGCCAGCGATCTCCATCGAATGGGCATCTCCCCTGAACACGCGTCAGCCGCCGTGCCACATCGGGGCGCTGCGGTTGACGGTCTGCACCACGATGGCCGGCTCGGTGAGGACGGCGACCAGCCGTCGGGACGCCGCGACCGCGAGCGGACCCAACGTCTGGTGCTCGATCACGGCGTGGCACAGCTGGAGGCCCAGTTCGGCCAGCTCGCGTCGGCCCAGCTCGATCCGCCGTGGGTGCTCGCGCCGCCCAGCCAGCACCGCTCGGATACGGCGACGCAGTTCGGCCTGTTCGTCGGTGTCGCGTCGCATCACCTCGACCGACCAGCGCCACGTCTCGGCGAGGAGCAGCAGGTCGACCCGGTCGGGCGGTTGATCGGCGAGGAGCAGTTCCTGGTGGCAGACGACCAGGGCCGTGGCGGGTTCACCGTCGTCGACGAGCAAACCGGCGAGTAGTCCCGCACCGATGGGTGCCGGCTCACCGAGGTCCTGGCTGGCAGCCGTACGTATCAGGTCCAAGCGGCTGCGTGCGGCTTCCTCGTCCCCGCTCAGGTGGTGCAGGACGGCCAGGAACTCCTGCACTCCAGGAGCGGCCGGGCGGGTCGCGGAGGCGGACTCCGATGTGATGCCGTTGGCCGCCTGGCTCAGCTCCTCCGCCGCGACGAGCAGTTGTGTCACCGGCGCGTCTTCCGCGATCAGCCGGGCGAGCCGCTGCCGCTGCACCGCCGACGGCGTCGGCTCGGTGGGTGGTGGGATGAGCGCCAGCAGGCTCGCCAGCCGGGTCCACTCGCCCGCTGCCGCCCCGGCCAGCAGCGCCCGGCGCAGCGCCGCCATGGTGAGGTCGTCGGCGTGCCCGATGCTCGCGGCCCGTGCCTGCGTGACGTCAGCGAAGACGCCCAGCGCCTCCGGCCAGTAACCGGCGCGGGCAAGCTCGACTCCGAACTCCTCACGCAGCCGGCTCCCCCGTCGCGCGCTCACCGACCCGCCGGCGAGTCGGCTCTGCAGGCGGCCGTGCCGGAACCGGTAGGCCCCCGCGCCGTCGCGTAGCAGGCCGACGGTCTCGGCGTACGCCAGGAAGGCGAGCAGTCGGTGCGGTGTGCGGCCACGGAGGGCGAGGGCTGCGCGGGTGAGGGCGAAGCGCAGCCACGCCCCGCCCCCGCGCCGGTGCAGCCACCAGCCCAGCCCGAGCCCCACCCCGGCCCAGACCAGCGCCGGCAGCGGCGGTACGGCGGACAGCACCCCGGTGAGACGCAGCGCCGCGATGACGAGGAGCAGCCGGATGACGCCGGTGGCGGCGCTGGCCAGCGCGGAGGCCACGCTGGCGGCGCGGTCCGCTTCCAGGGTTTCGACAACGCTGGTCGCACCGAGTTCGGCGGCGGGCGCGGCGACGTCCACCCGCAGTCCGGCCAGGACCGCTTGGTACGCCCAACTCACCAGACCGACCATGACGGCGGCCCGGGCCGGGTCGGGCCACGGTGGCAGCCCCGGCACGCGGTCCAGCAGCGCTACCAGTTGCGGAGTGGGCGCAAAGGCGGTGAGGAAGCTGAACGTGGACAGTCCCAGGAAAGCCCCGCCGAGCAGCGCGCCGGGCAGCCCGACGCGAAACGCCCGGCGCCCACCGACGAACGCCACCCGGCGGGGTCGTTCTCGACCGGCCCGACCCGAGCCGCGGATCAGCGCCACGACGGAGGCCAGCAGGAAGGCCGTGATCGCCAGGGCGTCCGTCTCGCGGACCAGCGCGTCGAGGAGATTCCGGGTCGGTGGGTGGGTCACCAGCTCCGCCGTCGCCGTGAGGGCGTCCGCGGAGAGGGTCAGCGTCAGCCACACCGCCACCGCGGTACGCGCACCGGCGACGAGCGCCCAGAACGGGCCAGGCTGCGCGTTCGCCAACTGCCACCAGCGGAACTCCCGGACGTCGAGCGACTCCATGTGCGCGGCGAGGAAGGCCAGGTAGCGCCGGGCGGTCTCGGGTTCCCAGCGCCGTAGCCCCTGGGAACCGCGGCGGGACCGCAGCGCGGCATCCACCGCCCTGGTCAGCAGATCGTCCTCTACGGAGCGTTGGCCCCGCTCGCGAGCCAGGGGCACGAGGTCCCGGGGATCGGTGCCCGGCTGGTCGAAGGCGCTGCGGGCCATCGCCACCATCAGCGGGGTGGAGAGGGCGGCGGTCAGCTGCGGGGCGTCCCCGAGGGTGGTGGCGACGGAGGTCCAGTTGTCGACCTGATGCAGCGGGGCCGCGTCCACCAGGTAGTCGGCGACCTCTGCGGGCGCCGGCGGTCCGAGCATGACCACAGCGGCGCCGCGTAGCTTCTCCCCCTGGGTCAGGTAACGCTCGTAGACCGAGGTCCGGCAGGTGAGGACGAAACGCTGGGTCGGCAGTGCGTTGAGTTCGTCGAGGCAGGCGATCAGCCGGTCTTCGGGTACCTCGTCCAGTCCATCGAGGACTGGCACCACCAGGTCGGTCTCGATGAGGTCGCGCAGCACGGCATCGCGGCGCGGGTGACCGGCCGCGAGCTGCGGGTAGCGCCGCCCGATCCGGTCGACCAACCAGTCGTGGAAACCCTCCTGATCGGGATCCCAGGAGTCAGCGGGGACCAATACGGGCACCGGGGTGTCCGGCTCGCGGTGCACGGGCAACTCCCGGGCCATCCGCAGCGCGAGGATCGACTTGCCGGAGCCGGCCGGTCCCAGCAACAGCAGCCGCCCAGAGGGCACGCGCCGGTAGCAGCTCCACAGTGTCCCGTTGCCACCGGCGAGGTCCACCGGGACGGCGGAGCTGGATCGGCCGATGGCCCGCCAGGAGGGGAGGAACCGGTCGGGAGCGGTGCGCCACCGCACCGGCAGCGGGTAAGGTTCGTCGACGGTACGCAACAGCGCCTCGTCGGTCGGATCGCGTCGAATCAGCTCCACGAGCTCGTCGGCGGCGGCGCGTCGGTGGGCGGCCGCCTCGGCGAGACCCGTCGATTCGGTGCGAAAGAGCTGGTCCAGCGGGACGTAGACGGCGATGACCCCGGCGACGACGCCCCAGGTCCAGTTGACCTTCTCGAAGTCGTACCGGAGCCACACCCACGCCGTGCCGCCCGCCGCCAGCGCGGCCACGACGCCCAGCGATCCCCACTTCCACCCGCGACGCCGCACCGCACGATTGTGGTCGACCCGCGCCCGCCAGGACACCCCGCCCGCTTCGGGCCCCGGCACCGCCGCACTCAGGTGGCGGGTGCCTCCGGCGTCGCGGTGGACCGGTCGACGAACGCCTGCCGCAGCGTCGCGGACTGCTCCACCGACCCCCCGCGCACCCCCAGACTGCGCCGGGCCGCCCGGTAGTAGCCGTCGCGGGCCTCGTCGACGCGGGTCAGCATGCCCGCCACGTCCGATGGTGGCTCGACGATTCCCCGGGCGAGCCGTTCGACCTGCCAGATCGCGTCCCGCCAGCGGGCGGCAGCGGCGACCGTCGGCTCGTCGCCGAGCAGCAGCAGGTTCTCCCAGACGATGGTGCGCCGAGCGTCCGCCTCAGCCAACCGGACCAGCCCCTCCTCACGGTCGATGGGGTGGCTTCGCGATCCCGGCCGGTGGTCGGCCGTGAGCCGCAGCGCCACCGCGTGACTCTCCTTGAGGGCGTGCGCGTAGTCGACGTACGCGTCGAGCCGCCGCTCGTCCCAGCGGACGCTCTGACTGCGCCGCCATCGGGCGCGGTCGGCGAGGGAGGTGGCGAGGATCGTGCCCACGGTGCCCACCAGGACGCCGAGGAGCGCCGGAAGCTGCGTCAGAAGGTCGCTCACGCGCTCGAGGCTGCCAGCACCAGGCAACCTCGTCCGCCCCGAGCCACACCCGCGAGTTGCCCGGCCCGGTTCCTGTCATCGGCGGCAGTTCAGTACGGAACGCGGCTCAGGACGGGACGTCGCGGTGGCGGAAGGCGGCCACGCCGACGGCGAGCAGGGCCGCGGCCACCGCCGCCAGCACCACCAGGGGAAGCGCCGCCGGGTCGACGGCGGGCACGGCCGGCACATGGGTGTACGGCGAGACGTTGAGCGCGGCCTGCGGCAGCTCCAACACCGCGCCGAGTTGCCCGAGGAGCAGGAAGACCAGCAGCGCCGTCCAGGACAGCACCACCGACCAGCGGGGCAGCAGCCCGAAGATCGCGGTCACCACCCCGGCGATCACGAGCAGGGCGGGCAGGCGCAGCAGCGCGGCACCGCCCAGCTCGACGGCCTGGCCGAGCGGGTCTCCGGTGACGATGCCGTAGCCGAGGCCGGTGGTCACACCGGCGACGAGCAGCAGGACGACCGCACCGAGCGTCGCGGCGAGAACCTGGGTGCCGAGCCAGCGGGTACGGCTGACCGCCGTGGCGAGGGCGGCCTCCAGCACCCCGTCGGCTTCGTCGCCTCGTACGCGGAGCAGGGCCTGCACGACGTACGCGCCGATGGTCAGGGCGAAGAGGCCGAGCATCGCGGCCAGGTACGCGTTGATCAGGTCGGCCCCGCCACCCATCGCGTTGATCGCTTCGGCGGCGGCCGGATTCGCGTCGATCATGTCGTTGAACTCGTCGCCGGCGATGCCCATGGAGAAGCCGAGCACGGCCACCCCGACCGCCCAGCCGAGCAGCGTGCCGCGCTGCATCCGCCAGGCCAACCCGGCAGGGCTGAGCAGCCGTGGCGCGGCGGTGGCCGGGCCGCGTCGAGGGGCGATCAGCCCGGCGCCCTGGTCGCGTCGCTCGGCGAGGGCGTACGCCAGCGCCACTCCGACGAGCAGCAGTGCGACGGGCAGGGCGAGCACCCACCAGCGTTCACCGTCGAAGGCTCGTACCTGGTTGCCCCAGCCGAGCGGGGAGATCCACGACGGCCAGGCGCTGCGCACTCGGGTGCCGTCGGCACTCTGTTCGCCGAAGACGTCTCCGGCGGCGCGCAGCACGAAGGCGAGCCCGACGGTGGCGGCGGCGAGCGCGTTGGCGCCGCGCGCGGTGACGGAGAGCTGGGCGGTGACCGCGGCGATCGCGGTGAAGGCGACCCCGACGCCGCCGATCGCGGCCGCTGCCGCGACGGAGCCGGCGAGCGGCAGACCGGCGCCGGCCAGCGCGACCGCGAGCAGCACGGCGGCCACTGTGTTCGCCGCGACGATGACGAACAGCGCGGCGGTGAGCGGCGCGTACCGGCCGACCACGTTGGCGCCGAGCAGTTCGGCCCGGCCGGTCTCCTCGTTCTGGCGGGTGTGCCGGGTCACCGCGAAGGTGCTCAGCAGCGCGACGATCAGAGCCAGCGTCACGTACGTCTCGGCGACGACCACGGCACCGAGGTCGGTGCCGTGGATGGGGCCGTTGAAGGCGCGGGCGACCAGGCTGGACGCCGAGGTGGTGGCGTAGCCCAGCCGGGCCTCCTGGCCCGGGTAGATGCTGGCGACGCTGCCGGCGAGAGCGTAGCCGAGCAGGGGCGTGCCGAGGATCCAGATGGCGAGGCGGATCCGGTCGCGGCGCAGCACGAGCCGGGCCAGCCGGGTCGTGCCGGTGAGGGCGCTCACCGGGCACCGCCGTGCGGGGCGTCAACCTGCGCGTCGGCGTCCGAGGAGCCGGCGGCGGGAGCGCTGGGAGCGCCCGATGCAGCAGTGGCGGTGGAAGCGCCCGCGGCAGCAGTGGCGGGAGCGCCGGTGGCAGCGGCGGCGGGGTCGTCGCCGTAGTGGCGTAGGAAGAGCTGCTCCAGGGTCGGTGGTGTGCTGGTCAGCGCGCGGACGCCGAAGCGGATGAGCTGGCCGAGCAGCTCGTCGAGGTGGGCGGGCTCGACCTCCAGGTGGGTGCGGCCGTCGACCTCGTGCACGTCGTGCACGCCAGGCAGCACGTCCAGGCCGCTGACCGGGCGGGCGGTCTCGACGGTCACCGCCGTGCGGGTGAGGTGGCGCAGCTCGGTGAGGGTGCCGGATTCGACGGTACGGCCCTCGCGGATGATGCTGACCCGGTCGCAGAGCGCCTCGACCTCGGCGAGCACGTGGCTGGAGAGCAGCACTGTGGCACCGGCCTGCTTGACCCGCCGGACCTCGTCCTGGAACACCGCCTCCATGAGGGGGTCGAGGCCGGAGGTCGGCTCGTCGAGCACGTACAGCTCCACCGGGGAGGAGAAGGCGGCGACGATGGCGACCTTCTGCCGGTTGCCCTTGGAGTAGGTGCGGCAGCGGCGGGTCGGGTCCAGGTCGAAGCGGTGCAGCAGCTCGTCGCGGCGACGCCGGTCGAGGCCACCGCGCAGTTGACCGAGCAGGTCGATGGCTTCCCCGCCGGTGAGGTTGGGCCAGAGGCTGACGTCACCCGGCACGTACGCGAGTCGGCGGTGCAGGCGGACCGCGTCGCGCCACGGGTCGGCGCCGAGCACCTGGGCGTCGCCGGAGTCGCGGCGGAGCAACCCGAGCAGGATCCGGATGGTGGTGGACTTTCCGGAGCCGTTGGGCCCGAGGAAGCCGTGCACCTCCCCCTGCTCGACGTGCAGGTCCAGCCCGTCGAGTGCCCGGATGGCGCCGAACGTCTTGACCAGGTTGCCGATCGAGATGACGGGCATGGCCCCTCCTGCCGTTGGCTGCGTCGAGAGTCACCACTGTACTGACCGACGGTCAGTGGAATCAACGGTGATCGTGCCCACCGGTCAGGACGTCGCTAGGCTGGCCGGCATGACCGCCGATCCCGCGGACGACACCCGTACCCGGATCCTGCGCGCCGCGCTCGACCTGTTCGCCGAACACGGCTACCAGCGCACCTCGCTGCGGCAGATCGGCGAACGGCTGCGGCTCACCAAGACCGCGATCCTGTACCACTTTCCGGCCAAGGAGCACCTGCTCGCCGCCCTGGTCGAGCCACTGCTGGCCGACCTGGAGACGCTGCTCGACGCCGCGCAGACGCAACCCACCGAGCAGGCCCGGTGGACGGTCCTGGAGGGCTGGGTGGACGTCATACTCGCTCATCGTCGACCGCTCGGCATGCTCTACCACGACATCGCGCTGGTCGGTCGAGGCGACACGTACCACCGCCTGATGGAGGTCGCGATGCGGGCCAACGACCTCATCGCCGGACCGAACGCGGGGCGCCGCGAGCGGGTTCTCGCGGTCCAGGCGGTGGGCGCGTGCAGCGATCCGGTCGTCTTCTTCACCGACGTGCCCGACGAGGTGCTGCGCGCCGACATGCTCGACGGCGCACGCCGACTGCTGGCCCCGCATCCCGCGGACACGGCGGCCGGCCCACCCGCGGGGTCCGCGGCCGGGTCGCGCACGGACGCCGCCGCCGGGCCACACACAGACGCCGAAGCCGGGCCGCGCACGGACGCCGCTGCCGGGCCGGACGCGGACGCCGCCGCCGGGCCGGACGCGGACGCGACCCTGGGGAGCGCGACCCCGGCGACGCCAGCGGGCGCGGCGAGCGGGGCGGCGAGCCGACGTCGGCGGCCGGGACGGCCGGCCGCTCTGGGCCGGGAGCAGGTCGAGGCGGCCCGGCGCATGCACGCGGCGGGCACCCACTCCGTGGACGCCATCGCCGCCGCGCTGGGTGTCTCGCGGGCCACCGTCTACCGCCACCTGACCGCGCCATAACGAGACAGTTCCGAGACGGTTTCGAGACGGTTGTGATCCGGCGTTCAGGCCGCCAGCGTGGCGTAGCGGCCGTTGCGGTCCAGCAGGCTGGCGTGGGTACCGGCCTCGACGATCCGACCGTGGTCGAGCACCGCGATCTGGTCGGCGTCGCGGACCGTGGAGAGCCGGTGCGCGATGGTGATCGTGGTGCGCCCCTGGGCGAGTACGTCGAAGGCCCGCTGTACGGCGCGTTCGGTCTCGGTGTCCAGCGCGCTGGTGGCCTCGTCGAGGACCAGGATGCGCGGGTCGCGCAGCAGCGTCCGGGCGATGGCGAGGCGCTGCTTCTCACCGCCGGAGAACCGGTGGCCCCGTGAGCCGACCACTGTGTCGTACCCGTCGGGCAGCCCGGCGATCAGGTCGTGAATCTGGGCGGCGCGGGCGGCGTCCTCGATCTCGGTGTCGGTGGCCTCCGGCCGGGCGTAGCGCAGGTTCTCCCGGACGGTGGTGTGCAGCAGGTACGTCTCCTGGCTGACCACGCCGACGATCGCGGCCAGGTCGGCCAGGCGCAGGTCGCGCAGGTCGACGCCGTCGACGGTGATACGGCCGGCGCTCGGGTCGTGCAGTCGGCTGATCAGCCCGGCGAGGGTGCTCTTGCCGGAGCCGGTCTCGCCGACCAGGGCGAGGCTGGTGCCGGCGGGCACGTCGAGGGTGATCCCGGCGAGGGCGGCGGTGTCGCTGCCCGGGTAGCCGAAGGTGACGTCCTCCAGGCGCAGGTGGCCGCGTACCCGGGTCGGGTCGAGGCGGACCGGCTCGGTGGGGTCGGCCACGTCGACCGGAAGGTCCAGGTATTCGAAGATCCGGGCGAAGAGCGCCAGCGACGCGGTGAGCGAGACGCCCACGTTGAGCAGCCCCATCAGCGGTCGGAACAGGCCGCCCTGCAGGGCGGTGAAGGCGACCAGGGTGCCGATGCTCAGCGTGCCGGCGGTGCCGGGCAGCCCGGCGGCGAGGTAGATGACCGCCGGTACGGCGGCGAAGATGATGCTCATCGAGGCCATCCGCCAGCGGCCGGCCAGCTCACTGCGCAGCTCCAGGTCGACCAGGCGGGCCGAGGAGGCGGTGAAGCGGTCGATCAGCGCGGGGCCGGTGCCGAGGGTCTTGGCCAGCTGTATGCCGCTGATCGAGAGCCCCTCCTCGACGGTGACGTTGAGGTCGGCGAGTTCGCGTTGCCGTTGGGCGGTGATCTCGCGGCGCATCCGGGCGACCCGACGGGTCAGCCAGATGGCCGGCGGCAGCACCACGAGCGAGACCAGGGAGAGCTGCCAGGAGAGCGCGACCATGGCGACGGTGGTGGCGACCACTGTGGTGAGGTTGGCGGCGACGGCGGTGGCGGTGGAGGTGACCACCGACTGCATGCCGCCGATGTCGTTGGTGATCCGGGACTGCACCTCGCCGGTGCGGGTGCGGGTGAAGAAACCGAGCGACTGGCGCTGGAGGTGACTGAAGACGTCGGTGCGCAGCCGGTGCATGACCCGCTGGCCGACCTGGGTGGAGATCCAGGTCTGCACGACGCCGAGGGCGGAGGTCACCGCCGCGACGGCGACCATGCCGAGGACCAGCCAGACCAGCAGGGTCACGTCGCCCTGCGGCAGGGCCCGGTCGATCACGGCACGCAGCAGGAACGGGGTGGCCATCGCGATGATCGAGGAGACCACGATGATCGCGGTGACGGCGGCCAGCGCGGGCCGGTGGGGGGTGAACAGGCGGCCGATGCGGCGCAGGGACACCTGACGGGCCTGCGTCTTCTCTTCGGCGCTGAGGGTGCGGTGGCCGCGGTCGCGGCCCATCGGGGTGGGTTCCAAGGGGGCACTACCCTTCGTCGGCGATATTGCTGAGGTTACCTCATCATGAGGGAGCAACCACATATCCTGCTACCGTATTCCGGTGACCGAGCACACCGTCGACAGCGCCGACGACGAGAGCCTGGCGGAGACGTTCTGGGCGGTGGCGTCCCGTCTGCGCCGGCAGACCCGCGACTCACTGGCGCCCTGGGACGTCACCCCCAGCCAGTCCCGGGCCCTCGGCGTGCTGGCCCGGCACGGCGAGGTACGCCCCGGCACCCTCGCCGAGCATCTGCGCATCGCGCCCCGGTCGGCGACCGAGGTCGTCGACGACCTCCAGACCCGGGGGCTGGTCGAGCGCCGACCCGACCCGGCCGACCGCCGGGCGACACTGGTCGCGCTCACCGAGGAGGGCGACCGGGTCAGCACCGCCATCCGGGCCGCGCGCCGGGCCGAGGCCGACCGATTCTTCGGCCACCTCAACGACACCGACCGCGCCGAACTCGCCCGTATCCTGCGTACCCTGCGCGGCTGACGGGTTTGCTCCCCGCGCCCACGGGTAGCCAGCGCCCCCGTCCGGTCGGCGGGACCGGCCGGCACCGGTCGGGGGCGAGGTGACGGGAGGCCCGGCTGATGTGCGGGATCAGCGGGGAGGCGCGATTCGACGGCCGCTCGCCCGACGCGGCGGCGGTCACCCGGATGACCGAGGCGATGCGCTCACGAGGCCCGGACGACGAGGGCCTGTTCGCCGACGGCTGGGTGACCCTGGGGCACCGCCGGCTGACCATCATCGACCTGTCCGACGCGGGCGGGCAGCCGATGGTCCGCGACGACCTGGGCCTGGCGCTGGTCTTCAACGGCTGCATCTACAACTACCCGGAGCTGCGCGAGGAGTTGCGCCGGGCCGGGTACGCCTTCCACTCCACCAGCGACACCGAGGTGATCCTGGTGGCGTACGCCCACTGGGGTGACCGTTTCGTCGACCACCTGGTCGGCATGTTCGCGATCGGGCTGGTCGACCGGGTCCGGCGGCGGCTGATCCTGGCCCGCGACCGGCTCGGCATCAAACCGCTCTACCTCGCCGAGACACCTGGGCGGCTGCGGTTCGCCTCCACCCTGCCCGCGCTGCTGCGGGCCGGCGACGTCGACACCGGCATCGACCCGGTGGCGCTGCACCACTACCTGTCCTGGCACTCCATCGTGCCCGCGCCGCGTACCGTGCTGCGCGGTGTGCGCAAGCTGCCGCCGGCCACCCTGCGGGTGATCGAGGCGGACGGGCGCAGCCGTGAGGAGGTCTACTGGCGACCCGACTACGTGCGGGAGCCCGCCGACGCCGGGATGGACGCCGGCGACTGGCGGGCCGCGATCGGCGACGCGCTGCGCGCGGCGGTACGCCGACGGCTGGTCGCCGACGTGCCGGTGGGGGTGCTGCTCTCCGGCGGTCTGGACTCCAGCCTGATCGTGGCGCTGCTCGCCGAGGCCGGCCAGCAACACCTGCGTACGTTCAGCATCGGCTTCGACAGCCGCGACGGCGAGTCCGGCGACGAGTTCCACTACTCGGACCTGGTGGCCCGCGCGTACGACACCGACCACCATCGGATCCGACTGGCCGACGACGACCTGGTGCCCGCCGTCCGTCGGGCCGTGCTGGCGATGACCGAGCCGATGGGCAGCCACGACGTGGTCGCCTTCCACCTGCTCTCCGAGCAGGTGGCGCAGCACGTGAAGGTGGCCCAGTCGGGGCAGGGCGCCGACGAGGTGTTCGCCGGCTACGGCTACCACCAGCCACTGGTCGAGGCGCCCCGGCACGGCGCCGCCGAGACGTTCGCCGCCGCGTTCTTCGACCGCGGCCACGACGAGCTGCGCCGCATCGTCGGCCCGGCGTACGCGCTGGAGCACGACGCCAGCCGGGACCTGCTCACCGGGCACCTCGCCGCGCCCGGGGCGCAGACCGCGCTGGACGCCGTGCTGCGCCTGGACACCCACCTGATGCTCCCCGACGACCCGGTCAAGCGGGTGGACAGCATGAGCATGGCGTGGGGTCTGGAGGTGCGTACGCCCTTCCTCGACCAGGACCTGGTCACCCTGGCCGCGCACTGCCCGCCGGAGCACAAGGTCAGCCTGGGCGGAAAGGGCGTGCTCAAGGAGGTCGCCCGGGAGGTGCTGCCGGCCGAGGTGATCGACCGGCCCAAGGGTTACTTCCCGGTGCCGGCGCTGCGCAAGGTGGACGGTCCGGTGCGCGAGCTGGTGGCCGAGGCGTTGCAGGCGCCGGTCGCGCGCGAGCGGGGGCTGTTCCGCCCGGAGTACGTGGCCCATCTGCTCGCCGAGCCGGACCGGGCGGAGGCTGCGGCCGGCAGCAACAAGCTGTGGCAGCTCGGCCTGCTGGAGCTGTGGCTACAGACCCACGACATCCGCTGAACCGGGTTTATCTGGACACTTGGAGCACCCTGTGGGCACCTCACAACTGTCGAGTGGCCTGTCAGGCCGGTATGGCGCGAGTGCGGTTGTACTCATCGCGGGTGATCGCATAAACGCGGGTCGGGCGGTTGCAGGAGGGGTCGATCGTTTCGCGGTCTAGCCGCATGCCGAGTTTCTGCATGACACGTTCAGATGCGTCGTTGCCGATCTGGTGGATGCTGAGGATCCGATCGAGTTCTCGATCGACGAACGCGAAGTGCAGCGCTGCGTGGGCGGCCTCGGTGGCGAAGCCTTGTCCCCAGTACGGTCTGCCCAGCCGCCAACCGATCTCGACCGCGGGCATAACCTCGGGCAGGAAGGTTGGGATCGCCAAGCCGGTAAAACCCGCCAGTTCGCTGGTCTGGCGGACCTCGACCGCGAACAACCCGAACCCGTGGTCGTCCCAGGCGCTTTCGCAGCCGGCGATTCCCGCCGCCGTGCGTTCTGGATCGGCAGGCGTCCCGCTGCCGATCCAGCGCATGACGTCCGGATCCGCGTTGATCGCCGTCATGGGCATGATGTCGTCATTGCGCCAACGGCGCAGCACGAGTCGTGGAGTTTCGAGTCTCGCCATCGTCCTATCTTTCATGATCCGCACTATCGCCGTCCGCCGCGGGGCGAATCGGGCCTGGTGCCCAGCCCGAGCACCAGCAACCCTCCTCACCCGCATGCCACACGACGTGAGGGATTCGCCAGGCAATGGCAGAACCGTCCGAGCGCAAGGTGTCCAGATAAGAGGGTGGACCGTGCCGGCGGTCAGCCGGCGGCGGTGCGGGCGACCAGGTCGTCGAGGACCACGTGCAGGTCTCCGGCGCGCTCCAGCACCCGTCGCTGCCGGGTGGCGCCGGTGCCGTCGCGACGCAGCCGGGCGAGCTGCGCCACCACGTACCCGAGGTCGCCGTGGCGCAGCAGGGCCGGGGCGATCACCGCCATCAGCTCGTCGACGAGCGCCCAGGCGGGCCGGGTGCCACCGGCACGCAGGTCGATCAGCTCGCCGTCGAGACCGTCGTGGGCGGCCCGCCAGTGCGCCGCGGCGACCAGGCAGTCCCGGACGTCCGGGGCGGTCACCCCGGCGCGTACGTCGTCGACGAGGGTGGCCACGAGGGACCGGACCAGCGCGGCGACCAGCACCGCGTCGTCCACCTCGGTGCAGACGTCACCGACCCGCACCTCCACCGTCGGGTACGTCGACGACGGCCGGGCGTACCAGTAGACCATCGCCGCGTCGAGCATGATGCCGGCGGCGATCAGCTCGTCGACGGTGCGGTCGTAGTCGGCGAGGGAGTCGAAGTACGGCGTCGGACCGATGCTGGGCCACCGTTCCAACTGCATCGAGCGCCAACTGGCGTGTCCGGTGTCGTACCCGTCGTGCAGCGGCGAGTTGGTGGTGATCGCCTGCACCACCGGCAGCCACACCCGCAGGTGGTTGCAGACCTGCACGGCCAGTTCCCGGTCTGGCAGCCCGACGTGCACGTGGCAGCCACACACCGCCGGGTCGTGCGCCACCGGCCCGTACCGGCGCGACATCGCGTGGTAGCGCGGTTCGTCGGGGACCGTCCGGTGCGGCTCGGCCACCGGGGTGGCGCCGACCGCCACCAACCGGGCCCCGGCCGCCGTGGCGGCCTTCGCGGCGGAGCGGCGCAGCGCCACCAGGTGCGCGCGCAGTTCGGTGAGGTCGGCGCAGACCGGGGTGACCATCTCCACCATGCTGTGCCGGAACTCCTGGCGGCTCTGGTCCCGGGCGGGGCCACGCAGCGCGGCGAGCACCTGGTCGGCGACCGGCAGGTTCCGCCCGCTGTCCGGGTCGAGCAGCAGGTACTCCTCCTCCACGCCGAGAGTGAGGGTGGACAGGTCGGGCACGGTGTCGACGACGGTCGGTCGGTACGCCATGGCCCCTCCCCATCCCCTGCTGCGGCGGTGCCTCGGGTTCCCGGCCTACCCCGATGACAAACACGCGCTGAGGACCGCCGCGCGGGCGGTGAGGAAGGCCTGTTCGGCGGCGTTGTCCGTGAAGGCGACGGCCGTCCGGTACGCGTCGACGGCCTCCCCGCCCCGGCCGAGCCGAGGCACCGCGATCGATGCGGCTCGCACCACGCAGCTAGGTCAAGGCCCTAGCATGGCCCCAATGATCGAGGACTTCGCGGATCGGCTCCTCTGCGACATGGCCAGCCTCGACCCCTGCACAGCGGTAGTCGAGGCTGGCGAGCAGGATGTCGACGGGCTCACCGACTACAGCCCCGAGGGCCACCAGGCCCGCGCCGACCTCGCAGCCCGCGCCCTGCGCGAGCTCGAGAGCTTGGGCGACGCACTGCCGGCCGCGGGCCCGCTGCACGCCCACCTCGCCGAACGGCTGCACACGCGTATCGCCTTCCACGACGCCGGGGAGGACCTGCGCGAACTGCACGCGGCCGCCACCGGTCCGCTCCAGCTCATCCGCCAGGCCGTCGAGGCCGCGGTTCCCGGCCCCGGCGCCGAGGGCGCGGCCTTCGAGGAGGCCTGGGCTCGTGTCGGCGCACGCATGGCCTCGATCCCCGCCGCCCTGGACGGGTATGCCCGCAGCCTCGTACTCGCCGCAGAGCGCGGCAATCTGCCGGCGCGGCGTCAAGTGGAGCTCGTCACGCAGCGCTGCCGCAACTGGATCGACGACGATGTCGCCCTGGTGGATCGCTACGGCGAGGGGCGTCAGCGGGCGTCGTTGCAGGCCGCAGCGACGGACGCCCGAGAGGCGTACCAGAAACTGGCTGGGATGCTGACCGCGGACCTGGCCCCACAGGCCGTCGAGGATGAGGCGTTCGGCCAGCAGCGGTACGCACTCTGGGTGCGCACCTTCCTCGCGGCCCAGCCTGATTTGCGTGAGCTGTACGACTGGGGCTGGGACGAGTTCAGAGCGACAGAGGCAGAACTGATCGCGGAAGCGAAGGCGCTGGGCGGGGGCGTGCCAGAGGTGCTCGCCCGGCTCGCCAGCCCCGACGCACCCGGCACCCTGCACAGCAGGGAGTCGTTTGCCGCGTGGCTGCAGGAGCTGTTGGAGGCTGCCACCGAGCGGCTGGACGGCGTGCACTTCGACATCCCCGCCCCGCTGCGGCGCATCGAGTCACGGTTGACGACGTCGTCCGGCATCGCCTACACCGGGCCGTCGCGGGACCTGACGCGGCCGGGCAGGGTCTGGTGGTCCATCCCGGAGGACGCAGCGAGTTTCCCCACCTGGTACGCCTACAGCACCGCCTATCACGAGGGCGTTCCCGGCCACCACCTCCACCTCGGCTCCGAGGTCTGCCGGGGAGGCCTCGGGCCGAGGCTCAACCTGCTCGGCGGCCTCTCCGGCAGCCAGGAGGGCTGGGCACTGTACGCCGAGCGGTTCATGGACGAGCTCGGGTTCTACGAACAGCCGGGTGCTCGACTGGGGTACCTGTACATGCAGCTGCTGCGCGCCGCGCGGGTCGTACTCGACATCGGCCTGCACCTGCGACTGCCGATGCCATCTGGCGATGGAGCCGTGTGGACGGCGGACGCGGCGCTGAAGCTGTTGCAGGACCGCTGCCATCAAGGGCCGTACGCATCCGCCGAGCTCGCGCGTTACCTGGGCCGGCCAGGGCAGGCGCTGGCCTACAAGGTGGGTGAGCGCGTGTGGCTGGCAGGCCGCTCGTCCTTCCCCGGCGACCGGCGCGCATTCCATCGCCAGGCCCTGGAGCTGGGGTCGCTGGGCTTGGATCAGTTGACAGCTTCCCTCGATTCCCGGCCTATCCCGGTGGCAGACGCGCGCTCAGGGCCGTCGCGCGTGCGGTGAGAAAGGCCCGTTCGGCCGCGTTGTCCGTCAGGGCGACAGCCGTCCGGTACGCCTCGACGGCCTCCCCGCCCCGGTCGAGCCGAGCCAGCAGGTCGGCGCGGACCACGTGGTAGACGTGGTAGCCGACCAGGTCGAGGCGGTCCACCTCGGTCAGCGCGACCGCCGGTCCGGACACCTCGGCGAGCGCGACGGCCCGGTTCAGCGCCACCACCGGGCTGGGGGCGACGACCGTCAGCTGGTCGTACAGCTGAAGGATCTGCGCCCAGTCCGTGTCGGCGGCGCGCCGCGCGGCCGTGTGCACGGCGGCGATCGCGGCCTGGATCTGGTACGGGCCGGGCCGGTCGCGGCGCAGGCAACGGCGCACCAGCGCCTGCCCCTCGGTGATCAGCTCGGCGTCCCACCGGGCCCGGTCCTGGCTCGGCAGCGCCACCAGCTGACCCTCGGCGTTGGTCCGCGCGTCGCGGCGGGACTCGGTGAGCAGCATCAGGGCGAGCAGACCGAGCGCCTCCGGCTCGTCCGGCATCAGCTCGACCAGCAGCCGGGTCAACCGGATCGCCTCGGCGCACAGCTCGGCGCGGACCAGGTGCGGGCCGGCGCTGGCCGCGTACCCCTCGTTGAAGATCAGGTAGAGCACCGCGAGAACCGCGTGCAGCCGGTCGGGCAGGTCAGCGTCGCGGGGCACCCGGTACGGGATCCCAGCGTTGCGGATCTTCGACTTGGCGCGGACCAGCCGCTGCGCCATGGTCGGCTCCGGCACCAGGAAGGCTCGGGCGATCTCGGCGGTGCTCAGTCCGCCGAGCAGCCGCAGGGTGAGGGCGACCCGGGTGCTCGGGGCGAGCGCCGGATGGCAGCAGGTGAAGATCAGCCGTAGCCGGTCGTCGTGCACCGGTCCCTCCTCGACGGGACTGTCGGCGGCGAACAACAGGGCCGCCTGGGCGTGCCGGTCGACCCGGGACGCGTCGCGGCGCAGCCGGTCGATCGCCCGGTTCCGGGCCGTGGTGATGATCCAGCCGGCCGCACTGGGCGGCAGGCCGGTCGTCGGCCAGCGCGCCACCGCGACGACGAAAGCCTCCTGGACGGCCTCCTCGGCGAGGTCGATGTCGCCGAGGAGGCGAACCAGGACGGCGACCGCGCGGCCGTACTCCGCGCGGAACACCGCCTCCACGTCGGGCACCGTCAGTCGCCGGCCCCGCCCTGGAAGGGGCGCACCTCGATCGGCAGGGTGGTGGCCAACGCGTAACGGCGACCCCAGTGCAGGGCGGCGTCCAGGTCCGGCACGTCGATGATGGTGATGCCGCCCAGGTACTCCTTGCCCTCCACGAACGGTCCGTCGGTGACCAGGACGTCGCCGTCGCGGGGACGCAGCACGGTGGCGGTCTCCGGGCCGTGCAGGCCATGCCCGAAGACCCACGACCCGGTGGACGCCAACTCGTCGCGCAGCTCGCCGAGCTGACGCATCACCCCGGCCAGGAACTCCGGCTCCGGCGGCAGCTCACCCTGCGGCTGGTGGATGCTCAGCAGGTACAGCGTCATCGTTCCTCCTCGCGGGGGCCGGCGCGTCGCCGACCTCTCATCCTCCACACGATCGGCCGCCGCCCAGATCGACAGGCCGGCGGAAAATTCTCGGCGTCCGACCCGGCCCGGGTGTGCCGCGACCGGAGCCGGTAGTCATGGGTGCGACGGTTGTGGGTAGACCGCGATGTGGTCGACGGCTTGCGGGTGGTCGTGGTCGGCGCCGGCTTCTCCGGGCTCGCGGCCGCGTTGGCGCTCAGCCGTGCCGGCGCCCAGGTGCGGGTGCTGGAGGCCCGCGACCGGGTGGGCGGTCGGGTGCTGACCCGCTGGGTGCCCGAGCTCACGCAGCTCGACCTGGGGGCGCAGTGGATCGGGCCGACCCAGGACCGGATGTACGCGTTGGTCGCCGAGCACGGGCTGGCCACCTTCGCCTCGGCATCGGTCGGCGCGCCCACGGTGCTTTGGGCCGGTGAGCGCCGGGCCGAACCGCCGGCGCAGGTGGGCCGGGTGCTCGGCCTGCTCGACGAGTACGCCGCACGTCTGGACCCAGCCGCACCCTGGGCGACGCCGGAGGCCGAGGGGTGGGACCGAACGACCCTCGGCGGGTGGCTGGCCACCACGGCCGGGGACCACGACACCGCCGACTACCTGGGGCGGGTGCTCGCCGGCGGGCTGCTGGCCACCGGCGCGGACGAGTTGTCCCTGTTGCACCTGCTGTTCTACCTGCGCAGCGCGGGCGGGACCGGGCCGTTGCTCGGGATGGCCGGCGGCGCGCAGCAGGACCGGATCGTGGGCGGGCCGGCTGCGCTGGCGGAACGGATGGCCACCGCCCTGCCGCAGGGCGCGCTGACGCTGGCCGCGCCGGTGCGAGCCATCGGACAGACCGTCGAAGGCGCGACGGCGTGGACCGACACCGGGCGCGTCGACGGCGACGCCGTGGTGGTCGCGCTGGCCCCGGCGCTGGCCGGCCGGATCCGGTACGACCCGCCGCTGCCTCCACTGCGTGACGGGCTCACCCAGCGCATGCCGATGGGTTCGGCGCTGAAGGTGCACGCCGTCTACCCGGAGCCGTTCTGGCGGGCGGACGGGCGCTCCGGGGTGGCCACCAGCAGCGCCGGTCCGCTCACCGAGACGGTCGACAACTCCACCCCCACCTCGCCGCTCGGGGTGCTGACCGGGTTCAGCTACTCCACTGACGCCGCCGCGCTTCGCGGCATGTCCCCCGCGCGACGTCGACAGTGCCTGCTGGAAGCGTTCGCCAACGTGGTCGGGCCACGAGCCGAGGACCCGGTGGACCTCGTCGAGTACGACTGGTCGGCCGACGAGTGGACTCGGGGCTGCTTCTCCGGTGCGCTCACCCCGGGCACCTGGCGGACGTACGGCCCGCACCTGCGGACGCCGGTGGGGCGGGTCTACTGGGCGGGCACCGAGACGGCCACCCGCTGGAGTGGCTACCTGGAGGGCGCGGTGCGCGCCGGCGAACGGGCGGCGGCCGAGGTGCTGGCCGGTTGAGCGGCACGACCGCAGCCGGCCCGGTCTCGGCGGGACCGGGCCGGCCACGGCCCTGGGTGCTACCCGGCCGACCCGGTCACCGAGGACCGGGCCGGCGCGGGCGCCCCGGTCAGGGGTAGGTGGTCAGGTACACCTGCTGGTTGGCCGCGTTCGCGGTGCCACCGGCGTTGTTGATCACCCGGTTGATGGTGCCGACGCCACCGAGCGAGACGGTGACCATGTTGGTGAAGCGCACGTTCGGGTTGTTGGGCACCTCGAAGGCCCGCTCCTCGACGACGGCGGGATTGACGTTGAAGTAGCTGTAGCTGCCCAGCCCGAACGCCTGGTGGCTGGTCACCGAATCGGCCACCTTGTACGCGGCGTAGCCCCGGGTCGACCCGTTCATCCAGGCCGCCTGGTTGGGCGGGTCGTACGGCAGCTCGTTCTGGTAGAAGTACGTCCGGCCGCCGTTGCCGTTCCAGATGGTCTGGTACTTCTGGTAGTGCTCGACGAAGAGGCCGTACATCGTGACGTTGTCGCCGTTGACGGTGAGCCCGGTGTCGGCGGTGTTCAGCGTCCAGCCGGTCGGTACGCCGCTGGCGGCGTGGTCAGCCCGCCACAGCCACATGTGGTCGCCGATCACGTTGTCGCTGTTGACCGTCAGCGTGTTGGTGGCCTTGCCGACGTGCGGCCCGCCGATGCGGAAGAACACGTCGTGCAGCGAGGTGGGGTTCGTGGCGTGACTCGCGGACGAGCCGGACGGCCCGACCTCCATCAGCACCGGCGAGTTCGTCGTGCCGGCCTCGAACATGATGCCGGCCACCTTCACGCCGTCCACATCGGCCACCCGCATGCCCACCGCGCCGTTGTCGGCCTGGATGGTGGCCAGGCCGAGACCGAGGACGACAGTGTCGGCCCGGTTGACCTGGATCGGCTCGGTGACGCGGTGCACGCCCGGGGTGAAGAGCAGGTGCCGCCCCTGGGCGAGGGCCGCGTTGATGGTGGCGGCGCTGGTGCCGGGCTGGACCACGTAGAACTGCGACAGCGAGATGGACGAGCCGGCCGGGGTCTTGTTGTACCAGCTGGTTCCGGTCGAGTTGGTGCGCAGCGCCGGCACGAAGACCCGGTACTCACCGGTGCCGTCGACGTAGAGGAACGGCTTCTCCCGGACCTGCGGGGTCTGCGGGATGACGGTGTGCGACGGGTTGGGGAAGCTCGGCGCGGGAGCGCCGTTGACGCCCTGGAAGACCATGTTCCAGACCGAGCCGGTCCAGCCGTTGCCGAACTCGCTGTTGCGGGAGTACCACTGCTGCTGCGAGCCGGAGACGACCAGGCCGTCGATGCGGGTGTCGGCCATCAGGCCACCGCTGGACCAGCCGTCGCCGCCGTTCCAGAGCTGGATCTGGTTCTGCGCGCCGCGCAGGTGCATCCGCCGGTACGGCGCCGCCTGGGACACCGCCCAGCGCTCCACGGTCTGCCCGGCGGGCAGGGTGACCGACAGGTTCTCGGCGGCCCGCCAGAAGTTCTGGGTGGCGTTGCCGCCGAACCAGAACGCCTCGGCACGCACGTGGCCGTTGAGGTTGACGTCGTCGGGGCTCATGCCGAGGCCGGCGACCTGGGTGAAGAAGCCGAGGTTGACGTCGGCGGTGTAGTTGCCGGGCTTGAACAGCACCGCGTAGCGCTGCGGGCCGAACTGGTTGGTCTCCTGCTGGGTGAAGAGGGTGTTCAGTCGACTCTGGATGGTCGACGTCGGCGTGCTCGGGTCGAAGACGAACGTGTTCGGCCCGAGGTTCGGGTTGCGCGGGTCGGTCGTGTCGACCGGGGGCTCGCCGGTCCCGCCGCCGGTGGTGTTCACCGCCAACTCCCACAGCGAGTAGCCGTAGGTGGTGCCCCGGGCGGTGCCGTACATCCGCAGGTAGCGCCCGCTGCCGGTGACGGTGAGGGACTGCGTGCCGCCGGTGGCCGTGGTGGTGGAGTAGATCGTGGTCCAGGTGGCTCCGTCGGCCGAGGTCTGGAGCTGGAAGGACCGGGCGTACGCGGCCTCCCAGGTGAGCACCACCCGGCAGATGGTGCGGGTGCTGCCGAGGTCGACGCGCAGCCACTGCGGGTCGCTGGCGGCGCTGGCCCAGCGGGTGCCCGTGTTGCCGTCGACCGCCGCGGATGCCGCGAGGCCGGCGTCCTGGCTGGACGAGGCGGTCGCCGGGCTGCCCTGCGCGACGTTGGTGCTGCCGCAGGTCGGCGTGGTGCCGCCGGTCTCGCCGTACACCTGGAACTCCCAGAGCGAGTAGCCGTAACCGGTGCCCCGGGCGGTGCCGTTCATCCGTACGTAGCGGCCGGCGCCGGTGACGGTGAGGTTCTGGGTGCCGCCGGTGCCGGTGGTGGTCGAGTAGATCGTCGTCCAGGTGGCACCGTCGTCGGAGGTCTGGAGCTGGAAGGCCCGGCCGTAGGCGCCCTCCCAGAGCAGGTTCACCTGGCTGATGGTGGCCCGGGCGCCCAGGTCGACCTGCAACCACTGCGGGTCGCTGAACGCGCTGGCCCAGCGGGTGCCGGTGTTGCCGTCGACGGCCGCGGAGGCCGGGGTGCCGGCGTTCTCGCTGGACGAGGCGGTGGCGGGGCGGCCCTGGGACAGCAGGGTGGGCGCGGCCTGCGCGGGCGCTGTGGCACCGGTCGGGGTGAGCGCCGCGACCAGGGCCACGGTGAGCCCGACCAGCAGGTGCCGGACGACGCGTCGAGGACGCGGGCGTACGGATGTTGCACGAGATGTCATGACATCGCCTGTCGATAGAGGGCTACGAGGGGGTGCCGCGCGGATGGGATCGGCTCGCCCCGTGGCGCCGTGGGTGGTGCCGCCGATGCGGCGTCGCGGGTCGGAGAGCGCTCTCGTAGGAGTGTTGCGGCGAGATTGCGACGGCGTCAAGACATCGATCTATAACTTCGTTATTTATCCCGAGGATTCTTTTTGGGTAATTTGCCGACGGCGCCGCAGTCGTCCCCGCTCAGCGGCGGACGCCACCCTCGGTGAGGAAGCGGGCGATCGGGAGGGTGGCCGCGCCCAGCGCCACCGCGTCCACCCCGAGTCGGCACAGCTCGATCGACGCCTGCTCGTACGGCTGGCGCAGCGCCTGCCGGCCGGCCGCCTCCCGCACGGCCGGCAGCAGGTCGCCGAGGGCCATCGCCGCCCAGCCGCCGAGCACCACGCGCTCGGGGTTGAACAGGTTGATCAGGTTGGCCACCCCGGCGCCGAGGTAGCCGGCGGTGTCCTCCAGCACGCGTCGGGCGGTGGCCGAGGTCTCGGCGGCGGCGACCAGCGCGGCGATCTGGGACTCCTCGTCCTCGCCCGGCACCGGTCGACCCCGGCGCGCCTCCCGGTAGCGGTCGATGATCGCCTCCGCCCCCACGTACGCCTCCAGGCAACCGCGCGCGCCGCACCGGCAGACCCGGCCGCCGTACACCAGGGTGGTGTGCCCCCACTCCCCCGCGCTGCTGGACGCCCCCCGGTAGGTGGCGCCATTGGTCACCACCGACGCACCCACCCCGGAGCCGACCAACGCGAAGACGGCGTGCCGGGCGCCACGGCCGGCGCCGAACCACATCTCGGCCTGGCCGAGGGTCTTCGCGCCGTTGTCGATGTGCAGCGGCAGGTCGGTGCCGGCGCCGATCAGACGCTCCAGCGGCACCCGGTCCCAGCCGAGGGCCTGGGCGTGCACGACGGCCTCGGTGCCCTGCTCGACCACGCCGGAGACGCCGATGCCGACGCCGAGCACGTCGCCGGGGGCCACCCCGGCCTGACCGGTGACCGCCTCGATGCCGGCCAGCACGTGCCCGGCCACCAGGTCGGGCTCGGTGCGGGCCGGGTCGAGCGGGTACTCGACGCTGGCCAGCAGGGTCATCGCGAAGTCGAACAGCTCCACCCGGACCCGGGTCTCGCCGACGTCCACGCCGATCAGGAAGGCGAAGCGGTGCGCGATCCGCAGCAGCATGCTGGGCCGGCCGCCGTCGGACTCGGCGGCGCCGGCCTCGACGACCAGCCCTTCGTCGATCATGTCGGCCACCACGTTGCTGACCGCGGGTTGGCTCAGCCCGGTGCTGCGCACCAGGTCCTGCCGGGTGAGCGGGCCGTCCAGGAAGAGCTTGGTCAGCAGGGCGGACCGGTTGCGCAACCGCACGCTGCGGTTGGTGGCTCGCGCCAGCTCCACTCGTCACCTCGTTCCTGTCGGCCGTTCGAGGCGACTGTAACCGCCTCGTGCTTGACGACCCACCGACCAGCAACTTTAATGACGACATAAATTAAGCCGTGATGTAACTCCCGGGAAACGCCGACGGACACCGACGGCGCACCCCCGAACCCTGTCCGCAGCCGGCCCCCGTCGCCCGACCCCTATCGGTGACGAAGGCCGGCGGACCCCCACCACGCACCGGAAGGGCTGACCCGTGTCGAGACGACACCTCGGGATATTCACCGCCGCCGTACTGGCGGCCGCCTCGCTGACCGCCTGCGGAGGCTCCGGCGACGACTCCGCCGCATCGCCCAAGACGCTCACCTACTGGGCCAGCAACCAGGGCGCCAGCCTGGAGGCCGACAAGACCATCCTCCAGCCGGAGTTGGACAAGTTCGAGAAGCAGACCGGGATCAAGGTCACCGTCGAGGTGGTCCCCTGGTCGGATCTGCTCAACCGCCTGCTGGCCGCCGCCGCCTCCGGCAAGGGCCCGGACGTGGTCAACATCGGCAACACCTGGTCGGCGTCGTTGCAGGCCACCGGCGCGCTGGTCGAGTTCGACGACGCCGCCCTGCAGGCCGTCGGCGGCAAGGACCGGATCGTGCCCGCCGCGCTCGCCGCCGCCGGCGCCCCCGGCAAGCCGCCGGCCGCCGTGCCGCTCTACAGCATGGCGTACAGCCTGTACTACAACAAGAAGTCGTTCGCCGACGCCGGCATCACCGCGCCGCCGACCACCTGGGAGCAGCTCGCCGAGTACGGCAAGAAGCTGAGCACCGGCGGCAAGTGGGGCCTGGCGATCGAGGGTGCCAACCCGTCCGAGAACGCCCACCACGCCTTCACCTTCAGCCAGCAGTACGGCGGCGAGTGGTTCGACTCGGCCGGCAAGCCGACCTTCGACACCCCCCAGAACGTCTCGGCGATCAAGCGGTACATCGACTTCATGGCCGCCGACAAGATCACCAACCCGAGCAACGCCGAGTACGCGCAGAACCAGTCGGTCTCCGACTTCGCCAACGGCAAGGCCGCCATGCTGCTGTGGCAGTCCGCCGGGTCGAACCTGAAGACGCAGAACATGCCCGCCGACGCGTACGGGGTGGCACCGGTGCCGTTCCTGGCCAGCCCGCCGGCCGGCGGCAAGAAGGTCAACAGCATGGTCGCCGGGATCAACATGGCGGTCTTCAAGCACACCAAGAACAAGGACGGCGCGCTGAGCTTCGTCAAGTTCATGACCAGCGACGAGGAGCAGACGATCCTCAACAAGACGTACGGCTCGCTGCCCGCGGTGAAGACCGCGGCCTCCGACCCGGCGTTCAGTGCCACGGAGCAGAAGACCATCCAGGAGACCCTGGTCACCACCGCGGCCCCGCTGCCGCAGGTGCCCGATGAGAGCACCTTCGAGACCCTGGTCGGGACCGCGATGAAGGAGTTGTTCGCCGACGCGGCCAGCGGCAAGCCGGTCACCGAGGAGTCGGTGAAGGCCAAGCTGACCGACGCGCAGCAGAAGATGCGCTGACCCAGGCGTCACCGGTGGCCGTGGTCGGGCGCTGAGCCCGGCCACGGCCACCGCCTCCGAGAGGACCCCGATGGCAACCAGCACCACCGCGCCGGACGCCGACCGACGCGAACCCCGGGCCGGATCGCCGGCCCGGGGGCCGGCCCGCCGGCCCCGCGGCCCCCGCCGCTCGCTCCTGCCGTACCTGCTGCTCGCACCGGCCGTCGTGCTGGAACTCGCCATCCACGTGATCCCCATGGTCGTCGGGGTCTGGATGAGCCTGCTGGAGCTGACCCAGTTCCACATCCGCGACTGGTCCACCGCGCCCTTCATCGGGCTGGAGAACTACCGGGCGACGCTCGACCTGAACAGCGCCGCCGGCAAGGAACTGCTGCACTCGTTCTGGATCACCCTGGCCTACAGCCTGCTCTCGGTCGGGTTCGCCTGGCTGCTCGGCATCTCGGCGGCGGTCGTCCTGCAACGGCCGTTCCGTGGACGGGCGATCCTGCGGGCGCTGTTCCTCACCCCGTACGCGCTGCCGGTCTACGCCGCCGTGATCACCTGGAGCTTCCTGCTGCAACGTGACACCGGCCTGGTCAACCACGTGCTCGTGGACCAGCTCGGGCTGATGAACGAACGGCCGTTCTGGCTGATCGGCGACAACAGCTTCTGGTCGCTGCTGGTCGTGTCGGTCTGGCGCAACTGGCCGTTCGCGTTCCTGTGCCTGATGGCCGGCTTGCAGAACGTGCCCGGCGAGCTGTACGAGGCCGCCGCGATCGACGGCGCCGGGTTCTGGCGCCGGCTGCGCTCGGTCACCCTGCCGATGCTACGGCCGGTCAACCTGGTGCTGCTGCTGGTGCTGTTCCTGTGGACGTTCAACGACTTCAACACCCCGTTCGTGCTGTTCGGCGGCTCCGCCCCGGAGCAGGCCGACCTGATCTCCATCCACATCTACCGCAGCTCCTTCAAGACCTGGGACTTCGGCTCCGGGTCGGCCATGTCGGTGGCGCTGCTGCTGTTCCTGCTGATCGTCTCGGCCGCGTACCTGCTGATCACCAACCGTCGGAGGGACGACCATGCGTGAGACCGCCGGTGAGCGCTGGGGCCGGCGCATCGTGCTGACCCTGCTCACCCTCTTCGTCGTCATCCCGCTCTACGTGATGGTCACCTCGGCGGCCAAGCCGTTGCAGGACGTGCAGAACGGCTTCACCTGGTGGCCCAGCCGGCCCACCCTGCAACCGTTCATCGACATGTGGAGCACCGTGCCGCTGGCCCGGTACCTGGTGAACAGCCTGGTGGTGTCGAGCATCGCTGCGGTCTGCTCGGTGGCGGTGGCCATCTTCGCCGCGTTCGCGGTGAGCCGGTACCGGTTCCGCGGTCGCGGTGTCTTCTCGGTGACGGTGCTGTCCACGCAGATGTTCCCCGGCATCCTGTTCCTGCTGCCGCTGTTCCTCATCTACGTCAACCTGGGCAATGCCACCGGCATCGAGCTGTACGCCAGCCGTACCGGCCTGGTCATCACGTACCTGACCTTCTCGCTGCCGTTCTCGATCTGGATGCTGGTCGGCTACTTCGACTCGATCCCCCGGGGTCTGGACGAGGCGGCGCAGGTCGACGGCGCCGGTCCGCTGCGCACCCTGTTCCAGGTCATCCTGCCGGCCGCCGTGCCCGGCGTCGTCGCGGTCACCGTGTACGCGTTCATGACGGCGTGGGGTGAGGTGCTCTTCGCGTCGGTGATGACCGACGAGGGCAGCCGCACCCTGGCCGTCGGCCTGCAGGGCTACTCCACCCAGTTCAACGTCTACTGGAACCAGATCATGGCCGCCTCGCTGGTGGTCAGCATCCCGGTCGTCGTCGGGTTCCTGGCCCTGCAGCGCTACTTCGTCGCCGGCCTCACCGCCGGCGCGGTCAAGTGAGTCATCCAACCCCAGAGGAGAACCGACCCGTGCCCGACCTGTCCAAGCTGCCACCCGACTTCCTCTGGGGTGTCGCCACGGCGGCGTACCAGATCGAGGGGGCCGTCGACGTCGACGGCCGGGCGCCGTCCATCTGGGACACCTTCTCGGCGACCCCCGGCACTGTCGACAACGGCGACACCGGCGCGGTGGCCTGCGACCACTACCACCGGTGGCCGGAGGACCTGGCGCTGCTGCGCCGACTCGGCGTGGACGCGTACCGTTTCTCGGTGGCCTGGCCCCGGGTGATGCCCGACGGCGTCGGGCGGGTGAACACCGCCGGGCTGGACTTCTACGACCGGCTCGTCGACACGCTGCTCACCGACGGGATCCGGCCGTTCGTCACGCTCTACCACTGGGACCTGCCGCAGGTCCTCCAGGACCGGGGTGGTTGGCCGGAGCGCGCCACGGCCGAGGCGTTCGCCGACTACGCGGCGGTGGTCGCCGCCCGCCTCGGTGACCGGGTCGCCGACTGGTGCACTGTCAACGAGCCGCTCTGTGTGTGCTGGATCGGGCACCTGGAGGGCAACATGGCCCCCGGCGAGCGGGACCTCACCCGGGCGGTGCACGCCTCGCACCACGTGCTGCTCGGGCACGGCCTGGCCACCCAGGCGATCCGCGCCAACGCCGCCCGGCCGGCCTCGGTGGGTCTGGTGGTCAACCTCAGCCCGATCGAGGCGGCGACCGACCGACCCGAGGACGTCGCGGCGGCCCGCCGGGCCGACGGGCACGTCAACAGGTGGTGGCTGGACCCGATCCACGGGCGTGGCTACCCGGCCGACATGATCGCCACCTACGGAGTCGAGCCGCCGGTACGCGACGGTGACCTGGCGGTCATCGCCACGCCGACGGACTTCCTCGGGGTGAACTACTACTTCCGGCAGCTGGTGGTCGACGACCCCACCGGTCCGGCCCCGTACGCCCGGCAGGTGCCGGTACCCGGCTCGGTGGAGACCGCGATGGGCTGGGAGATGTACCCGGCGGGCCTGGAGCGGCTGCTCGTCGACGTGCACGAGGAGTACCGGCCGGGCCGGATCATCGTCACCGAGAGTGGCTCGGCGTGGCCGGACGAGGTCACCCCGGACGGCACGGTGGAGGACAAGGAACGCACCGACCACCTGGAGCAGCATCTGGCCGCGTGCGCGTCGGCGGTGGCCCGAGGGGTTCCGCTGGACGGCTACTTCGTCTGGTCGCTGCTGGACAACTTCGAGTGGGCGTACGGCTACGACAAGCGCTTCGGGCTGGTGCACGTCGACTACGCCACCCAGCGCCGGACGGTGAAGGCGAGCGGTCTGCGCTACGCCGAGTTGATTCGCGCCCACCAGCGGCTCGCCCGCACCACCGGCTCGGCGACGCCGGTGGCCTGAACGGGGGCGGTGCGAGCGGCCGCCCGGGGTTTCGACCCCGGGCGGCCGTTCCCGTCCCGATCGGACGAAACCGCCACCGACCGCGTTGCCGAGTGGCTAGCCTGCGGCAATGTCCGCAGCACCCGACGAGGTCGAGCAGCCCGACCCCAGAGGGCGGGTGACCGCCACCGACCGGATGACGGCCTTCAGCGACGGCGTCTTCGCCATCGTCATCACGCTGCTGGTCATCGAGTTGCGGGTGCCCGAATACCACGAGGGCGAGCTGCTCACCGGCCTGCTCGGCGAGGGCGCTTCCTACCTGGCCTTCGTGGTGTCCTTCGTCTACATCGGGGTGCTCTGGCTCAACCACCACGCGCTGCTGCGGCTGATCCGCGGCACCACGCTCACGCTGAGCTGGATCAACCTCGGTGTGCTCTTCGGCGCGGTGATCATCCCCTTCCCCACCGCGGTGCTGGCGTCCGCGTTCACCCACGGCGACACCGACGACCAACGCGCGGCCGTCGCCCTGTACGCGCTGGCCGCGGCCCTGATGTCGGCACCCTGGCTGGTGTTCTTCGGCTACCTGCACCGCCACCCGGCGCTGCTGGAGCGCCGGGTCAGCCCCGAGTACGTGCGTACGCAGCGGCTGCGACCCGTCACCGGCCTGATCCTGTACGGGCTCAGCGGGCTGCTCGGCTGGTTCGTCAGCCCACTGCTGGGCCTGATCGGCGTCATCGTCATGATCACCTATCACGCGGTCACCAGCGAGGGGCTGCCCCGCTGGCTGACCCGCCGGTGAGCGGGCGGAGTCGGAGCAGGTCGGCCGGGGTGTCCACGTCGACCGGGGAGCCGACGTCGTCACAGGGCACCTCGACCACCAGGTCCGACCGGTCGCGCAGCAGGTCGCGAGCGCCCCGGTCGCCGAGGGCGTACCCGCTCAGCAGCGGCCAGGTTCGTCGAGTCAGCAGGATCGGGTGCCCGGGCCGGCCGGCGTAGGTGGCGACCGCGACGACAGCGCCGTCGGCGTACGCCGTGCGCACCCGGCGCACCGCGACCGGGCTCAGCAGCGGCTGGTCGACGAGGACCACGACTGCGGCCGGCACGTCGGCCGGCAGCGAGGCCAGGCCCCGCAGCAGCGACGAGCCCAGCCCGTCGGACCAGCGGTCGTGCCGGATCGGCACCGCGCCGAGCAGGTCGGGCATCTCGTCGGCGCCCGCGCCGAGCACCACGTGCACGGGTGCGCAGCCGCCGTCGCCGAGCAGCCGGATCGCGCGCCGCACCAGCGGCTCGCCGTCCAGCTCGACCAGCGCCTTCGGTCGGCCGTAGCGCCGTCCGGCGCCGGCGGCGAGCAGCAGTCCGGCGGTCACCGTCGTCACCTCCCGTACGAAGGGCTTTGCGTTATTCGCCCTGAGATATACCGACAAAGCTAGTCTGGGCCGGTGCAGGGCGGACCGGAGAACGCGACGACGATCGACGAGCGCCACTCGTCCCGGGTGACGGTCGAGGTCAACGGCGCGTCCCGTGAGGTGACCCTGGACAACCGCACCACCCTGCTCGACACGCTGCGCGAGCACCTCGACCTGACCGGGGCGAAGAAGGGCTGCGACCACGGCCAGTGCGGCTCCTGCACGGTGCTGCTCGACGGCCGCCGGGTGAAGAGCTGCCTGGTCTTCGCGGTCACCGTGGACGGCCGGTCGGTGGTGACAGTCGAAGGACTGGCGGGTCCGGACGAGCTGTCCCCGTTGCAGGCCGCTTTCATCGCGCACGACGCGTTCCAGTGCGGCTACTGCACCCCCGGGCAGCTCTGCTCCGCCCGCGGCATGCTCGACGAGGTCTCCCGAGGTTGGCCCAGCGCTGTCACCGACGACCTGAACACGCCCGCCGAGCTGATCGACGCGGAGATCCGCGAGCGGATGGCCGGCAACCTGTGCCGCTGCGCCGCGTACCCGCACATCGTCGCGGCCGTGCGCGAGACGGCGGCGTCCTCGTGAGGGCGTTCCGCTACCACCGACCCGCCGACGTAGCCGAGGCGGTCGCCGTGCTGGCGGCCGAACCACAGGCCGCCTACCTGGGCGGCGGAACCAACCTGGTGGACCTCATGAAGCTCGGGGTGCAACGCCCCGACGTGCTGGTGGACGTGACCCGGCTCCCACTCGACACCGTCGAGGGGCTGCCCGACGGTGGGCTGCGGATCGGCGCGACAGTCCGCAACAGCGACCTCGCGGCCCACCCGGTGGTACGCCGCGACTACCCGGTGTTGGCCCGCGCCCTGCTCGCCGCCGCCTCCGGACAGCTGCGCAACATGGCCACCACCGGCGGCAACCTGTTGCAGCGCACCCGCTGCGTCTACTTCCAGGACACCGGTAAGGCGTGCAACAAACGAGAGCCGGGCAGCGGTTGCGCCGCGCTGCACGGCCAGAACCGCGATCTGGCGGTGCTGGATTGGTCCGAGCAGTGCGTGGCCACCCACCCGTCCGACCTGGCCGTCGCGCTGGCCGCCCTCGACACTGTGGTGGAGGTGCACGAGGCCGACGGCCCCCGCGACATCCCGATCGCCGACGTCTACCGCTCCCCGGGCACCCACCCGGAACGGGAGACCACCCTGGCCCGGGGCGCGCTGATCACCGCCGTGCGGCTGCCACCCCTACCGGCCGCGCGCCGCTCGACGTACCTCAAGGTGCGCGACCGGGCCTCGTTCGCCTTCGCCGTCGGCTCGGTGGCCGCGGTGCTGGACCTCGACGGGGACGTGGTTCGCGACGTGCGGCTGGCGTACGGGGCGGTGGCGCACCGGCCGTGGCGGGCGTACCGGGCCGAGGAGGAGCTGCGCGGTCGTCCGTTCAGCCGCGAGTTGGCAGCGCGGGCCGCCGACGCGGAGCTGGCCGAGGCGCGCCCGTTGCGGCACAACGGCTTCAAGCTGCCACTGACCCGGGCCATCACCGTGCGGGCGCTCACCGAACTGGCGTCGTCGTGAGCACCGGGGCGGTCGGGCGGGCGTACCCCCGGCTGGAGGGCCCGGCGAAGGTCACCGGCACGGCCCGGTACGCGGTGGAGTACCCGGTGGACGGGATCACCTACGGCTGGGCGGTCCCGTCGGCGGTGGTGCGGGGCCGGATCACCCGGATCGACACGACGGAGGCGCTGGCGTCGCCCGGTGTGCTGGCCGTGGTGCACCACGGCAACGCGCCCCGGATGGCGCCCGGCCCGCAGCCGGAGCTGCGGCTGTTGCAGGAGCCGACCGTGCACTACCGGGGGCAGTACGTCGCCGTGGTGGTGGCCACCAGCCTGGAGGCGGCCCGCGAGGGTGCCCGACTGGTCCGCATCGACTACGACACCGGCCCGCACAGCACAGTGCTCACCGACGACCACCCCGGCCTGTACAAGCCGGACCAGGTCAACCCCAGCTATCCGACGGACACCGCCGAGGGCGACTTCGACGCCGGGTACGCGGCCGCCCCGGTGCGGGTGGACGTCACCTACCGGACGCCGGCGTACCACAACAACCCGATGGAGCCGCACGCCACAACGGCGCAGTGGCACGACGGACGGCTGCTGGTGCACGACTCCAACCAGGGCGCGTCGTCGGTGCGGGCCACCCTCGCAGAACTGTTCGAGGTGTCCCCGGAGTCGGTGCGGGTCGTGACCGAGCACGTCGGTGGCGGTTTCGGCAGCAAGGGTTACGCCAAGGCCGCAGTGGTGCTGACCGCCCTCGCCGCCCGGCACGTGGACCGCCCGGTCAAACTGGCGCTCACCCGCCAGCAACTGTTCGGGCCGATCGGCTACCGCACCCCCACCATCCAGCGGGTCCGCCTCGCCTCGGACGCCGACGGGCGACTCACCGCCATCTGCCACGACGCGATCAGCCAGACCTCGACCATCCACGAGTTCGCCGAGCAGACCGCGGTCTACACCCGCAGCATGTACGCCGCACCCCACCGCCGCACCACGCACCGGCTGGTCCGCCTCGACGTGCCCACGCCGTTCTGGATGCGCGCCCCCGGCGAGTGCCCCGGCGCGTACGCCCTGGAGTCCGCGGTGGACGAGCTGGCCATCGCCGTCGGCATGGACCCGGTGGAGCTGCGCATCCGCAACGACACGGAGGTCGACCCCGACCAGGGGCAGCCGTTCACCAGCCGCAACCTGGTCACCTGCCTGCGTGAGGGCGCGCAGCGGTTCGGCTGGGCGGACCGGGACCCGACGCCTCGCGCCCGGCGCGACGGACGCTGGCTGGTCGGCACGGGGGTGGCCGGGTCGAGCTACCCGGCCCGCGCCAGGCCGTCGTCGGCCAGGGCCACCGCCCGCCCCGACGGGAGCTTCCTCGTCCAGATCAACGCCACCGACATCGGCACCGGCGCCCGGACGGCGATCTGGCAGGTGGCCGCCGACGCGCTCGGGGTGCCGCCGGAGCGGGTGGAGATCCACATCGGCGACACCACCCTGCCGACCGCGCCGGTGGCCGGGGGCTCGATGGGCACCGCCAGTTGGAGCTGGGCGGTGATACGCGCCGCGCAGGCGCTGCGCGAGAAGCTGCGCGACGGCGGGCCGCCGACCGGCGAGGTGACGGCCGAGGCGGACACCACCGAGGAGGTGGGCGGGCAGCCCGCGCTGCCCCGGTACGCGTACGGGGCACACTTCGTCGAGGTGCGTGTCGACGCGGACACCGGCGAGGTACGGCTGAACCGGATGCTCGGGGTTTTCGCGGCGGGGCGGGTGGTGAACCCGACGACGGCGCGCAGTCAGCTCATCGGCGGCATGACGATGGGGCTGTCGATGGCGCTGCACGAGGAGGGCGTGCTCGACGAGCGGTACGGCGACTGGGTCAACCACGACCTGGCCACGTACCACATCACCGGCTGCGCGGACGTGGAGTCCATCGAGGCGTACTGGCTGGACGAGCGGGACGACGAGCTGAACCCGGCCGGGGTGAAGGGCCTCGGCGAGATCGGCATCGTCGGCGCCGCAGCGGCGGTCGCCAACGCGGTGCACCACGCGACCGGCGTACGGATCCGGGAACTGCCGATCCGGCTGGACAAGCTCATCGGAGTATCAGACTTGGCTTAAATAAGCCGTCAGTGATACAACTGTCGTCGTGCACGCCTTCGACGTGCTGGGCGATCCGGTCCGGCGCCGCATCCTGGAACTGCTCGCCGGTGGCGAGCAGACCGCCGGTGCGGTCAGCGCTGTCATCCGCGAGGAGTTCGGCATCTCCCAGCCTGCCGTGTCCCAGCACCTCAAGGTGTTGCGCGACAACGGCTTCGCCACCGTGCGGCCGGAGGGCACCCGGCGGCTCTACGCGGTCGACCCACGCCCACTGCGCGAGGTCGACGGCTGGCTGGAGCACTTCCGCCGGTTCTGGACCCCACCCCTGGCGGCACTCGCCACCGAGCTGGCCCGGGGCCGACGCGAGCGTCGGCTGCGCGGGCCCGCCGACCCACCCGACGAGAGGAACACCTGATGTTCGACGCCACCGAGCAGATCAACGCCGTCCAGCGGAAGGTCGGCAGCCGCACCCTGGAAGCCGGTGAGGCGCGGGTCACCACGATCAGCCAGACCTACCAGGCGACGGCCGAGGATCTGTGGGACGCCTGCACCAGCGCCGAGCGCATCCCGCGCTGGTTCCTTCCGATCTCCGGTGACCTGCGGCTGGGCGGCTCGTACCAGCTCCAGGGCAACGCCCACGGCACCGTCGAGAGCTGCGAGCCGCCGCACCGCTTCACCGCCACCTGGGAAATGGGCGGCGAGGTGAGCTGGATCGAGGTGCGGGTCACCCCGGTCGGCGACGAGCGGGCCCGGCTCGACCTGGACCACATCGCGCACGTCGACCAGGACCGGTGGGCCCAGTTCGGGCCGGGCGCGGTCGGTGTCGGCTGGGACCTCGGGCTGCTCGGCCTCGCCTCGCACCTGGCCGCCGACGGCAGCGGGATCACCCCGGAACAGGGTGCCGAGTGGACCGCCTCCGCCGAGGGACGACGGGCCATGGAGCTGAGCAGCCAGCTGTGGTGCGAAGCGAGCATCGCCGCCGGCACCGACGCCGACGAGGCGAAGGCCGCCGCCGAACGCACCACCGCCTTCTACACGGGCGACCCGGCAACCTGAGCGCGGGACGAGGCGGCGGCGCGGCAGCCTGGGTGGGTATCGGAGTAACGTGCTGCGGCATGACCGGCACGCCGTACTCGCACTGCTCCTCCTGCGGCGCCGCCTACCCGTCGGCCGCCGAGTGGCCGCGAGTCTGCGCGGTCTGCGGCGAGACCGTCTGGCGCAACCCGCTGCCGGTGGCGGTGGCGGTGCTGCCGGTCCGCACGGCCGAGGGCCTGGGTGTGGTGGTGGTCCGCCGGGACATCGAACCGGCCCGCGGCCTGCTCGCGCTGCCCGGCGGCTTCATCGAGTACGGCGAGGAGTGGTCCGACGCACTCGTGCGTGAGCTGCGCGAGGAGACCGGCCTGATCGCGGCGGCCGAGGACGCCCGCCTGTTCGCGGTGCACGGCGCACCGGCGGGCGGCACGATGATGGTCTTCGGAGTGCTGCCCGAGCGGGCGGCCGAGGACCTGCCACCGTCGGCGCCGACCGAGGAGGCAACCGAGTGGCTGGTGCTCACCGACCCGGTCGAGCTGGCGTTCTCCACCCACACCCGGGTACTCGCCGACTTCCTCACCCCCGACCACCCGGCCTGACCCCACCCCCGCCCCCGCCCCCGCCCCGCGATCTTGCACTTACTGTCCCGGCACAAGGGGCTCACCGTGCATATCGACAACCGAAACTGCAAGATCGGCGCGGCGGACGCGCGGACTTCAGTGCGGTGTGTCCTCGGTGATCGGCAGCAGGACCCGGAAGGTGGTGCGTCCCGGCTCGGTCTCCACCCGGATGTCGCCGTGGTGCTTGTGCACCACGATCCGGTACGAGATGTCCAGCCCCAGGCCGGTGCCCGCGCCGACCGGCTTCGTGGTGAAGAACGGCTCGAAGATGCGCGGACGCACCTCCGGCGGGATGCCCGGCCCGGTGTCGGTGATCTCCACCGCCAGTTGGTCGCCGATTCGTCCGGTGCGGACGGTCAGCACACCCTTCTCCCCCATCGCGCCCAACGCGTTGTCGATCAGGTTGGTCCACACCTGGTTCAGCTCGGCCGCGTACGCCGGGACCGGTGGGAGGTCCCTGTCGTACTCGCGGACCAGCTTGACCTCGGCGGGAATCTTGCCCTTGAACATCACCAGCGTGGCGTCGAGCAGGTCGTGCACGTCCACCACCCGGTGCGGCGCGCGGTCCAGCTGCGAGTACTGCTTGGCGGCGCCGACGAGCCCGGAGATCCGGGTGACCGCGTCGCCGATCTCGCGCATCAGCAGCTCGGTGTCGACGGTGTAGGTGAGCCAACGCACCGCCGCCTCCAGGTCCGCGGCGCCGACCGCGGCCTTGACCCGCGCCAGCCAGGCCGCGTCGAGCCCACCGCCGACCAGGATCGGCGCCAGGTCCCAGGCACCGCCGACGCCATGGTCCTCCAGCCAGTCGGTGAGGGTGTCCTCGGCGTCGGCGGTGGCCATCGGGGTCAGCTTCGGCGCGGTGGCCACCCGGGCGACCGCCTCCTCCTGCAACGCGACCAGGCCGTGCAGGGCGCTTCCGTCGAGCCGCCCGTCGGCGATCATGGCGAGCTTGTGCCGCATCCCGGCGACCCGGTCCCGCAGAACCGACGTGGCCCGCACCGCCGCCGCGGCCGGATTGTTCAGCTCGTGGGTCAACCCCGCCGAGAGCGAACCGAGGGCCAGCAACCGCTCCCGCTCACCGACGATGGCCTGACTGTCCCGCATTCCGAAGAACAGCCCCTCCAACAGGTGCATGGGCATCGGGAACCAGGACCGCAGGGCGTACGCGAAGTCCTCCGCCGGCAGCACGAAGAACTCCGCGTCGGTCACCGCCCGCAGGCTGTTGCGGTAGATCTGGTCGACCTGGTCACCCAGGTACGCCTGAGTGGCCCCGCCGTACACCCCGCGCTGGTCGGTCCGGCTGACCTCGACGTCGTCGCCGCGCACCAGGCGACTCAACGCCACCGCCCCGCGCACCAGCACGAAGAAGCAGGTCGCAGGCTCACCCTCGCCGTACACGAGGGTGCCGCCGGCGCGCTGCTCGACCCGGCCGTGCTCGGCCAGCCAGTCGAGCTGCCCGTCGTCGAGCGCCTCGAACAGAAACAGAGTGCGCAACTGCGCCGATGTCAGCCGGTCAGACTCGGTGGTCACAGGGACTCCTTCGCTCGCGACTGGGCTCGCAGAACCGGCTCATTGGGCCTCCAGGTAGCGGTGCACCAGCGACACCGCCATCGCACCCTCGCCGACGGCCGAGGCGACCCGCTTGACCGACTCGGCCCGCACGTCCCCGGCGGCGAACACCCCCGGCACGCTGGTCTCCAGGTGGTACGGGTCGCGCGACAGCGACCAGCCGGCCGGCCGCCGCCCCCCGGCGAGCAGATCCGGACCGGTCACGATGAAACCACGGTCGTCGCGGACCAGCACCCCGTCCAGCCAGTCGGTGCGGGGCTCCGCGCCGATGAAGATGAACAGCCAGGAGGTGTCGACCGAGCGGGCCTCACCGGTGCGGGTGTCGCACAGGGTGAGCCGTTCCAGGTGGTCCTCCCCCGCCCCGCCGACCACGGCGGTGTGCGGGTGCACGGTGATCCGGTCGATCCGTTCCAGCTGGTCGATCAGGTAACGCGACATCGAGGCGGTCAGGTCCGCACCACGGATGAGCAGGTGCACCCTCGACGCGTACCGGGAGAAGTGGACCGCCGCCTGGCCGGCGGAGTTCGCCCCGCCGACGATGTAGACGTCCTGCTCGACGCAGCTCGGCGCCTCGGTGGCGGCGGCGCCGTAGAACACCCCCCGCCCGGTGAAGTCGGCCAGCCCCGGGGCGTCGAGCACCCGGTACGACACACCGGTGGCCAGCACCACTGTGTGCGCGGCGATCTCGGTGCCGTCGCCGAAGCGCAGCAGCCGGGCGCCGCCGGCCTCGCTGAGACCGACCACCTCCCGGGCGCTGAGCAGCTCGGCGCCGAATTTGACCGCCTGCCGCCGGGCCCGATCGGTCAACTGCGCGCCGGAGACACCGTCCGGGAAGCCCAGGTAGTTCTCGATCCGGCTGCTCTGCCCGGCCTGACCGCCGGTCGCCCGTCGCTCCACGAGCACGGTGCGCAGCCCCTCCGACGCGCCGTACACCGCCGAACCGAGACCGGCGGGGCCGCCACCGATCACCACCAGGTCGTAGAAGTCACACGCCGGCACCACCGTCAACCCGGCCAGCGCGGCCAACTCGGCCTCGCTCGGGGCGACCAACGCCTTGCCCTCCGGCGTCACCACCAGGGGTACGTCCGCCTCGGTGGCCCCGGCCGCGTCGAGCAACCGGACGCCTTCCGGATCGTCGGACAACAGCCACCGGTACGGCACCAGGTTGCGGGCCAGGAAGTCGCGGACCTTGAACGACGGCGCCGACCAGCGGTGCCCGACGACCCGGATCTCCGCGCTGGCCGCGTCCGGGGTGACCGCCCACGCCTCCAGCAGCCCGTCGACCACCGGGTACAGCTTCTCCTCCGGTGGGTGCCAGGGCTTGAGCAGGTAGTGGTCCAGGTCGACCACGTTGATCGCCTCGATCGCGGCGTCGGTGTCCGCGTACGCGGTGAGCAGCACCCGGCGGGCCGCCGGGAAGATGTCCATGGCCGCTTCCAGGAACTCGACACCGGTCATCTCCGGCATCCGGTGGTCGGCCAGCAGCAACGCCACCTGTTCGCCGCGCAGTTTGACCTCGCGCAGCGCGTCCAGCGCCTCCGGCCCGGAGGACGCCCGCAACACCCGGTAGCGGTCGCCGTAGCGGCGCCGGATGTCCCGGGCCACCGCCCGGGACACCACGGGGTCGTCGTCGACGGTCAGGATCACCGGGTTCGCCATGGCGCCATGAAATCACCTGTCGAGGGTCGACCGCACCATCGCCGAGGCCCGGCCCACGGTTGACCGCCCCGCAGACGGGTAAGCCGGAAAGCCGCGCGGGCGGCCGGACATCGACGACCCGCACGGTTGCCGCGCACACCTCGGGGGGCCCATGGCGGACGCGACACCGACCGGACCGACGACGTCGGGCGGGATCGTGGAGCTGCGGGTGCACGGTGTCTCCGGCGCGGGCGCGGACCAGGTGTTGGACCGGCCGTACGTGCACCAGGTCGCTGGGGACCGCAGCGGAGGCTTCTACCGACCGCGCCCCGGCTATCCCGACTCCACCGGAACGGACGGGGTGACGCTGGAGGCGTACCGCTGGAGTGACCTGCCGTCCGGCACGGCCGTGCGGACGCTGTCGCTGGTCTTCCTGCTGCCGTTCATGCTCTGCAACGTGGCGCTCTGGATGCGTCCGGCGAACACCGTCTCGCAGCGCGGCTTCATGGCGCTGTGCCGGGTGCTCGCCCTCACCCTCACCGTGCTCTACGTGCTCTCCATCGTCGGAGTGGCGCTGGACCTGGTCGCCTGGCGCTGCATGGACACCCCGTCGTGCCTGGCCGGCCGGAGCTGGCTGTCCTGGCTGGGCGGGCGCCCGCCCGGGCTGCGCCTGGGTGTGCTGGCGCTCGTGCCGGTCGCCGCCATCGGGCTCGTCTGGTGGTTGGGCGCTCGCCCGGGCCATTCGTTCGACGCGTTCCGGACGCCCTCGACGCTGACGTCGAAACACCAGTTGAGCGCCGTCGGCCAGTGGGACGGCGAGCCGCTGGTGGGTCGACTGCGCTCGGTCCACGTCGCGGCGGCGTTCGCCACGCTGAGCGCCAGCCTGCTGGCCGCGCGAGCCAGCCAGCACCGCTCGTGGGTGATGGTGACCCTGATGACGGCCACCGCGGCGGTGCTGCTGGCCTGCCTGGTCCTGGTCACCGTGGTGCCGAGCATCGACCGCACCGACCCGTCGCCCCGGGTGGACGGGGTCTTCCGCGGGCTACGCACCATCGCCTGCGGCCTGACGATGCTGGTGATCGTGCACGTCGTCATCAGCCCGGCACCGTGGCCGCAAGGCGGTGCGCTACCCGGTTACGGCGCGATCGTGGCCTGGCTGTTCGTCAGCCAGACGGTGCTGGTGGTCGCGCTCGCCGCGCTGGTGATCTGGCGGCGGGGCGGCGGGCAGAGCCGGTCACCCATCCGCGCGTTGGGAGCGCCGGTCTTCATGACGATCTCGGCCGGGCTCGCCGTGGCATTCTCGGCCGAGCTGGTCTACCGGGTGGCGGACCTGCTCGATCGCGAGGGGACGACAGCGGACGGCCTGGAAACCAGCCCTCCCCTGGCGTACAAATGGGCGATCTTCGGGTTTTTCCTGGCCGTGGTGACCGCACTGCTGGTGGCCGGCCTGGTCACCAGGATGACCCGGCGCGGGCGGCGGCGGGCCGCGCGGGCGATCGTGGCCGCCGACTTCCCGGACGCGCCGCCGCGGGCGGCGGCCCGGCTGCGGCGGGTCGAGCAGGCGGTAGCCCGGGCCCGCTTCACCGAACGGTTGGAACCGCTCTCCGTGGTGTACGCCAGCCTGGCGGCGCTCGGCCTGGCCACCAGCGTGCTCGGCCTGCTCCAGCTCCCACCCGGCGACGTGGCGCAGCGCTACATCGGCGTGCCGGAGGGCATGGTCAACTTCCTGATCGGTTCGGGTAGCTACGTGATCGCCGCGATCCTGCTCGGCCTGGTGGTGGGTGGCATCTTCGCGTACCGGACGGCGCAGTTCCGTCGGTACGTGGGGGTGCTCTGGGACCTGGGCACCTTCTGGCCCCGGGCGGCGCACCCGTTCGCGCCGCCCTGCTACGCCGAGCGGGCCGTGCCGGAGTTGGCCAAGCGGATCACCTACCTGGTGGAACAGGGGCAGGGTGTGCTGCTGGCCGGACACAGCCACGGCTCGGTGCTGCTCGCCGCCACGGTCCTGCAACTGCCCACCCGGATCACCGAGCGGGTCGCCCTGCTGACCTACGGGTCACCGCTGGGCCGGCTGTACTCCCGGCTCTTCCCGGCGTACGCCGACGAGCCGGCGCTGCGGGAGATCGGCGAACGGATCGGCTGGCGCTGGATCAACCTGTGGCGCGACACCGACCCGATCGGCGGCTGGATCTTCGCCTCCCACCGTCCCGGGGAGGCCGAGGCACTGACCGGTCCGCCGGCGACCGTGGACCGGCGGTTGACCGACCCGCAGGACGTGGTGCCGGCGCCCAGCGACAGCGTTCCCCCGCCGATCCTCGGACACTGGCCGTGTGAGTCGCAGGAGGCGTTCGGGGACGCGGTACGGGACCTGACCGCGCGACTGCTCGCCGAACGCCGGACGACCGGCTGAGGCAGCGGCCGGATATCGTCGCGGGGTGAGCCCCTCCAAGCAGCCCGAACGCCGGTTGATCGCCTCGAACAAGAAGGCCCGGCACGAGTACACAGTGCTGCGCACGTACGAGGCGGGCATCGTGCTGGTCGGCACCGAGGTGAAGTCGCTGCGCGAGGGGCGGGCCTCGCTGGTGGACGCGTTCGCGCACGAGCGCGACGGCGAGATCGTGTTGTACGGCCTGCACATCGCCGAGTACACCTACGGCACCTGGACAAACCACGCTCCCCGCCGCAACCGCAAGCTGCTGCTGCACCGCGCCGAGATCGACCGGATCCTGGACAAGGTCCGCGAGGGTGGGGTGACCATGGTTCCGCTGTCGATGTACTTCGAGAACGGCTACGCCAAGGTCGAGCTGGCCCTGGCCAAGGGCAAGCGCTCCTACGACAAGCGGCAGACGCTCGCCGAGCGCGACGCCAACCGCGAGATCGCCCGCGAGCTGGGCCGGCACCTCAAGGGCCACCCCCGCCGGCCCTGACCTCCTTCGGATCGCCGTTCTTTCACGCGGCACGCCCTGCGGGTCGTTGACGTCCCCGCGATGACGTGGTCTGCTCAGTCGACACCGTTAATGAAAACGGTAATCATTAGCTGATGCGGAGGAGAACCATGTCTCTCACTGTCCCGCCCGCCCTGCTCGACGCCGCCGAACGCGGCCCCATCGACGACGAGGCGTTCATCGCCTGCGTCCGTGACTCGTTGCCATACGCCTGGGCCACCGTCAGCCGGGTGGTCGCCGAGCTGGAGGCCGGCGACGCCGACCTGGCCGACAACGTCGTCCCGCCGCCCACCGACGCCGACCGGGGTCAGCTGCTCCGCGCGCTGGCGAGCGACGCGATCCGCGGCGGTCTGGAGCGACACTTCGGCGTACGCCTGGCGTTCCAGAACTGCCACCGCGTCGCCGCGTTCCGCCCGTCGGCCGTCGACGGGGAGCGCTACCGCCGCTTCGTGTCGACGCGTGGCCAACTGCTCAACCAGTCGCCGGAGCTGCGCAACTGCTGAGGGCACAGGGTGGACCCGTCGGAAACACCGGCGGGTCCACCCTTCGCTAGCGGCCGATCTTGTCCAGCTCGGCGAGGTCGTCGTCGGAGAGGGAAAGGGCGGCGCCCGCGATGTTCTCGTGCAGGTGTGTCGCGGACGAGGTGCCCGGGATCAGCAGGATGTTCGGCGAACGCTGCAGCAGCCAGGCCAGGGCGACCGACATCGGTGCCGCCTCCAGCCGAGCGGCCACGGTCGAGAGCACTGAGGACTGCAGAGGGCTGAAGCCGCCGAGCGGAAAGAACGGCACATAGGCGATGCCCTGCTCGGCGAGCGCGTCGATCAGCTCGTCGTCCTGGCGGTGCGCGAGGTTGTACATGTTCTGCACGCACACGATCGGCGCGATGGCCTGCGCCTCGGCGACCTGCTCCGGCGTCGCGTTGCTCACTCCGAGGTGCCGGATCAGGCCCTGCTGCTGAAGGCCGACGAGTGTCTCGAACGCCTCGGCGACCGAACCGGGCTGCGGGCCCGCGGCGTCGCCGAGCCGGAGGTTGACAAGGTCGAGCACGTCGAGACCGAGGGTCTCGAGATTCTCGTGCACGGACCGGCGCAGGCTTTCCGGGTCACGGGCCGGTGGCCAGCCGCCCTGCTGGTCGCGGTTCGCGCCGACCTTGGTCACGATGTGCAGCGAATCGGGGTACGGGTGCAGCGCCTCCCGGATCAGCTGGTTGGTGACATGCGGCCCGTAGGCCTCGGAGGTGTCGATGTGGGTGATGCCAAGCTCGACGGCCGCGCGAAGGACGGCGAGTGCGCCCCCGTGGTCGGCCGGCGGTCCCATGACCCAGGGGCCGGCCAGCTGCATGGCGCCGTAGCCGAACCGGGTGACCGGCAGGTCTCCCAGCGTCCAGGTGCCGCCGGGAAGGGAGGTGGAGACCATGTTCGTACCTCTGGCTTTCGTGTCGCACCGAGCGGTGCTGGTGCATCATCTTCCTGCTCCACTATCGGGGTGTAACTTCACTACGGGAAGTAGGCACCCGAAGGTGCGTAACGCCCCCAGCGGCGGGAGGAACGGTCCGATGACAACGACGACGGCGGCGCGGAAGAGAGTTCAGGCCAAGGCGGAATATGACGCCTTCCTGGCGCAGTGTCCGAGCCGCAAGCTGCTCGACCGCATCGCGGACAAGTGGGTCACGTTGGTTCTGGCCGCGCTACGCAGCGACGGTTCGCACCGGTTCGGCGCCGACTGCGCCGGCGAGCCGCGGCCGATGCGGTACTCGGAGCTGTCGCGCCTCCTGGCCGGGGTCAGTCAGAAGATGCTGACCCAGACACTGCGCTCCCTGGAACGCGACGGTCTGATCACCCGCACCGTGGTGCCGACCGTGCCCGTCACCGTCACCTACGAGCTGACCGACCTCGGTGTCTCCCTGCACGAGGTGGTACGCGGCCTGAAGGGCTGGGCCGAAACGCACATGGACGACGTGCTCGCCAACCGCGCGACGTACGACAACCAGGTCGCCTGAGCCGCTCCCCCTCCGCCCGACCGAACCACGCAACATCCGGTCGCGCACCTACGGCCGCAGAAGCCCACGGGAGTACGCAGACACAGCACGGTCCGGCCTTTCGTGCTCGCAGATGCGGCAGCTAGGGTGAGCCGGTGACGATGTTCCGGATCGGTGAGGCGGCCGACCTGCTCGGTGTCAGCAGCGACACCATTCGCCGCTGGATCGATGCCGGGCGGCTGACGGCCGGGCGCGACGAGCACGGCCACCGGGTGATCGACGGGGTCGACCTGGCCGCGTTCGCCCGCGCCCAGGCCGCCGACCCGGACGCGGGCGCCGAGTTCTCCTCGGCCCGCAACCGGCTGCGCGGCATCGTCGTCGACGTCCGTAAGGACACGGTGATGGCCCAGGTCGACATCCAGGCCGGCCCGTTCCGCGTCGTGTCGCTGATGAGCCGGGAGGCGGTCGACGAGCTCGATCTGCGGGTCGGGTCGATGGCCGTCGCGGTGATCAAGTCGACCACGGTGGTGGTGGAGCGGGCCGCACCCGCCCCGAGCAGGGGAAGGTCGGGCGGATGAGCGCGCGGGCGACGCGTACGGCGATGGCCGTGGTCATGGCGCTGACGGTCGCGGGCTGCGCCGCGGGCGACGACCGGGCCGCTGGCGGTGCCGCGGACGGCCGGATCACTGGCGCGGTGACGGTGTTCGCGGCCGCCTCGCTGACCGAGTCGTTCCGCCGGATCGGCAAGGACTTCGAGGCCGCCAACCCCGGCAGCACCGTGACCCTCAACGTCGCGGGCAGCTCCGCCCTGGCCAACCAGATCAACCAGGGTGCGCCGGCGGACGTGTTCGCCTCCGCCGCCCCGGCGAACATGGCCACGGTCACCAAGGCGGGCAACGCCGAGGGCGCACCGACCACCTTCGCCCGCAATCAGTTGGTCATCGCGGTGCCCCGGGGCAACCCGGGAGGGGTGACCGGGCTGGCCGACCTGAGCAGGCCCGGCGTGAAGGTGGCGCTCTGCGCCGACCAGGTGCCCTGCGGCGCGGCGGCCCGTACCGTCCTGGACGCGGCCGGCGTCGCCCTGACGCCGGTCACCCTGGAACAGGACGTCAAGGGCGCGCTCGCCAAGGTGAAGCTCGGCGAGGTCGACGCGGCACTGGTCTACCGCACGGACACGCGGGCGGCGAGCGCCGACGTGACCGGCGTGGAGTTTCCCGAGTCGGCGCGGGCGGTCAACGACTACCCGATAGTCGCGTTGAAGGACGCGCCGAATCCGGATGGCGCACGGGCCTTCGTCGCGTACGTCCGCTCGGCGCCGGCGCAGGCGGTCCTTGCCGAGGCGGGGTTCCAGGCTCCGTGAGGCAGGTCCACGACCACAGCACACCCCGCCGTCGGCCGGCCACGTCTCGACGGCGGGGTCGGGTGCCGGCGGCGCTGCTGATCCCCGCCGGGCTGGGGTTGCTGTTCCTCGTCCTGCCGTTGGCGGGGCTGCTGATCCGGGCACCGTGGACGACCCTGCCGGAGCGGCTCACCGAGCCGGGCGCGTTGACCGCCCTGCGGCTGTCGGTGCAGACCGCCACCCTGGCCACCGCGCTCTGTCTGTTGCTCGGGGTGCCGCTCGCCTGGGTGCTGGCCCGGGTCGAGTTTCCCGGCCGTCGGCTGGTACGCGCGCTGGTCACCGTGCCGCTGGTGCTGCCGCCGGTGGTCGGTGGGGTGGCGCTGTTGCTGGTCTTCGGGCGGCGTGGCCTGCTCGGGGGCTGGCTCGACAGCACGTTCGGCGTCACCCTGCCCTTCACCACCACGGGTGTGGTGCTGGCCGAGGCGTTCGTCGCCATGCCGTTCCTGGTGATCGCCGTGGAGGGTGCGCTACGCGCCGCCGACCATCGCTTCGAGGAGGCCGCGGCGACGTTGGGCGCCAGCCGGTGGACCACCTTCACCCACGTCACGCTGCCGCTGGTGGCGCCCGGTCTGGCCGCCGGGGCGGTGCTCTGCTGGGCGCGGGCGCTCGGCGAGTTCGGTGCCACCATCACCTTCGCCGGCAACTACCCCGGTCGGACGCAGACCATGCCGCTCGCCGTCTACCTGGCGTTGGAGACGGACCTGGAGTCGGCGATCGTGCTCAGCCTGGTGCTGCTCGTCGTGTCGGTGGGCATCCTGGTGGCGTTGCGGGACCGCTGGATGACCACCGCATGAGCGACCGACTTCTCGACGCGCGGCTCGTCGTCGACCGGGGCGTCTTCCGGCTCGACGTGCCGCTGCGGGTCGCGCCGGGCGAGGTGGTGGCGCTGCTCGGCCCGAACGGCGCCGGCAAGACCACCGCGCTGCGGGCGTTGGCCGGGCTGCATCCCCTCACCGACGGGCACGTCACCCTCGACGACGTCGACCTGGACCGCCCGGCGACCGGTGGCTGGGTGCCCACCGAACACCGGTCGATCGGCGTGGTCTTCCAGGACTACCTGCTCTTTCCGCACCTCAGCGCATTGGACAACGTGGCCTTCGGGCCGCGCCGGCACGGCGTCGAGCGGCGGGCCGCCCGCGCCACGGCCCGGGAGTGGCTGGGTCGGGTGGGGCTTGACGCGCAGGCGCAGCGCCGGCCGCGGCAGCTCTCCGGCGGTCAGGCGCAGCGGGTGGCGCTGGCCCGCGCGCTGGCCGTGGCGCCGTCGCTGCTGCTGTTGGACGAGCCGCTCGCCGCGCTGGACGCCCGCACCCGGCTGGACACCCGTGCGGAGCTGCACCGGCACCTGTCCGCGCACGCGGGCGCGACGGTGCTGGTCACCCACGACCCGCTGGACGCGCTGGCGTTGGCCGACCGGCTGGTCATCGTCGAGGGTGGCCGGGTGGTGCAGGAGGGCGACGGGCCGAGCGTCACCGCCCGCCCGCGCACCGACTACGTCGCCCGGCTGGTCGGTCTGAACCTGTACCGGGGTCGCGCCGACGGGCACGGGGTGCGGGTGTCGCCGGAGCTGACCCTCACAGTCGCCGACCGGTTGGACGGCGAAGCGTTCGTGGCGTTTCGCCCGGCCGCGGTGGCTCTGCACCCGGCCCGGCCGGAGGGCAGCCCACGGAACACCTGGGCGGGCACGGTGGCCGGCGTCCAGCGCCACGGTGACAACGTGCGGGTGCAACTGGACGGGCCGATCGGGGTGGCCGCCGACGTCACGCCGGCCGCCGCCGCGCAGCTGCGGCTGATCCCCGGTCAGCAGGTCTGGGTGGCGGTCAAGGCGACCGAGACCCACGCGTATCCGGCCACCGGTTGACCCGACGCCGGCCACATCGTCACCGGGGTGGACCCGGCCGGCGCGTCCCTCACCGCCGCCCGTGCCAAGCAGACAGCCGCGAGTCAGCCGGCGAGCAGGTCGGCGTGTGCGGCGCGCAGCCGGGCCAGCGTCGGGTCGCCGCCCGGGACGACCCGGCTGTCCAGCTCGGCCCACGCCTCGGCCAGCGCCGCGCGGACCGCGCCAAGCTCGGCGGCGTGCCGCTGTGTGCTGCGTCGGTGCTGCTCCTCGAGGCGGCGGGCCCAGCCGGCGGTGACCGTCGCGAGCCGGTCGGCGTCGGCGCGGGCCTGGGCGCCGCTGCGGGCTGCGGCGGCGGGGACGATCGCGGCGACCGGACGCGGATCGCCGTCGCGGGTGACGACGGTGACCGCGTCGGTCAGCTCGGCCAGCGCGACGAGCTGACTGAACCGGGTGCGCGCCTCACGCAGCGGCACGGAACGCGGCGGGTCGGAATGAGGGGTGAGCGCGGGGACGGCCATGGATGCATGGTGCCGCGCGGGTATGACAACTATTCGCTGTCGTCAGTGGACGGTGCGTGGCGGGCAGACCACTCGTCGGCCAGCACCGACCAGACCTCGAGGTCGATCCGACCGTGCGGACCCGGGCTGACCTGGCGCAGCGTGCCGTCGAGGCGCAGGCCGAGCCGGTCGGCGAGGGCCTTGCTGCGGGTGTTGTCGGCGTTGGTACGCCACTCCACCCGTTGGATGCCGCGCTCGCGCACCGCCCAGTCGACGATCCGGCGCACCGCCGGGGCGACGATGCCCCTGCCCTGCGCTGCCGGCTCCACCCAGCAACCGACCTCGCAGACGCCCCGGGTCACGTCGAACGACACGAACATGACCCCACCGACGAGCGTGCCCCGCCACCACAGCCCCCAGATGCCACCGCTGTCGCTGGCCCAGAAGTCGGCGTAGCGCTGCAACACCGCACGGGCCGACGGCAGGTCGGTGGCGACGAAGGACGGCGACACCCAGGGCTGGATGTGCTCACGGGCCCGATCGAGGTGGGCGAGGAACTCCTCGGCCCGCCACGGGTTCAACGGGCTCAGCTCGACGTCCTCGGTCAGCGGCAGGGCGAACACCGGGCCTCCAATCAATGCGCTTCTCACGTGGGTAGCCAGGCTCGCACAGGCACCTCGGTCGAGGCACGGCCGCCCTGCGCGCTCACGCCGGCAGGTGGGTACGTAGCGCGGCGAACTGGGCCACGGTCAGATAGGAGGGGTTGGCGGCCTGCGGCTGACGGAACACCTCCAGGGCGGCGAGCCGGTCATCGGCGCGCAACAGCAGCCGGGAAACCCGGTCCCGTTCGGCGAGGATGGGCAGATCCAGCGGCACCGACCACGGCTGCCCCGGTGCGCCTGGCTCGGCCGCCCCGGTGACCCGCCCGACACCCCACACTCCGTACGGCAGTCGGCCCCGGCTGCCGCTGGCCCAGAAGACCACCGGTTGCCCGGCGCGCATCAACCGCGCCCGGTAACCGGGGCGCACGCACCAGTTCGTCACCAGTGGCTCACTGGCGAACCGGGCGGCGAGGTCGACCAGGTCCGCGTTGCCCTTGATCAGCCAGGCGCCCAGGTCGTCAAGGCGTACCCGTGGCTCGGTCATCGCGTACATCTTGCCCGGCCGACGGCAGCGCCAATCAGATGATCATGTGGGTCCAGTAGCTGAGCCAGAGCACGAACAGCACGCCCTGCACCACGGCGAGCGTCGCGGTCAGCCACACGTCGACGCTGGCGTGGCGGGCCCAGCGGGCCAGCACCAGCGCCACCGGAAAGGCGGCGAGCAGATAGCGCAGCAGGCTCTTGTACACCGGCGGGCCCATCGACAGCGGCACCAGCACCATGAGGACGCCGTACACCAGGTAGGCCAGCTCCCGGCGGCGGAACCCGGCGACCAGCACGGCCAGGACGGCCACGGCGAACCACGCCCGAGCGGCGTCGCGCGGCTCCCCGGTCAACCCGTTGAGCAGCACCGGAACGGGGTTCTGCACCTTGATGCCCCATCCGGTCTCCTGGGCGTGCTGGTAGGCGAACCAGTCCCCACCCCGCCACCGGCAGTACGCCATGAAGGTGAACCATCCGGCGGGCAGCAGCAGCAACGGCCAGCCGATCCGGAGGTAGCCGAGCAGGGCGCGCGGCCCGAGCCGCCAGTCGTGCTGCCGGAGCAGCACCAGGGCCAGCGGCAGCGCCACGAGCAGGCCGACGGAGCGGCTCATCGCCAGGAAGTAGCCGATCACGCCGACCAGCAGCCACCGGCGTCGCTCGGCGTAGTAGAAGGCGGCCAACGCGAGGCAGACGAAGAGCGACTCGGTCAGCGCGGCCTGGAACAGGAACGCGGTCGGCAGCAGCACCAGGTACCGGGTGAACCGGCGGGCCGCGTACGCGTCGCCGAGCAGCAGCTCCGCCAGCCGGTAGCCGTACCAGAGCGCCAGCAGGAACGCGACGTTGCTGATCACCAGCAGGGCCAGCGCGTTGTCGCCGCCGAGCACCGCGCCGAGGGGCCGGGCCAGAAACGGGTACAGCAGCGGGAATCCGAAGTCTCGCCACGGCCCGGTCAGCGGCAGCTCGCTCAGCCGCAGGTAGAGCAGCGAGTCCCAGGCGAACCAGAAGGAGATCCACCGGTGCCCGGAGATCTCCCGCTGTTGCGCCCACATCAACGTCTCGTCGGCCGGCGGCGCGCCGGGGATGTCGTCCCAGGCGTGCAGGACCAGGAGCCCGAGCAGTGTGAGCAGCAGCTTCGCGCCGAGGAACAGACCGATGACGTACGGCCAGGGCGCCGGCACCCGGCGGGCCAGGCGCGCTCCGCCGCGGCCGGCCGCGACCGCCCGGGCGGCCAGCGTCGCCGCGCCGCTGCGCCACCGGTCCATCGCCCCGCTTCCCCGCTCCCCCGGACCGCCGGCCGCGCGGGGGAGTCGCTCTTCTCGTGGTACGCCGCAGCGCGCCCCGCCGAAGCGAGGACCAGCTATCACTAAGTGTGACATTCTGCCCATAGCGGGTAGACGCCGCGCCTCAATCATGGCGGTGAGCAGGGAGCGCGTCAGCATGAGCGAGCAGAACGGCACGGTGGTCATCGGTGCGGGGCCGGCCGGGCTCACCGCGGCGTACGAGTTGCTCCGGCACGGCCGGTCGGTTCAGGTGTTCGAGGCCGACGAGGTGGTCGGCGGGATCAGTCGGACAGTGGAGCGCGACGGGTGGCGGTTCGACATCGGCGGGCACCGGTTCTTCACCAAGGTGCCCCGGGTGGAGGCGTTCTGGCACGAGATCCTGCCGGACGAGGACTTCCTGACCCGGCCCCGGATGAGCCGCATCTTCTACCGGGGTGCCCTGTTCAACTACCCGCTCAGCGCCGTGAACGCGCTGCGCAACCTGGGTCTGCCGGAGGCCGTCCGTTGCCTCGGCTCGTACGCTCGCGCCCGGCTGCGGCCGCCGAGGGACCAGTCACACTTCGAGGGCTGGGTGTCGGCCCGGTTCGGCTGGCGGCTGTACTCGATCTTCTTCAAGACGTACACCGAGAAGGTCTGGGGTATGCCGGCGGACCGGCTGCAGGCCGACTGGGCGGCGCAGCGGATCAAGAACCTGTCACTGGCCACGGCGATCCGCAACGCCCTGCTGCCCCGGCGTCGACGCACCGACGTGACCAGCCTGATCGAGGAGTTCCAGTACCCGAAGTACGGGCCCGGGATGATGTGGGAGCGCTGCGCCGAGCAGGTTCGCGAGCGGGGCGGGCAACTGTCCACCGGCAGTTGGGTCACCGCCGTGCACCGCGACCCGACCCGCCAGCGGGCGATCAGCGTGACGGTCAACGGCGCGGGCGGGCAACGTACCGAAGCTGCCGACCACGTGATCTCGTCCATGCCGATCTCGGAGCTGGTGACCGCGCTCCATCCGCCGGCGCCGCCGGAGGTGCTGGCCTGCGCGGCCGACCTGCGCTACCGCGACTTCTTGACTGTCGCCCTGGTCGTGCCGGCGGAGTTCTCGTTCCCGGACAACTGGATCTACGTGCACGACCCGGGGGTACGGGTGGGCCGGATCCAGAACTTCGGCTCCTGGTCGCCGTACCTCGTCAAGGACGGCCGCACCTGCCTGGGCCTGGAGTACTTCGTGTTCGAGGATGACGAGATGTGGCGTACCCCCGATGCCGACCTCGTGGCCCTCGCCACCGCGGAGCTGGAGCGGTTGGGGTTGGTTCGACCCGACGTGGTGGAGGCCGGTTACGTCGTGCGCATGCCCAAGGCCTACCCGGTGTACGACGAGCGCTACCAGCACAACGTGGACGTGATCCGGGCCTGGCTGACCGAGGCGGTGCCCAACGTCCACCCGGTGGGCCGCAACGGCATGCACCGCTACAACAACCAGGACCACTCGATGCTGACCGCGATGCTCACCGCCGAGAACATCGCCACCGGGAGTACGCACGACGTCTGGTCGGTCAACGTGGAGCAGGACTACCACGAGGAATCCTCCGGCGGCGACAGCCGGCGGGGCACCGGCCGGGACGCTCCGGTGGTGCCCAGCCGGATCATCGCGGCCCCGATCACCCTGCCGGAGGGGTCGGACGAGCGAGCCCCTGTCGCAGCTCCCCCGTCTCACGCGTGAAGCCCAGCACGCTCTCGCGGCACGAGTCGACGCACGGATCATCGGCACTCCGTGGGCAGGTGCTCAACGTGGCAGGTGCGTGCAGTGGGCCACTGTGGCGTCGTCCGGGCTGTGCGCATCCGCGCCACCGGTGGTCTGCGCCTCGGCCTGCCGGACGCGGGCGATGACGCCGGCCGGCCCGCTGGCCCGAAGCAGGTCCAGCACGCCCGGCCAGTCGGTCCGACCGTACGGGTCGACGATGCGGCTGGCACCGTTGCTGAGCAACGCGACACCGTTCACGTCGGCGAGGGATCGGCTGCCGGTCACCGCTTCCCGCGCCGCGCGCGGGTCGTCCTTGGCGATCCAGTACCCGCCCGGCTGGTTCCGGCGGGCACGCAGAGCGGTGGCGCAGGAGGCTCGCACCCGGTCGTACTCTGGCGTTTCCTGAGCAATGCCGGTCAGCGGCACCGAGCATTCCCGCCGGGCAGTCATCTCGCGCTCATCGGTGATCACCAGCGGGCCGGCGTCGACCTGGTCGATGACGAGGAAGGAGTCCGCGAGCAGGAGCCACTCCAAGCGGTCCTGGTGGGCGCGGACCATCGCGACGGTGGCCTGCGGGCTGCTGGGGTCCGCGATGTCGCAGGTGTCGCCGTGCTCGGCGGCGATCTCGCCGATGGCGGTGGCGAGAATCGCGGCGAGCTCTCGCTCGTCCCCGTGCGACAGGTGGCCGAGCAGCCCGCCGCCGAGGCGGTGCGTGTACCAGGCGACGCCGTGGGAGCAGAGTGACTCGGCTCCCGGAATGCCGGCACCGTCGAGCAGGACGACAGCGCCGGGAACCGCACCGACGAAGTCCTCGTTCGACCGATCGGCCCTTCCGGCGCTCGTCGCCAGGCTGACGTCCACTCGCGGGCTCCTGTCTGAACTCGTGTCGCCGCTGTGTGGGTACGGCTGGTCGAGCGGGTCAGGTTGGTGGAGAGCGGTATACCTCAGAGGTATATCTATGACTCAGAGGTATACCGCTCAACGAGACACATCCGGTCGGCGAGCCGCTGGCCGCAGCGCAACGGATCACGTCGGGGGTCGGCTGGTGATGCCGTCCAGGATGGTGGTCAGGTTGTGGTTGAAGGTCTCCTCGGCGTTGAGGTGGGCGCCGTCGATGACGAGTCGGGCCACTGTGGGGTACCTGCCGGTTCTCAACATGCGCGTGAGGTAGGGGCCGAGGCTGGCCTGGAAGGCAGCTTCATCGGTGCCGGTGGAACGCGCGGTGCGTCGTTCGGTGACCTCTCTGCGGACCGATCCGATGACGAAGGCGTTGAGGGCGCCCACGGCTCGCTGGAGATCGCCGATGTCACGCACGCCGGGTGCCGCACTGAGCGCGGCGGCGGTCGCCTCGCCCACGGCGAGCGCGTGTGGTCCCAGGTGTGGCCGCCCGCCGAGCACGTCGGAGAACCACTCATGGTCAAGGGCGGCATCGCGGGTCGCGTGGGCGATGGCCAGCACCGTGTCGCGCCACCCGGGACGCTGGCCCACCTCGGCGATCCGGGCGTAGACGACGTCGACCATGAGATCGAGTAGCTCCGACTTGTTGATCACGTAGTCGTAGAGCCGCATCGGACCGACACCGAGCTCTTTGGCGATCTTGCGCAGTGACAGCCCGTCGAGGCCGTGCGCGTCGGCAAGCCTGATCGCCGTGGCGGCGATCTTCTCGCGGCTCAACGGCACCGGCACCGCCCGCGGCTGAGGTTCGGGCCGCTCCCAGACGGGCACCGGCTCGCTACCGTACGGTGTATCCACCAATACAGTGTACGGTAGCGGCGTGAGAACGCGAATTGCGATCGCCGGTGGTGGACTCGGCGGGTTGACGCTGGCTCGGATCCTGCACCGACACGGCATCGACACCGTGGTGTACGACCGGGAAGCAAGCCGGTCCGCGCGCCCCCAGGGCGGTGCCCTCGATCTGCACCCGGAGTCCGGGCAACTGGCCCTGGCCGAGGCGGGTCTCGCCGGCCGGTTCCGATCCGAGGCGCGGCCCGACGGCGAGGAACATCGCATCCTCGACCCGACCGGACGCGTCCTGGTGCACCACGAGCCGCAACCTGGCTCATTCTCCGGACGTCCCGAGATCGACCGGAGCGCACTGCGCGATCTCCTACTCGACTCCCTCCCCGGCGACACGGTTGCCTGGCGACACCGGCTCGTCGCCGCGACCCCCCGACCCGACGGCGGCTGGGAACTGACGTTCCACGACGGTCGCCGAACCAGCTGCGACGTCCTCATCGGCGCGGACGGCGCGCGCTCAGTCGTCCGGTCACTGCTGACCGACGTCGAACTGTCCTACGTGGCGACGCTCGTGGAGCTGAACGTCGAGGACGTCGACCAGCGTCATCCCGATCTCGCTGAGTTGGTCGGCCCCGGGAACCTGTGGTGTGTCGGGGTGAACCAGATCCTGGCAGCGCAACGTCTCGGCGACGGCAGCCTCCGGGTCGGGATCTCGCTGCGCGCGGAGGACCGGCCCCTGGATTGGTACCGCAGTAAACGCGCCCTGCTGGACCTGTTCGCTGGCTGGAACCCCCGCCTCACCGCGCTCATCGAGGCCGCCGAGGGCGCGCCGACGCCACGCCTGATCGAGGCGATGCCCATCGGTACGCGCTGGACCAGCCGGCCGGGCGTCACCCTCATCGGCGATGCCGCGCACCTCATGCCACCGGTCGGCGAGGGCGCGAACCAGGCCATGCTCGACGCCGCGGAACTCGCCGGCCACCTCGCCGCCAACCCCGGCGACCCGAATTCGGCGATTCGGACGTACGAAGAGGCAATGTTCAGCAGGATTCACCCGATCGCCGAAATGTCCGCACGAGTCCAGGCAATGATGCTGTCCCCCACCGCGGCGGAAGACATCGTTCGCTTCTTCACCCGGCCGGCGGAACCGGCACGCGCAGACTGACATCTGGCGCTGACGCGATGCAGGTGCCGACTGCCGAACGGACGAGCGCTGTTCAAAGCTGGTCGAAGAACCGAGTAGCCCACGTCTCATTGCCCGTCGGTCCGAAGACCCACGCGTTGGGACCGTCGTATGGCGTGGCGAGGATCTGCTCGGGCACGATGAGGTAACCGAGTCCGGTGAGTTCCTGCTCGATCCGTTGCCGGTCATCGGGGTGCAGGTAAGGGTTATGACCGCCCGGGCTGGAAGCCCCGTAGGTGGCAAGGCCACCAAATTTGCTCACATGCACGGTCAGGGACAGCGGAATCCGCGTGCGCTTCGTACGACTGCGGCTGGCCTCGGCGGGAATCCAGATTCTCCCGAAACAGGCAGAGTCCTGGGCCAGCCCCGAGTCACACGGACATCCATAGGCATGGCTCAGCCTCTCTGCGAGCCGGTCAAACCGGCCCTGAACCGCAGCGTGGTCGAAGTCCCGCGGCACCTCCAGACCATCACCGTCACCTCGCGCAACGCCCTCGTCCAACGCCGCCAGCGTCGGCTCCGGCACGACCCCCTCCACCATGGCCCGCAGAATCGACTCCCGCCCGATGCCGCCCTGCACCGGCGCGATCGGCTCGTCCAACGCCCGGAGTATCGACCACCAATCCGCGTCCCCCATCGTCACGCGTGCACCGTAAGCGGCACGCCATGGAGCAACCAACTGGTTTGCGCCGGTCCATCCACCCGCCGACCACTACCGACAGGCGCCGCGACACCGTCGGCCGCGGTTTGTATCTCCTCGGCCCAGGCACTCAGCCAGCCTTCGGTCAGAGCCAATGACCCCACCTCGCGTCCCTCATCCACGTCTGGATCCACAGTCTGGATCCTCCGGCCACAAGCCAGAACCCTGCCCACGGGCGGCATAATTGGCCAGTGTTCGACTTCGGTATCGACGGGTATCAGCCACGTTGGTTAAACGGGGAAGACAGGGTCGCGCAGCATCACGGAGGCCGCCTGGGCCGGCTTGTCGGCCGCGTACTGACGTGTCCGTGGGTTGTGTGGGACACCAATAGCGACGAGTGGTTCGCCGACTGCCCGGTGGTGCTCGATTTCGCCGGGGAGCGTCTGGAAGTCAATCACCAGAAGTTCGATGACCTGTCGATCACTTGGAACTCGGTGGACGTGACCCGGCCGCCGGTGTGGCCGACATCGGACGACTTCCGGCTGGTCTGGCGCGATGACGCTCCCGCCGTGTTGGCTGCCCTGCGCGGGCAGCGGTTGGAGGCGGTCGAGCTTCTCGAATGGGCCGGCGGAGACCTGGCGGACGATTCCGTCGCTGTTGGCCTGCGCTTTTCGGACGGCTGGCTGACTCTGTACAACGCCTTGGACGAGAACGGGATCGCGTTCGGCCAGCTCGAGCCGGAGTACCGTCGACACCGAATGGGATAGGCCTTCCCCCTGCGTGGACAAGCCCGGCGCGTGCAACCGGTCAGGGCTTGCGGGCCACCGCGCCGTAGATGGAGGCGTCGGCCAGGGGCGGACGCTGCTCCGGTGGCACCTGCGGCCGCCACTCGCTGACCGGGGCGATGCCCGGTTCGGCCAGCTCCAGACCGGTGAAGAAGCGGGCGAACTCGGCGCGGTCGCGGGGTACGGCGTCCTGCTTCATCCGGCCGGCGGCGAACTCGGCTTCCATCCGCCTGACGATCTCGGCGGGGATGTGGTCGGTGGTGAAGTGGGTCAGCGCCAGCCAGCTGCCCGACGGCAGAGCGTCGAGCAGGCGGGCGACCTGCTCGTGTGGGCGGTCGTCGTCGGTGAGGAAGTGCGTCACGGCGATGAGCACCAGGGCTACCGGTCGGGACAGGTCCACTGTGGCGTGCAGCTGCGGGTCGGCGAGGATCTTCTCCGGGTCGCGTAGGTCGGCGTCCAGGTAGGCGGTGGCGCCGGCCGGATCGCTGGTCAGCAGCGCCCGGGCGTGGACCAGCACCATCGGGTCGTTGTCGACGTAGACCACCCGGGAGTCGGGGGCGACGGACTGGGCCACCTCGTGGGTGTTGTCGGCGCTCGGGATGCCGGTGCCGATGTCGAGGAACTGCCGGACGCCGACCTCCTCGGCGAAGAACCGGACCGCCCGGCCGAGGAAGGCCCGGTTTTCCCGGGCGAGCGTGCGTACCCCCGGGTAGACGGCCGCGATCTGGTCGCCCGACTCCCGGTCGACGGCGAAGTTGTCCTTGCCGCCGAGCCAGTAGTTGTAGCGGCGAGCCGGATGCACCGTCGTGGTGTCGATCCGGTCGGCACCCCGACCCTCGGGCAATTCCGACGTGGACGGAACCGTCACGAGACCTCCCCAGGTCGACGGGACACGCTGCATCCGTAGAGTCACCGGTCGTATCCAGAGGCCATCTTAAGCCGCACCCATGGGCCTGTGGGGCCCACCGACGCGCGGACGCCACCGGGGCGGGAAACCGCTTACCAGAGGGCTATTGACGGTCGTCACTGGCTGTCAGTACCGTGATGCGGGCAGCGAGAAAGCGCTTTCCGACCCCTCACCGTCCGACAGGGAGCGCCCCCATGCCCCGACACCTCCGTGCGTTCTGCCTGATCCTGCTCACCATCGCCACCGTGGTGAGCACCACCACCGCCCTGCCCGCCGAGGCCGCCCCGCGCTTCCGGGTGTTGGTCTTCTCCAAGATCACAAACTTCTACCACGACTCGATTCCGGCCGGCATCGCCGCGATCCAGCAGCTCGGCGCCGCCCACAACTTCGAGGTCGTCGCCACCACCGACGCGGCGGCCTTCACCGACGCCATCCTCGCCACCTTCGACGCTCTCGTGTTCAACAACACCAACAGCCTCCCGACCTCGGGTGACCTGCTCAACGCCAGCCAGCGGGCCGCGTTGCAGACGTTCATCCGCAACGGCGGTGGTTGGGCCGGCCTGCACGCCGCCTCGGCCAGCGAACGCGACTGGCCCTGGTACGAGGGCCTGGTCGGCACGATCTTCGACTACCACCCCGACTTCTCGTCCACCGGCGGCACCTTCCCCGGCCGGGTCAAGGTGCTCGACCGGGCGCACCCCTCCACGCGCAACCTGCCGGAACTCTGGGAGCAGAGCGAGGAGTGGTACAACTGGCGGACCAACCCGACCGGCAACGTGCACACCCTCGCCCAGATCAAGGTGCGTGACGGGATCAACGGCCTGGACGAGGGCGTCGACCACGCGTACTCCTGGTGTCAGCGCTACGACGGCGGCCGGTCCTGGTTCACCGCCGGCGGGCACGCCAGCTCCCAGTTCAGCACCCCGACCTTCCTGGAGCACCTTCGCTACGGCATCGAGTGGGCGGCCGGCGCGGTCGCCGGTGACTGCTCGGCCACCGAGACCAGCAACTTCGAACGGGTGGGGCTGGTCACCGAGAACCTGGCCGACCCCTTCGAGTTGGCCGTCGGCCCGGACCGGAAGGTCTACTACATCCAGCGCACCGGTGCGCTGAAGGTGGTCAACTCCGACACCCTCCAGGTCACCACGCTGCTGGACTTCGCGTACACCTCGGCGATGACCGACCAGTCCGACGGGCTGCTCGGGATGACCCTGGACCGCAACTTCGCCAGCAACGGCTGGATCTACCTGCTCTGGTCGGACAAGACGCTCAAACAGCTCAACCTGTCCCGGTTCACTGTCGCCAACAACAGCGTCGCGCTCTCCTCGGAGAAACGTCTGCTGACCATCCCCACCTATCGGGGTGAGGGCCGGGCCAACTCGCACATGGGCGGGTCGCTCGCCATGGACGCCGCCGGACGGCTCTACGCGGCGATCGGTGACAACACCGACCCGTTCGCCTCCAGCGGCTACACCCCTGTCGACGAACGCGCCGGCCGCGCCGCCTGGGACGCCCAGGGCACCGCCGGCAACACCAACGACCTACGCGGCAAGATCCTGCGGATCACCCCGCAGTCCGACGGTACGTACACAGTGCCCAGCGGCAACCTCTTCCCGGCCGGCACCGCGAGGACCCGGCCGGAGATCTACGCGATGGGCATGCGCAACCCGTTCCGGATCACCATCGAACCGCAGACCAACGCGGTGCTGGTGGCCGACTACGGTCCGGACGCCCGCGCCGCCGACCCCAACCGTGGTCCGGAGGGGACCGTCGAGTTCAACCGGATCACCAGCGCCGGCAACTTCGGATGGCCGTACTGCGTGGGCAACAACATCCCGTTCAACGACTACAACTTCGCCACCAACACCTCGGGGGCGAAGTTCAACTGCGCCGCACCGGTGAACAACTCACCCAACAACACCGGCCTGACCACCCTGCCGGCGGCGAAGTCCGCGCTGGTCTGGTACGCGTACTCCGCCTCCACCCAGTTCCCCGAGCTGGGCACCGGCGGTGGCGGGCCGATGAGCGGCCCGGTCTACGACTACGACCCGGCCAACACCCGCACCACGAAGTTCCCCGAGTACTTCGAGGGCAAGTGGATCACCTATGAGCTGACCCGCAGGTGGTTCAAGACGCTGTCGATCCACAAGACGGCGCAGACCTTCAGCAACGCACGTTTCGGCCCCACCGCCGTGGGTGACCTCCAGTCGATCAACGGGATCTTCGGCAACATGAGCTGGATCCAGCCCTTCGAGGCGGAGTTCGGCCCGGACGGTTCGCTCTACGTCATCGACTTCGGCGAGGGCACCGGCAGCGGTCGCGGCGGCAGCAACGCCGGCGCGGGCATCTACCGCATCGACTACGTCGCCAACGGGCGGCCACCGACCGCGAAGATCGCCGCCACCCCGGACAGCGGACGTACGCCGCTCGCGGTGACGTTCTCCTCGGCCGGTTCGTCCGCCGGTGACGGGTCGGCGCTCAGCTACGCCTGGGACTTCACCAACGACGGCAGCACCGACTCCACCGCCGCCAACCCGAGCTTCACCTACCCGACGGCCGGGAAGCACACTGCCCGGCTGACCGTGCGCAACAGCGGCAACGGGTTGACCGCCACCGCGGTCACCGACGTGGTGGTCGGCAACACCCGACCGACGGTGACCATCACAGTGCCCGACGGTGGGTTCTTCGACTTCGGCGACAAGATCCCGTACACGGTGACGGTCACCGACCCGGAGGAGTCCACCATCGACTGCGCCAAGGTCACCGTGCAGACCCAGCTCGGCCACGACTCGCACGCCCACCCGCTGGACGTCTACACCGGCTGCTCCGGCCTGCTCGCCACCGAGGCGGACGCCGGTGACGGCCACGGGCCGGGGCAGAACCTCTACACCCTGATCACCGCGCAGTACACCGACGGCGGCGCGGCCGGCGGCGTACCGGCGCTGACCGGCTCGACCCGCGTGCAGTTGCAGCCCAAGAGCAAGGAGGCCGAGCACTTCAGCGCCCAGTCCGGCGTCACGGTCAACGACCGGGCCACCGCCCGCGCCGGCAAGCGGCTCGGCGAGGTCGACCACAACGACTGGGTGGCGTTCGGGCCGGCGGACCTGCGCAACGTCGGCTCGGTGACGCTCGGGGTGACCAACGGCGGGCTCGGCGGCACCATCGAACTGCGCACCGGCTCGCCCACCGGCACGCTGATCGGCACGGCCACCATCGGCTCCACCGGCGGGTGGGACAACCTGGTCTCCCCCACCGTCACGCTGACCAACAAGCCCACCGGCACGACCACCCTGTACGCGAAGTTCGTCAACGCCGCCCAGGTCAACGGCACCCCGGACCTGCTCGCCCTGGACTGGCTGCGGTTCAACGGCGCCGGGGTCAAACAGGAGCCGGGCGGGACGCTGTCCCTGGCCGCCAACCCGACCGGTGGCGCCGCACCGCTGACCACCACGCTCACCGCGACGGCAACGGCGCCGTCCGGGCAGAGCATCACCGACTACGCGTGGGACTTCGGCGACAACAGCGCCATCGCGCACGGAGCGACACTACGGTCGACGACCCACAGCTACCCCCGCAAGGGGACCTTCACCGCCCGGGTGACGGTCACCTACACCAGCGGGGAGACCCGCTCGCTCAACCTGACCATCACTGTCACCTGACCGTCGGACGATGGCGGGCGGGGGTCCACCCCGCCCGCCGCCGCTCGGCACCGCTGGGTTGATCACTAGACGGTGTTGCGCCCAGACGATCTAGTCCACGGGCCGGGCGAGCCGAGGCGCCGGCGGTCAGATGCTCCCAGACCGCGCCGGTGACGCTGATCGGGGAGCCGGCACCATAGATCTTGGACAGTTTCCGTTCTCGCGTAACGGAAACTGTCCAAGATCTGGGTAGCGGCGGTAAAGCTGTTCAGATCGAACCTTGCTGACCCAGCCCCAAGCCCTCGCGCGGACGTGCCCACGCGGTTGTCGAAGGGCCTCGGGGCCGGCCGCTCGGTCCTGGCGGTCGGGGCCGCCGTCGCGCCGGCGTCGCTCGCCCTGCTGCTCACCGGCCGGCCGATTCCAGGGCTGATCGCCGCACTCGCATGGGCGATGGTGATCTTCAAGCTTCGGCAGGTGGTGTTGATGTCGTTCCGCCAGCACGTCACGCCGCCACGACTTCTGGGACGCGTCAACGGGACCCTGCGCGTGGTGTTCAGCGGTGCGCTCACGCTCGGCGCGGCGACGGCGGCACTCGTTGGCGGTCCGCGCGCCGCCATGTGGGCCGCCTGTGCCGCGCTCGCGCTGGTCTGGTTGCCGATCCTGTGCTCACCGATATGGCAGGCCGGCGGGGCGGTGTCCGGCTTCGACGATCAGGGATGGAACGGCAACGGCGACAGTTCCGCCGCCCAGGAGCCGAACTGGCGCAACCAGGGCACAAGCATCGACGCCCGGCAGCGGTAGGCGCACCTGCTCAAGGTCGGACTGCACCCTCGATGGTGGTGCTGCCTTGTGGACGAAGTGCGGTCAGGAGGCTGTCGAGTTGACCCCAAGCCCGCGCGCTGGCAATGGGGTCAATGTAGTCTCTGGACTCAATGATGAGCCCATTGCGGATACGCATCACGAAGACGCAGGGCACCGTGAATGCCTCACCTGTCTCGGCTACCCGCCCCTGATAGGCAAACTCGGCGACAATCACCTCCGGGTCCACAGTCTCATGAATTGTCACGTCGACCGGCTTACGGACCAGCGTCCGGGCGACCGGAGGCGGCGCGGTGAAGTGCTCGTGCAGTTCGTTGCGGCTATGCAGCGGCGGCGGGTTGAGCGGATGGAACGGATGCGTGACATGGGTCTGTTCGGCGTACAGGTCGGCCAAGTCCTCGTACGGACCATCGCAAACACCGTTCACCAGTCGGAGGAAAGTATCGCGTGGGCTGCTCATGTCGGGCGTCCTTCGCAATCGGTAGATGTCACCTGAGCCACGCCGAGGACTACCTCCGGGGTGGCCGGTACCCCATCGACGGCACCCTACTGACCTCAGCCTCGATTTGACTGACCCGATGCGCCTTCGTCGTCCGTATCCAGTGCATCGTCATCGACAGTGGCGCGTGTCATACCCGTGTGTGAGGCTTCGGGGCATGGCGACGTTCGTTCTGATCCACGGTGGCGGGGGCAGCGCCTGGGACTGGCATCTCCTTGTGCCCGAGCTGACCGGCCGCGGCCACGACGTGGTCGTACCGGAACTGCCGATCGAGGACAGGTCCGCCGGGTTCACCGAGTTCTGCCGGACGGTCGTCGACGCGGTCGGCGACCGGAGAGACCTCGTTGTCGTCGGGCACTCGTACGGTGCGTTCACCGCGCCGCTCGTTGCCGACAAGCTGCCGGTGCGGCTGATCGTCCTGCTCACACCGATGGTCCCCACGCCCGGTGAGAGGCCCGGTGACTGGTGGGTCAACACCGGTTACCGCAGCGCGGAAGGGCTCAGCGAGGAGCAGCAGTTCTACAACGGCGTCCCGGCCGAGATCATCGCGGAGGCAGCATCACACAGCCGGGACCAGGTCAGCGCGGAGGGCGACCAGCCGTGGCCACTGGACGCCTGGCCAGACGTGCCGACGACGGTGCTCCTCGCCCGCGAGGATCGGTTCTTCCCGGCGGACTTTCAGCGCCGGGTTGCCGCCGACCGACTCGGTATCGTCCCGGACGAGGTCGACGGTGGTCACTGCGTGCCGCTCAGCCACCCGATACAACTCGCCGACCGCCTGACGGCGTACCTGTTGCCCTGAGGGCGCGGCACCAGGGCCGTCGCGGTCCGAACCTCCGGGCACCCCAGGAAGGCAGAGATAGCCTACCGTCGATACACGGTCTCGCGTCGATCGGTCCTGCGGGCGGTACCACTTGCCGCCGCTGCCCTTACCGCCGTCCCAGGTGATTCCCGTTGGCTCGGCCCGTCGCCCACCCCGGCGAATGCGGACCGCGTACCACCCGACCCGGCCACGATGCAGGCCGCCGCTACCGCGGTTCGCGGCTTCACGGCCGACCTCTACCGCACGCTGGCGGCGTCCCGGGCATCCGGCAATGTGGCGTGCGCGCCGTACTCGGTCGGGCTCGCGCTCGCGATGACCAGGCCTCGGAGGCTGTGGCATGCAGGGCACAGGACGCCGTACTCCTGGTTGTTGCCGCTACGATTCCGAGGGAAACGGTCCCCGCGTGCTGCGCAGCGAGGGCCGCCTTCGACGGGCAGCGGGGCTGATGGGCATCGATTACGGATACGATCTCTACCTGCCGACTCACGCGGTCGGCCAGGCCCTGCGGACGGTCGCCTCGATCGCCCGGCGCGGGATCGGTTCGGTGGATGCCGTCGTGCCCGGCGGTGAGCGGATCACGCTGCCGTTTCGCGGTGACCCGGCGGACGACGTGGACCACTGGTCGCTGGATACGTGTCTGTTCTTCCCCGTTGACGACGAGGCGATCCGAGCGTGGGCCGAAGTGGAACGACGCTCCGGCAGACAGGAACACCCTGATGCGCAAGGACGGATCTGGGTCGGTTCGATCTACCTGTACTTCTGGCGGAACTGCGGGCTGCGTCCCGGCTATTCACGGCTGGACTTCACCGCCGCCAGTACCGGCATGAGCCGGTTGTTCGAGCAGTCAACGAGCATTCGGGACACCTTCACCGGGCTGGCCGAGTCGGTCGGTGCCGCCTGTCTGGTGCTGGACCGCGAGGGCGACGGTGATGAAATCTGCTGGCCGACCGGCGGGGACGATCTCGCGGCGCTCGCCGGCAGCTGGCCGGAGGTGGGCTGACGCGCTCCGGCCCGAGGATCCTCGTCACCACCTGGACGGTGGTTCCGGGCGTGGGGCGGTGCACGTCGGCACCGCCCCACGCCCGGTTGAATGGTTACTGCCAGGAACTCTGCTGCGTGTAGACGAGGTTGCCGGGGACCACCGTGCCGTTGGTGCTGTACTCGGTGTACGCCCAGAAGTCCCCCTCGGCCAGCGGCTTGTTCGGCTTCAGCGTGAAGTTGAAGCCCTGACCGCGCTCCGAGGTGGAGGGCAGCGTGAGGGTGGCACCGGAATACTTGGCGTTACGGCCGATGATGGCGTGGCCCAGCTCGAAGTCGACGACGGGACCACCGGGGTACTGGGCGAACACGTACGCGGTGTAGCGCCCCGGCTCGGGCAGGAACTTGTACGCCTGCTCGGCGCTGGTCCAGAACCTGTCACTGCTGTAGATGAGCTTGTCGCCCTTGTACAGGTAGAGATCGAGGTTCGTGTTCGGATCGGCGGTGTTGGCCTCGACGACAATGCCGGCGGTGTTCGCCGGCACCGTGAAGTCGACCTTCTTCACTCCGGTGGCGCTCGGGTCGAACACGCCCCCGTAGACGCCGGCCGGCATCGAGTACGACGTGCGCCGCATCGGGGTGTAGCCGGTGCTGCGACCGACGAGCGGGCCGGTGAAGCCCGGCTGGACCATGCCGAAGGCACCGTTGGCCATCCGGGCGAACTCCTCGCCGTCGTCGGCGTACGGCCGGGCCGAAATACCCCACGGACGGGCGGCGACCGGGATCCGGGCGCTGTGCGCCTTACCCTGCCAGGTGATCGACCCGGTCACGTACCGGTCCCAGGGCGCGCTGCCCCGACGCAGGGTGATGGTGACCGTCGCGGACCTGCCGGGCGCCAGGGTCACCGATGCCGGCGACACGGTGACCTTCATGCCGGGCAGACCGGACACCGACGAACGGTAGGTCTCCCGCGCCTTGCCCACATTGGTCAGGGTGCGGGTGAGAGTCACCGGGCGGGTCCCGTCGTACTCGCGCAACGAGATGGCCGGCAGGTTGAGTGCCTTGCCGTCGGGTTCGGCCGTCTCGCTGAACTCGATCAGCTCCGCCGCCGTGGGCTCGATGACCAGTCCCGGGTCGGTGGCCTGGGGCAGATTGATGAAGCCGCTGCCCTGGTCCAGGGGGCTGCTGGTGCCGACGGTGTCGGTGGCGGTGGTGCGCAGCGCGGAGGCGACAGCGCCGGGTGACCAGTCCGGGTGCGTGGCGCGCAGGATCGCCGCCGCTCCGGCCACGTAGGGCGAGGCCATCGAGGTGCCGGAGTACGCGTCGTACTGCCGCCCGAAGTTGCCCGCCGGTGAGACCGCGGCGATGATGTTCGATCCGGGCGCGACCAGGTCCGGCTTGAAGACGCCGAGGGTCACCTTGTCCGGGCCGGTGGAGGAGAAGTCCGCGACGCTCGGTATGCCCGGGACGCTGGAGCCGTCGCCGCCGGTGCGCAACGAGACAGTGGCGTCGGTGGGGTGGCGCATCAGGTAGTTGAACAGCGTGCCGGCCTGCTTCTCGGTCGGCAGGTAGACCACCGGGAAGTTGAAGATGGAGTTGATCCGGTAGTTGCCGACCGGGTCGAACACCACCATCGCCGCCCCGCCCTTGGCCTTGATCTCGGCGGCGGAGCCGAACATGTCGGACAGCGCGCAGGCGACCACCTTGCCCTTGATCTTGGCGGGGTCGAGGCTGCCGGGCTCGCAGTAGACCGCGCCCAGATCGGGCGAGCCGGCCTGTTCACCGAAGACCAGCGGCCGTGCGCCACCGCCGGGCAGGGCGTCCAGCGAGCCGCCGACCAGCTTCGTGCCGTCGCCCAGCTTGGCGGTGGCCTCGTCGAGCTTGGTCACCGCCGCGCCGACAGTGGTCACCCAGGGCGCCGCGTTGCTGATGGCTCCACTCACGATGCCGGTGTTGCCGGCCGACGCCGCCACGAAGACCCCGGCCAGCGAGGCGTTGAGGAACGCCACGCCGATGGGGGTGTTGGCCTCCCAGTCGCCGAGGTCGGAACCGATCGAGAAGTTCAGCACCTGCACGCCGTCGGCGACGGCGGCGTCGATGCCGGCGATGATGTCGGCGTCGTAGCCCATGCCACCCCAGAGCACCTTGTAGACGGCGATCTGGGCGTCCGGCGCCACCCCGGAGACGGGACCGTAGCGGCGACCGTCGATGGTGACGTTCGACAGGGGCAGACCAGCCGCCGTGGAGGCGGTGTGCGTACCGTGGCCGGCCATGTCGCGCGGGGACAGCACCTCACCCTCGGGCACGGAGCCGCCGCCGGCGAGCCACGAGTCGGCAAAGTACCGGGCACCGACGATCTTGCCGTTGCAGTGCGCGGCTACGAAGGCCACACCTGTCTGGCAGGTGCCGTGCCAGGTCGCGGGAGCGGGCATCTTCTTGGCGAACGACGCGCTCTCCGGCCAGATGCCGGTGTCCAGGACGCCGATCACCATGCCGGCGCCCGTGCCGGGGCCGGGCTTGGCCGGTCGGCCGGAGCGGTCCGCCGGCGCCGACTGGTCCGCGCCACCGGGGGTGGCGGGCGTCGGGTTGGCGGCGGTCGCCGTGGTCGCGGCGGGCGGCGCCGAGGGGGTGCCGAGGGCCCGCGAGGCGGTGACGGCGCGGACGCGCTTGTCCGCCCGCAACGTGCTCACCTGCTGGGCGGTCAGCTTCGCCGAGAACCCGTTGAAGGCGGCGGTGTAGACGGCGTTGACAGTGACCCCGGCCGCGGCGGCGACGGCGCCCCGCTGCGTGTCGAGGTGCCGGCGGTACGCCTGTGACGGCGTCGACGTCACGTCCAGCCGGTTACCCGCCGCCGGGCGGGTCCGCGCCAGACCGGACACCCCACCGGTGTACGTGGTCAACGGGTCCTCGGCCAACTCGACGACGTACATGCCGGAGTCGGTCTCGTCGGCGGCTGCCTTCGGCGTGGCCGCACGGTTGCCGCCGGGTCGGCGGTCGGCCCCGTCGGTCAGGGTGACCTTCCGGTCGGACCCGGCGGTGAAGTAGCCGGTGCCACTGCCGTTACCCGACGACCCGGCGGGTGCCGCCGACGCCGTTCCCGCTACACCGGTGGTGCCGGTGATCAGGGCGACGACCAGCGTAGGTATCGCCAGTCTTCGCAGCCTGTTTCCGCTCGTGCCTGTAGCCACGAGGCTCCTTTCGGTTGCTCCCTTGTGGAGCGTCTCTCATTGATCGCGACCCGCACTGGGAGCGCTCCCCCACCCAAGTCCACGACGGTTAATCGAGGATTTGCGTGGTGTTACGGAACGCCGGTACTGGCAAGATCACCGTACGCGCGGTAGGTGGTGTGCCGTCAATACCATGATCGAAAGCGGCTGACCCTCGGCCGTCGCGGCGGCAGGAGGACGGCTACCGCACGGCCGAGGTCCAGGCCCATCTCGCCGACCGCGTCCACTCCGGCCGGACCGGGTCGTCACGAACCCCGCTACCACCGACACGCACCTGGTCGCTGGTCAGTTGCGGGGCCAGACCTGGACCGACACGCGCGGGAAGGCCGCTGCCAGGAACTGCTCGGTGCGGCGGTCGCGCAGCAGGCAGTCCGGCCAGGTGTCGACCACCTCGGGCACGGTGCGGTGGCCGAGGGCCAACTGGAGTAGGGCGCCCGGTGGGATGGCGGCGTGGGTTCCGGGTTCGGTAGCGATGCCGGGGTGTGGCTGGCCGCCGGTCACCGCCTGGAGCTGAACCAAGGCGTGCAGGCGGGCTAGTTCAGCGGCGTCGCTGGCTCGGCCGAACCACGTAACGGTCGCTCTCCGGCGTCATGCCATGCCTCCCGTGGGTTCAGATGCGAGTTCTCTCCACAATGGTTGCACAGTCGAACCATCTGGTTGTACCGTCGAACCATGCAGTCTGGCGAACTCGATGCGGCGCAGGAGGCACTGATGCGGTTCGTCCGCAACTTCGGCCTCCATCAGCCCGACCGGACTCCCTGCGGGCAGCCGCTGCCGGTGTCCGAGGCGCACGCCATGGTGGAGATCGCCCGGGAGGGGCAGATCCGGCAGGTGGAGTTGGCTCGCCGGCTGCGTCTGGAAAAGAGCAGCGTCAGCCGCCTGGTCACCAACCTGGTCAACCGGGGCTGGGTGCACCGGGAGACAGCCGAGGGTGACGGTCGCGGCGTCCTGCTTCTGTTGACTGCCGCGGGCACCACGGCCGCCGCCCGACAGGCCGACGCCCGTCGGGCCCGGCTGACCGCCCTGCTCGATCGCGTTCCCGACGACCAGCGCACGGCAGTGGTGCGTGCGCTCCAGACCCTCGCGGAGGCCACCCGTGAACCGTTCTGACCACCCTCGTCCCCATCGGCTTCTGCTCTTGGCGGCCGTCGCTGTCGCCGCGCTCAGCGGCGGCTGCGCCGACGACTCGGCACCGTCGACGCCGACAACGACCACCTCAAATCGACAGGCCGACGTCGCCGAGCGAGGCGCTTCGGTCATGCCCTTCGACCTGGAGCGCACCACACACCGCTTCACCAGGACCGACACCGGCGGCGTGCAGACCGTCGTCGCCGACGACCCGCGGGACAGCACCCAGATCACCCTTGTCCAACAGCATCTGAGCGCCGAGGTCGAGCGGTTCCGGCGCGGTGACTTCAGCGACCCGGCCCGCATCCACGGCACCGAGATGCCCGGCCTGGCAACGCTTCGGGCACACGGCGGGCGGATCACCATCACGTACGAGGCGGTTCCCGACGGCGCACGCGCCACCTACGCCACCGACGACGCGGGGCTCCGCGACGCACTGCACCACTGGTTCGATGCCCAGGTCAGCGACCACGGCCCACACGCCACCCGCTAGGCGCCGCCAACCAACTGGTCCGCGCCTCCTCGGCGGCGCCAGAGCACCGTGCACGCCGCGGCCAGGACCAGCCCGAGCAGCGGGGCGACACCCACGCCGGCGAGCGTGCAGGCCACCGCGAGCAGCGCCGGCGGCATCCAGCACCAGGCGGGCACGGTACGCGGGATACGCCCGCGCCGACGGGCCGCCGCTTCCACGGCCATCGGCACCACCAGCACCGGCAACGCTGCGGCCAGCAGGGTCAGCCAGGGCAGCACCAGCCGGTCGAACCGCGCCACCGCCAGCATCCCGCCGAGCACCGCGACGAGCAGCATCGCCGCCCGCGCCGGCAGGCGGGGAGCCAGACCACGCAACGCCAGGGAACCGGAGTACGTGGTGGTCAGCGCCGCCGCGAAGACCGCCACCGCGACGAACAGATTCGCGTACGCGGCCAGCCCCGAGCCGGCGGCGAGCAGCGCGACAACGTCGGCCGAGCCGGTCCGCAGCCACAGGCCGGCCCCGGCGAGCACCCCGAGCAGCGCCGGCCCGATCAGCAGCCCCACGCACCAGGCCAGGTCCCGCCTCCGCGAAAGGCCCACGCTGAAGTCCGGTGCGCGCAGCGCGAACACGGCCGCGTACCCGATCAGCGCGGCGCCGTCGGCGAGCCCGCCACCGGCGAGACGGACCGGCGCACCGGGTGGTGGAAGCACCGTCAGGCACCAGCCGACCAGCACCACCGCGCTGAGCGTGGTGACCACCGCGACCCGGTTGCCGAGCCGGGCCGGCGCCCAGGAGACGGCAAGGACCGCCACCTCCAGCAGCACCGGCCCGGCCCAGCCCGGCAGGTGGGTCAGCGCGGCCAGCGAAGCCCCGCCGAGCCCGACGTTGAACCCGTTCCAACCGACCATCGACACGGCCAGCACCGCCGCCAGCAGCAGCCGCGAGGTGTCCCCCAGGTACGCGGGCAGCACCGCGGTCAACGTCCCGCCGTCGCCGAGCGGTCGACGCAGCCCGATCCGGCCCTGCCCCCAGAGCAGAGCCGCCATCAGCACCCCGCCGACCAGCAGCCCGGCCACCGGCACCGCGCCACCGTGTCGGGCGGCCATCGCCGCGCCGAGCACCAGCGTGGCGGGTGCGGTGCCGATGCCCAACCAGGCACCGACCGCCGCCGGCCACCGCCGTTCGGGGACGTCAGGCAACGTGGCGCAGGTAGCCGGCGATCGCCGCGTCGAGCACCTCCGCGCCCGGCCGCGCCCACACCTCGGCGGAGAAGACCTCCACCTCGATCGGGCCGACGTAGCCGGCCGCGTCTACCGCCTCGCGCAGCCGACGCAACTCGATGCAGCCGTCACCGGGCAACGCCCGGCCGAGCAGCACCCCTTCGGGCAGCGGGGTCACCCAGTCACAGACCTGGAACGCGGCGATCCGGGCGGCGGCCCGCGCGATCTGCGCGTACACCGTGTCGTCCCACCAGACGTGGTACGCGTCCACGACCACGCCGACCACCGCCGGGTCGAACCGCTCGGCGATGTCGAGCGCCTGGCCGAGGGTGGCGATCACGCACCGGTCGGCGGCGAACATCGGGTGCAGCGGCTCGATGGCCAGCCGTACCCCGGCGGCCTCGGCGTGCGGGGCCAGCTCGCCGATGGCGTCGGCGACCCGACGCCGCGCGCCGTCGATGTCCCGGCTGCCGGCCGGCAGCCCACCGGAGACCAGCACCAGCTCCGGGGCGCCGAGGGCGGCGGCCTCCTCGATGGCCCGCAGGTTCTCCGCGCGCCAGTCGTCGGCGGAGAAGAACCCGCCCCGGCACAGCGACGTGACGGCGAGGCCGGCGTCGCGGACCAGTTTCGCCGAGCGGGCCAGCCCGTACTCGGCCACCGGCTCCCGCCACAGGCCGATGCCCGGCACACCGGCTGCCACGCACCCGGCCACCACCTCGGGCAGCGGCCAGCGCTGGGCGGTCGCCTGGTTGAACGAGAACCGCGCGAGGCTCACCGGGCTGGTCTCCGCTCGCGACTGCGGGGCTCGCAGAACCGGCTCACTCCTCGCGCTCACTGGGCCACCCCCGCCACGGTGAAGAAGGCCCGGGCGCGGGCGGCGGCCAGGTCGGCGTCGGGCAGCAGCCCCGCGGCGTCGGCCAGGGTGAGCAGGGTGGCCAGGTGCGCCGGAGACCGGCCGGACTGCGCGCCGGCGACCATCGTGAAATGGTCCTGGTGCCCGGCCAACCAGGCCAGGAACACGATCCCCGTCTTGTAGTGCCAGGTCGGCGCCGCGAACAGGTGCCGGGCCAGCGGCACAGTGGGTGCGAAGATCTCCTCGTACGCCGTCAGGTCCCCCCTGTCCAGGGCGGCCAGCGCGGCAGCGGCGGCCGGCGCGATAGCCGCGAACACCCCGAGCAGCGCGTCGGAGTGACCCACCTCGTCACCGCGGATCAGCTCCGGGTAGTGGAAGTCGTCACCGGTGTAGAGCCGTACCCCGGCCGGCAGGCGGCGGCGCAACGCGACCTCCCGGTCGGCGTCCAACAGCGACACCTTGATGCCGTCCACAGTGGACTGGTGTGCCTTGATCAGCTCGATCACCGTGTCGGCGGCCAGGTCCAGGTCGACCGCACCCCAGTAGCCGGTCAACGCCGGGTCGAACATCGGACCCAACCAGTGCAGCACCACCGGTTCGTCGGCGGCGCTCAGCAGTTCGTCGTACACCCGCAGGTAGTCCTCCGGACCACGGGCCGCGGCGGCCAGGTGCCGGCTGCACATCAGCACCGGCCGGGCGCCGGCGGCGCGGACGTCGTCGAGCTGCTCGGCGTACGCGGCGGTGACCGCCGCCAGGGTGGCCGGGCCGACCGGCAGCTGGTCGGTGCCGACCCCGGCGACGATCCGGCCGTCGACCGCGCGGGCCTCGGCGGCGCTGCGCCGGATCAGCTCCCGGGTGGCCGGATAGTCCAGACCCATCCCCCGCTGGGCGGTGTCCATCGCCTCGGCGACCCCCAGCCCGTAGGACCAGAGGTGCCGGCGGAAGGCGAGGGTGGTGTCCCAGTCGACCGCCGCCGGGGCACCCGGCACGTTCTCCGCACACGGGTCGGCGACCACGTGCGCGGCGGCGTACGCGATCCGGCTGGTCGACGGCGCGTCCGGTCGGGCGAAGCCTCCACCCCCGGCCAGTCGGTGTCGCCGTCCGCCGGGCAACACCACCTCGGCGCTCATGAGCGCAGCTCCGGCACCTCGATGCGACCGCCCTCGCGGGCCGAGCGCAGCCCCAACTCGGCGAGCTGCACGCCACGCGCGCCGGCAAGAAAGTCCCACCGGAACGGCTCGCCGGCCACCACGTGCCGCAGGTACGCCTCCCACTGCACCTTGAAGCCGTTGTCGAACTCCTCGTTGTCGGGCACCTCGGCCCACTGGGCGCGGAAGTCCTCGGTGGCCGGCAGGTCCGGGTTCCACACCGGCTTCGGGGTGACCGCCCGGTGCTGCACCCGGCAGTTGCGCAGGCCTGCGATCGCGCTGCCCTCCGTGCCGTCGACCTGGAACTCCACCAGCTCGTCGCGGTACACCCGCACGGCCCAGGAGGAGTTGATCTGCGCGATCACCCCGCCGTCGAGTTCGAAGGTGGCGTACGCGGCGTCGTCGGCGGTGGCGGCGTACGGGTGACCGGCCTCGTCGACCCGTTCGGGCACGTGGGTGGCGGTCACGCAGGAGACGGCGGTGACCCGGCCGAACAGCTCCTCCAGCACGTAGTGCCAGTGCGGGAACATGTCGACCACGATGCCGCCGCCGTCCTCGTTCCGGTAGTTCCACGACGGCCGCTGAGCGGGCTGCCAGTCGCCCTCGAAGACCCAGTACCCGAACTCGCCGCGCACCGAGAGGATCCGGCCGAAGAAGCCGCCGTCGATGAGGCGCTTGAGCTTGCGCAGACCGGGCAGGAAGAGCTTGTCCTGCACGACACCGGTGCGGACGCCGGCCGCGTCCGCCGCCCGGGCCAGGTCGAGGGCAGCTGCGGTGTCCTCGGCCAGCGGCTTCTCCGTGTAGATGTGCTTGCCGGCCTCGATGGCCTGCCGGATCGCCTTCTCCCGTTGCTGGGTGACCTGCGCGTCGAAGTAGATCTCGACGTCGTCGCGGGCCAGGGCCGAGGTCAGGTCGGTGGTCCAGTCGGTCAGCCCGTGCCGCTCGGCGAGCTCCCGGAGCTTCGTCTCGTTGCGCCCGACCAGGACCGGTTCCGGCCAGATGGTGGTGCCGTCGGCCAACGCCACACCACCGGATTCGCGGATGGCCAGCAGCGACCGGACGAGGTGCTGCCGGTAGCCCATCCGCCCGGTCACGCCGTTGACGATGATGCCGATCGACCTGCGGGTCATGGTGTTCCTTCCGTCGTGCTGGTCGTGCCGATCTGCGCTCAGTGGTTGGCGGCCGCGCTGCCGAGCAACCCACGCAGGTCGGTGGCGAGCCGGTCGAAGCGGGGATCCGACATCACCTGCGCGTAGTCGCGGTGCGCCGGCAGCTCGACCGGGAAGGTGCGGATGATCCGGCCGGGCCGGGGACTCATCACCACGACCCGGGTGCCGAGGAAGACCGCCTCGGCGATGGAGTGGGTGACCAGCACCACGGTGGTCCCGGTCTCCCGCCAGATCCGGTGCAGTTCGGCGTTCATCTGCTCCCGGGTCAGGGCGTCCAGGGCGCCGAACGGTTCGTCCATCAGCAGCACCGGCGGGGAGTGCAGCAGCGCGCGGCAGAGCGCCACCCGTTGCTGCATGCCGCCGGACAGCTCGTGTGGCAACGCCTTCTCGAAGCCGGTCAGGCCGGTCATCTCGATCAGCTCGTCGGCGCGGCGGGCCGCCTGGGCCCGGTCCATGCCGCGCATCTCGGCCTGGAGCAGGATGTTGGCTCGGGCACCGCGCCACTCCAGCAACGCGGCCTTCTGGAAGACGAAGCCGATCTCCTTCTGCGGGCCGCGCACCGGGCGCTGCAGCAGCGACACGTCACCGCTGGTCGGCTTGACCAACCCCGCGACGATCTTCAGGAGGGTGGACTTGCCGCAGCCGGACGGGCCGACGATCGTGACGAACTCGCCCGGCTCGATGTCCAGCGACACGTCGTCCAACGCGGTGGTCTGCGACCGTCGGGTGGTGAACCGGACGGTCAGCCCGGACATCCCGATGGCGGTGCCGGTGGCTGCCGGCGCGGCGGTCACCGGGTCACCCCTGCGCCGCGTACGAGGAGTCCCAGTACGCGCTGGGCGCTCCCGGGTCCTTCAGCTCGGCGTAGCGGGACATCAGGTCGATGGTCTCGGTCCACTGGGCCTCGGTGTTCACCCCGGGCGGGCCGTCCGCGCCGATCAGCGGCATGTTGAGCGTGAGCTGCTTGGTGAGCACCTCGGGCGCCGGCTCGTTCTCGGCCAGAGCCGTCATCGCGCTCACCGCGCCGGCCGGGTCCCGGGCGGCGTCGGCCCAGGACTTCTGGGTGGCGCGGACGAACTTGCGGACCAGCTCCGGGTCCTTCTGCAGGGTCTGAGTGTTGGCGATCAGGCCGGTGCCGAGCAGGTTCATCCCGTAGTCGGCGAAGAGCAGCACATCGACCTTCTTGCCGGTCTTGCTCTCGATGGTGGGCGCCTGGTCGTGGAAGAAGCCCATGATGGCGTCGACCTTGCCCTCTGCCAGGGCGGCGATCTTGCCGGCGGCGTCGACGTTGACCACCTTGACGTCGTCCTTCTTGAGGCCGTTCTTCTCCAGCCAGGCCGGGAAGGTCGCGTAGAGGGCGTCGCCGGGGGTGCCGCCGACGGTCTTGCCCTTGAGGTCGGCCGGTGTCTTGATGTTCTCCTCGGTGAAGAACTCCACCGAGGAGGGTCCCTTCTCCAGGTACGCGCCGAGGCTGCGCACCGGCATCCCGCTGGCCACCGACTTGAGCAGCACCGGGCTGTCCGCCCAGCCGAAGTCGGTCTGCTTCTGGGCGACCTGCTTGACGGTGTTGCCCGACCCGTTGCCGGGCAGGATCTTCAGGTCGATGCCCTCGGCCGAGTAGTAGCCCTTCTGCAGGCCGTAGTAGAAGGGCGCGTGCTCGCCGTAGGGCACCCAGTTGAGGGTGAGGGTGACCTGCTTGCTGCCGTCGGCGTTGGTGCTGCCGGCGGGGTCGTCCCCACCGCAGCCGGTGGCGGCGAGGAGCAGGGCGGCGGTGGCCAGGATGGTGGTGGCGGTGCGTTTCATCGGTGCCTCCGTGATGGGGTCGGTCAGGAGGTGGTGAGGGACACGCCGGCCCGGCGGCTGGCGTGCCACGGAATGAGCAGTGCCTCGGCGATCTCGACCAGGACGAACAGGACGATGCCGATGGCGGACATCAGGATCAGGTCAGCGAAGAGAAGCGCGGAGTCGAGGTTGCCGTTGGCCAGCAACAGGACGTAGCCGAGCCCTTCGCTGGCGCCGACGAACTCACCGACCACGGCACCGACCACGGCGAGGGTGACGGCCACCTTCAGGCCGGCCATCAGGTGCGGCAACGCGTTCGGGAAGCGGATCTTGCGGAAGGTGCGCCACGGTCCGGCGCCCATCGTGGCGGCGAGGTCGAGCAGCTCCGGGTCGGTGGAGCGCAGCCCGGCCACCCCGGAGATGACCACCGGGAAGAACGCGATGAGCACCGCCAGGATGATCTTCGGGGTGAGGCCGAGGCCGAACCAGACCACCAGCAACGGCGCGATGGCGATCTTCGGGATGACCTGTGCGAACAGGACGATCGGGTAGAGCGCCTTGTCCAGGGTGCGGGAGTAGGCGATGGCGACCGCGGTGACCAGACCCAACGCGGCGGCCAGCACGAAGCCGAGCACCGTCTCGTAGAGGGTCACCACTGTGTGCCGGGCCAGCTCGGACCACTGGGTGGTCATCGTCTCCCACACCTGGCCGGGGGTGGGCACCAGGTAGTTCGGGACGTACTCGCGGGCCGCCACGAACCACCAGGCGGCGAAGAAGACCGCGAGCACCAGCGCCGGGCGCCAGAGCGAGTCGGCGAAGGTCACCGCCCGGCGACCGAGCGTGGGACGTGGTGGACGACCACCGCCGGGTTGCCGCTTCACCACAGTGGACGAAACCGTGCCGTCGAGGCCGCCCGCCGCATCGACACTGCCAGGCCCGGCAGCGGCTGCTCGCGCACCGCCGGCCTGGTCGGCGGCGGCCTGCCGGCCCGCCGTGTCCAAAGAGTTCTCGGTCACGCGGAACCTCCTCGGGGCCCGGCACGGCACCCATGGACCGGGCCGTCGGCGGATCAGGCAAACGCTTTCCTGGAGCGTAGGCGGCCCCCTCACGCCGGGCAAGGCCTTTCCTCGATCTGTTTCCACCGATGCGTGGCAGCAGCCCGGCAGCTGTCCCGAGGGGACGGTCAGCCGGCCGCCGGGTAGGTGTCGAGGAGGCCGCACATCCCCAACCGGCCCCGCTCGACCGGCTCGTTCACCGCGTACACGCCGGCGTCGCCCAGGTGGGCAGGATCCCCCCGCTCCAGGGCGTCGAGCTGCGCGGCGGTGTCGGCGGCGGCGCGGCCCGCGCCGGCCTCCCACCGCTGCCGCCACCGCGTCAGCATCGGCTGGCGCAGGGCGACCGCGGCGGCGTGGAACGCGGCCAGCGCCGCCGGACCGCCGGGCCGCAGCGCTTGGAAGCCGGTCACCGCCAGATCCCGACGGCGGTACGCGGCGTGGACGTCCGCGCCCGGCGCTCCCCCGTCGGGCAACGCCGCCACGGCGTCGTACGCGGCCGGGTCGGCCAGCACCTCGGGTGGGAAGGTCAGCACCGCGTCGCCGGCCTCGGGCAGGCCGCTGTTCTGCATCAGCACCACGATGCTCAGCCCGCCGGTGTTGACCAGGCGGTGCACGGTGCCCGGCTCGAACCAGACCACCGCCCCCGGCCGCAAGGGCGTCTCCCGGTAGCCGGCCGTGGTCAGGGTCTGCACCGCGCCCTCGCCCTCGGTCACCACGTACCCCTCGGTGCAGCACAGGTGCACGTGCGGGGTGCCGCCGACCAGGCCGTCCGGGGCAACGGTGTCGTAGACGCGCAGCCGGGACACCCCGACCCCACCGGGCAGCGGTGCCGGCCGATCACGCATCGAAGTACTCGTCGGTGTCGTCCGCGGCCGGCAGGGACACCAGCAGCACGGTGAGATCGCCGATGGCCCGGTGCCGGCAGCCCGGCTTGATCAGGAACGCGGACATCGGCCGGGCCGGGTGACGGACTCCGTCCAGCTCGATCTCGCCCTCACCGGCGAGCACGACGTAGTACTCGGTGGCGATCCGGTGGTGGTGGGTCACCGCGTCCTGCACCTGGAGCAGATGCACGCTGGCCTGGCCCTCGCTCTCGGCGATGAAACCCCGGCGGGTGGTCCCACACGAGCAGCGCCGGGCGGGAAGGTCGTCAAGTTGAAGTACCGCGAAGCGATCGGACATGGCCGGGCCTCCCTGCGGGAAAGGGCTTTCTCTGCGGTACGGTGACGCTAGCCGGCACGACGAAACGCCGTCAACAGATCGAGGGGGCGGGCCATGGCGACCCTGTCCGATGTGGCCCGCCGAGCGGGCGTCTCGCCCGCCACCGCCTCCCGCGTCATCAACGGCAGCAGCAAGCCGGTCACCGACGAGCTGCGCGAACGGGTGCTCGCCGCCGTCGCCGAGTTGCAGTACGTGCCGAACGCGCACGCCCAACTGCTGGCCCGCTCACACCGCAGCGCGGTCGGCGTGATCGTGCACGACGTCTCCGACCCGTACTTCGCCGAGATCACCCGGGGGCTGCAACGGGTCGCCACCGACCAGGGCCGGCTGCTGATGATCTGCAACAGCTACCGGGACCCGGACCGTGAGTTGGAGTACGTGGAGCTGCTGCGCGGCCACCAGGTGGCGGCGCTGATCCTGGCCGGCTCGGGCTACCACGACGAGGCGTTCACCCGGCAACTCAACGAGAAGCTCGCCGCGTACGAGGCCACCGGCGGGCGGGTGGCGGTGATCGGCCGACACGAGCACTCGGGCGACGCGGTGATGCCGGACAACCGGACCGGCGGCTACCTCGCCGGGCGGGAACTGTGCGGGCTGGGGCACCGGGCGATCGGCGTGGTCGCCGGCCCGCGCATCCTGACCACCACCACCGACCGGCTCGCCGGGCTCCGGCAGGCCCTCACCGAGCAGGGCAGCGAACTGCCCGAACGGCGCATCCGGTACGCGGAGTTCGACCGCGACGGTGGCGCCGAGGCCACCGCCCGACTGCTCGACGCCGACCCGGAGCTGACCGCGATCGTGGCGCTCAACGACTCGATGGCCATCGGCGCGCTCGCCACCCTGCGCGCACGTGGGCTGGCCGTGCCGCAGCAGATCTCGGTGCTGGGTTTCGACGACATGCCGATCGCCCGGGACGTGACCCCGGCGTTGACCACCGTGCGGTTGCCCCTGGTCGACATGGGTGTGCGGGCGATGTCCCTGGTGCTCGACGTCGGGGCCCCGACGCCCCGGGTCGAGGTGCTCCCCGCCGAGCTGGTCCGCCGCGACACCGCCGGTCCCGTCCCACTGTCCACCCGCGCCACCGCGGGTTCCGCGCCACGCGCACGGCGAGGTGACAGCACGTCGTGACCGGTGCCAGCCCGACGCAACGGCCCCTCACGCGCGCCGATGTGGCGTACCTGGTCGGTGCGTCGTTCGGGCCACACGCCCGGGTCCGGGACGCCGGTCCGCTGGCCGGCGGCGGGTACGCGACGGTCTGGTGGGCGCTGCTCGACGACGACCGTCGGGTGGTGCTGAAGCTGGCTCCGCCGGCCGAAACGCCGCTGCTGCGCTACGAGCGCGGGCTCTGCGCTGCCGAGGAGCGGTACTTTCGGCTCGTCGCGCAGCGGGCGCCGCAGGTGCCCGTCCCCCCGGTGCTCTGGCGCGGCGCCGACCCGGCGTACGGCGAGTGGTTGGTCACCGCGCTGCTGCCCGGCCGGTCGCTGTCCGACCTGGCCGAGGCCGGTGTCGTGGTCGACGACGGCCCGGCGCGCTACGACCTCGGGGTGGCTCTCGCCGCGTTGCACCGGGTGACCGGTGAGCGGTTCGGGTACGACGACGACCGGGCCGGCGGGCCGACCTGGCGAACGGCGTTCACGGCGATGCTCGACGCGCTCCTGGCCGACGCGGTCGACTGGGACGTCCGACTGCCGGTGACCCCGGAGCAGCTGCACGCGCTGGTGGGGCGACACTCCGACGTGCTCGACGAGGTGCGCCGACCGGCGCTGCTGCACTTCGACTGCTGGGACGGCAACGTGCTGGCGGCGCCCGACGGGGACGGCCGGTTGCGGCTGCGCGGCCTGGTGGACGGCGAGCGGTTCCTCTACGGCGACCCGCTGCTGGACCTGGTTTCGCCGCTGCTCTTCCGACGCGTCGAGGACGAGCCGGAGCACCCTCTGCTGCGCGGCTACCAGGCCAGCGCGGCCGAGCCGTTGGTGCTGAACGCTTCGGCACGCCGCCGGCTCGGTCTCTACCGGTTGCACCTGTACCTGCTGATGACTGTGGAGATGCCCAGCCGCGGGATGACCGCGCGCAGCCATCCCGGGCGGCACGCCCGGCTGGCGGCCCTGCTCGACGAGGAGCTGGCCGCGCTCGCCTCGGGCTGACGGCCCGGCGCGGGTGGCGTCCGACGCGTGGTCGAACGCCACCCGCCCGCGGTCAGGGCAGGTCGATCGGGCGCAGCACCCGGTCCACGGCGTGCGCGATCTGCCGGTTGCCCTTGTTGACGTCGTAGGAGACGACCCGCGCGTCACGGTCGTCGGTGTCGGCGTCGACCAGCCGCACCTGGCGGAAGAAGTACAGGTAGGTGCGCACGTCGACCTCGACGGTCGAGCCGAGCGCGGTGGTCAGGTCCGTGCCGTCGGCCCGGACCGCCGTCCTGCGGTCGATGGTGGCCCCCGGGACCACGTGGTAGAGCAGCACCGACTCGACGGTGTCGATGCCCAGCCCGGCCACGGCGGTGAAGGCGGCGCTCTCACTCGGCAGCTTCCGGGCCTGCGTGATCTCGCGGACCAACTGCTGGAAGGCGGCGTCGGTGGGGATGAACGCGGTCAGCGCCACGGTGCCGTCGGTGAGCACCTTGACCGGAGAGTTCGGCTTGGCCTCCAGCACGGCCAGCACGGCCGCCGTCAGCACGTCGAAGTCACGCGAGTTGCGGTCGAAGCCGCTGCTGTCCCGGGTGAGCACCTGGGCGAGTGACGTCGTGCCGAGCGGCTTGGGCTTGCTGGTGGCCTGAGCGGCCGGTACGGCGACCGCGGTGGTGGCCAGCGCGGTGGCCATGGCACCCACCGCCATCCGGGCGGCGATTCGTGCGATCTTCATCAGCGGGCCTTTCGTCGAAGCGACCGGATCCGTGACGTCTCGTCACGATCCATGCTTCGCACCGGGTAGGCCGCGCAGATGCACTCACGGATAACGGATTGTCCGGGGCTCCTGCGCGGGCCTAACCTCCCCGGGTGTTGATTCGGGAGTTCGTCGACCGGGACTGGTCGCAGGTGTGGCCGATCATCGAGGAGGTGATCCGGGCACAGGAGACGTTCCCCTACGACCCGGCGATGACCGCCGAGCAGTCGTACGGCATGTGGGTCGAGGCGGCGCCAGGGCGGACCGTCGTGGCGGTCGACGGCGAACGGGTGCTCGGCACCGCGAAGATGGGCACCAACCGGCCCGGGCCGGGCGCGCACGTGTCCACCGCGAGCTTCATGGTCGCCGCCGACGCGCGGGGCCGGGGCGTGGGCACCGCGCTGTGCCGCGACGCCCTCACCTGGGCTCGCCGGCAGGGGTACGCCGGCATGCAGTTCAACGCCGTGGCGGAGAGCAACAGTTCGGCAGTGCGGCTGTATCGGCGGGAGGGCTTCGAGGTGGTCGGCACAGTGCCGGGCGCGTTCCGTCACCCCACCCTCGGCAGGGTCGGCCTGCACGTGATGTACCAGGAGTTTTGACCGAGGCGAGTTGCTCACAATGGTGATCGGCGCGTCTCAACCGACGGTGCCGCCGGCCGGGGCCGGGCGCAGTCCGGGCTGCCCGGCGGCCGGTTCCGCGCCGGCACGGCGGATCGGGGTGAAGAGGGCGCCGACCGCGACCAGCAGGCACCCCGCGCCGGCCGCGAGGGTGACCGCCGGCGCACCGTAGCGGCCGGCGGCCCAGGTCAGCACGACAGCGCCGGCCGGACCGAGAGCGTAGTGCGTGCTCCAGAACGCCGACGTGACCCGGCCCAGCAGGTGATCGGGGGTGATCTCCTGGCGCAGGGACATCGAACAGATCCCGCCGACGCTGAGACAGCACAGGTACACCGCGGTCAGCGTGGTGACCGCAGGCACTGTGGTGGCGAGGCCGACCCCCGCCACGGCGAAACCGCAGATCGCGTGCGCGCCGATCCAGGTGGCGCCGAAGCCGCGACGGCGGCGCAGCGGCGCCACCAGCAGCGCGCCGGCGACCGTGCCCAGCGCCGCCAGGCCGAGCACCGTGCCGACGGTGCCCTCCGAGCCGCCGAGGTCGTGCGTGACGTGGTAGATCAGCACGTCGACGAAGCCGTAGGTGAGGAAGATGAAGACCGACAACAGGACGGTCAGCGCGCGCAGCACGGGCTGTCCCCACAGGAACCGCGCCCCGGCCAGGAACTCGGCCAGCGGGCGTTGCCGGGCCACCCCCTCGTCCACCTGGACGGGGCGCAGTCTGATCAGCCACAGGCCGGCGGCCGAGAGCGCGAAGCTCGCCGCGTTGACGGCGATGGCGGTGGCCGGGCCGAAGCGGGCCGCCACCACACCGGCGAGCAGCGGCCCGAGGACGGCCGTCGACGCGTACGTCGCCTGCAACCGGCCGTTGGCCTCGGTGATCCGGTCGGAGTCGACGAGGTTGCGGACCGCGGTCACCGCGGCGACCTGGAACAGCATGCCGGCCGCCTCACAGATGGGCAGCACGACGAAGAGCAGCCAGACCTGCGGGCCCGCGAGCCACGCCAGTGGCACCACGGCGTAGAGCACCAGCCGGGTCAGATCCGCCACGATCATCAGGGTGCGGCGGTCGTACCGGTCGACCAGCACCCCACCGAAGATCCCGGCGACGACGGACGCCGCGCCCGCGACGGCGGTGAGCAGGCCCATCTGCGCCACCGACCCGGTCGCCTGGAGCACCAGCAGCGGCACCGCCAGGTAGGCGAACGAGTCGCCGGCCGCCGAGAGCGACTGCGCGACCCAGTACGTGCCGAAGGTCCGGTCCCGCCAGAGCGGAGCCCGACCAGCGGCGGCGGATCGGCTCATCGCGCCAAGGGTAGTGAACGCGCCCCTCCGACGCCGGCCGTGGCGGGCGTCACATCGCTGCCATGTCACGAACCGACGAGCGGCACGCATCTCGTGGTCGTCAGTCCGATCAGAGAGGCAGAACAATGAGCACAGCGCAACGACAGGTCCCGGCGGGCACACACCGCGTACTGATCCTCGGCGCCGGCTACGCGGGCATGGCCGCGGCGACCCAACTCGCGGCCCGGACCAGGCGGGCCGACGTGCAGGTGACGCTGGTCAACGCGCAGGAGCGGTTCACCGAGCGTCTCCGGCTGCACATGACGGCGACCGGTCAGCGGCTCGCCGAGCTGGACATCACTGAGCTGCTGGCGGGAACGGGTGCGCAGTTCGTGCGCGGCTGGGTGACGGCGGTGGACGCCCACGCGAAGACCGTCCGCGTCGACGACAGCCGGGTGCTGCGCTACGACACCCTGGTCTACGCGTTGGGCAGCGTGACGGACACGGCGACGGTCCCGGGCGTCGAGGAGCACGCGTACACCCTGGACGGTCCGAGTGGCGCGACCACGCTGGCGGACCGGCTGGCACGGCTCGGCGCCGGCACTGTCGTTGTGGTCGGCAGCGGGTTGACCGGGATCGAGGCGGCCGCGGAGATCGCGGAACGGCACCCGGAGGTCGGTGTCACGCTGGTGGGCCAGCAGGGCCCGGGAGCGAGCATGAACCCGAAGGCCCGGGCGTACCTGGGGGGCGCGCTGACCCGCCTCGGCGTCCAGGTGATCAGCGGAGCGGCGGTCACCAGGGTCCGGCCCGACGCTGTCGAACTGGCCGGTGCGGAGACCGTGGCGGCCGACGTCGTCCTCTGGACGGGTGGTACCCGGGTGGCGCCGCTGGCCGCCGCCGCCGGGTTGACCGTCGACGAACGCGGTCGCGTCGTCACCGACTCCGCGTTGCGGTCGGTGTCGCACCCCGAGGTGTACGCGATCGGCGATGCGGCAGCGATCCGGCAGGGTTACGGGGTGCTGCACGGCACCTGCCAGAGCGGTATGCCGACCGGCGTGCACGCGGCGGTGTCGATCGCCCGCGCGCTGCGGGGCAGGCAACCCAGGCCGTTCCGGTTCGGTTACTACCACACGCCGGTGAGCCTGGGCCGAAACGACGCGGTCGTGCAGTTCACCCGCCCGGACGACAGCCCTCGCCGCGGGTGTCTGACCGGGCGGATGGCGGTCTGGTACAAGGAGACCGTGAGCGCTTCGCCCTGGCCGACCTACCGTCGCATGTCGCGGTTGCCCTCCTCCGGTGCGTTCTGGCCGCGTGGTGGCCGTTTCACCCGCCTGCGGAACGCGCGGTGACGCACCCGCCGGACCCCGACCAGCAGGTGTTCCACAGTCATCGCAACCTGCTGTTCTCGGTGGCCTACCGGATCCTCGGCAGCGCGGCCGATGCCGAGGACGCGGTGCAGGACGCCTGGATCAGCTGGTCCTCGGCAGACCGCTCCCAGGTCGCCGACCCGAAGGCGTACCTCGCCCGCATCGTGTCGAACCTCGCGTTGCAGCGCCTGCGCTCGGCCCGGCACCAGCGCGAGACCTATCCGGGGCCGTGGTTGCCCGAACCCGTCCTGACCGATGGGGACGCCGCCGACGCCGTCACCGACGCCGAGTCGATGGCGATGCTGGTGGTGCTGGAGACGCTCAGCCCGCTCGAACGCGCCGTGTTCGTCCTGCGGGAGGTCTTCGACTTCAGCCACGCGGAGATCGCGGCGGCGGTGGAGCGCTCCGAGGCCGCGGTCCGCCAGATCGCCCACCGGGCTCGCGAGCACGTGCGGGGCCAGCGGCAACGTTTCACGGCGGATCGGTCGCAGCAGCGCGGGGTCACCGAGCGATTCCTCGCCGCCGCGACCGGTGGCGACATCAACACCCTGCTGGAGCTGCTGTCTCCGGACGTCACGTTGTGGACCGACGGTGGCGGTAAGGTCCGCCAGGCCCTGCGTCCCATCAGGGGCGCGGAAACGGTCGCCGCGTGGTTCGCGGCCATCGGCACCGTCACCTACCAGGGCGTCGCGCCGCACGACATGCGCGCCGCGCTGGTCGAGATCAACGGGGGCCCGGGTCTGGTGTTCAGCGGTGCGGGGCGGGTGGTCGCCACCGTCTCCTTCGACATCGACGCCGACGGCCGCATCACCGCCATCCACAACGTCGCCAACCCCGACAAGCTTCGCGCCGTCGCCGACGGCACCACCCACCACCTCGCGACCCGGTGAGCCGGCCGGCTCACCGTCAGCCGGTGCTGGTGAGGTCGGTGGTCGCCGCGAGTTCCGTGACCACGTCCAGGAACCGGTGCAGCGCGGGCGCGGTGTTGCCCGCCAACCACACCATCTCGGTGTACGCGTAGGCGCCGGCCAGCGGGACGAACACCACGCCGGTGCGGCGAAGACTCGCCGCCGAGCAGGCGAGTCGGGTGACGCCGAGCCCGGCGGCGACCAGGCCGAGGAGGCTCTGCACACCGGACTCCTCCTGAACGACGGTCGGTACGAAGCCCGCTTCCCGGAACTGGTCCTCGTAGGCGCGATGCCAGGGTTCCCAGGAGCTGCGCGGGGTCATGACCCACGGTTCGTTCGCCAGGTCGGCGAGGGTCAACTCGTCTCGCCCGGCGAGCGGGTGGCCCTCGGGCAGCACCGCGCAGACCGGTTCGGTCGTCAGTCTCCTGGACTCCAGGCCGGGAACGAGCGGGGTCCGGGTGAAGGCGACGTCGAACCGCCCGTCGAGGACGCCCTGCACCAGGGGCGCGATGCTGGTGGACTCGGTGACCAGGTGCAGATTGGGGAGGTGCTGGCGGACTGCCCGGACCACCGGGGGCAGCAGGTGGTTGGCGACGGTGGTCAGGAAGGCGAGCCGGAGGGTGCCGACCTCACCCCGCAGGGCCTGTTCCACGACGGCGACGGCCTGTTCGGCGCGGTCGGTGACGGCGCGCGCCTCGGGCACGAACAGGGCGCCGATGTCGGTGAGGGTGGTGCCGCGGCTGTCACGGTCGAACAGTTTCGCCCCGAGGGCGCGTTCCAGGGCGGTGATCTGCTGCGACAGCGACTGCTGGGCGATCATCAGGCGGGCGGCGGCCCGGGTGAAGCTCAGCTCCTCCGCGAGGACCAGGAAGTACCGCAGTTGTCGCAGCTCAGGCGTGGCCACAGGAACAGACTGTAGCCACGCCAGGAAGAGCGTGTTGGCCGTCCGCGCAGACGTCCGCGCACGATCGGTGTGAAGGGCGGCGCCGGCACACCGTACGCCGGTACGGCGAGCCGGGCACCGCCACGTGAGGACACCACCGAAGGAAGACGTTCATGTCGGAAACACGCGTCAGCACGCCGTTCGACGCCCGATCCACCGCCACCGACGTCGTGGCCGGTGTCGACCTGACCGGGCGACGCGCCATCGTCACCGGTGCCTCGTCGGGCATCGGAGTGGAGACCGCCCGGGCGCTCGCCATGGCGGGCGCCGAGGTGACAGTGGCGGTACGGGACGTGCGGGCCGGAGAACGGACCGCGCGGGAGATCGGCGCCGGGACCGGGAACCGGCTGCTCCGGGTCGCACCGTTGGACCTGTCCGACCAGCGGTCGGTCGCCGCGTTCGTGGCCGCCTGGGACGGGCCCCTGCACATCCTGGTCAACAACGCCGGGGTGTCGGCGACCCCCGAGATGCGCACGGCGGAGGGTTGGGAGTTGCAGTTGGCCACGAACCACCTCGGCCACTTCGCACTCGCCAACGGGCTGCACCGGGCGCTCGCCGGGGCCGGTCGGGCCCGCGTGGTGTCGCTGAGTTCCATCGCCCACGTTCAGGCCCCGATGGTCTTCGAGGACGTCAACTTCCGGGCACGCCCCTATGACCGTCTGCTCGCCTACGGCGAGTCGAAGACCGCCACCGCGCTGTTCGCGGTCGAGGCGAACCGGCGCTGGGCCGGCGACGGCATCACCGTCAACGTGGCCAACCCGGGCGCGGTCGCCACCAACCTGGGACGGCACCTCACCGAGGAGGACTACGCCCAGCTTCCGGCGTTCGACTTCAAGACCCCGCAGCAGGGAGCCGCGACATCCGTGCTGCTCGCCTCGGGGCCGCAGTTGGAGGGCATCGGCGGCCGGTACTTCGAGGACTGTCAGCAGGCGGTGCGCCACGACCCGGCGGACCCGCTGCGCGGCGTGGCCGACCACGCGATCGACCCCGCGGCGGCGGCGCGACTGTGGCAGCTCTCGCTGGACCTGCTCGCCGGTGCAGAGCGTGCCTGAACGTCCGGAAACGGCCGTGGGATCCCCCACGGCCGTTTCCGGAAGGCGCGAAACGCTCAGCCCTTGCGCAGCGGAGCGAGCGCCGTGCTCCAGGCGACCACCTGGTCGAGCGTGGCGGTCAGCGAGTCCTGGTGGAACTGGTTGGGCTTGAAGACGCTGAAGTTCTCGAAGTCGGTGAAGAGCGACAGCGCGACCTGCGAGCGCACGTCGGCCATCTGGAGCTCACCGGAGATCAGACGCAGGTGCTCCACGGCGCGCGTCCCGCCGACCGAGCCGTAGCTGACGAAGCCGACGGCCTTGTTGTTCCACTCGCCGTAGAGGAAGTCGATCGCGTTCTTCAGGGCACCCGAGGTCGAGTGGTTGTACTCGGGGGTGACCATGATGAACCCGTCGAACGACGCGATCGTCTCGGCCCACCGCTTGGTGTGCGGCTGGGTGTACTGGCCCATCGAGGGCGGGTACGCCTCGTCGAGGTGCGGCAGCTGGTAGTCGAGCAGGTCGATCAGCTCGTACTCCGCGTCGGAGCGCTGCTTGGCGATCTCGAGCACCCAGCGGGCGACGGCCTCGCCGTTACGCCCCGGGCGGGTGCTTCCGAGGATGATCCCGATCCTGGTCATGTGTGGCGCCTTTCAGAGGTCCTTGCCTGACGACGGGAACGCTAACCGGCGCTTGATTGGTCAAGCAAATATGTGGCCTATGGGCGTGGTCACACGGAGGGTGAGCATTTGCTCAGTCAAACAAGTATGATAGGAGGATGCCCAACCCCTCCGCAGCGAGCCCGCAGCCCCTCACTCCAGACGAGGAATCCCTGGTCCGCGCCCTGGGCCAGGTGATGCACGTCCTGCCCCGCGCGATCGACGCGGACATGGTCGGTGACCGTCAGCTACCGCTCACCGAGTACACCGCGCTCATGAACCTCTCCGAGACACCGGACCGGCGGATGCGCATGAACGAGCTCGCCGCGCTCTGCCACCTCTCCCTCAGCGGCATGACCCGCACGATCATCCGGCTGGAGACGCAGGGCCTGGTCCGGCGGGAACGGTGCGAGGAGGATGCGCGCGGCTGGAACGCCGTCCTCACCGACGCGGGCTACGCCCGCCTGCAGGAGTCCTGGCCCAGCCACCTGGCCGCCGTACGCCGCCGGTTCCTCCAGCACTTCGAGGGCTTCGACCTCACCCAGCTGGCCCGCGCGTTCCAGCGGGCCGGCACGGCGGAGCCGACCGACTGAGCCGACGCGGCCCGGTCGGTCGCCCTCCCATCCGGCCTCAGCCGAGCAGCCGTCCCTCGGCCACCAGCGCCCACGCCAGCAACCCGAAGGCGCCGGTCGACGCGACGGCGCGGACCACGTTGCCGCGTACCCAGGTGACCTCGAAGCGCGCCCGCAGCGCCGCGAGGTCGGTGACGTCGTCGACGTCGTCGGCGCGGGCCAGCACGTTGTTGAGCGGCACGTTGACCACGGCGGTGACGCCGAGCACCACCAGGTACAGCACCAGCCCGGCGACGATCCACGGCAGCACCGCCCGACGCTCGGCCCCCAGGTGCAGCGCCGCCGCCAGCAACGTGAACAGCAGCGCGCCGCCGAAGCACACCGCGAACCATCCGTTGAGGATCGACTCGTTGATCCGCCGCATGGCGAGCACCAGGGTCCGGTCGTCGGTGCGGGCCAGACCCGGCATGACCGCGTACGCGAAGGCGGCGAACAGCCCGGCGGTCAGGCCGGTGGTCACTGTGGCGGCGAACAGGCTCGCGGTACTCAGAACTCCCATCCGCCTATTGCACCCGTTGGCGTGCCCGCTGACCAAACGCGATAGCGGTCACCGGGCCGGAGCGTGGGCGGCCAGCGGGTTGGTGAGGGTGCCGACGAACTGGAGCGCCGCCGACGGGTCGGCCAGGTCGATCATCTGCTGGTTGTTGCGCAGTTGCAGCCGGTTGAGGCAGGACAGCGTGAACTCCGGGGCGAACAGGTCGTAGTGGCGGACCCGCTCGGCCAGGTGCGGCACCCGGTCGAAGTAGTCGGCGGCGCAGGCCGCGACAGTGCGCCAGAAATCGTCCTCGGCGAGCACGCCGGCCTCGACCAGGACCGCGTTGAGGTGCCGCAGGAAGCAGTCCACCACGTCGGTGAAGATGGTCAGCAGCTTGGTGTCGTCGGGCACCTCGACGCGGATCCGCTCCACCGCCGCCGGCAGCTCGACCTTGTCGCTCATCACCGCGATCTCCTCGGCGATGTCCTTGAAGATCACCCGCTGGACGGTGTCCTGCTCGTCGAGGACCAGGATGACGTTCTCGCCGTGCGGCATGAAGGCCAGATCGTGGGCGTAGAAGCTGTGCAGCAGCGGGGTCAGGTAGGCGTCCAGGTAGCGACGCAGCCACACCTCGGGCGCCAGGCCGGACCGGGCGATCAGCGCCGCCGCCAGTGAGCCGCCCTCGTCGTCGACGTGCAGCAGTGCGGCCATGGTGGACAGTCGCTGCCCCGGCGTCAGCTCGGGCACCGGGCTCTCCCGCCACAGGGCGGCCAGCATCTTGCGGTACGGGGAGGTGCGCTCGGTCGCCGCCTCGTACTGCCGGTGCCGGTAGCCCACCGCGGCCCGCTCCCGGATGACGGTCAGGCCGGTGCCGGTCAGCACCTCGTCGGCGGCGATCAGGTCGGCCAGCCAGTCGTTGATCGCCGGGGTGGCCTCCATGTACGCGGCCGACAGCCCCCGCATGAAGCCCATGTTCAGCACCGACAGCGCGGTCTTGACGTAGTGCCGACCCGGCTCACTGACGTTGAAGAAGGTGCGGATGGACTGCTGGGCGAGGTACACGTCCGGCCCGGGGCCGAGGTGCACCAGCCGCCGCTCGGCCAGCTCACCGGCGAAGGTGACCGCCAGCTTGTTCCACCATTGCCACGGGTGCGCCGGGATCAGGTGGTAGTCGGCGAGGTCCAGCCCGAGATCGGCCATCGTGGCCGCGAACCGGGCCCGGGTCTCGGCGTCCAGCTCGCTCTCGATGAGCGTGTCGTAGTCCAGGTCGGCGGCGCTGCTGAACGTCGAGTGGTCCCGGTGCGCGGCCAGCCACTCCAGCCGCACCGGCGCGGCGGCCTCCGGGGCGTACAGGTGGTATTCGTCGACGCCGAACCCGAGCCGGCCGTTGTTCGCCACGAAGCAGGGGTGGCCCTCGGTCATCGAGGTCTCGATGGTCTGGAAGTCCGCCTCGGCCAGCTCGGCGGCGCTCGGCGCGGCCTGGGCCAGCTTGTACGCCGTACCCGCCAACGTCGAGGTGATCTCCTCCAGGTAGACCGGGAGCACCCGCGCGGAGAGCCCGAGGGTGTCGCGCAGTTCGACGATGAGGTCCACCGCGTCCGGGGCCAGGGCGATGCCGTCGCGGTGTCGGGTGATGCTGTCCGCGTCGATCTGCCAGTGCGCCAGGGCGAGCACCCGCGCCGCGAACCGGTAGGTGACAGTGCCGTCGTCGCTGCGGACCTCGTACCACTGCCGGTCGTCGGGGCCGGCCACGGCCTCCGGGGTGAGCAGCCGCTCGTGGGTGAACTCGGCGAACGCCTTGCGGACCAGCAGCCGGTTGGCCCGGGCCCAACGCTGCGGGGTGAGGTGCCCGACCGGGTCGCCGGAGGCGTTGTGCGCGGTGGCGACGGGCGGGTGGGTGGGGACGGCGGTGGTGGTCACGCCGGGGCTCCTTCGGTTCGGGTGACAGCGGCGCGGTCGGCAGCGGCGCGGTCGGCAGCGGCCTGGAACTGGGCTCGGGTGCAGACGCTGAGCAGCGCGTCCTTCTCGGGCTTGGCGATCGGGCCGACGACGGTGAAGCCGACGGCGGCGTTCAGCGCGTGCACGGCGGTGTTGCGCACGTCCGGTTCGACCACCACCCGCCGGGTCGTCGGGTCGTCGAAGAGCCACGCCATGACGGTGCCGATCACCGCCCGGGTGAAGCCGTGCACGGGGGCGTCGACCGGCGCGCAGAGGAAGTGCATGCCCACGTCACCGGGCTGATGGTCGTACAGGCCGACCAGCTCGACGTGGGCCGGGTCGTAGCGCTCCGCCAGGAAGGCGGGACTCCCCCGCCACAGGCCGAGGTACGCGTCATGGTGCGGGTGCTCGGCGATGCGCCGGTACTCCTCGGTGACCTGGGCCAGGTCGGCGTCCTGCATCATCCAGAACGCCGCCTTCGGGTGGGTCACCCAGGCGTGCAGCAGCGCCGCGTCGGCGTGCGGATCGAGCTGCCGCAGCGCGAACTCACCGAGCCCCTCGTCGACCCGGGTGAAGACGGTCGTCACGACGACACCCCGAACTCCTGGAAGGTGATGCTCTTCTCGATCGGGTAGTACTCGCGGCCGAGCAGCTCCCTGATGATCCAGGAGTTGCGGTAGGCGCCCATGCCCAGGTCCGGTGAGGTGATGCTGTGCGTGTGGGTGCCCGCGTTCTGCAGGAAGATGCCCCGCCCACTGTGGTCGATGCTGTAGTTGCGGGCCACGTCGAAGCGGCCGTGCGCGTCCCAGCGGATGCGGTCTGACACCGGCGTGAGGAACTCCGGCACCCGATAGTGGTAGCCGGTGGCCAGCACCAGCCCCTCGGTACGCAGCACGAAGTCGCGCTCCTGCTCCACCTGACGCAACCCCAGCGTGTACTGCCCGTCCTGGTGCTCGGCGCTGACCAGCTCGGTGTTGGTGAGCAGGCGGGTGTTCACCGGCCCGTCCACGCTGTGCGCGTAGAGCAGGTCGAAGATGTCGTTGATCAGGTCGGCGTTGATCCCCTTGAACAGGCCCTTCTGCTCGGACTCCAGCCGGTAGCGGGTCGCCTCGGGCAGCGCGTGGAAGTAGTCCACGTAGTCCGGTGAGGTCATCTCCAGCGTCAGCTTGGTGTATTCGAGCGGGAAGAACCGCGGCGACCGGGTCACCCAGTTGAGCTGGTAGCCGTACCGGTCGATGTCGCCGAGCAGGTCGTGGTAGATCTCGGCGGCGCTCTGCCCGCTGCCCACCACTGTGATGCTGCGCTTGGTGCGCAGCGCCGTGCGGTGCTCCAGGTAGTGGGAGTTGTGCACGGCGTCGCCCGGCAGGTCGGCAACGGCCGGAGGCAGGTGCGGCGGGGTGCCGGTGCCGAGCACCAGATGCCGGGCCCGGTACTCCACGGTCTCCCCCGTGCCGGTGCTTGCCCGCACCACGTACCGCTCGTCGGCGCTGTCGTACTCCACAGTGGTCACGCTCTGACCGAAGCGCAGGTTCGGCAGTTTCGCCGCCGCCCACCGGCAGTACGCGTCGTACTCACTGCGCAGCGGGTAGAAGCTCTCCCGGATGTAGAACGGGTAGAGCCGGCCGATCTCCTTGAGGTAGTTGAGGAAGGAGTACGGCGACGTCGGGTCGGCGAGGCTGACCAGGTCGGCGATGAACGGGGTCTGCAACCGGGCCGACTCCAGCAGCATGCCGGGGTGCCAGGCGAGGCTCGGCCGGGCCTCCAGGAACACCCCGTCGAGCTCGTCGATCGGCGCGGTGAGGCAGGCCAGGCCCAGGTTGTACGGGCCCAACCCGATGGCGATGAAGTCGTGGGTGGACATCGGGGTCTCCAGGCGCGGGTTCGTGGTCACCGGCGTCAGCCGACGGGGCAGGTCAGGTCGGCGTCGACGTGGTCGTGCACGTACTGGCCGGCGTGGGTGGCGATCAGGTCGAGCACGTACCCGACGTCGTCGACTGTGGTTTCCGGGTTGAGCAGTGTGAACTTCAGGAAGTGCCGGCCGTCCACCCGGGTCCCGGCGACCACGGCGAGGCCGGATGCCGCGAGGGCCTCCCGGGCGTGCAGGTTGGCGGCGTCGGCCAGCTCCCGGCCGGGGCCGGTGGGCAGGTAGCGGAACACCACGGTGCTCAGCTCCGAGCGCGTCACCACCTCGAAGCGCGGGTCCTCGCTGACCAGTTGCCAGGCGTCGGCGGCCCGGTCGACGACCTCGTCGAAGAGCCCGCCGAGCGCGTCCGGGCCCATCACCCGCAGGGTGAGCCAGAGCTTCAGCGCGTCGAAACGGCGGGTGGTCTGCAAGCTCTTGTCGACCTGGTTGGGGATGCGCTGCTCCACCATCCGGGCAGGGTTGAGGTAGTCGGCGTGGTAGGTGACGTGCCGCAGCGTCCGCCGGTCGCGGACCAGCAGCGCGCTGGAGCTGACCGGCTGGAAGAACGACTTGTGGAAGTCGACGGTGACCGAGTCGGCCCGCTCGATGCCGTCGAGCAGGTGCCGGCGCGTCGGCGAGACGAGCAGACCGCAGCCGTACGCGGCGTCCACGTGCAGCCAGACACCGGCCGCCACGCAGATCCCGGCCAGTTCGGTGAGCGGGTCGATCGAGCCGAAGTCGGTGGTGCCGGCGGTGCCGACGACGGCCATCACCACCAGCCCGGCCTGGCGGCACCGCACGATTTCCTCGCGGACGGCCGCCGCGCTGATCCGCCGGCGGGTGTCGGTGGCCACCGCGATCACCGCGTCCGGGGCGAGGCCGAGCAGCTTGGCCGACTTCTGCACGCTGAAGTGACCGGCGGCGGAGGTGATCACCCGCAGCCGGGGCAGCAGCTCGGCGCGCGCCGACGGGTCGATGGCGGCAGCGCACGCCTCCTCCCGGGCCAGCAGCAGCGCCTGGAGGTTGGACTGGCTGCCGCCGCTGGTGAAGATGCCGTCCGCGTGCGGACCGAGGCCGATCCGTTCGGCCGTCCAGTCGATCAGCCGGCGCTCGATGAGGGTGGCCCCGGCGCTCTGGTCCCAGGTGTCCAGTGAGGAGTTCACTGCGGTGAGCACCGCCTCACCGAGCAGCGCCGGGATGGCCACCGGGCAGTTGAGGTGTGCCAGGTAGCGGGGGTGGTGGAACCAGACGGCGTCGCGCAGGTAGACGTTCTCCAGCTCGTCCAGGGCGGCGCCGGCGTCGCCCAGCGGACGGTCCAGGTCCACCCGGTCGACCAGGGGGGCCAACTCGGCCGGCGTGATCCCAGTGCCGGGACGGTCCACGGTGGCCACTCGGCGGGCGACCCGGTCGACGCCGTCGGCGATCGTCCGGCGGTACTGCTCGACCGAGCCGCCATGCAGCAGCTGGGCCCGCGCGGCGGTTGACGCCGGTGGCGGCGTGGTGGTCTCGACGGGGTACGTCGGCACGGTCACGGGATGTCCTTCCACGTTCTCGACGAGGGGCAGCCGGAACCGTCCCCGGCGCGGCGGTGCGCCTCGGGGCAGTGCTGCCGATCGATTGGGGTCGTCAGTCAGGCGGTGGCGCCGGCCAGCGCCTCGGCACGCAGGTCCTCTTCGGACAATCCGCGTCGCCAGTAGCCGGCGAAGGTCACCCTCCGGCGGTCGAAGCCGCGCTCGTCGACGAGGTGCCGGCGCAGCGCCCGCACCACGCCGGACTCACCCGCGACCCAGGCGTACGGGGTGCCGCCGGTGGGGAGCCTGGCGGCGCGAACGGAGCTGACCAGCAGGTCACTGCCCGGCGGTGTGCTGCCCCGCACGATCCACTTGATCTCGGCGTCGGCCTCGGTAGGCAGATCGGTGATGTCCGCGGCGTCGGGCACCTCGATCCAGGCGCGCACCCGGGTGCCGGCGGGCAGCCAGGCCAGGATGCCCTCGACGGCCGGTAGCGCGGTCTCGTCGGCGGCGAGCAGCACGAGGTCCGTGCCGTCCGGCGGGCGGAAGCAGACGCTGCGGTTGTCGGGCACCGCCGGGCCGAGCAGCAGCACCCGGTCGCCGGGGCCGGCCAGGGCCGCCCAGCGGGAGGCGGGGCCGGTGTCGCCGTGGCTGACGAAGTCGATGTCAACAGCGGTGTCGGCCGGGCGGTGCTCCCTGATGGTGTACGAGCGCAGCACCGCGCGGACGTCCGCCGGCAGTGCCCGCCAGCCGCCGAACCAGTCCTCGCCCTGCTCGACCGGGACCACCGGGGCGTGCTGCCCGGGGTGCGGCAGGAACAGTGAGACGCTCTGGTCCCGGCCGCCGCCGGCGAAGTCGGCCAGCTCCGCGCCACCGAAGGTGACCCGGATCAGCGAGGCGCCGACCCGGTGGGCCCGGACGACGTGCGCGGCGTAGAAGCGGTACTGCGAGGCGATCGGTGCGGCGGCGCTCGTACTCATGGCGTCAGCTGACCTTCTTCGCGTTCCGGATGGCGGTGGCGAGGTTCTCCAGCAGCGGCGCGGAGCCGGCGTACGAGAAGCGGGGTACCGCGTCCCACGGGCTCACCTGGTTGGCCTTGACCGCCGGCAGTTGCTGCCAGGTCGGCTTGGCAGTGAGGTCCTTGGCCTGCAAGGCGGTGCTGCGGTTGTCCAGCAGGATCAGGTCGGCCGGGAACTTACCGGCGCTCTCCCAGCTCAGCGCCTCGAAGTAGTCGCCGGCTTCGAGCTTGGTGGGGACCACGATGTCGACGCCCAACTCGGCGAAGTACATCAGGTCGGTGCTGACCTTCGGGTTGGAGACGTAGAAGAGGTCGGGGCTGCCGGAGCAGGCCATCACCTTGATCCCGGGGTTGGCCTTGACCGCCTGCCGGACCGCCTCGGAGGCGGCGTCGAAGCGGGCCTTTCCGTCGGTGACCTTCTTCGCGGACAGGTCCGCGCCGAGCGACTCGGCCAGCGCCGCGTACCGCTCGATGGGCTTGGTCATCGGCACCCGGGCGGTGGTGATCGCCACACTGGGCGCCAGCGGGAGGATCTTGGCCTTGCTCTCGTCCGGCACGTACCAGAGCGCGTCCGGGTCGTACATGTGGGTGACCAGCAGTTCGGGGCGCAGCGCCGCGTACTTTTCCAGGCTGAACTCGCCCCACACGTTGCCGAGGATCTCGACGCCCTCGACGTTCAGGTCGCCGGCCTGCGGCTCGGCAGTGCCGTCGGCGCGCTTGGTCTCACCGAACACGCCAACGAGCTGCTTGTCGAGACCGAAATCGATCAGGGCCGCCGCCACGCCGGTGAAGGCCACCACGCGGGTCGGACGGGCCGCCGCCTCGACCTTCGTGCCGCGGTCGTCGGTGAACGACCAGGGACCACTTCCGGTGCTGGCGGCGGGTTTCGCGGCGTCGTCCTTGCCACAGGCAGCGAGCAGGGTGGCCAGCGTGGCAGCGCCACCGGCGGCCAGCAGGCCACGGCGGGAGAGGCGGCGGGCGGACAGAGCATCGGGCATGGTGTTGTCTTTCGATCAAGGGTTGGCCGGTGTCGACCAGGGCAGCGGGGTTAGGTTAGCCTAACCTCGGTCATTGTCAACAGCGGTTCGCCGTGTCGCCACCACCCCGGAGCCCACACTGGACGCCACACCCACCGTCACCCGACCGGCACCGCCCGTGCCGGCCAGGGAAACGGCCGCACCCCCGAGCCGGCGTGGCCGTCGGGCGGCCCGCGCCGCCGGCCTGGTCACCGCCGTGGCACTGCTCGCGGCGATCGTGGTGCTCAGCATCGCGGTCGGCGCGAAGGCCATGCCGCTCGCCGACGTCTGGTCCGGGTTGCTGCACCGCGACGCCACCGAGTACGCCGTCGTGCACCGGATGCGTCTGCCCCGCACCCTGCTCGGGCTGCTCGCCGGCACCGCCCTCGGTGTGGCGGGCGCGGTCATGCAGGCCCTCACCCGCAACCCACTCGCCGACCCCGGGCTGCTCGGCATCAACGCCGGCGCGTCCGCGGCCGTCGCCACCGCCGCCGCGTTCCTGGGCGTCACCGCCGTCGGCGGGTACGTCTGGTTCGCGCTGCTCGGCGCGGCGGCGGTGACCGCGCTCGTCTACGCCGTCGGCGGCGGACGCGGCGCCACCCCGGCCCGACTCGCGCTGGCCGGAGCGGCGCTCAACGCCACCCTCTACTCCTACGTGAGCGCGGTGATGCTGCTGGACACCGCGTCGCTGGAGCGGCTGCGTTTCTGGACGGTCGGCTCACTGGCCAGCGCGGACTCCGCGACCGTCACCCGGGTACTGCCGTTCATCCTCATCGGGCTGCTGGTCGCGCTCGGTGCCGCTCGTCCGCTGAACGCGCTGGCGCTCGGCGATGACGCGGCGCGCGCCCTCGGCGCTCGACCCGCGCTGATCCGCGCCGCCGTGATCGTCGCCGTCACCCTGCTCTGTGGCGCGGCGACCGCCGCGTGCGGGCCGATCGTCTTCGTCGGGCTGCTGGTGCCGCACCTGGTCCGCGCCCTGACCGGCCCGGACCTGCGCTGGCTGCTGCCGTACTGCGCGGTGCTCGCACCGGCGTTGCTGCTCGGCGCCGACGTGCTCGGCCGGGTGCTGGGCCGCCCCGGAGAGCTCCAGGTCGGCATGGTGACCGCCGTGCTGGGCGGCCCGCTCTTCCTGTGGCTGGTCACCCGCCGACCGGTGGCGCAACCGTGACAGTTCTGCGTACGTCATGGGGGTTGTCGCTGCGGTTCCGGCCCCGCGCGTTGGGTGTCGGAGCCGGCGCTGCGGTGCTTGCCGCCGGGTTCGGTCTGGTGGCCCTGGGCAGTGGTGACTACCCGATGGGGCCGGCGGACGTGCTACGCACGCTGACCGGCGGTGGCACCGTGGCGGAGCAGTTCATCGTGCTCGAGCTGCGCCTGCCCCGGCTGGTCACCGCCCTGTTGGTCGGTGCGGCCCTGGCTCTCGCCGGCACGGTGTTCCAGTCGCTGGTGCGCAACCCGTTGGGCAGCCCGGACATCCTGGGCTTCACCCAGGGCGCGTCGACCGGGGCGCTGGTGGTGGTCGTCCTCGGTGGCAGCAGCCTGGCGTTGGCCGGGGCGGCGGTCGTCGGTGGCCTCGGCACCGGTCTGGTGATCTACGCGCTCGCCTGGCGGCGCGGAGTGCACGGCTACCGGCTCATCCTGGTCGGCATCGGGGTGGCCGCGATCCTGACCGGCGTCAACGGCTACCTGCTGACCCGGGCGCCCCTGATGGAAGCCGCCCGCGCGGTTCTCTGGCTCACCGGCAGCCTGGACGGGCGGGGCTGGGCCAACGCCGGGCCGCTGCTCGCCGTCCTGGTCGTGTTGGCGCCGCTGGTGCTCGTCGGCTGCGCCCCGGCGCTGCGGATGATGGAGTTGGGCGACGACGCGGCCAGCGCCCTGGGCGTGCCGGTACGCCGGCTGCGCCTGGTGCTGCTCGCTGCCGCCGTGCTGCTGGTCTCGTTCGCGGCTGCCGCCGCCGGGCCGGTGTCCTTCGTGGCGCTCGTCGCCCCGCACGTGGCGAAACGACTGACCCGGTCCCCGGGGCCCAACCTGTTGCCGTCGATGGCCGTCGGCGCGGCGCTGCTGGTCGGCGCCGACCTGGTGGCGCAGCGCGCGTTCGCCGGGCACCAACTCCCGGTCGGCGTGGTGACCGGCGTGATCGGCGGCGGCTACCTGGTCTGGCTGCTGGCGATGGAACGTCGGGTGGGCCGGCTGTGAACACCCGTGACGCCCTCGAAGGAGCACCCATGCGACCCGGCGATTCCCGACTCGGCGGCACCGCGCTGACCCTCGCCTACGACCAGCGCACCATCGCCGAGAACCTGACCGTGGCGGTGCCCGACAGGTCCTTCACGGTGATCATCGGCCCGAACGCGTGCGGCAAGTCGACGCTGCTGCGCGCCCTGTCCCGGATGCTGCGCCCCAGCGCCGGTGCGGTGCTGCTGGACGGACGGGACATTCACGATCTGCCGGCCCGCAAGGTGGCCCGTACGCTCGGCCTGCTGCCGCAGTCGTCGATCGCACCGGACGGCATCAGCGTCGCCGAGCTGGTCGCCCGGGGTCGCTACCCCCATCAGGGGCTGCTGCGGCAGTGGTCCCGCGAGGACGAGCGGGTGGTCGAGGAGTCGATGGCCGCGACCGGGGTCGACGATCTCGCCGACCGGGCGGTGGACGAGTTGTCCGGCGGGCAGCGGCAGCGGGTCTGGATCGCCATGGCGCTGGCCCAGCAGACGCCCCTGCTGCTGCTCGACGAGCCGACGACGTACCTCGACATCGCCCACCAGATCGAGATCCTGGACCTCTGCGCCCGGTTGCACGAGGAGCAGGGCCGCACCCTTGTCGCGGTGCTGCACGACCTGAACCACGCGGCCCGCTACGCCACCCACCTGATCGCCATGCGCGACGGGCGCGTGGTGGCCGCCGGGGAGCCGGCGTCGGTGGTCACCGCCGACCTGGTGGCGGAGGTGTTCGGGCTGCCCTGCCGGGTGATCGACGACCCGGAGACGGGCACCCCGCTGGTCGTCCCCGCGGCCCGACGCCGCGCCACCACCCTGGCCCCGGAGCCGGCGTGAGCGAGCGCAGCGAGCGAACCAGCGAGCACAGCAACGCGCGGCGGTTCCGCGACCCGTGGGGGGTGCCACACCTGCGGGCCGACGACCCGCTCGCGCTGGCGGCGGCGCAGGGCCGGGTGACCGCGTACGACCGGGCCTGGCAGATCGAGGTGGAACGGCACCGCGCCCAAGGCACCAGCGCGGCGTTCCTCGGCCCCGACGCGCTCGGCTGGGACCGGTTCGTCCGGCAGGTCCGGCTCGACGACACCGCACGCCGCTGCCACGCGGCACTGGACCCGGCGACCGCCGAGTGGGTGGGCGCCTACGTGGACGGCGTCAACGCCGGTCTCGCCGCCGGGGCGGCCCGGTCACCGGAGTTCGCCGCCACCGGGCTGCGCCCGGGCCGGTGGGAGCCATGGACGCCGCTCGCGGTCTGGCTGGGCCACCACATCCTGTTCGCCGGGTTCCCCGGCAAGCTCTGGCGCGAGCACGTGGCGCAGCGGCTCGGGCCGGACGCGGTCGACCTGTTCGCCACCGACGGGCCGGCAGTGGCCGGCAGCAACGGGTGGCTGCTCGCCGCCGAGCGCACCGGCACCGGGGCCGCGCTGCTCGCCGGCGATCCGCACCGGTTCATCGAGGATCCCGGCGTCTACCAGCAGATCCGGCTGGCCTGCCCGGAGTACGACGTGGTCGGGTTGGCGGTGCCGGGTGTGCCGGGCATCGCGCACTTCGGGCACACCGGTCCGGTGGCCTGGGCGATCACCAACGCGATGGCCGACTACCAGGACGTGTACGCGGAGCGGCTGCGCCGCGACGGCCCCCGGGTGCAGGCGCTCGGCCCGGACGGCTGGCGACCGGCGCACCGCCACGTCGAGACGATCGAGGTGGCCGGGGCCGAGCCGGTCGAGGTCGAGGTGGTGGAGACCGACCGTGGTCCGGTGATCGTCGGTGGGCCGGACGACGAGAGCGCCGTCAGCCTGCGCTACCCACCCCGGGTCCGGGGCGACCTCGGTTTCGCGACGCTGCCGGAGCTGCTGCGCGCCCGCACCGTGGCCGACGTGGACCACGCGCTGCGGCACTGGGTGGAGCCGGTCAACGTGGTGCAGGCGGCGGACACCGCCGGAGGGCTGTTGCACCGGGTCGCCGGGGCGGTGCCGGTGCGGCACCCGGGAAACGGCCGGCGGGTGGTCCCCGGATGGGACGCCGCCTACGCCTGGCAGGGCTGGCACGCGCCGATGCCCCGCGCCGAGGTGGTCGGCCGGTCGGTGATGGCCAACGAGCGCGGGCTGGCGGCGCCACTCGGGGTGGAATTCGCCGCAGCGCACCGGGCGCGTCGCATCGCCGAGCTGCTCGACGCCCGTCCGGCCTGGACGGCCGACGAGATGGCGTCGGTGCACACCGACACGTACCTGGGCGCGGCCGGGCCGCTGCTGACGGTCCTCGCCGACTCGACGGGGCTCGGTCCGGCCGCCGCCGCGCTGCGTGAACGACTGCTGCGCTGGGACCGCCGGATGGCCGCCGACAGCACTGACGCGGCGGCGTACGCCCTCCTGCGGGCGGCTGTCGTACGCCGCATCGCCGCCCACCCGGCGCTGGCCGAGCTGGCCGAGCTGCCCGCGTACCCCGAGGTGTTCGCGCCCTGGCTGGCGCTGACGCCGCGCGTCGGTCACGCGCTGGAGCACCTGCTCGGCACGACCCCGCTGCCCGGTGTGGATGTCACCGCGCTGGTACGCGCGGCGGCCGAGGAGGTCGCCGACGCGGCGGCCGGGCAGGTGCCCTGGGGGGACCTGCACCGGCTGGCGCCGTGGCGGGCCCTGCCCGGCCCGGACACCGGGCCCGGCCCCCGGCTCGACGGTGACCACGACTGTGTGTTGGCCACCTCCAGCGTCCCCGGAGTCACCCACTGGTGCTTCCGGGGGCCGGCGGCGCGCTTCGTCTGGGACCTGGCCCGCCGCTCGGACAGCCGCTGGGTGGTCCCCCTGGGCACCTGCGGGGTGCCCGGCGACCCGCACCACGACGACCAGAGCGCCGCCTGGCTGGCCGGGGACCTGCTGCCGGTCGTCACGGACTGGGACCAGCTCGCCGAGGAACTCCACTGACGGCACCGGCCGCCGCTCGGGGTGTTTCGCGCACCCCGAGCGGCGGCAGGCCGCAGTGCTGTCAGCGCAGGCCGAACGCCCGGCTGATGCTCTGGCTCACGGTGTTGCCGGCGCTGTCACGCGCCGTGGTGCGCAGGCTCACGAAGCCGGCCTTCGCCGGCGCGGCCAGCGAGGTACGCCAGCCGTCGCCGTGCCGGGTCAGACGCTGCTTCTGCCAGGTCGCCCCGTCGTCGTAGGACACCTCGACGGTCACCGCCCCGATCGTGCCGGTGACGTCGGGCAGGTGGGAGGCGACAACGGTCAGCGGTGCCCGCCGCGACGCAGTGCCGGCGGAGTCGATGGCCACCTGGTAGTCCAGCTGGATCATCGGCAGGACCTCGGTCGACTCCTCCCCGGTGACCGCAGAGTGGAAGCCCCACTCGGTGCGGGTCTGCCGGGAGTACGGGTTGGTCCACGCGGCCCGGTCGTTCTCCACCACCAGCCGGTACGGCAGTCGCTCAGACGCCAGCCCGGAGACCTGGAGGTACTCGGCGTTACCCCAGTCCAGCTCCTTGTCACCCTGGTAGAGGGTGGTCCGGTTGACCATGTCGTAGTTCGCGTACGCCTCACCGATGTGGCCGCCCCCGTCGCCCCACCCGGGCGCGGGCAGGTAGACGGTGTCCAGGTACCGGACCGGCACGTAACTGCCGCCCATCCGGGGTCGCTGGATCGGCCCGAACCAGGTGACCGCACTCGGCTTGCCGGCCGGGTACGTGGTCACCGCCATCAGGTGCTGACCGGTCTCGCCGGCGATGAACGCGTCGTCGATCCACCGCTGGTCGGCGCTCACCCAGTCGGTGCGTCGGCCCTGCGCCGGGGCCGGCTCCTGGTTGCTCGACGCCCAGCCGCGCCACACGTCGGTGCGGAACTCCAGCGCCTTGCCCTGCCGGTAGTTGCGGAACTCCACGTCGACCCGGGCCAACTCCCGCTTCGTGGGCCGGTAGGTGGGGTCGGCCGGCACCGTGCCGGTCCAGTGGTGCGCCACGTCGTACAGGTAGCTGGTCTCCGGGTGCGACTCGACGGTGAGCCGCACCGCGCCGCGCTCCAGCGCGGCGATGAGCTGCCCACCCTCGTCGGCGCCGAGGGTCGCCACGGTCACCGGGGCCGGGCTCTCCGGGCTCCACGGCGCCTCGTCCCACGGCTGGAGCCGACCGACGCCGTCGTTCACCACGAGCAGCAGCTTCGCTCCGGCCGCCGCGGCGGCCTGCGCCTGGGTGGCGATGTCCACACTGTCACTGCGGCGCACCACCACGGCCCGGTCCCGCACCGGACGCTTGGCCAGCCCCGCCGCCGACGCGTCGGCGACGTAGACCGCGTCCAGTTGGCGACGACCGGCCGGCAGCGCCGGGGTGGCCCGCTTCACCAACAGATCGTCGTACGAACGACCGCCCGCCGAAACGGTCAGGGCCGGCTGCTCCAGCCGCCACCGGGCACCGAACTCGAACTCGCCGTCGGTCACCGGACGGCTCGTCGGCAACGCCCACATGCTGTCGTACGAGTCGTCGGGCAGCACCTGACTCTCGGTGAGACCGTTCTTCGTGGACCGGTGGATGTCCATCCGCAGCGCGCTCGCGGCGGCCTCCTGCGGCACCCGGGCCTGCACCTGTCGGGCGGCGCGCGCGTCCAGGATGACGGTGCGGTCGCGGTCCAGGTTCACGTCGGTGAAGCTGAGCATCGCCATGCCCTTGGAGTGCGGCCCATGCGCGCCGCGTACGTCCGCGGAGATCCAGCCGTTCCAGCTCGCCACGGGCAGCCGCAGCGTGGCGGTGCCGCTCTCGGGAAGGTCCACGGCGGTGAAGAGGGTGTCGGCGGTGAGGATGACCTTGCCGACGAGCGGCTTGCCGTCGCGGTCCTTGGCGACCAGCGTCAGGTTCTGCCGCTGGCCCTCCTTGCCGGCGCCGATCAGGGTGCGCCCGCGCACCGCACCGGTGTCGTCGGTGGCGACGATCATGCCGCTGACCTGCTTCTCCACCGGCAGCTTGTCGTACGCGGCGGTCACCGTCACGGTGGCGGTGCCGCCCGCGGGCACTGTGACCCGGTCGGCGGAGAGCGCGAACAGTCCGGCCGGCGCGGTGGCCGCGTCGAGGGCCAGCTTCAGGTCGACCGGCGCGCTGCCGAGGTTGGTGTAGGTGACCGTACGGTCGACTGTCGTGCCCGGCTGCTGCGGCCACGCCTGGAAGCCGGAGTAGGCGCTCGGGGTGGCGAAGACGGTGGCGTGCGCGGCGGCGACCGCGTCGACCCGGCCGGCACCCGCCTGGTACGGGGTGTACCCGGGGGTGGCCTTGACCGTGCTGACCAGCGCTTCCTTGATTCGCTGACCGGTCCAGTCCGGGTGCGCGGCGGCGACCAGCGCAGCCGTGCCGGCCACGTGCGGGGTGGCCATCGACGTGCCGCTCATCAGCGTGTAGTCGCCGGAGCCCCGCACGAGATGCGAGCGGGCCGCGAGGATGTCCACGCCGGGGGCGGTGATCTCGGGCTTGAGCCCGCCGTCGCCGGCGCGTGGCCCCTGGCTGGAGAAGTCGGCGAGGTGGTCGGTGTTGTCGACCGCGCCGACGGTGAGCGCGGAGTTGGCGGCGCCCGGGCTGCCGATGCTGGCCGGGCCGCTGTTGCCGGCGGCGATCACGAAGAGGGCGCCGGTCTCGGCGCTGAGTCGCTCGACCGCCTGGCTCATCGGGTCGCTGCCGTCGGTGGCCTCACCGCCCAGGCTCATGCTGACCACCCGGGCCTTCTGCTCGCGGGCCGCCCACTCCATGCCGGCGATGATCCACGAGTTCTGTCCGCTGCCCTCGCTGTTGAGCACCTTGCCGATGTGCAGGCGGGCACCCGGGGCGACACCCCGCTCGGCGCCACCGGACGCGGCGCCGGTACCGGCGATCGTCGAGGCGACGTGCGTGCCGTGGCCCTTGTAGTCGAGGATGTCGGGCTCCTCGGGCACGAAGCTGCTGGACTCGGCGATCTGGCCGACGAGATCCGGGTGTTCGGCGTCCGCACCCGAGTCGAGCACCGCGACGTCGACACCGGTGGCGGTGTTGCCCTCGGCCCACAGCTTCGGCGCGCCGATCTGCGCGGTGGACTCGGCCAGGTCCGCGTGCACCCGACCGTCCAACCAGACCTTGGCGATGCCGTTGGCCAGGGTCGGGGCGTCACCCGTACGCCGGGTCGAACCGGCGGTCAGCGCGGTCCAGAACCGGTCGGCGGCGGCGCGCTGGCGGGTCAGCGCCGCGCCCTGCACGCTGTCCAACTGTCGGACCAGTTCCGCGCCGTCGACGGTGGGGCGGGTGCGGTTGCGGGCCGCCGCGTCGGTCATCGTGACGATCAGCGGAAGCGCGTCGGTGTGCGCGTCGTCGTAGCCGTCGGCGATGAGGTCGGTGACGTTGAACAGTTGCCGGTCCAGCACACCACTGGTCACATAGGACAGGGCGGCGTCCGGGTAGACGTAGGTGTCGCCGTCGCGCACGGTGCGGTGGAAGCTTGGGGTGCTGCCGTCCGGCCGGCGCACTGTCGACACCGTGCTGCCGTCCGCCGCGGTGGTGACGGTGACCGTGTCACCGGTGATCAGAGTGACGGTGGACGCGCGTCCGGCGGCGGCCGGGGGTTGACCCGCCGGGCGGTCGGGGTTGTTCGGCGGGGCGGCGGCCGCTCCCGCGCCGGGTGGGGTGAACCCGGCCGCCAGGGTGAGGGCGGCGCCGAGGGCGATCAGCCCGGATCGGCGGCGCCGGTGAGACAGAGCCACGATGACCTCTTTGTGTCGAGAAGTGGTACGCACCACAGCATCGACGCAGAGCCCACACCAACCGCGCACCGCACCCCGACGCACTTACGCCATGGCGCAACCCCGCCACCCTCCCCCGCACTTGCCCCGCCCCCGTCCCGCCCCGCCCCCGTCCCGCCCCGCCCCCGTCCCGCCCCGCCCCCGTCGATCTTGCACTTTCTGTCGCGACCAAAGCCGCGAATCAGGACGCATCGACAACCGCAAGTGCAAGATCGGCGGGGGCGGGGGCGGGGGCGGGGCGGGGCTGGGCGGGAGGGCGGCTAGGGGGTGGGGCGGGTCAGGGTGGCGAGGGCGTCCAGTTGGGTGGGGTCGGAGAGGGCGGAGCCGACGGCCACCACGCGTACGCCCGCTTGCAGGAACGCGCCGGCGTTGCCGGCGTCGAGGCCGCCGGTGGCGACGAAGCGCAACTGCGGCAGCGGGCCGGCGACGGCCTTGAACCAGGCCGGGCCGAGGGAGATAGCGGGGAACGCCTTGAGCCAGGTGAGGCCGTGCCGCAGTGCCTGCTGGGCCTCGGTCGGGGTGGCCACACCGGGCAGGTGCGGCAGGCCACGCGCGGCGGCGGCGTCGGCGACCGCGAGGTCCAGGCCGGGCGCGACGGTGAACCGGGCGCCCGCGTCGGCCGCCGCGGCGACCTGTTCGACGTCGAGCACGGTGCCGGCGCCGACGATCCGGTCGCGCTCGGCCCCCGCCTCGACGGCGGCCCGCAGAGCCGGCACCGCGTCGGCGGTGGCCACCGGAACCTCCACCACGTCGATGCCGAGATCCCAGGCACGCTCGGCGAGCCGAACGGTCTCGGCGACCGGCAGGCCGCGAAGGATCGCCATCACCCGGGCGCCGCCGAAGATGTGGTCGAAGTCCGGTGTGGTCATGGTGCACTCCATCCGAGGTCGCGGTGGGACTGTTGCTGCTGGTCGTGTCGTAACCCGCCGGCCCGACTCAGGTCGTCGCCCCCGGGTCGGTCAGGTCGAGCGGCGACCAGGCGTCGTCGGGGGCGTCGATGAGTTTCTCGAACCAGGCCCACGGCGGGACCGGGGCGTTGTCGCCGCTGCTGGTCAACGCCTGCGCCGCGACGAGGTGACCGAGGCGCAACCGCCGCACGGGGTCGAGGCCGCGTAGCAGCCCGGCCAGGTAGCCGGCGGCGAAGGCGTCTCCGGCGCCGACCGGCTCCACCACCGTCACCCGGGGCGCGGGCACGAAGACCGGTTCGGCGTCGCGGACCAGTGCGGTGGCGCCCACCGAGCCGTCCTTGACCACCACCGTCTCCGGATCGGGCAACAACTCGCGTACGGCCGTCGGGTCGGTGGTGCCCCAGAGGGTTTCCGCCTCGTCCTGCCCGACGAAGACGAGGTCGCAGCGGTTGGCGAGGTCGCGCAGCACCGGAGCGGCCTGCTCGGCGGACCACAGCCGGGCCCGGTGGTTGACGTCGAAACTGACCAACGCCTGCGCCAGCGGCCGGTCGGTCACCGCGTGCTCGACCAGCGCCCGGCAGGACGCGGAGAGCGCCGGGGTGATCCCGGACAGGTGCAGCACCCGGGCACCGGCCAGCGCCGGGTCGGCCAGCGTGGCGGGGTCCATCCGGGCGGCCGCCGACCCGGCCCGGTAGTAGTGCACGGCGGTCCCCTCCGGGCCCGGATCCTTGACGTACAGGCCGGTGGGGGCGGCCGGGTCCACGCACACCTGATCGACACGGACGCCGGCGGCGGCGACGTGCCGGACGACGGCCCGACCGAAGGGATCGTCGCCGACCCGGCTCACCCAGGTCGTCAGGTGTCCCAGGCGGGCCAGGTAACCGGCCACGTTGGACTCGGCTCCACCGACCGACACGGCGACCCGCTCGGCGCGCTCCAGCGGCTCACCCGGGGCGGGGCAGAGCACCACCATCGTCTCCCCCACCGCGGCCACCTCGATCGACGGAAGGCCGGCCGGGACACTCGCCTGGTCAGGTCGGGGGGCGGTCGGCATCGGGCACACGTCCTCGCGGCGGGGGTGCTGGGCGTCGCCGAGCCTAGGTGTCCCGCGCGGGGCGGGCAACCTGTCGCGCGTCACACCTCGACGCTCAGGGCAACGTCAACCCGTACGCGGCCAGCACCTCCGCGATCGGCTGGTAGTAGGTGGTGCCGCCGGCGGTGCAGTTGCCGGTGCCGCCGGAGAGGATGCCGAGGATGGTGCCGGTGGCGGCCACGTAGAGCGGTCCGCCGCTGTCCCCCGGCTCGGCGCAGATGTTGGTGCGGATCAGGCCGTAGATCACGCCGGTGGCGTAGTTGACGGTCTGGTTGAGACCGGTGACGGTGCCGCAGCGCACGCCGGTGGTGCTGCCGCTGCGGCACACCGCCTGACCGATGTACGCGTTGCCGGGGCCGTTGATGGTCAGCAGGCCGGGGTAGGTGTAGACCGCGCTCGGGTGGGCGATCCGGCCGGTGTAGCGGATCAGCCCGTAGTCGTTGGTGGGGTAGCTGGTGGCGGTGCGGGTGCCGAGCACTGTGGTCCGGGCGCTGTCGGCGTACCAGGTGGCGGCGGCGGTGGTGCAGTGCCCGGCGGTGATCACGTAATAGGTGCTGCCGCTGCGCGCGTTCGCGCCGAGCGAGCAGCGCGCGCCACCGCCGCCGTAGATGCCCTGCCCGCCGGCGATCAGGGGGCGCAGCGTTCCGGGTTCGCGGCGCAGCAGCACGCCGACCCGGTCGGTCACCGCCCGCAGTGCGGCCAGTTCGCTGGGGGCCACTGTGTCGTCGACGGTGAGGGTCATCCGGCCGGTGGCGGGGTCGAGACCCCAGGCGGTGCCCGCGGTGCGTACCCCGGTCAGCGTGGCCGCCGGGTCGGCGGCGGGCGCGGCGGCCCGGTCGGGGACGGCGGCCTGCGCCGCGCCGGGCGCGACGAGCAGCAGGGCGGTCAGGACGAGGGCGACCAGCGGGGAGCGGCGCATCCGAACCTCCGAAGAGATCGAGATTGATGGATGCGATAAAGCATCGCCCGGCGCCCGACGCCGTGGCAACCTCCAGCCGCCCTCTTCCCCGGCCGGCGGGAATCGCCGATCCGGGGACGGCCCGTGTCGGGGCCGCCGATAATTCCTCGGGAGACGCGGCGGGAGGCCAGGCATGACCACCAAAGGGAATGCGGCGCTGGTACGCCGGCTGGACCAGTCGACCCGGGCAACACTGCTGGAGTTGCTCTTCGACGTGGTCTTCGTGGCCGCCCTCGCACTGACATCGAAACTGCTGTCCGAAGAGCTCTCCTGGTCCGGCGGCGCCAAGCTGCTGCTGATGCTGACCGCCGTCTGGTGGACGTGGTCGGTCACCACGACAACGACCGAGTTCTACGATCCGCAGCAACGACCGATCCAGGCCATCCTGATGATCACCATGGTCGGTTCGGTGGGGATGGCGGCATCGCTGCCGATGGTCAGCATCGCGCACCTGATGCTCTTCGTGATCTCGTACGTCGGCACGCACGTGATTCGCTGCATCATCCTGGTCACCGCCCTGCACCGGCAGGGGCACCGGACGGCCAGGGAGCGGGCCACCCGGTTTCTCTTCTGGTTCACGGTGTCCGGCGTCTTCTGGGTCCTCGGCGCGCTGTCAGAGACTCCGAACTGGGGGCTCTGGACGATCGCCATAACGATCGACCTGGTCGCCGGGGCGGCCCGCTATCCCACACCCTGGCTGGGCCGGGTACCGCTCCCCCAGTACGGACGGACCACCGAGCACCTGGGCGAGCGGTACCAACAGTTCATCATCCTGGCCCTCGGCGACATCATCCTGTTGCCGACGCTGCAGGTCAGCCGGGGACATCTCGATCACCTCCGGCTCGCCTCCCTGCTCTGCGCCTTTGCCACCATGCTGCTGCTCTGGCAGATCTACGTCTTCCGCGCCGGCGAGTTGTTGGTGGCGGCCGGGTCCAAGGGGAGCCGGGCAACGCGACTGGCCCCGTTCACCCATCTGGTCATGCTGGCCGGCGTGGCCAGCACCGCCGCCGCCTTCGACCTGATCGTCACCAGGCCGACCGGAACGACGCCGGTGCCGTGGCTCGTGCTGATCATCACCGGCCCGACGCTGTTCGTGCTCGGCCGCGTCCTCTTCACCATGGCGGTGTCGTGGGTCGTGCCGTGGCGGCGAATTGCCTGGCAGCTCTTGCCGCTGCTGGTGCTGCCGTGGGCCGGCGGTTGGCCGCCGGTGCTGGTAGCCACGATCGTGGCGCTCGGGTTGGCCGGTCACATCCTGTTTCCCGGAGCGGCCCGGGAGACCACGCCGGGCCTGCGGCTGCGCCAACCCGACGACTGACCCGCGCTCGCCGTGGCAACCTCCGGCCGCCGCGCTTCCCCGATCGGCGGGAATCGCCGATCCGGGGACGGGCCGCGCCGGCACCGCCGATAATCCTCGGAGACACGGCGGGAGGCCGCGCATGACCACCGGAGGCACCGCGGCACTGGTACGCCGGCCGGACGGTTCGACGCGAGCCACACTGCTGGAGTTGCTCTTCGACGTGGTCTTCGTGGCCTCGCTCGCGCTGACCTCGACCCTGCTCGCGGAAGTCCACAACTGGTCCGGCGCCGCGATGGTCCTGCTGATGCTGACGGCGATCTGGTGGACCTGGTCGGTCACCTCCACCACCACCGAGTTCTACGACCCGCAGCAGCGCCCCATCCAGACCATCCTGATGGTCGCCATGGTCGGTTCGGTGGGGATGGCGGCGTCGTTGCCGATGGTCTCCGACGGGCACGCGATGGTTTTCGCGATCTCCTACGTCGCCACGCACGTGATCCGCGGCATCATCCTGGTCACGACGTTGTACCGGCAGCGACATCGGGCGGCCATGGTCCGGGCCGCCCGGTTCTTCTTCTGGTTCGTGGTGTCCGGCGTCTTCTGGATCACCGGCGCGGTGTCCGGCACGGTGAACTGGGCCCTCTGGACCATCGCCATCACGATCGACCTGCTTTCCGCCGCGGCCCGCTACCCCACGCCCTGGCTGGGCCGGGTGCCCTTCGACCAGTACGAGCGGACCACCGCGCATCTGGGCGAGCGGTACCAGCAGTTCGTCATTCTGGCTCTCGGCGACATCATCCTGGTGCCCACGCTGCAGGTCAGCCGGGGCCCGCTGGCCGGGCTCCGGGTCGCCGCGCTGTTCTGCGCGTTCGCCATCATGCTGCTGCTCTGGCAGGCCTACGTCTTCCGGGCCGGCGAGCTGCTGGAGGCTGCGGCCGGGCCGAAGTCGGGCCGGCCGGCGCGGGTGGCTCCATACACCCACCTGGTGATGCTGGTCGGGGTGGTCGCCACGGCGGCCTCGTTCGACAGGGTCGTCAGCCGGCCGACCGGCACCACGCCGGTGGGGTGGCTGTTACTGATCCTGGGCGGTCCCGCGCTGTTCGTGATCGGCCGCGCCCTGTTCACCCTGCTGGTGTCCATGCTCGTGCCGTGGCGGCGAATGCTCTGCCTCCCCCTGCCGCTGCTGACGCTGCCGTGGGCCGGCCGCTGGCCGCCGCTGCTGGTCACCACGGTCGTGGCGCTCACGCTGGCGGCGCACATCCTGATTCCCGGAGCGGCCCGGGAGACCACACCGGGCCTGCGGCTGCGGCAACCAGACGACTGACCCCTGCCTGTTCAGGCGAAGTGTCGAGCGGCCCACTCGGCGAGGTCGCGGGCGCACGCGTCCACCGACTCCTGCCAGGTCCGGGCCGCGCCCTCCCCCGCCTCGTCGCTGACCTGCTTGACCAGCCGGCACGGCACGCCGGCCTGCGCGGCGGCCCAGGCCACCGCGTACCCCTCCATGTCGACCAGGTCGGCGCGCTGCGCCAACCGGTCCCGCTCCACGTCGTCGGCCACGAAGGTGTCACCGGTGGCCAGCACCGCGCCCTCGGCGGCCAGCGACAGCGGCGCACCGTAGGTCTCGCCGGTGAGCGTGCGCAGCAGGTCGGTGTCCAGGTCGTGCTGGAGAACTGTGGCGACCTCGTGGATGCCGGCCCACCCGGGGCGCAACGCGCCCGCCGTACCCAGGTTGAGCAGCAGGGCGGGGCGCGGCCCGGCGGCCAGCACCGCGGCCACCGCGCTGGCGGCGTTCACCTTGCCCATGCCGGTGAGCAGGACCGGCAGCTCGGGCGGCAGGTAGCGGGCCTCCTCCCCCACGGCAAGGACCACCAACGGACGATCGGCGCGGACCGTGCCTCGAAGATTCACCGGAGCATCGTACGAGCCGACCGGTGGACCGTTGACGTCAGTCGTCGGTGAAGCGGTACAGCACGAAGTCCTTGTCCGCGCCACAGGCGATCACGTGGGTGTTCCACGAGCAGGACGAGCTGCGCACGTCCTTCAGCTCACCCAACTCGTCGACCTCCCCGGACTCGGCCCACACCCCGGCCACCACCCGGTTGTCCGCGACCACGCTGGGTGCCTTGGCGAAGACCAGCAGGTTGCCCGCGTCGAGACGGACCGCCACCCCGCCCCGGTCGCGCAGCACCGGCTTGCCGGCGGCGTCGAAGACGGTGACGATCGGCTCCGGGAACTCCCGCTGGGCGAGCACCTGCTCACCCAACGCAACCAGGCCGGTCACGCCCGGCGCCGACCAGCTGATCATGCGCTCACCCTCGGTGGCCGCCACCACCTCGGTGCGCGCGACGTCATTGTTCGGCACCTGCAACAGGCAGGCCCGCCGCTCACCGCAGGCGATGAGCTCCTTCGGGCGGTACTCGTCGTTCCCGGACCGGTGCAGCACCACCGGCTCGGCGTCGGAACCCAGGTCGTACGCGAGCAGCTGGTAGCCACCCTCGTTGGCGGCCACGTACAGGCGGTCCTCGTGGGCGACCACCAGGTCGTCGAGGTCGGCGACGCTCCCCCACTGGCGCAGCACCGCGCCGGATGCCATGTCGATCAGCCGCACCGACCGGTCCGCACCCACCTGGACGAGTCGCCGCCCCTTGCTCGTCCACGGGTTGCGGGGCGTGCCGTCGAGGAAGGCCGGTCCGCCCGCCGCCGCGTCGGTGCCGACCGGCCGGACCACGGTACGGCCACCGGCGTACTGGCCGCGGGGGTTGGGCTGCCTCCACTTCGCCGAGCCGTTGGTCAGGCGCAGGCCGACCAGTTCGTCAGCGGCCCGGTCCACCAGCACCGCTGTGTCGTCGGCGAAGTAGACGTCGTCGTTACCACGGAGAACACGCTGCCAGCGCTGCTCGCCGTTACGGCCGTCGAGGACGGCAAGCGGTCGGGGGGTGCTGTCGCCCGGTGCGTCGGCGAGGACCGCGACCCCACCGGGGATGGCGATGATCGCTTCCCAGTCGTCGGCCCGCACGTCGGTCTGTTTGCGCCACAGCGTGTCGCCGGTGCTGGCGTCGACGGCCACCACCTCCAGGCGGTCGTCCGGCAGCGGGAACGCGAGGTAGGCCCGGTCGTCGAGCACCGCCGTCCACATGTCGACCGGCCGTTCGGCGCCGGCCGACGGCCGGGACAGCTCGCGCAGCGAGTCGAACTTCAGATCCGGGTAGCGGTCCCGGGTCAGGTAGAGCGTCGCCGCGGTGGCCACCCCGGCCAGGGCCAGCACCGCGCCGAGCACCACCCAGCGCGCCCGCCGCCAGCCTGTCGCGCCGTCCGGCGGGGTCGGGCTGACGCCGGCCAGGCCCGGCCCGGGGGGCGGGCCCGCCGGCGGGGTGGATCCCGGCCAGGGCTGCGACGGTACGACCGGCGCGGGGGCTCCGGCTGGGGCGGGTGGGCTCACCGGAGCCGGCGCGGGTGGTGCGAGCGGCGCTCCCGCGTACGCCGGGGCGGGCAGCGGCTTGCGCAGCGGCAGGTCGGTCAGGGCACCCTCGGCCACCGGCAACTCCGGCTGATCCAGCACCGTCGGCGCGATCCCCAGCTCGGCGTGCAGCATGCGGGCCACCAGCGGGATTCGTGACGACCCGCCCACCAGGAACAGCCCGTCGAGCTGGTCGGGGCGCAGCCCGGCGGCGGCGATGACCTCCCGGGCCCGCTGCACCGCCCGTCGCAGCAGCGGCGTGGCCACCCGCTCGACGTCCGCCCGGGTCAGCTGGATCGTCTCGGCCACTCCCGGCACCGCGACCGGGGCGACCGCAGACCGGGACAGGGTCTCCTTCGCACCTCGTACCTCGTCCCAGAGCCGGACCTGGTCGCGGCGCTGGGCCGGATCCGCCGGTCGGGTGAGCCGGGCCCACTGCGCGGCGTGCCGCTCACCGACCAACTCGCCGACCCGCCGCACCAGCGCGGCGTCGAGGTCCAGACCGCCCAGGTCGGGCAGGCCACCGTCGGCGACCACGCTGAAGCCGGAGTCACCCCAGGGGTCCGCACCCTCGTTGCGCAGCACCGCGACGTCGAGCGTCCCGCCACCGAAGTCGAAGACCGCGATCGCCCCACCGACCGGCACCGGACGGTGCAGCACCTGCGTGTAGTAGCGGGCGGCGGCCACCGGCTCCCGCAGCAGCCGGGTGCCTGGCGGCGTCGGCCCGGCGAGAGTGTGCTCGACCGCCTGCGGCCAGCCCGCCCTCAGCAGCGCGTCGGCGAGGACCTGCCGCCGCGTCGCGTCCCAGGCGGCCGGGCAGGTGACCACGGCCGGCGGCAGGAAACCCACAGCGCCCACCGCCGCCCGGCCTACCGCCGCCAGTACCGCGGCGAGCAGGTCGGCCGGCGGGTACGCACGGTCACCGAGCTGCACGGTCGGCTCGTCCACCCGACGCTTCGGGTTCGCCTCGAACCGGGCGGGGTCGGCCTGCGCCAACCGGCGGGCGTCCCAGCCGGTGTGCAGGGTGCCGTCCGGGTCGGCGTAGACGGCGGACGGACTGAGCGGTTGACCGTCCATCAGCAGCGGACGGGTCCGCCCGTCCGGCCAGCGCAGCACCGCGACCGTGTTGGACGTACCGAGGTCGATGCCGAGAGCGAAACCCTCGTGCTGGCCTGCCATTGTTCGGTACCTCCGCCGCGACGAGGGGAACTCGACCCCGCATCGTACGCAGGCCCCGCCGCACTGCTGATCACTCGGTCCGGGGTGGTCGGTGGCGTCCGGTCAGTGGGTGGAGTGGACGCCCACCACCTCGTCCTCGCTGGTCTCCCCGGTCAGCTGGAACCCGAGTTTCAGGTAGAACTGCTCCGGGCCGTCCGGCCCCGGCTTCCACGTCGTGTAGACGCGGTCGTGCCCCCGTCGGCGGGCCTCGTCGCGGACGGCCTGTACCGCGAAGCGGCCGTACCCCCGGCCCTGGTGCTCGGCGGCGATGTTCAGCCGCCACAGCCCCGAGCGCCTGTCGTCCGGTTGGGCCGGATCCCACACGATGTCGAAGAAGCCCATCAGGAAGCCGACGATCTCGTCATCCTCGACGAGCAGACGCGGCCACGCGATCTCGGGCTGCGCGTACGCCTCGGCGAGGGACCAGGCGACCGGAGACGAGAACTTCTCCTGGTCGGGCCGCACGCTCACCCGGCACGCGGCCTCCACATTGTCCTGAGTGACTTTCACCAGTCGCGGCACGCCGAACACCCTACCGAGCGGGTCTGCGCAACAGGCCGTCGAGCAGCCCGCGCAGGCCGAACTGGAACCAGGTGTCCAGGTCGGTGTCGGGTCTGGTCTGCCCGGCAGCGGCCAGCCACTGTCGGTCCCGGGTACGGCCGGTCCGCTCCAGCCGGGTGCGGGTCGCCGACCACCAGGCGTGGTAGGTGGTGTCCCCGGGGTCACGCCGGATGAGCAGGGCCATCCCCTGGATGTAGCCGCTGAGCGCCAGATAGGCGCGGAACGCCTCGGCCGGGTCGTACCCGGCGCTGGTGAACGCCGCGACCACCCGGTCGACCATGGCGAGTACCGCCGGCCCGGTCGGCGGCCGGTCGGTGGCGAGGATGGCCAGCAGCCAGGGATGGCGGCGGTACATCGCCCACTCGTCCCCGGCCAACCGTTCGAGCCGTTGGCGCGGATCACGCGGTTGTGGCGCGGTGCCGGTCGGGCTGGTGGCGGTCGGGCTGGTGGCGGTGACCTGCTCGGCCATCGCGGCGAGGAGGTCGGCCCGGTTCCGGACGTGCCGGTACACGGCGTGGGCGGGCAGGCCGCCGCGTTGGGCGAGGACCCGCAGGGAGACGGCGTCCAGCCCCCCGGCGTCCGCCAGGTCGACCGCGAGGGCGACCAACCGGTGGCGCGGGTCGCCGCCGGTCGGCGCGGGCAGGTCCCGAATCCGACGCGGGGTGCTGGTGGGGCCGTGCTCGCGACGCCTGCGGTACGCGCGAGCCTGGCAGCGTCGGGAGCAGTAGCGGCGCGGGCGCCCCCGGCCGGCGCCGACGGGCAGGTCCGCCTCGCACTCGACACACCGGGCACTGAGCACGCCGCCTCCGGCTTCGTCACGGCACTCCGTGTGGAAAGTACTGCACGTGCCCGACCGGCGGCGACAGGATCGGGGGCATGAATCCCGCCCAGCCGCAGAGATCTGCTCCGCGTCGGCGCAGTCGCCTCCGCCCACCCGGGAGCCGACGGACCTGCACAGCGGTGCTGTTTGACAGAGACACGGCGAGCTTTCGTTTCTCATCAGTCAAGGACGACGTACTGAGGTTGCGCAAAGGCTCATCCAGACAAGCACGACTACCGCTCACCCTTGGAAGGTAAGCGGTAGCAGCGCTGTATCAGCTAGAGCAAGGCCGACCCGTTCAGCAGGGCTTGACCTTGTAGACGGGCGTCCAGTTGTAACTGGTGCTGCTGGAGTAGGCGCCAGGCGTCGAGTAAATCACGCCACCGGAAGCATTGATGAATTTGGCAACCGTGCCTCTGGTTTGATTGTTACGCCAGGAGCCGTAACCAGTCCAAGGCATATTGTAGGTTCCGCAGTTGTACCATTCAAGCGTGTCGCCGGAGAAACCAGTGGAACGGAACGCGCAGAACCAGCCATTGTACTGACCATCTAAGCACCGACTGGCAAGGGCCACACTGGTCGGGGCGTTGACAAAATCTCTCGGGTGCGCCTCGCCGGGGACAGCGACCTTGAGCACGCCATTATCGATCTCGATCTCGTTGAGCGAGATTTGCTTCCCGCCAGTCTTCTGAAGGTACGCGTCAACCTTCTCCTGGAGAGTTTCCGCCTGCCGTTCAGAGAGTTTTCCAGCCCGTGCCTGGTTTGCGAATGAGTTACCATCTAATTTGCTGCTTGACTCGGCATGAGCGGGCGCCGCGCCGATCACTGAAACAGTAATCATCATGGCCAGAGCAGTTAAGACACTTCGAACTCGCAAGACAGTCTCCCCGATTTAGAAATGGACAACGGGCTGTGCAACAAAGCAGGCGATGCATTACGCATCTCCATGCACGAATTTCTATCATGTCGGAGGCGATCTAAGCAAGGACCAAGCAGCGGGAAGAAATGACTCAGCGTAGTTTTGCAGAGCCAGCGGCGCTGAAATCGAGGAAGACAGCACCGAAGATGTCAGATGTACGCAAGGAATCAGTCATCGGGAAGGTCCCACGTCTCGTGTCTAGCGAGGACTTACCACTTTTGCGCCATTGGCTTCTGCTCCGCCCGAGACCCCGCCATCCCTCCTCTGGCGCCCCGGCGTCAGGCCGGGCCGTATCGATCGGCCCCTGCGGCGCGGAGCAGCCGGAGCTGACCGATCTCCGCGACGTTCTTCATCAGCTCCGAGTTGACCCAACCGATCGTGTGCGTGACGGTGTGGTCGGTCCCGTCCGGCCAGGGGAACGTCGCGATGCGGTCGAGGTCACTGTCGCCGAGCTGGTCGAGCAGACCCAGCCATTCGGTGCGCAGGCCCCGCAGCCAGGCGACGCTGGGCTCGCCCGCACCCGGCCAGACGACGGCCGTGCGCTGCCGCGCTGATCCACCCCGGAGATGGTCCATCGCCACGGTCCACCACCAGCCGACGTGCCAGGTGAGCCAGCCGATCGTCGGCACCGGGACCGGGTCGGGTTCGGTGTCGGCCCAGTCCGGGATCCAGGTGCCGTCGGTGCTCTGCCGCACCGACCAGCAGTGGTCGGCCGGCTCCCAGAGGAAATCCCCGGGTTCGAGTCGCTCAAGGTGGTACTCGAACAGCGACCACGTCAGGTCGAACTGCCAGCGCAGCAAAGCCAGGCTCGGTACGGACATCCGGAAATCCTGTCCGACCCAACCCCCGCCGTCCACGAAATAACCCCACCCACCCACCCGGTCGGGGTGATCATGAGGTTGGCGGGTTCTGCGGAGATCGAATCACCCGCCAACCTCATGATCAACCGTTAGCTGCGGGCGGGGTCGGTGGGGCAGAGGTCGGAGAGGGCGTAGCGGAGCAGGACCACGTCGCCGATCTGGCGGGCCTCGGCCAGGCGGGCTCGGCGACCCGGGTGCCAGGGGAAGCGACCCTCGCCGACGAAGCGGGGCGCCCGGCCGTCACCGACGAAGAACGGGGCGACCACCAGGTGCAGTTCGTCGGCGAGACCGGCGGCGAGGAACTGGGCGTGCACCCTCCCGCCGCCCTCCACCATCAGCCGCTGTACGCCCCGGGCGGCCAGGTCGGTCAGCAGCCACCCCGGGTCGACGGGCTCACCCGCGTCGATCACGGTGGCCAGTCGGCCGACCCGCTCCTCGGTCTTCTCCAGCGCGCCGGTGGCGCAGTAGACGAGCCGGGCCGAATCACCGGCGGTGAAGAAGCGGGCGGTCGGGTCGAGGTCGCCCTGGGCGGTCAGGGTGACCTTGGTGGGCGACGCCGCCCGACCGGCCGCCACCCGCTCGGCCCGGCGGCTCGGGGAGCGCACCAGCAGCCGAGGGTCGTCCCGTCGGACGGTGCCGGCGCCGACCAGAATGGCATCGCAGCTGGCCCGGACCGCGTCCACGCGGTCCAGGTCCTCCTCGTTGGACAGCAGTAACCGCTGCTCGGAGGCGTCGTCGATGTACCCGTCGATGGAGGCGGCACAACTCAGCAGCACGTACGGCCGCGTCGGCCCCGGCCGCCAGCTCATCGGGAGACGGGCCGCTCAGGAGCACGGCCCGCGAGCGCATCCGCCGCCTCGGCCGCCTCGACCTCCGCCGCCTTGGCCGCCTTCGCCGCCAGGTAGTCGGCGTTGGCCGGCGAAAGGAAGACGCTGGTGAGCACCCGTTCGGCCACGTCCACACCCAGCCGGGTCAACTGCTCGGCCTTGTCCGGGTTGCTGCTCAGCAGTCGGACCCGCGGCACGCCCAACGTGGCCAGCATCTGCGCGGCGGCGGTGTAGTCCCGCTCGTCCTCGCCGCGGCCCAACGCGACGTTGGCCTGGTAGGTGTCCAACCCGGCGTCCTGCAACGCGTACGCGTCCAGCTTGGCGTACAGGCCGATGCCACGGCCCTCCTGCCGCAGGTAGAGCAGGAAACCACCGGTCTCGGCGATCCGCTGCACCGCCTCGCGCAGTTGCGGGCCGCAGTCGCAGCGTTCGCTGCCGAACACGTCGCCGGTCAGGCACTCGCTGTGCGGACGAACCAGCGGGGCTTCTCCCCCGACGGCGAGCCGGTCCAGGGCGCCGGCCCAGTCGCCGAGGCCGAGGGCCAGGTGCTCCCGACCGTCCACCAGGCCCTTGAAGGTGAACACCCGGGCGGTCGTGGTGTAGCCGTCTGGGAACGCCAGCGGCACCGTGACCTGCGTGCGGATCGTGGCAACCGGCAATGCTTCGGGCATGGGACTCCTTTGTCCGGCGCCACCGCCCTCCGGCGACGCGTACCGTCTCACAACCGACTTCAACAGCCGCCGCCGGAGGTCGCTTCCCGGGCGGCGACCGGAATTCGACGCCGACGGGCCAGCAACACGGCGGCGCCGGGCAGGCTGGCCACCAACACCAGTGCACCGTAGACGGTGGCGGTGGCGACACCCTCGGCCGCGCTGAGACCGGCCGCGCCGAACACCCACGCCGCCACCCCCTCACGCGGCCCGAAGCCGGCCACGTTCAACGGTAGGCCCATGGCGAGCAGGGCGAGCAGCGTCAACGGCAGCAGTCGGGACAGCGGGGCGTCCGATCCGGCGGTGCGCGCCGCCACCAGGAAGGTGGCCAGGTGGCCGGCGACCATCACGGCCGAGGCGACCAGCACACCGAACCAGGTGCGCCGCGCCAGCAGCCCCGACCGTACGTCCGCCACGGCCGTACGCAGTGCCGTCGCCCAGCGCGACCCGCCACCGTTCGGGAGGACCCGGGCCAACAACACGATGACCAGCCCGCCGGCGACGAGGATCGCGGCGGCGACCGGCAGGTACGGCCGTACCGGGGACGGGAAGGCGGCGAGCACCACCAGCGCAACCCCGACCAGGACCACCTGGCCGGCGGCACGCTCCCAGACCACCGCGCGGATGCCCCGGCTCACGTCACCGGCGTCGCGGCCGTGACGTACCGCCCGGTGCACGTCGCCGAGCACCCCGCCGGGCAGTGTGGCGTTGAGGAACACGGCCCGGTAGCAGTGCGCCACCGCGGTCGCCAGCGGCAGGCGTACGCCGAGTCCGCCGGCCACCAGGCTCCACCGCCACGCCGCGCAGACCGTGGTGAGCACCCCGATGGCCAGCGCCGCAGCCAACGCTGACGCGTCGATCAGTCGTACTCCGGCGAGGAACGGGCCGCTGCCCACCTGCCACAGCAGGACGGCGAGCAGACCCACCCCGCCGACCACTCGTGCCCAGGCCCAGAACATCGGCGCCGGCCTCCCCTTTGAAGATCGTCCACTTGCCCTAGTGCACGTACCCAGGGCGTGAACGGTTCATCCACCGGCGAGGAGGTCAGTGTGTTCGACCAGCACGGTGAGTCGGCCGGCCGCCGCGTCGGCCAACCGGCGGCGGGCGTACGCCTGGGTGGGCCCGGCCAGGTCCGGGCGCTGCTCGCAGGCGGCCCCGAGCCATCCTCGGAACCATTCGGCGGTCAGCTCGGCCTGCTCCGGGCCGAGACGCCACGGGCTGGGCCGTTCCCGCACGTCGACGCCGCGCCGGGCGAACGCGGCGGCGGTGGCGGCGACGGCATCCGGGCCGAGCAGCCGCCGACCCTCGACGGTACGCCGCTGGTGGTCGTTGAACGCGGCCTCGACCGCCTCGTCGAGCGGGTCGGCCGGGCTGAACCGGACCCGCCCGGTCACCGAGATGGCGAACAGGGCTGGTCGGCCGACGCAGGCGGCCGCCACCCGTTCGACCTCCTCCACGGTGAGCATGTCCAGCAGCGCGGACGCGGTGACCAGGGAACCGTCGGCGAGGTCGGCGGCGGTCAGCCGGGTGAGGTCGCCGCAGCGGGTGTGGACGGTGACCGGGGCGCCGTCGGCGGCGGTCACACCCCTCATGCCGTCGGCGGCCCGGGCCAGCAGGTCGGCGTCCCGATCGTGCAGCACCCAGTGCTGTGGTCCGGCTAGCCGGGCGGCCAGCCAACGACTCATCGAGCCGGTGCCGCTACCCAGGTCGTGGATCACCGTCGGGGCGTCCCCGGTCAGCCGGGCCCGGACGGCATCCAGCAGGTCCTCGGCGCGCGCCGCCGCGTCGGCCGGCTCACGCAACCGCAGCCAGTCGGCGAACGGCAGGGTCTCCTCGGCGGTCATTCCGCCACCTCCTTCAGCACGCCGGCCAGCAACGCGGTGGTCACCGGCCAGTCGGTCAGGGTGTCGCGCCGGGCGAGAGCGGCACGCCGCAGTTGGTCCCGCAGGTGGTCGTCGCCCAACCACCAGCTCAGCGCGCCGGCCAGGGCGGCCGGGTCGTCCGGTGGAACGAGCAACCCTGGCAGGTCACCATCGGGGGTACGCCCGAGCGCCTCCGGCACGCCGCCCACCCTGGTGGCCAGCACCGGCAGGCCGCGCGCCAGCGCCTCGGTGACGACCATGCCGTACGTCTCGCCTCTGGACGGCAGCACGAGCAGGTCGGCGTCGGCGTACGCGGCGTCGAGCGCCGCACCGGTCAGCGGCCCGGCCAGCCGGACCCGGTCGGCGAGGCCCGCGCCGGCGAGCCGGTCGCGCAGCCGGTGCACCAGCTCGGGCTCCCGAGCCAGCGTGCCGACGCAGACCAGCGTCCACGGCGCCTCGGGCAGCACCGTCAACGCGTCGACCAGCACGTCATGACCCTTGTGGCGGGTGACCGCGGCCACGCAGAGCAGCCGGCCGCCGGTGGCCGATCCGGGGGGTATCGGCGGCGCGGGCGTCACCCCCGGTTGCGCGACCCGGACGCGGTCGGGACGCAGCGGGTGGCGCAGCAGCAGGCGGCGACGGGTCCACTCGCTGGTGGTGACGACGGCCCGAGCGGCGGCCAACGCCCGGCCTTCCGCCTCGTCGTCCAGCGGCATGTGCACCAGGACTACCAGGCGCAGCCGACGGGCGTGCGGGACGAGCAGGTCCGGCACGGTCGAGGCGATCAGGCCGTCGACCAGCACCACGGCGCCGTCGGGCGCGGCGGCGAGCACCCCACCCAGCGCCGCCCGGTCGGCCGGGTCGGGGTGCGGCCACGCGCCGGGCACCGGATGCTCGTGCACCGACCAGCCGCGCTCGCCCAGCCCCGCGCAGATCCGCCGGTCGTAGGAGTTGCCGCCGCTGGGCGTGGCCGGATCGTCGATGTCACCGGGCAGGACGACGTGCACCGCCCGGCCCGCATCGGTCACAACGACCGCTCGTAGCTCGCCCAGGCGATGTGCGACTCGTGCAGGGTGACGGTGATGCCGGCCAGGTCGCGCGCCCCCGCGCCCAGCTCACCGACGTGCACCCGCTCGACCAGCCGGTCCGCGACCGTACGGGCCAGCACCTCCGTGGTGGTGTTCACCCCGGCGAAGGCCGCCTCGTCGTCGAGGTTGCGGTAGGTCAGCTCGCTCAGCACGGCCCGCAGCTGCTCGGTGGCCAGGCCGATGTCCACCACGATCCCGTCGGCGTCCAGGTCGGGCCGGCGGAACGTCGCGTCCACCACGAACGTCGCGCCGTGCAGCCGTTGGGCGGGCCCGAACACCTCGCCTCGGAAACTGTGGGCGATCATCATGTGGTCCCGAACGGTCACGCTGAACACGGTCACTCTCCGTCTTCGTAGGTGATGAGGTGGCAGAGCGCGGGCAGGTCGCCCGAGGTCAGTCTGGCGAGCACGTCGGGCAGCTCCGCGAAGCGCGACGCGCCAGTGATCAACGCGTCGAAGGCCGGGTCGTCGAGCAGGTCCAGGGCGAGCGCCAGCCGGTCGGCGTAACTGCGCCGTCCCCGTCGGGCGGGTGCCACCATGCCGACCTGGCTGCTGCGCACGCTGAGTCGACCGGAGTGGAACGCGCCGCCCAGTGACACCTGCACCGGGCGGTCGCCGTACCAGCTCAGCTCGATGACTGTGCCCTCCGGGGCGAGCAGGTCCAGCGACTGTTGCAGGCCGGCGGCGGTGGCGCTGGCGTGCACGACCAGGTCCCGGTCACCGCGGGCGTCGGCCGGGTTGGCGAAGTCGACGCCGAGGGCCCCGGCCACGCCAGCCCTGCGCGAGTCGGTGTCGACCAACTCGACGTGCACGCCGGGGAACCGGGCCAGCAGCGCCGCGACGCAGCAGCCCACCATGCCCGCGCCGATCACGGTGACCCGGTCACCGACCAGCGGAGCCGCGTCCCACAGCGCGTTGACGGCGGTCTCCACAGTGCCGGCGAGCACCGCTCGAGCGGCCGGCACCCCCTCCGGCACCGGTACCACCGCACTCACCGGCACGATGTACGCGCTCTGGTGCGGGTGCAGGCAGAACACCGTCCGCCCGAGCAGTTCCGGCGGGCCCTGCTCGACCACGCCGACGCTGAGGTAGCCGTACTTCACCGGGCCGGGGAACTCGCCCTCCTGAAACGGCGCGCGCATCGAGGCGTACTGGTCGGCGGGCACCCGGCCGGCGAACACCAGCGTCTCGGTGCCCCGGCTGACCCCGGAGTAGCGGGCCCGGACCAGCACCTCGTCGGGGCCCGGGGCGGTCAGCGACACCGGCTGGATCTCGGCCACGCCGGGTTCGCGCACCCAGCAGGCGTACGCCTCGCGGATCACCGTCGCGCACCTCAGCTCTGCTCCGGGCCGAATCGATCGGCCGTGTCGGTCCCCGGTCAGGGGGTTGTCGATCATAAACACGGAAGTTCGGTGCGCACAGTTCGAAGTAATCTGGTGCTCGGGCGGGGACCGACTGGCCGGGCTGGGCGGTGCGGGATGCTGGGCCGGTCCTCGACACTGCTCCGCAGCCCGGCGGCCGACGTTCGGAAATCAGGACGGAATCGGCGTTTTCTTGTCTGCATCCAGTTAGCACCGACCATTCCGCCGTTGCTGTTCCACCGCTTTGCGCGTACGGTCCAGATCGAGTGGCCAGCCGTACCGCTAATCCGCTTGACCTGGCCAGAATCCCTTCACGCGGCTCCAGTTTGTGCCTTTTCGTCATTCGCCGATCCAGTAGGCAAGAAGAAGAGAAGAGCCATGGAAACCGCACAGGTAGGCAATGGCGCCGGACAACCCACCAAGCCGAAGATCTGCATTGTCGGTGCCTCTGGAAAGCTCGGGCGGTACATGGTGCGGCACGCGCTTGACCGCGACTACGAGGTCGTCGGCGTATGCCGAGAGGGCAGCGTGGGAAAGCTCGACGCGTTCAAGGGCCGCATCACCGTCATTCCGGGAGCGACAAACGACCGCGACGTCATCGGCCGCGCGGTTGCCGGGTGCGACGGGGTGTTGACCGTGCTGGTGCCGCGCGGGGTCAACCACTATTCGGCTGGCACAGCCCAGGCCGTGCTCGACCACGCACGTCCCGGAGCACGCCTCGTGTTCTCCTGCGGATGGCACATCACCCAGGACGGCCGAGACGTGTACTCCTGGAAGCTGAGGGCGCTCGTGAAGGTGGCCGGGCCACTGGCGAAACTCGCTCGTTTCGCGGACCTCGACGATCAGGTGGATGCCTGCCGTCGCGTGTTCGACAGCGACACCCGATGGACCGTCGTCCGAGGCAGCGACCTGGAAGAGGGCGACAGCCAGGGTCTCCCGGTCTGGAGTAGGCACGTGGGCGACCCCATCCTTGAGAGCAACCGCACCCGTCGAGTGGACTTCGCCCTGTTCATGGTCGACGCTCTCAGCGACGACGAGCTCGTTCACGAGGCACCGGCGATTGTCGGCCGGCAGACGCCTTCGGCGCTCGCACACCCCGGGGCGGGACGCGGGGGCTCGTGATGAGCCCGCTACGCAAGACCGCGCTCACAGCAGGCCTGCTGCACCTCCTCACCTTTGTCTCGATCCCGATCCTCGGTCTGTACGCGACAGTGCTCGATCCCGAGTCCGTCGTCGGCCCGGGATCCGAGACGGGTGTGGCCTGGGGCGGTGTCCTGGAGATGGTGGTGGCCCTCGCCTGCATCGGGACCGCGGTCGTGCTGTACCCGGTCGTCAAACGGCAGAACGAGGCACTGGCGTTGGGCTTCGCCGGCGTCCGGGTCCTGGAGGCGGCCACCATCATCGGCGGCATCGTCCTCATGATGTCGCTCGTGACCGTGCGGCAGGCCGGACCTGACCCGGAGGCGCAGGCCACCGGTGAGGCCCTGATCGCCCTGCACGACTGGACGTTCCTGACCGGGCAGGGTTTCCTGCCGGCGGTGAACGCTCTCCTCCTGGGCCCACTGCTGTACCAGTCCCGCCTCGTGCCGCGGGTCCTTCCCGTGCTCGGGTTCGTCGGAGCCCTCCTGCTCACCGTCACCTTCGTCGCCACGATGTTCGGTTTCTGGGCACAGGTGTCGCCTGCGTCGGCCCTGCTGACCATGCCGATCGCCCTGTGGGAGTTGTCGCTGGGCATCTGGCTGGTCGTCAGGGGCTTCCGGCCCTCCCCCATCACCGGTGGCCTGGCCGCCGACCCCTCGCCCGGCAGCGGCGTCCCGCTCCACTCGGGGCAGAGCCGCTGACGGTCGGCACGGACGGCTCCTACCGTTCCGGCTGCGGGTCGGCGCACCGTCGAGGTGCGAGTCAGCGGCGTCGCCGGTGGACCATCGGGCAAACGGACAAAAGCGTCAGAACCTAACAAATGGCTCGGTACGCTCCCCTGGCACATTCGAACCAACGGGGGCGTGATGAGGATTTCGTGGTGGGGTAGCCGCAGGTCACGGGCGGCGGCGCTGTCCGCCGTCGCGGGCGTGCTGGCGGTAAACGGTCTGCTGGTGCCGGCGCCTACCGCGCCCGCCCCGATCAGGCCGACGCTTGTCGCCGTCGACGAGGCCATCGGACCGGTCGACCCGGTCGCCGAGGCGCTGAGCTTCGGCGTGATGACCGAGGGCAACGCCACGGTGAACAACGACGAGAACGAGGGAACCCTCGCCGTCGGCGGTGATCTCACCTTCGGCAACTACCAGCTCGCCGGGGCGACCGCCGGATCGTTCGTGGTGCCCGGCGACGCCAACCCCAGCGCCCTGGTCGTGGGTGGACGGGTCAACTTCGCCGGCAGCGTCGGCGGCACCCGCCTCCAAGTGCTCTCCAACGGCTACGCCAAGGTCGGCAACCTGACCGGCACCTTCGTCCGTAACACCGACAACAACGGCGCCCAGGTCAACACCCGGATCCTGCCGACGAACGACTACGACGCTTCACCCCGGGTGGAGCTGGTCACCCGGCAGCCGGTACCCAGCGTCGGGCCGACCTCGCCGATCAACTTCGCCGGTGCGTTCGCCGCCTTCCGGGATACCACCGCCGGCCTGGCCACCTGCGACAACACGGTGGTGCTGCGGACGCCGAACGGTGACGTGCTGCCCCGACCGATCCCACCGGGCAGCAACGCCGTCGTCACGTTGACCCCGGGCGTGACGAACGTGCTCAACCTGACCGCCGCCGACCTGGCCAACATCCAGATCCTGACCTTCGCCGGCCAGCCGACCGCCGACACCCCGCTGCTGGTCAACGTGGACACCAGCGGCGTGGGCAACACCTTCGCCTGGACCGCCCCGAACTTCGCCGGGATCGGCGGACCGCAGGCGCGCTACATCCTGTTCAACTTCCCGACCGCCACCGCGCTCACCCTCACCCCGAACGCCGCCACCGTCGAGGGCACCATCTACGCCCCCAACGCCAGCCTCACCGACCTCTCCTCCAGCAACACCGAGGGCAGCGTCATCACCCGTACGCTGGACCACCGCGGCGGCGAGATCCACTACTTCCCGTTCAGCACCACCCTGTCCTGCGCGGGCGCCACCCCGGCCGACATCGCCCTGGTCAAGTCGTCCACCACCACGCTGATCACCAGCGTCGGTCAGCAGGTGCCGTACTCGTTCCACGTGGTCAACACCGGGGGCGTCCCACTGACCACCATCTCGGTCACCGACGTGCAGACCCCGCCGTCGTCGAACGCCAACCTCGGCCCGATCACCTGCGCCGCCACCACCCTCGCTCCCGGGGCACAGACCGCCTGCACGGCCACCTACACCGTCACCCAGGCCGACCTCGACAACAACGGCGTCACCAACGTCGCCACCGCACAGGGCAACCCACCCACGGGTCCACCTGTCGTCTCCGAACCGAGCACCCTGACCATCCCGGCCCAGGGGCTCGCCGCCGCCGTCACGGTGGTGAAGTCGTCCACCACCACGTCGATCACGTCGGTCGGGCAGCAGGTGCCGTACCGGTTCCTGCTCGCCAACACCGGCGGTTTGACCCTGAGCAACGTGGCCGTCACCGACGTGCAGACCCCGCCGTCGTCGAACGCCAACCTCGGCCCGATCACCTGCGCGGCCACCACCCTCGCGCCAGGCGCGACCACCATCTGCACCGCCACCTACACGGTCACCCAGGCCGACCTGGACAACGACGGCGTCACCAACGTCGCCACCGCGCGGGGCACCCCGCCCGGCGGCGGTACGCCGGTCACCTCGCCGCCGTCGACGCTTACCGTCCCCGCAGCCGGGCTGACCCCATCGATCGCGGTGACGAAGACCTCCACCACCGCGTCCATCACCGCAGTTGGGCAGCAGGTGCCGTACTCGTTCCACGTCGTCAACAACGGCGGGCTCACCCTGACCGCCATCAACGTCACCGACGTGCAGGCACCGCCCTCGTCGAACGCGAACCTCGGCCCGATCACCTGCGCCGCCACCACCCTCGCGCCCGGCGCACGCACCGCGTGCACCGCCACCTACACCGTCACCCAGGCCGACCTCGACAACGACGGGGTCACCAACACCGCCACCGCACACGGCACCCCGCCCGGCGGTGGCGCCCCGGTGAACTCGCCGCCCTCGACCCTGATGCTGCCGGAAACCGGCCTGGTCGCCTCGATCGCGGTCGTGAAGACCTCCACGACCAATGTGATCAGCACCGTCGGGCAGCAGGTGCCGTACTCGTTCCACGTCGTCAACAACGGCGGGCTGACCCTGACCAACGTCGGCGTCACCGACGTGCAGGCACCGCCCTCGTCGAACGCGAACCTCGGCCCGATCACCTGCGCCGCCACCACCCTCGCGCCCGGCGCGCAGACGGCGTGCACCGCCACCTACACGGTCAGCCAGGCCGACCTGGACATCGGCTTCGTACGCGACACCGCGACCGCGCAGGGCACCCCGCCCGGTGGCGGAACGCCCGTCCAATCGGGGCCGTCGACGTTGACGATCCCGAGCGGTGACGTCTTCCCGGCCATCTCACTGATCAAGTCGTCCACCACCGCGGCCATCAGCTCGGTGGGCCAACAGGTGCCCTACAGCTTCCTGGTCGCCAACACCGGCGGCGTCACCCTGAACAACGTCAACATCACCGACGTACAGGACCCGCCGTCGTCGAACGCGAACCTCGGCCCGATCACCTGCCCACAGACCACCCTCGCGCCCGGTGCGACCACCGTCTGCGCCGCGACGTACACCGTCACCCAGGCCGACCTGGACCATGACGAGCTGACCGACATCGCCACCGCGCACGGCACCCCGACGGGGACCGAGGAGCCGGTGGACTCGGACCAGGTCGTGCTGACCATTCCGGCGGCCGACGTCACACCGTCGATCTCGGTGGTGAAATCGTCCACCACCACATCCATCACCTCGGCCGGGCAGCCGGTGCCCTACCAGTTCCTCGTCGTCAACAACGGCGGCGTGACGCTGACCAACGTCAACGTCAACGTCACCGACGCACAGACCCCGCCCTCGTCGAACGCGAACCTCGGCCCGATCACCTGCCCACAGACCACCCTCGCGCCCGGCCAGGCGACAGCCTGCACCGCCACCTACACCGTCACTCAGGCCGACCTCGACAACAACGCGGTTACCGACGTCGCCACCGCACACGGCACACCTCCGGACAGTGAGACGCCGGTCGACTCACCGCCGTCCACGCTGACGATCCCGGAGTCTGGGCTGGTCGCCGCGATCTCAGTGGTCAAGGTCTCCGAGGTCACCTCGATCGGTGCGGTCGGGCAGCAGGTGCCCTACCGGTTCCACGTGGTCAACACCGGGGGACTCACCCTGACCAACGTCAACGTCACCGACGTGCAGGCACCGCCCTCGTCGAACGCGAACCTCGGCCCGATCACCTGCGCCACCGCCACACTCGCACCGGGTGAGTCCACGGCGTGCACCGCCACCTACACCGTCACCCAGGCGGACCTGGACAACGACGGGGTCACCGACACGGCCACCGCACACGGCACACCGCCGGGTAGCCAGACGCCGGTGAGTTCGCCGCCCTCGACGCTGACCATTCCGGAGGGCGGGCTCGTCGCTGGCATCGACGTGATCAAGTCGTCGACCACTGTCACGATCACCGCACCCGGCCAGCAGGTGCCCTACACCTTCCTGGTCGTCAACACCGGCGGCTTCACCCTCACGAACGTGACCGTCAACGACACCGTGCTGCCGCCGTCCCCGCGCGGCGAACTCGGCGAAATCACCTGCGGTCCGCAGGACACCCCGAACGGTGAGGTGACGCTGTCGCCAGGCGCGTCCATCCAGTGTCGGGCGACCTACACGGTGACCGCGGAGGACTTCACCGGCTCGTCGCTGCGCAACGTCGCCACGGCCACCGGTACGCCCCCGTTCGGGCCGCCGCCGGTCTCACCACCGTCGCCGGTGGACATCCCGATCCCGCACCCGGCGATCACCATCACCAAGTCGGTGACGCCCACAGTGGTGTCCGCCGCCGGTGACGTGGTCACGTACCGGTTCGTGGTGAGCAACACCGGCACCACAGCGCTCAGCGCGGTGACTGTCGACGAGACCGACTTCTCCGGCACCGGAACGCCCGGGACGATCACCTGCGGCACCCCGCCGGTCGCCAGCGGCGCGGTCACCCTGGCCGCCGGGACGAGCACCACCTGCACATCGACCTACGCGGTCACCGCTGCGGACATCGAGGCCGGTCGGATCACCAACTCGGCCATCGCGGCCGGCACGCCACCGACCATCCCCGGGCAGGACCCACCCGCACCGGTACGCTCCGCGCCGGCCTCGGCCGAGGTCACGGCCACCCGGGGCGCGGCGATCACTGTGGTGAAGTCGAGCAGCACCGACAAGATCGTCCGACCGGGGCAGCACGTGCCGTTCCAGTTCGTGGTCACCAACACCGGTCAGGTGCCGCTGACCGGCGTGACGATCACCGACGCCCTGACCGCGCCGGCCTCGGCGGCCAACCTCGGCCCGATCACCTGCGGTCCGGAGCGGACCCCGAACGGCGCCGTCACCCTCGCGGCCGGCGCCACCGTGACCTGCACGGCGACGTACACGGTCAGCAAGGCCGACTACCACCACGGGTCGCTGCGCAACACCGCGACGGCGACCGGCACTCCGCCGGACGGCCCGGCGCCGGTCTCACCCGAGTCCACCATCACCATCCCGGTGAAGGGCAAGCTCCCGGTGACCGGTTCGTCGTTCCCGGCCGGGCTCTGGATGGGTGCCGGCGTGCTGGCGGTGCTCCTGGGCGCGGCGCTGCTGCTGGTCGTCCGGCAGCGCAGGATCCGCGCCTAGCGCGGGGGTCGGACCGGAGGGGAACCGGTCCGGCCCTCGCGGCACGTCACGACCACGTCACGACGGTCGACGTCACTGATTCGGCAGTGGCGCAACCACCTCGGTCAGCCGCCAGGCCCTGCTCGCGACGTCGTAGACCATCCTGCGGTCGACCTTCTTCGGGACCGACTGGCCGAGCCGCCACGATTCGGATGTGGCGTGCAGATCGACAGTCACCGAGCCCGGCGTCGCGGTGCCCAACTCGCCGATCCAATGCCGGCTCTCCTCGATCAGCCTCTGCACGGTCTCGACGTCGGGCGCCGTCACCTCCACCATCGTGGTATCGACAAGCGCCGAGCCGACAAGCAGGGCCAGGAGCCGGCCGAGGACCGCCGCAGGCACCGCGCGGTCCGTCGTCTCGACAGCCACGTAGCAGTCGTCGTGCCCGGAGAACAACACGCGTGAGCCTGCCAGCGCGGGTAGGACCGGCTCGTCGTACGTGGCCGTTCCGATGACGACGATCATCTCGTCGACCTGGGCGGCGGAAGGCGTGGCCGGCACGTCGACGAGTGTCAGGTTGTAGGGGTACCAGCCGGCCAGGAACCGGGGCAGCTGCTCCCGGCGGATCAGCACTGCCTCTTCGCTCAGGCCGACGACCCCGGCCGCCAGCGCAGCGACCTGGTGCACCTCGAAGCTGACGCCCTGCTCCGCCGCGATCCGCGACGGCCGCCACTGCTGATACTCCTCATCCAGGAAGCTGTTGGTCTCCAGGCCGACAACCATGATGGTGTCGTTCCCGGCGAGCATGAGCACGTCGGCCAGCTCGGCGGCCTGCGCCGCGGTCGCGGTCACCATCCAGGAGCCGCCTGTCTCGCGAACGCTGAAGCTCAACGGGAAGGGCGCGCGGTCCAGTCCCACGCTGTTCGCGGAGAACGCGCCATGGGGTCCGACCTCTACCGTCGCGGCGCCGTCCCCGGCGATCGGGTAGCCGATCTCGGTGAGGTCCACCCGCAGGTCGGCGACGGTGAGCTGCGGATTCAGGGCCCTTGTCACGGTGTCGGTGAGCGGTCGATGGGCGACGACGTGCTCGACTGCCGCCCGGTCCACAGTCATCTCGTAGTAGTCGCCGGCGAACTCGACGAAGCGGTCGACGATGTCGTCGAACAGGATGTCGAGCAGCCCGGACCCGTCCGGGCCGTTGTCGTCGTAGGGCCCGCTCGGGGGTGGGAAGGCGATGCCGTTCCCGGCGTGCCAGCGATCGTCCCCCGCCAGTCGCCACAGCACTGTCGTCGCGACGAGTTGCCCGTCCTCGTCGCAGAAGGCGGGTTCCGTCACCTGTGGACGCAGCACCTCCGGTACACCGTCGATCAGGCCCGGCCACAGCTCGTGGTCCGGATGACAGTACGGCGACATCGCCGACTCATGATCGAAGAGTCGGATGAAGGCGCCGTCGGCGGTGAACACGACGGTCCACTCATCGCCGCTGCCGTTGCTCATCAGCGCCGCCTCGTCCGTGCCCCAGTTCGAGGTGTAGCCGTAGTAGGGATCCCCACCGTCGATGATGCGTTCGAGCACGGCCAGCGCCTTGCAGCGCTGCCGCAGCAGGTCGATGTCGGGAAGTTTGGCGGCGACGTCGTAGGCGGTCACCGGGTCACCCTAGTGAGGCGGCAGCACCCCGGTCCCGGGGGCGAGGACCCGGGTGAAGAACGCCAGGGTGTCGCGGATCAGCGGTTCCAGCGGCACTCCGGCGAAACAGTGGTCGGCGCCCTGCACCACCGACAGCTCGACCTCGGCACCCGCCGCGGTCAACGCTGCGGCGAGTTCTTCGCTCTGCCCCACCGGTACGACCAGGTCCTGGTCGCCGTGGATCAGCAGCATGGGTGGGGCCTGGTCGGTGACGTAGGTGATCGGACTGGCCGCCCGGCCCAGCCCCGGGTTCTCGGCCAACGGGGCGCCGATCAGCAGTGACTCGGGCGAGTCTGCCGCGTCGTGGTCGATCGTTCCGGACGGGTGTGCCTGCGACTGCATGGTCAACAGGTTCGACGGCGCGTACCAGCAGACCGCCGCCCGGACGCCGCTGTCGTCCTGGTCGTCCCCGGTCAGCGCGAGCATCGAGGCCAGGTGCCCACCGGCCGACTCACCCCACACCCCGATCCGCTCGCGGTCCACGCCCACCGTGTCGCCGTGTCGGCGCAGCCAGCGCACCGCCGCCGTGACGTCGTCGAGTTGAGCGGGGAAGTGCGCCTCGCCGCTGAGTCGGTACTGCGCGGAGGCGACAGCGAATCCGGCGCGGATGGCGGCGGTGAAGGGATCGACTTCCATGAGCCAGTCCGCCGGGTGCTTGGGCGAGCCGAACAACCACGCGCCACCGTGGATCCACACCAGGACCGGGGCTGGTGTGGCGGCCCCGGCCGGCACGGCAAGGTCCAACGTCAGCGGGCGGAAGCCCGGGACCTCGCTGACGACGATGTCGCGGTGCTCGACCCGGTCGGTCCAACCTCGGGATGCCGCATCGATCATCAGGCCATCTTCGCACCGACGACCCCGCCGTACCCGTCACGGAAGCCGAGATGATCACTGCTGCTTGTCTGGCGTGGCGGGGCGGGCGCGGACGTGCAACCGCTCCCCCTGCGGCCCGAAGAGACTGATGGCTTCGGCGGTGCCGGGGCCGGGGTTGAAGAAGAGGTGCGGAATGCGGGTGTCGAACTCGGCCACCTCCCCCGGGGTCAGCGTCAGATCACGGTCACCGAGCAGCAGGCGTAGCCGGCCGGAGAGCACGTAGAGCCACTCGTACCCCTCGTGGGCCTGCGGGATTCGGCCCCCGGCGGACGGGTCCGGCGGGAAGATCTGCTTGAACGCCTGGACACCGCCCGGTCGGCGGGTCAGCGGCAGGTACGTCACGCCGTGGATGATGATCGGTTTGGGGCGTACCCGGGGGTCGCCGGTGGCGGGGGCGTCGACCAGTTCGTCCAGCGCCACCTGGTAGGCCCTCGCCAGCGGAAGTAGCAGCTCCAGGGTGGGCCGGCGGCTACCGGACTCCAGCCGGGACAGGGTGCTCACCGAGATGCCGGTCAGGTCGGCGAGCTGGGTCAGCGTGGTCCCGCGTTGGTGACGCAGGGCACGCAGCCGGGGGCCGACGGCCGCCAGCGCGGCGCTGTCCTCGTTTGCCATAACGGCAAGGATAGTTGCCACCTTGCCGACGGCGACGGATGGTGGGCGCAGCCGACAGAGCAAGAGGGAGATATAGCGGTGGACGAGACATATGACGTGGTGGTGGTGGGTGGCGGTGCCGCAGGACTCAGCGGAGCCCTGGCGCTGAGCCGGGCCCGACGGTCGGTGCTGGTGATCGACTCCGGTGAGCCGCGCAATGCGCCGGCTGACCGGATCCACAACTACCTGGGCCGGGAGGGGACGCCGCCGGGCGAGTTGCTCGCGATCGGCCGGGCGGAGGTCGCCGGGTACGGCGGGCAGTTCCGCACCGGGCGGGTGCAGGCCGCGACCCGGGACGACGACGGGTTCCGGCTGAGCCTCGACGGCGGGGAATCGGTGCGGGCCCGCCGGCTGCTGGTGACCACCGGTCTGACCGACGAGCTGCCCGACGTGCCCGGCCTGGCCCAGCGGTGGGGTCGCGACGTGCTGCACTGCCCGTACTGCCACGGGTGGGAGGTTCGGGACCGCCGGATCGGCGTCCTGGCGACCAGCCCGCTGAGCGTGCACCAGGCCGAGATGTGGCGACAGTGGAGCCCCAGCGTGCTGCTCCTGCTGCACGACTCCCCGGCGCCGGACGCGGAGACCGCCGAGCGGCTCGCCGCCCGCAGCATCGCTGTGGTGCCCGGCCCGGTCGCCTCGGTGGAGGTGACCGACGACGCGCTGACCGGCGTACGGCTCGCCGACGGCCGGGTGGTGGCGCTCGACGCGATCGTGGTGGCGACGCGGCTGACTCCCCGCGCCGACATGCTGGTGGGGTTGGGTCTGGCCCCGGAGGAGGTGACGATGGGTGAGCACGTCATCGGTGCCCAGATCCCGACCGACGCCACCGGCGCGACGACCGTCAGTGGTGTCTGGGTGGCGGGCAACGTGGCCGACATCCGCGGTCAGGTGATCACGTCCGCCGCGGCCGGCCTGAACGCGGCGGCGGCGATCAACGCCGATCTCATCGCCGAGGAGACCCGCGGCGCGGTGTCCGCGTACCGGCAGATGGTGGCCACGACGTTCGAGGAACCGGCGTGGGAGGAGCGTTACCAGTCCCGCCCCTCGGTCTGGAGTGGCCGGCCGAACCCGCAGCTGGTCGCCGAGGTCACCGACCTGGCCCCGGGGCGCGCCCTGGACGTGGGCAGCGGCGAGGGCGCCGACGCGGTGTGGTTGGCCGAGCGCGGCTGGCAGGTGACGGCGGTGGACATCTCCACCACGGCGTTGAGCCGGGCCGCCGCGCACGCCGAGGCCGCCGGCGTGGGCGACCGGATCGAGTTCACCCACGCCGACCTACGGGACAAGCCACCCACCGAGGAGGCGTACGACCTGGTGTCCGCGCAGTTCATGCACCTGCCACCGGCGGCGCGGCGGGAGTTGTTCGGCCGGCTGGCCGCGGCGGTGGCACCCGGCGGCGTCCTGCTGATCGTCGGGCACCACCCATCCGATCTGTGGGGGTCGGCGCACCGGATGCACATGCCGGACGCGATGTACACCGCGCAGGACGTGGCCGCCGATCTGGAGCCGGCCCACTGGGAGGTGCTGACGGCGGAGGAACGCTCCCGTCTCGCCACCAACCCCAACGGCGAGGACATCACCCACCACGACGCGGTCCTGGTCGCCCGCCGACGCTGACCTCGCGCGACCACGTCGCCCTACGGATCCCACGTTGGCCTGCGTCGATCATGGAGTGGTGGTGGATGACAAAGGTGGTGGAGCACCACCTTTCCGGCACCAGGAGTCCATGATCGGCGCGGGATCGGGGCAACGCGGGACGGCAACGTGAGAGGTGGTGGGGCAGGACTTCGCATGAGGTCCGCTCGGCGGTAGCGTTGCGCCACACTGACGGCCCGTGGGGCAGGCGACCGCCGACCCTGACGCCCCGATCGTACGGAGGATGGTGCATGTCCATCGGCGCTGAGCCGCACGCAGCACGCGACGATGCGGCCTCCCGGCCGAGCTTCGAGCTCGCCCTGCGCGGATACGACAAACGCCAGGTGGACCGGCACCTGGAGCAGCTGGACGGCCAGATCGCGATGCTGAGCGGGGAGCACGGGCGCTCCGCCGTCCGCGTCCGTGAACTGACCGCCGAAGTGCAGCGGCTGCGTGCCGAGCTGGCCGAGCTTCAGGAGCAACCCGTGCAGGTGGACCGCGCTTCGTTCCATGATCTGGGCCCGATGGTCGGCGAGATCATGGCGCTCGCCGAGAAGCAGGCCGGCATCATCACCGAGTCGGCCACCGACCGGGCCAACGAGCTGCGCAGCGAGTCCGAGCGGATCCTCGCCGACACCCGTGAGCGGGCCGCGCAGGCACGTCAGGATCTGGCCGAGGAGCTGGCCGCCCGGCGGGCCGAGCAGGAGCAGGCGCACGAGGAACGGCGCACCCTGGCCGAGGCCGAATTGACAGCGATCCGCGAGCACGCCGAACAGCTGCGGGCCGACGGTGAGGCCGCGCACGAGCGCGCCCAGCACGAGGCCAAGCGGATCACCGAGCAGAGCGCGCAGCAGCTCAACCAGACCCGGGTCGCCGCCGACGCGCTGATGAAGTCGGCCCGTACCCAGATCCAGCAGGAACTCCAGTCGGCCCGCTCCAAGCACCAGCAGGAGATGGCCCAGTGGCAGGCCAACGTGGAGCGAGAGGTCAACGAACGGCGTACCGCCGCCGAGCAGGACATCGCCGAACAGCAGGCCGCCGCCGAGCAGGAACTGGCCGAGGAGCGCAGCGCGACCGAGCAGCAGATCGCCGCGCTGCTGGCCGAGGCGCAGCAGCACGTGACCGAGCTGCGCAACCGCGCCGACGAGCAGGCCGCCAGCCACCAGCAGCAGCTCGCCGTCCTGCAGAAGGAGCTTGAGGAGCGCCGGCAGGAGGCCGCCGAGCTGAACGCCGAGCTGGACACCGGCCGCCAGCAGCTCGCCGAGATTCGCCAGGAGGGCGAGACGCTGGAGAACGAGCTGTCCCGGATGCAACAGCGACTCAGTGAGGTCCGTCGGGACCTGACCGCCGAAAGTGCCCGGTTGGACGAGGCCCGGCGGGCCGGCGACTCCGCCGAGCGGCACGCCAAGGAGGTCCGCGCCCGCGTACAGCGGGAGGCAAAGCGGGTGGCCGACCTAGCCGCCGCCGCGGTCATGGCCGCGGCAGCCGGCGGTACGGAGACCGCTGAGTACCCGATGGTGGGTTCCCGCTCCAGCGCCGACCGGCCCGCCCCGGAGCGGGTAGGGGTCGAGCGGCTCAACGTCGACCGCGCCGGCGTCGACCGGCACCCCGCGGAGCGACCCATCGTGGACGACGCGGACGCCGATCGCGCCACCACCGACCGCGCCCCGCTCAACGCCGCACCTGCCGACCGGAGCCCGGTCGAGAACGGCTACGCCGACCTGACCCCGGTGGAACAGGCCAATGGTGACCGGTCCCCGGCGGAGCAGGCGAACGACGAGCGTGCGGACGCACCGGCGGTGGCGGACGAGCCGACAACGTCCGAACGTACGGCGGCCCGGGAGGTTGGCGCCGACGACGCCGAGCGGACCTTCCCTCGGCACATCGGCACGGACGCACCGACGCCCGTACCGTTCCTGGCCTTCGGGCAGCCGGTCAGCGAGAACGGCGCCGCCCGGCACTGACCCCAGCCGCGGTTGCACCCGGGCCCGGAGCGGATCCGCACGGGCCCGGGCCGGGCGGCCGGTCGTCGGTCGATGACCAGGCCACTCAAGAGGGCGACTGGGCTGACTGATCGAGGTACTTCCGCAGCTCGGCGATCTCCTCGTCGGTGAGGACGGGCGCGAAGTCCAGGTGCTCGCTGGGATGGACGGCTGTGCCGGAGCCGGCCACCGTGACGAACCAGGCGCCCTCGTGGCCGAACCAGTGCGCCTGTCCGGCCATACCGACGTCGACGGCGTCGTCCGGCGCGGCGGACTCACCTGCCGAGACGATTCGCACCCACTGCCCGTCGCGCCCATACGGCGGCTGAGGGATCGCCACGTCCAGGTGATCCTCGGCGATTCGTTCCGTCGGCACACCGAACAGGCGGGCGGCACCCTCGCGTGCCACAGTGCTCACCTCCCTCAGGCTGCCGGTGACGCCGACCAGCACCTCCCCCTCGGGTCCTTCCACCAGCACTGCGTACGAGCGATCAGGCTCATGGCGGACCCGTGCACGGAACCGCAGCGGGAGTTCAGGCATCCAGCAATGATCCCTCACCGGGCTCGCCACGGCGGCACGGCGATCTACTTCTCATGAACCGATCAAGGTGCGGGCGATTCTGCGTGGAACCGGGTTGCCGTAGCCGGTTGGGCTGGCAGGCTGGGTTGGCCGCCGCGCACCAGCGGTGGCCGCCGGCTTGGCCGGTGACCGAGAGGAGCGCCCGGTGACCGACCAACCGGAGGAGTTCGACCTGCTCGTCGTCGGTGGCGGCAAGGCCGGCAAGACGTTGAGCATGGACGTCGCCCGTTCCGGTCAGCGGGTCGCCATGGTCGAGCGCGGCATGATCGGCGGCAGCTGCATCAACGTCGCGTGCATCCCGACGAAGGCGCTGGTGACCAGCGCCCGGGCCGCCCGTCAGCTGCGGGACGCGTCGGCGCTCGGCCTGACGGTGGAGGGCGGCCGGGTCGACATCGACCTGTTGCGCGCGCACAAGCAGGACGTGGTCGAGGGGATGGTCGCCGCCAACCGGCAGCAGTTCCTCGACTCCGGCCTGCACCTGGTGATCGGCGAGGCCCAGTTCGTCGGCCCACGAACCGTACGGGTGGCACTCGCCGACGGCGGCGCGCGACTGCTGCGCGGCAGCGACGTGGTGATCAACACGGGCACCCGCCCCCATCTGCCGTCGGTGCCCGGGATGGCCGAGGCCGGGGTGCTCACCAGCGACGAGTTGCTGCACCTGGACCGGCTGCCGGCCCGCCTGGTGGTGCTCGGCGGCGGCACCGTCGGGGTGGAGTTCGCGCAGATGTTCGCGCTGTTCGGCAGCGCGGTGACACTGGTCGAGGGTGGTCCACGGCTGCTCACCCGCGAGGACCCGGACATCAGCGACGCGGTGATGCGCGTCTTCCTCGATGATGGCATCGACGTACGGGTGGGTGTCGCGGTCGCGCGGGTCGACCGGGAGGCCGACGGCTCGCTGCGGGTGACGCTGGACGACGGCAGCGTGGTGATCGGGGACGACGTGCTGGTGGCGGCCGGCCGGGAACCGGTCACCGACGGGCTCGGCCTGGACGTGGCCGGCGTACGGCTCAGCGAGCGGGGCTTCGTGGAGGTCGACGAACACCTGCGCACCAGCGCCGAGCGCACCTGGGCGGCCGGGGACGTCGCCGGCAGCCCACAGTTCACCCACGTCTCGCTGGACGACTACCGGATCATCCGGGCGAACCTCGCCGGAGGCCAGCGCAGCACCGCCGACCGGCTGATCCCGTACACGGTCTTCACCACTCCGGAACTGGCGCGGGTCGGGCTGACCGAGACCGAGGCGCGCCGCGCCGGGTACGACATCCAGGTCGCCCACCTGCCGGTCGCCGCCATCCCCCGGGCGCGCACCCTGCGCCAGACCCAGGGCATGTGGAAGGCGGTCATCGACACCAGCACCGACCGGATCCTCGGTGCGGCGTTGCTCGGCGCCGAGGCCGGTGAGGTGATCACCTCGGTGCAGCTGGCCATGCTCGCCGGGATGCCGTGGACCGCACTGCGGGACGCGGTCATCACCCACCCGACCATGACCGAGGGTCTCAACCTGCTCTTCGCCTCGCTGGAGTCCAGCCCGGTCCGTTGAGCGCCGCGAGGCCCGCCGACCCCAGGCCACGAAGCGGTCGTACAACTCGCGCGGGCTGGGTCCGTCGTAGGGGTTGAGGTGGTGAAGATCCTGGGTGGCCTCATAGAACATGCCTGCCAGGTAGATCGTCAGTCCCGACGGGTTGTCATCGAACTCCGCCCTGAGCAGCAGCTTTGCGTCGTGGCAGGGCCACTGCTGGTCGTCCACTCGGCAACGCCACACCGGGCGTAGCGGGGTGTGTGTCTCGCCGTCGCGCACCGGGTGGGCCGTGAGTCCGTGCCGCTCCGTGTCAACCTCCAGGGGCTGATCCGCGCTCACCGCTGGCCGGCCAGGTTCAGGCGGATCGCCGAGGCGAGCACCTGGTGCTCGAAGCAGGACCCGGTGCCGCAGTCCGGAGGGTCATGGCGGCGGCACACGTGCCCTCTCACCCAGACCCAGCCGCTGGTCGGCCCCGGACGGATGGCCACGACGATCACCACCTCGTCTCGTCGGGCTGGCACGGTGGGCTCGCACAGCCACTCCCCGGCCAGGAGGAACAGCTTGGTTCCGGCGGGCACCTCCACGTCGGCATCCCTTGCCGCCGCTCTCCCAATCCAGTTCATGATGTCCGCCCCCAGGGCTTGTGTGTGGTGGCCGACTAGAGCGAGATAGCGGTCGGCCACCACATCCAGCGGCTACGACAGACCACGCCGTCCGGCAGCGATCCGCCGCGCCTATTCACGCCGCCCGAGATCGACCGACATGGGTAGCGTGGCCGCTACGCTGCGGGGTGTGGCAGCCGTGAGCAGTGGGCCCACACGGGAGCCCACACGCCGGGGGTGAGATGGACGGTTTCGGGGACACACTCAGACAGCACCGCAAAGCCGCCGGCTGGTCGCTGCGGAAGTTCGCCGAGCTGACGGCGTACGACTTCGGCTATCTCGGACAGATCGAACGCGGCGACCGCCCCACCAACCCGGCGGTGGTGGCCGCCTACGACCGCGCGTTGTCGGCTGGTGGTGCATTGGAGAAGGCGTACGGAAGCAAGCAGGCAGGCGACAAGGACGTGCGCAGACGGTCGGTACTCCAGGCAATGGGCGCGCTCGCCGCGGTGCCTGCAGTGGACCGTCTGGTGGGATGGGAGGCCTTGCGGCATGGGATCGGCGCCGCCGTCGATGTCGACTTCGATGAGTGGACCGAGATAGTCGCGGACTACGGACGCGGCTACTACCGCCAACCGCACGACCAACTCATGGCCCAACTCGGGCGGGACCTGGCCGTGTTGCAGCACCAGATCGCCGCCGCCGACGAGCACCATCGTCCATTGCTGCTACGCGCCGCTGGCCACCTGTCGGTCATCGTGGCGCTCAGCCTGAACGCGTGCGGGCAGACCGTGCTGGCCGGCAGGTGGCGGGCCAGCGCGAAGCGTATCGCCGACGAATCCGGCGACGCGGACACGCGGGTGCTCACCCGGGCGTGGGACGTAGTGAACGGCTGCTACGACGGTCGGGCACCGACCACGGTGATAGCGCTGGCCGACCAGGTGCTGCCGCTGACCGACGGTACGCCTTCGGCGGCGACGTGCGGGCTGCTCGCGGGCCGGGCGCAGGCACTATCGCTTGGCGGCCGGCACGCCGAGGCGGTGGCCTGCGTGCGCGCCCTCGCCGACCGGGTGGAGGAGCTGCCCGCCACGGTGACCGCCGACGTGGAGTCGCTGTGGGGATGGCCAGAGCACCGGCTTCGGCACACCGAGTCGTGGGTGTATGCCCACGCCGGTGACCAGCACGCCGCCGAGGCCGCACAGCACCGCGCCCTGGAGCTGTACCCGCCGTCGCAGCAGCGGCTACGAACGCAGGTGCAGCTGCACCAGGCGGCGGCATTGTGCCGCAACGGGTACATCCCCGACGGGTTACGCCTCGCCGCGGACCTGCTCGACCAGCTACCCGCCGAACAGCACAACGAACTCGTACGGGCGGTAGCCCGGCAGGTTGCCGCCGCCGTTCCCGACGCCGAGCGACACCGGCCGGTTTACGGCGAGTTGGTAGAGCGGGTACGCGTCTAGCATCCGGGCATGGGCTTGATCTACACCACCAGCCACGGCCGGGACGCGGCCCGCTTCTTCGGACCGCTTGTCGACTTGTACGAGTGTGTGTACGCCGAGCCGCCGTACGAGGAAGGCCCCGACCAGGTGGCCCGTTTCCGCGACCGCCTGCCCGGGGAGGCCGACCGGCCGGGTTTCACCCTCGTCACCGTCGCCGTGGACGCGTCACTGGTCGGTGCCGCCTACGGGTGGACCATGTCGGCCGGCGACTGGTGGTCCCGGGCCGACGCCGACCCGCCCGCCGAGATTCGTGCGGCGGCGAAACTGGCTGTGATGGAGTGGATCGTCCACCCGCACCGCCGCGGCGAGGGCGTCGGCGCGGAGCTGATGCGCCGGCTGCTCGCCGACCGCTCGGAGCGGTACGCGACTCTCGCCTCGGATCCCCGCTCCCGGGCACGGAAGGTCTACGCGCGCAACGGGTGGCGGCAGGTCGGCACATCAGTCCTGCCGTGGGGTCCGCCCATGGACCTTCTCGTCCTGGACCTTGTCCCAAAAGCGGTTGGCTGAGCGCCGCGAGGCCCACCCGGCAACCGCGCAACGGGGCTACCCGGCGATCTCGTCGCGTACCCGTTGTTGGAAGGCGCGGGCCTGCGCCCCGGTGGGCGGCGGCCCGCCGTTTCGTGCGGCGACCGCCTGACGGATCACCTCGGCCCGGTCGCCGGCGTCGATCAGCCGCTGACCGGCGGCCACCTTTGCCAACCAGACGCCGTCGCGGTGGCGCACCAGCGATCGGCAGGCGCCGAGTACGGCGTCCTCGGTGCCGGGCGCGGGTTGGTCGCCCGGCGGTGTGGGCAGGGCCAACCACCAGGACAGCGCGTCGATGAGCAACCGGCGCAGGTCGGCCGGGGCGAGGTCGGCGAAGGCCTCCCCCGCCGGTGGGCCGAGCAGCGGGAGTCCACCCTGGTGCAGGATGCTGCGGTCGAGGCCGTACCAGAATCGGCCGTCGGCGGCCGGGCGGTCGGCGGGGTCGAGGGTGCGCCGGAACGGCATGCCGGCCCCGGTGTTCAGTTCGACCTCGAAGCCGGGCTCCGGGGTGCCGGAGGCGGCCACCGCCCGGTCGTAGACGACCAACTCCAGTCCGCGCGCGGGGCAGGGCAGCGCCTCGTGCCGCAGCCGGGCGACCAACGTCTGCTTGGCGGCGTCGGTGAGCGGTCCGACGCTGAGCAGCGCCACGTCCACGTCGCTGCGGCCGGGCTGGTACGCCCCGAGCCCCACCGAGCCGGCCGCGTACGCGCCGACCAGTTCGGCGCCGAGCACGTCGCGGGCGGTGCTGACGAGGTCATCGAGGTAGCGCTGAAGATCGGAGTCCACGGGCCATCATGACGCACGGGTCAGCACCCGGGCGGGGCTACCCCGCGTAGAGCAGCAGCAGACCGGCGACGGTGTAGGCGACCATCAGCGCCAGCAGGGGTAGTTGGCCGGCCACCGCCCGGGCCCGGGGGAACAGGTACAGGGCGCGGTCGTGGGCCAGCAGCGTACCGAGCAGGTGCCCGAGGATGATGACGGTGATCTGGAGGGTCGCCACCCCGGAGGGCGTGATCAGCGCGGTCTGGGGTTCCCAGTCGGCGGTGCCGAACCAGTTGGCGCCGGTGCCCAGGGGGTCGGAGAGCAACGCGACGGTGCGCTGGCCCTCCAGGATCAGCAGCGAGTAGTAGTGCGCGACCACGTACCCCACCGCGATCGGCACGATGGAGTGGGCGATCTCGCCCGGCAGCCCACGGGCTTCGGCCCCGTCGGCGCGACCGATGCGCGCCGCGGCACCGGTGGCGGCGAGGTACGCCACCGCGACGGCGGCGATGACGAGGCTCAGACCGGCGCTGCCGGTGACCGCCGGGTGCAGGCCGTTCTCCTGGCTGAAGCGCAACCAGCCCGGCGCGTTGGAGAGGCTGTCGTACATGGTCGAGCCGAGCAGCACGATCACCACGGCGACCAGCCCGGGGCGGGGTCGCAGGCCGGCGATCCCGTCGAGCGGGTTGCGCCAGACCAGCACGCCGTCGGCGGCCCGGCCGAGCGGGGCGAGCTGACCGATCACTGTGCTGTACGCCTCGAACGGGTCGGCGTGGTCGAACCAGCCGGCGCCGAACAGCACCGCGCCGGCCAGCAGGACAACCGCGTACCCGGCCAGCCAGGCGGTGATGACCGGCAGGGTGGCCCGGTCGGGGGCGACCAGTTCCAGCCAGACGAACCCGAACAGGGTGGCGGCGGCCGGCCACCAACCGACGCTGTCGGGCAGCTCACGGAGCCCACGGTTCGGGTCGCGCCGCACCGCCAGCGCCGCGAGCAGGTGCACCGTACGCAGCGGGTTGACCACCCGCCAGATCGGGCCCAGCAGCAGCGACAGCGGGGCCAGCCCGACCCAGAGCAGCACGTAGAGCGCGCCGGCGGTCGGGTTGTCCGCGGTGTCCGGCCCGCCCAGCAGACCGAGGCAGAACCAGGCGGCGGCGAGCAGGCCGAGCCCGCGCAGCGTCCACCGGAACGGGGGCGCGTCGACGAGTCGGGCGAGCCACCGCGGCACCGGGCGACCGCCGGTGGCGTCCCGGTCGAGCCGGGGTTCGCGCCAGAGAAGGCCCAGCGCCACGAACGTGACGACGAGGGTCAGCGCTGCGGCGACGACGAGCTGCGGCAGCGTGATCGGCAGGTCCTGGCGGCCGCCGACGCCGTGTGCCAGCAGCGTGGGAGCGGCCGTCATGTCGTTCAGCGGACGACGAGCTGGAAGAGCACCAGCTCGGAGTCGTGCGTCTCCACCTCGAACAGCCCGGTCTTGTCGGCGCGGAACTCCACCGAGCCGGGCGTGCCGGCCGGCAGCCGGGCGCCCAGGTCGTAGCCGTGCACGTGCAATTCGTCGGCCACGTCGGAGGTGACGGTGATCCGGACCAGCTGGCCCTTACTGACGGTGACCCGTCCGGTCGGCGGATCGACCCGCTTCTTGACGATCGTGACGGTGATCTGTTGGTCCACCGCGGTGGTGCTGGCGGAGGCGCTGGGCGTGCTGGTGGCCGTCGGGGCCGGCGCGGTGGGGGTGGCGCTCGACGGGGCCGCGGACGTCGGCACCGTCGAGGGGGTGGCCACCGAGGGGTCGTCGTCCTGCCCGCAACCGGCGAGGAGCAGGGCGGCGAGGGTGGCGGCGGCGAGGGCGACGGCGGTCCGGGCGGCGGGGGTACGGACGAACACGGGCGGACTCCGAACGACGCGAGGGGGACGGGTGTCGGGTTGATCGTCGGGGAGGAGAACTCTACGTCTTGTTCGGTGCCGGGGAAATGACCATGATGAACGGATGCGATCGAAGCTGGTCACTGTGCGTGAGGTCCTGAGCCGTGTCGTGGCAGCGCTGGCGGCGACCCTGGTGGTGTCGTTGCTGCTGCCGGTCGCCCCGGCGTCCGCGCACGGCCAGCTGGCGACCTCCACGCCGCTGAAGGGCACTGTCGTACGCGAGCCGCTGACCCGGTTGGCGTTGTACTTCACCGAGAAGCCGGCCTCCAACGCGCACTTCGCCATCAGCGCTCCGGACGGGTCGCGAGTGGACAACGGGTGGTCCTACGGTGAGCCGAAGCGACTGGACAAGCCGGTCACCGAGTACTTCATGGTCAACGGCGTGTTCGAGCCGCGGCTCTACCACACCGGCTTCCCGGCCATGGTGACCGTCGCGCACTGGCCGGCGAAGGGCCGCTACACCGCCAGCTACCTCTCGGTCGCCTCGGACGGTGAGGCGGTGCGGGGCGAGGTGACCTTCGACTACCAGGGACCGGGCACACCGGCCCCGGCCGGCTGGTCGGCACCCACGGCGGGGCCGGATCCGGCGCTGCTCGCCCAGGCCGAGGGCGAGGGATCGAGCCCTGGGGCCAGCAGCAGCCCGGTCGCCCCCACCGGCGCCACGGCGGACGACCCGGCCGGCGCCACGCAGGAGCAACGCGGCGGCGGGTTCCCGGCCTGGCTGATCCCGGCCCTGATCGTCGTCGTGGTCTCGGCGATCGTGCTGGTGGCGGCCCGTCGCCGGCCCTCGGCGCGCGGGGCATCCACAGTGGATCGGCGGTCCGCTGGCGGCACGGGCCGGGGCGGAGCCGCAACCCGCAAGCCCGCCAACCCGACCCGGAAGAGCGGCAATCGGTCCGGCGGCCCGGCGCGGCGGGGACGTCGATAGACCGTCCCAATAGCCGGGCATTCTTCGCGTACCCTCGTGAACTTTCGCACGGACATTGGAAACTTTTGATGTATCGAGGCGAAGCCATGGACAGTCCAATCGAAACGCCTTAATGTTCCGAGCCATCCACCCGGTGTTTCCGCAACGTCACTCGTCGGCGTCGAGGACGTTACGGAGCCGGGCCGACGGTCATCCTCACCGCTGATCCACGCCGGCCGTCGGACACTCCACTGCCTCCTGGAGGAACGATGGGCACACGCCTGCTACGCCGACTCCACCATCCCGTCCTGGGTGCGCTGGCACTCGTCCTCGCCGCCGGTCTCTGGGCCGTCCCCGCCAACGCCGCCCCCGCGCAGGAACCGGGCGTCACGCTGCGCGTCTTCGACGTGCAGGTGCCGCTGTCCGAGTTGTGCACGCTCAAGCCCGCCCAGACCCCGAACGTGGACAAGCTGATGTCCACCATCAACTGGACCTCGGCGGCCGACTTCGGCTTCGAGGACAACTTCGTCTCGCAGGTGCTCGGCAACATCACCACCACCCAGGCCGGCAGCTACACCTTCCGGCTCAGCAGCGACGACGGCTCCAAGCTGTCGATCGACAACGCCGTGGTGATCAACCATGACGGCCTGCACGGCGCGACCCCGCCGAAAGAGGGCACTGTCACCCTCACCGCCGGCCTGCACCCGCTGCGCATCGACCACTTCGAGCGTGGGGGCGGGCAGCAGATCACCCTGGAGTGGAAGACTCCCGGTTCGTCGACCTTCGTGGTCGTACCGAACTCGGCGCTGAGCACCGACGCCGGCGTGGTCCGGGTGACCGCACCCGGACGCAAGGAGTGCGAGGGTGTCTCCGACACCCCCGGTGACGGCCTGCCGCTGACCGGCGTACACCCCGGCTACACCCTGACCAACCTGCGGCCCAGCGGCTTCCAGCCGAAGGTCACCGGCATGGACTGGCTGGCCGACGGCCGGCTGGTCATCAGCACCTGGGGCGGCAGCGACCAGTCCGGCACCTCCCAGGACGGCGAGGTCTGGATCCTCGGCAACACCGGCGGGTCGACAACCCCGGGCAACGTGACCACCAAGAAGATCGCCGGCGGCCTCAAGGAACCGATGGGGCTCAAGGTCGTCGACGGGGTGGTCTACGTGACCGAGAAGCAGCGGCTGACCCGGCTGGTGAACACCGGCGGTGACGAGGTGGCCGAGCGTCTGGAGACCGTGGCCACCTGGCCGTACGGCGGCAACTTCCACGAGTTCGCGTTCGGCCTGCTCTACCAGGACGGGTTCTTCTACCTGAACCTGTCGGTGTCGATCAACTCCGGTGGCGCCACCACCAACCCGCAGCCCGCCACCAACCGGGGCACCACCTTGAAGGTCAACAAGGACACCGGCGCGGTCAGCTACGTCGCCGGCGGTCTGCGTACGCCACACGGCATCGGCTGGGGCCCGGAGGGCGGCATCTTCGTCACCGACAACCAGGGCGGCTGGCTGCCCTCGTCGAAGCTGGTGCACGTCAAGCAGGGCAGGTTCTTCAACCACTTCACGAACCCGGCGGGTCCGTTCGACACCGCTCCGGTCACCCAACCGGTGCTCTGGATGCCGCAGAACGAGATCGCCAACTCGCCCAGCACTCCGCTCTACCTGACCAGCGGTCGCTACGCCGGTCAGTTCGTCATCGGTGACGTGACCTACGGCGGCCTGCAACGGGCGAATGTGGAGAAGGTCAACGGCGAGTACCAGGGCGCGCTGTTCCGACTCACCCAGGGCCTGGAGGCGGGCGTCTCCGAGGTCAACGTCGGCCCGGACGGCGCGATCTACGTCGGCGGGCTCGGCGCGGGCGGCAACTGGGGCCAGACCGGCAAGCTGTCGTACGGCCTGCAGAAGCTCACCCCGAACACCGCCACCACGTTCGAGATGCTCGCGATGCGCGCCACCACGACCGGCTTCGAGGTGGAGTACACCCAGCCGGTGTCCACGGCGACCGCCACCGACCTGGCCGCGCGCTACAAGCTCAAGCAGTGGCGGTACGTGGCGACGTCGAACTACGGCGGTCCGAAGATCGACGAGGAGACCCTGACCGTCACCGCGGCCACCCTCTCGGCGGACGGCAAGAAGGTCAGCCTCACGGTGCCCGGTCGCAAGGCGGGCAGGGTGGTGCACCTGCGCTCACCGCGCCCGTTCACCTCCACCAGCGGTCAGTCGCTGTGGAGCACCGAGGCGTGGTACACGCTCAACTCGATCCCGGGCAGTCCCCCGCCGCCGACCGGCGGCACCATCACCGGCGTCGGTGGCAAGTGCCTGGACGTCGACAACGCGGGCACCGCCGACGGCACGAAGATCCAGCTCTGGACCTGCAACGGCACCACGGCACAGTCGTGGACGAAGGTCGGCGACACGTACCGGGTGCTGGGCAAGTGCCTGGACGTGGACAACGGCGGTACCGCCAACGGCACGAAGGTTCAGCTCTGGACCTGCAACGGCAGCGGCGCGCAGGTCTGGCAGCCGCAGGCCGACGGGTCGATCCGCAACCCGCAGTCCGGCAAGGTCCTGGAGGCCGCCGGCGGTAGCAGCGCCGACCGCACCCAGATCCAGCTCGGCACGTACGCGGGCGGCGCACACCAGAAGTGGGTGGTCAGCAGCGGGGTAACCGGCTGACTCGGACGAAGGGGCGCGGTCTGACCGGCGGGTCAGGCCGCGCCCCGTCCGTCCGTCGGGCAAGGACCGCCGCTCAGCGGAACAGCACCGGCCGGTTCCCCCGGGCGCCGACGAGTTGGCCCCGGATGTTGATGTCCTCGATCGAGTCGGTCTCCCACACGCCCCGGGTGGTCAGGTCGGTCATCACCCCGTTGCGCCAGAGGAACGGGTGCCACGCGGCGATGGTGGTGCTCTGGCCCACCACCTCACCCCGGTCGTTGATCGCGGTGGCGCGGCTCCAGTCGCCACCCAGCGTGCCGAGGTCGGTCAGTGTCCCGTTCTGCCAGCGGAACGCCCGCCCGTTCGCCGCGCCCACCACCTGACCCCGGTTGTTGACCCCGAGGGCCTCACTGCCAATCTGGGTGAGCACCCCGTCGCGCAACCGGCCACCGACGCAGGTGCACGGGTAGTCCTGCGGCGGCACGTTGAACCCGCCCACCACGTCGCCCGCGTTGTTGAAGTCGGTGGTGAACTCGTAGAAGTACTCCCGACCCAGGTCGGTGAAGACCCCGTTGCGCCACAGGAAGCGGTGCGGCATGTCGCCTGCCGGTTCACTGGTGCCGAGCACCTGCCGCCGGTCGTTGACGCCGATCGCCACGCTGTTCGCCCCACCCAGGGTGCCCAGGTCGTGGAGCTGACCGTTGCGCCAGAGCACGGCGCGGGTCAGGTAGTCCGAGCCGAAGGAGGTGATCGCCACGTCACCGAACTCGTTGACGTCAACGGCACTGGAGTCCGTGTCGCCCGGCAGCACGCCCAGGTCGGTGATGACACCGTGGCGCCAGAGCACGGCGTGCCGGGCGCCGCTGGCGACGGTGCTCCAGCCGACGATGTCGCCGCGGTCGTTCATCGCCGTGGCAGCGCCGTCACCTCCGCTCAGGGTGCCGAGGTCGACGATCCGATAGCTGGGCGGGGACGCCGCGGCGGGAGCGGGAGCGAGGGTGATCAGCGCGACGACGGTCGTCGCTGCGGTCAGCAGGGGACGCGGGGACACCATGGACGCCAAGGGGGACGCTCCTCGGATCGGAGCGGCGACGACCCGGCGGGCGGGCGCGGGACCACCACCACTGCGCGTTCGATCGGTAACGCACAGTAGATCCGGTGTCGTGGCGGCGCACCAGGGACCGAACGGTCACCGACGCCCGAGGCGTCCAGCGGTGGGGGCGTCGGTCACGGGCCGTGCGGCAGCGGCTGCGCCAGTGCCCGCAGGTCCGCCGGGAGTTGGGCCAGGGCGTCCTCGAACTCCCGGTGCCCGACCACCCGGTGCATCGTCTGGAGCACCGCGCGGGTGCCCCGCTCGGCGGCCGGACGGTCGATCCCGGCGCGGTCGGCCACCCGGCGCAGGAACTCGTCGTAGCCGAACGCTTCCGGCGGCTCCGCTGCCTTGACCAGCAGCGGGCTCAGCTCGTCGGCCAGGTGGGGGGCCAGAGCGCCCGCCTCCCCACCGCTGAGCCGCTCGGTGAGAGTCCGCAGGACCGCCTCGGCGAGCGAGCGCGCCTGCTCCGGCGGGAGACCCGCCCGTGCCGCAACCTTGTCGACGAACGCCAGCTCGGCCATCCCCCCGCCCTTCACTTTCGGAAACGCGTGGCTACCCGGGCCCACCGGCAGCAAACCCGGCAGCGGCAGCGGGATGGTTCTGCTGGTTGCTCCGCGCGGTGCCGTCCGCTTCTCGTACGGTGAGGTCGGACCGGGAACCCGACGGCTGCCCGACGGCGGCCCGTGCCGCAGGAGGAGCAGATGGCCGTCGACCTGCCCGACGTGATCGACCGCTACTTCCAGGCCGTCAACGACCGGGACCTGGACGCCTTCGTCGCCTGCTTCGCGGACACCGCGAGCGTCGCCGACGAGGACAAGCTGTACGACGGGCGGGCCTCGATCCGCGCCTGGCGGCAGAAGACGATGGACGCCTACTCGTACACCGCGGAGCCGATCCGGGTCACGTCGCAGGCGGGCGACTCGTACCTGGCGATCACCCGGGTGTCCGGCGACTTCCCCGGCAGCCCGATCGAGCTGCGGTACCGGTTCACGCTGCGCGACGGGCTCATCGGCGCCCTGGACATCCGCCCCTGACGCCGAGTTCCGTTGCTCAGCGGCGAGGCTGGTCAGGTCCGCCCGCAGGTGATCAACCGCCGAACGGACGAGACAGGCAAGAGGGCAGTGGGTGACATGATGTGGCGGCAACAGCTGTCGCTACGAGAAGGGTTCCGGCTGCCCGATGGCGCACTTCGAGGCTCGCACGTCCACGGCACCCGCGCGGAACGCGGTACCGCTGGCCGGGCAGCCGCACCGGGTGGGCTGATGTTGGGCGAGCGACGGGAGACCGTGGCCGAGCAGAGTGTCGCCACCCACGCCGCGGACACCATGGCGTATCAGGTCGCGACCGACATACGAGCGCTGCGCGCGTTCGTCAGCGCCGGGGCACTGGCCCGCGGTCTGTCGGCCGAGCGGGTGGAGCTGTTGACGCTGGCAGTCAGCGAGCTGGCCACCAACACGTTGCAGCACACCACCGGCGGCGGCTGGGTACGGCTCTGGGCCGAGCCGGGTCAGCTGTTCTGCGACGTGGTCGACCAGGGTCCGACGCGGGTGTTCGGCCGGAGCATGCCGGCCGCCGACTCGGTACGGGGTCGCGGGCTGGCGATCGTGGAGCAGATCTGTGACGAGGTCGCGGTGCTCACCAGCCCCGGGGAGACCGTCGTACGGATTCGTCTGAGTCTGTGAACGTCGGCGGCGATCCCCACCCGCCCGGGCCAGGTTGCCTGCCACAATGCGGACAGCCCGGGCCGACGGTGGCACCGGGTCGGACCCGAACGGGAGGACGCCACGATGCCGGACAGCGCACGCGAGGCCGAGCTGCTCGACGCCGAGCGCACCCTGCAGGCCGCCCAACGGGCCGGCGATGTCGCCGCCCTCGATCAGCTGCTGGTCGACCAGCTGATCGCCATCGGCCCGGACGGGCGTACCCACAGCAAGCAGGATGACCTGGCCGCCCACCGGGACCGCCGCTCGGTCGTCGAGGAGTTGGTGGAGGAGGAGCTGGACCTGCTCGTCGTCGGTGCGACGGGGGTGACGTTCTTCCTGGGCCGGGTGTCCGGGGTCTTCGAGGGGGCGCCGTTCGCTGCGCGGCTGCGCTACACCCGGACCTGGGTCCACGACGACCCGCACGGCTGGCGGGTCCTGGCCGCACACATCAGCCCGGTCTGACTCAGCTGCCGTCCTCGTCGTCCTCGTCGAGCAGACCCTGCTCGTCGAGGAACGCGAACCACCGGTCGTCGGCGGGGGTCAGGTCGGCGTAGCCCGGCCCGAGCAGGTAGTAGTCCACGAAGGATTCGACGTCGGGGGCGAGCTCCTCGAACGCGTCGGACATGAACCACTCGGTGCCGGTGGGTGGGAAGTACCAGATCGCTCCCGTGCCACGGTCCATGAAGATCGGCTCGTCACTGCGAACGCCGACCACCAGCCAGCCCGCCCGGTCCTGCGGGATGGACGAGAAGTCCGGCGCGTAGTCCAGGTGGTACTGAATTCCCGCGAGGGTCGACGAGGACGCCAGCTCGACCCGACCCGCCCGCAGCCCGTCGGCCACCAGCAGGAGGTCCCGCAGGTCGGCCGGGAGCCCCGCCGGTACGGCGTCGATGGCGGCCCCCTCGCCGAACTCGGCGTAGGCCAGGCTGTCCGGCAGATCGGCCAGCTCAGCCCGCAGTTCCTCGATGAGCTGCCGCAGCTCGAGGTTCAACGCACCACCTCCGTTCGGATGAGGTCCCGTCCGGCATTGCCCCCGGCTGCCCGGAGACCTGCGAGCCGATGCGCGGTTTGGTTCTACCACGCACCAGCTCGCCAGAGCGTCACCTCGCCGAATCCGCCAGCCGGGCCGTTACCACCAGCTCGTCGAGCTGAGCCGACCCGGCGGGTTGCTCCGGCAGCCGGCTGTCGTGCTGCGCCTCGTCGAGTCGCGACGCCAGCTCGGCCAGGTCCCGGCCGAGGACCGGGCCCGCGACCAGGCCGTCCAACCCACCGTGTTCGGCGGACCGCTTCGCCGCGATCAGCTCAGGAAGGTACGCCGGCGCCGCCTCAGCGAGCAGCAGGCTCGGCAGGTGTGCCAGCATCCGGCCGGTGCGCATCAGGTGCACGCCGGTGAGCAGCGCCCGGAAGGCGTAGAGCAGTGGTTTCAGCTCGCCGGTCGTGTCGAACAGCCGCCGCTGGGTGGCGGCGAAGCCGCGGTAGTGGTGCGCGTGGTGCCGGGTCAGCACCAGCGGTGCCAGCTCGACCAACGCGGCGTGCACCGTCGTGGTGTGCACCACCAGCGGTGACAGCAGCTGTTCGAGCACGTAGCCGTTGCGCCGCAGCATCAGCCGCACGAACTTGCGCAGGTCGTGGGTGACCAGGTCCAGCTCCACGCCGTCGCGGTCGGTCATGACCGTACGGGTCTCGGTCGGCTGCGCCAGCCCGATCAGGTCCTCGACCGGAAGCAGATGCGCGCCGCGCAGGTCGACGTCCGAGTCGGTGGACGGGAACCCGTACAGGTGGGCGCCGGAGACGGTGGCGAACACCAGCGGGTGCGGCTGCTCGGCGACGACGGCGGTCAGGTCGACGCCGACCGGCAGACCCGCGGCCTTCCAGGCCGTCACGCGGAGCACCGCACGGAGCGTTCCCGGACCGAGATCAACCACTGCTCGACCCTTGCCTCGTCGGGCTGGTCGGGTAACGGGCTGGTGGCCAGGTCCGCGGTCATCCGGCTCACCAGCCGGTCGCGCCAGGCGACGATCTCGGCCCAGGGCACCTCGCCCGCCTTGACCGCCAGCAGACGGTCCCGGTCCGCGCCCACGTCCAGCACCAGGCGCCCGGTACGGACCAGGTCACCCCCGGCGGTCAGCAGTCGGATCAGGTGCATGACGTGCCGCCACGCCGGAACGCCGGTGCGGGCGATCCCGCGCTCGGCCTTTCCGAACTGGGCGGTGGCGTACCGCAGGTAGGTGTCGGCCACCCGTCGGGACAGGAAGGCCGGCGTGAGCGCCCGGAGTTCCACGCCCAGCGGGGTGCACGTCTCGACCAGCGGAGAGTGCAGCACCTCCAGGACCGTGGGATTCGCCGCCAACCCGAGCGTGCAGACCCGCTCCACCTCCCACCGCACCTGCTCGTCGAGCGGCCCGTCGTGGTGGCGCGCAGGCTTCCGCAGCCCCCAGAACGCCGAGGCCGGCAGGGCGTACACCCCACGGCGGTCGGTGTCCGAGGCCGCGCCGGACAGCCCGAACGCGCGGGAACCGACGACCACCTGCAAGATCGTGTGGTCGTCGACCAGCTGATCCGTCAGCGTGTGCTCCACTGCCGCCGCCTCCCCCGAGCGTTGCGCCGACCGCCCAGCCGGCCGTTGTCCGGTGCACACCATGCCGGTCCGGGAGTGCTGACGTCGAGCCCTTTCCTCAGCTCACGACGGCCTCGATCGCACCGACGCGCAGGGTGCCGTCGTTGAGGGGCGTGCAGCGGATGCCTCCGGTGGTGCGCAGCGCCTTCCACGTTCCCGGGCCGACGGTGACGTCCATCCAGGCGCACGGTCGGGCCGCCCGGTTGACCCGCAGGCTGACCGGGCCGTCGCCGGAGTCCAGCACCAGCACTCTGCCGATCAACTCGTCCACCGCAATCCCGGTGGTGAGGATGTTGCGCCGCACCTCGGCCAGGCCGATGCCGACCGGCAGCGACTCCTGGGCGATGACGGTGACGCTGGCGTCGCGGTGTGCCTGCTGGCCGAAGTACCGGTCGCCGACGATGCCGAGGCCGGCCCGGATCCGGACGGCGTCGACCAGCTCACCGGGCGGGGCCGGGGCCGGGCCGTCGGCGGGCCGGCCCAGGAAGCGGTGCACGGGCGAGGCCAGCAACTCGACGATCTCCGGCATGCCAGGAATTCTACGAACCGGACCTGCCCCGCCGGGGCAGGTCGACGGATGAGCCGGTGGGGACGGCGACGCGAGCGTCGCCGTCCCCACCGCGCCCCCGGTTCAGGTCGGTGTGCCGGTGACGGTCAGGTTGCGCAGTCGGCCCACGTTGTCGAACGAGCCGAAGCCGACCCGTCCCGAGCCGAACGTGGTGTCCTTCGCGGTCAGCAGCGGGTCGCGATGCCCGTCGACGTAGACGGCGATCTCGCCGGTGGCCGGCAGGTGCACCACCCGGACGCGGTGCCATCTGGCATCGGTGATCGCCGGGTTGGCGCCTCGGGAGCGGCCGTTCCACTGGTGGTCGATGCGCTCCCGGTCGGCGTTGTCCACCTTGAAGATGCCGTTGTGCGGATAGATCGTGTTGTCGGTGGAGAGGTGGGCGTAGTAGAACTCGGTGTCTGAGCGCCAGCCGAAGACGATGATCACGTCCCGGTTGGTGACCTCCACCGGTGTGTCGAGTCGTACCTGGGCGTCGACCTGCACCGACGACCACGCCGGGCCGTTGGTCAGCACGGCGTACTCGAAGGGCCGGCGCGGGCCCGGCCGGCTCTCGCCGGCCTCGGCCAGGATGACCTGGTCGCCTGTGAACTGCCACTTCGCCGGCGTCACCGGCGCCCAGTTCGCGGCTCCGGCGGTGCGGCGGACTGTGACGTCCCCGACGTCACCGCTGGCGAACTCCCTGGTGCCGGTCACCTTCCAGACCTTTCCGTTGGCCTTCGCGACGACGTAGAGCTCACCGGCGGCGTCGGTGCCGAAGCGCAGGTCCACCCGGTTGGGGTCACCGGGCGCGCCCGGCGCGGACAGGTCGCGCATCCGGACCGGGGTGCCCGCCGCGTCGAAGAGCGCGAGCTGGTGGATCGTGGCCAGCCCTCGGCCCCGGCGCATTTCATTGGCCTCGGTGTAGAGCACCCGGCCGTCGACCAGGTCGCCGAAGACGTACTTCCCGCGCAGCGCGGGCAGCGCCCGCCCCCGGTAGACGAAGCCGCCGGCCACCGCGACACCGACGTCGTCGGTGCAGTTCCATCCGGCGGCGGGGTCGTGGTCGTACGCGGCGACCGGGTAGGTGTAGCCGTACCTGTCGTCGTCGGCGGGCAACGGGAGCAGCCGGTCGCAGGGGTTCGTGGCCGCCTTGTCGAAGACGAAGGAGCCCTCGCGCTCGCTCCAGCCGAAGTTGTCCCCGGCGCGGACCTCGTAGATGGCCTCGACGGCGTGTTCACCGATGTGCCCGAGGTACATCCGGCCGGTCGCGCGGTCCCAGCTGAACCGGTGCGGGTCCCGGAAACCCACGGCGTAGAGCTCGCCGAGCGCGCCGGCCCGGCCGACGAACGGGTTCCCGGCCGGGATGCCGTAGCGCCCGTTGGCGGAGTTGGTGCCCCGGGGGTCGATCCGCAGCAGCTTGCCGTGCGGCAGGGCAAGGTTCTGCGGGTCGGTGTTGCGCGCGCCCTGGCCACCGTCGCCGACGGCGAGGTACAGCAGGCCGTAGTCGCGGTCGTGGCGCTTGGCCGTCGGGTTGAAGTTGATCTCCTGGATGCCGTGTACCTGGCCGCCGAAGCCGATGCGCAGCACTTCCCGGTGTGTACCGGCGAAGGTGGCGGCGGCCGGATCCGTCGCCGTCCACTCGGTGATGACACCGTGGAAGAGCGTGTTGGGCTGGGCGTAGTCCGGAACGGCGGTCGTCGTCGACGCCAACTCGGTGTGGATGGTGTAGAACCGGCCGTTCACCCCGAACTCCGGGTGGAACGCGACGTACCCGAAGCCCTGGCCGAGCCCACGACCGGAGAAGAACCGCGGCGCGAACGTCGCGGCCACGTCCAGGTAGACGTGCGGCACGCCACCCTCGACCAGGTAGAGGCTGCCGTTGAGGTCGGGCACCGCCCGCCGGCCGGAGCCGTCGGGCACCTCCATGATGGTGTTGATCCGCGCGGTACGCATGAGCCGCGCGTCGGTCGGCGCGGGCGTGGGGTACGACTGCGGGAAGCTGGCGTACTCGCTGAGGACCAGCCCCAGTCGGGACTGGACCGGCATCTCGGGGATCGGGTCGTAGACCGCGTCGGCGCGCGCGGGCGTGGCGACCAGTGTGGACAGGATCAGCACGAGGGCGGTGAGGCCGGCCCTCACTGTGGGCCGGCGGACGGTGCCGGCGCGGCGGTGCAGGGTGCGCACGCGTGTCTCCTTCTCGGTGGGACGGTGCCGAGGGTGGTCAGCGGGCAAGGTGGCGGTACTGCCTCCGCACGTCTTTCGCGGAGACCACACTGTCGAGGAACATCAGGCCGTCCATCCGGCAGTCGCACGGGTTGCGTTCCAGGGTGTCCTGGGGAAAGCTGCCGCCGATCTTGATGCCCCGGGGGTCGGACGCGGTGGTCACGTGCGGGCCCGGCCCGGACACCAGCCACGGGTCGTCGGCGCGGGTGTAGAAGCCGTCCACCGGTTCGCCGTTGCGGTAGAGGCCAAGCGCGCCGGTGTTGAAGTCGAAGGTGGCGGCCAGGTGCACCCACTCCCCCACCGGCAGCAGCTCGCGCCAGTCCCGGGTGGCGGCGAAGGTCTGTGAGTTGCCGCCGTCGAGCCGCCGGCCGAGCGCGACGAGACGCAACTCCCCGTCGACGTCGATCAGCTCCAGCAGGGCACGGACACCGTGGCCGTCGGAGTCGCCGGTCAGCACTCCGGCCAGGCCGATCGCGTTGTACCTGTCGTCCGGGTCGGCGGTGGTGGAGTTGGGTAGCGGGCTGTCCATGTTCAGCTTGAACCAGCCCATGACTGTGGTGCCGGCGGTGGCGCTGAAGGCACGCAGCGTCCGTACCCCGCTGGCCGACCAGGTGCCGGCCTTCCAGTCGTCGTTGCCGGCGACGGCGGGGGCGACCTGCCGGGTCTGCACCGCGTTGCGGCTGCCCCGGTAGGCGCGGTCCGGCACCCGCATGGCGGTGCCGCCGTTGATCAGCTCGATCTCGGTACGGGAACGCCCCTGGTCGCGTTCCAGTGCGGGGTCGCCGGGCACCGGGTGGTCGAAGTCGTACGCGGCGACCAGGTGCGCGCGCAGCGCCGGGTGGACGTCGGACGACATGCTCCGATCCGCCTGCGCCGGTGGCGCGCTGGCGCCGGTCAGTGCGCCGATCGCCAGGAGGGAGACGGCCGCTCGTCGGGCCCTGGACATGGCTGTCACCTCGTTTCGCGGCATGCCGGATGCCGGTCACGTAAGCGCTTACGTAAGCGCTTACGTACCCTAGGCTTCGATCGATGCCACTCGCAACAGATCGGGTGGCATGAATGGTTTCGGAGGGTTGCGGATGCCCAGGGCCAGCCAGCGGCCGCGCCTCGTGGACGTCGCCGAACACGCCGCCGTCTCGCTGGCGACCGCCTCCCGCGCCCTCGCCGGCCGTGAGGGGGTCAGCACCGAGGTGGCCGACCGGATCCGGCAGGTAGCCCGTGAGCTGGGCTACGTGGCCAATCCGTACGCCCGCACCCTGGCCAGCGGGGCCACCTCAACGGTCGGGTTGATCGTCCACCAGGTCGACGACCCGTACTTCTCCGAGATCGCCGCCGGGGTCATCCAGCTCGCCTCCGAGCAGGGGTTGCTGGTGCAGATCTGCCAGTCCGGCCGCGACCCCGACTACGAGCTGCAACAGCTGCGCCACCTGATCGCCCAGCGGGTCGGCATCGTCCTGATCAGCGGCTCCGGCTACGACGACCCACGGATGGAGAGCGCGGCGCGCGCCGAGCTGGCCGCGTTCCAGGACCACGGCGGACGGGCCGCCGCCATCGGACGGCACGCGCTCGGCGTCGACGCCGTCCTGCCGGACAACGAGGCCGGCGGCCACGCGCTCGCCCAGCACCTGATGGACCTCGGCCACCGGCGGATCGCGGTCGCCGCCGGCAGCGCCGGCCTCACCACCGTCGCCGACCGGCTGGCCGGAGTGTCGTCGGCCCTGCGGGAGCGCGGGCGGTCCCCCGCCGACCTCGCCGTCGTGCACAGCGACTTCACCCGCGGCGGCGGACGCGCCGCCGCCGAGCAGATCCTCAACGACCATCCCGAGACGACGGCGATCATCGCGCTCAACGACGCGATGGCCATGGGCGTGTTGTCGACGCTGCGGTCCCGCCGTGTGCCGGTGCCCACGCGGATGTCGGTGGTCGGCTTCGACGACGTCTCCGTGGCGGCCGACCTCGCACCCAGCCTCACCACCATCCGCCTGCCGATGACCGAGATGGGCCGCACGGCACTCACCCTCGCGCTCAAGCCACGCACGGCACGCCCTCGCCGCCGCCCCACCGGGCACCTGCTGGTCGTCCGCGACTCGACCGGGCCCGCGCCGAGGACCTGACCGACGCCGCGCCGATCAGACCGCCAGGGCCGCCCGGACCTCCCGTTCCGCCGTGACACCCCCGTCGCCGTGCGAGGTGACCCGACCGGACTCCAGCACGTGGTAGCGGTCCGCCACCCGCAGCGCGAAGCCCAGGTGCTGCTCGACGAGGAGCACGCTGAACCCGGACTGCCGGGTCAACTCGACGATCCGCTCCTGGATCTCCGCGACCACCGACGGCTGGATGCCCTCGGTCGGCTCGTCGAGCATCAGCAGCCGCGGCCGGGTGATCAGGGCGCGGGCGATGGCCAACTGCTGGCGCTGACCGCCGGAGAGCAGCCCGGCCCGACGCCGCAGCAACGGGCGCAACGCCGGAAACAGATCGAGCACCTCCGCCGTTGCCACCGCCCCGTCGCGCCGACCGTCGGCGACCAGCCGCAGGTTCTCCGCCGCGGTCAGGTGCGGAAAGCACTGCTGACCCTGCGGGACGTACGCCATCCCCCGCGCCACCCGCTCGTGCGGCCCGGCGCGGGTGACGTCCTCGCCGTTCAACTCGACGGTGCCGGCACTCGGGCGCAGCAGCCCCGCCGCGACCCGCAGCAGGGTGCTCTTGCCGGCACCGTTGTGCCCGAGCACGGCAGCCACCCCGTCGGGCGGGACCGCCAGATCAACCCCGTGCAGCACCCGGGAACGCCCGTACCCGGCGTGCACCCCGCGCAGCGTCAGCATCATGCCTCCAGGCCGGTGCGGGCCGACCCGGCGTCAACCGGGTGACCAAGGTAGACCTCCTGCACGCGCGGGTCCGCCTGGACCTGCGCCACAGTGCCCTCACTGAGCACGCGACCGCCGTGCAGCACTGTGACGCTACGCGCGAACCGACGCAGGAAGTCCATGTCGTGCTCGATCACGACGACAGTGCGATCCCGGCTCACCAACTCCAACAGAGCGCCGGTGGCGTCGCGTTCCTCGTGGCTCATTCCGGCGACCGGCTCGTCCAGCAGCAGCAGTCGCGCGTCCTGCACGAGCAGCATGCCGATCTCCAGCCACTGCTTCTGACCGTGCGCGAGCGTCCCGGCGAGGTCCGCGGCCCGCTCGGCCAGACCGATGGTCTCCAGCGCTGCGGCGATCTCGTCGGGCACACCTCGGCGGCGGCGGACCAGCGTCGCCCAGCTACGCCGGGCGCCCGCCGCGATGTCGAGGTTCTGCAACACCGACAGCTCCTCGAAGACCGTCGAGGTCTGGAAGGTCCGCCCGATGCCGAGCCGGCTGATCCGGTGCACCGGCCGGCCGAGCAGTTCCTCGTCACCGAACCGGACCGAGCCGGTGGCCCGGACCAGACCGGTGATCGCGTCGACCAGTGTGGTCTTGCCGGCGCCGTTCGGCCCGATCAGGAACCGGATGTCACCGGCGGGCACCTCCAACGAGACGCCGTCCACTGCGGTGAAACCGTCGAAGCTGACCCGCACGTCACGGACGGACAACCCGTCCAACCGCTCGCCGCTCATGCCGCCGGCACCTCCGTCCGCTCGGCGCGTCGTCGGCCCAGCGACAACCGCCCGCGCCACAGCGGCTGCGCGGCGACGTCGCGGCGGCGGGCCAAGGCCCACAGCGACGCCAGGCCGCCGGGAAGGAACGCCACCACGACCACGAAGAGCAACCCCTGAAGGTACGTCCAGGTGCCCGGAAAACGCTCGGAGAGCGCGGTACGCGCCCAGGCCACCGCCACCGCGCCGAGCACCGGCCCGAGCAGTGTCGCCCGGCCGCCCACCGCGACGCCGATGACGAACTCGATCGACGGGACGATGCCGATCAGCGCGGGCGAGATGATGCCCACCGCCGGCACGAACAGCGCACCGGCCAGCCCGGCCATGCCCGCCGCCACCACGTACGCCACCAGCTTGACCGACGCCGGGTCGTAGCCCAGGAAGCGGACCCGTTCCTCACCGTCGCGGACCGCCACCAGCAGCTCGCCGTAACGGCTGTGGATGAGCTGACGGGTCAGCGCGAGCAACGCCAGCAGCGTCCCGGCGATGATGAAGTACACCATCCGCTGGTTGACCGGATCGTACAGGTCGTAGCCGAAGAAGCCCTTGATGTCGGTGAGCCCGTTGGTGCCGCCCGTGGTGCCCTGCTGGCCGATCAGCAGGATCACCATCGCGGCGGCGAGCGCCTGACTGAGGATGGCGAAGTACGCGCCGCGGACCCGGCGACGGAACACCAGCGAGCCGAGCCCGAAGGCGACCGCCATCGGCAGCAGCACCGTCGCGGGCAACGCGAACCACGGGCTGGCGAACGGCCGCCACCACAGCGGCAGCTCGTCGAGTTGCCCGTACAGCTGCATGAAGTCGGGCATCCCACCCGGGCCCGCGGCGGCGAGCTTGAGGTGCATGGCCATCGCGTAGCCGCCGAGGCCGAAGAAGACGCCCTGGCCCAGGGTGAGCATCCCACCCCGGCCCCAGGCGATCCCGATGCCGACAGCGACCATGGCGACGCAGAGGTACTTGGCGAGCAACGCCAGCCGGAAGTCCGACAACACCAGCGGAGCGACGGCGAACAGCAGCGCCGCGCCGAAGGCGAAGCCGGCCAGCGTCCGTAGCCGCGAGCGGCCGGCGGGCCGACCCGGTGGTACGGCGCCGGCAGGCGCCGGGCGGACGGCGGTGCTGGGTGGCGCGGGGGTGACGGCGGTCATGCGAGGCTCCTGGTCCGCAGGGTGAACAGGCCCTGTGGCCGCCACTGGAGGAACGCGACGATCGCCACGAACACGATCACCTTGGCGACGCTGAGGGTGGTGAGGTACTCCCCGGTGGCCTGGAGCACGCCGAGGGCGAAGGCGACGATCACGCTGCCCTTGAGCTGGCCGATCCCGCCGACCACGACGACCAGGAAGGCGTCGATGATCAGGTTGGTGCCCATGGTCGGGCCGATCGGGCCGAGCAGGGTGAGGGCCACCCCGGCGAGCCCGGCCAGGCCGGAGCCGAGGAAGAAGGTCGTCCGGTCGACCCTGGACGTGGCGATGCCGGACACGGCGGCGAGGTCGCGGTTCTGCACCACCGCGCGGATACGGCGCCCGAGCGGGGTGAGTCGTAGCGCCAGGGTGAGCGCCGCGACGGCGGCCAGCGCCAGGGCCAGGATGAACAGCCGGTTGTTGGCGATGGTCAGCCCGCCGGGCAGCGCCACGTTGCCGGTGAGCAGCTCGGGCGCGCGGGTCTGCACGTTCGGGCTGCCGAAGATGTCCCGGGCCAGCTGCTGCAAGATCAGTGAGACACCCCAGGTGACCAGCAGGGTGTCCAGTGGCCGGGCGTAGAGCCGGCGGATGAGCAGCACCTCCAGCAGGACACCCATGGTGCCGGCGACCACGAACGCCACCGGCAGCGCGACCACCAGCGACAGGCCCGCGCCGGTGATGCTCTGTTGCAGCACGTAGGTGGTGTACGCGCCGGCCATGATGAACTCACCGTGCGCCATGTTGATCACGTTCATCTGGCCGAAGGTCAGCGCGAGGCCGAGCGCGATGAGCAGCAGCACCGCGCCGATGCTGATGCCGGTGAAGAGTTGACCGAAGAGGACTGTCACGGTGGGTACTCCGAACTGCTGGTCGGGTGGCCCGGGCGGAGCGCGCGGCAACGCGTTCCGCCCGGGCCGGCGTCGTCAGCTCAGGCCGCTCGCCCACGGGTAGGTCTTGAGGTACGGGTCCGGCGCGACTGGCTTGCCGGAGTTCCACACCTCGGTGATCAGGCCGTCCGCGCCGATCTTGCCGATCCGGGCGGTCTTGGCGATGTGCTGGGTCTTGCCGTCGACGGTGACCAGACCCTCCGGCGCGTCGAAGGTGATCCCGTCCGAGGCGGAGCGGACCTTCTCCACGTCGAAGGCACCGGCCTTCTCGACCATCGCCTTCCACAGGTGCACGCCGACGTACGCGGCCTCCATCGGATCGCTGGTCGGCTTGTCCGCGCCGTACTTCGCCTTGTACGCGGCCACGAACTTCGAGTTCGCCGCGCCCGGGGTGGTCTGGTAGTAGTTCCAGGCCGTCAACTGGCCCTCCAGGTACTGGGTGCCGATGCCCTTGACCTCTTCCTCGGCGATCGACACCGACACCACCGGCATCGCGGCGGCGCTCAGGCCCGCGGACTTGTACTCCTTGAAGAAGGCCACATTGCTGTCACCGTTGAGCGTGTTGAAAACCGCGTCCGCGCCGGACGACTTGACCTTGTTGACGATGGTGCCGAACTCGGTGGAGCCCAGCGGCGCGTAATCCTCACCCAGCACTGTCATCCCGTTCGCCGCTGCGTACGCCTTGATGATTTTGTTGGCGGTCCGCGGAAAGACGTAGTCGCTACCGACCAGATAGACCGATTTGGCGCCCTGCGACTTGAGGTAGTCCAGCCCGGGAACGATCTGCTGGTTCGTCGTCGCTCCGGTGTAGAAGATGTAGGGCGACTGCTCAAGTCCCTCGTACTGCACCGGGTAGAACAGCAACGCCTTGTTCTTCTCGAACACCGGCTTGACCGCCTTGCGACTTGCCGACGTCCAACAGCCGAAGACGGCGGCCACCCGGTCCTCGGAGATGAGCTTCTCGGCCTTCTCCGCGAAGGTGGGCCAGTCCGAGGCGCCGTCCTCACCGACCGGCTGGATCTTCTTGCCGAGGACACCACCGGCCGCGTTGATCTCCTCGACGGCGAGCATGATGGAGTCGCGGACGGTGACCTCGCTGATCGCCATGGTCCCGGAGAGCGAGTTGAGCAGGCCCACCTTCACGGTGTCGCCGGAGACGTCGGCGGTCACGCCGGTCGCGCCACCCTCGTCGGTGGTCTTGCTGCCACACGCGGTCATCGCGGCCGCGGCGACCAGGGTCATGGCACCCGCCAGGATGCGGCGGCCCCGGAATATTGACATCTACTCTCCCTGCGGTGCACTCAAGTGGCGTAAGGACGGTCGGTGCGGTCCGATGGAGCTGACGTGGGCGATGCCAAGGTCGACGGGTGGACGCCGCGCAGGGCACCGGATCGGATATGGGCACCGAAAGCGTCGACCGGCATGATTGCGTGGGTGTTTCCCGGTCCTTAATTGACTGTTTCCGAGGGACCGTCGAGGCGCGCACAAAAGACGGCCGACACCGTTGGGGAGGAAACGGTGTCGGCCGTTGGGAAAGACGCAGAATAAGTGCCACCACAATGGTCGACGGAAGAATCCGCCGACGGTGGGCACACAATGGCGAGACCTGACCCCGTGGCCAGATACTTCACGCAGGAAGCATCTTAGGACGGTGTCGGGTGGCGCTGTCAAGGGTCTGGTGGGCCGACTGGCAGTGCCCGGTTCAGAGCTGGGCGAGCACTGTGAAGTCGAGCCCGTCGGCCTCGGCCAGGTAGATGCGCTGCCGGACGTGCCGCTGACGCAGCCGCAACCGCCCACGCGGCCCCTGGTAGGCGACCGTGTCGGCGGCAGTCTCGATGGCCCGCACGTCCAGGGTGCGGGCCTGGCCGATCAGCGCGGCGAGCAGCATGACGCCCTCGTAGCAGGACTCCCCCAGGCTGCCCAGCGGCGGCGCCTCCACCCCGAAACGCCGCGCGAACTCGCCGTGGAAGTCGAGATTCTCCTGGGTGACCAGCCCAGCGAAGAAACCCGCCGTGCTGTACAGCCTCCGGGTCGCGCCGACGCCGCTGGCCAACAGCATGTTCTCGTCCATCAGGGTGCTCAGCCGTAGGCAGCGCTGATCCAGGCCGGATCGGGCGAACGCGCGGTTGAACCGCACGGCGTCGGCGCCGACCAGCAGCATCAACACCGCGTCGGCGTCACTGTGCTCGATGCGGCGCAGGACCTCGGTGAAGTCGTGCGCCTCCAACGGCAGGAAGTGCCGGCCCACCACCTGCCCACCGCCGCGCAGCGCGTACCGCTGGGCCGCCCGCGACGTACGGCGCGGCCACACGTAGTCGTTTCCCACCACGAACCAGCGGCGCACGCCCTGCTCCCCGGCGAGCAGCCGCATCGCGGGCCACAGTTGAGCATCCGGCGTCTCGCTGGTCAGGAAGACCCCTTCGGTGCGTTCGCCGCCCTCGTAGAGTGCGGTGTAGACGTACGGCACCCGGTGCGCGACGCGGGGCGCCAACGCCTGGCGCACCGAGGAGATGTGCCACCCCGTCACCCCCTGCACGGCCCCCACCGACACCAACGCCTCGACCTCGGCCGCCACCTCGGCCGGCGGTGCGCCACCGTCGACCGGCACCAGCCGAACCTCCCGGCCCAGCACGCCACCGCACCGATTGATCTCCTCGACCGCGAGCTGCGCGCAGAGCTCGCAGGTGGGGCCGAACATGCCGGCCGGCCCGCGCATCGGGTAGACCAACGCGATGCTGACCACGGCACGGTCGACGGTCAGCCACGGCGGTGCCGGCGCGGACATGAGCACATGATTGTCCGGCCCAGGACGGAAGACCAGCACTCACCACTGACCGGGACGACTCGCTACCATGACAGGGCCACCGGACCAGGGAGTTTCATGTCAGACGTGCCCGGGGCGCCAGCCGACCTGCTGCGCTCGCTCACCCGCGCCGAACGGCTGCTCTCCCGCCGCCTGGGCGCCGTTCTGGCCGACGACGCGATCAGCATCGAGGCATGGCGTGTGCTCTGCCTGCTCGCCGACGGCCAGGGTCACCCGATGAGCGAGGTGTCCGTCGAGGCGTCGCTGCCACCGGGCACCCTCACCAAGCTGGTCGACCAGCTCGTCGACCGCAACCTCGTCTTCCGCCGGATCGATCCGATCGACCGCCGACGCATCCGGGCGTACCTGACCGCTCGTGGCCGCCGCGAGCACGCCCGCCTGGACGAACGAGTCCGAGCCAGCATCGCCGAACTGGGCATCGCGGGCCTCGGCAGCACGGGGCTCGGCAGCGCGGGGCTCGACGGCGCGGGGCTCGACAGCGCGGGGCTGGGCGCCGCGGAGAGCAGCAACCCGGATGTGCCACCGGCCGCCGACCTGCTGAGTCAGCTCGACGACCTGATCGGCCGCCTCGACCCCGGCCGCCGCCAGGACCCCGCGTGCCGCCAGGACCCCGCCCGCCGCGACGACCCCGGCCGCCGCCAGGACCCCGACCGCCGCGACGATCGCGTCGATGCTGGCGCCGCTGGTGGCCCCCACCGCTAGCGGCCCGCTGCGGGCAAGTCGTTGCTGGCCGGGTTGCAATCGCGCGGGCTGCATCAGAGGTGTATCGCCCCGGAGAGCGATATACCTCTGAGGCATAAATATGACTCACAGGTATAACCCTCGTGAGCGAAAGTGCCGCCCGGCGGGTCCCCACCGCAGCCGACACCACGCACGACCGCCGGCCCCCCACGACCGCCGGCCCCCCACGGCCGCCAGCCCCGCACGACGACCGGCGCCGCACCACGGACCGGCCCGCACGACCGCGAGCCCTCCACGGCCGCCGGCCCAGCACGACGACCGGCCCCACACAATGACCGGCCCGCACGACGACCGGCCCCACACAATGACCGGCCCGCACGACGACCGGCCCCACACAATGACCGGCCCGCACGACGACCGGCGCCGCACGACGACCGGCCCCACACAATGACCGGCCCGCACGACGACCGGCGCCGGTCTTGCTAGGGAGTCAGGTGGGTGCGCAGGGTGTGCGCGTCGGGAGCGGTGGCGGTCCACAGTGTTGCTGGGCCGCCGGCCAGCGGTAGCCGGGCGACGCTGCCCTCGACCGTCGGAGGTTCGGCGGGTTGCGAAGGGTCGACCACCAGCAGTGATCCGGTGGCCGGGGCGCCGCCGAGCACCGCCGGGCCGGCCCAGCCCGGCGCGTGCGGCCCCACCGCGAGGGACTGACGGAGCAGTGGCCGACCCGCGTAGTCGACCTGGGTGTGCACGACGGCGCCGCCGGGCGCCTCGCCGTACCGGCCGCAGATCAGCTCGTCGCGCCACCACAGGGTCGCATCGGCGGCCAGCTCGATCCGGGACTCGGCGAGGTGCGCGCAGCCCGCCGCCGCGACCAACTGTTCCGGAAGCCAGTGCAGCGTGGCGCCGGTGTGCACGACCGCCCGCACCGCCATTCGGGAGACGGCACCCGTGCGACCCGGTAGGGCGATCGACGCGGCGACGCTGTGCACCCGGACGGCTGCGCCCGGCCCGACCTCGATCTCCAGGCGCAGATCGTCGCCGGCGAGCGGCCCGGCCGCCCCGCCGACGAGGTGCACAGTGGCGACACCACCGTCGGTCGGGGTCTGGCGCAGCAGCAACGGTGTTTCGCCGTGCAACTCGACCAGGGCCGTGCCGCCCCGGCCATCAGCGCGGGCGACCAGCCGAGCGAGCGCTCGCATCAGGCCGGGCCGACCGGCACGTCCAGAGGGTGCAGGGCGGCGTGGTGGGCCAACTCGTGCCGGATCCAGTCCGCGACCGACGTTGCCGTGGGGTCTCCCACGATGGACAGGAAGAGGGTCGGGAGGTCGCCGCGCCGGGCCCGCGCGTCACGATCCATGACGGCGAGGTCGGCACCCACCATCGGCGCCAGGTCGGTCTTGTTGATCACGAGAAGGTCGGCGGCGGTGACCCCCGGCCCGCCCTTGCGGGGCACCTTGTCCCCGCCCGCCACGTCGACCACGAAGATCTGCCGGTCGACCAGCCCCCGGCTGAAGGTCGCGGTCAGGTTGTCCCCACCGCTCTCCACCAGGACGAGGTCCAACGGACCGACCGCTTCGGCCAGTTCGTCGACGGCGTCCAGGTTGGCGCCGATGTCGTCGCGGATCGCGGTGTGCGGGCAGCAACCGGTCTCCACCGCGCGGATCCGGGCCGGGTCCAGCACACCGGCTCGCCGGAGGAAGTCGGCGTCCTCGGTCGTGTAGATGTCATTGGTCACCACGCCGAGCCGCAACTCGTCGGCGAAGGCACGGCAGAGCGCGGCAACCAGGGCCGTCTTGCCGGAACCGACCGGGCCGCCGATGCCGACCCGCAGGGCACGGCCGGCACGCGCCAACGGCGGATGCGGGTCCACCCCCGGCTCCGGATGGGTGTGCGGAACGGTCTCGTCGTGGGGTGGGGTGGCCGGCGGCGGCGTGATCGGTTCGACGGCGGGCACAGCGCTCGGCACAACGGTGTCAGGACGCAAAGAGACGCACCTCCCAGGTGGCATGGATTTCGGCATGGATGTCGGCGAGTGGAGCGGCGGCGGCCGGCAGCCGCTCCGGTGGGTCATCGGCGGCCCGCGCCGCGTCGGCGGCCGTGCCGTCGCAGGCGTCGGCCAGGCCGACCAGCAGGGCCTGGACCTGGTAAGGGTCGAGGCCGAGCAGACGTACGCCGGCGCTGGCCGCCCCGGTCAGCGTCCCGTACGCGGCGATCGTGGCGGTCTCGACGCGGGACAGCCCGGCCGCGGCGCAGAGCAGCCCGAGCACCAGCGGTTGGTGTGCGCCACCCGGCTTCTGGGGCAGGTCGGCGAACCGGGCGTCCGGCCAGATGGTGCGGCCGGCACGCAGCAGCGCCCGGCCCTGTCGGCGTGAGACCGCCCGTAACGCCGGGGCGGCGGTACGCGCGTCCAACTCCGCGTCGAGCCGAGCCAGCGCCGCCGACCGGCCGGCGGACCCGGCCGGCGGGTCCGATGGTCGGGCGGACCGAGCCGGGTGCGCCGAGCCGACCGTCTCGGCCACCGCCGCCCGGTGTGCGGCCGCCGCGAACGCCGCGCCGACCAGACCGGCGGTGGCCAGTCGTCCGGCCAGGAACGCCTCCAACGACGCCAGGTCGGTGACCCGGCCGGCGGCGACGGCAGCCTCCAGACCACCGGAGTGCGCGTGCGCCCCGGCCGGGAAGCGTCCATCGGCCAACAACAACAGCAGGCTCGGCGTCGCCATCAGAACAGGAAGTACCGCTGGGCCATCGGCAGCCGGGTCACCGGGTCCGGCTCCACCACCTGCCCGTCGATCCGCACCGTGAAGGTGTCCGGGTCCACCTCGATGCGCGGCATCGCGTTGTTCTCCGGCAGGTCGGCCTTGCCCCGCGACCGTACGTCGCTCACCGGCACCACCCGGCGACGCACGTCCAGGCGCAGTCCGGCGTCCAGGGCCGCCGGGGCCACGAAGGCCAGGCTGGTGGCGGCCGCCGCCGCGCCGTACGCCCCGAACATCGGCCTCGGCAGCATCGGCTGCGGTGTCGGGATCGAGGCGTTGGCGTCGCCCATCTGGGCGTACGCGATCATGCCGCCCTTGAGCACCAGGTGCGGGCGGACGCCGAAGAACGCCGGGTCCCAGAGCACCAGGTCGGCGAGCTTGCCCGGTTCGACCGAGCCGATCTCCCGTTCCAGCCCGTTGGCCATCGCGGCGCAGATGGTGTATTTCGCCACGTACCGTCGGGCCCGGTGGTTGTCGGCGGGCCCGTCGCCCGGCAGCGCGCCGACCCGGTCCTTCATCACGTGGGCGCTCTGCCAGGTCCGCATGATCACCTCGCCGACCCGGCCCATCGCCTGCGCGTCGGAGCCGATGATCGAGATCGCGCCGAGGTCGTGCAGCAGGTCCTCGGCGGCCATCGTGGATGGTCGGATCCGGCTCTCGGCGAAGGCCAGGTCCTCCGGCACGGACGGGTTGAGGTGGTGGCAGACCATCAACATGTCCAGGTGCTCGGCCAGGGTGTTCGCGGTGTACGGCCGGGTCGGGTTGGTTGACGACGGCAACACGTTCGGTTCGCTGGCCACGGTAATGATGTCCGGTGCGTGCCCGCCACCGGCTCCCTCGGTGTGGTACGAGTGGATCGCCCGTCCACCGATCGCCCGCAGGGTGTCGGCGACGAACCCGGCCTCGTTGAGCGTGTCGGTGTGGATCGACACCTGGACACCGGACGCGTCCGCCACCCGCAGGCAGGCGTCGATCGCCGCCGGTGTGGTGCCCCAGTCCTCGTGCAGCTTGAAACCGCCCGCACCGGCCCGTAACTGTTCCCACAGTGCCTCGCTGGAGACGGTGTTGCCCTTGCCGAGCAACAGCACGTTGACCGGCATGGTGTCCAGCGCCTCGTGCATCCGGGCCAGGTGCCAGGCGTTCGGCGTGACGGTTGTCGCGCGGGTCCCCTCGGCCGGGCCGGTGCCGCCGCCGACCATCGTGGTGATGCCACTGGCCAGTGCCTCGGTGACGATCTGCGGGCAGATGAAGTGCACGTGAGTGTCGACCGCGCCGGCGGTGAGGATCCGTCCGTTGCCGGCGATCACCTCGGTCGACGGGCCGATGACCAGGTCGGGGTGGACACCGGGCATGGTGTCCGGGTTGCCGGCCCGGCCGAGCGCCACGATGCGCCCGTCGCGCAGCCCCACGTCGGCCTTGACCACGCCCCAGTGGTCGAGCACCACCGCGCCGGTGATGACGGTGTCCAGTGCCCCCCCGGCGCGGGTGGCACGGGACTGCCCCATCGACTCGCGGATCACCTTCCCGCCGCCGAAGACCGCCTCGTCGCCGCCCACGCAGTGGTCGGTCTCCACCTCGATCAGCAGGTTGGTGTCGGCCAGTCGGACCCGGTCACCGGTCGTCGGCCCGTACAGGTCGATGTAGCGGTCCCGCCGCACGGCGCTCACCGCGACGACCTTTCGACCGTGGGCGGGTGCGGCGACGGGTCCAACGGGCCTGCGCACTCTGCGCGCAGGCCCGGCACGACGCGTGCCCCGCCGAGCGGTACGAGGTCGACGCTGCGGTTGATGCCCGGCTCGAACCGGACGGAGGTGCCGGCCGGAACGGCGAGCCGTTGCCCCCAGGCCGCGCTCCGGTCGAACGACAGCGCCGCGTTGGCCTCGGCGAAGTGGTAGTGCGAGCCGACCTGCACCGGGCGGTCGGCAGTGTTGACCACGAGCACTGTGGTCACCGGACGACCGACGTTGATCTCGACCGGGTCGGCTGCCGGCAGGATCTCCCCGGGGATCACGGGATCGGGTGGTGCACCGTCACCAGCTTGGTGCCGTCCGGGAACGTTGCCTCCACCTGCACCTCCCTCAGCAGCTCGGGGATGCCGTCCTGGACGTCGTCACGACCGAGCACCGTCCGGCCGGCGGACATCAGGTCGACCACCGACCGGCCGTCGCGGGCCCCTTCGAGGAGGAACGCGGTGATCACCGCGACGGCTTCGGGGTAGTTGAGGCGCAGGCCGCGTTCGCGGCGGGCGCGGGCGACATCGGCCGCGACGTGGACGAGCAGGCGGTCCTGCTCGTGCGGGCTGAGGAACACGGGGCTCTCCCGGTGGGTCGGCGTGCCCCGGCTCGCCGTCGGCTCCACGCGGAGCCACCCGGGCACCAGGACCCGAGGGGACGAGCTGGGAGTCACACGACCGCCGGGTCACCGCCGACGGGGCGACCCGGGACTCCACCATCCCGGCCCGCACGACGGGCAACCGGCGGTGTCGGGTCGGATGCGGACCGCACCGCCCACCGCTGAGCAGACCGTAGAGGATCGCTACCGATCGAGGCAACAGTCCATTGGGGATCGCGCCGGTCGGCGGCTGGATGCCGGCCCGTGTTCCCGTGGGGCGGCAGGCAGGGGATGATCGCCGGATGACGGCGACGAGGGGTACGCGCGCACTGCTCGGTGTTCTGTTCCTGGCGGCGGCCACGGTCGGGGCGTGGATCCTCTGGCTGGGTTGGGACACCCGGTACACGGTCGACGCGCAGACCGGCGCGAGCAGCGGTCCGTACGAGCCGTGGCAGGTGATCGGTTGCGTGCTGACGCTCGTGGTGCTGGCCGCGCTCGCCGGGACGCGGCTCAGCCCGTGGCTGGTGGCGCCGGTGATGACCGTGGCGTTCACGGCGGTCTGGTCGTGGCGGGCCGCCGGGACCGACGACAGCGGGCTGTGGGTGGTCGGGGGGATTCTGGTGCTGCTCGGAATGGCGGCCGGCAGCACCGTGGTGAGCCTCGCGGGGCGGCGGGTCGGCCGGCGGTTCGCCGGCCGACCCACCTCGAGCTGACCCATGGCCCCGTGGGCGCCGACATGCTAGAAGGGGACGTGCCTGACCTGACAAGCTCCCCTGATGCCACGTCCCTCACGACTCATCGGCTGCTGTTGCGCCGCTTCCGAAGCGATGATCTGGACGGGTTCGCCGCGGTCAACGCGCAGCCCGAGGTGATGCGCTACATCCATGACGGCCGCACCCTGGACCGGGCCGCGACAGCGGAGCGTCTGGCCACCTATCAGCGGCAGTGGGACGAGCGCGGTTTCGGCCTGTACGCGGTGGAGATCAGAGAGACCGGCGAGCTGGCCGGTTTCACCGGACTGGCGGTGCCGACCTTCCTGCCCGAGATCATGCCGGCCGTGGAGATCGGCTGGCGGCTCGGCCGCGCGTACTGGAGTCGGGGCCTGGCCACCGAGGCGGCCCAGGCCGTTGTCGCCCACACTCGTGCCGAGCTCGACCTGCGGCGGCTGGTCAGCATCCACGTCGTCGGCAACGAGGCGTCCGCGCGGGTGATGGTCAAGCTGGGCATGTCGCTGGAGCGCGAGACCGTGCAGCCGGACACCGGCCGCCAGGTCCGGGTCTACGCGATGGACCTGTAAGCGGCAGTGGCGCCGGTTGCCGCCTGTCGGCCGGTCAGCGGGCCTCGACGGGCTGCGGCGCTGCCGCCCGGGTGAAGGGGATGTCGACGTGGTCGGCGGTCCCGGAAGGGCGGCGGAGGAGGACCCACCGAAGTAGACCGGCGGCACCGGGTCGGGCAGTCGGTGCAGTCGTGCCTGTCCGACACGGACGTGGGTGCCGCCGTGGTCGGCGGTCTCGCCGTGCCACAGCGCACGCACCACGTGCAGGAACTCGTCGGCCCGCGCGTACCGGGCGTCCTTGTCCAGGAAGTCGCCGTAGGCCCGCTGCTCCGCCGTGGCCGCCGCCGACGATGTCCCGGCTGTCGCCATTGGTGGGCACGAACCAGTGGAAGGTGAGGGTCATCGCGGCTCTTCCTCCAGCGGGGGCGGTCGGCGCACGCGGCGAGGCGGGCACCTCCTGAGGGGTGGGACGATCGCGCCGACAGCCTACCCATAAAACCTATCAGGTTAGTAGGCTACTGCCGACGCCGACACCTGTCGATGCGCTGCTGTCCGCCTGCCCCGACCCGAGGAGCCGCCATGCCCACCCCGTCGACGAGCCGTCCCCCGCAACGCCGCCTCCTGACGGCCGCGCTCACCACCGTGGCGCTGCTCGCCACTGTCGCGGTGAGCGCGTGCGGCGGGTCCGCCGATGCGGGCGGCACCAAGGACAAGCTCCGGATCGGCTACCAGCGCTTCGGCGGGCTGAGCCTGGTCAAGGCGCGCGGCGCCGCACCGGATGTGGAGTGGTCGCTGTTCGAGAGTGGGCCCGCGCTCACCGAGGCGCTCAAGGCCGGCTCCATCGACATCGGACAGGTCGGCGAGGCGCCACCCGTCTTCGCCGCCGCCGGGAAGATCCCGTTCTCCGTCATCGGCACCTCGGCGCCGATTCCGCAGGGTGAGGCCGTGCTGGTCAAGGCCGAACGCGGCTACCGCAGCTTTGCCGACCTCAAGGGCAGGACGGTGGCCCTCAACAAGGGGTCGAACGTGCACTGGCTGCTGGTGCGGCTGCTGGAGGCGAACAACATGACGTTGAAGGACATCGAGGTCAAGTACCTCAGGCCCGCCGAGGGGCGACCCGCGTTCGACGGCGGCCAGATCGACGCCTGGGTTATCTGGGACCCGTACTTCGCCCTGGCCGAGCAACCGGGGGTCCAGGTGCTCGCCGACGCGACAGGTCTGGCCGGCAACCGCGAGTACGTCCTTGCCACGCCCAGGGCGGTCAACAGGCGGTCGGACGAGATCCGGGCGTTCCTCCAGCGCTACCGCGAGGTGACCGACTGGGGCATCGCCCATCCCGAGGAGCGAGCCAGCACCCTCGCGCCGGAGCTGAAGATCCCGCAGGACGTCACCAGCCGCGCCCTGGCCCGCAGCGCCAAGCCACTCGCCCCGGTCACCCCGGCCATCGGCGACGAGCTTCAGGCGATCACCGACAGCTTCATCGCCCTGGAACTCATCCCGGGGCCGGTCGACCTCCGATCCCGGGTCGACGGCCGGTTCAACGAGGTGTTCCAGTGAGTCGTACGACGCTCGTCGAGGCGCCCGACGAGGTCACGGCGGTGGTGCCGGTCGTACCCCGTCGTCAGCGGCCGGCCCGGCGCTGGCGGCGGGTGGTGAGCCCGGTGGTGCTGGTCCTGGGGTGGGAGTTGGCCGCACGGACCGGGCTGCTGGCGGCCGAGAAGCTGCCCGCGCCCAGTGACGTCCTGGCCACCGGCGCGCGGCTGAGCCGGGATGGCACGCTCGGCATCCACCTGCTGGACTCCCTCACCCGGGCCGGGGCGGGCCTGCTGATCGGCGGTCTCCTGGCCCTGGTGCTGGGCACCGTGGCCGGGCTGTTGCGGCTCGGTGACGACCTGGTCGACCCGCCGGTGCAGATGGCCCGGATGCTGCCGCACCTCGGGCTGGTCCCGTTGCTGATCATCTGGGTCGGCATCGGTGAATCACTCAAGATCAGCCTGGTGGCTCTGGGCGCGTTCTTCCCCATCTACTTCAACACCTACGCCGGCATCCGGGACATCGACGAACGGTTGGTGGAGGCGGCCCGTACCTGTGGTCTGGGGCAGGCCGCCCGACTGCGGCACGTGGTGCTGCCCGGCGCGCTGCCGTCCCTCTTCCTCGGCCTGCGGCTGGCGATCGGGGCGGCCTGGCTCAGCCTGGTCGTCGGGGAACAGGTCAACGCCCAGACCGGGATCGGCTTTCTGATGATGGAGGCGCGGGAGTTCAGCCAGACCGACGTGGTGGTGCTCGGCCTCCTCGTCTACGCCCTGCTCGGGCTGATATCCGACAGTGCGCTGCGCGTCCTGGAGAGGAGGATGTTGACATGGCGTCGCGGACTGCGGGCCACCTGAACGGCGCCGAGCCGGTGCTCACCGCCCACGCGGTGCGCCGGGCGTTCGGGCCGACGGTCGTGCTGGCCGGGGTCGACCTGACCATCGCCCGCGGCGAGGTCGTGGCCCTGCTGGGCGGCAGCGGTTCCGGTAAGAGCACGCTGCTGCGGATTCTCGCCGGGTTGGACGGCGAGGCCAGCGGGACGAGCGTCGTGCACGGCACCGCCGCGGTGGTCTTCCAGGAGCACCGGTTACTGCCGTGGAAACGCGTGGCGGAGAACGTCGGGCTCGGGCTGTCCGGCGCGGACGGCCCGGGGCGGATCCGCCGGGCGCTGGCCGAGGTCGGTCTCGCCGAGCGGGATCGCGCCTGGCCGGCCGAGTTGTCCGGTGGGCAGGCGCAGCGGGTGGCAGTGGCGCGGGCCCTGGTCCGCGAACCGGACCTGCTGCTGCTCGACGAGCCGTTCGGCGCATTGGACGCGCTGACCCGACTGCGGATGCAGATCCTGCTGCGCCGGCTACGCGCCGAGCACGGCTTCGCCGCCCTGCTGGTCACCCACGACGTGGAGGAGGCGCTGCTGCTCGCCGACCGGATCCTGCTCCTCGACGACTGCCGCATCGCCGCGGAGCTGCCCGTCGACCTCGCTCCCACCCGTACGCCGGACGACCCGGCCTTCGGCGCGCTGCGCCGCCACCTGCTCGACCGACTCGGCGTTCCCACCACCTGACGAGCGGAGCTGTGATGACCCGCTGGACCCCCGACCCCACGTTCTATCCCTCGCCCCGGGAGGCGGTGACCGCCCCGGCGGAGAAGCTCGCCTACGTGGCGGCCTTCGACCGGACGGCCAGCCGTCCGGACGCCATCGTGGTGCTCGACACCGACCCCGACTCCCCCGACTACGGCCGGGTCGTCGGCTGGACCGACCTGCCGTACGTCGGTGACGAGCTGCACCACTTCGGCTGGAACGCGTGCAGCAGCGCGCTCTGCCCGACCGCGCCGCACCCGCACGTCGAGCGCCGCTACCTGATCGTGCCCGGCCTGCGGTCGTCGCGCATCCACGTGCTCGACACCCAGCCCGATCCGCGCCAGCCGCAGATCGTCAAGGTGATCGGGGCGGAGGAGCTGGCGAAGCGCGCCGGCTACTCGCGACCGCACACCGTGCACTGTGGGCCGGACGGCATCTACCTCTCCGCCCTCGGCGGCGCGGACGGCGCGGAGGGCCCGGGTGGCATCGCCATTCTCGACCACACCACGTTCGAGGTCCGCAGGGCATGGGAGGCCGACCGTGGGCCGCAGTTCCTGGCGTACGACGTGTGGTGGCACCTCACCCAGGACGTGCTGGTCACCAGCGAGTGGGGCACACCGTCGATGATCGAGGACGGCATCATCGGTGAGTTGCTGCTGGGCCGACGCTACGGGCACGCCATCCACTTCTGGGATCTCGCGAAACGCCGGCACGTCCAACGGGTCGATCTCGGCGACCAGTACCAGATGCCGCTGGAGCTGCGGCCGGCGCACGATCCGACGAAGTCGTACGGGTTCGTCGGGGTGGTGATCAGCGTCGAGGACCTGTCCGCGTCGATCTGGCTGTGGCACCGCGACGGGGACGCCTGGGCGGTCACCAAGGTGATCGACATCCCGGCCGAGCCGGCCGACCCGGCGAACCTGCCCGACCTGCTCAAGCCTTTCGGGGCGGTGCCGCCGCTGGTGACCGACATCGACCTGTCGGTCGACGACCGGTTCCTCTACGTCTCCTGCTGGGGCACCGGAGAGTTGCGCCAGTACGACGTCAGCGATCCGCTGCACCCGGTGCAGACGGGCTCGGTGCACCTCGGCGGGATCGTCCGCCGGACCGCGCACCCGTCCGCGCCGGACGAGGCGTTGGCCGGTGGCCCGCAGATGGTGGAGGTCAGCCGGGACGGCCGACGGGTCTACGTCAGCAACTCGCTCTACGGCTCGTGGGACGACCAGTTCTACCCCGACGGGGTGGGTGCCTGGCTGGCCAAGCTCGACGTCGACGTGGACGCCGGCGGGCTCACCCCGGATGAGCGGTTCTTCCCGCACGGGGAGGAGTTCCGGGGCCTGCGGGTGCACCAGACCCGGTTGCAGGGCGGGGACGCCTCCTCCGACTCGTACTGCTATCCGTGACCGTCACCACAGTGGCGACGCTCGCCGCGCTCGGCGCGTTCCATGGTCTGAACCCGGCGATGGGTTGGTTGTTCGCGGTGGCCCGGGGCTTACAGGAGCGCAGCCGGCTGGCGTTGCTGCGCGCCCTGCCGCCGATAGCCGCCGGGCATCTCGCCTCGGTGGCCATCGTCGCCGCGTTGGTCTCGGCGACCCGGTCGGTGACGGCGAGCAGTGCCCTCGCGGTGGTCGGCGGTGTGGTGCTCGTGGCCTTCGGGCTGTGGCGGTTGCTCTCGGAGCGGCACTTCCGCTGGGCGGGAATGCGGCTGTCGGCGGCGCAGCTCGCCGCCTGGTCGTTCCTGATGTCGTCGGCACACGGGGCGGGGCTGATGCTGTTGCCGGTGCTGGTGGCCGAGCCGGTGCCCGGGGGCCACTCCGGGCACCTGGCGACCGCGCCGGTCGGTGCGCTGTCCGGCCTCGCGGCGGCCGGGGTGCACACAGTGGCCATGCTCGGCGTCGCCCTGGCCGTGGCGCTGCTGGTCTACCAGGTGCTCGGGGTGGGTGTGCTGCGTCGGGCCTGGTTCAACGTCGATCGGCTCTGGGCCGGGGTGCTGGTGGCCGCGGGGTTGGTGACGCTGATCCGGGCGTGACCATCCATCGTGGAAACGTGTGATGTGTGATCTCATGTCGTGGTGATCACCCCGACTCCTCTCATGCGTCTGGTGGCCGGTGTGTGGGGGTTCAAGACCCTCGCGGCCGGCGTCGAACTCGGTCTGTTCACCCGGCTCGCCGGCGGGCGGACGATGACCGTCGAGCAGGCCGCCGCCGAGTTCGGGCTGCCCGACCGGCCCGCGGACCTGCTGCTGGCCGCCAGTGCGTCGCTCGGCCTGTTGGAGAAGGCCGGCGACGGTTACCGCAACTCCGAGTTGGCCGAGCAGTTCCTGGTCGAGGGTCGCCCGTACTACTTCGGGGCGCAGGTCCGCTACTCGGACCTGCGCACCTACCTGCCCTGGCACCGCATCGGCGAGGCCCTGCGCACGGATCGACCGTTGACCTGGGACCCGGAGTCCCAGCAGTCGATGTTCGACACCGCGGACCCGCAGATGCTGGCGCAGTTCTGGGATGCGATGTTCTCCACGTCCAGCTTCACCGCCAGCGCGTTGGCCGACGCGTACGACTTCTCCGCGCACCGGCGGTTGCTCGACGTGGGCGGCGGGGCGGGCGCGTTCCCGATCGAGTTCTGCCGACGTTTGCCCGAGCTGCGGGCGACGGTCCTGGACCTGCCGCACGTCTGCGTCCGGGCGCGGGAGCGGATCGCGGAGGCCGGGCTGACCGGGCGGATCGACGCGGTGGGCGGTGACTTTCTCGCCGACCCGGCGCTGCCGGACGGGCACGACGTCATCCTGCTCAGCATGATCCTGCACGACTGGGACGAGCCGACGAACCGGGCGTTGCTGGCCCGGTGCCACGCGGCGTTGCCGCCCGGCGGGGCGATCGTCGTCTGCGAACTGCTGCTCAACGACGAACGCACCGGACCGCCGGAGGCGGCCCTGATGGGGATGAACATGCTGGTCGAGACCGAGGGTGGCCGGAACTACTCGGGTGCCGAGTACGCGGCCTGGCTCGCCGACGCCGGCTTCGTGGACGTGCGTACCGTGCCGTTCGACGCGCCGGGCGCCAACGGCGCGGTGGTGGCCCGCCGGCCCTGACCGACGACGACACCCGGCCCCGGTGCGAACCGTGGGCCGGGTGTCGCGGCGCCTTACGGCGCGGGCGTCCGATCGGCTACCGGTACGGGGTCAGGCGCGAGCCTTGGCCGGCTGCTTCATGAAGTCCAGGACCGCCTTGTTGACCTCGTCGGCGTGGGTCCACGGGATACCGTGCGGCGCGCCCTTGAGCGTGATGAGCGTGCCGGTCGGCATCATCGGCCCGAGCCGCTGACCGGTCACCGGGTAGGGCAGCACCCGGTCCTGGTCACCCTGCACGATCAGCACCGGGATGTTGATCTTCGGCAGGTCCGGACGGAAGTCTTCCTGCCAGGCGTCCACACTGTCGTGGGTGGCCTTACCGGAGGCCATCGCGCCGATCTGCCAGTGCGCGCGGTACGCCTCTTCGCTGACCCGCTTGCCCATGTTCTGGTCCGGGTTGAAGAACGCGTCGCAGAAGGACGTCAGGTAGGCGAACCGGTCCTTGATGATGGCGTCCTGGAAGCCCTTGAACAGGCTCCGGTCGACGCCCTCCGGGTTGTCGCTCGCCTTGGCCAGCATCGGTTGCAGCGGGCTGAGCAGTACGGCCCGGCTCACCCGTTGCGAGCCGTAGTTACCCAGGTAGCGGACCACCTCGCCGGTGCCCATCGAGTGACCGATCAGGGTCACCTCGTTCAGGTCCAGCTCGGTCATCAACACGTCCAGGTCCGCCGCGAACGTGTTGTAGTCGTACCCGAAGGCCGGCTGGGCGGAGTTACCGTTACCGCGGCGATCGTAGGTGATCGTCCGGTATCCGGCGTTCTGCAGCGCCCGTGTCTCCTTCTCCCAGGTCGCGCCGTTGAACGGGAAGCCGTGGATCAGCACCACCGGCTTACCGGAACCGTGATCCTCGTAGTACAGGTCGATGGGCGCGGAGTTTTCCGTCCCCACGGTAATGAAAGGCATGTTTGTCTCCTGCTCCGGTCTCGGGCTGTCGGACGCCCCGCGCTTTCCCGTCGGGTCGCCGGATATGCGACCGTCAGATCGGCCCGAACAGCAGGCCGCAGAGGTTCCGTGACGCGCCCGTGCCGTCCTAACCTCGGGGGGTGAAACTTCCGCCCCGGCTGCGGGCCGTCAGCGACCTGCACGTCGGGCACCCGCAGAACCGCGCCTTCGTGCAGGACCTGCACCCGGACAACGACGGTGACTGGCTGCTGGTCGCCGGGGACGTCGCCGAACGGTTCGCCGACATCGAGTGGGCACTCGGGCTACTGAGCAGCCGCTTCGCCCGGGTCGTCTGGGCACCGGGCAACCACGAGCTGTGGACGCCACCGCGAGACCCGGTCACGTTGCGCGGCGAGGAGCGCTACCGCGAGTTGGTGCGGATGTGCCGGCGGCTGGGGGTGCTCACCCCGGAGGATCCGTACCCGGTCTGGGACGGCGACGGCGGCCCGGCCACCATCGCGCCGCTCTTCGTGCTCTACGACTACACGTTCCGGGTGCCCGAGGCAGGCACCCAGGAGGAGTCGCTGGCTCTGGCGTACGCGGCCGGTGTGGTGTGCACCGACGAGGCGCTGCTGCACCCCGACCCGTACCCGAGTCGGGAGGCGTGGTGCGCGGCCCGGATCACCGAGACCGAGATCCGGCTGGCCGAACGCGACCCGACCCTGCCGACGGTGCTGGTCAACCACTACCCGCTGGTGCGGGAACCCACCGACGTCCTGCGCTACCCGCTCTTCGCCCAGTGGTGCGGCACGGTCCGCACCAGCGACTGGCACCTACGCTTCGACGCGGCCACAGTGGTCTACGGACACCTGCACATCCCCCGCACCACCTTCCACGACGGGGTGCGTTTCGAGGAGGTCTCCCTCGGCTATCCCCGCGAGTGGCAGCCCCGGGGGCCGGTGCCCGACCCGGTGCGCACGATCCACCCGGCCGACGACGTGCGCCGGCGCTCGTCCGTCAGCGGGTGAGCCGTCAGGCTTTCCGCAGCGGCCGGAACGCGGCCCGCACCTCGGCGGAGAAGAGTTCCGGCTCCTCCCACGCCGCGAAGTGCCCGCCGCGGTCAGCCTCGTTGAAGTACGCGATACCGGGGTAGACGGCCTCGGCCCAGCTACGCGGAGCGGCCCAGATCTCGCCAGGGAACGTGGTGAAGCCAACCGGCACCGTAACCGGCGGCGGCGCCTGACCGGCCGCCTGGGCCGCTGCTTGAAACCGCCCCTGCTCCCAATACCACCGGGCGGACGAAGCACCGGTGCCCGTCAACCAGTACAGCGTGATGTTGTCGAGGATGCTGTCCCGGGTGAGACCGCCGGCCGGCTCACCGTCGAGGAACGCGCGGGAGATCTTGTAGTAGCTGTCCGTGTCGTGGTCGAGCATCCAGGCCGCCAACCCGACAGGTGAGTCCAGCAGGGAATAGCCGATCGTCTGCGGCCGGGTGGACTGCTCCAGGAAGTAGCCGAAACCGTCCGTCGAGAACAGCTTGAGCGCGTCGAGCGCGGCACGCTCCTGCTCGGAATTCGCCGGCAACTTGTCCTTGATGCCTACCGCCCCGGCGAGCAGGTTGACGTGGATGCCGAGCAGCCCCTCGGGTGCTTGACGCCCCATGGCGTCCGTGACGGCGGCGCCGACGTCGCCGCCCTGTGCGACGTAGCGCGAATACCCGAGGCGGTCCATGAGTTTCGCCCACGCCTGCGCCATCCGCGCCGAATTCCAGCCAGGCTCGGTCGGCTCGCCGGAGAAGCCGTAGCCGGGCAAGGACGGCAGCACCAGGTGGAACGCGTCCTCGGGCGTGCCGCCGTGCGCCGTCGGGTCGGTCAGCGGGCCGACGGCCCCGAGCAGCTCGACGACCGAGCCCGGCCAGCCGTGCGTCATGATCAGCGGCAGGGCGTCTTCGTGCTGCGAACGAACGTGGATGAAGTGAATCTCGACGCCGTCGATGTTCGTCGTGTACTGCGGCAGCGAATTCAGCGTCGTCTCGCACGCCCGCCAGTCGTAGTCGCTCACCCAGTAGCGGGCCAACTCCTGGATCGTCGCCAGCTGCACACCCTGCGAGCGATCGGTGACCAACTCGCGGGTGGGCCAGCGGGTAGCCGCGATCCGGCGACGCAGGTCGGCGATCGCGTCTTCCGATGTGTCGAGCCGGAAGGGACGAATTTCGGTGTCGTTGGACATCTTCCCCACCTCGCCAAGTCGAGTCGGCCACTGCCGATGCACCGACGATGCCGGCACTCGCCCAGTCTCACAGCGGACCGGCGCCACCCGGACCAAAACGCGAATCGCCGACGCGACTGCGCGTCACACCCATGGAATGATCAACCGGTGGGCGATCCGGACGAAGTCGACGACAACTGGCTGAACGGCGAGGAAGTTGCCTGTCCGGAGTGCCACGAACGCCTCTACCGCCTCGACCACTCGCCGTTTCTTGACTGCCATTTCCTCTACTGCGACAGCTGCCCGATGCGGGTAGATGTCGGTTACTACGACAACACGTTCATGACCATCGCGGACGCGCTCCCTTCGCAGGACAGGACCTACGCCACGCTGATGGCGGCACTTGAGGCGCGGCTACGGCGTTGCGACTGCGGCGGGCGATTCCGGGACTCGGCACCTCGGCGCTGCCACCGGTGCTCCGCGGCCCTGACGGCCATCAGCGAGCCTTCCGGTGTCGACGTCTGGCCGGGTTGGTGGACCGATGAGGCGGACACCGGCTCCCTGGAAGAGGCGTTCACCGCCAGGTACTTCCGCACCGAGGACCTCTGGGAGCAGTGACGCTGCCGGGATCAGTTGCCCGCACGTCGTTGCGGGTTTCTGGTTGGAGCGCCGGCGCTCGTCCGTCAGTGGGTGAGCCCGACCACCGTGGCCAGTCGCGCCACGCCGGCCGGCGCCGGCTGCGCGCGGGCAACATCGGCGATCGCGGTACGCACCAAAGGCCGACACCGAACCTCAGCCGGCGCGACACTGTCCGCGTCGACCAGCGCGCGAGCAGCCCCGCGCAGGTCACCCACCTGGAGGTACGCCCGAGCGACGTCGACCAGGTACGCACCCCGGTACTCGGCCGGCAACCGCCGCCACCCCTCCCGCCGCATGACAGTCGAATGCCGTCGTAGCGCCTCGACGGCATCACCGCGTTGCGCCGCCACCAGAACACGGGCCAACTCGACGGCGATCGGCCCGAAGCTGGTGCGGTGCGGATCGTCGTACCCCCTCAGGCTGGCGGCAACGCCCGCAGCCCGGTCGGCCAGCTCGTCGGCGTGGCGGTGCTCGCCGCAGCCGGCGGCGGCCAACGCCGCCTGGAGCAGCAACGTCCCACCCACCGCCCACTCCCGGTGATCGCCCCCACCCCGGTGATCAAGAGGTTTGGGGGAAGTTTGATCTCCAATAGTCCCGCAAACCTCTTGATCACCGGGGTGGGATGAGGGTGGAAGGAGGCGGTCGGCGGCGGGGAGCAGCGCGGATACCCGCTGGGGTGGTCTCTAGCCGGCCGAGCCGCCGGCCGGGTCTTCTGCGCCGTCTACCACGGAGCGAACGCAGGCCAACCAGTCGTTCCACGCGGCGGGGTCCGCTGTCCCGCCGTCTGCCTCGATGCCGATGTCTCCCAGAAGCGTGAGCAGGTCGTCCCCGGCACGGTTCGCGAACTGCCACACGAACCGGGACATGGCAAGGAAGGCCTCGCGCTCGTCCATCGAATAGCGGCTCATCGGAACGCTCCCTTCGGGCGGAGCCCGCACGCTCGGGCTTTGATTGTGATCCTGCCGAGTTGGGCGCAAGAGCCGTGTCGAGGGTCGGTTCGCCCGGGTCGAGCTATGCCGCCGGGCAGGCTTGCTGGTGCTGGGGTTACCTGTCTCCGATACCGTGCGGGCATGGATGGCCACCTCCTCTTGTGGAGCATTGTGGCTGTGCTCGTATTGCTGGGTTTCGTGGGTTTGGCGCTGTTGACCACCCGGCGACGAGCATCCCGAGTCCTGAGCCGGGACGAGCAGTTGCAGCTGCCGGAGTAAGCCTGACAGTCGACGGCGGCGAACTTCCCGTCATCTAGCGCCACGTTCGGTCAGCCACATACACGGCTACCGTCCGTAAGCTGCTCGCTCAGGCCCTGCGTCACGCCGACCACATCGACCCAGCAGGGCCCAATGAAGTCGAGCCGACCCCGCCGTGATCCGCACAGCACGGGCAGCACCAGGGACGGTCACATTGGAACGCCTGATAACTGCTTAATTGAAACGGCGCATTGGGGCAGGATCATCGGCCGTGACACTTGTCCTGCCGCCGCGCCTGACAGCGTCGGCTCAGAGCTTGCGCGACGCCGCTCATCGGCGCGGTCTACGCACCGTCCAGCTGCACACCTTCGAAGTACCCGCCGGGTTGCGTGCTGATCACCTTCATGCAGGGCCGAGCTTCGCCGACGTCGTCGCACCGGTGCTCGGGATCGCACCTCTGGAGGCCGAACCTGGCTGGCTGACTGGCCTTCCGCGGGACCTTACCCGCCGCGAGATCACTCTGGTCACCATCGGCGAAGCCTACGAACTCCGTCGACCGGCGTTCATCAAGTCGCCCAACGACAAGAACATCCCGGCGATGATCTACACCGATGGTTCCCGCCTGCCCGGCCCGGACGCTGTCGACCGGCAGACTCCGGTGCTCGTCAGCGACATCGTCGACTTCACCGCCGAGTACCGGCTACACCTGCTCGACGGTGTTGTCCACACCGGCAGCCAGTACGCCGCACACGGCCGGTTGCACCTCGGCCCTCCGTCGACCGACGCACTAGCCTTCGGCACCGATCTCATCGCCGGATACGGGCACACCTTGCCCTCCGCCATCGTCGTGGACGTGGGACTGGTCGACGGCTACTGGGCCGTGATCGAGGCGAATGCCGCGTGGGCCAGCGGCGCCTACGTCGCGGATCCACACCTGGTCCTCGACGTCGTCCTCCGAGCGGCCAGCCCAACGGCTTCGGTCAACGCTCGAGACCGTCAGTTCATCCGACGGCCTCAGCTGACCGCCGCGTTTTAGGCTCATCGAGCGCCTGAAGGCGAAGTCACCCGAGAATGCGCAGTCGTCACCGAGCGAGGTGACTTCGACGGTTCTCGTTGCGAGGCAGCTCGCGTAAACCTCTCTGCCTTGACGTGGGCCTTGGCGAGGTGCGGCTTACGCCCGTTCGATGAGGTGGGTGGCCGCCGCTCCCCCGGCGGCCGCCCACGCCTCGGTCAGCTGGCGTACACCTCCAAGGCCGACAGTTGCCCGGCGGGCCAGCCGGTGTTGCCGGTGACGGTGATCCGCACGTAGCGGGTCTGGGCGGCGGTGAACGTCAGCGTCACCTGGTTACCGGTGGCCGGGTTGAAGGTCCGCCCCGCCGACCCAACGAGCGTCCCGAAGCTCCCCCCGTCGGTGCTGCCCTGCACGGCGAGGGTCTGCGTCCGACTGCCCCACGCCGACGACGGCGGCAGCTTCAGCACCACCCGTCCGACCGTCCGCGAGGAACCCAGATCGACCTGCACCCACTGCGGGAACGCGCTGTTGGCGCTCTCCCAGTAGCTGTTCGCGTCACCGTCCACCACGTTGCCCGACCCGTAACTCTGGACGTGACTGCTCTCCGACGTGGATCGTCCCCGGGCGAGGTCCGCGTTGGCCACGGCGTCAGTGGTGACGGTGACCGCCGAGGACGCGCCGGAGGTGTTGCCGGCGGCGTCGCGGGCGACGACGGTGAAGGTGTACGCGGTGGACGGGCTGAGCCCGCTCACCGTCGCCGTGGTGCCCGTGACTGTGGCGACGACATTGCCGCCCTGGCGTACCTGATAGCCGGTCACTCCGGTGTCGTCGGTGGAGGCCGTCCACGCCAGCGACACGCTCGTCGACGTCTTGCCGGTCACCGTGAGGCCGCTCGGGGTCGTCGGCGGGTTGTCCGGGACGGTGCTGCCGGCGTACACCTCGACCTGGGCGAGTTGGGCGGCCGGCCAGCCGGTGTTGCCGCTGATGCTGAGGCGGACATAGCGGGCCGCGGTGGTCGTCAGCGTGCGGGTGACGGTGTTGCCGGTCGCCGGGTCGAAGGCGAACGCGGAGGCCCCGGCGATGGTGGCGAAGGAGCTGCCGTCGACGCTGCCCTGCACCGTGATGGTCTGGGTGCGCGCACCCCAGCCGGCGGGCAGCCGCACCACGAGCTTGTTGACCTGGTGGCTGGCGCCGAGGTCGACCTGCCACCAGTGCGGGAAAGAACCGCCGCCGCTCTCCCAGTAGCTGCCGGCGTTCGAGTCCACCGCGTTCGACGCCGGGAACCCGCCGCCCTGGCTGCTGGCCGAGGTGGATCGGCCGGCGGCCAGGTTGCCGGTGGCCGGTGGCGGGGTGCCGACCATCGGCGGGGTGGGGCGTACGGCGGTGAGCGCGAGTTGCCCCTTGAGCATCCGGCCGCCGTCGGCCGTGATCCGCAGGTAGTAGTCGGAGGAACAGGCCACGCCGTCCTCGTCCAGGGCCCGGATGTTCGCGCCGGCCGGGGTGGTGGCCTGGGTCTCGGACGTCTTGGCGATCTGGTTGCCCTCGTTGTACTCGTCGAACATGGACACGTAGAGGCCCTGGGAGCCGAGTCGGACCATGTTGTAGATGTGCCGCCAGTAGAAGTCGCCGTGCTTGCGGTGCCCCCCGGCGAGGTCGCCGGGCATCACGCAGGGCAGGTAGTCGATGCCGCGCGCCGCGCAGTCGGCCATGTCGCCGACGTTGACGTTGTTGTAGTACGAGTCGAGTTCCTCCACGGTCCTGGCCCGGTAGACCATCCACGGCGAGATCGCGTGGAACGCGTGGTAGACGTCGAGGAAGCCGGGGCGGGAGTCCTCGATGCCCTGCCGCCACCAGGTGGGCACACCACCGATGACGTAGCAGCCCTGGGCCTTGAACCAGTTGATGACCTCCAGGCAGGGCCCGGGGGCGAAGGGCCGGCTGGGCTCGCTGAAGCCGAATCCCCAGATGCAGACGACCGGTTTGCCGTTCTGCCGGGCGTACGCGGAGGACGCGGTGTGCGCGGCCATCTTCGTCGTCCAGTCGGTCTTGATCTCCGATTGGAAGGTCAGCCAGTCGGTGACGTCGTACATGATGTAGAACTTGCGGTTGTACCGTTCGGCCGCGGAGCGGACCTTCTGCGTCATCGCGTCGCGGGTCGGGCCCTCGTCGCCCATCGGGTTGAACCGTTGCAGCGCGGCGGTGTCGCACCCGTTCTCCTGCATCCAGCGGAAGTGGGTGTCGACCGTCTGCTGGTCGTACGAGGAGAAGAGGGTGGCCGGCTGGCCGTTGCCCAGGTTGGGGTACGCGGTGGGATAGGTGCGCGTGTACTCGCGCATGTCCGGCCAGGACACGATTGTGGTGTTGGCGGGTGAGGGCGGCTGGAACCGGTCGCGGCCCCAGTGCCACCATCCGCCGATCGGCGCCCCGTCGCCGGGGGCGCTGAACCAGCCCTGGTAGCCGACCGTCACCTTGCCGACCACGTCCCCGGGGGGACTGGCGGCGTGCGCGGGGCTGGACAGGGTGGTGAGCAGCTCGGTGGTGGAGGCGGTGGCGAGGGCGGACCCGGCCAGCACCGATGTGACGAACCTGCGGCGGGAGACCGCCATGAGGACCACTCCTTCGGGACGGAAGGCATTGACGGCCATCGTGGCAGCAGTGGATGCCGACCCGCAAGAGTTAGACTGATCGATGAAAATCCCGATCAGATGACGGGAATTATGCGCTGGGTCATCAGTGGCTGACGGCCCGCTCACGCGCCCACAGCGGGGACAGGATCTGGCTGGGGGCCTGGCGGCGGCGGGCATCGCGCACCGTTGTCCGTACGCCCTCGGTGAAGCCGATCTTCGGGTGCCACCCGAGCAACTCTCGCGCCTTCCTGGTGTCCAGCGCCATGTTGCGCACCTCGCCCGGCCAGGGCAGCGGCTCGTAGCGGGCCGCGCTGTCGACGCCGGACGCCTCCCGGACCGTGTCGTACACCTCGTTGACGCTCGTCTGCCGACCCGAGGCGATGTTGACCATTCCCACACCGTTGTGGTGACAGGCGACGGCGATCGCCTCGGCGACGTCGCTGACGTGGATGAAATCCCGGGTCTGCGTGCCGTCGTCGTAGATCACCGCCTGCCGACCGCCGAGCAGCGCATCGACCATGAGGGACACCACGCCGCAGTCGCTGCCCTCCTGCCGGGGCCCGTAGACATTTCCGAACACCATCGAGGTGTACGACAGGCCGTGCTGACGCCCGTACCAGTCGAGGTAGTGCAGGCCGGCGGCCTTGCTGACGCCGTACGGGCTCACCGGGGCGATCGGGTGGTCCTCCTGGACTGGCAGGTCGTGGGGGGCGACACTGCCGAAGATGGCGCTGCTGGCCGCGTTGATCACCAGCCGTACGCCGCTGCGCGCACAGGCGTCCAGCACGTTGACGGTGCCGAAGACGTTCACGTCGGCGTCGTACGGGGGTGAACGGTGGGCCGCGGGAACGCTCGACTGTGCGGCGAGGTGCACCACCACGTCCGGCTGCCACTGGTGGATGATCTCGACACCGTCGGGCGTACGGATGTCACCCGAGACGACGTCCGCCTCGGTCAGTCCGCCATACGCGGCGTCGGTCAGGTTCTCGATCCGCCCGGTGGAGAAGTTGTCGAGCACCCGGACCTGGCTGCCCATCAGCATCAGCCGCGCGACCACGTGGCTGCCGATGAAGCCGGCACCCCCGGTCACCAGCACGCGCCCGGGAATCAGGTCCGTCGGCTGGTCGACACCGACGGCGGTAACGGGCAGGTCCATGTCGGACTCCTCGGAACGACGGAACGGTCGGCCCGCTGCGACAAGCGGACGGCCGAACCCGACCGTAACCCAACAAAGGCCACTAAACGGACGATCGCTCTGAATACCTCGTGTAGATATGCGAGATCTAGTGTGGAAAAGGTCGTTTTACCCATTCATCACTATTCACCTTTTACCGCTAGTACTTTCTCCTCCGGGGGGTGTCCGCCGGCATGCCCTGAAAGCACCGGACGGAGAGGGAGGACGGCGTGTTGAGAGAGACTCTGGGCCCGCCACCGCGACAACCGGGCGGTGGCGTGACGAGCGCTCCCCTGCTGTCGGTACTGCTGGTCAGCTGGAACACCCGCGAGCAGACCCGACAGTGCCTGGAGTCGCTGGCGTCGACCGCCGATCCCGATCTGGACTACGAGGTGGTGGCCGTCGACAACGGCTCGTCCGACGGCTCAGCCGACCTGCTCGCCGACCAACCCCGGGTCCGACTGATCCGCAACAAGCACAACAACGGTTTCGCCGCCGCCGTGAACCAGGCGTACCGACGGGCGAACGGGCAGCTGATCCTGCTGCTCAGCAGCGACATCCGGTTGCACCCGGGCGCGCTGTCCCGAATGGTCGACCATCTGCGGGAGCGGCCGGACGTCGCAGGGGTCAGCCCGCTGTACCTCAACCCGGACGGCACCTTCCAGCAGCACTACGTTCAACAGCCCAGCTTCGCCGCCACCATCGCGCTGGTGACCGCGCTGCGCCGACTGCCCGGGTTCCGCCAGGCGCTGCACCGGTTCCAGATGCGGGGCGAGGACTTCAGCCGTCCCCGGCAACTCGCCTCGGGCAGCTGCGTGCTGCTGCGCCGTGCGGTGCTCGGGCAGCAGACCATCTTCGACGAGACGTTCCCCGTCTACTGGAACGACGCAATCCTCGCGCGGCAGCTCGACCAGGCCGGGCACGAGCTGTGGATGCTTCCGGACGCGGTGGTGACGCACAGTCGTGGCGCGTCCTGTCGGCTGCTCGGCCCGACCATCCGCTTCCGACACCTGCTGGGCAGCCTGATCGGGTATCTGCGGATGACCCAACCTCGGTACCGGTTGCCGGTGTTCCGGGCCGTGCTGCTCGCCGACCACCTGGTCAAGCGACTCTTCGGTCGATCCGTACCGCTGGGCCTGGGCGACCTGTTCGCCGCGCTGCGCGGCGACGTCGGCCCGCTGCCCGACGGTGACACCCGCGACTGGGTGGTCCTGTTCAGCCGAACCCGCTGGTCTGTCGACGGGCATCCGGCGGTGCTGGGGCAACTGGCGCCCGGGCAACGGTTGCTCTTCGTCGACCCGCCGGGACGCCGGCCGCGCTGGCGGTGCGAGGTGAGCCCGATCGGCTCGGCGGCCTGGCACGCAATCGCACCGACCGCGCTGCCGCTGGGCGACTCGGTGCCGCTTGTCAACTGGATCAACCGGCGGATCGCGGCCGGCGCGCTGCGCGGTTGGCTGGACCGGCACGCCGGCGCCCGCCTGCTGCGGCTCGACGACGAACGCGCCCGCGCGGTGCTCGGCCGCCTCGGCGAGGACGAGTTGCTGCCCGCCGCAGCGCCACGGCCGATGGAACGGTCGGGCCGTGGCTGAGCACACCAGCGACGCTGCCCGCCGCCGGGAGGTCGCCACCCGCAACAGCTGGTCGGCACGAGGTGCCCAGCTGCGTTCCCTTCTGGTGGGGTTGCCGCGATGAGAGCGCCGATCGTCGCGCCCGGTGTGCTGCTCGCCGGCGCCGGGCTGGGCGCGGTGCTGACCGTGGTCACCCTGCTACCCGCGTCGGTCGGCCTGGCGGCCGCCATCGGCCTGCTGTGTGCCGGAGCGTTCCTACTCGTGCTCGCCAACGCCCGACCGGTTCGGTCGCACCGCGCGCCGGCCACCTCGACGACACCACCCCGCTGATCGCGATGGGGCCGGAGCCATCGCCGGCTCCGGCCCCGTCGGTACGCCCGATCCCCGCTACTGGGTCGGGTACTGGGTCAGGTACACCGGAGCGCCGACCTTGGTCATGTCGGCCGCGTCCCCGACGCCGTTGACCACGTGGTCGATCGTGCCGGCGCTGAGGTTGACGGTCATGATGTGGTGCAGCCGCACCCCGGGCCGGTTCGGGACCTCGAAACCGTTCTCGGTGTGGATCGACGGGTTGTTCTGGTTGAACACGTACACCCCGCCCCCGTACAGGGTGTGGTGACGCACCCGGTCACCGACCTTGTACCCGGCCCAACCCTCGACCGCGCCGTTCATCCAGTCGGCCTGCGTCGGCGGGTCGTACGGCAGCTCGTTCTGGTAGAGGATCGTGGTGCCGTGTTCGCCGTTCCAGACCGTGTTGTAGCGCTGGAAGTGCTCGACGAAGAGGCCGGTCGCGGTCACGTGGTCGCCGTTGATGACGGCCCCGTAGCGACCGGTGTTGGTACGCCAGCGATCGGTGTCACCGTTGACACCCTCGGTGAAGCCCTCGACACCGTGATCACCGCGCCACACCCAGGTGTGGTCGATGAGCACGTTGTCGCTGTTGACCTCCAGCGCGGTGTTCGTCCGGCCGATGTGCGGGCCGCCGACCCGGAAGTACACGTCGGAGAGCGTGGTCGGGTTGTGCGGGCTGCTCGCGTTGCGGCCGTGCTCACGTCCGACCCGCAGCAGGACCGGCGACTCGACGAGGCCGGCGTCGATCGTGACACCGGCGACGATCACCCCGGGAACACCGGCCACGTCCAGCGGGATCGCGCCGTTCACGGCGGTCAGCGTGGCGTGCCCGATCCCCAGCACCACGGTGTTCGGACGCCGGACCTCGATGCTGCGCGCGATGTCGTACGTGCCGGGCGTGAGCAGCAGGTGCTTGCCGCGCGCCAACTGGCTGTTGATGACGCGCACCGAGTCCGACGGCTTGGCGATGAAGAAGTCGCCGATCCCGATGGTGCGCCCCGGTGTGATGCCGTCCGCCCAGGAGACGCCCCGGCTGTCGCGCTGTGCGGCGGGCACCCGCACCTGGTAGCGACCCTTGCCGTCGACGAAGAGGTAGGGCTTCTCCCGGCTGAGCGGGGTGGTCTCCAGTGTGGTGTACGGCGGGTCGGGGAACGTGGCGTCGTCCGGTGCGCCCTCGACCCCCGCGAACACCTGGTTCCACACCGCATTGGACCAGCCGCCGACCTCGCTGTTGCGGGTCAGCCACTGCTGCTGCGAACCGTTCGTGGTGGCCGGCAGCCGTGAGTCGGCGATGAACCCGCCGCTGGCGTACTGCGGGCCGGCGGTGCAGTAGTCCATCAGCGACAGACCGCCGCCGCCGATGTTCAGTCGGCGCATCGAGACCGCCTGGGAGACCGCCCAGAAGTTCGCCGACGACCGGCAGTCGTCCTGACCGGCCGCGTTGATGGTGAGCGAGAGGTTGGACAGGGTGCGCCAGAAGTTGACCAGCGCGAGGCAGTTGCCGGTGCCGCCGTCGGCCAGGCAGCGGTTGTAGACCTCCAGCTTGCCGTTGACGGTGACGTCGGTGGGCGAGGCGCCCAGGCCGGACACCTCGGTGTAGTAGCCGACCTTGGCCTGCAACGGCTGCGCGGCCGTGCCGTACGTGCCGGGCTTGAACAGGTAGGCGTGCCGCTCGGTGCCCATCTCGTTGTCGACCTGCCGGGCGTGCGCCGCGTCGAGCGTCTGCTGGATCTCGGCGACCGGCATGGACGGGTCGAAGATCGTCACGTTCGGGCCGAAGTCGGGTGCGCCGGGCGTCGGGCGGCCGGCGCTGGCCGCCGTGCTGGTCATCGTGGTGGCGGTGGTCAACACCAGAGCGAGCAGGAGGGTACGGCCGGATCTCCGGCGCACGTCTCGGGACGGGGTTGTCATGTGGTTCGTCCTCTCCGCTGGCCGGGCGTACTTCCGGCGCAGCTGGGGGCGGTGAGAGCGCTCTCTGACCCTTGCCGCCGGAGGTTGGGCCGGGCCGGAAGGGGTTGAGATGTTTCTACCCGTTAATGCGCCCACACGCCACGACCAGGGGTGGCGAAACTTCACGCCGAGCCCGACGCGATGTCCATGCCGACACGGTGCGCCGGCGCGCCTACGGTCCGCTCTCGATCCCCTAGTCGAGGCTGGACGGCGGCTGCCGTACTTAGGCAGCCGGGTTGAGTTCGGTACCCGCCTGCAGCTGGATGAGGTCGGTCGGGGTGACCACCTCCCACGGCTCGCCGACGGTGACCTCCTCGCCGGGCCGGTCGAGGGCGTCGCTGATCAGATCGTCGATCGGCGGGTAGGGGTTGTGTCCGCCGCGCCACGGCCGCGGGGTCAGCGCCGGAACTTCCGACGTGGCGAGGTACCGGCCGATGACGTGCTCGTACCCAGCGCGCACCGGCACCATCACCCGGGCCGCGCCGGCCTGCAGGAACACCTGGTGCAGCGGGTCGGAGCTGGTCCGGGTACGCAGTGTCGCCCAGCGGTCCCGACCGGCCCACTGGTACGAGTAGCACAGGTAGCTGATCTTGTCCCACTCGAACAGGTCTTCGCAGAACTGGATGTGGTCGGCCTCGGCGATGAGCTCCAGCCGGTCGATCCGCGGCGCCTCGTCGGCCGGGAAGTCGAGCGAGCCGTACCGGTCGAACTCCTGGCCGGTCAGCAGGGACTGGCAGGCGCGCTTCAACTCCAACTGCTCGACCAGCCGCAGGGCCGAAGCCGGCTGGTCGGCCCGGTAGGCGGTCCGGGCCTGCCGGCGAGCCTGGTCGTTGTCGTAGGCGGTGCGCTGGGCGAGGTACCCGGCCCGGATCGCCTCCCAGGCGCGCAGCTGCCACGCGGTGTACGAGGCGGTGGTGCGCTCGCAGCGCACCCGCACCACGACGGTGAGGCCGCCGCGCTGGTCGGCGCTGATCCCGATCGGTACCGGCCCGGGGATCACGTGGTCGAGCGGGACGACGTGCTCGCCGTCGTCGGTGTCGTTGTCGACGATCCGGTCCTCGCCGATGGCGATCTGCACGGCCTGCGGCGGGCTGCCCTCCTCGGCGCTGTACTCGCCCTCCTCCAGCGACCAGGTGACCGTCACGTACGCCTCGGTGGCCGCGTACCCGGCCGGCACGGCGACCTCACCGGTGTACGAGGTGTACCCCCACTCCGGCTGCGACTTGTCGGTGGAATTCTTGCTGTACTCGAACGGCCGGGCGGCCGGGTCGAGGAACGTGGCGGTCGCGAAGATCTCGAAGTCCGGCGGCGGCTCGACGCCGAAGATGTCCCAGCGGGCGGCCTTGTCGGCGTAGTTGTCGTCGTGGAGATCACCCACCTCCAGGAACCAGGCCGGCGGCTCCGGTACGGCGCCCAGGCTGCTGGTCTGCTCCGCCTGCTCGGCGAGCCAAACCAGGGTGCCGGCCGGCTCCGGCACGATGAACTCCAGGATCAGCCGCTCGCCGTAGTTGTACACCTGTGCCTGGTCGACCTTGTTCAACCACCGGTAGATCCCGGCGATGTTGGTCGCGCCGTCGGCGTTGTCGAACCGGTGCTCGTTGGTCTCGGTGACCCGGGTTCTGCTGGTGGTGGTGCGGCGCTGCGAGGTCTCGGTGCGCAGCAGCTCCGAGGCGCTCTCGGCGAGCGTCTTGGCGTACGAGACGGCCGAACTCATGCTGGTCTCGGTGGTGTTGGAGCGGTCGGCGTTGACCTCGATACCGGCCTGGATCGGCCCGAACCCGCCGGAGACGCTGACCCCGAGCGAGGTCGAGGTCTGCTGGGTCGCCGCCGTCTGCAGCGCCCGATCCAGGCTGTTCTGCTCGGTGGACTCCAGCTCCTCGGTGGACTCGGCGATCGTCTGGCTGGCGGTGGTGACGGTCTCCTTGGTGCTGGCGTCCACCGTGTGCACCCGCCCCCGGACCTCGCTGGCCAGCACGTTCTCGACGTGCGAGATGTCGGCCGCCTCGTAGCGCAGGTGCGTCGTGCGGATCAGCATGAGGTCGCCGCGGCCGGCGACGCGGGCGTACGCGTCGAACACTGGCACCCGCGGCGGCAGGTAGGGGACGGTGTTGCCGTTGCCGGGAATCGGATTGCCTGGGCTCGAGTCGACGTCCGGGATGCCGGTGGCGGTCCGGGCCGAAGCGCGGCGGCGGGCGTCGTCGCGCTCGGCGTCGAAGACCCGCTGCAGCCCGCGCAGCGTGGTGGCGGCTGGCGCGCCCAGCTCGTCGGCGGCCTGCGCGGTGGCCTCGACTGCCGCGCCCAGGTCGGGGAAGCCGTCGGCCTGCAGGTCCCGCAGCGTCGGGTTGGGCCGGCCGGTCACCCGGGCGCGGGCCAGCAGCCGCTGCGCGGTACCGCTGAGTTCGGCAAACCGGTCGGCGCGCTCGGCGTTCGGGTCGGCCGGCCGCCGCGGCGACGCCGGAGGATCGGGCAGCACCAGGTCCCGCCCGCCGAGCAGGGCGCGCACCAGGCACGCCTCCTGTGCCGCCGAGCGGGCCAGCCGCAGCAGCGTCACGCCACGCAGTACCCGGACCAGCGTGTCGGCCAAGGGCTGCTTGCGAAGCCGTAGGAACCGGCCGAGCACGAGCGCGTCGACCGCCCAGGCGGTCAGCCGGGCGACCGCGCTGCGCACCTGCTCCCCGCCGATGTCCCGCTGGGCCGCCCAGCCGGTGAGGGCCTCCCGCAGCTGCCCGACGGTGAGCCGGGCGTCGACTCCGGCGCGGCGCAGCAGCAGCAGGGCGAGCCGGCCGGTCTCGTCCAGCAGCTCGTCGTGCTGCGCCAGCAGTGCCTTGAAGAGCTGCTGGGCGGCGTCGCGGTCACCGGAGGTGATCGCGTCCCGGACCGGCCCGCTCCAGTCGTCGCGGAAGTCGACGAGCGGACCGGTGGTCTTCGGGCCGGTGGTGCAGGCGTCCTCGTCCGGCCCGCCGACGCGGCGTAGCTGGACGAAACGCACTGTGGCTTGTGCCGGTGTGGTCATCGGATCGTCCTCTCCACCCGGCGGGGTGGTCCCGCCGGCGACTTGCGATCAGATCGTGGGCAGTAGCAGAGCCTTCGGCATGCCGTACGCGACGAGCTGGGCGTTCAGCCGCCTGACGAGGTCGTTCCAGTCGGCCTGGGCGCCCGTGGTGGCCCGCACGGCGGCCTGCCACTCGTGCTCCTGCAAGGCGGCGGTCAGCTCGGCGAGGGTGTGCTGGTCGAAGGCGACGATCGGCTCCTCCGCCCGGGCCAGGTCGGTGAGCGAGAACGCGCTGAGCGGTTTACCGCTCTTCGAGGCGTAGTCCGCGGCCCGCGCCGCCAGGTCGTACTCCTCGGCCCCGGCGATGGTGGCCACCGCCCGGTTGGCGTACCGGTCGACGCGGGTCGCGCCGCCGAACATCCGTCCGGCGACCAGATCGGTGCGGGCATGCTCGTACGGCGAGAGCAGCTGCAGGTTGCCCGGCTCGGACGCGCCGGTGAGCATGGACAGCCGGCTGCTCCAGAAGTCCTCGGCCTCGGGCAGCTGATCGCCCAGCCTCCGGACCCAGCGCTGCATCTCCCGGATGAACCGTTGCGGCCTGGCGTGCTCCCACTCGTACACCACGTCCCGGACGTCGATCGCGTGCGGCAGGCCGAGCGCCATCTCGAACAGCTCGTCGCGGGAGAACCGGTAGTAGGGGTCCCGGCCGTAGCGGGTGCTCAGATTGGTCGGGTCGCCGGTGCGCCGGGCCGCGTCCGGGCCGTGGGACTTCCAGAGCCGCTGAAGGCCCGCTTCGTCCGCGTCGAGGATCGCGTCGTCGCCGAGCCGGGCGGCCAGCTCCCAGCGGGCCTGCGACCGCGCGCGCGGCCGAGGCGGCCCGCTGAGGATCTGGAACCGGTACGCCGGCCCTTCGCCGGTCGAGATCATGTGCGCAATCTGCACCTCGGACATCAGCAGGTCGGGGTCGTAGTCCCAGCCGTGCAGCACGTCCCTGCTCTCCAGCCCCAGCTCGTTGAAGAGCTCCTTGCCACGGGCGGTGAGGGAGATGTCCCGGCCCCACGCTCGGCCGGCCATCACCGTGCCGATCGCGCGGTGGCCGCGCGCGGTGACCACGCCGCCGTAGGCCGGGTAGCGCAGGTCGCTTCCCACCACGATCGGCGCGTTCATCGGCAGGACGTTGAGGTTCTCCGGCAGCTCGACGTGCAAGCCGGTCTGGTAGCGGTAGGAAGCGTAGGCGACGCCCCCGTCGAACGGGGTGGGGACGGCCCGGAACTCGCGGTACACGTCCTGCAGCGCCCGAACGTACCGGGCGGCGTCGATGGTGCGCAGCATTGTGGCCGAGGCGTGGCCGAGCAGGTCGTCGACGACCCCGCGGAAGATCGAGTCGAATCCACCGCCGGCCAGGTACTCCAGCAGGGTCAGGTCGGGGTCCGCCTCCCGGGCGGCGACGAACCCGTTCTGCAGGTACCCGGAGCGCAGCGCGATGCCGGACCGATCGATCAGCTCGGTCGGGTCGCGAACGAAGGCGGGCAGCGGTGGCGGTGCGCCGTCCGGCATGCCGGACGGGAACTGCCGGGTGAGGCGCTGCTCCGGGATGAGCAGGCCCAGCTCCTCGAGCATCGACATCGGCCGGGTCATCGGGCCGCCTCGGAGAGCGTGTGGACGAACGCCTCGGCGACGCGCGCGTCCACCGGCTGGACGGCCGCGGCGGCGGCCCGCAGGCGGTACAGCGGGGTGTCGCCCAGGGTGAGCACGCGCCGCGCCGCAGTCAGCAGCGTCCCGCCGGCCCGTTCGGCGATCTCGGGCAGCAGCACCCCGCCCAGCGTGAGGGCCGCCTCCAGGCCGGTCATCGGCTCGCCGTACAGGTTCCGGCCGGTGAGCACGTAGGCGGCGACGCTGCCGAGGTCCTCCAGGTCGTACATGTTCTGCACGATGGGGATCGGCACGAACTGGCCGAGTGTGTGGATCACGTGGACGATCTCGGCGAGCGTTGCCGGACGGTCGGGCAGCACCGCCTCCGGCACCAGCGTCTCCTCGGTGATCTCCAGCGGTACGTCGTCGAAGTACTTCACCTCCCGCGCCCGGTACTCGACGATGCCGCTGATCGCGTCCGGCCCCTCGGCCGCGGCGTTGCCGACGGCCAGGTCCAGGAAGACCTCTACCCCGGGGGTGTGCACGACGGAGAGCCGGAATGCCGCCCGGCCCTGCTCGGCGGGGACAGGCCGGTCGGTCGGCTTGCCGTCGGCGTCGAGGTGGTCGAGGCGGTACGCGAAGCGGTCTTCGGCGCTGGCCGGATCGACCCGGATCCGGATCGGCAGCGGCGTGGTGTCCGGCAGCCCGCCCAGCCACTGCACGTACGAGTCGTACATGTCCTTGGCCAGGGCGAACAGGGCGTCGTCGAGGACCGTCGCGGCGGTGACAAACCAGGCCGGCTGCCACGACCACGGTTGCGCGCGCGGCGCGCTGCGCTGGTCGGGCTTCACCAGCAGCAGATCGATCCCGTCGGCGCGGACCTGGTGCGCGGCGGTCGCCAGCGGGCCGCCGCCAAGGTCGAAGCCCGCAAAGCCCTCGAAGCCCGCAAAGCCCTCGACGTCGGGTTCGCCACCGCCCGCGTCGGGTCCGGCGCTGGCCGCGGCGCGCATCGCCACGGCACCGGCGACCAGGTCCGCCTCGGCGGCCGGGACGGTACGCAGCGGTTCGCCGAGCGGCGGCACCGTGCCGGGGTGGCGGTGGCGTTCGAACTCGAACGACAGGGCCTGGTCGCAGGTGGTCGGCCCGTCGCCGATCACGTACGCCGCGCGCAGCGTCGTCAGTGCGGCGGTGCTGAGCAGCGGCCGGGCGGAGTAGGCGACGCCGGGCGCCGCCGCCAGCCGCAGCCGCAGCGCGCTCCAGTGCACCAGCGGCGTGGATCCGGCCCGCGCCTCCTCGATCAGGTACCCCCGTGCGGGCGTGAACGCGTACCCGAAGGGCAGCGGCCGGTACGCGACTGCCTCGCCGGCAACGGTGACGCTGCGGTACGCGCCGTCGATCGGGTTCTCGACGGTCAGTTCGAACACCAACGGCTGGGCCGAGTCCAGGTCGGCAACCAGGATCTCCGGCGGGTCCGGGCGCCGGTCGGCGTGCGCCGCGGTGGCCGCCTCGTAGCACCAGCCGGGCAGGTAGCTGACGGTCAGCGTGGTGGCGTCCCGGAACTCAACGTGCAGTACGTTGCCCATCACGTCGATGCACACGAAGACCGGGTCGGCCGGGGCGCCGCGGTACACCTCCAGCCACCGGCCGTCGCCGGCGGGCCGGGCGTCGAGCGTCAGCCAGGCGTCCTCCAGCACGCCGCGCAACGGCCTGGCCGCCTCATCGGCGGTCGAGAGCGTGCTGCTCTGCCCTGTTGCCATTGCGGTAGCGTAGTGGCGTGTGTCACACCGAAACTGTCGGCCATCGGCCATCGGCGTGAATGCGTCAGGACGGCACGCTCGCCGTCTGAACCTCGAATTCCCACCATGACCACGAAGGCGGTTGCCGCACTAGGCTGACCGCCGTGCAGTTCGGGGTGCTCGGGCCGCTCGCCGTGACCACCGACGCCGGCGAGCCGGTGGTGGTGCCCGGCACCAAGGTACGGGCGTTGCTGGCCGACCTGTTGGCCAACCGCAACCAGGTGGTCTCGGCGGACCGCCTCATCGACGACCTGTGGGGTGACGACGCCCCCGCCAATCCAGCCGGCGCGCTCCAGGTGCGGGTGTCGCAGCTGCGCAAGGCGCTCAACGATGCCGAGCCCGGCGCCCGCGAGCTGGTCGAGTCCCGGCCACCCGGCTACCTGCTGCGGGTCGACGCGGTCGACGTCGACCGCTTCGACGAGCTGGCCCGCTGCGCCGACGTCGAACGGCTGACCGAGGCCCTCGCGTTGTGGCGCGGCGAGGCGTACGCCGACGTGGCCGACGCCGAGTTCGTGCGGGCCGAGGCGGCCCGTCTCGCCGAGCAGCGCCTCGTCGTCCAGGAGCGGTTGGCGCAGGCCCGGCTGGCCCGGGGTGAGCACGACCTGGTGGCCGCGGACCTGGCCGAGCTGGTCGCCAGACATCCGCTGCGCGAGGGTCTGCGGGCGGTGCAGCTGCGCGCGTTGTACGCGGCCGGCCGCCAGTCCGAGGCGTTGGAGAGCTACGCCGAGCTGCGGGCCCGGCTCGCCGAGGAGCTGGGCCTCGACCCCGGCCCGGAGCTGGTCGCCCTGCACCGCAGGATCCTCGAACAGGACGCCGGCCTGAACGCCCCGCCGAAGGCGGCGATCATCCGGAACAACCTGCCGGCACCGCTCGACGAGTTGATCGGGCGGGACGACGCGCTGGCCGAGCTGCGGGCGCTGCTGCCCCGGCAACGGCTGGTCACGCTGGTCGGGCCGGGCGGCGTCGGCAAGACCCGGCTGGCCACCGAGACGGCCCGCGCGTCGTCCTACCCGGACGGTGTCCGACTGGTCGAGCTGGCCCCACTCCCGGCCGGTGACGCCCGCGTCGCCGAACAGGTGCTCGGCGCTCTGGGCGCCCACGAGGCCGCCGGAACGACCCAGTCCCCCGCCGACCGGGTGGTCACGGCCCTACGGCACCGGCAGCTGCTGCTCGTGCTGGACAACTGCGAACACGTCATCGAACCGGTCGCCGAGCTGGTCGCCCGGCTGCTGCGCGACGTGTCCGGGGTGAGCGTGCTGGCCACCAGCAGAGAGCCACTCGGGCTGACCGGTGAGCTGCTCTGGGAGGTACCCCCACTGCCGGTGCCCGACGACGGTGACCTGGACGAGGTCCGGCGCTCGGCGGCGGCCCGGTTGTTCGTCGCCCGCGCCGCCGCCCAGCAGCGCGGCTTCCGCCTCGACCGGCAGACCGCGACGGCGGTGGCCCAGCTCTGCCGCCGCCTCGACGGTCTGCCGCTGGCGTTGGAGCTGGCCGCGACCCGGGTCCGCGCGCTGGGCGTACGCGGGATGGTGGACCGGCTCGACGACCGGTTCCGGCTGCTCACCACCGCGCAGCGGGACGTGCCACCCCGGCAGCGGACGCTCACCGCGGTGATCGGCTGGAGCTGGGACCTCCTGGACGAACCCGACCGGGTGGTGCTCGCCCAACTGGCGGTGTTCCCCGACGGCTGCACCCCGGAGGCCGCCGAACAGGTCTGCCGAACCGACCTGGACGCCCTCGCCCGGCTGGTGGACCGGTCGCTGGTGGTGCTCGACGACTCCGGCGCGGCCCCCCGCTACCGTCTGCTCGAATCGGTGGCCGCGTTCTGCCTGGAACGCCTCACCGACGCCGACGAGGTACGCGCGCGGCACGCCACCTACTACACCGAGCTGGCCGAACGGGCCGACCCCGGGCTGCGCGGGGCCGACCAGCAGCGGTGGCTGGCGCTGCTCGACACCGAACTGGCGAACCTGCGGTCGGCGCTGGCGCACGGTGGCGGGCTGCGCCTGGCGGTCGCGCTGAGCTGGTACTGGTTCCTGCGCGGCCGGCTCACCGAGGCACGGCGGGCGCTGGCCGTGCCCGGCGACCCGGAGCAGGAGGCCCGCGCGGCACCCTGGCGGGTCGGCTTCGCCCTGTCGCAGGGTGAGGTGATCGCACCGGACGACGTGCGCGCCGCCGTGGCCGCCGACCCGGACAGCCACGCCGCGTGGTTCGCGGCGAACGCGGTGATCGAACACGGCGACCTGGCCCTGGTGTCGGAGCTGCTGCCCACCGCCGCCACCGACCCGTGGACCGAGGCCGCGGTGCTCACCTCCCTGGCCCACATCGCCCACGCCAACGGTGACCAGGCCACCCTGGAGCGCACCGCGACCCGCAGCGCCGCGCTCTTCGCCGACCTCGGCGACCGGTGGGGTCGGCTCCGGGCGACCGAGTGGGTGGGTGGGCTGGCCGACATGCGCGGCGAGCACGAGCGCGCCGCCGCGCTGCACCGGGAGGGGCTGCGCTGGGCCGAGGAGTTGGCGCTGTGGCCGCAGGTCTGCGCCGAGCTGTCCTGGCTGGCCTGGCTCGCCGTGCAGACCCGCGACTACGCCCAGGGTCGGGAACTGGCCGAACGCGCCTATGACCTGGCGGTGGAGCAGGGCTCGCCCGGCGCGCTGATCTTCGCGGAGATGAGCCTCGGGCTGGCCGCCCGCCGCGACGGCAAGCTCGATCTGGCCGTCACCCACCTCAGCCACCTCGCCGACCTGGGTCGGGGAGAGAGCCAATCCGCGCTCTACCTGCCGATGGTGCTGGTGGAGCTGGGCTACGCGGTCGAGCAGGGCGGCGACCCGGACGCCGCGTTGGCCCTGCACATCGAGGCGTTCGAGGTCGCCGAGGCGATGGCGACGATGCGGGACGCGATCAACCCACTGGAGGGGATGGCGGCGGCGGTGCGCTCCCCCGAGGTCGCCGCCCGGCTGCTGGGCGCTGCGGCCGCCGCCCGGCTCGCCACGCAGTCCCCCGCCGCGCCGGCCGAACGCGACGACACCGACCGGACGACAGCGCGACTGCGCGCCGAACTCGGGCCGGAACGCTTCGACGCGCTGCTCGCCGAGGGCGCGAAGCTGAGCCCGGGCGAGGCCCGGGCCCAGCTCTGACCGGTGCTCAGGAGGTCACCTTCGGCGCGTACGAGGCGACGATCACGCCGCTCTTGTGCACCCGGGTGTCGACCAGGTCGAACGACGCCTTGACGTCGGTCAGCGGCGCGGTGAGGCTGGGGCCGCCCTCCAGCACCGGGTGGATCCAGAACCGGACCTCGTCCACCAGGCCCGCCCGGATCAGCTGGGCGGTGACCGAGCCGAAGCCGTACTGGATGATGTTCTTGCCCGGCTGGGCCTTGAGCGCGGTGACCGCCTCGACCAGATCGCCCTGGAGCACCTCCGTGTTGTTCCAGGTGGGGTTGGTCAGGGTGGTCGAGGCGACGTACTTCTTGACGTTGTTGAAGTACGCGGCGCCCGTGGTCGGGTCGCTCTCATCCATGTTCGGCCAGACGGAGGAAAAGCCGTCGTAGGTGGCCCGGCCCATCAGCATCGCGTCGGCCGCCTCGGTCTGCGCCCCGGCCAGGCTGGCGGCCTCCTCGTCGAAGTACGGCATGGTCCACATCGGGTTGTCGATGACGCCGTCGAGGGTGATGTAGGTCGAGTTGACGAGCTTGCGCATCGGGATCTCCTGGGTGTTTGTCGTGCTCTCCGGTGACACCCAGAACTCTGCCGGAGCCCGCTTACGATTCGCTTTCGATGCTCTTACCCGCGTCGTCGGCCGGGCCCTGCGCCGGGTCGGTCAACGGGATCGGCAGCGCCTGCGGGGTCACCGTGCCGCCGCCGGTCGAATGGGCCGGGGCGGGGCGGTCACCGCCGCGGCTGTGCAGCCGTCCGCGCCCGGCCGGACCGGCCCGCCGGGTCACCTCGACGGTCACCATCCGCACCGGCGGTGGCGGCGCGGTGAAACGCCCGACGCCCCACCGCACCCAGATCGGGATCCGGCCGGCGTCCGCCTCCGCGCGCAACTTCTGCACCGTACGGGCCCGGTCGGTGTGGTCGACCTCCACCACGACGGGCGGACCGTCCGGACGGGCACACGCCACGTCGAGCACCGAGTGCCGCTGCTCCAGCGGTGGTGGCAACGGCAGCACGCTGGGCGCGCGCCGGTAGACCCGCCAGCCCTGGGCCTCGGCCCACCGCACCACCGAGTCGATCACCCGCGCGGTGACCTCGTCGGTGTCCAGGTCGACGAAGGTCACCTCGGCCAGCCAGCGACCCAGGTCCGCGGCCAACCGCTCGTCCTGCGCCGCGACCTCCACCGGCGCAGGATAACGCCTCAGCGGGCGACGGTCGTCCTCGCGGCGAGGTGCCGGGTCAGCCAGCCGGTGGTGGCCGTACGGGCCGCCTCGGCGTTGGTCCGCGCCAGGAAGTCGTGCCCCTCCCCGGCGAGCACCAGGTGCCCGTGCGGCACACCGCGGTCGGCGAGGGCCTGGGCGACCTGCGCCGACTCGCCCGCCGGCACGTTGGTGTCGTTGGCGCCGTGGATCAGCAGCACCGGCACGTCCAGCCGGTCGATGTGCGTCAGCGGGGAGAGGTCACGCAGCAGGTCGGCGTCCCGGTGCGGGTCGCCGTACTTGCTGACGGCGGCGGCGGCGATCCACGGCTCGGTGCCGGCGAAGAAGGTCCGGAAGTCGGAGATGCCGCACTCGGCGACCCCGGCGGCGAACAGACCGGGGAAGTTCACCAGCACCGCGAGGGCCAGGTAACCGCCGTAGGAGCGGCCCAGAACGCCGAGCTGGCCCGGTCGGGCGACGCCGGCGTCGACGAGGAAGTCGGCGCAGGCCGCCACGTCGGCGATCGCACCGTAGCGGCCGGCGAGGTTGTCGGCGGCGACGAACGAACGGCCGAACCCGGACGACCCACGCACGTTGGGCGCGAAGACCGCGATGCCCTGCGCCACCAGGGCCTGGAACAGCGGGTTGTAGCCGGGACGCTCCTGCGCCTCCGGGCCACCGTGCAGGCTGATCGCGGTCGGCCAGGGACCCGGCCCGGCCGGGCGGTAGAGCCAGCCGGAGAGCGGCAACCCGTCACGGGCCCGCAGGTCGACCAGTTGCGGCGCGACACCGGCATCGTCCGTACGCGGGGCACCGGTGTCCGGCCGCAGCGGGCGCGGCGCCCCGGTCGACGGGTCGACCAGCCAGACCTCCCGTGGTTGCACCGGCCCCTGGGCGGTGAGACAGAGCAGGTCACCGTCGGCGGCGAAGACGGCGTCGCCGAGCACCTCGCCCGGCGCGGTGACGGCCCGCTGCACACCGCTGGCGAAGTCGAGCAGGCTCAGCTCGCTGCGCCCGCCGTAGGTGTTCCACAGCAACGCGCCGCGCTGCCCGTCCGCGCTGGGCGTGACGTGTTCCAGCTCGGCGTCCGGTCGTCCGGCGAGCCGGGTCGGCGGCTGCTCCGGTCGGGTCAGGTCGACCCGTACCAGCGCGGCGAGTTCGGAGTACGCGTCGGTGCGGGCCAGCACGCCCGTGCCGTCCGGGCCGAACCAGCCCTGGTCGGTGCTGCCCCGCCCGGTGTCCGGGAACAGCCGCCGCCGAACGCCGGTGGCCACGTCGAGCACCTCCAGCCAGCGGGCGTTACGGGGGCCGCGGCGCAGCAGCGCGGTACCGGCGTCCGGGGTCACGTCCAGGAGGGTGAGCAGGTCGCCCTGGGCTAGCACCCGCCGGTGCCCGGTGGCCGCGTCGACCAGCACTGCCTGCCCGTGCTCGTCGGTCTCGGTCACCGCCAGTACCGCGCCGTGAGGCAGCCAGCCGGCCAGCGCGGCGCTGCGGCGACCGAACCCGGCGACCTGGTGGCGTCGCGTGCCGTCCGGGCGCAGCACCCACAGCTCGGTGCGGGGCGCGCCGCCGGGGGCGACGACACAGGCCAGCCACTGGCCGTCCGGGGACCAGCTCAGCGCGAGGACCGGCTCGTCACCGACGGGCAGCGCGACGGGCGCACCCGCGTCGACCTGGCAGACCCAGACGCCGGGCGTGCCGGCCCGGTCGGAGAGGAACGCCACCCGGCGGCCGTCGGGGGACGGCGCGGGGGCGAAGTCCTCGCTGATCGGCGCCGGCGGTGACACCGGCCGGTGGCTCGCGGGTCGGGGCCGCCGGGTGGTGCGCGGCGGCTCAATCCGTACGCTCATCTAAACCCCGATCCGCTGCAACCAGAGCTCCAGCAGCCCGAGCTGCCAGAGCGCGTTGGAGCCCAGCGTGGTCCGCCGGGCGTTCGGCGCGTCCAGCAACTCCTCCAGGTAGTCCTTGCGGAACAGGCCCCGCTCGCGCGCCGGTCGGGCGGTCAGCGCGTCCCGCACGTCGTCGAGCAGCGGGCCGGAGAGGTGCCGGATGGCGGGCACCGGGAAGTAGCCCTTCGGCCGGTCGATCACCTCGTCCGGGACGATGCCCCGGCTCGCCGCCTTCAGCACCCCCTTGCCGCCCTGCGCCAGCTTCATGGCCGGTGGGCAGGCGGCGGCCAGCTCGACGACCTCGTGGTCGAGGAACGGCACGCGGGCCTCCAGCCCCCAGGCCATCGTCATGTTGTCGACCCGCTTGACCGGGTCGTCGACCAGCATCACCAGGCTGTCCAGGCGCAGCGCCGCGTCCAGCGCGGTGTCCGCGCCGGGCGCGCCGAAGTGCGCGGCGACGAACTCCAGGCTCGCGTCGTGGTCGAGCATCCACTCGGGCGCCAGGTGCCCGCCGAGCGCGTCGTGGCGACGATCGAAGAACACCCGGGCGTACGCCTCGACGGCGTCCGCGCGGGCCACGTTGGCCATCGGCGGGTACCAGTCGTATCCGGCCAGGATCTCGTCGGCGCCCTGCCCGGACTGCACCACCGTGATCCGCTGCGAGACCTCCTCGGAGAGCAGGTGGAACGCGACGCAGTCGTGGCTGACCATCGGCTCGCTCATCGCCGCGATGGCCTGGTGCACGGCGGGAACGAACCGCTTCGCGCCGATGCGGATCTGCTGGTGATCGGTGTCGAAGTGGCGGGCGACCAGGTCGGAGTAGTGGAACTCGTCGCCGCTCTCCCCCGCCGCCGCCTCGAAGCCGATGCTGAAGGTGGCCAGGCCCGTCTGCCCCTGCTCGGCCAGCAGGGCGACGATCAGGCTGGAGTCGAGACCGCCGGAGAGCAGCACGCCGACCGGCACGTCGGCGACCATCCGCCGTCGTACGGCGGTGCGCATCGCCGCCATGAGCCGTTCCTGCCACTCGTCGGCGGACATGGCCGGGACGGCGGCCCGGTTGAACTCCGGCCGCCAGTAGGTGGTGTCGGTGCTCCGGCCATCCGCGGTGATCACCCGCACGGTGGCCGGCGGCAACTTGCGGACCCCGGCGAGGATGGTGCGCGGCGGCGGCACCACGGAGTGGAAGCTCATGTAGTGGTGCAGCGCCACCGGGTCGAGGTCGGTGTCCACGTCACCGGCGGCGAGCAACGCCGGCAGGGTCGAGGCGAAACGCACCCGGCCCGGCCCGTCGGCCAGGTAGAGCGGTTTGATGCCGAGCCGGTCCCGGGCCAGCACCAGGGTGTGCGTGGCCAGCTCGACCAGGGCGAACGCGAACATCCCGTAGAACCGCTCGACGCAGGCCGTCCCCCACCGGTGGTACGCCTTGAGGATCACCTCGGTGTCCGAGGTGGAGCGGAAGGAGTAACCGGCGGCGGTCAGCTCGTCGCGCAGCTCCCGGTAGTTGTAGATGCAGCCGTTGAAGACCACGGCCAGACCCAGCTCGAGGTCGACCATCGGCTGGGCGCCCGCATCGGACAGATCGATGATGCGCAGCCGACGGTGCACCAGGGCCACCGGCCCCTGCTGCCACCGACCCTCGCCGTCCGGGCCCCGGGAGGCCAGGGCGGGGAGCATCCGCTCGACGGCGGCCAGGTCCGGTGGCGCCCCGTCGAGGCGGAACTCGCCTCCGATACCGCACATGGCACACACCTTTCATCGGCTGGATCCGCTGGGGGCCGCTGACCGGTCCAGGCTTGGCGGGCCGGGTTGCGTCCCGATGACGGGTGGGTCAAGCGTCGGTTACGCCGACGGTTCGTCGGCTCCACCGAGCAGCCAGGTGTCCTTCGACCCACCGCCGCGCGACGAGTTCACGATCATGCTGCCGGCCGGCGCCACCCGGGTCAGCGCCACCGGCGCGACCTCGGCGGTGTCGCCGAGGAACACGAACGCCCGCAGGTCGACGTGGCGGGGAGCCAGCGCCGCGCCGTCGAAGACCGGGTGGGTGGTCAGCGCGATCATCTCCTGGGCGATCCACCGGTGCGGGGCCGCGAGGATCTGCTCCCGGACCGCGTCCAACTCCTCCGCCTCGGCGCGGGGGCCGATCACCACACGGTCGCCGCCGTACCCATCGACCGGCTTGAGCACGAGCTCGTCGAGCCGACCCAGCACCTCGGCCCGCTGCTCGGGCAGCCCACACAGGTACGTCGGCACGTCCCCGAGCAACGGCTTCTCGCCCAGGTAGTACTCGATCAGCCGGGGCACGTACGCGTACAGCGCCTTGTCGTCACCGACACCGTTGCCCAGCGCGTTGGCCAGCGTGAGCCGCCCGGCGTGCACGGCGGCGAGCAGCGGCCAGCCCAGCGGCACCCCGTCCGCGCCGGGCGCGTGCAGCAGCGCCTCCTCGTCCATCCGCAGGTAGATCACGTCGACCTCGCGGCGGCAGCCCTCGCGGACCAGGCGGACCCGACCCTCCTCCACCAGCAGGTCGCTGGTCTCGGTCAGCGGCACACCCATCTCGTCGGCGAGCAGCCGATGCTCGAACCACGCCGGATCACCGGGGCCGCTGCTGAGCACCACCACGGCGGGGTCGTCGGCCGCGGCGGGCGCGGCGGCGACCAGCGCCCGGTACAGCATCGCCGGCGTCTCGTCGGCGGGCAGCAGATCCTCCGGCACCGGCAGCTCCGGCAGCACCGCCCGGGTCAGCCGCCGGTTCTGCACCGCGTAGCCGATCCCGGAGGGCACCCGCAGGTTGTCCTCCAGCACGTACCAGCCGCCGTCCGGGTCCCGGACGAGGTCGGTGCCGGACACCTGGGCGCGGGTGCCCCGCCGGCCCATCAGCGCCCCGGTCGGGCGCAGCCCCGGTGAGGACTCCACCACCCACGCCGGCACCACGCCGTCGGCCACCACGGCCCGGTCGGCGTAGACGTCGCACAGGAACGCGTCGAGGGCGCGGGCGCGCTGCACCAGGCCGGTACGCAGGGTCCGCCAGTCGGCGGCGGGCACCACCCGGGGCACCAGGTCGACCGGGAAGAGCCGGGTGCTCGCCTCGCCGGCCACGCTGAACGTCACGCCCCGGGCCCGCTGCTCCTCGTCCCGGTCGTGTTCGCGTTGACGCAGGACCCCGGCGCCGAGTTGGCGCAGGGCCGCGAGCATCGGGGCGTACGCCGGTTGCGGTTCGGCCGGTCCGAAGACCTCGTCGCCGGCGTCGGCGTACGTGGGCAGCGCCGGCGGTGTCGGCGCACCCGGCAGCGGCCCGCGGACCCGGCCCCGGGTCTCGTCGAGCAGCAGGTCGACCACGTCGGCCAACCGGCCCCGTCGCTCGTACGCCCGCCGCTGCCGGGCGGCGGAGGTGCCACGTTCCAGCGCGTACCGGGTCAGCTCGCTGACCTGCTCCCAGTCCCCGGTCGCCTCCAACTGTGGGCGCAGGTCGGTCACCATGCGGCGGACCGCCTGGGCGGCCGGCACCGGTCGGGCCGACCGGGGCAGGTCGAGCAGGTCACCTTCCAACCCGGAGCGGGCGGCCCGCCACACGGCGGCGCGCAGCACCGGTGGTCGTACGGCAGTGCGCTCCACCCCGGCGCGCAGGGCGGCGACCTCCCGTCGGACGAGCGCCCGGAACAGACCGGTGAGCAGGACGATGGTCTCCACGTCGGCGTTGGCGTCGGTGATCCGCAGCTCCACCGTGGGCACGTGCGCCGACGGCCGGACGTCGAAATAGATCATGGCGGGGTCGGTGATGGTCTCGGAGGAGATCAGCTCGGCGACCAGCGCCTCGTGGTCCGCGGCGTTGGTCACCTCGCCCGGGTCACCGGCGGTGGGCCAGCGTTGCCAGACCAGGGACCGGACGCTGGCGTAGCCGCTGTCCTGGCCCATCCAGTACGGCGAGCTGGTGGAGAGGGCGAGCAGCACCGGCAGCCACGGCTGGACCCGGCGGGTGACCGCCACCGCCAGGTCCCGGTCGGAGACGCCGACGTGCACCTGCGCGCCGCAGATCAACTGCTCCCGGGCGAGCAGCTGGTACTCGTCGAGCATCCGCCGGTAGCGGGAGGTGGGGGTGACACTCGGGTCGCCGTCGGCGCGCAGCGGCACCGTACCGGCCGCCACGATGCCCAGACCGGCACGGTCGGCGACCTGGACGGCCGCCTGACGCAGCCGGGTCAGCTCGGCGCGAATCTCGTCCAGGGTGCGGCAGACCGCGGTGTTGGTCTCCACCACGCTGCGGTGCAGCTCGGCGGTGAACGAGGCCGCCGGCAACCGGTCGAGCAACTCCCCGGCGCGGGGCACCAACTCCCGGGTGTGCAGGTCGACGACGTGGAACTCCTCCTCCACCCCGATCGTGGCCAGGTCCGCCGGGTCGCCGTCGTCCAGCGACAGGACCGGATTCGTACGGGGAGCGGGCAGCATCCGGCCGTTGCCGGACCGGCCCACCGGCCCGTCGTACGTCGGCGCGTTCGTGGTGTTGTCGGCCATGGTCACCCCGGTTCGCGTGTCGGTGGTCTGGCTGTCCGACGAGCGTTCCCAGGGTTGGTACCGGGGGTGTTTCCGGCGCGTTAAGGTGACGCGCCCGTTCTGTCCGGGCTGCTCAGCGACTCGCAGCCCGGTACTCGATGGACGCGGCGACCCGGTTGGCGGTGGCGGCGCCGAGTTCGCGTTCCGTGAGCCACAGACCCAGATCGAGGCCGGCCGAGAGCGCGCCGGCGGTGACCCGGTCACCGTCGTCGACCACCCGCTCGTCGAGGACTGTGACGTCGTGGGCGCGCAATTCGTCGTACGCGTTGCGGTTGGTGGTCGCCCGCCGGCCGGTCAGCAGGCCGGCGGCAGCGAGTAACAGCGCACCGGTGCACACCGACGCCATCCATCGCGCCGCTGGCGCCAGCTCGGCCAGCTTCGCCGGCAGCACACCACGCCGCGCCTGCGCCCAGGAACCCTCGGGGGCCCGGTTCAGCCATCCGCCACCCGGGACGACCACGCCGTCGGCCTGACTCAGCACCTCAGGAACCTGGAGTTGGACACCACGCATGCTGGTGACCAGCCCCGATCGTTCGACGGCGACCAGCGCCACGTCGAAGCCGGCCATCGACAACACTTCGAATGGCCCGAAGACGTCCAGTTCGTCGAAGCCGTCGAACACCACGATCTCGATCCGCATACGGCCCAGGATCTCCTGCCGACCGGGCGGCGGCGAGTGGCATCCTTGCCACCATGCGTAAGAAACCCGCCACGCATCGGGTCGCCGTCCTCGCCCTACCCACTGTCGTCGCCTTCGATCTGACCATCGCGACGCAGGTGTTCGGCCACGAGGGTCACGGCCGGTACGCGATGACGGTGTGCGCACTGGACGGTGGTTCGGTCACCACCACCACGGACGGTCTGGAGCTGAGCGTCGCCGCGGCGCTTGACGCGCTCGACGATGCCGACACGGTGATCGTGCCCGGATTCCGCCGCGGCCCGGCACCGCCGCGTGCTCTCGATGCGCTGCGGCTGGCCCACCGTCGTGGCGCCCGCATCGCGTCGATCTGCACCGGCGCCTTCGCGCTGGCCCAGGCCGGTCTGCTCGACGGTCGCCGCGCGACGACCCACTGGGCGCACGCCGACGCGCTCGCCGACGAGCACCCACTGGTGTTCGTGGACGCGAATGCGCTGTACGTCGACGAAGGCGAGGTGATCACCAGCGCCGGACTGGCCGCCGGTCTGGACATGTGCCTCTACCTCGTCGGCCGCGACCACGGGCAGGCTGCCGCCATCCAACGGGCCCGCCACATGGTCACACCGCTGCACCGCGCCGGCGGTCAGGCGCAGTTCATCCCGGTCGGCGTTGCGGGTGAGGACGACGAGTTGGCCACGGTCACCGCTTGGGCGAGCAGCAACCTGCACCGCCCGATCACCGTCGCGGACCTTGCCCGACAGGGTGTGATGTCCAGCCGTACGCTGCACCGCACCTTTCAGAGTCGGTTCCGGATGAGCCCACGAGCGTGGCTGATCCAGCAACGGCTGCGCGCCGCCTGCACCCTGCTCGAGAACGGCGGGATCACCATCGACGAGGTCGCACGGCGCACCGGCCTGGGCACGGCGACCAACCTCCGTGCGCACTTCCAACGGGCCTTCGCCACCACCCCGACCGCGTACCGCCGGGCTTTCACACAGTGACCCCCTCGACGGTGGTCGTGGTGGCGGTCGGCGATGTCGGGGTGTCCCGCCGGCCTGGACACCCCGACATCAGCAGTCTCGATTCGATCAATCACGGTCAAGGAGCGGCCGGGATCACCTCATGTTCGCCACCACGAACGGCGCGTGGCCGTGCAGGTAGTTGTTCCACCCGCCGGTCACCGGCGCTCCCGGGCTGAGCAGGTTGGTGGTGTCGGTGCCGACGTCGAGCTTCCAGGCCGTCCAGGAGATGCCGTTCGCCTTCATCCAGTCGATCCAGGACTGTGCCTCCGGCAGGCAGGCCCGGCCGTCGAGGCCGCCATCGGCGTTGCTGGCGCCCCACTCCGTGACGAACAGCGCCAGACCCGCGCGGATCGCGGCGTCGCCCTTGGCGCGCAGCGACGCCCCGTGCGTGCAGGAGTAGAAGTGCAGGGTGTACATCAGGTTGGTGCCGGTGACCGGGCTGGCCGCCGCGACGTCCACGTCCTGTGACCAGGTCGGGGTGCCGAGCACGACGATGTTGTCCGGGTCGGCGGCGCGGATCGCGGACACCACCGCCTGGTGGTACGGCTTGATGACGTTGGTCCAGCTGACCTGGAGCGGCTCGTTGTAGGGCTCCCAGATGACGTTGGGCAGGTGGCCGTACCGGCGGGCCAGGTCACCGAAGAACGCCACCGCCTGGGACTGGTTGTTCTGCGCCTCGTGCGCGTGCCAGTCGACGATCACGTAGACCCCGGTGGTGACCGCGTTGTTGATGATGGTCTCCACCTGCGCGCGCGCCTTGGCCGGGTCACTGAGGTACGCCCCGGCCGGTTCCACGCCCATGGCCGCGCGGATCACCTGGAGGTTCCAGTTGTCGCGCATCCAGGTCACCGCGGAGAGGTTCTCGGCGTACGGGGCGGTCTCCCAGTTGAGCCACATGCTGCTGATGCCCCGCAGCTGCACCCGCGCGCCGGACTTGTCGCACATCGTGGTGCCGCAGACCCGCAGTTGCCCGTGCCGCTCGACCGGCGTGCCGGTGGTCGGCGGCGGGGTGGTCGGCGGCGGCGTGGTCGGGGGCGGCGTGGTGGGCGGCGGCGTGGTCGGGGGCGGACCGCCGGCACAGGAAGCGCCGTTCACTGTGCAGTTGACCGGGGTGCCGGTCCCGTTGACGAGGAAGCCGAACGAGGTGGAGGCACCGGCGGCGAGGGTGCCGTTCCAGGACACGTTGGCGAAGGTGTAGTGGCTGCCCGAGGTCGTCTGTTGCGCGTTCCACGACTGGCTGACGGTCGAGGAGGACGGCAGGTCGAACTCGACCCGCCAGCTGGTGATCGGTGCGGAGGTGTCGTTGGTGACGGTCACCTGCCCCTGGTAGCCGTTGCCCCAGTTGTTCGTCACGGAGAACACGGCGGTGGCCGCGCTGGCCGGTGTGGCGGCGATCACTGCCACCCCACCGGCGAGCAGACCGGCGACGGCCAGGGTCGTGACAAGTCTCAGTGTGCGCATGCGGAACCCGCTTCGGATCGACGGTGGTGGTCTGAGGCGGGGCGGCGCCTGCGCGCACAATATCGATCAATGCCTATGGGGGCAAGGCGCTCAGGCCGCTGGGCGTACCCGGTAGGCCAGGTGCGTGACGCCGTCGCCCTCGACGACGCTGAACGGACCGTCCAGCTGAAGCGGCGCGATCTTCAGATCGGCGAAGAGCGGGATGCCGGCGCCGAGCAGGACGGGGACGAGGTCGACGTGCACCTCGTCGAGCAGGCCGGCCTCGACGACCTGGGCGGCGATGGTGCCGCCGTTGACACCGACCTCCTTGTCGCCGGCGATCGCCTTCGCCCGGGCGATGGCGCTCTCGATGCCGTCGGTGACGAAGACGAAGGAGTCGTTCTCGGGTGCCCAGCCCTCCGGCACGCTGTGCGTGACCACCACGACGGGCACGTCCAACGGATGCCGGCCACCCCACCCGCTGGTGATGTCGAAGAGCCGCCGGCCGACGACGAGTGCGCCGGTCCGCTCGGTGAGAGCCCGCAGATGCCGGGCGCTCGTGGCGGACGTCCGAAAGGTCAGCTCGGGGTCGGCCGTCGGCGTCTCGACGTCACCGTTCTCGTACCACTGGAAGAGGTACTCGAAGCCGCCGTGGGACGCGTCCGCGATGTAGCCGTCCAACGACATCGTCGCCCCGGTCGTCACCTTCGTCATCGATCCACTCCTCGGTCCGTGCCGTGTCGGCTCGTCGGCGAGGCCGGCGGTCTCCGGCCCTCAACCAATGGTCGAAGCCGGCCGACGGTCCTCGACACGTCCGCCGAACTTTCTCCCAGTGTCGGCCGTGGCCGTCAGGAGCGCAGCGCGTTGAGCACGAGGTCGGCGTACCGGCGCCACACCGCCGGGTCGCGCTCGTCGAACACGATGAGCTGCCGGACCGCCCCGCAGAGGATCACCCGAATGTCCAGCTCCCCGGCGTCCGGGCGGATCCTGCCGGACGCTCGGGCCGCCGCCACCAGTTGCCCGATCAGGCCCAGGATGCGCGCGGCGGGCACCAGCCTGCCCTCGAAGAACGCGTCGGCGAGGACCCGGTCGCGGGCGAGGCGTCCGAACAGGTCGGGCACGTAGGAACACCACTCCCGGTACGCGTCGACGCCGTCGAGCGCCGCGCGGGTGCGCTGCTCCAGCTCCTGGAACTGCTGCTGGACGACCGCGACGATCAGGTCTTCCTTGCTGGGGTAGCTGCGGTACACCGTCGCGCGGCCCACCCCGGCCCGCTCCGCCACCTGCGGCACCGTCACCTGCAGACCCTGCTCGCTGAAGAGCTCCCGGGCGGCGGCGATGACCCGCTCCTGGTTGCGACGGGCGTCCAGACGGCGATGGGGAGCATCGGGGTCGCTCGGCGTCGGTGGGGCCATGGCCTCAGTCTGCCCGCTCGGTCTCGTCGGTCAGCAGCGGCTCGTCGCCGTACACGGTGGTGAGTTCGACGTTGAGCACCGTGGCCACCCGGCCGAACGACCAGTAGTAGCCGACCACCTGGAGCACCTCGACGATCTCGCGCTCGCTGAGGATGTGCCGCACCTGGTCGAAGAGGTCGTCGGGAACGCGCGGTGACCGCACCACCTCGGCGGCGAACCGGATGAGCGTGCGGTCGTACGCGGAGAGGTGCGGGTTGTCGATGTCCCGGCTGCTGATGATCTCGCGGGTGCCCTCGTCGACGCCGGCAGCCGCGGACATCGGAGCGTGCTGGGCCGCCACGAACTCGCACCCGGTGTACTCGGCCACGGTGAGGATGACCAGTTCCCGCGAGCGGGCGGGCAGCTCCAACGAGGTGAACTGCGCCCTCGCGAGCTGGATGAAGAGGTTCACCGTGCCGACCGAGTGGGTCAGCATCTTGACCATCGGGTCGGGCGGCAGGGCGGACAGGACGTCGCGGACGTCGGCCGGAATCGCGTTCGGGTCGGGGTCGGCAAGGCGGGGCATGGCTCTCTCTCCTGAGTTGGTCGTCGAGATGGTTCAGGCGGGCAGGTCGAAACCCGTCTCGCTGAGGTGGCGGAAGCGGCCGTCCTCGGCGTACGTCCCGAAGATGGTGATCTCCCGCCGGGCGGTCGACCCGTCAACCAGGGTGATCTCGTAGACGTGTCGTTCGGCGTAGTCGAGACCGTCGCGCAGCTCGTCGAGGACCTGCACGGTGCCGCTGACGATCTGACCGCGTGCCCGGGTCACCATCTCGACGAATCCGGCCCGGTCGAGGGTCTCGCCGTCGCTGCGGTGGGTGTAGTCGGGGGCGTAGAACTCGTCGAGCGCGTCGGTCAGGTCGCGCGTCGGCTCGAAGACCACCGCGCGCAGGGCATCGCTGATCCGTACCGGACTCATGGGGCTCCTCGTGGTTTCCGTCAGGCAGATCCGGACTCGCAGGTCCGCTTAGCGCCCACCGTACCGGACTCCCGAGTCCACTTCCGGTGAGAGTCGTCACGTACCCGGGGAGCAGCTGTGCCCGCCACGGCGGGTGCGGGTCGGCCGGTCCGGTCGTAGCGTGGGGCGCATGCGAACCACCACGCTGGGCAGCACCGGACCCGAGGTCGGCGTCATCGGCCTCGGCTGCATGGGCATGAGTCACGGCTACGACATCACCGGCCCTCGCGACGACGACACGTCGATCTCCGTCATCCGACAGGCACTGGACCTGGGCGCGACGCTGATCGACACGTCGGACGTGTACGGGCCGTACACCAACGAGGAGCTGGTCGGGCGGGCGCTGGCCGGCGGGCACCGGGAGCGGACCGTACTGGCCACGAAGGTCGGCCTGGTGGCCACCTCCCCCACCGGTGGCCCCGGCAACTCACCGAAGATCGGCAACAACGGCCGCCCGGAGCACATCCGCGCGGCGATCGACGAGAGCCTGCGCCGGCTCGGCACCGACCACGTCGACCTCTACCAGCTGCACCGGGTCGACCCGGAGGTGCCCATCGAGGAGTCCTGGGGCGCGATGGCCGAGGTCGTGGCGGCGGGCAAGGCCCGGCAGCTCGGGTTGTCCGAGGTGACGGTCGCGCAGATCGCGCGGGCCCAGGCCGTGCACCCGGTGGCGTCGGTGCAGTCCGAGTTGTCACTGTGGACGCGCGACCCGTTGGCCGAGGTGTTGCCGTACTGCGCCGAGCAGGGCATCGCCTTCCTGCCGTTCTCCCCGCTCGGTCGCGGTTTCCTCGCCGGCCGGTTCACCTCGTTCGACGACCTGCCCGCCGACGACTTCCGGCGTGGCCTGCCGCGCTTCCAGCAGGACGCGCTGCGCGCCAACCTCGCCATCGTCGCCCGGGTCCGGGAGATCGCCGACCGGGCCGGCTTCAGCCCCGCGCAGGTCGCCCTCGCGTGGGTGGTCGCCCAAGGTGACCAGGTCATCCCGATCCCCGGCACCAAGACCCCGAAGTACCTGGTGGACAACTGCGCGGCCGCTGATGTGCGGCTCAGCGCCGAGGACCTGGCCGACCTGGACGCGCTGCCCGCACCCGAGGGTGGCCGCTACTGAGGCTCCGGCGGCCCGGCACCGTGTGGCCGGGCCGCCGCCGGCGGGCCGAACCTGACCCCGACACCTGGCGAGTAGAGCACGCTCACCGGTGGCCCGAGCGGTGCCGGCAGCCCGGCGGCGGCGACCAACTCGTCATCCAGGTGCAGCACCTCGGCCCGGTGCAGCGGCCAGCTCGGATGCCAGTTCGGCAGGTGCAGCGTGCGCCCGTACGCCCGGGTGTGCAGCCCCCAGCGGGCGGTGACGAAGTGTTCGAGCGGGGTCGGCTCGACGATCCGCTCCCCCACCCGCACCACCATCCGGCTCGTCGCGCCCGCCGGCCCCGGCCAGCGCCGCCGGCAGCGGTAGGTGCGACGGTCGCCGTCGCGATCCAACCGCATCGACGACCAGAGGTACGGCAGGCGCAGCGTCGCCCGCGCCACCAGCACCGGCAGCAGACGGGACGCGTCGAGCGACCGGAACACGACCGCTCGCCGGCCGGCGTCGTCGACGGAGTAGAGCCGGACGTTGGTCTCCCAGAAGGTGCCGAAGTACGGCACCCCCGGGCCACGGCCGAAGCCCAGCCCGACCATCCGGAAACCGATCAGGCCCACGTAGCTGACCCCCTGCAGCGTGTCCGGACGAGTGCCGGCAGGCAGCAACGGCGCGACCACCTCCGGAGCGACGGCCCAGTGCAGGAAGGTGAGGTCCTCCCAGCGCTGGCGCAGGAGCGCCCAGGGGAACGCCTGCCGGGGCGCGTGGTCGACCGGTTCGGGATGCACGCTCCCATCGTCGCCCAGGCGGTGGGCCGGCGTGGCCTCAGGCGTGCGGACCGACACTGACGGTGCCGATGGTCAGCGACGCCCTGCCCTCCAGGATCTCGCCGATCCGCTCGACCTCCTCCTCCAAAGCCCGCTGCTGGGCGGCCCCGAGCGTCCGCAGCGGCTCGACGGTGACCCGGATCGAGCGGCCGGAACGGCGTTGATGCCACACGCCGGTGACCACCCCGTCGACCAGCAGCACCGGATAGTTGCCAGCCTGGCCACCGGCGAGCGCCCGCTCGGCGGCGGCACCGGGGAAGAGCCGTTCGCGAGGGTGGCAGCCGACCGCGTACGCGTCGAAGTACGGCAGCAGCCGCAACCCGGACGGCCGGTCGTCGGGAAATTCGGTGTCGTCGGCGGCCACCCAGGCCCGGGTGCCCTCCACCGTCACCTCGGTCAGGTCCAGCGAGTCGAACAGCAACGTCGCCCACCCCGGCGCCACCGCCAGCCACCGGGCGAACTGTGCCGGGGTGGCCGGCCCGTACGCGTACAGGTAGCTGCGGGCGAGGGCGGCCAGGGCGGCGGGACCGGGCATCGGCGCGAAGTCGGGCAGCCACCGGGTCGGGCTGGTGTACGTGCTGACCCGACCGCGATTCGGGCCGAAGCAGACCACTCCGGCCCGGGTTGCGGCGGTCATCGCGGCGATCCACCTGGGCCACATGTCCTGGAACGCCTCCATCACCAGGTCGCCCGCCCACGGGCCGGTACGGGCGACGATCTCCTCGGTCAGCTCGGCGGTGGTCAGGTCGGCCTCGGCGACGGCGTCGGCGATGGCCGCGAGGACCTGCTCGGTCTGCCGGGGCGTCAGCAGGACCACACTCCGCTCCCACGACGGGGCCGGCAACGCGGACAGGGCGCCGACCCACATCGGCAGGTCCGCTGCGGCGAGCAGGTGCACGGTCCCGCGTGGCCCACGGGTCTTGACCAGGGTGCGGTCGGTCCACAGTGCCCGGCGTACCAGGGAGCGGGTCGTGCCCGGCACCCGCAGCCCGATGGACAGCTCGGCGGCCGACGCGACCTGGGCATGCGCGCCGCAGATCGTCGACACCACGTCGGCGACGCGGGCGGCGTCCGGTGCCGCGTCCGCCGCCGGCGTGCGGAGCCGGTGCCGCGCAAGCCGTCGGGCGGACACCTGCGCCCAGCTCAGCTCGATCATCGCAGGCCCTCGAAGAACGCGCGGATGTCCGCCGCGTGCGCGACCGGCTCGTCCATCGCCACGAAGTGGCTGCCCGGGTTGCCCTGCGGCCAGTGGACGATCGTGTTGTCTCGCTCCGCGAGGCGGCGCATCAGCGCGGAGCCGCCGCCGTACACACCGGACGGCACCCGCCGCTGGCCCGTCGGCCAGGCGAAACCGCCATCGTCGGCGACGGTGAGTCGCTCGTACATGGGCCACGACGACGTTCCCGACGTGCCGGTGAACCAGTAGAGGCTCACATTGGTGAGCAGGTGGTCCCGGTCGATGGCCTGCTCCGGTGTCGGCACCGTCATGGTGAACTCCTTGAACTTCTGCATCATCCAGGCCAGCAGCCCGACCGGCGAGTCGTTCCAGGCGTACGAGAAGGTTTGCGGCGCTGCCCGCAGCAGCGCGTGATGGTCGACGCCACCGCTCATCCACTGCTGCATCTGCTCCCACTCGGCGCGTTCCGTCGCGCTCATGTCCGGCACGTCGGCGGCGGTCGGGAAGCCGAACCCCCCGTCGATGTGCACGCCCACCACCTGCTCCGGCGCCACAGCGGCCACCCGTGGCGCGATGTACGCCCCGAGGTCGCCGCCCTGCGTGCCGTAACGGTGGTAGCCGAGGCGGGCCATCAGCTCGACCCACATCCGGGCGAGCCGGTCGATCGTGAACCCGGCCGGCGGCGCCTGCGAGAAACCGTATCCGGGCACCGACGGCACCACCACGTGAAACGCCTGCGCGGGATCCCCGCCATGAGCGCGTGGGTCCGACAGCGGGCCGATCAGCTCGGTGAACTCGACAACGGAGTTGGGCCAGCCGTGTGTCAGCAACAACGGCAGCGCGTCCGGCTCCGGCGAGCGGACGTGCAGCAGATGCACATCCAAGCCGTCGATCTCGGTGACGAGCTGGGGGAAGTCGTTCAGGCGCGCCTCGTGGGCCCTCCAGTCGTAACCATTCGCCCAGTACTCGGTCAGCTCGCGCAGGTACGTCACCGGCACCCCGCGGCTCCAGCCGGCGCCGGGCAACGAGCGGGGCCACCGGGTTCGGGAGAGCCGGTCACGCAGGTCGTCGAGGTCCGCCTGCGGGATGTCGATGCGAAATGGCGTCATGCCGGGAACGCTACGGCCCATATAGGACAGGTTCTGGCACACATCGCTGGCATTCTGGGACCATGTCCGACACCCCCGCCCGACTCCTGGGCCTGCTGTCGCTGTTGCAGACGCCCCGCGAGTGGCCCGGCAGCGAGTTGGCCACCCGGCTCGGCGTCAGCCTGCGCACCATCCGCCGCGACGTGGAGCGATTGCGCGACCTCGGCTACCCGGTGCAGGCGACGATGGGCGCGATCGGCGGATACCGCCTGGTCGCCGGCAAGGCGATGCCGCCGCTGCTGCTCGACGACGACGAGGCGGTGGCGATCGCTGTCGGTCTGCGCACCGCCGCCGGTCACGCGGTGGCCGGCATCGAGGAGGCCTCGATGCGGGCGCTGGCCAAGCTCGAACAGGTGCTGCCGTCCCGGCTGCGGCACCGCGTCAGCGCGCTGGGGGCGGCCACCGAACCGCTGCTCACCTGGGACCGACCGACGGTCGACCCGGAGCGGCTGAGCGCGCTGGCCGCCGCCGTCAACAATCGTGAGCAGCTGCGGTTCGCCTACCGCCGTCGCTACGGCATGGACGCCGAACGGCTCGTCGAGCCGTACAAGCTGGTGTCGGCGGGTCGGCGCTGGTATCTGGTGGGCTACGACACCGACCGCGACGACTGGCGGATCTTCCGGGTCGACCGGATCACCGACCTGCGCCCCACCCGGACCCGGGTCGCCGCCCGGCAACTGCCGGCGTCCGACGCCGCCTCGTTCATGACGGAGAAGCTGCTTGAGCTGACGCCCGTCTACCGGGCGGTGGTGACGCTGCACGCGCCGATCGAGCGGATGGCGGGCCCGCTCGGTGGCGCCGGCGTCGATCTGGAGCCGATCGACGCGACCTCCTGCCGGTTGCGCAGCAACGCCGACACTCTGGAGTGGCTGGCGTGGCGCCTGCTGACTCTCGGTTGCGACATGGAGGTGCACGAGCCTCCGGAGTTGATCGCGCACCTACGGCAGATCGGCACCCGGGCGACCCGCGCCGCCAGCCCGTCCGCAGCGTAGGACGGCCGACGGCCCGGGGCATCGGCACGCCGGCCCGCCGTACGCTTGATGGAGCAGAAGCGTTCAGAACAGGTGTTTCGGGGAGGAACTGGGCGTGACGCAGAGCGACGGGGAGCTGGTCGTGCTCGCGCAGGCGGGAGACGCGGCTGCGCTGGGGGCGCTGCTGGCCCGGCACGAGGCCGGGATGCGGGCCGTCGCGCTGAGCGTCCTCGGTTACGGACCGGACGCCGAGGACGCGGTGCAGGACACGATGGTCGTCGCCCTGCGTCGCATCGGCGAGGTCCGCGACCCGAACGCCGTCGGCCCCTGGTTGCGGGCCATCGTCCGCAACAACAGCCGGATGGCGTTGCGCGGGCCCAGAGCCGTCCCGGTCGCCGAACCCGAGTGGTTCGCCCGCCCCGCCGACACACCCACCCCGGAGGAGGCACTGGACCGGGCCGCGATGCGCGACTGGGTGTGGCACTCCCTGGGGCAACTGTCCGAACCTGACCGGCTGGTCACCCTGCTGCGGTACTTCAGCGACGCGTCCTCGTACGAGCAGATCGCGGCCGTGTGTGGCGTGCCGGTCGGCACCGTCCGCAGCCGCCTCAGCCACGCCCGCCGGGCGCTCGCCGGCGGCCTGCGGACGGCGGCGGACGCGGCACACACGGACGTCGCCGCCTCGAACGACTCGCGGTGGCGGGAGGGCAGCGACATGATCACCACGGCGATGGGCGGCGACTTCGAGCGGGTGGTCCGCGAGAGCTGGTGGCCGGACGCCGAGATGATCGTGCCAGGCGGCCCGCGCGGTGGCCGTGACCTGGCCATCAACGGCATGAACTGCGACCTGGCCGCCGGGGTACGTCAGCGGCTGCGCAACGTGGTGGCCAGCGGCGACGTGCTGATCTGGGAAACCGACCTGATCAGCCCACCCGACGACCCGGAGCACTGCCCACCCGCGGCGCTGTGGTTGCAGGTGCTGCGCGAGGGCCGGGTGCGCCAGCTCACCCTCTTCCACCCCGTCCCCGCGCTGGTCTGAAGAAACTTCTCCGACCGAGCGAACTTTCCGCTTGACCCGCGCATCTGGTCTGCGTCATGCACCAGTTGCCGTGTCGGCGGACGCCGCGCGGGTCTCGGATCGGGAGATAGTTCATGGGTTTCACCAGCCACGACGTCAGCGCCCTCGCACCCGGCGCCCACACGTTCACAGTGGATGGCGTTCGGCAGGTCTACCACGTCGCCGGCACCGGTCCGGTCTGCGTGGCGCACTCCGGCGGCCCGGGCATCGAGTGGGCGTACCTGCGGACGCCCCGCCTTGAGACGCACTTCACCATGGTCTACGTCGAGCCGGTGGGCACGGGCGCGTCCGGTCAGCTCGACAACCCTGACGATTACCGTCTCGACACGTATGTCCGGTTCCTGCACGCCGTCGTCGAGCACCTCGGCGAACCCCGGGTGTACCTCCTCGGGCACTCGCACGGCGGTTTCGTCGTCCAGCGGTACGCGCTCGCCCACCCGGACCGGATCGCCGGCCTCGCCCTGTACGACACCTCGCCCGTCACCGGCGCCGAGTTCTGGGGCGAGGCCATGGCCGGCCTCGCCGCCTACCCGCAGCGGCACCCGGACCGGCCGGAGGCGGCGGCGGTCCCGGCTGCCTTCGCGCAGATCGGCGGCGCGACGGACGACGAGTCGCTGGGAACCGCTCTGCGGGCCGCCCTGCCGGTGTACTTCGCGGACTTCTGGGGCCGACAGGACGAGTTCGCCTCGTTTCAGGCGGCCGTCCGGATCTGGGCGACGCCGGCCGGCGCCCAGGACCCCACGCCCTTCGACGTGCGGAAGAACCTCGGTGAGATCACCGTGCCCGTCGTGGTGATCGTCGGAGCGTACGACTTCATCTGTGGCCCTCGCTGGGCCGAGCAGCTGCACGCGGGGCTTCCGGACTCGCGGCTGGTGACGCTGGAGCGAAGCGGACACTTCGCGCACATCGAGCAACCGGTGGAGTTCACCGACGCCGTGGCGGAGCTGCTGAAGCGTTGACCCACCGTGGCACCGCCCGCCCCGAGGTCCGTTCGTCACAGCGGGCAGGCCTCGGGGTGCGGGCGCGTTGCACGGTCATAGGCTGAGCGCTTTGCTGCACCGCAACGATGAGGAGACCGCCGTGAGCCAGACCGAACGAGTGGATTCCGTCGACGAGTGGAACGTGGCCGAGGACGACGGCGTCCTGGACGCCTCCGACACCCTCGACGACGACCGGGTCGGCGACCCCCTCGACACCGGCATCGTCGCCGAGGACCACTGGACGGCGGCAAACCGGTTCGGCACCACGCCGGCCGAGGAGCGGGCGGGCGAGTCCCTGGCGCAACACCTCGCCCAGGAGGTGCCGGATGTCGACCCGTACGCCGAGGGTGGCGACGACGAGGACGAGCTGACCCGCCGGGGTTATGACGCGGAGGAGCGCGCCGGCCGTCTCGTCGCCTACGACGAGGGCGTCCGCGAGGACGACGAGGCCGAGTCGGTGGCGTGGGACGCCGGCATCGACGCGGGTGCCGCCAGCGCGGAGGAGGCGGCGATCCACGTGGTCGAGGACCCGGACGGGCCCGGCGACGGTCCGTTGCGCTGACGCCGTACCCGCCGCGCCCAGCACCTCAGGTGCCGGGCGCGGCGGGGTTGGTCAGTGGATGACGACGGGCGTCCTGACCTGCTCGCCCTGCGGGTCGTCGAGCTGCGCCGGCTGACGTCGGCGCGGCAGGAACGCCGCCGGGATGAGCGTGAGCACGACCAGCGCGAACGCCACCCAGAACGTGCTCGCGAACGACTTGGCGGCGAAGTCGAGCCCGCGCTCGATGAGCGACGGGTCGACCGGCATCTGCTGAAGCAGCTCCGGCCGCTGCTGGGCGGCGATGGCCAGCCCGGCCTCGGTGACCGGCTTGCCGCTCTCGTCCACCAGGCCGGGGATCTGCCGGGAGCCGTTCAGCTCGTTGGTGAGGATCACCGACATCACGGCGGCGCCGACCGAGCCGCCGATCTGCTGGAGGATGTTGACCAGCGTCGAGCCGCGGGCCACGTCGTTGGCCGACAACGTCCGCAGCGCCGACGTCATGATCGGCATCATCGTGCCGCCCATGCCCAGGCCCATCACGAACAGCGACCCGCCGAGCAGCCAGTACGACGTCTGCGGGTCGACCTGGGTGAAACCGAAGAACCCGACGACGATGAGCCCCAACGCGAACGGGACGGTACGCCCGATCGGCACCCGGTCGGCCAGCGTGCCGGCGATCGGCATGGTGATCATCGCGCCGATGCCCTGCGGCGCCATCAGCAGGCCGGCGGCCAGCGTCGACTCACCGCGCACCTGCAGGAAGTAGCTCGGGAACAGCAGGCCGGCGCCCATGAACGCGATGATGAACACGAACATCGTCACCGACGCGATGGTCAGGCTGCGGTTGCGGAACAGCCGCAGGTCGAGCAGCGGGTGCCGGGGCTTGAACGAGTAGAGCACGAACGCCACCACCAGCGCGCCGCCGACCAGCATCGGGGCCCAGACCTTGGCCTCGGCGAAGGTGCCCGCCTCCGGCAGGGACGAGACGCCGTAGAGGAAGAGGGCCAGGCCCGGCGAGAGCATGAGCATGCCGACGAAGTCGAACGACTCGGACGGCTCTGGCGCGTCCTTCGGCAGCGCGACCTGCGCGTAGATCAGGGCGATCAGGCCGATCGGCAGGTTGATCAGGAAGATCCAGTGCCAGCTCGCGGTGTCGATCAGCCAACCACCGAGGATCGGGCCGCCGATCGGCCCCAGCAGCATCGGGATGCCGAGGACGGCCATCAACCGGCCGATCCGGTGCGGACCGGCCGCCCGGGTCATGATGGTCATGCCCAGCGGCATGAGCATGCCGCCACCGAGGCCCTGCAGGACCCGGTAGCCGATCAGTTCGCCGATCGTGTCGGCCATGGCGCAGAGCCCCGACCCGATCGTGAACAGGGTCAGCGCCACCATGTAGAGCCGTTTGGTGCCGAACCGGTCCGCCGCCCACCCGCTGAGCGGGATCACGGTGGCGAGCGCGAGGGTGTAGGCGGTCATGGTCCAGGCGACACGGGCGTAGGACGCGTCGAACTCGCTCTGGAATTTGGGCAGCGCCACGCTGACCACCGTCACGTCGAGGATCGACATGATCGCGCCAAGGACGACGACGCCCGCCACCTTGAGCACCGCGCCGTCGAGTTTGTCCGATGTCGCGAGGGATTGCTGTGTCACTAACTCTCCTGAAGTCGATTGAGCCGGCCGATGGTGGGCGGTGGCGGCGATGCCGCGCCAACCGGGCGCGGGGCGCGACGTGCCAGGACGACGACGCGCGGAGGAAGACTAACCGCCAGCTGTGACGATTCGCCGCCGGATTTCGTGACGGCCCGGCCGCGTATCCGATCGGCCGTGCGACTGTGGCCGGACGTCGGGGTGGCAATCAGCCGGCAGAGCCGCGAGCCAGGGACGGGTCGCGGTCCGGATCAGCGCAGTGCGGACCGGGTATCGGCTGTGCGACGGCCAAGCGATCACCGTCGTGGCGGTTGGCGCGTCCACCAACGGCGCAGCGGCGAAGTTGCATCGAGAATCGCGCTGGTCCCCGGCGCGAAGCGAATCGGGTACGAAATCGCGGCCGACCTGCGTGCCGGGTCCTCGTCGCGCGCCTCTCTCACCGCCTCGGTAGTTGAGACGGAGTGGGGCGTGCCGGTCCTGGTCGCGCGCCTCCCTCACCGCCCCCGAAGCTCAGCGGGAGTGGGGCCCTGGTCGCGCGCCTCTCTTCGCGTCGGTGGTCGCCTGGAAGTGGGGCGTCCTGGGCTGGCCACCCGGTCGGCCTGCTGACCGGGGTGATCGGTGTGCGCTGGTGGTGCTCACGTTCGTCGGTGGTAGTGGTTGCGGCGGGGGACCTGTTCGGGGTCGAGCCAGGCCGGTGGCACGAACTCGGGGTGGCCGTCGCCTGCCAGTCGCACCGCCCAGTCGCTGTGGTGCAGGTGACGGTGGTGGTGGCCGCAGAGCAGGACGGCGTTGGCGAGGCTGGTGTCGCCGCCGTCGGCCCAGTGCTTGATGTGGTGGGCGTCGCACCAGCGCGGTGGTCGGTCGCAGCCCGGGAAGGCGCAGCCCCCGTCCCGCAGCACCAGAGCTCGCCGGAGGGGGCCGGTGATGAGACGACGTTGTCGGCCGAGATCGAGTGGTTGGCTGGCTCCGCCGAGGACGGCGGGGAGGATGGCGGCGTCGCAGGCGAGGCGGCGCACGGCCTCGGGGGTGAGGCGCAGGCCGGTGTCGAGGGCACCTCTGCCCAGCTGCCGGGTCAACCCGTCGTAGCTGGTGGTGACGACGATCTGGGCGGGATCACCCCCTTGCTCGGGCAACTCGCCGGTGCGCAGGGCGAGGCGGCACACGTCGCTGAGAGCGTCGTGCCGGCGTTGCCCGGGAGAGCGCTGGTCGTCAGGGCCCGAGGGTGCGCTGAGTGGGTCGATGGCGGCACGGAGCAGGCCGGCGGTCTCGGTGTCGAGGATGCCGGTGAGTCGCAGGCGGCCGTCGGTGAGGGTGGAGAGGGTGAGATGGCGGTCGCGGGTGGCACGGCGGGCTTCGGCGTCCAGGGCTGCTTGGGCGGCGGCGTCGGCGATGTCGGGTGCGACGTGGTCGAGGATGCGGGTGCTGAGTTTGCGTAAGAGGGTGGGATCGAATTGCCCGGCCCACTCGACGAGCACTCCGAGGGCCTTGTCGGCGGCCTCGGGACCGGCGGCGGTCTGCACGCTGTCGACCGTGTCGGCGATGACCCGGGCCTGGTCGACGGCGATGTGGCCATCGGCCAGTGCGTGGCGTACCCCAGGGTTGCCGGTGTCCAGGGCCTCGGCGAGGTCGACGAGGCGGCGGGCGGCCGGGATGGTGAGGCGTAACCGTTCGCGGAGCCAGACCGCGGTGGAGGAGGCGCCGTGCGCGGTGGCGGTGCCCCGGCCGTCGAGCTCACGGATCAGAGCCAGTTTCACCGCCGCGAGACGCTGCTCGATGCGGTGCGCGGTGTCGAGCGCGGCGACCAGCTCGCCCTCGGGCTGTGCCCAGGTGGCCGTTTCGGCGCAGGCCGCGATGGCACCCTCTGCCTGCGTCAACTCCTCGACCACGACCCGAATCTAGTACAGGCGTACGACACTTTCAGTCATCATGATCGATCTGCGACGGGCTCCGCCGGTGAACGGAGACAACGCGCCGACGGTCCCGCCGCCGCATGCCGCGCCGATCGGTGGAGGATGCCGCCGCCAACATCTGGCTTCCATGATCGACAGAGAACTAATTGCTGCGCTTGCTGGCGTCGAGGGCAGCCTGCTCCACTCGCTGGTGGTGGTCCAGCCACCATGACTCGTCCACGGGGGGCAGGTTGTCGTTCCTGGGCAGCAGCCCGGCCGTGCCGTCGATGAGTTCGCGCACGATGTCGGCGTGGCCGGCGTGCCGTTGGGTTTCCGCGATGACGTGGACCAGGACGTGGTGCAGAGTGACCGTTGCATCGCCCCACCACGGCACGCGGCCTACCTCATCCAGCGAAAGGGCTTCAATGGTGGTGTCGGCGTGGGCGATCGCGCGACGGTGCAGTGCGACGATCTCCTCGCGGGTCTCATCCGGGCTCGCCCACATGTCGGCATTGGTCTCCGCCCCGTCGCCGACATACGGCAGCTCCTGCTCGAACGGTCGGCCGAACACGACGCCGAAGTAGAGGATCTCCATGGCCGCCGAGTGCTTCACCAGACCGAGCAAGTTGGTCGCGGTCGGGGTCAACGGACGCCGAATGTCGTATTCGCTGAGCCCGTCGAGCTTCCACAGCAGCGACTCGCGGCCGCCCTTCAGGTAACTGTGCAGGTCCGCCTTCATCGCGGCACTATGGCATCCGGTCGGGTGTCGGCGCTGCCCCGGACGATCCGCGAAGCTCATGATCGGCAGGACATGCCCTGGGTCGCGCCGCCCGGCCTGCCGATCACCTGGGCCCGGCCAACCCGAAGTGAGGTCTTGCTCGTCTAGGCGGTGACCACCGGCACGGCGGCGGTGAGCGCCCAGTCGTGCCCGATGTCGGCGGCCGCGCGCAGCAACCTTGGAAGGTGCTCTTCGCGCAGGGTCTCCAGCGAGGTCTCGGCGGCGTGCACTGTCACGTTGATGGCGGCGACGACCCGCCCGTCGCCGTCGCGTACGCCGGTGGCGACGGACCGGATTCCGGGTGCCAGGTCCTGGTCGGCGAGCGCCCAGCCCTTGGCCCGGACCTCGCGCAGCACGGCGTCGAGGTCGCCCGGTGCGGGTTGCCAGCGCGGTGTGATGCCGGAGCGGCTGGGCTCGGCGAGGACGGTCGCCAGCGTCTCCGGTGGGAGGGCCGCGAGCAGCACCTTGCCCATCGACGTCGCGGGTGCCGGAAAGCGGGTGCCGATGGTGACACCCAGCGTGACGATCTTGGGTACGGCCACCCGGGCGACGTAGACGATGTCGCTGCCGTCGAGCTGGGCCATCGAGGTCGACTCGTTGGTCTGCGCGACGAGCTTCTCCATGTGCGGCCGGGCCACGTCCCACATGTTCAGCGCGTTGACGTACGCCATTCCCAGCTCCAGGACGCGCGGGGTGAGGGTGTGGCCGCGGCCGACCGCGCGGACGTAGCCCAGCGATTCGAGCGTGATGAGGATGCGCCGGACGGTGGGGCGGGCCAGGCCGGTGGCGGTGGCGAGCTCGCTGAGCGTCATCGAGGGGCAGGCGGGACGGAAGGAGCGCAGGACGTCGAGGCCACGGGCGAGAGCCTCGATGAAGTCGGGCCCGGCGCCCCTTCCGTTGTCACTCATGTCCTTAATGCTTCCATTGCGCCGACCCGGCGTCCCACTCGGTGTACTGGTACGGGTTCTCCAGGATCGCGGTCTCGGGGACGTCCGGGTTCATTCCCCGCTGCCACGCCTCCTCCCCCATCGTCTCGCGCAGGTGGTCGATGGTCGCGGCCACCCTGGTCCGTGCGGCGGCGAGGTCGACGCCGACGAGGCGGCCGTCGCGCTTCACGACCCGGCCACCCACCAGCACGGTGTGCACGTCGGCACGCTGGGCCTGGAAGACCACGTGACCGTGCGGATTCAGGATCGGGAACATCACCGGCGAGGCGTCGTTCTTGATCAGGACGACGTCGGCCTGACGGCCGGGGGTGAGCGCGCCGATCGTGGCGTCCATGCCGAGCGCACGGGCGCCGCCTCGGGTGGCCCACTCGACGACCTGTTCGGCGCGCAGGTGGCAGTGGGTGATGGTTTCCTGCTTGGCGTGCGCCTCCAGGTGCTCCCGGGAGCGGTCCGCGCCGAGCGTGCTGCGCATCGCGGAGAAGAGGTCGCCGCTCCACCACACGCTGGTGTCCATCGACAGTGACACCGGGATGTCGTGGTGGCGCAACTGCCAGGTGGGTGGGTAACCCTGGCCGGCGCTCTGCTCACTCTCGGTCGAGACGGAGACCGAGCCGCCGGTCGCGGCGATCCGGTTGTACGAGTCATGGGTGAGCGTCGCCGCGTGCACGTACACGGTCGACGGGGTCATGAACCCGTTCTCGTGCATCAGCCGGATGCCGTCGTCGTTGGTGGCGCCCCACACGCCCGCGTGGGTGGTCACCGCGACGCCCAACTCCCGGGCCACCTCGAACGCGGCCCGTTCCGGGAAGGCGGGGTCGCCGGTGACGTCGAACGCCAACTGGAAGCCGGCCAGCTTGCCACCGTCGACGCGACGGCGGTGGAAGTCGCGGAACTCCGGCGAGGTGGCCCACTCCCACGGCCCCTGCTGGATGTTGCCGTAGGCGAGCACGAACCGTCCGTCGACCGCCTCCAAGGCGTCCACGGCGGCGTCGGCGTGCTCGGGTGTCTGCAACCCGTGCGACCAGTCGACAGTGGTGGTGACGCCGGCGTCGATCGCCTCGATCGCGCCGAGCAGGTTGCCGGCGTAGACGTCCTCGGGCCGGAACAGCTTGCCCGACTCGAGGTAGTACCAGACGAAGTACTGGGTCAGGGTCCAGTCGGCGCCGTACCCGCGCATCGCGGTCTGCCACAGGTGCCGGTGGGTGTCGACCATGCCGGGCATGAGGATGCCGCCGGTGGCGTCGATCTCCAGGGCGTCGTCGGGTGCGGTGAGACCGACGCCGACCTGCGCGATCCGGCCGCCGATGACCAGCACGTCGGCGCCGGGCAGCACCGTGTGCGCGTCGTCCATGGTGAGAACCAGGCCGTTACGGAAGACCACCGGCCGGTCGGTTGCGCTCATTCGCCACCCATTCCTTTCGGAGTACGAGGGGAATCCGGACTCTTGTCCGCTGTGCGGCCAGCCCGAGTGGCGCAAGTGTGGTCCCGGTCACGATTCGTGTCAAGAGCGTGGTCCCGCGCGCGAATCGCACCGTTGACACGCACCGTGCGGTATCGCAAGCTGTCCCGGCGGACAGGTGTCCGCAGAACGGGCGGAAACATGGTGCAGCATTCGACAGGCCCACTGGCCGGCCTGCTCGTCGCGGACTTCTCCCGGATCCTCGCCGGGCCGTACGCGACGATGCTCCTGGCCGACCTGGGCGCCCAGGTGATCAAAGTGGAGAGCCCCGGTGGCGACGACACCCGCACCTGGATGCCGCCCACCCGCGACGGAGTCTCGACGTACTACCTCGGCATCAACCGCAACAAGCGGTCGGTCGCCCTGGATCTCAGGAAACCCGACGACCTGGCCACCGCGCAGGAGTTGGCCCGCCGCGCCGACGTGCTGATCGAGAACTTCCGGCCCGGTGGCCTCGCCCGGTTCGGCCTCGACTACGACACGGTCACCGCGACCAACGACAAGATCGTGTACGCGAGCATCAGCGGCTTCGGCACCGGCGCCGGTAAGGACTTCCCCGGCTACGACCTCATGGTGCAGGCCATCTCGGGCCTGATGAGCCTCACCGGCGACCCGGACGGTTCGCCGTACCGGGCCGGCATCTCCGTCTTCGACGTGATGGCCGGGCTGCACGCCAGCATCGGCATCCTCGCCGCGCTGCACCACCGTGGCGAGACCGGACGAGGCCAGCACGTCGAGGTCAACCTGCTCAGCTCGGCGCTGTCCGGGTTGGTCAACCACTCCAGCGGCTACGTCGCCGGCGGCAGCGTCCCGTTCCGGATGGGCAACGCGCACCCCAGCCTCTTCCCGTACGAGCCACTGCCCACCGCCGACGGCGAGCTGATCGTCATCGCCGGCAACGACGGGCAGTTCCGCAAGCTCTGCCAGGTGCTCGACCTGCCCGGCCTGCCCGACGACCCGCGCTTCGGGCGCAACCAGGACCGCACTGCCAACCGCGAACAACTGCGGCCCCTGCTGGTCGAACGCCTCGCCAAGCGGACCAAGGACGAGTGGTTCCGCGACCTGCTCGCCGCCGGCGTCCCGTGCGCGCCGATCAACACCATCGACGGTGGTGTGGCGCTCGCCGAGGAGTTGGGGCTCGACCCGGTCGTCACCGTCGGAGACGTGCCCGGTGTCCGCAACCCCATCACCTTCTCCGACACCCCGGCCCGGTACGAGCTGCCGCCGCCGGGGCTCGACGAACACGGCGAGGAGATCCGCGCGTGGCTGAAGAACTGAGCTTCCCGACCGGGATCGGCACCTCCGACCCGGCCACCATCTCGCTGCTCGGGCAGGACCTGGCCGCCGACCTGATGGGCACTGTGGGCTTCGGCGAGCTGGCGTACTGGCTGGTCGCCGGCCGCCGTCCCACCCCGGGTGAGGTACGGGTCTTCGAGGCGGTGCTGGTGGCCCTCGCCGACCACGGCTTCACCCCGACGGCGATCGCCGCCCGGCTGACGTACCTGTCCGCGCCCGAGTCGTTGCAGGGCGCGCTCGCCGCCGGCCTGCTCGGCGGCGGCTCCCGCTTCCTCGGTGTCACCGAGGACTGTGGACGCTTCCTCGCCGACACGCTCAACCAGGCCGGCGAGGTGACCGACTACGACGCGGTGGCGCTCGACGCGGTCACCCGGGCCAAGCAGGAGCGTCGACTGGTCCCCGGGCTCGGGCACCCCGTGCACAAGGAGCAGGACCCACGCACCCCCGTGCTGATCAGGATCGCCACCGAGGAGGGTCTGCACGGCCCGCACCTGCGGCTGTTCGAGGCGATCGGACGCGTACACCCACAGGTGCTCGGCCGCACCCTGCCGCTCAACGGCGCCGGAGTCTGCGGGGCGGCACTCGCCGACCTCGGGCTCCCGGTCGAGATGTTGCGCGGTTTCGCCCTGCTGGCCCGCGCGGCGGGGCTGCTCGGGCACCTCGCCGAGGAGCGACGACGACCGCTCGGCATGGACATCTACCGCACCGTCGACCGCAACGCCGTCTACGAACCCTGATCTCCTCTTCCACCCCCGAAAGGAGCGGGAATGGCCTCCATCGTCGCTGTCATCGCCTCCACCCACCACCCCTTCTACTACCGGGCCAGCACCGCCACCGGCGAGGACCGGCCACCGTTCGCCGACGAGTGGACCCGCAAGATCCTGGCGTTCCGGGAGACGTTGACCCGAGCCCGACCCGACGTGCTGGTGATGGTCGGCTCCGACCACTTCCACCAGCTCTGGCTGGACAACATGCCGCAGTTCCTGGTCGGCAAGGCGCCCTACTACGACGCCAACTGGTACAACGAGGAGCGCGAGTTCGGGCTGCCCCGGATGCTGCTCACGGGCCAGGAGGACCTGTCCGGGCACATCCTGCGGGCCGGGCTCGACGCCGGCTTCGACCTCGCGTTCAGCAACGAGCTGCGCATCGACCACAGCATCACCTGCCCGATCATCACGCTGCGCCCCGAGGCCGACCTGCCGATCGTGCCGATCTACACCAACATCTTCGCGCCGCCGCTGCCGCAGCCGAAGCGCTTCGTCCAGCTCGGCCAGAGCATCCGCGACATCGTCGAGTCGTGGCCGTCGCACCTGCGGGTGGCCGTCATCGGCACCGGCCACCTCTCGCTCGAGCTGGGCGGCCCCCGGCAGTTCGGCCCGCACGGCCCGGACCCGGAGTTCGACCAGCGGGCCGTCGAGTGGATCGCCAACGGCGACCTGGACGAGTGCCTGCGCGAGGTCACCCTGGACAGCCTGCACTCACCGGGCAACGCCACCCACGGCTTCATGGACTTCATGCTGATGATGGGCGTGGCCGGTGCCGGCGTGAAGGCCGACTACGTGGACACCCTCGATTTGTTCCACACCATGGAGGCGTACTTCACCTGGTATCCGAACGGAGCGCCGACGGCATGAGCAAGTACCTGCTGAACAAGTTCCTCTTCATGGTCGACCGGGACCCGGAGCTGGTCGAGCGCTACCGCAGCGAGCCGCGCGAGCTGGTCTCCTGGTGGGAGGCCGAGTGCGCCAACACGGTGCTGAACTGCCACACCGGCGAGGCGAGCACCTGGCTGCGCTTCGCCGACGTGGAGCGCGAGGCGTTGGCCACCCATGACCACGTGAAGCTCTTCGAGCTGGGTGCGCACCCGTTCCTCACCCTGACCCTCTTCATCGCCCTCTTCGAGCGGGACAACACCGAGCCGCTGGAATACCAGAAGTCCTACGGCGCGCGGCTGGCCCACTTCTCGATGCCGTACCCGGACATCGCGACGTGATCCGCGCGGCAGTGCTCACCACCTGCGGCACCGCGCCGACGATCGTCGAGCGGCCGGCGCCCGTACCGGCCGACGGTGCGGTAGCGGTCACCGTCGAGGCCGTGCCGATCACTCCGCTGGACGTGCTCTGCGCCAGCGGCACCAGCTACTTCGGCCCGCCGAGCACCCCGTACGTGCCGGGTGTGCAGGGCGTCGGTCGGCTCGCCGACGGCACCCCGGTCTGGTTCGGCACGTCGGCCGGGATGCGCTCCGGCGTCGACGGCAGCATGGCGACCACTGTCGCCGTGCCGACCGTCGACGTGGTGGCGCTGCCGGCCGGCGTACCGCTGACCCTGCTCGCGGCCCTCGGTCTCTCCGCGGTCGCCGCGCACGCGGCGCTGACCCACGCCGGCGGCCTGGCGGCCGGCGACCAGGTCATCGTGCTCGGCGCCGGTGGTGTGGTCGGTCAGGCCGCCGTCCAGCTCGCCGTGCTCGGCGGCGCCCGCCGCGTCATCGCCGTGGCCCGGTCGGCCGCCGCACGGGCCCGCGCCGAGGAGCTCGGTGCCGCCGTCGCGGTCCCGCTGCTCCCCGACGACGATGTCGCGTCGATGGCCGACCGGCTGCGCCACGCCGCCGACGGGCCGGTCGATCTCGTCCTCGACCCGGTCTTCGGTGTCCCGGCGGCGGCGGCGCTGCGGGTGCTGCGCCCGGGTGGGCGCCTGGTCAACCTGGGTAGCGCGGCCGGCGCGACAGCGCCCATCGAGTCGGCCGTGCTGCGCAGCGGCGCACTGCGGATGATCGGCTACACCAACAACGGGTTGTCGACCGCCGAGCGGGCAGCGGCGCTGACCGTGGTGGCCGGGCACGCGGCGGCCGGCCGGCTCACCGTCGACCACGAGATCGTGCCGTTCGACGCCATCGCGGACGCCTGGGCCCGGCAGGACGCGGGCACCACCGCCGGCCGGATCGTCCTCGCTCTCTGAGGGAGCCGGGCCCCAGCCAGGGATCGCGGAACCCTGGATAGACCGCACCTGGTTGGGGTTCGGCAGCGGTGCGACGGTCGGTCCATGACACCTTCCACCTACACCGTCGCCGGCCACTGGATCGGTGGCGAGACCGTCACCGGCTCCGCCGACACCCTTCCCGTCGTCAACCCGGCCACCGGCGAGTTCGTCGCCGAGACCCCGGTCGGCACCGCCGCCGACGTCGACCGCGCCGTCGCCGCCGCCCGAGCCGCCTTCCCGGGCTGGTCGGTGACCACCCCGCAGCACCGGGCGGACGTGCTGCGCCGCCTTGGCGCCGGCCTGGCCGCCCGCACGGAGGAGATCGCCCAGGCGATCACCGCCGAGATGGGCTCTCCGATCGGTATGTCCCGGACCGCCCAGGTCGCCTTCCCGGCCGCGGTTGTCGAGTCCATCGCCGGCCTGGCCGACGACTTCGCCTGGACCGAGGAGGTCGGCAACTCGCTGATCGTCCGCGAGCCGATCGGCGTGGTCGGCGCGATCACGCCGTGGAACTTCCCGCTTCAGCAGATCGTCTCCAAGCTGGCGCCGGCCCTGCTCGCCGGTAACACGATGGTCTTCAAGCCGTCCGAGAACGCCCCGCTGACCGCGCGCATCCTCGCGGAGGTCGCCGCCGATGCCGGCGTACCGGCCGGTGTCTTCAACGTCGTCTACGGCACCGGCGCGACCGTCGGCGAGGCGATCTCCGCCCACCCGGACATCGACATGATCTCCTTCACCGGCTCCACCCGGGCGGGGCAGCGGATCTCCGCGGTGGCCGCGGCGACCGTCAAGCGGGTCGCGCTGGAGCTGGGCGGCAAGGGCGCGAACATCATCCTCGACGACGCCGACCTGCCCGCCGCGGTCGAGCGGGGTCTCATGATGGCGTTCAGCAACGGTGGTCAGGTCTGCGGCGCGTGGCCGCGGATGCTGGTGCCCGCCTCCCGTCAGGACGAGGTCGTGGCGTTGGCCGTCGAGGCCGCGAAGCAGTACACCGTCGGCGACCCGGGCGACGAGTCCACCCGGATCGGCCCGATGGCGTCCGAGGCCCACCGGCAGAAGGTCGTCGGCTACATCGAGCGGGGCATCACGGACGGCGCCCGGCTCGTGTTCGGCGGTCCGCAGCGGCCCGAGGGGCTGACCGTCGGGGCCTACGTCCAGCCGACGATCTTCGCCGACGTCGACCCCTCCTCCGCGATCGCCCAGGAGGAGATCTTCGGGCCGGTGCTGACGATCATTCCGTACGCCGACGAGGAGGAGGCCGTGGCCATCGCCAACGGCACGCTGTACGGCCTGACCAGCGGCGTCTTCGGTGAGCCGGAGCACGCCCTGGCGATCGCCCGGCGGCTGCGCGTGGGCCAGGTCGACGTGAACGCCGGCCACTGGAACCCGCTCGCCCCTTTCGGCGGCTACAAGCACTCCGGCAACGGCCGCGAGTTCGGCCGCTTCGGGCTGGAGGAGTTCCTGGAGACCAAGTCCATCCAGCGCTGACCGCACGGGACGGCCCGGGAGGCGGAACACCCTGCCGGGTCTCCCCTGTTGCACTCGATGCGCCGGTCGACAGCCGGCACGCAGTGATCGGAGACACCGTGGACCGCGCCCAACTCGCCAGCTTCCTGCGCACCCGCCGCGAGGCGCTCCAGCCCGAGGACGTCGGGTTGCCCCGGGGCCCGCGCCGGCGCACCGGAGGGCTGCGCCGCGAGGAAGTCGCCACGTTGAGCGGAATGTCCACCGACTACTACAGCCGGTTGGAGCAGCAGCGCGGGCCGCACCCCTCGGAGCAGATGCTCGCCGCCCTGGCCCGGGGCCTGCGGCTCACTCTCGCCGAACGGGACCACCTGTTCCAGCTCGCCGGTTACGCCGTTCCGCGCCGCGCGGTGCGGGCCGACCACGTGAACCCGGGAATGATGCGCATCCTCGACCGGATGCACGACACCCCGGCCCAGGTGGTGAACCACCTCGGCGAGACCCTGGCGCAGACCGCGCCGGCCGTCGCCCTGCTCGGTGACGAGACCCGGTACACCGGGTTGGCGCGCAGCGCGCATTACCGCTGGTTCACCGATCCGATGGCACGGCGGCTGCACCCGGCGCAGGATCACCAGACGCAGAGTCGCCTGCTCGTGGCGCACCTGCACGCGGCGTACACCCGCGACGGGCGCGGCTCGCGGGCCGCCGCGCTCGTCGACGACCTGCTGGCCAGGAGCCCGGAGTTCGCGCAGCTGTGGCGGGAGCACCCGGTCCCCGCCGGCTACTGCCCGCCCAAGCACTTCGTGCACCCGGAGGTCGGGGCGTTGGAGCTGCACTGCCAGACGCTGGTGGACCCCGACCAGTCACAGACGCTGTTGGTCTTCACGGCCGTGCCCGGGTCGCCGAGCGACGAGAAGCTGCGCCTGCTCGCCGTCATCGGCGGCCAGCTCGTCTGACCGAGATCAGCTCGGGCGGGGGTAGCGGGCCGGGCTGACGCCCAGGTAGCGCCGAAAGTGGCGGGTCAGGTGCGCCTGGTCGAAGAACCCGGCCGCGACAGCGGTCTCGACGGGCCGCTGCCCGGCGAGGAGCAGGCGACGCGCCAGCTCGACCCGACGGCCGGTCAGGTACGTGTGCGGTGGCACGCCGTGCACCTGGGTGAACGTCCGGACCAGGTGGGTCGGGTGGGCGTGCAGCAGCTGCGCGGCCTCCCCCAGCGTGACGCCCTCGACGGTCCGGGCGTCCAGCAGCTCCCGTAGTCGCACCGCGAGGCCGCGCCCCGGGGGCTGGCCACCGGCCGGGGAGCGCTGGCGGAGCTGGCGGCGTAGCCGGTCCAGGATGAACGCGAGCCGGCTCTCGGCCTCGAACTCGTCGCCGGGTGTGGCGAGCACGTGGTGCAGGTGGTGGACCCGGTCGCGCAGCTGCGGATCGGCCAGGTCCGGCTCGTCGACGGCCCGGCCGACCAGCTCGGCGTCGAGCGCCGAGGTGTCGAGGTACAGGACCCGCTTGCGGAAGCCGTCCGGTGTGGCGGAGCTGCCGTCGTGCGGCACGTACGGCGGCAGCAGGGTGACCGACGTGCGCAACGCGCCGTGCCGGTGCCGGTCCAGGTCGAAGTGGACCGCGCCGTCGTCGACGATCAGCAGCGTCCACACCTCGTGGATGTGCCGGGGGTAGGCGTGGTCGACGAAATGGGCGTGGAAGACCTCGGCGACCCCGGCTACCGCGGGTCGCCACGCTCTGACGTGCGAGCCGGCCGGGCGGGTGGCCACGCTAAGAACGTACAAGACCGGGAGGCGTGGGGGCGGGCAGGCTCGACGGCATGACCGAACCGATCCGCTTTCCCACCAAGATCGCCGTACTGCTCCGCAACGACCTGGCGAGCTGGCAACGCCTGAACGTCACGGCTTTCCTGGTCAGCGGCATCGCGAGCACCCTGCCGGAGCTGGTCGGCGAGGAGTACCGCGACGCGGACGGCACCAGTTACCTGCCGATGTTCGGCCAGCCGGTGCTGGTCTTCGCCGGGGATCGGGCGACGTTGGTCGGCGCGCACACGCGCGCCCTCGCCCGTGGCCTGCGGCTGGCGATCTTCACGTCCGAGCTGTTCGCCACCGGCAACGACCGGGACAACCGTGCCGCCGTCGAGGCGGTCGGACGGGAGAAGCTCGACCTGGTGGGCCTGGCGCTGCACGCGCCGCGCAACGTGGTGGACAAGGTGCTCAAGGGTGCGTCCATGCACCCGTAACGGCATCCGTGGCGACGAAGACATTGATATCGGTGTGTATGGCTGCAATGATTAACACACTTTACAATTGTTTCGCCGCCCCGGAAGGACCCCCACATGGCGCGACGATCGGCCGGGCTCCTGCCCCGCCGCCCCCGCATCAGACTGACCTCCGCGCTCGCCGCGGCCCTGCTCGCCGTACCGACCGGACTGGTCGTCGCCGCGTCGCCCGCGGTGGCGGCCGCGACGGGCGCCATCACCGGGTACGGCGGCAAGTGCGTCGACGTGGCCGCAGCGAACCCGGCCAACAACACACCGGTGCAGCTCTTCACCTGCAACGGCTCCACCGCGCAGCAGTGGACGGTGGCCGACGACGGCACGATCCGGGCGCTGGGCAAGTGCCTGGACATCGCCGCCGCCAGCACCGCCAACGGCGCCCGGGTGCAGATCTACGACTGCAACGGCACCGGAGCCCAGCAGTGGTCGCCCAGCGCCGGGCAACTGGTCAACCCGACCTCGGGCAAGTGCCTCGACGCGACCGGCCCCAGCTCGGCCGACGGCACCCCGCTGCAGATCTGGAGCTGCACCGGCACCGCCAACCAGACCTGGGCGCTGCCCACCGGCGGCGGCACCACACCACCGCCCTCGGGTGGTTTCACCCACCCCGGCGTGCTGGTCAGCCGAGGCCAGCTCGACTTCGTCCGCGGCCGGGTGCAGGCCGGCGCGCAGCCGTGGGCGGCGGCCAACAACCAGATGATGAGCAGCCGGTACGCCTCCCTGTCGCGTACCCCGGCTCCCCGTTCGGTGGTCGAGTGTGGTTCCTACTCCAACCCGAACAACGGCTGCACCGACGAGCGGGAGGACGCGATCGCGGCATACACCGACGCGCTCGCCTGGTACTTCACCGGGGATGCCCGGTACGCGCAGAAGTCGATCCAGATCATGGACGCGTGGTCGGCCACCATCACCGCGCACACCGGCAGCAACGCCCCACTGCAGACTGGTTGGGCCGCCTCGGTCTGGCCCCGGGCGGCCGAGATCATCAAGTACACGTACTCGAGTTGGCCCAACGCCAACCGCTTCGCCACCATGCTGCGCAACGTCTACCTGCCGATGGTGCGCAACGGCTCGAACAGCAACGGCAACTGGGAACTGACCATGATGGAGGCCACCGTCGGCATCGCGGTGTTCCTGGACGACCGGGCCGTGTACGACGCGGCGACCACCCGCTTCCTCAACCGCGCCCGGGCCTTCGTCTACCTGCCCAGCGATGGCGCGTTGCCGTACACGATGCCCGGCAGCGGCCTGGACACCAGCGCGGAGATCATCGGCTACTGGCAGGGCCAGTCCACCTTCGTCGCCGGCCTCGCCCAGGAGACCTGCCGCGACTTCGTCCACACCGGGTACGGGATCTCCGCCATCTCGCACGTCGCGGAGACCTCCCGGATCCAGGGACGGGACCTGTACCCACAGGTCGGTGAGCGGCTGCGTCAGGCGCTGGGCTTCCACTCGCGCTACCAGCTCGGCGAGGCGCCGCCCTCCTGGCTCTGCGGTGGCAGCCTCACCCGGGGCCTCGGGCCGATCACCGAGGTCGGCTTCAACGCGATGAGCACCCGGTTGGGCAACGTCATGACGAACACCCAGACCCTCACGCTGCAACAACGTCCGGCCGGAACCAACAACCTCTTCGTCGCCTGGGAGACGCTGACCCACGCCAACAACCCCAACTGACCAGGCCGCCGTGGGGTGGCGCCGAAGGCACGGCGCCACCCCACGACTGTGCTCAGTTGTCGGCCCCCAGTGCCTCCACCGGGCTGACCCGCGACGCCCGACGGGCCGGCAGCACCCCGGCCAACGCGGTCAGCCCGACCAGCACCACGAAGAGCCCGGCCAGCGGCAGCAGCGGCGCGGTCAGCGGTGCCTCGATCCCGAGGGTCTGGACCGCCAACCAGGCGTACGGAATGCCGAGCACCAGGCCGATGGTCGCGCCGATCACCCCGTACAGGCCGGACTCGATGGTCAGCATGGTGCGCAGGCCGGTCCGGGACAGCCCGATCGCCCGGAGCAACCCGGACTCGCGTACCCGTTCGACCACCGACAGCGCGGTCGTGGAGCCCACGCCGACAACCGCGATCAGCACGGTCAGGCTGACCAGACCGACAGCGATCCAGACCAGGGTGCGCACCAACGCGTCGTTGCGGTCCCGTTCGTCGGCGAGCACCGCGAGGCCCACCCCGGCGCTGCCCCCGATCGCCTGCCGCAGGGCCCGCACGCCGGCGGTGCGACCGTCCTCGCCGGCGCCTGCCGCGTCGGCCAGCAGACCGGTGTACGCGGCCGGCACACCGAGCCGGTCCAGGTCGGCCGGATCGGCGAGGATGCCCGCGTGCAGCGGCCCGTCACCGGGCAGGACCCCGGCCACCCGCACCTCGACAGTGCGGGTGGCGACGGCGAGCGTGACAGTGTCGCCGGCCCGCAGACCCGCGTCCCGCGCGACCCAGCTGTTGAGCACGATCCGGCCGGGGCCACGATCGGTCAGGGTGCCCTGGGCCACGTCCAGGTCGCCGGTGCTCGGCAACGCCGCCAGGTCCAGGTCGCTGGTCGGATAACCGGCCTCGACGTCGCCGAGCTTGTCCGCGCCGCGCAGCAGCGTGGCGTCGTCGACCATCCGGTACGGCACTACCCTGGCCAGCGCACCGTGTGCCGCCTCGGCCCGGCTCACGACGGCTGGCGGGAGCGTCCCACCGTTGCTGGTGACCTCGAAGTCGGACGGGGCCGAGAGCGCCATCTCGCGGTCGGTGAGGATCCTAAGCGACGCACCGCCGATGACCACCCCGGAGATCAGGGTCACGCCCAGCGCAACCACGACGGAGACCGCGGCGGCGCGGCGCGGCGTCCCGCCGATTCCGCCGACCGACATCCGCCCGAGCGGCCCGAGCTGGCGCAGCGGCCAACCCACCACGGCCAGCACCGGACGCACCAGCAGCGGCCCGAGGGCCACCAACGCGAAGAACGCCAACGCGCCGGACCCGACCAGCAGGAGCATTGGCATCGACGGGTCGTAGTCCGACTGGTCCGGCTTCGGCAACTGGCTGATCGTCCCGACCGCCGCCAGGACCGCGCCGACGGCCAGGAGCAGGCCGAAGACCAGACGTGACACCCCGATGCCGCGGCGGCCGGCGGTGACGCTCGCCGCCCGCAGCGCCTCCAGCGGGGAGACCCGGGCGGCGGACAGCGCCGGTGCCAGCACGGCCAGCACGGTGATCACGACGGCACCGATCACCACAGTGACCGCCGCCGCCAGCGGCAGGCCCGGCGAGGAGACCGCGTGGCCGGTGGCGCGCAGGATCGCCGGCAGCGCGTACCCGAGGGTGAGGGCGCTGGCAACCCCGACGACGCCGGCGACCAGCCCGGTCAGGGCTCCCTCGGCGGTCAGGGCCCCCACCAGGGTGGCCCGACTCGCGCCGACAGCCCGCAGCAGCGCGAGCTGCCGCATCCGCTGGGCGAAGACGATGCGGAAGGTCGAGGTGACCACCAGCGCCGCCGCGACGACCGCGATGGAGACGAACATGCCGACCAGGATGAAGAGTCTCCCGACCTGTTCGGCCGCCGCCTGGGCCTCGGCCTCGCGCACCTCGGCGCCGGAGCGGATCGGCTGGCCGGCGACCGCCGCGGTGACCCGTTGGCGGACCGCGTCGGTCGAGGCCCCGGGGGCCACCCGCACGTCGACGCGCTCGACAGTCGTCAGGCGCGCCCAGGCGATCACGGCGCTGTCCGGGGCGTACGCGTCGTAGCCGGCGTCGGCGCTGCTCTCCACCAGGCCGGTCACGGTGAGCGGGGCGGGCGTGGTGAGTTCACCGCCGGTGCCGCTGGTGGTGGTGCCCACCGAGAGCCCGAGCCGTTCGGCGGTACGCGGCGTGATCGCGATTTCGCCCGGCTGGTCCGGGTAGCTGCCCTCGATCACCCGGACCGTGGTCAGCGGGCCGGTACCCGGATCGGACTGGAGGTTGAGGTACCCCTCGCCGATGGAGACCCCGGTCGAGACCCGGGCCACCGCCTCGGCCACCCCGGGCACGGCCCGGACCTGCCGCACGTCGGTCACTGTGGGTGGCGGCACGTCAACGCTGCCGATCACCAGGGCGGTGACGGCCGGGGTGCCGCTGAGGTTGTCCCGCACGGTCCGTTCGGTGATCTGTTGCACCAGCACGGTGCCGAACACGACGAACGACGCGACCAGGATCGCCAGGCCGGTCAGGATCAGCCGGCCGGGCCGCCGGGCCGCGGCGGTCGTCTGGGTACGCAGCACTGTCGCCCTCATCGGCGGGCCGCCAGGTCGCGCAGGGCGTCGGTGACCGACACCTGGTTCGGCTTGTCGATCTCGCCGGCCAGCCGCCCGTCGGCGAGCAGCACCACCCGGTCGGCGTACGCGGCGGCGATCGGGTCGTGGGTGACCATGACGACGGTCTGGCCGAGATCGCGTACCGAGTCGCGCAGGATGGTGAGCACCTCCGCGCCCGAGCGGGAGTCGAGGTTGCCGGTCGGCTCGTCGGCGAAGACCACCTCGGGCCGTGCCACCAGCGCCCGGGCCAGCGCCACCCGCTGCTGCTGGCCGCCGGACAGCTCGCTGGGCCGGTGGTTCAGGCGGTCGCCGAGGCCCAGCACCCGCACCAGGTGCGCGAGGAGTTCGGCGTCGGGCTGCCGACCGGCGAGGTCCAGCGGCAGCGTGATGTTCTGCGTGGCGGTGAGCTGCGGCAGCAGGTTGAAGGACTGGAAGACGAACCCGATCCGCTCCCGGCGTACCCGGGTCAGCGTCCGGTCCGACTGGCCGGTCAGCTCCGTGCCGCCGAGCAGGACGCGACCGGAGGTGGCCGTGTCGAGGCCGGCGAGGCAGTGCATCAGGGTCGACTTGCCGGACCCGGACGAGCCCATGATCGCGGTGAACTCGGCCCGGCCGAAGCCGACCGAGACCCCGTCCAGGGCACGGACGGCGGTGTCGCCGCTGCCGTACACCTTCACCAGGTCGACCGCGGCGACCGCGGCGTGGCTGGTCTCCGGCGGGGCGTGGGTTGTCATCGTTCCTCCAGTGGCTGCGTGGTGACCGGCAAAGCGTCGCCGCCACCGGTGGGTGCGCGCATCGGCCCGGGGCCGGGTATCGCCGGTGCCGGGTCTGCCTTTTGGCCGATCCGCCACCTCCACCCGGCTAGCTACGCTGGGTCACCATGAGCGCGCCGGATCTTCGACGTCTGTGGGTACGCCTGGCCCAAGCGGCCGGGCTGGTGGCCTTCGGCCTGCTCGCCCTCTTCGACTTTGCGGCCAGCACGGCGGATGACTCCGGTATCGGTACTCTTCTGCTCCTGCTGGTGCCGATGGGGTTGGCGGTGGCGACGGTGCCGCTGTGGCTGCCGGTGCACCGGCTGGGTTCCCGCCGGCTGCCGCTGGCCGCGCTGGCACTCGCCACCGCCTCACTGGCCGTGACCGCAGGGGTGGTGCTCCTCTCCGGAGGCGGCGGCATCCTGCTCGCCCGCACCTGGGGGCTCGCCGAGTCGGCCGGGCTGATCGGCGTGGTCTTCGTGGTGAGCCGCTGGGGCGCGCCGCGGCTCGCCCCGTGGGCGGCGGTGGCCGCCGGGCTCGCCGTCGCCGCGATGCCGCTGCGCGTCGGCACCGAGAACCTGCTGGTGATCTTCGGCCTGCTCCAGGTGCTCGCTGCGGCCGGCGCCGCCGGGGTGGGGCTCTACCTGCGCATCATGGCCGCCGGCCGGGAGCGGGCCATCGCGCTGGTCCGGGCCGAGCAGCGCGCCGAGTTCGCCCGGGACCTGCACGACTTCATCGCCCACCACGTCACCGGCATCGTGGTGCAGGCGCAGGGCGCTCGGTTCGTCGCCGAGCAGGACCCGCAACGGGTGATCGTCGCCTTGGAGCAGATCGAGCGGGCCGGCGCGGAGACGATGGCCTCGATGCGGCGGATGGTCGGCATCCTGCGCAACCCGGACGCCCCGCCGGACGCGCCGCTGGCGCCACTGGCCGGGGTGACCGAACTGGAGCCGCTGCTGACCGGGTACAACGGCGCGGCGAACGCGCCGGCACGACTGCACGTCGACGGCGACCTGAACGGACTGCCGGTGGAGGTGTCCACGTCGGCGTACCGGGTGGTGATGGAGGGGCTGACCAACACCCGCCAGCACGCGCCGGACGCGCGGTCAGTGGACGTGGCGGTGCGGCGTACCCCGGACTGGTTGCTGGTCCGGGTCGCCGACGACGGCGCGTCGCCGCGCACCGCGCCGGCGCGGGGGCACGGCTTCGGTCTGATCGGCCTCACCGAGCGGGTCCGCGCCCTGGGCGGCACGATCACCGCAGGGCCCGGCGTCGCCGGTGGCTGGGTGCTCGACGCGGCGTTCCCGCTCCACGTGGCGGTGACGCCGTGATCCGCGTGCTGATCGCCGATGACCAGGCCATGGTCCGGACCGGCTTCGGCATGATCATTGGCGCCCAGTCGGACATGGAGGTGGTCGGCGAGGCCGCCGACGGCGTCCAGGCCGTCGAACTGGCCCGACGACTGCGCCCGGACGTGGTGCTGCTGGACATCCGGATGCCCCGCCTCGACGGCCTTGAGGCACTGCGGCTGCTCGCGGGGCCGGGCGTCGCCGACCCGATCCGAGTGGTCGTCGTGACGACCTTCGACCTCGACGAGTACGTGCACACCGCGCTCTCCAACGGCGCGTGCGGCTTCCTGCTCAAGGACTCCGGCCCGGCCCTGCTGGTGGAGGCGGTCCGCGCGGCCGTGTCCGGCGACGCGCTGATCAGCCCCTCGATCACGGTACGGCTGTTGGAGCACCTCAGCTCGCCGGCTCCGGCGCGCGACGACGGTGGCCTGTCGCCACGGGAACTCGACGTCGTGAAGCTCGTCGCCCGGGGCCTGACCAACGCCGAGATCGCCACCCAGCTCTTCATCGCCGTGGGCACTGTCAAGACCCACCTGGCGAGCGTGCAGATGAAACTGAAGGCCCGCAACCGGGTCGAGATCGCCGCCTGGGCGTGGGAACGCCGCCTCGTGGGCTGACGGGACACCGGTCCGACCGGCACTGCCCTAACATCAATGGAAGTCGATAACTGGTCCGCTGCGGTCACTCGGAAGCGAGGTCATCATCGTGCCTGATCATCCGTTCCGCAGAATCCGGTCCACGGTCTCCGCCCTGGCCGCGTGCGCGCTGGCGGTGACAGTGGTCGCGGCGGGCGCGACCCCGGCGTACGCCGCAGCGGACACCGAACGGCCCACCGCGCCCGGCCCGATCACTGTCGTCGCCATCGACACCACCTCGGTCGAGCTGACCTGGGCGGCCTCGACCGACGACGTGGGCGTGGTCCGCTACCCGGTTGGCGCGCAATACGAGGATTCCGGCGCCCAGTATTCGACAGACACCAACAGCATCCGGATCACCAACCTGCGGCCGTCGCGCACGTACACCTTCTCGGTGTGGGCGCTGGACGCGGCCGGCAACAGCTCGGTGTCCAACCCGACCCTGCGGCTGACGATGCCACCGGGCGACGACCAACCGCCGAGCGCGCCGGGCCAACCGGTGGCGTACGACGTCACCGCCGCTGTGGTCCGGCTGCGCTGGGCGCACTCGGTGGAGAACGTCGCCCTCGACCGGTACGAGGTGTTCCGGGTCGACGCCGGCGGCACTCTCACCCGGGTCCGCGAGGTGTACCAGTACCCGCCCGTGAACAGTGCACAGATCAGCGGGTTGGCACCGAACACCACGTACACCTTCGTGGTGCAGGCCCGCGACGAGGTCGGACACCTGTCCCCGCTGTCCGCACCGGTCACCGTGACCACCCTGCCGCCGCCGCCAACCTGTTCGGTTCGGTCGACCGTGGGGCAGTGGCCCGACGGTTTCGTGGCACGCCTCCAGGTCACGAACACCGGCTCGACGGCGATCGACGGGTGGACGATGAGGTGGCGGTTCTACGCCGGCCAACAACTGCGCAGCCTGTGGGGTGCGGAGGTCGTCGACCGCGACAGCAGCTACCTGCGCGTGCGCAACGTGCGCTACAACGCGGTGATCCCGCCCGGCGGCACGGTGTCGCTGGGTCTCGTCGCCACCGGCACGCAACTGCCGGAGGAGATCACGCTGAACGGCGGCCTCTGCACTGTGGCAGACGAATAACGCTCGACTCCGGGGTCTGGCGCCAGCCACGACATCTTGCGACGCTAACGCGTGTGTATGACTACGACCTGTTGGTGCTGGGCTCCGGACCCGGCGGTCAGAAGGCCGCGATCGCCGCCGCCAAGCTCGGCAGGCGGGTCGGCATCGTGGACCGCCGCGACATGATCGGTGGGGTGTGCATCAACACCGGCACCGTGCCCTCCAAGACGCTGCGCGAGGCCGTGCTCTATCTGACCGGCCTGAGTCAGCGGGACCTGTACGGCAGCAGCTACCGGGTCAAGGAAGAAATCACGGTCAGCGACCTGGCGGCCCGGACGCAGCATGTGATCACCAGGCAGACCGACGTCATCCGCAATCAACTGGCCCGCAACCGGGTCGCGATGATCACCGGCACCGGGCGTTTCGCCGACGCGCACTCGATCTGGGTCGACGGCGGCTCCGGCCGCGAGTCCAAGGTGACCTTCGACAAGATCGTCATCGCGGCGGGCACCCGCCCGGCCCGCCCGGACAGCGTCGACTTCGACGACCGGACGATCGTGGACTCCGACGGCGTCATCAACCTTCAGGCCGTACCCCGCAGCATGGTCGTGGTCGGCGCCGGCGTGATCGGCATGGAGTACGCCTCGATGTTCGCCGCGCTCGGCACCAAGGTGACGGTGGTGGAACGCCGCGAGCGGATGTTGGATTTCTGCGACGACGAGGTCGTCGAGTCACTCAAGTACCACCTGCGCGACCTGTCCGTGGCGTTCCGCTTCGGCGAGGAGGTCGCCGCCGTGGAGAAGCACCAGACGGCGGCGCTGTGCATCCTCAAGAGCGGCAAGAAGATCGTCGCCGACACGGTGATGTACTCGGCCGGGCGGCAGGGTCAGACCGACGACCTGGCGTTGGAGGCGGCCGGGCTGGAGGCGGACCGACGCGGCCGGATCACTGTGGACGCCAACTACCGCACCCCGGTGGAGAACATCTACGCCGTCGGCGACGTGATCGGATTTCCCGCGCTCGCGTCCACCTCGATGGAGCAGGGCCGGCTGGCCGCGCAGCACGCCTGCGGCGAGCCGATCCGGGAGATGCACGGCCTACAACCGATCGGCATTTACACGATCCCGGAGATCAGTTTCGTCGGGCAGACCGAGGCGCAGCTCACCGAAAACTCGACACCGTTCGAGGTGGGCATCGCCCGCTACCGCGAGTTGGCCCGGGGTCAGATCGTGGGCGACTCGTACGGGATGCTGAAGCTGCTCGTCTCCCCCGACGACGGCCGCCTGCTCGGGGTGCACGTGTTCGGCACCGCCGCCACCGAGATCGTCCACATCGGTCAGGCGGTGATGGGCTGCGGCGGCACGATCGACTACCTGGTCGACGCGGTGTTCAACTACCCGACGCTGGCCGAGGCGTACAAGGTCGCAGCCCTTGACGCGTCCAACAAGATCCGCAACATCACCCGCATCGACGGCTGAGCCGTTCAGCCAGGCAGCGGGGCGTACTCGGCAACCAGGTACGAGCGGTAGGTGATCACGGCGGGGATCGTCACGTTCAACATGCCCGCTGTCGTGGTCAACACCTCCTCGTAGCCGAGCAGCGCACCCGATTCGGTGTCGATGATGACCGTGTACTGGGCGGGCAACCCGTGGGCGCTGGACGTGATCGAGAAGGCCTCGCCGGCGCGGCTGGCGCGGTCGGTGACGGTGCCGGTCACGGTGACGCCCGGAAGGTCGGCCAGCAGCCGCAGCGTCGTGGCCCGCTGCGCCGGATTCAGCAGCCGCACACCGACCAACTCGGCCACGTACTCCAGATGCTGCACCGGCGCCTCGGGCGGCGACCCGCCTGCGATGAACCACTCGCCCAGCGCGGCGACGTTCGTCGGCACCGCACCCTGCCAGCGCGAGGTGAACTCGCCAGCGGCGTAGTCGGTTGTCTCCCGGTACGAGCCGACCCGGCCGCCCCGCCGCTGCCACTCCTTCCGGTCGGCATCAGAGCGGAATCGCCGGAATAGCGCTGCCCACCGTCAACGCCGGTTCACCGTCACTCCCCAAGCGCCCGCTCTACACCCGGGTACCAACTCGGCGTGGGTCAGGCGATAAACCGCACCTCCGGGAAGGCCGGGTTCGGGCCGCTGAGCAGGCGCTGCGGCTGGTGGCGTAGGTGCAGGTCGAAGAACGCGAGTGGGTACGCCTGCTGGATCCGCACCGCCCGGGTCGGGTCGAGGGTGCCGATCCAGCCGGCGAGGGCCTCGTCGGGCATTCCGGTGATCGTCGCCAGTTGCGGGATCAGCCACTGGAGGTCGCAGTACGACCCGTGGGCCGCACCCTCGGCGTGCACGTTGAGCCGCCATCCGCGCAGGTGTGACCAGAACTCGGCGACGCTCGACTCGGGGGTCCGGGTGTACTCCGCAGTCAACAGCATGAACGGCCGGTCCAGGTCGGTGGCCGGTGGGGCCGATTCCATCGGGCCGTCGAAACTCAGCCCGGCCCGCACGCGCCGATCGGTGTTCATGACGAGCGCGGTCGCGGTGGCGCCCTTCGACCAGCCGAACATGCCGATGCGACGCAGGTCGAGTGCCACGCCCAGGCCGGCCGGCAGCGCACGGCACTCGGCGTCCGGGTTGCGGCCGGCGGCGAGGTCCTCGATGCGGTCGAGGACGAACCGGACGTCGTGGGCGGAGTCCCATGGTGCGAACGGCATGTCGGCGGGGACGGTGAGTCGGCCGTCGGGGAACTCGCCGTACGCGTCGTACGTGTGATCCACCGTGACCACGGCGTAGCCCTGGCTGGCGAGTTCCTGGACCACGATGGTGGTCTCGGATCGGTGACCGTTGTTGCCGTGGGAGAACACGATCACGGGCAGCTGGCCAGGTGTCCGCAATGCCGGAGCTCCCTCGTGGCCGGCCGTGAGGGGCGCCGCCGCGATGTCGGCGTCGAAGTCGCTGGCCGCGAGCAGCGCGCGCGTCGGCGCGGCGGGCATCCACGGCGTCCGCGGATAATGCCGAGCGTCCCGCGTGGCGGGGTACCAGACGCTGGCCATCAGTTCGCGGTAGCGCCCCGGGCCGGCGACGGGATCCGGGCGTGATCTGTCCACAAGGTGCAGCGCCACGGTGCCCACGGGGTGCTGCCCGGTGGGCGGGGGCAGCGTGAGCCGGGGCGGGCCGGACGCGGCCTTCACCGGGGCAGCCCACCCGCGGCCGGCGCCACCGAGCGGCACGGCGACCCCGGTGACGAGCGCGGCTGCGAGCAGATGTCGGCGGTTCAGTGTGGTGGTCATCGATCCTCCGGGATGTCGGTGTTCTCGACTCGTGCGATGAGCACCTTCAGACGCGTGACCTCCGCGGCGAGCGCGGCGCTGCCGGCGGGGGTCAGCGTGATCCAGGTGCGGCCGCGCCGACCCTCGTAGCCCTTCTCGACCCCGATCAGGCCGGCCGTCTCCAGCACGCTCAGGTGCTTGGAGAGGTTGCCGGCGGTCAGTTCGAGCTGGGTGCGCAGGAAGCCGAACTCGACCCGGCGGGCCTCGTGCGCGATGGTGAGGATGCCGAGCCGGACCCGCTGGTGCACCACGTCGTCAAGGTCTGTGACCGGATGCGCGGGTGCCGTCTCGTCCGGCGCGGGGGTGTCGTCGGGGTCGGTCATCGGGCCCGCCGCAGCCGCTGGGCGAGCGCGAAGCCGGTGCTGCCCAGCAGCAGCAAGCCGCCGGTGATGACCAGCATGGGTGCGAACTGCCAACGGCCGCCCCAGTGGACTGCCCAGCCGAAGGTGACCGGCACGAGCACCACCGTCAGGTACCCGAGGGCGAACAGCAGCAGCGCGGGGTGCCGTTCCAGCCAGGCCAGCACCAGCAGGGCGAGCCCGATCCCGCCGGTCGGAGTGAGCAGCCGGAACAGGACCTGGACGGAGGTGGACGGGTCGAGGAGCTGCGGGTCGGGGACGATCCACGCCCCGGTGCCGGCTGCGAGGGCGGCGAACAGCACGACCGTGAGCGCGACACCGGTGAGCACGTACGGTCGCACCCGGGCGTCCACTCCGCGGGCCCGGGCGACCCGCAGGTACCCGCGGGCGATCACCACGTACGCCAGGAGCAGCGCCGCCAGCCAGTAGAGCTGCGGGGCTGGTTCCCAGACTTTGCATACCTGACCGCCGTCCACCGCACGGCAGCCGCTGGTGACCGTGGGGCCCCAGCCGGAAACGGGAATCGCGCCGAAGGTCACGACGGCCAGCACCAGCAGCGGCAGCCACGTCACCCGCTGGGTCAGACGTACTCGGCGCGCCAGGCCGCGCGCCTCAGCCAGGAGCCGGCGGGGATCGCCGTCGGCAGGAACCGCGTGGGAAGTCATGCCAACAGGTTTCCACAACAAACCTATTGGCGATAGTCCCGACCGCGTACGGATTTTCCGTCCCGCACAGCGCACCCCCATCCACCCCGGTGATCAAGAGGTTTGCGTCATGACAGGTCATCAGGATGACGCAAACTTCTTGATCAACGAGGGCTGGGATGGGCCGGTGCGGAGGCGGTGGGCCTCCGCACCGGCCGGTGGGCTTTTAGCGGGCTGAGCAGGTGGGGCTGAGGCTGCCGGCGGTGCCGTTGGCCTGGAACCCGTACTCGGTGGATTGTCCGGCGCCGACCTGGCCGTTGTAGGCCACGTTCGTCCAGTTGGTCGTGCCGGTGTTACCGCTGCGGTTGGCGCTCCACGCGTTGGTGACCGTCGCGCCGGACGGCAGCGCGATCGTCACCGTCCAGCCGCTGAGGGCCGACGAGCCGGCCGTCACTCGAACATTCGCCACGAAGCCACCCGTCCACTGGTTCACCGACACCGTCGCCGTGCAGCCACCCGGGCCCGGAGGCGGAGTCGTGGGCGGGTCGGTCGGCGGGTCGGTCGGCGGGTCGGTCGGCGGGTCCGTCGGCGTGGTGCCGTTGTTCAGCGCCGCGAGAACCGCGTCGTACGCGGGCTTCTTCGAGCCGTTGCTGTTGAACAGCAGCGGGGTCTGCGAAGCCCGCCACGAGTCACTGTCACGGATGCCCCACACGGTGATGCCGTTGCAGCGGGCCACGGCCAGGCAGTCCTCGACGACGCTGCGGTAGGTGCTCGCCGAGGCGCCCTGGATGTCCAACTCGGTGATCTGCACGTCCACACCGAGCGCCGCGAAGCTCGACAGCGTGGTGCGGTAGTTGCTCACGTACGGGGATTCGTTGTTGAAGTGCGACTGGAAGCCCACGCAGTCGATCGGCACGCCACGGGCCTTGAAGTCGCGCACCATGTTGTAGACGCCCTGGGTCTTGGCGTGCGTCCAGTTGTCGGTGTTGTAGTCGTTGTAGCAGAGCTTCGCGCCCGGATCCGCGGCACGCGCCGCCCGGAACGCCGCCTCGATCCAGTCGTTGCCGGTGCGCTGGAGGTTGGAGTCGCGACGGCCTCCGGAGCTGCCGTCGGCGAACGCCTCGTTCACCACGTCCCACGCCACGACCTGACCGCGGAAGTGGGTGGCCACCTGCGTGACGTGATTGAGCATCGCCTGCCGCAGCGCGCTGCCGCTCATGCTCTCCATCCAGCCGGGCTGCTGCGAATGCCACGCCAGCGTATGACCCCGCACGCTCATCCCACGGCTGCGCGCGTGGTTGACGATCTGGTCCGCCGCCCCGTAGCTGAACTGACCCTGCTGCGGCTCGGTGGCGTTCATCTTCATTTCGTTCTCGGCGGTCACCATGTTGAACTCACGGTTCAAAATCGTGGTGTACGCACTGTCGGAGAGCTTGAATCCGGCCACCGCCGTACCGAAGTAGCGACCCTTCTCGGCGGCGGACGCACCGAGCGTCGTCCCAGCCGACGCGGGTGCCGTCGCAAACAGCGCCATGCTGGCGGCGAGGGCACCCGCGCCGGCGAGCGCGATGGCGGCTCTGGATGCCGCCTTCCATCTCGTACTTCTCATCGTGTGGCTCCTTCTGGGGGTGGTGGGGTGGGAAGGGAAATCAGGACACCGAACAGGCGGCACCGTTGAGGGCGAACGACGTGGGCTTGCCGGTGCCGCCCTCGTGCGTGGCCTGGAAGCCGATCTCGACCGACGCGTTCGGGGCGATGGTGTTGTTGTAGGAGACGTTGCGGGCGGTCACCGCGCCGCTCGTCGGGGCGTACTGGGCGTTCCAGCCGCTGGTGATGCGCTGTCCGCTGGGCAGCGTGAAGGTGAGCGCCCAGCCGTTCACGGCGGTGGCACCGGTGTTGGTGATGGCCACGCTCGCGGTGAGGCCGCTGTTCCAGGCGTTGACCGTGTAGCCGACCCGGCAGGCGCCCTCGGTCGGCGGCGGCGTCGTCGGGGGCGGCGTGGTCGGGGGCGGCGTGGTCGGCGGCGGCGTGGTCGGCGGCGGAGTCGTCGGCGGCGGAGTCGTCGGCGGCGGGGTGCCGTCCAGCCCGAAGAAGCGGATCACCTGCGCGGCGTCGACCGGCAGGTTGTGCGTGACACCCTGCATGCTGATCGCCTCGACCGGCGCCATCGGGCCGCTGCTGCCGTACCGGGTGCGGGTGTAGCCGGACTGCGGGGAGTCGGTGTACGTCGGGGTCTGACTCAGCCCGTGCACGTTGGTCCACTGCTTGACCTGCTCACCGAAGTTCGGGTAGCGCAGCGTCTCGTCGTTCGTGCCGTGCCAGATCTGCATCCGGGGTCGCTGGCCGGTGTATCCGGGGTACGCCTCCCGGACGAGGTCACCCCACTGCTGGGCGGTCCGGATGAGTTGCCCGTTGGCGCACTGGCTGTTCCACTCCGAGGTGCCGCCGGTGGCGAAGCAGGCGAACGGCACCCCGGCGAACGAGGCGCCCGCCGCGAACACGTCCGGGTAGACGCCCAGCATGACGTTGGTCATCATCGCCCCGGAGGAGGTGCCGGTGGCGAAGATCCGCGCGGGGTCGGCGGAGTAGCGCTGCCGAACGTAGTCGACCATCGACATGAGCCCGACCGGGTCGCTGCCGCCGCCACGGCGTAACGCCTGCGGCGAGTAGACGTCCCAGCACTTGCTGCTGCGGGTGGCCGACGGGTAGATCACGATGAATCCGTACCGGTCCGCGAGGGAGGCGTACTGGGTGCCCGAGTGGAACGCGGGGCCCGTCCCGGTGCAGTAGTGCATGGCCAGAAGGATCGCCGGTCGGGCCGCCACCCGGTCCGGGACGTACAGGTGCATCTGCAGGTTGGTGGGGTTGGTGCCGAAGTTGGTCACCTGCGTGAGCGTCGCCGCCGACGCGGGAGTGGCGAACGTCAACGCGGCGGCGGCCAGTGTCACGGCCGCCATGACGACGCCAAGCATTTTCGTCTTCAGTGTCATCGTCGCGATCCCTTGCGAAAAAGGCGCGTGGAAGGGGACTTAAGTCGAGGACTGCCCTTCGCCCGACCTTGACCGCGGCTCGCGTGACCATGTCAGCTTCGATCGAGCACACTCGATTGTCAAGACTTCCGGAAACCTTTCGCCGCAACGGTTCCGGCGGTCACCTGCACAGCAATGGGCATCGACGGGCATGATCAGGGGCAATGGGTGGCGATAAATTATCGGGACGTTTTCGGAACCTGCCGGGCGCTGGGCGCACGGCACGAGGGCGGCCCGACCGGATGGCCGAGCCGCGCCCCACCCCCGCTCAGTAGATGTCCCGCCCTCGCTCGTCCGGCACCCCGGACTTGCGGAAGAAGTACGTGTTGATCTGGTCGCGCCACTCGGTGGCGCAGCGCACCTGCTCGTCGAGGCGTTCGGCGACCCGCTCGTACACGCTCGGGTCGATCATGCCGGTCAACGTCTGCCACTTCCGTCGCATCGCCGTCACCTCCTCGACCCCCGCGAAGTGGGTGTCGTAGATGTGCTGGATGACTGTCGAGCCGCTGTGCAGCACATGCCCGTACGGCACGTGGTGGAAGAAGAGCAGCAGCTCGTCGGGGCAGGTCTCGGGTGACTCGTACACCTGGGCCCAGTACGGCGGGTACTGGCCGGCGAAGCCGGTGCCCGACACACGGCTGCGGTCCACGCCGACGCCGTCGCGGTCGGCGAAGTGGTAGGTGCCCCACCGGGTGTACTCGTACCCATCGACGCCAGGGCCGTAGTGGTCGCCGGGGTTGACCATGAAGCCGACGCCCAGCGGGGCGGTGTAGCGCTCGTACGTCCGCCACGAGTCGTCCATGATCTCGTGCAGGGTCCGCCGCACCAGATCCGCGTCGGCTGTCGCCGACGGCGGAAAGGTCAGCGTGATCCATTCGTCGAGGATCGCCGTCGGGTCCCGCCGAGGGTCCCAGGCCAGCCGGCCGAACGTGTACAGGTTGGCCTGTGCCAACGGATGCCCGGTCCAGAAGAGGTCGTCGCCGACGTTGGCGACGGCGACCATCCCGCCGCCGGCCGCGGACTCCCCCGTGACCACGTCGGCGATCGTCCGCCCGCCCGGCCCCCAGGGGGCGAAGCCGAGCACCTCACTCCACCACGGGCCGAGGTGGCAGACGTGCCGCTGTTGGCCCGTGTACTCCTGGGTGACCTGCAACTCCACCGCCAGCCGGGTCGCCGGCATCGCGGCGAGCACCGGTGAGACCGGCTCGCGGGTCTGGAAGTCCACCGGGCCGAACTTCACCTGGACGACCACGTTGGTGCGGAACCGCCCGTCGAGCGGGGCGAAGTGGTCGTACGCGGCCCGAGCCCGGTCGGTGGACCGGTCCTGCCAGTCCTGGTGGTGGTTGTAGACGAACGCACGCCAGTGCACCACTCCCCCGAGCGGAGCGAGCGCCTCGGCCAGCAGGTTCGCCCCGTCGGCGTGGTCGCGGCCGTACGTGAACGGGCCGGGTTGCCCCTCCGAGTCGGCCTTCACCAGGTAACCGCCGAAGTCCGGGATGCGGTCGTAGACCCGCCGGGTGGTAGCGGCCCACCAGGCCCGCACCGCCTCGTCCAAGGGGTCGGCGGTCGGCAGGCCACCGAGGAGCACCGGCGCGGCGAAGCTGACCGACAGGTGCACCCGGATGCCGTACGGGCGCAGCGCGTCCGCGATCTCGGCCACGTCGCCGAGCCGTTCGGTGAGCAGCAGCGCCTCGGTACGGGCCACGTTGACGTTGTTCACCGAGATCGCGTTGACCCCACAGGAGGCCAGCAGCCGCCCGTACTCCCGTACCCGGGCCAGGTCGCCGCGCGGACGGCCGTCCTGCCAGAAGATCGAGCCGCCCGCGTACCCCCGTTCGACCTGGCCCATCACCGGGTGCACTGCCACGTTGTCCCAGTGGTTCAGCATTCGTCGGCGCAGCGCCGGTCGGTGCCGCTCGGGCGGTCGGGCCGGGTCGAAGGCCGCCGCGCAGAGCCGGACCACGTGGAAGAGTCCGTACAGCAGGCCGGCGGGCGCGTCGGCCAGCACCGCTGTCACGTCGCCGGCCCGCGCCAACACGAAACCCTCGTCGCCGAGCGTCCCGCCGTCGCCCAGCTCGACCAGCGCCGCCTCGCCGGCGGCGCGCGCCGCCTCCACCGACGGGTTGGGCAGCTCACCGGCGTCGCGCAGGGCGAGCACCAGGTCGACGTCGACGTCCCAGGACGGGGAGTGCCACACCCGTCCGCCGTATCGCGCGCAGGCGCGCGAGACCTCGTTGAGGACGGTGTCGACGAGCAACCCCTCGCCGTGCAGGAGGACGCGGCGCGCGCCGAGCGACCGGAACGCCTCCGGGGGCAGCCAGGCCGGGTGGACGCGCGGGTCGTCACCGTCCATCGGCTCCTCGACGAACATCAGCTGCTCCAACTCCACCGACTCTTCGGCGTTCACCGGTCCTCCTCCAGCACGACAACCCCGTACGCCGGCAGCCGCAGGGCACCGCCGGCCGCCGTACGGTCGCCGGTGAGCAGGTCGACGCCGCCTGTCCGGGCGGTCACCTCGACCGGCTCGGCGCGGTGGTTGAGCAGAAACAGCAGTCGCGACCCGTCCGCCGCGACCCGCACGGCGGATTCCAGGTCCGGCACGTCCGGGTAGGGCCCGAGCAGGTCGTGCCGGGCGAGCACCTGCCGCACCACCCAGGACACCCCGGCCTGGTCCAGTCCTGCGGCCACGTACCAGCCGTCGCCGGCGCCGAAGGAGTTGCGGGTCACCGCCGGGGTGCCCGCGTAGAAGTCGGCCTGGTAGGTGCCGATGACCTGAGCGCCCTGCGGAATCACCAGCTCGAACAGCAGCCGCGCGTCGACGTCGACCTGATCCGCGCCGTCGCCGAGGCGGACCGGGTTCACCACCTCGGGGCCGCGGGCGTCCCACTCGTCGACCCGGACGCCCATGAGCTGCCCGAGCGGGCCCGGCACGTCCATCAGGAACACCTGGTCGTTTTCGTCCACCCGGCCGGACAGGTAGGTGGTCAGCACCGACCCTCCGCGCGTCGCCACCGCCTCCAGCCGCTGCGGCAGGTCACCCTTGAGCAGGTGCAGGGCCGGGGCCACGACCACGTCGTAGCGGGACAGGTCGGCGGTCACCGCGACGACGTCCAGGTCCACACCGGCGTCCCAGAGTGCCCGGTGGTACGCGAGCACGACCTGTTGGTAGCGGACCAGCCGGGACGGGCCGTCGGACAGCTCCAACGCCCACCAGCTGTCCCAGTCGAACAGCAGCGCCACCCGGGCCGGGGTCCGCGCGCCCAGCGACGCCGGACCGAGCCGTTCCAGTTCGGCGCCCAGCTCGGCGACCTCCCGGAACACCCGGGTGTCGGAGCGACCGGCGTGGCCGATGACCGCACCGTGGTACTTCTCGCTGGCACCACGGGAGGCACGCAGCTGGAAGAAGAGCACCGCGTCGGCGCCGTGCGCCACGGCCTGCCAACTCCACAGCCGCATCAGCCCGGGGCGCTTCAACGGGTTGACGTCGCGGCACGCGGTGCAGCTCGGGGTCTGTTCCATCAGCCAGAACGGCTGGCCGTCCTTGAGCCCGCGCATCAGGTCGTGGGTGAGCGCCATCCGGGCCGCCGACCCGTCGTCGGGCGGGTAGTTGTCCCAGGAGACGAAGTCCAGATGAGGGGCCCAGCGGTGGTAGTCGATCGGCCGGTACATGCCCATGAAGTTCGTGGTCACCGGCAGCGTCGGGCTGGACTCCCGGATGGCCTCCTTCTCGTCGCGGAAGTTGGTCAGCATCGCGTCGGAGGTGAACCGCAGGTAGTCCAGTGTGATGCCCGGGAACGCGGTGTGGTCCGGGCCGCGCCAGTGCTCGGACAGCGCCGACGGCGGCTCGATCTCGTCCCAGTCGGTGAAGGTGTGCGACCAGAAGGTGGTGTACCAGGCCTCGTTCAGCGCGTCGAGGGTGCCGTAGCGGTGGCGCAGCCAGTTCCGGAAGCCGGCCGCGCACAGTGCGCAGTAGCAGGCGCCGCCGTACTCGTTGCCGACGTGCCAGGCGAGCACCGCCGGGGTGTCGGCGTAGCGGCGGGCGACCCGGCGGGCCAGCTCCGTCGAGAGCCGGCGGAAGACCGGCGAGCTGGGGCAGGAGTTGTGTCGCTGACCGAAGCGGTGCTTGCGGCCCTCGAAGTCGGTCCGCGTCACCTCGGGGTACGCCTTCGCCAACCACGGTGGGTGGGCGCCGGTGCCGGTGGCCAGGCAGATCCCGCGTCCCTCGGCACTGGCCCGCTCGACGATCCTGTCCAGCAGCGTGAAGTCGTAGGTGCCCTCGGCGGGCTGGGTGAGCGCCCAGTCGAACACCCCGAGGGTGACCAGGTCGATCCGTGCGGTGTCGAAGAGACGGTAGTCCTGCTTCCACACGTCCTCGGGCCACTGTTCCGGGTTGTAGTCGCCCCCGAAGGGCACCTTGGCGCTGAGGGGCAGGCTCATGAGGTGAACTCCTTCCGGATCAGGTGGATCATCGGTTCGCTGATGCGCAGGTACGCCAGCACCGCGATCGACGCCAGCAGCATCAACACCGCTTCGGAGAAGACCGCGGTGATCCCGGCCGCCGCGGCCAGCAGCAGGGCGTTGCCGACGGAGACACCGGGGGTACGCACGAGGAAGTGCACGGCCAGCCGGAGCACGTCCCGGGTGCGGAGGTCGAACAGCGAGGTGATCACCAGGGCGTTGGCCGCGCAGAGTGTCACACCCACTCCGATCAGCACCAGCGGCACCGCCCACCAGCTCGACAGGCCGACCGCCCCGCGGTAGGCGAGGTTCACGGCGAGCACTGTCAGCCACAGCAGCGTCGGCACCCAGACGCGCAGCACGCCGAGCACGTTGGCCCGGTAGCCACGCCAGAACAGGGTGGCCGGGCGCAGGTCGGTGAGGTCGGTTCGTTGGTGGCGCAGGGCGTACAGGGCAGCGGAGATCGCCGGGCCGACCGGTACGAGGAGGAGCGCGGCCAGCGGCAGGTTGCTCGGATCGCGGCCCAGCAGCAGCAGCAGCGGGAGCAGGGCGGGCAACGTGGTGAGCAGCAGGAGCAGCTCGACCACGAGCAGGATGTAGACGCGCGAGGTGATCCGCGACAGTGGTCCGTCGCCGAACTGTCGCCGGGTCTGAGTCGCGCCACTCACTGTCGCTCCCTCCGGTCGACTCAGCTGATCCGTGGTCGCCGGGGGTCCGGCCGGGCCGCGACGGGCGGCCCGACCGGACTCCCGCTGATCAGCCGTTGTTCTTCTGGAACCGCTCGTACGCCTTGTTGACCAGGTCGATGTACTGGTCGGAGTTCTTGGCCTTCAGCTCGGCCACGTACGCGTCCCACTCGCTGAGCGGGCGCTGACCCAGGGCGAACTTCAGCGTGTTCTGGGTGACGAAGTCCTTCAACGGCGTCTCCCAGAGCGACACCTGCTCGCGCTCCTCATCGGTCAACGGGGCGGGCGGAGGCACCACCCTCGGGGTACGGGCGTCCATCACCTTCTGGAATTCCAGCTCCTCCGGGGAGAAGAAGCCGCGGACCAGGTCGGGGCTGCCGCCGTAGGCGAAGACCCCGTTCTGGAAGCCGAAGTCCTTCTGCAGGTGCTTGGGGGCCTTCGGGTTGAGGCCGAGGAAGTCGACTCCGGGGTTGAGCGTGCGCTTGCCGGACGCGTCCTTGGTGAAGGTCGTGCCCTCGATGCCCCAGCGGGCGAACTCCAAGCCTGCGTCCGAATACCACAGCCAGTCGATGAACTGCATCATGGCGACGAAGTTCTTGCTCTCCCGGGCCTTCGTGGAGATCATGATGCCGTTCTCCAACCGGGGGAACGGGTTGATCTCGCCGGCCGGGCCGATCGGCAGCGGGATCTTGGCCAGCTTGGCGTTCGGCAGGGTCTTGGCCAGGTCGGGCCGGTGGTTGTTGACCAGGGTCTGCGCGTTGCCGGTGACCACGAAGGACTTGCCGTTGGCGAGCTTCTGGCGTGCCTGGTCGTCGGTCTGGGTGAAGCTCTCCGGGTCGAGCAGGCCCTCGGCGACGAGCTTGTGCAGGTAGGTGACCATCTGCTTGTACTGCTCGGAAGCGCCGGTGTAGTTGAACTTCTTCGCCGCCGGGTCCCAGGTCGCGTGCTGGTAGTCCCAGCCCGCCTGGGTGCCGTGGGCCGAGCCGAGGATGTTCAGCAGGGCACCGGTGGGGTTGGGCTTGCTGAAGAGGTCGGAGTACGGGTAGACGTTCGGGTACTTGGCCTTCATCGCCTTGAGCACCGTGTACAGCTCGTCCCAGGTCTTCGGGACCGCCAGGTTGAGCTCTTGCATGATGTCGGTGCGCACCAGCACCGTGTAGTCCTGGGTGGGCTTCTCGTGGACGCCGGGGAGCAGGTAGAACTTACCGTCGGACTGCCGCAGGTTGTCGATCTCCGGCTTGAGGTTCCACTTGGCGATCTTGTCCTTGAGGTTGGGCATCAGGTCCAGGTAGTCGCTCACCGGGAGGATCGCCCCCGACGACACGAAGGCGTTCTCCTGCGGGTGGTACGTCTTGGGAATGATCAGCGGGGCGTCCCCGGCGCCGATCAGCAGGCTGCGCTTCTGCTCGTAGTCGCTGAGCGGAACGGCCACCGGCTCGATCTTGACGTTGGTCCGCTTGGTCAGCTCCGACCAGAACGCCCAGTCTTCCTTGAGCGGGTAGAACGTGTGGTTGTTGTAGAGGGTGGAGAAGGAGAGCGCCTCGGTGGCCTTGAACTGGTCGCCGACGCCGTAGGTGGCCATCGCCCCGACCTTGTTCTCCGAGAGGTCCGTCGACTCGCCGGGGTCCTCGGAACAGGCGGTGCTGAGGGTGAGCGCGAGCAGACCCGCGGTGGCTATCGCCACCCGGCGCCACGTCTTGTGGAGCATGGCTCGTCCTTTCGGTGGTGGGGATTCGAATGTGGGACGGTGCAGCGCCTGCGTCATCCCTTGACCGCGCCGAGCATCACGCCGCGGACGAAATACCGCTGGACGAAGGGGTAGACCGCCAGGATCGGCAGGGTGGTGAGCACGATCGTCACGGCCTCGAGGGTGGCTGCGGCCTGGACCTTGTCGGCGTCGGCGGCGGCGGACTCGGCGCTGGTGGCGCCCGCGATGAGGTTGCGCAGGTAGACCGTGACCGGCAGCAGGTCCTGCTGGTCGATGTAGAGGAACGCGGTGAACCACGAGTTCCAGAACGACACCGCGTAGAAGAGCACCATCGTCGCGATGATCGCCTTCGACAGCGGCAGCACGATTCGCAGCAGAATGCCGTACGTGTTCAGCCCGTCGACCGCGGCGGCCTCCTCCAGCTCGCTCGGCAGGCTCTCGAAGAACGCCTTCATGACCAGCAGGTTGAACACGCTGATGGCGTTGGGGACCACCACGGCCCAGATGGTGTTCTTCATCCCCAGGCTGGTGACCAGCACGTAGTTGGGGATCAGGCCGCCGGAGAAGAACATGGTGAACAGCGCGATGCCGACCAGGACGCCGCGCCCCTTGAGCTGTGGCTTCGACAGCACGTACGCGTAACAGGTGGTCAGCACGATCGAGATGAGCGTGGCGACCACCGTGTACACCACCGTGTTGCGGTAGTTCGTCCAGAACAACCCATCGGACATCAACAGCTTGTACGCGGTCAGGTCGAACCCGCGCGGGACGATGCTCACCTTCCCCGTGATGATGTACGCCTCTTCGCTGAGCGAGCGGGCCACGATGTTGAGGAACGGGAACAGCGTCACGACCACGACGCCGATCAGGACGACAGTGTTGACGATCCGGAAGATCCGGTAGCCACGACTGTCCACCGGACCCCGCGTCTTCGGGGCGTCGCTCTTCGTACCGAGGATCACCACAGGCTCGTCCCCACAGTGCGCCGGGAGATGAGGTTCGCCGTCAGGACCAGGATCAACCCGATCACCGCCTCGAAGAGGCCGATGGCGGCGGCGTAGCTGAAGTTGCTGGACTGGAATCCCATCCGGAACAGATAGGTGGAGACCACGTCCGCGGTCGGGTACGTCAGCGGGTTGTAGAGCAGCAGGATCTTCTCGAACCCGACCGCCAGGAAACTGCCGATGTTGAGGATCAGCAGCGTCATCATCGTCGGCCGGATCCCCGGCAACGTCACGTGCCAGGTCTGCCGCCACCGGCTCGCGCCGTCGATCCGGGCCGCCTCGTACAGGTCCTCGTCGACCGTGGTGAGCGCGGCGAGGTAGAGGATCGTCCCCCAACCGACGGTCTGCCAGACCTCGGACGAGACGTAGATGGTGCGGAACCACTCCGATTTCTGCAGGAAGGCCACCGGGTCGCCGGCGAACAGGCCGACGATCTGGTTGGCCGCGCCACCGACCGAGGTCAGTTGCATGACCATCGCCGCCACGATCACGATCGACAGGAAGTGCGGCAGGTAGGACACCGACTGCACGAACCGCTTGAACCGGCGGGCGCGCACCTCGTTGAGCATCAGCGCCAGTACGATTGGCAGCGGGAAACAGAACAGCAGGGTCAGCGTCCCGAGCACCAGGGTGTTGGTGAACACCTCCCAGAACGTCGGGTCGGTGAGGAACATCCGGAAGTAGCGCAGCCCGACCCAGTACTCACCGAAGATGCTGCCGCCCGGCTTGAACCGGCGGAACGCGATGATGTTGCCGATCATCGGCAGGTACCGGAAGACGAGGAAGAACAGCAGCGGCAGGATGGCGAGGGAGTAGAGCTGCCAGTCCCGGCGCAGTGCCTGCCGCCAACTGCGGCGGCGTCGTGGCGAGCGCGGGGCGGGGCTCTGCGCCTGCCGCGGAGAATTCGGCGGCGCCGGCGGCGGTGGCCGCAGGGTGGATGTCATCCGTGGCCTCCTATGCCGACTGTGGAACGGCCACGAGGGGCTCGACCCGCACCGAGGTGAGCAGTTCCCGGTCGAAACCGACCTGGCGCTCGGTGCCGACCAGTCGCAGCGGCAGGGCCGCCGCCACGTCGCCGCTCGATCGGCCGAACCGCAGCTCGACGTCGCCGGGCTCGACGATCCGTTGGCCGGTCAGCCCGGTGAACGACGCCACGTCGGCCGGTACGCCGAAGGTCACGTGCGCCACCTCGCCGGGCCCCAGCGGCAGCCGGGTGTAGCCGATCAGCCGGACCACCGGACGGGTGGTCTGCGCGACCGGGTCGTGCAGGTAGAGCTGCACGACCTCGGTGCCGGCCCGCTCACCGGTGTTGGCGACGGTGATCCGCACCCGTACCTCGCCGTCGACCGGCCAGGCGGTCGGATCTTCGCGCGGTTCGATCACCGTCGCGTCGGACCACTCGAAGGTGGTGTAGCTCAGCCCGTGGCCGAACGGGTACGCCGGGGTCGGGTCGATCGAGGAGACCTTGTTGCGCCGGCCGAGCGGTGGCGCCAGGTAGGTGCTCGGCAGCCCGCCGGCGTCGCGGGGAACGCTGACCGGCAACCGTCCGGAGGGGTCGACCGCGCCGGTGAGCACCTCGGCGAGTGCCTGCCCACCGAGCTGGCCGAGGAAGAACGCCTGCACCACGGCCGCCGCGTCGTCGAACTCCGGGCCGAGCGCGTACGGGCGGCCGGCCATCAACACCAGGACGACCGGCGTGCCGGTGGCGAGGACAGCCCGGACGAGGTCGCTCTGTACGCCGGGTAGTCGCAGGTCGACGGCGTCGCAGCCCTCGCCGGAGGTGCCCCGGCCGAACATTCCCGCCCGATCGCCGACGGCCAGCACGCACAGGTCGGCGGCGGCTGCTGCGCCGACCGCGGCCGCGATACCCGAGGTGTCCTCGCCGGTGATGGTGCAGCCCGGCTCGTAGGTGAGCAGCGGGACGCGTCGGGCCAACTCGTCGCGCAGTGTGGGGATGGCCAGGCCGAGCCCGAAGTCGCTGTGGTGGACGCCCACGTGGTTGGGGAACGAATAGCAGCCGAGCATGGCCATCGGGTCGTCGGCGACCGGGCCGACCAGGGCGACCCGGCCGCCCAGGGGCAGCGGGAGGACGCCGGTGTTGCGCAGCAGGACGACTGACTCCCGGGCCAGGCGAAGGGCGATGTCCTGGCTGACCTCGTCGTCGAAGCGCAGGGACGCCACGTCGTCGGGCAGCTCCTGCCAGCCCTCGTCGAGCAGACCGAGCTCGATCTTCTGGATCAGCACCCGACGCAACGCGCAGTCGATCAGCGCCTCGTCGACCTCACCACGGCGAGCCGCCTCCACCAGCGGTGCGCCGAAGGCGTCCACTGTGGGCAGCTCGACGTCGATCCCGGCCCGCAGGGCGAGCCGGGCCGCGTCGGCGCCATCCTCGGCGACTCCGTGCAGGGTCTGTAGGAACCGTACGGCGAAGTAGTCGGCCACCACGGTGCCGGTGAAGCCCCACTCGTCACGCAACAACCCGGTCAGCAGCCCACGGTCGGCCGCCACGGGCAGGCCGTCGATCTCGGCGTAGGAGTTCATCACCGAGCGGGCGCCGCCGAGGCGCAGCGCCATCTCGAACGGCGGAAGGATGACGTCGGCCAGCTCGCGGCGACCCATCGGCACCGGAGCGAGGTTGCGTCCGCCTCGGGAGGCGGAGTAGCCGGCGAAGTGCTTCAGCGTGGCCACCACGCCGGCCCGCTCCAGGCCCCGCACGTAGGCGGCACCTGTCGTGCCGACCAGGTAGGGGTCCTCGCCGATCGTCTCCTCGGTACGGCCCCAGCGGTAGTCCCGGGTGACGTCCAGCACCGGGGCGAGGCCCTGGTGCACACCGGCGGCGCGCATCGACCGCCCGATCCGGTCGGCCATCGCCTCGACCAGTTCGGGGTCGAAGGACGCGCCCCAGCTGAGCGGAGTCGGGTAGACGGTGGCCCGCCACGCCGCGAACCCGGTGAGGCACTCCTCGTGCACCTGCGCCGGAATGCCGAACCGACTGGCGGCCACGATCTGCGCCTGCGAGGCCGCCAGGGACCGGGCGCCGAACACCGGGTCGACCGGGGCGGTGCCGAACGGGCGGGTCAGCTGGCCCAACCCGTACTGGATGACAGTGCCCCACGCCGGCAACTCGCTGATCATGTCCGACTGGTGCGGTGCGACGCCTTCGCCGCTGGCGTCAGCGCCGACCCAGACACCGACGAGCTGGGCGATCTTCTCTTCGAGGGACATCTTCGGCAGGAGCGCATCGGCTCGCTCGGTGGGCGACAGCCGCTGATCACGCCACGGCGCGGCGCCGCCGTCCTCGAGCGACTGACTTCTCATGCCATGACCCCTTAGCTCCGGCCACATCCCCGTGCCCTCGTGAACCAGCTCCGTGGCGGACGTTTCTCACGATCCGAAACTTTCCGGAAACCTGCGTAACCTTTTCGGCAACCTAAGTGTCCCATCGATGCCTGTCAAGAGTCTCAATCGGACTACCAGGAGGTCATTCCTGCACACGGTGACCCCACGATCGGCGCTCGGTCGCCGGGAAGCCGCCCAATGTCCCGCGAATGCCCAGCCGGAGTGCGGCACCCACTGGCGTGAATGTCTCATCGTGTTAAGGTCGCCCGAAACTTTCGGATGTTGTATGAGGCCGCGATGACAGAGCACCGCCCGCTCGACCCACCCGCCTCCACCACCATCGCGACCATCGCCAACGATGTCGGCGTCTCGGTCGCGACCGTGTCCAAGGTCCTCAACGGACGCGGCGATGTCGCCCCCGGCACCAGAGCCCGGGTGGAGGCGAGCCTCGACCGCCACCAGTACCAGCGCCGCGCCCGGCGACAGGCGACCAGCGGCGGCCGGGTGGACCTCGTGTTCCACGAGTTCGACACGGGTTGGGCGATGGAGATCCTGCGGGGCGTCGAGGCGGTGACCTCCGCCGCCGGCATCGGGCTGTCGATCGCACAGCTCGACGGCGCGCACCGCCCGCCGGCACGATGGCTGGAGGCGTTACTCGCCGACCGCCCCCTGGGCGTGGTGTTCGTCCTCTCCCACCTGGCCGACGCCCAACAGCAGCACCTGCGCCGGCAGGGCATTCCGTTCGTCGTCGTCGACACCGACAGTGCCACCTCGGCCTCCGTGCCGACCGTCGGGTCGAACAACTGGAACGGCGGTCTGCTCGCCGCCCGGCACCTGCTGGAGTTGGGGCACCGACGGATAGCCATCATCTCCGGGCCACCCGACGTGCTGTGCAGCAGAGCCCGGGCCGCCGGCTTCCAGTCGGCCCACGACGAAGCCGGGATAGTGGTCGACCGCGAGCTGATCCGCTACGGCAGTTTCTCCGCCGGAGCGGGGCACGCCCACGGGCTGCAACTGCTCCAGCGGTCGGACCGACCCACGGCGATCTTCGCCGGATCGGACATCCAGGCCATGGGGGTGCTCCGGGCCGCCCGTCAGTGCGGCCTGCGAGTGCCCGAGGACCTTTCGGTGATCGGGTACGACAACCTGCCGGTCTCGGCCTGGACCGACCCGGCCCTCACCACGATCAACCAGCCGTTGCGCGACATGGCCGGCATCGCCACCCAGATGTTGCTCGACCTGACCAGGGGGAACGAGCCGGCGACCAGCCGGATCGACCTGGTGACCGAGCTTGTCGTCCGGGAGAGCACCGCGCCCCCCGCCCACCCGCACTGACCCCGGCCCCTGCGAGGACCCGTGCCCCACTCCGCCTCCACCTTCGACGACCTTCAGCGGTACGCGCCCGAGGTCGCCGAACCGGACGACTTCGACGAGTTCTGGCGGGACACGCTCGCCGAGGCGTCCGCCGTGCCGGTGCTCGTCGACGTCCGCCCCGAACCCACCGACCTGCGGCTGCTCGACTCCTGGGACGTCACGTTCGCCGGCTTCGGTGGTGACCCGGTCCGCGCCTGGTACACCCGCCCGGCCGGGGTTCGCGAGCCGCTGCCGGCCGTGGTCGAGTACGCCGGCTACGGTCGCGGGCGCGGCCTGCCCCACGAACGGCCGACCTGGGCGGTGGCCGGGTACGCGCACCTGCTGATGGACAACCGGGGCCAGGCGGGGCAGCACGGCGCCGGGGACACCCCCGACCCGCACGGCGCGCCCGGCGGGCCCTGGCCGGTCACCTGGGGGATCCTCGATCCGCGCGACTACCACTATCGCCGCCTGATCACCGACGCGGTGCGGGCGGTCGAGGCGGTCCGCGCGTTGCCGGGGGTCGAGGGTGACCGGGTCAGCGTGGTCGGCAACAGCCAGGGCGGCGGCATCGCCCTGGCGGTGGCGGGTCTCGTCGAGGATCTCAGCGCGGTGCTGACCACCGCCCCGTTCCTGTGCGACATGCGCCGGGCCGTCGCGCTCACCGACCTCGCGCCGTACGGCGAGATCGCCCGGTACCTGGCGGTGCACCGGGAGGCCGAGGAGGCGGTGTGGCGCACCTTGTCCTATGTCGACGGTGTGAGCTTCGCGCGTCGGGCGACGGCGCCGGCACATTTCGGAGTCGGCCAACGCGACACCGTCTGCCCACCGCGAACCGCCTTCGCCGCCCACAACCACTACGGAGCAGCGAACGGGAGGCCGGTACCGCCCGAGCGGGAGATGCACGTCTACCCGTTCAACGGTCATGAGGGCGGCGAGGCCGTGCACGTCCGGCGTCAGCTGCGCTGGCTGGGCTCGGTGCTCCAGCCGGCGCGGGCCTGAACGGCCCGCCCCCTTCCCGGTCACGGCTCCAGCAGGTTCTGGACCGGAGCACACGCCCGGCAGGGCCAGACCCGTACGGTGCCGTCGTCATGCGTCGAGACGAGCCGCTCGCCGTCCGGGCTGAAGTCGACGGTCTCCACGGAGGCGCCGAATCCCCCGAAGGTCACCGACCGCGCGGCCTCCGAAGCGCGCCACAGCCGAGCGGTGCCGTCCTTTCCAGAACTGAGCACCCATTGCCCGTCCGGGCTGAACGACACGTGCCAGACGGGCCCCTCGTGTCCTCGCAACACCATTGGCGCGACGCCGCTCGTGACCGAGTGGATCTGCACGGTGCCGTCGAAGCCGGCACTGGCGACCCATTGTCCGTCCGGGCTGAAGGCCACGGCCCATACCAATCCCTCGTGACCGGCAAGTAGTAGTGGTTCGGCGGTGCCGAGGGCGTCCCAGATCCGTAAAGTGCCCTCCGCGCCAGCCGTGGCGACCTTCCTGCCGTCCGGACTGAAGGCGGCGTACCGGATCTCTTCGGCGGCTCGATGGACTACCGGGGCGCTCTGGCCGGTGAGGTCCCAGATTCGCAGGCTCCCGTCGTTGCTGACGCTGGCCAGGCGGCGGCCGTCAGGGCTGAAGTCGGCGATCCACGCCTGCTTCCCGTGCCCGCGAAGCACCACAGGATCGTGTCTGCCGGCGAGGTCCCAGACTCGTACGCTGCCGTCGCGGCCGCCGGTGGCCACGCTCGCCCCGTCCGGACTTACAGTGAGACCGTAGACGTCTCCGTCGTGGCGGCCGAGCACCCGGGGCTCCGCCGGTGTGGCCAGGTTCCAGACCTGTACCGTGCCGTCCTCGCCGCCACTGACCACCCGCTGCCCGTCCGGGGTGAACGCGGCGGACCAGGTGGCTTTCTTGTGGCCCCGCAGGACCAGACGATCGCTGCCCGGGTCCCAGATCCGTAGCGTGCCATCATCGGCCGCGCTCACCAGCCGGGACCCGTCCGGGCTGAACGCCAACGCCCAGACCCGGTTGGTGTGGCCGCGCAGCACCAACGGGTCACCGGCGCCGTTGGCGTTCCAGATCCGTACGGTCAGATCGTCACTGGTGGTCGCGAACCACTGCTCGTCCGGGCTCAGGGCGAGCCCTTCCACAGTGCCCTCGTGCCCACGCAGCACCACCGGGGCCGCCGACCCGGTCAGCGGCCACACCCAGGCCGTACCGTCGGCGCTGGAGCAGGCCAGGCGGGTGCCGTCCCGGCTGAACACCAACGTCCTGGTGGCCTCGCGTGGCCCGGTGAGGATCGTTCTGGTGGATCGCGAGGCCAGATCCCAGAGCCGTACCGTCGCGTCGTGGCCGCTACTGGCCAGCTGGCGCCCGTCGGGGCTGAAGGCCACGCCGACCGCGACCTTCGTGTGCCCACGCAGCACCACCGGTCGTTCGTCGCCGCGGGCATCCCAGACCCGAACGGTGGTGTCCTCGCCGGCACTGGCGACCAACCGTCCGTCGGGGCTGAAGGCCACTCCCCAGACCGGGCCCTCGTGCCCGCGTAGGACGATGGGCCCAGCGCTTCCATCGACCTGCCAGATTCGGACGGTGCCGTCCGAGCCGGCGGTGACCAGTCGCTTCCCGTCCGGGCTGAACATCGGGCTCCAGAGCTGCCCCTCGGGCCCGCCGGTGAGAGCCAGGCCCGGTCCGGAGACGCCGTGCCCGGCCCAGGTCCACACCCGCACCTCGCCGTCCGTACCGGTGGCCGCCACGCGCTGCCCGTCCGGACTGAACGCCACGCCCAAGGCCTTCTTGCTGCTCATCGGCACAATCGCCTGCAGGCGGTCATCGACGGCGGCCTGGCGGAGCACCATTTCCGCACCGACGGTCGGGCGTGTGGTCAGGGCGCGTCTGGCGAGGCGCTGCGCCTGCTTCGGATCGATCTGCAGTTGGTTGTCGGCCTCGACCGTCAGCTGCCGGGAAACAGCGAGGTCGCGTTCGGCGGCCGCCCGGTTCGCCTGCACCAGCGCCACTGCCGCGAGGACGCTCACCACGACAACTGTTGCCGCGAGCCCGGTCAACGCCACGCTGGTCCGCCGCCGTCGGGCTGCCCGGCGGCGGTTCTCTCGTGCACGGCTGGTCTCCAGAAAGTCCCGCTCCAGGTCACTGAGGTCCATCACCCGGCGCGTTCCCCAGAGCGCCAACTGGACCCCCCGATACAGGAATCCGTCCACGCGGTCGTGTCGATCCCACTCGGCGGCAGCCTCTGTCAGCCTGCGGTGGGAGCGCAGCAGCTCCCGATCTTCGGTCAGCCAGCGACGCAGCCGGGGCCACTCCTGGATCAGGGCCTCGTGGGCCACCATGACGCCCTTCTCGTCCGCGGTGACCAGCCGCGCGGACGTCAACCTGGCCAGCACCTCAGCCGCGGCCAACGGGTCCACCCCGCCCACCAACTCGGCCAGGGGTGCCCGGCGTCGGGTGTCCTCGGTGCCGTCACCGAGGGCGGTCAGGCGCAGGAAGATGTCCCGTGCCAGCCCTCGCTGCTCCTCGTCGAACTGCGCGTACACCCCTTCAGCGGTACGGGTGATGGCGCCGTTCACGCCGCCTGACTCGCGGTAGTGGGCCAGCGTGATCCGCTTGCCCTGCCGCAGGCGCGCCGTCTCCAACAGTGCGTGGGACAGCAGCGGTAGCGCACTCGTCTGGCCGCCAACGTCTGCCACGGCCATCTCCACCAACGCCGGATCCACCAGCAACCCGGCGCGCTCGGCGGGGCCGGTGATCGTCCGACGCAGATCCTCATCGTCCATCGGGCCGATCAACAGCTGGTGCTCATGGAGAGCGGCCACCAGGGCCGGATAGGCGGCACACCGACCATAGAAGTCGGCCCGCACTCCCAGCACCACCCGCACCCTGGGGATCTCCGCTGCGGCGAGCAGCGCGGCAATGAACCCCGATCGCTCCTCCTCGTCCCGGCAGAGCGTGAAGAGCTCCTCGAGCTGGTCCACCACGATGAGCATGTTCGCGACCGGTGGACGCGAATTGAGGATCTGCTCGATCATTCCGCGAATGCTGGCCGGATCATCGGCCAGGTGGCGCTGGATCGTGTCACGGGCCGGGTCCTGCTCATTGACGAGCTGGAACGCTAGCTCTTCGATGGGATGTTCACCGGGCGTCATCAGCACCGTGGCCCAGGCCGGCTGACCCTTGACGGGATTCTCGACCACTGCCGCTATCAGACCCGCTCGTAGCAGGGACGACTTGCCCGCACCGGACGGGGCGAAAACCGCGACGAACCGGAGGCGGGTGAGCATTTCACAGAGCTGAGCCACCATGCGCTCGCGTCCGAAGAACCATTCTGAGTCTTCCGGCTGAAACGCTGCCATTCCCCAGTACGGCCCGCGGCCGACCCCCACCGTCTCGGCGGACGTCACGCTCGCGATCAGGCTGTGCCACCGTTCGGTCCATTCGGCTGCATCACCGTCGCAGGCGGCCACGTACGCCAGTGTCACCTGAAGGCTTGGCACGGTCTCTCCGCTGGCCGCCTTCGCCAGGGTGGTCACCGAGAAGTGCGCGCGTCTGGCCAGTTGACGGTAGGTCGGCGAACCCGCCTTCGTCCGCAGCTGGCGTAGGTCGAGCGCGAACCGCTCCAGCTCGCCTGCCTCCGGGTCGAGCGGCCGCTCAGGTCTTCCCACGTTGTCCCCCGTCACAGAGTTGTTTGTCAGCCTGGCGACATGATTGGCAAACAATCCATAGGGAACTATATCTAGTTCCGTGACGCCGATCGGCGAGTGTCGGGTAGCAGCCACAGCGCAACCAGGCGTGCGGCCACGTTCGACGACTCAACACGATCGACGACACGGAGGAGGACCGGGAGGGGGTGTGTGATGCACGCCAGAAACGGCACCGGCACTGTTACCCACAGCACTGATGGCCGTCCTGGGTACGGGGGGCGTCACGCAATCCCGGACAGACAAGGGGGACTCTTATTCGATTACGATTTTGCTATCGCAGCTGAACGTGGCCCCTTTCGGCAGTTCGCCCCGGGAGCCCAACGTTCGGCGCGTCATCGATTCGCGGCCCTCGCGGTCGCCGCCGGTATCGAGTCGGCAAGGAACAGGACCAGCTCCCTCCGCATCGACCGCTAGGCGGTGCGGTGACGGGGCGGCGACGGGATCCGTCGCCGCCCCGTCAGCCCGCGGAGGGTCACCGCTCCACGGCGCGGTAGAGCCGGCTCACGGTTTCGGCCACGCATACCGGCTTGCCACCGCTGTCGCTCTCCACGGTGACCGTCACGACCAGCTGCACACCGCCGCTCACCGGCGACACGTCGGCGATGGTGGCGGTGGCGCGTACGGCGGCGCCGACCCGCAGCGGCGCGGGGAAGCGCACCCGGTTCAGCCCGTAGTTGACGCCCATCGCCACTCCCTCGACCCGGTAGAGCTCGCTCGCCAACGCCGGCAGCAGCGACAGGGTGAGGTACCCGTGGGCGATCGTCCCGCCGAACGGCCCCGCCGCGGCTCGGACCGGGTCGAGATGGATCCACTGGTGGTCGTCGGTGGCGTCGGCGAAGAGGTCGACGCGGCTCTGCTCGATGCGCTGCCACGGACCGGGCCCGAGGCTCTCGCCGGTCGCGGCGGCCAACTCCTCGAAGGAGGTGAAGACTCTCATGCCGGATCTCCCTACAGCTGTTAGAAGGCGTTGACGCCGGTGAGCGCGCGTCCGATGAGGAGTTGCTGGATCTGACTGGTGCCCTCGTAGAGCGTGGCCACCCGGGCATCGCGCAGATACTTGCCGACCGGGTACTCGTCGATGTAGCCGTACCCGCCGAAGACCTGGACCGCGTTGTTGGCCGCGCGGACGGCGGCCTCGCTGGCGAAGAGCTTGGCCATTGACGCCTCGGTGGCGAACGGCTGGTCGCGGTCGATCAGGTCGGCCACCTGCCACACCAGCAGCCGGGCGGCGGCGGCGTCCACCGCGATGGCGGCGAGCAGTTGTTGGACGAGCTGGTGCCCGGCGATCGGCTTGCCGAACTGGGTGCGCTGCCCGGCGTAACCGACCGCCGCGTCGAGGCAGCCCTGGGCGATGCCGACGCACCCGGCGGCCACCGACATCCGGCCCTTGGCGAGGGTGGCCAGGGCCAGCCGGAATCCGGCGCCCTCGGCGCCGAGGCGGGCCGTGTCGGGCACGCGCACCTCGTCGAAGCCCAGCTCGCCGGTGGCCTGACCGCGCAGGCCGAGCTTGCCGTGGATCTCCCGCCGGGTCAGTCCCGGGCTGTCGGTGGGCACCAGGAACGCGGTGATTCCTCGGTGCCCGGGGCCGCCGGTGCGGGCGAAGACCAGCGCGACGTCGGCGGTGGTGCCGTTGGTGATGAACGTCTTCGTGCCGGTGAGCAGCCAGTCGGTGCCGTCGCGGACCGCACGGGTGCGCAGGGCGGCCGCGTCCGAGCCGCTGTCCGGCTCGGTCAGCGCGAAGCAGCCGAGTGCGCTGCCGGCGCAGAGCCTCGGTAGCCACTCGGCCCGCTGTTCCGCGCTCCCGTGCGCGGCGATCGACTTCGCCACCAGGCCGAGGGAGACCGAGACGATGCCGCGCACCGCCGAGTCACCCCGGCCCAGCTCCTCCAGGACCAGGCAGTACGCGAGGTGGTCGCCGCCGGAACCGCCGTCGGTCTCGGCGATGGTCAGCCCCAGGAAGCCCAGGTCACCGAGCATGCCGACGATGGCGGGGTCGACCGATTCGCGGCGATCCCAGGCGGCCGCGTGCGGCAGCAGCTCGCGGTCGGCGAACTCGGCGGCAAGCTGGCGGACCGCCGCCTGCTCGGCGGAGAGGGTGAGGTCCATGACGCTCAAACTAGCGGTGATAGTTAAACGCGTCCAGACCGGACGTTCACCTGTCGGAGGCCAGACCGACGTGCCGCTCGGCGGTGAACGCGCGGGCCAGCTCGGTCCGCGAACGGATGCCCAGCCGGTGGAACACGTTGCGCAGGTGGTGGTCGACCGTACGGGTGGAGAGGAACATCCGGGCGGCGATCTCCCGGTTTGTGGCGCCCTCGGCGACCAGCTCGGCGATCCGCAGTTGCTGGCCGGTCAACAACCGCGCCGCGGGCAGGTCCGGCGGACCGATCGACTCCCCGGCCGCCCGCAGCTCGGTGGTGGCCTGCTCGGCCCAGCACTCCACTCCGAGCAGACTGAACATCTCGCGGGCCTGGTGCAGGTGCGTCCGCGCGTCGCGAGGGCGTCGACTGCGGCGCAACTCCTGGCCGAAGAGCAGTTCGGTGCGGGCCCGTTCGAACGTGCCGGCCTCGGTCGGGTGCAGGCGCAACGCCGCCTGGAAGTCCCGTTCCGCCTCGGTGCCGCCCCGAGGGGCGAGCAGTGCGTGACACCGCGCGGACAGGGCCCGGCGCAACGGGCTCGCGGTGCTGCTGGCCCACCTGTCGAAGGCGGCGAGTGCGGCCGTTGCCGCCGGCCGGTGCGCCAGGTGCGCCGCCGCCTCCACCAGGTACGGGGTGGCCATCACCTGCACGAGGACCTGACCCCGACGCGTGCCGAGCCGAGCCAGCGACGCCAACCGCTCCGCCGCCTCGGCGTGCCTGCCGTCGACCAGGTCGAGCACCGCCAGGGCCCACGCGGCGAGCGCATGCGGGCGGCTGCCCGGCGTCGGCGACTCGCCGATCTCGCGGATCCGCCGCAGGCTGGTCTCCCGATCGGCCCGGATCGCGGCGAGGACGGCGAGCATGCCCAGATGGACGTTGGCGCAGTTGACCTGCCCGGTTGCCCGGGCGACGCGCAGCCCGTCGCGGGAGGTCTCCGCCGCCGCCTCGTGTCGACCCAGCCAGTACTCGGCGACCGCGCGCAGCTCCAACGCCCGCGACAGCATGGACAGCTCACCCCGTTCCCGGGCCAGCTCGACGGCGCGTTCGGCGAGCCGGTGGGCCGCGCCGTCCACGGCCACCAGCAGTCCGGCCGCCGCGGCGCAGCTGAGCGCGGTGGGGGTCAGCGCCCAACCGGTCAGCCGGTCGCCCAGCACCACGGCGCGGCGCAGCGCGGGCCCGGCTCGCTCGTGGTCGCCCCGCAGGGTCGCCGCCACCCCGGCGATCAGACAGCCCATGACCTCCAGGGCCGGCGGGTCGTCCGGGCGCCGCAACGCCAGCGCCCGCCGGCCGACCTCGGCGTACCGGTACTGGTCGCCGGTGAAGCAGACCGCCTCGCCGGCCCGCACCAGCCCGGTCAACGCCAGGGCGCGGTCGGTGCCGTCCACCGTAGCGGCTGCGGCCAGCAGCGTGGCCGACGCACTCGACGCGGTGCCGCAGCGCAACTCCAGCTCACCGCGGAGCAGGTCGGCGCGGCCTCGAACGACCGGGTCGACGCAGACCGCGCGGAGGCGGTCGAGCAGCAGCCGGGCCTCGTCGGGTCGCCCCCCGGCCCAGGCGTAGCGGGCTGCGGTCAGCAGACGGGTGGCGGTCAGCCTCGGATGGTCGCTCAGTTCGGCGGCCCACCGCAGGGCCACCGAGGCGGCCGCCCAGCCGTCGGTTCCGCCGACCGCCGCCTGTTCCAGCTCGGCGGCGAGGGCCGGATCGGCACCCGCGGTCGCGGCGGCGAGGTGCATCGCCCGGCGCAGCCGCTGCCCGTCCGCGACCAGCACCTCGGCGAGCAGTCGGTGCGCGGCGCGGCGCTCCGCGAGCGGCGCGCTGGCCGCGATCATCGTGCGCACCAGCGGCTGCGGAAAGGTGACGCCGCGTTGCTCGACGCGGACCAGGCCGGCGACCTCCGCCGGGGCGAGCGCCTCGACCTCGGCGCCGGCGGCCGCCGCGGCCCGGATCAGGGTGCCCGGCTCGCCGTCCTCGTCGAGCGCGGCGAGCAACAGCACCCGTCGGGTCTCCGGGGGCAGCCGGTCCAGCCGGGCGCGGTACGCGCGACCCAGCGCCCCGTCCGCCGGTGGGGCGGCGGGCAACGACTCCTCGCCCCGCCACTGCCCCGCGGTGAGCACCTCGGCGAGGTCCATCAGGGCCTGCGGGTTGCCGCCGCCGATCGTGGCCAACGCGGTCAGGGCCGACGCGGCCGGCCGGTCGGGAAGCCGGTCGGCGCCCTCGCGCCCGGTCAGCCAATCGAGTCGATCGGTGAGGACCGCGCCGCTCTCGTGCTCGGTCAGCGCGCGCAGTCGGTGGGCCGGTATCCCGTCGAGGTTGGCGGTGACGTCCGCGGTGAGCAGGACGGCGAGCGGCAGGTGCCGCAGTCGGCGGGCCACGAACGCCAGCACCTGCGCGGTCTGCGGATCGCCTCGGTCGATGTCGTCCATGGTGGCGAGCAACGGCCGGTCCCGGGCGGCGGCGGCGAGCAGACCGAGCACCGCCATCGACAGGGCCAGCTGCCGGTCGGCCGGGCAGCTCTCCCCGCCCAGTGCGCGCCGCAGCAGTTGGCGCTGCTCGCCGGGGAGCGCGGCGGTCCGGTCGAGCACCGGGTCGACCAGACGTTGCAGGCCGGCGTACGGCAGGGCGGCCTCCTCGGCGAGCCCGCTGCCGGCGAGCACTGTGCAGCCACTCTCGGCGTGCCGATGGGCGTAGCCGAGAAGCGCCGTCCGGCCCGATCCGGGCTCTCCGCGCAACAGCAGGGCACCGCCGGCGTTGGTCATGCCGTCGAGCAGGCTCCGGACAGCCCGGCACTCGTCGTCCCGGCCACGCAGCACGGTTAGTTGCACTCTTGATGCAGTAACCATGCCTGCCAGTGTTACCCATCGGAAACCGAATGGAAAGAGGGGGCGATATCGGGCCGGGCCGGAATCAGTCGGGCGCGACCTCGGCCAGCAGGGCGCCCACGGTCCGGGCCATCACCGCGCGGGCCTGGTCCACGCCGAGACCGAGCCCGTAGCGCAGCATCGACCAGGCCTGCCAGGTGCTCGCCGCCACCAGGGCGTTGAGCAGCTGCTCCCGCCCCGCCCCGGCCTCGGCCAGCTCGACGGCGAAAAGCTCCTCGACCTCGTCGCGGACCCGTTCGATGTGCTTGAGACGGTTGCGGTGCAGCTGTTCGGAGACCGGCTCACGCATCTGGGCGGCCCGCGCCGACGGCGCGATGAGCTGGAGCAGCCGAGCCCGCTGCCGGCAGTACGCGTCGACCCGCTTCGCCAACGGCAGCCCGGTCGAGATCGGCCGGTAGGCGGCGTCCTGCTGGCGGAGCACCTCCGCGCCGCTGGCCTCGAAGAGCGTCTCCATGTCCTTGAAGTTGGTCCAGAGGGTGCGCAGCGAGATGCCGGCCCGCTCGGCGATGCGTTCCCCGGTCGGGCGGAGGTCGCCCTCGGAGATGAGCGCGAGGTGCGCCTCGACGATGGCCGCGCGGGTCCGCTCGGCGCGGGCGGTGCGCCCGTCGACCCGGCCCGCCACATCGACCCCGTCCATCCGCCCTCGCCCCCTCACCGCCACGGCGTCCCCCGACGCACCGCCGAGTCTAGACAGCCGTTGATCAGCCGCTCCGGACGCTCCGCCGACGCCGTCATCCGGCCCGGCCGGTCAGCGAGACGCCGCCGTCGCAGACGATGGTCTGCCCGGTGATCCAACTGGCGTCGTCGGAGGCCAGGAAGGCGACCGCGCCCGCCACGTCCGACGGCAGACCGAGGCGCCCGAGCGGGTACCGCGCGGCGACCTCGGCCTCCCGCCCGTCGTAGAGGGCGGCGGCGAAGCGGGTCTTCACCACGCCGGGGGCGACCGCGTTGACCCGGACCGTCGGCCCCAGCTCCACGGCGAGGCTGGCGGTGAGGTGGTTGAGCGCGGCCTTGCTGACCCCGTAGCAGGCGATGCCGGGCGACGGACCGAGCCCGGCGATCGACGAGACGTTGACGACGCAGCCACCGCGCTCGCTCATGCCGGCGGCGCAGACCTGTTGCACCCAGCCGAGCGCGGCGACCACGTTCACGTCGAGGATCTTGCGCGCCGCGGCCAGGTCCAGCTCGACCAGCGGGCCGTGCACCGGGTTGATGCCGGTGTTGTTGACCAGCAGGTCCACCGGCCCGAACGCCGCGCTGACCTGGCTCACCGCGGCGGCCCGATGCTCGGGATCGTCGGCCCGGCCCGGCACCGCAAGGGCGTGCGCCGGACCGCCCAGGGTGGCGATCGCCTCGGTCAGCCCCTCGGGGCGGCGGGCGGTCAGGCCCACCCGCGCGCCTTCGGCGACGAGTCGTTGGGCGACGGCCAGACCGATCCCGCGACTGGCGCCGGTGACGATGGCGACCCGGCCCGCGAGTCGGCCCGAATATGCATTCACGGTGCAGATAGTAGGAGCGTCGATCGGTATCGGTCAACGCCTCCGACGATCGGGCGGCAGGCCGCGCCGGCAGCATGCGCGCAGCCGTCCGACCGGGCGTGGTCAGGCGGGACCACGCCCGGTCGGACGTCGGGACTGCGGGGCCTCAGGAGACGGTCGGCACCCCGTTCGCCGGCGGCGCGGCCGGGGTGGCGGTGTACTCGTTGACCGCCCCGTCCGCCTCGTCCGTCTCGTACGCCGGCCCGAAGTAGGTCTGCACTCCCCCGCTCACCCGGCTCAACCGCTGGCCGCCGTACCCGGAGTGGTCAGTGGCGGAAAAGCGCAGCGGCACCAGCCCGGGGCCCTGGTAGCCGCCCTTCTGCACGGCGTCCAGCACCTTCTCCCGGGTGAGGTCCTTGCCGGCGGCGAGCAGCACCTGCACGAAGAGGTAGCCGACCGACATGCCGTAGACGGTGTTGCCGTCGAAGGGTGCGTCTCCGTTGTGCTCCTTGTTGACCTTCGTGAAGAGCTGGATCCACGGGTTCGCTGTGTCGTTCTGCATCGGCAGGTAGTTGGTGCCGACCATGCCCTCCAGCAGCGGCGCGGCGGCGCCGAGCTGCTTGGCAAGGGTCGGGTGGTCGGCGCCAACGTTGGAGACCAGCCACTGCGGCTTGAAGCCGAGCCGTGCCGCCGTGCCGACGGAGAGCGCGGTGAAGCCGGGCACTGTGGCGAGCACGACGACCTGGCAACCGGCCGCCTTGAACGCGCCGATCTGCGGCGCCACGTTGGTGTTGCTGGTGACGTACGTCTGCTTGACCGCCACGGCACCGGCGCCGAGCACCTTCTCCACGCCGGCCAGGCTGTCCCGGCCGAAGTCGTCGTCCTGACCGAGGAAGCAGACCTTCTGCCCGGCCAGGTTCGCCTTCGCGTAGTTGGCGAGGATCTTGCCCTCGACCGTGTAGTCCGGGTTGAACCCGAACGTGCCCGGATACTTGTCCGGCTGGTCCCAGCTGCGGCTGCCGGAGGCGACGAACAGATCGGGCACCCGGTTGCTCTTGAGGAAGTCGAGCACACCGGTGTGCGTCGGCGTACCCAGACCATTGAGGACGGCGAAGACCTTGTCCTGGAGGACGAGCTGACGGACCACCTGCTGGGTGTTCGCCGGGTTGTAGCCGTCGTCCATGATCTTGTAGGTGATCTTGCGGCCGTGCACTCCCCCGTTGGCATTGACGTAGTCGAAGTACGCCTTCGTCGCCGGGGCGATCTTCGAGTAGCCGGCCGAGGCCGGACCGGTCAGCGGCATGTGGGTGCCGACGACGATCTCGGTGTCGGTGACGCCCGGCACCGACGCCCCGCCGGAGCCGGGGCCGTCGTCGCCGCTACAGCCGGCTGCGGTGATGAGCAGGGCAAGGGTGCTGGCGATCGCGAGGCCGCGATGCGCTTTACGGTGCATGGGAAACACCGACCTTTCTCGGTCCGGTTGTCTGTGGGAACGGTGTGGTGGTGGGGCGCCCGGCCGAGGCCGGACCGAGGACAGCTCAGGAACGCCGGGTCGGCCGCCTGGCCAGCAGCGCCCGGCCGAGACGCGACAGCAGACCCTGCACACCGCCGGGGGCGGCGATCATGACGACGATCAGGGTGAGTCCGAAGATCGCCAGGGGGAGGTTGCCCTCCAGCCGCTGCGCCACTGCGGGCGAGAGCGTGAGCATCTCGGTCACCGAGTGGGTCAGATCGGGCAGGGCGACCAGCAGGACGGCCCCCCACAGCGCGCCGGTCAGTCGACCCAGGCCACCGATCACGACGGCCATCAGCAGGAACAGCGACAGGGTCAGCGAGAACGCCCCGGGTGAGACGCTCTGCGCGAGCACCGCCAGCAGCGCGCCGCCGAGCCCGGCGGTGGCGGCGCTGACCACGAACGCGAGGACCTGGGTGCGGGCCACGTGGATGCCGGCGAGGCGGGCCGCCACCTCGTCGTCGCGGACCGCCCGGAAGGTACGCCCGTACCGGCTGCGGATCAGGTTCGCCAACAGCAGCAACGCGAGCAGGGTGGCCGCGCCGGTGACCCAGAGCTGCCACCGCTCGTAGGGGAAGTACGGGCCGAGCGACAACGGCGGCGGCTCCACCGGCACCGACAGCCCCTGCTCGCCGTTGAACACGCCGTCGAAGGTGACCGCCAGCGCCGGCACCACCACGGCAACCGCGAGGGTGACCCCGGCCAGGTAGGGACCGCGCAGCCGGGCCGCGGCCACACCGACCACCGCGCCGACCGCGACAGTGCTGACGATCGCCGCACCCAGCGACAGCGGCAACAGCCAGCCGCCGGTCATCCCCCGGTCGGCGAACGCGGTCTGGCACAGCGCCACGGTGTACGCCCCGGTGGCCATCAGCGCCCCGTGCCCGAGCGACAGTTGACCGTTGAGCCCGGTGAGGACGGTCAGCCCGGCCGTCGCGCAGAGGTAGGCGGCCACCGTGGCGAGCTGGAAGTTGCGGAACGGCTCGACGGAGTAGCTGACCGCCACCAGCAGCAACCCGGCGGCCAGCACCACCGCGAGGTGGCGCAGCAGTGTGGAGCCGCCTCGCCGGTCGACCGGTCGGCCGCCCGGTTCGTCGAGCTGCTCTTTCGGCGGCAGGGCCGCCCTCGTGGCGCTCACACCCGCCTCGCCGCGACCGGGGCGAACAGCCCACCGGGCCGGACCAGCAGCACCGCCAGCAGCAGGACCAGCACCGCGAGCGGGGTCAGGTCACTGCCGGCGTAGCCGCTCACGTAGGAGAGCAACAGCCCCACCACCAGACCACCGACCACCGCCCCCGGTGGACTGTCCAACCCGCCGACCACCGCCGCCGTGAACGCCGAGACGAACACCAGGTCCATCGCGTGCGGGTGCAGGCCCAGCTCGGTCGGCAGGACCAGCATGGCGGCCAACGCGCCCACCCCGGAGGCGAGCGCCCAACCGAGGGTCAGCATGCCACCGACGTTGACCCCGAGAAGCCGGGAGACCTCCGGAGCGAAGGCCGCCGCGCGCATCCGCAACCCCACCGGGGTACGGGCGAACATCCAGGCCAGGCCACTGACCACCACGCCGATCGTGGCGAAGACGAACAGGTCGTACGGGGACAGCACAGCGACGCCGCCCACGGTGAGGGCGGACCGGCTGAACGGTGCCTCGGCGGGGCGGAACTCGCTGCCGTACACCATGCCGAGCACGGCCTGGATCAGCAGCACCAGCCCGAGCGCGACGATCACCGGGTTGAGCGGTGAGGCGTGATCGACGTGCCGCATCACCACGCGGTCCACCAGCGCACCGAGCAGCAGGCCGGCGACGATCGCGACCACGAACCCCAGCCAGTAGGAACCGGTAGCGGTGCTGACGGTGTAGGCGACGTACGCGGCGGCGACGGCCATCGCTCCCTGGGCGAAGTTGACGACCCGCGCCGCCCGCCAGATGAGCACCAGGGCCAGTGCGAACGCGGCGTACACCGCGCCCCGGGACAGGCCGTCGACGGTGAGGAAGACGAAGCGGTCCAACAGTTCTCCCTCCGGGGGACGAGGTGGTGGTCAGAAACCGAGGTACGCGTGGCGCAGGTCGACGTCGTCGCGTAGCTGCACCGCCGGGGCGGCGATCACCACCCGACCGAGGGACATCACGACGCCCTGGTCGGCGACGGCGAGCGCGCTGCGCACGTTCTGCTCGACCAGCAGGACGGTCAGCCCGGTGCGGTCGCGCAGTTGGCGGAGCAGGGCCATGGTCCGGGCGACCACCCGTGGCGCCAGGCCGAGCGACGGCTCGTCCAGCAGCAGCAGACGGGGTCGGCCGACCAGGGCCCGACCGAGCGCGAGCATCTGCCGCTCGCCACCGGAGAGCTGGTGACCGAGGTGCCGACGGCGTCGGGCCAGCGGCTCGAAGAGCTGGTAGACCTCGTCGAGGGCCCGCCCGGCGTCGGCCCGGTCGCGTCGCCACAGCCCGCCCAGCCGCAGGTTCTCGTCGACGGTCAGCTCGCTGATCACGCCCCGGCCCTCCGGGACGTGCGCCATGCCGCGTCGGACGAGCTGCTCCACCGGCGTACCGCGAAGGTCCTCGCCGGCCAGCAGGACCTGGCCGGCGGCCGGGCGGATCATGCCGGAGAGCGCGCGCAGGAGAGTGGTCTTGCCGGCGCCGTTGGCGCCGACGACCGCGGCGATGGTGCCGGCCGGGACGGTGAGGTCGATGGCCCGCAACACGGGCGCGGCACCGTAACCGGCGACCAGCCCCCGCACGACGAGCAGGTCGGTGGCGGTCATTGGGAGGCCTCCTCGACGGTGGCACCGAGGTACGCGTCGGTGACCGCGGGGTCGTCGCGGATCTCGTCCGGGGTGCCGGCGGCGATGACCCGGCCGAAGTCGAGGACCACGAGCTCGTCGCAGACGGCCATCACCAGGTCCATGTGGTGCTCGACCAGGAGCACGGCGCAGGGGTCGCTGTCCCGTCGGGGCAGTTGCCGGACCAGCTCCGCCAGCTCGGCGATGTCGTCCGCCCCGAGGCCACCGGCCGGCTCGTCGAGCAGGAGCAGCCGGGGCCGGGCGGCGAGCGCGCGGGCCAGGGCGACCCGCTGGCGTACGGCGAAGGGCAGGGTGGTCGGCGCAGCCTCGGCGTGCTCGGCGATGCCCAGCTCGTCGAGGATGGTCAGGGCGTCCCCGCGGAGCCGGCGTTCGTCGCGGTCGCTGGCCGGCAGCCCGAGCAGCGCCGGGACGAAGCCGGCACGGGCGGTGTGCGAAGCGCCGGTCATCACGTTCTCCAGCACGCTCAGCCCGGCGAAGAGCCCGGTGCCCTGCAAGGTCCGGGCGATGCCGAGCCGGGTCAGCCGGTGCGGCCGTGGCCGCAGCGGCCGGCCGTCGAGGGTGAGTGAACCCGTCTCCGGTGCGACGAAGCCGCAGATCACGTTGAACAGCGTGGTCTTGCCGGCGCCGTTGGGCCCGATGACGCCCACCACCCGGTTGGGTGGCACCCGCAGGGACACGTCGTCGAGGGCGGTGAGGCCGCCGAAACGGACGCCGATGTGGTGCAGTTCGAGGCCGCGCTCCATCACCCATCCCTCTGTCGTGGCGGGTGTTTATTTACACTCGCAGTGTACGTTTCTCGGGTTTGGCGTCAAGACCTTCAATGCCCCCTTTACGCACGTGGACGGGGCGGCCGCCAGCGGCGACCGCCCCGTCACCGCCGTCAGGCGCTGGGACAGGTGTTGCGATACTCCTCGATCTGCGATCCGCTCGGCCCGGGGCAGAGGAACTGCTCGTAGCGGGTGTCGTCGTCGACGAACCGCTTCAACCAGGCCACCATCTGCCGGGCGGTCGGCGTGTTCGTCGTCTGCGGGAAGAAGTGGCTCGCGCCGTTCAGCTCCAGGTACGCCTTCTCGGCGGAGGCCGGGATGCTGTTGTAGAAGGGCACCGAGTGCGACGAGACCGGCGCGACGCTGTCGCTCTCGCCACCGACGATCAGCGTGGGCACCCGAAGTTCGGACCAGCTCTTGTCCAGGTTCCACGGTGCCAGCGGCACCGCGGCCTGCAGCGACGGCCGCGACGAGGCCGCCTCCAGGCTGCCCCCGCCACCCATGGAGTGGCCGGCCACCGCGAGCCGACTGCTGTCGATCCGGGTCCGCACCGAGCTGCGCTGAGTGAGGTAGTCCAGCGCGGCGAGCAACTGCCGGCCACGACTGTCCGGCTGGTCCAGCCGACTGTTGGTCTCGATGCCGATCACCACGAAACCGTGCGAGGCGATCCGTGGTCCGAGCCAGCTGATGCTGGACCAGGCGGCGGTGTAACCGGGCGAGATGGCGATGGCGCCGAAGGTGCCCTCGCTGGTGCTGGTCGGGTAGTAGATGACGCCGCCGCCGAAGCCGGTGACGCTCAGCGAGGACACGCTCTGCGAGGACGTCGCGAACGGGCCGCGGCTGGCCTCCAGGATCGCCGTGGTCGGGGCGGGGCCCCGCTCGTACGGGCCGGCGGCCTGGGCGGCGCCGGACGATCCGGCCACGACGCCGCCGGCGGCCAGGACGGCGGCCAACGCGAACCGGGTGGCACGGGCTGCGACGGAACGGGGACGGGTGGTGGTTGGTGAGGACACGTCGGGCACTCCCTAAAGTCGAGGGATATCGACGTGTGTCAGTTTTGGCTGCTCCGCCGATCCCGGCATCGGCGAAATCACCAGTCCCGGTGCAGGATGCCGAGACGAGTCGTGTTTCGACCCTCTGACCTGGGGTAGCAGGGCAGGCGCCGGCCCGCACAAGCGCCATGGAGAGGTTCATTCAGTGGATTCCAGCAACCCCGCCGAGGCGGTCAAGAACGTCGTGAAGACCGCCTCAGGCAAGATCGCCGACGCCCTCACCCCGGATGTCCCCGGTGCGCCGGGGAGCGCGCCACCGCCGCTCGAGGAGCCGACGACGCCGCACGACCCGCTGCCGCCGAAGTCGGAACAGGGGGCACCGCAGACGCGCACGCCGACCGGCGCGGAGACCGGCGCGCCGACGATCGCGAACGGTCAGCAGGGGGCCTACCTCACGACCGCGAACGGGGCGCGGCTGCGCGACACCGACCACTCGCTCAAGGCCGGCCCACGCGGCCCGGTGCTCCTCCAGGACCACCACCTACGCGAGAAGATCACGCACTTCGACCACGAACGCATTCCGGAGCGCGTGGTGCACGCCCGGGGCGCCGGCGCGCACGGTGTGTTCACCGCGTACGGCACCGCCGAGGCGGTCACCAGGGCCGGCTTCCTCAAGAAGGGACGCGAGACCGACGTCTTCGTCCGGTTCTCCACGGTGCTCGGTTCGCGGGGCTCGGCCGACACGGTCCGCGACACCCGTGGCTTCGCCACGAAGTTCTACACCGACGAGGGCACCTTCGACCTGGTCGGCAACAACATCCCGGTCTTCTTCATCCAGGACGCGATCAAGTTCCCGGACATCATCCACGCCGGCAAGCCGCACCCCGACCGGGAGATCCCGCAGGCGCAGAGCGCCCACGACACCTTCTGGGACTTCGTGTCGCTGCACACCGAGGCGCAGCACCACACCATCTGGAACATGTCCGACCGGGGCATTCCGCGTTCGTACCGGACGATGGAGGGCTTCGGCGTGCACACCTTCCGCCTCGTCAACGAGGCGGGGGAGACGGTGCTGGCCAAGTTCCACTGGAAGCCGAAGCTGGGCGTGCACTCGCTGACCTGGGAGGAGGCGCAGCTGATCGGCGGCATCGACCCGGACTTCCACCGCCGCGACCTCTACGACGCCATCGAGGCCGGCGCGTACCCCGAGTGGGAGCTGGGCATCCAGGTCTTCCCGGACACTCCCGAGGAGACCTTCGCCGGCATCGACCTGCTTGACCCCACGAAGATCGTGCCGGAGGAGTTGGCCGAGGTGCAGCCCATCGGGCGGCTGGTGCTCAACCGGACGCCGACGAACTTCTTCGCCGAGACCGAACAGGTCGCCTTCCACCTCGGTCACCTGCCCCCGGGTATCGACGTCACCAACGACCCGCTGTTGCAGGGCCGGCTCTTCTCGTACGTCGACACGCAGCTCACCCGGCTGGGCGGGCCGAACTTCACGCAGATCCCGATCAACCGCCCGCACGCCGCCGTGAACGACATGCTGCGCGACGGCTTCCACCAGCACGCCGTGCACGCCGGCGTCGCGCCGTACCGGCCGAACTCGCTCGACGGCGGCAACCCGTTCCCCGCCGGGGACGCCGAGCACGCCTTCGTCGACGTGCCGGTCACTGTCGCGCAGGCACCGAAGGTACGCGCGAACCCGGCCTCGTTCGACGACCACTACAGCCAGGTCCGCCTGTTCTGGCTGAGCATGTCGCCGGTCGAGAAGGAACACATCATCCGGGCGTACACCTTCGAGCTGGGCAAGTGCTACCACCAGGCGATCAAGGAGCGTCAGCTGCGGAGCCTCGCCAACATCGACCCGGTGCTGTGCGAGCAGGTCGCCACCGGGCTGGGCCTGCCCGCACCCCAGCCGACCGTCCCGCTCCCCGACGTCACGCCCAGCCCGGCGCTGTCGCAGGTCGGCCGGGAGTGGCCGAGCGACGGCCGGATGGTCGGGATCGTCGTCGACCCCGACGGCGACCTGGACGGCGTTGACGAGGTCCGCCGGGCCGTGTTCAGCGCCGGCATGGTGCCGCTGCTGATCGCCCCGCACGGCGGCATGGTGGGCGACCTGCCGGTGCAGCGCACCTTCGCCACCGGCCGGTCGGTCGAGTTCGACGCGGTCCTGCTGGCCGGAGCGCCGGCACCCGCACCGGATGCCCTGCCCGCCCGCGACGCCAAGGCGGGCACGCCGGCCCCGGCCACCGTGGACCCCCGCGTGCTGCTGCTCGTCGAGGAGGCCTGGCGGCACGCCAAGGCGATCGGCGCCTGGGGCGCCGGCGTAACAGTGCTGGAGCAGGCCGGCGTCGCCGGCACCCCGGGCGTCGTGGCGGCGGGCTCGGGCGCCGAGGCGCTGACGGCGGTGCAGCAGTTGATGGCCGCGCACCGGGTCTGGGAACGGTTCCCCGCCTCGGTCGCCTGATCCAACCACCGACGAGGGCCGTCCTCCGCACCACCGGGAGGACGGCCCTCGTCGGGTGTCCGGGCGCTATCGCCGGGTCCACTGCAGATGGCTCGTGCCGGCACTACAGCTGCGCTGCTCGATCATCGCGCCGTTCGCGGTGCTCTGGCCGACCGTGCCCAGGCACAGTCCGCTGTGCGCGTTGACGAGTTGCCGGGCCTCGTTCAGGGTGAACTGTTGCGCCGGGGTCGTGTTGCAGGTGGTGAGCTGGATCGCCGCCCCGGCGTCGCTGGACGCGCCGAGCACGTCCAGGCAACGCCCACCCAACTGCACGCTCCCGTCCGACCGCATCGCCCAGACCTGGTGGGAGGCGCGATCGTCCCGGCAGTCCCAGATCCCCAGCCGGACGGGGTCGGGTGAGTCCGGCGCGCTGACGTCCAGGCAGCGTTTGCTCGCCACCCCGACGAGCCGGCTGCCCGAGCGCGCCGGGGGCACGCTCGGGGTCGGCGACACTCGCCGGTCCGGCGTGGCGGACGGGGTGGCCCCGCCCGCCGTCGACGCCGGCCGGAAGCCCGCGGTGATCTCCCGGAACGCGTCCGCCCCGGCCACCGCCCAGGCGGACTCGGGTGTCAGCCAGGCGATGCTGTAGCCCAGGCGCTTACCCGTCGTGAAGGTGCGCTGGCGCCCGCGCATCGCCGTGCCCGCCTCGCTGGTGTAGACCCACTCCAGGTCGGCGGCCTTGAGCTGGTAGTTGACGGCGAGCAGCTCGACCCGGCGATAGTCGCGGTACCGCTCACTGACGGCCTGGCCGCCCAGTTCGGCCAACGGGTCGCCGCGCGGCGAGTCGGTCTGACTGACGACCAGCATCCGTTCGCCGCCCGGCTCGTGGAGTTCGACCCGCTGCCCGTGCCGGACGATCTGCCAGTCGCGCGGCGCCGGCATCGAGAAGCCGCTGCTGTCCCGGTAGACCGACCACGAGATCGGCTGGAGCGCAGCGGTCGTCCGTGCGGCACCGGGCGTCGACGGCGCACCCGGCACGGCGGCGTCCACCAGCTCGGCCCCTCCCCCGGCCGGCCGTGACGCACGGCGGGTGGCCAGTGGAACCGCGACCGCCAGGCCGAGCGCGACCACTGCCGCGAGACCACCGAGGAGCCAGGTCCGCCGTCGGCGGGCCGGTCCCCGACCGGCACGATCCGCCGCCACCGGGGCCGACGACCGGGGTACGTCGGGCGCGTCGATCGGATGGGCCGTGATCGCGGTTGGTGCGGGTGCGGCGGGCGCCGGACGCCACGTCACCGCGATGGGCGGCTGCGGTGTGCCGTCCAGCGCCGCCCGGAGCAACTGCTCGGCCGCGTCGGCGTCCATCCGCTCGGCCGGGTCCTTGCGCAGCAGACCGGCCAGCACCGGCGCGAGCGGTCCCGCCCGTCGCGCCGCCGGAGGTGGCTCGGTGACCAGCGCGGTGAGGCTCATCAGACTCGACGGCCGGGCGTACGGCGACTGCCCCTCGACGGCGGCGTACAGGGTCGCGCCGAGCGACCAGAGATCCCCCTCCGGGCCCACCGTGCCGCGCATGGCCCGCTCGGGAGACACGTACGCGGGCGAGCCGAGCACCACACCGCTGAGGGTCAGGTTCACGTCCTCGACGGCGGTGGCCAGGCCGAAGTCGGTGAGCACGATCCGGTCGTCCGTGCCGACGAGGATGTTGGCCGGTTTGACGTCGCGGTGCATGATCCCGGCGCGGTGGGCGGCGCGCAGCGCGCCCAGCACGGCCAGCCCGATCTCGGCCGCCCGCACCGGCGGGACGGGACCGTCGGTGGTGATGGTGTCGTGCAGCGAACGGGACGGCACGTACTCCATCACGATCTGCGGGTCGCCGTCGGCGTTCAACAGCACATCGAAGACCCGGACGACGTTGACGTGGTCGAGCTGGGCGATCGCCCGGGCCTCCCGGAGTGACCGAACCCGCAATTCCTGTCGCGCCTCAGTGGTCAGATTGGGCGGCGGAACGATCTCCTTGATGGCGACGTCCCGTTGCAACATCCGGTCGCGGACTTTCCACACTCGACCCATTCCGCCCTGGCCAAGGAGCTCCACGACGTCATACCGATCGGTAACAAGAAGCGGTGGGATCTGCGACACCCGGAGAGGCTACCTGGCACGCCGCGCGAACAATTTTCGGCAGCGCGGGCGACCTTTATCTGGGGATCCTTCTGCGCCTGCAACAACGGGGAACCATCCTGCGGAGAGCCCCGTAACGACTCCAGCAGTGGTGACCACTCGACCCGTGCGTCTGCTCCGAGGTCGCCGGCCGGCCCGGACGGTGTCGGCCGTCGTATCCACGGTGGCGCCGTCGGGTGAGAGCACGGCCGGCTCCACCGTGGAGGGTGGTCGGATGCTGACAGGCCGTGGTGCCATCCGACAGATATCACCCTGAAACTACCTCAATCGTCATCAGACACAGGTGACGCCAGCTTCCGATTGACCCCACCGGACTACGTCGCCTCAGGTGCTTGACGTGTCAATTTTCCGCCGGTAGTTTAATTCGCATCTATAAGTATCTATCTGAAGCAGGTGAACCGTGCTGTTGAAATCCATCGCCATCGCCATCGCCGCGTCCGTCGCAGGCGCGCTGGCCGCCGCCCCCACCGCCTCGGCGGCAGCACCCGGAGTGTCGATACAAGGCTGGGGGTCCGGGAACTGCCCGCAGGGCATGCTCTGCATCTGGCCCAACTGGAATCACCCGCCGCAGGGTCCCGTGGAGACGCCGTCTCTGACGACCAACAGCGAGTGGACCGGCAGCATCCAGGGATTCAACTTCTACAACGGCACAGGCCGCGACGCCGTAATATCCGGGTTCACTTTCGGCTCGTCGATTCCCTTCAAAAACTGCGCTCCTGCCGGCGGGACCGGGGGCGACCTGTATATACCGGTCAACGTGACGAAGGTGACCTGGCAGCTGACCCCCTGCTGATCCTCCACTGGGCCTTTCCGAATAAGGACTTGGAGTAGCTGGCTCGATCGGCGGTCCGGACGCGCCCGGATCCGTTGCGGTGCAACGAGAAGACGCAGAACCCCGGCATGAAGGTGGTCCTTCCCGGAATCACCGTCATCGAGGTTCTGCGTCGCTACGAGTGACACATATGCCGCCATCCTGCCCGTACGCGAGGCGATCGTGTCGTTTTTGTCCGGCCTCCTGCACGCCGAACGGCAACGGCTCGGCACCCGCGCCGGGACCCGGTCGTTGGGCTGCTTCAAACAGGCAGTCCTGGTGATCCGCTGGCTGATCGACGGCACCCGCATCTCGCAACTCGCCGGCGACAACACGATCAGCAGATCGACGGGTACGCGTACCTGCATGAGGGCCTTACCGTGCTCGCCGCGCAAGCGCCCGGCCTGCACTCGGTGTTGCTGGCCTCGAAGGCGAGGCCGACACCATCACGGTGGCGTTCAAGAAGCCACGCAACCATGGCCGCCTTGGTCCTGCTCCACCACGGCCACCGCCGTACGACGTGATCACACAACGCCACCAACCGTTACTCGGAAAGGCTCAGTGAGCCGACCGCGTGACGGACCCAGCCGCGCCTATGCGCCCGAGATGGCAGTGAGTGCCGTGTCGAGTGCCTGGTCCGCTGGGACGGGTACGTCGGGGACCACGCCGACGCCCGCCTTCGTCGGCGTACGCGATGCGCCGCACGTCGATGAGCCCGACGTTGCCGTCCAGGTGCTCGACCCGGCGGATCCCCTGGTTCTCCGCCCTGAGCAGCGCGAGGAACGCGGCCCGCCCGCCGTCTTCGTCCGCTGGATCCAGCGACTGCGGCTGGTCCGACCACAGCAGCCGCAGATGCTTGTCCGGGCACACCTCCTGAAGGTGGGCGGTCACCGTCTCGCAGAGCGCCGGCCCGTCCAGGTTGTCGTACTCGCCCGCCGCGAGACGGCGCCGGATCGCGGCGTCGATGTCCGCGACCTTCTCAGGAAAGACGTACCCCGCCGCGATCCGGTCCAGGGCCTGCCCGATCATCTGTTCGTTTGAGAGCACGGCGGGCCACGGTAGACCGCGATCAGCCCCACGACCAGCGAATTTCGCGCAGCGGGATCAGCCGATGTCGGCCAACCGGGGCAGCACCTCGTCACCGAGCCGCCGGGCGAACTCGATCGGGTCCCGATCCGGCGTCACCTGCACCTCGCTCACCCCGAGTGCGGCGTATTCGGACACCTCGGCGAGGAACGCGTCGGTGTCGTCCAGCGGCGCCTGGGAGGCGACCACCGTCTTCTCGATGGTGTCGTAGTCGCGGCCCTCGGCGGCACAGTGCCCGCGCAGCACATCCAGCTTGCGCGTGATGTCGTCAATGCCGCCGCGGCCGAACAGGTTGCAGGCGTCGGCGTACCGGGCCACCAGCAGCAGGGTCTTCTTCTCGCCGCCGCCACCGATCATGATGGGCGGGCGCGGGCGGCTCAACGGCTGCGGCGAGTTGATGGTCTCGGCGAGCTGGTAGTGCTGCCCGTTGAACGGGCCGTCGTCGGCACTCCACATCTGAAGGCAGATGCGCAACGTCTCCTCCAACCGCTCGAACCGCTCGGCCACCGGGACGACCGGCACACCCAGCCCGAGCTGCTCCCGCTCGTACCAGGAGGCGCCGATGCCGAGGCGGGCCCGGCCGCCGGAGAGCACGTCGAGGGTCGTCACGGTCTTGGCGAGCAACCCCGGATAGCGGTACATCACGCCGGTGACCAGCACGCCCAGCGTCATCCGCTGGGTCACGGCCGCGACGTAGCCCAGCGTGGTGTACGCCTCGAGCATCGGCTCCTCGGCCGCGAACACCGCGTCCATCTGGAAGAAGTGGTCCATCACCGTGAACGACGCGACGCCGGCCTGCTCGGCGATTGTCGCCGTCTGCGCCAGGGTCGGTGCGATCACGGCCGGGTCGGCCGGGGTCGAGTAGTTCCAGTAGTGCAGCCCGAGCTTCATGTTCGACACCTCCGCAACGAGCCTAGTGCCGCCCGGCGTCGGCCGGGGGCGGCTCGGAACCGGCTACGAATCGGGTCCGGCGTCCATTACCGGATCTTAACGCTGCCCACGAATAAATCTGGAGGATCTTCGGCTCGGACCGCATTCGATCCCGCACCCCGAAGGGAGGTGATCAAATGTCTTACGTCGTCAGCACCGGCACGGTCGCGCTCTACCGTGGCGAGGATCGTCCTCGCGGCGTTGAGGTCGCGGCAGGCGGTGAAACCGCAGGCCGCGCACTCGAAAACTCTGACGTTCAACCCGATGCGCTGCTTGGCTCTCGTCGCGCACGAGGAACACGTCATGGTCGTGTAGGCGGGCGGAACCAGCACCACCTTCCGGCCCGCCCGCGTGCCCCGTTCGATCAGTTCTCGCTTGGCCGCACCGATCGCGGCGTCTGCGGCTTTGCGTGCCATGGTCGACTTGGCCAGGAACTTCGGCTTGAAGTCTTCCACCGCGATCACCTGGTGGTTGTCAACGATGGCTTTCGCCCACTGGCGGGAGTCGTGGGTGTTCTGCCGGGCGGCCTTCTTGTGCAGTTTCGCCGCCGCACGTTTGGCGCTGCGGTAGCCGTTCGACTGCGCGTGACCTTTCGGGCGGCGGCGGCGCGCCATCTTCCGCTGAGCTTTGGCCAGTTCAGCGGCGCACCGCTTGCGGTGGCCGAGGTGCGGCAGGTCGAAGCGGGCATCCGTGGTCGTGGCGGTGGTCGTCACTCCCCAATCGATGCCGATCGCCCCGGACGCCGCTGGCGCGTCAATGCGTTCACGCCGGACCACGAACGACGCATACCAGTGGCCGAGGCTGTCCCGGTAGACGCGGACACTGGTTGGTGGGGATGGCAGAGGGCGAGACCACACCACCGGCATGCTGATTCCGCGCGCGAGGCGCAGCCGGCCGTCCGCGATGGTGAACCCACGCAGGGTGTACTCCAGGCTGGGCAGCGACCGCTTGCGGGCTTTCACCGTTGGCCGTCTCCTGCCTTTGATGGTGAAAGAGTGCGCCAGCGCTGCAGCGTAGGTGCGCAGGGTTTGCTGCTGAGCGACCTGGGATCCGTCACGCAGCCACGTGTATCTAGCGCGCGCTTCGGTGAGCATCTTGGACAGGGCGCCGAACGTGGATTTGTTGCCGCTCTTGTGCTGGTGGACAGCTTCGTTCCACAACCACCGACAGCGGCCCCACTCAGCCAACAGTGCGCCCGCCGCGGTCACGCCGGGGCGCAGCCGGTAGGTGTGGCGCACCACCTCGATCACATCACGAACTGTATAGCAGTGCGCTATATAGTGCCGCCCTGGATAAGGTCAGGTCGAGAAACAAATGTCGTCTATCGGTGCAACTACCACGTCGTGTGGTGTCGGAAGTACCACAGGACGGTGCTTACCGGAGCGGTCGACGACCGCCTCAAGGAGATCATCAGCGAGGTGTGTGCCGATCGGAACGCCCCTGTCGAAGCGATCGAGACGATGCCGGACCAGGTACACCTGCTGGTCGGCTGCGACCCCAAGACGGCATCCACTGCCTCGTCAAGCAGATCAAAGGCCGTTCGTCACGACTGCTACGCCAAGAGTTCCCGCAGCTCAAGTCCCGGTTGCCAACCCTGTGGACCAACAGCTACTTCGTCGCCACCACTGGCGGCGCAAACTTGGAGGTCATCGAGCGCTATGTCGAAGACCAGGGCCACGCTTGACGGCATCCACCGCCTACCCACCGCTAAAGCCCGGTCCCTCCTCGGTACCGGATCATGACAATTCGGTACCGGATCATGACAATTCGTGGATCACGTGCGGATATCCGGCTGGCAGCTTTCGGTGAGTGATCCGACAGCTGACCGAATCCCGGCCCGCCGAGCTGGAGCCCGACGCGACGCGCGTCCGGTTCCGCCACCGCCAACGGAGCGGACCCGCCCCTGCCTCCGCACCCGCACCCGCACCCGCCGCCGGATCGCACCGGGCGCAGTGGGCGGATGCCGCGAAGGGCGTCTGCATCATCCTCGTCGTCCTGTGGCACGTCGTCGTGAAGGACTACCTCCAGATCGACTGGCACATCGGCGTACCGGTGCCGGGCTTCTGGGGAACGCTGGGTGAGCAGTTCCTCCCGCTGCGGATGCCGTTGTTCTTCACCATCTCGGGCGTCTTCGCGGCGAACGCCGCCCAGCGGCCGTGGCGGGTGGTCGCTCGCAGCCGGATCGCCGGGTTCCTCTACCTGTACGCCGTCTGGCTGCTGATCCACACGGTGGTCCTCGCCGCCGCGCCGGAACTGCCGACCGACCGGGCCACCTCGGCGCTCGGCCTGCTGGAGCAGCTCACCATCACGCCGTCCAACCTCTGGTACCTGTACGCCCTGGCGCTGTACTTCACGATCGCCAAGTTGACCCGCCGAGCGCCCCGGGTGCTGGTCCTGGTCCCCGCCGCCGCGCTGTCCGCCGTCGCCGCCGCCGGCCTGCTCGATACCCCGGGCAACCGCGCCGGCCTCTACCAGAACCTGGTCTTCTTTCTCGCCGGCCTGTACCTGCGGCCGCAGATCCAGCGGTGGGCCGCCACCGCGAGCCGCCGCCGGCTGTTGCTGACCTCGGGTGGCTACGTCCTGGCGCTCGCCGCGATGGCCGTGACCGGCGCTCAGCAGTCGTTCGGGGTGTGGCCGGCGGTCTCCGTGCTGGCAGTGATCTTCGGCATAACCGCCGCTGCCCGGCTGTCGCGGTGGTCGGCGCTCAGCAGACCGCTGGCTAGGCTCGGCCGCATCACCCTGCCGATCTACGTCATTCACATGCCGGTCCTGGCCCTGCTGCACCGGCTGTTGCTCGTACCGGTTTCCGGGCTGGGTGGGTCCGCTCAGGGCCTGATCGTGCTCGGTTATCCGATTCTGCTGAGCGGGCTGGTGATCGGTCTGAGCCTGGCCGTTCACCGCGGGCTGCTGGCGGTTCGCGCGGGCTGGCTGTTCGCGCTGCCCGGCACGCGCCGGGTGGGGGCGGCCGGATGAGCGTCCTCGCCGAAGCCCTGATCGACCTGGACGCGATCGCCAGCAACGTGCGGACGATCGCGTCGGTCACCGGCACCGGACTGATGGCCGTGGTGAAGGCCGACGGGTTCGGCCACGGCGCGGTCCAGGTGGCCCGGGCCGCGCTGCGTGCCGGCGCCTCCTGGCTGGGAGTGACCTCGACGGCCGAGGCGCTGACCCTGCGCGACGCGGGTGTGACCGCGCCCACGTTGAGCTGGCTGCACGGCCCGAATGACGACTTCGGTATGTTGATCAAGAGTGGCGTCGACGTCGGCGTGTCCACGACGACGCACCTGCACGCCGTTGCCGACGCGGCCCGCCTGCTCGGCGCACCGGCGATGGTGCAGCTCAAGGCGGACACCGGGTTGTCCCGCAACGGGGCCGCCGGGGACGACTGGCCCGAGTTGGTCGGTTGGGCCCGCAAGTACGAACGAGAGGGCGGGATCCGGGTGCGCGGGGTGTGGTCCCATCTCGCCGACGCCGACCTGCCGGGCGCCCCCGTACTCACCCGTCAGGTGGCGATCTTCGAGGAGGCACTGCGGACCGCACGGTCGGCTGGCCTGGACCCCGATCTCGTCCACCTGGCCAACTCGGCGGCCGCGCTCTCCGCACCGAGGACCCGCTTCGACCTCTGCCGGATCGGGATCGCCCTCTACGGCGTGGACCCGTTCGGCGTGAGCGGTCCGGGCGAGTTCGGGCTGCACCCCGCGATGACCCTGCGGACGAGCGTGGTCAACGTCAAGCGGGTGCCGGCGGGCACTGGCGTCTCCTACGGGCCCGAGCACGTGACCGGCGCGGCGACCACCCTGGCGCTGCTGCCGCTCGGTTACGCCGACGGGCTGCCCCGGGCCACGGGTGGCCGCGCCTCGGTGTGGCTCGCCGGTCGGCGGTGCCCGATCGTCGGGCGCATCGCCATGGACCAGTGCGTGGTCGACGCCGGGGATCTTCCCGTGACGATCGGCGACCCGGTCGTGGTGTTCGGCCCGGCCGAGGGCGACCAGCGCCCTCCGACGGTCGTCGAGTGGGCCCGCTGGGCCGACACCAACCCACACGAGATCTTGACCGGCATCGGGGCCCGGGTGGCCCGCGAGCACCTCCACGGAAGGGCACGGAACTCATGACAACCCGACTGGCAGTGCTGTACGGCGGGCAGAGCGGCGAGCACGACGTGTCCTGCCGCTCGGCGGCGAGCATCCTCGCCCACCTTGACCGTGAGCGGTACCAGGTCACCGAGGTGCTCATCGACCGCGACGGCGGGTGGCACGTCGGTGGCCGACCGACGCCCCTGCCTGCGGCGTTGCGCGTCCTGCGCGCCCAGGACGTGGTGTTCCCGGCCCTGCACGGCCCGTACGGCGAGGACGGCACCGTGTCGTCGCTGCTGGAATGGCTCGGCGTGCCGTACGTCGGCAACGGCGTCTTCGCCAGCGCCGCCGGCATGGACAAGGGGGTCACCAAGCGGCTTCTCGCGGCGGAGGGCCTGCGGGTCAGCCCGGGGGTGACCCTGCGTCCCGGCGAGACCCTGTCGCCCGAGGACCAGCATCGGCTGGAACTGCCGGTCTTTGTCAAGCCGGCCCGGGCCGGGTCGAGCCTGGGCGTCGTCAGGGTGGACGACTGGGCGGGAGTTCCCGCCGCGCTGGAGCAGGCCCGCCAGGTCGACCCGAAGGTGCTCGTCGAGCAGGGAGCGCGCGGACGCGAGATCGACGTGGCTGTCCTCCAGCACCCGGACGGCCGGGTGCAGGCCGGCCCGCCGCTGGAGATCCGGGTGACCGGTGCCGGCTTCTTCGACTACGACGCGAAGTACGACGGCGGGGCGATCTTCCAGATTCCCGCCCCGCTCGACGCGGCGACCACCGAGGTGCTTCAGGACCGTGCGATTCGCGCCTTCCAGGCCCTCGACTGCCGTGGGCTGCTGCGGGTCGACTTCTTCCTGCCCACCGAGGGGTCGCCCGAGCCCATCGTGAACGAGGTCAACACGTTCCCCGGCTTCACCGCCGCGTCCCAGTTCCCGCAGATCTGGCAGCAGGCCGGCATCGGCTTCGCCGCCCTGATCGACATCCTGATCGCCGGCGCGCTGGCCGACCAGGACCACGGCCACCACAGCGGGTTGCCCCGGCCGGCCCGAGCGGTCGACCACCTGGTGTGAGTCGGTGCCCGGTCACCTGATCGGGCACGCCCGAGGCCCTCGGGCGCCGTCCGACCCGACGATGGCGACGGTGGTGGCGGTGTTCGCCGCGCTGACCTGCGCCGCGGCGGCGACCGTCGTGCAGATGATCTGGTCGGCCGCGTGCGCCGACAACGCCTGCGCGGCGATGTTCGCCCGCACCGTGAGGTCACCGGACCGACCGGCTCCCGCCGTCACAGTGACCGGATCGAGCCCGGCCGGGACGTCGCTGGTGAAACCCTGGGCGCGTTCGTTCTCCTGCGGGCCGGCCGCGAGCAGCGAGAGCGCGGCGGCGGGCGACGGATCCGCGTTGACCGGGCGGAGGACCAGCACCAGTTCGCCCTGCGCGACAAGGTAGACCCAGGTGCCCTGGGCGGGGCCGCTGATCGGCGGGCGACCGGTGATGACCGCGCTGGGTCGTACCCCACAGCCCGTCGCGAGCAGGGTCAGAAGCAGTCCGCTGGCGAGCAGCGCGCGGCCCGTCCGTCGGCCGGTCACGGGGCACCTCCGGTGTCCGCCGTTTCGCGGGGCAGGCGGAGGGTGAACACCGCGCCGCCGTGGGTGCCATTGCCCGCGACGAGACTCCCCCGTCGCTCGCCGTGGCGGTGCAGGCGCGCGTTCTCCCAGGAGATGGCGAGACCGAGGCCGCTGCCCTCGGAGCGGGTTCGCGCGGTGTCGGCCTTGTAGAGGCGGTCGAAGACGTGCGGCAACACCTGCGGATCCAGTCCCGGCCCCCGGTCGGCCACCTCGATGGTGACCCAGTCCGGGTCGGCGCGCAGGCGCACCGACACCGGCTCGGCACCGTGCCGGAAGGCGTTGCCGACCAGGTTGGCGACGATGACGTCCAGTCGGCGGGGGTCGAGTCGGGCCACGACGCCGGGTGGCAACTCCGTTCGTACCCGCTCCAGCCAGCCGCGGATCCGCAGGGTCGCGGTCACCGCAGCGGCCACGTCCACGTCGTCCAGGGCGAGCCGCGCGGTGCCGGAGTCGAACCTGCTGATCTCGATGAGGTCGTTGACCAGCTGGGTGAGGTTCTGCGTCTCCTGGCTGACCAGCCGAGCGGCCCGGCCCGCGTCCCCGGGCAGGTGTTCCGCCTCCTCGTCGAGCACGTCGGTGACCGCAGTCATCGCGGCCAGCGGTGTCCGGAGTTCGTGCGAGACGTCGGCCACGAAGCGGCGGGCGTCGGATTCCAACCGCCGCAGCTCGCCGACCTGCCGCTCCAACGTGCCCGCGGTGTCGTTGAAGGTCCGTGCCACATCCGCCAGCTCGTCGGCGCCGCGGACCGTCAACCGGGTGCTCAGGTCGCCCTCACCGAGGCGGCGCGCCGCCCGGCCGAGGTCGCGGACGGGTCGCAGGACTCCGCGGGCGGACAGCAGCGCCAGCAGGACGGCAAGGACCAGGGACAACCCGCCGGTCAGCCACGCCCTGGTGGCGAGCTGGTCGATGCTCTGCTGCTCGGGCACGAGATTGCGCACCGAGTAGACCTCCACCCCGGACGGGCGGGACGTGCCGTCCGGGCGGTCCAGCGCCAACTGGGTACCGATGAGCAGCGCGGGCTGTCCGGCGAGTGAGACCCGCTGCCAGGCGATGCGACCGTCGCGGACCTTCTGCCGCAGCTCGGGGGTGAGCGGGTCGGTGATTTCGGAGCCGCCCTGTGCCCGCATGTCGCGGTAGACGACCACCGCGAAGCTCTCCCGGTCGCTGAGGCGCTGGGCCAACAGTTCGAGGTCGTCCTGGTTCGGCGGAAGCTGGGCGATCGGGTAGACCTTGGTGAGCTGGTCGGTCAGTGACATCACCGCGGCGTCCTGCGCCTGCTGCAGGATGACGTTCCGAGCCTGGAAGTAGCTGCCACTGGCCACCGCCACCGTCGTGATCACGCCCAGCAGCGCGAACGCCAGGACGAGCCGGACCCGTAGACCCGAGACCCACGCGCCGACTCGGCGCCACTGTGTCACAGCGGCCCGAACCGGTATCCGAAACCACGCACGGTCTGGATGTAGACCGGTGCCGACGAGTCGGCCTCGATCTTGGCGCGTACCCGCTGGACGCACGCGTCCACGAGTCGCGAGTCGCCGAGATAGCCGTGCTCCCACACGGCCTCCAGCAGTTGCTGACGACTGAGCACCTGGCCCGGCGTGTGCGAGAGTTCGAGCAGCAGCCGCAGCTCCGTCGGGGCGAGGCTGACCGGCGTTCCATCCTTGCTGACCACCAGCGCGGCCCGGTCGATGGTCAACGCGCCGTGCTGCTCCAGGCCGGCCCGGTCGCCGCCGCGCCGCGAGTCGCCACCGGTCCGGCGCAGCACCGCGCGGATGCGCGCCTCCAGCACCCGGGCCTGCACGGGCTTGACCACGTAGTCGTCGGCGCCGGCCTCCAGGCCCGCCACCACGTCCATGTCGTCGTTGCGGGCGGTGAGCATGATGATCGGCAGGTCGCCGAGCTGCCGGATCCGGCGGCAGACCTCGAACCCGTCCATCCCGGGCAGCATGAGATCGAGGACCACGACATCGGACGGGGTCGTGCGCAGCCGCTCCAACCCCTGCTCACCGGTGCCCACGGCATGCACGGTGTGGCCCTGCCGGGTGAGCGCCAACTGCAGTCCGTCGCGCACCGTCTGGTGGTCCTCGATCAACAGCACCTGGGACATGTCGTCAAGTATCCCATCATGAGATCTTTCGGGTTTCGGTCGTCGGCGCTGGCTGCGCGGGGTTCCGCGGGGAGAGCGGCACCTCGAAGTCCGTCGAACGCACCAGGAACACCACAGCGCCCACCAGGAACATCGTCGACGCGGCCGCGGCCACGATGGCGATCAACAAGCCGCGCTGCACCGACGCGGCCAGACCGGGCACGACCACCAGCAGCGCCCAGACCAGCAGCACGAGCGCGACCCCCGCCTCGGCCAGCCTGCGCCAGAGGCTGCCGCCGCCCGAACCGCCGGTCGGGTCGCGGTCGCCGGACCGGACCGCCAACGCTGCCGCGGCCAGGCAGAACACTGTCACACCCAGCAGTACGCCACCGAGCACGTCGCTGAACCGGTGCCAGCCCGCGATCATCGTGGCGGAGGCGATCACCGAGACACCGACCGCGCCCGGCGCCGCCAGCCAGCGCCGGGCCCACCCGGGCAGGACCAGCATGAACGCCAGCAGCAGGGCGGTCGCCGCCGCGACATGGCCGCTGGGGAAACTGTTGTGGGTGGTGGAGCTCAGGATCTGCAGATCCGGGCGGGGCAGCTCCGATTTCACCGCGCCGGCCAGCAGCACCGCGCAGACGACCATGCCCACACCGACGATCCCCGCCACCAGCCGCCGGCGGAGCACACCCACCAGCAGCACCACACCGAGTAGGGCCCCGATGAGGCTCGGGCTGCCGAAGGTGGCCAGCACGGTCTTGGCCGGGCCCACCAGCACGGTCTGCTGCTCGTACCCCCCGCCCCGCTCGGCGCGCGGCAGGAGCACCCCGTCCAGCCACTGCCCGGGGTACGTCCGCACGAACACGGCGGCGATGAGGGTCAGGGCAACCAGACCGGACAGCGCCGCCGCGAGCAGTCGAAGCCCCAGTGGCACCGCCGCGCGGGCCTGCGGCAGCGGTCGCGCCGGACCGGGCGTCGACCGCCCGACGGAGTACAACGATCCGATGGACATGGCGACCATGCTCGCCCCGGCAGGTCCGTACCCCGTCCTCGGATTGTCTTGGTTCTGTCACAACAACCCCCGCCGCTTCCGGGAAAGCGGATCGTCGGCGGTGGACCGGGTGGACCTGGACGGCGCGGCGGGATTCACATGCTTACATGCGACCAGGTTTTACCCAGCCGAGATCAGTCACCACTAGGGTCAGGACGCCGATCGATGTTTCGGTGCGAAAAATCCATCCGGAGTGAGTTGGGGAACCGGAAGGTGTTGGCAAATGCAGGCAATTCCAGTGGCCAGCCTGGTCATCGGCATCGCATCCTCGCCGGCCGAGCGGCGACATCTGGCCCGGCTGCTCGGCGGCAGTGACGCCTTCCTGATCGTCTCGACCGTCGACCAGGCACGAGAGTTCCTCGGGGTGGTCGAGGCGCCCGCCGCCCCGGCTCCCCCGACCACTGTGGCGCTCGCCGAGGTGGCGCCGAGCCCACAGACACCGCCACCGGATCTGGCCGTCGACTCCGACCGCCGGGTGCTGCGCTGGCGCGACCAGGAGATCGACCTGACCCGGCTGGAGCACGACGTGCTGCTCTGCCTGGTGCACGCGCCCGGGCAGATCTGGACCTACGAGCGCCTGCACCTCGAGGTCTGGGGCAACCGGCACCTCGGCCGGGGCTCCGACATGCACTCGGTGGTCCGCCGGGTGCGCGGCAAGCTCGCCAGTCTCAACGCCACGGCGACGATCCACTCGGTACGCGGCGTCGGCTTCCGGCTCGCTTCCGTCTGATCACCCCGGGCGCGGTCCGGCCCGCCTGGTCGGGGACCAGGCGGGCCGGATTTCTTCGGCTAGTGCTCGAGCATCAGCACTTGATGGGTGCCAACCCGAAGTTCTCCACCGTCGGAGTGGCGGTGTCGATCCGGGTCTGACGGGTCTGCGGCTTCCAGCCGTCCTTGGCCACGATCATCGTGAGCGGGTTGTTGCGGCGGTCCACCCAGTAGGCGTACTTGCCCTCGGCGTCGGTGGCAAAGGTGTACGACGCCGCCCACGAGTCGACCTGCACGACCGCGCCGGTGAGCGGCGAGGTCGCACCCTGGCAGCTGGTGCCGGTGACCGTACCCATGAGCTTGCCCCAGGTCTTCGGGGGGTTCGCGGTCATGGTCACCGCGACCGGTGCCACCGAGTACGGGGTGTTCTCGGAGATCGCGACCCCGCCGGAGTAGGTGCCCGGCTGGTCCACGTTCGCCGTCAGGCCGACGGTGACAGTGACCTTCGCACCCGGTGCGAGGGTGACCGCCGACTTGTCGATGGTCATCCAGCTGACGTCGGCCGCCGACTCGGAGCATCCCTCGAAGCCCGGGAGCACCTCGCTGTCCGGAGCCGCGTTGAAGCTGCCGGACGAGCCGCCGATCTTGTAGAAGCCGCACGCCGCGCCGCCGCGGTACCGCGCGGTGTTGGAGTTGGGCAGGTTGGACCAGGAACCGGCGGCCGGGTCGAAGGCGAAGCCGGCGTTGCTGATGGCACCACCCTGCGAGCCACCGACGACGAGGAGCTTGCCGCTGGCGACGGCGTACGAGCTGGCCCAGTTGTCGGCCGGCGCGTCGGCGACGGCGGTCCAGGTGTTGGCACCCGGGTCGAAGGCGTAGCTGGACTTCTGCGCGGCGGAACCGTCGTTGCCACCGGTGCAGTAGAGGACGCCGTCGATCCCGCCGCAGGAGGCGAAGGCCACCGACTTCGGGTAGTTGGCCATCGTCTCCCACTTGTCACCGGTGGGGTCGTACCGGACGACGCTGTTCGACATCGGCAGGCAGGCGGCCGTGGTGCAGCCACCGACCGCGTACAGCTTGCCGTCGACGACGGCCTGACCGGCTGCCGCCCGCGGTGCCGGGTTGTCGGCCAGTTCCGTCCAGGTGTTGGCGCCCGGGTCGTACGACCAGGTGGCGGAGTCCGGGCCGGCGTCGGCCCAGCCACCGGTCACAATGATCTTGCCGTTCACCACGCCCGCGGTCACTGCGTTGCGCGCGCCGGGAAGGTCGGCGATCGCCGTCCAGGTCTGCGCGGCCGGGTCGTAGGCGTAGTTCTTGGCGGTGGAGGCCTCACCGTCGCCGCCACCGAGCGAATACACCTTGCCGTCCAGGTTCACCACCCGGTTGTCCATGATCGTGGACGGGTAGTTGGCGATGTCGGTCCACGGCGCCGCCTGCGGGCCGGCCGCCGCGGCAGCCGCCTTGGCCTCCTTGCCGGACGCCTTGGCGGCGAACGACGTCGGTACAGTGAGCCGCTGCTCCGGCGCGCCGCTGGACCCGAGCACCTGCTGCCGGGTGACCGTGGAGCCGTCCGCCCGCAGGAGTTCGAACCCGTTGTCCCGCTCACCGAACTTGACCTCGACCGGCGCGCCGCCGGTGTTGGTCACCGTGAACGACTTGCTGGTCTTGCCGTTGGGCATCTGGAGCGTCGCGCTCAGCTGCGTCGGCGTCACCGCCAGTCGACCGGCCGCGAGCTGGAAGTTCGCGGTGGTCGCCCAGTCGGCCTCGACGTCGACAGGCTTGGTCTGGCTGACGTAGTTGCCGGCGGTCGCCGTGAACGGGTGCTCGCCGGTCAGCGACGAGTAGATCCAGTAGAAGCCGTCGGCCAGCCCCGGGTCGTCCGGGGTCGCCACGGTGACGGCCTTCTCGGCGGGCCGGTCCTTGCTGGTGACTGTCGCGCCGTTGACGTAGCTGTCGTCGTTCTTGTCGCGGACGTTGCCGACGACCAGACCGCCGTCGACCGGCACGCAGGTGACCTGGCTGCCGATCAGGACGTTGTCGACCTCCCACCACCACTCGTACGAGGCGTCGTAGTAGTGGAACCGGACCTGCACCTGCGCCTTACCGGCCGCCTGCGGGATCGGAATCTCGGTCAGCTTCGGTCCCCGGACGTCGGTCTCCTGCCGGAGCACGTTGGTCCAGGTGGCACCGCCGTCGATGCTGAGGTCCACGTCGGCGGTGTCGTCGTTGAGCTGGTTGAAGTCCTGGTTGAACCGGATGACCGGGGCCGTGACGCTGGTCAGGTCGACCACCGGGCTGACCAGGGAGGTGTCCTGGCTGGTGCCGGCACCGTAGTTGTCGCTGTCGATCATCGCGAAGTTGCCGGTGCCGCCGGTCAGGTTGCCCCGGTCGCCGTCGTCGGTGAACTTCCAGACCTGACCGCTGCCCGCGTTGTCCACGACGGTCCAGCCGGCCGGCGTGGTCGTGGCGTCGAAGGTCTCGTACTCACCGTCGGAGCCGGTCGTGTATCCGGGCGCGGTGGTGCAGACGGTGCTGTCCACCGGCACGGCGACGTTGGCGGTGGCGTTGCCCGAGCCGACCACGACCTCCTTGGTGACGGTCTGGTAGCCCGGGTACTGCGGCTCGTACTTCAGGGTGTACGTCTGCCCGGCCGGCAGCTTGATGCTGTAGCGGCCGTTCGACGGGGTGGTGTAGTCGTAGACGCCGGACACGCCCGTCACTGTCACCTTCGCGTACAACGGCCAGCCGTGGCCGGAGCCGTCGGTGACCGCTCCGGTGACGTTGACACTCGGCACCGCCGTGAGGGCGACGTTGAGCGTCGTGGTGGCGCCCTTGGCGACCGTCGCCGTCCTGGTGGTGCTGGCGTACCCGAACGCCGCCACGGCGACCTGGTAGTCGCCGGCGGGGAGCTGGGTGGAGAACTTGCCGTCGGCACCGGTGGTCAGCTCACGCTCGGACGCGCCGGTGAGCGTCAGTGTCGCGCCGGCGATCGGGGCGCCGGAGGTCGCGTCGGTGACAGTGCCGGCCAGCGTGCCGATGTCGCCGGTCGGGGCGGCGTTGAGCAACGCGAGGGCGTCCAGTCGGCCTTCGCCGTAGACATTGTTGTCGGCGGCGGTGCCACCACACTGGTCGTCGGCCTTGTCGATCGCGGCGCCGTTGAGCAGCGCGCGGGTCGCGTTGACGTCGCCGACCAGCGACGGTGCCGCCGAGTACAGCAGCGCGATCGCGCCCGCGAGGTGCGGTGCGGCCATCGAGGTGCCGCTGATGCTGCCGTAGGCGCTGCCCGGGATGCTCGACCGGACGTTCACGCCCGGCGCGGAGATGTTGGGCTTGATCTCGCCGTTCTGGCCGGCGCCGCGGGAGGAGAAGCCGGCGACGTTGTTGTTGCTGTCGTACGCGCCGGTCGAGTAGTTGCTGACGAGGCTGCCCGGCGAGCCACTGGTCTGGCAGGCCGGCCCGCTGTTGCCGTTGGACCAGGTGCCGAAGATCCCGGACGCGGCCCAGGCGTTCGTCACGTCCTCCATGAACGGCTCGTTGGACGGGTCCCGGGTGCCCCACGAGTTGTTGATGATGTTGGGGCGCTTGCTCGCGTCCGCGTTCTGACCGTTGAGGTCCAGCGGTTCGAGCATCCACTGACCGGATTCGACCAGAGCGGCGTCACTGGGGCAGCAACCGTTCGCCGCGATCCACTTGACCCCGGGGGCGACACCGATCTGGTTCGCGCCGTCGGAGCCGGCCATGGTGCCCATCGTGTGCGTACCGTGACCGTCGTCGTCGCACGGGGCGGTGGCGCAGGCCCCGGTGGCGTTCGCGGCGTTGAACCAGTTGTAGTTGTGGTCGAACGTCCCGTCGCCGTTGTTGCCCCGGTAGGAGTTCACCAGCGCCGGGTGGTTGAACTGCACCCCGGTGTCGATGTTCGCGACGGTGATGCCCTCGCCCTTGACGCCGTACTGGGACCAGACGTCGTCGGCGTTGATGTTGGCGATGCCCCACTCCAGGGCGTTCACGGTCTTCTCGTCGGTGCCCTTGGTCGTCTCCGGCACCTTGTACGCGACCGGCGCGTAGAGGCCCTCGACCTCCGAGTGCCCGGCGAACTTCTGGGCCATCGCCAGCGAACCGCTGTTCACCTTGATGGCGTTGGTGGCCCAGAAGGTCTGGTATTTGGTGCCCGAGCTGTCGAGGTCGGCCCGGATCTTGCCCTGGCTCGCGGCGGCGGTCTTGCGCAGCGCGTCCGCCACCGCCGTGCCACGCTTCGACCAGTCCTTGATGGCGCTGGCCTTGCTCAGGTCCGCCCGGTCCTTGAACCGGATCCAGAAGTCCCCTTCACTCTTGGCCTGGAGCTGCTTGGCGAGCTCCGGTCGGATCTTGTCCCCGGTCTGGGCGCCCGCCCCCATCGCACCGCCCGGCGCGGCCTGCGCGCCCGAGCTGATCGTGGCCAAGCATGTCGCGGCGAGGATCGTCGCCGCGCCGGCGCTCACCAGTGATCTGGCCGCGCGCCGCCATTGTGGACGTCTGAACATCGGTGCTGCCTCCCTCAGAACGACCCAGGGTGTAATGGGCCATGGTGGACCTCCCCCATGCACCGCGCGGGTCACGCCGGTTGCCCGAGTGGACACTATGATCGAGAAGAACGGACGATCAAGAACTTGCCGTGAGCAACTTGTCGCTAAGAGTTGCCCTGGCTGGCGGCACGCTTGCCAATCATTGTCAGAACCGTGACGAGAGCTGGGCAGGGATGCCCATCGATCCCGGGTGGTGCGGTGGCCGAGGACGAGGCAACGGTGAACAGGGGTGATCCGGCCGACGAGCCGTTCCCACTGCTGATCGCGGTGACCCCGTCGCCGGCCGAGCGCATCCGGCTCGCGGAGCTTCTCGACGGCATCGCGCCGCTGCTGCTGGTTTCCGACCTCGACGAGCTGCGCCGGCTGATCGCCGCCCCGCAGCAGGCAGCCGCCCCGTCCGAACCGGCACCGGTCGCCGCCCTGGTGATCGACTCCGCCCGCTCCAGCGCCCGCTGCGGGGAACGTGAGATCGACCTCACCCGCCTGGAACACGACCTGCTGACCTGCCTGATCACCGAGCCGGCCCGGGTCTGGAGCTACGCCGAGCTGCACCGGTCGGTCTGGGGTGACGAGGGGCGCGAACGCAAGGCGGACGTGCAGTCGCTGGTCAAGCGGCTGCGCCGCAAGCTGCACGACCTGGGCACCGGGGCCACCATCGATGTCGTCCGCGGTGTGGGGCTGCGGCTGACCGATCACCAGCAGGCGCGGGTCGAACGGGCCTGACAGCGACGTCGCATGAACTGATCTCGCCCGGGGTACGCCAGGAAGATCAGCATCGACACAGGCGACGAAGACCGCTGGTAAGGAGAGTCAGGATGCCATTCCCCAATCCCGCGACCGTGTCCATCGGGCTGAAGAAGGCCGCGCATGTCGGGATCGCGGTGAGTGACCTCGACCGCTCGGTCGCGTTCTACCAGGCCCTGCTCGGCGCGGAACCGGTCGTTCGGGACGAGAACATGCACGGCGCCGGTTTCGCGCAGTCACAGGGGCTGCCGACGACGAAGCTGCGGTACGCCACGTTCAACCTCGACAACCTCGGGATCGACCTGATCCAGTTCCAGGAGCCGGTCGGCGACGCCGCCCAGGTGGCCGCCAACCGGCCCGGCTCGATGCACCTGTGCTTCCACGTGGACGACGTGCGCGCGGTCTACGACCGGATGAGCGAGGCCGGGTTCGAGTTCCTCGGACAGCCGTACACGTTCGCGTCCGGCGAGGTGGAGCCGCCGGCGGCGGTCGGCACCGCTGTCGCGTACTTCAACGACCCGGACGGGACGAACCTGGAGATCATCGCGCCGAAGGGTGGCTTCGCCCGCAGCGAGTGAGCCGACACGGGCGGCGTGGGGTCCGGCCGGGAACGGCTCGCCCCACGCCGCTCGCTCCAGGGACGACGGGTCAGATCAGCCCGGCCCGGGCCCACAGCAGACGCCCGGGCCCAGCCACCAGGCCGACGTCCGCCAGGTTGGCGTGCACCCGCGCCGCGGACCAGCGGAGGGTGGCACGCCAGTGCGGGTTGGCGCGGGCAGCGGCCCGACCGATCGCCGGCGGAATGCCCACCGCCGCGTACACGTCGGGATGGACCAGGCGGTTGGCGATCGTGTAGGCCGCGCGACCGACCAACAGTCGGGCGTACGCCATGCCCACCGGGCCGGTGGCCGCGACCTCGGCGGCCAGTTCCTCGCGGGCGAACCGGACGTGTCGCGCCTCCTCCACCACGTGGATGCGGGAGACCATCCGGATGAGGGGCTGTAGTGACTCGTCCGCCATGATGTCGCGCTGGAACGCGTCGAGGATCTCCTCTGCGATGAGGATCGCGGCGTACATCCGAGGGCCGCTGGCGGTGGCCTTGAGGAAGCGCCCGAGGTGGTGGTCCACGGTGCTCGCGCGGTAGACCGGACAACCCATCGCCTCGATCAGCCGGCCGAACATGATGGAGTGCCGGCACTCGTCGGCGACCTCGGTCAACGTGTACTGGGCCTGCCGGCTGGTCGGGTCGGCACGGTAGTACTCCCGGATCAGCATCTGCATGAGGATCGTCTCGAACCACAGTCCGGCGCTGGCCGCGCTGGCCACCTCGTGCCTGGTCAGCTCGACGCGCTGCTCCTCGCTGAGCTGCTCCCACAGCGGCGTGCCGTAGAGGCTGCTGCGCTGCGGCGGGAGCCAGTAGGCGCCGGGGGTGTGTGGGGCGTCCCAGTCGATCTCGACGGTGGGGTCGTAGCTGGTCCGCAGTGAGGACGTGAGCAGTCGCTCGGCGACCGCCGCGCGCCCGGTTTCCGCCGCCTCCATGGCTCCTCCATATTGACGTGACGACCAGTAACTGTTACGAGTAGTAGCATGCAATCGCCGCTCACTGATGTCAATGCGTCCGACCCGTCGGCCACGCCCCCCGACGGCAGTCCGAAGGCGAAGGGCAACGGCCGCCGAGACCGTTGGGCAGACCATCGCGAGCAGCGACGGCAGGAGCTGGTGGGTGCCGCGGTGCAGGCACTGCTGCGGCACGGGCCGGAGGTCGACATGGAACAGGTGGCCGCCGCCGCAGGCGTCAGCAAACCGGTCCTGTACCGCTACTTCGCCGACAAGTCGCAGCTCTGGGTGGCGGTCAGCGAGGTGGTGGCGGCCCGCATGGTCGACACCATCGCGCCCGCCGTCGAACAGGTCCGCGAGGAGCGTGGCCTGGTCGAAGCGACGATCGACGCCTACCTGGGCGTGATCGAGTCGGAGCCGAGGCTCTACCGGTTCCTGATGCACCAGTCCGGAGACCCCGGCATCCACCAGGTGATCGCCGGCACCAGCCGACAGGTGGCCGCCGGGCTCGCCCGGGTGATCGGCGACCGACTACGCACGCTGGGCCTGGACGCCGGCCCCGCCGAGCCCTGGGCGTACGGCCTGGTGGGTTTCGTGCAGGCGGTCGGCGACTGGTGGACCACGCACGGCCAGCCGATCAGCCGGGCCGCCCTCACCGACTACCTGACCGCTCTGCTGTGGAGCGGCATCGAGGGGGTGCGGGCCAGCGCCGACCTGCCGCACGAGCTCACCCGCGCCCACGAGCGGATCGTGCCGTGAGCTACCACGGCCCGGCGGGTGTCGAGGGCACCTCGGTCCGGGTGCACCTCAGCGGGCGGTGGGAGCCGGTCGACGGCCGCTTCCACTGGAGCGGACGGATCGAGCCCGAGCCACTGGTGGCCCACCTGCTGCGCTCCGGCCGGCGCGACGTCGAGTTGCGCATCGCCGACCGCGTCCGGGCGGCCCGACTGGCCGAGGTCGATCCGTGGGGTGGCGTACGGATCACCGGCGTGGGCGATCCGCCCTGGCCACCCGTGGCCGACCCGACCTGCCCGCCCGAGCTCACGGAGGAGTGAATGGAGACAGACGTTGCCATCATCGGCGCCGGCTTCGGTGGCCTGGGTGCCGCCATCCGCCTACAGCGGGCCGGCTTCACCGACTTTCTCGTCTTCGACAGGGGTGCTGACGTCGGCGGCACCTGGCGTGACAACAGCTACCCGGGTTGCGCCTGCGATGTCCCGTCGCACCTCTACTCGTTCTCCTTCGCCCCCAACCCCGGCTGGTCGAACACGTTCTCCGGCCAGCCCGAGATCTGGGACTACCTGCGCGGCTGCGTCGACCGCTTCGGAATACGCCCCAGGTTGCGGTTGCGCCACGAGGTGCGGGAGGCGAGGTGGGACGAGCAGCGCCAACGCTGGCTGTTGCGCACCTCGGGCGGCGACCACAGCGCCCGGGTCCTGATCTGTGCCGCCGGCCCGCTGAGCGACCCGGCCATCCCCGACCTGCCCGGGATCGACGAGTTCGCCGGCACGGTGTTCCACTCCGCCCGTTGGCGGCACGACCACGACCTGACCGGCCGGCGCGTCGCGGTGATCGGCACCGGCGCCTCGGCCGTCCAGTTCGTGCCACAGATCCAGCCGACGGTCGAGAAACTGACGCTCTTCCAGCGCACTCCCGCCTGGATCATGCCGAGGTTGACGCGCCGGATCAGCGGGGTCGAGCAGGCCGCGTTCCGCACCGTGCCCGGCGCGCAGCGGGCCGCCCGGGCAGGGCTCTACCTGGTACGCGAGAGCATGGGCCTGGGCTTCCTGCACCCGGCGGTCAACCGCCTCGCCTCGCGCCTGTCCCTGCGTACGCTGCGGCGTCAGGTTCCCGACCCGAACCTGCGGGACAAGCTCACCCCCCGGTACGCGATGGGCTGCAAGCGGGTGCTGATCTCCAACGACTACTGGCCGTCGCTCACCCGACCGAACGTCGACGTGGTCACCGCCGGCATCGCCCGGATCGTGCCGGACGGTCTCGTCACCGACGACGACGTCCACCACCGGGCGGACACGATCATCCTCGGGACCGGCTTCCACGTCACCGACTCCCCCATCGTCCGGCGCATCCACGGTCGGGGCGGGCGCAGCCTGGGCGACGCGTGGACCCCCAGCATGCGCGCGTACCGGGGCACGACCATCGCCGGCTTCCCCAACCTGTTCTTCCTGCTCGGCCCGAACACCGGGCTCGGACACACCTCGGTGGTGCTGATGATCGAGGCACAGCTGCATCTGGTGCTCGCGGCCCTGCGTCACATGCGGGCCACTGGCATCCAGGCCATCGAGCCCACCGCGCAGGCGCAACGACGCTGGACCGAGCGGGTCGACCAGAAGATGGCCGGCACCGTCTGGCAGACCGGCTGTTCGAGCTGGTACCTCGACGCCACCGGCCGCAACACCACCATCTGGCCGGGCTTCGCCACCAGCTTCCGGATGCGGCTGCGCCGGTTCCGCCCGGCCGACTACCAGATCGCCTCGACCGGCAGCACCCCCAACGAACCGGAGCGGGAGCACGCCGATGCGGTATGACCTGGCAGGCAAGGTCCTGCTCATCACCGGCGCGGCGCGCGGCATCGGGGCGCAGCTGGCCCGCGAGGCCGCCGCTCGCGGGGCCCGGGTCGCCCTCGTCGGCCTGGAAGGCGAGCTGCTCGAACAGCTCAGCGCCGACCTCGACGCGCACTGGTACGAGTGTGACGTCACCGATCAGGCGGCGTTGGACGCGGCGGTGGCCTCCACCGTGGACCGTTTCGGTGGCATCGACGTGGTCGTGGCCAACGCTGGCATCGCGAACCTCGGCACCGTCGCCGTGGGACCGGTCGACGCGCTGGTCCGTACCGTCGAGGTGAACCTCTGCGGCGCGATCCGCACGGTCAGCGCGGCGCTACCTCACGTCACCGCCGCCCGTGGCCACGTCCTCATCGTCTCGTCGGCTGCCGCTTTCACGGCGATGCCCGGGATGGCCGCCTACTGCGCGTCCAAGGCGGGTGTGGAGCAGTTCGCCAACGTGCTGCGCCTGGAGACCCGCTCACGCGGCGTCACCGTCGGCACGGCGCATCCCATCTGGATCGACACCGACCTGGTCCGCGACATCCGTGACGACCTGGCCTCGTTCCGCACCGCGCTGCGCCGGTTGCCGTGGCCGCTGTCCACAGTCGTACCCGTCGAGCAGTGCGTCGAGGCCCTGCTCCACGGCATCGAGCGCCGCAGGCGCAAGGTGTACGTGCCACGGTCGCTCGCCCTGGTGCAGGCGCTGCGGCCGGTGGTGCTGAGCGGCCTCTCGGACGCGTTGATCACCCGGTTCGGCGGCCGGACCATGGTCGGCCAGATGGAAGACGAGGTACGCCAGCTCGGGCGTTCCTTCGGCAGGACGTCGGTGGGAGGACGGTCATGAGCATCCACTTCCGACGTGCCGGCAGCGGAGAGCCGCTCGTGCTCATCCACGGCATCGGTCACCGTCATCAGGCGTGGGAGCCGGTGTTCGACCGGCTCACCGCCCACCACGAGGTGATCGCGCTCGACCTGCCCGGCTTCGGCAACTCTCCGATGCCCGGCACCGGCATGCCCGCCGACATGGCCGCCACCGTGGCCGGGGTCCTGCCCGCGCTGACCGAGTGGGGGCTGGAGCGTCCGCACGTCGCCGGCTACAGCCTCGGTGGGGCGATCGCCCTGGAGCTTGCCGCCACCGGGGCGGTCGCCTCGGCCACCGCCTTCTCCCCCGCCGGCTTCTTCACCCCGGCCGAGCGCCGCCGAGCGCTGGCCATCCTCCGCATGCTGCGGGCCAACTCGTACCTGCCCACCCCGATAATGCGCGTGGCGCTGCGCTCGGCGTACCTGCGGGCGTTGTGCTTCGCGCCGCTGATGGCCCGCCCGACGCTGCTGGACGTCGAGCGCGCGCTGGGCGACGCGCTCGCCCTGCGACGCGGGCTCGGCTTCAACGCCGTGGCCCGAGCCGCCCGCGACTATCGCTTCGACTGCCTTCGGCTGTCCGACGCGACGGTGCCGGTGACCATCGGCTGGGGGGACTGCGACCGGATCTTCGGCGTCCACCAGGCCGACCGCGTCCGCGCGGGCCTGCCGGCGGCGCGGGTGGTGACGCTGCCCCGTTGCGGGCACGTGCCGATGAGCGACGACCCGGACCTTGTCGCCGCGCTCATCCTGGAGACCACCGGCGCCGTGCCCCGCACCGAACGACCGGATCCGTCGGTCTCCGCCCAGGTCACGAGTCAGGAAGATCACTTCACACTCTAAAAACTTGCAGCCTCTGCAAGTTTGCTCCTAATCTCGCCCGCGTGACCGACACCGACCACGCTGCGCCCGGGCGTCGCGACCGCAAGAAGGCGCAGACGCGGGCCGCGCTGACCGCCGCCGCGCTACGGCTGGTCGCGGAACGCGGTCTGGAGCACGTCACGGTGGAGGAGATCAGCGAGGCCGCGGACGTCTCCTCGCGGACCTTCTTCAACTACTTCACCTGCAAGGACGAGGCCCTCACCGACGATCCGGCACTCGACGGCAACCCGGTCGTGGCGCGTCTGGCAGCCGCCCCCGCGCAGGTGTCGGCGTTGCAGGCCGTACGGGTCGCCCTCGACGAGTCGGTCGACTCGATCCAGGCCGACCGGGAGTTGTGGCGGCTGCGACTGACGGTCATCACCCAGAACCCCGCGCTGCTGCCCCGGCTGGTGGCCGGCAACAGCGCCACCGAGCAGGCCATGGTCGCGGTCGTCGCCACCCGCCTCGGCGTTGGCCTCGACCACGGCCATCCGCCGCTGGTCGTCGCTGTCGCCGGTGCCGCCTTCCGCACCGCGATGCTGCGCTGGGCCGCCGGTGACGACGAGCGGCCCCTGCACGACTTCGTCGACGAGGCGTTCGCCGCGATCGCCGCCGGCCTGCCGGATCCGCCGGCCTTCTCCTGACCCGCCAGTCCCCTGCCCCGCCGCATCAGCTCCGGGGTCAGCCACTCCGCCACAAACCCGACAAGGGAGCGTCAATGACCACCACCGTCCCGCCCGCCGACACCGCCGACGTCGGCACGCGCATGTCGCGTCGGGAGGTTCTGCAGGCCCTTTCCGGCCTGATGGTCGGCATGTTCGTGTCCATCCTCGCCTCCACGGTGGTGGCGAACGCGCTACCGCGGATCATCGCGGATCTGAACGGCAGCCAGACCGTCTACACGTGGATCGTCACCAGCGAACTGCTCGCCATGACGGCGACGGTGCCGCTGTGGGGCAAGATGGCCGACCTGTACAGCAAGAAGCTGCTGATCCAGTTGTCGCTGGGACTGTTCGTGGTGGGTTCACTCATCGCGGGCTTCACGCCGAACGTCGAGGTTCTGCTGCTCAGTCGGGTCGTCCAGGGCATCGGCGCCGGTGGTATGACGGCGCTGGCCACGATCGTCATGGCGGCGATGATCCCGCCGCGTGAGCTGGGCCGCTACGCCGGCATCTTCGGCGCGGTCTTCGGTGTGGGCACCATCGCCGGTCCGCTGATCGGCGGCCTGCTCGTCGACACGTCGTGGCTGGGCTGGCGGTGGTGCTTCCTGATCGGCGTCCCGTTCAGCATCATCTCCATCGCCCTGCTCCAGCGCACCCTGCACCTGCCGGTCGTCCGCCGCAAGGCGAAGATTGACTGGCTGGGCGCCCTGCTCATCACCTCGGGCGTCTCCACCCTGCTGATCTGGTCGTCCCTGGCCGGCAACAAGTTCGACTGGGCCTCCGGCTGGACGGCCCTGATGGTCATCGGCGGGCTGGTCGTGCTGGCGCTGGCCGTGGTCGTCGAGTCGCGGGCGGCGGAGCCGATCGTCCCGCTGAGCATCTTCCGCAACCGCACGGTCTCCCTGGCCACCATCGCCAGCGTGCTGGTCGGTGTCGCGATGTTCGGCGGCACCGTCTTCCTGTCCCAGTACTTCCAGATCTCGCTGGGCAAGTCGCCCACCGTCGCGGGCCTGATGAGCCTTCCGATGATCTTCGGTCTGCTCGTCTCGTCGACGGTGGCCGGCCAGCTCATCACGAAGTACGGCCGGTGGAAGGCGTACCTGGTGGCCGGCGCCGCGGTGATGACCGTCGGGATGCTGCTGCTGGGCACCATCGACGCCAACACCAGCGTCCTCGTGCTGTCGATCTACATGGCCGTGCTGGGCGTCGGCGTCGGCATGCTCATGCAGAATCTCGTGCTCGCCGCGCAGAACGACGTGCCGGCCCACGAGCTCGGTGCCACCACCTCCGTGCTGACGTTCTTCCGCAGCATGGGCGGCGCGATCGGAGTCAGCGCCCTCGGCGCGGTCCTGGCAAGTCGGGTGACCTCGCTGACGACCGACCGGCTCGGCCCGGCGGCGACCGCCGGCGGTGGCTCCGCCGAGGTGCCCGACCTGTCCACCCTGCCCGAGCCGGTGCTGCGCATCGTGCAGGACGTGTACGGCATCGCCACCGCGGACCTCTTCCTGGTCGGCGCCCCGATCGCGCTGCTCGCGCTGATCGTCGTGCTGTTCATCAAGGAGAAGCCGCTGCACACCCTCAGCGGGGACGAACGACGCGCCCAGGAGGAGGCGGCGGCAAAGGTCGCGATTCACTGAGCCGTACACCGGCAGAGCGGGGGCGGGCCGGTTGGCCCGCCCCCGCTCTGCGCCCGGTTCCGCGTTTCTCGGTAATGACATGACGTGAACCCGCTGCCACGTAACGTGAGATCGAGCCGGTCAACGGCTGACGCCAGACGTGCGCCGGGCCGCCACTGCGGCGGCGCCCCTCGGCCAACTGCCGGGTCGGACAGCTCGGCAACGTCGCGGCCTGTTCGGCCGCAGGAGGTGTGGACGATGCCCATGCTGTCGGTCTTCGATCCTCGGCACACTGTCGCTCCCCCGGGATACAGCCGCTGGCTCATCCCGACGGCGGCACTGGCCGTGCACGTGTGCATCGGCCAGGTCTACGCGACGAGTGTCTACAAGAACTCCCTCATCGCGCACTTCGACGCCAGCCAGACGGCGATCGGGGCGATCTTCAGCATCGCCATCGTCATGCTGGGCTCGTCGGCGGCGGTCGGTGGCCGTTGGGTGGAAAAGAACGGACCGCGCCGGGCGATGTTCGTCTCGGCGTGCTTCTGGGCCGTCGGGTTCCTGGTCGGCGCGCTCGGCATCGCGACCCAGCAGCTGTGGCTCCTCTACCTCGGATACGGCGTCATCGGCGGCATCGGGCTCGGCATCGGCTACATCTCGCCCGTCTCCACACTGATCAAGTGGTTTCCGGACCGCCCCGGCCTCGCCACCGGGCTGGCCATCATGGGATTCGGCGGCGGCGCCCTGGTCGCCGGCCCGCTCGCGCGCCAGCTGCTCTCCCTCTACGACTCCGGCTACAACCCCAACAACCCGGCCGCCGTGGCGTCGGGCAGCGCCCTCGTGGCGCTCTTCGTCACGTTCGGCATCGGCTATTTCGTGATCATGATGTTCGGCCCGTTCAACGTCCGGGTTCCGGCGCCGGACTGGCGGCCCGCCGGGTTCGACCCCGCGAGCGTCGCCGCCCGGCCTCTGGTGACGACGGCAAGCGTGTCCGCGTCGAACGCCGTGCGTACCCGGTCGTTCTGGTTGCTGTGGATCGTGCTGTTCTGCAACGTCACAGCGGGCATCGGCATCCTGGAGCAGGCAAGCCCGATGATCCAGGACTTCTTCCGGGACAACGGGACCGCCACCACTGTCTCGGTGACGGCGGCGGCCGGTTTCGTGGGAGTGCTGTCGCTGTTCAACATGGCCGGACGGTTCGTCTGGTCGACGACGTCCGACCTCATCGGCCGCAAGCCCATCTACATGGTCTACCTCGGCGTCGGCATGGTGCTGTACCTGCTGCTCGCCGTGGCCGGCCACTCCGCGACCGCGGTCTTCGTGCTGATCGCCGCCGCGATCATCTCCTTCTACGGCGGTGGCTTCGCCACAATGCCCGCCTACCTGCGTGACCTGTTCGGCACCTTCCAGGTCGGGGCCATCCACGGCCGGATCCTCACCGCCTGGTCGGCCGCAGGTGTCGCCGGCCCGCTGATCGTCAACGGGATCCTCGACACCCAGGGCAAGCCCGGCACGCTCACCGCGGCGGCGTACCGGCCCGCGCTGTTCACCATGGTCGGCATCCTCGCCATCGGGTTCATCGCGAATCTGCTGGTCCGTTCCGTGCCCGAGCGGTTCCACGAACCGAACCGAGGACCGACCTCGCCCGTGGCGAAGGCCACCGTCACCGAGCCGGTCGCTCTCGGGCGGGACAGCCAGCCGCCCGCGCCACCGCGCGTCGGTAGCCAGACCGGGCGGCTCTGGTTGTCGTGGCTGCTGGTCGCGGTGCTACTCGGGTACGGCATCGTCCAGACCGCCATCACCGCCGCGAAGCTGTTCACCGGCTGACGCGCGGCGGCCCATCGCCGCCCGACCTCTCGCATCGCAACGGAAGGCGCCCCCTTGAAAGGGGCGCCTTCCGTTTCGCCGATCCGCTCAGAGCTGGGTGGCCGACCGCTTCTCGGCGAGCCGCTCCCGTTGTGGCACGACCGTGTACTTCGGATCGCGGGCCGACACCCTTCCCGCTTCGAAGACGCCGAACCGGGTGGCGACCGACGATGCCACGAGGGCGGCGCCGGAGATCGCCGCCAGGAGCCGGCTGCGTCGGCTGAGCAGCGCGGTGGCGGTGCCCACGGCGAGCAGGGCGCGTCCCGCCTTGACCAGCCGGCCGCTGCGTCCGTGCGTGTAGGGCTCGCTGGTGAGGCCCTGCCGCTCCAGCTGGTGCCCTCCGCCAAACTCGATGGCCGCGGCGGCCAGGGCGAGTCGTCGCAGTGGGGCGGTCTCCGCGGCCGGTGCCGCGATCAGGCCGACCCCGGACGCGGCGGCGAGCGCGCTTCCGGCGAAGACGAACGGCAGCGACGGGTAGGCGTCGTGCCAGGACGGCACGGCCGTGTCGGCGAGCAGCACCCCGGTGTACGTCGCCAGCGCCGGCGCGGTGGCCGCGGCGGCCAGGCCGGCGATGTTGCCGATGGGCGGTGCGATCCGACGGGCGAGGCCGAGCACACCGTGCTGCGGGAGCAGCGGCGCGAGTTCGGCGACCGCGGCCACGCCGGCCATCGGGCCGAACGCGGCGAGAATCCAGGTGCCGACCGACATCGGCGAGGTCACCTTGGCCACCCGGAGCATGTGATGGAACCGGGCCGGCCGGCCGAGGTCGTGGACCAGCAGGTACGTGCTGGCGGCGACGCCACCGAGGGCCGTCCAACGGCCCACAGTGCGCAGCGCGGGTCGTCCGGTCAGTTGGGCGCCCGCGCCGATCAGCGCACTTCCGGCGGCGAGGCCTCCGGTGAACAGGTAGCCGGCGATGTCGTACTTCCACACCGGTGGCTTCAGAACGGGCCGGCCGTAGTAGGAGGCGAAGTCGGCCGGCGGCACCGTGAGTTGTTCACCGCCGCGGGTCATGGCCGCCTGCCCAGGAACGCGACCGCCGTGGCGACCGCCATCGTCATCGCCGCCAGGCCGGCACGCTTCCACATGGCCGGCAGGTCGCGGGTGGTCACAATCGGGTCCGGTGGCAGCCCGTACACCTCCGGCTCGTCGAGCAGCAGGAAGAACGCGCCATCACCGCCGACACCGTCGTTCGGGTCGTGCCCGTACAACCGCGCCTCCGGCACGCCCCGCTCATGCAGCTTCGCCACCCGCGCGGCGGCCCGCTCCCGCAACTCGTCCAGTTCCCCGTACTGGATCGACTCGGTCGGGCACGCCTGCGCACACGCCGGCGTCATCCCGACCCCGAGCCGGTCGTAGCACAGCGTGCACTTCCACGCCCGACCATCGTCCTTGCGTTGATCGATGACGCCGTACGGGCAGGCGGAGATGCAGTAACCGCAGCCGTTGCAGATGTCCTCCTGCACCACCACGGTGCCGAACTCCGTCCGGAACAGGGAACCTGTCGGGCAGACATCCAGGCAGGCCGCGTGGGTGCAGTGCTTGCACACGTCCGACATCATCAACCAGCGGAAATCCGTCCGCCCCTCCGCGCCCGAGCCCCTCCCCGGCGGCTGCGCACCCGGCATCCCGAGAAACTCCGGCCCGCCCGACATGCGGGCCGCCGCGGCGGGCGAGCCGGTGTCCAGGCCGGGGTCCGTTCCGGTGTCGGTGCTGGTACGCGCGCCGACCGCCGCCGTCACCGGGCTGATCGCCGGCCCGTCCGGGTCCCCCTCGAACGCCGGGGTCGCCCAGCCGGCCGAGCGGGGCTGCTCCACGAACGCGACGTGCCGCCAGGAGTTGGCGGTCAGCGCGCCCGTGTTGTCGTACGACATGCCCAGCAGGTCGAGCCCACTCTCGGGGACGCCGTTCCACTCCTTGCAGGCCACCTCGCACGCTTTGCAGCCGATGCAGACGCTGGTGTCGGTGAAGAACCCCATCCGCGGCGGCGGGTTCTCGTAGCCGGCGTCCGGTGCGGGGTCCAGCGGCCCGTACAGGGCGTTGGCGTGGGGCATCGGTCAGGCCTCCTGGTCGCTGCTGCTGTCGGCGACGTCGGTCGTGACCATCGGCGGGTATCGGTGGACGAGGTTGCCCGACCGCCGCCGGTAGTCGACGACGAGGTCCACCAGGTCCTGTCCTCTGGGGCGTCGTCCGGGCCGGACGTCGCACGTGCCGACCTTGCTCTCCTGAATCAGGACGTTGGGGTCGAGGGTGATGCCGAACAGGTCGTTGGCCGAGTCGCCGGTCACCAGGCCCTCGTAGCCGAAGTGGTACGGCAGCCAGAGCTGGTGGATGATCCGGCCGTCCACTCGCAGCGGCGTCACCCGGTCGGTCACCAGCACCTTCGCCTCGACCGCCGCCCGGCTGGTGACCAGGTGGGCCCAGCCCAGGTGACTCAACCCTCGCAGGGCCGCCAACTCCGGCGACACCTCGACGAACATCTCGGGTTGCAGCTCGGCCAGCGGTGACACCGTCCGGCTCATCCCGCCGGCGGTGTGGTGCTCGGTGAGCCGGCTGACCGTGAACACGTACGGGAACACCTGGCTGTGCTCCTGCGGCGGGCTCGGGTTGAGCGTGTTGATCGGGTGGGTGTAGACCTTGCGGGTCGGGTTGGCCTGCTGGCGGTAGAGCGGGTTGCGCACCGGCGACTCGACCGGCTCGTAGTGGGTGGGCATCGGTCCGTCGAGGACCCCGGTCGGCGCGTACAGCCAGCCTTTGCCGTCGCCCTGGAGGATGAACGGGTCGTCGCCGGCGATGCCCGCCACACCCGAGGCGTCGTGCGCCGGCCGGTAGGACGGCGGTTTGGTCTTTTCGAAGTCGGGCACGTCGTAGCCGGTCCACTCGCTCTTGTCCGCGTCCCACCAGATGTAGCGTTTGCGCTCACTCCACGGGTTGCCGTCCGGGTCGGCGGAGGCACGGTTGTAGAGGATGCGCCGGTTCGCCGGCCACGCCCAACCCCACTCGGGTGCCACCAGGGACTGCTCCGAGCCGGGTTTGCGGCGGGCCGCCTGGTTGACGCCGTCGGCGTACACCCCGGTGTAGATCCAGCAACCGCCGACGGTGGAGCCGTCGTCCTTCATCTCGGTGAACGACGCCAGCGGCCGGCCGGTCGCCACGTCGTACCCGTTGATCTCGCGCAGCACCGCCTCGGCGCTTGGCTCGACGGTCGGGCCGTGCGTGGGGTAGTCCCAGGCGAGGTCGAGCAGCGCACGGTCGCGCGGCTTCGTCGACGTCGCCAGCCGTTCCCGGATGACGCGACCGAGGTGGTAGAAGAACCAGAGTTCGGAGCGGGCGTCGCCTGGCGGCTCGACGGCCTTCTCCCGCCACTGCAACAGCCGTTGGGTCTGGGTGAAGGTGCCCTCCTTCTCCACGTGGGAGGCGGCCGGTAGGAAGAACACCTCGGTGCGGCACCGCTCGGGCACGATCTCGCCGGTCTCGATCTCCGGCGCGTTCTGCCAGAACGTGGCGCTCTCGATCATGAACAGGTCCCGGACGACCAACCAGTCGAGGTTGGCCATGCCGAGACGCTGCGCCCGGCCGTGCGCCGACCCGACCGCCGGGTTCTGCCCGAGCAGGAAATAGCCCTTGATCTTCCCGTCGATCATGTCGAGCACCTGCTGGTAGGTGCCGTGGTCGCCGGTCATCCGCGGCATGTACCCGTAGCAGTAGTCGTTGTCGGCGGTGGCCGCGTCGCCCCAGTACGCCTTGAGCAGGTTGACGCCGTAGGTGCGGGCGTTGCCCCAGAAGCCCTTCTGCCCGGGGTGCGCGATGCTGTCCACCCACTCGTCCAGGGTCGGGTGATTGGCGTGGTGGGGCATCGGCAGGTAGCCCGGCAGCAGGTTGAACAACGTCGGGATGTCGGTGGAGCCCTGGATGCTGGCGTGCCCGCGCAGGGCCATCACCCCACCACCCGGGCGGCCCACGTTGCCCAGCAGGAGCTGGATGATCGCGCCGGTGCGGATGTACTGCACGCCGACGCTGTGCTGCGTCCAGCCCACCGAGTAGACGAGCATGCCGGTCCGGTCCCGGCCGGAGTTCTCCGTCCACGCCCGGGCCAGTTCGAAGAACTTCTCCTGCGGGATGCCGCAGACCCGTTCCACCATCTCCGGCGTGTAGCGGGCGAAGTGCCGCTTGAGGATCTGGTAGACGCAGCGCGGGTGCTGCAACGTCTCGTCACGTTCGGTCTCGCCGCCGACAGGCGCGCCGTGCGACTCGTTCTCCAGCCCGGCCGCCGTCTCCCGCTGGGTCTCGCTGTCGCGGGTCGTCCGGTTCTGCGAGTGGCCCTCGTACCGCCAACTGGCCTGGTCGTAGGTGGCGTTGTCGTCGTTGAAGCCGGAGAAGAGGCCGTGCATGTCCTCGGTGTCGGCGTACTCCTCGGTCACGATGGTCGCGGCGTTGGTGTAGGCGACGACGTACTCCCGGAAGTCCAGCTCGTTGTCGAGGATGTAGCGCACCACCCCGCCGAGCAGCGCGATGTCGGTGCCCGCCCGGATCGGCAGGTACGAGTCAGCCAGCGCGCTGGTACGGGTGAACCGCGGGTCGACGTGGAAGACCTTCGCCCCCCGACGCTTGGCCTCCATCACCCACTGGAAACCCACCGGGTGCGCCTCGGCCATGTTCGAACCCTGGATGACGATGACGTCGGAGTTCGACAGGTCCTGCTGGTACTGGGTGGCGCCGCCACGACCGAAGCTGGTCCCCAGACCGGGGACGGTGGAGGAGTGTCAAATACGGGCCTGGTTCTCGATCTGGAGCGCCCCCATCGCGGTGAACAACTTCTTGATGAGGTAGTTCTCCTCGTTGTCCAGCGTCGCCCCGCCCAGGCTGGAGATGCCCAGCGTCCGGTTGAGCGGTCGACCCTCGGCGTCGACGTCCTCCCAGGTCTCGTCCCGGGCGGCCAGGACCCGATCGGCGATCATGTTCAGCGCCGTGTCGAGGTCGAGGTCCTCCCACTCGGTGCCGTACGGCCGGCGGTAGCGGACCGTGGTCTGCCGCAGTGGGCTGGTGACCAGGCTCTTGCTGGCCGCGCCCTTCGGGCAGAGCCGACCTCGCGAGATCGGGCTGTCGGGATCGCCCTCGATCTGACTGACCTGCCCGTCCTTCACGAACACCCGCTGACCACAACCCACAGCGCAGTACGGGCACACGGACCGGGCCATCGAATCGGCGGTGTCGGTGCGGGCGGTGAGCGCGCGGGACCCGTCGGACTTCGCCGCGGCACCCCGGCCCAGGGGGTCGGTGCCGGTGAGCTGGCGATAGACCGGCCAGCCCTCGAACCAGCTGCGCACCCCCATCGCCGCACCTTCCCGACCAATCCCGCCAAATATGAACACTCTGACGTTAGATGAGGTGCCGGTCCGGTCGCAGCGGGATCACAAACAGTCATGCCTTCCCCAGCCTTTGGTGCGGGCCGGGAGAGGCATGGAGTACGGCGCTGGTCAGTGCGGTTGCAACTGGCCGACGGGGTGGTCGTTGAAGGTCCGGTAGCGGCGCAGCTCCCAGAACAGCCAGCCGATGCTGATGATCGCCAACACGACGAAGACCAGCGAACCGGAGAACGTGTCCCAGAGGGTGTGCAGGACGACGACACCCACGAACGTGCCGATGAACCCGAAGAGCCGAGCGACGCTCGGGCTCGCCAGCAACGCCCAGAGCGCGCCGGCGGTCAGCCCGGTCCAGGCGGTGTGACCGGCGGGCGCCGTCAGACCCCGAATGAAGAGCGTCTGCTCCACCGCGCCGATGTTGCCCTGCGAACTCAGCAGCGCGGTGAAGGCGTAGCCCATCGTCTCCAGCGCGGCGAACCCCATGCCGGCGGCGATGCCGATGATCAACCCGTCGGAGGGCACCCGGCGCCGACGCTGGGCCACCACCGTGAACAGCAGCACCACCGGGACGATCAGCTTCGCCGACTCCTCGATCAACGCGACGAACACCATCGGCAGGGTGCCGAGGCCGCGCAGGGTGTCGTACTCCAGGGTGCCGGCGACCACCGTGCCGATCACGCCGCCGAAGAACGCCGACGTCACCAACACCGACGCCGGCACCTGCCACCGCCCGGTGCGGGCCTGCGCGAACGTCAGGAACGTCAACGGCACCAACGTCGCCCCGAGCAGGATCAACGCCGGTACGAAGTTCGGATTCTTGGTGCTGACCAGGGTCCGCAGCACCGCCAGATAAAGGATCAGCCCGATGACGAGCACCCCGACCCACGCCCACCGGCGCCAACGATCACCCATACCGCGCAGTCTGGCGGACCAAGGTTACGAAGAACAGCCGTGGCGTTGAGATCCTGACGACTCCACTCAGACTCCACTCAAAGGCGCTGTCGGACAGCGATCGGCGGACGGCCGAATCAGCGCTTCTGAAACATCAACGCCGCCGCCTCTGCGGTCACCTCGATCGCCCAATCAAGCTGAGGACAGTCATTGCGACCTTGACACTCCAGGCACCCGCCTATCCGCCATGGCCGGTCGAGCGCCCGAGCCCAATGCGCGTCCAGAACCCTCTTGGCAGTGAACAGCTCAGTTGCTTTAGAGGCCGGCTCGTCGATCGGCATGGTCGGCACCCTCCCGCGATCATGATTAGTCCCACCTGGGGGGCGAGTCTGTGCCTCGCACTCCCCCAGGTGGGCATGCCGCCGGGAACCTCGGAGTTTGCCGAAACCAGGGAACCCGACTGAAAGAAACCTATTCCAACTTGTAGGAGCAGGTCAAGCGAGAACATGGAACTTGTTGGAACAGGTCTGCTCGTGATCGAATTGGGGTGCCGAAACCAGGGACCCAACGGAGATCGACTCATGCCGACCGAGAAAGTGGACTACCGGCGCATCGCTACCGAGATCACCGAGAAGATCAAGTCTGGGGAACTCGCGCCGGGTGAGAAGCTACCGTCCACACGCGAGCTGGCCGAGCAGTACAGCGTGCACATTTCAACGATCAACCGGGTCATGACGATCCTCAAGGACCGCGAGCTGGTCGAAGGGCATCCGGGCAAGGGTGTCTATGTAGCTGAGCCTACACAGTCGAATTAGAACGATCTTCTCCAGTGCAGCCCGCAGCCGACATCGCGGGGAAGCGCCGTCAGGGCTGATCGGTACGACCACGCGCCCCTCGGCTCCTCGCGGTGCGTAGGCTCTCGGCCGTGCGCCCATTGCGGATCGCTGAGACGGTGGTGACGCCGTCGAGCTGTGTCGAGTGGGTGGCCGGCGCGGGGGCGCTGGTCTGGGACCGTCGCTCGCTGCGGGTGTTGGACCCGGATCTGACCGTCGCGCTCGCGTGGGAGGCGGTAAGCCCCGACGCGGATCCGATTCTGGCTGTCGGCGTGGCACGGGACCGGTCGCGGTTCGCGCTGGTGGGGCCACGTGAGGTGCAGGTCCGCAGTGCCGACGGCCGCGTTCAATGGTCGGCCGAGCACGGCGCAGCACTGTCGATCGGATGGCCACAACCGCACTGTCACCTGGCCGGTGACGGCCTTGTCTATATGTTCGTGCCCGACGGTTCCGGTGACCAGGTCGTCGTATGGGACTCCGCAGGCGGATCGGAGGTCGGCCGGCATCCCCTCCAGACCATCGAGGGCGGAGCCACCTTCGTCGCGCACGCCGATCAGGGACGCGTTGGCGTACACATCGCGGTGGGCCCGGAGACCTGCCTCAGCCATTGGTTGACGACAGTCGACAGGCAGCAGATCCTCGCGCAGACTCTGAACGGCTGCCTGACCGACCTGAGCGCCAGTGGGGCCTTCAGTCTCTCGATGCCGCACGGCAGCGGCTGGATCTCGGTACGGGAGGTCGCCGATGACAGCGTGCGGGTCGAGCGCCACTTCGACGACATCCCGGGGTTCGGCGACTCCGACGACTACCGGATGTACGAGGCCGCGGTCGTCGTATCCGACGACGACTGGGTCATGGTTGGCGTCGCGATCGACGAGGGTGACGCCGAGCAGCATCTCCTACTCTCCACCCGCACGCTGCGCCCGCAGACCGTGATGGATTACGGCATCGACATGCCGCAGAACTCGATTCGGTCCGCTGGTGGACACGGACGGTGGATCACGCACGACGACGAAACTGGAGTGGTCCGGCTCTGGCAGTTACGCGAGCCGCACACGGATGAGGTCGAGGGCCAGCTCGCACTGCTGTAGGCGGGCGATCCCGCGTACCGGGGACGGTCACCCGGGGGGAGCAGGTTGGGCAGGGCCGCCCGGCTGCGGTCGGCGATCCCACAGCACCAGGCCGGCGAGCAGCATCGCGACGCCCAGACCGACCATCGCCAACCCCACCGCCGTGTGCGCGCTCCCGCTCAGGTGACCGGCCACGATCCACCCGCTGTCGATCCCGAACGCCAACGGCATCAGCCCCTGCGGGATCACCGGGATCCACCCGACCGTCAGCAACCCCAGCGCCCACGCGGTCGACTTGTTCTCCCGATACCACTGCGCGTCCCAGGTCAGCGGGAGCACCGTCTCCGGGGGCCGGCTCCGCTGACCGGCCGCGGCGAGCACCGTCGTGCCGCGCCGGGCGAACCGCTCGTCGGCCAGCCACACGCCACCCCACCAGGCGGCGGCGCCTCCGAGTAGCCCGACCAGCGGCAACAGCGGTGCCGCCTCCGGCGGACCCCAGATCATCAGGGCGAGCACCGGCGCCGCAGCGAGCAGGCCAGCCGCAGTGGCGACCAGCACGCTGACGATGTCGGTCGGGTTGTCGGCCGCGGTCGGATGCCGCGGGTCGGCTACCGGGCGTACGCGTAGCAGCGACACCCACACCGGCACCGAGGCGCCCGCGCCGAGCAGGGCCGGCAGGGTGGAGAGCGCGGGCAGGGCGTCGATGTCGGGCGCGAGGAGGATGCCCGCGACGGTGAGCAGGACGCCGATCGGGGTGACCAGCACCAACCACGCCAAGGCCCGACCTCGGACCTCGGCCCGTTCGCCGCCGGGCGTGGTGAGCGGCAGCCACAACGCGGTGCCGTCCAGCCCGACCAGCCCGGCGGACATCGCCGCCGCGCCGAGCACGGCCAGCGGTCCGGCCCACGGCAGCAGCAGGTCCACGTCGGACAGGACCGGCAGTCCGGCGAGCAGCGCCCCGTACACCACCGCGAACGCCAGATACTGCACCCGCAACGGATGCCGCATCCAGGCCCGCAGTTCACGGCCCGCGACCGCCCGCGTCGCGGCCGGCACCCACCCCAGCCACTCGCGTTCAGCCGCGGCCGGTGACGCCGCCGTGGTCCGGCGCGGCCGGAACGGCGCGCCGGCGGCGATCACCCTTCGGACGAGCATGATGTACGCGGCGGCGCAGAGCGCCACGATGCCCACCAGGGTCGCCATCAGGCGCACCCCTTGCCCGGTTGGCCCGGACGCGGCGGAGACCGGCCAGGCGCTCGGCACATACGCCATGGCCCGGACCACCTCCTCCGGCGCTGCCACGAGCAGGACCGACACCCAGGGGAAGACCGCCCAGAGCGACCCGGCGACACCCATCGCCGTGCCGGTGAAGATGCCGGTGAGCAGCGCCCCGGCCGGACCGCCGGCGTGGCCGACGACCTCCAGCGCGATGGCCGAGCCGATCAGCCCGAGCAGCCAGAGCAGCACCGCGCCGCCGGCGGTGACGAGGACCGCGACCGTGCCGTACCGGGCGGCGTGCACGGGCAGCGCGGCGAGTGCCACCAGCGAGACGGCCGGGCCGATACCGATCGCCGACGCGGCGAGCAGACCGATCGCGGCCGGGACCCCGCCGATCGGCTCCAGCCGCAGGTGGGCCGGGCGGACCCGGCCGCGCCCGCCGCCGAGCAGCAGCGGCAACACGATCCAGCCGAGGACCCACGCCCCGGCGAGCAGGCCAAGGGTGTGCTGGTCGCCGCGGAGCGCGTACCGGATCAACCAGACGGCCGCGAGCAGACCGACCAGGCCGGCCACCGTGGGGCCGGGGTGCTCGCGCAGCGAGCGACGCAGCATCGTCGCGCGCATCCGGGCCGGCACCGCGATCGCGCCGAGGGTGCTGCCCCGCCGGCCGGGGACGGTCAGTTCCGTGCTCATCGTGCCCCGGTCAGCCAGTCCAGACCGGCGCTGCCGGAGGCTTCGGCGCCGACCAACTCGACGAACCGGTCCTCCAGGCTGCTGCCGGCGGCGACGTCGGCGACCGACCCGGCGGCGACCACCCGGCCCTGATGGATCACCGTGACCTCGTCGCACATCTGCTCGACGAGCAGCATCGAGTGGGTGGACAGCACGCACGTGCCGCCGCCGGCCACGAACCGGCGCAGCACCTGGCGGATGGTGGCCGCGGAGACCGGGTCGACCGCCTCGAAGGGTTCGTCGAGCACGAGCAGCCGGGGCGCGTGCAGCAGCGCCTGGGCGAGGCCGAGCTTCTTGCGGGTGCCGGTGGAGCAGTCGGCCAGCGGGGTGCCGGCGCCCTTGGCCAGGCCGAGCACGTCGATCAGTTCGGCGGCACGGTCGGTGGCCGTGGCCCGGGGCAGCCCGCGCAGACCGGCGCTGTAGCGCAGCAGTTCGGCACCGGTGAGGCGTTCCGGGAAGTCGAGGCCGTCGGGCAGCACGCCGGTCAGCGCGCGGGTCAGGCCGCGCTCGCGCAGCGCGTCGTGGCCGAGGATCCGGATCTGCCCGGAGTCCGGGGTGACCAGGCCGACGGCCATCCCGATGGTGGTGGACTTGCCGGCACCGTTGGGCCCGACGATGCCGTGGAAGGTGCCGGGATGAACGGTCAGATCGATGCCGTCCACCGCGCGATGCGCCGCGAAGGTCTTGACCAGGCCACGGATCTCTAGTGCCGGGGGGATCACGCGCCGAGCATAGGTGACCTTGCACCACCGCGTGGCCCGCCGCTAGCCGGTCCACGGTGGACAGAGTGATTCAGGCGACGTGCACCAGCCGGAAGCGTTCGGTCACCACCAGGGTGTCGTCGTCCACCGTGAAGTCCGGGTCGCCCAGCTCGGCGCGCACCTCGGCACTGTGCCAGAACGCCTCGTGCCCCGCACGCCACTGGGCCACCGACTCGTCGCCCTCCCCCTCGGCCAGGGCGTGTGGCAGGTCGACCTCGGCGAGCCGGACCACCCGTACGTCGGTCAGCTCGATCGCGGCGACCCGGCGGCCGGCGGAGTCGACGACGGCGGACAGTTGACCCACCTCGGGCAGCGGCTCGTTCGCGCACTCGTACCCGGCCAGCAGGCCGGTCGTCGAGGTCTTCGCCCCGGACAGGATCGCGCCCACGAGCTTGTCCCGCAGTGGCCCCGGAAACGCGAACTCGGCAAGCGGAAGATCGTCGAGGTCCATCCGGGGAGGGTACGCGATCCGGTGCGCGTGAGGGACGTCGTCGACATGCTCGCGGCGACGTGGCACGGTCTCGTCATGGCCACCTATGGCGTCGCCCTCGTGCTGCTTGTCGATCCGTCGGGTGCGGTGCTGCTGCAGCACCGCGACGAGGATGCGGTCGTCTCGCCGGGCCAGTGGAGCCTGCCGGGTGGCCATGTCGAGCCCGGCGAGTCACCGGAGGGGGCGGCCCGCCGCGAACTGCTGGAGGAAACTGGTCTGACGGCGGGTGAGCTGCAGCCGCTGTGGCGCGGACCGCGCCCGTACGAGGCGGGCTTTCCGCACACCGTGACTATCCACGTGTTCCGTGGCACCACGACTGCTCGTCAGGAGGACGTGGTGGTCGGCGAGGGGCAGGCGATGGTGTTCGTCCCCCGGGACGAGGTGCTCGATCGTGAGCTGGCGGTCTCCACCGCGCTGATCCTGCGCATGATCTGAGCGCGCGTGGCGGATACGGCAAGGCCCAGTTCGCAGGTCCGACCTGGGCCTTGCCGTTGCGGTGCCTTGCGTGGCGGGCCGGGTCAGGCGCAGATCCATCGGACCGGGGTCGAGTAGTGGTTGCCGTACGCGATGTCGTCATCGGTCAGCCCGGTGATGTCGGCGATCGAGAAGGGTGACGGCCCGAAGGGCAACGTACGGTCGACGCCGTTCTGCCGGAGCCACTGCTTGTTCTCGTAAACTTGCTCGTAGGCCACCGAGCCACGCGCGTTGACGGCGTGCACCGCCGCCCCTCGGGCGAGCAGGGTCGGGGCCGTTCCGGGTGCCCACAGCAGAGCGAGCTGGCTGGACCCGGTGTATTCCTCGCCTACCACCACGCCGGCGCTGATCCCGGTCAGGTCCCAGAAGGTGTCTGGGCCCGGCGCGTAGCCCGGCAGGATCTCCGGCTGGGCGTTGGGCGCCCACCGCACCGGCTTGTCGGCCAGGTAGCCGATGACGGTGCCGTCGGCGTCGACATCGATCGCCCGGCTGTCGCCGGAACCGGGCAGTGCCCGCACGGTGTTGTCCCGCGCCCAGGTCACCGCCGTCGGTTGCCCGTCGGCGGACCGTACCCAGCCGGCCACGGTGCCGTCCCCGGCGATGGCGCTCGCGATGGTCTGCACGCTGCCCGGCAGACCCGGCAGCGCGGTTACCTGCCCGTCCGAATACCGCCACGCGGTGCTGCGGTAGAGCCCATCCTCGGAAGACGCGTTGCCGACGAAGTCGCCCTGCTCGTTGACCTCCTTCAGCGAGCCCGCCGGCGTGCCGAGGTTGGTCGGCACGCCGTTGTCCCACCGGATGACGTACTCGCGCCAGTCGGTGTCCGTGGCGTACGCGATCTGGAACCGGCCGCTGGGGTCGGTGTGGTGGACCTTGATGGCCTGCCACGACCCGGCGGGCACCCGCAGATTCTCGCGGACGCACGGCGGGCCCACCTCGACCGCCGCCACGGCCGTGGCGGTCGAGGGCAGGGTGGTCACGCTCGCCACCACCGCAGCCACCGCCGTCAGTGCGGCAAGACCTTGTCGGAATTCCATCGAAACCCCCGTGTTTCAACAGACGTCATCTACGGCCGCCGATCTTAGGCCGCCTCGATGAGTCGTGGTGTCCCCGGTTGGTGTCAGGTGTGGTGGATCGGGGTCGCCAGGTCGCTGAGCGGGCGACCCGAGCCGCCCCAGGTTCGGGCGGTGATCTCGGCGGCGATCGCCACGGCCGTCTCCTCCGGTGTCCGCGCGCCCAGGTCCAGCCCGATGGGTGAGCAGAGTCGGGCCAGCGCGCTCTCCGGGACACCCGCCTCGCGCAGCCGGCGCATCCGATCGTCGTGCGCACGCCGGCTGCCCATCGCGCCGATGTAGCGCGCGGGCGTGGCGAGGGCGACCTGGAGCAGCGGCACGTCGAACTTGGGGTCGTGGGTCAGGACGCAGAGCACCGTGCGGTCGTCGACTGTCGTCGACTCCAGGTACGCGTGCGGCCAGCGGACGACGAGGTCGTCGACGTCCGGGAAACGCGCACGGGTGGCGAACACCGGGCGGGCGTCGCAGACCGTGACGTGGTAGCCGAGGAACGTGCCGATCCGGGCCATCGCGGCGGCGAAGTCGATCGCACCGAAGATGATCATCCGGGGTGGTGGCACGTACGACTGGACGAACACGGCCACCTCGTCGCCGCGCTGCTGCCCCTGCCGGCCCAGGTGGATCGTGCCGGTGACGCCGAGGGCGAGCATCCCGGTCGCCTGCCGGGCCGCCGCGTCGTCCAGGTCGGGTGCGCCGAGGCTGCCCGCGACCCGATCGGGCCAGATCACCAGTTGGGCGTTCTCGACCGATGCGGTGGCGACCGGACGGCCGTCGCGGATCGCGGCGAGGACCTGATCGAACTCGGTCATCGCGACGCTCGGTTGCACCAGGACCTGGATGGTGCCACCGCAGGTCAGACCGACGTCCAACGCGTCGTCGTCGCTGACGCCGAAGGTCTGGGTGTGCGCGGCGCCGGTCTGGATCGCGGTCCGGCAGAGTTCGTAGACGGCGCCCTCCACGCAGCCGCCCGAGATGCTGCCCACCACGTCTCCGTGCGCCGAGACGGCCATCGCCGCGCCAGGTTGCCGGGGTGCGGACTGCCAGGTCCGCGCGACGGTCGCGACGGCGAACGCGACGCCCGCGGCGCGCCAGCCGGCCAGTCCGTCGACGATGTCCCGCATGGCCGCACGATCCGCGAGCCTCGACGGCACCGTCAACGGCGACCTAAGCAGTTGCTTAGGTCGCCGTTGACTTTGACCACCGCTGGGCAGAGATTTTGCCGGACTGCGGAGGTGCGACATGCAGGTGCCGGCACCGTTCGAGTACGAGCGAGCCACCAGTGTGGACCATGCGATCAGCCTGCTGGAGCGGTTGGGCGGGACCGCCCGCCTGATCGCCGGCGGGCACAGCCTGTTGCCGATGATGAAGCTCCGGCTGGCCAACTTCGACTATCTGATCGACATCAACGACCTGCACGGCGAGTTGGGCTACGTCGAGGCGGGCCCGGACGAGATCCGCATCGGTGCGCTGACCCGGCATCGGGAACTCCTCGAATCCCCCGTGCTGGCGGCGGCGTTCCCGATCTTCGCCGACGCCGAACGGGTGATCGCCGACCCGGTGGTGCGCAACCGGGGCACGCTGGGCGGTTCGCTGTGCCAGGCCGACCCGTCCGAGGACCTGTCGGCGGTGTGCACGACGCTGGACGCGCGGTGCGTGATCCGTGGTCCGGGCGGCGCGGAGCGGGTCGTGTCGATGGAGGACTTCCACGTCGGGCCGTACGAGACGGCCGTCGCGGACGACGAGATCCTGGTCGAGATCCGGCTACCGGTACGGCCCGGCTGTGGCAGCGCGTACGCCAAGGTCGAACGCCGGGCCGGCGACTGGGCCGTGGTGTCGGCGGGCGCGGCAGTGTGGCTCGACGGCGGCGCGATCGTCGACGCCCGGGTCGGGCTCGCGGCGGTCGGCCCCAACACCACGGGCATCCCGGCGATCTCGGCGGCGCTGCGCGGGCAGGAACCCTCGGAGAGCCTCTACGAGCAGGCCGGGGCGATCGCGGCGGACAGCTGCGACCCGGTGACCGACCAGCGCGGCAGCGCGGACTACAAGCGGCATCTGGCCGCCGAGCTGACCCGGCGGACCCTGCGCCGGGCCGTCGAACGGGCGAGGAGCTGAGCATGCAGGTCACCATGACCGTCAACGACGTCGAGGTCACCCGGGAGATCGAGGCCCGGCTGCTGCTGGTGCACTTCCTGCGCGACGTGCTGGGTCTGACCGGCACGCACTGGGGTTGCGACACCAGCAACTGCGGCACCTGCGTGGTCTGGCTCGATGGCGAGCCGGTGAAGTCGTGCACGGTGCTCGCGGCGATGGCCGGCGGCCACCAGGTGCGTACCGTCGAGGGCCTCGCCAAGGGCGCCGAGCTGGACCCGATCCAGCAGGGGTTCATGCAGTGCCACGGTCTGCAGTGCGGTTTCTGCACCCCGGGGATGATGATGACCGCGCGGGCGCTGCTCGACCGCAACCCCGACCCGAGCGAGACGGAGATCCGGGAGGCGATCTCGGGTCAGATCTGCCGGTGCACGGGTTACGCCACCATCGTGCGTTCGGTCCGCTGGGCCGCCGTGGCCGAGGCGCAGGCCGCCGCCCAGGTCACCGAGACCACCGAATCGTCCGAGGCCGGCGAGATCGACAACGCCGGCCAGCCCGCGGAGGCCGTCGCATGACCACTGTGCACGAGCGCGTGGACACGTTCCACGACAACGACCAGAAGCCCGTCGGGTACGGCCGGATGCTGCGCAAGGAGGACCCACGCTTTCTGCGTGGTCGTGGCCGGTACGTCGACGACGTCCAACTGCCCGGCATGCTGCACCTCGCGATCCTCCGGTCGCCGGTGGCGCACGCCCGGATCGTCAGCATCGACACCAGCGCCGCCGAGGCGTCGCCCGGGGTGAAGGCCGTGGTGACCGGGGCGATGCTGGCGCAGCAGAACCTGGCCTGGATGCCGACGCTCTCCAACGACGTGCAGGCCGTGCTCGCCACCGACAAGGTGCGTTTCCAGGGCCAGGAGGTGGCGTTCGTCGTCGCCGAGGACCGGTACGCGGCGCGTGACGCGCTGGAGCTGATCGACGTCGAGTACGACGTTCTCGACCCGGTGATCGACGCGCGCCGGGCGTTGGAGTCGGACGCACCGCTGATCCGCGACGATCTGGACGGCAAGACGAACAACCACTGCTTCGACTGGGAGACCGGCGACGAGGCGGCCACCGAGGCGGTCTTCGCCCGCGCCGACGTCGTGGTCAGCCAGGATCTCGTCTACCCCCGGGTGCACCCGGCGCCGATGGAGACGTGCGGGGCGGTCGCCGACTACGACGCGGTCGACGGCAAGCTGCGGCTCTGGTCGACCACCCAGGCCCCGCACGCGCACCGCACCCTCTACGCCATCGTGGCGGGCCTGCCCGAGCACAAGATCCAGGTGATCTCGCCGGACATCGGCGGCGGGTTCGGCAACAAGGTGCCGATCTACCCCGGGTACGTCTGCGCGATCGTCGCCTCGATCGTCACCGGCAAGCCGGTGAAGTGGATGGAGGACCGCTCGGAGAACCTGATCAGCACCGGTTTCGCCCGCGACTACATCATGCGCGGGGAGATCGCCGCGACCCGCGACGGCCGGATCCTCGGCATCCGCACCAACGTGCTGGCCGACCACGGCGCGTTCAACGGCACCGCCGCTCCGGTGAAGTACCCGGCCGGCTTCTTCGGAGTCTTCACCGGCAGCTACGACATCGAGGCCGCCTACTGCAAGATGACAGCGGTCTACACCAACAAGGCGCCCGGCGGCGTCGCGTACGCCTGCTCGTTCCGGATCACCGAGGCGGTCTACCTGGTCGAGCGGATCGTCGACTGCCTCGCCGACGAACTCGGCATGGACCCGGCCGAGCTGCGCTTGAAGAACTTCATCCAGCCGGAGCAGTTCCCGTACACGACGAAGACCGGCTGGGTGTACGACTCGGGCAACTACGAGCCGACGATGCGGCTGGCGATGGAGATGGCCGGCTACGACGAGTTGCGCCGCGAGCAGGCCGAGAAGCGGGCCCGGGGCGAGCTGATGGGCATCGGCATCGCGTTCTTCACCGAGGCCGTCGGCGCCGGGCCGCGCAAGGACATGGACATTCTCGGGCTGGGCATGGCCGACGGCTGCGAGCTGCGCGTCCACCCGACCGGAAAGGCAGTGGTACGCCTCAGCGTGCAGTCGCAGGGTCAGGGGCATGAGACGACGTTCGCGCAGATCGTCGCCGAGGAGATCGGGATCCCCCCGGCGGACATCGAGGTGCTGCACGGCGACACCGACAACACCCCGTTCGGCCTCGGCACGTACGGCAGCCGCTCCACGCCCGTCTCGGGCGCGGCGGCGGCCCTGGTGGCCCGGAAGGTCCGCGACAAGGCCCGGATCATCGCCTCGGGGATGCTCGAGGTGTCGGTCGCCGACCTGGAGTGGGAGAAGGGCGCGTTCCACGTCGCCGGTGACCCGGGCCGGTCCGTCACGATTCAGGACATCGCCCTGCGCGCGCACGGCGCGGGCGACCTGCCCGAGGGCATCGAGGGTGGCCTGGAGGCGCAGATCTGCTACAACCCATCGAACCTCACCTATCCACACGGCGCATACATCTGTGTGGTGGACATCGACCCCGGCACGGCGCAGGTGACGGTACGACGGTTCATCGCGGTCGACGACTGCGGCACCCGGATCAACCCGATGATCATCGAGGGGCAGGTGCACGGCGGGTTGACCGACGGGGTCGGCATGGCGCTGATGGAGATGATCGCGTTCGACGAGGACGGCAACTGCCTCGGCGCGTCCCTGATGGACTACCTGATCCCGACGTCCCTCGAAGTGCCCGACTGGGAAACCGGCTTCACCGTCACGCCGTCACCGCACCACCCGATCGGCGCCAAGGGCGTGGGCGAGTCCGCCACCGTGGGGTCGCCACCCGCGATCGTCAACGCGGTAGTGGACGCCCTGAAGCCCTTCGGCGTCCGCCACGCCGACATGCCGCTGACGCCGTCGCGGGTCTGGGACGCGATGCGCGGCCAGGCCCGGCCGCCGATCTGAGGAGCCGCTGATGACCACCATCGCCGAACGCGCCCGGGAGCTGACCGACACCCGGGAGCCGTTCGTCCACGCCACAGTGGTCCGCGCGCAGGATCCGACGTCAGCCCGGCCGGGCGACGACGCGGTGATCCGGTCCGACGGCTCGATCGAGGGCTTCGTGGGCGGGGTGTGTGCGGAGAGTTCGGTGCGGGCCGCCGCCCTCGACACCCTGCGCGACGGCACCGCCCTGCTGCTGCGGGTGCTGCCGGAGGGCGCGACCCCGTTCCCGGAGACACCGGGGGCTCGGGTGGTGGTGAACCCGTGCCACTCCGGTGGGGCGATCGAGGTCTTCCTCCGACCGATACTGCCGGCGCCGGCGCTGCGCGTGGTCGGTGACACCCCGATCAGCGCCGCCGTGGCGACCCTGGCCGGGTTCCTCGACTTCGACGTCGTCGCTGCCGACGACAGCACCGGCTGCACCGCTGTGGTGGTGGCCGGGTTGGGCAAGGGCGAGCCGGAGGCGATCCGGGCCGCGCTCGACGCCGGCGTCGGGTTCATCGCGCTGGTCGCCAGCGGCAGACGCGGCGTGGCCCTGCTCGACGAGCTGGGCCTGACCGACGCGGAACGTGCCCGCGTCCACACCCCGGCCGGGCTGGAGATCGGCGCGCGTACGCCAGCGGAGATCGCCCTGGCGATCATGGGCGAGGTGGTCCGGGCCATCCGGGTGGACGGGTTGGCCCCGGCCTCCGGCGCGCCGGCCGCCCGACCGCAGCAGGCCGTCGACCCGGTGTGCGGGATGACAGTGCTGGTCGGGGCGGAGACGCCGCACGCGCGCGTCGACGGGCAGGACTTCTGGTTCTGCTGCGCCGGTTGCCTCGCGAGTTACTCGGCGGCGTGACAGGTGTTCCTGACCGGCGTGGTGCTCGCCGCTGGAGCGTCGGTGCGGCTCGGTGAGGCCAAGCAACTGCTCCCGTACCGGGGGCGGACGCTGCTCGACGCCACCCTCGACCTGGCCCGCTCATGCGGCTTCGACCAGTTGCTCGTCACAGTGGGCGGCGCGGCGGGCGGCATCCGCGACCGGGTGGACCTGACCGGCTGCCAGGTCGTGCAGAACCCCGCGTTCAGCACCGGCTGTGGGTCGTCGGTACGCACCGCCGCACGTGCGGTGGACCCGCGCGCCGACGCGCTCGTGCTGCTCCTCGGCGACCAGCCCGGCGTCCGCGCCGCGGACGTCCACCGGGTCGCCGCGGCGACCACCCCACTGGCCGTGTGCCGGTACGCGGACGGCCTGGGCCATCCCTTCCGCTTCGGCCGAGAGGTGCTGCCCGAGTTGTACGACCTGCACGGCGACAAGGCCGTCTGGAAGCTCCTGCACTCCGGACGCCATCCGGTGACCGAGGTGACCGTCGACGGGCCGGTGCCGATCGACGTGGACACCCGAGCCGACTACGAGCGCCTGCTGGCGGGCGACGCATGAGGGACGCCCAGGCCGTCCGGCACCGCCTCGACGCCGTCGACTACCTGGTCGACGACGGCATGGCGATGGCCCTGTTCCTGGCCTTGCGTCTCGGTCGGCCGCTGCTGCTGGAGGGCGAGCCGGGCGTCGGCAAGACCGCCGCCGCGAAGGCGTTGGCCCGCGCGCTGGAGACACCCCTGATCCGGTTGCAGTGCTATGAGGGGCTCACCGCGGGCGAGGCGCTCTACGAATGGAACTACCAGCGGCAACTGCTGGCGATCCGGCTCGCCGAGGCACACCACACCCGGCTCACCGACGCGGACCTGTTCAGCGCCGAGTACCTCCAGGAACGGCCGATCCTGCGGGCCGTACGCCACAGTGGGCCGGTCCCGCCGGTGCTGCTGATCGACGAGATCGACCGGGCCGACGACGAGTTCGAGGCGCTGCTGTTCGAGTTCCTCGGCGAGGCCGGCATCACGATTCCCGAACTCGGCACCTTCACCGCCCGCACCCCACCCGTCGTGGTGCTCACCTCGAACCGCAGTCGGGAGTTGCACGACGCGCTGCGCCGCCGTTGCCTGTACCACTGGATCGACTTCCCCGAACCGGCCCGCGCCGTGGAGATCGTCCGCCGGGCCGTACCGGGCGCGACCGGGCCGCTGATCCAGACGGCCGTGCAGTTCATCGGCGGCGTACGCCACCGGGAGTTGGAGAAGGCGCCCGGGATGGCGGAGACCATCGACTGGGTGGGTGCGCTGTCCGTGCTGGGCGTCACCGACCTGGCCGCCGACGGTGTTGTGCAGACCATCGGCACCATCGCCAAGACCCCCGACGACCGCGCCGTGGTCGCCGCCGCGCTCGGCGCCTACCAGGAGAGTCCGCCATGAAGATCACCAACGAGTTCGCGGTCACCGTCCCGATCGAACGGGCCTGGGCGGTGCTCACCGACCTGGAAGGGCTCGCGCCGTGCCTGCCGGGCGCCCAGCTGACCGACGTCGACGGCGACGTCTACCAGGGCCGGGTGCGGGTCAAGGTCGGGCCGGTCGTCTCGGAGTTCGCGGGCACCGCCCGGTTCGTCGAGAAGGACGACGCCGCGTACCGCGGGGTGATCGACGCGAAGGGCCGTGACGCCCGCTCGGCCGGCACCGCGTCCGCGCTGGTCACCGCCCACCTGCGACCGGACGGCGACCGGACGTTGGTCAGTGTGGACACCGATCTGAAGATCTCCGGCAGGCTGGCCCAGTTCGGCAGCGGCATGATCAAGGAGGTGTCGGGCAAGCTGCTGGCCCAGTTCGTCGCCAACCTGGAGGCCAAGCTCGCCGCCGAACCGCCAGCCCCGCATCCGAACGCCGAACCCGTGACGGCCCCGTCCGCCGCGCCGCCCGAGCCAACCCCGGCCGCGTCCGAGTCAACCCCGGCGGCGTCCGCCGCGCTGCCCGAGCCAACTCCGACGGCGTCCGCCACGGCGGTCGCGACCACCCCCAGCACCGCTGCCGTGGCACCCTCACCCGTCGAGCCGTCGCCGGTCGCGCCGTCGGCCGCCGGGCCGTCGGTCGTCAGGCCGTCGGGCGATGCCGTACGTGTCGCGCCGACCGCCGAGCCGGAGGCGCTCGACCTGCTCAGCATCGCCGGCGGGTCGGTCACCAAGCGCCTCGTACCGGTGCTCGTCGGTCTGGTCGCGGTCGGCGCGGTGATCGCCTGGCTGGTCGCGCGCCGGTGAGCCCGGGCGTGCTGCGCGGCGTCGACCGGGCCGCGTTCGCGGTGGCCCTCGCCAGCCGGCTGCGCCGAGCCGGCGTCCCGGCCGGGCTGACCAGCGTCGACGACTTCGTCCGGGCGCTCGCCGCCAGCCCGCCCGACTCGATGTCGTCGCTCTACTGGGCCGCCCGGATCAGCCTGGTGCGACGGCACACCGACGTCCCCGCGTTCGACCGGGTCTTCGCGGCGATCTTCGCGGACCCTCCACCGTTGCCCCGATCGCAGCGGTCCGCGCCCCCGACCGGCAGCCCCGACGACGTGTACGTCAGGGTGCCGGCCGACACCGACGACGCGGGGCCGGGCGGCGGCCTGCCGTGGGCGACACTGCCGCCGGAGGTCGCCGAGACAGCCGAACGCGACACCGTGCTGCGACTGCCCGAGCGGCGCCCGAGCGCCCACACCGGGCTCGCCGACCGTCCATTCGACGAACTCGACGCCGCGCAGGTCACGCAACTCGGCGACGCCCTGCGCGGGGCCGTCGCCGGTTGGCCGACCCGACGCACCCGGCGGCACGCCGTCGGCTCGTCCGGTGCCCGGATCGCGTTGCGGGCCACCATCGCCCGGGCCCGGCGTACCGGTTGGGAACCCGTCGAGGTCGTCCGCGCGCGCCCGGTACGGAGGCCACGCCGGGTCGTGCTGCTCTGTGACGTCAGCGAGTCGATGCGGGCGCAGGCGACCGCGTACCTGCATCTGATGCGGGCGTTCGCGGTGGTCGCCGACGCGGAGGTGTTCGCGTTCGCCACGACGCTGACCCGGCTCACCGTGGTGCTCCGGCACACCTCGGCGGCCGAGGCGGTCGCGCAGGCCAGCGCCGCCGTGACCGACCGGTACGGGGGCACCCGGATCGCCACGAACCTGCGCGCCCTGCTCACCTTCCACCACGCGGAGGCCGTACGCGGGGCGGTGGTGGTGATCGGGTCGGACGGTTGGGACAGCGATCCGCCCGCCGACCTGGCGGCCGTGATGGCCCGGCTGAGCCGCCGCGCGTACCGGATCGTCTGGTTGAATCCCCGCGCCGGCGCTCCCGGCTTCGCCCCCCGGGTCGGCGGGATGGCCGCCGCGCTCCCCTACTGCGACCGGATGCTGCCGGCCGGCACCTTCCAGGACCTGCTGGTCGTCGCCCGTCAGCTCCAGAGCGTCACGTGCACCGACGGCCGGAAATGGCCGACGCTGACGCCCGCGCCGCGCATCATCGCCTGAATCGCCCTCGGCGTCGACGAGAAGCGCCACAGTTCCTCGGCGGCCGACATCGAACCGGGGGTGGCGAGCACCTGCGCATGCCACACCGCCTCCATCGTCGCGTGCGGCCCCACCACCTGCCCGAGCTGGCCCTGGCGGATGTCCGGCGCGACGGTGAACGCGAGGGCCGGTGCCACCCCCCTGCCCCGCTTGGCCTCCCCCAGCGCGGCCGCGTGGCTCTGGAAGATCTGCTGCCGCTCTTCCGGCACGGCGAGCCGGCGCAGCAACGCCGGGACCGCGCCCCACTCGGTGGCGGCCGACGGCCCGAGCAGCCAGGTCTGCTCCCGCAGCTGCCCCGGGGACGCCGCCAGGCCGGCCAGTGGATGCTCCGGACCGACGGCGATCACGAGCCGGTAGTTCATCACCGGCCGGCAGCCGATGGCGCTGTCGACGACCGACGGCTGCGGACCGATCGCGATGTCCGCGGCGCGGGTCAACAACAGCGACCCGAACGATCCCGGGTTGCGCACGCTCAACTCGACGTCGAGGTCGGCGGCCCGCTTCGCGAAGAGTTCGATCAGCCCTGGCGCGGCGAACTCGGCGAACAGGCTGGACGCGGCGACCCGCAGCATCCGTCGCCCGCGCGTCGCCGCGCTGACCTCCAGCATGGTGCGGTCCTGCAGGCCCAGCAGTTCCGCCGCGCGACTGGCCAGCCGCAGCCCACCTGGGGTGAACGCGAGGCCCGCGGCCGTCCGGGCGAAGAGCTTGTCGCCGAACTCCTTGCGCAGCTGGGCGATGTGCAGCGACACCGCCGACTCGGAGACCTGAAGCTCCGCGGCTGCCTGTTTGACCGAGCCCAGCCGGACCACGGCGACGTACGCGCGCAGCTGTGTCGGGGTCACCGGCGTCACCCTCTTCCCCGCGATCGCGTGGCTCGGCTCGGCGTCGAGACGAACGTCGATCATCCCGCGCTGGTCCGTCCCACCGCCAGCGGCCGATCATCTGATCGTCGGGCCCGGTGCCGTTCACCGGGGACCGAAGCGGTGACGGGTGCTCCGGTCAGCTCTCGGTGGTGGCCGCCTGGCTTCCGGACACGCAGTACACGTCGCCGGAGTTCGCGGCGTGCGGCAGTTCGTGCAGGTGCGTCGCCAGGTCGGTCGCGGACGTCCAGCGTCGGAACGTCATCGACTTGTCGTCGCCCACCGCGACGTCGAAGCCGTCGAAGCCCAGCGCGGTCAGGCGATCGAGGCACCGGTCGGCGACCGCACGCGCGATGGTGGTGAACTCGAACGACAACGCGGGCAGTGGGCGGCTCAGGCCGGCCAGCACCTCGTCCTCGAAACCCTCAACGTCGATCTTGGTGAAGGTCGGCACGCCGTACGTCTCGATCAGCGCGTCGACGGTGACCACCGGGACCTCGATGTCGGTATCCCACACCTGGCCCTCCCACCCGCCCGCACCCTTCGCGGCGCGGACGAAGTCCGGTGAGGCGGTCGAGACGGTGGGGTTGGCGGAGTTGACGTGCAGCCGGGTGCGACCAGGGAGCGCGCCACACGCTGCGTCGACCAGTGTCACCTGGTCGTCGTCGGCGTAGATCGCCCGCAGGACGCGCAGACACAGCGGCTGCGGTTCCACAGCGACGACCCGGGCACCGAGGCGACGGAAGCTGGCGATGTGGTCGCCCACGTGGGAGCCGATGTCGAAGACGAGGTCCCCACTCCTGACGAAGCGGGAGTAGAAGGCGTCCATCCTCGCGTCCCGGTCGGGATCGCCGTAGTAGACGTCCAGCGACCGGTGCAGCAGGGACAGGGCCGGGTCGTTCCGGAGCGCGGCGATCCTGGTGTCGGTGGTAGCCGTCATCTGTCTGGGGTCCAGTCCGTGGGAGAGGTGGCCGGGTTACGGTCCGAAGGCGGTCAAAAACCGGTCCCGGAAGGCGTCCATCCGCCAGACCGGCGCCTGCGGCCCGGGCTTCAACCCGTCCTGCCAGCCCCACCCGGAGATCCGGTCCAACACGGCCCGATCACGGGTGATGATCGAGATCGGCACGTCGTGGCTGGCGTTCTCGCCGGTGACGACAGCGGCGGGTTGGTGGTCACCGAGGACGATGAACACGAGGTCGTCGTCTCCGTAGGTCCGCACGTAGGAGATGAGCGAGCCGAGGGTGTACTCGATGGACTTTCGGTAGTCCGCCCGGATCTGGGCGGTGTTGCGGCGCTTGTCGTCCGACCTGCCCGCGCCGGACCCACGGTAGACCGCGCCGTCGCCGACGTCGGCCCAGTCGAGCAGCGGCGGGACGGGCGTCCAGGGCGCGTGACTCGACACCAGCGCCAGCTCGGTCATCACGTTGCCGTCGCGCTTTGCCTGCTCCAGGCGCCGCCAGCTCGCGAGGGTGTACTGGTCGGGCGGGGTGCCGAAGCTGAACTTCGGGCCACGGTACGCGAGCGCCTTGGCGTCGTAGAACCTGTCGTAGCCGAAGAAGGAACCCTCCGGCCATGCCCTGGTGACGGCGGGCATCACGCCGACGGTCTGCCAGTTCGCCCGTCGGAAGGCGCCGTTGAGGGTCATCCGGTCACTGGCCAGCAGGGTGCGGTGCCGCTGGTCGTTGTCGATCCAGAGGCCGGAGAGCAGCGTGTCGTGCGCGAGCCAACTGCCGCCACCGAAGGTGGGCGAGGTGAGGAAGCCGCTCTGCGCGGCGAAACCCGCCGCGCCCAGCTCGCTGGTGCCACGGTCGAGCACCGCGCCGACCTGCGGCGCGAACTCCGGGTCCTCGACGGCGTCCCGGCCGTAGCTCTCCACGAAGGCGACGACCACGTTCTTGCCGCGCAGCGCGGTCAGTAGCTGGTCACCCGGGGTGTCGCCGAACCTGTCGGCCTCGATCAGCGCGCCGAACGTCTCGCGGTCGTCGAGGCGCAGGCGCACCTGGAAGCCGTGACCGTTGGCCAGGGTGGTCGCGGACGTGTCGGCGACCGGCACGCCCTCGACCACCCGCACGTTGAACGCGGCGCAGGCCACCCAGACGACCACCAGCGCGGCCACGATCCGGGTGGTTCCGGTGCGGTGCCGGACCACCAGTCGCCGCAGTCGCCGCATCGACAGCGTGACCAGTGCGGGCAGGCCCACGAACACCACCGCCAGGGTGACGGCGACGCCGATGGCGGCGGGTCGACCGTACGACTCGCTGAGGAAGGCGAACCCCTCGTCGAGGAGCGCCCAGTCGAGCACCGGGTCGAACGCCCGGCTCAGCGAGGCGGTGAACCCCAGGTCGAGCAGCTTCAACAGGCCGAGCAGGCCGAGGGCCACGCCGGCCAGCGTCGCGACCAGTCGGCTGCCGCGAGACGGCAGGGCGAGCAGGAGGGCCGCGACCAGCAGCGCCTCCAGGGGTATCCGCGCGAACGCGGCCGGGCTGAGTCGGCCGAAGTCGTACGGCACGGTGAGGACGAGCAGCACGAGCAGCGCGGCCAGCACGGTCGTCAGCCGGGCGCCGATGGAGCGTTTCGGCCGATCCTCGACGTCGGTGCCGTCGGCGGTCCCGCCCGAGGCTTCGCCTCTCATCGCCCTCCGTCCCTGGCTCGGCAGCTGACGTACGCGCGTCAAGAGCGACAACCCGGGCATCCTTCCATGATCTTTGCTGGGCGCGGTATCCGGGCGGCTCAGACGCGGGCGATCCCGCGCCGGGCCACGGCGACAGTGGGACGGTCCGACCACGGCAGCCCATCGGTAGTGCTCGGGGTCAGCTCGGCCAGCGCCGCCCCGGCGCGTGGGGCGCTGTGGCTCGCCGAGCTGGCCGGCTGGACCATCGCACCCTCGGCGCCGTGGATGACGGTGTGGCGGAGGCGCCGGGTCGTCCAGAGCCAGGCGACGTCACGCCCGAACGACTCGACCAGCAGCGCCACCGACACCACCAGCACCACTGTCGTCAGCGGCGCGGGCAGCACGTCGGCCATCGCCACCGTCAACACCACGCCCTGGATCGCGGCGACGACCTTGCTCCAGTAACGCGGCGGCGCGGATCCCCGCATCCACTCCAACACCCAGGTCGCGGCGCCGAAGAGGTAGCGCATCGCGCCGATCACGAGCACCCAGCCACCCACCGCGGGGGCCACGTGCAGGCAGAGCACCAGGACCAGGAAGGAGTCGATCTCCATGTCGAAGCGCGCGCCGAGCTCGCTGGTGGTCCCGGTGCGGCGGGCCGTGTACCCGTCCACGGCGTCGAGGGCCAACGCCACGCTGGTGAGGACGACCATCAGTGTGATCGGCGCCGACCGGCCGAACGAGTCGGCGGCCAGGGCCGTCACGCCGCCGACGAGGATCGCCCGGCTCAGGGTCACCCGGTCGGCCGGGGTGAGGGCACCCGCGCCCGAGCGGGACATCCCCCGGCTGAGCAGGGCGCACAGGACCACCCCGTACGCCAGCCCCGCCACCCAGCCCGCCGTGCCCAGACCGACCGTCTCCGCCAGCACCGCCAGCAGGACGATCTGCACGAGCAGTCCGATGACCGGACCAGTTCGAACCGTTGACATCGTGCCTCCGTGACTCTGGTGGGTGACCCTGACCGTCATCACGGAAAATATGACCGATCGGTTCATTCTGAACGCGATCCGGCAGGGTGCCACGGAGGGACGTGCCCCTTCGGCCGCCGGTTAATCGTCCATCGTGGGCCGCCCGCCGTCGGCTGACCGGTGCGGGCGTCGATCGTCGCGTACGGGTCAGGGCGTCGGCAGGGTGAGCACGTCCGCACCGTCGTCGGTGATGGCGATGGTGTGCTCGCTGTGCGCCGTCCGGCAGCCCGTCGCGCTGCGGAGGGTCCAGCCATCGGCATCGGTGACGAGCGTGGCGGTGTCCGCCATCACCCACGGCTCCAGCGCCAGCAGCAGCCCCGGGCGTAGCCGGTAGCCGCGACCGGGGCGCCCGGTGTTGGAGACGTGCGGGTCCTGGTGCATCGTCGATCCGACGCCGTGGCCGCCGAACTCCGTGTTGACCGAGTATCCCGCCGCCTTGAGGACCGAGCCGATCGCGTGGGAGATGTCACCGATGGGAACGCCAGGGCCGGCGGCGGCGATCCCCGCCTGCAACGCGCGCTCGGTCGCCTCGATCAGCGCGACGCTCTCCGGGGGCCGCACGTCGCCAACGATGAAGCTGATCGCCGAGTCCGCGACGACTCCACCCTGGGAGACGGCGAGGTCGAGCGAGAGCAGGTCGCCGTCGGCGAGCGGGTAGTCGTACGGCAATCCGTGCAGCACGGCGTCATTCACCGACGTGCAGATGTAGTGGCCGAACGGCCCGCGCCCGAAGGACGGCTCATAGTCGACGTAGCAGGACTGCGCCCCGGCCTCGGTGATCATGGCCTGCGCCCACCGGTCGATGTCCAGGAGGTTGGTGCCGACCACGCAGCGGCTCTTCAGCGTCTGCAGGATGCCGGCGACCAGCGCGCCGGCGCCCTTCGCTCGCAGCACGTCGGTGGGGCTCAGGATCTCGATCATGCAGCGCCTTCCTCGGACGACCAATAAGTATCCCGGCCATATTATCCCGGTACTAGAATCGGAGCATGGTCAGGTTGCCGCTCACTCCCGCAGAGCTCGAACGCGGACAGCGCCTCGGTGCCCTCCTGCGTCGAGCCCGTGGAGAGCGTTCGATGCTCCTCACCGCGTTGGACGCGGGCGTCTCGCCGGAGACTCTTCGAAAGATCGAGTCCGGCCGGATAGCCACCCCCGCGTTTCCGACCATCGCGGCGATCGCCGACGTCCTCGGCCTCTCCCTCGACGCCGTCTGGTCGGAGATCAACACGTCGGACGGCAGCGCCGAACTCCCCCGACCGACGCGCACCGCGCGCGAACGGTTGGCCTCCTAGCGCGCTGCGGTCGAGCCGGTTGACGCCGCCGCGGGTGGGCCCGATTCGCTTTCGCTGTGTACGCCTTGTCGACCAGGACTCGGTCAAGACCTCGTCTTCGGGACGGCCTGTTGTCGGGTGCAAAAGGCGCATGTGGTCAGGACCCGAATGAACTGCGGGCCATCACTGCGCTGCCGGCAGAGCCCCTTCCCACGATAAATAACCTAACAGTGATTCTTCCCGATCGGTATCGGACAGACGCCCGACTGCGCAGGTCAGCGGGGGTGGCTAAGTTCGCCCAATGCCCACCAACATCATCGGTGCGGAATCCGCGGATACCTGGACGCTCGGTGACCTGAGCGTCAATCGGATCGGATTTGGCGCGCTGGTCCGAGCTACGTGACGCGGGACTCCTAACGAGTTGGCCAACCTCGACTGACGGCCCTCGGCAGGATTCAGCCCTGCCACCACCTCGGCGGAAGGTTCGTCACTGTGCAGGCAGCGACAACGCCCGTTCCCATTCCTCCGCGCGACACCTCGTGGCTCGTTGCCCGAGGACTCATCCCCGATCACGGCCCTCAGCGGGTGCTGGCCTTCGCGACCTTCGTCAACATGCTCGGAAGTGGCATCTTCATGGCCACCGCCGTGCTCTTCTTCACCCGATCCGTCGGTCTTCCCCTTGCGCAGGTCGCTCTGGGGATGGGCATCGCGGCGCTCGTCGGGATGCTCGCCGGGGTTCCGGTGGGGCATCTCGCCGATCGTCGAGGCCCGCGCGAGATCTATCTGCTGACCCTGGTCATCCGAGCCGCCACCATGGCCGCTCTGGCCTTCGTCCACACGTTCTGGCCGTTCGTCGTCCTGGTCTGCCTGACCCAGCTCGCGCACTCAGCCGGCGGGGCGTCTCGCGGTCCGCTGGTGCGTGGCTTCGGCGGCACCAACCTTGGCCAGTACCGGGCCTATCTGCGGTCGATCGCCAACCTCGCGGGATGTTGCGGCGCCCTCGCCGCCGGCGCAGCGGTGCAACTGGACACCCGCGCGGCGTATCTGGCCCTGGTCGTCGGCAACGCCGTCAGCTTCGTGGCATGCGCCGCCATCATCACTCGGCTGCCCTCGCTGCCGCCCGTTCCAGCGCCCCAGTTGACCGGGCGCTGGATCGCACTGAAGGACAGGCCCTTTCTGGCAGTCACCGTGCTCGACGCCATCCTGGGAATACAGGGCCAGGTACTGGTCTTCGCGCTGCCGGTGTGGATCATCTCGGAGACCGACGCGCCACGCTGGTTCGTCGGGGTGGCCGTGCTGGTCAACACCGCGCTCGTGGCGACGCTGCAGGTCAGAGCGAGCCGGGGGGTTGACACCAGTTCAGCGGCGGGGCGGGCGATGCGCCGCTCCGGGTTGGCGTTCCTGATCGGGATGGCCCTGATCGCCGCCACGTCGGCGATGCCCGGATGGGTCGCCGTCACGGTGATGACGCTGGGGGTCGCCTCGCACACCGTCGGCGAGTTGTGGCACGCGGCGGGCTCACTCGAGTTGCAGTTCCGGCTCGCTCCCGCGCACGCGCAGGGGCAGTACATGGGAATCTCCGGCCTTGGCACGGGCCTGGCCAACGTCGCCGCCCCTTCCATCCTGGGCCTGCTCTGCATCGCCTGGGGTGCCCCTGGCTGGCTGCTGATGGGCGGCATCTTCGTCGCGGTCGGGCTCGCCGCCCCGGCGGTCGTCCGATGGGGCGAGCGAACGCGCCCGGCCTCAGCGGGTGCTGTCTAGAAACCAGTGATCCGGCCGCCGGAACTCGACCGGGCGGAGGCCGACCGAGCCCACGCAGGCCGGTCGGCGTGAACGGGGAAAGATCGCGCGAGACTCGTGACACGGCGCGAGCTGGCCCCGGTCGATGGACGACCGGGGCCAATGGGTGGTGCGCTCAGGAGGCGGCGATGCCCTCCATGCCGAGGCCGTCGGCGAACTTCGGCAGACCCTCCACTGTGGTGACGAGATTCAGGGACCCGTCCTCGTGCACCTTGTAGCCCTGCACGTTGCCGGCGGTGGCGTTCTGCACGTACAGGAAGCCGTCACTGGCGGTCATGTCGATCGACCCGCCGTTGGTGTCGGCGGCGACGTTCTTGACGAGTTCGAGCTTGCCGTCGTCGTCGACCCGGTAGGAACTGATGGTGGAGCTGCCGGCGTTGGCGGCGAAGAAGTAGTCGCCGACGCGCTGGATCCAGCACGTCGCCTGCTGACCGTTGGGCACCGACGGGCCGACCTGGTCGAGCGCGCCGTCGTCCTCCAGCTCGAACCGGCTGACTGCGTTCGCACCCGACTCGGTGACCAGCAGCGAGTCATCGGTGTCGAAGGTGAAGCCGAACGGGGTGTTCCCCGCGTCGCTGATGACGGGGTTGCGGGACAGCTTGCCGTTGCGACCGATCTCGTAGCTGAACATGACGTTGGCAGCCTTGGTCGACACCAGGACGAACTCGCTGTCCGGGTCGATCTTGACCTGGGCCGGGGCGGTCCCGAACGCCGGCGGGTTGCCGTTGTGCAGCCCGAGCGACCGGTTGGCGTCCTCGATGCGCGACAGGCGCCCCTTGTGCAGCTCGAAGCCCTGCACCGAGCCCTCGCCGCCGGCGTTGAGGACGTAGACGAGGTCGCCACGGGCCGCGACGCTGACCGGCAGCAGGCCGCCGGACCAGATGACCTGGAGTTTGTGCAGCTTGGTGCCCTCGACGCGGAAGACCGTCACGGTGTTGCTGCCGGCGTTCACCGCGAACAGCAGTCCGCGGTGGTACGTCAGGGAGCCCTGCGAGGCCAGCGCGTCGAGCGGCGCGCCAATGGTGAAGCCGCCCAGCCCGCCGGTCTCGTACTCGCCCGCCTTGGTGAGACGGCCGTCTTCGTCGCGGTCGTACACCTTGATGGTGTTGCCCTCGGCCTTGTTGGTCTGGACGAAGACCGCGCCCTCGTCGCCGTGGTGGTGATCACCCCCCTTGCGGTCGTCGTGGTACCCGGGGCCACCGCCATCGGCGAAGGCGGCCCCGGGGATCGATCCGATGCTGGTCAGACCTGCCAGGAGGGCTGCCGCGAGCGCGACACTGCGCTTCATCACTGACTCCTTGTGCACAGGAAGGGAGGAATACGAGTTTTCCTCTCCTTCGAAAGCTATCGGAGCAGGTAGGCGCGTTCGACTCACTTACCCTAAAGCGGTAATTTCGTGCCGTTCCGTGGAATGAGCAGACGGACGGGCACAGGTGGGATAGACGGCGAAGCGGACCCTCGGCCCGTCAGGGCAGGAACTCGGCGGTCAGGCTGATCAGCGCACGGGCGGCGGCCCCGACCGGGCGGTCCACCGGGGTGGCGAGGGACGCCGTCCAGGTCAGGTCGACGCCGGCGACGCTCAGCAGGCGCACCCCGTGGTCGTCGGCGACGGCGAAGCGGGGCAACAGCGCGATGCCGAGCCCGTGCCGCACGTGTTCGGCGCCGGTGGCGATGTCGGGGATCTCGATCGTGACGCGCCGGGACAGGCCGGCGGCAGCGAACGCCCGGTCGGTCACGGCCCGGTTGCCGTAGCCGACCGGGGAGTCGATGAAGTCCAACCCGGCAATGTCGGCGAGGGTGACCGCCTCGCTGGTCGCCAGCGGGTGGTCGTCCGGGACGACGAGGTCGAGGACCGAGCTGGCCAGCTCGGTGAGGTGGATCTCCGCCGGAGGCGTGCCGGGCAGCGAGACGAACGCGAGGTCGAGCCGGCGTTCCGCGAGGGCGTCGATGAGCCCCTGGGAGCCGTGCGGGGCGACGCTGGTGTGCAGCAGCACCCCGGGGTGCCGGCGGTGGAACTCGCCGAGCAGGGCCGGCAGGTGCAGGAGTCTGGTCGAGGTCATCGTGCCGATACGCAGGGTGCCACGCAGGCCGCCGTGCACCTCGGCGACCGCGTCGCGGGCGGCGCGGGCCGCGTCGAGGGCGATCCGGGCGCGCGGCAGCAGCGCGGCACCGGCGTCGGTGAGGCGTACGCGCTTGGAGTTGCGGTCCAGCAGTGACGCGCCCAGTTCGCGTTCGAGGGTCTTGACCGCAGCGGAGACGGCGGACTGGACGACGTGCAGGCGGGCGGCGGCGCGGGTGAAGTTCTGTTCCTCGGCCACGGCGACGAAGTACTCAAGTTGGCGGAGCTCCACACCACCAAGTATCACCGATCGCGATCGTCGCGAACATCAACTTTCGTTGGACCTGATGCTTGGGTGGGGCAACAGTGGGGTCATGTCCTTGTCGACCCTGACACCCCGCCCCACCACCTCCGACCGAAGCGACGGCTCGTCGCGCCGGCACGGCCGTGGCTTCTGGGCGATCGCCCTGGCATTCCTGACCGCGATGGCGTTCTGCACCGTGCCTGCCCCGCTCTACCCGCTCTACATGGCGCGGGACGGTTTCTCCACGTTCATGGGCACTATCGTGTTCGCGGTCTACGCGGTGGGCGTGGTGATCAGCCTGCTGCTCGCCGGTCACGTCTCGGACTGGGTCGGTCGCAAGAAGATCCTCATTCCGGCGTTGGCGTTGGAGCTGGTGGCCGCCGCCCTGTTCCTGGGTGACCCGTCCCTGCCGGTGCTGCTGGTCGCCCGGCTGGTGAGCGGGCTGGGTATCGGCCTGATCACCGCGACCGCCACCGCGTACCTCCAGGAGTTGCACGCCGCACACCGGCCCGGCTCGTCCCGTCAGCGCTTCGAGATGGTCTCCACCGCCGCCAACATCGGCGGGCTGGGCGTCGGCGCGTTGGTCGCGGGCGTCCTCGCCCAGTACGTCGACGCGCCGCTGCGTACGCCGTACCTGGTGTTCGCCGTCCTGCTGGCGGTGAGCATCGTGGCGGTCGCCCTGTCCCCGGAAACCGTCGAGGAGCGGCTGGTCAAGCCCACCTACCGGCCGCAGCGGATCAGCGCCGACCACGGGGACCGCGCCGGCTACCTGGCCGCGGCAGCCGCCGGGTTCGCCTCGTTCGCCGTGTTCGGCCTGTTCACCTCGGTCGCCCCGGGTTTCGTCGCGGGTGCCCTGCACCTCCCGTCGCGGGCCCTGGCCGGCACGATCGTGTTCGCCGTGTTCGGCGGTGCGGCCGTGGCGCAGACCCTCACCAGCCGGCTGGCCGCCCCGGCGAAGGTGCGCCTGGGGCTGCTCGCCCAGGCCGTCGGCGTGCCCGTCCTGCTGGTGGGGATGCACACCGCCAGCCTCTCGGTGTTCCTGGTCGGCGGGGTGGTCGCCGGCATCGGCGCCGGCGTGCTCTTCAAGGCCGCCGTCGGCGCCGTCGCGGCGATGGCCGCACCCGCCCAGCGCGGCGAGGCCCTGGCCGGGCTGTTCCTCATCGGCTACCTCGGGATGATCCTGCCGTCCGTCGGCATCGGCGTCGCCACCCAGGCCGTCACCGCCGGCACGGCGATGAACTGGTTCACCGGTTTGCTACTGGTCATGCTCGCCGGCGTGGCAGCGCTGTTCCGCCACAGCGCCGCGACCCGCCGGACTCCCGCACCGTTCACCGCCTGACGGCGGTGGCGTCGCTGCCCCCGGTGATGGCGTCTCAGCACCACGCAATGGGATGCTCGGCGGGTGAACCGCCGACACGCCGTCTGGCTCGGTCTGGCGATCGGGCTGCTCGCCGGCTGTTCCGAGCCGCCATACCCGCTACCTGACCGGAACGCGGCTGACGTCCAGGCCGAGGAGGAACGTCTCGCGACGCTCCTTCCCGGCACGTTGCTGAGCGGACCAGGCACCTGCGACGTGCGGCTGCTGGGGCGGGACGGTTCGTCATCGTTCGCCTGGGCGCACTGCGAGGCAGCACCGGGGCCCGGAGTCCCCTTCGGCATGTCGATACCGGTGCGGGTGGACGGCGAGCGCGTCACCCAGCCCGGCGATGGGAGCGACTACTCAGCGAGCGTGCGTCGCATGTTCCCCGAGCGGCTGGCGGAAGCTGTCCTCGAGGACGACCGCAGGCTGCGTCCCTGACGGTCAACGCTGGTCGGGCCACCAGGGTTTGAGGATGGCCGGGTCGGCGACGTACTGCTCCACCTGCGTCCGCTGCTCCAGGGTCAGCGACAGCGCCTGGAGTCGGGCGCCCCACTCGGGCACCTGATCGGCCTTGTCCAACGCGGTGGCCAGCTCGATCAGGCCGGCCAGCGCCATCGCCTGCTCGATTACCGGGGCGTCCTCGGCGCGACGGCGCATCCCCGAGTCGAGCGCCCGATAGGCCGCCCGGTCGTCCATCTTGAACTCGCGCAGGATCCGCGCGTTGTCGAGCACCCGGGCCAGCCCGTCAAGCTCCTCCGACCCGCCGTACTCCACGTCCTTCGGCTCGTCCCGCTGGATGAAGGTGATGGTGTTGCCCGACGGGTCGACGATGCTGAACCGCGACGCCCCGGCGCGGTAGCGGGTCATCCGAGGAAGGCCCTTGACGAGCACCTTGCCGTAGCTGCGGCGCATCGCCTCGGTGAACACCGCGTGGTACGACGCCACCGCGTCCACCATCACCAGGCAGCCGCCGGATTGCTCCTTCGCCGGGTCCAGGTCTTTGGGCGCCGGGCCGTAGTGCAGCTGGAACCCACTCCAGGTGAACGCCAGGTACACATAGGGCTTGAGTTGCTCAAAAACCACCTCGAACCCGAGGGCCCGCCAGAACGCCAGGGTCTCCTCCGGGGCCGCGCAGTGCAGCAGCGGCATTGTGGTCTCGTTCGGTTGGACACGGTCCGCATTGGTCGTCATGGTCGATCCCCGTCCCGTCGGCAGGCCGGCCATTGTGCCAGCACTCCCGAGCGGCTTCGACGGGTTTCGTCTCCTACCCAGGGAGGAGGCGGGCTCCGACCAGCGGCCGCAACCGGGGCTCGGGGTCGGACGCGATCGGCGGACGCGGCCACGAACATCTACAGGCATGACTACCGTTGTGCGCCGGGCGGCGCGTTGGAACCGCCCGCTGATGTTCCTGGTATCCGTGATGGCGGTGCTGGCCGTCGTCGCCGTGGTCGGCATCCTCGTCGACCCGCGCGTCCTCACCGGGGCGCCGATCTGGCTCAAGCCGTTCAAGTTCGCGGTGTCGTTCGTGCTCTACGGCGCGACGCTCGCCTGGATGCTCTCCCTGCTGCCGCGACGCAGCCGGGCCGTCGAGAGGGCGGTCGTCGTCATCGTCGCGGTGGCGGTCGTCGAGAACGCGTTGATCGTCGGTCAGGTGATTCGCGGGCAGACCAGTCACTTCAACGACACCACCCCCCTGAACACCGCGCTGTTCGCGACGATGGGCGCGGCGATCATGGTGCTGTTCTTCGCGCACCTCGTCATCGGGATCGTGGTCCTGATCCAGCGGATCCCCGATCGGGTCGCCGCGACAGCCGTCGGCTGGGGGCTCGGGCTTTCTTTGCTGGGCATGCTCGCGGCGGTGCCGATGGCGCTGCCGATGCAGGACCCGGGGATCGAGGGGGTCAGTGGTGCGCACAGCGTCGGCGTGCCCGACGGTGGGCCGGGGTTGCCGCTGGTCGGCTGGAGCACCACCGGCGGTGACCTGCGGATTGGGCACTTCGTGGGGCTGCACGCCCTCCAGGCGCTGCCGATCCTGGCGATCCTGCTGAGCCGGTTCGCGACGCGGTTGGACGAGCGCACCCGGGCCCGGCTGCTGGTCGTCGCGGGCGGCGCGTACGGCGTCCTCACCGTGCTGTTGACCTGGCAGGCCCTGCGCGAACAGCCGCTGCTGCGGCCGGACGCCGTCACGCTCGCCGCTGTCGCGGCCCTGGTGGTCGCGACGGCGACCGCTACCGGCCTGGTTTTGGCCCGCCGACGTCGTCCGGAACTGGCGCTGGCCGCGTGACCGCCACGCTGTTCTCCCTGACGTTCGCGGTGGCCGCGCCGTTCTGGGCGCTGATGATCCTGCTGCCGCGCTGGTCGTGGACCGCCCGGATCATCGCCTCGCCGCTGATCGTGCTGCCGGTCGTGGTGATCTACGCGCTGCTGGTGCTCCCGGCGTTCGGCGACGTGCTGCCGGCCGTGGCGTCGCCGACCCTGGCCGGGGTGCGCGACCTGCTCGGCACCTCCGACGGGGCCGCGGCGGGTTGGGCGCACATGATCGCGTTCGATCTGTTCGTCGGGCGGTGGGCGTGGTTGGACAGCCGCGATCGGGGGGTGCCGGCGCTGGTGATGGCTCCGGTGCTGCTGCTGACCATCCTGCTCGGACCGCTCGGCCTGGCCGCGTACCTCGCGGTCCGGACCCGGTGGCGGCGGCCGGCGGCCGCCGCCACCGGCCCGCAGCACCTAGGCTGACCACCGTGAGCTGGCCGGGGCGACTGTTCGACATGCGGGACACGCTCGTGCGGATGGTGCTGCTCGATCTCAGCGGATTGTGCTACCTGCTCTTCGTTCCGCACTCCACCAGCACGCCCACGACGACACAGTGGATCCTCGCGGTCTTCGCGTTCACGGTGGCGCTGGCGGCGCACCGTCGGCCGGTGGTCAACCTGGTGGCGCAGGCCGCCCTGCTGACGGTCGCGATCAGCCTGGTCGACGACTTCACCATCAACCAGGTCGGCGCGAGTTGGGCCCTGCTCGAGATCACCATGCGGGCGCGCCGCCCCCGGACCATCTGGCTGTCCACCGCGCTGCTGGTAGTGGTCGACCTGACCGACTCGGTGGGCGACCCGGCCGGCAGGGTCATCTCCGGCGTCGTCGGCCTGGCCCTGGAGGTCGGTGTGCCGGTGCTGCTCGGCCTCGTCATCCGCACCAACCGGGAGCTGAGTCGGCAGGCCGTGGAGCGGGCGGTGGCCGAGCAACGCCAGCACGCGTCGGAGAGTCGTGCTGCCCGCGCCGACGAACGCAGCGCCATCGCCCGCGAGCTGCACGACGTCGTCGCGCACCATGTGGCGTCGATGGTCCTGCGGGTCGGCGTGGCCCGGCACGTGCTCACCGACCTGGACCCACGGGTGGGCGAGGTCTTCGACGACGTGCACGGCACCGGCACCGCGGCCCTCGCGGAGCTGCGCCGGCTGGTCGCGGTGCTGCGCGACCCCGACGGGGTACGCGGCGACGCGGCGCTGACTGCGATCGAACCGTCCGCGCTGCCGGCGGCGATCGGCGCGTCCATCGACCGGGCCCGGCAGGCGGGTGTCACGGTGGAGGCCGATCTCGACCCGGCGATCGGTTCACTCGACGCGGTGCGCGGCATGGCGGTGCTGCGACTGACCCAGGAGGCGCTGACCAACGTGGCCAAACACGCGGGAACGTCCGCGCTCGCGCATCTCGTGGTCGCTGTCCGGGACGGCGCCGTGCACTGGGAAGTCACCGACAACGGGCGCGGCGGGATGCCGGCGGGCGTGCCGGCCGGTGGCGGGCACGGCATCACCGGGATGCGCGAGCGTGTCGAGGTCCTCGGCGGCCGACTGGAGGCGGGCCCGACCGACACCGGGTGGCGGGTGCGCACCGTCCTTCCGGCCGTGGCCGCCGCGTCCGCCGACGCACCGGTCGGGTCGGTGCCCCGCGAGCGGGAGGCCCCGGCCGGGTCGCCCGCGCCGGAGCCGGCGTGATCCGGGTGCTGCTGGTCGACGACCAGCACCTCATCCGGGCCGGGCTGCGCATGCTCTGCGACGCCCAACCCGACATCGAGGTCGTCGGGGAGGCCGACAGCGGCCGTGAGGCGATCCCGCTGGCCGGGCGACTCCTTCCCGACGTCGTCGTCATGGACCTGCGGATGCCCGGTGTCGACGGGATCACCGCGACCAGCCGGATCCTCGCCGAACGCCCCGCCACCCGCGTCCTGGTGCTGACCACGTTCGGCGACGACGACCACCTCTACCCCGCGCTGACCGCCGGGGCGTGCGGTTTCCTGCTCAAGGACGCGCCCCCGACCGAGCTGCTGGACGGCATCCGCCGGGCCGCCGTCGGCGACAGCCCGTTCAGCCCGGAGGTGCTGCGTCGCCTCGTGCAGCGCGCGGTGCACGCCCGCCCCGGGTCACCACCGGCCCTGCCGGGCCTGACCGCCCGGGAACGGGACGTGCTCAACCTGGTCGCCGAGGGCCTGTCCAACACCGAGATCGCCGACCATCTCCACATCGGTGTCACCACGGTCAAGACCCACATCACCAGCCTGATGACCAAGACCGACAGCCCCAACCGGGTACGGCTGGCCCTGTTCGCGCGCGGTGTCTGACGCTCAGGCCCGCATCCGCGCGGACACGGCGATGACGAGCACCAGCGGCACGATCAGCAGGGCCGGGGCGACGACCGGCAGGTGCAGGGCGACGAGGGCGCCGACCGCCGCGCCGACCATGAGGGCCAGCAGCACCTGAGCCTTGGGACGCAGGCTGGCCCACGGGCTGCGCGCGGCGACCCCGGCGATCAGGCTGGTGAGGGTGCCGGTCAGGTACGTGGAGGACAGGCCGGACACGCCGAAGCGTTGGATCGCACTGCTCTGCACGCCCAGCGCGACAGCGGACAACATCAGCAGCGCCAGGTGGACACCCGCGTCGGGGGTGTGCAGGGTGACCTCCCAGACGACGGCGAACACCACGAACACCGACAGCTCCAGGACCAGCGCCCAGGTGACCCGTCGGGGCCAGACCGGATCGTCGGGCTGTGCCGAGCCGACGACGCGGGCGCCCGCGAGGACACCGACGATGAAGCTGACGATGGCGCAGCCCGACGTCAGAGCCAGGTCGGCCTCGCCCCGGCCGGCCGAGAGCCCGAGCAGGACCATGTTGCCGGTCATCACGCTGGCGAAGGCGCCGCCGAGGGCGAGGAAACCGAGAGCGTCGGCGCTGCCGGTGAGGAAGGTGAGGACGACGACGAGCGCCTGCCGTCGTCGCAGCAGGCGCTCGTCTCGGCGCGGGGCGACGTGGGGGTGGGTGACGCGGGGCGCTGTGCTCGACACTGTCGGCCACCTTCCAGTAATTGTTCTTCGTATACACTTTGTCCGGACACGTTCACGGAGAGGCGACCAGGTGGCTGAAGACCTACGGGACAAGCTCGGCGCGCAACACCTGCCGCTACGCGATCAGGTCCTCGCCGCGCTGCGGACCGCCATCATCGACGGCGACTACCTGCCCGGGGAACGGCTGACCGAGGACCGGCTCGCCGAGGACTTCGGCGTATCCCGCAACCCCGTCCGGGAGGCACTGCGCGTCGCCGAGGCGGAGGGGTTCGTCGTGATCCTCCCCCGCCGGGGAGCGGTCGTCGCCTCACCGAGCAGCGGGACCATCACCGACATGTTCGCCGTGCGCGAGCGCCTCGAGGCGCTGGCCGCCCGGCTGGCCGCCGAGCGGGCCACAGCGGCCGACGTGGCGTCCCTGCGTGCCCTGCTCGACCAGGGCCGCGAGGCGACGCAGCGCCACGACCTCGCCCGGGTCGCCGAACTGAACAGCACGCTGCACCTGCGCATCCTCCAGATCAGCGGAAACCCCTGGCTGTCGTCGATCGCCAAGTCGCTCTACCTCCATGTCCAGTGGGTCTTCCGGCTCGGTGCGGCCGAACGCGCGCCACATTCGTGGGCCGAGCACATCCAACTCGTCGACGCCATCGAGTCGGGCGACGGTGACCGCGCCGAGCGGGCCGCGCTCGACCACCTCGACGCGGCATCCGCCGCGGCGTACGAGAACGCCGAAGGCGGCTACGGCGCCCGCTGACGGGCGCGCGGCCAGGGTGCCCGCTACCGGCCGCACGCGTAGCCCTGCATCCCCCGGGGATTCGCACCGGCCGCCAGCACTCCCGTCGCCGGGTCACGGGTCACCGCGCAGAGCCGACCGAGGCTCCACCCGTCGGTCACCCGCACCTCGTGCCCGTACGCCCGCAGCGCCGCCAGCACACCCTCGTCGAACCGGTCCTCCACCACCAGGACACCGGGCTCCATGTCGCGGGGATAGAACGACCCCGGCAGGCTGACCGTGTGCCACGCCGGCGCGTCGATGGCCTCCTGAAGGCTCTGCCCACCGACGAGGTGCCGCAGCAGGAACGGCAACTGCCACTGGTCCTGCTGGTCGCCACCGGGGGTGCCGCAGGCCAGCACCGGCTCGCCGTCGCGGTGCACCATCGTCGGGCTCAACGTCGTACGCGGGCGGCGGCCCGGCGCCAGCGACGAGGCGAGCCCTTCCTCCAGCCAGAACATCTGCAACCTGCTGCCCAGCGGAAAGCCCAGCTCCGGAATCGTCGGGGAACTCTGCAACCAGCCGCCGCTGGGCGTCGCGGAGATCATGTTTCCCCAGCGGTCGACCACGTCCACGTGACAGGTGTCGCCCCGGGTCACCCCGTCCGCCTGCACCGTCGGCTCCCCCGTCGTCGGGTCTGTCGGGTCGGCATGCCGCGCGGCACCGGGTCGGACGTGGGCCGGCAGGTGCGGCTGCGCCCCGTCGGGACAGCCCGGCCGCAACTCCGCCGACGCGCGATCGCCGATCAGGGCGGCCCGCTCCCGCGCGTACTGCGGCGAGAGCAGCGCCTTGGCGGGCACGTCGGCTCCGTCGCCGTACCAGGCCTCCCGGTCGGCGAAGGCGAGCTTGAGCGCCTCGACCTGGGCGTGCACACCCGCCGCGGTCGCCGGGTCGTACGCGCCCGGGTCGTCGAGCGCGTCCAGTGTGGCCAGGGACTCCAGCAGCACCGGGCCCTGACCCCAGAAACCGGTCTTCGCCACCGAGTAGCCGTGCCAGTCGAGGGTGGCGGGCGGCTCCCAGCTCGCCGAGTACGCGGCCAGGTCGTCGCCGGTGACCAGCCCGGCGTGCGGACGGCCACTGGAGTCCTGGAACGGTCGCCGGCTGAACGCGTCGATGGCCTCGGCGACGAAACCCGTGCTCCAGGCCCGACGCGCCGCCTCGATCTGGGCCTCCCGGTCGGCGCCGGCCGCCTGTCCCGCCTCGACGAGCCGGCGCAGGGTGTCCGCGTACGCCGGGTTGGTGACCAACTCCCCCGCGGCGGGCGGCCGGCCGCCGCGCAGCCAGAGTGCGGCGGAGGTGGGCCAGTGTTCCTCGAACAACGACCGGACGGCTGCCACTGTGTCACCGACCCGGCCCACCAGCGGGTGCCCGGCGCCGGCGTAGCCGATCGCCGGCTCCAGCACCTCGGCGAGGGTGAGCGTGCCGTGCTCGCGCAGCAGCAGGAGCCAGGCGTCCACCGCGCCGGGTACGGCCGCCGCGAGCGGCCCGGCACCCGGGATGAGGTCCATCCCGAGGGACCGGAAGTGCGCGATGGTGGCGCCGGCCGGCGCCGGCCCCTGCCCGCACAGCACCTTCGGTCGGGGGTCCCGTGCGGTGGCCACGATGGCCGGCACCTCACCGCCCGGCCCGTTCAGGTGCGGCTCGACGACGTGCAGGACGAAACCGGCGGTGACCGCGGCGTCGAAGGCGTTGCCCCCGCGTTCCAGGATGCCCATCGCCGACTGGCTGGCGAGCCAGTGGGTGGAGGACACCATGCCGAAGGTGCCCTGCAACGTGGGCCGGGTGGTGAACGTCATGACAACACCTCACTGGGATCTGCGGTACGAACGTCGGGACCGGTGCCGTCCGGCCGGACCAGGTGGCACGCGGCCATGCCGTCGCCGATGGCGGTCTGCGCCGGCACCTCCGTCGCGCACCGGTCGAAGGCGAGCGGGCACCGGGTCCGGAACCGGCAGCCGGACGGCGGGTCGAGCGCGGACGGCAGGTCGTCGCCGAGCAGCACCGGCTGACGGTGGCGCTGACGCACCGGGTCGGCCACCGGCGCGGCGGACAGCAGCGCCTGCGTGTACGGGTGTGCGGGTCGGGCGAAGATCCGCTCGCGGCTGCCGGTCTCGACGAGTTGACCCAGGTACATGACCGCGATGTCGTCAGCCAGGTACTCGACAGCGGAGAGGTCGTGGGTGATGAAGAGGCAGGCGAACCCGATGTCGCGTTGCAGGTCGGCGAGGAGGTTGAGCACCGACGCCTGCACTGACACGTCGAGCGCGCTGGTGGGTTCGTCCGCGATGAGCAGCATGGGCTCGGAGATCAGGGCCCGCGCGATGCTGACCCGTTGACGTTGCCCGCCGGACAGCTCGTGGGGATAGCGACGGGCCACCTCGGCGCGCAGGCCCACCCGTTCGAGCTGGGGGGCGACACGGGCGTCCCGGTCACGCCGGGAGATCCGCTTGCCGGCCAGCCGCAACGGCTCGGCCACGATCTCGCCCACCAGCATGCGTGGGTCCAGTGACGCGGCCGGGTCCTGGAAGACGATCGACACCGCGCCGCGATGGGGGCGCAGCCGCCGTCGGGACAGGTGGGTGACGTCCGTGCCCGCGATCCGCACCGTTCCCGCCGTCGGTTCGACGAGCCGCACCACGCAACGGCCCACTGTGGACTTCCCGGAACCGCTCTCCCCCACCAGGGCTGTGACCCGGCCCCGCGGGATGGTCAGGGACACCCCGTCCACGGCGCGCACCGGGCCGAAGTGCATCACCAGGTCCGCGATCTCCAGGGCGTTCGGGTGCGGCGTCATCGGTTCGCCTCCTGAGCTGCCGTCGGTGCGGTGATGCAGGGGTGCCAGCAGGCCGCGACATGGTCGGTGCCACCGACATCCTCCAACGGCGGGGCGGCCGCCCGGCACTGCTCGTCGGCGGCCGGGCACCGATCCGCGAAGGTACAGGCGTCGGGTTGGCTGGCCAGGACGGGCACCAACCCGGGGATCTCGGTCAACCGGTCGGTCCCGGCGTGCCGGCCCGGCTGCGGTGACGCCGACAGGAGCCCGGCCGTGTACCGGTGCCGTGGGTGGGCGAACAGGTCGTCCACCGGCGCCCGTTCCACCACCCGGCCCGCGTACATGACGACGACGCGGTCCGCGATGTCGGCGATCACGCCGAGGTCGTGGGTGATGATGAGGACGCTCGTGCCGAGCCGGTCGCGCAGGTCCCGCAGCACCTGGAGGATGCCGGCCTGGACGGTGACGTCCAGCGCGGTGGTCGGCTCGTCGGCCACCAGCACCTTCGGGCCGCAGGCGACCGCCATCGCGATCATCACGCGCTGGCGCATGCCGCCGGAGAGTTGGTGCGGATAGTTGTCGACCCGCTGGGCGGCGGACGGGATCCCGACGAGCGTCAACAGCTCGACGGCACGGGCCCGCGCCGCCCGTCGGGACATCCGTTCGTGGACCTGAAGCACCTCCCCGATCTGTCGCCCGACGGTGAGCACCGGGTTCAACGACGTCATCGGCTCTTGGAAGATGTACGCGATCTCCCGGCCACGGACCCGACGCAGGGCCGACTCGCGGGCCCCGACCAATTGCGTGCCGTCCAGGCGCACCGACCCGGTGACCCGGGCGCTGCTCGGGAGCAGCCCGGCGAGGCTCATCGCGGTGACGCTCTTTCCGCACCCCGACTCGCCCACCATCCCGACGATCTCCCCGGCGGCGAGGTCCAGGCTGACCCCGTCGACCGCCGAGACGGTGCCGGTCTCGGTCGGGAACGACACCGACAGGTCGCGGATCTCCAGCACGGGCGCGGAGGCGGTGGTCATCGCCGGTCTCCCTTCGGGTCGAGGGCGTCGCGCAGGGCGTCACCGAAGACGTTGAACGCCAGCGCCAGACCCATGATCACCACGCCGGGGAAGACGGCGGCCCAGGGGGCGCGGGCGGCGAACTGCTGGGCGGTGGCCAGCATGGTGCCGAGACTGGGTGCCGGGGGCTGGATGCCGAGGCCGAGGAAGGACAGCACCGCCTCGCCGAGGATCGCGGCCGGGATGGCGACAGTGGCCTGCACCAGGATCACCGAGGTCGCGTTCGGCAGGATGTGCCGGGCCAGCACCCACAGGTCGCTCGCGCCGTCCACGACGGCCGCCGCGACGAAGTCCAGCGACTTGAGGCGCAGCGTGTCCGAGCGGACGACCCTGATCACCCCGGGGATCTGGGCGATGCCGATGGCCACCGCGGCGTTGCCGAGGCTGGCGCCCCGGATGGCCGCCAACCCCACCGCCATGATCAGAAACGGAAACGCCAGCAGCAGGTCGGTGAAGCGCGAGATCACCGCGTCCCAGGCCCGGAAGTAGCCGGCCGCCAGCCCGAGCGGCACCCCGATGACCAGCGACGTGGCCACCGCCAGGAGCCCCACCTGCAACGACGCCCGGGCGCCGAGCATGATGCGGGAGAGGACGTCCCGGCCGAGGTCGTCGGTGCCCAGCAGGTGCCCGGCGGTGCCGGGAGGTGCGAACGTACGGGCGAAGTCGGTCTGGTCGACCGAGTAGGGCGCGAGCCAGGGCGAGAGCAGCGCGATGACACCCGCCAGCGCGAGCACGACGAAGCTCACCACGGCGAGCGGGTTGCGCCGCAGCCGCCGCAGCACCCGGGTACGCCGGGTGATGCTGGCGGTGCCGGTCTCCGCCATCGGTACGGTGAGGACGGTCATGCCGGATCTCCCGTCACCCGGATGCGTGGATCGATGACCGAGTAGAGCAGGTCCACGAAGAAGTTGATCACGATGTAGGCCGCGGCGGTGAGCAGGACGACGGCCTGGATCACCGGGTAGTCCCGTTGGAACACCGCGTCGATGGTCATCTTGCCGAAGCCCGGCAGCCCGAAGATCTGTTCGGTGACGACCGCGCCCGAGATCAGCCCGCCGAGTTGGAGACCCACCACGGTCACCACCACGATGAGGCTGTTCCGCAGGGCGTGCCGGGTGATGACGGCGCGCGGCCGCAGGCCCTTCGCCTTCGCCGTGCGCACATAGTCGGAGGAGAGCGAGTCCAACATCGCCGACCGGGTCTGCCGCATGATGATCGCGGCGAGGCCGGTGCCGAGGATCACCGCCGGCAGGACGATGTGGTGCAGGTTGTCCACGGGGTCCTCCAGGATCGGCACGAAGCCGGAGGCGGGGAAGAGCCCGGTCGCCACGGACAGGTAGAGGATCGCCAGCAGCCCCAGCCAGAAGTGCGGCACCGACAGGCCGATCAGGGCCAGACCGTTGGCGAGCCACTCCGCCGGACGTCCACGACGGACCGCCGCGAGCACCCCGGCGCCGACGCCGAGCGCCGCCGCGATGAGGATCGCCAGGACGGACAACTCGACGGTCACCGGCAGGGCGGTCGTGAGCATCGACGAGACCGGCGTACCGGTGCGGATCGACACCCCGAAGTCGCCCTGTGCCATGCGCTCCACGTACTGGGCGAACTGCACCGGCAGCGGCTGGTCCAGCCCGTAGTGGCGACGGATGGCCTCCAGGGCCTCCGGCGACCGGTCCTCCCCGGCCAGGGCGAGCGCCGGGTCGCCGGGGAGCGCCCGTACGCCGACGAAGACCACGATCGTCGACAACAGCAGGGTCAGCGCCGACTGCCAGGCGCGGGTGAGCAGATATCGGGCCACGACGGCCTACTTGCCGAAGCCGGCGAAGGCCGCCCGGATCACGCCGTCCGGGTAGACCTGGAGGCCCTGGATCTGCTTGCTGACGGCGGTCAGGTTGCGCTGCCGGTAGAGGTAGATCAGGGCGTCGTCCTGCTGGAGCAGTGTGACCGCCTGCCCGTACAGCTTCCTGCGCTCCTCGACGTCGCCGGCCTGTCGGGCCTGGGTCAGCAGGGTGTCGAGCTGCGGGTTGCTGTAGCCGGCGACGTTCTGGCTCGCGCCGGTACCGACGAAGTTCGTGATGTTGGCGTCCGGGTCGATCCGGCCGCTCCACCCCAGTTGCAGCAGCTCGAAGTTGCCACGGTCCTGCTCGTCGAGGAGCGACGAGTACTCCACCGGGTTGATCTTCAGGTCGAATCCGCCGTCCTTGACCATGGACTGCAACGCCTGCGCGAGACGCAGCGTGTCGGGGGTGTTCGAGGCGAGCATCGTGACCGTGTACGGCGTCTGCACGCCGGCCTCGGCCAGCAACTGCTTGGCCTTGGCGGGGTCGTGCGCCGGGCAGGTCTGCGCCTCCGGCGACGAGAACGTGCTCGCTGGCGAGATCGGGGAGCAGGCGGCGGCGTGCAGACCGTTGAAGACCGCGTCGACCAGGGACTTGCGGTCGATGGCGTGCTCGAAGGCCTGCCGCACCTTGGCGTTCTGGGCGAGGGGGCGGTTGATGGGCTTGGGGGCGGTGCCGACGCCGTCGACGTTGCCGACGTTGATGGTCAGACCCTGGTAGCCGAGGGACTGCGACTGGAGGACGGAGACCGCCGCGTCCTGCCGGAGCGAGGCGACGTCCTGGGTGGAGATTGAGTCGGCGACCTGCGCGTCGCCGGAGCGCAGGTTGGCGGCGCGGATGCTGGCGTCGGTGAGGATCCGCCACGAGATGGTGTCCAGGTGCACCTTGCTCGCGTCGTAGTAGTTCGGGTCCCGCACCACCTCGATGGAGTTCTGCGGCACCCGCTTCGCGAACTTGAAGGGGCCGACGCAGACCGGCGCCGAGGCGAAGTCGTCGCCCAGGGTCCGCAGCGCCTGCGCACTCATGATCATGCCGGCCCGGTCGGCCAGGGCCCCGAGCAACGGTGCGAACGGCTGCTTCAGTCGCAGGACGACTGTCTGCGCGTCCGGGGTGTCGACGCCGTCGATGGGGCCGAGTTCGCTCTTGCGCGCCGATCGGGCGTTGGTGAGGTGGCGTTGCAGGGTGGCCTTCACCGCGGCCGAGTCGAACGCCGTGCCGTCCGCGAAGCGCACGCCGGGCCGCAGCGGAATGGTCACCGTCCGGCCGTCGCCGCTCGTGGTGGGCAGTGCCGTCGCGAGCTGCGGTACGACCTGCGCCTGCTCGTTCACGTCGTAGAGCTTCTGGCACATGGCCTGGAAGACGTAGCGGGAGTAGAGGCTTCTCGACAGCGTCGGGTCCAGCGCGTCGGGCTCGGCGGAGAGGGCGATGACCAGCTTGCCGCCCTGCTTCACGGCGGCGGGGTCGGCGGGCGTACCGAAGGAATCCTGGCCCGCCGACTGGTCGCCGCCGGACGGGTCGCCGCCTTCGTTGTTCGACACCGGTGAGCAGGCGACGACAGTGCAGACGACGGCGGCCGCCGCCACCGCGACCCGGAGCACCCGGCGGCGGGGCAGGTTCGTTTCGCGGACGGAGAGGTTCGTCATGGAGAGCTCCTCAAGTGGGCGATTCGGGGAGCGTATGTTGTATACGATGACCGCCGCAAGACCTCCGTAAATGGCTCGTCAGGCACCCCGGGCGCCCTGAACAGGCCCGGCCGGCGATCAGCTCGCGGGCCGAGTCCGGGCGCCCCGGACCAGGCTGAGCAGGACGACCAGCGCGAGCACCGCCACCACCGCGCTGAAGACCTCGCCGGCCGGGCGCAGACCGATCGTCTGGATCAGCAGACCGACCCCGACCGCTGGCACACCGAGCATGGCGAACAGGATGGCGAAGAAGGTCGACACCGCCTCGGCCCGGTGCTGCGGTTCGGTCTTCATCGTGATCGTCGCGATGCCGTCGCCGACCGCCACCCCGGACGCGACGCCGATGATCGCCGCGCTGATGAGCAGCGTCGCCAGCAACGCCATCCACATGCTGAACGCGAGCAGGCCCGCCCCGACGACCAGGCCGGCGCAGGCGCTGGCCAGCGCGGCGCGCGAGGACAGCACGCGGGTCAGCAGCTGCCCGAACGCCGCGCCGGCGAACGCCACGAAGACCACCAGCGCGGCCAGGGTGTGTGAGGTCTCGTGCAGGACCATGCCGAGGAACAGCCCGCTCACCGACGTGAGCACCCCGAGAGCGGCGAAGCCCGCGCCGGCGGTGATCGCCGAACGGATGAAGGCGCCGCGGATGGTCGCCGGCACGTGCAACCGCTGCACCCGCACTGTCACCGGCGAACGTTCCCGGACCGTCTCCGGCACACCGCGCAGCGCGATGATCGCGATCACCGCCAGGACCAGCACGATCACCCAGGGCAGCCGGAGCGGTTCGGGTGCCACGTCCGACACGATCCCGGACAGCAGGGTGCCGGTGGCCAGGCCGCCCAGGTTCGCGAAGATCGACACGGTGGCGGCACGCTTCGGGTGCCGCGGGTCGATCAGCTCTGCCAAGGCCGCGGTCGCCGTGCCGATGATCAGTGCGGCGGACAGCCCGGCGAGGATCCGACCCACGATGATCATCGCCAGGTCCACGGCGGCGAGGAACACGGCGTCGGCGGCGACCGAGAGCAGCAGCGCGATGAGGATGACCGGGCGTCGGCCGATCTGGTCGGAGAGCCGACCGAAGACCAGCAGTCCGACCACGACTCCCAGCGCGTACAGCGCGTAGACCACTGTCACGGTCAACGACGAGAAGCCGAACTCCAGCTCGTAGAGCGGGTAGAGCGGCGTCGGCACTGTGGTGCCCACGAGCGTGATCCAGAACGCGAACGCGACCCGTACCGCCCCGGACGTGGAACCGGACCGTGTCACACGTACAGCATGAATCTCGGTCTCGGGCCGAGGTGCGGTAACGAGCCTAAACGCCCGCATCGGGTGGCAGCGCACGGCGTGCTGGCCGGCCATGTCGATCTGCCGAGAAGCGGTATACCTCAGAGGCATATTTATACCTCTGAGGTATACCGCTCAATACCGCATCCGCCCCGACGAAGGTGACCGCCGGTGACCGACCGAACCTAGGAGTTGTACGCCTGCGCGGTCACCGTGACCTGGCGGGCGAGACCCGACCGGGCCGGCCAGGAGATCCGCACCTCGCGGCTCTCCCCCGGCAGGAGCCAGAAGTAGTTGTCGTCGTAGCGGGCCGGCAGGACCCGCTTGCCGCGCTGGTCGCGTACGGCGAGCCGCACCAAGGCGGCGACCGTACGGCCCTGGTTGCGGACCGTCGTGGTGACGGTGTTGCGCCCGTCCACCACGCGGACGGTGCTCGACGACGTCGACAGTCGGGTGCTCGGCACGTCGTTGAGCGCCCGCAACTGCTCGGCCTTGTCGTAGCGCCAGTAGGTGTTCTCCGCGAGCAGCCGGTCCCGGCTGTCCCGCAACTCCAGTCGCACCAGGTGCAGCCCGCCGCCGTCCGGCGCGGCGAGCGGGAAGACCGCCGTGGTGGCCGAGCGGGCCACGTCCACCCGCTGACGCTGGGGTGAGCCCAGCGACCGGCCGCCCAGGTCGTAGCGTCGGGCGCTCACGGTGACCCCGCTGAGCGGGGCGGCGGTGTGGTTGACCACCCGGACCTGCCAGGTGCCCGGGTCGGCCTGGACGTGCACCGGCTCGCACCCCTTGCGGGCGCCGTAGTAGGCGCCGTTCACGTCGAGGTCGTAGTCGTAGGTCTGCCATACCGTGCTGTGCCACGCCGGGTGCGACATCCACAGCAGCAGACCGGTGGCGTCCTGCCACAGGTTGGCGTTCCACGCCTCGAACATGGCGCGGTGGCTCTCGTAGTTGACGAACTGCGCCCGGGTGGCGAACTCGTCGAGCGAGTCGGACTCACCGAGCCGCGCGTCGATCGCCGCCTGGTACGTGCCGACACGCTGGTTACCGATGGTCGACCAGTCGTGGTAGTTCCACACCTCACCGATCGGCCACTCCGGCGCGTCACCGACGAGGTTGCGCATGCTCTCCACCACCGACACCACCGGCATGCCGATCTCGGTGTGAAAACCGAACGCGCCCGTGTCGTAGGTGTTCCTGTTGTTGTACGTCGCCGGCTCCACCCAGTGGTACGGGCCGTGGCCGCTGACGATGCCGCCGGCCGAGTTGGGGATGTAGAGGATCTCCGGGTGCTCGGTTGCCGCGGCCTGCTTGAGCCCGGCGTCAACGATCGGCGGCGGGTCACCCTCGTTCGCGCCACACCACACCACGATGCTCGGGTGGTGGCGGAACCGCCGGATCGTGTCGGCGGCGATGTCGACGTAGCCGGGCGGGTTCGGCAGGAACGCCCCCGCCTGCCAGAAGTCGTTCCACACCAGGATGCCCTGCTCGTCGCAGGCCTGGTACAGCTCCTCGCGGTTGCTGCTGCCGAGCCAGTTGCGGATCATCGTGAAGTTCATGTCGCGGTGCATCTCGACGGTGTCGGCCAGCCGGTCGGGCAGCACCCGACGCAACAGCTCGTCCCAGCCCCAGTTGCCGCCCCGGGCGAACACCGGCACACCGTTCACGCTGATCTTGAGTTGGGTGACGGCGTTGCTGACCGACTTCACGTCGGTCCACCGCTGCCCGTCGTCCGAGACCTGGATGACGAAGTCGCGGGCGTACGCCTGCTCCCAGACGATGGTGACCTGATCGAAGTTGACCGGAGCGCCGAGGTCGACCTGGATCCACTGGTTGTCCTCGAACTTCGACGACCACCGGGTGCGGGGGTTGCCGTCGACGGCCCGGTCCGGGCCGTTGGAGTCGCTGTCGGACGACGACGCGGTGGCGGTCCGGCGCAGGGCCAGGTCGACGTCCGGCTCGGCCTGCCGCTGCACCGAGAGCGCCCACATGGACACGCCCCACGACGTCACCCGCGCACCGGTCTGGATGCGCAGGTGCTGTGCGGTCTGGCTGGCGAACGCCTCGACCTGGGTGGCGCGGCTGCCCAGCGGGGTGTCGTTGCTGACCGACGTCACGTCGTTCCAGGCGTCCCCGTCGGCGGAGACCTGGACGCGGTAGTCCAGCGCGTACGCCTGCTCCCACACGATGGTGACCCGGTCGAAGTCGACAGCCGCGCCGAGGTCGACCTGGATCCACTGGTTGTCCTCGGCCTGCGAGGCCCAGCGGGTCGCCGCGTCGCCGTCGACGGCCTTGCCGGGACCGTTGCCGTCGTTCTCCGAGGACGACGCGGTGGCGTCGCGGCGCAGGGCGAGATCCGGGCCGGTGCCGTCGGCCACCGACAGCGAGAACATCGAGATGCCCCAGCCGGTGGCGCGCTGGCCGGCCTGGATGCGCACGTGCCGGGCGTGCTGCCGGTCGAACGTGACCGTCTGGGTCGCCGCGCCGTCGACGAAGTCCAGCGCCGGCTTGCCGGGCGGCGAGATGACGATCGGCTGGTGCCAGTCGTAGGCGAACTCGCGGACACCGAAGCGGAGCGCACGCCGGTCGCTGACCGAGCGCTTCACGGTGGCGGTGAGCGTGAGGTCGTACAGGTGGGGGTCGCCGTAGCCGTTGGGCCACCAGAGCCGGGGGTTGCGCAGCCGCAGCGCGCGGAAGCGCTCCGGCGTGAAGGTGACGGTGGTGCTCCCGCCGGCGGGGACGGTCACTGTGGACTCGACGCGTACCTTGTCGAACTCGGCGCGGACGGTGACCGTGGTGGCGCTGGTCGCCGCGTTGCGGACCGGCACCCGGATGGTGACCTCGGCGGTGTCGGTGCCGGGCAGGTCGGGCAGCGTGGTCTGCACGTGCGGGTCGCCGATGACCACGGCGCCGGTGCTGCGCAGGCGGACGTGGTCCCAGAGGCCGGTGACCCGGTCGCGCACGGCCGGCATCCAGTCCCACCCGGACACCGCCAGGTAGGTCGGCGCGTCAAGGTAGTGGTGGGCCGACTGGAGGAAGGTACGACCGTCGGGGCCCTTGTCGCCGGGCGTGCCCGGGTGCGGCATCGGCGTGACCCGGACGGCGAGGACGTGCTCGCCACGGTGACCGGCCAACGCGTCGGTGATGTCGAAGGCAGCCCGCGCGAACGGGTGCTTGACGCTGCCGACCTGCACGCCGTTGACCCAGGCGGTCGCCTCGTGGTTGATCCCGTCGAACTCCAGCCAGATCCGTCGGCCGGCCGAGGTGTCCAGGTCGCGCGGCAGCCGCAGCGCGCGCCGGTACCACCACGTGTGCCGGGACAGCGCCTCCGGGATGCGCATGTTGTTGAAGCCGGCCACCGGGTCGGGCAGGTGCCCCTGTTCGACCAGGGTGCCCAGCACGGTGCCGGGCACCGTCGCCGGCAGCCAGGAGCGGACGTCGACGCCGGCGCGGGAGAGTTCGGCGCCGTCGGCGGTGCCGGCGAAGTCGTCCATCGTCAACGACCAGCCCGACTCCAGCGGCACCGTGCCGTCGGCGGCGACCCGCAGCTCGGGGGCCGGGCCGGTGTTGCCGCCCTCCCAACTGGTCCAGCCCTCGGCCTTCGGCCGGCCGGCCAGCGGTACGCCGTAGACCTGGAAGCCGTTGAGGCCCACCGGGTTGCTGTTCGAGCGCTTCGTGGCGGTCATCCGGATCCAGCGGGCGGTGACCGGCTCGGGCAGCTTGATGGTCTGCGCGCCGCCCCGGCCCTCGCTGGTCTCGTACACCGACCGCCAGGCACGGCCGTCGGTGGAGACCTCGATCCGGTACGCCGTCGCGGCGCTGGAGAGGATCTCGTCGCCGTCGGTGTCGGTGTAGTTGCCGTCGAACGGCCCGTCGGTGAGCGTGGCCTCGAAGACCAGGGAGACAGCCTCGATCCGGCACAGCGCCTGGAGGTCCACCGAAATCCACTGTGGGTCGCCGTTGGCGGCGCGCCAGCCACTCCCCCGGACGCCGACCTGCGGCAGGCCGTCCACGGCGAAGGTCGCCGGCGTCGGCGCGTAGTCGGTCGAGGAGACCGTCACCGGGCGGTACCGGGCCAGGTCGGTGGGGGTGGCGGTCGACGCCGGTACGGCGGCGGACGCGAGGGCGTCCGGGAGGGCCGCGGTCACCCCGACCGATGCCAGCAGCGTCGCGCCGGCGGAGAGGAAGGTACGCCGGGAAATCGGCGATGGCTCGGACATCTTGCCTCCAGACATGACAACGTTGTCAGATGGCGGGGGTCTGTGACAACGTTGTCAGATGGTGGCCCGATGTTTCCCGAGAGTCAAGGGTCCGAGTCCATCGTGATTCCCCGAACACGTTCCGCAGCTGTTCCACTTCGGACATCGACCCGCGGGCAGGCCTGAGGTCACTCCGGCTGCGTGCTCAGCCCGTCCAGGGCGACCGTGAGCACGTGATCGCGCTGGTCGGCGCGGGGGAAGTGCCCGGAGGCGATGGCGCTGGTCAGGCGCATGACGTCGTCGATGGTCACGTCGGCGCGCACCTCGCGCGCCCGCTGGGCCCGCTCCAGCAGTGGCCCACCGGCGGCGTAGAGCGCCCGCCGACACTCCAGGTAGGCGGTGGACTCCCGGTTCAGGCCGGCGGCCAGCGGTTGCTTCGCCCCGATGTACTCCACGAAGCGCCGCAGCCATGCGTACAGGCCGTCGCGTGGGGCGAGACTCTCAGCCTCTCCGGCGGTCGCGCACACCGCCTCGACCTCGGTGACGTAGACGTTCTCGATCAGCACCTCCCGGGTCGGGAAGTTGCGGTAGAGCGTCGCGATGCCCACCCCGGCCCGGCGGGCGATCTCCTCCAGCGGAGCTTCCGCGCCCTGCTCGGCGAAGGCGACCCGGGCAGCCGCCAGGATCGCGTCGTAGTTGCGGGCGGCATCGGCCCGGTGCGGGCGGGCCACGCGCAGGTGGGTGAGGGCCGTCACGATGCCGATGTCTCCCAGCGCTAGCAACCGGAGGCCGGCTATCACTAGAGTGATAGCACGCCTCCACTTATTCGGAGGTCTCCTATCAGTCTAGTCCGAAAGTAGGCGGACCATGTCTCCGACTCCCGCTTCCCGTCGCGGGATCGCCTTGGCGCTCATCCTCGGCTCGCAGCTCATGATGACGCTGGACACCTCGATCATCACGACCGCGTTGCCGCACGTGCAACGGCAGTTCGGCTTCTCCCAGTCCGGGCTCTCCTGGGTGCAGAACGCCTACGTCCTCGCGTTCGGCGGCCTGCTCCTGCTCGGCGCACGAGCCGGTGACCTGCTCGGCCGCCGCCGCGTCTTCCTCGCCGGGATCACAGTGTTCACTGCGGCGTCCCTCGCCGCCGGCCTCGCCCAGGGCGGCAGCTGGCTGATCACCGCCCGCGTCGTGCAGGGTCTCGCCGCCGCGCTCGCGGTGCCCTCCACGCTCGCGCTGCTGGTCGCCGACCACCCCCAACCGGGGGCCCGAGCCAGGGTGATCGCCCTCTACAGCGCGGTCATCGGCGCTGGCGGCAGCGTCGGCATCGTCATCGGCGGCGTCTTCACCGACCTGCTCTCCTGGCGCTGGGGAATGCTCGTCAACGTTCCGATCGGCATCGCCATCGCGCTGCTCGCACCACGGTTCCTGGTCGAGACCGAACGCCGTGCCGGCACGTTCGACCTCGGCGGGGCGCTCACCTCCACCGTCGGCATGACCGCCCTGGTGTACGGCTTCATCCAGGCCGCAGCGGCCGGCTGGGGCGCACCGACCACCGTGGTCGCGTTGGGCCTCGGCACCGGCCTCCTGACCGCCTTCGTGCTGATCGAGCACCGGGCACCGCAGCCCATCACCCCACTGCGACTCTTCCGCAGCCTGGAGCGCTCCGGCGCGTACGCCGGGCGGATCCTCATCGTCGGCGCGACCTTCTCCACCTTCTACTTCCTCAGCCAGTACCTCCAGGAGGTGCTGCACCTCAGTGCCCTACAGACCGGCTTCGCGTACGTGCCCATCACCGGCATGTTCTTCGCCATGGTGTACGCCATCCGGCCCCTGCAGAACCGGCTCGGCCGTCCCATCCTGCTGGTGGCGTCCCTCGTCCTCGCGCTCGCCGGCATGGCGTGGCTGTCGCGCATCTCGACCGGCTCCAGCTACTTCCCGGACGTGCTGCTGCCCCTACTGGTGATCGGAATCGGCCAGGGCATCGCCATCATCCTGATGACCCAGGGCGGTGTCGCCGGTGTCGAACCGCAGGACGCCGGCGCCGCGTCCGGCCTCGTCAACGTCGCCCACCAACTCGGCGGCTCACTCGGCATCGCGATCCTCACCATCGCGTACACCCGGGCCAGCTCCGCCACCGACCCGACGGCGGGCTTCCACGCGGCCTTCACCGGCGCGGACGTCTTCTTCCTTGTCGCCCTTGCCCTGGCCGTCGTCATGGCCGTCGCGGGCCGCCGCGCCAACCGGCTCGCCGCCCTTCCGGTCACCTGACCGCCCGCGCGGGCGGCGAGGCTGCGAGAGTGCCGGACTGCGGGTACGCGGCCGTGGACTGCGGGACCTTGGTGGTGACTCCGCGGCTCCACGGCTCCACGGCTCCGCGGCTCCACGGCTCCGCGGCTCCGGGGCTCCGGGGCTCCGGGGCTCCGGGGCCTCGCGGCCCGGGTCCTCCCGGCGCAGGGCGGCAGGCTTGACGGGTTGCCTTTGGAGCTGATGTCCCAAACGAATCAGGCCGCCCGACAGAGCCTGATCGAGCAGGCCCCCGCCTTCGACCGTCCCTGCCATAGTGGGCGCATGCGGTTGATCAAGTATGGCCACGCCTGTGTGCGCCTCGAGGCGGACGACCGGGTGCTGGTAATCGACCCGGGGACGTTCTCGGAGGCCGAGGCGCTCGACGGGGTCGACGAGGTGCTGGTGACGCACGAGCACCCCGACCACCTCGACATCGCCAAGCTCGTGGCGGCGAGTCAGCGCAACTCCGCGTTCCGGGTGTACCTACCGTCGGCAGCGATCGAGTCGGCCCCCGAACTGGGCAGCGCAGCGGTCGCCGTCGACGCGGGGCAGCGGTTCACGGCGGCCGGGTTCGCCGTCGACGTCGTGGGCGGGGAACACGCCGAGATCTACGACGGTCTGCCCGGCTGCGCCAACGTCGGTTTCGTCGTCGACGGCACGGTCTACCACCCGGGCGACTCGCTGTTTGTCCCGCCGTCGCCGGTGGCGACGCTGCTCGTGCCGGCTGCCGCACCCTGGCTCAAGCTCAGCGAGGCGTTGGACTTCGTGCGGGCGGTGCGGCCGAAGCGGGCGTTCCCGATCCACGATGCCACGCTCAACGAGCTCGGCCAGGAGTACTTCGACGGCTGGTTGGACCTCAAGGGCGGCACTGAATACGCGCGCATCCCGGTCGGGGAGTCGGTGACAATCCGCTAAGCCGTTACCGACCCACGCTCCTGGCCGGCGATGCGGCAACAACCCATGCTGTCCACGCGCCGCCTGGGCGGTGATGTCGTCAACGATTCAGCTCCAAAGGCAGCGACCGCCACATCCTCCACCCGCGCGGCAGCACCCGGCAGCTGCCGAACGGACCCGAAGGCTCGTCGGTGACCCCCTCCGTACCCGTTGACCACCGGGCCGGGTGGCGACCACGCGCCCGCGCGATCAGCTCGCCGGGCCGGTCTCCCGGCGGCCGGGATCCCGATGGTGGTACTCGGGGCGGAGCTTCGCGCTCGCGAACGCCGACTTCACCGCCGCCGAGAGCGCGGCGATGTCGTACGCGCCGTGGTGCCGCCGGCCGTTGATGAAGAAGGTCGGGGTGCCGGTGACGCCGCTGAGGTCGGCGGAGTCGACGTCCTCGGCGATCCGGTCCACGCCCATCCGCTTCACCATGTGTTCCCGGAACCCGTCCAGGTCCAGGCCGAGCTGTTCGGCGTAACCGAGCAGGTCAGTGGGGTTGAGAGCGTCCTGGTGGGCGAGCAGCAGGTCGTGCATCTCCCAGAACGCGCCCTGCTCCCCCGCTGCCTCGGCCGCCTCGGCGGCGAGCTGGGCATGGGGGTGGACGTCGGTGAGCGGCAGGTGCCGCCAGACGTACCGGATGTTGGCGAAGTCCGCCAGCAGCTCCCGGACCACCGGCTCGGCCTGCCCGCAGTAGGGGCACTCGAAGTCGCCGTACTCCACCACCGTCACCGGGGCCTCAAGCGACCCGCGCAGGTGGTCACGATCCGCGTCGACCGGCAGCATCAGGTCGACGATCCCCTCGGCGACGCCCAGCAGCGCGCGGGTCCGCCGCGCCGGCGAGAGCCGTCTGACGGAGCGGAACACCAGCCAGGTGACGACTGACGCGCCGAGCGTCGCCACGAGGATGCCGAACTTCGCCTCGTCCAGGGCCGGGCCGCTCAGGGCATGGGTGGCGATCAGGAGCGCGACGGTGAAGCCGATGCCAGAGATCGTGCCGACCCCCGCGACGGCAACCCAACCGACGGGCGGCCGGAACCGGTTGCCGCTGAGCCGGGTCACCAACCATGCGGTGACCACGATCCCGGCGGGCTTGCCGACGACGTACGCGACCACGACCCCCAGGGTGACCGGAGAGGTCACGGCCCGGGCCAGCAGGTCGCCGTCGATCACGATGCCGACGTTGGCCAGCGCGAACAGTGGCACCACCACGTAGCTCGCCAACGGGTGGTAGAGCGTCTGCAACCGTTCGTTGGGCGACAGCGCCGAGGTGAGCCCGGCCCGGGCCATCCGGGCGAGTTGCGGGGTGGGCTGTTCCCGAAAGAGGCGGAACTGATCGCTGGCCCGCTGTAGATCGCTGCGGCCGGGAGCGTAGGCGTAGGTCAGCAACCCCATCACCAGGCCCACGGCGACCGGGTCGACACCGGACATCGAGACGGCGAGCCAGGCCCCCACCCCGAGCAGCGCGTAGACCGGCCCGAACCGCACCCCGAAGCCCCGGACGAGCAGGACGACGCCGAAGATCGCCGCCGCGACGATCAGCGCCGTCAGCGAGGGGTGGTGCGGGTACGCGATGGCCAGCACCGCGATCGCCACCACGTCGTCGACGACTGCGACGGTCAGCAGGAAACCACGCAGCCGTTCCGAGAAGCGTGGCCCGAAGACGGCCAGCGCTCCGAGTGCGAGCGCCGTGTCGGTGGCCATCACCGCACCCCAGCCCGCCGCGGTGGTGTGCCCGGCGTTGATGGCGAGGTAGATCGCGATCGGCACGAGCATGCCGCCGACCCCGGCCAGCATCGGCAACGCCAGGCGACGCCGCTCCCGCAACTCGCCGATGTCGAACTCGCGGCGCAACTCCAGCCCCGCGACCAGGAAGAAGAACGTCATCAGGCCGCTGTTGATCCAGAAACGGACGTCATGTGACACCCGCCAGTCGCCGAGCTGGATCGAGAATGAGGTCTCCCAGACCGACTCGTACGACGACACGTGCAGGTTCGCCCAGACCAGAGCCACCACCGCGGCGATCAGCACCACCCGCGCGCCGCCGGTCTCGGTACGCAGGAACGCGCGCAGCGGAGCGTTGAACCGCCTGTCCCAGACGGTCCGGCTGGTCCAGCCCCGGGGCGTGTTGTCGCTGGTCACGGGAACAATCTTCGTCGACCTGACCGTCACGTGGTCCGGATTGCTACTCCTCCGCGAAGACGACAGCGCGGCGCCGGCGGATCGACGGGAGGACGGCGGCGACGAGCGCGACGACGGCCAGGACCAGCAGCGCGGCGGAGATCGGCCGGGTCACGAAGACCGACGGGTCGCCACGGGAGATGATGAGCGCGCGGCGCAGGTTCTCCTCCAGCAGCGGCCCGAGGACGAAGCCGAGCAGCAGGGGCGCCGGCTCGCAGCCGCACTTGATCAGGACGTAGCCCAGGATCCCGAAGAACGCGATGGCGTAGACGTCGTACGCGTTGAAGTTCAGCGAGTAGGTGCCGATCGCCGCGAACAGGATGATCATCGGGAAGAGCACCTGGTACGGGATGCGCAGCATGCGCACCCAGAGGCCGATCAGCGGCAGGTTCAGCAGCAGCAGGAGCACGTTGCCGATCCACATCGACGCGATCAGGCCCCAGAACAGCGCCGGCTCGTCGTTGATGACGTTCGGGCCCGGGGTGATGCCGTGAACGATGAACGCGCCGATCATCAGCGCCATCACCGGGTGGGCGGGCAGGCCCAGGGTGAGCAGCGGAATGAACGACGTCTGCGCGGCGGCGTTGTTCGCCGACTCGGGGCCGGCGACGCCCTCGATCGCGCCCCGCCCGAACTCCTGCGGCCGCTTCGAGATGCGCTTCTCGACCGCGTACGAGGTGAACGAGGCGAGCACGTGGCCGCCGCCGGGCAGCACACCGAGCGCGGCGCCGAGACCGGTGCCCCGCAGGATCGGGGCGACGATCCGACGCCGGTCCTCCCGGGTCGGCCAGAGGTTGGTCACCTTGCTGACGATCGCCGTACGGGTCTGCTCGTTCTCCAGGTTGCGCAGGATCTCGGCCACCCCGAACAGGCCCACGGCGACCGACACGAAGTCGATGCCGCCGTACAGCTCGCGCTGCTCGAACACGAAGCGGGGCGTACCGGTGTAGATGTCCTGGCCGACAGTGCCGAGCAGCACGCCGAGCGCGATCATCGCCAGTGCCTTGAGCGCCGTGCCCCGCGCCAGCGCGATCGACACGAGCAGGCCGAACAGCACGAGTGAGAAGTAGTCGGCCGGGCCGAACTTCAACGCGACACTGGCCAGGGGTGGGGCCGCGGCGGCCAGCGCCACGGTGGCGACCGTACCCGCGACGAAGGACCCGATCGCCGCGGCCGCCAGGGCGGGGCCGGCCCGGCCCTGGCGGGCCATCTCGTGCCCGTCCAGCGCGGTGACCGCCGCGGACGACTCACCGGGCAGGTTGATCAGGATGGCGGTCGTCGAGCCGCCGTACTGTGCCCCGTAGTAGATGCCGGCCAGCATGATCAGCGCGGTGACCGGCTCGAAGCTGAACGTGATCGGCAGCAGCATCGCCACCGTGGCCGTGGGCCCGATGCCGGGCAGCACGCCGACCGCGGTCCCGAGCAGCACTCCCACGAAGCAGTAGAGGACGTTCTGGACCAGCAGGGCCGTCGAGAAGCCCAGCGCGAGGTTGTCGAGGAGTTCCATGCCTCAATCCGGTTGCCGCGTCAGAGGCCCAGCCAGGGGCCCCACAGCGGGATCCGCAGCTGAAGTCCGACGACGAAGATGAGCGTGCTGGCCACTGTCAGCCCGGCGGCCACTGCCACCGCCGTGAGCAGCCGTACGCGTGCGCTGGCCAGGGTGGTGAGCAGTGCGGTCACCGCCGTCGTCGGTACGAACCCGAGTCGCCGGATGGTGAACCCGAAGAACAGGACCGCGAGCACGATGACGGCGACCGCCCGCCATGGGATCGGCCCGAACGAGATCACCTCACCGGCGATGAGGCCCTTGCCGGCGATCGCCAGGCCCAGGGCGACCACGGCCACACCGACCAGCAGCGGGAAGGCGCCCGGGCCCATCCGTGTCGGGGTGCCCAGCTCGTAGCCGAGCGCCCCCACCACGAATGCGCCACCGATCAGGACGAAGATCCCCCCGGCGAGGACGTCCGGGAACGACCGACGGCGCTCCACCTCAGGAGACCTTGACCCCGGAGTCGGCAATGATCTTCGCCCAGGTGCCGAGCTGCTCGTCGAGCTTCGCCCGGTGCGCCTCCGGGGTCGCGTCTTGGGCCGGGACCGGCGCGGTGCCCAGCTTGGCCATCTGGTCGATGACCCCCTGGTCGGCCAGCGCCACCTTCAACGCCTCGGAGAGCTTCTGGACGATCTCCGGCGGCGTGTCGGCCGGAACGTAGAGACCGTGCCACACGCTGACCTTCAGCTGCGGCAACCCGGCCTCGGTGGTGGTGGGCAGGTCGGGAAGGCTCTTCACCCGCTCGGGCGTGGTGACCGCGTACGCCTTCACCTTTCCCGCGGCGATCTGGCCGCTGGTGTTCGTCGTCTGGTCGCACATGAAGTCGACCTGCCCGCCGACGAGGTCGGTCAGCGCAGGACCGGTGCCCTGGTACGGGACCTCCTGGAGCTTCACACCGGTGGTGCTCTGGAACAGCAGACCGCACAGGTGCGACGCGGCGCCGATACCGGCGTTGGCCAGCGTGACCTTGTTGGCGTTCGCCTTCACGTGGGTCACCAGGTCCTGGAGTGTCGCTGGCGCGAAGTCCTTGCGGGCGACGATCGTCATCGGCACCTCGGTGACGAGCCCGACCGTCTCGAAGTCCTCCAGGGGCTTGTAGCCCAGGCTCTTGTAGAGGGCGGGCGCCGTCGACATGCCGATGTGGTGCATGAGCACTGTGTAGCCGTCGGGCTTGGCCCGCGCGACATCGCCGGCGCCGACCGTCCCGCCAGCACCCTCGACGTTCTGGACGACGATCTTGCCGCCGAGCTTCGCGGCCATCGGCCCGGCGATCATCCGGGTGACAGTGTCCGTCGGGCCACCCGCGCTGAACGGCACGACGATCGTGACGTTCGCGTCCGGGTAGTTCGCGGCGTCCCCTCCGCCGGCGGCACCCCCGTTACCCGAACAGGCGGCGGTGAGCGCGACGACACCGATCGCGGCGATCATCCGCGCAGTGGCCCGGTACCTGCTGGTCGTTCGCATACGGCGACCTCCCCATCAACGCATGGACATCCCTCGGCGCGTTAGTGGCCCCCAGTCTCGGCTGGTCGGGGCCCGGATGGTGTCAGAAAAATCCCAAGAACCGGGCCGGCACGAGCACCGATCCGGGCCGTACACTTCGCCGGTATGCGGATAACCGTCATCGAGGATGACGACCGCGTGGCGCGGGGTCTGGTGACCGTCCTGACCCAGGCGGGCTTCGAGGTTCACCGCGTCGCCACCGCCGCGGAAGCCGAGCGCGCCGCGCCGTCCGACGTGGTCCTCGTCGACCTGGGTCTGCCCGACGGCGACGGGCTCGACGTGATCCGCAAGCTGCGTGACCACCCGCAGACCGCCGTCATCGCGGTGACCGCGCGATCCGAGGAGCACGAGCGGGTCCGTGGCCTGCGCGCCGGCGCCGACGACTACATCGTCAAACCGTTCGGCATCCCCGAGTTACTCGCCCGGATCGACGCCGTCCTGCGGCGCACCCGGGCCGCTCGCGCCCTCGGCCAGGCCGACGAGCCACTCGTCCTCGGCCCGATGCGGATCGGCGTCGGCACCCGAGAGGTCACCGTCGACGGCGCGCTCGTGTCGTTGACCCGCAAGGAGTTCGAACTGCTCCTGCTCCTGGCCCGGCGGGCACCCAACGTGGTCAGCCGTGACGTCATCCTCGACCAGATCTGGGGCGCGTCCTGGGAGTCGTCGAGCCGCACCCTGGACACCCACATCGCGGCGCTACGGCACAAGCTGGGGCCGGACGTGGTCATCCGGACCGTCCACGGCGTCGGCTATCGGCTGCTGGCCGACCAGCCGGAGCTGATCGGCTGACCGCGTGCACCGCCGGCTGCTCGTCGTCCTGGTCCCCCTCGCCGTGCTGCTCGTCGCGGCGCTCGGAGTGCCGCTCAGCATCACCGTGGCCGAACGCGAGATGCAGGAGACCTACGTCAACCGTCTCAACGACGTCGGCCGGTTCGCCTCACTGGCCGAGACCGCGCTGTCGACCGGCCGCACCGAGGCGTTGCAGCAGGAGCTGACGCGGTACCACGAGCTCTACGGCATCCCGGTCGCGCTGATCGACACGTCGGGCGCGGTGCTGCTCGGGCCGGCCGACGCGTACCAGAAGGCGGCGCGCACCGAGGCGGCGTTGCCCCGGATCGTGACCGCAGCGCTTGCCGGCGCGCGCTCCGAACCGTCCTGGGAGTGGGCGCCGTGGGACGACTCCGCACTCGTCGTGGCGGAACCGGTCGGCCGGGACAGTGAGGTCGTCGGCGCCGTCGTGACCATCTCCGACCTGTCCCGCACGCGCGAGCTCATCCTCATACGCTGGGCCCGGCTGGCCGGGCTCGGGCTGCTGCCGTTGCTCGCGCTGACGGCCGTCGCCTGGCCGGTGTCGGCGTGGGTGCTGCGGCCGGTGCGCAAACTCGACGCGGCGACCTCGCGGATCTCCGAGGGCGACCTGACCATCCGCGCCGACGCCGAGGCCGGCCCGATCGAGCTGCGACGGCTGGCACGGTCGTTCAACACCATGATGGACGCCGTCGAGAACGCCGCCCAGCGCCAGCGCGCCTTCGTCTCCGACGCGTCACACCAGCTACGCAACCCGTTGACCAGCCTGAGGCTCGCCGTGGAGAGCCTCGCACCACACCTGCGGGCCGACGGCGACGGGCAGCAGGTGTACGACGTCGCCGTCGACGAGCTGAAGGCGATGCAGCGGATGCTGAACTCGCTGCAGGCCAGCGCGCGGATGGAGAGCCTCCGCACGGCGTCACCGGTGGACCTCGACGAGGTGCTGGCGACCCGGGTGGACCGGTGGCATGCCCTGACGGCCACGGCCGGGCAGACCCTGACTGTCGACGTACCCCCGGGGTTGCGGTTGTTGGAGCCACCGGGCGGCCTGGGAAGCATCCTGGACGAGCTGATCAGCAACGCGTTGCGGCTGTCCGACGCGCAGGCCGTCGAGGTGACCGCTGGCGCCGGCGACGGAGCCGTGGTCACTGTCGCCGTCCGCGACGACGGTCAGGGCATCGACGTGTCCGAGCGGGCCCAGGCGTTGCAACGGTTCTGGCGCTCACCTCGGCACCAGAACGTGTCCGGGACCGGCCTGGGCCTGGCGATCTGCGCAAACCTCATCGGGTCGGCCGGCGGTGAGCTGCGGCTGGAGGAAGGGCTGCCGCGTCCGGACGGCTCCGGGCACGGGCTCGCCGCGGTGGTGGTGTTGCCGGTGGCTCCCGCGTCCGCGCCGGTCTGACGACCGCCCGGGTCAGCGTTTGCGGTCGCGGAACCAGGCCGCCGCGCCCGGGTGGAGCGGGACCGACGCGGTGGAGATCCCGGTACGCACGTTGATCTGCCACGCCTCCGGAAGGTCCTCGGCGCCGTCGCGACCAGCGGAGGTGATCGCCCCGGTGTGCCGGAAGACCGTGTCGGTGATGGCGTAGACCAGGTCGTCAGGCAGGTCGTCGCGCGCGAGCAGCACGTTCGGTACGGCGACGGTGCGGGTGGCCGGGACGCCGGCGTAGGCGGCCGCGTGGATCATCGCCGGGGCGTAGGGCCCTGGGTACGCCGTGAAGAGCCCGTCCGCCTGCGCGTCCAACGGAATCAACCGGATCGGATGCCGCTGCGCCAGCTCGGTGATGGCGGGCGTCGGGACGCCGGTCAGTGAGAACATCGCGTCGATAGTGCCGTCGCGCAGCGCCCCCGCCGACCCGGCCTGGCTGAGGTTCCAGCCGTCGGCTTTTAGCGGGCCGAGCTTCAGGACCCGCAACGACGTGAACTCCGTGCCCGAGTCGTGGGCACCGAGGGACACCCGCTTGCCCTCAATGTCTCGAAACTCGCCGATCGCCGAATCGGCCATGACCACAAGATGCAGATGACTGTCGTAGAGCCGGCAGATCGCCGACAGCCCTCCGGGCGCGCTGCCGTCGCTGATGATCAGCGCATCCAGGCTGGTCAGCCCCAGGTGCACCTCGCCGGCCCGCAGCATCCGGATGTTGTCGGTGGACGCCCCGCTCGGCACGGTGGTCACCGTGACACCCGGCACCTGCTCGGAGATGTGCTCGGCCAGCGCCCCGCCGATCCGCCGGTAGACCGCCCCCGCCGGCCCGGTCGCCAGTCGCAGCTGGACCTCGTCCACCTCAGGCCGCCGTGAACAGCCAACAAGCAGCCCGCTGCCAGCCAGCAACACCGCCCGCCGACTGAACCGCGTCATGCCGAGATGATACGGACGCCGCCCCCTGCTGCGCCGATCTTGCACTTTCGGTCGTCGAGATGCGGGACTCTGCGTCATTTGTCGCGACAGTAAGTGCAAGATCACGCAGAGGGGGTCCGGTCTTGTCGACCATCCTGAGGGGGGCATGCACGCAGCGCCACTGGTTGGTAGCGTGCCGGTGATGTCGGCGGTTGCCGCCGGCAGTGGTCCCCTGGGGAGGGTCGACGTGTGGGCGGACGACGCTGCGCTCGACGCGGCGGAGCGCCGGCTCGACGAGTGGGAATCGTCGCTCGCCGAGCGGGCTGAACGAGCCAAGACTCTGTCGGCGACGATGCGGGGTCTGACCGGCACCGCCCACAACGCCGATCGGACTGTCGACGTCACAGTCGACTCGACTGGCCTGCTGATCGACCTGCGGCTCGACGAACACATCCGGCAACAACCCGCCGCGCACACCGCTCGACAGATCCTGGAGACCACCACTGCCGCGCGGGCCGACCTGCTCCGGAAGGTCAGCAACGCAACCACGCAGTCATTGGGCGACGACGCGAGCGCCCAGGCCATCATCGACTCGTACCGCAGCCGGCTTCTCGCCGACCAGGGTTCAGACGATGCCCTCCGGTGACGGCATCCAGGTCGACCCGGACGACCTGACCGCCCACGCCGCACGCCTCGACCGCTGTGCCAGCAGCCTCGACACCGCCCAGCAGGCAGGCCAGCACGTCCGGTTGGGCACCGACGCCTACGGACAGCTCTGCGCGATGATGCCGGTGCTGCTCGACGGCCTGCAGCGAACCCTGGTCGACGGCATCGGCGCCGCCGCCGCGTCGGTGCGGGACACCGCCGGCAAGCTGCGGGGCGGAGCGGACCGCTACCGAAGCTCCGACGCCCATGCCAAACAGCTACTCGATGGCGTGCGGCAGCGCCAGCTCGATGAGGCGCGGCAGCGCCGGTGACGTCGAACCCCCTCGTCGCCGCCGCTGCGGACACCCCGCCCAGCGCCTGGGCGGGCGTGTGGATCTGCGAGGACATCGAACTCATCGCCCAGGGCGTCCGCAACGGCAGTTGGATCGACGGCAGCCTCGGCGTCGTGAGCGCCGGCCTGGACGCTCTCGCCTTCGTCTCCGACCCGGTCGGCGCCCTGCTCCAGTACGGGATCGCCTGGCTCATCGAACACGTCAAACCGCTCAGCGAGGCGCTGGACTGGCTCGCCGGCGACCCGGCACAGATCACCGCACACGCCCAGACCTGGCGCAACGTCGCCGGATCGCTACGCGACGACGCCGCCGAACTCGCTCGCGCCGTCCGCACCGACGTCGCCGGCTGGGGCGGCAGTGCCGGCCCCGCCTACCGCGCCTGGGCCAACGAACAGCGACAGGCCATCACCGGGCTCGCCCAGGGTGCCGACACCATGGCCGCGCTCACCGAAGGAGCCGCCGGCCTGGTGGCCGCCGTCCGGCTCCTGGTCCGCGACGCCATCGCCACCTGCGTGTCCCGCATCATCGTGTACGCGGGTGAACTCCTCATCACCGGCGGACTGGCCGCGCCGCTGGTCGTGGAGCAGGTCACGACGCTGGTGGCGTCGTGGGGGGCGCGGATCGCGCGGTTGTTGCGCGGATTGCTGGCCAGCCTGCGGCGGCTGATTCCGGAGATGCGCCGGCTCGGCGACCTCATTGAGAAACTCAAGCAGGCGCTGGGGCGACTCCCGCGTGCCGGGGCAGACCCGGGTGACCTCAGTCGGGTTCGCGGTCGAGGCGCTGGTCCCCGAATGCCGATGAACATGGAGGCGGTGACGACCATTGCTGCGAAGTACGGAATCGACATCTCCGACATTCGGCTCACGGTCAACAACCGGGTGTCTGGAGTGTGCGGACTGACGAAGCCCGACGGGTCGGTCATGCTCTGTCGAGAAGCCTTCCGCAGTGAGGAGGACCTTGCCCGTACGCTCGAGCATGAGCGGTTCCATGCCGCCGAACTCCGGCAAGGCCGCCCGTACCCTGCCACCCGTCATGAGATCGACGCATTCGAGGACCGGGCTTATGCGCATGAGGAACAGTGGTGGACCGACCATTCGGTCAGGCCCGAAGGAGCGCAGTGATGGCCACGTTCGATGAGTGGTTGACGGCGTACGACGTTGTCTACCGCGCTCTGCCGGCAACATCAGAGCTTGCCTGCCCGAACTGCGGGCACCCGACCCTGCGGATCGTCTTCACGGCACGGCCCGCAGCCGAGCATGGCTACGTCTCGTTCTGGTGCGACACCTGCCTTGAGGGGATCTACGTGTCCCGGGCCCCTATTCCAGTCGGGGTCACCGCTCGATCGACGGACGAACCGACCGAGAAACGCAACCGTGGCATCCCCGACTACCGCCTCGTGACGTAGAACCGGGTCACACCGGCGGAGGCGGCGGGAGAACGCACCGGCGTGGCCCTCGCGGAGCAGGCAGCGCCGGCCGCCGGGCAGCCGCAGATCGCAGAAGACCCCCAGCCGGAGTATGTGATGGCCCTCCCTGGAGACGGTGATTCCCCGGGCCGCCGGAGTCCGACCGACGCTAGGCGGCGCTCGAACCCGGCGCCACCGAGAGCACCGACCCGGACATCTACAACGAATCGTTGACAGGGCCTTCGGCAAGGTCGAATCAAACGACGTGATCAATTCGATGGCTGGACTGAGCTGCCAATCACGCCTGGGGCAAGGGCACTCGCAGCGGCGACAGCGGTCGCGAGTGCGTCGGGGCCGCCATCAACCTTCCCGGTATCGTCGCCGTCCGCGTTCAAAGCACGCCGCAGGACCGTGGCTCACCTTCACCGTTGGGAGATGGACCGATCTCATCGGGACGGTCATACGCGGGGGTAGTCGAATTTCAGCGGGCACCACTCGCTCGCAGAGTGAACATATCTCGAAAGCTCCGGCAGATAAGGGGCATAATCACCGCAATCACCCCTCAGTAGGCGTGACCAGCTACCGCCATTCCGCTCTGCCGCAACAACTCTATTTGATCCTTTTGTTTGGTCCACCTAGCGCACATTCGCCGCCGAACGGGCGGGCCTGACACCTGATCAGCGGCTAGCCAGAAGCGCGGGTGATCATGAGAATCGGCTAGTGAACTTTCCACAACAACCGTCTCCGCCTCCCGGCATGCCCGCCATGCCGAAGAAGGCAACCAACCCGTTCATTGTTGGCCTCGCCGCAGGCGCTGTCGCTCTAATCGTCGGCTGCTGCGGTGGTGTGGCTATCGGCCGAAGCATGGGCGAATCCGATCCTGAGCCTGCGGCAATCGCATCGATTCCCGCCGGCATTCCTCGGACGGACACCGCCCCGAGCGCACCGACCGCCGCGACGACGACCCCAGCCATCACCAGCACGCCGACCACCTCACCAACTAGTACCGTGCCGGCGACTATCACGATGCCCAACGTGGTAGGGAAAAACGCGGCCGTGGCCGCAGACCAACTCCGTAAGCTCGGATTCACCGAAGTGCAGTACGGGTCTCAAGACGAGAACGACACCGTTGTGCTGCTCGCTTCGAACTGGACCGTCACCAAGCAGTCGGCCAAGGCTGCGAGCAAGGTGCCCTCCGACACACTGATTGTGCTCACCTGCACGAAACAGCGTTGACGGAAAATGGCGGAACACCCGAGAGCGACGTCGTCCCAGCCGCGCCAATCACCATCAGTAGCATATGAGGAGCAATCAGTGTCTTAGCCCCACCCCTTCGCCGCACCTGCACACCGCACTTCCGGTGAGCCAGAAGGAAACCGGCCTCGCCTACCTCTTCTGGCTCTTCTTCGGATTCTTCGGTGGTCACCAGTTCTACCTTGGCAAGGTAGGGAGGGGCCTGCTCTATCTGTTCACCTTCGGCGTCCTCGGCCTGGGCACGCTGATCGATCTGTTCACGTTGCCGAGCCAGGTACGCCAGGTCAACACGCAGAGGGCTCTCGGGATCAGTTGACCTTCACACAACCAGAGGCGTAGTGGTTGGCTGCTGGCTGTGGTTCTATCGCGGATACGTCCTGTCACGGCGAAACCCGTGAGATTCCAATTCACGTCACGGCTTGCGCCGACCTAGGCGGCGCAGGCCGTGACCGGATCAGGGGGCGGACCCTCGGCCTCCCGTGCCCGCACAACCCGCCGCAGTTGCCGTACTCCACACTCGAAACCGTTTGATGATTTCGCCGACGTCAGAAAAGTTGCTGGGCGCCATCGCCACCGTACGGCGCGACTTCCGCAGCGAACGGGACAGCCCGCGCGATCGTCAGAGCAATGCTGGGATGAGCCGTCTGCCGTAACGACGGTGCGTATGTCATGCCAGGTTGAGGCGACCTTCCTGGTCGAAGCGGAGGCGACCGCTGGTCACGGCGACGTGCAACCCGTACCGGAGCAGCTTGTCGATCTTTTCGGTGCGTCGGCGGTAGCCGAGCCGTTCCAGGCCAGCGCGCAGCAGCCGCTCCTCGTCCATGCTCGGTACGTCCTGCAGCGCGTGCACGAGGGCGTTAGCCACCTCCTCGGGTGGCACCTCCTCGAACGCCCGGTCGTTGCTCGCCTGGGTGACCCGGTACCTGCGGTAGGTCTGCGGGTCAACGCCATCGGGCCAGGCGTACCGGCTCACGGTCGGGTGCGTGTACAGGCGGCGGGTGTCGACGAGCGACAGCACGGCGGTGCGCCGGTCCTCCCGGGTCCGGAGGAAGCCGAACCGCGCGAGGGCGAGGCGTGCGAGCCGGTGCTGCTCGATGGGCCCCTCAGAGGCGATGATTTCGCGGAGCGCGTTCCGCATCAGGTCGCGTATCCGCTGGTCGGTGGCCAGGAGGTCGAGGTCGGCCTGGTCTCCGAGCGAGGTTGGGACGTACGGAACGAAGGGGCTTGCCGTGATGGTGTCGGCGGCCGACGCGGCCGTGACCGGCACGGCGGTGGTAGCCGCGGCGAGTGCGGTGACGGGTGACGCCGATGCGCCTCGGATGGGCTCTTCTTCCACCGCGAGACGTGGCTGCGGCAACTCGGCGGTCGGCGCCGAGCGTGGCCGCTCCACGTCCGCTGCGGGGCGCGGCTGCGGCAGCTCGATGCTCTCTGGGACTGCCGACGACTCGGATGCGGGTTCGGCGGTCGTGGGGGCCTCGACTCGGATGACCGCTTCGTCGACCCGGTCGAGCAGCGCCGTCCGGTCGTGGATCCACGCCGGCAGCCAGAACCGCACGACCTCCGGCCAGCCCATGATCGAGCGGAGAAGCGTCGGTGCGGAGTCCCGGTCGGCCACCGTCGGGCGGGCGCTCCAGTCCGGTCCGTCGAGCATGACCGCCACCTGCCACCGCGGTGAGCCTGGTTTGCGTACGGCGATGTCCACAGTGAAGTCGGAGAGGCCGTGCGAGGTACGGACCTCGTGGCCGCGATCGCGCAGCGCCGCGGCCACCTCGTCGCGGATCCGACTGCGCCGCTCCGTGCGGTCGGTGGCGAGGTCGCCCAGGCGCTCCGCGCCGGCGGCGGCCATCTCGCAGTACGCCCGCAGGTGCTGCGTTCCCAGCGCTGACGTACGGGACAGGTCGATGTCGGACGGGTCGAACGACGAATAGAGGATGACCTGGCGGCGGGCGCGGGTGATGGCCACGTTGAGCCGCCGCTCGCCGCCGGCCTGGCTGAGCGGACCGAAGTTCAGCGGGAGCTGGCCAGTCTCCAGGTTGGTGGAGAAGGCCAGGGAGAACAGGACGACGTCCCGCTCGTCGCCCTGCACGTTCTCCAGGTTCTTCACGAAGATCGGCTCCGCGACCGCACCGGAGAGCTGCTCACGGATGATCGGGTCGGTGCTCTCCTCCAGCAGGTTGAGGATCAGATCCCGCTGCTGGATGTTGAAGGTGACCACGCCGACGGACTGGGTGGCGGTCGCCGGGTCGTGCAACCGCCGGGTGATGTCCGCGAGGATCGCCCGTGCCTCGACCTCGTTGGTGCGGGATCCGCCCCGGTCGTACTGGCCCTCGACGCGCCGCCAGCTGACGCCCGCCGAACTGGCGGCACCGGGCGACGGGAGGCTGGAGAGCTTGTTGTCGTAGTAGTAGCGGTTGGAGAAGGCGATGAGTGACTCGTCGTGACTGCGGTAGTGCCAGGAGAGCCACCGTTGCGGCAGTCCCGACTCGACGGCCTCGCTGAGAATGCTCTCCAGATCCTCCGGCACCGGGCCGTTGCCCTCGTCGACCTCGTCCACGCTGTGGCTGGCCTGCATGATGCTGCTCGGCGGCATCTGCCGGGAGTCGCCGACCACCACCACGGCGCTGCCCCGACCCATCGCGCCGATCGCCTCCGCCACGCGGATCTGCGAGGCCTCGTCGAAGATGACGAGGTCGAAACGTTGGCTGCCTGGCGCCAGGAAGTTCGCTGCGGACGCGGGGCTGACCAGCACGCACGGGGTCAGTGCGAGCACCGCGTCCGCGTACTGCTCGAACAGTTCCCGGAAGGACCGCCCGCCCCGCTTACGGCGGAGCTCCGCCGCGAAGTCAGCGAAGCGGCCCCGCCGGTCGGCCGGGCTGAAGGGGCGGCGCCGGACCAGCACCGACGGCAACTGCGTCGGCAGCGCGGAGCGCAGCTCACCGGCCGCCGCCTCGAATTGGCTGATCTGGTCGTCGTGCAGTTCCGGGTCGAAGTACTGCAGGCCGCCGGCCCGTACCCGCTCGGCGAGGGACGCCCTCGCGACTCCCCGCCGGTAGACCTCCTCGGCGAGATGCGCGGGCACCTCGGCGCGCAGCAGTTGGTCCCGATAGTCGGTGAGGTTGGCCGAGGCGAGCACGTCGGCGTGGGCCAGGACGGTCGCCCATCGGCGCAGTGGGAACAACTCCTCGGCCTGCAACTCGTGCAGCCAGGCCGCGCCGTCGCGCTGCCAGGCGTCGGTCCAGTGCGAACCGGCGGCCCACAGGGTCAGCTCGGCCTCACCGGAGCGCAACACCCCGTGCCAGGCCCGCCACCGCGAGGCGAACCGGTCGAGGAGCACCGCGCCGACATCGGTAAACCCGCCGTGAAACAGCTCCCAGGCCTGCGGATACCGGGCCAGAAGCGTCCGGCCGACCCGGGTCGCCTCGATCGCTTCGGTCAACCGCTCCTGAGCGTTGGGGTCCGTGGGCCGCCACTGCGACAGCCGCAGCCCGCCCACCGCCGCAAAATGCTGGTGGAGGGCCGCTGCCTGCGCCTGGGCGGCCACCAGCCGACCGGTGGCAACCTCCACCCGCTCGACGTCGAGCGTCGCACCGGCAACCAGGTGCACCGCCAGCCGATCCACAATGGCCTGCCGACGCTTGCGCTTACCGATCAGCTTCTTCGCCGCCTCCTGGGCCTCACCGTGCCAGGCGGTCAGCTCCGGTCGAGCAAACACGTCCGGCCGGAAGGTGGCCAGCTCACCGGCGAAGCCCTGCCGGAAGGCCGCCAGGTCCGCCTGGAGCCGAGCCACCGCCTCGTCCCACCGCCGGTCGCTGGCGTGCAGGGTGGTCTGCCGGTCCGGCAGCAGTCCGCGTACGGCGAGCCAGGCGCCCGCCTGCAGCTCGCTCACGGTCTCCGGGGCGGGCAGCGTCCGCAGCAACTCGACCAGGTGCGGGTGGGCGGCGAGGTCGGCACGGAGGCGTTCGAGCTCACCGGCGATCTCGGTGACTGCGGCGCCGTGCAACCCGTCGAGGGTGCGGCAGCCGCTGAGCGCCCACGGGTGCGCGGCCCGAAGTCGGGCCGATCGTGCGGCCGCCGGGAACTCCCGCACTGTCGCCTCGACCTGCGCGCGTGCCGGGGCGGGTGCGTGCAGGTACGCCACCGGAATTGGCGCGACCGGGCCGTCCCCGTACGCCAGGGTCTGCTCGTAGGCCGACCAGAGCGACATCCCGACGGGGTTGGTGGTGTGCACCTGGGCCGGGTACTCGGCCAGTGGGGCGAGCCGCGTCCGGTAGGCCGTCTCGACGGCTGTCCACGTGCCGTCGCCGCCCTGGTCGTACTGGTCGAGCGCGTCGCGCAGCTGCTGGCGGATCGCGTTGAGGGACTGCTTGCGCCCGTGCAGGTCGAGGGCGAACGGCCCGAGGCCGATCTGCTTGAGGCGGCGCTTGACCACCTCCAGGGCGGCCTGTTTCTCGGCGACGAACAGCACCGATCGGCCCGCGCTGACCGCCCGGGCGATCATGTTGGTGATGGTCTGGGACTTGCCGGTGCCCGGCGGGCCCTCCAGGACGAAGGAGTGGCCGCGCTCGGCGCGCACGATGGCCTGCATCTGCGACCCGTCGGCGGGGATGGGCAGGTGCAGGTCCGCCTCGTCGACAGCGATCTCGACGTCGTGCTCCGGGCGGGCGGGATCGTCGAACGTGGCGCCGGAGGACTCGACCAGGTGCCGGACGACCGGGTTCTCCATGAACCGGGGCCAGTGGTCGGTGAGGTCCCGCCACATCTGGAAGGTGGAGAACTGCAACAGTCGAAGGCTGGCGGTCTCGTCGATGCGGTAGTTGAGCCGGTTGTCGAGCAGCCCGGTGTTGATTGCGGCCAGGGTCTTGGCGATGTCGATGCCTCGCTCGTCGAGGACCGGTCGCTCCAGCTCCGGGATCCGCACACTGTGCTTGACCCGCAACCACTCGATCAGGCAGTAGTTCGGGCTGGCGACCTCCGTGCCGTCGATGACCATCGCGTACGGGCGACGGCCGCTGCCGCCCTCGATGCGCACCGGCAGGAGGAACAGCGGCGCGTACGCCTCTCCCCCGGTCGTCTTCGTGTGCACCAGGGTGCCGATGGTCAGGTAGAGGTAGTTGCTGCCGGTCTCCTGCTCCATCGTGCGCGCCTCACGCTGCAACGCGCGCATCGCCGTCTTGTAGCGGGCGTCGGTGACCGCGCCATAGACCCGCCGGTCGGTACGCAGCTCCCGGGTCAGGATCTCGGCGTCGAGGTCCTGCGCCCGACGTGCCCCGGCCAGCTCGTGGACGTGGCTGATGTCGTCCTGCGGGATGACCTGCACCTGGCGGCCGTCGTGGATGAGGTCGTCGAGCAGGGCCAGCGCACCCGCCGGCACGTGCAGGTCCAGGCCACGGCCACGCTTGGGCAGGTTGAGCAGCGGGTTACGCAGGCTCAGGTCGAGCAGCGACTTCTTCCACTGCTGGACGCGCGCCGGCGACCCGTCGGACTGCGCCGGCACCTCCTCGCCCTCGTCGGCGAACTGCCGCAGCTTCGCGGCGGCCACGCCGGGCGGAAGGTCGAGGGACGCTGTTATCTTCGCCGTTGCCTCGGGGTCGACCGCGGCGGGCGCGATCAGTTCGTCGGGCGACGGCAGCGGGCGGATCCCCGAGCGATGGGCCAGGTGCACGTCGACGACGCCCTGCATGCGTTCGCCGTCACCGCGGAAGTGGCCGAGCCCGACGCGTACCGCCTCGGTGAAGGTCGCCGACTGCGCGCCCGGCCCGATGCGGGTCAACTCGACCGGCACGGCCCGGCCCGAGTCGACCATTGAGATCAGCAGGTTGGTCTCGGTCACCGCGGCAGAGCCCAGCCGCTCCTCCTCCAGCAGGAAGCCACCGAAAGCGTGCCCCGCGCTGACGAAGATGAGGGGGTGCAGCCCCGCCGCCTCCAGACACGCGGCGTACGTGACGGACAGGTCGAGGCAGTTGCCGAGCCGCCCGTCGAGCACCGCCGCCGTCGTGCGCACCTTCTGGCCGGTGTTCTCGAAGGACGCCGGCAGGGTCTGGTAGGTGATCTCCATCTGGCGCAACGCCTCGTACACCGCGCCGGCGATCAGAGCCGCCCGCTCCGAACCCTCCTGATAACCCTGCAGCGAGCCGGAGCCGGTCCGCGCCAGCAGGAGCTGGGCGGCTGCCCGCAGAACCGCCTCCACCGCCCGGGTGTTCGGCTGCACGAAGGCCGCCAGGCTGTCGTACAGGGCAGGGCTGTTGAACCACTCGTTGTGCGCCAACACTCGTGACGGAGCGACCAGCCGCAGTGTCTGCGCCTGCGCCTCCACCCGGAGGGTGTAGTCGACCGGGAACGCCTCGTCGGTGCGATACAGCAGCACGCGGTCGGGCGTGAAGTCGCGGAAGTCGTCCCAGCTCGTGCTCGCCCCGGGCCGCAACGGCGCAGCGAGGGTACGCGTCCACGGCTCGGTCAGCGCGCCGTCCGGGCCCCGCAGTTCCAGCGTCAACGTGACATCGGTCAGCGGCACCGCACCTCGGTTGACGAGCGTGAGGTGACGTACCAACGGCACCCGGTTGTGCACCAGGGCGGCGTTGATCGCCGGCTGCACGATCAGCCCAACTTCGAGCTGGTCGTCGTCGGCGGTGAACTGCGCGAAGACGCTGTCGGACATGGGCGTTTCTCCAGGTGGGGAGACCGTGGACGGCCAGCCTAGCGGTCAACCGACCGGTGGAGAGCGCCCCGGCCGTCCGACGATCTTGGAAGTCGTACGTCTGGGGCAGGATGTGCGCCATGACGACGCACCACCTGAACAGCCTGCGCCTGGTCTACGGCCACGCCGCGAACCACGACTGCCTCGCCTTCGTCGAGGCCGACACCGCCGCCGGGGAGGCCGCCGAGATCAGGGCGCTCGCCGCCGCCCGTACGTGGGGCGAGGCCCGGCAGGTGCAGATGACCCGCCTGTGGAACCCCGCCGACCCCGAGTCCTACGACGAGGACGACTACCCCGACGACGAGCCCTTCCGCATCGCCGAGGTGGGTGCGGTCGTGAACATGAGCTGGCCCAAGATGGTCGCGGCGCGGGCGCTCGACGTGCTGCCGGAGGATCTGCAGGACCGGTACGGCAAAGTCGTGCTCACGGTTCACGACGGTGAGTACCTCGAGATCCCGCTCGACGGCGAGGCTGAACTGGTCGCGGAGCTACGCGAGCGTGGCTACGAGGTGACCCGCGACGACGACCTCATCAACCTGCTCGACGGCCTCGGCCTCGGCTCGGTGACCGCCTGAGCAACGGCACTTCACAGGGATAGGGTGTGGCGGTTCCGCCGGAGTCAGGAGCACACGTGGGCAGCAAGTCGCCGGAGATCGCCAGCGAGCAGACCTTCTTCGACGCGGCGGCCCGACATCGGGCCCGCCGGCGGGACGGGCTGGCCGAGGTGACCGCGGCGGCGGCGCATCCCGGCGCCGCCGTGCACCTGAAGCGGTACGCCGGGAAGGCCGCCGAAGCCCTCGGCGACAACGACGAGGCGGTGGCGTTCGGCCGGATCGACGACGAGTCGGACGATGTGCTCTACATCGGCCGGCACGTCGTGCTCGACGAGCGCAGCGAGGTGCTGATCGCGAACTGGCAGGCGCCGGCGGCCGCGCCCTACTTCGAGGCGAGCCATGTCGACCCTCGGGGCCTGGTACGCAAGCGCAGCTACCAGTGCGACGGCAACACGATCCACGACTTCACCGACGTGTTCTTCGCCCAGCTCGCGGCCGCCATCGACGGGCCCGACCAGCGTCTGCTCGACGAACTGGCCAGGGCGCGTACCGGCGAGATGCGCGACATCGTGGCAACGATCCAGGCGGCCCAGTTCGAGCTGATCCGGGCGCCGATGGAGCAGGTGCTGGTGATCGAGGGCGGGCCGGGCACCGGCAAGACGGCAGTCGCCCTGCACCGCGTCTCCTGGTTGCTCTTCAACAACCCCGACCTCGCACCGGAGGACGTGCTGGTGGTCGGACCGAACCCGACCTTCATGCGCTACATCGGCCGGGTGCTGCCCGATCTGGGCGACGCCGAGGTGTTGATGCGTGACGTCGCCCGGCTGGCGCCCGACGTACGCCGCGGCCGGACCGAGCCGGCCGAGGTGAGCCGGCTCAAGGGCGAGGCACGGTTGGCCGGCCTGCTCTCCCGCGCACTGCGCAACCGGGTTGGGGTGCCCGAGCCTGCCGAACGGCTCCTGCTGGGCGCACGGTTCGTCACCGTGCCCGGAACGGAACTGGCCGAGGCGATGGCGGTGGCGAGCGCGGCGGAACTGCCGTACTCCCAGCAGCGCCGCCTGTTCTGGGACCGGGTGAACCACCTGGTCAGTGAACGCGCCGGCGTCGACGCGGCCGGGGCGCCGGCGGTGACGAATCTCGTCGAGCGGCTGTGGCCGCAGCAGTCGGCGGCGGCGTTCCTGCGCGACCTGTTCGGCTCGCGGGCGCGGCTGAGCGCCGCGGCCGGCACGGAGTTCACCGCTGAGGAGGTCCGCCAGTTGCACCGCCAGGGCGCGGACCGGCTCTCCGAGGAGGTCTGGGCCGCGGCGGACCTGCCGCTCCTCGACGAGCTGGAGCGGCTCATCGACGGTCCGGGACGCCAGTACGCGCACGTGGTGATCGACGAGGCACAGGACCTGTCGCCGATGCAGCTGCGGGCCATCGGCCGTCGCTGCGCGGGCGGCTCGCTCACCCTGGTGGGGGATCTGGCTCAGTCAACCGGCTCGTGGGCCCGTGATGACTGGGCCGAGGTGACCGATCACCTGCCTGCGGTCCATCCCGTGGTGATCGCCCCGCTGCGGTACGGCTACCGGGTACCCGCGCAGGCGTACCGGTTCGCCGCCCGGCTGCTGCCGGTGGCCGCCGCCGGCGTGACGCCTCCGGAGGTGGTGCGGACGGGTCCGGCCGAGCCCGGAATCCACCGGGTTTCGCTGACCGAGCGGGCCGGACGGGTGGTCGCCCTGGCCGCCGCTCACGCCGAGAAGGGCGCCTTCGTCGGGATCGTCTGCCCGGCACGGTGTCGCCGCGAGGTGGAGGCGGCGCTGGCTGACAACGGCGTCGGCTGGAGCAGCGCGCAGCGCGGTGAGCTCGGCGGCTCGGTCAACCTGGTGAGTCCACAGGAGGCGAAAGGGCTGGAGTTCGACGCGGTGGTCGTGGTCGAGCCGGAACAGATCGTGGCCGAGGACGATCGCGGGCACCGGCTGCTCTACGTGGCGTTGACCCGTACCACGGCATATCTGGACATCGTCTGTGTCGCCGATCCGCTGCCGCTGACCGTGCCACCGCAGCGGAGGCCACCGGCCGCGGACGAGGGTGCTGCACTGTTCACCGACCGAGCGGTCCGCCGGCTCGCCGACCATCTCGCCGGCCAGCTGCGTGGCGCGGCGCCGCGCACGTCGTGGGATGCGGTCCTTGACGAGGTACGCCGAGCGCTGGACGCGACGGACTGACCCGGCTCTGCGATCAGCCGCGGGCCGGCGCCGGCCTGCTGATCGCCGAGGAGTCGAGCCGGCGCCCGACCGTCCACTGCACGATGTCGCGCCGCACGTCGGCCTTGGTCGCCCGGCTCGGCACGGCGATGCCGAGGTTCTTGGCGAGCGCCTTGAGCTGCGGCACGGTCAGCCGCAGGTCGTCGAGGTAGCGCCCGGCGGCCGCCCGGTCGTCGATCGCGGCCAGGTCAGCGCGGACCTTCTCCGGTTCCACCGTGGGCGCCGGCGCGGCCTTCGCCGTACCCCTGCTCTTGGGCGCCGCCGACGGCCGCGCCGGCCGGTCGGACGTCGCGCCGGTCGCCGCGAGCTGCAGCCGGGCGGACCCGTCGGTCAGCGCGGCCAGTTGGTCCGCCGGAAGCGTACGGAGGAACTCCGCCACCCGCACAAGTACGGCGTGGCTCAGGTCGGCTGGGCTGGTCACGGGTGCTCCTAGTTCCGGATCCGGGCGAGAAACTCGCTGGCGAGCTGCTGCAGCTCGTACTGGACGGTGGGGTTCGCGTTCGGCAGGAGGACGGCGGGTATTCCGTGCTCGCCTGCGGGCGCGAAAAGTGTCTTGTTGTCCCGGATCATCTGCCGGAACACCGGCAGCTCGACGCTGCTGGGCTGTTCGATGAAGTTGCGCTGGGCGATGATCGGCCCGGTCCCGGCGTACTGGATCATCGTAAGAACCACACCGAGAATGGTGGGATTGATCTGCGGAACGGCGCCCGCGACCCGGTTGTAGTCCCGCACCAGTTCGGAGAGCTTCTTGCGGAGATAGTCGATGCCGAGCGTGGAGAGGTAATCCGCCTTGGCCGGGATCAGGATGTGATCGCTGGCGACGATCCCGGTGCGGGTGACCATCGTGAAGTTGGGCGGGCAATCGATCAGGATAGCGTCGTACGCCTGGAAGGCCTCTCCGTCGAGCGCGTCGGCCAGCGCTCGGTGCAGCGGCAGATAGCGCGGACTTCCGTGCTGAAACCGGGAGCCGCCCAATTGGTAGGCGAAATCCAGGTCGGCGTCGACCAGCATGAGGTGCGACGGGACCAGGTCGAGCCGGCCCGAGCCGCTGCGGGCGATCACGTCGTTCACGGCGGGCGGGGTCACCACGTACGGGTCGAGCGGCTGGGAGCCACCGTGGCCGAGCACGTCGCCGAACCACTGGAGGATGGTGCGCTCGTCGGCGAGTTCCTGCTCCCACTGGTGCGGCTGGTAGAAGGAGAACGTGAGGCTCGCCTGCGGGTCCAGGTCGATCAAGAGTACGGTGAGGCCGCGCGTCGCCAGTTCCGCCCCGATGTTCGCCGTCAACGTCGTCTTGCCCACGCCGCCCTTGTAGTTGATGACGGAGACCACGCTCCCGGGCTGACGCATGGCCAGCAGCATGCCACGTGCGCCGCCACGATTCCCACCGGAGTGGTCGGGCTCTCGCGCCGCTGCTCGCCTACGATTTACCAGTTTCGCGGCCAGTCCGGTGGGGGCTCAGGGGAACGTCGCGACAACAGTGCTCGGCGACGACAAAAAGAGATGAGCGCCATGGACGAGAAGACCTACGCGGCGATCACCGAAATGTGCGCCCGACTCGCGGGCCGGCTGTCCGACGACACCCTGGGTGCCCTGCGCGATCAGTACGCGGCGGGTGAGTGGGACTTGGCCGACGCGACACTCCTGCTCAGCCTGGCGTACGAGGTCGTCGCCATCAGCCCCGAGGAGCGGGACCTGATCCGTTCCTTCCTCGGTGACACCGACAACCCCGACCTGCTCAACGTGCCGGTCATCGCCGAGGTGCCTTCACCGCCGTACCGGTTCAGCCCGACCGGCCCCGCGAACGCCCCCGACCCGACCCGGGCGGACACTCTCCTGTCCACCGAAGCCCCGCGTCGACGGGGTCACAGCCTGCATCGCGCCTGGCGGGACCCCTTCGACGGCGCACCCGACGGGGCGACGTGGGTGTACGTACTGCGGGTGGCCGACGGCACGGACGAACTCAAGATGCACTCGGGCCTGACCTCCAAGCTGTGGACCTCCCTGCGGGAGAAGTGGCAACTGGAGGTCGTCGCCGACAGCTCACCGCTGACGCCGTACCAGGCCGCCGCACTGACCGCCGCACACCCGGTTCGGGCAGCCCGATCCAAAGGTCGAGGGTGAGTGGGCCGGCGGCAGCTTCGGAAGTGCAGGATCTCACGGTGTTTGCGGCCTGACCCACCGGGCCGCGGCGTCCGAGCCCGACCAGCTTGAAGCGGCGCTCGCACACCTGCCACGGCAACAGCGGGGTGTACGCGGTGTCCAGCCGTCTATGGACGGGGTCAAATGCGGGAGGCCGGTTCGCTAGGGTGGGCGTGATCATGGGGAGGGACGGTTGTCCTGGCCGGATGGTGGACCGTGGGTAGTTGCCGCTACCTCGACGAGCGTGAGCTGGGAAGTGGCTGCGGCAGCCATTTCCGCGGCGTCGACGGTGCGAGTGGCGGTACTTCATATCGCCGAACGCAGGCATGACGACAGCGCCCCTCGTCGGCTGCTGAGCGACAACCTCGCCACGTACGTCGAGGTGCATGCCGGTGGTGTCGACGCGCCGCGCTCCGACGACCTCGTCGGAATCACCCAAGCCCTGGCACGGACCCATGGCCTGATCCTGGTGGGCGCAGCCCACGGGCTCCTCGTTCCGCTGGGCCGCGGCGGCTGGACCCTCGCGGATCTGGCCTGGGCGCTGCGGGCGCCCGTCGTCGTGGTGACCGACTCCGGACCAGACTCGACCAATCACACCACGCTTGCCCTCGACGCTCTCACCAGCCGTGGCCTCTCCGCCTCCGTGGTCGCCATCGGCGACGGCGGTGACCTCACCGAGTTGCCGGTCGGGCTGGCGGGTCGAATTCCCGCCGGCGCGGTTGACCAGCCTGAGCTGTTTCGAACGGAGGCGGCTAACTGGCTAGACCCGGTACTGAAGGCGACCGGGGGTAGGGCGGTGGCTGGCGACGATTCGCCCTCCGGACCTGCCGCCGCCATGCCGGGGTCCAATGACGCAGTGCCGGCGGCGCGGCGTGACCAGGACGCGCCACCCTCGACGGTCATCGGGAAGCGGCTGCTGATCGTCCTGCTCGCGGTCTTCCTGCTGTTGGTGTTGCTGCTCTGCGCCGTCACCACCTTCGGATCGGATCGCGCAAGCGTCAACGACGCGGGGGTGTCCGTCGACTCGGGACCGGTGCCGTCCGTACGCCAACCAGTTCCGTCCTACCGCACTGTCCCCGACACGGGCCATGCGAAGGCGCCGTCCCGACCGTCTGCCGCCGCGGTCTGCCCGCAGCACGCCGGAACCCTGGTCGCCGCCGAGCCCGACGCTGCGACCACCGCCCGGGTCAACGCTGCCTGGAAACGCATCGAAAAATGGTTAGCGGCGCACGCGCCCCGCACGCGCGCCTCGCTGCGGCCGGCCGCGCCACCGGAGCGGATCGCCGCACTACAGGCGCGGATGTCTGTCCCGTTCCCGCCTGATCTGGTGGCGTCGCTGCGGCGGCATGACGGGGTCGCGGCGGTGGACAGCTTTGATCTGCCACCGTTCTATCGACCGCTGCCACTAGACCAGATCGTGGCCGACTGGGAGGTCAACTGTTCCGTCTTGGCGGGCGGACCGCAGGACGATGACTGGTGGCACCGGGCCTTCGTGCCGTTTGCCACGGCGAGCGATGGTGGTTGTCTGCTGGTCGACCAGCGTCCGGGTGGACACGGCAGGGTGGGCGAGTTCTATCCAGAGGATGGCACCGGCTTCGACCGTTGGCCGGCGTCGATCGCAGAGCTCTTGGAGGGCGCAGCGCGGTCGTTGGAGACCGGCAATGCCTACATGCAGCGATACCGTCCGGCCGTGAAAGCTGGCCAGTTGGAGTGGACCATCGAGGCACCGCGATAACGCCGTCACCGGCGCGGACCTTCCCGCACAGCTCAGCGCCCCGCCCCCTCGGTCTCCCTCGAGGTCGGTTTCGTACTCCGTGACGGCTCCAGCCTGGGCTCGCCGGCCAGCTGAGCCGTCCTCACGCCCGAGCATCGGCAGAGATCGCCGCGCCGGGCACGAACCGCATCCCCTGGCTCGTTTCTACCGGCGGCGCTTGTTCAGACTCGGAAGGCCACCGGACACGGTTCGCACACTGCCGTCCGGGTTACTCCGGCCCGGCTTCTGTAGGGCCTCTGCCACTCGCCTCCCGGCGAGGTCGGAGGCGCTCAGGTTAACGATGACCCGGTCTCGCCGCCGCCAGCTCCGCAGCAGAGCCTGAGCTTGCTGGCTGTCTGCGGCGCCCGTCAACGCACGAATCGCCGGCATCGCCCGGCACGGGTCAGCGAGCAGGAGATGGGCGACGTCGGCTGGGGTCAGATTGCGTGGCGAGGCGTTGCCGGCCGACACGAGTGACCCATGGATCTCCCCATTCTCAAGCCACAGCCAGACCGGCCTCCTGCCATCACCGGCCCGCATCACCGGGGTTGTCGACGGGGTGCTCGGCGTGGTGGAAGCCGGCCTGGCCGAAAGGTGGGCTCGTAGGGCAGCCGCCATCTGCGCCCGCCGCCGCGACAGGGCCGCAACGTCGGCCGCCGGGCGCGACAGGGCCACCTGACCCGACGATGCTTCCCCACGGAGCTGCGGCGGCCTCATCAGGGCGGCTCGCCGTTCCTCCATGAACCAGCTGGCGAACGTCCACTGCTCCCGCGTGAAACTGACCGGAATGGCCTCGGTCAGGTCCGGTGCCGACGTGTCCTGAACGGAGAGTTGCGCGTACCGCTTCGCCTGGTCGAATGCGGTGAACGACCCGATATCGAGGATCGCGGCCAGCGGTATCCGCCTGACGTGGGCCTTCGGCCACGGCAGCAATCGCCAACGCCGGAGGACAAGGTGCTCCTCCTCGAACCTGGCGTCCCAACGCCGAACGACCATCCCCGCCACCTCCCGTGCTGCGCACGCTAGCCGCCTGATGATCATCACCGCACTCGGCGCAACAGGCAGTTGAGATGCCGGATCGTCTGGTTGTGTCAACGGCGCAGGCGACGGGAGCAGCCGCCGTCGTGGCCGTCGCGCAGGAGGCAGCGCCGGCCGCCGGGTAGCCGCAGGTCGCAGAAGACCCGGTGGCGCACGAGCTGATGGTCCTCCTCGGAGACGGTGGTCTCCCCCGGGTCCGCCATCGGCAGCACCAGCATCCAGCGACCGATGACCCGGGCCAGGCGTTGCGCGGCGGCCAGGTCGGTAGCGACGACGGGCAGGTGGATGACGTACCGCTGACTCATCGGGCCTGGTCCCGCTCGTTGCGGGCGCGGGCCTGATCGGTCTGCCAGCGACGCAGGCCGGCCTTGATCCGGGCCGTCTCGAGGCGGCTCTCGGCGAGAGCGGCGTAGACGGCGGCCATGTCAACGGCGACCCGATCGAGGAAGGCGTACACGTCGTCGGGGTTCAGGCCGCGACGTCCGAACCCGACCGGCGGAAAGCGGCGCTCACGCACCTGCCACGGCAGCAGACTGGTGTACGCGGCGGAGCGGTAGGTCGCACCGCCACTCGCCATCCCTGGTCGCTGGTTCTTGGCGTTCATGTCTGCCTGCCTTCCTGATGCGGAGGGGCGAGGGGGTTCGGGATGCACGGCGGCCGGTCGGGGGGACCGGACGGCCGCCGTGCTGTGATCAGCCTGCGACAGTCCGCAGTGGAAACGCAACGTTCTAAACCGCAATTTCGCCGTTGTGCATTGACTTTCTTTGCTGAAACCCGTAGGAGTTGCAGGAGCAGGTCACGCAGCGTTGCGCTATGGAACCAGGGAGTGTGCGGATGCCCGACGACATCGGATCGACAGTGCCTCGCCGGCAACTCGGCCGGCTGCTACGGCAGTTCCGCAACGAGGCCGGGGTGACGCTCGACGCCGCCGCCGAAGCCCTCGAATACAGCCGGCAGAAGATCTGGCGCCTCGAATGCGGCCAGGGCTCGGTCCGGGTGCTCGACGTCAAGGCGATGTGCGAGCTGTACGGGGTGTCGCCGGAGATGACCGAGGCGATGCGCGGGCTGGCCGCCGAGACGAAGTCGAAAGGCTGGTGGCACGCGTACGGGGATGCGGTGCCGAACTGGTTCGAGCTGTACGTGGGGCTGGAATCCGCCGCCGCCCACTTGCGCGAGTACGGCGAGAACCTCATCCCCGGGCTGCTACAGACCCGCGCCTACGCATTGGGTTTGTTCCGACCCACAAGCCGGCTGAGCATCGAGGAGCGCGAGCGGGCTGTCGAGGTGCGGCTGAAGCGTCAGAGTCTGCTCACTCGTCGGCTTCCACAGCCGCCGCACCTGGACGCCATCCTCTCCGAAGCGGTGCTGCGCCGTGTTGTGGGCGGCCCTACGGTGATGACTGGGCAGCTTGCTCGCCTGCTCGAAGCATCGGAGCTGCCGAACGTCTCGGTTCGCATCGCGCCACTCGCGGCAGGGCCACATCCCGGTGCAGTCGCAGGCTCCTTTGTTCTCCTGGACTTCCCGGCCACGAAGGGCGGCCGGGCCGTCCCGGAACCGTCGGTCGTCTACAGCGAGTCGCTGACCGGGGCGCTCTACCTCGACAAGCCGGACGAGCTGCGGGCCTATGAAGACGTCTGGAAGGGTCTGGATTCACTCGCACTCGATCAGGCAGACTCAAGAGACATGATCAAGCAGATCATCGGGGAGATGCGGCATGACTGACCTGACCGGCGCCATCTGGCGCAAGAGCACCCGCAGCGGTGACAACGGCGGCAACTGCGTCGAGGTCGCCACCAACATCCCCGGCATCGTCGCCGTACGCGACTCCAAGAACATCGGGGGAGCGGCACTCCGCTTCGATCGATGCGCCTGGCTACTATTCACAGCCGCTGTCAAGTCTGCTGCTCGCCCCGGTACCTGAGGGCAACACCGCGCTCCCGTCGCGCTGCCTGCTGCCGAACGGTGCCTGCGATGTTCATCGTCATTGACGATGACCTACCTGAACCGGCTCGTCTTTGGGTGCCAGCTTCCGCTGACGAGCAAGCGGGCCGGCCCGCCGGACTCGAAGTCAAAGGACCGCGCGCACGGCCACGCGCCAAGCTGGGTCGTGTCCAGCCTATCGTGGCACCCGGATCCCGACACCCAGCCAGCGGAACTGCCCGTTCACGCCTTCGAGCCGGGTGTAGTCATTCCAGGCAAGCGTGTACCGGCCGATGAGATTCCGCTCGTTGTCCATGTAGTAACTGCCCTCGGTTCCCCATCGCAGAGTGCCCGTCAGGGTGCGCCCTTCGTGGATTCGGAAGTGCTGATCGCGTGTGAGCCGAGGACGGCTGGGCGGGGCCCACAATGGCTGGTGGTTGGTCAATATAATCGCGAAGCCGTTGGTCAGGGTGGGGTCGGCGGCACAGAGTCCTTCAAGCCGCGCGACATCGAAGATGAAGTTGCGTCGGGCCAGATCGTCGGCCGCGTGTTCCCGCAGACGGAACTGCTCCCCGATCACCGGGTCTGTGCCGTCCCACCGTGAGGTGAAGTATTTGAACTCGATGGCCGTGCGACCCTGCGGTCCGCAGCACAGCAGGTCGACGCGCTCTCCCCCGGCTTGCCGGACTTCCAACCGGACCTCTGTCGACGGCTGCATGCTGTGCAGCGTCCAGGCGAAGGCATGCTGGAAGTCGGCCTCCGAATGAAAGACAGCGCGCCGGCCGATCAGCTCAGCCATGACCGTGGCCACCTCAGTCTCGCCTGCGATCAACATCATCGCTCGCCGCCTTTCCATTGCCGCTGTTTCGTAACAGATCGGGTCCACGCCTGATCTGAGCAATCCGCCTGTCCAGCGTGCTGACGTGGACGGAGTCCGGCCCATACTCGGCGACGAGGACTGGCCGGAGCGCCTCGAGGTGCTGAAGACCCTCGCTCGTGCGGCCGACGGCGGGCAGCATCATGCCGAGGCGGTAGGTGGCGTCCCGGTGCAGGGGGTCGTACGGCTCGGCGAGGACGAGGAACTCGGTGAGCTGCTTGACGGCCTCGTCGATGTTGCCGATCTCGGCGTGACTGACGCCCGAGTAGTAGTAGAGAACGGTCAGGTCGTCCCCACCGTCGACCTTCGGGAGGATCTCGTCGAGGACGGCCGCCACCCGGCTGAACTCGTCGGCGAACCACAGCGTCGAGGCCAGAGCCACCTGCATCTCCAGCTTCAACGCCGGTTCAGCGGACGCCCGCCCCACCGCCTCGTCCAGTAGATCGATCGCCTGTTGGAACTGCGAATCCTGGACCAGGTCGCCGACCCGTTGCTGGATCTCGATCGCCTCGTCAATGCTCAGCGGCGCCGAGGTCGCCGACGTCGGCTTCGGGGCGGGGGCGGCTCCACGCTGCCGTGGCGCGGGTGCGAGTGGGCGGAGGAAGGGACGGCGCGGGTCACGGTTGCCGCCGGGTCCAGCGTGACCGGGCTGGGCGGCGATCGGTAGCAGCGTTTCGTAGACGTCCTCTGCTGTGGGACGGTCCGCGGGCCGCTTCGCCAGCATTCGCGCAATCAGGTTTTCAAGGTCGGAAGGCACGTCAGCGCGCCACGCCCGCGCCCACGGTGCCGGGGTGTTGACGTGGTGATCTTGATAGGAGCGACTAGTCGTCTCCACGAATGGCACCCGTCCGGTGAGTGCCTCGTACAGCACGCAACCCAACGCGTAGACGTCGCTCGCCGGCCCAACCGGGTTGCCCAGAGCCTGTTCCGGCGGCATGTACGGCGGGCTGCCGACGGTCAGGCCGACCTGGGTGAGCCGCGGCAGGGCACTGGCGCCGCGCAGGATGGCCACCCCGAAGTCGAGAACCTTGACCACTCCCCCGTCAGTGACCATGAGGTTCGAGGGCTTGATGTCGCGGTGGACGACGTCAACTCGGTGGACGTCGACGAGGGTGGCCGCCACCTGGGCTGTGATTGCGGCGGCCCAGGTGATCGGCCACGGGTCGGCGCCATAGTTCCGGGAGGCGATTAGATCCTCGAGAGTCTGCCCATACACCAGCTGCATGACCAGGTAGATGCGGCCGGTCGAATCCTCAACGCCGAAGTCGTACACGGCGGGGATGCCGGGGAGTTCGAGGCGGGCCGTCGTGCGGATCTCCCGTAGGAACCGCTCCCGGTCGGCCTCCGCCGCCTCATTGAACGCCGCGCGCTCCGCGCTGCCGAAGGTCGCCGCAGGGCCGGGCGTGTTCCGCATCAGCTTGATCGCCACGCGGCGGTCCAGGTGCCGGTCGTAGCCGCTCCAGACGGCACCCATGCCGCCGGTGCCGATCGGCGCGTCGACGCGGTACCGGTCCGCGAAGACCCACTCCTCAGCCGGTATCACGTCGCTCACCGCGCGCGTTCCCCCGCTTCGTCACTCGCCGCTGGTCGCTGTCGCACGCTTCTCGTTCGCCCCGGAGACCTGACTGCGAAGCTTGCGCAGGGCTTCGGCGCGAGACGGGCTCAGGATCAGCCCGTACGCCCGACGCCGGGCCTCCGCCTTGACGGCGGCCTGAAACTCCGGGTTGTCGAAGTACCGGCCGACGAAGGTGGTGTTGCGATCATGGTTGCGGGCCACGATGTTGTCCAGCTCTGGGTCGGCCACCTGACCGAACCGTTCGATGTCGTTGTTGAGCGCAACCTGTTGCATCTTCTCGTCCTCAGCCAGTGAGATGATCTGCTGCACGAGCAGGATCTGGTCGGACGAGCTGAGGTCGTAGCCGAAGCGCTCGTTGAGCTCCTCGATCACCTCGCTGAGCGGCTTCTCCTCGACCTGGCGGGCGGCGCCGCCGTCGGGCGAGAAGCCGGGGATGAGGTGCGCGCCGGACGGTTGCAGTGACAGGTCCTCCTCAGCGCGCTTGCGGATGCGCAGGTGGCTCAGCGTGGCCGCACCGATGTCGACGCCCGCACCCGGCTCGGAGGGTAGCCGTCGGAGCAGGAAACGGCTGTAGAGGTAGAGCCGTTCCAGATCCTCGTCGGCGTACCCGACGACCTGGGCCAGGAAGCCGTACGCCCGGACGTAGTCGCTCACCGACGAGCGGAACTCCTCTGCGCGGTCCCGGTCGTCCTTGGCGAGTTGGGTGAACCGGTCGACCGCCGGCTCAAGGAACCGGTAGAGCGCGGCGTGCGCCTTCTCCAGTTGCCCGTCGGTCGTTGAGGACTGCTCGGCGGCGAGCAAGGCTTCGGTGAAGGCGTCCATCTCCGACTCGACCAGCAGTTGAAAGTCCATCACCTCGCGCTGCTTGTCGTAGAGCAGGTTCGGGTCGGTCGGCTCGGTGATGGTGGTCTCGAAGTACGGCTTGAACCACTTCTGGATGTCTTCGGCCTTGTTGGCGAAGTCGAGCACGAAGACGTCGTCCTGCGTCTTGTCCGGGTGGGTGCGGTTCAGGCGGGAGAGGGTCTGGACGGCTGCCACGCTGGCGAGCGGCTTGTCGACGTACATCGCCGCGAGCAGCGGCTGGTCGAAGCCCGTCTGGTATTTCTCGGCGACGACCAGGATGCGATATTCGGTCTGGTTGCGGGCTATGGCCTGAGGATCGCCGACCTTCGTGTACGCGAACGCGTCCGGCAGGGCCGCCTCCGAGAACCCGTTGAGCTTCGACTCGGAGTAGTCGATGCCGTCGAGGGTGAGCGTGCCGGAGAACGCCACGATCGGCGTGCAGTCGGTGACACCACGCTTGTCGAGGTACTTGCGCATCGCCTGGTAGAGCCGCAGCGCGTGCTCACGGGAGCGGGTCACCACCATCGCCTTGGCCCGCTCGCCGATGCGCTCGCTGACCTCGGTGCGGAAGTGATCGATGATGATCTGCGCTCGTTGGTCCTGCGACTCGGGGTGCAGCTCGGCGGCCCGTACCAGCTTGGCCTTTGCCTTTTTCGGGTCGACCTCGGGGTCGGCGGCTTCCACGGCCTCGACCGCCGCGCTGGCCAGCCGCCACCGCGCCTCGTACGTGATGTAGTTGCGCAGCACGTCGAGGATGAAGCCCTCCTCGATGGCCTGGCGCATCGAGTAGACGTGGAACGGCTCCATCTGGCCGGTCCCGGGGTTGCGGGTGCCGAACAGCTCAAGCGTCTTCTGCTTCGGCGTCGCGGTGAAAGCGAAGTAGGACAGGTTGGCGTGTTTACCCCGGGCCAGGGCGGAGGCGGTCAGCAGGTCGCCGTCGGCGTCGATGTCGTCCGAGCCGAGCCGACCGAGCGCCTTCTTCAACGCGTTCGCCGACTCCCCCGACTGCGACGAGTGCGCCTCGTCGATGATGACCGCGTACCGGCGCTGGCCCAGTTTGGCGACCTTGTCCAGCACGAACGGGAACTTCTGCAAGGTCGTGATGATGACGCGGGCGGCCGACCCGGTGAGGGCGTCGGCGAGTTGCTGGGAATCTTCGTCGATCTTCTTGACGACGCCGGCCACGTGGTCGAACTGGTAGATCGTGTCCTGCAACTGCCGGTCCAGCACCACCCGGTCGGTGATGACGATGGCCTTCTCGAAGACCGGTTGGTTGTCCGCGTCGTGCAGGGTGGACAGTCGGTGCGCCAGCCAGGCGATGGTGTTCGACTTACCCGAACCAGCCGAATGCTCGACCAGGTAGTTGTGACCCGCCCCATGCTGGGAGGCGTGCTCGACCATCCGCCGCACCGCGTGCCACTGGTGGTAGCGCGGGAAGATCAACGGGCTGGCGTGCGGGGCCGCCTTGCCCTTCCTCGGCACCTCGACGTGCACGAACCGTTGCAGCAGTTCTAGGAAGTTGTCCCGCTGCCACACCTGCCGCCACAGGTAGGACGTCTGGTAGCCGTCGGCGGGCGCGGGCGGGTTTCCCGCACCGCCGGACACCCCAGGTCCGTTCGAACCCACGTTGAAGGGCAAGAACCGGGTCTGTTCCCCGGCAAGCCGCGTCGTCAGGAACACCAGGTGCGGGTCAACGGCGAAGTGCACGAGAGTACGCCGCGCGAATATCAGCTCCTTGGCATCGCGATCCTTGCGGTACTGGCGCTTCGCGTCCTCGACGTCCTGCCCGGTCAGCGTGTTCTTCAACTCCGCCGTGGCGATCGGGATGCCGTTGACGAACAGGCCCAGGTCCAACTCGTCGGCCGTCTTCGCCGAGTAGCGCAACTGCCGAACTACGGTGAGCCGGTTCGCCTGGTACTCGTCGAGCGCGCCGACGGCGAGGGTGTGGCCAGGCCGGAAGTAGCAGAGCTGGATGGTGACGCCCCGGTCCTTCACCCCACTCCGGAGCACGTCGAGCGCGCCCCGCTTGTCGATCTCGGCCGCGACACGCTTCGCGAACTCCCGCTGGGCGGTGGCCAGGTCGCCGTAGGCGGTGATGAGCCGATCGAACTCCTTCTTCTGAGTCGCCCCGATGAAGGTGTCCAGCTCACCGGTGTCGAGGCCGAGGTCGGGGCGGTATCCGTTGGACAGCCCTCGGTGCCAGCCGTTCCCGAGGAGTTCAGCCTCGATCGTCTCCTCGAACGCCTGCTCCTTGTAGACGTGCGCGCTCACGACAGGTCCGCCCTCCTCGCGGTCGTGACATCGAGCTGCCCAGTCACGGCAGCCGTGATTAGTGCCTGCTTCCGCTCCGCCAGCACCGACACCTGCCCGGTGATCAACCGCTGCAGTTCTTCGATGGCCGACAAGTCGTGCTGCAGTTCAACCACAGACCGCTCCTGCACATCGAGTGGAGCTGCTGGCACAACACAGCCCTTCACAACTGCCGTTGGGAGGTTGTTGGCCATACCCTCGGCTCCGGATATGCCTAGCTTGATGCGCTCACGATTAGCATGGGAACGCAGCATGAATGCCAGGAACTCGGCTGAGCCCCGTCGAGCATCAACTCGAAGGCGATAGACCTTGTCACAAAGAAGCATTTTGCCAACATGATCCGGAACGACAGCGACACTACCAATCAGCTCCACAGAGCCGCTTGCCCTCGACATGAGAAGGTCGCCGGAACGCAATCGATACTGGATACGGGGCATAACGTCGGCGGGGAGCGTTTTGTGTTGCTCTTCATTGAATCTGCCACCGTTGACACACCCAGCCTTGATGACCCCCCACTCGTTCGGGCCAGCAAGCCGCTCCTCACATTGAGGTGACCAACCTTGCTCAATTCCCGACATCACGTAACGCAACTCTATGGCTCCGAACCGCGATATCAGGTGTTCGGATAGCTCTGAAACTGCGCTCCGCTTTCGAGCTTCAAGCAGCCCGACCTGCCCGATCTTCAAGTCAATGAGGCGGTCGATGCGGGCGGTTTCGGCGTCGAGAAAGTCGGCGATCCGCTGCTGCTCCTCAAGCGGAGGAAGGTGCACCTCCACGCCAGCGAGGCCTTCAGCAGAAAGTTCGAGAAAAGTTGTCCCCTGACCCCGCCGGCTCAACTCATCCGCGGATGAAGTTAGATGATGATACAGGAATCGGGCATCAACCTGATCGGTAGGGACAAGGCCCCTGCACCCCTGGTTAAACGCCATGGGAGCGGACGTGATGGCCACATAGCCAATCGGAGCGCGGGTAGATACAAGTATGGAATTTGCCGGGATGATGCGAGAACCGGAGGCAACACCAGCCGCCGTCAAAGTTCTTTGAGTGGCAGATATTCTTCCTCGGGCCGCACCAATGTCGACCGGGGTTGCCCACGGAAAGTCTCCACCCCAATTGGACTCGTCTGGCGTTGGCGTTCCACCGTTAACTACACGGGAAACACGACGAAGCGCCACCTTCGACCAGTCAGTCACGAAGTCACCTCGCTCAGCAGCGCCTGAATCTGGGATTCGAGTTCCCGTAGCTCCGCGTCGATTTCGGCCAGCGGCCTCGGTGGCTTGTAGACGAAGAAGTGGCGAGTGAACGGGATCTCGTACCCGATCTTCGTTTTACTCTCGTCGATCCACGCCTCGGGGACGTGCGGGCGCACCTCGCGCTCGAAATACTCGTGGACGTCTTCCACGAGCGGCACGTTCTCGTAGTCGCGCAAGTCCGAGTCCGGGACGACCTCACCCTTGACCTTCTGCACTTCACCGTCCGGGTCACTGAGGGAGATGGTGTCCATGATGGCCTTGGCGGTGGCGCCCGTCGGCCACAGCACGCCACCAGCGACGGCGGCCGCGTGCAGCGCGTCCTTGGCTTCGGCCTTGGTCCGCCAGACCGTACCGAGCAGCGGCTTGAAGGCGCCGATCAGCTCGTCGCGGTGCGCGTACCGGAAGAGAGGCTTGCTCTCCGCGAGCGCGGCGAGGGTCTCCTCGGTGATCTCGAAACGAAGCTTGAGCGGCCGCTCGACGGCGATCCGCTGGTAGCCGAAGTCCGTGGTCTGGAAGACCTTGACCTTGCCCTGGTCGGGGTGCGCCTCGTCCTCGGCGATGCTGAGGGCCTGGCCGTAGAGGCGGGTGATGTTCGCGACCTGCTCTCCGGAGATCATCTTGCGCTTGTCACCGAGGCTCTTGCGCATCTTGATCCACTGGTCCCGGGCGTCGAGCAGGATAACCTTGCGCTTGAGGTTCTCCGCCTTCCGGTTGGAGAGGATCCAGAAGTATGTGGAGATGCCGGTGTTGTAGAAGAGCTGGTCGGGCAGGCCAACGACGCCCTCAAGCAGGTCGTTCTCCAGGATCCAGCGGCGGATGTTCGACTCGCCGGACTCGGCGGCACCGGTGAACAGTGGTGAGCCGTTGAAGACGATGGCGATGCGGGAGCCGCCCTTCTCCGGCGGCTCCATCTTGGAGATCATGTGCTGGAGGAAGAGGAACGAGCCGTCGTTGATGCGCGGCAGGCCAGCACCGAACCGGCCCGCGTGCCCGAGCGTGGCCTCGGCGTCAACCTCGTCCTTGACCTTCTTCCACTCCACCCCGAAGGGCGGGTTGGCCAACAGGTAGTCGAACCGTTGGCCCTCGTGGCCGTCGTCGCTGAACGAGTTGCCCAGGTGGATGTTCGACGGGTCCTGGCCCTTGAGCATCATGTCCGAGCGGCAAATCGCGTACGACTCGGCGTTCAACTCCTGGCCGAAGAGGCGCACCGTCGCCCTCGGGTTGAGCGAGGTGATGACCTCCTCCGCAGCCGAGAGCATGCCGCCGGTGCCGCAGGCAGGGTCCAGGACGTTGATCACCGGCGCTCCGGTCAGATGCCCGCTGTCCGGGCCGATGAGCAGGTTCACCATGAGTTTGATGACCTCGCGTGGCGTGAAGTGCTCACCGGCGGTCTCGTTGGAGGCATCCGCGAAGCGCCGGATCAGCTCCTCGAAGACGTAGCCCATCTGGTGGTTGTCGACCCGCTCCAGGCTGAGGTCGATGTCGCGGAACTTCTGCACCACGGGATAGAGCAGCTTGGCCGACTGCAGGCGGGCGATCTGGGTGTGGAACTCGTACTTGTCGACGATCTCGCGAGCGTTCGGCGAGAAGCCGTTGATGTAGTCGGTGAGGTTCTTCGCCACGTCCGGGGCGGACGCGCCGATAGTCTCGAAGCTCTGCTTGGACGTGTTGTAGAACGGCAGGCCGGCCGCTAGCCGGAGCAGCTGGTCCTTGTTGGTGAGCTTTAGCGAGGCGTCGCGGTCCCACACCGCCTTGCGGGTCGGCGCCATGACACAGTCCAGGCGGCGCAGCACGGTCAGCGGAAGGATCACCTTGCCGTACTCCGACTGCTTGTAGTCACCGCGCAGCAGGTCGGCGACTGACCAGATGAAGCCGGCCAGGCTCTGGTGGGTACTCACGTCAACAGCTCACTTTCACAACTCGTCGGGGGCGGAACCGCCCCGGGTCCCAGCAGAATTCAGTCACGTGGGGGTCTCACCGTAGTCGCGTCACCGCGAATGGTGACAGCCCAAGATCGGTCACGCTTACTCCTCGTCCGGTGGACGTAGCGCTCCGCCGGTCAGGCCGATACCGAGGGCGTCTGCCGCCTCGTCGGCGAGCCGGCTCTGCATAGCGGCCGTGTCGCGCAATTCCTGCACCTGGCGGAACGCCCGCCCGTACCGTTGCTGGTCCGGCAGCGTCATGACCGGCACCTGCAACCGGCGGACGTCGACCCGCACGATGGTGCTTCCGGTGGCGGCCGCGTTGACGTTCTCCTCCGCGCTGAGGAACCCGGCGAGGAACCACGCGTCCAGGCGCTGCGGGTCGGGGCGCAGCAGGAGATGCTGGCGGCCCAGCGTTCGACCGTCGTCCGCGGCAGCGGCGACGCGGGCGCGGTAGGGCCGGGCGAACAACTCCGGCAGGATGACATCCCCCGCACGGATCTCGACGTCTGCGTCGACGGTGGCAGCTCGACCAGCGGGTACCGCGCGCAGCAGCGTCAGCGCTCCGCCTCTGAGCAGGTCCGCGACAGCCGTCGTACGCCAGGTTTGCGGCTGTTTGCCGGCGGCGGTCCACCGTTCGCTCCGCTCCGTCACGCCAATCAGCGCGTCCGCCGCATGTCGCAGCTCGACGTGCATCCGCCGCACCTGGCGTAGGTGATCCGCGGGCCGGATCGCCACCGTCACCGACTGAACGTGCCGGGCCGGAGCGAGGTCGGTCGGCCCGGCGAGCAGATCGACGACCGGCACCGCCCGCGCCACCGAGGGCACAGCTTCGAACACCCCGCCGTCGTACGCCGACCAGGCACTGAGCGCGGCGTCGCGGACGGACTCCCAGCCCTGTCGGCCTGGCCCGGCTGCATCGACGAAGAGCACGGTGTCGGGCGCCGTCTGAGCTCCGTCATCGGGTCGCGTCAGGACCCACAGGTTCAGACCGATGTGCGGGGGTGGCGCGGCGCCGGCCGGCAGCGCGATGACCGCTCGGAGAGCCCCGCTCTTCACCAGCTCGGCTCGGATGCGGCGACCGGAGGCGCGCTCGGCGGCAGCGGGAGGCATCAGCAGGACTGCCCGACCGCCGGGTGCGAGGTGGGCGAGACAGTGTTGGACCCAGGCCAGCTCGGGCTCACCCTTCGGTGGCAGGCCGTAGACCCAGCGCGGATCGTATGCCAGGACCTCCTGCCCCCAGTCGCGGTTGCCGTATGGCGGGTTACACAGCACTGCGCCGACCCCCAGGTCTGGGAAAGCGTCGTCGCGCAGGCTGTCGCCACCGCGGATGTCGGCGCGGACGTCGCCGTGTTGCAGACCGAGCCGTGTCGCGGCCTGCGCCGCCTGAGCAGGCAGCAGATCCTGCCCGTACAGCCGGCGGGCCCCGCGACGGGCAGCTGCGGCCAGCAGTCCGCCGACTCCGCAGGCCGGGTCGTACACGTCGGAGGGGAAGCGGGCATCGGCACCGGACAGCAGATCGGCCATGAGATCCGCCACCTCCACCGGCGTCCGGTACGTGCCGGTCGTGGTCGAATCGTCGGTGCCCCGCTCGCCGAGAAGATCGGCGGCGACCAGCGCCCCGTCTACGCGCACGCACCGCAGCAGCGCCCGCAGGACCGGGGCCTCGTCGCCACCGTACGTCACCGCGTCGCCCGTGAGGTCAGTGGCACGCCGGATCAGATCCCTGTCGGGCAGGTCTAGAACCCTGTCGACGTTCGCAGGGTCGAGCCGTTGCGCGGCGAGCACCAGCGGCAGCAGCCGGGTCGGCTCCGCCTTCTCCGGGCGCTCTCGCAGGGCCGCTCGCAAGTCCTCCGCCGGTGTTTCGGCCGGCAACTGGCCTCGCGCGTCGAGCCAGGACCGGACCGCCTCCAGGTCGTACGCCGGGCTCGTCTCGGTCCCGCCGGAGGGTGAGGGGAAGTCGGCGTGGCGGCGGCGCCAGTTACTGACAGTCGCCCGGCTAACGCCGGCCATGCGGGAGATCTCCGCAGCGGTGACCTGTGACATGCCTGCTCCTCATTGACAACCTGCCAGGGCAACCTTAGGGCAGCGAACGGTTGATGGCAACATGACGGTTGACAGTGTTTTCACGCGATGCTTTACTTTCGCTGCTTTCGCAGCGCTGACTGCGGCTCAAGCAATCCCCCTGCGGCGTCGCTGAACGCCGTCACCCCCCAGCTCAGGAGAAATCATGCGTAAGACCACGACCATCGCTCTGCTCGCCACCGCTGTCGTCGCCCTCGGCTGCGGCGCTGGCTCGACCGACAACACGAGCAGCTCTAGCAACGACGCGGGCGGCACCAAGAGCGAGGACAAGCCGGCGAAGGTTGCCAAGGTCGGCGAGCCGGCCCGCGACGGCAAGTTCGAGTTCACGGTCAAGTCGTCCAAGTGTGGCGTGGCCAAGATCGGCACCGACGTGATCGGCGCGAAGGCGCAGGGCCAGTTCTGCCTGGTCACGGTCAACGTGAAGAACATCGGCAAGGAAGCGCAGATGTTCGACGGCAGCAGCCAGAAGGCGTACGCGGCCGACGGCACCGAGTACTCCGCCGACACCGGAGCCGCCATCTACGCCAACAAGAACGCCGAGACGTTCCTCAACGACATCAACCCCGGCAACCAGGTCAACGGCGTCGTGGTCTTCGACATCCCGAAGAACGTCAAGCTCACCAAGCTCGAGCTGCACGACTCGATGTTCTCCGGCGGCGTCACCGTCGCCCTGAGCTGACCGCTCGCGCCGAGGGCGGGACCCGCGAAGCCCGCCCTCGGCGCACCCCTCCCCCGCACCACCGCCACCCCGATTCTCAACGCGAGGAGATCGACGTGCGCCGTGCGAGCCAGCCGACCACGACCAGACCGACCAACCGTCGTGTCGTCCGCAAGGACGTCACCCGTCCGCCCTACGAAGCGCCTACCCTCTTCGACCTCGACCTGCCCGAGAGGCCGGAGGGCACCTATCTGACGTCGGTCTACCAGCTGGAACGGGTGACGCCGACCGTCGAGGGTCTGCATGAGGCGGTGAACCACCGGTACGTGCGACAGCACGATTTCATGGTCGAGGAGCGCCTGGTCGCCGGCGCGCCGGCGCTGCTGGTGCACGGGACGGTGCCGCGCGAGCGGGCCGACTGGTGCGATGTGCTCGCCTCGTTGACCGGGGAGACGATCGACCTGGGTTTCAGCAGTGGCGGTGCCGCGCTGCTCGTCGCGGTCGACGACCACGTCTACGCACTCGCCTACGGCACCGTCGGCCGCCACATGGTCGACCTGGACCTGGCCAACCCGGGCTTCGGGATCGGCTTCGCGGTGCGCTCGCTCGCCCCCGACGAGATCAAGCAGGTACGCCGGCGGGTGTTCGGCACCACCGGCCGGGTCGACCGCAACATGGTCCCGGGCGGCCAGCACATCCGGATGTACGGCATCGACAAGTGGGGCGAGATCGTCGGGCAGGTCTGCGGGCCGACGCTCAACCCGAACCTGACCGTCTGCCGGTCCACCGGCAAGGCCACCCCGGTCGAGGGCAGCGACACCCTGCGCATCCACCTCGGTGTCGAACCCGCGAGCCTGCTCGCCGACCTGCGGGAGATCGACCGGGTCTACAGGCAGGAAGCACCCTTCGCTGACCTGGAGTTCATCACCCAGATCCGACCGGTGCCGGCCCGGGATCCCCGGCTGGCGATGGTAGAAGAGCAGTTGGATCGGCTGCTCAGGTTGCCGGATCCTGTGGAGGTCGGACTGGCCGTACCGGGCCGGGTCTTCAGCGAGATCGAGCGGATCCGGTCGTACAAGCTTCGGGTGCCGAAGTCCGGCCTCGCTCCGGCGCGTCTGCCGGAGCTCACGGTGGCGGACGTGCTCGCGCAGACCGAGGGCGTCCCGGACGGCGAGCGGTGGGCGTCGCTCTGCAACGGACGCGTCACCCTCTACGCGGATGCAGCCGGCGCGGAGGAGATTGGCTCGACGGCCGCCTCGCGGTGGATCACCGCGCAGCTCGCGCACGGTGAGAGTCAGCTCCTGCTGCACGAGGGCGGCTGGTACGAGATCGGCGACCAGCACCGCGCGTTCCTCCGCGACGAGATCAAGCAGATCCTGGCCAGGCCGGCCAGCATCGCACTCCCGGCCTGGACCACCGACCTCGCGGACGAGGAGCAGTACAACGTCCACGCTGCGCGGGTCTGCGGTCTGACCCTCCTGGACCGGCGGCTGCTGCGGACGAGCCAGCACAACCGCGGTATCGAGGCCTGCGACCTGCTCGGACCCGACGACGAGCTGATCCATGTCAAGCGGGCCAAGGGCAGCTCGGCGTTGAGCCACCTCTTCGCACAGGGCGAGGTGTCGGTCGACGCCCTGCGGTACGAGGCCGACGCCCGCACCGCGCTGGCCGAGATGGTCCGTCAGCAGCCGTCGGCGCGCGTCATCGACCCCGGCTTCCGGCCCCGCAAAGTCATCTACGCGATCGCCCTCGGCTCCGGCAAGCCGCTCACCGTGAAGTCGCTCTTCACCTTCGCCCAGGTCGCGCTTTACCGGGCGATGAAGTCGCTGCGCAACGAGGGCGTCGAGGTCGAGGTCGTCGGCATCCCGTCCGCCTGATCCGTTCACGACATCAGCTCCACAGCTTCCCGCTCAACAGAGGAGAGAACCATGACCGAGCCCCACCACCAGCCGGACCCTTCGGCTGAGCCCCCGGCCCAGCCCGAGACCGTGGGCGCAACGAGCCCGCAGCCCGTCATTCGCAAGAGGTCCCAGGTCCGGTGGGTCATCGTCGGCGCTGCCGTTCTGGTGCTGCTGCTCTGCTTCGGCGGCTGCGGCGTGCTGCTGGCGACGACGAACGGTGAGGAGTCGCCCGACCAGGGCAAGCCCGCCCCCACCGCCGCATCCCAGTCGCGCCCCAGCACGTCCGCCCCGACCAGTGCTTCGGCGCCGACCACCGCGCCCGCGACGACGCCGCCGCCCGCACCCGTCTACGACACCCCGACGAAGGGCGACTTCAAGCTCAAGGTCAAGACCCTGCGGAAGCAGTGCTTCGGCAGCGCCGGCTGCAACATCACCTACCGGATTGACGTCACCTACACCGGCGATGGCCTCGACCCGTCCAGCACCTACGAGGTGACGTACGAGGTCAAGGGTGCCGAGGACCCGGTCATCAACACCTTCGAGGTGACCGGGGACTCCGCCTCCGTCCAGCAGGAGGAGAGGGCCAGCACGAAGCGCTCCGGCGACAAGCTGACCGCCGTCGTGACCGACGTGTCGGAGCTGTGAGAACGCAATGAGCTTGTCCCCTTCACAAGACGTCAGGAGGCGTCGTGCGCCCCGATGAGTTCCTCCGCGCCCTGACCCAGCTCCCCCCGCCGCTGCACGACCGCGTCCTCATCCTTCGCCCCTACACCCGCGCCACCCGTTGCGACGACTGCCAGGGCATCGGTGATGCGGTCCACCTCGCCCTCACCGCCGCCCACTACGACGAGCTGACCTCCGCCGCCGAGCTGCTCGACACCGCCGAGCGCCTCGCCGCCGCGCACACCGAGCACTCGGGGCGCAAGGCCGACTGCCTGCCGCTTCCCGACCAGGACCGTGGGCGCGGCCGGGTAGTGCGCTGGGCGAAGGCGGCCGGTCCGCTGGTGGCCGCGACCGACGCCAGCTGGAAGGGCCGCGCCGGCGGCATCGGGTACGTGGTCAGCGACGGCCACTACGGCCTGCTCGGGCGGGGCACCGGTCGGCTCGACCCGACCGGCAGGTCCCGGGTGCTCGTCGACGAACTGCGCGCGGTCGACTATCTGCTCACCGGGTATGCCGAGGTGCCAGCGGGCATGACAGTGCTGCTGGACAGCCTGACGGCCGTGCGGTACCTGCACCGCTGGCAGGCCGGCGAGACCGACCCGATGCCCGCCGGCTACAGCCTGCGGCAGCGCCGCTGGTCAGACAAGCCGACCCTGGTCCGGCTCGCCGAGCAGGTGGCCCACCGTCCCGACCTGACGTTCGCGCACGTCAAGGGGCACAGCGGCCACGCCCTCAACGAGGCCGCCGACGGCCTGTCGCACATGGCCCGCCGCCGGCGGGAGGAGTCCTTCGACCTGCGTCCTCGGGCGCACGCCCTGGTCGACGCGTTCCTGCGCGACTGGCACGCGAACGCCACGGTCTGACCGCGACCGCGGTAACCCGCACTTCCACCGCTCCCCCGGGCGGGCCGACGAGCCGTCGGCCCGCGGACACCACACGCCTGGAGACGATCATGACCCAGCCCGCACAGCCCACCGCGCCCCTGATCGAGCTGATCTTCGACCGACTGGCTGCCGCTGACGACGTCCCGACCGAGACCGCCGAGCTGGTCCTCGCCGCCCTCACCGGCGAGGAGGACCTGACCGCCGCCCTCGCCGGCACTCCCACCCGGCTGGACCCCCGCTCCCCCGCCGACGACGGTCCGGCGGAACGGATCTGGTTGAAGTCGGTGACCGTCGCCGGGTTCCGCGGCGTCGGCCCGGAACGGACCATCCAGATCGGCCCCGGGCCGGGTTTCACACTGGTCGTCGGCCGCAACGGCTCCGGCAAGTCCAGCTTCGCCGAGGCCGCCGAACTCGCCCTCACCGGTGACAGCGCCCGGTGGGCCGACAAGACCAGCGTCTGGCGTACGGGGTGGCGCAACCTGCACAACCCGGACCCGTGCTGGGTGGATGTGGAGCTGCGCGTCGACGGGGTGGCCACGCCGACGCGGGTGCACCGGGCCTGGCCGGTCGGGGCGGAACTGGCCGACGCCGAGGTGACCGTGACCAGCGCCCAGGGCAGGCAAGCGGACCTCTCCGAGCTGGGTCTGGCCCGCCCCCTGGAGCTGTACCGGCCGTTCCTCACCGCGGCCGAGCTGGGCAAGCTCGCCGCCGGAACGCAGAGTCAGCTCTTCGACGCGCTCTTCGCGATCCTCGGGCTGGACGCGCTCACCGACGCCGACCAGCGTCTGCTGCGCGCCACCCGGCCGCACGACAACACCATCAAGGAGGTACGCGCACAGCGCGCCACCCTGGTCGCCACGCTTGACGGGATCGCCGACGAGCATGCCCGGCGGGCCGCCGTGCTGCTGCGTGGCCGGGGCGCGGTCGACGTCGGCGCGGTGACGGCGATCCTCGACGAGCCGGACGAGGCGACCACCGACCGGGAGGTGCTGCTCTGTCGGGAGCTTGCCGCCCTCGCCCCGCCGCCGGCCGACGAGGTGACAAGGCTCGCCGGTCAGCTGCGGGACGCGGCGGCGGAGGCCCGGCGGTATGACGGTGGTCGGTCCCGGGCCGCGCTGCGTAGCGCCGAGCTGCTCCGCCTCGCCCTCGAACATCACGAGGACGAGGGCGACGGGTCGTGCCCGGTCTGCGCCACCGGCACCCTCGACGGTGGCTGGCGTGCCGCCGCCGCGGAGTCGCTCAGCGAGCTTCGGCAGCGCAGCGTCGCCGCCCAGACGGCGACGACCCGGCTGACGGCTCTGCTGCGGCAGACGCACCACCTGATCGACGACCTCGTTGTGCCCGAGGGACCCGGGTCGGAGCCGGCGGCCGGGGTGCTGCGCGACGCCGTTGTCGCGCTGCGGCGCGTACCCGGGGAGCCGGCCGAGCTGGCCGACCACCTGGCCGCGCGGTACCCGGCGGTGGTGGCGGCGGCCGACGCGGCCCGCGCGTACGCCGAGGGGTTTCTGCGGCAGCGCGACACCGGCTGGCGGGCGGCGGCGGCTGAGGTGCGCGAGTGGGTGGCCACCGTCGGCGGACTGCCGGCGCGGGAGGCGGCCCTGGCCCGGTTGAAGGCAGCGCGCGCCTGGCTGAAGGACGCCGGTGGGGAGATCCGCAACGAGCGGGTCGCGCCGTTCGCCGGGCACTCGCAGCAAATCTGGGCGCAGCTGCGGCAGGAGAGCAACGTCGAGCTGGGGTCGATGACGTTGGAGGGCGCGAACACCCGACGGCGGGTGGTCTTCCCGGTCAGCGTGGACGGCGCCGACAACGGCACGGCGCTGGGTGTGATGAGTCAGGGTGAGATGCAGGCGCTCGGGCTGGCGACGTTCCTGCCCCGCAGCTGCGCCCCGGAGAGCCCGTTCCGGTTCATCGTGGTCGACGACCCGGTGCAGAGCATGGACCCTTCGAAAGTGGACGGTCTTGCCCGGGTGCTCGCCGAGCTGGCCGAGCAGCGGCAGGTGGTCGTCTTCACCCACGACACCCGGCTGCCGGACGCCGTCCGCCGACTCGATCTCGGCAAGGCGCGGATCATCGAGGTGACCCGCGCGGAGAAGTCGGTGGTGACGCTGCGGCCCGGCTCCGACCCGGTTACCCGCTACCTGGACGACGCGAACGCGTTGGCGCGCAACGACGAGATCCCCGCCGAGGTGCGCGGGCCGGTGGTCGCGGAGCTGTGCCGCTCTGCGGTGGAGGCGGCCTGCCATCGCTCGGTCTGGCGGAACCGGGTGGCGCGGGGTGTCCGGCACGCCGACATCGAGGAGGCGATCGAGGACGCGTCCCGGCGGGTCGCCACCACCGTCGCGTTGGCGGTGTTCGACGACGCCGAGAAGGGTGGTGACGTGCTCGGCTGGCTGGGCCGCCGGCACGGACGACGTGCGGTGAACGCGTACCAGGCATGTCGAGAGGGTGTGCACGGCGCGTACCTGGCGGACCTGCCCGGCCTGGTCGCGGACGCCCGCCTCCTCGTGGCGGCGCTGTCGTGACCGCGCCGACGCCACAGCGCTGCCTGGCGGCGGCCGATCAGCTGCTGCGCGGGGCCGGGTTGCTCGGCGCCACTGCGGTGACCGCGGGCTGGTGGCAACGGGCCTGCGCCTGTCTGATCCGGCTCGCCCTCGAAGGCGGCGTCGACGCCTACTGGCGGCGGGTGAAGCCGGCCGTGGCGGCGTGCCGGCAGGGCCGCGCGAAGCAGTTGATGCTGCGCGGCCGGCTCGGGCCGGGCCGCGAAACCGCTCGTCGAGTGGCCTTCGCCTGGGCGACGCTCTCCACGGCCACGCACCACCACTGCTACGAGCTGGCGCCTACGGCAGCGGAGCTGCGTCGCCTGCACACCGAGGTGAGTGCCCTGCTCACCCGACTCCAGGCGCCCGCCAGCAGCACGAGCTGACCCCCGACATCTGACTCGACCAAGAGGGATATCGCCTTGTCCTACCAGCCTGGATACGACCCGACCCGTCCGCAGCCGCCGATCTCGGCCGTTCCCGCCAGCCCCTACCCGCCGCCTTACTACCACCAGCTGCTGCCCCAGGTGGTGGTGCAGGCCCCGCCCTCGTCCAGCACCGCTACCGCGTCGATGGTCCTCGGCATCCTCGGCGTTCTCGGTGGCTGGTGCCTGTTCGGGATACCGTGCGTCCTCGCGGTGATCCTCGGCCACGTCGGGCTCCACGAGACCCGCAATGGCACGAAGTCCGGACGGGGAATGGCCGTGACAGGCCTGATCCTCGGTTACGTCTTCGTCGGCCCGATGATCGCGCTCACGGTCCTGGTCTTCTTCGGCGGTGTGATCGGGGCGGCTACTCCAACGCCGACGCCAACCCCGTGAGCACATCGGCGGCTGCGCGTCGCTGCGGCGACCCGACGCGCTCGCGCCACGCGTTCGACCTGTTCAGCCACTCTCGTGTGGACAGTACGCGGGATGAGGTGCCGCTCCGGTTGAGCCGGGGTGACCTGCTTGACACGTACTGTGATGCTCCCGTTGTCGATCATGAAGGATGTGGGATGGCGCTCGATGGACCGATGGTCAGCCTCGTCGAGATCGAGCCGGGGCTGGCCGTGCTCTTCGCGGACCAGCCGCCCGTCGGCCTCGACCTGATCCCCTTCGAAATGATGAGCCCTCACGCAAGCCAGGGCCTGACCGACAAGCTCGCGATGGCCTCGGGCATCGGCAATCTCGCGGCGCAGGGCGCACAGGGCGCGGCCACCGCGCAGGGGCTGGTGCGTCTGGCGCCCGAGACGTTGCAGGCGCTCAAGACGGCGCAGCCGATGACGTCGGGCGGCTGGAACCTGGGTTCGCTCGTCACGAGCAAGGGAAAGATCGCCGCCTCCGTACGCTGGGCACCTGTGACGGGGGCGCAGGCCGCATCCATACTCAGCGCTCTCGGGCCGGCCGCCGCCCTTCTGGCGCTGCAGGTACAGCTGGCGTCGATCTCACGTCGTATCGACGAGAACATCCAACTCACCCGTGACGTCCTCCAGGCGCTGCACGAGGATCAGTGGACGACGCTGCTTGGCCTGCACGAGACGACAATGCGCGCCGTGCGCGAGGCCCAGGCGGCCGGCGCCGTCAACGACCACATCTACGCCGCCATCGCGACCAGGGAACCGGACCTGCGCAAGCAACGGCTGCTCTTCAGGTCGTTCGTCCGCGGGCACATCAAGGCGCTCGACACTGAAGGACAGAGCCGCCGTGCCCATATCCAGAAGAACATCGAGCAGATTCTCGCCGACGCGCACGGCATGCTCATGGCGGAATGGTCCTGGTATCGCGCTCAAGTGTTGCGTGCGGGCCACATCAGCCGCGACGAGGCGAACGCCGTCGAGAACGAACGGCTCCTGGCCGAGCTGGTCGCCGACACTCAGTGCGAGCACACACGAGCCATGGACGAGGTGGCGGATCTCCTCACCGACCTTGAACGTCAGTGCCGTCTGATCGCCGAACTCCCGGTCGAGTGGAGCCTGCCGTTCACCACGAAGCGCCAGAACACCCGGGACACCGTTGCCATGGCCGGGGCCTTGGCCGAGCGGGTGGCGACCCTTCGCAACCGCGTTCACACGCAACCCGGCCCGCTGGATCCGCCTCTCACCGTATTCGCCGAGGCTGTGCCAGATGACGTGCTGCGCATCCTCCGGTGGGTCGTACCTGGCGAGGAACCCTTGCTGGCCATCGCCGACGTCAATCTCGACCGCCTCGTCGGCGAGGACGCGTACCTCGGCGTCACACCCGCACGTCTCTTCATCTCGCCACAGAGCTCGGTTCGCAAACAAGGCGTGATCGAGCGCGAGTTCCCTCTCGCGGACGTGCGCTACGTGCGGTTCCGCGAACGCGACAAGCGGGGCCCGGTTCTGGACATCATCACCACGGACGAGAACATCAAGCTCACTTTCGACGACTGGGCCGGCAAGGGGCAGGGGTTGGACGACACCCGCCGGCTCGCCAACCTCCTGGCCGCAGCGATGGATCTACCCGAGTCCGAGCGGCGTACCGACCCGCTGCTGAGCGGCGAGTCCTCGACGACGCGGGCGCTCACCCGGTAACCGCAAGGCGTTCAGCAACGAGCCTCCGTCGGCGCGCAGCTCGTACGGGTAGGGTCCCAATCATGACGATTCCCCATCTTGCGGCAGCCGACGGCACCACTCTGCCGGCGATCGGGCTCGGCACGTACCGGCTCAACGGCTCGGCGGGTGTCGACGCGATCGGTCAGGCGATCCGGGCGGGCTATCGGTTGATCGACTCGGCGGTGAACTACGAGAACGAGGGCGCGGTCGGCCGGGCCGCCCGGTCGGCCGGTGACGTGCGGGACGAACTGATCGTCACCTCGAAGCTGCCGGGGCGGCACCACCGCTACGACGAGGCGCTCACCACCATTGAAGAGAGTGTGTTCCGCACCGGCCTCGACCGCGTCGACCTGTACCTGATCCACTGGCCGAACCCGAAGGTCGACCTGTACGTGCAGGCGTGGCGGGCGCTGATCGAGGCCCGTGAGCGCGGGCTGGTGCGGCACATCGGGCTCTCCAACTTCCTGCCCGAGCACATCGAGCGGCTGGTGGCCGAGACCGGGGTCGCCCCGGTGGTCAACCAGATCGAGGTGCACCCGTACTTTCCGCAGCAGGAGGCGATCGACTACCACCGGGAGAACGGCATCCTGGTGCAGGGTTGGAGCCCGCTCAGCCATGGCAACGACCTGCAGCAGCATCCCGTCGTCGTGGAGATCGCGACCGCGCTCGGCGTCAGCCCGGCGCAGGCGATCCTCGCCTGGCACGTGGCCCGTCAGGTGATCCCGCTGCCCAAGGCCGCCTCCCCGCAGCGGCAGGTCGAGAACCTGGACGTCTTCGGCATCAAGCTCACCGACGCCCAGGTCGAGGCCATCACCGCGCTGGGCCGCCCGGACGGGCGTCTCTCGGACCAGGACCCAGCGGTGTACGAGGAGTTCTGACCGTCGCTTTACCTGTTGTCGCGGGTGAGGGCCGCGCACCAGTGGCATGGCGTGGTCGCTACGAAGCGTGACCTCGGGACGAGAGGGTTCCATGACGAGCGTTATGACTCAGAGGAATATTTATACCTGTGAGTCATAACGCTCAACGAGACATCCGCCTCCAGCCAGCGGTCGACCGGGCCGCGCGGCGAGGCGGCGGGACGACAGCGGGGCGACATCGCGTCACCCGGGTCGGCAGCGGCCCGGGTGACGCGGTGCCGCTTAGACGAGCCCGCCGAGGGCAGGGTCGCTGATGCTGTCCTTGCCGTTCTCGACATGACCCGCGCAGCGGTACGAGAAGTCGGCGTCACCGGCGACGGAAACCGTCAGGTCGTACCAGCCGTGGGTGCGGGCGAGCGCCCACGTGACGCGCTCGGTCTCGCCGGGGCGCAGCGACAGCTTGACCGGTCGGGCGTTGTACCCGTCGCGGACCGTCACCTCGACCCGCTTCGACAGGCGGTTCTTGAGGGTGAGGGCCAGCTTGTAGTCGCGCTCGTCGTAGGCGGGGGTGACGTCGAGGTGGGACCGACCGTCGGTGAACCGGCGGACGAAGCCGTTCGGCCCGTGCACCGACAGGTCGTACCCGGAGGTGGCCGGCCAGGTGTCGGTCAGGTGCCTGCCCGGCTCGACGGTGTAGCTGCGCGGGGCGTCGGCGCTGCCAGCCTGGCGGACCTGGAAGACCGCGGCGACCCCGCCGGAGTTGCGGAAGTCGATCCGGAACGAGTCGTCGCCGCGGTACCCGTCGGCGTGCAGGGTGTACGGGATCGGCCGTGCCGGGCGTACGCCGTGCTCCTGCTTCGGCAGCCGCTGGTCTGCCGGCGGAACCGGCACCTCGTCGGGGTGCCGGACCAGTTCCTCGGGCTTGAAGTCGTCGGTGTCGGGCAGCCTGACCTCGCGCGAGCGGTTCGGGTGCCGGAAGTCGAAGGCCGTGGTCAGGTCGCCGACGACGGCCCGCCGCCACGGGGTGATGTTCTGCTCGATCAGGTCCGGCCGGCCGTGCCCGAACCGCGCCTCCAGGAACTTGATCAGTGAGGTGTGGTCGAAGACCTGCGAGTTCACGTAGCCGCCGCGCGTCCATGGCGAGACGATGACCATCGGCACCCGGATGCCGAGGCCGTACGGCCCGGCCGGGTGGTCGGCGTCGCCGGGGAAGATCTCGTTGGTGGTCGGCACTGTCGACTGCCCGTGCTCGCGGGTCTGCGGGGGCGTCGGCGGGACCACGTGGTCGAAGAAGCCGCCCTCCTCGTCGTAGGTGATGAAGAGCGCCATCTTGCTCCACACCTCGGGGTTTGACGCGAGGATGTCGATGACCTGGGAGATGTACCAGGAGCCGTACGCCGGCTCCCAGTTCGGGTGCTCCGTGTACGCCTCGGGCGCGGTGATCCAGGAGACCTCCGGCAGACGTCCCGCCTCGACGTCGGCCCGGAAGTCGGCCAGCAGCGCCTCCGGGTCGCGGCCCTGGGTCCTGACCTCGGTGCCGGTCTTGGCCCTGTCGGCGAGCGGGCTGCCGGGCTGCGCGTTCTGGTACTGGTGGAAGTAGAGCAGCGAGTTGTCGCCGTAGTTGCCGATGTACGGGTCGTTCGTCCAGCCCCAGGACCCGGCGGCGTTGAGGCCGGTGCCGACGTCCTGGTAGATCTTCCAGGAGATGCCGTTGCGTTCCAGCCGCTCTGGGTACGTGGACCAGTCGTAGCCGGCCTCGGCGTTGGTGATGACCGGGCCGCCGCCCTCGCCATCGTTGCCGACCCAGCCGCTCCACATGTGGTAGCGGTTCGGGTCGGTCGGCCCCATCAGCGAGCAGTGGTAGCTGTCGCAGACGGTGAACGCGTCGGCGAGCGCGTAGTGGTACGGCAGGTCCTGGCGGGTGTGGTACGTCATCGCCGTGACGCCCTTGTTCGGCACCCACTTGTCGAACCGGCCGTCGTTCCAGGCGGCGTGCCCGTCGTTCCAGCCGTGCGGCGGGTCCGGCAGGAAGGTCTGGCCCAGGTCCTTCACCTCGGGGCGGAAGGGCAGCAGCTCGTCGGCCCCGTTGGGCTGGTGCCACACGTCCTTGCCCGACGGCAGTGTCGCCGGATGGGGGTCACCGAAGCCACGTACGCCGCGCATGGTGCCGAAGTAGTGGTCGAAGGAGCGGTTCTCCTGCATCAGGATGATGACGTGCTCGACGTCCTTGATCGAGCCGGTCCGGTTGTTCGCCGGGATGGCGAGCGCCTTGCTGAGGTCCAACGGGAGCGCCGCGCCGATCGCGGGAACTCCCATCGCCTTGAGGAACGTACGGCGATCCACGGTGCCCATAACTCCGCCTTTGTGCGACCTGGTCGGGAAACTGGCGACCGGACGCTACCGACGACGGGTTGACGGCAGATGACCGTAGTTCGTTGGTTTTGCGACCACTCGTCGACCGGCTCTGGGCCTGAAGAGCAGCCGCTCAGGCCGCCGTGGCGTCGACCCGGGTGAGCCGTCGATGCCCGCTGGGGCTCATGCCGTGCACGCGTTTGAAGGCCGCGCTGAAGCCGAACGCGTCGGCGTACCCGAGGTGACGCGCCACGGCGGCGACCGTCGCTGTCGATTCGGCCAGCAGGTCGGCGGCCAGTGTCATGCGCCAGTCGGTCAGGTAGGTGAGCGGTGGTTCGCCCACCAACGCGGTGAACCGTTTGGCCAGTGTGGACCGGGAGACCCCGGCCTGCGCGGCCAGGCTGGCCAGCGTCCACGGCCGGCCCGGCGCGTCGTGCATGGCGCGCAGCACCGGCCCGACCGTGTCGTCGCTCAACGCGCGGTACCAGCCGGGGGCCTCGGCCTCCGGCTGGTCGAACCAGTCCCGCACCGTGCACACCAACAACCAGTCCAGCAGGCGGTCGAGCACGACCTGCCGTCCGGGCCGACCCGCGTCGAGTTGGGCGTCCAGGTAGTCGCGCAGCGCGGCGCAGTCCTGGTCTTCCGGCACGACGAGCACCGGCGGCAGCGCACCCAGCAGCCGCTGCGGCACCCGACCCCGGACGTGGTACACCCCGACCAGCAGCACGAGGCTGTCGGTGTGGTCCGTGCCCACCGGGTCGAGCACCCCGGTCCGGCCGCGCCGGACGTCCCGCAGTTCGCCGGGCTCGAAGCTCGACCGGGGCTCGGCGGAGAAGACGAACGGCGCCGGCCCGCGCACGGTGGCCGTCTCGCCGACCCGGACCAGGCGAGGCTTGTCGCTCTCCGGGTGGGAGATCCAGCCCTCGCCCCGCATCGGGACACAAAGCGTCAGCGGGGCGCCGTCGGTGAACCGCAGCGCCCACGGCGGCGTCAGCACCGACCGGCCGAAGGCCGCGCCGTCGGCGTGCACGCCGCGCAGCAGATTGTCGAACGGGTCCATGCACCGACCATAGATCGCGGAGGATGGACCGCGGACGATCGGACATGCCTGGCGTACGACAGGACATGTCCCGCCTGCGGCTGGGCGAGTTGACTCGTGGTCATGACAACTGATGCACCTTCGACACTCGTGATGGCCGGCACCGGCAAGACCGGTCGCCGGCTGGTCCAGACACTGCGGGCGGCGGGTCGGCACGTCCGGGCCGCCTCTCGCTCCGGTGAGGTGCGGTTCGACTGGTCGCGGCGGGACACGTGGCGGCCGGCCCTGGCGGGCGCCTCGGCGGTCTATCTGCTCGCCCCGGAGGACCCGACGCTGGCCACCGACTTCGTGACGCTGGCTGTCGACTCGGGTGTCGGCCGGATCGTGGCGCTCTCCGGACGGGGGATCGACCGGGTCGGTGACTTCTCCCCCGGGATGGTCGCGGCCGAGGAGGCGGTGCGGAAGTCCGGCATCGAGTGGACGATCATCCGGCCGAACAACTTCTGTCAGAACTTCAGCGAGGACCTGTTTCGCCAACCGCTGCTCGACGGTCGGCTGGCCCTGCCGATGGGCGCCACCCCGGAGCCGTTCGTCGACGCCCAGGACGTCGCCGACGTGGCCGCGACGCTGTTGACATCGCCCGGTCACCACGAACAGGTGTACGACCTGTCCGGTCCTCGTGCGCTCACCTTCGACGCGGCGGTGGCGACGATCGCCCGGGTGACCGGTCGTTCGATCCGCTACGTGGAGCTCACCCCGGAGGAGTACCACGCCGAACTGCTCGCCGAGGGTTATCCGGCGGAGGCGGCCACGGCGCTGAACGCCCTGTTCGCCGGGATGCGGGCGGGCCACCTCGCCGAACCGACCGACGGGGTACGGCGGGTTCTCGGGCGGGACCCGCTCGACTTCGACACCTACGCCGCCCGGGCCGCGGCGGCCGGCGCCTGGTCGTAGTCCGCCCGGCGGGCGGCATGAGACGCGGCGTGAGAGCGGCGTAACAGGTGATCTGCCCGCATACCGTGAGTACCCCGACGTACCGTGAGATCGTGCCAACGAGAGAGACACTCACCAAGGCTGACCTCGCCGAACTGCGCCGCTCCGCGCTCGGGACGGCGAATCCGCTCGGTGTCGCCGCCGACCTCGCGGAGGCCGCCGAGCAGGGCCGGCTGGAGGACCCGGACGATGCCGGGGACGCGCTGACTCTGGCCGCCGAGATCGCGGAGATCCGAGCGAGGCCCGAGGCAGCGCTGCGGTACGCGGAGCAGGCCCTGGCGGCGTACCCGTCCGGGGACGACCCTCGGGCCGGGTTCGCCCGCGCGCTGCGGGCCCGCGCGCTGTTCCGGGCCGGTGGGCGCGACGACGAGGCGATGGCGGAGTTGACCGCGTTGCGCCCGTTGCTGCTCGTGCAGCCCGACGCCCCCGCCTACGTCAGTGCCGCGCTGGACGCCGGTGGGCGTTCGGCGACCGCCGAGACGTGGCTGAGCGAGGCTGTCGACACAGTGCTCAACGAACGTGCGACCGCCGCGTCCGGGCCGGCCAGCACCGCGATCGACCCGGTGGTCGATCTCGGTCCGCCGGACGCGCCCGGTGTCGCCTTCTTCCTGTTGCAGCAACGGCATCGGGTACGCCGCAATCTGAACCTGCCGCACGACCGGCAGGACGACCTGGCGGACCGGTTGGAGACCCAGCTCGTGCGCCGGGCCGGGGAGCGCCGGGACGCCGAGTCGGATCTGCTCTTCTGGCCGCGGGCCGAGTTCGATCGCCTGCTCGCCGAGCACCCTGCCCTCACGGATGTGTACGGGCCGGACTGGGACGCGCACCGGGGCCGGCTGGAGACGGAGTTGGTTCGGCTGCGGGGTGCCGGTCAGGCCGGGTTGGGCGTGTTCGGCGCGACGGTGGCCGGGTTGACCGCCTTCGCCGGTCGACGGGGCGGCGATCCGGCCGACGCGGCGGTCCGCGCCGGCTACGCGGCCGAGGTGTCGGCGCGGCCCAGCGCCCGGATCGCCTGGCCGCCGGAGCGCAACGACGCGTGCTGGTGTGGTTCGGGCCTCAAGTACAAGAAGGACTGCCTGCCGCGCTCGCGGAGCTGACCACGGCGGCTAACGCGCTGCGGCGGCCGACCTGGCCCGGAGTAGCGTCCCTAACGGCTTCGACACCAATAGCCGTTAGGAGCGACTTCGTGCTGGTCATCGCGCATCTCAGTGACACCCACCTCGACAGCCATCCCCGTTCGGCCGAGCGGACCGCCCGGGTCATGGACTACCTGCACGGTCTGCCACGACCTGTCGACGCGATCCTGATCACCGGGGACATCGCCGATCACGGCGAGGTGGCCGAGTACGAGACCGCCGCGAAGCTCTTCGACTCCTCGCTGCCGGTGATGGTCTGCCCCGGTAACCACGATGTGCGCGACGCGTACCGCAAGGGTCTGCTCGGTGACGACGGCGGCGGCACCGGCCCGATCAACGCCCGCCACGACGTGGCCGGGGCGGTCTTCCTCCTCGCCGACTCCTCGGTGCCCGGCGCGGACGACGGTCACCTGGACGAGGAGACGATGGCCTGGCTCGCCGACGAGCTGGGTTCGGTGCCGGCCGGGACGCCGACGTTCATCGCCCTGCATCACCCGCCGGTGGTGCTGCACCACCCGGTCATCGACCCGATGCGGCTTCTGCCGGCCGACCCCCTGGCCGAACTCGTCGCCGCCCACCCGCAGGTCGTCGCCGTGTTGACCGGGCATTTCCACACTGCCGCCGCGAGCACCTTTGCGGGCCGTCCACTGCGGATCGCACCGGGTGTGGTGTCCACCCTGCGGATGCCCTGGGAGGGCGAGGGCCCGTTGGCCACCCAGACCCAACCGCCCGGCGTCGCGTTCCACGTGTACGACGACGCCGGGCTGCTCACCACCCATTACCGGGTGGTGGTCTGAGCATGCACGGGGTCACGGTGCTCGGTTTCCTGCTCGCCGTCGCGCCGATCACCGCCACGCCGGGCGCGAGCCTGACCCTGGTCGTCTCGCGGGTCGCCAGCGGCGGGCGGCGGCAGGGCTGGTGGGTGATCCTGGGTACGGTGACCGGGCTCTACGTGCACGCCACGCTGGCCGCTGTCGGCCTGGCCGCGCTGGTGCTCCGCTCGTCGCAGGCGTTCTGGGTGGTCAAGCTGGTCGGGGCCGGTTATCTGGTCGGGCTCGGGCTCTGGATGCTCTGGTCCGCGTCGCGCCGTCGCACGGAGGCGGGACGGCGACCGAGGGTTTCCGCCCGAAGGCTGCCCTGGCGCGTGGACCACCCGTACCTGCAAGGGTTGCTCGGCAATGTGCTGAACCCCAAGGCCGCCGCCATCTACCTCACGTTGGCACCGCAGTTCCTCGAACCGGGCCGACCGGTGCTGGTGCCGATGGTGCTGCTCGCCACGGCGCACGCCGCGCTGGCCACCTGTTGGCTCGCCGGCTGGACCGTCGTCTCCGGTGCCGCGGCCCGGTTGCTCCGCACCGCATCGGTGCGACGAATGCTCGATCGGTTGACCGGCGTGATCCTGGTCGGCCTCGGCGTACGTGCGGCGGCGACCTGAGGTTGCCGTGGCGGGCGCGTCGCCGACTCTAGGACGGAGCACTGAGGCAAATCAATACTTGAAGAAGTTAAATATTCGCCTTAGATTTCGTCCATGTTTCCTGGGATCGACGCCGGCGCGTTCGCCGGGCCACCGGCGGCGACGGCGATCTTCACGACGGTGCTGACCGAGGGGCCGGTGAGTCGGGTCGCGCTCGCCCGCCGGCTCGGGCTCTCCTCCGCCGCCGTCACCAAGGCCGCCCGGCCGCTCATCGACCTGGGTTACCTGCACGAACTGGCCGCCACCGAGCGGTCCGGGCCGGGCGCCGGACGCCCCGCCAGCCCTCTCGCGGTGCGCGCCGAACGCGAGTTCTTCCTCGGCGTGAAGATCACCGCCGACGAGGTGATCGGCGTGGTCTGCGACCTGCGCGCGCAGGTCCATGCCAGCGCCCGCCGTCCGTTGGACGACCCCGACGTCGACGCGGTCCTCACCGAGGTCGACCGGCTCGCCGACGACCTGTTCGACGCGTTCCCCGGCGACCGGGCCCGGGTCCGCCGGCTCGGGCTGGCCCTCTCCGGCGACATCGACCGCGGCATCGGCCTGGTGCGCTACTCACCGTTCCTGCACTGGCGGGACGTGCCGCTGGGTCGACTCGCCGCCCAGCGCACCGGTCTCACCGTCAGCGTGGAGAACGACGTCAAGGCGCTCACCGCCGCCGAGCACTGGTTCGGCGAGGGAGTGGGGGCCGAGTCGTTCGCCCTGGTCACCGTGGGCACCGGCATCGGCTGTGGCCTCGTCGTCAACGGCCGCCTGGTCTCCGGGTCGTACGGCGTGGCCGGCGAGATCGGCCACCTCACCGTCGACGCCACCGGCCCGGACTGCCACTGCGGTGGTCGCGGCTGCATCGAGTCGATCGCCGGCACCGACGCCATCGTGGCCCAGGCCCGCGACCGCACCGGCCGCCCCGACCTCACCATCGACGAGGCGGTGGCCCTGGCCCGCGACGGCCACGAGCAGGTGCGGGCCGTCTTCGCCCTGGCCGGCGGCGCGATCGGTTGCGGCATCGCGGCCGTCGCGAACCTGGTCGGTCCCACCCGCATCGTCGTGTCCGGTGAAGGGCTGGCCGCGTACGACCTGTTCGACAGCCACATCCGCGCCAGCTTCGAACGGCAGGCCTTCGGCGCCGCCGCACGGTGCCCCCTCTTCATCCGCCCGTTGCCCTTCGAGGAGTGGGCCCGCGCGGCGGCGGCCGTGAGCATCCAGTCGCTCGTCGTCCCCTGACCCCGGCGTCACCTCGGCCACCCGCCGTCCATAGCGCTCGACTCGACCCACCGCACCAGGAGGTTGACCATGCCGTCACCGACAACCCCGCGCAGACAGCCCGGCACCCGGGTGCCGCTCGTCGCGGCGGCGCTGGGCGTGCTCCTCGCCGCGGGCGCCGCCCCGGCCCAGGCCGCCCCGACGACAGTGGCCCAGGCCGCGCCGACGCAGGCCGCGGCGGACATCGCGCAGCGCCCCTTCATGGGGTGGACCAGTTGGACCATGCAGTCCTCGAAGTACCCGGGCCTGAACCCCGACGGCGACTACAGCTACCTCACCGAGGCCAACGTCCTGAAGCAGGCCGACGCCCTCGCCACCAAGCTGAAGCCGTACGGCTACGAGTACGTCAACATCGACGCGGGCTGGTGGCGGGACAACGCCTGGGTGCCGCGCTTCGACCAGTACGCCCGGCAGACCCCCGACCCGGTGCGGTTCCCGCGCGGCATGCAGGCCGTCGCCGAGCACATCCACGGCAAGGGGCTGAAGGCCGGCATCTACCTGCCCGTCGGGCTGGAGAAGGAGGCGTACGCCAACGGCACCGCGCCGATCTTCAACGCCCCCGGCTGCACCACAGCGAACATCGTCTACCCGGACCTGCGCACCACCAACGGCTGGGACAGCGCGTACAAGCTGAACTTCGACAACCCCTGCGCGCAGAAGTACATCGACTCGCAGGCGCAGCTCTTCGCCGACTGGGGTTACGACTTCCTGAAGCTCGACGGGGTCGGCCCGGGCTCGTTCAAGTCCGGCGACAACTACGACAACGTGGCCGACGTCGCCGCCTGGCAGCGGGCCATCGCCACCGCCGGCCGCCCGATCCACCTCGAACTGTCCTGGTCGCTCGACATCAACCACGCCGCCGACTGGAAGCGGTACTCCAACGGCTGGCGCATCGACACCGACGTCGAGTGCTACTGCAACACCCTGGTCAGCTGGGAGAACTCGGTCGACGACCGGTTCGACGACGCGCCGGCCTGGAGCCGCAAGGCCGGCCCCGGCGGGTGGAACGACCTCGACTCGCTCAATGTGGGCAACGGCGAGATGGACGGCCTCACCAGAGCCGAGCGCCAGTCGTACGCGACGCTGTGGGCGATCTCGAAGTCGCCGCTGTACACCGGGGACGACCTCACCCGACTCGACGACTACGGGTTGTCGTTGCTGACCAACCGCGAGGTCATCGCCATCGACCAGAACGGCGGCGCGCCCGCCCGGCCGGTCACCCCCGCCGGTGACCAGCAGGTCTGGGGTGCGAAGAACCCGGACGGCAGCTACACCGTGGCGCTGTTCAACCTCGGTGACGCGCCCGCGTCGGTCACCGCGCACTGGGCGTCGTTCGGGTTCACCGGCAACGCCTCGGTCCGGGACGTGTGGAACCGCCGCGACCTCGGAACGCAGAGGAACGCCATCACCGCGGCGCTGCCCGCGCACGGCTCACGGCTGTTCACCGTACGGCCGGGCACCGCTCTGACCTCGACCAGCTACGAGGCCGAGGCTTCGGTCAACACCCTGACCGGCACCGCCTCCGTCGGCGGCTGTGACGCCTGCTCCGGCGGTCAGAAGGTCGGCAACCTCTACGTCGGCGGCACTGTGCGGTTCAACGAGGTGACAGTGCGCAAGGACGGCATCTACACCGTCGCCGTCTCCTACGTCAGCGGTGACGCGCGCTCGGTGCAGGTCTCCTCCAACAGCGGCAACGGCAGCTACCTGAAGTTCCCCTCCACTGGTGACTGGGGCACCGTCGAGACGGTCAGCGTCCAGCTGGCGCTGAAGGCGGGCGCCAACACCATCACCTTCGACAGCGGTACCTGGTACTCCCCCGACATCGACCGGATCGCCGTACCGCAGACCCTCTGACGTGCCCGGCGCGGTCCGGCGCGAACAGCCGGGCCGCGCAGCCGCGCGCATCCGCCGAACACCCAGGTTGGAGAACCCGACATGGAGATGCCCAGCACGCGCGACAACCACCCCAGCCGTCGCGGCTTCCTCACGCTGGCCGCCGCCGCCGGCGCGGCCACCGCGCTCGGTGGCCTACCCGCCTTCGCCGCCACCCCCGCACCCCGGCGGCCCACGACGTCGCCGATGCTCGCCCCGAACGTCGCCGCGAAGAACCAGCTCTGGTGGCGGGCACCCGGCTCCGCCACCTCGATGATCGAGCAGGGCCTGCCGGTGGGCAACGGCCGACTCGGGGCGCTCGCCAGCAACGACCCGTCCCGGGAGTTCCTGACGATCACCGATGCGACGCTCTGGACCGGTGGCCGCAACGACACGCTCGACGGCGATGGCCAGTTCCCCTACGGGCGCGAGGACTTCGGCTCGCTCACCATGCTGGCCACGCTGACCGTCGACATCCCCGGGCACGACCTCGGCGCGGTCGACGCCTACCGCCGCACCCTCGACCTGGCGCAGGGCCTGGTCAGCACCGCGTACGACATCGCTGGGGTGGGCTACCGGCGGGAGGTCTTCGCCAGCCGCCCGGACGACGTCATCGTCCTGCACTTCACCTCGCAGGGCGCCGGCACGTACACCGGCACCGTCTCCCTGGCCGGCACCCACGGCGAGTCCACCACCGTCGACCCCACCGGCCGGTACGCGTCGTTCGGCGCCTCGTTCGCCAACGGGCTGCGCTACGGCGCCGCCGTCACCGCGCACAGTGGCACCGGAACGGTGGCGGTGAGCGGCACGTCGATCTCCTTCACCGACTGCCGGGACCTCACCGTCATCGTCAGCGGCGGCACCAACTACGCGCCGACCGCCACCACCGGGTTCCGCGACGAATCGGTACAGCCGCAACGGCTGGCCCGGGACAAGGTCCTGGCAGCGGCGCGTGCGTCGGTCCGCGAGCTGCTGCACACCCATGTCGCCGACGTCCGGCCGGCGTTCGAGCGGTTCGCCATCGACCTCGGCGCGTCGTCCGCCGGCCAGCGCGAACTGGACACCTGGGAGCGGGTGCAGGCGCGCTGGCGCGACAACGTTCCCGACCCGGAGCTGGAGGCGGCGTACCTCCAGTTCGGCCGGTACCTGCTGATCTCCGGGTCGCGGGGCAGCCTGCCGATCGGTTTGCAGGGCCCGTGGCTGGACGGCAACGACCCGGACTGGATGGGTGACTACCACAGCGACGTCAACATCCAGATGACGTACTGGCCGGCCGACCGGGCCGGCCTCACCGACACCTTCGACGCGTACGCGGACTACTGCGTGGCGCAGTTGCCGGTCTGGACCGAGGTCACCCAGCGGCTCTTCAACACCTCGACCAACCGGTTCCGCAACACCAGCGGCCGAGTCGCCGGGTGGGCCGTCGCCTTCTCCACCAACCCGTACGGCGGGAGCGGCTGGTGGTGGCACCCCAGCGGTAACGCGTGGCTCTGCCAGAACCTGTTCGAGCACTACGAGTACACCCAGGACCGCGGCTACCTGGCGAAGATCTACCCGGTCGTCAAGGGTGCCGTGGAGTTCTGGGAGACCCGACTCGTCACCGCGACCGTCACCGACGCGTCCGGCGCCACCCGAGAGGTGCTGGTCGCCGACCGGGACTGGTCGGCCGAGCACGGGCCGCAGGACACCCGGGGCAACACCTACTCCCAGGAGCTGGTGTGGAACCTCTTCGAGAACTACCACACCGCCGCTCGGGTGCTCGGTCGCGACGCCGACCACGCCCGCAGCGTCGACGCGCTCCGCAAGCGCCTCTACCTGCCCGAGGTCAGTCCCACCACGGGCTGGTTGCAGGAGTGGATGTCACCGGACAACCTCGGTGAGACCACCCACCGGCACCTCTCCCCCCTGATCGGTCTCTTCCCCGGAGACCGGATCCGCCCGGACGGCTCCACCCCCGCCGCGATCGTCGCCGGTGCCACCGCCCTGCTCACCGCGCGCGGCATGAACAGCTTCGGCTGGGCCAACGCGTGGCGCAGCCTGTGCTGGGCGCGGCTGAAGGACGCGGAGAAGGCGTACCAGCTCGTCGTCAACAACCTGCGGCCGTCGACGAACGGCAGCAACGGCAGCGCCATGAACCTCTTCGACATCTACGAGACGAACCCCGGCCGGGGCATCTTCCAGATCGATGCGAACCTCGGCACCCCCGCCGCGATCGTCGAGATGCTGCTCTACTCCCGGCCCGGTCACGTCGAGTTGCTGCCGGCGCTGCCCGCCGCCTGGGCGTCCGCCGGTTCGGTGGCCGGCGTCGGCGTACGCGGTGGTTTCACCGCCGACCTCAGCTGGCGCGACGGGCGGGTCACCCAGGCGCGGTTGACGAGCGTCGGTGGCCGCAGCACCACCGTGCTCGCCAACGGCCGCTCCCGCCAGGTCAACCTGCGCCCCGGCGAGTCGGTCACCCTGAGGAACCTCTGATGCGGGCCGGTCTCGCCCGGCGCGGGGCGGCCGCCGCCGTCGCCGCGCTGCTCTGCGTACCAGTGGTCGGGTCGGCGGCGCAGGCGCGGACGCGGCACGACCCGGCGGCCGGTGCCGGCCGGCACTTCGCTGTCACCTGGGCCGCCAGTGCCGACCGGCAGGGCGCCGGGCCCGCCGAGCGCAGCTACCGGCTGGTGGTACGCACCAGCGTCGGCGGGGACGCGCTGCGGATCCGTCTCACCAACGCCTTCGGCGAGCACCCGGTGACCTTCAGCAGCGCGTACGCCGGGTTGCAGCGGCAGGGCGCCGAGCTGGTCGGAGGCAGCAACCGGCGGCTGACGTTCGGCGGTCAGCGGTCGGTCACCGTCGCCGCCGGGGAGACGATCCTCAGCGACCCGCTGCCCGGCCGGCTGGCCGCCCAGAGCAATCTCGTGGTGAGTCTGTACGTCACCGGAGCGCAGGGCCCGACGAGCGGGCACGGCATGGCCATGCAGACGTCGTACGCCACCTCCGGTGATCACGCCGCCGAGGAGGCGGCGACCAACTGGACCGACTCGATGACCTCCTGGTACTGGCTGGACGCGGTCAGCGTGCGGACGTCCACCGCGACCGGCTCGGTGGTGGCCCTCGGCGACTCCATCACCGACGGGTGGGCCTCCAGCACTGATGCGAACCGGCGCTGGCCCGACTACCTCTCCCGGCGGCTCCAGGCCGCGCCGGACAGCCCGGTCAGGGGCGTGGCCAACGCCGGCATCTCCGGCAACAAGGTGCTCGCCGACGGCGCCGGCGAGGCCGCGCTGCGCCGCTTCGACCGGGACGTGCTCTCCCAGCCCGGCGTCGACACGATCTTCGTGTACGAGGGCATCAACGACATCAAGGCCCACACCGGCGTGACGGTGGACGACCTGACCACTGGTTATCGGGAACTGGCCGATCGGGCGCACGCGGCCGGCAAGTGCGTCGTCGGGGCCACGGTGATGGCGTACAAGGGCTGGCCGGAGTACGACGCCGCAGGTGAGGCCGTGCGCCAGGGCGTCAACGAGTGGATCCGGCACAGCGGCGTGTTCGACGCCGTGGTCGACTTCGACCGGATCACCCGCAGCCCGTACGACAGGCAGGCGCTGCTGCCGTTCCTCGACAGCGGGGATCACGTCCACCCGAACGACAAGGGCATGCAGGCGATGGCGGACGCCGTCGACCTGGCCGCGTTGCGCTGCGACAGGTGAGCAATCGACGGGGATGACACGCCCGCGTGGTACCGATAGCGTCCCTGTGTGGACGATCAACGTCCAGGCCGATGTCACCGGAGGAGACGCCGATGTTCGAGGAGTTCATGGGCATCCCGGCCCATCCTCTGCTGCTGCACACCGCTGTCGCGTTCGTGCCGCTGCTGGCCCTGCTGACTGTCGGCTACGCGTTCGTCCCGCTGATCCGGCCGCACACCCGGTGGGTGCTGGGGCTGCTCGCCGTGGGTACGCCGGTCGCCGCCCTGCTGACGAAGCTCTCCGGCGACGCCTTCCTCGAGCGGATGCGCTCCGCCAACCGGGTCACCCCCGAGTTCCTGCCGAAGCTCGAGGCGCACCAGGAGTTCGGTGACATCACGCTCTACGCCAGCATCGGGTTGGGGGTGGTGGCTCTGGCGCTGGTCCGGCTCGTCCCGCCGAGGGCCGCCGACGCCAGCGCGGACGGACGGCCCGGTCGGCCGCTGACCCTGGCGTTGCAGGTGTTGTCGCTGGTGGCCGCCGCCGTCACCGTGTATTACGTGGTGCGCACCGGCGACTCCGGGGCGAAGGCGGTCTGGGAGGGCCAGTGACGTCGGCGGCTCATCGGCGGCTGGCCCGGTCGACGCCCCTGTGCACCCGGACGGTGCGCTCAATCAACTGCCGCAGCACACTCTCGTCGACGTCGTCGAGCCGCTTCAGGTAGAGGCATCCCTTTCCGGCGCGGTGCGGGCCAAGCCGGGCGAGGAGCGCGCCGTACCGCTCCTCGAGACCGCCGCCGGTGAGGTAGACGACGAGGTGCTGTTTGCGCGGCGAGAACCCCACCAGGGGCGCGTCGCCGCTACGCCCGCTCTCGTAGGTGTAGTGGTAGCTGCCGAAGCCGACGATGCTCGGGCCCCACATCACCGCCGGCTCCCCGGTCAACTCGCCCATGATCGCGCGGAGCCGCCCCGCGTCGGCCCGCCTACGTTCGTCGGGGTTGCTGGCCAGGAAGTCGTCGACGCTGATCACGGTCGGAACGGTTACCGGCTGCTTCGCTGTGGCCACGACGTGATGCTGTCACCTGCCTACGACGAGAATCGCCTCAACGGTCAGGAAACCTCGTCGCGCGTCCGCCAGGAGAGCGCCACGAGCCACCCCGAGATGAACACCGCTCCGACGGCGAAGCGGATGCTCGCACTCCCCTCGCTCCACGGCAGGGCGGTGAGCACGAACGCGACGGCACCGCTGGTGGCGCTGTAGAGCGCCCAGTTCCGGTCCCCCTGGGCGGCGAACCGTCGAGCGAGCAGCAGGCCGGCCGCGATCAGCGACAGGAACGCCGCCGCGCCGCACACCGTGTGCAGGACGCTGCCCGTGCTGGCCTGCTCGGGCAGCCCCGCCGGGGCGCCGGGTGGCCAGCCGAGCGCGGGATCGGGCACGAAGATCCCACCGCCGACCATCGCCACCCCGTACACGCCGACCAGCACCGGCACCACGGTGCCGGCCCGGCCCGGTCGCAGTGCCTGCCACAGGCCCACCGCGAAGGCGACGGCCAGCACGCCGGTGCCCACGAACGCGATGACCTGCAACCAGCCGAGATCGCCGAGGGTGAGTGAGCTGATCGCGTGCCGGCGCAGGTCGAATCCGGACCGGGTGAACGCCTGCCCGAACGACAGGACGGGGAAGAGCAGGCCGGCGACCGTGCCACAACCCAGCAGGAAACGGGTTCGGCGCAGCGATGTCTCGGCGACGGACGTCATGGGCGTGCCTCTCGTTGTCGGCGTCACGGTTCACCGTCACGACGAACGAGGTGGGGCCGGATCGACACCGCGACGCAAAGAGGTGGTGCGATCCGGCCGGAGCCGGACCGCACCACCCTTGTCGACGGTCAGCCGGCGTGGTACGCCCGAATGATGGTCTGGTCGATTCCGCTACCGCCGTTGGCGGCGGCCTTCACCCGCAACGACACGGACTGCCCGGCGGCGGCCGTCGGCAACGCGACCCGGTAGCTGTCGCCGCTGCCGGTGACCCGGGCCGACGTCCAGGTGGCACCGTCGTCCGTCGAGGTCCAGACCTGGAACGACGTCACCTTCTGCGCCTTGATGCCCCGCATCTGCCGGACGGCCAGTTCCGCAGTTCCGCCAGTGGCGTGGTTGTTCGTGTCCATCGGCAGCGCGTAGTCCACCGCGAGCAGCGGCAGCGGCACGCTCCCGGTGCCGTCCGGTCCGGCCGACCGGAACGTCCACGACGTGTTGACAGTGGTGGAGATCGGCAGGATCAGGCTCGTGTCGACGTCGAGGGTCAGCCGGTAGTCGGCCGCCTGCTGCGGCACTGTGAAGTCGGCGAGCGGGCGGTCCCGCTCCTCGACCAGTTTCCCGTTGCGGTACAACGACAGCTTGCGGTTCACGCCGATCGAGGAGCCCTGGAGGCAGTCGGCCCGCTGGTGCTGGTCGGTCAGCGACACCAGGTCGATGTGCAGGTTGCCCCGGGTCCGCGACGGCGCGGTGGCACAGCTGTGGTCCACGCCGGCCGGGTCGTCGTACCAGCCGGAGTGCAGCGGCTGGCGCGCCCAGACCTTGGTCTGCCGACTGCCCGGCTGGTAGGTGCGGGGCGCCTCCTGAGCCGACAGGCCACCGTAGACACCCTCGTCGGCCCAGCGGTAGCCGGCCGAGAGGTAGTCGGTGCGGTACGGCGGCAGGTTCCCCTCGTGGGTCTGCGTCACCGGCACCCCGTCCGGGGTGAAGCCGCTGCGGATCAGTTGAGTGACCATCCCCTCCGAGTCCACCTGGTGAAAGCGCTCCTCGATCCGGGCGAGCTTCGCCTGCTCAGCCTTGTTCACCCGGAAGGCGGGGTCGGCCGGTGCGCCGCCCGCGTACTCGTGCACCAGGTTGTAGCGGTACGGCTTGGCCGTGCCGGCTGGCGAGTCCAGGTTGACCGCCGCCCAGGTGCGCCGTGAGCCGACGGTGGGCTGGGGCAGCGCGGTGGTGCGAACCGTCGTCTTCGCCCCGTACCCGCTGATCTGGTGCCACCAGGACAGCCCGTTCGGCGCGGTCTGGACGTTGGTGAGGTCGGTCCGGGTGGGCGTGGTGGGCACCCCGTCGACCGTCGCCGTCACCGGCCTGGCCCGCGCCGGGTCGAGCGTCACGCTCCGGGCGCCGCGCACGTCCAGGTCGACCTCGGCGGCGAGCGTCGTCTCCAGCACGTCACTGTCTACGTAGTAGGCGACGGAGGAGCCGAGGATCGCGTACCGGCCGGCCGGCACCCGCAGCGTGAAGGTGTCTCCGGGCGTACCGCCCGCGCCGTCGTAGTAGACGACCGGGTCGGTGAGGTTGGTGACCAGCAGGTTGATCCAGCTCTCCGCGCCGTCCTTCAGGCCCGGCAGCGGCTTCGTCTGGATCGTCAGGTCGTAGCTGGGCTGTTCGACGTGGAAGCTCACCGGGGTCGTCGCGACCAGCTTGCGGCCGGAACGGGCGGTGACGGTGGCCAGGTAGAAGCCCGGTCGGGCGGCCAGCGCCGCACGGTTGACCCGCACTGTCGCCGAGGCGGTGGTGCCGTGCTTGAGCGTCAGCCGGCTCGTCGACAGCGACGCCGAGCCGCGCGGCACCGGTTGGCCGTCGTGGTTGACGATCGACACGTCGAGGTCGAGAACGGCCGTCGACTCACCGGTCCAGCTCAGCTTCGTCTCACTGGTCCCGGACTGCGGGTAGGCGAAGGTGCCGAGGTTGACCACCGGCTGGTTGCTGGTGGGGCCACCGAGGGCCCGGGCCGCGTTGAGCCGGCCGGCGCCGACGGCGTACGGGTCGATGCCGCTGAGTGGGTCGGCGGCGCCGACGAGGGCGGCCTTGAGTCGCTCACCGCTCCAGTCCGGGTGGCGCTGGGCGAGCAGCGCGGCGGCGCCCGCCACGTGCGGGCTCGCCATCGAGGTGCCGCTGATCGCCTCGTAGTACCTGTCGATCGGGTCCTGGAGGTTGGTGCCGGCGGCCCGGGCGGCGACGATGTCGACACCGGGCGCGACCAGTTCCGGCTTGGCCACGTTGCTGGTGACCAGCGGCCCACGGCTGGAGAAGTCGGCGAGCTTGTCGTTGCGGTCGACCGCGCCGACGGTCAGCGCGCTGGCGGCCGAGCCCGGCGAGGAGATGGCGCCGCCGCTGTTACCGGCGGCGATGACGAAGAGCGCGCCGGTGGACCTGCTCAGAGCGTCGACGGCGAGTGACAGCGGGTCGCTGCCGTCGTCCGGGTCGCTGCCGCCGAGGCTCATGTTGATGACGTCGGCCCGGGTGGCGGCCCACTCCATGGCGGCGATGATGCCGGAGTCGTCGCCGTAGCCGTGGTCGTCGAGAACCTTGCCGATCACCAGCTTGGCGTCCGGCGCCACGCCGCGACGCTGACCCTGGGCGGCCGCGCCGGTGCCGGCGATGGTCGAGGCGACGTGCGTACCGTGGCCGTTGTGGTCGACGGCGTCACCGCCCTCGACGGTGAAGTCGGCCCGGTCGGCGACCCGGCCGACCAGGTCCGGGTGGGTGAAGTCGGCACCGGTGTCGAGCACCGCTACCCGGACGCCCTTGCCGGTGTAGCCGGCCTTCCAGGCGTCCGGCGCGGCGATCTGGCCCAGGTTGCGGTCCAGGCCGGCCGGGCGCCCACCGCCGGTCAGGGCGGTGGCCCGGACCTTGCGGTCGAGCCAGACCTTCTTCGCGCCGGCGAGCAGCGAGTTGGTCGCGAGCTTCGCCGTGGCCGGGCTCTTCTTGGGTACGCGGCCGGCGACCGCACCGATGCTGGGCAACGGCAGTACGTCACCGAGCGCGGCCACCCGGGCGGACGCGGTGGCGGGCTGCACGATGAGCGGCAGCTCGGCGGAATTGTCGTCGTCGTAGCCGTCGGCGATCAGCGTGGTGACGTCGAACAGGTCGGGGTCGAGAACCGAGCCGAGCTGGGACGCGACGCGGGCGGGGACGACGTGCAGGTGACCGTCGGGGCCGCAGCTCTGGTGGATCACCGCGTTCTCGTCCGCCGGCCGAATTGTGGCCTGTGGGCAGCCCGATCCGCTGTCTCGTACGGTCACCACGTCCCCGGTCAGCAGGGTGACGGTGTGCGTCTTCCCGTCAGCAGTGGCTGCGGGTGCGCCGGTCTGACCGATGTCGCTGGGTCCGGCCGTGGCGGTGCCGCCCGGTAGGGCGGTCAGCGTCGTGGCCGTGACGGCGACGGCCAACAACCATCGCGTTTTCCTGAGCATGTCGCTCCTCGTCTAATGTGGACGAACCCGCCTCTTCGGGCGACTTCGGCAAGATCATATGCAGGGAAACGATCTTCCGGGCACCCCGTGACGAGGGGTTTTCCGGCCCGCGCGCTGAGGATTTCGGCGTTGTTTCGCCGCCGCGCTCAGTTCGATGTCGTTTCGATTGCCGCCCGGCAGTCCGGCAGCGACGGTGTGGACGGCGCATGCGTCCCTGGCCGAAGGGATCGACGGGACGCCGACCCGGACCTAGCATGGCGACGAATGGATCTTCGAGATTGGCCCCTGCCGACCCCGGCAACCAGCCCAACCGAAGGGAGACGCGCATGCGTCGACCCCGTCATCTGGCACTCCTGAGCGTCGGCGTGTCCGGCGCCCTGGTCCTCAGTGCAGCCCCACCCGCGGCTGCCGCTGCGCCCACGCCCACCACGCCCACCGGCATCGTGGTCAGCGACGGCATGACCCAACCGGTGTTCTCGCTCGCCGACGCGATCGAGGAGCGGGTGTTCGTCCAGACCCCGGTGGACACCGACCACGACGGTCGGCCCGACCGGGTGGCGATCGACATCTCCCGCCCCCGGGAGACCGCCACGCAGGGCTTCAAGGTGCCGGTCATCTTCGAGCACAGCCCGTACCGCAAGGGCACCTGGGGTGACGTGCCGTACCCGAGCGTGCTGGTCGACGACCTGCCGCAGAACGGCCTGACCGACCGCAACGGGCGCCGCGCACTCGACGCCGGCGCGCAACGGGCCCAGGCGAAGGCCAACCTGCCCGGCTCGCTGGACGACTACTACGTGCCCCGCGGGTACGCGGTGGTGCTCGGCCAGAGCGTCGGCACCGGCGACTCGGAGGGCTGCCCGACCAGTGGGGACCAGGCCGAGACGCTCGGCACCAAGGCGGTCATCGACTGGCTCAACGGCCGGGCGAAGGGGTACGACGCGAACGGCGCCCCGGTCACCGCCGGCTGGACCACCGGCGCGGTCGGCATGACCGGTGTCTCCTACAACGGGACGCTGCCCAACCAGGTGGCCACCACGGGCGTCAAGGGGCTCAAGACCATCGTGCCGGTCTCCGCGATCAGCAGCTGGTACGACTACTACCGGGCCAACGGTCTGGTGGTCGCGCCCGGGACGTTCCAGGGCGAGGACCTCGACATCCTGGCCCAGTACACCGCCGGGCAGGCCCGCGCCGAGGGGCCCTGCGCCGACGAGCTGGCGGATATCACCGCGAAGCAGGACCGGGTCACCGGCGACTACTCGAAGTTCTGGCGCGACCGCGACTACCTCGATGCCCGGGACGTCGAGGCCAGCGTCTTCGTCGTGCACGGCCTCAACGACTGGAACGTGAAGACCGAGCACTTCGCCGGCTGGTGGGACCAGCTCGCCAAGCGCGACGTCCCCCGCAAGATCTGGTTGCACCAGGGCGGCCACGGTGGTCCCGGCAGCAGCGCGTCGGTGACCCTGCCCAGCGGCCAGACGTGGACGTACAAGCAGACCGAGAACCGCTGGTTCGACTTCTGGCTGTGGAACGTGCGCAACGGCATCATGGACGAGCCGACGGCGGTGCTCCAGCGCGAGGACCGCGCCTACACCACGTACGCCAACTGGCCCGACCCGGCGGCGCGGGAGGTCGGCCTGCGCTTCGCGGCCACCGACACCACCGCACCCGGCGCGCTCACCACCGGCAAGCCGCCCAAGGCCAAGGTCGAGCAGAGCTTCGTCGACGAGGGCCGGACCATCCACCCGGACACCCTGGTGTCCAATCCGGACACCGCGAGCGCCAACCGACTCGCCTACCGCTCCCCCGAGCTGACGCAGAGTGTGCGCATCTCCGGACGTCCGGAGATGCGACTGCGGATGGCCATCGACAACAAGCCGGACGCGAACCTCACCGCGTACCTTGTCGACTACGGCCCGGCCGGATCGACCGCCGCCCCGACAGTGGTGACGCGAGGGTGGATGGACCCGCAGAACCGCAAGAGCGCCGCGCGCACCGAGCCGGTCAAGCAGGGCAAGCTGTACGACTACAGGTGGACCATGGAGCCGAAGGACTACATCTTCCCGGCGGGACACCGGATCGGCGTTGTCGTCTTCTCCAGCGACCAGGAGTACACCCTGCTGCCGTTGGGCGGCACCGAACTGCGGGTCGCACCGAACGACAGCGAACTGCGACTGCCGGTTGTCGGCGGGCGGAGCGTCCTCGGGTTCTGATTCGTCCCTGCGCTCCCGGGTGGGGCAGTCCGACACGTTCGGGCTGCCCCACCCGCATGTCGGGACCACTGCGCTGCCCTGCCCGAGTCCGCATGATCGTGCTCGATCCTGGATGTAGTGGCCTCGTCGCATGGTGAGGGGCCTGTTTCCTGGATCGAGCACGATCTTGCGGGACGCGAGGTTCCGTAACGGCGCGCTGACCCGGGCCAGGCCGGGCCACACGGCGCGCTGACCTCGGGGTCGGACCGGTCCGGGGCGCGCGATCGGCGCAGACCGACATGATCGACTCGGCTTTCATGAAGTCGGGGCATCCCCGGCGCCACGACACCGCGACTTCCAGGAACCCGAGTGGATCACGCCGTCGTGACCGCCGTGTCGGGTTCGCCAGGCCGGCGGGGTAGGGGGTTTGTCGGGTTTGGTGCCGGGTGTCGGGTGGTCGGGGCCACCCCGGCGGCGGAATCGGCGGCCGGGCCGGGTCGTTATACCTGGCAGACCACCGCAACAGTCCGGGTCATGGTGCGCCGGCAGCCGCCGGGAACACCCGCCAGGCCGCCCCGGTTACATCCCCCGCACGGCCGAGCACCACAACCGGCCGACCCCTGCGGGTGGGCGGAATGACCTGCCACCGCGAACGGTTACACCCTGTCCCGACGCCGACCCCCTTCGCGGGTCACCGGGCAGAACCCCTCGAACTTTCCCCGCACGGTCGCACTGATCCCCCCGTTGAGTGCCGTGCGGGTTCCCCCGATGCAGAGGAGCACGCCATCATGCGTACCGATCTGATCCGTAAGACCGCCCTGACCGCTGCTGGCCTCGCGTTCACCGGTGGGGCCATCGCCGGGCCGGTGACCGCCGCGTACGCCGCGTCGGATGCCAAGCCGGCCACCCAGACGCAGAGCGACCGTAAGCCCGCCGGTGAGCGTCAGCTCGGTGTGCGCTACGAGGCTCAGCCGAACTTCTACTACTGCGGCCCGGCCGCCACGCGTAACGCCCTGTCCGTGCAGGGCAAGGAGATCAGCGTGGACGCCATGGCCAAGGAGATGGGCACCACCGAGGCCGGCACCAACTCCATCAACGACATCACCCCCGTGCTGAACAAGGAGACCGGTAAGAACGACGCCTACCACAGCGTGGAGATCTCCAGCCCCAACGCTGACGGTAAGCAGACCGACCGGCTGCGCGCCGACATCGTGCGCACCGTCGACGACGGCCGGGCCGTGGTCGCGAACATCGCCGGCACCAGCGTCGACACCGACGGCGGCGTGCACTCCTTCGAGGGCGGGCACTACATCAGTGTCGTGGGTTACCGCGACGGCGGGAACGTGGTGAAGATCGCCGACTCCGCCGATGCGAACACCGCCTCCTACGAGGTCACCGTCGAGCACCTCGCCGACTGGATCGCCACCCGCGGCTACGCCACCAGCTGACCCGCACCACATGACCGAAGGGCCGGACCCCACCACGGGGCCCGGCCCTTCGGCGTCTTTTCCACCAACTGCGGCACGTATTGACAATTGTCGACTTCAGCGTGAGGCTGGGAGCAGTGAGAGCGCTCTCTCGCACCGGCCCAACCGGCCACCACCCAGTCTGGCCAGGCACAACTCCGATGCCTTCGGCGGCGGCGCCGGAGCTGTCCCTGACCCGTCCCCCGACAGGAGTCACGATGGACAGGGCCGCACCCCTCTCCGGCATCCCCCGCCGACTGCGCCTCGCCACGGCGATCGGCGCACTGCTGGTGCTACTCGGCACGTACCTGGTGTCCACCACCAACCGGGCCGACGCCGCCCCCGGCCGAGCCGGCGCCGACTTCGGCGCCAACGCCATCCGGGTCGCCGAGTTCCCCGCCGACTGCACCTACAGCCACCGACTGCCGGACGACCCGATCGTCTTCCCCGGGCTGCCCGGGGCATCGCACATGCACAGCTTCTTCGGCAGCACTGTGACGAACGCCAAGACCACGCTCCCCGACCTGGTCAACTCGCCCACCACCTGCAACCCGCGGGTGGACGTCTCGTCGTACTGGGTGCCGACCCTGTATCGGGACAACGTCGCCGTGGAGCCGGCGATCGCCACGTTCTACTACCTGGGCGAGGGCGTACGCGCCGACGTCGTCGCGAACACCCAGCCGTTCCCGCAGGGGCTGCGGCTCGTCGCCGGCAACGCGAAGGCCACCGGGCCGAATGACAGCATCGCCCGCTGGTCCTGCCTGCACGCTGGGCACGTGCCGCCGTCGAAGGACTTCGTCAACTGCCCGTCGGGCACGATGCTGGAGTCGTACCTGGACTTCCCGCAGTGCTGGAACGGCCGTGACCTCGACTCGCCGGACCACAAGAGCCACCTGGCGTACCCGGTGAACCAGGCCTGCCCGAGCACTCACCCCGTGCACGTGCCGAAGTTGCGCCAGGTGCTGCGGTACCCGGTCACCGGCGACCCGTCGCGGTTCCGGCTGGCCTCCGGGCCGGGCTACACGATGCACGGCGACTTCTTCAACGCCTGGCCGGTGGCGGAGCTGGCCCGCCGGGTCCAGGACTGCATCCGTCCCGTCATCAAGTGCGGTCACGACGGCCGACCGATCTGAGCGACAGGTCCACACCACTGCGGCGGGTCCGGTCACCCGGGCCCGCCGCCCTGGTTGGGAAGGGAGATCGGATGCGCCAGCCCACCGCGTCCACAGTCCTCATCGCGGTGCTGCTCGTCGCCGGCTGCGGCACCGGGCCACGGGACGCGGCCAGCACCGCCACACCACCCGTGACCGCGCCACCGGCGACGGTCGCGCCGACACCCACGGGTACGGCGTTCAACCCCACCGACATCGCCTGGCTGCAACTGACTGTGGCGATGACCGAACGCCTGCTGCCCGTACTCGATCTGGTGCCGGCGCGGACCACCGACCCGGCCTGGCGGCAGACGGCCACCCAGGTCGCTACCACCCGGCGTGCCGATCTGGACCGCGCCCGCCGGCTACTGGCCGACGCCGCCGCCCCGACGACGAACCCGCACGAGGGGCACGACATGCCGGGCATGGCCACCGCGCAGGAGATGACAACGCTGCGGGCGGCCAACGGGCAGCCGTTTCACCGCCTGCTCGCCGGGCACCTGCGGGCGCATCTCGCGCAGTCGGTCCGGATCGCCACCGCGGAGCAGCAGAACGGAGTCCAGCCGGCGACCGTGGCGCTGGCGGCGGCCGTGGTCCGGTCCGGCACCGCCGACCTTGAACGACTCGACCACCTCGACCCCGCGTAGCCGCGCGCGCTCAGTCCGACAGGTCGCCGTAGAACGCCGTCCGCCGGTCGCCGCTGATGGGGATCAACACGTCGGTCTCGACCGGGTCCGGCACGCCGTGGAAGCTGAACGATAGCGGGCTCCCCCCGCAGACCACCCCGAGGCGGGTGAACTCCCGGTGTCGGTGCCGTGATCTGCGCGACCACCCCCCGGCCCAGCCCGTCGTCGTCACTCACCCCAGATCCGAGCACGGCATCCTCCACCTCCCGGGAGCGAGAGCTCCCGACCTGGCCAGCGGGAGCGGAGTCTGCGGTCGTGGCTGGCCACGACGATGGCACCCGGGCCGGCGCCCAGGGCGTCCTCCAGTTCGTCGCAGAGCGTCGGCGAGAGGTGGTTGGTGGGCTCGTCGAGCAGGAGCAGCTCCGGCGGATCGGCAACGAGCACCGCCAGGGCGAGCCGACGGCGCTGCCCCACCGACAGGTCGGCCACCGGGCGGTCCAGGTCCGCCGGAGCGAGCAGCCCGAGGGACGACAGCGGTACGACAGCGGCCCGCTCCACGCCGACGGCCACGTCGAAGACCTGCCGAGCCGTCCGCCGCGCATCCGCGAAGACGCTGTCCTGGGCGAGCAGGCCGACCCGCAGCTCCGGTCGTCGCCAGAGCGCTCCGGCACCGGCCAGATGGCCGGCGAGCACGGCGAGCAGTGTCGACTTGCCCGCGCCGTTGGGGCCGGTCACCAACAGCCGGTCGCGGGACTTGATCTCCAGGTGCTCCACCCGCAGTCGGCCGGGAACCTCCAGCCGCTCCGCCGTGACGATGAGCCCGTCGCTGTCGCCGACGGCGAGCGCCGGCGCGTGGAAGCGCAACGGCTCCGACGGCACCGGAATGGGGTCGCGCTCGATCGTCTCCAGTCGACGGGCGGCGTCGCGGACGCGACGGGAGATCTGGTTCTGGACGCGGCCGGCGGTGTGCCCGTACCCCATCTTCTCGCTGTCGCGCGGGCCCCGGCCGTGGGCGACCTGATGCCCGGTCACGGCGGCGGCCGCGCGCAGGTCGGCGAGGAGTGCCTGCTCGTCGTCGTAGCGCCGCCGCCACCGTTGCGCCTCGGCCCGCTTCGCCGTCAGGTACGCGGTGTAGCCGCCGCCGAAGCGGACCGGCCCGTCGACCGCCGGGTCCAGGTCGATGAGATCGGTGCAGACCGCGTCCAGGAAGGCACGGTCGTGACTGGCCACCACGACCACCCCCGGCATGGCACGAAGCTGGCCCTCGCAGAACGCCGCCGCCGCGTCGTCGAGATGGTTGGTCGGCTCGTCGAGCAGCAGCGCGCTCGGCCGGCGGATCAGCATCGCCGCGAGGGCGAGGCGGCCACGTTGCCCACCGGAGAGCACGCCCACCATGCGGTCGTGGGGCAGCCCGCCGAGACCGAGGCCGTCGAGGACCGTCCGGGCACGCCGGTCGGCGTCCCAGGCGTCGCGGTCCTGCGCCCGCTCCAGCACCTCGGCGTACGCGGCCAGCAGCCGGTCGTGCTGCTCGGTGCCCTCCGGCGAGTCGGCGAGCGCGACGCCGATCCGGTCCAGCTCGGCGAGATCGGCACGAGCCTCGCGCAACGCGTCGTCGAGGACGGCGGCGATGGTGGTGGATGCCCGGAAGGGCAGTTCCTGGTGGAGGAAGCCGACGTCCGGTGGGCGCGTGACGGTGCCGGAGTCGGGTACGTCGACGCCGGCCAGGACCCGCAGCACTGTCGTCTTGCCGGTGCCGTTCTCACCGATCAGGCCGATCCGGTGGCCGGGCGCGGCGGTCAGGGAGACGCCGTCGAGCACCCGGCGGTCGCCGCGGACCCGCACGAGGTCATGGGCGATGAGAGCAGGTCGAACAGACATGGGGAACCTCGGAGAACGACGATCCGGGGCGCGCACCGGCACCCCGGCGGAAGCAGGACATGACGACGGAGGCCGCGGCGACAAAGGCGCTGTCACGCGCCCGTCGGCGGCCGGTCCGGGTGCTCACCCGGAGATGTCGTCGTCACCTGCCACGTCTGCTCCGATCTCCGACAACTCGGGCGCAAGGATAACGCGGCCGTCGCCGGCCTCGGCTCAGCTCCCGCCCGTCCGGGCGCCAGCCCGCAGCGAGTCGATGGTGAGGTCGAGGACAGCTTCGAGGTGGTCGATCTTTCCGGTGGAGAGCAGCAGCAGCACTCCGCCCTGGATGCCGGCGAGCAGTGCCGCGGCGGCCCGGTCGGCGTCGAGGTCCGGGGCGATGTCGCCGGTCGACTGCATGTGCCGGATGCCCTCGGTGATCGCCTTCTGCCAGCGCCACATGAGCCCGGTCACGATGGCCTGCGCGCCGGGCGCCCGCCGGCCGGTCTGACCGAGCAGACCGTTGAGGGGGCACTTCACCCCCTGCGCGAGATACCGCTCGATCAGCCGGTCGCGCCAGGCGAGCCAGGCCGGCCAGGACGTCAGGTTGCTCAGCATCGGCTCCTGGTCGATGAGCACCTCGTCCGCCTCGTGCTGGGCCACCGCGAGCAGCAACCCCTCCTTCCCGTCAGGGAAGTAGTGAAAGAGCTGGCCCTTGCTGGTGCCGGTGTGGGCCATCACATCCTCGAGGCGTACCTCGTCGACGCCGCGCTCGCGGATCTCGGCGGCGGCGCCGGCGACGATCCGCGCCCGGGTCGCCTCGCCCTTGCGGGTCAGAGCCCGTGTCATGAGACCTCCTGGTCTGGACCTGCGGGTCCAACCCTATCTCGATTTTTGGACTTGCAGGTCCATTTTTGCCGAGCAAAGGTCGGGAACGCGCGGTCCGCAGCGGGCCGACACCACGATCGGGAGGGCACCACGATGAACCACTACTACCTGCTCGGGCGGTCCGGTCTGCGGGTGAGCCGGCTGGCGCTGGGCACGATGAACTTCGGCGTCGACGGGTTCCACGCCGCGTACGGCAAGACTGAGGAGGAGGCCGAGCCGATCTTCCGGCAGTACCTGGAGTCGGGCGGGAACTTCATCGACACGGCGGACTTCTACACCGCCGGCGAGAGCGAGAAGATCCTCGGCCGTCTGATCGACCGGGCCGGCGTACGCGAGCGGCTCGTGCTCACCAGCAAGGCCACCAACACCGTCGACCCGTCCGACCCGAACGCCAGCGGCAACGGTCGCAAGCACATCATGCGGGCCGTGGAGGCGTCGCTGCGCCGGCTCGGCACCGACTACATCGACCTGTACCTGCTGCACACCTGGGACCGGATCACCCCGGTCGAGGAGGTCGTGCACACCTTCGACGACCTGGTGCGCTCCGGCAAGATCCGCTATGCCGGGCTCTCCGATGTCCCGGCCTGGTACGCGGCTCGGGCGCAGAGCTACGCCGAGGCACACGGACTCGCCCCGATGATCAACGTGCAGCTGCCGTACTCCCTGGTCACGCGTGACATCGAGGCGGAGCACGTGACGATGGCCCAGACCCTGGGCATGGGGGTCACCGCGTGGAGCCCGATCGGCGGTGGTCTGCTCAGCGGCAAGTACCGGCGCACCGGCGAGGGCATGACCGGAACCGGCCGGTTGACGAACCCCGACGCCGCTGGTCGGGAGATCAGCCCCAGTGACTGGCAGGTGATCGAGGCGCTGGAAAGCGTGGCCGTCGAGTTGGGGCGCAGCATGGCGCAGGTGGCGATCAACTGGGTGGCCACCCAGCCCGCCGTCGGTTCGGTGGTGATCGGAGCGAGCAGTCCCGAACAGCTCGCCAGCAACTTCGGTGCGCTCGACTTCGAGATCCCGGCCGACGCCCGCCGCCGGCTCGACGAGGCGAGCGCCCCGAAGGTCCCGCTGCTCTACTCCATGTTCACCCCGCAGTACCAGTCCTGGGTGGTGAGCCCCGGCCTCGGCATCGGCGACAAGCCGGCCGGCTACGCCCCTCCGATCTTCAACGGCAGGTAGAACCGCGCCAGGCAACATCGCGCCCACCCTGTTCCTGCCCCGCGATCTTGCACTTGCTGTCCCGACATAAGGGGCATCCCACTCATGTCGACAACCAAAAGTGCAAGATCGGCGGGGGCGGGGTGGGGCAGGGTGGGGGTGGCGGGGCTATCGATGGGTTGGCGCGTCGGTCGTCGGCACTGGCTCGCCCTCGTAGAGCGCGACGTACCGCCGGCGCCACTCGTCGCCGTGGGCCCCGAGGTTGAGGGTGTTGTGTTCGACGCCCAACCTCTCCGGCAGGGTGCACACCCGCAGCGTTATCGCGTTCGCGTCGGCGATCCGGCGCGGCACGTCGACCGCTGCCCTGAGGTCCACCACACCGTCGAGCGGGCTGATCGCGACCGCCGCGGTCCGCAGACCGGTCCGCCGGGGCGGATTCGGCAGGGTACGGGCGATCGTCAGGTACTGGGTGACGGCGGCGAGCGAATATCCGCGCGACGTGACGCGGTCGCGGAGAACGCGACGCCCGTACAGCACGATGAGCGGTTTCACCGCGTAGGCCGGCGCCTGTCGCGGATTCGGACCGAAGAACGGCGACAGCAACAGCAGATGCCGTACGACGTTGCCCGGCACCTGGGCCAGCCAGGCGGCCAGCACGGCGCCCCCGGAGATCCCCACGACGCCGACCTCGTCTCCCAGGGCCGCCGCGACGGCCCATCCCTGCGCGGCGTACGTCGTCAGCTCACCGGCCTCGACCCGGTGATGGGCCCGCCGGTCGACGGTCCCGTGCTGGGGCGCCCGGGGAACCCAGACGTTGTACCCGCGGTCGAAGAACTCCTCGGCCAACCCCGCGTACTGCTCGGGCGCGAGGGTGTACCCGTGCAACAGCAGCACGGCCCGGCCGGTACGGCAACCGTGGCTCAGCAGGCGACTGCGTGACTCCGGTCGGACCTCCGGGTCGGCCGTGTCGGCGGCGATGACGGCCGCGGCGGCACGGGTGGCCGTGTCGAAGTCGAGTGGTCGGGCCGGCGCGACCCGTAGCCCACGGCGGCCCACCGGCCAGAGGTAGAGCCCGGCGACCGCCGCCCCGACGAGCGCCAACCCGCCGACGAGAAGCGCGATGATCTCCGGCATGGTCAGATGCTGACAGGGGCCACGCTGGACGCTGGCTGAGGGGGTGCGCCCGGGTGACCGGGCGCACCCGGTCAGCTATTCCTGGCTGTTCGGCGGCGCGAAGACGACCCGGGAGCGCAACTGCCGGAAGCCGGTCCGCTCCAACTCCGCCAGCACCGTCACCCGGTGCGATTCCACATCGGCGATGACCTCGCGGGCACCGCCGTCGGCCAGCACCCGCACCGCCTCGGCCAACAGCTCGGGCCGGGCCGCCTCGTCGAGGAGCCCGAGATAGGCGAGCAGGGGGTAGCAGGCGTCTCCGGCCGTGCCGACCAGCCCGACCGGGTTGCCGGCCGCCAGGGCGATGCGCCACTCCTCGGTGTTGTCGCCCAACCAGGCCAGCGGGTCGGTGGCGAGGTCGACGCCCCCGACGACCCGCGCGATCTCGACGCCGGTCAGCACGTCCGGCTCGACGACCCTGGCGACCAGGGCCTTGACCTCCGCCACGTCGACGGGCGCGCGGAAGTCGTACCGCCCGGAGGATGCCGGCAGGGGGGTGCCCGTCCAGGAACAGCGGAGCCGCTCCCCCCGCTCGACCAGCCCGGCGAGCCGGGCGGCCTCCATGGGCGCCCGCACCACGGCCAGCACCTCGGGCCGACGCCGCCAGTGCGCCGGCAGTGCGGCGTAGTACAGACCGGGACCGCCGAGTGCCTCGTGGGCGGCGCGTAGCAGCTCGGCGCCCACCTCCGGCTCGGCGTCCAGATCGAACCGGTCCAGCCAGGGGGCACCGACGGCGCCCGGCGGAAGGAGCCAGGCGGCCCGGCCCACCAACCGGCCGGCGCGCAGTGCGACCCAGGTGTTCTCGGGCCGGTAGCCGCCGCCGGCGATCCCGTCGGCGTACGCGACCTGGCGCAGTTGGGGCAGCGGATCAGGCATGGAGTCGAACAGGTTTTCCTCGCCCGCGACGAGCGGACGGATGACCAGATCAGTCATGTGTTGGACCTCCGGGAAGCGCGCGCCCCGGATCAGATCCGCGCGGACGCCGGAGCGCGGAGGGGGCGCAGAACATCGGACATTGTTCTGACCTCCTTCCAGCTCGACGGCGTGCCCGACGACCATACGCGCAGGGGTCGCCGGCTCGCAACGGATCGTCACAGCGTCGGGTTGGTCTCCGATCCACGCTTGTGGGCACGCTGGTCGTACACGGTGATGCCGGCGAGGATCACCGCCGCGACGGCCGCCACGGCGACCGGCGGGAGCAGCACCATCGGCGGGGCCGCCACGACCAGGGCCACCACGCCGAAGTACAGCGCCCGACACCGCGGCGCGGATCGGTCCGCCCGCTCCAGGGTGCTCCGCCCGATCAGGAACAGCACCGGGCCGCCGAAGATGATGGTCACCAGAGCCCAGTCGATCGGCGGGTGCGGGTCCTCGATGACCTGCCCGAAGCCGACGGCGGTGCAGATGATGCCACCGACGATCAACAGCAGGCTGTAGCTCGCCCACCGCGACAGCTCGATCCCCTCCCCGCTCGGGGTCGAGGCATGGCCGGATCTGACGTGGTAGAAGTAGATCCGCCAGAACGAGACGACCGCCACGAACGCGGCGACGAGGACGATGGTTCCCTCGGTGGTGAAGCCCGGGAAGCTGACCGCCGCGCCGGCTTCGAGCACCACCTCGGCAAGAGCGATCATGAAGAACTGGTTGTACCGCTCGGCGAGATGCTCCTGCGAGACGGTGACCCCCGAGCTGGTGAGGTGTCTCCTTCCCATCCGGGGCAGGGGGTAGGTGGCGGCGGCGCCGATCAGCTCGATGGCGAGAGCGAGGGTCCAGAAGACGCCCCGACCGAGGCCACCGCTGATGCCGCCACTGATCCAGAGCACGCTGGACGCCAGGTGCCAGGTCAGCACCCGGAGCGCGAACGCCTGGCCCGCGTGACCCCGCAGGGCGAGCGACGTGAAGAGCGGTCGGCCGACCTGGATGACGACGTAGGTGCAGGCGAAGACGACGCCGCGTTGGCCGAAGGCCTGCGGCAGGGTGACCGCCAGCACCAGCGTGCCGAACATCGTCGCCAGCAGGACGGCCTGCAGATCGGGGCGCCGGGGGTCGTAGGTGCTCGCCAGGAGGGCGTTGAGCGACCAGATCATCCACATCGCAGTGAAGAACAGGACGGTCTGGCCCGCCTCGGACAGCAGCGTGTGCCGGACGATGGTCAGGTCGTCCGCGACCCGCCCGGCGAGGCGGGCCAGCGCGAAGACGTAGACGATGTCGAAGAGCAGTTCCAGGACGGTCGCCGAGCGGGGGCTCCTGCTGTCCCCGAGCCCACGAAAGAACTCGGTGCGCGTCAGCACGGACGGCGAGACAGCTCAGCCGGCCAGGGCCGCCGGCACGGGCACACCACTGTGGTGACCCTGTTCCGCTGCCATCGTCCCCGAGCCTCCCTCGCCGACCGGCCCCCACTTGATCCTATCTGCGTATTTTATCCATCTTTATCGGGTTGCCGTCGCTGATGGCGGATACCGGGTCGGCGGTACGCCGGATCATCTGTGCCGTCACCCTGCGGTACGAGCCCGGGTCGACGGGGAACAGCCACTGCCGGGCCCGGGTCAGCGGGCCGACGTTGAGCCCCAACTCGTCCAGCACCTCGTCGACGTTGTGCATCGAGAACGGGATGATGTTCGTGCCGCGAGCGTGCCGTCCGTTGGTGCGCTTCGTCATCCAGAACAGTCGAGCGCGCACCTCGTCGCGCATCCGGACCTCGGTCGGCAGCGTGATCCCACCCCGCAGGTACGCGGCCGTCCAGACCGCCGCCATCTCCGCGCTGAGCGGGCTGAAGAACGACGAGTTGTAGCCGGCGAACGTCAGCCGCGGCACGCCGATCGGCAGGATCTGCCGGTAGAGCATGAAGTTACCGGCGTCGTCCTGGAGCCGGGCGTGCAACGCGTCGTCGAAGAACGGCACGTGCTGGCGGAAGCCGGTACCGCAGATCACCAGGTCGGCGGGGAGCACCGTGCCGTCGGCCAGCCGGGCGGCGGGCCGGCCACCGTCGACCAGCAGCTCGGTGATCACCTGTTCCCGGTGGACGGCGATGCGGCCGTCGGTGGCCCGCTCGAAGAAGCCCTCGGTGGCGAGGCTGACGGTGCTGCGGGCGATGTCCTCGAAGCTGCCGTTGGGCACGAGACCCAGCTCGCGCAGGTTCAACTGCCGGGTGGCGACCGAGCCGACGCTGTCGACCATGCGCCGGCGCAGACCGTTCCCCGGGCCGTGCAGGAACCGCTCGAAGCCCCTCAGGTGCAGGTACCGGAAGAGCGCCTCACCCATCCGAGTGAGCAGCAGGTACTTGTAGTTGAGCGCTCCACCGAGCTTGCGGGGCATCTTCCAGAGCAGCTGGCGAGCCACCACGTGGGTCTGGGCGGCGACCTCGCTCACCGGGACCGCCACGTCGCAGGACGACTTGCCGTATCCGACCACGAGGACGTTCTTACCTCGGGCCGCCTCGATGTCGTGGAACTCCCCCGTCGCCAGTACGCGCCCTCCGGCGGCGGCGAAGCTCGCGTGCCCGGCGAAGGACGGGACAAGCGGGTCGGAGAAGATGCCGTTGGCGACGATCAGGTGGTCGTACCGTTCCACAGTCAGCGGGTCCTGGGCGCCCGCCGGCCGCGAGGTGACCAGCCACCCGGTCTCGTCGTTGACCAGCTCGGCCGAGACGACCTCCGTGGACAGACGCAGCGCGCTGGCCAGCCCGAACTTCTCCACGTAGCTCTCCAGGTACCGCTGGACCTGCTCTCCGGACGGCCACTGCGGGTAGTCGGCGGGCATCGGCAGGTCGGAGAGGTGGTAGGTGCCCTTGTCGTTCTGGGTGTGCAGGCCGGGATATCGGCGGGTACGACTCCACACCCCACCGACGTCGGGCGCGCGCTCGAACACTGTGACGTCGAATCCGCTCTGGCGCAGCACCTTCGCTGCGCTCACACCGGCGAACCCGGCACCGACGACGGCAATCCTCATGATCTCCTCCGAAGGACGTACGAACCGTGCCGGCGCTGACCGCCCGCGGTGCTCGCACGCTAGCGAGCAGGCCGGGAAGGTCGCTATCCGCTCGACGCGGGCGCTGTCCGCGCTACGCAGCCGGACCCATTTCCTGTCGGGTCGACGGCTTTCGGGTCTGGTCCGGGCCGGTCGCGCCTTACGGTCAGCGCGACGGGACGCCCGGGAGGTGTCGGATGGATGCGGTGACGGTCCGGACGGACGACGTCGACCGGGCTCGCGCCGAGGTGGGTCGGGTCTTCTGTCCACACCGCCTCACCCCGCAGGCGGGTGTGCACAGCGTGCAACTGCGGATGGCGGCTCGCCGCGCGGGTGGGGTGGGCGTCATCGACCTGGACTACGGGCAGGCGGTGCGCATCCAACCGCCCGCGCTGGAGACCTTCTACCTCGTCCAGATCCCCAGCGCCGGCAGCACGATGGTCCGGCACGCCGGTCAGACAGTGACCTCGACCCCGGACGTCGCCTCGGTGCTGTCCCCGTACGACTCTTCGGACATGCGGTGGTCCGAGGGATCGCCCCACCGGATCTTCTACGCGGACCGACGCACCGTCGACCGGGAACTCGCCCGCCTGCTGGGCCACCCGGTGGACGACCCGGTCCGCCTCGACGTCGGCATGCTCATGACCACGCCGACGGCGCGGGCGTGGGCGCGCGGGGTGGCGTTCCTCGCCGACGAGCTGTCCCAGCCGGCCGACGCGTCCCTGTTCGACCACCCGCAGGTGGCCGCCCGTTTCGAACAGGGGCTCATCGGCAAGTTGTTGCTGGCCCATCGGCACAGCCACTCGCACCTGCTGGCCGAGCCGGGCCAGCACGCCCACCCCGGGCGTCTCGTCCGCAGGGCCTGCATCCTGATCTCCGAACACCACGGGGAGGCACTGACCGTCGGTGACGTCGCCGAGGCGCTACGGGTGAGCGTTCGGACACTGCAGGACTGTTTCCGCCGTGAGTTGCAGACCACCCCGACCGCGTACCTGCGGGCCTGCCGGCTCGACGCGGCGCACCGCACGCTGCGCTCGGCCGCGCCGGGGGCGTCCGTGACGGCTGTTGCCCTGCAACACGGCTTCGTGCACCTCGGTCGGTTCGCGACCGAGTATCGGAGCCGCTTCGGTGAGACGCCGTCCACCACCCTGCGTCGGTGACGAGTGATTCAGCCCGCCCGGGCCACGCAGATCCGGGCGCCCAGGCGTGGACCAGCCTCGTAGGTCACTGCTCCGGGCCGACGAAACTGTTATCCGGGTACGGCCAGCGAGTCTCCTGAGGTGAGGCGTTGGCGGGTTCTCCCGCCACCGCAGCATGGAACAGTGCTGCGACCACACACGAGGGAGTCGAGACGATGCGCGCAACCGGCCAGGGTGAAGTGGACGCCGCGAGCAGAAACCGAGGCGTCCACGCGGAACCCCGGCGCGGTTTGCTCGCCCGCCTTCCGATCGGTGCGCAGCGGCTGCTGTGGCCGCTCCTCGTGGCCGCCGTGGTCGCCGTACTGGTGACCGGTGTGATCGTCGTGGTGCAGCCCACCGGGCCGACGCCCGCCCCGGCGGCGACGCAGGCGCTCGACGCGCCGCCGCCCACGAGCCCGCAGCCCGGCGCACCCAGCGCGACCACGCCCGCCGCCACGACGAGCCCGGCGGTAGCGACCCCGACGCCGACGGCGAAGCCGACAACGGGACGTCCGGTCGCCCCGGCGGCCCCGGTGGCGACCTCGAAGCGCAAGGGCGTCGGGGTGTGGACCTTCGACGGCGTCAGCCAGGCGCTGGCCAGCTCCGGGGCGAGTTGGTACTACACCTGGGACGTGGCCCACCCGGGCGTCACCAGCCCGAAGGGCGCCGAGTTCGTCCCGATGATCTGGGGGGCGAAGAGCGTCACCGCCACCAACCTGCAACAGGCCAAGAAGAACGGCCGCTACCTGCTCGGGTTCAACGAGCCGGACCTGAAGGGTCAGGCGGAGATGACCGTCGAGCAGGCGTTGGAGCTGTGGCCGCAGTTGCAGGCCACCGGTCTTCCGCTGGGTAGCCCGGCGGTGGCCTGGGGCGGCGACCGGCAGGGCGAATGGCTCGACCGGTTCATGGCCGGGGCGAAGCAGCGCGGCTACCGCGTCGACTTCATCGCCCTGCACTGGTACGGCGGCGACTTCACCACCGCCAACGCGGTCAACCAGCTCAGGTCGTACCTCCAGGCCGTGCACGACCGGTACGAGCTGCCGATCTGGCTCACCGAGTTCGCGTTGATCGACTTCTCCAACGGCGTTCGGTTCCCCACCCAGGCACAGCAGGCCGCGTTCCTCACCGCGGCGACCCGGATGCTGGGTGGCCTGTCCTGGCTACAGCGGTACGCGTGGTTCGGCCTGCCCGCCACGGACAAGGATCAGACCGGCCTGTTCCGTACCGGCAGCACCGCGACCGCCGTCGGCCGCGCCTACCAGGCGGCGCGCTGACCTACAGCACGTCGACGTGGTCCCGCCAGGAGTGCTGCGGCTCGTACCCCAGCACCCGACGGGCCTTGTCGATGCTGAGCAGCGTCTCGTGCTCACCCAGCTCCTTACGGATCTCGACGCCCGGGTAGACCTCGGCCATCAGGCTGGCGCTGGACCTGCTCATGACGGTGTCGGCGTTGGCGATGACGAAGACGTCGGCACCGGGCTGGTCGTGCGCGAGGGCACGCTCGACCGCCTGGGCCCCGTCGCGGGCGTCGATGTAGCCCCACAGGTTCCACCGGCGCAGCTGCGGGTCGGCGTCGAACGAGGGGAACGGCGCGTAGTCCTCGACGTCCATGACGTTGGAGAAGCGCAACCCCACCATGACCAGCTCCGGGTCCCACCGGCAGAAGTGCCGGGCCATCTCCTCCTCCAGGGCCTTGTTCAACGAGTACGTCGACTCGGGCCGCGGCGTGTACTCCTCGTCCACCGGCGCGTACGGCGGCGGGTTGTCGAACGGCAGCCCGAGCACCGTCTCGCTCGACGCCCACACGACCCGCTTGATTCCGGCCGCCCGGGCCGCGGCGAACACGTTGTACGTGGCGGCGGAGTTGTTCGCGAAGGTGACGGCGTTCGACATCAGCCCGGGGGCCGGAACCGCCGCCAGGTGCACGACCGCGTCGACGCCGCCCGCGTGCTCGTCGGCGCCCCCGGTGAACGCCTCCACCACCTGCCCGTAGTCGGTCAGGTCGACCAGCAGGAACTCGCCGTCCACGTCGCGTGGGTCGCGGCCACCGGCGCGGTCCACCGCCAGCACGTCGACGCCCACAGCGCGCAGGTGGGCGACCACGGCACGGCCGAGCTTGCCGGTGGCACCGGTGACGACGACACGCCTGGGCAGGGTGGATTCGCTCATGACCCCATCTTCGCCGGGGACAAACGGGGACTCACACGCGGGTACGGCGTTCCCCCTAACATGATCGACATGGACATCACGATTCACACGTGCTCCCTGCCGCACACCGACCCGGACGCCTCCCTGGCCTTCTACCGCGACGCCCTCGGCTTCGAGGTCCGTAGCGACGTCGGCCAGGGCACGATGCGTTGGATCACGGTTGGCCCCGCCGACCAGCCCGGCACGTCCATCCTCCTGGCGCCGCCGGCTGCGGACCCCGGGGCCACCGAGGACGAGCGCCGCACCATCACCGAGATGATGGCCAAGGGCACCTACGGCTGGATCCTGCTGGCCACGCGGGACCTCGACACCACCTTTGAGAAGGTGCAGGCCGGCGACGCCGAGGTCGTCCAGGAGCCGACCGAGCAGCCGTACGGCATCCGCGACTGCGCCTTCCGCGATCCCGCCGGCAACCTGGTCCGCATCCAAGAGCTTCGCTGAGCCGTCCGGTCCTCGATCTGCGCCGTTCGGGACGCTGACGAGACCGGTCAGGATTCAAGAAGCGCCGGTCGCCCGGCCGCAAATAGCGTGATCGCCATGACATCCATCGCTTCCGTCACCCTCGACGTGGCCGACCCTGCGGCCACCCAGCGCTTCTACACCGCCGCATTCGGTCTGGACACGCAGATACGCCTGCGGGCCTCGGACGCACCGACAAGCGGCTTCCGTGGGTTCACGCTGGCGCTCACGGTGTCCCAGCCGGCCACCGTCAACGGCCTCATCGGCACCGCCCTGGACGCCGGTGCCACGTCGCTGAAGCCTGCCGCGAAGTCGCTCTGGGGCTACGGCGGTGTCGTGCAAGCCCCGGACGGGACGATCTGGAAGATCGCGACCTCGGCGAAGAAGGACAGCGGCCCGGCTACCCGGCAGATCGACGAGATGGTGCTCCTGCTCGGAGTCGCGGACGTGGCTGCGAGCAAGCGCTTCTACGTCGAGCACGGCCTTGCCGTGGCGAAGAGCTTCGGCCGCATGTACGTCGAGTTCGTTGCCGGGTCCAGCCCCGTGAAGCTGGCGCTGTACCGACGTCGTGCCCTCGCCAAGGACCTCGGCGTCGCCCCCGGCGGGACCGGGTCGCATCGACTCACGATCGGCGGCGACGGCGGGCACTTCACCGACCCGGACGGGTTCGCCTGGGAAGCCTCATCGCTGGCGACCGCGAAGTGACTGGAGGAAGCATGACGGACGTTCCGCCGCGTGGGCTTGAGCAGAGGCTTCGGGACACTCGCGCCAGACTGGAGAGCGACATCGACCTCTGGGTCGCGACGGCGGGCTCCCCCGGGGGCGTACACCTCATCCCTCTCTCGTTCCTCTGGGACGGGACCGCGTTCCTCGTCTCAACGCCGCGCGCCTCGATCACCGGCCGCAACCTGGTGGCCGACGGCCGGGTACGACTCAGCCTCGGGCCGACGCGCGACGTCGTCATCGTCGACGGCATCGCCGAGGCGGTGGACATCGCCGACCTCGGCCCGGAGACGGGTGATGCGTTCGCGACGAAGACGGGCTTCGACCCGAGCGGTCTAGACGAGCCCTACCAGTACTTTCTGATCCGACCGCAGCGCATCCAGGCCTGGCGGGAGGCGAACGAGCTGAAGGGACGCGTCCTCATGCGTGACGGCCGCTGGCTCGGCTGAGCGCGCGATGTACCTGTAGCACCATGATCGGGGCGGGCGGGTGCGTAACGTGCAGGGGTAAACGTTGTCGCGACGAGGAGACTTCATGTCCAAGCCACCGCTTCCCGAGGCCGCGGTCGCCATGCTCCAGAAGCCGAACCCCGCCGTCATGACCACCCTTCGCAATGGTGGCCAGCCGGTGTCCGCCGCCACCTGGTACCTGTGGGAGGACGGCCGGATCCTGGTGAACATGGACGAGAGCCGCCGCCGGCTGGAGCACGTCCGCAACGACCCCCGGGTGTCTCTCACAGTGCTCGACGAGGCCGGCTGGTACACCCACGTCAGCATCATCGGGCACGTCACCGAGCTGCGCCCCGACGAGGGTCTGGCGGACATCGACCGGCTGTCGAAGCACTACACGGGCAACGCGTACCCGCGCCGGGAACGTGCCCGGGTCAGTGCCCTGATCGAGATCGACCGCTGGCACGGTTGGGGCGCGCAGAAGGACAACAACCAGGTCGGCTGACCGTTGCGGTCCGCCCTGTCGCCTCGACGGTTGCCCTCGGGGCGACAGGGCACCGGCCGTCAGGGCGTCAGGGCGGTGGTGGACCGGGCGCCGACGCGGGTCACCAGGTAGCCGAAGGCCGCCGCGGTGAAGAACATGACGATGCCGTAGACGGCGCCCGGGATCGCCATCTGGGTGCTGTTGAGCAGCGCCGGGCTGAGCGCGATCGTGATGGCCAGGGTGCTGTTGTGGATGCCGATCTCGAAGCCAGCCGCCGTCGCGGCGCTCCGGTCGACACCGGCGAGGCGCGGCACCCCGTACCCGATGGCGAGGCTGAGCAGGTTGAAGGCGAGCACGGCCAGGCCGACCGAGACGAAGTAGTCGGCGATGTTCTCCCGCTCGCCGAGCACCGCGCCGGCGATCACCGCGACGAGTACGACGACGGAGAGGATCCGGACCGGGCGGTTCAGCCGCTCGGCCAGGTGCGGCATCCGCGCCCGGATGAGCATGCCGATCGCGACCGGAACGAGCACGATGGCGAAGACCTGGAGCACCTTGTCGAACTGTAGGCCGATGCTCCTGCCGTCGGGCAGGAAGTACGCCGCCGACAGGTTGACCAGGATCGGCAGGGTGAACACGGCGAGCACCGAGTTGATGGCGGTCAGGGTGATGTTCAGGGCCACGTGCCCGCCGAACAGATGGCTGTAGAGGTTGGCCGTGGTGCCGCCCGGGGACGCGGCCAGCAGCATCATGCCGACGGCCAGCTCGGGTGCCAGGTCGAACGCGAGGACGAGGCAGAAGCAGAGCGCTGGCAGCACCAGCACCTGGCACACCAGGGCGATGACGGCGGCGCGTGGATGCTGGGCCACCCGGCGGAAGTCCGCCATGGTCAGTCCGAGACCCAGACCGAGCATGATGATGCCGAGGGCGATGGGCAGGCCGATCAGAGTCAGGGCGGAGTCCATGGCACAACATCGTTACCACCGGGTAACGCCGCAACAATCCCCCATGTGGCTGGACGCTCTTGACCCCGGACTGTGATCGGCTTAACTTCATCAATCAGATAAGTCTCTTTACTAATTCTGCTTGATGCCTCGTGGGAGTGTGCCGATGCGACCATTCCGCCACCGCCGTCTCACCGCCGTGGTCACCCTGGCGGCCCTGCTGTTCACCGCCGCCCCGCCCAGCGCCGCCAGCGCGGGCGACAACCAGCAGCACCGCACCGGTTACCACCGGGTCGGCTACTTCACCCAGTGGGGCATCTACGGCCGGGCCTTCCCGGTCAAGAAGCTCGAAACCTCCGGGGCGGCGAGCCGCCTCACCCACCTCAACTACGCCTTCGGCAACGTCAGCGAGGACGGCCGCTGCTACGTGGACGGTGGGCCGGGCGAGGGCGACGCCTGGGCCGACTACCAGCGTCCCGTCCCGGCCGAGGAGAGCGTCGACGGCGTCGCCGACGCACCGGGCCAGGCGCTCAACGGCAACTTCGGCCAGCTCGCCAAGCTCAAGGCCAAGCACCCCAAACTGAAGGTGCTGATCTCGCTGGGCGGCTGGAGCTGGTCGACGTACTTCTCGAACGCGGCCCGCACGGACGCCTCCCGCAAGGCCTTCGTCACGTCCTGCATCGACCTCTACCTCAAGGGAAACCTGCCCGGCGGTGACGGCGCCGCCGGTGGCCCGGGTGCCGGGGCCGGCGTCTTCGACGGCATCGACCTCGACTGGGAGTGGCCCAACTGGGAGGGTGAGCCCGGCAACGTCATCCGCCCGGAGGACCGGGAGAACTTCACCAAACTCCTCGCCGAGTTCCGCCGGCAGCTCGACGCGTACGGGCGCACGACCCGCGCGCACCACCCGCTGACCGCGTTCCTGCCGGCCAGCCCGGCCACCATGGACGCCGGCTACGAGGGCCGCAAGATCTTCAAGTACCTGGACTTCGCCACCGTGCAGGGGTACGACTTCCACGGCGGCTGGGATGCGCGGGCCAACCAGCAGTCGGCGCTACGCGTCCCGGCGGGTGCCCCGGACAACCCGGACTTCTCCGTCGAGGTGGCCATCGACGGGTGGATCGCCCGTGGCGCGCCGCGGGACAAGCTCGTGCTCGGCATCCCCTACTACGGTCGCGGCTGGACCGGCATCACCGGCGGCGGCAACGGCCTGTTCCAGCCGGCCACCGGGCCCGCTCCGGCGACGTTCGAGGCCGGGTACGAGGACTACAAGTTGCTGAAGACCCTGGCCGGTAACGGCTACACAGTGCACCGCGACCTGCGCGCCGGGCACGCCTGGTTGTTCGACGGTACGACGTTGTGGACGTACGACGACCCGGCGGTCGTGATGCAGAAGATGCTCTACATCCGACGGGCCGGCCTGGCCGGCGCCATGATCTGGTCGCTCGACGGCGACGACGACAACGCCACCCTGACCAAGACGATCGGCCTCGGCCTGACCACCTGGTAGCCGTACCTGCGCCACCCGGCCCGCCGCCGGCCGACTCCTCGGCTGGCGGCGGGCCGTTCACCGCTGTGCGGGTGTCACCGCGCGCACAGCGGCCTCGATGAGCGCTGTCACCTGGTCCATGTCCCGAGCCCGGTGCACGTCCACCTCGGCCGACCATCCGTCGGGCCGGGTGAGTCGCACCGTCACATCGTCGCGGCGGTGGGTCAGCCAACCGGCGATCGCCTGCACCAGCACCATGGCGGTGCCCGCGTCGCTGGCCGCCACCAGCAGGACGTCAGTGGTGTCCGCCGACGTCCCGTCGGTGGACGTCGTGGTCACCCCCTCCCGCAGCCGATCCTCAGCGCGCAGCCAGGACGCCAGCGAACGCCGAGCATCGGCGGACGGAAGATCCGGATGGACCGAGAGCGTGATCATCTCCGGCACGTCTCCTCCTCCCAGACGACGACAAGCCCACGCCACCATCCTGCCAGTCCGCGTCGGAACCGGCACGCCGAGTAGTCGGCAATATCGATCAACCCTTGACCGTCGTATCGGCTGTTCATAGGCTCCGGCCACTGCGAGGTTGTTCCCGAGAAGGGAAACACGACTCATGGCCCCATCGACACGTCCGTTCCGGATGGTCCCCGCCAGGCGGCTGGCGAGTGCCGCCACGATCGCCCTCCTGCTCGGCATGGTCCCCCTGCTCGGCGGCACATCGGCCGCGAGCGCCGCCCCACCCTCCCGGTGCAGCGACGACCCGACCGCCCGGTTGGGCACGGTGCCCACTCCGGAGAACGTGCTCGGCTTCCCGCTCGGCGCCGGGCAGGAGCGGGTCGTCACCAACGACGAGGTCCGGACCTACCTCGGGGCCGTCGATCGCGCCTCCAACCGGGTCGTCACCGGCGTGATGACCACCAGCGTGCTCGGCCAGCCGTTGCCGTACGCGGTGGTGTCCAACGAACGCCACGTGCGGCCCGCCGCGCTCCGCGAGATCGCCGACGACGTCCGCGACCTGCGCGACCCACGCCGGACCAGCGCGCGAACGGCCGCCCGGACGGCGAAGGACAGCCCGGCCATCGTCTGGGTCACCGCGAACGTGCACGGCGGCGAGAAGAGCGGCGCCGACGCGGCGCTCAAGACGCTGTACGAGTTGGCGGCGGGCCTGTCCTGCGCGGTCGCCCAGCGCAACGACAACCTGGTCACCATCATCGTTCCCACCCAGAACCCCGACGGCCGCGACGCGACCCGCCGGCAGAACGAGTTCGGCTTCGACCTGAACCGGGACTGGTTCGCCCGCACCCAGCAGGAGACCGACGGCAAGCTCGAACTGCTGCGCCGCTACCCGCCGCAGGTGTTCATCGACGCGCACGAGATGGGCGGCCGGCAGTACTTCTTCCCACCCAACGCCGACCCGATCCACCACGAGATCGCCGGTGAGGCGGTGGACTGGATCAACCGCATCGGCGAGGCCAACAAGGCCGGCTTCGGCTTCAACGGCGCCTGCGACGACACCGCCTTCACCGAGTGCTACTTCAACTACGACACGTACGACATGTTCTTCATGGGCTACGGCGACACGGTGCCGACCACCGGCTTCGGCGCGGCCGGCATGACGTACGAGAAGGGCAGCGCGTCGGCAGTGGCCGACCGGGTCCAGCAGCAGTTCCACACCCAGTGGTCGACGCTCGGCTGGGCCGCCGCGAACAAGCGCGAGGTGCTGGACGGCTACTTCGACATCTGGACCGACGCGCTCGCCCAGGGCAGGGCGGGCACCCTCGAACCGAACGAGGTGGTGCAGCCCACCAACGAGGTCCAGTTCCCGGTGCCGGACCTCACCATCCGCTCGTACTTCCTGCTGCCCGACCGGCAGCTCGCCGACGTCCGCCAACTCGTCGAGCGGCTGCGCCGGATGGACGTCGAGGTGTACGAGGTGCAGAAGGCGACCCGGGTGCCCACCGCGCGGGTCTTCGGTGGGCGCAGCGCCACCAACGTGACAGTGCCCAAGGGCGCGTACTGGATCCCGATGGACCAGCCGCAGAAGCACTGGATCCAGGCCATCATGGGCGAGGACCCGTACGTCCCGTTCCCGTACTTCTACGACGTGTCGTCCTGGAGCAACCCGCTGCTGATGGGCATCAACACCATCTACACCGGAGACACCGTCCGGCCGAGGGCCGAACTGGTGCGCAAGGTCTCCGGCGGTCGCACCGGTGCGGCGTGGCCCTGGGGCTCGTACACGTACCCCCTCGACTCGGCCGCCGCCGCGGAGTTCACCTTCAGCCTGCTCGGCCGTGGCGTACCCCTGGTCCGTGACCTCACGACCAGCACTGTCGCCATCCCGGCCGCCACTGTGAGCCGGACTGTGGACGGGCTGGCCGAATCCCTCGGGGTCAGCCTCACCCCGGGCGGTCGGCCCTCCGGCACCCGCCTCGACCTGCCCGACGTAGGGCTGTTCCAGGGCACCGGCATCTCCACCACCTCCGGCTCGCACGGCGAGGCCCGCTACGTGCTCGGCAAGCGGTGGGGCCTCGACCTCACACCGGTCACCACTGCCGACATCAACGACAACACCGAGGCGTTCACCGGGCGTACCGTGCTGCTGGTGCCGGACGGCAGCAGCGCCACCGGCGGTCTGACCGCCACCGGGCAGGCCAACCTGCGCGACTGGATCGGCCAGGGCCACACGTACCTCGGGCTGCGCAACGAGGGCACCCGGGTGGCCCGGGCCGCCGGGCTGACCTCGACCACGGAGAAGACCAAGCCGGCGGACTACCTGGTGATCGGCTCGCACCTGCGCGTCGACGTCGACGAGGACAGCCCGGTGGCGCTGGGTCGCCCGGCGGAGGACTTCGAGTTCAACAACAGCGACCCGATCCTCACCCCGAGCACCACCGGGACGAACGTGCTCACCTACCCGACTGGTGAGACCTTCTGGGCCAACGGTTTCACCGTCGGGGCGGAGACGCTGAAGGGCACCGCAGCCGTCGTCGACGAGCCGACCGGCGCCGGTCGGGCGGTGCTGTTCGCGTTCAATCCGCTCTTCCGCGCGTACAACGAGAATGGTCTGCACCTGGTCGCCAACGCGCTGCTCTACCCGGCGACCACCGCGCCCGACGCCCGGCGTCCGGCCGGCGTCGACGCGGCGCGCGCCAGCGCCGCCGCCGCGCCGGTACCACCGGACCTGGGCGGCGGCTGGCGGCCGATCACCATCCAGGTGGCGGCCGGCGACCTGGCCCGCACCCGGGCGATCGTCGAACGCTTCACCGCCGACGCGCAGGCGTCCGAGAAGGACGGCTCGGCGTACGTCGTGATCCCGAACCCGCAGGGACTCCAGGTGGACGAGCACCCGTTCGCGCGTGATCTGGTACGCGCGCTGAATGCCGCCAAGGTGCCACTGCGGTCGGTGGTGGGCTGACGGACCCCGCACAGCGAAGCGCCCGTCCCCTCGACTGGGGGCGGGCGCTTCGGCGCGTTCGGGGATCGGCTACGACCGCTGGGCGACCTCAGTGACAACGACGCTGTTGGCGGGAGGACCCCGAAACGTGGCGGCCGCGTTCGTACCGGAACCCGTGTAGATCTTGGACAGTTTCCGTTATGGCGGAACGGAAACTGTCCAAGATCTGGGGGTGAGGCGGCGCTCATCGGCGGAAGGCGAAGGCGCACCCGGCGGTGGCATGAACGACGACTACTTCGTCGTGTCGGACACGTGCGCGAATGGTGACGGAGTCCTGGGTCGCGTCTACGTCAATGGCGTCCTGATCGGCACCCGGTACAACGGCGGCGGATCCGGGTCGTCGGTCATCTGGGATCCGGCTCAGGTCTACGCGAACGACGTGGTCCGGATGGATATCTGCACGGCGAACGGCCCGGAAGACTACTTGGGCTACCCCTGCGCCAGCAGGACCTTCCGCAGCGTGGACGGCTGACGGTAGCCGGAGGGCGGGCACCGGATGTGACAGTGCCCGCCCGCGGGTCGGCTAGCGGACATCCACCGGGCCGGATCACGACAGCGCTCCCGGCACCCGTCGGCGCAGGCTGGCCGGGATCTGTGCCGACCGGCGGCACCCGGAGGAGGCGTACGGCCCATGGGTGCACCCCGCGCAGGGACGGCGGCGCTCGCCGGTGGTCTCGCCCTACTGCTGATGGCCACCACGGTCGGGTGCAGACGGTCGCGTCCGTCGGCGGCCCCGAGCGGCGGCACGGCGACGGTCGGCCTGACCGTCAGCGCCGGGCAACCGTCGTACCGGGTGGGTGAGCAGATCAGTCTTCGGCTGAAGCTGGTCAACAATCGCGACGCCGAGTGCCAGCTCAGTCGGGTGCCGGACGGGGCGGTGACGGTCATGTCGTTGACCCGCGACGGCACGGCGGTGGCACCCGCGGTCGGCGGTGCCGCCTACTACCGGGACTTCACCGCGTACCTGGTCGAGAACCTGGTGCGGGTGCCGCCGCGTGGGTCGGTGGAGCTGACGCTGGGCAGCGACCCGCAGAGCCCGGTCGGCGCGGCGCTGACCACCAGTGCGCCGGACGGGCGGGGTGGGGCCACCGTCACCTGGTGGCCGGTCGATCAACCGGGGGCGTACCGGCTGGTGCTGGGCTACCTGCGGGCGCCGCTGCGCGGTGTGCCGGCGGATGCCTGCGCCGCGACGGCCGAGCAGGGCGCTGTCGCGTTCGAGGTGAGAGGCGGGTGACCGGGTTGCGCGTGATCCGGACGGGTCTGGTTCTGGCAGGCGTGCTGGTGCTCGTCGCCCCCCAGGCGGCGTCCGCCGTGGTCAGCGTCAACAGCGACCTGCAAGCGGAGTACGCGGGCTGCGTCGGACAGATCCGCGGCTCCGGAAACGGCGCTGTGCTCGACGAGTTGGAGCGCTCCGGCAAGCAGATCAAGGTGCGCAGACCCATCTTCGGCTCGGAGAGCAGCACCACGACGTACGTGCCGGGCAGTGATGTGCAGATCAACTGGGTGCCGGAGAACGACGGGCGGGCGCTGCCGGAGGAGGGCGCGGGCTTCACCGAGGACCAGTGCGCCACCCTCATCCACGAGATGAACCACGCCCTCGATGAGGTGAACGACACCGACCGGGGCCAGTTCTGCACGCAGGGGGGCCAGTTCGCCAGCGGCGTGGACCCTGCCGAGGTGCACGCGACGTTGGCGGAGAACGCGTACCGCAAGGCCGTCGGGGTGCCGCTGCGCACGACGTACAGCGGTCAGAAGCTGCCGTCGAACGGCAAGGACTGCGACAAGCCCAAGCCCCGACCACCCGGTGGTGGTGGCTGTTCGATCTCGGTGATCGGCAAGGGCTACCGGTGCGCGAACAGCAACGGCGACCCGCACCTGCTCACCTACGACGGTCTGCGGTACGACTTCCAGGCCGCCGGGGAGTTCGTGCTGACCCGTTCGACGACAGACGACTTCGAGGTCCAGGTACGACAGACGATGTTCCCGGCCAGCTCGGTGGTGGCCGTCAACTCGGCCGTCGCGGTTCGGGTGGCCGGCGACCGGGTCGGCGTGTACGTCACACCCGACGGCCCGGCGGTCCGCGTGAACGGCGCCGCGCCGGTGTCCGCGCCCGACGGCGTGAAGCTGCCGCGCGGTGGCACCGTCACCACCTGGGGAGAGGGCACGGTGACGGTGGAGTGGCCGGACGGCGCCCGACTGACCGCGCAGCCGATCGGCGTGTGGGGGTTGAGTGTGAGCGTCAGCGCGCCCACCGCCCGGACCGGCACGCTGGAGGGCCTGCTCGGCGACCACGACGGTGTCCCCGGCGACGACCTGAGCGTGCGTGGCGGGAAGCGGGTGGCGCAGCCACCCACGTTCGAGGCGCTGTACCCCGGCTTCGCCGACAGTTGGCGGGTCGAGGCGCAACGGTCGCTGTTCGACTACGAGCCGGGGCAGAACACCGGCACGTTCACCGACCGGCGTTTCCCGGACCGACTGCTCACCGTCGGGGACCTGCCCAACCGGGCCACCGCCGAACTCGTCTGCCGGCGGGCCGGTGTCACCGATCCGCAGATCCTCGCCGACTGTGTGCTCGACGTCGGCCTCACCGGGCAGGTGGCGTTCGCCGAGGACGCCGCCCGCGCGCAGCGCGACGCGCCCGCTGCCGGTGACGTCGACCTGGCGGTGACCCGGGCCGGCGCCACGGCCGCGATGAAGGTACCGGGCCGGGCCGGTCAGAAGATCTTCGTGGAGGTGCCCGCCGCCACCGTGCCGGATCGCTGCGGGGTGTTGCTGCTGCTCGACCCGCAGGGCCGTCAGCTGGCGACCGGCTGCGTCATCTCCGGCATCGGCTTCATCGACACGACCACGTTGACCGCCACCGGCGACCATCAGGTGGTGCTCGACCCGTGGGATGCCGACCTCGGCCGAGCGACGGTACGGGTCGTTGCGGTGACCGACGAGGAGAAGACGCTCACGCTGGACGGGCCCCCGGTCCGGGCGACGCTCGCCCAACCGGGCGCGGTCAGCCGCCTGTCCTTCGACGGCCGCGCCGGTCAGAAGGTCTTCCTCCAGGTCACCGACGCCACTCTGCCGGACCGGTGCAACCTGCTGCGCCTGCGCGACCCGGCCGGTGAACAGGTGGCCAGCGGCTGCGTGATCGGCGGTCAGGGACATGTCGACGGGTTCGTCCTGCCGGCCACCGGTCGGTACGTGCTGGAGGTCGACGGGACCTCCACCGACACCGGCTCGGCGGACGTGCGGCTGCGCGACGCCACCGACGAGCAGCGGGACACCGTCGCGGACGGACGGGCGGTCACAGTGTCGGTCAGCCGCCCCGGTGCGGTGAGCCGTCTGCGGTTTCCCGTCGACAGCGGCAAGCGCCTCACCGTCGAGGTGAGCGCCGCCAGCCTTCCCGACCGGTGCGCGATTCTGACCGTCACCGGCCCGGGCGGCGAAGCGGTGGGCAGTGGCTGCGTCATCGGTGGTGCCGGGCGCTTCGAGATGGGCCCGCTGCCCACCGGCGGCACGTACGCCCTGGTGCTGGACCCGTGGGCGGACGAGACCGGGTCGGCCACGGTAACCGTTCGACAGGTCGGTTGACCGGACGGCCGGCTGACCCGACGAACGGGCCAGCCGACCGTCGCGGCGTCAGCCGGTGGCGCAGATGGTGCCGTTGAGGGTGAACGCCGTGGGCAGCACGTTCGGCCCGCCGTACGCGCCGACGAAGCCGGCGCTCACGGTGCCGCCGGCGGCGATCTGCCGGTTGTCGGTGGTGGGCGTGACCCGCACCGCGGTGCCGACCTGCTCCCAGGTGGCGCTCCAACCACTGCTCACCTGCTGCCAACCGGTGGGCCAGGTCCAGGTGAGCGTCCAGCCGTCGATCGGGCGGGACCCGTTGTTGATGATCTCTACGCCGCCGATGTAACCGTTGCCCCAGTCATTGTTGGCGCTGAAGCGGACGGTGCACGTACTGGCGGAAGGGCTGCCGGTGGCGAAGGTGAGCGGCGGTGAGGCCCAGGAGACCCGTCCGGCGGTGTCGCGGGCCAGCACGTTGACGGTGTACCTGCTGCCCGGCACGAGGTTGCCGACAGGGAACGAGGTGGACGCCGTCTCGCCGAGCTGCTCGCTGACCGCGCCGTTCTGCCGGTACACCTCGTACTTGGCGATCGGGCTGGCGCCCGGGGTGGACGCCGGCCAGGTGATCGTCGCGGCGCGGTCGGTGACACCGCTCGCGGTCGGCTGGCCCGGTGCCGCCGGCCGACCGGCGGTCGCGCCGGCCGGGCGCAGCACGAGCGTGGTCAACGAGTACGCGGGCAGCGTCCGGTTGGTCGCCGAGCCGGACTGGCTGGTGACGATGGCGGTGGCGCCGTTGGTGAGAGTGGACACCGTCGGCGCGACGGTCGACGGGGTGAACCCGGCGTAGTCGATGGTGACCGGGTGGTCGTTGTCCGGGTCCTTGTTCACCAGCAGCACGGCGAGCTCGCCGTTGCTCCGGCGGACGGCGTGGGCGGTGACCAGAGGCTCGTCGGTGCCGGCGCGAACGAACTGGTCGCCGGTCTTCGCGAAGAGCTTCATCATGCTCAGCCCGTGGTACGGCGCGAACGGTGTGTTCAGCGGCGGTTGGCAGACCGAGCCGTCCTCGGTGCAGGCCCCGCTGGAGAGCATCCCGAAGTCGCCGTAGTCGGTCTGACCGGCCACCTGCGTCACGGTGCCCATGCCGTTGTGCACGTTCCACCAGTGGGCGGTGAAGACGCCGTTCTCCAGCAGACCGCTGTAGACGTCGGCCAGGAACAGCGCGGCCGGTTGGGTGTTGCGGCCGGCGTCGACGTTCAGCTCGGTGAAGCTGATGCCGATGCGGTCGGCGTTCGGGCCGGCGTACCGGGCGAGTTGCTGCCGCAGCAGGTAGGTGGCGTCGGGAAGGTGGTTGACGCGGGCCAGCGACTCGGCCGCGGTGCCGCCCGGGTACCAGTGCACATCCACGAAGTCGATCTTCGGGCCGGCGATGGAGAGCACCGTCTGGTTCCACGGGCCCGGATCGCTGCCGGCGGTGATCCCGTCCGGCCAGTTGCCCGGCATGGTCAGCACCGCTCCGACCTTGATGCTGGGGTCGACCGCCTTCATCGCGTCGGCGTACTCGACGACCAGCCTCGCGTACTGTGTCGCGCTCTTGTCGGGGTGGTCGTCGGCCTCCCACGCGGACCCGTAGTGGCCGTTGCCGTAGTTCTCGTTGCCGACGGTCCAGTAACGCGCGTCGTAGCCCTTGGTCACGTTGGCGTACCGCACCCAGTCGGCGGCCTCGGCGGGCGTACCGGTGCCGTAGTTCGCGATGATCATCGGCTGCGCGCCGACGCGCCGGACGGCCGCCATGAAGGTGTCGAAGTCGGTCCCCGGCGCGACGTAACCGCCGGGCGCGGTGTGGTCCTTCCAGTGGTAGATGTCGGCGTACGAGCCGCCGGGGTAGCGCATCATCTGCACGCCGGCATCTCTGAGCAGGTCCGACGTCTCGGCGGTGCCGAGGTTCGTATCCCAGATGGCGTGGTTGACGCCGAGAGCGGTGTCCGGCACGGTCGCCAGTCCCGCGCGGGTGTTGACGGTCACGGTGACCGGGTCGGCTGCCGCGCTGGCGGTCGGCGGGTTGACGCCCGCGAGCGCACTCGCTGCGAGCAGCAGGCCCGCCAGGAGTGCTGCTCGGGTCTTCGGTTTACGCATGGGCGGGGTTCCTTCACGCAGATGAGGCGCCCGACCGGTCAGGGTGCGACGCGGGGACGGGCGATCTCGTGGACGGCAGACTCTGGTTGGTCCATCGCTTGTGTCACCGTCCCCCGGAGATCACATCTGGATCCCGGCTGCCCAGTGGACGGGCGTCAGCCCCGCGCGTGGCTCTTCATCGACGTACCACAATGGCACTGTCGGTACGACAATCTCAAGGTGCGTCAGGCGTCGTCTTCGCCGCGCTCGCCGCGCCCTGAACGACGCCCACGGACACTGACGGCAGCCAGCAGAGTGACGACCGCGGCGGCCAGTTGCAGCACGCCGCCGAGCAGATCGACCACGCCGGAGATGGCAGTAGCGTCTGGCAGATGGGTCATGAGACGGCCTCCGGGTTCGTGCCCACCGTCCGCTTCCTGCGGAAGGCCCTCCCCCGGGCCCAGCGGTGACCGCTTGAGCGCCGCCCTCATTGTGGCACCCACTCTCCACCGAGCGGAAGACGCGAACGCTCGACGAGAGATCGATAGACGTCATACGTCACAGCTTGACGAACGGCATGTTATCGCTCACAGTCGATGCGAGGCGATCAGTGTCCGCGGCTCACCGGGAGGCCCCCTCGCTGGTCTGACCTCAGTGGTCAGGACGTCCTTGGGCAGGTGGACGTCGCATTCAGGATTTGTCCGCAGCCGCCGGTGACGCGCGGCGGACGTCGCGCGCCTCGGGACCGCCCAGGCGACGTCGTCGACCGCCTGCGCCGGACCGCCGTGCTGCCGCCGGGTCCCCGACTCACGACAAGAGGAACCGCCGATGAGATCAAGGATCGCACTGCTGGCCGCCGCGCTGGCGACGGCCCTGGCGACGGTGACGGCCGTGGTCACGGTCGCCACCCCGGCGTCGGCCGCGACGCTCACCCAGGTGACCAACTTCGGCACCAACCCGACGAACCTTCAGATGCACCTGTACGTGCCGGACCGGGTCGCGGCCCAGCCGGCCCTGCTCCTCGCCCTGCACTACTGCACCGGCAGCGGCCCGGCGGTGCACAGCGGCTTCGGCCTGAGCACGCTCGCCGACCGCTACGGCTTCATCGTGATCTACCCGTCGGTGACCCGGAGCAGCAAGTGTTGGGACGTCTCGTCACCGCAGGCCCTGCGGCGCGACGGCGGCAGCGACCCGGTGGGCCTCAAGTCCATGGTCGACCACGTCCGAAGCCGCTACCCGATCGATGCCGGCCGGATCGGTGTGGGTGGGTTCTCCTCCGGCGCCATGATGACCAACGTCATGGTCGGCCTCTACCCGGACCTGTTCCACGCCGGGTTCAGCTCCTCCGGGGTCCCGTTCGGGTGCTTCGCCACCACCAACGGCGCGGAGTGGAACAGCGAGTGCTCCGGCGGACGCATCGTCAGGACCGGGCAGCAGTGGGGTGACCTGGTGCGCAACGCCTACCCCGGTTACTCCGGCAAGCGTCCCCGGTTCCAGATCTGGCACGGCACCACGGACACCACCCTGAGCTACGTCAACTTCGGCGAGCAGATCAAGCAGTGGACCAACGTGCAGGGCGTGTCGCAGACGCCCAGCTTCACCGACTCCCCGCAGACCAGCGCCACCCGTACCCGGTACGGGGGCACCGGCGGCACGGCGCCCGTCGAGGCGATCAGCTTCCAGGGGTACGGCCACTCGATCCCGTTCGACGCCGCGCAGGCCGTCCGCTTCCTCGGCTTCGACACCACGAGCCCCACCACCCCGCCACCCGGTGGCACGTCGGCGCCGCTGCGCAACACCGGTGCCAACCGCTGCCTGGATGTCCCGTCGCGGTCGCAGACCAACGGCACGCAGCTGACGTTGTGGGACTGCAACGGCGGCACCAACCAGCAGTGGACGTCGACCGCCGCGAAACAACTTCAGGTGTACGGCACGAAGTGCCTGGACGCCGAGGGCGCCGGGACCTCGCCGGGCACCCGGGTGATCATCTGGGACTGCAACGGCGGCACCAATCAGCAGTGGAACGTCAACACCGATGGCACGGTCACCGGCGTGCAGTCCGGCCTGTGCCTGACGCCCAACGCCGCCGGAACCACCAACGGCACCCCTGCGGTCCTGTCGAGCTGCAATGGCACGAACAGTCAGCGGTGGACCCGAAGCTGACGCGGTGACCGACGGCGCGTACCCGTCGGTTGCTCGTGCGGGTGGCGTCCCGCTGCTCGGGCCCGGACTCCGAACAGCGGGACGCGACCCGGCGGCCAGGGCTGGGGGCGACGGTCGCCATCAGAGCGGCCCAGGTGCGGGCTCCTGCCCAGCGGGTTCGCTGGGCAGGTGAGCGGACCGGCTGTCGTCGCACGACCGTCCGGCTGCTGCGTGCCCTGGAATTTCGGTGGCCGTTCATGCCTCGGCCGCGTGGCGCGCGGGTCGCCCAGTGGTGGTCTCGGGCCGTCTCGCGCCGGCCACGTGCCACCCGCCCCACGCCACGATCGTCGTCCAGCACGCCTCGGGCCAATGGCGACAGCTCCGTCACAGCGGCCTGAGGGCGGTCGAGGATCGACGACTGTCCGTCACGTTAGCGCTAACAGCGAGCGATTGTCCATAGACAACGGCCTTCGTCTGCTGCTCGGGACGGTCGCGGGGACGCCGACGACAGTCGGGAGCGCGGGCGGAATAGCCTTGCGGCATGCGGGGACGATTCGGCGCGGCCAGGCGGTGGTACGGGGAGCACCGGCGGTTGGTCCGTCGCACAGTCCTTGCGCTCGCGGTGGGGGCGGTGGCGCTGACCGGGGGCACTGTGGCCAGCGTGTCGTGGATCCGCGACACCGCGCAGGGCCACCTCTACGGTGAGGCCGAGGTGCCGGACGCGCCGGTCGCCCTGGTCCTGGGCACCAAGGTGGACGCGGACGGCACGCCCTCACCCGTCCTCACCGCCCGGTTGGAGATCGCGCGGCGGCTGTTCGACGCCGGCAAGGTGCGGGCGATCCTCGTTTCGGGCGACAACATGAACGCCGACTACAACGAGCCCGCCGCGATGCGGAACTGGCTGGTGCAGCGGGGCGTACCAGCGCACAAGGTGGTGCCGGACTACGCCGGCTTCGACACGTACGACTCGTGTGCGCGCGCTGAGCGGATCTTCGGGGTGCGGCAAGCCACAGTGGTGACCCAGACCTTCCACCTTCCGCGCGCCGTGGCGCTGTGCCGGCGCCTCGGCATCGACGCCAACGGCGTGGGCGACGACAGCGCGAAGCGGTACGCCCAGACGTGGTGGTTCAGTTCGTCCCGGGAGAACGGCGCCTGCGTGAAGGCCGCGCTGGACCTGCTCTCCGGTCGGGATCCGGCGCACCTCGGCCGCCGGGAGACGGGCGTCGACGACGCTCTGCGCGACGACTGACGTCAGCACCGAACGCGTTCGCGCCGACCGCGCCGCTCAGCGGGGCGGGCCGGCGCTGTCGCGGACGATGAGTTCGGTGGCGAGTTCGACCCGGGGGCTCTCGGTCCTCTCGCCGCCGGCAAGGCGCAGCACGGTCCGCGCGGCCAGCATGCCCATCTCGGCCAGGGGTTGCCGGACGGTGGTCAGCGGTGGCGAGCACCAGCGCACCTCCGGCAGATCGTCGAAGCCGACCACGCTGACGTCGTCGGGCACCCGCAGACCCCGTTTGCGGACCGCCTCGTACACGCCGAGTGCCATCTGATCGCTGGAGGCGCAGATGGCGGTGGGCGGGTCGGGCAGGGCCAGTAGTTGCGTACCCGCGGTGAAGCCGGCCTCGTGGTAGAAGTTGCCGGGGCGGATCAGGGAATCGTCGACGGGGATCCCGGCGGCGCCGAGGGCGGCCCGGTAGCCGTCCATCCTTGCCCGGCTGCACATCAGGTGCGGCGGGCCGGCGATGAAGCCGATGCGACGGTGGCCGAGGCTGATCAGGTACTGGTTGGCGCTGAGGCTGCCCGCCCAGTTGGTGGCGCCGATGGTGGGTGACTCCTGCGGGTCGACCCCGGCCGGGTCGATGATGACGACCGGCAGGTGGAGCCGGCGCAGCTCGGCCTGCAACGGTGGGTTCACCATCGAGGTCACGAAGATGATTCCCTCGGTGGAGCGCGTGCGCATGTTGTCGAGCCACTGCTTGGCCGAGGAGATGCGCCAGTGGATGGCCGACACGACGGTGCCGACGCCGCTGGTCTGGCCGACGTCCTCCACCCCACGGATGATCTCCACGGCCCACGGGCTGTCCAGGTCGTTGAAGACCAAATCGATGAGGGCGGCGTCGGTGCGCCGGGCCGGTGAGCGGCGGCGGTAGCCGTGCCGGTTGAGTAGCGCCTCGACGCGTTCGCGGGTGTCGGGGGCGACGTCGGAGCGGCCGTTGATGACCCGGGAGACGGTGGGCACGGAGACTCCGGCCAACCGCGCGATCATGGCGATGGTGACGTTTCGGCCGTTCTCCGTGCCCACGGTCCCCCCTGCGGAGCTATGGATCTCCGAAACTTTCAATGCTTCGCCGGTAATGTCGATCGATGGCCGGCACGCTACGAGCTGTTGTCCCAGCGGTCAAGACCTCTGTCCTATTGCGAAGAGACCGGCTAGCGTAAGCAGGGCTTCCAGTGATCCGGGACCACGATTTTCCGGAAGTTCCAGACAGCCCGTCCAGAGGAGTGCTCGTGTCGACCGACATCGCTAACGTGGCGACCGCTACCCGGTCGATCCGCAATCCCGTCCTCGCCGGGTTCCACCCGGACCCGTCGATCCTGCGCGTCGGCGACGACTACTACCTGGCCACCTCGACCTTCGAGTGGTATCCGGGCGTCCTCGTGCACCACTCGCGTGATCTGGTGAACTGGCGCAGCCTGGGTGGGATCATCACCGATCGGCGCCTGCTCGATCTGCGCGGATGCGGCGACTCCAACGGGGTGTGGGCGCCAGACCTGACGTACCACGACGGTCAGTTCCACCTCGTCTACAGCGACGTGGCAAGCTTCGCCAGCGGCTACTGGGATCCGCAGAACTTCCTGGTCACCGCCGAGGACATCACCGGCCCCTGGTCCGATCCGGTGAAACTGCACGGGCGCGGGTTCGACGCGTCGCTGTTCCACGACGACGACGGCACCACCTGGCTGCTGGGCATGAGCGCGGACTGGCGACCCGGCCGCGACCGCTTTGGTGGCATCGAGATCCAGCAGTACGACCGGGCCGCACGCCGTCTGGTCGGCAGCCCCCGCATCCTGTTCACCGGCTCCCCGGTCGGGGTCACCGAGGGTCCGCACCTGTACCGCCACGACGGCTGGTACTGGCTGATCACCGCCGAGGGCGGCACCAGCTGGGAACACCAGGTCACCGTGGCGCGGTCCCGCGAGCTGTTCGGACCGTACGAGGTGGACCCGGACGGGCCACTGCTCACCTCCTTCGGGCGGCCCGACCTGCGGTTGCAGAAGGCGGGTCACGGCAGCCTGGTCCACACGCAGAACGGCGAGTGGTACCTGGCCCACCTGGTTGGCCGCCCGTACTCCCCGCTGGGCAACTGTGTGCTGGGTCGGGAGACCGCGATCCAGCGGGTCGAGTGGCCGTCGGGCGGCTGGCCGCGGATCGCCGGAGGGGTGCCCGCGGACGACGTCGTCGCACCCGACCTGCCCGCGCACCCCTGGCCGGCGGAGCCCGAGACGGACCACTTCGACGCCCCCGAGCTGGGCCGGTGCTGGTCGACGCTGCGTCGGCCGGCCACCCCCGACTGGGTCGACCTGCACACCCGCCCGTCGTACCTGCGGGTCCACGGCGGGCAGTCGCCGGTCGGTCGACAGGCACCCAGCCTGGTCGGACGACGCGTCGGGGCAAGGGAGTGCTCGCTGGAGACGGTGGTGGAGTTCGAACCGGCCGACCACCGTCAGCTCACCGGAATCACCGCCTACTACAACACGCTCAACTGGCACCACCTCTACCTGACCCGGGCCGACGACGGCCGGACGGTGCTGGAGCTGCTCAGTTCCGACAACGGGCGGCGCACCGCGTACCCCGAGCTGACCGTCGATGCCGACGGCGTCACCCGGGTCGGCCTGCGGGCCGTCTTCGACGGGCCGGCGGTGCGCTTCGACTACGACCTCGGCGCCGGTTGGCAGCGGCTACCGGTCGAGCTGGACGCGACCATCCTGTCCGACGAGCACGCCGCGCTGATCATCGACGGTGAGCCGGCGGCGTGGGGCTTCACCGGGGCGTTTCTCGGCCTGTGGGTGCAGGACCTGGGCGGCGACGGCGTGCACGCCGACTTCGACCTGGCCACCTACCGGGAACAGTGACCGCGCGGACGGCACTCGGCGGGTGCCGTCCGCGTGCCCACACGTCCTACCTGGCCTGAGCGGCGACGGCCCGTAGCTGGCCGAGAGTGGTGCGGAAACCGTGGCCGGACGCGGCCGGGTCCTCGGCGTTCAGGCCGCTGACGGCCATGGTCTGCGAGCGGGTCGTGGCGACGGCCTCCGCGCCGGACCCGGTCAGGTCGAACACGCCGAAGTCGCCGCTGAGCGTCCGGAACGTCGGGGCAGCCGGGTCCTGGGCGAGGTAGAGCACCACGACCTGGCCGGCCTCGAGCTTCGACATGTGCACCATGTCCGGCACACCGGAGGGCAGCGGGGCGAGCGTGATCCGCGCCCCGGCCCGCACTGTCGATCCGGTCGTCGCGCGCAGCACCTCGTCGACCCGGAATCCGACCGCCTCGACCTCACCGCGTACGACCAGGTCCGCGGTGTCGCTGAGCTGTCGCACTGTGGCGTACCCACGCAGCTTGCCCTTGATCGGCGGGGGCGCGACGTCGGTCGGCGTGGCCGCGCTGCTCGGGGCGGCGCTGCTCGGGGCGGGCGCGGCGGCCGGGTCGGCGCCACCGCCGCTGCCGCAGGCGGCCAGGGCCGCGGCGGACAGCACGGCGGCGGCCGTGGCCCACAGCGGCCGGGTACGGCGAAGGTCGACTGCCATGGAACGCTCCTCGCGTCTTGGTGCCGTCCCGGGCCGTCTCGCTCGGTTCCGACGGACCGGCCCCTTGATCAGTTACGGCCTGACGATAGCCACCGGCGGGTACGTGCCGCCAACGACGGGATGAACAGACGCCGTCACGCCTCGCGGTCGTCGATTGACGAGGAATCGACGTACTGGTATCTGTTAATACAGTTTCCTGATGCTCGCGGTGCCCGCCGGGGCCGAACCGCCGCGCCAGGCCACCGACCGGCTGGCGGCACGCCGCCCCTTCCCCGAGGAACACGCATGGTTCACAAGAGAACAGCCGCCTACCTCGTGGGCACCCTGCTGGTTGGCGTCGCCGCCGTCGGCTACGGCCTGCCGTCGGCCAGCGCCGCGACCGCCGGCCCGATCACCGGCCTCGGTGGTAAGTGCATCGACGTGGCCGGCGCCAGCTCGGCCAACGGCACGCCCGTCCAGCTCTACGACTGCAACGGCAGCGCGGCCCAGACGTGGACCGTCGGCAACACCGACAACTCGATCCGGGCACTCGGCAAGTGCCTCGACGTCACCGCCGCGTCGACCGCGAACGGCGCCAAGGTGCAGCTGTACGACTGCAACAACACCGGCGCGCAGAAGTGGACCCCCAGCAACGGCGCGCTCGTCAACTCCGGCTCCGGCAGGTGCCTCGACGTCACCGACCGGAGCACCGCGAACGGCGCCCGGTTGCAGATCTGGACCTGCGGCGGCACCACGAACCAGCGGTGGACCCTGCCGGGCGGCGGCAGCACGCCCACGCCCACCACCCCGAGCGGGACCAACCTCGACGACCCGGCGAAGAAGAACGTAGCCATGCAACTCGTCTCGGCCGCGGAAAACTCCTCGCTCGACTGGCGCGCGCAGTTCTCCTACATCGAGGACATCGGCGACGGGCGCGGCTACACCGCCGGCATCATCGGCTTCTGCTCCGGCACCGGCGACATGCTCGAACTGGTCGAGGCGTACACCCGCACCAAGCCAGGCAACGTGCTCGCCGGCTACCTGCCGGCGCTGCGCAACGTCAACGGCACCCCGTCGCACGCCGGCCTCGACCCCAACTTCCCCCGCGACTGGCGCACCGCGGCCACCGACTCGGTGTTCCAGGCCGCCCAGGAGGCCGAACGCGACCGGGTCTACTTCAACCCGTCGGTACGCGACGGCAAGAACGACCAGGTCCGGGCACTCGGCCAGTTCGCCTACTACGACGCGGCGGTCATGCACGGGTACGAGGGCATGCGCCAGATCCGCAACCGTGCCCTGAACCGGGCCAAGCCGCCAGCCCAGGGCGGTGACGAGCGGACCTGGCTCAACGCGTTCCTCGACGAGCGGGTCATCGAGATGAAGAAGGAAGAGGCCCACTCGGACACCTCCCGCGTCGACACCGCCCAGCGGGTGTTCCTCAACAACGGCAACTTCAACCTCAACACCCCACTGGTGTTCGCCGTCTACGGCGACCAGTTCCGCATCGGCTAGTTCGGAGCCCGCAGACGCTCAGGGCGCCGCCTCGCGGCGCCCTGAGCCCCGCTCGGGACCGGAAGCAGCCTTGCCTTGACGCTGACGACAAGGTTTAGCCTGGTCGCGACAGGCTGGTCGAGGAGGTCTGATGCTGATCGGCGAGCTGGCGGAACGAGCAGGCACGAGCACTCGAACGCTGCGCTACTACGAGGCCCACGGGTTGGTACACCCGCAGCGTTCGGCGAACGGCTACCGCGTCTACGACGAGGCGGAGCTGCGGGTCGTCCGGGAGATCCGGGCGCTGCTCGACGTCGGCTTCGGCCTCGACGACGTCCGTCCGTTCGTCGCCTGTTTACGAGCGGGCAACGCGTCCGGCGACGTCTGTCCGGATTCCGTGCTGGTGCTACGGCGCAAGCTCGCCGAGGTCGACGAGTACCTCGATCGGCTCGGAGCGGTCCGTCAGCAGTTGCACACCCAGCTCACCCACGCAATCGCGCACCGGGAGGAAACATGCCCCAGGAGACGAGCGTCAGCTCCCTGATCACCGTCACCGACGACACGTTCGCCGAGCTGGTGCTGGCCAGCGACCGGCCCGTGGTCGTCGACTTCTGGGCGGAGTGGTGCCCGCCGTGCAAGATGATCGAGAAGAGCCTCGTCGAGCTGGCAGGGGAATTTGGCGACCGGATGGCCATCGCCAAGCTCAACTCCGACGACAACCCGCAGACCACGCGGCGCTACGCAGTCATGTCCCTGCCGACGCTGCTGGTGTTCCGTGAGGGCGAGGTCGTCGGCTCGGTCGTCGGGTCCAGGCCGAAACTCCACCTGCGGCAGAGCCTGACCATGCACGCCGGCCTGTGACCGTCACCGCAGGTCGAGTGGTGGGAACGATTGCCGATGGCCCCGACATCGGCATCGTGATCTGCGGGTGAACTGACCCCTGTTGCTCGGCCCGTACGGCAGTCCCCAACCGCCGCTGGGAAGAGTCCAGCACCGACAAGTCTCCGGTGACCAGCCGGCACATCGATCTTGGTGACTGAAAGTGTCGTACACCTGTTCTAGTGTCGGGTCATGGTCGAGGAGTTGGCGCAGGCAGACGATGCGATCGCTGCCTGCGTCGATGCCGCTGCCTGGGCCCTGCCGGAACATGACCTGATCGCCGCGCTCGACGCCGCGCACCGTCTTCAGCAACGCCTTGCCGCCGTCACCCTCACCTTGATCCGTGAGGTCGACGGCCGCGGCATCGCCCGCAACCAAGGAGCCTCCTGCACCGCGGTCTGGTTACGCGAACGCCTGCGACTCACCGTCCCCGCCGCCCGCCGCCTGATCGACCTTGCCACCGCTTTGGACACCGGCAACCCCGGCATCCGACAAGCCCTAGCCGACGGGCACCTCAGCCTCGACCAGGCCCGGGTCATCACCGACACCGCCGCCACCGTGCAGGCCACCGCCGGCGCGCAGGCCGCCGACAAGGCCGTCAGCCTGCTCACCGACTGGGCCAGCCAGTTCGACCCCACCCACCTGCGCAAACTCGGCACCCGCATCCTCGACCACGTCGCCCCCGACATCGCCGACGCCGCCACCCAAGCCGCCCTCGACGCCGAAGCACGCCGCGCCACCCGCGACCGCCACCTCACCCTGTCCGAACAAACCGACGGCCGACTACGACTCACCGGCACCCTCGACACCGAAACCGCCGGTCTGCTGCGCGCCGCCATCGACCCACTGAGCGCACACTGCGGCCCCGACGATCAACGCTCTGCCGGGCAACGCCGCCACGACGCCCTCGCCGAGGTGTGCCGACTCGCCGTCCGAACCGGCGAGCTGCCCGACAGCGGTGGCGATTCCGCCCAGATCGTCATCACCACCAACTACGACGCGCTGACCCGACGGCTGTCCACCGGCGCGCTCGACGTCGGCTTAGAGCTCACCCCAGACACGGTGCGCCGGCTTGCCTGCGACGCCAGCATCCTGCCCGCCGTCCTCGGCGGCACCGGCCAGGTCCTTGACGTCGGTCGACAACGCCGTCTCATCTCCGGGCCGCTGCGTCGCGCCCTGGTGCTCCGTGACCGGGGTTGCGCGTTTCCCGGCTGCGACCGCCCACCCCGCTGGTGCGACGCCCACCACATCCACCACTGGGCCGACGGCGGCACCACCAGCCTGACCAACGCCGTCCTCCTCTGCGGCCACCACCACCGACACCTGCACCACAGCGACTGGACCGTCCAACTCGGAAGCGACGGCCACCCCGAATTCACCCCACCCGCCTGGCTCGACCCCGAACAACTCCCCCGCCGCAACCACTACCACCGACGAACGTAGCGGCAGGCAGCCGAGACGATCACCCCATGCCGGGTCGACACCGTCGCCCATCCCACACCGTCTAAGGCATCCTAGGAGGCTGGTTGGTCAGGCACCCGCTGCGAAGGCCAGAGCGTTGAGCGGCACGTCTCGGGTGCATGCCGGCTGGGTCGCGAAAAGAGCTGCTCGCAGCAGGTCACGACGGCCTGCGGCGGGCCGCAGTGCGCGTCGGTCTGGGAGCCAGGTGAGGCCGTCATCGGCCAGCAGAAGCCCGACGACCCGCAACAGCTCGCAACCGCCTGCGACGGCCCACCACAATCCGCAACGCCTGCAGCCGCCCGCGACGGCCCAAGACGACCCACAGCGACCCGCGACGGGCTCGTCGACCAACCTCCACGCGGCCAGTGCTTCACGGACGCCAGCTCGTCGTCGTTGGGGGTACCGCATGCCAGTCGACGGCATCGATGCGGTCCTTGGCTACGAGCACCGTGAACAACCCGTAGCCACAGACTCGCGTGGCGACTTGACCTCAAGCTCGGGTGAGGTCCTAGCCTCCGGTATCGGAGGTTACGCATGAGCATGGAATTCACGGCGTGGACGTCTTTGCACCACGCGATGAACGCGCAGGAAGAACGACCGCTGTCCCGCGACACCTTGAAGCGCATCGCGGAGTTCGCGCGGCCGCACCGGGCCCTGATCGTCAGGTTCCTGCTGTTGAGTGTGGTGACGGCGGTCCTCACGGTGGCGGCGCCCGTCCTCGCCGGTCGGGTGGTCGACGCGATCGTGGACGGCGCCGACAGCAGCGTGGTGATCCGGTTGGCCGTACTGATCGCCGTGATCGCCCTCGCCGAGGCCGGGCTGGGTCTGGTGACGCGATTTCTCTCCGCCAGCATCGGTGAGGGGCTGATCGTCCAACTGCGGACGGCTGTGTTCGACCACGTTCAGCGCATGCCGGTGGCGTTCTTCACGCGGACCCGCACGGGTGCACTGGTCAGCCGCCTGAACAACGACGTGATCGGCGCGCAGCGGGCGTTCAGCGACACCCTGTCGAGTGTGGTCGGCAACGCGGTCACGCTGATGCTGACGTTGGCAGTGATGCTCACCTTCTCGTGGCAGATCACGCTGCTGGCGCTCGTCCTGCTGCCCATTTTCGTTCTCCCGGCTCGCCGGATGGGTTCGAGGCTCGCTCAGTTGCAGCGTGAAGCGGCCGAGCACAACGCGGCCATGAGCACCCGGATGACGGAGCGTTTCTCCGCACCCGGTGCCACGTTGGTCAAGCTGTACGGGCGGCCGGCCGAGGAGTCCGCCGAGTTCGCGGCGCGGGCACGTCGGGTCCGGGACATCGGGATCCGCGCCGCGATGCTCCAGTGGGTCTTCATCACCGCGCTCACCGTCGTCGGCTCGCTGGCACTGGCCCTGGTCTACGGGCTGGGTGGTCTCTACGCCCTACGGGGCAGCCTCGACGCCGGGACGGTGGTCGCCCTCGCGCTGCTCCTGTCGCGGCTCTACGCACCGTTGACCTCGCTGGCCAGTGCTCGGGTCGAGGTGATGAGCGCGCTGGTGAGCTTCGAGCGGGTGTTCGAGGTCCTCGACCTCAAGCCGCTGATTCTCGACTCCTCCGACGCCCGGCCCCTTCCGGAAGGGCCGGTCGCGGTCGAGTTCGACGGGGTGCGGTTCGGTTACCCGTCAGCGGACAAGGTGTCGCTCGCGTCCCTGGAGGACGTGGCGAAGCTCGATACCCGCGGCGGCGAGGAGGTGCTGCACGGGGTGTCGTTCCGCGCCGAGGCGGGGCAGATGGTGGCGCTCGTCGGCTCCTCCGGGGCGGGCAAGTCGACGATCGCGCAGCTCGTGCCTCGCCTGTACGACGTCGAGGACGGCGCGGTGAAGCTGGCCGACGTCGACGTCCGTGAGCTGTCGGCCGAGTCGATCCGGACGGCGTTGGGCGTGGTGACCCAGGACGGGCACCTCTTCCACGAGAGCATCCGCGCCAACCTGGCGTTCGCCCAGCCGGACGCGACCGAGGACGAGATGTGGGAGGTGCTCCGGCGGGCCCGCCTCGACGACTTGATCCGCTCACTTCCCGATGGGCTGGACACCGTCGTCGGCGAGCGCGGTTACCGCCTGTCCGGCGGGGAACGGCAACGGCTCACCATCGCGCGACTGCTGCTGGCTCGTCCGCGCGTGGTCATCCTCGACGAAGCCACCGCGCATCTCGACTCCACCTCGGAGGCGGCGGTTCAGGACGCACTCGCCGAGGCGCTGACCGGCCGGACGAGCGTGGTCATCGCACACCGGCTCTCCACCATCCGGGCGGCCGACCAGATCCTCGTCGTGGAGGCGGGACGCATCGTCGAACGCGGGCGACACAGCGACCTGCTCGCGGCTGGTGGCCGCTACCACGAGTTGTACCGCACCCAGTTCGCCCAGGACCAGCCGACAGTCCAGGAGCAACGCGTCGCCATATGACGCACGCGGTGGTCGGTCCGCCAACTAGGGACAGTCCGACCACCGCGTCACAGCGAGCCGCCGCTCACCCCATGGAAGCACCCGGGGTGAGCGGCGATCGCCGTCAGTCGTCGTCGTTGTCGTCATCGTCCTTGTCGTCGTCGTCGTCGTCGTCGTTGTCGTCGTCGTCGACCGGCTCCTGCTCAGCCTTGACCACCGAGCCGTTGTCCCGGTCGACGTCCACCTCGTGCTCGGTGTCGCCGGCGACGATCTCGACGCTCCACACCGGTCGGCCGTTCTCCTGCTCGGCTTCGACCTCGACGACCTGACCGCCACCGGCCTTGGCGAGCGCGATCTCACCGGCGCGCTTCTCGTCGACAGCGCCACCGGCGGGCGCGCTGCCGGTCGACGGCGTACCGGACGGCGTTCCGCTCGACGGCGTACCCGACGGGGTGCCGGCCGACGGCGAACCGGTGACTACCGGCGCGTCGGTGGCCGTCGGCGCGACGGTTGCCGCGGCGAGTGCCGTGCCGCCGGTCCGCGAGTCGTTCGCGGCGTTGACGCCGAGCGCGACCCCGGCCACCGCCAGCACCGCCGACCCGCCGACCGACGCCAGAAGCAGATTGGTGCGCTTCATCGTGGTGTCCACCTTTCCTCGGTTGTCGACTTCGAGGATCGGCCAGATGTGGATAGCACCGCGCTGTCCGGACGCTAAGGGCGGGTTAAGGCGGTCGAGGGCCGGGTCAGCCGCGCCGGTTGAGTTCCGCTTCGAGGCGCTGGACGAGCGTCTTGCGGTCCTTGCTGGCGCGCTCATTACGCAGCGCGGTCTTGAGCTGGCGCGTGTCGAGGCCACGGACCAGCTTGGCCGCCTCCGCGACCGACATCTCCGTCATCCGTCCGGCCGTGGTGGCGTCCCGACGCGCCCGTTTGGCCGGCCCGGTGTTGGCGACGTACTGCTTGCCGGAGCGGGACGCTTCGCGCTTCTTCGTGTCGGTCGCGCGCTTCTGATTTTCCGACATCTCCTCCCAGGCCTTCTTGGGCAGGTAGCGACTCGTCGTGGCGCCCTTGCGCGCACGGGTATCGCCCTCCTTCGTCTGCCATTTCTCGTTGCCCCAGCGCTGGAGGGACTTCTGCCGCTCGTCCTTTTCGCCCAGGAATCCGCCGCCGCGCTTCTTGTACTCCTGAGTGACCAGCTGCGACTTGCGCGCCGACCACTGCCCCGGCCGGCCGCCCTTGTCGGAAGCCTTGACCTCTTCCTTGATCTGCTCTCTGAGCTCGGGTTTCGTATACCGCGCCATAACTGGCAGCTACCCGGCACCGCAGCGGCTATGCGTCCCGCGGCGACGTCGGAGGCCCGAGCCGGAGCAGCACCTGCGCACCGCCCTGCGGGCCGGCCCGCAACTCCAGTCGACCGCCGGCGGCCTGCGCGGCGCGCCGGGCGATGTCCAGGCCGAGGCCGGTGGACCCGGCCGCGCTGGCGCCCCGCCGGATCGCCCCGGCGGGCATGCCCGGGCCCTCGTCGGCGACCGTGAGGACCACCTCGCCCGCCTCACGGGCGAGTCGGACGGCGAACGGCGTCCCGTCGGGGGTGTGCGCGAAGACGTTGCCGAGCAGGGCGTCCACGGCCGCCGTCAGGTTGTCGGCGGCCACACCGACGGGAAGAGGGCCGGGCGTCAGGTCGAGGGTGACGGCCCGGCCGGTGTCCTCGGCCAGGACCGACCAGAACGCGACCCGGTCGGCGACGATCGCGGCCGCGTCCGAGGAGGCCGGTTGCGCCGGCGCGTGCCGCCACCGGGCCTGCCGGATCAGCCCGGTGACCGCGCGTTCGAGCCCGTCGGCGGCGGCGGTGATCCGGGCGGCGTCGTCCGGGTCACGCAACGACTCCGCCTCCAGCCGTAACGCGGTCAGCGGTGTACGTAGCTGGTGGGACAGGTCGGCGACCTGTTCGCGCTCCTGCACCAGGAGCACCTGGATGCGGGTGGCGAGATGGTTGAGCGCACCGGCCACCTCGCGCAGCTCGGGCGGGCCGGCCGGCGTGACCCGGGCGTCCAGCTCGGCGTTGGCCAGCCGGTGTGAGACGGCCGAGAGGTCGCTGATCGGCCGGACCAGGGTGCGCGCCAGCCGGTCGGCGACCAGCAGCCCGATCAGCACGAGGATCACGCCGAGCAGCGCCAGCACCAGCCAGGCCCGGGTGACCCCGGCGGTCAGCTCGTGCTGCGGCACCGCGATCCGGATCACCCCGGTGCCGTCCGCCCGACCCTGCACGGCGATGACGACCTCCCGGCCGGCCGCCGACTCGCCGGTGAGGCTCTGTCCGCGCGCGGCGAGGGCCACCGCGGGGGTACGCGGTGTCTGGGCGCCGAGCACCGTGCCGTCGGGCAGGAAGACGCTCACCGGTCGACCGGACTCCGCGGCGAGTTGCTCGACGGTGAGCCGGATGGTCGCCGCGTCGGCGGTGCCGACGACCGGCACCAGGCTCTGTGCGTCGGCGGTGGCCCGGACGGTGGCCCGGTCCTCGGCGACGGTGCGGACCAGCAGCGCCAACGGCACCAGGAACGCGATGAGGGTGAGGACGCTGACCGCGGCGACCAGCAGCGCGAGACGTGCCCTCACGGCTGCGCCGCCGGGGCTTCGAGACGCACCCCGACACCACGCACGGTGTGCAGGTAGCGGGGCTGTTGGGCGTTCTCCCCCAACTTGCGACGCAACCAGGACAGGTGCACGTCGACGGTCTTGTCGGCACCGCCGTACGGGATCTGCCACACCTCTGTGAGCAGCTCACGTTTGGTGACCACCTGACCCGGCCGGCCGGCGAGGTGGTGCAGCAGGTCGAACTCGCGGGGCGTCAGCTCGACCGCGACCCCGTCCAGTGTCACCTGCCGGGCCCGGGGGTCGACGCGGAGCCCGCCGACGACGAGCGCCGGGACCTGCCCGTCGGCGCCGGAAGGGCCGCGCCGCAGCACCGCCCGGACGCGCGCGTCGAGCTGCGCCGCGGTGAACGGTTTGACCACGTAGTCGTCGGCGCCCGCGTCGAGCACCCGGACGATCTCGGTCTCGTCGTCACGCGCCGTGGCCACGATGACGGGCACCGAGCTGACCGCGCGCAGCATCCGCAGCAGCTCGCGGCCGTCCAGGTCGGGCAGGCCCAGGTCGAGCACGACGAGGTCGGGTCGGTCCTCCAGCGCGTCGCGGAGCCCGGCCATCGCGGTCGAGGCCGCCGCCACCGCGTGGCCGCGTTCGCGCAGGGCCCGGATCAGCGGGGTACGGATCGTCAGGTCGTCCTCGATGAGCAACAGGCGGGCCACAGCTGGCAGGCTAACCGCTGCGGTTGGCAGCGCGGCGCACGTTAACCACGCCTTAGCGAACGGATGTGCAAACGACAAGGACGGATCGGGGATAGTCAGGGGATGGGCCGTCGTTCGATCCTCGTCGCCACCGGTTGGGTGGCCACCGCCGCCATCGCCACAGTGATCGGCCTGGGCGCGATCCGGTTGGTGGGCGAGAGCCTCACCGGCACCCCGGGCGGGGTGCGCAGCGAGGCCGAGATCGAGCGGGCGCTCGCCGCACCGGAGCCGGCGCCCACCACGAGCACCGCCTCGGCCCCGCCGGGCACCACAGGCACCGCCTCGGCCGCGCCGGGCACGACGGGCACCGCCTCGGCCGCGCCGGGCACGACGGGCCCCGCACCGAGCGCCAGCTCCGGGGCTCGCCGGGGGTTCGCCACCGACGGCGGCACCGCCGTCGCCGAGTGCGGCGTCGGCGGCGTACGCCTCGTCTCCTGGGCGCCCGCGCAGGGTTACCGGGTTCGCGACGTGGACCGGGGCCCGGACGACGACGTCGAGGTCACGTTCCAGGGGGCGACCCGGGAGTACGAGTTGAAGGTGCGCTGCATCGGCGCGGAGCCGGTGGCCGTCGCCGACGACTAGCGTCGACGCGGCCCGGGGCTGGCGGGTTGCCGCAATGAGCCATCATGGCCGTCATGGTGGCACTCTGGCGGGACGAGTCTGGTCACCTGCGCGCATGGCGGGTGGGCCGCCGCCGCCTCGCCTGGCGTCCCCGCTTCCCTGAACCAGCGGCGCTTCAGGGCGCAGACGGCGGGCCGTTCGAGATCATCGTTTTCGCCATTGTTCTTGTGCTGGGCCTCGTCCACCTCCTCAACTGGCTCGCCGCGCTGCTCGCCACCTCGGTCGTCTGGCCGTACCGCGCGGTCTCCGGCCGTTGGCCAGTCGTGGCCTACCCGCTTGTTTCCTCGCTCGTCAGTACGGATGACGAGCGTGGGGACCGGCCACACCGGCGACGGGTTGCCGGCCGGGCCGCCGCCGTGGCTCTCACTCAGCAGTGGGTGCGGAACATCGAACGGCAGGGCCACCCCGAAGAGGGCGACCAACCGGCCGCTCCGGACCGGAGTGCCTCCCTCTCCTGAAGCTCAGTCACCCGGGCGGGTCCAACAACCCACGCCGCGGCGATCTCGCAGTTTCGCTCGACCTGGCTGAACTCGTTGCGACTAGCTCACTGGCCGCTCGCGGTCCGCGTCGCGGCCGAGGGCGACCATGCGCATCGTCTCCTCCCGACGTCGCACGAGCAACGCCCCGGCCAGGAAGGTCACCGGCGCGACCAGCACCAGCATCGCCCACTGCGCCGGCACCAGGGGGACGACGTGTCCCATGTGCATGGTCGAGGTGACCCAACCGGCGAGGGCGCTGTCGATCACCAGGGCGAGGGCCGCCACGGGCAGGAGCATGACGACGATCCGCCGGCGTACCTCCGGGGTGAGCGTGGCCACCGCGATCACCATGGCCGACGCGGCGGCCACCAGGCCGGCGACGTAGAGCCAGAGCACCAGCTCACTGCTCGCCTCAAGGTCGTAGAAGACCTGGTACGACACCCCACCGACGAAGGCGAACGCGGGGCTGGTGACCCGGTTGGTCACCAACAGCGCGACCATCGCGGCCGGCGCGAGCAACAGGGCCAGCAGTCGGCGGACGCCCAGCACCGCGATCGCCCGGCGGCGCGGTGCCGGCACGGTGAGCGCGGCGGCTGCCAGCACGGCGAGGGCGAGCTGTGGCAACGTGTCCACCACGTACGTCGGGTTGTCACCCGTCTGCGGGGCGACGAGCGCACCCCAGCCGAGCACGCCGGCCCAGGCCAGACCGGCGGCGACCCAGCGCCACCCGACCAGCACCGCCGCGCAGACGCCCGCCCAGCCGGCGACGTGCAGCCAGTCGACGAGATCCGGGCTGCTCGACCCGAACCCGGGCGGCAGGCTCGGCGCGAGGACGAGCAGGTCGAGCAGCGCCTTTCCGGCGAGGGCCAGCAGGACGACCCCGGCCAGCAGGCCGGTCACCGTCGCTGCGTCCGCCCAACTCGGCTCGGTGAACCCCCGTGCGCCCACCCGCAGCCGCGCCCGCAATCCGGCCCCGACCAGGTTCCGCACGTCGGCGGTGGCGGGTCGCCGCTGGCCCGGCCGCGCGCCGGCGAGGAGCACGGCCAGTATCTCGTCCTCGTACACCCGGCGGTGTTCCCACGGGTAGACGGCCAGCAGCCGTCGGTAGCGGCGCTCCAGGTCGTCGCTGCTCACGCCGCACCCCCGTCGGTCAGGAGGCCGCTGCGGCGCAGCCGTACCCGAGCGGCGTCCGCGTTGTGTCGCAGGCGGGACGCCTCCTCGGTGAGCCGTCGTGCGCCCAGGGCGGTGAGGCGGTAGTAGCGGCGCAGTCGCGACTGCACCACCTCTTCGCGCTCGACCTCGATAAGACCGTCGGCGCGGAGCCGGTCGAGGACGGCGTAGAGGGTGCCGGCGCGCAGTCGCACCCGGCCGTCGGAGATGCGCAGCACGTCCTCGATGACGGCGTACCCGTGCATGGGCGCCTCCGCCAGCGCGGTGAGCACCAGGAACGTCGGTTCCCGCAGTGGAGCCTCAGCCATGCCAGGAGCATATACCGATAGACAGTATATGCAAGAACGGCGAGTGCGGAGCGATGAACGTGGCCGGCATGGATCACCGTGCCGGCCACGTCATCGGTGGTGGTTCAGCTGGCGTACGCCTCCAACTCCCAGAGGGAGTGGCCATATCCGGTGCCCCGAGCGGTGCCATTGATCCGCAGGTAGCGGCCGTTGGCGCCGAGGGCGGTGTGCTCGTCCACGCCGCCGTCGGCCCCGGTCACCGTCTTCACTGTGGTCCAGGTGGTGCCGTCATTCGAGGTCTGGATCTGGTACGCGCTGCTGTACGCCGCCTCCCAGCTCAGCTTGACCCGACCGATCGCGGTGGGGCTGCCGAGGTCCACCCGGATCCACTGCGGATCGGAGAACGTGCTCGACCAGCGGGTGGTGAGGCTGCCGTCCACCGCCTGGGCGCCGGAGACGTCGGCCCCCTCGTTGCTGGACGTAGACGTCGGCTTGTTCAGCAGCAGGTTGCCACCGGTCGGGCTGCCGGTGCCGCCGTACACCTCGAACTCGAACAGTGAGTAGCCCCAGGCGGTCCCCCGGGCCGTGCCGAGCAACCGGATGTACCGACCGGACCCGCTGAGCCCGGTCAGGTCGTCCACCCCGCCGTCGCCACCGGTCACCGTACGGATCGTGGTGAAGTTGACCCCGTCCGGCGAGGTCTGGATCTGGTACCCGCTGCCGTACGCGGCTTCCCAGGTCAGCTTGACCCGGTTGACGGTGTACGTGGCGCCGAGGTCCACGTCGATCCACTGTGGGTCACCGAAGGCGCTGCCCCACCGGGTGCCGGCCACGCCGTCGAAAGCGTTGGCCGCGGTGAACGCGCCCTCGAAGCTGGACGCGCGCGCTGGCTTGCCCCGGGCCAGGTTGGCACCCGGCTCGGGATCCGGGTCCGGGTCAGGTCCGGGACCGCCCGGGCTGGTGGAGAGGGTGAACTCGTCGATGTCGAAGTACGGGCCGGTGCCCTTGAAGACCAGGAACAGGGTCCGGGTGCCGGTCGGGGCGGTGACCCCACCGGTGACCGTGGCGAAGTTGGCGTACCCGCCGGTGGGCACGACGGTGGCCGAACCGACCAGCGGCCCGGTGGGCGAGTCGACCCGCAACTCCAACGTGCCGCCACCGCCGGCCGGTGCGCCGACCCGGGCGCTGAACGACTGGATGCCGGTCAGGTTGTAGGGACGGAACGAGATCCAGTCGTTGTTGTCGACGTAGCCAACCGCCGCGCCGCCGTGCCCCGCCGCCCCGGCGACGATCTGGACGCCGGACGAGTCACCGAAGTGCTCGGCCTGGCGTACCCGAGGTTGCAGCACCGCCTGGGTGTGCGTGGTCAGCGCCGGCTGGCCGCCCCCACCCAGGTCGGTGTACTCCGCGTCGATGATGCCGAAGATGTTCGCCGCCGTGTCGTGCTCGCCGTCGGCCGAGGTCTGGATGACCCCGGTGCAGCCCTGCACGCTGCCGAGCTGGTGGCCGTGCGAGTCGTGGCCGAGGACGTAGTTCACCTTCACCCGGGCGCAGTTGATCGCGCCGTCCTGGGCGTCGGTGACGGTGACGGAGAACGGCACCGCGTCCCCGAAATTGAAGGTCTGCCCGTTCAACGGGGTGTTGACGGTGACCACCGGGGCGCTGTTGCCGACCGTGACGACCACGCTCGCGGTGGCCGTCTTGCCGGTGGTGTCCCGGACCGTCAGCGTCGGGCTGCGGGTCCCGTTGGTGGTGTACGTGAAGCTCGGGTTCGCCGCTGTCGAGTCGGTGGTGCCGTTGTTGTCGAAGTCCCAGGCGTAGGTGAACGGGTCACCGTCCGGGTCGAGGGTGCCGGCCGAGGAGAAGGCCACTGTCAGCGGCGCGTTGCCACTGGTCGGCGTGGCGGACACCTTGGCGATGGGTGCTCTGCCCTCGCGGGCGTACTCGATGCGGTAGAGCGCCGAGTTGGCGTCGCCGTTGAACCAGCCGGTGCCGTAGTCGAGCACGTAGAGCGCGCCGTCCGGGCCGAACTCCATGTCCATGACCTGGGTGCCGGTCCACGGGAACGGGTTGATCTTCAGTGGTTGGCCGGACGCGTCGAGCTTGATGTTCTTGATCCAGCGGCGACCGAACTCACCGGCGAAGTAGGTCCCGTCGTAGTACTGGGGGAACGCCACGGGCGAGGTGTTGTTCGGGTCGTACCGGTAGACCGGCCCGCCCATCGGCGACAGGCCACCGCCGGTGAACTCCGGCGGCGAGCCGGAGCCGCCGTACGGCAACCAGGCCGAGACGGCCGGCGGCAGCTGGGTGATGCCGGTGTTGTTCGGCGAGTTGTTCACCGGCCCACCGGCGCAGTTGAACTTCGCCCCGGACGGCCCGGACGGGAAGGTGTAGTCGTTGTAGGCGTCGTTGCGGGCGGTGCAGTACGGCCAGCCGTAGAAGCCGGGCCGGTCGATCCGGGCGAACTCGACGTTGCCCGCCGGCCCCCGGTTCGGGTCGGCGGTGCCGGCGTCGGGGCCGTAGTCACCGAGGTAGACGATGCCGGTGGCCTTGTCCACGCTCATCCGGAACGGGTTGCGGAAGCCCATCGCGTAGACCTCCGGGCGGGTCCGCGCGGTGCCCGGTGCGAACATGTTGCCGGCCGGGATGGTGTAGCCGCCGGCCGCGCTCGGCTTGATCCGGAGGACCTTGCCGCGCAGGTCGTTGCTGTTCGCCGAGGTGCGCTGCGCGTCGAAGGCCGGGTTACGGCCGGCCCGCTCGTCGATCGGGGTGAAGCCGGCCGAGTCGAACGGGTTGGTGTCGTCACCGGTGGACAGGTAGAGGTTGCCGGCCGCGTCGAAGTCCATGTCACCGCCGACGTGGCAGCACATGCCCCGGCTGGTCGGCACGTTCAGGATCAACGTCTCGCTGGCCAGGTTGATGGTGTTGTCCGCGTTGACGGTGAACCGGGCCAGCCGGTTGACGCCCTCCCAGACGGCGAAGTCGGCCGGGGTGCCGGTGGCCGGCGCACCGCCGCCGGGGGTGCTCAGTGGTGGTGCGAAGTACGCGTACACCCAGCGGTTGGTGGCGAAGTTCGGGTCGGCCTTGATGCCCTGCAAACCCTCCTCGTCGCCGGTGTAGACCGGCAGGGTGGCGGCGATCTTGGTGTTGCCGGCGGCGTCGGTGTGCCGGATCACGCCGTTGCGGGAGGTGTGCAGCACGCCCCGGTCCGGCAGGACGGTGAGGCTCATCGGCTCACCGGTCTCGGCCGCGCCCTTGGCCAGCTCCACCTGCTGGAAGCTGCTGGTGACGGTGGGGCCACAGTCGGCGTCGACCGCGCCGGCGGCCGTCCGGATGCCGCCGAGCAGGTGCTGACGGAAGTTCGCCTCGGTGTACGAAGCGTCGGTGTGCCCCAGGCCCGTGTACCAGGCTCGGCCGCCGGAGTAGTTCTGACACCAGGAGATCGGGTGGTCGGCGCCCATGCTCCCCCCGGTGTAGGTGCTCTCGTCCAGGGTGGCCAGCACGTGCGCGTTGCCGCGGGGGTTGGTGCGGTAGTTGTACAACTCGTCGAACCGGTTCCACCGCTGCGGCAGCGTCGCGGTGGACGGGTGCACCTGGTCGGCGACCTTCACTGTGACGTTCTGCTCGGCCGGGTGCGAGGCGAAGTACGCCCCGACCAGTCCCCCGTACCAGGGCCAGTCGTACTCGGTGTCGGAGGCGGAGTGCACGCCCACGTACCCGCCGCCGCCGGTGATGTAGCGCTCGAACGCGGCCTGCTGGGCGGCGTTGAGCACGTCGCCGGTGGTGGAGAGCCAGATCACCGCGGCGAACCGGTCCAGGTTGGCGTCCGTGAACTGGGTGGCGTCCTCGGTGGCCTCGACGGTGAAGCCGTTGGCCGCACCAAGTTGCTGGATCGCGGCGATGCCCGGGGTGATGGATCCGTGCCGGAATCCGGCGGTCTTGCTGAAGACCAGCACGGTGAACGGTGCGGCGCTGGCCGTGGATGGCGAGGCGACGATGCCGCCCGCCACGAGGATCGTGCTCAGCGCGAGGCCGAGCCACGATCTCAGGGATCTGCGCACAGTGGGGTCCTTTCGCGGTGCGAGGGACGGCGTGCGCCGATCACGCCTGGCGGTGGTGGGACGAGACATGCGAATGCATCGTTGCGTCCGGATCACGGGCGCGTCAAGCACTCTCCCACCATCCGTGAGAGCGTTATCTCCGCAGGTCAGGCACGACCGTGTGGAGTGAGATCGAATAACGGTTTTCGGGCCGCGATCCACATTCGGAGGGCCCCGTGCAGGTGCCCGCGCCCGTCGGCGGTTGCGCAAGGCCAACACTTCCGGTCCTGGCCAATGCCGGGGGCCCACCTCGAAAGACGGCCAACCACCGCCGCGATACGACGACCGGACGCTCAGCGCCCGCCTGCGGCCAGCTCGGCGATCATCCCCTCGCAACTGCGGACCACGACCTGAGCGCCGCGCCGCTGCGCCAGCGGGAGCAGAGGATCCTCCGCCCGGTCCCGCCACCGCCACTGCGCCTCGGAGGCGACCTCCCAGAGCTGCCGCACGTCGGCCTCATGCTCGACACCGAGCCGAGCCGCGAGGCCCACCCCGTCGCCGCCGACCAACCGTTGCGCCTCGGCGGCCAACTCCGCGTCGAACCCCAGCCGGGTGTTCCGCAGCGCCACCAGCAGACGCAGCTCCCGGAACTCGTGCGCACCGGCGAGGATCTGCTCCACCGCGCCCACCAGCTCGGTGGACCCCCGGGTGGGCTCGGCCCGCAGCAGCGCCTCCACCGCGGCCAGCGCCGACCGCGCCTTCAGGGCGTCGCGGCGATCGATGAAACAACGCGTCACCGACTCGCGCAGCTCGGTGAGACCGCTCCGCCGAATCAACTCCGCGGAGAGCTTCACCCGGCTGTCGAACCCGCTGCGCACCAGCGTGGCCGCCAGCCGGACACCGAAGACCCCGAACCGGCCCAGCAGCGCGGCGCGCACCTCGGTGTCCAGCCGTACCGGCAGCTCACCGCGGAGGAAGCGATCGGCGGAGATGAGGTGCGTGTCCAGTTCGGCCCGGGGCACCTGGGCCACTGTCGCGAGCGCGGCGAAATCCGATTCACCGAGCAGCCGGCCGGCCAGGCCGATCATGCCGCTGCATGCCACGACGTTGACGCTGAGCGCGTTCACTCTCGGGTCACGGTAGTGCCGGCGAGCGAGCTGGCGGGCCGTCAGCAGGCCGTCGATCCGGCCGCCGCCGGTCTCGTCGGCACGGGACAACACCATGATCACGTTGACCGGAGCGGACTGTCCGACGGCACTGTCCCGTGCGGACTCCAGCACCCGCAGGTCACTGTCGCGACCGTCGCGGGTCAGGTACAACACCGCGTCCGAGTCGCGCAGCACCCGCTCCAACACCGGTGCCCGGCCCGGCTCGGCGCCGCCGGTGACCGGCGGGGTGTCGATCAGCGTGATCTGCCGCAGCGCCCGCGTCGGCCACCGCACCACGATGTCCCGCACCTCCCCCGCACCCCAGCCCAGATCCACCCGCAGCCCGGTCGCCGACTTCACCACTGCCAACTCCTGCGGTGGCTGCCCGACCGGGAAGGCGGTGGCACGCGGCGCGGCCCCGTCCTCGTACCAGGTGAAGGCCCCGTCCGCCCGCTCGACCGGCGCGACCTCCTCGCCCATCAACGCGTTGAGCACCGTCGACTTACCCGATCGCCACTGGCCGACGATGGCGATCCGCAGCGGCTGCTCCAACCGGGCCACCTGTTGCCGAAGCTCAGCGACGGCCCGGGGATTGTCCTGGTACAGCTCGATGGCCTGGTGCAGCAACCCCCACGCCGCCTCGTCCAGGCGCACTCCCACCGTCATGCCTGCGGCTCCAGCAGCAGCGGGGCGGAACGGGCACCGGTCAACTGCTGAGCCTGCTCGTACACCGCCGCCAACCGGGTCATCTTCAACCGGATCTCGCGCTGCCGCTGCTCACGCAGGGAGGCATCGGTGTCGGCCTCCTGCTTCGCGCTGCGGAACGACTGCACGATGGCCTCCTGGAGCTCCTCGGTCAGCCCCGTGAAGTGGTCCCGCAGCATCCGCTGCACCTGCCGGGCGGCGTCGCGACAGTCTCGGATGATCCGGACGAAGAAGTCGTCGACGTGCCGCTGGATGGCCGTCTTGACCGTCGCCTGCCGACGACGGAGCAACTGCTTGCTCTCGTCACGAATGCTCTTGCCACCGAAGAGCGCCCCGATGCCGACCGAGACCGGATTGATCATCGGCATGCCGGCCAGGGTGGTCGCCAGACCGAACATCAGCATGCCGCCGTACGAGCCCTTCATGCCGGTGAACAGCTTCTGGCCGGTGGTGAACCGGTCGATCGTCGGCCGTTGCAGCTCGGGCAGCCGCTCGCCGATGTCGTCCGGCATCGTCATCGACCAGGGCGGCAGCACGTCGTAGCCGTACCGGTCGAAGTTGGCGGCCACCCGCCGGGCGATCCAGTCACAGCGCTGGATCAGCCACTCGTGGTTCGCCTCCGCCGCCTCCACCAGGCTCCGCTCCAGCCAGTCCTGAAAGGTGTCCCAGGCGACCAGCGGGTCGGCGGTGTCGAACGCCTCGTCCACCGCGCGCAGGATCTGCCGGGTCCGGTCACGCAGGTCGTACTCAAGGTCGGCGAGCAGGTCGGTGATCTCGTCGGTCAACGTGTTCTGCCACCGGGTGGAGCACCGGCGCAGCTCGTCGACCTCGCGCTGCGCCGCGTGCAGCCGGGAGATCGGCCCGGACTGCTCCTCGGCCTCCTGGGTCGCCAACTCGGCGCGCAGCGGCGCGGCCAACTGCTCCACCACCGTCCGGGCCACCGTCTGCACCGCCGCCCGGGCCAGGTGGTCGCCCTTGCCGGCCAGGTCGCGTTGCAGACGGGCGATCAGCGCGGGGAAACCCGACTCGGCGTTGAGCCCACGGTCGTCGGCCGCGGCGGCGCGCAGTCGCAGCGCCGCCGAGACCGGGATCAGCGTCGCCGGAACGCCCGCCTCGGCCAGGTGCTGCCGGTTGCGCTCGGCGACCGTACGCCAGTCCGCCACCAGATCGGTCTTGCTCTGCACCACCACCACGTTCGGATGCGAACGCATGATGTGCAGCAGCATGTTCAGCTCGGCGACCGACAACTCCCGAGTGGAGTCGGAGACCAGCAGCACGGTGTCCGCGCGGGCCGGTGCGGCGACCGAAGCGGCGGCGCCGATGCCGGTGACCTCGTCGGTGCCGGGAGTGTCCACCAGCACCAGCCCGGCACCGAGCAGGGCACGGGGCAGTCCGATCTCGACGTACGCCGGGCCGCCGCCCGGCCGACGTCCGACCAGGCCGGCCACGCCCGCCGCGACCTGGTTGAGCGCCACCGGGGTCCGCTCGACGGCCACCGCGTCGGCGGTGCCGATGGGGTGCCCCGGGGCTGGTGGGGGCGCCTGCGCCACCGCCGCGGTGGGGGCCTCGGCGTGCCGCACCACGGTCGGCAGGACGGTCGTCCGGCCGTCGCCGACCGGGCAGGCCGGAGCGTTGATGATCGCGTTGATCAGCTGACTCTTACCCTGGTTCGGCTCACCGACGACCAGGACACGCAGCGTCGGGTCCAGCAGTTGCGCGCGCTTCTGCCGCACCGTCTGAAGTAGGTCACCGCGACCGTGTGCAGTGCACGTGCGAGCGATCTCGTCCAGCACGTCCAACCAGATCCCGGCCATCACCGCACCAAGTGTGCGGATTTCGGCTCAATTATCAAGAGGGACCGGATGTGGAACCGGGAAGGGCCGGATCGCCCGAGACGATCCGACCCTCCGCTCCGACCGGAGATCCGGATCAGAGCAGACCGCCGGTGATACCCAGCAGCCCGTGATCGGACGAGGCGTGTGAGTCGCCGAGCACACCATCGGTGACCCCACCGGTCACGTCACCGACCGTGTCGGTGACACCGGGGAGGAGGCTGTCCACCTGGTGCGTCACGCCGCCCACCGTCGACGGCACGTCGAGCGGCGGGACCCCGCCGACGATACCGCCGCCGTGCCCGAGGCCCAGCCCGTTGAGGGTGTCGTCGACACCCAGCGAGCTGACGACCCCGCCGAGCTGACCGTGGGTGCCGGAGAGGACACCACCGGTCAGGTCGCCGCCGATCAGGTTCGAGTCAGTGACGCCGAGCAGACCGGTCGGGTCGCCGACGGTGCCGGTCACGTCACCGAGCACCGGGTCCGCGATCGCGTCCACCGGCTGCACCACATCGGCGTCGAGGGTGTGCGCCACGTCGGAGACACCGGCCAGGTCGGTGTCGAGGCCGGACGGGCCGACACCCAGACCGATGCCCGGCAGCACGGTGACCCCGGCGGCGGCGGTCGACGGGTCGACCGCGATGGCGCCGAGCACGCCGGCCTTGACGTCCACGCCACTGGGCGAGCTGGTGACGCTGATCTGCTGCGCCACGCTCTGCAACTGACCCACCACGTCGGTGCTGTCGGTGAGCAGCGGGTCCAGCCCGAGCTGCCCGACCGGCGAGGCCAACGGCGCGAGGCCCGCTCCCGGCGCGTAGTCGACGACCAGCGGCACGACGTCCTGCACGTCCGCAGCGGTGATGTCGGTGAGCCCGGCGCCCCGCAACGCACCCTCGGGGTCGAGGTCGAAGGCCGACCGCGCGTCCGGGTTCGTCAGTAGGTCGAGCACGAAGTCGTGGAGCGTCTGCTGCGAGTCCATGTGCCGGTTCTCCTCGGATGTGGCATTGGCGGGTGTCGTACGTCGACAGTGACGACGCTATTGCCGGGGCCCGCCCCCGGGCATCGGGGCTGAGCCCGCATCCGGGCCGGTTGAACTAGGGGCTCCGCCACCTCGTACGTTAGGGGGACAGGGGGAAACCGTCCCGGCGAGATTAGGGTCCCGACCAGGGACTGATCTCTGGTACGAACGTAGGAGCCCGCGGGGTTCGCCGGGGGTGGGTCGTCGGGCAGCCGACGCCATCGCCACCGACCGGCCGACTCACGGGGAGAGACAGAGACGATGCCGTACGTCCTGGGGATAGACATCGGAAGCAGCAACACGGCCGCAGCCGTCGCACGACGACGCGGCGCGACCTGGACCCGTCCCGAGGCCGTCCCGCTGCGCGCCGGCTCACCTCTCATGCCGTCGGTGTTGTGCCTGGCCGAGGACGGTTCGCTGCGCGTCGGCGAGCCAGTGACCGACGACGGCAGCCGCACCACCCGGGACTTCGTCCACCGGATCGGCGACGACGTGCCGGTGCTGCTCGGCGGCGAGCCGTGCGCGCCGCAGACGCTGACCGCCGAGCTGGCGGCGTGGGTGGTGGAGCGGGTCCACGCCCTGGAGGGTGGGGCGGCCGAGGCGATCGTGCTCAGCCACCCGGCGGGGTGGCGCCCCTACCGGCGGGAGGTGCTGCATCGGGCCCTGTCGGACCTCGGCCTACGGCACGTGACGTTGCTGCCCCGCACGGTCACCGTCGCCGAGAGCCACGCCGCTCGCGGGTTCGCGGGCAGCACGGCCGTGGTCTACGCCCTGGGGGGCAACAGTTTCGAGGCGGCTCTGGTGCGCCGCACCCCGCGCGGCACGTACGAGACGTTCGGCACCCCGCAGGGACTCGACTCGATCGGCGGCGCCGACTTCGACGAGGCGCTCGCCGAGCATGCTCGTACCGTGCTGGCCCGGGAGTTGGCCGCGACCGGGCGTCGCGGGGCCCAGGCCGCGCTGCGCGGGCTGCGCGCGGAGTGTGACCGGGTCAAGCGGGTGCTGACCGTCGACCTCACGGCCGACGTGGTGCTGACCCTGCCGACCGGCCCGGCGCGGGTGCCGGTGACCCGGGCACAGTTCGAGGCCATGATCCGCCCGACGGTGCAGGCCACCGTCGACCTCCTGCTCCGGGCCGTGCGCAGTGCCGACCTGACTCCTTCGCAGCTCGACGGCGTCCTGTTGGCCGGCGGCTCCACCCGGGTCCCGCTCGTGACCGAGCTGATCGGCGCGGCCCTCCCGGTGCCCGTCGAGGTGGAGCCGGACGCACAGTTGACCGCCGCCACCGGGGCGGCGATGGCCGCCTGTCAGGTGGTGTCACCACGCCCTCGCCAGCCGCCGCCGGCCCGCGTTCCGGCCCCGGTCAGCGGTGCCGGGCGGGCCACCCTCCCGGCACCACGCCGAGCCCATCACACCGTTCCGGGCGAACCGCCACCGCGGCCCCCGGTCCGGGTCCTCCCACTGGAACTGCCGAAGCCGTCCCGCCTGGCGCTGGCCCGCGGTCGTGGACGCGAAGGATAACCCCGATGATCATGAATGACCTCGCCGCACCAGGGTTGACCCTGGACAAGGGGTTGCAGGCGCTACTGGACACTGTCGCGCAGGACCCGACCGGCCCGCTCGCCGTCGGTGTCGCCGGCCCGGCCGGTCACGGAAAGACCGCGCTCCTCGCCGAGTTGGAGCGCATTCACCAGCGCGCCGGCATCGCCGTCCGCACGGCCGCCCCGGAGCCGGATGAGCCGGTCGACCCCGACACGGTGGTGCTGGTCGACGACGCACACCTGCTCGACGACGCGCGGACCGAAGCGCTGCTGCGTCTGGTCGCCGGCCGGCGACACCGGTTGGTGGTGGCCCACCGCCCGTGGCCCCGGTCGGCGGCGTTCAGTGAGCTGGTCGACGCCCTGCGACGCGACGGGCAGGCCGTGCTGCTCACGCCGTTCACCCGGGAGCAGACCGCCGCCTATCTCGCCACCACACCCGAGCTGGGCCGCCCCGCCGACCTGGTCGACTTCGTCCACACGCAGACCGCAGGCGTACCCCGGGACGTGGAACGGCTGGCCCGCGGCCTGGTCGGCCCGGAAACCCGGACCGGCACGGTGGACCCACCACGGTCCGTCATCCTCGAGTTCGGACCGGACCTGGACGTCCAGCCCGCCGCGGTACGACGACTGCTGCTCGCTGTCGCGGCCGGCGGGGCGCTGCCGGTGAGCATGCTCGGCGCGCTGCTGGGTCGAGACCCGGCCGGGGTGGACGAACTGATCGCCACGACCAGGGCGGCCGGGCTGCTCGGCGCCGACGGCCGGCTCGCACCGATCGTCCGGCAGGCGGTCGCGACACTCAGCCCCACCACCGAGCGGACAGCGGTCTGGCGGCGGCTCACCGAGTTGCAGCTCGCTCGGGGTGGCGCGGTGCTGCCGCTGGTCCGCTCCCTGCTCGCGGTCGGCGCGCTCGGCGACTGCCCGGCCGCGACCCTGGCCGCCGCGGCGGACGAGGCGCTGGCCGACGCGCCGGCGTTCGCCGCCGAACTGTTCGCGGCGGCCACGGCGGCTGGACAGCCGCCCAACGCGCGGCAGGCGCTCGCCGCCGCGCTCGCCGGTGACCTCGACGACGCGCTTCGGCTGGCGGACCGGCTCCTGGCCACGGCCGCTCCCCCGGAGCGCTCCGAGGCGGCCGTGGTCGCCGCCACCGCCCTGGCCCACCGTGGTCACGTCGGTCGCAGCGTCGAGCTGTTCCGGTGGTCGGGCACCGCCTCGGCGGCGGCCTTCGCCATCGTCGGCGGGCTGGCCACCGGTGACCCGGCCGCCAGCACCGAGTCACCGGCGGGTGACCCGGCGGGCGAGCCCCCGACCCTGCACGCCAGCGCCGCCCGACTGATGGCCAACGGTGTACGGGAGAGCGTGACCGGCCCGCCGACCGCCGCGCTCTCCGCGCTCGTGCAGGCCGCCGCGCTGCTGGAGCCGGACGGCCGGGCGGCGCTGCTGCCGGACAGCCCGGCGGCCCTCGCCGCGTTGACGGCGGTGCACTGCGGTGAGCTGGAAATCGCCGAGCGGGTGCTGCACCGCGCTCTGGGCGCCGGTGTCGGCGGCCCGCTGATGGCCCGCCGCCACCGGCTGTTGCAGGCCTGGATCCTGATGGTCCGTGGCGAGATCCACGCCGCCGGCGAGCGGCTCGCCACCGTGACGCTCGACGGGCGGCCACTGGAGTCACGCGACCAGCTCTTCGCCGCCGCGATCCGGATGGGCATCGGCCGGCGCAACAGTGACCTCGGGGCGCTCAAGCGGGGTTGGGGGCAGGCGCTGGAGGCCGTGGTGCGGCACCCCGTCGACCTGTTCACCCTGCTGCCGTTGGGTGAGATGGCCATCGCGGGCGCGCGGCTGGGTGACCTGGCCCGGCTGGAGCCGTACCTGCACCAGGGGCGTGCACTGCTCGACCGCCTCGGCAATCCACCACTGTGGAGTGTGCCGCTGCACTGGAGCGGGCTGCACGCCGCCATCCTGACCGGCGAGCCGACGATCGCCGACGAACACGTCGCGGCGTTGCTCGCCACCGCTGGCCACAGCCGGTACGCGGCCGTGGTCGCCGCCGCCGCGGAGAGCTGGGTGGAGGTGCTCCGGGGAGTCGTCGACCCGATCCGGGTGGAGGCCGCCGCCCGAGGGCTGCACGACACCGGGTTGTGCTGGGACGGCGCCCGCCTCGCCGGGCAGGCCGCCATCCGCACGGCGGACCGGCGGGCGATGACCACCCTGCTGGAGTGCGCCCGAGCGTTGCAGGGGCGGCCTTCCGGTGGGCAGAGCGGGCAGACACCGACGACCGGTGCGAGCACAGCACGGGTCGCCGGCCCCACCCAGCACGGTCTCAGCGACCGCGAGTACGAGGTCGCCGAGCTGGTGCTGGCCGGATTGACCTACCGGGAGATCGGCGATCGGCTCTTCATCTCGGCCAAGACCGTCGAACACCACGTGGCGCGGATGCGCAACCGGCTCAACTGCGCCAACCGCACCGAACTGCTGGCGCTGCTGCGCACCCTCGTCGCCGACCGGGCCAGCGACACGGCCGGGCAACCGTGGCCGCAGCGGGCGTCCCGATGACCCGTAACGACGTTCGGCTGATCCGGACCAGGCTGGCCGTGCTGGCCGCCGTGCTGATCACGCTCTGGTCGTACACGGCCTACGTGTCCAGCCAGGACGCCGTCGACCTGCTGCGCGTCCGGGCGCTGGCGGACACGCTGGGCCAGCCCATCGACCGCCTGATTCTGAGCCTGCAGACGGAACGCCGGATCACCGCCGAGACGATCGCCGGGGCGGGGCAGACGACCCCAGCGCTGGTCGGGGCCCGCGAAGGCACCGACCGGGCCGCCGCCGAGATCCGCGAGTTCACGAAGGGCCGTGACCTCCGGCTGCTCAGCGCCGGCAGCGTCCGCGACCGGGCCGGCGAGCTGGTCCGACGGCTCGACGGCCTGGGCACGACCCGATCCCAGGTCGACACCGGCCGGCTCGACCAGGGCGCGGCAGTCGACGGGTACGACGAGGTCATCGACGTCGCCTTCCGGGTGTACGGCCCGGAGTGGGGCGCGTACGAGAGCGGGTTGGCCGCCGACACCCGCGCGGTGATCGCGCTGGCCCGCGCCCGGGAGTTGCTCGCCCGGGAGGACACAGTGGTCAGCGCTGCCCTGACCGGTGCACGGCTCGGCGCCGACGAGCGGCGCCGGCTGACCGCACTGGTCAGCATCCAGCGGCACGCGTGCACCGAGGCCGCGGCCGGGCTTCCGCCCGACGGCCAGGACGAGCATCAGCGCCTCGCGGCCGGCCCCGAGTTCGCGACTCTGCTCGCCCTGGAGGACCGGCTGCTGCTCCAGCCCGGCACCGCCAACGCCCTGGCCGGTCTCACAATCCAGGGCTGGCGGGCCGCGGCGGACGCCGCCCTCGGCGCGCTGCAGACACTGGTGACGGACACCGCCCGCAGCAGCGTCGAGCGGGCCACCCCCGGTGCCGCCGTGCTCATCGCCCGTACCGGGGCCGTGGTGGGGCTCGGCCTCATCGTCGTGCTCGTGCTCCTGCTGAGCTGGGCGGGCACCGTCCGACGCCTGACCGACGAGCTGACCAGGACCGACGCCGACCTTCCGGCTCCGGTGCCGGGCACGCCGGCCGCAGCCCAGGAACCGGCGACGCCGGGGGGTGACGCCGAGCGGGAGCTGTTCCTGGGGCTGACCCGACGCAACCAGGTCCTGCTGCGCGACCAGCTCAGCCTGCTGGACGGGATGCAACGTCGGGAACGGTCCACCGAGGAATCCGGCGAGCTGTTCCACCTCGACCACCTCACCACCCGGGTCCGCCGCAACGTGGAGAAACTGATCACCCTGGCCGGCGCGACACCCGCCCGCCGCTGGCGACGCCCGGTGCCACTGCTCGACGTGGCGCGCGGCGCGGTCGCCGAGGTGCCGGACTACCACCGGGTCCTGATCGCGCCGCACTGGCCGTGGTCGCTCGCGGGGCCGGCCGTCACGGACGTCATCCACCTGCTGGCGGAGCTGATCGAGAACGCTCTTGCCTTCTCCGGGGCGGAGACCACCGTCCGGGTCAGCGGCGAACAGCGACCGCAGGGGTGTGCCGTCCTCGTCGTCGACGACGGGCCCGGCCTGGACGCCGCCGCGCTGGCCGAGGCGAACCACCTGCTCGGCAATCCCCCACCGGACGGCCCGCCCGCGGGCCTCGCCGGCTGGTACGCCGCCGCCGTACTCGCCGGCCGCTGCGGCGCCCAGGTCTCGCTACGCCCCAGCCGGCGCGGCGGAACGGCCGCCATCGTGCTCCTACCCTCCCGGCTGATCACGGTCGCCGACGCCGGCCGTGCACCGACAGACGCACCACCCGACAGCCCGTTCCCACCGGCCCGCACCGGCGCCGACCTGACCGATCCCAACGGCGACGGCGCGCTGCCGACGCGGGTCCGCCACAACGGGCCGACCGGCCCGGAACACGGCAGGACCAGCCTCGACACGGTTGAGTTGCCGGTCGCCAGAACAGCAAGGAGACAACAATGACGTCTGCAGTGGTCACCGAGGACGGCCTGACCGACGCCCTGAACAACCTGGTCGACCGGGTGCACGGTGCGGAGTTCGCAGTGGTGCTCTCACCGGACGGGCTGCCGCTCGGCGGCTCGCGGCGGGTGGGGGCGAAGCTGGCCGAGCAGATCTCCGGCGTGGTCGCCGGACTGATCGCGTTGGGGCTGGCGGCCACCCGGACCTGTGACGCGGGTCGGCTGCGTCAGGTAGTGGTGCAGATGTCGCGAGCGTTCCTGTTCATCGCCACCATCCCGAACGGGACCATCCTCACCGTGCGGATCGCCGGTGACGACGTCGAGGTCGGTGACATGGCGTACGAGGTGGCGCTCTTCGTGGGGCAGGCCGAACAGCACCTGCCGATCACGCTAGGCCCGGCCTCCTCGGTGACGATCGGGGACACTGGTGCACACCAGCGGCACCACTGACGAGGCGTGGTACGACGACGACGCGGGCCCGGTCGCCCGGCCCTACACGATGACCGGGGGGCGCACCGCGCCCGCACGCGGCCAGTTCGACCTGATCTCGCTGGTCGTCGCCCGGAGGGGGGTCACGCCTCCCACACCGCTCTTCCCCGAACAGGCGCGGATCGTCGAGCTGTGTCACCATCCAGTGTCGGTGGCCGAGGTGGGTGCCGAGTTGGATCTTCCGCTGGGGACGGTCCGGGTACTGCTCGGTGACCTGCTCGCGGCCGGGCTGATCGAGACGCACGAACCGCCGATGCTGTCGGAGCTGCCGACCGAGGATCTGCTCGAGGCGATACTCGTCGGGCTTCGCGGGTTGTGACCGGGCAGGCGCCACCCGCGACCCGGGCGGATCGTGGGCGCGCACCCGGCGACGAACTGAAGGAGAGACTGGCAGTGCCGGCAACACCACCCCAGCCACGCCGTACCGTGGCGATCATCCTGCTGGATCGGGTCGTGGCCCTCGTCACGGCCGCACGGCGGGTGCTCACCGGTCGGGAGGACGTCTCGCGGGCCACCTGGGTGGCCGTCGTCGCGGCGCTCGGGGTGCTGATCGCGACGGCCGTGTCCGTCGTCGGGGTGCTGCGTACGCCGGAGAAGCTGACGCCGGTGACCCTCGACCCGCCGCCGTCGGTCGAGCAGGTGGGCGCGTCGCCGTCCGGTACCCCCCGCGCGCAGGCGCGACCGGCGGTCACCAGCCCTGCGGTGCCCGCTTCCCCGCCCGCCTCGGCCTCCTCGGACCCACCGGCGGTCACGTCGTCGACCCGGCCCACGCCGACCGGTGCGACCGCCGAACCCACCCCGGCGGCCCTGGGCGCGGACTTCGCCATCACGGACAACGCCCTGCTCAGTTACGGCGCGACAGTGACGATCAGCAATCCCGGCTCGGTCCCGGCCCCGGGGTGGACGCTTGTCGTCACCCTGCCCCGGGAGTCGCTGGGGATCAGCGGGGTCGAGGGAGCGCAGGCCAGCCGGGACGGTGCGGTGTGGACGTTCGTGCCGGACCCGAACAGCGGTCAGGTGCCCGGCAGCGCCTCGGTCCGGGTGACGTTCCGGGTCAACGGCTCGTTGACCGGTTCCGCCCCCAAGGCGTGCACGATCGACGGGGTCGCCTGCTCCGGCCTGCCGAACTGACCAGTCCGGGACGCCCCGATCGAGCGCGGTACACCCGGCGTTCCGGCGGCAGCCATGCTTGATTGATCATCAGTTCGGGCGCGCTTCGTACCGTCGCGACCATGACTGTCCTACCCGCATCACCGTCGCGTCGCCGCGCCGGGTCACGCCTCGGCGCCCTGGGTACCCGGGCCGCCGCCTCCGTCGCCGTTCTCGCCGTCACCGGCGCTGCCGTCGCGGTCGCCGTCGCGACCTCGTCACCCGCCACCGCCGAGCCGGGCAGCGTCGTCGTCTCGGAGAACTTCTCGGCCGGGTCGCTGCCCGCCGGTTGGCACGCGGTCGACGGCACCTGGAAGGTCGAGAACGGCCGACTGTACGGAACCTCCGCCAGCTCCAGCGAGAACAACAAGATCACCTTCGGTCGGCACCTGAACGACTTCCGCCTCGAGGCGACCATGCGCTTCGAGTCGGTCTCGGCCGCCACCCGCTGGGCCTCGCTCGGCATCGACGTCCCCGCCAGCGGCGCGACCCCATGGTGGATCGCCACCATGCGCAGCGGCACCACAGCCGCCAACGGGCTCGAATTCGCCCAGCGGACCACTGCCAACGCCTGGGTCGTGACGAACACCGCCTCTGCCCCGTCCGCCGCCGGCACCGGCCGGGACGTGCGCGTCGCCGTCGAGGTGCACGGCAACCAGGCCCGCTGGATCTTCGACGGGCGGGAGGCGATGCGGACCAGCAGCCTCCAGCGTTCCGCCGACGGGGTCCAGGGGCTCTTCGTCAACGGCGCGACAGTGTCGTACGACGACGTCACCGTCACCGAGCTGGCGCCGAACGGCTACCTGCGCCCCGAGGGCAGCCCGTTCACAGTGATCGCCCACCGGGGCGCGTCCGCCGCCGCACCGGAGAACACCCTCGTCGCCCAGGAGATCGCCCGCAAGGGCGGCGCCGACTGGATCGAGAACGACGTCCAGCCGAGCAGGGACGGCATCCCGTTCATCCTGCACGACGGCACCGTCGACCGGACCACCGACGGCACCGGCAACATCCGGGACCTGACCGCCGCGCAGATCAAGGCGCTCGACGCCGGCTCCTGGTTCGGCCCGCAGTACGTCGGCGAGCGGGTGCCCACCCTCGCGGAGCAACTCGCCGACCTGCGGACGCGGGGCGGCAACCTGCTCGTGGAGATCAAGGGCAGGCACACCCGCGACGAGGTCGCCACGATCATCCAGGTGATCCGGGACGAGCAGATGATGGGCCGGGTCTTCATCCAGAGTTTCGAGGTCGACGCCCTGAAGTACACCTACGAGATCGCCCCCGAGCTGCCGCTCGGCCTGCTCCGCAGCACCCTTGACGCCGACCCGGTGGCGATCGCGAAGGAGCTGCACCTGACCGCGTACAACCCGGACGGCAACGCGCTGTTGGCCAAGCCGGAGGTCGTCGCCCCACTGCACGCCGCCGGGGTCGCCGTGATGGCCTGGACGATGGACTCCGCCGGCCTGTGGCAGCGGCTGGAGCGGATCGGCACCGACGCGATCATCACCAACCGCGCGGCGGAGCTGGTCGGCTGGAACTCGGCGTTCGTCCAGCGGGCCTCCGCCGACCCGACCGTGCAGATCACCTCGCCGGCCAACGGGGCTCGGCTGGACCGGGCACAGTCCCCGGTGATCGCGGTCGCCGCGACCAACGCGGACACCGTCACAGTGACGCTGGACGGTAAGAAGTCGGCCGCCGGGCGCAAGCTCGACCTGGCCAGGCTGACCGCCGGCCGGCACACCATCACCACCGAGGCGACCGGGCCCGAGGGCACCGCCACCGCGACCAGCACCTTCACCGTGACGGTGGGCCAGGCCGGCCTCGGCTACCTGATCCTCACCTCGGGCGCGGACCCGGCCGCCGTCACCGCGATGACCACCAAGCTGGCCCACGCCCAGTACGCCGAGCTGGCCACCTACGCCGACCGGCAGGCCGGCAAGCTGGTGCCGGCGGAGGTCGCCAGCGTCATCGCCGCCGACGCCCGCACCCTCGCTCTGAAGTAGAGGTTCGAAGGGTGGCGCCGGTCCGAGGGGCCGGCGCCACCCCGAGTCCTCAGGGGACGGGCACGGGCGACTCGGCACGCTCGTCCTGCTGTCGCACCAGCGGCAGCGCCGGGACCAACGCCAGCGCCATGCACAGGCCACCGAACGGAAGCAGGTCGAGGGTGACCGCCGGCAGGACGATCCCGGCGAGGAGCAGCGGCACACTCCACCACGGCAGCCGCCGTCGGGCGGCGAGCATGCCCGTGAGGACGAGCAGGCCCAGGAAGAAGAACTGGGGTACGACGTCGTAGAAGGCCACCTCCACACCGGGGATGTCCTTGAATTCCGCGCCGAGCCTCGACATCTCCGCCCGGTCCTCGGCCAGCAGCCCCTCGACGATGTCCGCACCGAACTGCACCATCGTCGCGGCGAGGCCGACCAATGTGCCGATCACCACCCCGGTGCGCCACGGACTGCGGGGCAGCAGGCGGGACAGCGCGAGCACACCCGGGACGAAGCACACCATGCCGGCGAGAGCGACCAGGTGGGCGGCCTGCCAGTCGAGCCCGGGGCCGTACACCCCGTCGGATCTTGCCCACAGCCGGACCAGGCCGTAGGCCACGATGCCGACCGGTCCGGCGATCACGTAGAGCACAGCGCGTTTCATGCCAGCCAGCATGTGGCCGCCGACCCCGGCCGGCCTCCGGGAGGTTCCCTCGGGTCGCCCTGGCTTTCGTCTCAGGTCTTCCACCGAGCAACCCCGAGACCCGCCCGACCACCACGTGCCGGCGGTCAGGGACGAAATGGCTTGCCGGTCAGCGCGGATTCCTCTGGAAACGCCAACGAGCTGAAGAACTTCTCCGTCTCGGCACTGCGGATGCCCTCGATCTTCACCAGCAGCACCTCTGTCGCCGCGTACGCGCGCTGCTCGCGCTCGGCCGGATCAGCGGTTGCCTCGGCGCGACCGAACGCGAGTCTCCACTGGCTGCTCGCCTCGATGAGGGCGAAATGGGTACGCCGCAGCAGTGCCCACATCTGATCCCACTGATAAAAGGTGCGTAGCGCGGTGGCCGTGGCGATGACCACGCCCGAGACCGCGATTACCAGGTTCTTACCCGGATAGCTGAAGCCGGCGAGCAGTGGCAGTGACGCACTGACGACGATGACCAGGATGCCGGTGAAACGAAACAGTCGGCGGTGCCATTTCGCCCGCCAGTCGTAATGGTCCCTGAGCTTGTTGATGCTTTCTTCGGCCAACGCGCGGTAGACCTGCAACGGATCGCCGGGAGCGCCGTTCTGCGACTCGGCGAACAACCCGCTCTGTCCTTGGTCAACAGACACGTCACGATGCTAGATGCTGGCCATGCGACGGTCTATAGCCCGAGAAAACGATGTTGTCGGAGTATTGACGGGCGAACATCTCCCGCTCCGGTGAGGCGACTGGCCAGGAAATCACCGGAACACCGCGGCGACGCCACCACGCCGTCAGATTGGACGGAAATGCGTCCACCTCGTAGGCCAGAAAATCAGGCCGGGTGACCAGGTTGCTGACCATACTGCGACCCACCATCCGGGTCAGCGGCCCGGCGGTGCGCAGCAGGCCGCAGATGCGCCCCACCGGCACCCGGCGGTGCGGCGGCAGCTTTCGCACCGCGACCCGCAGCGCCGCCACGAGCAACGGGTCGAAGGATTCGACCGCGTAACGCCCCGGGTAGTCGGCGGTCTGTCGCAGCACCTCGTCGACGAGATCGAAGTTGAGGGCGAGCGTCGGCCGTTTCAGCTCGATCAGCAGGGGCACCCGGCCGGCGACCAGGTCCAGCACCTGCGACAGCGTGGGTACCCGCTGGTCGGTGCCCTGCAACCGGAGCCGCTGCCGATCGGCCGGGGTCAGCTCCGCGGTGGCGATCGCCGCACCGGTGAGCGCGGTCAGGTCGTAGTCGTGGACGACAACGAGCTCGCCCGAGCGGGTGAGCTGCACGTCCAGTTCGCAGGCGTAGCCGGCCTCGGCGGCCGCCTCGAACGCCGCCAGCGAGTTGGCGGGTCGATCGTCGCCGGTCAGCCCGCGGTGCGCGATCGGGATGTCGAGCAGCCAACGGTCGTCGGACGACACGCGATCCTCCTGAGCTTCCGGGACCGGGTTACCGCACTCCGGAGCAGGCCGTGGAAGGGTTTTCGCGTACCTTACAGCGGCCGGTCCCGCGGCGGCGGTGGGCGGCGCCGTCGATGTCGCGGTCCTCGTGCTCCCGGTGGTACGCGCGCTCAGCGGTCGCTGATGAGGGGGGTAGTCGTCGCTGGTGAGCGGGGAACGGGGCGAGCCGACCGGGTGGCGAGCATGTTTCATGCTGGAGTGGTGATTCGTTTCGTACTGAATGTGCTGTGGCTCGTCTTCGGCGGCGGCCTCGTGCTGGCGGTCGGCTACGGCATCGCCGCGCTGATCTGCTTCGTCCTGGTCATCACCATCCCGTTCGGCGTCGCGTCGCTGCGCCTGGCGGTCTACTCGCTGTGGCCCTTCGGCCGCACCCTGGTACCCAAGCCGGGCGCGGGCGTCGGCTCCGGCGTGGCGAACATCCTCTGGGTGGTGCTGGCCGGATGGTGGCTGGCGCTCTCCCACATCCTCGCGGGCATCGCCCTCTGCGTCACGATCATCGGGATCCCGTTCGGCATCGCCAACTTCAAGCTCGTTCCGGCCGCGTTCTGGCCCCTCGGCCGCGAGGTCCTCGACGTGCCCTGAACACGGAAAACGGGAGACACCTGGTCTCCCGCCACTTCTAACTTATACCGCACTGGGGGGCTTGCGGCAAGACCCCGTTTATGACGCAGAATCGTCGGCCGAGGCCAAATTCTGCCGAAATGGAAGTCATGAATTGGATTCCTTGCCCACCTCCGTGTTCGAACTTCCCGATCACCTCGCCCCCAAGGCCGACCCGGCGCTCATCGCCCACGACGAGCGGCACTTCGCGGCCATGGCGCAGGGCCTCGCGCAGCTGAGCGCGGAGCTGTCCGACCGTCTGGACACCGCTCGTCGAGCGCCCGGCGGCAAGGGCCGGCAGGCCGTCGACCGGGACGAGGAGGTCCGTCGGCTGACCGCCCGCCTGCGCTCGCTGAGCCGCTACGGGCTGGACCTGTGCCTCGGCCACGTGGTCGAGGCGGACAACCCCGAGCCGGTGTACGTCGGACGTCGCGGTCTCACCGACAGCACGGGCCGGCGGCTGCTGCTCGACTGGCGCTCACCCGCCGCCGAGCCGTTCTTCGGCGCGACACACGCCAACCCGATGGGTCTGGCGAGCCGCCGCCGGTACCGCTGGACCCGCGGCCGGATCAGCGACTACTGGGACGAGGTGTTCACCCCGGACGGGTTCGTGGGGCACGCCGTCGCGCTCGACGACCAGTCCGCCTTCATCGCCAGTCTGGGCAGCGCCCGGTCGGCCCGGATGCGCGACGTGCTCAGCACGATCCAGGCCGACCAGGACGCCATCATCCGGGCGGGGTCGGCCGGTGCCCTCGTGGTCGACGGTGGTCCGGGCACCGGCAAGACCGTCGTCGCCCTGCACCGCACCGCGTACCTGCTCTACTCCGACCCGCGTCTCGGTCAGCGCCGGGGTGGGGTGCTCTTCGTGGGGCCGCACCAGCCCTACCTGGCCTACGTCGCCGACGTCCTGCCCAGCCTCGGAGAGGAGGACGTGCAGACCTGCACCCTGCACGACCTCGTTCCCGAGGGGGCCACGGCAACCGCCGACACCGACCCGGAGGTGGCCCGGCTGAAGTCCTCGGCCGAGCTGGTCCGGGCCATCGACGCGGCGGTGCGGTTCTACGAGGACCCGCCGACCGCTCCGATGACGATCACGGTCGGCGACTCCGACGTCCGGTTGAGCGCCGACGACTGGGCCGACGCGTTCCAGGCACCGGGCCCCGGCACCCCGCACAACGAGGCGCGCGAGGAGATCTGGGAGGAGTTGCTCACGATCCTCGTCGACCGGTACGACGGCGAGGAGCCGGACGACGTGCTCCGCGACTCGCTGCTGCGTAACCGGGAGCTGCGGGCGACTGTCAACCGTGCCTGGCCGTTGCTCGACGCGGCCGATCTCGTGGGTGACCTGTGGTCGGTGCCCGCGTACCTGCGCAGGTGCGCGCCGTGGCTCAGCGCGGCGGAGGTCCGCAAGCTGCAACGCGACGAGCCCCGGGCCTGGACCGTGTCCGACCTGCCGCTGCTCGACGCGGCCCGACAGCGGCTCGGCGACGCGGAGAGGTCGGGGCGCACCCGTCGGCGCGACCCGGCCGCCGCCGTGGAGCGCGAGCACATGGCCCGGGTCGTCGACGAACTGCTCGCGGCCGACACCTACGACGACGGCGAGGGTCTGCTGGCGATGCTGCGCCAACCCGACCTGCGCGACGTCCTGGTCGACGAGTCCGCGCTGCCGGACGTCGACCCGGACCTGCTGGCCGGTCCGTTCGCGCACATCGTCGTGGACGAGGCGCAGGAGCTGACCGACGCCCAGTGGCAGATGCTGCTGGCACGCTGCCCGTCGCGCAGCTTCACCATCGTGGGCGACCGCGCCCAGGCCCGGCACGGGTTCACCGAGTCGTGGCCGGAACGCCTCAAGCGGATCGGGCTCGACCGGGTCACAGTGGCCTCGTTGGGCATCAACTACCGGACGCCGGCGGAGGTCATGGCGGAGGCCGAACCGGTCATCCGGGCCGTGCTCCCCGACGCAAACGTGCCGACCTCCATCCGTGGCAACGGGCTTCCCGTCGTCCACGGATCGGTCGCCGACCTGGTGTCGATCCTCGACACCTGGCTCGCCGCGCACACCGACGGGATCGCCTGCGTCATCGGCGACCCGACGTTCCCGCCCACCGCCCGGGTCCGGTCACTGAGCCCGGAGCAGGCCAAGGGGCTGGAGTTCGACCTGGTCGTCCTCGTCGACCCGGAAACCTTCGGCACCGGCATCTCGGGGGCGGTCGACCGCTACGTCGCGATGACCCGGGCCACCCAGCAACTCGTGCTCCTGACCAGCGACTGAGGGCATGCCGCCCGACCGGGTTCGGGAGCACCCCGGGCCATGTGGCACTCATCGGCGGTATACCGCTGAGGAATATTCATTCCTCAGCGGTATACCGCTCTCCAGCCACATCGCCCCTACTGCATTCGATCAGGGCCTAGTTGCCGAGCGTGACGTGCAGGATCCTCTCGTTGCTGTTGTTCGGGGTGCTGTCCTTGTCACCGACGTTGGTGGTGGTCAACCACAGCCCGCCGTCGGGAGCCGGCTCCACCGTCCGCAACCGACCGTAGGTGCCACTGAAGTACGTCTGCACGTTCGTCAGGCTGCTGCCGCTGATCACCGCGCGGTACATCCGAGCGCCTCGGGCGCAGGCCACGTAGAGAGCGTCGCGCACGATCGTGATGCCGGAGCAGGACCCTTCGGCGGTCGGATAGGTGCGCGCCGGCGCGATGAACCCGGCCGTGCCGCAGGCGCCACTGGTGCCCTCGCATGCCGGCCAGCCGTAGTTTCCACCCTTGGTGATCAGGTTGGTCTCGTCCATGACCGAGTTGCCGAACTCCTGCTCCCACAGCCGGCCCTGCGAGTCGAACGCCAACCCCTGCGGGTTGCGGTGGCCGTAGCTCCACACGTAGTTGCCGAACGGGTTGTCCGAGGGGACGGTGCCGTCCGGGTTGAGTCGCAGGATCTTGCCTTCGAGGCTGGACCGGTCCTGGGCGTAGTTGCCGTTCTGGGCGTCGCCGGTGCTGGCGTACAGCTTGCCGTCCGGGCCGAACCGCAGGCGACCACCGTCGTGGTACTTGTTACGCCGGATGCCGCTGAGCAGGACCTGCTCGCTGGCGGTGTTGAGTCGCCCGTTCTCCAGCCTGATCCGGACGATGCGGTTGTCGGCCGGCGAGGTGTGCATGATGTACAGCCAGCGGTCGCTGGAGTAGCTGGCCGAGATGGCGAGCCCCAACAGGCCACCCTCACCGTCGGTGCTCTGCACGTTCGGCACCGTGCCCAGGTTGGTCCTGGCCCCGGTGGTCGGGTTGAGCTGGATGATGTCGTGCGCGTCGCGGCGGTTGTAGAGCACGCTGCCGTCGGGCAACGTCACCAGACCCCACGGGATGTCGGTGTCGGTGGTGACCTGCCGCACCCCGCACACCGGGTTGGCGCACGCCGCGCCGGTGGTCACCGTCGCGGTGCCGCTGCGCGACGACGCGTTGTCCTGCGCGTCCCGAGCCACCACGTAGTACTGGTAGGAGGTGTTCGCCGCCAGACCGCTGTCGGTGAACGTGGTCGCCGGCGGCGCACCGGTGACCGTTCCCACCTTCGCGCCGGCCCGGTAGACGTCGTACGCCCGCACCCCGATGTTGTCGGTCGACGCGGTCCAGCGCAGCGTCACAGTGGTGCCCGAGGCGGTGCCGGTGAGCTGCTGCGGCGCCGTCGGTGGCTGACTGTCGGCCTGACAGGGCGGCGGAGTGATCGACACGGTGGCGCTCGCCTGCGACACGTTGCCGGCGGCGTCGCGGGCGTTGACGTACAGGCCCCAGGTCGCCCCGGGCACCACGGTGAGGTTGGTGGAGAGCGCCGTGCCGCTCACCGACGTCATCAGCTGGCCGTCGTGGTAGATGTCGTAGAAGGCCACCGCGACGTTGTCCGTCGAGGCGTTCCACGCGAACGTCACCGAATTGCAGGTCAGGCCGCTGACCCGTGGGCTGCCCGGCGCGGTCGGCGGCTGGCTGTCGGCGCTGCCCAGCGACGTCGTCCACCGCTGGTTGGACTGCCCGTTGCAGGTCCAGAGACCGACGGTGGTGCTGTTGGTGGTGCCCGCGCCGGTCACGTCCAGGCACAGGCCGGACTGGACCCCGACGATGGTCCCGGAGGTGGTGATCCGCCAGCGCTGGTTGGCCCCGCCGGTGCAGCCGTTGATCTGCAGCGCGGCCGGGGCGGTGGTGTCCTGGCCGACGACGTCCAGGCACATCGTGTCGTCGTAGACCCGCAGTTCACCACTTGAGGTGAAGGTCCACGCCTGGTTGGCCTGGCCGTTGCAGTCGTAGATGTTGATGCCGGCACCGGCGGTCCGGACGTTGCCGACCACGTCCAGGCAACGACCGCTGGCGACGCCGACGACGGTCGACGGCGCCGCGGCGGCCGCCGGCACACCGACGGCCAGGCTCAGCAGCGTCACCGCCGCCATCGCCAACGGCAACAGCCGCCGTCGTGAGCGGGGTGGGTTTCTCCGCGCGATGACTCGCATCCGTCCTCCAGGCTCAGGGCATCGACCGGCCCACCCAGACGACCAAGCGCCCGACCACGCCGAACAGACACATCGACCATCAAAGATGCGTTCCGCGTACATGTCAAACGATGTCCCCCGATCGGTGGGCAAACCCGTAGATCGCGTACGGGGCGGCAGCGGCGGCACCTTTCGGCGTACCCGCTTCCTCCTCAGGTCGTAGACGTAGTGCCGTCCTGCGCCAGATGGCGGGGGGCGATCGCTCGAACAGGCTTGTCACCAAGGCATCGGGTGACGCCGCACGGACCTGCTCCGGACACCCGTTCGCCAGGAAAGGTACTGGCAGACGATGCGTTCTCTTCCGCTTCACGCACCCGGCTCACCCCGAAGCGCCCGGCCTCTCGTCCGACTCGGCGCGGTGCTGGCGACCGCTGTCGTCCTCGCCGTGAGCGCCGTCGGCTGCGGCACACCGCAGCACAACCCGGCACCGCCCATCAACGGTCCGGCGGCACCCGCGAGCGGGACGGCGTCCGCCCTGACGGGCGCCGACGTCAACGCCTGGCTCGACGGCCTGCTGCCGGCCGCGCTCGACCGTACCGACATCGCGGGAGCCACTGTCGCCGTCGTGAACAACGGCAAGATCCTCACAACCCGGGGGTACGGGTACGCCGACACCGGCGCCGGCGGGAACGCGGCCGTACCGGTCGACCCGGACCGGCATCTGTTCCGGATGGGATCGGTGTCGAAGCTCGTCACCGCCACCGCGGTGCTGCAACTCGTGCAGAGCGGGAAGCTCGACCTCGACGCCGACGTCAAGACGTACCTCGACTTCGAACTGCCCCTCCGCTACGAGCGGGCCGTCACCCTGCGGCACCTGCTGACGCACACCGCCGGCTTCGAGGAGCGGATCGCCGGCCTCATCGGCACCAACGGCGGTGACCTCAACCTGCGCAGGGCCCTGATGACCGACCCACCGGAGCAGATCTACCAGCCCGGCACCGTCCCCGCGTACTCCAACTACAGCAACGCGCTCGCCGGCTACATCGTCGAACGCGTCAGCGGGACGCGCTTCGAGGAGTACGTCCAACGCAATGTCCTGGACCGCGCGGGCATGCCGTCGTCGACCTTCGAGCAGCCCCTCCCGGCGGCGCTGCGCGACCGGGTGTCCAACGGGTACGACACCTCCGCCGGGCCCGCCGCGCCGTTCGAGATCGTCGGTACGCCCCCACCCGGTGCGCTGAGCGCCCCGGCGACGGACATGGCGCGTTTCATGCTCGCCCAGCTCGGCGAGCCGGTGGGCTTCGCGCCCCTGCTGGACCAACCGACCCGTGAGCTGATGCAGCGGCCGGCACTCGACGCGACGTCGTTGGGCACGCTGGCCGACGGGCCCCGGATGACCCTCGGATTCTTCGCCGAGGACCGCAACGGCCACCGCATCCTCGGTCACGGCGGCGACACCAAGTACTTCCACTCCCACCTGCAGATCTACCCCGACGACCGGGCCGGCATCTTCCTGTCGCTCAACAGCAACGGCTCCGGCGCCCTCGACAGCCACGAGCTTCGCGAGTCGATCGTGAACGGCTTCGCCGACCGCTACTTCCCCGCCCGCGACGACCAGCCGACCGCCGGCGTGGACCCGGCGACCACCGCCAAGCACGCCGCGCTGGCCGCGGGCACGTACGAGTCCTCGCGAGCGATCCAGAGCAACTTCCTGACGGCGATCGGTCTGGTCGGTCGGACCACTGTCAGCGTCGCCGACGGTGACCGGTTGCTGGTGGAGCCAGGCCCGCTGTCGGACTCCCCCGCCCTCTACGAGGAGGTGGCGCCCTGGGTCTGGCGCGAGGTCGGCGGGCAGCGCACGATCGCCATGCGGGCGACCGACGACCGGGTCGAGGCGATCAGTTTCGACTCCGCGTTCGCGTTGCTGCCCGTCGAGCCCGCCCGCGCCTGGGTGGTGGCCGTCCCGGTGCTGGCCCTGTCCACCGTCGTGCTGCTGCTCACCGTCCTGTCCTGGCCGGTCGGCGCGATCGCCCGCCGTTGGCTGGGCAGCGCTCGCCGGGAGCGGGCGGGGCGCACCGCGCGGATCCTGAGCCGCGTCGCCGTCGCCGGCACGCTGCTCGCGTTCGCCGGCTGGGTGCTGAGCATCGGCAGCATCATGGGCCTGCAGGACGTTCCCGGGCCCGTCCTGCGCGCCATTCAGGTGCTGCAACTGGTCGGTCTGCTCGGAGTGCTGCCCGCCGCGGTCCGGCTGATCGACGACGTGCGCCGCCACCTCGGCTGGCGGCGGATCACCGCCAGCGGACTGATCCTGTTCGCTCTCGCCGGCGCGGGCTGGTTCGCCGTGGAGTTCCACCTGCTCGCGCCTAGCATCTCCTACTGACCCGCCGACCCGGGACGATCCGGAGCAAGGATGCGCACCCCATGAGGGACCACGCCGACACCGAACCCGGCACACCACGACTGACGAAGTGGCTCGACGGACGGCTCACCCGGCTCGGGGTGACCGGAGTGTTCCCACGGGACTGCCTGCTGGCCGCGGTGCTGACCGTCCTGACGTTCGTACTGCTCACCGGGCTGTTCTGGTTCGTGGCACCGGAGGACGGGGTGTCGTTCGACCCGGCGCGGGCCTGGCTGCTCGTCGCCATCTGCTGCGCGCAGGCGATGCTGCTGTGCCTGCGTCGGGTCCGGCCACTGCTCTGCCTCGCGCTCGTCGTCGGCCTCCAACTGCCCATCATCGGCTTCTCCCTGCCCGAGGCGACCATCCGGGGCCTCGCACCGTTCGTCGCGGCGTACACCGTCGGGTCGTTGCTGCCGGTTCGGCGTGCACTGCTGGCCGTCAGCGCGGTCGTGGCGGTGGAGTCGATCGGGGCGGCCGTCGTGGTGACCCCGGATCTGCTGACGGCCATCGCGTACGTCTCGGCGAGCGCCCTGACCTACGCCGGCGCGACCTTCGTCGGCGGCTACGTGGCCACCTACCGGCGCTACGTCGAGTTGGTCCGGGTACGGGCGGACGAGGCGATCCGGGAGCAGCGCACGAAGGTCCAGGCGGCGATCGGCGCGGAGCGCTCCCGGATGGCCCGGGAGCTGCACGACGTGGCCGCGCACCACCTCTCCGGCATGGTCGTCCAGGCGGCGGCGGTCGAGCGGCTGATCGACCGGGACCCGGCGGCCGCGAAGGCCGGTGTGGCCTGGATCCGCAGCCAGGGCAAGGAGACCCTGGACAACCTGCGGCTGGTTGTCGGTGTGCTGCGCGGCAGGCCCGGGCACGAGGGCGGCGACGGTCCCACCCCGGTTCCGGGGCTGGGCATGCTCGACGATCTCGTCCGCACCGCGGGCAACCTCGCCGGCCCGGTGGAGTTCGTCCGGGAGGGCGAGCAGCGCGAGGTGTCGCCGATCGCCGACGTGGCGCTCTACCGGATCGCGCAGGAGTCGCTCAGCAACGCCCGCCAGCACGCCCCGGGCGCTGCGGCGCGGGTGGTGCTCCGCTTCGAGTCCCGCTCGGTGTCGCTGGAGGTGGTGAACGAACCCGCCGCGCCGCGACGCGTACCGGCGGCACGGACCGGTGGCGTCGGCCTGGTGGGCATGCGCGAGCGCGCCCAGCTGATCGGGGCGACCTTTACCGCCGGTCCGACGGCGGCCGGTGGCTGGTCGGTCGCCGCGACACTGCCGACGAACGGTCCCGCCGCATCGCGCCCGAAGGAAGAGGCCCCAGCATGATCAGAGTGATGCTCGTCGACGACCAGGCGGTCGTCCGCGCCGGCTTCCGCGTCATCCTGGAGCAGGCCGGCGAGATCGAGGTCGTGGCCGAGGCGTCGAACGGGTCGGCCGCCGTCGAGCTGGCCCGCCGGCTGCAACCGGACGTCATCTGCATGGACGTCCGGATGCCGCACGGCGACGGGCTCACCGCGACCCGGCAGATCGTCGCCGAGGCGACCGGTACGCCACCGGCGGTGCTGGTCGTGACGACCTTCGACCTCGACGAGTACGTCTTCGGCGCGTTGGAGTCCGGCGCCAGCGGGTTCATCCTCAAGGACTGTGAGCCCGAGGAGCTGATCGAGGCGATCCGTCGCCTCGCGAGCGGGTACGGGCTCGTCGACCAGGCCGTCACCCGTCGGGTGATCTCGGAGTTCGCCAGGCGTACGCCCGCTCCTCGCTCGGACGCGGCGGCAGCGCACCAGCTGACCGCGCGGGAGACCGAGATCGTGGAGCTGCTCGCGCAGGGCCTGTCGAACGTCGAGATCGCCGAGCAGCTCTTCATCGAGACCAGCACCGTCAAGTCGCACCTCGGGCGCGCGATGGCGAAGATCGGCGCACGGGATCGACTACAGACCGTCGTCTGGGCGTACCAGAACGGGGTGGTCCACCGGTGACAGCGAGCCTGGTCCCCTGCCTGGCGGCGGTGGGTCCACCCCCGGTCGAGAGTGGACATTGTCGGAGTACGATCCCGGGCGTACCGCTGTGATGACCTCCAGCTGACGACCCCTCGATAGGAGCCAGGCATGGCCGGCCCGGACCCCGAACTCGCCGCGAAGCTTCAGCCCGACGTGCCGCACGCGGCACGGATCTGGAACTACTGGATGGGCGGCAAGGACAACTTCCAGTCCGACCGGGCGGCCGGCGACGCTGTCGCCGAGGTCTACCCGGAGATCGTCCTGATGGCGCAGCAGTCGCGCGTGTTCCTGGTGCGGGCCGTGCGTCACCTCGCGGCCGAGGCGGGCATCCGGCAGTTCCTGGACATCGGCACCGGCCTGCCCACCATGCAGAACACGCACGCGGTCGCCCAGGGTGTGGCGCCCGACTCGCGGATCGTCTACGTGGACAACGACCCGATGGTGCTGGTGCACGCGCGGGCACTGCTGGCCAGCACCACGTCGGAGGGTGTCACCACCTACGTCCCGGCCGACTACCACGACCCGGAGAAGATCCTCGCCGAGGCGGCGCAGACGCTCGACTTCGACCAGCCCATCGCCGTGATGTACATGGGCGTGATGGGCTACGAGCCCGACCTGGACGTGGTGCGCTCGATCGTCGGGCGCACCATGGACGCGGTGCCGTCCGGCTCACACCTGGTGCTCTGGGACGGCACCAACACCAGCCCGGCGGTGGTCTCGGGTGCCGAGCGGCTGGCGCAGAGCGGCGGAGTTCCGTACATCCTGCGCAGCCCGGAGGACCTCGCGAGCTGCTTCGACGGGCTGGTGATGGTGGAGCCGGGTCTGGTGCCGATCCCGCTGTGGCGACCGGAGGATCCCGACGCCGTCGGGATCGACGCCTACGGCGCGGTGGCCCGCAAGCCCTGACCGACACGACGTCCGCCCCGCTCCCGCCGTCGTGCCGGAGCGGGGCGGACGTCGTTCACCGCGCGCACGTCAGGGTCAGGCCGTCCGGCACCGCGCTGGTCGTCACGAGTAGACCGAATGTGGTCGCCCCGTCCAGCGCCAGCGTTCCGTTGTAGGAGGCGTTGCGAACGGTGACGTCGGAGCCGGCCGTCTCGGCCACCCCACCCCAGGCCGTGTGGACCTGCTCGTCACCGGACCACCGCCAGGAGACGCGCCACCGGTCCAGCGGAAGCGTCCCGGTGTTGCGGACCGTGACCGTCGCGACGAAGCCGCTGCCCCAGCGGGCGTCGATCGTGGCCGTGGCTTGGCACGAGGTCAGCGGCGCGGTCCGGGCCGAGGCGATGACGTACGGGTCCCGTCGGCCCTCGGCGTCGGTGAACCGGTACCAGTACTCCGTGTCGGGAGTGAGCCGGTCGATGGTCACCGAGCCGTTGCGCTCCGACCCGGAGACGACCTCGGCGACCGCGGCCCGCCACTGTTGGGCGTCCTCGCGGCTGGTGAAGAGGCTGACGGTCATCGGCGGGTCGTAGCCGCAGGGTGGGCGGAAGAAGATGGAGTACGAAATGGTCAGGCTCGTGGTGGTGGCCCCGGTCACGCTCGCGCTGATCGGTATCGCCGGTGGGCAGGTCGGCGTCGGTGTGGACGATGGCGTTGGCGTGGGTGTCGCTTCGGCGGCGGTGGTCGTTCCGGTCCAGGTGGCCAGCGCCATGGTCGTGACAGCGAGGAACATGCGAAGCATCCGGTACCTCCGTGGTACGGGCACCGATGACCGAGGTGGTAGGCGGTGCCGCGCTCGGGTTTCCGGTCGCCGACGAGGCTGCCCGGCACGGGTGACATGGTCACCTCGCGCGCCCCGTGGACCGGAGAAGATCTGGTGCGCGCTGGCTCCCCGAGCACGACCGAACCACAGCATGGCAGTCGGTGAGCATCGATACAACCCGATCCCGATCCCGTCGAACATCGTCCGCTTTCTCGTCGCCGCAGGGACACCCGCCGGGCGCCCGAACCCCGAATGATCTATTACGGTCTATTCATTCGGACACGGGAGCACACCATGCTCGACGCAAACAACGCGACCCGGCGACCCCGGGTGGTCAGGGCGCTGGTGGCGGCAGGCGCTGCGGCAGTGCTGGCGGCTGCCGCGCTGGCCGCACCGACCCCCGCCAGCGCCGCCGTCAGCCGGGCCGAGCTGGCCCTCCGCTGGGCGCCCATCCACTACCAGGATGTCGATGCCACCGGCAGCCACGCCCTCAGCGGGCAGTCGGACTACCTCACCCGGGTCGACTTCGACGGCGACCTGGACGGACGCAACAACTGGGACCGGGCTGGCCAGGCCGGCGCCCCACTCGCCGCGCACGCGTACTACTCCGTGGTGGAGACGAGCACCCACTGGTACATCACGTACTTCTTCTTCCACCCTCGCGACTGGACCGACCACCCCTTCTTCGAGACCGAGCACGAGAACGACGGTGAGGGCGCGCTGTTCGCCATCGAGCGCGACGGCTCCCCGTACGGCGTCCTCCGCTCGGCCGTCACGGTCGCGCACAGCGACTTCTTCTCCTACACGCCGACCGGCAGCACCTGGACCAGCGGCGCGGAGAGCGTCGACGGCACCTTGGGGTTCCAGGCGTCACCGCACGACGCGTTCCAGCACCCGGTGACGGCGCAGGAGGCGCAGGGCCACGGTCTCAAGGCACACCCGCAGTACGACATCAACGGCGACGGCCTGGTCTACTACCCGTCCACAGTCGCCGAGACGCCGAGCAGCGGCAACGACCGCGACGTGCGGTATCAGCTGATCGACATCTTCGCCGCCGGCGGCCTGTGGGCGCAGCGGTCCAACGCGAGCCTGTTCGCCAGTCTGGGCACGTTCGCCGGTGACACGTCCGGCGACTGCGGCGTCGGCACCTGGAGCTGTTCGACCAACTCGGCCAACGCGCCCTGGGGCTGGGACGACGGCAACGACGCCTCGGCGCGGGGTGAGATCGCCAGCGACCCGGCGAAACTGTCGGCCGCGTACTTCACGGTGCCGGCCGGTCTGGCGCGCACCTACAGCTACAACCCGTACGCCGGCGCGGCTGCGGCGCTCGCCGAGGCGGCGAGGACGGCGCCGCCGACCGTCGACTGACCTCTCCGTCTCCCCGGGGTCGGACCGTCCTGGTCCGTCACCGGGGAGACGACCCCACCCGCACCCGGTCGCTCTCGTTGTCGGAGAGGAAGGACGCCAGGGCCTGCCCCTGCTCGGTCACGGCGGCCTGGTCCGCTCGGGAGAAGCCGCGTAGTGGGTTGACGGTCACGGTGCCCGACTCGACGCTCCAGGTCGCCGCGACCCGGCCGTCGACGAGCATCACGCGCTCGCCGGCCACCGAGAGGCCACGGTGGGCGTCGTCGATGATCCGGCTGCGGTCGTTGTAGCCGAGGATCGCGTTGTCGAACGCCGGCAGGAACCGCACCGGGGCGGGTGTCTCCGGGTCGGGGCGCGGCGCGTCGGGGAGGTCGATCAGCTTCCGGCCACGCTCGTCGCGGAAGGTCACCAACTCGTCCCGCATGGCGGTCACCGCAGCGGGCAGCCCGGCGAGGCCGCACCAGGCCCGCAGGTCGGCCGTGGCCGCCGGGCCGAACGCGGCCAGGTAGCGGCGTACGAGCAGTTGGTCGACCGGATCGGTGCCCGCCGCGGTCGGCGGGGAGACCTCCCGGCCGAGCCACGCGGAGAGCAGGACGTAGCGCGCGCCCCCCTTCGCCCGCCACAGGCCGCGCGGCGGGAGCTGTGTCATCGCAAGCAGCGCGACCGCCATCTCGCCCAGCACCCGCGGGCCCGGCGACGGCCAGCGCTCGACGAGCGCCCGCCCGATGTCGGGCATCGAGCGGGGCTCACCGTCGGCCACCACCGCCCGCGCGGCAGCGGCGAGTTCGTCGAGGTCCACCCCGTCGAGCTCGCCGCGGTAGACCCCGAGCACGCGTTGGCGCAGCATGGCCTCGTGACGAGGTCGCCAGGCCACAGCGTCGTCGGCGACGAGCAGGTGGACGGTGCGGCGCATGAGGTGGGTACGCACCACGTGCCGCTCGGTCAGCAGGGTCGAGAGCACCGTCGGGTCGAACGCGCGCAGCCGCGACCACAGCCCGATGAACGGCTCCTGCGGCTCCTGGGCCTGTAGGCCACCGACGTGGGCGACGGCGTCGAGCGCCGGCAGGTCGGCGCGGTCGAGCAGCAACTGCCGGGCGAGCGTCGCGCGGTTGAGCGCCCGGGTGTCGAGAACGGTCATCGGGTCCCTTCGGTCGACCACATTGTCCGACCGGGGGCCGACAGTCTGGTTGCCCGGCGTCCCGGGTACGCGAATTCGCCCCGTCCGGCGGCAACGGGCGGGGCGAATTCGAACGGTGCACCGATCAGTGCCTGCCCACGAAGATCCCGATGCCGTTGGCGACCAGACGCTCCGTACCGTCGGATGGGCTGTTGCGGGCGGTGGCCACGGCCTGGCCCGGCTCGCGGACGGCGACAGTGCTCGACCCGCCGCCGTCGAGGTTCACCGCGGCGTCCGCGCCGAGCGAGCGCATCAGGTCGGCCAGTTCGGCGATCGTGAACCCGGCGCTGGCCGGGGCGCGGCCGGCCAGGGCGACCAGGTACACGGTCCGACCGTCGGGGCTGACACCGGCCGCGCTGCGTACCGCCGCGGTCCTGGTGTCCAGGCCGGCCAGCGGCGCACCGTCGCGCAGGATCGGCGCGCCACCGACCGCGAAGGTCAGCTTCGGCTTGCCGGCGGAGACGAGCTTCTCGCGCACCTGCACCCGGTCACCGACGGCGAGGTCGTCGAGCGCGTCCGCGCCGCCCTCCCGGCCGACCAGCACCTGGGTGTCGGCCGGGATCGCGCCCGCACCGGGCGCCGGGCCGACCGCGGTCACCACACCGTCGCGTACGGTCACCTCGTAGGTGTGGGTGCTGCACGGGTCGCTGCGGCTGGTGTCGGTGCCGCAGGTGGACCGGACCCGGGAGGCGGTCCCCCAGTCGGCGGTGAACAGGCCGACGCCGTCGACCGGGAGCGCGTACTGGTTGAGGCCGCCCAGCGCGATCGTGCCCTTCGCGCTGCGCACCTCGCCGTCCAGGCTCAGGGTGTCGACGCGCGCCTTGCCGTTCACGCCGACGCCGAACACGTCCCGGGTCGAGGTGCCCGGGGCCAGGCCGGGGCCGAAACGCTGCGCGGTCGGCACCGCGAACTTCAACTCCTCGCCGTCGGCGATCTCCGGACCGGACGACGAGTAGGTCGGGGTGACGCCGGCGTGCGTCTCACTGTTGTTGAAGAAGTCGCCGTTGACGCCGGCGACGGCGCCCTGCTCGTTCGTCATCGCCGAGACGACAGTGCGCTGCGCCACCGCGTCGGGGTGCAGCAGGTCGAGGGAGACCTTGTTCTTCTTCAGGTCGGCGGTGAGCAGGTAACCGACGGTGACGCCCCGGGGCGTGCTCACCTCGAACGAGCCGTACGTGACGCCGGGGGCGAGCTGCGCGGTCGAGGTGATGGTGATCGGGGTGCCCGTCGCGGGTACCGTGGCGGTCGCGGCGTGGGCGACGCCGGCCGGCGTGACGAGCGCGGTGAGTCCCGCCGCGAGCAGCAGCGCCAGACGTGGGCGTACGAGGTGCGGTGCCCTCATTGCCGCTCCTTTCCTGGTGCGTTCCTGGCCTGGGCCGGGATGGTCGAGCCGGGCCGGCGGTTGACCGGACCGGCGATGATCTTCCTGGTCAGCCGATCACCCGGGGGTGAACACGGGAGGCTGCGGACGTGAACCGCCCGCACCGTCTTGATCAACTGCCGGAGCGGCCGGATCGGTCGGCGCGTCCCCGGGGGTGCCAAAAAGTTTTGTGCACTTCCTACAACTGAGGGACGCTGGGTTCGGTGGTTGCGCCATAGCGCTGGCCGCCGCCACGCGGAAAGGTGATCACTGCTGGGAGCCGTCGTCTCTCGGCACGCAGGTCGAGGTCTAGCTAAGGGGTTCTTCGGGTGTTCAACCGTGTCGCCATCGTCAACCGTGGTGAAGCCGCCATGCGGCTCATCCACGCGGTCCGCGAGCTGGCCGCGGAGACCGGCATCCAGCTCGAAACCGTGGCTCTCTACACCGATGTCGACCGCAACGCCACGTTCGTCCGCGAGGCGGACATCGCCTACGATCTCGGCCCGGCGTCCGCTCGCCCGTACCTCAACCTGGCGGTGCTGGAGCGCGCGCTGACCGAGACCGGGGCCGACGCCGCGTGGGTCGGCTGGGGCTTCGTCGCCGAGGATCCGGCGTTCGCCGAGCTGTGCGAGAAGATCGGTGTCACCTTCGTCGGACCGAGCGCGGACGCCATGCGCCAGCTCGGCGACAAGATCGGCTCGAAGCTGATCGCCGAGAAGGTCGGCGTGCCGGTCGCGCCGTGGAGCCGCGGCGCCGTCGAGACCCTCGCCGCCGCCCAGGCCTCGGCGGCCGAGGTCGGCTACCCGCTGATGCTGAAGGCGACCGCCGGGGGCGGCGGGCGCGGCATCCGGGTGATCAGGAACGAGGCCGAGCTGGTCGACGCGTACGAGCGCACCAGCCAGGAGGCGGCACGGGCGTTCGGCAGCGGCATCGTGTTCCTGGAGCGCCTGGTCACCGGGGCGCGGCACGTCGAGGTCCAGGTGATCGCCGACGGGCAGGGTACCGCGTGGGCGCTCGGCGTCCGCGACTGCTCAGTGCAACGACGCAACCAGAAGGTCATCGAGGAGTCGGCGTCGCCGGTGCTCGACCCGACGCAGGTCACCGAGCTGAAGACGTCGGCCGAGCGGCTGGCCGTGGCTGTCGGTTACCGAGGCGCGGCGACCGTCGAGTTCCTCTACCACCCCGGGGACCGGCTGTTCGCGTTCCTCGAGGTCAACACCCGCCTCCAGGTCGAGCACCCGATCACCGAGCTGACCACCGGGTTCGACCTGGTCAAGGCGCAGCTGCACGTCGCCTCCGGCGGGCGCCTCGAAGGTGCGCCGCCGGCCGAGCGCGGGCACGCCATCGAGGCGCGGCTCAACGCCGAGGACCCCGACCGCGACTTCGCCCCCTCCCCCGGCCGCATCGCCCGGCTGGACCTGCCCAGCGGCCCCGGCATCCGGGTGGACACCGGCGTCAGCGAGGGCGACACCATCCCGGCCGACTTCGACTCGATGATCGCGAAGATCATCGCGTACGGCCGTGACCGCGACGAGGCGCTCGGCAGGCTGCGCCGGGCCATGGCGAACACCACGGTGATCATCGAAGGTGGGGCGACGAACAAGAGCTTCGTGCTCGACCTGCTCGACCAGCCCGAGGTGATCGACGCCAGCGCGGACACCGGCTGGATCGACCGCGTCCGCGGCGAGGGCCGCCTCGTCACGCACCGCCACTCCGCCGTCGCCCTGGCCGCCGCCGCCATCGAGGCGTACGAGGAGGAGGAGCGCGTCGAGCGGCAGCGGCTGCTGTCGACGGCGGCCGGCGGGCGCCCGCAGGTGCAGCACGCCAGCGGCCGACCGTTGGACCTCAAGCTGCGCGGCGTCGGCTACCGCACCCGGGTGGCGCGGGTCGGCGCGCACCGGTTCCGGGTCGGCATCGAGACCGGCCCCGTCGTGCGCACCGCCGACGTCGAACTCGACCGCTTCGACCGGCACACCGGTCAGATCGTCGTCAACGGCATCCGCTACCGCCTGCTCACCGGCACGTACGGGCCGACCCACCTGGTCGAGGTGGACGGCGTGACGCACCGGGTCAGCCGGGACGAGGGTGGCGTCCTGCGCTCCCCGATGCCCGCGCTGGTCGTCGCCACGCCGCTGGAGGTCGGCGCGGAGGTCGAGGCGGGCGCGCCGGTGCTGGTGCTGGAAGCGATGAAGATGGAGACGGTGCTGCGGGCGCCGTTCAAGGCGCGGCTCAAGGAGTGCGCCGTGTCGGTGGGCAGCCAGGTGGAGGCCGGTGCGCCGCTGCTGCGCCTGGAGCCGCTCGCGGACGACGCCGAGGAGACCGTTGACGACCCGGGCACCGAGACCGTCGAACTGGACCTGCCCACCGCCGCCGCGGACATCCCGGCGTACGAGCGCAGCAGGCGCGGCCAGGAGGACCTGCGGGGTCTGCTGCTCGGCTTCGACGTCGACCCGCACGACGACCGCCGGGTGCTCGACGATTACCTCACCGCGCGGCGGGCGGCCACCGAAGCGGGTCAGCGGCCCCTGGCCGCCGAACTCGACCTCATCGAGGTGTTCGCCGATCTCGCCGAGTTGAGCCGCAACCGGCCGACGGGCGAGGACGGCGGCGCCGCGCACGTGCACAGCGCCCGGGAGTACTTCCACACCTACCTGCAGAGCCTCGACGTCGAGCGGGCCGGGCTGCCGGACGCCTTCCAGACCAGGCTCGGCAAGGCACTCGGCCGGTACGGTGTCACCGACCTGGACCGCACCCCCGCCCTCGAAGCCGCCGTCTTCCGGATCTTCCTCGCCCAGCAGCGCGCCTCCGCGGACGCGCAGGTCATCACGGCGCTGCTGCGCGCGTGGCTGCGGGAGACCCCGCCGGACGAGACGCTGCGCGAACCGGCCGGCCTCGCGCTGGAGCGGCTGATCGCCGCGACGCAGGTCCGCTTCCCCGTGGTCGCGGACCTCGCCCGCGGCGTGGTGTTCGCCTGGTTCGCCCAGCCGCTGCTGCGCCGCAACCGCGCCCGTGTCTACGCCGAGGTCCGTGGGCACCTGCGGCACCTCGACGCGCACCCAGACGCGCCGGACCGCGCCGAGCGCATCGCCGAGATGGTGCGCAGCACCGAGCCGCTGGTCCGGCTGCTCGGCCAGCGGCTCGTCCGCGACCACCTCGACAACGCGGTCATGTTGGAGGTGCTGACCCGGCGGTACTACGGCAACCGGTCGCTCACCAGCGTGCTCACCCGCGAGGTCGCGGACTGCACGTTCGTGGTCGCCGAGCGCGCCGACTCCAGCGTGGTCTCCGCCGCGGTCAGCTTCGACTCGCTGGGCAGCGCCCTGCGTGGGCTGGCCGAGCTGGCCACCGGCGAGGACGCCGTGGACGCCGACATCTACCTCGGCTGGGAGAACCAGCCGGAGGACTTCGACGCGATGGCGGCCGCGCTGGCCGAGGTCATCGCCGCGCACCCGCTGCCGCCCCAGGTCCGTCGGGTCACCACCACCGTCGCGGGTCGCGGCGGGGCGGTGATGCACCACCACTTCACCTTCCGCCCGTCGGGCGCCCAGTTGACCGAGGACCGGCTGATCCGTGGGCTGCACCCGTACATCGCGCAGCGGATGCAGCTGGAGCGGCTGCACAAGTTCGACCTGACCCGGCTGCCGTCGTCGGACGAGGAGGTCTACCTCTTCCAGTGCGTGGCCCGGGAGAACCGCGCCGACGAGCGCCTCGTCGCGTTCGCGCAGGTGCGTGACCTGACCGAGCTTCGCGAGCAGGACGGCCGCCTGGTCGCGCTGCCGACGACCGAGGACGCCATCGCCGCCTGCCTCGACTCGATCCGCCGCGCCCAGTCGCGGCGGCCCTCGAAGACGCGCTTCAACACCAACCGCATCGTGGTCTACGTGTGGCCGCCGAGCGAGCTGACCCGCGAGGAGATGGAGATGATCGCCGGGCGGGTCCGCCCGACGACAGCGGGCGCCGGCCTGGAGGAGATCCTGTTCATCGCGCGCCAGCGCGACCGCCGGACCGGCGAGCTGACCAAGATCGCCGTACGGATCTCGTTCGACGCCGCAGGCGGCGCCGAGCTGGCCGTCGGGGAGCCGCCGGTCGAGCCGATCGAGCCGCTCGACGAGTACCGGCTCAAGGTGCTGCGGGCCAGCAGCCGCAACACCGTGTACCCGTACGAGCTGACCGGCCGGCTCGGCGACTTCGTCGAGCACGACCTCGACGACGATCACGTGTTGGTGCCGGTGGACCGGCCGAAGGGGCGCAACAGCGCCGCCATCGTCGCCGGGGTGGTCACCACGCCGACCGAGCGCTACCCGCAGGGTGTCACCCGGGTGGTGCTGCTCGGCGACCCGACGAAGTCGCTGGGCGCCCTGTCCGAGCCGGAGTGCCGGCGCGTGATCGCCGCACTGGACCTGGCCGAGCGGATGCAGGTGCCGCTGGAGTGGTGGGCGCTGTCCGCCGGGGCCCGGATCTCGATGACCTCCGGTACGGAGAACATGGACTGGGTGGCTGCGGCGCTCAAGCGGATCGTCGAGTTCACCCAGGCCGGCGGTGAGATCAACATCGTGGTCGCGGGCATCAACGTCGGCGCCCAGCCGTACTGGAACGCCGAGGCGACGATGCTCATGCACACCAAGGGCATCCTGGTGATGACGCCCGACTCGGCGATGGTGCTCACCGGCAAGCAGTCGCTCGACTTCTCCGGTGGTGTGTCGGCCGAGGACAACTTCGGCATCGGCGGCTACGACCGGGTGATGGGGCCGAACGGGCAGGCGCAGTACTGGGCGCCGAACCTGACGGCCGCACGGGACGTGGTGATGGCGCACTACGACCACACGTACGTCGCGCCCGGCGAGGACGCGCCCCGGCGGGCGGTCACCACCGACCCGGCCGACCGCGACATCTCCAACTTCCCGCACGACGTGGCGGGCAGCGCCTTCGCCACCGTCGGGGAGATCTTCTCCGTCGAGTCCAACCCGGACCGCAAGAAGCCGTTCGACATCCGTACGGTGATGCGGGCCCTCTCCGACCAGGACCACCCGGTGCTGGAGCGCTGGGCCGGCATGGCGGACGCGGACACCGCCGTCGTGCAGGACGTCCACCTCGGTGGCATCCCGGTCTGCCTGCTCGGCATCGAGTCCCGGTCGGTGCCCCGGCACGGCTTCCCGCCCACCGACGGTCCGGACACCTACACGGCGGGCACGCTGTTCCCCCGCTCGTCGAAGAAGGCGGCGCGGGCGATCAACGCGGCCAGCGGCAACCGGCCGCTCGTCGTGCTGGCGAACCTGTCCGGCTTCGACGGCTCACCGGAGTCGATGCGCAAGCTGCAACTGGAGTACGGCGCCGAGATCGGCCGGGCGATCGTGAACTTCCGGGGGCCCATCGTCTTCTGCGTGATCTCGCGCTACCACGGCGGTGCGTTCGTGGTGTTCTCGAAGGCGCTGAACCCGAACATGACGGTGCTGGCGCTGGAGGGCTCGTTCGCCTCGGTGCTCGGTGGCGCACCCGCCGCCGCCGTGGTGTTCTCCGCCGACGTCAACGCCCGTACGGCGGCCGACGCGCGGGTGCGGGACCTGGAGGCCCGCACCGCCGCCTCGGCCGGCACCGAACGCGCCGCGCTGACCGCGGAACTCGACGAGCTGCGCTCGTCGGTGCGCGCGGAGAAACTCAGCGAGGTGGCCGCGGAGTTCGACCGGGTGCACAACATCCACCGGGCCGTCGAGGTCGGCTCGGTGGACGCCGTCATCCGCGCCGCTGAGCTGCGTCCGCGCATCATCGAGACCATCGAGGCCCGCCTGGGGTAGAGCGGCCGGAACGCCCGCACCGCGTCAGCACCACCGGTCGTCGACCGGTGGTGCTGACCGTTTGGCGGTCTAGCTGAGCGCCGCGTTCAGCGCGACGGCGACGGCGAGCCAGACGATGACCGAGCCGATACCGACGCCGACCATGGCGAGCGCCTTGACGGCGGTTGTCATCCGGGTGTGGGCGACCGTCAGGTTCGCCCAGACGCCCAACACCCCGACCAGCGCGCCCAGGATGCCGCCGACGGTGAACAGCAGGATCGGCAGCAGAACCAGGATGCGCAGGAAGATCGGCATGGGGGGCCCGGTCCGGTGCTGCACACCGTTGACCTCCACGGTCGGGTAAGGGTCGGCGAGAACGCTGCGTACCGTGGCCTGGACGACACCACCGTCCACCGTCGGCAACGCGTAGCGTCTGCCCGTCCTGGGGGCCGGTACTCCGCCCACGGTGACGGCAGGGTGGCCAAGGAATGCCTTGGTGGCGATGACGATCGGGCCAGCCACGCCGGCGACGTTGAGCGGTTCGGTGTTCACCGGCGTGATCTTAGGAAGCTGGGCACGCCCCGTCCATCCCGTTGACCGAGCGGGGGCTGCCGCCCGCAGCCCTCGGTCAGGTGGCGTGTCGTAGCAGCTCGTGGATGAGCGAGACGACCTCGTCGGGGGCGCACTCATGGCGGCAGCATCCACCTCAGCCGGTTCGTCGCCCGTGGCCCGGGTCGGTGTCGGCCTGCCAGGCGGCGACGAGGTCCTCGCGCGCCCGGGCGACCCGGGAACGGATCGTGCCGACGGGGCACTGGCAGACGTCCGCCGCGTCGGCGTAGGACAGGCCGAGCACCTGGGTGGCGACGAACGCCTCGCGGCGCTCCGGGGTCAGTCCGGCGATCAACTGGTGCAGGGTCACGCCCTCGTCGGCACCGGCGGTGATCGCACCGGCGGCCTCGGCCGCCGCCTGCCAGTCCGGCACCGACGCCATCCTCGGCCGGACCACCGCCGTCCGGACGTGGTCCACGGCGACGCGCCGGGCGATGGTGAACACCCAGGTACGGGCCGACGAGCGGCCGGCGAAGCCGGGCAGGTTGCGGATTGCCCGTAGGAACGTCTCCTGGGTCAGGTCGTCGGCCTCTCCCGGCCCGGCCAGGTGGGACAGGAACCGCCAGACCTGGTCCTGTAGTGCCCGGATGAACGCCGTGGCGGCCTGCCGGTCACCCTGGCCCGCCTCCCGTGCCCACCGGGTCACCTGGTCGTCGTCAGCGACGCCGTTCCGCACAGACCACCGTCCTGTGTGCCACGGGCGCTCCTTCATGCCGAGATGCCGTCGTCGGAACGCCGCCGGTCGGCCGCGCACTCTGGTGGTCGCCGGCCGGTCCGGAAAAGTTCCCGGGGTTCCCCCGTTCGACTGATCTCGCGGATGTCCGAGGTGACGGGAACCGGGGCCGCTCAGCTCCAGACGGGCTGGTCCGCGCTCTCGCGTTCTCTCGGGACCACGGGGTCGGGCATGCTCCACGAGCGCCACAGCTGGCTGTACCCGCCCCCGGCAGTGAGCAGCTCGGCGTGCGTGCCGTGCTCGGCGACACGCCCCTGGTCGAGGACGACGATGCGGTCCGCGGTGGCCGCCTGGCTGAGTCGGTGGGCGACGATCAGCGTGGTACGGCCCTCGGTGGCCGCCACGGCGGCGCGGTCGAGGTCGCGCGCGCCCGCGCTGCCCGCCTCGGCGGTGGCCTCGTCGAGGACCGCGACGGCCGGATCGGCGAGGATGAGGCGGGCCAGCGCGAGCTGTTGGGCCTGGGCCGAGGTGAGCTGCCGCCCGCCCTCCCCCACCGCGGTGGCGAGGCCCTCCGGCAGGGTCCGCACCCACTCGGTGGCGCCGACGACGTCGAGGGCGGCCGCGATCTCGGCGTCGGTGGCGTCCGGGTCGGCGAGGCGCAGGTCGTCGGCGAGCGGCCCGGCGAAGACGTGCACCTCCTGGCTGATCAGGGCGATCTCGCGACGGAGGCGGTGCTCGTCGAGCTGTGTCAGCGGCACGCCGCGCAGGGTCACCGCGCCGTCGGTGGGCGCGATGATGCCGGCGATGATGCCGGCGAGGGTGCTCTTGCCCGCGCCACTCGCGCCGACCAGGGCGACGCGCTCTCCGGGGGCGAGACGCAGGCGGATGTCCCGCAGCACCACCGGCCCGTCGTCGTAGCGGTGCTGCCCGACGGTCACCTCCAGCGCCGCCGGTGCACCCCGGTCGTGGCGGTTGGTCGCGGTGCCGGCGGGGGTCGCGGTGTCCGGCAGGGTGGTGACCCCGACGAGTCGGGCCAGGCTGGCCCCCGCCTGCAACACCGAGTCCGACTCGAACAGCAGCAGGCCGATGGGGTTGAAGAGGCGGTGGAAGTAGAGGGCGGCAGTGGTGGCGGCGCCGACGGTGGCCAGGTCGCCGCGTACCAGTAGGAAGCCGGCGAGCAGCACGGCGGCGAGCCCCACGAACTCCGAGCGGTTGATGCGCAGCCCGAAGCGGGTGTAGAGACCGAAGATCTCCAGCGACAGGTCGCGGGCGACGCCGGAGCGCTCCGCGATCCGCGCGACGTGGGCGTCCTCCATCCGGTAGGCGCGCACGGTGGCCGCGCCCCGCAGCGCCTCGGCCGTCGCCTGCGCGCGCTCGCCCGTCGCCACCCGCTCGCGGGCGTAGTACGGCACCGACCGCTTGAGGTACCAGCGCAGCGCCACCGCGTACGCCGGGGCCGCGACCAACCCGGCGATGCCGAGGCGCCAGTCGAGGGCGAAGAGCCCCGCCGCGGTCAGCACGACGGACAGCAGCGCGCCGAGGAAGGCGGGGCCGCTCGTGGCGATCACATTCGTCACCACTGCCACGTCGTCGCCGGCACGGGCCACCAGGTCCCCGGTCCCGGCTCGCTCCAGGGTGGCCGACGGCAGGTGCAGGGCGCGGTCGAGGACCCGCTCCCGGAGTCGGGCCAGCACGGTCTCGCCGAGACGCGCGGCGACCGCCGCTCCGGCCGCGGTGAGGAGTCCCGCGAGCACGGCGGCACCCGCGATCACGCCGGCCCAGGCGATCACGCGAGGCGTGTCGGTCCCGGCGATGACGTCGTCGACGAGGCGACCGAGCACCCAGGGGGCGACCAGCCCGGTCGCGGCGGCGACGACCAGCAACGTGCCGGCGACGGCGCTGAGCCCGGGCAGGAGGGCCAGCTCGGTACGGAGGGCGGCCCAGGTCTGCCGGCCGGTGGCCGTCGGCAGCAGGTGCCGGGTGATCGGCTCGGACGTCATCGCAGGGTTTCCTCCCGGTAGCGGGCGTCGCTGGCGAGCAACCGCTCGTGCGGACCCTCGGCGACGACCCGTCCCCGGTCGATCACCGCGACCCGGTCGGTGATCCGCAGCAGCGCCGGGCTGGTGGTGATCAGCACCGTGCCGCGGTTTCCCGCCCCGCGCGCCCCGGCCAGCCTCGTGGCGAGCAACCCCTCGGTCACCGCGTCGACCGCCGTGGTGGGGTTGTGCAGCACCAGCACCGCCGGGTCGGCGACGAGCGCCCTGGCCAGCCCGATCCGCTGCCGCTGCCCACCGGAGAGGTTCGCCCCGCGTTCGGTGAGCAGGCGGTCGAATCCGTGCGGGTGGGCGGCGAGCACGTCCTCGGCTGCGGCAGCCCGCACGGCGGCACGCAGCACCTCGTCGTCGACGGAGGCGCCGGCGCTGAGGTTGGCGCGCAGCGTCCCCTCGAACAGCGCCACGTCATGCTGCTCGACCAGGACCACGGCGCGTGCGGCGTCGATGTGCAGCTCGTCGGCGGGCACGCCGTCCACGCGGACCGTCCCCCGGTGGTCTGCCCGGGGCACCCGACCGGCCAGCAGCGCGACCAGCGCCTCGGCCTCGCTCGGGTCGTAGGCGAGCACGCCCAGGATCTCACCGGCGCGGACGCGCAGGCTGACGTCGTCGAGGCCCGCGTACGAGACCCCGTCGAGGGCGAGCCGGGACGGGCTCGGGGCGGGCGGCCCGGCGTCGCCCGGCTGGACGACCGGCGCGGCGCCGAGGACCCGGGCGACCCGCCCCGCGGAGGCTCGGGCCATGGCGAACAACTGGACGCAGTACCCGAGCGTCTGCACCGGCTCGGCGATGAACTGGGCCAGCCCGACCACGGCGACGAGCTCGCCGATGGTGAGCTGGCCCTGTAGTGCGAGCCAACCGGCGAATCCGGCGACCGTCGCGAGGAAGAGGCCGTTGACAGTGGTGGTGAGCCCGAGGTGCAGACCCTTGGTGGTGGCGGCGCGCAGGGTGACGTCGAGCGCGTGACGGCTGGCTCCCGCGTACCGGCGGGCGGCGTGGTCCTGTGCGCCGATGCCGCGCAGCACGCGCAGGCCGCTGACGAGGTCGACGGCGAGGGCGGTCGTGGCGGCGAGCGCCTCCTGCTGCGACGTGCTGCGCCGGGTGAGCAGCGGCGCCATCCGCTGGAGGGCGACGACCAGCAGGGGTACGCCGATGAGCACCCCGAGGCCGAGAGGAATGTCGACGACGAGCAGCGCGACGGCCGCGACCACGATGGCGGTGAGCGCCGCGGCGGTGAGTCCCGCGACCCGCACGACGAGCGCGGACAGCTCGGCGTCGGAGGCCGTCACGGACAGCAGTTCGCCGTCGCGCATGCCCGACCGGCGTCCGCGCGGGTCGAGGGCGCTGCGGACGATCTCGACCCGGGTGGCGTGCGCCTCGTGTTCGACGGCGGCGAACGCCAGTCGTGCGCCGGCCCGGTAGGCGAAGGCGAGCACTGTGAACAGGGCGGCCAGGCCGGCCAGCGAGAGCAGCAGGGCGCGGACGTCCCCGGTGGCCACCGCACGGTCGATGACCACGCCGATGGCCACCGGGACGAGGGCTTCGGTGGCCTGGTGGGTGCAGAGCAGCGCGATGCCGGCGGCCACCCGGGCCCGCTGTCGACGCAGCGCGCGACGGAGCACCACGCCACCGGTGGTCTCGGCGACTGTCATGCTCGGATCGATGAGGGCACGGCGACGGACTCCACTTATGATTAGGGCAGGCTAACCTAACATGCCCGAAGCGGGGTTGGACGCGCGGTCCCGGTGCTCCCCCACCGGCACCGAAGCCGGCAGACCGAGACCCTTGACGGCCGCCGCGACCAGGGCCTCCGGGGGCAGCGAGACATCGAGTACGAGCACCGACTCGTCCGGCTCGGCCGGTTCCAGCGTGGCGAGCTGCGACTCCAGCAGACTGGCCGGCATGTAGTGCCCCTCGCGCCGGGCCAGTCGGGCTCGGATGACCTCCGCCGGCCCGTCCAGGTGCACGAAGTCCACCCGGAGGGGGCCCTGACGGAGCACGTCCCGGTACGACCGCTTCAAGGCCGAGCAGGCCAGCACCGTCGAGCGGCCCTCCGCACCGCGATCGGCGATCCACCCGGCGATGTCCCGCAGCCAGGGCCACCGGGTGGTGTCGTCCAGCGGTACGCCCGAGCGCATCCGCGCCACGTTCTGCGGGGAGTGGAACTCGTCCGCCTCGGCGAACGTCAGCCCCGTCGCCGCGCCGATCCCGCGCGCCACAGTGGTCTTGCCGGCCCCGGAGACACCCATCACCACGACATGCCGGGTGGGCCGGGCGCCGCGCCGCTCACCAGTCATGAACCGTGCCGTCCTTGAGTCGGTTGAACGGCAGGTACGCCGGCTCGTACGGGAACCGGGCCGCCGCCTCCTCGTCGAGCTCCACCCCGAGCCCCGGTTGGTCGCCCGGGTGCAGGTAGCCGTCGGTGAAGGTGAACGACTGCCGAAACACCTCGTTGGCCAACGGGGTGTGCTTCATGTACTCCTGGATCCCGAAGTTGTGGATGGCCAGGTCCAGGTGCAGCGCCGCGGCCATGCCCACCGGGGAGATGTCGGTGGGGCCGTGGATGCCGGACTTGATCTGGTACTGGGCGGCGAAGTCGAGCAGCTTGCGCATGGCGGTGATGCCGCCGGTGTGGGTGACAGCGGACCGCACGTAGTCGATCAGCTGCTCCCGGATCAGGGTCTGGTAGTCCCAGACCGTGTTGAAGACCTCACCGATGGCCAGGGGGGTGGTGGTGTGCTGGCGAACCAGCCGCAGCGCCTCCTGGTTCTCGGCCGGGGTGCAGTCCTCCAACCAGAACAGGTCGTACGGTTCGAGGGCCCTGCCGAGCTTGGCGGCCTGGATCGGGGTCATCCGGTGGTGACCGTCGTGCAGCAGCGGCAACTCCGGGCCGAACTCGCCGCGCACCGCCTCGAAGACCGACGGCAGGTGGCGCAGGTACGCGCGGGTGTCCCAGTCCTCCTCGGCGGGCAGCGGGGTGCGCTGCGCGGGCTCGTAGTCGTAGCGCTGGCCGGTGGAACTGGGTTGCGCGGCCACGCCGTAGACCGCGTTGATCCCCGGCACCGAGGTCTGCACCCGGATCGACCGGAAGCCCTCGTCGAGGTGGCGACGGATCGAGTCGAACAGCTCGGGGATGTCCCGCCCCGACGCGTGCCCGTACGCCATGATGCCGGTGCGCGACGCGCCGCCCAGCAGTTGGTAGAGCGGCATGCCGGCGGCCTTGGCCTTGATGTCCCAGAGCGCGACGTCGACCGCGGCGATGGCCGCCATGGTGACCGGGCCCCGCCGCCAGTACGCCGACCGGTACAGGAACTGCCAGGTGTCCTCGATCCGGTGCGGGTCCCGTCCCATCAGCAGCGGGGCGACGTGGTCGCGCAGGTACGAGGCGACGGACAGCTCGCGGCCGTTGAGCGTGGCGTCGCCCAGACCGGTGATGCCCTCATCAGTGGTGATCTTGAGGGTGACGAAGTTCCGGTCGGGGCTGGTCACGATGATGTCTGCTGCGACGATCTTCACGGGGTGCCTTTCGTTCTTGCCGGTCGGGGTCTCACCACTCCGCGTAGGAGCCGTCGGGGTGCCGCCAGGTCGGGCTGCGCCAGGCGTGCCCGCGCTTGTCAGCGGTCCGCACGGCGTGTTCGTCGATTTCGATGCCAAGACCGGGCGCTGTCAACCGCTGCACGTACCCGTCGACGAAGGTCAGCGGGGTCTGGTCGAGGCAGTAGTCGAGCACCTCGGCGCCCTGGTTGTAGTGGATGCCGATGCTCTGTTCCTGGATCAGGAAGTTGGGCGTGGCGAAGCCGACCTGGAGGCAGGCGGCGAGGGCGATCGGCCCGAGCGGGCAGTGCGGGGCGAGCTGCACGTCGTACAGCTCGGCCAACGTGGCGATCTTGCGAACCTCGGTGATGCCGCCGGCGTGCGCGAGGTCCGGCTGGGCCACGGCGATGCCGGCCTGCAACACGGGCAGGAACTCCTGCCGGCTGTAGAGCCGCTCCCCCGTCGAGACGGGGGTGGTGGTGCAGCGGACGACCTCACCGATCAGGTGGGAGTTCTCCGGCACCACCGGTTCTTCCAGGAAGAACGGCCGGTACGGCTCCAGCAGCGGGGCGACCCGCCGGACGTTGGCGAGGGTGAACCGACCGTGGAAGTCGACAGCGACGTCGCGGTCGTCGCCGAGGACCTCGCGGGCGACGGCCACCCGCTGCACCACCGCGTCGAGGTCGGCGACCGAGGCGAGCGGGCCCATCCGCCCGGACGCGTTCATCTTCACCGCGGTCAGGCCCGCCTCGATCCGGGCGCTGATCTGGTCGCGGATCTCGGCGGGCTCGTCACCACCGATCCAGCCGTAGACCCGGATCCGGTCCCGGACCGGCCCACCGAGGAGCTGGTGCACGGGGGCGCCGTAGTGCTTACCGGCGATGTCCCAGAGCGCCTGGTCCAGACCGGACACCGCGCTGGCCAGGATCGGGCCACCCCGGTAGAAGGACCCCTTGGTCAGCACCTGCCAGTGGTCCTCGATGCGCAGGGCGTCCCGTCCCATGAGCAGCTCGCTGAGTTGGTGGACGGCCGTGCGCACGGTCTCGGACCGGCCCTCGCAGGTCGCCTCGCCCCAGCCGACGATGCCGGACTCCGTCTCGATCCGGACGAACAGCCAGCGGGGCGCGACCAGGAACGTCTCCACCTTCGCGATCGTCGTCATGTCCCGGTCAGCCCTTCGTGGCACCGGCGGTGAGGCCGGAGACGACGTACTTCTGCACGAACAGGGCGATCAGCATGATCGGCAGGGTGACCACTGTCGCGGCGGCCATCAGGCCGCCCCAGTCGATGCTGGCGTAGCCGACGAAGTCGAAGATCGCCACGGGCAGCGTCTTGGTGTCGGCGCCGGAGAGCACCAGGGCGAACATGAAGTTGTTCCAGGAGAAGATGAACGAGAGGATGCCGGCGGTCGCGACGCCGGGCACCGACAGCGGCAGGGTGATCCGCCGGAACGCGCCGATGTGGGTCAGCCCGTCGACCAGCGCGGCCTCTTCCAACTCGGTCGGCAGGCCGTCGAAGTAGCCCATCATGATGTAGACGATCAGCGGGAGCGACACGAACATGTGGCTCAGGATCAGCACGCTGAACCCGCCGACCAGCTTCAGGTTCGAGAAGACGTAGTACCAGGGCACCAGCAGCGAGACGCCCGGGATCACCCGGGCCATGAGCACGACGAGCGCGGACTTCTTCATGTTGAAGCGGCTCATCGAGTAGGCGGCGGGCACCCCCAGCAGGAGCGAGAGCGTGGTGGCCGCGAACGCCACCCAGAGGCTGTTGCCGATGAACTCGAGATAGTTGGCCTGCTGGAGGACGGTCTCGTAGTTCTTCAGGCTGGGCGAGAAGACGAACGCCTTGGCGGTGTCGTAGATGTCCACGTTGGTCTTGAACGATGCGGCGATCATCCAGAGCAGCGGTGCCATCAGCGCGAACACCACGACGACGAGAGCCGAGTTGCGGAACACCCGGTACGGCTTGCTCGGCTTCATCGGCCCAGCCCCTTCTTGCGATAGGTGAGGGCCCACATCACCCCGATGATGATCAGGAAGAAGATGATGAGGACGGTCGAGGAGACGCCGTAGTCGTTGTAGTCGAAGCTGAGGCCGTACGCGTACACGTTGAGGGTCTCTACCTCGTGGAACGACCCGCCGCCGCGCCCCTTGGTGGCGTAGAGGATGTCGAACGTCTTCAGCGCGTCGATGCCACGCAGCAGGATGGCGACGATCACCGTGGGCATCAGCAGCGGGAGGGTCACGTGCCGGAACCGCTGCCAACTGCTGGCGCCGTCGATCCGGGCCGCCTCCTGGGGCTCCTCGGACAGCGAGGTGAGCCCGGCGAGCAGGATCAGCACGACCATCGGGGTCCACTGCCAGATGTCGATGAACATCGTCGTCGGCAGGGCCGAGTGCTGCCCGGCCAGCCAGGGCTGGGGGCCGATGCCGATCCAGCCGAGCAGTTGGTTCGCCATCCCGATGTTGGGGTCGAAGATCAGGCGCCACATCATGCCGACCGCCACCGGGGTGGCCACCAGCGGCAGAAGGATCGCGACGCGGACCCACTTCTCACCGCGAAAGGGCCGCCACAGCAGCAGGGCGATCGCCATGCCGAGAATGACCTCGAAGAACAACACGACGCCGGTGAAGAGGACAGTGCGCCAGACCGCCGGCCAGAACCGGTCGGTGTCGGTGAGCACGTCGAGGTAGTTCTGGAAGCCGATGAACTCGGACTCGGCGCGTACCGAACCCTCGGCGTCGGTCAGGCTCAGGTACCCGGTCCACGCCACCGGAAAGATGATCAGCACGGCGACGAACGCCATGGCGGGTGCCGCGAAGAGCCACTTGCGGTGTTCGTTGGCCCAACGCGACCAGGCCGACGTCGTATCCACTGACGCCGCGGGGGCCTCGGGCGAATCGGTACGGGGGGTGAGAACGGCTGACATTGAGATCTCCGGGTTGGAGGGGTCAGGTCCCGGCGAGGCGGCGGAGCCGGTCGGCCCCGCCGCCCGGCGCGTGGGTTACTTCGCCTCGTCGTCGAGGAACTTCTGGAACGCCGCGTTCGCCGCGTCCGCCGAGCTGGCGGCGTCCTTGCCGGTGATCGCGTCGACGATCGGCTGGCCGACGATCTCCCGCGCCTCAGCCACCTTGACCACCAGCGGACGGTCGTGCCCGACGCCGTTGGCGGTGCTGACCGTGTTGGCCTCGGCAAGGTCCTTCGGCAGGGTCGCGGTGCTCGCCGGGTTCGCCCAGACCGAGGTACGGGCACCGGGTACGCCGGCCGTCTGCTGCGCCAGCGCCTGCTCCTTGCCGGCCGCCCACTGGATGAACTTCCAGGCGTTGTCCTTGTTCTCCGAGCTGTCGTTCATGCCGAGCGCCCAGGAGGGGATGTTGTACGGCTTCGATCCGGCCGGGCCGGACGGGAAGGCGGCGAAGCCGACGGAGTCGACGACCTTGGACTTGGTCGGGTCGGTGGCGTTCTTGTAGAGCGAGTTGGCCTCGGTGTAGAAGGCGGCCTTGCCCTGCGTGAAGATCGCCATCGCCTCGGACCAGCTCATGTCGGTGCTGATGTTCTCCGGGCCGTGGTCCCTGAGCAGCCCGCCGTAGTAGGCGTACGCCTGCTTGGCCTGCTCGGTGTTGACAGTGGCCTTCCCGCTGGCGTCCACGAAGTCGCCGCCGAAGCTGAAGAGGAAGCTGGAGAACTGCGTGACCGCAGCGGCCTTGCCGGTACGCGCGACAAAGCCGGCGACGCCCGGGTTGTCGGCCTCGATCTTCGCGGCCTGTGCCTTGAGCTCGTCGAGGGTCTTGGGCGGCGCGGTGAAGCCGGACTTCGTCAGCAGGTCCTTGCGGTAGTAGAGGACCTCCTGCTCGGTGATGATCGGCAGGCCGACGACCTTGTCCTCATAGGTCGTCGCCTGCACCGGCCCAGCTTGGAAGTCGCCGAACTCGAAGGCGCTGTCGGACTTGACCTTCTCGCTCAGGTCGGCGAGGTACTTGTTCTTGCCGAACTGCTTCCCCTCCTGCAGGGGCCGGTACATCATCACGTCGAGGTCGGTGGACCCGGCGTTCAGCTTGACGTTGTACTGGTCGGAGAGCTGGTCCTCGCCGAGCTGGGTGACTTCCACAGTGAGGCCGGACTGCTTCTCGAACTCCGGCAGGGCCTTCTTGATGTTCTCGGTCCACACGTGGTTGACAAGTGTCACGCGAACGGTCTTCGAGCCCTCGCCGCCGTCATCGCCGCCGCACGCGGCCAGGCTCATGGCGGTGACCACAGCCAGAGAAGTGCCGATTATCGATCGACGTCGCACGCTTGTCTCTCCTTCTGTCGTGGTCGCCGCCCTCAAGAGAGCCGCTACCTCGGTGTTACATCCGCTTAACATCGGGATGCTAGGCCGAAAAAGCTGATTACCTCAAGAGGTTGATGCAAATGATATGATCTTTGAGTGGAACCGTCCTCACCAGAGGTTGCAGCCGCTCCGACCCTCCCCGCCGAGTCCGGGCTGCACGCGCGCGTCCTCGAACACCTCGGCACCGCCATCTGTGGCGGCGAGTTGGCACCCGGATCGGTTCTCAACATCGACGAGCTGGTCGACCGGTACGCCGTGTCCCGTTCGGTCGTCCGCGAGGTGCTGCGAGTGCTGGCCTCGATCGGATTCATCGAGGCGCGCCGACGGGTAGGTGTGATGATCCGACCGGCGAGCGCGTGGAACGTCTTCGACCCGCAGGTGATCCGCTGGCGTCTCGCCTCGGCCGGCCGGATGGCCCAGCTCCGCTCGATCACCGAGTTGCGCACCGCCGTCGAGCCGCACGCGGCCTACCTGGCCGCCAGCCGGATTGGCCGTGACGAGGCGAGCGACCTCGTAGGGCTGGCGGCGAAGATGTGGGCGGCCGGCGAGGCCGGTGACGAGGAGCGCTTCCTGCACCTCGACATCGAGTTTCATCGGCGCGTCCTGGTCGCCTCCGGCAACGAGATGTTCGTCCGGCTCCAGGAACTGGTCGCGGAGGTGCTCACCGGCCGGCACAAGCACCACCTCATGCCACACCACCCGCACGAGCAGGCCCTCCAGATGCACGCCGACGTCGCCCAGGCGATCCAGCGGCGCGACGGGGAGCGTGCCCGGCGGGCCATGGTGCAGCTGATGGAGCAGGCCTTCGACGAGATGAAGTCGCTGTGGGAGCAGACCGCTCTACCCGACCGAAGCAAAGCCGAGTAGGTCCCGTAGTCCCCAGGAGGGCCGGCCCGTCGGGCCGGCCCTCCTGGGGTCATCCGTCAGTCGGTCCGGGAACGAAGGCTCCGTGCCAGAACAGGGATCATCACCGCCGCGGCGACGAGGTGCAGCCCGAGGAGAGCGGTGACGGTGGCCGCGTTCGCCCCGGAGATGAGGGCCGGGACCAGCGAGAGCGCGGTCAGCGCCACTGCCGTCCAGGTGAACCGGTCGGCGGGTCGAGCGCTCCACCGGAGCAGAGCCACGGCGATGACGACGCCCACGACCGAGAAGAAGCCGGTCACCACGGCGAACCCGGACAACGGAATCGTCTCGCCACCATCGGGGATCTCGAAGTCGACGCCAGCGGCCCGGGCCAACGCGGCGGCGAGGGTGGTGCTCACCGTCGCCACGAGCGTGGCAATCAGGCCGGTGCCGGCGAGCCCACGGAATCGGTGGGTGTGGCTGGGTCGGCCCGATGCCGGGCCGGCGACGATCTCGGTGTCCTTCATGCTGTTCATGTCGTCTCCCTCATCTGGAGGCTGTCGTACCGAATGTGTTGACTGGCGTGTGACGGCACCGGGCGTGAAGACACGCACCTTCGCCGTGCGACGGCCGGGGTTGCGCAGCGCGCGGACGCCGGTGCCGCGCAGCCAGAACCCGGCATCGCGTCCGAGGACCGGCCCGGGCTCTCCGTCGCGCAACTCCAGTTGCACCCGCCCACTGGTGACGACACCGAACGCGTCGTACCACTCCGCAGTGACCACCGCGGCACGCGCGCCACCGCGCAGCGTGAGCGTCCACACCGGACTACTCCGTGCCGTCCGCCGGCAGGCGCTCCGGCAGCCCGAGCCGCGGGAACTGGTCGTCGTGGAAGGTGAATACCTCGGTGATTCTGCCGCCGGTGATGCGCAGGACATCGATCGTCAGCGGCAGGTACGCGCCCTCCTGCTTGCGCCAGTGGTAGAAGGCGACGGCGGGCTGGCGGTTCACCGAGGTGGGGACCCCGCGCAGGCCCGTCATGCCATCGAAGCCATCCTCGACCCAGTTGTTCACCACAGCGTCGCGGCCGACGTACAGGCCCGGCGTGGGCGGCATCGAGCAGCGGACGTCGTCCCGCAGCATGCCAGCGAGCACGTCGATGTTCGTGGCCACACTGGCGTCGGTGAAGCGGCGCACCAGCTCGCGCGTGCCGGCGTCCTCCTCGCCGCCGGTCCAGTCCTGCCGCTCGGCGGGCAGGTGCTCCCGCATGCCGGCGCGAGCCCGCTGCAGGGCGCTGTTGACCGAGTTGACCGAGTCCCCGAGCAGCTCCGCGACGTCCTTCGCCGGCCACCCGAGCACGTCCCGCAGGATCAGCACGGCCCGCGGACGCGGCGCGAGATGCTGGACCGCGACCAGGTACGCCAGCTCGATCGTCTCCCGTGCGACGGCGACGGTCTCCGGCTCGTCCGCGTCGCCAGCGGGCAGCTCGTCGAGCAGCCGGTCCGGGTAGGGCTGCAACCACAGCACCTCGCCGCCGGTCGCCGGCTCCGGGCGGCGCTTGGCGAGCAGGTCCAGGCAGGCGTTGGTGGCGATCCGGTACAGCCAGGCCCGGAACGTCGACCGCCCCTCGAACGTCTCCCGCCGCCGCCAGGCGCGCAGGAGCGTCTCCTGCACGGCGTCTTCGGCGTCCTCGAACGACCCGAGCATCCGGTAGCAGTGCACGTGCAGTTCCCGCCGGTGCCGCTGCGCCAGCCCCGAGAACGCCGGCTCGTCGACCTCGCCCAGACCGCTCACGCCCAGCTCCTCCAGCCGCGTGTCCGCACTCATCACGTCATCCTTCCGCCTCGTCATGTCCTGTCGTAGGTATGACGGGCGCGGACGCGACAACTCATCACTCGGCCTGATCAACGTGGTGAGTGTGCTGGGATCATGCTCAGATGAGCGAGGAGCAGGCGCAGGTGCTGTCCCGTGGCACGAACTGCGCCGTCGTGCAGTTGTCGGGCAGGGCATTTCCCGGTATCCACGTGCAGGGCGACACGTTCGCCGCCCTGTTGACGCAGCTGGCGGACGCGGCCCGCCTACTGCGCCAGGACCCCGACCAGCGCGAAGCGCTCGACGAGCTGGACCGCGCCGTCCGAGAGGTGGAGGGCTTGCTCAGCTTCTACGAAGTGACGCTGTCGGAGCGAGGTATCCGGCGGCCGTACTGATCCGACGGCCACCGACGGCAGCTGACCTCGGGAACCCCACCCGGTCGTCGTCGTGGAAGCGGACGCCCTGATCGGCGTTATGACTCAGCGAAATATTTATACCCGTGAGTCATAACGCTCGCTGGCGCGTCCGCCGCTCGGAGCGGTGACGCGCCGGCGTGGTTCTAGCGGGCGGTGCCGCCACCCGATCGGCCCGCACCGGCGGAGGGCCGGTGCGCGATGCGGGGTGCCCGCACGGCGGAGGCGTTGCCGGCGCCGGGGCGGTAGTCCCGTGCCGCGCTGGCCACCATCTCGTCGGCATCGCGAGCGAGCGCCTGCCGGATGTGCGGCGGAACGAACTCGGACGTCGCCATCGCCAGTCGGACCTGCACCGCGCGGTCGTCGACCAGGCGGGCCAGGTCCGCGTCGTCCAGCTCGACGGCCCGCACCAGCGCGGCACGGACGTCGACCACCGGGTCCGCGGCGAGCGCGCTGCGCTGCTCGGCGGTGGTCCGCGGGTTGCGGGCAACCCCCTTGCGTACGCGTGCGGTGCGATCGGCCAGCAGGGCGTTGATCACGTCGGGGTCGTGGGTGTGCGTGGCGAGTCGTTCCCGTACCTCGGGTGACACGTCGTCGATCAGCTTGGCGGCCAGCTCCGGCTCCAGCTCACGACTCTCCGCGAGGAGACCGCGAAGCTCCTTGTCCGAGGTCTGCGACATGACCTGGCGGATCGACTCGTCACAGGCCGGGTTGCCGGCGACCGCCCAGCGGACCCACCGGTCGGCGTCCTTGACCAGGCGCATGAGGTTGGCGATCGAGGTGGAGGGGTTCCTCGCCACGGCCTCCCGGACCTGACGATCATGGTCGCGGGTGAGCGGTCGCAGGGCCTGGGCGGGTGCGTCGGCCCGTGAGGCGACCGCCTTGCGGACCAGGACTGACGGATCGGACGCCAGGTCGATAAGGGTCATTTGTGGCGTTGTGGGGTCCTGAGCGAGGGCGAGCCGAGCGTCAGCGCTGCCACCGATCGGACGGTGGGCGGTGGTGCCGGACTCGCTGTGACGGTCGGCCTCGCCGACGTCCTGCTGTTTCCCCATCCCGCAATCATGTCACGCGCCCGGTTCGGCAGTACCGGCCGCGGGCGGGACCGGGGCGGGCAGGCGCAGGCCGGACATGCCACCGTCCACCGGCAGCGACGAACCGGTCACCGACCCGGTCGCGGGCGAGGCGAGGTAGACGACGGCGGCGGCCACCTCGTCGGCGGTCACCAGGCGACCGGTCGGCTGCCGGGACGCCAGCTGCCGCTTCTCGGCCGTCGGGTCGGCCGCACCGGCGAGCAGGCGGGCCACCCAGGGCGTGTCGACGGTGCCGGGGGCGACACAGTTGACCCGGACGCCCTCCGTCACCAGGTCGGCGGCCATGGCGAGGGTGAGGGCGTGCACGGCACCCTTCGAGGCCGAGTACAGGGCGCGTCGGGGCAGGCCGACGGTCGCCGCGATCGAGGAGATGTTGACGATCGCCGCGGACGACGACCGGCGCAGGTACGGCAGGGCGACGGCGCTGGTTCGGGCCACGCCGGAGACGTTGACGTCGAGTACCCGGCTCCACTGCTCGTCGTCGTCCTCCTCGACGGTGCCCACGGCCGAGATGCCAGCGTTGTTCACCAGGATGTCGATGCCGCCGAACGCCTCCGCGACCGAGGCGACGGCCGCGCTGAGGGATGACCGGTCGGCCACGTCCGCGCGGACGCCGAGTACGCCGGGATCCTCCGGCAACCCGGCCAGTTCCAGGTCCAGGACACCCACCCGGGCGCCGGCGGCGGCGAACGCCCGCACGCAGGCGAGGCCGATCCCCGATCCACCTCCGGTCACCACCGCCACGAGACCGTCACACCGCATACTGCTCTCCCCTTCCGAGTGGTCCGCTGAGATGACGCACCGCCGTCGATGAGGCCGTGCGGTAGTGCGTGTCGAGGTTCGTCAGACCCATGCCGGCCCGTCGGGGTACGCGTACGTGGCGAGGCTCTCCGGACGCATCGCGGCGGAGAACCCGGGGGCGCTGGGTGCCACGTAGTGCCCGTCCTTGATCACCACCGGATCGAGGAAGTGTTCGTGCAGGTGGTCGACGTACTCGACGACCCGGTCGCGCATCGAACCGGACACCGCCACGAAGTCGAACATCGACAGGTGCTGCACCAGCTCGCACAGGCCCACTCCCCCGGCGTGCGGGCACACCGGCACCCCGTACTTCACGGCCAGCAGCAGGATGGCGACGTTCTCGTTCACGCCGCCCACCCGGCACGCGTCGATCTGCACGACGTCGACGGCTTCGGCCTGGAGCAGTTGCTTGAACACGACCCGGTTCGCGACGTGCTCGCCGGTGGCGACCCGGATCGGCCCGCCGTCGGGTGCGCTGGTGGTCAGGGCGGAACGGATCGCCGCGTGGGCGAGCACGTCGTCGGGGCTGGTCGGCTCCTCGATCCACCACGGGTCGTACGGTGCCAGCTCCCGCATCCGCTCGACCGCCTCGGCGACGTCCCAGCGCTGGTTGGCGTCGAGCGCGATCCGGATCTGCGGGCCGACCGCCTCGCGGGCGATCTTCAGGCGGCGCACGTCGTCGGCGGCGTCCGCGCCCACCTTCAGCTTGATCTGGGTGAACCCGTCGGCCACGGCCTGCCGGGCCAGCCGGACCACCTTGTCGTCGGAGTAGCCGAGCCAGCCGGGTGACGTGGTGTACGCGGGGTAGCCCCGCTCGGTCAGCCGGGCGATCCGGTCGGCCCGGCCCGGCTCGGCGGCGCGCAGGATCTCCAGCGCCTCGTCGGGGGTGAGGGCGTCGGTGAGGTAGCGCCAGTCGACCAGGTCGACGATCTGCTCGGGGCTGAGGTCGGCCAGGTAGCGCCAGACCGGCTTGCCCGCCCTCTTGGCGACCAGGTCCCACATCGCGTTGATCACCGCTGCGGCGGCCAGGTGCATCACGCCCTTCTCCGGGCCGAGCCAGCGCAGCTGCGAGTCCTGGGTGAGCGAGCGGGCGAACGCGCCGAGGTCCACGGTGTCCGGGTCAAGGCCGACCACGTACGGCACCAGCGCCTCGATGGCCGCCCGGCAGACGTCGTTGCCCCGCCCGATGGTGAAGGTGAATCCGTGCCCGTCCGGGCCGTCGTCGGTGCTCAGCACCAGGTACGCGGCCGAGTAGTCGGGGTCGGGGTTCATCGCGTCGGAGCCGTCGAGGTCCCGCGACGTCGGGAACCGGACGTCGTACGTGTCGACCGAGGTGATCACCGCCATCAGGCGTCCCGGAGCGTGCTGCGCTGCCGGCCGAGGCCGTCGATCTCGACCTCCATCACGTCGCCAACCGACAGATACGGGAACCGACCGGAGAGCGCCACCCCCTGCGGGGTGCCGGTGTTGATGACGTCGCCCGGGTCCAGGACTGTGTACTGGGACAGGTGCCAGATCAGGTACGCCACGTCGAAGATCATGTCTTTGGTGCTGGAGTCCTGGCGGGGCTCGCCGTTGACCCAGGAGCGCAGCCGCAGCGCCTGCGGGTCGCCGATCTCGTCGGCGGTGACCAGCCACGGGCCGAGCGGTTGGAACGTCGCGCAGGACTTGCCCTTCGACCACTGGCCGCCGGAGACCGCGAGTTGGAAGTCCCGCTCGGAGACGTCGTTGGACAGCACGTACCCGGCGATGTGCCCGAGGGCGTCGGCCGGTGAGGCGAGGTAGCGGGCCGTCCGGCCGATCACCACCGCCAGCTCCACCTCCCAGTCGGTCTTCGTCGATCCGCGCGGGATCAGGACCTCGTCGTACGGGCCGACGACGGTGTTGGGCGCCTTGTAGAAGATGATCGGGTCGGTCGGTGGCGCGGCGCCCGACTCGGCGGCGTGCGCCGCGTAGTTCTGCCCCACGCAGAGCACCACGCCGGGCCGGGCGATCGGTGCGCCGACCCGCTGACCGGTGACGTCGATCTCGGGCAGGTCGGTGGCCTCGCGGACCCGCCGGACGCCGTCGCCGGCGAGGAACTCGCCGTCGATGTCGGCGGTGAGCGACGAGAGGTCGAAGTGCCGCCCATCGACGTACAGAACGGGACGTTCCCGCCCCACGGGCCCGACACGCATGAGTCTCACGAACCAACCTCCAGTGCATAGGTACGAATTGCGGTGCCGGCCAGGACGTCTGCCCGCTCGGTGGCCGACAGCTCCCCCAGGCTGGCGTCGATCGCCGTCCACGCCTCGGCGTACGAGGCGACCAGGTCGCAGACGGGCCAGTCCGAGCCGGCCATCAGCCGGTGCGGGCCGGAGAGCTTCGCGACGACGTTGTCGCAGCCGGCCAGGTCGCGTACCGCCGTGCGCCACTCGACGAGGCCGGCGGCGGCGATCCTCGGCTTGCCCAGGTGGTCGAGGACGAAGGTGGTGCCCGGCGTGGCCCGCGCCGCCTCGGCGCAGCTGGTCAGCTGTCCGACGTGGACAACCAGGTCAAAGGTGAGGCCGGCGGGCCCGATCGCCGCGAGGGCGGCGCGGACGTCGGAGCGGGTCAGGTGCCCGGGGTCGGCGACGCCCTGCACCTGGTCGCGGAGCCCGACCAGCTTCGTCGCGCCGGGCAGCTCACGGTAGCCGGCGAGGGTGGCGGCGATCGCCGGGTCGGTGAGCGACGCCCAGCCGACCACGCCGGCGATCCGGGGCGTGGTGGCGGCGTGGGCCAGGAACTCGGCGGTCTCCTCGGCGTCGCAGCGGCCCGCCTCGACCAGCACGGTGGCCGTCACCCCGGCCTCGTCCAGTTGGGGTACGAGGTCGGCGATGGCGTAGTCGCGCCGGATCGCCTCCAGGCCCGGTGCGGCGAGCCACTGGTAGTCGGCGGTCCACAGGTGGTGGTGCGCGTCGATGATCACGGCGTCGGCACCTCGCTCGGCAGCAGACCCTCGGCCTTGAGATCGGCCCAGAGGGCGCCGGGCACGTCCCACTCGAACATCGCCACGTTGTCGGCGATCTGCTCCGGGTCCCGGGCGCCGACCACCACGCTGGCGACCGCCGGGTGCCCGAGCGGAAACTGGATCGCCGCGGCCCGCAGCGGTACGCCGTGCCGCTCGCACACCGACCGGATCGCGGTGGCCCGGTCGAGCAGCCCCTGCGCGGCCGGGGCGTAGTCGTAGGGGGCGCCCGGTGTCGGGTCGGCCAGCAGGCCCGAGTTGTAGACCCCGGCGGCGATGATCGCGATCCCCTTCGCATGAGCCAGCGGCAGCAGCTCGTCGAGGCCGGACTGGTCGAGCAGCGTGTACCGACCGGCGAGCATGAAGCAGTCGAAGTCGCCGGCGTGGGCCAGCTCGACCAGCGCCGGGGCCTGGTTCATCCCGGCGCTGACCGCGCCGATCTCGCCGGCCTCCCGCAACTGCGCCAACGCCGGGTACGCCCCGGCGACCGCCTCGGCGAGGTGGTCGTCCGGGTCGTGGATGTGCGCGATGTCGATCCGGTCCAGCCCCAACCGGGCCAGGCTCTCCGTGTGGGATCGGCGTACCCCGGCGGCGGAGAAGTCGAACTGCGGCGTGAGGTCGGTCGGCTCGGCCCAGAACTCCTGCCGGTCACCACCGTCGGGGACGAGCAGCCGACCCACCTTGGTGGAGACTGTGAACGCGTCGCGCGGCTTGCCGGCGAGGACCGCCCCGGCGCGCCGCTCGGAGAGGCCGCAGCCGTAGAGCGGGGCGGTGTCGAAATATCGGAGCCCGAGATCCCAGGCCGCCTCGACGGTGGCGTGGGCAACCTCGTCACCGACGGCGTCGAACATTCCACCGATCGGGGCGAGCCCCAGCCCGAGCCGGGTCACCGCCACGTCGGTACGCCCCAGTGCCACTGGTTCGGTGGCCTTCACGCGACGACCCCCTGCCCGTCATGGATGAACCGGATCACCGACTGACTCATCCGGTCGTAGTCGTGGTCGTTGTCCAGTTCACCAACAATGGCGAACTCCCGCATCACCGCGATCCGGTCGGCGAGGGTGACCATCTCCGGCAGGTCCGACGAGATCAGCAGGATGGCCATTCCGCGCGCGGCCAAGCCGGCGATCAACTCGTGGAAGGCGGCCTTGGTGCGTACGTCGATGCCGACGGTGGGCTCGTCGATGATGAGCACGTCGCAGTCGGCCGCCAGCCACTTGGCCAGGCTGACCTTCTGCTGGTTACCGCCGGAGAGCTGACCGGCGTGCTGGTCGGGCGAGGCGAGTCGGATGCCCAGCCGATCGGCGTACTCGTCGACCAGCAGCCGCTCGGAGCGGTCGCGGACCAGTCCCAGCCGGGCCAGCTTGCGCCACACCGTCACCGCCGTGTTGCGGGCCACGGTCTGGTCGAGGAAGAGGCCCTCCTCCTTGCGGTTCTCGGTGACGTAGCCGATCCGGTACCGGTGCAGGGCGTCGCCCACGTCCCGGATCCGGGCCGGACGGCCGTGTACCCGCACCTCCCCGGCGGTGATCTGGTCGAGGCCGAGCAGCGCCTTGGCCAGCTCGCTGCGGCCCGCGCCGACCAACCCGTACAGGCCGACGATCTCACCGGGGCGGACGGCGAGGCTGACGTCGTGGTGGCCGGCGGTGGTGGCGACGGCATCGAGGGCCAGCGCCGGTTCGACGTCCGCCGCGACGGTCCGGGCGGCGAGGTGCACCTGCTGGTACGCCCGGCCGACCATCAGGTCGACGATCTCCTCGCGGCTGTGGTCGGCGAGGGGTTCCGCCTCGGCGACGCTGCGCCCGTCGCGCAGCACGGTCACCGTGTCGGCGACCGCGAAGACCTCCTCCAGCTTGTGGCTGACCAGCACGGTGGCGTGGCCCCGCTCGGACAGCCGACGCACGATGCCGTAGAGCCGGTCGGCCTCGTCGTTGGTCAGCGACGCGGTCGGTTCGTCGAGCAGCAGCACTGTCGAGTCCGCCGACAACGCCTTGGCGATCTCCACCAGTTGCAGCTGGGCCACCGACAGCCGCGACACCGGCAGGTCGGGATCCAGGTCGAGGTCGAGCAGGTCGAGGCAACGGCGGGCCTCGGTACGCAGCGCCGCGCGGTCGAGCAGGCCGGCGCGGCGGGGCAGGTGTTGCAGGCAGATGTTCTCGGCGACGCTGAACGCCGGGATCAGATTCCGCTCCTGGTGCACGACACCGATGCCGGCCCGCTGGGCGTCCTGCGGGTTGCCCAGCTGCACCGCGCGCAGCTCGCCGTCGGGCCCGGGCAGCCGCAACTGCCCACCGTCCGGCCGGTACACCCCGGTCAGGATCTTGATCAGGGTGCTCTTGCCGGCGCCGTTCTCGCCGAGCAGCGCGTGCACGCTGCCGGCGGTCACTGTCAGCGTCGCCTCGTCCAGGGCGCGTACCCCGGGGAAGGTCTTGACCAGTTTCTCGGCGGACAGCACGACGCTCATCGTGGACCTCCGGAGAGCTTGTCGCGGAACTGACCGAGCAGCACCGCGCCGAGGACGACAGCGCCGATGATGAGGTCCACCCACCGTCGGTTGATGTCGAACTGCGACTGACTCACGTCGACCAGCCGCACCAGGAAGGCGGCGAGCACCGTGCCGGTCACGCTGATCATGCCGCCGGCCAGTGCCACCCCGCCGATGATCGGCGCGGCGAAGCTGGGCAGCAGCAGGTCGTCGCCGATCGAGGCGTTCACCGAGCCGAAGGCGGCCACCACGATCACCGCGGCGAAGCCGGCCAGCAGCCCCGACAGGGTGTGGGCCAGCACCAGCGCCCGGTCGTTGGAGATGCCCGACAACCGGGCGGCGAACGGGTTGCCGCCGGAGGCGAGCAGGTGCCGTCCGGGCACTGTGCGCCGGAAGAAGAGGGCGACCGCGACGGCGATCACGACCGCCAGCAGGAAGACCACTGGTACGCCGGCCACTGACGCCTGCCCGAACCCGCGCAGGCCGGGCGAGTAGCCCTGGTAGGTGCCGGTGCCGTTCACCCCGTACCGCAGCCCTTCGAGGATCGTCATGGTGGCGAGGGTGACGATGAACCCGTTGATCCGGGTGAAGATCACCAACAGGCCGTTGACCAGCCCGACGACGGCGCCGAGGGCCAACGCGGCGAGCACCGCGACCGGGGCGGGCAGCCCGGCGTCGACCATCAGCCAGCCCGAGGCGACAGCGCAGAACCCGGTGAGCACGCCCACCGAGAGGTTCATCTGACCGACGGCGAGCACCACCATCTGGGCCAGGCCGATGACGATCGGCAGGGCGAGGAAGCGCAGGAAGGCGTCCAGGGTGCCGGCGGTGAGCAGGTTGAAGTCGGTGGCGACAGCGAGTGCCGCGAACCCGAGCGCCGCGATCACCGCGAGGGTGAACTCGTTGGTCCGGATCACGCTCCTCATGATGAGGACACCGCCCTTCGCTCGGCGAGCACGGCCCGTAGCCGGTCCAGCGACAGCGCCGCGAGCAGCACGAGTCCGATGTAGAGCTTGAGCTCCTCCAGGGAGAACTGGAGCAGGTTGAGGCCCTTGTAGATGACCTGGGTGAGGGTCGCGCCGAGGGCGGTGCCGAGGACGCTGACCGCACCACCGGCGAGCAGCGTCCCACCGAGCACCGGGGCCAGGAACGACGGCAGCAGAAACGACTCACCGATGTTGGCGGAGAAGGCCCCGTTGTTGGCGGCGAGCAGGAACCCGGCCAGTGCGGCGAGCAGGCCGCTCAACGCGTGCGCGGCGACGACCCGGCGGTGCGTGGGGATGCCGGACAGCTCGGCGGCGACCGTGTTGGAGCCGGTCATCAGGATCTCCCGGCCCAGCCGGGCGTGCCGGAACAGCAACCCGACACCGAGCGCCGCGGCGACCGCGATCGGCACTACCAGCGGGATCCGGGGCCCGCAGACCTCGCCCATGCAGTAGTCGGCGAAGGTGTCGAAGCGCAGGGCGGAGAGCCCACTCGGCTGCACCGCGAACGACACCCCGCCGGTCGCCCAGGTGTAGAGGATCGTGACCAGGCCCAGCAGCCCGAAGTCGAGCGCGAGGGTGACCACGAAGGAGTTCACGCCGGTCTTGGCGATGAGCAGGCCGGCGAGCGCGCCGATGCCCGCCCCGACGGCGAGACCCACGAGCAGTCCGACCAGCAGTGGGACGCCGAGCCGGTCGTAGGCCAGGCCCATCGCGAAGGTGGACAGCGCGGCCATCCGGCCCACTGCCATGTTCATGTGCCCGAGCGAGAGCACGGCTAGCTGGGCGAGACCGACCACGACGTACACGCTGATGTCGGCCTGTAGCGGTGCCAGGGTGAGGCGGGGGTCGAGGAACGCGGGGGTGAGCGACGAGAAGAGGACGACCAGCACGGCGATGACGATGAGCAGGCCGAGCCGGGGGTTCGCCCAGACCGGCAGGGCCCTGGCCGGCGGCCTGGGCTCCGCGGCCGGAGGCACCGCCGGCGCCTCCGGCGCTGTTTCCGTCTTCACGCCACCCTCCTGTCCTCGATCGCGTCGCGGTCCCAGTCGATGCCGAGGCCCGGCTCGCCGGGGGCGAGCGCGTGGCCGTCGACGATCGCGATCTCGGTCCGGGTGATCGCGCGCAGTTGCGGGATGTGCTCGACGTAGCGGCTGTTCGGCACGGCGGCGCAGAGGCTCACGTGCAGTTCCATCAGGAAGTGCGGGCAGACCACCACGTTGCACGCCTCGGCCAGGTGCGCCACCTTGAGCCAGGGGGTGATGCCACCGATGCGCGCGACGTCGACCTGGACGACGCCGGCCGCCTGCCGGCGTAGGTACTCGGCGAACTGGCCGATCGAGTACATCGACTCCCCCACCGCCACCGGGATGCTCGTCGCGCGGGCCAGCAGCTCGTGCCCGGCGACGTCGTCGGCGGGCAACGGCTCCTCGAACCAGGCGAGCTGGTGCGGTTCGAGCAGCCGGGCCCGGCGGATCGCCTCGGCGGCGGTCAGCGACTGGTTGGCGTCGACCATCACGTCGAAGTCGTCGCCGAGGGCCGCCCGGACCGCGCCGATGCGAGCGGCGTCCTCGGCAGGGTTGGGCTTGCCGACCTTCAACTTGACCCCGGGCCAGCCGGCCGCCTGGGACGCCTTCGCGCCGGCGACCAGCTCGTCCTCGGTGAGGTGCAGCCAGCCACCCTCGGTGTCGTACAACGGGATGCGGTCCTTCGCGCCGCCGGCGAGCACCCACAGCGGCAGGCCGGCGGCGCGGGCGCGCAGGTCCCACAGCGCGGTGTCGATCGCGGCGAGCGCCAACGAGGTGATGGCCCCGACCGCTGTGGCGCGGGTGGCGGCGTGCAGGTCCCGCCAGACCGCCTCCACCCGGGCGGCATCTCGGCCGACCAGGTGCGGCAGCAGGTAGTCGCGCAGCAGTGCGAGCACCGCCGTGCCGCCGGTCCCGATCGTGTACGCGTACCCCGTGCCGTGCCCGCCGTCGGCCGTGCGCACCTCGACGAAGAGCGTCTCCTGCTTGAGGAACGCCTGTACCGCGTCGGTGCGGACGGTCTCGACGGGAATGTCGACGAGGTATGCCTCGGCCCTGGTGATGGTCGACATCAGCTGCACTTGAGCAGGTCGCCGTCGAACTTCTTCCGCAGCGCCTCGGTGGTGGAGGTGCGGTCGGCCTCGTAGCCGTCCAGGTTGTCAGTGGTCACCACGAACGAGCCCGAGTCGATTGTCACTCCGGGTTCGGCCATGGTGCAGCCGCCGCTGAGCTTCATCAGGGCGTACGAGCCGACCTGGGCCTGACCGACCGGGTTCTGCAGGACGGTGGCGGCCACCGAGCCGCCGCGCAGCCCGTCGAGGACCGTCGGGTCGTCGTCGATGGCGATGACCTTGATGGGCAGCTTCGACTGGCGGACGCCCTCGGCCGAGGCGACCGCCGGGTTGTAGGCGGTGTTCACGATCGCCTGGATCTGGCGGCCCTTCGCGGCGAGGAGGTCGGCCACGGCCCTCTGCGCGCTCTGCAGATCCTTGTCGATGTCGGTGACGCTCTGGAGCAGTGTCACCTTGCCACCGGTTTCGGCGACCGCCTTCTCCACGCCCGCGATCCGGCGCTGGGTGTTGGAGTCGACCTTGTTCCCGGTCAGGTGCACCAGGTTGCCCTGACCGCCCATCGCGTCGATGGCGGCCTTGGCGCCCTTGTAGGCGGCGACCTCCACGTCCGTGGAGAGGCAGAAGTCGGCCTTGTTGGCCCCGGCCGGGCAGGAGGCCAGCGAGCCGACGGGAAAGCCCTGCCGCTTGAGGTCCTCGAAGGTGGAGTTGATGTTGTCCGGCGAGACGCCGAAGACGCCGAAGGCGTTGTAGCCCTGCGCTGCCAGGGACTTGAGCACGTCGTTCTGCTTGGTCTGGTCCCAGCCCGCGGTCTCGTTGAAGGTGACGTCGCCGAGCGCCAGTTCCGTCTTGGCCTTGGCCCCGGCGTCCTTCCAGGGCTGGAAGTACGGGTGCGAGCCCCCGGGCACGAGCGCGACCTTGACCTGCGCCGGTTCCCGGCCACCGGCTTCGGCGTCGGTGGTGTCGCTCTTCTTCGTGCAGGCCACAGTGGTCGTGGCGAGGGCCACGACGGTCAGGCCGGAGCCGATTCGGGACAGCATTCTGCGCGACATGTTCGTCTCCTCGGGGGTGGCGGTGGCGAGACGGTGGCGGGGAAACCTATTTCCTATAGGATGTTGCTTTGCTAGTGTGTACTCGCTCACACCGGCACAGTCAAGGGGTTGCTGAGGAGACGAGATGGCCCAGCAGGAACCTCGCGAGGGTCGACTCCGTCCCGCCCGTCGACTCACCCTCACCGAGGACGTCTACGAGTCGATAAAGACGCTGGTCATGGACCACATCCTTCCCCCCGGCGAGCGGGTCAACATCGACGCGCTCGCCCGGGAGTTGGACGTCTCCCCCACCCCGGTCCGCGAGGCCCTCGCCCGGCTGGAGGCCGACGGCCTGGTCCGTAAACGCCCGCTCTCCGGCTACACCACCACGCCGCTGCTGAGCCGTGCCGAGTTCGACGACCTGTTCGACGTCCGCCAACTGCTGGAGGGTGCCACCGCCGGGCGGGCCGCCACGCACGCCTCCGCCGAAGCCCGCCAACGGATCAGCGCCGAGGCGGCGGCGAGCATCGACGTGGAGGCCGGCGACGGCTACCGCCGACACGCCGCCTTCACCGCGCTGGACGCGAAGTTCCACGACCTGATCGCGGAGGTCTCCGGCAGCCCACTGCTGCGCGACACCATCACGCGGCTGCACTCACACCTGCACCTGCACCGGCTGTACTTCCCGGTCGCCGGCGCGCCGGACACCAACACCGAGCACCAGCGCATCGCCGCCGCCATCGTCGCCGGCGACGCGGCAGCCGCCACCGAGGCGATGCGCGCCCACCTCAGCGCCGCCCGGGAGCGTCACCTGCCCGCCTTCGACCAGCTCCCCACCCCCGGAACACCGCGCGACTCGGCGTGACCCACCCCCACACCTCCGAGGAGCCGCCATGCGGATCGCCCTCTTCATCACCTGCGTCAACGACCTCGCGTTCCCGGCCACCGGCATCGCGGTCACCCGCATCCTGCGACGACTCGGCCACACCGTCGACTTCCCCGCCGACCAGACCTGCTGCGGGCAGATGCATGCCAACACGGGTTACCGGGCCGAGGCCATGCCGATGGTGCGCAACTACGTCGACGTCTTCGACTCCTACGACGCCATCGTCGCGCCGTCCGGGTCGTGCACCGCGATGATCCGCGACCAGTACCCGAGCCTGCACCCGCCCGCCACCTCGGTGGCCGCCCGCACGTACGAGCTGTCCGAGTTGCTCGTCGACGTTCTCGGCGTCACCGACGTCGGCGCCGAGTTCCCGGAGACGGTCACCTACCACCCGACCTGCCACGGCCTGCGCATGCTGCGCCTCGGCGACCGGCCGCTGACCCTGCTGCGCCAGGTGCGCGGGATCAAGCTGGTCGAGCTGGGCGACGCCGAGGAGTGCTGTGGTTTCGGCGGCACGTTCGCCCTGAAGAACCCGGACGTCTCCACAGCGATGCTCACCGACAAGTGCGCCCGGGTCCGCGACACCGGCGCACGGGTGCTCGCCGCGGCCGACAACTCCTGCCTGGCGCACATCGGCGGTGGCCTCGACCGCCACCGGTCGGGCGTACGGGCCGTGCACTACGCCGAGATCCTCGCCGAGACGGGAGCCACCTCATGAACCCACCGGTCGCACCCGCCACCGGGGGCGGGCGGATCCGCACGCCGCTGCCGTTTCCCACCGCCGCCAAGCCGGCCGTCGCCGACACGCAACTCCGGGCCAACCTGCACCGGGCCACCCGCACCATCCGGGCCAAGCGAGCACGGGTCGTCGACGAGGTGCCCGACTGGGAGGCACTGCGCGACGCCGGCTCGGCGATCAAGGCGGACGTCCAACGTCGGTTGCCGGAGCTGCTGGAGCAGTTCGAGGCGTCCGCCACCGCTGCCGGCGCCACAGTGCACTGGGCCCGTGACGCGGCCGAGGCGTGCCGGATCGTGGTCGCGTTGACCCGGGCCGCCGGGGCCGACGAGGTCGTGAAGGTCAAGTCGATGGCGACCCAGGAGATCGAGCTCAACGAGGCGCTGGAGGCCGCCGGGATCGCGGCGTACGAGACCGATCTCGCGGAACTGATCGTGCAGCTCGGCGACGACACCCCCTCGCACATCCTGGTGCCGGCGATCCACTACAACCGGGCCCAGATCCGGGAGATCTTCCAGCGCCGCATGGCCGACGCGCCGGCCGACCTGAGCGACGAACCGGCCGCGCTGGCCGAGGCGGCCCGCGCCCACCTGCGACGGCGTTTCCTCTCGGCCCGGGTCGCCGTCTCCGGCGCCAACTTCGCCGTCGCCGACACCGGCACGCTCGTGGTGGTGGAGTCCGAGGGCAACGGCCGCATGTGCCTCACCCTCCCCGAGACGCTGATCAGCGTCGTCGGCGTCGAGAAGCTGCTGCCGACCTTCACCGACCTGGAGGTCTTCCTGCAACTGCTGCCGCGATCCTCGACCGGCGAGCGGATGAACCCGTACACCTCGATGTGGACCGGCGTCACCCCCGGCGACGGCCCGCAGGACGTGCACATCGTGCTCGTCGACAATGGTCGGTCCGCGGTGCTCGCCGACCCGGTCGGGCGGCCGGCGCTGTCCTGCATCCGCTGCTCCGCGTGCCTCAACGTCTGCCCTGTGTACGAGCGGGCCGGCGGGCACGCGTACGGCTCGGTGTATCCGGGGCCGATCGGGGCGATCCTGTCGCCGCAGCTGACCGGCGTGGCCGACAACGCCTCGCTGCCGTACGCGTCGACCCTCTGCGGCGCCTGCTACGACGTGTGCCCCGTGAAGATCAACATTCCGGAGATCCTGGTCCACCTCCGCCAGCAGGCACCGCACCCGCCCGCCGAACGGGCCACCATGCGCGTCCTGTCGTGGGTGATGCGCAGCCCCCGACGGTGGGCCGCCGCCCTGCGCCTGGCCCGGGCCGGCGCGGGGCCGCTCGGGGCGTACCGTGAACGCACCACCGGCGCTCGCACGCTGCGGCGACTGCCCTGGCCCGCCTCGGCGTGGACCCGGTCGCGCGACCTGCCGCTGCCCGCGTCGCAGACCTTCCGGGAATGGTGGGAAAAGCAGTGAGCGCACGTGACGAGATCCTGGCGCGGCTCCGGACGGCGCTGGCCGACAACCCGCCGCCGGTGCAGGTGCCCCGCGGGTACCGCCGGGTCGACGACCGCTCCGACGTGATCGAAACCCTGGTCGATCGCCTGGAGGACTACCGGGCGGTCGTCCACCGTGGCATCGACGCCCTACCCCGGCTGCTCAGCGAGGTCGACCGGCTCGCCGTCCCCATCGACGTCCCCGCCGACTGGCTGGCCGGCTACGCCGGAGAGCTGCACCGCGACGCGCCCCCACTGTCAGCGGCCGCGCTCGACGACCTGGACGCGGTCCTGACCGGCTGCGCCGTCGTGGTCGCCGACACCGGCACCATCATCCTGGATGCCGGCCCGGCGCAGGGTCGACGCGCGCTCACCCTGGTGCCCGACCGGCACATCTGCGTCGTCCGCACCGACCAGGTCGTCGGTCTGCTGCCGGAGGCGCTGACCCAACTGGACCCGCGCGCCCCGCTGACCTGGATCTCCGGCCCGTCCGCGACCAGCGACATCGAACTCAACCGCGTCGAGGGAGTGCACGGCCCGCGCCGGCTGGAGGTCGTCCTGATCGGTTCAGGAGCCTGACGACGACACCTGCTCGTCGCTGCGGCTCTCCCCCGGGGTCGCGCGCAGCGGAATGCCGCGCACGTTGAGCAGCATGATGATGCCCACCCCGGCCACCAGTGCGATGTCGGCGACGTTGCCGACGAAGAACCCGGCGTAGTCGATGAAGTCCACCACGTGCCCGCGAGCGAACCCCGGCTCGCGGAAGAGGCGGTCCAGCAGGTGCGTCACCGCGCCGCCGAGCACGAGGCCCAACGCCACCGCCCAGGCGCGTGAGGTGACCCGCCACGCCACGACCGTCACCGCGACCACCGCCGCCGCCGCGAACACGGCGAAGATCCAGGTGTACGCGGAGCCGATCGAGAAGGCGGCGCCCGGGTTGTACACGAGTCGCAGTTGCAGCAGGTCACCGAGAACGGTGATGGTCTGCCCTCCGGAGAGCGTGGACTCGGCCCAGTACTTGGTGAGCTGATCCGCGGCGAGCACCACAGCAGCGATCAACACGACGGCGCGGAACATCAGGGAACCCTAGCCGGTCACCGCTGACCGTCACCACCGACGGATGCGTCCTGATCAACGACGTGTTGCATGCCATGGGTAATTGCCAAAGAGTGGCAACTGTGCCACCGTGATGATCAACGGTTGCGGCGCCGCGCCCACCCGACAAACGATCCTCCCTACACACAGGAGCCCTCTGTGACCCGGATGCGTCCGACCTTCCGACGCCTCGTGGCGTCGACCGCGGCGGCGGGGATGTTCGTCCTCGCCGGCTGCTCGGCCCCGGCCATCCCCGACGGCTCATCCGGCGGCGCGACGCTGGTCGTCGCCACCTCCGACGAGCCGGACGCGTTGAATCCGGTGCTCAACTACGGCGTCGACGGTGCCTCACTGATCTTCGACGGCCTCGTCAGCCGGGACGACGACAACCGCCTCGTCGCCGGTCTGGCCACGGCGTTGCCGGAGCTGTCCCCCGATGGGCGCACGGTGACCGCGAAGCTCCGCGACGGCGTGCAGTTCCACGACGGCACCGCGCTGACCGCTCAGGACGTCGTCTTCACGTACCAGGCCGTGCTGGATCCGACTGTCGACTCGACACTCCGCTCCGATTTGGACATGGTGGAGTCGGTGACCGCGCCCGACGCCGCCACTGTCGTGTTCCGGCTGCGCTACCCGTACGCGCCGTTCCTGCAGCGGCTCACCCTCGGCATCGTGCCGGCGAAGCTGCTCAGCGGGCAGGACATCAACACCGCCGGGTTCAACCGCAAGCCGATCGGGACCGGGCCGTACCGGGTCGACTCCTGGACGCCGGGTGACCGCCTGGTGCTCACCGCCAACGAGCGCTACTTCGGTGGCCGGCCGAAGAACAACCGGGTGGTGGTCGCGTTCGTCGCCGACGACAACGTCCGCGCCCAGCGGATGCGCGCCGGCGAGTTCGACGCCGCCGAGCTGCCGCCGAAGCTGGCCTCCGGTTTCGACGCCGACGCCACGTACCGGGTGCAGCGGGTGCCGACCGCCGACTACCGCGGCGTGATGCTGCCGACCGGCAACCCGGTCCTCGCCGACCCGGCGATCCGTCGGGCGCTCAGCCTGGCCGTCGACCGGGCCGCGATGGTGACCGGGCTCCTCGGCGGCGCCGGCGAACCGGCGTTCGGGCCGATCCCGCCGACCTCCGAGTTCGCCGATCCGTCGATCATCGGCAAGCCGACCGCCGACCCGACGGCGGCCGGAGCGGTGCTCGACGCGGCCGGCTGGACTTCCGGCCCCGGCGGGGTACGCGTCAAGGACGGCCGACCGGCCCGGTTCACGCTGATGTACCCGGCGAGCGACACGCTGCGCAAGGATCTGGCCCTCGCCGTCACCGCCGACGCGAAGAAGGTCGGCATCGCTGTCACTCCGGCGGGGCTCACCTGGGACGCCATCGACCCGCGGATGAAGTCCGACGCCCTGCTGATGGGCTACGGCACGCCGTACGACCCGGACTTCGTCTCGTACAAGCTGTTCGGCTCGACGTTCGCGGGACAGGGCTACTTCAACCCCGGTTCGTATCGCTCCGAGGTGACCGACCGGGCCCTGCAGGAGGGCCGCGACCAGATCGACCCCACCCTTCGCAAGGCCGCGTACGCGCAGTTCCAGAAGCAGTTGGCCGCCGACGTACCGTGGCTGTTCCTCACCTACCTGCGGCACACCTACGTGCTGAAGTCCTCGGTTCAGGGCGTGGCGCCGCGGGTCGAGGCGCACGAGCACGGGGTGGCGAACAGCCTCTGGTGGAACATCGACACCTGGACGCGGTCGTGACCCGCTCGGGTCGGCTGGCCGGGGTCGGTGCGGTGGTCCGGCGGCGGCTCCTCGTCGCCGTGCCGGTGCTCGCCGCGACCAGCGTCGGGATGTTCGCCCTCGGTGCGGCCTCGCCGGTCGACCCCGCGAAGCAGTACGCGGGCGCGGCGGCCTTCACCGCCAGCGAGGAGAATCTGGCCCAGCTGCGCGCGAACTGGGGCGTCGACGACCCCCTGCCGGTGCAGTACCTGCGTTGGATCAGCAACCTGGCCCAGGGCGACCTGGGTTGGTCGACCAGCCGCCACGAGCCGGTCGCCTCGGTGCTCGCCGCCCGGGCCGGCTGGACGCTGCTCCTGATCGGTGTGGCCCTCGCCCTGGTCCTGGTCGCGAGCCTGCTGCTGGGCGCGCTGGCGGCGTACCGGCGGGGTGGTTTGTTCGATCGGGCGTTGCGGGCGGCCGCGTACGCGGTGCAGTCGATGCCGGTCTTCTGGCTGGGCCTGGCCGCGATCGCCGTGTTCGCGCTGGCCCTGGGCTGGTTGCCGGCGGGCGGGCTCACCGACGTCACAGCGACCAGCACCTCCTGGTCCGATGTGGCGCACCACCTGATCCTGCCGGTCGGGGTGTTGGCCGTGTCCCAGGCGCCGTGGTTCGTGCTGTTCGTCCGGGACGCGGTAGCGGAGAGCATGCGCGACGACCACGTGCTCGCGGCGCGGGCACGCGGGTTGCCTGGCCGGACGGTGCTGTTCGGGCACGCGCTGCGGACCGCGCTGCTGCCGTTCCTCACCCTGGTCGGCACCCACCTGCCCGAGCTGGTCGGCGGGGCGGTGCTGGTCGAGACGGTCTTCTCGCTGCCGGGCCTCGGCGCCGTCACTGTCGCCGCCGCGCTGGGCAGCGACTTTCCGCTGCTGGCGGCGATCACGCTGGTCACCACCGCGGTGGTGCTGGCCGCGAACCTCGCGACCGACCTCGCCTACGCCGCCGCCGACCCGAGGGTACGACTCGATGGCTGACCTCGCTGCCCGACCGCCGCTGCTCCGGGTGGCCCGGTCGCGGCTGCGGCTGCGGCCCGGCCGGGCCGGTGTCGTCGTGGCCGGCCTGATCCTGCTCATGGCCATCGCCGGCTCGCTGCTCGCTCCGCTGGTCTGGCCGCTCGACCAGAGCGCGGTCGCGCTGGGCCAGACCCGGTTGGCGCCGTCCTGGACCCACCTCGCCGGCACCGACGACCTGGGCCGCGACGTGGCGCACCGCGCGGTCTACGGGCTGCGGGTCTCGCTGCTCGTCGGCGCGGTCGCCGCGGTCGTCGCCACCGTCCTCGGGGGCGTGGTGGGCGGGATTGCCGGCACCCTCGGCGGCCGGGTCGACCGCATTCTGATGCGGATCGTGGACACCATCGCCGCGATGCCGCACCTGCTACTGGGCATCTTCATCGTCGCCATGCTGCGTCCCAGCCTCGGTGCCGTGATCGCCTCCGTCGGGCTCACCCACTGGCTCTCCACCGCGCGCATCGTCCGATCCGAGTTGTTGAGCCTTCGGACCCGACCGTTCATCGACGCCGCAATCAGCGGCGGGGCCGGCCGGCTCCGGGTCCTCACCCGGCACCTGCTGCCGCACGTCCTGCCCCGGCTGGCCCTGGCGACCACCCTGATGATCCCGCACGCGGTGTGGCACGAGACCGCCCTGTCGTTCCTCGGCCTCGGCCTGCCGCCGCACCTCGCCTCGCTGGGCAACATGATCAATGACGGCCAGGGGTCGCTGTTGACCGGCGCCTGGTGGGCCAGCCTGGCACCGGGGGCGGTCATCGTCGTCGTCACCCTCGCCATCGCGGTCCTCGCCGCCCGCTGGCGTGACCGTCTCGATCCCCGGGTCCGAGCGGAGCTGCACCTGTGACCACCACCGAAACCGTTCCGACCGAGGCGTCGCCCCGCGCCGCCGCGAGTCAGCCGCTGCTCGCCGTCGACGGCCTCGGCGTCGAGTTCCGGCTCCGCGACGCGCGCGTACGCGCCGTCAGCGATCTCAGCCTCACCATCCGGGCCGGCGAACTGCTGGCCGTCGTGGGCGAGTCCGGCTGCGGCAAGTCCGTCCTGGCCCACGCCCTGCTCGGCCTCCTGCCCGGCAACGCCACGACCACCGGTCACGCCGTGCTGCACCACCCCGGCGCCGACCCGGTCGACCTGGTCACCTGCGGCCAGCGCCAGCTGGCCCGCAGGGTACGCGGGCGCCGGGTCGGGTTGGTCCCGCAGAGCCCGGCCACCGCCCTGAACCCGGTCCGCACCGGACGGCGGCTGCTCGCCGAGACGCTGCGGGCGCACGGCCGCGACCGCGCTGACGCCGACCGGCTCGCTGTCGATGTCGGGCTCGACCCGGCGGACCTGGACCGCTATCCCCACGAGCTGTCCGGTGGCATGGCACAGCGTCTGGCCACCGCGCTCGCACTGGCACCCGACCCGTCGCTGCTCATCGCCGACGAGCCCACCACCGGGCTGGACCGGCCGCTTGTCGACCACACCCTCGATCTGCTGCGCCGCCGTTGCGAGAGTGGCGCGGCCGTCGTGCTCATCACGCATGACCTGGCCGCCGCACGCCGGGTCGCCGACACCGTCGCCGTGATGTACGCCAGTCGCATCGTGGAACACCGCGACACCGACCAGCTCTTCGCCGCGCCGGCTCACCCGTACGCCTCGGCACTGCTCGACGCCCTGCCGGACCGGGCCTTCCGGCCGGTGCCGGGCGACCCGCCGATGCTCACCGCGCTGCCCCCCGGGTGCGCGTTCGCGCCCCGCTGCCCACGCCGCACCGACACCTGCGCGGACCGACCACAGCCGACACCGGTAACCGGTGGCGGCACTGTGGCCTGCCACCACCCGATCCCGACCGGAGCCACCACGTGACCAGCGCGCAGCACCTGCTCGCCGACGAGGTGACCGTCGGGTACGGCCGCCAGGTCGTCCTCGACGGCGTCAGCCTGCGAATCGGCCGGGGAGAGACGGTCGGACTACGCGGGCCGTCCGGCTGCGGAAAGTCGACATTGGTCCGGGTCCTGGCCCTGCTGCACCGCCCCGATCGGGGCCGGGTCAGCATCGACGGCACCGCTGTCGACGCCGTCCGGTACGCAGTGCCGGTCGCCCTACGGACCCGCGTCGCCGCCCTCTTCCAGAGCCCGCGCGCCGCCGCCGATCCTCGACTGAGCCTCACCGATCTGATCGCCGAACCGCTGCGCGCCACCCGAACGCCCGAGTCGGCGGTCCGGGACCGGGTGGACGAACTCGCCGACCTCGTCGGCCTCACTGCGGATCTGCGCAGCCGGCGTCCCCACGCGGTGTCCGACGGGCAACTGCAACGCGCCTGCCTCGCCCGGGCCCTCGTACACCGCCCCGACTACCTGCTCTGCGACGAGGCCACCGCGATGCTCGACGCCTCGACCCAGGCGCACGTCGCCGCCGTCATCCGCGACTACCAGCGGACCCAGCAGGCCGGGGTCTTGGTCGTCACCCACGACCAGACCCTGCTGGACCGCTGGAGCGACCGGATCGTCGACCTCGCCGCCGCAGCAGGGGTACGCGCCTGACCCTCGGTGCGGTGCGGTGCGGTGCGAATGCCGGCGGGCAACGGGCGATCGGCATCGGAGGTCCGCCTCCGCCACTCGGGCGCGGCAGCGTCAGCCGACGTCGAGGGGCACCCGCCGAGCGCGGGAGTCCGGACGGCCGCCGAGGATGCTGGCGAGGATCTCCGCGCCGTCGACGACCCTCGGGCCGGGGCGGTTGAAGTAGGCAGGCCCGTCGACCACCCACACCTGCCCGGCACGCACCGCGGGCAGGTCCGCCCAACCGGGTTGCGCGGTCGCCACTGACAGCTCGTCGAAGGTCCGCTCGGGGGTGAACCCGCACGGCCCGAACACGAGCACCTCGGGAGCCAGGTCCGCTACCACCGACCACTGGTGCGGGGTGCTGTGCGCACCCGGCCCGAGCAGCAGCGACCGCCCACCCGCGTGGGTGATCTGCTCCGGCACCCAGTGCCCGCCAGGCATCAACGGGTCGAGCCACTCGACGAACAGCACCGTCGGCGCGCCGGGCACCGGCCCCGGCAACGCGGCGAGGCGACGCTCGGCGTCGGCTCGGATCTCCGCCGCCCTGCCTTCGGTGCCGGTCAGCGCGGCCACGGCATCGACAGTGTCCAGGATCCCGTCGATGGTCCTCGCCTCCAGGGACATCACAGTGGTGTCGAGATCGATCAGACCAACCGCGTCGTTGACCCGCTCGTAGGAGACCGCACACACGTCGCACAGATCCTGGGTCAGGATCAGATCCGGCTTCAGCCCCTCCAGCATGGCGATGTCGAGCTGGTACACCGACGATCCTCGGTGCGCGTCACCGGCGATCGCCGCCGAGATCTCCCGGCTCGTCAAGGTCTCCGGCAGGGACGTCGCGGTCACCGCCGGGATGTCGGCCAGAGCCCCCGGCGGCCAGTCACACTCGTGGGTACGGCCGACCAGTTGCCCGGTCAGGCCGAGCATGGCCACGATGTCCGTGGCCGCCGGCAGCAGGGAGACGATTCGCACGTCCGCCTGCCTACCAGGCGCGACCGAGCCACGTCCACTCACCCGACAGCCGTACACGGCCGCCGGACGGGCGTTTTCATCGGCGTGGTGCTGCCACCGTGGCTGTCGACAGCCTCGCGTCTGGCTTCGTTCGAGTACCTCGCCCTGTCACATCGGCTCGTCGTGTGGGCTCATAAGCACGAGTGCAAACACGCGAGGAGGACACAATGCAGTTTGAAGAAGCCGCCGAGGCCGCCGACGAAGCGACGATGCGGTCGATGCTGTCCGCCGACCCTGGGCTGTGCGGTCGACATGCAGACCTGGTTGCGCGGATGGCCGAGGCGCGCAACTGGTCAACGGTCCGGCTGCTCATCGATCTTGGCTTCGGCGTCAACGGTGTCACCGCCGCCAACGCCACCGCCTTGCACCATGCGGCGGCAGCGGGTGAGCTGTCGATCGCGCGCCTGCTGGTCGAGCACGGTGCCGATCACACCGCCCGCGAACCTGGGTTCAACGCGCAGCCGGCGGGCTGGGCGCAGTACTTCAAGAAGCGGGAAACCCAGAAGTATCTCGAGTCCCTGGCCTGAAGCTGCGCCGTCCGGTCACGCGGCATCGGACCCACAGCTCGTGGAAGTGGGGCTCGGCATTCACCCCATTGTTCGCTCCGCCTGGTTCAGGAGGGTGGACGCGAGCCGGTGGACGCGGTCGGGGTCACGGACAACGTCGATCCTGACGATCTTGTCGCCCGCGACAGTGAAGGCCATGACAGAAAACGGCTGCCCGTCGCGGGTGATCAACGTTCCGATCGCGCCGTTGACCAGGGCGGGACGCAGTTGGCCACCACGTGGGGCGCGCGCCTGCTTGGCCACGGCCGCCGCGCCGCGAACGACGGTCGCCGGCCTGGCGGTGCCGAAGTCGGTGCGCAGGACGACGTCGGGGTCGAGGACCTGCACGAGGGCGTCGAAGTCACCTGTCCACGCAGCCGCGTAGAAGGCACGGACTACCTGCCGCTGGTGCGCTAGATCCGGATCGGGTGAAGGGATCTCGGCACCGTGCACCCGGCGCCGTGCCCGGCTGGCGAGTTGTCGCGCGGCGGCCGGGGTACGGCCCGCGATGCCGGCGATCTCCTCGAAGGGCAGGTCGAACATGTCGTGCAGCACGAACGCCAACCGCTCAGCAGGAGTGAGCTGGTCGAGCACGACGAGCAGGGCCAAGCTCACCGAATCGGCCAGCAACGCCTCCTGCTCGGGGTCGAGGTCCCCGTCCGGGATGACAACCAGGTCGGGCAGGTGCGTGGCGAACGGATCCTCCCGGCGGCGTCGGCGAGAGCGCAACATGTGCAGGCACTCCCGGGCGACGACAGTGGTCAACCATCCGCCGAGGTTGTCGATCTGATCGGCGTCGGACCGGCTCAGCCGAAGCCAGGCATCCTGAACAGCGTCGTCCGCGTCAGCCAGCGAACCGAGCATTCGATAAGCCACCGCCCGCAGCCGGGGTCGGTGCTGCTCGAAGCGCGCGGCCAACCACTCATTCTCGTCCATCGGTCACACCATCCCATCGCCAAGGCTCACAGAGATGAACCCTCAGGCACAGCGAACGTGACACCGCCGAACCGGGAAGTGGCCTCTGACTTGCGCAAACTGAGAGTGAGCGATGCTGGTACCGAACCAGTGACCTCCTCGGTGTGAACTCTCGGCAAGCCGGTCGGCTCAGGCTTGATGGGAGGTCAGACGGCCTGTTGGCGCGCTTCTCGGGCCGGTTCGGCTGGCATGGATGCTGTACTGCTGGCATCAGATGAGGCGCTGGATGCGGACCTTCGGACGCTCGTTCCTGAGGTGGCCGTGCTTGTGCTGGCGGACCTGTTCGTCCCAGACCTCTTGGTCGTAGTCCGAGTCCGGCGGGATCCACTTGTGCGAGCCGTCGCTGTAGTGGAACTTCTCGTCGCCAGGCCGCAGGATGCTCATCGGGTCCCGCCGAGGAATCGGTAGTGCAGGTGGCCGGCGGGAACGTGGGCCAGGTCCTGGGCGGCGTCGACGAGTTGGGCGGCCAGGTAGAGGGCTAGTGACACCGGGGCGCGGTCGTACTCGGCTCGCAGTTCTCGGCGCCGGGTCTGGCAGGGCCACTCCCCCGCACAGCCGCCGCACGTCCAGTCGGGCTTGATGGGATGGTGAGTGGTCACTGCGGGCCGTCCTGGCTGGGCCAGTGGCCGCGGTTGATCGGGATGCGGTGACGGCTTCGGCATGGCAGATCGCCTCCGCAGCGGCAGACGCGCCGCCAGTGTCGCCAGGACCAGACGGGTCGGTGCCGGCGAGCGAGAGTCAGCGCCACCGCCAGTACGTACTCGTCGTACGAAACCCGCTTCATCGGCTCGCCTCGCCCACTCGCGCCAGGGCCTGCCCTGCCCATGTCGATCGGAGCACTGCCGTCTCCTTGTGCCGGAGCGATCTGGAGGCGTGGATGCCCGAACGCGGGGGACGCGCCGAACATCCACGCCAGCGAGGACGGCCCACAGCGCCAACCGAGGGAATCGACCTCCTCGGCAACCTCCCATAGGTACCGTTGGGTAGTCAAGGGCTGACGTAGGTGGTCTACTCGTGTTGCCAACCGAGGAGAACCACGTGCCACCGCGTTATCGCTACGAGCAGATCGCCGACGACCTCGCCGAACGCATCGCGTCAGGCGAGTTCCAGCCCGGCTCCAAGCTGCCCAGCCGCCGTGAGTTGATCGAGCATTACGGGGTCACCGAGCCGGTGATCGACCGTGCCATGCAGGTACTACGGATCAAAGGAATGACCGAAACGCTTCCCGGCGTTGGCGTCTTCGTCGCCGAGTAGATCCCTCCGCAGAGCCAGCCGTCGCAGCCCGCGACTCCACGCCTTAAGTCCTGGGCAGCTCACCCGGCGCCGCTTGTTCGCGTCCGCGACCTCGGACGACTGTCCGCACGTTTCCGTCGCCAAGCGTCCTCGGCAGGACGCACTGCTGCCGACGGCCTCTTCGGGCTTGACCGTGGTTGACCATCGTCAGCCCTGGAATCGGGCATGCCCCGCCCTAGGGGCAGCACGCCCCACAGGGCTGTGGCATGGCTCGTCCCACTGACCATCCTCGCGACATGCTCGACAACCTTTCACTACTCCCTGTCATTGAGGCTTTCCAGTGCGTTGCGAGGTGAGTTACGGTCGTGCTTGTCTACAGCGGAGCTTCGGAGGACGCATGGCGCGACGCAAGGGCCTGATTGCTCAGATGCTTGACGCGCGTAAGCAGGCCAAGAAGCTCCAAGCGCAAGCAGAGGCGCGCTGGCACCGCGAGTTGGTGGCCGAACAAAAGCGTCATGAGGCCGAGGCAAACCGCGAGGCCAAGCAAGCCGAGGCAACTGCGAAGAAGGCAGAGGCAGCGCGGCTGCGGCAGGAAGCACAGGCGAAGCGTCTAGCCGACCAAGCAGAAGCAAAGTCAGCCCGGGAGGCCCTCCAGCGCCAGCGTGCCGAGGAACGTCAGCGAGCTGCTGATGGACGAACAAAGGCGCAGGAGACCGCCGCCGCGAATCGCCTGACAGAGCGGGAGGCACACGCCCGCAAGACGGCAGAGGCGGAGTTTCGGACCGACGCCATCAGAACGAGGATTGCCGAGTACACACAACTGCTTGCCCACAGAAACCGGCAGGCCGCTACGGCTGCCCTTGAGCTTAGGGCGGCGTTGACGCACGGCGGACCAAACGCGTTTGTCGAGCGTCTACAGCACGCCCTCGCCCAGTCTCGATACCCAGAGGGCCTGACAGGCAAAGTTGCCGCTCATTATGATCCGGCCTCCAGCGAGCTGCTGATCGAATATGAGCTGCCGCTTCGAGAGGTCGTGCCCACTATTGCCGCCTACCGTTACACGGCAGCGAAAGGCATGGTAGCGGTACCGCGTAAGGAATCCGAGACTAAGAAGCTGTATGGCGCCCTCCTGGCTCGATTAACGTTGCGAACCATTGATGAGACTTTCGGCGTGACCCCTCCCGACCTCATCACCAGCATCGTCTTCAACGGCTACGCTTCAACCAAGGACAAGGCAACTGGACGCGCCATCCGCCCGCTGCTCATGAGCGTGGGGGCGGAGCGGGACAAGTTTGCCGTTGTACAACTGGATGAGCCAGAACTGGATCCAGTGCTGTGCCTTCGTAGCCACTTGAACGCCATCGTCTCTCCCCATCCGTACGACCTAGAAGGCGTCAGACCGGTCGTTTCTTTCGATCTTTCGAAGTACAAGTTCGTCGACGGCATGGATGTCGTCGCAGGCCTGGATAGCCGTACTGACCTACTGACACTCTCATCGGGAGAGTTCGAGCATCTCATCCGCAGCCTCTTCGAGAGCCTCGGCATGAAGTCCTTGGTTACGCAACCCTCCAAGGATGAGGGTGTCGACGGTGTTGCTGTCAATGAGGATCCGATTGTCGGCGGGCTTTGCATCATTCAAGCAAAGCGTTACAGCAAAATCGTCGGTCTAGAAGCTGTTCACGCACTTGCTGGCGTAATGGATCATAAGCGTGCAGCCAAGGGCGTACTCGTCACTACCTCTTGGGTTGGCAAGGCGAGCCGCGATTTCGCCGCAGCAAACGGACGCATCGAGATTATCGAGGGCCGCAATCTCAAGTACCTGCTGAAGGAGCACCTTGGCTTAGACGTCCTGATAGGTCTAGAAAAGATCCCACCGGGTTGGGACAGGGCTGACTTGGATTAGGAACAGCCTCACCGGCTGGATGAGACTCTGTGTGCCCGGAGACTCCTTGACCCCCAGGCAACCAACGCCGATCGTTGACCTGCTGTATCACAGGCGCTGAACTGCCGGATGGTCCTCCGGTGTCCATGCTCGTCCGTCGGCGTCCAACCCGATCGACACCCGGTTAGTCACTCACGCGTCGCGCCTGTGGCTCTGCTCCCTCACCTCTGCCGCGCAACTGAGCAACGACCTAGCCAGCGCCTCCGCCCGGTCCGCCGACAACCACAACGAGCCGTGCGGCACGCCGTCATCAGGACCGGCCAACCCTTCCGTCAGAGTCTCCGCTGGCAATTCGACGTCAAGCCGAACGAAATGATGCCCCCTGCTGTAGTCGACGAAGGCATCCAGGTAGCGGTCATCATCGAAGGTCACCGCCGCATGCTGCCACGACAGCGACCCCCACCTCACCCCTCAGCCTCGACCGCTTCGTCCCAGACGAAGGGCTCGGCTCAACCGGCGACGTCCACGACGACCTTGCCCTCGGCGGTGCCGCCGGCGACCAGGTGATGGGCATCCATGACCGTGTCGAGCGTGAACCTGCGCCCGTCCAGTCGGGGGCGCAGCGCGCCGGCATCGGCCAGCGCCGCGATCTCGCGCAGGATGTCGCCGTGGTGTTCGCGGCCCCGCCCGGTGAGCATCGGCAGCAGGGTGAACACCCCGGAGTAGGTCGCGCCACGGAACGACAGCGGAGCGAGCGAGTGCGAGCCCCAGCCCAGCGCGCTGACGACATGCCCGTGGTAGGTGCGTACCGCCGCGAACGAGGCGTCGAGCGTCGCGCCGCCGACGTTGTCGACGACGATGTCGAACCCCTCGCCGCCGGTGTACCTCTCGACGTACTCCTCGACCTTGCTCGCGGTGTAGTCGATCGGCACGGCGCCCAGACTCTCGATCACCTGCATGCTCGCCGGCCCGCCGGTGGCGTACGCTTCGGCGCCTCGCGCCTGGGCAAGTTGCACGCCCACGTAACCGACACCGCCGGCACCGCCGTGCACCAGCACCTTCTGCCCGGCGTGGACCCCCGCCCGGTCGACCAGCCCCTCCCAGGAGGTGACCGCCGCCAGTGGCAACGCGGCGGCCTCCCGCATCGAGAGGCTCTTCGGCTTGTGGGCCAGCAACCGGACGTCCACGGCGGCGTACTCAGCCAGCGAGCCCTGCAGGTCGCCGACGCCCCCGCACAGCCCGTACACCTCGTCCCCCGACTCGAAGCCGGTCACGTCCGGGCCCACCGCCGCGACGACACCGGCAAGATCCAGGCCGAGCACCGCTGGCAGCTCGACACGCGCGTGGGCGGCCTTTCCAGCCTGGATCTTCGTGTCGAGCGGGTTGACCCCGCTGGCGACGATCCGCACCAGCACCTCGCCAGGCCCGGGGGTGGGTCTATCGATCTCCTCGACCGTCAGCGGAACGTCGAACTCCCGCAGCACCGCAGCACGCATCGCAATCCACACTCTCCGTGATCGAAACGTCACGTGGACGCTATCCGACCGGATAGGCGGCGGGGCGGGTTCCTCGGACCGCGCCAGCGCCGCGACCCGCAGGCCGAGCGCGGATCAGTCGTCGTCGGCGCCGTCGAGCAGCGCGCGTCGCAGCGCCAGTCGGTGCTTCCGGCGGATCTCCGCCTCCCGGTACCGTCGGCGGTCCCCATCGGTCTCCGGTAGCAGCGGCGGCACCGTCCGAGGCTGGCCGTCGTCGTCGATGGCGACCATGACCAGGTGGGCGGTGGCCACGTCGGTGGGCGGCACCGCCCGGTCCCACCGGTCGGCGGTCACCTTGACGGCCACCTCCATCGAGCTGCGACCGGCCCAGGTGATCCGGGCGTCGACGTGCACGACGTCACCGACCCGCACCGCGCGGAGAAACGCCGTCTCGTCGATGGCGGCGGTCACCGCCGGCCCGTCGGAGTGCCGGGCGGCGACCACACCGGCGACGGAGTCGATGAGGTTGAGGATCCGGCCGCCGTGCACCGTACCCATCAGGTTGGTGTGGTGCTGGTCCATGATCTGCGAAAGGGTCAGGTGCGACGCCGACGGCGCTCGGCCGGCGATGGTGGTGGTGTCGTGCACAGCGGTAGTCCGTCCCTCGGGAAACCACACCATCGGGTCGCGGACACACGCTGACGAGGACCCGGCCGTGCACCACACGCACGGCCCGTCACCCGCTCAGCCCACCCGCGAGGCCGACGGCAGCGCACACGGTTGTGTACGCGGCGCCGGCAGGTCTTCGGACTCGCGGGCCTGACCGGTCGCGCCGGTCGCCTACTGGCCGTCGCTTCCCAGGCCACTGGCCCAGTGCTGATGACGGCGGTCGTTCCCACTCACCGCTGCGGGGCAGCCCCGGATTTCCACCGGGTTCCCTCTTACGACGCCCAGCCGGTCACGACGGGGCGAACCAGCGCCGTCGGCAGCATAGCTGGCAAGGGGATCTGCAAACCCGGGGCGTCCTGCCGGGGCGGCGGATGGCCTCATCGTCAACTTTTGTCGTCTGAGGAAGAAGATCGCCACCTATTGAAAAAAGTCTCGCGAGGGTGAGGATATCCAGATGCGTCGTCTCCCCCAGACTTGCGGGCGGGTGGTCTCGGGCCTCCTCGCACTCCTCCTCGCCTCGGCGGTCGCCCTCCTCGCGTCCGCCCAACCCGCCGCAGCGCACGGGACCCTCGCCATGTCCACACCGGCGAGCGGCGCCACGGTGCGCGAGCCGTTGACCGAGGTGCGGCTGTTCTTCACCGAGAAGGCCGCCGCCAACGCGTTCTTCACGATCACCGCCCCGGGCGGCACCCGTGTCGACAACGGCTGGTCGCAGGGGGAGCCGAAGCCGCTGGAGAAGCCGGTACGGGAGTACTTCCTGGTCAACGGGCAGTTCGAGCCACGGGAGTACACGACGGGGTTCCCCGCGGTGGTGTCCGTCGCCCACCTGCCCGCCAAGGGCCAGTACTCGGTGAGCTACCTGTCGGTCGCCTCGGACGGCGACACCGTGCGGGGCACCCTGACCTTCCGCTACGACGGTCGGGTGACGGCAGCGCCGAAGGGGTGGAGCCCGCCGTCGACCCAACCGGACCCGGCGCTGGTAGCCGCCACCGAGCAGCACAACGCGTCCGGGCAGGCCTCGGCGGTGCCGACCACCGCCGACGATCCGTCGACCCCGCCGGCTGCGGCGGCCCCGTCGACCGGGTCGACCGAGGAGAGCGGTCCCGGGGCACTGGCCTGGGCCGGCTGGGCGACGGCGGTCGCGGCGGTCGGGGCGGTGGCCGGGTTCGTCGTCTGGCGTCGCCGATCCGCCGGCACACCCACCGGCCGGGGCCGTACCTCGGCGGCGACCTCCGGCCGACGCGGCGGTGGCGCCCGTACCACGAACAGGGCCGGCACTGGCAAGACCGTCGGCGGCAAGGCTGCCGGGGACAAGACCGTCGGGGGCAAAGCCGGCGCTGGCAAGGTGGCCAAGACCCTCGCCAGCACGGACGGCGAGCCGGCGGTGGACTCCAAACCGCGGCCCGACACGGACCTGGCCGCCGCGACGCCTGGGTCCCGGTTGAGCAACACCCACCTGGCGCTGCTCGTCGGCGGGCTGGTGATCGCTCTGCTGGCCGGGTTCGGGTTGGCCCGTATCGGCACCGCCAACGAGAGTCCGGCGACCGGCAATTCACGACCGTCAGCCGGTGGCGCGTCCGACTCGGGACAGGTGGGCTCGGCGACCGACGGGCACCAACACCCGGCCGGTACGGGGCCGCACACGCATCGGGGTGACGACGCGACGGGCGCGACGCTGGCAACCGGGACGACGGTCAGCGCCGGTGGGTACACCCTGCAACCGCTGGAGCGGTCCCAACCGCCCGGTGTACGCGCGGACTACCGGTTCCGGATCGTCGGGACCGACCGGCAGGCGGCGACCCGCTTCGCGGTCGTACACGACAAGCCGTTGCACCTGATCGTGGTGGGCCGCGACCTGACCGGCTACCAGCACCTGCACCCGACGATGGCACCCGACGGCACCTGGAGCGTGCCCCTGACGCTGGCCCGGCCCGGCGGCTACCGCGTCTTCGCCGACTTCTCCGTCACCGCGGCCGACGGCCAGCAGCAGCCTCTCGTGCTGGGCGTCGATCACACGGTGCCCGGCGCGCACAGCCCGACCGCGCTGCCGCCAGCGGCGGCACAGGCGACGGCCGGTCCGTACGCGGTGTCGATGACCGGCAGCCCGACGGTGGGGGTGACGGCGCCGATGCACTTCCAGGTCAGCGCCGACCCGACCGTACCGGCGCAGTTGGAGCGGTACCTGGGCGCGTACGGGCACCTGGTCGTGGTGCGTGAGGGCGACCTCGGCTACGTGCACGTCCACCCCGAGCAGGAGCTGGTCGACGGGACGGTCAAGTTCTGGCTGACCGCGCCGAGTTCAGGCCGGTACCGGGCCTTCTTCGACTTCCAGGTCGCCGGCACTGTGCACACCGGGGAGTTCACGATCAACGTGCCCTGAGTCCGGAACTTTCTCCGAGCTGCGGCCGACCATCCTCGCAGCAGCAACCATCGGAGGAAGAACACATGCGCACCACCAGCCCAAACGCTTCACGCCGCCGCTCGGTCGCCGTGCTCGCCGCCGCGATCCTGACGGTGGGCGTCGCCGGCTGCGGCTCGTCCGACTCTCCGTCGACAGCGCAGACGGGCCCGTCCGCGTCGACCTCGGCCAACCCGGACGCTGGTGTGCTCGGCATTCGTGACCCGTGGGTGAAGGCGGCCGACAAGGGCATGACGGCGGCCTTCGGGACCCTGGTCAACGACGGCGACACCGATGTCACGGTGACTGGGGCCACGACTTCCCTGTCGCCGATGGAGCTGCACGAGATGGCCATGAAGGACGGCAAGATGGTCATGCGGGCGAAGCAGGGCGGCATCGTGATCAAGGCCAAGAGCTCGCACGCGTTGGAGCCCGGCGGGGACCACCTCATGCTGATGAATCTCACCAAGCCTGTTCAGGCCGGCGACGAGTTGACAGTCACCCTGACCTTCGCCGACGGCAAGACCCAGGAGTTCCGCGCGGTGGCCAAGCCGTTCACCGGCGCGCAGGAGAGCTACGCCCCCGGGCACGGCGAGCCCATGCCCGGCATGAGCCCCACGCCGGGGATGAGCATGAGCCCGGCATCGTGACGCAGACTCCACAGGTCCGACCGGTGAGCAGGCGTGGCCTGCTCACCGGCGGAGCACTGGCCGCCAGCGGAGCACTGGCCGGCGGTGCCGCGATCGCCGCTACCCGCGCGGGGAGGACCGGGCCGCCGTCGGCGACGGCCGCCGACACGACGTTGGCCGCGACCGTCGGCGGCCTGGTCGAGCCGTTCCACGGCGCCCGGCAGGCCGGGGTGGCCACCGAACCGCAGGCGCACGCGTCGTTCGTGGCGTTCACAGTGCGGGCCGGCGTCGACCGCGCCTCGCTGGGTCGGATGTTGCGGTTGCTCACCGACGACGCCGCGCGGCTCACCCAGGGCGGACCTGCGCTGGCCGACACCGAGGCCGAACTCGGGCTGCTGCCGGCACGGTTGACAGTGACCTTCGGCTTCGGGCCCGGCCTCTACCGAGCGGCCGGCGTCGACGACCGCCGGCCGGCATCGGTCACCGAACTGCCGTCGTTCCGCATCGACCGGCTTCAGCCGGCCTGGTCCGGCGGTGACCTGCTGCTGCAGATCTGCGCCGACGACGCGATCTCCGTCGCCCACGCCCAGCGGGTCCTGATCAAGGACAGCCGACCGTTCGCCACGGTGCGGTGGGTCCAGCAGGGCTTCCGGCGCAGCCCCGGTGTCGAGCCGGGCGGCCACACCCAGCGCAACCTGTTCGGTCAGCTCGACGGCACCGCCAACCCCCGACCCGGCGCGCCCATGGAGACCGCGCTCTGGGTCCCGGACGGCCCGACGTGGCTGCGCGACAGCACCACACTGGTGCTCCGGCGGATCAGCATGAACATGGAAACCTGGGACCTGCTCGGCCGGACCGACCGCGAACTCGCCGTCGGGCGACGGCTCGACACCGGCGCCCCGCTCACCGGCACCGCCGAACACGACGAACCCGATTTCGCCGCCACCGACCCGGACGGCCTCACCGTCATCCCCGACTTCTCGCACCTGACCCGCGCCCACGTCACCGACGACCGACTGAAGATCCTGCGCCGGCCCTACAACTACGACGGGGTGCCGACGGCGGAGGGCCACGCGGACAGCGGGCTGATCTTCACCTCGTACCAGGCCGACATCGCCCGACAGTTCCTGCCCATCCAACGCCGGCTGGCCGACCGGGACCTGCTCAACGAGTGGACCACGCCGATCGGGTCGGCCGTCTTCGCCATCCCGCCCGGATGTCAACCGGGCGGGTGGATCGGTGAGCAGGTGCTCGGATGATCACCCCAACCGTCACGACCGTACCGCCGTTCCGCCCCACCGCCGTCCGGCTCGGCGCGGCGGTGCTCGCCGTTCTCGTGGCGGTGCTCATCCCGGCCAGCCCGGCCTGGGCGCACAACTCGCTCAAGACGGCCACGCCCGCTCGGGACGCGACAGTGCCGAGCGCACCGACCGAGGTCACGCTCGAATTCATGCAGCGACTCGACCCGGCGTTCACCACCATCGTGCTCACCGACGCCGCCAAGCGGAAGCTTGCCACCGGCGAGCCGGTGGTCACCGGAGCGAAGAGCACGGTCCAGGTGACCGGCACCCTGCCGAACGGGACATACACGGTCGCCTACCGGGTCGTCTCCGTCGACGGGCACCCGGTTCAGGGGTCCTATCCGTTCACGGTGGCCGATCCGGCGTCCAGCGCCGCGCCGGTTGCCAACGTCGGCGCGTCAGCGCCCGCACCGTCCGCCGCCGCCGCAGCGAAGTCCGGCGGCGGTCCGAGCGCCGGTGCACTCGTCGCGGCTGCCGTGCTGGCCCTCCTCGTCCTGGTGACGGCTGGGCTGCTGTGGCGGCGGGCGGCCCGGCGCTGATCCGACCCGCCCCCGTGCGGTCGGCTCGCCCGCACCGTCGCCACCGCCTCGGTAACCCTGACATCGGGAACCTGATCTTCGGGAACCGCCGGCGTCTCTCCCCCGACTACCAGTCAGGGCCGACGCGACACCTCACCGGGCGACCAGACCAGTACGGGAAACAGCCTCGGGTGCTTCCCGACTCTTCCGATCGGATCACCATGTCTCTCACCGAACTGTCCGGCACACCGACGCCGGAGCCCGCCACGACCACCGGGAAACCGGCCCGGCCTGCGCGGCGCACGTCACCGTTCGGCGCGCTGCTGCTGCGGCTGCACTTCTACGCCGGCATCCTCGTCGCCCCGTTCCTGGTGGTCGCCGCACTGACCGGCCTGGCCTACACCACAACCCCGCAACTCGACTCGATCCTCTACGGCGACCAACTGACCGTCGCCCAGGTGGGTGACCGTCAGCTCCCACTGGCCGAGCAGATCGGGGCCGCGCGCAACGCGCACCCCGACGGCAGCATCACCACAGTGCAACCCGGCGACGGCGACCGGACCACCACTGTGGTGTTCTCAGTGCCCGAGCTGGGCGAGAACCAGCACACCGTCTACATCAACCCGTACACCGGCGAGTCCCAGGGGCAGCTCACCACCTGGTTCGGGTCCACACCGGCCACCACCTGGCTGGACGACCTGCACCGCCACCTGCACCTGGGCACGGTGGGCGAGCACTACTCCGAACTGGCAGCGAGTTGGCTGTGGGTGATGGCGCTCGGCGGGGTCATCCTCTGGTGGCGTCGACGCGGCGCCGCCCGAGCCGCCGCTCGGCACCTGCTCGTGCCGGACCTGTCCACCGGTAAGGGTGTCCGCCGTACCCGAGGATGGCACGCCACCACCGGCATCTGGCTCACCGTCGGACTCCTCTTCCTCTCCGTCACCGGCCTGACCTGGTCCCGCTACGCCGGCGCGAACTTCGCCGCCGGGCTCGACGCGCTGAGCGCCCGCACTCCGGAGATCTCCACCAGCCTCACCGCCGGTGGCCCCGCCCCTGCCGAGACCGGCGGGGGCCACGAGCACGGTGCCGCCGGGGCGGGCGGCGTCGTCGAGTCGGCGGCCTTCGATCGGGTCCTGACTGTCGCTCGCGGCGCCGGCCTCTCCGGGCCGGTCGAGATCACTCCCGCGCCGGAGCCGGGCTCCGCCTGGACCGTCACGCAGGTCGACAACACCTGGCCGGTCAGGAAGGACCGCATCGCCGTCGACCCGGCCTCGGACACGATCACCGCCCGCAGCGACTTCGCCGACTGGCCCCTGCTGGCCAAACTGAGCGGCCTCGGCATCCAGGCCCACATGGGGATCCTCTTCGGCCTGGTCAACCAGATCCTGCTCGCCGCGCTCGCCCTCGGCCTGCTCTGCGTCATCTTCTGGGGCTACCGCATGTGGTGGCAACGCCGACCCACCCGCGTCGACCGCCGTGCGATCGCCGGCACCCCGCCAGCCCGCGGCGGCGTACGCGGCCTGCCGCTCTGGGCGCTGTTGATCGGCGTACCGGTGACCGTGGCGATCGGCTGGGCGCTGCCCCTGTTCGGGCTCACAGTGCTCGCCTTCCTCGTCATCGACGGGGTGGTGGGTGCGGTGTCTCGACGCCGACGACCTGCCGCGGCTCCCACCTCCCCGGCACCTGCGGGGAGCTGATCCACCGGACCGGCCGTCCGTCCTCCGACGGACGACCGGACGCCTGGCTCAGATCACTACCTGTTTGGTGTTCGGCAGGCTGTCGACGATCGACTTCTGCACGTTGATCGTGTCGGCGATGACCTCGTGGGGCGTGTTGGCCATCCACTGCATCACCGAGATGTCCTCGAAGCGGGGATGGCGGAACATCTCCAGGAACACCAGTGGTTCGTCGCCGGTGTTCTCGATGTAGTGGCCGTACGCGAACGGCACGTAGCCCACGTCGCCGGCCTGGAAGTCGAACGTCCGGGCCGCGGCCTGCGAGGCGAAGACGCCCATCCGCCCGGTGCCGGATATGTAGTACTGCCACTCGTCGGTGGTGGGATGCCAGTGCAACTCGCGCATCCCTCCCGGCTCGACCTCCACCAGGGCCGCGGCGGTGGTCACGGAGGCGGCGAAGTTGGTCGAGTCGGTGATCCGGACCGTTCCGCCGCGGAATCGCTGCGGGGTCTGCGCGAGCATCCGGTGCTTGAAGCTTCGTGGGATGTCGCCGGTCGGGCTGACCACCCGGTCCTGTTGCAGGGGCGGGGGGACGTCGCCCTGGAAAATGTACTTCTCCCGCTCGGGCAGGTTCTCCATCTGTTCCAGCGTCCAGCCGAAGTTCTTGGCCAGCACGTGTCGAGGGGTGTGTGCGAAGAAGTCGCTGAGCAGGAAGGTGTTGTTCTCCGAGAACGCCCCGTCGTCGAAGACCAGCAGGAACTGCGCGCCGTCCTCCAACGCCTGGATGTTGTGCGGCACGCCCTGCGGAAAGAACCACAGATCGCCGGCCTTCACGTCCTCGATGAAGTTGCGGCCCTCGTGGTCGACGGCGCTGATCCGGCAGCTGCCGCTGAGCATGTACGCCCACTCCGACTGCTGGTGCCAGTGGATCTCCCGGTACGCGCCCGGCTCGAGACCGAACTGAACGCCGGACAACTGACTGGCGATCGGGAGGTCCCGGCTGGTGACCTCGCGGGTCCAGCCGCCCTTCTCCACCCGGGTGTGCGCCTGCGAGAACGAGAACTTGAGGTTGGGCACCAGCCGGCTGTCGGTCGTCGGGGGAACCAGGAGGTCCGGGTTCTGCCGTTCGAGCTCGACGTTGCGGCCCGCGAAGGGCGGCGCGCCCTGGTCACCGCGTCGCGGCTCGGGATCGCTGTTCGCCATGATCGCTGACTCCTCACTCGGGTTGGATCGGATTGGGCGCGGGAACGGATCCGCCGCGCAGCCGTAGCCGGGACGAGATCCCCAGCAGGGCACGCAGTCCGGGCCAGCCGTACTGGACCGCGATCGCGACCGGAATCGCCGCGGCGGTCGCCATCAGCACCAGGCGGGCCCACGCCGGAGCGTGACCACCCGCCCCGGTGCTGGCGTAGAGGACGAACATCAGCAGTACGACCCGGAGCCGACGCAGACCGGGAAGTTCGGTGAACTGGGCCATGACCCGATGATCGGCGGCGCACGTCGCCGGTCGCATCACGTGATCGCGCCATTACCGCAGGTCAAATCCCGGACGGTGGGGGTCATTCGGCGCAATCCCGCCGGTTCGTCGATCTGCTCGCCCGTACCTGCCGCCATGGCTAGGCTCGGTCGCAGGACGGCCTTTCGACGCGCCTGGTAACAACCGGGGAGAACGCCATTGTCCGAATCACCCTTCAACGCCGGAACGCTTCCGGCCGACGACATCGCCACCGACGCGGAGCAACGACGGCACCGGCTGTTCGCCACGGCGGACCAGCTCCGGCTCGCCGGACGCGGGATGGAGGCGCTGCACGTCCTGGCGGCGGAGCTCGCCACGAGTCGCAGCGGCGAGCGCCACCGCGCCCTCCTGCTCGGTCGCCTGGCGCAGATCGTGGCACTGGAGCAGCCGACCACCGCCCTCGCCGGTCTGCGGGAGGCGCTGAACCTCCGACTGGACACCGGCAGCCGCGGCACCCTGCTCGCCCTGGTCGCCACGATCGCGGCCCGCACGGGACATCCGGACACCGATGCCCTGCTGCGTGACGCGGGCACCGCGCACGCCGCGTCGGGTGACCCGACCTCCGCTCGCCACCTCGCCCTCGGCCGGGCCGCCCGTTCGCTCGCACACGGTGATCTGCCGGGTGCCCAGGCCGTGCTGGCGGCCCTCGACCCGGACTCCTGGGCGGCACGCGCCGACGCCCCGTCCATCCGGGCGGAACGGATCCTCGTGCAGCTCGGCCTCGGCCGACACCAGGACGCGCGGGCCGCGACCCGCCAGACGCCCGACGCGGCCGACGTTCCACTCACCGGACTGACCGCGCTGGACTGCCTGCGCATGGTGGCAGTGGGAGAGCTGCCCGAGGCGGCCGCGCTGGCCGTCACGACACTCAGCTCCGGCTCTGCGGACCTCAGTAGGGAGGTGCGTGCCCTATTGGTCGCGGTGATCGGCGAGGTCCGCTACCGCCGGGGCGAACACGACGACGCCCGCGCCATCCTGCGCACCTGCCTCGCCGAGGACCGGTGGCCCGACCGGACGATGTGGACGTTCGCGTTCTGCGTGGCGGTGCGCGACCCGGCCCTCAGCGCGCCGGCCGGCCTGCTCACCACTGTCGTCGCCGACCTGCACCGGTCGGTCCGGTCGCTCCTGCCCGTGCCGCACTTCGGCCCCCGACTGGTACGCGCGGCGGTGGCGGCCGACGACACCCGGGCCGCCCGCCGGGTCACCGAACTGGTCGAGCTGGTCTCCACCCGTACCCCGGTGCCGCTGTGGCACGCGCTGGCCGACCAGAGCCGCGGGTTGCGCGACGGCGACCCGGACGCCCTCCGTTCGGCGGTCGACCGGCTGCGCACCACCGCCGCGCGGCCGGCGCTGGCCGACGCGTTGCTCGACCTCGCGAACAGTCCCCGGGCACGATCCGGGGAGGCGCGCGATGCCGCGCACGAGGCGGCTGCCCTCTACGCCCGGATCGGCGCTCCTGGCGACCAGGCGATCGCGGACCGGCGCTGCGCCGACCTCGCCGCCACCCCGCGCCACCGGCCGTCGATCGACGAGCCGCCAAGCCGGGGCATCGGCGCGCTCACCCCGGCCGAGGAGCGGGTGGCCGAGATGCTCGCCACTGGTGCCACCAAGAAGGAGGCGGCCCGGAGCCTCTTCGTCTCCTTCCACACCGTGGACACCCAACTCCGCTCCATATACCACAAGCTGGGCATTCACAATCGGATGCAGTTGATGCGGGCCTGGGAACGGACCAGACGATAATCGGCCGATGACCGCGCCAGCCGACCTGACCCCGCTCGCCGAAGCCGTGGAGTGCGAATTCATGCACTCCTACGAGTCGCAGGCGCCCGGGCCCACGTACACCGGACTCGGGATCGCGACCACCCGCATCGGCGGCGGTGTCGCCCTCGCCATGCGCAACGATCCCTCCGGCGGGTACTGGAACAAGGCCCTCGGCTTCGGCACCACCGAGCCGTTCACCGTGCAGACCCTGGACCGCGTCCTCGACTTCTATCGGAAGCAGGGCGTCGACCAGGCAGTCCTCCAGCTCGTTCCGTCGGTGCTGCCGGCGGGCTTCGACGAGGTCGCTGCCGCGCGCGGGCTTGAGCCGGGAAGCACCTGGGTCAAGCTCGGCGCCCGACCCGGCGACGTCGCCACGGCGCAGACCCGCCTGCGCGTCGCCCCGGTGCCGGCTGCCGAGGCGCGGCGCTGGGCCGACGTGGTGCTCACCGGCTTCGGCATGCCGACCGGTGGGCTCACCGACATGCTGGCCGCGACTGTCGGCCAGCCGGCGTGGCGACCGTACGCGGCCTGGGACGACGGCGAACTGGTCGCGGGCGGCAACCTGTTCCTGCACGGCGAGGCCGCGTCGCTCAACGCCGCCGCGACGGCCACCGGTCACCGCGGCCTCGGGGCACAGTCGGCGCTGATCGCCGCCCGCGCCCGAGCCGCGGCCGAGGCGGGATGCCGGTGGCTGTTCGCCGAGACCGGCAAGCCCGCGCCCGGCCAGCAGAACCCGTCGCTGAACAACATGCGCCGGGCCGGGCTGGTGCCGCTCTACGAACGCCGCAACTGGGTCTGGCGAGCAGCTTCCTGAGGCCGCCCGCCGCTGTCACTTCTCGCTGTCGAGCAGCGCCATCATGGCGGTCGCGTACCGCTGGCCGGAGGCGGCGCCGGCCGGCACGGCACGCTCGATCTCGTCCAGCGCGTCCTGGTCGAGCACCAGGTCGACAGCGGCCAGCGACTCGGCCAGCCGGTCCCGCCGCCGCGCCCCGACCAGCGGCACGATCTGTTCGCCCTGTGCCGCCACCCAGGCGATCGCCACCTGGCTCGTGGTCGCACCCAGCCGCTGCGCGACCCGGCCGAGCGCGTCCACCAGGCGCAGGTTGGCGGCCAGGTGCTCGCCCTGGAACCGTGGGCTGTTGGCCCGGAAGTCCGTGCCGGTCAGCGCACGGTCGGCGGACCAGTGGCCGCTGAGCAGACCTCGGGACAGCACCCCGTAGGCGGTCAACCCGATGCCCAGCTCCCGCAGCGCCGGCAGGATGGTGGCCTCCGGGCCCCGGGAGAGCAGCGAGTACTCGATCTGGACGTCGCTGATTGGCGCCACCGCCGCGGCCCTGCGGATGCTCTCCGCGCTCACCTCGGAGAGCCCGATGTGCCGGATGTAGCCGGCCTGCTGCATCTCCAGCAGCGCGCCCACGGTCTCCTCGACCGGCACCTGCGGGTTCAGCCGCGACGGCCGGTAGATGTCGATGTAGTCGGTGCCCAACCGTCGCAGTGAGTACGCCAGCCGGTCCTTCACCGCCGCCGCCGACACGTCGTACGGTGCCGCCTGGAAGCCGCCGTCGGGTGTCCGGCGTGCGCCGAACTTCACGCTGAGCACCACCTCGTCCCGGCGACGCTCCCGCAGCACACGGCCGATCAGCATCTCGTTGTGACCCGACCCGTAGAAGTCCGCGGTGTCGATCAGGTTCACACCGGCGTCGATCGCCGCGTGCAGCGTCGCGACGCTCTCCGCCTCGTCGGCCGGCCCGTACAGGTCGGACATGCCCATCGCGCCGAGCCCGATGATCGACACCTCCGGCCCGGAGGCACCCAACCGTCGCCGTCGTAGACCCGTCATGTCGCTCGTCTCCTTCGGTCGTCGTGGCGGTGCGTCATCGTGTCCGGGCACCGCTGTGTACGCTGTGTCCATATAACCAGCATGTAGACAGCGTGTCCATATAACCGGGAGGACCAGTGGCCGAGCTCACGCCGGACGCCCAGACGCCAGCCCGCCGTGGTCGCGGCCGCCGCCCCGCCGATCAGGTACGCGCGGAGATCCTCACGGCCGCCGGTGAACTCCTGCTGGCCGAGGGCATGGCCGGCTTCACCATCGAGAAGGTCGCGGCCCACGCCGGAGCCAGCCGGATGACCATCTACAAGTGGTGGCCCTCCAAGGGGGCGCTCGCCCTGGACGGCTACTTCACAGTCGTCGCGCCCACCCTGGCCTTCACCGACACCGCCGACATCGTCGCCGACCTGACCAACCAGCTCGTCGCCTTCGTCCACCTGGTGCGGGACACCACCGCCGGGCGGGTCATCAGCCAGCTCATCGGGCAGGCGCAGACCGATCCGGAACTGGCTGCCGCCTACCGCGAGCGCTACTCCGGCCCCCGTCGGGCCCTCGCCGTCGAGACCCTCACCCGGGCCATGGCCCGGGGGCAGCTACGGCCCGACATCGACAGCGAATCCGTCGTCGACCAGCTCTGGGGCGCCTGCTACCACCGGCTTCTCATCGCCGACCTGCCGCTCACCGAGGACTTCGCCCGCACCCTGGTCGACAACCTCATCCGCGGACTGCGCTGACCGGCAACCGGTCCGGCCACCGCGCATGCCACGGAGCGACCGGGCCCCGTGGGCGACCACTGACCAAACATGAAGATCATGTTCAATCGATGCTAACGTCATTGATCGATGCTCATACGATCGTCACTCTCGCCCGGCCGGCACCGCAAACTGAGGTGAGGATGCCCCTCCACTTCGACCTGCTCGGGCCGCTGACAGTGTCACGGGACGGCCGACCGGTCGCCCTCGGGTCGACTAAACAGCAGCTGGTGCTGGCCGCGCTGCTGCTACGCCCCGGTGAGGCGATCTCCGCCAACGAGCTGATGACGATGGTGTGGGGCGACCAGCCCCCCGCCTCGGCCGCCGCGAACCTGCGCACCTACCTGCGAGGGCTGCGCCAGGCACTCGACTGCGCCGCGGGCGAGCGCCGCCGGATCGTCACCACACCGGGCGGTTACCTGCTTCGCGTCGAGCCGGACGAGCGGGACGTGGACCGGTTCGACGCGGCGGCGGCGCGCGGACGGGCAGCGCTGGCCGCCGGCGACCCGGCGGCGGCGCAGCCGGAGCTGGCCCTCGCGCTCGGCATGTGGCGGGGGCCCGCCTTCGCCGGGCTGCCGCTGCCCCGGCTCCTCACCGGCCGGGTCGCGCGGATCACCGAGCGGCGGCTGCTGACCGAGGAGGACCACGCCGCGGCTCGGCTCGCGCTCGGCGAGGCGGCCCAGGTGATACCCCGGTTGCGGGCGCTGCTCGACCGTCACCCACTGCGGCAACGGGCCTGGTCCCACCTCATGACCGGCCTCTACCAGATCGGCGACATCGCCGGGGCTCTGGCAGCGTTTCAGCAGGCCAGGCGCGCGCTGGCCGAGGAGACCGGGATGGACCCCGGCCCCGAGCTGACCCGGTTGCACGACGACATCCTGCACCACCGCCTCGGCCAGCAGGTCGCGACGACCGGGCCGGCGGACGACGCGTCGGCCGGCGCGGCACCGGGCCGTCCTCAGCAACTGCCACTGGCCCTGCCCGGTTTCGTCGGGCGCAGCGCCGAACTCGACCTCCTCGACGCGACCCTCGGCGCCCGGCTCGAACGACCAGCCACAGTGGACATCGTCACCATCAGCGGCATGGCCGGCGTGGGCAAGACGACGCTCGCGCTGCACTGGGCCCATCGGGCCGCCGACCGCTTTCCCGACGGCCAGTTGTACGTCAACCTCCGAGGCTACGACGACGCGGACGCGGTGTCCCCCGCCGATGCCCTGGTCGACTTCCTCGAGGCGCTCGGCGTACCGGTCGGCCGCATCCCCAGCAGCGTCGACGCTCGGGCCGGGCTGTACCGCAGCCTGCTGGCCTCGCGTCGGATGCTCGTCGTCCTCGACAACTCGCGCGACGCCGACCAGGTACGACCGCTGCTGCCCGGCGTGGGCCAGTGCGCGGTCCTGGTGACCAGCCGCGACCAGCTCAGCAGCCTCATCGTGGCCGAGGGCGCCCGACCGTTGACGCTGGAGGTGCTGACGGCCGCCGAGTCGACGAGGCTGCTCCGCAGCCGGCTGGGTGACGACCGGGTGATCGCGGAAGCGGCGGCGACCAGCGAGGTGATCGAGTCGACCGGTCGCCTCCCGCTCGCCCTGTCCATCGTGGCGGCCCGGCTGACCGCCCGGCCCAGCTTCCCGATCGACGCCGTCGCGGCCCAACTACGTCCGTCCGAGTCCCGGCTGGAGCAACTGGCCGACGGGGACGTCCGCCGGATCTTCTCCTGGTCGTACCGGGCGCTGAGCACCGAGGCGGCCCGCCTGCTGCGCCTGCTGGGCCTGCACCCGGGCCCGGACCTGACCGGAGACGCCGCCGCCGCGCTGCTCGGCCGTCCCCGGGCGGCCGTCACCCCGCTGCTGAAGGAGCTGACCCGGCTGCACCTGCTGACCGAGCACCTACCCGAGCGGTACGCCCTGCACGACCTGCTCCGGTCATACGCGGCCGAACTGGCCCAGGCATCCGACCTGGCGGAGGAGCGACAGGCCGCCGCGCGCCGGATGTACGACCACTACCTGCACAGCGCGCACCCCGGCGCCGTGTTGCTCCAGCCGACCTGGGCACCCATCGCGCTGGAACCACCGATGCCGGTGAACGTGCACGTGCCGATGCCCGACCGGGTCGTCGCGGCGGCCTGGTTCCACGCCGAGCACCCCGTTCTGCTGCGGGTGCTGCGTCAGGCCGCGGAGACCGGCTTCGAGCGGTACGCCTGCCAGCTCGCCTGGGCCCTGGCCGCGTACCTCGCGCCTCGGGGCATGTTCCAGGAGCAGCTCGCCGCGCAGCAGGCGGCGCTCGCGGCGGCGCAGCGGATCGGCGACGTCCGGGCGCAGGCGCAGGCCAGCCGGATGCTCGCCCGCGCACTCATGCGGCTCGGCGACCAGCACGCGGCCGAGCACCACGTGCAGCGGGCGCTCGAACTGTACGAACAGCTTGAGGACCTGGACAGCCTGGCGCTGATCCTGCGCCAGTACACCGAGCACTGCACCCAGTACGGCCGGCTGGACGAGGCGCTCAAGCACAGTGCCGAGGCGCTGCGGGTCTCGCGGCTCATCGGCAACCGGTACGCCGAGGCGCGCGCGCTGAACGTCAAGGGTTACCTGCACGCCCTGACCGGCGACTACCACCAGGCCGTCGTCGACTGCGCCGAGGCGCTGGCCGAACAGGAGGCGATCGACGATCGGGTCGGGCAGGCCGCGACGTTGGACAGTCTGGGCTTCGCGTACCACCGGCTCGGTGACCCGGCCCGGGCGGCGGCCTGTTACGAGCAGTCCGTCCAACGCTTCCAGGAATCGGCCAACCGGTATCACGAAGGGCTGACCCTCGTCCGGCTCGGCGAGGCGCGCGAGGCGATGGCGGACCCTCCGGCCGCTGCCGAGGCATGGCAGCGGGCCATCCGGATCTACGACGACCTGGGCGACCCCGCCGCCGACGTGGTGCGACAGCTGCTGGCACGCGTCGCGCCCGGCACTCCGGCTCGCTGACCCGGAGCGCCCGGCACCCCGGCTCGCTGACCCGGCGCACTGGGACCCCCGGCTACAGCGGCCGGGCCGTCTGGAGCTGGTCGCGGATCAGCGCCTCGTAGTAGCGCCCGTGCGCGATCAGCTCGTCGTGCGTGCCCTGCTCCACCAGGGAACCCTCCTCCATCACACCGATCAGGTCCGCGTTGAGCACTGTGCTCAACCGGTGCGCGATGACGATCCTGGTGCACGACAGCGCCGAGAGGACCTCGTCCACCCGACGCTCGGTGACCACGTCCAGGTGGCTGGTCGCCTCGTCGAGCAGCAGCAGCGGCGGGTTGTGCACGAGGGCGCGGGCGAGGGCCAGCCGTTGCCGCTGGCCGCCGGAGAGCCCTCCGCCGCCCTCGGTGAGTCGGGTCTCGTACGCCATCGGCATCGCCATGATCTCGTCGTGGATCTGCGCGCGCTCGGCGGCGAGGACAACCTCGTCGTAGGTCGCCGACGGATGTCCGAGGGAGATGTTGTCGCGGACGGACCCGGCGAACAGGGCGGGCTCCTGGGTGACCATGCCACACCAGCGGCGCAGCTCGCGGAAGTCGAGGTCCTGGAGCAGACGCCCGTCGAATCGGACCTCGCCCTCGCTGGGCACGTACAGCCCGATGATGGTCTTGGCGAGCGTCGTCTTGCCCGATCCGGTCCGCCCGACGAGCGCCACCTTCGCGCCGGGCGGGATGGTCAGGTCGACCCCGCGTACGGCCCAGGCGGCGTTGGCGCTGTAGCGCATGCCGACCCCGGTCAGCGTCACCTGCCCGGAGATGCGGCCCGGCGGCTGGGACGTGGACCGGTCCTGCTCGGCGGCCTCGTCCATCACGTCCCGGATCCGTTCCAGGTGGGTGCCGACCGTCTGTAGTTGACGGGCCGTGTTGACCAGGCCCATCAACGGGGTGAGCACGGCTGCGGCGAGGGCGTTGAGCGCCAGCATGGTGCCCAGCGACATCGCGCCGGCGACGACCTGGTGGGCGCCGACCCACAGCAGGAGCAGCGGCGAGCCCATCCGGAACACCCCGAGCGTCGCCTCCAACCCGGTCTCCAGCTGACGGCGGTGCAGCGAGGCGAACTGCCGGGTCTGGAAGAGACCGGACCAGCGGCCGAGGACCTGCTGCTCGGCGCCCATCGCCTTCACCGTCTCGGCGCCGGCCAGCACCTCGACCGCGTAGTTCTGCTCCTCGGCCTGGGCGGCGATGTCGCGGTGCGTGCGTTCCCGCATGGCCCGGTACGTCGCCACGATCGCGCCCAGTTGCAGCAGACCCAGGCCCAGCACCAGCCAGGCGTAGAGCGGTGTGAACGCCAGGAGCATGCCGATGTAGACGACGACGAACAGGCCGTCGAGGACGAGCGACATCGTCTGGCTGGTGACCAGGTCGCGGATGACGGTGTTGCTGGACATCCGCATCAGCAGGTCGCCGCTGCTGCGCAACTGGAAGTAGGAGTACGGCAGGGCGAGCAGGTGGTCGAAGAAGCGCCGCATCATGGTGTCGTCCATGCGCGCGTGCAACACGTTGAGAGCGGCACCTCGGGCGTAGGTGCCCACCCCCTGGGTGGCCAACAGCAGGAGCATGCCGAGGCCGAGGACGGTCAGGGCGTCGACCTGTCCCTTCCCGATCACCGTGTCGACCGCGAACTTGGTGATCAGTGCGGGCAGCAGCACCGCCAACTGGAGCAGCAGCGAGACGACCAGGACCAGGCCGAGCAGCGGACGGGAGAAGGTCAGCATGCTGCGGGCGAAGCGCAGCGAGGCCAACCGTCCCGGGCTGGGGCGTCGCTCGAACTCCTCGCCCGGTGTGAGTTCGATGGCGATTCCGGTGAATCCCTCGCCGAACTCCTCGCGGCTCATCCGCCGCCGGCCCATCCCCGGGTCGACGACGACGGCGCCGCGTCGGTCCCACCGCTCCAGCACCAGATAGTGCCGGAAGTTCCAGTGCACGATCGCCGGCAACCGCAGCTGCGGCAGTCCGTCGAGGTCGACGCTGACGCCTCGGGCCCGCATCCCCGTCCGGCGGGCGAGTTGGGTCATCTGCAACGCCGTGGCCCCGTCGCGGCCGATGCCCAACTGCTCCCGACACTCGGCGACGGAGGTCCACCGCCGGTAGGAGCTGAAGACCATGGCCAGGCACGCGGCACCGCATTCGGTGGCGCTCATCTGGAGCATGATCGGCACCCGGCGACGCGGTCGCAGCCAGCTCATCGTCATCGCAGGACCCCCTCAACGCCCGGCACCAACTCCAGCAGGGTGGGGTTGGCGACCACGAGACTGAGCCGACCGAAGCTCTCCTTCGCGTCTCCGGCGAGCCAGACGATGGTGATCGGTCGGGGCACCTCCGCCGGGATGTTCCAGCGCCGATCGGCGGGGTCGTCGACGACCTCGGCCCGGACGACCCGCAGGGTCGCCCGGCCACCCTCCTGCACGAGGGTGACCTCCGTGCCGGGCACCGGCTCAGGATTGAGGCGCCCGGCGAACATGGAGACCAGATTCGGCCCGTCGGCACCGATCACGGCGCCGTCGACCGTCCGCGGCACCCGCATGACCGCCGCGAAGCCCACGCCGATCAGCAGCAGCACGGCGAGCGCGACCAGCGGTCGTCGTGAGGACCGGATCGGGCTCCGTCCGGGACCGTCGTGCACGCCATCGCGGTAGGTCGCCAACGCCTGCGGCCGGTACGGCCAGAGCTGCTGCTCAGCCACGCGGGTCACCGCCCACCGCCGCGACCGGAGGCTCGACCAGCAGGATCGACGGAACCCGCTCGGGCAAGGCCAGGCGCAGCAGGTTGTAGCCGATGCCGGCGATGCCGCTCATCAGGCCGGGAGTCTCCGCACCGAGCGGAACCCCGCACAGCCAGCCGTCCCGGTCGATGTAGTCCAGGATGCTGGCGGCCACCAGCTCGGCCTGCCGGGCGGCGTCCTCGTCGCCGCGGACCCGTGCGGCGGCCAGCAGGGCCTCGACGTTGCCGAGGTCGCCGTGGCAGATGCTGTGGTTGCCGGTGCCCGTGATGACCTCGCCGGTCAGGCCGAACCGCAGCATGCCGGTGCTGGCGTCGGAGAGGTCGCGATCGAGCAGTTCGTGGTCGTCGACGTAGCCGGCCAGGTCGGCGCGGGCGAGCGCGATGCCGGGCCCGCCGTGGCACCAGGCGACCATGGAGTACCGCTCCGGCGTGGTGTCGCGCAGGTCGAGCCAGCACATGTGCTCCGGGTCGAAGGCCGAGCGTTCGTAGCGCATCGCGCCCTCGACCAGCGGCAGATGGTCGCGGTTGCCGAGGGCCCGGTCCAGCCGGGCCAGGGCGACGGCGATGCCGGACCCCCCGTGTGAGAAACCCGCCAGCGGCCGACTCGGGTTCACCGCGCCCGCCCAGCCGATCCCGTCGCCGGCCGGCTCGGCCTTGTCCGCCAGGATCCGGGCGAACGTGCGGGCCGCGTCGAGGATCGGCTCCGACGGCCGCGCCGCGTGCAGCGCCAGCAGCGCGAGGATCGCTCCGGCCGCGCCGCTGATCACGTCGTACGCCTCGTCCTGCGGCGCGAGGTGCAGCAGGACGGGCACGATCCGCCCGGCGGCGTCCAACAGGTCGTCGCGCTGCCACAGGGCGCCCAGGTGACTCAACGCGTACAGCGGTCCGCCCAGCTCGTTGAAGGCGCCGACGGTGAAGTTCTCGAGGCTCTCCGTCGGCGTCTCGTCGAGCAGGTCGATCTGACGTACCAGCATGCCGGCGGCCACCTCGGCCGCGCCGCGGAAGCGCTGCTCGCCGCTGACCTCGCCGAGGTAGCCGAGGAACAACGCGATCCCGGACAGCCCGCTGTAGAGGTCGATCCCGACCGGGCCCAGCTGCCAGATCTTGTCGGCCACCAGGGTGTGCCCGAGCCAGGCGATCGAGTCCTCGCCGGTGTCGGCCGACAGCAGCAGCCGGTCGCCGGCGGCGCGCGCGGCGGCGATGAACCGGTCCACGTCGGCGGGAACGGTGGCGGCGGTGACCTGGTACTCCGACCACTGCCCCTGACTCTCCACGCCCATCGTCAGCGCCGCGAGCGAGCTGCGCAGGATCCAGGTCTGCTGGGCCAGATGCGTTTCGGAGAGGGCGCCGATGCGCTGCCGCGAGCGCTCCAGACCGCTGGTGGGCAGCACCCCGGCGACCACCGAGCCGTCTCCGGCGACGAAGTCGTGCGAGGCGGGCGTCGTGCTGAAGAAGGGGATGTCGCCGCGGCTCAGCTGTGCCTGCTCGGCGGTCGCGATCCGGGCCTCGGCGCCCGGCCACTCCTCCTGCAACCAGAGGAAGCTGAAGAACCGCTCCCGGTCCAGCGCGTTGCGCAGCAGGTCGGGGTGGCGGCTCTCCTGCAACAGCTTGCCGTAGGTGCGGGTGGCGCGCAGGATCACGCGTACCTCGTCACCGGCGAACGCGGCCACCGGCCCGTCCGGTGCCAGCAGCTCGTCGCGGTGGCGGTGCAGCAGCCGGTAGGTCTGCTCGAACCCGGCCATGATGTCGGCGCTGAAGTCGAGGGTGTGGTGTGCCGCGTCGCTCAGGCTGGGGAGGTTCTGCCCGCCGCCCATCTCGATCCGTTTGCGGACCAGGCGCATCTCGTCGGTGCCGGACTCCTCCCAGGTGGCAACCGGGGTGGGCGTGAGCTGCCCGGCGGTGCCGGCCAGACCGCTGAAGTCGACGCCGCCGACGCCGTCGTCGTCCTGGTAGATGATGGGCCGGGGCAGGAGCCCGACCTCCAGGACCGACTCCCGCATCGTCCGGAACGACTCCGCCGAGACGCCGATCTGCTGGTCCGTCTGCTCGCCCTGCGGGTGGAAGAGGGCTTCCAGGTCGACCAGCATCGGGTGCTCGCCGGCGGCGATGATGTTCTCCAGGTGGAAGTCGACGGCCGCGAGGCTGTGCAGCAACGCCAGGTAGCTGCCCTGCCGGGTGTAGAAGCGGCGCAGCGCGTCGTGATCGGCGCAGGGCCCGGCGGTGACGAACTCCGACCAGCCGTAGTCACCGCGGTCGAGCACCCACATGGTGCGCAGCGACGGTTGCGCGCCACGCGTGTTGAGCCAGTCCAGCAGTTGCTGGAAGTGCAGCTCGACCTGCAGTCCGCGGGGCTTGTAGACGGCGCGGGCGCCGTTGGCGAAGCGGACGAACCCGACCGAGCGGCCACCGCGGTGTGAGTCACCGGCGCCGAACGACACCTCCGTCACGCTGCCCAGCTCCGCCGGGTCGCCCAGCCGGGCGGTCAGGGCGGTGGCGTCCGCGGTGAGGCGCTGGGCGAACTCGATCCGGGCGTCCACCCAGTTGTCGATGAGGATGGTCGCGTCCCGGGCCAGCACCGGATACTCCATCAGGACGTCGAGCGTGTACTTCGGGTCGCGCAGCCGCCGGGCGAAGTCCTGGAAGCGCTGCTGCGAGGTCTCCCCCTCCAACTGCCCCTGCAACCGCAGGACGTTGAGTTCCAGCACGAGCACCCGGCCGACGAGCAGGTTGATCGCCCCGTAGGGCGGCTCGCAGAGTTGGTCGGCGAGCAGGTCGGCATCGAGGTGTCCTCCCGGCGTTTCGACGCAGGCCGCGTGCACCGCCTCGCGTACCCGGCGGACGCCGTCGTCCACCAGCGGGCGCACCAACTCGACGAACGCGGCGTGCGGGTGCGGCTCGTGGTGGTGGTCATGGTCGTGGTCGTGCCCGTGGTCGTCCCCGTGGTGGTCAGCGTCAGCGGTCTCGCCCGGCCGGTGGTCGCGCCATGCGCGCTCGATGGTGCGCACGTAGCCCGGGATGTCGGTGAACCTGCTGCGGACCGTTTCCGGCGATTCGCCGAGCACAGTGGTCAGCGTGGGCTCGTCGAGGTCGAGGGCGTCGAGCCAGCTCTCGAACAGGTGCGTGTCACCGGCGAAGACCGGTTCGTTCTTCCACCGATCGAGCCGGAGCCGCCCCCGGTCCTCGTCCACCGAGCCGGTCGGCGCCGCGCCGCCGAGCCTCTCCGGCAGGGAGTACGCCAGGTACCAGCAGGGGTTCGAAACGTCCACCGGGTCGTGGCCGGGCAGGTGCGACTGCGTCATCGGGGGTGCTCTCTCTCGCGCAGCGGTCGGGTCTCGCGGGGGACGGTGCCCGGACACCTCAGGTGTCCGGGCACCACCGGTGGAGCGGGTGAATCAGGCGGTGCACAGACCGCAGGTCGACTGCGTCTGGCAGGTGCCACAGGTGGTTCCGCCGCACGTCGCGCCACAGGAACCGCACGGGGTCTCCCGGGCGGTGAAGCCGCCGCAGCAGCCGAGGGTCCACAGTCCCTCGGTACGCGCGCCGGCGATGTGCGCGAGGACGTCGTCACCGAGCTCGACGACGCCGCAGGGGTGCTCCGGCAGCGCCGCCAACTGCTCGGCGGAAAGGCTCGCCCGGTACTCGGGGTCCTTCCAGGCTTGCACGATGTTCATTAAGTGCTCTCCTCAGGGAGTTCGGGGTGTGCCGGCGAGGAAACGCATCCGTGCGGGACGGTTCGGGTTCCTCGCCGAGGTGGATCGGTCAGCCGCAGCAGCCGGCGGTGAACGCCGCGCAGGTGCCGTTGCAGAAGGTGCCGTTGAAGGAGAAGCAGCCGGCGGCCCCGGTGACCACGGTGATCGTGGGAGTCGGGGTCCACGTTCCGCCGTCGGCGCCGTCGAGCTCCTGGTCGTTCAGCTCGACGAAGCCGGCCGGGTTCGCCGGCAGGCTGGCCCGGTCCTCGGGGCTGAGGGACGCCCGGTAGACCGGGTCCTTCCACGCCCTGATGTAGTCCATGTGAAACTCCGATCTATAGGTGGTGAAGCGCGATACGTGGATGGACCTCCACGGCGGAACCGTAGGACCGCGCTATGGCAGATCGATGGCACCGCGATGGTCGGTCGGCGGCTCCAGCAGCAGCACCGACGGCACACCCGCCGGGTCGGCCCACCGCAGGAGCGCGTAGCCGATGCCGGCCAGGCCGCTCATCAGCCCCGGTGTCTCCACGCCCCGTGGCACGCCGCACCGCCAGTCACGGTTCTCGATGTCCGCGACGGCGGTCGCCGCGATCGCGGCGGCGCGCTGGGCCGCCTCGTCGTCCCCGAGGGCTCGGGCGGCGGCCAGTGCGGCCTCGGCGTTGCCGAGGTCCCCGTGGCAGATCGAGTGGTTGTGCAGCAGGTTGCTCGGCTCCAGCGTCGCCGTCAGCGCACGCCGCAGGTCGTCGCGCAGCAGCGCGTCGTCGGTGGCGTAGCCCAGGAGTTCGGCGCGTGCCATCGCGACCCCGGCCGCGCCGTGGCACCAGGCGACCATGGAGTCGCCTTCGGGCGTGTCCGGGCGTAGGTCGCGCCAGTTGCCGGTCGCCTCGTCGTACACCGTGCGTTCGTAGCGCAGCGCCGCGTCCACCGCGTCGCGATGCTCGTGCGTCCCGGTGTACCGGTCCCATCGGGCCAGGGCGGTCGCGATACCGGACGCGCCGTGGGAGAAACCGGCCAGCGGCGTGTCCGCGTAGAGGGTGCCGGACCAGCCGACCCCGTCGCCGACCGGCCGTGCGCCGCTGAGCGTGTGCCGGGCCAGCGTCCGGGCGCCGTCGAGCAGGCTGGGGTCCGCGGTGACCCGGTGCAGCGACAGCAGGGCCAGCAGCCCGCCGGCGCTGCCGTTGATGATGTCGTACTCGCGGCTTTCGGTGGCGTGCGTGACCATCGACGCGGCCAGGCCCACGGCGGTGTCGACCAGGTCGGCGCGGTCCAGGACGGCGGTGAGGTGGCTCAGGGCGTACACCGAACCGCCCAGGTGGTCGAAGCCGCCGACGCCCGCGGTCGCGGTCGGGCCGGCGAGCCAGCTCCGCGCCTCGCGGAGCATCATCGTGGCGGCCCGGTCGGCGGCCTGCCGGTAGACCGTGTCGCCGGTGACGTCCGCCAGCCGGGCGAGGAACAGGGCGATGCCACTGATGCCGTTGTAGAGGTCCATGGCGCTCGGGCCGAGCATCCACACCTTGTCGGCGATCAGGCTCAGGCCCAGCCAGCAGATCCGGTCGTCCTCGGTGAGCGCGGTCGCCAGCATCCGATCCCCGATGATGCGCGCCGCGTCGACGAAGCGCTCAGGTGCGACCGTCGCGGGGGCAACAGGCGAGTGCACGACCTTCGCGGGTACGACCGGCGACGGCAGGACCACCGTGCCGGGGCGGCTCGGTGGACGCCACCGCGACGGGTCTCCCATGATCAGCGCGGTGAGCGAGGCTTCGATGATCCAGCTCTGCTGGGCCAGGTGGTCTTCGGACATGCCCACCAGTCGGTCGCGGACCGCGTCCAGGCCGGTCTGGCGCAGTGCCCCCGGCACCACTGTGCCGTCGCCACCGGTGAGGTCCGTCGACGACGGTGTGGTCACGAAGATCGGCACGTCGCCGGCGTACATCTGGGTCAGTTCCGCGGCGATGAGGAGGTCGCGGTCCTCGCGGTGCTCGTGCCCGGCCCACAGGTTCTCGAAGTACCGGTCCCGGTCCAACGCGTCCCGCAGCAGGTCCGGGTGCTGCGCCTCGGCGAGCAGCCGGACGTACGACTCGGTGGCGCGCAGGACCACCCGCACCTCGTCGTGCGCGAACGCGGCCAACGGGCCGGACGGCCCCAGCAACTCGTCCCGGTGTCGCAGCAGGATCCGGTAGAGCGTGCGGTATCCGTCGCCGATCTCGGGCGCGAACTCCGTCACGTCCAGACGCTGCTCGCCGAGGGTGGGCAGGTTCCCCGAACCGGGCAGCGGGACCCGCCGCCGATCCAGGCGCATCTCGTCGGTGCCGAACCCGTCCCAGACCGTGACCGGCCGGGCGGTCAACTGCCCACCAGCCCCGGACATCCCGCTCATGTCGAACTGGTTGACCTGGTTGCCCTCGGTCCAGACCACGGGTGCCGGCAGCAGCCCCACCGTGATGACGGACCTGCTCATCAACCCGACCCCGGCGCTCTGCAGGTAGCCCGCCTGGTCGCCGATCGGCCGCTCCCACTGCCAGTTGTGCAGCATCGCCTCCAGATCGATGAGCATCGGGTGCTCACCGGAGGCGATCACATTTTCCTGATGGAAATCCGTCGCGCCGAGGGCCTGCAACAGGGCCAGGAGCGCGCCCTGCCGCCGATGGAACCGGCCGAGGGCGTCGCGGTCGGCGCACGGTCCACTCTCGACGAACTCGGTCCACCCGTACACCTCGCGGTCGACGACCCAGAACGTCCGCAGCGCGGGGTGCGCGCCGCGCTCGTTGAGCCAGGCCAACAGGTGTTGGAAGTGGCAGTCGACCTGTAGGCGCCGGGGCTTGTACATCACCCGCGCGCCGGTCGCGAAGCGGACGACCGCCACCGAGCGACCGCCCCGATGGTTGTCCCCCGCCCCGAAGCTCACCTCGGCCAGGTCGCCGAGCGAGTCCGGCCCGCCGCACCGGTCGGACAGCTCCGCGTGGTCGGCGACGACGCGCTCGGCGAACTCCAGCCGGCTGGCCTCCCAGTTGTCGACGACCCGCACCAGATCCCGGGCCAGCACCGGATATTCGCGCAGCAGGCGCAGCGCGTGCTGCGGCTGCTCCAACCGGTGGAGGAAGTCGTGGAAGCGCTCGTGCGGGCTGCTTCCGGACAGCTCGCCCCGGATCCGCAGCACGTTGAGTTCCAGCGCCATCGTCCGGGCCACCAGCATGTTGACGGTGTCGACCGGCCCCGGGCCCAACCGCGTGGTCAGCGCGTCGGCGGACAGGTGCGGGTGGCCGTCGACCAACGCCGCCACCCGGGCGCCCAACCGTTCGAGTGCGGCGGCGATCAGTGGCGCGACGAGCGCCGCGAATCCCGCGCTGTCATCGTGTCCGGCCGCGCCGTGGCCGGGCGCCACGGTGGCGGCCGGATGTCGCCGCGCGGCCTCGACCAGCCGCCGGGCGTAATCCGGTGCCGTGCCGAACCGGGCCCGAACGGTCTCGGGCTGCTCGCCCAGGGCCCGGATCAGACCGGCCTCGTCGAGCCCGTGCTGGGCCAGCCGCTGCGGGATCAGGTCGGGCCGCCTCGCGTGCACCGGCTCGTCCAGCCACATCTTCAGCCGGATCCGGCCGAGATCCTCGTCGACCGGGCCGGTCGGCACCGCGCCGGTCAGCCGCTCCCGCAGGGAGTGACCCAGAAACCATCCGGCGTCCCCCGGCTGCACCGGGGCAAGGCCGTCGTCCATCTGCTCCGCCTCACCGCGCGGCATCGCCGCGCATCACGTGGTGGTGGCCGCCCGTGCCCGGGCGGGTCCTTCGAGAAAAAGGTCCGACACCCAGGGCGGGCCCAGGTCGCCGCGCAACATCGAGGTGTACGCCGCGAGCAGCGCCGGGGTCGGCTCGACGCCCAACTCGGTCGCCAGACGGGTACGGAAGGCGCTGAACACGTCCATCGCCTCGCTCTGCCTGCCGGTCTGGTACAGGGCGGTCATCAGCATGATCGCCAGCCGTTCCCGCAGGGGATACTCCGTCTGCAAAGCGATGAGCGCGGGGATCGCCCGGCGGCAGTCGCCCAGCCGCAGGTGCAGTTCCAGCCGGTGTTCCAGGCAGACGATGCGGCGTTCGAGCAGATGTTGCCGACGGCTCTCCGCGTACGGACCGGTCAGGCCCGCCAACGGCTCGCCCGCCCAGCTCTGCTCGGCCTCGGCCAGTAGCGCCGCGGCCCCGGCGAGGTCGCCGGCCGCCTCGGCGGCAGCCGCCCGCTCAACCGCCTCGTCGAAGTCCGCGACGTCGGTGCGGGCCGAACCGAGACGCAGCCGGTAGCCGATCCGGGAGCTGTCGATCGTGGGACCGTCGCGGCCGACGCACGCCGCCTGGAGCGTGCGCCGCAGACGGTAGATGTACGGCGGGATCAGCTTCGTGCCGGTCGCCGGGGTCTGGCCGCCCCAGACTCCCTGCAGGATCGACGCCGGTGTGACCACGCGGTTCGCGTTGAACAGCAGGATCGCGAAGACCGCCTGTTGCCGGACGGGCCCGAGGTCGAGCCACTCTCTGCCGACCTCGGCGTGCAGCGGGCCGAGGGCGAGAAACCGTACCCGCGTCACGGCATCGCACCGCCCGCACCAGGACTCGTCATCGAGGTCTCCTCCCTACCGGCGGCCGGGGGACCGCACACAGGCGACGAGGCACGGCACGCACCCGGGTCAGCTCTGAATCCGGCGGTGCCGCATGGATCGAAGATCATCGTGTTCAGGGGATGGTAGGACGGTCGGCGTACAACTCGCGTACATCGCCCGTACGAACAGCGCGCAGCCAGTAGCGCCGCGCACTCCGAAACGGAAACGGTGCTGCCGGTGAGTCATCAGGTGACTCACCGGCAGCACCGCGATCAGCAGGTCTTACGCGTGGGCGTAGCTCACTCGGGCAGCGTGGCCCCCGACTGCTCGCTGACCATGTACGCCGCGTACCAGTCGGGCCAGTTTTCGTCATGCTCGCCCGTACGTTTCTCGTGCTCGCCGTGCGCGGCGGCCGCGCGTCGAAGCGCGCTCGCCAGGTCGCTCGTGGAGCCGAACGAGGTGAGGCCACCCTCGATGCGTCCGGGAAGCCTGGTGGTGATCTCCTGCATCAGCCAGGTGTTGCCGTCCGGGTCGCGCAGCGTGGCGCGCGAGAAGTAGCTGCGCCGCTGCGGGTCCGGCCCGTCGACCGGGCCGTCCGGGCTGACGTGGAAGACGTCGCCGACCTCGACACCGGCGGCAGCGAGGGTGTCGTGGGCCGCCTCGATGTCGGACACGATCAGGTACGCCATGGCCGAGCCGGGTGCCGCCGACGTCAGCCCGGTGCCGAACTGTACGGAACACGCGGAGCCGTGCGGCGTCAACTGGACGATGCCGGGCGGGGTCTGGTCGAGCCGCCACCCGAGTCGTTCGTAGAACGCCTTCGCCCGGTCGACATCCGACACCGGGATGACGATCACCTCAAGCTTGACGTCCAGGCTCTCGATCCGCGACGTCGCACTCGCGTCGCCCTGGGCCACCTTCGGGCTCATCGCCCCTCCCTTTCTGATCATCACGCTGCTGCTTGCGTCAGTGCTCGTCGCCGGCTTCCCGGGCTCAACCCGGCGCCATCCTGGTGGCCCTGCGTACCCCCAACAGGGCGACCAAAGCGAGGAGGATGACGGCGACGGAGTACTCGTCGGCTGTCCTCGGCAGGCCGCCGGCGTAGACCACGAGGAAGCCGGCGATCACCGTGGGGAGACCGAAACCGACGTAGCAGACGACGTAGAGCACGGACAGCACGCTGGCGCGTTGGTGCGCCTCGACCAGCGGCATGACCGTCTTGAGGCTGCCCTGGAAGCCGCTGCCGAAGCCGACGCCCCCGAGCGCGAGGCCGACGAAGAAGACCGGGATGGACTGCGCCATGACCGCCACCAACGTGACGATCATGCCCAGGATGAGCGCGACGATTCCGGTCAGGATCACGGTCCGCGCGGCGGTGTTGCGCTGCACCAGCACGGCGATCGACCCGAAGACGGCGAAGACGAAGAGGACCAGACCGCCGATCACGATCGACGTGTTCATGAGGCTGCGGATCAGCGCCGGGCCGAGCGCGCCGAAGAACCCGGCCAGCGCCCAGACCGCGAAGAGCACCGGGACGACGACCAGGACCGGTTGGCGCACGGAGCGGGGCAGTGTGATGTCCGGCCGCAGGCTGGCTCGGGCCCCGGCCATCGGGGTGACCGTCTCCGGCATCAGCGCGACCCCGACGGCCTGGATCAGCAGGATCACGAGCAGCACGACGTACACCAGTCGCGTCGGCGCGGGCAGGAACTGGATGAGCAGCGCCGAGAGCAGGGCGCCGCTTCCGGTTCCGATGCCGGGGGCGATCGAGTTCGCGAGCGTGCCCCGGGCCCGGTCGATGTCCAGCATGGCGGCGCCCACCGCGCCGGTGGCGGCGCCGGCTGCCAGCCCCTGCACGAGGCGGGCGACCAGCAGGGCCGCAACGCCGTTGGCGAAGATGAAGACGACCAACGCGAGCATCTGCACCGCGATCGCGACGGCCAGCACCGGCCGTCGACCGACGTGGTCGGACAACTTGCCGAACGTGAGCAGCGACGCCAGCACCGCGAGGGCGTAGACGGCGAACACCACGGTGGTGGTGACCGGCGAGAAGTGCCAACGTTCCTGGTACACACCGTAGAGCGGGGTCGGGGCCGCCGACGCGGCCAGGAACGACACCAGGATCGACGCCAGCAGCACCAGGGAGACCGTCGGTGTGAGTCGGGCCCGCCCCGCGATAGGCATGTCGGTGCTCCTCGGCTGCGTGAAAAGCGGTCAGCCTGGGCGTCCCGCCGGCCCCCGGGGCCACGGCGGCGTACCCGGTTGGCGCCGGCACATGCCAGCTCAGCCCTCGGTGTCCTGGCCGGTCGCCGGGAGGCTCGCCACGCCGCGGGCCAGCGCGTCCCTGAAGTCGCGGTACCGGTCGGGGCCGAGTGTGTCGGCGAGTTTCTGCTCGATCAGGTGCACGAAGCCGTCGGAGGCCGCAATGAAGCTGAGACCCCGATCCGTCGGCACGATCAGCTTTGCCCGGCGGTCGGCCGGGTCGGGCATGCGCCGGACGTAGCCCAGCCGTTCCAGCTCGTCGAGGATCGCGCCCATCGTCTGCTTGTTGCGGCCGGCCAGCCGGGCCAGCTCGCCGGGGCGGGTGCCCTCGGCGTCCAGGTACGCGAGGACCGCGCCGTGGCGCGGCCGGACGTCGTCGAACCCCTGCTCCGCCGAGCGTCGGAAGATCTCCCGCTGGACACGCGCGGAGAGCTGCACGGCCAGGATCCCGAGGTCGGGGTCCTGCTCCTTCAGTGTGCTGCGCTTCATAATTTGGTCCAATCATTGGACTGTACAGCTTATGGACTATATCGTCGCTGGCGGCGACCGTGGTCCGACCACGGTCCGCCGGACCGGGAGGATGACCATGACCATTCTGATAACAGGGGCAAACGGCACCGTGTCGCGGGAGGTGCTGCGGGAACTGGCCGGCAGGCAGCCGCTGCGCGCCCTCGTCCGGGACGCCTCGCGCACGCCAAGGCTCGACGGGGTCGAGTACGTCGTCGGCGACCTGGACCGCCCCACCACGCTGACCCCGGCGTTCGAGGGTGTGACGACGCTCTGGCTGCTGATGCCGATGGGTCCACTGGCACCGAGCCAGAGCATGAACGCGGTGTGGGCCGCCCGGCAGGCCGGCGTACGGCACATCGTCCGGCTCTCCGCGATCGGCGCCGCGCACGACGCGCCCACCCGCAACGGCCGCCTGCACGCGCTCTCCGACGCGGAGCTACAGGAGTCCGGTATCCCCTGGACCATCCTGCGACCGAGTCACTTCATGCAGAACCTGCTCGGTGCCAAGGCCGGCGAGCACCTCTACGGTCTCTTCGGCGACGCGCGGGTCGGCCTGATCGACGCCCGGGACATCGCCGCCGCAGGGGCAGCAATCCTCGCCGCGCCACAGCAGCACCAGGGCAGGATCTACACCCCCACCGGCCCGGAGAGCATCACGCTCGACCAGGCGGCCGACGAGATCGCCCGTACCCTCGGCCAGCCGGTGCGCTACGTGCCGCAGAGCCCGGAGCAGGCACGCGACGGCCTGCTCCAGGCCGGCCTCGACCAGTGGTCGGCCGAGGTCCTCGCCGAGTACCGGGTCGCCTACGGCTCCGGGTGGGGCGACTTCACCAACGACCACGTCGAGCGGATCGTCGGCCGGCAGCCGCGGACCTTCGCCGAGTTCGTACGCGATCACCGCGAGCACTTTGCCGGCGTCTGATCCGTCGACAGCTCGGCGCGGTGCCCTCCGACACGACTCCGCCGGAGGGCACCGCCGTGCGCGCCCGGCCGGCGCCCCTACAGCTCGGGGTGGCCGAAGAGTCCCGGCAGCCCGCCGCTGTGCAGAAAGACGACCCGGTCGCCGTGCGGGAAGCTGCCAGCCAGCAGCGCCGCCATCGCCCGACCGGTGTACGTCGGGTCCAGGAAGACCCCCTCCGTACGCGCGGTCACCTCCAGCGCCGCCCGGACGGCGTCGGTGAGCGTGCGGTACCCCGCGCCCACCTGGGTGCCGTCGATCCGCAGCGCGTCCGGCTCCACCTCGCCGACGAGCAGCCCCGCGACGGTCGCCCGTGGGTCCGGCACGGCACCGACATCCACGCCGATCACCCGCTGCACGCCCAACTCCCGCACCAGGCCGGCCATCGTCCCGCCGGAACCGAGCGCCGCCACCACCTCGACCCCGTCGGCGTCCGGCAACTGGGCCCGCAGTTCCCGACCGCAGTCCACATAGCCCTGGATCGACGCGGGAGCGGTGCCGCCGAACGGGATGACGTACGCCGATCGTCGCTCCGCTTCGGCCGTCACCACCTCGGCGAGCGGACGCTCTCCGCTCCAGACGATCTCCGCGCCGGCGAGCCCGTCGAGCAGCAGGTTGCCTCGCCGACGCTCCGGGGCCGAGCCGGCGAGCACCAGCACACAGGAGAGGCCGAGCCGCGCGGCCGCGGCCGCGGTGAGCCGGGCGTGGTTGCTCTGCGGCGCCCCCGAGGTGATGACAGTGGTGGCGCCGTCGGCGATCGCCTGCGCGCAGGTGTACTGGAGCTTGCGGATCTTGTTGCCGCCCCCGCCGAGGCCGGTGAGATCGTCACGCTTGAACCAGAGCTCGGCCAGCCCCAGCCGGGCGGCGAGCCGGGGCGCGGCCTCCAACGGCGTCGGCCAGGTACCGAGGGGTACGGGTGTGATCATCCGTGCAGCTAAACACTCCCCGGCCGCGCGCGCAGCTTCCTGGCCGTGGGCGCGCCTGCGCAGCTATGCCCGACGTGCTGCCGCCCGGGGCAGCGGACCGACGTCCGCGTGGCGACCGGGACGGAGCGCCGCGTGCCGCTGCCCGGGGCCCGCTCCGTCGCGGGCGGCGAGCACGTCGGCCACCGCTCCGGTGGCGAACGCGTAGATGGACTTGTGCAACACGTCGATGGCGAGTTCGGGGCGGGGCCAGGTCAGCGGAGGCGCCCCCACGCCGGTGGCGTTCTCCAGGATCTGGTCGTTGGTCAGGCGCACCGCCGTGAACATCGTCGAGGCCCAGGCGCCGCGCAGCCCGGCCTGCGCCATGACGCTGCGCAGCACGCCGAGCAGTGCGCCCTGGCCGTAGTGCATCGCCAGGTTCTGCCACCGGGGCTGCTGCCCGGACGACTCCGGCAGGCCGGTCAGCCTGGCCAGAACCCGGGCGGGCACGTAGGAGTCGGGCCGATCGGTCACCCGCTGTTCGATCTTCTCGGCGGCCGTCATCACCGCCGCCCCGGCCAGGCCCGCCACCAGTCCCTGCCACACCGCTCGCTTCAGCATGGTTCAGCCCTACCCAGCGATCAGGCACCCACACCCGCGAGTCGTCACCGGACCTCATTCCGGACGACTGCCTGGTTTGCCACCGTTCGCGGCGGGTACCGGCCCAATCGGGTCAAGACATGTGCCCTCCAGTGGTCCGTCCTGCCGTGGCTCCGCAACGTCCCCGCGGCGGGGCGCAGACACGCAGCCCTTCGGCCCCTCCGTCGCCGCTCAACCCCAGGCGGCACGGCCACCCTCCCCCCCATGAAGGAGAGGCATGTTCAATCCGCTCGACCACAAAGGAATCCCTCTCGAAAACCAGATCCGCAACTGGCGTGAACTGAACGTCGATCCGATCGACCCGGAGGCGGTGGACCCGTACACCCGATGCCGGATCATCACGATGAACGGCATCGAGATCGAGGCGATCAACTTCCAGCACCAGTTCGCCCGGAACTGCCCAGACCAGGAGGTCCGCCGGCAGCTCGCCTACGTCCGGTACCTGGAGAACCAGCAACAGCGGGTGGTGAACTGGCTGCTCCCCGGCGTCGCCAGCGTGCTGGAGACGACGCTCGGTTACGAGCAGGTGGCCGTCGACCTCACCGCCTGGGTCGCCCGGCACGAACCCGACCCCTACCTCAAGCAGGCGTACGAGTTCGGTGTGCTGGAGGACTTCGACCACCTGTACCGCTACGCCAACCTCTACGAGATGGTCGAGCGACGCAAGGCGGAGAAAATCGTCGACGGGCTCACCGAGGTCATGCCCGGCCGACCGACGGTCCAGGAGCACCGGCATCCCTTCGACGAGGTCCGCACCCCGTACGACCGCAACTCGGTGGACCCACGCTCGAAGCTGCACGCGTTGACGATCCTGTCAGCCGAGCAGCAGGTGATGTTCTACTACATGAACGTCGGCCCGCAGTACATGGAACCGATCGCGCGCCAGCTCTACCAGGAAATCAGCATGATCGAGCAGGAGCACGTCACCCACTACGAGTCGCTGCTGGACCCGGGTGAGAACTGGTGGGAGCGGCTGCTCACCCACGAGTACAACGAGTGCTGGCTCTACTACTCCTTCCTGCAGCAGGAGAGCGACCCCCGGATCAAGGCGGTCTGGGAGCTGCACCTGCAGATGGAGCTGGCCCACCTCCAGCAGGCCGCCGACCTGCTGCGTCGGCACGACGGCCGGGAGCCGGAGGAGGTCGTCGGCAGTGTCGGCCTTCCCGAGCCGCTGACCTTCGAGCCCAACAAGGACTACCTGCGCCACCTGCTGGCCACCCAGATCGACGTGACGAAGCTCGGCGAGGGCTACGTCCGCGAGGCCCACGAGCGCTTCGAGTGGATGCAGCAACAACTGCACGACGGCCAGCAGCCGCCGAGCGAACAGGTCATCGACATGCACCGGGACCGCTTCGGCGACGAGTACCGCATCGAGACCGAGGGCCCGCACCCGATCGAGACGCTTCGCGCCGAAGGAGGCAGCCATGCCTGACACCGACACCCCGGCCACCCCCGGTCCCGAGGAGGATGTGGTCGACCTTCTGCTCGCCCAGCACGCCCAGATCGAGCAGCTCTTCCTGCTGGTCATCGGCGGCACCGGCGACACCCGGCGCGACGCCTTCGACGATCTCGTCAAGCTCCTCGCCGCGCACGAGACCGCCGAGGAGGAGGTCGTCCACCCGCTCGCCCGGACGCTGCCCGGTGGGGGTGGTGACGCGATGGTCGACGACCGGCTCGACGAGGAGCGGCAGGCGAAGGAGACCCTGCAAACCTTGATCAAGGGTGGCGTGGACGCCGACGGCTTCGACACCGGCATCGTCCTGCTGCGCGACGCCGTGCTCCTGCACGCCCGGCACGAGGAGCGCTACGAGTTCCCCCAGCTCCGTCAGCACGTTCCGGTCGACCGGCTTCGCAGCCTCGCCACGGCCGTCCGGGCGGCGGAGGCGTCCGCGCCGACGCGGCCACATCCCAGCGCCCAGTCCGCGAAGGGCAACCTGGCCGCCGGGCCGGTGCTGGCGGTCATCGACCGGGTACGCGACGCGGTGCGCAAGCCTTCGGAGAGCTGACCGGAATCAGCCGGGCGGTGACCCGTTCCGCGCGATCTGTCGACAGGGTCGCCCGCCTCGTGCGGGCGGCCCGGTCGGCGTAGCAGCGCAGTCAGGGCTGCACTCACCCCTGAGTCTTTCCCACCGCCTGGGCGACCAGGGCCTCCGCGACCTCGCGCACCTTCCGGTTGGTGTCCTGGGAGATCTTCGACAGCAGCGCGAACGCCTCCTCCGACGAGCACCGTCGGCTCCCCATGATGATCCCTTTGGCCTGCTCGATCACCGCCCGATTCCGCATCGCCTCCTGCATCTGCGCGGCCAGCGTGGCGGCGTTCTCGTACAGGTGCGCGTTGGCCAGTGCCACCGCCGCGTACGCGGCGAAGCCCTCCGCGCTGGCGATCGAGGACGGATCGAACGCGTTCAGCGAATCGCTGTAGACGTTGAGCGCACCGACCACCGACCCCTGGATGGGAAGCCCGATGGAGAGGGAACTCTTCACCCCGGCGTCGCGAGCCCGCTCCGCCCATGCCGGCCAGCGTTCTTCGGTGGCCATGTCCGGCACGGAGATGGTGTCACCGCTGGCGGAGGCATCCAGGCAGGGGCCCCGGTGCTGCTGGTACTGCCACTCGTCCAGCTCACGGGCCAGCTCGCCGGTGAACGCCCCGGTCCAGCCGACCCGACCCCGCACCAGAGTGACAGTCACCTCTCTCGTCCCGGGAATGCTCCCCTTGGCGAGTTCGGCGATCCGGCCAAGCATGTCGTCGAGGCTGACTTCGTCGAGTCTGACCCGGCCCAGCTCGGCCAACGCGTCGGTGGGATCCATCGTCGGCTGCGTCATCGCAGTACGCCCTCCTTGATCGGCGTCCGCCGGAATGGAGGATTCCGGCACGGCCGGCATCACGTCGGATGCTCGGCAGCCCCGCCCCGGGGCGGTCGTCAGCAACCGTGCTCCTACCCCCTGAGTCACCCACTCACACCCCTGCTGAGGACATCGCGGCCCGCGTTTGCGCAGATCAGCTCCAGCGGGTCGGGGTCGCGAATGTCGGGCCACGACGACGGTCGGTCAGTGGCCGGTCACACCGAGCCGGTGAACTGGCTGACGTGGTAGGCGGTGCTGCGGCCGTCCGGGGTGCGGGTCCACTTGGAGACCATCAGGTGCAGGTCGTCGGCGTTCCGGCTGGACCAGGGATGGATGAACCCACCGTAGAGCGCGGGCTCCTGCCAGCCCGTCAGCTGAATCTTCTCCCCCGTCCAGGCCCGGTCGGGTCCGGACGCGGTACGGGTGACCAGACATCCGTTCTGGCAGTTGAGGTAGGACATCACCCAGGTCCCGTCGGCCAACCGGCGCACCGATGGCTCGCCGAAGCGGCCGGTGAGGATGGGTGTGCAGGGTCTCCCCCAGCCCCAGTTGGCGCCATTCCAGCCCCAGCCCTCGTACGACTCGGGGTAGAACAGCCGGTCCCACCGGACGCGTCGCAGCATCATCGGACCGTCCTGCCGCCCCGACCGGACCGAGAAGACGTAGACGTACTCGCCGTCGCGCTGCATGGTCCACATCTGGAACGGGTCCTTGTTGTCCGGACTGTTCCACCACTTCAGCGGTGTACGGATGAAGTCGTTGCCGTTGTCGGAGTAGGCCAGCCCCGCGTAGCGGGACTTCCACTGCGGCCCGGCCGGGCCGGCGGAGTTCCAGTTCTCGATGCTCATGTAGGAGATGAGCTGCCGACCGGTCTCCGGAAAGCTGATGCCGTCGTTGGGGATGACGGTCACCTCGGGAAGACCGTCGATGCCGATGCCGTGGTGGCCGTTGTGCATCAGCTCCGGTGCCCGTCCGTTGCCGACGACGCGTGCGGCGCTGTCGAAGACGATTCCGCCGGGCGCGCCGGGGTGGACGGCGGAGCGCAACATGACCGGCGACCGCCAGTCGTTCGGCAGGGGCGGGCCCTCGGGCCACGGCGTGTCGAAGGTGTCGCCGAAGAGGTAGCCGATCGATCCGTTCTCCAGCACGTAGGGGATGCCCAGATCGGTGCCGGCCACCCGCCATCGGCTACTGGTGTCCAGGTCCGCACCGGTCAGCCGCTTCTTCCAGACCGCCGCTCGGGCCGCAGCGGCAGTGGTCAGGATCGCGCCGACGGAACCGACCGCGCTGGCGGCCCCGATCGCGGCGGCACGGCCGAGCAACGAGCGACGACCTACGCCCATGGCTGCCCTCTCCTGTCGCACTCGTCATGGCCCTGCCGCGGTGATTGGACAGCGGTTGCGGGCGAGTAAACCCGCCGACGACAACCGCTGTCAATACCTGCCCGCCTTGAACGATGCATTGAAGGAATTCTTCATAGAACATTGACAGCCATCAGCGCCCTGAAGAAACTCTCAGCAATCGGTCCCCGGTCGGTGGCGGTCTCGTGACGCCATCAGTCGACCCGTCCCGACCCGACGAGGAGCAGCGTGAGACGTACTCTCCTGGCCCTGCTGATGGCCCTCGGCGTCGCCGGCACGACGGTCCCGGCCTCGCCGGCGCACGCGGACCCGGTCGGCACCCTGGCCTGCCCCTCCATCCCCGCCAACCGCGACCCGGCGGTGACCCTGGTCGTCTACCGGGTCGCCCGGGCCTACAACGCCAACGACAAGGTGACGCTGTCCGCCTTCGAGGCGGGCTGGGTCGAGTCACACATGAACAACCTGCCGTGTGGCGACAAGTCGTCGCTCGGGGTGTTCCAACAGCGCTGGGACTACGGATGGGGCACTCCGGAGCAGATCATGGACCCGGTCTACGCCAGCACCCAGTACGTCACCCGGGCGATCGTCTGCGACCGCAACAACCCGGGGTACAGCGCGGGCCAGGTCGCCCAGTGCGTCCAACGGTCCGGTTTCCCCGACCGGTACGACCAGGCGGCCGCCACCGCCCGGGCCCAGCTCAACGAGGCGGCCCGCACCCACGCCATCGCCGGTGGATCCCCCACGGACGTGACCGGCGACGGCCGGGACGACATCGTCACCTTCACCCAGAACGCCCTCGCCGACGTCTACGTGGGCACGTCCACCGGCGGCTCCTACACCGGCACCTCAGCAAAGTGGAACGACTTCTTCTCCCTCGGTGGCGAGACCGCCACCACCGGCGACGTCAACGGCGACGGCCGCGACGACATCATCACCTTCGCCCACAGCAACACCGGCGACGTGTACGTCGCGCTCTCCACCGGCACCTCGTTCGGTGCTGGCCTCAAGTGGCACGACTGGTTCGCGCCCGGCGCGGAGATCGGCGCGGCCGGCGACGTCAACGGCGACGGGCGCGACGACATCGTGGCGTTCACCCACAACCCCGCCGGCGACGTGTACGTCGCACTCTCCACCGGCACCGGCTTCGGGCCCGGCCTCAAGTGGCACGAGTTCTTCAGCCCGTTCGGCGAGTTCCCCGCGCTCGGCGACGTCAACGGCGACGGGCGCGACGACCTCATCACCTTCACCCAGGGCCCCGCCACCGCCAGCGACGTCATCGTCGCCCTGTCGAACGGCAGCTCCTTCGGCGCCGCGCAGAAGTGGCACGACCTGTTCGCCGTCGGCGCCGAACTACCCCGGGTCGGTGACGTCAACGGCGACGGCAGAGACGACATCGTCACCTTCACCTGCGATCCCAACGCCGACGTGTACGTCGCCACCTCCACCGGCACCGGCTTCGCCGGGACCACAGTGAAGTGGCACGACTTCTTCTGCCTGGCCGGCGAGTTCCCCTACCTCGGCGACGCCAACGGGGACGGCACTGACGACCTCATCGTCTTCACCAAGGGCGCCACCAACGATGTCCACGTCGCGCTCTCCACCGGCACCGGCTTCCTCGGCGCCACCCGATGGCACGACTTCTTCGGCCTCAACGGCGAGACGACGCTGTGATCAGCGGATTGGAGATCTCATGCGACTGACCAGGCGCACGTGCACCCTCTTCCTGGCGGCGGCGCTGGCCGGTCAGGTCGCTGTCGCGCCGGCCGACGCGGCCGGACCCGCGGCACCCGGCTCGCTCACCGTCGACTTCACCCGGGCCGCCGCCGAGTTCGACGTGCCCCGGGACCTGCTGGTCGCCGTCGCCTACGGGGAGTCCCGCCTGGACGGGCACGGCGGCCTGCCCAGTCAGGCCAACGGGTACGGGGTCATGCACCTGGTCAGCAATCCCACCCAGCACAGCCTGGAGCGGGCAGCCACGCTCACCGGCGAGCCGGTCGACCGCCTGCGCTCGGTCACCTCCGCCAACATCCGCGGCGGTGCGGCGGTGCTCCGCGACCTGGCCGACGACGAGGGGCTGCCCGGCGGGGCACGCGACCGGCTCTCCGCCTGGTATCCGGTGGTGGCGCGCTACAGCGCCGCCGTCGACGCGTCGACGGCCCGGCTCTACGCCGACCACGTCTACGACCTGCTGCGTACCGGAATCGCCGCCGGGCCGGTACGGGTCGCGCCGCGACCGCTCCGACCCGAACTCGGCCGCTACACGGGGGTCACCCCCGCGGGCGCCACCGGTGCGAACGTCGCGGCGGCCGTGCCGGAGTACGCGTCGGCCCGGTGGGTGTCCGCCTACGGCGGCAACTACCAGGCCGGCCGATCGGCGCGGATAACCACTGTGGTGGTGCACGTGACCCAGGGGTCGTACGCCGGCACGGTGAGCTGGTTCCAGAACCCGTCGGCGGGGGTGAGCGCGCACTACGTGGTGAAATCGAGCAACGGCGAGATCACCCAGATGGTGCGCGAGGGCGACACGGCGTACCACGCACGCTCGGCCAATCCGTACGCGGTGGGCATCGAGCACGAGGGATTCGTGGACAATCCGGCCTGGTTCACCGACGCCATGTACCGGTCGTCCGCCGCGCTGACCCGCTACCTCTGCGACAAGTACGGGCTGCCGAAGACCCGTGCGTCGATCAAGGGACACAACGAGCTGCCCGGCAACGACCACACCGACCCCGGGCCGAACTGGAACTGGAACTGGAACTACTACATCTCCCTGGTCAACGCCGGTGGCTCGGGGGGCCGCTATCTGGCGGGGTCACCCACGGACTTCACCGGCGACGGCCGGGACGACATCGTGAGCTTCACGCAGGGCAGCCTCAACGACGTCTACGTGGCCACCTCCACCGGCAGCGCGTTCACCGGTACGTCCGCCAAGTGGAACGACTTCTTCGGCCTCAACGGGGAGACCCTGCTCAGTGGCGACGTCAACGGCGACGGCAAGGACGACGTCGTCGCGTTCACCCACGGCACCCTCGCCGACGTGTACGTGGCCCTCTCCACCGGCACCAGCTTCGGCGGTGGCCTGAAGTGGCATGACTGGTTCGCGCCGGGCGCGGAGGTCGGTGCGGTCGGCGACGTCAACGGCGACGGCCGCGACGACATCATCGCGTTCACCCACGACACGAACGCCGACGTGTACGTGGCGCTCTCCACCGGCACGGGTTTCGGCCCCGGCCTCAAATGGCACGACTACTTCTCCATCCCCGGCGAGTTTCCTGCCCTCGGTGATGTCAACGGTGACGGCCGCGACGACATCATCACCTTCACCCAGGGGCCGCTCACGGCGAGCGACGTGATCGTCTCCCTCTCCACAGGAGGCGGATTCGGCGCGCCCCAGACGTGGCACGACCTGTTCGCCGTCGGCACCGAACAACCCCGCGTCGGCGACATCAACGGCGACGGCCGCGACGACATCGTCACCTTCACCTGCAACGCCGACGCCGACGTCTACGCCGCCATCTCCACCGGCACCTCGTTCGTCGGCACCACAGTCAAGTGGAACGACCTCTTCTGCCTACCCGGCGAGTTCCCCTACCTGGGCGACTACAACGGCGACGGCAAGGACGACATCGTCGCCTTCACCAAGGGCAGCTTCAACGACGTCCACGTCGGCCTCTCCACCGGCACCAACTTCCTCGGCGCCACCAAATGGCACGACTTCTTCGGCCTGCCCAACGAGACCACCTTCTGACGCAGGGAGACTCCAATGCTCGACGTACCCCCGCCCTCGTCGATCAGTCGGCGCCGGCTGATCGGTGGCTCGGCAGCGGCGGTCGCCGCCGGGCTGTTCGGCGGCGCCCTCGCCGGGTCGTCCGCCGCCCAGGCCGCCGGTGACGGGTACGGCCTGCGCATCGTCGACCGCAACGAGAACGGCGGCCGGCTGCAGTACTACCGCTTCGCCACCGACGCCATCGAGTGGGATCCGGGCGTGAACGTGCTGCTGCCCGACGGCTACCACAGCAGCGGCAAGCGGTATCCGGTGCTGTACCTGCTGCACGGCGGCAACGCCGACTTCCGCACCTTCCACCTGCAGGACAACATCGTCGGTCTGACCGCTGGCCGGGAGGTCATCGTCGTCATGCCGGACGCGTCGACCGGCTGGTACTGCAATCCGGTGACCAGCTTGGTCGGGCCCCGCAACTGGGAGACGTTCCACATCGCCCAACTGCTGCCGTGGGTCGACGCGAACTTCCGTACCTTCGCCGAGTACAACGGGCGTGCGGTGGCCGGTTTCTCGATGGGCGGCTTCGGTGCGCTGAAGTACGCGGCCAAGTATTACGGCCACTTCTGCTCGGTCAGCTCGCACTCCGGCCCGGCCAGTCTCCGCCGAGACTTCGGACTGGTCGTGCACTGGGCGAATGCCACCTCCGCCGCGCTGGACCTCGGTGGAGGCACCGTCTACGGGGTCCCGTTCTGGGATGAGGCCCGGGTCAACGCCGACAACCCGGTCCAGCGCGTTCCGAGTTTCCAGAACAAGCGGATCTTCCTGGCCGCCGGGACCTCCCCCGACCCGATCAACTGGTTCGACACCGTCAACGAGACCCAGGTACTTGCCGGTCAGCGCGAGTTCCGCGGGGCACTCGCCCGAGCCGGCATCCCGCACGAGTGGCGCGAGGTGCCGGGTGGGCACTTCTTCCGCCAGGATCTGTTCGTCCAGGACCTCAACGGAATGCTCGGACGCCTACGCCGCGCGGGCTGACCCCCGGTAGCGTCGACGGTCATGGCCACCAGCGTCGACGTGCGTCGGGAACTCGCCAGCCTCGCCGATCCCCGTCGAGCCGAGGCGTCGAGCCGGTTCCTCCAGATGGTCCCCGGTGGATACGGCGAGGGGGACCGCGCCCTCGGTGTCTCCGTGCCCGACCAGCGCACGGTGGCCGCCCGGTTCTGGCGCGACCTCTCGCTGGCCGAGACGACGAAGCTGCTCATCGAAGGCGCGCACGAGGAGCGGTTGACCGCGCTGTTCATCCTGGTGCGGAAGTTCGCCAGGGGCGACGAGCAGGAGCGGGGTCTTGTCTTCGACACCATCCTGGCCAACACCGACCGCATCGACAACTGGGACCTGGTGGACTCGTCCGCGCCGTACATCGTCGGCCCCTGGCTGCTCGACAGGGACCGGAGCGTCCTGGACCGGTTGGCCGGGTCGAGCCTCGTGTGGGAGCGGCGCATCGCCATCATGGCGACCTTCGCCTTCATCAAGGCCGGTGACTTCGAGTGGACCTTCCGACTCGGCGACCGGCTGCTGCACGACCCGCACGACCTCGTCCACAAGGCGGTGGGCTGGATGCTGCGCGAGGTGGGCAACCGGGACAGAGCGGCGGAGGAGGAGTTCCTCGCCCGCCGCTACCGGGTCATGCCACGGGTCATGCTGCGGTACGCGATCGAGAAGTTCGAACCGCAGCGTCGCCGCGACTACCTGTCCGGCGCAATCTAGTCGACCGGCTCAGCCGGTGGGATGGGGAAGTTCCGGTTGAAGACGTTGTCCGGGTCGTAGCTGGCCTTGATGGCGCGCAGCCGACCGAGGGTGGGCTCGGGCCAGGCATCCAGCAGTCGAGCCGGATCGGTGTCGCTCTCGAAGCTGAGATACAGGCCGTCGAGGTACGGGTACAGCTCGGTCCACAGTTTGTCGAGTTGGGGCCGGCGGTCCGGGACCGTGGCGGCGAGTACCGAGAAGTTCTGCTCCCGGTGCGGGTAGGCGGTCGCGTCGCGGGCGACGTCGTTGACCGCCCCGCCGACGGATCGCAACTGCATGATCATCACATCGCCGGAATGGATCATGTTTTCCATCAGGTCGGCCGCCTCCGGTGTGACGTGGTGCAACAGACCGCTGCGGGTGTCCCTCAGCCCCTGCCCCCGATGCTGGTTGCCCGGCGGCACGACGATCGCCGGGTACGGCACGAGCTGCGCCTGCTGGTCGAGGATCGGCCCGATCTCCAGGAACGGGCTCAGGGCGGCCTGCGCCGCCTCGACGTCGTCACCGGCGTAGACGAGGGTGACCTGGGCAGCCGGGGGGTTGCCACGGCGGCCGGGAAAGAGGGAGAGGAAGCTCGTCAACTCCCGTGGCGCGTCCTCGACCAGTTGACCCCACCAGCGCAGCAGTCCGGCGGTGTCGGTCGCGTCCGCGACGAGCTGGGCGTAGACGACCTTGTCGACCTCGTACGCCTCCAGCTCCAGCGCGGTGACCACACCGAAGTTTCCACCGGCGCCGCGGACGGCCCAGAACAGGTCGGGGTGATGCGCGTCGTCGACGCGGAGCAGACGGCCGTCCGCGGTGACGATCTCGGCGGCGACGACGTGGTCGATGGTCAGGCCGTGCCTGCGCGCCAGGTATCCGACGCCGGCGGTGGTGGCGAGACCACCGACGCCCACGTCTCCGTAGTCGCCAGAGCTCATGGCCAGGCCGTACGGGCCCAGCGTCTGGGCCACGTCGCCCCACCGGGCACCCGGCTCCAGCCGCACCCGACGGGTCGCCCGGTCGAGCACCTCGACCTTGTTCATCCTCGACATGTCGATGACGACTCCCCCGTCGTTCGTCGACCGGCCGCTGATGCCGTGCCCGCCGCTGCGCACCGACAGCGGGACATCCTGCGTCCGGGCGTACGACACGGCGTCGACCACCTCGGCGGCGTTCTGCGGACGGATCACCAGGGCCGGCGAGCCGTGCCAGCTGTAGGTGTGGCGTACCCGCTCGTACTCCTGGTCACCGGGCTCGACGGACCTGGCGGCCAGCGACGGCGGCAGCGCGTCGTAGTCGAGGCCGGGGTGCCGCTCGGCCAGCGCGACGGTCGTGCGGACCGGCCCGGTGCCGACCTCACCCCCGGCGCGCTCCCTGGCGACCGCCTCCCGCAGTGCGGGGGCGATCTCCTGCCCGAGGGTCTGAATGAGGCGTGGGTCGTCGCGCCCGATCAGGAAGGTGCTGAACCCCTCCTCGAGGACCAGCGGAAGGAGTTGGTCGACCCACTGCTCGACAGGCCCCTGGAGGAAGCCGCGGCTGCGCGACGAGACGTCGACAGTGAACAGGTTGAGCAGCCGCCGAATCTCCCGGGGCTCGCGGCCCGCGTCGATGGCCGCCTCGTCGATGAGCCGGTTGGCGGTCACCCGGTCCGGAGATCGCAGGTATTCCAGCGTCGGCAGCCAGCCGTTGGCCTTCTGGCCGGTCAGGGCCAGCATCTTCGGCTGGTACGCCCCGAGCCAGATGTCGATGTCGTGTGCCGGCTTCGGGCCGCGCTGCATGCCGGGTACGGGGTAGTACTCCCCGTCCAGCCGCAGCGGTCCGGTGGCGGTGTCGTCCCAGACGCCGCGCAGGACGTCGATCGCCTCCCGCAGAGCCGCGACTCCCTGCCCCGCGGTCAGCCGACGTGCCCCCATGCCCTCGATCCCGTCCCAGAACGCGCCGGCGCCGAGGCCCAGTTCGAAACGGCCGTGCGACAACCGGTCCAGGCTCGCCGCGGCCCGGGCCAGCACGGCCGGCGGGCGCAGCGGCAGGCTGAGGACGTTCCCGGAGATCCGGAGCCGCTCCGTGCGGGCGGCGACCCAACTCAGCAGGGTCCAGGTGTCGAGGAACTCCGCGTTGTACGGGTGGTCCTGGAAGGTGACCAGGTCCAGCCCCGCAGCCTCGGTCAGCTCGGCCAGCGCCACCACCTGATCCGGGTCGTGCACGCTGGGTGTCAGGAACGACCCAAACCGGAGTTCGTGCCCGTAGTCCGACATTGCTTCACCATCCACGCGATCGTTTGATCAACCTATCATGTTCTGTGCCTATCGTTTGTCAGACAACCTATCTTCGCCGCCAATCATTCCTGGGCTGCCGCGATGTCTGATCATGATCAACGCACCGGCCACTAGCATCGGGACATGTCCGTGACCGATCCGTGCGAACTGCCGGCCGACCGCAAGCGCGGCTCGAACTTCGGTTGGTCGCTGGGCATGGTGCTGCGCCGCTGGCACGAGCGCGTCGAGGAGCTGCTGAAGGACCTGCCGCACGGCAGCCGGGGCTACCACATCCTGGCCGTCGTCGTGCACGAAGAGGTGCCCACGCAGGGTGCCCTGGCCGCTCGCCTGGCCATCGACCGCAGCGTGCTGACCTACGTCATCGACGACCTGGCGAACGCCGGTCTCATCGAGCGTAGGCCTGACCCTCAGGACCGGCGGGCCCGACGGGTCGTGGCCACCGAACGCGGACGCCAGACGCTCGCCGAGGCCGAGCGGCGGGTCGCCCACGCCGAGGACCACGTGCTGGGTGGGTTACCCGAGGAGCAGCGCGAGGTCTTTCGCGACCTCGCCGGCCGGGCCGCCGAAGCGATCCACGCCGCCGCACCCGCCACGGACCCCTGCGTGGCTGCGCAGAGCGTCCTTCCGCCAGCCGACCAGACCAGCTGACCGTCCGTACCGCACGGCGGCGTAGCCACCCACCCTGGTGGCTACCGCCGCCGCAGGACAGCGTCAGCGCTTACGGCCCACCCCGCCGAAGGCGTCGATGTCGGCCGGCGTGTCGACCGCGTCGTCCGGCCGCCACTGCGGGCACGGCACGACGCCGGGCTCGACCAGCTCCAGGCCGTCGAAGAAGCCGGCGATCTCGTCGGGCGAGCGCAGGGTGTACGGGGTCGCGCCACTGTCGTTGTAGTCGTCCTGCGCCTGCTGCATCTCGGCGCTGATCAGGCTCGTGCCGTCGTTCAGCGAGAGGTAACTGCCGCTCGGCAGTGCCGCCACCAGCTGCCGGGTGATCGAACGGGCCGCCTCGTAGTCGGGCACGTGACCCATGACGCCGCTGAGGATGAGACCGATCGGCTGCGCGAAGTCCAGCGTCTTGCCGGCCTCGGCGATGACCGCGGCCGGGTCGTGCAGGTCGCCGTCGATGTAGGCGGTACTGCCCTCGGCCGTGCCCACCAGCAACGCGCGGGCGTGCACCAGCACCAGTGGGTCGCTGTCGACGTAGACGATCCGCGCGTCCGGGGCGATCCGTTGGGCGACCTCGTGCGTGTTGTTGGCGGTCGGCAGCCCGGTGCCGACGTCGAGGAACTGGCGGATGCCCGCGTCGGCAGCGAGGAACATGATCGAGCGAACCAGGAACTGCCGAGAGGCCCGGGCCACGTCGACGACGCCGGGGAAGACCTGGCGATACTGGTCCCCGGCCTCGCGGTCCACAGCGAAGTTGTCCTTGCCACCGAGCCAGTAGTTCCAGATCCGCGCCGAATGCGGCACCGACGTGTCGATCTTCTGCTGCACGTCAGCCTCAGCAGCCTCGGGCCGGCCGGTCGTCGGCGATTCCATGGTCACGACGAAACCCCCCATGTCGAACGCGTAAGCGACGTCGTCGCGGGACGGCCCGGTCGAGGAAGTGGCCACCCGTGACCGTGCCACGGTATAGAAGGCCGAGGATTCACACCACACCCGGTCACTCCACACCAGACCGAGTCAGGTTGACTCGCTCGCCATGCTGGAACGGGAGACCCAGTTCCCGTACCACCTGAGGAGGACCCCATGCGCAAGCCGGTCAAGACCGCAGCAGTCCTCTTCGGGCTGGGCGTCGGCGTCGCGGTCGGCTCATCCCTCGGGCCGGACGCGGTCTGGCCCGGAGTCGCGGTCGCCGCGCTCGGAATCGGGCTCTCCCTGATCGGTACGACAGAGTCCGACCTGGTGGAGGACGGCCTGGCCAACCGCGACGAGGCGACCGGCGTGGCCGGCGACGGAACGGCGACGGGCACGGCGGGCGTCGCGAAACGGCAGCGGTCGAGCCCGGACAGGCCGACACTCAGCGGCCTGGGCACCCGGGTGGAGCAGATCCTCCAACTCGCCGAGAAGCAGGCCGACGACCACCTCAACGCCGCGAAGCTCGACGCCGAGAAGACGGTGAGCGCCGCCCGCCGGGAGGCGGAGACGATCGTGAACCGGGCGCACGAACAGGCAGCCGGCATCACTCACACCGTCCGTGATCCGCGTTCGGCACCGCCCACCTCGGCGCTGTTCGGGTCCGACGACCCGACCCAGTCCGGATAGCGGGCGCCGCCCACGCTGATCGCCGCCCGCACCGTCGGTACGTCCCTCATGCGAGGGAGCGTCTTCCCCTGTCAGCGGGGCCTGCCCACTGCGGGACACCGGCAGGATCGGTACATGACGACATCGACACGGATCGTCGGGCGGAGCCTCCATGGCCTGACGTACGCAGTGCTCGGCTGGGCCGTGGCATACGGGGGCGTGCGTCTGGCCTGGACGGTCGGTGAGGCTCCGGAGTTCGGGCGGCTCGGGCTGGACCTGCTCGGCTTCACCGGCTGGTGGTCGGTGGCGTTGTGCGTGGCCGCCGGCGGGCTGGCGGTTGCCCTGGACCGGGTGGCGACCTGGCGGCCGGCGCTCGCGGGGCTCGCCTGGACGGTCGCCGGAGCGCTGGTCGCGGCAGCCGCGATCCTGCTGCCGGAGCTGGTGGGTTTCCTGCTGTTCACCGTAGGCCCGTTCTTCGACCCGCTGGCGTTCGTCAGCCGGCTGGCTTGTGTCACCGGAGCGGTACTGCTCGCCCTGGCCACCGCGCGCTATCAGCGGCGCACCCGGGGCGACTGCCCAGCCTGCTGCCGGACGGTCCGACCGGGCACGCGGCGCTCGGCGCCCGCGCGGTGGGCGCGCTGGGCGGCGTGGGCCGCTGTGGGCGGTCTCGTGACCCGCTTCGCGGCCCAGTTCGTGGTGGGGTTCGACCGCGTCGACCAGAGCGCCTCCCTGCTCGGGTTGGAGATCGGCCTGGTGCTGGCCGGAGTGCTGTTGCCGCTGGCGCTGGTGTACCACTGGGGCGAGGTCTGGCCGGGTTGGGTGCCGCTGCTGGCCGGGCGCACCATTCCTCGTCCGGTGCTGCTGGTGCCCGGCTTCGGGCTCGGAGCGGGCATCGTGGCCTACTTCGGCATGGGGATGGTGCAGGTGACGTCGGGCTCGCACAGCGAGTTCTCCGACGCGTTCCTGTGGGTGGCGATGTCGGCGTACCTCGTCATCGGGCTGGGTCTGCTCGTCGCGTCCACCGACTACCACCTGCGCAATCGGCGGCAGTGCGGCACCTGCGGCCGGTGACGGCACCGTTGGCACCAGGTCCGATCGCATTGACAGGATTCGTTATACGAATTAGCTTTCTCGGATCAGGCACCTGGGAGCGCTCCCAACTATTCACCGCCCCGACCATCGCTGAATCCGACCGCAGACGAGCCCTCCCGAGGCGTGGAATGCCACCACCATTTCAGGAGGAGCTTCATGAGAAGAAGAGTGACCAACGCCGCCCTGGTGTCGGTCGGTGCCGTCCTGCTGGCGTCGGCAGCGGTCGCCGTGGCGATCCCGGCGGGGGCCGCAGCCGCCGGCTGTTCAGTGAAGTACGACGTGTCGTCGCAGTGGCAGGGCGGCTTCGGCGCCAACGTCGCCATCACCAATCTCGGTGACGCGGTGACGAGTTGGACGCTGACCTGGAACTACAACGCCGGACAGACCGTCACGCAGGCGTGGAACACAACGCTGACGCAGAGCGGCACCACAGTCACCGCCAAGAACGTCAGCTACAACGGGGCCATCCCGACCAACGGGACCGTCTCCTTCGGTTTCAACGGCTCGTGGACCGGCAGCAACCCCGATCCGAGCACCTTCACGTTGAACGGGGTGGGCTGCACCGGTGGCACCGAGCCAACCCCACCGCCGACGGACCCGCCGCCCACCACCCCGCCGCCGAACGGGCCGGCGGACATCACGGTGAACAGCGCGACCAGGTACCAGACGGTCGACGGCTTCGGGGCCGCGCAGTCGATCTGGGGTAGCGCCTGGTCGACGACGGACACCCAGACGCTGGTCGGGATGGGTGCCAACCAGTTGGGACTCTCCATCGTGCGGACCGGCCTGTCGCCGGAATCCAGCGAGTGGGCGACACACGTGAACTCGTTGAAGACGGCGAAGTCGTACGGGTCCAACGTGAAGATCCTCGCCTCGCCCTGGACCGCGCCGGCGGCGTGGAAGACCAACAACAGCCGGGTCAACGGCGGCAAGCTGAAGACCGACTACTACGACGACTACGCCAACCACCTGAACAGCTACGTGCAGTACATGCGTGGCCAGGGCGTACCCATCGATGTCACGTCGGTGCAGAACGAGCCGGACTGGCACCCGGACTACGACTCGATGGACTGGAGCGGCACCGAGCTGCGCACCTTCGTCCGCGACCAGGGCACCAAGGTGCAGAACACCAAGCTGATGGTGGCCGAGGCGGTCAACATGAACTACGGCTACACCGATCCGACCCTCAACGACGCGACCGCCCGCAACAACATCGGCTACGTCGGCGGGCACCTGTACGGCACCGAGGAGTCGGGCCGACTGCGGCCGTACTCGCTGGCGGAGCAGCACAACAAGCCGGTGTGGATGACCGAGTGGAACCTGCACGCCGCCGACGGTGGCGGCTCCAACATCTGGGGCAACCCCGCCAACGCGGCGGTCTGGAACGAGACCCTCGACGACATCATGCGCACCGTGCACAAGTCGATGGAGGCCAACTGGAACGCCTACATCTGGTGGTACGGCAAGCGCTACTACTCCTTCATCGGTGACGGCGAGTCGGCGTTCGGCACCGTCGCGGGCGCTCCGCTCAAGCGCGGGTACGCCTTCTCGCAGTACGCGAAGTACGTCCGCCCCGGCTACCAGCGCGTCGCCCTGACGAAGAGTTCGAAGGCCTCACCGCTGGAGGTGACGGCCTACCAGGGGGACGGGAAGATCACCCTGGTGATCCTCAACCGCTCGAACAGCGCGGTCAACAACGCCGTGATCCAGGCCCCGCAGAACGTCAGTCGGGCCGAGCACTACCTCACCTCGCAGAACGCCAACGCGGCCAGCCAGCCGACCAGCGTGAACGGCGGCCAGGCCACCATCAACGTCGGCGCCCGCAGCATCTCCACGCTCGTCTTCACCCTCTGAACACCTCGTTCGCCACGAGCACCATCGACGTCGCGGGAGCCCCGGCCACACGCTGGGGCTCCCGCCCGTCGGCGGGCAGCCGGTCCAGATCGTCGGCTGTTCAGGTAGCGGTCGGCGGCGCCGTGCTCTGCCGCACCACGAGCTTGGGCACGACCAGCGGCAGACGCTGCGGCACCGTGTCGTCGATGGCCTGGGTGACGGCGGTGATGGCCCGCCGACCGACCGCGTCGAAATCCTGCTGGATCGTCGTCAACGGCGGGATGAGGTAGGGCGCCTCGGGCACGTCGTCGAATCCGACGACGGAGACGTCGTGTGGCACCCGCCGCCCACGCTCGTGCAACGCGCGCAGTACACCGATGGCCATCTGGTCATTGGCGGCGAACACCGCAGTGGTTGCGCGCATCGCACCGATTCGCAGCCCGGCGGCGTAGCCGCTGTGCGCTCTCCAGTCCCCCTCGACCGGCTCCGGCGGGCGTAGGCCCGCGGAACTCATCGCCTGACGCCAACCTTCGAGGCGAGCGCGGGCCTCCGCCCAGTTGAGCGGACCGCTCACGTGCACGATCTCCCGGTGCCCGAGGTCGAGGAGGTGCTCGGTGGCCATCCGGGCGCCGAGCACCTGGTCGACGCCGACGGTCACGCTGGCCCTGGACAGATCGCCCTCCACGACGACGAAGGGGACACCCGAGCGCGTCATCCGCACCACCTCGAGGGCCTCGTCGTTGCCGGCGATCATCACGACGCCCTCCACGCCGACGCGCATGAGGTGTTCGGTGGCGTCGCTGAGCGCCCGTACCGTCACCTCGGAGAGGCTCACCGAGGTCGCGAAGTAGCCGGCCGCGCGGGCGGCATCCTCGACGCTGCGGTGGATGCTCGTCGGACCGAACAGCGTCCTGGCCGTGCCGATGATGCCGATCATCCCGGACCGTCCGCGCACCAGCGCGCGGGCGGCCGTGTTGGGGCGGTAGTCGAGCCGTCGGATCGCCTCGAGGACCCGCTCCCGCGTCTCGCGCCTGATGCTGGGCGCCCCGTTGATGACCCGGGACACCGTCTGGTGTGACACGCCCGCCAGGCGAGCGACGTCGGCCATGACCGGGGGCCGGTCGGCCGCTGTCACAGCGGCCTTTGCGTGAACTCGCACTGGCGGGCCGTCCGTTCTTCCATGGAATCAGTTCCTCGTGGGCCTCGTCCGATCGTGGCCGTCAGTGTGAGTGACGAGGCACCGCGCTGCCGCTGCCACCGACCAGAAAGTCGAGGTCCGCACCGCTGTCCGCCTGGAGGACGTGCTCGCTGTAGAGCCGTACCCAACCCCGGTCGGCCACCGGCTGCGGAGGCTGCCAGGCGGTGCGGCGTTGGGCCAGTTCCACGTCGTCGACCAGGAGGTCCAGCCGGCGCGTCGAGACGTCGACGGAGACCAGGTCGCCGGTGCGCACCAGCGCGAGAGGGCCACCCACTGACGCCTCCGGTGCCACGTGCAGGATGCAGGTGCCGTAGCCGGTGCCGCTCATCCGAGCGTCGGAGACCCGCACCATGTCCGTGATGCCCTCGGCGAGCAACCGTCGTGGCATGGGCACGTTGCCCACCTCCGGGAAGCCGGGGTAGCCCCGTGGTCCGGCGTTGCGGACGACGATCACCGTGTCGGGCGTGACGTCGAGGTCCGGGTCGTCGGCGGCGACGACGTACTCCTCGATCCGGTCGAAGACGAGCGCCGGACCGGTGTGCGTGAGGAGGTGGGCGGAGGCGGCGGAGACCTTCAACACCGCTCCGGACGGCGCGAGCGAGCCGCGCAGCACCACGGTGCCCGAGCCGGCGGGCTGGAACGGCTCCTCCAGGGTGCCGATGACGTCCCGGTTCCAGCACTGGGCGCCGTCGACGTTCTCCGCCACGCTCCGACCGCCGACGGTGATGTGGTCCATGTGCAGCAGCGGTGCGAGTTCCTTCATCACCACCGGAAGGCCACCCGCGTAGGCGAAGTCCTCCATCAGGTACTTCCCGGACGGCATGAGGTTGACGAGCATGGGCACGTCGGCGGTGAGGGTGTCGAAGTCCTCCAGCGACAGGGGGACACCGAGGCGTCCGGCGATCGCGAGCAGGTGTACGACCGCGTTGGTGGAGCCGCCGATGGCGGCGTTGACCCGGACGGCGTTCTCGAACGCCTGCCTGGTGAGCACCGAGGACAACCGTTGGTCCTGTTCGACCATGGCGACGATCCGGCGTCCGGCGGCGTGTGCGAGCGCGTACCGCCGGGAGTCGACCGCCGGCACGGCGGCCGCCCCCGGAAGCTGCACGCCCAGCGCCTCGGTCACACAGGCCATCGTGGAGGCGGTACCCATGGTCATGCAGTGGCCTCGGCTGCGGGACATGCCGACCTCCGCCTCGGAGCAGTCGGCCGCGGTCATCCGACCGGCCCGCATCTCCTCGGTGAAGCGCCAGACGACGGTGCCCGAGCCGATGTCCTGGCCGCGGAACTTGCCGTTGAGCATCGGGCCGCCGGTCAGCATCAGTGTCGGCAGGTCGACGCTCGCCGCTCCCATCAGCAGGCCGGGGGTGGTCTTGTCACAGCCGGAGAGCAGGACCACCCCGTCGAGCGGGTTGGCGCGGACCGACTCCTCCAGCTCCATCGCCAGCAGGTTGCGGTAGAGCATTGTCGTGGGTCGCATCAGCGGCTCGCCCAGGCTCATCGCCGGGAACTCCAGCGGCAGGCCCCCGCTCTCCCACACGCCCCGCTTCACCGACTCGGCGAGGTCGCGCAGGTGGGCGTTGCAGGGTGTCAGCTCCGACCAGGTGGTGGCGATGCCGATCACCGGGCGACCGTCGAAGACGTCGTCCGCGAACCCCTGGTTGCGCATCCAGGACCGATGGATGAACCCGTTGCGGCCTTCCGCACCGAACCACTCCCCGCTGCGCAGCGGTCGATTCGTCGTCGACATCAGCACACCTCTCTGTCATCCGTCCGGCCGCGTCCTGCGCGGCGATCAATGCGCGTGTGGTGAATTGGCTGGCGGCGTCGGCGCGGCCTACCGCAGACCTCCGACGGAGAGTCCGCCGCGCCAGTGTCGTTGCAGGCTGAAGAACGCGATGATCAGTGGGATCACGGACACCAGGGAGCCCAGGATGATGAGGCTCCACAGCGAGGTGGTTCCCGCGTTGTTCGCGGACGCGATTCCCTGCCAGAGACCAAGACCGACGGTGACCGGAAAGAGCCGGTTGTCGGAGAGCATGGCCAGCGGCAGGAAGTAGTTGTTCCAGGACGCCACGGCCGACAGGAGCAGCACGGTGACCACCGCGGGACGCATCAGCGGAAGGGCGATCTGAATGAACGTCCGTATCTCCCCCGCGCCGTCGACCCGCGCCGCGTCCAGGAGTTCGTCGGGCACCGCGTCGCGCGCGTACACGTGCATCAGGTAGACGCCGAACGGGTTGAGCAGCGACGGGAGGATCACCGCCCAGACCGTGTTCGTCAGGCCGAGCCGGGAGAACATGATGAAGGTCGGGATGACCAGGGCGGTGGCGGGCACCATCAGCGCGCCGAGCACGACGGCGAAACTGAAGCGTCGGGCGGCGAACCGGTACTTGGCGAAACCGTAGCCGGCCATGACCGCCAGGACGGTGGCGCCGACTCCGCCGGCGATGGCGTACAGCGTGGAGTTGAGGATCCACCGCAGGTAGATGCCACCGTCGTAGGTGAAGAGCTGCCGCAGGTTACCGAGGTAGTCGATCTGGTCGGTGAACCAGAGGGTGTTGCCGCCGCCGAACAGGCCCGGCGCGTCCTTGGAGCTGTTGACGATGACCCACCAGAACGGTACGAGGAAGTAGATCACCAGGAAGCCGAGGAGGATCTGCAGGGGGAGGTAGCGCTGCGGTCGGCGGGCGCCGGCGCGGACGCTGGTGTGGTCGATCATCTACAGGAAGCTCCTCCGCTTGCGGGTGAAGAACAGGAAGGCGTACACGCAGATGAACACGAGCCCGCCGAGGGCGAAGGAGATCGCCGACCCGTAGTTGAAGTTGGCGAGCGAGAACGCCTGTTGGTACGCGTACATGTTCGGGGTGAAGTCCGAGCCGATCGCGCCCGCGGCGAGGTATCGCAGGATCTGCGGTTCGTTGAAGAACTGCAGGGTGCCGATGAGCGAGAAGACCAGAATGAGGATCAGGGCGGGCGCGATCAGCGGGATCTTGATCCGCGTCGCGATCTGCCACCGCCCGGCGCCATCCATCCGGGCCGCCTCGTAGAGCGTCGGGTCGACGCCCTGCAACGCCGCGTACAGGATGATCATGTAGTAGCCGGCCCACTGCCAGGTGACGACGTTGAGCAGCCCGTAGAAAATGAGGTCACTGCTCAGGAAGTCGGGTGCGGTGGCGCCGAACAGCCCGAAGATGTCGGTGAGCGGGCCGAAGCCCCGGCTGTAGAGGAACCCCCACATCACGGCCCCGATGACGGTGGGGATCGCGTACGGCAGAAAGATCATGAGGCGGGAGAAGCGAGCGAACAGGGTGGTCACCGAGTCCAGGATGAGGGCCAACGCGAGCGCGAGGACGATCTGCAGCGGGATCGACACGAGCGAGAAGCGGATGACGAACCACGCCCCGGACAGGAAGCTCGGGTCGGTGAACGCCTTCACGTAGTTGTCGAAGAGAACGAAGCTGGTGCCGCCGATCAGCTTCTTCTGAAAGAGACTGAGGTACAGCGCGTACGCCAGCGGTGCGATGAGGAACGCCAGGAACACGATCCCGAACGGCCCGACGAAGAGCCACCCCATCAGGTGTTCGCGGAGGTGCACCTTGCCACGGATCTTGCGCGTCTCAGGCTGAGTACGCGGCGCTCGCTTCTCGGTCAGGGATGTCATCTTGGTCTCCGGGACGTGGACGCTGAGGGGGGCGGGTGGGCCGGCCAGTGCCGGCGCGGCCCACCCATCCGGTCACTGAACGGTGAAGCCTTGTTCCTTGGCGTACTTCGCCACGTCCTCCTGGAGCCGGTCGGCAGCCTGCGAACCGGTGACGGAGCCCTTGATGATCTCGCTGACCTGTTTCTCCATGGCGTCGAGGTAGTACTGACCGAACGGGGCGTACGCGACGCCCTTGTAGGCCTCGGCGGCGGGAAGGTAGACCTCCTTGTTCGCCTGCTGACCGTTGAAGAACGCCACCTTCAGGTCGACGAGCGCCGGGTCCTTGAGAGCCGTGAGGTTCAGCGGGAAGATGATCTGGTTGGTCCAGCCGTCAGTGAGCGACTCCTTGTCGGCGTAGAGCCCGTAGGCGACCTTCGCGGCCAGCTCCGGCTTCTTCGCCTGCTTGGTCACCGAGAAGGCCGACCCACCCCAGTTGACCTGCACCGGGTTGGCCGGATCCCACTGCGGCAGCGGCGCGACCGCGAACTTGCCGGTGTCCTGACCCTTACCGACACCCGCGCCGGTGAGGTAGCCGGGCGCCCACGCCGCCGAGATGTACGTCGCGTAGTTGCCATTGATGACGCCGGAGATGTACTCCGGGGTGAACTGGTTCTGCGTACCGACCAGGCCCTTCTTGGCGAGGCCACCCCAGTAGTCCAGCACGTCCTTGGACGCCTGGTCGTTGAGCTTCACCCCGATCGCCTTCGGCTGCGCCGGGTCATAGGTGAAGGGCGAGGCGCCCTTCTGGATCTGCAGCGCCATGGTGAGCGCCGGGACGTTCGCGCCGAGGTCCCCGAACAGCGGGCCGCCGGCGTCCTTGACCTTCTGGGCGGCCTGCTCGTACTCGGCCCAGGTCTTCGGCGGCGTGATCTTGTACTTGTCGAAGATGTCCTTCCGGTAGATCATCGCCACCGGGCCGCCGTCGACGGGGACGCCGTAGACCTTGTCGCCGACCGACACGTCCTTCCAGGCGCCCTCGCTGTAGTTGGCCTTGACCGCGTCGAAGCCGTACTGCTTGATGTCGACCAGCGCGCCCTGGATCTGGAAGGTCGGGATCCGGTCCGCCTCGACCATGATCACGTCAGGTGCGCCGGTGCCCGCCGAGATGGCGGTCTGGAACTTGTCGTACTCGTCGCTGCCCTGGCCGACGTTGGTCCAGCAGACCTGCACGTCGTCGTGCTGCTTGTTGAAGTTGTCGACGACCAGTTGGGTGTTGGGGTACCAGCCCCACATCGTCACGACCGGCACGTTCTGCTTGGTGATGGTGTTCGTGCAATTGCTCGCGTCGCTGCCGCCCTCGTCGGAGGAGCAGGCGACGAGGCCGGTCCCCGCCGCGAGCATGGCTACCGTGGCGAGTATTCGTCTTCTCTTCATTGAGATGGTTCCCTTCGGCGATGGCGGTGCACTGCATCCATGCGCTGGCGGGCGCCACCGGGAGCAGGAAGCCCTGCTCCCGGTGGCGTCGCCGGCGAAGGCTCCTAGCGCTTGAACAGACGGGGCGCCAGGTCGATGAGGTTCTTCTGCCACACGTCCCAGCCGTGCGGCCCGGGGGTGACCCCGTCGAACTCGTAGCGGATACCGAGGTTGTCCAACGTGGTCAGCGATGCCATGAAGCTCGGGTAGACGAAGTCGGTCTGGTCACCGACGTAGAGGCGCAGCATCTTGGTGCCGTTGTTGATCGCCGCCACGTCGACGCCGGTGCCGCTGCCGAAACCGGCCGAGAACGCGGCGACGTAGGCGAACTCGCCCGGGTAGGCCTTCAGCACCCCGAACGCCTGCCCGCCACCCATCGACAGGCCGGCGAGGGCCTGCTGCGACGGATCGCTGGAGATGTTGTAGCGGGCACGGGCCGTCGGAACGATGTTCTCCCGCAACTCGCTGTTGAAGTTCGACGAGTTGCCGTTGCCCATCACGACGACCATCGGCGTGAGGTCGCCGTCGAGGAACTGATTGTCGAGGATCTGCTTGGCGCGGCCCATCTCGACCCAGTCCGTGTAGTTCTGGCCGCCGCCGTGCTGGAGGTAGAGGACGGGGTACGGCTGCGTCCGGTTCGGGTCGTACCCGGGTGGGGTCCAGACCAGTGCGGTCCGGTCCTGGCCGGCCACCGTGCTGGTGTAGGTCATGCTCTCGACCTTCCCGCCACGACCGGCGGGTACGTCCGACAGCAGTCGGGCACCCGGCCCGGGGATGAAGAAGGTGCTCCACATCGGTTCGGTGGTGACAGTCGTCGGGTTCGAGGTGTCCTTGACCGCGACCCGGTCCACGATCAGCCGGTAGTAGTAGAACCAGGGCTTCAGCGGGCCCACGGTCGCCCGCCACCGGTCGCCGTCGCGGGTCAGTGGCAGTCGCAACCAGCTGCCGCCCGGCGCAACGTTCGCCCAGACCGTGACGTGCTGAGCGTCAGTGAAGTCCGTGGTGGTCTCGAAGGTGACGAACCCGCCCTCGCTGACGAAGGGCGTCGGGGTGGTGCCGGCCGGCGGCGGGGTGAACTCCCGCTTGAGCGGCTGGTGACCGGGGCTCGGCCCGTGGTCGGCCACGTGCCGGAACAACCGCGGCACGAAGTCGACGAGGTTCTCCTGCCAGGTGGTCCAGGTGGCGCCGCCATCCGGGTTGACCCCGTCGAACTCGAACCGGACGTCAGCGCGGGCCAACGCCTTCGTCAGCCGGTAGGTGGTGTTGTACGCGGGATCGGTGACGTTGCCCGTGTACAGGCGGAGCAGCTTGACGCCGCGGTTGATCGCCTTGGCGTCCTTCCGGTCGATCTCCGGAGCCGACGTGCCCGAGAACCAACCGACGTAACCGAACTGACCCGGCCTGGTGAGCGCTGCCTGCAACGCCTGCGTGCCGCCGTCGGACACACCCGCGATCGCCTGGTGCGCCGGATCGCGAAGGACCCGGTAGTTGTCGGTGACCGCCTTCCGGAGGTCCTTCAACTCCTTGTCGTCCGAGGCGTTGGCGTTGTTGATCACCACCACCATCGGGCTCATGGCGCCGGCAGCCGAGAGGTTGTCGAGGATCTGCTTGGATCGGCCGAGGTCGAGCCAGTCGGTGGCGGCCACACCGTCACCCGACTGCAGGAAGAGCGCCGGGTATCCCTTCGGGCCCTTGGCCGCGTAACCCGGCGGCGTCCAGACCAGGGCGGAGCGCTGCGCGTTCCTGGTCCGATAGGCCAGCGTCTCGATCTTTCCGCCGGTGCCGGCTGGCGCGTCGAGCAGCCACCGCGCCGAGTCACCCGCAACGAGGAAGGTGCTCAGGAGCGGGTTGGACGCGACACCGGTGCTGTTCGTCGGGTCCTTGATGGTTTTGGTGTCGTCGGCCGTGAGCTGGTAGTTGTACAGCCCGGGCTCCAACGCGCCGAGAACACCCGACCACACGTCACCCCGACGGGTCAGACCGAACTCCGCCCAACTGGCCGACGGACCGAAGTTTCCCTCGACGACGACCTGCGAGACGGTGCCCAGGTTCTCCTGCACGTACGCCGCCGGGACGGCGAAGGTGGCGTAGCGGTCCGCGGAGACGTTCAGCCACGGCGTGTCCGCCGCGGCTGGTTGCGGCGCGATGAGCACCGCCGCGGTGGCGATGACCCCGGCGGTGAACGCCGCCGAGAGCCGCCGGCGTACGCCCAGACGGCGTAAGCGCCCATGATACTGTTCGGTAGTCACACTCCACTCCTTTCATGTGCCGGCAGCGGATGCGACCCGACTGACCGGCTCAACTCAACGGTGGATCTGGCCGTGTGTGCTGCGTGCACCTCCTTCAGGCTGCTGCCCCGGGCACACCTGACCTGACCGCTTCGTCGGAAGCGATCAGGCTCGTGCACCCATGGGTTGATGTCATGGTCGTGCCGCACTCTTCGGTGGTGCGGTCGAGTCGCGCACGACGAGGCTGGTCGGGAGCACGATCTGGCTCGGCTCGTCCCACTCGCCGGTCACCAGTGACTTCAGCATCCGCGCGGCTTCGTACCCGAGCTGATACATCGACTGGTCCACAGTGGTCAGACCGGGCTGGGTCAACGCCGACTCGGGGATGTTGTCGAACCCCACGACGGACAGGTCCCCCGGCACGGAGAACCCCAGTTCCCTGGCGACCTCCAGGACCTTGAGGGCCATCCCGTCGCTCGCCGCGAAGATCGCCGATGGCGGGTCCGGTCGTTGCAGCAGGACCCGCGCCAGCGGAGTTGCCGACTCGGGGTTGAAATCTCCCCGGCCGATCAGCGTCGGGTCGACCGGAACCCCGGCGGCGGTCAGTGCGGCCCGGTAGCCCTCCTCCCGCGACCAGGCCGAGGCCAGGCTGTCGCGGCCGGCGATGAACCCGATGCGTCGATGGCCCAGGCCGAGCAGGTGCTCGACAGCGGTGGTGGCGCCCGTGAGGTTGTCGGAAATCACCGAGGGCGCCGTCGAGCCCCGCACCGGGTCGATGGCCACGACCGGCGTCCGGGTCCGGAAATCACCCCAGGGCGTGACGACGATGCACCCGTCGGTGAGGGTGCCCGACAGGCGGGTCAGGTGCCGCTGCTCCCAACCCTCCGAATACGACCCGTAGAGGTCGCTGTTGGCGTAGATGATCAGATCGAAGCCCGAGCGGCTCAGCGCCTTCATCACGCCCTTGAGCACTTCCGCCGTGTACGACTGGAAGCTGTGCGCCACGAGGCCCAAGACGTTGGTGCGGCTGCGCCGAAGGCTGGTGGCCACCAGGCTCGACTCGTAGCCGAGCTGCTCGATGGCGGAGCGCACCTGAGCGACTGTGCGGGCGCTGACGCCGTAATGCCCGTTGACGACGCGCGAGACGGTGGCGGTGGAAACGCCAGCAGCTCGGGCGACATCACTCATTGTCACCGGCGCATTGACTTCAATCATGCCGCTCTCTCTGGACTGCAATCGTTATCGGTTACGTTTCCAGGATGTTGCCAACGTAACTGAGAACGATTACGAACACAAGACCTCTTGGTCCTTACCCGACTGCCCAACAAGAACGTCCTATCCGGACGGCAGCAAGGGCGCGATTGACCCTCGGGCGCCGTTGCGAATAACGCAATCGCCATCTTCCGCCGGGGTCGAAGTGGGACCCGATTTCCGCGTCGGTGCCACCCGTTGGCAACAGGACGGCACGCTCCGTCAAGAACCATTCCCCGACCCGGAGTGAACGCTCACAGCTGCCGAACTTCGGCGGTCCCGGTAAAGACCTTCGACGGCGGCCGGTCCGGGTCCGCACTGATGACGAAAGTGCCGGCATGGGTGTGGTCGGCAGCCGAGAAGCCGACGTACACCTCGATCTGCCCGGCCTCCACCGCGTAGGTCATGCTCCGGTCGTAGAAACCGAGCTGGCCGGTGGGGAGCGCGAACCGCACCGCCACCCGCTGGCCGGCGGCGGCCTCGACGCGGGCGAAGGCCTTCAGCTCCAGCACCGGCCGGGTGATCGTGGCCTGTGGGTCGCGGACGTAGAGCTGCACGACCTGCTCCCCCGCTCGGTGTCCGGTGTTGGTGACCGTGACCTCGACACCGACGCTGTCCCCGGCGCGGACCTCGGCGCTTCCCACAGTGGCGTCCTCGACCACGAACGAGGTGTACCCGAGGCCGTGGCCGAAGACGTATCGCGGCGCGACCGGCGAATCCACGTAGTCGCCGTGCCAGTGCGACCGCCCGCCGGACACCTTGTGGCCGTAGAAGACGGGGATCTGGCCCACGCCGCGGGGGTACGAGATCGGCAGCTTTCCGCTCGGGTTGACCTCACCGAGGAGCACCTCGGCGATCGCCTGCGCCCCGGTCTCCCCCGGCAACCAGGCCATCAGCACCGCAGCGCACTCCTCGTGCAGGAAGTCGCTGCCCACCGGTCGGCCGGCGACGAGCACCGCCACGACGGGTGTGCCGGTGGCGACGACGGCACGGACCAGCTCTTCCTGCACGCCCGGCAGGTCCAGACTGGACCGGTCCCGCGACTCACCAGTGGTGGCCCCGGGCGTCAGCCCCGAGCGGTCCCCCAGGACCAGCACCGCGACGTCGGCCGCCGCGGCGGCCGCGACCGCCTCGGCGAACCCCTCGGTCGACGGGTCGAGCACGTCGCAGCCCAGGGCAAAGCGCAGCCGGTCGCCCAGCCTCGCCGCGAGTTCGTCCCGCACAGTCGGCACACCGTCGGTACTCTCGTCGATCTCCAGATCGTCCGGGATCGTCATCATTTCGCCGAGCAGGCCGCGCCGCTTGCGCGCCGCGATCAACGCCTCGATGTGGGCCGCGAACGAGTAGTCACCGAGCAGGTGCCGGGCGTCGTCGGCGTTCGGACCGATGAGAGCGACAGTTCCGGTTCCCGCGAGCAGCGGCAGCACGCCGTCGTTCTTGAGCAGGACGAGGCTGCGGCGGGCGATCTCCAGCGCCACGTTCCGGTGCCGCTCGGCGTTCGCCGACGTCGCGGCCGCGTCCTCGTCGACGTACGGGTTCTCGAAGAGCCCGAGTTCGACCTTGTGCCGAAGGACCCGTGCGACCGCCTCGTCGAGCCGGGCCTCGCTGACCTCGCCGGCGTCCAGGGCGCGGGTGAGGGCGTCCGCGTACGCGTCCGTCGCCGGAAGCTCGACGTCCACTCCCGCGCCGAGGCCCACCGTCGCGGCCTGCTGCTTGTCCTGCGCGAAGTGGTGGTACGAGTGGAGGTCGTTGACGGCGAAGTAGTCCGAGACCACGCTGCCCGTGAAGCCCCACTGCCCACGCAGGACGTCGGCGAGGAGTTCACGGTTGGCATGGCACGGGACGCCGTCGAGCTCGTGGTAACCGGCCATCACCGACTGGAGACCGCCGTCGCGGACCGCGGCCTCGAACGGATACAGGTACACCTCGCGTAGCAGACGCGGCGGCAGGTGGGCCGGCGCCCAGTTCAGCCCACCCTCGGACGCCCCGTAGCCGACGAAGTGCTTGGCGGTGGCGAGGACGCCGTCGGTCAGGTCGGCGCCCTGAAGGCCCCGGACGAACGCCACCCCCATCCGGGACACCAGGTACGGGTCCTCGCCGTAGGTCTCCTCGGTCCGGCCCCACCGTGGGTCACGCACCACGTCCAGCACCGGCGAGAGCCCCTGGTGGCTTCCCATGGCGCGCATCTGTGCGCGAACGGCGTCCGCCAGCTGCCGGTTCAGCTCCGGCGCCCAGGTGCTCGCGACGCCGATCGCCTGCGGGAAGATGGTCGCCTCGCGGGCCATGACCCCCGAGCAGACCTCCTCGTGCACGATCGCCGGGATCCCCAGCCGGGTCTCGCTGACCAGGAAACGCTGGATCGCGTTGGCGGCCCGCGCCACCTGCGCTGCCTTCAGGCTGGTCGCGCCCGCGACGCGGGTCACGTGCCCCAGGCCGTGTCGCAGGATCGGCCGGGCCCGCTCGGCCGCGAACCGTCCGCCCTCCAGCAGTGTGAACGCCCACGTGCTGCCCAGTTGCGCGAGCTTCTCCTCGCGGGTCATCCGGGCCAGCAGATCCGACACCCGTTCGTCGACGGGCGCTGCCGCATCCGTGTAGGTCGCCTCGATCTCCGGCTCAACAGTGGTCACCCGGTCACCCCATTCACCGCGACAAGCTGGTCTTTCGGCCTCGTCGGTCACCACACCGCCGGCACCTGGCGACGTGAGCTGCGGACGACGGCCGGGAAGCGGTGGCGGCGAGGCGGGCGGGAGCCGGACACCCGGTCAGCTGGGGCGGCATGGCCGGGGCCGTGCCAGCGGGACATTGATCCAGGCGCCATGTTCCCTTACGTAAACGTAATCGGTAACGTTTACATAGATCGAGAACGTAATCGAAGACGATCACGTTGTCCAGAGCTCACAGTGCCTCCACCACCCCTCGGTCCCGGCGCCCGGGCAGTGCCGCCGGCGTCGGACCTGCACGAAGGGAGCCAGCCCTGAACACCCACCTCGACAGCGCGCCCGAGAACGGCGTGCACACGGCCCGTCTGACAGTGGACCCCCGCCGACGCGTCGCGCCGGTGCCGCGTCGGCTCTTCGGCTCGTTCGTGGAGCACCTGGGTCGCTGCGTCTACAACGGAATCTACGAGCCGGGGCACCCGACGGCCGACGCCGACGGCTTCCGGGGCGACGTCCTTGAGCTGGTGCGCGAGCTGGGCGTCACCACGGTCCGCTATCCCGGCGGCAACTTCGTCTCCTCCTACCGCTGGGAGGACGGCGTCGGCCCGGTCGACAAACGACCGGCGAGGCTCGACCTCGCCTGGCACAGCCTGGAAACCAACGAGTTCGGGCTCGACGAGTTCATGCGGTGGGTCGGCAAGGCCGGTGTGGATCCGATCATGGCGGTCAACCTCGGCACCCGTGGCACCGCCGAGGCTGTCGACCTGCTCGAGTACGCCAATCACCGCGGTGGAAGCCACCTCGCCGACCAGCGCCGCGACAACGGCGCTGTCGATCCGTACGGGATCAAGCTGTGGTGCCTGGGCAACGAGATGGACGGCCCGTGGCAGGTGGGTCAGCGCAGCGCGACCGAGTACGGGCGACTCGCGGCGCAGACAGCGAAGGCCATGCGCCGCTTCGATCCCGATCTCGAGCTCGTCGCCTGCGGCTCCTCCCACCTCGGTATGCCGACCTTCGGCAGCTGGGAGCGCGACGTGCTGACCGAGGCGTACGACGACGTGGACCTGATCTCGCTGCACGCGTACTACCAGCCGGTCGACGACGACCTGGCCAGCTTCCTCGCCTCGGCCGAGGACATGGACAGGTACATCGACGCCGTCACCGCCATCGCCGACTCGGTCGGAGCGATCCGTCGGTCGACCAAGAAGATCATGATCGCGTTCGACGAGTGGAACGTCTGGTACCAGTCCGCCGCCCCGTCCACGCCGCCGAGCGGCGAGGACTGGCCGGTCGCGCCGCCGCTGCTGGAGGACCACTACAGCGTGGCCGACGCGGTCGTCGTCGGCAGCCTGCTCATCAGCCTGCTGCGGCACAGCGACCGGGTGAGCGCGGCCTGCCAGGCCCAACTGGTCAACGTCATCGCACCGATCATGACCGAGGTGGGCGGTTCGGCCTGGCGGCAGACCATCTTCCACCCCTTCGCCCGCACCGCCCGGCACGCTCAGGGCACCGTGTTGGACGTGCTGCGCGAGGGCAGCACGACGACCACCGACCGCTACGGTGAGATCGACGCGGTCGACGCGGTCTCCACCTGGGACGACAACGCCGGGGAGATGACCGTCTTCCTCGTCAACCGCGCCCTCGAAACCCCGGCCGAGGTGACCATCGACGTCGCTGGCGCCCAGGTCGGCGACATCATCGAGTGCGTCACCGTCGGCGGCACCGACCTGCACGCCAAGAACACGGCCGACGGTCCGGACCACGCCGCGCCACGCCCCAATGGCACGGCACGCGGCGCCGACGCCAGCGTCCAGCTCACTCTTCCGCCGGCGTCCTGGACCATGCTGCGCCTGCGCGCCACCGACACGACCCCGTGATCGGCTGACGAACGGTCCCGGACGTGCCCCGGCCGCGCACACCCTGGCTTCACCAGGTGCGCGCGGCCGGGGCTTCCCCACCACAGGGAGTACGGGGTCCAGCCTGGGACTACCGGGCGTCGACCGGATCGCTCCGGGAGTCGTTGAACAGCTTGTCGCCCCGATAGCGGGCGACGACCGGCGCGTTCAGCTCACCGTGGACGGTCTTCTTCAGCCGGGCGACACCGTGGTGCACCGGGGCCGACCCGAGGTGCGTGTCACCCGCGTAGAAGTCGACGGTGCCGGAGGGTACCGACGTGCTGGTGCTGACCGTGCCGACCGTCGCGGTGGCGCTGACCTTCGTGTGGTGCGACAGGCCCGCCGGTGACGTGGTGACGTCGAGATCGGTGGTGGTGGCCCGGAACGTCAGGGTGCGCAGGTAGTGGTTCAGCAGCGGACGCCACACGTGCCAGGTGTGCACGCCCGGCACGTTGTACTCGTCCAGTTCGACGCCGGCGGCCCGCAGGGCGGCGGCGTTGCGCTGCGAGTTCTCGGCGATGTTGCCCAGCCGGTCCTGCAGCCCGGTGCCGATCATGATGCCGCCGGCCACCGACTTCATGCTGTCGACCTGGGCCTGGGTGGCTGCCGGGCCGCCCGCGCTCCAGGCCGCGTGGTAGCCGAACAGGTCGGTGTGGTTGTACATGATCGTGTACGCCCGACTGCCACCTGCGGAGAAGCCGGCGAACGCGCGGTCCTGCGCCCGGGTCGAGACGCGGTAGTTCTGCTCGACGAACGGGAAGATGTTGTTCCGCAGTTCGTTGACGTAGCCCTCGTTGCCACCGGGGAGGCCGTTGAAGTCGGTGGACACGATCACCATGGGCTGGGCCGCCCGGTCCTTGATGGCGTTCTCCAGGATGAGGTGGGCCACGCCCTGCATCGTCCAGGCGGTCGAGTGGTCGCCGCTGCCGTGGCTCAGGTAGAGGGTCGGGTACGGCGTGGCCCGGTTGGGGTCGTAGCCGTGCGGCAGGTAGACGACGATGTCGTGGACTCCCGCCGGGTTGGTCGACAGCGGCGAGGTGTATCGCCGCGACTCCAGCCGGCCGACCTTGGCGACCGGCGCCTGGTAACCGGTGTCGTACGTCGGGAACTTCCTACTGGCCGGGACGTAGATCGTGCTGCGTACCGCGCCAGGCGCTCCCGGGTACTGCGGCTGGATCTGCCACCGGTTGGCCGGGTCGTCGTGCAGGGCACAGCCGGTCGCGAGTTCGTTGGCGCAGTCGTGCGTGAACGCGTAGCGGAAGGTGCCCGCCGGCAGCGGGGTGGTGAAGGTCCAGACCCCGTCGGGGCCCTTCCGCATGGCCTGGATGTGCCACGGGGTGGCCGCGACGTCGCCGGGTTGCCACTCGGCGGGCGGCCGCGCGTCACCGCAGTCCTGGCAGGCGATGTTCTCGGGTCGGGAGTAGAACCAGTCGCCGTAGACGTGGACCTGCTGGACGTCCTCGGGCGCCCGGTACCGGAAGGTGACGGTGTACCCGGTCGGGGGCTTGTCGGTGCGGGTGACGGTCGGGCCCAGCGGCGCCGGCGGTGCCGCCGAGGCCGCCGGGGCGGCGAGCGTTCCGGCCGTCACGGTGACGGCGGCGAGCAGCGCGAGCATCAGCCGGCGTGTCGGTGCCGGCATCGGGGGACGGGGAGGTGCGACGGGCATGTTCCTGCTCCCTCTTCGGCGTGTGGTCAGACCGCACCGAGCGGCCGACCGACCATTCGATGGTGAGGTGAAGGGATACCAGTAACGAGCGATGCAGCCATGCGAGCGCTAACATCGTTCCCTGTCGAAAACGGAACCATGAATTGCATTGACGGTCAAGACGGAAATCAGAGCGGAGAATCGCGTCCAAACAATTCAGGCGCGCTTCAGCGGCACCAGGACAACTGGCGCGCGAATTCTCTGTCGGGTCAGTTTCGTCAAGGAATTCGCGCGCCAGTCGCAGGTGGCCCGGAAACGCGCCCGGAAGAGACCGGCAGACGCGGTTATTCGACCGCTGGCTGCAACCTCCCGTCGACTCGCCGGGAGATGGCGGTGTACTCGTCGCGCAACTCTTCGGGGAGGACCCAGACCGGGGCGTCCTGCCACGCCAGCGGGCGGAGGAACCGTCGGATCGACGTGGCGCCCACCGACGTGTGCACGGCGTTTGTCGACGGCCACGGTCCACCGTGGTGCTGGGCCCACGACACCCGGACACCGGTGGGATAGCCGTCGAAGACGATGCGACCCGCGCGGGCGGCGAGCACGTCGACCAGTCGGCGTACGACGTCGGCGTCGTCGCCCGGTCCGCGATGAAGCGAGCCGGTCAGCGACGGCGGGACGGTGGCCAGCGCGGCGTCGAGGTCGGCGGCGTCGTCGTAGCGGACCACGATCAGGAGCGGGCCGAAGCACTCCTCGGCGATCTCGGCGGTCAGGCCGGCGAGGCCGACCTCCAGGAGGGTCGGTGCCACTGTGAAGCCCGCGCCGGGTTCGACCTTCGGCCGCGCCGACACCCGGGCGCCGGCCCGCTCGAACTCGGTGGACTGGTTCTCGTACGCGTCCCGGATGCGCTCGTTGAGCAGGACCGTTCCGCCCGACGCGTCGACTCTCGCCCGCAGCGCGTCGACCAGGCCGTCACCACCCGGATCTGACGGAACGAACGCCAGGCCGGGCTTGGTGCACAACTGACCGCCCGAGTTCGTGAAGGAGCCGAACAACCCCTCGGCGATCTGGTCTGCTCGGGCGGCGGCCGCGTCGGGCAGGACGACGATCGGGTTCACGCTGCTCAGTTCGGCGTACAGGGGAATGGGGTCGGGTCGTTCGTCGATGGCCGCCTGGATGGCGCGGGCGGCGTTGACCGAGCCGGTCAGGGCGGCCGCGCGGATCGCCGGATGACGCACCAGCGCGCGACCGGCCTGCTCCCCGTACACGGTCGCGACGACACCCTCGGGCCCGCCGAGGTCGCGGACGGCCGACTCGATCGCGGCGGCGGAGGCGTGTGAGGTCAGCGGGTGCGACGGGTGGGCCTTCAGGATCGTCGGGCACCCGGCGGCGAGCGCGGCGGCCGTGTCACCGCCAGCGACCGAGAAGGCGAACGGGAAGTTGCTCGCCCCGAAGACGGCGACCGGCCCGAGGGGTACGAGCATCCGCCGCAGGTCCGGGCCACGTCCGAGCGGTGTGTCGGCGGCGTGGTCGATGGTCGCCTCGACGTACGCTCCGTCGCGCAGCACCTCGCCGAACATCCGGAACTGCAGCGCCGCCCGGGTGAGTTCCTGGTCGAGTCGCGCGTGGCTCAGCCCGGTCTCCGCCTCGGCGGCGGCGACCAGATCCACCCGACGGGACTCCAGCGACGCGGCGATCGCGTCCAGCAACTCCGCGCGGCCGAGCCTCCCCCGCGCGGCCAGCCACTGCGCCGCGGGGGACGTCTGACCGGCGATCACCTCCAGCCGGGACTCGTCGGTCTCGGTGAGCTCCGTCGCGCGACGCTGACCGTCGCGCGGATCGACAGTGATGACCACGTTCACAGCAGTCCTCTCCTTACCAGATTGCCCATGAGATCGCGGACGCCGAAGTGCCAGGGCTCGCACTCCTCCGCGTGCCGCACCCGGTTGACCAGGGTGCCGAGCGCCGGGCAGCTGATCCGTACCACGTCGTCGACCTTGTGGGTGAAGCCCTCACCGGGGCGGTCCCGGTCCTGGATGGGCGCGAACATGGTGCCGAGCATCAGGGCGGCGCCGTCGGGATAGTGGTGGTGCGGCCCGATCAGCTGCCGGACCAGCTCCTCGGGATCACGCGACATCTGGGTCATCTCCGAGACCGCCTCCAGGTGGAAACCGTCCTCGCCGCGAACCTCCAGGCGCACCTCGAGTTCGCGTACCCGATCCATGTCGAACCGGTCGTCGAAGAGCCGGATCAGGGGGCCGAGGGCGCAGGAGGCGTTGTTGTCCTTCGCCAGGGGAAGCAGGAGCGCCGAGCGGCCCTCGATGTCGCGCAGGTTCACGTCGTTGCCGAGGGTGGCGCCGACGATCCGGCCACTGGACTGGACGATGAGCGTGACCTCGGGTTCCGGGTTGTTCCAGGTCGACGCGGCGAGCACGCCGACCGGAACGGCGGTGCCGACGGCGGAGAGGATCTGTCCCTTGGTGAAGATCTCGGCGTCCGGGCCGATGCCCACCTCCAGGTACTGGCTCCACATGCCCTCGGCGACCAGCAGACTCTTGAGCCGATCCGCCTCCGGCGAGCCCGGCTCCAGGCTGTGCAGGTCGACACCGACGTCGGCGAGCATGCGGTGCCGGATGTCCGCTGCCAGCGCAAGGTCTCCCCGCGCCCGTTCCTCGATCACCCGCTCGATCATGGAGATCGGGAAGGTCACGCCCGCGGCCTTGAGCGCCTGGAGGTCGACCGGGGCGAGCAACCAGGGCCGGTCACGGTCCCGGGTCGCGGCCCCCGTGTTGGCCAGTATCTCCCCGAAGCCGCCCACCCTCGGCCCGTCGAGCCCGGCCACCGTCGCGGCGGGATCGGGCAGCTCGCAGATGTCGCGGACGGTCGGGAACCGGTGGCTGATGTCGATGACCTCGCCGTCGCGGACGGTCACCGGTGAGGGGCCGTCGCCGGACGGGTCCCAGATCCGGCCGATGAGGACGCTGTCGGCATCGTCGGGCAACGCTTCGGCGGCGGTACCGACCCAGTCCGCGGCCGCGGCCGACCCCCGGGGCCGTGGCAGCGTCATGAGTCGCTCTCCAGGTTGAAGAAGGACCGCTCGTCGCGGGGACGGATGTCGAAGACGGCGTCCTGGAACATCCGCAGCGGGTGCGGTGTGAACGGATGCTGCTCGATCGCGGTGAGATCCACCTCGATGCCCAGGCCGATCCCGGTCGGGATGAGGATGTCGCCGTCGTCGGTCAGCACCAGCCGCTCGTTGGTGATCTCGGGACGCCAGGGCACGTCGGTCGCCATGATCTCCAGGTACCGGAAGTTGGGCAACGTCGCCCCGAGTTGCAGCGTCGCGGCGGTGCTGAGTGGACCACTCGGGTTGTGCGGCGCGAAGCCCACGTAGCTGGTCGCGGCGAGCGTGGAGATGAAGGCCAGCTCGGCGATCCCACCGGCGTGCGTCACGTCGGGCTGGACGAAGTCGACCGCCTGGCGGGCCAGCGCCGGCGCGAAGCCCTGCCGTCCGTACCACCGCTCCCCCGCGGCGATCGGCACCGGCGACGCGCGACGGATGTCGACGAGCGCATCGAGGTTGTCCGGTGGGCAGGGCTCCTCGAACCACACCGGGTCGAACTGGGCGATCTCTTTGGCGACCTTGATGGCGTGGCGGACGTCGAAGCGGCCGTGCCCCTCGACGAACAGCTCCACCTCGCGGCCCACCGCCTGGCGGACGGCGTCGATCTGGGCCAGCACCCGGTCCAACTGGGCGGTGGTGATGGTCAGGTCGTAGTTCTCGAACGGGTCCCACTTGAGGCCCCGGAAGCCCGACTCCACAGTCCGGCGCGCGGCGGCCGCGTAGTCCTCCGGCGTGACGGCACCCGAGAACCAACCATTGGCGTACGCGCGGACCCGGTCTCGGGTCGCGCCACCGAGAAGCCGGGAGACCGGTACGCCGAGCTCGCGCGCCGAGATGTCCCAGAGGGCCATCTCCAGCGAGCTCAACGCCGTCATGATCACCGGCCCGCCGCGCCAGTACCAGTCCCGCGCGGTCTCGTAGAGGATCTTGGAGATGCTGGTGGGATCCAGGCCCACCACCGCCTCGGCCAGCTCGGCGATGGCGCCCTGGACGGCACGTTCCTTGCCCTCCAGGGTGGCCTCACCGAGCCCGATGATCCCCTCGTCGGTGTGGACCCGCACGATGACGAGGTTCGTACGGTAGAAGTCGACGACCAGTGTGTCGACAGAGACGATCTTCATCTTTCGGCTCAACCCTTCACCGCACCGGCGGTCATGCCGGACACCACGTACTTCTGCACCAACAGGTAGAAGGCGACGGCGGGCAGCGTGAACAGGAAGGCGACAGCCATCACCGTCTGGATCGGTGTACCCAGTTCGCCGATGAAGTTCGCGATGCCGACGGAGGCGGGCTGAAGGTCGGGGTTGAAGATGAACGTCACCGCGAACACGTACTCGTTCCAGGCGTGGAAGAAGGCGATGACAGCGGTGGCCGCGATCGACGGCGCGATGAGCGGCACGTTGATGCGGGTCAGTGTGGTGAAGGGCCGGGCGCCGTCGGCGCGCGCGGCCTCCTCCAACTCCTTCGGGATGCCGTCGATGGCGCCCTTGAGGATCAGCGCGACGATCGGTAGGACGAAGGCGGAGTTCACCAGGACGAGGCCGGTCAGCGAGTCGAGCAGTTCGAAGCGGCGGAACAGCGCGAACAGCGGGACGACCATGAGCGCCTCGGGAAGCATCTGCGTGAACAGCAGCACGACGGTCAGCACGGCCTTGCCCCAGAACGAGAACCGGGACAGCGCGTAACCGAGCGGGATGCCCAGGCCGACGGAGAGCACCATCGTGCCGACGGCGATGATCAGGCTGTTCAGCAGCCACCCGGCCGCCTTGCCCTCGGCGAGCGCGTCCACGAAGACCCCGAACTGGCCGAGGTCGGGTGTGAGCCGGGGCTGATCGGCGAAGAGGTCGCTGTTGCTGGACAGTGCCGTGACGAACATCCAGTACAGCGGGAACACCGCGACGCCCAGCACGACGAGCACGGCGACGATCCGTGCGGTGACACCGAATCGGAAGCGCCTCATCGGACGTCCCCCTTCTCCACGGCACGGGCGACCAGGCGGCTGCCGATGATGACGATGAGCGAGATGACGACGCCGACCATTCCGATGGCCGCCGCCGATCCGAGTTCCTTCGAGTCGAACGCCTGCGAGTAGAGGTCGATGACGAGCGTCTCGGTGGCACCGACCGGTCCGCCCTTGGTCATCAGCCAGATCAGCTCGAACCGCCGCAGCGACCAGATCGTCATCAGCAGGGCCAGCAGGCCCACGGTCGGCTTGATGACCTGCCAGGTGACAGCGCGGAAGGTGGCCCATCGTCCGGCGCCGTCCACTGTCGCGGCCTCGTTGAGGTCCTGCGGAACGGACTGCAGGGCGGAGAGCAGCACCACGGAGGTGAACGGGAACAGCTGCCAGATGGTGGTGGCGAGCACCGCCGGGAGCGCGTAGCGCGAGCTGTCCAGGATGGCGCCACCCGGGACGCCGAGCCCGACCGCGTCGAGGACACGGTTCACGATGCCGTACTGCGCGTTGAGCATCCAGGTGGCGATGAGCGCGACCGCGATGCCCGGAGCGGCCCAGGGGACGGTCACCAGCGCCCGCGCCATGCCCCGGCCGCGGAATTTCTTGTTGAGCAGGAGCGCGACGGCGAGTCCGGCGCCGATCGCGACGATCACACAGGTGATCACGTAGACGAAGGTGATCAGCAGGGTGCGGTGGAACTCGGGGTCGCCGAAGATCCGGTTGAAGTTGTCGAGCCCGACCCACTCGCTGCGGGTGGGGTTGAGCAGCCTCGTCCTGGTGAAGCTGAGGTACACCTCCTGGACGAGGGGTACCGCCTGGAAGACGAGGATGAACAGGGCGGCGGGTGCCAGGAAGAGGTACGGCGTCCACTTGCTACCCAGCGGGCTGGGCCGACGCCGGGGCCGGCCTGGGGTTGTTGTCTTCGGTGCTCCGGTCTGCTCGACCACAGTCATCGGGTTCGATCCTTCTGGGGGAAGGACGCTGCCGGCGCACGGATCGTTGCGCCGGCAGCGTCGCCGTGTCGAGCGGTCAGCGGACCAGTTCGCTCGCCTGCTGCTGGGCACGATCCAGTGCCGACTTGAGGTCGGCCTTGCCCTGAAGTGCCGCGACCACGTTCTGCACGACCACCTTGCGGATGTCCGGCGTCTTGGCCTCGAACCCCAGCACGATCTGCGGCAGGCTGGTCTCGGTGAGTCCGTCGAAGACGGGGAGGAACGGGGTCGCCTTGAGCGCCTCCGCGCTGCGCTGCGTGGTGGTGGCCACGCTGCTCGCGCCGAGGATCTCCTGCAGCTTGACCTGGTTCTGCGGCTCCAGCGCCCACTTGATGAAGGTGCCGGCCTCGTCCTTGCCCTCGCTCGCCTCGTTGATCACGATCGGTGCGAGGATCGCGCCCTGCTTGCGGACCGGGAACGGGATGGGCGCGACGTTGAAGTTCAGCTTGGCGTTCTGGCCGCGGGTGGCGGTCACGTAGCCGCCGTTGTTGAGCTCCATCCCGACCTTGCCCTCGGCGAACATCCGCCGGAAGGTGGCCGCGTCCGCTCCGCGCGGGATCACGTTCGCGTCGTACAGGTCCTTGAACGCCTGCAGGCCCTTGAGGTTCTCCGGCGAGTTGATCGTCAGGTTCTTGCCGTCGGACCACGCCCCGCCGAAGCCGTAGACGTAGTTGAAGATGTCCTGCCAGACACCGGCCTCCTCGGCCTCCGTCTGACGGAACGCCAGGCCGAAGACGTCACCCTTGGTCAGCGACTTCGCGGTGGAGGTGAACTGCTCGTAGGTGGTCGGCGGCGTCGGGATCAGGTCCGCGTTGTAGAACATCGCGTAGTTCGACGCCTCGAAGATGACGCCGTGCCGGACACCGTCGTGGACCATGAACTGGTCCGGCTGCTTGAGCAGGTCGTACTTGCCGGCGTCGATCACCTTGTCCAGCGGCGCGATGAGGCCGGCGTCCGAGGCCGCCTCGAACTCGGGCATGTCGAAGCGGACCAGGTCGGGGCCCTTGCCGCTGCCCATCTGCGTGAGCACGGTCTGGCCGAAGGTCGGGTACGGCACCGCGGCGGCGGACACCTGGACCTTGGTCTGGCTCTGGTTGAACTCGTCGAGCCACTTCGTCAACAGCGGCCCGCGACCCGGGTCGCCGAAGGTCGAGGCGGCGAAGGTCAGTTTGGTGACGCCGTCGCCGGAATCGCCGTCCGAGCCGCAACCGGTCAGGAGGGTGGCGACCAGGCCGAGGGCACATGTCGCCCTGGCGATGCCGAAATGAGCGCGCTTATTACCCATCGTTACTCCACTGTTACGTGTTGGCATCGAACCGATTAAATTGCAACGATCGTAGCGCCATGTGCAACGGTGTCAAGTGGCGATTGCGCATCGCGTCATCTATATTGCATAATGTGCAATGACAGCGGCGGCGCTGCCCGTCGCGCGAGGGGAGACACGGCCTTGGCGCAATCAATCCGCCGCGCGATCGACCTCATCCGTCGATCCGCGGAGCACCCGCTGTCCCTCACGGAGGCTGCGGACGTGCTCGGCGTCCACAAGTCCACAGCCCTGCGCATCCTGCAGACACTGGAGTCCGCGCGCTTCGTCCGCCGCACCGGCGCGGGCACCTACGTGCTCGGCAGCGGCCTGATCGAGCTGTCCGAGCTCGCGCTCGGCTCGATGGACCTCCGCCAGCCCGCGGCCGCACACCTGCGTGCGCTGCAACGCGCGACCGGCCACACCGTACACCTGGCGCAACTGACCGGCGACGAGATCATCTATATCGACAAGGTGGACAGCCCGGCGTTCGACGCCGTCAAGCTGCCCTCGCGGGTCGGACGCGCGGTGTCCATCTACGCGAGCGCTGTGGGCAAGACGATCCTGGCGTACCTTCCCCGGCAGGAACGCGACCGTCTTCTCTCCCACGTCGTCTTCGAGAAATTCACCGACACCACCTTCACCGACCACGACGCCCTGGAAGCCGAACTTGCCCGCATCCACGACTGCGGCTGGGCCGTGGACAACGGCGAGCACGACGCGTACGTGATGTGCGTGGCCGCGCCGATCAGGGATTCGCGGGGGCAGGTCATCGCCGCCGCCTCGATCACGGCGATCGAGGTCATCGCAAGCCTCGACCAGCTCAAGAGCAACCTTCCGCTGCTCCTGGAGACCGCCAACAAGATCTCGTACGAGCTCGGCTACGCGCCGCCCGCCTTGGCGAGCCCGGACGGGGAGAGCCGCTCCGCCACCTGAGCGCGCACGTCCCGGGCGATCACCGCGTTCTCGGCGCCGACCTGCCGGTAATGCGGTGATGCTCGTCGGTCTCCATGTCGATGAAGGCCTGGATCATGCCCCGGTAGATCCGCTCGATCAGATCCGGGTCGGCGCCGGCCTCGCTGGCCAAGGTGCGGACCCGGGCCACCACCTGCGCCACCCGGTCCGGCGCGCGGACCGCCTGGCCGTCGCTCTTGAGCGGGGCCGCCTGCCGGACCAGCGCCTCCCGCCGGGCGAGCAGGCCGACCAGGTCCCGATCCAGTGCGTCGATTCCAGCGCGGATCTCGGTCAACGTCACCGCAGTCTCTGCCACGCCAGAAATCGTCGCACGAAATCGAAGTATTGCGAGCCCTGCCGGGCCCAACCACTCCCGGCCAGGGGTGGGCACCACACGGCGAGGCGGCCGGTACGGGTCGAGGCGACCCGGTGTCAGCGGGCGACGTCGCTGCCGCTGGCGACGCCGGCGCGAAGGCCCTGATCGATGAAGTTGATCAGCCAGGTGAAGCTCTCGTCGACGGACGCGTCGATCTGGAACCCACCGGCCGCCTCCAGGGTGGCGAAGCCGTGCAGGACGCTGCGCAGCGTCCGCATGGCGTGGATCTCCTGGCCGGGATCCAGGTCGTACCCGCTCAGCATGGCCGCCCACGAGGCGAGCACCCGCTCGCTGGCCGGGATGAACGGGTCGTCGGGGCCGGTCGGGCGGGTGGCGTTGGCGGCCGCGTACCGGCCGGGGTGTTCCCGCACGTACGTCCGCATCGCCTGGGCGCCCGCGGCGAGGGCATCGCTGCCGGACCGGCCCTGAATGGCGTCGCGGATGACATCGCCGGCCTCGGTCATCGCCAGGACGGCGATCCGGTGCGCCAGCTCGGCCTGGCTGGTGACGTGCTTGTAGAGCGAGGGGGTCTTGACCCCGAGCCGTTCGGCGAGCAGACCCATGCTGAGGTTGTCGAAGCCGACCTCGTCGACCAGCGCGGCCGCGGCTTCGGTGACCGATGCGGGGGTGAGCCGGGCCTTAGGCATTGGTGAGCGTCCGGGCGAGGAAGGGCAGGGCCAGGGCGAGGACCTCGTCGGGCGTCTGGGCGTGCGGGTAGTGGCCGGCGCCCTCGATGACAGCCAGCTCGCCGAGCCCACGCGGCAGGTCGGCGAGGATGCGCTCGCCCTCGGCCCGCGGGTCGGCCCAGTCGGGATCGGCGCTGCCCTGGATCACCAGGACCGGGCAGGTGACGTTGGACAGTTGCCGACCGGCGTCGGCCGGGGTGGTCCTGGCCATGGACTGGAGGACCTTCATCCGGCCGGGCTCACTCAGCTTGGCCTCGATGCGCGCCAGCTCAATGTGCCAGTCGGCGGGCTTGGTGGGGATCGCCACGTCCAGGTACTTCTTCCAGTTCGCCAGGCTGCCCCGGATGAGTACCTGCGCCAGTTGGAGGTAGCCGGCCCGGAAGCGCTTCACCCGCACCAACCCGCCGAGGTCGAAGGACTGCGCGCGGGTGAACGGCGCCAGCTCGATGACGCCGGTGATCAGGTCGGGCGCGGTGGCGGCCGCGATGGTCGCGGCACCGCCGCTGATCGACTGGCCGATCAGCACGGCCGGTCCGCCCAGGTGGCGCACGACGGCGACGAGATCACCCGCGATGTCGGTGCGGCTGTAGCCGCCCCAGCCGAGGCTGGAGTCGCCGCAGCCACGGATGTCGACGTTGGCGACCCGGTATCCGGCCGCGGCCAGGGCCGGAGCGACGAAGCGGTACGAGTGCCGACTGTCGCCCATGCCGTGTGCCAGGACGACCAGTGGGCCCTGCCCGGTGACGTCGTAGGCGATGGTGTTGCCGGAAATGTCCAGGTATTCGGTCATGACGCCCTCCACTGAAGCTAACGTGATTAGCTAAAGGCTAACCGCATTAGCCGCAGAGGGCAAACGCCGCTCGCCGCTACTCCCCTCCGCCCAGGCCGAGCTGGGGATAGAGGGCATCGGGGGCGGCGATCGCTCCGGGCGGGCGAGCGACAGTGACGGTCGTACCGAAATCGCTGTAGCGCAGGGACGCGTTCGGCAGCCCGCTGGCCTCCGGCATCAGGAAGCTGACCAGCCGACCCTCGGTGTCCAGCGATGCCCGGAACGCGTGCCTGCGCGCGCTGTCCGGAAAGACGCCACCGGGGCCGGGGCGGAAGCTGATCCCGTTACCGGCGGCAATCCGGGTCGCGTCGATCGTCCCGGAGATCTCCGGACCGTCCACTCGTGCGGTGACGATCGCGTCGATGAGGCGGCCGGAGCCGCCGGAGTCGTTCTTGCCCGGTGCGAAGCTCAGGGCGAAGTCCGACGGCACCCGGGCCGGGTCGAGGACCGTCCATCCGTCGCCGACACCGCGGAACAGACTGGTCTTCATGTAGACCTCGTCGTCGATCATCCGGATCTCGATGACGCCACCCGGCGCGGTGACCTTGGCGGTCAGGCGCTTGTGGACGTTGTCGGTGTGCGACAGCGACGTGATCTGGCTGGCGATGTCGACGTCGCTGCGATAACTCGTCTGATTGACGAACGCTGTGCCGCCACGCAGCAGGCCGATCGCTTCGGCTGTCATGGTGGCATCGGCGCTGGCGGCCGACACCGGGGCGGATTCAGGTTTGGGTTCGCTCTTCGTCGGCGCGCCAACCGAGCAACCCAGCAGGAGAAGGCCCGCAGAAATGCCGGCCAGTGTGGCTCGACGTGTCATGGCCATCACGGTAGGCCGCTTGCGCAAGGTCTGGTGACCCGTATAGTGCCGCGATGGAAACGGACACGGTACGGCAGGCTTACGCGTCCGTCGCGGAGCTCTACATCGAGCTGTTCGGCACGAAACAGCATGTGGACGCCGACGACCTCGCCCTCATCGGACGACACCTGGGCAGCCGGCCCGGCCGGGTGCTCGATCTGGGGTGCGGGCCTGGCCACCTCACCGGCTACCTTCGTGAGCTAGGCGTCGACGCGATGGGGATCGACCTCGTCCCCGAGTTCATCGCGCATGCGCGGGCGTCCCACCCGGGCGTCGAGTTCCACCTCGGTTCGATGGAACGCCTCGACGTCGCCGAGGACTCCATCGACGGCATCCTGGCCTGGTACTCGTTGATCCATCTTCCGCCGCCGGAGTTCGACGGCATGCTCAAGGAGTTCCGACGGGTCCTGGTCCCGGCCGGGCGGTTGGTCCTGGGCGTCTTCGACGCCGAGGACGTCGGCGCCTTCGACCACAAGGTCCTGACCGCCTACCGGTGGCCGGTCGACGAGGTCTCCGAACGACTCGGCCGGGCCGGTTTCCGAGAGGTGGAACGTCTCCGGCGGCCCGGCACCGACGAGCATCGGCCGCTTGCCGCCATCGCGGCGGTCGCGGTGTGAGGACGCCGAGGGCCGGCCTCCCATCGGGAGACCGGCCCTCGGCCAGCTGGGCACCCGCGTCGAGGCGGGTGTGCGCTACGGCGCCAGCGCGCTCAGGCGCTGAGCTTCCCGGCGATCTTGACGACCCGCTCGGCCATGTGGTCGAGGGCAGCGAACTGGGCATCGCCCAGCGGGGCGTCGTTGCTTCCGCCGGTGACGTGCGAGACGCCGTACGGGTTGCCGTCGGCGAACTTCAGCGGGTCGGTGTAGCCCGGGGCTACGACCAGACCGCCGAAGTGGTGGACGGTGTTGTAGAGCGCCAGAAGGGTCGACTCCTGGCCGCCGTGCGCGGTCATGGATGCGGTGAAGCCGGCGTACACCTTGTCGGCGAGCAGGCCCTGCGCCCACTGCGGGCCGAGGGTGTCGATGAACTGCTTGAGCTGGCTGGCCACGTTGCCGTAACGGGTGGGCGTGCCGAACAGCACCGCGTCCGCCCAGACGACGTCGTCGGCGGTCGCCTTCGGCTCGTTCTTCGTGGCGTCGAAGTGCTGGCTCCAGGCGGCATTGGAGGCGATGGCCTCGGCCGGGGCGAGCTCCGGAACCTGACGCAGCCGCACCTCGGCGCCCGCCTTCTCGCCGGCCTCGGCGAGGCGCTTGGCCATGGCGTGGAGGGTACCGGTGGACGAGTAGTAGATGACGGAGAGCTTGGTCATCGGAGGCATCCTTCCCAAAGTAGTTGCCGCTGATAAATTTGCGGCCGCAACAATCACGACTGTAGCAGCCACCTCGCGGCACCCCAACGTCCTGACCATGCCCACCCGAGTGACGGAGCACACCAAGGCACGGGCGCGGGCCGCGGCCGTCCAGCCGATGAGACGGAATGGTTCGGCCCCCTACGATGAGGCGATGGACCCCGCTGGGGCGCCACCGGCGGCGCGGTACCAACTGCTCGGGCCGGTCGAGGTGCGGTCGGCCTACGGGGAACGGCTGGCCCTCGGCACGCCGATGCAGGTGCGCCTCCTGGCCGTGCTGATGTCACAGCCGGGCACCGGGTGGTCCATCGACCAACTCGTCGACGAGCTGTGGCAGGGGCGCCCACCGAAGACGGCAGCCGGCAACGTGAAGACCTATGTCTGGGCGTTGCGCCGGGCGCTGCGCTCCCCCGGCTTCCCCGACCCCGCCATCCTCGCCGGGCCCACCGGCTACCGCCTCGCCCTGGACGGGCTGACGGTGGACAGCGTGGCCTTCGACGACCTGGCCCAGCGCGGGTATTCCGCGCTGCGGCACTGTCACTGGTCAGCCGCCCAGGAGTCGTTCGAGGCCGCGTTGGCACTCTGGCGTGGGGAGCCGTTCGCAGGCCTCCCCGGCTGGGGGGTGTTGCTCTCCGTCCGAGCGCGGCTCCAGGAGCAGCGGTCGAGCCTGGCGGAAGAGGTCGCAGACCTCCAGCTGCGCGCCGGACGGCATCACGAGCTGATCGAACCGCTGCGGAGCCAGGTCAACGACGATCCGCTGCGCGAGCGCCCATGGGGGCAACTGATGGTGGCCCTTGCGCGGACCGGCCGGCGTGCCGACGCGCTGGCGACGTACCGGCAGCTCCGCCACCTCCTCGCCGAGGAGGTGGGAGTCGAGCCCGGCCCCGACCTCCAACACCTGCACACCCGCATCCTGCGGGCGGAGCGGGAGCTGCTGACATCCGATCCGCGGCCACCGGAAAGAACCGCGCCGCGGATCGTCCCCCGGCAGCTGCCGGCCCCACCGACGTTGTTCACCGGCCGGGCCGCGGAGCTGGCCCGGCTCACCACGCTGCTGCTCGGCGACTCCCGCTCGGGCAGCACCGTCGTCATCACCGGTACGGGCGGCGTCGGAAAGAGCTGGCTGGCACTGCGCTGGGCGCACGACAACCTCCATCACTTCCCCGACGGGCAGCTCCACGTCGACCTGGGTGGATTCGGCACCGCGACGCAGGAGGCGTCACCCTCGGCCGTCGTCGTACGCTCGCTCCTGCCCGCCCTGGGTGTGAAACCCCTGGAGATCCCCGCGGAGCCGGCGGCCCAGTTCGCCCTGTACCGCAGCCTGACCGCGGACCGACGGCTGCTCGTGCTGCTCGACAACGCCCGCGACGCGGAACAGGTGCGGCCGCTGCTGCCGGGGTCGACACGCTGCGGTGTGCTCGTGACGAGTCGCCACACCCTGCCCGGCCTGGTCGCCACCGATGGCGCCCATCCCCTCGCGCTGGACCTGCCCAGCGACGACGAAGCCCGCCACCTGCTCGTCCGCCGACTGGGTACGCAGCGGGCCGCCGCCGAGCCGGCAGCGGTGGACGAGCTGATCAGACGTACCGCACGATTGCCCCTGGCCCTGTCCATCGTGGCCGCGCGAGCCGCCGCCCGGCCCACGTTTCCGCTCCAGGCCATCGCCGACGATCTCGCGGCGAGCCGGGGCGGGCTCGCCGCCCTGGCCACCGACGATGCCGCCACCGACGTGCGTACCGTGCTCTCCTGGTCGTACCGACTGCTCAGCGCGGACGCGGCCCGACTGTTCCGGCAGATCAGCCTGCACCCCGCCGCCGACGTCAGCGCGGCGGCGGCGGCCAGCCTCGCCGGGGCCCCGCCGCACCTGATCCGGCCGGCGCTCGACGAGTTGACCCGGGCGAACCTGCTGGCCGAGCAGTCCCCCAACCGCTTCCGCTGTCACGATCTGCTCCGCGCCTACGGGGAAGAGCTGACGTACGCGCTCGACCGTCCGGCCGACCGTAGCGCCGTCCGCAGGCGAGTGCTCGACCACTACCTGCGGGTCGCCCGGGACGCGGCGCGACTGGTCGACCCCGGTTGGCAGCCGCTCGATCCGCCGCACCCGCCCACCGACGCGTCACCGTCGGCGTTCGCCGACCACCGGGCCGCGCTGGCCTGGTTCACCATCGAACAGCGGGTGCTGCTGGCCGCCGTCGACGACGCGGTCACGCACGGTTCAGACGCCCACGCCGGGGACCTCGCCCAGGCCCTCACTCCCCTGCTCAGCCGGCTCTCACAGTGGCACGACCTGGCCGCCGTACAGGCCATCGCGGTCACTGTCGCGCAGCGCCGCGGTGATCCACGGGCCGAGGCGTTGGCCCACCGGGACCTTGCGCTGGCCCACATCCAGCACCGCCGGTTCGGTGCGGCCCACCATCACCTCCGGCGCGCGATGGCACGCTACGAGCAGGCCGGCGACCGCCCGGGGCAGGCCAGCGCACACCTGCACCTCGCCTGGCTCTCCGACATCGAGGGCGACGCCGGGGCGGCACTGCCTCATGCCAGGGAGGCACTGGCGTTGGCCAGCAGCACCGACGATCGGCTCGGCGAGGCGGCGGCGCTCAACGCTCTCGGCTGGAGCCACGCACGGCTGGACGAGCACGCCCGCGCCATCGCCTACTGCGAGCAGGCGCTGGCGCTCTACGAGGAGGCCGAGGACCGGCTCGGCGCGGCCCACACCTGGGACAGTCTCGGATTCGCCTATCACGGCCTCGGGAAGCATCCGACCGCGGCGGACTGCTACCGGCGCGCTCTGGCGCTCTATTCCGACGTCCAGGACCCGTGCGGAAGGGCGGACACACTCGTCCGCCTCGGCGACACCCATCAGGCGGTGGGCGACCACGACACCTCGGTCGACCTGTGGCGGCAGGCGTTGGCGATCCTCGACCGGGTCGGTCATCCGCAGGCCACGGTGCTGTCCGAGCGGCTTGAGGCGTACCGGTGAATGCCCTGCACCGACCGTCCGCGGACCGGCATGGATCCGACGTGGACCGGGCGTCGGCAGGCTGGACGAATGTTGACCACGAAGAGAACCACCTTCCGGCATCCCCGCGGGGTCGCCCGTCGACGCCGGCGGCTCCTCGGTAGCCTCTCGGCCGTCGTCGCGGTCCTCGTCGCCGTCTCGCTCAACGCCCCTCCGTCGCTCGCGGGCACCACGGCGACGGCCGGCGGCGCCGGGCCCGTCGCCGCGGACACGACCGGCGGTTGGAACGGTCGGATCGACTGGCAGGCGTGCCCGGAACAGCCCGACGATCCGGGTACGCGGTGCGGCACCCTGCGCCTGCCGGTGGACTGGGCCCGTCCGGGCGGGGAGACCTTTCCGCTGGCCCTGGCCCGGCGACCCGCCACCGATCCGGCTGCCCGCATCGGTGTCCTGGTCTTCAACCCCGGCGGTCCCGGCCTGTCCGGGGTGGACGTGGCGTTGACGGCCGCCAGCCAGCTCGGGCCGGACGTGCTGCGCCGCTTCGACATCGTCGGCTTCGATCCCCGGGGCACGGTCCGTAGCGCACCGGTGCGCTGCTCATCGGAGCTGCTCGGCCAGCACCCCTCCCTGACGCCCGCCAACGCGGCGGAGTTCGAGCGACTCCGTACCTACAACCGCCAGTTGCGCGACGACTGCCGCGCTCACAGTGGCCCACTGTTCGACCACCTGGACAGTGTGAGCGTCGCGCGCGATACGGACGCCATCCGGGCCGCGCTCGGTGAGCGACAGCTGAGCTTCTATCAGTGGTCCTACGGCACGCTGATCGGGCAGTCCTACGCCGAACTGTTTCCCGACCGCGTCCGCGCACTGGTCATGGACAGCGTGATGGACCACAGCCAGGGGGTCCGGGAGTACTTCCGCAGCGGGGCGGCCAGTAACGAGGCCCTGTTCCACGAGTTCGTGACCTGGTGCGAGCGGAACTCTGGTTGCGCGCTGCACGGACGTGACGTGCCGGCGCTCTACGACCAACTGATGCGCCGTGCCGATGCCGGCACGCTTGTCGACACGGCCACCGGCACCCCGCTGACCTGGTTCTTGCTCGGGTTCGCGACCTTCGTCAACTTCTTCGACGCGACCTGGGCCGATCTCGCGAACATGCTGCTCGCGCTGGACCGTGGCGAGCCCGCCTCACTCGCGTCCCCGATGGTGCCGGTCGACGGCGACAACGACCTGACCGAGTACGCGTTACCGGCGTTCTGCCAGGACTGGTCGCTGCCGATCGACGGGTTCGCCGACTGGAACCGGTATCTCGAACTGTCCCGGGCCGCGGCACCGCACCTGCGGGCCTCCCCGTTGGCCGTCCGCTTCGGCGCGATCTGCCTGGGCTGGACGGCGACCAACCCACAACATCAGCTGCGGGTCCGGACGAGCGCGCCGCTGCTGGTGCTCAACGGGCGGTACGACCCGGCCACCCCGTACGACGGGGCGCAGCGGGTGGTGCGCCAGCTCGGCAGCCGGGGCCACCTCGTCACCTACGAGGGGTCGGGTCACGCCAGCTACCCACGGACCGAGTGCACCCGTCGTCAGGTGGACCGGTACCTCATCACCAGAACCACACCGCCGACCGGAGCGAGCTGCCCGGCCGCCCCGGTCTGACGGGTCGACATCGTCACGGTGACGCCCCAGCTCACGGTAGGTGGTGCGACCCATCCGACGGCGTGTCGGTCAGGTCTCCTACCCCGGTGGCTGGGGCGTCGCCACCGCAACCGTCTCAGGTCAGGAGCCGTCGGACGGCTCGGCGGGCTGCTGCCCCGGCCAGAACGGCCACTCCTCGAATGAGCGGCACCGTCCGTCGTCGGCGAACCGCATGACCCACAGGTCGCGGTACTCCTGGTCGACCGGGTCGCCGTAGCGGACCTCCTGACGCGACACGGCGGTGTCACCCTCGACCGCGACGATCTCCGTGGTCAGCTGGAACACCTCGTCGGGGCCCTTGCGCTGCTTCTCCCACATCCGAGCGATGGCCGGCAGGCCGACGACGGGCGTCCAGTACGGCCCCTGCTGATAGCTCGCGTCCTCGGTGAAGAGCGTGACCAACGCGTCCGTGCCCGGGGCCCGCCAGAGCCGCTCGTAGGTGGCAAGCCAATCCTCGACGTGCTTCCTGTCCATGGCCCTCACCCTGCCATCCGAGCGGCGGTCAGCTGGGAAAACCCGCAGGCCGCGGGTGGTGCACCCGTCGAGGCACTGGTCGGCCTCGGCCCTGGACACCCTTGACATCGAAAGGGGCACCAAGCCACACTCCCGATGCTAATTCGATTTAGCTGCCATCGAAGCCCTCAACTCCCACCACCGGACCAGACCGCGACGAGCGACCACCACAAAGGAGTCTTCGCGCATGAGGGAAACGACCGGAAGACGCAGGCTCCGGCTTGCGATCTCGATTCTCGCGTTCACGGCACTCGGTGCGGGGGCCGTCGTCCCCGCCCCGGCTGCCGCCGCCGGCAGGCCCGCGCCCGTGCCGGGTGCGACGGTCAAGGCGGACCGCACGTCACCGACCGGATACACAGTCACGTTCGTCTACCGCAATCCCCACGCCACCCAGGTCCGCCTCGCCGGGGACCTGACCCTGCTCGACGTCGACACCGGCACCACGCGCTACCAGCCGGAAGAGTGGCAGCCGGGGCGCTACCACGCGGGCGGCACCGAGTTCCTGCGGGACATGACCCGGGACCCGAAGGGGAACTGGTCGGTCTCGGTCCCCCTGCACGCCGGAGGTCTCAGCTACTGGTATCGGGTCTGGGACCCGACCCAGGGCTGGGAGAACAAGCGCATCTGGGACCCCGCCTCTACGAACCCTCGCCCGCCGGGCGAGGCCTCGTTCCGGGTCAGGAACAACGACGTGCTCGATGCCGTGCACGTGCCGTACGCCAAGAAGCAGAACGACCCGGTGCTGAAGGCGCGTGCGGACTACGAGTTGCCGGTGGCCGACCGCGCGAAGCGAGGAACCGTCCAGTACGTCCCGTACACCACGATCCTGGGCGACAGCGGGCACTACCTCGGCGTCTACCTGCCGGCCAACTACGACGCCAACCGCGCGGAGCCGTACAAGGTCGCGTATCTCGCCCACGGCATCTTCGGCGACGAGACCGACTTCATGGTCCCCGCGAACGTCCCGAACATCCTGGACAACATGACGGCCAGGGGCGAGATCGAGCCGACGGTGGTCGTCACCATGGGCAACCACTTCACGGGCACCAGCCTCGGCTTCGCGTCCTACAACCAGACCAACGCGGCCAACAACCTGGTCCAGACGATCCTGCCCCTCATCGAGAGCAGCTACAACGTCTCGACCGAGCGCTCCGGGCGGGCCTACGCCGGGTTCTCGTACGGCGGGATGACGGGCGGCGTCGTCATCAGGAACTATCCGACCACCTTCGCGTTCTACGGACACTTCTCCGGCAACCCGTCGCTCACCACCCAGGACTACGACACCATCGCGAACGCGGTCGGGGACGACGACCTCACCGTCTTCCTCGGCAACGGCGTATTCGAGGGCAACCTCAACGCCCAGAACGCCATCGCGGACAACTTCCGGGCCCGGGGGTACGCCGCCGCGACGACCCAGGTCCCGGGCGCGCACGACGGCATGACGGCGGGCCAGCTGTTCACGATCTTCGCCCGGGATCACCTGTGGTCGGGGGTCGACTCCGTGTCGGTGACGCCGGCGACGGTGGACCTGACGAAGGGATGGAACTGGGAAAGGCAGTTCACCGCCCAGGTGACGACCAACGAGGGTCTGAGCCCGGCGGTGACGTGGTCGGTTCAGGGTGCGACCTCTACGGGCACCACCATCTCCGCGGAGGGTCTGCTCTCGGTCGCCGCCACGGATACCGCGTCGTCGCTCACCGTCGTGGCGACGTCGGTGGTCGACCCGACCAAGTCACGCTCGGCCCAGGTCACCCTGACGCCTCCGGGTCCGGCACGGGTCGCGGTGAGGACGAAGGCCACGCCCGCCTCGGTCGTCCCTGGTGACACGTTCACGCTGACCGTCGACGTGCGGGCGCAGCATCCGCACCGGAAAGCTGCCACGGTGACCGGCGAGGTCGCCGTCACCTTCGGCGGCACCACCCGGGTGGTTCCGCTGCGCGATGGCTCGGCCGTCGTCGAGCTGCCGACCGACGGGCTGCCCGGCGGGGCGTACCCGGTGCACGTCGCCTACTCGGGTGACAGGGTCCACGCCCCCACCGCTGCGGTCCACCAGCAGCTGCGGGTTCGCTAGCCACCAGGCAGGGGTGGGCCGGCGACATCTCGTCGTCGGCCCACCGCCAGCAGTCCGTCCGGACCGTCAGCTCACGCCCCGAACCGCCTCGATGATCGTCTCGGCGACCTCGCCCGGCCGGGCCACCACCATCGCGTGCGAGCCGCCGACGAGCTCGCGCTGCCCCCGGGGGTTGGCCCGCTCGGCCATGAAGCGGTGCGCGTCGGGAGGGATGTTCTTGTCCGCGTCCCCGAACACGAACCAGCTGGCCAGCGATCGCCAGGCGGGGTCGCCGGTGAGCTTGTCGCCTAGGCCCTGTTCGGTGATCGGCCGCTGGGTCCGGGCCATCAGCGCGGCCACGTCGTCCGACGAGTCCGCGCAGAACTGCGCGTGATACTGGTCCTGGCCGATCGCCACCTCGTTGCCGCCGGTCGACAACGGGTACTGCACCAGCGTGTCGGCGAGCGTGCTGCCGGGGAACTTCGCGGACAGCGTCATCGCCGACTCGCCGGTGTCCGGGGCGAAGGCGTTGACGTAAACAAGGGCGCGCACCGAGGTGTCGCCGGCTGCGGCCTGCGTGATCACCATGCCACCGTACGAGTGGCCGACGAGGACGACCGGACCACCGATGCTGCGGACCACATCCCGCACGTACGCGGCGTCGCCGGCGAGGCTCCGCAGCGGGTTCGCGACGGCCACTGAGTCGTACGCGCCGCTCAGCCGCTCGAGCACACCGTTCCAGCTCGCCGACTCGGCGAACGCGCCGTGCACGAGCACGATGGTGGGCTGTGGATCAGGCATGATAGGTGCCCCCTCACTCCGTGAAGCTGTTCACCGCCGGTCGCACTGGTACGCCTGGATACCCGTTACGCGAGTGTGAAACGTCCGGTCCCGATGTGGCAGGAGGCTGCGATGGATACGACGACGGTGACCGACGTGATGGCTGAGCTGGCCGAGTTGGAGGACCCGAAGGCACGGGAGGTGAACGCCAGACACGGTGACGATCATGGTGTGCACCTCGGCGCGCTTCGGGCGCTCGCGAAGCGGCTGAAGACGCAGCACGACCTCGCGCGCCAGCTCTGGTCGACGGGCGATGCCTCGGCGCGGCTGCTGGCGGTCCTGATCTGCCGTCCCCGGGCGTTCGATCGGGACGAGTTGGACGTCATGGTGCGCGAGGCGCGCACCCCGAAGGTGCACGACTGGCTCGTGAACTACGTGGTGAAGAAGAGCCCGCACTCGGAAGAGCTGCGGCTGGCCTGGTTCACCGACGCTGATCCCGCGGTCGCGAGTGCCGGCTGGGCACTGACCACCGAACGCGTGACGAAGAAGCCCGAGAGCCTCGATCTCCCGGGACTGCTCGATGTGATCGAGACCGAGATGAAGGACGCGCCGGATCGCCTGCAGTGGGCGATGAACCACTGCCTGGCGCAGATCGGCATCGAGCACGCCGAGCACCGCACCCGGGCGATCGACATCGGCGAACGCCTCCAGGTGCTCAAGGACTACCCCACCTCCCCCGGCTGTACGTCCCCGTTCGCTCCCACCTGGATCAGCGAGATGGTGCGCCGAGCGCGATAGGCAGCGAACTGTCGGTCGATCCCGCATCGGCGGGGTCGACGTCGTCTCCCGCGCGCCCCTATAGTGAGTTCCATTATGAGACTTACTGCATTCTGGCGGTGGTGGGTCGCCGGCACGACCAGCCAACTCGGCTCGGCGGTCGGCACGCTGGCCCTACCGCTGACCGCGTTGACCGTGCTCCACGCGTCGGCCTTCGAGATGGGTCTGATCACGGCGGCGAGCTATCTGGCGTACCTTCTGATCAGCCTGCCGGCGGGCGTGATCGTGCAGCGCCTCCCCCTACGCGGCATGCAGGTCGCCCTGGATCTGGTCCGGGCCCTCGCCATCGCGTCGGTCCCGCTGGCCTGGTGGTTCGACATGCTGACGGTGGCCCAGTTGATCGCGGTCGCCCTGGTGGTGAGCTTCGCCAACGTGCTGTTCGACGTGGCGAACCAGACCTTCCTGCCGGAGATCGTGCCGGCCGCGCAGTTGCAGGCTCGCAACAGCCTCACCTCCGGCACGCACGCCGCCACCGCCCTGGGCGGGCCATCCCTGGGCGGTCTCGCGGTGCAGTTGCTGGGCGCGGTGCCGACGCTGTTCGTGGACGCCGTCAGCTACCTGCTCTCCGCCACGTTGCTGCGCACCCTGCCGGCCCGGCGGGTGCAGCGACCGGCCGAGCGGCCGCCGATGATCACGATGATCCGCGAGGGCTGGCACTTCGTGCTCCGGCATCCGATCATCGGACCGGCCATGTGGGACGCCACCGCGACGAACTTCGTCAACGGCGCCATGCTCGCCCTGTTCCCGTTCTACCTGATGCGTGAGCTGCACGCATCGCCGCTCCTGGTCGGGCTGTTGATCGCCGCCGACGGCCTCGGCGCGCTCATCGGCGCGGCGTTGACGACCCGCTTCACCGATCGGTTCGGCACCGCACGCGGCCTGATCATCGCGGCCTTCGTCGGTGTGGCCGGCGCGCTCATCATCCCGCTGGGCACCGGCACCACCGCGTTCCTGGCCTTCGCCGTCGGAAACCTCATCTTCGCCAGCTCCACTGTGGTGCTCAGCGTGACCACCCGCACCTACCGGATGCTCGCCAGCCCGCCGGAACTGCTGTCCCGGGTGATCGCCACGGTCAAGTTCGTCTCCTGGGGCGCCATTCCGGTCGGCGGACTGCTCGCCGGCATCCTGGCCGGGCCACTCGGCGCCCGCACCACCCTGTTGATCTTCGGGGCGCTCACCGTGCTGTCCCCGATCATCTACCTGTCGACGCCGATCCGCCGGCTGCGTGACCTGCCGCTCGACCCCGCGCCGACACCCACCGAAGCTCGGGTGTGACCCGGCCGGGTGCGGTCCCGGTCTGTCCACATTGCTCTGTCGGGATATCGACGGAAGGTGTAGCCCTCGATCTGCCGGGGCAAGAACCCGCGCATGGAGGGAACGGCAGGGTGCGAGGGGCGACTGCTCGGCCGGCGGCACCGGACCGGTGAGCCGGACCGGGCAGGGCTGGCGACACCGCTGCCGGCGGCCTCCGTCTGATGCGGCTGAGGCACAGCCTCCCCCCGGTGGCGCTCGGCGCGGTGGCGCTCGGCGCGGTGGCGCTCGGCGCGGTGGCGCTCGGCGCGGCTCTGGGTGCCGACCCCGCCCACGCCGACACCCCATCGCCGTCGCGGCTCCCGCTGGTGGAGGTCGCCACCTCGCCGGAGGCCATCAAGGTTTCGGTGGCCGACGCGGTCGCGGTGCAGCCGACCGTCCCCCTACCCCTGCCGACCGCAGTCGTCCCCCTGCCCCTGCCCGTGCCGCTACCGTCGACGGATCCGTTGCACCTGCCGTCGGCCGTTCCGCTGCCGACGCCGTCGGCCAAGCCCTCCACCGCCCGGCCAAGTCGGCCGGCCGGCACCCCCTCGTCGTCGCTGGAGGCAACAGGGGCACCATCCGCCTCGGCTTCCCCGGTAGCACAGGCGACCTCGCAGCCGGCACCGTCGACGCGCACACCGGCGACGGTGACCCGAAGCGGCGCTCGCGGCACGTCCGATGGCCGGGCGTCGGAGCAGGCGCGGGCGACGACGACCGCCGTCACCGGACAGCGGCCGAACCCGCCCGCCCGTCCCGCACCGGGGCCACCGGCCTTTGTGCTGGCGCTGGCGTCCACACCGACCGGCGTCGGCACCGGCGGCGCTGATCCACCCACGTCAACAGCCGCAGCATCGCCGCCCACCCCGCCGCTGCGCCCAGGGCTTACCGTCACCGCCGTCGACAGGCGCGCTACCAGCCGTCCCGTCGAGCGGGGTCCTCCCCCGCCCCGACAACTCCTGATCACCCACTCGCGTCCACGACGTTGATCAGGAGAGGTTCATGGAAATCGCCGTTATCTGGATCCCCGCCCACATCGAGCCGTCGGAGCCCGCCGTCGCGAGGTGTCTCAGCCACCTTCGCCGACACTCATACCGATTCACAGGAATCATGCGGGCCTCGTGGGAGACCGTCGAGCAGATGATGATCGACGGAGAGGTGGATGTCGTCGTCATCGCCGACTTCGCCCACCTCCCGCCGGATCGGTCCCCCCGGATCGAGCTGGCCAACTCCTCCGACGGCGTCGCGGACGAGGACCGAACGGTTCCGGACACACAGCTCGACTGACACCACGAAGCGCCCCGTCCGCAATGGACGGGGCGCTTCGGTCGCGCGCCGGCAACTGGCCGGCTGCGTGCGCATTGGCTGGATCGCCATGTCGATGTGCTGTGAAGCGATATACCTCAGAGGCATATATATGACTCTCAGGTATATCGCTCAATACGGCATCCGCTCCGACCGAGGTGACCAACGGTCACCGCCGACCGCCGGCTGCGCCCAACGCGCTGAACCCCTGGGTCAGGCCGCGACGGCCGCCCGGACGTCGTCGTCGGCGGCGCGCAGCCGGGCCGCGGCCTCCTCGGCGGTGCAGTTCGCCAGCAGCAGCACGATGGCCGTCTTGGCGTGCCCGTGCGCCGCCGCGAGCGCCCGCGCCGCCGTGTCGAGGTCGGTGTCGGCGGCCTCGGCGACGATCCGCCGCGCCCGGTCGACGAGCTTCTCGTTTGTGGCGTTCATGTCCACCATCAGATTGCCGTAGACCTTGCCGAGCCGGGCCATCGTGGCAGTCGAGAGCATGTTGCAGACCAGCTTCTCGGCGGTGCCGGCCTTGAGCCGGGTGGAGCCGGTGAGCACCTCGGGACCGGTGGGCACCTCGATGGCGACGTCGGCGTGCCGGCTGGTCACCGCGTCGGTGTTGCAGGCCACCGAGACGGTCGCCGCGCCGAGCGCGCGGGCGTGATCCAACCCACCCACCACGTACGGGGTACGGCCGCTAGCGGCGAGACCGACCACCGTGTCGCGGGCGGTCAGGCCGACGGCGTCGAGGTCGGCGACGGCGCGGGTCGGGTCGTCCTCCGCGCCCTCGACGGCGACACCGAAGGCTCGTGCCCCGCCGGCGAGCAGACCGATGACCCGCTCGGGCGTCGTACCGAAGGTGGGTGGGATCTCGACGGCGTCGAGCATGCCGATCCGGCCGCTGGTGCCGGCGCCGAGGTAGATCAGCCGTCCGCCCTGACGGAGCGACGCCACGATGACGTCGACGGCGGCGGCGATGTCCGGTACGGCCCGGCGGACGGCGTCGGCGACCGTCCGGTCCTCGTCGTTCATCGCGAGAAGCAACTCGGTGGGAGACATCCGGTCGAGGTCGCCGGTCTTGTCGTTGCGGGTCTCGGTGCCGAGGGTGCTGAGGTCCACGGGGTGCTCGTTCCTCTCGCTGGTGTGCAGTCGCCGGCCAGCGGGGAGAGGCCAGGCCGAGGGCGCAGCTGCGAACAGTCCCCGTATCAGCAGGCTGAAACCACAGCGTAACCAGCCCGGACGGGCGGTGGCAAAAAGTTTCGCGTTACTCTCGGCTAACGTCACTTATTGACAACCGCTGGTAGGGAGCGAGCCGTGCGTCAACTCGACCTCGTTGTGATCGTGCTGTACCTCGTGGTGATCGCCTACGTCGGACTACGCCTGTCCGGTAAACAGAAGTCCGCCAAGGACTACTTCGTGGGCGAGGGTCGACTGCCCTGGTGGACCGTCTCGTTCTCCGTGGTCGCCACCGAGACCAGCGTCCTGACCGTGATCAGTGTTCCCGGCGGCGCTTACAGCGGTCAGGGCTTCGGCAACGTCGAGTTGGCCCTGGGTTATGTCATCGGTCGGGTCGTCGTGGCCGCGGTGCTCATCCCGCTCTACAAGCGGGGTGGGTTCGTCAGCGCCTACCAGTACCTCGGTGAGCGGTTCGGCCTGAAACTTCAGGGCCTGGCGTCGGTGACGTTCGTCTTCACCCGCCTGCTCGCCGAGGGTGTGCGGCTGTTCGCCTCGGCCATCCCCATCAAGCTTCTTCTCGACGAGTTCGGGCTGAATGTCGGCTACCAGGCCATCATCATCGTCCTGACGCTCATCACTGTGGTCTACACCTACCTCGGTGGCATCAAGGCGGTCATCTGGACCGACGCCATCCAGATGGGGCTGTACCTGGGCGGGGCGATCCTGGCCATCGCGGTGCTCAGCCACACCGTCGGCTTCGACGGCTACTCGCAGGCGCTGGACGCCGGCAAGTTCCAGCTCTTCGACACCAACTTCGCTCTCTCGCACGTGCTCACCAGCCCGTTCGCCCTGCCGACCGCGATCATCGGTGGCGCGATCTTCGCGATGGCCAGCCACGGGTCGGACCAGCTGATCGTGCAGCGCATCCTGTCCACCCGCACGCTGCGCGAGGGGCAGAAGGCGATGATCTCCTCGGGCATCTTCGTGGTGATCCAGTTCGCGGCGTTCTCCCTGGTGGGCGCGCTGCTGTGGTCGTACAACAAGGGTCAGACCTTCAAGGAACTCGGCCTGGCGAGCAGCGACAACCTCTACCCGAGCTTCATCCTGCACGCCCTGCCGGTGGGCATCTCGGGTCTGCTGGTGGCCGGCATCCTCGGCGCCGCGATGGGCTCTTTGTCCTCGGCGCTGAACTCGATGTCGAACTCCACCGTCGCCGACTTCATCCACAGCTTCTTCCGCAAGGTCCCGTCCGACGACGCGATGCTTCGACTCGCCCGGGTGATGACCCTGGTCTGGGCGGTGCTGATGGCGATCTTCGCCTGCGCGTTCAGCTCCAGCACCGGAAACGTCTACCTGACCGGTTTGACCATCGCCGGCTACACCTACGGGGCGTTGCTCGGTGCCTTCCTGCTCGGCCGTCTCGTCAAGCGGGCCAACCAGGTCGACGCGGTGATCGCCTTCCTGGTCACCGTGGCGGTGATGACCTACATCGTCCGCTACGTCAAGATCGATGTGACGACGGCCGGGACGACCACCGCCACCGCCATCGCCGCGCAGTGGCTGGTTCCGATCGGCGTCCTGATCACCCTGGTCGTCGGCGCGGTGTCCAGCCGGTTCCACCCGGCCCCGGATACTCCGTACGACCATGGACGTACCGACGAGGTCGACGACGACGCGGCGGCGGCGCCCGCCGGGCGGGCGTGAAGGAGGACGTGATGCGCGTGATCGGCCTGATGTCCGGAACCTCCTACGACGGCATCGAAGCCGCCGCGGCCGAGTTCGAGCTGAGCGGCGACACAGTGCGGATGCGACCGCTGGGCCGGCTGAGCCACCCGTACTCCGACGAGTTGCGCACGCAGATCGCCGCGGCCCTGCCGCCCGCGGCGACCACCACCGAGGCGATCTGCGTGCTGGACACCGGCGTCGGCCAGGCCTTCGCCGAGGCCGGCGTGCGGGCCCTCGCCCAGCTGTGCGACGGCGATGCCGACCTGGTGGTCTCGCACGGGCAGACCATGCACCACTGGGTCGAGGCGGGCACGGTTCGGGGCACTCTCCAGCTGGGTCAGCCGGCCTGGATCGCGGAGGCCACCGGCCTTCCGGTCGTGGCCGACCTCCGCAGCCGCGACGTGGCCGCCGGCGGTCAGGGCGCTCCCCTGGTCGCCCTCTTCGACGCGCTGCTGCTGGGTGGCCTGCCCGGCGTCCCGGCCGCGCTGAACCTGGGCGGCATCGCCAACATCACCGTCGTCGCTCCCGACGCGGACCCGCTCGCCTTCGACACCGGTCCGGCGAACGCGCTCCTCGACGTCGCCGCGCGCCACTTCAGCGGGGGCACCGAGGAGTACGACCGGGACGGGCGCGGGGCGGCCGCCGGGCAGGTGAATCCGGAGCTGCTGCGGCGGCTGCTCGACGAGCCGTACTACCGGCTGTCCGGCCCGAAGAGCACCGGGAAGGAGCTCTTCCATCTGCCCTACCTGCTCGCCGCCCTCGACGACGCGCCCACACCGGACCCGCAGGACGTGTTGGCCACGCTCACCCGGCTGACGGCTGTCACGGTGGCCGGCGCCTGCCGCGACCACGGCGTCACCAGGCTCGTCGTCTCCGGCGGCGGCGCACACAACCCGACGCTGATGCGCATGATCGCCGACGAGCTGCCCGGCGTCCAGCTGTCCTCCAGCGACGACCTGGGCATCGCGTCGGACGCCAAGGAGGCGCTGGCCTTCGCGCTGCTGGGCTACCTGACAGTGCACGGACTGCCGGGCACCCTGCCCTCGGGCACCGGCGCGCGACACGCCTCCGTGCTCGGCAGCATCACCCCCGGCCGGCAGCCGCTGCGGCTGCCGGCTCCGGCCAGCACCGCTCCCCGCCGACTGCTGATCGCCGGCCGTCCCGCCGTGCCGCCGGTGGCCGACTGACCCCGCTCCCGGGAGGATCCGCCGATGAGACCCGTCGTTCCCGTACCGCCGCCGACCGCGGCCGGCGCTCGCGCCCGCGCCGTCGCCGAGCTGCTGCGTTCGCGCCTCGATGATCCGAGCCGGGCCAGCGCCGAGCTGCCCCGAAGGCTGGCGGCGGCGCACGACGCCTCGCCGTACCTGTTCGAGCCGCAGGCCGTGGTTCGCGCCGCCTCGGCCGCCGAGGTGGGGGCGCTGATGGCCGGCGCCCGCGAGGCCGGTGTGCCGCTGACCCTGCGCGGCGGCGGCACCAGCCTCGCCGGCCAGGCCGGCGGCGCGGGCGTGCTGGTCGACGTCCGCACCGACTGGCGGCACGCCGAGGTCCTCGACGACGGCCGCCGCATCCGGCTCCAGCCGGGCCTGACCATCCGGCAGGCCAACGCCCGGCTGGCCCGCTACCGACGCCGGCTCGGCCCGGACCCGGCCAGCGAGGCCGCCTGCACGGTGGGCGGCATGGTGGCCAACAATTCCAGCGGGATGACCTGCGGCACCACCGACAACGCGTACCGGACCATGGAGTCGCTGCGCTTCGTGCTCCCGTCCGGCACCGTCGTCGACTCCGGCGCCCGCGACGCCGACGACCGGCTGCGGGCCGACGAGCCCGAGCTGCACGCCGGGCTGCTGCGCCTGCGCGACCGGGTGCGATCGACGCCGGGTTCGCGCGCCACCATCGAGCGGCTGTTCGCGATGAAGAACACCATGGGGTACGGGCTGAACTCGCTGCTCGACCACAGCACCCCGGTCGAGATGCTCGCCCACCTGATGATCGGCAGCGAGGGCACGCTCGGCTTCGTGGCCGAGGCAGTCTTCCGTACCGTCGAGATCCACGACCACGCCGCCACCGGCCTGCTGATCCTGCCCGGTCTCACCGATGCCACCGACGCGCTGCCGGCTCTGCTCGCCGCTGGCGCCCGTACCGCCGAACTGCTCGACGCGGCCGCGCTGCGGGTCAGTCAGCGCGACCCGGGTGCGAGCCCGGCCCTGCGCGGGCTGACTGTCATCGGCCACGCCGCGCTGCTGGTGGAGTTCGCCGAGGACAGCGCGGAGCAGTTGGCCGCGACGCTGGCCGACGCCCGGCCCGTACTCGACCGGCTGCGGGCCGTCACCGGCACCGAGCTGACCCGCGACCCGCGCGAACGGGCCAACCTCTGGCATTTGCGCAAGGGCCTCTACACCGCCGTCGCCGGGGCCCGCCCGCCCGGTACCACGGCCCTGCTGGAGGACGTCGCGGTGCCGATGCCGCGCCTGACCGGCACCTGCGACGGGCTGATCCGCCTGTTCGACCGGCACGGCTACCCGGACGCGGTGATCTTCGGACACGCCCGGGACGGCAACCTGCACTTCATGCTGACCCAGTCCTTCGACACCCCGGCCGAGATCGACCGCTACGCCCGGTTCACCGACGACATGGTCGACCTGGTGCTGGCCGAGGGCGGGACACTCAAGGCGGAGCACGGCACCGGTCGGGCCATGGCACCCTTCGTCCGCCGGCAGTACGGCGACGAACTGTACGACGTGATGCGCGAACTCAAGCGGTTGTGCGACCCGAGCGGGCTGCTCAACCCCGGTGTGCTGCTCAACGACGACCCGACCGTGCACCTGCGGCAGCTCAAGGCCGTCCCGACGGTCGACCCCGAGCTGGACGCCTGCGTCGAGTGCGGTTACTGCGAGCCGGTCTGCCCCACGGCCGACGTCACCACCACGCCCCGGCAGCGCATCGTGCTGCAACGGCAGATCGCCCTCGCCACCGCCGCCGGCGACGAGGAGCGCCGGCGGGAGTTGACCGCCGACTACGAGTACGCCGCGGTGGACAGTTGCGCCGCGGACAGCCTCTGCGTCACCGCCTGCCCGGTCGGCATCGACACCGGGGCGGCGATGAAACGGCTGCGCGCCGAGCGGCACAGCCCTCGCGCCCAGCGCACCGCCCGCACTGCCGCGCGGCACTGGAAGGGCGCCGTGACGGGTGTCCGGGTGGGGCTGACCGCCGCACACGCCGTGCCGACGCCGGTGACCCGCGCCGCCACCGGGGTGATCCGTGGGTTCGGCGCCACCGAACTCGTGCCGCTGTGGAGCGACGACATGCCGCGCGCCGGCGCGCCCCGCCCCGCCCCGCGCAGCGCGCCGGACGCCCGGGCGGTGTTCTTCGCGGCCTGCGTCGGCAGCCTCTTCGCACCCGAGGACGGCTCGTCCGGCGGTTCGGCTGCGGCGTTCCTGCGCCTCTGCGAACTGGCGGGGGTGCCGCTCGTCGTACCGATCGGCACGGCGGGCCTGTGCTGCGGAACCCCGTGGCAGTCCAAGGGTTACCCCGCCGGTCACCGTGAGATGGCCGAGCGGACGCTGGCCGCGCTCTGGGTGGCCAGCGACGAGGGTCGCCTGCCGGTCGTGTGCGACGCGTCATCGTGCACGCACGGGCTGACGCAGCTGACCGCCGCGCTGGCCGAGGAGGACCGGGCGCGGTACGGCGCGCTGCGCTTCGTCGACAGCGTGACCTTCACCGCCGAGCACCTTCTGCCGGCGCTGCCGCAGCCCCGGCGACTGGGCTCGCTGGCGCTGCACCCCACCTGCTCCACAGTGCACCTGGGCGGCATCGACGACCTGCGCGCGGTGGCCGGGGCGGTCGCCGACACCGTCACCGTGCCGGACAGTTGGGGGTGCTGCGCCTTCGCCGGTGACCGGGGGCTGCTGCACCCCGAGGTCACGGCCGGCGCCACCGCGGTGCAGGCCGCCGAGATCAATCAGCGCGACCACGACGCGTACGCCTCCTGCAACCGCACCTGTGAGATGGGCATGAGCCGGGCCACCGGCCAGCCGTACCGGCATGTGCTCGAGGTGCTCGTCGAGGCGGTCGAGCCGCCGGCGTAGCCGGTGCCGTACCCATGAGCGCGCCGCCCGCCGCAGAGCTGCGACGGGCGGCGCGGTTGGTGCGGTACCTCAGGAGAGCGCGATGTCGCGGTAGTAGTAGCGCAGGATCGCCTGGTAGTTCCTGCCCTCGTTGGCGAGGTCACGCGAGCCGTACTGCGACATCCAGTCCCCGTCCACCCAGCCACCGCACGCGGTCGTCGTCGCGCAGTAGTGCGCCCGCAGGATGTTGCCGCTGCGGGTCATCCGGGCCGACCACGTCCGGTCCACCGCGGCGGACGTGGACGAGACTGCCGACGACGGCCGGTAGACCTGGTCGCCGGTGTCGTCTCGAACGTCGTAGCACTGTCCGCCGGACGTCTTCCGGGTCGAGTGCAGCGCCCAGTACCAGCCGTAGCTCTTGACGGCCATCGCACCGGCATCCAGCGAGGCGGCCGGCCAGCTCGTCACCCACTCGTTCGGGAGGACGTTCTTGACGTACGTCTTGAAGTCGACCCGGTCGACGCGGCCGAGACTGACCCGGTAGACGAGGATGGTGCTCGGCAGCTTGCTGTTGGTGCCGTCGGTGCTACAGCCCGTCGGCCCGCTCACCAACTCGTGCGAGGCGTTGTTGTTCTTCAGCGTGGCGTTGAGGTTGCCCTTCACTCCGGCCGCGAAGTCCTGGGTCGCACCGGCGAAGTTGCTGTTGAAGTAGACCCGCACAGTCTTGCCGGTGCGGTTCCACACCGACGCGGCGTTGTTCTTCACGCACAGGCCCTTGCCGCTGCCCGTGCCCTTGAAGTCGTAGCAGGTCGGTTGGGTCGTACCGTAGTCGTCCAGTGAGTCGGTGAAGTCGGAGACCGAGCCGGCCTGGTTGCTGTTGTAGTAGTAGCAGAACTCGCCGCTGTCGCAGGTTCCGTCCCGTTCGGCCGCCGCTGCCGGCGACGCGACACTCAGGATGGAGGTGGACATGGCGAGGACGGCGCCGACGATGGCGAGGCCCTTGCGGATGTTCATGGCGTCCTACTTCTCGTTGTAGCCCTGGGAGTTCCAGAACGCGGTCGGGTCGGCGTTGTCCAGGGTGGGGTCGCCAACGCTGACGGCCGCGTGGGTCTGCCGGCCGGCCCGGACCTCGACGTGGGTGTGTGCGCCCGAGCTGGAGGACACCCCGTGCCACGACTCATCGCCGATGATCTCGCCCTTGCTGATGGCGTCGCCCACGCTCACCCCGGATCTCGGCGCGGTGTGCAGGTAGATCACCGACTTGTTGAGTGAGGAGTTGTAGACGGAGATCGTGGACAGGCCGCCGCTGCCGGTGGCGCCCCGCGCGACGTAGATGACCGTTCCGGAGACCAGGGCGCGTACGTCCGAGCCGACGCTGCGGGCGATGTCGATGCCCTCGTGCCGGCCGGGCGTCGTGGTGTAACCGTCGAAAGCGCACGTGACAGTGCCGCCGCTGGCCTGGTACAGGGCGTACGACAGGTTCGTGCGGGTCGACGGCGAGAACTGGTGCGAGGCGTTGTTGTTCTTCAGCGTGGCGTTGAGATTGCCCTTGGCGCCGGCCGCGAAGTCCTGGTAAGAACCGGCGTAGCCGCTGTTGTAGTAGACGCGTACGGTCTTGGTGCTGCGGTTCCAGACCGAGGCGGCCTCGTTCTTGATGCACAGGCCCTTGCCAGCGCCAGCGCCCTTGAAGTCGTAGCACGAGGGCTGCTCGGTGCCGTAGTCGTCGAGCGAACCGGTGAAGTCCGAGATCGATCCCGCGTTGTCGCTGTTGTAGTAGTAGCAGAATTCGCCGCTGTCGCAGACCCCGTCTCGGGCCGCGGCCGACGCGGGCGATGCGGCGCTGAGGATCGAGGTGGTCGCGGCCAGCGCGACGCCGACGGCGGCGAGGCTCTTACGGATGTTCATGGTGTCCTTTCAGAAACGGTGAAGGGGTGCGGGTCACTGCCCGCGCTGGTACTGCTCCCAGGTCTTGATCGGGATTCGGGGGCCGTCGTCCGGTCCCTGGTTGGCCAGGCCGTTCATGCCGAGGTAGTAGTCACCGACCTGGTGCTGCGCCTGACTGGACAGGTCCGTGTCGTTGATCGCCGTGGCGTGGATGTGCCACGGCCAGTCGCCCTGATTCGGGTTGCGGACCCAGGCCGCGAAGCCGACCTGACGCAGGGCCCGGGTGACGGCGGTGCGCTTGGCGGCGGTCATGCCGGTGACCGCGATGTCCACCACACCCCCGCCGTCGTGCGTACCGGCAGAGGTGGGGTCGCCGCCGGGGTTGTACGAGCCCTGGTCGAGCACCAGGGTGTAACCGAGCAGACGCTGCGCCTCGGCCAACATGGCCTGCGTACGGGCGTTGACGACGTACCCGTCACGCGAGACCTTCGCGCCCGGGCCGATCGTGTTGCCGACCGTGTAGCGGTTCAGCCCGAGCTTCGTCAGCGACGTCGTGCCGGGCAGCCCGTTCGCGGCCAGCCCGGTGTAGCCGAGCGAGCGTTGGTACGCCGCGTACGCCGAGACCGTCACGGTGCCGAAGTAACCGTCGACCCACTGGGCGTTCAGCAGACCCTGCGCCTGGAGTGCCTGTTCGACGGCGAGTACCGAGTTCTTCGCGCCCGGCGTCAGGGTGTTGTCGGCCCGGCGGGGGTCGATCTGGGCGGCCAGGACGGTGGCCTCCATGTCCACGACCGGCCGCGCTGCCGTGGTGACGGTTCGCTGCGCTGTGGCGCCGGATGTCGCGGCCCACGCGTGGGCCGGAACCCCGACGGCCACGCAGAGAGCGGCGAGCCCGACGGATAACCAGGGACGGCGCAAGGTCGATCCTCCTCGCAGTTGGTGAGTCGTTCGGAACGGACATCACCTTGCGAGAAGCGGCCTGCTGTTCGGTACCCCTACTGTCCTGTCAGATCCGTCAGGCCATCACTGACCTCGATGGATGTACTGTTGTCAGCTTCGGTGGCACCCGGCAATGACACCGAGCGATCGCCACTCTTACACCGGCCAGGGCGACCGGGGAGCACGCTCAGGCGGTGACGGTGACCATGAAGTACACCGGCCGGCGGGTGGGAAAGAACTCCTGCCCGTTCTCGTCGACCATCTTCCAGCTCACCCAGCACTTCCCGGGACGGCTCGGCGCAGTGACCTCGACACTGATCATCACCTGCTCGTCGGGAGGTGTGTCACCGATCGCCACGCGGTCCGGCACCTGGCAGCCGTCGGCATCGGCGGTGGGGTTGGTGCGGGCGAGGAAGCGGTTGTGCCAGGCGACCTTCCCCACGTTCTTGAGGGCCCACACCTTGACGAACTGGGAGTTCACCCGCACCCGGGTGCCGTCGGGGATGGTGACGTCGGAGATGAACTTGCTGGAGTCGCCGGGGATCAGCGAGTCCGAGAACGCTGAGGCCGACGGCGACACCGACGGCGCGGACGACGCCGCCACCGCGCCGGAGTCGTCCCGTGACGACCGGCCGCGGACGACGACGCCCAGGACAGCGACCATCGCCACCACCAGGAGCACCGCGGCTGCGGCGAGCCATGGCAGCCGCGGCCGCCGTGCACCCGCGACGTCCTCGTCAGCCGGCGGATGGTCAGTGCTCCGCAGCGCGTCCCGCTCCTCCGGCGACGGCACGGCGACGACGGACACGACGGGCCCGTGGGTCTCCGGGGCGTCGGTCCCGGTGTCGGGCTCCATTCCACCCGTGGTGATCGGGATGTCGGCGTCGGTCGGGGAATCGGTACCGACCGGCACGGCATCGCCATCCGCGATGCCGTGGACCGTGCCGGGGCCCTGCGCGTCCTCCCAGCGACGCCGCCACTGCACCTCGTCCGCCTCGCAGGCTCGGACGAACTCCCGCACGGTCTCCCAGGATGGGAACCTGGTCCCGGCGGCGGCCTCGTGCAGCGTGGTGTGCGAGATCCGACCCGACCGCCCAGCCATCTTGCGGAACGACGGGTCACCGGCGGCGGTCCGCAGGGCCCGGAGCTGTTCGGCGAACCTCTCGGCGGCCTGTCTGTCCTGAATCGACTGAGCGGCGGCACGCTGGTCCTTCATCACTCCCCCATGTCAGACGACGTTGTCAGGCGTTGTCAGAGCGTGTCAGAGGGTACCGAACGGGCCTCGGCCGCCATCAATGTGGTGCATCGACGACACCGGGCTCCAGGGTTCCGGTGCATTGAAGGAGGTCACCGATGAAGAACCTTTCCCGCCGTGGCGTACGCATCCTCGCGGCCGCCGGTCTGGCTGTGCCCGCGACGCTGGCGTTCGCCGCACCCGCGCATGCCGAGACCAACCCGCGCTGCACCGACTCGGTGCAGATCGGCGCCACCGCGTACGTCACCGTCGGCGGTCAGACCGCGGCATCGGTCAAGCAGTACAAGGGCTGCGGCAAGAACTACGCCTACACGTACGTGTGGCAGCAGTACCGGGCCAGCCACGGCTCGTACCAGGTCTGCACCTCCATCGTTACCGGAAGCACGCTGCGCGACCTGCAGTGTTCCAGTGGTCCGGAGGTCTGGTCCCTGGGCGCCAACACACTGTCGGTGTGCACCCGGGCCCTCGGTGGCATCTCGGACGTGGCGCAGAAGGAGACCGAGGTGCGCTGCTGACGCGGCAGGGCCGACGTTTTCCCCGGCGGGGCGCTGGCACGGCCAGCGCCCCGCTTCGTCCCGATTCTCGCGTCAGGGGCAGGGTGTCCGCCCGCAAACGTCGACGACCTTGCCGGTGAGCAGGAAGACCGCTTTCTGTTTCTGGGCTCCGGCCTGGGCGCGGGGGAACTCGTGCGGATCGTCGCCGTACTCCGGGCCGGCCGGGGCGAGATTGGTCGGCGGTGGCGCGTAGGCCGTGCCGCTGTTCCAGATCACGATCGCCGAGCCGGTGTACGGGTAGCGGCGGATCGGCGCGATGCCCCAGTACGGCCGCACGTCCAGTGACCAGCCGTCGGCGAGCGCGGGGGTGTGCAGGCGCGCGCCGATGGTGCGTGCCTGCACCTCCGCCGCGGCCGGCGAGACCTGCTGGTCGCCGAAGGCCACGTGCATCAGCACCTGGTGCGCCGGGGTGCGCGGTAGTGGCCGGTCGGTCATGTGCTGGGCGTACCCGTTGGCCTCGGACCGGTCCCACAACATCTGCAGCAGCGCGAGGACCAGTTGCTGGTCGACAGTGTCCGGGTAGGAGCCGTCCAGCACGGCCTGGAACGGTGCGAAGTCCACGCTGCGTTGCAGCAGCGTGGAGTAGTTCATCGCCGGTACGCCGAGCACCGACCGGGTCCAGTCCTGGGCGATGGCGGTGAGGGCACCTCCGTTGATGCCGCCCTGACTGTTGCCGTCGTAGTGCAACCCGCCGAAGCGATTGATCAGCGGCCGGGCGGTGGCGTCCCGGAACGCCGGGTGGGCGGCGAACCCAGCCGGGTGGATCATCGCGCGACCCAGGAAGAGGAAGTTCAGGAAGCTCTGCTGCAACCGGTCCGCCACCGCGGGGAAGACACTGAGGTCGGTGAAGGCGTTGGCCACAAAGGGAACGTCGGCGGCGGCCATGCCGATCCAACTGGTCGCACAGAAGGTGAAGTTGTGGGTGTTCGACATCGTCCTGACGTTGCCGGCGTTGATCTCGGTCGGTCGGCCGAGCAGTCCGTGGCCGTAGAGCGAGAGGTGGGCCGGCCGCGCGGCCGAGGCGCTGCGCGGGATGTTGCAGACGAAGTCCGCCGCCACCGTCGCGCCGGACGGCGTGGGCAGGGCGTTCGGCGTGGGCGGCGTCCCGGTTCCGCCGGCCGGCCCGTAGTGCAGGCGCGAGCCGGGCCCGCCGTCGCCGGTCAGATAGGACGGTACGCCGATGGTGCCGGTGATCTGCCGGGCGATCAGCGGATCCTGCTCCGGTGAATAGTCGGTCACCTGGGTGACGGTGACGGGTGGCGCGGCCCGGCCGAGGTCGGCGAACGCGTCGTCCCGGACCGCCAACATCCGCCCGGTCAGCCCGTGCCGGCTGGCGATTGTGAAGTCCCAGGCCAGGTAGAGGCTGTGCCGCTTGACGCCGGTCCGGCTCAGGTCGGCGACGATCCGCCTCAGCTGCGGCCCCCGAGCGTCCCGTTGCTTGAGGCCGGCACCGGTCAGGTACGCCGTGAACGCCTTCGGCGCCGGAATCAACGCCCCGTTGCCGTCCCGCAGACCGCGCAGCCCGACGACGTAGCGGGCGCCCTCGTCCAGCGCCACCGCCGGCCGGATGATCAGCAGCTGCCTGTCGGGCTGGCCGGCGGCGTGCGCGTCCAACTCGGCCCAGTACGGCGTGCGCTCACCGGTCCGGGTGTTGAGCAGCACGATCGGCGCGTTCGGCGCCAGCGAGCGGCCGATGTCGGTGACCGGCGCGATCCCGCTCGCCGTGGCGTCGAGGCCGGGTACGCGCACCAGGATCGGTGAGCCCGGACTGAACCCGTCCTGCCGGTTCCACTCCGTCGGGTCGATCGGGGTTCCCTGCACGTTGGCGGGCATCGCGGCGGCGGCGAACCGTACCCGCTTGCCGGTGGGGCTGCTCCGGTCCGGCACTGTGAAGTGGTCGTTCGGGAACGGCAGCAGGCAGGCGGTCGGGTCGATCGGGTCGCAGGACGGGTGCCCGGTCGGTGCGGGAGTCGTCGGCGGTGCGGCAGGCGCCGCCGTGCCGAGCAGGACAGCGCCTGCTGTCACCAGCACGGACACGGCCAGACGGAGCCCTCTGGAGGTGGTCACACGCATCTCCTTCGACGCTGGACGGCGGATCGATGGGTGGTGTTCTTCCTACGCTTGTGAAAGAAACTCAGCAAGCGCACCCCGACCTCGTGAGGGCAACAGACTCGCGGCCGGTGGCTGGCAGCCGATCACGCTCTGGCTGCCGGCCACCGGCCGCAATGACGACGACTCACGGAAAGGTCAGTCGGTGATCACCGGCCAGGCGTACGCGAGCAGGGCGCAGGCGGCACCCAGAAGCGCGAGCGAGACACCCCTCGTGGGCAGCGGCAGAGCAGCGAGCACGATCAGGATGACGGCGACGATGTAGAGAAATGCCTGGACCGACATGGTGCTCTCCTCGATCAGGGGTAGCGGGCGACTGACGTCATCCGCGGGATGCCCCCGGGCGTGATCTCGGAAACCCTCCTGCCGATCACGGTTCGGCCCACAGTGGCACGTGCGGCTCCCCCGGTGGAGTGCCTACGTCTGGAGAAGAAGCGCTTCGGCGCCCACCGGTCGGAAACCCGCCGCCTGGAAGGCGCGCACGCTGCGCGCGTTACCGGCGGCCTGCTGGGCCCAGATCGGCTGGCCGTCGGGCACCAGATGGCGGGCGGCCGTCGCCAACGCCCGCCCCAGACCTCGATGGCGACGCTCGTCGTCGACCTCTATCGCCGCCTCCCAACGGCCGGCCACCCCTCGGCCGAGCACGACCACCCCACCCTCGGCGGCCCAGACGCTGATGTCGTCACGACGCCGACGCGACCTGACCTCGCGAGGATGATCGGCGTCCGCCAGCTCAGCCAGCTGCAACGGAGGTGGCCCGTCAAGGCAACTCGCCACTGTCAGCAGGTCGATCGTGTCCATGGAGCGCCGGGTGCGGTCGAGCAGCGCACCCAGGAAACGCGGATTCATCGTGGCCGCCAGGGAGTCGCAGTCGAGGTTGGCCAGCGTACGGCGTACCCACTGGGGGTCTTCGTCGGTGAACACCACCGAGTGCCCGGTGAAGGCGATGACTCCGGCGTCACGGCGACTCGGTTGTGGCACCACTGTGGTCCCGCCGTCCGGTGGCGGAAAGCGCCCGTGCGCCGCCGCGTCCAGGATGTCGGCCAACGTGCGGTCCATGGTCGCCTCTCCCCCGTTCCCCGACCGCGCGGCTGCCGAGGGCGGACGCGGCAATGCGCTCCCGCCCCTTGCCACCGCGCGGACCAGACAGTGTTCAGACATCCTCGCGCATGGAGTACGCAACCGAGTGCCCTGGTGTCTCGGCCCGCGCTTCGTCAGCTCCGTCCGCGCCTACGTCGCGTGGCTGCGGTACCAGATCCGGGGCCGGCCGTCAGCGGCGATGTCGACGTCCGTACGCACCTGGTAGACCTGCTCGATCCGACTGGTGGTGAGAACCTCGACGGGCGTACCCGCCGCGACCACCCGCCCGCCGTACAGAAGCACCAACCGGTCGCAGTACTGCGCGGCCAGATTGAGGTCGTGCAGGGTCACCACGACGGTGCTCGCCGACTCGGCGAGGAACCGCAGCAAATCCAGCTGATGCCGGATGTCCAGGTGGTTGGTCGGCTCGTCGAGCAGCAGCAGATCCGGTTCCTGCACCAGAGCGCGGGCCAGGTCCACCCGCTGCCGCTCACCACCGGAGAGGCTGGACCAGCGCCGCTGCTCGAACCCGGCCAGGCCGGCCTCGGCGAGCGCGCGCCGCGCCAGCTCCAGATCCGCGGCGCCGACCCCGGCAAGGCGTGGCCGGTACGGGGTCCGGCCCAGCAGAACCACCTCCAGTGCGGACATCTCCACGTCGGTGGCCACCTGTTGGGTGACAACCGCGATCCGCCGCGCCAGCGCACGCCGGGGTATCGCGTCCACCGCGACGTCGTCGAGCAGCACCCGCCCGGACTCCGGCCGCGCCAGCCCGGCCAGCAGCCGCAGCAGGCTCGACTTGCCGGAGCCGTTCGGCCCGAGCAGGCCGACCGTGGCGCCCGGTTCGGCGGTGAGCGCCACCCCGGCCAGGATCCGTACGCCGGCCACGCCCCACCCGATCCCGTCCGCGTCCAGCCGCGCCGGCAACGCTCCCGCCGGGACAGGGTCACCGCCCACTCCCCGGCCGGCGGTGTCCGGCGCGATCACGGCGTACCCGTCCGGCGTCGCATGACCAGCGCGAACACCGGCACCCCGAGCAGCGCGGTGAGCACGCCCACCGGCAGCTCCTGTGGCGAGAAGACCGTCCGCGCCACGGTGTCCGCCCAGATCAGGAAGGTCGCGCCGATCACCGCGCAGGCGGGCAGCAACATGCGATGCCCGGAGCCGAACAGGAACCGTACGGCGTGTGGCACGGTCAACCCGACGAAACCGATGGCACCGCTCGCCGCGACCAGCGCGGCTGCCATCAGCGCGGTGACGGTGAACAGCAGCACCCGGGTGCGCCCGGGAGAGAAGCCGAGCGAGCGGGCGGTATCGGTGCCGAACGCGAACGCGTCCAGCGCCGACGCACTGGCCCAACAGACCAGCAGGCCGACGCCGACAACCACGGCGCTCAGCGTCACCGACGGCCAGGAGGCCGCCGTCAGCGAACCGAGCAGCCAGAACGTCACGCTACGGGTGTCCTGGGTGTGCGCGTCGGAGATCACGATCAGGCTGGTCACCGCGCTGAAGAGCTGCGAGACGGCCACCCCGGCGAGAACGATCCGGGTCGGCTCGCCGGCCCGCCGGCCGGCCAGCAGCAGCACCGCGCCGAACGCGGCCATGCTGCCGACGAACGCGCCGGTGGTCAGGTCGACCGGGCCGGCGCCGATCCGAATGCCGAGTACCAGCACCGCCACCGCGCCGGTGGAGGCGCCGGACGAGACACCGAGCAGGAACGGGTCGGCCAGCGGGTTACGCGTGAGTGCCTGTAGCACCGCCCCGCACACCGCCAGACCGGCACCGACCAACGCGGCCAACAGCACCCGGGGCAACCGGAGGTCCCACACGATGCTGTCCGGCAACGCCGGTAGGGGCTGGACCGGGAAGCCCACATGGTCGGCCACCGCACGCAGAACGCTGTCGACCGGCAGGTCGGCCGAGCCCACGCTGACCGCCGCCGCGATGGTGACCAGCAGCAGGAGCAGGGCCAACGGAAGGACGTACCGACCGTTCCTCGAGATGCCGGTAGCAGGTGGCGAGTCCCGTCGCGTCGACCCGGGCGGGCCGCTCGCCGAGACGAGGGATCGTGCGACTCGCGGGTTCATCGGCGGGCGAACACCACGTAGTCGTCCAGGTACTGCCAGACGGTGCCGACCTCGGCGAACCCGGCCGCGCGAAGGGCAGCCAGGTGGAACTCCAGTGACGCTGGGGCCTGCGGCGGTCGGTCGGCGAACCGCCGTTCCCGCTGGGCTGCCAGGCCGGCCAGTTCCGGGTGTCGGGCCGCCTCGGCGTACCAGGCGGAGTAGGTGAGCGCTCCGGCAGCGAATGTCTGCTGCTGCACCTGTGCGTCGTGCCGACCGGCGATGTCGCGGAGGGTGGGCGCCGATTCGTCGTAGCGGAGGTGGTCGGCGTTGAGCAGCACACCACCGGCGGGCAGCAACCGCGCCGCGGTGGTGTAGACCCGCAGCAGTTGCTCCGGCGCGAGCCAGTGCAGTGCCGTTGAGGAGAGCACGGCGTCGACCCGCCGTCCGGTCAGCACCTCCTCCCAGCCGTCGGCCACCAGGTCGACGTCGTGGACCTCGACCCGTGCGGTGTACCGGTCCAGGGCGCGCCGCGCGACCTCCAGCAGGATCGGGTCGTAGTCGACCGCGACGGCGGTGGCGCGGGGGAATTGGGCCAGCATCCGGTCGCTGATCGCACCGGGACCGCAGGCCAGATCGAGGATCGCGGGGTCGTCCGGGCAGTGCAGCCGCAGCACGTCGGCCATCGCGTCGAAGCGCAGGTCGCGGTGGGCGACATAGGCGGACTGCTGGTCGTTCCAGAGTTCGAGCAGGCGGCGGGCGGCCGCCTGGTCCAGCGCGGCGACCTCGGCGCCGGCCGGCGGGGTCATCGGGCGGTCCCGTGCAGGTTGGCACCGACCAGTTCCGCCGCCTGAACGCTGCGGATCGACGGATCCATCGACGAGCCGGGCACTGTGACGAACCGCCCGGCGACCACCGCGTCCAACTTCGACGTCACCGGGTTGCGGCGCAGGAAGTCGATCTTCGATTGGGCGCTGTCGCCGTCGCCACCCCGGGTCAGATCGGCCAACACGATCACCTCCGGGTTGCGTTTGGCGATCTCCTCCCAGTTGCCGGCCGGCCACTTCTGGCTGGCATCGGTGAACGTGTTGCGCGCGCCCAGCAGCGAGCTGATCGCGTCCGGAACCCCGCCGTGCCCGGCCACGTACGGGGTGCTCGTTCCGGAGTAGTACCAGAGGAGTGACGGGCCCGCGCTCGACGCGGTCGTCGGCGCCGCACCTCGGGCAGCGTCCAACCGACTCTGCTGGTCGCGGATCAGCTTGTCGGCCCGCTCCGGGACGCCGAAGACGCCGGCGATGTCGCGGATCTCGTCGAAGATCCCGTCGAAGGTGACCGTCTGGGTCGCGTCCGCCGGCTTCTCGCAGGCGAACTCGGAGAGGTACGCCGGTACGCCGAGCGTGGCCAGGTCAGCGCGCGAGCCCGCGGCGTCCGGCGAGTACGCGGAGGTGTAGGTCGAGTAGACGAAGTCCGGGGCTGCCGCCCGGACCGCCTCTCGTGAGGGGTAGAGCTTGGCCAGCACCGGCACCTTCTCGTACGCGGGGCGCAGGTCGGGCAGCACCGGGTCGGTCTGGTAGCTGGTGCCGACCATCCGATCGGCGAGACCGAGGCTGAGCATGATCTCGGTGGCGTTCTGTTCCAGTGCGATCGCTCGCTGGGGTGGCGCGGTGACGCTGACCGGCAGTCCGCAGTTGGTCAGGTGGACCGGGGTGGCCAGGTGGCTCTGCGCGGCCGGCTCGGTTGCTCCGCCATCGGAGCAGCCGGCTGCGGCCAGCACCAGACACAAGCCCGCCTTAATGAAAACGGTTTTCATGGCCGTGAACATATCAACAGCGCCTGCGCGGCCTGGCAGGCGGGGTGCGGTACGCCACCCGGCGGTGGACGCCGGCCCACGTTCCCGCCGCCCACTCACGCCGATGCGGTCGAGGGTGTGACCCAGATTCCGGGTCACACCCTCGACGCATTCATCACCATTGCGGGCGGCGCTGACGGGCCCGTCCACGACCCCGAAGGGTCAGCAGCCGATCCGGCTGGACCCCAGCGCGACGTCGTCGTACCAGAGGGTGTCGGCTCCGCCGCCGTAGCTCTCCCAACCCAGCTTCAGGTCGGTGAGCTGCGGCCGCCACGTGCGGTTGTACCACTGGCCGTCGATGTCGTGCGTCGGTGCGCCGTCCGCGGTCAGCCCGGGGATGGCGGTGCCGTCCACCCAGGTACGCAGCTGACCGGCCGCGCCGTCCACCATGAACTCGACGCAGGTCCACCGGTTGGTGGGTAACGGCAGGCTCTGCGCCACCCCGGCCGGGCTCTGCTCGGGCAGGGTCGCGTCGTCGGAGGCGCGGTTCCACTGCAGGGCGCCGTTCTGGCCACCCAACCGCAGGTCCTTGTTGCCGTCGGCCGCGTCGGCCATCGCCATCATCGTGGTGTGTTCGGTGGGCTGGGCGGTGGTGTGCCGGACCCAGATCCGGCCGTACCGCACGTTGCCCAGGCTGCCGAGGTTCTTCGTGGACCTGATGAAGACGTGGTTGCAGTACCCGGCGGCGCCGTTGATCCGGACCGACCGGCTGCCGCTGTGCGTGGTCGCCGTGTCGATGGTGGCGGTACCGGCGCCGGAACAGTCCGGGCTCACCACGGCCCAGTCACCGGACGGCGTCGAACCGGTCTGGCCCTCGAAACCGTCGCAGAGCACCGCGCCGGCGCACCCGGCCGGCGGTTCGGTGGTGGGCGGCGGGGTGGTCGGCGGAGGCGTCGTTGGCGGAGGCGTGGTCGGCGGAGACGTCGTTGGCGGCGGGGTCGTCGGCGGCGGCGGGGCGCCGTTGCACGGCACGCCGTTCAGGCTGAACCCGGTCGGCGCGCCACCGCTGGAGCCGTACGTGCCCTGCAACCCGAACTCGGTGGAGCCGCCGGCCGGGATGCTGCCGTTGTACGACGCGTTGCGGGCGGTCACCGTCGATCCGGACTGGCTGACCGTGGCGTTCCAGCCGCTGGTGACCCGCTCGTCCCCGGCGTACGTCCAGGTGACGGTCCAACTGGAGACGGCCGCGTCCCCCGGGGAGACCTTGACGGTGGCGGTGAATCCGCCGGGCCACTGATTGGGCGTGTAGTCGACCCGGCAACCCTGGGCGGCTGCGGCCGGGCCGCTGAGCACTGCCGCTCCGGTTGTGGTCGCGGCGGCGGCCAGCGCGGCGACGACCACCAGGGTCGCGGCGGGGCGGGCACGGAAGATCTTCATGAAGGGTCCTTCTGCCATCGAGCTGAGCGGAGGCGGCACGGCGGCGCGTCCTGGACGGACGCGGCGTGCAACGTGCCCTGGATGTGGCGCGGCGGTGCGCCACAGCGACCGGTCGCGTACGACCGAAATGCCCGGCTCGGGGGCGGACCTGTCAGCCGCCGACGGCCCGGTCCCCCGGACCCCGGCGGCGCCCACCCTCAATCTATTGACGATTGCCTATTGAATCAAGCGTCGTGGCACTCCCCCGCGCGGATGGCCCCGCGCCTGGCGCGCCCTCCCGGAAGCGAGGCCCGGTATCCCAGGTGCGAGGGAGCGGTTCCCCCCTCGAAGGGGATCACTCCTGCTCCCACCTCGTCGAGTCTGGAGGCATCGCAGGGCCGCGGTGTTCGCGGCCGGATGAGGAGGACGACCATGCGCAGAACACTCGGGTGGGGCATCGCCGCAGTGACCATGGCAGTTGCAGCGGCGACGCCGGCCGGGGCGGCAGAGCACCGACCGGCGCGGGTGACCGGATCGGCGGAGTTCGTGCTGCCGTTCGGGCAGGACGACGACGTGCAATCGTTCGCATTCGACGCCCGGTCGGCGCCGTACAGCCGGCCGCTGCCGATTCCGAAAGGGGAGAACGGCACCCCTGCGGACGCGACGGGGACAGTGCGAGTCGCGCACTGGCTGGCCGCAGCCAACATCACCGTGCGGTGGGAGGCATCGGTGGACTGCATGATCACCAGCCCGGGTCATGCCACACTGACCGGCATCGTCACCCGCGCCGACGACATGGCCATTGATTTCGTCGGCAAGCGGGTCGGATTCAGCGTGCAGGACGGCGGGCGCGGCGGCGACCGGGTCGGCTTCACCTGGTCAGCCAGCATGGACCAGGACGAGGCAGGCCAATGGGGCCCGGCCCGAATCGGTACGTGCCTTGCGCCGGCTGCGTTCGCCACTGTGACTCGCGGCAACTTGACAGTGCGGCACGCCGAAATGACGGCGCCGCCTGAGGGCAAGCGACCCTGACCACGCCGCGACAGGGAAAGAATGTTCCGGGGCCCGTGTCGATCCGCGGGCCGCCCGTTCGACGTGGGGATGCTGGAGCCGGGGAGACGGCCCCGTCGGATGAGGAGAACGCGATGTCGAAATACATGTTGATCATGCGGGGCACCGATGAGACGAACGCAGCCATGATGGCCAACATCGACGAGATGATGGCCACCACCCGCCAGTTCATCGAGGACATGATGAAGGCCGACGTTCTCGTCGCGGCCGAAGGGCTGGACGATCCGCGCCAGGGCGTCGTTGTCGACTTCGGTGGCGAGGCACCGGTGGTCACCGACGGTCCGTACGGCGAGACCAGGGAGTTGTTCGGAGGCTACTTCCTGCTCGACGTCGCCACGAAACAGGAGGCGGTCGAGTGGGCCAGGCGGGTCCCGGCGGTCCGCGGGTCCAAGATCGAGGTCCGGCGGGTGGCCGAGGCCGACGAGGTCCCGCAGGGTGGCGAAAGCAACGGCCAGGTCTGATGGGTACGGCCGACGTCGAGGCCGTCTGGCGGGTCGAGTCGGCGCGGATCGTGGCCGCGCTGACCCGGTTCACCGGTGACTTCGGGCTGGCCGAGGACGCCGCCCAGGAGGCGGTGGCCGAGGCGCTGGTGTCCTGGCAGCGTGCCTCTCCGGCCAATCCGGCCGGGTGGCTGATGGCCACGGCCCGGCGGCGGGCGATCGACGCCATCCGCCGCCGGGTCGCCCTCCAGGAGCGATACGCACTGTTGGCGGCCGATCCCGCGCTCGCTCAGGAGATCGACCCCGACCGGATCGACGACGATGTGCTGGCGCTGATGTTCGTCAGCTGCCACCCGCTGCTCTCCCGCGAGGCGCGGGTGGCGTTGACCCTGCGGGTGGTCGGCGGGCTGTCCACCGAGGAGATCGCCCGTGCGTTCCTGGTGTCGGTGCCGACCGTGCAGGCCCGCATCACCCGGGGCAAGAAGGCGATCGCGGCGGCCGGGGTGCCGTTCGAGCTGCCGCCGGCCGGCGAGCGCCGGGAGCGGCTGGGCGGCGTGCTCAGCGTCCTCTACGTGATCTTCACGGAGGGGTCGACGGCCACGTCGGGCGACCGGCTGCTGCGCCCCGATGTGGCGTACGAGGCGATCCGGCTGGCCCGCACACTCGCCGCGCTACAGCCGGACGAGCCGGAGGTGCACGGCCTGCTCGCCCTGTGCGAGCTGACGGCCGCGCGCTTCCCGGCCCGGACCGGCCCGGACGGCACCCCGATCCTCCTTGAGGACCAGGACCGCCGGTTGTGGGACTTCCCGGCGATCCGCCGTGGGCTGGCCGCGCTGGCCAGGGCATCGCAGCGCGGCCTCGGCCCCTACGGTCTACAGGCCACCATCGCGGCCACGCACGCGTCGGCAGCCTCGGTCGAGGAGACCGACTGGGCCCGGATCGTCCGGCTCTACGAGACGCTCGGCCGGGTCGCGCCCTCGCCGGTGGTCGAACTCAACCGGGCCGTCGCCGTCGCCATGGCCTCGGGTCCGGCGCCGGCCCTGGCCATCGTGGACGAGCTGATCGCCTCCAACCGGCTCCCCGGGTCACACCTCGTTTCGACGGTACGCGGCGAGCTGCTGACCCGCCTCGGCCGGCTTCCGGAGGCGCGCGCCGAGCTGGAGCTGGCCGCCCGGCTCTGCGCCAATCAGCGCGAACGCTCGGTGCTGCTCGGCAAGGCGGCCGCGCTGAACTGACTGCTCCGGCACCGCCGACCGAACCCCGAAGGCCGCTCGCCCGCCCCGTGGTCGCAGGCTCAGATCTGCCTTCTCGCCTGCTCGATGTGCCGGTCGATGGCGGACGCGCCGTGCGTGCCGCCGGTCTGCGCTGCCAGCACCCGTCCGGATAATCAGGAGGGTCCAATCGCCTGAGCTGGAGGTCCCATGCGTGTCATCCGCATTCTGCCCAACCTTCCGGTGGCTGACGTCGGCGCCGCGAAGGGCTTCTACACCGACTTTCTCGGTTTGAGCACCGAGGCATTCAACCTGGGTTGGGTGGCCCGCTACACCTCGCCCGACCCCGACGTGGCCGTGCAGCTCGTCTCCGGCGACGCGACCGCACCCGAGGACTCGGTCATCAGCGTGCAGGTAGATGACGTGGACGGCGCCTATGCCGAGGCACAGCGGCTCGGCTACGAGATCGTGCATCCGTTGACCACCGAGCCGTGGGGCGTGCGCAGGTTCTTCGTCCGCGCCCCGGACGGCAACGTCATCAACGTGGCGGCCCACCGCTCCTGAGACGGTGCCGACAATCCCGAGGGATTGACCCTCACAGACGCCCGATGTTAACTGCACATCAACGATGTGGATCGATGTTCATCCGGTTGCCGTCAACCCGGCACGGTGGCACCGCTCCGCGTCGTCTCGACATCGCCCTCGTTTCGGCGGACGTGGGCACACCGGGCACTTCCCCACAAGGAGCCCCGCATGCGTAGACGCGCCATCAGCACGCTCGCCGCCGCCGTCGTCACCGGACTCACCCTCGCCGCCGGTGCGGCGGCGGTCACCTCGTCCCCGGCCGAGGCCGCACCGTTGGGCAAGGTCCTGGTCTTCTCCAAGACCGCCGGCTTCCGGCACTCCTCCATCCCCAACGGCATCGCCGCCATCCAGCAGCTCGGCGCGGCGAACGGCTTCACCGTCACCGCCACCGAGGACGCGGCGACCTTCACCACTGCCAACCTCGCCCAGTACCAGGCGGTGGTCTTCCTCAGCACCACCGGCGACGTGCTCAACGCCGGCCAGCAGGGCGCCTTCGAGGCGTACGTGGCCGCCGGCGGCGGCTTCGTCGGAGTGCACGCCGCCGCCGACACCGAGTACGACTGGCAGTGGTACGGCGGGCTCGTCGGCGGGTACTTCGCCTCGCACCCGGCCACCCAGCAGGCGACAGTGCGGGTCGAGGATCGGGCCAACGCCTCGACCGCGCACCTGCCGTCGACCTGGACCCGCACCGACGAGTGGTACAACTACCGGACCAACCCCCGCTCGACGGTCAAGGTGCTGGCCAACCTCGACGAGTCGTCGTACACCGGTGGGTCGATGGGTGGTGACCACCCGATCACCTGGTGCCACAGCTATGGCGGCGGGCGCTCCTGGTACACCGGCCTCGGCCACACCGAGCAGAGCTACGCCGACCCGAACTTCACCCGCATGCTGCTGGGCGGCATCCAGGTGGCGGCCGGGGCGGTGGCGGCCGACTGCCGGCCGGAGCCCGGCTACACCCCGCTGTTCGACGGCACCCAGGCCAGCCTCGGGCAGTGGCGGCAGGCGGGGCCGGGCGGGTTCACACTGGCCGACGGGACCCTCACGTCGAACGGTGGCATGGGGTTGCTCTGGTACCCGGTGCGCACCTTCGCCAACTACTCGCTCAAGGTCGACTGGATGATGCCGGGCGACGACAACGGCGGGGTCTTCATCGGCTTCCCCGATCCGCAGGGCGACCCGTGGGCCCCGGTCGCCGCCGGTCACGAGATCCAGATCGACGCCACCGACGGCGACCCGACGCGCACCACCGGCAGCGTCTACAGCTTCCAGGCACCCAACCAGGCCGCCCGTGCGGCGGCGCTCAACCCACCCGGCTCCTGGAACACCTACGAGATCGGCGTGCACGGCCAGCGGGTCGAGATCTGGCTCAACGGCGTCAAGATCAACGATTACGTCAGCAGCCGGGCCATCGCCAACGGCTACATCGGGTTGCAGAACGACGGCGCCGGCATGGACATCAACTACCGCAACGTGCGGATCAGGACCGACGGTCCGAGTGAGCCACCCGCCACCGACCTGGCCCAGGGCCGGCCGGTGACAGCGTCCAGCGTCGAGCCGGGCAGTACGCACGCGGCGGCCAACGCCGTGGACGGCAACACGACGACCCGCTGGGGCAGCGCGTACGCCGACCCGCAGTGGATCACCGTCGACCTGGGGGCCGCGTACGCGATCAACCGGGTGCGGTTGGCCTGGGAGACGGCCCACGCGCGGGCGTACCAGGTCCAGGTGTCACCGGACAACATCACCTGGTCGCCGGTGCACACCACGACCGCCGGAGACGGCGGCGTCGACGACCTCACGGTCACCGGCACCGGCCGTTACCTGCGGGTGTACGGCACCCAGCGCGCCACCCAGTGGGGCTACTCGCTGTGGGACCTCAACGTCTACGGCACCGCCGCCGGTGGCACCCTGCTCTCCCGGGGCAAGCCGGTCACCGCGTCCACCGTGGAGCCGGGCAGCGCGCACACGGCGGCCAACGCCGTGGACGGCAACACGACGACCCGCTGGGGCAGCGCGTACGCCGACCCGCAGTGGATCTCGGTGGACCTCGGCGCGTCCCGCACCCTCGACCGGGTCCGGCTGACCTGGGAGGCGGCGTACGCGCGGGCGTACCAGATCCAGGTCTCCCCGGACAACATCACCTGGTCGCCGGTGCACACCACGACCACTGGCGACGGCGGTGTGGACGACATCGCCATCTCGGCCACCGGTCGCTACCTGCGCGTCCAGGGCACCCAGCGGGCCCTGCCCGCGTACGGCTACTCGCTGTGGGAGCTGGAGGTGCACGGCCGCTGACCGCGGGCCGGGCAACGCCCTAGCGCAGTTCCACGATCCTGGCCCGGGTGTTGGCTGGTGCTTCGGGGTGCCCGCGCTCGACGTCGGCCCGGACGTCGGCAACGGTCTTACCGGCCAGCTCCCGCCGCCAGGCCAGGTCGGCGCCGCGCATGGCCTGGGCGAACGCGCAGGACTGTCGATAGTCGACGCCCGCGTGCTCGCCCGGGCCCTTGCGGAGGATCTGGTCGCACTGGAACAGCTCCTCCGGGCCCTCGATGGCGGCCACGATGTCCAGGAGAGAGATCGCCGCCGGGGTCCGTGCCAGTTGGAAGCCGCCGCGCGGCCCCGAGGTCGACGTGAGGATCCCGGCCCGGGCCAGGGCTTGGAGCTGCTTGTTCAGATACGCCGGTGGCAGCTCGTAGAAGGCGGCGAGGGTGCCGGTCGGCACCGGGGCGTCCAGCCAGCTCAGGTTGAGGCACGTGTGGAGGGCCCATTCGACGCCCTGACTCATCCGCATAATCCTGGACTCTACCTGTCCAGAATTTGTGACGCACGCCATGATCGCTGGCGTAGGCTGATTCTGGACACTTAGTGTCTAGGAATCGACGGACGACGAAGGAGCCGACAATGACTTTGGTACGCGCAGCCCAGGCCGAGGTTCTCGACAGCGATCCGGCCAGCGTGATCACGCTGCTCCTCGACCCCGAGCACACCGGCGGCGCCCTGACCAGCAACCGCACACTGCTCAAGCACGGCACCGACGGTGCTCCGCCACACCTGCACACCCACTCCGGTGAGCTGTTCTTCATGCTCGACGGCGCCCTCGAGATGCTCGTCGACGACGAGGTGCACACACTGCACAAGGGAGACGCGCTCTTCGTCCCGCCGAACACCCCGCACGCCTTCGCCCCCGCCGACGGCAGGGACGCCGACTTCCTCGTCGTGATCACCCCCGGCAAGCCCCGGTTCGACTACTACCGACTGCTCGACAAGGTGCACCGGGGCGAAGCCACCTGGCAGGACGTCGGCGAGACCCAGGACCGCTACGACAACCACTACGTGGACAGCCCGTTGTGGGCCGGCCGACGAGGCTGACCGACGCGACCCTTACGTGCAGAAGTTGCCCCGTCGGCGCGGATGGACCGCACCGACGGGGCAGCGACTGTCGGACCGGCGCTACCTCTTGGCGATCCTGATCGTCGCGGTGCGGTAGTTGTTGCGCTTGTCGTTCTTCGTCGGGTCGTAGTTCTTCTCGATGTTGCCGGCGCTGTCGACCGAGAACCAGTTGAACGTCGTCGTCTCGGTCACGTGGAACACCTGCCCCGGCTCACGGAACTCGGTCGCCGCGTAGCGGGGCGACTCGAGCGTGGGCCGGCTGCCGTCGGTCGTGTAGTAGATGGTGGCCGGCTCGCTGGTCTCGAAGCGCACGTCGACAGGCCCGGAGTAGCGCCCGGCGCCCGGAACCAGCTGGGACGTCGGGTCCTCCTTGTCCCTGCCCCAGTCGGCCGCGACCCGGAACATCTCCATGATCCCGTTGGCGTACTCCATCGTCTCGGCGTGGCCACTGACAAGCTCGGGGTTCCCGTCCCACTCCGGCTGGAACGAGCCGCCCTGCCAGTCGCCGGTGGCCGGGTTGTAGACCGAGCCCCCGACCTCCCAGCCGAACGCGTAGATGCCGTAGGTGTGGTACAGGTCCTCACGTACGTTGCCCGCCGAGGAGTAGAGGACGTCGGACGAGCCGCCGACGTTCTCCGGCGTGACGACAGTTTCCCGGTGCGCCTTGACCTGCGACAGGATCCGGGCGGCGGACTGCCAGTAGAACGCCTCGTCACCCAGCGGCGGACGCGGCGTGGTGATCCGGCCGTCCGCGATGTAGGCGCCGGGCTGCCAGAAGAGCTGGCCGCCGTTGGAGTGCACCGACATCATGAACTTGATGTTCTTGTACTTCTCGACCAGCCAGATGATGTTCTTCGACTCGGGCTCGGACAGCTCTCCCGGCCCCTGGTAGGTGCCACTGACGCAGTTGGTCGACCCTCCCGCGTAGCCGTCGTGGCCCGACCCGACCCGGTAGTTCCGGTTCAGGTCGACGCCCCAGGAGTTCCGCTGCCCCGGATCGGCGCTCGCGTCCGGGCAGTGGTTCGTCATGTTCTTACGCTGCGAGGCGAAGTTGTAGAAGCTGTAGTTCGCCCCGTCGGGGTTGTTGGACAGGATGAAGAAGACGTCGGTGTTCTCGACGATCTTCTTCGTCTCCCGGTCGGACCGGTAGTTGTGCACCAGACGTTCGGCCGACTCCAGGCTGGTCGTCGCCGGCACCCACTCGCGGGCGTGGTCCTGCGCCTGGATGAGGACACCAGGCTTCTTACCGTCACGGTGCTTGCCGATCCGCAGGACCGGGATCGTCGCGGGGCCGCGCGGCACCTCGCCCTCCGGCGCTCCGACGCGCTTCTGGTCGAGGAAGTCGGTCAGCGCGACCGGGCCGGCCGTCGGAGCGACGATGCCGGTGCCCTCGTTGGTGCGGTACGGGTGCGCCCGGTCGATGAGCCCCGCGGAGCGGCCCCGCAGCGCCTCGGCCACCTCGGCGGCCGTGCTCGTCGGCGCACCCGAGGCGTCCGTGGCGAGCAGGACACGAACCGCCTTGCCGGTGACCTCCACCGCGAGCGGAAGGTTCGCGTCGGGCCGGTCCACGAAGTCCACTGTGATGTTGTTGCCGCCCTGGTGACCCCACGCCGCAGAGGTGACGACCACCGCAGCCTGCCCCGTACCGCCGATCTGGGCCTGCGCCTTGCGTTGGTACCCGTTCGTCTCGTTCGGCAGGTAGACGATCTCGGCGATGTCCGGGTACTGGCGGGCGATCTCCTTGGCACGGCTGTAGAGCTGCTGCGGGTGCCGGTAGCCGTCCACGAAGTCGGACTTGTAGGACGGGTTCGCCGTCAGCGGCGGCGGGGCGTCCTCGAGCCAGTTGGAGACGACACCGGTCGCGACGCCACCGGTGGAACTCGTCAGCTTGATCTTGTTGGGGCGTACGTCGAGCTTGAAGAGATTCCGGTGGAACATGTACTGCCCCGAGTCGACGAACCGGCTCATCGTCCGGGCGAAGCCGAACGGCGTGCCCTTCCCCGAGTCGTTCTCCAACTGCATCCCGACGATGGGGTCCGCCTGCTGCCCCTCGGTGGTCCGCGCCTCGACGTAGAGGAAGCCCTGACCCTTTGTGGTGAACCAGTCGGCGCGGACCACGCGTACCGTCGCGTCGTGGTTCGCCGGCTGGGCCGCCCGCGCGCTGGCCGCGCCGATGCCAATGCCACCGTCGGCCTCGTTGCTCCAGGCGAAGCCCGCGTCGTCGCCGAGCAGCTCGACGCCCATCGCCGTGAGTTCGGTGACCTGCTCGGCGGTCACCACCGCTTCGCCCTCGATGCCGTTCGGCACGCGCCGGAGGCCGTGTTCGAGGTCGAAGCCGGCTGCGGCCACCTTGTCCAGCATGTCGGCACCGGTCAGCCTGATGTGCACGAGGCGTACCGACTCACGATCCTCAAGCTGGGATCGGCTGGTGGCGGCTGACGGCCCCGTGGGATCCGCGCCCGCAGGGCCGGTCGTCACGAGGATGCTACCCACCAGGGTGGACAGCGCGAGCAGCGCGATGCGCCGTTGTGATCGCCGCATTCCCCCTCCTTCTGCCTACGACGGGTGATTGCCGGCGGACCGGTCCGGTGAGCGTATGTGGGTTCGCAGCTCCAGTGGCTCACGTCGATCGAATTTGAGCATTCCTTGAGGCGACCGTCGCCGGCCCCGCACCGCCCGCGTCCGTACCCCGGACGGCAGGTCCCCCGGCAGAGGGAGCGCTTCCCCATCTGCCGGGGAGGAGAGCTGATACGCAGCCAGCGATCGTAGGTCCATGGCTGTCGTTGAGATACCGAACCGCGCCAGAGCGTGGGCGCTGGCGTGTGCCGTGTTCGTCGTCGCTGCTGTGGCTCAGCGGCTGTACTGGATCGCCGGTGGTCGGTGGGGGTACACCGCCTGCGATCGCACCGATCTGGTCGATCCGGCGGGCGGGTGTGGTGCGGACCAGGTCGTGGCGTTGCCGTTCTGGTCGGGGTGGGGCGCGGTGGGAGTCGGCGTCGCCCTCGCGGTGATGCTCGGGTGCACGGTCCGGTTTGCCGGCACCTGGGCGACCGTCGGTAGCTGGGCCGCGGCCGCGCTGCTCCTCGTGGCCGCGTTCCCGCTGCACCTGGTCTTCGAGATCCCGGCAGCGCTGGCGGGGCGGCCCTCGGACTGGCGTGACCTCGGAGCCCGGCTCGTGCTGGTGGCCGGTGGCGTCCTGTTCGCCGGGCTCGCGAACGCATCCGGGCCCCGGCGCGGACCGGCCGCCGTCGGCTACCGGCCGGTGCCGCTGTGGACGCGCCGCTGGGCGTACGTCGCCGTCGCGCTGCCCGTGGTCGGCTGGGCCGTGCCCCACGGGTTGTGGGTGCTCGGCGTTCCGATCGGCATCTCCGAGCGGGAACTGAACGACATCGAACGGGACCTCTCCACACCGACGGGGGTGGCGATCACGCTCGTCCCGCCGCTCGCCGGCCTGCTCGTTCTCGGGCTGGTACAGCGGTGGGGGCAGCAGTTTCCGCGCTGGGTGCCGGGACTGAACGGTCGACAGGTCCCCCGACGGCTGGCGGTGCTCCCGGCCGGCGTGGTCGCACTCACGCTGGTCACCTACGGCGTGCTGAGCATCGCGGTGCTCGTCGGCCGACTGCTCACCGGTGAAACGCACTGGTCCGACGTGTGGGACGGATGGGCCGTCACCGCCACGCTGCTGGTCTTCCTCGGCTGGGGAGTGTCGTTGGCAGTCACCACCACTGGCTACGCCCTCACCACCTCGACCCACGCCGCCATGACCGCCTCCCAGGATCGGAGCGTCCATGAACCACGCTGACTCTGCCCGCGTCTCGACAGCCACCCCGCCGCCCTGGGCGGTCTGGGCCGCCTACGCCGTCCCCCTCTGCGTCCTGCCGTCCGCGGCCTGGCGACTGTCGTTGGTGTTCACCGACGATGCCGTCACCCAGTGGTACATGGTCTTCCTGTCCGCCCTGTCGATGGGACTGGCACTGTTGACACTCGGGCTGGTGCACCGGTGGGGACAGCGAGTCCCGCACCGGGTGCCCCGCATCGGCGGCCGTCGGATCCCGGCGCGTCCGGTAGTGCGCGTCGCGCTGATCGGCGGCTGGTCGCTCGTCGCCATCTGCGTGTACTTCCTCCTGAACCAGAGGTTCCACCTTGTGCAGAGCGTTTGGGTAGGCATCGGCGACGACGAACCGGTGCACCCGGCTCCTGGCTGGGAGGTGTTCCGTTACTACGCCCCGATGCTCGCGTGGGGCCCGCTCGTCATCGCCGTGGCCGCCGACTACCGCCGGCGCGCAGCCATCGTTCGAAGACTGGAGAAGCCATGAGAATCCGCACGTTACTTGTCGCCATGCTCGCCGGGGCCGTGGCGGCCGTCGGTGCCCCGGTGTCGGCGCAGGCCGACGACCAGGACCCACCGGAGGTACCCGCCACGCCGGGTGCGTGGATCGCCGGCGTCGGTGGCTTCGTCTACGACGAGCCCGGGACACTCGGTCATCAGATCCGGTTCGACGTCCTGGGCTGGGTCGACCGCCACGGGACAGGCCACGGTGTGTTCCGCTTCCGGCACGCGCTGCCCGACGGACACGTGGTGAGCGAGGGGCAGGCCGAGGTGACATGCGTCAGCGTGGTGGGCGACACCGCACTGGTAACCGCTGTGGTCCCGGACGGCGGAAGCCCAATGGTCAACCACGTCTTCGTCATCAAGATCATTGAGGGTGGTCCGGGACGAGCCGACCAGATCGAGACGCTCCAGGCCGGCGGCGATCCGACGAGACCCGCCAAGCGGTACTGCATCGACACCGCCCCGTACGACCTTTCCCGCTACCCGGTCCGACCCGGCGGTTACGCGTTTGGCACGTGACGTCTCCGCGCCTGCGGGAGCAGCACGTCCGGTCCTATCCTTGCGCGGTGTCGTACGCCGATCTCACTTGTGCCCAGTGGAACGACCTCTCCGATGGCGCTGCCCACCGGCTCGCCGAGGAGATCGCCGACCGGCACGGTCTGACCGTGCCGGTCGGCCTCCAGGACAGGGTGTACGCGGGGCGGTCGCACCGGGTGGCGCTGTTCGAGCGGGACGGGATGCGGTTCGCTCTGGTGCCCGGCGGCCGACCGATGCTCGGCCACGACGCGGCTCGTTTCCGGCCCACGTCGGACCAGCTGGCCAGCTACGCCGACAGCGCTGAGGAGTACGGCCTTCCACCGTTGGCCGAGTACGTCGACGCGATGACCTCACCGGTGCGCACCGTGGAGTTGCCAGCAATGCTGGTCGCTGTTGAAGCGTTCGATCCCTGCCAGGTCTCGCTGGCGCCGGACGACCCCCGGGTGCTCAAACTCATCGCGTCGCAGGGAGCTCAGCTCGACGGGGTGAGCCAGTTCCGGTCTGCGGGTGGGCTGACCGTCGAGTTCGACCAGACCGGGCAGGTGGCGAAGGCCCGAGCGACCACTGACGTGTCCCATGACGAGGCGATGGCCCAGCTCGCGAGCGGCGGCCTGCGGACGACGACTGCGGATGAGTGGGAGTGGGCATGTGGCGCGGGGGCGACGACTCTGTTCCGCTGGGGTGATGACTGCCCCAACGACGGTTACCCGTACGACTACAAGACCGGAATGCACCACGAGACCAACCTGTGGGGGTTGGCGATCGGGCAGGATCCGTACAAGCACGAGGCGACCACCGAGCGCACCATCGTGTGCGGCGGCGATGGCGGCAGCACCACCTGCGGAGGCAGCGGTTTCTTCCTGGGGTGGCTCGCCCTCGCCACCGCCTACCGGGACAAGGATTTCGGCCAGTGGCTCGCCTCTGACGACGGGTACGCCGAAGAGATCCTGACCCGACCCGTCCTGGAGCTGACCTGAGTCCACCAACCGCTGACCGCTTCGCAGCGGCAGGTCCGCGCAGCCGGCGCCCCAAAAAGCGCGAGACTCGACGAGATTCCCAGTGCACGCTTGGCGGCATGGAGCCCGCCTACCCCTGTGTGTGCTGCGGATATCGCACCCTGTCGGAACCACCGGGATCTCATGAGATCTGCCCCGTGTGCGGGTGGGAGGACGACGTCTACCAACTCCGCTGGCCGTATCAGGCGGTCGGCGCAAACGATCGCTCGTTGTTCGATGCCCAGCGAAGCTTCATTCCGCCCTCGTCCAGCGCTGATTCCAGCCGCACGCAGACCCGCGCCGACGTAGCCGATTTCGAGCAGGATCCCCTCTGGCGGCGCATCGATGATCGCCGCGACCGGTTCGAGCCACGCGGCGGAAGCCTCGCCCCCTGGCCCGACGATCGGACGATCCTGAACTGGTGGCGGCGCCGCACCTCGAGAGCCTGGTGGGAGGACGTCACACCCAGTGCCCTCACCTACGGCGACGACGCCGACAGTCGGGTCACCGAGTTCGTCGCTGCCGTGCTTGCTGTCGCCGACGCGACGCCGCCTGCCGATCCTGACAACCTCTCCGGCATGGAGGTCGACTTCGACCACTACCTCTGGCGCTGCCGATCGATCCGGCAGGTGACAGTGTCCAGCAGCGCTGACCCTGCCCGTCAACTGACCGCCCACTGCCTCGCCGAACAAGCCGCAACGCCACAGCAGGTCGCAGCGGAGCTTGAAGAAGTGTGGCTGCGGGACCTTCGCTACCAGGACTGGGACGCCCACCTGCTGCAGGTCACGCCGACCTCGGTGGATCTCCACGTGGCGACCAGGAACAGCCAAGGCGGCTACTACATCACCGCTTCGATCTTCACACGATGGTCCGACAACGTCGATGCGTCGACAGACGCAGCACCCGAGTTCAGAACGTGGCGATCGGGTTGACCGGGCTGCCGGACGTGCCGGAGAAGCGAACGGGTGCGACCGCCAGCTGAAAGTCCCACTGGCCGAGTTCGGTAGCCGTCGTCGCGCAGGCCTCCAGGTCGCAGTTGTCGAGCATCCACAGACCCATCGCGACCAGGCTCACGGCGTGGACCGGCATCAACACGTCGTCGTACCCGGACGGCTGAACGTCCTGGGGGGTGTCGGCGCCGATCAGCGCCACCCCCCGTTCGTGCAGCCAGGGCAGGCAGGACGCGTGCCAGCCGGCCTGCGTGAAGCCGCTGGCCGCACCGTTCTCGTGCCGGAAGCGCCCGTAGCCGGTCCGCAGGAGTACCGCATCGCCGGGTCGCACCCGCACATCCTGGCGACGCTCGGCCTCCTCGAGATCGTGGGGAAACACGCCCTGCCCCGGCTCCAGCCACGGCACACCCCGGGCCGCCGCGACGTCGAGCAGGACACCACGCGTGACGATCCCGTTCGCGGCCGCCGTGACGGCCGCCCACGCCGAGCCCGTCGCGGCATCGACCAACGAGTGCGACCGCCCGTTGTACATCGTGCCGTCCCAGTAGATGTGGCACGGCGAGTCGAGGTGGGTGAGGGTGTTGCCGTGAAACGAGATGCCGAGCCGCTCGGACGAGAAGCCCCAGCGCCGGTCGGCGTGGAAGGCGGGCGGCATGTTCTCCGCGCCCGGCATGTCGGCGGTGCACGGGCACGTCGTCGTCGACCGCTCCATGTCTGCCGGTGCGGAGACCTCCCACGCGCAGGACACGCTCCTGCCGTGCCGCACGGCCCGCGCTGCCGCCAACCGGACGTCGTCGGTGATGTGGTTCAGCGTGCCGCGCTCGTCGTCGTCGCCCCACCGCCCCCAGTTGGACAGCGTGTCGAAGTACCCGAGCACCTCGTCCTGCGTCGGCATCGGTCGCCCTGCCGTCATGTCAGCATCGACTCCTCGTGTCATGCGGTTTCGACGCACCGCAGGTCAGGGTAGCCCGCCGCTTGATCGGCGGAGGACCGCCGGCAGCGCGGCCGCGCTGGTGTTCTACTCACTGAACTCGGTCACGGAGAGCGCCTCGTCCAGTCGACCGGCGGCGAGGTCGTCGTGGCGGATGACGAAGCTGCCGTAGTAGAACTCGTCGGCGAGGGAAAAACGGGCGAGCGACACCCACTCGTTCGTCAGCCGGTGCTCCTCCTTCTCCAGGTGGGTATACCACTGCGTCACCGGGACGACGATCTCGCCGGCCTTCTCCCGCCCGGCCAGGGTCTGCTCCGCGATACTCCTGATCACCTCGTCGTCGGCGTATCCGCCGATATCGGCGCTGGCAAGCCCTTCATCGGGCGGCCAGAGGTCATCGGCCAGCGCACGGAGCTCATCCAGATGAGGCAGATCGCGCTCCAGGTCACGGGCCAACTGTTGCCGGAACGGCGACAGGTCGTCCTCGTCCTCGTCGTCCTCGTCGTCGTCCTTCTTCGCGATCCAAGGGGGCAGCTCCACGCCGAGCCTGGCGTGGAGGTCGTACTGCTCGCCGACGAAGTTCGGGATGCTGGGTTCTTCCGCCACCTCGGTATCGGTGTCCCCCGGTACGTACACGACCCGCGCGTACCTCCGGTCTCCGGTGCCACCGGCCAGGTGGTCCTCCTCATGGGCCAGGAAGAAGAGCAGCGAGCCGTCCACCGGCAGGCCGAAGCCCTCGACTCTCGGCAGCGCCGCACAGTCGACGGAGAAGATGAACGGCAACGGACTGGCTCCGGCGGTCGGCCAGTCGGCGCCCACCGGCAGTCGGGGCAACCCACCGCACTGCCCGACCGGGGCACCGCCGGAACCCCCGCCCAACCGGACCGACAGACGCAGGTGGTCGGTGAACCTGTTGATCTCGTCGTCCGGAATGCCCAACGCGAGCGCGGCACGGCGGAGCTGCCCTTGATGATCCATGGCCCCGCATGATGCCATCGAGGTACGACGCGAGAACGCCGGGCGGCCGGATGGCTCGCCCTGCCGGCATCACCGCCGTTGCCCGGCCGGCCCGACGCGCAGCTCAGGGTGTTGGAGCGTCCTCCTGTCGTCGCCCGTCCAGTGCGAGAAGTCGGGCGGCGTCGTATCCCCCACAGATGTTGGCGAAAACGCCACTGCGGCGGGTGATGCCCCGGCTGTCCCAACAGGTGCCGACCCGGCAGGGGGATGCATATCGCTCCGGTGAGGGAGGCCGTGCGCCCTTGGCGGTGCGATGGTCAGGCCATCACCGGTGGCCGCCAGCGGACAGGCGCATCGCGGGCGTCGGTGGTGACGGCAGTGTCCGAGCGGGGCGGGTTGGGGTGACGATGACGAAGCATGCTGTCCGGGTGGCCCGGATGTTCGACGGCGAACGGCTCGTGGACGGTGGGGTGCTGGTCCTGCTCGACGAGGGGCGCATCGCCGAGGTGCAGCGGGGTAGCGCCGAGGCGCCGGACGGCTGGCCGGTGCGCCACGAGCCGAACGGCACGCTGCTGCCCGGTCTGGTCGACGCGCACGTGCACCTGTGCGCCGACGCCGGGCCCGACGCGCTCGGCCGGCTCGCCGATCGTCTGGAGTCGGACCTCGACGCGGTCGTCGAGGCGTCGCTACGTACGCACCTGGCGGCCGGCGTCACGACGGTCCGGGACCTGGGCGACCGGCGTGACGCGGTGCTGCGTTGGCGGGGTCGGCGGGTGCGGGACGACCTTCCGACGGTGGTGGGGGCGGGCGCACCGCTGACCAGCGTCGGCGGGCACTGCTGGTCGTTGGGGGGTGAGGCGAGCGGTGTCGACGGCGTCCGCGAGGCCGTACGTCTGCGGGCGGCGGCCGGTGCCGATCTGGTGAAGGTCATGGCCAGCGGCGGGGTGTTCACGCCGGGCACCGACACCACGAAGCCGCAGTTCACCGACGAGGAGCTGACCGGCGCACTGACGCGGGCCCACGATCTGGGCCTGCCGGTGACCGCGCACGCGCACGCGCTCAGCGCGGTCGAGCAGGCGCTGCGCGTCGGTGTGGACGGCATCGAGCACTGCACCTGCGTCACCGCGGCCGGCGCCCGTGTTCCCGCTGAGCTCGCGGACCGACTGGCCGCGTCCGGGGTGGCGGTCTGTGCCACGCTCGGCACCGACCCGGCCGTGGTCACGCCACCGGAGGTGGTGGAGATGGCGGCGCGGGCCGGGCTCAGCGAGGCCGCGCTGCGCGACGGCGTTGCCACCCTGCACCGGGCCGGGGTCCGCCTGGTGGCCGGTTCGGACGCGGGCCTCGGCCCCGCGAAGCCGCACGGGATCCTGCCCGAGACGCTCGTCGAGTACGTGGCCTGCGGCATTCCCGCCACCGTCGCCCTCGCCGCGGCCACCTCGGTCGGCGCCGAGGTGTGTGGCCTGGGGCAACGCAAGGGCCGGGTCCGCCCCGGGTTCGAGGCCGACCTGTTGATCGTGGACGGCGACCCGACGAGCGACATCACTGTGCTGCGCCGCCCGCTCGCGGTGTACCTCGCCGGTGACCTCGTGAGATAAGGGTGTCGCGGATTCAGGACGAGCGGAGCTGCTCGCGGACCCAGGCCCGGTCGGGGTTCACGACAGCCTGATCGCCGAGCACGACGGTGGGCACTGTCTCGTTGCCGCCGGCCACCGCCCGGACGGCGGCGGCCGCGGCCGGGTCGCGCCAGATGTCCACCCAGTGCGCCCGCCGGGCGAGCCGGCCGAGGGAGAACCGGAGCCGCAGGCAGTAGTGACAGCCGGGACGCCAGTACACGATCGGCCGGCCGTCGACCGCGCTGGCCCGTTGGGCCTCGGCGGCGCCCACCGAGCGGGGAAAGGCCCACGGCGACAGCAGCAGCGCCAACGCCAGGAAGACCAACAACTCGACGCCGCCGACGACGGGCAGACCGTCGGCCAGTTGTGCCGCAGCCACCAGCACGCCGCACGTCGCCATCAGGATCGCCAGAACCCACCGTCGCAGCACGCCGAGGACCCTACCTCCCGGTACGCGATGGCCACTGTTGCGGCCAGGTCGGCGGCCATCACGCCTTGACATGTATCGATGTTAACGCCAACATGAACTCCGCCACCTGGTAGCAACGCCACCGTCACATTCCCAGCCCTTCGCGCCTCTCCCCCGGCCCTGCCCGACGTCGCCGCGTGGCGTCGACCGGACCGGCCACGGCATCGCCGCGGTGCTACAGGTGCTGGTCAATGACCGTCCCAATCCCGCGGAGGACACATGCCGCTGCCATTCCCTCGAACCGACCCGAACACCCGTCGGGCCGTCCGCCGGGGGCCTGCCGGCCACGGTGTCTCTCGGCGTCTACGGTCGACTCTGGCCGCGGTGCTGGTGGTACTGGCCGTGTCGGCCGGCCTGCCCGTGGCCGCGCCGGCGCACGCCGCGCCGGCCGTCAACTACACCAACCCGTTGGTGAACCAGCGGGCCGACCCGCACATCTTCCGGCACACCGACGGCTACTACTACCTGACCGCGACCGTGCCGCAGTACGACCGGATCGTGCTGCGCCGGGCGACCACCCTGCAAGGGTTGGCAACGGCTGCGGAGACGACGATCTGGAGCCGCCACACCAGCGGAGAGATGGGCGCCCACATCTGGGCGCCGGAGATCCACTTCATCAACAACCGGTGGTACGTCTACTTCGCCGCGGGCCGGACCGACGACGTGTGGCGGATCCGGATGTACGTGTTGGAGAACGCCAACGCGAATCCGCTGACCGGTTCGTGGACCGAACGCGGCCGGATCACCACACCCTGGGACACCTTCAGCCTGGACGCCTCGACCTTCGTCGCCAACGGGGTGCGCTATCTGACCTGGGCACAGCAGGAGCCGTCGATCGGAAACAACTCCAACGTCTACCTCGCCCGGATGGGTGCCAACCCGTGGCAGATCACCGGCACCGTGACCCGACTCGTCGTGCCGACGTACGACTGGGAGACCCGCGGTTACCGGGTTGCCGAGGGACCGGCGGTGATCCAACGAAACGGCCGGATCTTCCTGACCTACTCGGCCAGCGCCACGGACGCCAACTACTGCCTCGGGATGCTGAGCGCCTCCGCCAGCGCGAACCTGCTCGACGCCGCCTCCTGGAGCAAGAGCCCCAACCCGGTGTTCGCCAGCAACGCGGCCACCGGCCAGTACGGCCCCGGCCACAACTCGTTCACCGTCTCCGAGGACGGGCAGAGCGACATCCTCGTCTACCACGACCGGAACTACCGCGACATCACCGGCGATCCGCTCAACGACCCGAACCGACGCACCCGGCTACAGAAGGTGTACTGGAACGCCGACGGCACCCCGAACTTCGGCATCCCGGTGCCCGACGGGGCCACACCGGTGCGGCTGCGGTCCCATGACCAGGCCAGCAGCTTCATCCGGCACTACGACTACCGGGCCCGGATCGAGCCGAACGTGACCAACCTGGCCGACTCCCAGTTCCGCATCGTCACCGGCCTCGCCGGCGGCGGATCGGTGTCGCTGGAGTCGACCAACTTCCCCGGTTACTACCTACGCCACCGGGGCTACGCCCTGTACGTGGAGAAGAACGACGGCTCGGCGCTGTTCGGCGGCGACGCGAGCTTCCGTCGTCAGGCCGGCCTCGCCGACAGCGCCGGGATCTCGCTGGAGTCGCAGAACTTCCCGGGCCGCCACGTGCGCCACCGCGACGGACTGCTCTACATCGAGGCGGTCAGTTCGAGCGCCGAGCGCGCCTCGGCCACCTTCCACCTCGAGTAGGTGCCCGCGGTCGTCGATACCCGTCCAGGTCCGCCCCGGAGCCCATTCCAGCCAGGAGGAGCGATGCCCTTCACCATCACCAGAAGACCGTCCGGCGCCGGGACGATCCGTCGCGGCCGGCGTACGGGCCTGGTGTTCGCCATGATCACCGCGCTGGTCGGCGCGGCCGGTGCCGCTCTGGTCGGCGCGCCGCCGGCAGCGGCGGCGAGCATCGACACTAACGCCTACTACGTCCTGGTCAACCGCAACAGCGGCAAGGTCCTCGACGTCCGGGACACCTCGACGGCAGACGGCGCGGTGATCCAGCAGTGGTCCCGTAACGACGGCGCGTGGCAGCAGTTCCAGTTCGTCTCCTCCGGCAGCGGCTACTACCGCCTCAAGGCCCGGCACAGCGGCAAGGTCGTCGACCTGTGGGAGTGGAACACCGCCGACGGCGCCGAGTACCGCCAGTGGTCCGATGCCAACGGCACCAACCAGCAGTTCCAGGTCCTCGACTCCGACGGCGGCTACGTCCGGCTGATCAACCGCCACTCGGCCAAGGCACTGGAGGTCTGGGAGCGGTCCACGGCCGACGGGGGCCGGATCAGTCAGTACGCCGACCTCAACGGCCCGAACCAGCAGTGGCAGTTGGTAGCGGTAGGCGGCGGAGGCACCAGTTGTGGCAGCGGGTCGAGCAACGCCGAGGCCGTACTGAGCGGGAGCACCTGGACGGCCCGCAATGGCTCGTCGACGGTCTACTCGGGCGCGGACATGCTGTCGGCGATGCAGGCGGCGGTCAACTCGCTCTCTGCGGGTCGCACGTCGAAGCAGCGGGTGGTGGTTCGCGGCTCCGGCTCGATGAGCGCGGGCTCGCGGTTGTCGCTGCCGTCGTACACGACACTGGCCGTGTGCGGCACGATCAACGTGACCGGGTCGGGCTCGGGTGACCAGGCGCCGGTGTACTCGCGGGGAACCACGGACGTCGAGGTGCAGAACCTCACGCTGACCGGCTCGCCGTTGTACGGGATCTTCATGCGCAACGTGAACAACCTGACTCTCGGGCAGATCGACATGCGGCTCTCCGCCGGCTTGGGCGTACGCATCGACAACCATGGTGGAGATCGAGCGGTCAAGGTGCGCAACGTCCGCATCGACAACGTGTACGTGTCGGGGACCGGCACCCACGGGGTGGAGACGTACGGCGTGGACGGTCTGACGATCGGCACGGTCACGGCCCGGAACACCCGGGACTCCGGCCTGCTGCTCAATGACACGATCAACGCCACGGTGGGCACCGTCGACGCGCAGGGTGCCGGGGCCGGAACCGGGTACGCGGCGTTCCGGATGGCCAACCGCAACGGCCGCGTGGGCAACTCGTACCCGACCAACATCCGGGTCGGAACCGTGCTCGCGTCCGGCGGTGGCCGGGGGATCTTCTGCGTGTCCGAGTCGGGCGGCGCGGTCATCGACCGGGTGACGATCTCGAACACGGGCAACAACGCGATCCTGGTGGAGAACTGCTCCAACGTCACCATCGCCGGGGTGTCCGGGACGGTGACGGGCGGCGGCGAGGTGCGGATCGCGGCCCGGAGCGAGTTCCCGATCTCCTCTGGCATCCGGTTCCAGAATCTGACCGTCAGCGGCACCAACATCACCCAGAGCCCCTGCGGTGGGGCGAACAACACGATCAGCAACGTCACCCGAGTCAACTCGACCCTGACCTGGTGTTGACCCGGTGAGAGCGGCCGCGCCGAACCTGGGCGGCCGCTCTCAGTCGGATCGTGGTGCGTCGCCCGGACCGGTCGCGGGTTTCGTCGGCTGGCGCTTCCGGGTAGCGGTTGGCCCATGAACCGCAACCTCGTCAAGGCTCTACAGGTCGCGTGGGAGCTGCCGGAGTTCCGTTCCGGGGTGCGACAGGTCGTCGATCTCGAGGAGATTGCGGGGCTGCTGGCGACGCTGTCCGTTCCGGACCATGACCACGAGGTGGAGCGCAGCCTGCTGAGCCTGCTGCGGTCCGCCCTGGACACGGTCGAGATTCGGGAAGCGGTGTTGCTGCTGCTGGAGCGCGACGAGGTGCGCAAACCGCTCGTCGCGGCCGCGGTGGAGCCGCTGGCGGACCGGCCGAATCAGGCTGCCGCCATCGCGTCGGCGGCCGAAGATCCTGTGGTGCGGCGTGAGGTGCGGGCGGTGCTGGCCAGCGCCAAGGTGCGCGAGCTGATCTGGCAGGCGATCGAGAATCAGCTGAGCGACGACCGGTTCGGTCTGATCCGCCGGGCGGCGGTGCTGTTCGTGCGGCACCCGAGCGTCCGGCGCCTCGCCTGGGCGGTACGCAGGCACGGCGTGTTGCGGGAGCTACGCCGCAAGCAGTGATCCACGCCAGCCGATGCCAGAGGCGAAACAAGTCTGTTAGCGTTAACAGTTATGACGATCAATCAGAGCCGGAGAGATCGTCGGGAGCACGGTCAACCCCGTGACAGCGCAGCAGACCGGTGCCGACCGGGCCGACGGGACCGAGAGGGCGCGTACCACCACCACCAGGAGGACAAGACATGACGCAAGATCAGAATGAGCAGGTGACCGGCGAACGGAAACTGCTGACCCGGCGCACCGTCCTGACGACGATGGGGGCCGTACCGGTCGCAGCGGTCGCGACGGTCGTGGGGGCCACCGAAGCCGTTGCCGCACCGGCGAGCATCAACCCCTCGGCAACGCGGCAGACGATCCGCGGTTTCGGTGCCATGGCCCACGCGGCCTGGATCGGCGACCTGACAGCCGCCCAGCGGGACACGGCGTTCGGCACCGGCGAGGGTCGGCTGGGGTTCTCCCTGCTGAGGATCCCCGTCAACGAGAACCAGGCGGACTGGAGCCGTGACCTGGCGACGGCGCAGCGCGCTGTCGCGCTCGGGGCCACCGTGTTCGCCTCGCCGTGGAACCCGCCGGCCAGCATGATCGAGACCTTCACCCGCGGCAACCAGACCAACGCGAGGCGGCTCCGATACAGCTCGTACGGCGCCTACGCCACGCACCTGAACGACTTCACCACCCACATGCGCAACAACGGGGTGAACCTGTACGGCATATCGGTGCAGAACGAGCCGGACTACGCGGCCGAGTGGACGTGGTGGACGTCCGCGGAGATGCTCCGGTTCCTGCGGGAGAACGCCGGCTCGATCAGCACCAGGGTCATCGCGCCGGAGTCCTTCCAGTACGTGAAGTCCGTCTCGGACCCGATCCTCAACGACTCCGCGGCGCTCGCCAACGTGGACATCATCGGTGCACACCTCTACGGCACGTCGTACGCGAACTTCCCCTACCCCCTCTTCAAGCAGAAGGGCGCGGGCAAGGAACTCTGGATGACCGAGGTCTACTACCCCAACAGCAACACCAATTCGGGTGACGCCTGGCCCGAGGCGCTCGACGTGGGGGAACACGTCCACCGCGCCATGGTGGACGCGGAGTTCCAGGCGTACGTCTGGTGGTATCTCCGGCGCAGTTACGGTCCCATGCGGGAGGACGGCCAGATCAGCAAGCGCGGTGCCATGATGGCGCACTTCGCCAGGTTCGTCCGCCCCGGGTACGTACGGATCGACGCGACGGCGAACCCCGCGTCGAACGTCTACGTCTCGGCGTACCGGGGTGGCGACACCGTCGTCATCGTCGCGATCAACAAGAACACCTCGTCGGTGAGCCAGCAGTTCACGCTGTCCAACGCCACCGCGTCCGGCAGTGTCTCGAACTGGCTGACCGACGGGAGCAGGACCGTCGCGCCCCAGGGCGCGCTCAGCATGTCGAACGGCTCGCTCACCGTCACGCTTCCCGCCCGAAGCGTGATGACCTTCGTGACCAGCGTGAGCGCCACCAGCCCCGGGGACACCTACAAGTTGGTCAACGTCGACACCGGCCTGGTTCTCGGCGTACAGAACATGTCCACCGCCGATGGCGGTCTGGCCGTGGTGTGGGGTGACAGCGGCACCGCCGACCACAACTGGGTCCGGGTCACCGACGGCAACGCGTTCCGGTTCCGCAACGTCAACAGCGGCAAGGTCCTCGGCGTCGAGAACATGTCGACCGCCGACAACGCCCGCGTCATGCAGTGGAGCGACAACGGCACCGCAGACCATCGCTGGACTCTGGTGGCCAACAGTGACGGCTCCTACCGGATCCGTAACGCCAACAGCGGCAAGGTGCTCGCCATCCTCAACGGGTCCAGCACCTGGGGCGCCCAGGCCGTCCAGTACGCCGACAACGGCAGCACCAGGAACAACTGGCGCCTGACCCGGGTCAGCTGAACGTCCACGGCTCCGGGTCGACCTCGCAGGGCCGACCCGGAGCCGAACCTCCGCCTCGCCGGCCGGCAGATCACCGACGGCGGCGGGCCATCCACTGCCAGATGTGGGTGCCGTTGAGGCTCGGGTCGTTGCGGGCCACGTAGATCCAGGACCAGTGACCGGGGAACTGGTAGCCGTTCCAGACGACGTGGTCGTACAGGCTGATCAGTGATCCCGGGATGAGGTCGTGGGCGTGGATCGTGTTGGTCTCGGGTGGCACGGTGTCGTCGTCGCGCGAGGTGACCAGCCAGGTCGGGGTCCGAATGCTCGCCAACTCCGCGTCGGTGATCAGCGGCGGGCCCTCCCCGCTGAGCGGCTCAACGACACCGCAGATCGGCACCGAGGCGGCGAACAGGTCGGGGTAGGTCGAGGTCATCTCCAGGGACATGTAGCCTCCGTTGCTGCAACCGACCACGTAGATCCGGTCCGGGTCGACACGCTTGCGGCGTACGAGGTCCTGAACGATCTCGCGGATCAGCGGAGCGAACCGGGGGCCGTCCTCCATCCAGTAGGAGGTGCTCTGCGGAGCGACGACGTACGCGCCGGAGAAGATCCGCTGGGCCTGCGGGGTGGCGAAGCCGAGCGCTCCCCGGTTGGCGCGCAGCGTGGTCTCGTTGTCGTAGTAGCCGTCCGGCAGCGAGGCACCCTCGCCGCCACCGTGCAGCCAGACGATCAACGGCCGTCGGTCGTGCCGGGGCGAGTGGTCGGGCGAGTACAGCCGGTACTTCATACCCGAGCCCGAGACGTGGTAGCTGAAGGCGTCCACCTCGGGGTTCGACAGCCCTGCCTGCACGAAGCGGCTGATGGTGACCGGCGAGCCGTGCCGCCGGACGATCGGGGTGTTCTGGGTGATGGTGTAGACGAGGTCCAGCCGGACGTTGCGGCCCCTGCTCAGGATGTAGCCGAGGGTCCCACCACCGGGTTGGCCCTCGGCGTGGCTCAACTCCAGCACGATGTTGCCGTGGCGGTCGAGCCGGGCCGTGGTCACCGTGCGGTCCAGGTCGTACTCGCTGAAGATCTGATCGCCGGGAGCGATCGGGATCGGGCTGGTGGCCTTGGCGTGCACGGTGAACGTGCCGGGGGTCAGCCCGGCCGGGTCGATCGGCCCGAGCCGGCGGGTGTCGAGGGTGACCGAGGTGACCTGCTCACCGCCGTCGAGCGTTCTCGCGTCGAGGGTGAAGCTCACGTTGGTGGGATGGTGTCCACCGGCGTGGGCGGCGACGCCGGGCAGGGCCAGGCCGATGGCGGCACCGGCCCCACCGGCCAGGACGGTGCGGCGAGTGACAGACGTGGACATGCGGGCCCCCGTACCTTGCGATGTAGAAGCTCATCGATGGCACCTCAACGTAACGCCGCGGAGATCCGCTGGCAACCGGTGCCGGCACGGCCACCCGGTAGCCACCGGTCGTACTTTGGGACGATCTGGAGTCGCACCACCGTTCGTACGATGAGTCCCATGCACCCTCGCCTGCACGCGGTGTTGACCGAGCCGCGTGTCTCCTCCGCCCCGTCGCGGACGTGGCGCGACTGGGCGGTGATCGCCGCCCTCGCGCTGGCGATCGTGGTGGAAGGAACCTTCCGACCCGATCTGCCCTGGCGGGTGGGCTGCATCGCCGTCGCGCTCGCGCTGCTGCCCACGCTCCTGTGGCGGCGTACGGCGCCGCTCGCGATGGTGGTGATCGCGTTCGGCTGCACGACGGTCGCCCCGTTCGTGCTGCCCGGCGATCCCTGCCAGCTGTTCACGGCGAGCTTCCTGGTCCTCCTGGTCTACGCGCTGTTCCGCTGGGGCTCCGGCCGCGAAGCAGTGCTCGGTTCATTCTTCGTGGTGGCCAAGGTGACCGCCGCCGGCCTGGTCGGCTCGGTCGACGGCGGTGAACTGGTCGCCGGCTTCGCGGTGATGTTCGCCGCCGCCACGCTGGGTGTCGCCATCCGCTTCCGCGCCGCCTCCCGGCTGCGCGAGCTCGATCGGGTGAAGCTGTTGGAGCGTGAACGCCTCGCCCGCGACCTGCACGACACGGTGGCCCACCACGTGTCGGCGATGGCGATCCGCGCCCAGGCCGGCATCGCCGCGTCGGCGACCCAGCCGGGTGCCGCCGTCGAGGCGCTGCACACCATCGAGGCCGAGGCGTCCCGTGCGCTGGCCGAGATGCGCGCGATGGTCCGCGTCCTGCGCCGCAACGAGCCCGCCGACCTGGCGCCCAACCCGCAGGTCGCCGACATCGGGCGGCTCGCCGGCCAGTTCCGCACCGGGCCCGCCGTGGACGTGGAGCTGCGCGGCGACCTCGGCGACCTTCCGCCCACTGTCGGCTCCGCGCTCTACCGCCTCGCCCAGGAGTCGGTCACCAACGCCCGTCGCCACGCCCGCCACGCCACCCGCATCGAGGTCAGCGTCGCGGCCGACGACACGTCCGTGCGCCTGCGTGTCAGCGACGATGGCGAGGCCGGCGCCGCCCGTCCGACCGGCCCGCCCGGTTTCGGCCTGGTCGGAATGAAGGAGCGCGCCGACCTGCTCGGCGGCACCTGCGAGGCCGGCCCCGATCCCGACCGCGGATGGACCGTCACAGCCGTTCTTCCGCGCGAGGGGGTCGGCGCGTGACGGTTCGCGTGCTCGTGGCGGACGACCAGGAGATCGTCCGTACCGGCCTCACCATCATCCTGAACACGCAGCCCGGCATCGAGGTCGTCGGTGGTGCCGGCGACGGCCGCCAGGCGGTCGAACTCGCCCGGCGACTCCGCCCCGACGTGTGTCTGTTCGACATTCGGATGCCGGGCATGGACGGCATCGAGGCCACCCGGGCGCTCGCCGGGCCAACCGTCGCGGAGCCGCTCGCGGTGGTCGTCATCACGACCTTCGACCTCGACGAGTACGTGTACGCGGCGCTGCGGGCCGGCGCCCGCGGCTTCCTGCTCAAGGAGGCTGGCCCTGACCTGCTCAGCCAGGCCGTGCACGCCGCCGCCAACGGGGACGCGCTGATCGCGCCGAGCGTCACCACGCGGCTGCTGAAGGCGTTCGCCGACACGGATCCGGCCGCACCGCGCACGCAGCCCATCGAGGCGCTCACCGACCGGGAGGAGCAGGTCCTGGTCGCCGTCGCGCGGGGACGCACCAACCAGGAGATCGCCGACGAGCTCTACATCACCTTGAGCACTGTCAAGTCGCACGTCACCAGCCTGATGACCAAGCTGGGAGTGCGTAACAGGGTCGAGTTGGCGATGTGGGCGTACGAGACCAACCGCCGCCGACGGCACTGGTGACCGGCGGAAGTACGACGACGGCGTCCGACCATGGGCCGACCCGATCGCGGCCCTTGTGCCGATGAGCGGGGGCGGGTGCGGCGACCACCATCGGTGGCATGACGATGCGCGAGTGGCGGCTACCGGCCGCGTTGATCCTGCTGGGCCTGATACCGATGCTCGCCGGCGCGGGACGCCTCACCGAGCTGGGCAGCGGACCGGAGATCACCCCGGCCAACGCCCGCTTCGTCGCCGATCCGCTGCCGGTGGTGCTGCACATCGTCGGCGCGGTGGTCTACACGATCCTCGGCGCGTTCCAGTTCGTGCCCCGTCTGCGCCGTCACTCTTGGCACCGCCGTGCCGGCCGCGCGCTCGTCCCCTGCGGACTGACGGTCGCCTTCACCGGCCTGTGGATGGCCGTCGCGTACGACCTGCCGGCCCATGACAACGACGTGCTCGCCGGCATGCGACTCGTCTTCGGCTCGGCCATGGCCGGCGCGATCCTGCTCGGTCTCGCCGCCGTGCTACGCCGGGACATCGCCCAGCACCGCCGGTGGATGGCGCGCGGTTACGCGATCGGCCTCGGCGCCGGCACCCAGGCGTTCACCCACGCGCCGTACCTCATCGCGACCGGTGAACAGCCCGACGGCAACATCCGGGCCGGCCTGGTGGCCGCCGGCTGGCTGATCAACCTTGCGGTGGCCGAGTGGTACCTGCGGCGTCCCGCTCCGGTCGTCACCGCGGCGGCCCTCCGCCGAGCTGAGCCCGAGCGGCAGAAAGGCTGAGGGGGCCCGCTGGCCCCTCACGTACCTGACGGTGTGGCTGCCGTGGCCGGCGGTACGGCAGCCACACCCGGGCGTCACCTGCTCTGCTTCTCCTGGCACGGCACGCAGAAGCGAGCGTGCGGGAGAATCTCGAGCCGCTCGGCCGGGATGCTCCGGCCGCACCTCTGGCAGGCACCGTAGGTGCCGTCGCTGATCCGGTTCAGCGCACCGGTGATCTGCTCGATGTTCTGGCGGGTGGCCAGCAGCAGCGCGGCCTGGTTGTGGGCCTCGCCGGGGTCGCCGGTGTCCGCGTTGAGCTCGGTCAGTTCCCGCAGCCGAGCCGTCTGGGTGGCGAAGTCGTCCGCCAGGGACGCTCGTAGGTCAGCCAGCCAACTCTGGTCGAGAGTAGGACGATGATCGACGCTCATGATCTGCCTTTCAAGGGGAACGGGTGGGGAAAACAAAAAGGGCCGAAGCTGGATAGCTTCGCCCTGGCGGTCGTTCTGGGTATGCAACGACTCCGCAGGTGGGCCTCGGCCGGTTCGCATCGGGCTCGACGCTGTGCGCGTCGGCGCGGTGTGCGGCGCGCGGACAACCGGCACCCGCATGTCGGCCTTGGGACGGGTCGCCGTCGGCACGCGCACAGCACCGCCCACCGCCACCTCGGTGGCGGCGGGCGAACGGAAGGTCACCGGCGGCATGCCCCCACCATAGAGCGGCGTTGCCCTAATGCCAACGTTCGCGGCGGGGCCTCGTTCCAGCCACGAACTGCCACTTTTGGCCGCAATAGGGCCGTTGCCCGAACCCGGTGGGCGCCCTTCGATATCGCAGCGAGGTCATCTTTTCGAGTCCTAGACTGCGGTGCGTGGCGGGGTTTTTACCCTGCCTACCGGGGGGAGAGAATGCCATGCTTTCTCAGTCGACACCGTCCGGGTCCCCGTCGACGACGCAACAACCCGACAAGGCTCACGGTGGCGCCAACCGCGACATGCCGCCGGAGTTGGGTTCGGACGCTGTCGGCATATTCGAAGGCCGGACCTTCATGTTGTCCAACCCGGCCGGGGACGTGCCGGCCGACTCCATCGCTGGTCTGGTGCACGACGACACCCGCTACCTCAGCCGTTGGGAGTTGACCCTCGACGGGAAGGCTCCGCTCGTCCTCAGCGCGAACCCCGTCGATCCGTACTCGGCGGCCTTCTTTCTCGCGAATCCAGAGGTCGAGGGCCTGGCGGCGAACCGGGTCGGCGTGCGACGGGAACGATTCGTCGGCGACGGCATGTGCGAGCGGATCACTGTGCAATATTTTGGTGCCGAGCCGATCTCCGTGCGTCTGCGGTTGGATGTCGGCGCGGACTTCGCTGATCTGTTCGAGATCAAGGGAACGGGACGGAGCAGGCTGGCCGACATCCGGCGGACCCACCGGTCGGACGGCTCGGCGCTGCGTTTCTCCTACCAGAATTCGCACTGGTCGGCCGTCACCACAGTGGAGGCCGAGCCGCGTGCCGATCGGGTCGAGGGCGACGCACTGGTCTGGGACGTGCACCTGGGGCGAGGTCAGACCTGGGGTTGTGAGCTGCGGGTGCTGCTGAACTGCGGGGGCACTGACTACCAGCCGGCCAGCCGCACCTTCGGCGAAGAGCAGGAACCGGGCGCCGACGACGCAGCCTGGCGGTGGAGGGCCAACAAGCCACACCTGAGCGCTGAATCAGACCTGTTGCGCGACGTGTACCACAAGTCGGCCAGCGATCTGGTGTCGATGCGGATCGCCAAGGAGATTCGGGGTGAGCAGGTCGTTCTGCTGGCGGCCGGCATGCCCTGGTTCCTGGCGGTCTTCGGGCGGGACACTCTGATCACCGCCTACCAGAGCGTCAGCTGCGGACCTGACGTCGCCCGGGGCGCGCTGGTCACTCTCGCCGCGCACCAGGGCAGCGCCGTCGACGACTTCAGCGACGAGGAACCGGGAAAGATACTCCACGAGTTCCGTTCCGGTGAGCTGACGCAGCTCGGCATCATGCCTTACGGCCCGTGCTTCGGCGCGGCCGACACCACCCAGCTGTGGCTCATCCTGCTCTCCGAGTACTGGCGGTGGACGGGCGACGACGCGCTGGTCCAGCGGTTGCGGCCGAACGCCGACGCCGCTCTGCGGTGGATCGACAACTTCGGAGACCGCGACGGCGACGGCTACGTCGAGTACGCCACCCGCTCCCCCGAAGGTATGCGCAACCACTGCTGGCGCGACTCACCGGACGGGGTCCAGTTCGCCGACAGCAGCCTTCCCACCCTGCCGGTCGCGACCTGTGAGATCCAGGGCTACACCTATGACGCGAAGCTGCGCGGCGCACAACTCGCCGACGGCCCGTGGGCCGACCGCGCATTGGCGCGACGGCTGCGTACCGAGGCCACCGAGCTGCGCGAACGCTTCAACCGCGACTACTGGCTGCCTGCCCGCGGCGGCTACTACGCGATCGGCCTCGACGCCGACAAGCGCCCCATCGACTCGATGACCTCGAACATGGGCCACCTGCTGTGGAGTGGCATCGTCCCGCCGGACCGTGCCGCCGCGGTGGCCCGGCAGTTGATGTCCGACCAGATGTTCTCCGGCTGGGGTGTCCGGACCCTCTCCACCGAGGACGTGGGTTACAACCCCATCGGCTACCACCTCGGGACGTTTGGCCACACGACAACTCGATCATCGCCGCCGGGCTCGCCCGGTACGGTCACCGCGACGCCGCGAACCGCATCGCGATGGCGATGCTGGAGGCCGCCGCCCACTTCGGGCACCGCCTGCCCGAGGCCATCTCCGGGTACGACCGTTCGCTCGGCCGACGACCCGTGCCGTACCCCACCGCCTGCAATCCCCAGGCCTGGGCCAGCGGCGCTCCCCTGCTGTTCCTGCGGACCATGCTCGGGCTCGATGCGAACGACGGGATCCTCGCCACCGATCCCCACGTTCCCGAGGCGCTGGGGACCATCCGGCTGACCGGGGTCACCGTCCACGGCGCCCGACAGACGGTCAGCTCGGGGTGAGGAGGCAGAACTCGTTGCCCTCCGGGTCGGCGAGCACCCTCCACGGGACGTCCTGGCCCAGGTCGATGGGGGTCGCGCCGAGACTCCGCAGCCGGGCCGCCTCGGCCTCCGGGTCGTCACCGGGGTACGGGCGGACGTCGAGGTGGACGCGGTTCCATCCGCTCTTCACGTCAGGTGTACGGACGAACTCCAGATAGGGGCCGACGCCTTTCGCGGAGCGCAGTCGCGCAATCTGGTCGGTCACCTCGTGCATTGTCCAGTCCGTGGCCTCGCTCCAGAACCGGGCCATCGCGCGCGGGTCCGCGCAGTCGACCACCACGGCGGCGATCGGTCCGGTGTCCCGGTAGAGCGGTCGGGGGTCCAGCACACAGAACTCGTTGCCCTCCGGGTCGGCCATGACCGTCCACGGCACGTCGCCCTGGCCCACGTCGGCAGGTGTTGCGCCGAGATCCTTCAGGCGTGCGACCACCTGCGCCTGGTGGGCCGCCGAGGTGGTGGCGAGGTCCACGTGCACCCGGTTCTTCACCGTCTTGGCCTCCTGGGAGACGACGAGGTCGATGCAGACAGCGACGGGGTCGGGGTAGACGAAGCCCTCGGGTTCGAGGTTGGTCACGCCGGGTCCCTCGCTGGAGACCTCCCAACCGAGCGCCTGCGCCCAGAACCCGCCCAACGCGGAGTCGTCCCGAGCCTTCATGTTGATCTGCACAAGCCGTGTCGCCATGCCGGCGATGCTAGGGCTTGTGCCCGCGTCTCGCTGACCGTCATCGCCGTCCACCCGCGTTACCGCCGGGTGTCGTCCGGAGGCTGCTCTTTTGTCAGGTGCAGCAGCCAACCCTCGCCGGTGCGGATGAGCGCGTATCGCCGGCGGCCGGCGCGGCCGTGCAGTGTGAACAGCATCCGCCGGTCGGTGCGATCGTGCTCCTCCCAGGTGCCGATGTCGGCGATCGACTTGTCGACGTCCTCGTAGGTGAGGTGATCGAGGTCGTGGTCGGGCACGGCGATCGCGAGCCGGTTGTCGCTGGGACTGTCCGGCAGACCGCGGGGCACCGCCCACGAGCGCAGCACGCCGTCCTCTTCGAGCCGCAGGTCGAAGTGCGGTCGCGGTTTACGGTGGTGGTGCAGGACGAAGGCGGGTGCCACCTTCCTATTCTCGGTGCCGGCCGGCCCTTCCGCCTGTCAACCCGACCACCTCACGGAAGCCTGGCACGCCTGCCAGTGCTGAGCAGATGGATGAGCGCCGAGGGTGTCGTGGTGTCGTGGTGTCTTGATTGACTGGGTCGATGCGGATCGAGGAAGTTGAGGGGATCGCGGCGGCTCTGGGTAGCAGGGTCGTGACGACATCGGTGTTGGCGGGCGGTTTCTCTCACGAGACCTGCCTTCTCACGCTTGCTGACCGTCGGGTCGTTGCCCGGTTCGGAGGAACCGACCCGACGGTTGAGGCGGGGGTCATGGACGTCGCCCGCCGGTATGCGCCGGTCCCGGACGTCTTGTTGGTCATGCCCGCCGGAGACGGGCGAGTGCGCCCCGCGATGGTCATCGAGTATGTGGACGGCGTCTTGCTGAGTGGTGTGCTCGCTAGGGGCGATCTTGGGCGGTTGGAGGCGGGTGAGCTGGGGGCCGAGGTCGGACGGGCCGTCGCGCGAGTCGCTGGTGCGACGTTCGACCGACGAGGTTTCTTCGTGGACGGGGAGCTCACCGTCAAGGAGGAGCGTCCCTGGTCGCAGCAGTTGGTCGAGGTCGCCGAGGTGTGTATGGCTGCGGTTCCCGACGGCCGGCTCGACGGCGAGACGCGTCGTGCCTGGGTGATGTTGTGCGCGGCCCACGCGACGGCGCTGGAAGGCATCGACGGTCAGACTCGGCTCGTACATGCCGACATCAACCCGAAGAACATCCTGGTCTCCCGTGTGGGCGGCGGTTGGCGAGTGGATGCGCTGCTCGACTGGGAGTTCAGTTATTCCGGTTGCCCGTATGGCGACGCTGCGAACATGGCCCGGTTCGGCGCTGACTACCCCGCCGGATTCTTGGACGGCTTCCAGGCGGGCTTCGCCGAGCAGCAGCCCGCAGACCTGCCCCTGGTGCAGAACTGGACCTATGTGGGGCGAATCCTTGACATGTTCGCGTTGAGTGACCTGCTGACTCGCCCTCTGGGGCATGCCGTGGCCGACCAAGCCGCCGATCAGGTCCGGCGGTGGGTTGGAAACGGCGTACCGGACAGTGTGTGACGTGTCGGGGCGGGATGGGCTGCCACACGCTGCGGGGGAAAGATTTTGCGTGGCACGCATATTTGCGTGTCACGCAATTAGTGCTAGCGTGGTGGCATGACGGGACTGCGGGAGCGCAAGAAGGCCGAGACGCGGGCGGCGCTCGGTTGGGCTGCGATCCACCTCACCGCGGAGCGTGGCTACGACAACGTCCGCGTCGAGGACATCGCCGAGGCTGCCGGCGTCTCCCCGCGTACCTTCAACAACTACTTCTCCAGCAAGGCCGAGGCGATCGCCTCCCGCCACCTCGACCGCAGCCTGCGCACCGCCGCCGCGCTGCGCGAACGTCCCGCCGACGAGCCGCTCTGGGTGGCGCTCACCCAGGCCGCGCTGGATCAGTTCACGCGCGGCCCCGAGGTCGAGGCGATGCCCTCCCCCGACCACGCCCGGTGGGTTGCCGGCGTACGCACCATGCTCGCCGAGCCCGCGCTACAGGGCGAGCGGCTGCGCGCCACCGCCCTCGCCGAGGCCGAGCTTGCCGCCGCGGTCGCCGAGCGCACCGGCACCGACCTCGCCACCGACATGTACCCGAGGCTCGTCGCGGCCGCCGCCAGCGCCGCCGTCGTCGTCGCCATGCAGCACTATCTCGACAGCGCCGACCCACCCGCCCCGATCGAACGCCTCATCACCGACGCCTTCACCCAGGTCGCCGCCGGCCTCCCGGCCCCACCCCGCTGAAGCTCCGCCCCCTCGCAGGGCACCACCCCACCCACGTCACCACCTCACCCACGTCTCCAGCCGCGTCCCACTCCCGCGGCGGGCCGGCCACGTGCCGCGCCTGCCGTGGCGATGACGCGCACCCCGAAGGGATCACGATCATGATCGATGTCGTCATCGTCGGAGCCGGCCCCAACGGCCTCATGCTCGCCTGCGAGCTGGCCCTCGCCGGCGTGCACCCCGTCGTCCTCGAACGCCACGCCGCGCCCACCGGCGAGCCTCGCGCCAACGGCCTCGTGGGACAGGTCGTCCGCCTGCTCGACCGGCGCGGCCTCTACGCGCGGCTCAGCGGTGAGAGCACCCCGCCGACCCCTCAACCGGCCTTCACCTTCGGCGCGTTCCCGTTGGATCTCACGATGCTCGCGGAGAACCCGCACTACGTGCTCGGAGTGCCGCAGGCTCAGCTCGAGGCCGGTCTCGCCGTCCGAGCCGCCGAGCTCGGAGTCGACCTGCGCCGCGGCCACGAGGTCGTCGACCTCCGCCAACGCCCCGACGCGGTCGAGGTCCACCTCGCCGACGGTACGCAGCTCACCAGTCGTTTCGTCGTTGGCGCCGACGGCGGCCGCAGCGTGGTGCGCCGCCTCGCCGGTATCGACTTCCCCGGTGTCACCAACGACCGGTCGATCTCCCGCACCGCCACGGTGACCGTGCCTGCGTCGTCCCTCGACCCTGAGACGGGGGGCCTGCGCGTCCCTGGCTACGGTGTCGTCCCGCCTTTCCAGCACACCCGCACAGCGCGTGGCCTGATCGCCTGGGCCCCGTTTCCCGGCCGCCCGGCGATCCTGAGCACGACGGAGTGGGCCGACCCGCCAGCGAACGACGAGACCCCGATGAGCCTGGCGGAACTCCGCGCCAGCGTCGCCCGGGTGCTCGGTGCCGACATCCCCCTTGGCGCGCCTGACGGCCCCGGCCTGCTGCGGCGCTTGACCGGCCGCAACACCCGCATCGCCGCCCGCTACCGCGCCGACCGGGTGCTGCTGGTTGGCGACGCCGCGCACGTGCACCCCGCGATGGGCGGCCCCGGCCTCAATCTGGGCCTACAGGACGCGGTCAACCTGGGTTGGAAGCTCGCCGCCACGGTGCGCGGCTGGGCACCGAAGGGCCTGCTCGACACCTACGAAAGTGAGCGTCGCCCCGTCGCCGAACGGGTCGTCATGTCCACCCAGGCGCAGTCGGCGCTCATCGGCCCTGGCGACGAGATCAGCGGATTGCGGGAACTCTTCGCCGAACTGCTGCGCAAGCCGGAGGTGACCGGGCACATCGCGGCGCTGATGTCCGGTGCGGACATCCGCTACCCCGCCGATCCGGCCGACCCTCTGGCCGGCCGCTGCGCGCCCGACCTGGTCGTGCACACCGACCACGGCGCGACACGCCTCGCCGAGCTGACCCGCACCGCCCGGCCGCTGCTGCTGGACTCCACCGGTGCCTACGCCGGGATCGCCGCACCATGGCGAGACCGGGTCGACGTGGTCACCGGCTCACTGGAGGGCACGACAGCGGCCGCGTTGCTCGTACGCCCCGACTGCTTCATCGCCTGGTCCGCCGGGGACGCCGCCACGCTGCGCGCCTCGCTCACCCATCACTTCGGCCGTCCGCGATGACCACGAACCCATTCCGGGCTGGCCCTCTTCAGCGTGTCTTGGCGTACGCCTTCCAGTCCTCGAGCGGAGTGAGCGGAACCGGCACGGGCCGCTCCGCCACCGTCGTCAGCTCGATCCGCTGGCCTGCCGCCGCCGACCGGAGCAGGCTGGTCATGGTTTCGAGTACGTGCAGTGCGACGTCGCCGTCAGCGCGCGGGGGACGCTGATCGTCGGCCCTGACAAGATCGATCAGACCGATGCCCCGGGAAGCCTTGGCGTAACCAGCCTGCGGTTCGAGAGCGCGCCATTCGGTGCCGCCGAGCGGGAAGAGGCGGACCTCACCGTCGAAGTAGTTCGGATCGGGTACGGCGAGCGTGCCGGTCTCCCCGTGCACCTCGATCGGCGCGGCCGTCGTCCTGACGCCGTCGAAGCTGGTCGTGATGGTGGAGAGCGCGCCGTTGGCGTGCTCGAGTACGCCGGTGAGGTGGGTGTCCACACCCACCGGGATCCGCTGGCCGGTGCGGGGGCCCGAGCCGATGACGCGCTCGGCGCGTAGGCGGCTGGCGGCTCCGGTCACCGCCCGGACCGGCCCGAGCAGGTGGATGAGCGCCGAGATGTAGTACGGCCCCATGTCCAGCATCGGGCCGCCGCCTGGGGCGTAGTAGAAGTCGGGGTTGGGATGCCAGCGTTCGTGTCCCGGAGTGACCATGACGGCCGACGCGGATATCGGGCGGCCGATGAGCCCGCCGTCGATCGCCGCCCGCGCTGTCTGCGTACCCGTACCCAGGACGGTGTCCGGTGCGCACCCGACGCGGACGCCGGCCGACGCGGCCCGATCGATGATCGAGCGGCCGTCCGAAAACGTCACGGCGAGCGGCTTTTCCACGTACACGTTCTTGCCGGCGTCGATCGTGGCCAGCGAGATGTCGGCATGCGCCGCGGGGATGGTGAGGTTGAGCACCGTCTGCACGTCCGGGCGGCCGAGCAGGCGCTCGACGCTCATCGCCTCGGCTCCGGGAATGGTGGCCGCGACCTCGGCCGACCGGGAGGCGTCGAGGTCGGCCACCGCGACGATGTTGACCTCAGGGTGGTCCGCGAGTGTGTCCAGGTACGCGCGGGAGATGACCCCGAGACCTACGACGCCGACGCGGTGCGGGTCGCCCACACCATCCCCCTCTCGATCACGGTACGGACGTCCGCGTGCTCCAGCACGTCGAGGCTGTGCCCCGGGGTCGTCACGACGATGCGCCCGGCACCCCACTGCCGGGTCCAGATCGCCGGTGAGGTGACCGGTCGATGCCACGGATGCCACGCCTGCGTCGGGTGGGTGGTCACGGCCAGCACGTCGATCAGGTCATCGTGCAGCACCCAGTACTGTTCGGTGACCAGGTCGAAGTCCTCGATGCCCGCAGTGATCGGGTGCTCCCGGCCGAGGTCGGTGACGCGCACCGTGTGCGGCAGGAAGTTGTCCTCCGGGCCACCGTGACGCTCACACGGCTCCAAGCCCGGATGGGTCGCGAACTGGCCGCCCACCAGGTGCAGGTATTCCGATGACGCACGGAACGAGTCCACGATGCCGCCGTGCCAGCCGGTGAAGCCCGTGCCGGCGATGACCGCCGCGCTGAGGCCCGCCACCTGGTCCGCGGTGATCTGCGACATGGTCATGCACTGCACGACGAGGTCGGTCTCGGCCATCTCGGCGGCGTCGGCGTAGATCTCCGTCGACTCCTCGACCCGTACGGCGTAGCCGCTACGTTCGAGGAAGGGGAGGAACAACTCCGTCGCCTTGACCGGCTGGTGTCCCTCCCAACCGCCCCGAACCACCAATGCTCTCCGCTGCGCCACCGTCGCTCCCTCCCACGGTCCGTCGCCACCGGGCTGGCCGCTCCCGCCCCGACGACGTGCCGCCGATGCCGGTACGTGTCGAGCACCGAAACCGTACCCGTGGTTGCCCCGACAAAGCCGACGTACGCCGGCTTCCGGATTCCACTGTGCACGGTCGGCTCACGCCGCAGCAAGAACGCAGGTGCTGAAACGGCGCAGAGGTTCCGGGCCGGCCGGGTCGAGATCGCGAGCGTCGCAGCGGGATCTGCTGATCAACCGCTACGGCGGTTACCATACTGGCGAGGGCTCTGGACCGAGCCCCGGCCGCCGAGGTGCTGACCCTTTCCATGCGGTTGAGGTGAGGCGACCTTGCCCTTCGCGCGTCGGGCAGCCCGATTCGCGGGAACGGCAGGCTGCTCGGTCTCGGTCTCGGTCTCGGCCGGCGTTGAGGTGTCGGCAGCCACCGCGGGGTCGTCTTGGGCGGGTTCAGGCTCCGGCATCGGGTTCTCCTTGGATTTGGTGGGGCCCTGCGGGCCGTCGACGGCCGGCGGACGCGGACTGATCGACGCCGAGGTGCGCGCCTTGACGGTAGCGCAACGCCAGGCCCAGCTGATTGCTCCCCCGCTCGAGCCGGACCAGTCCTGCCGCCAGCCGGCCATCACCTCGGCACGCACCGTGAGCACACCATGACAGATTGCAAGCCAGCCCGGCCGAAGTGGGCGACGCACTCCCCGTCAGATCGGTACGGCCCCCCTGCGGCCCCCCTGCGGCGCACCGTCGAATCGCGGGCTGAGCTGCGCAGACGTCCAACGGTCTCGCCGGCTCGCCGATCGCGACGCCGCCGATCGTCTTGCAGACCTCCAGAGGTAACGGGCTCAGTCGAGTACCGACTCGCCGCCCGGGTAGGCGAACGATGCGCGTGGTGAGTAGAAACCCCAGACGATCTCCAGCGGGTCGGCCGGACGCAGCGCGTACACCGGGTGGTCGGGTTCGAGGAACTCCAGCGACTCGACCTCGAACGGGTCGACCGGCTCCGCCACGAACGGGTAGTTGCCGCTGAGCAGTCTGCCGTCGAGCCGGGTGAGATGCGTCCACCAGCGGCGGGCGTGACACCGTCGGGGGCGTCGAGCCCGGAGAGGTCCGGTCTGATGTACGTCACCGCTGGGCATCGGTCCGTAGTCGCGACGCCACGGAGCGGCCCACCGCCCGGACAACGACGGATTGCCGACACGCAACCCGTCGTTGTCCGGCTCGGGAAGGCCGCCGTGGATCGGTCGTTACGTCGGAACGACCGTCAGACGGTGGTGCGGGACCATTGCTGGTTGGTGCCGGAGTTGCACGAATACTGCTTGAGGACCACTCCGTCCGCGGTCGCCGCGGCCGGCACGTCCACGCACTTGTTGCTGTGTCGTGCCCGGAGCTGGAAGTAACCGCCGTTGGCGACCATCTGGAACTGCTGGTTGGTGCCGGTGCCGCAGGTGTACTGGACGAGCTCGGCGCCGTCGGCGGTCGACGCGCTCACCACGTCGAGGCACTTTCCGCTGTGCCGGCTGACGATGCGCCAGTAGCCGCTGCCGGCGTCCTGGAACTGCCACTGCTGCCACGCACCACCGGCGTACGTGTACTGGCCGACGCGGGCGCCATTGTCGGTGTTCGGTTGCTGGACGTCCATGGCCTTGCCGCTGTGCCGCACGTTGATCCGGTAGTACGTTCCCGTGGACGGCGGGGGCGTCGTCGGATCGCCGCCGATGGCGTCGCCCCACGCGTACCGGATCCGGTCCGCGCCGGAGGTGTTGCGGACGGTCAGGTTGAGGTCGGTGCCGCTGCCGCTGAGGGCGAACATCGAGTACCAGTCGTAGCCGATGGTGCCGGTCTTGCCGCCGAGGGCGGGCCAGTAGGTGCCGCCCATCTGGTTGTCCCGCATGACCTGGGCCATGGCCCGGATGTAGCGCACGAAGTTGTCGGTGCTGCCCGCGTCGGCGTAGTTGCGGCCGTCGTTCATCGGCGCGCCGAACTCGGTCGCGACCGCGCGGGAGGCGCAGTTGCCGAGGCGGGTCTGGATGTGGCTGCGGAAGGCGTCGTAGGTCATCGCGCCGTAGAAGAAGGCGTAGTAGTGGAAGGACAGCAGCGTCGAGTTGAAGCGGCTGTCGTTGCAGATGTCGCGCAGGTCCTGGCTGAAGCCCGTGCCGCCGATCAGCACCCGGCCGGGCGCCGCCGAGTAGTGGTAGCTGAGCCAGTTGGCCGCGACGTTGCGCCACTCCGCCGAGCTGTAGCCGTGCGGCTCGTTCATCGGCTCGAAGTAGACGTTGGTGTTCGTGCCGTACGTGTTGGTCACTGTGGACCACATCGCGTTCCACGCGGCGAGGTTCGTGATCCTGCCGCCGGAGGCGGCGCCGTCCTCCCAGTAGGCGAGGATGACCTTGAAGCCGCGGGCGGTGGCTGCGTCGATGGCGCCCCGGTACGCCTCCCACCAGGCCGTCCCCACCGTGTGGGTGTTGATGGGCAGTCGGATGGTGTTGACCCCCATGGTGGACGCCATGTCGTCGTACAGGGCGTTGGCCTTGGCCCGCACGGTGGCGTTGCTGTCGGACATGCTCAGGCCCTGCACGACGAGCGGGCTGGTCTTGAAGTTGTCACCCAACATGGCCCAGTTCATGCCGCGGAACTGGTTGGTGGCGGCGGTGGCCGGCGACGACGCGACGGCGACGACGCCAACCATCGCCGTCAACGCGGCCACCAGGGCGCAGAGCACCCGTCGATGTAGTGCCACAGTCGGAACTCCTTGAAGAGGGACCAGGTTCAGCTGGTCACGCGGAAGGTGGCGTCGGCACGGCTCTGCGCGTCGGACACCGGGTCGAGTCGGAGCAGGTAGCTGTAGTGCCGGACGTAGCGGTCCGGGTGGCTGTAGGACTGGAACGACGTCCACGACGAGTTGGCGAGGCCGGCGACCTGCCGGAAGGTGGCGTCGGCGGCGAAGGTGGCGGTGCCGTCGTTGGCTTCCAGCCGGAAGTCGTATCCGTAGTGGCGCAGGTAGTGGCCCGGGAAGTTGACCGACTGAATGGAGACGGTGCCGGAGCCGACCAGGCCGGGCACCAGCCGCCACTGGCCGTCCTGGGCAGGGCTGACGTTCGGGTCGATGCGGACGTCGTAGTCGTAGTGCCGCACGTACCGGTCCTGGAAGTTGTACGACTGGATCCGGTTGACCGCGGTGGCGGGCCAGCGGGTGAGCACCCGGTTCTGTTCGGCAGCGGTCAGGTTGAGGATCGAACCGTGCCGTTTCTTGGTGCCGCCCATCGTGTACGAGCCGGACGCCGGCAGTCGGTAGCTGCCCGGGCTCGACGGATCGGTGGTCAGGACCGGCAGGTAGCCGCGCCCGCTGGCGTACTGGTCCAGGTAGAGAACCCATTCGTTACGGTTGTTGTACTTCATCCACATCGGGCCCTCGACCTGGGCACCGGTCAGCCCGATACCGGAGAGGTTGCCGAGGCTGGTCCAGGTGCCGAGGATGGAGTTGCTGCCTTCGATGGCGATCTGGCCGTCCCGGGAGGCCCGGACGTAGCGGTAGGCGCCGACGCCGGCCGGCACCTCGACGATCTGGGTGTCGATGATCTCCTGGTTACCGGGTCGGTTGATGTAGACCTGCGGTGTGGTGACGCTGCGGAAGTTCGCCGTGCGCGCGGAGTAGATGCGGTGTTTGGTCGCGTCGTTGAGTGGGACGTTCGTCGCCCAGTAGAGGACGTAGTCGCCGGTGGCCGGGTTCCAGATCGCCTCCGGCGCCCAGGCGTTGCGTCCGTCTGGAATTGCGCCGGCGACGTTCAGCAGCCACGGCGCCGACCAGTTGACCAGGTCGGTGGACTCCCACACGACGAGGTTGCGGCTGCCGTTGTTGATCGCGGTCGACCAGTCCTGACCGCAGCCGATGCACAGGTCGGTGGCGATGATCCAGTACCGGTCGCCGGCCGGTGAGCGCACCAGGGCGGGGTCGCGGACGCCGCGGGTGCCGACGGTGGACCGCAGCACGAGCCCACCGTTGTTGAGGTCGGTCCAGCGTAGGCCGTCGGTGCTGTGGGCGAAGTAGATCTGCTGGTCGGTCGACGACTCGCCGGTGAAGTGCGCCATCAGGTAGCCGACGGTCGGGTCGAGCGCGGCCGCCTCCTTCGGTGTCGCCGCCGACCAGGTGGTGAACAACAGGCTCGCGGCCACCGCAACCGCGCAGAGCCGGGCGAGGACTCTCGACATCTGTCTCTCCTTCGCGCAGGGGCTAGCAGTCAGCTAGAGCGTCGGTACGACGGGCCGGATGGTGCCGTCGGTGTTGAACTCCATCCGGTCGATGGCGGTCTCGCGGTTGGTGCCGTTGCCGGTCGGCACGGCGAAGCGGTGGTAGGCGATGTACCAGGTGTCGCTGCCGGGTGCCCGGACCACAGAGTGGTGACCGGTGCCCTTGATGCCGACGTCGAGTCGCTTCTGCAGCACCACCCCGCGCCTTGCCCACGGCCCGAGGGGTGAGGAGCCGGTGGCGTAGGCGACCCGGTAGTCCTCGCTGCGCGTGTCGTTCTCCGACCACATGAAGTAGTACAGACCGTTGCGCTTGAACACGAACGGCGCCTCGTTGTAGCCCGACGGGGTGACGACCCGCGCCTGCGCCGCGTCGAAGGAGACCATGTCGGCGTTCAACCGCACCGCCCGCGCGACGCCCTGCCCCCAGTACAGGTACGACTGGCCGTCGTCGTCGGTGAACACCATGGGGTCGATCGCCTGCCCGCCGGAGAACTGGTCGCTGCGGATCAGCGGCCGGCCAAGCGCGTCACGGAACGGTCCAACAGGGCTGTCGGCCACCGCCACGCCCAGCTGTTTGGCTGTGTTGCCGCTGACCGCGCCGCCGCTGAAGTACAGGTAGTAGCGGCCGTTGGCGCTGGCCACCGCCGGCGCCCACGCCGAGTTGTCCGCCCAGGAGACGTCCGGACCGTGGTCGAGGATCACGCCGTGGTCGGTCCAGTTGACCAGGTCGGTCGAGGAGAACGCCTTGTAGTAGGTGCCGGCCCAACTCGCGTAGCCGTCGGTGGTCGGGTACAGGTAGTAGCGGCCGTTGAACACGGCGAGGTGCGGGTCGGCGAAGAGACCCGGGATCACCGGCCCCTTGGTGGTCCTGGGGGCCCAGGGCGCGACGAGGCGGAAGGAGCTGTCCGCCCGGAACGCGGCCGTGTCCTGGTAGGCGTCGAGCCAGAGCGCGAAGTCGCGGTGCCGGATGCGCCGGTTCGGATAGTTGTACGAGACGAGTGCCACCGATCCGCTGACCGAGCCGTCCACGGCACAGAAGGTGGCGTCGGCCCGGAACGCCGCGTCACCGGTGTTCGGGTCGACCCGGAGCCGGTAGTCGCGGTGCCGCAGGAACATGCCGGTCCTGGTCTGCAACGAGTAGCAGGTCGGCGATGCCAGGCCGTTGACCACGGTGAAGGTGGCATCGAGCTTGGTCTGGTTGCCGCTACTGGAGGTCACCGGGTCGAGTTGACCGAGATAGTCGATGTGCCGCACGTACCGCCCGGCCTGGTTGACCGCCTCCAGCGAGACCGCGCCGGTCGGCAGCGTGGCGGCATGCGCCGGCCCGTCGGCCACCGCCACGACAGCCGCGGCGGCCACGGCGGAGAGCACGAGGAGGGCACGTGGACGCTTGGTCGATGCTCCCGACAGAATCACCGTCCCGACCCCTCTCGTAAGATCATCTATGTTAGCGTTAACAAGAGCAGGCGGTATCTGGGCTCAGGCTTGAGCGGCCCTAGCGACGGGGTGGAGTGTTCGCATGCGGTGCCTCTGGCGCGTCACACGACCACAGACACAATGTGTTCGGCTCGTTAAGTTCGCGTTGCGGACAAGTGTTAGCGATCGCATCTACGAGTGTCAAGGGATCGACCGCTGCCGCTCCCCCGCGAGCCCGGTCACGCCACCCGTCATCCACAGTCCCGGTCAGACCGTGCCCTCACCCTCCTGAAGCCATCGATGGACGACGGCGAAGTCCGCCTCGGTCAGGCCCGTGTACGGGTCAACGCGATACAGCAGCGCCCGCCCCGGGTGGCGAGCCCTCACCCATCGGCGGTCGGCGTCGGTGATCTCGTCGTCAAGCCACACGAAGGGTCCTCCTGCTGCCCACTGGGTCAGGAACGGGGTCTTCCAGTGCAGGCCACGCCCCGTCTCCTCGTCGTCGTCGGGCCAATCGACGACGGGCAGGTCCGGAAGACCGAGCCGGGGGGAGACGATCTCGTTCGCCTCAGCCATCCACGTCGTTGCCCAGACCAACTGACAGCCCAGGGCGAGCAACCGACGACCGTCGTCCGGATTGAGGCGATCAAGGAGGGGGTTGCCAAGCTTGTCCGTCTGCCGCTTGGCGCTGCCGCCCGACGGACGTCTCTGGCCAACCGGTCGGGCCTTGAACGGGATCAGCGGTCCGTCCACATCGAGGAAGATGACCGGACGTCCGGCGAAGCCGGGAATCACGCCGGAACCGTCCCCTGCCGACCTTGATCCTCAAGCACCTCGCGCACCTGCATGAGCGCGAAGCCCAGCAGGTTGAGCCCTCGCCACCAGGCGGGGTCGCCAGCAGCCGGATCGTCGCGGTTCAGGCCGATGCCCCAGATCCGGTCGACCGGGCTGGCCTCCACCAGGACTCGCTGCCCGGTGGCCAGCAGAAACGCCCGGAGCGCGGGGTGCTGATCGAATTTCGCGAGGTTGCCGGCCACCACTATCGCGAAGCGGTGTTCACTCCAGGTCTGCTGATCGAAACCCGCGACGCGTCCCCCCAGCACCTTCGCGGCGTGGGGATGCGGCGCGGCGAGGATCTGTTCCGCCATCGCGCGGTCGCCGAACAGGGTGGCCTTGCGCCACATCATGTAGTGCTCCGCAGTGGCGAACCGCATGTCGTCGGCGGTGAACGGCGCCGGCCACCACTGACTCAGGCAGCCTGCGCCGACACCACCGTCACGTTCGGGCTGGTGCCCCCAGAAGAACAGGAATTTGACCTGCTGACCCTGCGCCTGCGCAGCGGCCAGATCCGCGACGCTCCGAACCGATGCCAGCATGATGGCGAGTGTGCGGCACCAGCGTTGCGCGTACCCCGCATTTTCGACCGCGACGACGTGCTCGCGGCCGTCGCGACGCCAGGCATGCCCACAGCGCTGTGACATATTGCCCACGTCCGGCGGCCATCGAACCCGACGGCCGATACCTACAGTCGGACCATGACCATCGACGACGGCGTGCGGGTCTGGCTCCGCCGGCAGGGAGCTGAGCAGATCGCCCATCCCGGAGGCAACCTGTACGTCCACCTCTGTCGAGTCAGCGAACGACTCGCCGTGCTCGGCTGCGCCCGTGACGTGCAAGCAGCGGGCCTCACCCACGCCGTCTACGGAACCGACGGCTTCGACGTCACCCTGGTTGATCGGGCCGATCGTGCAGTGCTGCGGGATCTCGTCGGCGCCGACGCCGAGGAGCTCGTCTACCTGTACGGCGCCTGCGACCGTGGACGCAGCTGGCAGGAGCTGGCGAGGACCGGCGAGGTGTTCGACCGCTTCGCACGTCGGGTGCGGAGGCCTGGTGAGACTCAACTTCGGTCGCTCGTGGACCTGAGCATCGTCAACGAGCTGGACGTCATCGAGCACGATCCTTCGGTGGCGGACCGGCACGGGGCGTACTTCCGGGCGCTGTTCGCGTCGTGGGCCCCGATCGCCTCGGAGCAGGTCATCAGCGATGCGCAGCGGGTCCTGCGGCAGTGACACCCGAACGTGCAGCGACACCCGAATCGTCACGTCCGACCGCACGGACCTCCGGCCGCGTACGGGCGCGAGCCGTCTACCCCGGCAGCTTCGATCCCTTCACTCCGGGGCATGTGAATGTGGTCAGCCGGGCACGCGCTCTCTTCGACGTGCGCACGCTACGGGCGTGGCGGGCCGAGTAGGGCGGCGATCATCGGCGCGAGCGACTCCAGGTCGACCTCGACCGAAGGGCGCTCGTTCGGGCTGTCCGGATGAGGGCCGATCAGGACGCAGTCGCCGTTGACCCACCAGGTGCGTACCTCGGCGGAGGTGAACCGCTCGAAGCGACGCAGCACGAACCCGCCCACGAAGTCGTCCTCACGCAATTCCAAAAACCGGCTCGCCACTGTCCAGACGGCCACCGCGTCGTCGAGCTCGGGGATGAAGGCAGCGTCGTCCCAGTAGTGCTTCATCGACTTGGTGTAGTCCCGCAGTAGCGCCGGTCCCGCCCCGAGCGCGACCCGCGCCTGGTCAAGATCTGCCTGATCCGAGCCCCGGCTCCACACCGACGCGGGAGTGACCGCCGCCAGCGCCGCGTACCAGCCGGGCAGCTCATGTGCCCGCCGATACTGCTCAGCAGTGGTTCTCAACACCACACCGCGCTCGGCGAGAGCCTCGGCGAACGCCGCGTACCGCTCGCTGCGCAGCATCCAACCGCGATAGACCGCCGCACCGGTCCCCGAGACCGACGCCACCGCCCGACGTACGTCACCGCCCCGCGCCAACGCGTCGTGGTCGACCACCGCCACCTGGAATCCCGCAGCACGGGCCGCTTCAGCCTCGGCCACGAAGTGCTCGTCCGGGCGGCGTGGACGCAGCGGGTTCGCGGGAACGATCAGGATCACACCCGTATCCTGCCCCCGGAAACCGGTTGCCTGTCGCCGGGGTCACGCCGACGATCAGTCGATGCCCAGCGACCAGGCGACCCCCGACTTCTCGATCAAACCCACCCTCACCGGTGAGCGGGTGATCCTGCGGCCCTTCGTCGACGACGACCTGGACACGTTCCGCGCGGCGGTGGCCGATCCCGAGGTGGCCCGGCTGACCGGCAGTCCGGCCGACGACGCTCCCGGCGAGGAGCGGATGCGTTCCTGGTACGGCAGCCGCAACGCGCAGACCGACCGACTCGACCTGGCGGTCGTGGACCGCGCCACCGGGGCCTGCGTCGGCGAGGTGGTCCTCAACGACTGGGATCCCGCCAACCGGAACTGCAACTTCCGCACGCTGCTCGCCGCCGCCGGCCGCGACCGTGGCTTGGGCACCGACGCGGTACGCCTGATCGTCGCCCACGGTTTCGAGAGGCTCGGCCTGCACCGCATCTCGCTGGAGGTGTTCGCCTTCAACCCCCGGGCCCGGCGGGTGTACGAGAAGGTCGGCTTCGTTGCCGAGGGTGTGCTGCGGCAGGTCCTGCGCGACGGCGACGACTGGGTTGACGCCACGGTGATGTCGATCCTCGCGCCCGAGTGGGCGGAGCACCGGGGACACCCCGAGCGCCGATGATGGGCGCCGGCCCGCACACGCTCGATGCGAACCCGCCGCCACCCCACTATCTTGCGATGTCGCGGAACGGCCGCCCGTCCTCGATGGTCGGTAAGGCTGCGCTTCTCGCGATCCAGCGGTCGACGTAGGCCTTCAACCCGTCGGCGTTACGCGCCGTGGTCAGCCAGTCCCAGGCAGCGTCGCGGATCTCCCGTTGGGCGATCATCTCGGTGCCGTCGCCGTAGTCGAACGGGAAGCCGTCGACGATGTCCGACAGGTCCCCGAACAGGGGGTAGAGCCTGCCGACGCTCCCCTCGCTGACCTCGCTGACCTCGGCATTCGGCTCGGTCAGTGCGCCCATCAGCTCCCCGATCACCAGCACCGAATCCTCTGCGCCCTTCAGCACGCGGTACATGTACTCATCGACGAGTTCGATCACAGCAGGCAGCGAAGCCGGAACGGTGTCGGTCACGCTCGCATTGTCGTCTGCCGTGCCACCCGGTTCGCATCTGCCCCGGCAGCACGGAACGCCTCAGTCGGGAGCGGGCGCAGGACCCGTACCCGGCGGAGGGCGGGCGCGTCAGCTCTGGATGGAGAAGGTGGAGACGACGCCGTTGTGGTCGGACCTGGTGCCACCGACGACGTCGTAGTCGGTCATCCACATCAGCTGGTACTCGGGCAGCCGCTTCCAGAAGTAGATGTAGTCGATGTGCCGGTTGCCGTGCGTTCCGGTGCCCTTCTCGCCGTACAGGTTGTAGTTGGAGCGCAGATTCGGCAGCTCGTTGGCCTCGAAGACCTGCCACGGGAACTTCGCGTACCCGTAGCTCCGGTCGGCGGTGAAGTCGACGTTGAGGTCTCCGCTCACGATGACCTGGCCCTCGTCCTGCTTGTCGACCGCCAGTTCCTTGAGACCCTGGAACTGCGCCTCGGCGCACCTGGTGCGCGGCAGGTCCTCCGGCCGGCCAGCGGTTTCGATGCTGGCCACCGCGTGGGCGTTGATGTGGGTCACGTTGCGGCCACTGGCCTTGTGCCGGTACTTGACCCAGTTGTTGTACCGCGCGGGCGGCACCTCGCCCGGACCGTTGGTGTCACAGACGAAGATCGAGCCCTTGTCGAGTACGTCGAACATGCTCTTCTTGGCGATCAACGCCTCGCCGGCCTGGTTGGTGCCGCCTGGCGCGTACAACCACCAGCCGTTGTCGGCGGCCCAGCTCGCCAGGAACGTCTTGCGGGCACCGACCTCGTTGAGACCGACGAGGTCAGCCTTGGACGCGATCAGGTTCAGGTCGTGCGCGAAGTCGGCCTGGCTCAGCCCGTAGTAGATGTTCAGCGTGGCCGCCTTGAAGCCGACGCTCGCGGCGGCCGCCGGGGCCGCCGGCAGCAGGGCCGCCACCAGCGCGACCGCGCCCGCGAGAGCGCCCAGGGCGCGGGCCGACCAGTCCGTTGTGCTGCGCATCGTTTTCCCTCCGCCTGGACCGCCGGCGGTGGCCGGCCAACGGACACTATCGATACGAGTCGAGGCGACGCCGAACGTCCGGTGACGAAACATCGACAGACCTGGGTCGACCAGTGCGGGGGTAACCAGCTCCCCCAGCGGCGGTGGTGGAGCTACGCGAAGGTGAGGCCGTCGGACCGGGCGCGCTTGAGCTCGGAGAAAGCCCGGCAGCCGGCGAGCAGACGAGCGCCGTCGAAGACGCGGACGGCCTCCTCTCCACGAGGGACCGAGGTCAGCACGGGGCCGAAGAAGGCCACGTCGTCGACGATGACCGTCGGGGTGCCGAGGTCCTCGCCCACCAGTTGCTGTGCGTGGGCGGTGCTCGCCCGCATCTGCGGGTCGAGGTCGCTGCGGTGGGCCGCGTCGGCCAGGTCGGCGGGAAGACCGGCCTCGGCCAGGGCCAGCGGGACGACGGTGTCGAAGTCCTTGTCGCCGGCGTCGTGGATCCGGCGGCCGAGCGCCGGGTACAGCCGTGCGAGGGCGGCGGAGCCGTGTTGCGCGGTGGCCGCCACACACACCCTGGCCGGCCCCCACGCCCGGTTGTTGAATTCGCGGTACCAGGGCTCCAGGTCACGATGCTCGTTGATCACCGCGAGGCTCATCACCTCGAACCGCAGAGTGAGCGGCCGCATCGTCGCGACCTCCATGAGCCAGCGGGAGGTGATCCAGGCGAACGGGCAGGACGGATCCACGTACGCCGTGACCACCGGAGCTGACGTTCGAGGCGAATTGTCTTCCACGGAAGACAACTTATCTTCCCCGGAAGGTAAGATGCAACAGTGGATGACGACCGGATCGCCGACATCGTTGGCCAGTGGGGTCGCGAGCGACCAGACCTCGACCCCACCCCGTTGCTGATCATCGGTCGCATCCAACAGTTGGCCGCCGTACTCGATGTGGCCCTGCGGCCACCGTTCGCCGCGGCGGACCTCGGCAACGGCGACTTCGACGTGCTCGCGGCGCTGCGCCGCGAGGGCGAGCCCTACACGCTCACGGCGGGCCAGCTGAGCCAACGGATGCTCGTGACCACGGGAGCGGTGACCAAGCGGGTGGACCGGCTGATCGCCCGCGGCCTCGTGTCACGCTCGGTCTCCGCAGCCGACGCGCGCGGCAGGGTGGTCGGGCTGACGTCGACCGGCGTGGCGTTGACCGACCGGCTCATCGAGGAACATCTGGCCAACGAGGCGGCCATCCTTCGTGGCCTGACCGACAGCGACCGCAGAACACTTGAGCGCCTACTGGCGGCGATGAATCGGACCCTGGCCTCCGGAGATTTTGAACCCGAGGGCGGGGGCCACGACGGGTGATGCCCCGGGCATGATCGGCCGAGCCTCGGATTACCATTCGGGCATGGACGACACCACCCGCGGCGTACGCATCAGACGCGGTGGCGCGGCCGACGCACCCGCCGTACTGCACATGCTCGACTCCGCGGTGGTCTGGATGAACGACCGCGGCAACACCGAGCAGTGGGGCACGACGCCGTTCTCGGAAAAACCCGAAAGGGCCGCACAGGTCGATCGGTACCTGACTGAGAACCTTCCGTTCATCGCGGAAGTGGACGGGACGCCGGCCGCAGCCCTGGTGTTGGGTTCCGGGCCCGATCCGCGGGCACCGATCGCGCCTGCGGAAGAACCCGAGCGGTTCGTCCGCCTCCTGGTCTCCGACCGACGATTCGCCGGCCAGAAACTCGGGTCGGCCCTGTTGGCACACGCCGTCGAGGAAACCCGGCGAGCCGGCGTGCGGTTGCTACGGGTCGACTGCTGGGCGGGCAGCGGTGGCGAGTTGGTGGCGTACTACGAGCGCCACGGGTTCACTCCCACCGAAACCTTCCTGGCCGGGACCTGGCCGGGGCAGGTGCTGGCCCAGCGGGTCGACTGAGCCCCACTCCTGGGTCAGTCTCCCCACTCGTCTCACACGACCGGCTCCAGGACGCCCGACAATGCTCGCCGGAAGCCGGTCGGCCTGCCGCTCCAAGGCCGCCGCATGGCGGACGATGGATGCGTGATCGGTGACCGGTGGGGCGTGACCACCAGCGAGACCTTGCGTACCTATCCCTGCGACGACTTCGTCGTCGCACCCACACTCCAGGCGTGGCGGGGAGTGCGGATCGAGGTGCCCGCCGCAGCGGTGTGGCCGTGGGTAGCCCAACTGAGGCTTGCCCCGTACTCGTACGACTGGATCGACAACCTCGGCCGCCGCTCACCTCAACAACTGGAGGGCCTACCCGAGCCCCAGGTCGGAGAGTCGTTCACGACCGCTGGCGGACGAAAGTTGGGCAGGATCGTCTCGGTCGACCCCGGCAGACAACTGACGAGCACCATCATGGGCGCCTTCATGTCCTACATCCTCGTGCCTCAGGAGCACGGCACGACGCGCTTGCTGCTCAAGGTCGTCATGCAGACGACCCGCTGGGCCGCACCGGGGCTGTCCGTCGGCGACCTGATCATGGCTCGACGACAGCTGTTCAACCTGAAGAAGCTCGCCGAGCGCGACTGGCAGAGTCATTGAGCCCTGGAATGAATCCTCGTTGAGCTGACCGGAAGGCCGGTGCTGCCACTAGGAACGTGTGGCCTGGTACGTCAGGAAGTCGCGGGCATCGGCCTGGACCTGAGGCGATGCCATCGGATGGCTCGTCGCCTCCTGGAGCAGTTGCAGCCAAGTCTACGGCGACCCGAGAAGACGCCTCGTGACACTCGCGCTCGTTTGCGTCATGGGGATGAGGTGGTTGCCTGCGCGGCGGCGCGGGCAGGGGCAGCCTCGCGGAGCATGGTCAGCAGCCCGGGAAAGCGTTGTTCCACGTCGTCGTAGCGGAGGGTGACCAGCCGGCGGATGCCGTCGACTCGCGTGCGGATCAGGCCTGCATCGCGCAGCACCTTGATGTGGTGCGACACCGTCGACTTGCCGATGGTGACGCCGGTCTCCTTGAGGACATCACTGCCACACGTCCAGTCACCAGCCTCGTCGAGGGCACGCACGAGCGTGAGCCGCACCGGGTCGGCGAGCGCGCTGAGCACGACATCGATCGTCACGGTCTCGATGGCGGGTTCGATCACCTCGGTCACGAGATGAAGCCTAGCCAGATCTTGCGGAAAGTTCGACTTTCGTCGTACTGTTCGATGCAGGTCGAACGGTACGACGCAGATCGAACATTGGACGGATCATGAAAGCAATCATCTACCGCGACCACGGCGGCCCCGACGTTCTCCAGTTCGTCGAGCGTGACCGGCCCACGCCCGAACCCGGCGAGGTGCGCGTCAGGGTTGCCGTGTCCGGGGTCAACCCGACCGACTGGCAGGCCCGCACCGGCGTTGCCCACCGCAAGCTCTTCCCCGAAATCACCCCGCACCTCGACGGCGCCGGTGTCGTCGACGCCGTCGGTGAAGGGGTTGACCCCGGCCGGGTCGGTCAGCGTGTGTGGCTGTTCATGGCCGCCGCCGGACGGCCCACCGGCACCGCCGCCGAGTTCACCGTCGTACCCGCCGATCAAGCGGTGCCGCTGCCAGACGAGGCCGGCTTCGACGTCGGCGCGTCGCTCGGCGTCCCCGCGCTCACCGCACACCGCGCACTCACCGTCGCCGAGGACGGGCCACGCCGCCTACGCCCCGGGGCGCTCGACGGCAGGGTTGTGCTCGCCGCCGGCGGGGCCGGCGCGGTCGGGCACGCAGTGATCCAGCTCGCCCGATGGGCCGGCGCCACCGTGATCGCCACGGTCAGCGGCCCGGAGAAGGCGGCGCTGGCCACCGCAGCCGGAGCCCACCACACCGTCAACTATCGCGAGGGCGATCAAGCCGCCGCCGCCATCCGTGCGATCGCCCCTGACGGCGTCGACGTCGTCGCCGAGGTGGCGTTGGGCGCGAACCTGGCTCTGGACCTGGCCGTGCTGCGTACCCGCGGCACGATCGCGACGTACGCCAACGAGGGCGGACATCCGGTCGAGCTGAACGTGGGTCAGCACATGGTGCTCAACACGCGCTTGCAGTTCCTGGTGCTCTACACGGCTGGGCCGCAGGCGCGTGCCACAGCCGTCGAGGACGTCACCGCCGCGATCCGTGACGGCGCCCTACCGGTCGGCGAGGCACACGGCCTGCCACTGCTCCGCTTTCCACTGCGGCGCACCGCCGACGCTCACCGAGCGGTAGAAGCTGGCGCGATCGGCAAGGTACTGGTGGACGTCATGCCCTGAAGTGCGCCATGTGTCGGGTCGGGCGGACCAATAATCGGGCGTCTCGCCGGGCTGCGTCCACTAGCGTCCCGCCTCATGGAGAACACCACCGTACGCACTGAACGCCTCGAGCTTCGCCCAGTGCGGGACGAGGACGTCGACCGGATCCTGGAGTACCGCAATCTGCCGCAGGTCACGCGCTGGCTACTCCGTACGCAGGTCGACAGTGCGTCCTTCCGCGCGGCATGGCGACGCGCGGCCGCAGACCCTGACGACCACAGCATGGCGGCCACGCTCGACGGCGTGGTGATCGGAACCGTCTCGCTCGACGTCGTCGACGGCATGGGTCAACCCGGCATGCCACCACGGACCGAGGCCGAGCTCGGCTACATCTTCGATCCCGCCTACGGCGGACATGGGTACGCGACCGAGGCGGTCACCGCCGTGGTGGCGCACGCATTCGAGCGGCTGGGCATTCGGAGAATCACCGCCGGATGCTTCGCGGACAACCTCGCCTCGGTGCGAATCCTCGAGAAGGTCGGCATGCGTCGTGAGCAGCACGGCGTCGGCGATTCCTGGCACGCCGAACTGGGCTGGGTGGACGGCTACACCTACGCCCTCCTCGCCGACGCATGGCATGGAGAGGCAGCACCGTCGGAGCAGCCGATCGCGTCCGCACCGGTGCCGCGGGCACGGTGAACCACCAGCGCATCGTCGACGGCGCTCGCGCTGTCCCGGCCGGGCCGGCCGCGACGAGGCTAGCCGCTGGTGGACTCCAGTTGGTCGAAGGCCATGCTCCACCAGGACTTCGGGTCGGCGAACGCGGACGAGTCGACGCCCATCAGTTCCTCGCGGATCGAGGCGGCGCGGGCGGCGCGGGCCCGACCGCCCGGGTCCGTGGCGATGAGCTGCCCGAGCCGGTAGAGGAACTCGACGAACGCGGCGAAGGTCGCGTTGACCGTCTCGAAGTTGGGGGTCTCCAGATCCAGCAACACGACGCCGCCGGTCAGCGCGTCGAGGCAGAAGAGCAACTGCGGGTCCTCGGGTGAGCTGCCGAGGACGATGTGGATGCGCGGGCTGGCCTCGCCGATCTCGATCTTCAGCTTGGAGAACAACTCCATGCCGGGGACGTCGACGTCGATGGTGAACAGGATCGGCACGTCGACCGGGATGGCCCCGAACGGCGGGAAGACCTCTGGCGTCAGCGGGCCGAGGACGTCGTCGAACCGGTCGACCGGGAAGTAGATCATCCCATCGGCACCCCAGAGCGCCGTGAGCTCCTCATGTGTCGCGGTCAATCGTCCGCCTCCTCGTCATCGTCACCGGGCGTGGTGAGACCGTGCTCGTCGAGGAAGCGCCACCACTCGTCGTCGTCGAAGGCGACTTCGCCGTACCCGGCGCCGAAGACGTAGTAGCCGAGGAACGAGTCGAGGTCCGGCGCGACGTCGAGGAACATCTCACGCATGAACCACTCGTCGGTGGTCTCCGCCGGGAAGTACCAGACCGCGCCGGTGTCGCGTCGGATCAGCAGCGGCTCGTCGTTCAGCGTGCCGATGACCAGCCACTCGGCGGGTTCGTCGGCGACGCCGGTGAACTCGGGCATCTGCTCGAGGTAGTACTGGATGTCGTCGAGGTCCGCGACTGCGGGCAGGTCGAACGCGCCGGCCAGGATGCCGTTGGCGGTCTCCAGTAACTCCCGGACCGGCTGCGGCAGCTCGGCGGGGATCTGGTCGGCCGGAGCGCCCTCGTTGATCTGTGCCCACGCCAGCGTCGCCGGCTGGTCCGCTTCCAGGTCGGTACGCAGCTCCACGATGAGCTCCCGCAACTCGGGATTCAATCCACTACCTCTATTCGGATCGGTGTGCCATCGGGCAGGTTCATGATCTGACGCCAGATTTGCCCGCCGACATCCCAGTTTGTTCTACCGTCCAAGAGCTTCAGATTACTAACGTCGTCGGCGCCGCCGAGTTGCAGCTCCCACACATGGTCGGGCTGCTGCTTACGGAGTCGGGCGGCGAGGGCGTTCGCCATCTTCTTGTCGTGGGGCCAGTACTTGTCGAAGATCTTCTGCCGGATGCGCTTCTTGTAGTCGGCCGTGATCTTCTTGTCCCGAGCGACCGGGTTCGCCTGTTTGAACAGCTTGCCCTCGTCGCTGAGCTTCTTCAGCGCGTTCATCTTGCGGTCGAACTGTCCGCGCGCGTGGAACGACTTGCGCTGCACCTTGATCGTGACCTCGGGCAGGTCGTTGTTGCGCACCACCGGCTTGGCGGCGGCCTTCTTCACCGCCGCGCGGACGCCCTTGCCGACCTTCGGCTTACCCGCGCCACCGCGCTTCTTCGAGCTCTTCGGCGCCCGGCTAGGCATCGAGGAGCTCCTGGATCACCTGGTCGATCAGCAGACCGACGATCTCTCGCGTAATCATCTGGAAGATCGGGACCTCGGCCAGCGACGCGCCGAACGTGACGACGGCGGTGGCGATCGCCTGAGCCACCGCGAAGGCGAGGATCGCGAGCTGCACGATCACTTGGATCTTCAGCGCGAGCACGATCGCAGCGGCGATGATCAGCCCCGTCCCGATCAGCATCGCGGCCTGGGAGTAGTCCGGCAGCGTTCCGGGACCGCTCTCCGGGTTGGCCCACCACTTCTGGAACGCCTGCATCGACTCGCCCTGGTGCTGCGACCAGATCGCCGCCGCAGCCGAACCGGCCTCCCCGGAGGCGTCGGCGACCGTGCCGGAGAAGTCCAGCCAGGCCTGGCCCATCTCGAACAGCTTTTCCTCGTCGGCCTCGGGCCAGCTGTAGCCGATCCAGCCGAGTGCCGTGATCAGTTCACCTGGGAGTTGGAGTCCCATGCCGTCACCCCAGCATTCCCTGGATGTCCCGCAGCGCGCCCGCGGCGGCGTCCTCGACCAGCTCGAAGTTGTCGGCCATCTTCGTCAGGTCGCTGCCGGCCGAGCCGATCTCCTCGGCGGCCACGCCGATGCAGTCCAGAACCCAGGTGGACGCCTCCGTGTACGCGATGCCGATCAGCGAGCCGATGTCGTCGGCACCCCACGGCTCGCCGTACCCCTGCATCTTGGCCTCGAAGCTCTCCAACTGCCCGATGAAGCGTTCGGCGGCGCCGATGACCTCATCGCCGCCGGAACGCAGCAGCGCGGGCTCGACCTCGAAGCCGTTCACCGGGAACCTCCTCGGGCCATTCGCTCCTGCGCGTCCGTGAGCGCCTGCAGGAACGCACCGAGCCGCGGCACGGCCGTGTCACGAACCTGCTCCAGCTGCTCGGTGAGCTGTGAGAGGTCGCCGGAGGCCACCGCCGGGCCGCCGCCGCGCATCGAGTCGATCGCCGCGTTCACGGCCGCGATCACGTGGTCGCAGACCTCGACCGCGCCGAGCCGCATCATCCGTGGGTCCAGCGTCAGCGACTCCAGCCGGCCATCGGCGCCGAACTCGGCACGGACCTGCCCCTCGGCGGACTCACCGACCCGACGCAGCCGCGCGGCCTCCTCGTCCTCCGGCGCAGCGCCGGCGGCGCGCAACGCACCAACCGTCGCGTCCAGCATGCGAGCGAACTCTCCGCTCGTCGGCTCATTCACCGACATGCGCCCTCCATCGATCGCCTCCGAGACAGTGGGAAGCGTAGTCAGATCCGGCAAACCGTGTGAACCCGCGAGGTGGACGTTCCATCGACGCCCGTCGACGGGTGCGGCCCATCGACGAAGCTGCACGCAACGGGGGTACGCCCGACGCAGGTCCCTCGACCGGCGCACCTGGCAGCGGCTAAGTACCGCTCAAGGCTGGAAGTACTCCGACATCACGCGGCTGACCCATTCCGGCTGCTCGACGTTCACCGGGACGAACTCCACCATCGTCGGCTTCAGGTCGACAACCGGGGTGCCCGAGACCGCGTCGAGACCCACCACCGTCAATTCGCGGCCGTGGACGGATTCGATGGCGCAGCACGTCACTCCGATGCGGTTTGGTCTGCGAGGGCCGCGGCCGGCGAATACACCAACGGGCGGGAGGTCGGAGCGACCACGGTAGGGACGGGGTTCGCGGTGATCACCGTGTGCTGGGAACTGGTCGAAGACAAAGAGGACTTCCACATGGGAGAAGCCCTCCAGGCCCTGGAGGCACAAATCACCGAAGCGCTCGTCGATGGTGATCGTGCTGCGGACGGCACCCCAGTTGTCCGTGTGCTGGACATCGGTCCTGTCATTCCGGACCGTACCGATCGGGGTGATCTCGAAGCTGAGCATGACGTGAGGCTAGTTGCCGCACGCGACCGGCGGCATGCACGAGCACCCGATCAAGGAGTCAGGCCAGGGTTGCGCTGGCGGCGGTCCTGGCGAAGCGGCGGGCCAGGTGGCCGAAGGCGTCGACAAGCTCGGTGGGGCCGACAACGTCGATCTCGGTGTCGAACCGGGCCATGGCAGCGGCCAGGCTGGGCCAGGACCAGGAGCCGAGAGTGAGCCGGCAGCGGCCCGAACCAAGGTCCTCGACGGTCCCGTCGCGGCTGTAGAGGGCCACTGTGGCGGCCGGCAGGTCGAGGATCGCGGTGCCCTGGCAGGGCCAGGCGACGACGCCGTCGTCGGCACCGCGGAACCTGCCGGTGACAAAGGTGGCCACGTCGTCGCCGGGCAGTTCCCTCGGCGTGAAGCGGGGTCCGTTCGGGATGCGCAGGGTGATCCGGTCGGCGCGGAAGGTACGCCAGGCTGACCGGTCGAGGTCCCACGCGACGAGGTACCAGCGTCCGTCCCAGGTGACGAGGTGGTGCGGCTCGACGCGGCGCGGGGGTTTGTCCACAGCCTCGGGGCCGTAGCCGAAGCGGAGGGTCTCGTGAGCTTGCACGGCGGAACTGATCGCCAGGAGCACGTCGTCGTCGATCGGGCCGCCCGGTCGGGTGACGGGCCGTTCGACGGCGGTGACCTGGAGGGCGTTGACGCGGTGCCGGAGCCGGGACGGCATGACCTGCCGGATCGTGGTCAATGCGCGTGCTGCCGCTTCGCCGGTGCCGTCGCCCAGGGTGGTGGCGGCAATCTGCAGCGCGAGGGTGAGGGCGACGGCCTGCTCGTCGTCGAAGAGCAGAGGCGGTAGTTCGGTGCCGGCGCTGAGCCGGTAGCCACCGTCGGGACCCTTCACGGCCGCGATCGGGTAGCCGAGTTCGCGCAGCCGGTCGACGTCGCGGCGCACCGTCCGCAGGCTGATGTCGAGCCGCTCGGCCAGGACCGTGCCCGGCCAGTCGCGGCGCGCTTGAAGGAGCGACAACAGGGCCAACAGTCGACCCGAGGTCTTCGGCATGAATGGAATCTATTCGCAGTAGGTGACACATCCTGTCACCTACGTCGTCAACCCTTGGTGCTGACGCCGGCCGGACACCGTTGCCGGAAACAAACTTCACCAGGAGTCTCGATGAGCATCACCACGACCACCCACCTCAACTTCCGGGGCAACGCCCGGGAGGCGCTGGAGTTCTACCACTCGGTGTTCGGCGGCGAGATCATGGTGATCACGTACGGCGATTTCGGGATGCCGAAGGAGCTGCCCGACGCCGGCAAGACCGTTTGGGGCCAGGTCGCCACCGACGACGGATTCCGCGTCATGGCTTACGACGTGCCCAGCCGGGCCGGAGCCGGGATCGCCCCGTTGCCCTCCACGCGCCGTGAGAACGGCATGACGCTGACCAGCGAGCCGTTCTTCCTGTCCGTCCGCGGCGAGAGTGTCGAAGAGGTCGGCGCGCTGTGGGAGAAGCTGGCCGATGGCGCCACTGTCGTCGAGGCGTACGGCCCGGCGCAGTGGGCACCGGCGTTCGGGATGCTGACCGACCGCTTCGGCATCACCTGGATCCTCGACGTCGCCGCCCAGCACGCCGACGCCTGATCCTCGCCCTCAGCCAACGGGATGGGGCCGTCGCAACCCGACGGCCCCATCCCGCCACTCCGAGCGTTCGTTCCCTCAGGCGGTCGCCAGGCGGACCATGAACTGGCAGCCGTCGGAGGTGTTGCGCACCTCGACCCGACCGCCGTGCGCCTCCACCAGGCCATGAACAATGGCCAGGCCGAGCCCTCCGGACGCCCCACCGTCACCGGGGCCGGGCGTGCGGGCCGGCTCGCCACGGAACGCGATGTCGAAGACCCGGGGAAGATCGGCCGGGGGAATGCCGCCACAGGTGTCGGCAACCGACAGCCAGGCGTGATCGTCCTCCCGGCCGGCTTCGATGCGTACGGTGCCGTCGGCCGGGGTGTAGCGGACCGCGTTGAGCAGGAGGTTCGCCACGACCCGGGCCAACTCCGGTTCGCTCGCGGCGACCGTCGGCCACCCCGACTCGCTGGCGATCAACTTGATCCGGCGGGCGTCGGCCAACGGGATGGTGCTGGCCAGCGCGTCCGAGACCACCTCTCCGAGCGGCACCGCCGTCAACGACAACCGCAACGCTCCCGCGTTGATCCGGGACAGCTCGAACAGGTCGTCGACGAGTCGGGTCATCCGGTCGGTCTCCAGTCGGATGCGCCGGTGGTACTCGTCGACCGTGTCCGGATCACGCACCACCCGGTCCTCCAGCGCCTCCGCCATGGCCCTCAGCCCGGCGAGCGGGGTCCGCAGGTCGTGGGAGACCCAGGCGACCAGGTCGCGCCGGCCCTTCTCCAGTTGCCGTTCCCGCTCCCGGGCCTGGTCGCGCCAGACGGCGGCGCGGGCCAGTCGCCGGCCGAAGTGCCCGCCAACGGCGAGGCTGACCACCGCCGCCGCCGCGACGGTGATCAGGACCACCTCAAGGTCGTGCGCGGAGAGGAACATCGCTTCCGCGACCGCCATCACCCCGACGGCGACGGCGACCACAGTCGTGGTGAGCAGCACGTTGAGGTGCACGGTGATCGAGCTGCGTCGAAGCGCGCGGAGCAGCACCGCACCAGCGAGCCCGATGCCGAGTGCCGCACCGAGGGCGATCGCGAAGATCAGGAGTACGTCACGCATGGGCCGACTCGTAGCGGTAGCCGACGCCCCAGACGGTCACGATCCGCTGCGGATCGGCCGGGTTGGCCTCGATCTTCTCTCGCAGCCGGCGTACGTGCACGGTCACGGTCGAGTGGTCCCCGAAGTTCCAGCCCCAGACCTGCTCAAGAAGTTCGGCCCGGCCGAAGACCCGGGACGGATGCCGCATGAGGTGGACGAGCAGGTCGAATTCGCGCAACGTCAGGGCCAGTTCGGCACCGGCGAGGCGGGCGGTGCGGGAGGCCGTGTGCACCACCAGGTTGCCGTCGGTGAGCGCCTCCGGCCGCTCGGGTGGCGTCCCACCGCCGGCGCGACGCAGCACCGAACGGACCCGCAGCACCAGTTCCCGGGGTGAGAAGGGCTTGGTCAGGTAGTCGTCCGCGCCGAGTTGCAGCCCGAGGATCCGGTCGGACTCGTCACCGCGCGCGGTGAGCATGACGATCGGTACGCCGTCCGGCCGTACCCGCAGCGCCCGGCACACCTCCAGACCGCTTATCAGCGGCAGCATCAGGTCGAGCACGACCAGGTGTGGCGCCTGCCGCTCCACGGCCGCCAGTGCCGCCGCACCGTCCGCCGCGAGGCTCACCTGGAAGCCGTCGTTCTCGAGGTAACGACGGATGACGTCGCTCACGGTCTGGTCGTCGTCGACCACCAGCACACGCTGTGTCACCGACCTTCCCCGTTCCGCCCCGTCAACGTCTCCCCCCAGATGTCCATCGGCCCAGCGTAGCCACCCAGCGAACTCCGCCCGCACCAGCAAACCTTGCGAGGTTCTTACGGCTGCACGCGGAAACCCGCTCGGTCGTACGCGAGGTCATACGGTGACCGGAATGCGGATCCTTGTCACCGGTGCGGCCGGCTTCATCGGCTCACACGTCGCCGACCTGCTCACCGACGACGGGCACGAGGTGGTGGCCGTGGACGCGCTCCTGCCCGAGGCGCACGGTGCGACGGCGCCGCAGTGGACCGAGCGGCACGACCTGGTGGTCGGCGACGTACGCGACGGCGAACTGCTGACCCGGCTACTGACCGGGGTCGACGCGGTCTGCCATCAGGCAGCCATGGTCGGCCACGGCATCGACCCGGCCGACGCCCCCCGGTACGCCGCGCACAACGACCTCGGCACTGCCACCCTCCTCGCGGCGATGCACGCCGCCGGGGTGCGCCGACTGGTGCTGGCCAGCTCGATGGTGGTCTACGGCGAGGGCCGCTATCACTGCCCCACCCACGGGATCGTCAGGCCTGCCGACCGCCGGGTCGCCGACCTCGCCGAGGGCCAGTACGAGCCGACCTGCCCTCGCTGCGACCAGGCGCTCTCCCCCGGTCTCGTGCCCGAGGACGCGCCGCTGGAGCCGCACAGCACGTACGCCGCCACCAAGTTGGCCCAGGAACACCTCGCCGGTGCCTGGGCCCGACAGACCGGCGGATCGGTCTGGGCCCTGCGCTATCACAACGTCTACGGTCCGCGAATGCCCCGCGACACCCCGTATTCGGGGGTCGCGTCGATCTTCCGGTCGGCCCTGGCCGCCGGACGACCGCCCCGGGTGCTGGAGGACGGCCGGCAACGGCGCGACTTCGTGCACGTGACCGACGTGGCCGCGGCCAACCTGCTGGCCCTCACGACACCGGCACCGGATCCCCTGACCCCGATCAACGTCTGCTCGGGCGAACCGCACACCGTCGGCGAGTTGGCTCACGAGCTGGCGTCGGCGATGGGCGGGCCACCGCCGATCACGGTCGGAGGCGGGCGGGCGGCGGACGTACGGCATGTCGTGGCCGATCCGGCGCGCGCCGCCCGGGTGCTCGGTTTCACCGCCCGAGTCGGCTTCGCCGCTGGCATCGCCGGCTTCACCACAGCGGTGATGCGGGATCCGGCATCGGTCACGACACCGTCCACAGTAGGTGGTTGACGGCGAGAGCCGTGGCGGCCTGGGCGGCCAACCACCATCGTCGGTGACCGTGGGGCAGGTGCGCGGTGGCGACCAGCAGCCAGACGGCGAACGGTAGCCAGATCCGCTCGACCTCGGCCTTGCTGAGCCCGGACAGGTCCGCCGCGAGTACCGCCACCGTCGCCGCGACGGGCAACCACACGGTGGGTCCGGCGCTGGCGATCCGCTGCCGGAGGGCCGTCGCGAGCGGTGGGTGCGGTGCTCGGATCGACACGGCGGACAGCGCCCGCCGCAGCGCCGGCCCGACCACCGGGCCGGCCGAGAGCAGCAGGGCGGCGAGATTCGCCCAGACCCAGTAACCGTACGGACGTTCCGCCGCCCAGCCCTGGTAGTAGCGACGCGCCACCAGGTGGTAGCCGTCCAGCCACCAGAAGCCGGCGACTGTGAACGCGGCGACGACGGCCGCGACCGCCGTCGCCGCGACCAGGAGCACGCCGAGGCGATCCCGCGCCCGGAGCAGCACCACGGTCACCGCGAGCAACCCGACCAGGACGAACCCGTACGACAGGTAGAGCGCGAAGCCGAGTAGCAACCCGCCCAGTGCGGCCCCCGGTCGACCACCCACCACCAGCAGCGCCAGCCCGGCCGCGACCACCGCGGCGAAGATCCCGTCCGCGGACGCGCCCACCCAGACCGCCCCCGGGAGGAGCACCAGGAACGGCCACACCGCCCGGGCCGCGTCCTCGGCGCCGAGTGCCCGCAACGTCACCGGAACCGACACCGACACCGTGGCACCGAGCAGCACGCAGGCGAGCCCGGCGGCGGTACCGCCGCCCAGGCCGATCCGCTCCAGCCAGACGAAGAACAGCAACGCTCCCGGTGGGTGAGCGGCAGCGTGGGTGGACCACGAATCGGGCTGGAAGTCGAGAATCCGGTCGGCGAAGCCGGACAGCATGATGCCGACGTCCGTCACCCGGGGCACCTCGTGCAGGTACTCGGCCTGCACTGTGAGCCGCTCGGTCAACCCCGTGGACCAGCCGTCCACCAGGGCCAGCGACAGCGTCCAGAGCAGCGAGGCGAGGTAGCCGACCGCGAGCAGCCGCGGCCACGGCGTGTCGGTCCCCCAGCGCACGCCCCGCCAGACGAACAGCGCCGCGACGAGAAGCGCGGCGGGGGTGCCGGGCCCCAGATGGGGCTGCCAACTCGCGTAGAGCGGCGCCGCGTCGGCGTGCAGCCGTACGCCCTGATGGTTGAGCAGGGCGCCGACGGCGACGGCGACGGCGAGCACTGCCACCTCGGCGCCGAGGACGATCAGGTCGGCGGACCGGGTTCGTCCCGGCCGGGTCATCATGGTCATGGTGACGGCCGACGATACGACCTCCCACCAGGCATTCGACGGCCAGACGGGGAGACGTCAGCGAGTCGTAAGAACTGACCTGGACCTTCACGGGACCGAACACAGGCCGTCAAAAGTCTTGAGTTAGCGCCCTCACGCTGGCCGGTCCTCCTGGACCAATATCGCGAGGGAAGGTTCGTACGGTTGCTGCTCGTCCTTGAACCCCCAGGTGCTCCCGTCCGAAGCCGACCCCGCACCCGCAGCCCCGCGAAGTTGAGCGCGGGCAAGGGGGCACTACCACGATCGTAGTGGTCTGTAGTACAGGGCTTCGGCGTGGCTTTGACCTTCGCCTGCACCGCATGCTCGATGGTTGGTGGCGGCGATCCACCTGCCGGCGTGAACTCGATGGGGCCGAGATGGCGACACATGGGTAAGAGAGCAATACGTCTGGAAGCGGGCTGAGATGAGACAAGCCGATCGGGTTGCGATAGATGCTGGCTGAGCAGCAACTCGTCGTCGACCAGGAGTCTGATGCGTGGTACGTGCATGCCTCCTTGGTGAATCACCGACTGTTCACGGTTCTCTATGACCGGCACGCGCCTGCCCTGTACCGGTACGCCCGTGGCCGCGTGGGAGCTGATGCAGTTGACGACATGGTGTCTGAGACTTTCCTGGTCGCGTTCCGGCGCCGTCACCGCTACGACACGTCTCGGGTGGACGCCCGACCGTGGCTGTTCGGGATCCTCACCAAGGAGATCTCCCACTACCGGCGCCGAGAACGGGCGCACTACCGCGCCATGGCTCGATGCGACCCGGGCGAAGTCGCACCCGATCCGGCAGAGCGGGCGGTAGCCGGCGCGGCGGCTCATGCGCTGCGGGCACCGTTGGCCCGGGCGCTATCCGATCTAGCAGCCAGAGATCGTGACGTCCTGTTGCTCATCGCGTGGGGTGGGCTCAGCTACGAGGAGACTGCCCAAGCCATCGGCATTCCAGTGGGAACGGTGAGGTCACGGCTCAACCGCGCCCGACGCAAAGTCAGTAGCGCGCTCGGGGGCAACGACCCGACACGGGCGGTAGAGGAGACGATGTGAACGACCGCCAGTTGATCGACCAGGTCAGGAACCTGTTGCAACCAGCGGATCCGCCGCCGTATCTGCGAGGGAAGGTCAGCAGCATGATTGCTGGATCAGCGGGACCGGCGCGGTGGCGATTCCGCAGAATCGCCACGGCCGGTGCCGCGGCCACGACCGGCGTCCTCGCTTTGCTGATCACCTCGGTGATCAGCATCGGCGGAGAACCCACTGCTGCCAGTGCTCAAGCGGCGGAGATCCTTCAGCGAGCCGCAGATGCCGCTCGCGCCGACCAGACTCCCGCCCCGCGCGCCGAGCAGTTCATCCTGACCACGACGAAAGGCTTCGCACCCGCCGGCGCGCAGGGCCAGCCTGCGACGACACTCACCCACGCTTGGATGTCCGTCGACGGCACCCACGACAGCCTGATTCGAGTCAGCGACCCACCCGCCGGAGGGCAGCCGTCCACGGTGATCCCTGGATGCAAGAACGGACAGGCCGCGGAGTGGGCGCCGGACGGCAGCCTGTTGAACTCCACCCGGCCGTGCACACCAGCGCCGGCGTACCTCCAGGGCTTGCCGACCGATGCCACGAAGATGCTGAACTACCTGCAGCGGATGAGCGGCAGCTCCACACAAAGTGATGAAGAGACGTTCGCCAACGTCGGAGCGTTGATTCGGCAGGGGTACCTGCCCGCACAGTCACGAGCAGCACTCTACGAGGCGGCCACGAAAATCCCGGGGGTAATAGCCTCACAAACCATGACAGACGCTGCGGGCCGCTCCGGCATGGCAGTGTCCCTCGCCGGGGACATCGACCGGTACGACCTGATCTTCGAGCCGAAGACTTACCAGTTCCGTGGCTGGCAGGTCGTACCGAAGACCGAGAACGCCGTCCAGCAGTCTCGACGCGAGGTGATCTTGAGTGTGAGTGTCGTCGACCGCGCCGGTCAGATGTCGTAACGCCGCAGGCCAAAGATCGACAGCGAGCAGGGGGGTGGCCGCCGGGGCAATGGCCACCCCCCTGCTCACCTCAGTTCTTTACGGGAAGTACTGAAACTTGCTGATGCCGCCCCCAAGCAGCGAGCCGCTCTGGCTGTAGGTGTCAACGATCGTGTAGCCGAGTCCGGAGCCGGACGTGGGGTGGGTAGCGATCGGGTAGTGGCCGGTGTGGTCCGTCACGATCGTGTACTTGTAGATGGTCTGGCTCTTGTAAGCGATGAAAACGCGTGCGGTGCCGTAATACCCCACGCCGTTCCAGGAGTTGACGTAGAAGTCACCCTTCAGCTGGCTGTTGGTCCAGCTGACGCAGACGCCCAAACCCGCGGTGTTTTCACAGCCACCTCCGCTTGCCAGCGGATTCACCGACTTTTCCATCTCGGCGGCGAGCTTGAGCGCCCTCTTCGAAGGAAGGGGTGGATTCTTCTCTACCCAATAGGTGACGCCCCCGCCCGGCACCACCGGGCCCTTGTCGCTGGCGGATGCCACGTGGTTGCCGGAAGCCCCCGATGCCATGTCGCTGGCAGACGCAGCACCGGGGGTCGACAGCGCGGCCAGCGCGGTGGTCAGTGCCAGGATTACGGCCATGCCTAACTTACGTAGCACAATTCCTCCCGTGGAAGTTGCATGATCCCCGACGAGGTCAACGTACATCCATATGACCTAACGCGCTGCCCCGCTTACCGACAGTGACGATGGTCGGCGGTCGTCCCGGACTACCTCTCCATAGCCGTGCGCCGTCATGAACACGTGACCGCAGCGGCCGGGCCCTCTACAAAGCGATCACCAGTCGTCGGTATCCGCGACCGCGGCGCGCGGTAGGCGCCTCACTTCCGTCGAGGGGCCCCGTGGACGTCCACGGGGCCCTTTCGCGTTGCCTGCCTCTATCCAGCGTGACCGGTCACTGCGACCTGCTGCCGGAGCGGAGTGGTGTGCGTTCTGGTAGGTGTCGAAACGGCTGCGGAGCTGCCGTTGCCGTTGCCGCCGTGTAAGCGATTCGTAAGGAGGAACCGCGGTCCGGACGGCCGGTGGCGGGCCTAGCGTCGCCGGTATGCACACAACGATCGACGTGGTGCTGCCGTGTCTGGACGAGGCGGCCGCACTGCCTGCCGTACTGAGCGGACTGCCACCCGGCTACCGCGCCATCGTGGTCGACAACGGCTCCACCGACGGTTCGCCGGCCGTCGCGGCCGAGCACGGAGCCCGGGTCGTCCACGAGCCGCGACGCGGGTACGGCGCGGCCGTGCACGCCGGCCTGCTGGCGGCGGAGGCGGATCTGGTCTGCGTGCTCGACGCGGACGGCTCGTTCGACCCGGCCGAGTTGCCAAGGCTCGTCTCGGCGGTGCTCGACGGGCGGGCCGATCTCGCCGTTGGGCGGCGTCGCCCGGTCTCGGCGGATGCCTGGCCGTGGCATGCCCGCGCCGGGAACGCGCTGGTCGCGGCCCTGCTGCGGCGGCGCGGCGTGCCGGTGTACGACATCAGCCCGATCCGGGTGGCCCGCCGGGCGGCGCTGCTGGGCCTCGGCGTCAACGACCGCGCGTTCGGCTACCCCCTGGAGTTGCTGCTGCGAGCGGCCGGGGCTGGCTGGCGGATCCTCGAACTGGACGTCGCGTACGCACCCCGGGCCGCCGGCACCGTTTCGAAGGTCTCCGGGTCGGTCCGGGGCACGCTGCGAGCGACCCGGGACTTCGCCGGAGTGCTGCGCGCCGACGCGGGTGGTGTCCGGTGAACGTTCTGTTGCTGGTCGCGAAGGCACCGGTCCCCGGGCAGGCCAAGACGCGCCTCTGCCCGCCCGCCGATCCCACCCAGGCGGCCCGGATAGCGGCGGCGTCGCTGTTGGACACCCTCGCGGCGGTGCGCGCCACCGCCTCGACCATTCCCGTGCTGGCCCATACCGGTCGGTTCGCCGATGCCGAGTTCGGCGCTGAGCTGACCGCCGCGTTGGCGGGCTGGCACCTGCTTCCGCAGCGCGGCGGCACGTTCGCCGACCGCCTCGCGAACGCCCACGCCGACACCGCTGTGGCATTTCCCGGCCGGCCGGTGCTGCAGATCGGCATGGACACCCCGCAGATCCAGCCGACCCTGCTCACCGCGGCGCTGGAGCGGCTCGCCGAACACGAGGCGGTGTTCGGACCGGCGCTGGACGGCGGCTGGTGGGCACTCGGGTTACGCGATCCGAGGCACACGAGCGCGCTACGCGACGTACCCATGTCGACCGATGACACCGGGCGCCGCACCCTCGCCGCACTGCGTGGGCACGGCGTACAACCGGCGATCCTGCCCGTGCTGCGGGATGTCGACGACTGGTCGTCGGCGCTGGCGGTCGCGGCTGACCTACCCGGCACCCGGTTCGCGGACGCCGTCGCGTCGGTGGGCGGCCATCTGCTGAGCGGACGCCCCCGGTGAATTCGACGATCAGTCTCGACGGTTTCGGCGTGGTGCTGGGCAGACTCGGCGGGTGGTCCGCCGACCAGGACGCCTACGGCACGCCGGTCGCCCCGAGGCCCGCCACCCAACCCGAGCATTGGCTGGTGCACGCCGACGGGCGACGTGACCTGTTGCCGGTGCGGCGCTGGCACGGCCCGCCCGAGCCGGAAATCGAGTCCGTCGCCGCACGCTGTACGGGGCCCACGATCGATCTCGGCTGCGGCCCCGGCCGGCTGACCAGAGCACTCGCCCAGCGCGGCCTCGTCGCACTGGGGGTGGACATCTCCGCCGAGGCGGTACGTCTGACCCAGGGCCGGGGTGTGGTGGCTCTACGTCGCGACGTCTTCGAACCCCTTCCCGGCGAGGGTAGGTGGGCACACGCCCTGCTCATCGACGGCAACATCGGCATCGGTGGCGACCCGGTCCACCTGCTGCGCCGGTGCGGCACCCTGATCGCGGCCGACGGAACGCTGGTGGTCGAGGTGGAACCCCCGGGTGCCGGGCTGTGGCAGGGGCAGGCGTACGTCCTGTCCGGATCGTCCGGCGATCGGGAACTGCGCGGGCCGGCGTTCCGATGGGCGCGGGTCGGGGCGGAGGCGGTGGCCCGTGCCGCCACCGCTGCCGGCCTGCGGGTCGTTGACCGCTTCCGATTCGGTCCACGCTGGTTCGCCGAGTTGGCACGCTCATGATCCGCCGGCCACGCGTCCCCGCCCCCGAGGACTTCACCGCGCCCTCGCACTCACCGCTGGTCACCGCCCGGCTCGGCCTCTGGCTCGGGGTGGCGTTCGGGCTGTGTTTCGGCACCGGGCTGCTCAGTCACTACATCCAGCACCCGCCGGGCTGGTTCACCTGGCCGACCCGACCGGTCAACCTGTACCGGGTCACCCAGGGCGTTCACGTGCTCTCCGGTGTCGCGGCGATCCCGTTGCTGCTGGCCAAGCTGTGGAGCGTCTACCCCCGGCTGTTCGTCCGCCCGCCAGTACGTCAGCCGATCCGGTTGTCCGCCCACGCCCTCGAACGGATCTCCGTCCTGGTGCTGGTCTGTGCCGCGTTCTTCGAACTGGTCACGGGCCTGTTCAACGTCGCCCAGTCGTACCCGTGGGGGTTCTTCTTCCCGACGGCGCACTACGCGGTCGCCTGGCTGGTGGTCGGGGCGATGCTGCTGCACGTCGCGGTGAAGCTCCCGGTCGCTCGCGCGGCGCTGAGCACGCCACTGCGACGCAGGAGAGCGGTGCAGGCCGCGACACCGGGGGTTGACGATCGGGACTCGTCCGAGCGACGGGCGTTCCTGCGTACCTCGGCGGGCGTCGCCGGCATCGCCGTGCTGGCCACCGCCGGGGTCACAGTGCCGTGGCTACGTCGGGTGTCGCCGCTGGCGTGGCGCTCCGCGTCCGGGCCGCAGGGCGTACCGATCAACCGTACGGCGGCTGCCGCGCGCATCGCCGTTCCCCCGGACTGGCGACTGGAAATCGTCTGGCCGGGCGGGCGGGACAGCCTGTCCCTGGCCGACCTGGCGGCCCTGCCGCAACGCACGGCAGAACTGCCGATCGCCTGTGTGGAGGGCTGGAGCGCCTCGGCCCACTGGACCGGCGTGCCCGTCGTTGCACTGCTCCGCCGGGCAGGCGCACCGACCGGCCGACCGGTTCGGGTCACCTCACTGGAAACCGACGGCCTGTACGCGGCGAGCACCCTTCCTGCGGTCCATGCCCGCGATCCGCTGACCCTGCTCGCCCTGCGGATCAACGGCGAGCAGCTGTCGCCCGACCACGGTTACCCCTGTCGACTCATCGCGCCGAGCCGGCCGGGCGTCCTGCAGACCAAGTGGGTGGCCCGGCTGGAGGTGCTGCGGTGAGAGCTGTCCGGCTGCTCCTGTTCGTGGTCGGTGCCGCGGCCACCGCGTACGGCGGTTCGTTGCTCCTCCCCCAGCTCGGCACCGCAATGCCGTGGTTGATCGGCGGCCCGGTGCTGCACGACGTTCTGGTGGCACCGCTGGTCGGACTGGTCGGGTTGGCGCTGGGTCGACTGGTGACGAACCGGTTCCGTCGGGCCTGGATCGTCGCGGGTCTGATGGCCAGCGCCACGTTGCTGCTGATCGCGGTGCCCCTGCTGTGGCGACCACCCTCGGCGCCTCCGAACCCGGGTCTACCGGACCGCGACTACCCGCTGGGGCTCGCTGTCGGGCTGGCCGTCATCTGGGCCGCGATCGCTGTCGTCCTGGTCGTCGCCGCCACTGTCGACCGACGCGTCGCGGACCGACGGACCGACCGTCCCTGAGTCGACCCCACCCGTTCTTCACCGTTCGCCCAGGAGGGGTACCCGTGTCAGCAGAAGACATCAGCACGACCGATCGCCCGCCGATCGCCGTTATCGGCGGTTCGGGGTTCTACGAGTTCCTCGACGACGTCGCCGAGGAAACCGTCGACACACCGTACGGACCGCCGAGCGACGCGCTGTCCGTCGGGAGTGTCGCCGGGCGCCCGGTGGTGTTCCTCCCCCGGCACGGACGTCGACACACCCTCCCCCCACACCGCATCAACTACCGGGCCAACCTGTGGGCGCTGCGCGCACTCGGCGTCCGTCAGGTGCTCGCACCGGGCGCCGTGGGCGGCCTGCGCCCGGATCTGGGCCCGGGGACCCTCGTCGTGCCGGACCAACTGGTCGACCGGACCAGCGGCCGGGAGCAGACCTACTACGACGGGCAGCCACGCGCGGACGGGAAACCCTCACAGGTCGTTCACGTGCCCTTCGCGGACCCCTACTGTCCGGTCGGACGGGCCACTGTCCTCGACGCCGCCCAGGCGGCCGGTTGGCAGCCGGTCGACGGCGGAACCATGGTCGTCATCGAAGGGCCCCGATTCTCCACCCGCGCCGAATCGCTGTGGTACGGCCGGCAGGGCTGGTCGGTCGTCGGCATGACCGGCCACCCGGAGGCGGTGTTGGCCCGCGAACTGGCACTGTGTTACACCGCGCTGTCCCTGGTGACCGACCTCGACTCGGGCGTCGAGGTCGGTCAGGGTGTGACCCAGCAGGAGGTGTTCACGGTCTTCGCCCGCAACATCGATCGCCTGCGGCTCCTGCTCGGCGACGCGGTGAAGACGTTGCCGGAGGACCAGGGAGACTGCCCGTGCGGACAGGCGCTGACAGATACCGAACGGTGACTGTCGTAAGAGTTCCGAAAGGGTTCGCGAACAGTTCGACGGCGGCTACGGCCGTACGCTGCGGGGGTGAGAAAACGGGTGTTCCGGTCGCCGGTGGTCCGAGCCGGTCTCGCAGTCGCTGTCGTCGTGGCGATGCTGGGCCTCTACTGGTTCCAGCCGTGGAAGCTGTTCACCGACACCTACGTCGACGAGGCGATTCCCCGCGTAGCGACGACATCGGCCGCGCCAATCCCGGCGTCCGCGACCCCGGAGTCCTCGACGCCGGCCCCCGCGACCCCGGCAGCAACCCCAGCCGCGAACGAGATCCTGACCGCCGGCGAGTTCGTCACCCATGAGCACCGGACGACCGGCACTGCCGAGATCCACCGGCTCGCCGACGGGCGCCACCAGCTCGTCATCCGAGACCTGAACACGTCGAACGGTCCGGACCTGCGGGTGTGGCTGACCGACCAACCGGTGATCCGGGGCACCGCCGGCTGGCGGGTGTTCGACGACGGCGAGTGGGTCGAGCTGGCGAAGCTCAAGGGCAACAAGGGCAACCAGGTGTACGAGCTACCGGCGTCGGTGGAGCCAGGCGACTTCCGCAGCGTCTCCATCTGGTGCAAGCGGTTCGCGGTCTCCTTCGGCGCGGCAGATCTCACGAGGGCCTGACCGGCCCACCCGTCGCAACCCGCCGGACACGGCATTGACATCTTTCACTGCGCGATCTAGCGTCGAAGCGAATCGATTCGACGCCGAGTCAGGTGCTCCGGCACCGTCGGTCGAACGGTCACGTGGTGTTCGGGCGCACGGTGTGGCCACCATCGATTCAACGACCGACTGGTCCTGCGTGGGCGACGAGACCAGTGGCGGAAACCTGTGTCGATGAGCCGGCCGGGCGCCGTCGGCACATCGCGTCTTCTGGGGTTCGTCCGCGGCGAACGTGGTCGATCGGAGTGACCCGCAGCGGCGCGTCGCGGCGGCGTGCGGGTTGCCGTGGACCCATTTCAACCAGTTCGTGCCGAGTGGCGGGAGCCCCTTCATGACAAGACGTAGACCCATCCTTGGACTGCTTGCGACGGCGGCGGCCGTCGTCGTGACCGTGAGCGCGGGGGCACTGGCCGGTGGTTCGATCACCACCGCGTCGGCCGCGAACATCGGAGCGGCCGCAGCGACCGCCGGGTGCGGCAAGGCGCCCACGTTGACCAGCGGCCAACGGTCCATCCAGAGCAGCGGCCAGAACCGTAGTTTCATCCTGAGGATTCCTGACAACTACGACAGGAACCACGCCTACCGGTTGATCTTCGGATTCCACTGGAACGGCGGCACCGCCAACGACGTCGACGGCGGTGGGTCCGACGGCGCGGCCTGGTCCTACTACGGGCTGCGGCAGCAGGCGAACAACAGCACCATTTTCGTCGCCCCCCAGGGCAACGGCAACGGCTGGGCCAACCCCGGCGGCCAGGACGTCACCTTCGTCGACGACATGATCAGGGTGATCGAGGCAGATCTCTGCGTCGAGACCACGCAACGCTTCGCGCTCGGGTTCAGCTACGGCGGCGGCATGAGCTACTCGCTGGCCTGTTCCCGGCCAGGCGTCTTCCGCGCTGTCGCGGTCTACTCCGGTGGGCAGCTCAGTGGATGCAGCGGCGGCACCCAGCCGGTCGCGTACATGGGGATCCATGGCATCGGGGACGCGGTGCTCAACGTCTCCGCCGGACGATCTCTGCGCGACACGTTCGTGCGGAACAACGGGTGCACCGCACAGAGCCCACCCGAACCGAGGGCGGGCAGCCTGACCCACATCACCACCACCTACTCCGGCTGCCGGTCCGGCTATCCGGTGGTCTGGGCCGCCTTCGACGGCGGGCACACCCCCGGCCCGGTGGACGGCGGCGGGGACAGCGGCGCCAGGACCTGGACCAAGGGCGAGGTGTGGAGGTTCTTCACCCAGTTCGGTGGCACCGACCCGACGACGCCGCCACCGACCACCCCGCCACCGAGCGGCACGTCGGCCCTGCGCAGCACGTCCTCCGGGCGGTGCCTCGACGTCAACGGCGCCTCGCAGACCAACGGCGCGACGGCGATCATCTGGGACTGCCACGGTCAGAGCAATCAGAACTGGACCTCGACCGCCGCCCAGGAGCTGCGCGTCTTCGGCGGCAAGTGCCTCGACGTCAACGGCGCCGGCACCGCGAACGGGAGCTCGGTGATCATCTGGGACTGCAACGGCCAGTCCAACCAGAAGTGGCGGCTCAACACCGACGGCTCGATCACCGGAGTTGGTTCGGGCCGGTGCCTGGACATGGTCGGCAACGGCACGGCCAACGGCACGCGCGTCCAGATCTGGGACTGCACCGGCGCGGCCAACCAACGATGGAGCCGGAGCTGAGCCCGACGAGGTTCCCGGAGAGGGGACCGGTCCAACGGATGTTCCACCACCCACAAGGAGGCTCAACCGTGCCACTTCGCAGACTCTCCACCCCCTGGCTGGGGGCAGCCATGGCGGTGCTGGTCCTGATCGCCGTCGGAATGTACGTCCTCACGACCGTCGCGCCGGCGGCGGCGGCCACCACTGCCGGCTGCGGCAAGGCGCCTGGACTGAACAGCGGCACCCACACCATCCAGAGCAGCGGCAAGAGCCGCAGCTTCATCCTTCGGCTGCCGGACAACTACAACAACACCTACGCCCACCGGCTGGCCTTCGGGTTCCACTGGTTGGGCGGCACCGCCAGCCAGGTCGCGGGCGGCGGCTCCGACGGAGCCGCGTGGGCCTACTACGGCATGCAGTCGCAGGCGAACAACAGCACCATCTTCGTCGCCCCGCAGGGCCTCAACAACGGCTGGGGCAACTCCAACGGTGAGGACGTCACCTTCACCGACGACATGATCCGCGTGATCGACAACGCTCTCTGCGTCGACACCACCCAACGTTTCTCGGTCGGGTTCAGCTACGGCGGCGCGATGAGCTACTCGTTGGCGTGTTCCCGGCCGACGGTGTTCCGTGCGGTCGCGGCAATCGCGGCCCCGGGGGCGATCAGCGGATGCAGCGGCGGCACCCAGCCCGTGGCGTACCTGGGGATTCACGGCATCAACGACAACATCCCCAGCGGACGGTCGCTGCGCGACAGGTTCGTCCGCAACAACGGATGCGCCGCGCAGAGCCCGCCCGAGCCGAGGGCAGGCAGCCTGACCCACATCACCACCGCGTACTCCTGCCAGCCCGGCTACCCGGTGCTCTGGGCCGCGTTCGACGGCGGGCACCAGCAGGGTCCGGTGGACGGGTGCGCCGGCTGTGAGAGCGGCGCGCGGAGCTGGGTCAAGCAGGAGGTGTGGCGGTTCTTCACCCAGTTCGGCTCGGACGTGCCGCCCACCACTCCCCCGCCGACGACCCCGCCTCCCGGCCAGCAGAACGTGCTGATCGCAGGGAGCCAGTCCGGACGGTGCATCGACATCCCCAACTCCAGCACCACCAACGGCACCCGCCCGCAGCTGTGGGACTGTCACGGTGGCACCAACCAGCGCTGGACCCACACCGCCAACCGCACCCTGACCGTCTACGGCAACAAGTGCCTGGACGCCAGTGGGGCGGGCAGCAGCAACGGCACGGCGGTCCTCATCTGGGACTGCAACGGCCAGGCCAACCAACAGTGGAACCTGAACTCCAACGGCACCATCACCGGCGCCCAATCGGGGCTGTGCCTCGACGCCGTCGCATCCGGCACGGCCAATGGGACGCAACTCCACCTCTGGGCCTGCCACGGCGGCGCAAACCAGCAGTGGGCCAGGCGCGCCTAGTACCGCACCAGACAACGCGCCGCTCGGGTCGTTTCCCGGGCGGCGCGTGCGTCTGGCAGTGGAGCCACCACCGTGCGGTCAGTATCGGTGAGGTGGTGCGCCGATGGCCAGGACAGCGGTGTCGTCGGTGAGTCCGGTGCCGAAGGTATCGAGTAAGTCGATGATGGCGGCGACGGCGGCGGCTGCGGGCGCGGGCGCGAGAGAGCGGGCAAATCGGGCGAGGGCTGCCGCTCCGTACCGGCCGTCGGCGGTCTCACTGCCGACGGGACGCGCCTCGGTGAGTCCGTCGCTGTAGAGGAGCAACGTGTCGCCAGGGTTCACCACCACAGTGGTGTTGGTGTATCGGGAGTTCGGGAAGGCCCCCACGATGCGGCCCTTCGTGGGGTGGTAGTGGATCGAGCCATCGGCCCGCAGCAGCAGTGGCTCCGGGTGCCCACCGCTGGCGATGATCGCGGTGAAGCCGCCGACGGCGGTCGTGGAGGTGAGGATGCCGAACACGACGGTGCAGTAGCGGGCGTCCTCGCGGTATTCCTGCCAGAGCACGGTGTTGAGGTTGTGCAGCGCGGCAGCGGGGTCGGGGTTGTAGACGGTCGCGGCCCGCAACGTGTAGCGGGCCAGGGCGGTGACGGCAGCCGCTTCGACGCCCTTGCCGCTGACGTCGCCCAGGAAGAACCCCCAGCGGCCGTCGACGAGGGGGAAGAGGTCGTAGAAGTCGCCGCCCACCTGGTCGGTGGAGGCCGCCCGGTAGTACGCGGCGCTGTCCAGTCCGGGCGGAGTCTGCAGCACGGCGGGAAGGAGACTGCGCTGTAGCTTGCCGACGAGATGCCGTAGCCGTTCGTCCTCGCGTTCTGCGGCCTTGCGGGCATCGAGCAGCTCTCGTTCGTAGGCACGGCGCATCTTGGCGTCGAAGATCGCTGTCCGGATGAGTTGGGGTTGCCCCTCGCTGCCGGCCTTGACGATCGACGTGACGAGGACCGGTATCCGGGAGCCGTCCCTGGTGCGAAGTTCGAGGGACACACCGCCGATCTCGCCCTGCATGGCCAGCATCGGCGCGAAGTGGGTCTCATGGTAGATCCGCCCGCCACCGGTGAGGAGATCGCTGAAGCGGCGCCGACCGACGAGTTCCTCGCGGCGGTAGCCGAGCCAGGCCAGCAGGGTGCCGTTGATTTTGGCGATGGTGCCGTCCAGGAGGGTGGACAGGTACCCGCAGGGCGCGTTCTCGTACAGGTCTTCGAGGTTGTCTTCCAGCAGGGCAGGGAACCCGGCCTCACTCGGCCGGGCACTCCTGTGATCGCCTGGACCTTGGCCGTGAGGGTCATGCCCCGCAGTGGCGGTCATCGGTAGGCGGCCCTGACAAACGACGTGATCGCCGCAGCCGTGGCTTCCGGCGCGCTCAACTGCGGGCAATGCCCGGTCGCGTCCAAGGTGACGAGCCGACTTCCGGCGATCTGTGCATGCACGAACGCGCCGACTTCGGGCGGCGCAATGGCGTCCTGAGCACATTGCAGGATCAACGTGGGAACCCTCACCGCGGCGAGATCCGCCCGGTTGTCGGACAGGAACGTCGCACGGGCGAACACCTGCGCCATCGCGGGATCCGTCCGGCAGAAGCTCGCCGTCAGCTCTTCACCCAGCTCCGGGCGCTCCGGGTTGCCCATGATCAGAGGTGCCATGCTCGACGACCAGCCGAGGTAGTTGCTCTCGAGTGAACCGAGCAGGTCGTCGATGTCGTCGCGAGTGAAACCGCCTCGGTAGTTTTCGTCATCGATGTAGCACGGTGAGGGGGTGACCAGGACAAGCGCGGAGAAGCGGTCCGGCTCCCGGTTCGCCGCGAGGACCCCGATGCTCGAACTGACCGAATGCCCCACGAAGATCGGCTGCTGGAGGTCGAGGTCCTGGCAGATACTCAGCACGTCGTCGGCGTAGCCGTCCAGGGAGGCGTACCGGTCAGCGTCCCAGGCCGTCGGATCAGCCTGGCCTGATCCGACGTGATCAAACAACACCAGCCGGGCCCATTGTCCGATTTCGGCGGCCACATGGCGCCACATCTGCTGATCGCAGCCAAAGCCGTGCGCGAGCACAACGGTAGGGCCGCCCTCACGACCGGTCACCACCACGTTGTTGCGATTCCGCACAAGCATTCGCCTATCTTCCATCACCCCCATCCCCGTACCAAATGTTGGTTCACCTGGGCGAACGTCGTCGCAAGAACGACCGCCGGGCACCCGCGAGCGCCTGACGGCGGAGAACCTGGTCGACGGCGACCGCCGGGGCGGCATCGACCTCCTCCGGTCGGCGCTTCCCAGCCGAATGGGATCACCGACTCGCGTTGGCCACCGGGATATCCAGGTTTATCCCGGCGCTGGTCACCGCCAGCAGGTAGGTGACGCACGGAGCGGCGGCGCGCAGAGCCAACGTGACCTCGGCGGACTCCGCCGCGCGCTGTGTTCGCAGCAGGGCGCTGATGCCGTGGGCGCTGAAGAAGGTCACCCCGGAGAGATCGAGCACCAGACGTGCGGGTCGCCGGGTGATCACGTGTTCGGCCAGCTCACTGATGAGATGAGCGGTGCTCATGTCGACCTCGCCGGAAACGACGATCAGTGGCGCATGCCGATCATTGTGCAGGTCGAGCGTCATGATCGGTTTGGCGGGTTGCGCGTGCGGCCGAGTGGGTTGTGCGTGCGGCCGAGGGGGCTGTGCGTACCGCCGAGTGGGTTGTTCGAGGATGGACATGGCGCCTCCCGATCTGGTGCATCGGTGAGTCGGACCCTCCCGCAGCGACGAGGCGCGGGCGGCGGACCTGGGCGCATGTCTTGACCCACGGACCACCCTACCCACGATTTGGCCGCTGACACCATTCGCGCGGTGGACGAGCCTCGATCCGGCAGTGCTGGCGAGAATCCCCGAAGAGGTGCCGCTCGTCCGGTTTGGTCCGCCGGCCAGGGGTAGGGCACATGCTGAAGGGCGGTCGAGGCGAGGAGGCGACGGTGGCGGACGCGACGGTGGCGGACCTGGTGGTGGCTCGGTTGGCCGACTGGGGCGTGGACCGGGTCTTCGGCTACTCCGGGGACGGTATCGACGGGGTGATGGGGGCCCTGCGTCGGTCCGGTCGGCCGGAGTTCGTGCAGGCCCGGCACGAGGAGACGGCGGCGTTCATGGCCTGCGGGCACGCCAAGTACACCGGCGGGCTGGGGGTGTGCCTGTCGACCCAGGGACCGGGCGCGGTACATCTGCTCAACGGCCTCTACGACGCCCGGCTGGACTCTCAGCCGGTACTCGCCCTGGTCGGCCAGCAGGTGACGTCCGTGCTGGGCAGCGGCTACCAGCAGGAAATCGACCTGGTACGCCTCTACGGCGATGTGTGCGCACAGTTCGTGCAGACCGCGTACACCCCGGAGCAGCTGCCGATGCTGCTCGATCGGGCGATCCGCACCGCCCTGGCGACCCGCAGCCCGACCTGTGTGATCCTGCCGCACGACGTGCAGACCGCCCCGGCCCCGGACCTCGGCGCACAGGAGCACGGGATCATGGTGACCAACCCCGGGTTGCCGGTGCCCGAGCTGCGGCCCCGCGCCGGTGATCTGCGGGCAGCCGCGGACCTGCTCGACGCCGGGGAGCGGGTGGCGATCCTGGTGGGGCAGGGTGCCCGAGCCGCCGCCGGCGAGGTGGTCGAGCTGGCCGAGGCCCTCGGCGCCGGCGTGACGGCGTCGCTGCTGGGCAAGCCGGTGCTGGACGAGGCGCTGCCCTTTCACACCGGCGTGATGGGCCACCTGGGCAGCACCGCCAGCAGCATGCTGATGAACGAGTGCGACACCCTGCTGATCGTCGGCAGCAACGATCCCTGGTCGGAGTTCTACCCGGCACCGGGGCAGGCCCGGGCGGTGCAGATCGACATCGACGGTCGACGCCTGGGGATGCGCTACCCCGTGGAGGTGCCGCTGCTCGGCGACGCCGCCGAGACCATCCGGGCGCTGCTGCCGCTGCTCACCGCGCGGTCCGACCGGAGTTGGCGTCAGCGCGTCGAGGGCGAGGTCACCCGCTGGCGAGACATCGCCCGGGAGCGGGCGACGGCCACGGCAGAGCCGGTGAACCCGCAGTACGTCCTGCACGCTCTCACCGACCGGCTACCCGCGGACGCGCAGGTGGCGGTGGATGTCGGGTCGGTGACCTACTGGTACGCCCGACACCTGCGGTTGCCCGTCGGTGTGGACGCGCACCTGTCCAGCACCCTGGCCTCGATGGGTTCGGCGCTGCCGTACGGGCTGGCCGCGAAGCTCGCCACCCCGCACCGGCCGGTGGTGGCGCTGGCCGGGGACGGTGCGATGCAGATGAACGGGCTGGCCGAGTTGCTCACGGTGGCGCACCGCTGGCGGGACTGGGCGGACCCCCGGTTCGTGGTGCTGGTGCTGCACAACCGCGACCTGGCCGAGGTGAGCTGGGAGCAGCGGGAGATGGAGGGCGATCCCCGCTTCGTCGACTCCCAGCGCCTGCCCGACGCGCCGTACGCCCGCTGGGCCGAGTTGCTGGGTCTGCGCGGCGTTCGGGTCACCACCCCGACCGAGGTCGACACCGCCTGGGACGAGGCCCTGTCGGCGGACCGGCCGACGCTGATCGAAGCGATCGTGGACCCCGCGATCCCGCTGCTGCCGCCCGCGCAGCCCTACGAGAAGGTCGCCACCATGTACGAGGCGCTCGGTCGGGAGGACACCGAGCTGGGCCGGCGGGCGCTGGCGCATCTGCGCCGGGAACGGGCCACCGAAGGCTTCGACGACCCGCGGTGAGACCAGGCAGGCATGACGAACAAGATTCGGGAGAAGTATCCCTGAGCAGACGCGGAGCGGCACGAGCGACAGGGGGAACGTGATGGGCCGAGCTGGGCGCTCCGCGCACGCCTTCGCGGGCGGCGCGCTGGCGGTGGTGCTCACCGGGCTGGTCGCCCTCGTCACGCATCAGCCCTGGCTGTTCCCCAGTCTGGGGCCGGCGGTGATGTTGCAACTGGAGAAGCCGGAATCGCCCGAGTCCTCTCCGCGCAACACGTTCATCGGGCACGGGGTGGCCCTGCTGGCCGGGTACCTGTTCCTGGTGGCCTGCGGGCTTGCCGACGAACCCTCGGCGCTCCAGGAGGGAGTGACCGGGTTGAGGATCGTGGCGGTGGCCGGGTCGCTGGCGGTGACCGCATCGTTGCTGGTCTTGCTGAAGGCGTCGCACGCCCCGGCGGGTGCGACGACACTGATCGTGAGCCTGGGCCTGCTCCGTACCCCGACGCAGTTGCTCGTCGTGGCCGGTGCGGTGGTGCTGGTCACGGTCGTCGACTGGCTGTACGGACGGGTGTCGGGCCGACCGATGCCGCTGTGGGCGGCGCCCGCGCCGTCACCGGAAGGAGGACATCGTGGTGGACCGGATCGCCGACCCGTGGGGTGAGCGGACCCCGTACGGGCCGGGACAGCAGTGGCCGGTGCGGGTGGACCGGTACCTCGCCGACGGCCGGAGCGACGCCGACGTGGACCGGTGGGTGCAGTCGGCGTCGGTGCTGCACTCCAACGGCGACGCGCTGGACATCGGCGTCGCCGAGGGGCGGATCGTCGGGGTGCGCGGGCGGGCTGTGGACCGGATCAACCGGGGTCGGGTCGACCCGAAGGACCTGTACGGCTGGCAGGCCAACCACAGCCCGGACCGGTTGACCCGACCGCTGGTCCGAGACGGCGATCGCCTGGTCGAGACGGACTGGGACACGGCGATGGGTCGAATCGTGGCCCGGTCGAAGGAGCTCCTCGACGGGCCGGGTGGGTGGGGGCACTTCGGCTTCTACACCAGCGGGCAACTGTTCCTGGAGGAGTACTACACGCTTGGTGTGATCGGTAAGGCCGGACTGGGCACCCCGCACATGGACGGCAACACCCGGTTGTGCACGGCCACCGCGGCGGCGGCGATGAAGGCGAGCTTCGGCACCGACGGGCAGCCCGGCTCGTACACCGACGTGGACCACTGCGACGCGATCGCGCTGTGGGGTCACAACGTCGCCGAGACGCAGACGGTGCTGTGGATGCGGATGCTGGACCGACGCCGTGGCCCCAACCCGCCGGCGATGCTGGCGGTGGACCCGCGCGCCACCCCGGTCGCCCGGGAGGCCGATCTGCACCTGGCGGTGCGCAACGGCACGAACGTGGCCCTGATGAACGGCCTGCTTCGGGAGATCATCCGGCGCGGCTGGTACGACCACGACTACGTCGAGGCGCACATGCTGGGTTTCGACGAGCTGTGCCGGATCGTCGACGGCTACCCGCCGTCGCGGGTCGCCGACATCTGCGACGTACCGGCCGCCGATGTGGAGCGCGCCGCAGAACTGCTCGGCGCCTCTCAGCGGTTGCTGTCGACAGTGTTGCAGGGCTTCTACCAGTCGAACCAGGCGACCGCCGCCGCCTGCGGCGTCAACAACCTGCACCTGGTTCGCGGCATGATCGGACGGCCGGGCGCCGGGATCTACCAGATGAACGGCCAGCCCACCGCCCAGAACACCCGGGAGACCGGCGCCGACGGCGACCTGCCCGGCCTGCGCAACTGGGACAACCAGCGGCACGTCGAGGAGTTGGCCCGGCTGTGGAACGTGGACGTGGACACCATTCCGCACTGGGCGCCGCCGACGCACGCCATGCAGATCTTCCGGTACGCCGAGCAGGGCTCGATCAAACTGCTCTGGATCTCCGCCACCAACCCGGCCGTCTCACTGCCGGAGCTGCACCGGATCCGGCAGATCCTGACCCGGCCGGAGCTGTTCGTGGTGGTCCAGGACCTCTTCCTCACCGAGACCGCCGAGCTGGCCGACGTCGTGCTGCCCGCCGCCACCTGGGGCGAGAAGACCGGCACGTTCACCAGCGTCGACCGGACCGTGCACATCTCCGACAAGGCCGTCGACCCGCCCGGGGAGGCTCGCCCGGACCTGGACATCTTCCTCGACTACGCCCGCCGGATGGACTTCCGCGACCGCGACGGCCAGCCGCTGATCGACTGGAGCGGGCCGGAGGAGGTGTTCGAGGCGTGGAAGGAGTGTTCGCGGGGCCGGCCGTGCGACTACACCGGCATCACCTACGAGAAGCTGCGCGGCGGCTCCGGCATCCAGTGGCCCTGCACCGACGAACATCCCGACGGCACCGAGCGCCTCTACACCGACGGACATTTCCACACCGACCCCGACTACTGCGAGACGTACGGTCATGACCTGGCCACCGGCGCGGAGTTCACCGAGGCGGAATACCGGGCCAAGGAACCGAAGGGGCGCGCGTTCCTGCACACCGTCGACTACCAACCCTCACCCGAGGTGCCCGACGACCAGCATCCGCTGCTCCTCACCACCGGCCGCACCGTCTACCAGTTCCACACCCGCACCAAGACCGGCCGTGCCCCACAACTCAACCAGGCGGCACCGGACGTGTGGGTGGAGCTGAACCCCGCCGACGCGGCCCGGTTCGGCATCGTCGAAGGCGATCTGGTCGGCGTCTCCTCGGCCCGCGGCGCCATCCAGGCCCGCGCCCGGCTCTGCGGCATTCGCCCCGGCGTGGTCTTCCTGCCGTTCCACTACGGCTACTTCGACCAGGACCCCACCGACCGCACCCCGCGGGCGGCGAACGAGCTGACCATCACCGCCTGGGATCCGGTGTCCAAGCAGCCCCTCTTCAAGGTCGCTGCCGTCGCGGTGGCGAAACTCGCCGACGGGCGGGGCGTACCCTCGCCGGCACCGACCGTCGGCGGCAGCGCACCACCAGCGGACGCTGACGTGCCGCCCACCGTTGGTGGGCCGGCGGCCGAGGCCACCAGCGGGAAGGAGTGAGCCGTGCACCTCGCCCACTACCTCGGTCTCCTGCACCGCGCGCAGGTCAACCTGGCCGACGCGTTCCGGCAGGTCGCCGACGCGCACGCCGAGGAACCGGACATCGAGCACCTCTGCCAGCAGCAGGCGAAGCGCTGCGACGCACACGCTGAACAGCTGCATCCGTTCGTGGCCCGCTACTCCGAGGACGCCCCCGACGAACCCGACCGGCTGCACTCACAACTGTTCACCGGCACCCGCACCGGCGGCATCGGCCTCCTGCGGGACCTCCAGGACCTCTACCTGATGGCCGCCGAGTGCGACATCACCTGGACGGTCGTCGGCCAGGCCGCCTACGGTGCCCGCGACAAAGAACTGCTCGCGGTCGTACGACGCTGCGAGGGAGAAACGGCGATCCAGCTCAAGTGGCTGCGTACCCGGATGAAGGCCGCCGCGCCCCAGGCGCTCGTCGTCGCCGACTGACGGCGCCGACCGGGGCGGGCGGCCGCTTCGGTCCGCCGGTCCTCCGGTCGGGCCGCCGGCGTCCACCCGGTGTGCCCCGGGGCTCCTCGGGTAGGGCATCAGGAACCGAAAGGGAGGAATTCCTGATGCCGAACACCACCATGGCAATGCTGGAGACGTACCCCAGATCGATCAACCTGGACCGCGCGAAACTGGCTGCGGCGATCGACGCGCTCAACGACTGCGCCCAGGCCTGCACCGCGTGCGCGGACGCCTGCCTGAGCGAGGACATGGTTGCCGAGCTGACCAAGTGCATTCGCACGAACCTGGACTGCGCCGACATCTGCACCACCACCGCTCGGGTGCTGTCCCGACACACCGGCTACGACGCGAACATCAGCCGCAGTCTGCTGGAGGCGTGCGCCACCGCCTGCAAGTCGTGTGGGGACGAGTGCGCCGCTCACGCCGACAAGCACGAACACTGCCGGGTCTGCGCCGAGGCGTGTCGGGCGTGCGAGCGGGCCTGCCGGGACCTGCTGGCCACCATGAGCTGAGCAACAGGCAGGGGGTGCCGGCAACCCGGGGGTTGCCGCAGCACCTCGACGCGCTGCGGCCGGTGCGGGCAGTCAGCCGGTACCCACGCCGGTTGATCGGTCTGGAACGCGAGCCGCCCCGCCGCCGAGAGGCGGCGGGGCGGGCCAACTGGCGCCTCGTCGGGTCACTCGCCGCCGGCGGCTCTGTCGCGGTCGGCTTCGGCATCCGCCGCGCCGGTCGGGGTGCCGTCGCCGTCACGGGCCGCGTGGGACAGGTCCACGTCGGCACCGGTCCGGGCGGCGTCCGCCTTCGCGTCGTCCGCGCCGACGATCTCCCCGGCGGGACCGGCGTCCGCGCCGTCGTCGTCGATCAGCCGTCCGGCGGCGGCCAGTCCGACCGGTACGTACCTGGGATCGGTCATCTCGTCCTCCTCGGGGGTTTTACTCGCCTCTACCGCTAACCCCGGGTGGCTTCCACACACCTGGGCCCGCTACTCCTCCGGGACGCGCGGCCCGACCTCGCCCCGCTTCAGGTGCTCCGCGTTGCGGTCGGCCTCGCTGTCGGCGTGCGCGGCCCCGGAGCCGGGATCCGTCGTTCGGCGCCCCTCGGCGTCCTGATACACCGCGCCGGTCTCGAGGGCTCTCTCCTGCTGACTCTGCTCAGGCGTAGTCATGAATTCCCACCTACCCTCCGGCTCCACCAGCAAACGGTCCCGCCGGTGCTGCTGTTGGTTGAAGCCCGCTGGCCTCCCGGACGGTGGGCCCCACGTATCGAATGCAGCGTCAACGGTCTGCTACGGCTGTAGGCGGCGTGCGTGCTCGACCATCGCCGAGGCGACGTCGCGCACCTTGCGGTTGCTGTCCTGCGACATTTTGCTCAGGATGGCGAAGGCCTGCTCGGGGGTGCAACGACGCTCGCCCATGATGATGCCTTTGGCCTGTTCGATGACGGCGCGGTTCTCCATCGCCTTCTGCATGTGCCCGGCCAGGGTGGCCTGGGTTTCGTACAGGTGGGCGTTGGCCAGGCCGACGGCGGCGAACCCGGCGAACGTCTGAGCGATGGCGATCGCGTCGTCGTCGAAGGCGTCCGGTGTGGTGGCGTAGATGTTCAGCGCACCGGTGACGTGCTCGTGCACAGGCAGCCCGACCGTCAGGGAGCTGTGCGCGCCGGCCTGGGCGGCGGTCTCGGCCCAGCCGGGCCACCGCTGCTCGGTGCCGGTGTCCGGCACGATCAGGCTGGAGATGCTCTCGGCGGCCTGCAGGCACGGGCCGTAGCCACGTTCGTACTGCTTCTCGTCGAGGGCGAGGGCGAGGGCGCCAGTGAACGCGGCGGTCTGCGGCTTGTTGCCGTGCAGCAGGGTGACACTGACCTCACTGGCCCCGGGGATCGTGCGCTTGGCCAGCTGCGCGATCTTGTCCAGCAGGGCGTCGAGGTCAACGTCGGCGAGTCGAATACGGCCGAGCTCGGCGAACGCCTCGTGCGGGTCCATGGGGTCGACGTGCGTCATCAAAGCGTCCTTAACGAGGGCGCGTACCACCAGGTGCCTGGGGTGGGTTGCGCGGATCGCTGCAGGACTCCGCAGGCGGAGTCCGGGATCCGCGCCGCTTCTTGACGCTGGTCTCGACGACGCCCATCGAAGGCGCCGCGCCACAGGTCTCCAGCCTACCCATACCGGAATGTCGGCGGTCATCCACGTCCGACCAACCGCACCGTCCGCGAGGTCGCTCAAGCCATGGTGGAGCGCACCTCCGAAACCGCTGGACGGTAGTCGCTCAATCTCCCGCTTCGACATCGGCCCTGATCGTGGCATCAAGCGACGCAGAACTCGTTGCCCTCGGGGTCATGCATGACGACGTGCCCGAGGACATCGCCGTACCACTCCTCGCGGACCACAGTCGCGCCGGCGGCAACCAGTTCGGGCACCTTCTGCCGGATCAACCGGACGCGCTCGGCCATGTCCCCGGAGCCTGGGCCTGCCACCCGGATGTCGATGTGCATCCGGTTCTTGGCGGACTTTCCCTCAGGGACCTTGAGGAAGCTGATGGCAGGACCCCTGCCGTCCGGATCGACGATGGACGCGTTGTCGGGCTCGTCGAACCCGGGCTCCTTGACATAGCCGAGGGCCAACGCCCAGAAGGCAGCGATCCGCTGGGGATCGTCGGCATCGCATCCCAGGGTCCAATGAGTGGCCACCGCGCCAACGTACGTCAGCTGTGACACTCCTGTCATCGACCTGATCGGGCGTTCCCCGGCTGACGCCCGGGAGCGCTGGGGCCCTGCCTCAGGCACGGCGGTGGTGGCTCAGTGGCCACGGAACGCCTCCTCCAACCACCAGGAGCCGCGCGCGGCGCTGACCTTGGCGTCGATCACCAGCGGCCGGGTACGGGGACCAGCGAGCCAGCGGCGTACCGGTTCGAGATCGTCGACGGTCCGGACGGTCAATCCGTCGCAGCCGTAACCACGGGCGATCGCGGCCAGGTCGGTCTCGGGGAAGGTGACCGTCTCCAGCGGGTACCCGTCCGGGCCGAAGTGGTGCACCTCGGCCCCGTACGCCGCGTCGTCGTAGATCACCACGAGCAGGGGTAGCGCCAGCCGGACGGCGGTGACCAGTTCGGTCGCGGACATGACGAAGCCGCCGTCGCCGACCGCGGCGACGGTGAGCCGGTCCGGGCGGGCGACCGCCGCGCCGAGCGCACTGGCCAGACCGAGCCCGACCGACTGGAACGCCTGGGTGAAACAGAACCCGGCCACGTCCGGTACGTCGAGCCACATCGACGGGTAGCCCATGAAGTTGCCCGAGTCGACCACCACCGTCCGGTCGGCCGGCAGCAGGTCGTCCAGGGCGGTCGAGAGCGTCCTCGGGTCGATCGTCGCCGAGGCACCGCCGCCCTCATCCTGGTATGGAACCGACCGCCACCGGCCGTGGTCGCGGATCCGCTGTGCCAGCTCCGGCGTACGCCACCCGCCGGTCCCGGCGCCCACAGGCCCGGTGGAGCCGACGCCCAGCCGAGCGAGCACCGCCTCGGCGACCGCCGTCACCTCACCGGCCACCGTCAGGTCGACCGGGCGGTTCACTCCGAACGCGGCCGGGTCGTGGTCCACCTGGACGACGACGGCGGAGGGCGGGATCAGTTCGCCGTGCCGGGTGGTCCACATGTTCAACGTGCTGCCCCACGCGACGACCAGATCCGCGGCGCCGATCAGCTCGGCGGTGAGCGGGGTGGCGAAGCCACCGGCCACGTCGAGGTTCCACGGGTTCCCGGCGAACAGTCCCTTCGCTGCGGCCGAGACCGCGAGCAGCGCGCCGCACGCGTCGGCGAGCCGGGTCAGCGGTTCCCGGGCCGACCGGGCGCCCCGACCGGCGATGAAGACCGGTCGACGGGCGGCCTGGAGCGCGGCCAGCAACGGCTTGACCTGCGGGGCGGTGACCGGGGTTGGCGCGACCGCCGGGACCGGGCCGGACCACGCTTCGATCACCGCTTGCTGCACCTCCAACGGGAGGCCCAGCACCACCGTCGCGCCCCGGGCGGCGGCACGGTACGCCGCGCCCGTGTCCTCGGCCGCGTGCGTCGCGCGTACCCGGTAAAAGTCGGCCCCGACCGCGGCGGCGAGCGCCGGCAGGTCGATGAAGAAGTTCGACCGCGGCGCGGTCGCCTCCGGGGCCAGGACCACCATCGGGGTACGGCTCTTAGCGGCCTCGGTGAGGCCGGTCAGCGCGTTGGTGACGCCCGGACCCTGGTGCACCGAGAGCAGGCCCACCGTCCCGGCGGTGCGGGCGTACCCGTCGGCCATGCTCGCCGCGCCGCCCTCGTGGGCCGCCGCCACGAACCGGGCGCCGGCCGCGACGAGCGCGTTCGTGACATGGAAGTTGCCACTGCCGACCACCCCGAAGACGTGCCGCGCGCCGTGTCCGTACAGGACCCGCCCGACCACCTCGGCTACCCGCATCGGTGGCCCGGCCTACCGTTCGACGAGCGCGAGGACCCGGCACGGGCTGCCGGACCCGGAGACGATCGGCAGCGGCCCGGCGATCACCACCGCGCCGGTCGCCGGCAACTGCGCCAGGTTACGGAGCTGGGTCAGGCCGTACTTGTCCTGGCCGAGCAGGAACGAGTGGCACGGGAACGGCGGGTCGAACGAGTGCGCGGCCCCCGCGTCGGTCCCGACCGTCTCCACCCCGACGCCCTGGATCGGCGACTCCTCGGCCAGCCAGCGGGCGCACTCCACGGAGATGCCCGGGGTGCGCCCGGCGTTGGCGTACCGCTCCGGGTCGTCGCCGTACGCGTCCCAACCGGTGCGGTAGAGCAGCCAGCCACCGGTGGGCAGGGCGCCATGTTCCGCCTCCCATGCCTTGACGTGCTCGACCTCCAGCAGGAAGTCACTGTTGTCGGCGACGTCGGCGGCGTGGTCGATCACCACCGCCGGGGCGATCAGCTGACTCACCGGGACCTGCGACACGTCGGCACCCTGTTGACCGGTGACCCAGTGCACCGGGGCGTCGAAGTGGGTGCCGGTGTGCTCGCCGGTGGAGAAGTTGTTCCAGTACCAGGCCGGACCCCGGTCGTCGTACCGGCTGATCTCGCTGAGCTGGAACGGCCAGGTCTGGCCGAACTGCTCGGGCAGACCCAGGATCGGGGTCTGGTCCGAGAGCGGAGCGGTGAGGTCGACAACCTGGATCCGGCCGCTGGAAAGAGCGGCGACAAACTCCTGCAGCACCGTCATGCGGCGACGGTACACCGGCCTTTCCTCCACGGTGGATCGTCGGAACGGTGCCACTTGGCGCGTTGCCCTCCGCGGCGACATGGCGCCCGCAGCTCTGCCGCTAATCGTCGCCCGGCGATGGGCCATCGCGTCGGTCGGGCGGGGTTTCGCGCCGGGCTTTGTGGGCACTGCCCGCTCATGACCGACCAGCGCGGACCACACCTGGACGACACCCTCGGGGCGGTGCTCAACGGCTACGCCTGGCTGCCCGGGCTGTTGAGACGTGGAGGCGGATGCGCCGTGCAGGCCCGAGTGCTGGGTCAGCGCGGACTGGCGCTCCGTGGGCCCGACGCGGTGCGGTTCTTGCGGGGCAACCGGATCACCGGTAACGGCCGCTACGGCTACCACCACCAGGACCTCGGTGCCGGCGATCAGGCCGCCGCCGAGGAGATCGTCATCGAAAGCAACGACATCTGGGGCAACAGTCTCGACGGGATCCGCTTCGACCGCCCACTGACCGACGCCGTCATCATCAACAATCGGATCCGTAACAACGGTCGCCAGTGCGCCGAGGCCGCCGAGGGAGGTGGCGAATCGGTCCGCTACAGCCAGAACACCCTGGTCGACCAGCGTGCGAGCTGGCCTGCCGACGGCCACCGCGGCAAGGTGCTCCGCGTCGACCACCGGTACGCCGTCGTGGCCGCCAACGACGCCACCACCCTCACCCTCACCCCGATCCGCCCTGGCAGCGCCAACAGTTGGAGCGCCGACACACCGCCGCCCGGAACACCGTACGAACTGCCGGCCGCTCCCACCAGCCGGGCCGGCATCATGATCAATGCCGCCGCCGACTCGGTCACCATCCGGGGCAACCTGATCCGCGACACCAGGTCCCACACCCAGACCCACGGAATCCTGATCACCGATCGGGGTGACTGCGTCAACTGCCGCGTCGTGGAGAACGACCTCGACGGCAACCGGTTCGCCATCCAGACCGACACTCCCCCAGGGGGTGGCCACTGGGAGGGCAACCACGGAGACCAGTGATCTGAAGATCGGCCCGGGCGGCACCCTGAACAAGGCCGCCGAATCCCGCTGACGGGACGCCAACGGGCAAGCCGAACAAACGGCGGCGCGCGCCGCCGCCGCCGTTTACGGTCGAGGCGGGGTGTGCCGACCGGGTCGGGCACGCCCACCGCACCAGGCCATGATCGGATCACGCCTTTCGGGGGACTGATGTTCGCCAATCCCGAGGAACTGCTGCGATACCTCAAGAACGAGGACGTGAAGTTCGTCGACGTTCGTTTCTGTGACCTGCCCGGCGTGATGCAGCACTTCAATCTGCCGGTCGAGTCCGTCAACGACGACCTCTTCACCGACGGCCTCGCGTTCGACGGTTCGTCGATCCGCGGTTTCCAGGCGATCCACGAGTCGGACATGCTCCTGCTCCCGGATGTCGCCACCGCGTTCATCGACCCGTTCCGCGCGCAGAAGACGCTCGCGCTGAACTTCTTCATCCACGACCCGTTCACCCGCGAGGCCTACAGCCGCGACCCGCGCAACGTGGCGAAGAAGGCCGAGGCGTACCTCGCCGCCAGCGGCATCGCCGACACCGCCTACTTCGGCGCCGAGGCGGAGTTCTACATCTTCGACTCGATCCGCCACGAAACCTCGGCGCACCAGTCGTTCTACTACATCGACTCGATCGAGGGCGCCTGGAACACCGGCCGCGAAGAGCCCGGCGGCAACCGCGGCTACAAGACCGCGTACAAGGGCGGCTACTTCCCCGTCCCCCCGGTCGACCACTACGCCGACCTGCGTGACTCGATCGTGCGCCGCCTCGTCGACACCGGCTTCAACGTCGAACGCTCACACCACGAGGTCGGCACCGCCGGCCAGTC
>NZ_FMCR01000009.1 GCF_900091575.1 Micromonospora saelicesensis
ACGCCAGCCCAGCCCACGCCAGCCCAGCCCACGCCAGCCCAGCCCACGCCAGCCCAGCCCACGCCAGCCCAGCCCACGCCAGCCCAGCCCACGCCGGACCAGCCCACGCCGGACCAGCCCACGCGGGGCCATCCGACGGGGGCGCCACCCACGCCGGGCCAGCCCACGCGGGGCGCCACCCACGCCGGGTGCCAGCCCCACAGCCACGAGCTGGTGAACCCCAGCCGCCCTGGCTGGAAGCACCGCGGTCGCGACTGGGCCTGCGCGTACAGTCGGGCGGTGGAGCGTACTGAATCAATGCTGGCGCAGACCCGACCGCCTGGCGTGGCCGACGTCGATCCCGGCAGTGTGTTGTTGCCCGGCCACGACGTGCCGTTGGGTCGGTACACCACGGTGCGGCGGCTGCTTCCGCAGCGCGCCCGCCGGATGGTTGGCGCGTGGTGTTTCGTTGATCATTTCGGCCCGGACGATGTGGCGCAGCGCCCCGGTATGGAGGTGCCGCCGCACCCGCACACCGGGCTGCAGACGGTGACCTGGCTGCTCGACGGCGAGATCCTGCACCGGGACAGCCTCGGCAACGTGCAGCCGATCGTGCCCGGCCAACTGAACGTGATGACCTCCGGGAACGGTATCGCCCACTCGGAGCGCTCGCCGGCCACTCATCCGCCGGTGATGCACGGTGTGCAGCTCTGGGTGGCTCTGCCGGACCCGGCGCGGGCCGGAGCGGCCGACTTCGCGCACCACGCCGACCTGCCGCGCTGGCGCGACGGCGATCTGGACGTCACAGTGCTGGTCGGCGAGTTCGCCGGGGAGCGGTCACCGGCGGTGGTGCACACCCCGCTGGTGGGGGTGCAGCTGGAGTTGGGCGGCGAGGCGCCGGCGACGATGGCGTTGCGGCCGGATTTCGAGTACGCCGTGCTGGCGATGTCCGGGTCCGCCGAGGCGGCCGGGGTCGGGTTCGAGCCGGGGGCGCTGCTGTATCTGGGCTCGGGCCGCCGGGAGCTGACAGTGCGTGGCGGGGCCGGGGCCCGGTTGCTGCTGCTGGGCGGTGCGCCGTTCGAGGAGCCGTTGGTGATGTGGTGGAACTTCGTGGGCCGGTCCCACGAGGAAATTGCCGCCGCCCGGGAGGACTGGATGGCCGGCGACGGGCGCTTCGGTGTGGTCGCCGACGATTCGGCGCCGCCGCTGCCGGCGCCCGCCCTGCCCACGACCCGCCTCAAGGCCCGCGACCGCACCGGCGGCCTGCACGGCTGACGGGCAGGTGCGGCCGGTGTGACCCCCGGTGGCGCGGGTAGTCGCCGGCATGGCGACCAGTTTGATCACTCCGGTGGAGGACCGTAAACGTCTGGCGCGCCGGCTCGCCGGTAGCGGGCGGGGCTTCGCCGAGCAGTACGGGTTCCGGGTGACCAACAACCCGGCGAGCCTGTTCCAGGTGCTGTACCTGTCGGTGCTGCTGGCCCGTCGCGGTGACTTCCGGCGGGCGTTGGACGGGGCGCGGGCGGTGCGCGACGAGGAGTGGGACAGCGCGGCCCGGCTGGCGCGTTCACTGCACGAGGACCGGGTCCGGGTGCTGCGCGCCAGCGGCCAGCGCGGTGACGTGGACGCGCTGGCCGCTGTCCTGGGTGACCTGGCCCGGACGGTGGTCGAGCGGTACCGGGGCGATCTGCGCCGGTTGCGGGCGGTGGCGCACCATGACCCGGTCCGGGAGCGGGCGCTGCTGGCCGAGCTTCCGGGCGTGGACGATCAGGTCGTCGACCTGTTTCTCCGCGAGGCCCAGGCGTTGTGGCGGGAGGTGGCCCCGGTCGCCGACCGGCGGGCGCTGGCTGCCGCGCGTCGGCTCGGGCTGGGCAGGTCGGCGGACGACCTGGCCGGCCTGGCCACTGGCGAGTCCGAGCAGTTGGCCTGGCTGGTGGGGGCGTTGGCCCGGGTCGACCTGGAGCACCGGTACGCGGAGGTGACCGGTCGGTCGTGACGTGCCCTGGCCCACACTTCCTCAAATTCTGACCAAACGGAGGATGGTCTGCCGTATGGTTGGACCCGGCAGTGCTGGCCGCTCGGTTCGAGCGGACCTCCACCGCCTGGTGACCGCGACCGGTTCGGATGCGGTTCACCGCCTGGGCAGGCTTGCGTGGCGCCCTAGGTCGCGGTTCGTGACCAGGGGCGCCCGCCTGTCCCGGCCCTTCGATCGGCCCCGCCCCCGTGTCACGCTCCGGGGGGTCCGCGCGGCCGGCTGAGTCCCTCTCACCGCGCCAGACCCGCCAGCAGGTTCACCGTCACGGCGATGATGAACGCGCCGAACAGGTACGACACCATCGAGTGGCGCAGCACCGTACGACGCATCTCGTTGCTGGTCAGGTTGGTGTCGGAGATCTGGAACGTCGTCCCGATGGTGAACGCGACGTACGCGAAGTCGGAGTAGCGCGGGGGTTCGGGCTGGTTGAAGTTCACCCCGCCGTCCGGGCCGGTGTAGTAGATCCGGGCGTACCGGGCGGCGAACACGGTGTGCACCACGAACCAGGAGAGCACCACGCTGAGCACGCCCACGCCGCTGTGCGCCTCCCGGGCCACCCCGGGAGGCGCGCTCTGCGCGCTGGCCACTACCAACCCGACGGCCAGCAGGCTGGCCAGGCAGGCGACAAGCAGCAGGGCGTCCCGGATCGCCCGGTTCGGGTCCTCGTGGACGGCCAGCTGGGCGGTCCGCTCGGCGTCCATCGGCCAGATCTTGTGCCAGACCAGCACGAGCCAGCTCAGTGCGCCCACGTCCCAGCCGGCCAGTGCCGCGAGCGGCAGGGGCAGCAGCAGCGCGAAGACGCAGCCGGCGAGGACGCCGACCACCGCCACAACGGCGAGCTGCTTCGCAGCAGCCGGGAAACGCACGTCCGCTGGCCGGTCGGGGCCGGTCTGGGTCATTCCGGACGCTCCCGGGTCGGGGTGGTGGGCGCCACCGCCGGGTCAGATGCCGCGCAGGTGCTGCGAGACCCGGTTGTGCTTCTTGTCCCGGGCCTGCTCCGCCCGCTGGGCGGGGCCGACCTCGGGCGCCGCCTCGATCCCGGCCGACCGGGCCACCTCGGTCCCGTTGGCGTAGTCGACCGGCGGCAGGGCGCGCAGCGCCTTCAACACGTCCGGCGGGGCACCCTCCCGTTCGGCCTCGCGGACCACGTCGTCCTTCTCGGCCGGGTAGTCCAGGCTCGACAGGTACTGCAGGACGTCGGCGTAGCTCGCCATGGCGTGGGCTCCCTCGGGCATCGATGTGGTGACGACCGGCGGCGGTTACCCGCCCGCCGGCCGGTCACGCCCGCCCGGCGCAGGAAACCGGCGCCGTTTCTCCTCGGCCGCCGCGGGTACCCGCAGACGCCGACGCGAGCCAAGGGAGTACGCGATGAACTACGACACCTTCATCGACCAGGTTTCCCAGCGCACCGCCACGTCGTCCGAGCGGGCGGTCGAGCTGACCCGGGCCGTGTTGGAGACGTTCGCCGAGCGGTTGACCGGCGGTGAGGTCCTGGACCTGGCCGCCCAGTTGCCCCAACCGCTGCAACTCGTGCTCAAACCGAGCCCGAGCACCGAGCAGGCGGACCGGTTCGGCGCGGCGGAGTTCGTCGCCCGGGTCGCGTTGCGCGCCGGTGTGCAGGAGCCCGCCGCCGAGGACGCCAGTCGGGCGGTCTTCACCACCCTGCGCGAGGCGATCACCGGCGGTGAGTTCGATGACGTGGTGACCCAACTGCCACGTGACTATCGGGGCCTGGTCGAGCAGGCGATGGCCCCGGGGGCGACGTTGCGCCGCGGCTGACAGCGCTCGTACCACGCACACACAGCGGTTTACCAGGGCAACCATCGATGTCCCGCTTGGCGTGGCGATTCCGCCTGGCCTAACCTTGTCGTGCGAGGGGAGTACTTCCCACGAACCATTCCGGTCAGTACGGCGCGCCCGGCGCGCCTCGGGTGGTTGCCCACCAGGTGGTGGGTGAAGGAGACCTCGAACATGACGGTGTTCGAGGAGACCCCACATGAGCCAAGTGTCGTATCTGTCCGCCGCCAGTGACCTGTCGTCGGTGGGCACGCCCACGCTGTGGGCGGTCACCATCATCGGGGTCCTCCTGCTGTTGGTGCTGGACTTCCTGGTCACCCGTCGCCCGCACGAGGTGTCCATGCGGGAGGCCATCGGCTGGTCGGCGTTCTACATAGCGCTGCCGCTGGCGTTCGGCGGCTGGCTCTGGTGGCGATTCGGCTCCCAGCAGGGCGTCGAATACCTGACCGGTTACCTGGTGGAAAAGTCGCTCTCGGTCGACAACCTCTTCGTCTTCATGTTGCTGTTGGCGGCGTTCGCGGTGCCGGCGGTGCTCGCCCAGCGGGTGCTGCTCTACGGCATCGCCGGTGCGCTGGTGCTGCGGGCCGTCTTCATCGCCCTCGGCGCGGCGGCGTTGCAGACCCTCGACTTCGCCTTCCTGCTCTTCGCGATCATCCTCATCGCCACGGCGGTGAAGCTGCTGCGTGATGCCATGTCCGGGCATCAGCAGGAAGTCGACATCAACAAGATGCGGTCGGTGAAGCTGCTGCGCAAGGTCATGCCGGTGGTCGACGACTACCACGGCACCAAGATGACCGTCCGGCAGGGCGCGAAGCGGGCACTCACGCCGTTCGCCCTGGTGGTGGTCGCGGTGCTGGCCACCGACATCGTCTTCGCTGTCGACTCGGTGCCGGCGGTCTACGGCATCACCGAGGACCCGTACCTGGTCTTCGCCACCAACGCGTTCGCCCTGCTCGGCCTGCGGGCGCTCTACTTCGTCCTGCACGCGGCGTTGAGCCGGCTGGTGCACCTCAGCTACGGCCTGGCCATCATCCTGGCGTTCATCGGCCTCAAGCTGGGTCTGCACTGGGCGCACGGCATCTGGGACAGCGTGCCGCAGATCCCCACCCTGGCCTCGCTCGGCGTGATCATCGGTGTGCTGGTGGTGGTCACGGTGACCAGCCTGCGCGCCACCCGGGGCGGCGACCTGCCCGAGGACCGCAAGGTCGTCGCGGAGCGGCACTGATCGCGCCGCGCCGTCTGACGACGGGGTACGCGGGAAAGCTCCCGCCCCCACCGGCGCGGGTGGTACGACTGTGCAATGGGAATCGTGTCACCGGGCTTTCAGGGTCGGCCCCGAACGCAGGAGCCGGCCCTGCCACCCGGTCAGTATCTGACCGAGGACTTTCCGGTGCTCTCGGCCGGCCCGACGCCCCGGGTGTCACTGGACACCTGGGAGTTCGTCATCTCCGCCGAGAACGGCAGCGAACACCGGTGGTCGTGGCAGGAGCTGATGGCGCTGCCGCAGGAGACGCCGATGGTGGACATCCACTGCGTCACCCGCTGGTCGAAGCTCGGCACCAACTGGCAGGGCGTCTCACTGGACACGCTGCTCGCCGACGTCGACACGGGGGCGCACTTCGCGCTGGCGCACTCCTACGGCGGGTACACCACCAACCTGCCGCTCGACGACCTGCGCGGTGGCCAGGCCTGGGTGGTGCACACCTTCGACGGCGCACCGCTGCCCGCTGAGCACGGCGGGCCGGCGCGACTGCTGGTGCCGCACCTGTACTTCTGGAAGTCCGCCAAGTGGGTACGCGGCCTCCGGCTCAAGACGATGGACGAGCCAGGGTTCTGGGAGACCGCCGGGTACCACGACTACGGCGACCCGTGGCGCGAACAGCGGTACCAGGGTGACTGAGCGCGCCGTGGCGACGAGCACCCAGCGCCGTACGCCCAACCGTTGGCAGGTCGGCCGGCTGGTGGAGCGCCGGGTGGAGACACCGACCGCGCAGACCCTGGTGCTGGAGGTGCCGGACTGGCCGGGGCACCTGCCCGGGCAGCACGTCGACCTGCGGCTCACCGCCCCGGACGGTTACCAGGCGGCCCGGTCGTACTCGATCGCCGGGCCGGCCGTGGACGGGCCGGGAGGGCCGCGCATCGAGGTGACAGTGCAGCGCGTGCACGACGGCGAGGTGTCGCCGTACCTCATTGATGTCTTTGGGGCCGGCGACCCGATCGAGGTACGCGGACCGCTCGGTGGCTGGTTCATCTGGCGGCCCGAGGAGACCGCGCCGGTGCAGCTGGTCGCCGGCGGGTCCGGCGTCGTGCCGCTGATGGCGATGATCCGGGCGCGGCGGGCGGTGGGCAGCAAGGCGCCGTTCCGGCTGATCTACTCGGTGCGCACCCCCGGTGACGTGATCTACGCCGACGAGCTGCGCCGCCGGGTCCGCGACGACTTCGGGCTGGACGTCGCGTACGTCTACACCCGTGAGGCGCCCGAGGGCTGGCGCGGTGAGCCGCACCGGATCGGGCTCGCCGACGTCAACACGCACGGGTGGCCACCGGACCTGGAACCACTCACCTACGTCTGTGGTCCGACCGCGTTCGTGGAGACCGTGGCCGACCTGCTGGTGGGGCTGGGTCACCCGTCGCGCCGGGTCAAGACCGAACGCTTCGGCCCCACCGGCTGACCACCCGCTCACTCACGCAGTGTCGAGGAGATTCGATGACCGAGATGTCGTACCTGGACGGCAACATGCTCGACGGCCCGATGCGTGAGCTGTTCACCGTCGACCTGAGCAGCGCGATGGGCCGCTGTGAGAACTGCGGGACGACCGGGTCGATGGCCAGCCTGCACGTCTACTCGCACGCCCCGGGCCTCGTCGCCCGCTGCCCCTCCTGCGAGGAGGTGATGGTGCGCCTGGTGCGCGGGCCGGACCGGGCCTGGCTGGACATGCGGGGCACCACCTACCTCCAGGTGCCGATGCCGATGGAGCAGACGTTCCCCGGCCCGCTCTGACGGAACGCTTGCCCGGCTGAGGCAGGATGGCCGGGTGGGCACCGGTCGATGGCGTGGTGTGCCGCTCGCGGTCCGGTGCGTGGTGGCTCTCGCCGTGCTGGTCTTCGCCTACGGCACCGCGGTGCACGTGGTGCAGTTGCTCCTGCCCCAGTTCGGGCCGCAGCTCGCCCTGCCCGGGTGGCTGACGTTCTACTTCACGTCCCTGACGCTGTGGGATCCGTTGGCGGCGTTGCTGTTGGCCGCTCGTCGGGTGCAGGGGCTGGTGCTGGGCTGCGCCGTCCTGGTGACGGACGCGGCCGCGAACGGGTACGCCAACTACGTGCTGGACCCGGCGGCCGGCGTCACCCCGGGCCGGGTCGGGCAGGCCGTCATCACCGCCCTCGCCGTCGGTCTCGTCGCGCTCACCCCGTGGCTCGCACCGTGGTTCGCCCGGTCCGCGGTCCAGCGGCACTGACCCGGTCCGCTACTGCGTATCCCGATCGACCTGGGCGAGGACAGCGCCCACTGCTTCGACCACGGCGGCGGGTTGGTCCTTGTGGATGTAGTGGCCGCTGTCGGGCACCACGACGTGGACGCCGCGTGCGAAGACCGCGGCGGTCTGGTCGGCGAGGTCACCGGAGCGCTGTCGCAGGGCCGCGGGCTTGCCGCGGGTCGCGGTCAGGATTCTCATCGGTACGTCGGGGGCGGTCGACGTCGCGCGCGCGGCGCGCACCTCCCGGGTGCAGGTGTTGGCGAGGCGGTTCTCCGCCCGAATGGTCGTGACCTGACCGAACGTGCGATAGCTGGCCCGGTACGCCTCGGTGATCGAGGCCTGGATCTCCAGGTCGTCTGTGCAGCGCTCAGCGAGCGTGCGGCCCATGTTCGCCGCGATCCGATCGAAGAGCCCGAGGGTCTTGAGCACCGGAATGGCGTTGAGCAGGAGATTTGATGAGACGCGGAGAGCCAGTGGCACCTCTGCCGTGCTGTCCTCGTGGAACGGATCGAGCAGGACCAGGCCAAGCGTCTGGTCGGGACGGGCGAAAGCGGCTAGTTGGGCGAGCAGTCCGCCCCAGCTGTGACCGACCAGCACGGCGGGGCCGACGTCGTCCAGGAGTGCCACGAGGTCGCGCACCTGGGAGTCCAGTGTCAGCCGCGAGATGGCGTCGCTGGCACCCAGACCGGCTCGGTCGTAGGCGATGACGCGGGACCCCTCGGCCAGCGAGGGGAGGACGACGGCCCAGTCCAGCCCCACTTCGCCGGCCCCGGAGACCAGGACGACCGGTGGCGTGGCGCTGCCGGCTGCCACCCACCGCAACTGTCGGCCGGACTCCCGGGTCAGCCGGCCACGGTCGACACCAGCTGGCACCAGTTTGGACAGCGCGACGACGACGGGGTCCTGCGGCTCGGTATCCATTCGGCCTCCTCGTCACGGCGCTTCGGCTTGGCGAAGTTGAGCCTGGCGGCCATCTCGGCCAGGTGACCATCGAGCACCGAACGGCGCGGATACCGGGCGAACGCGTCCCGTACGCCCGCCAGGGCCGTCGTCAGCTCGCCCTCCACCGGCCGATTCTCGCATCGACGGCTCACTGGGCGGTGCCCGCGAGCAGCCACCGCCGGACAGGGATCTCCAGCAGCACCCGCTCGCCGTCCGGGCCGACCTGCCGGCCGACGTCCCAGCCGTCGTACTTGCGCGCGAACGCCTCCACGACCGGGCTCGGGAATCCACTTCGGTGCACGTGGGCGGCGCCCTCCGCCACCACCGGCGCGTTGCCGTTCTCCAGAGCCAGGGACACCCGTGGGTCGGCCACGACGTTGCGGGCCTTCACGCTACGGCTCTCACAACCGACCCAGAACGTCGCGGAGAGGTGGACGAACCAGACCGGCGTCAGGTGCGGCGACCCGTCGCGCCGCACCGTGCACAGCCAGACGTTCAGCTCCCGCGACAGTCGCTCCTGGACGTCGGCCGGGGGGATCGAGGGGGTTCGGCTCACCGGGCCAGTGGATCACAAGGGGTACCGGTACGTGCGGCCCGCGCGGCGCCCCAGTCGTACAGGGCCTGCAACACCGGGGCCAGGCTGAGTCCTTCCTCGGTGAGCCGGTACTCGACATGAGGTGGTGTGGTCTCGTGGTCGTGCCGCAGGACGAGCCCGTCGACCTCCAACTCGCGCAGACGCTGGGTCAGCATCTTCTCGCTGATCCCCGGCATCCGGCGGCGCAGTTCGCCATAGCGGTGTACGCCCTCCTTGAGATGGGCCAGGATCACCGGTCGCCATTTTCCGCCGACAACGTCGACGGCGAGCTCCACCGGGCAGTGGTATCGCTTGGGCATCCTGGCCTCCCTCGGCACGTACCAAATGGTGCGTACTTGATCATCGCCACTGCGGGTGTTGAGCTGTAGCCATGGTGATCGAGTACATCAGGTACCGCGTCCCGCAGGAACGGCTGGATGGTTTCGAGGCGGCGTACGAGCGGGCCGCTGTCGCGTTACGCGCCGCGCCGCAGTGTGTGGACTACGAGTTGAGCCGCTGCCTGGACGACCCCGCCTGCTACCTGCTGCGCATCACCTGGACATCGGTGGACGAGCACCTGAACGGGTTTCGGGGTGGGCCGGTGTTCGGGCAGTTCTTCGCCGCGATCAAGCCGTACGTCGAGGACATCCAGGAGATGCGGCACTACGCCCGAACGTCGGTTGCCGGCAGTGGTGGCGCTGCGCCGCCGAGCCTGTACGAGTGGGCCGGCGGCACCGACGCGTTCATGAGGCTCTGCGATGCCTTCTACCGCCTGGTCCGCTCCGACGACCTGCTCGCGCCGATGTTCGCGCACATGGACCCCGACCACGCCCGGCATGTAGCGGTCTGGCTTGCCGAGGTCTTCGGCGGACCGGCCACCTACACGATGGAGCACGGCGGCTACCGCCACATGCTCGGCCAGCACCTGGGCAGGGCGATCAGCGAGGCGCAGCGTCGGCGGTGGGTCAATGTGATGATGGATGCTGCCGACGAGGTCGGCCTACCCGACGATCCGGAGTTTCGCGCCGCCTTCACGAGCTACCTCGAGTGGGGCACCCGGTTGGCGGTGGGCAATTCCCAACCGGACGCGGACCCGATCCTGCAGGCACCGGTCCCGCGCTGGGGCTGGGGTGTGGCCCCGCCCTACCGGGGATGAACCGTATCCCGCCAACCGACCTCGCCCCGCGCCCGCACCGCCGCGGCGTACCTCACCGCGTGACCCGAAACTCGGGTGCGGTCGACCTGGCACGGGCCTAGGCTCCCGCTCCGACGGCTGTCACGGCGTCCGGTCCGATGGGAGATGAGCGCAGCGATGACTGCACACCTGTTCGCGATCAGCTTCGACGCGAGCGAGCCCCTGCGGCTCGCGCAGTTCTGGTCCGGGCTCCTGGGGCGGGAGATCGTCGACGATCCCCACGACGGCGTCCTGCTGCTACCCGCCAACGACAACGGTTACCACATCCGCTTCGCTCCGAACCAGCAGCCGAAGGTGGTCCAGAATCGGATGCACTTCGATCTGACCAGCAGTTCGCTGGAGGACCAGCGGCAGACGGTGGCCAGGGCACTGGAGCTTGGTGCGCGGCACACCGACATCGGGCAGGGCCCGGAGATCGATCACGTGGTGCTCGCCGACCCCGAGGGCAACGAGTTCGACGTCATCGCACCGGGCAACAAGTTCCTCGCCGGCAGCGGCTTCGTCGGTGCGCTGGCCTGCGACGGGTCGCAGGCGGTCGGCTACTTCTGGAGTGCGGCGCTGGGCTGGCCGCTGGTCTGGGACCAGGACGAGGAGACCGCGATCCAGTCGCTGCGCGGCGGCACGAAGATCAGCTGGGGTGGCCCACCGCTGATGCCGAATGGCGGCAGGGATCGGGTGCGTTTCGACCTCGCCCCGCCTGTCGACGGCGATTGGCAGGCCGAGGTCGACCGTCTGCTCTCGCTCGGGGCGACCCGGGTCGACACCGACCAGGATGGGGCAGGCCGACTGGTACTGGCCGACCCCGATGGTCAGGAGTTCAGCCTGTTGACGTCCCGCTAGCCCGGCCGACGCCCACCCACGCGGTGGCCGGTTGGACAACGGCGGCACCGGTCGGTCAGAGTGATCCGCCGTGAGATACCTGCGTACCGGTGGTCCCGCCGCGATCCGGCGACCCCGGCCCACCGACTCGGACGAGTTCGTCGCCGCCGCGCGGCGCAGTCGGGACCTGCACCACCCCTGGTTGGCCGCGCCGGCCAGCCCGGAGGAGTACGAGCTCTATCTGCGCCGGATCCGTCGTCGCGACAGCGCCGGCTACCTGATCTGCGACCGGGCCAGCGGCGAGATCGCCGGTTACGTGAACATCAGCGGGATCGTGCTCGGTGCGCTGCGTGGTGGCTTCCTGGGGTACGCGGCGTTCCTGCCGTACAGCGGGACCGGGCACGCCTCGGCGGGCGTCGCCCTGGTGATCGACCACGCGTTCACATCGGTCGGGTTGCACCGGCTGGAGGCGAACATCCAACCGGGCAACGAGCCGTCCCGGCGGGTGGCCCGCAAGCTCGGTTTCCGGTTGGAGGGCTTCTCCCCGGACTACCTGTTCATCGACGGCGCCTGGCGCGACCACGAGCGCTGGGCGATCACCGCGCCGACCCCGGCCTGACCGTCGGCCCCGCCGCCCCGGGCCGACGGTCAGGCCGGACTTCTCACCCGGAGCGGGTGATGACACTCCGTACCCTGCTTCCTACGGTGGGTGTCATGGCTGCCGTGCGCGCGACCCCTGCCAATCCCCTCCCCGGCCTGTCCGTCGCGGATACGGACAGCGCCGACCAGCGGGCCATCCCGCCCGAGCTGGGCCCCGACTCCCTGGCGGTGCTCAGCGGCCCCACGTTCCTGTACTCCAACGCGTGCGGGGATGTGCCGACGGGCAGTATCGGTGGGCTCGTCCACCTGGACACCCGCCTGATCAGTGGCTGGAACCTGACCGTCAACGGCGGTGAGCTGTTGCTGCTGCGCGCCGAGACCATCGACCATTACTCCGCGCAGTACGTCCTCACCAACCCGGAGTTGCCCGGGTTGCCGCCGAACACGCTGGGCCTGCGGCGCCTGCGCTACGTCGGCGACGGGTTTCACGAACGCGTGGAACTGATCTCCTTCCGGCGGGAGCCGGTCCGGGTGGAGCTGCGGCTGGCCGTCGCCGCCGACTTCGCCGACCTGTTCGAGGTCAAGTCGAGGGTCCGGGACCGCTCTGCCGAGATCAGCCGCGACCACGCCGCCGACGGGTCCGAGCTGTGCTTCTCCTATCAGCGCGGCGACTTCTCCGCGCAGACCCGGGTGTGCTGCGCGAAGCCCGCCGACCGTATCGAGGGCGACGACCTGGTCTGGGAGCTGGAGCTGGGCCAGGGCGAGGAGTGGCAGGTCGACCTGCACGTGCCACTGCCGCCCGGGATGGGGGTGGTGGAGCCGGTCCGGGGCGACATCGCCGACGTCATCCACGGCCGGGCCGACGACCCGCTGCGCCGGTGGCTCGAAGACCGGGCGGTGCTGCACAGTGACAGCGAGGCGTTGGAGCGCACCGTGCGGCAGTCCCGCAACGACCTGGCGGCACTGCGGCTCGACCTGGAGGTCAAGGGACAGCGCATTCTGCTGCCCGGTGCCGGGTTGCCGTGGTTCCTCACCGTCTTCGGCCGGGACACCCTGATCACCGCGTATCAGACGCTTGTCGCCGGGCCCGCGCTGGCGAAGGGCACGTTGCTCGCCCTGGCCCGGCTCCAGGGTGAGACGTGCGACGACTTCACCGACGAGGAACCCGGCAAGATCCTGCACGAGGTGCGCAGCGGCGAGCTGACCCGCAGTGGTGAGAAGCCGTTCGGGCCGTACTACGGCACCGCCGACGCCACCCAGCTCTGGCTGATCCTGCTCTCCGAGTACTGGCGCTGGACCGGCGACGACGAGACCGTCCGGCACCTGCGGGACAACGCCCTGGCAGCGTTGCGGTGGATCGACGAATTCGGCGACCGGGACGGCGACGGCTACGTCGAGTACGCCACCCGCTCGCCCGAAGGGCTCGGCAACCAGTGCTGGCGGGACTCTCCGGACGGCGTCGTCTTTGCCGATGGCCGAATCCCGGTGCTCCCGCTGGCCACGTGCGACCTGCAGGGCTACACCTACGACGCCAAACTGCGGCTGGCCGAACTGTTCGACGGGCCGTTGGACAACCCCACGTTGGCGCGCCGGCTACGCGACGAGGCCAACACCCTGCACGAGCGGTTCAACCAGGACTTCTGGATCGAGGAACGGGGCGGCTACTACGCGGTCGCCCTGGACGGCGACAAGAACCGCGTCGACTCCAAGACCTCGAACATGGGTCACCTGCTGTGGAGCGGGATCGTCCCGCCGGAGCGGGCCGGGGCGGTGGTGCGGCAACTCATGTCGCCGGACATGTTCTCCGGTTGGGGCATCCGCACGCTGTCCCGGGAGGAAGCGCTTTACAACGCCCTCGGCTACCACCTGGGCACGGTCTGGCCGCACGACAACTCGATCGCCGCGCTCGGCCTGGCCCGCTATGGCTACCGAACCGAGTCGAACCGGATCAGTCTGGCGATGATCGAGGCCGCCGACCAGTTCGGTTACCGGCTGCCGGAGGCGCTCAGCGGGTTCGACCGGGAGCGGTTGCTCTTCGCCGTGCCCTACCCGACCGCGTGCAGCCCGCAGGCGTGGGCGGCCGGCACGCCGCTGGCCCTGATCCGCGCCATGCTCGGCGTCAATCCGGTCAACGGCCGGTTGGTCATCGATCCGGACGTCCCGGAAAAACTAGGCCGGATCGCCGCCGAGCGGGTGCGGGCGTTCGGCCAGGAGTGGGAGTTGGAGGCGGTAGGCCGCAGCGGCCACGTCCGGCTCCAGCCGAGTTGAGCACGGCTGGCGCGTAGGACGTTTGTCGCGGGCTTCGACGGGAAACGGCCCGCAATGACGAAACCTCGTGTGGTGATCGTGGGGGCCGGGTTCGCCGGTTACCACGCGGCGAAGACGTTGAGCCGGATCGCCCGGGACCGGGCCGAGATCGTGGTGCTGAACTCCACCGACTACTTCCTGTACCTGCCGCTGCTGCCCGAGGTGGCGGCCGGGGTGGTCGAGCCCAAACGGATCGCCGTGCCGCTGACCGGGACGCTCAAGGGCGTACGGGTGGTGGTCGGCGAGGCGGACCACGTCGACCTGCAGAACCGCTGGGTCGGCTTCACCCAGGCCGAGGGGGAGAAGAACCGGCTGGCGTACGACCGGCTCGTGCTCGCCGTGGGCAGCGTCAACAAGCTGCTGCCAATCCCGGGGGTGACCGAGTATGCGCACGGCTTCCGTGGCCTCCCCGAGGCCGTCTACCTGCATGATCACATCGTCCGGCAGCTCGAGCTGGCCGAGCAGGCCGAGGACCCGGCCGAGCAGCAGGCCCGGTCCACGTTCGTGGTGGTCGGGGCGGGCTACACAGGCACCGAGGTCGCGGCACACGGGCAGTTGTTCACCGACGCGTTGCACGCCCAGCGGCCCCGGCTCACCGTCCGGCCCCGCTGGATGCTGCTCGACGTGGCGTCCCGGGTGCTGCCGGAGTTGGACAAGCGGATGTCGGACACCTCGCACAAGGTGCTCAACCGCCGCGGGGTGGACGTGCGCATGGGTACCTCGGTGGCCGAGGCGACCTGCGACGGGGTGAAGCTCACCGATGGTGAGTACATCCCGACCTGCACCCTGGTGTGGTGTGTGGGGGTGCGCCCCGACCCGTTCGTCAACGAGCTGGGCCTGCGGACCGACCGGGGTCGACTGGTCACCGACGAGTTCCTCAACGTTCCCGGCTATCCGGAGGTGTACGCGTGCGGTGACGCCGCCGCGGTGCCCGACCTCGTCAATCCGGGCAAGGTGTGCGGGATGACCGCCCAGCACGCGCAGCGGCAGGGCAAGCGCGCGGCGTACAACATCGCCGCGTCGTACGGTTTCGGCCGCCGCAAGCCGTACAAGCACCACGACCTGGGCTGGGTCGTCGACCTGGGTGGCAAGGACGCGGCGGCGAACCCGTTGCAGGTCAACCTGGCCGGGTTGCCGGCCAAGGCGGTCACCCGGGCGTACCACCTGATGGCGATGCCGGGAAACCGCACGCGGGTCAGCGCCGACTGGGCGTTGGACGCCGCGTTGACCCGGTCCGCGGTCCAGTTGGGGCTGGTGCCGGCCAACGCGGTGCCGCTGGAGAGCACCACACCCGAGGTCGCGACCCGGTCCCGCTGAGCAGGCCGCCTGGTCGTCGCGGGGCAGGCCGGTGGCGGCACCGACCACATCCGCGACGGTCAGTCGGTGGTGCCCGCCGGTCGCGCGGACCGCGCGGCCGGGCCGGCCGGCGGGCCGGGCCGCAGCCGGCGCGGGCCGTACTCGCGCAGCAGCGTCTGGACGATGCCGGCGGCGGGGATGGCCAGCAGCGCGCCGAGCAGACCGGCCAGCTCCGCCGCGAGCAGCACACTGACCAGCACCGTCAACGGGTTCAGCCGGACCGCGCGGGACAGGATCAGCGGCTGGAGCAGGTGGTTCTCCAGCTGTTGGTAGACAACGAAGAAGACCAGCACCACCACCCCGGCGGTGGGGGAGTGCAGGAAACCGGCACCGGCCGCGATCACCGCGCCGAGGGTCGCCCCGACCAGCGGTATCAGGTCGGCCACCGCCACCAGCAGGGCGATCACCGCCGCGAAGGGCACCCCGGTGAGGGTCAGCACCACGAAGGTCAACGCCCCGCAGATCACGCTGATCAGCAGGTTCCCGGTGAGATAGCCGGTGACGGTGCGCGACACCTCCCGGCCAACCCGGCGCAGCCGCTCGCCCTGACCGTCCCCGGCCGCCGCGAGCAGGCCGCCGGTGAGCCGCGGAGCCTCCAACACCATGAGGTACGCGAGCACGATGACCGTGACCAGCCCGGCGACCGACTCGACGACGCCACGCAGCACACCGACCGCGGGCTGGCGCAGCCGGCCGCCGAGGTCGCGTAGCTGCTCGGAGTGCTCGCTGACGTAGCGGCGTGCCCCGGTGCGCTCCAGCGCCTGCCCCACCGGGCCCTGCCCGGCGCGGGCCTCCCGCAGCAGCTCGGGTGCCCGGTCGGCGAAGCGGCCCAGCTCGCCGAACAGCGGAACCAGGATGAGCGCGGCCAGGATCGCCAGCAGTACGAACGCGGCGAGGAACACCAGCAGGGTGGCCAGCGCCCGACGCCGGACGAAGCGGCGTTGCAGCCGGTCGACGAGGGGTTTGAGCGCGACGGCGAAGAACGCGGCGACCACCGCCCAGACCAGCACCCGCCGGGTCGCGTACACGAAGCCCAGCGCGAGCGCTGTCGCCAGCACCAGACCAATCACGATCAGAGTCCGGCGGCCAGTCGCCCGATCGTCGACGTCGCTCATCCGGCGGGCCTTCCCCGCGCGCGCCGTCGGAAACCCGGCATTACGGGCACAACGGCGATCAGTGGCGGGAGTTGTCGTCCGCGTCGGTGACGGGGTGGGCGCCGGCGACGAACGTGTCGAGCGCGGCGGCGTGCAGCAGCCCGCCGGGCACCGGGTCGCGCAGGGCGGCCACCGCCAGCCGGGCCACCGGCAGCCCGCCGGGGCGGGAGGTCGCGGCCAGCACCAGGTTGCCGTACCTGCGGCCGCGCAACATCCGCCGGTCGCCGACCACGCACACGTCGGCGAAGACCGCCCGCAAGGTGGCCACCTGCACCCGGGTACCGACCAGCGGCGGCAGGTCGGTGACGTTGACCAGATACAACCCGTCGGGGCGCAGGACGCGGGCCACCTCGGCGGCGAACTCGACGGTGCGTACGTGCCGGGGCATCCGGGCCGCCCGGTAGATGTCGGCGATCACCACGTCGTACCGGCCGTCCGGGGTGCCGGTCAGGGCGTCCCGGGCGTCGGCGACATCCACCCGCACCTCCGGCGGCAGCGGCGGCAACTCCCGGGCCACCAGCTCGACCACATCCGCGTCCCGCTCGACGACCCGTTGCGGGGAGCCGGGCCGGGTGGCGGCCAGCCAGCGGGGCAACGTCAACGCGCCGCCACCGAGGTGCAGGACGTTCAGCGGGGCGCCGGCCGGCGCCGCCACCTCCACCGCCGAGGCGATCCGCCGGACGTACTCGAAGTGCAGGTGCCGAGGATCCTCGACATCCACGTACGACTGCTCGACCCCTGCCGACAGCAGTGTCCGCCCGGTCCGGCGGACCGGGTCGGCGACCATTTCCAGCCGGTCGGCGGCGCGGTTCATGTCCGGCACGCTAGCCGAGCCCACGGTGCACCCGGCACGGCGGACGGGCCGGCGGAGCGGGGTCGCCCCGGGTCCGCCGGCCCGACGGTGTCGTGGTGACCGGTCAGCCGCCGGCCATCCCGGCCCCCACCTCGTCGATCGCGTCGTCGATCTGGCGGGCGAGGTCCACGTCGAGCGCGGTGACCCCGTTGGCCTGGCTGGTCCGCACGGTCAACACGGCGGCGGTGTCGCCCGGACGCCCGATGCTCGGGCCGCGGCCGTTGTCCTGGCGCAGCCGGTCGAGCCGGGCGAGCACCCGGTCCAGGTTGTCGGGCGGCAGTGCGACCACCCGGTAGAGGCCCTGGCTGTCGCCGGCCCAGTAGGGCAGGTCGTCCAGCGCCGCGCTGATCTCGTCGGCGTCCAGGGTGGGTGTGGTGGTGGAGGCGCCCACCAGACCGCCGCCCGCCTCCGGCGGGTTCAGCAGGTCGCGCAACCCGTCGGGTACGTGCAACGACTCGACCAGGTCGCCGTCCTGCTCGGCGAGCGCGGCGATCGTCGCCTCGGCCTGGTACCGGGCCTGCTCCGGGGTGTTGCCGCTGATCCGGCCCACCTCGGCCAGGAAGCCGGGCAGGTCCTGGTGCCGTTCGATGCCGTCGACCGGCAGCACGTCGTGCAGCGACGCCGGCACCGCGGCGAGCAGCCGCTGCCGCTCGGCGGCCTCCAGGGCGAACGCGAGGACCAGCACTGTCGCCTCGGTGCCCACCTTGGCGGTCTTGAAGTCGACCCCGGCGCGACGCCGGACCTCGTCGACCAGGTCGTGGTAGCCCATGCTGTTCACACCGGCCGCACCGCTCGGCGGGGACGGCTGCGGTCGCGGGTTGTCGGCGCTACCGACCGGCGGCGGTGCCGGCCCGCCGCGCGTGCTGTCCGACTTGTGCGTTCCGGCCGCTGGTGGGCCGGCCCGCTTACCCGCATCAAGGCTCGTGAGCTGCTTGGACGCACTCAGGCTGGCGCCGATCTCGCTGGGCTGGCGATTCTGCTCCCGGGCCTGCCGGGCCAGTGCCCGGCGCCTCTGGTTGTCGCCCTCCATCTGCTTGCGCATGGTGGCATCCCTTCCGCTGGGGATCGTGGCTGCGCCAGTCGCCTTCCCGCCGTCCCGGAGAAGGAAACGGAGGCCGCCGGCCGGGTCGGAGCGGCCTGCGCCACGCTTCATCCGGCGGGGGTGAGGGGTGCTCACCCGCACGGCCCGCACGATCGGGTCAGGACCGGAGTTCTTCCGAGGTACGCGGAAGGAAGGTCGTCATGAAGGAAGTTGTCGAGATCGTCCCCGCTCGACCCGGCTGGTACGCCCGCTGGCAGCTCACACCGGAGGTCACCAGGTGTTACCCGGTGAGCCTGTGGGCGCTGCTGGAGGAGGCCGACGGAACGGGCCGCGAGGTGATCGGAATGGACTGCATCGGTCAGTGGCCCGGCGCGGACGACAACGAGGCGGGTGGGCAGTTCGTCCGCTACCTGTACCAGACGCCCGATTCGGGGGAGCCGGAGGACGTGGACGCGGCCCCGATCGGCGAGCTGCGTGAGGACGGCCCCCGGCTCCAGCCGATGACGGCACCCTAGACATTCCTCCGGCCCCCGACCCCAGGTCCCAGGGTCGGGGGCCACCCCGTTTCGCTTCCGGGGGTGGCTTTCGGGTCAGCCGATGGCGCGCACGTCGTCGTCGGCGTACGCCTCGGCGAGCAACTCACTCAGGCCCGTGCGGTCCAGCATTCGCTGAAGTTGAGGGCTGACCCCGGTCAGTCGGATCGCCCCGGCGGCCCGGTGCACCACCAGCAGCGCGCTGAGCCCGGAGGAGTCGCAGAGGGTCACCCCGGTCAGGTCGAGAAGAACCGGGGCGTCACCGTCGCCGCCCAGCTCGGCCGCCGCGGCGATCAGGTCGGGCGCGCTGTCGTAGTCGAGTTCGCCGGTCAGCCGGAGTCGGACGTTCCCGGCGGCGAGCCGGGTTGTCTCGATGGTCAACAGCTGGTCGGGCATCCCACCATTTTCCTTGTCGAGCGACAAAACGCAAAGCGGGGGCGGCGAAGCGCCCTCGTGTCCCTCGTCCGACACCCCTGCCGTGGCGGTGCCCGTCACCTGCCGTGAGATGCCGCTTTCCGGGTTCCGGCGTAGGGTGGCCGGAGAGTTTTGACAGTGGACGCCGGTTCCGGCACGGGTTCGGTGAACGACAAGGAGTGAGGCTCAGCTGGTGACTGCTTCCGACGTCAGGGACTGGGACCCGGGCGACGGACGGCTCTCCACGCCGAGCACGACTCGACCCTCGGCGTGGTCCGCCGACGTTCGCCGCCCCACCGCTGCCCTGCCGCCGCTGGCCCCCGACCGGGGGCAAACCACGCCTGACTGGTTAGAGGTCGTCGAGCACTTCCGGGAAGGGCTGGTGGTCTGCGACGCCGATGGCGTCGTGCGGCACGTCAGCCCGGTGGCTGAGCGGTTGTTGCCCGAGGTGACGTCCGGCGAGCTGCTCAGCGCGGCCGGTGTGCACGGGTTGAGCGAAGGGGTCCCCGGGAGCTTCACCCATCGCGGGCGCCGGCTCACCGCGCGCCAGGTGCCGCTCTCCGGTGACCGCTGCTGCTGGTACGTCGAGGACGTCACCGACAGCGTCAGCCGCGCCGACGCGCTGCTCGCCGAACGGGCCCGCTCGGCATTCCTGGCCGTGGTCGGCGACAAGCTGGGCAACCCACTGCACCCCGACCGGGCGGCCGCCGCGGTCGTCCGACTCGCCGTGCCGACCCTGGCCGAGGTGGCGGTGCTGGTGATCGCGCCGCGGGCCGGTCGTGCTCGCTGGTGGCGGGCCTCCCGCACCGACGACGAGGTGCCGACGGTGGACAGCGGCGTGCTGGCCGGCGGCGAGCTGCCGACCGCCATCGCCGACGGGTTGACCGGGGCCGAGCCGCACGCGGTGGACTGGCTGGTCGAGCAGGCGGTCGACGCCGGCTGGCTGCCGGGGCTGGCCGGCACCGAGAGCGCCGCCCGGGTCGTCCCGCTGCCGGGGCGTGACGCGCCGGTCGGTGTGCTGCTGGTGGCCCGTCGCGCCACCCGCTGGTACGACGAGGACGACGTGGAGCTGGTCCGCGCTTTCGCGGCCCGCGCCGGCGCGGCGTTGACCACCGCGCTGCTCTACCGCGACCAGGCCGAGGTGGCCGACACCCTCCAGGCCAGCCTGTTGCCGGTCGAGCCGGTCGAGGCCGTCGGTGTGCAGTGGGGCACCGCGTACCGGCCCGCGCAGGCGGGGCTGCGCATCGGCGGCGACTTCTACGGTTCGCACCGGCTCACCGACGGTGGTTCGGTGTTCTTCCTCGGCGACGTGTCGGGCAAGGGCGTCGAAGCCGCCGTCTTCACCGGCCAACTGCGCCAGTGCCTCCAGGCGCTGCACCGGTTGGAGTCGAACCCCGCGCGGTTGCTGCGGCTGCTCAACGACGCGTTGCTGGAGACGACCCAGGCGCACGGCCAGGGCCGCTTCGCCACGATCGTGCTGGGTGTGGCCCGCCCGGAGCGCGACGGTGGCCTCACCCTCACCATGGCCGGCGGCGGGCACCTGCCACCGCTGGTGCTGCGCGCCTCCGGTGAGGTGGAGACGGTGGAGTTGCGCGGCATGCTGATCGGGGTGGTGCCCGACCCCCGCGTCGGGGAGGTGACCGTACGGCTGGCGCCGGGCGAGACCTGCCTGCTCTACAGCGACGGCGTGACCGAGGCACGGGGCGGGCGGCGCGGAGACGAGCAGTTCGGGCCGGAGCGGCTGGTCACGGCGCTGACCGGCTGCCAGCGGATGCCCGCGCCGGCTCTGGCCGAACGGGTCGAGCAGATCACCTGCGACTGGTTGGCGCAGGGCGACCACGACGACATCGCCGTGCTGGCGCTGCGGGCGGCCGGCCCGAGCGGGCGCGGGGCGCGGCACCTGCACTCGGTGCCCGCCGGCATCGACCAGACAGAGGAGACTGACGCGTGACCGCCGCCACGGCCACCACCGACCTCGGCGAGGCGTACTCGGGGTACCTGGACCACCTCGCCGACGCCGACGAGTACGCCGCGACCGACCTGGCGATCGGCCTGCTCGACGCGGGCGTCCCGGCGGAGCGGGTGCTGCTCGACCTGGTCGCGCCCGCCCAGGCCGAGGTGGGCGAGCGGTGGGCGCGCAACGAGTGGAGCGTCGCCCAGGAGCACGCGGCCACCCACATCAGCGAGCAGGTGGTGGCGGCGGTCTCCGCGCACGTCAAGGCGCGGCCGACCGGTGGCCGGGTCGTGGTCGCCTGCATGGACGGCGAGTGGCACGCGCTGCCACCCCGGCTGGTGGCCGAGGTGCTGCGGTTACGCGGGTGGCAGGTGACCTTCCTGGGCGCCAGCGTCCCCGCGGCGCACCTCGTGTCGTACCTGCACCGCTACGACGCGCACGCGGTCGCGCTGGCGTGCGCGCTGCCGATGCGCCTGCCGTACGCCCACCGGATGATCGAGGCCTGCCGCCGCTCGGACGTGCCGGTGGTGGTCGGCGGGCGTGGGTTCGGCACGGACGGCCGGTGGGCGCGCCGGCTCGGGGTGGCCTGGGCGCCGGACGCCCCCTCGGCGGCCGAGCTGATCACCGACGAGCGGGCGCTGCGCGGGGCCGCGCCGGCGCAACTGGCGCACCTGGGCGACGACGAGTACGCCAGCCTGGTGCGCCGTCGCGGTGAGCTGATCGACAGCGCGTTGGCGGAGCTGCGGGAGCGGGTGCCGGCGGCACGGGCGTACACCGCCGCGCAGCTCGACGCGACAGTGAGCGACCTGGGCCACATAGTGGATTTCCTGGCGGCGGCGGTCTATGTCGACGACCCAACGTTGTTCACCGAGTTCGTGGAGTGGCTGTCGGGGATTCTGGGCAGTCGTGGGGTGCCCACCGGGGCGGTCGTCCTGCCGCTGGAGCACTACGCCGCCGCGTTGCGGGACTTCCCCCGGGCGGCGCGGGCGCTGGCGCTGGGATGCGCGGCGCTGCCCGCCACCGCCCGCTGACCGACCCACCGGTGGCCGCCGGATCGATCACCGCGCCCGGCGGCGGACGAGTCAGCTCTGCGTATACTTGCCGGACTGCAAACGTCCCACCCTGGGGTGGAGCGAGGGGGAGAACGGTGACGTTCAGCGTCAACTACGTCGAGAGCGACGGTGGTGGCGCCTGCCTGCGGCTCGTGGGCGAGCTGGACCTGAGCACCGCCCCCGAGCTGACCGCCGCGATCGACCGGCTCACCGCGGCGGGTGAGACCCGGGTGCTGCTCGACCTGACCGACCTCACGTTCTGCGACTCCACCGGAATGGCGGTGTTCGTCCGGGGCGACAATCGGGCGGCGGCCGACGGGGGGTGGCTCCGGCTCACCGGCGCCAACGGGCGGGTCGAGCGGGTGCTGCGCGTGACCGGCCTCGCCGACGTGTTGCGCTACGAACCGGAGTCGGTCGACCCCGCGTCCCGCAGTGCTTCGTGATGGGCTAGATTTCCCCGCCAGCATTTCCCCGCCAACGCGGTGACCGTCAGGGTCCCGTCCCCGCCGACTCCGAGGCAGGTAGTGATGGGCGTAGACAGCCCGCAGCCGGTACGCATCCTGGTGGTCGACGACGACCCGGGTGATGTGCTGATGATCGAGGAGGCGCTGGCGGACTCCGACGTCGACAAGATCATCGACGTGGTGAGTGACGGCGAGGAGGCGATGGAGTTTCTCCGCGCCGAGGGCCGGCACGAGCAGGCCCGCCGACCGGACGTGATCCTGCTGGATCTGAACATGCCGCGGATGGACGGTCGGCAGGTGCTCGGGGCGGTCAAGCAGGACGAGGATCTGCGAACCATCCCGATCGTCGTGCTGACCACATCCAACGCCGACACCGACATCGTCGGCAGCTACACGTTGCAGGCCAACGCGTACGTCACCAAGCCGATCGACCTGGACGACTTCAACGACGTGGTTCGCCGCATCGACGAGTTCTTCGGCCGGGTCGTGGTGCTGCCCAAGCGCATTTGAGGCCCGCGCCACCTGCGCGCATGCTGAACATTTTTCCCGAACCCCCTCGGCGCGAGCGGTCGCGGCCGAGGATCCAGGTGGGGAAGTAACAGCAGCTGCCTGGGGGGCGACAGTATGAGGTTCTCCGTCGTTGAGACCGGTTACGACCAGCGACAGGTGGATTACTGCCTGGACGAGTTGGGGATCCGGTTGTCCCGGCTCGCGGCGCGGGCCGAGGGCGCCGCCGGGGAGGCCCGGGAGTGGGACGAGATCCGCCAGGAGGCAGCCTGGCTCAGCGGGCTCCTGCACCGACTCGATCTGGACGACGTCGCGGCCCCCCGGTACGCCGGTGACGCGGTGCGGCGTGAGGCCGCCGAGATCCTGGCCCAGGCCCGCGCCGAGCTGGACGCGGCCCGCGAGGAGGCGCGGCGGGTGCGGGAGCGGGCGTACGCGGAGGCCGTGCAGGCCCGACGTGACTTCGAGGCGGCGCTGGACGCTCGCCGACGGCGCGAGGTGCGGGTGGACGAGATCCTCAGCCAGGTGACGGTCGACCAGGTGCCCGCCGACACCCCCACCGCAGCCGCCGGAGTGCCGGGCAGCCGGGTCGGGGTCGGGGGCCCGGACGCGGGCGCGGAGCCACCGCCGGGCCGTCGCTGAGACGCGCGGGCGTGGGTGCCCGGCTCAGGCGGTGAGCGCCGCCGCGACGGTGGTCGCCCGGTCCTCGTGCTGGGCGTACGCGTCGGGGTACGCGGAGATCTGCACGGCCTGGGCGGCGGCGGTGACGCTCATGTCCTGCCAGCCGGGGATCTCGTTGAGCGCCGTGTAGAAGGCCCGCGCGGCGTACGACGGGCGCATCAGCTGGGCCACGGTGCCCCAGCCGCTGCTGGGCCGCTGCTGGAACAGCCCGACCGAGTCGTGGTCGGAGCCGCTGCCCTGGTTCGGGTACTCCGCCGACTCCGGGAGGACGTCGCTGGCCAGGTTGTAGAGGTTGCTCTCCTGCATGGCGGTGGACAGTGCCACCACCAGGGCGCGGCGCGGCATCTTCATCTCCAGGCCGACGTCCACGATGATCTTCGCGTTGTCCATCTGTGCCTGGTCGAGGCCGGCGACCGGCCGGGGGCGGCGGGGCTTGACCGGCTTCTTGGGCGCCTTGCGGACGGCGGTGGGAGTGGGCGTGGGCTTCGCCGTCGGGGTGGGCAGGATTCGGGCGGGGGCGGCGTCGCGATCCAGTGACCGGGAGGCGCGCTCGTCGGCGATGGCGGCGCGGTCGGCCACCGCCTCGGCGAGCGGCTCGACCGTACGGGGGGTGTCGTCGTTGCCTCGCGCGGTGGCGACCGCGACGAGGCTGAGGCAGCAGGTGACACCGGTGGCCAGCGCCACCCGGACCGGGGTCGAGCGCAGCAGGGCACGCCGCGACGGGTCGGGAGCGCGGTGACGGCCGATCGTCCGTTCGGTTGATGCGGCGTCGTCCGAGGGGGTGCTCGGGCGCGCGTCGGTCAGCTTCTGGGCAGAGGGGTCGTCGGGATGCACCTGACGAGGCTAAAGAGCTGAATGCCCGATGCCATCAGCCCGTACGGTGGCATGCGCCACAATTTGCCCTGATCATGGCGACTTTATTGGGCAAAATACGAGCGAAGTAGATCAACCTCGCGGATCACTCCAGACGGTTATTCCCGACTTGCCGGGTGAATGCGGTCGCCCCGCCACCCCGCTGGCCGCGCCTCCGGCAAACTTCAGGACTCAGCCGAACAGCCGAGCCATGCCTCCACCAACCGGCCCCGGGGTGTGCGGGTGACAGGCGACGACCTGAGCGTGGAGTCAGTGTCGGCCGTTCTCGGCTGGGGTGACGGTCAGGCGGTGTCGGCTGGCGTCGCCGCTGGAGAACGGCCAGAGCCGGTCGGCGTACTCGACCAGGTCGGCCAGTTGGTCTCGGCTCAGCCCGGCTGAGGAGATCTCCGCGTGCACGTCGGCCCGGTATCGGCCGTCGTTGTCCCGCCCCAGCTTCGCCTCCGCGCGGACCTGCACGGTGTGCGCCTCGTCGGTGATCTCCCCGGCCACCTCCACCGCCGCGTGATGCAGGCAGGAGGCGAAGGCTGCGGCCAGCAACTGTTCCGGGGTCAGCCCGGTGCAGTGCGGCGCCAGCGGTGAGGCCAGCGCGGTGGAGAGCCCGCCATCGTCGGTGCGTACGTGACCGCCCTCGGCGGTCGCTGTGGCCTCACGCAGCCAGGAACTCTGATCCGGCATCGCGTTTCTCCCGTCGCTCACCAGCCGGCTACCCCTTCGCCGCCCGGCGAAACGCCGCCTGTCGTCCGGTCAGCGCCCGGCGGGCAGGTGCGGCTCGTCCACCAGCACCACCGCCTCGGTGGCCTCCGCGGCGGCCCGCTCGGTCCACGGCGACGTCGGGGCCGGCCGGCGGGTCGTCGGGATCGTCATCGGCACGTACACCCGGGCGTCCACCGCCTCGGCCAGCAGCAACGCGGCGACCAGGCTGGTCGGCCGCTGCGCGGGGTCGTCGGCGAGGCAGGAGTGGCACAGCTCGGCCACCTCCGGCGGGAGCCCGGCGATGTCGGGCAGCGGCTCCGGTGGCCGGCGGCGGCGGACGAGCAGCAGTTCGCTGGCGGTCGCCGCGCGGTAGGGCAGGCGGGCGGTGAGGCTGTAGTAGAGCAGCACGCCGAGGGCGTACATGTCGGCGGCGGGGGTGGCCGGTGCCTCGTCCAGCTGCTCGGGTGCCAGGTACGCCGGGGTGCCCAACACCATCCCGGTCGGCATCGGGTCCGGCGCACCGGCGGCGATGGCGATGCCGAAGTCGAGCACCTTCACCCCCGCCGGGGTGAGCATGACGTTGGCCGGCTTGACGTCCCGGTGCACGATGCCCTCGGCGTGCGCGGCGGCCAGCGCCGCGGCGACCTCCGCGCAGACCCGCACCGCGATCTGCCAGTCCAGCGGCCCGGCGCGCAGGTGCACGGCGAGCGTCTCACCCTCGGCCAGCTCCATGACGATGTAGGGCACCGGTCGGCCGGGCCACGTCGAGGAGGTGCCGAAGTCGTGCACGCTGGCCACGTTGGGGTGTTCCAGCCGGGCAGCCGACCGGGCCTCCGCCCGGATCCGGTCCACCGGGCCGTCCCGATCGTCACGGCCGGGCGAGAGGAGCTTCACCGCGACCGGCCGGTCCAGTACCTGGTCATAGGCCCGCCACACCTCGGACATCCCGCCCACACCGATGCGCTGTTCGAGCCGGTACCGCCCGTCCAGCATCCGCATCGACCGCTCCTCGTCCTCGCCCCGCCGACGGCGGGTGCTGAGGTGCCGGTACCCGAGCGCCGAGCTGGGCAAACCGGAGCCCGATTCGAGGCGGACGGCCCCGCGCACCTCGCTGCGCCACGGCGGCGGGTGCGGTAGCTTGCGAGCCAGAGCCGGTGTCACCGATTGTGCCGGCACGGTCACCCGAGGGGACGCCGCGATGAGCGAGGTCACCGTACGCTTCGTCGGCGGGCCCGCGGACGGCCTGGTCCGGCTGCTGCCGGCCGGGTCGGACGGCGCCCCACCCCAACGTTGGATCATGCGGCACCCGGACGGCACGGGCCCGGTGCAGCCCGGCCCCGACCACCTCTACGAACGCGACCGGCCCGACGAGGCCGGCGGCTGGAGCATGCGGTTCGTGCGCACCGACGCGTACGGGGTGTCCGAGTGACCACGAGGCGGGGCTGACCGGTGGTGTCGCCGGCGTCGCGTCGGCCCGGCCGCACAGCTCGCGCACAGCTTCCGCAGGGGCGCGGCACAGGCGTGGCGGCCACCATGGGGCCCATGGTCATGAACGGGCAGGCCGCGCCGAGCCGGATCGAGCTGCGTCGCCCCGACGGTGAACCCGTCCGGGTGCTGGTGGTCGACGACGAACCCACGCTCACCGACCTGCTGTCGATGGCCCTGCGCTACGAGGGTTGGCAGGTCCGCACCGCCGGCAACGGCATGGCGGCGTTGAGCACCGCCCGGCAGTTCCAGCCGGACGCCGTGGTGCTCGACGTGATGCTGCCCGACCTGGACGGCTTCCAGGTGCTGCGCCGGCTGCGCGAGCACGCCCCCACCGTGCCGGTGCTCTTCCTGACCGCCCGCGACGCGGTCGAGGAACGCATCGCCGGGTTGACCGTCGGCGGCGACGACTACGTCACCAAACCGTTCAGCCTGGAGGAGGTGATCGCCCGGCTGCGCGCGCTGCTGCGCCGCTCCGGGCTGGCGATCGCCGCCCGGGAGGAGGCGGTGCTGACCGTCGGTGACCTCAGCCTCGACGAGGACAGCCACGAGGTCCGCCGTGCCGGCCAGCTCGTCACCCTCACCGCGACCGAGTTCGAGCTGCTGCGTTACCTGATGCGCAACCCGCGCCGGGTGCTCAGCAAGGCGCAGATCCTCGACCGGGTGTGGAACTACGACTTCGGCGGACAGGCCAACGTGGTGGAGCTGTACATCTCGTACCTGCGCAAGAAGATCGACGCCGGCCGGGCGCCGATGATCCACACGCTGCGCGGCGCGGGTTATGTCCTCAAACCCGCCGAGTAGGCGCCGCCCGCTGCGCGCCGCCCGAGGGTGGCTGGCCGGGCGCTCCCTGCGTACCCGACTGGTGTTCGCCCTGCTCGCGCTGCTGGCGTTGGTCAGCGTCGCCATCGGTGGCCTGACCACTGTGGCGCTGCGGCACTTCCTGATCGACCGGCTCGACGCCCAGTTGGCCCCTGCGACGGCCATGCGGGGCGACCGGCCGGGACGGCCGGCGTTTCCCGGCAACGGACCGGGCATCCCTCCCGGGTTGCCGTCCGGCGCTGTCGTCGCCGAGATCAACGACGGCCGCGTGACCAGCGCCCGGACCCTGACCAGGAGCGTCTCCAGCGCCGATCCGTTCCCCGACGAACAGTCGGTCCCGGTGGGGGAGGTCGCCGTGCTGGCGGACCTCCCGGTCGACGCCAGGCCGCGCACCGTCGACCTCGGCGATCGCGGTGACTACCGGGCCGTGGCCCGCCAGTACTGGGACGGCCGGGTACGCGTCGTCGCGATCCCCCTGTCCGGCGTCCAGGAGACCGTCTGGGCGCTGGTCGCCGCGCAGGCCGGGGTGGCCGCAGTCGGGTTGCTGCTCGCCGGTGTGGCGGGCGCGCTGATCGTGCGGGCGACCCTGCGACCGCTCAACCGGGTGGCCGCCACCGCCACCCGCGTCACCGAACTGCCCCTGGACCGGGGGGAGGTGGCGCTCGCCGTCCGGGTCCCGGCCGCAGACACCGACCCGCGCACCGAGGTCGGTCAGGTCGGCGCGGCGCTGAACCGGATGCTGGGCCACGTCGCCGACGCGCTCTCCGCCCGGCAGGCCAGCGAGACCCGGGTACGCCAGTTCGTCGCCGACGCCAGCCACGAGCTGCGGACGCCTCTCGCGGCGATCCGCGGCTACGCCGAGGTGGCCCGGCGTGGCCGTGACGAGGTCCCCGCCGACGTGGCGCACGCGCTGCGCCGGGTGGAGTCGGAGAGCACCAGAATGACCAGCCTCGTCGACGACCTGCTGCTGCTGGCCCGCCTCGACACCGGCCGGCCGCTCGCTGTCGAACCGGTGGACCTGACCGCCCTGGTGGTGGACGCGGTCAGTGACGCGCACGTCGCCGGTCCCGAACACCGCTGGCAGCTCGAACTGCCCGAGGTGGCGATCCAGGTACGGGGCGACGCCGCCCGGCTGCACCAGGTGGTCGCGAACCTGCTCACCAACGCCCGGGTGCACACCCCGCCCGGCAGCACTGTCACCACCACACTGGCCGTCGACACCGCCAGCGCCGTGCTGACCGTCGCGGACGACGGGCCGGGGGTGCCGGCGGAGCTGCAACCGGAGATGTTCGAGCGGTTCGCCCGGGGCGACAGCTCCCGATCCCGAGCGCACGGCAGCACCGGCCTCGGTCTCGCGATCGTCGCGGCGGTGGTGGAGGCCCACCACGGCACGGTCGGGGTGGACAGCCGTCCAGGTCGGACAATGTTCACCGTCCGGCTGCCGAATCCCACAGCTGACGCATAGTCGGCGCACGGGGTCGCGCCAGCCCGGCCGTCGAGGCTGGCCGCATGGACAGAACAGAGACCCTGCTGACGGCACCCGCCGCACCCGAGCCGCCGCCGGCCGCCCGCCCCGACCAGCACTCGCCGCCGACGCGCCGCTCGCCGGCCTGGGCCCGGCCCGCGCTGGCGATCCTGCTGCTCGCCACCGGCCTGCTCTACCTGTGGGGCCTGGGCGCGTCCGGCTGGGCGAACTCGTTCTACGCGGCGGCAGTGCAGGCCGGCTCGGTGAGCTGGAAGGCGTTCCTCTACGGCTCGTCGGACGCCGCGAACTCCATCACCGTCGACAAGACACCCGCGTCGCTGTGGCTGATGGCCCTGTCCGTGCGCGTCTTCGGGTTGAACAGCTGGGCGATGCTGGTGCCGCAGGCGCTCTGTGGGGTCGCCTCGGTCGGCGTGCTCCACGCGACGGTGAAGCGCTGGTACGGGCCGGCCGCCGGTCTGATCGCCGGCGCGGTCCTCGCGGTCACCCCGGTGGCGACGCTGATGTTCCGGTTCAACAACCCCGACGCGCTGCTGGTCCTGCTGCTGGTCGCCGGGGCGTACGCCACCGTGCGCGCGCTGGAGACGGCCAGCACCCGGTGGATCGTGCTGGTCGGTGTGCTGGTCGGCTTCGGCTTCCTCACCAAGATGTTGCAGGCGTTCCTGGTGGTGCCGGTCTTCGCCGGCGTCTACCTGTTGGCCGCGCCGACCGGGCTGTGGCGGCGGGTGCGGCAGTTGCTGCTGGCCGGGTTGGCGGTGGTGGTCTCCGCCGGCTGGTGGGTGGCGCTGGTCGAGCTGGTGCCGGCCAGCGCCCGCCCGTACATCGGCGGTTCGCAGGGCAACAGCATCCTGGAGTTGACGCTCGGCTACAACGGCCTCGGCCGGATCACCGGCGAGGAGGTCGGCAGCGTCGGCGGCGGTGGTGCGCGGCCGGGTGGCGGCGGTGGCCCGTTCTCCGGGCAGAACGGCGTGCTGCGGATGTTCGGCGGCGAGATCGGTGGTCAGGTCTCCTGGCTGCTGCCGGCCGCGCTGATCCTGCTGGTGGTCGGCCTGCTGCTCGCCGGGCGGGCGGCCCGCACCGACCGCCCCCGGGCCGGGTTGCTGCTCTGGGGCGGCTGGCTGCTGATCACCGGCCTGATCTTCAGCTTCATGTCCGGGATCTTCCACGCCTACTACACGGTGGCGCTCGCACCGGCGATCGGTGCCCTGGTCGGCATCGGCGTGACACTGCTCTGGCGGCAACGCCGACTGCTGCCCGCGTCCGCCGAAGCTGTCGGCACACGCTGGCAGCGGTGGCGTCCACTCGCCGCCACGGCGACGCTCGCCGGCACGCTCGCGGTCACCGTCTGGTGGGCGTGGGTGCTGCTCGGTCGCAGCCCCGACTGGTACCCGTGGCTGCGGACCACGGTGCTCGTCACCGGCCTGGTCGGTGCGGCGCTGCTGCTGGTCACCCGGCTGCCCCGCCGGTTGGTGCCGGTGGTGCTGGGCCTGGGCGCGGCGGCGGCCCTCGCCGGCCCGGTGGCGTACGCGGTGCAGACCGCCGCCACCCCGCACACCGGGTCGATCCCGAGCGCCGGCCCGTTCGTGGCGGGCGGGTTCGGCCGGGGCGGCTTCCCCGGCGGACGACCGCCCGGCGGCATGGAACTGCCGACCGGCGGTCAACTCCCCGGCGGCGGCCAGTTCCCGGGCGGCTTCCCGGAGGGCGGCCAACTCCCGGGCGGCGGCCAGAACGGCGGCGGTCAGAACGGTGGGGGCCGCAACGGCGGTCAGGGGCCAGGTTTCCCCGGCGGCGGCCGCAACGGCGTGCCTGGTTTCCCGGGCGGCGGCCAGGTCCCCGGCGGCCAGGGGCGCACGGCCGGTGGGGGAATGGGTGGGCTGCTCGACGCTCGCGAGCCCAGCGCCGCACTGCGCGAGCTGTTGGAGCGCGACAGTGCCGACTACACCTGGGTGGCCGCGACCATCGGCTCGAACAACGCGTCCGGTTACCAGCTCGCCACCGGCGAACCGGTGATGCCAATCGGCGGTTTCAACGGCAGTGACCCGTCGCCGACCCTCGCGCAGTTCCAGCGGTACGTGGCCGACGGAGAGATCCACTACTTCGTCGGTGGTGGTGGCTTCCGGGCCAACGGCGGCAGCTCGGCCTCCCAGGAGATCGCCGCCTGGGTCGCCGAGACGTTCACGGCGCGGACCGTCGACGGGGTCACCGTCTACGACCTCAGCGCCGGTGCGGAGGCGTCGTGACCACGCTGGGCGGGCCACGGGCCGCCATCCGGGCCCGACCCACCGCCGCCGTGCTGGACGTGGTGATCCCTGTCTACAACGAGGAGGTCGACCTCGGGCCGTGTGTACGGCGACTGCACGACCACCTGAGCGCGCACTTCCCGTACCCGTTCCAGATCACCATCGCCGACAACGCCAGCGTCGACGACACCCTGAAGGTGGCCGACGGCCTCGCCGGTGAGCTGCCCGGCGTCGAGGTGCTGCACCTGGACGCCAAGGGGCGGGGGAGGGCACTCTCCGCCGCCTGGTCGGCGTCGTCCGCGCCGGTGCTGGCGTACATGGACGTGGACCTCTCCACCGACCTGGCGGCGTTGCTGCCGCTGGTCGCGCCCCTCATCTCCGGCCACTCGGACCTGGCGATCGGCACCCGGCTGGCGCGTACCTCCCGGGTGGTGCGCGGCACCAAGCGGGAGGTGATCTCCCGCGCCTACAACCTGCTGCTGCGCGGGGCGTTGGCGGCGCGGTTCTCCGACGCGCAGTGCGGGTTCAAGGCGATCCGCGCCGACGTGGCCGCGGAGCTGCTGCCGTTGGTGCGGGACACCGGCTGGTTCTTCGACACCGAGCTGCTGGTCCTCGCCCAGCGGGCCGGGCTGCGCATCCACGAGGTGCCGGTGGACTGGGTCGACGACCCGGACAGCCGCGTCGACATCGTCGCCACCGCCCTGGCCGACCTGCGCGGCGTGGGCCGGCTGGGCCGGGCGCTGCTGACCGGCGCGCTGCCCCTGGCCGACCTGCGCGCACAGCTCGGCCGGGCGCCGCTCACCGCACCGCGCGCACAGCCCGGTCAGGCGCGGCCCAGTCAGGCGCGGCCCAGTCAGGTGCTGCCCGGTCAGGCGCTGCCGGGGCGGGTGCCGGTCGGGTTGCCCCGGCAGCTGGTCCGGTTCGCGGCGGTGGGGGTGGCGAGCACGCTCGCGTACCTGCTGCTGTTCGTGTCCACCCGGGGTCTGCTCGGCGCGCAGCCGGCGAACCTGTTGGCGCTGCTGGCGACCGCGGTGGCGAACACGGCCGCGAACCGGCGGCTGACGTTCGGCATCAGCGGACGCCGGCACGCCGCCCGGCACCACGCGCAGGGGTTGCTGGCCTTCGCCCTCGGTCTGACGTTGACCAGTGGCGCGTTGGCTGCGCTGCACGTCGTCTCCGCCGTACCGGCCCGTCCGGTGGAGCTGGCCGTGCTGGTGGCCGCGAACCTGGCCGCCACGGTGCTGCGCTTCGTGCTGCTGCGCCTGGGCATGCACCACCGCCGTACCTGAGAGTCACCGGTCAGCCGGCGGCGGCCTCGCGGACCAGCCGGCGTGCCTCGTCCCGGGGCACGCCGGTGGCCCGCAGGAGGTCGTTGGCGGCGGTGCGCAGCTGGGAGACCACTATCGTCCCGGAGAAGCCCAGGTCCTGCCGGCACGCCACGCCCGCCTCCCGGACCGCGTGCAGCACCCGCTCCCGGGCCTGCACCGGTTCCTGCCCGGCGACGAACTCCCGGTGCAGCAGCCGGACCGACTCGCCGAGGTGCTCCACCGCCGCGGGCAGGGCCGCCGGCACCGGTTCCTCGTCGCGCAGGGCGGTGCCGATCCGGCGCACCAGACCCCGGCTGTTGCGGAAGGCCCGTTCCATGTGCGTCACCCCGCGCCGGTACGCGGCGATCGCCCGGCGTCGTCGCCAGCGCACCGGGGAGAGCCGAACCACCTCGTCGGCGGCGGTCGTCACGGCGACGAGCTGTCGCAGTTGCGGGTCGGCGTCGCGCATCCGGTCCAACACCGCCCGCGCGCGGTCCCAGTCCGCCTCGGCCAGCGCCTGCGCGGAGGCGGTCATCTCCCGGGCGAACAGGTCCAGGGCGGGCTCGGCGGAGCGGCGCACCATCCGCATCGGGTTCAGGGGCAGCAGGACGAGCATCACGAACAATCCCGCCACCCCGCCGACCAGCGCGTTGACAGTTCGGGGCAATTCCAGGTCCGGCGCGGTCGGGGTCAGCGTGGCGACGAGCACGGCGGTACCACCGGCCTGGGTCATCAGTGCGCCGGTGCCGCGTACCAGCACCGACGCCGCGATCGCCAGGAAAACGATCACACCGGTCTGCCACGGGCCGGTACCGAACAGGCTGATCAGCAGGTCACCCACGCCGATGCCGAGCACCACCCCGACGACCAGTTCCAGTGCGCGGGGAGCACGTTTGCCCAGCGACGCCGCGATGACGCCGACCGCCGCGGCCGGCGCGAAGGTCGGCTCCGGGTTACCGAGCAACTCGCGGGCCACCAGCCAGGCCAGGGCGGCGGCCAGGCCGGCCTGGAGCGCCACGACCAGGTAGAGCCGGATCCGCTGGCCGCTCTGCCGGCCGGCCCGCGCGACGCGAGCCCGCAGGGTGCCCGCCGCCGTTCGCGCCCCGGTCGCCCCGGCCGTTGGTTTCATGGCGGGGGGTACCCGGCCCGGCCCACGAGCGAACCTGCGCCGAACGGTTACGCCGGGTACGCCATGGCAGCGGCGAGAGCGACGACCCCCGGCAGCCGGGTGTCCTGGCGCAGGAACTGCACCACCACCGGCACCGTGGAGCGCAACAGACAGCCGTACGGTCGGTCGAGCCGCACCGCTTCCGGGTCGATCAGGTCGTTCAGCCGAACATGTCGTACCCGGTGGGCGTCGACGGTGATGGCGTACGGGCCGACCGGCTCGGTGTCCTCGTAGTAGAGGTGCAGCTCGGCGTCGGCGCGGGTGCCGGTGGCGTTGAGGACGCACAGCTGATCGAAGCTGGTGAAGGCCGGTTCGGGGCCGTTGCTGGGGAACGGGATGTGCCCGCCCGGCACGACCCACACGCGGGCGCCGATCTCGGTCATCGGCTCTCCTCCAGCAGCCGGGCGAGGTCGGGGCTGAGGAACACCCCGTCCGGGTCGAGTCGGCGGCGGGCTTCCCGGAAGTCGTCCCAGCGCGGATAGAGGGGCCGCAGGTCACCGGCGGTCAACCAGTGCTTCTTGCCCCAGTGCGGCCGGCCACCGTACTGCCGGAAGACCGCCTCCATGTCCCGGAAGTAGTCCTCGTACGGCAGCGAGGTGTTCTGGAGGCAGGCGATGGTGGTGGTCGGCCGGCCGTACGCGTTGCTCAACCAGATGTCGTCGGCGGCGATGCTGCGTACCAGTACCCGCCAGCCGACGACAGTGCGGTGCCGTTGCAGGATCCGCCGCCGGACCTCGGCGAAGCAGGCGGGGAACGCCTCCGACGGCAGCATGTACTCGATCTCCTCGAACCGCAGGTCCCGCTCCTGCGGGATGGTGCGGTGGATTGGACCGGACCGGATCTCGTGGGGTGCGCCCCACGGGCCGGAATCCGGCACCCGCGGCGCGGCCCACACCCGCACGTCGGAGCCCCCGTCGGTACGGTTCAAGGTGCGGATCTGGGTCTCGTCGCTGCGCGGGTACCAGTAGAAGTCCATGTTGCGGTTGGTGTGCTGCAATTCGGCCAGGTGGTCGAGGGTCCAGTCGATGTGCGCGCACCACGCCCGGCGGTGCAACTCGTAGTGCGGTTGCACGTCCAGGGTGACCTGGGTGACCACTCCGAGAGCGCCCAGCGACAGCCGGGCCGCCGGCAACAGGTCCGCGTTGTCGTCGGCCGAGATGTCGAGAACCTCGCCGGTGCCGCTGACCAGGCGAACGCCGGTCACCTGGGTGCACAGGTTGCCGAAACCGATGCCGGTGCCGTGCGTGCCGGTGGCGGTCGCGCCGGCGATCGACTGGTAGTCCACGTCGCCGAGGTTGTCCATGGCCAGGCCGGCGTCGTACAACCCCTCACCGAGGGCCTTGAGCTTGGTGCCCGCCCACACCCGCGCCCGATCGGCGTCCTCGGTAATGACTCCGGCGAGCCGATCCACGCTGAGCAGGATGTCGTCGGTGCGCGCAAGTGGGCTCGACGAGTGGCCGGAGCCCACCGGGCGGATCGTCCTTCCGTCCTGGCGTGCCCGCACCACCAACTCCCGTACCGCGTCCTCGTCCGCCGGCTCGGCGAGCTCCCGCGGGGTGAACGAAAGGCTGCCGGACCAGTTGACGAACTGTCGCATCCGGCCGACTACCCGTCGGCGCGACCGGTAGTCGCGTTTCCGTGCCGGCCCGCCGGGTAAGGAGCCGCGTGCCGGCCTTCGGCTCCGCGAACACGCCGCCGATCGACTCGTACGCGTTCCTCTCCGACACCCACACCGGGGCGCTGATCGGCGCGGACGGCACGGTCGACTGGTTCTGTGTGCCGCACTTCGACGGCGACGCGGTCTTCGCGCGGCTGCTGGACCGTCGCGTCGGTGGCGCGTTCACCCTCTCCGTCGCCGCTGACGCCGCGCCGGTCCGCCGGTACCTGCCCGGCACCCTGGTCGTGGAGAGCGTGTACCGCGCCGCCGGTGGCAGCGCAGTCGGTCAGGACTTCCTCGCCGTACAGGCCGGTGATGCCGCACAGCCGTTCCGCGCGGGCAAGCTGCTGGTGCGCCGCCTACACGTGCGTGCCGGGTCGGTGCGGGTGCGTGCCGAGGTGACGCCGCGCCCGGGGTACGGCTCCCGTCCGGCCGAGTGGCACCGCGACGACGATCAGTGGGTGGCCGGCGACGCCGGGCTGCGGCTGGTCTCGGAGTTGCCGTTCCGCGTCGACGGCGCGACCGCACGGGCCGAGGCGGTGCTGCATGAGGGGCAGACGGTCGACGTGCTGCTCGGCTACGGCCCGGACCGCATCGACGCGGTCGACCCCGCTGACCTGCTGGAGGAGACCCGCCGTACCTGGCGCGAGTGGTCGGACCGCGCCGACTACACCGGCCACGGCCGCGAGCAGGTGCGGCACAGCGCCGCCGTCCTGCGGGGCTTGTCCTTCGACGAGACCGGCGCGTTGCTCGCCGCGCCCACCTCCTCGCTGCCCGAGGAGATCGGCGGGGTCCGCAACTGGGACTACCGCTACACCTGGCACCGCGACGCCGCGTTGCTGCTGCTCGCCCTGTTCCGGTTGGGCCACGCCGAGGAGGGCCGTCGCTACCTGCACTTCCTGCTCACCACGTGCGGCGGGGTGGGCGACGTCCTCAGCCCACTCGTCGGGATCCACGGGGTGACCCGCGAGGAGGAGATCCTCGATCACCTCGACGGGTACGTCGGCTCGCGGCCGGTGCGCATCGGCAACGAGGCCGCCCACCAGCTCCAGTTCGACACGTACGGGCACGTGCTCGACGCCGCGCTGTCGTACCAGCAGCTCACCGGAGAGTTGACCGGCACGCAGTGGCAGGTGCTGCGCCGGCACGTCGACACCATGGCCGCCCGGTGGCGAGAGCCGGACCATGGCATCTGGGAGATCCGGGGGCCACCGCGGCACTACGTCAACTCGAAGATGATGGCCTGGGTCTGCCTCGACCGGGGTGTCCGCCTCGCCGACCTGGTCGGGGACCACGACGCACCGATCGAGCGGTGGCGCGGCGAACGCGACGCCGTCCATGCCGAGGTCCTTGAGCGTGGGTTCGACCGTGGCGTCGGCAGCTTCGTGCTGGCGTACGACTCGACCGAACTCGACGCGTCGTTGCTCCGGATGCCCCTGGTCGGGTTCCTCGCCGGTGGCGACCCGCTGGTGGTGGCCACCATCGGCCGCATCCGGCGGGATCTCGCCATCGCCCCGGCGCTCATCCGCCGGTACACGGCCGACGACGGGTTGCCCGGCGAGGAGGGCGCGTTCCTGCTCTGCTCCTTCGAGCTGGTCTCCGCCCTGGTCCTGGCCGGGCGACGCGAGCAGGCCGCCGAGCTGTTCGACCAGCTCCGCGCGTACGCCGGGCCGCTCGGCCTGTACGCCGAACAGCTCGACGCCGACGGCACCGCGCTGGGCAACTACCCGCAGGCCTTCACCCACCTCGCGTTGATCGAGGCGGCGCTGAACCTCGATGGCGCTGGCGACCGCGACGCGTTGCACGCGTGGGCGGAGCGAACCGCGCGACAGGGAACGGCCGGCGGCTGACCGGTCAGCCGACCAGCATCTCGGTGAGGACCTCGACGACGCGTCGGGTGTGCCGCCCGTCGGGGTCCTCGTCGGGGTTCAGGTCGGTCACGCTCATCCCGAGCAGCCGGTCGGCGCGGGCCAACGGCGTGACCAGCGCGATCAGATCCGCCCAGCGCGGCCCGTCCGGCTCGGGGTAGGTCACCGCCGGCAGGTCGCGCGGGTCAACCACGTCCAGGTCGAGGTGCAGCCAGGCCGGTCCGTCCCCGTCGGCGGCCAGACCCGCGCCGACCGTCGCCGCGCCCCGGCGTAGCAACTCGGCGGCGTTGACCTGCCGGATCGCCGGGTCGATCCGGGCCGCCTCGACCCGGCTGCTCTCGTCGGTGGCCGGGCGGTGCCCGAGCAGATGGACGCGGCTCGGCTCGATCAGCGCGCCGCCGTCGGTGCCGACGGCGGCGGCGGGGCCGTACCCGGTGACCACCGAGAGATCCATGTCGGCGGCCTCACCGGTCGGTGAGGTCGTGCCGTCGAGGAAGTCCGGGTGGGCGTCGACGAACCACAGGTCGGTCGCCGGGGGCAGGGCCCGGCAGACGCCGGGCAGGATCGCGCAGTCGCCGCCGAGCACAAGTGGTCGGTGGCCGTCCGCGATCAACGCGCCGATCCGCGCGGCGATGGCGCCGCCGGCCCGGACCAGGCCCGCCGCGCCGATCACCCCGCTGGCCGGGTCGCGGTTCGGGTCGCGCAACCGCGTCTCGTCGATCTGCCCGTCGTCGTCGGCGGCGAGGGCCTCGCGCAGGCCGGCGCGGCGCAGCGCGGCCGGGGCCCGCTCCTCGCCGCGCCCGGCTCCGGAGGAGTCCAGCGGCGCGTCAACGATCATCCAGCGCACGTCCGCAGCGTACCGGCGCGACCGGCCGTCCCGGCCGCATTCTGTGGTGCGGCTGGGAGTACGCCGATGTGCCCGCGACAGCGACGACCACCGGCGTACGGTGGGGGACAAGTCCGGCTTTCTGGGTCAAAAGCCTCATCGGTGTACGCCCTGGGACGCCGGTGTCGAGGCGGCGAGGCAAGGAGCGATCGGTGGAACATCTGGCCTACCTGGACGCGGGGTCCGGCAGCCTGATCGTGCAGGCGGTCGTCGGTGGGGTGGCTGGCGCCGCGGTCGCCGCGAAACTCTACTGGCGACGGCTGGTCGACCGGTTCCGCCGGCAACCCACCGACCAGCGCTGAGCGGGCCAGCTCCGACGATGGCGATCTCACCCACCGAGGTACGGCCCGAGCCGGCCTCCTTCCGCGACCCCGCCAACCGGGTCTTCCACGTCGGCGACGAGGTGCTGCGCGGGCTGGACCCCCAGGCCGCCGAGCACTGGCGGGCACTGACCGGCAGCACGTTCTTCCCGGCGCTCGTCGCCGCGCGCAAGGTCTGCGCCACCGAGGACGCCCCGCCCACCCTGGTGCCGGCCGCGACCGGAACACCGTGGGCGGCCGTCCTGCGCCACGAGCGCATCCCGTTCGTCTCCCACCCGTACGAGTGGTCGTTCAGCATGCTGCGCGACGCCGCCCTGCTGCACCTGGAGATCCTGACCGCCGCGCTCGGCGAGGGTTTCACCACGAAGGACGGCTCGGCGTACAACCTCCAGTGGCGCGGCGCCCAACCGGTCTTCATCGACATCGGCTCCTTCGAGCCGGTCCGCGACGGCGAACCGTGGGCCGGCTACCGGCAGTTCTGCCAGACCGTGCTCTACCCGCTGATGCTCACCGCCCACCTGGGCGTCGACTTCCAACCGTGGCTGCGCGCCCGGGTCGACGGCATCGAGGCCGACGAGCTACGGCCACTGTTCAACGGCGCCCGCCGGCTGCGCCCCGGCGTGCTGACCCACCTGCACCTGCACGGGGCGATGCAGCAACGCAACGCCGCCGCCAGCACCACCGAGGTACGCGACCAACTGCGGGCCGCCGGCTTCTCCCGGGAACTGCTGGTCGCCACCGTACGCGGCATCGAGAAACTGGTCCGCAAGCTGGACCGCCGCCCGCCCGAGAGCCACTGGTCGGACTACCAACGCACCTGCGGCTACTCGGCCCGCGACCGGGTGGCGAAGGAGCAGTTCGTGGCCACCGCGGTCGCCGCCGGCACCCGCCCCCGCCTGGTGCTCGACCTCGGCGCCAACGACGGCCGGTACTCCCGGCTGGCGGCCGGGCACGCGGACTACGTGGTCGCCGTCGAGCAGGACCCCACGGTCGTCGACGAGCTGTACCGACAGCTGCGCTCCGAGGGGCAGCGCCGCATCCTGCCGCTGGTGCTGGACCTGGCCGACCCCTCGCCGGGTGGCGGCTGGCGGGGCGTCGAGCGGGCCGGCTTCGCCGAGCGGGCGTCCGCCGACGTGGTGCTCGCCCTGGCCGTGGTGCACCATCTGGCGATCGGGCGCAACGTACCCCTGCCGGAGGTCATCGACTGGCTGGCCGGGCTGACCGCGCCGGGCGGCGCGGTGGTGGTGGAGTTCGTCCACCCGGAGGACCCGATGGCGATCCGACTGCTGGCCAACAAGCCCGCCGGTCTCTTCCCGGACTACCGACGCGACACCTTCGAGACGTTGCTCGCCGCCCGGGGACGGATCACCGACCGGCTGGAACTGCCCTCGGGTACCCGCACGCTCTACCGGACGGTGATGGGTGGCTGAACCGGCCTCCGTCGACCCGTCGGCCCCGCACCGCCGGCCGCCGCCGGCCCCCGGACGGTGGGACCGGGGCTGGCGAGGTGAGCTGGGCCGGCTGCTGGAGGTCGTCGCGCTGGTCGGTCTCGTGGTCACCCAGCCGCTGTTGGACGTGCTGGGCCGCAGCCCCGACTTCTTCCTCTTCCACCGCGCCGACCCGGCCCAGATCCTGCTGCTGCTCGCCCTGGTGACGGTGCTCCCCACAGTCGCGGTGGCGCTGCTCGGCGCGCTCAGCCGACTGGCCGGCCGGACCGCCCGCGCCCTCATCCACACCGGGCTGGTCGGGTTGCTGGTCGCCGCTCTCGCCGTGCAGGTGGGCCGACACGTCACGCCACTTCGGGGCGTACCGCTGCTGCTGGTGGCCGTGCTGGCCGGAGCCGCCGGCGCGGCCGCGCACCGGCGGTGGCGGGCGCCGGGCCGGGTGCTGCGACTGGCCGCCGCCGGGCCGGTGGCCTTCGTGGCGCTCTTCCTGCTCGCCTCGCCCACCTCGGCGGTGGTCCTGCCGCGCGGCGACGGCGGCGCGGCCGGCACCGCGCAGGGCTCGGCCGTGCATCCGCCGGTGGTCATGCTGATCCTCGACGAGCTGCCACTGGTCAGCCTGCTCGGCGCGGACGGGAAGATCGACGCCGGGCGGTACCCGCACTTCGCCGAGCTGGCCGGCGGCTCCACCTGGTACCGCAACTCCACCGGGGTCAGCGGGTGGACGCCCAACGCGCTGCCGGCGATGCTCACCGGCCGCTACCCGGCCAAGCCGGTAGCCCCGCACTACTCGCAGTACCCGGACAACATCTTCACCGCCTTCGGCGGCCTGTACGACATCCGCGCCGAGGAGAGCATCACCCGGCTCTGCCCGCCCAGTCGCTGCGAGCAGCCGGTCACCCCGGAGCAGGGGCTCGGCGTGCTGGTCCGGGAGACCGGCAAGCTGCTCGGCCGGGTCGCCGGGCCGACGGAGAGCGCAGTCGACCCGGAGGACTCCTACCGCGAGCAGACCCGCGCCGAAGCCGGCCTGGACGCCGCCGAACCGGTGCCGGCGGACCCGAAGTTCCGCTGGGACAGCCTGGACGACAACCAACCGGCCCGGTTCACCAGCTTTCTGGCCGGGCTGAAGCCGTCGACCCGGCCCACCCTGCACTTCCTGCACCTGCTGATGCCGCACTCACCGTGGGCGTACCTGCCGTCCGGGGCGCGCTACGACGCCCCCGAGGACCTGCCCAACGACGGTGCCGGGTGGGTCGACCTGGCCCGGCAGCGGCACCTCGCCCAGCTCGGCTACACCGACCGGCTGATCGGCGAGACGCTGCGGACGCTGCGCGCCAACGGCCTCTACGACCAGGCCCTCGTCGTGGTGACCGCCGACCACGGGGTCAGCTTCCGCGCCGGCGCGCAGGGCCGGGGCATGGACGCCATCAAGGCCGCCGCCGGCGAGGTCGCCTGGGTGCCGACGTTCGTCAAGGAACCCCGGCAGCAGACCGGCCGGGTGGACGACCGCAACTGGGAACATGTCGACCTGCTGCCGACCGTGGCCGACGAGGCCGGCGTCCGGTTGCCCTGGCGGGTCGACGGGCGCTCCGCCCGGCAAGCCCCCCGCACCGACGGTACGAAACACTTCTACGACCGCCCCGGCCAACCGGTCACCTTCCCCGGTGGCGTGCCCGCCCCGCCACCCCTGCCGACCCCCCACCCCCTGGTCGGCACCGAGGTACGCGCCGGCCCCGCCGCCGGCAGCGCCCGGGTCGCCGACCTGGCGGCGTTCACCGCCACGGACCCGGACACCGGCACCCTCCCGGCACTGGTCTGGGGCGACGTCCCGGACCGGATCCCGGACGGCACCCTCCTCGCCGTCGCCGTCAACGGCCGCATCGGGGCCGTCGTCCCGGTGGTGCCGGCCGACCCCGGCGGACGCCGGTTCGCCGCGCTGCTCGCCGACGACAAGCTGTTCCACGCCGGCACCAACCAGCTCGACGTCTTCCAGGTCGCGACGGACGGTACGCTGCGACGCCTCACCCTGTCGTGACCTGCCTTCCGGGGTGGGTGGGGTCCGGTCCCGTCTGGCGGGATACCGGGTTTCCCGGCCGCCCGGTCGGGAATCGGGTGACGCATACCTCACCGCCGAACCACGGCGGGCGTTGTCCCCCGAGCCGCAATTACGGTAGAAGCGAAGGCAATTCAACGTAGATCTGCCGGCGAAGCGAGGAACCACATGACGGAAGTCAAGCTCGATCACCCCGGTGGGCAGCTGTCGATGCCGGTGCATCCTGCGGTCGAGGGCCCCGCCGGTATCGGGGTGAGCAAGCTGCTGAAGGAAACCGGGATGACCACGTACGACCCCGGTTTCGTCAACACCGCCGCTGCCTCATCCGCGATCACCTACATCGACGGCGACGCGGGCATCCTGCGTTACCGGGGGTACCCGATCGAGCAGCTGGCCGAGAAGTCCTCCTTCCTGGAGGTCTCCTACCTGCTCATCTACGGTGAGCTGCCGACCGAGCAGCAGCTGACCGAGTTCACCGAGTGGATTCGGCGGCACTCGCTGCTGCACGAGGAGATGCGCCGCTTCTTCGACGGCTTCCCCCGGGACGCCCACCCGATGGCGGTGCTCTCGTCCGCGGTGAGCGCCCTGTCCACCTTCTACCAGGACAGCCTGGACCCGTTCGACTCCGAGCACGTGGAGATCTCCACGGTCCGGCTCATGGCGAAGGTCCCCACCATCGCGTCGTACGCGTACAAGAAGTCCATCGGTCAGCCGCTGCTGTACCCGGACAACTCGCTGGGGTACGTGGACAACCTGCTGCGGATGACGTTCGGCGTGCCGGCGGAGCCGTACGAGGTCGACCCGGTGATGTCGAAGGTGCTGGACATGCTCTTCGTCCTGCACGCCGACCACGAGCAGAACTGCTCCACGTCGACCGTCCGCCTGGTCGGCTCCAGCAACGCCAACCTGTTCGCCTCGGTCTCGGCCGGCGTGAACGCGCTGTTCGGCCCCCTGCACGGTGGCGCGAACCAGGCGGTGCTGGAGATGCTCCAGCAGATCCACGCCGGTGACGGCGACGTCCGGTCCTTCGTCCGCAAGGTCAAGGACAAGCAGGACGGCGTCAAGCTGATGGGCTTCGGCCACCGGGTCTACAAGAACTACGACCCGCGGGCGGCGATCGTCAAGAAGGCCGCGCAGGACGTGCTGGGCCGGATGGCCAAGCCGGACCCGCTGCTGGACATCGCCATGGAGCTGGAGGAGATCGCCCTCGCCGACGACTTCTTCGTCTCCCGTCGGCTCTACCCGAACGTGGACTTCTACACCGGCCTGATCTACAAGGCCATGGGTTTCCCGACCAAGATGTTCACAGTGCTCTTCGCGCTCGGCCGGCTCCCCGGCTGGATCGCTCAGTGGCGCGAGATGATCTCCGACCCGGAGACCAAGATCGGCCGTCCGCGGCAGGTCTACGTCGGCTCTGCCGAGCGGGACTACGTCCCCTTCGGCGAGCGCTGACCCGCTCCTCGCTACGCCAGCAGGCCGTCGACCCCTCCCGGGTCGGCGGCCTGCCGCGTTTCCGCGCTCTGAGCTGCCCCGTCCCGCCCGTGATCGACTCGGGTTCCTTGAAGGCGCGGTGTTCCTCGTGCCAGGACACCCCGACTTTCAGGAAGCCGAGTCGAACAACCGAGCCCAGCCCGGGCCCGGGCCGGACGGTGAGGGTCAGCGCAGGCCGGCGGCGGCGAGCAGGTTGCCCTCGGGCAGCGCCGGGAGGGCCCGGCCCTGCGACATCCGCTGCTCGGCGCGCTCGGCGGTGAACGCGGCGTCGTGGTGGATGGCGGCGGCGTAGCTGGCGGCGGTGCGCTGGGCGATCGCGGCCCAGCCGTACTGGTCGTGGACCATCCGGCGGGCGCGGCGGGCCATGACGCGGGAACGGTCGGCGTCCGACAGCAGCGCGTCCACGGCGTCGGTGAGGCTGTCCGGGTCGTGCGGGCGGAAGGTCATCCCGGTGACGCCTGGCTCGACGATCTCGCCGAGGCCACCGGTGGCGGCGACGGCCAGGGGAGCGCCGGCCGCGGCGCCTTCCAGGGCCACCATGCCGAACGGCTCGTAGATGCTCGGCACGGCGAAGCAGTCGGACGCGGCCATCAGCGCCGGCAGGTCGGTGCCGCCCAGGAAGCCCGGCATGGTGACCATGCCGCCCAGGCCGCGGCGGTGCACCTCGGCCTCCAACTCGGCGCGGTACGGGCCGTCACCGGCGATCACGGCACGCAGCCCGGGGTGCCGCTCGCGCAGCCGGGGGAGCGCGGCGATCAGGTGCTGGACGCCCTTCTCGTACACCAGGCGGCCGGCGAAGGTGACCAGCGGGCCGTTTCCGGCGAAGCGGGCGCGGGCGGCGGCCACGGCACGCGCGGGCACCCGCCAGCGGTGCGGCTCCACGCCGTTGGCGACCACGTCGACCCGCCCGGCCGGTACGCCGAACAGCGCGTTCACCTCGTCGCGCATGTAGCCGGAGCAGACGATCACCCGGTTGGACTCGCTGCTGAGCCACTGCTCGACGCCGTGGATGGTGCGGTTCATCTCCTCCGGCAGCCAGCCCTGGTGCCGACCGGCCTCGGTGGCGTGGATCGTGCTGACCAGCGGGATGTCCAGGTGGTCGCGCAACGTCATCGCGGTGTGCGCGACGAGCCAGTCGTGGGCGTGGATGACGTCGTACGAGCCGGCCTGGGTGGCGCGCAGCGCGGTGCGGGTGAGGGTGTGGTTGAAGGCCATCGTCCAGGCCAGCAGCGAGCCGGTGGCGAGCGGGAAGGCCACCGGGTCCTCGGGGGCGCGCAGGATGCGCACACCCTCGGCGTACTCCTCCAGGGGTGCGCCCTCGGAGTGGCGGGTGACGACGGTGACCTCGTGGCCGGCGGCGGCGAGGGCGACGGAGAGGGCGTGCACGTGTCGACCGAGACCGCCGACGAGCACCGGCGGGTACTCCCAGGACAGCATGAGGATGCGGCGGGTCTGCGGGGGCACCCCGGGGCCGGACTGCGCCGGCACGGGCGTGCCGGGCTGCGCGGTGGGACCGGACTGCGCGGGGGGCCGGGAGGTCACTGTGGGCCGGTGGGCCCGGTCCTTGGTGGCAGCGAGCTGCTCGTCGACCCGCAGTGTCACATCAATCTCCGTCCATGCATGGTGGTGCGCGCCGGCGTCAGTGGCGGCGGAGCGAGAGGTGTAAGGAGTGGCCGAGGGCCTGGTGGGCACGCGCGGACGCTTGCCCCCGGTCAAGGAAAGTCCATCGGGACCAAGAACGCACCTCGAAAAGGGTCATCGTGACGGAGGACACCCGAGTGGTGTAGCGCGCATCAGACGGGCGGTTTTCGCCCATCGCCTGAAAGGATGGATTGGCGCGTCCGGGCCGGGGGCACTACCTGCGTGCGCGCGGGCGATCTCGGCCGGTGCGCACATAACCATGGTCTAAGGAGCGACATGCAGGTCTGGCCGGGCGAGCGGTACCCCCTGGGCGCCACCTACGACGGGATGGGCACCAACTTCGCCATCTTCTCCGAGGTGGCCGAGCGGATCGAGCTGTGCCTCTTCGACGAGTGGGACACCGGCGCGGAGCGCCGCGTCGAGCTGCGCGAGGTGGACGCCTACGTGTGGCACGCGTACCTGCCGGGCATCGAGCCGGGCCAGCGCTACGGCTACCGGGTGTACGGCCCGTACGACCCGGCGAACGGGCTGCGCTGCAACCCGCACAAGCTGCTGCTCGACCCGTACGCCAAGGCCATCGACGGTGACGTGGAGTGGGACCCGGCGGTCTACGACTACGACCTGGACGAGCCGGAGCGGATGTCGGAGGCCGACTCGGCGCCGTTCATGCCGAAGTCGGTGGTGGTCAACCCGTACTTCGACTGGGGCAACGACAAGCCGCCGCGCACCCCTTACCACCACTCGGTGATCTACGAGGCGCACGTGCGCGGGCTGACCATGCGCCACCCGGACATCCCGGAGGAGCTGCGCGGCACGTACGCGGGCATCGCCTCCCCGCCGATGATCGACTACCTGACCCGGCTCGGGGTGACCGCGATCGAGCTGATGCCGGTGCACCAGTTCATCCACGACAACCGCCTCGCCGACCTGGGGCTGCGCAACTACTGGGGTTACAACACCATCGGCTTCTTCGCCCCGCACCACGGCTACTCGGCGCTGGGCCGGCTCGGCCAGCAGGTGCAGGAGTTCCGGGGCATGGTGAAGGCCCTGCACGCCGCCGGCATCGAGGTCATCCTCGACGTGGTCTACAACCACACCGCCGAGGGCAACCACCTCGGGCCGACGCTGAGCTTCAAGGGCGTGGACGCCCCGAGCTACTACCGGCTCAGCGAGGAGGACCGCCGCTACTTCGTCGACTACACCGGCACCGGCAACAGCCTCAACGTGCGCAGCCCGCACTCGCTGCAACTGATCATGGATTCGCTGCGCTACTGGGTGACCGAGATGCACGTCGATGGCTTCCGGTTCGACCTGGCCGCCACCCTGGCCCGCGAGTTCTACGAGGTGGACCGGCTCTCCACCTTCTTCGAGGTGGTGCAGCAGGACCCGGTGGTCAGCCAGGTGAAGCTGATCGCCGAACCGTGGGACGTCGGCCCCGGCGGCTACCAGGTCGGCAACTTCCCGCCGCTGTGGACGGAGTGGAACGGCAAGTACCGCGACACGGTGCGCGACTTCTGGCGCGGCGAGCCGGCCACCCTCGCCGAGTTCGCGTCCCGGATCTCCGGCTCCGCCGACCTCTACCAGGACGACGGCCGCCGACCGTTCCACAGCATCAACTTCGTCACCGTGCACGACGGGTTCACCCTCAACGACCTGGTGTCCTACAACGACAAGCACAACGAGGCCAACGGCGAGGAAAATCGCGACGGCGAGAGCCACAACCGGTCCTGGAACTGCGGCGTCGAGGGCGACACCGACGACGAGGCGGTCCTCGCGCTGCGGGCCAAGCAGCGGCGCAACTTCCTGGCCACCCTGATGCTGTCGCAGGGCGTGCCGATGATCGGCCACGGTGACGAGCTGGGCCGCACCCAGCGCGGCAACAACAACGTCTACTGCCAGGACAGCGAGCTGGCCTGGGTCGACTGGGACAACGCCGACGAGCAGTTGCTGGACTTCGTCCGCACGCTCACCGCGTTCCGCAAACGACACCAGGTGTTCCGCCGCCGCCGGTTCTTCACCGGGCTGCCGGTGAACGGGCGCGGCATCGACGAGCCGCTGCCCGACCTGGCCTGGTACACGCCGGACGGGCGGGAGATGACCGGGGAGGACTGGGGCAACGACTTCGGCCGCTCGGTGGCGCTCTTCGTCAACGGCGAGGGCATCCGCGAGCGCGGCCAGTACGGCCAGAAGCACCACGACGCGTCGTTCCTGCTCTGCTTCAACGCCCACGACGCGCCGCTGGACTTCGTCATGCCCGGCAGCGAGTACGGCCAGAAGTGGGAACGGGTGATCAGCACCGCCGAACCCGAGCCGGACGACGCCACGGTGATCAGCGCGGGCGGCACCATCCGGGTGCCGGACCGTTCCCTCGTCGTGCTGGAGAGGACGATCTGACATGCCGGCCACCCCTCCCACTGCCACCTACCGGGTCCAGGTCCGCCCCGGCTTCGACCTGGACGCCACCGCCGCGATCGTCGACTACCTGGACGACCTCGGCGTCAGCCACCTCTACAGCGCCCCGCTGCTGACCGCCACCCCCGGCTCCCAGCACGGCTACGACGTGGTCGACCACCGGGCCGTCAACCCGGAGCTGGGCGGGGAGGCCGCCCGGCAGCGGCTGCTGGCCGCCCTGCGCGACAAGCAGCTCGGCCTGGTCGTCGACATCGTGCCCAACCACGCCGGGGTCGCCGTCCCGGCCGCCAACCCGGCCTGGTGGGACGTGCTGCGCCGAGGGCGCGACTCGGCGTACGCCGACTGGTTCGACATCGACTGGGACCGGGGCCGGCTGCTGCTGCCGGTGCTGGGCGACGACCCGGCCGCCCTGGACGACCTCAAGGTGGTCGACGGCGAGCTGCGCTACCACGAGCACCGCTTCCCGATCGCCGACGGCACCGGCGACGGCAGCGCCCGGGAGGTGCACGACCGGCAGCACTACGAGCTGGTCTCGTGGCGGCGCGGTGACGCCGAGCTGACGTACCGCCGATTCTTCGCCATCGCGGGCCTGGCGGGTCTGCGCGTGGAGGACCCGGCGGTCTTCGCCGCCACCCACGAGCTGATCCTGCGCTGGGCGGCCGCCGGGGAGGTCGACGGCATCCGCGTCGACCACCCGGACGGCCTGCGCGACCCGGTCGGCTACCTGGCCCGGTTGCGGGAGGCCGCACCGGACGCCTGGCTCGTGGTGGAGAAGATCCTGGAGTACGGCGAGGAGCTGCCGGACTGGCCGGTGGACGGCACCACTGGCTACGACGCCCTTGCCATGGTCGGTGGGCTCTTCATCGACATCGACGCCGAGGGTGACTTCACCGCACTGGACAACCGCCTCACCGGGCAGCACACCTCCTGGGAGGACCTGACCCACACCACCAAACTGGCCGCCGCCACCCAGCTGCTCGCCGCCGAGCTGACCCGGCTGGCCGCCCTCGCCCCCGAGGTGCCCACCGAGCAGGCCCGCGCGGCGCTCGCCGAGATTGCCGCCGCGTTCGACGTCTACCGGGGCTACCCGCCGTACGGCGCCCGGCACCTCGCCGCCGCCCGCTCCGAGGCCGGCCGCCGCCGGCCCGACCTGGCCGCCGCCCTGGACGCCATCACCCGCCGGCTGCGCAACCCCAACGACGAGCTGGGCATGCGGTTCCCACAGCTCACCGGCGCGGTGATGGCCAAGGGCGTGGAGGACACCGCGTTCTACCGGTGGACCCGGTTCGTGGCGCTCAACGAGGTCGGCGACAGCCCCACCCGCTTCGGGGTGCCGCCCGCGGAGTTTCACCGCTTCGCCACCGCCCAACAGGTCCGCTGGCCGGCCAGCATGACCACCGTCTCCACCCACGACACCAAACGCAGCGAGGATGTTCGCGCCCGCCTCGCCGTGCTCAGCGAGATCCCGGGCCGCTGGGCCGAGCAGGTAAAGGCCTGGATGGAGTACGCGCCGCTGCCCGACCCGGCCTTCGCCCACCTGCTCTGGCAGACCGCCGTCGGCGCGTGGCCGATCGAGCGGGAACGGCTGCACGCGTACGTCGAGAAGGCCGCCCGGGAGGCCGGGGCCTCGACCAGTTGGGCGGACCCCGACCCGGCCTTCGAGCAGGCAGTGCACACCCTCGTCGACCAGATGTACGACGACCCGAGCCTGCACGACGAGCTGACCGAACTCGCCGCCGCGATCACCCCGGCCGGTTGGTGCAACTCGCTCGGGCAGAAGCTGATCCAACTCACCATGCCCGGGGTGCCGGACACCTACCAGGGCACCGAGCTGTGGGACAACTCCCTCGTCGACCCGGACAACCGCCGCCCGGTCGACTTCGACGTACGCCGAGAGCTGCTGGCACGCATCGACGGCGGCTGGCGTCCCCCGATCGACACCGACGGAGCGGCGAAGCTGCTCGTCGTGTCGCGGACCCTGCGGTTGCGGCGGGCGCACCCGGAGCTGTTCACCACCTACCGACCAGTGCCGGCGCACGGGCGGGTGGGCCGGCACGTGGTGGCCTTCGACCGGGGTGGCGTGATCGCCGTGGCGACCCGGCTGCCGCTGGGTCTGGCACGCGCCGGCGGGTGGTGTGACACAGCTCTGTCACTTCCCGTTCACGAGAGGAAGGACCTGTTCACCGGCCGGGTCTACAGTGGCGGGGAGACCCCTCTGGACGACCTTCTGGCCGACTATCCCGTGGCTCTGCTGGCTCCTCTCACCGCTGCCGAGGAGGCCGTTTCATGACCGAATTCTCCGTCTGGGCACCGGACGCCACCCGGGTGCGGCTGCGCCTGGCCGGCGACACCGACCACGAGATGCGCGCCGCCGCCGACGGCTGGTGGCGGGTCGAGGTGCCCGACGCCGGCCTCGACTACTCCTTTCTGCTGAACGACGACGAAACCCCGCTGCCCGACCCCCGGTCACCGTGGCAGCCTGCGGGAGTGCACGGGCCGAGCCGCCGCTACGACCACGCCGAATTCGCGTGGTCCGACAGCGCGTGGACCGGCCGGCAACTGCCCGGCAGCATCCTCTACGAGCTGCACATCGGCACCTTCACCCCGGAAGGCACCTTCGACGCGGCCATCGACCGCCTCGACCACCTGGTATCGCTGGGCGTCGACCTGATCGAACTGCTCCCGGTCAACGCCTTCAACGGCGAACACAACTGGGGGTACGACGGCGTCTGCTGGTACGCCCCACACGAGCCCTACGGCGGCCCAGACGGCCTGAAACGGTTCGTCGACGCCGCCCACGCTCGCGGTCTGGGGGTGATCCTCGACGTTGTCTACAACCATTTCGGGCCCTCCGGGGCCTACGCGCCGCGGTTCGGGCCCTACCTCGCCGAGCAGAGCAACAGTTGGGGCCGCTCGATCAACCTGGACGGCCCGCACTCCGACGAGGTACGCCGCTACATCATCGACAGCGTGCTCATGTGGCTGCGCGACTACCACGTCGACGGGCTGCGGTTGGACGCCGTGCACGCGCTGCCGGACTCGCGGGCGGTGCCCATCTTGGAAGAGCTGGCTGTTTCCGTCGAATCGCTGTCGACGCACCTGGGGCGGCCGTTGTCGCTGATCGCCGAATCGGACCTCAACGACCCGCGGCTCATCACGCCGCGCGAGGCGGGTGGGTTTGGGCTGCACGCGCAGTGGAACGACGACGCCCACCATGCCCTGCACACGTTGCTGACGGGGGAGCGGCAGGGGTACTACGGGGACTTCGGGTCCCTGGAAACGCTGTCGGACGTGCTGACCGGCGGGTTCTTCCACGCTGGGACCTGGTCGAGCTTCCGAAACCGGCACCATGGGCGGCCGGTTGATCCTCGGGTGCCGGGGCATCGGTTCGTGGCCTACCTGCAGAACCATGACCAGATCGGGAACCGAGCTACCGGGGATCGGATCTCGGCTTCTCTCTCGCCTTCGCTGCTCCGCGTTGGGGCTGTGCTGCTGTTGACGGCGCCGTTCACTCCCATGTTGTTCATGGGGGAGGAGTGGGCGGCTTCCACGCCCTGGCAGTTCTTCACCTCGCACCCAGAGCCGGAGCTGGCCTCCGCGGTGCGGACCGGGCGGCGGCGGGAGTTCGCGGCGCACGGGTGGCCAGAGGGGGACGTGCCCGACCCGCAGGACCCGCAGACGTTCGTACGGTCGCGGTTGGACTGGGCGGAGCTGGACAAGCCTGAGCATCGGGAGATGTTGGCTTTTTACCAGCGGTTGATTGGGCTGCGGCGGTCTCTGCCGGATCTCTCGGATCCTCGGTTGAACGCTGTTTCTGTGCAGCATGGGGACCAGTTCCTGGTGATGCGGCGGGGGGACACGCTTGTGGTGGCGAACCTGGCTGGGCGGGGGCAGGGGGTTTCGCTGCCTGGGGTGGCGCGGCGGGTGCTGCTGGCTACGGGGGAGGGAGTCACCGTTATGCGGGACCGGATCCAGTTGCCGGCCGAGACTGCGGCGATCGTGGCGCTGTGAGTGTCGCTGCTCGCTAAATTCAAATCCAGATCCGCGCCCCAGCGGCGCTCTTAGGGTCCTTCTTAAGGTGGAGTTGGACGCGCACGCTATAACGAATTCCCAGCTGTTCTAAAGCAACCTTGGTGGTTAATCCTGACGTGCTCACACGCCTAGAGCCGCCTCAGCAGATCGTTCGGTAGTCGCGCCGTCGCGTGTCTTCAAGCAGAGAGCGTTCCGTCAGTCCCTTTGCTCTTCGCCTTAGCTGTATTCGTTCTCCGTTCGCGTCCCGCGACGATACTCGATAGTTTTTCGAAAAAACGCACAGTAACGACAGTTCTGAACTCTCTTGCTGCCTGGACCGCTAAAGACGTCGGAGAGAGTGCTGGCGGCTCAGTGGGTTTCATCAAGTCGTCCCCAAAAATTGCCTCCTCGCCGAGCTTGACGAGTCCTCTCTTGATGCAAGAGTAGAGGATTGCATCGGACTCTTTGATTTTGTGGCTGCCTGCTAGATGGACCGATCCACCCACTACCATCGCGCCAGCGATGGGTATTACAAGCGCGTCGAAGCTCACGGGAATACCGATGAGGCGTAACGCGAGGACCGCAAGGGCGGTGAGCAAGATCATGAGCGGAACCGAAATACCTCTACGAAATTCGCCCTCGGCCCTGATGCGATCACATTCTTGAAAAATTTCCGGATAGTCCTTGCGAAGATCGACATCTGCTTGATTGAGTCGTTGTCGCAACCTTTTGCGCATTGGTTCAAGGTCATACACTGCTTGCGCGAACGCCCACTGGGCACCAGTACTTTTGTGCAAGTCCTCATCGATAACCTGACGCACCAGGGCCTCCAGGTGCTGATTTTTGCGAATATAATACCGAAAGAGGACCTGCGATTCCGTCGAGCTGATCAATTTCTTGGTGGCATCGTCGGCGATCTCGTGAATCCTGGCTACTGATATGCCCATGGCCTCCGCCGCAACACTGACCGAGTTTACATCCATCTGCTGCACAGTGTCAGGCAGTAAGTCCTTGTTCTTGCCGAACTTGCCGATTACCTCCTGTTCAAGAATTTCGCGGAGAGTGCTGTAGTCGGGCTGAAACCCACGACGCACTCTCCCCCAGTATGCACGAATTGCACCCGCAATTTGGGAAGCAGTCTCTTCGATTGAGAAGGCTATCACTGCTGCAAGCCCGTCTGCCTTCATTCGTGTAAAGAGCCGGGCCGCGTTGACTAATGTTAGTGCAGCGAATAAGAACCCACCGATTTGGGCTAGGGTGATCAGACTGCTCTGGGAAAACAATTGCGCAAGGGATGTTACGGCAAATATGCCCAGGACTCCGGCTATCGTTATCAAACGGAAAAATCTGCTTATCATCTCAAGGAAAACGCCGAGTACGTAGGCGAAAAAGATTGCCATGGATACTAATAATTCAACTGGAAGCTTCCCGAGGGGTGCAACCATGGGCTCGATCAGGGTGATGTCGAGGGTTCGGGCTGGCAGAAGAAAGTAGGCGATCCAGAAGACTGTCAGCCAGAGGAGGCCAACCGCCAAAGGCGTTCGTGCGTCTCGCAAGCCTGGGACAATTTGGGAGAAAAAATTCAAAGATCTCTCGATTCGTCCAATATGAGCTAGCGACCGTCGCAACGGAACGTGGAGTCTGCGCAACGGCAACTACCGTAATCAAGATATTGTGAGTCAGGATCTCACGACACGGCCGCCGACCGATTGTCTAATATTTGACGGCTATGACGATCTTGCAGCGGCAACCAACTGGTCCTTGTTGAGGTATATGGGTGTCGCGGTTGATTGCCGAGCGTTCTGTGGTGGGCAGATCCTCAGGGTTAGGTGGTAGCTGTTCTTAGAACGTGTGTTCCCCGGGTCGATGGTCGCTGCCCGCCCCGCTTGGGAGGATCCGTTTGGTCACCTTAAGCTGTCCGGCAGGCTGTGCCACCGTCTCATTACCATGCCGCGACAAACTCCACCTGTCGGATATCTGGCAGGCTGAGAGCGCTCGGGTTCATCCTTGACTGAGGGACGATATCGAATCTCCCTGTCCCGGAGGTGGTTCAGATGCCGAGAACGCCCGCACCCTCGAACCAGACCACCCTGTATCGCCTGAGGCGCGAAGAGGGGCTTTCCCTGAGTGACTATGTACAGGAGAAGTACCTCGATCGAGGTTTCAACCCTGCGGAGGTCCAGCTTATTGAGGTCAGCAGCCTCCTTGTATATGGCGCCATCTCAAAGGATCGAGCATCCTGGGTAGAGCACGCTGCATCTCTCACCGGAGTTTCGCCTGAGATTGGAAACACCACATCAGCCGGCACTCTTCTAGTTCCTTACCACGAATTCATATATGCACTCACGTGGGGAATGGGTTTCCTGATCCTGGATCCCAAATATATGGACGCCGGCTTCGGCATACGTTTCGCCATTAGAAAAGCTGACCCGCGCCGTGTTCGGTCGGTAACAACCAATGCGATCGACGCACTTCCTCGGACAGCTAAGACGTCAATCTTAGGCGGTGCGGCACTTAGCGCCTTCCGCATTGAAGAAATTGGCGAAGTTCTGCACCGCATGGTCGTGGCAGTGCCGAGCGATGGACTTACATGCGAGCGCCCCGACAAGAAGAACTATATTACTGTGAGAGGCGCTGACGCTCTTAACGTACCTCTAGGCAAGTCACCCGACCAGTTGCTAAGTGATATATCTGTAATCCATAACGTAGTGCAGAGTCAGCCCGTGGTGCCGGGCCTTGAGCATCTTGAGGGAACGCGGCCGCTCAAAAATGACCACCCTGCCGTAGCGGCCCTAGAACAGAAACTGTCCGCAAACCTGGCGAACCAGGACGGTGGCCGCCTGGCTATGTCGTGGCCCGCAGAGTGGGAAGACGATCGCGGGGAAGGGACAAAGTTCAAGTTTTCCGGGTTCGGGCAAGGATTCAACGAGACGACGGAAGATCTAGAGTTAGAAGACGTGCTTGAACCCCTCAAAACTTTCCCTCCCGATCAGCAATTCGCTTGCCTAAAGCGAGGCAAGATCCAGGCATTGAACAACGATGGCGACGTAATCAGCAGAGCCATCGCGGCGAACAAATGGCTTACGTTTGAGACGGATCACAACAGTCAACGGTACGTTTACAGCCGGGGCCAGTGGTATAACGTTGGCGGAGCATACATATCCCTTCTTCAGGATCGGGTGGGGAGAATCCTGGAAAATGCCTGGGATGTTGAGCTGCCGAGCTGGCCTCAAAAGTGGAAGAAGCGCAAGAGTTCCGGAGAGGTGTATCTAGGACCAGCGCCCGAGGGTGACTACAACATCCACGTTGCAGGCTCTGACAGCCGTTTCACCTGCCTTGACCGCAAGCTTCTTTACACAGAGCAGCATCCGAGCGGCATCGAATCGTGCGACCTGCTAGGGCCGTCGCTTGAACTAATTCATGTAAAACGCCTAGACGACTCCGTTTCAGCAAGTCACCTATTCGCGCAAGCGCAGGTGTCGGCCGAGGCCTTATGTCACCAGGTGGACGCATTAGAACGATTCTCCGAACAGGTCCAAAGGCAGAGCGCGGACAAACGGTCAATTCCTTCAGAATTTCGACCAGCGCGAGTGGTCTTAGCCTTCGCTGGCCGTGACGCAACGGTCGCCAGCCTATTTACGTTTTCCCAGGTGACTTTGCATCGCTGCGCTCAACGCTTAAATGATTTAAGTATTGAACTCCTGGTGACGTCGATCAAAGATGACCGAAATTTGCCCCCAGCTACAAGTGCGATGGGACACTGAGCTCGGGAGGATGCTGTCACGGGTGCTAATAGCGGATCACAGGAAACCTCGAAGAACATCAACGCCAAATCGTAGAAATAGATCGGAGCTAAGGCGCAGCTTTGAGCTGGCGGGCGACTGACGAGTCCGCCCGTGCGGCCGCGCCTCCGGCGAGGTAAACCGCAGCGCATCGGTCACGGGCATATATTGCCGCCGGAACTCGTGTGGCGACGTTGGCGGGAAGACGCTGCTCGGCCTCTTGGCGCGAGAAGAAGGCGATGTTCTCCAACTCCTGTTCCGGCAGACTAAGGCCGTCAAGGCCGGCAATGGACCCGCAGTCGAACGTAAAGCTGATGATGGATCGAGGCCGCTGCCCGGCGGGCGGTGCCCAGTCGACTACGAGAAGATCGCCCACCGCCAGGGCGACCCCCAGCTCCTCTTGGATCTCCCGGGCGCAGGCATCGTGTGGGTATTCGTCCTCGTCCACGTAGCCGCCAGGAAAGGCCCAGTGGTCGCGGTATGTGGGCTTGACGAGCAGCACATTGCCCGCCGGGTCGGTGATGAAGGCTGCGGCGGCGGCGTAGAAGGAAGCCAGGTTCGCGTACCACGTGGCGGGCTCCGTCCAGGTCACCTCGGTGACGCTAGCGGATGTGTCTAGCTGCGCTCTTGCTCTAGATGGCTGCCGGCATGGCCGCGAGGGTATGCAGGACCTCGTTGACCTGGGGTGATGCCTGCTGCGGGCTGAGCGTGGTAGCGAGTTCGTGGACGCGCTGTCGGACACGCGCCGACTGGATGCCCGCAACATGCTGCCTGAGCTTTGAGGCCCAGTCGCAGGCGGCGTCGGTGTCTCCAGCGCGGGCGTGCGTCGTGGCGACGAGGGCGGTGTGCAGGGCACGCGTCCGAGTGTTTTGGCTGTGGAGTGTGAGCGCTTCGGGAGCGTGTCGGAGGGCCTGTGTGTACAGGTGCAGGTCGCCCAGGCACCTCAGCGCGGCCCCGGCCAGGTGGGCAGGGCTGAAGTAGCCGACCCAGCGCGGCCCCGGATCTGTGCCCGTCCGGTCGACAGCACGCTCAGCCCTAGTGAGGGCGAGCTGGCAGGCACGTCGCTCGCCGGACTGTCCGTAAGCGGTAGCTGCGGTGGCGTGCAGCCGAGCGAGGACTGCGGCGGGTGCGCGGCCGGCACCATCGATGGCTGCTTCGACAAGCCGGGCCGCCTGTCGGGCGTGCCCCAAGAACACAGCCTGGGTGGCGAGGTTGGCCAGCAAGTGAGCGCCGTAGAGGCGGTCGTCACCGGCCTTGGCGAGCCGCAAGCCGAGCGTCACATGATGTTGCGCCATGGCATGTTCGCCCGCGTCGTACGACATGAAAGCGAGTTGGCCGGAGAGTGTTGCCGCTGCGCGCATGAGGTCGCGCCCCACGGCATCGGTGTAGGTGCCGTGCATCATCGGCGTGACCTGACGCACCAGGAAGTCGGCCATGACAGCGCGGGTGCGCGGAGAGCCGCTGCCATGACGTCGGTCAAGATCGGTGAAGTGGTCCGCCAGCGCGTACAGCGATTGAACATCGGTGGAGGTGACCTGTTGCCGGCCGTTCCGGCTGACCGCCTTGTCGGGCAGGTCATACCGCCAGCCAAGCGCCGCCTCTAGCGCTTTGCCGCTATCGAACACCCCGCTGTCCTGTTGGCTGAGGCGCTTGGCCAATTTCGTCCAGATCAGCTCGGCGGTATCGATCGCCCCATCGACGGTCGCAGGGTAGACGCACATGCCGATGCTCTCGGCCGCGCCAAAGCCCAGCTCGGTCACGCCGACCGAGCGACCGAGCTTGCGGGCTAGGGTCTCAGCCATCGCGGCCTGGGCGTGCTCGCCAGGCCGACGACCGCGCAACCACCAGTAGACGCTGGCAGCGTCGTAGCGCCAGGCGCCCTCATTGCGGCCGGCGTGGTTGAGCTGCCGAGCAAAGGCGGCGTGAGCGTTACCGTAGCCGGCGGCAAGTAGCAGCCCCTCGAACGCTGCGTTCGTCACCGGTCGCGCCATGGTTCCGCCTCCAGGCATCAGTCAACTACCAACAGTGACGACCCTATTAGTTGCCGAGGTCCTATGGGGACCGGCGCAACCCTGCGCAACCCACGTCTTGAGCAGCGCAACCGAGCGCACTACTTGCCATCTGGTCCGTCGATCGGCAGCCCGCTTCGCTGATCGGACGGGGTTCTGAGTGACGGCAAACGTCACACCCCGGCCAGCGGAGGTGTCGATGCAGGGCGACCAGTCGGCGAACAAGGGTGAGCAGTCTGAGGCGGCCGAGCGGGAGGCCGCCAAACAGCGCCTCCTCGCCCAGGCCGAGGCGGAGCGCGTACCCGTGGACGACACGACCCGCGCGGTCCCGGACCGGCGGTGGCGGCGTGACCAGCGATGACCTCCCGATTGGTCGCCGGGTGGCCCGCTGGCGGGTGCGGCGGTCGATGACGCAGCAGATGCTTGCCGACCGGTTGCGCAGGTCGAAGAGCTGGGTGGACAAGGTGGAGCGGGGCGTGCGCGCCCTGGACCGGTACTCGGTGATCCAGGAACTGGCCGACGTCCTGCGGGTCGACCCGGAGGTGCTGCTCGGCCAGCCACGGAGCACCCCGGCGGGCACGCCGGACGGGGTGGAGGACATTCGGGCCGCGCTCGCCCGCTACGACACCCCGCAAGCCCAAGAGCAGACGACAAAAGAAGTAAGAAGGCAGGTCGGGTACGCCTGGCTGAGCTACCAGCACGCGCACTACGGCCAGTTGGTGCGCGTCCTGCCGAGTCTGCTCGACGCCGTCCAGGGCGTGCGGTCGGCGGAGCTGCTGGTGCAGGCGTACTGGATCACCTCGTCGCTGCTGGTGAAGCTCGGCGAGGCCGACCTCGGCTGGCTGGCCGCCGACCGGGCGATGTCCGCCGCCGGCGATGACCCGATCCTGGCCGCAACGGCGACCATCTCGGTAGCCCAGGCGCTCCGCGCGTCAAACCGCGACCGCCTAGCCCTAACGGCGGCCCTAACCGCCGCGAACCGCATCACCCCCACCCCAGCGCACCCCCGTGATCATGAGGTTGACGGGCCTCATGAAGATCAAAGCGACCGTCAACCTCATGATCACCGGGGCGGAGGCAGGGGCGAGCCGCAGCGGTCGGCGGGGGAGTGGGCCGTGGGTGGGACGCTGCTGCTCCAGACCGCCCTCGCTGCCGCCGGCTGCGGCGAGAGCCGCCGCGCCGACGAGCTGATCGACCGGGCCGCGGGGATCGCCGCCGGGCTGAGGGGGTACGACGACACGCACCACACCAGCTTCGGGCCGATCGCCGTGGAGCTGGCGCGGGTGGTGGTGGCGCAAAGGGATGACGCCGGCGAGGCGTTGCAAAGGCACTCGACCTTGGTGCGGCGGGAGGCGTGGCGGCGGTTGCCGGCCGAGTATCGGGGCGCGTATCTGGTGGACGTCGCGCGGGCGTACCTCCAGGTGGGTGACGTGCGCGGCGCTGCCCGCGCGCTCGTCGACGCGGACAGCGTCGCGCCGGCTGAGGTCCGGTGCCGGCCGTTGGCGCGTACCGTGATCGCCGATGTCGCCCGCGCGCAGCCGGCGCCGGCCGGTGTGGCGCGACTGGCCACGCTGGTCGGCCTGACCCGCTGACCGACCTTCCCGCCGGTCGCGGCTGGCCTCACCTCGTCGCCAGCACGCGTCGGCCATTGGCGAGCCGGGCGCTCTTGGCCTGCTCGTAGCGTTGGATGTCGGCGGAGCGGCTCGCGATCATGCGCTGCTGGTGCTCGACCATCGCCGCTTGCCAGATCGTCACGAGGTCCGTGCTGTCCTTGCACGCGACGTCGGCCACCGCGGTCCGGCGCTCCACGTCGCTGGGATGGTCGGTGCTCCACCGTGGGTCGTCGTTGGCCTGCCACGGGTCGGCGTAGGTGAACCCCTTACCGGCCACGCAGGTGGACCAGGCCCGGAAGCCGGCCTGAACCCGCGGGTCCTGCTCCGCTTGTTGGCCGGCCCGCAGGGCCAGGTCGTAGAGGAGCGTCTCGCCGACCGGGGGCCCGCCCTCGGTCAGGCGCCGGTTCGCCTCGCCGAGGCAGCCGCCCTCAGGGATCCGGCCGCCGGCCGGCTCCGGTCCGTCGGTGCCGAACCGGGTGCCGGTCAGCGCCAGCGCCGTCTTTTCCGGAGGCGGTGGAGGCTTGTCCTCAGCCGCGTCACCGCCGGGTGCGGCGTGGTATCCGAGGTGCTGCGCCTTGTCGTGCTTCACCAGCCCGTACAACCCGTCGCGTGTGGCAGCCGGGTCGGTGTGGTGCGGTTCCGGCGGCCGGTAGGAGATGCCGAGTCGGCGCATGCAGGCCACGACAAGTTTCGCCTCGGCCCGCTGGAGAAGCAGATCCTCGTCCCCGGACGGAAACAGTCGGTCCAACGGGAGGCTCATGGCCGCCACCGGTGTTGGCCCTGCGGGCCGCTGCGCGGGACCGCTCGGGTCACAGGCGGCCCCGGCACCGACGGTCAGACAGGCCAGGGCCAGGGCGGCGAATTGCCTACGGATCATGGGCATGAAGACCTCGCTCAGGCTGGAGGGGCCCGCGTTGCCCGCTGTTTCGCGGCCGACGCGAGCCCCTCGATGCGGTCCTAGGGGCGGCAGCGGGTCTGTGGCTGGCCGGCCCAGACAAAGCAGAACGAGCTGAATCGGTCGTCCCAGTGGTTCCCGTTCTGGTCCCGGTCCAGCGTGAGGTTCAGGGCCTCGTCCGACTGGCCGCTGTTGGCCTTCTGCCGCCAGAAGTAGAGGCCCCGGTAGTTCTCGTGCTCGAAGAGGCGGACGGCATTCTGCGTGTCGTAGTTGCGCAGCGAGCTGACGTTGTCATGCAGCAAGCAGTCCGAGGTGCAGGCAGCCACGAACGACCATTGCTTGAAGTCCGCAGTGGTCGAAAGGGTGTCGTAGCGACCGCCGCGTAGGTCGGGGTGCTGCCACATGCACAGTTCGCCGCTCTCGCACACGCCGTTGCGCGACGTCGCCGCCTGGGCCGGGCTGGCCACGGCCAGGAGCCCGCCGGCCGCCAGCGCCAACGCACCGAAGAACGCCAGGATTTGTCGCTTCATGAGTCTCCTTAGCTTGGGGATCCTTCTGCCGGAGCTGAGTGATTGTGCTGGTGGCACCGGTGTGGACGAGGTCAGTCAACCCCCGGGGTAGCGGCGCGGCCGAGACATTCGAACCAGTTCGAATCTCGACCCTGCCCGGGGTCTCCCGGGCTGCCGCTAGGGGTCCGCCCGGTTTGGTGAGGGGCGCCCAGGTGCGCCCGCGCGGGGGTGGTCGGTGGGCGGGCGTTGGTGCGTACCGTGATCGCCGACGTTGCCCGCGCGCAGCCGGCGCCGGCCGGTGTGGCGCGACTGGCGACGCTCGTCGGCCTCACCCGGTGAAGGGTCACGCGGTCGTCCACGACCAGCACCGTTCACAGTGAACGACGCAACCCTCCACACCACCGGTGGCCGGGGCGGTGTTTCCGGGAACGTGAAGTTCGGGCATGTACCTCGGCAGTGCTGGAGGGAGATTCGGCAATGCTGGTAACTGGTTATCTCGGCGCGGTGCTCATCGGTGCCCTCGTCGGCCTGCTCGGCCGACTCATCCTGCCGGGGCGGCAGCGGATCGGTGTCTTCGCCACGTTCGTCATCGGCGTCGGCTCGGCGGTGCTGGGCACCGTGGTCGCCCGGGCGCTCGATATCGACGACGGAGCCGGCGTGAAGGTGTGGGTGCTGCGCTGGGACTGGGTCGTGCTCGCGATCCAGCTCGGCGTCGCGATCATCGCCGTGGCGCTGGCGAACATGCTCACCTTCACCCGGCTTGCCGGCGGCGACGACAAGCCCCGTCGGCGGGTCCGCCGCAGCCAGGCCAAGGGCTGAACGAGCGAACAACCCCGGGTGGCCGCGACGTGCGCTGCCCTGTCGTCGGCTGTCCCAGCTGACGTGTGCGGGACGGCGCGGAGGGACCACCCGTCCGGGTGGTCCCTCCGCTGTTTCGCTGGTGAGTGGCTAAACTTCAGGTTGGCAGTTCACCTGTGCTCTGCTGCGGCGGGCGCAGCCTCGGGAGGGTGTTCCCGCACCCTCTCGAGGGGCCGTCCCATCGGACGGCGCCTACTCGCAGAAGACCCGCACTGTGGCATCGGGTGAATCCACCTCCACGGTCACCTCGTCGAGGTGCTCCACGAGCGCCTCCAGCTGCTCGGGCTTGAGCTGCGTCAGGTCGATCGGCACACCCGAGTCGCTGAGTGAGGCATTGGCCTTGACCAGGGCCTGCGGAGGGACCAGCGCCGCCAGCCGTACGCCAGCGCGCAGCAGTTGCAGTGGCACCCGCACGTTGACCCGCGACGGCTCGCCGTTGTCGGTGGCGTCCACCACCACCCGCAGGTACTTCACCTTGCCCTTCGGTCGGGCGTCGAGACTCCCCGTCGCCGGTGCCTGATCCCGTTCGAGTGCGGCGATGAGCTGCTCCGCCTCCTCTGCGGTGATTTTGCCGGCGACCAGCATGTCGAGGATGTCCTTGCGTTGTTCGGTCATTCGAACCTCTCCTATCGGATAGCCACGAGCACGGCCGTGCGGCCCTGCTCGATGTCGAAGCGGGCGCCGGGCAGCGCGGAGATGACACGCCAAGCGGCGCCGAGTGCCCGCACCACACCAATGCGGAACACGACGCAGGCCACGATCGCCGCCAGCACGACCAGGACCACGACCGGGAAGAGCACGAGCGCCACGGGGAGCACCGGAACCCAGACGCGGACGGGTCGGCGGTCCGGGCGGTTGACCTTGACGGTCACCAACTGCGGCATCACGTCGGGCCGCCCAGCTCGGCCAACGCCTGCTGTGCGGTGATCTCACCGCGGCGCAGCCGGTCGATGACGTCGGCTCGCGAAGGCGCCGGGTCGGTCTCGACGAAGTCGAGCATCTGCGTGATCCGGTTGAGTCGTGACTTGATCGTCGGGTAGCTCACCCCGAAGATGCGTTCCATCTCCTTGATCGAACCGTGGCAGCGCACGAACGCCGTGACGAACACCTGATCATCGACGTTGAGCTGAGCCAGTTGCGGTGGCTCAAACTCGCCCTCGATCGCGACGCCGTTGCTCGCCAGGCGCACCCGCTCGACGACGAAAGGCTGCCCTCGCGTCAGGCTGGTCAGGTCCTGCCAGTCCATCGCCTGTCCTGTCATACCTTAAGTTGTATCTTAAGAATCCTCAACTTCCAAGAGTCTGATCTTAATTTTCCTAAGGTGCGCTCGGTTGGAAGAGGCCTGGGTCGATCTCGCCGCCGGCCGGGAATGCGAAACCGCGGCGGGACCCGAAGAGGTCCCGCCGCGGTCGAAGGGTGTTGCTTGCCGGGTGCCCAGCGGCGGGAGCGGGTGACCCCGACTCCCGCCCGCGGCAAGCGGATCAGCACATCCGGATGTACCAGACCGGCGAGAAGTCGACAGCCTCCCAGGCGACTCCAGAGCTGAAGCCGCGGATCGGGTTGCGGTTCTGGTCCATGATGTCGGCCCAGGCGCCCCAGGTCTGGTTGTTGTAGATGGAACCCCAGCCGTTCCAGTTGGTGAGCGAGTACCACCGACACTGGTACAGCACGAACATGCGTCCGCCGAAGTAGGTGTCGGTGTAGACGCAGGTGGCGGTGTAGGGGCAGGGGCCGACAGCCTGGGACGAGACGCCGCTGATGCCGGCGTTCGGGTTGTCGGAGGCGATCGCGTTGGCCGGGTTGGCCGGTTGCGCCGCGACGCTGACGACCGGTTGGTCAGCCGGGCCTGCGGTGGCGGACGACGGCACTGCCAGCGTGGCGATGAGGGCCGCGAAGGCCGCGATCAGGAGCATGCGTAGCTTCATGCATTCACGATGCCCGATGGGCACGGAAGCGGAGAGTGTCTCGCCTGTGACGGAAAGTACCCCTTCTGTTGAGGTGTCAACGACCTGGTATTTCAGCCGGGGTCGTGATTGTGACTCGGCGGCCAGCGCAGGCGGCCACTAAGATGCACGGGGTGGGCAGGTTCCTGGCGCTCTTCAACGGCGCCGCTGACGAGGCCGACAAGGCCGAACTCACCGAGCAGCAGCAGGCCGAGTTCATGAACGCCTGGGCGTCATGGGCGCAGGCCAACGAGAAGGCCATCGTCGACCCCGGTGCTCCCTTGTACGCGAAGAAGCGGGTCACGGCGCGAGGTGTCGAGGACTTCACCGACGCCCTGATCGCCTACACGATTGTGGAAGCGGACTCGCACGACGAGGCAGTCGAGATCTTCTCCGGGCACCCGCACCTGGGACTGTTCGCCGGAAACTCCATCGTGGTCCTGGAGTGTCCGCCGCCGCCCAGCTGACACGCGCGCCGCCCACGATCCACTCGCCTTTAGGGAAGTCGGGGTGTCCCGGCTCCGTAGACGCCCCGACTTCACGGAACCCGAGTCGATCTCTCACCACTGGTCGGCAACACGGAACCGCGGCGGCACCCGGAAAGGGCCTCGGGCGACAGGAGAGACGCCAAGGCTAGACGATAACCATCGATATCACTCGAAGAACTTGATGCTGAATCCGGTGTCGGACGTCGGGCCGGGCACGTTGGCGCGGCGGTAGGTGGTGTTGCCCCACCAGCAGAAGGTGCCGGTGTACCAGTAGCGGTTCGCCCAGGAGTACGCGGTGCCCTTGGGCACCCCGTGGTACATCAGCGGGAACCTCGGCCCTGCGGGTGGGCTGGTGGCGATGTCGCCGTTGAGCAGCACGAAGCTGTGGTGACCAGGCCCGTTCACGTACAGGGTGGGATCCCAGCCGGCCATCATGGTGGCCCGGTTCGAGCCGAACAGGCAGCCGTTCGACTTGTACCAGTCCCACACGTACGTCGGGTCGCCGCCGGCGCGCAGCCGCAGGTCGGCGAGGCAGTACTGGTCGCTCCAGCTGCCGTTGGCGGAGTAGACGATGTGGAGCTGCCCGTCAGGGTCCTTGATCGCCTCGGGTGACTCGTTGATGAACGGGTTGCCGACGACGCGCTCCCAGCTCTCGCGGGGCTGGGAAATGATGTACCGGCCACCGGTCGGGGTGAGCGGGTCGCTCATCCGGCTGAGGTAGATGTTCTGTTCGACGTTGGTGTCCCCGGCCCAACCCGACCAGACGAACCACCGCTGCCCGTTGAAGGTGAACAGGCTGCCGTCGATGGCCCATTTGCCGTCGGGCAGCCCGAGCTGCCGCTCGGCCGTGTAGCCGCTGACCGGTGACGCCGAGTGGATCGCGTACATGCGGTGGGCGGTGCCGCGCCCGGCCGAGAAGTAGATGTAGTAGCGGCCGCCATCAGTGACGATCTCCGGGGCCCAGACCTCACCGAGGTTGCGGCTGTCCGTCCAGACCTGCCGCGCGGGTGCGGCGGCCAGCGCGTCGGGAGAGGCCGCCTGCCGCACGGCGATCCCGCCGTTGACCGACTGGACGGAGATGTAGGTGCCGCCGACGCGGATCACGCTGGGGTCGGCGGCTCGCATGCCGGTCTGCCCGGCCGCCGCCGGCGCGGCGCCGAGCAGGGACAGGCCGGTGGTGAGTACGACGGCCAGCAGGAAGGAGAGGAGTCGCGGAAGGGTTCGGCTACCGACGTTCACGATCGGGATTCCTCTCCTCGATGGAGCTGGAGGCAGCAATCGACACCCATAGATTAGGGCAGGAGTTGCTGTGCCACAGTGTTTCCGCGAGCAGGCATCGGAGCTGGCAGTCACTGGCGGGCATGGGTGCGCTAGCGTTCGGCCCCATGGAACCCGTGGACGTGGTCTTGGCCGTCGTGTGCGCAGCGGCCAACCTGGCCATGGCCGCCGTGCTGCTGGTCAGGAGCCGTGGGGGCACGGCCGTACCCCGGATCTTCGGCCGCCGACAGCCCCTTCCACGCCTGCGGGCCGCGATGCATGCCTGCCTGGGGCTGGGACTGGGCGTCGGCCTGCTCGTCAAGGACATCTTCCCGCCGGACTCCACGGGCGACGCGGTGGTGTTCCACGTGGTGAGGATCTTGCTGGTGGCTGCTGGCGTCACCGCCCTGCTGAGCGCCCTCCGGTACCCGCGATCCCTCCCTGGCGAGACCGCCCGCCAGGGGCGGTGACCGGGCGTCTCATAACCTTCGGCAGGGTTTGCTGTCGGCCGCGATGAGCCCGCCGCCCACTTGCCGACGTGTTGGTGGCTTCGCAACCAGACGGATACCGCTACAGCGATCACCACGAAGATCGAGCGCGGCGAGCGGCGAAAGCGCGATCCGACGGAAGTCCGACGTTGGGCGTCCAGTCGCTCACGCAGGGTCCAACCTGGAAGCCGGCTCGCCATCAGGGCGATCAGTACACAGAGGAGGTTGGAGAGTTCAGATGCTGATCATCGCGGAGGAAAAGGACGCCTACCCACCGAACGGTCAGATCCCCAACATGGACACCGACGCGAAGGCGTGCCGCGACATCCTGACCAGGATCGAACCGCTCCTGCCCACCGACCTTCGGGGAGAGGTGATCGGTGCCTTGGTGACCTGGTCGGAGAGCGTGCTGAAGCCGGGTCAGAGCTTCGGTACGTGGGCCGAAGCCATCACCGTCGCGACCAGATACGCACGGAGCGACCCCGCCCTTAAGACCGACAACAGTCAGCGGCGTCGTGACCAGGCCGTCGACGACGACGAGGTGGTCAAGCTCAAGGCGGCGCTGGGGAGTACGGGCAAGACCGGCGACCCGCAGATCGCGTTGCGCGACGAGAGCCGCAGGTGGGCGAACTGCGGGATGGCGGCGTTCCAGATTCGCGAGCTGTTGCACGCCGCAGGCGGAAAGCCGGCCAGCGTGTCGCGCGAGACCTACGGGAGTGGCGGCGGCGACGCGCTCAAGAAGGCGTTGCTCGTCAAGCCGGTCGGCACCGCTACCGTCCTGCTGCTCGACTGCCAGTTCCCGCAGGTGCACAACTTCATCATCGAGGTGCACCACGACGGGTCGCGCTACCTTGCCCAGGGCTACCAGGGCACCTACTTCGCCCACTGGTGGCTCGGAATCAACGACAGCTACTCCTCCAAAAAGCCCACGCCAGAGATTCTCGCTCTGCGCGAACGGTACGGGTTGGGTCGGGCGATCAGCCCGGAGAATTACGCGGCCCTGCTGGACGGCCTGGTCGCGGCCGTCTCGTCCGACTGGCAGGAGACCGCCAACCAATGGTCGGCGTTGCCGTTCAACCCTGACCGGCAGGAGATCGACGGGATTCGCCGCCGGTCCGGATCGCCGACGCTCCTCGTCGAGGTGTTCGAGCTGGGCAAGCCCGCCGTGGCTCGGGCGGCGCTCGGCGACAACGGCGTCGCGTCGCTCAGCGAGCTGGCCACCCGAGGAATGGCAACGACCTGACACGGCCTGCTCGGCGACGTACTCGTGCTCAACGTGCAGGCCCTGCTGTACCTGGCTTCTGGTGCGGTCGCCTACTTTGGCCTGCGCACCGTCCGGCAGCAGCGGCGCCCCGTCGTACGGCGGCGCGCCACCGTCGACGTCGGGTAGACCATGCGCGCGGCGGTCCGGCGACAGGCGTGGTCCACGGCCTCAATCCCGCTGCTGCCGCCGGCGGCCCAGCGACGGCCGCCGACGCAGCCGCGCTCTATGCGCCCGAGATGGCAGTGAGTGCCGTGTCGAGTGCCTGGTCCGCCGGGACGGGTACGTCGGGGACCACTCCGACGCCCTCCCAGTTGGTGCCGGTGACGCTGTTGATGGTCCGGGCGGTCGGTACGGTCACGAGGATGTGTTCGGTGACCGGGTGGCGGGCCGTCGGATGCGCGCCGCCGCGCGTCGTCTCACCGACGACGACGGCCCGGCCGTGCGCCCGAAGGGTGTACGCCACGTCTTCGCCCCCGGAGAACGTCACCGCGCTGGTGAGCACGTGGACCGGGCGGTCGGTGTAGCGCGGCGCGGGCAGGTGCACGGTCGTCCAGAACTGGCGGGTCGCGCCGGTGGACCGCTCGTAGAAGTCGTTGAGGTGCACCTGGTCGTCGCGGAAGAAGTAGCTGCACCACATCGCGGCTCCCTCCGGTGTTCCGCCGGAGCAGGCGCGCAGGTCCAGGATGAGCGCGGAGCTGAGGGCGACCAGTTGCATGGCCGCACCGATCGCGGCGGCGCCTTCGTTCGCGTACGCGATGCGCCGCACGTCGATGAGCCCGACGTTGCCGTTCAGGTGCTCAGCCCGGCGGATCCCCTGGTTCTCCGCCCTGAGCAGCGCGAGGAACGCGGCCCGCCCGCCGTCTTCGTCCGCTGGATCCAGCGACTGCGGCTGGTCCGACCACAGCAGCCGCAGATGCTTGTCCGGGCACACCTCCTGCAGGTGAGCGGTTACCGACTCGCCGAGCGCCGGCCCGTCCAGGTTGTCGTACTCGCCCGCCGCGAGACGGCGCCGGATCGCGGCGTCGAGGTCCGCGACCTTCCCAGGAAAGACGTACCCCGCCTCGATCCGGTCCAGGGCCTGCCCGATCATCTGTTCGTTTGAGAGCACGGCGGGCCACGGTAGACCGCAATCAGCCCCACGACCAGCGAGTTTCGCACTGACCCAGGTGCCACGAGGTGTGGCCGTAGCCCGTCCACTGTCAGCCGTCAGAGCGTCGCCGTCTTTCTCTGAGCACAAAGCCCACGGCCACGAGGAGCAGCCCAACCGCGATCAATCCGCCGGCCAGGTACCGGAAGATCGGTTGGACCTCCGGCCAGGCGAACTGTGCCGCGGCGATCAACACGAAGAATGCGAGTACGACCAGTGAGCCTTTTCGCGCAATGACCTGACCACTGAGAGTGACTGTGCGCCCCGACGGGGATCGCCTGGTGTTGTCGCTGTGGCAGCAAGCAGCGCTCCAGCGGCGTCTCGGGCGCGTACGATGCGTACCGGACAAGCCTGACACCCCGCGCTGGCAACGTTGCGGAGTGCCTCATCCGGCGGACCGTGACGAGGGTGCCGTCTTCCTGTAAATCGATCGCGCCAGGCCGCTTCCTTGGGTTGGGTGCACCAATGAGCATAATTCTGAGCACCCCGAGCGTTGAGGAAATGTCGCCAGCGGTCGATGCGCTCAAGCGGTGGCAGTACGACGGGGGGCCCCTGCAGCTTCATTCCGGCGACCTCGGCTGGCACTCGCTGAATGGTGCCGAGGCTACAGCCGCTGCCCTCCGGGTGTGGTCGCGAGACGGGGAGGTTCTCGCGATCGGGCTGCTGGACGGCCCCCGACTGGTGCGCATGGCCGTCGCTCCCCACTGGCGCGATGACGAGGCACTGACCCACCGGCTCGTCGCCGATCTGGACGACCCGGCACGCGGTGTCCTGGCTCTCGACGGCGCGACCGTCGAAGCTCGGCGGGCCGACCTCCTCACCCAGTTGCTGCTGAAGCGGGGCTGGGAACGGGACGAGCCGTGGACAACGTTTCACCGCACCCTCTCGAACCCGGTCCAGGAGTGCGGTTTGCGCATCGAGACGATCAAGCCCGATCGCGCAGAGGTGTGGGTCGCTGTCCACTGGTCCGCGTTCCGCGGCTCGACCTTCACCGATGCCGACCGACGCCGATTTCTCGGACGCTGGCTCGCCATGGCTCGTGGCCCGTTCTACGGTGACGCACGCAGCCTCGCCGCGTTCGACGAGAACGACGACGCCGTGGCGGTGGCGGCCGTGTGGTCAGCCGGCCCCGGGCGGCCGGGACTGCTGGAACCGTTGGGCGTCCACCGCGGTCACCGAGGCCATGGTTACGGCACAGCGATCACGCTTGCCGCCGCCGCGGCCCTTCGCGACATGGGGGCGTCCAGCGCGAATGTGGGCGTGGAGTGCTCGAACGTCGGCGCCGTGGCCACCTATGCCTCGGCTGGCTTCACTCCGTCGGCTGACGTGGTCGATCTGCGCCGGGGCCCCCGGTGAAGGATCTGGCCGCGCGGCGCGGTGGCCGCCTGGGCGTCCCTCGCAGCGGCTGTGACCTTCCCAGGTGAACTTGTTCCCTGGTGCACTGGACCGAGAACTGAGCGGACACCGAGCCCTCTCCGCGTATCGGTGTTAGTGGGGCGGGTAGCTGCTTCGACGGTCGATGGGGACACGCCCGACCTGTTGCGGTGCAAGGGAAAGACCCAGAACCCCGGTATGAAGTGGTCCTCTCACAGATCAACTTCAGGTGGGGTCCTGCGTCGCCATGAGTGTCACGTACACCGCCGAGCTGTCGGTACGCGAGGAGACCGTGTTGTTCCTGTCCGGGCTCCTGCACACGCAGCGGCGGCGACTCGGGACCCGTACCGGGACGCGGTCGCTGAGCTGCTTCAAGCAGGCGATTATGGTGATCCGCTGGTTCCTTGACGGCACTCGGGTCAAGCAGTTGGCCGGCGACAACCAGATCAGTTCGTCGGCCGGCTACACCTACCTGCACGAGGGCATCCGGGTCCTCGCCGCGCACGCGCCCGGCCTGGAGTCGGTGCTGTTGGCGGCGAAGATGGCCGGCTACGCCCACGTCAACATCGACGGGACCCTGATCAAGACCGACCGGTGCTGCACCCCTGGACCGACGCCGGGAGTGGATCTGTGGTGGTCCGGCAAACACGACAACCATGGTGGCAACGTGCAGGTCGTGACCGCTCCGGACGGGTGGCCGCTTTGGACCTCACCAGTACGGCCCGGCCGGGAGCACGACACGACCGCCCTCCGCGAACACGACATCCTGCCCCTGCTGACCACTTGGACCAACGACCAGCGGCGGATTCTCGGCGACCTCGGCTACGAAGGCGAAGCCGACACGATCACGACCGCGTTCAAGAAGCCGCGCAACGGCACCTGCACCAACGTGCAGCGGCAGTTCAACAAGGCCCACAACGGCGTCCGCGCCATTGGCCAACGTGGGAACTCCCTGCTCAAGACCACCTTCAAAGCGCTACGCAACGTCAGCCTGTGCCCCTGGAACATCGGCAGGATCACCGCGGCGGCCCTCGTACTCCTGCACGTCGAGCACAACCGCACCACCTGATCACCCAACGCCACGACCCGTTACGCGGAAAGGCTCAGTGCACCTGTTACTTGACGACGCAGCATCGTGAACCTCCCCCTGCGAACCTGCGTGCCTTCCTCAATTCCGCTGCTGCCGCCGGCGACGCAGCAGGTGCACGAGCACGGCAGCCAGAACCAGGATGATGATCACGGCGGATGTGCCCACGAACGCGTCCGGATAGCGCTCACCGACAGTGCTGGCGAGCACGTACCCGATGATGGTGCCCAAGACCACGAGGAGTATGCCGAGAGTAGGTCGCTTCACTGGCCTCACTCCTTTGAGGACTCACACCTGACCCTCTCGGATGTGCTCGAAGTTCTCGTCGGCCAAACCTCGAGAGCCTTCCGACTCAGGAGCGCGGCAGCATGCCCACGAGCGACGTGATGATGGCGACCCGCAGGGCTGTCCGTAGGTCGACATGGTGGACCGCGAGCGCCGGCTCGGACTCGTAGACGGCGAGCAGGCTCGGTGGCGGCGACGTGTAGGCGGACAGCGCGCCACCCATGATCAAGGTGTTCAGGCAGAACAGTTCGGCGTTGTCGCCGACCTCGGGCAGGTGCCGCCGGACGAGGCTGGCCATGGCCGCGAGCTTGCCCAGTGCGGCCCGCTTGTGCCGGCGGGCCACCTCGACCGAGACGTTGTGCTCGAGCACCCCGCCCTGCGCGCCGAAGAGATCGCAGAGCACCGTCTGGGCGGCGAGCGACCGGCTGAGCACGTCTGCCACCTGCTCCGCGCGTTCCAGCGGGGACCCGCTCAGGTCGACACCGTGGGCCAGCTCCTGCTCCAGCTCGGCCAGCCAGGTCGTCGTCCGGTCGTCCAGCAGGTCGAGCAGGATCGCCTCGCGGGACTCGAAATAGCGCAGCACGGCCGTCTTGGCCAGGCCGACCCGCCGGCTCAGCTCGTTCAGGGTCACCTCGGCCACCGGCATCTCGTCGAGCATCGCCGAGGTCGTCTCCAGGATCGCCCGGCGCCGGACCGCACGCTGCTCCTCGCTGCGCGCCCGCTGGAACGTCATGACGCCAACCCTAGCTTAGGTACCGGCGGTCCCTTGACAGCGTACCGCCGGTACCTTACCGTTCAGGCATAAGTTACCGGCGGTACCTAAAGGAGCCTGAGATGAACTGGACCGAGCAGCAGATCCCGCGCCAGGACGGCCGGGTGGCAGTGGTCACCGGCGCCAACACCGGGCTGGGCTTCGAGACGGCCCGGCGGCTCGCCGAGCGCGGGGCATCGGTCGTGCTGGCCGTGCGCGACACGGAGAAGGGCAGGCTGGCCGCCGCCCGGATCAACGGCGACGTCTCCGTACGGGAACTGGATCTGGCCTCGCTGGAATCGGTGCGCGCCGCCGCGGCCGGCCTGCGCGCCACCCACCCGCGGATCGACCTGCTGATCAACAACGTCGGCGTGATGTACACCCCGAGGCGGACCACCCGCGACGGCTTCGAGATGCAGTTCGGCACCAACCACCTGGGCCACTTCGCGCTCACCGGCCTGCTGCTCGACCTGCTGCTGCCCGTGCCCGGCTCCCGGGTGGTCACGGTCAGCAGCAACGGCCACCGCATCCGCGCCGCCATCCACTTCGACGACCTGCAATGGGAACGTTCCTACGGCCGGGTCGCCGCCTACGGCCAGTCGAAGCTCGCCAACCTGATGTTCACCTACGAGTTGCAGCGTCGGCTCGCCGCGCACGGCACCACCGTCGCGGTGGCCGCACACCCCGGCATCTCCAACACCGAACTGCCCCGCAACGTCCCGGCGGTCGTCCGTCGACCGCTCACCTGGTTGGCCCCGGCGATCACCCAGCCCGCGACGGCGGGCGCGCTGCCCACCCTGCGGGCCGCCACCGACCCGTCCGTCCTCGGCGGGCAGTACTACGGCCCGGACGGTCTCGGCGAGGCGCGCGGCTACCCGAAGCTGGTCACGTCCAGCCCCGACTCCTACGAGGTGAGCGTGCAGCAACGTCTCTGGGCCGTCTCGGAAGACCTCACCGGCGTGCGGTTTCCGGTGGGCAGGGCCGCCGTCGCGGCGTGACCGTGCCCGGGGCGGGCACGCGGTCCGGGCGCGGGCAAGGGTTGGCGACCGTGGTCGATCACAGACGGCGGCGGCCCGGCGGGAGGCGTGGCGGCGGTCAGGTGGTCAAGGAGCTGTCGTCCCTGCCCTCCGCCTGGCCAGTGTGTCGCGGATGGTGAAGACGACGAGCGAGAGCGGCACGAAGACCCACAGCTGGAGCACTGTGTAGCGGCGCAGTTCCCGGTTGGTGTCGATGCCTGCCAGTTCGGCGTCGAGGGCACCGGGTCGCATCAGCATGAGCGCGTACGTGGACAGCGGTGCGTAGTTGAGACCTGCGCCGGTCAGCCACAGGCCGAACGCTCGGCCGCCGAGGTCGTTCGAGGACGACAGCAGCCAGACGCCCCACGTCACCATGACAACTACGCCGATGAGGAATTCGGCCAGAATGATCCGCCGTCGGCGGGTGGTTCCTCGGCTGCCGTACATGTCGACGGCCGCCAAACGACGAACGTTCACCAGAACGATGGTGCCACCGACGGGCAACCCGTCACAGAGTCGGGCGGGACCGCAGGGGACCCGGAACGGCCGGATCACCCACGGGCCGGTGGCGCCGGCCGACGCCGGGCTGCCGGTGCCGACCAGCGTCGCCGCGATCACGACGAGCATCGTCACCAGGCTCGGGTGGGCGATCCACTCGCGGTCACGGAAGTCGGGGTGTCCCGGGAGCCAGGACACCTCGACTTCACGAAACCCGAGTCGATCTCATACCACCGGCCGGGCAACGGGACCTCAGGTGGTGCGGTCGGGCACCGCGCACCCGTCCGGGGCGCACATGCCCTCGGTGTCGCTGATCACCGGCAGCGGCTGCGGCGTCGGGTGGCTCTCGGCCCACGCTTTGTCGATGACCGCGAGCAGGTCGTCGAGGCCGATCGCGCCGGGAACGGCGAAGCGGCCGTCGAAGACGAGGAACGGCGCGCCGCGTGCCCCGAGGCGCTGTGCCTCGCGCTGGTCGGCCGCCACGCGGGCCCGGTAGCGGCGGCTTCGCAGGGCGTCGGCGGCTTCGTCGTGGTCCAGGCCCACCTCGGCGGCGAAGTGGAGCACCTCCTCGACGGTCCACAGCTTGCGGGCCTGCCCGAAGTGCGCGCGGAACATCGCCGTCCAGGTCTCGGCGCCGCGCCCCTGGTCGGTCGCGTAGGCGAGCAGTTCGTGGGCGAAATCCGTCGGCCCGAGCGTGCGGTCCACCGCGTGGTAGGGCGTCAGACCCTCCGCCTCGGCCGCCCGCTCGATGGGCCGCAGGACCCGGTCGACGGTTGTCGCGGGAGCCCCCGCCATCGTGATCAACTCCCGCTGACTGACCCCCGCGCGGGGCAGGTCGGGGTGTAGCTGGAACGACCGGTGGATCACCCGCACCTGATCGCCGTACGGGAGCCGGTTCAGGGCCTGGTGGAGCCGGTGGTCCATCAGCCCGCAGTACGGGCAGACGATGTCCGACCAGAACTCGATCTTCATGGTGCTCCTCAGTGATTCTCACTTCTTGTTCGTAGCGCCATGATGCATCAGAATCGGAGGGCCACAAAAGGTACATTCATGTGCGTAGCGCGGGCTACGCGGAGGGGTGGCGGGGATGAGCGCAGGAGATCTTCGGCGCAGACGCACCAACGTCCGGGGCAACGTCCGAGCCGCTCCGGGGCCCTGCGCGCACTGGAACGACGAGGACGCCGACTTCATCCGCGAGGTCCTGGACCTCGTCGGCGACAAGTGGAGCGTGCTGATCATCGGCACGCTCGCCGACGGCCCTGTCCGCTACTCGGACCTGGGCGACGCGATCCCCGGTATCTCCCAGCGCATGCTCACGCTGACCCTGAAACACCTCCAGCGCACCGGCCTCGTCACCCGGACGTCGTATCCCGAGGTGCCGCCCCGCGTCGAGTACGCCCTCACCGACCTGGGCAGGTCGCTACTCTCCACCGTCCTGGCCCTGGCGGCCTGGTCCGCCGACCACCACGCCGAGATCCGCCGCCACCAGACCGCGTACGACAGCCGCGCCGCGACCTGACGGGCTCATGCTCCCAGTTGGGCGACGACCACGCGGGCGGCCTGGGCGATGACCGCGTCGTCCGGGGTGGCGTCCTTCTTGTCGCGGCTGGACAGCACGGCGAGCACGATCGGGGCCCGGTCGGGCGGCCAGATCACCGCGATGTCGTTGCGGGTGCCGTACCCGCCGGTCCCGGTCTTGTCGCCGACCACCCAGCCGGCCGGCACCCCGGCGCGGACCAGCGCCGCGCCGGTGGTGTTGCCTCGCAGCCAGCCGATCAGCACGTCACGGTCCGCCGGTTGCAGGGCAACCCCCACGGTGTACGCCCGGAGGTCGCCGGCCAGGGCCCGCGCGGTGCTGGTGTCCCGCTTGTCGCCCGGTGTTCCCTCGTTCAGCGCGGTCTCGTAGCGGGCGACGTCGGTGACCGTGTCGCCGAGCGCGCGCAGCTTCGACTCGAACCCCGCTGGCCCGCCGAGGTGACGCAACAGCAGGTTGCCGGCCGTGTTGTCGCTGTAGCGCACGGCGGCGTCGGCGAGGGCGCGCAGACTCATGCCCTCGCCGACGTGCTTCTCGGTGACGGGGGAGTGCGCCACCAGGTCCCGCGCCGAGTACCGCACCACGCGATCGAGCTGGGCGTCGGTGGTGCCGTCGAGCACCTCGGCGGCAGCGAGGGCCTTCCACGTCGAGGCGTACGCGAACCGCTCGTCGGCGCGGTACTCCACAGTCCGGCCGGTGCCCGTGTCGACGGCGTAGATCCCCAATCGCGCCCCGAACTGCTCCTCCAGCCGCCGGAACTCATGATCAGCGGCCGCCGACGGGGCGAGCGTCACCTCCGGGCTCGGGGTCGTCCGCGCCTCGGTCGCCTCGCCGCCGCTGCCGCACCCCGCCAGCGACACCACTGTCGACACCGTGGCCACCACGATCGCCAGCCGTCGGACCGAAACCGCCATCGTCGTTCCTCCTGTAGCGCCGTCGGTCAGGGCAGGATCTCGACGTATCCGTCGCTGCCGTGCACGCGGATCCGCTGCCCGTCGCGAATCAGCCGGGTGGCGTCGAGCACGCTGACGACAGCCGGCAGGCCATACTCCCTCGCGATCACCGCGCCGTGCGTCATCAACCCGCCGACCTCCGTCACCAGCCCGGCGATACCGACGAACAGGGGCGTCCAGCTCGGGTCCGTGTGGGCGGTGACGAGGATGTCACCGGCTTCGAGGTCGGCCTGCGCCATGTCCAGGATGACGCGGGCGCGTCCTTCGACCGTCCCGGAGGACACCGGCACACCGGCCAGGGCGCCGGCCGGCACGTCGTCGCGTCGGTACGCCCCGGTGATCGCTTCGCCGTCGGAGGTCAGCACCCGGGGCGGGGTGAGCGCCTGGTACGACCGGAACGCGTCGCGGCGCTGCCGGATCAGCTCGTCGTCCACCCGGTGCGTGCGCGCGGCCTCGTGGAACTCCTGGAACGTGAGGTAGAAGACGTCTTCGGTCTCGGTGAGCACCCCGGCGCGCACCAGGCGCTCGGCCTCTGCCAGCAGGGCCTGCTTGTAGATGAAGTAGCGGCTGATGATGTCGTACTTCGGGTACTCCCGGTAGCCGGTGAAGGTCCGCACCCGGTCGATCATCCGTGCGGTCTCGTCGGCCTTCTGCTGCCCGTCCGGCAGCGCCCGCAGGCGCGTCAACACCTCGTGCGCCTGCTGCTGCGCCTGCTGTTGGCCCTGCTCGAAGCGCCGCCGGGCCGCGCCCGGCTCGAAGAGCTTGATGTTGTCCAGCAGCACGGGCACGAGGGTGCCGGGGCGTTCGCTCCACCGCGGCCTGGTGATGTCGATCTCGCCGACGCAGCGCATGCCGTACCGGTCGAGGTACGCCTCGATGGCGGCGCGTGCCTCGGCCCCGCCCGCGACCTTCGGCAACTCGTCGAGGAAGTCGTCGTGCGCGACGCCGCCTTGGGCGACGTCCTGGAGGAACGCCACCACCTCCGGATACGGACGGATCACGTCGGCGACGTCGAGCAGCGCCAGCCCCATCTCCGACGTGACGTTGCCGGGGGCGGAGAGGGTGAGGGTGTCCGCGGCGTTCTTCTCACCCAGCCACTCGTGCAGCCGGTCGTTGAGCCACCAGGTGGCCTCCATGCCGGCCATGATCGCCTGCATGTTCAGCGGATCACCGAGGACCCGCTTGTGCTCCTGGAAGGCCTCCAGCAGGAAGTCGAACAGCGCCGTACCGGTCACCGTCGCGATGTCGCGCCGCAGGGCGGCGATGGACGCCTCGCTGCGCTCGATCAGCTCGGTGACGATGGCCGGATCGGTCTCGATCGAGGTGGACGCGCCGCCGGTCGTCAGCTGGGCGGGACCGCCGCCCTCCGGGAGCGTCGGAACGAAGTCCCCGCGGTCGATCAGGGTCTCCAGCGCGTCCCTCATCAGCGGATCGGACTTGCCCGCCATGTTCAGGAAACCGGCGCGGCTCGTGGGTGAGGCCAGCAGTCGGGTGGCGTCGACGAACAACCTCCCGCCGGCCGCCAGCATCGGGGCGATGGCGGTCAGCTGCCACATCGAGAGCCCCAACGGCCGCATGGCGTCGGTCATCATCTGCTGGTGACCGACCGAGAGGTAGACGTGGTTCTCCTGGTCATCGGCCGCCGGGATGGGGAACAGCGTGGTGATCGGCCGGCTCTGCACGATCTGGAAGTCGTCGTCGACCAGGCACCACTCGATGTCCTGCGGGCGGCCGAAGTGCGCCTCGATCCGTCGCCCGAGCCGCACGAGTCGCACCACCTGCGCCTGCGTCAGCGCCGGCTGCTCCTGCCGCTCCGGGTCGATCACCACTTCCCGTGTGCCGCCGCCGGGCAGCGCGGCGACGGCACGCTGTTTCGCGGCCACCGTCCCGGCGACGACCTCGCCGTCGCGCACCCTGAAGACGTCCGGGTTCACCAGGCCGGACACCAGGGCCTCGCCGAGGCCGAAGCTGGCGTCCACTGTCGCGACCTTCCGGTTGCCCGTCACCGGGTCCGCCGTGAACAGGATGCCGGAGGCATCCGGAAAAACCATCTGCTGTACGACGACAGCCATCTGAACCGTGCGGTGGTCGATGCCGTTGCGCAGGCGGTAGATGACAGCCCGCTCGGTGAACAGTGACGCCCAGCACCGGCTGACGTGTCGCAGGATCGCCTCCGGCCCCACCACGTTCAGGTAGGTGTCCTGCTGACCGGCGAAGGACGCCGTGGGCGTGTCCTCCGCCGTCGCGCTGGACCGCACGGCGTAGGCGGCCTGCTCGCCGAACCGGGCGAGCGCGCCGGTGATCGCGGCGGCCAGGTCGCCCGGAACCAGGGTCTCCTCGACGCTGCGGCGGATCTCCGCGCTGAGCGTGCGAATCGCCTCCCGGTCGTCCGGGCTCAGGCGCGACAGCTGATCGAGCCGATCGTCGATCGACGGCGTCTGCGCCATGATCCGCCGGAAGGCGGCCGTCGTGACGCAGAACCCCGCCGGCACCCGGATGCCGTCGATCCGGGACAGCGCGCCCAAGTGCGCGGCCTTGCCGCCGACGACCGACACCTGCGTCTCGTCGACCTCTCGAAGATCCAACAGCGGTGCCTGGTCGCCGCGGTCCCTGTCCATCGACAACACACCCACGTCGCGCCCCCGTTACCTCGTTTGTGCTGGTCCGGCCGCCGATTCTGCGCCACGACCGGGGTCTTGCCGCAAGCCCCCAGGTGCGGTATACGTTAGAAGTGGCAGGGAGAGTGATCTCCTTGCCGCTTGTTTTTGTCGGGGTGGCCGGGCTCGTTCAGTCGTAGGGGAGTCGGCGCGGCTCGAACCTCAGCCTTCGGCCGAGCTGCCAGGAGGCGGTGGGCCAGGCCGCGACGAAGCCGGCTATCAGCCCGAGCTGACCAGCGAACCAGAACGTCGGGCTGTCGGGTTGCAGGTGTAGCTCCGGAAAGACCACCCGATGCGCGAGGGTCAGCCACACGAACAACGCCACCTCGAACACGGTGATGGTCAGCAGCTCCATCCTGCCGACGCTCGACAGTGCGTGCCAGACCTTCGTCAGGCTGCGACCCGGCCCGGCGAAGTACCGGAAGAGCATGGCGATCGTCACCGCCGTCAGGTAGTCGCCGGCGTAGGCGACCCACAGCGGGTCCTCGGCCGGGTCGAATCTCACGGCGTACAGGGCGACCTCGGCGACGATGAACCCGAGAGCGCAGTGCGCGCCGCAGCGGGACACGTGGGTGACGACGATGCCCCGGCGGGGCCGTCGCGGTTGATCCTCCTGCCGCCGTTGAGAGAACGCCTCGGGCCTGCCCCAGTTCCAGTAGAGGCGGACAGCGGCCGGGCCGATGTAGAGGACGGTCACCAGCCAGACGATCTCCATGACCCGGACCGGCTGACGGTTTCCGCGGAGATAGGTGTCGGCCAGCACGACCGCGAAGCTGACGACGCCGACCGCGAGCGAAGCCCACGAGAGCGCTACGAGCCAGGTTGGTTGCATCCCCGCCCCTTCCGCCAGCCGAGCGAGTCTTTCATGGCGTACTCGTTCGGATCGGCGGATCGGGCGTTCCCGCGTGCCGGCGCGGACGGATTCACCCTCCCCGACCCTGCCCGGACGGAGGAGTGAACCAGCCGGCCGCTGCACTACTGTGCGAGGGTGACGAGTGCCGTTGCCTCTCTGTGCGCTCTGGCGAGCGCGCGATTGGCAGTCTCGCCTTGCGGTGAGACGGTCCCGGTCTGACCCGCTGGCGCGGTGCCGGGTTGACGCTTCAATGCCACCAGCCCCGCGAGCGGGGTCTTGCGGTCGGCTCCACGTCCAGGCGCCGGGCCACTCCCGGCGGTTGTTGCGTCAGCCGCGAGCGCGGCCAGGTTGCAGGCGGCGTTGAGGTCCCGGTCGAGGACCAGGCCACACGATTCGCACTGGTATTCACGCTCGGACAGGGCGAGTTTGGTTTTCACCGCGCCGCAGCCCGAGCACGTCTTGGAGGAGGGATACCAGCGGTCGGCCAGGATCAGCCGGCCGCCGTTCCACCCGGTCTTGTAGGTCAGTTGCCGGCGGATCTCGGCGAACCCGGCGTCGGCGATGTGCCGGGCCAGCTTGCGGTTGCGCAGCATCCCGGTGACGTTGAGGTCTTCGATTACGACCGTGCCGTATTCGCGGGTCAGCCGGGTGGTGAGCTTGTGCAGTGCGTCGCGGCGCAGGTTCGCCACCCGGGCATGCGCCCGGCCGAGCCGGGCTGCCGCTCGCTCCCACCGCTTCGAGGCGCGTCGGCCGGTGCGCCGGTCCGGGCCGGTTTTGCGCGCCAGCGCCCGACCGAGCGCCCGCATCCGCTGCTGCGCGGTCGTCAGGTATCGCGGGTTGTCGATCAGCTCGCCGGTTGACAGCACCGCTAGGTGCCTTATGCCGACGTCGACGCCGAGCACCGCGCCCGGCCGGGCGGGTAGCCGCTCGGGGCGCTCGACCTGAACGCAGAAAGCGACGTGCCACCGGCCGCCGTCACGTCGCACGCAGGCGGACATGATTCGGGCGGTGCCGTTGTCGATGCGGCGGGCGAGCTTGCGGGCGGACTCATGCAGCTTCAGCCGGCCCAGCCGGGGCAGCACCACATGCTTGCGGTCGGACTCGACCCGGATCGTCCCGGTGGTGAACCGCACGGACGCGATGGTGCGGCGGCGGGACTTGAACCCCGGGAACCCGACCGGCCGGCCGGCGCGCTTACCCGAGCGCGAGTCGGCCCAGTTCTTCAACGCGCGAGCGAGGGCGTCGAGGCCGGTGTTGAACGCCTCCTTCGAGCACTCCCGCCACCACGGCGCGACGTCGGGCTTGGCGACGTTCCACGCCTTACGCAGCGCGGGCAGCGTCCACGACAACGTCGGGGTCAGCATCTCCTCCGACACGCCGTAGGTGCGTTCAGCGGCCCGCTGATCCATGACCGCCTTGACCCTGGCCAACGCCCAGTTGTGGGCCACCCGGGCCGCCCCGGCGTGCGCCAACACGTCACGTTCCTGCCCCGGGGTGAGGTCGAGGGCGAACCGGTACGCCTGGATCGTCTTCACGCCCGGTCCTCGGTGGCGGCCTCGACCGCGCGCCGGGCACGGTTCGCGGCGGCGCGGCGGCCGTACAGGCGGGCGCACAGCGACGTCAAAATCTCGGTGACGTCACGCACGAGATCGTCGTCCACCTCAGCCGGGTCGACCACCAGGAGACGGCGGCCCTGCGCGGCAAGGGCGGCCTCGACGTACTCGGCGCCGAAACGGGCGAAACGGTCCCTGTGCTCGACCACGATCGTCGACACGCCCGGGTCGCGCAGCAACGCGACGAACTTCTCGCGGTGCCCGTTGAACGCCGAACCGACCTCGGTCACCACCCGGTCCACAGCCAGGCGCCGCCCGGTCGCCCACACGGTGACCCGGGCGACCTGCCGGTCCAGGTCCGGCTTCTGCTCGGCCGACGACACGCACGCGTACACGACGGTCTGCCCGGCCTCGCAGGTCGCACCGGTCAACGGTTCACCGACCATGATCAACCGACCGAGTCGATACGCCGGAACAGGCAACGTCCCCGACTCGTAACGCCGCCGTGCAGTCGCGTACGAGATGCCAGTAGCCGCCGCCCACTCCTTCAAATTCAAGCCACCCACCATAGACAACTAGTGAGCATTAGTAACGACCCATGGGTTAGCAGCAGTCAACCCCTTGCGAAGCGGAAGCGCGCGTCGGTCCGATCGGCGCGCTGCTCAGCCGACTCGTGTTCCTCGGCATCTGCCTGCCCGGACCGGTCCTGCTCGTCACCGCCGTGACGCTGGACCCACCACGATCCTCCAGCGACTTCTGGGGTCTGCTGGTCGGTGGCGTCCTGGCGACAGCCATCGGTGTCGGGTTCGGCGTCTTCGGTTGGCGGGTGGTGGGCCGCTCGCGCGGTGACGCGCGTCGGCTGGCCGCTGCTGGCGTCGCCGCGACAGCGGAGATTCTCGCGGTGGCGAACCACCTGGACGGCGAAAATCCCGGGCTGGAGCTCCGCCTGCGGATCAGTGGGCCGGGGTTCACCCCGTTCGAGGCGGACACGATCCGCACGGACGATCCGGCGCTCGTGCCGGGCGCGGTGCTGGCGGCGGTGGTGGACCCCGCCGACCGTCTCTTCTTGATCATCTAACTTCTCCTCGCGCCCGCCGGATTCCATCTCGATCGTGACAACCACGGATCGTGATTCGCGGGGTCGAAGAGGCGTCGCCGCGCTGGCACACTCTCGGCCATGGTCGACTGGTATTCGCGGGCCGAAGTGGACGGCGACGTCGTCCGGATCTCGGAGCCGCACGTCAACGAGCTGCTGTCGGCGAACTTCTGGTGGTTGCGGGGTGACGATCGGGACATCGTGATCGACGCCGGGCTCGGTGTCGTCGCCCTGCGGGAGGCGATTCCGGGCCTGTTCGAGCGCGATCCGCTGGTCGTGCTCACCCACGCGCACCTGGATCACGTCGGTGGGGCGTCGGAGTTCGGGGACCGGGCCGCCCACCCCGCCGAGGCGGGGATCTTGGCGGCGGGCGTACCGGCGAGCCTGTACGGCGCGGAACTCTTCGACAAGCTGGGCATCGACGCCGCCGGGGAAGCCGTCCCGGAGCTCATGATCGATGTCCTGCCCGATCCCGATTACGACCCGGCTGCCTACCGCGTCGCACCCATGACCCTGCGCCGCCTGCTCGACGACGGCGACCGGGTAGACCTGGGCGGGCTGGTGCTGACCGTGCTGCACCTTCCCGGCCATACGCCGGGGAGCATCGCCCTCCTGGAGGAACACACCGGGACCCTGTACTCGGGCGACATCATCTACGAGGGCGCCCTGATCGACGATCTGCCGAACTCCGACGTGACCGCGTACCGGCGAAGCATGGAGTTTCTCGTCGACCTCGACGTGTCCGTCGTCCATCCCGGCCACGGGGACAGCTTCGACCGGACGCGCCTTCGCCAGTTGGCCGAGACCTACCTGCGCAGGACGGCGTAGGGCCGCCCTGCCGATCTTGACGGCACCTGTTGTGGTCGGACTGGCCAGCAGCCGCGGTGCCCAACTGTTTGGGACGGCCAGGGTGCTTGCACCGGAGCATCCGGACCGCGCGCACTACTGGGCAGGGGTTCGCGCCACGCCAGTTCTGGCGTCGCTCTGCCAATGACGAAAGCTGACCTATTGCATAATTCGCCTCGTGCCTCCCAAAAGGGAAACTTCACGGCTGACCCGTAGCCCGGGCCGCTTGCTGGCCTTCAGCGACGGTGTCTTCGCGATCGCCGTGACGCTCCTCGTGCTGGAGATCCAACCGCCCCACGACTTCGGGCGCCTCGTCCAGGGGCTCGGTGCGCTGTGGCCGTCGTACCTGGCGTACACGCTGAGCTTCCTGCTCATCGGGCAGGTGTGGGTGAATCACCACGTCATGTTCGACCGCGTCCGGCACGTCGACCGAGGGGTCCTGTTCCTCAACACGTTGCTCCTGATGGTCATCGCGTTCCTGCCGTTCTCCACGTCACTGCTCGCCGAGGCGCTGCGCGCGGAGCAGGGGCTGCGTGCGTCGGTCGTCGTCTACGGCGGCACACTGTGGACGGCGGCGGCCCTCTTCAACATCGTGTGGGCGCAGCTCCGCCGGGCCAAACTGCTGGACCCCGGCCTCGGTCCCGTCGGCGCGCGAGCCATCGGCCGCCGGTTCGCGCTCGCGCTGGTCTGGATCGGCTCCGGCATCCTCGTCGGCGCGTTCGTGCCGATCGCCGGTGTGGCCATCATCGCCGCGTTCCTGCCCGCCTACTACCTGCCCATCCGCGGCGAGTACGGCGAGAACGACACCGCCGAGCAACCGGCCGACTAACTAGAGTCGGTGGAATGCGGATCCGGATCGACGGCAGCGATCTCCCAGGTCGGCGTCCCGGTGCGGAGGCCGACGCGCTGCGGCGGGGCAACGTGCACGTCGCGGTTCAGCGCAAGGCCGAGGTGGTCGATCAGGTGCCGGCCGACGCGGCAAGCGCCACCTGGTCCTTCGAGGTGTCCAGCCGCGAGATCGACGGAGCGATCGACGTCGGTGGCCCCTGGGTGCACGGCCGCCCCGGGGCGCGGTTTCTCTATCTGAGCTGGGGCGCGGTGACCCAGGACGGCTTCGCGATGTTCCGACGAGCCAAGTTGATGTTCACCGACGTGCCGACCGAACTGCTGCGCGCCGCCCACGAGGGCAACGGAACGCTGGTCGGCCGGCTCGGGTTGACCGATGCCGCCGGTGGGCCGATCTGCGCTCGGGTGCACCCGCCCGCCATCGCCTGGGCGGTGGAGTGAGTGCTGTCGAGGGCTAGCTGCCGAAGTCGACGCCGCTGAGGGAGACGGAGCGGTACGCGGCGAGGTGTTCGGCCTGTGCGGTGATGGCCTTACGCGTGGCCTCCGACAGCCGGTGCCACGGCTGGACGGCGACAGTGAACGTCCTGCCGGACTTGCGGGGACGCCAGGTGCCGACCAACTCGCCGTCGACCAGGACGGCGCCGGGGCGACCCAGCACCGGCCACAGCTCCTTGGCGTGGGCGTTGTCCGGCACCAGCGTTGCCCGGTCCTTGGCCTGCAAAAACAGGTCGAACGGGCCGAGCAGTCGGGTGACTTTGCTGCCGGCCGACTCCAGCGCCTCCTCGTCGGCGGCCAGCAGTGAGCGCACCTCGCGGTCGACCGTCACCTCGATCACATCCTCGGGCCAGTGCGCCTTCACGTCCTTCACCGGGGCGTCGAGGTAGTCGGCGACCTGTTTCGGGGTGGCCGGACCGAGCAGGCGAAGATACGCGCGGATGAGGTCGAAGCGGTCACCCGCGGCGGCTGCCTTCCTGAACCCGGCGATGCGCCGCAGGACCGGGGGTGAGGTGTCGAGCTGCAACTCCAGTCCGGCCCGCACGGCGGCGAGCCGGAACGGCATCTCGTAGAGGTGCGTGGCGTCACACGGACGGCAGAACCGCAGATAGGGCTCGGGCAGCATGGTGGCCAGGCGGCCGGAGACGTCCCCCTTGACCGTCGGCGTGCTGACGAGGGCCCGCATCCGGTCGGCGATCTCGTCCAGGGCTGCCAGAGTGTCGATGCCGGCGGCCTTCAACGGTTTCGCGGCGTCGTAGATGCGCTTGCCCGCGTCGGCCTCGGAGAAGGGTTCGACGGCGGCGGCCACCTTCGCCACGTCGGCCCGGCGGTAGAGGTGGGGAGCGCCCCGTACCGTCCACAGCAGGACCAGATCGGTGTCGGACAACGCGGTCACGTCGACCCCGCGTACCGCCAGCGCCCACCGGGCGCCGTCCGGACCGGTGTTCTGCACGCCGAGGTCCAGGACGGCGGTGTCGGCGAGCGTGCCCTCGTCCCGGTCGAGCTGCTGGGCCTGGACGCGGAAGTTCATCACCTGGTGCCGATCGACCATGTCAGCACCCTAGTTGGGGCGGCGCTGCCGGTGGGTCCAGGCGCGCAGCGCCCATTCGACGGGGCCGTACCGGAACCGCCGCAGCCACCACGAGCTGACCATCAGCTGCACCGCGAAGATCACCAGTGCGATCAGCAGTGTCTGTGCCGGCGAGGTGCGGCCGACCAGACCCCACCCGAGGCCGGTGAAGACGAGCACGCACATGAGCGACTGGGCCAGGTAGTTCGTCAGGGCCATCCGCCCAGCGGGCGCGAACGCGCGCGCGAGGCGCGGCCGCCGCGTGAACAGGCGCAGCACTGTCGCGGCGTAGGCGGCGGCCAGGAACGGCGCGGTGACGATGCTGACCATAAGTCCGGTCAGGTTTGCCGTGGAACCACCGACCGCGAACACGACGGCGCCGGCCAGACCGATCGGATACCCCACCCGTTCGCACCAGCGCAGCAGATCCTCGTGGGCGGGCACGGTGGCGAGAAGCCGGTGCTTGCCGGCGGCGAGGCCGACGAGGAACGCCGCGAACGCCAGGGGCCCCTGCACGGCCAGACCGCCGATCATCGCCGGCATCGACCGCAGGTGCTCCAGGACGACATCGCCGAGGCCGCCGCCCAGGGCCACCGTCGAACGCGCACCGGCGCTGACCGCGGCGGCCTCGTCCGGAACCAGTGTGGCACCGAGGACCGCGGCGATGCCGACCACGACGGCGATGCCGCCGATGATGGTCGCCGCCGCGACCAGCGCGGTGCGGGGCTGGATCCGCCGGACCGCGAGCAGCACCAGACCGAGCAGCGCGTACGTGGTGAGGATGTCGCCGTGGAACAGCAGCACCGCGTGCAGCGCGCCGAGAACGAACAACCCGGTGAGCCGGCGCAGGAACGCCGGGCGGAACGCCACTCCGCGCCGAGCCGCCGAGTCGAGTTGCAGGGTGAAGCTGTAGCCGAACAGAAAGGCGAACAGCAGGTACGCCTTCATCGCGAACAACAACTCCACCGCGCCGGCGATCAGCAGGTCGACTGTGCCGTGCGTCGGATCGTCGACCAGGTGGAAGTCGTAGCCGGAGCTGAAGAACGCGATGTTCACCAGCAGGATGAGCAGCAGCGCGCTTCCGCGCAGTGCGTCCACGACGGTGATTCGGGCGAGGGTGTCCACGGGCGAGGGCGGTAGGTGGCCGTCGCCTGGTCGGTAGAGCCCTGTCACATTCATGGTGTCCAGCCTCCGGAGCGTGACCCGCCGCCGTGAAGTGTTTTCGTCACACGGACCGTCGTGACGAAAAGACGCCATCCCTGCGGCGGGGGAGGCGAATCCCTCCGCGCGGCGATCCGCCCGTCGCGCCGTTCGGCGACGGTGATCTCGGATGTGCCAACGCCCGCCGCTGATGGAGACGACGCCGTGACTCGAACACCACGCACGAACGCTGTGCCCGCCCCGCCGCCACCGCCGTCCTGGGCCCGCCGAGCCGGGCACGTGGCGTGGATCGCCCCCGTACTGGGGTTCATCCCGCTGCACGTGCCATGGATCCTCGGCATCCCGCTGTTCGCCAATCCCGACCCGTTCCGCGAGTGGTACCACGGTCGCGGGCCCGGAGTGGGGGATCACCCGGTCGACGGTTTCCTCGGCCTGCCGGCCGGCGCGTTCTACCTGGGCCTGCTCTGCGTCCTCGCCGGGCTCGGCGGCGTACTGGCGCTGGGACTCATCAAGGACTGGGGGGTGGTCTTCCCCCGGTGGGTGCCGTGGCTGCGCGGACGTCGGGTGCCACAGTGGTTGCCGCTGACGCCGACGGTGCTGGGGTCCGCCCTGATGATCGGCTATTCCGCGACCCTGCCCTGGCAGTTCGCCGCGGACCTGGGGGAGTCCAGCGCGGATGACATCTTCACCCCGACCGGCGTCCTGATCGGCCTGCCGCTCCTGCTGGCCTGGGCGGTCGCGTTGCCGCTGGCCGGTTGGTCCTACTACCGCCGTACCCGCCGGCCGCGACGCGACCGGCGGCGCTGGTCGGCGGCAGCGGAGGACCGACCAGCGTCGCAGGCCGGGTGGCCCAGCATCGGGTGACGGCCTCAGGCCACCAGGGAAACCCGCCCGTTGTCCAGGTCGTAGCGGGCGCCCACCACCCGCAGCGCACCCTCGTGCACCTTCTCGGCGATGATCGTGCTGCGAGCGCTGAGCGCCCGCACCTGAGCGACGATGTTGGCCCGGACCGCCTTCTCCACGGGGTCGCCGGGCTGCTCCAGCACCGGCTCGACGACCGGGCGCAGGGCATCCACGATGGTGCCGATGTGCCCGGGCGCCGTACCGCCGGTGTGGATGGCATCGATGGTGGCGGTGATCGCGCCGCAGCGCTCGTGGCCGAGGACGACGATGAGCAGGCTGCCGAACTCCTCCACCGCGAACTCGACGCTGCCGAGCAGCAGGTCGTCGACGATGTTGCCGGCCACCCGGTTGTCGAACAGGTCACCCAACCCCTGGTCGAAGAGCACCTCGGGAGCCACCCGGGAGTCCGCGCAGCCGACTGTGATGGCGAACGGGTGCTGGCCGGCGGCGAGCCGGTGCAGGTCGGCCAGGCCCTGGTGCGGGTGCCGGCCGTGGCCGGAGGTGAACCGACGATTGCCGGCCTGTAGCCGACGCAGCGCCTCCGTCGGCGTGTCGACCGGGTTGTCGGCCGGGGCGGCGGAGGCGGCGGACGGGCTGGCTGCGGCCACGCCGAGCGCCACGGCGGCGGCGCCACCGGCGGTCAGCAGCGAACGGCGGGACAGGTGGGAACGTGCCACGATCATCTCCCTGAGGTGAGGCAACTCGCCTCTTCCTACCAGCCCGCCGTCCACATAGGTGGTTGCCGTGCGGTGGCCAGTGGGCGACGGTGAATCGCCACTGACAGCACGCGGAGTGGCAGACGCCAAGCAAATTGATCATCGTCTGGGCATCGGCTATCGTGCGCGTCCGTGAAACCTTCCCGTCTTGCCTCAGCCATGTTGATCCTTGCCGTTTCGACGGCCCTCGCCGCCTGTGGCGACGCCGACAAAGCGACGACCGCCGGATCCACCACGCCCGCTCCCACCTCCGCAGCCCCGTCCGCGGTGGCCACCTCCGCCGCCGCCACTCCGGCCTCGTCACCCGCCGCGGGCGCGGCGACCGACAAGCAGGTCTGCGAGGCGGTGAAGAAGGCCAGCGACGAGATGAGGACCGAGATGGTGAAGGTCGCCACGACTGGCGACGCGTCGGCGGCGGACTTCAAGAAGATCCTGACTGGGCTGGAGCAGAAGGTGACCACTGTCGCCTCGACCGGCGACGGCAAGTTGGCCGATGCTCTGCGGACGTTCGCCGCCGAGGCGGCCAAGGCTGCGGCCGCGGCGGACCCGGCGACCGCCGCCGACAACCCGGCCTTCGAGAAGGCCGGCAAGGAGGTCAACGCCGCATGCAAGGCGGCCGGCGTCAGCGTGAATCTCTGATTGACGTGATGCGATGACGGACGGCCCCCACGCCTGAGCGGGGGCCGTCCGTCGACAACGGAGACGGTGGTCAGCCGCCGGCGAAGGTCGTGTCGACGCCACACTTGGCGTTCTGGTTGAGGCAGGACTTCACCAGGTCACCGAGACGCTCCGGCTCCCAGGCGTTCATGAAGTCGCCGTGCATGGATGACGGCTTGCCGGAGGAGAGGCTCAGACCGTCACCGCCGAGCGACTCGTAGTTGACCATGAAGGACAGATCCGGCACGGCCACCGGGTACTTGCCGGTGCAGACGCCGTTCACCGGGTCACCCATGTGCGACTTGTGATCGGGTGAGTCGATGTTCTTGCCGTCCCAGCAGTCCTTGAACACGAGCTGGAAGATCAGGTTGCCGCCGGGGGCGCACTTCGGCCAGTTGCCGTCGGCGCTGCGGCCGATCTCGGTGCTGCCGGCGCACCAGAACTGGTTGCTACCGGCGTTCTTCGGAGTGTCGACCTGCCGCTTGGCGTCGCCTTCGACCACGACCAGGCCCGGCGGGAACGGCTTGACTGTCGACGGGTCCTTGACCCGCGAGCCGTAGTAGATCCGCATGCTCTTGATCGGCACGGCCTTGCCGTCCTTGCGCAGTTCCGGGGTCCAGTAGGCGCTCTTGTCCCCCGGGGCGTTGCAGGTGTTCGCCGCGGCGAACAGCTTGTCCGTCGTGGTGAAGGCGTCGATCTTCGGGCCGAAGAAGGTGTGCATGTGCGAGGCGCCGGACAGACCAGGTAGGACGATCGGGTCGTCCGGGGCGGAATTCGCGACGCCGCAGTCGGTGTGGAACTCCGGCACCCGGGTGGTGCCCGGCGGCACCGCCTTCGGCTTGATGGCGTTGAAGGCGGCCAGTTCCTTGCTCCACCTGGCCTGGTCGACGGGCACCCAGCCGCCGGCCGGTGCGCTCGGCGGGACGGACGTCGACGGGGACGCGGACGCGGTGGAACTCGGCGTGGCCGAGGGGGTGGCCGACGTGCTCGGCGCGGCCGACGTGCTCGGCGACGTGCCCGTCGCGGGGCCGAACGTGAACCAGTTCAGGTTCACGAAATCCGACGTCGAGGCGCTCTTCATGACGGCGAAGACGGTCTGCGCGCCGGCCGGCACAGCGGACGCCGTCGCGGTGACGGTGGTCCACTTCTGCCAGCCACCGGTCTGGGCGATCGGGAAGCTGGCCAGCAGCGGACCGTTCTGCGCGCCGAGACGCAACTCGACAGTGCCGCCGGCGGCGTTGTGCGAGGCGACCCGGGCCGTCAGGTCGACGCCCGTTACCGACACACCGTCGAAGCGCAGCCAGTCGCCGCTGGCCAGCCAGCCGACGTTGCGGCCGCCGTCGGCGTCGCCGGTGCTCTCGGTCTGCGCCCCGGACTGTGCCGCGAAGGCCTCTGCCTGCACCCGGCCGGGCACGGCGACCTCTTCGGCCTGGGCGCCGGCGATGTAGATGCCGCTGCCGGCCAGCGCGGCCACGACTGCTGAGGCGAGCGTGATGCGAGTGAGGCGACGACGCTTTCGCGCCCGATCCGGCGGTGCGACGTGCGCGGGGGGAGTCCGCATTACCAGTGGTTTCCTTCGAGTCGACGATAAAGCTCTGTCGGAAGGAGTATGTGCACGTCAGGGGCCTTCATCAAATTGCGAGGAAAGAATTAAGGAGGCCGGTCGACAAGTGCCCTGGCAGCCAGCGCGGAGGCTTCGGATGACATTTTTTCGCCCGCACAGCCTTAAGTTTCTTTTAAATCCCGCCGCCCCTGTTCTGGCTCGATGATTACGAGTTTTGCGTAACGAATTGTGGCCGAATTATCGGCCTCAGTCGCTGACCGGTTCGACGCGGATGGCCGGCGACAGCGCGCGCAGGAAGTCGGGCGCGTCGAACATCTCGCCGGCGGAGGCCACGCCGCTCGTCCTCGTCCGACCATCAAGGACGCGCCGAACCGCCTCCACGGCCAGGGGCGCGCTCACGGCGTAGATGTCGCGGCCAGTGGCCACGACGCGCCGGCGCGCGTCGCCGCGACGCACGATGACGTCGACAGTGAACGTCTGCGCCGACCGGCCCAGCTCGTCGACCGCGACCGGCGCCGCCGCGGCGGCCAGGTCGGTGGTGGCGTCGACGGTCATGTAGGTGCGGATCTCGGGGATGGCCAGGTGACGGGGGATGGTGACGACGTCGGCCATGGTGAACTCCCCGAGGACGGTGCGCCGGCCCAGCGGCGCGGGAAAGTCCCAGTCGGTCCTCGGCAACTCCCCGCCGGGCTGGTACTCCAACCGGCCGCCGGTGTAGCGGACCCGGCGGCCGTCGCGGCGCTCGCGGGAGACGACGCCCGCGGCGACCGTCCCGGCCGTCGGGTGCCAGCTGCTCAGTCCGTACGCGACGTGCGCCTCGTCGGCCGACGTCCAGTCGCCCATCGCCGTCGTCGCGAGCAGGTCACCGAGCCCGCCGAAGAAGGCCATCGCCGGGACCACCGCGACGCCTGCGGCGTGGGCGCGCTCGGTGAAGTGCGCGAACGTGTCGAGGTTGGCCTCGATCTCGGCCGCCACGTCCACGTACGGGATCCCGGCGCGCAGCGCGGCCTCGATCACACCGGCGGCCGTCGACGCGAACGGACCGGCGCAGTTGATGACCGCGTCCGCGCCGGTCAACGCGGCGTCGAGCGAGGCCGGATCGTCGACCGACGCCACCCGGTAGCCGAGCCCGAACACCGCCAGCTGACGCGCGTCACGCCCCACCGGCAGGGCATCGAACCCGCGCTCGCGCAGCTCCGCCATCACGAACCGCCCGGTGTGCCCGTACGCCCCGAACACCGCCACCCGGTAACCCATCGCTGCCCCCTCGAAAGATCGACTGGGACCAGCCTCGCGCAGCGGTCGGCGGCCGACCAGTGTCGGGAACGCCAACCCCCGTACAGTTTCGGACATGGCCCTTGTCGCGATCGCCGCCACCGACGGGATGCTGCACTTCGAGCTGGCCCTGGCCTGCGAGGTCTTCGCCCACGACCCCTCCGGCCTGGCCAACCCCTGGTACGACGTGGCGATCTGCGGCCCCGGCCCGGTCCGGGTCGGTCGCTTCCTGGTGGCGCCCGACGACGGGTTGGACCGCCTCGCCCGCGCCGACACCGTGATCGTCCCGTCGGTGGAGGACGTCGACGCGGACGTACCCCCCGACCTGCTCGACGCGGTCCGCGCGGCCCACCGGGCGGGCGCCCGGATGGTCTCGCTGTGCACCGGCGCGTTCGTGCTGGCCGCCGCCGGGGTGCTCGACGGGCTGCGGGCCACCACGCACTGGGCCCACACCGAGGCGCTGACCGCCCGCTATCCCCGGGTACGGGTCGACCCGGACGTGCTCTACGTCGACAACGGCACCGTGCTCGCCTCCGCCGGCAAGGCCGCCGCGATCGACCTGTGCCTGCACCTGATCCGCCGCGACCACGGCTCGACGGTCGCCAACGCCGTCGCCCGTCGCCTGGTCGTGCCACCGCACCGCGCCGGTGGTCAGGCCCAGTACGTCACCACGCCGGTGCCGGCCCGTGACGACCACCCGCTGGCCACCCTGTTTCCCTGGGCGCTGGCCCGCCTGGACCGGCCGCTGACCGTCGAGGACCTGGCCCGGCAGGCGAACATGAGCTCCCGCAACCTGGCCCGCCACTTCCGGTCGGCCACCGGCACCACCCCGCTGCTCTGGCTGTCGACGCAACGGGTCCGCCGCGCCCAGGAACTGCTGGAGCAGACCGACGACAGCATCGACGCCGTCGCCGAGGCGGCCGGCATGGGCACCGCCGCGACGCTGCGTCGACACTTCCATCGCACCGTCGGCGTGCCCCCGGACGCGTACCGGCGCACCTTCCGCAGCGCCTGAGCGCACGGCCTGCCCCGGCCGCCCCGGAGGACTGGGCGGCCGGGCTCAGGCCGGCGGAGGCTGACTCGTTCAGACGGCGGTGCGGCCACCGTCGGCGTCCAGAATCACGCCGGTGACGAACCGTGCCTCGTCGCTGACGAGGAACGCGATGACGGCGGCGATGTCCTCCGGATCGGCGATGAAACCCAGCGGGGCCTGGGCCGCGAGTTGTTCCAGGACCTCGCCCAGGGCTTCCGATCCCGGAGTGCGGGTCGGGCCGGGGCGCACGGAGTTCACGCGCACTCCCGCCGGGCCGAACTCGGCTGCCCAACTCTTGGTCAGCAGGTCCAGGGCGGCTTTGCTCGCGCCGTAGACCGACAGGCCCGGGAGGGCGACTTCAGCGGCGAGGGTGGAGACGTTGACGATCGCTCCACCGCCTCGTGCCGCCATCGCAGGTGCAAGGTTCGCGACCAGATAGAACGGCGCCTTCAGGTTGGTGCCCAGCACCGCGTCGAAGGTCGATTCCTCGGTGCCCGCGGTTGGTCCACCGGCCCCGATCGCCGCGTTGTTGACGAGGATGTCGAGGGTTCCGCCTGCGGACTCGGCGGCCTGGGTGGCCCTGGCCGCGAGTTCTACAGCGGATTGCGCGTCGCGCAGATCGGCGGCGACGAAGTCGGCCTTGCCTCCCTCGGCGTGGATCTGCTCCACCACTTCCAGTCCTCGTTCGGCATTGCGCCCGGAGACGATGACACGGACACCAGCGCGAGCGAGTTTGAGTGCGGTGGCGCGGCCGATTCCGCTCGTCGAGCCGGTGACGAGAGCAGTCGTGGTTCCCACGGGGGTCTCCTTGCTGGGTTGTTTCAGATGGGCCTGATGGATGCGCCAGGCGGCGCTTTCCAGTCCCGGATACGTACAACGTACGTAAGCGTGCGTCACGTACGTTGTACGTGTCAAGTGATGTCGAGCACGCCGCTGGTACGGCCGGTCGGGGCAGCGGCGTGCTCGACGGGCCGCGTTTGCTTCAGAGTCGGTTCGCCAGGATGGCGACGCCGCTGCCCGCCAGGTTCGGGACGGCGTGCTGTCGACCGGCGAGGACGGAGATGATGCTCTCGGCGGTGCCGACGACTTCGGGGGCCCCGGCAGACGAACGCGACCAGCCCGTGTCGGTGGTGCGGAACGCGATGCCGCGGGCCCGCGCTACCGCGGGGATGAACGGGTTGGGCACGCGTGTCTCGACGGTGAGGACCGCGTCGGCCACCGGCGGCGCCAGGACGCCGGACCTGCCGAGCGCGAATGCGATATCGAGGTGGTGAACGACGTGGTCGCCGAGCAGCAGCGGCGCGGGCAGTAGGCGTCCGATGCCTCCTGGTTGCGCCCGGAAGCGGTCGAACGCGTCGATCAAATCCGGGGCGCTGGTTCGGCTGGCGTACTCACGGCTCAGAAGATCGTTCGAGGCATCGAACGACCAGCGCCGCCGCCCCATCGCCAGCAGGAGCCGAGATGGCGGCAGGTGCAGGCCCAGCACGAGGTGGGCGAGCACAACCTTGTTCGTCCAGCCTGCGCAGAGGCTGGGCCGCTCCCACTCTTCATCGGTCAGGGCGCGGGCGAAGGCGACGAAGGTGTCATCCTGCTGCTGAGCCAGGTCACGCCATCCCGTTCCACTTTTCAGGCTGGCCCGGAATGTCGGGCGCTCCGAGTTTCTAGTGATCATGAATCTCCTCCTACTATACGTACGCTGTACGTATAGTACCGTCGGACACGTACGCTGTACCCATCCGAGGAGAGCCAGCATGAGAGCCCGTTTCACCCTCGCGGACATCCAGCAACACGCGCTGGTGATCGTCGACCGGGATGGCTTGGCCGGGCTCACCATGCGCTCCCTCGCGGCGTCCCTGAAAACAGGCGCCATGACCCTCTACAACTACGTCGACAGCCGCGAAGCCCTTGAGGAACTCGTGGTCGACGCCGTCTCGTCCCGCGTCCAGATACCGGAGCCAACCGACGATTGGCTGGCCGACACGCGTGCCGTGGCCACCGCCATGTGGAGGACCTTCCGCGCGCACCCGGCGGTCATCCCGCTCATACTCACCCGCCGCACGTCCTCCCGAGCCAGCCTCGCCCCAGCCGAGGCGCTCGCGGCAGCCCTCGCTCGCGGAGGTCTGGACGGCGTCGACCTGTTCGTCGCGTTCCGCGCCGTCTCGGCGTTTGTCACGGGTATCGCGCAGAATGAGCTGGCCGGCGCGCTCAGCCGGGAGCAAGATCCCGCATCCGCCGCCCGTCGCATCGAAGCGCTTGCGCAAGGGGCTCTACCGACCCTCGCCGAACTTGCCCCGGTCGGGGCCGTGTTCAGCGGCCAGGAATTCGAGCGCGGTCTCACACTCGTCCTCAACGGCATCACGCACACTCCCCGCCCGTTCGGCCCTCACGATCAGGCAGGTCGTTAGCGCGGATCTCCTGGTGGGCAGACGCCGTGGTGGGACGCCGGGGCGGGGTACGCGCGGAGGGCATCGCTCGTCGGCGTCGGGCAGAATGCCAAACTCCTGCTCTGTACGGCGGTCGGGGAGTTTGATGGGCTACAGCTTCGAACACGTCGATCTGCCCGAGCCCGCCGCGACCGCGCGCGCCCACGCCGAAGCGTGCATGGACCTGAACGGGTCGTGCGGCAACTGGCCACAGTGCTACGAGGAGTACTCGTCCCTCGCCGCCACCTACCAGTTCGCTCTGAACATTGCCGGCATGCAGTTCTGTCGGGAACGCATGCGGTGGGCCGGCATGACCTACCAGGCGACGCCGCAGCCCTTTCCGGACTGGTAGTTCGACAGCTTCGACGACTGGCGCACAGATCAGCGCCGCCGTGACGCCTACAAGGCGGCCGAACGGGCGGCAGCCGCGCAGACCAGCCCCGGCAAGGTGGGGATCCCCGAGTTCAAGCTGACGAGCAACGGCCCCTGGGTGGTGGGCGAGACCGAGATCGAGCAGGCGTTGATTCTCTACGACGCGTCGCCGACGCACCTGCGCGCCGAGTGGGAGACCGACGAGCTGTGGGTGACCTGGCTCGACTGGCTGAGGGAGACGCGCGCCCACGGCGGCTTCACCGTCAGCTGATTGTGCCGCTAGAGCTGGTCGGGGCGTTGGCGGGCGAACGCGTCGCGCTTGCCCCAACGGCCGGGGATGTCCAGGAGCGCGATGCGCCCGAAGGTGGCGGGCAGCGCCGGGTCCACGGCCAGGTGGTCTTCGTGCGGGTTGATACCGAGCATGGTGCGGATCAGCAGCATGCAGGCTCCGCTGGACCATGCCTGCGGACTGCCGGCGGTCGGGTACCGGATCGGAAACTTGGTGGTGTCGCGGTCGAACCCGCCGAACGCCTCGGGTAGCCGACCCTCGAAGTAGGTGGCGGCGGACAGGATGCCCTCGGCGATGCGGGCCGCCTCGTTGCCGAACCCGTAGCGGCGCAGACCCCAGGCGATGAACGAGTTGTCGAACGGCCAGACCGTGCCGTTGTGGTAGCCGAGCGGGTTGTAGCGGCGCTGCCCCTCGGCGAACGTCCGCACCCCCCAACCGGAGAAGAGCGCCGGCCCCATCAGGTGCTCGACCACCCGAGGCGCCCGCTCCGGTGGCACGATGCCGCTCCACAACAGGTGCCCGATGTTGGACGACAGGCTGTCCACGGGGGTGCCGTCATGGTCGAGCGCGAGGGCGTAGAAGCCGCGGTCCTCCAGCCAGAACTCCCGGTTGAACCGCTCGTACAGGGCCGCCGCCTCGCTCTCCAGCCGCTCGGCGTAGGCATGATCACCCCAGAAGGAACGGGCCAGCCGGGCGCCTCGGATCTTCGCGTCGTAGGCGTACCCCTGGGTTTCGCAGGTGGCCCTCGGGAAGCCCGGCAGTCGGCCGTCGGCGTAGGAGATGCTGTCCCAGGAGTCCTTCCAACACTGGTTGTCCAGCCCGGTGGCCCGGTTGCGTCGCTGGTACCAGATGTAGCCGGTGGAGTTCAGATCCGCGTACAGGTCGATCCAGGCCAGTGCCGCACGGGCCTCCTGCTCCAACTCCATCACCAGCGCGGTGTCGCCGCTCCACCGCTCGTACTCGTCGAGCAGCACCACGAACAGCGGCGAGGCGTCCACCGTGCCGTAGTAGGGGGAGTGTGGCTGCTCCTCGAACGCGGCCGACTCCCCGTAGCGCAGCTCGTGCAGGATCCGGCCCGGGTCCTCCTCCAACACGTCGTCGGTCCGGGCGCCCTGCAACGACCCGAGGATCCGCAGTGTCGGTGGGGTCAACGACGGGGTGACCGGCAGGGTTTGCAGGCAGGTCAACAGACTGTCGCGACCGAACAGGGTCATGAACCAGGGCAGGCCGGCCGCGGGCACGCTCGCCCCGCCGAGCGAGAGCGGGGCGAAGCGCAGCGCCGCCAGGTCCACCAGGCTGCGGTGGTAGACCTGCTGGAGGCCGACGCTCTCGGTGTCCAGGGTCGGGGCCGCCGCGACCCATTCCTGCACGCTCGTGGGCAGGGTGGAGTCGTCCGGCCGTAGGGCCCGCAGGGCGGAGCGCAGGTCGACGCCGTCCGGGCGCAGCGCCAGCATGACGGCCTGCAACCGGGTGGACCACTGCTGCCCGGGCGGCAGCCGGACCGCGAAGCCAAGGCCGTCCGGGCCAAACTCCGCGGGCTCGCTGGCCGACACGACGACCTCACGCCGGTAGGTGCCGCGCCGGTAGCCCAGGCGCAACTCGTTCGGGCCGACGTGCGTGTAGTGCTCGCCGCTCTTCTCGCCGACGTCGAACTTGATCTCGAAGATGTCAGCGAAGTCGGCGGCCACCTCCAGGCGTACGTCGAGTGTCATGTCCCGCTCGCCGTAGTTGAAGATCGTCAGCGACTCGGTGAGGTCCGGGCCGATGCGCCTGCGGCGAATGGCCGACACGTCGGCCTCCACGTAGTCCACCGCCGCGCCCGGCACCGCGAAGAACGTGACCTCGAAGTACTGGCTGTCGTCCACCGACAGCGCGGTCATGCACTCTCCGTTGACGGTGAGCCTCCAGCGGGACAGGAAGCGCGTGTCAGCGGCGAAGAGGCCGACCGGGGTGCTCGGGGACGACTGCACGTCGCCGCTGGCGTCGGACACCATGAAGGTGTTCCCGTCGATGCACGCCACGGTGCCCGCGATGTCCCTCATCAATCACGTCCCACTGTCGGGATCCTCGCGCTGGAGCCGCCGGGCTCTCGCGGAAACAGCCGCCCGATGCGCAACGCCAGGGCGAGATCACCGTCGACCATGATCTCGCCCCGGGTGATCGCCGCCAGCCCGTTCACCTCGCCCCGCGCCATCGCCTCCGCGAGTTGCGCGGACACCTGGATCACCGTGGTGGCGGGGGCATCGCTTCGCGTCACGCGCATCCGGCCATGATCGATGTCCAGCAGCCACTGCTCCAGGTTGCCGTCGTCGCGGATGTCGAATCGCACGCTGCCACAGACCTTGCTGAACCGTGGATCCTGGCCAGCGTCCGTCAACCGCTCGAAGAAGGCGCTGGTCTCGGACATCCCACCTCCTCGGGCGCTGGTAAGAGCGGATGCCGGCTACCCGCTGCCGCGCACTCCTAACGCCGGGTGGTGCCCCCTTGTTCAGGATGCGAGCGACAAGCGGGTCCCGAGGTTGAAGTCCACCACGACCGGCGCCCGTCGGACCCGCACGGGAGTCGCGGCGTCGAAGCCGGCGGCGTCGCGGTGCCAGACCGGCGGGGCGTACGCGCAGTCGCAGCGCAGCTTCACCCGCTGCCCGGGGAGCAGGCGCAGGGTGTAACCGCTGCCCACGTCCGCGACGCCGGCCAGGTCCCCGGTGGCCGCGTCGAACGCGATCACCTGGGCGTAGGTGAGCAGCTCGTCGACCCGTACCGCTCCGGTGAGCGGCGTCCCGGCGGGCAGCGCCTGATCCAGGGTCGCCGTCTGTTGGGCGCGGACCCGCACCGGCCGTGCCTGCTGCCGACTGCCCACCCCACCGGACCACACCGTGGCCAGCCCGTCGGCGGCGAACTGCACGGGCCAGTGGTACGGGCCGAGGCCGGTGATCGTGTAACGGCCTTCCTCGTCGGTGGTCGGGCCGTGGTCGCCGTATTTCGGGTGCGGCACGTAGGGCACCACCATGACCAGCGCACGCGGGATCGGCGCGCCCGTCTCCGCGTCGGTCACCACTCCGACGACGGTGCCCGGCGGGTCGAGTCGGACGTCCGGCACGCCGGTCACCACGCCGGCGCGTACCTGGACCACCCGGGCCCGCTCGCGCTCACCGGTGCCGCCGTGCCGGCCGACCCACTGCCAGCCGTGCGCCGTCGTGTCGTAGGGGCGCACCAGCAGCCGGTACCTCCCCGGGGCGACGTCGCCGGTCACCAGGACGCCCTGCTCGTCGGCGCAGCCCCCGTACCGTCCGAGCTGGTCCTCGCCGAGCGTGACCGCCGCCAACGCCGCGGCGTCCACCGGGACGAGCGCGGCGCAGGCCCGGGGGACCGGTGCGCCGGTCGCCGCGTCGCGCACCACGGTGCGGACGCCGCCGGGCGCGGGCGACCCGGGGGTACGCGCGTGGGCAGGCGCGGCGGCCTCCCCGACGAGCAGTGCGACGGCGATGGTGGCGGTCAGGTGGCGCAGCAGAGCACGGCTCACGGGGATGTCCTTCCGGCGGCGCGGCGGGTTGGGCCGACGGTAACGGCGTTCAGGTGATCCAAATCGGTCAATGTCGCGATGCCGACCGTTGCCGCAGGTTTTCCTCTCACACCGCCCGCATCGGACGTTCTGCCCCGAACCCGGCGCGCGCGGCACCTGTTCGACATAGCGTCACGGGGGCGGGGAAACCACCGCCGCCCCCGCCGGCGGATTGGCGGCGACGCCCACCGGAAGGGACCGGACATGAGTCAAGTCGACACTGTGCTCCTGCCGGAGCTGGACGGACCGGTGCCGGCGACGCTGCCGAGCGCGCTCGGCCTGCTGAGCCTGGCCCTGGGAGTGGGCGCGCTGGTCGCGCCCGGACCCGTCGCGCGACTGACCGGGGTGGACGACTCCCCGGCCGCGCGATCCGTGCTTCCGGCCATCGGCCTGCGGGAGTTGGGCAGCGCCGCCGGCCTGCTCAGCGGCCGCCGCCCGGCCGGCTGGGCCTGGAGTCGGGTGGCCGGCGACGCCATGGACCTCACACTTCTCGGGCGGGCCCTCGCCGAGCGCAGCGGTGAACGCCGCCGCCGGGTCGCGCTGACCACCCTCGCCGTCGCCGGCATCACCGCCGTCGACGTGCTCGCCGCCGTGCGCGTCGGGCGGGCTCGACGGGCCCGCGCGCGGGTGATCCGGATGCAGATCGCGGTGACGGTGAACCGGTCGCCCGCCGAGGCGTACCGGTTCTGGCGGGACATGGAGAACCTCCCCCGGTTCATGGCGCACCTGGAGTCCGTCCGGGCCGACGACCTGCGCCGCTCGCACTGGATCGCCCGTGGCCCGGCCGGGCACCGCGTCGAGTGGGACGCCGAGATCATCGACGACCAGCCGAACAAGTCGATCACCTGGCGGTCACTGCCGGGGACCCGGGTGCCCAACGCCGGCCGGGTCCGGTTCGTGCCCGCCCCCGGCGACCGGGGGACCGAGGTGCGGGTGGAGCTGCGCTACGCGCCGCCGGCCGGCGCGCTCGGCCGAGCGGTGGCGAAGCTCTTCGGCGAGGAACCCGAGCAGCAGGTCCGCGACGACCTGCGCCGGTTCAAGCAGGTGCTGGAGACCGGCGAGGTCGTCCGCTCCGAAGGCAGCCCCAACGGCATCTCCGTACGCCAACAGGCCATGCAGCGACCCGCCCAGCCGCTGCCGGCGTCCCGCCGCTGACCGCCCGAGCTCTCCGAAAGGGACCGAGAATGAAGGCCACCGCCTGGATGGGCACCGACAGCGTCAAGGTCATCGACGTACCCGACCCGAAGATCATGAACGCCCGGGACGCGATCGTGCGGATCAGCACCACCGCGATCTGCGGCTCCGACCTGCACCTCTACCACGGCTACATCCCCGCGATGCGCAAGGGCGACATTCTCGGCCACGAGTTCATGGGCGAGGTGGTGGAGGTGGGCCCGCAGGTCCGCAACCTCGCCCCCGGCGACCGGGTGGTGGTGCCCTTCCCGATCGCCTGCGGGCACTGCTCGTCCTGCCAACGCGGCCTCTACTCGGTCTGCGAGAACTCCAACCCGAACGCCGGCATCGCCGAGAAGATCATGGGGCACTCGCCGGCCGGCATCTTCGGCTACTCGCACCTGCTCGGCGGCTACGCCGGTGGCCAGGCCGAGTACGCCCGGGTGCCGTTCGCCGACGTCGGCCCGGTCAAGGTGCCCGACGAGATCAGCGACGACCAGGCGGTCATGCTGGCCGACGTGTTCCCGACCGGCTACATGGGCGCCGAGATGTGCGACATCAAACCCGGGCAGGTGATCGCCGTCTGGGGCGCCGGGCCGGTCGGGCTGCTCGCCGCGGCCAGCGCCCGGTTGCTCGGCGCGGAGCGGGTGATCGTCATCGACCGGTTCCCGTACCGGCTGCGGCTGGCCGAGGAGCACATCGACGCCGAGACGATCAACTACGAGGAAGCCGACGTGCTGGACACCCTCAACGAGATGACCGCCGGCCGGGGCCCCGACGCGTGCATCGACGCGGTGGGCCTGGAGGGCCACCACGGCAACACCGCCATGTACGCGTACGACCGGGCCAAGCAGGCCGCACGAGTCGAGACGGAACGGCCGTTCGCGCTGCGGCAGGCGATCCTCGCCTGCCGGTCCGGCGGGGTGGTCTCGGTCGTCGGCGCGTATGGCGGCTTCGTCGACAAGTTCCCGATGGGCGCGTTCATGAACCGCTCGCTGATCATGCGGACCGGTCAGTGCCACGTCCAGCGCTACACCCGGCCGCTACTGGAGCGCATCCAGCGCGGCGAGATCGACCCGAGCTTCATCGTCAGCCACCGGATGCCGCTGTGTGACGCCCCGAAGGGCTACAAGATCTTCCAGAAGAAGCAGGACGACTGTACGAAGGTGCTGCTCAAGGTTTGACCGGCGGCCAGCTCTGCCGGTTGGGAAGTGCTTCGCGCGCTGCCTTTGGAGCTGATGTCGCAAACGATTCAGCCCGGCTGGCTCGGCTGGCTCGACTGCCTCTGCTGCCTCGGCTGCCTCCGCCGGAGAGTCCGGCGGCTGGGCCGGGGTGGGCCGGGGGGTGATGTCGTCAACGATTCAGCTCCAAAGGAGTCGACCAGAGCCTCGGCTGTCAACGCCGGTCGATCTGCGCCCACCCGGTGCCGAACCCAGCCTTGGCTCTGCGCGAGCTAGCGTGTCCGCCATGGAGAGTGGCGGTATGTCGGTGCCTGTCTCGGTCGACCTCACTGTCCGGCTACGGCCGGTTGCCGAGCCCGACCTGGCGATGCTCCGGCGGTTCTGCACCGAGCCGGGCCTGATCGGTCTGGACTGGGCCGGCTTCCGGGACGCCGGGGTGCCGGCGCGGCGGTTCGCCGTCGACGGCTACCTCGGCGAGGACGACGGACGGCTCGTCGTGGAGGTCGAGCAGGAGCAGGCCGCCGCCGGCGTCGTCAGCTACACCGCTGGGCGTTACGCCGGCCGGGCGTCGTACTGGGAGATCGGCATCGCCCTGCTGCCGCAGTGGCGGGGGAGGGGCATCGGCTGGCGCGCCCAGGCGTTGCTCTGCGACTACCTCTTTCACCACAGCCCGGCCCAGCGCATCCAGGCCGGTACGCACCCGGAGAACCTCGCCGAGCAACGGGCGCTGGAGAAGGCCGGCTTCCAGCTCGAGGGCGTCGTGCGGGCCAGTGAGTTTCGGGCTGGCCAGTGGCGCGACGGCTACCTGTACAGCCGGTTGCGCGACGACCCGTCCCCCTGGGACCCGACGCCGCAGGCCTGAGCCCCTAGCGCGGGCGGACCCCCGGCTCCACCGTCAGGGTCCCTGCCGTGGCGTCGATCGTGGCGCGCGAGCCCAGCGGAATGGTGAGCTGCCCGTCGCCATGCCCCAGCCGCAGCCCGCCCAGGACCGGCACGCCAAGGTCGTACAGGCGGTCCTTGAGCACCGCCGCCGCGTCCCACTCGCCCGGTTCACCGACACTGTTGGTGATCTGGCCGATGACCACACCGGCGACCCTGCGCAGCACGCCCACCCGGCGCAGCTCGGTCAACATGCTGTCGATGCTGTACGGAGCCTCGTCCACGTCCTCGAAGAAGAGGATCGCGCCGTCGAACTTCGGGGAGTCCTCCGCGCCGAGCGAGGTGGAGATCAGCGTCAGGCAGCCGCCGAGCAGGGGCCCCGATGCCCGCCCCGGCACCACCACGGAAGCGGCTGTCTCGGCCGGGTCCCGGGAGATCGTGACGGGTGCGGTGGTCATCACCGCCCTGCGGAGCGCCTCGGCCGACTCGGGGCCGGTGCGGGCGTCACTCCAGTTGACCATGGGGCCGTAGAAGGTGACCAGGCCCGTTTCGCGCCAGAGTTTGCCGTGGATGCTGGTGATGTCACTGAAACCGACGACCACCCGGGGGTCCCGGCGCAGAACGGACACGTCGATCTGGTCGACGATCCGCTGCGTGCCGTAACCACCTCGGGCGGCGAAGACGGCACGGACGCCCGGGTCGGTGAGCGCGGCGTTCAGGTCGGCCAGCCGCTGCGCGTCGGTGCCGGCCAGATAGCCGTACTTGGTGAAGACATGCTTGCCCAGCTCGACCTCCAGGCCCCAGCTGCGCAGGATCTCGATGCCGCGGGCCATGTTCGTGGGGTCGGGCGTGCTGCCGGGCGACACGACCCGGACCCGGTCACCGGGTGCCAGCGCCGGTGCCCGCAGGACGCGCTTCGCACCGACCGGCGCGGCCTGCGCGGACGCGGCCTCCGACGAGCCGACGAGCACCGCGCCACCGGCCGCCGCCGCTCCCATCCGCAGCATGTGTCGACGGGACAGGGGCACCCGCGCGGGCCCCTGGATCGCGGCTGGGTCTGTTCCAGAAGTGGCCACCGGCGTCCCCTCATCGTGATCAGACGATGTGTGCGAGCTGCCACAGCCTACGACAGCCATCGATTGAGGTGGGGGTCCACAAGGGACAACGACCACTCCAGCGAACGCGCGTGCCCCTGTCTCAGCGGACGGGCTTCCGACACGGCCCGACCTGGTTCAACTGGCAGCCCGGGTGACGCGACTGGCATGTTTTGTGAGGCCTCGCCCGCCGACGGCGGGAAAGTCCGGGTCCGCGCGCGACCCCGTTTGTCGCCAGGGAGCCTGGGAACTCGCCCCGTTCGTCCGCAGGCAGGCCCGACGGCATGCCGACGAGACCGAAGGAGCAGGGCATGGAGTACGAGCAGATGATCGCCACGGTGCGACAGCGCGCGGGCCTCGGTGAGAACGAAGCCGTGCGGTCCATACAGGCCGTCCTGTCGGTGCTCGGTGAACGGCTCGCCGGACAGGAGGCGGACAACCTGGCCGCGCAGCTACCGGAGCGGCTGAACGGGTCCGTCACCCGCAACGCACAGGGCCGCCGGTGGGACGTCGGCGAGTTCCTGAAGCACGTCGGGGACCGCGAACAGGTCGCGAACGCGGACCAGGTGCGTCAACACGCCCAGGCGGTGCTGCGTACCGTCGCCGAGGCGCTGAACGACGACGAGCGACACGACCTGCTCGCCCAGCTTCCCGGCGGCATCATCGATCTCTTCGGTGTGCCCACCCCGCGAGGCTGAGCAACGCGCCGATCGGGCTACCCGTCCGGAGTGCTCACGGGATCGGCCACTCGTGCACCGGCCGGTTGCTGTGCATCAGGTCGACGTAGTGTCGGACCACCTCGCGCAGCGCCTCCGGCCGGTCCAGGTGGTCGGCCGACTCCAACCGGTGCAGCGTCTCCACCTGCCAGGTCGCGCCGTTGCGGCCAGTCAGGCAACGCTGCTCGATGATGCCGAGCAACCGGTCACGCTCGGCCGGGTCGAGCCCCCACCGGTCCAGGCCGTGATGCGCCATCGGCAGCAACCGGCGCAACACCAACTCGGTGACGGGCAGGTAACCGAGACCGGGCCAGAAAACCTGCGCGTCGATGCCGTGCCGGGCGCAGCTGGTGAAGTTCTCCTCTGCGGCGCTGAACGACATCTGCGACCACAGTGGCCGGTCCGACTCGGCGAGGGCGCGCACCAACCCGAAGTAGAAGGCGCCGTTGGCGATGGTGTCCAGCACGGTCGGACCGGCGGGCAGCACCCGATTTTCCACCCGCAGGTGCGGCCGGCCCCGCGACACGTCGTACACCGGGCGGTTCCACCGGTAGACGGTGCCGTTGTGTAGGCGCAACTCGGCGAGGTTGGGCACCTCACCGGCCGCGAGGGCCTGTGCCGGGTCCTCCGGGTCGCAGACCGGCAGCAGCGCCGGGAAGTAACGTACGTTCTCCTCGAACAGGTCGAACACGCTGGTGATCCAGCGTTCGCCGAACCAGACCCGGGGGCGTACCCCCTGGGCCTTGATCTCCTCCGACCGGGTGTCGGTGGCCTGCTGGAACAGCGGGATGCGGGTCTCGCGCCACAGCTCCCGGCCGAAGAACAGCGGCGAGTTCGCGCCGACCGCCACCTGGATGCCGGCCACCGCCTGGGCGGCGTTCCAGTAGTCGGCGAACTGGGCCGGGCTGACCTGAAGGTGGAACTGGGTGCTGGTGCAGGCCGCCTCCGGGGTGATCGTGTCGGCGGTGACCGCCAACCGTTCCACCCCGCTGATGGCGATCGGCAGGTCCTCGCCGCGGGCCGCGAAGATCTGCTCGTTGAGCAGTTTGTAGCGGGGGTTGGCCGACAGCGTCTCGGCGGTCAGGTGCTCCGGGCGCAGCGTCGGCAGGATGCCGATCATGACCATGTGGGCGCCGATCGCCCGGGCCTTCACCTCGGCGGCGTTGAGGCTGGCCCGCACGTACTCCTCGAAGTCGGCGGTGCCGGTGCCGGTCAGCCGGCGCGGCGGCACGTTGATCTCGATGTTGAACTGGCCCAGCTCGGTCTGGAAGCTCGGATCGGCGATGGCCGCCAGCACGTCGGCGTTGCGCATCGCCGGATTCGACGCCTCGTCGACCAGGTTCAACTCGATCTCCACGCCGGTCATCGGCCGGTCGAGGTCGAAGCGGGACTCGCGCAGCATCTCGGCGAAGACATCCAGGCAGCGGCGGACCTTGTCGCGGTACCGGGCTCGATCCTCTCGACTGAAGGTTCGTACGCCGACGTCCTCGCCCATGGTCACCACCCCGTCACCGCTGGTCCCCCTAACCTCGCACGTGATCGGCGGGCGGGGGAAGACCCGAGGACCCTTTCCTACCCAACTGCCCGCCCCGTTAGCCCAGCCAGAGCCGACCGATAGCATTGCGGGCCGAGAGGTGGTGGCGTGCGGATGCGCGAGAAGGTGACCCGGCTGTTCGTCGCGGCGGCGATCGCCGAGGCCTGCTCCTGGCTGGCCCTGCTGGTGGGCATGCTGGTCAAGTACGGTCCGCCGGACAACGAGCTGGGCGTCAAGATCTTCGGGCCGATCCACGGCGGCCTGTTCGTCGCGTACGTCCTGCTGGTGCTTGCCGTGGCCCGGCTGCACCGGTGGAGCCTGCTGGCCACGGCGGTGGCCCTGGCCAGCGCGGTGCCGCCGTTCGCCACCCTGGCCTTCGAGCGCTGGGCCCGCCGCCGGGGCATGCTCGGCGTCGACCGGCAACCGGCCCGCGAGCCCACCCCGGTCGGCTGAACCGCCGACCCGCCCGCACACCCACCCTGGTCGGCTGAACCACCGACCCGCCGGGGTCGGCTGAACCACCGACCCGCCGGGGTCGGCTGAACCACCGACCCGCCGGGGTCGGCTGAACCACCGACCCGCCGGGGTCGGCTGAATCACCGACCCGCCGGGCCGGTCAGGTCAGCGCGGAGCAGGCCGCGATGCCGGCCACCAGCAGTGTGCCCAGGAACGCCTGCAACAGCAGTGGCGGCCCGAGATGCGACCAGAGCGTCGCCGTACGCGGGGTCAGTAGCTGCCCGGTGGTGAGGTTGACGATCCGCTCGATCCGGGGCGGCAGCTCCGGGTCGCGTTGCGGGCGCAAAGTGAGCTGCACCTGGTCAGCCGGGTGCAGGGCGCTCTGCGGCAGGTGACCGTGCAGCTCCACCTCGCAGAGCTGACCGGCGGCGTTGCGTAGCCGCACCGGGGTGACCAGGTATTCCGGGCCCTGCTTCAGCTCCTTCCAGCGACGGCGGGTGCCGCCGGCGCCGAACGAGAAGAGCGAGCGCAGCAGCAGGGCGGGCAGCCGGGCGAAGGCCGCCGCCGCGAGCACCGCCACCAGTACCGGCTGACCGATGCGTACCTCACGGGTGTAGCCGTCGAGCAGGCGGATCAGCCGCCCGGTGACGATTCGTTCCGTCGGGTGCACGATCCGTCGGGTATCGAGTCCGCTGTCCATTTCCACCACCGAGAGTCCGCTTGTGTTCACAGATCGTATCGACGTCCTCGGTTGAACGACGTGAATGAAACCTGGTCACGGGCTCACGGCCGCGAGGTGACATCCCCGGCGACCCGGGTAAGCGGGGGGCCGAGCTGGAAAGGGGTCGAGCATGCAGCTGTCCTTCCTGCGCCCGCTCTACGACCGTCCCGGGCCGTGGTGCTCGGTGTATCTGGACGCCTCCGCGGACACGGAGGACGCCCATCCCGCGTTGGATCTGCGCTGGCGTGCCCTGGAGCGCAGCCTGGCCGAACAGGGGGCGGACGAGGCGAACATCGCCGCGCTGGACCGGGTGGTCCGAGGTCATGATCCGATGGTCGGGGACTACGGGCTGGCGCTCTTCGCCAGTCATGGCCAGGTGGTGCTCTCCGAGTACCTGTCCGCGCCGCCACTGCGGGACCTGGCCCACGTGGGGCCGCTGCCGCACGTGATGCCGTTGCTCGCCCAACGCGGCGAGCAGGTGGCCTGGGTACGTGTGATCGCCGACCGTCTCGGCGCCGACGCGATGGCGGTCAGCGCCGGCGGGGTGCCCCGCCGGGCGCACGTCGCCGGCCGGGACGAGTACCCGCTGCGTCGGGCGAAGCCCGGCGGCTGGTCCCAGTCGCGCTACCAGCGGGCGGCCATGGAGGCGTGGCACCAGAACGCCGGCGACGTCACGGCGGCGACCGTGCAGCTGGCCGACCGGGTCGGCGCGGACGTGGTGGTGGTCGCCGGTGACGTCCGGGCCACCGGAATGATCGCCGCGCAGATGCCGGAGCGCTGGCAGGACCTGGTGGTCCGTACCGATGCCGGGTCGCGCGCCGGCGGCGCCGACCAGACGATGCTGGACGACCTCACCGTGCAGACCATCGCGGAGATCGCCGACCAGCGGATCAGCGCCGCGCTGGACAAGTTCGGCGTGCAGGAGGACGTGGGCGGCGGCCTCGACGCGGTCGTCTCGGCCCTGCAACGCAACCAGGTCGACATGATGCTCATCGTTGACGACCCGTCGGCCAACGGTGAGCTGTGGATCGGCGCGCAACCCACCGAGATCGCCGTCGACCCGGGGCAGCTGGCCGCCATGTCGGTCGCCGACCCGCAGCGGGTACGCGCCGACGCGGCGCTGGTCCGGGCGCTCGTCGGCACCGACGCGGCACTGACCGTGCTCGGCGCCGACGAGGCGCCCGACCTCACCGACGGCGTCGGCGCGGTACTGCGCTACGTCGACCCCAGCACACCGGGGCGCGGCAATGGTTGACCGAACGGTTGCGGACGTCGTGGTGGAGCGGCTCCTGGCCTGGCGGGTGCCCCGCGCCTTCGGGTACCCCGGCGAGGCGATCGCTCCACTGGTCGACGCGCTGGACCGCACCGGCGGCGAGCCGGCGTTCATCCCGGCCCGGCACGAGGAGACCGCCTCGTTCATGGCCACCGGGCACGCCAAGTTCACCGGCGGCATCGGGGTCTGCCTCGCCACCCAGGGCCCCAGCGCCGTCCAGCTGCTCAACGGCCTCTACGACGCCAAGCTGGACAGCAAGCCGGTGGTGGCCATCGTCGGGGAGGACATCTCCGGGCCGCTCGGCGGCGCGCACCAGGAGATCGGGCTGAGCCGGCTGTTCGGGGACGTGTGCAACCAGTTCGTCCGGTACGGCCGCAGCCCCGACGAGGTGGGTGCGCTGCTGGACCAGGCGTTCCGAACGGCGGCGGCGACCCGCAGCCCGACGTGCGTGGTGCTGCCCCGACAGTTGCAGGAGGCGCTGGTGCCCGACCTGCAGTCGTACGGCGCCGGGGTGATCACGGCGACCCCCGGCGAACCGCTGGCCCGGGTCCTGCCGCACGAGGTGGACCTGGACGCCGCCGCGCAGTTGCTCGGCGGCGGCCAGCGGACCGCGATCCTGGTGGGCCAGGGCGGTCGGGACGCGGCCGCCGAGATCATCGAGATCGCCGACCGGCTGGGCGCCGGGGTGGCCACCTCGCTGCTCGGCAAGCCGGTGCTCGACGAGCGGTTGCCGTTCCACACCGGGGTGCTCGGCGAGGTCGGCACCCCGGCGGCGGCCGAGCTGATGGGTGGTTGCGACACCCTGCTGATGGTCGGCACCAACGACCCGTGGACCGACTACTTCCCGATGCCCGAGCAGGCGCGCACGGTGCAAATCGACATCGACGGCCGCCGGATCGGCACCCGCTACCCGGCCGACGTGCCGCTGGTCGGTGATGCCGCCGAGACGCTGCGGGCGCTGCTGAGCCGATTGCGCGGCCGACCCGAACAACAGTGGCGCGCAACCGTGGAGAGTTCGGTGGACCGCTGGCGGGAGGTCGCCGCCGAGCGCGTCGCCGCCGCCGCGGACCCGGTCAACCCGCAGCTCGTCCTGCAGGAGTTGTCCGCCCGGATGCCGGGCACCGGCGCGGTCGCCGTCGACGTCGGCTCGGTCCTCTACTGGTACGCCCGGCACCTCACCCTGCCACCGGGGGTCAACGCGCAGCTGTGCGGAACCCTCGGCTCGATGGGCTGCGCGCTGCCGTACGCGGTGGCGGCCAAGCTCGCCGCGCCCGACCAGCCGGTGGTCGCGCTGGTCGGTGACGGGGCGATGCAGCTCAACGGGCTCGCCGAACTGATCACCGTCTCGCACCTCTGGCAGCAGTGGCGCGACCCGCGGCTGGTGGTGCTGGTGCTCAACAACCGGGACCAGAACGGCATGGGTGGCGGGCGGCAATCGTCGTCCGACCCGACCCGCCGCCGCCCGGACGTGCCGTACGCCGGGTGGGCCCGGCTGCTGGGGCTGCACGGGGTACGGGTGGACCGTCCGGAGCTGGTCGGCGCGGCCTGGGACGAGGCCCTCGCCGCGGACCGCCCCTGCGTACTGGAGGCGGTCGTCGACCCGGCGGTGTCGCTGGCGCCGCCGGAGCCCGCCTTCGCCGACCTGCGGGGCCTGTACGCCGAGGGCGCTCCGGCCCGGAAGGTCCGCGAGCAGGTGGAGGTCACCGCGAACGCCGACGACCTCGTTTAGCCACCCTGGACCAGGGCATGAGTAGCGGCCCGACGACGCTGGAGGTCCCATGTCCGAGCCCGACCGCCGCTACGGTCCCGCGACCCTGCCGACGGCACGGGGTCCGCTCTCCGCGGCGGTCGTGCAGGCTCTGCGGCACCCGCCGCACGAGCTGCCGGCCGATCTCGGCGTCGGCCTCTACCCGGCGGACCCGATCACCGACGAGGACCTGCAGCTGACGCTGTTCCTCTGCTACGAGCTGCACTACCGGGGCTGGCTCGGGGTGGACGAGTCGTGGGAGTGGCAGCCGACACTGCTGGCGCTGCGCGCCCGCTGCGAACGGGTCTTCGAGACGGCGCTGCGTCGGCTGGTCGGCGCACCGTCGGTGCCCGCCGCCGGCGTGGCGGCCGGCCTGACCGAGCTGGTCGCGGCCGACGACGGTCCGGCGCTGGCCGCGACGCTGCAACGCCGCGCCGACCTCACCCAGTTCCGCGAGTTCGTCGCCCACCGCTCCGTCTACCACCTACGGGAGGCGGACCCGCACAGCTGGGCGCTGCCCCGCCTCGGTGGCCCGGCCAAGGCCGCGCTCGTGGAGATCCAGACCGACGAGTACGGCAACGGGCGGCTGGACCGGATGCACGCCGAACTCTTCCGGAGCACCCTCGACCGGCTGGGCCTGGACACCGGTTACGGTGCCCACATCGACGTGGCGCCGGCGGTGACGTTGGCGACCAACAACCTGATGTCGCTGTTCGGGCTGCACCGACGGCTGCGCGGCGCGCTGCTCGGGCACCTGGCCGCGTTCGAGATGACCTCCTCGCTGCCCAACCGCCGCTACGGCAACGGGCTGCGCCGGCTCGGCTTCGACGAGGTGGCCACCCGCTTCTACGACGAGCACGTCGAGGCCGACGCGGTGCACGAGCAGATCGCCGCGCACGACGTGTGCGGCGGCCTGGTCCGCGTCGAGCCGGCCCTCGCCTCCGATGTGCTCTTCGGCGCGGCCGCCGGGCTCGCGGTGGATCGGCTGTTCGCCGCGCACCTGCTGGACAGCTGGGCCGCCGGCCGCAGCTCACTGCGCGCACCGGCCCCGCCGGCCGTGCCGCCCAAGGTCTCGCTTGTCGCGGCGCCCGCGGTGGCTTCGCCGGCCCCGTCCGCGCTCGTCTGATCAAGACCGCCGGCTGTGCAGTGGGGGCGTGCCTCTGGTGCGGCCCGGCCCGGTCCGTGTGCTCTCGCGCGTGATGCGGCGACCGGGGGGTCAGCCCTCGCGGGTGGTGCCCGCGCGGAAGTCGACCGCCTTGTGAGTGCCGTCGCAGAACGGCTTGAGCGCCGACTTGCCGCACCGGCACAACGCCACAGTGCCCCGCCGCGCGTCGATGCGCTCGCCGTCCGGGGTGACCAACGCGAAGTCGCCGCGGACCAGCAGCGGTCCGTCCTCGTACGGGGTGATCGTGGCGGCGGCTGGCTCGCTGGTGTCGTCGGTGCGCATGGCCCCGGAAGTGCCCGTCCTGGCCCTGGCGAAACCCGAGCCGCCGAACGCCGGTGATGACCGGCGCACCCCGCTGAGCAGCGGAATGTGCCGCCGGGAGGGTGATGCCCCGTTTGAACCCCATCGGGACGGGAAGCCGGGCCGCGTGGTGAGCGAACGAGGCAAGGTGGGGCCGGTGCACAAGGTGCACAAGGGGCTCACGGCCGATGGCGCCGGTCTCGCCGGCGACCGGGTCGTGGCCGCGGGCAGCTCCGCCCGGGTGCTGGTCGCCGCCACCGCCCGGGCGCTACGCGGGGTGGACTGCGCGGACCTCGGGCACACCGGGCCGACGTCGCGGTTCCCCGGTGCCCCCGAGCCGGTACGCCGTGCTGCGGTCACCCGCGCCGCCGGCCGGGTCGCGCTCACCGTGGCCCAGATCGACGAGGTGGACGCCGCGAGGGTGGCCCGGTGGTTCGTCGACCAGTACCCCCGCCGGCGCTACCCCGGGGTGCTGATCGGCTCTCCGCACGGCGCTGCCGCACACCTCGCGGTGGCCCTCGGTGTGCCGTGGCTGCCGGCGGGCTTCGAGATGACCGTGCACTGGTCCGACGGCGGGGTGGACCGCCCGGCGGAGGCCGCGGAGCACGGCGCGGCACTCGCCACCCGGTTGCTCGCGGGCAACGCCGACCTGCACCTGCGCCAGGTGCACTGCCCGGCCAGCCGTGGCGCGCTGGCCGGGGCGACCGTGTCGCTGACCGCCGCGTGGAGGGCCCTACCGGCCGCGTACGCGCGGTTCCTGGCCGACCGGCTGGTGCCGGGTGCCCCCGTGCTGCTGGTCCGCGACGCGCGCACCTGGCCGGCGCTGGAGCACGGGCCGGGGCACAGCTTCCAGGTCGGCTGCCCGGGCAGTGGGCTGGACCCGGTGGACTTCCACCCGGACAGCCACGCGCTGCGGCAGGTGCTGCGCTCCGTCGGCGGCGACGCGACCCGGTGGCAGCCGCCGGAGGTGTCCGTGCCGTCGGCGTACGCCGAGCACGGCGTCGACTCCGGCTTCGAGTTGGCCGCGCGGGACTGGTCCACCCGCAACCAGCACCCGCTGCACCGGGTGTTGGTGCCCCGGCCGGCGGCGCTGAGCGCGGGCGTGGCCGACCTGTACCGGCGGTGGCTGCGGCGCGCCGGCAAGACCGGCGACCGGTTGGTGGTGGAGTGCGGTCGACTGCTCGACCCGTGGCAGGTGGTGCGGGCGGGGCTGGTGCCGTACTGGTGTGAGAACGCCACCCGCCGCAGCGTCGACGAGGCCGAGTGGTGGCTGGCCGGCAGCGAGGCGTTCAGCTCGGTGGACGTGTTGCCCGAGCCGCCCGGGGTGCGCTCACCCGCGCTGGCCGGGTTGCCGCAGTGGCTGGCCGTCGCCGGGTTCGGCCGGCGGCGTCGGGCGCTGGACCGCACCACCGCGCGGGGTTACCCGGTCACCTCGGTGCCCACCCGCCGGGCCACCGAGGTGCTGCGCGCCCAGCCGTACGACCTGCCCGCGCCGCCCCCGCTGGGGGTCGCGGAGGCGTTGGCCGTGCTCCGCGACAGCGGCGGCCACCAGGGGTTGTTGGTCTCCTGAGACGGAGGACGCCGAAACATCCTCGCGAACCCGGGGTCCCGTGATTGAGTACCTACGGAGCGGGAACATCGCTGGCTGCGACGGCCTGATTGCGCTGCGTAGAGGCGGTGTCGCCCGCTGGCATCCCAGTCACTGACCCACTTTCCGGCCCGGTGCGTGGCTCGACCACGCGCACGACCGGTTTCCCGATCCGGGCGGGGGACCTTCCTGAGGGAGGCGCGGATGTTCGGACAGACGAGCACGACCACGACCACGACCCCACCACCACCCAACGATCGAGGTCTGGAGGATCTCGACGCGGCGGCGATGGCGTACGCGGCCCGGATCGCCGGGCTGCCGCCGGAGCGGCGGGGGGAGGCCCGGGACGACCTGGTGCGCTTCGCGCTGCCGTTCGCCGGCCGGCTGGCCCGCCGGTACCGGGGGCGGGGGGAGCCGCTGGAGGACCTGGAGCAGGTCGCCCGGCTGGGCCTGGTCAACGCCGTCGACCGCTATGACCCGGAACGGGGCTCGTTCACCGCGTACGCCGCGATCACCATCGTGGGCGAGATCAAACGGCACTTCCGGGACCGTACCTGGGGTGTGCACGTGCCCCGCCGGCTGCGGGACCTGATCCTCGAGGTGGGGCAGGCCACCGCCGCACTCACCAGCGAGCTGTCCCGGGCGCCGTCGGTGGCCGAGCTGTCGGCCCGGCTGGAGACCCCGGAGGAGGAGATCCTCGCCGCCCTGGAGTCGGCGGCCGGCTACAGCCCGGCGTCGCTGAACGCGCCGGTGGGTGGGGAGAGCTCCGCCGAATTCGGGGACCTGGTCGGCGAATCGGACAACGCGTTGGAGTCGGTCGACGACCGGGTGACGGTGAGCGGCCTGCTGCACCGACTGCCCTGGCGTGAGCGACGGATCCTCGCGATGCGCTTCTACGGCAACCAGACCCAGGCGGAGATCGCCGCCCGGTTCGGCATCTCGCAGATGCACGTCTCCCGGCTGCTGTCGCGGGCGCTCACCTGGCTGCGCCAGGCGATGCTCGCCGACGCGCCGCCGCCGTGGCAGAACGGCGCCGCCGAACCCGACCCGGGCAAGACCCGGATCTCGGTCAAGCAGAACGGCGACTCGGTGGTGGTCGAGGTCGGCGGCGAGATCGACCGCGACGGCGCGGACCAGCTGCGCCGGGCCATGCTGGAGGCGGTCACCGGCCAGCCGAGCGAGGTGGTCGTCGACCTGGTCGGCGCGGGTGGCTTCGATGCCGGTGGGATCGCCGCGCTGATGGCCGGTCGGGACGCGGCGGAGCGGACCGGCGTGCCGCTGCGGCTGACCCGGGTCCAGCCCGCGGTACGCCGTTCGCTCACCGCCGCCGGCCTGGCGCCGGCCCGGGACTGACGCACACGGACGAGCGAAGGGCCGACACCCGCTGGGTGTCGGCCCTTCTGCGCGTACCCCTGGTCAGTGCTCTTCGGGGTTGCCGTCGCTGTGCGGGTGGCGCCAGCGCTCGTGCGGCTTCGGCGCGTCCTCGGCGTCCTTCGGCGGGTCGCTCTGCTCGAAGCTCGGCCGGCGGACGCCCTCGGGCTCCGGCACGTCCACCGGCCGGGCGCCGGAGCGCGGCGCCGGCTGGTAGTCGACAGCGTCGCGTGCGCCGTGCGCGCCCTCGGCGGACGGCGACTCCGGGGCGTGGTGCTCCATCCGGAACTCCTCGGCGAGGTGCTGTGGCGGCTTGGTGGTGCGCTGCGGCAGGTCGCGGCCCAGATCGGCGACGAGCGGGCCGTACTTCAGGTCGAACGCCGGACGTTCGGAGCGGATCCGGGGCATCCGGTCGAAGTTGCGCAGGGGCGGCGGGCAGCTGGTGGCCCATTCGAGGGAGTTGCCGAAGCCCCAGGGGTCGTCCACCGTCACCATCGCCCCGTACCGCCAGGACTTCCAGGCGTTGTAGATGAAGAACAGGGTGGACAGGCCGAGGATGAACGCGAAGATGCTGGAAACCGTGTTCAGGGTGGTGAAGCCGTCGGTGGGCAGGTAGTCGGCGTACCGGCGCGGCATGCCCTCGCTGCCCAGCCAGTGGTGCACGAGGAAGGTGCCGTGGAAGCCGATGAACATGGTCCAGAAGTGCGCCTTGCCGAGCCGCTCGTCGAGCAGGCGCCCGGTCATCTTGGGCCACCAGAAGTAGTAGCCGCCGAAGAGGGCGAAGACCACTGTGCCGAACACCACGTAGTGGAAGTGCGCCACCACGAAGTACGTGTCGTGGGTGTGGAAGTCCACCGGCGGGCTGGCCAGGAGGACGCCGGTGAGGCCGCCGAGCAGGAAGGTGACCAGGAAGCCGATGGCGAACAGCATCGGCGTCTCGAAGGTGAGCTGCCCCTTCCACATGGTGCCGATCCAGTTGAAGAACTTCACACCGGTGGGCACCGCGATCAGGTAGCTCAGGATGCTGAAGAACGGCAGCAGCACCTGGCCGGTGGCGAACATGTGGTGCGCCCAGACCGTCATGGACAGCACGGTGATGGCGATGGTGGCCAGCACGATCCCGGTGTAGCCGAAGAGCGGCTTGCGGGAGAAGACCGGGATGATCTCGGTGATGATGCCGAAGAACGGCAACGCGATGATGTAGACCTCGGGGTGGCCGAAGAACCAGAACAGGTGCTGCCACAGCATCGGCCCGCCGGTGGCCGGGTCGTACACGTGTGCGTTGAGCAACCGGTCGGCGGAGAGCGCCAGCAGCGCGGCGGCCAGCAGCGGGAAGACGAGGATCACCAGGACGCTGGTGAACAGCATGTTCCAGGTGAAGATCGGCATCCGGAACATGGTCATGCCGGGCGCGCGCAGGGTGAGGATCGTGGTGATCAGGTTGACCGCGCCGAGGATGGTGCCCAGCCCGGAGACGACCAGGCCGAGCACCCACATGTTCGCGCCCACGCCGGGGCTGTGCTCGACGCTGCTGAGCGGGCTGTACGCGGTCCAGCCGAAGTCCGCCGAACCTCCCGGGGTGATGAACCCGCCGACCACCATGAGGCCGCCGAAGAGGTACAGCCAGTAGGCGAGCGCGTTGAGGCGGGGGAACGACACGTCCGGTGCGCCGATCTGGATCGGCACGATGTAGTTGGCGAACCCGAACGCGGCGGGCGTGGCGAACAGCAGCAGCATCACCGCGCCGTGCGAGGTGAAGAGCTGGTTGTACTGCTCGGACGAGAGGAACTGCATCCCCGGGCGGGCCAGCTCGGCTCGCATCACCATCGCCTGAAGCCCCGCCACCAGGAAGAACCCGAAGGAGGTCAGCAGATACAGCAGTCCGATCTGCTTGTGGTCGGTCGTGGCGAGGAACTTGATCAGGGAGTTTCCGGGGACCGGTGTCCGTACCGCTCCCGGGAAGCCCCCGAAGCGGGCCGGTGCCAGGATCGCCGGGCCCCGATCTCGACCGGGTTCTGTGGTTACCCGCTTGGGCATGGCTGCTCACCCCGTCGTGACGGCAGAAAGGACGGGCGTGCTCTACCCACCCTCACACCATGTAACCAGCCAACGACGGTAATTTCGGGCAGATCGCCAGGACCGGCGCAAGCACCTCGAACGCTCAGGTTGCCGGCAGCATCGCCCAGACGGCCTTGCCCTGACCGGCCGGCACGCTGCCCCACCGCTGGGTCAGCTCCCGGACCAGCATCAGCCCTCGCCCACCCTCAGCGTGCAGGTCCGTCCCGCCCGCACGAGCCTGGGCGCTGCTGCCGTCCACCACGGCCAGGTGCAGGTACGGCCGGCGCAGCGTCACCGTCACCTGCATCGGCGTGCCGGCGTGGCGCACCACGTTGCCCACCAGTTCGCTGAGCACCAACGCGGCCGGGCCGGACGCGTCGGGCAGGTTCCACCGCGCGCACGCGTCGGTGACCAACTCCCGGGCCCGCCGGCAGGCCCCGGCCACCGGCTCCAGCCGGGCCCGCATCCGCAACGTGGACGTCGTGCCGGCCAACCGGGTCGCCTCCGCGCAGTCCGCGGAGACCGACAGCACCCGGCACGTGGTCGACTCGGCCAGCCATCGTGCGGCGACCGGCGACGGGGAGCAGAGCAGCACCGGCACCGCCGGCCACTCCTCGGCCCGGCGGGCGGTAGCGGCGAACACGGACAGCGCCAACCGGTCCTCCACGCTCACCCCGGCCATGTCGACCACCAGCGCCTCCGGCTGGTCGACCAGCGCGTCGCTGAGCGCCCGGTGCACCGAGCGCATCGTGCCGAGGTGCAGCGGACCGGTGAGCCGGACGACCGCCACCGGTGCCGTGGTACGCACCTCGCAGGTGATCCCGCTCGACATCGGCGCCTCAATTCGCTGCTGGGTCGGGATCTGCCAACTACCCGAGGCCGTTCCCGGTCAAACCGGACCGACGGCGGGGCGAGGCAGGTCACGTCCCGCAACCCCAGGTCAGGGACGGTCCGGCCGGTCAGGCCGGGGGTCGTCGGTCAGCGGCGGGGCCGGGCGGTAAGGACGCCCAGTGCGATCATGCCGACGCCGAGCCCCAGGTGCAGCCAGTCGTCGGCGTCGTTGACCGGCAGCACGTTCGCCCCGGTGTCGTGGTCCACCGCCAGCCCGTAGAGCCAGAGCACCAGGTAGACCGCACCACCGCCGATCAGGAACGCCCGAGCGCCGGTGACCGTCCGGGCCAACAGCAACCCCACCACCCCGTACGCCAGGTGCACCAGGTTGTGCAGCACCGACACCTGGAAGACGCCGAACAGGTATGCGCCCGAGTCGTGGCCGGCGAAGCGCAGCGCCTCCATGCCGGTGGTGATCCCCGGCACGAAGCCGAGCGCGCCGACCAGCAGGAACAGCACCCCCCCCGTCGCCGCCGCGCGACGGACCGGCGGTTTGCCGTCGGCCGGGTTGGGTCGGGCCCGGGAGTGCGCCATCGGTCCGACCATTCCCGGCTCCTCGTCGCGCGGCGGGCATGAGCGCTGCCGGCTACCCGCTGGCGCGACCGGCAAACCGGCCGGCCCCGCTGTCGGTCAGGCCGGCAGCAACCTCGGCGCGCTCGCCGACTGCCGGACCCGCTCGTACAGCTCGACGTAGCGCTGCGCCATCACCGCGGGCGTGAAGCGCTGCGCGGCCACCCGCCGGCACTCGTCGGGGTCGAGCAACTCGGCGGCGAGGACGAGGTCGCCCAACTCCTCCTCGTCGGTGGTGAGCAGCCCGGTACGGCCGTGCTCGATCAGCTCCGGCAGGCAACCCCGGGCGGTGGCCACCACCGGCGTACCCAGGGCGAGCGACTCGACGACCGCCGTGCCGCCCGGCTCCTCCCACCGCAGCGGGAACAGCGACGCGCGGGCGCTGGCGAGCAGGTCGTCGCGCTCCTGGCCGGCGACGGTGCCGACCCAGCGGACCAGGTCACCGTCGACGTGCGGCGCCACCTCGTCGAGGAAGAACCGCACGTCCGGGTTCTGCCGGGCCTCGTCGCCGGCCGCGGCCAGGTCGGCCGGCCGGTGGTACGGGCCGACGGGGCCGGCCAGCACCAGCGGAATACCGACCCGGTGCGCGAGCCGGGCACCCACGTCCTGTCCCTTGCCCGGGTTGATTCGGCCCAGGATGAGCAGGTGCTCGCCCTTGTCCGGTCGGGCCCGCCGGTCGGCGTCGACGGCGAGCGGCGTGGACAGGTGCACGTGCCCCACCGAGTGCTCCCGCAGCGCCAGCGGGGCGCGGGCCAGCTGCGACGCGGAGACGCCGTTGACCCGGACCCGGTCGCCACCGTCCAGGCTGCCGTAGAGCGCCGGGTGCTTGGCCAGGTCCCAGTGCAGGGTGTGCAGGGTCGGCGGTCCGGCCGGCCCCATCGCGGCGAGGGTGGCCAGCCCGACCGCCTCGACGTGATCGTGCACCAGGTCGACGTCGTCGCGGGAGTGCAGCTCCCGGACCACCCCGGCCAGGTGCGCCTGGGCGATCCCGCAGACCTGGTTGTACGGTCGCTGCAACGCGGCGAACTGCCCGTCGGGGAAGACCGAGATCTGCTCGTCCACCGGCAGGGTGCTGCTGCCCACCGAGGCGAGCACCACCCGTACGCCGAGCCGCCGCAGCTCCGGCACCAGCGTGGCGATGACGTTCTCGATGCCGCCGTAGCCGGGCGGTGGCACCGACAGCCACGGGCCGGCGTTCATCAGCACGGTGAGGCTCATCGGTCTCGTCCCTTCCGGCCGGTCGCTGTGCCGCAGGTCAGCGACTGCGGGGCTCGCAAGATCGGCTCACTCCTCGCGCTCACGCCGCGGCCACCCGGCGGCGTGGCACCCGGTGGCGCAGTTCGGCCAACGGTGGGCGCTCCTCGATGGCCACGTCGCTGACCACGATCTCGCGGTCCAGGTTCGGCAGGGTGTCCGAACCACCGCGACGGAACTGGGTCAGCAACGACTCCGGCGCGAACCCGGGGGTCGCCCAGCCGCGCCGTTGCAGCCGGGACCAGGCGGTCAACATGATCTGCGCGGACATCCGGCCCAGGGCCGCGGTGTCCTGGTGGCGGTGCTTGCGCTCACCGAGGTCGACCTGCGCCAGCGCGTCCAGGCCGACCAGCTCGAGCAGGTCGATCATCATGGCCGTTTCCACCCCGTACCCGGAGACGAACGGCACCTGGGCCAGCACGTCCCGGCGAGCCGCGTACTCGCCGGCGAGCGGCTGCACGAAGCCGGCCAGCTCGGGCCAGAAGAGGTTGAGCAGCGGTCGGGCCATCAACTCGGTCACCCGACCCCCGCCGTCCTGCTCCACGCTGGCGGTGCCGACCAGGGGCCGGTGGTAGAAGCCCTTCACGAAGTCGACCGACGGGTCGGTCAACAGCGGGCCGAGCAGCCCGCTCACGAAATGCGGCCGGAACTCCCGCAGGTCGGCGTCGATGAACGCCACCACGTCGCCCTCGGCGGCGGCCAGCCCGGCCCAGAGCGCGTCGCCCTTGCCGGTGAGCCGGGGTAACCCCCGGGTCATCGCGTCCTGACTGACCACCTCCGCGCCGGCGGCACGGGCCACCTGGGCGGTCCGGTCCGTCGAGCGGGAGTCCACCACGATCAGCTCGTCGACCAGGGCCACCCGATCCATCAGGTGCTCCCGGATGGTCGACACGATCGCGCCGACGGTCGCCTCCTCGTTGCGGGCCGGCAGCACCACGCTGACCCGGGTCTCACCCTTGGCACGCAACAGCCGACGGGTCGGCCAGTCCGCCGCCGACGTCGTCCGATACGTGGCCCACGCCTCCACCACCGGCGACACACTCGATGTCGTATCCCGCACGGGCACCCCTCCGTTCGTGCGTGGAAAAACCGAGATTGGTTGTTCCCATTCGTCGTCACGCGCTAACCGCATTCTCGGCATCAGCTTGATCACAGTGGTGACGACAATGCGTTCCCGGGGGATGAACGTTTGATTGCGCACAGCTCAGGGGACTGCTCCCAGCGCAGATGAAAAGTCTTCGAAGGGGTGTCGGAATGCGGAACTGCCGGGTGGGTCTGGTCGGAGCCGGCGGCGTGGCACAGCGCCACGCGCGGGTACTGGCCGGGTTCGACGACGTCGAGCTGGTCGGCGTCACGGACGTCGCGTCGGAGGCCGCGTCCGCGCTGGCCGCACAGCACGGTGGGCGGGCCTGCGCCGACGTCGCCGAGCTGCTGGCCACCGAGCTGGACGCCGTGTACGTCTGCGTGCCACCGTTCGCGCACGGTCCCGCTGAGGAGGCGGTGATCGAGGCCGGGGTGCCGATGTTCGTGGAGAAGCCCGTCGCGGTCGACCTGAGCACCGCCGAGCGGATCGCCGACCTGGTCGCGCGGCGTGGGCTGCGCACCGCCGTCGGCCACCACTGGCGCTACCTGAGCGTGCTGGACCAGGCCCGCGACCTGCTCGCCGACCGACCGGTGCGGATGGTCAGCGGGGCCTGGCTGGACAAGGTGCCCCCGGTGGCGTGGTGGTCGCGACGGGACCGCTCCGGCGGGCCGGTGGTCGAGCAGGCCGCCCACGTGCTCGACCTGATCCGCGTGCTGGCCGGCGAGGTAACCGAGGTCACCGCGTACGGCAACGGCACCCCACCCCCGGTCGACGGCGCCGACATCGACTCGGTGACCACCGCCGCGCTGCGCTTCGCCGACGGCGCGGTCGGCACGCTCAGCGCCGCCTGCGTCCTCGGCTGGAAGCACCGCGCCGGCCTGGAGATCCTCGCCGACGGGCTGGCCCTGGCGATCACCGAGGACGGGCTGTCGATCCGCGACGCCGACGGCGAACGACACGTCCCCGCCGACCCGGAAGCCGCCCGGGTGGCGGTGGACCGCGCCTTCGTCGACGCCGTCCGCGGCGTCGGCGACGACGTGCGCGTCCCGTACGCCGAGGCCCTCGCCACCCAGCGCCTGGCCCTCGCGGTGGCCGACTCGGCCCGTACCGGCACCACCGTGCGGCTCGCCACCGCGACGGCGCCGACGGTGCTCGCCGCCGGGGTGACCGTCGATGCGTGACAAGGTCGTGGTGGTCACCGGCCCCGGCCGGGTCGACCTCGTCGAGCAGGACGCCGCCCCGCTGCGCCCGGGCACGTTCCGGGTCGAGACGCTGTTCAGCGGTGTCTCCGCCGGCACCGAGCTGAGCTACGTCAAGGGCACGAACCCCTACCTGAACGTCACCTGGAACCCCGACCTGGGCCTGTTCCAGCCGGGCGCGGCCAGCACGCCCTACCCGGTGACCCGACTCGGCTACATGCAGGTCGGCCGGGTGGTGGAGAGCGAAACCCCGGCCATCGCGGTGGGCACGGTCGGCGCGATGACGTACGGGCACCGCACCGGCTGGCTGGCCGACCCGGTCGCCGAACGGTTCGTGGCGCTGCCCGACGACCTGGACCCGCTGCTCGGCGTCTACGTCGCGCACATGGGCCCGATCTGCGCCAACGGCCTGCTGCACGCCGCCGCCGACCTGCACGGCACCGACGTCCGCGCGCTCGGCGACGGGGTACGCGGTCGACGGGTAGCAGTCGTCGGCGCCGGTGTCGTGGCGCTGCTGACCGCGTTGTTCGCCCGGCACAACGGCGCCGCGTCGGTGGTGGTGCTCGACCCCACCCCGCAACGCCGCCAGGTCGCCGAGGCCCTCGGTCTGGAAACCCTCGACCCCGACGCGGACGACCCGGCGGTGGTGCTCAAGACCCGTTGGGCGCACACCGCCGGCGACCGGGGCGCCGACGTGGTGTTCCAGTGCCGGGGGCAGGCGTGGGCGCTGCATCTCGCCCTGCGGCTGCTGCGGCCCCAGGGCACCGTCATCGACCTCGCCTTCTACCAGGGCGGCGCGGACGCGGTCCGCCTCGGTGAGGAGTTCCACCACAACGGGCTGTCGCTGCGCTGCGCCCAGATCGGCCGGGTGCCGCGCGGGCTCGCACCCACCTGGGACCGCGAACGGCTCTCCGCCGAGACCGTCGACCTGCTCAGGGCGTACGGCGACGCGATCCGCAAGCACCTCGTCTCGGCGGTGGTGCCGTTCGACGAGGCGCCCGCCCTCCTCACCGACCTGGCCGACCGTCGCCGCCAGGAGCTTCAGGTGGTGCTCGCGACCTGACCCACCGTCGCCGCGTGCCAGGGGCGGCTACCGTTCGCGACATGAGCACCGTGCAGGACCGGCCGGTTCCCGGCGACACCTCGACCGACCGGCCCGTCGGCGGCAGCCCCGGGGGCCGGTCGGTCGGCCTGGCCGCGTTGCTGCCGTACCTGCGGGAGCACCGCGGCACCCTGGTCGTGGTCGGCGCGCTGTCGCTGATCGGCTCGGCGGCGTCGCTGGCGCAGCCGCTGCTCACCCGGTCGGTGCTTGAGCGGATCGGCGCCGAGCAGGGCGTCTCCCGGCTGGTGGCGGTGCTGGTGGCCCTCGTGGTGCTCGGCGCGGCGATCGGCGGGCTGCGCGACTACCTGCTGCAACGCACCGCCGAAGGAGTGGTGCTGGGCACCCGGCGTCGGCTGGCCGGCCACCTGCTGCGGCTGCCCATCGCCGAGTACGACCGCCGACGCACCGGTGACCTGCTCTCCCGGGTCGGCTCGGACACCACGCTGCTGCGCGCGGTCGTCACCTCCGGGCTGTTCGAGACGGTCACCGGGGCGGTGACGGTGGTCGGCGCCGGCACGGCCATGGTGCTGCTCGACCCGCTGCTGTTCGGCGTCACCCTGCTCGGGGTGGCGCTGGGGCTGGTTTTCGCCGCCACCTTCGCCCGTCGGGTCCGGGCGCTGGCCCGAGTAGCCCAGGAGCGGATCGGCGAGATGACCTCGGCGGTGGAGCGGTCCATCTCGGCGGCCCGGACCATCCGGGCCAGCCGCGCCGAGACCCGGGAGACGGAGACCGTGACCGGCAGCGCGCGGGAGGCGTACGCGGCAGGGCTGCGGGTGGCCCGGGTGCAGGCGCTGGTCGGCCCGATCGGCTCGGTCACCGTGCAGGGCGCGTTCCTGCTGGTGCTCGGCATCGGTGGGGCGCGGGTCGCCGCCGGGGCGATCTCCGTCGGCGACCTGGTCGCGTTCGTCATGTACCTGTTCCTGCTGGCGCTGCCGTTGGGTCAGGTGCTGCGGGCGTACACCCAGTTGCAGTCCGGCCTGGGCGCCCTCCAGCGGATCGAGGAGATCCTGGCGGTGCCCGCGGAGGGCGCCGACGACCGTCCGGCGCCCGCCGCCGCGACGGCGACCCCGCGTCGCCCGACGCCGATGATCGAGTTCGACCGGGTCGGCTTCGGCTACCCGGGCGGCGAGCCGGTGCTGCACGACGTCAGCTTCGCGGTCCCCGCCGGCACCCGGACCGCCCTGGTCGGTCCCTCCGGCGCCGGCAAGTCCACACTGCTGGCCCTGGTCGAACGCTTCTACGAGGTGAGCGCCGGCGCGGTCCGGCTCGACGGCACCGACGTACGGGACCTGCCCCGCGACGCGCTGCGGGCCCGGCTCGGCTACGTCGAGCAGGAGGCTCCCGTGCTGGCCGGCACGCTGCGGGAGAATCTGCTGATCACCACCCCGGACGCCACCGACGACCGGTTGCGCGACGTCCTCGAGGAGGTCAACCTGGGCCACCTGGCGCAGCGCACCCCGCTGGGCCTCGACGTGCAGGTGGGGGAGGGCGGCGTGCTGCTCTCCGGAGGTGAGCGGCAGCGGCTGGCCATCGCCCGCGCGCTGCTCGCCGGCCCGCCGGTGCTGCTGCTCGACGAGCCCACCAGCAACCTCGACTCCCGCAACGAGGTCGCGCTGCGCCGCGCCATCGACGCCGTGGCCGTCCGCCGAACCCTGTTGATCGTGGCGCACCGGCTGGCCACCGTGGTCGACGCCGACCAGATCGTCGTCCTCGACGGCGGCCGGGTGGTGGCCGTGGGCACCCACGCCGAACTGACCGCCACCGACCCGCTGTACCGGGAACTCGCCAGCCACCAGCTGCTGGTCGGCTGACCGCGCCCCAGGAAGGCCAACTTGCCGGGCGGCCGGGCCGCGCGCGCCGCCCGGAATCGCGTACCGTTGCCGCTCATGGGTGTGTCGCAACGGTTCAAGAGCAAGTTCCGGCGGTTCCTCCAGCGCCCCGGCTCGACCGTGGATCTTGCTCCGCTGGAGAAACTGCTCCCGGCGATCGAGGCGCGCGAGGCTGAGCTCACCGCGCTCGACGACGCCGAGCTGACCGCGGCCGCGGGTGCCGCCGCCGGTTACGAGGAGATCTGCGCCGTCGGCCGTGAGGCCGCCCGCCGTGGCCTCGACCAGCGGCCGTACGACGTGCAGCTGCTCGGCGCGATGTCGCTGCTCTCCGGCAAGGTCGCCGAGATGGCCACCGGTGAGGGCAAGACACTGACCGCCACGATCGCCGCGTACGGGCACGTCCGGCTCGGCAACGGCCCGGTGCACGTGCTCACCATCAACGACTACCTGGCCCGCCGCGACGCCCAGTGGATGGAGCCGGTCTACACCCTGCTCGGCCTCACCGTCGGCTGGGTCAACGAGGCGTCCACCCCGCAGGAGCGGCGCGACGCGTACGCCTGCGACGTCACCTACGTCTCGGTCAGCGAGGCGGGCTTCGACTACCTGCGCGACCAGCTGGTCACCGACGTGGAAGACCGGGTGCAGCCCGCGCTGACCACCGCCATCGTCGACGAGGCCGACTCGATCATGATCGACGAGGCCCGGGTGCCGATGGTCCTGGCCGGCGCGGTGCCGGGCGAGCAGGACCCGGTGCACGCCGCCGCCGCGCTCGTTCGTGGCCTGCGCAAGGGCAAGCACTACACGGTCGCCGAGGACGGGCGCAGCGTGGCGTTCACCTCCGCCGGCCTGGCCGCCATGGAGGCCAAGCTCGGCATCGACCTGTACGACGAGGAGCACGTCGCGCAGCTCTCCGCGGTCAACGTGGCGCTGCACGCGCACGCCCTGCTGCACCGTGACGTGGATTACATCGTCCGGGACGGCTCCGTCGAGCTGGTCGACGAGATGCGCGGCCGGGTGGCCCAGCGCCGCCGCTGGCCGGACGGTCTCCAGGCCGCGGTCGAGGCCAAGGAAGGGCTGGACGCCACCGCCGAGGGCGAGGTGCTCGGCACCATCGCCATGCAGGCGTACATCGCGCTCTACCCGAAGGTCTGCGGGATGACCGCCACCGCGGTGCTGGTCGGCGACCAACTGCGGGAGTTCTTCGACCTCGAGGTCGCCGTGATCCCGCCGAACACCCCGTGCATCCGCGAGGACGAGCCGGACCGCATCTACGCCACCCGGGCGGAGAAGGACGAGGCGCTGATCGACGAGATCCAGCGCTGGCACGCCAAGGGGCGGCCGGTGCTGGTCGGCACCCTGGACGTCAAGGAGTCCGAGGGGCTGGCCGCCGGGCTGAACGCCGCCGGGGTGCCCTGCGTCGTGCTGAACGCCAAGAACGACGACGAAGAGGCCGCGATCATCGCCGAGGCCGGCGCGTACGGCGCGGTGACCGTCTCCACCCAGATGGCCGGCCGTGGCGTCGACATCCGCCTCGGCGGCAGCGACCAGACCGACCAGGAGCGGGTCGCCGAGCTGGGCGGGCTCTACGTGATCGGCAGCGGCCGGCACGACAGCCGCCGGGTGGACGACCAGCTGCGCGGTCGGGCCGGCCGGCAGGGCGACCCGGGTGGCTCGGTCTTCTTCGTCAGCCTGGAGGACGACCTCGTCGTCCGGCACGCCGCCGACTCGGTGCCGGCCTCGCCGCGGATGAACGCCGACGGTCTGGTGACCGACGAGCAGGTCGACTACGCCGTGGAGCACGCCCAGCGGGTCGCCGAGGGCGTCAACCACGAGATCCACCGCAACACCTGGCGCTACAGCGTGGTGATCGAGCAGCAGCGCAAGGCCCTCGCCGCGCGCCGGGAGCGGCTGCTGACCAGCGACGTGGCCGCGGTGATGCTGCTGGAGAAGGAGCCCGAGAAGGCCGGCGAGATGGACGAGGACCTGCTCGCCCGTGCCGCCCGGTCGATCGCGCTCTACCACCTGGACCGGCTCTGGGCCGAGCACCTGGCCGAGCTGTCGGAGGTCCGCGAGGGCGTGCACCTGCGCGCGCTGGGCCGGCTCGACCCGCTGGACGAATTCCACCGGGCCGCGGTGCCGGCGTTCAACGACCTGATCCCGGAGATCGAGGCCCGCACCATCGCCACCTTCACCGAGACCGAATTCGATGAGGACTGGCAGCCCGACGACGGCACCCTGGTCCGGCCCACCGCCACCTGGACGTACCTGGTGCACGACAACCCGTTCGGGTCCGAGCTCGACCGTCTGATCGCGTCGATCGGGCGGCGGCTCAGCGGCGCCTCGCGCTGACGTACCGACCGTCGGGGCTCCGATCGCGCCTCCGCGCGCGACCGGAGCCCCGATTTACGCCGTTTCGACCCAGGTTTCCCAGGGTAGTAGGGCTGGTCGGTCGAGTCGGGAGAGAGCAGACGATGACACAGGTGACGATGCGTGCCGGGCAGGCACCAGACGGCACGGAGGCTGCGAACCGGTGAACCTCGACACGCGGGAACCGGTGGTGCACACCCTCGGCGTCCTGGAAGCAGCCGCACTGTTACGGGAGCTGACCGCCGGGCTGATCGCCCTGACCGACTTTGATGAGGCGCTGCTGGCCCTGGTCCGGGTCACCCGGGACGCCGTCGCCGGGGTGCGCTGGTGCGGGTTCACCGCCCTGCGGGCCGGCGAGCCGGCCGGGGTGGCCGCCTCCGACGAGGGGCTGGCCGGGCTGGACGACCTGCGACACGGGCCGGACACGCCGGCGATGAGCGCGATCCACCGCCGCGAGATGATCCTCGCCGCCGACCTGACCGGTGAGCTCCGCTGGCCGGCCTGGACGGCGCACGCCCGCGACCTCGGCGTACGCGGGGTGATCTCCGCACCGGTCGACATCGACGACCAGGTCATCGGGGCGATCAACCTGTACGCCGCCGCGCCGGACCTGTTGACCCCGCAACACCAGCTGACCGCCATGCTGCTCGCCGAACACGCCGGTCTGCTGCTCGCCGCCGTCCGCGACCGTAACCGACAGCTCACCCTCGCCGGTGAACGGGACGCCTCACTCCTGCACGACGGGGTGGTGGGCCAGGCCGTCGGTGTGATCATGACGCAGCGCGGATGCCCGCCGGCCGAGGCCCTCGACGTGCTGCGGACCGCCGCCTCGTCGCTGGACATCCCGCTGCGCGAGGTGGCCGAGCGCCTGGTCCGGACGGTCTCCCGCCAACGCGACAACTGACCCCGGCCGCCAGAGCCGCGCGGGTCGCGTCGGCCGCTCGGGCCGCGTCCGCTGGGGCGCCCGTCGGTCTGGCCGTCCGGCCTCGGCGGGCGCGGCCACGGTGCCCGTTCTCCCTGCCGGCGGCGAGTCGGGCGGCATCGTTTCGCCTCGACCGGCCCCGGGTAGCACTCTGGTCAGGTGAGCTGCGCCGACCTGGGGGAGGACCGATGCAGAGCAGGCTGCGGGTGCAGGGGCACCCGATCCAACCGATGCTGGTGACGTTCCCGCTCGGGCTCTTCGTCAGCGCCACCGTCTTCGACCTCACCGACGTGATCGGGGGGCCCGCGTTCCTCGGCGAGGTCGGCTACTGGACCGGCGTCGCCGCCCTCGTCGCCGCCGCGCTGACCGCCGTGGCCGGCATGGTCGACCTGTGGGACGTGCCGGGCGACCGTACCCGCCGCACCGCGGTCGCCTTCAACCTGGTGAACGCGGTGATGGCTGCCATGTTCCTGCTCACCTGCCTGGTCCGGTCACACTCCCCGCAGCGCGGCGCGTCGGTCGCGATCCTGGTCACCGAACTGGTCGCGCTGGCCGCCGGCGGGGTCGGCGTGCACCTGGGCGCCCGGCTGATGCGTCAGTTCGACAGCGGCCGCGCTGAGGCCGGCGGCCTGGACGCGCTCGCCGGCTCCACCGGCGAGATCGCCCGCCCCTGACCTCGACCTGCCGGCGGTCTCGTCTCTGACCCCACCCGCCGAGCGGTCCCGCTGACCCGACCCGCCGGACGCGCCCGACCTGCCGGATGCGGCGTCCGGCCGGCAAGTGGGCCTGATGTGCGGGGCCGGCATCAATGCGACTGGTCGGTCTACCATCCCCGGATGGCCTCCTCTCTGGACACGCTTCCGAAGATCGGCGCGCCCGCCACCAGGGCCCTGCACGGCGCCGGCTACACCGCGCTGCGCCAGCTCGCGGGCGTTCCCCGGGCGGACCTGGCCAAGCTGCACGGCATGGGCCAGAAGGCGCTCGGGATCCTTCAGGCCGCCCTCGAAGAGCACGGGCTCGGCCTCGGCTGAGATCCACCGCGGACACCCCGGCCGGGCGGCGGCAAATGGGTTGCCGGCCGGGTGACCGGCCGCGAAGCTGACCGCCATGACCGCTGAGCGTGACGCCGAGGACTTGATCGCGGAGGCCGCCGCCGCGCCCGTCGATGGTTGGGGCTTCGGCTGGCTGGCCGGCCGGGCCACCGAGGAGCGTCCACCCTGGGGGTACGCCCGGCTGGTCGCCGACCGGATGGCGCGGGCCGACGCGGCGCTGGACGTGGACACCGGCGGCGGGGAGGTGCTCGCCGAGGTGCCGCGTCCACCGAAGCTGCTGACGGCGACCGAGGCGTGGCCGCCGAACGTGGAGGTGGCCCGCCGGACCCTGCGTCGGGTCGGCGCGTCGGTGGTCGCGGTCGCGCCGGATGGGCCGCTGCCGTTTCGCGACGCCTCGTTCGACCTGGTGGTCAGTCGGCATCCGGTGCGTACCGACTGGGTTCAGACGGCGCGGGTGCTGCGGCCGGGCGGGACGTTCCTGTCGCAGCAGATCGGGGCCGGCACCATGCGGGAGCTGAGTGAGGCGATCCTCGGGCCGTTACCGCCGCCGACCCAGCGGCACCCCGAGCACGCGGTCGCCGCCGCCGAAGCGGCCGGCCTGCGGGTGGTCGACCTGCGTCGGGCCACGCTGCGGGCGACCTTCGCCGACATCGGCGCGGTGGTCTGGTTCCTGCGCAAGGTGATCTGGACGGTGCCCGGGTTCACGGTCGACCGCTACCGCGCACCGCTGCGCGACCTCCACCACCGCATCGCCAACGAGGGCCCTTTCGTCGCCCACGCCCAACGCTTCCTCATCGAGGCCACCCGCCCCTGACACCCACCCCGCCCCTGACAGCCACCCCGCCCCTGACAGCCACCCCCACCCGTCGATCTTGCACTTTCGGTACCCGCGAAAGCCGCCTACCCGGACAACTCGACCGCCGAAACTGCAAGATCGACGGGGTGGGGGTGGGGGTGGGGGTGGGGGCGGGGGCGCGGGCGCGAGATTAGTGGTGGTGGGTTTGGTGGTGGGTTGCTAGGACGTCGGCGCCGAAGTCGCTGGCGGGTCGGCGCAGCACGGTGTGTGCGTGGTTGCCGTCCGCGGTGGTGTTGTCGTACTCGATCAGCAGGTCGTCGCCCTGCACCCGGTAGTAGTGCCGCCGCCCGGGGTGGGTCGGGCCGGCCCAGGCGAAGTGCAGCGGGCCGGCGTCCAGTCGGGTCGACTCCCGGATGGCGAGCTCGGGCGGCAACCGGTCGAGGTAGAGGGCGACCACCTGGTGGAGCAACGTGCGGCCGGTCGGTCCCAGCCGCTCCGCCGGTACGCCGAGGGGCTCCAGCGGCGCGTCGACCCGCCCGCGGGTGGCGCTGATGATGTCCGTCGGCGCCTCGTCGGCGATGATCGCGGCCGCCCGCTCGGCGGGGCCCAGCGCGTCGAGCAGGGCGCGGGCCAGGTCCTCCTCGACACCGAGTGGGCGGGAGACCGGACGGCCGGCGTAGCGGACCGCGGCCGGGTTGGCGCCGAAGAAGATCGGCGCGGGGGAGACCTGACCGTCCACCACTGTCATGTTCACCGACAGGTGGTGCCCTTCGAGCCGCCACGCCCAACGGTCGTCGCGCGCCGGGTCGCCGAACACGGCCACCCAGTAGTCGGCGCTGTGCCGCCCGCGCTGCCAGCCCTCGGCCCGGTCCAGCACCTCCTCCAGCGAGATGATCGCCATCGCCTGTGCGTACGCCGAGGGGCTGAGCGCGGTGGCCAGCAACCGGTGGGCGGCCTTGCGGGCGGTGACGTCGAGCTCGGCGAGGCAGACGCCCGGTCGGGGTCGGGGCCGGTACTCCAGCCAGCGTCGGGCCGCCTCGTCGTCGAACGAGTGCACGGCGCTCTCGCGGGCGGCGGGGTCGAGCGCGGTCAGCAGCGCGGTGGCTGCGGCCCGCATCTGCTCCGGCAGAGGATCTTCCACCGACCCTGTATACCGGCCGGGCGTGCCGGTGTCAGCCGACGCGCAGCAGCTCCGTCATCTCCGGCAGGTCGAAGAAGCGCGCGGTCTCGACGGCCGACGGGTTGCCGTGAGCCGGATCCGCGCCGGCGGCGAGGAGCGCGCGGACCGCTTCGGTGCTGCTGCGGAAGACCGCCGCTGCCAACGCGGTCTGACCTCGGTCGTTGGCCCGGGTGTGGTCGGCGCCGCGGCTGAGCAGGGCGGCCACCGTGTCCGGGTGGGCGTGGTACGCGGCCAGGATGAGCAGCGTGTCGCCCTTGTCGTTGGTGAGGTTGACCGGAAGGCCGGCGTCGATCTGCGCCGCCAGCTCGTCGGTGGCGCCGGCTCGGGCCAGGTCGAACATCCGGTGCGCGAACGCCAGCGTCTCGGCGTCGAGGTTCTCGGTCACCGCTCCAGGATAGGGCGTGTCTCCCGGATCTTCGCCGGCCTACGACGGGCCCGGACGACGCCCGGCGGCGTTGGCTGGACGTCCGGATACCGGTGTTGTATCCGGACGTCCAGCCGCCCGGCCGGATCGCCGTCGGGGCCTCGTCTCGGCTCGACGAGATCCGGGAGACACGCCCTAGCGACACCGGTCCTGATAGGTTGCTCGGCCGGCGCTGGGGGAGGGGTCCGATGGGTGAGACGGTGTACGTGGGCAACGCGGGCGTCGACGGCGCTACCAACGCCGGTTGGCTGCTCGGGCACTTCGCGCCGCCAGGGGAGATCCGGCACAGCACCGACGTCGAGGTGAAGTGGGGCGTGCATCCGCCCGGGGAGGCCCGGTCCCGGTGGGCGACCGGCGAGGTGCGCACCACTCTGCTCGTACTCGTCGAGGGGTGTTTCCGGGTGGAGTTGCCGGACCGGACGGTACGGCTGGCCGCGCCGGGCGACTACGTGGTGTGGGCCCGTGGGGTGGACCATTCCTGGTTCGCCGAGCGCGCGTCGGTGGTGTTGACAGTGCGCTGGCCCTCGTTGCCGGGCTACCGCGCGGACCCGCCGGTGCTGCGCTGATTCACCCGGGCGGCTGACCTGCGTCCCACCAGACGGAATTACCTACTAAACCTATAGGCTTTGCCGTCTAGAGTACGAGGGCACCCCGCCGAACGACCCGCGAGGAACCGCCATGACGCACCACCGTCCGGAGCCCGACCTGCTCACCGTTGCCGCCGGATGGGCCGACCCGGCCGGTTGGCCGGTCGCGCTGCGTTTCGACCCCGCCGAGCGCTGGTACGCCCGCCTCGCCGTCAGCGACGAGCACGAGGTGTGGGCGTTGAGCTGGCTGCCCGGGCAGGGCACCGACCTGCACGACCACGGCGGCTCCTCCGGAGCGTTCCGGGTGGTCGGCGGCGTCCTCACCGAGGAGACGGTCAGCGCCGGTCGACTACGCCCCCGACTGCTGCCGGCCGGCGCGGGCCGCCGCTTCGGCCCCCGGCACGTGCACCAGGTCACCAACCGGGGCTCGGCGCCGGCGGTCAGCGTGCACGTCTACCGGCCGGCGCTGCTGCGGATGACCCGCTATCGCCTCCTGGACGGGCGGCTGCGGGTCGCCGAGGTCGCCGAGGCCGGCCGGTCCTGGTAGCCGCGCCCACCGAGAACCCTGTCACCGGAAGGAACCGAGAATGCAGATAACCGCCGAGCACTGTCCCGCCCCCGTGCCGCCCCCGGGCTCCCGGGGCATCGACGAGATCCTGGCCGCCGCGCGGGCCCGGCTGCGCCGACTGGACCCGGAGCGGGCGCACCTGGCGTACCGGGCCGGAGCGCTGCTGGTCGACATCCGCCCGGCCGCACAGCGGGCCGCGCACGGCGTGGTGCCGGGCTCGCTCATCGTCGAACGCAACGTGCTGGAGTGGCGCTTCGACCCACGCTGCGCGGCCCGGCTGCCGCAGGCCGTCGACTACGACGTGCCGGTGGTGATCCTCTGTCAGGAGGGCTACACCTCGTCGCTGGCCGCCGCCGCGTTGCAGGACGTCGGCCTGCACCGGGCCACCGACGTGGTCGGTGGGTTCGCGGCCTGGCGGATCGCCGGCCTGCCGGCCCTCGGCCCGACCCCACTGCACCACCCATCTCCCCTCGCGTCCCCGGTCAACGCCGGCTGGGCGCGCCGCTGACCGTCACGCCACACCCGGCGTGGCGCGCGTACCGCCACTCAGGAGGCACCATGTCCGTCGTCGCCATCCCCACGCGCCGCCACCCCGGCGTGCGCCCGCCGGCCCGTCCGCGCACCAGCCCGACCCTGACCATCACCATCGATCTCGTCCCCGGGCCGCTGAGCCCCCGGCTGGCCCGGCTGGTGCAGCTGCTCGGCGAGCTGGCCGAGTCGGGGGAGGGTCAACTGCGTGCCGTGGAGGAGCCCGTGTCGGGGCCGCGACCGGCCCCGCGCCCCGCCGCGCCGCCCGCCGCACCGGACCACGTCCGCATCCTGGCCGGCTCGCGGATGGTCCGCCAGGGCGACCGGGTCATCGCGCTGACCCGCATCGAGTACGAGCTGCTGCTGTTCCTGGCCGAGCGGCCCCGCCGGGTCTTCACCCGCCTGCAACTGCTATCCAGCGTCTGGGGCTACGAGCACGCGGTGGCCCGGACGGTGGACGTGCACGTCCGCCGGCTGCGCGCCAAGCTGGCCGGCTCGGAGGTGGTCACCACCGTCTACGGCGTTGGCTACCGGCTGGCCGACGAGGCCCCGATCAGCGTGGATCACAGCAGCTGAGCCCTGGTCCGGCGGCGATGTGACCGCCTGGTGAACCGGTCGGGGACCCCCGTAACGGGGCATCTCGACGACTCTGCTGTAATCATCAGGCCTCGTACGCAGAGCGAGCATCTGGCTCCGATGTGTTCGTCAATTGTCACATTCATGCAACGCAGCCGCCTCTTGACCCTCGCCCAGGCGCCGGGAAGCATCGATGAAGCGGCGTCCCGGGCCGTGGGGAGATACCCGGACCAGCCCAAGGAGGACCATGTCGGTCAGCCCCGCCTCGTCGCGCGCCGGATGGCATACGTCCCAGCCCGCGGTGCCCGGTCGACCTCCCGGCGGCCAGCGTCGCCCGGCGAACACCGCCGCGCCCGTGCTCACCGTGACGCTGTCCATCCCGCTGGCCTGTGAGGAGTCGCTGACCCCGGCGGCGCGCCGGCTGTTGGAGGCCGCTCGCGAGATGCTGGAGCGGGGCGAAGGCGTGATCATCGGCTCGGTTCCGGCCGAACGCCGCCCCGACCAGGCGCCCGCCAACCGGTCGCCGACCCGCCCGATCAGCCCGACCATTCCCGCCCTGCACATTCTCGCCTCGTCGCGCTCGGTGCTGCGCGACGAGGAGCCGCTGCCGCTGACCCGGCTGGAATTCGACCTGCTGCTGCACCTGGTCGCCCACCCGCGTCGGGTGTTCACCCGGCTGCAACTGCTCAACGCCGTCTGGGGCTACGAGCACGCCGGTGTGCGCACCGTCGACGTGCACGTGCGTCGGCTGCGCGGCAAGGTCGGCGTGGACGTGCCGCTGGTGACCACCGTCTACGGCGTGGGCTACCGGCTGGCCGACGACGCCCGGGTCACCATCGACCGCAGCGGCTGACCGGCGGCACCCACGTAGCCGGCGCGGGGCAGGATGGTCCGGTGCGCATCCGCCCCATCTCGCCCGACCTGCTCGTCACCGAGCTGACCGGCCGGCTGGCCGACGCGGCGACCCGCGCTGCGAGCGCCCTCGCCGGGCCCGCGCGGCTGCGGGTGGCCGTGGACGGCGCCCCCGCCGCCCGCGCCGACGAACTGGCCGCGGCGCTGGTCGACCCGCTGCGCGCCCAGGGCCACCCGGTGCTGCACGTCCGCGCCACCGACTTCCTGCGCCCCGCGTCGCTGCGCTTCGAGTTGGGGCGCACCAACCCCGACTCCTTCTACGAGGCCTGGGTCGACGAGGCCGGGCTGCGCCGGGAGGTGCTCGACCCGGCCGGTCCGGGCGGCAGCGGCCGGCTGCTTCCGTCGCTCTGGGACGCCCACGCCGACCGGGCCAGCCGCGCCCGCTACGTCGACCTGGCACCCGGCGGGGTCGTCCTGGTCAGCGGCTCGCTGCTGCTCGGCGGCGGCCTGCCCTTCGACGTGACCGTCCACCTGGAGCTGTCCCCGGCGGCGCTGCGCCGACGCACCGAACCGGCCCAGCAGTGGGCGCTGCCGGCCTTCGACCGGTACGCCGAGGAGGTCGTCCCGGCGAGCTTCGCCGACGTCGTGGTACGCGCCGACGACCCCCGCCGACCGGCGCTCGTGGAGCCCGGCGGCAACGACTGACAACAACCGAGAATTCGTCGGTTTGCGCGCCTGATCGGGCGGGTACTCGCCCGGCTCACAGAGCGCGGGTGATCGCCCGCGCACCGAACGCGACCGTGACCGGGGCCCCGCGCCGCCGGCACCCGGTTCACCTTGAGCCACAGGCCCAGGAAAGGCAGGCAGCGATGCTCGTCCACGACACGGTCGGTACGACCCGGTCCCAGACGGAGATCGATCAGATCCGACAGTCGCTCCAGGCGCGCTACGACGAGCTGACCGCGGAGTACGACCAGGCGGTGCTCCAGAGCCAGGTGCTGCGGCTGGTGGAGGTCGGCGACACCGCCGGCGACGACCAGGCCGACAGTGGCACCAAGACCGCCGAGCGGGACACCGCCCAGTCCCTGTTGCGCACCATCCTCGACCGCCGCGCCCAGTACGAGCACGCCCTCGGCCGGCTCGAGGAGGGCACCTACGGCTGGTGCGAGGGCTGCTCGGCGGCGATCCCGGTGGAGCGGCTGGAGATCTTCCCGTCCGCCACCACCTGTGTGACGTGCAAGCAGACTCGCGAGCGGCGGGCGGCCTGAGCCACCCCAGCGGTTGCCGGTCGGTCCGCGACACGATGGACTTCCACAATGGGTGACATTCTCGTGGGCACCGCGTCCTGGACCGACCGCACACTGCTGGACTCGGGGTGGTATCCGCAGACCGCCGACACCCCGGAGAAGCGGCTGGCCTACTACGCCCGGCAGTTCCCGCTGGTCGAAGTGGACGCCACCTACTACTCGCCGCCCGCCGAGGCGACCGCGCGGCTGTGGGCCGAGCGCACCCCGGCCGGCTTCACCTTCAACATCAAGGCGTTCAGCCTGCTGACCGGGCACCCCACCCGGGTCAGCGCGCTCTACAAGGACCTGCGCCCGGAGACCGACAAGAAGAACGTCTACCCCGACGACCTGCCCGCGCAGTCGTACGAGGAGGTGTGGACGCGCTTCTTGTCCGCGCTGGACCCGCTGGTCGAGGCCGGCAAGCTGGGCGCGCTGCTGTTCCAGTTCCCGCCCTGGTTCACCATCAAGCGGGCCAACAAGCAGTACCTGCTGGAGGTGGCGAAGCGCTGCGCGCCGCTGCGCCCGGTGTACGAGTTCCGGCACGCCTCCTGGTTCGACGGCGACAACGCCGACGAGACCCTGGCGTTCCTGCGCGAGCACAAACTGCCGTACGTCTGCGTGGACATGCCGCAGGGCCACCGCTCGTCGCTGCCTCCGGTGCTGGCCGCCACCGCGGACCTCGCGGTCATGCGCTTCCACGGGCACAGCGACAAGTGGACCAGCAAGGACATCCACGAGAAGTTCGGCTACCACTACTCCAAGCGGGAGTTGGCCGACTGGGCGCCGAAGCTGCGCGAGCTGGCCGATGAGGCCGGGCAGACCCACGTGCTCATGAACAACTGCTACCGCGACTATGCGCAGGCCAACGCCAAGACCCTCGCGGGTCTCCTCGACGTCGGCTGACCTCACCCGATCCGGGTGGGGACGACTCACCCCACCCGTGGGGAGGGTGGACGCGGTGGGTACGGCCGCCCGTTGACGGCCGACGCCGGAGACGACACGGAGGTGACGGGGATGACGGTTCGAGTGGTGACGGATCGACGGCGTGGTGCCGTCCTGCACGTGGTCGGCACGGCCGACAACGCCCGGCGCGCCCCGCAGGGCAGCCCGGTGCGGGCTCGCCGTGGCCCGGTGGGGCCGCCGCGCCGCGCCGACGACCGACGGTGGGACAGCACGGAACGGGGGTCGACCGATGGCTGACTCGATGATCTCAGCGTTCGAGTCCTCGCTGGACAAGACGAACCTCATTCTCAAGGACATCGAGAACGCCTACGGCTGGCCGAAGGAACGGCGCAACCAGTCGTACGCGGCCCTGCGCACGGTGCTGCACCTGCTACGCGACCGGCTGCCGGTGAACGAGAGCGTGGAGTTCGCCCAGCAGTTGCCGGTGCTGGTGCGGGGCATCTACTTCGACGGCTGGGTGCCGTCCGACGTGCCGATCAAGCTCAACCGTGACGACTTCCTCTACGAGGTGCGGCAGGGCTTCCCGTACGACGCGGAGGGCGGCGCGGAGCGGGTGACGCAGGTGGTGCTGGACACGCTGCGCCGCCACGTCACGCAGGGTGAGTGGCAGGACGTGAAGGACACCATGCCCAAGGACCTGGCCACGATGATGCCGTGACGGCCTGACACCGCGAGCCCGCCCGACCGTCGTCGGGCGGGCTCAGTCGTCGGCAGCCTCGGCGGCGGTGGGCACCCGCGACACCGGGTGCCCGGCCCGTCGGGCCAGCGCGGCGAACGCCACGGCGTCCACGATCGCGGCCCCGCCCGGATCGTTGTTGAAATAGACGTACGCCGGCTCGTCCGCGCCGAAGGCGTCGGTCAGCCGACCCACCCAGGACCGCAGCGCGGCCCGACCGTAACGCGGCCACGGCCGCGCCCGCCCCTCGTGCAGCCGCAGGTAGCCGAAGTCGGTGGTGCGCCAACGGGGGGCGACCGGGCGGCCCAGCCGGTCCGCCCAGACCAGCGCGGCCCGACGCCGCTCCAGCACCGCCCGGGTGTCGTCGGTCCACCAGGAGGGGTGCCGGGGCTCGACCGCTACCCGCACCTGCGCCGGGAACAGTCGCAACGTCGCGTCCAGCGCCTCGACGTCCGCCCGCAGGTTCGGTGGCAGTTGCAGCAGCACCGGGCCGAGCCGGTCACCGAGCGCGGTGGCGCGGCCGAGGAACCGGGCCACCGGTTCCTCCGGGTCACGCAGTCGCTTAATGTGGGTGAGGTAGCGGCTCATCTTCACCGCCACGCAGAAATCCGCCGGGGTGCGCGCCCGCCAGGCGGCGAAGGTGTCCCGCTCGGGCAGCCGGTAGAAGGCGTTGTTGACCTCGACCGTGGCGAACCCGGCCGCGAAGTGCTCCAGCCAGAGCCGCTGCGGCAGCCCCTGCGGATAGAAGCGGCCGCGCCAGTCCCGGTACTGCCAGCCGGACGTGCCCACCAGGATCACCACCCCATCCTGGCACTCTCCGCCGCCGCTCGCGAACTGCCCGTGTCGCCCCGGTTCGGCGTCTACGGTGAGGGTTAGAGAAGATCGCGCGTGGGGTACCACCCGCAGCACGACGGACCCCGGCGTACGGCGGGGCGGCACACCCGAGGGAGTACCGATGGCACTCAACGATGACGACATGCAGACCACTGGCGGCGGCGGCGCGGAGGGTCCGGCCGACGGCGGCGCGACCCCCGGTCAGCACGACGGTGGCGCCGATGGTGGTGCGGAGGGTCCCGCCGACGGTGGTGCCACCCCGGGTCAGCACGACGGTGGCGCCGACGGCAGCGCGGAGGGTCCCGCCGACGGCGGTGCCACCCCCGGTCAGCACGACGGTGGCGCTGACGGTGGTGCGGAGGGTCCCGCCGACGGTGGCGCCACTCCGGGCCAGCAGGACGGTGGCGCTGACGGCAGCGCCCGGTAGCGGCTCGCCATGACCTACCTCGACCCGCCGGGCGGCCACCACGGCCGCCCGGCGGTTCCGTCCGCCGAGGCCACCGCGGCGCTGGCCCGCTGCGTCTCGGTCGAACCGGCCAAGTTCGCCGCCGCCCACTGGGGGCACACGCCGCTGCTGTCCCGCGCCGCCGAACTGCCCGACCCGGCCGGCTTCACCGACCTGCTCAGCCCCGCCGACGCCGACGAGCTGCTGAGCCGGCGCGGCCTGCGTACCCCGTTCCTGCGCGTCGCCAAGGACGGCCAGTTGGTCGCGGCGTCGCGCTGGACCGGCGGCGGCGGCGCGGGCGCCGAGATTGGCGACCAGGTCCTCGACGAGCGGGTCCTGGAGCAGTACGCGTCCGGGGCCACCCTGGTGTTGCAGGGGCTGCACCGGATCTGGCCGCCGCTCGTCGACTTCGCCCGCGACCTGGGCCTCGCGCTCAACCAGCCGTTGCAGATCAACGCCTACCTCACCCCGGCCGGCAGCCAGGGCTTCGCCACCCACTACGACACCCACGACGTGTTCGTGCTCCAGGTCGACGGCCGCAAGCACTGGCGGATCCACCCACCGGTGCTGCCCGACCCGCTGGAGAAGCAGCAGTGGGGTGGGCGCGCCGACGAGGTCGCTGCCACCGCGCAGGGGCCGGCCGCGCTGGACGTGGTGCTCGCCCCCGGTGACGCCCTCTACCTGCCCCGGGGGTGGCTGCACAGCGCGCAGGCACAGGACGCCAGCTCGCTGCACCTGACCGTGGGCATCCGCGCGCTCACCCGCTACGCCCTGGTCGAGGAGTTGTTGGCGCTGTCCGCCGAGGACCAGCGGCTGCGGGCCAGCCTGCCGTTCGGCACCGACGTCGCCGACCCGGACGCCATCGAGCCGGAGCTGACCGAGACCGTGGAGGCGTTGCGGGACTGGCTGCTGCGCGCCGACCCGGGCGCGGTCGCCGCGCGACTGCGGCAGCGGGCCTGGCCGGCGGCCCGCCCCGCGCCGATCCGACCGCTCGCCCAGGCCGACGCGCTGGCCACCCTGGACGCCGACTCACGGGTCACAGTGCGTCCCGGCCTGCGCTGGCAGCTGGTGCCACACGATTCGGACACGGTGGCGCTGCGGCTCTTCGACCGCACCATCACCCTTCCGGCGAGCTGCGAACCGGCCGCCCGCGCGCTGCTCACCGGCACTGTCACCCGCGTCGGTGACCTGCCCGGCCTGCCCGACGACGCCGACCGGGTCACCCTGACCCGCAGACTGCTCCGCGAGGCCGTGCTCGTCCCGGCCTGAGCCGGCGGCGCGCCGACCGTCCCGGCCGGGTGGGCCAGCGCGATCTTGCATTTTCTGTGGCTGATTCGTCCGCTCTTGCGCCTTGTGTCGCCGCAGAAACTGCAAGATCGACGGGTCGAGCGGCGGGACCCACCGCGCGTGGGTCAGCGGCCGAGGATCAGCAGCAGCACTGTGGTCAGCAGACCGGCGCCGAGGACCACAGTGATCGGTCGGGGGCCGAGCACCGCGTGCCGGCGGTCCGCCAGCACCCGGGCCGGCACCAGGCCCACCAACGGCCCGAGCAGCGTCACCACCAACGCCAGCACCGGTAGTCCGACCGCCAGGTCCCCGCCGTACCCGACGCCGAGCGCGCGGGCCCCGGCGCCCAGCGCGTACGCCAGCACACCGCCGGCCACCCCGCAGAGCGCCAGCAGCGGGTTGACCGAGCCCGGCAGCTCGCCCGGCTGACCGGCCCGGTCGAGCAGGTCACGGGCCTTGGCGAGCAGCAGCAACGGGTCGGTGGCCCCGACGCCGTTCGCCGGGGCGGGCGGGCCACCGAGGCGGCGGGCACCGAGGCGCGAGCGGACCTGCTGCCACAGGTGGGCGACCTCGGCGTCGACCCGTTCCTGCTGCTCACGGGCGGCGACCAGCTCCTCCTCGGCGCTTCGGAGCTGCTCGGCCGCCTCGGCGACGGCCCGCTCGGCGGCAACGCACTGCCGCTCGTGCCAGGTGTGCGCCTCGGCGCGCTGCTCGCGCACCCGCGCGGTGAGGTCGGCCAGCCGCCGCAGCTGGGCCGCGTACGTCTCGCTGGTCACCGGTTCGTTCATCGTGCCGGTCCATAGGGGATGATCACCTGTCCGGTGCGGTGCACCGCCCGGTCGAAGAAGAGCCCCCGCCAGGGGCGGGGATACCAGTCCGGGCCGCCGGTGCCCGGGTAGAGCGACGAGCCCAGCTCGCCGCCGTGCGCGTCCAGGGCCACCCAGGCGCCGATCTGGTCGGTACGGGCGGCCGGCCCACCGAGATCGGCGCGCATCCGGGCCACACCCCGCCACCAGGCCAGCACGTGCGTGCGTCGTTCCGGCCCGTCGTGCATGATCCGGCGTAGCTGCTCCAGGCCGGTACGCCGACCCGCGCGGGCGGCCAGCGCACCGGCTGCCGCGTCGACAGCGAACAGCAGCAGGTAGTGCGGGCTTCCCGGGCCACTGAGCCCGTCGGCCGTCTCGGCCATCAGCTCGCCGACGGTCTCCTCGTCGTACCAGGCGGCGTCGTCGGCCAGGTCGTCGTAGAGGGCGCGGGCGATCGGGTCGGCGTCCGGGTCGAGGCAGGCGATGGAGAACCGGGCGGTGCCCGGCGGGTGCTGACGGGCCAGTGACCGGGCAGCCGCGTCGAGCACCGCGCACGCCTCGTCGACGCGGGTGCCGAGCACCGCGAGGTTGCGGCCCGGGGCGCGCGGCAGCCGCAGCGACGCCGAGCGGGACTGCACGTCGATGATCTCGCCGAGCAGGGCCACCGGGTTGCGGGGCACGGTCCCGTCCGGCGGCACGGCGAGCGCCCGGAAGTCCGGGGCGTCCGCCAGCCGGGGGATCGCGTCGCCGTCGAAGAGCCGGGCGGGCGCCGCGTCGGGGGCGCGCATCCGCCACAGCCGGTGCTGCAACCCGCTCCAGGTCTCCCAGTCGCTGGCCGACGGGATGCGGGCCACCTCGTTGCCCTCCACCATGCCCGACTCGGCGTTGACCACCGCGTGCCAGCGCGGCAGCGACTGCGCCGCGTCGTTGCGTTCGGCGAGGATGCGCAGCGCCTTGGGCAACGCGATGCGCAGGGTGAACTGGGCGACCAGCGCGGGGCGGCCCCACAGCGCCTCGATGCCCCGCACGTCCTGCGAGGCCAGGACCAGGTGGATGCCCTGCGATCGGCCGCGGCGGGCCAGGTCCTCCAGCAGGTCGGCCGCCTCCCGGGCGACCACGTCCCGGCCGGCCAGCAACATCTGGAACTCGTCCACCACGGCGACGATGCGTGGCCAGTGCCCGGTCGGGTCGACCGCCCGCAGCTCGGCCAGCTTGGTCACCTCGTGTTTCTTGGCCGCGTCGGCGCGTCGGCGCAGCTCCTCGGTGAGGAAGCGCAGCAGCGCGAGCCCGAACTCCCGGTCGGTGTTGACGTTGATGCCGACCAGCCGCATGTGCGGCAGCCAGCTCGGATCGCGCCGGCCCTGCGCGAACCGTGCGAAGGAAACCCCCTCCTTGAAGTCCAGCAGGTAGAACTCCAGCTCGGCGGGGGAGTAGCGGGCGGCGAGGGCGCCGATCCACGCGAAGATCAGATTGGTCTTGCCGGTGCCGGACGGCCCGCCGATCAGCGCGTGCGGTGGATAGTCGCCAAGCGTCAACCGCACCGGCCGGCCCTGTGGGCCCTCACCGATCGGCGCGGTCAGCCCGTCGGCGGAGTCCTCCCGCCACATCAGCTCGGGCGGGGGCAGCAGGTCGGTGAAGGGGGTCGGCGGCGGGCCCGCGTTCACCCGGGCGGCGACCTCTCGGCAGGTCTCGGTGACCAGCGCCGCCGGTGGCGGCGGGTCCAGCCGGACCGGCAGCCCGGCCGAACCGCCGATCCGCGCGCCGGACACCCCGGCCACCACCCGGGTCACCGTCGGATCCTCCGGCAACGGCACACCGTGCACCACCAGGTGTACGCCGCAGGCCGCGCCGGCCCGCACCACCCGGTCCAGTTGCCCGCGCTCGTGCCGGTTCAGCTCCTCCCCACCGAGCAGCACCGCCACCCGCCACGGCTCGGGTCGTCGGCCGGTCGCCGCCGCCAGTTCGCGCAGCGACGCGTACTCGCCGGCGAGGACCGTCTCGTTGATCCGGCGGATCTGCTCCACCAGGTCGTCCAGCAGTGGGCCCAGCCCGCCCGGGCCGACGAAGGTGAGCAGCCCGGCAGTGCCCAACGGGGCGAACCCGGCGAGTCCGCCGCCGAGCTGGTCCGGGTCGTACCCGATCAGTCGTACCGCCCCGGGGTCGGCGCGGCCGACGGCCCGCAGCAGCAACGCGGACACCACGGCGTCGCAGCCGGCGCGGTCGTCCCCGGAGAGGTGGACGTGCCCGGCGTCGAGCAGCGGCACCAGCGCGGGCACCGGGTCGACGCCGTCGATCCGGACCGTGCCGACCCGCAGCGCGCCGGGCGGCTCGGCCCGGCGGGCGGGCGTCGGCGCCCACCCGGCCCAGTCGGCCCCCGCGCAGCCGGGCGCCTCCTGCCGGGCCGCGTCGGCGGCCCGCCGGGCCAGCTCCGCGATCCGGGTCGAGTAGCGGGCGTCGATCTCGGCGATGCGGCGGTCCCGTTGGGCGCCCACCCGCGCCGGTACGGCGGCCGCCGCCCGCTGGACCCGGGCCAGTCGTTCCCGCCCGGCGGTCAGGTCGGCCTGGGCGGCGGACAGCCGGGTACGGGTGGCGCCCAACGCCTCGGCGAGGGTTTCCCGGACACGGCTGGCCAGCTGACCACGCCGGTCAGCCATCGGAGCCCCGACGCGTCGGGGCGTCCCGCCAGGGGCTGCCCGAGCGTGGGGGCAGCCCACCGGGGCGCGGCGGGGGCCCGTCCGAGCGTGGCGGCAGGCCACCGGAGCGCTGCGTGGTGGTGCCCGGCCGCTGCACCGCACCGCCGGAGCGGGGAGCCGCGCCCGGCCGCCCGGTCGCGCCCGGTTGCTGGGCAACCGCCGGCTGCCCGGCCCGCGCCGGCTTTCCCGCGTCGCCTCGCTGCCCCGCGCCCGCCGGTTCTCTCGCCTCCGCCGGTTCTCTCGCGCCGGCCGGCAGGTCCCGGCCGAGGCGGGCGAGCAACAGCCCGGTCGCCACCCCGGCGGTGACCGCGGAGTCGGCGGCGTGCGGTGGTTCCCCGGAGGCGCGCGGCGGCGGCATCCGGCACACCCGGGTCAGCAGCGTCTCCAGCACCGGCGGCGGCAACCCGGGCAGCAGGTCGCGGACGCGTCCGTCCAACTCGCCGCGCAGCCGCCCGAGGTCGGTGGCGCGCGGCGGGTGCCCGAGCAGCTCACCGGCCAGCTCGCGCAGCAGCGGCGGCGCCAGCGCCGCCATGCCCAGCCCCACGTCGGCCGGGGCTCGGCGCAGCTCCTTGCGAAGCCGGTCCCGGTCGCCGGAGCGGACACCACCCACCACTCGGCGCAGCAACTCCTGGGAGTCGTCCACCCGCTCGTCGGGTTCGTCGTCGGTGCCCTCGCGCCCGCCGGTCAGCTCGGCCACCCGCACCGACCACCAGCGGCGCATTCGCACCTGCTCGGCCGGCTCCGGCGCGACCGCGGCGGGCCCGGACGCCGGTGGCGTGTCGTGTCGGGGAGCGCGTTGCTCAGGCCGGGGTGCCGGGGTGCCGTCCGCGCCGAGCCCGATCGCCGTCAGGTAGGCCGACAGCTGTTCCTGGGCCACCCGCAGCGCGTAGCCGGCGCTCTCGGCGTGCTCGGTGGCGGCGGACAGCTCGGGCACCCCCATCGGGTTGGCCGACTCCTGTCGTACCCAGCGCAGTCGCTCCGCGGCCAGGCCGAACTTCTCCAGCGCCTGCCCGAGCAGCGCCACCGGGAACTCCTCGGTGGCGGCACGGACCTGCCCGCCGACATCCTCGATGATGGACATGGCGGCCTACAGAGTGGAGACGTAGAGCTGCGCCTGCTCCACCGCGACAAGTGTCGCGGCGAGACACTCCTCCAGCTCCTGGCTGGCCTGGGTCAGCGACGCCTGGGCCGCCTCCACCGTCTCGTGCCCGCTGCCCTCCAGCGCCCCGGCCAGGGTCTGCTGCGCCTCGGAGAGCTTCTCGCCGGCTGCCTGCACGGCTGTCTGCCCGTCTCCGATCTGTTGGAGGGCGACATCGATGGCAGCCTTCAGCTCGGCGACGCTCGCCACGGCGGAACCTCCTGGGGGCGGGGAGATCTCCATTAGAGCCTATCGGCGGTTCCGAAAGAACATCCGCCCTGTCGGTGTTCCTGCCCGCCTGTCCGGAAGGCCCTCGGAAGTGCCGGGAGTCCGATCTGTGGGAGTCCCAGTGCGAGAATTTCTCAGTTGCTGGTCGGGTTCTCGCGGAGCCAGCGCGGCCCGTACACCTCGGCGCCCAGCGCCGTCACCCGCCCGCGCAACTCCCGGTCGGCGGTGACCACCAGCCGCCGACGTCGCGGCGCGCCCTCCACCAGCTCGACCACCGTGTCGTCGCCGGAGCCGGCGGCGGAGACCACCCGGACACCCTCGGTGCCCGGCACGTCCCGCGCGGCCCCCTCGACCACCAGGACCACCTCCACCGGGGCGGTCAGCCGGGCCGGCAACCCGATGGTCGCCACCGGGGCGAGCGAGTCGCGCAACCGGGCAGCGGCCCCGGCACGGTCACGCCACCACCCGTTCGGGCGCGAGCCCACCACGTTGGCGCCATCCACGATCAGCAGCGGGGTCTCATCCATCCCGTCAGCCTGCCACCATCGGCCGGCCCGGACCCGACGCCACTCCCGGAATGCCGGTCCTCCGCCACCTGCGGCGTTTGTCGGGGCGCGCGCCGGGTAGCCCCTGCCGACCGTGCCGCGCCCGACTGCGGAGGACAGACATGATGGGACCCGGTGACATCGGCTCCGACCCGTGGGACGAATTCCTGGCCAGGTACTTCGGCCGGGGCGAGGGAGGGCGCCGGCCACCGCACCGGGTCGACATCACCCGACTGATGACGGCCGACGCCCGGGAGATGCTGGCCGACGCGGCCCGGCGGGCCGCCCAGCGCCAGAGCAGCGACCTGGACACCGACCACCTGCTCTGGGCGGCGCTGCAACGCGAATCGCTGCGCGACCTGGTACGCCGGGCCGGGGCTGACCCGGACACCCTGCTCAACGCGCTCGGCGGAAAGGGCGACGGCGCGCCGCGCGGGGAGGTGCCGCCCAACCTGTCGTTGACCCCCGCCGCCAAGCGGGCGTTGCTCGACGCCCACCAGTTGTCCCGGGCGATGGGTGCCAACTACATCGGTCCCGAGCACATCCTGATGGCGTTGCCGCTCAACCCGGAGTCGCCCGCCGGGCGGATGCTGGCCGCCGGCCGGATCCAACCCGAGTCGTTGCAGGCGGCCAACGCCGAGCGCGGGCCGATGACCGGGCCGAAGCCGGACCGCGGCACCCCCACCCTGGACCAGTACGGGCAGGACCTCACCGACCTCGCCCGCAACGACCAGATCGACCCGGTGGTCGGCCGGGCCGACGAGATCGAACAGGCCATCGAGATCCTGTCCCGGCGGACCAAGAACAACCCCGTGCTGATCGGCGAGGCCGGCGTCGGCAAGACCGCCATCGTCGAGGGGCTGGCCGAACGGATCTGCGACGGCGACGTACCGCAGACCCTGCTCGGCAAGCGGGTCGTCCAGCTCGACCTGGCAGGTCTGGTCGCCGGCACCCGCTACCGGGGCGACTTCGAGGAACGGCTGAAGAAGGTGATCGACGAGATCCGGGCGCACCGGGACGAGCTGATCATTTTCATGGACGAGATCCACACCCTGGTCGGGGCCGGTGGCGCCGGCAGCGAGGGCGGAATGGACGCGTCCAACATGCTCAAACCCGCCCTCGCCCGCGGCGAACTGCGGGTGATCGGCGCGACGACGCTGGACGAGTACCGCAAGAGCATCGAGAAGGACGCCGCGCTGGCCCGGCGCTTCCAGCCGGTGCTGGTGCCCGAGCCCAGCGTCGACGACACCATCGCCATCCTGCGCGGGCTGCGCGACCGGTATGAGGCCCACCACCAGGTGCGCTTCACCGACGAGGCGCTGGTCGCCGCCGCCGAGCTGTCCGACCGGTACGTCACCGACCGGTTCCTGCCGGACAAGGCGATCGACCTCATCGACCAGGCCGGCGCCCGGGTGCGGCTGCGCACCCGCACCCCCGCGTCCGACGTGCGGGAGCTGGAGCAGGAACTCGACGAGGTACGCCGGGACAAGGAACAGGCCGTCACCGACGAGCAGTACGAGCGGGCCTCCGCGCTGCGCGACCGGATCGCCGAGCTGGAGGAGGACATCCGGCGGGCGAACGGCGAGGACGGTTCGTCCGGCTCCCAGGTGCCCGAGGTGGGCCCGCAGGAGATCGCCGAGGTGGTCTCGCGGGCCACCGGCATCCCGGTCAGCCAGCTCACCGAGGAGGAACGCGACCGGCTGCTGCGCCTGGAGGGCCACCTGCACCAGAAGGTGGTCGGTCAGGACGACGCGGTGACCGCGGTCGCCGAGGCGGTGCGCCGCTCCCGGGCCGGGCTGGCCGACCCGGAGCGGCCGATGGGCAGCTTCCTGTTCCTCGGCCCGACGGGTGTCGGCAAGACCGAGTTGGCGCGGGCCCTGGCCGAGGCGTTGTTCGGCGAGGCGGACCGGATGGTCCGGGTGGACATGAGCGAGTTCCAGGAGCGGCACACGGTCAGCCGGCTGGTCGGCGCGCCGCCCGGATACGTCGGCTACGAGGAGGCCGGTCAGCTCACCGAGGCGGTGCGGCGCCGCCCGTACGCGGTGGTGCTGCTCGACGAGATCGAGAAGGCCCACCCGGACGTGTTCAACATCCTGCTCCAGGTGCTCGACGACGGGCGGCTCACCGACAGTCAGGGTCGCACCGTGAACTTCAAGAACACCGTTCTGATCATGACGAGCAACCTCGGCTCCGAGCTGATCACCGGTGCTCAGCGCTCGGTCGGCTTCGGCACCGGGGACGTGGGCAGCGAGCAGGAGAGCAACGAGCTGCGGGAGCGGCTCATGCGCCGCCTGCAGGAGAACTTCCGCCCGGAGTTCCTCAACCGCATCGACGAGGTCATCATCTTCCGCCGGCTGGAGGCGGAGCAGCTGCGCGACATCACCGCGCTGCTGCTGGAGGAGACCCGCCGCCGGATGCACGCCCAGGACCTCCAGGTGGAGTTCACCACCGCCGGCATCGACTGGCTCGCCGAGCACGGCTACCAGCCGGAGTTCGGTGCCCGCCCGCTGCGCCGGGTGATCCAGCGGGAGGTGGACAACCACCTGTCCCGGATGCTGCTGGAGTCGGCGATCTCGCCGGGGCAGAAGGTCACTGTGGACGTCCGCGACGGCGCACTCACCTTCGACGTGACCGCGGGCGAGCGGGGGTACACCGCCGCCACGACAACACACCCGCGATGAGCGGGCCGGCGCGAAGGGACGAACACGAGGACCCGCACCAGCCCGCGGAGTCCGCGAAACCCCGGGACGAGGAGGACCATCCCGACCCGATCCTGGCGCCGCCCACCGCGAACCCCCGCCGGACGCGGGTGCCCGCGGAGGGCCTGCATCCGAAGACCGACCAGGACGACCCGGAGACGTCCGGGCCGCCGCCCGGAGAGGAGACCTGATGGTACGCGAAGCGCGGCTCGACCCCGAGGTGGAAGTGCTCTGGGAGGACTTCCACGCCGAGGTCAACGTCCCGTCGGAGCAGCTGCGGACCTGGCTGCTGACCCGGGGTTCGGGGGAGGAGTCGTTCAGCCCGAACCCGAATCTCGACCTGCCCCAGCCCGGCCGGGAGATCCTCAAGGTGCTCAACAAGCGCAAGGTGGACCTCACCCCTGAGGACATCGAGGTGATGCGGGAGGCGGTCGAGCGGATCCGCGAGTTGATGGACGCCAAGCCGTCGCGCGGCAACGCCGACGACAGTTGGCGGCACTCCCTGCTGGACCTGGGTCACGACCCGCTCGTCGAACGCTGAGCGACCGCACGACGGTGCCGTCCCGGGTAGGGACGGCACCGTTCGGCGTCCTGCTACTGGCCCTTGTCGGATTCCAGGCTTGCGATGGTCAGGCCCGCCGCGTCGGCGGCGGCGTCCCGGTCACCGCGGGTCTGGTCCTCCCGGGTGAGCAGGTTGGCGTACTCGGTCACGTCGGCCGGGTCGGGCACCGCCGGTAGGCGGCGCAGGAAGGCCTCCACCTCGCGGGTGGCGGCGGTGTGCGCGGCGGCCGCCTGGCGCAGCAGTTCGCGGTCGTCGGCGGGCGGGTAGAGGTCGGTCATGTCCGCCAGATACCCGGCCCACGGCGGTTCGCACCGCCAGCGGCCGGGAATACCGGCCGCTCAGCCCGGCCGTACCCCGGTGGGGTGCCGGACGCCGAACCCCGGGTTGCGGGGTAGCCAGGCCAGGTAGGCCGGGTGCGGCGCCAACGAGTCGACGTAGGCCGCCTTGGCCGTCTCCAGCACCAGCGCCGCACCCTGGGCGGCGGGAGAGTCCGGATGCCAGCCGAGCAGCAGCCGCCAGCGCAGCGGCGTCCCGGCGAGTTGACGGGTGACCAGACCGCTCACCGGGCGGAACGTCGCCTGGCACAGGGCCACCGCCACGCCGGCTTCCACCAGGTCGACGCAGCCGCGGATGTCGGTCTCGTACACCTTGCGGGGGGTGAATCCGGCGCGGGCGCAGGCGGCGGCGAAGCAGTCGGCGAAGCAGCCGTCACCCGGCGCGGCGACCCACTGCTCGTGGCGCAGGTCGGCCAGGCGGACCTCGTCCTGCGCCGCGAGGGGATGGGTCTCCGGCAGCAGCACCAGTACCGGGTCGACGGCTACCTCCTGCCAGCTCAACCCGAACCCGGCCGACGGGCTGGCGTCGCCGCACACGCCGGCCAGCGCGAAGTCCAGCCGACCGCCGGCCACCAACTGCGCCAACTCGTCCACCGACCAGGACGCGTACGTGGTGATCTGGGCGGGCGGCTGCTCGGCCGCCAACCGGTGCACCAGCCGACCCAGGATCGGGCTGTTCACCCCACCGAACCGGTAGCACGGCGGTGTGTCACCCGCCCCGGCCAGCCGGGCGGCCTCGTCCTGCAGCCCTTTCATCGCCGGCAGCAGCACCCGGGCGCGGGCCAGCACCAGCTCACCGAGCGCGGTGGGCCGGGCCCCGCGCCGGTCCCGGTCGAACAGCGGGCCGCCCAGCGTCCGTTCGATGCGTTGGAGCTGGGCGGTGAGCGCCGGCTGGGCCAGGCCGAGCGCCGAGGCCGCCTTCGTCACACTTCCCGTCTCCGCGATCGCGCAGACCACCCGCAGGTGACGCAGCTCCAGGTTCATAGGGTGACGGTAGGACTACGTGTCTGCTGGCGGAATAGCCCGAGCGGATCGGTGATAATGAATGCAGTGCCGGCGGGTGCCGGTCACCGGTCGCGCGGTGGTTCCGGCAGGTCCGCCAGGTAGGTCGGTCGGCGGGTCACCGCGTCGAGGACCTTGTCCACCACCCCGACCGCCGGCTCCACGATCCGGTTCCACGGAGGGGTGGCCGGCGTGCCCGGGTGCGGTCGGGTCGGCGCGGCCTCCTCGGCGATCTCCAACCGGTTGCCCAGCCGGATCAGCTCCTCCTCGGTCGCGACCGCGCGCAGTTCGGTGACCAGCGCACCCACCCCGTCGACATGTCGGCGGACCCGCTCGGCGACCTCGGTCAGCGCCTCGTCCGTCAGCCCCTTCAGGGCGCTCAGCAGGGCCGCGTCGGCGTTGATCTCCGCGTCCACCCGCTCGGTGGCCGTCGGCAGCGCCGCGCGGACCGCCGGCAGCAGGTACTGCTCCTCGGCGGACACGTGCCGCGACAGCGCGGCGGTGAGCACGGCCAACCCCTCCTGCGGCGTGGTGTCCGGGCCGGAGAGCTGGTCCAGCAGCGCCAACAGTTGCCGGTGCTCCCGGTCGACGATGTCGGCGATGCTGCGACCGGCGGGTCGGTAGCCCTCCTCGGATGCGGGCGCGGGCGGCAGCGGCGGCAGGGGAACAGCGGACATGGTGCCCTCCTCGACTGGCGGGCGGAAGCTCCGGCAGGACGTACGGTCGTGGGCGGCGGTACCCGAACGCGGCCAACGCGAAACCGGCCCGTCGATGCGTCCACCCGCGCCGGCCTGTCGAGCGGCCCGGGCTGGTATGAAGAGGCGATGACGAGCGATGCCGCCTCCGCCCTGCCCGACCCCACCGCAGAGGTCGTGGACCTCTGCCGCGACCTGCTGCGCATCGACACCACCAACACCGGTGACAACGACACCAGCGTCGGCGAGCGCCGCGCGGCCGAGTACGTGGCGGAGAAGCTCGCCGAGGTAGGCGTGGAGTCCGTCCTGCACGAGTCCGCGCCGGGCCGGGCGAACGTGGTGGCCCGCATCCCGGGCACCGACCCGAGCCGGGGCGCGCTGCTGGTGCACGGCCACCTGGACGTGGTGCCCGCCGACGCCGACGAGTGGTCGGTGGGTCCGTTCTCCGGCGAGCTGCGCGACGGCTACCTCTGGGGCCGGGGCGCCATCGACATGAAGGACTTCGACGCGATGGTGCTCGCCGTGGTGCGGCACTGGCAGCGCACCGGCGTACGACCCCCGCGCGACATCGTGCTCGCGTACACCGCGGACGAGGAGGCGGGCAGCGACTACGGTGCGCGCTTCCTGGTGGACAACCACCGGGGCCTCTTCGACGGCTGCACCGAGGCGATCGGTGAGGTCGGCGGCTTCTCCTACTCGGTCAACGACAACCAGCGGCTCTACCTCATCGAGACCGCCGAGAAGGGCATCGACTGGCTGCGGCTGCACGCCAAGGGCCGCCCCGGGCACGGCTCGATGATGCACGACGACAACGCCGTCACCGCGCTCGCCGAGGCCGTCGCCCGGATCGGCCGGCACCGCTTCCCGGTGGTGGTCACCGACACCGTGCGGGCCTTCCTGACCGAGGTCTCCGACCTGCTCGGCATCGAGTTGGACCCGGACGACCCGGAGACGGCCATCGCGAAGCTCGGCCCCATCGCCAACATCATCGGCGCGACCATCCGTAACACCGCCAACCCGACCCGGTTGAGCGCCGGCTACAAGGACAACGTCATCCCCGGCCGGGCCACCGCCACCATCGACTGCCGCAGCCTGCCCGGGCAGTCCGAGCTGCTGGAGCGGCAGCTGCGCGAGCTGGTCGGCCCGGACATCGCGATCGAGTACGTCCAGCGGCAGCCGGCGCTGGAGACCACCTTCGACGGTGACCTGGTCGAGGCCATGTCGGCGGCCCTGCGCGCGGAGGACCCGGGGGCGCGGCCCGTTCCGTACATGCTCTCCGGGGGCACCGACGCCAAGGCGTTCTCGCAGCTCGGCATCCGCTGCTTCGGGTTCGCCCCGCTGCGGCTGCCCGCCGACCTGAACTTCTCGGCGTTGTTCCACGGCATCGACGAGCGCGTTCCGGTGGACGGACTACAGTTCGGCGTGCGGGTTCTCGACCGGTTCCTCCGCACCTGCTAGTCGTGTCCGGCGGTTTGCCGCCGGCGCGCAACCTCCCCATCGTGAAGGGACTGCCCCACATGACCGACCAGCATGGTGAGCTGGACGCCGCTCTCGAGCGGGTGATCGAAGCGGCCCGCCACCACCTGGCCGCCGTACGCGCCGCGCAGGGCCGCGTCGACGACGACGACGTCTGGCAGGCGTACGTGGCGTTGAACAACGCCTCCTTCGCGTACGACGAGCGACTGCTCGACGCCTTCGGCGAGGTGACGCCGTGGGATGTCGACTCGATCGACCCGGACGAGGCCGACGAGCGTTTCGGCGGCGGCGAGGGTGCCGAGGCCAGCGACCCGCACCCCCGGGTGATCTCGGTGCGTCAGCGTCGTGACTACCGGGTGCCGAGCGTCGCCGCGCTGCTGCGGGTGGCCGAGGCGGCCCGCCGCGAGGGCACCCCGGAGGACGACGAGCCGGCGCCGGTGGAGGGCGTCGGCGAGGCGGTGCTGGAGCTGCTGCAGAGCGGTGACGGCTCGCTCGGCGCGTTGGACGTCCCCGAGTTGGAGCCGCTCGACGGGGTGGTCATGGTCAGCGAGGTGGGCACGCCGGTCGATCTGGAGTCGTTCGACGACGACGATGCCGTCGGCCCGTTCCAGCCGGCTGCCGACGACCGGCTGGTCGGTCGGCTCGACGAGCACCCGTTCCTGGAGCTCGACGACGACCACGACCACGCCGGGCACCAGCACTAGGCCGGGTGCCGCCCGGGGCCGACTCCGGCCTCGGGCGGCACCGCCCGGTCGTCAGTACGACAGACCCGGCTGCGGCTGGTTGACCCGCCGACGACGCAGCACCACCTGCCGCGTGCCGTCCCGGTACAGCCGCACCCGGGCCAACTCCCATCCGGAGAACTCCGCCTGGATCGCCAACTGCGCCGCGGCGGTCAACCGGTCGACGTTCGGCGGCAGCCGCAGTGGCGCGTACTCGTAGTCCATGCCCTCCATGCTGCCCAGCCCAGCGGCCGTTCGCCACCCCCTCCGGAGTGACCAACGACGCCACCGTGGGCGGTTCGTGCCGCCCCGTCCCTCCGTACCGCCCCGCGTCCCCGTCGCGCCGATCTTGCAGTTTCTGTCGCCGAGATGAGTGGAAAGCTCCCTATGTCGCGACAGCAACTGCAAGATCGCGGGAGAGGGGGCGTCGTCGCGGCTGGGCAGGGGTGTCAGGCTGTCGGGACGTTCGCCGTCAGCAGGGCGGCGAGGGCCGGGGCGGCCAGGGCGAGCGCCCGGTGGCTGCCCGGGTCGACCGCCAGCCCCCAGGACGGGTCCGGCCAGTCCTCGAACAGTTCGGCGCAGGGCAGCGCGACGAACGGCACCCCGTCCCCGGTGAACGCGGCGAGCGCCCCCGGCGAGGTGAAGACCGGCAGCAGCGGCGCGCCGGTCGCGTCGCCGACCACCGTCCACGGGAAGTCGGCGTCCGGCGTCGGTTCCCCGGCGAGGGGAACGCACACCGTGGCGCCGGCCAGCGCTCCGAGGTAGCCGGGCAGGTCGCGCCGACCGACGGCCGCGGCGAGTTGCGCCACCACCGCCGGCTCCGCCTCGACGGGTGCCGCCCCGGCCGGAGCTGCCCCGGCCGGAGCCGCCTCGACCTGGGTCGCCTCGATGGGCGCCGGCCGGTCGATCGATAGCACCCCCGGGCCGGGGCGCGCGGCCGGCGACACCCCCGGGCCAGGGGGCGCGGCCAGCGACGCCGCTGGGCCGGGGCGCGCGGCCGGCGGCAGCGCCCGGCAGGAGAGCGTGCCGGGTTCGTCGGTCAACACCTCGGCGGCGGTACGGGTCACGAACACACTGAGCCGCTCCACCTGCTCCGGAGTGCGCGCCGCCTCGTACCACCAGCCCTCGTCGCCGGTCGGGCGGTGCCAGCCGAGCGCGGCCAGGCGTGCCTCGTCGTGGCCGGGGCAGATCACCCTCACCACCTGGCGGCGCACCAGCAGCCGGATCCCGCGCGGACCGGCGGAGAGCTCCAGGTCGGTGTCCCGGTCGCAGCGGGCGACGGTGTCCCGCAGCCGAGCGGCGATCTCCGGCCAGGTCGGCGACGGCGACGTCACGCCGGTGCGCCCGGCAGGCGGTCGTCCAGCCGCCCGAGCCGGGCCACGGTCTCCTCCAGCCGGCCCAGCGCCGAGAAGTCCCCCGGAGTGCCGAACAGGTCGCCGAGCCCCGCGCCGAGCGCGACGTCCAACCCCTCGGTGTGCTCGTCGACGTGCCCGGAGGCGACCTCACGAGCCCGCCGGTACGCGTCGAGCACCAGCTCGGCCACCCCCTCCGTGCCGGCGCGCAGGGCGGCGGGCGCGAGGGTGAGGCCGGTCAGCGCGCCGGTGGCGTCGACCGTCGCGGAGACCAGCCCGCTCTCGTCGACAGCGGTGCCGGACAGCTCGGCCAGGTCGTCGCGGAGGCCCGCGAACCGGCGTTCGATGTCGGCGATCCGCCCGGCGAGCGCGTCGAACGCGGACGTCGGGTCCGTCATGAGATTCCTCCCCGTGGATCGTGCGACCGGGTGGTGCCCGGCGGCCGGGAGATCGTATCGTCGGTGCGCTCGACTCATGGGGGAGGAACGGCATGCCGCCGGATATCGATGTCGACGTGCAGGCGGTCCGTCGACTGGAGACAGCCGCCAAGCAGGTCGCCAGCTCGCTGGCCGCGCTGGAACGGCAGATCGTCTCGGCCGGCGACGTGCCGTCGGACGCCTTCGGCCACCTGCCGTTCGCCAGCGACATGCTTCGCGACAAGTACGCCGAGCAGGTCACCGGCGGCAAGGAGTTGTTCGCCGCCGCGAACGCCGCCTTCGGCCGGGTTGCCACGGCGCTGGCCGGCACGGTCGAGGCGTACGAGCACAACGAACGGGACCTCGACGCCGGGTTCAAGGCCATCCAGTCGGGGCTGCCCGGATGAGCGGCCCGGCCGGCAGCGCCGTCCAACTGTGGAACGGCCTGGACAGCGCCCTCTCCGGGGTGCAGGACGCCGTCGACAGTGTCTGCCGGACCCTGGCCTGGCCACTGATCCAGCTCGTCGACCTGGTCGACGGCGAGCCCGCCGTGCTGCGCGCGAAGGCCGCCGAGTGGGACGCGTTGGCCGCGCAGGTGCGCGAGCTGGCCCAGGGGCATCGCGGCACCCGGGAGTCCGCGCAGGCGGGCTGGCGCTCACCGTCCGGTGTGGCGTACGGCCAGCGGTTGGCCGAGGTGGAGCAGCAGCTCCTCGACGTCGCCGACCAGTTCGCCGCGACAGCGGAATACCTGCGCAGTGTCGCTGACGGCCTGCAGACCGTGCACGACGTGCTCGTGGACCTCTGCGTGGAGTTCGTGAACTTCCTCCTGGTGACGCTGGTGACGGCGTTGCTGATGGCGCCGGTGACCATGGGGGCGTCCTGGGCGGTCGGCGTGGGCGTGACAGTGACCAGGGCCCTGGTCGTGGTCACCCGGATGCTGAAGGTCATCCGGCCGCTGGCGGTGCACCTGCAGAAGGTCATCCGCCTGCTCCAGCGGGTCATGCTGTACCTGCGCAAGCTGCAGGCGCACCTCGACAAGCTGGTCAAGATGCAGGACAAGCTGCGTACCGGCAAGAAGTACGCCGACAAGCGGCACGCCGCCGGTAAGGCCGACAAGTGGTTCCACAAGATCTTCGACCCCACGAAGGGCACCTACAAGCTGGGCAAGTCCGGTTCCCCGTTCGACATGGGCGTCCTCGACCGGGCCGCCGCGCTGCGGGCGCACGGGGTCGCCGACGGGGCCCGGGTGATCGCCCGGGACTGGGCGACGAACCTGCCGTGGAACGTGCCGAACTCGGTCGTGCACGGTGTCACCTGGGGGACTGTCGCGTTGACCAGCGGGCTCTCCGTTCCCGGAAGCGAACAGGTCGGCGACCAGATCGACCAGGCGGTGCAGGGCGGCGCGGACTGGATCGACCAGAATGTCTTCGGGCAGCCGCCGGCGGGTCAGCCGGCGGGCCGTTAGGAAGGAACGCGTGATGTCAGGGGAGCGAGGCCGGCTCGGTCGGTTCACCGACGCGGTGCTCGGCGGCGCGCGGGCCGCCCGGGACAAGGCCCGCGAGCTGCGCGACGAGTTCCGCACCAGCGACGAACCCGAACGTGCCCTCGTCGCGCCGCTGCTGCCCGGGCAGGAGCTGCGCTATGTGGGGCTCGGCCCGGTCCGCGTCCCGCAGACCCACAAGGCCGGTCGGCAGCTCGCCGATGTGATGGCCGACGAGTTTGTCGACTCGCTCGACCCGAAGGTGCTGTTCGGGCTGCTCAACATCGTCAACCCGGTGGTCTGGGTGGACGCGGTGCTGACGCCGGTCCGGCTGGCCGCGGGCGTACTGCTGCTGCCCGGCAAGGCCGGTGCCATCGCCGCCGGTGTGCCGGAGGCGGCCGAACCGGAGCCGGCCCCACCACACCAGCGGGTGCAGCGGGATCCCATCCCGCTCACCGAGGAACAGGAGGCGTTCCGCGCCCTGTTCCGGCTCAGCCTGTACCGCCCGCTGGCCGAACAGCTCGCCGAGATCGCCTATCGTCGCCGGTTCGTCTTCAGCGGCGACCTCGCTACCCTCGCTGGCAGCCTGCTGCTCTTCCTGGAGCGTTACAGCGGCACCCCGCTGGCGGTGACCGACACCCACCTGCACCTGCTGCGGATGGGTCCCCGCCCGGACGCCGACCGGCCCGACCGACGGCAACCGCGGGTGCTGTGGAGTGTGCGGCGCGACCGGGTGGCCCGGGTCGACTCGGAGCGCGGCGCGACCGGGCTCGTGCAGCTGACGTCCACGATCGTCTTCGACGACGGCTCGTGGATCCGGCTCACCCAGCCCGCGCTCCGCGACGACCAGTCGCGCTTCCTGACCGCGATCCACGACCTCCCTGGCGAGCGCCCAACACCGTGATCCGGCGCGCGGGGCCAGCCGTGATCCGGCCGGCCGGTCAGCCGTCGCGTTCGGGGTAGCCGACCGGTACTGCGGAGACGTCGTCCAGCGCGGTGGTGATCTCCTCGGGCAGGGTGATCCGTTCCACTGCGAGCGCGCCGAGGAGCTGCCCGACCGTGCGCGCGCCGAGGATCGGCGCGGTCACGCCGGGACGGTCCCGGATCCACGCCAACGCCACCTCCAACGGCGACACCCCCAGCCCACCGGCCGCGGTGGCCACCGCCTCCACGATGCTGGAGCAGCGCGGCTCCAGGTAGGTCGAGACGAACCGCTCGAAGTGCGGCGACGCGGCCCGGGAGTCGGCCGGGCGGCCGTGCCGGTACTTGCCGGTGAGCACGCCCCGGCCCAGCGGCGACCAGGGCAGCACGCCGAGGCCGAGCGCGTCGCACGCGGGCAGCACCTCCCGCTCCACGCCCCGCTCCAGCAGCGAATACTCCACCTGGGACGCGACCACCGGCGCCCGCCCCGGCCAGGCGGTCTGCCAGGCGGCGGCCCGTGCGGTCTGCCAGCCGGAGAAGTTCGACACCCCGACGTAGCGGACCTTGCCGCTGGCCACCGCGTGGTCCAGGGCGGCCAGCGTCTCCTCCAGCGGGGTGTCCGGGTCGTACCCGTGCACCTGGAACAGGTCGACGTGGTCGGTGCCGAGCCGGCGCAGCGACGCGTCCAACGTGCGCAGCAGGTGCCCCCGGGAGCCGTCCCGACGTCGGCCACTGCCGGGGCGCAACCCGGCCTTGGTGGCGATGAGCAGGTCCTCACGGGGGACGAGGGAGCCCAGCAGCGAGCCGATCACCGACTCGGCGTCGCCGTCGCCGTACACGTCGGCGGTGTCGATCAGGTTGCCGCCCGCGTCGAGGTAACTCTTCAGCTGAGCGGCCGCATCGTCGGCGTCGGTGTCCCGGCCCCAGGTCATGGTGCCGAGCGCGAGCCGCGAAACCGCCAGCCCGCTTCGGCCGAGCGGTCGCTGTTGCATGGGTGAACCTTATTTCGAACCTGCCGCCACCGATATCCTCGCTCCCGTATCTCTGCCGGTTCTGCCGGTTCCGCCGCCCCGGGCTGCCCCGATGGAGGGGGGATCAAAGGGGTCGAGCCGGTGATCGAGTCCGTTATCGGCATTGCGTAACCTGGGGCGACCTGTGCCACGGATGGGGGAGGACCAGTGCGACTCGGGCTCAGTCTCGGATATCAGACGGCGTGGAGCACACCGGCCGACCACCTGGCGCTGGCCCAGGAGGCGGACCGGCTGGGCTATTCGGTGGTGTGGGCGGCGGAGGCGTACGGCTCCGACTCGCCCAGCATGCTCGCCTGGATGGCCGGCCAGACCGAACGGATCGACGTCGGCGCCGCGGTGATGCAGATCCCCGCCCGTACGCCGGCGGCCACCGCCATGACCGCCGCCACCATCGACGCGCTCTCCGGCGGTCGGTTCCGGCTCGGCCTGGGTGTCTCCGGCCCGCAGGTGTCCGAGGGCTGGCACGGCGTGCGCTTCGCCAAGCCGCTGGCCCGGACCCGCGAGTTCGTCGACATCGTCAAGCTGGCCATCGCCCGCAAGGAGGTGGCGTACGACGGCGAGCACTACACGCTGCCGCTGCCGGACGGACCGGGCAAGGCCCTGCGGCTGGGCTTCCACCCGCCCCGCGAGCACATACCGATCTATCTGGCCGCTGTCGGCCCGAAGAACCTGGAACTGGCCGGCGAGATCGCCGACGGCTGGCTGGCCGTGTTCTACGCCCCGGAGTTCGCCGAGGAGCAGCTCGCCTCGGTGGCCGCCGGGCGGGCCAAGGTCGGCAAGGAGCTGGCCGGGTTCGACGTGGTGCCGTCGGTGCCCGTGGTGATCGGCGACGACGTGGCTTCCTGCGCCGAACTCGTCCGCTGGTACGCCGCTCTCTATGTGGGTGGCATGGGCAGCCGGCAGCAGAACTTCTACAACCAGCTCGCCACCCGGATGGGCTACGGTGACGCCGCCCGCGAGGTGCAGGACCTGTACCTGGCCAAGCGGCAGCGCGACGCCGCAGCCGCCGTACCCATGGAGTTCATCGACCGCACCTCGCTGCTCGGCCCGAAGGAGCGCATCGCCGAGCGGATGCGGGAGTACGCCGCGGCCGGCGTCACCACGCTGTCGGTGACCCTCTTCGTGGCCGACCGGGACAGCGGTGTGCAGACCCTGCGTACCGTCGCCGAGGCTCTCGACCTCTCGGGAGTCGGCGAGTGACCTGGGTCGAGGCCATCGTCCTGGGCATCGTCCAGGGACTGACCGAGTTCCTTCCGGTCAGCTCGTCGGGGCATCTGCGGATCACCTCGGCGATCTTCTTCGACCGGGACGCAGGCGCGTCGTTCACAGCGGTCACCCAGCTCGGCACCGAAGCGGCAGTGCTGATCTACTTCGCGAAGGACATCTGGCGGATCACCCGGACCTGGCTGGTGGGCATCCGGGACAAGTCGGTCCGCTCCAGCCTCGACTACCGGATGGGCTGGTACGTGATCGTCGGCTCGATCCCGATCGGGCTGTTCGGTTTCGTGTTCAAGGACCAGATCAAGACCGCCGGGCGCAACCTGTGGGTGGTGGCGACCACGCTGATCGTGTTCGCGTTCGTGTTGGCGTTCGCCGAGTACTGGGGGCGGCAGACCCGCACCCTGGAGAACTTCCGGATGAAGGACGGCATCGTGATGGGCTTCGCCCAGGCGATGGCGCTGGTCCCCGGGGTGTCCCGCTCCGGCGGCACGCTCACCGCAGGTCTGCTGCTCAACCTGACCCGGGAGGCGGCGGCACGGTACTCGTTCCTGCTGGCCATCCCGGCGGTGGTGATGTCCGGCGTGTTCAGCCTCGGGGACGTCTTCGAACCGTCCGCCCCGGGCACGTCCGTGCCCACGGTGGCCCAGACGATCGTGGCCACGGTCATCGCCTTCGCCATCGGATACGCGGCCATCGCGTGGCTTCTGCGCTACGTCGCCCACCACACCCTGTACGTCTTCGTGCTGTACCGGGTCGCGCTGGGCACCCTGGTCCTGGCCCTGCTGCTGACCGGCACGATCGACGCCACCTGACCGATCTGCCGACACGGCCCCCGGCTCCGCCCGCAGGCGGAGCCGGGGGCCGCAGTCGTCAGGTCGCCGCCCGCGACGGCCCGGTGCCGGGCCCAGGTCATAGGGTGGTCCCGTGGCGACCCTTCTGCTTCTGCGACACGGCCGAACCACGGCGAACGCCGACGGCGGCCTGGCCGGCCGGCAACCGGTCGAGTTGGACGACACCGGGCGCGCCCAGGCCACCGCGGTCGGCGAGCGGTTGCGGGCGGTGCCGCTGGCCGCCGTGGTGACCAGCCCGCTCATCCGGTGCCGGCAGACCCTGGAGTTGGCGCTCCCGCAGGCCGCCCCGGTGGTCGAGGACGGGCTGATCGAGTGCGACTACGGCAGCTGGGAGGGGCAGCCGCTGAAGAAGCTCGCCAAGGAGCCACTCTGGCCGGTGGTCCAGCAGCACCCCAGCGCGGCGGTCTTCCCGGGTGGGGAGGCGATGGCGGCGATGGCGGCGCGTGCCGTGGCGGCGGTGCGTACCTGGGACGCTCGGGTGACCGCCGAGCACGGGCCCGAGGCGGTCTGGTTGGCGTGCAGCCACGGCGATGTGATCAAGGCCATCGTGGCGGACGCGCTCGGCGTACACCTGGATGCCTTTCAACGGATCGTGGCCGACCCGGCGTCGGTGACGGCGATCCGGTTCACGCCGCTGCGTCCGTTTCTGGTGCGGCTCAACGACACCGGTGGCGACCTGGCGGCGCTGGTGCCGCCGCCGGCCAAGCGGCGTCGGCGCGCGAACCGCGTGGCGGACTCGGACGCGGCCGTCGGCGGTGGGGCGGGTGCGTCGCGGTGAGGCGCGTCACGACACCGCCCCCGGCCGGAGCGTCGGCGCACGCCAGAAAGGCCGCCACGCCCGGGTGTAGGCCCTGGTACGCCGGGCGCGCCGCCGCTGCGGCGATTCGCGTCGGTGGGGTGCACGATGCCAAGGCGGGCCGGATAGGGTCGTGGGTATGACCCACCAGGTGCACGCCTTCGAACCGCCGGAGCGGTTCGTCGCCGGGACTGTCGGGCCGCCGGGGGAGCGCACGTTCTTCCTGCAGGCCCGCGGCGGCGGCAGGCTGGTCAGCGTCGCGCTGGAGAAGGTCCAGGTGTCCCTGCTCGCCGAGAAGCTTGAGGAGCTGCTCACCGAGGCGCAGCGTCGCTTCGGGGTTGACCTGCCCGAGCTGGCGCCGGTGATCGGCGACAACGAGCCGCTGGACACTCCGGTCGACGAGGAGTTCCGGGTCGGGACGCTCGGGCTGGCCTTCGACGTGGACAGCGCGACCGTGGTGATCGAGGCGATCGCGGCGGGCGAGGTGGAGCCCGAGGTCGAGCTCGGCGACGAGGACGACGAGGACGAGGACGACGAGGACGAAGAGCCGGACGAGGACCTGGATCGGCTCCGGGTCCGGCTCACTCCGCAGGCGACCCGCCAGTTCATCGAGCGGGCCCGGCGAGTGGTCAACGCGGGCCGGCCACCGTGCCCGCTCTGCGGCCAACCGTTGGACCCCGCCGGGCACCTCTGCCCGCGGCACAACGGTTATCACCGGTGACCTCGTCCGGCCTCCAGCCTCGCCAGGACGGCGACGCCGCGCTGCGGCTGCTGCGTGACGGCGTCCTCGACCTGGAGGGTCGGCTGGTCGACGCGTCGAACACGACGCTGCGCGGCGTCCTGACCCTGGACGGGTTGACCGCCCGCTGCGTCTACAAGCCGGTCCGTGGCGAGCGCCCACTCTGGGACTTCCCCGACGGCACCCTGGCCGGTCGGGAGGTCTCGGCGTACCTGGTCTCCCGGGCCACCGGATGGGATCTGGTGCCGCCCACAGTGCTGCGGGACGGCCCGTTCGGCCCCGGCTCCTGCCAGCTGTGGATCGACGAGCCGGAGGACGCCGAACCGCTCGTCGGTTTCCTGCCCGCCGGGGAGTTGCCGCCGCGCTGGATCCCGATCGCCGCGGCCCGCGACGACGACGGCGCCGCGTACGCCCTCGCCCATGCCGACGACCCGCGGCTGGCCCGGCTCGCGGTGCTCGACGCGGTGCTCAACAACGCCGACCGTAAGGGCGGTCACGTGCTCGTCGGTGCCGACGACCGGATCTACGGTGTGGACCACGGGGTGAGCTTCCACGTGGAGGACAAGCTGCGCACGGTGCTCTGGGGCTGGGCCGGTAAGCGGCTGCCCGCGGACGCCGTGGAGATGCTCGACGCACTGGCCGGGCAGGTCGCCGGTGCGCTCGGCGCGGAGTTGGCCGACCACCTGACGATCAGCGAGGTGGCCGAGGTGGCCGCCCGGGTCGACCGGCTGCGCGAGACCGGCTGCTTCCCCCAGCCTCCGGAGGACTGGCCGGCGATTCCCTGGCCGCCCATGTGACCCGCTGTCATCTTGATCACCCGTGGGGCGCTCCGGCGTCGTCGTCGGGCTGGCTAGGCTGATCCCATGGAGTCTTGGGCGGGACACGAGGTGCCACGGCTGCCGGGCAGGGGCGAGCCACTGGCGTTGTACGACTCGGCGCGGCAGGGTGTCCACCCGAGTGAGCCGGCCGACGCGGGAAGCATGTACGTCTGCGGCATCACCCCGTACGACGCCACGCACCTCGGTCACGCCGCCACCATGATCACCTTTGACCTGGTGCAGCGGATGTGGCGCGACGCCGGCCGCCCGGTGCGCTACGTGCAGAACGTCACCGACATCGACGACCCCCTGCTGGAGCGGGCCGCCCGCGACGGCGAGGACTGGGTGGTCCTGGCGATGCGCGAGACGGCGCTGTTCCGGGAGGACATGGAGGCGCTGCGGATCATCCCGCCGGCGCACTACGTGGGCGCTGTCGAGTCGATCCCGGACATCGCCGACAAGGTCGAGGTGCTGCTCAAGGACGGCGCCGCGTACCGGCTCGACGACGGCACCGGCGACGTCTACTTCGACATCTCCGCCACATCCCGCTTCGGTTACGAGTCGAACCTGACCCGCGAGCAGATGCTGGAGATCTTCCCCGAGCGCGGCGGCGACCCCGACCGGGCCGGCAAGCGGGACCCACTGGACCCGCTGCTGTGGCGCGGCGCCCGCGAGGACGAGCCGTCCTGGCCGGGTGGCGAGCTGGGCCCCGGCCGCCCCGGCTGGCACATCGAGTGTGCGGTGATCGCGCTCAACCTGCTCGGCGACCGGATCGACGTGCAGGGCGGCGGCAACGACCTGCTGTTCCCGCACCATGAGGCATCCGCCGCGCACGCCGAGCGGCTCACCGGCCAGGCGCCGTTCGCCGAGCACTACGTCCACGCCGGCATGATCGGTCTGGACGGCGAGAAGATGTCCAAGTCCCGCGGCAACCTGGTCTTCGTGTCCCGGCTGCGCGCCGACAAGGTCGACCCGATGGCGATCCGGCTGGCGCTGATCTCCGGGCACTACCGCAGCGACCGCACCTGGACCGACGACCTGCTCACCGCCGCTTACGAGCGCCTGGACCGTTGGCGGCGAGCCGCCGCGGCGCCTGCCGGGCCGTCCGGGGCTGAGCTGCTGGCCGAGGTACGCGCGCGCCTGGCCGACGACCTGGACACCCCTGGCGCCCTGGCCGCTGCCGACCGTTGGGCCGAGGCGACCCTCGCCGGTGCCACCGACGACCCCGAAGCGCCCGCCCTCTTCGCGAAGACTGTCGACGCCCTCCTGGGCATCCGCCTCTAGAGCCCACGTGCGTGGTGCCGTGCGCCCGCTTTGATCGACTCGGCTTTCAGGAAGTCGCGGTGTCCCGAGGCGTGCGAGGCACCGATTTCAGAAAGCCGAGTCGATCAAAGGGCTCAGCCGGGGTCGGGGTCGTGGCGCGCCCTCGATCCGGTCACGGGATGAACCTCACCTCGGGAAAGGACCGGCTCGGGCCGTTCAGTAGGTGGCCGCCCCGGTGCCGCAGGTGCAGGTCGAAGAACGCCAGCGGGTACGCCTGCCCGATGCGGACCGCGCGGGCGGGGTCGAGCGTGCCGACTAAACCGACGAGTTCCTCGTCGCTCATGCCGATGAGCTTTGCCAGTTGCGGCACGAGCCACTGGTTGTCGCCGTAGGACGAGTGGATCGCCTCGGCGGCTTGGATGTTGAGTCGCCATCCGCGTAGGTGCGTGAAGAACTCGGCGACGGCGGGCTTCGCTGCCCGGGTGTACTCCGCCGTCATCAGCATGAACGGCCGGTACAGGTCGACGGAGGGCAGCGGCTGGGACTGCATCGGGGCGTCCAGGCTCAGCCCCGCTCGGATCCGCCGGTCGGTGCCCATGGTCAGGGCCGTCGCGGTGCCGCCCTTCGACCAGCCGAACATGCCGATCCGGCTCAGGTCGAGGGCAGCGCCCAGCCCGGTCGGCAGCGGCGCGTGGTCGACGTCGGGATTGCCCCCGGCGGCGAGGTCGGAGATCTGATCGAGGACGAATCGGACGTCCCGGGTGTAGGTCCACGGGGTGGAATCGAAGTCTTCCTCCTGGACGGTGACTCGGCCGTCGGGGAACTCGCTGAACCCGTCGTACGTGTGGTCCACAGTGACCACCGCGTAACCGTGGCTGGCGAGTTCCTGCACCACGATGGTGGTGTCCGAACGGTGGCTGCCGGCGCCGTGCGAGTACAGGACCACCGGCAACCGCCGGCCCGGGTGCCGCACCGGGGCGCCCTCGTGTCCGGCCGTCAACGGTGCCAGCGCGGCGTGAGGGTCGAAGCCGGCGGATTCCAGCAGCATGCGCATCGAAGCGGCGGTCATCCACGGGGAGCGCGGGTAGCGCCGCTCGTTCCGCGCGGGATACCAGACGCTGACCATCAGTTCCCGATACCGTCCCGACCCGGCCAGCGGGTCCGGCCGCGACCGGTCGACCAGATGCAGTGGCACCACACCCACGCGGTACGGCCCGGTCGGCCGGGGGAGAGTGAGCCGGACCGGGCCCGAATCGGCGGTTGCCGCCGTGGCGCGGCCGGTGATGCCCATTGGTACGCCGGCCCCGACCGCCAGCGCGGCTCCGACAAGGCCACGGCGCGTGATCCCGCGTGCACCAATAGGTTTCACGGTTGGCATTGGTCCTCCCCTGGGCTGCTCGACGCCGGAAACGGGTCGCCCGGCCATCGATGTACCCGCAGTATATATACTGAGTGTATAGATGCAACGGTGGCGAGGCGCTTCGGCAGCGGAGAGCTCGCAGGGGCCCGCCCTGGAGCGGCCATCGCCCCGGCGATCTTGCGGTTCCTGTCCCAGCGAAAGGCGCAAAACTGGCATAAGCGCGACCGAAAGCGCAAGATCGCCGGGGCGGGGCGGGGCGGGGCGGGGCGGGGCGGGGCGGGGCGGGGCGGGGCGGGGCGCTGGTTAGCCCAGGACCAGGCCGGGGTCGGGTTCCGGGTCGGGGGTCGGGCCCGGGATCTTGTACTCCTCGGTGAGGGTGGTCATGGGGCCGGGCCAGGTCGCCTGGGACACCTCGATCGGCTTGCGGTGCGCGTCGTACGCGACGTGCAGCAGGTGCAGCACCGGGGTGTCCGGCCGGATCTGGAGGGTCTCGGCCTCCTCCCGGCTCGGCTGGCGGGCGCTGATCGTGTCGGTGGCCGAGACGTAGCGCCGTCCGGTCGCCTCCTCGGCCTCCTGGTAGAGCGGCCGGCCGAACGCCTCGGTGCGCTCCAGCGAGGTGCCGGCGGTGTCGCGGGGCAGGAACCAGGAGGCGCCCACCTCGACGGGGGAGTCGTCGGTGCGGACGAGGTGCCGACGGCAGAGCAGGTTGGTGCCGTCGGACACGCCGAAGGCGTCGGCCACCTCGGCGGGGGCAGGGGCGTGCCCCACGGAGACGAGCTGTTGCCGGTATCGGGCGGCCAGGTCGGTGTGGTAGCCGCGGAAGCCGCCGTACCGGCCTCGGGAGAGGCGGTTGAGGCGGCGGCGGGTGCCTCGGACGTACGTACCGGAGCCGGGTTTGGTGATCAGGATGCCCTCGACCCGCAGCTGGTCGACGGCGCGTTGCACGGTCTGCTTGGCGACGCCGAACATCTCGGCGATGGCCGGGATGGACGGTAGCCGCTCGCCCGGCCCCCAGTCCCCGCGGCGGACCTGGGCCTTGAGCTGCGCGGCGATCTGTCGGTGCGGGAACTCAGCGGCCCCGGGATTGATCTGCACACCCGCCTCCTTGATCACATCTAGGTTCCTAGGATGCCCCAGCGGGTGTGACGGCGCCACCCTGGACACGCGAAAACGGGCCCCCGGACCACAAAAGGTCCGAAGGCCCGCAGCGAAACGGTGCTACCAGGAGCCGGCGGTGGGGCCGGCCGAACCGCCCCTGCGGCGCAGGTACTTCTCGAACTCCTGGGCGATCTCGTCACCGGTCAACGGGGTGATCCCCTCGTCGCCGACCCGTTCTTCCAGCTCGCGGACGTACTCGCCCAGCTCGGCGTCCTGCTCGGCGGCGCTGCGCACCCGCTGCTCCCACTCGGCGGACTCCTCGGCCAGGTCGGCCATCGGCACCGGCAGGTCGACGACCTCCTCGACCCGGTGCAGCAGGGCGAGGGTGGCCTTCGGGCAGGGCGGGTTGTTGGCGTAGTGCGGCACGTGCACCCAGAACGAGACGGCGTCCACCTCGGCGCGGGTGCAGGCGTCGTGCAGCACGCCGACGATGCCGGTCGGCCCGTCGTACCGGGTGGGGGTGAGCTGGTAGCGCTCGGCGGCCTGCGCGTCGGAGGCGCTGCCGCTGATCGGCAGCGGCCTGGTGTACGGCACGTCGGCCAGCAACGCGCCGAGCAGCACCACCCGTTCCACCTCCAGGCTGTGGCAGATCTCCAGCACCTGCTCGCAGAACGTCCGCCAGCGCATGCTCGGCTCGATGCCGCGGATCAGCACCACGTCACGGTCGGTGCCCTCCGGGCTGGCCACCATGAACCGGGTCGTCGGCCACTCCACCCGCCGGGTCTCCCCGTCGGCCATGGTGATGGTGGGCCGGCTGACCTGGAAGTCGTAGAAGTCCTCCGGATCCAGCTCGGCGATCTGCCGGGCGTTCCAAACCTGCTCCAGGTGCTCGACCGCGGCGGTGGACGCGTCGGCGGCGTCATTCCAGCCCTCGAACGCGGCGATCGCCACCGGGGACCGCAGCACCGGCAGTCCGTCGAACTCGGTCACGCCGTCACCTCACCCTGCTCGTCGCGGCTGGCGCCGGGACCGCGCCCGGTCGTCATACCGTGTGGCACGGCGGCGTCCCTGTTGTCCTTCACGTCCGTCAGCCTACGTGCAGGGCGAGGGTGCGGCCCGTCGGCCGCGCCGGTCGGCCGCTCCGGCAGCAGGTCATACCCGAACGAACCAGACAGGGTGATCCCCGTGACACAATAGGGGATCGCTCGAGGATGGTCGTGGAGTCCGGCCGAATCGCACTAACCTGAACGGGTGCGGACTTCATTGATGGATGTGCTGGCTGATCGCATTCTCATCGCCGACGGCGCGATGGGCACGATGCTTCAGGCCGCGGACCTCACGCTCGACGACTTCGACGGGCTGGAGGGGTGCAACGAGATCCTCAACGTCACCCGCCCTGACGTGGTGCGCGGGGTGCACGACGCCTACCTGGCCGTCGGTGCCGACTGCGTCGAGACCAACACCTTCGGGGCCAACCTCGCCAACCTCGCCGAGTACGACATCCCGCACCGCATCCGCGAGTTGTCCGAGGCGGGCGCCCGGATAGCCCGGGAGGCCGCCGATGCGGCCAGCACCCCGGAGCGGCCCCGGTTCGTGCTCGGCTCGATCGGGCCGGGCACCAAGTTGCCCACCCTCGGGCACGCCGCCTACTCGACCCTGCGCGACGCCTACCAGGAGAACGCTGCGGGTCTGATCGTCGGCGGCGCGGACGCGCTGATCATCGAGACCTGCCAGGACCTGCTCCAGGTCAAGGCGGCAGTGGTCGGGTCGAAGCGGGCGATGGCCGAGCTGGGCCAGTCGGTGCCGATCATCTGTCACGTGGCGGTGGAGACCACCGGCACCATGCTGGTCGGCAGCGAGATCGGGGCGGCCCTCGCCGCGATCGAGCCGCTCGGCGTGGACCTGATCGGGCTCAACTGCTCGACCGGCCCGGCCGAGATGAGCGAGCACCTGCGCTACCTGTCGCAGCACTCCCGCATCCCGCTGTCGGTGATGCCGAACGCCGGCCTGCCGGTGCTGACCGCCGACGGGGCGTACTTCCCGCTGACTCCGGTGGAGCTGGCCGAGGCCCTGGAGCGGTTCATCACCGAGTACGGCGTGGGGCTCGTCGGCGGCTGCTGCGGCACCACCCCGGAGCACATCCGGGTGCTGGCCGAGCGGCTGCACGGCGTCACCGCCCCGGCCCGCGAGCCCCGGCACGAGGCGGGCGTCTCCTCGGTCTACCACCCGGTGCCGTTCGCCCAGGACGCGTCGGTGCTGATGGTGGGGGAGCGGACCAACGCCAACGGCTCGAAGGCGTTCCGGGACGCGATGCTCGCCGGCGACTGGCGGGCCTGTGTGGAGATTGCCCGCAGTCAGGCGCGCGACGGCTCGCACCTGCTCGACCTGTGCGTGGACTACGTCGGTCGCGACGGCACGCAGGACATGCGGGAGCTGGCCGGCCGGTTCGCCACCGCGTCCACCCTGCCGATCATGTTGGACTCCACCGAGCCGAACGTGGTGGAGGCCGGCTTGGAGATGCTCGGCGGTCGCTGCGTGGTCAACTCGGTGAACTTCGAGGACGGCGACGGCCCCGAATCCCGGTACGCGCGGGTGATGCCGATCGTCCGTGAGCACGGCGCGGCGGTGGTGGCGCTGCTCATCGACGAGGAGGGCCAGGCCCGCACCCAGGAATGGAAGGTCCGGGTCGCGGCGCGGTTGATCGACGACCTGACCGACCGGTGGGGCATGGACCGTTCCGACATCCTGATCGACGCGCTGACCTTCCCGATCGCCACCGGCCAGGAGGAGACCCGCCGCGACGGCATCGAGACGATCGAGGCGATCCGGGAGATCTCCCGCCGCTACCCGGGGGTCAACTTCACCCTGGGCATCTCGAACATCTCGTTCGGGCTCAACCCGGCGGCCCGGCAGGTGCTCAACTCGGTGTTCCTGCACGAGTGTGTGCAGGCCGGCCTGACCTCGGCGATCGTGCACGCCAGCAAGATCCTGCCGATGTCGAAGATCCCCGACGAGCAGCGCGAGGTCGCCCTGGACCTGGTGTACGACCGGCGTCGCGAGGGGTACGACCCGGTGCAGCGTTTCCTGGAGCTCTTCGAGGGCGTCGACGTGACCAGCGCCCGGGCCAGCCGAGCCCAGGAGTTGGCGGCGCTGCCGCTGGACGAGCGGCTCAAGCGGCGGATCATCGACGGTGAGCGCAACGGCCTGGAGGCCGACCTGGACGAGGCGATGGCCGGCGGCCGGTCCCCACTGTCGATCATCAACGACATCCTGCTGGACGGCATGAAGGTGGTCGGTGAGCTGTTCGGCTCCGGCCAGATGCAGCTGCCGTTCGTGCTCCAGTCCGCCGAGGTGATGAAGACCGCGGTGGCCTACCTGGAACCACACATGGAGACCGCGGAGGACGGCGGCAAGGGCCGCATCGTGCTGGCCACCGTTCGCGGCGACGTGCACGACATCGGGAAGAACCTGGTCGACATCATCCTCTCCAACAACGGCTACGAGGTGGTGAACATCGGCATCAAGCAGCCGATCAGCGCCATCCTGGACGCCGCCGAGCAGCACCGTGCCGACGCGATCGGCATGTCCGGGCTGCTGGTGAAGAGCACCGTCATCATGAAGGAGAACCTGGCCGAGATGGCCACCCGCGGGGTCGCGGAGCGTTGGCCCGTCCTGCTGGGTGGGGCGGCGCTGACCCGCGCGTACGTCGAGGACGACCTGCGGTCGACGTTCCCCGGGCAGGTGCACTACGCACGGGACGCGTTCGAGGGTCTGTCCCTGATGGACCGGTTGATGACCGCCAAGCGCGGCGGCGCCCCGGTGATCGACCCGGAGCGGGAGGCGGCTCTCGCGGCCCGGCGGGCGCGCCGGGAACGGCAGCGCTCGATGGTCACCACGTCGCTGCCGGAGCTGCACGACTCGTCGGTCCGCTCCGACGTGTCCGCCGACGTGGCGGTGCCCACCCCGCCGTTCTTCGGCACCCGGGTCGTCAAGGGCGTGCCGATGGCCGACTACGCGGCGCTGCTCGACGAGCGGGCCACCTTCTCCGGGCAGTGGGGGCTGCGCGGCGTCCGGGGTGGCAGCGGACCCTCCTACGAGGAGCTGGTCGAGACCGAGGGCCGGCCGCGCCTGCGGTACTGGCTGGACCGGCTCATCGCCGACCAGGTCCTTGAGGCAGCCGTGGTGTACGGCTACTTCCCGGCGTACTCCGAAGGCAATGACCTGGTGGTGCTCGACGAGAACGGGCACGCGGAGCGCGCCCGGTTCTCCTTCCCCCGCCAGAGGCAGGAGCGGCGGCTCTGCCTGGCGGACTTCTTCAGGCCCCAGGGCGACCAGCTCGATGTGGTCGCGTTGCAACTGGTCACCGTCGGCCAGCCGGTCAGCGAGTACGCGGCGAAGCTGTTCGCCCGCAACGAATACCGCGACTACCTGGAGGTGCACGGGCTCTCCGTGCAGCTCACCGAGGCCCTCGCCGAATACTGGCACCAGCGCATCCGCGCCGAGATGACCCTGCCCGACGGTCGTCCGCTGGGGCACGACGACCCGGCGGACCTGGCCGGCATCCTGCACAACGACTACCGGGGCTGCCGGTACGCGTTCGGCTACCCGGCCTGTCCCGACCTGGAGGACCGGGCGAAGATCATGGATCTGCTGGGCGCGGACCGGATCGGGGTCGAGCTGTCCGAGGAGTTCCAGCTGATGCCGGAGCAGGCCACCGACGCGATCGTGGTCCACCACCCGGAGGCCAACTACTTCAACGCCAAGTGACAGGCGCAGGTGCCCTGACCTGCACCTGATGCCGTCCGGAAGGCCGCTGATCCATGATCATGCCGTCTCCAGGTCGTCAATGGCTTCTGGTCCGTCATTGGCGGCCTGGTCCTCACCGAACGCGGTGTCGATGGCGCGGCGCGTTCGGTCCTCCCTGGCCGGTAGGAGATGCGTGTAGGTCCGCAGGGTGAACCGGGGTCGGCGTGGCCGAGGTAGGTCGACAGGGCCTTGATGCTCTCCCCGGCGTCCAGGAGGACCGAAGCGTAGGTGTGCCGCAGGACGTGCATGCCGTTGTGGTGGTCGTCGGGGATGCCGGTAGCCCGGGATCGCGGGCTTCCAGACTCCGGGGTTGAACTTCGAGCGACTGAGCGGCAGGCCGTCAGCGGTGGTCTGGTCGCACGACGTGCGCGACAGATCGATCTCAGGAGCTACGTGACGTACGTGCAGCGCTGGTGCAGCCTTCGAGCATGGTGCGGGATCGCCTGATCTTCGCCGGGACGGCAGTATGCGAACGTGCTGATTACTGGGTACGAGAACGACCCGCTAGTCGACGGCGGCCGGTTCCTGACTGACTCGCTGTTCTGGCCGACCTACCTGATCGACACCATGGCGTCGCACGATCCCTCACTGGTCACCGCGGCCTTTGAGGTCGGCGAGGATGATTGTCTTGGTTACTTCCGTCGCCTAACGGATCCGGACGGGTGGCCAGTGTTTCGGCTCGGCCTGCCCGATCGGCACGAGATCGACGTGGTCTACCGGAACCTGACTGGGGACATGGGTACGGAGTTCGTCCTGTGCCGGTCCGGTGGGACGTCCACACTGGACCTGGCGAACGTGGGAGGGCACGAGTTCCGTCCGGGGCTGAGCTGGCCCGAGCTGGTCGCCGTTGCGAACTGGTCGGGCGCGCCGTACGGCGTGGTGAAGCCACACGCTCGGCTGCTGCTGTTGCTGCCCGCGTTGGGCGATGCGGATCTGCCCTCGGAAGCGATGGCGATGGTGACGGTTGCATTGACGGGTTGCGGTGCAGGGCCCCGGGCCGGCGAGTTGGTTGAATGGTTGCTGCAGGAGCCACAGAGGTGGCCGCACTGGCGTCAGCAAGCCGATGGTGCCCTGGTCTGTGATGGCCGGTACAGTCGCCGCAACCCTGAGGGGCCGGTCGGCCACCCACCCGCTGACCTGCTGGCAATTTCATCGGCGCTGCGGATCGTCTAGCCAAACACGTCCCCCACGTCCTGCGACCTGTCACGCAGGTCCCGAGACCCGACAGCCGGCTGCCGGCGAAGTGGACGCTCCTCTTTCCGTCACGCCGTCATGGGTGGCTGACTGAGCCCGTAGAGCTCGTTGAGGTCGAGCAGGTCGTGGCCGAGCACTGAGGCTGTCCGGAGATTGAGCACGAGGGTCAAGTGGGCTTGGCCTGCAAGATCGTCGTCGGATGCGCGTCGGCGAGTTTACGGACCACGGCGCTGTGAGGTCCCGGGCTGCTCCGCTCGCCGTCGGATGGCAAGCTCATGCCTCATGATCCATGACTTCGCTAAGGACTATCTGCACCGCCAGCTCAGGTCGAGACGTCAGGCGCTGATCTGGAAGCTCGGTGGGGACGCCGTGAGAAGTCCGGATCGCGTGGAGGTTCGCCCGTGAGGGCGGTCATCGTCGCGGCCGCGGTCGCGTTCATCATCTCCCTGCTCGGCACGCCGGTGGCGATTCGCGTCTTCACCGCGCTCAAGGCAGGCCAGCCGATCCGATCCATCGGGCTCGCCAGCAACCAGGGCAAGAAGGGCACGCCCACGATGGGCGGCGTCGTCTTCATCGTGGCGACCGTCTTCGCCTACGTCGCCGGGCACATCGCCCTGACCACCCTGCCTGAGCGGCAGATCGCGCAGGAGGGCCCGACAATGACGGCCCTGGTGCTGCTCGGCCTGTTCGTCTTCTGCGGCGCGGTTGGCTTCTTCGACGACTTCCTCAAGGTGCGCCAGCGCAACTCCGACGGACTGTCCGCCAAAGGCAAGCTGCTCGGCCAGGCGATTGTCAGCGCAGGCTTCGGCATCGCCGCGCTCTACGTGCCGAGCACCAACGGCCAGACCGTGGCCAGCGAGCACATCTCGCTCATCCGCGACATCAGCTGGCTCGACGTCGGCAAGGTCGGCGCGGTCATGGTCATCGTCTTCGTGATTACGGCGATGTCGAACGGCGTGAACCTCACCGACGGCCTCGACGGCCTGGCCACCGGCGCGTCGATCCTGGTGCTCGGCGCGTACGCGCTGATCGGCTTCTGGCAGTACCGGCACTGGTGCGCCGACGACGCGTACGGCCGCGTGAACGACTACTGCTACCAGGTCCGGGATCCCCTGGAGATCGCCATAATCGCGGCGGCGGCGGCCGCCGCCTGCGTGGGCTTCCTGTGGTGGAACACGTCCCCGGCGCGGATCTTCATGGGTGACGTGGGCGCGCTCGGACTCGGCGGCCTGATCGGCGGGCTCGCGGTGGTAACCCGCACCACGCTGCTTTCGATCATGATCGGCGGGCTCTTCGTCATCATCACGACGACCTGGGTGATCCAGATCGTCTCGTTCCGGACCACCGGTAGACGCGTCTTCCGGATGGTGCCGTTGCACCACCACTTCGAGCTGGCTGGATGGAGCGAGGTCAATATTGTGGTCCGGTTTTGGATCGTGGCCGGCGTGTGCGTGGCGGTCGGCCTGGGCCTGTTCTACTCGGATTTTCTGGCGGTCATTGGATAAGAGCCACGCGGCAGGCCTTGTTGCGCCACCGACGGTGATCCACCTGGCAGCCTGGTTCCCCACCCGGGTGCCAGCTGATCATTCGAGCATGACAGCGGCCGTGAGCTACGCGGAATTTCGGGGTGGCGGTGACCGCCGCTGACCATCGATGGCCCTGTCCCAGCCAGGTCACAGGGCGTCTCGTTCGGTTCATACGACTGCGTCCGTCAACGAGATCAATACAACGCCAAGTGACGCCTGTCCGTTCACACACCCGGGGAGCGTCGATCGACCGTCACTCTGGTTGGCAGACAACGGCGAGGTCGCAGGGCCGTGCGGGGCTACGCCTCGTACCTGCCAGCGACAGCCGGGCCGAGGTCTGCCGGAAAGTGCGAGACCGCCAACGCCACGGCCTCTGCGGCGGTGGCGGTCTCGCCGAGTACCCCACTACGTCCCCAGACCCGGAAGTTCGAGTGCGAACCAAGCGCACCGAGGCTGACCGGGCTGGGTGAGAACGGATAGCCCGTGGTGGTGGAGAAGTTCAGGACGGAGTGACTCATGTACGGGTACAGCTGCCGTAGCCTCGGCTCGTCGTAGGCTGCCTCGATCAGCGCCCGGTGGCTCGGCCGATCGGTCTCATCGGCCCTCTGTCTTAGCCACTGCCATTCCGCCGCTACCACTCGCGCCGGGCCTAGCTCGACGACTTCGCCTCGACGAGTCAGCATGACAAATGGCACCGAGCGCCTGATGCCGTGCAATGGCATGCCGGAACGCCAGTTGTGCGCCGCTCGGACGACCTCGACCAGGTCGTCGGTGGTGCCAGCGATCAACTGGATTCCCTGCCCCCATCCTTCGATTCTGAAGCGGCGCTCATCGGTGCTCGCACTAACCGTGAGATCGTCACGAACCGAAGATCCACTCGGGACACTCGCCCACGTCAGGGGCGAGGACCACTCCGACGTTCGAGCCGATCCGAGTGAGAGACCATGATCAGCGGCGACGGCGTCGAGGGAGGTGGCAAGGCGGCCTGCGGCTACCACCTCGGGGTACAGGTCATCCATGGTGGGTCCGCTGGGCATGCACGCATTCTGCCGCAACCCGGCGCTGCCGGCCGTCCGTGCGTCCGGATCTCGATCGACGCGAGCCATCATGCTGAATCGAGACTTGGCGACTCTGGCACGCTGTGCGGATGCGACAGGTCACAGTGCTTGGCAGTTCTGGTGCCTTTCCCGAGCCAGGCCGTGCCTGTAGCGGCTTCGCCGTGGACTGGGACGGCTACCGCTTGGTGCTTGACCTGGGCTACGCCACGCTGCCGCGGATGCTCAGGCACTGGCCTGATGGTGCCGTGGACGCCGTCGTCATCACCCATGAGCACCCGGATCACTGCATCGACCTGTACGGTCTGTTCAGGATGCGGTTCTACGGACAGCCCGGGGGACCACGGCTACCGTTGTTCTGCCCGCCCGGCGTGCTCGATCGGCTCAGTGGGTTGGAGCCCGATGTCGACCTGCACTCGGTATTCGATCTGCACCCACTGCCCGGCAGCTACCGGGTCGGGCCGTTCGACCTCACCGGGCTGTCGCTGCCGCACTTCGTGCCCAACGCCGGCATCCGGATTCAGGCCGACGGAATCGTCGTGGCCTACTCCGGGGACACGGGGCCGACTGCCGCATTGGCCGAGCTGGGCCGTGGCGCCGACCTGTTCATCGTCGAGGCGACGGACTACGAGGGCGAGGCGAGCCGTTCCAGCCGTAACCTGATGACGTCCACCGAGGCCGGTCTGTGGGCTCGCCGGGCGGGTGCCCGCCGCCTGATGCTCACCCACTTCTGGCCCGGCAACGACCGGGCAGCCGCAGTGGCCGCCGCGCAGGTGGAGTTCGGCGGCGCGGTGCTGGCGGCTGAGGAAGGGCTCACTTTGGTGCTTGGAACACCAGATAGCTGACCTTCCTCTGTCGCACCGTGCGCGACTGGCCGTCGAGCGGCCAGCTCAATGACGGTCGCAGCGCAGTCACTCGACGAACGTGCCGTCCGCATTCATGATCTCGTCTCGCACCAGCGGTACGAAGGCCGACCAGGTACCGCCATCCACGGCGACCGACATGCGGATGCGCCCATCGCCGTCATCAAGGGCGTAGCTGACCAGGCGATACCGCTTGCCGTCATCGCCGATGGCGTGGCGTACGTCCTTGTCATCGAGCATCGCGCGCCAGCCGCCGTAGTTGACGCCTCGCCACTCAGCCAGGCGCGCCTTGGCGAGCCCTGCCGCCGACTCGTTCTTCAACCCCACCTGCTCAGCCTTCCAGCCGCCGTGTGGCCGAAGCTACGGCGGTGGAGGAAGCGTCTGCAAGCTGTGCCGAAAGGCCGGTTCCGGCCACGTGGGCTCGGTCAACAGAAGGACGAAGTCCGGCAACGCGCATGGTGAGGGATCCCCAGTCAGTGCCCGCGAGTCCGCTTCGCTCTCCCAGTCGATGAGGTTGACGGTCACCGCGTAACGGCCGGCGGGCGCCGCCACGTGTAGGGCTTTATCGTCCGGGATTGCTGACACGTCCTCCAGTCCGCTCAGGTAGAGCGACCCGGCTGAGGTGATGAGGTAGGGCTCCGATGCGACGACGAGGCGCGCCCGCTCGCGCGTTGTCAGGTCCGCAGCCTGCTGGGAGTCGCCGACACGGACCACGAACTGGAACGCGGAGTCCCCGAGGTTGATCGGCACGAGCACGCCGGCCAGGACGTGCTGGAGGATGTCATCGTCCTTGAGCAACGAGCCTTCCCATGAGTCGTCGTCGACGACCGAGGCGAAGCCCTTCGGGTTCCAGAGCACCTGCATGCCAGCATCAGTCATGACGGGTCCCGTTACCTCGAACATCCGGCCCCCCTGCACGTCGCTGACCATCGCCGGGCCGTCGAAGGCTAGCTAACAGCGACCAGCGACGACCAACGCCCGCGCAGCGGTGACCGTACCCGCGGATGTGCAGACGCTCGTCGACGGTCAGCGGCCCGCCACGCGAAAAGGCAGCCCGCGTTGGACGTCGAGAACGGCCGAGTGGCTCCGTCCTCGGGGAGGATGCGGTCACTGTGACCGCACCAGAGCAGGGAGATCCAGCATGGCGATCCAGCGGATGGACAACGTCCTCATCGTTGTCGAGGACCTTGACACGGTCATCGCGTTCTTCGTCGAACTCGGCATGGAGCTGGAGGGGCGAGGGCCGGTCGAGGGGCGGTGGGTGGAGCGTGTGATCGGGATCGACGACGTCCGGCAGGAGGTCGCGATGCTGCGGACCCCGGACGGCCAGGGCAAGGTCGAGCTGGCGATGTTCCACCGACCGACGGCGATCAGCGCGGAACCGAAGAACGCGCCGGCTAACACGCTGGGCATTCGGCGCATCATGTTCGCCGTCGACGACATCGAGGACGTGATCACCCGGCTGCGCGGCCTTGGCGCCGAGCTCGTCGGGGAGGTGGAGCGGTACGAGGACGTCTACCGGCTCTGCTACGTCCGCGGCCCCGAGGGCATCATCGTCGGCCTGGCTGAACAGCTCCGCTGACGGCCGCCGCAGTACGGTCCACCCGCAACTTCAGGGATATGGGGCCTCGCGGGCGGCGGAGACCACCGCATCCCTGAAGTAGCGCGGATCTTGGAGTGCGCAAACCCGGCGCGCAGCGCGCAGGAGCAGACGGGTTCAGGAGATCAGGGTGCCGCCGTCCACGGTCACCACCGTGCCGGTGGCGTAGGTCGCCCGCAGGAGGTAGACGAACGCCTCGGCGACCTCCTCGGGCTCGCCCACCCGTCCGAGCGGAAGCGACTCGCTGAGCTGCGCGTACATCTGCTCTCGGGTTTCGGTCGGCAGTGCGTCCCAGAGCGGTGAGCGGATCACGCCGGCGGAGACGGCGTTGACCCGGATCGGGGCGAGTTCGACGGCGAGCGCGCGGACCAGCGCGTCGATCGCCCCGGTGATGCTGGCCGCGACGGACCAGCCGGCGCTGGGCCGGTGGTTGGCGGTGCCGGTGGTGAGGGTGATCGACCCACCGGGGCGCAGGTACGGCAATGCCGCGTTGACCGCCGACAGGGAGCTGAAGTAGCGCAGGTCGAAGGCGGTGCGGGCGGCGGCGAGGTCGAGGGCGTCGACGGACATCAGCGCGAGGGGTTCGCCGGCGGTGTAGACGAGGTGGTCAAACGACCCGAGATCGTGGAACAGACGGGACACGGCGTCGGGGTTGGTGAGGTTGGCGACGTACCCCTGGGTGGTGGTCGGCAGGGTCGTCAGGGCGCGGTCCACGCTGCGCTGATTGCTGGAGGCGACCACGACCTGGGCGCCCTCGCGGGCGGCGCGGGCGGCGGTGGCGAGGCCGATCCCCGAGGTTCCGCCGAGTACGACGACGCGCTGGTCGATGAGGGTCATGATCGTGTCCTTCCGGATCGAGTGGGGGGAACGGTTACCACCGTGCTCCGTCGAGAAGGCCCGCGTCCAAGACCTCTTTCACCTCCTGTGATGCCCATTGAGCATCACCCCGGTCATACCTGGCGGGTATCGTGAAACCGCCGGAGCGGAAACCGGATGGGGGCAGGGTGGACGTCGATCTGCGCAAGCTCCGCTACTTCGTGGCGGTCGCGGAGGAGTTGCACTTCGGCCGGGCGGCCGCGCGGCTGCACATCGCCCAGCCGGTCCTGTCGCGTCAGATCCGGGCTTTCGAGCACGAACTGCGCGCCGAGCTCTTCGTCCGGGACCGCCGCTCCACCGTGCTCACCGACGCCGGCCGGCAGTTGCTGACCGACGCCCGTCCGCTGCTCGCCTCGGCCGAGGCCCTGCGACGGCGGGTGCAACGGGCCGCCCACGGCAGGCCGACGTTCACCATCGCGTTCATGCCCGGCGTTCTCGTGACCGCCGAGGCCCGTGCCATCGGCCAGCGGCACCCCGACCTGGCCGTCAACGTGGTCCGTACTTCCTGGGACGACCAGGCCGAGATCGTCCGCGAGGGGCGCGCGGACGTCAGCTACGTGCGGCTCCCGATGGACCAGCGTGGCCTGCGCCTGCGCCCCCTGTTCACCGAACCCCGCGTCGTCGTCCTGCCCACCGATCACCGCCTGGCCGGCAAGGAGTCGATCGACCTCGCCGAGTTGGTCGAGGAACGGCTCTTGCAGGACCCGGACGCGGTGCCGGAGTGGCGGGACCTACCGAACCGCCCGGCGGAGCCCGACCCCCGCCCTCGGCCCGAACTGAACTCCGTGGAGGAGAAACTGGAGCATGTCGCCGCGCACGCCGGGATGGTGATCCTGCCGCTGTCGACGGCGATGTTCTACACGAGACCCGACGTCAGCCACGTACCCGTCACTGACGTCGGCCACAACCAGGTGTGCCTGGCCTGGGCCGAGGACAACCGGTCACCTCTGGTGCACGAGTTCGTCGAGATCGCTGATCGGCAGACCCCACAACCTGACGATCGACGCCAAGGGCGTTCAGGGGGCGCCGCTGGGGAAGGTTTCGCGTAGGGCCGGGTCCAGCGGGCGGCCGCTCGTCGGTTCGATGAACAGGTTCGTGAGCAGGAGGTCGGCGAGGTAGGTGGGGTTGACACCCGACTCCTTGCGCCCGAGGGACTGTAGCGCGCCGCCCAGGCGCAGCGCGGCCTTTGCGGCGCCGGCCGGCATCCGCGCGACCCGGCGGCGCCGACCGACCGCGTCGGCGATGCGCGCGATCATGTCGTGCCAGGTGAGGTTCTCGTCGACGACCGGGATGTCCGCGCCGCTGGCCTGCTCCAGGGCATCGACCGCGACCTCGGCCACGCTGCGGGCGGAGGCCGCGGCGCTGCCGCCGGTCGGGGCGACCAGCGGGGTACGCGAGCGGGCCCACCGGTCCAGCGGACCGGCCCAGTTGGGCAGTCGGTCGCCGGCCCGGCCGAAGACGAAGGGCAGTTCGAGTACGGCGACCGGCAGGCCCTCGCCGGCGGCCGCCCGCCCCTCCCGGGCCTGCTCCAGGCGGCACCGGATGTACGTGTGCCGTTCGGCGAGGCGCCACTGCGGGTGGAGCCGGTCGAAGTAGGTGTAGTAGGAGCCCATCACGACGCCCCGGGTGAGGCCTTCGAGGCGGGCGGCGGTGAACAGGCGTACCACCGGGTCGACGTTGTCGCGGCGGAACTCGGGATAGATCGGCTTGGGCAGCGGCCGTTGTTCCTCGGTGCGGGTGGCGTACACGACGCCGTCGTGACCGGCGAGCAACGGCCGCAGCTCCTCGATCGAGGCGGACCCGACGTCGAGCAGATGGTCGACGCCCGGTTGGGCGGTACGCGCCACAGTGGTCGCGGCATGGCCACGCTCCCGGAGCACGTCCACGACGTGAGCGCCGATCAGGCCACTGCCACCCACCACAAGAATTCGCACGGTGCATCGTCCACTCTGGAGTCGGGCCTTTGTCAAGCCGTTGCCGCTGCGGCAACGGTGCGGTTCGACCAGAATGGCACCCGGAGGTGATCAACCATGGTCGACCAGGAGAGCGTGCCCAAGCTGTGTTCGGTGGTGCTCGACTGCACCGATGCGAGGGCGCTGGCGGAGTTCTATCGACAGCTACTGGGCCTCGTCTACCGTCCCGGTGACGAACCGCCGGCGGCCGGCGAGGCCGACGAACGCGGGCGTGACTGGCTGGTGCTTCGGTCGCCCGGCGGCGGACCCCAGCTAGCGTTTCAGCAGGTGGAGCATCTGCCGGAGGCGACGTGGCCGGCGAACACCGTGCCCCAGCAGCTGCACCTGGACCTGACCGTGGAGTCCGTCGAGGAGTTGCTGGTCCAGCATGAGCGCGTGCTGCGCCTCGGCGGCCGGCTGTTGTACGACCGCATCGACGACCCGGACGAGCCTCTGCGCGTGTACGCCGACCTGGCCGGGCATCCCTTCTGCGTCTTCGTCGGCTGAGCGGGCTGAGCGGGTTGCCGCGACCTCGGCGCAGCACAGGTTGACAACGGGCGAGGATGGCGTCCGCGACCCCGACATTCGCATAGGTTCGAGGTACGCAACACCATCGCTGTGAAACGGGGTTGAGGATGCCGGAACCGCGCGCCTTCTGGCTGGACGAGCAGTTCGACCGTGAGCACGGCACCGACGGGCGCGGCCGGTACGAGGCCGAGGTGTTTCGACGGATCGACGAGTTCGCCGACACCTGGGGTGACTTCGCGCCCGTGGCGTTCGCGGTGACCGCCTGGCGGCTGGCCACCGAGCTGTCGCCGGGCTTCGTGCGCTGGCACCGGCGGATCATCTCGGCGACCTGCGCGCGCAGCCCGTGGGACGGCAGCCTGGTCTGCGCGGTGACGGTGGCCTCCCGCTGGCCGGCCGAGCTGACCTGGACCAAGCAGTGGCAGCGCGACCGTGGTTGGCAGGACTGGCCGCAGCTGTTCGGCCAGTTCACCACACCCACCGAGGAGGACCAGACGCGCCGCCCGCATCTGCGCGCGTTGCTTCAGGTGGAGGCGCCGGTCCCGCTCGACGACCTGCCGCCGACGCCCGACGGTCCGGACGACGAGGTCGCCGCGGCGGCGCGCCGCGCCGTGGCGGTGCTGGCCCGGGAGCTCAATGACCTTCTCGCGCCGATGATCGGGCAGCTCGACGCCGGGGTGCCGGCGGACTCCTGAGAAGCCCGCCGGCCGGTAGGGTCGTCGGCGTGGATCTGGACGACATCGCGGCCCGACTCGGGGTGCCCGTCGAGGAGGTCGACCGCGTGCACCGGCTCGCCGGTGACCGGCCGTCAGCTCCGTTGCCAGCCAAGGCCGACGCACCCGCGCTCCTCGACCGGCTCGCCGTGCGGCCGGACGACGCCGCCGAGATCATGGCGGGCTGGCCCGACCCCGACTCTCCGCTGTGGACCCCGGAGCTGCGCTGGCTGCTCGACCGCTCGATCGCCCTGGTCCGCGCCGACCTAGCAGGCTACGACTGGCTGTCGCCCGGCCCGGAGCTGCCGCGAGAGCGCGGGCCTGCCTGGCGCCATCTCTACGTGTACGCGTACCTGGCCCTGGTCGACGTGGTGCGCGGGTACCACCGCGACCACGGCGTCCCCGATGCCGTGACCTGGGTGACCCTGGCTGACCTGGGCCGCAACCTCGCCATCGACCGACGGATGCGCGGCGAGGGCTGGCCGGTCATGCAGAGCTGGCTGACGCTGCACTCGCGCGGCAGCGTCTACGAACTGGGCCGGCTCCAGCACCAGCGTGGCGATGGCGCCATCGGCCTGCACGTCCCCGATTCGGGGCCGTTGACCCCGGAGGCGGTCGCGGCGTCCCTCGACGAGGCCCGCGCGTTCTTCCCCCGGCATTTCCCCGACGAGCGCTACACCGCGTTCTCCTGCGCCTCGTGGCTGCTCGACCCTCAGCTGCGGGAGTACCTTCCCGAGGACTCCAACATCGTGCGGTTCCAGCGCCGGTTCGAGCTGGTGCCCTACGACGAGTCGGCGGGGCCGGACGCCGACATCGAGGTGCTGCGGTTCGGGTTCCGGACCTTGACCACGCCGCTCGACGAGCTGCCGCGCCGCACGGTGCTCCAGCGCGCGATCATCGACCACCTGCGGGCGGGCGGTCACTGGCACTGGCGCCACGGCCGCTTCCCGATCTAGGGACGCGCGTCCCACCACGCGTCGTTGGCGGCCGCCTGGCCTGCCGGTTCGATGACCTCCCACCCCTCCGCGATCAATCCGTCGGCGATCCGCAGGACGTCGACGACCACGATCTCCGGCCCTCCGTCGGGGAGTCGGCGTCGCGAGTGCACCACGACGTGGTCACCGTCGGCCAGCAGGTGCAGGATGTCGACCCGCATGCCGGCGGTCGGGCCCAGCGCGGCGCGGACCGCGGCGAGCCACTGCGCCCTGGTCGAGGTCGTCGAATCCGACCGGTGATGGGTGAAGTCCTCACTCAGGTACGAGGCGAGCGTGTCGACGTCGCCGGTGTCGACCAGCCCCGCCAACGCACGCCCGACGATGCTCTTGTTCTCGGTGGTCATGGCCGCAAGTGTTTCCCCGGCCTCGTGCGCTTGTCGATGACATCGCACTTCATGGCGTTCCGGGCGACGATGAGTAGGCTCATGATCATGTATGCGGTCGGGGAACTCCTGCGGCAGTGGCGCAAGCGCCGAGGGCTCAGCCAACTCGACCTGGCCATCGCCGCGGATGTCTCGGCTCGGCACGTCAGCCTGGTCGAGACCGGCAAGTCCACGCCGAGCGCCGAGATGATCCTCCGGCTCGCCGACCAACTCCACGTGCCACTGCGTGATCGCAACCAGCTGTTGCTCGCCGCTGGCTTCGCGCCCCGGTACGCGCAGCGCCCGCTCGACGACGCCGCCCTGTCGGGGGCCCTCGACGCGGTCCGCAGGGTGCTCCAGGCGCACGAGCCGTATCCGGCGCTGGTCTTCGACCGCCGGTGGAACATCGTGCTGACCAACCGCGCGGTCGACCCGTTCTTCGCGTACGCGGCGCCCGACCTGTTGCGGCCACCGGTGAACCTGGTTCGGCTGGGCCTGCACCCGCGCGGGCTCGCCCCCCTGGTCGTCAACCTGGCGGACGTGCGGGCGGTGTTCCGCAGCCGGATCTCGCGCCAGCTCGCCGCCGCGCCCGACGCGGAACTCGCGGCGCTCTACGACGAACTGCTGAACCCGCTGCCCGAGGACCCGCCGGACCAACGGGTAGACGCCGACGTGGTGCTCCCGATGATCCTGCGGATCGGCGGACGCGAGCTGCGGCTGTTCTCGACCATCACCACGTTCGGCACCCCGATGGACATCACCATCGAGGAGATCGCTGTGGAGTCCTACTACCCGGCGGACCCGCAGAGCGCCGCCTACTTCACGCAGTAGGGCCCGGCCTGGTCACCGCCCAGGCCGGGCCCTACCACGTGCGCGTCAGCCGGTGGTCAGGACGAACCTCTCCCAGGACCCGACCGACGTCCGGTTGGCGATCAGTGATCCGGCCCCGGCGTTCTCGGCGGCCACGATCTGGTTGTTCGCCAGAGCCCGCAGACCGACCGTCCCGTCGGAGTTGTTGATGATCTGGAACGTCTCCCACGGCCCGATCGTCGTGCGGTTCGCGATCAACGGGTTGGCGCCGGCGTTGTCGGCGCAGACGTACAGCCCGTTGGCGCGGGACCGCAGGGCGATGTTGCCGTTGCCGGCGTCCACCCGGTCGAACTGCTCGGTCGTCGAGACGCTGGCCTTGTTGGCGATCAGCGGGTTGGTGCCGACGGCCGACACGTACTGGTTGTTGACCTGCGCCCGCAGCGTGATCCCTCCGCTGGGGGTGGTGGTGCCGGTGGCGAAGGTGAACGCGTCCACGTCGAACAGGTTGCCCGAGCCGCCCTTGAAGACCAGGTACAGCGTGGTCGTCGAGGCGGGCGGGTTGCTGATGGCGGTGGAGACGTCGACGAAGGTCTCCCAGCTACCGGTCACCGGCACCGTGGCGGTGCCCAGCAGGGTGCCGGTGGCCGACCCGGCGCGGACCTCGATGGTGCCGCCGGCGCCGGCCGAGGAGACCCGTGCGGTGAACCGGTTCGCGTTGGACAGGTTGTACGGCTGGTAGGAGATCCAGTCGTTGTTCTCGATGAATCCGGCCGTGCGGCCACCCTCGGCGTTGGTGTGGTCGGTGGCCTGGACACCGGACTGGGCGCTGAAGTGCTCACCCTGGCGGTGTTTCGGTTGCAGGGTCTTGATGCTGTGCGTGGTGAGCCCACCGTTGTCGGTGTACGCGGCGTCGAAGACCCCGTAGATGTTGGCCGCCGCGTCGTGCTCACCGTCGGTCGGGACGGTGATCGTGCCGCTGCACCCGGTCTTCGAGGTGATCTGGTGGGCGTGGCTGTCGTGGCCCAGCGCGTAGGTCAGGCTCACCTTGGAGCAGTCGATCGTGCCGTCCTGCGGGTCGCTCACCGAGATCTGGTACGGCACCGTGTCACCGAAGTTGAACAGTTGCCCGTCGGTGGGGGCGGTGAGTGACACCGTCGGCGCGGTGTTGCCCACGGTGACGATCAGGCTCGCCGTGCCGGACAGGCCGGTCGGGTCGGTGACCTTCAGGGTGGGGCTGTACGAGCCGTTGGTGGTGTACGTCTTGGTGGGGTTGGCCGCCGTCGACGTGGTGCCGTCGCCGAAGGTCCACAGGTAGCTGAGCGCCCCGCCCTCGGGGTCGGAGCTGCCAGCCGACGAGAAGTTGACGGTCAGCGGGTTGGCCCCCGACGTGGGGTTCGCCGAGGCGACAGCGATCGGGCTGCGGTTGCCACCACCGATGTACTCGATCCGGAAGAGCGCCTGGTTGTTCGAGCCGGTGCCGTAGTCCAGCACGTAGAGCGCGCCATCCGGGCCGAAGGCCATGTCCATGACCTGGGTGCCGGTCCACGGGAAGTTGGAGATCTCCCCACGCGAGCCGTCGGAGTTGACCGCGATGGCCTTGATCCAGCGGCGGCCGTACTCGCCGGCGAAGAACTGGCCGTTCAGTGAGGCCGGGAACTTGATGCTGGAGTTGAGCGAGGCGTCGTACCGGTAGACCGGCCCACCCATCGGTGACTCCGAGCCGCTGCCGAACTCCGACGGCGAACCGGAGTCGCCCGCGTACTTGATCCAGGCCGGCTTCGCCGCGGGCAGCGTGCCGAGCCCGGTGTTGCGGAACGAGTTGTTGGTCGGCCCGCCCGTGCAGTTGTACTTGGACTGCGACGGCCCGGACGGGAAGGTGTATTCATTGTATGTTTCCGTGCTGGTGTTGCTGCCGGTGCAGTACGGCCAGCCGTAGTTGCCGGGCGCCGCGATGCGGTTGAACTCGACCTGACCCTGGGGGCCCCGGCTGGAGTTCGTGCTGCCTGCGTCGGGGCCGTAGTCACCGAGGTAGACCACGCCGGTCGCCTTGTCGACGCTCATCCGGAACGGGTTGCGCAGGCCCATGGCGTAGATCTCCGGGCGGGTGCCCGACGTGCCGGGGGCGAACAGGTTGCCCGACGGGATCGTGTACGTGCCGTCGGCCTGCGGCTTGATCCGCAGCACCTTGCCCCGCAGGTCGTTGGTGTTGCCCGCCGAGCGCTGGGCGTCGAACTGCGGGTTGCGGTTGGTCCGTTCGTCGAGTGGCGCGTAGCCGGACGACTCGAACGGGTTGGTGTCGTCGCCGGTGGTCAGGTACAGGTTGCCGGCGGCGTCGAAGTCCAGGTCACCGCCGACGTGGCAGCACTGCCCACGGTCGTTGGCGACCTGGAGGACGATCTTCTCACTGCCCAGGTTGAGCGTGTCGTCGCTGTTGAGGGTGAACCGGGACAGCCGCAGGTGCCCCTTCCACCGGTCCCAGTCAGACTGCGAGCCGGTGGTCGGGGCGTCCCCGGACGGGGTGCTCAGCGTGGGGGAGTAGTACAGGTAGATCCACCGGTTGCTGGCGAAGTTGGGGTCGACGGCGACGCCCTGCAACCCCTCCTCGTCGTGGGTGTAGACCGACAGGGTGCCGGAGACCTTGGTGTTGCCGGCCACGTCGGTCACCCGCAGGACGCCGTTGCGGGCGGTGTGCAGCACCGAGCGGTTGGGCAGGACGGCCAGGGACATCGCCTCACCCAGCTCGCCCGAACCGGTGGCGAGCTTGACCTGCTGATAGTCGGAAGCGGGGATCACCGCCGCCTGGGCGGTGGACGGTGCAGCCACAGCGAGGGCCGCGCTCGCGACGGTGAGGACCGCCGCGAAGAGCGCCCGGGGCCAGCGCCGGGGGTACGAGAGCATGATCGTCCTTTCTCGACGACCGGGGGACGGGCGCGCGGGGGCGCACCACGACCGGGTGGGGTGGTGGAGAACGAGCGGGGGACCAGGTCAGTTGGTGGTGACCAGGTCGAACTTCTCCCACTGACCGATGGAGGTCCGGTTGGCGATCAGCGGGGACGCGCCCGCGTTGTCGGCGGCGACGTAGCGGTTGTTCACCGTGGCCCGCAGGCTCACCGTGCCGTCGGAGTTACGGACCAACTGGAACGTCTCCCAGGCGCCGGCGGTGGCCCGGTTGGCGATCAGCGCGGCGGCCCCGGCGTTCTCAGCCGCGACGAACTGCCCGTTGCCCTTGGAGCGCAGCGCCACGTTGCCGTTGGCGAGGTTGACCAGGTCGAACCGCTCGGTGGTGCCGACGGAGCTGCGGTTGGCGATCAGCGCGGTGGTGGCGTTGGGCGCGCTCACGTACTGGTTGTTGGCGCGGGCCCGCAGGGTGGAGCCGCTGGCGGTGGGCGGCGGGGTCGTGGTGCGCGGCGAGCAGTCGGCCGTCACGGAGCCCGCGGCGACCTGGAGGCCACCGAGCAGCATCCGGGTGAAGTTCGGGTCGGTGTACGACGCCTCGGTGTGTCCGAGGCCCGTGTACCAGGCACGCCCGCCGCCGTACGCCTTGCACCAGGTGATCGGGTGGTCGCCGCTCATGTTGCCGCCGCTGTAGGACGACTCGTCGAGGCTGGCCAGCACCCGCGCGCTGGAGCGCGGGTTGGTGCGGTAGTTGTACCACTCGTCGGAGCGGACCCAGGTGGTGCCGAGGTGGGCGGTCGACGGGTTGGTCTGGTCCTCGATCTTCACGGTCGCCGTCTGGATCGCCGGGTGCGAGTCGAACCACGCTCCGACCAGCGAGCCGTACCACGGCCAGCTGTACTCGGTGTCGGCCGCGGCGTGCACGCCCACGTAGCCACCACCGGCGGCGATGTACGACTCGAACGCGCTCTGCTGGCTGGCGTTGAGGACGTCGCCGGTGGTCGACATGAAGACCACCGCCTGGTACTGGGCCAGGTTGGAGGTGGTGAACTGGGCGGCGTCCTCGGTCGAGGTCACCGTGAAGCCGTTTGCCGAGCCGAGCTGCTGGATCGCGGCGATGCCGTTGGGGATGGACGAGTGCCGGAAGCCGGCGGTCTTGCTGAACACCAGGACCTTGGTCAGCGGTGCCGCCGAGGCTGGCGTCGGCAGGGCGACCAGGCTGGCCAGCATGACGGCCAGGCCGGTGACGAGTGCTAACAGACGGGGACGGGAACGCATGCTCTTGCTCCTCTGCTGAGCGTCGACCCGGGCGCGCGTCACGGAGCTGTGGGGGCTCGCCGGGCCGAGATGGCGGTGGTACGGAGCCGGGCCGCCGATGCTCGGCTGAGATGGTGCGGGGTGGTGCCGTGCCGGTGGGGATCGTCCTGCGGGGAAGCGCGACGCTGCGCAGTGCGGTGTGCCGTGCCGGTGCTCCCCGCCCGCCGAGGGGGGAGCGTCGCGTCGCTGCCGACAGCGCCAGGAGACGGCTGGCGCAACGGCGACGACCTGTTGACGATGGCAGCGCCGACGACCTCAGCCGGCCACTGTGGACCATCCAAGCTCATCAACGTGTATCGCTGACGCAGTAAACCTCCGATGTCTGCGCTCCGTCAAGCCCGCGCCCGTCGGCTACCACCCACTGGACCGTGCCACCAGGACTCTTCAGCCCGTCTGCGGGATTGGAGAGCGGCGTCAGGTGCCGGTGCTGGCCCGGTGGCCTCCGGGGGCCACCGTGGGAGCGGCCGCGGCGAGTGCGGTCCGGACGGTTCGGGCCATCGGCTCGTCGGGGTGCTCGATCCAGTGCTGGACGGCGACCCGCAGGATGGCCAGGAAGGTCGCGGCCAGGAGACGGGAGCGCAGCGCCACGTCGTCGTCGGTGAGCCGGTGGGCGAGTTCCGCGGCCAGCTCGCGCTCGAGCGCGGCGTACGCCGCCACCTGGTGTGGGGCCAGACCGGGATGCCCGCGCAACTTCCGGCGTTGGGTCAGCCAGGAAGGCTCAGAACCGCCGAAGACCTCCTCGGTGAGGCGCTCGGCTGCCCTGCTCAGGACGGTCCACGGCGCCTCGTCGACCGGCTGTTCCCGGACCAGCTGCAACAGCCGGTGCAGGCGCATCGTGTCGCCGTGGAAGAGAGCCTGCTCCTTGTTCGAGAAGTAGTTGGAGAAGGTCCGCCGGGAGACGTTGGCGGCGTCGGCGATCGCCTCGACCGTCAGCGCGTCGATGCCACCGTCGGCGGCGAGGCGTAGGGCCGCCTCGTGCAGGGCGAGGCGGGTGGCTGCCTTCTTGCGCTCCCGCAGGCCGGTCGTCTCGTCCATCGCACCGAGGGTACGTGCGGGTGAGCGACTTCTCAATGAGCAAACTTGCCTAGTGGGCAAGATCGGTGAATGCTTGCTTGAGGCAACCAACTCTCGTGTGGGAGCAGACGTGGAAAGCGGCGCCCGTGAACTCGGCCTTCGCCTGTACGACCTGGTCAGAAGCGTTCGACTGCTGAGGCAACGCCGGGCTGACGAACGTCCGGCGATTCCGCCGGGAATGCTCGGCATGCTCGTGCAGATCGATCAGCTCTCCAGCGACTGCCACGCCCGTGACCTGGCTCACCAGACCCGGCTGGACGCGTCGACAGTCAGCCGCTCGGTCGCGGCGCTCGTCGCGCACGGCCTGGTGGAGCGGCAGCCGGACCCGACCGACAAGCGGGCGACCTTCCTGGCGGTCACCCCGGCCGGCCGCGCCGCCCTGGCCGACAGTCACCGCTGGTACGGCGAGGTGCTCGAACGAGCGCTCGTTGACTGGACTCCCGACGAGGTGGCGGCGCTCACTGCCGCCCTCGGCCGGTTCACCGGTGACATCGAGGTCGCCCTCGGAAACAACGACAACGACAACCTGGAGGCCGCGCGATGAGCGCACCCACCATCACGGCCGGCGCTGAGCCGATGACCCATCGGCGCACACTGGAAGCGCTCAGTGGCCTGCTGCTGGTGCTCTTCGTCGCGATGTTGAGCAGCACGGTCGTCTCGACCGCGCTGCCGAAGATCATCGGATCGCTGAACGGCTCGCAGACCCAGTACACCTGGGTGGTCACCGCGACCCTGCTCACCGCGACGGCGACCACCCCGATCTGGGGCAAGCTGGCCGACCTGTTCAACAAGAAGACCCTGATCCAGGTCGCCATCGTGGTCTTCCTGGTGGGCTCGGTCATCGCGGGCTTCTCGCAGAGCGCCGGCCAGCTCATCGCCGCCCGCGCGTTCCAGGGCATCGGGGTCGGCGGCCTGCAGGCCCTCGTCCAGGTGGCGATCGCGGCCATGATCCCGCCGCGCGAGCGGGGCCGCTACAACGGCTACCTCGGTGGTGTCATGGCGGTCGCGACGGTCGGCGGCCCGCTGCTCGGCGGCCTCATCGTCGACACGTCCTGGCTCGGCTGGCGCTGGTGCTTCTTCGTCGGCGTGCCGGTAGCCGCCATCGCGCTGATCCTGCTCCAGGCCACCCTGCGCCTGCCGACCGCACGGCGCGAGAATGTCAAGATCGACTATCTGGGTGCCAGCCTGATCGCCGCCGGCGTCAGCGTGCTGCTGATCTGGATCTCCTTCGTCGACAGCTCGTTCGCCTGGGCCTCCTGGCAGACGGCGGCCATGGTGGGCGGTTCGCTTGTCCTGCTCGCCCTGGCGGTCTGGGTCGAGTCGCGCGCCGCCGAGCCGGTCGTCCCGCTCAGCATCGTGCGTCAGCACACCACAGCGCTGGCCATCCTCGGCAGCCTCGCGGTCGGCATGGCCATGTTCGGCGGTGCCGTCTTCCTCGGCCAGTACTTCCAGATCGGCCGCGGCTACAGCCCGACCGAGGCTGGCCTGCTCACCATCCCGATGATGGCCGGCGTCCTCGGTTCCTCGATCGTCGCCGGCCGGCTGATCACCAAGAGCGGAAAGATCAAGCCCTACATCGTCGCCGGCTCGATCCTCCTCGTCGCCGGGTTCGCCCTGCTCGGCACCATCGACCACGAGACGTCGCTCGTCCTGGTCGGCGCCGCCATGTTCATCGTCGGCGTCGGCGTCGGCATGACCATGCAGAACCTCGTTCTCGCCGTCCAGAACACGGTGTCGCTCAAGGACATCGGCGCGGCCAGTTCCAGCGTCGCGTTCTTCCGGTCGCTCGGGGGCACCATCGGCGTCTCCGTGCTCGGCGCGGTCCTCGCCCGCCGGGTCAGCGACCAGATCACCCACGACCTCACCGCCGCCGGGATCCCCACCTCCGGCAGCGCGGGCGGCAGCAACCTCAACATCACCGCGCTGCCTGAGCAGGTCCAGGTCATCGTCCGGGCCGCGTACGGCGACGCCACCGGACACATCTTCCTCATCTCCGCCGCCATCGGGGTCGTCGGCATCATCGCCGCGCTCCTGCTCAAGCCGGTCACCCTGCGGACCAGCCTCGACCTGCCGGACGCCGCCACGTCGACGGCCGTCGCCGCCGACGCGATCGACGGCGCTCCCGCCTTCGACCAGGTGCGCGTCGACACCACGCAGGACGGACCGACCCCCCGACGCTGACGTCGGGCAGTCCGACCCGGGGCCGCCGCCGTCGGAAGACGGCGGCGGCCCCGGTCTGTCCGGCCAGGGCCGGTACGAGCGAACGTCACCGAATCGAGGGGTCTGTGGATACCGCGGAGCTGCCAGCGGCGCGGCCGGTGGCACCCGCCCGGCGAGCCGCCGCGCTGCGCCGGGCCGCACGTGAGCTGGGGCTCGTCGCCGCACTGTTTCTCACCTACAAGGCGGCTCGGGTGGCGGGGGCCGACCGGGGGTCGACCGCTGTGGGAAACGGGGAATGGATCTGGCGGGTGGAGCGCCTGTTCCACCTGCCCAACGAGGCCGCCTTCCAACGTCCCGTGCTCTCCCACGAGCTGTTGGTGCACCTGGCCAACGGCTACTACGCGTACGTGCACTTCCCCGCCACGGTCATCTGTCTGATCTGGCTGTACGTGCGACACCCCGTGCGGTATCTCTGGACGCGTCGCATGCTCGCCGGGCTCACCGCGGCCGCACTGGCGCTGCACTTCCTGGTTCCGCTGGCACCGCCGCGACTGACCGCCCTGACCGGCATGGTGGACACGGGCAGCCGCTACGGGCCCGCCGTCTACGGGCCACCCGACACGGACGCGTTGAGCAACCAGTACGCCGCCATGCCCTCGCTGCACGTCGGCTGGGCTCTCGCCGTCGCCGTCGCGCTCATCACGGTGACCGGCGGGCGCCTGCGGTGGTTGTGGCTGGCGCACCCGCTCGCCACCCTGCTGGTTGTCGTGACCACGGGCAACCACTACTGGCTCGACGGCATCGTCGCGGCCGTGCTGCTCGCCGTCGTCTGCCTCGTGCTGCGCAGGCCCCGCACCGGCGACCAGGGCACCCACCCGCCGACGCAGCGCCCGGGCGGATGGCCCCGCCAACGCGTACGGGCTCCGCGGGCACAGCCCGGTCACCCACCCCGGCGAGCCGACGCCGGTGACGTCGTGCGAACGCCATAACCGCTCGTGTGCTCGTCAGCCGATCGGCTCCGGGTCTCGGGCCTGCCAGCCCAGGCGGTTGCGGTGCAGCCGTTGCATGGCTGTCCAGCCAAATGCGAACGGTATGGCACCCATGGCGACGAGTCCCAGGACGTCCGATCCGGTCACGTCGAAGACGTCGCCCACGTCGCCGAACAGTTGGGCGACGGTCTGGAAGGCCACGTGGAAGCCGATGCCGGCCCAGATGTCGCCGGTGGCGACACGGAAGCCACCCAGGAGCAGAGCGAAGACGAAAAACAGCAGCAGCCTGTCGAGGGAGGCGGCGGCGCCGACGAGAAACCCGAACAGGGTGAACAACACGGACTGTCCGAGGACGGCCTGCCAGGCCGGCAACCGGGTGCCGAGGTTGTGCTGGAGGTAGCCGCGGAAGACGATCTCCTCCGGCAGCGCCTCGTACAGGAACACGAGGACGAGCAGCAGCGCCGCCACGCCCAGGGCGTCCGCCACGGAGGTGCGCAGGCGGATCTCCACCCAACCGAAGCCGAGGCAGAGCGCGAACCCCACGGCGGCGGGGATGAGCCAGCAGGCCATGCCGAGCAGCAGTCGTCGCCAGCCGAAGCGCACTGAGGGTAGCCCGAGGCCGGTCCAGGGGCGACGGTCGAGCAGGCGGCGGGCGGCCACCACCAGGGGGACGACGAGCACCGTCGTGAGGATGGCCCTGGCCACATGGGTCGGGCGGTCGTAGTCACGGCCGAGCAGCGCGCCGTGGTAAAGGAACAGCCACACAAGCACGGTGCCGGCGAACACGATGAGGATTCGCCAGTGCAGGGCGGGACGAGAGTCGAGGGACCTCCGGGTGTCCGACATGTCAGCCTCGCTCTCCGACACCGCACGACGGCCCGCTGCGTAAGGCCGCAGCGTAGCCACCGGCGTCAACGGCGACCGTGGTCACGACCAGCGGTCGGCGTACCGGGTGGCCCGTCGATCTGGGGCGCGCCGTTCGGTCCCGACGTGACCGGGGCCGTCAGCGACCGAGGACGAGGTAGGCGAGGCCGAGGACGCCCCGGTAGCCGCCGACGTACTGACGCAACCGGTCGTCGAGTTCCGCGCGGACGCCGGCCGCCCGGGGGTCCTCCGGATAGCTGAGCAGCCACTCCTGGCGGCCCGCCACCCAGGTGGACTCGAAGTCGTCCCACTCCCGTTGGTCGGCGGTGCTCAGGTGCAGCACCCGCCAGCCCCGTTCCCGGGCGGCCTCGACCAGCCCCGGGAGGGTCACCACGTCCGAGCCGAAGATCTGCTCGACCTCCGGTGTCGGAGGGCGCTCCCAGTACGCGTCACCGAACAGGAGCCGGCCACCGGGTCGGACCACGGCGGCGAGCGCGTCGAGCGCGGCCCGGGTGCCGCCGAAGGCGTGCGCCGATCCGATGGAGAGGACGAGGTCGGCCGGCTCCTGCCAGGCCGCCGCCTCTCCCATCACGAAGGTGACGTGTCGGTTCAGCGATCGGTCCGCGGCCAGTCGCCGTCCCCGCTCCAGGGCGTCGCCGTCGGTGTCGACGCCGACGCCCCGCGTCGCGACCGGGCCGGACACGCCCCCCGCGGCGACCGCGCGCAGCAGCAGCTCACCCCAACCGCAGCCGAGATCGAGTACGCGCGCGCCAGGGCGGACGTCGAGTCGTTGCAGCAGTAACGCCGCGTGCTCCGGTGCCAGCGGCGTGTTCCAGCGCATCCGGGCGTAGCGGCTTGCGGCGAGGTGGTCGGCTGACTGCATCCGTTGAGGGTGCCACGTGGTGATCGTCGGCGTGCGTCGTGCCCGGTGCCCGCGCGTACGGCAGGATCGGTGGGGTGGACGCGCAGCGGTCCGGGCCGTTTCGGCGGCCGACCCCGCAGGAGGTGGCGGCGGCGGCCGGCCGGGGCCTTGACGACGTGATCGGCCCCGGCCTGCGGGTGCTGTTCTGCGGCTTCAACCCGGGTCTCTACTCGGCCGCGGTGGGGCTGCCCTTCGCCCGCAAGGGCAGCCGGTTCTGGCCGGCCCTGCACGGCGGCGGCTTCACCGACCGGGAGCTGCGCCCGTGGGAACACGACGAGTTGCTGCGCCAGGGCCTGGGCATCACCAGCCTGAGCAACCGGGCCACCGCCCGCGCCGACGAACTGACGTCGGCGGAGCTGGTGGCCGGCGTGACGGGGTTGGCGGTGAAGGCGCAGCGGTACCGGCCGCGGTGGGTGGCCATCCTCGGGGTGACCGCGTACCGGATCGCCTTCGTCCGGCCCCGGGCCGGGCTGGGTCCGCAGCCGGACCGGCTGGGCCCGGCCCGGCTGTGGGTGCTGCCCAACCCCAGTGGCCTGAACGCGCACTTCCCGCTGCCGGCGTTGACCGCCGAGTTCGGCAAGCTGCGCCAGGAGATCGACGGTTAGGCGTGCGGGGCGGACGGCTCGGCGGCCAGCGCCTGGTAGTAGGGCTGCATCGTGGGGTGGTAGTCGTCGAACTGGGGGAGGGGTGAGCCGTCCCGGGAGGCGACCAGCATGTCCAGGTAGTACTCCCAGCCGGCGCCGACCTCGGCGATGCCCTCCACGCTGGTGAGGTGCTGGACGAACCGCAGTTCGGTGCTGCCGTCGGTCTCGGTCAGCACCATCTCCAGCAGCCAGGTTCCGTAGCTGTCGATCATCGACACGGCGAGGCGTCGCTCTGGCTCGCACGCGTCGATGCGCACGTCACACCAGGGCTGCTGCTCCTCGTACGCCATCTGGACCTGGATGGTCCGTCCGGGCGCGGCGTCGCCCTTCCAGGGGCCGAACCAGCGGGCCGTGCGCTCCGACTCGGTCAGGCTGGCCCAGACGTCCGCCGCCGAGGCGCGGAAGGTCCGGGTGAGGACGAGATCGTGGCCGGTGTCGGTGCGAAACAGGCGTCCGGCGGGTGTACGGGTCATGCCGTGTGCTCCCTTCGGTGCTCCGCCGGGCCACGACTGCGGCGCTCTCGGCGGGTGCGATAGACCTCGGTCTCCAACGCGTCGAGGTGCCGCTCCCACCGGTCGGTGGCCGCGAGCGCGGCGAGCCAGTCGACCAGCGGGGCGAGCGGGCGCGGATCGAATCGGTAGATCCGCTGTCGGCCGACCATCTCGTCGTGCACCAGTCCGCTCTCGCGCAGCAGCCGCAGGTGGCGGCTGATCGCGGGTCGGCTGATCACGAATCGCTGGGCGATGTCGCCCGCGGACAACGGCTCGTCGCGCAGCAGGGTCAGGATGTGCCGTCGTACCGGGTCCGCGATCGCGGTGGCCACCTCGTTCACCTGGAAAGCGTAACCTATCGGTTACGGATTAGCGTGGTGAACGCCACGAGCGACCGCATTTCGCGGCGTCGATGGTGGGCACATGATCACTTGACCTGGCACTCTGTAAGGCATGCCCGCCCTCCTTCGCTCCCGCCTGACCGACTGGACGTTTGTCGTACCCGTGCTCGCCGTCCTGATATTGATGGTCACCTGGGGGCGGAGCCTGCCTGGGCCGGTCATCGTGGTCGTCGCGGTGCTGCTGGGCGGCGCGGTGCTCGCGGCCGTGCACCACGCGGAGGTGGTCGCCCACCGGGTGGGGGAGCCGTACGGGTCCCTGGTGCTCGCCGTCGCGGTCACCGTGATCGAGGTGGCCCTGATCGTCACGCTCATGATCAGCGGGCCGGAGAAGACCCAGTCGCTGGCCCGCGACACCGTCTTCGCCGCAGTCATGATCACCTGTAACGGGATACTCGGCCTGTCCCTGCTGCTCGGGGCGCTGCGCCGCCGAGTGGCCGTGTTCAACCCGGAGGGCACCGGCGGTGCGCTGGCCACCGTGATCACCCTGGCCACCCTGAGCCTGGTCATCCCCAGCTTCACCACGGCCCGCCCCGGCCCGGAGTTCAGCCCGGCCCAACTCGTCTTCGCCGCCGTCGCGTCGCTGGCCCTGTACGGGCTGTTCGTGCTCGTGCAGACCGGCCGGCACCGCGACTACTTCCTGCCGGTCGACAGCCGGGGCAAGGTCATCGAGACGGAGGAGCACGCCAAGCCGCCCACGACCCGCGCGGCGATGGTCAGCCTGGGTCTGTTGCTGGTGGCGCTGGTCGCGGTGGTCGGCGACGCGAAGACGGTCTCCCCGACCATCGAGGCCGGGGTCGCGGCGGCGAACCTGCCGCACGCGTTCGTCGGCGTGATCATCGCCCTGCTGGTGCTGCTGCCGGAGACCCTGGCCGCCGCCCGCGCCGCCCGCCGAGACCGGGTCCAGACCAGCCTGAACCTCGCGCTCGGCTCCGCGATGGCCAGCATCGGCCTGACCATCCCGGCCATCGCGATCGCCTCGATCTGGCTGGACGGCCCGCTGCTGCTCGGCCTCGGCGGCACCCAGCTCACGCTGCTCGCGCTGACCGCCGTGACCGCGGTGCTGACCGTCGTGCCGGGCCGGGCCAACGTGCTGCAGGGTGGCGTACACCTGGTGTTGATGGCCGCCTTCGTCTTCCTTGCCGCGAGTCCCTGACCGTCACACGCTGCCGCCCGCGAGGCGGTCCGCGCGGGCGTTGAGGTAGCGCTGCTGCGCCAGGTTCGTCGAGCGCGCCGCCGCCATCCGGTACGCCTCCCGCGCCGCGAGCCGCTCACCCTCCATCTCCCACAGGTGGGCGCGGGCGGCCGGCAGTCGCGGGTCGTCGGCGAGACGGGGGTCGTCGGCCAGGTCGGCGAGCAACGCCAACCCGGCCGGCGCGCCTCGGCTCATGGCCACCGCCACCGCGTGGTTGAGCGCCACCACCGGGTTGTCCGACATCCTGAGGAGCACCTCGTACAGGGAGGTGATCTGCGCCCAGTCGGTGGCCGCCGCGCTGGGCGCCTCGTCGTGCACGGCCGCGATGGCCGCCTGGAGCTGGTACGCACCGACCACCCCGCGCGGTAGCGCCCCGGTGATCAGCTCGACCCCCTCGGCGATCTGGTCGGCCCGCCACCGGGAGCGGTCCTGCTCGGCCATCGGCACCAGCTCACCGTGCGGGCCGATCCGCGCCGAAGCGCGGGCGTCGGTGAGCAGCATCAATGCGAGCAGCCCGGTGACCTCGGGGTCCTCGGGCACCAGCCGGCGCACCAGCCGGGTCAGCCGGATCGCCTCGGCGGTCAGGTCGGCGCGCAGCAGCCCGGGCCCGGCGGTGCGGGCGTACCCCTCCGTGAAGATCAGGTAGAGCACGTGCAGCACGGCGGCGAGCCGGTCGGCGCGCTCCGGGCCGGTGGGCGGCGCGAACCGCAGCCCACTGTCACGGATCCGCTGCTTGCCCCGACTGATCCGCCGGGTCATCGTCGCCTCCGGCACCAGGAACGCGCGCGCCACCTCGGCGGTGCTCAGCCCGCCCACCGCCCGCAGGGTGAGCGCGATCTGCGACGCCGCCGACAGCGCCGGGTGGCAGCACAGGAACAACAGGATGAGCGTGTCGTCGGCGTCCGCCGGCGGACGGTCGGCGGCGGGGGCGTGCCACTGCTCCTGCAGCACCCACCGGGCCACCGTGTCCTCCCGTCGCATCCGGGCCTGCTCGCGACGCAGCAGGTCGGTCAGCCGACGGGACGCCACGGTGATCAGCCAGCCACGGGGATTCTCCGGTACGCCGTCGCGCGGCCAACCGTGCGCCGCCGCGATCAGCGCCTCCTGCACCGCGTCCTCGGCCGTGTCGAAGTGCCCGTAGCGGCGGACCAGCGCGCCGAGGACCTGCGGCGCCAGCTCGCGCAGCAGGTCCTCGGCGGGAGTCTCCGACACCGGGTCAGCCGGCCAGGTCCTCGACACCGTCGAGCACCGGCCGCACGTCCACGTACCCACCGGGGGCGTCCGGGTCGACCAGGCCGGCGGCGATCTGGGTGGCCCGGTCGAAGCTGGCGCACTCCACGATGGTGTAACCGGCGAGGACCTCCTGCGTCTCCGGGTACGGGCCGTCGGTGATCACGGGTGCCCCCTCGCGTACCTGCACCCGGCGGGCGTGCACCGGCTCGCTCAGGCCCCGGGCGTCAACCAACTCCCCGGACTCGGCCAGCGCCTGGTGGAAGGTTTCCATGTGCTGGTGCATCGCCGCGATCTGCTCGGCCGACATCGCCGGCCGGTCGGAAGCCCGCCCGGACAGCACGTCGTAGTCCTGCTGCGACCCGTAGAGCAAAATCATGTACTTCACGGTTCTTCCCCTCCTCCTGCGAGGACACCACCCCGGCGCCCGCACAGGAAACGTCGAACCCCAAACCTCCACCCGGACACCCCACCGCCCCCGGGTCTGCCCCCACCAGAACCGGTGATCATGAAGTTAGCGTCACGACACGCCGAGTGGGATGACGCCAACCCCATGATCACCACCGGGGCTCAGGGGTGGTGGGTGGGGTCTAGGTTGGCGGGATGACGATGGTGTGGGTCGTGGTGGGGGTTTTCGTCGTCGTGGCGGGGGTGGCGTTTGGCGTCGTGGTGCGGCGAGGGCGGGGCGGTGAGGTTGGGGGCGACGAACCTCGGGCCGGACGGGACGCTCGGGCCCGGCAGCAGCGGTACGAGGCCGAGCGGCACGGTGACCAGGGTGACACGTGGCAGCGCGGTCGGGAGTCGGGCAGTTGAGCGACCCTACTGGCCGTACGAGCGGCGCAGCCGGTGGTTGACCCGCAGCCCATCCGGGTCCAGGGCGCGTGAACCGTCCGGCCGTGCCCTGCGTGAAACCGGTGACGGGCGTTTCGGTCCTGTCGTCGGGGTACTACCAGCCTGAGCACCGATGTCTGGGGAGGCACAGTGGGGGCACGGTTCGGACGCGACGCGCGGGGCCCGGTGGCGGGTCTGCTGATCGCCGCCCTGGTCTCCCTCGCCTGCGCCGGCGGCGGGCTGGCCGAGCCGGAGGCCGAGCGCCCCGGGGCGAACCCGCCGGCAGCCTCACCGGGGCCGAGCACCACCCGGGCCGACAGCACCACCAGCGTCGCCGAGTTCGAGCAGGACGTCGCCGACGCGCAGGACGTCGCCGAGCGGTACTGGGCGGCCCAGTTCAAGGAATCCGGGCAGCGGTTCCGACCGATCCGGCGGATCATCCCGTACCAGCGCGACGGCGAGGTGTCCTGCGGCGGCCAGGCGCTGCCCCGCAACAACGCCGTCTACTGCTCGCAGGGCGACTTCATCGCCTACGACGTCACCTGGTCGGTGGCGGCGTTCCGCCAGGTCGGCGACGCGTTCGTGTTCTACCTGCTCGGGCACGAGTACGCGCACGCCATCCAGGTGCGGCTCGGCATCAACTACAGCTTCACCATCCAGCAGGAGTTGCAGGCCGACTGCATGGCCGGGGCGTACCTCGGCGACTCGGTGCGCTCGGAGGCCCTGACCCTCGCCGAGGGCGACCTGGACGAGTTCCGGGAGGGGGTGGCGGCGGTCGGCGACGACCCGGACCAGCCGTGGTTCGCGGAAGGGGCGCACGGCACCGCCGAGCAGCGCACCGACATGTTCTTCCGGGGTTACGAGGGTTCCCTGAAGGAGTGCGACCTGGGCTGAACGGGGTTGCCCGGATCACCCTGACGCCCGTTGCCGCCACCGGCCCCGGGGGGTGCTGGCAGGATCGCCGGTGTCGGTCACGACCCTGGAGGTTCCGCTGAGCAGCCATCACCCCGCCGCTGTGCTCTTCGACATGGACGGCACGTTGGTCGACAGCGAGAAGCTGTGGGACGTCGCGTTGCAGGAACTCGCGAAGGAGTACGGCGGGGAACTCTCCGTCGACGCCCGCCAGTCGATCATCGGCACCGCCATGGCCGAGTCGATGCGCATCCTGCACGACGACCTGGGGCAGCCCGAACGGGATCCGGAGATCAGCGCGGCGTGGATCAACGCCCGGATCCTGGAGCTGTTCCGCACCGGTCTGCGCTGGCGGCCGGGCGCGTTCGACCTGTTGCGCGCGGTCCGCGCGGCGGGCATCCCCACCGCGCTGGTCACCTCCAGCCCTCGGGCGCTGGTCGAGATCGCCCTGGACACCCTCGGTCGGGACAACTTCGACACTGTGGTCGCCGGCGACGAGGTGGTGGCGGCCAAGCCGCACCCCGAGCCGTACCTGACCGCCGCCCGGCTGCTGGGTGCGCCGATCGAGCGTTGTGTGGCGATCGAGGACTCACCGACCGGGGTGGCCAGCGCGCTCGCCTCGGGCGCGGCGGTCCTGGCCGTACCGGCGGAGGTGGCGTTGCCGAGCACTGTCGGCGTACACCAGGTGGAGAGCCTGACCGGCGTGGACCTGGCGCTGCTCGCGGCCCTGCTGACCGATCGGGCCGCGACGACCGGCTGACCCGCCCGGCGCTGCCGACGGCGCTCGGCTGTCGCGACCGGCCTCGTTCACTGGCGCTCGGCGAAGACCGCCGCGACCACCTGGTAGCTGTCGAACGCCCGCGCGGCCCCGGCGTACGCGGCCAGGTGGATGAACAACTCGACGATCTCCTCCCTGGTCACGCCCGAGGTCAGCGCGATGCGCAGCTGCCCGCGCAGCGGCTCGTGGGTGCCGAGGGCGGCGGCGATCGCCACCGAGACCAGGCACCGGCTGCGCAGGTCCAGGCCTTCCCGGGGCCAGGCCGCGCCGAAGGTCTGCACGGTGGCGAGACGACGGAAGTCGTTTCCCACCGACGGCTCACCCTCGCCGAGCGGCAGGACCAACGGCTGCCCGAGCAGCCGCTCGGCGTTGTCGAGTGCCCGCTGGTACGCGTCCTGATCGGTCATGTCACCGGCCCCGGTTCTCCGGCCGCCCGCTCGCGGGGCGGGCCGGCGCCCTGCCGGCAGCACCAGCCTGGCAGTCGCGTACGGGTGGTCGAGGGGGAATGGGGAAGGCCGAGGCCCCCGGTCGCGCGGATGGCGACCGGGGGCCTCGGTAGTGCCGATCAGTCGTGGGCGATGGCGCCCAGGACGTTGATCCGGGCCGCCCGGACGGCGGGGAGCACCGCGGCCACCACGCCGATGATGGCGGCGAGACCGAGGAAGACACCCATCTGCCCCCACGGCAGGATCAGGTCGGTGATGCCCTCGTCCTTGAGTGCCTCGACCACCGCGGCGCCGAGGCCGGTGCCCACCACCACGCCGAGCAGCGCGCCGAACACCGAGATCACCACCGCCTCCACGGTGATCATGCCCATGGTCTGGGACCGGCGCAGGCCGATCGCCCGCAGCAGACCCAACTCGCGGGTCCGCTCCAGCACCGACAGGGCCAGGGTGTTGATGATGCCCAGCACGGCGATCACGATGGCCAACGCGAGCAGGATCTGGATCATCGTGAGCAGACCGTCGAGCGAACTGGTCTGCTGCTTGATGAACGCGTCCCGGTCGGCCACCGACACCTCGGGGCTGTCCGCGAGCAACGCCTCCACCTGCGGCTGGACGTCGGACACCCGGGTGCCCGGGTCCAGCTGGATGAAGCCCTGGATGGGCTGCGGGATGGCGAAGTCCTTCGCCGCGGTCACCGGCAGCGTCACCGGGTTGGTCAGCTGCGACGACTCGTAGATGCCGCTGATCGTGTAGGTGCGTGCCTCGCCCCGGGTCAGCTGCACGTTGACAGTGGAGCCCACCGACCAGCCACGCGACGTGGCCGTGTCCGAGCTGGCGAGCATCTGGGTCGGCCCGAGCCGGTCGATGTCACCGGCGGTGGGCTTCGCGCCGAAGATCTGCCGCAGCGACGCGATGTCGCTGCTCGCCGCGACCCAGGTGCCCTCGCCGTCGATGCGTGCCATGTCGCCGTACTCGCCGTCGACCAACCGCACACCGGGCAGGGACTTGGCCTGGTCCAGCACACCAGGGTCGAAGGTCGGCGGACGCGGGCCGCCCTGCTGGCCGGCGATCACCAGCTCGGCCTTGATGGTGTCCTGGGCGAGCGCGCTGATGCTGCCCTTGGCCGAGTCGAGGATGACCGTGACGCCGGTGACCAGCGCGATGCCGACCATCAGCGCGGCGGCCGTGATCGCCGTACGACGAGGGTTGCGCCCCGAGTTGAGCCGGCCCAGCTTGCCCGGCACCGACCAGGAGAAGATCGCCCCGAGCAGGCTCACCACCGGCCGGCTGATCAGCGGAGTCAGCAGCGCCACCCCGATGAAGGCGAACAGCACCCCACCGAGGATGGTCGACAGCGTCTGACCACCGGCGTTGCCACTGAGCCCGAGGAACAGCAGCACCGCGCCGATACCGGTGACCAGCGACCCGGCCACGGTGATCTTGGTCAACGGCCGGTCCGGGGTGGCCACGTCCTGCATGGCCGCGATCGGCGGGATCCGGGACGCCCGCAGCGCCGGCAGCAGTGCCGCCACCACGGTGATCACCAGACCGACGCCGAACGAACCGATCACCGCAGCCGCCGGCACGCCGATGCCGGCCAGGGTGAGCCCACCGGCGAGCTTGCCGAACAGGAACGCCAGCAGCGCGCCCACCCCGATACCGGCGGCGAGGCCGAGCACCGACGCGATCAAGCCCACCGCGATGGCCTCCAGCACCACCGAACCGATGATCTGCCGGCCACTGGCCCCGATGGCGCGCATCAGCGCCAACTCCCGGGTCCGCTGCGCCACGATGATCGAGAAGGTGTTGAGGATCAGGAAGGTGCCCACCAGCAGCGCCACCGCGGCGAAGCCGAGCAGGATCTTGTTGAAGAAGGACAGGCCCTCCTTCAGACTGGCCGAGGCGTCCGCGGCCACCTGCTCGCCGGTCTTCACCTCGAAGTCCGCACCCAGGGTGCGGGCCACGTCGTCGCGCAGCTTCTCGTCCGAGACCCCGTCGGCGGCCTGCACGGTGATGCTGCTGAACACGTCCGGCTCGCCCAGCATCAGCCGCTGCGCCACCGGCGTGGTGAAGAAGACCTCGTTGACCCCGCCGATCGAGTCCCGGTCACCGCTGTAACCGAAGACGCCGACCAGGGTGAAATCCCGCTTCTTCGACTCGAACGCGGTCAGCACGCCGACCTTCTGGCCGACCTGCACCTTCGCGGCCGTGGCCAACGCCTTGTTGATGACGATCTCGTCCTCGGCCTGCGGCGCGCGCCCCTCACGCAGCTTCAGCAGCTCGCTCTCGCCGGTCCAGTTCTCACCCAACTGCGGCGGGCCGAACGAGGTGACGACCTTGCCGTTGCTGCCGATCACCCGGGCGCCGTCGGCGTTGACCACACCGGTCGCCGAGGCCGCCCCCGGCACCTGCTTCACCCGGTCCACCAGGGCGGCCGGCAGCGGGGCGACGGTCTGCTCGCCCTCCATCTCGTTGACCTGCACCTTCGGCTTCGCCGCGACGTTCACGTCGATCTCGGAGAAACCGTCGGCGAACACCGAGTCGAAGGAGCGACCCAGCGTGTCGGTGAGCACGAACGCGCCGGAGACGAACATCACCCCGAGCACCACCGCCAGGCCGGACAGGATCAGCCGGACCTTGCGGGCCAGCAGACTCTTCAGCGTCGCGCGGAACATCAGTTGCCCACCTCGGCCGCAGTGTCCAGCTTCTTCATGGTGTCCAGCACCGTCTCGGCGGTCGGCTCGATCAGCTCCGAGACGATCTCGCCGTCGGCGAGGAAGACCACCCGGTCGGCGTACGCGGCGGCCGTCGGGTCGTGGGTGACCATCACGATGGTCTGGCCGTGCTCCCGAACCGAGTTACGCAGGAAGTTGAGCACCTCCGCGCCGGAGCGCGAGTCCAGGTTGCCGGTCGGCTCGTCCGCGAAGATCACCTCGGGGCGGGAGACCAGCGCCCGGGCGCACGCCACCCGCTGCTGCTGCCCACCGGAGAGCTGCGCCGGCCGGTGGTCCAGCCGGTCCTTCAGACCCACCGTCTCGATCACCGTGTCGTACCAGGCCGGGTCCGGCTTGCGCCCGGCGATCGACAGCGGCAGCAGGATGTTCTCCTTGGCCGTCAGCGTCGGCAGCAGGTTGAACTGCTGGAAGATGAAGCCCACCTTGTCGCGGCGCAGCTTCGTCAGCCCCGCGTCGCCCAGGCCCGTGACCGTCGTCTCACCGATCGACACCGTTCCCCGGGTCACCGAGTCCAGGCCGGCCAGGCAGTGCATCAGCGTCGACTTACCGGAACCCGACGGGCCCATGATCGCGGTGAAGCGGCCACGTTCGAACTCCGCGCTGACCCCCCGCAGCGCGACGACCTGAGCCTCGCCGCTGCCGTACACCTTCCACACGTCGTTCGCCCGGGCCGCGGCCTGCGCCTGCTGGCCTACCGTCGCGGTCACGTCATCTACCTCTTCCGTCTGTCCGAAAATGCACGCCGCCCCCCGATGGTCCGGCGCGACTGTTCAATCATCGGTGCTGGGTACGCCCACCCCGTCCGACCCTGGGGGGACCCGGCGCGGATTTCCCGCTGCGGGTGCACCCCCATGCCGCATCAGGGTTGCCCCTGAGTCGACGGCCGGTCGACCGTTTTTCCCCACGACGGCGGGCGGGCCGCACCGACACTTGCACCTGACGCCACAGGAGGGTCAACCGAACCGAGCCATCTCCGGTCACGGTAGGTGACGACGGCAACGGCAGCCGTCCCCCCACGGAGGGATCTTCGAGTACGCCGGGTGAGGTACCCGGGCCGGCGGAACTACGCCCGGGGGCGGACCAGACCCGACTCGTACGCCAGCACCACCGCCTGCACCCGGTCGCGCAGCCGCAGCTTGGTCAGCACATGCCCGACGTGCGTCTTGATGGTGGTTTCGCTCACTGACAGGGCCGTCGCGATCTCGGCGTTGGACAGCCCCCGGGCGACCTGCACGAGCACCTCGCGCTCCCGGTCGGTGAGCGCGTTGAGCGCCGCCGACGGCGTCGCCGCCGGGTCGGGCAGCAGTTCGGCGAAGCGGTCCAGCAGTCGTCGCAGGATCCGAGGTGTCACCACCGCGTCCCCGCCGGCAACCGTGCGGATCGCCGCGATCAGATCCTCGGCCGGCACGTCCTTGGCCAGGAACCCGCTCGCGCCGGCCCGCAACGCGCCCACCACATACTCGTCCAGGTCGAAGGTGGTGAGCACCAGCACCCGTACCGGCAGTCGGGCGTCGACGATGGCCCGGGTCGCCGCCACCCCGTCCATCCGGGGCATCCGGATGTCCATCAGTACGACGTCGGGCAGCAGCCGGCGGGACAACTCCACCGCCTCCACGCCGTCACCGGCCTCCGCCACCACGTCCAGGTCGCTCTCGGCGCCCAGCACCATCCGGAACCCGGTCCGCAGCAGCGGCTGGTCGTCGGCGAGCAGGATCCGCACCGGCCGCGCCGAGGGCGCCTGATCGCTCATCTCGTCTCCCGTCCCGCCGACGTCGTGGCGCGCACCGGTCATCCTCGCGTACCGGAGCCGGTGCGTCGCGGATCACCGTAGAGGCCGGCCGGTCGCCCTGTCCCGACCGAGGCGGCACCGCTGCGGTCGGGTCTTCGGCGTCGGCGTGCGGCAGGCGATCCCGGTGGCCTGAATCGCCGCGCCGGGCGTACGCGTCGCTCAGGAGGCCGTCACTCGTCGGCGCCCGGCGCCACCGGGGTCGACCGGGAGTCGCGCAGCGGGTCGGCGCTCGCCGCGGCGACCGGGAACGGCGGCGGGGTGCCGCCGAAGCTGGGACAGAGCGCCTGGTGGCTGCACCAGTCGCAGAGCCGGCTCGGTCGGGGCCGGAAATCCTGTCGGGCGGTGGCCTGCTCGATCGCCCGCCACAGCGCCACCACGGTGCGCTCGAAGCGGACCAGCTCGTCGGCGTCCGGGGTGTAGTCCAACACCTCGGCGTCACGCAGGTAGAGCAGCCGCAGCACCCGGGGCACGACCCCCCGGGTGCGCCACAGCACCAGGGCGTAGAACTTCAGCTGGAACAGCGCCCGCGCCTCGAACGCCTCCCGCGGAGCGCCCCCGGTCTTGTAGTCGACCACCCGCAGCGCGCCGTCCGGAGCGACGTCGAGCCGGTCGAGATAGCCCCGGATCAGCAGCTCCTCGTCGACGACCGCGGAGATCAGGCTCTCGCGTTCGGCCGGCTCCAACCGGGTCGGATCCTCCACCGCGAAGTAACCCTGCAACAGCCCGGCGGCGGAGCGGAGGAACTCCACCGGGCCGGCCGGCTCCGCGCCGTCGAAGATCCCGGCCAGCTCGGGCTGCTCGGTGACCAGCCGGTCCCACTGCGGGGCCACCAGGTCGCCGGCCGCCTCCGGCGTGCGGCCGGTGGCCGGCAGGTCGAACAGGCGCTCCAGCACCGCGTGCACCAACGTGCCCCGGGCCTGCTCGATGGTGGTGCGCTCGGGCAGCCGGTCGATGCTGCGGAACCGGTAGAGCAGCGGGCAGGTCTTGAAATCTGCCGCCCGCGACGGGGACAGCGAGGCCCGCACCGTCGGCGGCGCCTGCGCCGCGGGGGAGGGCTGGGAGGTGGTGACCGATTCCGCCGTCATGTCGGCAAAGGTTAGGGCACCGGTGTGACACCGACCGCCGCCCGCCCCACACAGCGACGGTCCGTAGCATCGTGGCGATGGAGCAGACAACCAGACCGCCGCGCCGACCGGACCGACGCCTCGGCCTGAACGTCGGCAAGGTGTTCGGGGTGCCGCTGCACCTCAACGGCTCCATGGTCCTGCTCGCGGTGCTCATCGCGGTGCTGTACGGCGAGTTCGCCCGCCGACAACTGGACCTGCCGCAGCTCAGCGGCTACCTGATCGGGTTCGGGTTCGTCGTGTCGCTGCTCGGCTCGGTGCTGCTGCACGAGCTGGGCCACGCCCTCACCGCCCGGCGGTACGGCATCGGTGTGCGCGGGATCACCCTGGAGCTGCTCGGCGGGTACACCGAGATGGACCGGGACGCCCCGTCGCCCCGCGTCGACCTGATGGTCTCGCTGGCCGGCCCGGCGGTCTCCGCGGTGCTCGGTGCCCTGGCGGTCGCCGCCACGCTCGCCCTGCCCGAGGGGACCGTGGCGCACCAGCTCGCCTTCCAGCTCGCGGTCAGCAACGTCATCGTGGCGCTGTTCAACAGCCTGCCCGGGTTGCCGCTCGACGGCGGCCGGGCGCTGCGCGCCGCCGTGTGGGGGCTGACCCGCGACCGGCACCTCGGCACCGAGGTAGCCGGGTGGGCCGGCCGGGTCGTCGCCGTCGGCACCGCGGCCCTGGTCCTGGTGCTCACCGTCGAGCGAAGGCTGGCGCCGCTGGCGCTGCCGCTGATGCTGCTGGTCGCCGTCACCCTCTGGCGTGGCGCCGGCCAGTCGATCCGGGCCGCCCGGGTCAGCCGCCGGTTCCCGCTGATCGACCTCGCCCGGCTGGCCCGTCCGGTCTGGCCGGTGGCCACCGGCACGCCGCTGGCCGAGGCCCAGCGCCGACGCGCCGAGAGCGGGCAGCCCGACGCCGCGCTGCTGGTCACCGACTCCACCGGTCGACCGGTGGCGCTCGTCGACCCGGCCGCCGCCGACGCGGTGCCCGTCGAGCGCCGACCGTGGCTGGCGGTGGACGCCGTCGCCCGGTCGCTGGGCACCCTTCCCACGTTGTCGGTCGGGTGGGACGGCGAGCGGGTGATGGAGGCCGTACAGACCTACCCGGGCGCACAGTACGTGGTGACGTCAGGCGAAGATGTCGTCGGCATTCTGCACATCGCGGACCTGGCACAGCTCCTCGAACCCAACCGGAAGATGACACCGTGACCGCAACTCCCTCCACCGTCGCCGCCGACCCCGCCAACCCGGCGCTGACACCCGTGCACCGCGGGCCGTTCCGGCCCGGCGACCGGGTCCAGCTGACCGACCCCAAGGGGCGGATGCACACCGTGACGCTGGAGCCCGGCAAGGAGTTCCACACCCACCGCGGCATCCTGGCGCACGACGCGCTGATCGGGCTCCCCGACGGCAGCGTGGTGACCACCGCCGGCGGCGGCACCGCGTTCCTGGCCCTGCGGCCCCTCCTGTCGGACTACGTGCTGTCCATGCCGCGCGGCGCCCAGGTGATCTACCCCAAGGACTCCGCGCAGATCGTGGCGATGGGCGACATCTTCCCCGGCGCGAAGGTCCTCGAGGCCGGCGCCGGCTCCGGCGCGCTGAGCTGCTCCCTGCTGCGCGCCGTCGGCACCGAGGGCGAGCTGCACTCGTTCGAACTGCGCGACGACTTCGCCCAGATCGCCAAGCGCAACGTCGAGGCGTTCTTCAACGGGCCGCACCCCTCGTGGAACCTGCACGTCGGCGACGTCGCGCAGTGCCGGGAGACCGGCTTCGACCGGATCATCCTGGACATGCTGACCCCCTGGGAGACCCTCGACATGGTCGAGCGGGCGCTGGTGCCCGGTGGGGTGTTCATCGGCTACGTCGCCACCACACCGCAGCTCTCCGAGCTGGTGGAGGCGCTGCGCGAGCGCGGCGGCTGGACCGAGCCGCGGGCCTGGGAGTCCCTGGTGCGCGACTGGCACGCCGAGGGCCTCGCCGTCCGTCCGGACCACCGGATGATCGCGCACACCGCCTTCCTGGTGTCCGCGCGCAAGCTGGCCCCGGGGGTCACCGCGCCGCCGCGCCGGCGCAAGCCCAGCAAGGGCACCGAGGCGTACGCGCAGCGCCGCCAGGACCTGCGGGAGGCGGAGGCGGCCCGACAGGCCGCCGCCGCGCAGGCCGCAGGCGCGCAGTCCAACGGTGCGGGGGAGATGGACAGGCCGTGACCATCGAGCTGGGTGTCGGCAGCGCCGAGCAGGGGGAGACGCTGGCATGAGCCGACCGGGCTACGGCGGTGGAGACCTCCCCGCGGTCTTTCCCGACTGGTCGCCCTACCAGGACCTGGAGTCGGCGGCGCGGGCCTACCTGCGCGACCCGGACGTCGCCCTGGAGGCGCTCGGCGGCGTGCTGCGCGGCGCGTCGGTGCTCGGCTTCACCCTGGAACGCTTCGTCAACGAGGTCAACGGGGTGTGGCAGGAGGTCGTGGTCTGCGACGGCAGCCGGCTCATCCTCTGGCACGGCGAGGACGTACCGCCGGAGGAGGGCCCGCCGGGCTCGATGACCTCGTCGCTGCGGGTGGTGCCGGTCTCCACCGTCACCGAGGTGGGCTGCCGGCGGCGGCTCAACCGCGCCGAGAGCGGCGAGATCCGGGTCGACAGCATCGACGTCTACCTGCTGCTCACCTCGTTGGACGAGGCGCCGCCGAGCGAGGAGATGGCCGGCACACCCCGGCACGACGCGTTGCGCTTCGGCAAGACCCTCGACGACGGCGGGGCCGGGCAGATCGCCCGGTTGGAGGAGTTCGCGCGGTTGGTCGCCTCGGTGGTCGGCCGTCCGATGCTCTGAGGCGTACCCCGTTCTGGACCCGGCCGGGCCTTCGCGGCCCGGCCGGTGGGTCAGTCTTCCTCGGCGTCCGGGCCGGCGACCTCGACGCCGTCGCCGCGCACCACGTGGATGCAGTCGCCCGGGCACTCCTTCGCGGAGTCGATCACCTCGAGTCGCAGGTGCGCGGGGACGTCGACCCGGCTGCCCGGTGCCATCCGCAGCTCACCGTCGACGCCCTTGACGTAGGCCAGACCGTCGATGTCGAACTCGAACACCTCCGGCGCGTACTGCACGCAGAGCCCGTCGCCCGTGCAGAGGTCCTGGTCGACCCAGACCTGCAGTTCGTCGGTCGCGACCTCGGCCACCTGTGCACCCCCCATGTTCTCCCGTGCCACGCTCCGACGGTACCTGAACGCCGGTAACGGCCCGTCAGGCCACCCTTGGCGATCAAGGTTCGGTGACGAGGGTGTTGCGTGGGACCGAATCGGCCTCATAGCGGCTAGTGTTAGGGCAGAACGTTCAAGCCCCCCGGGGAGGTGGGACGTGGCAGCACGTAGCGACGACGCGGACTCGCGCGCCGCACGGTGGGAGAAGGAAGCCCACGATCTCTCCACGCAGGTCGCGTTCCTGCAAGAGGAACTCGCCCTGGTGCGGCGCAAGTTGACCGAAAGCCCCCGACACGTCCGGCAGCTCGAAGAGCGGCTGGCGGCCACCCAGGCACAGTTGGCGCGGCTGACAGAGAACAACGACCGGCTGGTGAGCACCCTCAAGGAAGCTCGCACGCAGATCGTGACGCTCAAGGAGGAGATCGACCGGCTCGCGCAACCGCCGAGCGGTTACGGAGTCTTCCTGGCCAAGCACGAGGACGGCTCGGTGGATGTCTTCACCGGTGGCCGCAAACTGCGGGTCGCGGTCTCGCCCTCGCTCGACGTGGGTGACCTGCGGCGCGGCCAGGAGGTCCTGCTCAACGACGCGCTCAACATCGTCGACGCGTTCGGTTACGAGCGGGTTGGCGAAGTGGTGATGCTCAAGGAGATCCTGGAGGGACCGAACGGCGGGCCGGGCGACCGGGCGCTGGTGGTCTCCCACTCCGACGAGGAGCGCATCGTGCACCTCGCCGAGACGCTCATCGGCTCGGCGATCCGGGCCGGCGACTCGCTCATGATCGAGCCCCGCTCGGCGTACGCGTACGAGCGGATCCCGAAGAGCGAGGTCGAGGAGCTGGTCCTGGAGGAGGTGCCCGACGTCGACTACGGCGACATCGGTGGCCTCCAGTCGCAGATCGAGCAGATCCGCGACGCGGTGGAGTTGCCGTTCCTGCACGCGGACCTGTTCCGTGAGCACCAGCTCCGCCCGCCCAAGGGCATCCTGCTCTACGGCCCACCCGGCTGTGGCAAGACGCTCATCGCCAAGGCGGTGGCCAACTCGCTGGCCAAGAAGATCGCCGAGCGGCAGGGCAAGGAGAAGCACACCAGCTTCTTCCTCAACATCAAGGGTCCGGAGCTGCTCAACAAGTACGTCGGTGAGACCGAGCGGCACATCCGGCTGATCTTCCAGCGCGCCCGGGAGAAGGCCGGCGAGGGCACGCCGGTGATCGTGTTCTTCGACGAGATGGACTCGATCTTCCGGACCCGCGGTTCCGGTGTCTCCTCCGACGTGGAGAACACCATCGTTCCGCAGCTGCTCAGCGAGATCGACGGCGTTGAGGGGCTGGAGAACGTCATCGTCATCGGCGCCTCCAACCGGGAAGACATGATCGACCCGGCGATCCTGCGCCCCGGTCGTCTCGATGTGAAGATCAAGATCGAGCGACCGGACGCCGAGGCGGCCAAGGACATCTTCTCCAAGTACATCCTCTCCGGGCTGCCCCTGCACCCGGACGACCTGGCCGAACACGGCGCCGACCCCCAGGCCACCGTCGCGGCGATGATCGACGCCGTGGTGCTGCGGATGTACTCGGAAACCGAGGAGAACCGTTTCCTCGAGGTCACCTACGCCAACGGTGACAAGGAAGTCCTCTACTTCAAGGACTTCAACTCCGGCGCGATGATCCAGAACATCGTCGACCGGAGCAAGAAGATGGCCATCAAGGAGTTCCTCACCTCGGGTCGCAAGGGGCTGCGCCTGCAGCACCTGCTCGACGCCTGCGTCGACGAGTTCCGCGAGAACGAGGACCTTCCCAACACCACCAACCCCGACGACTGGGCGCGCATCTCCGGCAAGAAGGGTGAGCGGATCGTCTACATCCGCACGCTCGTCTCCGGCGGCAAGGGCGCCGAGGCCGGCCGGTCCATCGAGACCGCCAGCAACACGGGTCAGTACCTGTAGAGCCGACGTTCAACCGGGGCGATGCGTTTCGACGCGTCGCCCCGGTTGACGTTCCGCCGGAGTCCAGCGGGCAGTCCTGCGGGTCAGCTCGGAGCGTCGGTGAAGATCCACTTGCGGGAGACGAAGAGATTCAGCACCGCCAGGCCCCCGGTGGTGAGCACCTTCGCGACCAGGTACGGAAGGCCGGCCCAGGTCAACCCCTGCACGAGGGCGACCGTGAGAGCCAGGTTGACGATCACCAGCAGCAGATACCGCCAGGCCTGACCGCCGACGTCGCCGGTCGAGCCGAACGACCATGCGCGGTTGAGCCCGAAGTTGACCACGAACGCCACGGCGAAGGCGAGCACCGTGGCGAACGGTAGCCACACCCCCAGCACACCGTGGAACAGGTAGAGCGCGCTGGTGTCGGTGATCGCGCTGAGACCTCCGACGATGAGAAACCGCACCTCGCTGCGCCGTGTCAGGCCTGCGAACGTCGCCGAGGCCGCCGCCTTCATCGCTGACCCTTGGATGCGGACCCGCCATGTGTCGTCACGGTGGAGCACGCTATCGTCTCCCCGTCCCGCGATCGCCCCGAGACCCCCCGAAGGTGTGCAGTGACCGACATGCCGAGCGTCTCCGTCCACCCGACAGCCGAGGTGGAAGCCGGGGCCGAGATCGGAGCCGGGACTCGGATCTGGCACCTGACGCATGTCCGGTCGACCGCCCGCATCGGCGCCGACTGCACGCTCGGCCGCAACGTGTTCGTCGATGCCGGGGTCACCATCGGCGACCGCGTCAAGGTGCAGAACAACGTCTCGGTCTACCACGGCGTCACGCTTGAGGACGAGGTGTTCGTCGGCCCGAGCGCGGTCTTCACCAACGACCTCAACCCGCGCGCCCAGAACCCGGACTGGAAGGTCACGCCGACCCTGGTCCGCACGGGCGCCTCCATCGGCGCCAACGCCACGATCGTCTGCGGCACCGAGATCGGGGAGTTCGCCCTCGTGGCCGCGGGCGCGGTCGTCACGCGGGATGTGCAGCCGTACCAACTCGTGGCCGGCAACCCGGCCCGGCATCTCGGTTGGGTCAACCGCAACGGCGAGGTGGTCGCCCGCGGCGACGAGCAGTTGCCCACCGGCGTACTCGAAGGCCGCTGAACCTCACAGGAGACAACCCCTCATGTCTATTCCCATCACTTCGGTGGTCATCGGCCCCGAGGAAGAGGCCGCGGTCCTGTCGGTTCTGCGGTCCGGCAGGCTGGCTCAGGGACCGATGGTCGCCGAACTGGAGCGGTCGTTCGCGGAGCTCTGCGGTGTCCCCCACGCCGTGGCAGTCAGCAACGGAACCGTCGCCCTGGTGGCCGCCCTCGAAGCGCTCGGTCTGCAGCCCGGCGACGAGGTCATCACCACTCCCTTCAGCTTCGCGGCGACCCTGAACGCGATTCTCGAGTCCGGAGCGACCGTCCGCTTCGCCGACATCCGTGACGACTTCACCATCGACCCGGACTCGGTCCAGGCGCTGGTCAACGCACGGACCAAGGCCATCCTCCCGGTGCACCTCTACGGCCTGCCCGCCGACATGACGGCCCTCACCGCGATCGCCGAAACCGCCGGGCTCGCGATCGTCGAGGACGCCGCCCAGGCGCACGGCGCACGCGTCGGTGACCGGGCGGTCGGCTCGTTCGGCGTCGGCTGCTTCTCCATGTACGCCACGAAGAACCTGCAGTGCGGCGAAGGCGGTCTGATCACCACCTCCGACGACGCCATCGCGGACCGGCTTCGGCTGCTGCGCAACCAGGGCATGCGGGTGCGATACCAGTACGAGGCGCCGGGCCACAACTGGCGACTGACCGACCTGCAGGCGGCCATCGCCGTGCCGCAGGTCGGCCGGCTGGCCGAGACCACGGCTCGCCGGGCCTCGAACGCCGCACGGCTGACCGCCGGCCTCGCCGACCTGCCCGGGCTGACCACCCCGTCGGTGCCGGCCGGACGCAGCCACGTCTGGCACCAGTACACGGTGCGTATCGGCGCCGACGCGCCACTGAGCCGCGACGACCTCGGCAAGCGGCTTGATGAGCGGGAGATCGGCTACGGTCTGTACTACCCCCGCCTCATGCACCACTACGACTGCTACGTGGGTCACCCCCAGATCGGCACGGACGAGACCCCTCGTGCCCTTCGCGCCGCCGAGGAGGCGCTCTCCCTTCCTGTTCACCAACACCTCGCCGACGACGACGTCGACCAGGTGATCGAGGCCGTACGAGGTGCGTTCAATGCCTAATTTGGCGATCATCGGCGCGGGCATCATGGGCGCGAACCACGGTCGCGTGGCCCGCGCCACGCCGGACGTCACCGTCACCTCCGTCTGCGACCCCGACCCCCAGCGGGCCGCCACCCTGGCCAAGGCCATCGGCGCGGATTACACGACCGACATCGACGAGGCGCTGGCCGGCGTGGACGCGGCCATCCTGGCGACCCCGAGCGAGACGCACGGCGAGTTGGGCGCGCGCATCCTGCGCAGCGGCCGGGACCTTCTCGTCGAGAAGCCGATCGCGACCTCCGTCGCCGACGCGCGGCACCTCATCGACCTCGCGGAGAAGCACGATCGCGTGTTGATGGTCGGCCACGTCGAGCGCTTCAACCCGGCGGTCACGGAGCTCCTCCAACTGGTGGACGACCCGCTGTCGTTGGAGATCACCCGGGTCGGCCCGTTCTCCAACCGTGCCCTCGCCGACGTCCTGCTGGACCTGATGATCCACGACGTCGACCTGGCACGGACGGTGGCCGGCTCGGAGATCGTCGCGCACCGCGCGGCGACCCGGATCGTCCGCTCCACCGAGCAGGACCTGGCCTTCGCCCTGCTCATGTTCGAGAACGGCATGATCGCCAACATCACGGCGAGCCGAGTCAGCCAGAACAAGATCCGCCGCGTCACCCTCACCCAGCGCAACGACTGCGTCATCGCCGACCTGCTGCGCCAGCAGGTCGAGGTGCACCGGATCGAGCACTCCGAGTTCCTCTCCGAGGGCGGCGTGCGCTACCGGCAGAGCGGGCGGGTCGAGATCCCCTTCCTCTCCCAGCACGGCGAACCGCTGATGCACGAGCTGCGGCACTTCGCCGACTGCGTCGTCAACCGTCGCCGGCCCGTGGTCAGCGGCGAGGACGGCCTTGCCGCGCTCGAGGTGTGCCTCCAGATCCGCGACACCGCCCTGGTCGGCTGAGCATGTACAAGGGTCAGAAGATCGCCGCTGTCGTCCCGGCCTACAACGAGAGCCGGCTGATCGGCAAGACGATCACCACGATGCCCGACTTCGTGGACTTCATCGTGGTGATCAACGACTGCTCCACCGACGACACCTCCGAGCGGGCTCGCGCGGTGGGTGACCCGCGGGTCGTCGTCATCGACCATGAGAAGAACACCGGCGTCGGTGGTTCGATCATGGACGGGCACGAGCGGGCCCTCGCCCTGGGCGCCGACATCAACGTCGTGATGGCCGGTGACGCCCAGATGGATCCGGCCTACCTGCCGGCGCTGCTCGACCCGATCTGCGACGACGGCTACGAGTTCACCAAGGCGAACCGCTTCTTCTCCCGTACGTCGTTCGCCGACATGCCGGCCGTACGGATGCTGGGGAGCGTCGCCCTGTCGTTCGCGACCAAGGTCGCCAGCGGCTACTGGAACCTCTTCGACCCGCAGAACGGTTACACCGCGGTGTCCCGCTCGGCCCTGCTGCGGCTCAACGTCGCCGCCGTGGCGCGCGGCTACGAGTTCGAGAACGACCTCCTGATCTGGCTCAACATCGCCAACGCCCGAGCCAAGGACGTACCGGTCCCCGCCAGCTACGGCGAGGAGGTGTCGACGATGCGCATCCACCGGGTGGCCCCCCGCATCGCCAGCCTCCTGTTCCGCGGCTTCTGGCGGCGGATGCTGCTCAAGCACGTGCTCGCCTCGTTCTCCGCCGTCGCGCTGCTGTTCTTCACCGGCCTGTTCCTCATCCTGTTCGGCTCCGGCTGGGGGATCTGGGTGCTGGCGGAGACCCTCGGCCCACCGGTCGCCACCACCGGTAGCGTCCTGCTCTGCGTCGGGCCGCTGCTGACCGGTATCCACATGCTGATCTCCGCGCTCACCCTGGACATCCAGTCGACGCCGGACTGACCGGTACCGCGCCCTGATCCGTTCCACGCCCCCTGAAAGGCAGCGCAGCAAACCGCGATGACCGAACAACCTGCGGCCGGCGACGGCGCCGTCGCCGGCACGCGCCGGATCTGGATCCTGGCGTTCGTCGGCTTCCTGCTGACCATCGGGGCCTGGTCGGTCGCCGCCCCCTACGACGGCACACCGGACGAGCGGGAGCACATGATCCGCGCCGCCGGTGTGGCGGCGGGGGAGATCGCCCCGCCGCCGGCAGCCGCGAAGAAGGGCTCGGGAGCCTTCCAGGACGTGCCCGCCGGCCTGGTCAGGGAGCAGTGCTGGCAGTTCAAGCCGACCGTCTCCGCCGCCTGCGCGGTCCCACCGGGCAGCGACGACACCCCGGTGCGCGCCGGCACCGGCGCCGGTCGCTACCACCCCGTCTACTACGCCCTGGTGGGCTGGCCGCTCGACATCTGGCCGGGCTGGTCCGGGGTACTGCTCGCCCGGTTCATCAGCGCTGGCATCGCCGCGGCGCTGCTGGCCAGCGCATTCGTCGTGGCGGTGAACTGGTCCCGGCGTCGTCTGATGATCGCCGGGCTGCTGGTCGCCGTCACCCCGATGGCCGCCCAGATGGCCAGCGCCGTCAACCCCAACGGCGTGGAGATCGCCGCCGGCGTGGCGTTCTTCGCGGCCACCATCCCCCTGTTCCTGGACCGCCGGCCGAAGCCGCACCACGGTCTCCTCATCCTGGCCGGCATCAGCGGCCTGCTGCTCGCGATGCTGCGGCAGACCGGGCCGCTCTGGCTGGCCGCGGCGTTCGTCGCCTTCGCCTTCCCGTGGCGGCAGAGCAACGTCGGCCGGCTGGTGCGCGAGAAGGCCGTGTGGTGGTGGGTCGGCGGCATCGCCGTCGCGGCCCTCACCGCCGTCGGCTGGGGCGTCGTGATGAAGTCCTCCGACCTCGGCAAGTACGGCGGCCACGTGTACACCTACGGCCAGGCCGCCCTCGCCGAGGCCGACCGGTGGCGCAGCTACCTCGACCAGATGGTCGGAGTGACGTCATGGCTGGACACCCGGATGCCCGCGCCGATCTACCTGACCTGGCAGTTCGTCGCCGCGACGCTGTTGATCGGGGCGTTCGTCTTCGGCCGGTTGGTCGACCGTGGGCGGCTGCTCGTCCTGATCGTCGCCGGCACCGTCGTGCCGTCCCTGATGCAGGTGGCCCTGGTCAAGCAGACCGGGTTCGTCACCCAGGGCCGCTACATGCTGCCGATGCTCGGCGGGGTGATGCTGTTCGCCGCGTACGTCTGGGAGGAGCGCGGGCTCGACGCGACCCGCAGCCGCACCCTGGTCCGCCTCAGCGTCATCCTGCTCCTGCCGATCCAACTCTTCACGCTCATCTTGACGATGGTGCGGTGGCAGGACGGACTGCCCAAGTACCTGACCTTCCGCACCATCAACCCCTTCGCCGGCGACTGGCACCCGCCACTCGGCTCGATCACGCCCCTGCTGGCGAGCGTGCTCGGTCTGACCCTGCTCGGCGTCCTCGCCTGGCGGGTCTCGATGCGCCCGCTGAGCGAGCCCGACGAACCGACGCCAGCGATCGCCGAGCAGACACCGGCGGCGGACCTGCGCTGATCGGCCGACCGGCCGACCACGCCCGGTGCGGGCGTTGCTGTCGGATTCGGACTAGTCTGGAGTGCAGGGCCGATCGAGCGGTAACGCGCCGGCCGGCGGTGGGCGTGGACCGGTACGTCAGCGAGCTGAAGCGGGGCGCGGCATGAGCGTACGGCGAATCATGGGCACCGAGGTCGAGTACGGCATCTCCGTGCCCGGGCAGGCCGGAGCCAACCCGATGGTCACCTCCTCGCAGGTGGTGAACGCCTACGGGGCACGTCCGGAACTCAACCGGGGCGGCCGGGCCCGGTGGGACTACGAGGAAGAGTCGCCGCTGCGCGACGCCCGTGGCTTCACCTACTCCGGTGCCGCGTACGACCCCGCCGAGGCCCTCGCGGACGAAGACCTCGGCCTGGCCAACGTGATACTCACCAACGGCGCACGCCTCTACGTCGACCACGCCCACCCCGAATACTCCACCCCGGAGGTCACCACCCCCCGGGACATCGTGCGCTGGGACAAGGCCGGCGAGCGGGTGATGGCCGAGGCGTCCCGCCGGGCCGCCACCATCCCGGGCACCCAGCCGATCCACCTCTACAAGAACAACACCGACAACAAGGGCGCCAGCTACGGCGCCCACGAGAACTACCTGATGCGCCGCCAGACGCCATTCGCCGACATCGTGGCGTACCTGACGCCGTTCTTCGTCACCCGGCAGATCGTCTGCGGCGCCGGCCGGGTCGGCATCGGCCAGGACGGCGGCCAGAGCGGCTTCCAGATCTCCCAACGCGCCGACTTCTTCGAGGTCGAGGTGGGCCTGGAGACCACCCTCAAGCGCCCGATCATCAACACCCGCGACGAGCCGCACGCCGACGCCGACAAGTACCGCCGGCTGCACGTCATCATCGGCGACGCCAACCTCTCCGAGATCTCCACCTACCTCAAGGTCGGCACCACCGCCCTGATCCTCACCATGATCGAGGAGAAGGCGCTCGGGGCCGACCTCGGCATCGCCGACCCGGTCAGCGAGCTACGCGCCGTCAGCCACGACCCCTCCCTGACGCACCGGATGCGACTGCGCGACGGCCGCAAACTCACCGCACTGGACCTGCAGTGGGCGTACCTGGAGCGAGTCCGGTCCTTTGTCGACGACCGGTACGGCACCGACGCCGACGAGCAGACCATCGACGTGCTCGACCGCTGGGAGAGCGTCCTGGACCGGCTGGGCCGGGATCCGATGCTCTGCGCCGACGAGTTGGACTGGGTGGCCAAGCTGCGGCTGCTGGAGGGCTACCGGGAGCGGGAGAAGCTCGGTTGGGGCTCGCACAAGCTCCAGCTTGTCGACCTCCAGTATTCCGACGTCCGGCCGGAGAAGGGCCTCTACCACCGCCTGGTCAGCCGGGGCGCGATGAAGACACTGCTCACCGACGACGAGACGCGCAGCGCGATGACCGAGCCGCCGGAGGACACCCGGGCCTACTTCCGGGGTCGCTGCCTCGCCCAGTACGCCTCCGAGGTGGTCGCCGCGAGCTGGGATTCGGTGATCTTCGACGTGGGCCGTGAGTCGCTGGTCCGGGTCCCGATGATGGAGCCGGAGCGGGGCACCCGCGCGCACGTCGGGGCGCTGTTCGACCGCTGTGCCAGCGCCAAGGACCTGCTGGAGACCTTGACCGGGGGCTGACGTCCGGGTGCCTCCACCGGGGATCGGCTTGTGGCATGCTAGGCCGTCCCCAATTCCTCGACCCCCACGGTGATGCGATGCTCCCCTCTGCCCGGCAGGTTGGCCGGCGTGCGGTGACGGCTGTTCCGCTGTCGAATGCCTACGCCGGGCGCGCCAACAGTTTCGGCTTCCTACGGCTCTGTTTTGCCGTAGCGGTCGTCCTTGCGCACACTGCGGTGATCGGTTACGCCCGACCGTTGACCGAGGTGGTCGACGTGGCCGGTCTGGGGGTGGCCGGTTTCTTCGGCATCTCCGGCTTCCTCATTACCCGCAGCGCTCGGCGCGCCAGCCTTCCCCGCTACCTGTGGCACCGGGCCCTGCGGATCTGGCCGGGTCTCTGGGTGTGTCTGCTGTTCATCAGTTTCGTGGTGGCGCCGATCGTCTGGTACGCCGAACGCGGCGATCTGGACGGGCTGTGGCGGCACCCGGCGGGTGTGGTGAACTTCCTGCAGGCCAACTGGTGGGGCGGCTACCGCCAACAGGGCATCATGGACGTCTTCCGGGACACGCCGTACGGCGACCTGGTGCGTCGCAGCGTCCTCGACGGCTCACTCTGGACGCTCAGCTACGAGATCTTCTGCTACCTGATCGTGGCTTCGCTGGCCGTGGTGGCCGTGCTGCGCCGCGCCCGCTGGCTGGTGCTCGCGGCCGCTGTTCTCGTCTTCGGTCTGCTGCTCTGGAACCAGTACGAGGCGCTGCGCTTCGGCGGGTCGACGTACTTCACCAGCGGCAGCATCGGCACGCTGCCGCTGCTGGGCGCACTCAGCAAGATCTGGTTCCTGCGGTTCGGGTTCATGTTCCTGGTGGGCGCCGTGGCGGACCTGTACAGCGACAAGCTGCCCATCAGCGACGTCCTCGGCGTGCTCGCCATCGTCGTGACCGGCTGGCAGACCCTGGAGGGTCACCTGTTCGGCCCGGCGCTGCTCGCCTACGAGTACGCCATCCTCTACCTCGCGGTCCGGTTGCCGCGGCTGCTGCATGTCGTGGGGCAGAAGAACGACTACTCGTACGGCATCTACATCTACTCCTTCGTCGTGCAGCAGATGCTGGCCTGGCTGGGGGCGGCGGCCTGGGGCTTCGTCGGCTACTTCGCGGTGGTCATGGTCTTCACCGTCGTGCTGGCGTTCCTGTCCTGGCACCTGGTGGAGAAGCAGGCTCTGCGCTTCAAGGACTGGACGCCCCGCTTCCGCCGCGGGGCACCACCCGCGGAGGCATCGGGGGAGCGGCAGCCCGAGCCGGAGCGGGTGCCGGTGCCAGCCACGGCCGACGCGTCGGCTCCTCGGGGCTGACCGCTCCGGCGCGATCCAACGCCCCCGAACCGAACACGGCGGACGTGAGGGCCTTCTGTCGCCTGGGCGGGGTAGATTTCATGCCAGACGATCGTGGAGGAGGCAGCAGTGGCCACTCATGACAGCGGCGGCCAGTCGCAGTCCGGCAAGTCCCGTCAGGGCGAGGAGATCGAGGACGTCACCACCGAGGCCAACCCCGAGGTGGCCGAGCGGCACGCCGAGATCACCGAGGACGTCGACGACCTCCTCGACGAGATCGACTCCGTCCTCGAAGAAAACGCAGAGGAATTCGTGAGGGGCTATGTGCAAAAAGGGGGCGAGTAGGGCATAGGTGGACGAAACGGACATGCCTCGTCCTCTGGATGACCGGGATGGCCACCGCCGCTGCCGAGACTGCGGCGAGTGGCTGCCCCTTGATCAATTTTGCGCTAACAGCAGACGCCCCGACGGTCGCGGCAGCTACTGCAAGCCCTGCTTCAACCTTCGATCGAAGGCGAGCTACGCGAAGCGCCTGAAGGAGCGGCAGGGCAGGGACGTGCGCCAGCTGCCGTTGGTGCCAGCGGGCCACCGGCGATGCCCCGACTGCGGCGCCACCAAGCCCCTCGATGACTTTCCACGGAATCGCTCCGGCCGTGGAGGTTACGGCCGATACTGCAAACCTTGCCACAATGCGAAGGGCAAGGAGAGCAAGCTTCGCCTGCACGGTGGGACGCGCGAGTACCACCTGCGGCGCCGATACGGCGTGGGCGAGAAAGAGTTTCAGGAGCTCCTGGCCGAGCAGGGCGGGGTCTGCGCGATCTGTGGCGGTGCCGACCCGCAACATCTGGACCACGATCATCGCACCGGATGGGTGCGCGGGATACTCTGCTTCAACTGCAACGGTGGTCTTGGCCAGTTCCGTGACAGTCCCATGAGGCTGGCCAGGGCGATCACGTACCTGAGAGGAACCACGTGGCAGCGGGCTTTGATCCATCCGGGCGTCTACCAGATGTGTTCACCAACGCGGGGACGTCCTCCTTCACGACGTTTCTGAGTCGGGTGGCCCCCGAGATGTTGCCCGGTCGGCGACCGCTGCCGCCGGGCATGGCCGCCGACCTGGCGCCGCACGCGACCACCATCGTGGCCATCGCGGCCGCCGAGGGTGTGGTGATGGCGGGCGACCGACGGGCCACCATGGGCAACCTGATCGCCCAGCGCGACATCGAGAAGGTGCACCCCGCCGACGCGTACTCGTTGGTCGGCATCGCGGGCACCGCCGGTATCGGCATCGAGCTGATGCGACTGTTCCAGGTGGAGCTGGAGCACTACGAGAAGATCGAGGGCGCGATGCTCTCGTTGGACGGTAAGGCCAACCGGTTGGCCTCGATGATCCGGGGCAATCTGGGGGCGGCCATGCAGGGGTTGGCCGTGGTGCCGCTCTTCGCCGGGTTCGACCTGGCCGCCGCCGACCCGGCGCGGGCCGGTCGGATCTTCAGCTTCGATGTGACCGGTGGCCCGTACGAGGAGACCGGCTACGACGCGATCGGGTCCGGGTCGTTGTTCGCCAAGTCCGCGTTGAAGAAGCGGTACCGGGTCGGGCTGACCGTCGAGGACGCGACGCGGCTGGCGGTCGAGGCGCTCTACGACGCGGCCGATGACGACACCGCGACCGGCGGGCCCGACCTGACCCGGCGGATCTACCCCGTGGTGATGACCGCGACTGCCGAGGGCACCTACCGGCTCACCGACGCCGAGACGGCGACGATCGCCGAGGGCGTGGTCGCCGGCCGGATGGAAAACCCGGGCGGCTAGTTCCGACCGACCACCCCACCAGCCAGCAGTCGTCAGCACAGCGCCGTTAGGAGAACCGCCGCCGTGGCCATGCAGTTCTACGCCTCGCCCGAACAGATCATGCGTGACCGCTCCGAGCTGGCCCGTAAGGGCATTGCTCGCGGGCGTAGCGCAGTGGTCCTGAGCTACTCCGGCGGGGTGCTCTTCGTCGCGGAGAACCTCTCCAGCGCCCTGCACAAGGTCAGTGAGATCTACGACCGGATCGGCTTCGCCGCGGTCGGCCGTTACAACGAGTTCGAGAACCTCCGGCGGGCCGGCGTGCGGATGGCCGACCTGAACGGGCTCAGCTACGACCGCCGGGACGTCACCGGTCGGGCCCTGGCCAACGCGTTCGCGCAGACCCTTGGCGCGATCTTCACCGAGCAGTCGAAGCCGTTCGAGGTGGAGATCTGCGTGGCGGAGGTCGGGGCCACTGCCGCTGACGACGAACTGTACCGGCTCACCTACGACGGTTCGGTCAACGACGAGCCTGGGCGGATGGCGATGGGTGGTCAGGCTGAGGCCATCACCGGCGTGCTGAAGTCCAACCACCGGCCGGACATGTCGCTCGGTGAGGCGGTCCAGGTCGCGGTGCAGGCACTGAGCACCGTCGGCGGTGAGGGTGGGGCCGCCCGCACGATCGCCGCGAACCAGCTCGAGGTGGCGGTACTGGACCGTCAGCGGGTCGGCCGGACGTTCCGGCGGATCACCGGGGCTGCGCTGACCGCGCTGTTGGATGGGGAGTCGGCGCCGCCGACCAGCGACCGGCCGGACACACCGAGCGTGCCGACCGGGGAGGCCGGTAAGCCGACCAGCTCCGCAGGGTCCGCTGACCTGGAGGACCGGCCGGGTCAACCCGACAGCTGATCAGGTGACGAGACAGCGCCGGGGCCCGCACACGCGGGCCCCGGCGCTGTTGTCTGTCGGGGTCAGCGGCGCTGGAGCAGGGGCCTGGCGAGGGCCCAGTAGCCGGCGGCGACCGCGTTGAACACGCCCATGCCGGGGGGCGAGTCGACGTTCGAGGGGGCGACCCGGGCGGTCATCAGCTCGGCGATCACCCCGTCGGGCACGGTGCGTTCGGCCTGGAGTTGACGGCGGCGGGCGCCGACCCAGGACCGGTTGCGCCACAGCCAACCCCAGCCGCGGGTCTTCTGCCGGGTCCAACCACCGGCGAGCGCGGCGGCCAGCATGGCGGCTTCGGTGAGCAGCAGCATCGGGGCGAGCACCACCAGCGTCCGGGTCTGGTACGCGGTGAGCAGGGTGACCAGCCGGTTGCGTTCCACCAGGTAGAGCTTGAGGTCGTTGCGGGAGAACTCGTAGTGGTGGCGCACGACGGCGTCGGGTACGTACTCCAGGCGCAGGCCGCGTTGCCAGAGCCGCAGGCTCAGCTCGGTGTCCTCGTGGTAGGCGAAGTATTCGGCGGCGAAGCCGTCGAGTTCCTGCCAACGCTGACGGCTGATCACGAAGCAGCAGCCGCTGAGCGACGGCACCCTGGTGCGTGCGGCGTGGGCGCTGGCCGGCTCGCCGTTGCCGCCGGCCCAGGACAGCCCGGTGAAGTGCAGTGGGTTGCCGGAGGTGTTGATCAGCTCGGGAGTGTCGGCGAGCCGGATGGAGGCCATCGCGGCGCCGACGCCCGGTTCGGCGGCGACCGCAACCGTCTTGGCGAGGGCGTCGGGGGCGACGATGGCGTCGGAGTTGACGAAGGCGAGCCAGTCTCCGGTGGCCTCGGCGGCGCCGATCCGGCAGCCGCCGGAGTAGCCGGTGTTCTGCTCGGGTCGGACCACCCGGACCTGGGGGAAGCCCTTGACGATGTCGATGCCGTCGCCGGTGCAACCGTTGTCGACGACGACCAGCTCGATGTCGACGTCGGTGCTGGCCAGGATGGCTCGGGCGGCGTTGACCAGGTACGGCTCGGCGCCGTAGGCGAGCATGACGGCGGTCACCTGTGGGCGGGTCATGGGAGGCCTCCGGATGCGGCAGGGGCGACGGCCTCGGCGAGCGGCCGGGTGGGGGTGGTGGGTCGGCGGACGCCGCCGCGCAGCAGCAGCGTCGCCATGGTGGCGGCGACGATGACCGAGCCGACGGTGTACGCCAGCTCGACTCGCAGGGTGACCGGAGCCGGGATCAGCGTCACGGCGATCAGGGCGGCGACGCCGACGGTCCAGGCGAGGGCCTGGGCGCGGTGCCGGTCGAGGGCGAGCAGGGCCTGGCCGAGCACCATCGCCCACAGGTAGGCGAGCGTGGCGGCCGCCAACCAGGCGAAGTCGCCGTGGCCGAGGACGCCGGGCGCGTCGAAGAGTGTGCCGACCAGCCACGGGCCGAGCAGCACGGCGCCGAGGGCCCCGGTGAGGCCGAGCGCGGTGACGATGCCGAGCGCCCGGCGCAGCAGGCTGTGGAAGCCGGCCTGGTCGCCGGTGGTGGCGGTGGTGGCCAGGCCGGGCAGCAGTGACGCCTGGAGGGAGCCGAAGACGAACAGGGGGATGCGGACCAGCACGAGGGCGGAGAGCAGCGCGCCGGCGGCTGCCGCGTCGGCGGGGGCGAGCAGCTGCACGTTGATCACGCCGATGTTCACCACGACCTGGGAGAGCAGGCTGGAGGCGGTGAGCAGGCCGAGGCCGCGCAGCAGGGTGGCCCAGGCGACCGGCGGGCCTGCACCGATGGCGCGTAGCACCGGCGGCAGGGTGAGCAGGACGCTGACCAGCGGGGCGGCGACGAGCACGAGTCCGTACCAGACGGGGGAGCTCACTCCGGCCAAGCCGAGCACGGCGACCATGATGATGCGCAGGCCGCCGTCGATCCCGAGTTGGGTGCCGTACCAGGGGAACAGTTGCAGGCCGGAGAGGACGCCGCGGGTGGCGTAGGCGACGGCCATCGCGGCGAGCGCGCCGATCAGCACGGTGACCAGGTTGCCGTCACCGGCGAAGAGCTTGTCGGCGAGTGGCTGACGGGCGACGGTGACGGCCAACACCAGCACGGCGAGCAGCACTGCGGCGACGGTGACACCGCGGGCCAGCACCGGCCCCGGGGGCAGCCCCTGGCTGTGCCGGGCGGCGACGACCCGGGCGACCTCCTGCTCGATCGGCATGAACACGCCGATGCCGAGGGTGAACACGATCGACCAGAGCACCGACAGGGACGAGTAGTCGGCCTTGCTGAGGCTGTGGCCGGCGACCGCGAGGTGGACGTACGAGGCGAGGCCTAGAAGGCCCAGCCCGGCACCAACAGCGATGGTGCCGGGCGGGATCAGGCGTAGCAGGCGTTGGATCACCGGCGAATGAGCGCCAGCGTGAGGACGGCGAACGCGCGGCCGAGGTAGATCATCGCCCGGGCGGGGGAGTGGCTGGGCGTGCCGGCCATCCGCTTGCGCATGGCGACCGGCACCTGGCGGATGCGGTAGCCGCGCCGGGCGGTGTGCACCAGGGTCTCCACCGTGTCACCGAGGTACTCGGCCGGGTACCAGGTGGCGAACATCTCGATGACCCGCCGGTTGGCGGCCCGGAAGCCGGAGGTGGTGTCGGTGAGCTTGGTGTGGGCGACCCGGGAGAGTACGGCGGAGAGCATCACCATGGCCCAGCGGCGGGGGCCGCGGACCGTGTAGTCGCCCTCACCGGCGAAGCGGGCGCCGATGACGAGGTCGTTGTCGTCGAGGAGGTCGACGAGCTTCGGCACGTACCGGGGGTCGTGCTGACCGTCGGCGTCGATCTGGATGGCGACGTCGTAGTCGTGGTCGCGGGCGTAGCGGTAGCCGAGGCGCATGGCCCCACCGACGCCGAGGTTGTACGGCAGTTTGGCGACCCGGGCGCCGGCGGCGGCGGCGACGGCGGCCGTGCGGTCGGTGGAGCCGTCGTCGACGACGAGCACGTCGACGCCGGGTAGCTCGCCACGGACCTCGCCGACGACGTCGGCGATGGAACCCGACTCGTTGAGGGCCGGAATGATGATCAGTGTGCGCTTGCCGTTAACCATCGTTCGACACCAGTTCGTCACGGGCCGCCCGGTCCGCGTCGATCTGTGCGCGGAGCAGAGCGAAGTCTTCGGCCAGGGTTCGGGTTTCTTCTTCGAGTGCGCTGACCTCCCAGCTCAGGTGCACGCACACGAGCAACAGGAAGACGATGCCGAGGAAGAGCACCAGGCTGACACCGGAGGCGACGCCGAGGAGTTCGGCGACGTTGTCGAGCAGCCGGGGGAACAGGGACAGCGGGATCACGACGACCAGTACGGCGAGCCAGAGCATGCCGTACTTCTCGCGCAGCTGACGACGGCGCAGCAGCTCGACGATGGTGCCGAGCAGCAGCAGGCCGGTCAGGCCGGTGACGAGGGTGAGCTTCATGCGACCTTCCACGGGGCGGGTGGAGCGGGGGAGTGGAACGCGTCAACCAGGGCGCTGTGCCAGTCGGGAAGCGGGGGCAGACCCACGACTGCCCAGCGGCTGTGCCCTAGCACACTGTACGCAGGCCGGGGGGCGGGACGCGGATACCGGTCGCTGGTGGTGGGTCGGATCCGGTCCGGGTCCAGTCCGGCCAGCGTGAACGCGGCGCGGGCCAGCCCGTACCAGGTCGTCTGACCGGCGCAGGTGCCGTGGTAGACGCCGGGCGTCGCGTGACCGGCCAGCGCCGCGTCGGCGAGTGCGACGAGCCGCTCGGCGAGCGCGTACGACCAGGTGGGTTGGCCGTGTTGGTCGTCGACCACGTCGAGGTGTTCGCGCTGGGTGGCGAGTCGGAGCATGGTGGCCACGAAGTTCGGGCCGTGCGCGCCGTAGAGCCAGGCGGTGCGTACGACGTACCCGGTGTCGGGTAGCAGCCGCGCGACGGCCTGTTCGCCGACCAGCTTGCCGCGGCCGTAGGCGTTGACCGGCGCGGTGGGCGCGTCCTCCGGGTACGGGCTGTCCGCGTTGCCGGCGAGGACGTAGTCGGTGGACACCTGGATCAGCCGGGTTCCGTCGGTGGCGCACGCCGCGGCCAGGTTGGCCACGGCGTGGCCGTTGACGGCGGTCGCCGCGGCCTCGTCGGCCTCGGCGGCGTCGACGTTGGTCCACGCGGCCGCGTTGATCACCAGGTCGTGCCCGGCGACGGCGGCGTGGACCGCCGCGCGGTCGGTGACGTCCAGGTCGGCGCGGGTGGCGGCGGTCACCTTGAGGTCGGGCCGTGCACCCAGCACGGTGACCAGGTCCCGGCCGAGCATCCCGCCCGCGCCGGTGACGAGGAGTCGGGTCATGCGATTGGCGCGGACTTGAGGGGTTCCCACCAGTTGCGGTTGTCCCGGTACCAGCGGACGGTGTCGGCCAGGCCCTGGTCCAGGGTGATGCTGGGGTGGTAGCCGAGCTCTTCGCTGATCTTGGTGATGTCGAGGGAGTACCGGCGGTCGTGACCCTTGCGGTCGGTGACCGGGACGACCCGGTCCCATCCGGCGCCGCAGGCGTCCAGGAGCAGACCGGTGAGTTCCTTGTTGGTCAACTCGGTGCCGCCGCCGATGTTGTAGACCTCGCCGGCGCGACCCTTCTGCTGGACGAGGGCGATGCCGCGGCAGTGGTCGTGCACGTGCAGCCAGTCACGGATGTTGCCGCCGTCGCCGTAGAGGGGGACGGTGCCGCCGTCGAGCAGGTTGCTGACGAACAGCGGGATGACCTTCTCAGGGAACTGGTACGGGCCGTAGTTGTTGGAGCAGCGGGTGACGACCACGTCCATGCCGTGGGTGCGGTGGTACGACAGCGCGAGCAGGTCGGAGCCAGCCTTGGACGCCGAGTACGGCGAGTTGGGGGCGAGGGGCCAGGTCTCGGTCCAGGAGCCCTCGTCGATCGAGCCGTAGACCTCGTCGGTGGAGACGTGCACGAACCGGCCGGTGCCGTGGCGCAGCGCCGCGTCGAGCAGCGTCTGGGTGCCCAGCACGTTGGTGGTGACGAACGGCGCGGCGCCCGCGATCGAGCGGTCGACGTGTGACTCGGCGGCGAAGTGCACGATCACGTCGTGCTCGGCCACCACCTCGTCGACCACGACCGGGTCGCAGATGTCGCCCTGCACGAACCGCAGTCGCGGGTCGTCGCGGACGGGCTCGAGGTTGGCCAGGTTGCCCGAGTAGGTCAGCTTGTCCAGCACGGTCACGACGGCCGGCTCGATCGGCGGCACGCCGTCTGCACTGCCGAGGGGCTTGCCCAGCAGCAGGCGAACGTACTCCGACCCGATGAATCCGGCTCCGCCGGTGACGAGGATCCTCACGGGTCCGGAAGTATACGCGACGGGCGGCGCGGCCCCTGGTATGCGACCCCCGCACAACTTGTCCGGGTGCGGCTAGGCTTCCCCGGTGCGCGGAATCCTACTTGCCGGCGGCACCGGGTCCCGGCTCTGGCCGATCACCCGGGCGGTCTCGAAGCAGCTGATGCCGGTCTTCGACAAGCCGATGATCTATTACCCGCTCTCCACCCTGGTGATGTCCGGGGTCCGGGAGATCCTGGTGATCACGACCCCGGACGACCAGGACCAGTTCCGTCGGCTGCTCGGCGACGGCAGCCAGTTCGGGCTGCGGTTGGAGTACGTCAGCCAGGAGCGCCCGGAGGGCATCGCGCAGGCGTTCATCCTCGGTGCGGACTTCATCGGCACCGAGTCGGTGGCGCTGGTCCTCGGCGACAACATCTTCCACGGCGTGGGTCTGGGCCGGCAGCTCGCCGACCACGGTGACCCGGTCGGCGGGCGGGTCTTCGCCTATCAGGTGGCCAACCCGCAGGAGTACGGCGTGGTCGACTTCGACGCGGATGGTCGGGTGCTCTCGATCGAGGAGAAGCCGGCCCGCCCGAAGTCCCGCTACGCGGTGCCGGGCCTCTACTTCTACGACAACCGGGTGGTGGACATCGCCCGCAAGCTCACCCCGAGCGCCCGGGGCGAGCTGGAGATCACGGCGGTCAACGAGGTGTACCGGGAGACCGGTGAGCTGGCGGTGACGGTGCTGGATCGCGGCACCGCCTGGCTGGACACCGGCACGTTCACCTCGATGATGCAGGCCGCCGAGTTCGTCCGGGTGGTCGAGGAGCGGCAGGGTCTCAAGATCGGTTGCGTCGAGGAGGTCGCCTGGCGGGCTGGCCTGATCGACGACGCGCAGCTGCGTGCGCTCGCCGAGCCGCTGACCAAGAGCGGTTACGGCGACTACCTGCTCGGTCTGCTCAGCGACAAGGCCGGCGACGACGGGGGTTCCTGGTGAAGATCCGGGAGCTGAGCATCGAGGGCGCCTGGGAGATCATCCCCCAGCAGCACGGTGACCCGCGCGGCATGTTCATGGAGTGGTACCGCTTCGACAAGCTCGCCGAGGTGGTGGGGCATCCGCTGCGGCTGGCCCAGGCCAACCTGTCGGTCTCCGCGCGTGGCGTGGTGCGCGGCGTCCACTTCGCCGACGTCCCGCCCGGGCAGGCCAAGTACGTCACCTGTGTGCGGGGCGCGGTCCTCGACGTGATCGTGGACCTGCGGGTGGGCTCGCCGACCTTCGGTCGTTGGGAGGGCGTCCGGCTGGACGACACCGACCGTCGGGCGGTCTACCTCAGCGAGGGGCTGGGGCACGGGTTCTGCGCGTTGACCGACGACGCGACCTTGAGCTATCTCTGCTCGGCCACCTACAACCCGACCGGCGAGCACGCGGTGCACCCGCTGGACGAGGAGTTGGGCATCGAGTGGCCCGCCGACGTTCCACTGCTGTCCGCGCGCGACGACGCGGCGCCGACTCTGGCGCAGGCCCGCGAGCGCGGACTGCTTCCGGAGTACGACAGCTGCCGGCGGTTCGTGGCGAGCCTCGGTCCGGACGGAATGTCGCACTCAACCGGTATGTGACCGCGCTCGGGGCACGACCTGTGGTCTGACAGTGACGAACCGGGCCTCCGGGCGGCTAATGTCACACCATGGAGCGGCGAATCTTCGGCCTCGAGACCGAGTACGGCGTCACCTGCACCTATCGCGGGCAGCGGCGGCTGTCCCCGGACGAGGTCGCGCGGTATCTGTTCCGTCGCGTGGTGTCCTGGGGTCGGTCGAGCAATGTCTTCCTGCGCAATGGGGCCCGGCTCTACCTGGACGTCGGGTCGCATCCGGAGTACGCGACACCGGAGTGCGACTCGGTGACCGATCTCGTCGCCCACGACCGGGCCGGCGAGCGGATCCTGGAGGGCTTGCTCGTCGACGCGGAGAAGCGGCTGCACGACGAGGGCATCGCGGGTGAGATCTACCTGTTCAAGAACAACACCGATTCGGCCGGCAACTCGTACGGCTGCCACGAGAACTACCTGGTCTCCCGGCACGGCGAGTTCGGCCGGCTCGCCGACGTGCTCATTCCGTTCCTGGTCACCCGGCAGTTGATCTGCGGGGCCGGCAAGGTTCTGCAAACCCCACGCGGCGCGGTCTACTGCCTCTCGCAGCGGGCCGAGCACATCTGGGAGGGCGTCTCCTCGGCGACCACCCGCAGCCGTCCGATCATCAACACCCGCGACGAGCCGCACGCTGACGCCGAGCGCTACCGGCGGCTGCACGTGATCGTCGGCGACTCCAACATGAACGAGGTCACCACGCTGCTCAAGGTCGGCACCGCCGACATCGTGCTGCGGATGATCGAGGCCGGGGTGGTGATGCGCGACCTGTCCCTGGAGAACCCGATCCGGGCCATCCGGGAGGTGTCGCACGACATCACCGGCCGGCGCAAGGTGCGGTTGGCCAACGGCAAGGAGGTCAGCGCCCTGGACATCCAGCAGGAATACCTCGCCAAGGCCACCGAGTTCGTCGAGCGACGCGGCGGCGACCAGGCCGCCAAGCGGGTCGTCGAGCTGTGGGGCCGGGTGCTCAACGCGGTGGAGACCGGCGACCTGGAGCCGGTCTCCCGGGAGATCGACTGGGTCAGCAAGCTGCGGCTGATCGAGCGCTACCAGCGCAAGCACGACCTGCCGCTGTCGCACCCCCGGGTGGCGCAGATGGATCTGGCCTACCACGACGTGCGCCGTGGCCGGGGCCTCTACGGGCTCCTGGAACGCCGCGGCGAGGTCGACCGGGTGGCCACCGACCCGGAGATCTTCGAGGCCAAGGAGACCCCGCCGCAGACCACCCGGGCCCGGCTGCGGGGCGAGTTCATCCGGCACGCCCAGGAGAAGCGCCGGGACTTCACCGTCGACTGGGTGCACCTGAAGCTCAACGACCAGGCGCAGCGCACCGTGCTCTGCAAGGACCCGTTCCGGGCGTACGACGAGCGGGTGGAGCGGCTGATCGCCAGCATGTGACCGGTTGTCGGCCCCGTCGGTGCGCTGCGCCGACGGGGCCGCTCAGCCCGGCGCGCTGAGCGGTTAAGCTGAGCGCGCCATGACGACTTCTGGACCTTCCGACCGCCCCGAGCGCGGCACCGAGCGGCAGAACTGGATCGAACGTCGGCGGGAGAAGATCCGCGCCGAGATCGACCGTAACCGGCGCGGTGAATACACGGTTCCGACCTGGGTGCTGGCCCTGGCCTTGGTGCTCATCGTGGGCGGCTGGCTGGCCCTGATCTTCCTGGCCTGACCCGCACGCGCAGCCTGCGGGGTTGGCCCGCCCGCAGCCTTCCGACCCGGGCCGCCCCGACCGTCGGCGGTGACGCCGTCGAGCTCTCGACCGCGCCGATGGACGGTCCACCCTGTCGTCTCAACGGTGGGTGCGGCGCGGACGACTGATGGTTACCGTGTGAGCATGCCACCGTCTCCGGCCGTCAACGCCAGGGTGCCGCTGCTGCCTCCACCACCCGACCGGGTGCGCGACCGTCTGCGTCGCTGGGTTCGCGCGTGGGGCGCCTACACCGGCCTCCGTCACTGGCTGCTGGTGCGTGGAACGATATTGTCCGCGATTTTCGCCGCGCTGTACCTGACCAGCGGTGTGGTGATCGGGTGGCGAACGACCTATGACGTGGCCATCGGCATCACCTCGCCCGGCGATCCCTCCGTCTCGGTGCCGGCGTTGGCATGGCCCGTCTCGCTGGCGGGTTGGCTGGCCGCTCCGGCAGTCTTCGGCGCCGTCGCGGGCGTGGTAATCAGCTTCGCGATCGCTGGCCGGCGGCAGCGGCCGATCGGCGAAGTGCTCGCCAAGGCCGGCGATTCATGACCGAGCAGGAGACGGCCCGAGTTCCAGGATCCCGCGAAGGAAGGCGCACCGTAATCCCGCATCTCAAGGATCTGGTGTACCTGCACAGCGGATTCGAGGTTCCGGCCCGATTCACCCCGGACTTCGTGAGGCTGCACGACGGACACTGGAACGTCGCCGAGCGGGACTGGGAAGCCATCGTCGTGTTGGTGCTGGATACGGACGCCGTGAGTCCTCGCGCCGATGGCTGGAGGGCGGTCAAGCAGGCGGTCGAGGCGGCCGTTGATTTCCTGGTCGACGACCAGATTTGGCCGTGGTGCCCGATCTGCAAGCGAGGTACCTCCGCCGGGCGGATGGAGCAGGATCATGACCGCTGAGCCGACCGGCGTCCGCGGCAGCTTCCGCACGCTCGCGAGGAGGCTGGTGCGTGACTCGTTCCCCGACCGGACCCTTGACGAGGTCGACCACTACGTTGCCCGGGCCGAGGCGCGGATCCACCGGAGGATGTTCCGTCCGAAGCCCGATCCAAACTTCGGTTTCATTGTCGTGGTGGCCCTCGCTCGGAACGGCGCACCCGAACTCGCGCGGTGGGAAACGCAGTGGAGATTCCTGTCGTCAGCGATGAGCTCCGCGCTCGACTACGCCGACATGAACGACGTGGACTGGCACGACAGTGGTGACGGTGTCGTCCTCTTCGTATCACCTCCCGACCGCGCTGGGCGGGTCAGCCACTTCGTCGCCCACCTGGCCCACCAATTGGCAGGGGCAGGACGATCCAGGCGCGACGACGACCGGTTGCGCGTACGTGTCGCACTGCACATGGGTCATCTCATCCGGCACGAGACCGGTTGGGGCGGGTCGGCCGTCGTTACCGCGATGCGGCTGGTCGACAGCGAGTCGTTGAGGTCTGCCATGACGGCGGTGCGGGGGGCGGCGCTGGCGATCATCGCCTCGGACATGTTCTACCGAGACGTCGTTGGACAGGATTATCGCGGCGGGCTCGACCCGTCTGCGTTTAGAGCGGTCGACGTGACCGGCAAGGAATTGCACCAGCAGGCGTGGATCTGGGTGCCCGGTGAAGCGCATCCATCGCCACTGCCCGGGACCGTCCAGGTCCGGTCCGATCGATCGACGATCGTCGGCCCGATCGTCGGCGGCCCGATCGTCGGCGACCGGGTCGGCGGCGGCAAGGTGGTGTACGGCACAGAGGGGACACGCGACGGGAATGGCCCCGACGATCGTCGCTGAGGCATCGGCGCTGCTCGCCGGCCGGGGCCATGGCAGGGTGAGAGCGCAAGAACGGCTGGACCCTCGCGGAGCGGACGGTCGAGCTGTCGCCGGACGCGACACAGCAGTAGCTGCGGTTGCCGGACTAGGCGGCCAGGGTTACCGCGTGCCGGCCGGCGGCGGCTGCCGCCAGGAAGTACGCGTGGTCGGCGTCGAGACCACGGCCCATGGTGGACAGCGGCACGGCGCTGGCCCGCAGCGCGGCGTCCAGACCGTCGGTGAGCACCCGGACGATCCGGTGCCGGGCCGCCAGGGGCGCCAGGGCCGCGTGCACCTCGGTCGCGAGGGACGGCGCCAGGTCCTCGGGCACCACCAGCTCCGCCGGGGCGAGCGCCACCCGACCGTACGCGGTGAGGCTGTGGTGTGACACGCCCCGGTGTCGGGGGCGGGGGTCGGCGTCGGAGATGCGCAACGAGCCGACCGGCTTTCCGCCCAGCGTGGCGATCGCGTTGACCGCCTCGCCGACGGCGACGCCGGAGAAGCCCCACCGGGTTCCGGTGCCCAGGTTGCCCGGTCCCTGGGCCACGATCGCCACGTCCGCGTTCAGCACGTACCGGGCGGCGAGCAGACCGCCGTGCAGGGTGGTGGCCTCCAGGTCGCCACCGAACGCCTGCCCGACGGTGATCGTGCCGGCCAGCTCGGCCCGCAGCCCGGCGAGGGTGCGGGAGAACCAGGCGGGCAGCGCCCCGCCGTCGGTGAGCAGGTACGCCACCCGCGCCTGCGGGGCGTCGGCCCGGATGCCGGCCAGGATCGCCGGGAGCGCCGAGTGCAGGTCGGCGGTGACCACCGGCAGGCCGCCGAGGTCGTCCGCGTCGGCCAGCACGTCGCGGTGCGGAGAGGCCTCCTCGTCGACGCCGAGGAGGATCGGCTGCAACGGCGTGTAGCGGGCCTTGACCAGGTGCCCGGCGTCGCGGGTGTCGGCGACGTCCGGCGGGTCCGGCGGTAGCCGGTCCGGCAGGGCGACCACCAGGGCGTACCCGCCGGTGCCCAACCCCATCAGCAGCGCGCCGGCGTTGAGCAGGACCCGGTCGCCGGGCTCGGGCGTGCCGACCAGGTCCGGGTAGGCCAGCGCCCGCATCCGGGTGCCGTCGGGCAGGTCGACGTCCAGCTCCACCGCCCCGGTCCACTGCCGTCGCAGCGTCGCCACCGTCCCCGTACGCCATCGCACCATGACGGGCACGCTAGCCGCGCGGGCCCGGCGGCCCGCGCCCGGGTGTGGGTCAGGTGGGTTCGGGGCCGCCGGCGTCCGGGGTCGGCCCGGCCTGGGTGTGCCGGGCGGTGCCGGTGGCGCCCGGCATCGAACGGGTCGGGTCGAGGAAGACGAACCTGATCTCCGGGTACCGGTTCGTGAGCCGCCGCTCGGCCTCGTCGGCGGTGGCCTCGATCTGCGCGCCGGTGGCCTCGTCGCGGAAGTCGACCTTCGCGGCGACCAGGATGTCCTGCGGGCCGAGCTGCATGGTCAACAGGGTGTCGATGCGCTCCACCTCGGGCAGTCCGGCCAGATCCTGCTCGATCTCGTGGCGCAGCCGCTCCGGGACGGCCCGGCCGACCAGCAGCGACAGGTTGTTGGCGGCGAGAACCCCGGCGACCGTCAGCAGCAGGAGCCCGATCAGGATCGACGCGACGCCGTCCCACACCTCGTCGCCGGTGGCGTGCGACAGGCCGACGCCGAGCCCGGCCAGCACCAGACCGATCAGGGCCGCGCTGTCCTCCAGGAAGACGGCCTTGACTGTGGTGTCGGCGGTCAGCCGCAGGAACCGCCGAGGCGTGGTCTCCCAGCGTCGCGACTCGCGGCGGACCTGCCGCACCGCCCGGGCCAGTGAGATCGACTCGATGACGAACGACACCCCGAGCACGATGTACGAGATGAGGTAGTCGCCGCTGTGCTCGTGCACCAGGATCGTGGTGACGCCGTGGGTGACGGCGAAACCGGCGCCGGCGACGAACGTGAACATGGCCGCGAAGAACGCCCAGACGTAGCTTTCCTTGCCGTATCCGAAGGGGCGTCGCTGGTCGGCCGGGCGGGCACCGCGGCGCAGCGCCTGGAAGAGCAGCACCTCGGTGGTGGTGTCGGCGACCGAGTGCGCCGCCTCGGAGAGCATCGCGGCTGATCCGGAGATCAGCCCGGCGATCAGCTTGGCGACCGCGATGGCGAGGTTGGCGGCGCCGGCGACGACGACGGTGCCGACGCTCTCGCTCTCGGGCCTGGCGTCCGCTTGCGACATGAGGATCACCCTATGACCGCCGACGGCGACGCGCCGGGGGAGGCCCGATCCGAACAAGTGTGCGGCACGCCCGCGTGGGTGCACGGTGTGGGCGGGTCGGCTGCTAGCGTCTACCGCGTGTCGCGGACCCGCACCGAACGCCTGGTCAACCTGGTGATCTGCCTGCTGTCCACGCGACGGTTCCTGACCGCCGCGCAGATCGCCGCGACCGTGCCCGGTTACGAGCACGATCCGGACGACGCGCGCGACCACGAGGCGTTCCAACGCAAGTTCGAACGGGACAAGGCCGAGCTGCGTGAGCTGGGTGTGCCACTGGAGACCGGCACGGCGAGCGCCTTCGACGCCGAGCCCGGCTACCGGATCGCCCACCGCGAATACGCGCTGCCCGACATCCTCCTCGAACCGGACGAGGCCGCCGCGGTCGGCATCGCCGCCCGGCTGTGGCAGCACGCCGGCTTGGCCGCCGCCGCGTCGTCGGGGCTGGCCAAGCTGCGTGCCGCCGGGGTGGACGTGGACCCGCAGGCGACCCTCGGCCTGGAGCCCATGGTCACTGTCGACCCGGCGTTCGCGCCGCTGACCGCCGCCGCCCGGGACCGCCGCGAGGTGGGGTTCGACTACCGGGTGCCCGACCGCGACGCGCCCAGCCGGCGGCGGCTGCAACCGTGGGGCGTGGTCTGCTGGCGCGGCCGGTGGTACGTGGTCGGCCACGACCAGGACCGGGAGGCGACCCGCTGCTTCCGGCTGTCCCGGGTCGTCGGCGCGGTCCGGGTGACCGGCGCCCCCGGCGCGTACGAGCCGCCGGCCAACGTCGACCTGATCAGCCACGTGGCCCGCTGGTCGGGTCCGGTGGAGCGCACCGGTCGGGCCACCGTGCTGGCCGCGCCGGGGCGGGCCGCCGGGCTGCGCCGCTGGGCGGTGGAGGTGACCGCCGGGCCGGACGGCGACCGGCTGGTCCTGCCGTACGCCGACCCGGACGGGCTGGCCGGTCATCTCGTCGGCTACGGCCCGGACGTGCGGGTTCTCGACCCACCGGAGGTCCGCGAGGCGGTCATCCAACGACTCAAGGAGATCGCCGTGCGCCACGACGAGCTGGCCGTCAGCGGGGGTGCCCGGTGACCCGTCCGGCCGCCCGCAGCGGTTCCCGCGCGTCCGCCGACCGGCTGGCCCGACTGCTCAACCTGGTGCCCTACCTGCTGGCCCGGCCCGGCATCGAGATCGCCGAGGCGGCCGGTGACCTGGGTGTCACCGAGCGCCAGATCCGGGAGGACCTGGAGCTGCTCTGGGTGTGCGGGCTCCCCGGGTACGGCCCCGGTGACCTGATCGACATGGCGTTCGACGGTGACCGGGTGACCATCACCTACGACGCCGGCATCGACCGGCCGTTGCGACTGACCCCCGACGAGGCCCTGGCACTGGTGGTGGCGCTGCGGATGTTGGCCGAGACCCCCGGGGTGGCCAACCGGGAGGCCGTCGAACGGGCCCTCGCCAAGATCGAGGACGCGGGCGACCTGGTGGGCGCGCCGGTGGCGGTCCGGTTGCCCGGGGACACCCCGCGGGTCGAGGCGCTGCGCGCCGCCGTGGAGGGCGGCAAGGCCCTGCGGATCACCTACTACACGGCCGCTCGGGACGAGACCACCGAGCGCGTCATCGACCCGCTGCGGATGCTGATGGTCGGCGGCCGGGCGTACGTGGAGGCGTGGTGTCGGCGCGCGGAGGCCGTCCGGCTGTTCCGCGCCGACCGGATCGACGCGGTCACCGAGTTGGACGAGCCGGCCACGGTGCCGCCGCAGGCCGTCCCGCACGACCTCACCGAGGGCATCTTCCGCCCCTCGGCCGACCTGCCGCTGATCACCCTGCGCATCGGCCGGGGCGAGCGGTGGATCACCGAGTACTACCCGTGCGAGCGGGTGGAGGCCGGCGACGGCGACCAGTGGCTCGTCTCCCTGCGGGTCACCGACCTGGGGTGGGCCCGCCGGTTCGTGCTGGGCCTCGGCCCGGAGGTGACGGTGGTCGCCCCGGTCGAGTTGGCCGAGCAGGTGCGGGCGACGGCGGCCGCCGCGCTGGAGGCGTACGCCGTGCCCACGCCCGCGGCCGTGCCCCGGCCGCCTGAGGTCGACCCGGAGCGTGCGCCGTCGGGTGACCCGGCGGTGGCCGGCCGCACCCAGTAGGCTGACCGCCGTGCTGATCTGGATCGTGCTCGCGGTGGTGCTGCTACCCCTCGTGGCGCTCGCGTTGGCCGTGCGCCCGGTGCTGGCCCGACTGCCCCGACTGCGCCGCGCCGCCGTGGCGTTGCAGCGGCGGGCCGCCGAGGCCGAGGCGCTGCGGGAAACCGCCGAGGCGCTGCAACGGCGTGCCGAGGAAGTCCAACGTCGGCTCGACACCACCTCCCAGCGACTCGCGGTGATCAAGGCCAAGCGCGGCTGATCGGGTACGCACCCGGCGGTGGTTGACGGATCATCGCGGGTTGGTCAAGACTTCACCCTCCCGCCCAGACCACCACCACCCAGTGGGTGGCGGGCAGCCGATCCGCACGTACGATGGGCTGCGTACCACCCCCCGGACACAGAGCGACTGGAGCTTCTCATGGGTGCCCTCAAGCCGTGGCACATCGCTGTTCTCGTGGTTGTGCTGATCCTGCTCTTCGGGGCGAAGCGGCTCCCCGACGCGGCCCGTTCGCTGGGTCGGTCGCTGCGGATCATCAAGGCCGAGACCAAGAGCCTGCAGGAAGACGACCGCGACCTCGCCGAGAAGGCCGACGCGCAGGCCGGCTACCAGCCGCTGCCGCCGCACGCCGGGCAGCAGGCGCCGTACGCTGGCCAGCCGCAGCAGGCCCCGTACCAGCAGGCGCCGCCGCAGCAGCCGGTCGTCGACCCGGTGCACCGCGTCCGCGACAACTGACCGAAGGGCCCCACTACCGTGGCCTTCGCACTGCGTAAACGCGGCCCGAGCACGTTCGAGCGGGCCGCCGACGGCTCGATGACGCTCATCGAGCACGTCCGCGAGCTGCGCAATCGTCTCTTCCGCGCGTCCGTGGCGATCCTGATCGGCTTCGGCTTCGGTTTCTGGTTGGCCAAGCCGGTGCTGCACCTGCTCCAGCAGCCCTACTGTGACCTGCCGCAGGCCAGATACGTCGACGGCAAGTGTGAGTTCGTGCAGCTCGGCCCGGCCGACCTGTTCCTGCTCAACCTGAAGGTCGCGCTCTGGGTCGGGTTGATCGTGGCCGCGCCGATCTGGCTCTACCAGCTCTGGGCGTTCATCGCGCCCGGCCTGCACCGGCACGAGCGGCGCTACGCGTACTTCTTCACCGCCCTCGCCGCGCCGCTGTTCGCGGCCGGTGCGGTGCTGGCGTACTTCGTCACGGCCAAGGGCCTGGAGTTCCTGCTCAGCATCTCGGACAGCGAGATCAGCACGACTCTGGAGATCACCAAGTACATCTCCTTCGTCACCAACCTGATCCTGTTGTTCGGTGTGGCCTTCGAGTTCCCGCTCGTCGTACTGATGCTCAACTTCGTGGGCATCGCCAGCGCCAAGCGGTTGCTCAGCTGGTGGCGCGTGGCGATCTTCGTGTTCTTCGCGTTCTCCGCGGTGGTCACCCCGACACCGGACCCGTTCGGGATGACGGCCCTGGCGATCTGCCTCTCCGCGCTCTACTTCGGCGCGGTGGGCATCGCCTTCCTCAACGACAAGCGGCGTGGGCGGGGCAAGGAGATCTACGCCGGCATCGACGACGACGAGGTGTCGCCGCTGGAGTTCGACGCGGACCCGGTCGTGGCCGGGCAGCGGGTCGACTCGACCGCGCCGATCGGCGTACCCGAACCGGTCGCCCCACCGGCGCCGATCGAGCGTCGCTACGACGACATGACCTGACGGCCCCGCGCCGACCGGTCCACCGACGCCGTCCCCGTTCACCGGGGGCGGCGTCGTCGCGTCACCTCGCGCGTCGGCGGCGGGACTGACGGTGACGGCACCTGCCCCTGGTGAACGGCGGGTGTCCGACCGGTACGGTGCTGCCCGTGACCGCAGACGATCACCTGCCCGGCCCGGTCGCCGTGCTCGCCAACCCGACCGCCGGTCGTGGACGGCACAGGACGTTGCTGCCCCGGCTGCTGGACGGCTTGGCCGCCGCGGGGCGGCCGATCCGGTTGCTGCCGGCGTCCAGCCCCGCCGAGGCGGAGGCGGCGTGCCGAACCGCCGTCGCCGAGGGCGCTGGCGCGTTGGTGGCGGTCGGTGGGGACGGCACCGTGCACCGGGCGTTGCAGGCGGTCGCCGGGACCGCCGTGCCGTTCGGCCCGATCCCGGCCGGCACCGGCAACGACTTCGCCCTGGACACCGGCTTCCCGGCCGACCCCCTTGCGGCGGCGGCGGTGATCGCCGAGGCGGTGCGCGACGGCCGCAGCCAACCGGTCGACCTGGCCCGGATGGTCGGGGTCGACGGCACCGAGCGCTGGTACGGGGCGGTCCTCGCGGCCGGGTTCGACGCGATCGTCAACGAGCGGGCCAACCGGATGCGCTGGCCCCGCGGCCCGCGCCGATACGACCTGGCGATCCTGGTCGAGCTGGCACGGCTGCGCCCACGCCGCTACACGCTGCGCCTCGACGGGGTGCCGCACGACCTGGACGCGGTGCTCGTGGCGGTGGGCAACTGCCCCACGTACGGCGGTGGGATGCGGATCTGCCCCGACGCGGACCCGACCGACGGACTGCTCGACGTGGTGGTGGCGGGTCGGGTCAACCGGCGGACCCTGGTCCGGGTGAAGCCGCGCATCTACCAGGGCACCCACGTCAGCCACCCGCTGGTGCGCAGTTTCCGGGCCCGCACTGTGGAGTTGGCCGCCGAGGGCATCACCTCGTACGCCGACGGGGAACGCTCCCTGCGGCTGCCGGTGACGATCAGCGCGGTTCCGGGCGCCCTGCGGCTGCTGCGTTGACCCGTACCGCACCGATGCTGGCGGCGATGACCAGCACGATGGCGGCGCATTCCAGCAGGGTCAGGGCCTGCCGCAGCACCAGCCACCCGGCGAGCGTGGCGACGGCCGGGCCGAGGCTCATCAGCACCGCGAAGGTGGCGGTGGGCATCCGCCGCAGCGCCAGCAGCTCCAGGGTGTAGGGCAGCCCGGAGGCGAGCACCGCGAGGGCGGCGCCGAGCGCCAGCACCGGCGGGTCGAGCAGCACCGCGCCGCCGTCGATGATGCCCAGCGGCAGGGTGACCAGCGCGGCGAGGGTCAGCGCCAGGGCCAGCCCGTCCGCGCCGGGAAAGCGACCGCCGACCCGGGCGCTCAGCACGATGTACGCGGCCCACATGGCGCCCGCGCCGAACGCGAAGGCCACCCCGACCGGGTTCAGCCGGTCGAAGCCGCCCTGCCCGAGCAGTGCCACCCCGGCCAGTGCGAGACCCGCCCAGCCCCAGCTGGCCAGTCGACGGGCGGAGAACACCGACAGCGCCAACGGGCCGAGCACCTCGAGCGTCACCGCCGGGCCCAGCGGGATGCGTTCGATGGCCTGGTAGAACAGCGAGTTCATGCCGGCCAGCGCCAGCCCGAACGCGCCGGCGGCGAGCCAGGCCGACCGGTCGTGTCCGCGCAGTCGGGGCCGGCACACGACGAGCAGCAGCACCGCCGAGATGGTGAGCCGCAGGGTCACCGCGCCGGCCACCCCGGTACGCGGGAAGAGCAACGCGGCCACGGCGGAGCCGAACTGCACCGACAGGGCCCCGCCGAGCACCAGCCCCACGGCGGCGACGCCAGCGCGCCGGGCTGGTGGCGTCTCGGCCGGTGCCGTCGTGGGCAGCAGGATCTCGGTCACGGGCACGACGGTAGGCCGTCCGCCCTGGCCAACCTGCGGCGGTGTCCACCGGCGTGACCACCGGTGGCCACGGGTCGGGCCAGTGCCGGTCAGCCGGGTAGGGCGAGGTCGAGCACCGCGCCCAACCCGTTCTCCCGGCCCGGCTCGGCTGCCGGGAGCACCAGCACCGAGCAGCCGGCGGCCACCGCACCCGCGTCGGCCGGGGTGTCACCGACCATCAGGGTCTGCTCCGGGTCGACGCCCAGCATGCCGCAGGCACGCCAGAAGATCGCCGGGTCGGGTTTGCAGCGCCCCACCTCGTAGGAGAGCGCGAACGCGCCGACCAGGTCGGTCAGCCCCCAGGCGTCGAAGTGTGGCCGCAGGTCGAAGCCGATGTTGCTGACCACCGCCACCGGCACCCCGGCGTCGCGCAGCGCGGTCAGCGTGGGGGCGGTGTCGGCGTACGGCAGCCAGCCCTCCGTGGTCAGCAGCCGCTCGTAGAGCGCGTCGGCGAAGCCGTCGATACCGGCGTCGACGGTCTCGGCCAGCCCGGTGTACGCGCCCCGGTGGGCGTGTTGGTAGAGGTCCCGGTCGGCCCACAGTTCGGCGAGTCGGGGCGGCACCCGTGCCGGCAGTGGCCCGCCGGCGCGCCCGGCGGTCAGCAGCCGGTCGGCCAGCGAGGTGGCGCGGACCCGGTCCAGGGTGACGCCGCACGCCGCCGCGGCCTCCAACACCCACCGCTGGGGATCCTCCACCTGGGCCAGGGTGCCGTGGAAGTCGAAGAGCACCGCCTTGACAGGGCGTCGCGACGCCCGGCGGGCGGCGGGCGCCTCGGCGGTGCCCGGCGGACTGGTCTGGGGCGGTTCGGCATGGTCCGGCACGCCGTGCACCCTACCGACCGCCCCCGACCGTGCCTCCGGACGGCCTTGTGGGGTGACATGACTCGGCACGCACTAATCTTGGTGGCATGTCGAGCCCCGCCGAGCGGTACGCAGCGGCGCGCCGCAAGGCCGCACAAGCCGCACAGTTTCCGGCGCTGGACGAGTTCGCCCTCGAGTTGGGGTTCGACCTCGACGACTTCCAGCGGGAGGCGTGTCAGTCGCTGGAGCGGGGCAGCGGTGTGCTGGTCTGCGCTCCCACCGGCGCCGGTAAGACGGTGGTCGGGGAGTTCGCCGTCCACCTGGCGTTGCGTGGGCGGCCCGACGACCCGGTGCCCGCCGCCGACGCGACGACCCCACCGGCCCGGCGCAAGTGCTTCTACACCACGCCGATCAAGGCGTTGTCCAACCAGAAGTACCACGACCTGGTTGCCCGGTACGGCGCCGAGCAGGTCGGTCTGCTGACCGGCGACAACGCGATCAACGGCGACGCGCCGGTGGTGGTGATGACCACCGAGGTGCTGCGCAACATGCTGTACGCGGGCTCCAGCACCCTCCAGGGCCTCGCGTACGTGGTGATGGACGAGGTGCACTACCTGGCCGACCGGTTCCGCGGTGGGGTCTGGGAAGAGGTGATCATTCACCTGCCCGCCTCCGTCACCCTGGTCTCGTTGTCGGCGACCGTCTCCAACGCCGAGGAGTTCGCCGACTGGCTGGTCACCGTGCGCGGCGAAACCGCCGTGGTGGTCAGCGAGCACCGGCCGGTGCCGTTGTGGCAGCACATGCTGGTCGGCAAGCGGATGTTCGACCTGTTCCACGACGCCGACGCCGCCCGCAAGCACGACGTGCACCCGGAGCTGCTGCGCTACACCCGGGAGACAGTGCGGCGGCTGGAGTTGGGCGAGGGGCGCAGCGCCGGGCCCGGTGCCGGTCGGCGTGGCCCGCGCTGGCGCGGCCCGTTGCGCCCGGACATCGTCGACCGACTGGACCGGGAGGGTCTGCTACCGGCGATCCTGTTCATCTTCAGCCGGGCCGGTTGCGCCGCCGCGGTGCAGCAGTGTCTCGCCGCCGGGCTGCGGCTCACCTCGGCGGAGGAGCGGGCCGAGATCCGCCGGGTCGTCGAGTCGCGGGTCACGGCCATTCCCGGCGAGGACCTGTCGGTCCTGGGCTACTGGGAGTGGCTGGACGGCCTGGAGCGCGGCCTGGCCGCCCACCACGCCGGCATGCTGCCGGTGTTCAAGGAGATCGTCGAGGAGCTGTTCGTCCGCGGCCTGGTCAAGGCGGTCTTCGCCACCGAGACGCTGGCGTTGGGCATCAACATGCCGGCCCGCTGCGTGGTGCTGGAACGGCTGGTCAAGTACAACGGCGAGGCGCACGTCGACCTGACCCCGGGGGAGTACACCCAGCTCACCGGGCGCGCCGGCCGCCGGGGCATCGACGTGGAGGGGCACGCCGTCGTGGTGTGGTCCCCGGAGACCGACCCACGGCACGTGGCCGGGCTCGCGTCCACCCGCACCTATCCGCTGCGCTCCAGCTTCCGGCCGTCGTACAACATGGCGGTGAACCTGGTCGGCACTGTCGGCGCGGAGCCGGCCCGGGCCCTGCTGGAGTCCTCGTTCGCCCAGTTCCAGGCGGACCGGTCGGTGGTCGGCCTGGCCCGGCAGGTGCAGCGCAACACCGAGACCATCGAGGCGTACGGCGCGGAGGCCGCCTGCCACCACGGCGACTTCGACGAGTACTTCGCGCTGCGGGTGGCGATCGCCGACCGGGAGAAGGCGATCGCCCGGCAGGGGCAGACCCAGCGCAAGGCCGCCGCGGTGGCCTCGTTGGAGCGGCTGCGGGTCGGCGACGTGATCCGGGTGCCGTCGGGCCGTCGGGCCGGGCTGGCAGTGGTGCTGGACCCGGCGACCGGTGGGTTCGGTGAGCCCCGGCCGCTGGTGCTCACCCAGGACCGTTGGGCCGGGCGGGTCAGCCCCGGCGACTTCACCACTCCGGCCGAGGTGTTGGCCCGGATCCGGGTGCCCAAGCACTTCAACCACCGGTCCCCGGGCGCCCGGCGGGATCTCGCCGCCGAGGTCAGCGGCACCGGCCTGGATCGGCACGGCGGCCGACGCGGCGGCCGTTCCCGGCAGGTGACCGGCGAGGACCACCAGATCACCCAGCTCCGCACCGAGCTGCGTCACCACCCCTGCCACGCCTGCCCCGAGCGGGAGGAGCACGCCCGCTGGGCGGAGCGGCGCCGACGGCTGGAGCGCGACACCGAGGAGCTGCGCGAGCGCGTCAGTGGTCGTACGGGGTCCCTCGCTCGAACGTTCGACCGGATCGTGGCGCTGCTGACCGAGCGTGGCTACCTCGCCCGCGACGGTGCGGTCACCGACGCCGGTCGGATGCTGGGCCGGATCTGGACCGAGGCGGACCTGCTGGTCGCCGAGTGCCTGCGCCGGGGGGTGTGGAACGGGTTGTCCCCGGCCGAGCTGGCCGCCGCCGTGTCCGTGGTGGTGTTCGAGGCGCGCCGCGATGTCGACGAGCGGGCGTCGCTGCCGCGCGGGCCGGTGGCCGACGCGGTGGACGAGACGCTGAAGCTGTGGGGGGAGATCGAGGCCGACGAGGCGGCGCGGGGGCTGACGGCCACCCGGGAGCCGGATCTCGGTTTCGCCTGGCCCGTATACCGGTGGGCGCGGGGCGAGGCGCTGGCCAAGGTGCTCGGCAGCGGTCACGAGATCGATGGTGAGATGCCCGCCGGTGACTTCGTCCGGTGGGCCCGACAGGTCGTCGACCTGCTCGGTCAGATTGCCGACTCTGGCGGTGCCACAACGGAGCTGCGGTCGACGGCTCGACAGGCTATAGCGGCCGTCAATCGAGGCGTTCTCGCGTACCACACGTCAGCCTGATGATCACGCTCAGTCATTATCGTCGGTGAATCGACGCAGCGGACGGTCACCGCAACGGCACCCCTCGGATAGCCCCGGGGGCACTGTTGCGCCTGATCACAGGACCCCTGATCATTGCCGAGGCGTCTTGTTGACGCGTCGGTAACGAATGGGGAGAAAGCCGCCGTGGCGGAGATCAATCACTTTGAGTACGGATGGATCACGCCCGGGCTGAGCTACGCGCTGTCAGTGCTCGGCTCGATCCTCGGTCTGGTCTGCGCCGGGCGCATCCGCACCGCCCGCACGAGCGGCCAGCGGGCGTGGTGGGGTCTGCTGTCGGCCTGGGCGTTGGGCGGCACCGCCATCTGGGCGATGCACTTCATGGCCATGCTCGGCTTCGCCGTCGAGGACACCCGGATCCGCTACGACGTGCCGCTGACCGCGGCCAGCACGGCCATCGCCGTGGTGGCGGTCGGTATCGGCCTGGCCATCGTGGGCACCGGCCGCCTGAATCCGGTACGCCTGATCGCCGGCGGCATCTTCACCGGCGCCGGCGTGGCCTCCATGCACTACACCGGCATGGCCGCCATGCGCCTCAACGGCAGCCTCAGCTACGACACCCTCCGGGTTGTGCTCTCGGTGGTCATCGCCGTGGTGGCGTCCACCGTCGCGCTGTGGCTCGCGATGACTGTCCGGCGGGGGTTGGCGATCTTCGCCTCCGCGCTGGTCATGGGGATCGCCGTCAACGGGATGCACTTCACCGGCATGAGCGCCCTGTCGGTGCACCGCCACGAGCGGGCCGGTGAGGTGACCGGTGCCGGGGTGAGCACCCTGCTGGTGCCGATCGTGCTGGCGGTGCTCTTCGGGGTGGTCGGTCTGCTCTACGCGCTGCTCGCGGCCCCGACCGACGACGACAGGGCCGCCGCCGCGTACCTCGACGGGCGGCGACTCGCGGAACCGGCACCCTCGACGCCCACCGCCGCTCCCGACCCGGTCGGGTTGCGCGCCCGCTCCACCCTCGGCCAGCCCGGTACTCCCTTCCCGTCCCGCCGGGACACGCCGCCGCGCTGATGTCGTGCGCCGGCACGCGCCCGCCGGGGAGGCGGATCAGGCCGGTCTCCGGCCGGGTCGGCTGCGGTCGATCGCGAGGGTGACCAGCAGCCCGGGGTGATCGGTCGTCCCGTGCATGGGCACCAGGCCGCGACAGCAGAGCGTGATGTCGGTGGTCGCCGTGACGTGTTGCAGCCGGCCGTCGTCGACCCGCTGATGGCCCGGCGGGGTGCAGGACCGCACGTCGGGGTCGTGGCCGGCGCGCAGGTTGAGGTCGCCACCCAGCACGGTGGGCTCGTACCCGGCGTTGCGGCCGATCGTCGGCAGGATGGTGTCGAGCAGGTGGTCGCACTGGGTGAGCGCGATGCGGTAGCCGGTGGCCGACAGGTGCGTGGTGCAGGCGAGCAGGGCGCCATCGACGTCGACGCAGAGCCAGGCTCGTTCCTCGGGGTCCGCGAGGTCCTGTGTGGGGTGGGTTCCGGCGTACACGGTGCTCGGGGTGGCCGGTGTCCGCACGTGGGTCAGCAGCCCGATGCCGAACCGTTGGCCGTTACGACAGCGGGTGTCGTCGCCGCTCGGACGGTCGCCGGCGGCCTGGAACGCGGCCACGACCCTCCGCCCAGGGTGGACGGTCTGGAAGACGCCGTGCAGGGCGGACAGGTCATCCGCGCAGATCTCGTTGAGGGTGACCAGGTAGGGTGCCTCGGTGCTGATCACCTCGGCGGCCCTGGCCATCGCCCGGCCGGTGTAGCAGCCGGCGCGGCCACTGTTGCAGAGGTTCAGCTGGAGCATCCGGAGGACGGTGGGCTGCGCGGCGTCGGTGGGCGCGGCCGGCGATGCGGCCGGCCGGGTGGCCGGCAGTGCGGCGGCGGCGAGTAGGCAGCCCACGGCCAGGGTCCGGCGCAGGAACCGGTACGGACGGGCGGCCACACGGACTCCGGGGTGCGCGAGGCGACAATCATCGCCGGGTTTGCCAGTGATCCTACTGGCGGTCGATCGGCGATCGGGGTCCAGAGCGGTGGGCCGAGGGGGCACGCGCGCGGCGCGTACCCCCTCGGGTCGCTCAGTGGGCGCGGACCGCGACGACCGTGTAGGGCGTGGTGGGGGTCGGCGGTGTGGTGAACCGGGCGTTGGGCAGGTAGAGCCGGCCCAGCGCCTTGGCCACGGTGGTGGGTACGTCGAAGTTCGGATCGGTGATGGTGCCGGTGAGCGTTCCGGCGGTGCCGGCGTGGTTCAGCCGGACCACAGCGATCTGGTTGAGGCGGTTCTGCACGACGTAGAGGGTGCGGCCGAGCAGTAGAAGTCCATCGCCGTTGGTGAAGGTGTGACCCGGCACGTCCACGACGGTGCTCGCCCCGGTCGCCGGGTCGACCCGGTACAGGGTGCCGGTGGTGGACTGGACGACGATCAGCGCCCGGCCGTCCGGTGTGGTGGCGATGCCGTTGAGGTTCACCCCGGTGCCGACCTGCTCGTACGCGCCGGTCAGCGTGATCGTGGTGAAGGCGTCGGCGGGCGGCAGCGCCCCACGGCGACCGAGCGGCAGCCGGTAGAGCACCGGCCGGTTCGAGTCGGTGAAGTATGCCGCGTCGCGGGTCAGCACGACGTCGTTGACGAACGTCGGGGCGGTGGCGAACTGGTAGCGGGCCAGTACCTCGCCGGTGCGGGTGTCGAGCACGCGAGCGTCGCCAGCCGTGCCACCGGAGACGAAGAGCCGGCCACGTGGGTCGACCTTGAGGCCGAGCGACGGTGTGCCGGTGGCCGCGCCGATCGTCGTACCCCGGCCGGTGACCAGGTCGACGCGCTGGATGGCGCCGGTAGAGCGCGAGCCGAAGTAGGCGTACCGGCCGGCGGTGGCGATGCCCTCGGGCTGGAACCCGTCGGGGAGGGCGAGGACGGCCGGCGGCCGCCCTGCGGGGTGCGCCTGCGCCGGCGCGACGGCGACGGTGGCCAGCATCGCGGCGGTCAACGCGCCGCCGAGCGTGGTGCGGAGGGGGCGGTTCACTGTGCTCCTTCCGGGCGGAAGCGGCACGAGCCGACACGTCCGCCACGTTCACTGGGGCCAGGACCCTCCCCACTGTACGACCGCTGGCGGGTGCCCGCTCGGCGTCACCGGCGCGGCCTTCGGGTGACCGCGCCGGTGAGCCCGTCGAGCGGGCGGAGGTCAGGCGTTGCGGACCAGCCTCCACCGGTTGTCCGCGCTGCCGTTGTCCGGATCCTGCACGGCCTGCGCTCCCCAGGCGGTCGACGCGTTCAGGATCCCGAGCAGCTTGTTGCTGTTGACGTTGCGGATCTTGTAGGTGCCGTCACCGTTGTCCACGAGGATCCACCGGTGATCGGCGGTGCCGTTGTCGGCCCACTGCAGGACCCGGGCGTTGTCGGCGGTGGACATGTTCTCCACGCCCAGGACCTTGCCGCTGTTGACGTTGCGGAACCGGACCGCGTTGCCGTCGGTGATGACCACCCAGTTGTGGTCCGCGGTGCCGCTGTCGCCCCACTGCACGGCCAGACCACCGTCGGCGGTGGACATGTTCTGGACACCGAGGACCAGCCCGGTGCCGACGTTGACCAGGCGGTAGCTGCCGGTGGGGCCGCCGCTGCCGCTGGTGTTCCAGTAGACCGTGTAGTTGTAGCCGTGGGCGTCGTAGAAGGGGGCGAGGTTAACCGCGGACCCGTTGGCGCTGGCGGTGAACGCGAGCGAGCTGGTGCTGGTCCGGGTGATCGAGGAGACGGTGAGGGTGGGCAGGGTGCTCAGGGCCGTGTTGCCGTAGTTGCCGGCCAACACCGTGGGGCCGTACGTGACCGCGCCAACGTTGGCGTTGTCGTTGGCGGCCTTGACGGCGACCTGCATCGGCAGCCGCACGGTGATGGTGTCGCCCGCGGCCCAGGTGCGCGTGACCGTGGCGTAGCTGCCCGGTGTGGTGGTGACGTTCTCCACCGTGCCGTTGACGGCGATCGTCGCGCCGCTGGTCCAGGACGGGATCCGCACCCGGATGCTCCACGACCCGCTCATCGAGCCGGACAGGGTCAGCGTGGTGGTGTCACTGACCGGGAAGCTGGTGGTCTGGGTGACAGTGATACCGCGCTGCGTCCAGTTCAGCACCGACGGCGTGAACAGGTTCACGCTCAGTGTGGTGCCGTTGTAGAAGTAGATGGAGTCCATCAATCTGGTGTTGATTTCCAGGCCGGTGCCCTGGCAGCACCAGAACGAGTTGTAGTCGGTGCTCCAGGTGCCGCCACCCCACGCCGGGCCCACACCTCGGCGTCCGCCCGGCCGCAGCGGGGTGAAGTAGGTGATGTGGCCGTGGCTGTCGGCCGGGTTCTGCCCGCCGATCAGGTGGTTGATCAGCGCGCGCTCGTAGAAGTCGAAGTAGTCCGCCCGGTTCGGGTCGAGCAGCCACAGCTCGCGGGTCAGCTTGAGCATGTTGAAGGTGTTGCACTGCTCGCAGGTGTCGTTGCTGAGGTAGCCGGCGATGGCGTTCGGCGGCCGGAAGTGCTCCGCCTGGCTGTTGCCGCCGATGACGTAGGTGTGCGCGCCGACGGTGATGCGCCACGCGTTGTTGGCGATGTCCCGGTAACGGGTGGTCCCGGTGGCCTTGTACTCCCGAGCCGCGCCGATCCACTTGGGCACCTGCGTGTTGGCGTGCAGCCCGTTGAGCTGGTCCTGGCCGGAGGCCAGGGGGTTGAACACGGAGTTGTGGTCGAACCGCTGCGCGGTGGCGAGCCACCGGCTGTCGCCGGTCTGCTGGTAGATGTCGGCGAGCACGTCGTTCATGCCCCCGAACTCGGTGCCCAGCATCGACTGCATCTGGCTGGAGCTCAGCCGGCTGGTCCGGGTGTCGACCCAGCCGGCGAGGGCCAGCAGCACCGTACGGGCCTGGGTGTTGCCGATGTAGCGCCAGACGTCGAGTAGACCCGCGAGGGTCTTGTGGATGCAGTAGTAGGGCACGTTGCCGTTGGAGAGCGTCCGTGCCTCGAGCGCGGTGAAGTCGGACTCCGGGAAGCCGGAGAGGTAACCCGCGCCGAACCCGGCGGCGGAGTTGTTGGCCTGGCACTTGGCCAACTCGGCCACCATGTAGTTGGCCTTGTCCCGGCAGGTCGTGTCACCCAGCACCGCGTACGCGTACGCCCACGCGCTCAGGAAGTGGCCCTGCATGTGGGTCCGGAACGGGAAGTTCGGCGCGTCCCAGCCCCCGTTGGTGGCGGCGCCGTTTGTGGACAGCCGGTGGTTGGCGCGGAAGTTGTAGAGCATCCGGTCGACGTCGACGAACCGCAGGTAGTTGAGCGTCCGGGTCTGGTTGTCCATCCAACGGCCGGAGCTGAGTCGTACCTGACCCGGGTCGAATGCGTACGCCGAGACGCCGATGTCGGGCCGGGCCGGGGGCACGACGGCCGCGGACGCGCTCCCGGGGGAGACGGCGACGCCGCTAGCGGAGACCACCACGGTGGCTCCGGCGGCCTGAAGCAGGTGGCGGCGGCTGAGGGGCAGGGGTGGCATGGGGAACCTCCAGGTGGCCGGGTACGTCGGGCCCGCCATCGATGGCGGTGGGTCGTCGGCGGCAAAAGGGGCCGACGCCGGGTGCGGTGGGGTGGGTGGGACGTGGGTCGCCGTGGACGCCGGGTGCCCACCCCTGCGCTTATCGCGGCACATCGATGTGATCGCTAACATAGTTCGTCGTTAACACGCCCGCAACCCCCGGGGCGCCTCGCCGACCCATTCCCGCGACGACCTGGCCCGGCGTCACCGGGCCTGGTGGCGGGTGTGGTCCGAAACGGACATCCGGCGGGCTCGCGATCATCGGAGCGTTACCGTGCGTAACGGTCGGCCGTCGGCTTCCCTCCGTTGACGCCTGTCCGGTCGCTCAGTACCGTGCATCGTAAACCTTCGATGTCCACGTCGATACCTCAATGCTGCGATGTGGTTACGACGGTCATCCCGCGCCTTACAAAATCCAGGTCAGATGGGGGAGGAGGCATTCACTGATAGCTGTTAGCGCTAACACGGCCGCCGATCGTGCTGCCCCGCCCGGGAACGGCAAAGCCCGTTCGAGCGGTCGCCGGGACAGCGGTGGCTCGCCCAGTCAGACATCCGCACGCGCACTCTCTGTGGGAGTAATCGTGAAAGTGAAGGATCGAACCACAACTCGGGCCACCCGCCGGGCCAGGCGCGCCATCGCCTGGCTGGCAAGCATGGCCTGTCTCCTCGCACTGATCCCGGGTACGGCCAAGGCCGACAACCCCATCGTCCAGAACATCTACACCGCCGACCCGGCGCCGATGGTGCACAACGGCCGGGTCTACCTCTACACCGGACATGACGAGGACGGGTCCACCTATTTCACCATGCGTGAGTGGCGGGTGTACTCGTCCGCCGACATGGTGAACTGGACCGATCACGGATCGCCGATGAATCTGGCGACGTTCGCGTGGGCGGACGCCAACGCGTGGGCCGGGCAGGTCGTTCCGCGCAACGGAAAGTTCTACTGGTACGTGCCGGTGCGCCAGCGCTCCAACGGGCAGATGGTCATCGGCGTCGGGGTGGCCGACAGCCCGACCGGGCCGTTCCGCGACGCGCTCGGTCGACCACTGGTCGGCAACAACGAAATCGACCCGCACGCGTTCATCGACGATGACGGGCAGGCGTATCTGTACTGGGGTAACCCGGGTCTGTGGTACGTGAAGTTGAACCCGGACATGATTTCGTTCTCCGGCAGCGCGACACGCATTCCACTCACGACGGCGGGGTTCGGTATCCGTAACGGTAATGCGAGTCGGCCGACGCTGTATGAGGAGGGGCCGTGGGTGTTCAAGCGCAACGGGTTGTACTACAACGTGTTCGCGGCGGAGTGCTGTTCCGAGTTCATCGCGTACTCCACGGCGACCGGGCCGACGGGGCCGTGGACATATCGGGGAACGATCATGCCGCGGCAGGGCGCTAGCTTCACCAATCACGCGGGCGTGATCGATTTCCAGGGCGGTTCGTATTTCTTCTATCACAACGGCGCGTTGCCCGGTGGCGGTGGTTACACCCGTTCGGTCGCGGTGGAGAAGTTCAGTTACACCAGCAACGGCCTGTTCCCGACTATCACGATGACGAACACCGGTGCCCCACAGGTGGGCACGCTGAACCCGTACGTGCGCCAGGAGGCCGAGACGATCGCCTGGGGCTCGGGGATCGAGACCGAGGCGTCCACCGAGGGCGGGATGAACGTCGGTTGGATCGAGAACGGCGACTACATCAAGGTCAAGGGTGTCGCCTTCGGCGCGGGTGCGACAGCGTTCAGCGCCCGGGTCGCGTCGGCCACCAGCGGCGGCCGGATCGAGGTACGCCTCGACAGCGCCAACGGCCCGACCGTGGGCACCTGCACCGTGGGCGGCACCGGCGGCTGGCAGACCTGGAGCACCACCACCTGCGCGGTCAGCGGAGCGACCGGCACCCATGATCTCTACCTGCGCTTCGCCGGCGGCAGCGGCAACCTGTTCAACATCAACTGGTGGCAGTTCAGCGGCACCGGCGGCAGCGCCGCCAACCTGCTCACCAACGGCGACGTGGAGAACGGCACGACCGGCTGGGGTGTGCACGGCAGCGGCACCCTCGCCAGGAACACCACAGTCGCGCACGGCGGCAGCGGATCGCTGTCGATCACCGGCCGGACCGGTGCCTGGAACGGCCCCAGTCAGGACGTGACCGCCAGGCTCACCAACGGCAAGAGCTACACCACCAACGTCTGGGTACGAGCACAGAGCGGCACCCCGTCGGCGAAGGCGACGTTGTCGCTGACCGCGAACGGCACGACGAACTACCTCCAGCTGACGCCGGCGGTGGGGGTGAACGTCAACGGCTGGACCCTGCTCACCGGCTCCACGACCGTGTCGTGGAGCGGCACCCTGACCAGCGCCGCCTTCTACGTCGAGACGGCCGAGGGCACCGACAGCCTCCTGGTCGACGACGCATCGTTCCAGTGACGGGTGCTGCCGGAGCCGGGCTCGGCGCGGCTCCGGCAGCACGGCGACGTGCCCCACCACTGCGATGGAGCGGCAGGTTTCCCGACGCGGTTGGTTACGACTTGACGAACGGCATGTTATCGCTCACAGTCGATGGTTGAGGGCAGCCGCACCTGTGGTTCACCGGGCGAACCTGCTGTGGCACCTCGACCCGCGACGTCCGCCCAGGGCATGCCGGACGTCGGGTCAGGACTCCCCGCACCGCTGCCGCGACGGCGACCGTTGCTGACGTCTCCCATGTCGCAGGAGCAGATTCGGGCGTGCGTCTCCATCGCTGCACCACCACAGAGAAGGAATCCGCATGAATCACAGAAGAGCCCTGCGAGCGGCGGTGACCATCGCCGTTACCGGCGCCCTCGCCGCCGGCATGACGATGACGCTGACCTCCACGGCCAGCGCCGGTACGACCCTCCGGGCCTCGGCGGCCGAGAAGGGCCGTTACTTCGGCGCGGCCGTCGCGACGGGCAAGCTTTCCACCAGCGTGTACGCGACGATCCTGAACCGTGAGTTCAACAGTGTCGTGGCCGAGAACGAGATGAAGTGGGACGCCACCGAGCCGCAGCAGGGTCGGTTCAGCTACACCGGCGGTGATCGGTTGGTCAGTCACGCGCAGGCCAATGGCATGAGCGTGCGGGGGCACGCGTTGCTGTGGCACCAGCAGCAGCCGGGCTGGGCGCAGGGCATGTCCGGTAGCGCGTTGCGCAACGCGGCCATCAACCACGTCACGCAGGTGGCGACGCATTTCCGCGGGAAGATTCACTCCTGGGACGTGGTGAACGAGGCGTTCGCCGACGGTGGTAGCGGTGGGCGTCGGGACTCGAACCTGCAGCGCACCGGCAACGACTGGATCGAGGCGGCGTTCCGGGCGGCGCGGGCTGCGGATCCGGGTGCGAAGTTGTGTTACAACGACTACAACACCGACGGGATCAACGCGAAGTCGACGGGGATCTACAACATGGTGCGGGACTTCAAGTCCCGTGGCGTGCCGATCGACTGCGTGGGTTTCCAGTCGCACCTGGGCACCTCGCTGGCCAGTGACTACCAGGCCAACCTCCAGCGGTTCGCCGATCTCGGTGTGGATGTCCAGATCACCGAGCTGGACGTGATGACCGGCGGCAACCAGGCCAACATCTTCGGGGCTGTCACCCGCGCCTGCATGAACGTCTCGCGCTGCACCGGCATCACTGTGTGGGGTGTGCGGGACTGCGACTCGTGGCGTGGCTCGGACAACGCCCTGCTGTTCGACTGCAACGGCAACAAGAAGGCCGCGTACACCAACGTTCTGAACGCCCTCAACGCCGGCCCCGCCATCCCCACCGACCCGCCGACCGACCCGCCGACGGATCCGCCGACGGACCCGCCCACCACCCCGCCGCCGGGGACGGGTGGTTGCTCGGCGTCGGTGTCACTGAACTCGTGGACCGGTGGTTTCGTGGCCACCGTGAAGGTGACCGCCGGCTCCGCCGGCACGAGCGGGTGGAACGTCGGCGTCACCCTTGCCAGCGGTGCGAGTGTCACCAACACCTGGAGCGCGACGGCCACCGGCTCGACCGGCGCGGTGCGGTTTGCCAACGTGGACTACAACGGCCGCCTCGGCGCGGGCCAGGTCACCGAGTTCGGTTTCCAGGGCACGGGCAGTGGGGCCGGCATCACGCCCACCTGCACCGCCTCCTGAGAACGACTGACTGACCGCACAGCGTCGGCCGGTGTGGGGGACCGATCCTGGTCCTCCACACCGGCCGACGTCGTCTCGCGTTCGAACCTGTCGATCAGGAATACGGGAGCCGCAGCACCGACTGGTTGCCGATGCCCAGCGTGGTCGGGTTGTTGCCGATCGCCGACCAGACCTCCACCCGGACCGTGCCGTTGCTCAGCGCGCCCAACGTGCCGGTGGCCGAGGACAGGCCGGCGTTCTGGGTGTAGTGCTCGTAGCCGGTGACCGGGTCGGTGGCGAAGTAGCGCAGAGTCTCCACCCGCTCCCAACTGCCGTTGCCCGTGAGGTCGTAGGAGATCCGCACCTGCACGCCGTTGCCGACCGCCGTCCCGGCGTCCACGAACAGGTCGAAGGTGGTCTGCCCGCCGGAGTAGGCGAGGTTGAGGCCGGTGGCCGTGAAGACCTGCGCGTTGGTGGGCGTACCGTCGTGGTTTCCGTTGGCCGCCGCGACAGTCGTCGTGGCCGCGCCACCGGCGGCGCCCAACCCGCCTCCGGGCAGCAGGTACCGCGTCGGATTGCCCGTGGTCGGCGGCGGGGTGGTCGTCGGCGGGGGGTCCGTCGGCGTCGTCGGGGGAACACCGCCGGCCGCGTTGCCACCACTCCAGGTGTACGCCCCGGTGGTGGCCGTCTTGCCGGCTCCCACGGCGAGCGTGGTGCCGTTGGAGAACGTCACAGTGATCGGCGTCGCCGTCGGGTTCGACGCCACGTAGGTGCGCGCCCCGTTGCGCGAGAAGACCGCCGACAGCGGATGGTTGCCGGTCACCGTCGTGTCCACATTGCCGAGGGCGGCGAGGTTACGGATCCAGTGGAACGTGTGCGCCCGGCTCTCGCCCTCCTCCGGGGTGTAGCCCGGGTTCGCGCGGAGGTTCGCCAGCGCCGCGTCGGGGTCGCCGAGGGCCTGGAACTGCCAGAGGATGTCCTGCCACACCGTCGGTTGTCCGCCGTTGTTGCGGACGAGTTCGGCGTAGTTGGTCCGCACGTACGCCGGGTTGTTGCCCAGGTAGAGGTGACCGCCGGTGACCGGGAGCAGGTTGATGCCCTGGATCATCTCCGGCTCGCCGCTGAACCAGGTGGCGTACGCGCCGCCGTCACCCCAGACCATGCCGACCGTGGAGTGCCCGAACGCGGCGGGGAAGTTCTGGTCGCTGACGTCGAACCAGTACTCCTGGATGGCGGCGGCCTGGGTGGTGTAGAGGAAGACGCCGGCGTCGCGGATGGCGGTGTTACCCGTCGTCTGCCCCCACTGGATCAGGGCGCTCGCGAAGTTCATCCCCTCCGACGAGGACTCCTGGTTGTTGCCGGAGCCGAAGGAGCCGTGCCCGGACGCCCAGTCGTGCCCGGCGTAGATGTCGAAGTCGCGCAGGTACGGGAACTGGGTGTCGCCGCGGCGGTAGTTGTTGGCGTCGCGGATCAGCAGGTCGACCATGCCGCCGTAGCGGCTGGTGGCCGCCCAGGCCGGGTCGAACTTCGCCAGGGTCGCGGCAGCGGCGATGTAGTAGCCGTAGTGGAAGTGGTGGTCGTTGAGCTCCTGGTCGGACCCGTACGACGCCGGGTAGCCGATCAGGGTGCCCCAGTTGTTGTCGTAGTAGAAGACCCGGCTGGTCTTGCCGCTGGACGCGGTGAACCAGTCGGTGAGCGTGCTACGGATCGCGTTCAGCGCGCTGTCGCGCGTCGTGGTGTCGTTGACCTGGTCGGCGATCTCGGCGATCCGAGCGGCCCGGCCGAGCCCCTTGCCGGTCCAGTAGGTGTCGTTGCCGCGTTGGTCCATCGGGTTGGCGCGGGTGGCGGCCAGGTGCCCGGTGAGCGTCGACAGGTCACCACCGCTGCCGTCGCCGACGGCCGGCAGCTCCGGCAGGATGCCCTGGAACTTCATGGCGGTGCGGAACTGGTTGACGCCGGTGAGCACCTTCATCCGGCCGCGCGCCGACGGGTAGGTCGGCGTGATCGCTGTGGAACCGCTCAGTGACTTCCACTGGTGCGGGTAGAGACTGACCACGGTCTGCGTGGCGGTGCCCTCCCGGGCGGTAGTGGTGAACGCGTACGTGGTGGTCAGGCCGCTGGTCGCGGGGTTGTAGGCGTACGAGACCTGGGTGCCGGTCACGTGGGCGTGCGCGTACTGACCGTAGGTCGCGGCCAGCGCGGCGCGCTCCGTCGCGCTGGACGTCGGCGGCAGCAGCGCGACGGAGAAGTAACCCCGACCGGCCAGGGTGGACGAGATCCGGCCGGACGCCACGGTCCAGCTGGCGCCGCTGGGCGCGAACCCGACGTAGTCGTGGCCGTTGACCCGGAAGCCGATGGTGGCGCCGCTGTTGGACCAGACGTCCGGGGTGCCGGCGGTGCTGATCTGCGCGTTCCCCCCGGTGGTCTGGAAGTACGCGAAGGGCAGACCGTGGCCGATGGTCGCGCGCATGGTGCGCGTGCCGTCGCTCCAGTGCGGGCTGACCGTCCAGTCCGTCCAGCCGTCGACCTTCACCAGGGGTGCGGCGAGCCCGGCCACACCGACCCGGATGTCCTGCACGTACGGGTAGTGGAACTCGCCGACACCGGTGGCGGTGCCGCTGATGGCGGGCGTTGAGTTGGCGGAGAAGCCGAGCCCGTCACCGAAGGTGTCGTACGAGATCGGGTGGGCGTGCAACGGCTCACTGAACGAGCAGTCGGTGCGCTTCCACAGCAGCGAGGACCACCAGTCGTTGGTGGGGATCGGCCCGGCGGGCGCGTTGGCGGTGGCGAACTGCCGGGGGTTGCTGGACATCGCGCCGCAGCCGCTCGGGAGCGGGCCGACCGGGGTGGTGGTGTAGCTGCCGGCGCCGACGGGTGCGGCTTCGGCCGCGCGGGTGACGGGGATGGCGAGGCCGCCGACGACCAGGGCCAGCGCGGTGGCGGCGGCCAGGGCCCATCGGCGGTGGGGGACGGGAGGTTTCATCGTGCCTCCATCGCGCGCGCCGGGTGCGGCCCTTGCCGGGTCCAGCGCTTTGCGTCTGAATTGGGGGGAAGGTCAGGTGAGAGAGCGCTCTCTCGGCCACGGTAATGGAGTACCGAGATCCCCGTCAATGTGTCCAACGCGTTGCGTGCTGATGTCGCTATTTGCCGGCGCCCGCACGGTCGCCCAGCGGTTCGCCCTCTCGGTCGTTCACCAGTGCGTCCGGCACGCGCATCCGCCACGCGTCGGTCACCAGCTCGGTCAACCGGTCCAGGTCGACCGCCGCCAGACGCAGCAACACCAGGGGCAGGCCGTCGTAACCGGGTGCGGTGAAGAAGACCTCGGGCTCCCCGAGCAGGAGAGCCTGCTTCTCGGCCTCGTCGCCGACGAACAGCACCGCGATGTCGAGCCGGATCACCCGAGGCTTGCCCGGTGTCCGCTCCGGATAGGACCAGACGAAGCCCTTGTCGGCCACCCGGAAGTCGAAGCCGTCACTGGGGTTCTCCACCGTGTGCGGCAGGGCCAGCGCCACCCGGCGTACGTCGTCCGCGTCAGCCACCGAACCCCCTCGCACCCCGCACCGTCCGCATGGGCCGAGATTACGCGGTGGACAGCTCGATGGCCGTAGCGCCGACGATCGCCCGTTCGCCGTTCTCCTGGACATAGCCGACCACGCTGGCGCTTCCCGGATCGAGACCAGGTGGTGTCGCCAACTCCACCTGCCCCCGCTCGGCGTCCAGGCCCACCGACCGGAAGGCGCGTACGACGTTGTCCTGCCGCAGCGTCCGCCCGGCGTTCTCGCCCCGGGCGATCTCGCTGGTCAGATCCCGTTCCACGACCGCCATCTGCAACACCGCGCGATCCGGCGGCTGTTCGGTCCGGTAGTCCACCATCACCCGGTCATTGCCCAGGTTGGTAATGGAGAGCGCCAGTGGTGTGGTGGCGGTCGAGGCCACGGCGGACATGATCGCGGCGGCCGCCCGGCGGCGATCGGAACCGACGAACTCGACGGTGCCGTTGACGACCATCTGCGGGGTGTACAGGCCCCGGGTGCCGAACGCGCGGGCGTACGCCTCCTGGCGCGCGGTGTACGCCGCGTCCGCGAACTGGTCCGGCCACCCCAGGTCGTCCCAGTAGTCGACGTGGAACCCGAGGGTGAAGACGTTCTGTCCCCGTTCCCGTGCGTCGCGCTCGATCTCGCTCAGCAACTCCTCCGCGGGAGGGCAACTGTTGCAGCCCTGGGACGTGAACATCTCGACGACGGCGAAGCCGCCGTCCGTCGATGGGTTCGTCATGGTGGCGTGTCTCCTCCCACGTTGGTGCCCGGCGGTGGTGCGTCTCCCGGCGCCCGGCGGCGTTGCGTTTCCCGTTTCGGCCGGGACAATGCGCGTGGGGTCGCGTCCCCTGCCGGCCTCGCAGTTAGCGCCGCAGGGCCGGGTGGTTGGATGGTCGGGTGCAGTTCACCGTGACAGACGCGCCGGCGCGGGAGCGTTTCGAGGCGCGCGACGAGGCGGGCGCGGTCGTCGGGTTCGTCACCTACCAGCTGACCGGCTCGATCATCGCCTACACCCACACCGAGGTCGATCCGGCGTACGAGGGCAAGGGCGTCGGGTCGACGCTGGCGCGGGCCGTGCTGGACGACGCGCGGAGCAAGGGCCGGACCGTCGTGCCGATCTGCCCGTTCATCGCCGACTGGGTGGTCAAGCACCCGGAGTACGAGAGCATCGTGGTCCGGTCCACCCGCAAGATCAAATAATCGCGCTTCCGGTCGGGTGGTGTCAGGCGTCCGGTAGGAGCTTGGCGGCGAGGGTGCGGGCCGTGGCGGTCAGGGTGTCGATGTCCAGCCCCGTCCGCCCCATGAACACCAGGCCCTGCTGTGCGGCGAGCAGCGCGCGCGCCGTCTCGACCGGGTCGACGTCGCGCGGCAGGTCGCCCTCGTCCTGGGCCCGCCCAACGCTCTGGGCGACCAGGGCAGTCGTCGCCTCGTAGGTGCGCCGCGCCTCGGCGAGGACGTCCGGGTCGCTGGTGGCGAGTTCGTACGTGCTGTTGGCCATGAGGCAGCCGCGCCGGGCGGCAGCACCACCTGGGTCGTTCACCGGCGCCATGACGAACGCGCGCAGCGCGTCCAGGGCGCGGGGAGCGGAGGTGAGCATCTCGCGCAGGTAGCCGCCGCTGGTGTCGGTGTATTCCCGCAGCGCCTTCAGGAACAGCCGGTGTTTGTCGCCGAAGGCGCCGTAGAGGCTGCCCTTGCCCAGCCCGCTGACGCGTACCAGGTCCTCCAGTGAGGTCGCCGCGTAGCCGGCGTCCCAGAACTGGTCCCGGACGGCGCGGATCACCTGCTCCTCGTCGAACTGCCGTGGCCTGGCCATCTGACCAGCGTAGCAATTGTTGACCGCACGGTCCATCAAACGTAGGGTGGACCGATCAGGTCACCGGGGGACCAACGCGTGACACCGCCTCTCGCAGGCGGGTCGCCCTTGTCACCGGCGGTTCCGGCGGTCTCGGCGCCGCCACGGCCATCGCGTTCCTGAGCAGCCCTGCGGCCTCGTACATCACCGGCGCCGTGCTTGACTCCAACGGCGGACACACCGCCTGAGCCCCGCCCTCCGCAGCCCCGTCGGGAGACCACCACGATGACAGCCTCCACCTTCCGTGCCCTGCACCACGACCGCGCCGCCGGTGACCCGCTCGTTCTGCCGGGCCCCTGGGACGCGGCCAGCGCCCGGGTGCTGGCCGACGCCGGCTATCCGGCGCTCGCGACCCCGAGCGCTGGTGTCGCCGCCTCGCTCGGTTACGAGGACGGCGCGACCCCGCCGGACGAGATGTTCGCGGCGGTCGCGCGCATCGTCCGCGCCGTGTCCGTTCCGGTGTCCGCCGACGTCGAGGGCGGTTACGGCCTGGCCCCCCGCGAGCTGGTCGGACGGCTGTTGGAGTCCGGCGCTGTCGGCTGCAACCTGGAGGACTCGGAGGGGGACGCCACCCTCAAGGACCCCCGGCGGCACGCCGACTGGCTGGCCGAGGTGCGCGCGGAGGCGGGCGACGCTCTCTTCATCAACGCCCGCGTCGACACCTTCCTGGTCGGAACGGGTGACCCGGCCGACGCGGTGGAACGCGCCCGCCTGTACGTGGCTGCCGGCGCCGACTGCGTCTACCCGATCCTGGCACCGCCGCAGGTGCTCCCGCAGTTGCGGGAGGGCATCTCCGGGCCGATCAACATGGCCGCCGGACCGGACCGGCAATCCGTGGCCGAGCTGGGCCGGCAGGGCGCCACACGCATCACCTTCGGTCCAGGGATGCAGCGGTACGCGATGGCGTCGATCGGCGACCTCGCGGCCGAGCTGCGCGCCTGACCCTGGACGTCACCCCGCGCGGCGGCCGCTCGGGCCCAGTCGCCGACGGCCCAGGCCCAGCGGCGCGGCCGGCCACGGGCCTCCGCCGCAAGATCGCGCAACATCGTGGATGTAGTGGCATCCGCCGCGCCCGACACCACTACATCCAGGTTCGAGCACGATCTTGGGGGAGGTGCGCCGGCTTGGGGGAGGTGCGCCGGTCTCCGTGCGCGACCGCCGTCCGCCGTGCACGAACCGCCGTGCGCCGGGCGCCGGTCGCTCTGCGGCGAGGCCGGGGGTATGCGGCCGCTCACCAGGGTGATCGACTCGGGTTTCTGGAAGTCGGGGTGTCCGGGTCGGGTGGATCGCGCGGTTTTCTGAATGCCGAGTCGATCACCCGGCGCGGTAGACGTCGGGGGAGTTTTCGGCACCTACGACCGAGCCCCCGGCGTGCCGTCGCGGTGGACGGCTGCCGGGGGCTCGAGTGCAGGCGGTCAGGCCTGGTTGCCGCCCGGCAGCACCGCGGCCATCTCGTCGCCCGCGCCGGCGAGCACGCGTGCCTGCTGCGGCCAACTGGCCAGCCCAGGTGCGGCGCGCAGGCCGGCGGCCCGGATCAGGTCGCGCAGTGCCGGCTCGTCCAACTCGCCGAGCTGGCCGTACGTGCGCACGCCGGCGTCCTGCAACGCGGCCGCCATCTTCGGCCCGATCCCCTGGATCCGGCGGAAGTCGTCTGCCGGGCCCGTCGGGTCGGCGTCGACGCTGCTGATCGTCGTGTCGGCGGCCGAACGGACCGGAGGGGTCGCGGCGGCGGTCGGGCGGACCGGAGGTGCGGCCACCGCCGACCGCTCGGCCTCCGCGGCGTCGACCGCGGACTCGGCCTGCGCCGGCTCAGCGTTCACCGGGTCGGAGTGCATCGGCTCGGCGGTCGTCTGTGCCTCTGCCGGGTCGCTCGCCGTCGCCTTGGTCTCCGCGTCGTCGGCTGCGCCGACGGAGGCCGGCGCGTCGTCGGCCGGCGTCGTGTCGGCGGGCGCGCTGTCGGCGGGGGTGGCCGCGACCGGCGCAGCGTCGATCGCCGCGTCGTCGGCCGGCGTCGTGTCGAGCGGTGCCGCGTCGGCCGGCGGGAGGTCGTCCGCGGGCTGGCGGGGAGCGACCACGGCCGCCGGGGCGGGCTGGTCGTCGACAGTGACCGGCTCGGAGGCCGATTCGACCGCCGGCTCCTGCCGCAGCTCAGCCGCGTCGGACTGCTCGGTGGCCGGTACGGCCGGCGGGTTCTCGGTCAGCGCCATGTCCGCCGGGTCGGCGGTGCTCGGAGCCTCCGCCGGCACGGGCACCGGGGCGGGACCGTCCGGTTCGGTCAGCGCGGCCGGCGCGCTGACCGTGTCGACCGGTACCGGCTCGTCGGCGACCGCGGTGGGTGCCGGGTCGACGGCGGCCGCAGGCTGGACCTCGTCGGTGGTGGCAGCCGGCGTGGGCGTGGTGATCACGGCCAGACCGGCGACGGGGTCACCATCCACAATCGAATTGCCCTGTACGCCCCGTCGGCCGCGCAGCAGCCACCCGGCGGCCAGGCCCAGCAACAGTGCCAGTACCACTATCAGCGAGTGTCCGAAAGACCACGCCACGGCGAACCTCCCTCTCAGCTCGTTGGAAAAGTCACGAGAAAAACTCGCCGCAGCTTCGCACACGCGTATTGCCGACGACAGGCAGGATCGGTCGTCAGCGTTGCCGGTGGGCCAGCCACCTCAGCCGGTGCCTGCCGGGTAACACTGCGTCGCCCGATCACACCAAATCCGACCCGATGAGACCGAGCCAGGCATGGATCGGTCGGGCCGAGCGCTCCGGACACGATGAGACCCGGGCCCGGCGTGGGACGCCGAGCCCGGGTCGGGCGATGCGGGGTTCAGTCCCGGTCGCCCTCGTAGGTGTGGAAGTCGTCGACGAATCGGCGACGGAGCCGTGGTACCCGGCTGGTCACTCCGAAGTAGCCGCGCGCGCCGAGCAGCGCGAGCCGACCCACCACCGGTCGGTACATCCGGTCGTCGCCACTGGTGCCGCTGCGGTTCAGCGACTCGGCGACCCGGGCGAAGCCGTACGGCGCCATCACGGCCTCGTAGTCGGCGACCGCCTGGAGCAGCGTCTTGTCGCCGGCGGTGGCGCGGCTGAGCTGTGCGCAGAGCAGGCGGGCGTCGCGCAGCGCGGTGTTCGCGCCCACGCCCCGACCCGGGGTCATGGTGTGGATGGCGTCGCCGAGCATGGTGACGGTGCTGCTCTTCCAGGGCGGCACCGGCTCGGAGGTGGACACTTTGATCGGTAGGGCGCTGGCCGGGTCCGCGTGGGCGAGCAGTTCCCGTAGGTGCGGGTGCCAGTTCGCGGTGAGGTCCAGGGCAACCTGCACCAGGTCCTCACCGCGGCGTTCCATGATGTCGGCCGGGAACCGGTTGGCCGCACTCCAGATGATCAGGTTGATGTTGTCGGTGGTGGTGTCGTGGGCCAGGCCCGGCCAGTCCCGGAGCAGAGCGGCGTCGGGCTCGCTGACACCGGGCTTGATCGCGCGTTCGGCGTCCCACTTGAACTCCATGACGTGCAGCACGCCCATCATTCCGCCGACGCCGAAGATCAGCGAGATGCCCTGCTGGACCCGCTCCGGAATGAGACCGCGGGTGTGCGGGGTCAGCGGGATCCGGGTGGCGATGTTGATCGTCCCGGCGTCGCGGGTGACGGCGTGCGGCAGGTACTGGCGGCGTACGGCGGAATGGGTGCCGTCGGCCGCCACCAGCAGGTCGCCGGTGGCGCTGGTGCCGTCGGCGAAGTGCGCGGTGACCGTGCCGTCGTCGCGCTGCTCGTACCGGGTGAAGGTCTTGTCGAAGTGCACCACGTCCTCCAGGCCGGTCAGCAGCACCTGGCGCAGCACCATCCGGGCTACCGAGTGTTCGGTGCGGACCGGGTCGGCGCTCGGCCGCAGCGCGAACGACGCGGTCTGGCGGAGCCCCTGGGTGACGACGTTGAAGTAGTGCGGTGGCCGGGCGCAGGTGGCCAGGAAGGTGGCGAACAGTTCCGGGGGCAGGCACTCCCGCAGCGCCCGGCTACCGGTGGGGCCGATGCCGACCCGGTAGCCGAGCAGCCCTTCGGCGCGGTCGCGGTGCCGTTCGTAGACGGCGACGCTGATCCCGGCGCGGCGCAGGCCGTGCGCCAGGCACAGGCCGCCCGTGCCCGCGCCGATGATCAGGACGTGCGGCGGCGCGGCGGACATGTCAGCCGGCCGGGTGCGCGGCAGGCGCCTCGGTAACGGCCGGGCGCGCGGTGGGCACGTCGGTGCTGGTTGGGCGCGCTGCTGGCGCCTCGGCCGCGTCCCACCGGTAGAAGCAGCCGGCGATCGCGTCCCGGGGGGAACGCCAGGTCGGCAGGTACGGCGACGTGTGCGCGGAGAGCCGCTCGTTGACCTGTCGGAAGAGCGGGTGGTTGCGGGCCGCCGCGAGCGCGTCCGGGTCGACGTCGTCCGAGGTCTCCAGCAGGTGTACGCACAGGTCGTGCAGGCAGTACAGGGATCGGTGCGTGACGCCGGTCAGGCTGGGCAGTTCGGTGGCGTCGGACTCGGCGAAGATCTGCGCGACCCGCCCCTCCGCTCCCGGGATGATCCGGCTGACGATCAGTAGACGACTCATGGGACCCCTTCCGCCGGTGGCCTGCCCAACCCCTCGGGGATCGGTGCCACGTGCTCTGTGCGCCCACCGTGCCGCAGTGCCTGTCACATCACCGTCACGTACGCCGACCGGGCGGTGACGGGCACCGCCGTCACGTACGCCGAACGGCGGGTGACGGGCGGCCGGTGACGGCCTCGCGGCTGGCCTGGCGGATCGGGGCGAGGGTGTCGTCGAGCAGGGCGCTCATGGCGGGGCTCGGCTCCAGCCGCAGCTCCCGGCGCAACAGGTCCCGGTAGACGTAGAAGGCGTGCACTGCTTCGAAGGCGTTGCCCTCGGCCAGGTGGATGCGGACCACCAGTCGGTGTGGTGTCTCCCGTAACGGCTCGGCGGCCATCGCCTCCAACGCGGCTTCCAGGGCCTCGCCGTGCCGCCCCGCGGCCAGGTGGTGCCCGGCCACCTGTTCCAGCATGTGCAGGCGGAGTTGGCGCAGGCGTTCCCGGTCCAGCAGCACCCAGTCGTCGTACCAGCCGGGCAGGAGGTCGTGCCGCCCGGCGGCGAGCGCCCCGGCCGCGGTGCGCGGGTCGTCGCCGTCCCGGACCCGGGCCGCGGTGCCGACCAGGTCGTCCACGTCGAGCCGGACCGCCGGGCCGAGGCGTACGGTGTCGCTGGCCACGGTCATCGGGCAGCAAGGGTCCTGTCGCAGCCGCCACAGGGCGGTACGCAGGGAGGACAGCGCCCGTTCCTCCGACGCGTCGGGCCAGAGCAGCCCGGCGAGCTGGCTGCGGGTGGCGCCGGGGCGGAGCCCGATCAGCGCGATCACCCGTTGCAGCCCGCGCGGCACCACGACCGGCACCGCCTCGCGGAGGAGTCGGAAGCCTCCGAGCAGGTGCAGTGAGACGCCCTCCTCGGGCGGGTCTCCGGCGGTCGGCACGGACGGATCAGCGGCCACGGCGGCACCCCCTGCGGAACGCTCGTCCCGACTGTCTGCTGTGTCCCGGATCGGTTGCCCTCGACGCCACTGTCGACCCCGCCGATCGCGGCGTGGTCGGGCGCGGCCCCGCCAGCCGAGGCCGCCGGACTGACCACGCTGAAGATTATCAATAACGGTCACGTTGCGTCAACGCCAGCGCGGCCTTCTATTAGCGACAGCCAACCCGAGATCGGTTCTGAACTGCACAAACATTAGCGCGTGGAGCACACTCGGCACATAGCTGATACACAGGTTGCGTCAACGCAGCGTCACCACCATCCGTCGCTGACCGACCCGGCGCGGTGACGCCGCCGTGACGAGGATCGGCGCATCGTGTCGCCAGTCGTCCAGCGCGTCCGGGGGCCACCCGTCGCCGGCCGGACGCTGTGGGGGGAGGCCCAGTATGGACCGATCGCTGATCGTCGCGAAGGTGGATCCGACCGCCGAGGAGCGGGTCGCCGAGATCTTCGCTGAGTCGGACGCGACGGAGCTGCCGCGCCTGGTCGGTGTCCGGCACCGCTCGCTGTACCGACTGCACGACCTCTATGTGCACCTGCTCGAGACCGCGCAGCCGGCGGAGGGCGCGGTGGAGGCCGCTCGTGACCATCCCGAGTTCATCCGGGTCAGTGACCGCCTGCGCCCGTACGTGTCGCCGTACCTGTCGACCTGGCGCTCGCCGCGCGACGCCATGGCGCGGTGCTTCTACCGGTTCGACGCCCCGGACACCGGGCGGCGGTCGTGACGGCCACCGCGCCGCGTGAAGAGCAGCTCTGGTCCCGCTGCGCCGGCTGCGCCAGCCTGCTCTACCGCAAACGGCTGCGCCGCAACCTCGACGTCTGCCCGGAGTGCGGGGAGCATGCCCGACTCGGCGCGCCGGAACGCCTGCGCCAACTGGTCGACCCGGGTTCGCTGAGCCTGCTGCCCGACCGGTTGCCGGAGGCGGACCCGCTCGACTTCGTCGACGTGCTGCCGTACCCGCACCGGCTCACCGGTGCGCGGGCCAGCACGGGTCTTGCCGAGGGGGTCGTCTGCGCCACGGCCACCATCGGTGGGCACCCGGTGGCCCTGGCGGTGATGGACTTCCGCTTCCTCGGTGGCAGCCTGGGCTGCGCGGTGGGCGAGCTGATCACCCGGGCGGCGGAACGGGCGCTGGACGACCGTACCCCGCTCGTCCTGATCACCGCCTCCGGCGGGGCGCGGATGCAGGAGGGCGCGCTGTCGTTGATGCAGATGGCGACCGTCAGTCAGGCCATCGCCGCGTTGCGCGAGGCGGGGCTGCTCACCGTGAGCGTCCTCACCGACCCGACCTACGGCGGGGTGGCCGCCTCGTTCGCCACCAACACCGATCTGGTTCTCGCCGAGAGTGGTGCACGGATGGGCTTCGCCGGCCCTCGTGTGATCCGCCAGATCACCGGGCGGGCCCTGCCGGAGGGCTTCCAGACCGCCGACTTCCTGCTCCGACACGGGCAGGTCGACATGGTGGTGCAGCGCCGGTCGCTGCGCGGACGGCTGATGGCGCTGCTCGCCGCGACCCGCGCCGGCCGTCCGGCGCGTTCGCCCGTACCCCGGCAGGAGCCGGCGTCGCACCGCGAGCGTCTCGCCGACGACGGCGCGGTCCCGGCGCGGCCGACGGACCCGGCGGTCGAGGGAGACGCCGGCACCCCGGCGGTACGCGACGCGTGGGACACCGTCCGGATGGCGCGGCACCCCGGGCGGCCCACCACACTGGACTACCTGGACTCCGTCTTCGACGGGTTCGTGGAGCTGCACGGCGATCGGCTCGGCGCGGACTGCCCGGCCATCGTGGGTGGGGTGGCGCGGTTGGCCGGCCGGCACGTGATGGTCATCGGCCACCAGAAGGGGCACACCACCGCCGAGTTGGTCGCCCGCAACTTCGGCATGGCCAGCCCGTCCGGGCACCGCAAGGCGCTGCGGCTCATGCGCCTCGCGGCCCGCCTCGGCCTGCCCGTGGTAACCCTGGTGGACACGCCCGGAGCCGACCCCGGGGTGAGTGCCGAGGAGCAGGGCCAGGCGGCGGCCATCGCCGAGAACATCCTCACCCTCACCGTGCTGCCCACCCCCGTGCTCGCGGTGATCACCGGTGAGGGCGGCAGCGGCGGCGCGCTGGCGCTGGCGGTGGCCGACCGGGTGCTGATGCTGGAGAACGCCGTCTACTCGGTGATCAGCCCCGAGGGGTGTGCGGCGATCCTCTGGCCGGACCGGTCCGCGGCGCCGCAGGCCGCCCGCGCGTTGCGACTGACCGCGCCCGACCTGCGCCGACTCGGGGTGGTCGACGAGGTCGTGTCGGAGCCGTCGAGTGCCGCGCACGACGACCCGGCGGAGACCGCCCACCGGTTGCGCGCCGCCCTGCTGGCCAACCTCCTGCCGCTGCTGGACGTGCCGCCGGCCATGCTGGTCCGCCTGCGCCGGCAACGCTTCCGACGGTTCGGCGCGAACCGCGTCGGCGCCCGGGCGGGCCTGCGATGACCGCCGGCGACCGGGCGCTGTCGACAGTCGACGCTTCCGACGACGTCGGGGTCGACGGCGAGGAGGCGCTGGCCGGGCTGCGCCGGCAGGCGCAGCACCTGATCGCCGAGTTGGCCGGGCCGGTGCGCCGGATCCGGCTGCGCAGCGGGCCGGCGGTGCTGGAGGTCGAGTGGCACCCCGAGGACGCGACCCGACCGGACGTACCGGTGCCCCGGGCCGAGGCGGCACCGGCGGTCGTGCCGGCGCCCGGCGCCGCACCTGCGGTGCTCCGGCCGCCGGTGCCTGGGCGCGCCGCGGTGCGGGCACCGATCGTCGGCACCTTCTACCGGGCGCCGGAGCCCGGCGCGCGGCCGTTCGTCGCGGTGGGAGACCTGGTCCGCCCCGGCCAGCCGGTGGCCATCGTCGAGGCGATGAAGCTGATGAACGAGGTGATCGCCGACCGGGCCGGTCGGGTGGCCGCGATCCTCGTCGAGGACGGCCAGCCGGTCGAGTACGACCAGCCGCTCGTCGAACTGGATCCGGCATGACGGCGCGGGGTGGTTGACCATGTTCGAGACCGTGCTGATCGCCAATCGGGGCGAGATCGCGCTGCGGGTGCTGCGTGCCTGCAAGGAGCTCGGCGTGCGAACGGCGGTGGTCTACTCCGCCGCCGACGCCGACTCGGCGGCGGTCCGCCTCGCCGACCAGGCCGTCCGGATCGGACCGGCGTCGAGTCGGCGCAGCTACCTCAACGCCGCCGCCATCGTGGAGGCGGCCCGGCAGGTGGGGGCGCAGGCCGTGCACCCCGGCTACGGCTTCCTCTCCGAGGACGCCGATTTCGCCGAGATCTGCGCCGACAACGGGCTGACGTTCATCGGCCCGCCACCGGCGGTGATGGCCGCGCTGGCCGACAAGTCCTCGGCCCGGGCACTGATGAGCCGCGCCGGCCTGCCGCTGTCGCCGGGCAGTGTCGCGCCGGTGCCGACCGCCGCCGCGGCGGCCGAGGTGGCCGACGCCGTCGGCTACCCGGTGATCGTGAAGGCCTCCGCCGGGGGCGGGGGCCGGGGGATGACCGTTGTGCACAGCCCGGGCGAGCTGCGCCGGGCGTACACCCGGACCCGGGCCGCCGCGCAGGCCGCCTTCGGCGACGACCGGGTGTACGTCGAGCGTTACCTCACCGAGGCGCGGCACGTCGAGGTGCAGGTGCTCTGCGACGCGCACGGCAACGGGGTGCACCTGGGCACCCGGGACTGCTCGGTGCAGCGTCGGCACCAGAAGCTGGTCGAGGAGGCGCCCGCCCCGGCGCTGCCCGCCGCCGTTCTCGACACCATCGCGGAGACGGCCCTGCGGGGTGCGCTCCAGGTCGGCTTCGTCGGTGCCGGCACGCTGGAGTTCCTGGTCGACGCCGAGGAGAAGTTCCACTTCCTGGAGATCAACTGTCGGATCCAGGTGGAGCATCCGGTCACCGAGATGGTCACCGGGATCGACCTGGTGCACGAGCAACTGCACATCGCCGCCGGCGTGCCACTGCGGTGGCGGCAGGAGGAGATCCGCCTGCACGGCGTCGCGGTGGAGTGTCGGGTCAACACCGAGGATCCCGCGCGCGGCTTCGCCCCCACCCCCGGCCGGTTGGAGCGGTTCACCCCGCCCGGCGGCCCATTCACCCGGGTGGACACCCACGCCAGCGCCGGTTACCTGGTCGGCCCCTGGTACGACTCGCTGCTCGCCAAGGTGATCGTCTGGGCGCCCGACCGGGAGTTGGCCCTCAACCGGCTGGAACGTGCCCTGGACGAGTTCGACATCGCCGGTCCGGGCGTGCACACCACCATCCCGTTCGTCCGACGGGTGCTCGACGACGCCGCATTCCGCAAGGGCCGCTACACCACCGGCCTGGTCGACCGTCTGCTCGCCGCGCCCGCGCCGGGGCCGACGGTCACTCCCGCACCGCGCACCGCGCCCGCCGCAGATCCCGACGCAACCCACAGGAGGACCCGATGACCGTCACCCATGGTCGCCCGATGACCGCCGAGATCACCGACATCCTGGTGGCGCACTGCGGGCTGGACGCCGACGCCGCGGCCCGGGCGCCCGCCGCGTCGCTGGAGGAGTTGGGCATGGACTCGCTCGCCCTGCTGGAACTGTCGGCGGTCGTCGCCGACCGCTGGCAGGTGGCCATCCCCGAGCAGGCCGGACAGTTGAGCATCCCGGCGGTGGCCGACCTGGTCGCCCGCCGCGCCGACCCGCCCGGGCACACCGAGAACAGCGTGGTCATCGACGCGCCGCTGGGGCTGGTCTGGGAGGTCACCAACGACGTGGCGAACTGGACCGAGCTGTTCACCGAGTACGCCGTGGTGGAGATCCTGCACCGCGAGGGGCACACGGTGCGGTTCCGCCTCACCATGTACCCCGACGAGAACGGGGTCTCCTGGAGCTGGGTCAGCGAGCGCACCGCCGACCCGGTGAGCAGGCAGGTCCGGGCGCACCGGGTGGAGACCGGGCCGTTCGAGTACATGCGCATCCACTGGCGCTACACCGAGGAGGCCGGTGGCACCCGGATGACCTGGACGCAGGACTTCGCGATGAAGCCGACCGCGCCGGTCGACAACGCCGCGATGACCGAGCGGATCAACACCAACAGCGTGATCCAACTCGCGGTGATCAAGGACCGGGTGGAGCGGATCGCCTGGCAGCGCGCCGACGAGGGCAGCCCGACCGCCAGCGACGCACCGACGGAGGCCGACGATGAGTGACCTGAGCACCCGCCCGATCGCCGCCCGGGACGTACCCGCCGACCGCCGTCGCGGCGGTGAGCTGCGGGTGCTGCTCGGCCCCCGCACCGTCGGCAGCACCTCGGGTTTTCTCGGGGTGGCCACCCTCGAACCGGGGGAGCGGATCGCCGAGCACTACCACCCGTACAGCGAGGAGTTCCTGTACCTGGTGCGGGGCGCGATCACCGTCGACCTGGACGACCAGCCGACGCTGCTGGCCGCCGGTGAGGGGCTGTTCGTACCGGTGAACGTGCGGCACCGGCTGCGCAACACCGGCCTCGAGCCGGCCGAGGTGGTCTTCCACCTGGGCCCGCTCGCCCCCCGACCCGAACTGGGCCACGTCGACACCGAGCTTGTCGAACAACGGGGCACGTCGTGAGCGCGAGGAGTGAGCCGGGTTTGCGAGCCCCGCAGTCGCGAACCATCGATGGCAGCGTGAGCGCGAGGAGTGAGCCGGGTTTGCGAGCCCCGCGGTCGCGAACAGAGGTGACGCGATGACCGGGCGCCGCACGGTGGTGACCGGGATCGGGGTGGTCGCCCCGGGCGGCGCCAGCCGGGACCGCTTCTGGAAGACCATCACCGAGGGGCGGACCGCCACCCGGCGGATCAGTTTCTTCGACCCGTCGGCGTTCCGGTCGCAGATCGCGGCGGAATGCGACTTCGACCCGGTCGCGGCGGGGCTCAGCGAGGCCGAGCGACAGCGGGCCGACCGGTACGTGCAGTTCGCGCTGGCCTGCTCCGCCGAGGCGGTGGCCGACGCCCAGTTGGTGCTCACCGACGCGGAGCGGGACCGGGCCGGAGTGGTGCTGGGCACGGCGGTGGGCGGCACGATGGCGTTGGAGCAGGAGTACGTCACAGTGAGCGAGCACGGCCGACGTTGGCTGGTGGACGGGGCGCGCGGTGGCCCGTACCTCTATCAGGCGCTGGTGCCCAGCAGCCTCGCGGCGGACGTGGCCTGCCGGCACGGGCTGCACGGCCCGGCGCAGGTGGTGTCCACCGGCTGCACCTCCGGCATCGACGCCATCGGGTACGCCCACCAGATGATCGTGGACGGTGAGGCGGACGTGATGCTGGCCGGCGCGTCCGACTCGCCGATCTCACCGGTCACTGTCGCCTCGTTCGACGCGATCAAGGCGACCAGTCCGGACAACGACGACCCGGCACACGCCTCCCGCCCGTTCGACGCCGACCGGCACGGGTTCGTGCTGGCCGAGGGCGGGGCGGTGCTGGTGCTGGAGGAGGCCGGGCACGCCCGGCGGCGGGGTGCGCACATCTACTGCGAGGTGGCCGGTTACGCCAGCCGCAGCAACGGCTTCCACATGACCGGGCTGCGGCCGGACGGGCTGGAGATGGGCCTCGCCGTCACCGACGCGCTCCGGCAGGGCCGGATCCTGCCCGAGCAGGTCTCCTACATCAGCGCGCACGGCTCGGGCACCCGGCAGAACGACAGACACGAGACGGCCGCGTTCAAGCGCGCGCTGGGCCAGGCCGCGTACCGGATACCGATCAGCTCGATCAAGTCGATGGTCGGGCACTCGCTCGGCGCGATCGGGTCGATCGAGATGGCCGCGTGCGCCCTCGCCATCGAGTTCGGTGTGGTGCCACCGACGGCGAACTGGAGCACCCGGGATCCGGAGTGCGACCTGGACTACGTACCCAATGAGGCACGGGAGGTCCCGGTGGACGTGGCCCTCTCGGTGGGCAGCGGATTCGGCGGTTTCCAGTCGGCGATGGTCTTCCGTCGGATGCTCGGAGCGGTGGCGGCGTGAGCGAGCGTAGCGAGCGAACCATCAGGCACAGCAGCGCGGCGTCTCGCGCCGGCGCGGAGCGAAGCGGAGTGCTGGCGTGAGCGCGGAGGTGGCTCGCGCCGTGGTGACCGGCATCGGGGTGGTCGCACCGAGCGGCATCGGCGCGGACGCGCACTGGCGCACGGTCCTCGCCGGCACCCGCCGGACCGGCCCGATCACGTTGTTCGACCCGGCCGGCTATCCGACCCGCTTCGGCGGGGAGGTGCCCGGCTTCACCGCCGACTCCTACGCCGACAGTCGACAGTTGGTGCAGACCGACAGGTGGACGCACCTCGGCTTCGCCGCCACCCGGCTGGCGCTGGCCGACGCCGGCCTGCCCGACCGGGCCCCCGACCCGTACGGCTACGCGGTGACCCTGGCCAGCTCGTCCGGGGGCAACCTGTTCGGTCAGCGGGAACTGCAACGGCTGTGGGGCGGTACGTCGCGGACGGTCGGGGCGTACCAGTCCATCGCCTGGTTCTACGCGGCCAGCGTCGGGCAGCTCTCCATCCACCACCAGTTCAAGGGCCCGAGCGGGGTGCTGGTCGCGGAGTCGGCCGGCGGGCTGGACAGCCTGGCGCACGCCGCGCGCGCGGTGCGCCGGGGCACCCCGGTCGTGATCGCCGGGGCCACCGAGTGCCCGTTGAGCCCGTACGCGCTCGCCTGCCAGCTGCGCTCGGGGCTGCTCAGTGACGTCGCCGACCCGGAGCGGGCGTACCGGCCGTTCGACGCCACGGCCAGCGGCTACCTGCCGGCCGAGGGCGGAGCGGTGTTCGTGGTGGAGGAGTTGGGGCACGCCCTGGCCCGGGGCGCCCGGGTCTACGGCGAGGTGAGCGGGTGGGGCTCCACCCACGACGCCGCGCACACCACGGCGGAGAGCAGCGGCGACCCGGCCCAGTACGCGCGGGCGATGCGGCTGGCCCTGGACCGGGCGGGCGTCGCCGCCGCCGGAATCGACGTGGTGCTGCCCGACGCGCTCGGCGTGCCCCGCTACGACCGCAGCGAAGCCGAGGCGCTGCGCGCCGTGTTCGCCGACCGGCCACCCCCGGTGACCACGCAGAAACCGCTGACCGGTCGGGCGTACCAGGGCGGCTCGGCGTTGGACGTGGCCACCGCGCTGCTCGCCTTCGCCCACGACACGTTGCCGGCGTCGGCGGGACCGGACGAGGTGGCCGAGGGCTGCGACCTGGACTTCCTACGCGAGCACCGCCGACCGCGAAGCCGACTCGCCCTGATCTGCGCGCGGGGCTTCGACGGGTTCAACAGCGCGCTGGTCCTGCGCGGGGCCGCGCCGATGAGGGGAGAGGCGTCATGAGCGACAAACGGGCCCGGGTGGTCTTTCTGGTACGGGTGCCGGTGCCGCGCACCGAGCAGTTCCTCGCCGCGTACGAGGAGGTGCGGCACCTGGTCGCCGGCGGTGTGCCGGGGCACCTGGTCGACCAGGTGTGCCGGTCGTCGACCGACCCGGAACAGTGGTTGATCACCAGTGAGTGGGCGAGCCTGGCCGACTTCGAAGAGTGGGAACGCAGCCCGGAGCACCGGGACCTCGTACGCCCGATGCGGGAGTGCTTCACCGACGCCCGTTCGCTGCGCTTCCACATCCACGCCCAGACCCCTGCCCTGGCCTGACGGCTCCGCGCTCGCCTGGATGATGGCGCTTGCCGGGGTGATCGTGCTCGATCCGTGGTGGGTCACCGGTCACCGTCGGCACCGGCTGCTGCGGCGCGACCACCTTCACCTCAGTCGACCGGCCAAAATTGTGGTTTTCGGCTGGCACGCCAGTCCACAGCCCGGACTGGCGTGCCCTCGGCTCTGAACGCAGACGCGTCTGCTCATGCCCTGCCGCCTGCACCGACCGGCGAGGCTCAACGACTAAGCCGCGCAGCTTCGCCACCGATCGCCTCTGCCTCATCAACGCGGCCTAGCACTTTCAGTAGGTTCGACAGGTTGTTCAGCGAGGTGGCGAGGTTGGGTAGGTAGGCGGCGGGGTTGGCCTTGGCCAGTCGGCGGTAGATGGCGGTGGCTTCTTCGCTCGCGGCCA
>NZ_FMCR01000003.1:0-785121 GCF_900091575.1 Micromonospora saelicesensis
GGGGGTGCGGGGTGCGGGGTGCGGCGAGGTGCGGGGTGCGGGCGCACGGGCGGGTGTGCGGCTTCGGCCACTGGGCGGGCGTGCGGTGCTCGGGGTCAGAGGGCTGGGCGGGCGGCGGCGCTGAAGAGGCGTACGGCAAGGTCGGCGAGGGCCGTGGCGGTCTGCTCGATCGGTTCGCGGGGGAGCACGATGTGGCTGACCACCAGGCGGACGATGGTGTCGGCGGCGAAGGCCAGCGCGGCCTGGTCCGCTCCGGGCAGGTGATCGCCGGCCCAGTCGATCAGCGCGCCGGACGCCTCGGTGAGCACCACCTCGGCCCGGGTGGTGAGGTACGGAAGTAGCTCGTCCGAGCCGCCTCGGGCGCTGGCCAGGATGGCCTTGACCAGCGGGTTTTGCGCCGCCGTGCTGAGTGTGTGCGCGATGGCCGCGTACGCGCCGGCCCGTACGTCGGTGCCGTGGGCGAGCAGAGCGGCCCGGACGGCGCCGACGAACCGGTCCACCTCGGCGCGGGCGAGGGCTTCGGCCAGCCCTGCCTTGCTGCCGAATTCGTTGTAGACGGTCTGCCGGCTGACCCCGGCGGCGTTCGCGACGGCGCCCATCCGGACGCCGTCCCATCCGGTGGCGACGGTCAGCGCGCGGGCGGCGTCGACGATGCCGGTCCGTACCGGCGTGGGGCCCCTCTGCTCAATCATGGTGGTCGAAGTGTAGGTCGTTCAGCGCACCTCGATCTGGTACTGCGCCTCGACCCAGAACCGCCCGCCGTCGGTGCCACCGAAGCTCAGCTCGTGTCGGCCGGGGCCGGGCGGCGGGATCAGGCCCCACAGACCCCAGCAGGAGACCGGAACGGACCACGGCCACATGGTGACGACGTTGTTGAAGAAGCCGCGGACCGGGAACGGCTCGGCCGAGCCGGCCGGTGTCAGCGCGATCGGCAGTCCGTCGAGCTGCGCATGCCCGGTGGCACCGAGGTCGGGCTCGGCCGGGCCGGTGCCGCCGCCGGCCTGCCACCAGCAGAACGCCGGGAAGAAGAGCGGCCGTCCGGAGGGGACCACGCAATGCCGTTGCACAGAGCCACCGTGCGTTCCCGCGAGGAACCACACGTCGTCGGGCTGGTGACGCCCGGCGTGCCGGCCGGACCGGTCGGCGATGGGGCTGGTCGGCTGCCGGTGTCGGGCCACCCAGCGCACCCATCTCGTGGCCAGGTGTGCCAGATCGGGGGCCTCTGGCTCGGGGGTGGGAGCCGCTCCGGTGTGCGGATCGAGGAAGGTCATGACGGCAGATGCTAACGATGCCGCGCCCGAGCGCACTGCCCTGACGAGCGGCGCATAGGATGTGCGGTCATGGCACGCGTGCTCACTCCCCGTGCGGAGGATTTCCCCCGCTGGTACCAGGACCTGATCGCCAAGGCGAAGCTGGCCGACAACGGCCCGGTTCGCGGCACCATGGTCATCCGACCGGCCGGCTACGCCATCTGGGAGCGTATGCAGGCTGAGATGGACGCTCGGATCAAGGCGGCGGGTGCGGAGAACGCGTACTTCCCGTTGTTCATCCCCGAGAGCTACCTCAAGCGCGAGGCGCAGCACGTCGAGGGCTTCTCGCCAGAGCTGGCGGTCGTCACCCACGGTGGTGGCAAGCCCCTGGCCGAGCCGATCGTGGTGCGTCCGACCAGCGAGACGGTCATCGGCGAGTTCATGGCCAAGTGGATCGACTCGTACCGGGACCTTCCGCTGCTGCTCAACCAGTGGGCGAACGTGGTCCGGTGGGAGCTCCGTCCGCGGATCTTCCTGCGTACCAGCGAGTTCCTCTGGCAGGAGGGGCACACCGCCCACGCCACCCGTGAGGACGCCCGGGCGTACGCGCGGCGGATCCTGCACGAGGCGTACGAGGACCTGATGGTCAACGTGATCGGCATTCCGGTGGTGGTCGGCCTGAAGACGACGCGCGAGCGCTTCGCCGGGGCGACGGCCACGTACACCTGCGAAGGCATGATGGGCGACGGCAAGGCGTTGCAGCTGGGCACCAGCCACGAGCTGGGCCAGAACTTCGCCAAGGCGTTCGACATCAGCTACTCCTCCAAGGAGGGCGGCCGGGAGCACGCCTGGACCACCTCCTGGGGCACGTCCACCCGGATGCTCGGCGGCCTGATCATGGCGCACGGCGACGACAACGGCCTGCGCGTGCCGCCGAGGCTCGCGCCGATCCAGGCGTACGTCATGATCGTCAAGGATGGCGACGGCGTGGGCGAGGCGGCGGCCAAGCTGCGCGACGGCCTGCGCGACGCCGGCGTCCGGGTCGCGCTCGACGACCGGACCGACACCCCGTTCGGCCGCCGGGCCGTCGACGCCGAGCTGCGCGGCTATCCGGTACGCGTCGAGGTCGGCCCCCGTGACCTGGCCGTGGGCAACGCGACGGTGGTGCGTCGGACCGACGGCTCGAAGACCCCGACGCCGGTGGCGGACGTGGTCACCGCGGTGCTGGCCGCCCTGGAGACCGACCAGCAGGTGCTGCACGACCAGGCGCTGGCCAACCGCGAGTCGCGCACCGTGGAGGTGGCCACCCTGGCCGAGGCCATCGAGGCCGCCGCGACCGGCTGGGCGCGGGTGCCGTGGTCGGCGGTCGGCGTGGCCGGCGAGGCGGAGGCGAACGGTCAGGGCGTCACTGTGCGCTGCCTGCTTCGCGCCGACGGTTCGGTACCGGACTCGGAGGACGAGCCGGATCTCGTTGCAATCCTCGCCCGCGCCTACTGAGGTGCGGCCGGGCAACCCCGTCGACCGGTTCGAGCCGGGTCGGCTGATCTTGCATCGGAACGTGCGGCACGGCCGGATCGGATGGGCCCGGCCGGCCCGCGTGGTCAGCGACGACGATCGAGGGTTGCTGGTCTGGATCGCCCGGGACTCGCCGGTGGCCCACGAGGTGACCGAGGCCGGGCTGGGGATGCGGGCGATGCCGTTCGCCGAGTGGATCTCGTCGACGTACCGGTTGGCGGAGGGGCGCTGGAACGGCCCGCCGCTGTTGAAGTTCCTGCCCACGGGGGCGGCGCACTCCGTCTGGTGGTTCTCCGACGCCCAGGGCCGGTTCGCCCACTGGTACGTCAACCTCGAGGAGCCCGGTGTCCGCTGGGACGACGGCCCGGTGGCCGGCGTCGACGTGGTGGACCAGGACCTGGATGTGGTGGTGTGGCCGGACCGCAGTTGGGAGTGGAAGGACGAGGGCGAGTTCGTCGAGCGGCTCGCCTTCGGGGCCGACTACTGGGTGACCGACGAGAAGGCGGTCCGCGCCGAGGGGGAGCGGGTGATCGCGCTCGCCGAGGCCGGCGAGTTCCCGTTCGACGGCACCTGGTGTGACTTCGCACCCCCTCCGGAGTGGCGCATACCGGACAAAATGCCATCGGGATGGGATCGTCCGCCGGTGCGCTGAGCGGTATCCCAGGTCGCCGACAACGCGGTGTACGGGTCCGATGCGGGAGATCGGCATCGGATCTGGCAGAATGGGTCGCTGGTATCCGGCGCGCGTCCGGCGCCCTCTAACCCGGGCGCGTCGCCAGTCCACCGAGTAGTCTCCGGCCCAACCCCACGGGCCCGGTCGGCGCTCACCCATGCACACCGTCCGCCTGGGCCGGTGAGATCGCAACAGGAGCGAAACAACTGTGGCCGTAAAGATCCGGCTCCTGCGGATGGGCAAGATCCGCAACCCGCAGTACCGCATCGTCATCGCCGACTCGCGCACCAAGCGTGACGGTCGGGCGATCGAGTTCGTCGGGATTTACCAGCCCAAGGAAGACCCCTCGATCATCGAGGTCAAGTCGGAGCGGGTCCAGTACTGGCTGTCCGTCGGCGCTCAGCCGAGCGAGGCGGTGCAGCGGCTGCTGGAGCTGACCGGTGACTGGCAGAAGTACAAGGGCCTGCCGGCCCCGCCGCCGCTCCTGGTCGCCCCCGAGCGGGCCGACCGCAAGGCGACGTACGAGGCTGAGGCGAAGGCCGCCGCCGGGCTCGCCCCGGAGACCCCGGCCAAGCCGGCCAAGAAGGCCGCCAAGGCTGCCGAGGCTCCGAAGACCGAGGCTCCGGCTGAGGCTCCGGCGGCCGAGGCGCCGAAGACCGAGGCTCCGGCCGAGGCCCCGGCCGCTGCCGACGCCGGTGAGCAGGCCTGACATGCCACTGCGTCCGGCGTTGGAGCACCTGGTCAAGGGCATCGTCGACCACCCGGACGACGTCCGGGTGCGGATGGTCGATTCCCGTCGGGGCAAGCGGCTCGAAGTCCGCGTGCACCCCGAGGACCTCGGCACTGTGATCGGGCGGTCCGGCCGGACCGCCAAGGCGCTGCGCCAGGTGATCGGCTCCATCGGCGGGCGCGGGGTTCGCGTCGACATCGTCGACTCGTACTGATGCAGCTCGTCGTCGGCAGGATCGGCAAGCCGCACGGTGTCCGCGGTGAGGTCACCGTGGAAGTGCGGACCGACGAGCCCGAGGCACGGTTCGCCCCCGGCACAGTGCTGCGCACTGAGCCGGGGGCGACACCCCCGCCTGCGCGCAACACTGTGCCGGGCACTGAGGCGGGGGCGACACCCCCGCCTGCGCGCAACACTGAGCCGGGGGCGACACCCCCGCCAACCAGCGATGAGCCCGGGGTGCCGTTCCGGGTTCCCGCGGAGCTGACCATCGATGAATCCCGCTTCCACCAGGGTCGGGTGCTGATCGCGTTCGAGGGCATCCTGGACCGCAACACCGCCGAGGCGCTGCGCGGGACGCTGCTCGTGGTGGACAGCGCCGACGTGACCCCACCGGACGACCCGGAGGAGTTCCACGACCACCAGCTGGTCGGGTTGGCCGTGGTGACCCCGGCCGGCGAACGCCTGGGCGAGGTCGCCCGCATCGACCACGCGCCGTCGTCCGACCTGCTGGTGCTGCGGCGCCCCGAGGGGCGTACCGCGTTGATCCCGTTCGTCCGGGCGATCGTCCCGGAGGTCGACCTGGCCGGCGGACGTGTGATCGTCGACCCGCCAGCCGGACTGCTCGACCTTTAGGACCAGCCCGCATGCGCGTCGACGTCGTGTCGATCTTTCCGGAGTACTTCGCCCCGCTGGACCTGTCGCTGATCGGACGGGCGCGGGCCAACGGCGTACTGCAGCTCGCCGTGCACGACCTGCGGACCTGGACCCACGACGTGCACCGCACGGTCGACGACACGCCCTACGGTGGCGGGCCGGGAATGGTGATGCGCCCCGAGCCGTGGGGTGAGGCTCTGGACGCTCTCGCGCCGCTCGACGCCCCGCCGCCAAGGCTGCTGGTGCCGTCGCCGGCCGGTGCCCCCTTCACCCAGGCCATGGCGTACGAGTTGGCGGCCGAGTCGCATCTGCTCTTCGCCTGCGGCCGTTACGAGGGGATCGACCAGCGGGTCCTGGCGCACGCCGCCACCCGGATGCCGGTCACCGAGGTGTCGCTCGGTGACTATGTGCTCTTCGGCGGCGAGGTCGCGGTCCTGGTGATGCTGGAGGCGGTCACCCGGCTGCTGCCGGGTGTGCTGGGCAACGCGGGCTCGTTGGACGAGGAGTCGCACGCGCACGGGCTGCTGGAGGCGCCGATCTACACCAAGCCGCCGAGTTGGCGCGGGCACGACGTGCCGGAGGTGCTCCGCTCCGGTGACCACGGCAAGATCGCCCGCTGGCGGCGCGAGGAGGGTCTGCTGCGCACGGCGGCCCGCCGGCCGGACCTGCTGGCCGCGCTGCCGCCCGATCGGCTCGACAAACGGGACATCGCGGCCCTGGACCAGGCCGGATTTCAGCCTCCACCGGGGGATGTGGCAAAGTAGGGGGGTTGCCGCATCCGTCCGCGCCCGCGGTCGGCTGCGAGGATCCCCGACCGGGGTCGGTCCGCCGATCACCACCCGGGAATCAGAATCACCCACCCGCGCACCGAGTGACGGTGCGCCGTGAGCCTTACGAGGACGCAGCGATGAACATCCTGGACGCCCTTGACGCCCAGTCGAAGCGGACCGACCTTCCCGACTTCCGGGCCGGTGACACCGTCAAGGTGCACGCCCGCGTCGTCGAGGGCAACCGGTCCCGTGTCCAGATCTTCCAGGGCGTCGTGATCCGCCGCCAGGGTGACGGTCTGCGCGAGACCTTCTCGGTCCGCAAGGTCAGCTTCGGTGTCGGCGTCGAGCGGACCTACCCGCTCAACGGCCCGGGCATCGACCGGATCGAGGTCGTGACCCGCGGTGACGTGCGTCGCGCCAAGCTCTACTACCTGCGCGAGCTGCGCGGCAAGAAGGCCAAGATCAAGGAGAAGCGGGAGAAGCAGCCCAGCTGACTTCCCGCTCGCCACGCCGCCCGAGCTGCGCGTATGCCGTACCGACCAGAGCGCACTACCCTGGTCGGTACGGGCGCAGCGAGGCGGCGGTCCCGCCCAGGTGGCGGGTAGTTGTCCACTACCGCCCGTGGAGCCTCGACGAGGCTCCCGGGCGGTGGTGTTTTCTGCGGACCGGGGAGTGGCGTGGTGCAGACGCTTGACGAGGACGGCACCGTCGATCCGTGGCGCCGACGGGCTCGCCGCACCCGCCGGCAGATGCCTCTCTGGCAGGAGCTGCCGCTGCTGCTGGTGGTCGCGTTCTGCCTTGCGGTGCTGATCCGCACCTTCCTGCTCCAGGCGTTCTTCATTCCGTCCGGCTCGATGGAGGACACCCTCCTCGTCGGTGACCGGGTGCTGGTCAACAAGGTCGTCTACGACGTTCGTGACCCGCTGCGCGGCGAGGTGGTGGTCTTCCGGGGCACCGACCGCTGGGCGCCGCAGGTCGACGAGCAGCCGAAGCCCGGCGTCGCCGGCCGGCTCGCCCGCACCGTCGGCGACCTGGTCGGGGTGAGCCGCCCCGGTGAGAAGGACTTCATCAAGCGGGTGATCGGTCTCCCCGGTGACCGGGTCAAGTGCTGCGACAGTCAGGGTCGGGTGACTGTCAACGGCATCCCGCTCAACGAGTCGTACGTCCTGCGGGACTCCCCGCTGGACCTGCCGCCCAACCCGGCGGAGTGTCGCTCCCGGCGCTTCGACGAGATCGTCGTGCCGCCCGGTCAGATCTTCGTGATGGGTGACCACCGCGAGGTCTCCCAGGACGCGCGTTGCCAGGGGCCGGTGCCGATCGACAACGTGGTCGGCCGGGCCTTCATGGTGGTCTGGCCGTCGTCGCGGTGGAGTGCGCTGTCGGTGCCGTCCACGTTCGAGGACGTCTCCGGGCCGGCCACGGCGTCGCCCGGTGCGACTCCGGCGCGACCGACTCCGCAGGGCGGTGTGCTGCTGATGCTTCCGTTGGCAGCCGCGCTACGTGGTTCCCGCGCGTTCCGGACGGTGCCGTCCAGCCGGGCAACGTAGGCTCCTTGGCGTGATTGACGAGCAGACCGACAAGCCGCGCAGCTCCTTCTGGAAGGAGCTGCCGATCCTGCTGGGTGTGGCGATCCTGGTCGCGGTGCTGGTCCGCGCCTTCGTGCTGCAGACCTTCTTCATCCCCTCCCCGTCCATGGAAAACACTCTCAAGATCGATGACCGTGTGCTGGTCAACAAGTTGGTCTACGACTTCCGGTCACCGCACCGCGGCGAGGTGATCGTGTTCAAGGCTCCGACCGCGTGGAGCGGCAACCCCGACGGTGAGGACTTCATCAAGCGGGTGATCGGCATCCCCGGGGACCACGTGGTCTGCTGCGACCCCGAGGAACGCCTGATGATCAACGGCAAGTCGCTGGACGAGCCGTACATCTTCTCCATGGACGGGATTCGCGACAAGCCCGCCGACCAGGAGTTCGACATCACCGTGCCGGAGGGCCGGCTGTGGGTGATGGGCGATCACCGGTCGGCCTCCGGCGACTCCCTGGAGCACTGGCAGCAGTCCCAGCAGAACATCACCGAGGCCACGATCCCCGAGGACGACGTGGTCGGGCGGGCGTTCACCGTCTTCTGGCCGGTCAACCGGGCCACCTGGCTGACGGTGCCCGACGGGTTCGACGGCATTCCCAAGCCGTAGGTCGTACGGGGCGTGGGCGATCCGTCCTCGGTCTGGCAGGCTGGTGCGGTGACCGTCTACACCCCTCGACGCGCGGCCCGCGTGCTGCTCGTCGACGCGGCCGGCCGGGTCCTGCTGTTCGAGGGCTTCGACCCGGCCCGACCCGGGCACCGATACTGGTTCACTCCCGGCGGTGGGCTCGATCCGGGGGAGGCGCCGGCAGTGGGCGCGGCCCGGGAGTTGGCCGAGGAGACCGGCCTGCGGCTCGACCCGTCCCAGTTGGGCGAGCCGGTCTGGTCCGACGCGACCGAGTTCTCCTTCGACGGCATCTGGTACCGCCAGGAGCAGGATTTCTTCCTCTTCCGGGTGGACTCCTGGCGGGTGGACACCACGGGCTTCAACGACATCGAGCGACGTAGCATCGCCGACCACCGCTGGTGGGTTCCGGACGAGTTGGCGGCCAGCGGTGACCGGTTCTACCCGCCCGAACTGCCCGCCCTGCTGACCCGGCTGGGGCAGTCGACCACCGCCGGCCGGGGCGAGGCGTCGTGCTGACCCCGCCGCGCACAGTGGTGCGCCGCGAGGCCGGCCTGTACGCCCTGGAGCGGGCATTGCAGCGGCGTGGCTTCCGGCACGTCGCCGGCGCCGACGAGGCGGGCCGGGGGGCGTGCGCCGGTCCGCTGGTCGCCGCCGCGGCGGTGCTGCCCGAGGGGCGGCGCGGCGAGATCGATGGGCTGGCCGACTCGAAGCTGCTCACCCCGGCCAGCCGGGAACGGGTGTACGCGGAGGTCGTGGACCGCGCGCTCGCGTACGCCGTGGTGGTCATCCCGGCCGAGGAGGTCGACGCCCGGGGTCTGCACGTGTGCAACCTGGCCGCGATGCGCCGGGCGCTCGCCTCGCTCACCACCCGCCCGGAGTACGTGCTGACCGACGGGTTCGGCGTGGACGGCCTGGGCGTGCCCGGCCTGGCGGTGTGGAAGGGCGACCGGGTGGCCGCGTGTGTGGCGGCGGCCAGTGTGCTGGCCAAGGTCACCCGGGACCGGCTCATGGTGGAGTTGGACGGGGTGTTCCCGGCGTACGGCTTCGCCGAGCACAAGGGCTACATCACCCCGGAGCACTCGGCGGCGCTGCGGGAGCACGGGCCGTGCCGGGAGCACCGGTTCTCGTACGTCAATGTCGCCGCGGTCTCCGGCCGCGACGGCCGGCCGCCGCGCGCCCGACGGCCCGGCGGCCACGGCCCGGATGAGCCGATGGAGCGCTCGTGGGCGTCAGGGGGTACCGTCGGCGTGGCGTTGGGCGAGCAGCCTCGGCCTCCGACGCCGGTGGGGGAAGATGTGGCCATGGAAGGCGGAGTGCGATGAGCGCGGAAGATCTCGAGAAGTACGAGACCGAGATGGAGCTGCAGCTCTACCGGGAGTACCGCGACATTGTCCGCCAATTCTCCTACGTGGTGGAGACGGAGCGCCGGTTCTACCTGGCCAACCAGGTCGACCTGCACGTGCGTAACTCCGACGGCGAGGTCTACTTCGAGGTCGAGATGCACGACGCCTGGGTGTGGGACATGTACCGTCCTGCCCGGTTCGTGAAGAACGTCCGGGTGATGACCTTCAAGGACGTCAACGTCGAGGAGCTGGAGAAGCCCGACATCTCACTGCCCGCCGACTCCGGCTTCGGCGGCTGAGCGCACCCGAGCCGCCGGGCCTGCCACGGGCCCCCCACCCGTGGCGTGACACCCGCCGCCGATCACTCGGCCGGCACCACGACCTCGACCCGCTGCACCATGTTGTTGGCGAAGCCGCCACGGTTCCACTGTTGCTCGACCGGCTGGGTCCGCCCGGACGCGTCGGTCGCCCGCGCGCCGAGCACGTACCTGCCGGGTGTGGCGACCCACTCGTGCCGCCAGCGCCGCCAGGCGAAGTCCCCCGCGTCCGCCGGGTCCAACTCGGCCGGCGCCCAGCTCTGCCCGCCGTCGGTGGTCACCTCCACGGCGACCACCGGGGCGTGCCCCGACCAGGCCCGACCATCCAGCGTGCACGGACCCTGTCGCAGCACCCGACGGCGGGACATGAAGTCGGGGAAGCCGGGCGGGCGGACCAGCGCCCGCGGCTCGATCCGGGTGACCGGCACGCCCGGGTCGTCGGCGTCGCGGCGTACCCGGTAGGCCACCGCGTTCTGGTACCCCTCGAACGGCTCGGTCCGCAGCTCGATCGAGTGGACCCACTTCACGTGCGCCATGCCGTACCAGCCCGGCACGATCAGCCGCAGCGGCGCACCGTGCTGCGGCAGCAGGGGAGCGCCGTTCATCTCGTACGCCAGCAGCACCTCCTCGCGCAGCGCGTCGGCGACCGGAAGCGCCCGCTGGTAGTCCTGCTCGATCCCGCGCTCCACACCGTGATCGGCGCCGGTGAAGACCACGTCCACCGCGTCCGGGTCGACGCCCGCCTCCCGCAGCAGCGGAGCGAGGGGGGTGCCGGTCCACTCCGCGTTACCGACCGCCTCGACCAGCCAGGGCTGGCTGACCGGTCGGGGGTGCAGCAGGGCCCGCCCGTTACCGGCGCACTCCAGTGTCACCTGCCGGGTGACGCGGGGCCGTTCGCGCAGGTCGGCGAGGGTGACCGTCAACGGACGGTCCACCGCACCGCCGATGGTCAACGTGTGCGCCGCCGGGTCGAGCTCCGGGATGTCGTAGTGGATCAGCAGGTAGTGCAACCCGGCCGGGGTGACGTCGTAGCGCAGCGCCTCCAACGGGATGCCGTGGTTGCGGGCCGCGAGCTGCAACTCCTCGGCGCTGATCGTCTCGTCCGGCTCCGCGAGCCGGGACGGGCCGCTCACGTCGGCCACCGTCGGCCCGGTGGGGTACGACGTCCAATCATCGAGAGTGGTCATGCGGCCTCCCCGGTACAGACGGCGGCACCCGCCGTACGCGGCCCAGCCTAGGCCCTCGATGGCGGCCCGAAAACGGCACCGGAGGTACGGCGGCGTTCGCGCGGCGGGCCGGGGACAGCCTCCGCCGTCGGGGGCATAACAGATCATCGAGGGCGTTGGGTGGTCGTCCACAGCACCTCCGGTTGTCCACAGCCCCGTCGGTCGGGACGGCGGACGACCCTGCGTCGGCCGGAGGCTGCCGTCATGCGACCGCCATCCGCCCGTTCGATCCGCCGCACGCTGCTGCTGTGCACCGTGCTCCCGCTCACACTGACCGTCCAGCTCTGTGGGCTGGCGGTGCTGGTCGCGGCGGTGCCCGGCCAACCACCGACCCCGACCGTGCCGGTCGCGGCCCTCGCGGAGCCGGTCGCCGCCCCAGCGCCCGCCGGGCGGTTCCGCTGGCCGGTCGACGGGCCGCCCCGTCCGGTGCGCCGGTTCGACCCGCCACCGCGACCGTGGCTGCCCGGTCATCGCGGCGTCGACCTGGCCGCCCCCGCCGGAGCGGTGGTCCGCAGCGCCGGGCCGGGCACAGTGCTCTTCGCCGGTCTGGTGGCCGGTCGACCGGTGGTCACCGTGGGGCACGCCGACGGGCTGCGGACCACCCACGAGCCGGTCCAACCCGCCGTACGCCCCGGCCAGCCGGTCACCGCCGGCGCACCGCTGGGCGAACTGCTGCCCGGGCATCCGGGTTGCCCGGCCGAGGCGTGCCTGCACTGGGGCCTACGCCGGGGCGAGGAGTATCTCGACCCGCTCGCCCTGCTCGGCCTCGGCCCGGTGCGCCTGCTCCCGGTCGGTCCGGTCCCGGCGTCCGCTCCCGGCCGGGTCCGGTCCCGGCCGTTCGCTCAGCGCTGGGCGAGCAGTGCCGGCAGCCGTGCGCCCAGACGCTCGTACTCGTCGGCGGCGTTGTAGACCTGGCCGGTGAGCCGCAACCACCCTCGGCCGCTCCAACTCATCACCGCGACCTCGGCGGCGAGCCGCTCACCGATCCGTGCCTGCAACGCCCGCGCCGCGTCGATCGTGGTGCCCGTGCCGGCCGGCAGCGGGATGAGGCGCAGCGCCACCCCCGGTCCGCCGGGGTCGGGCAGATCGGCGGGCGCCACCCCCAGGGCGTCCCCCACCACCCGCTGGCCGTACGCGGCGAGCGCGGCGTTGTGCTCCCGCACCCGGTCGACGCCGAGACTGCGCATCGTGAACAGGCCCGCCGGGGCGGCCAGCCAGGGCGTGTAGTCGAGCGTGGCCTGCCACTCGAGCCGGGCCGGGAAACCCGACTCCTGCTCCCAGGACACCACCAGTGGCTCGATCCGGTCCCGCCACTGCGGTGCCACCGCCAGCAGGGCGGTCCCGCGCGGGGCGTACGCCCACTTGTGCAGGTTGCCCACCCAGAAGTCCGCGCCGATGCCGGCCACCGGGGTGGGCAGCATGCCCGGGGCGTGCGCGGCGTCCACCAGGACCGGCACGCCGTGTTCGCGGGCCACCCCGACGATGGCGGAGGTCGGAAAGAGCTTGGCGGTGGCCGAGGTGAGCTGGTCGACGACGAGCAGCCGGGTCCGCCCAGGGCGCAGGCCGGCACGGATGCTCTGCACGATCTGCTCGTCGGTGGCGGCCAGGGGGATCGGCAGGACCCGGCTGACCGCGCCGGTGCGGCGGCACTCGCGCTGGATGGCCAGGCTCACCGCCCCGTACCCGTGGTCGGTGCTCAGCACCTCGTCGCCGGCCTTGAGGCCCACCGACTGAAGCACCACGGCGACGCCGGTGGTGGTGTTGCCCACCAGGGCGCTGCCGTCCGGGTCGGCGCCCAGGAACCCGGCGAGGTGCCGGCGGGTGTGCGCGATCCGGTCGACCAGCCCCTGGGTGAAGAAGCGCAGCGGGTTCGCCTCCATCTCGTCGCGCAGCCGCTGCTGGGCGCGCTGCACGCCGATCGGCACCGCGCCGAACGAGCCATGGTTGAGGTGGCTGACCGCCGGGTCCAGGGAGAAGAGCAGGCGGGCGCCCGGGATCGGCTCAGGGGGATTCGGGACGCTCACTTGATGATCGTAACCGCCGCGCGTGCCCGCCCTCCGGCCCTTGATCAGGCGTGCGTGCGCACCTTGCGGCCCTTGATCAGGCGCGCGGGTGCGCCTGGCGGTAGGCGGCGCGCAGCCGCTCGACCGAGACGTGGGTGTAGATCTGTGTGCTCGCCAGCGACGAGTGGCCGAGCAGCTCCTGCACGGCGCGTAGGTCCGCGCCACCCTCCAGGAGGTGGGTGGCCGCGGAGTGGCGCAGATCGTGCGGGCTGGTCCGGGGCAGTCCGGCGGTCTCGGCGTACGCACCGACGATCTGACGCGCGGTCGTCGGGTTGAGCCGACCACCCCGGGCGCCCAGCAGCAGCGCGTCGCCGGAGCGGGGGCCCACCATCGCCGGGCGGCCCCGGCGCAGCCAGTCGTCCAACGCCCGCTGGGCGGGCACCCCGTACGGCACCGAGCGCTCCCGCCCGCCCTTGCCGAACACCCGGATCACCCGCCGGCCGTGGTCGACATCCCCGACGTCCAACCCGCACGCCTCGCTGACCCGTACGCCGGTGGCGTAGAGCAGCTCCAGCAGCACGCGGTCCCGCAGTGGCACCGCCTCGGCCCCGCCCGTTGCACCCGACGCCAGCCCAGCCGCTGTGTCCGTGGGCTCTGCGTCGGCGCCTGCTTGGTTGGTGAGCGTGGGGTCCGTGCCCGCCGGGTTGGTGGGTGGTGCCTGCCGGGACGGTGCCTCGACCAGAGCGGCGGCCTGGTCGGCGCGCAGCACGCTGGGTAGTTCCCGGTGCGCGCGAGGGCTGGCCAGCGCGGCGCCCACGTCGGCGGGGAGCAGCCCGGCCCGGTGTGCCCAGGCGCTGAACGCCCGCGCCGACGCGGCCCGCCGGGCCAACGACGTGCGGGCCGCACCCATGGTGCGCTGCCGCGCCAGCCAACTGCGCAGCACCGACAGGTCCAGCTCGGCGAGGTCGACGCAGCCCATCCGGACGGCGTGGTCGAGCAGCGAGACCAGATCGGTGACGTACGCGCGGACGGTGTGCGCCGAGCGGTTACGGACCCGGGACAGGTGCTCGGCGAAGTCGTCGACAGCGTCGCGCAACGCTGGCGGGAGTGCCTGGTGCATGACCCGGGTGCCCCGGTCCGCCCGGCTCATCGTGGCCGCGCCGACGTGCCGGCCGGTTCCCCGGCCCCGGCACCCTCACTGACGGCTGACACGGCACCAGCCTACGGCCGGTTCGCAGCCGCCACGGGACACGACGGCGCCGGTGTCCACCCCCGACTACCGGCGGTTGTTCCTCTTGCTCAGGAAGACGAGCAAGCCGACAACGAGCACGGCGGTCACGACGAGACAGCAGAGCACACTGATGTGCCACGGCTTGATTGCACCCATGACCGGGCACGGTACCGGCAGTATCGGCTGGCCGGGACCCCGACCGCGAGGGGCTACGGGCATCCCGGCCGGATGGCGGTGACGCATCCGCTCAGGTAACAGGTCGACCGGACGTCCCTGCCGCCGCACGCTTTGGTTTGGCGGGTGGGGCGAGGGCGTAGCCGTCGTCGCGACGGACCACCATGGACAGCTCCTCCAGCAGCGACAGCTTGCGCAACGCGGTCCGTAGGTCGACGCCGGCGCGGGCGCAGAGCCGGTCCACGCCCATCGGGCCTCGGCGGGGCAGCGCCTCCAGCAGCGACCGCGCCTCGTCGTCCAGCGCGTCGGTGGCCCGCTGCGGTCCACGCGCCAACGGGGCCAGGTCCGCACCGATCCGACCCACCTCCTCCAGCACGTGCGCCACCCCGGTGACCAGCCGGGCCTTGTCGGGGAACTCGCGCAGGAACTCGTGCACGCCGACGGACATCGCCGAGGTCACCGGTCCCGGCACCACCATGGCCACCCGATTGGCGTGGATGGCCCGCCGCGCGGTCTGCGTCGCGCCACTGCGCGCCGATGCCTCCACCACGACGGTGCCCCGGGTGCCTGCGGCGATCACCCGGTTGCGGATCAGGAATCGGGGTCGCAGCGGCTCGGCACCGGGCGGCCACTCACTGACCAGCAGCCCCGTCTCGGCGATCCGGTCGAAGAGCGCGGCGTTGCCCATCGGGTACGGACGGTCCAGCCCGCAGGCGAGCACCGCGACGGTCAGACCGCCAGCGGTGAGTGCGCCCCGGTGGGCGGCGGCGTCGATGCCGAACGCGCCACCGGACACGACCGTCCAGTCCCGCTCAGCCAGGCCGTACCCCAGCTCGGTCGCGACGTGCTGCCCGTAACCGGTGGCCGCCCGCGCCCCCACCACGGCCACCGAGCGATCCAGAGCCTCACCGAGCGGCCAGCTTCCGCGTACCCAGAAGCAGAGCGGCGGGGCGGTCTCACCATCCACCCGGCGGCTGACGTCCGGCAGCCGCAATTCGGCCAGGCTGGCGACCTGGGCCGGCCACTCCTCGTCGTCCGGCGTGACCAGCCGGGCACCCAGTCGGTCCGCCCGCTCCAGGGCCTCCGCCGCCACCGCCCGTGCGTCGCCGGCCGCCGAGCGTGCGGCGACAGTGGTGTGCAGCCAGCCGGCCGGGCTGCCGCCGTCGAGCAGCAGATCCAGGGTCTCCACCGGGCCGTGCCGTTCGACCAGGTGATGCACCGCGCGCGTACCCGGCTCCGCCAGCCAGGTCAGGGCGACCCGGGCCAGCCTGCGTTCCTCCTCGGCGCTCACGTCGCCTCCCCCGTCCGTAGTTGAAGCGCTTCCCGGACGTCGTCCCGGTCAGGTCGGTCGCGACCGTCCAGATCGGCGATGGTCCAGGCCATCCGGATCACCCGGTCGAAGCCGCGCGCCGACAGCGAGCCGGAGTCGAGCCGGCCCCGCAGCTCCACGGTGACCCGGGCCGGCAGCCGCCACGGCGGTCGGCGTAGGTGCGGCCCTTCCACCTCGGCGTTGAGCCGCCGGCCGAGGCCGGCCCAGCGGCTGGCCGCCGCCTGCCGGGCCGCCGCCACCCGGGCGGCGACCGTCGCCGAGGGCTCGACGGCGCCGTCGGTCGCCATCAGCTCGGCTGCCCGCACCGGCATCAGCCGCACCTGGACGTCGATCCGGTCGAGCAGCGGCCCGGAGAGCCTGCCCAGGTAGCGGCGGCGAACCAGCGGTGAACACTCGCAGTGCGCATCGCCGGCCGGTTTCGCGCACGGACACGGGTTGGCCGCCAGCACCAACTGGGTGCGGGCCGGGTACACGGTGCCGCCTCCGCTGCGGCTCAGCTGGATGCGGCCGTGTTCCAGTGGCTGGCGCAGGGCCTCCAGCGCACCCTTGCTGAATTCGGGAGCCTCATCCAGGAAGAGCACCCCGCGATGCGCGAGCGACACCGCGCCGGGTCGGGCCAGCCCCGAGCCGCCCCCGACCAGCGACGGCACGGTCGCGGTGTGGTGCGGCGCCTGGAACGGCGGGCGACGCAGCAGCCGACCACCCGGCGGCAGCAGCCCGGCGACCGAGTGCAGCGCGGTGACCTCCAGCGCGGCGTCGTCGTCCAGCTCGGGCAGGATCGACGGCAGCCGTTCGGCGAGCATCGTCTTGCCGGCGCCCGGGGGGCCGAGCAGTGCCACGTGGTGCCCGCCGGCCGCGGCGACCTCCAGGGCGCGCCTACCCATCTGCTGCCCGGCGACGTCGGCGAGATCCGGCCCACCGGCCAGCGGCTCCGGGATGTCCGCCGGTGGTTCGATCAGTGGGGTGCCGTCCCGCACGAAGGCGACCAGCCGGTGCAGGGTGTCCACCGCTCGCACCCGTACCCCGGGGATGACGGCGGCCTCGGCGGCGTTGCCGACCGGAACGATCACCCGCGCGACGCCGGCCTGGGCCGCGGCGGCGACCATCGGGAGTACGCCGCGCACCGGCCGGACCGTCCCGTCGAGCCCCAGCTCGCCGAGGACCACCACCCCCTCCAGAGGGAGCAGCGGCAGCTCACCCGAGCCGCCCAGCAGCGCTGCGGCGATGGCCAGATCGAAGGCTGACCCGAACTTCGGCAGCGTGGCGGGCAGCAGGTTGAGGGTGATCCGCCGGTTGGGCCAGCGCTGGCCGGAGTTGACCACGGCGGCGCGGACCCGGTCGCGGGCCTCGTGCAGGGCGGTGTCCGGCAGACCGGAGATCACCACCGCCGGCAGACCGGCGGCCAGGTCGGCCTCCACCTCGACGAGGTGGCCGGTCACGCCGACCAGCCCCACGCAGAGCACCTTCGCGTAGCTCACGGCGCGTCACCGATCCTCCGGGTACGCATGTCAGAACGCGCCCTTGAGGTGGTCGACCTGTGCCGGACCGGCGTCGGGCAGCCGCACCGACAGCACGTCGAAACGCACCTCCTCGGCGGTCGTACCGGTCTCGGTCAGCCACCGCGCGGCGAGCCCTCGCAGCCGGCGGGCCTTGGCCGGTACCACCGCCTCGGCCGGGGTGCCGAAGTTCTCACCCCGGCGGGTCTTCACCTCGCAGAAGGCGAGCACCGGCCCGTCCCACGCGATGATGTCGATCTCCCCGGCCGCGCAGCGCCAGTTTCGGGCGATGGGGCGCAGCCCCGCCTCGGTCAGGTGCCGGGCCGCGCATTGCTCGCCGTACGCGCCAACCGCCTGGTTCCGCTTCGTCATGGCCGGCACGGTGCCCGCCGGAGGGTGATCGCCGCGACCCGGCAGCAGCCCAACTGTGGACAACGGGGGTGCTGTGGACAGTCGGACGATCATCCCCGCGCTGTGCTAGGCGCGACTCGTGTCCGCGCTGTCTGGACGATCGGCGGCGCGGTCGGCCGGGCTGAAATGGCGCGGGCGTGGCCGGTCGCATACGGTGCCTGACGTGGACGGACGACGGAGTTTTCCGGAAGATCAGGAGTCGCGCTGGTACCCCGACGAGCGGGGTCGCGGTTACGGCGAGTCGGAGTGGCGCGGCGCGGGCGAACCGCGGTACCGGGACAGCGAGATCCCCGAGCCGCGTGGCGCGGAAGGCGGCCGTTCCGTCGAGGACACCGGCGTCGGCCGCCGCCGCGAGCCGGACTCGGGTCGCTTCGGCGCCGTCGACGCAGGTCGCTTCGGTACGCCGGAGTCGGACTCGGGTCGTCTGAGCGCGGTGGACCCGAGCCGCTTCGGCACGCCGGAGTCGGATTCGGGTCGTCTGAGCGCGGTGGACACGGGTCGCTTCGGTACGCCGGAGTCGGATTCGGGTCGCTTCGGCGCCCTGGACGCTCAGACCGGTCGGTTCGGGGGGAGCGAGGCTGATTCGGGGCGTTTCGGGGCGGTCGACCCTTTGGGTGCCGCGCGGCCGGAGGTGGACGGTTACCGGGCCACCCGATCGCGGCGGGCGGACCGGGACCCCTCGGAGACCTCCGGTGAGCTGCCCGGACGCCGGGCCGCCCGCGAGACGACCACAGCGGGATCGCCGGTGACCAGTGCCCCGCCGGAGACGTCCCGCGACGGCACGTCGACAGCACCGGCGACCGTGCTCGCTGACCAGGCTCGTCCCGCTCCGCTCGCTGGGTACCCGATCATCGAGCCGACCCGGGGCGGCGGCGACACGCCGCACCCGCTGGAGATGCCGACCGGCCCGATGCCGGGGATCGGCCCGCGACCCGACCTGCCCGCGGCCGAGCCGCCGGTGTACCCGCCGGCCGCCGACGGCGTCTATCGGACCCGTCGACCGGTGCTGGCCGTACTCTTCGCTCTGCTGGTGTTGGTCTTCGAGGTTCCCGCGTTGCGGGTGCTGCTGGCGGGCGTGACCGGCGACCCGGTGGACGCCGGGAACGTGGTGGTGGGCATCGCCCTGGTCGCCGGCCTGCCGATCTTCGCGACCGGGCTGTACGGGCTACGGACCGGAGGTCTGGCGCTCGCCGACAACGGTCGGGGCTGGCTGCGCCCACCGACGGCCTACCTGACCGTCGGCCTGGTGCTCTTCGTGGCCGCCGCGCTCGCCGCCGGCTGACCCGGCCCTGCCCGGCCCGCCGCCGGCCTGTCGCGCGGCCGCCCTGTCGCGTGTCCCGACGGTTCGGACAACAACCAGGAAATAGTGGCCTCCGGCGACGCGGAGGCCACTATTTCCACGAACCAGCGCGATCTTCCCAGCAACTCGCGCGAGCGCGCAGGCGAGCGGGGGAGCGGCGGAGCAGCACGCCACGCGCACCCCGGGGCGGCTGAACGGGTGAGGGGCGTACACTGGCCAACTGGCGACCGCCTCGTGCGGTCGACCTCGCGCGCCCTCTTCACGAATCGTCGTGGAGCGACGGCCTCCCTGGTCCCGATCTTGATCGGGTCCACCATGGGTCGGCGACCAGGCGCCAGGACGCCCGGCCACCGGCCGGGCGTGACAACCAGGGACCTTGAGGAGTACCCCAACCATGGCCGTCGTGACCATGCGTCAGCTGCTGGAGAGCGGTGTCCACTTCGGGCACCAGACCCGGCGCTGGAACCCGAAGATGAAGCGCTTCATCATGACCGAGCGCAACGGCATCTACATCATCGACCTGCGCCAGACCCTCGAGTACATCGAGAAGGCGTACGAGTTCGTGCGTGGGACCGTCGCCGAGGGTGGCAGCATCCTGTTCGTCGGCACCAAGAAGCAGGCCCAGGAGGCGATTGCCGAGCAGGCGACCCGGGTCGGCCAGCCGTACGTCAACCACCGCTGGCTCGGTGGCATGCTGACCAACTTCCAGACCGTGTACAAGCGGCTCCAGCGGATGAAGGAGCTGGAGGGCCTGGGTGACCTCAGCGGCACTGCCGCCGGTTACACCAAGAAGGAGACCCTGCAGCTCTCCCGCGAGAAGATCAAGCTGACCCGCACCCTCGGTGGCCTGCGGGACATGCAGAAGCTTCCCGCTGCGGTCTGGATCGTCGACACCAAGAAGGAGCACATCGCCGTCGACGAGGCCCGCAAGCTGGGCATCCCGGTGATCGCGGTGCTGGACACCAACTGTGACCCGGACGAGGTCGACTTCCCGATCCCGGGTAACGACGACGCGATCCGCTCGGCGGAGCTGCTGACCAAGGTCGTCGCCGCCGCCGTCGCGGATGGTCTGATCGCGCGTTCCGGCCGTCGCCGGGGCAACGACGAGAAGCCCGAGGGTGTCGCGAGCGACGAGCCGCTGACCGAGTGGGAGCGCGAGCTGCTCGAGCCGAAGAAGGCCGACGAGTCGGCTGCCCCGGCCGCTGCGGCTGCCCCGGCCGAGCAGCCCGCCGCTGCCGCCGCCGAGCAGCCCGCGACCCCGGAGCAGCCGGCGCAGGCCGCCACCGAGCAGCCGGCGGCCGCCACCGCGGAGTGATCGCACCGTCGCTGCCCCGCCGTCCGTTTTCGCGAACGGCGGGCAGCGACGGTACGCCGGGCACGATCCGCCCGGATCCGGGTAACCGGCACCTCTGACCATCCACACGCCGTCTCAACACCGAAGAGAGAGCCATGTCCCAAATCACCGCCGCGGACGTCAAGAAGCTCCGCGACCTCACCGGCGCCGGCATGATGGACAGCAAGAAGGCGCTGACCGAGGCCGAGGGCGACTTCGACAAGGCCGTCGAGATCCTGCGCGTCAAGGGCGCCAAGGACGTCGGCAAGCGGGCCGGCCGTACGGCCGCGAACGGCCTGGTCGCCCACTCCGGCAAGGCGCTGCTCGAGCTCAACTGCGAGACCGACTTCGTCGCCAAGACCGAGTCGTTCATCGCGCTGGGCCAGCAGCTGGTCGAGCACGGTGAGCGCGCCGGCGTGAACTCCGCCGAGGAGCTGCTCGCCAGCGAGCTCGACGGCAAGGTCATCGCGGACCTGATCCAGGAGCAGTCCGCCAAGATCGGCGAGAAGCTGGTGCTCAACCGGTTCGCCCGGGTTGAGGGCACCACCGCCGTCTACCTGCACCGCAAGGCCCAGGACCTGCCGCCGGCCGTTGGCGTGCTGGTGTCGTACACCGGCAAGACCGACGAGGCCGGCGACGCCGACGCCCGTGGTGTGGCCATGCAGATCGCCGCGATGCGGCCGAAGTACCTCACCCGGGACGAGGTTCCGGCTGAGGTCGTCGAGTCCGAGCGGCGCATCGCCGAGCAGACCGCCCGCGAGGAGAACAAGCCCGAGGCGGCTCTGCCGAAGATCATCGAGGGTCGGGTGAACTCCTTCTTCAAGGACTTCGTCCTGATCGAGCAGTCGTCCGTCTCTGACAACAAGAAGTCGGTGAAGCAGCTGCTGGCCGAGGCCGGCATCGAGGTCACCCGCTTCGTGCGGTTCGAGGTCGGCCAGGCCTGAGCCGCCACCGGGCGCCGCTGGCGCCCGTGGGCAGGAGACATCAACGAGGAGGCCGCCGGTGTACGTGACAGGCACCGCGGCCTCCTCGTCACATAGGGTCGGCAGCGGCAGGTTCGCGGTACGCGCCGCACGGGGCGTGCGCGTGGGGAAGGGCGGGGCGGATGACGCAGGTTGTGAGTGACCGGACGCTGGAGCTGGACGATCCGACGGCACCGCCGCCGGGGCGTGCCCGCCGGGTGGTGCTGAAGCTCTCCGGTGAGGTCTTCGGTGGCGGCGCGATCGGCGTCGACCCGGACGTCGTCCAGGCCATCGCCCGGCAGATCGCCACAGTGGTCCGCCGCGGCGTGCAGGTCTCCGTGGTGGTCGGCGGAGGCAACTTCTTCCGCGGCGCGGAGCTGCAGAAGCGTGGAATGGACCGGGCCCGCGCCGACTACATGGGCATGCTCGGCACCGTGATGAACTGCCTCGCGCTCCAGGACTTCCTGGAGAAGGAGGGCATCGAGACCCGGGTGCAGAGCGCCATCACGATGGCCCAGGTCGCCGAGCCGTACATCCCGCTGCGGGCCATCCGGCACCTGGAGAAGGGCCGCGTGGTCATCTTCGGCGCCGGCGCCGGAATGCCGTACTTCTCCACGGACACGGTGGCCGCCCAGCGGGCGCTGGAGATCCGGGCCGACGTGGTGCTGATGAGCAAGAACGGCGTGGACGGCGTCTACACCGCCGACCCGCGGATCGACCCCACCGCCAGTAAGCTCGACTCGATCACCTTCTCCGAGGCGCTGCGCCGCAACCTGCGGGTGGCCGACGCGGCAGCGTTCAGCCTCTGCATGGAGAACGGCCTGCCGATGCTGGTCTTTGGCGCGCAGGGTGACGACACCATCATCCGCGCGGTGGGTGGCGACAAGATCGGCACCCTGATCACCGCCTGAGTCCCGCCGACGGCGACGACAGCGGTCTGACGACTTTCAGCAGAGCCCACCACGAGCACAGAAGGAGGCGAGGAGACCGGTGATCGACGACACCCTCCTCGAGGCCGAGGAGAAGATGGAGCGTGCGGTTGAGCACGCCAAGGAGGAGTTCGGCGCCATCCGTACCGGTCGCGCCAACGCCGCCATGTTCTCCAAGGTCATCATCGACTACTACGGCACGCCCACGCCGCTGACGCAGATGGCGTCCATCGCGGTCCCCGAGCCGCGGATGGCCATCATCAAGCCGTACGACAACTCGCAGATCAACGCCATGGAGAAGGCGATCCGCGACTCGGACCTCGGGGTGAACCCGAACAACGAGGGCAACCAGCTGCGCATCCTGCTCCCGCAGATGACCGAGGAACGCCGCCGCGACATGATCAAGGTGGCTCGGCACAAGGGCGAGGAGGCCAAGGTGGCGATCCGCAACGTCCGCCGCCGTGGCAAGGAAGAGCTGGACCGGATCGTCAAGGACGGCGAGGCCGGCGAGGACGACGGTCGCCGCGCCGAGAAGGAACTCGACGACCTGACCCAGCGGTACGTGGCCAGCATCGACGACCTGGTGAAGCACAAGGAAACCGAGCTGCTCGAGGTGTGACCCATGCTTCGAGGCCCGTTCCCGACGTCGGGGACGGGCCTCGTTCCATAGGTCAGCAGGGGATCCAGACGGTCCTGGTGCTCTCGGCGAACTGCTCGCCGGTGTCCCAGTCGCGCAGCGAGAAGTGGGCGGTGGCCCGGCCGGGGTGCAGTGCCGGAGCGATCCGGGCGAACGCCATCCCGAGTTCGACGGTGCCGCCGTCGCAGAGGATCTCGCCGGCGCCGTGTCCCCCGGTGGCCCAGAGGGTCGGCAGGCCGTCCTGCACCAGCGAGGCCGACATGAGGACGATGCCGGCCGGGCAGTTCCGGGCGGTGGCGGTGACCGCTGCTGCCGGGTACGTGATTCCCGGCTCGCCGACGGGCGGCTCGAACGGGTACAGCTCGCTGGTGTGGCGGTCGATGGTGATCCTGGTCCGTGCCGTGGTGGCGGCGGCCGGTGACCCTGCTCCCAGGACCATGGCGGCCACCGTCAACACCGCGAGACCGAACTTGTACATGTGAGTGCCCTTCCCCCGTACCGGAGCGCGGGCTGGCGCCGGCGCGGCACCAGCGGACCACGCCGGCCAGGGTTCGCTCAGTACTCGATCGCGCACCGGACGAGTCGGATCGACGGCTGCGGATTGCCTGCGGTCTGCCGTACCGAACGGGTGTGCGTCGCTGGCCGACGGGCCGGCGGCGTGGGTGGCGTCCGTGGGCGTGCCTCGTCCGCCGTGCCGATCCGGCGTGTGCAGTAGGCTCGGCAGGATTCCCGGCCACCGGGTGGTGAACACCGGGGATCGACCGACCGTCGGGGCGGTCAATCGGAGGAACATCGCACGTGTAGGGGATGCTTGTGGTCTTGCGTCATGTGGTGGTTCTCGTGCCGCGTCGCGGTGCGTGATGTCCCACCCCGACCCCTACGGCAGCGAGCCTCGCGGCTGGGACCGGCCGGAGCGCCCGGTGGCGCTGCCCTGGCCGGACCAGGAGCTGGAGGCCGGCCAGTGGAGCCGCCGTCCCGCCGCCGGCCCTGAGCTGTACGCCGACCCGCACGCCCGGCCGTACGCCGACCCGCAGCCCGCGGACCCGTACGACGAGCGTGGCCGCCCGGTCCGCCCGGACGACCGTTTCGACGACCGGGACCGGCACGATCGTTTCGACGACCTGGACCGGCACGTCGACGACCGCAACCAGCCCGACCGGTACGACGACCGGGGTCGCGGTGACCGCTACCCGGACCGACCTCCCGCGGGGGAGGGGCCGCCCAGTTACGACGGCCCGGATCGTGGGCGCTTCGACGAGCCGAGCCGTCTCGACGGCCCTCCCGTCCGCTTCGACGACCCGGGGTACCCGACCGAGCAGCTCGCGCCCGTCCGGGCGGAGGTGGTGCCGGACGAGGCTCCGACGACCGGTCGACGGTCGAAGGGACGACGTCGGGCCAGCCTCGACCGACCGGCCACCCAGCAGGTGGGCACCGGGCGGGCCGGGCGCAACCTTCCCGCGGCGATCGGGGTCGGGCTCGGCCTCGGCGCGCTGATCGTGGTGCCGCTGGTCTTCTATCCGTTGGCCTTCCTGCCGGTGATCGCCGCCGCGGTCGCCATCGGCATCTGGGAGATGGCCCGCGCGGTACGACGCAGCGGTGCGCACCCGCCGCTGGTGCCACTGATCGCCGGTGGCGTGTTGACGGTGGGTCTGGCCTGGTACGCCGGCCCGGACGCGCTCAGCCTGGGGCTGCTGGTCACCGTGCTGGGCACCATGATCTGGCGGTTGGGTGACGGGCCGGCCGGGTTCCAGCGGGATCTCACCGCGGCCACCCTGATCGCCGTCTACGTGCCGTTCCTCGCCGGTTTCGCGGCGTTGCTGGCGGCGGCCCCCGACGATGGGCGCCTGCGCATCCTGGCCACGCTGATCGGGGTGGTCCTCTCCGACACCGGCGGGTACGCGGCAGGGGTCTCCTTCGGCCGTCACCCGATGGCCCCGTCGATCAGCCCGAAGAAGTCCTGGGAGGGCTTCGCCGGCTCGGTCACCGCGGCGGCCCTGGGCGGAGCGTTGCTGCTGTGGCTGATGTTCGAGGTGGCCCCCTGGTGGGGCGCGCTGTTCGGGGTGGCCGTCTCCTGCGCGGCGGTCCTCGGCGACCTGGCCGAGTCGATGATCAAGCGGGATCTCGGCGTCAAGGACATGAGTAATCTGCTGCCCGGCCACGGCGGTCTGATGGACCGGCTGGACTCGATCCTGTTCGCGGTGCCGACGGCCTACCTGCTGTTGGCGGTCTTCGTGCCGGTGGTGAGCTGAGGTATGAATCACGGCGACCTGGTCATCCGGCTCCGACGGTCGCGGCCCGTTCGACACCTCCGGACCGGCAGCCACCGCCGACGGCGTGACACACTGGACCAGCCATGACGAGCCTGCCCTTGATCCCCGCCATCTCGGTCGCCCCCGCCGCGCGCCGGGCCTCCATGCCCCCTCAGCACCTCGCTGACCTGGACCTGGCCGGCCGCCAGGCGTTGGTCACCGGGCTGGGTGAGCCGGCCTTCCGCGCCAAGCAGGTCTCCAACCACTACTTCGGGCGGTTGGTCCGCGACCCGCAGGCGATGACCGATCTGCCCGCTGCGACCCGGGAGCGGCTGGCCGACCAGTTGCTGCCGACGTTGCTCAACCCGGTGCGCGAGTTGGCCTGCGATGACGGCGCGACCCGCAAGGCGCTCTGGCGGCTGCACGACGGTGCGCTGGTGGAGAGCGTGCTGATGGGTTACCCGGACCGGGTGACCGTCTGCATCTCCAGCCAGGCGGGTTGCGGCATGGCCTGTCCGTTCTGCGCGACCGGCCAGGCCGGGCTGACCCGCAACCTGTCGACGGCGGAGATCGTCGACCAGGCGGTGTACATGGCCGGGGTGGCGGCCTCCGGCGTGGTGGCGGGTTCCCCGCCGAGGCTGTCGCGCGTCGTCTTCATGGGCATGGGCGAGCCGCTGGCCAACTACAACCGGGTGATCGCGGCGATCCGTCGGCTGGTCAGCCCGGCTCCGGAGGGGCTCGGCCTGTCCCAGCGGCACATCACCGTTTCCACGGTCGGCCTGGTTCCGGCCATCCACCGACTGGCCAGCGAAGACCTCTCAGTGACCCTTGCGCTGTCGTTGCACGCGCCCGATGATGATCTGCGCGACGAACTCGTGCCGGTAAACCAGCGCTGGAAGGTAGCCGAGGTGCTGGACGCAGCGTGGGACTACGCCGCCCGGACGGGCCGCCGCGTGTCGATCGAGTACGCGATGATCAAGGACGTGAACGACCAGCCGTGGCGAGCCGACCTGCTCGGGCGGCTGCTGGCCGGCAAGTTGGCCCACGTGAACCTCATTCCGCTCAATCCGACGCCGGGCAGCCGCTGGGACGCGAGCCCGAAGCCGGTCGAGCGGGAGTTCGTCCGGCGGTTGCGCGACGCCGGGGTGTCCACCACAGTTCGGGACACCCGAGGTCGCGAGATCGACGGCGCGTGTGGCCAGCTTGCCGCCGCCGAAGACAACGACACCAACACCGACCGCGCCGGAGAGGCACCGGCGTGACCGGGCGTGGCGAACGAGACCAGGAGACATAGTGGCGAGTCAGGGTCAGCGTTTCCGGCGCAAGGCGCTCCGCCGGGGATACAAGGTCGACGAGGTGGATGCCTTCCTCGACCGGGTCGAGGCGACGCTCGACGGCCGACAGGTCGGTGCCCCGGTGGCCTCCCAGGAGGTTCATGACGTCGTCTTCCGGGTCCGTTTCAACGGCTACGACGAGTGGCAGGTCGACCTGCACCTGGACCGGGTCGAGCGGCAGCTGGCCGAGCTGGAGGAGCGCAACAGCGCCGGACGCGGTGGCGACCCCCGGATGGGTGACCGGATGGGCCCACCGGACCGGATGGGTCCGCCGATGCGTGACGACCGGGGCATGGTCCCGCAGCCGATGCCGCCCCGGCCGATGCCCGCGCAGGCCGGCCCGCCCTACGGCCGCTACGACGAGCCGACCGGTGCCTTCACCGGTGGGTACGACGCCCCCCGCGGCGGTGGTTACGACGCGCCACGTGGCCCGGCCGGCCCGCCGATGGGTCCCGGCGGCCCGATGGGCCCCGGCCCGATGGGTGGCCACGGCATGCCGCAGCGCGGCCTGCCCGCCGGTCCCAGCGGGTACGGCCCCCCGGACGACCAGCGCTCACCCGCTGGCTACGGCCAGGATGATCAGCGCGGCGGGTACGGCCCCGACGACCAGCGCGCGCCGGGCGGTTATCCGCCGCCGCCGGAGGAGCCGCGCTTCGACGGCTTCGAGGCCGGGCGACACGGTCGCGCCGACATGACGGCCGAGATCCGGATGCCGGAGCGGGATCTGCGCGACATGCGCCGTGGTCCGGCCGGTCCGCCTCCGCTGCCGCAGCAGGGCATGGGTGGCCCGCCGATGGCCGGTCCGCCCGCGGTGGCCGGCCCCCCGATGGGTGGCCCGCCGATGGGTGGTCCGCCGATGGCCGGTCCGCCCGGCAGCGACCTGTACCGGGTCGACCAGATCCGTCGTAGCTTCCAGGTGCGCCGGTTCGGCAGCGGGTACGACCCCGACCAGGTGGATCGGTTCTTCGACACCCTGCTCGGTGGCATGCAGCGCCGCAACCCGATGCCGGTCGACCCGAAGGACCTGGACACGCTCCGGTTCGGCCTGGTGCCGGGTGGCTACTTCGAGGCCGAGGTCGACGCCGCGCTCAAGGACGTGCAGGACATCCTTTTCGGGCGCTGACCCCGACGCGACACGGACGAGGGCCCGTCCCCGGGTGGGGGCGGGCCCTCGGCGTACGTCGGCCGGTCGTCCGGCGGTGGGTCGGGTCAGGAGCGCAGACCGCTGCGCCGCAACACGACGTCGCCGATCACGATGATCAGCAGCAGCGCGGCCAGGCCGATCAGCCAGATGTCCTCGACCCTGCCCTCGTGGTTGCCGCAGATCATCGCCAGCAGCGCCAGTGCGGACAGCACGGCGCCGATCTGCCCGGCCTTGCGGTGCCCGGGCTTGTGCTGGTCTGGCGACGTTACCGGCTCGCTTCCTGCCACTGTCGGTCCTTCCCTCGCGATCGGATCTTTGGTTAGTCTGGCACGCCTCGTACGCGGTGCGGTGGGGTGGGGGTTTCCTGGCCATCGGCCCTGCCCCACCCGGGCTGGACGGCACTACCGGCGTCGCGGGGTGGCGGTCAGACTCGCTCCGGTAGCGTTTGGCGTACACCTGATTGTCTGTTTGAGGGGGACTGTGCGGTGCGAGTGACCGGAACCGGGCACGCCAGCATGCGGATCGACACGGCCGCGGGCAGCATCCTGTGCGACCCGTGGGTCAACCCGGCCTACTTCGCGTCGTGGTTCCCTTTCCCGGACAATTCACTGCTGGACTGGGAGAGCCTGGGTCAGGTCGACTACCTGTACGTCTCCCACCTGCACCGGGACCACTTCGACGCGAAGCACCTGCGTGACTTCGTCTCCAAGGACGCCACGGTCCTGCTCCCCGAGTTCCCCACCTCGGAGATGGAGGACGAGTTCCGGGCGCTGGGCTTCACCAAGTTCCTGAAGGCGCCCAACGAGCAGGTGGTGGAGCTGCCCGGCGGCCTGAAGATCATGATTCAGGCGTTGACCAGCCCGACCGACGGGCCGATCGGCGACTCCTCGCTCTGGGTCGAGTACGAGGGTGTGCGGCTGCTCAACCAGAACGACGCCCGCCCCACCGACCTGAGCGTCTTCGCCGAGCTGGGGCACGTGCACGCGCACCTGCTCCAGTTCTCCGGTGCGATCTGGTACCCGATGGTCTACGAACTGCCGCAGGCGGCGAAGACCGCGTTCGGCAAGCAGAAGCGTGACCGGCAGTTCGACCGGACCTGGCGGTACATCGACGACCTGAAGGCGTCGCACGTCTTCCCGATCGCCGGCCCGCCGTGCTTCCTCGACGACGCCCTGTGGCAGTTCAACGACATCCACGGCGACGAGGGCAACATCTTCCCCGACCAGTCCGTCTTCCTGTCCGAGTACGCCAAGGTCGGCGGCACCAACGGGATCGTGCTGCTGCCGGGCAGCGTCGCCGAGGTCACCACCGAGGGCGCGAGCACCACCCACCCGGTGCCGGTGCAGGAGTTCTTCGCGAACAAGGTCGCGCACCTGGAGGAGATGCGGGAGCGCAAGCGCCCGATCATCGAGGCGGAGAAGGCATCCTGGCGGCACCCCGAGGTGGACGTGCTCGGCGAGATGAAGCGTCGGATCGAGCCGCTGCTCGACGAGTCGATCTACCTGGCCAAGGGCGTCGGCGGCCCGGTCCGTTTCGACCTGGTGGGGTATGACGGCGAGAGCGTCGAGTCGATCGTGGTGGACTTCCCCGGCAAGGAGGTCCGGCCGTACGCGGACGAGAAGGTGCGCTACCGGTTCCGGACCGAGCGGTCGCTGATCGAGCACCTGCTCTTCATTGACGAGGTGGACTGGGTCAACTCGCTCTTCCTGTCCTGCCGGTTCTCGGCGGCCCGGATCGGCCAGTACAACGAGTTCGTCTACGCGTTCTTCAAGTGCCTCTCCGAGGAGCGGCTCCAGTACGCCGAGGGCTGGTACGACGAGCACGAGCGCAGCACCGACGCCGAGGACATCACCTTGGGCGACTGGGTGGTGCAGCGGCGGTGCCCGCACCTGAAGGCGGACCTGACCCGCTTCGGCATCGTCGACGGTGACCAGCTCACCTGCCAGTTGCACGGCTGGCGCTTCGACCTGCCCAGCGGCCGCTGCCTGACCAGCGTGGGCCACAAGGTGCGAGCCCACCGCGTGGATGCGGAAACCCCCGCCCCCGCCGGCGAGGCCGTGATCTGATCCCGCGTGGTCGGGTTGCGCGACGTCGGGCCCGGCCGCACCGGTTCCGCGTTCACGCCGCCCCCGTGTACGCCACGATGCAGTGGTGTGGTGAGAGCCGCAGACCGGCAGCAACCGGGCATGGGGGCGGGTAGTGGCGGGGGCGGACGCGCGGGAGAGCGAGTACCGGTACGGGCGCGGCCGGGAGATGGCCCGGGACGCTACCCGGGTGGAGACGTTCAGCGACGGCGTCTTCGGGGTCGTGCTGACGGTGATGGCGGTCGAGCTGCTCCAGACCGGCCCGGCCAGGGAGAGCGGGCGAGAGCTTCCGGACGCCCTGGCCCACGCCTGGCCGTCCTACCTGGCGTACGTGATCACTTTCGCGATCGCCGGGCAGGTGTGGCTCGCCCACCACAACCTGTGGCGGTATGTGGCCCGGGTGGACCAGATGCTTCTGGTCTTCAACCTGCTCGTGTTGCTCTTCATCGCCACGATCCCGTTCACCGCCGACCTGCTGTCGGACAATCTGCGCGGAAACCCGACCGAGCAGCGGCTGACCGCCGCTCTCTACGTCGGCACCGTGCTTGGTGAGGCGATCTTCGTCAATTTGAGCTGGTGGTGGGCTCGTCGGCGCGGTCTGCTCCACCCCGACCTGGATCCCCGGCTGGCCCGGGCCATCGCCAGCCGGATACTGCTGAAGCCGCTGTTCTACCTGATCGCCTTCGCCATCGTCTTCGTCGACCCCATCCTCAGCCTGTGCGCGTACCTCCTGCTGGTCGGCTTCTACCTGATCGGGGGCGCGGGTGACCTCCGGCCGGCCGGCCGGCCGAGACAGGGCCGGTCAGCGGCCTAGATCGGTGAGGATGCGGCGGGCGGCGTTGTGGCCGGCCGCGCCGATGACGCTGCCGGCCGGGTGGCAGCCGGCGCTGCCGGCGTACACACCGTCGATGCCGGTGGCGTAGGGCATCCGGTCGGTGAACGAGACGGTGTTGTCCACGTGGTGGATGTGCCCGCCGGTGATGCCGAAGTGCTCCTCGATGCCGGGTGGCGGCAGCGGCACCGCGTCGGCGATCAGGTCGGCGGTGCCGGGGGCGTACCGCTCGACGATCCCGAGCAGCCGGTCGACGTAGCCGGGCAGCTCCGCGTCCCAGGTGGTGCCGGCCAGCTCGTAGGGGACGGACTGGACGAAGAGCGCCGACGAGTGGTGCCCGGCGGCGTCAGAGAGCGACGGGTCGACGGTGGTGTGCAGGTACCACTCGATGGTGGGCTCCGCCGGCAGCAGCCCGGCCTGCACGTCCGCCCACATGGCGCGCAGCGCGGTCATCGGCGACGCCTCCGCGCCGCCGACCAGCGACGCCGACCCGGGCAGCAGGTGGATGGTCGAGCCGAACGGGCTCGGCGTGCCGTCCGGAAGGCAGGAGAAGCGCGGCAGCCCGGTGAGCGCCAGGTTGAGCTTGAGGGTGGTGCCGGGCCGGCGGACCGCCGCCATCCGTTCGCCGAGCCGCGCCGGGAGCGCGCCGTCGGGCAACAGGTCCATCAACCGGTACGGGTCACACGCGCCGAGCACCAACCGGGCGGCGACCTCCCGACCGTCGGACAGCACCACTCCGCTCGCCGCGCCGCCGTCCACTGTCACCGCGTGCACCGGCGTACCGGTCAGGATGGTCGCTCCGGCGGCGCGCGCGGCCTCGGCGAAGGTCCGGGAGACGGTGCCCATCCCACCCTCGGCGATCATCCAGGTGCCGCCGGAGCCGGGCAGTCGGCACATGTTGTGCACGAGGAAGTTGTGGCCGGTGCCGGGGTCGTCCGGGCCGGCGTTGAGCCCGGACAGGCCGTCGGTGACCGCGTACATGCTGACCAGCAGCTCGGAGCGGAACTCGAACCGGGCCAGGTAGTCGGCGACCGAGCCCTGCACCAGGTCGACGAAGACCTGGCGCAGCGCCGGGCGGACGTGCCGCTCGGCGGTCTCCTGGACGCTCAGCGGCTCGGCCAGCCAGGCCGGGGCGAGGTCTTCCCGCAGCGCGGCCAGCTCGGCCTGCATGGCGTCGTCGGCGGCCACGTCGGCGGGGGAGAAGAACTCGGCGAGCTGCGCCCGGGTGGCGGCGGTGTCACTACCGAAGAGCAGGTACGGCGAGCCGAGGCCGCCCGGGGTGGGGAGGAAGTAGTGCGGGTCGCGGCGCAGCACCGGAATCCGTACGTCGAGCGTGGCGAGCAGCTCCGGGGGCATCAGCCCGAGCAGGTACGACCCGGTGGAGTGGCGCAGCCCCGGCACCTTCGGGAACGGGTTCTCGGTGCGGGTCGCGCCGCCGATCACGTCGGCGGCCTCCAGCACGAGGACGTCCAGGCCGGCGCGGGCCAGCAGGACCGCGGAGACCAGACCGTTGTGCCCGGCACCGACGATCACGACGTCGGCGCGGGCCGGAATCTCACTGCTCATGCCGCGGCAGCCTAGTCCGCCCCACCAGCCCAGGTCACCCCTTCCGCTCCCCACCCACCCCTGCCCCGCCCTCGCCCCCGGTGATCAAGAGCTTTGCGTCAAGGACCGGCTTCCCGGTGACGCAAACCTCTTGATCAACCCGGCGGGGTGGGGTCGGGGGTGGGGGTGGGGGTGGTGCGCCAGTGGGAGAGGGCCAGCGTGGCGGAGTAGCCGGCCAGGACGATCACGTGGAACAGGTAGAGCCAGAGGAGGACGGCCACGCCGCCGCCGATCTCGTCGAAGCCGCCGAACGGCACTCCCAGGTCCAGTGGAAGGGAGGCGAAGAGCACGAAGCCGTGCAGGAAGCCGGAGAGGTTCGCCGCGGTGAACGACCCGACCCCGAGGGTGGAGAGCCAGTCCGGTGAGGCCGGCCCGACGACCCGGAACACCCACACCAGCACCGGCGTCAGCACCAGCCAGACCCCCAGGAACGACAGCACCACGCCGAGCACACCGAACCAACCGCCCTGGCGTACGAGGCGGGTGGTGAGCGGGAGCGCCAGCAGGATCGACAGCAGCAGCGCGGGGGCCGGCGCGAGCAGTGGCAGGAGCAGGAGCCGGCCCCGCCAGCCGACCAGGTGCTCGTCGGAGCGGGGCGCGGCCACCGAGACGAACGCCCGGCGCAGGCCCTCGCCGTACAGCGAGGCGGGCAGCAGGGAGGCCAGCGCCAGCAGCGGGGTCAACCCCACCCCGGCGTCGACCAGTGCCTCCACCGCCCGGGGCGCGCCGATCGCGGTGGGCAGGGCCTCCACGGCGTACGAGGTGAGCCGGCGTACCCGGTCGGCCCCGGCCACCAGTGCGGTGAGCCAGATCGCCAGCAGGGCGACCGGCACCACGGCGATCGCCCCGTAGAAGGTGATCGCGGCGGCGTGCAGCGACAGGTCCCGTCCGCGCACCGGACGGAATGCGGCACTGGTGATCCGTTTCGCGCGCTGCCATCCGTTGCCCATCGGATCCTCCTTCCCTGTCGCCGGAGCCGTCACTCCTTAAGATCGCCGGTCATGACTGTTCTCACCACCGAACGCCTGATCCTGCGCGACTGGACCGACGATCCGGCCGATCTGGCCCGGATCTACGACATCTACTCGCGGCCGGAAGTCAGCCGATATCTGGGCATGGCGTCGGGTCTGCCGATGACCAACCCGGCCGAGGCCGTCGAGCGGCTGCGGATCTGGCAGGAGCGGCACGCCGACGACGGCGGCCGGTACGGCACGTGGGCGATCGAGGTACGCGGGACGGGTCAGGCGGTGGGCACCGTGTTGCTCAAGCCGCTGCCGGGGCGCGACGAGTCGCGCCGGACCGACGACATCGAGGTGGGCTGGCACCTGCACCCGGACGCGTGGGGCCACGGCTACGCCACCGAGGCGGCCCGCGCGGCGGTGGCCCGGGAGTTCGCCGCCGGTACCCGGGAGATCTACGCGGTCGTGTCGCCGAGCAACGAGCCGTCGATGGCGGTCGCTCGGAGGCTGGGCATGACCCATGTCGGTCAGCGCACCGACTGGTACGGCGGGGAGCTGCTGGAGACCTTCGTGCTGACCGCACCAGATGCCTGATCGTTCCCGGACGACCTGACGCAAGATCCGTGCAATTTCGGGGAAGGTGTGGCCTCCAGTCGTCGGGAGGCGGCCCCTTCCCCGAAACTGTGGGCAGGTCGGGCAGGGCGGTGACCCTCAGGGCAGGCAAGTCCGTCAATAGTTACGGCGGTCGAAGTGTTGACGCTCCCGTAGCACGTCAGTAACCTTTGGGCCAAAGTAACGCAAGATTTCGACAAAGAAGTGCACGGTTCTGTGCATGCTCTCGGAAGATTCAACGGGCCTCCTGGGGAGGCCCGTTGATGGTCGTACCCATCTGGTGTTTCCAGGACGAGCGGCGCCCCCGCGCCGCCCGTGCCATCCCGTCTCTCTCGACACCGGCCCGCTCGCGTCGGCCGGCGCTGCACCGCACCCCCACCCACCCCGTGGTCCAGCCACCGCGGCAACCGTCCCCCGACGACAAGGACAGTGATGAGACGAACGAATCTGTTCAGGATGGTGGCGGCCACGGCCGCCGCCGCGCTGATCGCGACGGCCGGGGCGACCGCCCTCGCGAACCCGGCCGCCGCCGCCCGCCCGGCCGACCCGGCCGCCGCACGGAGTACCGGCTTCGCCGCGGCGGCCGCCAACCTCGCCCAGGGCCGTCCCACCCAGGAGAGCGGCCACGCCGACGTCTACGACTCGTCGAAGGTCGTCGACGGCAACGCGGGCAGCTACTGGGAGAGCGTCAACAACGCGTTCCCGCAGTGGGTGCAGGTCGATCTCGGCTCGTCGCAGAGCGTCAACCAGGTAGTGCTGAAGCTGCCGACCTCCGGTTGGGGAACCCGGACGCAGACGCTGAGCGTGCGGGGCAGCACCAACGGTTCGTCCTTCACCGATCTGGTCGGGTCGCAGACGTACACCTTCAACCCCGCCAGCGGCAGCACCGCCACGATCAACTTCAGCTCGACCTCCACCCGCTACGTCCGGATCACCATCACCGCCAACAGCGGCTGGCCGGCCGGGCAGCTCTCCGAGCTGGAGGTGTACGGCAGCGGCGGCACCACCCCCGACACCACCGCGCCGAGCGTTCCCGGCAACCTCTCCTACACCCAGTCGGGCACCACCATCAGCCTCAACTGGGTCGCGTCGACCGACAACGCGGGCGGCAGCGGCATCGCCGGCTACGACGTCTACCGCAACGGCGCGTTCCTCCAGTCCATCGGCAACGTGACCACATTCAACGACACCCAGCCGGCCACGGCGACCGTGTCGTACCACGTCCGGGCCCGTGACGCCGCCGGCAACCTCTCCGGCAACAGCAACACCGTCACCCGTACCGGCAGCGGTGACACCACCGCGCCGAGCGTCCCGGGGACGCTGTCGCACAGCACGTCGGGCAGCACGATCTCGCTCAACTGGGGGGCCTCCACCGACTCCGGTGGCAGCGGGCTCGCCGGCTACAACGTCTACCGGGGCGGCAGCCTGATCGCCACGCTGGGCACCGTCCTCACCTACCAGGACACCCAACCGGCGACGGCGACCGTGTCCTACTACGTCCGCGCTCGCGACGGCGCCGGCAACCTCTCCGGCAACAGCAACACCGTCACCCGCACCGGCAGCAATCCGCCGGCCTGCACCAACGTGACGCAGGGCAAGAGCATGACGGCGAGCGGCTCCACCTTCAGCTTCACCCCGGACAAGGCGAACGACGGGCAGCTCACCACCTACTGGGAGGGCGCGGCGAGCTACCCGCAGAACCTGACCGTGGCGCTGGGCGCGAACCACTCCATCTCCGCTGTCACAGTGAAGCTCAACCCGGACCCGGCCTGGGGCACCCGTACCCAGACCATCCAGGTCCTCGGCCGCGACCAGGCGTCGTCCTCGTACACCAGTCTGGTGTCGGCGGCGGCCTACCAGTTCGCCCAGGGCACCAACGTGGTGACCATCCCGGTCAGCGCGACCACCGCGGACGTGCAGTTGCGGTTCACCGGCAACACCGGTGCCCCGTCCGGCCAGGTGGCCGAGCTTGAGGTGTGCGGCACCCCGGCGCCCAACCCGGATCTGGTCGTCAGCTCGGTGACCTGGTCGCCCGCGTCGCCCAGCGAGGTCTCCCCGGTCACCCTCTCGGCAGTGGTGCAGAACATCGGTTCGGCCGCCGCCGGTGCGACCACTGTGAACTTCAGCCTGGCCGGCGCGGTCGTCGGCAGCGCCTCGGTGGGCACGCTCGCCGCGGGGGCCTCGACCACCGTGTCGTTCAACGCGGGTACGCGGCCGATGGGCAGCTACGCCGTCTCGGCGGTGGTCGACCCGGCGAACACGATCGTCGAGCAGAACAACGGCAACAACAGCCGCACCGCCGCGTCACCGCTGGTGGTGGCGCAGGCTCCGGGCCCCGACCTCCAGGTGCTCAGCATCGCCTCGAACCCGCCGAACCCGGCCGTCGGGGCGTCCGTCACCTTCACCGTGACGGTTCGCAACCGGGGCACCAGCGCGACCGGCGCGACCACTGTCACCCGGCTGGTGGCGGGCAGCACCACGCTCAACACCAACACCGCCTCGATCGCCGCCGGCGCGACGGTCACCGTGGCCATCAGCGGTAGCTGGACCGCCACCAGCGGCGGCGCCACCATCACCGCCACCGCCGACGCCACAAACGTGGTCGCCGAGACCAACGAGACCAACAACGCGTTCAGTCAGTCGATAGTGGTCGGTCGTGGGGCCGCCGTCCCGTACGTCTCCTACGAGGCGGAGGCCGGCCGTTACCAGGGCACGCTGCTGGAGGCCGACCCGCTGCGTACCTTCGGGCACACCAACTTCGCCAGCGAGTCCTCGGGTCGCAAGTCGGTACGACTCAGCAGCACCGGTCAGTTCGTCGAGTTCACCTCGGCCAACCAGGCCAACTCCATCGTGGTGCGTAACTCCATCCCGGACGCGCCCGGTGGGGGCGGCATCGAGGCGACCATCAGCCTCTACGTCAACGACGTCTTCTCCCGGAAGTTGACACTGTCGTCGAAGCACAGCTGGCTCTACGGCAACACCGACGGGCCGGAGGCGCTGACCAACACCCCGCAGGCCGACGCCCGACGGCTCTTCGACGAGTCGAACGCGCTGCTGGCGCAGTCGTACCCGGCCGGCACCCGGTTCAGGTTGCAGCGCGACTCGGGTGACACCGCATCCTTCTACGTCATCGACATGATCGATCTGGAACAGGTGGCGCCGGCGGCGAGCCAGCCGGCCGGTTGCACCTCGATCACCTCGTACGGTGCGGTCCCGAACGACGGGCTCGACGACACCGCCGCCATCCAGCGGGCGGTGACCGACGACCAGAACGGTGTCATCAGCTGCGTCTGGATCCCCGCCGGGCAGTGGCGGCAGGAGCAGAAGATCCTGACCGACGACCCGCTGAACCGGGGCACGCACAACCAGGTCGGCATCAGCAACGTCACGATCCGGGGCGCCGGGATGTGGCACTCGCAGCTCTACACGCTGACCGAGCCGCAGAACGTGGTGGGCGGCATCAACCACCCGCACGAGGGCAACTTCGGCTTCGACATCGACAAGAACACCCAGATCTCCGACATCGCCATCTTCGGCTCGGGTCGGATCCGGGGCGGTGACGGCAACGCCGAGGGTGGCGTTGGTCTGAACGGTCGCTTCGGCACCGGCACGAAGATCAGCAACGTGTGGATCGAGCACGCCAACGTGGGTGTCTGGGTGGGCCGCGACTACGACAACATCCCCGACCTGTGGGGGCCGGCCGACGGGCTGGAGTTCACCGGCATGCGGATCCGCAACACGTACGCCGACGGCATCAACTTCAGCAACGGCACGCGTAACTCGCGGGTGTTCAACTCGTCCTTCCGCACCACCGGTGACGACGCGCTCGCCGTCTGGGCCAACCCGTACGTCAAGGACCGCAACGTCGACATCGCCCACGACAACCACTTCGTCAACAACACCATCCAGTTGCCCTGGCGGGCCAACGGCATCGCCATCTACGGCGGCTACGACAACTCGATCGAGAACAACCTGATCTACGACACCGCCAACTACCCGGGCATCATGCTGGCGACCGACCACGACCCGCTGCCGTTCTCCGGCACGACGCTGATCGCCAACAACGGGCTCTACCGCACCGGCGGCGCCTTCTGGAACGAGGACCAGGAGTTCGGTGCCATCACCCTCTTCCCGGCCACCAGGGACATCGTCGGAGTCACCATCCGCGACACCGACATCATCGACTCCACCTACGACGGCATACAGTTCAAGAACGGTGGCGGCAACATGCCGAACGTCGCCATCACCAACGTGCGGATCGACAGGTCCGTCAACGGTGCCGGCATCCTCGCGATGAGCGGCGCGCGCGGCAACGCCAACCTCACCAACGTGACCATCACCAACTCGGCCGACGGCAACATCGTCATCCAGCCGGGCTCGCAGTTCGTCATCAACGGCGGCTAGCCGTCCGCTTGATCACACGGTTTCAGTGAGGTCGGGGTGTCCGCATCTGCGGACACCCCGACTTTCGTGCTGGTCACTACGGCGCTCAGCCGAACGACTTGACCCCGCGCCAGTCGTCACCCAGGACGACCTTCACCGGCCCACCGGTGTCGGTGGTGGACGGGTGATAGATCCGCATCATGCCGTCCGTGCCCGAGCGGGTCCAGAAATCAGGCACCCGGTCTCCGCTGACGTCCGGAATGCTGATCATGGCACTGATGTTGGCCTCGGACCATCCCGTCCCGTATGAGACGTCGCCGCTGCGCGAGCCGGCGGCCGACTTGAGCGAATCAAGGTTCACGCTGCCCGGGGTCGAGCCAGGCTTGCCGTGCCGGACGTACATGTTGCCGTTGTCCAGGTTGCGCCAGATCATGTCAGGTGTGCCGTCCAGATCGATGTCGGCGACGTTGACGACCTCACGTCGGGCCCAGGCGGTGCCCTCCATCAGGGTCGCCTCCTGGAAGCTCCCACCCGTGTAGCCGCTCAGCACCCAGAAGGCCGGCCCGGCCCGCAGAATCAGGTCCGGGAGCTTGTCGCCGGTGATGTCACCGACGGCCTTGATCTGGGTCCAGGTGTCCGGCGAGGGCACCGCGGTTCCGCCGACACCGGTGGCCGGGAGGATGACCCGCAGTCGACGTTCGACGTCGAAGGTGCCGTACCCGTCGCCCGGGTAGAGCCAGAAGCCGCCGTCCGGGGTACGGGCGAACATGTCGGTCGTGCCGTCGCCGGGATAGGTGTCGGTGTGCTTGGTGAGCAGGGCCGCCCTGCCCGTGTTCGGGTCGAACCAGTGACCCGTCGGGTTGAGCTTGCCGTCGCTGTAGGAGCCGACGAGCCAGGCGTACAGCTCGCCCCCCGTGTCTCCGGCGTAGTTGCGCAGGTTGCCCGAGGAGTCCACCAGGAGCAGGTCGGGAATCCCGTCACCGCCCGTGTCGCCAGGCCCGTCGGCGGTCGAGCGCGGCGGCAGGTAGAACGTGTAATCGGTGCGGGCGCTGCGGTTGCCGACCGAGTCGTACGCGTACACGTGCAGGGTGGTGGGGCCGGCGTGCCGGGGTGCCAGGTTGGGCACTGTGGCTTTGCCGCCGGTCGCCGCCACGCTCACGGCGCCGATGCTCTCGAACGAGTAGGTGAAGCTCGTGGCGCCGGAGGCGGTGAACGTGATGGGACCCGTCTCGCCGAACTTGATCGTGGCCCACGTCGCGCCGTCGGGGGTGGCCTCCTTGAAGACGTCGCTGGCGACGTCCGGTGCCGGGGGTGCGGAGGCGTCGATGGTGAGGCGGCACGGCTCGCTGCCGGGTGGGAAGAACGACGACGTGGCGCCGACCGCGTCCTCGGCGCTCACCTCCCACGAGTAGACCGCCTTGTCCTCCAGGTTGCCGGCGGGGATCGTCAGTGTGGCCTTGCCGTCGGTCGTGGCGGTGACGACGGTGCCCGCCGGGGTGGTCGTGCCGTTCTTCCAGAAGCGGAAGCGCAGGCTCTTGAGGTTGCCGTCACCATCCGAGGCGGACGCGGACAGGACGATGTTGGTCTTCGCCACCGTCACGCCACCGCCGGGGCCGGGCACGCAGCTACCGCCGGGTGAGGTGGTGCCGCCCGTCGGCTCGTTGGGCGGCCGGTTGTAGGTGACGGTCAGCTCGGCGGAGGTGACCTTGAACTTGCGCCAGGTCAGCGTGTCGGACTCGCTGCTGGCACGCATGCCGAGGGTGAGGTTCGCCCAGCCGCCGTTGGCAGCGGCCTGGGCGCCCTTCTTCACGTCGAAGCTCACGTAGTCGTCGGCGCAGTTGCTGCCGTAGCCGTAGGCGAAGGACCGCCGGGACTGTTCCTCCACCCATGCCGGCTGCTTGTTCCAGGTGCTGCCGCTGGAGATGGAACCGGTGCGCCAGAGCTGCATCTCGCGGGACGTGCAGTTCCACGAGTGGTTGTTCAGCACCTTGAAGCTGGCCGATGTGACAGTCGCACCCTTGATTTTGGCGTCAAAGCCCATCCGCCAGAACGAGCGGGCTCGCAGCGGCGTGTCCTCCTCGTACCCCACCCGGGCGTCAGTGGTTCCGGAGTTGAAGTTGGTGCCGTTGTAGGTGTTGGTGTTGGGGTGCTGTGAATAGACGGTGGCCCAGGCCTGTTTGCCGCTGGTGAGGGTCGGGTCCAGGAAGACGGGGAAGAGCACGTCCGGGCCGGTGAGCAGCCCGGTGGCGGCGGCGTCGAGGTGCAGTCGGACGTCGCCGGTGCCGTCGCCGTCGAGTCGGGTGGGGATCTGGGCCTCGCGTGCGTCCGGCTCACTGCCGACGAGGCCGGACAGCTTCAGCACCTCGGCGGACGTGGCCACTGAGGTGCGGGGGGCGCTGTCGGGAGCCTCCGGGTCGCGTCCGGCGGAGTCCCAGGCGAACGGGCTGGGGATCGAGCTGACCTCCTCGCCGCTGACCTTGTCGAGGGCGAGGACGCCGCCGGTTGTCGCATCGCGGCGGAAGACGACCGTCTCGGAGCGCAGACCGTAGGTCAGGGAGCTGACGGCCTGGATCGTGGCGGCTGCTCGGTTCTTGACGATCAGCAGTTGTCCGACGCCGCCGTCGTCACGGGCGACGACGAGCAGGTCGACTCCGGGGTGGACCTCGGGGTAGAGGGCGCGCGGGCCGTCGAGCACCGGCTTCGGCAGCCGGCCGGGCCAGGTGTACGCGATGGTGTGGCCCTCGACGTCCATCTCGGTCAGTACGGTCGGAGTGCCGTCCGCCTGACCAGGGGCGCTGCCGCCGGAGAACCGCACCGGCGTGACGGCGTTGACGGGTCGGATGTCCAGCCCGCTGGCGGTGCTTCCGCCGCGGGTCAGCGTGTTGTCGACAGCCACCCACTGGCCGGCGGTGTTCTTCGACCGCTGGGGGATGGCGTGGACCGTGGTGCGCAACTGCCCGTTCGGCATGGCCCAGGTGAGCGAGGTGGCGCTGGTGGCGGTGTCCACCAGCACGTCCGTGCCGGTCCGCCGGGCGTCGGTCATCGCGGTCGCCTCGTCGCGCGGGGCGGCCGGCACCGGCGCGAGGACGGTGTCGCGCGGTTGGTCGGTCCACCGCAATGGCAGTGGGGTCGCGACAAGTGCGGCCAGCAGGACGCCCAGGGTGAGAGTCAGCCTGAAGCGCGTACGCACAAGCGGGCTGAGCAGGCGAGGCACGGTCACGGCGCTTCTACTCCCGTGGGGGCCGACAACAGGGGGATGGCACAACAAGCAGCCCCGTTCGGCGGGCCGCGGGGCAAAACGCGAGCACACGATCGCATGACGTGAGTCTTTTTCGTCCGCCCGAGCAACGTTATTGATCCGTTACACAACACTGGAAAGTCGCCGGGGGTTCATGCGTAATTTGATCTTGTGTACGTTTTGTCAGCCCGATTCAGAGGCACCTGGGCCGATTTTCCCGCACGCCCGATTGTTGCCATCCGCAACTAGCTCATCACCAATGGCGGCGTGACCCAGATCACTCGCTGTCGATCCGGTGATGATCGGCTGGCCTTGAGTGATGACTCCGTCTACCGCAGAGTGCTCACGCACGTGCCGATCCGGCACGTGCTTTTCGCGGTCTTCCGCGCCTCCTCGTTCGTTTTGCGCCTGGGTGGAGTCGACACGTATGCGTGGTATCGGGTTGCTGTCCCGGCGGTGGCATGGCCGACGGACCTCGACGGAGCCGCTTCGCCCTCGGGGGCACCGCGCCCGTACGGCGATGGTGCTGTTCCTGTCCACGACACTCGTCGCTACCTCCGCGCCCGCGCCGGCGTGGGCGGTGCCGGGCGCTGGCATGAGCCGCGAGGACACCCAGGTCCAGTTGCCGGACGTCCCGCAGAGCAAGCAGGTCCTGCAGAACCAGGAAGCCGACTCGGACCTGCTCACCGCCGACCAGGTGCCGGTGGTCCCGTACGCGCCCACGTCCGTCGCGCCGTGGCAGCAGGACAGCGGCGCCGTGGACCTGACCGGCGTCGAGGCCGGCGCGACCAAGCAGGTCGACGACCTGCCGGTCGCCCTCGGCGTACCGGCGGGTGCTGACCCGGCTGCTCTCGCCGGGACCTGGACCGTCGATCTCGCCGCACCCGAGGCGTCCCAGGCGGCCAGCGTGTCGGGCCTGATCATGAAGATCACGCCACCGGCCACCGCCGACCCGGCCGCCGAGGTCGCTCTCGACGTCAACTACACGGACTTCGCCGACCTGTACGGCCCGCTGGCGGCCGACCGCTTCGGCGTCATGCTGCTGCCCGACTGCGTCTTCGACGCCCCCGACAGCGGCGACTGCGCCACCGGCGACAGCGGGACGATGTGGGCAACACCCGGTGCGACGAGTGCACAGGCGGTGTCCAGCGAGGTGAAGCTGGTGCCCACCAAGAGGGCGTCGGCGCGCGTCGCGGCCACCGCGGACGAGCCGACGCAGCGGGTCGTCACGGGCAAGGTGCCCGTGGGCGCGTTGCTCGGCGCACAGGGTACGGCGGGTGCACGCGCGGCCGCGGCGGACAGCTCAAGCGTCGTCGGCGTCCTGGACACCGGAGCGTCGGCGGCCGGCGACTTCACCGCCACTCCACTGCTCTCCTCGGGCTCCTGGGCCGCGGGTTCGTCGTCTGGCGCCTTCACCTACTCGTACCAGGTGCAGACTCCCGAGACGGCCGCCGGCCTGATGCCGAAGGTGTCTCTGTCGTACTCCTCCCAGTCGGTGGACGGTCGCACCTCCGCCAGCAACAACCAGTCCTCATGGATCGGTGACGGCTGGGACTACAGCGCGGGGGCGATCACCCGCAGCTACGCCAGCTGCCGCGAGGACTCGAAGAAGCCGGGTGCGAACAACTCCTCGCACCGCACCGCCGACCTCTGCTGGGGCTCGAAGAACGCCACCCTGTCACTTGCCGGCATGACCACCGAGCTGGTCTGGGACGAGGGCAGGGGCGCCTGGTTCACCGCCAACGGCGACGGCTCCAAGGTCCAGTTGGTGCAGGACACCAGCCTGGCGAACGGTGACGCCGACGGCGAGTACTGGATCGTCACGACCCGCGACGGCACCCGGTACCACTTCGGCCGCAACCGTCTTCCGGGCTGGTCCGACCGGGGCAGCGCGGCGGACGACCCGGTCACCAACTCGGTGCTCACCGTGCCGGTGTACGGCAACCACGCGAACGAGCCCTGCTACAAGGCGGGCAACTGGGCCGGCTCGGTCTGCACCGAGGCATGGCGGTGGTCCCTCGACTACGTCGAGGACATCCACGGCAACGCCATGAGCCTGTGGTGGGAACGCGAGACGAACCACTACGCCCGGAACTTCAACTTCAAGGACCCGGTCAGCTACGACCGTGGCGGCTACCTGACCCGCATCGACTACGGGCAGCGCAAGGACAATCTCTTCTCCGAGGCACCGCTGGCGCGAATCGCCTTCAGCGTCGCGGAACGCTGCTTCGCCGAGGGATCCCTCACCTGCACCGACGCCAACTTCGCCAGCACCAACCCCGACAAGTACCGAATCTGGTACGACACTCCGGCGGACCTGCGGTGCGCCGCCGGCCAGAAGTGTTGGAACGCCTCGCCGTCCTTCTTCACCCGCAAGCGGCTCGACAAGATCACCACGTCGGCGCAGCGGACGTCGGCGAAGACTCTCCAGCTCGTGGACGAGTACCAGCTCAAGCAGTCGTTCCCGATCCTCAAGACCGGCCCCAACACCGCGCTCTGGCTGGAGTCCATCACCCGTACCGGACACGGGCGAAGCGGCGACAAGATCGCGCTCAACGCGGTGCGTTTCGAGTCCAACACCGAGGAGATGCCGAACCGCGTCAAGCGGGACAACCGCCCCGGCTTCTCCCGCCTGCGCATCGCCCGGGTCATCAACGAGTACGGCGGCGAGACCGTCGTCAACTACAAGGCGCCGGTGGGTGACTGCAAGAGTGGCACCGGACTGCCCGGCAAGGGCGACACCGCCGAGCTGAAGGCCAACGACCGGCTGTGCTACCCCGCCTTCTGGCACCCGGACCCGGCGGTCGAGGAGATCGACTGGTTCCAGAAGTACGTCGTCGACAGCGTCGAGGAACTCCCCAACCTGGACGGCGCGTACACCACCATCACCGGGTACGCGTACGAGAAGCCGGCATGGCGGCTCGCCGAGCAGGAGTTCACCAAGAAGTCCACCCGCACGTACTCCCAGTTCGCCGGTGTCGAGAAGGTCACCGTCATCACCGGCGCAGACGACCCCGACATCGGCAGCAAGCGGAGCAAGTCCGTCACCCGGTACTTCCGGGGCCTGGGCGACACCGTCTCGGTGAAGGACTCCGCCGGCTCCGAGATCGCCAAGGACCACGAGGCGTTCGCCGGCCGGGTCGCCGAGGAGTTGACGTACGCCGACGCCGCCGACGCCGACGGCGACTGGCTCACCCGCAGCGTGACGTTCCCCGCGGCGCAGGAACTCGCGACGCGCTCACGTGACGACGGCCTGAGCCCCTTGCAGGCATGGCGGGTCACCGAACCCCGGCAGGCTTCGTACACCAGGTCCTCCGGCACCGGTGACGACGCCCGCACCCTGCGCACCGTCGAGACGAAGACCACCCACGAGACGACGCACGGTCTGCCCACGCACATCGAGTCGCTCGGTGACACCGGCAAGACCGGCGACGAGTCCTGCACCTTCGTGGAGTACCTGCACCGCGACGACAAGAACCTCATCGGGTTGACCAAGCAGATCCGCACCAGCCCGACGACGTGCGCCACTGCCAACTTCGACGACCTGAAGACGCTGAGCTCCGCGGGCCGGGTCGCCTACGACGGGCAGGCGTACGACGTCGCGCTCGGCGCCTCGACCCGCGGGCTGGCGAGCCAGACCTGGTCGTTGAAGGGCGACGGTTCCGGGTTCCAGCCCGACGGCACCACGGGCTTCGACGCCATCGGTCGCGTCGTCACCAGCACCGACCCGGACGGCAAGACCTCCAAGATCACCTACACCCCGGCCACCGGCCAGGCCACCAGCGTCACCGAGGAGAACTCGCTCGGGCACAGGCAGGTCCGGGAGTTGGATCCGGGCCGCGCGGTCACGGTCAAGACCACCGACCTGAACGACCGGGTCAGTGAGGCGAAGTACGACGCGCTGGGCCGCCTCGTCGAGGCGTGGGGACCTGGGCGCACCCCGTCGTCCACTGCCGTACCGGACTTCCGGGCCCAGTACACAGTGCCCGCCGGGAAGCCGCCGTACATCACCACCTTCGCCCGGGGGCACGAGAACCGCATCCAGACCTCCGTCGCCATCTACGACGGCCTGGGCCGCGAACGGCAGACCCAGGAGGAGGCCCCCGGCGGCGGCCGGCTGATCACCGACACGCACTACAACAGCTCCGGCGAGGTGTGGCGGACCAACAACGCCTACTTCGCCAAGGGCTCTCCCAACGGCCAGATGTTCACGCCCTACGTGGACCCCAACAACCCGGCGCCCGTACCCAACGCCACCCTCTACACCTACGACGGCCTCGGCCGGGTCACCCAGGAACTGCCGGTACTGGCCGAGGTCGAGCAGCCGGCCCGGGCCACCCGCTACGCGTACGGCGCCGACCACTCCACGGTGATCAACCCGGCGGGTGCGACCTCCTACCGGCTGTTCACCGACGCCCTGGGCCGGACCACCCGGGTCGACACCTTCACCAACAGTGCCCGCACCGAGTTCACCACGATGCGCTACCAGCACGACGCGCGTGGCCAACTCGCGCAGGCCAGCCACTCCGCGAGCCCGACCCGCCCGTGGACCTGGACGTACGACCAGCGCGGCCGGATGGAGACCTCCACCGACCCGGATTCGGGCACCACCCGGATCACGTACGACCACCGGGACCGGCAGCTGACCTCCACCAACGCTCGCGGCATCACCGTCTGGAACGGGTACGACCAGCTGTCCCGGCCGACCCAGCAGCGGCTCGGTAGCAGCACCGGAACGCTCCTGGGCGAGTTCACCTACGACACCGTCGCCGGTGGCAAGGGCCTGCCTGCGAGCGCCACCCGTTACACCGACGGCCTGCCGTACACCCAGACGGTCGGCGGCTACAGCAACGACTACCAGCCGACGTCGACGACGCTCACGCTGCCGCAGACCGTCGCCAACACGTGGGGCCTGCGGACCTCCTACACCTACGAGTACAACTACACCGACACCGGTCTGCCCGAGTCGACCACACTTCCCGCAGTCGGCAGCCTCCCGTCCGAGAAGCTCCTCGTCCGCTACACCAAGGACGGCCTGCCCCTCTCGGTGTCCGGCAAGGACTGGTACGGCGCGGAGACCGTCTACTCGCCGTACGGGCAGGTGTTGCGGTCCACTCTCGGCGCCCAGCCGTACCGGGTGTGGACGATGGCCTCGTACGACGACGCCAGCGGTGCCCTCAACAGCCAGCAGGTCTACCGGGAGCAGACCGGCGACAAGAGCGTCGTCGGCGGGAACCTCGTCTCGAACCGCTCCTACGCCTACGACGACGCGGGCAACATCCTCGCGATCCGCGAGCAGGCGACCGGCATCGAGGAACGGCAGTGCTTCCAGTACGCGCTCGGCCGGGTCAAGACGGCCTGGACCGCCAGCAACCAGGCGCAGTGCTCGCCGGGCCCGGTCAACGCGGACGGCACCCTCAACGTGGCGGCCGGCACTGACAAGTCCGGCTACTGGCAGGAGTACGAGTACGACCTGCTCGGTAACCGCACCAAGCTGGTGGAGAAGGACCTGACCGGCGCCACCGCGAAGGACGCCACCACCTCGTACACCTACGGCAAGGCCGACGGCAGCCAGCCGCGGACCCTCACCAAGGTGACCAAGAACTACGTCACCCCGGCCGGTGCCGCGGTCACCGCGGCGGCCGAGCGGCTGTACGAGCTGACCGGCGAGACGAAGTCCGTCACCTCGATCCAGAACGGCGACCAGCAGACGCTGTCCTGGACCTACGACGGCCAGGTCGACCGGATCGCCGGTGCGGGCACCAAGGGCAAGAGCCCGTACGTCGGTCTGGCCGGCAAGTGCCTCGACCTCACCAACGGACTCGCCACCCCCAACCAGCCCCTCATGCTCTACCCGTGCAACGAGTCGCCCGCGCAGAAGTGGGCCTTCGCTGCCACGCCGAACCAGAGCAACGCCAACCTGGGCACGCTGGCCGCGTACGACAACTGGTGTCTCCAGCCGGCTGCCAACACCGCAGGCTCGGTCCTCGCGGTGCAGGCCTGCAACGGCTCGGCGGGCCAGCAGCTGGAACGCCTGTCGACGGGCCAGCTCAAGCACACCGCGTCCGGGCTGTGCGTCGCCGTCAAGGACGCCGCGACCGCCGATGGCACGCCGATCGTGTTGGCCGCGTGCGCCAATGTGCCCGCCCAGCAGTGGGAGGCGCAGGACGAGACCCGGCACATCTACGGGCCGGGTGGCACCCGTCTCCTGACGATCCAGCAGCGCCAGGCGACCCTCAACCTGGGCGAGGCGCAGCTCACCGTGCAGCAGGGCGGGGTGCAGATCTCCGTCCAACGCTCGTACGCCGCGCCGGGTGGCACCGTGGTCCGCTACGCGAACCGCGCCGTCGCCGGCTCGAACCTGCTGGCCCTCGCCGGCGACCACCAGGGCAGCACGTACGCCGAGATCGGCCTGCACGACGCGGCGATGCCGGTGCGGATCCGCAAGCAGGACCCGTTCGGCAACCAACGTGGCACCACCCCGCTCAGCGTCAACATGCAGAGCAACAAGGGATTCCTCGGCGCGGTCCGCGACGACGCCTCCGGCTACACCCCGCTCGGCGCACGCCTGTACGACCCGACCGTGGGACGGTTCCTGTCCGCGGACCCGGTCCTGGACCTGACCGACCCGGCCCAGTCCAACGGGTACGCGTACGCCCACAACAACCCGGTCACCCACTCGGACCCGTCGGGTCTGTCGGTGGCGCTGACCGCCTCGGAGACGGCGGCGGCACTGGCGGGCGCGGGCCTGTCGGCGGCGATGGTCGCCCAGGCGCAGGCCAACATGGGCCGGTCCCTGATGTCGGTGATCCTCGATTCGGCGTGGTACATGCTGAAGGACTTCATCGGGATCAACGACGCCATCAACTGCTTCGGCGGTGACATGTGGGCGTGCGGCAGCCTGATCATCGGCGCGATCCCCTGGGGCAAGATCGGCAAGATCCCGGCCGTGATCAGAGCGATCGACCGGACGATCGCGGCGATCCAGGCGTGGAAGGCCGCGAAACGGGCGGCCGAGGCTGTCCTGGCGGCTGTTCGAGCGGCGGAGACAGCGGCGCTGAACGCCAAGAAGCTGGCGATCGAACGGGCGAAGAAGGCAGCCCAGGCAGCCAAGAAGAAGGCTGCCGACAAGATCAACACGACCAGTAACAAGGCGACGAACGCCACGAAGAAGACCGGAAACCCGGCCCAGAAGGACGCCCAGGCCAAGAGCAATCCGAAGGGATCCTCTGCCGCGTCGAGCGGCGCCGGTAAGTCCGGTGGCAGCAAGGGTGCCGGCAAGGGCGACTCGAAGCCCGGCGGCTCGTCGGGCGCTTCCGGTCGCAGTAATGGCGGGGCCAGCGGAGGAGGCGGTAGCGGCCGGGCTGACGGCGGCTCGTGCCTCGACAACAGCTTCGTCCCCGGCACGAAGGTCGTGATGGCCGACGGGTCCGATAAGCCGATCGAGGACGTCAAGCCGGGCGACAAGGTCCAGGTCACTGATCCGGAGACGGGTCGGGTCGAGGTGGAGACGGTCACCGCGGCGATCAAGGGCGAGGGTGTCAAGCACCTGGTGAAGGTCACCATCGACACCGACGGTGAGCAGGGTTCGGACACGGCCGAGGTCACGGCGACCGATGGTCACCCGTTCTGGGTCCCGGAGTTGAACGAGTGGGTCGACGCCACCGATCTGCGATCCGGCCAGATGTTGCGGACCAGTGCCGGCACCCTCGTGCAGATCACGGCGATCGAGCGTTGGACCACCCCGTGGGCCACCGTCCACAACCTCACCGTCGCCAACGTCCACACGTACTATGTGCTGGCGGGGGCCACGCCGGTACTCGTACACAACTGCAAAACCGACGCTGGGCTACAAGCAGACGCTGATGCCCTTCACGAGACTGTGCGGACCACCTACGGCGAGCGGGCCTTCAACGGAACGACAGTGGCGGTGGGGCACCTCGATGGCGAACTCGTCTACACAGTGAACAGGAACAAGACAAACCCTGCAATGCGTGCACTGGCAGAGCAGCTCGGGTATCGCCGAGTATCAGGAAAGCAATTTTCGGCAGCCAATCAAACTGACGCTGAACAGATCATGCTCAACGCCGTTGATGCAGGTGCGGTCGGGAGTTCAGGGCGAATCGCAACGTCGAGAATTCCTTGCGGTCCGGCGAGGCAGGACTGTGGGGCAAGGCTATCCCAGCCACAGTATTCAGGTATTTCCGTGGTGGGAAGGTATGGAGGTTGACGATGCTTCTGTGGGACTATGAGATGAGCTCAGCGCGAGGTGTCCTTGAGGGAACGTCGCCCGCTAAGAGGCTCGCATTGGCGGTATCTGCAATCGAATGGACCATCAATACGATGACTCCTCCAATTGAGACAGATCAGGTGCGGGGCTATCTCAGCGTAGTTGTCGACGCTTGTCGTCAGGCGGTTCAGGCCGGGAACACGTGGGTCAGCCTGTCTGATGAGATGTTGGATTCATACGATGAGGTAGACGAGATTGCAGAAGAGCCGGGGACCTCGCACATGCTCTCTGCGGTCTTGGCTTGCTGTGATCCTACTGAAGACTTGAGCGCCGAGAGGGCTTACGGGATTCTGTCTTTCTGTTACGAAGGATCTCTGGATCGTGAGGGTGTGGAGGAGTGGACCCTGGAGGCGGAGAGGGCGAATTCCCGCTGCCGTGCCGTTATCGACTATCAGAAGTCACTGATCGCAACCGTAGAGTAGCGGTATTCGTGCTGGGTGGACCTACTGAATCCTGGGCGGGTTCGTTGCGAGCTTGAAGGAGCGCTATCGGACCGGGGCTGCCGCCTCATCGGCCTATCGGCAGCGGGAGCGCTGCTGGAAGGGATGGCACACGTCGGACTGGGCGTGCGATGACGCACATTTTGGGCTGCGGTGGCTAGGCTGAGCTGAGCAGAATGTCCCGCTGAGGGGATGAGCCCGGATGGCCCAGGCCGCGTTCGCGCCGGAGCCGGCGCCGCAGCACACCGAGCCGTCGTTCGACGTGCTGCGGTGGCACGACGAACCCTGGACTGCGCAGCTCGCCCTCGACCTGTTGCCGGAGACCAACGGCCCCAAGGTTGAGGTCCTGAGCGGAAGCGTGATCGTGACACCACACGGGGGAATCGATCATCAGTCGGTCGAGCGGGAGTTGCCCTACGTGCTGCACCGCGCTGCGCGGAAGGCCGGATTCTGGGTCTATCCGGAGATCAACGTCATCTCCGGGGATGATCTCTTCACCCCGGACATCGTTGTGCTGCGCAAATCAGGTGGTGGCCGCACGACGGTTCCCATCGCCGAGGCGGTGCTGCTGGGGGAGATCGTGTCTCCAGGGAATCGGCGCAAGGACGTGATCGACAGGCCCAGGGAGTACGCCGCTGTCGGAGTGCCGTTCTTCCTCCGGGTGGACCTCCGCAACCGGGTGCCGACCATGGCGCTGTTGGAGCTGGTCGACGGGGAGTACCGGCCGTTGGCCGCCGCTGCGGCAGGGAGCACCTTCGCGATGCGGGAGCCGTTCGAATTCTCCATCGACCCGGCCGAGTTGCTAGACGAGGAGGAGTCGGGCGGGGAAGGCTGAGGCTCCCAGCGGGCGTACAGCGGCAGTGGGGAAGAATGGCCGGGTGACTTCCCCCCGCGACCTTGTTCTGCTCGGGTCCACTGGCTCGATCGGCACCCAGGCCATCGACATCGTCCGGCGCAACCCGGACCGGTTCCGGGTGGTCGCCGTGGGTGCCGGTGGCGGAAACGTCGAACTGCTCGCCGCGCAGGCCCTGGAGCTGGGCGTCGAGGCGGTCGGGGTGGCGAAGGCCTCCGCCGCGCAGGATCTGCAACTCGCGTTCTACGCCGAGGCGAGCCGGCGCGGGTGGGCCACCGGTGACTTCAAGCTTCCCAAGATCGTGGCCGGCCCGGACGCCATGACCGAGCTGGCGCAGTGGCCGTGCGACATCGTGCTCAACGGCGTGGTCGGCTCGCTGGGCCTCGCTCCTACGCTGGCCGCGCTGCGCGGTGGTCGTACTCTCGCGTTGGCCAACAAGGAGTCGCTCGTGGCCGGCGGCCCGCTGGTCAAGGCCGCGGTGACGCGGCCGGGGCAGATCGTTCCGGTCGACTCGGAGCACTCGGCGCTGGCCCAGTGTCTGCGCTCCGGTTCGCGCGGCGAGGTGCGTCGGCTGATCGTCACGGCCAGCGGCGGCCCGTTCCGGGGTCGACGGCGCGACGAGTTGACGCAGGTCACACCCGAGCAGGCGCTCGCGCACCCGACCTGGAACATGGGGCCGGTCGTCACGATCAACTCGGCGACCATGGTCAACAAGGCGCTTGAGGTGATCGAGGCGCACGAGCTGTTCGACGTGCCCTACGCCGACATCGTCGTGATGGTGCACCCCCAGTCGGTGATCCACTCGATGGTCGAGTTCGTCGACGGGTCGACGATCGCCCAGGCCAGCCCACCGGACATGCGGCTGCCGATCGCGCTCGGCATCGGCTGGCCGGACCGGGTGCCCGGGGCCGCCACCGCCGTCGACTGGACGGCCGCGCACACCTGGGAGTTCGCGCCGCTCGACGACGCGGCGTTCCCGGCCGTCGCGCTGGCCAAGGCCGCCGGGGAGGCCGGGCGTAGCCGCCCGGCGATCTACAACGCGGCGAACGAGGAGTGCGTGGCCGCGTTCGTGGCGGGCCGGCTGCCGTTCCTCGGCATCGTCGACACCCTCGAACGCGTGTTGGAGGAGGCTCCGGACTTCGACGAACCAGGTACCGTCGAGGACGTGCTCGCGGCCGAGTCGTGGGCACGCGCGCACGCGCAGGAGATCATCGCGGGTTCGGTGGAAGGAGCTTGATGTCGTACCTGCTCGGGGTGGTCCTCTTCGCCCTGGCCATTCTCATCTCGGTGAGTCTGCACGAGGCGGGGCACCTGCTGACCGCCAAGATGTTCGGGATGAAGGTCACCAAGTACTTCGTCGGTTTCGGCCCCACCATCTGGTCGTTCAAGCGCGGCGAAACCGAGTACGGCGTCAAGGGCATTCCGCTCGGCGGTTTCTGCAAGATCGTCGGGATGACCCCGCAGGACGACGACGTCGAGCCGGGCGACGAGTCGCGGGTGATGTGGCGCTACCCGGTGTGGAAGCGGACGATCGTGATGGCCGCCGGGTCGATCACGCACTTCGCGCTCGCTCTGGTCACCATCTGGATCCTCGCCGTCTCCGCCGGCCTGCCCAACCCCGACTTCCCGACCACCGACGCGCAGGCCCGCCAGGAGCCCGCCGTCATCCAGCTCAGTGAGTGCGTGGTTCCGGAGAACGCGGTGCGGGCGTGCACCCCGGCCGACGCGGCCAGCCCGGCCGCCCAGGCGCAACTGCGCAACCGGGACCGGATCACCTCCGTCAACGGCACCCCGATCAACTCCTACGGCGACCTGCTCACCACGCTGCGCGGGCTCAAGCCGGGCGACACCGCGCAGATCGCGTACGTCCGCGACGGGCAGCCTGGCACCACCAGCACGGTTCTCGCGCAGACCCAGCGTCCGCCGCTGAACGACCCCAAGGGTGCCGCCGCGCCGGTGGCCGCGCTCGGCGTCGGGCTCGTCCCCAGCACGCCCACCCGCGTGACGTACGGCCCGGTCGGCGCCTTCGGCGCCACCGCCGACTTCACCGGTCAGCTGGCCGTCGGCACCGCCCAGGCGCTCCAGCGCCTCCCGCAGAAGGTCCCCGCCCTGTGGACCGCCCTCACCGGCGGCGAGCGGGACGTCGACACCCCGATCAGTGTGGTCGGCGCCAGCCGACTCGGCGGCGAGGCGGTGGAGAACAACGCCTGGCTGGTCTTCTTCATGCTCTTCGTGTCGCTGAACTTCTTCATCGGCGTGTTCAACCTGCTGCCGCTGCTCCCGGTGGACGGCGGCCACATCGCCATCGCCTGGTTCGAACGGGCCCGCTCCTGGGTCTACGGGCGGATCGGCCGGGCCGACCCCGGCCGGGTGGACTACCTCAAACTGATGCCCTTCACGTACGTGGTGATCCTGATCGGTGGCGCGTTCACGCTGCTGACCATCGCCGCGGACGTCGTCAACCCCATCACGCTCTTCTCAAGGTGAGTGCCTGAAGTGACCGCAATCAGTCTCGGTATGCCCGCCGTGCCGCCCCCGCCGCTCGCTCCCCGTCGGGCCAGCCGCCAGATCATGGTCGGTTCGGTTCCGGTCGGTGGTGGTGCGCCGGTCTCCGTGCAGTCGATGACCACGACCCTCACCTCCGACATCAACGCGACCCTTCAGCAGATCGCCGAGCTGACCGCGTCCGGCTGCCAGATCGTCCGGGTGGCGGTGCCGTCCCAGGACGACGTCGAGGCGCTGCCCGCGATCGCCAAGAAGTCCCAGATCCCGGTGATCGCCGACATCCACTTCCAGCCCAAGTACGTCTTCGCGGCGATCGACGCCGGCTGCGCGGCGGTCCGGGTCAACCCGGGCAACATCCGGCAGTTCGACGACAAGGTCAAGGAGATCGCTCGTGCCGCGGGGGCGGCGGGGGTGCCGATCCGGATCGGCGTCAACGCCGGGTCGCTGGACAAGCGCCTGCTGAGCAAGTACGGCAAGGCCACCGCCGAAGCGCTGGTCGAGTCGGCGCTGTGGGAGTGCTCGCTGTTCGAGGAGCACGGCTTCCGCGACATCAAGATCTCGGTCAAGCACAACGACCCGGTCGTGATGATCCGGGCGTACCGGCAGCTCGCCGAGCAGTGCGACTACCCGCTGCACCTCGGCGTCACCGAGGCCGGGCCGGCGTTCCAGGGCACCATCAAGTCGGCGGTCGCCTTCGGCGCACTGCTGGCCGAGGGGATCGGCGACACGATCCGGGTGTCGCTGTCCGCCCCGCCGGTCGAGGAGATCAAGGTCGGCAACCAGATCCTGGAGTCCCTCGGTCTGCGCGAGCGGGGCCTGGAGATCGTCTCGTGCCCGTCCTGCGGCCGGGCCCAGGTGGACGTCTACAAGCTCGCCGAGGAGGTCACCGCCGGCCTGGAAGGGCTGCCGGTGCCGCTGCGGGTCGCCGTCATGGGCTGCGTGGTCAACGGTCCGGGCGAGGCCCGGGAAGCCGACCTCGGTGTCGCCTCCGGCAACGGCAAGGGCCAGATCTTCGTCAAGGGCAAGGTCGTCAAGACGGTGCCCGAGGCGCAGATCGTGGAGACGCTGATCGAGGAGGCGCTGCGGATCGCCGACGAGATGGGCGCCGAGCTCCCCGAGGAGCTGCGCGGGCTGGTCACCGGCCCGACCGTCACCGTGCACTGATTTTCCATTCGGAAAAAGCGGCCGTTCCCCGTGCGGGGAACGGCCGCTTTTCGTTCGTGCTGATCCTGCGCTCTCGCGCTGTGCTGCCCGTGCCATGCCCGTGCAGGGCCGTGCCTTGCTGTGCTGTGCCTTGCTGGGCGTGGTGCGGCCTGGCGTCACTCGGATTCGGCGAGGATCGCGTACAGCTTGCGTCGGGTCTCGTCGAGCACCTGGGCGGCCCGCTCACGCTGGTCGTCGGTGCCGTTCATCATCACCTGACGCAGCGCGTTCATCGCCTGCGCGCCGGAGTCACGGATGTCGTGCCAGCTGCTCACCGTGCCCTGGGCGACGTCCGCCCACGGCGGGGTCTGCGCGGCCTCGGTCGCCTCCGCCTGACCGGCCTCGGTGACCGTGAACCGCTTCCGCCCACCACCGGACTCCTCGGTGCTGGCGACGATCACGCCCTCGTCCTCCAGTAGCTGGAGGGTGGGGTAGATCGAGCCGGGGCTCGGCCGCCACGCACCGCCGGTGCGGGAGTCGATCTCCTGGATCATCTCGTAGCCGTGCATCGGCCGCTCGGTGAGCAGGGCCAACACGGAGGCTCGGACGTTGGGGCGTCGGCCCCGACCCCGTCCACGGCCCCGGCCGCCCCAGGGGCCGCCGTGTCCGTGCTCGTGGCCGTGCGGCCCGGGCGGGACCGGCGGGAAGCCGAACCCGCGCATCCGGGCTTCGTGCATCGGGTGGTGCTGTCGGTGGAACCTCATCGGGTTCTTCCTTCCGTAGGACTATCGCTGATGCATCAACGATATATCGGCAATGCATCGTCGACAACCCTGATCTACCAAACCGTACGTACGTCTTGTTAGGGTATCGGTCATGCGCCTGCTTCCCCCGCCGGGTCCGGCCCGGGTCCTCACCCTCGGCACGCTGGTCAAGACCGTCGGGCGGGGCCTCTGGCTCGTCGCCAGCGCGCTCTTCCTCACCCGTTCGGTCGGCCTGTCGGCCACCCAGGTGGGCATCGGGTTGACCATCTCTGCCCTGGTCGGTGTCCTGGCCAGTGCCCCGAGCGGCTACCTGGCCGATCGCGTCGGCCCACGCGGTGTGCAGGTCGGCGCGCTGTTCGTCGCCGGCACGCTGACAATCGGCCTGATCGCCGTCCGGTCGTTCCCCACGTTCGTGCTGGTGGGAGCGGCGACCGCGCTCGCCGACGCGGTCGAGCGCGGTGCCCGCGGCGCGCTGATCGCCGGAGCGATCCCGGCCGACCAGCGGGTCCGCACCCGCGCCTACCTCCGAGCCACCACCAACGTCGGGATCTCCGTCGGCGCCGTCCTCGGCGGCTTCGCCATCGCCGCCGACACCCGAACCGGCTACGTCGCGCTGATCCTGGCCTCGGCGGCGACATCACTGGCCGCAGCGGTGGTCTTCCTTCGACTGCCCGCCGTCGCCCCGGTCGCCGCCCCGACGCACGGCCCTCGGCTGGTCGCTCTACGGGACCGCCCGTTCCTCGCCTTCACAGTGGTCGACGGCCTGATGTCGATGCACTTCAGCCTGCTCACCATCGCGCTGCCGCTGTGGATCGCCGGCCACACCCGGGCCCCCGCCTGGATGATCTCCGCGTTGACGCTGGTCAACACCGTCATGGTCGTGCTCCTTCAGGTACGCGCCGCGGGCACCGCCGCCACCTTGCCCGGAGCCGCCCGCGCCGCCCGTCGAGCGGGCGTGGCCATCGCCCTGGCCTGCGTACTCTTCGCCGCCAGCGGCGCGGTGCCCGCCGCCGGCGCGGTGGGCCTGCTCGGCCTCGGGTCACTCGCGCACGTCACCGGGGAGCTGTGGCACTCCGCCGCCGGCTGGGGGATCTCCTTCGGGCTGGCACCAGCGGACGCCCAGGGGCAGTACCAGGGGACTTACGGCATGGGCTACGAACTGGGCAAGATGCTCGCACCGGTCGTGGTGACCAGCCTTGCACTCGGCTGGGGCGTACCTGGTTGGCTCGTACTCGGTGCCCTGTTTCTCCTGCTCGGTGCCCTGGTTCCCCCGGTCGTCCGGTGGGCCGGACGGACCCGGCCCGCAGAACCGGTGCCGGCCTCGTCACTCGACCGGCGGAGCGGGGGGTCGATCTGGCAGGCTGATAGTCGTGCTGACGGTGCCGGTACGCCAACTGGGGGAATCGGAGCGCCGCGCGGTCGAGCGACTGCTCGACCATGACCCGTTCGCGGGCGCGCAGGTCGCCGAGCGGATCGCCGCGCGCGGACTCTCCTGGTGGCGGGCCGAAGGCAGAATCCTGGGGTACGGGGCCCGCCGCAACCTCGAATCACTCTGCTGGCTCGGCGGCAACCTGACCCCGGTGCTGGCCAGTGACGCCGCGGTGGCTGCCTTCGCCGACCTGCTCGCGGGCGAGGAGCGGCTCTGCTCCTCGATCGTCGGCCGCGCCGATGCCGTCCTCGGGCTGTGGGACCGCCTCTCCGACACGTGGGGGCCAGCGCGAGACGTCCGCCCCAATCAGCCACTGCTGGTCACCGACACGCTGCCGCCCGTACCGGCCGATCCGGAGGTACGCCAGGTTCGCTCCGGCGAGGTCGACCGGCTCTTCCCGGCGGCAGTCGCCATGTACACCGAAGAGGTCGGCGTCTCCCCACTTGCCGAGGACGGCGGCCGCAGCTACCGCCGGCGGGTCAACGACCTGGTCCGGACCGGTCGCGCGTACGCCCGCGTCATCGACGGCAAGGTCGTGTTCAAGGCCGAGCTGGCCGTGGTGACCAAGCGGACGGCCCAGATCCAGGGCGTCTGGGTCGCACCGGAGTGGCGAGGCAGGGGGATCGCCACCGCCGCCATGGCAGCCGTGGTCCGCGACGCGCTGCTGCGGGTCGCCCCCACCGTCAGCCTGTACGTCAACGATTTCAACCTCCCGGCCCGCCGTGTCTACGAGCGCTGCGGCTTCCAGCCGATCGGCACCCTGGCCACCGTCCTCTTCTGACCGGTTGCGGGTTGGCTCACGGCCCGTGGAAGTTGCAGGATTAGTTCCCGCCAATTGTTGCCCCGGTTGCCATCGAAGATTATGGTTCGATAACGGGGTGTGATCCTGAGCGGGGGAACGTTCTTGGGGATCACTCGCGAGGCTTGCTGCCCGCTTGGCCGTCATGCCCCTTCGCCTATCGTGGGAGGGAAAAGTATGACCAAGAAACTGTTCGCCACGCTCGCGGTCGCAGCCACCGCCTCGTTCACGCTGGCTGTTCCGGCGGCCGCTCAAGCCGACGGCAACTCGGCGCTGGCCCGATGTAGCTCGGGACGATTCTGCAACTGGACGGGCGCGAACTTCTCCGGTTCCCTGATCCAGAACATCTCGCCCACGGGCACGTCCGTCTGGTGCGTCAACATGCCGACCGGGACGCGATCGATGAGCAACGGCACCAACCTGACCCTCAGTGCCAACCAGAACCGCTGTGAGAACGCTGGCGGGTCGGCGACGGCGGTCAGCCCCGGTCAGGACAGGGGATCGTTCTCCTTCGTGGTCAACTCCGTGTCCTACTGCGGGGTCTGCCGCCAAAACCACGCCGCCACCTCGGCGGGCTAATTAATTCTGACCGGCTGCTTCATCAGCCAATTCGGAGTCGTTCGCTGGCCCTGGCATTCGGTGGCCGGCGAACGACTCCGAGCCGCTCAATCGCGAATGGTGCCTTTAACGTCGCCCCGTGCGCGAAGCAGTCCACGACGCCACGACCCGATGCTTTTCACGCCCGCCCAATGGACGTTAAGTAAGAGCATCCGTACTGTGTGAGGGGTGTTGAGTAGACCGCTCGGCAGACCGCAGCACCCGGCAGGAACAGGCGGATGAGCATCTCCTGGTCCACCATCGGTCACACGGTGCGCCTGACCGTCACGGGGGCGCGTCGGTGGCTTGCGCTTCCCGACCGCCGTCCCGTCACGGTGGCCGCCGTGGTGCTCATCGCGCTGCTGGTAGGGGCCTTCGGTGCCGCAGCCGGCTCATGGCTGAGTACGCGTGCCGTGGCCGACCTGCCCAGCGAGGCAACGCTGGCCGACCTCAGCCGGCGGGCCACCGGCGTCGACGAGGCGCCGGTCGTTTCGCGTGAGACGTCCCCTCGGACGGCGGCAAGATTCGCTGCCGACACCACGCTGGCCACCGGTTGGGATTCCGCCCAGGCCCGGCAGCGCTACGCCGCGGCCGGCTGGTCAGTCTCCCCGTTGACGGTCACCGACGACCAGGCGAGCGTGCTGTATCCCGGTGACAAGGCCGTCAGCTACCTTCCAAGCCGATACGCCCGCTTCACCGCCGAGTCGCGCGGGTTGGTCATCGAGGTCAGCGGCGGGTTCGTCGGTGCGGACGGCGTCGTGAGGCTGGCCGGTTGGGCCGCCGATTCGCCAGTGGTGCCGGCCCTGACAATCGCCGGCGCGGCCCTCGGGCTGATCACCGGATGGCTGTTGGCCGTGACGACGATGCGACGAGTCCGCCCAACGCACCCCGCGCACCGGGCCACCGTGAGCGCGTTGACGGCCACCGCCCTGCTCGTGCTGGCGGCACCTGCCATCGCTCTGTACGGCAACCTCGTACGCACGTTACGCCCACACGTCGACACCAGCGGCCCGGCCGCCACCGTGCACAGCGCCCTCACTCCCGACCCCTACTGGTCAGCCGCTCCCGCCTGGCTGCTCCCGGGCCTCACCGTCGCTGGCGGCCTGATCGCCGTCATCACGCTGGTTCTCGCTGCCTCGACACGGCTGAGTCGCGTCGGCACGGTCGACAGCCCGGCTGGTGTCGGCGACTGGGAAGCCGCGGCCAGCACAGTCGAGGCGTCGATCGAGGCGGCACGAGTCGACCGCGACGCGGCGCAGCGGCTGCTGTTCCTCTCCGCATACCCGGACTGGACACCGGGCTCCCTGGACCGGATGCGCGAACGGCTGATCAACGCCGGCGTGCCCGCAGACTTCCTGACGACGTCGAACCAGTCCAGGCCGGATCGGCCCTGACCCGTCGTCGGCGACGGCGGAGGATCCATGTGCTGGCCGAACCACTGGCCGGACTGATCCACTCTGCTTCAGTGATATCGCGGTCTCCGGGGCGGTCTGACACCCCCACCTCAGGAAAACCGAGTCGATCGTCATCATGCCGCCGGGCCGGGCCGTGCGTCACGTGGTGGTCGACGTGGCCACCGGATTGTGGAATGGGCGGACGCCCAGCTCAGAGGCCGGAAAATCGGTTGAGTTGACGGGTTGGTGCCGGCAGGCTGAGGTCTCCGCCACCCACGTCCCGGAGGACTTTCATGCGCCTGCTCCGTGATCTGTGGGGCACTTCGACCCGTCGTGTGACGATCGTGGCCGTCCTGATCGTGCTGGGCGCTGCGGGGCAGGCGGGTGCGTCGGCGCTGGCCGGCGCGGTGCTGGTGCACCGTTCGGCTGGCTTCTTCGCCGTACTGGCCGCAGCCCTGGTTGCCGTGGTCCTCAGCGACCTCGCGGTGAGTCTGCTGATGGCCGGCCTGACCGCGGACTGGTCCGCCGACGTGCGTCGCCGGCTCTGCCGCGTCGCTCTCGGGCAGGACCTGCCCACCCTGGAGACCACTCCGGTGGGCGAGTTGCTGGACCGGATCGACGGGGACGTCTATCAGGTGGCATCGGCAATTCGTAACCAGGGCACCCGGCTCGCCCAGGGCCTCTGCGTCGGTCTGTTGTCGATGGTCGTGGCGGTGTTCGTGTGGTGGCCGGCCGGGATCGCGATGCTGCTGCTCACCGTGGTGCTCGCGGTCGGCCTGCGCCGACCCACGGCGCGGATCGGCCCGGCCCGGATGGCCGAGGAGGAGGCGTGGTCCGACCTGGCCGCCGTGATGGAGGAGGCGGTGCACGGCCAGGACGACGTACGCACGAGTCTGGCGCGGCCGTACGTGCTGCGGTTGTACGCCCGGCGGGCCTCCGCCGTGCTGTCCCGTGGCCTGGTGGTCTGGGTGCTGTCCGCCCGGGTGGCGACGGTGGCCACCGCGACGATCCGGGCAGGCATCGGCGCTGTGGTGCTCGGCGGTGCCTGGGCGTTGGCCACCGGTCGGATCGACGCCGCCCGGCTGACCGCCATCTGGCTGCTCGCCCTGGCCTTCGGGGCGACCGCGGAACACGTCAGCCGGATGGTGCCGGAGATCCAGGAGGCGCTCGGCGCGTGGGCGCGGGTGCAGTTGCTCTACAAGGCCCGGCAGGAGCCGGTCGGCGGGGCCAGCCCGAGCGAGGGTGACCTGCGCATTCGGGACCTGACATTCGGGTACGGGGAGAGTGACCGGGGGGCCGCGCTGCGCGGGCTCAGCCTCACCTTCGCGCGCGGTCGTTCGTACGCGCTGATCGGGCGGACCGGTTCGGGCAAGTCGACGCTGGCGAAGGTGCTCACCCGGGCGGTCGACGTGCCGCCGGGCACTGTCTTCCTCGGCGGCACCGACCTGTGCGACCTCGACGTCGAGCAGCTGCGCCGCTGGGTGGCGTTGGTGCCGCAGCGCACCGAGATCCTGGCCGGCACGCTCGCCGAGAACGTGGCGCTCTTCGACCCGGAGTTGCTCGACGCGGCGGCTCGGGCGCTCGACGAGCTGGGCCTGGCCGGCTGGATCGCCGAGCTGCCGGACGGGTTGACGACCCGGCTGGGGGAGGGCGGGCACGTGCTCTCCGCCGGTCAGGAGCAGTTGGTGGCGTTCGCCCGGATCCTGGTCCGGGAGCCGCACGTGGTGATCCTCGACGAGGCCACCGCTCGGCTGGACCCGGTCACCGAGGCGCGGGTGCAGCGGGCCACCGAACGCCTGTTGCGCGACCGGATCGGCATCGTCATCGCGCACCGACTCTCCTCGGTGCGCCGCTGTGACGAGGTGGTCGTCCTGGCCGACGGTGCGGTGGTCGAGGCCGGTCCGCTGGAGTCGTCAACGCGCTTCGCCGAACTGTTGGCGACCAGCCACGCTGCCGCGTACGCGACGGTGGCGCCGGCCGGTCGCACCGGCGTCGGCACCGACCTGCTGGTCGGGCCCGGCCCGGCCGACCCCTGGCCGAGCGAGCCGGCACCCGCGCGGGGCGAGCCGAATGGGCAGACCGCGCGGGCGACACCGCCGGACGGCACGCAGGGTGCGGTCGGGCCGACCCGGGCCGACCCGCCGCCGCTGCCGCCGGTGCCGCCGGCCCGGACGCTGCGGGAGATCTTCCGACTCTGCACCAACGATCCCCGGTACGGTGCGGCCGCGATCGTGCTGTTCCTCGGGCTCAGCCTGCTCGGGCTGGACGGCCCGGTGCTGCCCTGGCTCTGGGCGGACCTGGTCGACGGGACGGGCAACCCGTACCTGCCGGCGGTGGGGATCGTCGCCGGTTTGCTGATCACCCTGCCGCTGCCGTTCTACACCCACGTCTGGTTCCCGCAGTGGTGGGTGCGGCAGATGCTGCGGATCGGCCTTCGCCTGGTGCACGGCCAGACCGGGCCGCGCCGGGTCAGCTCACACACCCCCGCCGAGGTGGTGGCGCAGGGCGGGGACACCGAACGGGTGGTCCAGCTCGCCGACAACGTGCTGGACCAGACCGTCGCGCTGGTGCTCGTGGTCGCCATGACGGCGGTCACCGGCAGCGTCGTACCCGGGCTGTTCTTCCTCGGCACGATGGTCGTCTCCGGGCTGGCCGCGACGTTGTTCGGGCCGAAGCTGGAGCATGCGGCCCGGGCGACGGTGGCGGCGCGGGCCTCCTTCGCCACGGCGCTGGTCTCCGTGCTGTCCGCGGCGCGGACGGTGAAGCTCGCCGGCGCGACCACTGCGGTGCTGCGCCACCTGGCGGGCCTGGACGTGCTGCGCAGCGACCGGCAGCGGCGGGAGATCTCGGTCCAGGTGTGGGCGCGCTCCACACCGTCGATGGCCAGTGGGCTGTTGCCGATCGGCGCCTGGGCGCTCTACCTGAACGGCTCGCTCTCCGCCGGGGCGGTGCTGGTGGCCGTCTCCACCCTGGGCGCGGCCCGCTGGTTCGCCTGGACGACGGCGTCGTTGATCTCGCAGCTGCCCTCGGCGCGGGTCTGGACCCGGCGCACGGCGGCGATGACCGGGGTGAGCGCGTACTCCGCGGGGGTGCCGGAGGTCGACCTGACCGCCGGGACGGCGCCCGCGCCGACCATGCCGCCCCGGCATCCGCTGCGGCGGCTGGAACTGCGCGGCTTCGGGGTGGTGCACTCCGACGGCACGGTGGCCGTCCGGGACGTGGACCTGACCGTGCAGCGGGGGCAGTTGGTGCTTGTCGTCGGGCCGGTGGGGTCGGGCAAGTCCTCGCTGCTGCGCGGGCTGGCCGGGATCGTGCACCACACCGGCGAACTGGCCTGGAACGGTGACCCGGTCACCGAGCCGGAGCTGTTCCTGCGTCCCAACCAGGTCGGCTACGTCGGTCAGTTGCCCCGGGTGCTCTCCGGCACGGTGGCCGACAACATCGCCCTCGGGCACCAGGTGGACGCGGCGGGGGCGGTCAGCACCGCCCAGCTCGACCATGACCTGGCCGCCGCCGGTGGTGGGCTGGGCCTGCTCATCGGGCACAAGGGCACCCGGCTCTCCGGCGGGCAGTTGCAGCGGTTGGCGCTGGCCCGGGCGCTGGCCCCGCGTACCGAACTGCTGGTCGCCGACGACGTGTCGTCGGCGCTGGACGTCACCACCGAGCTGGCGCTGTGGCAGGCGTTGCGCGGCCACGGGGTGACAGTTGTCGGCTCGACCGCGAAGCGCGCCGCGTTGGTCCGGGCCGACCACGTGGTGGTGCTGCTCGGCGGCACGGTGGCCGCCCAGGGCACCTGGCAGGACCTGGAAGGCGACTGGTCCCACCTGGCCGGCTGACCGACGGTCGGGCGGCCACTCACGCGGCGGCCGCCCGACCGGTCGGGATCAGGAGGCGCGGGCGTACTGGGCGGGGCCGGAGTACGCGACACCGAGCTTCGCGGCGGCCCGGTGCGGCCAGTACGGGTCGCGCAGCAACTCCCGACCCAGCAGCACCAGGTCGGCCTCGCCGCTGGCGACGATCTGCTCGGCGTGCTCGGGCTCCACGATGAGGCCCACCGCGCCGGTCGGCACGCCGGCCTCGCGGCGGATCTGGGCGGCCAGCGGCACCTGGTAACCCGGGCCGAGCGGGACGCGCTGGTCAGTGCTCACCCCACCGGAGGACGCGTCGACCAGGTCGACGCCGACGCCGGCCAGCTCACCGGCGAGCACCACGCTGTCCTCGATCGTCCAGCCGCCCTCGACCCAGTCGGTGGCGGAGATCCGGGTCAGCACCGGCACGTCCTCGCCGACCGCGGCGCGCACCGCGCGGGCCACCTCCAGGGTGAGCCGCATCCGGGCCGCCCGGTCGCCGCCGTACGCGTCGGTGCGGTGGTTGGTCAGCGGCGACAGGAACTCGTTGAGCAGGTAGCCGTGGGCGGCGTGGATCTCCACGGCGGCGAAGCCGGCGTCCAGCGCGCGTTGGGCGCCGGCCGCGAACGCCTCGACCACACCGGCGATGCCGGCCTCGTCGAGGCTGGTCGGCGTCCGGTAGTCGGCGGTGAACGGCTCCGAGCCGGGGGCGACGGGCGTCCAGCCGCCCTCGGCGTCCGGCACACCACCGCGCTCGGGTGCCCACGGCCGGTAGGTGGAGGCCTTGAAGCCGGCGTGCGCGAGCTGCACTGCCGGCACCGCGCCGTGGGCCGCGACGAACGCGGTCACCGGTCGCCAGGCGTCGACGTGCGCACCGGACCAGAGGCCGGTGTCCTGCGGGCTGATCCGGCCCTCGGGGAGTACGGCGGTCGCCTCGGTCAGCACCAGGCCGGCGCCGCCGACCGCGCGGCTGCCGAGGTGGATCAGGTGCCAGTCGGTGGGCAGGCCGTCGGGGCCGGCGGAGTACTGGCACATCGGCGCCATGGCGATCCGGTTGGGCACTGTGACCCCGCGCAGGGCCAGGGGGGTGAACAGGGAACTCATGGGGTCATCCTCTCCGACACGGCGACGGGCCCCCGGGGAGAGGGGCCCGTCGCCGTACTGGTGAATCGGTCAGGCAGGAACGGGGGTGAGCTCGGGCCGGGTGTCGGCGACCGGCTCCGGATCGGTCAGGTCACGCCGGCCGGCGGACTCGTACGCGACGCGGTCGAGAGTGCCCTCGCGGGCGGCGACCACTGTCGGCACCAGCGCCTGCCCCGCGACGTTGGTGGCGGTGCGGATCATGTCCAGGATCGGGTCGATGGCCAGCAGCAGGCCGGCGCCGGCCAGCGGCAGGCCCAGCGTGCTGAGGGTCAGGGTGAGCATCACGATCGCGCCGGTCAGGCCGGCGGTGGCCGCCGAGCCGACCACCGAGACGAAGGCGATCAGCAGGTAGTCGCCGATGCCGAGGTCAACGCCGAACACCTGGGCCACGAAGATCGCGGCGAGGGCCGGGTAGATGGCGGCGCAACCGTCCATCTTCGTGGTGGCGCCGAAGGGCACCGCGAACGAGGCGTACTCGCGGGGCACACCGAGTCGCTCGACGGAGCGCTGGGTCACCGGCATGGTGCCGACCGAGGAGCGGGACACGAAGCCCAGCTCGATCGCCGGCCAGGCGCCGGCGAAGAAGCGCAGCGGGTTGAGGCGGCCGGCCAGGATCAGCACCAGCGGGTAGACCACGAACAGGACGATGGCGCAGCCGACGTAGACGGCGGTGGTGAACTTCGCCAGGGGGGCCAGCAGGTCCCAGCCGTACGAGGCGACGGCGTTGCCGATCAGGCCGAGGGTGCCGATCGGGGCGAGTCGGATGACCCACCAGAGCGCCTTCTGGACGATCTCCAGCAGGGAGCGGTTCAGCGCCACGAACGGTTCGGCGGCTTCGCCGACCAGCAGGGCCGCGGCACCGATGACGACGGCGAGGAAGACGATCTGGAGGACGTTGCCCTCGACGAACGCGCCGACCGGGTTGGTGGGCACGATGCCGGTGAGGAAGTCGGTCCACGAGCCGGTGTTCTTCGGCGGCGCCGCGCCACCCAGGTCGAGGGTCACGCCCTTGCCCGGGTTGGTCAGCAGGCCGAGGCCGATGCCGATGCTCACCGCGATCAGCGCGGTGATGCCGAACCACATCAGGGTCTTGACGGCGAGCCGGGCGGCGTTGGCGACGCCGCGCAGGCTGACCACGCTGACCACGATGGCGGTGAAGACCAGCGGCGGCACGGCCAGCTTGAGCAGTTGGACGAAGAGGCTACCGACGGTGTGCAGGGTGCTGGTCAGCCAGCTCAGGTCGTTGCTGCGGGCAAGGAAGCCCAGTGCGACGCCGAGCACGAGGCCGAGCAGGATCTGCACGGAGAAGGGAATTTTGCGCAGGCTGAAGGGCATGAGGATGTATCCAATTGTCCGGTCCGATCGGGGCAGGCGTAGGAACGCGGCTAGCCCGGACAGATGCCACTGGCCTGCAGTCGGAGATCGACATACAGGCGGACAGTGAGGCCCCAGACATTGGTCATCGCTGGCCGACGATACGCCGATTCCCGCTCATCGGAAGGACCGGACGGCGTGAGGCTCCTTACACAGGGCCAGCGCGGTGGCGGTGCTCAGGCCCCACAGCACCGCCAGGGCGAGGATCAGCCGTTCCAGCACCCCCACCACCGGGCCTCGACCGATCACGAGCATCGCCAGCCCCACCGTGGCGCAGAGCGGCAGTGCCAGCGCGGCGGCCATGCCGGCCAGCCGACGCACCGTCCGGCCGGCCGGCCCGGAGACGGCCAGCGTGATCATGGCGAAGACCACCGACGCGGTCGCCGCGATGCTCGCGCCGCCGTGCACCAGGTCGGCCGCCGTCGCGCGCTCGAACGGCGGCAACGGGCAGCCGCCGGAGCAGGTCACCGCCCCGGACACGGCGGTGAACACGGCCCCGGTGGCGAGCAGCGCCGGGGCCGCCGCCCACACCCCGGGGGGCAGCGCCGCGCCGATCAGCAGCAACGCGCCGGCAAGGGCAAGGATCCCGATCCGGTACGTCGCGGCGTGGGCGCTGCCGGCGATGCCCGCCTCGCTGACGTACCCGGTGAACCCTGGACCGGGACCGGCGACCACGGCGAGCGTCACCGCCACCGCACCGGCCAGCGTGCAGCCGGCCGCCGCGGACCCGGCGACCCGACGGGCGACGTCGCCACGGGCCCTCGGCACGGTCGGGGTGGCCGGCCGACCCGGCTCAGCCACGCCCGTGCGGCGTGCTCCAGCCGGACTCGTCCGGCCCGAGTGGCACGATGCCGCTGGGATTGATCTCCCGGTGCGTGCCGTAGTAGTGCCGCTTGATGTGGTCGAAGTCCACCGTCTCGCCGAAACCCGGCGTCTGGAACAGATCCCGGGCGTACGCCCAGAGCACCGGCATCTCGGTCAGCTTGTTGCGGTTGCACTTGAAGTGCCCGTGGTACGCGGCGTCGAAGCGGACCAGCGTGGTGAACAGCCGCACGTCCGCCTCGGTGATCGCGTCGCCCATCAGGTAGCGCTGCCCGGACAGCCGCTCGGAGAGCGCGTCCAGCCGGGCGAAGAGCGCCCGGAACGCCTCGTCGTACGCCTGCTGGGAGGTGGCGAACCCGCACCGGTAGACGCCGTTGTTCACGTCGGTGTGGATCTCGGCCATCAGCGCGTCCATCTCGGGGCGCAGCCCTACCGGGTACAGGTCCGGCGCCCCCGCACGGTGCAGCGACCGCCACTCGGTGGAGAAGTCGAGGGTGAGCTGCGGATAGTCGTTGGTGACCACCCGACCGGTCAGGGTGTCGACGAGCGCCGGCACTGTCACCCGGCCGGTGTAGTCCTGGTCGGTGGCCAGGTACGCCTCGGACAGGAAGCTCACGCCGAGGACCGGGTCGAAGCCGTCCGGGTCGAGGGCGAACGCCCAGCCCCGCTCGTCCCGGATCGGGTCGACGGTGCCCAGCGAGATCGCGTCGTCCAGCCCGAGCAGGCCACGCACGATCCTCGCCCGGTGCGCCCACGGGCAGGCCCGGCACCAGATAAGCCGGTAACGGCCGGCCTCGAGCGGCCAGCGGTCCTGCTCGTCAGGGCCGCCGCCGGGTGGCGAGGTGGAGTCGGCGGTGACCCGACCGGTGAACCGGTTCGGCTGGCGGACGAACGCTCCGCCGCCGCTGGTCTCTGCGCTGAACTGGGCCCGGGCCATGCCGTCAACCTATCCGCTGCCGGCGCGGATATCCTGGCGGCCGGCAGCCCTCGTGACCCGTGGGCGTGCCCCACCCCCGCCGTCTGCACCCCCTAAGGACTCGCGATGACCGTGGCATACCTGGTGGCCGGTGTCCGCACCCCGATCGGCCGGTACGCGGGCGCGCTGGCCGGCGTCCGCCCCGACGACCTGGCCGCGCACGTGATCCGGGAACTGGTCGCCCGCCACCCGTCGGTGGACTGGGCGCGAGTCGACGACGTCGTGCTCGGCTGCGCCAACCAGGCCGGCGAGGACAACCGCAACGTGGCCCGGATGGCGGCGCTGCTGGCCGGCCTGCCCGAGGAGGTGCCGGGCAGCACTGTCAACCGGCTCTGCGGCTCGGGCCTGGACGCGCTCGCCACCGCCGCCCGGTCCATCGTCGCCGGGGACGCGGAGCTGGTGATCGCCGGCGGGGTGGAGAGCATGAGCCGGGCACCGTTCGTCATGCCGAAGGCGACGTCGGCGTACTCCCGCTCGGCGGAGGTGTACGACACCACCCTTGGCTGGCGGTTGGTGAACCCGTTGATGCGTGACGGGTGGGGGGTCGACTCGATGCCGGAGACGGCGGAGAACGTGGCCGCCGAGTACGGCGTGAGCCGGGCCGAGCAGGACGCCTTCGCGTACCGGTCGCAGCAGCGTGCGGCCAAGGCGCAGGCCGACGGCCGGTTCGCCGAGGAGATCGTGGCGGTGTCCGTGCCGGCCGGTCGTCGCGAGACCCGGCTGGTCGAGGTCGACGAGCACCCCCGGGAGACCTCGCTGGAGAAGCTGGCCGCACTGCCCACCCCGTTCCGCGACGGCGGCACGGTGACCGCCGGCAACTCCTCGGGCGTCAACGACGGCGCTGTCGCGTTGCTGGTGGCCAGCGAGGCGGCTGTCGCCCGGTACGGTCTGACGCCCCTGGCCCGGATCGTCGGCGCGGCGGCGGCCGGTGTGCCGCCCCGGATCATGGGGATCGGCCCGGTGCCGGCCACCCGCAAGCTGCTCGACCGTGTCGGCGTCGAGGTGGGCGCTGTGGACGTGGTGGAGTTGAACGAGGCGTTCGCCGCGCAGTCCGTGGCGGTGTTGCGGGAGCTGGGGCTGCCCGTGGACGCCGACCACGTCAACCCGAACGGTGGCGCCATCGCGCTGGGGCACCCACTCGGCGCCAGTGGCGCGCGGCTGGCGTTGACCGCCGCCCTGGAGCTGCGCCGTCGCGGCGGCCGCCGGGCTCTGGCCACCATGTGCATCGGCGTTGGTCAAGGCATCTCGCTGTTGCTGGAGTCAGCCGCCTAGAGTGGTCCACACCACACGACCCGCGGGTCGACCGGTGCCCACGCGTGCCCGCTGCGCGCCCCGACGCCGGTGCCGTCCCGCGCCGCGGCGATGAACTGGGGAGCACGCTGATGCCGGACGGACTGCCGACCGAGATCGATCTGACCAGGCCGAGCGCGGCCCGGGTGTACGACTACTTTCTGGGTGGAGCGCACAACTTCGAGATCGACAGGCAGTTGGCGGAGCAGATCGCCAGCATGACCCCGAATCTCGCCGCCACCATGCGCTCCGGTCGGGAGTTCCTGCGTCGGGCCGTCCGGGTGCTGCTCGACGCCGGCATCGACCAGTTCCTCGACATCGGCTCCGGAATTCCCACCGTGGGCAACGTGCACGAGGTGGCGCAGGGGGTGAACCCCAAGGCCCGCGTCGTGTACGTCGACATCGACCCGGTGGCTGTCGCGCACAGCCGGGAGTTGCTGGCTGGCAACGAGCTGACCGGGGTCATCCACGCCGACCTGCGGGAGCCGGAGCGGATCCTCACCGAGACCCGACAGCTCGGGCTGATCGACTTCAGTCGTCCGATGGGCATCCTGCTGGCCGGGGTGGTGCACTTCATCCCGGACGCCGACGGGCCCGAGGCGATCCTGGCCACCCTGCGGGCCGCGGCCGCGCCGGGCAGCTTCCTGGTCGTCTCCCACTCCACCTTCGAGGACCAGCCGCAGGAGATGCTGGACGCCCAGCGCCTCTCCGCCCGCACCGCCACCGAGATCACCCTGCGCTCCCGCGCTCAGGTCACCGGCTTCTTCGGCGACTGGACCGTCCTGGAACCGGGCGTGGTGCACATGCCGCTCTGGCGCCCGGACTCACCGTCCGACGTGGACGAGCGCCCGGAGCGGTTCGGCGCCTTCGGGGGCGTCGCCCGGTACGACCAGCCCGCCGGCTGATCTCGTGGCCGCCGTCCCGGACCCCGCCGGGGTCGATTCCGGCCGGGACCCCGCCGGGGTCGATTCCGGCCGGGCGGACGCCCAGGGGTACGCCGCCGACTGGGCCCGCGCGGTGCGCCGGCTCGGTTTCGTGCCGCTCAGCGTGGCCGAGACCGAGCGGCTGCTGCTGGCGCACACGATCCGGCTGGCCCAGGCGGTACGGGCGGAGCCGTTCAGCGCCTACCCGGCCGAGGAGGTCGGGCGGGCGCTGGTGGAGGCGCACCTCACCGAGCCGCAGGCCCTGGAGTGGACGCTGCACGCGCTCGGCGCGACCTTCGGGCGTCGGGTGCTGGGCGACGGTGACCGGCCGGCCGACCTCGCCGACCGGATCGCGGCGGTGCAGGGCGGGCTGGCCGCCGGGTTCGCCCGTGCGCTGCGCGACCGCACGTTCAGCCAGCAGGAGCGGATCGCCCGGTCCGCCTGGCAGGCGCGCGACGAGGTCGAGCAGGCGCTACGCGAGAGCGAGGCACGGTTCCGGGCGGTGTTCACCGGCGCCGCGATCGGGATCGGGATCGCCGGCGTGGACGGTCGGATCATGGACGTCAACCAGGCGTTCGCCGACATGCTCGGCTACTCGATCGAGGAGTTGCGCGAGATCAACGTGGCGGCGCTGTTCCACGCCGACGACGCCGCCGGGATGTGGGAGCTCTACCAGGAGCTGATCGAGGGAAAGCACGACGCCGCCCGGGTGGAGAAGCGCTACCACCGTAAGGACGGCACGGTGGTCTGGACGGATCTTGCCGTATCGCTGATCCGGCACGACGGCCGGCCACGATTCACCGTCGCGATGATCGAGGACATCACCGAGCGGTACGAACTCCAGCAGCGGCTGCGCTTCCAGGCTCTGCACGACCCGCTGACCGGGTTGCCCAACCGAACGCTGTTCTTCGAGACGTTGGGCCGGGTGCTCGACACCGCGGGCACCGGGCAGCGCGTCGGGGTCTGCTTCCTCGACCTGGACGGCTTCAAGGCGATCAACGACAGTCTCGGCCACGACCTCGGTGACCGGCTGCTCGTGATGATCGGCCGGCGGCTGGCCGCGTGCGTGGCCGACCACGGCCACCTGGTCGCCCGGATGGGCGGCGACGAGTTCGTGATCCTCGTCGACGGAGGGGACGACACCGACGACCCGGTCGCCGTCGCGGAGGCCGCGCTGGCCGCCGTCGCGGCCCCGGTCCACGTCGGTGAGCACCAGTTGGCCGTCTCGGCCAGTGTGGGCATCGTGCAGTGCCCGGCCTCGGAGACCAGCGCGTCGGAGCTGATGAAGGCGGCGGACACCACGCTCTACTGGGCCAAGGCGGCGGGCCGGGGCCGGTGGGCGGTCTACGACCCAGAGCGCGGCGCCCGGGACATCGCCCGCGCGGCGCTGGTCGCCGGGCTGCCCGCCGCACTGGAGCGGGGCGAGTTCGTGCTGCACTACCAACCGATCGTGTCGCTGCTGGAGGGCACCATGCTCGCGGTGGAGGCGCTGGTCCGTTGGGAGCATCCGGAGCTGGGCCTGATCGGGCCGGACCGGTTCATCGGCCTGGCCGAGGAGACCGGCCTGATCGTCCGACTCGGCGAGTGGGTGCTGCGGCGGGCCTGCGAGGACGCCGAACGGTGGTGGCGGGAGTTCCCCGACGCCCGGCTGGTGGTCAGCGTCAACCTGGCCGCCCGGCAGGCCGACGAACCGGCCATCGTGGACACCGTCGCCGACGCGTTGCAGACCAGCGGGCTGCCCGCGGAGCTGCTCCAACTGGAGCTGACCGAGAGCGCCGTGATGGGCAGTGCCGACGAACCCCTGCGCAGCCTGCACCGGCTCGCCGCGCTCGGCGTCCGGCTGGCCGTGGACGACTTCGGCACCGGGTACTCCAACCTGGCGTACCTGCGCCGGTTGCCGATCCACTGCCTGAAGCTCGCCGGTCCGTTCGTCGAGGGCATCCGCGCGGACGGCACCGACGTGGCCGCCGACCACCGCGACGAACGGATCGTCGACGCGTTGGTCCGGTTGGCGCACGCCCTGGAGTTGTGGGTCACGGCCGAGGCGGTGGAGACCGGAGTGCAGGCCGAACGGCTGCGGGCGCTGCGCTGCGACACCGGGCAGGGCCGATACTTCGGTGCGCCCGCCCCGGCCGACGTGATCACCGCCCGGCTGCGCGGCGGAGCGTTGGCGTGAGTGGGGGACCGAACCGGTCCGAAGGGTGGCGACGAAGGATGGCGGCGTGGACCTGACGGACTCGCAGACGGCGGTGACCGTGGTGGCCGGCCTGGCCATCCTGGCCGGGTTGGCCGGCGTGGTGGTGCCCGGTCTGCCGGCGCTGCCGCTGTGCTGGGGCGGCGTGCTGCTCTGGGCGGTCTTCGGCGGCGCCGGCCTGGGTGGCTGGGCGGTGTTCGCCGCCGCCACAGTGGTCGCCGGGGGTGGCGCCGTGATCAAGTACGCGTGGCCGGGCCGGAACCTGAAGCGCACGGGTGTGCCGACGTCCACGCTGCTCGCCGGCGGGGTGCTCGGCATCATCGGCTTCTTCGTGGTGCCGGTCGTCGGCCTGGTGCTCGGCTTCGTCGCCGGGGTGTGGGCGGCCGAACGGCTCCGGCTGGGCAGTAACCAGCTCGCGTGGCCCTCGACCGTGCAGGCCCTGAAGGCCGCCGGCCTGTCGATGCTGGTGGAGTTCCTGGCCGGCCTCCTGGTCGCGGCCCTCTGGGTAGCCGGCCTCCTCCTGACCTGACCCACGCCTTTCCCGCGGTGATCAAGAGCTTTCGGTCAGGCACGGCGGGAAATTTGACGCAAACCTCTTGATCACGAGGGGGAGCGGGGCGCGGGGCACTTTTCGGGTACGGCGGAATGGCCGTACGTGAGAGAGAGGCGTGCCCCGCGCCACCGGGTCGGGCGGTCCGAGCGCCCGGGGTGGGCCCTTGTCGGGCCTGGTCACCGGTCCAGGATGCCGGCCGGGGCGGCCGGTCGGCAACGCAATTAGCCCGACGGCGGTGAGATTCCCACCGACTACGTATTGACCGCCTTGATCGGCTGGGTCGACACTTTGCCCACTCGCACGCGGAACCACCTCAGGGAGGTGTGCAGTGGCCACGACGCCCGTGCCGACCGCCGAGCAACCGATGGACGACGACGCCCGGCGGCTCGCCGAACTCGGCTACAAACAGGAGTTGCGCCGTAAGTGGAGTGGCTTCTCCAACTTCGCCATCTCCTTCTCGATCATCTCGATCCTGGCCGGCTGTTTCACCACCTTCGGTCAGGCGTGGAACAACGGCGGGCCGGTCGCCATCTCCTGGGGCTGGCCGCTGATCTCGCTGTTCATCCTGATCATCGGCTTCTGCATGGCGGAGCTGGTGTCGGCGTACCCGACCGCGGGTGGGATCTACTGGTGGGCGGCCACCATGGGCCGCCCGGTGCACGGCTGGTTCACCGGCTGGCTGAACCTGATCGGTCTGGTGGCGGTCACCGCCTCGGTGGACTACGGCTGTGCGACGTTCCTCAACCTCACCCTGTCGGCGCTCTTCGACGGCTGGGCCGGGACGCTGCGTCAGGCGTTCGTCCTCTTCGTGATCATCCTGGTGCTGCACGGGCTGATCAACATCTTCGGACACCGGATCATCGACGTACTCCAGAACGTCTCGGTCTGGTGGCACGTGGCCGGCGCGGCCGTCGTGGTCGCCATCCTGGTCTTCGTGCCCGACAACCACCAGAGCTTCCAGTTCGTGTTCACCGAGCGGTTCAACAACTCCGGCTTCGGCGACGGGGACATCGGCGGGCTGACGTTCTGGTTCTACGTGCTGCCGCTGGGCTTCCTGCTGACCCAGTACACGATCACCGGCTTCGACGCCTGCGCGCACGTCTCCGAGGAGACCCGGGGCGCCTCCCAGGCCGCGGCCCGTGGACTCTGGCAGTCGATCTTCTACTCGGCGGTCGGCGGCTGGATCCTGCTGCTGGCGTTCCTCTTCGCGGCCACCGATGTCGAGGCGGTCAACGCCGCGGGCGGCTTCTCCGGCGCCATCTTCGAGTCCGCGCTGACCCCGGTCTTCTTCAAGATCGTCATCATCATCTCGACCATCGGCCAGTTCTTCTGCGGCATGAGCTGCGTGACCTCGATGAGTCGGATGGCGTACGCGTTCAGCCGGGACCGTGCCGTACCCGGATGGCGGCTGTGGTCGAGGGTCGACCGCAACGGCACCCCGGTCAACGCCATCATCGGCGCCACAGTGGCCGGCCTGGTGCTGACCCTGCCGGCGCTGTACGAAAGCTCCGCCGGTATCCCGATCGCCTTCTACGCGGTCGTCTCCGTCGCGGTGCTCGGGCTCTACCTGTCGTTCCTCATTCCGATCGCGCTCCGACTGAGGATGGGCGACCGGTTCGTCCCGGGGCCGTGGACGTTGGGCCGCAAGTACAAGCTGCTCGGCTGGATCGCGGTGATCGAAATCGCGATCATCGCCGTCTATTTCGTGCTGCCGATCGTGCCCGCCGGAGTGCCCGGCAACGACGAGTTCACCTGGTCGGCGGTGAACTACGCGCCGCTCGCCGTCGGCGGGGTGCTACTGGTGGTCGCCGTCTGGTGGTACGTCTCGGCCCGCAAGTGGTTCACCGGCCCGGTTCGTACCGTCGAGGAAACCGCGGTGGCGGCCGACCCGGCGCGGGCCGACGGCCCGGTCTGATCGGCACCCGGCGGGACGGGCGGTGCTGCCGTCCCGCCGGCCGACGGTCGGGTTTGCCGCACGTGCCGCCGGGGGCATTGACGGTGATCCGGTTTGCCAGTAGACCTTGGTGATGGAGGCCCGCGAATGAGGAAAGCTCCGCTCACGCTGGAACAACTGCGGGTCGCCATCAACGATGGCGAGATCGACACGGTGGTGCTGGCCCTCGTCGACATGCAGGGTCGGTTGCAGGGCAAGCGGTTCCACGCGCCCTTCTTCCTCGACCAGGTGGTGACCAACGGCAGCGAGGGCTGCAACTACCTGCTCGCCGTGGACGTCGACATGAACACCGTCGACGGGTACGCGATGTCGAGCTGGGAACGCGGCTACGGCGACTTCGCGATGGTGCCGGACTTCGCCACGTTGCGCCGGGTGCCCTGGCAGCCCGGCTCCGCCCTGCTGCTGGCCGACCTGACCTGGCTCGACGGCTCGGGTGACGTGGTCGCCTCGCCCCGGCAGATCCTGCGCCGGCAGCTGGACCGGCTGGCCGAGCACGGGCTGACCGCGTACGCCGGCACCGAGTTGGAGTTCGTGCTGTTCCGCGACTCGTACGAGGACGCCTGGCAGCGTGGCTACCGCGACCTCACCCCGGCCAACCAGTACAACGTCGACTACTCGCTGCTCGGCACCGCCCGGGTGGAGCCGCTGCTGCGTCGCATCCGCGTCGAGATGGCCGGCGCCGGGCTCACCCCGGAGAGCGCCAAGGGCGAGTGCAACCTCGGGCAACACGAGATCGCCTTCCGGTACGACGAGGCGGTGGCCTGCGCCGACCACCACGTCATCTACAAGAACGGCGCCAAGGAGATCGCTGCCCAGGAGGGGATGGCGATCACCTTCATGGCCAAGCCGAACGAGCGGGAGGGCAACTCCTGCCACATCCACTTCTCACTGCGGGACTCCTCCGGCTCGTCGGCGATGCTCGGCGACGGACCGGCGCACCTGTCGCAGACCGGGCAACGGGTGCTCGCCGGGCTGCTGGCCACCATGCGGGAGTTCAGCCTGCTCTTCGCCCCGAACATCAACTCCTACAAGCGCTACCAGCCGGGATCGTTCGCCCCGACCGCGCTGCGCTGGGGTGTCGACAACCGCACCTGCGCGCTGCGGGTGGTCGGGCACGGGCAGGGCATGCGCGTGGAGAACCGGGTGCCCGGCGCTGACGTCAACCCGTACCTGGCGATCGCCGGGTTGGTCGCCGGGGCGCTGCACGGCATCGACGGCGAGCTTGAGCTGGGTGCGGAGTGCACCGGCAACGCGTACGACGACCCGGAGGCCGAGCGGGTCCCCGGCACCCTGCGCGACGCCCTGGCCCTCTGGGAAGGGTCCACTGTGGCCCGGGAGGCGTTCGGTGCCGAGGTGGTGGCCCACTACGCCAACCAGGCGAGGGTCGAGCTGGCCGCCTTCGACGCCGCGGTCACGGACTGGGAGCTGACCCGTGGCTTCGAACGCCTCTGACCGCGTGAGGATGGAGGTGGCGGTGTGACGGTCTTGGTGGACCCGGCGCGCGGGGTGGGGTTTCGGGAGGTTGCTGCGGCCTCGGTGGACGAGGTTGACGCGGCCATCGCGCGGGCGGCTGCCGCCTTCGAGACCTGGCGTCAGGTGGGGGCGGGGGACCGGGCACGGTTGCTGCGGCGGTTCGCCGCCGTGGTCGACGCGCATCTGGACGAGTTGGCAGTGCTGGAGGTGCGCAACTCCGGGCACACCATTGGCAACGCCCGGTGGGAGGCGGGCAACGTCCGCGACGTCCTGGACTACTACGCCGGCGCGCCCGAGCGGTTGACCGGGCGGCAGATCCCGGTGCCCGGCGGGTTGGACGTCACCTTCCACGAGCCACTCGGTGTGGTCGGCGTGATCGTGCCCTGGAACTTCCCGATGCCGATCGCCGCCTGGGGGTTCGCCCCGGCGCTCGCCGCCGGCAACACAGTGGTGCTCAAGCCCGCCGAACTGACCCCGCTCACCGCACTGCGCCTGGCCGAGTTGGCCCGCGAGGCCGGCCTGCCCGATGGCGTCTTCACCGTCATCCCGGGCGAGGGCTCGGTGGTGGGGGAGCGGTTCGTCAGCCACCCGGCGGTCCGCAAGATCTGCTTCACCGGCTCCACCGAGGTCGGCACCCGGATCATGGCCGGCTGCGCCGCCCAGGTGAAGCGACTCACCCTGGAGTTGGGCGGCAAGAGCGCGAACATCGTGTTCGCCGACGCCGACCTGGAACGCGCCGCCGCTACCGCGCCGGGCGCGGTCTTCGACAACGCCGGCCAGGACTGCTGCGCACGGTCGCGGATCCTGGTTCAGCGTTCGGTGTACGACCGGTTCCTGGAACTGCTCGAACCGGCGGTACGCGCGGTGCGGGTCGAGGACCCGTCGCGCGACACCGCCGAGATGGGCCCGCTGATCTCCGCCGCCCAGCGGGACCGGGTAGCCGGTTACCTCGCCGGGGCGACTGTAGCTTTCACCGGCTCCTGCCCCGACGGCCCCGGGTTCTGGCACGCGCCCACAGTGCTGCTGGCCGACTCGCCGGCCGACCGGCACTGGCGGGAGGAGATCTTCGGCCCGGTGGTCTCGCTGCTGCCGTTCGACGACGAGGCGGACGCGGTCCGGCTCGCCAACGACACCGAATACGGCCTCTCCGGCTCGATCTGGACCCGGGACGTGGGTCGGGCCCTGCGCCTGGCCCGCGCCGTCGACTCGGGCAACCTCAGCGTCAACTCGCACTCCTCGGTGCGCTACTGGACCCCGTTCGGCGGGATGAAGCGCTCCGGGCTCGGCCGCGAGCTGGGCCCGGACGCGCTGCACTCCTTCACGGACGTCAAGAACGTGTTCATCGCGACGGAGGAGTGACGCCAGTGCAGGGTCGGTTGCAGGACCGGGTGGCAGTGGTCACCGGAGCGGGCAGTGGCATCGGGTTGGCCACCGTGCGGCGGTTCGCCGCCGAGGGGGCCCGGGTGGTGTGCGTGGACATCGACGCGGCGGCCGGCACGAAGGCCGCCGAGGAGTGCGGCGGAGAGTTCGTGGCCACCGACGTGGCCGACGAGTCGGCGGTACGCGACCTGTTCGACGGGGTGGCCGACCGGCACGGCCGGGTGGACATCGCGTTCAACAACGCCGGCATCTCACCGCCGGACGACGACTCCATCCTGGACACCGGCCTGGACGCGTGGGAGCGGGTGCTGCGGGTCAACACCACGAGCGTCTACCTGTGCTGCAAGTACGCCATTCCACACATGCGTCGGCAGGGCAAGGGCTCGATCATCAACACGGCCTCGTTCGTGGCGTTGATGGGTGCGGCCACCTCGCAGATCGCGTACACCGCGAGCAAGGGCGGGGTGCTGGCGATGACCCGGGAGTTGGGTGTGCAGTTCGCCCGTGAGGGCATCCGGGTCAACGCCCTCTGTCCCGGCCCGGTGGCCACCCCGTTGCTGCTGGAACTCTTCGCCGCCGACCCGGAGCGGGCCGCCCGTCGGCTGGTGCACGTGCCGATGGGCCGCTTCGGGCAACCGGAGGAGATCGCCGCCGCGGTGGCGTTCCTGGCCAGCGACGACGCCTCGTTCATGACCGCCGCGCAGTTCGTGGTCGACGGCGGCATCACGGGCGCCTACGTCACGCCGCTGTGAACGCGAGCAGTGAGCCGGGTTTGCGAGCCCCGCAGTCGCGAACCCGGCCAGCCCGGAGCCGACGCCCGCTGATCGGGGTCAGCGCGTACGTCGAACCTGCCGACTGGGCGGTCTGGCGGGGTGTGCGGGCGGTGCTGGTGCCGGAGGCGTACCCGCGGGCGGTGGCGGCCGCGGGTGGGCGGGCGGTGGTGCTGCCACCGGACGACGTGGACGCGGACGTGGTGGCCGTCCTCGACGGGTTGCTGTTGGCCGGTGGCGCGGACGTCGGCCCGGGGCGGTACGGCCAGCCGCCCGACCCTCGTACCGAGGACCGGCCGGACCGGGACGCCGGCGAGTTGACAGTGTTGGCCGCCGCGCTCGCCGCCGAGGTGCCGGTGCTGGGCGTGTGTCGGGGGATGCAGTTGCTCGCGGTCGCGTACGGCGGCACGTTGTACCAGCACCTGCCCGACGTGGTGGGTCACGAGGCGCACCGCCCGGCGCCCGGCGTGTACGGCGCGCACGCGGTGCGGTTCGCGCCGGGGAGCCTGGCCGCCTCGGTGCTGGCCGGGGTCGACCAGGTCAACTCGTACCACCACCAGGCGGTCGCCGATCCGGGCCGGCTCACGGTGACCGGCTGGGCGGGGGACGGCGTGGTCGAGGCGGTCGAGGACCCCGCCCTGCCGTTCGTGCTCGGAGTGCAGTGGCATCCGGAGAACGAGCCGGATCCCCGCCCGATCACGGCGTTGGTGCAGGCCGCCGGCCGGCGGGTGCGCCGTGACCGTGGTCGGCCTGGACGCGGCGGGTGTGACTGAGATCGCCCCCGCCCGTCGATGGCACCGGTGGGAGGATCGGCGCATGGGCAAGGTTTATCCGGAGATCGACGGTCGACTGCGTGACTTCATCGTGGCGCAGCCGCTCTTCTTCGTAGCGACCGCCCCGTCGGGGGTCGAGGGGCATGTCAACGTGTCTCCGAAGGGCATGCGGGGCACGTTCGTGATCCTCGGCCCGCACCGGGTGGCGTACCTCGACTATCACGGCAGCGGGGCGGAGACCATCGCCCACCTGCGGGACAACGGCCGGATCACGCTGATGTTCTGTGCCTTCGACGGTCCGCCGAAGATCGTCCGGTTGCACGGTCGGGGCAGCAGCGTCGCGGTCACCGAGGACGCCTTCGCCGATCGGCTCGCCGAGTTTCCCGCACCGCCGGACGTGCACGCCGTCCGGGCGGTCATCACCGTCGAGGTGGAGCGGGTCAGTGACTCCTGCGGATATGCGGTGCCACTGATGGACTTCCGAGCCGAACGTGATCTGTTACTCACCTCACACTCTCGCCGCAGCGCCGACGACCTGGTCGCCTACCGGGCCACCAGGAACGCGGCAAGCATCGACGGACTGCCGGTCTTCTGACTCGTCAGAGCGTTCCGGGCGCCGCCGTTCGACGCCGCCGTCCACCCGCACTGTCCGGTGCCCGACGACCCAGGCGTACGTAACCAGCGTCCATCGCTCGTGATGCGTTACGTTGCTGGTCCGCTGGGGTACAAGTCGGAGCACGGCGGGTGAAGATCAACGGTCGAGGGGTACGGCCGGAGCGGGAGGCTGCATGAGCTCGGCCCAGGGGGGCGCGGACATCGGGCATCCCGCCCTGTCCGGTCGCGAGACCCCGGCGATGCTGGCGGCCGCGTTCGCGGCCGGCGGCGAGATGGGCGAGCGGCTGGCCTCCTTCGACTGGTCCTCCGGCCCGCTGGGTGAGCCCGGTCAGTGGCCCCCGGCGCTCTCCAACGCGGTCGGCATGATGCTCGCCTCCAGCGCACCGATCGTCATGTTCTGGGGCGACGAGCAGTTGGCCTTCTACAACGACGCCTACCGGCCGACCATCGGCGGCAAACACCCGGACGTGATCGGCCAACCGGCCCGCGCGAGCTGGGCGGAGACCTGGCCGGTGCTCGGCCCGCTGCTCGACAGCGTCCGGAGCACCGGCCGCTCCTACCGGGGCGAGGACCATCCCTTTCTGCTGGACCGTTACGGCTTCGTCGAGCAGACCTACTTCAACGTCTCGTACGACCCGATCCGGGGGGACGACGGCTCGGTCAGCGGCGTCTACTGCATCGTCAGCGAGACCACCGGGCGGGTGCTCGGCGAGCGTCGACTTCGAGCGCTGTCCGAGCTGGGTGCCGAGCTGATCGACATCGGCAGCGCCACGGAACTGGGTCGGACCGCCGCCGGGGTGCTCGGCCGGCACCGGGCGGACGTGCCGTTCGCCCTGATCTATCTGGCTGACGACAACGACCAGCTCACCCTGGCCGGTTGCACCGGCACCACCCCGCCCGCCGTCGATGTCACAGCGCAGTTGTCGGCTCGGCTGACCGCCGATGGCGCGCCCGCCACGATCGAGGTGGCCGCTCTGTTCGACGCGTTGCCTGTCGACGCCGCCGACCAGGCCCTCGTGCTGCCGCTCACCGCGACCAACCAGACCGTCGGCGCGCTGGTCGTCGGCGTGGCCCGTCAGCTGCCGCTCGGCGACGACTACCGCAACTTCCTCGGCCTGGTCGCCGCCCAGATCTCCCGGGCGGTCGGCACCCAGCGGGCGTACGAGCAGGAACGGGCCCGCGCCGCCGAGTTGGCCGCTCTGGACCGGGCGAAGACCAACTTCTTCGCCAACGTCAGCCACGAGTTCCGCACCCCGCTGACCCTGGTGCTCGGCCCGCTGGAGGACATGCTGGCCGATCCGGAGCTGCCGGCCACCGAAACCGACCGGCTCACCATGATGCACCGCAACGCGTTGCGCCTGCTCAAGCTGGTCAACACAGTGCTGGACTTCTCCCGACTGGAGTCCGGTCGGCTCGCCGCCCGCTACCAGCCCACCGACCTCGCCGGTTACACCGCCCGGCTGGCCAGCACCTTCCGCTCGGCGACCGACCGGGCCGGGTTGCGACTGGTGGTGGACTGCCCGCCGCTGCCGACGCCGGTCTTCGTCGATCGGGACATGTGGGAGAAGATCGTCCTCAACCTGGTGTCGAACGCGGTCAAGTTCACCTTCGACGGCGAGATCCGGGTGCGGATCCGGGCCGTCGAGGGCGCGGCCCGGCTGGATGTGACGGACACCGGCGTCGGCATCGTGCCGGACGAACTGCCGCACGTCTTCGAACGGTTCCACCGGGTGCCCGGGGTGCGGGCACGCACCCACGAAGGCACCGGCATCGGCCTCGCGCTGGTCCGGGAACTGGTCGAGATGCACGGCGGTGAGGTCGGGTTGACCAGCACTGTCGACGTGGGCAGCACCTTCACGGTGACCGTTCCGTTCGGCTCGGCGCACCTGCCGGCGGACCGGGTGGCGGCGTTCGATCCGCTGCCCGTGGGTGAGCCCGAGCAGGCCCGGCTCTTCGTGGCGGAGACCGCGCTGTGGGCCGGTGTCGCGTCGGCACCCGAGCTCGACCGGCAGCCGGCGAAGGGCACCTCGGCTGGCCGGATCCTGGTCGTCGACGACAACGCCGACCTGCAGGAACACGTCAGTCGGCTGCTCTCCCCGACCTGGGACGTGGTCACCGCGAACGACGGGCTCGATGCCCTGCCGCTGGCCCGCGAGGGCGGGTTCGACCTGGTACTCACCGACGTGATGATGCCCCGGCTGGACGGGTTCGGGCTGGTGAGCGCGCTGCGCTCGGACCCGCGTACCCGGCACGTGCCGATCGTGCTGCTCTCCGCCCGCGCCGGCTCCGCGGAGGCCGTCGCCGGTCTCGCCGTCGGCGCCGACGACTACCTCACCAAGCCGTTCTCCGCGCAGGAGCTGATCGCCCGGGTCCGGGCCAACGTCGAGCTGGGCCAGCTGCGCGGGCAGATCATCCGCCGGCTCCGGGCGCTGGCCGACGCGGCGGTGGCGGTGAACACCGCCCGATCCACCGCCGATGTGCTCCAGGTCGCCGCCCGACACGCGTTGAGCCTCGCCGAGGCGGCTCGGGTGGTGGTCACCGCCGCCGAGGTGCGCTTCGAGGCGGACGGCGGCGGCACCACCGCCGCCGACCCGTCCTTCGTGACCGAGCTGACCGGCACGACCGGCAAGCAGCTCGGTGAGCTGCAGGTCTGGCGGGCAGCCGGCGACGAGGCGCAGGCCGACGACGCCGCGTTGACCCAGCTGGCCCGGCTCGTCGGGGTGCGACTGGAGAACGCCCAGCTCTACGAAGCCGAACACCGCATCGCCACCACCCTGCAGCACAGCCTGCTGCCCCGGTCGCTGCCTCAACTGCCCGGCGCGGTGGTGGCCAGCCGTTACCTGCCCGGCAGCGCCGACGTCGAGGTCGGCGGCGACTGGTACGACGCGATCGCGCTGAACGGCGACGAGCTGGTGCTGGTCATCGGCGACGTGGTCGGTAAGGGCGTCCGGGCCGCCGCGGCGATGGGCCAGCTGCGCAACGCGCTGCGGGCGTACGTGCTGGAGGGCTTCGATCCGGGTGAGTCGCTGACCCGGCTCAACCGGCTGGTCGGCTCCACCGAGGGCCGCTCCTTCGCGACGGTGGTCTGCCTGCTGTTCAACCCCCGCACCGGTCGGCTGCGGTACGCGAGCGCCGGTCACCCCTCCCCACTGTTGATCACTGGAGGCGACGTGGCGTTCCTGCACGACCGGGCGCTCGGTCCACCCGTCGGCGCCCTCCCCGACGCGACGTACGAGTCGGTCGAGGGCGAGTTGCCAGCCGGCACTCGACTGCTGCTCTACACCGACGGGCTGATCGAGGACCGTCAGCTCGGCATCGATGCCTCACTGGCCCAGTTGCGCGTCGACGCGGCCACCCCGAGTGAGCACGTGGTGGACCTGATCGACGCGGTCGTGGAGCGGGTCACCGGACGGCCGCGCCGCGACGACGTGGCGGTTCTCGCCCTGGAGGCGGCGGAGCTGAACCGCTTCGCGCTGCGGCTACCGGCGGACCCGACCCGGCTCAGCGTGCTTCGAAAGCGGTTGGAGGACTTCCTGATCGCGCACTCCGTCGGCGAGACCGACCTGTTCGACCTGACCGTCGCCGTGTCCGAGGCCGCCGCCAACGCCATCGAGCACCCGGTCCATCCCGCCGAGGCCATGATCAGTGTGGAGGTGGCCATCGAGGATCGGACGGTGACGGCCACGGTGCGCGACAGCGGGCAGTGGCGGGAGTCGACCGGCTCCGGCTTCCGGGGCCGCGGGCTGGCCCTGATCAGAGCGCTGGGCGAACTGTCGGTACGGCGTACCGCTGAGGGCACCGAGGTGACGCTGCGCCGGCAGTTGCAGGACTGACCGCGCGCCCGGCGGCGGCCGGGTGCCTAGGCCGGGTCGAGCCAGCTCTGCCCGCCGAGGCCGGAGATCTCCAGCACCCGACGGACCTGCCGGGACGGGCGAACGGTGAGCCGGCCCGGAAACTGCTGGGCGAGCCGGACCAGGGCGTGGATGGCGGCCGAGTCGAAGAAGGTGACAGCACTCAGGTCGAGAGTGATCTTCCCGGCGGGCTCACGTAGCGCCGTCTGGAGCATCGTGTCCGCGGTCGCCATGTCGACCTCGCCGGCCACCACGACGTGGAGGTGGTCACCGTCGATCTCGGCGCTGGCGGAGAAGACGGGCGGTGCTCCCCCTTGATCCACGCTGACACCATGGCACAGCCACCCTGGCAGGGCAACAACCTCCACCGGGCGGCCGTGGCGCGGGTCACCAGCGGCCCCGGCGATAGGCTTGCGGCATGACCGTCCGTCCGCCGCTGACACCAGGCACGCTCTCCCCGATGCGACCGGTGCCACCCCAGATCGCCCGACCCGAGTACGTGGGCAAGGCGCGTCCGCGGGAGTGGCGTGGCTCGCACGTGCAGACGCCGGAAACCATCGAGAAGATGCGGATCGCCAGCCGGCTCGCCGCCCAGGCGACCCAGCTCGCCGGCGAGCACTGCAAGCCCGGCGTGACCACCGACGAGATCGACAAGGTGGTGCACGAGTTCCTCTGCGACCACGGCGCGTACCCGTCGACGCTGGGCTACAAGGGCTTCCCGAAGTCCTGCTGCACCAGCCTCAACGAGGTCATCTGCCATGGCATCCCGGACACCACGGTCCTGACCGACGGCGACATCATCAACGTCGACGTGACCGCGTACATCGGTGGGGTGCACGGTGACACCGACGCCACCTTCTGCGTCGGCGAGGTCAGCGAAGAGGCCCGGCTGCTGGTCGAGCGGACCCACGAGGCGATGATGCGCGGCATCCGCGCCGTCGCCCCGGGACGCCAGATCAACGTGGTGGGTCGCGTCATCGAGTCGTACGCCAAGCGGTTCGGCTACGGCGTGGTCCGCGACTTCACCGGCCACGGCATCGGCGAGGCCTTCCACAGCGGCCTCTACGTGCCGCACTACGACAGCCCGCGTCCCACGGACATCATGGAGCCCGGCATGACGTTCACCATCGAGCCGATGATCACCCTCGGCACCTACCAGTACGACATGTGGGACGACGGGTGGACCGTGGTCACCAAGGACCGGAAGTGGACGGCGCAGTTCGAGCACACCATCGTGGTGACCGACGACGGTCACGAGATCCTGACCCTGCCGTGACCGACACCCCAGCGGCGCTGCGCGAGGCGCACCACGCGGACGTCTCCGGCGGCTGGCTGCGCCCGGCCGTCTTCGGCGCGATGGACGGCCTGGTCACCAACATCGCCCTGATCGCCGGCGTCGGCGGCGGCGGGGTGTCGCCCCGCAGCATCGTGCTCACCGGCAGCGCAGGCCTCGTCGCCGGTGCGATCTCCATGGGCCTCGGTGAGTACACCAGCGTGCGCTCCGCCAACGAGCAGGTCGCCGCCGAGGTGGCCAAGGAGCGACGGGAACTGGAACGGCACCCCGAGGCTGAGGCCCGGGAGCTGGCCGACGCGTGGGTGGCCCGGGGTCTGCCCCGGGACCTCGCCACCCAGGTCGCCGAGGCGGTGCGGCGCGACCCGGAGGAGGCGCTGCGGGTGCACGTCCGCGAGGAGCTGGGCGTAGACCCCGACGACCAGCCCAGCCCGTGGGCCGCGGCGATCTCGTCGTTCCTGTTCTTCTCGATCGGCGCGCTGGTCCCACTGCTGCCGTACCTGCTCGGCGCCACCGAACTGTGGCTGGCGCTCGCCGTCGGCGGGCTCGGGCTGTTCGCCGCCGGGGCCGTGGTGGCCCGCTTCACCCACCGTCCCTGGTGGACCAGCGGGCTGCGCCAGCTGCTGCTGGGCGCCGCGGCTGCCGGCGCCACCTACCTGATCGGCTCACTGATCGGCGTACCGGGCGGGCTGTGACGCGCCTCAGGTGCTGAGCAGCTCGTCGATCGTGCCGTCGACCGCACGACCACGGGCGGCCAACTCCTCGGCCTGCCGGGCCAGCACCACACCCACCTCGGTCATGTCCGCGCCGGCCAACCCGGTGCGCCGCACCGCGTCCCCCGGGTCACGGAAGTAGGTGCGACTCAGCAGACCGTTCACAGTGGCCGCCGCCAGCCGGGCCTCACCGAGCATCAGCAGAGCCTGATCGGTCTCGTACCACTCGGCGAGCCGGGCCGCCCGGCAGTGCGCCGCGCTGCCCCGGTACCACGCCTGGCGGGCCGCGGTGCTGAACTCCGCCGGCCGGGCCCGAGCCAGCCGGCCGAGGTGCTCGTCGCGCAGCGTCCGCAACCAGCCCGTCGGATCGTGCAACGCCTGCGTGGTGACGTACCGGTCGGCGGTCAGCGGCCAGAGCGGGGAGAGCACCCGGGCCTGGGCCAGGTAGTCCTCGGCGGCGGCCACTGTCAGATCGACGAGCACCCCGTCCACCCGCCGGGTCGCCGGCGGTGGGCCCGTCCCGGGCCGATAGGTGACCACCAGCATTCCCGCCTCGCGGTCCCCGCCGCCGTCGTCGTCCCCGTGCGCCAGAGGCCCGTGCACCGCGATCGCGAGCGCATCGGCCGGGAACCGCCGTCGGACCGCCTCGGCGACCCGCTCCGCGACCGTCCACCGTCGATCGTCGACGCCCCGGTCGACACCGGCCAGCTCACTCACCGGACCAGCTCTGTTCGCGGCTGCGGGGCTCGCAACCCCGGCTCACGCCTCGCGCTCACGGGACCACCTCGCTTTGGCTACCGAGCGTCAGCCTAGCCAGCCGACGGCGGAGCTTCGGGCGCGCCGCGCCCGGTCGGGGCCAGCCGGAAGATGTGGATCTCCCGGCCGCCGGCCCGCTGCACGTACGTGTGGTACGCGGGCCACGCGGTGACCAACAGCTGCCACAACCGGTCCCGTTCGGCGCCGGAGGCCCGCTCGGCCCGCACCGCGACCCGCCGGCCCTTCACGTCCACCTCGGCGGCGGGGTCGGCGAGCAGGTTCATCGCCCAGCTGGGGTGGTGGGTCTGCCCCCAGTTGGAGCCGATCACCACGTACGCGTCGCCGTCGGGCACGTAGAGCAGTGGATTGCTGCGGGGCTTGCCGGAGCGGCGGCCCGTCGTGGTGATCAGCAGGGAGGGGAGCAGGCCGAGCGCGACCACCCGGCCCCGGGTGAGTCGACCAACCATCCGATCGGCCGGAACCAGCAGGCGCGCGGTGGCGCCGAACCAGCGATGATGACCGACTCGACGGACGACATTCGTGAGCACTGACACGCCGATCAGTCTGCCGGCTGCCCGGCCCGGGCGGCACCCCTGCGCGGTCCCCTTTCGGTCGCCCGGCGGATCGGTCAGTCCAGCCGCCGCTCGATGGGCAGCCGGGCCCGGGTGAACAGGCCCGCCCCGAGCATCGCCACCACCGGCACCAGCACCAGGACGCCGAGCGCGGGCCACGGCACCAGAAAGGGGTACGGATCGGACACCGGCCAGGCACTGGCGTACTGCCGGTTCACCGATACCAGCACGATCGCGGCGGTGCCGAGGCCGGCCACGATGCCGAGCACCGAACCGAGACCGGCGATGACCCCGGCCTGGCAGATCGCCAGCAGCCGGCGTACCGCCGGGGCCGCGCCGACGGCCGCGAGGGTGGTCAGCTCGGCGCGCCCCTCGGCGGCGGCGAGCGCGGTGGCGATCCCTGCCGCCCCCACGGTGATCAGCCCGGCCGCCGCCGCGAGCAGCAGGAGCAGCGGTGAGACATCGCGCGGGGCCCCGCCGTACTCCACGCCCAGCGAGAGCGTCCCGAATGGCCGCAGGGCGGCGGCGAACCGTGCCTGTTGTTCCTCGTCGGGCGGGGTCGTGGTGCCGATCACCCAGCCGGTCTGAGACCAGCTCAGGCCGAGTTGCCGGGCGGCGTCGGCGGACAGCAGCAGACGGGACTGGCCGATTGCCCGGGGCAGCGCGTACCCCGGAAGGTCGTGGGCGGTGATCGGCACGTCCGGCCCGGCCTCCACCTCGGTGACCCGGACGGTCACCAGGCCGTCGTGCAGGTAGCGCGGGTCGGTCACCACCACGCCGCCAGCGCGCAGTACGGCCGTGGCGGCAGCGGTCGTCGCCGGGTCCACGCCGGTGAGCAGGGGGAGTGCGGTCCCGTCGTCGACTCCGGGTTCCACGTAGCCGCCGAAGTAGTCCGCCTCGCGCACCTGGCAGCGGGGATCGGCACGGGCCTGCTGGCGCTGCGCCGCGGGGAGTTGAACGCCGGGCTGCCAGGGACAGGCCCGGGCCAGCGGGAGCACCGGTGCGATGTCGCAGTAGCCGGTGCGCCCCGCCCCGCAGCTCGGTGTCTGCACCGGGGCGACAGCGCCGACCCCGAGGTGGTTCCGGGCCGCGTCGGTGATCTGAGCCAGTGTCGGCTGCGGAGCGGCCCCGATCGGGTTGACCATCACGTGGCCGGTCGGCAGCGCCGGCCGGTAGGCGCGTGCGTCGCGGGCGCCGTCGCTGGCCAGGTATCCGCCGAGCGCGACGCTGCTGGCGACGGCGGCCATCACGGCGCAGATGGCCGGTGCTGCGGCGGCCCGGTTGCGGCTGGCATCGCGCAGCGCGATCCGTGGTGCGAGCGGCAACACCCGGCCGAGGCGGGCGAGCACACCGAGCAGCGTGGGCGTGCAGCAGACCAGGCCCAACTCGCCGAGGATCAGCCCGGTGAGAACCACCGCCGGGGAAGTCCGGGTGGCCCCGAACGCCGCCAACCCCGCCCCGCCGACCACCAGTGCCAGTCCGAGAGCCAACCACCGGCCCGGAGATTTTGCCGGGGTGCGCCGCCCGGCGAGCCCGGCGCTGACGTCCTGCCGCGCGGCGGTCCACGCCGGTGCCAGCGCGGCGAGCACCCCGGCCAGCACCGCGACCCCACCGAGCAGGACCAGCGCGCTCGGCCAGCAGCGGTAGCCGCCGAAGCGGGCGCTGAAGACGTACTGCTCCATCAGCGGGCGACCGGCGAACGCCGCGCCGACGCCGACCAGCAGCCCGGCGGCGGCCCCCAGTACACCCAGCACCACACCGTCGGCCAGCACGACACGGCGAAGCTGGGCGGCGTCCCCGCCCGCCACCGCGACCAGCGCCAGGTCCCGTCGGCGGCGACGGACCCCGACGGCGAAGGCGGGCCCGACCAGCAGGACGACCTCCAGCAGCCCGAGGCCGGCGATCAGCACGCCGGTGCTCAGGTCGTTCGGGTTGTCCCCCATGATCGACCCGAGCCACGTCCGGTCCGCTCCGGTCGCCGAGCCGATGTGCCGCGCGGTGACCACCACCCCCCGATCGTTGAGCCGGGACACCAGCGCCGCGTCGACGGTGCCCGGCACGTCCGCCAGCCAGACGCTGTCCGGCTCCGGGCCGGTCGATGGCGCGGCCCCCGGGTGCAGCGCCACCACCGGTCCGAGATCGTCGGGAAACTCGACCACCGCCACCACGGTGTACGCCCTGCTTCCGTCGGCGGCGGCCACGGCGTGGCCGAGGCGCAGGTCCAGGCGACGCAGCGCCACCGGACTGACCGCGACCTCACCGGGCTGCTGCGGCGCCCGGCCGGCCCGGAACCGCACCAGCCCGCGGGCCAGCGGATCGGTGAGGTCCAGCACCCGAGCGTTCACGACCTCGTCGCGGTGCGGGCCGCGCAGGGTCAGCGGGACGCGCGGACGCACCTCGGTGACCCGGCTGCCCGGCCCGAGCAGTGCGGTCAGCTGTGCCGCGCTGACCTTCGAGGGGGGCTTGCCGTCGGCGGTGGTGTACCAGCTCTCACCCCACTCGTCCTGCCCCACCGGGGCGCCGGCGATCCACTGCAGTTGGGCGTCGGCCACCCCGAGCCGGCGTTCGACGCGTTCCTGTGGGGTCAGCTCGGCCATGTCGTAGCTCGCGGCCAGGAAGGCCAGCGCCGCCACCGGCATGGCGATCATCGCGAGCACCAGGGCGGTCCGCCGCCGGGACCGGCGTGACTCCCGCCGGGCGATCCGCAGGGCCGCCCGCCAGGAGCCGGTCAGCTCGGCGAACCGTCGTCGGCCGACCGGGGCGGGCGGCGCGGCCGGCCGCGGCGTCGCGGTGTCGGCCCGTCCGGGGGCCCGCGTCGGACGGCGAATGGTCACCGCTCGCTGCCGGACAGCAGTTGCTCGACGCTGCCCAGCGGTGCCGTCGTGTCGACCAGCACGCCGTCGCGGAGGAACACCACCCGGTCGGCCCAGCCGGCGTGCCGCGCCTCGTGGGTGACCAGCACTCCGGCGGCTCCCGCGTCGATCCGGCGGCGCAGCAGGTGCAGCACCGCCTCACCGGTCTGGGAGTCCAACGCCCCGGTGGGCTCGTCGGCGAGGACCAGCCGGCGTTCGCCCACCAGCGCGCGGGCGATCGCCACCCGCTGCTGCTGCCCGCCGGAGAGCTGGTCCGGGAAACGGTCACCCAACGCGGGCAGGCCCACCTCGGTGAGCGCGGCCATGGCCAGTGCGCGGGCCCGACGTCCGCTGGTCCCGTCGAGTTCCAATGGGAGCGCCACGTTCTCCAGCGCGCTCAGACTGCCCAGCAGGTTGAGCTGCTGGAAGATGTAGCCGATCCGACGGCGGCGTAGCTGGGCCAGCCCGCGGCGGTCCAGTGCCCCCAGCGGTTGCCCCTCGACCCGGACCTCGCCGCCGGTCGGACGGTCCAACCCACCGGCGAGAGCCAGCAGGGTCGATTTGCCGGAGCCGGACGGCCCCATCACGGCGACCAGCTCGCCGGGCCGGACGACCAGGCTGACGCCGCGCAACGCGTGCACCGCCGCCGGCCCGGCCCCGTGGGTGCGGTGGACGGCGCGTAGCTCCAGCACCGCGTCGTCCGATCCGCTCACCGTCTTGCCTCCTCGCCGGCCCATCGAGCCGCGTCCCGCGCGTCGGCGTCATCGGGTCGGGGAGCGGGAGGCGCCGGGCCGCTGGGTTGGTGCCGGACCAGACTGGTCTCGCAGTGGTCCAGCCAGCGCACCTCAGCCTCGGCCTGGAACACCATCGAGTCCAGCACGAGGCGCCAGGGAAGGTCCTCCGGCCGGTTGCTGCCGTACTTCAACCGGGTCAACTCCTGAAGGGCCCGCATCGTCGCGCTGCGTTGGGCCTGCACCACCGACCGGACGTCGACCCCGGGGGTGGTCAGCGCCAGCGCCAGCTTGATCGCCAGCTCGTCGCGGGGACGGTCGGTACGGCTGATCGGGGTGGCGAACCACAGCGCCAGGTCCGCCCGGCCGGCGTCGGTGATCTCGTACGGGCGCTGCCCAGCCTCGCTCTCCGGCAGCGGGCGCACCAGACCGTCCCGTTCCAACCGGGACAACGTGGTGTAGACCTGCCCGATGTTCAGTGGCCAGGTCGAGCCGGTCGACTCCTCGAACGCGGCGCGCAGCTGGTAGCCGTACATCTGGCCGCGTTCGAGCAGGGCGAGCAACCCGTGACGGATGGACATGGCAACGGAGTATGCATACCTGGTATGCGTACCGCAACCGGAGTGGACCGGCTCAGGTTGGTCGACCGGGAAACGGGACAGTCAGCGGGGTCAGCCCGGCGGTCTTCCGCCACCGGGTGGCCCGCACGGCGTACTCGACAAGGGCGGCCAGCGCCTGGTCCCGGTCGGCGCCGGTGGTGGACGCCAGGGCGGCCCGCCAGTGCGCGGCCGTGCGCTCCTCCACCTCGGCGGCGAGCCGCAGGGCGCTGGCCCGGTCGGTGACCGGGAACGGCAGGGCGTACCCGGCGCGGTCCGGCGGGACGACGCCGCCGGCCGTGGTGAGCTGCACCACCAGCGCGTCGCGTCGGCGTCGATGCGCGGCCTCCGCCTGGCGTGCCGCGTCCCGCGCCGCTCCGGTGAGCCGGACACCGATCCGCCCGTAGGCGTAGATGGCCGCGTACTCGGCGGACAGGGCGGAGGCGAGTGCCTCTCCGGCGGACGGCTGCCTCACTTCAGTGCCTCCTGGTGAGTTGCCCGGGCGGCGACGATCGACCCGAGTAGTGCCGCCCGCTCCGCGGGCGCCGCGGCGCAGGCGGCGGTGGCGGACTGCTGGGCGGTCTTCTCCAGCGCCCGCAGGGCGGCGCGCGCGCCGTTCGGGTCGGCGGCCGGGGCGGTGGTCGGGGCGGCGGAGGCCGCCGACGGCACCGTCACGCCGATCACCCGGGCCAGCTCGGTCGCGTGCGCGGTGTGCGTCTCGGCGATCGGGTCGAGCCGGTCGGCGAGCTCGGGATGGGCGGTCGCACTCGCCCGGTACGCGGCGGCCAGCGCGAGGGACTCGTCCACCATCGGCCGCAGCGGGTCGGGCGGTGGGGCTGGTTGGTCGTCGCGGTCGAAAAGATCACAGCCGGTCAGCGGCGTCACGGCACCGCCGAGCACCAGCAGCGCCCCGGCACTCAGGAGCTTTCGCCGGGAATGTCCGGATGCTTGGTCGCGCTGTGTCGTTCTGCCGATCCCCACCGGCCAAGTCAACACCATTCGTGCCGGTCCGGGGGTCACCGGCGTCGGTGCGCCGCCCGGTCCGCCGCCGGGCAGGCGCGTTACGCTCTGCGCAACCACCGGCGTGTCCACTCCGGTGGCGTGCCGGCATGGCGGGACCACAGGTCCCCGTCGACCAGGGAGAGGGTGCGGAGATGACGCAGCGTGGCCGTGCCACCAGGCCGACGGGTCGACCCCGCGGTGCTGCGGGCCCGCGCGGCGGTGACCTCGCCGCCCGGCGGGACCGACTGCGGGCCGTGATCGAGCCGGTGGTCAACGACGCCGGCTACGACCTGGAGGACCTGTCGGTTTCCCGGGCCGGCCGCCGGCACGTGGTGCGGGTGATGGTGGACACCGACGGCGGGATCGACCTGGACGCCGTCGCTGACGTCTCCCGCGCGGTCTCGGCCGCGCTGGACGCCGCGGAGGAGACCGGTGGCGACATCGTCGCCGGCGAGTACCAACTGGAAGTCAGCTCACCCGGCGTCGACCGGCCACTTACCCTGCCCCGCCACTGGCGGCGCAACGTGGGCCGACTGGTCAAGGTCACCGCCCGGGGCGCGGCCGCGCTGCCCGGCCAGCGGGGCGAGCAGCCAGCCGGTGACCGTCAGCTGACCGGCCGGGTGGTCGCGGCCGACGACGAGGGCGTGCACCTGGAGACCGACGACGGCCGCGCCGCCTGGGCGTACGCCCAGCTGGGCCCGGGCCGCGTGCAGGTCGAGTTCACCCGGCTCGCCGAGCTGGGTGAGCCGGACGACGAGTTCGACGACGCGGACGATTCCGACGAGATCGACGACGATTCAGACGACATCGACGACGAAGATGATGTGGAGGACGAGGAGAGGTGAACATCGACCTCGCGGCGCTGCGCGCACTCGAGCGCGAGCGGGAGATCCCGTTCGACACGATTCTCGCGGCGATCGAGACCGCGTTGCTGACCGCCTACCGGCACACCGACGGGGCCGAACCGCACGCCCGGGTGGAGATCGACCGCAGGTCGGGCGCCGCCCTGGTGTACGCGCAGGAGATGGATGCCGACGGCAGCCTGGTGCGGGAGTGGGACGACACCCCGCACGACTTCGGCCGGATCGCCGCCATGACCGCCAAGCAGGTGATCCTCCAGCGGTTGCGGGAGGCCACCGACGAGGTGCACTTCGGTGAGTACGTCGGCCGCGAGGGTGACCTGGTCACCGGCGTGGTGCAGGCGCACGAGACGCGTACCGAGAAGGGCATCGTCAGCGTCGACCTGGGCAAGCTGGAGGGCGTGCTGCCGCAGTCCGAGCAGGTGCCCGGCGAGCGGTACGCGCACGGCGAGCGGGTCCGCTGCGTCGTGGTGCACGTGGCCAAGGGCATGCGCGGGCCGCAGATCACCCTGTCCCGGTCGCACCCGGCTCTGGTCAAGAAGCTCTTCGCGCTGGAGGTGCCGGAGATCGCCGACGGCACCGTCGAGATCGGCGCGATCGCCCGTGAGGCGGGCCATCGCACGAAGATCGCCGTCCGCTCCACCACCCCCGGGGTGAACGCCAAGGGCGCCTGCATCGGCCCGATGGGTCAGCGGGTGCGTGCCGTGATGAGCGAACTGCACGGTGAGAAGATCGACATCATCGACTGGTCGGACGACCCGGGCACCTTCGTCGGCAACGCGTTGTCGCCGGCCAAGGCGCTGCGGGTCGAGGTGGTCGACCTGGCCAACCGGGCCGCCCGGGTGACCGTTCCCGACTTCCAGCTCTCGCTGGCGATCGGTCGGGAGGGGCAGAATGCCCGACTCGCGGCCCGATTGACCGGTTGGCGGATCGACATTCGTTCCGATGCGGAGCAGGCGGCGCCGGCCGCGCGTGGCGTAACTGATCACGTGCGGGAGCCGGGCGGCGCGATCTCGGGGAGCTAGGGGTAGACTTCCTCCAGTGGTACGACGCGCGCAGCCGGAGCGCACCTGTGTGGGTTGCCGGCAACGTGCGCCGGCCAGCGAATTGCTGCGGATCGTCGCGGTCAGGGACGAGGCTGGTCACAGTCTCCGGCCTGATCCGCGCCGCAGGCTGCCGGGTCGGGGAGCGAACATGCACCCGGATCCGGCCTGCTTCGCGCTGGCGGTGCGGCGCCGCGCCTTCGGGCGTGCGCTGCGCAGCACCGAGGTCCTCGACCACGGTGTGCTGGCGGAGCACGTCGATGCGCCAACCACTACGTCCGGTCAGCCCGACCGGGCGAGGGTCGCTAGCAGGGTAGGACGACCGACATGAGCACACGATGAAGTCCCTGAAATGACCAGGCTTCAAGTGCACGAGTGAGGTCGCTGCGGGTGCTGCCCGCACGACCTCGGAGTGAGGAGTGCAGTGGCAGGCAAGGCCCGCGTACACGAGCTTGCAAAAGAGCTCGGGGTCGAGAGTAAGACCGTTCTCGCCAAGCTGAAGGAAATGGGCGAGTTCGTGAAGTCCGCGTCCAGCACCGTCGAGGCGCCCGTCGCCCGGCGGCTGCGTAACGCATTCGTCGCGTCCGCCGGAGCCCCGGCTCCGGCCGCCCCGTCGGCGCCCGCGTCGACGCCGGCTTCAAACCCGACCCCGACGCCAACCCCGGCCCCGGGCGCGCCCCGGGTCTCGGCCAAGCCGATGCCGCCTCGGCGGCCGGCCGCGCCGGCACCCGGTCCGAAGCCCAAGGGTCCGGTTCCCGGTGCCCCGCAGACGGCGACCCCGGTCGCCAAGCCGGCGAGTGCCCACGACATCGAGGTGGCGGCCGCGGAGGCGCGTGCCGCCGCGCTGAAGGCTGAGCAGGAGGCCGCGGTCAAGGCCGCGCAGGCCGCCCGCCAGCAGCAGCGTGACAACCCCGTTCGCCGGGAGCCTCCGGCAGACGGCGGTAACCGCCCCGGCCCTCGGCCGGGTCCTGCGGCGATGCCGCCCCGTCCCGGTTCGCCGGCAGCTCGTCCGAGCACGCCGGCTCCCGGTCCGGGTGCCCGTCCGGGCGGTCGTCCGCCGGCGCGCGGTGCCGGTAACAACCCGTTCGGCATCCAGGGTGGCCAGCAGCAGCGGCCCCCGGCCGCCGGTGCGGGTGGCCCTCGGCCCAACAGCCCGGCGGGCATGCCGCCGCGGCCGAGCCCGAACTCCATGCCGCCGCGGCCCAGCCCGGCGTCCATGCCGAGTCAGCGTCCGGCTGCCGGTCGCCCCGGTCCCGGTGGCGCTGGTCGCCCCGGTGGCGGTGGCGCTGGTCGTCCCGGTGGCGGTGGCGGTGGCTTCCGTGGCGGTCCCGGCGGTGGTGCCGGCGGCGGCGGTGGCGGTTACCGAGGCGGCCCTGGTGGCGGCGCGGGTGCCGGCGGTGGCGGTGGCTACCGTGGCGGTCCCGGCGGCGGTGGCGGTGCTCCCGGTGGCGGTTTCCGTCCGGGTGGTCCGGCCGGTGGCGGCGGTCGTCCGGGTGCGGGCGGTCGTGGCCGTGGCGGCGGCGCCGCGGGTGCCTTCGGGCGTCCGGGTGGTCGGCCGACGCGCGGTCGCAAGTCCAAGAAGCAGCGCAGACAGGAGTTCGACAACCTGTCGGCTCCGACCATGAGCTCGGGTGCTCCCCGGGGTCAGGGTCAGATCGTCCGGCTCTCCCGTGGCGCCTCGCTGTCCGACTTCGCGGACAAGATCAACGCCAACCCGGGTTCGCTGGTCCAGGAGATGTTCAACCTGGGCGAGATGGTGACCGCGACCCAGTCCTGTTCTGACGACACCCTGCACCTGCTGGGTGAGCACCTGGGCTTCGACATCCAGATCGTCAGCCCGGAGGACGAGGACCGCGAGCTGCTCGCGCAGTTCAACATCGACCTCGACGCGGAGGTGGCCGAGGAGCGTCTGGTCAGCCGTGCGCCGGTGGTGACCGTCATGGGTCACGTCGACCACGGTAAGACCAAGCTGCTCGACGCCATCCGTAAGGCGAACGTCGTGGCCGGTGAGGCGGGTGGCATCACCCAGCACATCGGTGCCTACCAGGTCCACGTCCCGCACGAGGGCGAGGACCGGGCGGTCACCTTCATCGACACCCCGGGTCACGAGGCGTTCACCGCCATGCGTGCTCGTGGTGCCCAGGTCACGGACATCGTGATCCTGGTCGTCGCGGCCGACGACGGTGTGATGCCGCAGACCATCGAGGCGTTGAACCACGCCAAGGCGGCCGACGTGCCGATCGTGGTCGCGGTCAACAAGGTCGACAAGCCGGACGCCAACCCGGACAAGGTCCGCCAGCAGCTGACCGAGTACGGCCTGGTCGCCGAGGAGTACGGCGGCGAGACCATGTTCGTCAACGTGGCGGCCAAGCCGGGCATCGGCATCGAGGAGTTGCTCGAGGCCGTCCTGCTGACCGCCGACGCGTCGCTGGAGCTGACCGCTCCGATCGACGGGCCGGCTCAGGGTGTGGCCATCGAGGCACACCTGGACAAGGGTCGCGGTGCGGTGGCGACGGTGCTGGTGCAGAAGGGCACCCTGCGGGCGGGCGACTCGATCGTCGCCGGTGGGGCGCACGGCCGGGTCCGGGCCATGCTCGACGAGAACGGCAACCAGCTCACCGAGGCTGGGCCGGCGCGTCCGGTCATGGTGCTGGGTCTGACCGCGCCTCCCGGCGCGGGAGACACGTTCCTGGCCGCGGCGGACGACCGCACGGTGCGGCAGATCGCCGAGCAGCGGCAGGCACGGCGGCGGGCGGCGTCCTTCGCCAACTCCCGTGGTCGGGCCACCCTCGAGACGCTCATGGAGCAGCTCAAGGAGGGCGAGAAGACCTCGCTCAACCTCATCCTCAAGGGCGATGTCTCCGGTTCGGTGGAGGCTCTCGAGGACGCGCTGTTCAACCTCGACATCCCCGAGGAGGTCCAGCTCAAGGTCCTCGACCGGGGCGTCGGCGCGATCACCGAGAGCAACGTCATGCTCGCGAGCGCCTCGTCCGAGCCGGTCACGATCATCGGCTTCAACGTGCGGGCCTCGAACAAGGTCCGTGAGATGGCCGACCGCGAGGGCGTGGAGATCCGGTACTACACCGTCATCTACCAGGCCATCGAGGAGATCGAGGCAGCGCTCAAGGGCCTGCTCAAGCCGGAGTACGAGGAGGCCGAGCTGGGCAGCGCGGAGATCCGCGATGTCTTCCGCTCGTCCAAGATCGGCAACATCTCCGGTTGCATCGTCCGGTCGGGCATCATCCGACGCAACGCGAAGGCTCGCCTGCTTCGGGACGGGGCGGTCGTGGCGGACAACCTCACGATCACCTCGCTCAAGCGGTTCAAGGACGACGCCACCGAGGTCCGCGAGGGCTTCGAGTGCGGTCTGACCCTGGGTGGTTACAACAACGTCCAGGTCGGCGACGTCATCGAGACCTTCGAGATGCGGGAGAAGGTTCGCGCCTGATCCGGCAGTGACACGCTGATCAAGGGGTTTACGCCGACTCGGCGTAAACCCCTTGATCATGCGAGGCGGGTTGGCGGTATCGTCCGGGGCGATGTTCACCGGAACCGCGGTCTTCGACCTGCTGCTGCCGGGCGACTCACGGTCGCTCAAAGCCAAGAGATCATATGTACGGCCGATCGTGGCGGCGCTGCGCCGCTTCGAGGTGTCGGCCGCCGAGGTGGGTGCGCTCGACCTGCATGGTCGAGCGCAGCTGGCGGTGGCCGTGGTGGCCGCCGAGACGGCGCACGTCCGCGAGGTGCTCGACTCCTGTGAGCGCCTGGTGGCCAATCGCCCCGAGGTCGAGTTGCTGTCGGTTCGACGCCGGCTCTACGGCGTGGACGACGACTGACCATGGTGCCGGCTGTGCCGGGCGACCGGAGCGGCCCCGAAGGTAATGTTCGAGATGTTGGCCGGTCGGCCGGCGGCCTGCGGGCCGCCGGGTCGGCCGGAAGCAGGACGCCGTGGAGGTGGCGAGATGTCTGATCCGGCCAAGGTACGCCGGCACGCGGAACGGGTGCGTGAGCTGGTCGCGTCGGTGGTGCGGAGCCAGATCAAGGACCCGCGGCTCGGGATGATCACCATCACCGATGCCCGGATTACCGCTGACCTGCGTGACGCGACGGTCTTCTACACCGTGCTCGGTGACTCGGTGGCCCAGGCGGACACCGCGGCGGCGCTGGAGAGCGCCAAGGGGCTGCTGCGCAGCACGGTCGGCAAGGCCCTCGGGCTGCGCCACTCGCCGACCCTCACGTTCGTCCTCGACGACGTGCAGGACCAGGTCAAGCACATCGACGACCTGCTTGCCGCCGCCCGCAACGCCGACGCCGAGGTGCAGCGGCTCGCCGCCCAGGCGAAGTACGCGGGCGAGGCTCAGCCGTACCGGGTGGACGACGAGACCGATGAGGCGGACGAGACGGACGAGGCCACCGACGTCAAGGAGACCCCGCGGGGTGGGGAAACGCGGTGACCAGCACCGCCAGCGCCCCGTTCGCCGGGGCAGCCGGGCTCGGCCCCGCCGAGGCGGACTGGGCCGCGGCCGAGGCGTTGGTGCGGGCTCTCCCGCCGACCGCCCGGGTGCTGCTGATCTGCCACATCAATCCGGACGGCGACGCGCTGGGCAGCATGCTCGGCTTCGGTCTGGGCCTGCGGCAGTTCGGCGTACGCGACGTGCAGGCGACCTTCCCCGGGCCGCCGGAGCTGCCGGAGCCGTTCCGGGGGCTGCCCGGGCTGGACCTGCTGGTCCCGGCGGACGCCGCCGACCCGGCGCCCGATCTGGTGATCTGCTTCGACGCGGCGAGCGAGTCGCGTCTCGGCGAGTTGGCCGGGCGGTTGTCGTCGGCCGGTGCGGCGCTGGTGCTCGACCACCACGCCTCCAACCCCGGTTTCGGCACTGTCAACCTGGTCGACGCGGGTGCGGCGGCCACGTCGGTCGTGGCCGAGCAACTGTTGGCCCGGCTCGGGGTGGTGGTGGATCCGGCCATCGCCGAGTGCCTCTACGTGGCGCTGACCACGGACACCGGCTCGTTCCGGTTCGAGGCGACCACTCCGGCGGTGCATGAGATGGCCGCCCGATTGCTGGCGACCGGCATCTCGCCTGGTGACATCTCCCGGCGGGTCTTCGACACCCGGCCCTTCGGCGCGGTCCGCCTCTTCGGTGAGGTGCTCGGCCGGGCCCGGCTGGAGCCGGCCGCCGCCGGAGGTCGGGGCCTGGTCTGGACCTTCGCCACCCTGGACGACCTGGCCCGGCACGACCAGCGGCCGTACGTGCTGGAGGCGCTGATCGACTCCGTGCGCTGCACCGCCGAGGCGGATGTGAGCTGTGTGGTGAAGCAGACCAAACCCGCCGAGTGGGCGGTGTCGATGCGCAGCAAGGGCGCGGTGGACGTCAGTCGGGTCGCGGTGGCGCTGGGCGGTGGTGGGCACACGTTCGCGGCCGGGTTCACCGGTCGGGGCACCGTCGAGCAGGTGGTCGAGTCGATCCGCGGTCAGCTGGACGCGGCGTTGATCGGCTGACGCGCTTCGGCCGCCATCGATCCGTCGGTCCGGAAGATCAGGGTCAGCTCCGGGGAGTGTTGGTCTTCCCGCGTTCCGTGATACCGGGAAGAATTGCGGGATGGAGCAGCCGCACGACCTCACCGTGGAGGCCCCCCGCGCCTGGGACCGGCCCGCCGTCTCCGTTCCCGTCCTCGTCTGCCTGTCGCTCGTCGGTGGCCGGTTCGCGTCCTTCTCCACCGAGGCGAATCTGTTCACCCTCGGGACGGGCGGGGTGCTGATCTGGCTCGGTCTGAGCAACCGGGTGTCCCGTCGGCCGGCGCCGCGCCGGCTGGGCCCGGGGGCGGCCTGGTGGGCGGTGCCGGTGGTGGTCTTCGGGGTCTTCGAGGGCGTGACCTTCGTGCTGGCCGCCGGCGATGACTTCCCCACCTTCTCCCGGTTGGCCGATCCTCTCCTGGAGGATCAGCTGACCCGGTCGGCGGTCTGGTTCGCCTGGTTGGCCGCCTTCTGGGGGCTGGTGCGGCGATGATGCGCGCCCTCGCGATCGGCGGCTTCCTCGCCGCGCTGGTCCTCTTCGCGGTGGTCGAGTGGATGGCCCGGCGGGAGGGGTCACGGATCCCCACCCTGGGCGAGGTCTGCGCCTACGTCATGCGCTACGAGGTCGGTTCGGTGCCGGTGGGCCGGATCGGTCTGTTCGGGTTCTGGTGGTGGCTGGGCTGGCACTTCCTGGCTCGCTGAGCGGGCTGCCGACCGTCCAAATGGCGGGAACCGTAAGCAGTATGTGGACCTGAACGATAACTTGGGAGAAGGCCGGTGCCGCGTAGCGGTGCAGGTCATGGGCGGTGGTGCCACACCCCGTGCCGCCTCCCTCCAGGGTCGGATCGACCCGGGCTCACGCTGCCCAGTCGGCTGCTCCGGTAACCCCGGACCGCCGTGGGGCGCTCAGCAGGACCGCCCGTGAGGGCCGCCGCGTGTCGGCGGCTCACGCCCTGGGAAGAGGAGCGCCACCATGCCGAACAAGCCCAAGCCCGAGACCACCACCGACGACGCCCGCGAGCAGGCCCGCCGCGCGCTGCAGACGTCGATGGACACCCGTCAGTGACTCGTCTCGACCGGTGGTGACGCCGCCGACGCGCCGCGCCGACAGCGTCACCGTCCGGCCACCAGTGCGGGTCGAGTCGTTCAGGACAGGAACGTGTCCAGGGCCGCCTCGATGGTGCCGGAGTCCGGCGTCGCGTAGGCCCTCATGGTGGTCTTGTCGTACGAGATGAAACTCGGGCACCTGTTCGTCGGGGCGGTCACGGTGCCGCCGTCGCCGATCTTCTCGGCGGTCCTGGCCGCGTAGAAGGTCAGGGTGTAGCGCGACGAGACGTAGTCGATGGTGACCTGCTTCTCCGCCTTGTCCTTGTACTGACACTTCTTCGGGGCGCCCTGGCTGCCCTCGTCGAACTTCAGGCAGCCGACCACCGACACCTTCTGGTAGTCCGCGCCCTTGGCGTAGTAGGACTTGTCCGAGGGGACGTACGTCGACGACCAGGACGTCGGCCGGTCGGGGTTGTTCGAGAACGTGTACGCCTTGGCGCCGGCCGGTCCGCTGTAGGGCGCCGCGTTCAGGATCGGGCTGCCTTCGCAGACGTTCGCCAGGTCGCTGGAGAAACGGGCGGTCATCGAGTTGTTGTTCGGTGGATCCGCCTGCCGCGGCGTCGGGGCGGTCCCCGTGCCCGGCGTGCTGCCGGTGCCCAGCGTGGGGGTGGAGGACGTGCCCCGTGCGGGCTCGTCGTCATCGTAGGCGAGCAGGAGGCCGATTCCCGCGCCGCAGATGGCGAGTATGACGACCACCGCGCCGGCGACCAGCCCGATGATCAGGCCCTTGTTCGACCTGTTCGGCGCCGGCGGCGGTGGCGTGCCGTAGTACGGCTGGGGTGGTGGCTGTCCGTACGGCGGGTAGCCGCCCTGCTGCGGGGCCGGCGGGCCGCTCCAGGGGGTGACGTTCGGGTCGGGCGGAGGGTAACTGTCGCTCACTGTCATAAGGCCTATCGCTGTCGTGGTGCCCCCGCGTGGGAGCCTCGGACAGGGTAGTGAGCGCCGCAAACCGGGATGCCGGCGACACGGAGCGCATCAGGGCCTCGATCCTCCGTGACATCCGCCGAGCCGGTCCAGAGGTGGGTCCGTAAGTTACCAGCGGCCTTGTGCTCCTTACCGTGGACATGCCAGGATCGGCGGCGATGAACCACGCCACCACCGCCCACCGACCCGCCTCGCCCCGGCGGATCGCCGCGCTCGCCCTGCCGGCCCTCGTGGTGCTCGCCGCCGAGCCGCTCTACGTGCTGGTCGACACCGCAGTGGTCGGTCACCTCGGCCGGGTGCCACTCGCCGCGCTCGCCGTCGGCGGCACGGTCATGACGCTCACCGCCTGGGTGGGCACCGTTGTCGCCTACGGCACCACCGGCCGCGCGGCCCGCCGCTTCGGCGCGGGTGACCGGGCCGCCGCGGTCGCCGAGGGCGTCCAGTCGTCCTGGCTGGCGTTCGGTGTCGGTCTGCTGATCGCGATCGGCATGCAGGTCGGCGGCGGCGCGCTCGCGCGTACCCTCGCCGGTGGTGGTGGCGAGGTCGCCGACGCCGCCGCCCAGTGGTTGCGGATCGCGGCCCTCGGCGCTCCCGGCCTGCTCCTCGCCGCCGCCGGCAACGGCTGGCTGCGCGGCGTGCAGGACACCCGCCGCCCCCTGTACTTCGTGCTCGGCCCCAACCTGCTCTCCGCGCTGCTCTGCCCGCTGCTGGTCTACCCCGGCGGGCTGGGTCTGGTCGGCTCGGCCGTGGCGAACGTCGTCGCGCAGACGCTCTGCGGGGTGCTCTTCGCCGCCGCCCTGGTCGGCGAGCGGGTGTCGCTGCGACCCCAACCCCGCGTGATCCGCCAACAACTGGTGCTCAGCCGCGACCTGCTGATCCGTGGGCTGGCGTTCCAGGCCAGCTTCCTGTCCGCGACAGCCGTCGCCGCCCGCTTCGGCGCCGCCGCCGTCGGCGCCCACCAGATCGCCCTGCAACTCTGGTTCTTCACCGCCCTGGTGCTCGACGCCCTCGCCATCGCCGCGCAGTCCCTGGTCGGTGCCGCTCTCGGCGCCGGCGACGACGCGGGTGCGCGGGCGCTCGCCCGCCGGGTCGGGCTGCTCGGCGGCGTCTGCGGCGTGGGCTTCGCGCTGCTCGTCGCCGCCGGCGCGGGCGTGGTGCCGTCGTGGTTCAGCTCCGATCAAGGGGTACGCGAGCAGGCCATGGTGGCCTGGCCGTGGTTCGTCGTCATGCTGCCGCTGGCCGGGGTGGTCTTCGCCCTCGACGGCGTGCTGATCGGCGCCGGCGACGTGCGTTACCTGCGCAACCTCACCATCGTGGCGGCGCTCGGTGGCTTCCTGCCGGCCATCTGGCTGGCGTACGCGCTCAACCTCGGGCTGGGCGGCATCTGGGCCGGGCTCACCCTGTTCGTGGTGATCCGGCTGGTCGCCCTGCTGCTGCGACTGCGCAACGGCAGGTGGGCGGTGACCGGCGCGGTCCGCTGACCGGTCGCCGGGGCCCGCCGGTCAGCAGCGCGTGGTGGTCGGCGCGGGCGCGTCGAGGTCGAAGATGGTGCCCGGGTCGCCCGCGGGGATCCGTTCCCCGTGCACGTCGGCGATCCAGAACTGCTCCTGCACCCAGCCATCACTGAGTTGGGCGCAGTCCGCGTTCCAGGTCACGGCCTCCGCCGAGGCGACCCAGAGGCCCCGGGCGGAGGCCGGCACGTCGTCCGGGTGCGGCACCTGCCACACCACCTTGTCGCGCAGCGCCACCACTGTGGCGCCGGCGGGTGCCCGCAGGTCCACGTCGAACGGGTACGCCCAGACGAACTCCGTGGAGACCTCCAGCAGTCGGATACCGTTCTGCCTGGTGGCCCGGTAACTGACCCGGCCGTCGGCGCGCACGCCGAACTCCCAGTCCGACGGCGACGCCATCCTCGTGGCGTACCGCAGGAAGCTGCCGTTGGTGAAGTCTCCCCGGAGCCGTTCGCGAGCGTCCGGGGCGAGCAGCGCGAGGAACGGCTCCGGATCCCCGGAGAACATCGAGATGTCGACCCGACTCTCGATCAGCGCCTTGCGCACCGACTCCAGCGCGGTCCGCACCTGGGCCGCGGTGAACGGCCCGGTGCTCTTGGCCGCCGGCATCCGCACGGCCTCCTCGGCTGGCGCGAAGGAGGCCGCCGGCGACCCGGCGAAGAGGTCCCGTGGTTCGCCGACCCTGCTCACCGGCGGGGTCAGGCTCGGTGTGGGGCTCGCCGAGGCGGACGTGCGGACACCGTCGGCGACCCGGCCGACCAACACCACCCCGCCGCCGACCATCAGCAGTGCCATCACCAGCCCGAGGCCGAGCAGCAGGGCGCCGTTGTGCCGGGCCGAGAAGAAACGGACCCGGTCCCACCCGGTGGGCTGGTGCTCGGTCTGCGATGACCGTAGCCAGTCCGGTAGCTGCACCGGGTTGACCTGCGCCACCGCGGCGGGCGGCGGTGGCGGGTCGACCGGGTCCGTCGGTGTGGGCTCGCTCGACGACGTGTTGTCCATGGTTCCCCCGTCAGTTCTCGCCGCTGGTGGCCAGCGCGAGCAGATAGTAGGCGCCGGTCACCAGGGTGGCCCCGAGGACGGCGGCCACGACGAACGACAGCACGGCGACGATGTTCGGGTGCGACTCACTCCATCTGGTCCGGCCGTGCCAGTGCCACACCGCCCGGCGGGCGGCCCGGAGCGCCGGCCAACCCTCGATCAGGTCGTCGACGTAACGCGCCGGGCTCCGCCGCGTCGGTGTCGGCTGCCGCATCCACTGCGGCAGGTCGACCCGCGCGCGGTGCTCGTGGCCCGGGGGCCGGTCAGAGGTCATCGGCGGTCCTGGTCTCGGGGCGACGGCAGCGGGCGGATGATCTTCGCATCCACGACGGCCAGCCGGCTGCCCCGCTCGACATTCCGCCGAATGGACGCCTCGTCCCGCCAAACCGGCTCAGACCACGTGAGCGGAGGCTCGGGTCACGCCCGGGCCTGCCCACGCACTGCGGAGTGGGTGCCATCTGGCAGGCTTGGCCGACGTGAGCACCGATGGTCTGATCGTGGTCGACAAGCCCGGCGGCATGACGTCGCACGACGTGGTGGCGCGCATCCGCCGACTGGCGAAGACCCGACGGGTCGGGCACGGCGGCACCCTCGACCCGATGGCGACCGGCGTGCTGGTGATCGGTGTCGGCCGGGCCACCCGGCTGCTGACCTACGTGATCGGCGCGGGCAAGAGCTACACCGGCACCATCCGACTCGGCCAGACCACAGTCACCGACGACGCCGAGGGCGACGTGACCGCCACCGTGCCGGCCGGGCAGGTCACCGACGACGCGATCCGATCGGCGCTGGCCGGGCTGAGCGGCGAGGTCGACCAGGTGCCGAGCGCGGTCAGCGCCATCAAGATCGACGGGCAGCGGGCCTATAAGCGGGTCCGCGACGGGGAGAGCGTCGAGCTGCCGGCGCGGCGGGTCACCATCTCCCGGTTGGAGGTGCTGGCGATCCGCCGCACCGAGCCGGACGTGGTGGACGTGGACGTGGACGTGACCTGCTCCTCCGGCACGTACATCCGGGCCATCGCCCGGGACGCCGGCCTGGCGCTCGGCGTCGGCGGGCACCTCACGGCGCTGCGGCGTACCGCGGTGGGTGGCTTCACCCTCGCCGAGGCGGCGACGCTCGACGAGTTGGAGCAGCGCGCCCCGGACGTGGTGAACCTGCCACTGGACGCGGCGGCCGACCGGTTCTTCGCGCGCCGGGAGGCCACGCCGGACGAGGCCCGGGTGCTCGCCCACGGTGGGCCACTGGACCCGGCCGGCCTCACCGGGCCGTACGCCGTCTTCGGGCCGGCCGGCGGCCTGATCGCTATCGTCAGCGAGCGGGACGGACGGGCCCGCGCGGAGATCGTGCTCGCACCGGCCTGACAGCGCACGTCCGCCGGCCCGCAGCCGGCGGTGTCGACCCGCCGGCCGGCGGGACAGCAGAGAGGAACGGCATGCAGCGGTGGCGGGGCTACGACGCGGCGCCCGGCGGGTGGGGACGCTCGGTGGTCACCATCGGCGTCTTCGACGGCGTGCACAAGGGGCACCAGGCGACGATCGGGCACACCGTGGCCCGGGCCCGCGAGTTGGGCGTGCAGTCGGTGGTGGTCACCTTCGACCCGCACCCGGCCGAGGTGGTCCGCCCCGGTTCGCACCCGGCGGTGCTCACCGAGCCGGCCCGTAAGGCCGAACTGATCGAGGCGCTCGGCGTGGACGTGCTCTGCGTGGTGCCGTTCACCCCGGAGTTCTCCCGGGTGCCGGCCGAGCAGTTCGTGCACGACGTCCTTGTCGAGCACCTGCACGCGGCGTTGGTGGTGGTCGGCAGCAACTTCCGCTTCGGGCATCGGGCCGCCGGCGACGTGGCGTTGTTGGAACGGCTGGGTCAGACGTTCGGCTTCGGCGTGGAGGGTGGCCCGCTGATCGCCGAGGACGGCACCGTCTTCTCCTCCACCTACATCCGGTCCTGCGTCGACGCGGGTGACGTGGGCGCGGCGGCCGCCGCGCTGGGCCGCCCACACCGGGTGGAGGGCGTCGTGGTCCGCGGCGACCAGCGGGGCCGGGAGCTGGGCTTCCCCACCGCCAACCTGCTCTGCCACCGGTACGCGGCGGTGCCCGCCGACGGCGTGTACGCGGCCCGGCTGATCCGCCGCGGTCAGCACGAGCCGCTGCTGGCGGCGGTGTCCGTGGGCACCAACCCGACCTTCTCCGGCCGGGAGCGGCGGGTGGAGGCGTACGCGCTGGACTTCTCCGGCGACCTGTACGGCGAGCGGCTCGCCCTGGACTTCGTGGCGCACCTGCGTGGTCAGATCCGGTACGACTCGATCGAGCCGTTGATCGCCCAGATGAATCAGGACGTCGAGCGCACCCGGCGCGTACTGGCCTGATCGTGGCGGGGTGACGGGCCGCCACCGAGGCCCTTCGCCGGGTGTTACCGGCGAGTGCTGGTAGTCTTGCCGGGACGTCGGGTGACCGGCGTGGGGCCTCGCGTGCCTGCTCGACGCCGCGGGTGCGAGGTACCGGTCCGTTCCCGGTCCACCGGGACGACGGACACCCACTTGATCAACCCATCGAAACAGGGAGAACATGGCGCTCGATCAGGAAGCCAAGGCCAGCATCCGCGCGGAGTACGCGACCGCCGAGGGCGACACCGGTTCGCCGGAGGTCCAGGTCGCGGTCCTCACCAAGCGGATCGCCGAGCTGACCGAGCACCTGAAGGTGCACAAGCACGACCACCACAGCCGCCGTGGGCTGCTGCTGCTGGTCGGCCGGCGCCGTCGGTTGCTCAACTACGTCCAGAAGAAGGACATTGCCCGCTACCGGTCGCTCATCGAGCGGCTCGGTCTGCGCCGGTGACGTGACGGGGGAGTGGCCGGACGGCCGCTCCCCCGTACCGCGTCCCACCTGAGGAAACACGGGCCGCGCGACCACCCGAGAGGGAGCCGGTCAGCGTACCGGTCTCCGGTAGTGGCCCCCGGGAACCCCGGCATCATGCCGGCCACCCGGGCGCTTCGATCGAAGACCGGCCGGCTGAGCAGCTCCCCGATGTCGTGGGCCCACGACGCGAAGGAGCACGACAGCACATGACCGAGACCAAACTCGGCACCGAATCCCGCACCGCCGTGATCGACAACGGGTCCTTCGGCACCCGCGAGATCACCTTCTCCACCGGTCGGCTGGCTCGCCAGGCCGCCGGTTCCGTCATCGCCCAGCTGGGCGAGACGGTCGTTCTCTCCGCCACGACCGCCGGTAAGCACCCGAAGGAGCAGTTCGACTTCTTCCCGCTGACCGTCGACGTCGAGGAGCGGATGTACGCCGCGGGCCGCATCCCCGGCTCGTTCTTCCGCCGTGAGGGTCGGCCCAGCGAGGACGCGATCCTCACCTGCCGGCTGATCGACCGGCCGCTGCGCCCGTCCTTCGTCAAGGGCCTGCGCAACGAGGTCCAGGTCGTCGAGACCATCCTCGCGCTCGACCCGCAGCACCCGTACGACGTCGTGGCGATCAACGCCGCCTCGATGTCGACCAAGCTCTCCGGCCTGCCGTTCTCCGGCCCGATCGGGGCGACCCGCGTCGCCCACATCGACGGCCAGTGGGTCGCCTTCCCGACCCTGGAGGAGCTGGCTCGCGCCACCTTCGACATGGTCGTGGCCGGCCGCACGCTCGAGGACGGCGACGTCGCGATCATGATGGTCGAGGCCGAGGCCACCCCGAACGCCGTCGCCCTCATCTCGGCCGGTGCCACCGCCCCGACCGAGGAGGTCGTCGCCAGCGGCCTGGAGGCCGCGAAGCCGGCGATCCGTGAGCTGTGCCGCGCGCAGAGCGAGCTGGCCGAGGTCGCCGCGAAGCCGGTCACCGAGTTCCCGGTCTTCCTGGACTACCAGGACGACGTGTACGACGCCGTCTCCGAGCTGGCCCGCGGTGAGGTCGCCGAGGCGATCACCATCGCCGGCAAGGCCGACCGCGAGGAGGCCCTGGACCGGGTCAAGGCCCGGGTCGCCGAGGAGCTGGGCGCACGGTTCGAGGGCCGGGAGAAGGAGCTCAGCGCTGCCTTCCGGTCGCTGACCAAGTCCGAGGTGCGCAACCGCGTGCTGCGCGAGCAGGTCCGCATGGACGGGCGTGGCCCGCGCGACATCCGGGCGCTGACCGCCGAGGTCGGCGTGCTGCCCCGGGTGCACGGTTCGGCGCTGTTCGAGCGGGGCGAGACCCAGATCCTGGGTGTCACCACGCTGAACATGCTCCGCATGGAGCAGATGGTGGACACGCTGTCCCCCGAGAACCGCAAGCGCTACATGCACAACTACAACTTCCCGCCGTACTCGACCGGTGAGACCGGCCGGGTCGGCTCGCCGAAGCGTCGCGAGATCGGCCACGGCGCCCTCGCCGAGCGCGCGCTGATCCCGGTGCTGCCGTCGCGCGAGGAGTTCCCGTACGCCATCCGGCAGGTGTCGGAGGCGCTCGGCTCCAACGGCTCCACCTCGATGGGTTCGGTCTGCGCCTCGACGCTGGGTCTGCTCTCCGCGGGTGTCCCGCTGAAGGCGCCGGTCGCCGGCATCGCGATGGGGCTCATCTCCGACGAGGTGGACGGCAAGACCCAGTACGTGACGCTGACCGACATCCTCGGTGCCGAGGACGCGTTCGGTGACATGGACTTCAAGGTCGCCGGTACGCCGGAGTTCGTCACCGCGCTCCAGCTCGACACCAAGCTCAACGGCATCCCGTCGGACGTGCTGGCCGCCGCGTTGCAGCAGGCGAACGAGGCCCGGCAGGTCATCCTCGGGGTCATGAAGGCGGCGATCGAGGCTCCGGCCGAGATGTCCGACTACGCGCCGCGGGTCACCACCGTCAAGATCCCGGTGGACAAGATCGGCATGGTGATCGGCCCGAAGGGGCAGACCATCAACGCGATCCAGGACGAGACCGGCGCCGAGATCTCCATCGAGGACGACGGCACGATCTACGTCGGCGCCACCAACGGCCCGTCGGCCCAGGCGGCCGTCGACCGGATCAACGGCATCGCCAACCCGACGCTGCCGAAGCAGGGCGAGCGGTTCCTCGGCACGGTGGTCAAGACCGCCGCGTTCGGCGCGTTCATCTCGCTCCTGCCGGGCCGTGACGGCCTGCTGCACATCTCCAAGGTGGGCGACGGCAAGCGGGTCGAGCGTGTTGAGGACTTCCTCAACGTCGGTGACCGGGTCGAGGTCGAGATCGCGGACATCGACGCCCGCGGCAAGATCTACCTCGACAAGGTCCGCCCGGAGGGCACCGAGGCTCCGGCCGCCGGTGAGGCCGCTGCTGGCGACCGGCCGGCTGGTCGGGACCGGGGCGACCGGGCTCCGCGTGACCGCGGCGACCGTGAGCGTGGCGGCGACCGTGGCGGGCGTGGCCCGGAGCGCGGCGGCGAGGGCGGCAACGGCGGCGGCGGCGAGGGTGGCGAGGGCGGCGAGCGTCCGCGCCGTCGGACCCGGCACAGCTGACCGTCGTACAACGCATCACCCACCCCTCGTCGAACCGGGAGCAAGTCGTGAGTCGGGCCATCAGCGCGCCGTTTCCACCGGATCGACGGGGGGTGGCCCCGTCTCGGGACACCGGGGCGGGCCGCTCCGGCGGCACCGCCCGCGCGGTGACCCGGACGCTCAGCGACGACCCGCTGGGCGGCACGGTACGTCGTACCGTGCTGCCCAGCGGTCTGCGCGTCCTCACCGAGGCGATTCCGGCGATGCGCAGCGTCTCGTTCGGCATCTGGGTGGCGGTCGGCTCGCGTGACGAGACCGGCCCGCAGGCCGGTGCCGCGCACTTCCTCGAGCACCTGCTCTTCAAGGGCACGCACAAGCGCACCGCACTGGAGATCTCCTCGCAGATCGAGGCGGTGGGTGGCGAGACGAACGCCTTCACCACGAAGGAATACACCTGCTACTACGCCCGCGTGCTGGACGAGGACCTGCCGCTGGCGATCGACGTGATGTGCGACCTGGTCGCGGACTCGCTGTTGGAGCCGGCCGACGTCGAGACCGAGCGTGGCGTGATCCTGGAGGAGATCGCCATGCACGACGACGAGCCGGGTGACGAGGTGCACGACCTCTTCGTCCAGGCCGTCTACGGCGATCACCCGCTGGGCCGGCTGATCTCCGGCACCGCCGAGACCGTCACCCCGATGACCCGGCGGCAGATCCAGAGCTTCTACCGGGGTCGCTACACCGCGCCGCAGATCGTCATCGCCGCCGCCGGCAACCTCGACCACGCGGCTGTGGTCAAGCTGGTCCGTCAGGCCGTGCGCGGCACCCCGCTGGACAGCGACCCGGCCAGCCCGGCACCGCACCGCGCGGCGACCCCGGCGGTACGCACCAAGCCGGTGACCACAGTGGTGGAGCCGAAGGAGACCGAGCAGGCACACGTCATCCTCGGCTGCCCCGGCATCGACCGGCTCGACGATCGACGGTTCGCCCTCGGGGTGCTCAACAACGTGCTCGGCGGCGGCATGTCCAGCCGGCTGTTCCAGGAGATCCGCGAGCAGCGCGGCCTCGCGTACTCGGTCTACTCCTACGCCAGCCAGTACGCCGACACCGGCCTGTTCGCCGTCTACGCCGGCTGTGCGCCGGGCAAGGTGGACGAGGTGCTGGCCCTGACCCGCGCCGAGCTGGCACGGGTGGCCGCCGACGGGTTGACCGAGGCCGAGGTGGCCCGGGGCAAGGGGATGAGCAAGGGCTCGTTCGTGCTCGGCCTGGAGGACACCGGTTCGCGGATGAGCCGGCTGGCCAAGGGTGAGCTGCTCTACGGCGACCTGATGCCGGTCGACGAACTGCTCCGCCGGGTCGACGAGGTCACCGTGGAGGACGTGAACGTCCTCGCCGCCGAGCTGCTCAGCAGGCCGATGTCGCTGGCCGTGGTGGGCCCGTTCGGCGCCGGCGACTTCGCGGTCTGAGGTCTGCCGCCCGGCCCGGTCGAGGCACCCCGGTCGGGCGCCCCGGCCGGTGGAGCACAGCGGATCCGGCCGGAAGGGCCCGTCCCGATTGGGATAGGTTGTGCCCCGTGACTGACGAGCAGGGAAAGACCCCGGCCCAGCAGCTGCGGGTCGGCGTGTTTGGTGCGCGCGGCCGGATGGGCATCGAGGTCTGCAAGGCGGTCGACGCCGCCGACGATCTCGCCCTGACCGCGGCGGTCGACCAGGGCGACAGCCGCTCCGCCGTCTCCAACGCCGAGGTGGTCGTCGACTTCACCACGCCGGACGTCGTCATGGACAACCTCCAGTGGTCCATCGAGCAGGGCATCAGCGCGGTGGTCGGCACGACCGGCTTCACCGAGCAGCGGCTGGAGCAGGTGCGCGGCTGGCTGGCCGACAAGCCCGAGGTGGGCGTGGTCATCGCCCCGAACTTCGGTATCGGCGCGGTGCTGATGATGCAGTTCGCCGCGCGGGCCGCCCGACACTTCGAGTCCGTCGAGATCATCGAGCAGCACCACCCGCGCAAGCTGGACGCCCCGAGTGGCACCGCCACCCACACCGCCCGGCAGATCGCCCGGGCCCGCGCCGAGGCCGGCCTCGGCCCGGTCCCGGACGCCACCAAGGACGAGGTGCCGGGTGCGCGCGGCGCCGACATCGACGGGGTACGCGTCCACGCGGTGCGCGCCACCGGCCTGGTCGCCCACCAGGAGGTGCTGTTCGGCGGCACCGGCGAGACGCTGACCATCCGGCACGACTCGTACGACCGGGTGTCGTTCATGCCGGGTGTTCTGCTGGCCGTTCGCGCGGTGCGCAACCGCCCCGGCCTCACCGTCGGCCTGGACGCCCTGCTCGACTGACCGGCCCCCGTCGGTCCGGGGCGAAACCTGGTCGCGGCACGGGTCCGGCCGACCCTAGGCTGCCCCGATGATCGATGCGGGACACCTGGACCGGGCCGGGCGGCGAGTGACGCTGCGGCCGGTCGACGACGACAACTGGCGGGCGGTGGCCGACGTCGCCCCGCGCGACGACCAGCGCCGGTTCGTGGCCGCGCTGGGCGCGCGTTACCTGCTGCTCAGCATGCGCTCCGAGGTGTGGAGCTCGCTCGCTGTGTACGCCGACGAGGCCGTCGTCGGCCACGTCATGTGGGGCGTGGACGACGACGGCTCGCACTGGATCGGCGGGATGCTGGTCGACGCCGCCGAGCAGGGCCAGGGCGTCGGCCGGGCCACAGTGCAGACGCTGGCCCCCTGGCTGGCGGCCCGGGCCGGCAACCCCCCGGTCCGCCTGTCGTACCACCCCGACAACACCCCAGCCGCAGCCCTCTACACCTCCCTGGGCTTCCACCCCACGGGTGCGATGGACGACGACGAGCTGATCGCGGAACGAACCCCCTGAGCCCCGCGATCTTGCACTTTCCGTCGGGGCATACGGTGCATATTCCGCATCTGGACCACCGAAACTGCAAGATCGCCGGGCGTTCGGGCCGGCCTAGCGGGGGAGGGACGGGGTTGTGGGGCGGCGTTGGGTGGGGAGGGACGGGGTTGGGGTCAGGCGGGTGGGGAGACCGGTGACGGTGGCTTCGCCGGTGCTGTCGACAGTGACGTGCACGGGGGTGTCGGCCACGCGGAGGCCGTCGACCGCTACGGCACCGAACTCCGCTCCCGCCAGCGGTGCGAGTCGGACCGTGCCGCCCGGCACGTCCGGGTAGAGCCCCGTGGCGGCCTGGAGCAGCAGCACCGCGCCCGCCGCGGCCCACGCCTGCGGTCGGCACGAGGCCGGGTACGGCACCGGACGGCTCACCAGTGCCCGGTCGTCGCCGCCGTACAGCTCCGGCATCCGGTAGTCGAACGCCTCGGCCGCGCTGAGCAGCCCGTCGGCCAGACCGAGCGCGGCCTCGCGGTGCCCGGCGCGGGCCAGCCCAGCGAGCACGATCGCGGTGTCGTGGGTCCAGATCGAGCCACAGTGGTACGACAACGGGCTGAACCCGGCGTCGTCGCTGGACATGGTGCGTAGCCCGAACCCGGCGGCCATCGTGTCGGTGGTGAGCAGGTGCGCGACCTGGGCCTCCTCGTCGCGGTCGAGCAGACCGGTGCCGAGCAGGTGGCCGATGTTGCTGGTCAGCGAGTCGACCGGGCGCTTGTCACGGTCGAGGGCCAGCGCGGGTTGCGGTCCGTGGCGACCGTCCACCCAGAAGCTCTTGCGGAACCGGCCGACCAGCGCGGCGGCGTAGTCGCGCCAGCGGTCGGAGCTCGGGCGGCCGAAGGCGTCCAGCAGGGCCGCGCCGTTCACGGCGGCCTCGTGCGCGTACCCCTGCACCTCGGCCAGCACGATCGGCGCGGTGGCCAGGGACCCGTCGTGGAAGCGGACGGCGTCACCGGAGTCCTTCCAGCCCTGGTTGGACAGCCCGTGCCCGGTGGTGTCGACGTACTCGACCAGGCCGTCACCGTCCGGGTCGGCGTGCTCGCCGAGCCAGCGCAGCGCCGACTCCAGGTGCGGCAGCAGGGGCTCGACCTGCTCGGCGGGCATCCCCCAACGCCACGCGTCGTGCAGCAGGTTGACCCAGAGCATTGTGGCGTCGACGGTGCCGTAGTACGCCGGCGGGAGGCGTAGGCCGTTGTCGGGCAGGGCGAACGCGTGGCGGCGCAGCTCGTGCAGGATCTTGCCCGGGGCCTCGCCGGTCGTCGGGTCGACGCGGGTGCCCTGCCGACGGGCGAGCACGCGCAGGGTGCCGGCGGCCAGGTCGGTGCCGAGCGGCAGCATCATCCGGGCGGCCCAAAGGCTGTCCCGGCCGAACAGGGTGAGGAACCAGGGCACCCCGGCGCCGAGGAACACGTCGCCGGGTGCGCCGGTCTCGGCCAGTCGGAGGCCGCGCAGGTCGTCCAGGCTGCGGTCGAGCAGCCGGATCAGCCGTCGGTCGTCGGCGGTCACCTCGGGTCGGGACCACTCGGGCTCGTCGGCCGGGCCGACGACGACGGCGCGCGGGTCGTCGACGGTCACCTGCCAGCGCAGCACTGTCTCCCCGCCGGGGGGCAGGTCGACCGGCCAGACCAGCCGGGGTGCGGTGGCCCGCTCGCCGTCGACCAGCAGGTCGGCGCCCGGCGCGGTGACGGTGACGGTGATCCCGGCGCCCGACCAGGTGAGCGTGCCGGGCTGACCGGTCCTGGCCGTCAGCGCGTCGGTGGCGCCACCGGACTTGACGACCTCGATGGGTGCCAGGTCGCAGCCGAGGTCGACGGAGACGGTGGCCCGTACGCCGATCGTGGCGGTGGAGGCGATCCGCAGCTCCTCGGTGAGGCCGTTGCGGGTCGCCCGCCGGAGCCGGTCGACGCGGACGGTGGGGTCGGGGGTGGGGTCACCGAGCCAGCGGGCCAGGCTCACGAAGTGTGCGCCGTGCGGGCCGTTGTCGCCGCGGGCCAGCCCTTCGAGTTCCCGCTCGTCGACCCGCAGCTCGGCGCGGGAGAGCACCCGGGCATCGGCGTGGAAGACGCCCTGGACGCCGGTCGGGCGGATCTGCCCGGTCGCGTCCCCCAACGCGCTGGTCGGGGCGAAGACCACCCCGACCAACTCGTGCAGGAGGGGTTGCAGCTGGCGTTCGATCACGGTGTGGCTCCAGATCCTCGGGGTGCGCGGCGGCCATCTTGACAACGCGCCGCTGGCGGTGCAAAGTGCGAAACATTCCAGAAACTTGAACGATCCAATCCTGCCTTATCCAAATTGGATCGTTCAAGATGGCGAGAGGGATTAAGTGGCCGAAAAGGTGACCATCGCGACGGTGGCCCGGCACGCCCGAGTCAGCCGGCAGACGGTGTCCAACGTGCTCAACAGCCCGCACATCGTGCGGCAGGAGACCCGTCAGCGGGTCGAGGACGCGATCAACGCGCTCGGCTACCGGGCCAACCAGGCCGCCCGACAGATGCGCACCGGCCGGTCCCGCCTCATCGCCGCCCGGATCGACCCGACCCGCGACGGCATCAACGGCTCCGTGCTCGACCGTTTCCTGCACGGCCTCACCGAGACCGCCGACGCCGCCGGCTACCGGGTGCTGCTCTACACCGCCACCGACGACGACCGGGAGATCGCCACCTACGGCGACCTGCTCGGCACCTACGAGTTGGACGCGTTCGTGCTGGTGGGCACCAAGTACGGCGACCCGCGTACCGAATGGCTCGCCGACCGGGACGTGCCGTTCGTGACCTTCGGTCGCCCATGGGACGCGCTCGACGCGCACCCCTGGGTGGACGTGGACGGCGCCGCCGGCACCGCCCAGGCCACCCGGCGTCTGCTCGACGCCGGCCACCGGCGGATCGCCTTCATCGGCTGGCCGGTCGGCTCCGGCGTCGGCGACGACCGGCGAGCCGGCTGGCGCGACGCGCTGCGTGCGGCCGGCGTCGACCCGACCGGGCTGCACCGGGAGACCGAGGACGGCATCGCCGAGGGCGAACGCCTGATGCACGACCTGCTCGACACCGTGGCACCGAGCGCCGTGGTCTGCGCCAGCGACTCACTCGCCCTCGGCGCCCTCCAGGCGATTCGCGGCGTCGACCCGCCCGTGTCGGTGATCGGCTTCGACGACACGCCGGTGGCTGCCGCGGTCGGGCTGACCAGCGTCAGCCAACCGCTCGGCGAGGCCGCCGCCCGCTGCGTGGACCTGCTCACCGGGGTCCTCGACGGCGACCATGAGACCCCCACCCCCGTGCTGCTCCAGCCCTCGTTGGCACTGCGGCACACCGCGTAGTCCCACCCCCCACCAGGAGAAACCATGGCACCCCGAACAATCACCCGGGCAGCGGTGGCCGGCCTCGCCGCCGTCGCCCTCCTTGGCTCCGCCGCCTGCGGCAGCGGCTTCGACGACTCCTCCGGCGACACCGCCCAGTCCAGCGGCCCGGCCAGCCTGCAGATCCTGATCGGCTCGTCCGGCGAGGCCGAGACCAAGGCCGTGCAGGACGCCGCCGCGAAGTGGGCCAGCAGTTCGGGCAACACCGCGACGGTCACCCCGGCACAGGACCTCACCCAGCAGCTCGGTCAGGCCCTCGCCGGCGGCACCCCGCCGGACGTCTTCTACGTGGACGCGGCCCAGTTCGCCAACTACGCCAGCGTCGGTGCTCTCGAGCCGTACGGCGACAAAATCAGCAACTCGGGCGACTTCTACGAGAGCCTGCGCAGCGCCTTCACGTACGACGGCAAGGTCTACTGCGCGCCCAAGGACTTCTCGACCCTGGCCCTGCAGATCAACACCGACCTGTGGACCAGGGCCGGGCTGACCGACGCCGACGTGCCGACGACCTGGGAGCAGCTCACCGCCGTCGCCCAGAAGATCAAGGCCAAGGGGCAGGTTCCGCTGGCCCTCGGTGACACCCGGGACCGGATCGGTGCCTTCATGGTGCAGAACGGCGGCTGGCTGGTGAGCAAGGACGGCAAGCAGCCCACGGCCGACACCCCGGAGAACCTCGCCGCTCTCCAGTACGTCAAGACCATGCTCAGCACCGGCCTGGCCAAGTACCCGAAGCAGCTCGACGCCGGCTGGTCCGGTGAGGCGTTCGGCAAGGGCAAGGCCGTGATGACCATTGAGGGCAACTGGATCAAGGGTGCTCTGCAGAACGACTTCCCGAACGTGAAGTACAAGGTCGTGGCGCTGCCGGCCGGTCCCAAGGGGCAGGGCACCCTCTCCTTCACCCAGTGCTGGGGCGTGGCCGCGAAGAGCAAGTACAAGGATCAGGCGATCAAGTTCGTCGAGGCGATGACCAGCGGCGAGCAGCAGATGACCTTCGCGAAGGCGTTCGGTGTCATGCCGTCCCGCCAGTCGGCCCGTGACCAGTACACCGCCGCCTTCCCGGCGGACAAGGTGTTCATCGACGGCGCCGCGTACGCCCAGGGCCCGGTGAACGCCCCGAAGATGGACAGCGTCCTCAAGGACCTCGACACAGGTCTGCAGGGGCTGGCCAACGGCGACCCGAAGACCGTGCTGCAGAACTTCGACAAGAACGCCAAGGCGGCGCTCGGCGGCAGCTGAGGTGATGGCGGGGGCCTCGGCGAACACCGGGGCCCCCGCCGCACGTCGGCCGGAGAGAAGAAGGGAGGGAAGATGGCAACCGAGACACTGACCGCCGCGGCGACCGCGGGCGGGGCCGGCCCTCGCCGAAGCAGGGGCGGCATCCGGAGCAACGAGAACCTCGCCGGCTGGCTCTTCGTCGCGCCGGTGATCGTCATTCTGGGGCTGTTCCTGCTACTGCCCATCCTGATGGCGCTCTGGGTCAGCCTGACCGACTGGAACGGCCAGGGCAGCCCGTTCACCGGCGACGTCCCGTTCGTCGGCGCGCACAACTACACCCAGTTGTTCACCGAGGACGGGCTGGCCCGCCGCGACTTCATGACCAGCCTCCGCAACAACATCTACTACGTGGCGATCGTGGTTCCGGCGCAGACAGTGCTGGCGCTCGGACTGGCGTTGGTCGTCAACAACCGGATGCTCAAGGGCAAGAGCTTCTTCCGCAGCGCCTTCTACTTCCCCTCGGTGACCAGCTCGGTCGCGATCAGCGTGGTGTTCCTGTTCCTCTTCGCCAACTCCGGCGCGGTGAACGCGCTGCTCGGTTTCCTCGGTATCGACGGCCCGGAGTGGTTCGCCGACTCCCGGGGCGTTCTGCACCTGCTGTTCGGCGTGGTCGGCGTCGACTCGCCACCGGCGGCACTGGCCGACGGCGGCCCGTTTGGGCTGACCTGGTGGGACTGGCTGGCCGGCCCGAGCGTGGCGATGATCTCGATCATCACGTTGGTCGTCTGGACCACCTCCGGCACCTTCATGCTGATGTTCCTGGCCGGGCTGCAGAACGTGCCGGTCACGCTGGACGAGGCGAGCACCCTCGACGGCGCGTCCCGGTGGCAGCGCTTCCGGTACGTCACCCTGCCGATGATCAGACCCACCACCTTCCTGGTGCTCACCCTCGGCATGATCGGCTCCTGGCAGGTCTTCGACCAGGTGTACGTGATGAGCCAGGGCGACCCGGCCAAGACCACGCTCACCCCGGCGTACCTGTCGTACCGGACCGCCTTCCGGGACTTTGACTACGGCTCCGGCGCGGCGATCTCCTTCGTCCTGTTTCTGATCATCATCGTGCTCACACTGATCCAGCGCCGGGCGCTGGCCGAGCGGGACACCGACCGGCCGCGCCGCGGCCTTTGGCGTCGGCGCGTACCGGAAAGGTCCTGAGATGGCCGTGCTCACCGACCGCCCGGCAGCGGCGCCCGCGCGGCGTCAGCAGCGCGCTGCCCGCACCCTGGCCACCCGCTTCCTGGGGTACGCCACGCTGGTCTTCTTCGGGCTGGTGTTCCTCTACCCGTTCGTCATCCAGATCGGCAACGCGCTCAAGACTGAGCCCGACGCGGCGGCGAACCCGCTGTCACCGTTTCCGGACCCGCTCACGCTGGCCGGCTTCGAACGGATCTTCGCCGGCACCAACTTTCCGCTGTGGCTGGGCAACTCGCTGCTGGTGACGGTGCTGGTCACCATCGGCCGGGTCTTCTTCGACTCGCTCGCCGGGTACGCGCTGGCCAGGCTGCGGTTCCGGGGCCGCGGCGGGCTGTTCGCCGCCGTCATCGCGGTGATGGCGGTGCCCGGGGTGGTGCTGCTGATCCCGAAGTTCCTGGTGCTCAACCAGCTCGGCCTCTACAACAGCTACGCCGGGCTGGTGGTGCCGCTGCTGGCCGACGCGGCGGGCGTGTTCATCATGAAGCAGTTCTTCGAATCGATCCCGGTGAGCGTCGAGGAGGCCGCCCGGATAGACGGGGCGAGCATCTTCCGTACCTTCTGGTCGGTGGTGCTGCCGATGGCGAAACCGGCGCTGATCACCCTCACCATTCTGTCGTTCCAGGGCTCCTGGAACGAGTTCCCGCACAGCCTGGTGTCGGTACAGGACCCGGACCTGTTCACCCTGCCGCGTGGGTTGGCCGACCTGGTCAGCGGCTCGCTCGGCAAGGGCACCCAGTACCCGCTCAAGCTCGGCGCCGCGCTGCTGGCCACCATCCCGGTAGCGATCATCTTCGTGGTGTTCCAGCGGTACTTCGTCCGCGACGCCAACGACGGCTCGGACAAGGGCTGACCGGCCCGGTGTGGCGGCCCTACCGGGGCCGCCAACCGGTTCACTCGGCCGGTACCTTCTCGGCCGGCACGCCCACGTGCAGGCGCACCTGGGGCACCAGCATGTCGTCGACGTCCAGCGCCCGGGCCGCGCCGTCGGGCTCCCACCCGGTGCTGGTCAGGAACTTGCGGGTCGCCTCGTCCCCGTCGAACGCCCAGGCCACCGCCCGGCTCATCCCGTCCTCGCGCCACAGGTCGACGGCGGCCGCGAGCAGCCGGCTGCCGTGCCCCCGCCGGCCCCACCGCGGCTCCACCAGCAGGTCGGTCACCGCCGCCACATCCGGGCCGAGAGCGTCGGCCGGCTCACCCGGGGCCAACGCCTCGCCGTCGGCCGGGCCGGAGGCGGCGAACCCCACCAGATACGATTGCTCGGCCTGTTCGACGGCGACCAGCACCCGGTGCGCGCCCGAGGGCGGCTCCAGCACCGCGGCGCTCCACCGCCGGGCGAGGAACGCCTCGTCCAGGTTGTCGAGCACATGCCGAGGCAGGATCCGGCGGTACGCGACCCGCCAGGTCGCGAGCTGGATGCGTGCGATCTCGCCGGCGTCCTCGGGACGCGCCGGGCGGACGTACCCGAGAGCCATGGGACGGAAGCCTACGCAGGGCGAGGGAGACGACGGTGGCGCAGGGTGCCAACAGGACGACCGCGCAGGTCGTCGGGGTGGTGGTGCTCGCCGCGGCGGTCACCGGGTTCCTCGCCGTCGCCGCCGTCCGGCACGGGTTCTTCGACCTGAAGGTCTACTACGGCGCGTTGACCTGGTGGGTGCACGACGGCGGGGAGATCTACGACTACCTCAAGCCGGGCACCCAGTACGGCTTCACCTATCCGCCGTTCGCCGCGCTGGTCATGCTGCCGATGGCGTACCTGCCGTGGACGGCCGCGATCGTGGTGAGCGTGCTCGCCAGCGTGGCCACCACAACGGTGCTGATCTGGTGGCTGGTCGACCCGATCGCCCGCCGCGCCGGTTGGACCCGGTGGTTCGCCCTCGCCGTGGCGCTCTGCCTGGCCGCCGCGTTCGAACCGATGCGGGAGACGGTCAACTTCGGCCAGGTCAACACACTGCTGCTCTTCCTGGTGGCGGTGGACCTGATGCGGCTGCTGCCCGCCGGCAACCGGTGGGCCGGGGTGGGCATCGGCCTCGCCACCGCGATCAAACTGACCCCTGGCGTGTTCATCGTCTACCTGCTGGTGACCGGGCGGTGGCGGGCGGCGCTCACCGCCAGTGGCACGGCCGCCGGGGTTTCGCTGCTGGCTGCCGCGCTCTTCCCGGACGCGTCCCGGGAGTTCTGGACCGAGGCCCTGTGGAACACCGGGCGGGTGGGCGAGCTGGCCTTCGTCTCCAACCAGTCGCTGCGCGGGGTGGTCGCCCGACTCGACCCGGAGCACCCGAGCACCCTGCTGTGGCTGCTGCTGGTGCTGGGCACCCTGGCGCTCTGGGCCTGGCGCTCCCGGGCCGCCGTCGCGGCCGGCGACGAGGCGACCGGCCTGGCGCTGACCGGCGCGGTGATGTGCCTGGTCAGCCCGGTCACCTGGGTGCACCACCTGGTCTGGCTGCTGCCCGCGTTGATCCTGCTGGTCGACAACGCGATGGCCGCGCCGGCCGGCCGCCGACGGCAGGTCCTGCTGGTCGCCGCGACCATCGGGTACGCGCTGCTGATCAGCCGGACCGTCTGGCTCTGGGAGAAGGACTTCAGCGGCGTCGACGGTTTCCTGGGCAGCAACGCCTACGTGTGGGTCAGTCTGGCGCTGCTGGCCTTCCTGCCGATCCGCCGGTGGTTGACCCCGAACGGGTCAGTGGTCGAGGCGTCCGGCGTACCGCAGCTCGACCAGCCCGACCGGCGGGCCCCCACCGGCCAGCGGCACCTGGTAGGTCGACCGCTCACCGTCCGGTGACAGGCCGGCGCGCTCGCAGAACCGCCGGGCCCGCAGGTTGTCCGCCAGCACCCACGCCCGGTACCCGGCCCAGCCCCGCTCGGTGAGCCCGCTGCGGGCGGCGTCCAGCAGCGCCGAGGCGGTCCCGTCACCCCAGTGGGCCGGCTCCACGTAGAGCGCCACCACCTCGCCGACCGTCGGGTCCAGGTCGTCCCGGTCCTGGTTGCGGCGGTACGGCCCGAAGGTGGTGAAACCCACGACCAACCCGTCCACCTCGCCGAGCACTGTGGTGAACGGGTGTTCCGGATCGGCGGTGCCGACGTCGCGACGACGCTGCGCCCAGGCCACCACGTTGAGCCGCCCGAGCACCTCGTCCGGCATGAAGCCGGCGTAGCCCGCCTGCCAGCCGTGCACGTGTACCCGGGCGACCGCCTCGGCGTCGTCCGGTTCCTCCCGACGGATGGTCAGCATTGCACCGTTCTATGCCCCGTTGGTCGTCACGTCCAGCTTCCCGCACCGGCGTCGTACCGATGAATTAAGGTCGCCGACGATGACCGCACCGGAATCACTCTCGCTCGCCCAGGCCCGCCGCGTGGCGCTCGCCGCCCAGGGCTTCGCCGACCCGGCGCCGACGGGCGTGCCCACCCGCCGGCACCTGCGTCGCGTGTTGGGCCGGGTCGGGCTGATCCAGATGGACTCGGTCAACGTGCTGCAACGCGCGCACTACCTGCCGCTCTACAGCCGGCTCGGGCCCTACCCGACCACGTTGCTCGACGAGGCCGCCTACCGGCGTCCCCGCGAGCTGTTCGAATACTGGGGCCATGAGGCGTCGCTGGTCCCGGTGGAGCTGCACCCGATGCTGCGCTGGCGGATGGCCCGGGCGCACAGCGAATCGTGGGGCGGCATGCGGCGGATCGCCCAGGAGCAGCCGGAACTGGTCGCCTGGGTCCGGGACGAGGTGGCCGCCCGGGGGCCGCTGACCGCTGCCGAGATCGAGCACGACGCGCCACGGGAGACCGGCAACTGGGGTTGGAACTGGTCGGCGGTAAAGCGGGCGTTGGAGTTCCTGTTCTGGGCTGGGGAGGTGGCTGCCGCCGAGCGCAGCACCTCCTTCGCCCGCCGCTACGACCTGCCCGAGCGGGTGCTGCCCCCGGCTGTGCTGGCCTCGCCCACCCCGACCGACGCCGAGGCGTACCGGACGCTGGTTGCCCTCGCCGCGCGGTCCCTCGGGGTGGCCGCCGAGCCGGAGCTGCGCGACTACTTCCGGTTGCCGCTGGCCGGCGCCCGGCAGGCCGTCGCAGAGCTGGCCGAGGCCGGTGAGCTGGTGCCGGTCACCGTGGCGGGCTGGCGACAGCCGGCCTGGCTGCACACGTCCGCCCGGCTGCCCCGCTGGGTGCGGGGCAACACACTGGTCAGCCCCTTCGATCCGCTGATCTGGGAACGTGCCCGCACCGAGCGACTGTTCGACTTCAGCTACCGGATCGAGATCTACGTCCCGGCGCCACAGCGGGTGTACGGGTACTACGTGTTGCCGTTCCTGCAGGGCGACCGGTTCACCGCCCGGGTCGATCTGAAGGCCGATCGGAAGGCCGGGGTGCTGCTGGTGCCGGCCGCCTGGCTCGAACCCGGCGCTGACCCGGGGGAGACCGCCGTCGCACTCGCCGCCGAGCTGTACCGCCTCGCCGGCTGGCTCGGCCTGGACGCGGTGGCCCCGCCAGCGGCCGGCGATCTGGCCGGTCCGCTCACCGCCGCGTTGGCCGGCGTGTCCGGTGTACCGTGAGCGCGTGACGAGCGCTCCCGGACCGGTCGACCAGCCGCACCCCGCCCCAGGCGCGGTCCACACGGCGCCGGCCGACAGTGGCACGGCTCCCGGTGGCTTCAATTCCGGTGACACGGGTCCGGGCGGTTTCGGTCCCGGCGGCTCGGGTCCGGACGGTTTCGGTCCCGGCGGCGCGGGTCCCGGCGGCGTCGGTCCTGCCGACTTCGCACCCTCCGGCTTCGGTCCCGGCGGCTCGGGTCCCGAGGGTTGGCCGACGACCCCGCCCGGTGGCTACCAGGCGCCTGAGCCGGACCGGCTCACCCGGTTCGTGCTGCGCCTCTACGAACGTTCCCCGCGCTGGGCGGTGCCGCTGGCCGCGGTCGGCTGCGTCGCCGTCGGCATGAGCTACGCGCTGCTCAGCAACCCGACCTACGCCGACCCGGACGCCGCGCCCACCTGTCTGCTCAAGTTGACCACCGGGCTGGACTGCCCGGGCTGCGGTGGCACCCGAGCGCTCTGGTACGTGCTGCACGGGGACCTGCCGGCCGCCGCCCGGCACCACTTCCTGTTCGTCTTCGCGCTGCCGTTCCTCGCGTACCTCTTCGTGGCCTGGGCGGGGAACCAGGCGTTCGGTTGGCGACTGCCCGAGCTGCGGATCAGCTCGAAGGTCATCGGCGGTTTCCTGGCCGCGTGGCTGGCCTTCTCGGTGCTACGCAACCTGCCCTGGGCGCCGTTCACCTCGCTCTACGTCTGACCGCGCCCCCGCCTGGCCGCGCCCCCGCCTGGCCGCGCCCCCGCCTGACCGCGCCCCCGTCCGACGCGCCGTTGTCTGACAGCGCGGTTGTCTGACCGCGCCGTTGTCTGACCGCGCCGCCGCCCGACGCGCCGCCGCCCGACGCGCCGTCGCGCCGGGCACGCGCCACAGCCGATGCGCGGATGCGAGGCTCGGCCGACGTGCGCTGTTTTGGCGTCCTTTGGAGCTGATTCGTTTGCGACATCAGGGGCCCCTCCGGCGCTCACCACCCATGATCGACTCGGCATGCAGGAAACCGGGCCATTCACCCGACCCGGATACCCCGACTTTCATGAACCCGAGTCGATCATCCAGCGAGCAGCCGCAACCCGCGTCCGCGGCGGACGGCGGACGGCGGATTTCGCCCCAAGATCACGCTCGATCCTGGATGTAGTGGGGTCGGGCGCGACGGATGCCACTACATCAATGATGTTGCGCGATCTTGGGAGCGGAAGCTGCCGCCGAGCCGCTCAGGCCGCTCGGCCTCGGGCCGCTCGGGCCGCTCGGGTCGCTTGGGCTGCTCGGGTCGCTTGAGCCATTCGGGCTTGGGCCGCTCGGGTCGCTCGGGTCGCTTGGGTCGCTTGGGCTGCTCGGGTCGCTTTAGCCATTCGGGCTTGGGCCGCTCTGGCCGCTCGGCTCGTTCGGGTCGCTTGGACGCCTGAGCGGCGCTCGGGCCTTGGTCGTCGGCTCGGGTGGCCCATCCGCTGGGGCTGATGTCGCCAACGATTCAGCTCCAAAGGACGCCAATGAACTGTCCGCCCCGGCCTCGATGACGATGCCCGGTCCCCGGTCAACGCCCGGATCCCGGACCCGGTCCCCGGTCAACGCCCGGACCGGGACCCGGAGCCCGGCCAACGCCGTTGGGCGTCGGCGGGTCCGCGGACTGTCTGAGTGATCGACATTGCACGGGGCGCGCCTGAGTTGGGTCGGGCGGCACCCCACCACTAAAGTCCCAGGAATGCCGGACATGGTGCAGCCCCAGGTCAAGTTGATCGCGTGGACCCAATTCGCGGCCCCGGACGACGTGCCGTGGTCGACCGACGCGGAGGGCGGTCAGGCGCTGGCCGAGTTCGCCGGTCGGGCCTGCTACCAGTCGTGGAAGAAGCCGAACCCGGCGACCGCCACCAACGCCGGCTACCTGGCGCACATCCTCGAAGTGGGCCACCTGAGCGTGCTGGAGCACGGGTCGGTCACCTTCTACTTCACCGGGGTGTCCCGCTCCTTCACCCACGAGCTGATCCGGCACCGGCACTTCTCGTACTCCCAGCTGTCGCAGCGCTACGTCCCGGAGCGGGATGCGGCCATGGTCGAGCCGGCCGTCATCGCCGACGACCCGGAGCTGCACAAGAAGTTCGTGGAGGCCGCCGAGGCGAGCGTTCGGGCGTACACCGAGTTGCTGGAAGGCCTCGAGCAGCGCTTCTCCGACGAGCCCAACCCGACGCTGCGCCGCAAGCAGGCCCGGCAGGCGGCCCGCGCGGTGCTGCCCAACGCCACCGAGACCCGGATCGTGGTCTCCGGCAACTACCGGGCCTGGCGGCACTTCATCGCGATGCGGGCCACCGAGCACGCCGACGTGGAGATCCGTGAGCTGGCCGTGGAGTGCCTGCGCCAGCTCCAGGGGGTCGCCCCGAACGTGTTCGCCGACTTCGTGATCACCACGCTGCCGGACGGCACCGAAGTGGCGGCCAGCCCGCACGAGGCGTCCTGAGCCCTTCCCCGGCGGGCCTCGGCTGGTCGTCCGCTAGGTTGGAGGGTATGACGCACGACCACCTCGACGCCGCGGCCCGACCGGCGTCCCGCCCCTTCGGCCGGCTGCTCACAGCCATGGTGACCCCGCTCACCCCCGACGGTTCCCTCGATCTCGACGGCGCCGCCCGGCTGGCGAGCCACCTGGTCGACGAGCAGGGCAACGACGCGCTGGTGGTCAACGGCACCACCGGCGAGTCGCCGACCACCACCGACGCGGAGAAGGAACACCTGATCCGGGCCGTGGTGGAGGCCGTCGGTGACCGCGCCAAGGTGGTCGCGGGCGTCGGCACCAACGACACCCGGCACACCATCGAGCTGGCCGCCGCCGCCGAGAAGGCGGGTGCGCACGGCCTGCTCGTGGTCACCCCGTACTACAACAAGCCGCCGCAGAGCGGGTTGCTGCGACACTTCACCGCGGTGGCCGACGCCACCGGGCTGCCGGTGATGCTGTACGACATTCCGCACCGCTCCGGCGTGCCGATCGACACCGAGACGTTGGTCCGGCTCGCCGAACACGGCCGGATCGTCGCGGTCAAGGACGCCAAGGGCGACCTGACCGCCACCAGCTGGGTCACCAGCCGGACCAGCCTCGCCTTCTACAGCGGCGAGGACGCCCTCACCCTGCCGGCGCTGGCCGTCGGATGCGTGGGCGTGGTCGGCACCTCGACGCACTTCACCGGGGCGCTGACCGCACAGATGATCGAGGCGTACGACGCGGGGGACATGCCGACCGCGCTGGCCCTGCACCGGCGGCTGCTGCCGCTGTTCACCGGCATCTTCCGCACCCAGGGCACCATCCTGGTGAAGGCGGGCCTGGCGTCGCTGGGCCTGCCGGCCGGCCCGGTGCGACCCCCGCTCGTGGACGCCACCGACGACGAGATCGCCCAGCTGCGCGCAGACTTCGCGGCAGCGGGCCTGGAGCTGCCCGAATGAACGAACGACACGATGGACGTCGAGTAACGGCGTCGCAGAATGAGGTGGACGCGTGACCGAGGCGCACATCGAGGCGGAGCTACCCCCGCCGCTGCCGGAAGGCGGCCTGCGGATCATCCCGCTCGGCGGGCTCGGCGCCATCGGTCGGAACATGACCGTCTTCGAGTACGACGGCAAGTTGCTGATCGTCGACTGCGGGGTGTTGTTCCCCGACGTCGAGCAGCCGGGTGTGGATTTGATCCTGCCCGACTTCGGTCCGATCCTGGACCGGCTGGCCGACGTCCAGGCGATCGTGCTGACGCACGGTCACGAGGACCACATCGGCGCGGTGCCGTACCTGCTCGCCCACAAGCCCGACATCCCGCTGGTCGGCTCACAGTTCACCCTCGCCCTGGTCGAGGCGAAGTTGGCCGAGCGGCGGATCCAGCCGTACACGCTGACCGTGCGGGAGGGCGGCCGTGAGCGGCTCGGCCCGTTCGAGTGTGAGTTCTTCGCGGTCAACCACTCGATCCCGGACGCCCTCGCGGTGGCCATCCGTACCCCCGCCGGCCTGGTGCTGCACACCGGCGACTTCAAGATGGACCAGTTGCCGCTGGACGGCCGGATCACCGACCTGGCCGGTTTCGCCCGGCTCGGCGCCGAAGGCGTCGACCTGCTGCTGTCCGACTCCACCAACGCGGAGATCCCCGGTTTCGTCACCCCGGAGCGGGAGATCGGCCCGGTGCTCGACTCGATCTTCGCGAAGGCCAAGGGTCGGATCATCGTGGCCTCGTTCGCCTCGCACGTGCACCGCGTGCAGCAGGTCTTCGACTCCGCCGCCGAGCACGGCCGCAAGGTCGCGCTGATCGGCCGGTCCATGGTCCGCAACATGGGCATCGCCCGGGACCTCGGCCTGCTCAACATCCCGGCCGGCCTGGTCATCAGCATCGACGAGGCGACCACGCTGCCGCCGGATGAAATCGTGCTGATGTCCACCGGTTCCCAGGGTGAGCCGATGAGCGCGCTGGGCCGGATGGCCAGCGGCGACCACCGGCACATCACCATCGCCCCCGGTGACACGGTCGTGCTGGCCTCCTCACTGGTGCCCGGCAACGAGACCTCGGTCTACCGGGTGATCAACCGGCTCGCGCGGGCCGGCGCGGTGGTCGTGCACAAGGACGTGGCCAAGGTGCACGTCTCCGGGCACGCCCCCGCCGGGGAGCTGCTCTACCTGCTCAACGTGGTCCGGCCCAGCAACCTGATGCCCGTGCACGGCGAGTGGCGTCACCTGCGCGCCCACGCCCGGCTCGGCATCGAATCCGGGGTCGCCGCCGACCGGGTGGTGCTCTGCGAGGACGGCGACGTGGTCGACCTGGTCGAGGGCCGCGCCAGCGTGGTCGGGCACGTGAAGAGCCGGTACGTCTACGTGGACGGCCTCGCCGTCGGTGACGTCAGCGAGTCGCTGCTCACCGAACGGCGGATCCTCGGTGACGGCGGTTTCATCGCCACCACCGTGGTCGTCGACTCGGTCACCGGCAAGGTGGTCGCCGGCCCGACGCTCTCCGCGAAGGGCTTCTCCGAGGACCCGGAGGCGTTCAACCCGGTGGTGCCGCTGGTCACCGAGGCGCTCAACCGGGCCGCGGCGGACGGCATCACCGACCCGCACCAGCTTCAGCAGATCGTCCGGCGGACCGTGGGGCGGTGGGTCAACGACAAGTACCGTCGTCGGCCGATGATCGTGCCCACCGTCGTCGAGGTCTGACCGCACGCGTCACGATGCCCGTCCGCACACGAGGTGCGGGCGGGCATCGCCGTTTCACGATTGGGCTCACCGTTGCGGGTCAGCCGCGCTGGAGCCGGCGTCGCAGGAGCAGCAGTCCGCCGCCGAGGGTCAGCAGCGACACGCCGATCAGGCCGTACACGATGGTGGTCGTGCCGGTGCGCGGCAGTTCCGTTGCCTTCGGGGCGGGCGTGGCCGGTGCCGTGGTCGCTGCCGTGGTCGCTGGCGTGGTCGGGTCGGCCGGTGGCGCGGTGGTGGCCGCGCCGCCTCCGGCTCCGCCGCCGGTCAGGCGGAGCGTCACCGAGGTGTCCGCGTTGGTGTACCGGTTGGTGGGCGCGAGCCAGAGCCGGACGCTCTTCGTGCCGCCGGTGGCCGCCACCCGTACGTCGAAGCTGTCGGTGGCACCGCCCGCGAGGCGGCGCTCGCGCAGGATCTCGCAGCCCACACCGTTCATCCGGCCGCTGTCGGAGCACCCCGGTGCGGTGACCCGCACCCCGTCCGGGGTGGCGACGTTCAACGAGTACCCGCCGATGTCGAACGTGCCGGTGTTCGTGACCCGGACCCGCATCGTCGCGGCACCGTCGACGACCGGACCGGCGGTGGCCCGTAGCCGCAGCGTCGTGCGGTCCGGCCAGTTGATCCGGAATTCGGTGGGTCGGTCGGCGCGGCCAGTGGCGTCCTGACCGGCAACGGAACCCCACCCGGTCACGCCGAAGACCGGCTGCGCAGCCGATGAGGTCACGGTCAGGCGGTACGTCCGATCGCCCCCGGCGGGCAGTTCCGCGCCGCCGCAGACCCAGGTCCTCGGCGCACCGTCGCCGGCCCGGCAGTCGCCGCCAGCGGTCAGGCCGGCGTCCTGTGGCAGGCGGAGCACGAAGAAGCCCTTCGCGGCTGCCCCACCCTCGTTGACGACTTTGACCTCCAGCGGACCCGACGGGTGCCACGGGTCGCCGCCGAGGAAGACGATGTCGGCCCGGGCCAGGATCGTCGGCGCGGCGTTCCCGGCCGTCGTGCTCGGCGAGACGGTCGGCTTTGCAGGGGCGGCACCGGCAACGGTCGGGGTGGCGAGGGCGGACAGGGCGAGCACGGCGGCACCGACGATGCCGGACCGGAGAGGGCGGTTCATGACGACTCCCGAGAGGTTGCGGTGGGCTGACGGCGATATCACCCCGGTGCCGTTCTCCCGGTTGCGAGCTGTCGGATGTCGTGCAGTCGCGCGGCAACTGCAACCTTTGGCGCCCCTGGCGAATCAGGGCAGCGCGGCGACGGCCTCGGCGTACGCGATGCCGGTGGCGATGGCGGCGTCCATGAGGACCCGTAGCTGCGCCGGGGCGACCCCGTGCGCCAGGTCGGTGGCCACGTCGCCGGCCAGCACCAACTCGTCGCCGAGGTCGTGTGCGTACGCCTTGGGCAGCAGCCGGTCGTGGTTCCAGGCGTTGCAGAAGGCGTACGCCTCGGCGCGGCGCGCCGCCGGCAGCCGGCGGTTGGCCATGGCGCGGGCGTGCAGCACCTCGCCGCGCTCACCGGCCCGCCGGAACTGGATCACCGCCCCCTCCCAGTGGCCGACCACGGTCTCGCCCTCGTCCACCAGATACCGGTCGCCGCGCCCGTCCAGGATCCCGGTGATCATGCCGAGGGAGAGCGCCGACAACTCGCTGTCGCCCAGCTCGGGATCGGGCTCGGCCTGGGCGTCGGCCCGGTCGGCGTCGGGCTCGTCGGGCTCGTCAGGTTCGTCGTCGGTGGGCAGCGGAACCGGCGCCGCGAGCGGGCGCTCGGACAGCCAGGCGGCCATCCGGCCGGAGTGGTGCCCCGTGCCGTTGCGCGCGTCGAAGCTGCCGGCCAACTCGTTGGCCACCCCGAGCAACAGCGCCCCGAGCGTGCCCACGTCCAACTCGGTGGCCGTCCGCTCGCCGTACGCCGGCCGGGGCATCGTCCGCCCGCCCAGCCCTGCCTCCACGGCCAGCCCGCAGACCAGTGCCCCGGCGGCGGCGAACTCCATGGCGGCGAGATCGTCGGTCGGCCGGTCCAACCGGGGCAGCTGCTCAGCCAGGATGGCCAGCCCGCGCTCCAGGTGCCCGCCCAGCGCGCAGAACCGCAGGTGCGCGGCGAGGTGCGGGAACGCCGCGCGCTCCCGTCGGTGCCGGCGGTACGCCCGCACGTGCGCCGTCGCGGCCCGCTCCGGCTCGCCGGAGCGCAGTGCCGGCAGCAGACAGGCGACCAGGTCCCGCTCGGGCTGGTCGGTGCAGGACTGCGGGTCGCCGTCGGTCTCCCCGAGCTCGCTGACTGCGGCATGCCACTCGCCCCAGCCGGCCAGCAGCTCGGCACGCCGGGCCGAGGCGCAGCCCGGGCAGCCGCCGGCGGGGCCCGGCCGTTTTCCGGACCATCGCTCGTACCAGTGCCGGGCGGTGGGCTCGTCGCCCAGATGATCGGCGATCCGGCAGTGCAGCTCCGCGACGGTCGGTGTGTCGGGACCATCCGCGCCGACGCGGTGGGCCAGGTCGTGCAGCAGGGACCGGGTCTGGTCCAGCCCGACCCGGGGGGTGCCGAGCAGCGCCTCCACCGCGTACCGCTGGTAGCGCAGCAGCAGCCCGGTCTCCGTTTCGGTGAGCAGGTCGGGTCGGTGGTCGGCGGCGGCCCGGCAGCGCCGGACCGGCTCGACCAGGCGCCACCGCTCCCCGTGCAGCAGATACGCCTCGATCAACGCGAACCGCGCGTCCATCCCGGACCGGACGTCGCCGGCCGCGTCGGCGCGCTCGGCGAGCCGCTCCAGGGCCACCTGCCGGGCCGGGCCGTCGGGGAGGTCCCGGGCCTCGGCGAGCGCGGCCTCCAGCGCCGGTACGCGGCCCCGCGCGAGGCGGTCACCGGAGCCGGTGGGTGGCGTGCCGGTGCGGCTGCCGGTGAACTCGTCCCGGCCGGTCACGACGGCACCGCGCCGGGTAGTCGACGGACCGCCACGGCCAGCTGGCAGCCGGTGGAGATGCCACAGTCGAGCAGTTGGTCGAGCTGGTGTGGGGTCACGCCGCGTTCCAGGTCGGTGATCACCTCGCCGTACACCCGGGCCCGACCGTCGTCGGCGACGTGGACGAACGCCTTCGGCCAGAGCCGGTCGTGGTTCCAGGAGTTGCAGAACGCGTACAGGTCGGGCACCCGCTCGATGCCGAAGGTCGGATCGACCATGGTGCGGATCTGGAGCAGTTCCCCGTCCCCGCCGACGCGGAGGAACCAGATCAGGTTGTCGTCGAAGTTGCCCACCAGCTCGCCGTCCGGGGTCGGACCGACGGACCGGCCGCGGGCAGCGAGCACCGCGGCGACCAGTTCGCCGGTCAGGGGACGCAGTGCGCCAGGGTGCCCGGCCAGCGGATCATCCGGATCGCCTTCGATTTCCGGCGACGCCATGGGGCATCCCTTCTGAGGCGGATATCACGACCGGCGGTGGGGTTCGTGTTACGACGCGCGGACACGACCCGGAAAAGCGGGGATCTGCCCGGCCCCACCGTTACCGTGACTCTATGGCGGGCCGTACCTCTCAGGCGAGCCGGCGACGCGGCGCGTCGCCGCGCGGTGGCACCAACAGTCGTGCCCGTCAACCGGCGAAGAAGACCACCCGGGCCCCGGTCCGACGTCGCACCACGCCGCCCCGGCCCGGCCCGGCGGTCTACGTCGGCCGTGCGGTCGGTGCACTGTGGATGGGGCTGGCGCACGGGATGGGCTGGGCGGTGCGCGCCGCCGGCCGGCAGGCCGCCTCGGCCCGCGACCTCGACCCGGAGCACCGGCGGGACGGTGCCGGGCTGCTCATGTTCGGGCTCGCCCTGCTCAGCGCCGTGGCGCTCTGGCTGTCCGGAGCGGGGCCGGTGGGCGCGCGACTGGCCGACACGATCCGGCTGTTCCTGGGCGCGATCTCGGTGGTCGTACCTGTGCTGCTGATGATCGGGGCGTGGCGGCTGATGCGTCAGCCCGCCGATCCGGAGCACCGGGGCCGTGGGTTGATCGGCTGGGGCTCGCTGCTGGTGTCGACCGCCGCGCTGCTCCAGATCGGTCAGGACCCGGCCGACCCGCTGGAGCGTGACTTCGCCGGCGGTCTGGTCGGCGCGGGCGTCGGTGGGCTGCTGGAGCGGGCGGTCACCGCCTGGGTGGCGGTGCCGCTGCTCATCCTGCTGCTGCTCTTCGGCCTGCTCGTGGTGACCGCGACGCCGATCAACAAGATCCCGGAGCGGCTGGGTCTGCTCGCCGGTGGGCTGGTCGGCGCGCCGGAGACGGATGAGGAGGCAGACGAGGTGGCCGCCAAGCCGGCGCGCAAGCGACCGGCGAAGCGGATGCCCGCACCACTGGACCCGGACGACTTCGAGGACCTGGACGGCGCGGACCTCCAGGAAACCATGGTGCTGCCGCGCAAGTCTCCGGGCAAGGTGCCGGCGAGCCGCAAACCGCCGGTCGAGCCGCCGGAGCACTCGCCCGCCCCGACCCGGGCCGAGCAGCTCGCGTTGACCGGGCTGTCCGGGGACTACACCCTGCCGCCGGCCAACATGCTCAGCGCCGGGGCCGCCGCGAAGACCCGCAGCAAGGCCAACGACGAGGTGATCGCCGCGCTGACCGGCGTGTTCGACCAGTTCGATGTGGACGCCGCGGTCACCGGCTTCACCCGTGGCCCGACTGTCACCCGCTATGAGGTGGAGCTGGGGCACGGCGTCAAGGTCGAGCGGATCACCCAGCTGTCCCGCAACATCGCGTACGCGGTGAAGTCACCGGACGTGCGGATCCTGAGTCCGATCCCGGGCAAGAGCGCCGTCGGCGTGGAGATTCCGAACACCGACCCGGAGAACGTCGCCCTCGGCGACGTGCTGCGCTCGCGCGCGGCGACCAGCGATCACCACCCGATGGTCGTGGCGCTCGGCAAGGACATCGAGGGCGGCTACGTGGTGGCCAACCTCGCCAAGATGCCGCACATCCTGATCGCCGGCGCCACCGGCGCGGGCAAGTCGAGCTGTCTCAACACCCTGCTGGTGTCCATCCTCACCCGGGCCACCCCGGACGAGGTGCGGCTGCTGCTGATCGACCCGAAGCGGGTCGAGATGACCGGCTACGAGGGCATTCCCCACCTGGTCACCCCGATCGTGACCAACGCGAAGAAGGCGGCGGACTCGCTGGACTGGGTGGTCCGCGAGATGGACATGCGCTACGACGACCTCGCCGCCAACGGGGTCCGGCACATCGACGACTTCAACCGCAAGGTCCGCAACGGCGAGATCACGGCTCCGCCGGGCAGCGAACGCGAGATGCGTCCGTACCCGTACCTGTTGGTGATCGTGGACGAGCTTGCCGACCTGATGATGGTCGCGCCGCGCGACGTGGAGGACTCGGTCGTCCGGATCACCCAGCTGGCCCGGGCCGCCGGCATCCACCTGGTGCTGGCCACCCAGCGTCCGTCGGTCGACGTGGTGACCGGTCTGATCAAGGCGAACGTGCCGTCCCGGCTGGCGTTCGCCACCTCCTCCCTCGCGGACTCCCGGGTCATCCTCGACCAACCGGGCGCGGAGAAGCTGCTCGGCCGCGGTGACGGGCTCTTCCTGCCGATGGGCGCCTCCAAGCCGGTCCGGATCCAGGGCGCCTGGGTCACCGAGCGCGAGATCGCCGATGTGGTGAAGTTCTGCAAGGACCAGCGTGAGCCGGAGTTCCGCAAGGACGTGCTGGCCCCGGCGCAGGAGAACAAGAAGAAGATCGACGAGGACATCGGCGACGACCTGGACCTGCTGGTGCAGGCGGTGGAGCTGGTGGTCACCTCGCAGTTCGGCTCGACCTCGATGCTGCAACGCAAGCTGCGGGTCGGTTTCGCCAAGGCGGGCCGCCTGATGGACCTGATGGAGACCCGGGGGGTGGTCGGGCCGTCCGAGGGGTCGAAGGCGCGCGACGTGCTGGTCAAGCCGGACGAGCTGGACGAGGTCCTGGCCGGCCTGCGCGGCGACGGGGACTGACCCGCCGCCGACTCAGGACGCACGACGGGCCCGCCGGAATCCGGCGGGCCCGTGACGTGGGGGAGCGGTCAGTTGTTGATCAGCGCGGCGAAGACCACCAGACCGAGGATCGCGGCGACGACACTGGCCGCGGCGGCGTACCAACCCAGCGGCTTGTCACCGAGCACCGCGCCGACGACGCCAGCGATGACGCCGAGCACGCCGAAGATGATCGGGTTGAGCAGCAGGGCCAGGACCGCGAAGACGAAACCCACGATGGTGATGATGCGGGCGGCGTTGCTGCGGGGACGAACGGTGCTCGGCATGTCGGCCATGTCTTCCTCCTGTTGAGAGCCTGTCGTGACGGATCGATCACTACCCACTGTGGGCGCCGGCCACGCCTGCCGATGGGACACCTCAGTGGAAGATCTTGAGACCGATCACGCCGGCGACCACCAGCAGGAGACAGAGGATCCGGGGCAGGCTCGCCGACTCGCCCAGCGCCAGCATCCCGACCAGCGCGGTGCCGACCGCGCCGATGCCGACCCAGACCGCGTAGCCGGTGCCGACGGGGATGTCCCGCAGCGCGTACGACAGCCCGGCCATGCTCAGCAGCAGGGTCACCACGAACACCACGGACGGGATCAGCCGGCTGAAACCGGCGCTGCGGTCCAGGGCGATCGCCCAGGCCGTCTCCAACAGTCCCGAGATCACCAGTACGAGCCAGGCCATCGTTCACCTCACCGGAAAGCGCCCGGGCTGCCGCGCCGGGACGAGTCGAGTCTGCACGTCACGCGGGGCGTCTTGGCCTGACCGGGTACGCCCACCACTCGTCCGGAGCGGCCGCGAACATCCGGCCACCGGTGCCGACGCTAGCACCGACCCCGGTGGCGGGGCGGTGACCACCACCACGGTCCGTTGACCTCCACCTGACTTCAACTTGCAGTATCGCCACCATGACCATGCTCTACGCCGACCCCGAGGTCGCCGCCGCGCTGGACGCCGCCACCACGGTCGACGCCATGCGCGCCGCCCTCCTGGCCGCGTACGAGGGACGCCTGATCGCGCCGCCCCGGGCCGCCGCACCGCTGAGCGGCGGACGGATGGTGCTCACCGCCGGGCACCTGGTCGGCGAGTGGTACGGCTTCCGCTCGTACGACACCTTCGGTCACCCACAGGGCGAGCAGTTGGTGGTGCTGCACGACGCCCGGACCGGGGCGATCCGGGCGGTCGCGGTCGGCGAGGAGTTGGGCTCCCGTCGTACCGGAGGGTTGGGGGGCCTCGCGGTCGACGCGCTGGCGCGTCCCGACGCCGCCACCCTCGGGGTGATCGGCTCCGGCCGGCAGGCGTGGACCCAGGTCTGGGCCGCCGCCGCGGTCCGCCCGTTGCGCGAGGTGGTGGTGCACAGCCGCTCCGCCGCTCGCCGGGAGGCCTTCGCCGCCCGGGTCCGCGCCGAACTGGGCGTGCCGGCCCGTGCGGTGGCCGACCCGGGCTCGGCCGTCGCCGGGCGGGACCTGGTGGTGCTGGCGACCACCAGCCCGACCCCGGTGCTCTGCGCCGCCGACATCAGCCCCGGCACGCACGTCAACGCGGTCGGTTTCAAGCAGCGCGACCGCAGCGAGTTCGGCACCGACCTGCTGGACACCGCCGACCTGCTGGTCACCGATTCACCGGCTCAGGCGGCGGACTACCAGCCGCCGATGCTCGCGGCCACACCCCCGTACGCCGGGCGGTTGCGCGACCTGGGCGGCATCCTGGCTGGCGCGGTCCCCGGCCGGACCACCGCGGACCAGATCTCCGTCTTCTGCTCCACCGGCCTGGCCGGCACCGAGGTGTTCCTGCTCGACGCGCTGACCCGGGTGGCGGCCGCGGCGCGCTGACCGGCTGACGTTACGGGGGCTGACCGAATGGTGTCGACCGTCTCCGCAGCCCGCGTGCGTGGGCTTACCCGGCCGGCCCGGTACCCTCGGATGGTGTCTGCCACCTCTCCTTCTCCCGCTGACCACGCCGAGGGCCGTCGTGTCGCCCTGCTGACCCTGGGCTGTGCCCGCAACGAGGTCGACTCGGAGGAGCTGGCCGCGCGCCTGCACGCCGACGGCTGGCAGGTGACCACCGACGGCGAGGGCGCCGACGTGGTGGTCGTCAACACCTGCGGTTTCGTGGAGAAGGCCAAGCAGGACTCGATCCAGACCCTGCTCGCCGCCGCCGGAACGGGCGCCAAGGTGGTCGCCGCAGGCTGCATGGCCGAGCGTTACGGCCGGGAGTTGGCCGACAGCCTGCCCGAGGCCCAGGCGGTGCTGAGCTTCGACGACTACCCCGACATCGCCGCCCGGCTGAACGCCGTCGTCGCCGGCGAGCAGATCACCGCGCACACCCCACGGGACCGGCGCGAGCTGCTGCCGCTGACCCCGGTGCAGCGCCGCGACAGCGGTGTGTCGCTGCCCGGCCACGGCACGGTGACCCGTACCGTCGTCGACACCGACGAGCACACCCCGGCGCACCTGCGCCAGGTGCTGCGCCGACGGCTCGACACCGGTCCGGTGGCCTCGCTGAAGCTGGCCAGCGGCTGTGACCGCCGCTGCGCGTTCTGTGCCATCCCGGCCTTCCGGGGGGCCTTCGTCTCGCGTACCCCGGACGAGCTGCTCGCCGAGGCGGAGTGGCTGGCCAAGACCGGCGTACGGGAGCTGGTGCTGGTCAGCGAGAACTCCACCTCGTACGGCAAGGACCTGGGTGACCCGCGCGCCCTGGAGAAGCTGCTGCCGCAGCTCGCCGCGGTGACCGGCATCGTCCGGGTGCGGGCCAGCTACCTTCAGCCGGCCGAGACCCGGCCCGGGCTGGTCGAGGCGATCGCCACCACCCCGGGCGTGGCACCGTACTTCGACCTGTCGTTCCAGCACTCCAGCGAGCCGGTGCTGCGCCGGATGCGGCGTTTCGGCTCCACCGACCGGTTCCTGGAGCTGCTGGCGAGTGCCCGCGCCCTGGCCCCGGACGCGGGCGCCCGGAGCAACTTCATCGTCGGTTTCCCCGGCGAGACCCGCGCCGACGTCGACGAGCTGGTCCGGTTCCTGACCGAGGCTCGGCTCGACGCGATCGGCATGTTCGACTACAGCGACGAGGACGGCACCGAGGCCGCCGGCCTGCCCGGCAAGGTCTCCGCCGCGACGATCAAGCGGCGCTACGACCGGCTCAGCGCCCTCGCCGACGAGCTCTGCTCGCAGCGGGCCGAAGACCGGCTCGGCTCGACCGTCGAGGTGCTGGTCGACTCGATCGAGGACGGCGTCGTGGAGGGCCGGGCGGCCCACCAGGCGCCGGAGGTGGACGGTTCCACCACCCTGGTCGCCCCGGCCGAGGGCGGGGTCGACCTGGCCGCGCTGCGCCCGGGCGATCTGGTGCGCGCAACGGTGACCGGCACCGAAGGGGTGGACCTGCTCGCTGTGCCGGATGAGATGATCTCGGCGGCGCCCGGCGCGGCACGGTGACGGCGGGCCCGAGCGGAGCGGGGGACCCAGGTGGTGCGGTGCCGGGAACGCCACGGCGGCCCGAGCGGAGTGCGGCGGTGACCGGGGCCACGGAGTCGACGCCGGGCCGGGTGGTGGCCGTGGTGCCCGTCGTCAACGCGGCCAACGCGTTGACCGCCCTTCGGTTGGTGCTGGTGCCGGTCTTCGCCGCCTCGGTGATCATGTCCGGGATGACCCACTCCGGTTGGCGGATGGCGGCCTGCCTCATCTTCGCGGTGGCCTCGGCGACCGACCTGGTGGACGGCTGGATCGCCCGCCGCTTCGGGCTGGTCACCTCGGTGGGCAAGGTGGCCGACCCGATCGCCGACAAGGCGCTCACCGGCGCGGCGCTGGTGCTGCTCTCCTGGTACGACCAACTGCCCTGGTGGGTGACCGCGCTGATCCTCGTCCGCGAGCTGGGCATCACCGGGCTGCGGTTCTGGGTGATCCGGCACGGCGTCATCGCCGCCAGCCGAGGCGGCAAGGTCAAGACCGCGCTCCAGATCCTCGCCATCGCCTGGTACCTCTGGCCGATGCCGGTCGCGCTCGCCGCCGTCGGCCCCTGGATCATGGCCGCCGCCGTCCTGGTCACTGTCGCCACCGGCTTCGACTACATAGCCCAAGCCCTCCGCCTCCGCCGCCCCCGCTGACCCCACCCCCACCGCCCCCCGGGCCCGCCTCTGTTGATCATGGAGTTGTCGCCAGTCGGGACGGCGTGGTGACGCCAACTCCATGATCGCCGCGACCGGGTCGGACGCGATCGGGTCGGAGTTGGGGGTAGTTGGGTTGGGGATTGGTGGGTGGGGGACTGGTGGGTGGGGAAGGACTGGTTTGTGCGACGGAGGTTGGGGTGTCGGTGAACGGTGGCGGGGCGGGCGGTGCCGGGGTGAGTGGTCCTGGGGCGAGTGGTGCCGGGGTGAATGGCGCTGAGGTGGACGGTGCCGAGGTAGGCAGTGCGGCGGCAGGGGTCGTGCACCGGCTCGCCGAGCGGCACGAAACCCTGGCCACTGTCGAATCGCTCACCGGCGGGTCGCTCGCCGCTTCGATCGTGAACATCGCCGGGGTCAGCGGGGTCTACCGGGGTGGTCTCGTGGTCTACGCCACCGAGCTGAAGGCGACCCTGGCTGGCGTACCGGATGACCTGCTGTCCGAGCGAGGGCCGGTGGACCCGGAGGTGGCGGCGGCGCTCGCCGAGGGTGGCCGGCAGCGGTGCGGCGCGGACTGGGGGCTGGCCACCACGGGGGTCGCCGGCCCGGAGCCGCAGGACGGGAAACCCGTGGGCCTGGTCTATGTAGCGGTCGCCGGCCCGAATGGTGGCGAGGTCCGCCAGCTCGACCTGGGCAGCGGACGGGACCATGTCCGAGCGGAGGCGGTGGTCGAGGCGCTGCGGTTGCTCTCCGAGCGGCTCGCCGCCGCAACCTCGTGAAGCCAGGGCCGAAGCGGTCGAAGCCACCCGAGCCGACGCAACACGGGCGGCGGCGCGCCCCGGTGAGCCCGTCCCGACGAACCGACGGGCGGGGCGGGATGTCGCCCGGGCCCGCAACGGGTACGGTTGCGGGAAGGCTCCGACGTTCGGGGTCGGCGCGGTCCGCCGCGACCGGCCGCCCGGCGGCGGGCGCGAGGAATCCCTCAGGGGGAGGTGCGATGATCCTGCTACGCCGGGTGATCGGTGACGCACTGCGAGCGCGCCGGCAGGGCCAGCAGCGCACGCTGCGTGAGGTCTCCACCGCCGCCAACGTCAGCCTCGGCTACCTCTCCGAGATTGAGCGCGGGCACAAGGAACCGTCGAGCGAGCTGCTCGCCGCGATCTGTGACGCCCTCGGCGCCCGCCTCTCCGAGCTGCTGCGTGAGGTGAGCGACACCGTGGCGCTCGCCGAGCAGATGCCCGGGGTGCTCGTCTCGATGCAGGACGAGCCGGCCGACGCCGCAGCCAAGAGCACCAACCGGGGTGTCCGTCAGGTCACCTCCGACGGCAAGGTCGCTGTCTCGGTCCGCCAGGACTCGCCGCTCAAGGCCACCCTGCGCAGCACCCGGGTCCGCCCGACCGAGCGCGACCGGGACGTGGTCTGCGCGGCCTGAGCCGCCGATCCAGTTGACCATGGGCGGGCTGGCCCCGGCCGCGTAGGGTTGCTCGCAGGAGCCGCCGGTGCTGTCGACCGCCCGGTACGGATGCCTCATTGGCGTTCGGCTGGGACGATGGAGACCGGCCGGTCACGGTCGGACGGTCCAGCCGGCCCGGCCGTGGTGGAGCGACGCTACTGAGGGGATACCGCGGAGATGGCGAACCCGTTCGTCAAGGGTTGGAACTACCTGATGGCGCTCTTCGGTGCGAAGATCGACGAACATGCGGATCCCAAGGTGCAGATCCAGCAGGCCATCGAGGATGCCCAGCGGCAGCACCAGGCGCTGGTTCAGCAGGCTGCCGCAGTGATCGGCAACCAGCGTCAGCTGGAGATGAAGCTGTCTCGACAGATGACCGAGGTCGAGCGGTTGCAGGGCAACGCCCGGCAGGCCCTGGTGCTCTCCGACCAGGCCCGGGCCAAGGGCGACGAGGCCGAGGCGGTGCGGTTCGAGCAGTCCGCGCAGACGCTGGCCAGCCAGCTCGTCTCCGCCGAGCAGGCCACCGAGGACCTGAAGACCCTGCACGACCAGGCGCTGGGCGCCGCCGCCCAGGCCCGCCGAGCGGTCGAGAACAACTCGATGATCCTCCAGCAGAAGCTCGCCGAGCGCACCAAGCTGCTCAGCCAGCTGGAGCAGGCCAAGATGCAGGAGACGGTGGCCCGCTCGCTGGAGTCGATGTCGTCGCTGACCGCGCCCACCAACACTCCGTCGCTGGACGAGGTGCGCGACCGCATCGAGCGGCGGTACGCCAACGCGATGGGTCGCGCCGAACTGGCCGGCAACTCCGTCGAGGGCCGTATGTTGGAAATTCAGAAGGCCACGATCGACTCGGCCGGCTCCGCCCGGCTCGAGCAGATCCGGTCCAGCATGGCGGGGGAGCAGCTCGGCGGCGCGGCCGAACGACCGGCCGTGCCGCAGGCCGAGAAGACCGGCCCGGCCAACGACCCGACGGCCGCCGCCCGGCTGGACGAGCTGCGCGCCAGCATGGCTCGCGAGCGGGGCACCGGCGACCCGACCGCCGCCGGCTGAACGACCGGATCGAGGGGGTCACTGTGGCAGACGAGCGGACACGGTACTTCCGGAGGCTGGGTCGGCTTCGCCGGTCGGCCCGGCGGTGGAGCGTACTGGCCGGTGGGCTCGGCGGGGCGGCGGTGGTGCTGACTCCGTACGCCGGCCTTGGTCTGCCCGACGCGGCCTGGGCCGGCGCCGCGGGCAGCGCGGTGGCGCTCGCCGCCTGGCGCTGGATCGACGTGCGCGCCCTGGCCGCCCAGCCGGCGCCCCCGGCGCTCGACCCGGCCGAGGCGGCGGCCCGGTCCCGGGCCCGATTGATCGCCGCCGTCGAGCGGCTGCCGGTCGGCCCGGGCGTGCTGGCCGAGGTGCGCCGGGTCCGCTCCCGGATCGCGCTGCGCGGCACCAGCGCCGGAGAGCAGTGGGCCCGTCTGGACCGGGCGGCACTCACCCTGGCCGGGATGGCCCCCCGGCTCACCGGGCTGGCCGAGCCGGCGGTGCTGGAGGCCGCCGCCGCCGACCGCTCGCTGCGCGACCTGGCCGCGCGGGTGGCCAGCGTCGAACGCGCGCTGCGGCTGGCCCCGGCCGACGCCCGGCCGCCACTGGCCGAGGCGCACGCCGCGCTGACCGCCCAACTGGAGGGCGGGGTGGCGGCGTACGAACGGCTGGTGGTCGCCGCCGCCGGCTATCTGGCCGAGGACTCCCGACCGGAGACCGCCCACCCGGCCGCCGACCGGCTCACCGAGGCGACCGACCTGCTGCACGGCGTCGCCGGGGCGCTTGCCGAGCTGCGGGCCGTCGGCACCCCGCTGCGCGCGCCGACGCGCTGACGGCGCACGCCCCGAGACACCGCGCTGACGGCGCACGCGCGGCGACGGCCCGTGGACCCCGGGCCGGTCACGGTGGTGTCGTCACCAGGACCGGCCCGGTGTACGGCGAGGCGCCCACGACGTTGAACGACCGGATCCGGTAGTGGTACGTGACACCCCGGGCCAGCCCCGTGTTGGTGAAGCCGCGGCCGGTCACCGTGAAGGTCGCCGTCTCCTGCTCGAAGGCCGGGTCGAGCGCCCGCTGCACGATGAACCCGGACCCCGGGCCGCCGGGTGTGCTCGCCTCCCAGGCCAGGATCACCGTGGCGGTGTCCGGCCCCGGAGCGCTGGCGGTGGCGCTCACCCCGCTGGGGGTTCCCGGCGCGGGCGGCGAGGTCACCGTGGCGACCGTCGACCACGCCGAGGCGGAGCCCAGGTAGGTGGTCCGCACCCGGTAGTAGTACGTGGTGTCCGGTGCCACTGTCGCGTCCAGGTGGTTGTCGCCGACCCCGATCGCCGTGGTGCCCGGGCCGCTGGTGAACGTCGGGTTGGTGGCCCGCTGCACGTCGATGCCGGTGGCGAACGAGCGGTTCGTCCAACGCAGCGCCACGCGCAGCGGCGCGGCCGGCGGGAGCGTCGCGACCAGACCGCTCGGCGCGGCCAGGTGCACCGAGGCGGGTACCCCGTTCGACCAGGACGAATAGCTGACCGCGTTCTCCGCCCGGATCCGGTAGTGGTAGGTCACCCCAGGGGTGACGGTCGCGTCGGTGTAGCGGGTGGCGGCGGCCGCGACGGTGATCGTGGTGACCTCGCCGCCGAAGGTCGCGTCGGTGGCCCGTTGCAGCAGGTGGCTGGTGGCGGGTGGTCGCCCGCCGTTGCTGGTCCAGGCCAGCACGATCGCGGGTAGCGCGGTAGCGGAGCCGGACACCGGTGTGGCGGTCAGCCCGGTCGGTGCCTTCGGCGCCACCCGCAGCACCAGCGGCCGGCTCATCCCGCCGTCGCGGTGGCCGGCGAGCTGACTGTGCCAGCGGTACTCCCAACCCAGGTTGACCAGTTGGTTGACCACAGTGGCCGGTCGCCCGTCGATCGGACTGACCGGTGTCGACCCGGTCCGCGCTCCGGCCGGTCGACCCGGGTCGAGCAGCCGGACGCTGTCTCCCAGCTTGAACGGCAGCGCCGGCGCGACCGGGCGTAGCGCCACCACGACGTCCTCCCGGGGGTTGACCCGGACAATTCCCTTCCAGCCCAGCTCCGTGCCGTGCGGGAGTCGCAGCGTGCCGTCCCAGCCAACCCGGTTGATCACCTGCACGTCGCAGCCGGCGACGTGCAACGGCTGGGTCTGCCGGACGTTGCCGCTGATCCGCCAGAGCTGCGTGCCGTCGGTGGGGGCGCCCACCGGCACGGCGGGGTCGGTGGCGAAGAGCACCTCGGTGACCGGGTCGGTCGCACCGAGCGGCAGCGTCGTCGGGTTGAGCGGCCCGGCGTGTGGGTGCCCGACGCCGAGCCGGCCCGCCGACCGGCCGTGATCCGGCTCGAAGATCTGCTGTGCGGCCTTGACCGCGATCGGCACTGTCACCGGGCCGGTGCCGGCCGTCGGCGTGAACGTCACAGTGGTGGCGTGCACCGGCACCGTCGTCTGCGCCGAGGTCCGGGTGCCGAACGCCGGGTCGTACGCCGGCTGCGGGACGATCGGCGGGCGCTGGCTGGCCGCGTACGCCAGTGGCAGCCGATCGCGCAGCCGGCTCAGGTCGTACGGCGACTCGGGCGTCCCGGTGACGCGGAACTGGAGCACGGTGCGGGTGTTCGGGCCGTACCCCGGTTCGGTCGAGGGTGGGCCGCCCTCGGCGCTGCGGTCCGGGGCGTCGGTGTGCTGGTCGTAGCGACCGTCGAAGCCGGGCAGCGGGGCCGGAGCGTCGTTGTACAGGATCAGCGTGCTGCCCGGCGGCACGGCGGAGAAGTCGACGAGTACGTCGGCGCGTTCGCCCGGGGCGAGCAGCACTGTGTGTCCGTCGACGTTCAGCACTGTCGGGTCGAGCCGGTCGTAGCGGTAGCCGATCGGTTGGTTCGGCAGCACCACCGGCGCCGGCAGGAGGCCGGCCTCGTTGCCGATCTGGATGAACTCCGGGCCGGCGGCGCGCGGGTCCGGCACACCGCCGTCGCGTCCGTCGGTCGGCCACCCCGCCGGACGGTCCGCCGCCCGCGCGGCCGGCACCATCGGCACCTCACCGGCGTCGGGGTCGGCGAGCGCCCCGTCGGCCGTCCACATCGCCGCGTCGGAGCAGGCACGGTAGAGCTGGAGGTTGAGGCTGCGGTCCAGACAGGCGTTGAGGATCCGGAACCGGTACGTGCGCGGCCGCACCTCCAGGTACGGGTAGGCGACGCCGTTGACGAGCGGGGTGTCGCCGTACGCCTCGGGAACCGCCGACGGGTGCGGCAGCCCAGGGCTCAGCGGCGGTTCGTCCGGCGCGTCCACCGGGTCGTGGTGCGGGTTCGGGGCCCACCCGTCGGTGCGGGCGTCGTCCGAGGTGGAGTTGCGGGACCAGGGTCCGTAGTCCCACCGGCCGGTGGGGTTGCGTCCGCCGGAGGAGTACGGGTTCTGCCGGGGCTGGTAGACGTGCGGGTGCCAGAGGCTGCCCCGGGCGCCCCAGCGTTCCCGGTCCCAGGTCGGGTCCTCGGCGGCGAGTTGGGTGTCGTCCGGAACGAACGTCTTGTCCTCGATCACCAACGGCACCTGGTCTGCCGGCAGCACCGCGTCGGCGACGAGCTGGTCCTCGGCCGGGTCGGTGAGCAGGTAGAGCGCGAGTTGTCCGCCGTAGACGGTGAGCCGGGCCAGGCCGAGGGTGTTGTCGTGGAACCACAGCAGCCGGCCGCTCTGCTCGTTCGGGAAGTAGAGCGTGGTGGCGCCGGCTCCGGGTGCCGGCATGTCCGGCACGTGGGCCAGGCCGGGCCCGGTCGGGTACGGGGTGATCTCCCCGGCCGGGGTGATCCACTGCCCCGGGTTGCCCGCGCTGGTCCAGCCGGTCTGCGCCCCGGCCAGGTGGAGCACGGCCCGGTTCTGCGGGTACGGTGCCGGTCCGTCCAGTGGGCCCAGGCCGGCCCCCTCGATCGTGTCGTCGACCGGTAGGAACAGCTCGCCGGACCGACCGGTGGGGAGCTGGTTGATGAACTTCACCCGGACCGGTCGACCCCGACGGGCGTGGATCATCGGCCCGAGGTGCCACTGTCGCTCCGGAGGTGCCACCGTGTTGTGTCCGGCCGGGTCGGTGCCCAGGTTGAGTTGCCGGTAGCCGCGCAGCCGGGTGACCGGCAGGTCCCGGTGCAGCCGCTGGGCGTACTCCTGTAGGCCGATCTCGTAGTAGTCGCAGCCCGGATAGCTGATGGTGTCCGGCACCGCCACCGGCAGGTGGCTGCCGAGGTCGCCGCCGCCGGGCTGGCCCGGGATGGGCAGTGGGTCGACGAACTTGCGCAGTCCGGTCCCGGCCACCACCTGCCCGTCGGGGTCCCGCGTCGGGCGGGGGCTGTGGGCGAAGTTCGGCACCGGGCCGAAGTAGCGGGGCACGACGGCCGGGTCCAGGCTCGGCGTGACAACGGCCTCCTCGGTGGCACGCGGGGCCGGCACGGACGCCGCCCGGCCGTCGGCGTCGGTGTCGCGGGTGGTCCGCTCGAAGAAGGTGGAGCGGAGTCTGCGGAACATCGCCATGACTCTCCCCGGTTCGGGGCGCGAGGTCCGCCACCCCGGCGTGGGGGACCTCGGCACTCTGCTGACGGTCGGTGAGCGCTCAACCGCAGCATGCGACTCCGGCGGCCGGTTAGGAATTACCCAATCGTCCGTTTCTGCCATGGATCCCGTCAGGCGAGAGCCTGGTCAGCCGGATGACGACGAAACCGGCCGCTCGGGCTGACAGACCGGGCACCAGTAGGTGACCCGTTCGCCCAGCTCCTCCTTGCGGATCGCGGTGCCGCAGCGGCGGCAGGGCTGGGCGCGGCGGCCGTACACGTAGCTGGTCTGCCCCCGGTGCAATGAGCCGGTGCTGCTCTGCGTCCACCGGCCCCGGTTGGCGGCGAGCAGCCGCTGTGCGAGGGCCACCAGGCCCGGCAGGTCCGGCACTCCGCCGACCGGGGTCCACGGTGACACGCCCCGCAGGAACAGCACCTCGCACTTGTAGAGGTTGCCCACGCCGGCCAGGTTGCGCTGGTCGAGCAGCGCCTCGCCGATCGTCTGCTCCGGGTGGTCGGCGAGCCGACGGACCGCCTCGGCCGGGTCCCAGTCGGAGCCGAGCAGATCGGGGCCGAGGTGGCCGACCAGTTGGTCTTCCTCGGTGGTCGGCACCAGGGTCAGGTCGTGCAGGTGGTAGCCGACCGCGACAGCGCCGGGGCTGCGCAGCACCACCCGGATCAGGTGCGCGGGCCGGCCGCTCCAGCGTTCCCCCGGGGCGTACGCCCGCCAGGCGCCGTCCATCCGCAGGTGGGAGTGCAGGGTCCAGTGCTCCCCGGTCGGGGCGTTGAGCCGCAGCAGCAGGTGCTTGCCCCGGCTGGCCGACTCGCGGACGGTCCAGTCGGTGAGGTCCGTGGTCGCCAGCTGTGGCACCCGGAAGTCACTGCCGGTGATCCGCGCGCCAGCCAGCGCGCGGTGCAGCACGCGCGCGGTGTTCCAGACGGTGTCGCCTTCGGGCACCCTGCCATCCTCCCTCTTTCGAGCAAGATTCGCATGTGTCGCTATTTGTACTCAGGTTCCTCATGATCTCCTGACATGCGAAGGTCAGGGGGTTCTGAGGAGAATGCCCATGACGCGACCGCGTTGTCGTATCCCATCCGTCGCCCTCATCGCCACCCTCGCCCTCCTGCTCACCGCAGCGCTCCTACCCGCCACGGGTCCTGCGCCAGCCGCGCCCGGCGGCGCTCCGATCACCCTCGTCGCCGCCGCACCCGGCGACGAACGGTGGAGCGCCGACCTCACCGTCGTCGACCGCGACGATGTCAACGTCCGGCGTACGGCCGCCGGCCTCCGCCTGCGGGAGGCCCGGTCCACCGGACGCGGCGCCCGCAGCCCGCACAGCGCGGTCGCCGAGGGGATGCTGCTGACCGCTCCCCGGACCCTCGCCCGGCCGGCTACCCGGGTCCGCGCCGAGATCAACGCCGCGGTTCCGGCCCGCGCGACAGTGGAGGCGCAGGTCCGCGGCTGGCGGGCCGCCGGCTGGACGGAGTGGCGGGCGGCCACCACCGGCGCGGTCTTCGACCGGCCGGTCACCCGGGTGCAGACCCGGGTGGTGCTCACCGCCCCGAATGGCGGCGCCACGGCGACGGTACGGGGCGTGCAGCTCACCGCCGACGCGAACGCCGCCGTCTCCGCCGCCACGCCCGGCCGCACCTACCGGGTGTACGCCACCCGCATCGGGCTGGTCGGTGAGGTGACCGCCAACGGCCGTACCGTGCAACCCCGGGACCACTTCGCGGCGCTGCCGTCGCGGCGAGGGCTCTCCCCGCTCAACACCGGCGACTACACAGTGCGGGTCTGCACCACCAGCGGCTCCCGCTGCGAGTACGCCCCGGTCTGGGACGTCGGGCCGTGGAACACCCGCGACGACTACTGGAACCCGTCATCGGTCCGGGAGAACTGGAAGAACCTGCCGCAGGGCCGGCCCGAGGCGCAGGCCGCGTACCAGTCCGGCTACAACGGCGGACGGGACCAGTTCGGGCGGACCGTGCTCAACCCGGCCGGCATCGACCTGGCCGACGGCACGTTCTGGGACGGGTTGCGGCTGACCACCAACGCCTGGGTGGACGTCGCCTACCTGTGGACCGGAGGCGGGACGCGCGGCGTGGTCGGTGACGGGCCGCTCAACATCCGCACCGGGGCCAGCACGTCGTACGCGACGCGTGGCCTCGCCGCCCGCCTGGCCCACGTGCCGATCCAGTGCTACGTCACTGGTCAGTCGGTCGCCGGCCCCTTCCGGACCACCACCCGCTGGAACCGTCTGGCCAGTGGCCAGTACGTCAGCCACGCATACATCTCCAGCGTGTACGGCGGCAGCGTGCCGGTCTGCTGAGCCACGCTCACCCCGTCGGGCGCCCCGTCAACGTCAGGGGCGCTCGTCGGGGCGAGCCGTGCGCACCATGTCCTGGTAGCGCGGGTGGCTGGCACCGTAGACGGCGTAGTTGAGACGGGCGTGTGTGAGGCTCAGGTCGCCGTTGGGACCACCCCGGACAGCATCGGCGTCGGCGTCGGTCTGGCCGTCGTCGGTCCAGAAACAGACGGGGCACGTCCCCCCGCCGGTTCGGGATGCACAGCAGGGACAGCCCACAGGAACCACATGCTCACCCACCGGAGAAGCATTCCACAGTCGAACATCAGCCCGATACCCGCAGGAGGTCCCCCGGGGAGGCCGCGAGAAGGTCCGCAGCCCGCCCGCCGTTGACCGCGACCGCGACCAGACCGGCCGAATCGACGTACGCCACCAGGCCACCGGCCGGGGCGTCGCCGAAGGTCCGCCCGTGCACCGCCACGAGGGCCGGCACCGGCCCCGGCGGGCCCACCCGAAGCGTGGCCGGCAGCGGATCGAGCAACTCGGCCGGCGCGGCCAGTTGGACGTTGCCGAAGTGGTCCACTGTCAGCACCTCGGCGGTGAAGCCCTCGGCGTCCCGGGTCACCGTCGGCGTCGGAAGTCGCACCAGCCCGGCCGGGTCGACCGGTGAGCCCGCCTCGGACAGCGGCGCGCCGAGCGCCAACCGGGCCGCCACCGGTGCGAAGACGTCGCGGCCGTGGAACGTGTCGGACACTCGGGAGGCCAGCCAGCGCGACCCGGTCAGCTCGACCGCGTGGGTCACCCCACCGAGCGCGGTGGCCGCGTCCAGCAGCAACCCGTTGTCCGGGCCGACCAGCAACCCGCCCGGGGTGGCCAGCGCGACACCCCGTCGGGCGGTGCCCACGCCCGGATCGACCACCGCCACGTGCACTCCCACCGGCAGGTACGGCACGGTCTGCGCCAGCACGGCTGCGCCGCGCCGGACATCCGCCGGCGGCACCAGATGGGTCACGTCGATCACCCGGGCGGCCGGTGCGATCCGGGCGACGACGCCGTGGCAGGCGGCCACGAAGCCGTCGGTGAGGCCGTAGTCGGTGGTCAGCGAGATCCAGGGCACGGCGGACATGCCCGCAGGCTAGTAGAACCGCGGCGTGCTGGCGGATACGGGACAGCGCAGTGGCCGACCGGCCCCTCCCGCCGCCGGAGGACGTTGTGCAGACTGCCCTGGTGACAACTCGGAACCTCCCCGCAGTCGGAATCCTGCTGGTCGCCGTCGCCCTCAGCGCCGGTTGTGGCAGTGACGACGACGGCAGCCCGACCGCGACCCCGTCCGTCTCGTCCGAGGCGGCCCCGACCGGCCTGCCGACGCCCCAAGCCGCACCCGGTGCCGACGGCGCGACCCCGCCCTCCGCCGCCGCACAGGGCACGACGCAGCGGAGGCCGGCCAGCCCGCCTCCGGTGGTGCTGCCCAAGCGCCCGGCCAGTGCGCCCGGCGCGAAGCAGGTCGTCGACGCTTTCCGGGCTGCCGGCCTGAAGGTGCCGCGTCCGAAGGACCGCTCGGTCGACTGTGGGCCGGATGGCCTAGGCCTGGGCTGTTCGGAGCTGATGGCCACCGACGCCGTCACCGTCTACGTCTTCCCGGACGAGACCAGCGCCAGCGACATCGCGGAGACCTGGGGTGGTCAGTCGTACCAGCGTGGCGCGGTGGTGCTGAACTACCTGGAGGCGAAGACCCCGGCCGCCGACCGGCCCCGCTACGAGAAGGTCCTCAACGGCCTGGGCTGAGCACCGGTCCCTGGCGTCCACGGCCGGGGCATGTCTGTCTTCGGAGCGACATACCTGTGAGTCATATCTATGACCCACAGGTATGTCGCCCAATCGGGGCCGGCCCTCCTGAGGAGTGGAACGGGTGGCGCCGCCACCGAGGCTGCACAGCAGCGGTGACTTCGTCCGGCGGTGACTTCGTCCGGCGGTGACTTCGTCCAGTGGGGTGACGAGCAGCCGGCGCGGGCAGGGAGGGTGGGTCAGCCGCGCAGGCGCAGGCCGCGGGGGGTGGCCCGGAAGCCGGCGGCGGTCAACGCGTCCCGCAGCGGCGACGAGTGCACCGCCTCGCCGTCGGCCCGCTCCACCGACATCGCGCCCAACGCCCCGGAGTGGACGGCGTCGGCGAGCGCCTTGCCGGCCGCGGCGAGCGTGTCGGTGTCGTCGGTGAACGAGAGCAGGGTCCGGCCGCCGCGTTCGACGTAGAGGACGAGGTCACCGCCGACCTGCACCACCAGCGCGCCCGCCTTGCGACCGGCCCGGTGCCCGGTCGCCGGGGTGGCCCCGTCGCCCGAGTCGACCACCCGTTCGGGCCAGGGCAGCGCCGCACCGTACGGGTTGGCCGGGTCGGTCGCGGCGAGCACGGTGGCCACCGCGCCCCGACCCCGGGCACCGTCGGTCGGCTCGGCCAGCGCGCGCAGCCGGTCCACCGCACCGGGTACGGCGAACTGCGCCGCCCCGAGCCCTTCGACGAAGTAGCCCCGGCGGGCCGCGCCGCGCTCCTCCAGTGCCGACAGCACCGGGTAGACCGCCGAGAACCCGCCGACCACCTGCTCGGCCATCACCGCGCCCCGGGTGACCACCCCGTGCCGCTCCAGCAGCAGGTCGGCGAGCGCGGCGGCGCGCCGGGTGGGGTCGAGGTCCCGCTCCGGGAGACGTGACCAGCGGCCGGCGACGGTCGGCGGGCCACCCCGGGTCGGCAGCGCCACCCGACCGGGCCGCCGGTAACGGGTGCGGGGCGCGGACGGCCGGGAGCGGTGCGCGCCGCCAGCGCCGAGCACTGCGCGCAGCGGCGCGAGGGTGTCGTTGCTGAGGTGACCGGCCCAGACCAGGTCCCAGATCACCGCGGTCAAGGCGGCGTCGTCGGTCGAGCCGACCCGGTCGGCCAGCGGACGGAAGAACAGCGCCTGCCCGTCGCCGAGCGCGTCGAGCACCGCGTCGTGCAGCGGGGTACGGGTCAACGCCTCGTCCGGCGGCGGCAGCACCAGCGATGCGGTGTCCGCGTACGCCAGGGTGACCCAGCCGTCGCCCCCGGAGATCGCACCCGAACCCGCCCAGAGCACCTCCCCGCTGGCGCACAGCTCGTCGAGCTGGGCGGGGGAGTAGTCCGCGACACGGGCGGGCAGCACCAAGCGCTCCAACGCGGACGCCGGCACCGCAGTGCCCTGCAACTGCTCCACAGTGGCGGCGAGCGCCTCCACACCTCGGGCGGACGAGCCGACCTGCTGCCAGCGCGGCAGGAACGTCGCCAGCGCCCGGGGCGGCACCGGCTCGATCTCCCGACGCAGCGCGGCGAGGGAGCGGCGGCGCAGCATCCGCAGCACCTCGGCGTCGCACCACTGGGCGCCGGCCGAATCCGGGGTGAACTCCCCGGAGACCACCCGCCCGGTGGCGCCGAGCCGGCGCAGCGCCTGCTCGACGACGAACACCCCGAGCCCGAACCGGGCCGCGCAGCTGGCCGCGGCGAACGGCCCGTGGGTGCGGGCGTAGCGGGCCACCAGGTCACCGAGCGGGTCGGCCACCGGGGCGAGGTACGCCTCGGCCACTCCCATCGGCAGCGCCACACCGAGGGCGTCGCGCAGGCGGGCGGCGTCCTCGACGCCCACCCAGCGCTGCTCGCCCGCGATCCGGACCCGCAGCACCCGGCGGGTGGCCTCCAGCTCGCTGAGCCACGTCTCCGGCACCCCCCGCTCGGTCAACTCGGCGTCGCTCAGGTCACCGAGCACCCGCAGCAGCTCGACGACGTCCTCGGCATCGCGGGGGCGGCGCTGATCGGTCAGCCACCGCAGCTGCCGGTCGGTCTCGGTGAGCACCGCCGGGTCCAGCAACTCCCGCAGGTCGACCCGGCCGAGCAGCTCGCCGAGGAGCGTGGAGTCGAGGGCGAGTGCGGCGGCGCGGCGCTCGGCCAGCGGGGCGTCGCCCTCGTAGAGGAACGCGCCGACGTAGCCGAAGAGCAGCGACCGCGCGAACGGCGACGGCGCGCTGGTCTCCACCTCGACCAGTCGCACCTTGCGGGTGGCCAGGTCGCGCATCAGCCCGGCCAGCGCCGGCTGGTCGAAGACGTCCTGGAGGCACTCCCGGGCGGCCTCCAGGGTGACCGGGAAGTCCGCGTACTCGCGGGCGACGTCGAGCAGTTGCGCGGCGCGTTGCCGTTGCTGCCAGAGCGGTTGGCGGCGGCGCGGGTCGCGGCGCGGCAGCAGCAGGGACCGGGCGGCGCACTCCCGGAAACGGGCGGCGAAGAGGGCGGAGGTGCCGACCGACTCCTCCACGAGCTGGGTGATCTCGTCGGGCTCGAAGACCACCACGTCGGCGCCGGGGGGCTCGTCGGCGGTGTCCGGAAGTCGCACCACGATGCCGTCGTCGGAGGGCATCACCTGGGCGTCCACCCCGTACCGTTCGGCCAGCCGGCGGCCCACCGCGAGGGCCCACGGCCCGTTGACCCGGGCACCGAGCACGCTGTGCACGGCCAGCCGCCAGTCACCCAGCTCGTCGCGGAACCGCTCGACCACTACCGTGCGGTCGTCGGGCAGCGAGCGGGTGGCCTCCCGTTGCTCGCGCAGGTAGGCCATCAGGTTGCCGGCGGCCCAGTCGTCCAGCCCGCCGTCGCGCAGCGCGGCCAGAGCCGCCTCGTCGGTCTGGCGCAGCAGGGTGCGTACCCGGGCGCCGATGGCCCGGCCCAGCTCCACCGGCCGACCGAGCTGGTCGCCCTTCCAGAACGGCATGCGCGCGGCCTGCCCCGGGGCGGGCGAGACCAGCACCCGGTCCGGAGTGATCTCCTCGATCCGCCAGGAGGACGAGCCGAGCAGGAAGACGTCGCCGACCCGGGACTCGTAGACCATCTCCTCGTCCAGCTCGCCGACCCGGGCGGCCCGCTCGGCGCCGGCCAGGAACACCCCGAACAGACCCCGGTCGGGAATGGTGCCGCCGCTGGTCACCGCGAGTCGCTGCGCGCCGGGACGGCCGGTGAGCAGGTCGGTGGCCCGGTCCCAGACCAGTCGGGGGCGCAGCTCGGCGAAGGCGGTCGACGGGTAGCGGCCGGAGAGCATGTCCAGCACGGCGTGCAGCGCCGAGTCGGGCAACTCGGCGAAGGGCGCGGCCCGGCGGACCAGCACGGCCAGGTCGCCGAGCGCCCACGGCTCCAACGCCACCATCGCGACGATCTGCTGGGCCAGCACGTCCAGTGGGTTGCGCGGGTAGTGCAGCTCCTCGATCGCGCCGTCGGTCATCCGCTCGGCGACCACCGCGCAGGAGAGCAGGTCGCCGCGGTGCTTGGGGAAGACCACCCCCCGGGAGACGGCGCCCACCTGGTGCCCGGCCCGGCCGACCCGTTGCAGGCCGGCGGCCACGCTCGGCGGCGCCTCGATCTGCACCACCAGGTCGACCGCGCCCATGTCGATGCCGAGCTCCAGGCTGGAGGTGGCCACCACCGCCGGGAGCTGGCCCGACTTGAGCGCCTCCTCGATGTGCTTGCGCTCCTCCCGGGAGACGCTGCCGTGGTGGGCGCGGGCGATCACGGGCGGCGCGCCGGTGGCCGCGCCGGACTGGGCCATCACCTCGGCCGGCGGCCGGTTGCGCACCGGACCGGCGGGGCCACCCCAGCGCTGCGCGCCGGACGCCGGGTCACCGTCGCCCGCCGGGTCGTCGCCGGCCGGCAACCCCTCCGGTACGCCGATCGCGCCCTCGCCCGACGCGGATGCGGCCACCGCCTCGGCGGCCAGCTCGTTGAGGCGGGCGCAGAGGCGCTCGGCACTGCGCCGGGAGTTGGTGAAGACGATGGTCGAGCGGTGCTGCCCGATGAGGGTGAAGACCCGCTCCTCCACGGCCGGCCAGATCGACGCCCGACGCGGCCCGGGGCCGCCGAGGTCGTCCTCCGGTGGCTGCTCCTGTTCGTCCAGGCGGGTCATGTCCTCCACCGGGACCTCCACGCTGACCTCGATGGTCTTCGGGGTGGCCGGCTGGACCACGTCGACCGGGCGGGCGCCGCCGAGGAACCGCGCGCAGGCGTCGATCGGCCGGACGGTCGCGGAGAGGCCGATGCGCTGCGCCGGGGCGGGCAGCAGCTCGTCGAGGCGTTCGAGGGAGAGGGCGAGGTGGGCGCCGCGTTTGCTGCCGGCCACCGCGTGCACCTCGTCGACGATCACCGTCTGGACGCCGCGCAGCGAGTCGCGAGCTGCGGACGTGAGCAGCAGGAACAGCGACTCGGGCGTGGTGATGAGGATGTCCGGCGGGGTGCGGGCGAACGCTCGTCGCTCGTCGGCGGGCGTGTCGCCGGTGCGCATGCCGACGGTGATGTCGGGCGGTGCGACGCCCAGCCGGGTGGCCGCCTGCCGGATGCCGGCCAGCGGGGCGCGCAGGTTGCGCTCCACGTCGACGGCGAGGGCCTTGAGCGGGCTGACGTAGAGCACGCGGCAGCGCTGGCGGGCCTCGGCCGGTGCTGGCTCGCGGGCGAGCCGGTCCAGTGACCAGAGGAAGGCCGCGAGCGTCTTGCCCGAGCCGGTGGGCGCCACCACGAGTGCGTTGCGGCCAGCGGCGACCGACCGCCAGGCGCCGGTCTGCGCGGCGGTCGGGGCGGCGAAGGCGTTGTCGAACCAGGCACGGGTGGCCGGGCCGAACCCGGCCAGCACCGCGCCGGCGTCTGCGTCTGCCCCGGTCACCGGTCCATCGTGCCCCGCCGGTCCGACATCCACGAGCGACCCACGACGGAATGCGACCGCAAAAGGCAAAAAGCGTGGAACGTGCGCTTAATACGTTAAGTCTCACTTAACTGCTTGCTTCTAAGGAGCAACATAAAGTAACTTCACTCGCAACGCGAACCGGGGTGAGGGGATTTGATGGCCGGCGAGCAGCGCACCGTCGAACCGGGCACCGACGTGCTGATTCGCAAGGTCGACAGCCACCTGGCCGCGCTCCGCTCCGGCCTGCACGGCCCCGAGCTCGAGCTTGCCGAACGCCTCGCCCACTGCCTGCGCGAAATGGTTCTCTGCACCGCCCAGGCCAGCGCGGCCGACCGGGGTCAGGTCCGCGTTGCCGTGCACTACTTCGTGCTCCGTCGCGAGAGCCGTGGCCGCCTGCTTTCGGTGCGGTCGCTGACCGCCGCCGAGCGGGTGGTCGACCGGGTCGCCCGCCAACTCGGCCGCCTCGACCTGCTGGCCGTGCTACGCCGCGACCGCCCCACCCCCGACGACGCGCAACCTCTCAACAACGCCCTGCTGCGCTGACGACGCCGCACCCCCGCCCGCGTTGATCAAGAGGTTTGCGTCAGGAACGCGGGCGCGGATGACGCAAACCTCTTGATCAACGGTGGGGGTCGGGGCTGGGGTCGGGGCTGGGGCTGGGTGGGCGAATTCTGGCAAAACCGCCCGGCGGGGGAGGAACTGGCGTCTGATCGCTGCTAGGCGCCACCGCTGCCACGGGCGTCGGCCATGTCGATCGGGAGCGCAGGTGCTGGTACTGCTCATCCTCCATCTCGTGGCGGCCCTCGCCGCGCCCCTGCTCGTCCGCTGGTGGGGTCCGCGCGCGTGCTACCCGCTGGCGCTCGCGCCGGCCGCCGCGTTCTGCTGGGCGGTGGCCCGCACCCCGGCCGTGGCCGACGGCGGGGCGGTGGTCGAGACGTACCCGTGGATCCGGCAGTTGGGCCTCGACATCGCGTTCCGGCTCACCACGCTGTCCTGGCTGATGACGCTGCTGATCGGCGGCGTCGGCGCGCTGGTGCTGGTCTACAGCGCCCGCTACTTCAGTGCCGGCTCCACCGGGATGGCGCAGTTCGCCGCGGTCCTGGTCGCCTTCGCGGGCGCGATGCTCGTCCTGGTCTTCGCCGACGACCTGCTGCTGCTCTACGTCGGTTGGGAGCTGACCACGATCTTCTCGTACCTGCTGATCGGGCACAGCACCGAACGGCGGTCCAGCCGTTGGGCGGCGGCGCAGGCGTTGACCGTCACCACGCTGGGCGGCCTCGCCATGCTGGTCGGCTTCATCATGCTGGGCGAGCACGCCGGCACCTACCGCTGGTCGGCAATCAGCGAGCAGCCGCTGCCCGGCGGCGGGTACCTGGTGGGCGCCGTGCTGCTGATCCTGGCCGGTGCGCTGTCCAAGTCGGCGGTGCTGCCGTTCAGCTCGTGGCTCCCGGTGGCGATGGCGGCACCCACGCCGGTCAGCGCCTACCTGCACGCCGCCGCCATGGTCAAGGCCGGCGTCTACCTGGTCGGACTGCTCGCCCCGGTGCTCGCCACGGTCGGCCCGTGGCGGCCGCTGGTGCAGGTCGCCGGCGTGGCGACCATGCTGCTCGGCGGGTGGGCAGCGCTGCGCCAGACCGACCTGAAGCTGCTGCTCGCGTACGGGACGGTCAGTCAGCTCGGCCTGCTGGTGGCGGTGACCGGCTCGGGCACCCCGGACGCCGCGCTGGCCGGCACCGCGATGCTGCTGGCGCACGCCCTGTTCAAGGCGGCGCTGTTCCTGGTCGTCGGCATCATCGACCACAGTGCCGGCACCCGTGACCTGCGCGAGCTGTCCGGGCTGCGGCACTGGTCCCGGCCGCTGTTCGTGGTAGCCGTGCTGGCCGCGGCGTCGATGGCCGGTGTTCCGCCGCTGGTCGGCTTCGTGGCCAAGGAGGCGGTGTTCGGGGCGTTCACCGACCAGCCCGTGCTCCTCACCGGCCTGGTCGTCGGGACGGTGCTCACCGTCGCGTACAGCGCCCGCTTTCTCTGGGGCGCGTTCGCCGACCGGCCGGGTGTGGCGCCGGTCCCGCCGGGGTCGATCGCCGCGTCGCTGCTGGTCCCACCCGCGGTGCTCGCCGGTGTCGGTCTGCTTGCCGGTCCGGCCGCGAGCGTGCTGGACGACCTGCTGCGCCCGTACGCCGATCTGCTCGGCGGGGTCGACGCGCACCTGGCGCTCTGGGCCGGACCGACCCCGGCGCTCGGCCTGTCCGTGCTGGCGCTCGTCGGCGGCGGCCTGCTCTTCGCCGTGCGTGGGCCGCTCGCCCCGGTGCTGGCCCGGCTCCGATCACCGGTGAGCGGGAACCAGGGGTACGAGTGGGTCATCGGCCGGTTCGACCGACTGGCCATCGAGGTCACCGGCGCGACCCAGCGCGGCTCACTGCCGCAGTATCTGGGCATCATCCTGGTCACCCTGGTGCTGGTGCCGGGCACGGCGATGCTCTCCGCCAGCCCCTGGCGGGCGCGGATCCCGCTCTGGGACAGCCCTCTGCAACCGGTGGTCGTCGTGGTGATCGCGGTGGCGGCGGTGCTTTCGGTCGGTGCCCGTCGCCGGCTGACCGCGATGCTGCTGGTGGGCATGACCGGCTACGGCACGGCGATGTTGTTCGTGCTGCACGGAGCGCCCGACCTGGCGCTCACCCAGTTTCTGGTGGAAACCGCGACGATCGCGGTCTTCGTGCTGGTGCTGCGTCGCCTGCCGGAGCGGTTCTCGGCCCGCCCGCTGCGCCGTACCCGCTGGGCCCGTCGGGTGATCGGGGTGGCGGCGGGGTTGGTGGCCGCCGGGTTGGCCCTCACCGCCGTCGGCGCGCGCCGCGCACCGGACATCTCCGCCGCCTTCCCCGACCTGGCGGTGGTGCACGGGTACGGCCGCAACGTGGTCAACGTGACCCTTGTCGACATCCGGGCCTGGGACACGATGGGCGAACTGGCGGTGCTGGTGGTGGCCGCGACCGGGGTGGCCAGCCTGATCTTCGAGCGCTCCCGCACCGGGCCGCGGCCGCGCCGGCCCGAGTCCGAGCAGGGGGAGGGTGGACGCGGCCGGCCGGTCTGGCTGCGCGGTGGCCCCACCCTCTACGAGGAACGTCGCTCGATCGTGTTGGAGGTGGTCATCCGGCTGATCTTCCACACCGTGGTGCTGTTCTCGCTGTTCCTGCTCTTCTCCGGGCACAACGCGCCGGGCGGTGGGTTCGCCGGCGGGCTGGTGGCGGGTCTCGCCCTGGTGGTGCGCTATCTGGCCGGCGGCCGGTACGAGCTGACCGAGGCGGCCCCGATCGGCGCCGGCGCGATTCTCGGCGCCGGGCTGGCCATGTCGGTGGGCAGTGGCGTGGTGGCGCTGCTGGTCGGCGGGTCGGTGCTGGAGAGCGCGAAGGTCGACCGGGTCCTGCCACTGGTCGGCGACGCCCATCTGGTCACGTCGCTCTTCTTCGACATCGGCGTGTACCTGGTCGTGATCGGGTTGGTGCTGGACATCCTGCGCAGCCTCGGTGCCGAGGTGGACCGGCACATCGAGGCCACCGGAACGGGCACCGGCGGGTTGGCCGTCGACAAGGGGGACCGGGCATGACGCGGAGCGGTGCGGGGCCGACGTTGGTGCTGGTGCTGGCCGTCGCGGTGCTGGTCGGGTGCGGGGTGATCCTGCTGTTGGAGCGCAGCCTGACCCGGATCCTGCTGGGCGTGGTCATGCTCGGCAACGGGGTGAACCTGTTGATCCTGTTGGGCGGGCGGTCGGGCGGGGCGCCGATCGTCGGCACGGGCCCGGTGGAGCGGATGAGTGACCCGCTGCCGCAGGCGATGGTGTTGACCTCCATCGTGATCACCTTCGGGTTCACCGCGTTCCTGCTCGCGGTCGCGTACCGCAGCTGGTATCTCTCCGGAGACGACGAGGTGCCCGACGACCTGGAGGACCGGCAGATCATCCGCCAGGCCGGGCGCAACGAGGTGGGTGCGGCCGACCGCGGTGGGGAGGGCCCGAACGGCGATCCGGAACAGGTCGATCCCGAGCCGGCCCGTCGCCGGTTACGACGCGGGGACGGGTCGTGATGCGCACCCTGGTGCCACTGCCGGTGGTGGTGCCACTGCTCGGCGCGGCGCTGACCCTGCTGCTGGCCGGGAAGCCCCGAATCCAGCGCGCGATCAGCGTGCTGTGTCTGAGCGGCACGCTCACGGTGGCGGTGCTGTTCCTGGTGCAGGCGTACCGGCACGGGCCGGTGGTGGTGGCGGTCGGGGGGTGGCCGGCGCCGGTCGGCATCGTCCTGGTGGCCGATCAGCTGGCCGCGCTGATGCTGGTGGTCTCCTCGGCGGTGACCCTCTGCGTGCTGCTGTACTCGATCGGCCAGGGTCGGAGCGACACCAGTGAGAGTTCGCCGGTGTCGATCTTCCACCCGACGTACCTGGTGCTCACCGCCGGTGTCACCAACGCGTTCCTGGCGGGTGACCTGTTCAACCTCTTCGTCGGGTTCGAGATCCTGCTGGCCGCCAGTTTCGTGCTGATCACCCTGGGGGGCACCGAGACCCGGATCCGGACCGGGTCGACGTACGTGGTGGTCAGCATCCTCTCCTCGATGATCTTCCTGACGTCGGTGGGTCTGGTGTACGCGGCCACCGGCACGCTCAATCTCGCCCAGCTCGCCCAGCGCCTCGACGATCTGCCCGACGGTGTCCGACTGGCCCTTGAGCTGATGTTGCTGCTGGCCTTCGCGATCAAGGCGGCGGTCTTCCCCCTGTCGGCCTGGCTGCCGGACAGCTACCCCACCGCGCCGGCTCCGGTCACGGCCGTCTTCGCGGGTCTGCTCACCAAGGTGGGCGTCTATGCGATCATCCGCACCGAGACGTTGCTGTTTCCCGGTGGGCGTGCCCACATCCTGCTCATGGTCGTCGCCGGGCTGACCATGGTGATCGGCATCCTCGGTGCGGTGGCCCAGTCCGACCTGAAGCGACTCTTCTCGTTCACCCTGGTCAGTCACATCGGCTACATGATCTTCGGGGTGGCGTTGAGCACCGCCGCCGGCCTGTCCGGCGCGATCTTCTACGTGGTGCACCACATCACCATCCAGACCACGCTGTTCCTCGTCGCCGGGCTGGTCGAGGAGCGTGCCGGCAGCACCGACCTACGTCGTATCGGCGGGTTGGCCCGGGTGGCGCCGCTGCTGGGCGTGCTCTTCTTCATCCCGGCCATGAACCTCGCCGGAGTGCCACCGTTCTCCGGCTTCCTCGGCAAGCTCGGCCTGCTCCAGGCCGGGGTGGCGGCCGGCGGGCCGCTGCCCGGGGTGCTGGTCGCGGCCGGCACCCTGACCAGCCTGCTCACCCTCTACGTGGCGTCCCGGGTGTGGAACATCGCCTTCTGGCGCGCGCCCCGGCTGGCCACCAGCGAGCCGGTCGTCCAGTTGCCGAGGCTGATGGTGGGCGCCACAGTGGCCCTGGTCGCCCTCGGGCTGGCGTTGACCGTGCTGGCCGGTCCGCTCTTCGACGTCACCGCCGACGCGGCCGCGGACCTGCGGCTGCGCACCCCGTACGTCCGTGCCGTGCTGCCGGGCGGCGTGCCGTGACCGGCTCCCCGGAGCCGGCTCCCGACGCCCCCGGGCCCGCCGTGGTGGGGCGGGGCCGGATCGGGCGCTGGCGGGACCAGGCGGTGGCGCTCGGGTGGCTGGTGGTGGTCTGGAACCTGCTCTGGGGCGACATCAACTGGGCCAACCTGGTCGGTGGCCTGCTGGTGGGTGCGGCCGTGCTGGTGTTCTACCCGCTGCCGGCGGTCAGCTTCGGTGGCCGGTTACGACCGTGGGCGCTGCTGGTGTTCGCGGGCCGGTTCGCCGCCGAGCTGGTCAGCGCGAGCCTGCACGTCGCCCGGATCGCCGTGCAGCCCGGCTACCGACCGCGCGGGGCGATCATCGCGGTCCGGTTGCGGGTGCCCACCGACCTGAACCTGGCGCTCACCGCCGAGGCGGTCTCGTTGGTGCCGGGCACGTTGATCCTCGAGGTGGACCGGGACTCCGGAACGCTCTACCTGCACGTCATGGACACCCACGGCCCCGGGGACCTGGACGTGGCCCGGGACCGCACACTCGCCGTCGAGCGGCGAATCATCCGCGCGGTCGGCTCCACCACCGAACTGCGTCACCTCGACGTCACCTCACCCGAGAAGGGAACCCGCCCGTGACCACGTTCCTGGCCGTCGTCCTCACCGCACTGCTGTCGATCACCGCGCTCCTCGCGCTGGCCCGCCTCTACCGTGGCCCGTCGCTGGTGGATCGGGTGATCGCCGCGGACATGCTGCTCGCCACGATGGTCGGCGCGGTGGGCGCCGAGGCGGCGGTCAACCGGCACGCCACCACGCTGCCCGTGCTGGTGGTGCTCTCCCTGCTCGGCTTCGTGGGCTCGGTGTCGCTGGTCCGCTTCGCCGTCCGGGAGCAGCAGTGATCGCGACGATCGCGGACTGGCTCGGCGCCGGTTGTCTGGTGGCCGGCGCGCTGCTCGCCCTGGCCGCCGGGGTCGGCGTACTGCGTTTCCCGGACGCGCTGTCCCGGATGCACGCGGCCACCAAACCGCAGGTGCTCGGGGTGCTCCTGCTGCTGCTGGGCATCGCGTTGCGGCTGCGGTCCCCGGCCGACCTCGGCATGATCCTGCTGGTGGCGGTCTTCCAGTTGGCGACCGCGCCGGTGGCGGCGCAGATGATCGGGCGGGCCGCGTACCGGTCGGGGCGGCTCGACCGGGGCCTGCTCGACGCCGACGAACTGGCCGACCGCGGACAGGGCAGCGGGTCGGCGGGCCCGGCGTGACGACCGCCACGCCCCGGGCCTGGCGTGCCCACCGGCGGCGCCCGCTGAACCGGACGTTCCGCTCCTTCGGCCCACCCCCAGCGGAGTCCCAGCCAGCGCCGATAAAATGGCGGCATGATCGACTCTTCTGCCCAGGAGGGCAGCAGTAGCCAGCCGGGTCGTGCCCGGCATATCCCCGTACCGACGACCCCGGGAGCCCTGAGCGACCCGTGTTGATCGTCGTTGGTCTCCTTCTGATCATTCTTCTCACTGCCGCCACCGGCTACTTCGTGGCGCAGGAGTTCGGCTACGTCGCCGTGGACCGGGGCAAGCTGCGCCAGCTCGCCGATGACGGCGATCAGGCCGCCGCCCGGGCCCTGACCGTCACCAGCCGGCTCTCCTTCATGCTCTCCGGTGCCCAACTGGGCATCACCGTCACCGCGCTGCTGGTCGGCTACGTCGCCGAGCCGTACCTGGGCGGTGGCCTCGCCGACCTGCTCGGCGTGGCCGGCGTCAGCGAGGCGGTCAGCCTGCCGCTGTCGGTGGCGTTGGCCCTGGTCATCGCCACCATCGTGCAGATGGTCCTCGGTGAGCTGGCCCCGAAGAACCTGGCCATCGCTCGGGCCGTGCAGCTGGCCCGGGCGCTGAGCCGCTCAACCCTGATCTACCTGGCCGTCGCCGGGCCGCTGATCCGGCTCTTCGACCGGGCCTCGGTCCGGCTGCTGCGCCGCATCGGCATCGAGCCGATCGAGGAGCTGCCCAGCGGCGCCACGCCGGCGGACCTGGAACAGATCATCGCCGAGTCCCGCGAGGAGGGCAGCCTCGACGCCGAGATGTCCACGCTGCTCGACCGAGGTCTGGACTTCCGCGAGCTGACCGCCGGCGAGGCCATGGTGCCGCGCGTCGACGTGCACACCGTCCGGGCGCACGAACCGGTGAGCCGGGTGGTCGAGCTGCTGGACACCGGCCACTCCCGCTTCCCGGTACGCGGTGCGGAGGGCGTCGACGACCTGCTCGGCATCGTCGGCATCGCCGACGTGCTCGGCGTACCCCCGGGGGAGCGCGCCACCACCCCGGTGAGCGCGGTGGCCGGGCCGCCGCTGCTCGTACCGGAGACGTTGCCCCTGCCCACGGTGCTCGACCGCCTGCGGTCCGGGCACCGGCAGATGGCGTGCGTGGTCGACGAGTACGGCGGCTTCGCCGGCGTCATCACGCTGGAGGACATCGCCGAGGAACTGGTCGGCCCGATCCGCGACGAGGACGACCCACCGGAGCGGGCACCGGCCCGGCAGGACGACGGGTCCTGGGTGGTGCCGGCCCGCTGGCGGATCGACGAGGTCGCCGACAGCACCGGCATCGCCCTGCCCGAGGCCCCCGAGTACGACACCCTGTCCGGGTTGGTGATGCGGGAGCTGGGCCGGGTGCCCGAGGTCGGTGACCGGCTGGAGATCAGCCTGCAACCCGAGGGGGCGGACGGCGAGGACAACGAGGCAGAGCCCCGGGCGCTGGTCGAGGTGCTGGCCGTGGACCGGCACGTGGCCGACTCGGTGCGGTTGCAGCTGACCAAACCGGAGGTGACCGCATGAGCCCCGGGATCGCACTGTTCAGTTCGGTGATCCTGCTGGCGCTGAACGGGTTCTTCGTGGCCGCCGAGTTCGCCCTGGTGGCCAGCAAGCGCTACCGCCTGGAGCAGGCGGCGGCGAACGGTGGTCGGGCGGCACGCGCCGCGTTGGATGGCGTCCGCGAGCTGTCGCTGATGCTGGCCGGCGCGCAGCTCGGCATCACGCTGTGCACCCTGGGTCTCGGCGCGCTGGCCGAGCCGGCGATCGAGCACCTGCTCAGCCCTCTGCTGCACGCGGTGGGCCTACCGGACGCGGCCAGTCATCTGGTCGCCCTGGTCTTCGCCCTCGGGGTGGTGACCTTCCTGCACCTGGTGGTGGGGGAGATGGCACCGAAGTCGTGGGCGATCACCGACGCGGAGCGCTCGGCGACGCTGCTCGCGTTGCCGTTCCGCGCCTTCGCCCGGGTCTCCCGGCCGGTGCTCTCCGCGCTGAACGCCCTGGCCAACGCGATCCTGCGGCTGTTCGGCGTCAACCAGCAGGACCAGCTCGCCCAGGTGCACGGCCCGGACGAGCTGCGGATCCTGCTGGAGCAGTCCCGTGAGCACGGGCTGCTCGGTGCCGAGCAGCACCAACTGCTGACCAGCATGCTGGAGTTGCAGGGCACGTCGGTGGCGCAGGTGATGGAACCGTTCGCCACCATGGTCACCGTCCGTCGGGACGACCCGGCCGAGCGGATCGAAGAGGTCAGCCGGGGCAGTGGCCGATCCCGGCTCGCGGTACTCGACGAGGCGGGCGACGTGTGCGGGCTCGTGCACGTTCGGGAGGCGGTACGGGTGGTCACCACCGGCCGGGTCGCCACCGCCGGGGAGCTGATGACCCCCGCGTTCACCCTGCCCGCGACGTCCTCGGTCACCGAGGCGGTGGCGGCGATGCGGGCCCGGCAGTCGCAGCTCGCGTTGGTCCGCAACGGCGGCGGCCCGGCCCGGCCGATCGGCTTCGTGGCCCTGGAGGACCTCCTGGAGGAGGTCATCGGGGAGTTCGACGACGAGACCGACACGGTCCCGCGCGGGCGTCGGTTGCGCTGACCTGGCGACCCGGCCGCACTGACGACGTGCGGCCGGGTCAACGGTCGGCACGGCAGCGGGCTTGAGCCGACCCCGACCGGGTAGGCGCGCCTGGTGGGGCCGGCGGGGCCCCGTCTCGGGAGGGGGCGCGGTGCGGCTGACCGGAGTGTCCCCGGAGTCCGGTGGCACCGGGCTCTCCGTGCAGACCACGCTGCCCAACCCGAGTACCCGCCCGGGCCTGCGCCTGCCGGGGCGGGTGACAGTCGCGGCCGGCCCGGAGGACGTGCTGGTGCGGCACATCCGGCTCGGCCTCGTCACCACTGTCGAGCCGGACGACCCGAACGCGGCCCGGCGTCTCGTGCAGTTCCACCACCTGCCGATCGCCGGCCGGTTCGTCGTACCGGCCGGTCGGCGGCGGGCGGTCGACTTCGCGTTCCCGCTGCCGTGGGAGACCCCGGTGACCACCTTCGGTGGGGTGCCGCTGCTGAGCCTGCGGATGGGCCTGCGGACCGAGGTGTCGCTCGACCCCGACCTCGACCAGGGGGCCATGGTGCCGGTCTTCGTGCATCCGCTCCCCACCCAGCAGCACGTGCTGGCGGCGCTGGACACGCTCGGTTTCATGATCCGCCAGTCCGGGTTGCAGGAGGGCGGGTTGCCGGGGGTGGAGCACACCCTGCCGTTGCACCAACGCTGGGGTTACTGGGTGGGGCCGCTCTACGCCGGCCCGATCACCGAGCTGGAGGTGATCTTCGTGACCAACTCGGCGGGCCTGGAGGCGATCCTCTGGATGGATCGCCGGCTGGCGCTGGCCGGAATCACCCACCAGAGCATCAGCAGGTTCCGGATCTGGCACGAGGGCGCCGACCGGCGGGACTGGGTCGCCACCGTGGACGGTTGGATCCGCCAGGCGATCAACCGGCACGCCGCCGCGGCCGCGCACGCCGACTGGTCCGCGCAGATCGCGGGGTCGGCCCACGTCAGCCGCCACCCCGACGAGCCGGTCCGACCGGGTTACGGCCTGGGCGGCACCGCCGGCGGCGCCGGCGTAGGAGGAGGCTCCGGCGGCGGCGACGGCACCTGACCCCCGCCCTCTCACCCCCGCGATCTTGCAGTTTCTGCGGGGACAAACCGGCTCAGAGTGCGCGTTTCGACGACCGAAAGTGCAAGATCGCGGCGGACTAGCCGGCGCTGGCGGTGGCCAGCTTGAGGCTGAAGGCCAGGAAGAGGGCGGCAACGGCGGTGGTGCCACCGGCCGCCAGGCGGCGGCGCTGGCGGAACTGGGCGGCCAGGAAGGTGCCCGCGAAGATCAACGCGGTCAGGTAGAGCGCGCTGGTCACCTGTGCGATCAGCCCGAGCAGCAGGAACGACAGCGCCGGCCAGGCGTAACCGGGGTCGACGAACTGGATGAAGAACGAGATGAAGAACAGGATCGCCTTCGGGTTCAGCAGGCTGATCACCAGCGCCTTGCGGAACGGGCTGCGCATCGCCGCCGGCTCCGCGGCGTCGATGAGCCGCGGCGTGCTCGGGTCATTGCGGTCGCGCCAGCGCCGCACGGCGCCGAGCAGCATGGTCACCCCGACATAACCGAGGTACGCGGCACCGGCGTACTTGATCACCATGAACAGCGGCGGGTACGCCTTGAGCAGCGACGCCACCCCGGCGGCGGAGAGGAACATCAGCACCCCGTCGCCGACGAACACGCCACCGGCGGCCCGGTAGCCGACCGCGACGCCCCGCTTGGCCGCGGTGGAGAGCACGAAGAGTGAGTTCGGCCCGGGCAGCAGGATGATGGCCACGGTGCCCAGCACGTACGTCCAGATGTCGGTGATCCCCAGCACGCCCGCCATCATCACGCCACCGGTGCCGTCCGCAGAAGTCTTTCTCGCAGCCTGGCCTGTGCGTTCGGCCACTCGTCGACGGTCATCGCGTACTGCACGGTGTCCCGCCACGAGCCGTCCGGGCGCTGTCGGTGCATCCGCAGCACCCCCTCCCGGGTCGCGCCGAGCCGTTCGATGGCCGCCTGGGAGCGAACGTTGCGGATGTCGGTGTGCCAGGCGACCCGTACCGCGCCCAGGTCGTCGAAGGCCCGGCTGAGCAGCAGCAGCTTCGCCTCGGTGTTGATCCCGGTACGCCACCAGGGCCGGCCGAGGAAGGTGTGCCCGATCGCCACCGCCCGCCGCTCCGGGTCGATGTCGTAGTAGGAGGTGCTGCCCACCACCGCCCCGGTCGCCGCGCACCGCTGCACCCAGGCCACCCGCTCGCCCCGGTGCTGGGCGGCCAGGGCGGTGCCGATCACCTCGGCGGTTTCGGCGGGGGCGGTGGGCGGCGCGACGCTGAGGTGCCGCCACACCTCAGGGTCCGCGGTGGCGGCGTGCAACTCGTCGGCGTGCGCCAGCTCCAGCGGCTCCAGCCGAACGTGCTCGCCGTGCAGCGGCACCGGGTCGTGCCAGGGCGTGCGGGGCGTCCGCAGGTACGCCGGCAGCGGCGCGGTGACCCCGGCGTCCGGCTCGGGTGCCCCGGCGGTCAGTCGTAGCGGCAGCACGCCGGCCCAGTGCGGCAGGTGCAGGTCGGCCTCGTCCTCGCGGACCCCGCCCGTGCGGGCCCGGACGGACACCTCGCGCAGTGGCAGCGCCAGTACGGCGGTCTCGGCCAACTCTCGGCGGCTGGGCGGACGGGTGGCGGTGCTGCGTCCCGCGCCGACCTTCTCGACCAGCGCGGTCAGCATGGCGAGCTTCTCCCGCTCGTCGGTGACCAGGCGGGCGGTGCCGTGCGCGACGACCGAGCGGTAGTTGGCGCTGTGGTGGAACTGGGAACGGGCGTAGACCAGCCCGTCGAGCACTGTCACCGCGACGCAGACCGGCAACCCGTCGTCGCCGCGGGCGGCGAGCAGCGGTCGACTGCCGGTGGAGCCGTGCAGGTAGAGCGTGTCGCCGATGCGGACGTGCAGGGTGGGCAGCACCCGTGGCTGGCCGTCGACGGTGAAGCTGAGCGCACAGTCGTACGCCTCGTCGAGCACGGCGTGGGCGGCGGCCTGGTCGTAGCTCATCTTGTCGCGGGAGCGGTGGGGTGTGGTCCGGGCGGTGGGTGGATACATGCGCGCGCCCCTTTGTTCTAGTACAATCTCTTATTTGTGTCAGCACACTATCAGCTCACCGGTACGACAGCCGTCGAGATTTCGGCCAGCATCGAGTCGGGCATCCGGACCGGCGCCCTGTCACCGGGGGCCGCCCTGCCGCCCGTGCGGGCACTCGCCGCCGAGTTGGGGGTCAGCCCCGCCACCGTCGCCCGCGCCTACCAGGAGCTACGCCAACGTGGCCTGCTCGCCACCGCCGGTCGGCACGGCACCCGGGTACGCCCCCGCCCGCCGGTGGCTGCCCGCCGCTCCGCGCTGCGCCCCCCACCGTTGCCCGGCGCCCGAGACCTCTCCCGGGGTGAACCTGACCCCCGTCTGCTGCCCCCGCTGGGCCCGCACCTGGCGGCGCTCGCCACCGAGAACGCCCCGTCGGTCGGCTACTCCGATGCCGGAGTGCTGCCCGAACTGGCCGAGGTGGCCCGCGCCCGGCTGCGCGCCGACGGCGTACCGGCCGGGGAGTTGACGCTCACCGGCGGTGCGCTGGACGGCATCGAACGGTTGCTCGGCGCCCACCTGCGTCCCGGCGACGCGGTGGCGGTCGAGGACCCGGGTTGGGCCAACCTGCTCGACCTCGTCGCCGCGCTGGGCCTGCGCCCGATCGGCGTACCGGTGGACGACGAGGGGCCGCTGGTCGCCGGGGTGGCGGCGGCGCTCGCCGCCGGAGCGCGGGCGCTGATCGTCACCAGCCGGGCGCAGAATCCGACCGGCGCTGCCGTCTCCGCCGCCCGCGCCGAGGCGCTGCGGGCGCTGCTCGCCGGCCGCCGGGACCTGCTGCTGATCGAGGACGACCACGCGGCCGAACTGGCCCGCGTACCCCTGCACCCGCTCGCCGGTGCGACAGCGAGTTGGGCCTTCCTCCGTTCGGTGAGCAAGCCCTTCGGCCCGGACCTGCGACTGGCGGTGCTGGTCGGCGACGAGACGACGGTCGCCCGGGTGAGCGGCCGTACCCGGGTCGGCGCCGGCTGGGTCTCCACAGTGCTGCAACGCCTGGTGCTCGCCCTGTGGCGGGACCCGGCTGTCACCGAGCTGGTGCAGCGGGCGGCGCAGAGCTACGAGCAGCGCCGCGAGGGGCTGCTCGCCGCGTTGGCCGAGCACGGCCTGACCGCACACGGTCGCAGTGGCATCAACGTCTGGCTGCCGGTCGCGGACGAGACCAGCACGGTGACCGCGCTCCGCGACGCCGGCTGGGCGGTGGCCCCCGGCGCGCTCTACCGCATCGCCGCACCGCCGGCCCTGCGCATCACCGTCAGCTCCCTGGACACCGCCGATCTGGCCCCCCTGGCGGCGGCCCTGGCCCAGGCCGAGAACCCACCCCCCTCCCAGGGCTTCCCCACCTGACCCCGCCCCCGCCCCCGCGTCCTCGCGCTCTTGCGGTTTGTGTTGGCGAAATGTCGGGCCTGGGCATGTTGGTCGAGGCAGAAAGTGCGAGATCGCGGGGATTCGGGACGGCGGGGACGGGTATGCGGGCGCCCGGAGGTGGGGGACATGGCTTCTGGTGGGGCTCGTAAGGGGATCTGGATCGCGGTGGCGGTGGCGATCATCATCATCGTCATCGTGCTGATCGCGATCGCGTCCGGCGGCGATGGGGGCGGCAACGGATACTGACGTGTTGCGGCCGGTGCGCCGGGGCGTATCCGGCGGCGAGCATCGAACGGGTATATAACAGTCGGCATGGCCGAGCAGACCGGGAGTGCTCCGGGCGCCCAGCGGTTCATCCCGCCCGACGCCGACACCATCGACGACCTGCGCACCGCCGCCGGCGGCTGTCGGGGCTGCGAGCTGTACCGGGACGCCTCGCAGACGGTCTTCGGCCGGGGCGACGAGAGCGCCCGCGTGGTGCTCGTCGGCGAGCAGCCAGGGGACATGGAGGACCAGAAGGGACTGCCCTTCGTCGGTCCGGCCGGTCGCCTGCTGCGCCGCGCGGTCGACGAGGCCGGGCTGGACCCGGGTCACCTCTACCTGACAAATGCCGTAAAGCACTTTCGCTTTGAACAGCGCGGCAAGCGGCGGATCCACCAGACCCCGGACCAGGTGCACATCACCGCCTGCCGCCCCTGGCTGGTCGCCGAGTTCGCCCGGCTGCGTCCGGAGGTCGTGGTGGTGCTCGGCGCGACCGCCGCCAAGGCGCTGCTCGGCCCGTCCTTCCGGGTCACCCGGCAGCGGGGCGAGCTGCTGCCCTGGCCGGAGTCGGCCCAACACCCCGCGGACTTCGAGCAGGTGCCGGTGGACAACGCCGGAAAGCGGGCCGACGCGCCGCAGGCTCGGCTGCTGGCCACCATCCACCCGTCCGCCGTCCTGCGGGCCGACGACCAGGACAAGGCATACGAGGGCCTGGTCGCCGACCTCACCGTCGTCACCCGCGCGCTGCCCGGCTGACCGGCGACCGCCCCACGCAACCTGCGCGCCGCCGTGACCTGTTCAGATCTTGGACAGTTTCCGTCAGGCGCTGACGGAAACTGTCCAAGATTGACAGTGCGTCGCCGATCACGCGGATGGGTAACGGGGGTCGATGGACGTTGACAACGAGGAGCGTCGCGCCGGTGCGCCCGCTGCGGCCGCCGGGCGTCGCGGGAGATGGAAGCGGTTCTTCGAGCGGGCGCCCGGCTTGCAGCTCATGGCCGTCTACTGGGTGCCGATGACGGTGTTCATCGGGCTGCCGGTGCGCTGGCTCTTCGACCGGCAGGAGCCGCTGGTCGAGGCCGTGCTGAACGGTGCCCTGAACCTCGTCTGGATCGGACCCGCCATGTACTTCAGTCGGTGGAGCGCGGGCGAGCAGGCCGCCCGGCGCGATCCGGAGGGGTACGCGCTGCGTCAGGCACTGCGCACCAGCACCGTGCCCGCGGACCAGGCCACGCGGACCGCGCTGCCCCGCTATTTGGCAGAGCAGCGGCGAGCCACCTGGGCGGCGCTGCTGGCCATCCTGGGCATCTGCCTCGGGCTGGTCCTGCTCGCTCTGCTCGTCGCCGACAGCGAGGGCTTCGCAGTGATCTTCGGCGTGGTCGCCGCCGTCAGTGTGGCCGTCGCCGCGCTCACCCTCACCCGTATTCGCCGGCTGGAAACACCAGGATCGCGTGGGTAGGCGGCTCAACTGCCCGCGGTGATCCTGCTGAACACGTCCTTGGCGGTGATCAACAGTGCCGCTCACCCGGGCACGCCAGGCGTGGGACGCGCCGGTGGCGACCCCGTCCCGGCGAAACCCACTGCCGCCGGTCGGTGCGGGTGCGCGAGGATGAGTCACCCCGTCCTGAGGAGCGCCGATGGCGACCGACCTGACCGCGCCGCGTACCGCCGCCCGACCCGACGTCGCGTCGATCCAGCGGCGTACCCTGCGGCTGCTCTTCACCACCCAGATCATCGGCGGGATCGGCGTGACCATCGGCATCGCCGTGGGCGCGCTGCTCGCGGCACGGATCGCCGGGACCGCGGTGGCCGGTGTCGCGCAGAGCGCCGGGGTGGTCGGTGCCGCGCTGCTCGCCGTCCCGGTCACCCGGATCATGGCGCGGCACGGTCGCCGGCCGGGTCTGGTGCTGGCGTACGCGGTCGGCGCCGTCGGTGGCCTGCTGGTGGTGCTGGCCGCGGCCACCCGCTGGGTGCCGCTGCTCTTCCTCGGCATGCTGCTCTTCGGCGGAGGCACCGCCGCTAATTTGCAGGCCCGCTACACGGCGGTGGACCTCGCCGAGCCGGCCCGCCGGGGGCGGCAGCTCTCCCTGATCGTCTGGGCCACCACCATCGGTGCGGTGGCCGCGCCGAACTTCGCCGCGCTGGCCGACCGGGTCACCACCGGCTGGGGGTTGCCCCCGCTGGCCGGCCCGTTCGCGTTCAGCGCGGTCGCGTTCGTGCTGGCTGCCGTCGTACTCCTCGGGTTGCTCCGGCCCGACCCGCTGCTCACCGCGCGCCGGCTCGCGGCGGCCGACGCACCGGCCGCCGATCTGCCGCCGGCCGCCGATGCGCCGCCGGCCGCCGATGCGCCGCCGGCCGCCGATGCGACGGCGGCCGCGGTGGCGGCCGAGGCGCCGGCGGCAGGTGGCGGTGCGACGCCGGCCGCCGCGCCGGTCACGGTGCGCGCGCCGCGCGGCGCCGGGATGCGCGCGGCCTGGTCGGTGGTACGCGGACAGCCCGCCGCCCGACTCGGCATCGCCGCCGTGGCGGTGGGTCACCTGGTGATGGTGGCGGTGATGGCGATGACTCCGGTCCGGCTCGGTGAGTCGCACGCCGACGCCGACGTGTTGCGGCTGGTCGGCATCGTGCTGAGCCTGCACATCGCCGGCATGTACGCGTTCTCCCCGGTGGTCGGTTGGCTCACCGACCGGCTCGGTCGACGGGCGGTGATCCTCGGCGGGGTCGGGCTGCTGCTGGCCGCCTGCGCGGTCGCGGGCACCGCCGGGCACCACACGCCTCGGCTCTCGGTCGGTCTGGTCCTGCTCGGGTTGGGCTGGTCGGGGACGATGGTGGCCGGCTCGACCCTGTTGTCCGAGTCGGTGGCGGCCGAGGTGCGGCCGAGCGTCCAGGGGCTGTCCGACCTGATCATGGGGCTGGCCGGGGCCGGGGCCGCCGTGGTCAGCGGGTTTGTCATGCAGTTCGCCGGATATCCCGTGCTCACCCTGCTCGCGGCGGTCGCGGCGGCGCCCCTGGTGGCGCTAGCGTTGCGCCCGGTGCCGACCGGGGCACCGGACGAGGAGGGCTGATCACTGTGCGGCTGACCGACTTCTGGACGCGGCTGGACGAGGCGTTCGGGCCCGGCTACGCGGCCAGCATCGCCCGCGATCAGGTGCTGTCCCAGCTCGGCGGGCGGACCATCGAGCAGGCCCTGGCATCAGGGGAGCAGACACACGTGGTGTGGCGGGCGGTCTGTGCCGCGTACCCCGACCGGGTGCCCGCTCGACTACGCTGAGCAGCCTTTTCGCCGGTTCCGCGTGTCGCTTGTCGAGTCGTACACCTGTTCGGCTATTGTCCACAGCGGGGTGCTCGTCCACAGCTCGCGGCCCGTCGGCTGGTTTTCTGTCGGACCTAGCGCCTAGCGTGTCCGCGTGACGCGAAGCTCAGCAAAGACGCCGGCGAAGGCAGGGGTGGCAACCATGGCAGCAGGGCCTGACCGGGAGAAGGCACTCGACCTTGCTCTCGCTCAGATTGACAAGCAATTCGGCAAGGGCTCGGTGATGCGGCTGGGTGACCGGCCGGTCGTCCAGACCGCAATCATTCCGACCGGCTCCATCGCGCTCGACGTGGCCCTCGGCATTGGCGGCCTGCCCCGTGGCCGGGTGGTCGAGATCTACGGCCCCGAGTCCAGCGGTAAGACCACTGTGGCACTGCACGCGGTGGCCAACGCCCAGCGCAACGGCGGCATCGCCGCCTTCATCGACGCCGAGCACGCGCTCGACCCGGAGTACGCGAAGGCCCTCGGCGTCGACACCGACGCGATGCTGGTCTCCCAGCCGGACACCGGCGAGCAGGCGCTGGAGATCGCGGACATGCTGATCCGCTCCGGCGCTCTGGACATCATCGTGATCGACTCGGTGGCGGCCCTGGTGCCGCGCGCCGAGATCGAGGGCGAGATGGGCGACAGCCACGTGGGCCTCCAGGCCCGGCTGATGAGCCAGGCGCTCCGGAAGATCACCGGTGTGCTCAGCAACACCGGCACCACGGCGATCTTCATCAACCAGCTGCGGGAAAAGATCGGCGTCATGTTCGGCAGCCCGGAGACCACCACCGGTGGTCGGGCGCTGAAGTTCTACGCCTCGGTCCGGCTCGACGTGCGACGCATCGAGAGCCTCAAGGACGGCACCGACGTGGTCGGTAACCGCACCCGGGTCAAGGTCGTGAAGAACAAGGTCGCCGCGCCGTTCAAGCAGGCCGAGTTCGACATCATGTACGGCAAGGGCATCTCGCGTGAGGGCTCGCTGATCGACGTCGGCGTGGAGCAGGCGATCATCCGCAAGTCCGGAGCGTGGTACACGTACGACGGCGACCAGCTCGGCCAGGGCAAGGAGAAGGCCCGGGAGTTCCTGAAGGAAAACCCGGACGTGGCCGCCGAGATCGAGAAGAAGATCCTGGAGAAGCTCGGCGTCGGGGTCGGCGCGGGTGACGCCGCCGGTGGCCCGGAGCTGCCGCCGGTCGACTTCTGACCGGTCGCTGACCCATGGCAGGACGACGCGCTCGTACGGGGCGGGGCTGGGATGCCAGTCCGCCTCGTACGGGCGACGCCACCGATGCGCCCCGCCCTCGGCGGGGCCGCCGGGGGCGGTCCGAGGAGGCCGACACCGTCGAGTCTCCGGCCCCTCCGCGCGACGAGTCCGAGGTGGCCCGCGAGATCTGTCTGCGCCAGCTTGCCGTTCGGCCCCGCACCCGGGCCGAGCTGGCCGGGGCGTTGGCCAAGCGGGGCATCTCCGAGGAGATCTCGGCCGAGGTCCTCGACCGGTACGACGAGGTCGGCATCATCGATGACGCCGCGTTCGCCCGGGCCTGGGTGTCCAGCCGGCACGCCGGGCGCGGCCTCGCTCGCCGGGCGCTCGCCAACGAGCTGCGCCGCAAGGGCGTGGACGGCGAGGTGGCCACCGAGGCGCTGGATGAGCTGGACGAGGAGACCGAGGCGGACACCGCCCGTGGCCTTGTGGAGCGCAAGTTGCGCACCGCCCGAGGCGAGCCGGACGCGGTCTTCCGCCGGCTGGTGGGCATGCTGGCCCGCAAGGGCTACCCGCCTGGCGTGGCCATCCGGGCGGTGAAGGACGCGCTCGCGGCACAGAGCGCCGAGGCGGCCGAGTTCGCCGAGCAGATCGACGCCGACGCGCTCGCCGACGCCGAGGGCGAGTTGGAGCGCGACAACCGTCTGGTCGAGTGAGCGGTTCGCTGCGACTCCCGATGGAGGTGCGGGCCCGATGTTGAAGGCATGTCTGAACGGTGGGCGCGGCCGGCAGGCCCATCCGGCCGTGCCGCTCACTGCGGCGGAACTCGCCGCCGATGCGGCCCGCTGCGCGGCGCTCGGGGTCGCGGCCGTGCACGTCCATCCCCGGGACGAGACCGGCGTCGAGTCGCTGCGGCCGGCGGTGATCGCTGACGCGCTGACCGCGATCCGTACCGCCCGGCCGGGGCTGCCGGTGGGGGTGAGCACCGGAGCCTGGATCGTGCCGGATCCGGCTGCCCGGGTGGCCGCCGTCCGGGCCTGGCCGGTGCTGCCCGACTTCGCCTCGGTCAACGCTCACGAGCCCGGTGCCGAGGCGGTCGCGGCCGCCCTGCACGAGCGTGGTGTGCTCGTCGAGGCAGGGCTGTGGACGCTCGACGCGGTCGCGGCGTACCGGAGGTGGCGGGTGCCGGCCGGGCGGGTTCTGGTCGAGTGCATGGCCGAGGACGTGACGGTCGCGTTGGCCGACGCCTCCCGGGTTCTCGCCGCCCTGCCGCCGGACGCGCCGTCGGTGCTGCTGCACGCCGAGGGGCCGGCGACCTGGCCGGTCCTCGCCGAGGCGGTACGCCGGGGTCTGGACACCCGAATCGGGCTCGAGGACACCCTGTGCCTGCCGGACGGCTCGCCCGCTGTGGACAACGCGGCGTTGGTCGCGGCAGCGGTGGCGGTCGGTGCCAGCTGACCTGGGTCAGACGGTTCGGTCACACCTCGCTCGGTCGTCGGCCCCGTCCGACGAGCCCTTGGACGGCACTGAGCAGGCCCGACACGTCCAGGGGGCAGCACACCTCGCGGAGTTTGTCCCTTCCTGTCCGGCGTGATATCAGCGCGCGGTGACGGTTCAACTTCTCTCCGTTCGGGGGGTTTGATCATGAGTCCTTGACCGGAGCACCCCTGGCGACCTAGCCTCGCCATACAGGCTCACATTGCCCGACCAGCGCAGGCTAAGCGCACAACATAGATCGCGTAACAGAACAGCATCACTTTGGCCGACTCCGCGGCCTTTGGCGGCAGTTCCGGACAGGCCGGTCCGGAACGCTGCGACAACTGCACCCGGTCGCCGACGCTGCCCACGGGCACCGCCGGCGGAGAAAGCTACCCACGGCCAGCCGCTCCGGTCGGGCGTCCACAGCCGCAGGAGTGTGCCCCCGGCACGGTCGCTGCGGTCTCGACGTTAGGGGAGGCGGCCATGGCGGGGCGGCGGCACAGGTTCATCGGTAGACCCGACGGGGTCCCGGCATGAACGCGTTCGACCTCGTGCTCCTCGTGGCCGTCCTCGTCCTCGCGGTGGTGGTGATCGGGGCCGTGCTGGTCGGCATCCGGACACTGCGCCGGATGGGCGCCGCGCCGGCTCCGGAGGATCCCGCCTTCATCGCCGAGAAGGACCGCCAGGAGCAGTCCCTCGCGGCCCTGCGGACCGCGGCCGACGAGGCGAACAGCACGATCGACGTGGCGAAGTCAGCGGCCGCCGCGGCCCGTACCGAGGCGGCGGCGGCGAAGGCCGAGGCGAAGGCGGCCCGCGCCGAGGCGCGACGGGTCCTCGACGACGCCCGGGCCGAGGCGGACACCGTTCTGGAGCGCGCCCACAAGCAGGCCGAGGCGGACGCCGAACAGTTGCGGACGGCAGCCCGGCGCAGCGGCGAGCGGGAGGTCGCGGTGCTCGCCGCCACCACCCGGGAGCAGGCCGCCGAGGTGGAACGTCGGGCAGCTCGGATGGACGAGCGGGAGCGGATGCACACCGAGGAGGTGGAGCGGTTCGCCGAGCGGGAGCGACAGCTCACCGCCGCGAAGGCTGCCCTCGCCGCCCGGGAGGCCGCGCTCGCCCAGCGCGAGGCCGAGCTGACCGAGTCGGAGGAGCTGCGCCGCCGGGAGCTGGAGCGGGTCGCCGGGCTCACCGCCGAGTCCGCCCGACTGGAGCTGGTCGACGCCATCGAGACGCAGGCCAAGCGGGAAGCGGCGCTGCTCGTGCGGGACATCGAGTCCGACGCGCGCAACACGGCCGAGCAGCGCGCCCGACACATCGTGGTGGACGCGATCCAGCGGGTCGCCAGCGAGCAGACCGCGGAGAGCGTGGTCAGCGTCCTGCACCTTCCCGGTGACGAGATGAAGGGGCGGATCATCGGCCGGGAGGGGCGCAACATCCGCGCCTTCGAGTCGGTGACCGGCGTCAACCTGATCATCGACGACACCCCCGAGGCGGTGCTGCTCTCCTGCTTCGACCCGGTCCGTCGCGAGGTGGGCCGGGTGACCCTGGAGAAGCTGGTCCTGGACGGGCGCATCCACCCGCACCGGATCGAGGAGGTCTACGACCTGGCCCGGCAGGAGGTGGAGCAGCTCTGCCTCCGCGCCGCCGAGGACGCCCTGGTCGAGGTCGGCATCACCGAGATCCACCCGGAGCTGGTGACCCTGCTCGGCCGGCTGCGCTACCGCACGTCGTACGGGCAGAACGTGCTCAAGCACCTGGTCGAGACCGCCCACATCGCCGGCATCATGGCCGCCGAGCTGCGGTTGGACGTGCCGATCATCAAACGGTCGGCGTTCCTGCACGACATCGGCAAGGCGCTCACCCACGAGGTGGAGGGCAGCCACGCCATCATCGGCGCGGATCTGGCCCGCAAGTACGGCGAGCACGAGGACGTGGTGCACGCCATCGAGGCGCACCATAACGAGGTGCCCCCGCAGACCATCGAGGCCGTGCTCACCCAGGCTTCCGACGCCTGCTCGGGTGGTCGGCCGGGCGCGCGGCGGGAGAGCCTGGAGGCGTACGTCAAGCGGCTGGAGCGGATCGAGGAGATCGCGGCCAGCAAGCTCGGCGTGGACAAGGTCTTCGCCATGCAGGCCGGCAGGGAGATCCGGGTGATGGTCAAGCCGGACGACGTCGACGACATCGGGGCGGCAGTGCTGGCCCGCGACGTGGCCAAGCAGATCGAGGAGGAGCTGACCTATCCGGGTCAGATCCGGGTCACAGTGGTCCGCGAGTCCCGGGTCACCGAGATCGCCCGCTGAGCCGTTTGATCGACTTCGGCTTCCTGGAAGTCGGTGGGTCGCACGCGTCGGACACCGCGATTTCCTGAGAACCGAGTCGATCACCCTCCCGCAGCGTCCGCGCGCGGAACGGCGCGACACGCACAACCCGCGCAGATGACCGAAGGCCGCCCCGGATTACTCGGGGCGGCCTTCGGGCCTTCTGGTCGGTGTGGAGTGGCTCAGGCGCCGCCTCCGCCTCCGCCTCCGCCGCCCCCGCCCTCGGCCTGGGAGATCAGGGCCGCCGCGGGCGGGTTCTGTGCCGGGGTGCCGGCGGTCTTGCGGCCGCGGGCGAGCCGCCGTTGGACGTACTGGGCGAGCTTCGACAGCGAGTAGTTCACCACGATGAAGAGTACGGCGATCACGACGTAGACCTGGATCGGGTTGCCCAGCGCGCCGATGATCTGCTTGCCGATGTTCAGGGTTTCCTCGTAGCTGATGATGAACCCCAGCGAGGTGTCCTTGAGGACCACGACCAGCTGGCTGATCAGTGCCGGCAGCATGATCCGGAACGCCTGCGGTAGCAGGATCATCCGGGTGGTCTGCGTCGGGGAGAGCCCGATGGCTTCAGCGGCCTCCGCCTGACCGCCCGGCAGCCCCTCCATGCCGGAGCGGAGGATCTCGCCGATCACCACCGAGTTGTAGATGGTGAGGCCGATGACCAGGTACCAGAGGTTGTCGAAGTAGAGGCCGAACTCGGGGAATCCGCGGGCCACGAAGAAGATGGTGATCACGACGGGCAGGCCGCGGAACACCTCGACGCAGACGCGGGTGATCGCCGACAGCAGCGCGCTCAGCCCGCGCAGCAGGTACGCCAGCGGCGTCGCCGCGCCGACGAACCGCCGTCGGGTCAGGCTCTTGAGCTGGATCCGCAACACGGCGAGCAGCGTGCCGATCACCAGCGAGGAGACGATGGCCAGGGCCGCCGCGAACAGGGTGTTCTTGAAACCGAGGCCGATCCGCTCCCACACCTGGGAGAAATTCTCGTTGGAGGGGTCGATCAGCGGGCCCCACAGCTCCATCGAGAGCTGGCCGTTCTCGTCCAGGGGCCGGTAGATCAGGAAGTACGCCCCGACGAGCAGGACCACGCTGGCGACGAGGCTGCTGATCAGGGTGATCCGCCGCTGCCGGGGGCCGGGGATGTCGTAGAGGACGCTGGTCTGCTGACTCATCGGGCCACCGCCTGTCGCTTCTCGATCCGGTCCAGCAGGGCGCCGAGCGGCACGGTCATGATCAGATAGCCGAGCGAGATGCCGATGGCGACCGGGACGAAGGCGTAGCCCTCGGCCGAGGTGAGCTGGTCGGCAGTGGCCGACAGGTCACCGACCACCCCGAAGAAGCCGACCAGCGCCGAGTTCTTGATCATCGCGATGATCACCGAGCCGAGCGGCACGATGGAGGCCTTCCACGACTGCGGCAACACCACGTACCGCAGGTTCTGCCCGAAGGTCAGGCCCAGTGACCGCGCCGCCTCCGCCTGGCCGGCGGGCACCGCGTTCACCCCGGATCGCAGCGCCTCGCAGACGAACGCCGCGGTGTAGAGCACCAGGGCGATCAGTGCGAACCGGAAGTACGGAAGGTCGGTGCCGAGCCGGGTGAACAGCGAGTCGAGCACCGGGATGCGGAGGAAGTCCGCGTTGGAGCCGAGCGCCGGCAGGCCGAACGCGGCGAAGAACATCACCACAGTCAGTGGCATGTTGCGGAAGACGTTCACGTAACTGGTGCCGACCGCGCGCAGCGGCGGCACCGGTGAGATGCGCAGCACCGCCACGATGGCGCCCAGGACGAGGGCGCCGATCGCGGCGAGGATGCAGATCTGGAGGGTGAGCCAGAAACCACCCGCAAAGACGTCGAACTTGTCGATGAGCACGTTCACGGCTCGGTGTTCCTCCCCACCCTCCAGATCGAAGGATCAGATCAGTAGCGGTTGATGGTGGGCGCCGAGCCCAGTTCCGCGCCGAACTTGCCGGCGGTGTCGTCCCAGGCCTTCTTCCAGCTACCGTCCGAGACCGCCTTGTCCAGCGTGTCGTTGATGAAGCTGCGGAAGTCCGCGTCCTCCTTCTTCACACCGATGCCGTACGGCTCCTTGGTGAAGTTGCTGCCGGCCAGCTTGAAGGACGCCTCGTCCTTGGCGATGTAGCCGAGCAGGATCACGTTGTCAGTGGTGACGGCGTCGACCTGGCCACCCTTGAGGGCGTCGCGGCACTTGTCGTAGGTGTCGAAGAGCACCAGCTGGGTGCCGACGTCCTTGACGTACTGCTTGATCGTCTCGGCCGGGGTGGAGCCGGTGACGGAGCAGACCTTCTTGGTGCCGTCCTTGAACGAGTCCGGACCGGTGATGGTCGTGTCGTCCTTCTTGACCAGGATGTTCTGGCCGGCCTCGTAGTACGGGCCCGCGAAGGCGATCCGCTCCTTGCGCTTGTCGTTGATCGTGTAGGTCGCGGCGACCAGGTCGACAGTGCCGTTGACGATCACGTCCTCGCGGACCTTCGACGGGGCCTCGACCCACTCGATCTTGTCCTCGGGGATGCCGAGCTCCTTGACGATGATCTTGGCGATCTCGACGTCGAAGCCCTCCGGCTTGCCGGAGAGGCCCTTCAGGCCGAAGCCGGGCTGGTCGAACTTGGTGCCGACCTTGATCTTCTGGGCCTTGTTCAGCTTCTCCATGGTGGTGCCGGCGGTGAAGGACTTGCTGCCAGCACCGGTGTCCCCGCCGTCATCGCCGCCACAGGCGGTGAGGCCGAGCGCCAGAGCGGCGACCGCGGCGACTGCCGCAACGCGCTTGATACGCATACTCTTCTCCTTCTTCAACGGAGCCCACCGAGTACGGCGCGCTCCACTACGGACGCCTAGTGCGTGAGGATCTTGGAGAGGAAGTCTCGGGCCCGCTCGCTGCGCGGGTTCGCGAAGAACTCCGCCGGTGGGGCGTCCTCGACCAGTTGCCCGTCGGCCATGAAGATGACCCGGTTCGCCGCGTGCCGGGCGAAGCCCATCTCGTGGGTCACCACGACCATCGTCATGCCGTCGCTGGCCAGCGAGGTCATCACGTCGAGCACCTCGCCGACCATCTCCGGGTCCAGGGCGCTGGTCGGCTCGTCGAAGAGCATCGCCTTGGGCTGCATGGCCAGTGCTCGGGCGATGGCCGCCCGCTGCTGCTGACCGCCGGAGAGTTGGGCCGGGAACTTGTCCGCCTGGTTGGCGATGCCGACCCGGTCCAGCAGGGCCAGGCCGCGCTCGCGGGCGGCGGTCGGCTTCTCCTTGCGGACCTTGATCGGGCCGAGGGTGACGTTCTCCAGGATGGTCTTGTGCGCGAAGAGGTTGAACGACTGGAAGACCATGCCCACCTCGCTGCGCAGCTTCGCGAGGGGCTTGCCCTCGGCCGGCAGCGGCTGACCGTCGAAGGTGATGGTGCCCGAGTTGATCGGTTCCAGTCGGTTGATGGCGCGGCACAGCGTCGACTTGCCGGAGCCGGACGGGCCGATCACCACGACCACCTCGCCCCGACCCACCGACAGTGAGACGTCGTCCAGCACGTGCAGCGGCCCGAACCACTTGTTGACCGCGTCCAGCACGATGAGCGGTTCGCCCGTCGTCACGTCGTCCACCGTCCCCTGTCGTCTCCCGGATCGGGGTCGGTTGACCCCCGGTGCGGCCACTGTAGGCGGCCTGATGTGGCAGAACGCAACCCAGCGGGTCACGGAGCGGTAACACCGGTCACGATCGTTCTCGGGCGTCCGATTTTGGTCACCGGATGGGTGGTCGCGGTGGCGATCGTGGCGCCTTGTCGCGATCATGGGTGGATGACCGAACCCGTACGGTTGACCAAGTACGCCCGCGGCGGTGGCTGCGCCTGCAAGATCCCGCCGGGCGAGCTGGAGATCATGGTGGCCGGTCTCGGCCCGGCGACCGGCACCGCCGAGTTGCTGGTCGGGTTGGACCATGGCGACGACGCGGCGGTGGTACGCCTGGACGAGCGGACCGGCCTGGTCAGCACCGCCGACTTCTTCACCCCGGTGGTCGACGACGCGTACGACTGGGGTCGGATCGCCGCGGCCAACGCGCTCTCCGACGTGTACGCGATGGGCGGCACCCCGCTGGTGGCGCTCAACCTGCTCTGCTGGCCGCGCGACGTGCTGCCGCTGGAGTTGGCCCGTGAGGTGCTGCGCGGCGGCCAGGACGTGGCGCGGGAGGCCGGCTGTCACCTGGCCGGCGGGCACAGCGTGGACGACGACGGCCCGAAGTACGGTCTCGCGGTCACCGGCACTGTCCGACCGGAGGAGCTGATCACCCTCGACGCCGGGCGGGCCGGGATGCCGTTGTCGCTGACCAAGCCGCTCGGGGTGGGCGTGCTGAACACCCGGCACAAGGCGACCGGGGAAAGCTTCCCGGAGGCGGTGGCCACGATGAGCGCGCTCAATCGGGAGGCCGCCCACGCGGCGGTCGCCGCCGGTATCCGGTGCGGCACCGACGTGACCGGGTTCGGGCTGCTCGGGCACGCCTCGAAGCTGGCCCGGGCCAGCCAGGTCACGGTGGCCATCGACACCGCCCGGGTGCCCTATCTGTCCGGCGCCCGCGAGGCGCTGCGCGACGGGTTCGTCAGCGGCGGCAGCCGGCGCAACCTGGAGTGGGTGACCCCGTGGACCGACTTCGGCGCGGCGGACGAGGCGGAGCGGCTGCTGCTGGCCGACGCGCAGACCTCCGGCGGCCTGCTGGTCGCCGGCGAGGTGCCCGGCGCTCCGGTGGTGGGCGAGCTGCTGCCCCGGGGGGAGCACCTGGTCGTCCTGCGCTGACCGGGGGCGGCCGACCGCGGGAGGACACGCGGTGGCGGTGGCGCGGATGGCGCACCATACCCGATAAACTGTCACCTTCCCGCTACTCCGAGCAATGCCGCTCAGGGAAATTTTGCCCGGAATGGTCACAGACCGGTAACTTGCCCCCGGCTGGGGTCAAATGCCCCCCACCATCGTGTGTAAGGCCCGATCCGGAGGCCGGTGGGGACGAACGCAGCGAGGAGGCGGAATGACCGAGCTGTGGAACTGGAGAATCGACGGGGCTCAACCCGTGGAGGTCTACCCGGCGCTGGCGGAAGCGCTTGGTCGGGTGGTGATGCCGCTGGCCGTGGCCGACCCGGCGCGGCTGCCGGCGTACGCGGTGGTGTGTGACGTCTGGCAGGCGCCGGGCGAGTTCGCGACGGTGGTGGACTGCTACGGGGTGCCCGAGCAGCTCTCCGAGCACGCGAGCATCGCCGCACTGGCCCGATTGCTGGGCCGCAACTGCCTGCTGCGCGACGACACGCTCGACGCGGGCCGGCACCTGCTCGTCGCTCCGGACGGCACTGTCCGTCCGGTGCACTTCGACGTGCGGGACACTGAGGACGGTGAGGTGCTCAGCAGGCTGCGGCTCTGCTCGCTGGGTGACCCGGGTTGTCGGGGCTGGTCGCAGTGCCACCGCTCGCGCTGGGCGCCCGACACCGTCGCCCCGGCGCTCGCTGCGGCCTGACCCTCTCCAGGGTCAGGCCCGGCCGGGTGCCGTGCCGGCCAGCGGCGATCAGCTGGCGGCGGTGGCGGACCGGTCGGTGGTGCCCGATCCGCCACCCCGCACCACCAGTTGGTCGAGCAGGGTGCGCGTCGCCTCGGCCACGGCGGCCACCGCGGCGTCGAACGCGGCGGCGTTGTGCGCGGCGGGCGCCCGGAAGCCAGAGATCTTCCGGACGTACTGCAACGCTGCCGCCTCGACGTCCGCGTCGGTCACCTGCGGGGTGAACGGCTCACGCAGCGTCTTGATGCTCCGGCACATGTGAGTTCCTCCTCGGTTGGTGCGCTACTCGCACAACGATGACATCGCCGGGCCGACGCCGCGGGACGGACAATGCCGGTCGGAGGTCCTCCCGGACCGGGCCGCTACCCTGGTAGCCCGAGGGGAAGGGGCACCAACAGGGTGGCTAGGACCTACAACGTCGTCACGTACGGCTGCCAGATGAACGTGCACGACTCCGAACGCATCTCCGGCCTGCTTGAGCAGGCGGGATACGAGCGTGCACCCGCTGGCGACGACACCCCGGACATCGTGGTCTTCAACACCTGCGCGGTGCGGGAAAATGCGGACAACCGGCTTTACGGCAACCTCGGTCGTCTGCGCCCGGTCAAGGACAAGCACCCCGGGATGCAGATTGCGGTCGGCGGCTGCCTCGCCCAGAAGGATCGGGGCGACATCGTCCGTAAGGCCCCCTGGGTGGACGTGGTCTTCGGCACCCACAACATCGGCGCGCTGCCGGTGCTGTTGGAGCGGGCCCGGCACAACGCCGCCGCCGAGGTGGAGATCCTGGAGTCCCTCGACGTCTTCCCGTCCACGCTGCCCACCCGCCGCGAGTCCACCTACGCCGGCTGGGTGTCGATCTCGGTGGGATGCAACAACACCTGCACGTTCTGCATCGTGCCGGCACTGCGCGGCAAGGAGAAGGACCGGCACCCCGGCGACATCCTCTCCGAGGTGCGCGCCCTGGTCGACGAGGGCGTGCTGGAGGTGACCCTGCTCGGGCAGAACGTCAACTCCTACGGTGTGGAGTTCGGCGACCGGTACGCGTTCGGCAAGCTGCTGCGGGCCTGCGGCGACATCGACGGGTTGGAGCGCGTGCGGTTCACCAGCCCGCACCCGAAGGACTTCACCGACGACGTGATCGCCGCGATGGCCGAGACGCCGAACGTCTGCCACTCGCTGCACATGCCGTTGCAGTCCGGCTCCGACGACGTGCTCCGGGCGATGCGCCGGTCCTACCGCTCCGAGCGCTACCTGGGGATCATCGAGAAGGTCCGCGCGGCGATGCCGGACGCGGCGATCACCACCGACATCATCGTCGGCTTTCCTGGTGAGACCGAGGCCGACTTCCAGCGCACCCTGGACGTGGTCCGGGAGGCCCGGTTCTCCTCGGCCTTCACCTTCCAGTACTCGAAGCGTCCCGGCACCCCCGCCGCGACCATGGACGATCAGCTGCCCAAGCAGGTCGTGCAGGAGCGCTACGAGCGGTTGATCACCTGCGTCGAGGAGATCACCTGGGCGGAGAACAAGCGCCTCGTCGGTGAGACCGTCGAGGTGCTGGTCGCGGTCGGCGAGGGCCGCAAGGACGAGCGGACCGGCCGGATGTCCGGTCGGGCCCGCGACGGTCGACTGGTGCACTTCGCGACCGAGACCGCCGACGGGGAGTCCCTCGCTGGTCAGATCCGGCCGGGGGACATCGTGCACACCACCATCACGTACGCCGCGCCGCACCACCTCAACGCCGACGGAGCGCCGGTGGCGCACCGTCGCACCCGGGCCGGTGACGCGGCCGAGGCGGGTCGCTCCCCGCGTACCCCTGGGGTGTTGCTCGGTCTGCCGACGATCGGCGCACCGCCGGTCGTGACTGCCCCCGCCGCTGGCTGCGCCACCCACTGACCGCACGGAAGGGCCCCTGGACGAGGGGCCCTTCCGCGCAGGGCTGAGTCAGACGGTGATCCGGCCGGCGCCGGCGCCCGCCGTCACGATGGACTTGACGGTGCTCGCGGTGTCCAGCTGGTAGGAGTACGGGATGCTGGCCACGCTGCCGCCGGCCTGGCCGGTGGGCGAGTTGACGAAGTGGTTGTTGCGGGCGACCAGGCTGCCGGGCCCCGAGTCCCCCTCACCGAGGTGGTACGGGTCGTCGACGTTCTCGAAGTAGTTGCCCTCGACGAGCACCCCGGCATTCTCGGTGGACGCCACGCCGTAGCCGCCGTTGGCCCGGTAGTAGTTGTTGTACACGTGCACCGGGTTGCCGAAGCGCACCCGGGGGTTGCGCTGGTTGCTGCCGTCGAACCAGTTGTGGTGGTAGCTCACCCGCAGGTGACCGACGTCCTGGCTGGCGTTGTCGTCGCTGTGACCGAGCAGCATGGTCTTGTCGTGGCTGAAGACCCGGTTCCATGAGACGGTGACGAAGTCCGAGCCGCGCTTGATGTCGACGGCGCCGTCGTACCCGTTGCTGAAGCTGTTGTGGTCGATCCAGATGTTGGTGGCCGACTCCTGCACGTTGATCGCGTCGTCGTTCCAGCTACGGAAGGTCAGGTTGCGGATGATCACGTTGCGGTCGCCGCTGACGTTGAACCCGCAGCCGGCGATGGTCGCGCCGTAGTTGCCGAGGATGGTCTTGTTGGACCGGACCCGCAGCATGCCCGAGCAGGTGATCGTTCCGGACACCCGGATCACCGCGGCGCCGGTCGCGTTCAGCGCGCTGGTCAACGCCGAGGCGGTGGTGACGGTGGTGGTGGCGGCGTTGCCGCCACCGGTGGTGCCGCCGTTCTGGGTGGCCCAGCCGACCAGTGTTGACGGCGGCTGTGTGCTGGGCGGGGGAGTGCTGGACGGTGGCGGGGTGGTCGGCGGCGGGGTGGTCGGCGGCGGGGTGGTCGGCGGCGGGGTGGTCGGCGGCGGGGTGGTCGGTGTGGTGCTGCCGGTGCAGGCGACGTTGTTCAGGCTGAAGCTGCTCGGAGCCGGGTTGCTGGAGTTGTTCCAGCTCGCGTTGAAGCCGAACGTGGCGCTGGCGTTGGTAGCCAGACTGCCGTTGTAGTCGACGTTTGTCGCGGAGACCTGGTTGCCGCTCTGCGAGGCGGTGGCGCCCCACGCCTGGCTGACCTGCTGGCCGGCCCCGTACGACCAGCGCAGCGTCCACCCGGAGACCGGGTCGCCGAGGTTGGTGACTGTGACGTTGCCGGTGAACCCGCCCGGCCACTGGCTGGCGACCGAGTAGGCCACCTGGCAGCCGGCGGCCGCCTGGGCGGACACGGAGGTCAACAGCCCGGCGGTGACCAGGGTGGCGGTGGCTGCGGCCGTGGTGGCGATCAGCGTCATTCGACGCCGTCCTGTGCGCATGCTGCTTCCTTTCGGTGAGGCGGACGGAGGTGTCGCGACGCCCATGCCCGTGGGCGGCGAATCTCGGCCGGGACCAGTGGTCCTCGGGCCCGCCAGTGCAGGTTCGTGAAGGAAAGCGGCTCCCGCGCTCGCGCTCACCGACAAAGAGGCAAGCGCTTTCCCGATAAGAACATAGAAGGTTCTGAATGTAAACGGCCGGGACGGCCGATGCGGTGCACACCGGCCGTCCCGGCAGCAGCGCACCGGCCGTCCCGGTGGATCAGCAGCCGGTGCCGCTGAGTTTCACAGTGCCCGGCGCGCTGGCCGTGCCGTTGGCGGTGAAGCCCACGGTGACCGACCCGCCCGCCGGCAGAGACGGAGCGTGGCTCGGAGCCGCCGCGGTGACCGTCGTACCGGACTGCGTGACGGTGGCGTTCCAGCCACTGCCCAACGTCACCCCGGACGGCCAGCTCCAGGTGACCGACCACGGGTTCACCGCGCCCGAGCCGGTGTTCTTCACTGTCAACTCGCCCTGGAAGCCGCCCTGCCAGGCGTTGACCTGCCGGTAGGTGGCCGTGCAGGCGCCGGTCGGTGGGTCCGTCGGTCCACCGGTCGGCGGCCCGCTGGTGCCGCCACCGGACGGCGCGATCAGGTACGGCTGGAGGATCGCCTGCTTGGCGGTGTTGACGTTGGTCCAGTCGTCCAACGCGATACCGCCGGTGTCACCCGAGTTGGGGTTCCACGACCAGTAGGTGAAGGACATCCCGGTCACCCCGGTCCCGGTGTACGCCATCAGCTTCTCCAGCCACACCTTGTCCTTCGGGTCGACCAGGGTGCTGCCGAACTCGCCCATCATGATCGGAGCGATGTTCTGCTTGTAGAGGTAACCGAAGTACTTGTCCCAGATGGCCGGCATGTTCGCCGGGTAGTCCGGGGCGTCGAACCAGGTCTGCCGGTACACCGAGGTGGCGTACTCGTGCGGCGAGTAGACCAACCGGTTCGCCACGCTCAGTCGGACCGGGAACTGACCCGCCTTCGACAGGTTGCCGCCCCACCAACCGCAGTCCTCGTCGTTGCTGGTGTCGCCGTCCCAGACGTTGGAGAGGCCGCCGCTCGGGCAGCTCACCCCCTCCACGAAGATCAACCAGTTGGGCTGGACGCCGAGGATGGCGTTCCCGGCCCGCTCGGCGGCGAGCCGCCAGTCCCGGGTGGTGTCGCCACAGCCCCAGCACGCGCCGGTGGCCGCCGGGTTGGTGCCCTCCGCGTGCGGCTCGTTGTGCAGGTCGGCACCGATCACGGTCGGGTTGCCCGCGTACCGCTGGGCGAGCATCTTCCAGTCGTTGATCCAGGTCGCCTCGGAAACCGTCGACGTGTACCAGAGCGGCGACTGCCCGGCCGCCGTCGGCCGGTGCCGGTCCAGGATGATCCGCATGCCCTTGCTGCCGGCGTAGTCGATCACCTTGTCCAGGATCTGCAACGGCGACAGCCCGATCAGGTCCGGGTTGACGAAGTCGTTGATCCCACTGGCGGTCGCACCCGGCTTCAGCGCGTCGTTCGAGTACGGCACCCGCAACGTGTTGTAACCCAGCCGGGCCATCGTGTCGAGCTGTCCCCGCCATGGGTTGTTCGACCACAGCCCGTGGAAGGTCTTGTTGTCGGTCTCCATGCCGAACCAGTTGATGCCGGTCAACCGGACCGTCGCACCGGTGCTGTCCACGATCTGGTTGCCACTGGTATGCAGATAACCCGTACCGGTGCCGGCGGCCACGGCCGGGCTGGTGCTGACAGCGGCGGCGAGGAACACGCCAGCCGCAACGGTGACGAGCGCGGTCAGCGCGCCGCCGAGAGCTTTCGGACGGAACAATTCGAGCTCCACTTCGGAGGTCCGGCGCCGTCCAGAAACGACGCCGGCGGGCGGCCGTCCGCACGTCACGGTCCCCCAGGGGTACGCGGACAGTGCGCGACGGCCCATGTCACGCGGACGTGCTCACTCGCGGAAGCTCACCGGCGACCCTCGACGGCGGATGTTCCGCCTTCGTCGCCCTCGCGCCGGTGGCCCTACCTGGCTCCGTCGCTCATTCTGATCAGCCCACGTCAATGCGTCAACCTGCACCGTCGCGCCGCTGGATCGAGGGTGACCTTGACGGCCGCGGGTGGGGGCGGACACGCGGGAGCCCCCGGTCCCGAGCGGGACCGGGGGCTCCGGACGTCGTCAGCTCAGCCGGCCTGCTCGGCGAGTTGGAGGAACTGCCGCTTGGAGGCGAGGGCCTGCTCAGCCTCCTTGATCCGGCGTGCGTCCCCGGCGCTCTGCGCCCGGGCCAGCCGGTCCTCGGCCTCCGCCACCTGCGCCCGCATCTGGGCGAGCAGCGGGTTGTCCTCCTTGGTGGTGCGGCGCCACGCCGAGTCCATCACGTCACGGACCTTGTCGTCGATGACGCGCAGTCGACGCTCCAGCCCGGCGGCCGCCTCGCGGGGCACCCGGCCGGCCTCGTGCCACTGGGCCTGGATCTCCCGCAGCTTGGCCTGGGCGCCCTTCGGGTCGGCGTCGATGTCCAACGCCTCGGCCTCGGCGAGCAGGGCCTGCTTGCGCTCCAGGTTGCCGCGCTGCTCGTTGTCCCGTGCGGAGAAGACCTCGCTGCGCCGGCTGAAGAAGGCGTCCTGCGCACCCCGGAACCGTTCCCAGAGCTTCTGCTCGGCCTCCTTGGAGGCGCGCGGAGCGGCCTTCCACTGGGTCATCAGGTCCTTGAGCTGGTTGGCGGTGGCGGCCCAGTCGGTGGAGTCCGCGAGCTTCTCCGCTTCGGCGACCAACTCCTCCTTGGCGGTCTGGGCCTGCTTGCGCTGCGAGTCCAGGGAGGCGAAGTGGGCGCCCCGGCGGCGGGTGAAGCCGTCCCGGGCGGCGGCGAACCGCTTCCACAGCTCACCGTCGGCCTTCTTGTCGACCCCGCGGATGGTCTTCCACTCGTCGAGGATCTCCTTGAGCCGGTCCCCGGCGGTCTTCCACCCGGTGGACTCGGCGGCCAGCTTCTCGGCCTCCTCGACCAGCGCGGTCTTGCGGGCCAGGGCCTCGCCGCGAGCGGCGTCCCGGGCGGCGCGCGCTTCGCCGGCCTTCTCCTCGGCGAGGGTCGCCAGCTTGTCCAGGCGGGTGGCCAGCGCGTCGATGTCGCCGACCACGTTGGCCTCGGGCAGCGAGGCACGGATCCGCCGGATCGTGCTCAACGAGTGCCCGGCGTCCGCCGCACCCGACTTGAGTCGCGCCTCGGTCAGGTCCACCTCGGTCACCAGGTCGGCGAAGCGACGGGCGAAGTGTGCCAGGCCCTCCTCCGGTGCTCCCGCCTGCCAGGATCCGACCACCCGCTCTCCCTCGGTGGTCTTGACGTACACGGTGCCGTCCGCGTCCACCCGTCCGAAGGCAGTCCAGTCGCTCATGTGCCCATCCTCGTTCTCCCGGCGTCGAGGGATCGATCCCCCGTCGCCGCCACGGCGCAGCCAAGTTGCTTCCGGCATTGTCACAGGTCCGACCCGGTCCGCGTCGAGCGCCTATCGCCGACCGTGACCATACGGTGTCCTAGGGGCCGAATGACCGGATCGGCGCGGAGACGCACCGGGGATTCCCGCTACGGTGGACGGGTGCCACTGGTCGCCGCCGCCGTCTGCCCGCATCCGCCCCTGCTCGTGCCCGAGGTGGCCGGCTCCGCGGCCCCGGAGCTGGACGATCTGCGGGCGGCCTGTGACACCGCCGTACGCCGGCTGTTGGCCGCCGATCCGGACATTGTGGTGCTGGTGGGCACCGGCCCGGTGACCGGCCCGATCCACACCCCGGCGACCGGTTCTCTCCAGCCCTGGGGTGTCGACCTGTACCTGCCGTTGGTGCCAGGCCAATCGGACCGGGGCGCGGTGCTGCCGTTGAGCCTGACCATCGGCGCGTGGCTGCTGGCCCGTCACGACACCCGACCGCCGGTGACGGCCGTGCAGGTGGCCGCCGACGCCGGCCCGGCCGAGCTGGCCGCGCTCGCCGACGAGGTCGGCGCCGCCGGTGACCGGGTGGCGTCGCTGGTGCTCGGGGACGGGTCGGCCTGCCGGGGAGAGAAAGCACCCGGGTACGACGACGCGCGCGCCCTCCCGTACGACCAGGGGGTTGCCGCGGCGCTGGCCGACGCGGACCTGAACGCCCTGCTCGACCTCGACCCGGTGGTGTCGGCGGAGCTGAAGGCAGCCGGTCGCGCCCCCTGGCAGGTGCTCGCCGGCGCGGCCCGCGCGGCCGGTGGCGGGTGGCGTGGCGAGTTGCTGCACGACTCCGCCCCCTACGGGGTGGCCTACTTCGTGGCGTCCTGGGAGCGGGTGTGACAGGCCTGGTCGTCGCGGTGGTCGGCCCGACCGCGGCCGGCAAGTCCGCGCTGAGCATCGCGTTGGCGCACGCCCTGGACGGCGAGGTGGTCAATGCCGACTCGATGCAGCTCTACCGGGGCATGGACATCGGGACCGCCAAGCTGACCCTCGCCGAGCGGGACGGGGTGCCGCACCACCTGCTGGACATCTGGGAGGTCACCGAGCCGGCGAGCGTCGCGGAGTACCAGCGACTGGCCCGCGCGGCGGTGGACGACATCCTGTCCCGGGGGCGGGTGCCGCTGCTGGTCGGTGGCTCCGGGCTGTACGTGCGGGCGGTGCTGGAGCGCTTCGAGTTCCCCGGCACGGACGCGGCGCTGCGGGAGCGGCTGGAACGGGAGTTGGCCGAGGTCGGCCCGGCCCCGTTGTACGCACGGCTGCGCGCCGCCGACCCGGTCGCCGCGGACAGCATCCTGCCCGGCAACGGCCGGCGGATCGTCCGGGCCCTGGAGGTGATCGAGCTCACCGGCGCGCCGTTCGCCGCCTCGCTGCCGCAGCCCACGCCGTACTACCCGTCGGTGCAGCTCGGCGTCGACCTGGACACCGGCCTGCTGGACGAGCGGATCGCGCTGCGGGTCGACCGGATGTGGGCCGACGGCCTGGTGCCGGAGACCCGTGAGCTGGTCGGGCGCGGCCTGCCCGAGGGGCGGACGGCGAGTCGGGCGCTGGGCTACCAGCAGGTGCTGCGTCTGCTCGCCGGTGAGCTGACCGAGGCGCAGGCGCACGACGAGACGGTCCGGGCGACCCGGCGCTTCGTCCGCCGGCAGCGGTCCTGGTTCCGCCGCGACCAGCGGATCCACTGGCTGGACTCGACGACCCCGGACCTGATCGGGGCCGCCCTGCGTCTGGTGCCGGCGGCTGCGCGATGATGGGGCTGTGGAGTTCACCAAGGGCCACGGCACCGGCAACGACTTCGTCCTCCTTCCCGACCCGGACGGTCAGCTCGACCTGACCCCGGAGCTGGTCGCGGCGCTCTGTGACCGGCGGCGGGGCATCGGCGCGGACGGCGTGTTGCGGGTGGTCCGCGCGGCCAAGCATCCGGACGGCGCGGGTCTGGCCGGCGAGGCCGAGTGGTTCATGGACTACTGGAACGCCGACGGCTCGTTCGCCGAGATGTGCGGCAACGGTGCCCGGGTCTTCGTGCGCTACCTGCTCGACACCGGGTTGGCGACGCCCGCCGGCGCGGCGCTGCCGGTGGCCACCCGGGCCGGCGTCGTGCGCGCGCTGGTCGAGGGCGACGTGGTGTCCGTCGAGATGCGCCGACCCCAGGTGTACGACAGCTCCGCCGCCACCCTCGGCGGGCTCACCCTGACCGGTGCGGTGGTGGACGTCGGCAACCCGCACCTGGTCTGCGTGCTGCCGGCCGGCGTGGACTTGTCGGCGCTGGACCTGACCGTCGCGCCCGGGTTCGACCCGACGGTCTTCCCGAGCGGGGTGAACGTGGAGTTCATCGTGGCGGGCGACCCGGTCGACGGCACCGACGAGCACACAGTGATGCGGGTGTACGAGCGCGGCAGCGCCGAGACCCTGTCCTGCGGCACCGGCGCCTGCGCGGTGGGTACCGTGGCGCTGCGCGACGCCGGCCGGGACACCGGCGTGGTCGCGGTCGACGTGCCCGGCGGCCGCCTGACGGTGACCGTCACGGCGGACTCCTGCTGGCTCTCCGGCCCCGCCGTCCTGGTAGCCACCGGTGAGCTGAACCCAACAACGCTCCGCCCCTGACCCGCTCCCCACCCCTGACGCCCCGCCCCCACCCCCCGCCCCCACCCCCGCCCGTGTTGATCAAGAGGTTTGCGTCAAGTTTCGCGTGGTTCCTGACGCAAACCTCTTGATCAACGGCGTGGGCGGTGGGCGGTGGGCGGTTCGCGCCTTACGGGGTGGCGCTGGCGTTCGCGGCGATCTCGGGGAGGTCGGCGGGACCGGGGTCGGCGGCCGGGAGCGGGCTCGGGTTGTGCGCGGCGGCGCGCACGGCGGCGGCGACCGCCGGGGCGACCCGGGAGTCGAAGACGCTCGGCACGATCACCGTCGGGTTGATCTTGTCCTCACCGACCACGTCGGCGATGGCGCGGGCGGCCGCGAGGGCCATCTCCTCGGTGAACTCCTCGGCGTGCGCGTCCAGCATGCCGCGGAACACCCCGGGGAACGCGAGCACGTTGTTGATCTGGTTCGGCTGGTCCGAGCGGCCGGTGGCGACCACGGCGGCGTGCTTGCGCGCCTCCCGCGGGTCGACCTCCGGGTCCGGGTTGGCCAGTGCGAAGACGATCGAGTCCTTCGCCATCTGGGCGATGTCGTCGCCGGTGAGCAGGTTCGGCGCGCTGACCCCGATGAACACGTCGGCGCCGCGGATCGCGCCGGGCAGGTCGCCGGAGTAGTTCTCCTTGTTGGTGTTCTCCGCCAGCCACTGCCACGCCGAGTTGAGCCCGGTCAGCCCGCGGTGCAGGGCGCCCTCGCGGTCGTACGCGATGATGTCGCCGACGCCCTGGCGCAGCAGCAGCTTCATGATCGCGGTGCCGGCCGCGCCGGCGCCGGAGACGACCACCCGGACGTCCTCGAGCCGCTTGCTCACCACCCGCAGCGCGTTGGTGAGCGCGGCCAGCACGCAGATCGCGGTGCCGTGCTGATCGTCGTGGAAGACCGGGATGTCCAGCGCCTCGCGCAGCCGGGCCTCGATCTCGAAGCAGCGCGGCGCGGCGATGTCCTCCAGGTTGATGCCGCCGTAGGCCGGCGCGATCGCCTTGACGATCTGCACGATCTCGTCGGTGTCCTGGGTGTCCAGCACCACCGGCCAGGCGTCCACCCCGCCGAAGCGCTTGAACAGCGCGGCCTTGCCCTCCATCACCGGCAGCGACGCGGCCGGGCCGAGGTTGCCCAGGCCGAGCACCGCCGAGCCGTCGCTGACCACCGCGACGGTGTTGCGCTTGATGGTCAGTCGCCGGGCGTCGGCCGGGTTCTCGGCGATCGCCATGCAGACCCGGGCCACCCCCGGGGTGTACGCGCGGGACAGCTCGTCGCGGTTGCGCAGCGCGACCTTCGAGGTCACCTCGATCTTGCCGCCCAGGTGCAGGAGGAACGTCCGGTCCGACACCTTGCGCACGTCCACGCCGTCCAGCGCGGTCAGCGCGTCGACCACCTGGTCGGCGTGACCGGCGTCGGCGGTGTCGCAGGTCAGGTCGACGATCACGTGGGTCGGGTCCGAGTCCACCACGTCCAGCGCCGTGACGATCGCCCCCGCCTCGCCGACGGAGGTGGTGAGCCGGCCGATCGAGGAGGCGTCCGCGGTGACGGCGATCCGAATGGTGATCGAAAATCCGGCGCTGGGCATTCGGGTGATGGCCACGGGATCCCTCCGTAACGGCTGTGCGGCCGATCGGCCGCCGCCCGCATTTCTACCGGGTTGTCGCGGCCGACCAGCATTCGCCCCCACTTTTGGCGACCTTCACCATGGGCATATAGCAGGTGCGTTCGGCGTTGTGTCATGTCAGGATTACGTTCTACTTATCAAAACGGACAGGAGAACCGCTTGCGAGACCAGGAGAGCTTTGTCCCCGTCGAGGACGAGCTCGACGACGTCACCACCGGCGAGATGGAGCTGTCGGAGCGGCAGTCCCTGCGACGCGTCCCGGGCCTGTCAACCGAGCTCACCGACGTCACCGAGGTGGAATACCGCCAGCTGCGGCTGGAGCGGGTCGTCCTGGTGGGCGTCTGGACCGAGGGCACGATCGCCGATGCGGAAAATTCGCTGACCGAGCTCGCCGCGCTGGCCGAGACGGCCGGTTCGCAGGTGCTCGAAGGGCTCATCCAACGCCGCACCCGACCCGACCCGGCCACGTACATCGGCCGCGGCAAGGTCGACGATCTTGGCGCGGTGGTGCTCTCCACCGGCGCCGACACGGTCATCTGTGACGGTGAGCTGTCCCCGTCGCAGCTGCGCAACCTGGAGCAGCGCACCAAGGTCAAGGTCGTCGACCGCACCGCGCTGATCCTCGACATCTTCGCCCAGCACGCCAAGAGCAAGGAAGGTAAGGCGCAGGTCGAGCTGGCCCAGCTCCAGTACCTGCTGCCCCGACTGCGCGGTTGGGGTGAGACGCTCTCCCGGCAGACCGGTGGTTCCGGCCGGGGCGGCGGCGCCGGCGGCGGTGTGGGTGTGCGTGGTCCCGGTGAAACCAAGCTGGAGACCGACCGGCGGCGTATCCGCCACCGCATCTCCCGGCTGCGTCGAGAGATCAAGAACATGCGGACGGTACGCGTCACCAAGCGTGCCCGACGCACCCGCAACTCGATCCCGGCCGTGGCCATCGCGGGCTACACCAACGCCGGCAAGTCGAGCCTGCTCAACCGACTCACGGACGCGCGCGTGCTGGTGGAGAACGCGCTGTTCGCGACGTTGGACCCGACCACCCGTAAGGCCACCGCCTCGGACGGGCGGGTCTACACCCTCTCCGACACTGTCGGCTTCGTCCGGCACCTCCCGCACCAGATCGTCGAGGCGTTCCGCTCGACGCTGGAGGAGGTCGCGGAGGCGGATCTGGTGGTGCACGTCGTCGACGGCACCCACCCGGATCCGGAGGAGCAGGTCCGGGCGGTGCACGAGGTGCTCGCCGAGGTCAGCGCGGACCGGCTCCCCGAGCTGCTGGTGGTCAACAAGATCGACGCTGCCGACGAGGACACCCTGCTGCGGCTCAAGCGGCTCTGGCCGGACGCGATCTTCGTATCGGCGTACTCCGGCAGGGGCATCGAGGACCTGCGCTCAGCAATCGAGGACCGGCTGCCGCAGCCGGCCGTCGAGGTCCGGGCGGTCGTGCCCTACGACCGGGGTGACCTGGTGTCCCGGGTGCACCGCACCGGGGAGGTGCTCAGCACGTCGCACCTGCCGGAGGGCACTCTGCTGCACGTCCGGGTCGGCGCGGAGTTGGCGGCGGAGCTCGCGGCGTTCGACGTGGAGCGGCAGGGGCAGGCGGCCGGCAGCCGGTCCTGAGCGACCACGGCGTCATCCACCCGAAACGCGCGGCATGCGACACTGGCCGAATGCGCCGCGTTGTTTCCTCGGTCACGGTTGCCCTCGGCCTGCTCGGGGCAACCGTGGCGCTCGCCGGAGTCGCCGCAGCGGCTCCCGCCCCTGGGGCGTCCGGGCCGCCCGCCGCGAACCCTGGCCAGAAGCGATGCACGATCACCGACGAGCGGCTACGGGAGCTGTCCGGGCTGGTCGCCACCAAGAGTGGCTTCATCGTCATCAATGACGGCACCGACGTCCCGGCGCGCAAGCGGGTGTTCTTCCTCGACAGCAAGTGCAAGATCTCGAAGGAGCCGGTCCGCTACTCGGGGCAGGGTCCGTTCGACACCGAGGATCTCGCCCTGTCCAAGGACGGGCGCACCCTCTGGATCGCCGACACCGGTGACAACCCCGACTCGAAGGAGCGCCGCAGCCGCGTCGCGCTCTGGTCGATGCCGGTCAGCGGCACCAAGGAACCGACGCTGCACCGGCTCTCCTACCCCGGAGCCAAACCGCACGACGCTGAGGCGTTGCTCATCGGCGACGACGGAAAACCGCTGATCATAACCAAGGTGACCAGCGGCAAGGCCGAGATCTACACACCGTCGGCGGCCCTCAAGAGTGGCGACACCGACCCGGTGCCGATGCGTAAGGCCGGCGACATCACGCTGCCGAAGACCCAGACGGAGAACACCCTCAACACGTTCGGCCGGATCGCCATCACCGGCGCATCCCGGGCACCGGACGGCTCCCGGGTGGTCCTGCGCACGTACGCGGACGCCTTCGAGTTCGACGTGACCGGTGGCGACATCGTGGGCGCGCTCACCACCAGCAAGCCGCGCGTGACGCCGCTGGCCGACCCGTTCGGCGAGGCCATCAGCTACACCTCGGACGGAAAGTCGTTCGTCACCGTCTCCGAAGCGGGCCGGTTCGCCGAAGACGAGCCGCTCGACATCCTCGGCTACACCCCGTCCACGTCGACCGCCGTGCCACTGGCTCCCGAGGACGGCGCCAAGCCGGCCGCCTCGAAATCGTGGACCGACGGGCTGAGCCTCGACGACATCACGTACCTGGTCGGGGCGGTCGGGCTGATCGGCCTGCTGTTGGTCGCCGCCGGAATCTTCGGCATCGTTCGCGCCCGCCGTCGGCCGCCGACCGCTGACGCGTCCGACCCGTCGGAGCCGGACGGTGAGCCGTTCGGCCCGCGCGCGGGCCGCGCCGTTGACGGGTTCCCGGCCGACGATGACCGCAGGGGTGGTGTCTACGGGGGCGGCGCGCCGGCCGGCGGCGCGGTCTACGGCGGTGGTGCGGGTCGCGGTGGCCCGGCCCCGGCTGGTGGTGCGGGTCGCGGCGGCCCGGCCCCGGCGGGTGGTGCCGTGTACGGCGGTGGCGGCCGGCCCGCCTCGGCTGACGGTGGCTACGGTGCGCCGCGACCGGACGGCGGCGGTGCTGGCGTCTACGGCGGCGGTGGCCGTCCCCCGGCTGGCGGCGGACGTCCACCGGCCAGTGGAGGTCGTCCCCCGGCCGGTGGCGGTGGCCGTCCCCCGGCCGGTGGCGGTGGCCGTCCGCAGGGCGGCGGTGGCGGTCGTCCGCAGGGCGGCGGTGGCCGTCCCGGCGGTGGTGTGTACGGCGGCGACGGCGGTCAGCCCGGTCGGGCGGAGCCGCCACGGCGCGGAGGGCAGGAGCCCGACTACCGGGGCCAGCGGCCCGGCCGGCGCCGCGACGACGACGCGCCGATAGACCCGTACGGGCAGTATCCCGGGGGCGGTCGCGGTCCCCGGGGCGACCGTTACTGATCGGACGCTGAGGGCGCTCACCCGCCCTGACGAGCGGTGCGGGTGAGCGCTGTCGGCACCCACCCGCCGGCCGGTCAGATTCGGCGTAGCACCGCCACGACCCGGCCCATGATGGTGGCGTCATCGCCGGGGATCGGGTCGAAGGCCGGGTTCTGTGGCATCAGCCAGACGTGCCCGTCGCGCCGCCGGTAGGTCTTCACGGTCGCCTCGCCGTCGAGCATGGCGGCCACGATCTCGCCGGAGTCGGCGGTCGGCTGCTGCCGGACGACCACCCAGTCGCCGTCGCAGATCGCCGCGTCGAGCATCGAGTCGCCCTTGACCTGGAGCATGAAGACCTCGCCCTCACCCACCAGCTCGCGGGGGAGCGGGAAGATGTCCTCCACGGCCTGCTCGGCGAGGATCGGCCCACCGGCGGCGATCCGACCGAGCATCGGCACGTACGCCGGGGTGGGCCGCTGTGCCCTCGACAGCTCGTCGTCGATCGCCTCGCTGGGGGCGCGGACGTCCACCGCGCGCGGCCGGTTCGGGTCGCGGCGCAGGAAGCCCTTCTTCTCCAGCTCCTTGAGCTGGTAGGCGACGCTGGACGGCGACACCAGGCCGACCGCCTCGCCGATCTCGCGGACGCTCGGCGGGTAGCCGTGGCGTTCCACCCAGGTGCGGATGAACTCCAGGATGCGCCGCTGGCGCGCGGTCAGGTCGACTGTCGCCGGGTCGGGGAAGGCGCTGACCACCGGGGTGACCGGGCGCACGGCGGGCTGACCCGTCCGGCTGCGCGCGGCGCTGCGGCGTCGGGTGGCTGGAGGGCCCGCCTCGGTGATCTGCTGCGGGCTCTTCGGCCGGCTGGCCCGGTCCTCGGTCACGTCCGTCCTCCCTGGTCGGCGCTGGGTGCCTCGTCGGCTCGTGGTGCGTGCGGTGGTGCCACGTTGTTCATGACCGTATAGGTGAGATCAGTCATTTTCAAACATCTGTACGACCTCTCACCGGCGTGTCGGGGTGAAAAAGCGCTCCGGTCGTACGGATGTTCTGATAAATGGTACGTCAGGTAGCACTGGTGTTCGATCCTGGACCATTTTCCGCCCGTGTTCGGCCGGCTGGCCGGTAACCCGGGCGGCGTCGTGACGTTGGGTCTTCGGGTGTTGTGCGGTGCGTGGATGACCGGATGGTCCGTGACGCGCCGGACACGCCGGCCAACTTGACCCGGCTTCCCCAGCGACATACGGTCGACCCCTAGATGTAGTAGTGACACGGGCGTAAGTTGCCTACAGGTTGGGTCTGACTACCGACCGCACTCCCGTAACGTCGATCACGGCGGGCGTCATCCGAGGATGGCACCGTCGTGGTGAGTCGTGCCCGGGGGTGCCCGGGGTTATCGCAGTTGATCATTATTTGGAGGTGGGCGATGCGGTGTCCGTACTGCCGGCACGCTGACTCCCGGGTGGTCGACTCGCGGGAGGCCGACGACGGCCAGCTCATCCGACGGCGGCGGTCCTGCCCGGAGTGCGGCAAGCGGTTCACCACCGTCGAGGAGGCGGTCCTCGCGGTCGTCAAGCGCAGCGGGGTGACCGAGCCGTTCAGCCGCACGAAGATCATCGGCGGGGTGCGTAAGGCGTGCCAGGGCCGGCCGGTGGACGACGACTCACTCGCGCTGCTCGCGCAGCGGGTGGAGGAGACGGTCCGGGCCAAGGGGGCCGCCGAGATCCCCAGCCACGACGTGGGCCTGGCGATCCTGGGTCCGCTACGCGACCTGGACGAGATCGCCTACCTGCGGTTCGCCAGCGTCTACCGCTCGTTCGACTCGCTCGCCGACTTCGAGCGCGAGATCGAGACGTTGCGGGCCGCGGCGCGAGCCCGGGAGCAGGGCCGGGCCGATGCGGTTGAGGCCGCCGGCCGTACCAGCTGAATCTTCACAGTTTTTCAAGAGATTGGGACGCGCGGTGGGTGACCGCGCAGACGAGGGGGGCGACGGCGTGACAACTAGCCGTTCACGAAGCAAGGCAGGCGCGGGGCTGAAGATCGAGCGGGTGTGGACGACCGAGGGGGTCCACCCGTACGACGAGGTCTCCTGGGAGCGCCGGGACGTCGTGATGACGAACTGGCGGGACGGCTCGATCAACTTCGAGCAGCGTGGGGTGGAGTTCCCGGAGTCGTGGAGCGTCAACGCGGCCAACATCGTGACCACCAAGTACTTCCGGGGAGCGGTGGGGACCCCGGAGCGCGAGTGGTCGCTCAAGCAGTTGATCGACCGGGTGGTCACCACCTACCGGACCGCGGGTGAGGAGTACGGCTACTTCGCCAGCCCGGCCGACGCCGAGGTCTTCGCGCACGAGCTGACCTGGATGCTGCTGCACCAGGTGTTCAGCTTCAACTCGCCGGTCTGGTTCAACGTCGGCACGCTGTCGCCGCAGCAGGTCAGCGCCTGCTTCATCCTGGCCGTCGACGACTCGATGGACTCGATCCTCGACTGGTACAAGGAGGAGGGGCTGATCTTCAAGGGCGGCTCCGGCTCCGGGGTCAACCTGTCGCGCATCCGCTCGTCCCGTGAGCTGCTCTCCTCCGGCGGCAACGCATCCGGCCCGGTCAGCTTCATGCGCGGCGCGGACGCCTCGGCCGGCACCATCAAGTCCGGCGGCGCCACGCGGCGCGCGGCCAAGATGGTCATCCTCGACGTGGACCACCCGGACATCCAGGAGTTCGTGGTCACGAAGGCGCGCGAGGAGGACAAGATCCGCGCGCTGCGTGACGCCGGGTTCGACATGGACCTCGGCGGCTCCGACATCGTCAGCGTGCAGTACCAGAACGCCAACAACTCGGTCCGGGTCTCCGACGAGTTCATGTCGGCGGTGGAGAACGGCAAGGGCTTCGACCTCCGCGGCCGGCTGGACGGCTCGACGATCGAGACGGTCGATGCCAAAAACCTCTTCCGTGCCATCTCCCAGGCCGCCTGGGAGTGCGCCGACCCGGGCCTGCAGTACGACGACACGATCAACGACTGGCACACCTGCCCGGAGACCGGGCGGATCACCGCGTCGAACCCGTGCTCGGAGTACCTGCACCTGGACAACTCCTCGTGCAACCTGGCCTCGCTCAACCTGATGAAGTTCCTCCGCGCCGACGGTGGCTTCGAGGTGGAGAAGTTCGTCAAGTCCGTCGAGTTCGTCATCACCGCGATGGACATCTCGATCTGCTTCGCGGACTTCCCGACCGAGAAGATCGGTGAGACGTCCCGCGCCTACCGGCAGCTCGGCATCGGCTACGCCAACCTGGGCGCCCTGCTGATGGCCACCGGCCTGCCGTACGACTCGGACCAGGGCCGCTCGGTGGCCGCGTCGATCACGTCCCTGATGACCGGCACCGCCTACCGCCGTTCGGCCGAGCTGGCCGGCGTCGTCGGCCCGTACGACGGCTACGCCCGCAACGCCGAGCCGCACAAGCGGGTCATGCGCAAGCACGCCGCGGCCAACGACGAGATCAAGCCGACGAGCCCGGTGGCCACCGCGATCGTCCGCGAGGCGACCAAGCAGTGGACCCAGGGCAACAAGATCGGCGATAAGAACGGTTGGCGCAACGCGCAGGCGAGCGTCCTCGCCCCGACCGGCACGATCGGCTTCATGATGGACTGCGACACGACCGGCGTGGAGCCGGACCTGGCGCTGGTCAAGTTCAAGAAGCTGGTCGGTGGCGGCTCGATGCAGATCGTCAACCAGACGGTGCCGCGCGCCCTGCGCAGCCTCGGCTACCCCGAGGAGCAGGTCGAGGCGATCGTCGAGCACATCGCCGACCACGGCCACGTGGTGGACGCCCCCGGCCTCAAGCCGGAGCACTACCCGGTCTTCGACTGCGCCATGGGGGAGCGGACGATCGCCCCGATGGGTCACGTGCGGATGATGGCGGCCATCCAGCCGTTCGTCTCCGGCGCCATCTCCAAGACGGTCAACATGCCGGAGGCGGCCACCGTCGAGGATGTCGAGAAGATCTACTTCGAGGGCTGGAAGCTCGGCCTCAAGGCGCTGGCGATCTACCGGGACAACTGCAAGGTCGGCCAGCCGCTCTCGGTGGCCAAGTCCAACAAGGCCACCGAGCCGGCCGCCGTCGAGACCGCACCGGCCGCACCGGCCGCGGTCGAGAAGGTCATCGAGTACCGGCCGGTGCGTAAGCGCCTGCCGAAGAAGCGCCCGTCCGAGACGGTCAGCTTCTCCGTCGGTGGCGCCGAGGGCTACCTGACCGCGTCGTCCTACCCGGACGACGGCCTCGGTGAGGTCTTCCTGAAGATGTCCAAGCAGGGCTCGACCCTGGCCGGCGTGATGGACGCCTTCTCGGTGGCCATCAGCATCGGCCTGCAGTACGGCGTGCCGCTGGAGACGTTCGTCAGCAAGTTCACCAACATGCGTTTCGAGCCGGCCGGCATGACCGACGACCCGGACGTGCGGATGGCGGCCTCGGTGATGGACTACATCTTCCGTCGCCTGGCGCTGGACTTCCTGCCCTACGAGCGTCGCGCCGAGCTGGGCATCTTCACCGCCTCGGAGCGGGCCGCGCAGCTGCGGGCCGAGGCCGACGCGGAGGCCGCCGGCGTCACCGGCGCCGAGCTCACCGCGATGGCGTCGTCGGCGCCGGTGGAGACCCCGGCCAAGCCGGAGGCTGTCGCCCAGCCGGCCCAGGAGATGGCCGACGTGGCCGCCGCCAAGCCGGCTCCGAGCGTGGGTTCCAGCACCGAACTGCTGGAGGCCGTGATCGGCAAGGCCGCCGACGCGCCGCTCTGCTTCACCTGCGGCACGAAGATGCGGCCCGCCGGTAGCTGCTACGTCTGCGAGGGCTGCGGCTCCACCAGCGGCTGCAGCTGACGTACCACCGCACCACCCGCGAGCGCGGCAGGGACCACCTGCCGCGCTCGCGGCGTTTCCGCCCTCCGCTGGTTACTGGCTCGCTCGCTCGGCGGCGCGCACGGCATTGCGGAACAGCATCGCGACGGTGGTCGGACCGACGCCGCCGACCCGGGGGGTGATGGCGCCGGCGACCTCGGCGCACGCTTCGTCCACGTCCGGTAGGAGCCGCCGCCCGTCGTAGCGGACGCCGGCGCCGATGACGACGGCGCCGGGCTTGACGTGCTCAGGCTGAACGATCCCGGGTACGCCGGCGGCGGCGACGAGGATGTCGGCGCGATGGGTGTAGCGGGCCCAGTCGGGCACGCCGGTGTGTACGACGGTGACGGCGGCGTTGGCGGTCGGGCGCTTCTGGGCGAGCAGCATGGCCAGGGGGCGGCCGAGGGTGGCACCGCGGCCGAGGATGACGACCTCACGACCGGCGACGGGGATCTCGTAGTACGCCAGCAGGGCTTCGATGCCGGCGGGGGTGCACGGCAGCGGGCCGGGCAGGCCGACGGCGAGACGCCCCATGTTCAGCGGGTGCATGCCGTCGACGTCCTTGTCCGGGTCGATGGTCTGCAGCGCCGCGTCGTAGTCCAGATGCCCCGGAACGGGGTACTGCACGAGCAACCCGTGCACGCCCGGATCGGTGTTGAACCGGGCGATGGCCTGGTGCAGCTCGGTCTGGGTGGCGGTGGCAGGTAGATGCACGTGCGGGGAGGCGAACCCGAGCGCGGCGGCCTGACGCTGCTTGATGGCGATGTAACCGGCGCTGGCGTCGTCGTCGCCGACGAGGATGGTGGCGAGGCTCGGTGTGATGCCGCGGCTGCGCAGACGGGCGGCAGCGGCGGCGGTCTCGGCCAGGACGGCTTCGGCGACGGGTGCACCCGGCAGGAGCCGGGCAGCGCCCGATGGGGTGTGGTGTTCGGTGGATTCGCTGGTCGTGGTCATGACGGTTCCTCGACGCAGGCGCCCAGGCGGTCGACGCCCGCGAGAGGCTCCCCGATGGTTCCACCATCCCCGTGCCGCCAGTCGCCGGTGCTTCGATAATGCCGCATCACCAGGGCGGTTGCCCAACTGGACCAGCCGCGCCGTCGCCAGCGCCCGGCAGACCCGCACCGGGGCGTGCTGCCGAACATCGATATACCTCAGGGTCATATTTATGACCCTGAGGTATATCGCTTGTCGGGATGGTGCCGCCGATGGAGCCGGACGGGCAGTTCGGTAACACTCGTGCTCCGCCTTACGAAGAAGGGGTGTGAAGGCTACGAGGGAGGACGGCCTGTGAGTGAGCCGAGCCGAGCCGATGATGACATTTCCGGCATCGGAGCCGATCCGGTGGCCTTCGAGGTCTTCTACCGGCGGCACGTGGAGGCGGTGGGCCGGTTCGTGGCGCGGCGGGTCGACGACCCGCATCTCGCCGCCGACCTCACCGCCGACGTGTTCCTGGCGGTGATCGAGTCGGCGGCCGGCTACCGACCGGAGCGAGGTAGCCAGATCGGCTGGCTGTACGGGGTGGCCCGCAACGTCATCGGCGACGAGCGGCGTCGGGCGGCCCAACGGCTGCGGGTGACCGGCCGACTGGCCGGACGACGGGATCTCGGCCCCGATGACATCGCCCGCATCGAGGAACGAATCGACGCCGAGTCTGCGGCCCGCCGCACCCATCGGGCGCTGAGTGAGCTGCCCGAGGGCACCCGGACGCTCGTCGAACTCGTCGCCGTGGACGGCCTCACCGTCGCGGAGGCGGCGACAGTGCTCGGGGTGTCGCCGGTCGCCGCTCGGGTCCGCCTGCATCGTGCACGCCGCGTCGTCCGCGCCGTGCTCGCCCACCCGGTCACCACCCTCGCCTGAGGAGACGGAGATGACGATGAACGAGATCGAACGGTCGCCGCAGGGTTTCGAGGAGCAGCTCCTCAGGGATCTGACCGCACACGTCACCCAACGGGCCGAGATGGCGTCGGCGGCCCGTCCCGCCGGACGACGTACCCGATTCCTGCGCGGTTGGCGTCTCGTCGGAGCGTTCGGGCTGGCAGTGGCACTGACCGCCGGTGCGTTGGTGGTCCAGACGATCAGGGTGGGCGACCAGCCGCCAACTGCCAGCGCGTCGGAGATCTTCCATCTGGCGGCCGACGCGGCCCGGCAACAGCCGGAGCTCACCGCCCGACCCGACCAGTACGTCTTCACGGAATACCTGGTGACGATCCGGGACCTGCCGGACAGCGGTCCTTACCAGACCACACGGAGCCAACTGTGGCAGTCGGCCGGCGGAGTCGCGTACACGCAGGGCCGCTACCGACCGGAGAGCGATCCGAACGGGTGGGGCGAGTTGAAGGTGCTCCGGATGGGCGATGCCGCCGATCCCACTAAGGAACTCGACGCGTTCCAACCGCCCGCGTACCACGGCGACCTGCCCTCCGATCCGGACGAGCTGCTTCGATACCTGCGGAAGAACCCGGTCGACCTGCATCTTCCCGAAGGGGCCGACGAGGAGGCCGTCTACGGGGACGAGAGCATGGTGTACACCACCGCGCGGTCGATGGTCCGCGGCGGCTACGTGCCACCCCGCGCGCTGGCGGCGCTGTTCGAACTGTTGGCACGGGAACCCGGAGCGGTAGTCATATCGGGCGACGTGGTGGACGCCGCCGGTCGGCATGGGGTGGCGATCCGGACGCCCGGTGTGATCGGTGGCAACGTGGACCTGCTCTTCGACCGCGACACCCATGTCTTCCTCGGCACCCGCGGGACGGTGGTGCGCAACGGCAAGGAGTCCCTGTACGACAACGTCGCGCAACTCCGCATCGCAATCGTCGACCGGCCGGGCCAGCTGCCCTGAGCCGCCCCAGCCCTGGCCAGACCGGTTGTGTCGGACCGGTCAGGGCTGGGCGAACAGGGGCCCGTAGTTCGAGCGGAACATCTGTTCGCCGAGGCGGCGCATCACCAGGTCGCGCAGCGCGGGCGGGAGCCCGGTGGCCTTGTCGCGGCGATGGGTCTGGCTGAGCACCCAGTCGGTCCGCGGGCGGCGCCGCGCCTCGTACCCTTGCAGGGCCTCGGCAACGGACCCGGCGGTGGCCAACGACGTAGCGAGCACGACCGCGTCCTCCAGGGCCATCGCCGCGCCCTGGGCCATGTTCGGCGAGGTGGCGTGGGCGGCGTCGCCGATCAGCAGCACCGGCCCCCGGGACCAGGAGTCGAGCACGACCTCCTGGTTCGGCCCGGCGTGCAGGGTGCTGTCGTCGTAGTCGAGGGCCTTGAGCATGGTGGATACCGGCTGGGTGAACGTTTCGGCCAGCTCGTCGCGCCAGCCGGGCCGGTCGGCCACCGGGCCGTCGTTGTAGTAGCAGTACGTCTGCTCGGCGCTGATCGGGATGGTCAGAAACTGCCGCCCGCGCCCCAACTGCACTGACCAGACCGGCTCGTCGTCGACGCGGGGAGCAACCCACCGGTACGCGTACTGGCCGAGGTCGCGGGCGGCCTGGCCGTCGAAGGCGAGCCGGCGGACCGTCGAGTTCACTCCGTCCGCGCCGAGCACCAGGTCGTACCGTGCGGTGGCACCGTCGTCGAACTCGACGGCGACCTGGTCGCCCTCCGCCACGAGCGCGACCGGCTGGCGGCCCCAGCGGATCGGGGCGTCGCCGACGCCGTCGAGCAGCGCCCGGTGCAGGTGCGCCCGGGGTAGCGACACGCACGGCCCGACGCCCTGCCACAGCGCGGCCACGTCGATGTCGAAGAGGCGACGCCCGCGCTGGTTGGCGCTGCGCTGCCGGGCGATCTCCACGGAGACGTCGGCGATCGGCTCGGCCAGACCGAGTACGTCGAGCATCCGGGTCGCGTTGCCGGTGAGGTAGATGCCGGTGCCGGAGTCGGTCGGCCCCGGTGCCCGCTCGACCACGTCGACAGTGGCACCCCACTCGCGTAGCGCGGCCACCGTCGCCAGTCCGGCGACCCCTCCGCCGACGATCAGTACCCGGATACCGTCACCCCGCACGACACGTTCCTCCCCGTTGCCCCTGCTCGACCCCGCTGAGCTGCTGCTCAACGGTTCGGCCGCCGCAGCACTCTACGAGGAGGGTGAGCCAGCGCACGGGAACGGGGGCTGAATTACCGAGGAATGGGCTGCGACGATGAGGCATGACGACCGCTGAGACGTACGCCGAGTTCGGCAGCCGCGAGGCGCGGGGGGTGTCGCCCACGTATGAGCGCCTGTCGCAGGCCGTCACCCGCGACGACGATCTGCTCACCCTGCTCGACGGGCTTCCGCCGGCCAAGCGGCAGCCGAATCTGCTGTTCGGCGTCGTCCGCTGGCTCGGCGGCCCGGTCGACGACCCGGCCGCGTTCCACGACTTCGTGGTGACGCACTGGCCGGCCATCGAGACGCAGATGCGTGCCCGGGCCACCCAGACGAACGAGGCGGGCCGGTGCGCGGTCCTGCTGCCGGTGCTCGCCGCGTTGCCGCAGCCCCTGGCCCTGCTGGAGGTCGGTGCGTCGGCCGGGCTCTGCCTCTACCCCGACCGGTACGCGTACCGCTACGGCGACCATCGGGTCGGCTCCGGTGAGCTGGTCCTCGACTGCGCGGCAAACGGGCTGGTGCCGCCGGTAGGCGTACCCCAGGTGGTGTGGCGGGCCGGCCTGGACCTCAACCCGCTCGACGTGACCGACCCCGACGACGTGTCCTGGTTGGACGCGCTGATCTGGCCGGAGCATGCCCACCGGCGGGCCCGGCTGCGCGCCGCGGCGGCGGTCGCCGCGGCCGACCCGCCGCTGCTGGTCCGCGGCGACCTGGTGGACGACCTGCCGGCGCTGGCCGCGCGGGCGCCGACCGACGCGACGCTGGTGGTCTTCCACACGTCAGTGCTCTATCAGGTGCCGCCCCCGCGCCGCGACGCGTTCGTCCGGTTGGTCCGCGAGATGCCGGGGCACTGGGTGGCGAACGAGGGGCCGGAGGTGCTCCGGTACGACGGGCTGCCCGACCCGCCGAGCGACGCGCTGCACAACGTCCTCGCGCTCGACGGAAAGCCGCTGGCCTGGGCCAGAGGCCACGGCCAGGCGCTGACCTGGTTCGGCTGACGTCACCAGGCCGCTGAATCGACGCGGTCAGCTCAACGAGCCGGCTCGGGCATCCGGTGGCGCAGGGCCCGGATGAACCAGTCCACCGCCGGCGCCGTCGCATCGCCGGTCGACCAGCCGTTGACCACCGCCAACAGGTCGAGGTAGCGGTCCCGGCGGGGGTCGTTGGCCAGAACCAGTCGGTCGAGCAACCGCCGACGCAGGTCGGCCTCGTCGGAGTGAGCGTGCAGGCTCCCGTACCGGTTGGTGACGGCTGCGACCAGCGGATCGGCGTCCGGGCTGGCCGGGTCGAGACCGGCGGCGAGGGCCGGGGCCACCGCGTCCCGTACCACCGCGACGGCGTCCGGGCGGGGCAGGCCCGGGACGACGTGGTCGGCGGCGTGCTGCCGCGTCAGCCGCCGCATCCGGGCCCGGAAATCCGGGTCCCGGCACAACTCGGCCAGTTCCAGCCATGCCTCGACCTGCTCGGTGCTGGGGTCGTCGGGAAGCTCCGGTGTCATCGAGACGATCACACCCGGGTACGCGGGCTGGTCGCTGAGGCCGGCGAAGACGCTGTCCAGGAAGTCGGTCACCAACTGCCCGCGTTCGCGGGTCGTGAGCTGGGCCAGTCGGTGCAGCTCGTCCACCTCGGCGGGGCCCGACCCGCGCCTCGCCGCGACGATGAGCACCGCCTGGCGCAGCCGCAGCACCCGGATCTGCACGGCCAACGCCTGGGCGTGCGCGGCGGCGACCTCGGGCAGGGGTACCTCGTGTTCCACCACCCGTCGGATGGTGGCCAGGTCCAGGCCCAGGTCACGCAACGTCCGGACCAGCTCCAACCGGGCCACGGCCGCCGGGCCGTACCGCCGGTAGCCCGCCGGGCTCCGGTCCGTCGGCGGCACGACCCCGCTGTCGGCGTAGTACCGGATGGTCTTGACGCTCAGGCCGGTCCGTCGGGCCAGGTCGCCGATCGTGTGAAACGTCTGCCCGCTCATGCCCCCACCCTCGCGTCTCCCCCCGGTGGAGACTCAAGCACCATCCGGACCGGCGAGGAACGCCGCGACCGTCGCGGTGAACGCCTCGGCGTCGTCGAGCCACGGGTAGTGCCCGGCGCCGGGCTGAACGACCAGCTCGGCGCGGGGGGCCAGCTCGGCGAACCGGGCCACCAGGCCCGGCGGTGCGGCCAGGTCGACAGCGCCGGCGAGCAGCAGCACCGGGCCTCGATGTGCGGTGAGCGCCGCACGGGTGGTCGGCGGATCGAAGGCGCCTTCGGAGCTGAAGATCCTCGCCAGCTCCTCGTTGTGCTGACCGGACTCCGCGGCCTGGTGGACCTGAGCGGCGGTGTCCCACCGGCCGTACAGGAACGGCGCGATCTCCTGCTTGGAGTCTGGCCTGGCCCGACCCGAGAGGATGGACTCCAACGCCGCCATTGCCACCGGAAACCACGGCTCGCCGGCCCGGGCCTCGGTGACCTCCTCACGCTGCGCTGCGGTCACCTCCAGCCCGACCGCTCGGATGCTCGGGTTGACCAGCGCGAGTCGGCCCACCCGATCGGGGTGCCGGGTCAGGTATTGCAGAGCCAGGTTGGCGCCGGCGGAGTGCCCGAGCAGATCCAGCCGGTCGAGGCCCAGGTGCCCGCGCAGCGCCTCCACATCGTCGACCATGCGGTCGCAGCGGTACGTCGAGACGTCCGCCGGTGCCGCCGAGCGACCGGTGCCCCGCGGATCGAGGATGACCAGCGTCCGGTGCGCGCCCAGACCGCCGAGGTCACCGAGGTACGCGGAGTCGCGCATCGGCCCGCCCGGCAGGCAGACCAGCGGGTCCCCAACTCCGACCGTCCGGTACGCGAGGGTGGTCCCGTCGATCGCGTCGAAAGTGGTGATCATCGGTCAGCGGACCCGCTCGTGGTGGAGCAGGACCACGCCGTTGCCGAAGACCCGGCTCTCCACCAGCCGCAGACCGGCCGGAGTCTCGGCGTCGGGGAAGAGTCGACGGCCCCGACCAAGCACCACCGGGTGGACGTAGATCCGGTACTCGTCGATCAGGTCGTGCCGGGCGAACGTCGCGGCCAGGTCGGCCCCACCGAGCGCGAGGTCGCCGCCCGGTTCGGCGGTGAGCTTGCGGACCTGCTCGACGTCGACCTCGCGCACGACGGTGGCGTTCCAGTCGGCGTGGTCGAGGGTGCGCGAGTAGACGATCTTCGGCATGTCCCGCCAGATGCGGGCGAACTCGCGCTCCGGGCCGCTGGCGGTCGGGTCCTGATCGGCGGTCGGCCAGTAGGCGGCCATCAGCTCGTGGCTGACCCGGCCGCTGAGGAACCCGCCCATCGGGGCGATCACGTCGTTGAAGTGCTGGTGCAACTCCTCGTCGACCTGGTGCCAGCCGATGTCGCCGCCCGGGCCCTCGAAGAACCCGTCCAACGACAGGCTCATCTGCACAACGATCTTCCGCATCGTGTCCCCTCCGTACGCGTCGACGGGTGTCGAACCCGATCGTCGTCGGACCGTACGACGAAACGACCGCTCGCCGCGACGACGCCGGGGCATGTCGTCGCATCCCAGGCAGCGGGAGGCCGACAACGAACCGTCCCTAGACTGCTGCGGTGACCGGAGAGCGACGACCCCTGGCCGACCGGCCGCTCACCGAGCCGCACCCGTCCCGGCTGCCGTCCGACCACCCGGACCGGGCCCGGATCCTCGCCGCGCACACCGCCGCGTTGGCCGCCGGTGAGGCCGGTTACCTCGACCCGGCGAGTGGGCTGTTCGTGCTCAGCGCCGGGTTCCTGGCCCGCCGCGGCACGTGCTGCGGGCGCGGCTGCCGGCACTGTCCGTACGTGGATGATCCACCCTCGGAACAGGCGTAGACGAGGACTTCCGCGCGACACCGACACCCCGTACGGTGTCCGACGGACACTTGGCGGGCGCCTTCCGCCGTCGGTCGGCGAGAGGGTGGAGTGTGCGCGGGCGGATCGTGATCGCCGGGCTGGCCGGGCTGCTGGTGAGTGGCTGTGCCGACGAGGCGGAACCGGCGGCGGTGCCGCCGCCGGTGCCGATCGCGGTGGACGTGGCGGCGGCCTCCTCGGGCGGCGCCTGCCGCCTGCTGGACTTCGCGGTGATCGAGCAGGTGGTGAAGGTCCGCTTCGACGTGGCGGCGGCCAGCGAACAGGGCGACACCCACACCTGTGTGGTCCGGGCCGCAGGTGCCACCCTGCCGGAGCTGACACTCAGCGTGACCGAGACCACTATCGACAAGGCCAGCTTCGGCGCGGACGTGGTGCCGGACAAGGCGGCGAAGGTCACCGGGCTGGGCCAGCAGGCGTACAAGCGGACCACCGCTGCGGCGAGCGGGCACGGGCCGGTCGCCGAGGTGGGCTGGCTGGCCGGCGACGGACGGCTGGCCACGGTGAGCTGGACCACGGCCCGCGGCAGTGAGCGCTCGGCGGTGGAGAAGCTGACCGGTGACCTGACCGCGTTGGCGAAAAAGGTGGACACCCGGGCGTTGTGACGCCCGGGTGCCCGGTTGGTCAGTTGGCGGCGACGAAGACCCGGGAGGCGACCTCGCGGGGCAGCCGCACCCGGTCACCGGAGCGGTCGATCGACACGCCGTCGCGTTCCTGGGCCACTGTCACCGTGGCGCCCGGGTCGACACCGGCGGCGTGCAGTTGGCGCAGCACGTCGGCGTCCTTCTGCACGCTCTCGCAGATCCGGCGCACCACGACCGACCCGGAGAGGCCGGGGAAGGCCAGATTGCGCTCGCCCTCGGCGGCCTCGGTGGTCTCCGCCGCCGGCGAACCCAGCTCCTGAAGCCCGGGGATCGGGTTGCCGTACGGGGAACGGGTCGGCCGGTTGAGCAGGTCGTAGACCCGCTTCTCCACCGCGTCGCTCATCACGTGCTCCCAGCGGCAGGCCTCCTCGTGGGCCTCCTCGTAGGGCATCCCGATGACGTTGACCAGCAGCAGTTCGGCGAGGCGGTGCTTGCGCATCACGGACACGGCGCTGCCGCGACCCAGGGCGGTGAGCGTCAGGTGCCGGTCGCCCTCGACGGTGAGCAGGCCGTCGCGCTCCATCCGGGCGACGGTCTGGCTCACGGTGGGGCCACTCTGCTGCAGCCTTTCGGCGATCCGGGCACGCAGCGGTGGCACCCCCTCTTCTTCCAACTCGAGGATGGTGCGCAGGTACATTTCGGTCGTGTCGACCAGGTCGTGAGACTTCATAAGGTCAGCGGCCCTCCGGTGCACGATGTTACCTCGGTGAACGACCGGCGACCGCCGCCGAACCGCGTGCCGTCTACGCGAATGGTGTTGGATGGTCGCCATGTCCGGTACCCAGGAGCCGTTGGTCGAGGCCGAGCGCCTCGTCACCGAGCTCGACCAGGCCGATCCGCCCACCCTGCTCGACGTCCGCTGGCGGCTCATCGGCCCGCCCGGCCGCGACGACTACCTCGCCGGCCACCTGCCCGGGGCGGTCTTCGTCGACCTGGACACCGCGCTCTGCGGGGCGCCGGGCGCCGGCGGTCGGCACCCGTTGCCCGACCCGGCCGCGTTGCAGGCCGCGCTGCGGGCCGCCGGCGTCCGGGCCGGTCACCCAGTGGTGGTGTACGACGGCGGCGACGGCCTGGCCGCCTCGCGGGCCTGGTGGACGCTGCGCTGGGCGGGTCACCGGCCGGTACGCCTGCTGCACGGCGGCTACCCGGCCTGGGTCGCCGCCGGCCGGCCCGTCTCCACCGACGCGCCCGCCCCACCGCCCGGTGACGTCGTGGTGCGTCCCGGTGACCTCCCGGTGCTCGACGCCGGGCAGGCCGCCGCGCTGGCCACCGCGGACGGCGCGGTGCTGCTCGACGTGCGGGCGGCGCCCCGTTACCGGGGCGAGGTCGAGCCGATCGACCCGGTAGCCGGGCACGTGCCGGGAGCGGCGAACCTGCCCGCCGGGGAGTACGTCGGGTCGGACGGCCGTTTCCTGGCCGCCGACGTGCTGAGCGAGCGGTTCGCCGCCGCCGGGGTGACCGAGGGGCGGGCCGTCGGGGCGTACTGCGGCTCGGGGGTGACCGCCGCCCAGGCGGTGCTCGCGCTGCATCTGGCCGGCCGCACGGACGCCGCGCTCTACGTTGGATCGTGGAGCAACTGGGTGGCGGACCCGGGCCGACCGGTCGCCTCCGGGTCGACACCCGGCCGCTGACCAGCGCGTGCGGTGGGCCGGCGCCGATCCTCGTGCGACGATGGGCTCATGTCCGACGACACGGTGGTGGTGTGGGACGAGTCGCTGCTCGCCTACGACATGGGTGACCATCCACTCGACCCGGTCCGGGTGGAGCTGACCATCGCGCTCGCCCGCGAGCTGGGCATCCTGAATCGGCCCGGGGTGCGGATGGTCAAGCCGGAGCCCGCCGACGATGCCCTGCTCACCCGGGTGCACGCGCCGGCCTACCTCGCCGCGGTGCGCAACGCGCCACGCGACCCGCTCTTCGCCGGGTACGGGCTGGGCACCTCCGACAACCCGGTCTTCGAGGGTATGCACGAGTCCAGCGCGCTCATCGCCGGCGCGACGGTGGCCGCCGCCGAGGCGGTCTGGCGCGGCGACGCCCGGCGGGCGGTGAACGTGGCCGGTGGGCTGCACCACGCGATGTCCGCCCGAGCCTCCGGCTTCTGCGTCTACAACGACCCCGCGGTGGCCATCGCCCGCCTGCTCGACCTGGGCGCCGAGCGGATCGCGTACGTGGACGTCGACGTGCACCACGGCGACGGGGTGCAGGACATCTTCTGGAACGACCCGCGCGTGTTGACGGTCAGCGTGCACGAGACCCCGTTGGCGCTCTTCCCGGGCACGGGTTTCCCGGACGAGACGGGTGGGCCGGGTGCGCAGGGCACCGCTGTCAACATGCCGTTGCCACCCGGTGTCGAGGACAGCGGCTGGCAGCGCGCGTTCCACGCGATCGTGCCGTCGGTGCTGCGGGCGTTCCGGCCGCAGATACTGGTCAGCCAGTGCGGTGCCGACGGGCACCGACTGGATCCGCTCGCCGACCTGAACCTGACGGTGGACGGGCAGCGGGCCACCTACCTGGCGATGCGGGCGCTCGCCGACGAGTTGTGCGACGGCCGGTGGGTGGCCACCGGCGGCGGCGGGTACGCGCTCGTCGAGGTGGTGCCCCGGGCCTGGAGTCACCTGCTGGCCGTGGCCACCGGTGACCCGATCGACCCGGCCACCCTGACCCCACCCGCGTGGCGGGACCTGGTCGCCTCGCGAAGTCTGGGCCGGGAGGTGCCGCTGCGGATGACCGACGACGCCGACCCGTCGTACGAGCCGTGGCAGCCGACCGGCGAGCCGAACGCGGTGGACCGGGCGATCGCGGCCACCCGCAAGACGGTCTTCCCGCTGCTCGGGCTCGACCCGCACGATCCTCGGGACTGAGCCGGGCCGGGGGAGGGCGTTCCGGTGACGACCGTGGACCAGCCGGTGGACGTGCTGCTCAGCGATGGCAGCACGGTCCAGTTGCGACCTATCGACCCGGCCGACGCGCCGGGCATCGTGGCGATGCACAGCCGGTTCTCCGAGCGCACCCGCTACCTGCGGTACTTCTCGCCGTACCCGCGCATCCCGGAGCGGGATCTGATCCGCTTCGTCACCGTCGACCACCACGACCGGGAGGCGTTCGTGGTGCTGGCCGCCGACCAGATCGTCGCGGTCGGCCGGTACGAGCGGCTCGGCCCGCAGGCCCCCGAGGCGGAGGTGGCCTTCGTTGTGGAGGACGCCTACCAGGGGCGGGGGATCGGCTCGGTGCTGATGGAGCATCTGGCCGACGCGGCCCGCCGCAACGACATCATGAGCTTCGTCGCGGAGGTGCTACCGGCCAACGGGACGATGCTGCGGGTCTTCGCCGACTTCGGCTACCAGGTCCAGCGCGAGTACGCCGACGGCGTGGTCCACCTGAGTTTCCCCATCGCGCCCACCGAGGCCAGCCTGGAGGTGCAGCGCGGCCGGGAGCACCGCACCGAGGCGCGGTCGATCGCCCGGCTGCTCGCTCCGCGCGGCATCGTCGTCTACGGCGCCAGCGCCACTGGCCAGGGCGTCGGCGCGGCGGTGCTCGGGCACCTGCGTGACGGCGGGTTCACCGGTGCGGTGGTGCCGGTGCATCCGAGCGCGTCGACAGTGGCGGGCCTGCCCGCGTACCCGTCGGCGGTTGACGCCGGAGCGCCGGTGGACCTGGCGGTGGTGGCGGTCCCACCGGAGGCGGCGACAGCGGTGGTCGCCGACGCAGCCGCCGCGGGGGTGCACGGCCTGGTGGTCATCTCGGCCGGCTTCGCCGAGGCCGGCGGCGAGGGCGCGGCCACCCAGCGGGCGCTGGTCCGCGCGGCGCACGCGGCCGGGATGCGGGTCGTCGGCCCGAACTGCCTGGGCGTGGCCAACACCGACCCGACGGTACGCCTCAACGCCACCCTCGCCCCGGCCTTGCCGCCGGCCGGCCGGGTCGGCATCTTCAGTCAGTCGGGTGCGTTCGGGGTGGCGCTGCTCGCCGAGGCGGACCGGCGGGGCCTCGGGCTGTCCAGCTTCGTCTCGGCCGGCAACCGGGCCGACGTCTCCGGCAACGACCTGCTGCAGTACTGGCAGGACGACCCCGGCACCGATGTGATCATGCTCTACCTGGAGACCTTCGGGAACCCGCGCAAGTTCGCCCGGTTGGCCCGACGGATCGGCCGTGCCAAACCGGTCGTCGCGCTCGCCTCGCCGGCCCGCCCGCCCGGGGTCGGTGACGCCGCCGGGCCGGACGAGGTGGCGGTGGCGGCGCTCTTCGCCCAGTCCGGGGTGATCCGGGTGGACACCGTGCCGGAGTTGCTCGACGTGGGTGTGCTGCTGGCCAACCAGCCGTTGCCGGCCGGCGGCCGGGTCGGTGTGGTCGGCAACTCCTCGGCCCTCACCGGGCTCGCCGCGACCGCCTGCGTCGGGCAGGGCCTGAGCGTGGCCGACGGTTATCCCCGCGACGTCGGGCCGAGCGCCGGTGCCGTCGAGTTCGCCGCCGCGCTCGCCGAGACGGCCGCCGACGAACGGGTGGATGCCCTGGTGGTGGTCTTCGCCCCGCCGCTACCCGGCCAGCTGACCGAGGTGGACGCCGACGTGACCGCCGCACTGCCGGCCGCCCTCGCGCTGGGCAAGCCGACCGTGGCGACGTTCCTGGTCGGGCGGCTGCCCCCGGGGGTGCCGGCGTACGGCGGCGTGGAGGAGGCGGTCCGCGCTCTCGCCCGCGCGCACCGGTACGCCGAGTGGCTTCGCCGCCCGCCCGGGGTGGCACCGGAGCTGCCCGACCTCGATCGGGCTGCCGCGCAGGCCGCGCTCCGGGCCGAGGCCACCGACCCGGGTGCGCTGCTGGCCGCGTACGGCATCGACGTGGTGGCCTCGGTGTCCGTCGACTCGGTCGACGCCGCGGTCGACGCGGCGGCGCGGCTGGGCTTCCCGGTGGCGCTCAAGGCGGCCGCCCCCGGGCTGCGGCACCGGCTCGACCTCGGCGCGGTCCGGCTGGACCTGCCCGACGAGCAGACCCTCCGCCGGGCGTACGCCGACCTGGCGGCGAGCTTCGGCGCGGACGCGCTGGTCCAGCCGATGGTCCCGCCCGGCGTGGCCTGCGTGGTGGAGGTGGTGGAAGACCCCGCGTTCGGGCCGGTGGTCGGCTTCGGTCTGGGCGGGGTCGCCACCGAGCTGCTCGGCGATCGGGCCTGGCGGGCGGTGCCGCTGACCGACCGGGACGCGGCCGAGCTGGTCGACGAGCCTCGGGCGGCGCCGCTGCTGCGCGGGCACCGGGGGGCCGCGCCGGTCGACCGGGCGGCCCTGGCCGATCTGCTGCTGCGGGTGGGTCAGCTCGCCGACGAACAGCCCCGGGTGCGCTCGCTGACCCTCAACCCGGTGCTCGCCCGCCCGGATGGCATCTCGATCCTGCACGCGCAGGTAGGGGTGGGTGGCGTGGTCGCCCGCCCGGACACCGGCCCCCGCCGCCTGTGAGCGTGCCCGGTCAGGCGCGGCTGGAGATCTGCTGGACGCCCCAGGTGTTGCCGTCCGGGTCGGCGAAGAAGACGAAGCCGACGTTGTCCAGCGGATCCGGCACCGGCCGGGGGTTCTGACCGACCACCTGGATCTCGCTGACCTCCACACCCCGCTCGACCAGCTCCTCGTGGGCCCGCTTCAGGTCGGGCACCACCAGTTGCAGGCCCTTGAGTGAGCCGGGCGGCATCTCCGGGATGACGCCCTTACCGATCACGATCGAGCAGCCCGAGCCGAGCGGCGTCAGCTGGACGATGCGCGCGTCGTCATTGATCACCGTGTCGTGGTCCACAGCGAAGCCGAGTTGGTCGGCGTAGAACTTCTTCGACCGCTCCACATCGGAGACCGGCACGATCACCACTTCCAGTGTCCAGTTCATGGGTGCTCTTCCTTTGTCGTCGTTGTTGAGTGCAGCAGGTCGGCCAGTCGGGTGAAGCTCTGCCCGACGCCCCGCGCCATCGGGTAGCGCAGCACGATGTTCCGCCCCTCTGCGGTGGCGTAGAGCAGCGTGGTGGTGACTGTCGTTCGCCCGGCCACCTCAAAGAACTCGTGGCTGACCAGCGTCTCGCCCGGATAGGACTGGTCGTCGAAGCGTTCGGTGCAGACCAGCCGGTGCGGTGGCTCGATCTGCCGGTAGACCCCAGCCTGGACCATCCGGGCACCCTCCGGGCCCTGCGACACGAACCGCCACCGTCCACCGATCCGCAGGTCGACGTCGCACTCCGTCAGCCTCCACCCGCGCGCGCCGTACCACCGGGCCAGCAGTTCGGGTCGGGTGAAGGCGGCGAACACCAGGCGCGCCGGTGCCTCGAACAGCCGGCTCATCACGATCTCCCGATCACCCTGGATGTGGACGACGAGCGGATCGTCGACGTTGGTCAACCGCCCGTTCCGTTCGGTCTGGCGGGCCGACGCTCGGTGCCGGTGGGGTCGACGGACTGGAGTTCGTCGAGCAGTACGTCGAGGCGTTGGTAGCTCTCCGCCCAGTAGTCGCGGTAGTCGGCGAGCCAGGCCGTCGCCTCCCGCAGCGGGCGGGCCTCCAGTCGGCACGGTCGGCGCTGGGCGTCCCGCCCCCGGCTGACGAGGCCAGCGCGTTCCAGCACCTTGAGGTGCTTGGAGATGGCCGGCTGGCTCATCGCGAAGGGTGCTGCCAGCTCTGTCACGGTCGCCTCCCCGGCCGCGAGCCGGGCGAGGATGGCCCGCCGGGTCGGGTCGGCCAGCGCCGCGAAGGTCGCGTCCAGCAGTTCGGTGCCCACCACTCATAACCTCCTGGTTTTATAACCACATGGTTTCTATCGTGGATGGGGTCACCGGTCAAGCGCTTCGACAGCACGGAAGGCCCCGGCGAACCGCCAGGGCCTTCCGTGGGAACCGGGTGCGTCAGCAGGCGTACGCCTCCAGGCGCTGGGCCCGCTCCGGGGCGCGCAGCTTCAGCAGCGTCACCTTCTCGATCTGCCGGATCCGCTCCCGGGACAGGCCGAACTCCCGGCCGACCTCGTCCAGGGTGCGCTGGCGGCCGTCGTCCAGGCCGAACCGGAGGCGGATGACCGCCTGCTCCCGCTGGGACAGAGTGGAGAGCACGATGCTGACCTCGTTGCGCAGCTCGCCCTGGGCGGCGGCGTCGCCCGGCTCGGTGCGCGGGTCCACCGAGGCCACGAAGTCGCCGAGCGCGCTCTCCCCGTCGTCGCCGACGGCCTGGTCCAGGCTGACCGGTTCCCGGTCGTAGGAGATCAGCTCGATGACCTGGATCTCGGGGATCTCCAGTGCGCGGGCCACCTCGGCGACCGTCGGTTCGCGGCCCAGCGTCACCGCCAGTTCGCGGCGGGCCCGAACCATCCGGTTGACCTGCTCGACCATGTGCACGGGGATGCGGATGGTGCGGGCCTGGTCGGCCATGGCGCGGGTGATGGCCTGTCGGATCCACCAGGTGGCGTACGTGGAGAACTTGTAGCCCTTGGCGTAGTCGAACTTCTCCACCGCCCGGATCAGACCGAGGTTGCCCTCCTGGATCAGGTCGAGAAACGCCATGCCACGGCCGGTGTAGCGCTTGGCGATGCTGACCACCAGCCGCAGGTTCGCCTCCAACAGGTGGTCCTTGGCCGCCCGACCCTCCGCGACGATCAGCTCCAGGTCGGCTCGCAGCTCCGCGGAGACCGGGGTGCAGGTGGCCAGCTTCTCGTCGGCGAACAGGCCGGCCTCGATGCGCCGGGCCAGGTCGACCTCCTGCGCGGCGGTCAGCAGCTTCGTCCGGCCGATTCCGTTGAGGTAGGCCCGGACCAGGTCGGTGGAGATGCCGCGCTCGTCGGTGGCGTCCAGGTCGACCAGGGCCTCGGGGGCCCCGTCGGTGTCGGTCGTGGTGGCCGGGCGCGTCCGGTGTTCCGTCATCTGAAGGACCATCTCTGTCTCTCCCCGTTTCCACGTCGGTGCCGTGTTCCCGGCCCAGTGGTGCCGGTGTGAACAACAGCTTGGCGGGCGGGGCGTAAAACGGGAGTGAGGCGATCGGGCACCCGACAGGAATCGCGTCGGATCGCTGGTGCGGTGTGTCACCGGAGTGTGTGGTTGCCCGCCCCGGCTACGTTGCGGACGGCCGGCCACCTCTGGTCGGCCGGAAACGACAGTTGGAGGACGGTGTGGTCTTCAAGCGGCTCATGAAGGCGATGGGCGTCGGTGGTCCGTCGGTGGAGACGGTGCTGGCCAACGCGAACTGCCGCCCGGGCGGCCAGCTGGAGGGCCGGATCCAGGTGCTGGGCGGCGACCACCAGGTCGACATCGACCACGTCGCTCTCGGCCTGGTCACCCGGGTCGAGGTGGAGAGCGGCGACAACGACTACGACACCACTCAGGAGTTCCACCGCCAGCAGGTCACCGGCGCGTTCCGGCTGGAGCCGGGGCAGCGCTACGACCTCCCGTTCCGCTTCGACGTGCCGTGGGAGACACCGGTCACCGAGCTGTACGGGCAGCACCTGCACGGAATGACCATGGGCCTGCGTACCGAGCTGGAGGTCGCCCGCGCGGTCGACAAGGGCGACCTGGACGCCGTGTCGGTGCACCCGCTGCCGGCGCAGGAGCGACTGCTGGACGCGCTGCTACGGCTGGGCTTCCGGTTCGCACGCGCCGATGTGGAGCGTGGTCACATCTACGGCGTACGCCAGACGTTGCCGTTCTACCAGGAGATCGAGTTCAGCCCGGCACCGCAGTACGCTCGCTCGATCAACCAGTTGGAGGTCACCTTCATCGCCGACGCGCAGCAGATGCAGGTGGTGCTGGAGGTCGACAAGCGCGGCGGTGTCTTCACCGAGGGCCGGGACGCCTTCGGCCGGTTCACTGTCGACCACGCCACCGCCGACCGCACCGACTGGACCGCCGAACTCGACAACTGGCTCCGCCAGTCCCTGACTCGCCGAGGCCTCTTCTCCTAACCCGCCCCGCACCCCCACCAGCCAACCCCGGTGATCAAGAGATTTGCGTCAGGACCCGGGCTCGAGATGACGCAAACCTCTTGATCACCGCTGCTGGTTAGAGGTCCAGGAGGAGGGTTTGGGGGCCGATGTTGGTGCTCTCCACCAGCATGTGGGTGCGGAAGCGACCGGTCTCCACCTTCGCTCCTCGTTCGCGTAGGGCGTCGACCACCGCTGTCACCAGTGGCTCGGCGACCTCGGCGGGGGCGGCGGCGGTCCAGCTTGGTCGGCGGCCCTTGCGGACGTCGCCGTACAGGGTGAACTGGCTGACCACCAGGATCGGCGCGCCGGTGTCGGCGGCGGACCGCTCACCGTCCAGGATGCGTACCTCGTGCACCTTGCGGGCCATCGTCTGAGCGGTCTCCGCGGTGTCGGTGTGGGTCACGCCGAGCAGCACCAGCAGGCCGTTCTCGATGGCACCGACCACCTCGTCGCCCACCGTCACGCTGGCCCGCCCGACGGTCTGCACCACCGCCCGCATCAGGCGCTCACCGGCTCGATGAAGCCGCGCTCCACCAGGTGCGCCACGATCGGGCCGGCCGCCTCGGCCATCTCGTCGGGCTCGACGTCGTGCGCGGCGGCGAGCAGGGCGAGCTGGTCACGCAGCGGCAGCCGGCCGTCGGCGCCACCGACCAGCGCCAGCACCAGCGGGTCGATCTCCTCGGTCCAGCGCAGGCCGTGCGGCATCGCGAGGACCTGCCGGTCCACCCCCCAGCCCTCGTCGCCCATGGTGGCCTCCTGCCGCAGCTGGAGGCCCTCGGCGGCCCGGTAGCGCTCGGCGAGCAACGCCTCGGTGTCGCGTACCCGGAGAAAGTCCTGGCGGTCGAACCAGGCGGCGACCTGGTCGCCCAGCGGTGGCTGCACCCGCTGGCGCAGATCCTCCACCCGGACCACCGGGTCGGCGTGCCCGCTCCGACGCAGTGACACGATGCCGAAGCCGATGCCCTCCACCTTGTGCGCGTCGAACCAGTCCAGCCAGGCGGCCATCCGCTGCGGGTCGGCGGTCTCGCCGACGTCGGTGAGCCACAGGTCGACGTACGCCATCGGGTCGGCCACCTCGCGCTGGATCACCCAGGCGTCCAGGCCGGTCCCGGCGAACCAGCCGGCCACCCGCTCGTCCCACTCCTCGCCGGCGACGTGCACCCAGTTCGCCAGGTACTGCATGGTGCCGCCCTCGGTGAGCAGGCCCGGAGCGGCGGCGGCCAGTTCGGCGCCGATCGCGTCACCGACCCGGCCGGAGTCGCGGTACACGTGCGTGGTCGTGCCCGGGCCGACCACGAACGGTGGGTTGCTCACCACCAGGTCGAACCGCCGGCCGGCCACCGGGGCGACCAGGTCGCCGCGGAGCAGCTCCCAGTCCTGACCGTTGAGGGCGGCGGTGGTCGCGGCGAAGCGCAGCGCCCGCTCGGAGAGGTCGGTGGCGGTCACCGACCTGGCGTGGGTGCCCAGGTGCAGGGCCTGGATGCCGGAGCCGGTGCCCAGGTCCAGTGCGGTGTCGACCGGCCGGCGCATGGTCGCGCCGATCAGGGTGTGGGTCGCCCCGCCGACGCCGAGGACGTGCTCGGCGTGCAACGGGCGGCCCGGGCGGGCGCTGGCCGGCACGTCGGCGAGCACCCACCAGTCCTCGCCGTACGGCTCCAGGTCGATGCCGGCCCGCAGGCCGTCGCCGTACCGCTCGACCAGCCCGCCGGCCAGGGCCTCGGCCAGGCTCAGTGGCGCCAGCGCGGCGGTCACCGCCGCCTCCGACTCGGTCTGGGCGCAGATGAACACCCGGATCAGGGTGCCGAGCGGGTCGCCGTCCCCGGTGGCCAGCAGCGCGGCCCGGTAGTCGTTGCGGGCGACCGCCGCGGTCGCCTGGGCGCCCAGCCGCTCGGCGATGCCGTGACTGGTGAATCCGGTCCGGGTCAGTGCGCTGCGCAGCGCGTCGACGCCGGCGGGGGAGAGCAGCATGTCGTGTTCGTCCACCCCGACATCCTGCCTCCCGTCGTGTCCCGGATCAGCGTCACCCGCCGGAAGGTGTCGGAGCGTCGGTGTCCGCCCGGCTCGGTACGCCAGGCAGGATGGTCCGCATGACGCTTGTCCTGCCCATCGACCCGGAGGCCAACCGGCTGCTGGAGCGCAGCCCGCTGGCCCTGCTGGTCGGCATGGTTCTTGATCAACAGGTGCCGATGGAGAAGGCGTTCTCGTCGCCGTACGTGCTCCAGCAGCGGCTCGGCCATGAGCTGGACGCGGCGGAGCTGGCCGGGTACGACCCGGAGGCCCTGGTCGCGCTCTTCGCCCAGCCGCCCGCGTTGCACCGGTTTCCCAAGGCCATGGCGGCCCGGGTGCAGGAGGTCTGCCAGGTGCTGGTGGAGCGCTACGACGGTGACGCGGCGCTGCTCTGGACCGAGGTCGCCGACGGGCCCGAGCTGCTGCGCCGGGTCTCCGCGCTGCCCGGCTTCGGCAAGCAGAAGGCACAGATCTTCGTGGCCCTGCTCGGCAAGCGGTTCGGGGTGACCCCGCAGGACTGGCGGAAGGCAGCCGGAGACTACGGCGACCCGGGCGCGTACCGGTCGGTGGCCGACGTCACCGACGCCGATTCGCTGCGTCGGGTGCGGGAGTTCAAGCAGCAGATGAAGGCGGCGGCCAAGGCGAAGACGACCGGCGGCTGAGCCGTCTGCTCAGGCGGCGGTGGGGTGCGCCAGCGAGGCCAGCGCGCGCCGGACGTCGGCCAGCGAGACGGTCGCCGAGTCGTCCAGGTCGGCCAGGCCGGCCTCGATCCACTGGCGCATCAGCGTGGTGACCCCGATGCCCCGGGCGTCGGCGGCGGCGCGAACCCGCTCGTAGGTGTCCAGTGGCAGCCGCACCGAGCGGCTCACCATCGGCACGTCGCTGTCGGGGGTGGGCAGCTCCGCCGCCGGGCTCTCGTCGATCAGCTCGGCGATTCGCTCGCCGCCGTCGTGGAACTGCTTGGTCGCGTCGTTACGGTGCATCGTCACGGCCTCCTCGTCTACCGAGATCTCCGCACGGCCTCGTCGTAGCGCTTGGACTCGACGTCGCTCAACTCGCGGGCGGAGAGAATGTCCCAGTCGTTGTCGGTGCCATCGGCCTCGGCGAGCAGCACCGCCAGCCGGCGGCCCCGACGGGCGGCGGCGTAGACCACCATCACGTCGTCACCCAGATGACGGATGACCCGTCGGGCGCTGTGCAGCGCCTCCCAGACTTCCCCGGGTGTGACGTCGTAGACCCTCAGGTTGGCCAACGCCTCGTCGGTGAAGCTGAACCTGCTGCCCACATCTCGGAGCGTACCACGGGCGTAACACGCGGCGGGATGAGTCGAAGTTCGCTGATCACGGACCTGCGGTGACAGGATGAGGCGTAACCCCCTCGAGGAGGTCCATGGTGAAGCGTCAGGCGTACCAGCCGATTCTGATCACCGACGCCTCGCGCAGCCAGGGCGATCAGCTCAACAGCCGTCAGCGCCGCTATGTCCTGATGATGGGCATCCGGGTGGCCTGCATCATCGTCGGCGCGATCCTGGTCGGTGCGAACGCCCCACTGCTCTGGCTCTGGCTGCCGTTGTGCGCCCTCGGCATGGTGCTCATTCCCTGGCTGGCCGTGCTGCTGGCCAACGACCGGCCGCCGAAGGAAGAGCACCGGCTGGCCAACCGGTTCCACCGCCGGCACACGGACGACACCCCGCCGATGAGCCTCACCGCCGAGGAGCGCCCACACAAGGTCATCGACGTCGAACCCTGACCCGCGAACGGGCCAGGGTTCGATCCGTCCCGACCGCGCCAGGCCCGGCGCCGGCCGCTACGCCTGCGGCCGAGCCCCGGCCGTGGAGACGGCCAGCGCGCCCAGGTCGGTGGCGCGGCTCAGTGCCGCGGTCGGGGTGGCACCGGCGAGCCACGCGGTGAGCAGACCGGCCGCGAAGGCGTCGCCCGCGCCAGTGACGTCCACCACCGCCACCCGGCTGGCCGGAGCCACGCAGACCGGCGTGGTGCGGTCCACCCAGACCGCGCCGGCCGCGCCGCGCTTCACCACCACCCGCCGAGCCGTCGCGGACAGCGCCCGCCCCTGCGCCGCCGGGTCCAGCCCGCCGGCCAGCACCGTGGCCTCGTCCGCGTTGACCAGGAGCAGGTCGATGTCGCGTACCCAACCCAGGAACGCCGCCGCGCCGACCCGCCGCAACGGCGCCGCGGAGGCCGCGTCGACGCTGATGGTGAGCCCGCGCTCGCGGGCGGCGGCCAACGCCCGCAGCCCCGCGCCGCGCGACTCCGCGTCCAACAGGGTGTACGCGGACAGGTGCAGATGCCCAGCGCCGGGCGCCGCCGCGAGGGCCTGCTCGACGTGCGCGGCGCTCAGCCGCAGGTTCGCGCCCCGCTGGCTGACCATGGTGCGCTCGTCGTCGGCGGCCAACACGATGACAGTGCCGGTCGGGGCGCCCTCGACCCGCTCGATGGCGCAGTCGACGCCCGCCCGCTCCAGCTCGGCCACCCGGTCCCGCCCGGCGTCGTCGTCACCGACGGCGCCGACGAGCGTGACGTCCACCCGCTGCGCGGCGATCCAGGCGGCGGTGTTGGCCGCCTGACCGCCGCCGCCGAGACTGATCGCGGCCCCGGTGTCCGAGCCGGCCGCGAGCGGCCCGGACAACACGGCGACCACATCGGTGATCACGTCCCCGACGACGACCACCCGGGCCGGTCGGGTCATGCCGGGACGGCGGTGCCGCGGGCCACCGAGGCGACCGCGATCCGCGCGGCCAGGTCGGCGTTGCGCAGGATGATCCGAACGTTCACCGCCAGGCTCGCGCCCTCGGTGGCCGAGTGGAAGTGCGCGAGCAGGTACGGGGTGACGGCCTTTCCGGTGATCCCGTCCCGCTCCAGCAGGGCGAGGCCCTCGGTGAGCGTCCGGTCGTGCAGCTCCGGGTCGAGCTGCTCGTCGACCGGCAGCGGGTTCGCGATGAGCAGCCCGCCGGTGTGCAGGGCGTGCTCGTCCCGGGCGGCGAGCACGGCGGCGACCTGCTCCGGCGAGTCCACCGACCAGTCCAGGTCGAAGCCGGCGTCGGTGAGGTAGAAGCCGGGGAACCGGCGGGTGCGGTAACCGACCACCGCGACCCCGAGGGTCTCCAGCCGCTCCAGCGTCGCCCCCACGTCGAGGATCGACTTGACCCCGGCGCAGACCACCGCGATCGGGGTCTGCGCCAGGGTGACCAGGTCCGCCGACTCGTCGAAGGTGTGTGCGGCCTCCCGGTGCACCCCACCCAGCCCGCCCGTGGCGAACACGCCGATGCCGGCGGCGGCGGCCACCGCGCTGGTCGCGGCGACCGTGGTCGCGCCGTCCGCGCCGGTCGCGGCAGCCACCGCGAGGTCGCGGACGGAGAGCTTCGTCACCCCGTCGACGGTGGCCAGCCGGGTCAGCTGCGCGTCGTCCAGGCCGACCACCAGCTCGCCGGCGATCATGCCGATCGTCGCCGGAACGGCCCCGGCGTCCCGAACCGTTCGCTCGATCTCCCTGGCCACCCGCAGGTTCTCCGGTCGGGGCAGACCGTGCGAGACGATGGTGCTCTCCAGCGCGACGACGGGCCGGCCGTCGCGCAGGGCTACGGCGACCTCGGTGCCGTAGCTGATGCGAAAGTCAGTCACACGGGCACCGTACGGGGTGGGGCCTCGGCCGGCCTCAAGTGGACCCGGCCATGATGACCTGCCAAACTTGTCGGTTGGAGGTGCAGACGTGAGCACAGAGGTTCTCGAGCGTCCGGAGCTGAAGGACGCCGACACCGGTCCCGAGATGTTCCACTACGTCCGCAAGGAGAAGATCGCCGAGAGCGCCGTCATGGGCACTTTCGTCGTCGCTCTCTGCGGCGAGACCTTCCCGGTCACCAAGGCGGCCAAGCCGGGTTCACCGGTCTGCCCCAAGTGCAAGGAGATCTACGACTCGTACCGTGAGTGAACCTCGGCCGGTGCTCTGGCCGGCGACGTAGCCTGCGGCGGTGACCACCTCCACCGCCCTGCTCCTCGCCGACCTGACCGGGGTGGCGGTGTTCGCCGCGTCCGGGGCCTCGGCGGCGGTGGCCAAGCGGCTGGACCTGTTCGGTGTCGCGTTCGTCGGCTTCGTGGCCGCCCTCGGCGGTGGGATCTTCCGGGACCTGGTCATCGACGAGGTGCCGCCGCTGGCCTTCGCCGACTGGCGGTACGCGGCCACCGCCGCGATCACCGCGCTCGCCGTCTTCTGGCTGCACCCGCAACTGGTCCGACTGCGCACCACCGTGCTGGTGCTGGACGCGGCCGGCCTGGCGCTGTTCACCGTCACCGGCACGCTCAAGGCGCTCGACGCCCGGGTGCCGGCCGTCGGTGCCTGCCTGATCGGCATGCTCACCGCGATCGGCGGCGGGCTCGGCCGCGACCTGCTCACCGCCGAGATCCCCGTCGTGCTGCGCCGGGAGATCTACGCGCTGGCCGCACTGGCCGGTTCGGTCCTGGTGGTGCTGCTGTACGTCACCGGGCAGACCGGGCCCGCGCCGCTCACCGCCGCCGCCGTCCTGGTCTTCGGGCTGCGCCTGATCGCGCTGCGTCGACGCTGGTCCGCGCCGGTGGCCACGCTGCGCCCGCCCCGCGCCGACGGGGCGGATCCACGCACCGACCGGGAGTGGTGAGACGCTCGGGCCGCTGTTCGGTCGGGTGCGGGATTGTGACCAGCGTGGCGTCGCCTGGGCCCGACGGCCCGTGCTGGTTATGCTGAGTCGGCCTTCGCGGCAGCTTCTGCGCGGAGGCGTTTTCATGGGCGGCGGATCCTCGTGGCCCTCGCCCGGGGTCCGCCATCGTGCGGTCGGAGAGGAGCTTCGCGTGGCAGCCCGGACGCCGGTGCTCGAGACGTTCCCGGCGCTACGCGCCTGGCAGCGCAAGGCGCTGGTGGAGTACCTGCGTCGCCGTAGCGAGGACTTCACCGCGGTCGCCACGCCCGGCGCCGGCAAGACCACCTTCGCCCTGCGGATCGCGGCCGAGTTGCTCGGTGACGGCACCGTGGAGGCGGTCACCGTGGTCGCCCCGACCGAGCACCTGAAGAACCAGTGGGCAGACGCTGCGGCCCGGGTGGGCATCCAACTCGACGCCGCCTTCCGCAACGCCGACCTGCACTCCGCGGCCGACTTCCACGGCGCGGTGGTCACCTACGCGCAGGTGGGGATGGCCCCGCAGGTGCACCGGCGACGCACCATGACCCGGCGCACCCTGGTCATCCTCGACGAGATCCACCACGCCGGCGACTCCCGGTCCTGGGGCGACGGCGTGAAGAACGCCTTCGAACCCGCCGTACGCCGGCTGATGCTCACCGGGACGCCGTTCCGCTCCGACGACAACCCGATCCCGTTCGTCAGCTACGAGCGGGGCGGAGACGGGCTGCTGCGCTCCCGCGCCGACTCGGTGTACGGCTACTCCGACGCGCTGCGCGACGGCGTTGTCCGGCCGGTGCTCTTCCTGGCGTACTCCGGGGAGACCCGCTGGCGTACCAACGCGGGGGAGGAGCTGGCGGCCCGGCTGGGCGAGCCGATGACCCAGGACCTGGTGGCCCAGGCGTGGCGCACCGCCCTGGACCCGGCCGGCGACTGGATGCCACAGGTGCTGCGGGCCGCCGACGCCCGACTCACCGTGCTGCGCAACGCGGGCATGGCCGACGCCGGTGGTCTGATCATCGCCACGGACCAGCAGACCGCCCGCTCGTACGCCAAGCTGATCGAGCAGGTGACCGGCGAGAAGGCCGCCGTGGTGCTCTCCGACGACCAGGGTGCGTCCGCCCGGATCGCGACGTTCGCGGCGTCCGACCAGCGGTGGCTGGTCGCGGTGCGGATGGTGTCCGAGGGGGTCGACATCCCGCGACTGGCGGTCGGGGTCTACGCCACCAGCGCCAGTACGCCGCTCTACTTCGCCCAGGCGATCGGCCGGTTCGTGCGGGCCCGCCGACCCGGGGAGACCGCGTCGGTGTTCCTGCCCAGCGTGCCGCACCTGCTCGGGTTGGCCAGCGAGATGGAGACCGAGCGCGACCACGTCCTCGGTAAACCCAAGGAAGCCGACGGTTTCGACGACGACCTGTTGGAACGCGCGCAGCGCGACGACCAGGCCAGCGGGGAGCTGGAAAAGCGGTTCGCGGCGCTCTCGGCCACCGCCGAGCTGGACCAGGTGATCTTCGACGGCGCGTCCTTCGGCACCGCGGCCCAGGCCGGCACCCCCGAGGAAGAGGAATACCTCGGCCTGCCCGGTCTGCTCACCGCCGACCAGGTTTCGCTGCTGCTGACCAAGCGCCAGGCCGCACAGCTCGCCGCCCAACGCCGTCGTACGGCCGACGGGGCCGCTCAGCCGGCCGCTGCGGCCACGGCAGCGCCACCCGCACCCATGAGCGCCGCCCAGCGTCGCGTGGCCCTCCGGCGCCAACTGAACGCTCTGGTGGCCGCCCGACACCACCGCACCGGTCAGCCGCACGGCAAGATCCATGCCGAGCTGCGCCGGCTCTGCGGCGGGCCGCCGAGCGCCCAGGCCACCATCGAGCAGCTTGAGGAACGCATCGCCACCGTGCAGACCCTCTAGACCCGCCCGGCTCCAGAGCCCGCCCAGCTCTAGACCCGCTCGGTCTCCGGACCCGCCCAGCCCCAGCTGGCTGGCTGGGGCGCCGAGGATTGCCTGCCCGGGACGGCCCCGGATGGCCTCTGCGGGGTGTCTAGGGTCAAGATCGCGCAATATCCGGGATGTAGTGGCATCGGCGCGTCGGTGAGGCCACTACATCCTGGTTTGAGCACGATCTTGGCGCGGGGCGCGGGGCGCGGGGCGCGGGGCGCGGGGCGCGGGGCGCGGGGCGCGGGGCGCGTCGGACAGATAAAAGTCGGCCGGAGGCACCCTCGGGGTGCCTCCGGCCGACTATGTCGGTTTGCGGATTTAGTTCGCCATCAGATCGGCGCCTCGCCAGCTGAAATCGGGCTCCGTTGCGAACCGCTCGGTGATCTTCACGAGATCCTCCGCGTACTTGTTCGCGTGGTGCCCGCAGAACACCAGCTCGCTCCCACCCGCCAGAGTGATCCGGAGCTTCCCGGCAGCATTGCAGCGGTCGCACCGTTCATCGGCGGCTGGGGGAGCCGCCGTCACGGGCGGCGGCGTGAGGGTCGGGGTCATCGCCTTCCTCCTCTGGTCGTCACCGATGAACAATCTCTTCGGTCGTTGCTCACCTATCGTGCAACACCCTTACTAGGCACTGCCTTCCCTGTGTGCCCGCGGGGGACCGAGGTCACACCTGGAAGGGACAGTGTGCCGTGCACCCAGGGTGCCACGTCAACGATCACATTCGTGCATCCGGACGATCACCATCTGGTGTTGCACACCAGGTGGTCAAAACGACACGTTCGGTTGACGAAACCCGCTCAGTCCAGGTAATCCCGGAGGACCTGCGACCGGGACGGGTGACGCAGCTTGGACATCGTCTTGGACTCGATCTGCCGGATCCGCTCCCGGGTCACCCCGTAGACCTGGCCGATCTCGTCGAGCGTCCGGGGCTGGCCGTCGGTCAGGCCGAAGCGCAGGCGTACCACACCCGCCTCACGCTCGGAGAGCGTCTGCAGCACCTGCTGGAGCTGGTCCTGCAGGAGGGAGAACGAGACCGCGTCGACCGCGACCACGGCCTCGGAGTCCTCGATGAAGTCGCCGAGCTGGCTGTCGCCCTCGTCGCCGATGGTCTGGTCCAGTGAGATGGGCTCCCGAGCGTACTGCTGGATCTCCAGCACCTTCTCGGGTGTGATGTCCATCTCCTTGGCCAGCTCCTCCGGAGTGGGCTCGCGGCCCAGGTCCTGGAGCAGCTCACGCTGTATGCGGCCGAGCTTGTTGATGACCTCGACCATGTGCACCGGGATGCGGATGGTGCGGGCCTGGTCGGCCATGGCGCGGGTGATGGCCTGTCGGATCCACCAGGTGGCGTACGTGGAGAACTTGTAGCCCTTGGTGTAGTCGAACTTCTCCACGGCCCGGATCAGACCGAGGTTGCCCTCCTGGATCAGGTCGAGGAAGGCCATGCCACGGCCCGTGTAGCGCTTGGCCAGCGACACCACCAGTCGGAGGTTCGCCTCCAGGAGGTGGTTCTTGGCCCGCTCGCCGTCGCGGGAGATCCAGCCCAGGTCGCGGACCATCTCCCGGACGAGCTTCTCCTCGCCCTCGTCGGCAGCCCGCAGCCGCTCGGCGGCGTAGAGCCCGGCCTCGATCCGCTTGGCCAGCTCCACCTCCTGCTCGGCGTTGAGCAGCGGAACCTTGCCGATCTGCTTCAGGTACGCCCGGACGGAGTCGGCGGAGGCGGTCAGCTCGGCGTCACGTCGCGCCTGCTTGAGTGCCTCGGACTCCTCGTCGTCCCACTCGAAGTCGTTGTCGGTCGCCGAGGCGGCGGCGTCGGTCTCGGCGGCCTGGGCCAGCTCGGCCGGCTCCTCGACCACCACGTCCTCGATCGCGGCGGCCAGCTCCTCCGGGTCGATCTCGCCCTCGGCGCCCTCGCCCTTGGCCTTGCCGCCAGCCTTGGTCGGCTTGGCCCCGGCAGCCGCGGCCACCGTCGCCTTGGTGGCTCGGGTCGACTTGGTCGCCTTCGCCGGCGTCGCCGTGGCGGCCTCGGTGCCGGTCGCCTTGCGGGCGGCCACCTTGCGCGGGGCCGACGTCGCCGGGGCGTCGTCGCCGGCGGGCGCCTGCTTCGGGGCCGGCGCGGCGGCCTTCTTGGTGGTCTTGGCGGTGGTGGCCCGGGACGCTGGCGTGGTCGAGCGGGCCGCGGCGACGCGGCGGCGGGTGCTCGCCGAGCCGTCCACCACGACGGTCACTCCCGCCTCGGAGAGCGCCCGCAGGATCTTCTTGGCCTGGGCCGGAGTCACCTCGGCGGACTCGACGGTGCGCGCGAGCTGAGCCGACGTGAGCTGACCACCGGCGCTCTGCGCGTGGGCGATCAGGGTGTCGGTGAGCGAGCGAACGTCGGCGCCGGGCTGGCGGGGTTCTGTCACGAATGACCTTCCGGAGGCGAAGAGCGGGCACGGCGGGTTCGTCCAGCGCAGCGAGGGTTACCGTGCCGGGCGATGTGGTTGAGGGACCCTCGTGTCACGGTCCGGCCGGTGGTCGGCGGTCCGTGCCCCGTGGGCAGGGGTGAATTGTAACGCCGTCTGCGGCGATCATCCTGCTCCGCACCGCGTACCGCCGGTGGGGACCGTCGGTGGGGCGGAGATATGGGCTTCGCGGTAATGATAGCCGCGCGGCCGGCGAAGGGCTTCCGTCGTCGAGCCCGCTGGCGCGCAGATCGTGTCCGAACTGCCGTTTGAGCAGGCAGTACGAGGTCAACGTGGCGGTTGCGAGGGTGCGCGTGTGGATCACCGAGGTCGCTGTCGGTCCGGCCGGTGGCGTCCCCACCAGGTCGCGGTTGGGCAACGGTTGTGAGCCGAGCATGGACGGGGCGGTAAGCACTTAAGCGACATTACCAACCGAAAGGGGCATATTGGCGGAGGTCGGCCGCTCAAGCTGCGACGGCGTGCGGGTGCGCCCACCTCGCAGCGGATCCCAGGCGCCGAAGATCCTGGTCTGGTGCCGTCGTGCGGCGTCGGGAACGATGATCTTCGGAAGCCGGGTCGGTAGTTTCACCCACCCACATGCACCCGGAGTGCGGAAAGAGGCGAATCATGACCAACTCGGCCACGACACCGTCGGAGCTGCTGACCATCGCGGTGGAGGTGGCTCGGGACGCGGCGGACACCGCGTACCGGATGCGCGCCGAGGGGGTCGTCGTCGCCGCCACCAAGAGCACCGTCACCGACGTGGTCACCGCCGCCGACCGGGCGGTGGAGCGGCAGATCCTCGACGCGTTGGCCGCACTTCGCCCGGACGACTCCGTGCTGGGTGAGGAGTACGGCGAGGGAGCTGCCGGCGCGACGCGCAGCGGTGTGCGCTGGATCGTCGACCCGATCGACGGCACTGTGAACTACCTGTACGGACTGCCGCACTCCGCGGTCTCGCTGGCCGCCGAGGTGGACGGGGTGGTGGTTGCCGGCGTGGTGCGCAACGTGAGCACCGGCGAGCAATGGACCGCCACAGCCGGCGGTGGGGCCTGGCGCGACGGTGTCCGGCTGCGGTGCTCCGGCGAGGTCGATCTGGGCCAGGCGCTGGTCGGCACCGGCTTCGGCTACGACGCCAGCCGTCGGGCGCACCAGGCGCAGGTGGTGGCCGGGCTGATCGCACACGTACGGGACATCCGCCGGCTCGGCGCCGCGGCTCTGGACCTCTGTCTGGTCGCCGAGGGGCGGCTCGACGCGTACTTCGAGAAGGGTCTTGCGGCCTGGGACCTGGCGGCTGGCGGGCTGGTGGCCGCCGAGGCGGGGGTGCGGGTCGCCGGCCTGGCCGGTCGGCCGCCAGGGCCGGATCTGGTGGTCGCGGCCCCGCCCGCGCTCTTCGCGCCGTTGCACGACCGGTTGGCCGCGCTGGACGCCGCCGGCGGCCCCTGACCGGCGGACCAGGTCTGCCGGCTTCGAGCGCCCGGCTCCGGCCTTCTGAGCGGCTGGTTCGAGCCTTTGAGCGGCCGGCTCCGGCCTTTTGAGCGGGTGCCTCTGGTCGGCGGACCAGGTTGGTGCCGGTCGCCGACCTGGCGCTGCGGTGGGCCGCTTACGCCGTCACTTGGCGGGTGGGGACGGGCAGGAGCCCTTGGGGGCCTCCGGCGGACCCGAGTCGCCGAGCGACTGGTTGACCTCGGTCGTGGTGGCGAGCTGCTGGAAGTTGTTGCCCAGCACCACGTCCACGATGTCGTCGGTGCGCTTCGGGTCGTAGCCCGGAGTGGCGTTGTTGAGGAAGTACGCCTGGAGCAGGTGCGCGGACCCGACGCCCTTCGGGCCGTACCGCAGCACCGCGACGCTGTTCACCTTCTTCTCGTTCCCGGTCTTCTTGACCTGGAACTGTCGGTTGCTGAACTCATCGGCGACGGTGTGGGCGAGGCCGGGCTGATCCGTGGCGTTGAACACGTTGATCTTGACGTCTTTGCGCTCGCGCAGGGTCAGATCCGCCAACGGCCAGCCCTCGGGGCAACCCGCCGCGGTGCCCACGTTGCCCTGGCTGTCGCGGACCACGGCCACGACGACGAAGACCAGGGCGATGATCGCCAGCAGGCCGACGACGACGAGTGCTCGCACGCGCGCAAAACTCATCAGGGCACTCCCCGGACCTCAGTGGGTGGTGGCGGCCAGGAACGATCGCTCAGGCCGCCGGCCGTCGAATACGCCGCTGAGGTTAACGGTTGTCCGGCCGTCGCGTGGAAACAGCCCGACATGCCGGCGCGCCGACCGCGAACCGGGTACTACTACCCCTATCTTCGTGTCGCCTGAATCACATTGGGAACAACTTCGCGTGCGGGGGCGTACATCTCAGCCGCAAGGGCGGTATACATGCCTCGCCCAAGGGGGGGTAAGGTTCCGCGCTCGCAGGGGAGTCGCCCCGGCGAGCTCGACCCGTTCGGTCCTCGGGTCGGGTGCCCGACACAAGTGGTGGCCGGCCAGCGGAACCGAAACAGCGTCGTCCGGCGTTACAACCGGAAGCGACAACATCGATATGGGAGAGTGAAACCGATGGCCACCGACTACGACGCCCCGCGTCGCGACGAGGTCGACCTCGGCGAGGACAGCCTGGAAGAGCTCAAGGCACGGCGCGTCGACTCACAGTCGGGCGCGGTGGACGTCGACGAGGCCGAGGTGGCCGAGAGCTTTGAGCTGCCCGGTGCCGATCTGGCCGACGAGGAGCTCACGGTCAAGGTGCTTCCGATGCAGCAGGACGAGTTCCGGTGCGCCCGCTGCTTCCTGGTCCACCACCGTAGCCAGCTGGCGGTCGAGCGTAACGGCGAGCTGATCTGCCGCGAGTGCGTCTGACAACCACAACAACACCGGCGGCGGCCTCCTGAACGGGGTCGCCGCTGCCGGTGTAGGCATGCGGCAGCGGTGGGTACCTGCTTGACTCGTAGCGGGTAGCCACAGCACCGGGAGGTCCGATGAGCGATCGAGGCGGCACCACCGATGGCGGCACGGACGGCCTCGGCGCCACCCGTGCCACGGATGACCTTGATGCCGCCCGTGGCGCGGATGACCCGGGTGCCGCCCGTGGCGCGGAAGACCTCGGTGCCACCGTCGCGGCGTTGACCGCGGACGACATCGCGCCGGCCCGACGCCGTCAACTGCTGACCCGGATGGTCGGGCAGGCCCGTGCCCGGGGCATCTCCGACCTGTTCAAGCCGCGCGCCGCCGTGCGGTGGATGGTCGACACCGTCACCGAGATCGCCCCACACGTGCCCGTACGGGACCTGGACACGCTGCGCCAGCACTTCCCCGGCCTGGACGACGCCGCCCTGGCCGATCGGCTCATCCGTAACGCGTCGAGGACCACCGCCGCGATCGGCGCGGCCGGTGGGGGCGTCGCCGCCGTCGAGTGGGCGGTGGCCCCGACCCTGCTCTCCGCGCCGGTGCTGCTCGCCGCCGAGACCGTGGCCGTGGTGGCGGTGGAGCTGAAACTCGTCGGCGAACTGCACGAGATCCACGGCGTGGCACTACCGGCCGCCGGCAGCCAACGGGCGGTCGCGCTGGTGCACTCCTGGGCCACTCAACGCGGCGTCAACCCGATGGTGCCCGGCGTGGGAGTGGGAGCGGTGCTCGGCACCGCCGCCCGCAAGGAGTTGCGGGACATGCTGCTGCGGCGTTTTGGTCGCAACCTCACCACGCTCGGGCCATTCCTGACCGGCGCGGCGGTGGCCAGCTTCCTCAACCGCCGGGCCACCCAGCAGATGGCCGACCAACTCCAGGTCGACCTGCGTCGGCGGGGCATCGCCCGGCCCGCGCCACCGGCGGCCCTCCCGGGCCCACCGACCGGCACCTGAGCAGGCCCTCGCCGTCTCTTGACCGACCCATGCCGTCGGACCGGCTCCTGCGCGGGCCCATGCCGTCGTGGACCGGCTCCTGAGCCAGGCCTTCGGCGTCGGGTCAGCCCGGCTCGCCCGGCGTCGGGTGGGTAGCCGCGAGGGCGTCCCGCGCGCTCAGCACCGCCTCGGCCAGCTCGACCGGGTGGCGGGTGCTCACCACCCAGAACGGGGTCGGATCCGCGGGATCGTCGAGGATCACCTGCACGGCGCCGCCGATCCACGGTCGCTGCACCACGAAGGCGAGCGGGTCCGCGCCGACGCCGAGCACCTCACGTCGGCCGGCCACGTCCAGTGGCACCACGTCGGCCACGAAACGGACCGGCAGGCGGGCGTCGTCCACCCGCAGCTCGGCGTCGGCCACCCCGACCCGGATCCGGCCCAGCCACCACAGCCCGACGGCGGTGAGCGGCACCAGCACGGCGAACGGCAGCCAGGCGCGGACGCCGGAGGCACCCATCCAGATCTCGACGGCCAGCAACGCGGCTGCCACCAGCCCGGCCAGCCACAGCCACCAGGGCAGATCCAGCCGCTCGGTGTACGCCGAGCGGGCGGCGACCGGCGGCTGATCGGCGGACGGGGAGGGCGACATGCTCACTCCTGCGAGGGTACGGCGCACGGCAGCTCGACGAACCGGCAGGATGGCAGGGTCACCCCGCGAACCGGACGGAAGAGGGGACCCGTGACCGACGTCGTACCCGTGCCCGTGCAGCTGCTCGACCCGGAGCTGCCGTTGCCCACGTACGCCCATCCCGGCGACGCCGGGGCCGACCTGGTGGCGGCCGCGGACGTGGAGCTGCCACCCGGCGGCCGTGCCCTGGTGCCCACCGGCGTGGCCATCGCGCTGCCGGAGGGGTACGTGGGACTGGTCCATCCCCGCTCCGGTCTGGCGGCCAGGCTCGGCGTGACGGTGCTCAACGCGCCCGGTACGGTCGACGCCGGCTACCGGGGTGAGATCCTGGTCAACCTGATCAATCATGATCGGGATGTGCCGGCGAAGATCTCCCGCGGCGATCGGATCGCGCAGCTCGTGGTCCAGCAGGTCGCGCGGGCGCGGTTCGAGCCGGTGGTCGAGCTGCCCGCGTCCCGGCGCGGGACCGGTGGGCACGGGTCCACCGGTGGGCACGCCGGGCTGGTGCCGTCGCCGACGGGCCAGGACCGGGTCGAGCGGCGGCCGAGCGAGCCGGGCCGCGGGCAGACGGAAGAGGTGGCAGGGTGAGTGTGAACAGCGGAGGGCAGGCGCAGTGATCTTCTCCCGAAAGCGGGCCGACGCGGAGCGGCAGACCCGTGACGAGCGGGCCACCCAGGTCCCGGACCAGGGCGACGCGACGCCGACGCTGGAGCGCGGCCCGTACGACATCTCCGAGAGCTACGACGACGTGCAGCGACTCGATCTGGGCAGCCTGCACATCCCGGCGATCGCCGACGTCGAGGTGCGGGTGCAGGCCGACCCGCAGGGTGTGGTCCAGCAGGTGGTGCTGGTGCACGGTGACAACGCGCTCCAGTTGGGCGTCTTCGCCGCCCCCCGGTCCGAGGGGATCTGGGACGAGGTGCGCGAGGAGATCCGGCAGTCGCTGCTCCGCGACGGCGCGAGCGCGCAGGAGGTCGCCGGCGAGTACGGCCCGGAGCTGCACGCCCAGGTGAACACCCCGGACGGCCCGACGAACCTGCGGTTCGTCGGAATCGACGGGCCGCGCTGGATGGTCCGGGGCGTGTTCCAGGGTCCGGTGGCCACCGACCCGGCCATGGCCGGGCCGCTCGTCGAGTGCCTGGACGGCCTGGTGGTCGACCGTGGGCAGGAGGCGAAGCCGGTCCGCGAGCCGCTGCCGCTACGGCTGCCTCGGGAGATCGCCGACCAGGCCGAGGCCGAGGCGGGCGACGCCGCCGCCGCGCCGCGGCAGGTCTGACCCGCGCGCACCGGCCCGCCGGAACCAGCCCCGTCGGCGTACGCTGGCGGCACGGTTCCGGCGCCGCCGGGGCCGGCCGGGGACGGCGAGCGTGGAGAGGGTGACGCGGAGGTCATGATGACCGACGAGGGCCGGGTGTCGCTGCGGCGCATCCTGCAGAGGTTCACCGCCAGCGAGGCCGAGATCGACGCGCAGGAGCTGCGTCGGGAGAGCGCCGAGTGCGGCGGAATCCCCGCCCAGCAGTGCTCCCGGGGTCAGGTGGTCTCGGTCGCCGGTCGGCTGCGCACGGTGGTCTACACGCCGCGCACCAATCTGCCCACCCTTGAGGCCGACCTGTACGACGGCAGTGACGTGGTGACCCTGGTCTGGCTGGGTCGACGGCACATCGCCGGGATCGAGCCGGGCCGGCATCTGACCGCCCGTGGGCGGGTGGCCGTGCGGGACGACCGCAAGGTCATCTACAACCCCTACTACGAGCTGGACTCGCCCAAGTGACGACACTGCGGACGGAAGGCCGGCGATGACGACGGGACAGGACCGGGCGGCACAGCCGGATACCGACCCTCAGGACGAGGAGCCGCTGCCGACGATCGCCGAGCAGATGGCCGACCAGCTCGGCGGCTGGCGCGGGCTGGTCGAGTCGAGCATCCCGGTCGTGGTGTTCGTCGTCGCCAACATCATCGGCGAGCTGCGGCCGGCGGTGATCGCGTCGATCGCGGTCGCCGTGCTGATCGCCGGGCTGCGGCTGGCCCAGCGTCGGCCGATCCGGCACGCCGTCAACGGGCTCTTCGGCGTCGGCGTCGGCGCGGCCATCGCGTGGCGCACCGGCGACGAGCGTGACTTCTACCTTCCCGGCATCCTCTACGGCATCGGCTACGGTGTCGCCCTGCTGATCTCGGCCGTGATCCGGCAGCCGCTGGTGGGCTGGATCTGGTCGGTGTTGGTGGCCAAGGGCCGTTCGGAGTGGCGGTCCGACCCGAAGCTGGTGCGCACCTTCACGCAGCTGACCGTGCTCTGGGGCGTGGTCTGGCTGGCCAAGGTGGGCGTGCAGGCCGGTCTCTACCTGGCCCACCAGGACACCGCCCTGGGCGTGGCCCGGTTGGCGCTGGGCTACCCGCCGTACGCGCTGCTGTTGCTGATCACGGTCTGGACGGTGCGCCGGGTCACCCGGGAGTCGCCGCCGGCCCCGCTGCCCAGCGCCTGAGCGAGGCCGGGCTACCCGGACCGCTCAGCGCGCCCGCCGGGGTCAGCGTGAGCTGCGGGTCCGTTCGACGCTGTCCGGCCCGAGGATAACCGCGCGGACCTCGTCCTCCACCTCGGCGGTGCAGACGAAGATCAGCTCGTCGCCGGCCTCGATCGGGTCGTCCGGGCTGGGCACCAGGACCCGCTTGCCGCGCAGGATCGCCACCAGGGCGGAGTCGCGGGGCAGCGGCACGGCGTGGATCGGCCGACCGACGTAGGGGGCGGTCGGCGGCAGGGTGATCTCGACGAGGTTCGCCTCGCCCTGTCGGAAGGTCATCAGCCGGACCAGGTCGCCGACGGTGACGGCCTCCTCGACGAGCGCGGCCATCACCCGCGGCTTGCTCACCGCGACGTCCACGCCCCACTGATCGGTGAACAGCCACTCGTTCTCGGCCCGGTTGACCCGGGCGACCACCCGGGGTACCGCGAACTCGGTCTTGGCCAGCAGCGACAGCACCAGGTTGGTCTTGTCGTCACCGGTCGCCGCGACCACCACGTCACACCCGGCGATGTTCGCCTCCTCCAGGCTGGCCACTTCGCACGCGTCGGCCAGCACCCAATCGGCGGCCGGCACCCGGTCCGGGCGCAGCATCTTGGGCTGACGCTCGATGAGCATCACCTGGTGGCCGTTGTCGATCAACTCCTGGGCGATCGAGCGGCCCACGTTGCCCGCGCCCGCGATGGCGACCCGCATGGCTCAGTGCCCTCCTTCCGGCGGCGTCGCCGCCACCGACGTGACCGTCGCCACGATGTCATCGCTGACCAGCATGAACACCTGGTCGCCCTCCTGAATGACGGCGGAGCCGGTGGGCAGCGTGCCGATGCCGAAGCGGATCAGGTAGGCCACCCGCGCCCCGGTCGCGTCCTCCAGCGTCCGCACCGGTCGGCCGATCCAGTCCTTGTGTACGGGCACCTCGACGATCGACACCGTGCTCGTGGGGTCGCGGAAGATCTCCACGTTGCCCTCCGGCACCAGGTGTCGCAGCATCCGGTCCGCCGTCCACCGCACGGTCGCCACGGTGGGAATGCCCAGCCGCTCGTAGACCTGCGCCCGGCGCTGGTCGTAGATGCGGGCGGCGACCCGGGACACGCCGAACGTCTCGCGGGCCAGCCGGGCCGAGATGATGTTGGAGTTGTCGCCGCTCGACACCGCCGCGAAGGCGTCCGCGCGCTCGATACCGGCCTGCCGGAGCACCTCGCCGTCGAAACCGGCCCCGGTCACCGTGATCCCGGCGAAGTCGGGGCCGAGCCGGCGGAAGGCGTCGGCGTCCTGGTCGATCACCGCCACCGAGTGCCCTCGGGACTCCAGGCTGTGGGCGAGGGTCGACCCGACCCGACCACATCCCATGATCACGACGTGCACGCTGTCCCTCCCAAGGTGCGTACCACTCCCGCTGCCGGTGGCCTTCGAGTGCGAGCCTGCCACGTCCCGGTCGCGAGCGGGGACCGACCGTACCCCGCCGTCTCGAGCAGCGGTGATCGCCCACCCCCGCGCCCCCGCCGTGGTGGTCGTACCCTTGGCGTTCGTGGCCAGTCCCACCTCGCTGCTGAAGCGGCTTCTTCTCGGTCGACCGTTCCGGTCCGACCGGCTCCAGCACACCCTCCTGCCGAAGCGCATCGCGCTGCCCGTGTTCGCGTCCGACGCGCTGTCCAGCGTCGCGTACGCGCCCGACGAGATCCTGCTGACCCTCTCCATCGCCGGTGCGTCCGCGTACTTCTTCTCGCCGTGGATCGCGCTGGCCGTGGTCGTGGTCATGCTCACCGTGGTGGCGAGCTACCGGCAGAACGTGCACGCCTACCCGTCCGGTGGTGGCGACTACGAGGTGGCCACTGTCAACCTGGGGCCGAAGTTTGGCGTCGGGGTGGCCAGCGCGTTGCTGGTCGACTACGTGCTCACGGTGGCGGTGTCGGTCTCCTCCGGGGTGGCCAACCTGGGCTCCGTGGTGCCGTTCGTGGCCACCCACAAGGTCCTGATCGCGGTGAGCGCGGTGGTCCTGCTCACCGCGGTCAACCTGCGCGGGCTGCGCGAGTCGGGCACTGCGTTCGCCATCCCCACCTACGGCTTCGTGATCGTGATGCTCGGGATGCTGCTCACCGGGCTGTTCCGGGTCTTCGTGCTGGGCGACGAGCTGCGCGCGCCGAGCGCGGACCTGGTGATCCAGGCCGAGCACAGCGTGACCGGTTTCGCGCTCGTCTTCCTGCTGCTGCGCACGTTCAGCTCGGGCGCCGCCGCGCTCACCGGCGTGGAGGCGATCTCCAACGGGGTGCCGGCGTTCAAGGCGCCGAAGAGCCGCAACGCCGCCACCACCCTGCTGCTGCTCGGCACCATCTCGGTGAGCATGCTGGTCGGGATCATCTGGCTGGCCCGGCTGACCCACCTCCAGTTCGTCGAGGATCCGAATCTCCAGATCGTCTCCGGCCCCGAGGGGTACGTGCAGAAGACGGTCACCACCCAGCTCGGGGAGACGGTCTTCGGTTCCGGGTCGATCCTGCTCTACGTGCTGGCCGGGGTGACCGCACTGATCCTGTTCCTGGCAGCGAACACCGCGTTCAACGGTTTCCCGGTGCTCGGCTCGATCCTGGCCCAGGACCGCTACCTGCCCCGGCAGTTCCACACCCGGGGCGACCGGCTGGCCTTCTCCAACGGCATCACCTTCCTCGCCCTCTTCGCGATCGTGCTGATCGTCGGCTTCCAGGCCGAGGTGACGAAGCTGATCCAGCTCTACATCGTCGGGGTCTTCGTCTCGTTCACCGTCTCCCAGGCCGGCATGATCCGGCACTGGAACCGGCACCTGCGCACCGAGCGGGACCCGGAGGCACGCCGCAGGATGGTCCGCTCCCGGGCGATCAACACGTTCGGCATGGGCCTGACCGGCACGGTGCTGGTGATCGTCCTGATCACCAAGTTCCTGCTCGGCGCCTGGATCGCGATCGCCGCGATGGCGGTGATCTACGCGCTGATGCTGGCGATCCGCCGGCACTACGACCGGATCGCCGTCGAGCTGACCCCGCCGGACGAGGGCCGGGCCGTGCTGCCCGCCCGCAACCACGCGATCGTGCTGGTCAGCAAGCTGCACCAGCCGACGCTGCGGGCCATCGCCTACGCCCGCGCCACCCGGCCGGACACCCTCACCGCGGTGACCGTGAACGTGGACGAGAAGGACACCCGGGACCTGCAGGCCGACTGGGAGCGACGGGAGATGGCGATCCCGCTCACCGTGATCGACTCGCCGTACCGGGAGATCACCCGCCCGATCCTGGACTTCGTCGCCTCCACCCGCCGCAAGTCGCCCCGGGACGTGGTCACCGTGTTCATCCCGGAGTACGTGGTCGGCCGTTGGTGGGAGAACCTCCTGCACAACCAGAGCGCCCTGCGCCTCAAGGGCCGGCTGCTCTTCGAACCGGGTGTGATGGTGGTCAGCGTGCCGTGGCAGCTCGCGTCGACAGCGAGCAAGAACCTGGACCGGCTGGACGCCACGCTGTCCCGGACACCGGCGCGGGGGCCACGCAGCGCCGTGCCACCACTGGTCGCCGCGCCGCCGGTGGCCGCCACGCCGCCCGGCGAGGGCGGGCCCGAGAACAGCGGAACGATGGGGAACAGTCGTGACTGAGCCGGGCGGTCCGCGGACCGCGACACCGCCGACGCCGTCGGCGTCGGCCTCATCGGCGTTCGAGCGAGGGCTGGCCGAGACCGACCGGGTCGAGCTGACCGTCGACGCCGTCGCCCCCGGCGGGCACTGTGTCGCCCGGGTGGACGGGCAGGTGGTCTTCGTCCGGCACGCGCTGCCCGGTGAACGGGTCATCGCCGAGGTCACCGAGGTGCACCGGGGGTTCGTCCGGGCCGACGCGGTGACCGTGCTGGAGCCCTCACCGGACCGGGTCGAGCCGCCCTGCCCGTACGCGAAGCCGGGTGCCTGCGGGGGCTGCGACCTCCAGCACGTCGCACCGGCCGCGCAGCTGGCCTGGAAGACCGCTGTGGTCCGCGAGCAGCTGGTCCGCCTCGGTGGGCTGACCGACGTCGAGCTGGACCGGCTCGGCGTCCGGGTCGAGGCGTTGCCCGGTGGGCTGCTCGGCTGGCGCTCCCGGGTCCGTTACGCGGTCGACGCCGCCGACCGGGCCGGCCTGCTCAAGCACCGCTCGCACGAGGTGGTGCCGATCGACCGCTGCCGGATCGCCCACCCGGCCATCCAGCAGCTGCCGGTGCTCACCCCCACCGGTGCGCGCTGGCCGGCCGCCGAGGCGGTGGAGACCGTCGCCAGCACCGGCGGGGACGTGACCGTCACGGAGATCCGCGACGGGGTGCCCGCCCCGGTCAGTGGCCCGACCGAGGTCCGCGAGGTCGCCGCCGGACGGGACTGGACGCTGCCCGCGTCCGCGTTCTGGCAGGTGCACCCGGCCGCCGCAGACGCCCTCTCCACGGCCGTGCTGGAGTTGCTGGACCCGCAGCCGGGCGAGGTCGCCTGGGACCTCTACGGCGGCGCTGGGCTGTTCGCCGCCGGGCTGGCCGCACGGATCGGCGCGACCGGCCGGGTGACAGTGGTCGAAGCGGCGGCGCAGGGTGTCGCCGCCGCCCGGGAGAACCTCGCCGACCTGCCCAGCGTCGAGGTGGTGTCGGCCCGGGTGGAGACCGCGCTGGCCCGCCGACGGATCACCGGCCCGGTCGACGTGGTCGTGCTCGACCCGCCGCGCTCCGGGGCCGGCGCCCAGGTGGTCCGCGCGCTGGCCGCCGCCGGCCCGCGAGCGGTCGCGTACGTGGCCTGTGACCCGGCCGCCTTCGCCCGGGACGTGCGTACCTTCGCCGACCTCGGTTGGCGGCTGGCGGCGCTACGGGGCTTCGACCTCTTCCCGATGACGCAGCACGTCGAGCAGGTCGGGCTGCTGCTTCCGCCGGACGCGCGGTAGAACACCCCGCGTCTGCTGTGTCAGCGCCTGACCGGGTGCTCAGCAGCACACTCCCCGCCCGGCCCGGGTGCGTGGGGCTCGGGCCGGGCTGCGGAGTACCGGGGGGCCGATAGACTCTCCGGTCATGAGTGTTGAAGAGGACACGGCCAACCACGGCCGGCTGCTGGGGACGGTTCGCGGTCCGCAGGACGTCAAGCGGATGTCCGGCGAGGAACTGGACGTCCTCGCCGCCGAGATCCGGGACTTCCTGATCACCAAGGTCTCCCGTACCGGCGGGCACGTCGGGCCCAACCTCGGTGTGGTCGAGCTGACGCTCGCCATGCATCGCGTCTTCGACTCCCCCCGGGACCGGCTCCTGTTCGACACCGGCCACCAGGCGTACGTACACAAGATCCTTACCGGGCGTCAGGCCGGCTTCGACAAGCTCCGCCAGCGCGGTGGCCTCTCCGGCTACCCCAGCCAGGCGGAGAGCGAGCACGACCTCATCGAGAACTCGCACGCTTCCACCGCGCTGTCCTACGCCGATGGCCTCGCCAAGGCGTACGCCCTGCGGGGTGAGGCACGCAGCGTGGTGGCCGTGGTCGGCGACGGCGCGCTGACCGGCGGCATGTGCTGGGAGGCGCTGAACAACATCGCCACCGCCGGCAACTCCCTCGTGATCGTGGTCAACGACAACGGCCGGTCCTACTCGCCGACCATCGGCGGGCTTGCCGACCACCTCTCCTCGCTGCGGCTCAACCCCGGCTACGAGAAGGTCCTCGACACGGTCAAGGACGCCCTCGGCTCCACGCCGCTGGTCGGCAAGCCGATGTACGAGGTGCTGCACGCGGTCAAGAAGGGCATCAAGGACGCGGTCGCCCCACAGGCCATGTTCGAGGACCTGGGCATCAAGTACGTGGGCCCGGTGGACGGGCACGACGTGGGCGCGGTCGAGGCGGCGCTGCGCGCGGCCAAGAACTTCGGCGGCCCGGTCATCGTGCACGCGGTCACCCGCAAGGGCTACGGCTACCGTCCCGCCGAGGAGGACGAGGCGGACTGCCTGCACGGCCCCGGCAGCGCCTTCGACGTGGAGACCGGCGCGCTGCTGGCCGCCCCGTCGGTGAAGTGGACGCACGTCTTCGCCGACGAGCTGCTGGCCATCGCCGACGAGCGCCCGGACGTGGTGGGCATCACCGCCGCCATGGCCGAGCCGACCGGCATCGCCAAGCTCGCCCGCAAGTACCCCGAGCGGGTCTACGACGTGGGCATCGCCGAGCAGCACGCGGCCACCTCGGCGGCCGGGTTGGCGCTCGGTGGTCTGCACCCGGTGGTCGCGGTCTACGCCACCTTCCTCAACCGCGCCTTCGACCAGGTCCTGCTGGACGTGGCGATGCACAAGCTGCCGGTGACCTTCGTGCTGGATCGGGCGGGCATCACCGGCCCGGACGGGCCCAGCCACTACGGCATCTGGGACATGTCGGTCTTCGGGGTGGTGCCGGGGCTGCGGATCGCCGCTCCCCGCGACGCCGCCACCCTGCGCGAGGAGCTGCGCGAGGCGATGGCCGTCGACAACGGCCCGACCGTGGTGCGGTTCCCGACCGGGGCGGTCGCCGCGGACCTACCGGCGCTGCGCCGGGTCGGCCCGGTCGACGTGCTGGCCGAGTCCGCCCGTACCGACGTGCTGCTCGTCGCCGTCGGCTCCTTCGGCCAGCTGGGCATGGAGGTGGCCGCCCGGGTCGCCGAGCAGGGCTACGGGGTCACCGTCGTCGACCCCCGCTGGGTGCGTCCGGTCCCGGCGGAGCTGGTCGACCTGGCCGCCCGCCACCGGCTCGTGGTCAGCGTCGAGGACGGCGTCCGGGTCGGCGGGGTGGGCGACGCGCTGGCCCAGGCGATGCGCGACGCCGACGTCCGGGTGCCGCTCAAGGATCTGGGTGTGCCGGCCGACTGGCACCCGCACGGCACCCGCGCGCAGATCCTCGCCGACCTGGGTCTGACCGCTCAGGACGTGGCCCGCAACGTCACCGGTTGGATCTCCGGCCTGGACGCCACCCCGGACCGCCTCACCCCCAGCGACGCGGCCGCACAGAACTGACGAGAACGAACAACGGCGGGCGTCCCTCGGGACGCCCGCCGTCGTGTGTCCATCCCCAATCCCGTCGCCCCGCCCCTGCCTCGCTTCGCCCCTGCCCCGCCCGTCTCCGCCGATCTTGCACTTTCGGTTGCCGTGATGCGCCTTGAGTGCCGGTTTGTCGGAACAGAAAGTGCAAGATCGCGCGGGCGGGGTGGGCGGGCCGCGGGTGGGGTGGGGTGGGGCTAGCGGGGGGAGATTGAGCGGTAGTGGGTTTTGTCGGTGTTGGCGAGGCTGTAGGTCTGGGAGCGGGACGGGGTGGGGATGACCACCAGGCCGGGGCGCTCGACCAGCAGGGGAGTGCCCGGCGGAACGGACAGGGAGCTGTCCCGGGTGGCCCGCCAGCTCAGCACCACCAGCGGCTGACCGGGCACCGGTAGTTGGTACGCCTGCAACGGGGTGGCCCGGTCGGCGGGTGAGACGACGGGCGCGCTCCCGTCGGCCGGTCGATAGATCACCGCCGTCATCGCGCCGGCGTCGGTGTCCCAGCTGAGCTGCTGCAACTCGGCCGGCTCGCCGCCGCCGAGGGCGACTTCGCCGAGCGAGCGCACGGTGAGCTTCGCCATCGGCCAGGACGTCGGCACCGAGCGTGGGGCGTCCCGGTCCCCGATCCGGCGCGGGATGCTGCCGAAGGGGCCCCGATCGCCGGACAGCACGCAGGTGTCCAGGCCGGTGAGTGCCCGCCGGCCCGTGCCGGACTCGTCGCGGACCAACGGGTAGCGCGGGTCGACGGTGCCGGTGCCGAGGTCGAGCAGCCGGTCGGCGGCCCGTCCACGGGGGAGCGACTCCGTGGTTCGCAGGGTCGCGGTCACGCCGACGGCCGTGCAGGACGGCACGTCGACAGGTGCGCTGAGACCGTCCGCGATGGTCAACGTCCGGTCCTGTGGCCCGAGGAGGCGTTGCACCCGGGCCGAGACCAGGTAGCGCCGACCGCCGGCCGTCTGCACCGGCAGCACGTCCGAGTAGACGAGGTAACCCGGATCGGTGTACTCGGTGGCGCGGGTCACCGCGTACCGGTCGCCCTCGCGAGTCAGTTGCAGCAGCCAGGACGCGCTTTCGCCGGGCACGTCGGCGGCCACCAGCGCCACCGGGGCGCCGTCGACCCGACCGGAGAAGAGGATGCCGGACGAGGGCAGGTGCGCGCGGTCGTCGGCCGGCGACCGCCAGCCCCGGACCGCCGCGGTGACCGCCGCCGTCGCCGCGGCGTCCCCGGAGAGGTCGCCGCGGGGCGGCCACACCGCGAGGGTGCCGTCCAGGCTGTCGTACCCGACCCGGAGGTCCTGCGGCTTCCGTTCGGCTACCGGACCGCAGGCCGTGCTGGCCAGCAGCGCGCTCAGCAGGACGGGAAGCGCCCTGCCGTACCGACGGCCTGGAGTCACCTGGCCCGCCCCCGATCGCCTCGCCGTCGCTGTGGGAAAGCGCCATAGTACGAGATGTCCGATGCGGCGCCTCAGTTGGCCGGCATCCGAACCACCACAATGGACAGCACCGGGGGTTTAGGGCGTTTTGGTTGCTCCGGTAGACTCCGCCGACTGTGACGCCTGCCGAGTCCCGCGCCCTGCCCGCGCCGCACCCGGAGGCGGCAGCCGACTCCGCCGAGCTGGTGAGCTACCGCACACCGGCCGGCCTCTTCGCCGGCCCGCCCGCATTGGCAGCCCCCACCACAGCGCCAGCCAACCCCGTAGCGCCGGCCGAGCCCACAGCGCCGGCGGAGTCCGAAACGCCGGCGGAGTCCGAAACGCCGGCCAACCCCGTAGCGCCCGCCGGGTCCGAAACGCCGGCCGAGAGCGCGGTGCCGACGCGGACGCGGTGGCGTCGGTGGACTCGGCGTCGGCAGCACCTGGCGGTGGGCGGGCTGTTCCTGCTCGCCGCACTCTGGGTGACCAGCCGGATCTGGCTGGACCCGTCGGGTCGGGTGGCCTCGCTCTACACCGGTGACCCGGCGCAGGTGCAGTTCTTCCTCGCCCACTCGGTACGCGTGGTGCTGCACGGCGAGTACCCGTTCTACACCGAGCAGTTCAACTACCCGGACGGCGTCAACCTGATGGCCAACACGGCCGTGTTGGCGCTGGGCATCCCGATGGTCCCGGTGACGCTGCTCTTCGGGCCGGCGGTCTCCTTCGTGGTGCTGGTCACGCTCGGTCTCGCCGGCACCGCCATGGCCTGGTACCTGATGCTCTCGCGCCACCTGGTGCGTACCGCGCTCGCGGCGGCGGTCGGTGGCTGGTTCTGCGGGTTCTCGCCCGCGATGCTCTCGCACGCCAGTTGGCACCCGAACATCATCAGCCAGTTCCTGCTGCCGTTCATCGTGTGGCGGGTGCTGGTGCTCACCCGCTCCGGAAAACCGGTTCGGGACGGGGCCCTGCTCGCCCTGCTGGTCACCGCGCAGGCGTTCATCAACGAGGAGATCCTGCTCTTCACGGCGCTGGCCTGCGGCGTCTTCCTGCTGGCGGTGCTGGCCCAGGAGCCGGCCCGGTGGCGGGCGGCGTGGCGACCCCTGGGCGTCGGTGTGGTGACCTGCGCGCTGCTGGCCGGGGCGCTGCTGGCGTACCCGCTCTACGTGCAGTTCGCCGGGCCGATGGCCTACCACGGGCTCAGCGACGCGGTGAAGGACTACGGCAACGACATCGCCGCCTTCTTCGCCCCCGGCTCGCCCACCCTCGGCGGCAACCAGCGGGCCAACATCAACCTGGCGCCCAACTACTCCGAGGAGAACGCCTTCTTCGGCTGGAGCCTGTCGATGCTGGCCATCGGCATCGTGGTCTGGCTGCGCCGGGAGTTGATCGTTCGGGCGCTCGCGGTGACCGGCGTGTTCTTCGCCGTGCTCTCCCTCGGCGAGCGGGTCTCCTGGTGGGACCGCGAGCTGATCACCGGGCCGTGGCAGTGGTTGGTCCACCTGCCGCTGCTGGACGCGGTGGTGCCGACCCGGTTCGGGCTCATCACCAGCGTGGTGATCGGTCTGCTGCTGGCGCTCGCCGTCGAGCGGGCCTGGGCGCTACGCCCGGCCGACCGCCGTACCGTCCGGGTGCTGACCGCCGCGGGCCTGGCCTTCGCGCTTCTGCCGATCGCTCCGATGCCGCTGCGGATGGTCTCCCGGCCGCCGGTGCCGGACTTCATCACGGCGGACCGGTGGCGGGCGTACGTCGGGCCGGACCAGACGCTGGTGCCGATTCCGGTGCCCAGCATGGGCAACACGCACGGCATGCGCTGGGCGGCGGCCACCAACCTCGACTTCAAGATCCCCGGCGGTTACTTCCTCGCGCCCCGCAACGGCAACACCGGTGACGCGGGCCGGTTCGGCGGTCGTCCCAGCGGGGTGGGTCAGATGCTGGAGGAGGTGGCGACCACCGGCCGTACGCCCAAGCTGGACGACCGGCAGCGTCGGCGCTTCACCGACGAGCTGCGACACTGGCGGGCGGCGATCCTGGTGCTGCCGGTGCGGCAGCAGAACGCCGAACCACTGCGACGTACGGTCGAGGAGCTGGTCGGCCCGGGCCGCCAGGAGTTGGATGTCTGGGTCTGGGACGTCCGAACGCTCACCGACCGTTCGGTCTGATGACCGCCGGGACGACGTCCCCGAACATCTCGCCCCCGGCGACGGTCGGCGCGTCCCGCTCGGCCTGGCTGCGGGACGCGCTGGTGGTGGCCGGCTATCTGGGCCTCGCCGTGCTGGTGACCAGTGGGCAGTGGGGTCACCCGTGGCGGCTGTTCCACCAGGCGGGTGACCAGATCCTCTTCGAGTGGATGCTGGCCCACGCGGCGCATGCCGTGGTCGAGGGGGAGAACCCGCTCTTCAGCACCGGGTTGAACGCGCCCGACGGGGTCAACCTGATGGCGAACACCTCGGTGCTCGGCCTGGGCGTCCCGCTCACCCCGGTCACAGTGCTCTTCGGCTCGCAGGTGGCGTTCTGCGTGGCGGTCGTCTGCTGCCTCGCCGGGACCGCTGCCGCCTGGTACGTGCTGCTGCGCCGCCGGCTGGTCGGCACCCGGGCCCCGGCCGCGGTGGGTGGGCTGATCTGTGGTTTCGCCCCGGGCATGATCGCTCAGGCCGGCGCCCACCTGCACATCGCCGCCCAGTTCCTGGTGCCCGCGATCCTCGCCCTGGTGTTCCGGCCGGCCGCGGAGACGACGCGACACGGCGTGTGGCGGCCGGGCGTCGGCCTGGGGCTGCTGCTCGTCTGGCAGGTCTTCATCGGCGAGGAGGTGCTGGTCTTCCTGGTGCTCGCGGCCGGCGTCTTCGCGCTGGGTTACGCGCTCGCCGACCGGGTGGCCGCACGGCGGCTGGCGCCGGCCCTCTTCGGTCGACTCGCGGTGGCGGCCGGCGTGGCGGCGGTGCCGTTGGCGTACCCGCTGTGGTTCCAGTTCCACGGCCCGCAGCACTACTCCGGGATGGCGTTCGCCACGAAGGGCTTCCAACTGGACGTCGCCTCGTTCACCGCGTCGGCCCGGCAGACCGTGCTGGGTGACGACTGGCTACCGGGGTTGCTCTCGCCGAATCCGACCGAGGAGAATTCGTTCTTCGGCCCGGGGCTGCTGGTGCTCGCCGTGGTGATCGTGATCTGGCAGTGGCGACGACCGCTGGTCCGGGCACTGGCCGCCTGCGGCGTGGTCTTCGCCCTGCTCTCGCTCGGCGACGAACTGCGGGTGGACGGTGAGGCCACCGGCATTCCGGGGCCGTACCGGCTGGTCGGCGGGCTGCCGCTGCTCGATCTCGCGGTGCCGGCCCGGTTCGCGCTGGTCTGCGTACCGGTGCTGGGTGTGCTGGTGGCCCTGTCCCTGGACCGTGTTCGGGCCGCGCGCGGACCGAACGTGGCGCCGGGCCTACCGGTGCGGCTGCTGTGGGCCGGCGCGGTCGCCGCCGCGTTGCTGCCCCTGATTCCGACGCCGATCCGCGTGGTGCCCGTCGCGCCGGTGCCGGCGTTTCTCGCCGCCGGTGGCTGGCGTCCGCTGGTGCCGCCCGGTCGGACGGTGGTGGCGGTGCCCCCGGTCACCGGTGCCGGGCGCAGCCCGGTGATGCTCTGGTCCGCCCGTACCGGTCTGGCGTTCGCCGCGCCGGGCGGTTACTTCATCGGCCCCAGCGGTCCGGACGACCCGGCGGCCCGCTGGGGCGCGCCGGACCGGCCCACGTCGGTGCTGCTGCGGCAGGTGGCCGAGACCGGCGCGGTGCCGGTGCTCAGCGACGCCGACCGCCGCCAGGCCGTCGAGGACCTGCGGCACTGGCGTGCCGCGGTGGTCGTACTCGGGCACCTGGAGCACGGTGATTCGGTCCGCCGAACCGTCGACGACCTGCTCGGCCCGGGCCGACCGGTTGACGGCGGATGGTTGTGGGACGTCCGGGACCACGTCGGCTGAGCCGACCGATGGCGCGGTCCTCGGCTAACCCACCAGGGCGCGCACGTCCCACACCCAGACGTCGTCGACCCGCTGCGGTGGCCCCAGCAGGGCGGTGACCAGCTCACGGAGCACCGCCTCGCGGGGGTGCGCCCCGAGCACCACCACCGACGCCCGCCAGAACCGCAGGTCCTCGACGGCCTGGCGGCGGTTCTCGTCGGTCAGCTCCGGAACCGTGCCGCTGTCCATGGTGGAGTAGATGAGGGAGCTGGTCGGTCGGTTCGGCGCACCGAAGACCCCCTCACCCAGCTCGTTCGGGCCGATGAAGTAGCCGCCCGGAACGGGGAACTCCTGCCCGGTCAGGGCACTCCACCGCAGCGTCGGCAGACCGTGCACGTTGCTCGGGATCGGTACCGGCACCAGGGTTCGACCCGCCGGCACGTACGGCCGCCAGCCGCCCGCGGTGATGAAGTGCGGCGGTGGGTCGATCTGCTGGGCGGGCAGCGGGCGGGGGAAGAGCGGCAGCACGGCGAGGGCGACCGCCGCGTACCCCACCGGGCGCAGCCACCGACGGCGCGACGCGACCGGCTCGGCGGGCTTGGCGGGCTCGGCGGACACAGCCGGGGCCCCTTCGGCGGCGCGCTGGGCCGGCACCCGCGGCCGGTCGGCCACCGGGCGCCCCTGGCGGTGCGCGGCGTCCCAGGTCAACGCGAGCAGTACGCCCACCGCGGCGGCGACCACCAGCGTCAACCGGGTCGGCATCATCATCTCGACCAGCGGCAGGTCGTCCGACACGTACGACCACGGGCCGCGCACACCGGTCTCCACACCGTTGAAGCGCACCCACGGCCCGATCGCGGCGATGCTGAACACCACGATGAGCACCGCGGCGATCCGGGCGGCCAGCGAGCGGCGTACGAGCAGCACCAGAGCCACCACCGAGAGCAGCACCAGCGGCCAACCGAACCAGGTGTTCTGCTCGGTCAGACCGATCGTCTTCTCCACGGCCGGGTCACCGGCCCAGGTGTCGCGGGCGAAGGTGACGAAGGCGACCAGGTCCTCGCCCCAGTTGTGGAACACGCCGCCCTGCAGGCCCCGGTAGGACTGCGGGCCGTTGAACTGGAACCAGATCGGGTACGCGGTGAGCACCAGGGCCAGCCCGCCGGCGACCCCGAGCCCGGCCAGGAACGTGCCGGCGGTGGCCCGGGTGGCCCGCGGCCGCTGCACCGCGTACGCCAGCACGATGACCAGGCAGGCCAGCGCGGTGAGCAGCAGCATCTCCTCGTTGATGAAGATCTGGTACGCCACCAGCGCACCGAGCACGAGCCCGTTGCGGCGCCACCGGCCCGGCTCACCCAGGGTCAGCACCCGCACCACGATCAGCGGGAGCAGGAAGTTGGAAACGAAGTTCGGTTGGCCGTTGGCGTGGTGGATGATTCCCGGCGCGAAGCCGAGGAACGCGCCGCCGACGAACGCCGCCGCTCGGGAGCGCACCAGGTGGCGGGAGAGCATCCAGTACCCGGTGCCGGCGGTGGCCGCCAGCGCCGCGCCCAGGTAGAGCGCGTACATCACCTGGGGGCCGAGCAGCATGGTCAGCGGAGCCAGCGGCAGGGTCACCCCGAGCAGCGAGGTGTTGGCCATCATGTTCACCCCGTCCGGGGCGTTCTGACGGGCCGTGAACAGCGGGTTCTCCAGGTGCCGCACCGAGTACTCGCCGTGCGCGAACAGCCACTCGAACCAACTGTGATCGGTGGGCAGGTGCGAGGAGACCCGGCCGTTGACGTCACCCCAGTAGTTGAGGCAGACGAAGACGCCCAGCAGCACATAGGCTCCGAGGGCCAACAGGTCGGCTCGGGCCGGACGGCGTCGAGGCCGCCGTGTCGACTCGGCCTCGGCCGGGTCGGCGTCGGTAACGGGATTCAGCGAAGGGTCTACCACCGGCACAGCCACGACGCGCCATCGTACAGGCGGGGTTCCGTCACTTTTGCCGGGCCGGTGCGCTGACGGTCGGTTTGCCGGGCGGGTCACCCGTCGGCCAGCCTTACCTGGTGACGGAAGGACGGTCCTTGTCGATCATCGAGCTGGGCGAGATCCGGGACGAGCCCGCGTCGGCATCCCCGGTCCGCCGCCCGCACGCCGCCGGTCGCCCGCTGCGCAGCGCGACTGTGCTGTTGCTCAGCCTGGTGGTGCTGGCCGGTGCCGCGCCACCAACGCAGCGAACGGTGAGCGTGGTGCCGGCGACGCGGACGGCCACCGCGTACCTGGCCGGGGACGGCGTCTACGTTGTCGATCCGCCGACACCCGACGGGGACCGGTACCTGACCGCGTACGCCCAGCCGGCACCGACCGGCGCCGGGGTGCGGCGGCGGTGGCAGGCGCCGCTGGCCCGCACCGGTAACTACCTCGACGTCCGGGTCGAACGGGGCCTGGTGCTGGCGTTGGCGGTCAACGCCCCCAACCGGCTGTTCCAGACCACTGCCTTCGACACCGCGACGGGCCGGCAACGCTGGCAGCATCCCGGTGGTCCCCAGCCGACGCCCGGCGGTGGCCTGCTGGTGACCAATGGCCGGGAGGACGGGTCGGGCGCGATGAGCGGGGTTGAGCCCGACACCGGCCTGGTGCTCTGGTCGGTGCCGATCCCGCCGGCCGCCAGCCCCACCTACCACCTCACTCCCGAGGGGCAGGTCGACCGGTTCGTGCTCCTGCAACCGACCGGCGAGGTGCAGGTGCACGACGCCGGCACCGGCCAGCTGCTGCGCAGCATCGACACCCTGCCCGGTGGCCGGTCGGCGTACCAGCGGGTGCATATCGTCGACGACCTGCTGCTGCTCGTTCCGCCGGGCAGCACCCGGCTGGTGAGCTTCGGGCTGGCCGAGTTGGAGCCACGGTGGACGGCGGAGGTGACGCTGGTGTCGCATGTGCTCGAATGCGGCGGTCTGCTCTGCGCGGTACCGCAGACCGGCGGCGTCCAGGTGCTCGACCCGGCCACCGGCTCGGTGCGGTGGTCGGAACCGGGCCAGGACGTCCTGGCCGACGTCCGGTACGGTCGGCTACTGATGGCCAGGCCCGGCCAGGGGTACGCGGTGCGCGACGCGGCCACCGGGCAGATGCGGACCGAACTGGGCGCGTGGAGTCTGATGCCGGTGCTGCGGCCGGACGATCCGCTGGTCGGTGTGCGGCGGGGTGACGACGGTCGGATGGTCGTCGCCGAACTGGACCTGGTGGCCGGCCGAACGCGGATCGTCGACGTGCTGCCGGGCATCGCGGGCAGTTGCCAGGCGTCCCTGCCGGTCCTGCTCTGCCAGCGCCTCGACGGCACGACCGCTCTGTGGAGGTTGACGCGGTGACCGACTCGGTGATCGACCTCGGCGAGCTGCGGGACGAGCCGGACCCGGATTCGATGCCCCGCCCACCTCGCGCTCACGGTCGCCGGCTGCGCTGCGCGCTGGTCGTGGTGCTCGCGCTGGTCACGCTCGCCGCCTCCGCCGTCGCATCGCCCCGGCCGGCCCCGGTGACGCTGCCGGGCCGACCCGGGTCCGACGTCATGATCGATGGTGACCTCCTCCTGGTCATGGAGCCGGCCAGCACCGAAACGCGGCAGGCGCGGCTGGCCGCGTACCGGCTGCCCGGCGCCGAGCCGGTCTGGCAGGCGCCGCTGCCGGCGGAGGCCCGGTACTGGGGGATGATTCCGCTGGCCGGGATGCTGCTGGCCACCGGGTACGAGATCGGCCCGGAGGGTCGGGAGACGCTCACCGTCGCACTGGACCGGGCGACCGGGGCGTACCGGTGGCAGCAGCCGGGCACCGTCTCCAAGCTGACCGACGGCAACCTGCTGCTGCGCAGCGGCGGCGAGACCGTACCGTCCGGTCTGCGCGCTGTGGATCCGTGCTGCGGCACCGTGCGCTGGGAGCTCTCCGGCCTCAGCCCCGACATGAGGGTGCGGGACACCGGGCTCGGGGTGGACCGGGTGGTGCTCAACCAGTTGGACGGGCCGGTCGAGGTTCGCGACGCGATCACCGGTGCGGTGCTGGCCCGCGCCGACCTGCGCCCACCCGACGGCGGTCGGATCGGACTGGACCTGACCAAGGACCTGCTGCTGTCCATCGACAGAGGCTCGGGCACTGTCACTGCGTACGAGCTGGACCAGCTCAAGCCCCGCTGGACCCGCGCCAGGGTGCACATCGACTTCGCGCTGGACTGTGGCCCCGTCCTGTGTCTGCGCACCGGCAACAACGAACTGCAGGCGCTCGACCCGGCAACCGGCGAGGTGCGCTGGCACAGCAGCCAGTGGGGTTGGGCCTGGCCGACCGACGGCCGGCTGTTGGCCAACCTCAGCGGTGTCGGTCCGTCGGAGCAGTACGTCGTGCTCGATGCGCTGACCGGCCAGCAACTGGCCGACCTGGGCCGGTGGGAGCTGTACCAACTCGGCGTCGGCGGCCGGCTGGTCGGCATACGCCGGCATCCCGACGGAGGGGTGCTCGTCGGCGAGCTGGACATCGCCGCCGGAAAGGTGCACATAGTGGACGTGCTGCCCGATGTCACCGGGGGGTGTCAGGCGATCACCGGCTACCTGGTGTGCATCGCCACCACGACCGGCTCGTACCAGCTCTGGAAACTGACCGACTGATCACCAGTTCGCCTGGGTGGGCGGCGGGGGCAGCGGCACCGACGCGGGTCGCAGCACGTACGCCACCCCACCGCTGCCGCGTTGCCAGACCGCCTCGAACCCCTGCCGGGGCACGGTGCGACGGACCGCGTCGTCGTCCGGGGCGTACGGATCGTTGAGCACCGGGTCGCCGTCGGCGGTGAAGCCGACCAGCACCATCAGGTGTCCTCCGGTGTCGTACCCGAGCCCCGGCACCTCGTCGGCCCGGAACGCGGCGGAGACGATCAGGGGGATGCCGGCGGCGACGAACGCCTCCGCCTCGACCAGCGACCGCAGTCGGGTGACGAACGCGTCCACCCCGTGCAGACCGGCGTACGCGGTGTTGAACGGCCAGTTGCCGGCCCCGGCGTACGCGTGGTCGTAGCAGTGCCGGGCGGCGTGCACCACCACCGGACGCGGGCCGGACGGCTCCACCCAGGCGTAGCGGTCCGGCGTCGGCTCGGCGCCCCAGTAGGCGAGCACCATCGAGGTGCAGGTGGGGCTGCACCAGGAGTCCCCGCCACCGCCCCACTGCGGGTACTGGCCGGCGTGCAGCCGCTGCGAGTAGCGGGGCACGTCCAGCACCCGACCCCAGGCAGCGGACGGGACGGGTTCCCCCGTGTACCCCTGGTCGGCCGTCGTGGGACTGGTGGCGACCGCGCCGATGCTGCGCAGCACCGGGCCGGTCGGACTGCCGGCGGACCGGCACAAGGTCACCCGCGCCTGCCAACCGGTGACCGTCGCTCCGGTCACGATCAGGGTGTCGGTGTCGACCCGGGCGGCACTGTCGCGCTGTCCGGGCAGCGAGGTGCGCCGTACCGTGTGGTCGCCGGCGGCCCAGCGGGCCAGCCGGTACCAGTCGGTGCTGGGCGCGTCGTCGTGCCAACCGCGCAGGTCGACCTCGATCCAGCAGCCGTCCGGGGTGTCGGCCGTCCAGGACGGCACCACCTCGGCGACGGCGAAGCCGACAGGTACCGGCGGCGACGTCCAGGTGCCCCGTTCGGCGACGCCGTCGAGGACGAGCCCTCGACCGCTGGCGAGCAGGCCGTCGCCGCTGCCGCTGGTCGTGTCGGCCGGCAGGTGGAAACCCCGGTAGGCGATGTCCCGTCGGGTGGGTGGTGCCGCAGTGGTCATGCCAGTCCGTCCGTCGTTCGGTGCCGCGGCCAGCATCGCGTACGCCGCGGTGGCCCGCAACGCCGGCCGGCGCGGACGGCGAGGGACGATGGTTGCCGGCCGGCACTAGGTTGTCGGTGGTCAGCAGCGAGGAGGCCGGGATGCGGGTACTGGTGGTCGAGGACGAGCGCAATCTCGCCGACGCGATCGCACGCGGGTTGCGCAAACGGGGGATGGCGGTCGACGTGGCGTACGACGGCGACGCCGGCCACGAGGCGGCGTTCGTCACCCGGTACGACGTGGTGGTGCTGGACCGCGACCTGCCGGGCGTGCACGGTGACCAGATCTGCGCCGACCTGGCGGCCTCCGGCGCGTTGACCCGGGTGCTGATGCTCACCGCCAGCGGCACTGTCGCCGACCGGGTGGAGGGGTTGCAGCTCGGCGCGGACGACTACCTGCCCAAACCGTTCGCCTTCGACGAACTGGTCGCCCGGGTGCAGGCGCTGGGCCGGCGGGCCACCCCGGCCGCGCCTCCGGTGCTCGAACTGGCCGACCTGGTGCTCGACCCGGCCCGCCGGGTGGCCACCCGCGCCGGGGTGCCGGTGGACCTCACCAACAAGGAGTTCGGGGTGCTCTGCGAGCTGCTCAAGGCGCGTGGCGCGGTGGTCTCCAGTGAGGAGCTGCTGGAACGGGTCTGGGACGCGAACACCGACCCGTTCACCACCATCGTCCGGGTCACAGTGATGACGCTGCGCAAGAAGCTCGGTGACCCGCCGATGATCGAGACGGTGGTCGGGGCGGGCTACCGCACCGCTGAGGTAGGCGCGTGAGCCGCCGGTTGCGACCCACCCTGCGGCTGCGGCTGACAGTGCTCAACGGAGTGCTGCTGATCGGGGCCGGAGCGATCCTGGTGTTGCTGGCCTGGCTGCTGGTCCGCGACGCGTTGCGTCCCACCGACGAGTTGGTGCCCGGCACGATCGTGCTGCTCTCCGACGGCCGGCAGATGGACGCCGCCGAGTGGCAGCGGCAGTTGGTCGACGCCGCCTCCGGGGAGCTGCTGGCCAAGGGCCTGGTCGCGCTGCTGGCGATCAGCGTGGTCGGGGTGGCCGGCGCGTACGCGGTTGCCGGTCGGGCGCTGCGCCCACTGCACCAGGTCACGGCGACCGCCCAGCGGCTCGGTGAGGCGACCCTGGACCAGCGGATCGGTTACTCGGGCGCCGACGACGAGGTGGCCGAGTTGGCCAAGACGTTCGACGCCATGCTGGACCGGATCGCGTCCGCCTTCGAGGCCCAGAAGCGTTTCGTGGCGAATGCCTCGCACGAGCTGCGTACCCCGCTCGCCGTGATGCGGACGGAGATCGACGTGACGCTCAGCGACGACGACGCGGACACCGCCGAGTACCGCCGGATGGCGACGGTGGTCCGCGACGCCTCCGAGCGGGCCAACGGTCTGGTGGACGCGCTGCTGGTGCTGGCCCGCAGCGAGGCGCAGGCCGGGCGGCAGCTGGGCCGGCGTACCGAGTGTGACCTCGCCGCGGGCACCGCCAACGCCCTGTCGGCGATGCGCCGCGAGGTGGAACGGATCGGCCTGCGGGTGCAGACGTCGCTGGAGTCCGCGCCGGTCGTCGGTGACCCGGGGCTGCTCGACCGGCTGGCCGGAAACCTGATCGAGAACGCGGTCCGCTACAACCATCTGCACGGTCGGCTCTGGGTGCGTACCGGCACCGACGGTGACCGGTCCTGGCTGGTGGTGGGGAACACCGGTTTCGAGGTGGACCAGGCCGACGTGCCGGGGCTGTTCGAGCCGTTCCGTCGTGGTGGCCGGGAACGCACCGGAGCGCGTGGCTCCGGCCTGGGGCTGTCCATCGTCCGGGCGGTCTGCGCCGCGCACGGCGGCACCGTGCGGGTGGTCGCGCAGCCCGGCGGTGGCCTGGAGGTGACGGTCACCCTGCCGTCGTCGGACGCCCCGGCCGTGCCCGGAACGGTGTCCGCCGCCGGCTGATCGGGGTTGCGCGCCCCGCTCGGCCGATGGCAAGATCGCCGGGTCAGCTCGGAGTGAAGGGGGGTGCGTCGATGTCCATCAGTCAAGGCTCCGCACCCCGGGTCCTCGCAGGCTGACCCCCGGCGGCGGAGCGTCCCCATCCGAAGATGGAGAGACCACCCGTGTATCCACGGATCCGCAACATCAGTTTCGACTGCCACGACACGTACACCCTGGCCGGCTTCTGGTCGGCGGTGCTCGGCTACGCCCGGCTCCCGGAGGACGTTCCGGGTGACCCGGAAGCTGCCCTGCTGCCGCCGGACGGTGCCACGCCGAACATGTTCTTCCAAGCCGTGCCCGAGGACAAGGTGACCAAGAACCGGGTTCACATCTGCCTGGAACCGGTCGACCGGACCCGCGACGAGGAAGTCGAGCGGGTGCTCGGCCTCGGGGCCACCATGGTCGTCGACCGGCGGCGCGCCGACGGGACGGGCTGGGCGGTTCTCGCCGACCCGGAGGGGAACGAGTTCTGCGTCGTCCGCAGCGCCGGGGAGCGGGTCGACACCACTGTGGAGGACCAAGCATGAGTTCGACGATCCACAACATCAGCATCGACTGTCACGACACGTACGCCCTCGCCGGCTTCTGGGCGCAGGTCTTCGACTGCCCACGGCAGCCCGACGACTTCCCCGGCGACCCGGAGGCGATGCTCCTGCCGCCGGGTGGCCCGGAGGTGCTGTTCATCGCGGTGCCCGAGGGCAAGACGGTGAAGAACCGGCTGCACCTGGACCTGCAACCCGCTGACCGGACCCGGGCCGAGGAGGTCGAGCGACTGCTCGGCATCGGCGCGACGTTCGTCGCCGACCACGTCGGCCCGACCGGCGGTGGCTGGGTGGTGCTCGTCGACCCGGAGGGCAACGAGTTCTGCGTGCTCGGCAACGCAGCCGAGCGGGCGGCCGCGGCAGCGGCGCGGGCGGCGGCAGCGGTTGCCGAACCGGCCTGACCGTCGACGTACGGCACCGGGCACCGGCCACCTTCGCGTGGCCGGTGCCCGGTTCCACGCCCCCGGGGGCGGGACCTGACCGCGAGATTCAGGCCGTGGCCGGGCCGTGCCGTGGCGCGGGCGACTGGACGAAGGCCGCCGCGCCCTCGTACTCCGCCACCGGGGCGGTGCCGACATGCTCGTACTCGAGTAGAAGCAGACCCTTCGCCGTCGCTTCGTGATGAACCAGTCGGAGGCCGACGGACGCGCTCGGCTGGTCGAGCAGCCGACGCCCGGAACCGGCCACGGTGGGGGCGACGACGAGTCGGAGTGTGTCGACGAGGCCGGCCGACAACAGAGCCTTGCCAAGTCGTGCGCTCCCGTGGATCTGGAGTTCCCGTCCGGGCCGGGCCTTGAGCTCCCCGACGGTGTGGATCGGGTCGCCCCGGAGCAGCGTCGTCGGGTGCCAACCACCCTCCGTCAGGGTGCTGGTCACTACGTACTTCGGTAATGAATTCATCCGTTCGGTGAACGGATCGTTCGGGTCGGTGATCTGCGGCCAGTCGCGAGCGAACGCCTCGTAGGTCCGCCGTCCGAGCAGCAGACCGTCGGCGAGACCCAACCAGTCAGAGGTCCGGCGGACGAAGACCTCGTCCAGGTAGGGCACGAGCCAGCCGCCCCGGGTGAAGTCGTCGCTCGTGTCCTCGGTCGGCGAGCCGGGCCCCTGGCTGACGCCGTCGAGAGTGACGAACTCGGTAAGGACGATCTTCACAGCGCCCCCTGGCTCTCGGCGAGCCCGGCGAGTTGTTCGGTGACCGAGCCCCAGCCGTCCGCGAAGCCGATCTTCTCGTGAAGGTCACGAGCGGCGGGATCACCGTGACGGACGATGATCCGGTAGTCCGTGCCGTCCGGATGATCCTTCATGGTGATCTCCGCGGTCATCGGGACCGGGGTTGGGTGCGCGGGCCGCCAGGCGCTGTCGATCACGTTGGTGAACACGATCCGTTCGAGAACGTCGACGACGAGGAAGCACGCGTCGAGGTGCGGGACGAACTCCACCCCGTCCTCGCTCAGTCGGGTCACGAGTGCGCCACCGGGCCGGACGTCCAAGCGATCGACGCGGCACAGGGCCGGCGCCGGTATCCACCACTTCTCGAAGCGGGACGGGTCGGTCCAGGCGTTCCACACGGCGGCGAGAGGTGCGCGGATGACCCGCGTCATTGTCAGGTCCAGGTCGGGATTCATTGCTGGTTCTCCTGCTCATCGGTGACGAGGCGTTCCAGGCGATCCGTGCGCTCTTCCCAGATCCGGCGCTGCTCCGCGAGCCAGTCGTCGACGACAGCGAGGCGCTCGCGGTTGAGCACGCAGGTGCGCACCCGTCCGGACTTGGTCGTGTGGATCAGTCCGTTCGACTCGAGCGTCTGCACGTGCTTCATGAACGAGGGAAGAGTCATCGGAAACTCGCGAGCGAGGTCACCGACGCTCGTCGGACCGTGGCCGAGGCGGCGGATGACCCAGCGCCGGGTCGGGTCAGCGAGGGCGACGAACACGCCGTCGAGCTGCGCCGAATACTGTGCCATGCGGCTAAGTGTTGCTGGAGATGACACTTAGCGCAAGGGCAAAGTATCGGCGGCCCCGGGGAGTGGCTGCCGTGCCGACGGCAGCCGGTCGGCACGCTTCAGGAAAGCAGCAGGGGCCCCGGCCACCCGAGGGTGGCCGGGGCCCCGGTCTCGTACGGATCAGGACTGCTGCTCGACCTGGCCTCGGATCGCGGTGAACTCGGCCTTCGCCTGGTCGGCGGACTTGAAGTACATCACCACCATGCCCAGGCTGCCCCGGTCGGCCCAGACGCAGATGCCCAGCGGCACGGAGTCGGCCTTGCCGTCGCCGCAGCGCGCCTCACCGCCCAGTGGGCCGGCGTCGACAGCCGTCATCTTGTTCACCGTCAGCTGCTTGGACAGGCCGTCCACATAGGCGTCGAGCTCCTTCTTCGGATCCGACAGCAGCCCGGACACGCCCGCGATCATGACGAGGTCCTGCTTGGTCGGGTCACCGTAGAAGGCGGCGACCGTGCTCGTCTCGTTCCCCGCCGCCGTCTTCATCCCCGCGACCGCCTGGTCGGCGGCCGTCAGGAGCTCCGGGTTGGTGAGCTTCGGCCGGCCGGCGAGGGTGGTCGGCGCGACCACCCGGGTCTTGCTGGCGTCCACCACGGCGCCCACGTCGTCCTTGACGACGAGCCAGGTGATCGCCACCCCGCCGACGCAGAGCACCAGCACCACTGCCAACACGATCAGCACGATCTTGCCGACGTTCGACTTCTTCGCCGGGGGAGGGCCCCCGGCCAGGTTCGGGTCACCGTACGGCTGACCCGGCTGCGCGGGCGGGAAGCCAGGCTGCGCCGGCGGGAAGCCCGATTGCGCGGGTGGGAAACCACCGGGCTGCTGTGGGTGTCCCTGCTGCTGCGGCGGCGCCCAGCCGCCAGGCTGCTGGCCCGGCTGCTGCGACGGGTCGGGGAAATTCTGCGGCGAGCCGTAGGGATTGGCCGGCGGCTGGGACATCAGTCAGCTCCAAGATGGGGGTGCAAAACGCGTGATCCTAACCCGGCGCGGCGCCCGCCGTCGTCCCCGCGGAAACCCGCGGCTGGCGATCGACTGATCACAAACAGTCGCGGTGGCCGGTCCGTCCACGAGAGACGGTCCGACCACCGCGACAGTGGTACAGGGATCGGTCAGGCCGGCAGGCTCGCCGCACCACGCGGCAGGAACCGCTTGCCGGTGACCCGCTCGGAGGTGCCGGTCCGGTCCAGGTACGGCGTGACGCCGCCCAGGTGGAACGGCCAGCCAGCGCCCAGGATCATGCACAGGTCGATGTCCTGCGCCTCGGCGACCACACCCTCGTCCAGCATCAGCCGGATCTCCTGCGCGAGCGCGTCGAGGGCGTTCTGGCGTACCTGCTCGGCGGTCAACGGCTGGTCACCGACCACGAGCAGCTTGGCGACCTCTTCGTTGATCTGGTCGTCGACCACGAGCGGCTGGCCCGAGTCGGCGATCCGCTTGAGGTTCTCGCTGACCTCGAACCGGTCCGGGTACGCGGCGTGCAGGGTGCCGCCCACGTGGTACGCGACGGCCGGCCCGACCAACTGGAGCAGGGCGAGCGGACGCATCGGCAGGCCCAGCGGGTCCAGTGCGCTGTTCGCCACGTCCAGCGGAGTGCCCGCGTCGACGGCGGCGAAGACGGTGCCCAGGAAGCGGGTGAGCAGCCGGTTCACCACGAACGCCGGAGCGTCCTTGACCAGCACGCTCGACTTCTTGAGCTGCTTGCCCACCGCGAACGCGGTGGCCAGGGTGACGTCGTCGGTGCGCTCGCCCCGGACGATCTCCAGCAGCGGCAGCACCGCCACCGGGTTGAAGAAGTGGAAGCCGACCACCCGCTCCGGGTGCTCCAACTCGGCGGCCATCTCGGTGATCGACAGCGAGCTGGTGTTGGTGGCGAGCACCGCCTCCGGGGAGACGATCTTCTCCAACTCGGCCCAGACCTGCTTCTTGACGCCCAGGTCCTCGAAGACCGCCTCGATGACGAAGTCCGCGTCGGCGAAGGCGCTCTTGTCGACAGTGCCGCTGACCAGGCCGTACAGCTTGGCGGCGGTGCCCTTGTCCATCCGGCCCTTGGTGACGGCCTTCTCGATCTGGGTGTGCACGTAGCCGACGCCCTTGTTCACCCGGGACTGGTCGAGGTCGGTCATCACCACCGGCACCTGAAGGCGGCGGGCGAACAGCAGCGCCAGCTGGCTGGCCATCAGACCCGCGCCGACGATGCCGACCTTGGTGATCGTGCGAGCCAGGCCCTTGTCCGGAGCGCCGGCCGGGCGCTTGGCCCGCCGCTGCACCAGGTCGAACGCGTACAGGCCGCTACGCAGCTCCTCGGAGAAGACCAGGTCCGCGAGCGCCTCGTCCTCGGCGGCGGTGCCGGCGGCGAAGTCGCCGTCCTTCGCCGTCTCCAGCAGGTCGAGCGCCTTGTACGCGGCCGGGACGGCGCCGTGCAGCCGCTGGTTGAGCGTCTCCCGGGCGAAGTAGAGCACGCCCGCCCACATGTCCTTGTCGACCTCGGGCCGGGTCACGGTGACCTGACCCCGGACCACGCCGGCCGCCCACTCCAGGGACCGCTCCAGGAAGTCCGCCGGCTCCAACAGGATGTCCGCGATGCCCAGCTCGGCCGCCTGCTTCGGCTTGAGCATCTTGTTCTGCATCAGCGGGTTCTGGATGATCACCTGGGTCGCGGCGGGGATGCCGATCAGGTTCGGCAGCAGCTGGGTGCCGCCCCAGCCGGGCACCAGACCGAGGGAGACCTCGGGCAGCGCGAGGGCCGCCGCGCCGCCGGAGAGCGTCCGGTAGTGGCAGTGCAGCGCCAGCTCCAGGCCACCGCCCATCGCCGCGCCGTTGACGAACGCGAAGGTGGGGACGGTGCTGTCCTTGAGCCGGGCGAAGACCCGGTGGCCGAGCCGGCCGATCTCCAGCGCCTGCGCACGGTCGGCGAGCTGCGGCAGGCCGACGATGTCCGCGCCCACGCAGAAGATGTACGGCTTGCCGGTGACCGCGATGAACGCCGGGTCGGCGGCGAGCGCGGCGGTGATCGCCTCGTCCAGGCTGGCCAGCCCACCCGGGCCGAAGGTGTTCGGCTTGGTGTGGTCGAAGCCGTTGTCCAGCGTGATCAGGGCGGCGGGCCGGTCCAGCCCCGGCACGTTCACCTGACGCAGCAGCGCCCGGGTGACGACCTCGTTCGGTGCCTTCACTTGTTGCCACCCTCCCAGTGCGGGTTCTCCCAGATGACCGTGCCGCCCATGCCGATGCCGATGCACATCGCCGTGAGGCCGTACCGGACCTCGGGGTGCTCGGCGAACTGGCGGGCCAGCTGCGTCATCAGCCGCACGCCGGAGGAGGCCAGCGGGTGACCGATGGCGATCGCGCCGCCCCACGGGTTGACCCGCGCGTCGTCGTCGGCGATGCCGAAGTGGTCGAGGAAGGCGAGCACCTGCACGGCGAACGCCTCGTTCAGCTCGAACAGGCCGATGTCGTCGATGCTGAGCCCGGCGAGGCGCAGCGCCTTCTCCGTCGACGGGATCGGGCCGACGCCCATCACCTCCGGCTCGACTCCGACGAAGCCGAACGACACCAGCCGCATGGCGACCGGCAGGCCCAGCTCGCGGGCGGTGGCCTCGTCGGCCAGCAGACTCGCGGTGGCGCCGTCGTTCAGGCCGGCCGCGTTGCCCGCGGTGACCTTGCCGTGCGGGCGGAACGGGGTCTTCAGGGTGGCCAGCTTCTCCAGCGAGGTGTCCCGTGGGGCCTCGTCCACAGTGGCCAGGCCCCAGCCGCCCTCCGCGTCGCGGATCGACATCGGCACCAGGTCGTCCTGGAGCTTGCCGTTGGCGTACGCCTTGGCGGTCTTCTGCTGCGAGGCGAGCGCGAACGCGTCGGTGCGTGCCTTGGTGATGTGCGGGACCAGGTCGTGCAGGTTCTCCGCGGTGGAGCCCATCACCAGCGCGGACGGGTCGACCAGCTTCTCCGCGATGATGCGCGGGTTGGGGTCGACGCCCTCACCCATCGGGTGGCGGCCCATGTGCTCGACGCCACCGGCGATGGCGATGTCGTACGCGCCCATGGCGATGCCGCTGGCCACGGTGGTGACCGCGGTCATCGCCCCCGCGCACATGCGGTCGATGGCGAAACCGGGAACGGTCTTGGGCAGCCCGGCCAGCAGGGCGGCGGTGCGGCCGATGGTGAGGCCCTGGTCGCCGATCTGGGTGGTGGCCGCGATGGCGACCTCCTCGACCCGCTCCGGGGGCAGCTGCGGGTTGCGACGCAGCAGTTCCCGGATGCAGCGGATCACCAGGTCGTCGGCGCGGGTGTTGGCGTACATGCCACCCGCCTTGCCGAACGGGGTACGGACGCCGTCGACGAAGACGACGTCGCGAACTTCACGGGGCACTTGAGCCTCCTATTCGACCGTGATCGGCCTTCGCGCCGAGCGGCACGCCGGACCGAACAAGGGTCGCCGACACGGGCACGTTTCCCTCGAATGCTACTCGCCAGTAACCAACCCCGTCGCCACCCCCGCCTGTGGCCCACCCCACACCCAGCTCCGGTCGATCATGAAGTTATTGCCGAGACACGCCGGTGCGTGTGGCAACAACTTCATGATCAACAGCGGGGAGGGGCGGGTCAGGAGGTGGGGGTGGGGGGTGGTGGGGTCAGGGCTTCGGTCAGGTCGGGGGTGAGGAGGCCGATCTGCCACTCGCGGGCGTTGAAGCCGCGCAGGGTCTCCGCGACCGACGCCTCGGTGATCTCCTCCGGCGGGGTCCAGGCCAGCCGGCGGACCGAATCCGGAGTGATCAGGTTTTCCGGCGGAAGGTTGTGCTCGCCGGCGATGCGGATCACGACCTCCCGGCAGCGGGCCAGCCGACCGGCCGCCACCGGGTCCCGCTCGGCCCACCGGTGCGGCGGAGGCGGGCCCTCCACTGCCGGCGAGACCGGCAGGGAATCCTCCGGCAGCTGCCGGGCGTCGTCGAGCGCGGCGAGCCAGGTGCGGGCCAGCCGACGGACCGACCGACCACCGAAGCCGGGCAGGGTCAGCAGGGTCTTCTCGTCCTTCGGGTCCAGCTCGGCCGCGGCGATGATCGCCGAGTCGGGCAGCACCCGACCGGGAGCGGCGTCCCGCCGGGCCGCGATCTGGTCCCGGGCGTACCACATCGAGCGGACCCGGGCCTGGGCCCGCGCCCCCCGCAGCCGGTGGATGCCCGAGGTGCGCCGCCACGGCTCCGCCCGGACCCGGGGCGGGCGTGCCCCGGTGCGGACCAGCGCGGCGAACTCCTCCGCGGCCCACGCTGACTTGCCCTGCCGGGTCAACTCGGCGTCCAGCGCGTCACGCAGGTCGGTGAGCAGCTCCACGTCGAGGGCGGCGTACGTCAACCACGACTCGGGCAGCGGTCGGCTCGACCAGTCGGCCGCCGAGTGGTGCTTCTCCAGGGTGAAGCCGAGCAGCTGCTCGGTGAGCGCGGCAAGCCCGACGCGTTCGAAGCCGGCCAGCCGAGCCGCCAGCTCGGTGTCGAACAGTCGGCGTGGATGCAACCCCACCTCGGCCAGGCAGGGCAGATCCTGGCTGGCCGCGTGGAGGACCCACTCGGCCTCACCGATCACCGCGTCCAGCGCGCTGAGGTCGGGCAGGGGCAGCGGGTCGATCAGCGCCGTGCCCGCACCGGCCCGGCGCAGTTGCACCAGGTACGCGCGTTGGCTGTAGCGGTAGCCGGAAGCCCGTTCGGCGTCCAGGGCGACCGGGCCGGTGCCCGCCGCGAAGCGGGCCACGACCTCGGCAAGCTCGGCCGGGGCGGCCACCGGATCGGGGGTGCCGTCACGCGGGGCGATCAGCGGAACGGGCCCACCGTCGGCCGGGTCGGCCCCCTCGCCCGCCGGCTGCGGCTGGGCCGACGGCGGGTGCTGGGGTGCGTTTCCCGGAAGTTCTTCGGTGGGCCGACGGCGCAGGGGTGGTTCGTCGGTCACCTGCCAACCCTAGTGCGCGCGGAGATCCGGCGGGTGCAGCCGGTCCGGCGTGTGTCGATCAGGTGTCCGCAAAGTGTCCTCCCGAGGGCCGAACGTCAGGCTGCGCCGGCCGGGCGGCGATCGGAGAGGGCGGTGACGCCGGGTGGGGGGAGACCGGCGGTCGAGGCGAGCAACGCGCACCAGCCGAGCAGGTGTGGGGTCAGGTCGTCGTCGATCGGCGTCCAGGACGCGCGGATCTCGATGTCGCCGATGGTCGGTGGCCCGGCGAGATCGCCGAACCGGGTCGACATGGTCTGCGTCACCGTTCCGCCGATCGCCCGGTGGCCGGCGTCCTGGGCGTCCAACGCGTCGGTCAGCCACGTCCAGCCGACCCCGGGCAGCAGCGGGTCGGCGGCCAGATCGACCTCCAACTCGGCGGTCACGTAGGTGACCAGCCGCAGGGTGCCCTGCCACGCCTCGTGCCCGACCGGGTTGTGCAGCAGGATCAGCCGGCCGGTCGCCACCTCGTCGTCGTCGCGCAGCACGGTCGCGGCGAGCGCGAACGCGTACGGGGCCAGCCGCTGGGGCGCGCCGACCTCCTCCAGGGTGATCTCCGGCCGAGGGGCGGCCGACCGCAGCCCGGCGACCGCTCGGGCGAACGTCTCCGGGAGCGCGATCGGGGGGGCCATGTCGGCAGCCTATGCCGACGCCCGCCCCCCGCTTCGACGGCGCGCCGACGCTCACCGAGGGGCCCTCGCTTCGACTGCGAGGTAAGGAACGGTGCCCTTCCTCTCACCCCCACCCGGTTGGGGGTGGCGGGCGTGGCACGATTGCGGCGATGACCACGGACACCACGGGCACTGTCGCCCGAGACGGAGATTCCCGCCCCGGCGGACCGGCCGACTCGCCCTTCATCAGGGCCTGCCGACGTCGGCCCGTCCCGCACACCCCGGTCTGGTTCATGCGCCAGGCCGGCCGCTCCCTCCCGGAATACCGGGAGATCCGGGCGAGCGTGCCGATGCTGGAGTCCTGCCGGCGCCCGGATCTGGTCACCGAGATCACCCTCCAGCCGGTGCGCCGGCACGGCGTGGACGCGGCGATCCTGTTCAGCGACATCGTGGTGCCCGTCGCCGCGGCCGGGATCGACCTGGACATCGTGCCGGGCACCGGCCCGGTGGTCGCCGAGCCGATCCGCACCGCCGCCGACGTGGAACGGATCCGCCGGATCACCCGCGACGACGTCTCGTACGTGGACGAGGCCGTCCGGCAGTTGGTGGTCGAGCTGGGCGACACCCCGCTGATCGGTTTCGCCGGTGCGCCGTTCACGCTGGCCAGCTACCTGGTCGAGGGCGGGCCGTCGCGCACCCACGCGAAGACCAAGGCCCTGATGTACGGCGACCCCGAGCTGTGGCACGCGCTCTGTGCCCGGCTGGCCGAGGTGACGTTGGCCTTCCTGCGGGTGCAGATCGAGGCCGGCGTCTCCGCCGTGCAGCTGTTCGACTCGTGGGCTGGTGCGCTCTCCGAGGCCGACTACCGCCGTTTCGTGTTGCCGCACTCGACCACCGTGCTGAGCGGGCTGGCCCACGCCGGAGTGCCCCGGATCCACTTCGGGGTGGGCACCGCCGAGCTGCTCGGCGCGATGGGCGAGGCCGGGGCCGACGTGGTCGGCGTCGACTGGCGTACGCCGCTGGACGTGGCCACCGGCCGGATCGGCGCGGACAAGGCGGTGCAGGGCAACCTGGACCCGTGCGTGCTGCTCGCGCCGTGGCCCGTCGTCGAGGCCGAGGTGCGCCGCATCCTGGAGCAGGGCCGGGCGGCCCCCGGCCACGTGTTCAACCTCGGCCACGGGGTGCTGCCGGAGACCGACCCGGAGGTGCTGACCCGGGTGGTCGCGCTGGTGCACGAGCTGTCCAGCCGCCGAGCCGACCAGGGCTGACCGGGAATGCGGCAGCCCTGGCGGGTGGCGGTGGTCGGCGGCGGGATCGCCGGCCTGGCCGCCGCGGTCCGCCTGCGCGACCGCGCACCCGCCGGCACCGAGATCACGGTGTACGAGCAGTCCGGCGTCCTGGGCGGGAAGCTGCGCACCGGGGAGCTGGCTGGTCAGCCGGTGGAGTTCGGCGCGGAGTCGTTCCTGATGCGCGACCCGACCGGCGCCGAGAGCGCGGCGGTGGCGTTGGCCCGCCGGCTCGGATTGGCCGAGAAGATCGTGCACCCCACGGTGGGGCAGGCCGCGCTGGTCATCGACGGGGAGCTGCGCCCCATCCCGGGCGGCACCCTGGTGGGCGTACCCGGGGATCTGGATCGGGTGGCCACGGTCGCTCGCCCCGCCGCGGACGCCGACACCGACGGCGGTCGGCCGTTGGTCGGGCCGGACGCGGACGTCTCGGTGGGCGCGTTGGTCCGGTCCCGCTTCGGCAACGAGGTGGTCGAGCGGCTGGTCGACCCGATGCTGGGCGGCGTGTACGCCGGCCGTGCCGACGATCTTTCCCTGGTCACGACGATGCCGGCGCTGGCCCGCACGGCCCGGGTGGAGCACACCCTGGTCGGCGCGGTCCGGGCCGCGCAGGCCGCCGCGCCGCGTGCGCCCGGTGCCCCGGTCTTCGGCACCCTCGCCGGTGGGCTGAGCACCCTGATCGAGGCGGCGGTGACGGCCAGCGGCGCGACGGTACGGCGGGACGCCGCCGTGCGCGAGTTGACCCCGACCGGCACCGGCTGGCAGCTCACCGTCGGCCCGACGCGTGACCCCGAGCTGGTGGATGTGGACGCCGTGGTGCTGGCGGTGCCGGCGCGCCCCGCGGCGCGGCTGCTCGCCGGCCCCGCGCCGGCGGTGGCGGCGGGCGTCGGCGCGCTGGACTACGCGAGCGTCGCGCTGGTCACCATCGCGTTGCCGCAGCCGCGACTGCCCGAGCTGTCCGGCTTCCTGGTGCCGAGCACCGAGGGCCTGCTGATCAAGGCGGCGACCTTCTTCACCACCAAGTGGGGGCACCTGCGCCGGCCCGACGGGTTGGCCCTGGTGCGCGCCTCGGTGGGCCGGTACGGCGAGGAGGCGCACCTTCAGCGCCCCGACGCGGACCTGGCGGCCACCGTGCACCGGGAGTTGTCGGCGGTGCTCGGCACCCCGCTGCCCGCCCCGGTCGACGGGCACGTGCAGCGGTGGGGCGGTGCACTGCCGCAGTACGCGCCGGGGCACGCCGACCGGCTCGCCGCCGCGCGGACGGCGCTGCGGGCCGCGCACCCCACCCTGGTCCTCGCCGGCGCCGGCTACGACGGCGTCGGCATCCCGGTCTGCGTCCGCTCCGGCGAGACGGCGGCCGAAGAGATCATCACAGCACTGGGAGGATCGGCGAGATGACCGAGCAGACCAACGCGGCCCGGTTGCGGGAGCTGAACGACAGCATCCGCTACACCATGTGGTCGGTGTTCCGGGCCAGCTCTCCGCTGCCGTCACTGCGGGACAACGTCACCGGCGAGGTGGTGTCCCTCTTCGACGAGCTGGCCGGCAAGGACGTCGTGATCCGGGGCGTGTACGACGTCTCCGGGCTGCGCGCCGACGCGGATGTGATGATCTGGTGGCACTCCGCGTCCAGCGACGCGCTCCAGGACGCTTACCTGCGGTTCCGCCGCACCACGCTGGGCCGGGCGCTGACCCCGGTGTGGTCGCAGATGGCGCTGCACCGGCCGGCGGAGTTCAACAAGAGCCACATCCCGGCGTTCCTGGCCGGCGAGGAGGCTCGCCCCTACATCTGTGTGTACCCGTTCATCCGCTCCTACGAGTGGTACCTGCTGCCCGACGCCGAGCGGCGCGAGATGCTGGCCGAGCACGGCAAGATGGCGCGCGGCTACCCGGATGTGCGGGCCAACACGGTCGCCTCGTTCGCGCTCGGCGACTACGAGTGGATGCTCGCCTTCGAGGCCGACGAACTGCACCGGATCGTCGACCTGATGCGGGACCTGCGCGCCTCCAGCGCCCGCCGGCACGTCCGCGAAGAGGTCCCGTTCTACACCGGCCGCCGCCGTTCGGTAGCCGAGATCGTCAACTGCCTGGTCTGACCCGCCCCGCCCCCGTCCCTGCCTCGCTGATCTTGCAGTTTCTGTCCCGGCGAAAGGGCATGAGCCGCGATCGGGCGACCGAAAGTGCAAGATCGCGGGAAGGGTGGGGCGCGGGGTCAGAGGGGGCGGAGCATTACCTGTTCGCCGTCGGGCGTCAGGTTGCCCGGCTCGTCGGTCATCCGGAAGCCGGCGCGGCGGTAGAGGGCCTTCGCTCGCGCGTTGTCCGGCATGACGTTGAGGCGCAGCCGGTCGGCGCCGGCCCTGCGGGCCCACTGCGCCACCTCGTCCACCAAACGGTCTGCGACACCCTTGCCGCGGGCGTCCGGGTTCACCCACATCGAGATCAGGTCCATCATCAGCGGGTCCGGCGTGGGTACACCGCTCGACATCCCGACCGGACGCCCGTCCAGGACGGCCACCAGGTTGTGTGAGTTGGGGATGCTCAGCCGGTCGCGCCAGCGTTGCTCGCGGTCGCCGTCGCCCTGCCAGTCGGCGAGTCGGGAGCCGAACGCTCCCGGTGCCTCGGTGAGGGCGGCCAGCCGCAGTTCCCGCCAGGTCGGCCAGTCGTCGGGGGTGAGCACCCTGATCTCGATCATGCGGGGATGGTGCCCGGACGGACTGCCGGGCACCACCGCATTTCCCACCGGCCGGCGCCGCACCCCCGCCCGGGTGCGGCGCCGGACGGGGATCAACTGGTCGTCGTACAGGAGACCAGCGGAACCGGGTTGCTGCCGTTCCACGAGCCGAGGAAACCGAACGTGGTGCTCGCTCCGGCGGCGAGGGTGCCGTTGTGGTTCGCATTACGTGCGGTGACCAGCGTGCCGTTGGCGCCGACCGTCGCGTTCCACGACGAGGTGACCTGCTGGCCGTTGTTGTAGTTCCAGCTCACCGACCAGCCCCGGGTCGGTGAACCGCCGGCGGTCACCTTCACCTCGGCCTGGAAGCCACCGGACCACTGACCGGTCACCTGGTATGTCGCCGTGCAGGCACCGGCCGGCGGCGGGGTGGTCGGCGGGGGCGTGGTCGGCGGCGGGGTGGTGGGCGGCGGGGTCGTCGGCGGGGGCGTGGTGGGCGGCGGGGTGGTCGACCCGCCGCCGAAGTCGACGTCGCTGCACAGGTAGTACGACTGGTCCAGGTGGCTGGCCTGCCAGACGGTGTAGACGATGTGCCGTCCGGTGCGTCCCGGCGCGTTCACCGGGATCTGGATCGAGACGCCACCGGTGTCCGGGTCCCACTGGGAGGCCGGGGTGTTACCGATCTGGCCGGCCAACTCCAGGTTGCCCCAGCCGAGCGGTTGGGTGGCCGAGTTGAAGCCCTGCTTCGTCACGTACACCCGGATGTAGTCGGCGCCGTGGCTGGCCTGGTCGAAGAAGCGGAGCCGGAAGTTGTTCGACACCGCTGTGGTCTTCCAGGCACCGACGGTGTCCAGCGCGTTGTAACGAGGGCTCTGGGTGCGTCCGCCGCTGCACAGCTGGCCGTCGGGGACGGCGGCCTGGTGGTTGCCCCCCACTCCCTCGCGGAACAGGCCGTTCCAGTTCCACATGGCGGCCGGGTCGGCCTGCCAGGCCTGCCAGCACATCGGGTCCTCGGTGGCCATCCGGGGGTTCTGGAAGTCGCCGCCCCAGCGTTGCCAGCAGCTGTAGTTACGCGAGGCCGGGTCGACGACCGAACCATGCGCCGAAGCGGGCCTGGGCAGCATGGTGGTCAGTGCGGTCGTCAACAGGAGCGTGATGGTCGCCACGACGGCGAACAACCAGAGCACGCGTCGTGATCGGGTGAAAGACATGGAGCCCCCGGGGGGATGAGGTCGGACGTCGACACCCGGATCGCCGGGAGTTGCCCACTCCCGTGCCTGATCGCTGGCTCCCGCGATGGCTCTACCCGGCACCATGCCAGCTCGATCGTCAGCCGTCAATGGCATCCCGTCGCATCGGCGTGTGCGGGATGCCGTCCTCGACGTACTCGGGGCCGCTGACCGCGAAGCCGTGCCGGGTGTAGAACGCGACCAGGTGCGACTGGGCGTCCAGCACGCAGGGGCGGTTGCCCACCACCTCCAGCGCCGCCGTCATCAGCCGACCGGCGTGTCCGCCGCCGCGCGCCGCCGGGGCTACCACGACCCGACCGATCCGGGCGACACCGTCCGGGTCGGCCAGAATCCGCAGGTACGCCAGCGGCGCGCCGCCGTCGGTGAGCCAGACGTGCCGGGTGCCCGGCTCGACGTCCCGCCCGTCCAGCTCCGGGTACGGGCAGTTCTGCTCCACCACGAACACGTCGATGCGTAGTTTGAGCAGGTCGTGGAGGGTGCGGGCGTTCAGGTCGGCGAAGGAGGCCGTCCGTAGCTCGGTGGTCTGCTGAGGCATCCACCGATGGTAGGTCGGGCGGGTTCAGCTCAAGTCCGCCCGGTCGGGTGCGAGGTAGGTGGCGGCCACGGCGGTGAGCAGCAGGACGCCGCCGACGATCACCGGCAGGGGGAGCGGTTCGTGCAGCAGCGCCACCGCCAGCGCCGCGGCGGTCAGCGGTTCGAGCAGGGTCAGCACGGCCGCGACGCTGCCCGGGGTGGTGCGCAGCCCGGCGTAGAACAACGCGTACGCGACCGCCGTGGTGACCACGCCGAGGTGCAGCAGCAGCGCCAGGGTGTCGAGGCGTACCGGCACGCTGACCCCGGTGACCAGGGCGAACGGTGCCAGGGTCAGCGCGCCGACAGTGGTGGAGATGGTGGTCAGCGTCATCGGCGCGGTGCGCTGCGACACCCGACGGCTGATCAGGGTGGTGACCGCGTACCCGAGGCCGGAGCCGGCCGCCGCGAGCAGGCCGAGCAGCGGGGCGGGCGCCGCCGCGCCGGGGTGCTCGGTGGCGGCGGTGATCAGGACGAGGCCGGCCACCGCCGCGACCAGCGTGCCGAGTCGCAGCGGGCCGGGGAGCCGGCGGGCGTGCGCCGACTCCCAGGCCGCGGCGAGCACCGGTGCCAGGCCCAGGCTGACGATGGTGGCCACGCTGACTCCGGCCCAGGCCACGGCGGCGAAGTAGAGCGCCTGGTAGAGGCCGAGACCGACGCCGGTGAGCAGCAGCGGTACGGGTGCGGCGCGCACTGTGGCCACGATCGTGCGGAGCCGGCCGGCGGTGCACGCCAGCAGCACGAGCGCGGCGATGGCGAGGCGGTGGAAGCCGATGCTCACCGGGCTGAGCCCGGTGCTCTCGCGCAGGAGTTGCACTGCCACACCGGTGGTGCCCCACAGCACCCCGGTGACGGTGATCTGGATCAGGCCGCTGCGGGCGGCGTGGCTGGCGGCCGAGGCGGCCGGCAGCGCGGTGCGGGTCGTGGACACGGAGCGCTCCGAAGGGTGAGCCGTTGACGGGGACGACGTCGACGGAGCGCGTACGACAGGGTGGCCGAGCGGGGTCAGGTCACCCGGTCGGCGAGAGGCGCGGCGCTCCGCTCAGGAGCGCGGCGGGGGCAGGACGCCCAGGAACGGCCGCATGGCGACGACCGTACCCCAGCGTGGTGTTCCGGTTGGCCCGCGGCCGGGCGGGCGCGGTCAGGCCGGGCGGGCGCCGACGGCGTCGCGGATCTCGGCGCCCACCGCGCCCTCGACGGCGCGGGCGCAGTGTGCGCAGCAGAAGAAACGACCGTTGACCTCGACGCCGTGTCCGACAATCTTGACCTGGCAGTGCTCGCAGATCGGTGCCATGCGCTGGATCGCGCACTCGAACGAGTCGAAGGTGTGCACGTCGCCGCTGACGGTGTGCACCTCGAACGCCATCCAGTAGTCGTTGCCGCAGACCTCGCAGGTTGCCACCGAAAACCTCCCTTAAGTGGACAAGTGCCTACAGAATCTCCCAGGTGGCTTTGACGTGGGGGCGGAACGTCGACGCCTGGCCACGGCGGCGGCGTGTCGGCCTCGGCGTGTTGCCCGTTATGCCGGGTGAACCGCCGCAACCCCCGGAGGATCACCGTGATCAAGCGCAACAAGCTCTTCGGCAACCAGACCCGGGTCACCTTCTGTCTGCCCCGGGACGTCCCACCCGGCCCGGTGAGTGTCGTCGGCTCCTTCAACGGCTGGCAGCCGGGCCGGCACGAGTTGGTGGCCCGCCGCGACGGCACCAGGACGGTGACCGTGAAGCTGCCGCCGGGGGAGCACCGGTTCCGTTACCTCGGCACCGGGGGCGTCTGGTTGGACGACGAGTCGGCCGACCAGGTCGACGACCGGGGCTGCCTGCTCCGGCTCTGAACAAGAAAACTGCCGCCATCGATGGATTTATCGATGAGAGTCTTTACTGTTAACAATGTTTAAATTACCTTGAGGGCACCTCACCGGACCTGGAGAAGGAGCTGCCCCCATGCGTCGAAGAATCACCGTCCCGCTGGTGGCGGCGGGCGCCGTCGCCGCCACCCTCACCGTCGCCGCCCCCGCGCAGGCGCACGGCTACGTCTCCGCCCCACCGAGCCGGCAGGCACTCTGCGCACAGGGCCGGGTGCCCGACTGCGGGCAGATCAAGTACGAGCCGCAGAGCGTCGAAGGGCCCAAGGGCCTACGCAGCTGCAACGCCGGAATCGCCCAGTTCGCCGTCCTCAACGACGACAGTCGGGGCTGGCCGGCCACCTCGGTGGGCAGCTCGCTGACCTTCACCTGGGTGAACACCGCCCGGCACGCCACCAGCAACTGGGAGTACTGGATCGGCAACACCCGGGTCGGCGTGGTCAACGGCAACGGCCAGCAGCCGGGCGCCACCGTGTCGCACAACGTCAATCTCGGCGGCTTCTCCGGCCGACAGAAGATCCTCGCGGTGTGGAACATCTCCGACACCGCGAACGCCTTCTACTCCTGCATCGACGTGCAGATCGGCGGCGGAGGGTCGAACCCGACGCCCACCCCCACCACCTCACCCACCCCACGGCCTACCCCGACCACCACGCCGACCACTCCGCCCGCGCCGGGCGGCAGTTGGACGACGGGCCGGGCGTACCAGGTCGGCGACCAGGTCACCTACGGCGGAGCGACGTACCGCTGCCGGCAGGCGCACACCGCGATCCCGGGCTGGGAGCCGCCGAACGTACCGGCGCTCTGGCTCCAGGTCTGACCGCACGGGTGCGGCCCGTTGGTCGCACCCGTGTCGCCGCCCTCGCGTGAACGGAGCAACCGGCATGCCCCGCCGTACCCCGCTGGCGACCCTCGTTGCGGCTCTGCTGCTCACCGGAGCGTGCGCCGGACCGCCCACGTCGAGCCCGTCGGCCGTGCCGCAGCCGGCCCCCGCGTCCCCGGCCGGCTCGGCGGCGGCCGGGGACGCGGGGGCCGGTTCCGCGGGTGCCGGGTCCGCGATCGAGGCGGACGCGATGAGCGGGATCGACGTGGTGTTCCTGAGCACCATGGTCGGGCACAGCGAACGCACCCTGCAGATCGTCCGGCTGGCCCGGGACCGCGTGCGCGACGACGCACTGCGCACCCTGGCCGCCGCCGTCGAGGCGACCGAGGGCGACGAACTGGCCGCCATGCGCGGCTGGTTGCCCACGACCGGGCCGGGTGCCAGCGCGGCCGCACACCACCACGACGGGCACGGCGACGACGCCGCGCTGGACCGGCTGCGGACCGCGCCGGACGCGGACGTCGACCGAGTGCTGCGCGACGTGCTCGCCGACCACCAGCGATCGGCCGCCGACCTGGCCCGATCCCACGTCGGCGTCGGCCGCAACGAGCGGGTCCGCGACCTGGCCCGGCGGATCGAGCAGTCCCGGACCGCCGAGGTCGAGCTGCTCAGGGGTACGGGTACGCCCTGAGCGCGGTCACGCCCCGGGTGCCCGCGTCAGCGGGGTTCCAGCTTGATGGAGACCGAGTTGACGCAGTGCCGGGTGTCCTTCGGGGTGAAGCCCTCGCCGTGGAAGACGTGCCCGAGGTGACTGTCGCAGCGGGCGCAGCGGATCTCCGTACGCGCCATGCCGAGGGTGCGGTCCTCGATCTCCTTGACCCGGCCCGGGATGGCGTCGTCGAAGCTCGGCCAGCCGCAGTGCGAGTCGAACTTCGTGTCACTGGAGAACAGCTCCAGCCCGCAGGCGCGACAGTGGTAGACCCCCTGGGTCTTCGTGTCCACGTATTCGCCCGTCCACGGGCGTTCGGTGCCGGCCTCCCGCAGAACGTGGAACTCCTCGGGGGTCAGTCGGACCCGCCACTCTTCGTCGGTACGGGGCAGTTCGTTGTCGTCAAGACTCACCCCTCAACGGTACGTCGAACGTCGGGGGCGTGGCATAAGGTCGCGGGATGGGTGGCACCAAGGCTGCGGCCGCCGAGGTCGAGGTGGCCGGGCACACCGTCCGGCTGAGCAGTCCGGATCGGGTGATCTTCCCGCAGCGGGGGTTCACCAAGGCGGACGTCTTCCACTACTACCTCGCGGTCGGCGACGGGATCATGCGCGCTCTGCGGGACCGACCGACCACCCTGCAACGCTTCCCCGAGGGCGTCGAAGGCGAGGCGTTCTTCCAGAAGCGGGTGCCCACCCGGGGCGTGCCGCCCTGGGTGACGACCGCACAGATCACCTTCCCGAGCGGTCGGAACGCGGCGGAGCTCTGCCCGGTCGATCTGGCGCACGTGGCCTGGGCGGCGCAGATGGGCACGATCGTCTTCCACCCGTGGCCCGTGCGGGCCGCCGACGTCGACCGCCCCGACGAGCTGCGCATCGACCTGGACCCGCAGCCCGGCACCGACTTCGCCGACGCGGCGCGGGCCGCCGGCGAGGTCCGCGCGCTCCTCGACGAGCTGGGCGCGACCGGCTGGCCGAAGACCTCCGGCGGCCGGGGCGTGCACGTCTACCTGCGCATCCAACCCCGCTGGACGTTCACCGAGGTGCGCCGTGCCACCATCGCGCTGGCCCGGGAGGTGGAGCGCCGCAACCCCGACCTGGTCACCACCGCCTGGTGGAAGGAGGAGCGCGGCACCCGCGTCTTCGTCGACTTCAACCAGATGGCGCGCGACCGCACGATCGCCTGCGCGTACTCGCTGCGGGCCAACGCGCGGGCCACCGTCTCGACCCCCGTCAGCTGGGACGAGCTACCCGACGTCGACCCGGACGACTTCGACCTGCGCACCGTGCCGGCCCGGCTCGCCGAGCGAGGTGATCCACACGCCGGCATCGACGACGCACCGTGGGACATCACCCCGCTGCTGGAGTGGGCCGAGCGGGACGCCGCCGCCGGCCAGGGCGACCTGCCGTACCCGCCGGACCACCCGAAGATGCCCGGCGAACCCAAGCGGGTGCAGCCGAGCCGCGCCAAGCGACCTCCCGAGGAGGAGAACGCCTGAGCGCCGAGCTATCGGTGCTCGCCGAACATCACAGGCAGGACCCCGGGTCCACCCCCGTGCCGATGATCGCGAACAGCATCCGGCGGAACATGCCGACCTCGGCCTGATCGAAGCCGGCCATCGCGTTCCGCTCCGCCTCCTCGCTGGCGTGGGCGACCCGCGCCCGTACCTCCTCGCCGGTGGTCGTGATCGCCGGAATGCGCAGCCGGCGGTCGCGGGGATCGGAGTGGCGTACGACGAGATCCTTCTGTTCGAGTCGATCGAGTTGGGTCATCAGCGTGGTCTTGTCCAGCCCGAGGGTCCTGGCCAGCTCGACCTGGGTCAGCCCGGGTGTCTTGTCCAGCGCGCTCAACACGATGTAGTCCCGCAGGTGCAGGCCGTGCCTCTCGGCCTGTTCGCCGGTCACCACGTGCATCCGTTGGGCGGCGCGATGCAACAGCCAGGTGATCTCGGAGTCGAGCGACGGTGCCGGTCCAGCGGTCATCGCGCCGCACCCGACAGCAGCGGGATGCCCTCGTAGGCGCGTCGGTCATGGGCGGGAACGACCTGCATCAGCTCGGTCAGCGCGGCCGATCGCAGGATGCCCTGTCGCACCTGTTCGGCGTCGCTGTCGGCGAGGGTCCGTAGCAGCCAGGGGCGTTCCACCCGCCGGTGGACTCCGTCCAGTTGCCAGGTCAGATCGCCGATGAACGCGTAGCGCTGCCCCGACGGAAGGGTCACGAACGCGACCACGGATCCCGTCGTGTGGCCGCCGGCCAGGGCCAGCACCAGGGAACCGTCGCCGTGGACGTCGAAGCTCGCGGAGAAGCCGAGGTACGCGGGGCCGTCGAAGGAGTACTCGCGGATCTCGTGGCCGGGCGAGACGGCGCGGAAGACCTTTCCGTCACCATCGCTGGCGGCGTACTCAAGCTCGCCCCTGTTCATCCAGACCGGAAGGTCGAGCGAGTCCAGGCCGCTCGCGTGGTCCCAGTGCGAGTGCGTCAGGAACACCCCGCGGAGCCGGGTGCTGTCGTAACCGTTGTCGTCGAGCTGCTCACGCACGGTCCGGAAGGTCTGGAAGGGTGCGCGGGCGAACCGCGGCTGCATGGCGACGTGCGCGGCGACGTCGGCCCCGAAGCCGGCATCGATGAGGAAGTCGCCCTTCGGGTGCCGCACGAGGATGGCGGTGGCGGCGAACTGCCGCTTGTCGCGGAACGAGCCACCGCGAATGGCAAATGCCGCTCGCGTCTCGTAGCTGCCCGTGGGGAGTTGACAGATCGCCATGTCGGGTGGCGGTGTCGCCTCGGGAAGGGCAGCCGTCCACGGCTCGGGGGCAGGAAGGGTTCTCACGGCCAGATCGTACGACGTCAGATCGTCTGAGGCCAGATGAACCTCCTCCGGGACGGGAAGCTCGGAGCCGTAGCGTCGGACGCAGCGATTAGCCTGCCGTCATGGCGAGCACAGAGCTGGATGAGTTGATCGTCGCGGACGCCGAGGCCCTGCGCGCCTGGTTGTCGGCCAACCACGCCACGTCGCCCGGTGTCTGGCTCGCCCTGACCAGGAAGGGCGGCACGGTCACGACGGTGACCTGGCAACAGGCGGTCGACGAGGCCCTGTGTGTGGGCTGGATCGACGGGCAGGCCCGTAAGCGGGATGAGGAGTCCTCCTGGATCCGGTTCACTCCGCGTCGGTCCCGCAGTTCGTGGTCGCAACGCAACGTCGCCAACGTGGCCCGGCTGGAGGAGCAGGGGCGGATGTTGCCGGCGGGCCGCGCCGCGGTGGACGCCGCGAAGGCGGACGGGCGGTGGGCGGCCGCCTACGCCCCGCCGTCGGAGGCGGAGGTGCCGGCCGACCTGCTCGCCGCCATCGCCGCCGAGCCCGCCGCCCAGGCCATGCTCGACGTGCTCACCAAGGCCAACCGGTTCGCTCTCATTCATCGCCTCAATGCCGTCAAGCGGGCGGAGACCCGTGAACGCAAGATCGGCGAATTCGTCGCCATGCTGGCCCGTCACGAGACGTTCTATCCCCAGAAGGCGAGGCCGGCGCCCGGGCCGACGTCGTCGTGAGCGGGAGTCAACGTCCCGGCAACCGATTGACTTTCGATAGGTAACGAGTGAAACTCGATGCATGGTTACGGAGCATCGAGCGGTAGCCGCTCTCAGAGTTTTCCTCGTGGTGCTGTTCGGGGTCCTGGTCCTGTTTCAGACCTTCTCCCTGCCCGGACAGTTCGCCCACATGGCCGCGGAATCGCCGCAGGACGCCTACCTCCGGTGGCCCGCCACGGTCGTGGCGGTGTTCTGGGTGCTGTGCGTCCAGGTCGTCATCGTCGCGACCTGGAAGTTGCTCAGCCTGGTCAAGAGCGACCGCATCTTCACCGAGGCGTCCCTGAAGTGGGTGGACGCGATCGTGTGGGCCATCGCCGCCGCGTGGGTGGTGCTCGTGGGTGTCTTCCTCTACGTGGGGTTCAACGCAGACGACCCGGGGCTGCCGCTGCTGCTGTTCCTGCTGACGGTGGGCGTCAGCGTGCTGGGGCTCCTGATAGTGGTGATGCGGGCGCTGTTGCGGCAGGCCACCACCCTGCGGACCGACATGGAAGCGGTGATCTGATGCCCATCGTCGTCCGCATCGACGTGGAGTTGGCCAAGCGCAAGATGAGCGTCGGCGAGTTCGCCGAGCGCGTCGGGCTCACCCCCGCCAACGTGGCGGTGCTGAAGAACGGCCGCGCCAAGGCGGTCCGCTTCAGCACCCTCGAAGCGATGTGCCGAGTGCTCGACTGCCAACCCGGAGACCTGCTGGAGTGGGTCGAGGAGGAAACCCCATGAAGTACGCCCTGACCGTCGCCGCCGTTCTCGTGGTCGCCCTCGGCGTCGCCGGAATCGTGCACGGGGAGGCCGACGACTCACCGGGCCTTCAACTCCTGGGCGTCCTGCTGGTGCTTGGCGCTGTGGTGTTCGGCATCCGCAACATTCGAGGCGGCAGTTAGCCGCCCCGGCGCGCTGGCCGGCCCGAGCTGACCCCTCCCGTAGTAACGATCATGTAACGGGCGCGAACCTTTCCCGGTAGGTCGCCTGTCTTGATGGTCGTCGGCCCGCCAGGGCCAGGGGAGGCGTCGGATGAAGCTGGTGTGGAGGCGGGCCCGCGAGGCGCGAGGGTTGCTGGTCGCGGCGGTGATCGCTGCCCTCGTCGCCGTCGCGTTGGTCACTGGGCTGTCCGACTACAACCGTCGTGCGGTGGACGCCGGGCAGCGGGCACTGGTCGCCGCCTCGCCGGCCGAGGAGCGCGGCCTTCTGGTCAGTGGCTCGGGTGGGCGGGACGCGGCCGAGTTCGCAACCCGGGACAAGGCGGTCCGAGCCGAGTTCGCCAACGGGCTCGGCGGCGTCCCGGTCAGTGTCACCGCCGCCCGTTACGGCACCGGCCGGGAGCTGACCGGCGACCTCGGGCAGATCCCGCGTACGGCCGACGAACCGGTCTTCGCGAACCTGGCCACGCTCGCCGACCTCGCCAGCCACGCGGAGCTGACCAGCGGAGCCTGGCCCAGCCCCGGAGCGAACCCCGTCCAGGTGAGCCTGCCCGAGCGGGTCGCCGGCGCCCTCGGCCTGACCGTCGGCGAACGCGTCCCGGTGCGTGACCGGGCCACCGAACGACGCGGGGAGTTGGTGCTCGCCGGCACCTGGCGGCCCCGCGACCCGTCGGACGCGTACTGGCTGCTGGCCCCCGGCGTGGGGGCGGGCAGTGCCGGTTCCGGCACCTCCTACGGGCCGTTCACGCTCGACCCGGCCGACTTCGTGGCCACCTTCCCGGGCTCGGTGTCGGCGTCCTGGCTGGCCCAACCGGACCTCGGCGCCGTCGACACCGCTGCCCTGCCCGCCGTTCGGAAAGCCCTCACCGAGGCGGTCTCGGCCGTGCCCGAGGCCGCCCAACTGGGCAGCTCCGGGCAGACGGTGACCAAGATGCCGCAGTTGCTGGACCGGATCGGTCGCGCCGACCTGGTGGGTCGCTCGTCGCTGGCCACCCCGCTGCTGCTCATCCTGGTGCTCGCCGGGTACGCGCTGGTGCTGGTCGCCGCGCTGCTGCACGAGGACCGCCGGCCCCAGACCGCACTGCTGCGCGCCCGCGGCGCCGCCCGTCGGCAGTTGGCCGGCCTGGCCGCCCGTGAGGCGACCCTGGTGGTCGCCCCGGCCGCCGTGCTCGGTCCGCTGATCGCCGGTGAGGCGTTGCGGTACATCCGACCCGGCGGGTCGGGTGACCTGTACACCGCCGGCGGCAACACCACACTGGTCTGGGCGGCGGCAGCGGCCACCGCGGCCGGCTGCCTCGTCGCCATGGTCCTTCCGGCGCTGCGTGGCGCCGGGACGTACGTCGCCGACATGGCGGCCCGATCCCGGCCGAACCGGGCCGCGAGCGTCCAACGCGCCAGCGTCGACCTGGTGCTCGTTGCGCTCGCCGTGCTCGCCTGGGTGCAGCTGCGCCGGTACGCCTCCCCGCTGGCCGGCTCGGGTGGCCAGCTCGGGCTCGACCCGTTGCTGGTCGCCGCCCCGACGCTCGGTGTGCTGGCCGGTGCCGTGCTGGCGTTGCGGGTGCTCCCGCCGCTCACCCGGTTCGCGGAGCGGTTCGTCGACCGACGTCCCTGGACCGCCACCATGTTCGGCATGTGGCAGGCCGGTCGGCGTCCCCACGCCGGCCCGGTGCTGCTGCTCGCCCTCGCCGTCGGCGGCAGCACCCTGGCCTGGTCGCTGATCAGCACCGGCGAGCGGTCCCAGGTCGAGCAGGCCGGCCACACGGTCGGCGCCGACCTCCGGGTGACCGAACGGACCGGGGGCGCCCCACCGACCCGGGCCGGTGAACTCGCCGCGCTGCCGAGCGTGAACCGGGTGCTGCCGGCGTGGCGCGACGAGATCCGGGTCGGGCGGGAGAACCTGCCGGCGACCGTGATCGGTGTCGACCCGGCCAGCGCCCCGGGCGTCGTCCGGCTCGCCGACCGCCTCGGCGACGGATCGGCGTCGGAGCAGTACCGGAGGATGGTCGGCGCGCGGGGAGAGCCCGCCGGCGTCGAACTGCCCGCCGGGGCGCGTGAGATCACCGGCACGATCCGTACCCCGGTGAGCAACGCCGCCCGGTCGCTGAAGGTCGCGGTGACGCTGCTGGTCACCACCCCCGACGGGCTCGCCCTGCGGCTGCCGGCGGCCAACGCCGACAGCGACGGCCGGGCCACCCCGTTCACCGCGCGACTGCCCGACCTGGGCGGGGCGCGGCTGCGGCTGGCCGGCTTCGAGGCCGACGGTGGGTTGGCCGCCGGCAACTCCTACGAGCTCCAGGTGGACGGGCTGACGGTGGTCAAGGCCGACGGCACGAAGCAACCGGCCGAACTGGGCGGCGACTGGGCCGTGACCGCCCTCGGGCAGGAGCCCATGCCGGTACGGACCACCGGCGCCGGGTTCGCCGCGGCCCGCACGGTCGACGTGATCCCCGGCGGGCAGTTCGCGTACCAGCCGCCCACCCGGTTCGCTGTCGTGCCGGGCGGAGACAACAAGCCCATACCGGTGTTGATGACCCCCGGGGTCCGCAACGCGCTGAGCCTGCGCGTCGGCGACACCGTCGACCTGACCCTCTCCGGGGCGACGCTGCCGGTGCACCTGGTCGGCGAGCTGGACGCCGTGCCGGCCACCACCGGCGAAGGCGTCCTGCTGGACCTGCCGGCCGCTGTCGACGCGATGATCCGGAGCAGCGGCGCAGTGCGACCCGTACCGGAATGGTGGGTCGGCGCCGCCGACGCGAACGCCGCCGCCCAGGCGGTCAGCGCACTCCCGGGCGTCACAGTGCTCAACCGGGAGGCGGCCATCGAGGCGGCCGCCGACGACCCGTACTGGCGCGGCTCGCGCACCGGCATGCTCGCCGCCGCGCTCGGCGCGGTACTGCTCGCCCTCGTCGGCCTGATGGTGGACGTGTGGGCCACCGCCCGGCGTCGGCTCGGCGAGTTCGCGGTCCTGCACACCCTCGGGGCCACGCCCCGGCTGATGGCTCGGGCGCTGCTCGCCGAACAGACGTTCCTCGCCGGCATCGGCGTGGGCGTCGGGCTGTTACTCGGCACCGCGGTCGGCGCGACGATGGCCCCACTGGTCATCCTCACCCCGGCCGCCGGCCGGCCGACACCCCCGGCGGCGTTCGTGCTGCCCTGGGTGCCGATCGGCCTGACCGCGGTCGGTCTGCTGCTGGCGGCGCTCGCCTTCAGCGCGTTCATCGCCACCGGCATCCGTCAGCGGGTGGCGGCGGTGCAGCTGCGAATCGGGGGAGAACGATGAGCGTCGGGGCAGCCGTCCGGCGGGTCCGGGCGTACGGGGGGCAGTTCCTGCTGCTGGCGGTGCTGACCCTGGTGGTCACGCTGCTGATCAGTGGAGTGCCCCGGCTTGTCAACCGGCTCGCCGAACAGGGGCTGCGAGCACAACTCAACAGCGAGCCGGCCGCCCGCCGGGACATCTCGTACTCCACCAGCCTTGAGCCCGCGACGTCGCGGCGGACGGCGATGGGCGACGCCGCCGAACGGTTCGACGCCCTGGCCGCGGAGATGCCGCCGCCGGTGCGTTCGGCCGTGACCGAGCGGTGGTACAGCGTCGAGACCGCAGAGGCCCGCGTGGTCGGACCGGACCTCGCGGCCCGCAACCTGCTGGTCGACATGGGCCTGCGGGCCATGCCCGACATACAGGGCGCGAGCACCCTCGTCGAGGGGGCGTGGCCGAGCGAGACCTACGTTCCCGACCGGCCGATCGAGGTGGCGCTCGACGTCGACGTGGCCCGCAAGCTCAACCTGCGCGCCGGCAGCCAACTGCGCATCGGCAAGACCGATGAGAAGGGCAGACTCATCGACGGTGTCCCGCTGGTGGTGACCGGGCTGTTCCGCCCCGTCGACCGCGCCAACGGCATCTGGGACGGGCTGCCACAGCTGCTGCGGATCATCGAACCGCAGGGCGATGGCCAGCCGTTCGTCATCGTCGGCGTCGTCGCGCAGTCGCCCCTCAACAAGCGGGCCGCCGAGGGCTGGCCGATCCAGTCCAACTGGCGGTACCGACTGGGCGTCGACCGGATCGACGCACGCGAGCTGGACCAGATGATCGACGGCCTGCAGGTGATGCAGCGCAACCAGCCGCCGGGGCTCAGCCTGACCCAGGGCGTCGACGTTCCGTTGCGCGCGTTCGCCGCCCAGATCGACGCCGTCCGGACCCTGCTCGCGGTGATCGCGGCCGGCGTCCTGGCCACCCTGGCGGGGCTCATCGTGCTCGCGGCCAGTCTCGCCATCAGACGACGTCGCTCGGAGTTCGCGCTGCTGCGCGCCCGAGGGGGCGGGGCCACCGCCGGCGCCCGGCGCAGCCTCGCCGAGTCGGTGCTGGTGGTGCCGATCGCCGCCGTGCTGGGCTGGTGGCTGGGCACCTTGTTCCCCGGTGCCCCGGATCCAACCACCCCGTACGTCATCGGCGTGACCGTGCTGGTCACGCTGGCACTGCCGTTGGCGACACTGGCCGTACCGGCCGGCGGAGCGGGGCGCCGGGACCTGATCCGGGTGCGCCCGTCGGCCCGTCGGCTCACCGTCGAGGTCTCCCTGCTGCTCCTGGCGGGGCTCGCCGCGGTGCTGCTGCGTCGGCGTGGCCTGACCCTCGGGGAGGTGGACCCGCTGCTCGTGTCGGTGCCGGTGCTCCTCGCGATCGCGGCGGCGGTGCTGGCGCTGCGCGCGTACCCCTGGCCGTTGTTGCTGGTCAGCCGGCTGGCCGCGCGGACCCGGGGCAGCGTGGCGTTCCTCGGCACGGCCCGCGCCGGTCGCGCGGCGGTCGCCGCCCCGCTGGTCGTGGTGGTGCTGGCGATCGGCACCGCGGCGTTCTGCGCGGTCGTGGCCGCCGGCATCGACGCGAGCCGGGAACGGGCTGCCGCGCAGATCGTGCCCGCCGACGCGGTGATCCGCGGGGAGCGCTTCGCACCCGACACCATCGACGAGCTGGGCCGTCTGCCGGGGGTCCGGGCCGTCACCCGGGTGCTGTACGAGGACGATGAGCGGTTGGCGTCCGACGAGGTCGGCACCGACGCCTTCATCGGGCAGACGGACGTGCTGCTGGTCGACGGCTCGGGGTTGGACAAGGTGGCCCGCGATTCCCAGGTGGACCTGTCGATTCCGGCCGCGCTGCGCACCGCCGCGCCCGGCCCGGGGCCGCTGCCGGCGATCGTCTCACCGGCGGTCGCCGCCGACCTGGCCAAGGCCGGGCTGGACGACTCCGCCTTCATCTCGGTGCAGGGCCAGCGGTACGAGTTCCGGGTGGCCGGCACCGAGGACAGTTTCCCGATGCTGGCGGCGAACGCCAGCCGGTTCGTGATCCTGCCCTGGCAGGCCCTGCCGACGCGTACCACCACACCCGTGCCGACCAGCCTGCTGATCGCCGGGGACCCGCTGGACGCCGAGGCGCTGCGCGTCGCCGGCGACCAGGGGCAGGAGCGCTACCAGCGGGACGGCACTGTCACCGGTCGGGAACGGATGATCGGAGTCACCGTCGACACCCGGGCGGACGTCCGCCGGGATCTCGGCGAGGGCGGGGCGAACGGGGTGCTGGCCTTCGGGTTCGTCGCCGGTGCCGCCGGCGGCACCGTACTCGGGCTGTTGGCCATCGCGTTCACCGTGCTGGCCGGCGCGCGCGCCCGGGGCCAGGTGCTGTCCCGGCTGCGCACCCTCGGCCTGTCCCGCCGGCAGTGGCGAGGGCTGCTGCTGGTCGAGTTGACCCCGCTGGTCGCGGTGTCGGTGCTGACCGGCGCGCTGGTCGGTGCGGTACTGCCCCTGCTGCTCAACCCGGTGCTCGGCCTGTCCGCGTTCACCAGTGGTGTGCCCGTCCGGGTGGCTTTCGAGCCCAGCCTGGTCGCCGCGGTGCTCGCGCTCGGGGCGGTCGCCCTCGGCTTCGCGGTCGCCGTCGAGGCCCTGAACAACCGCCGGTTGCGCCTCGGAGAGGTGCTTCGGCTCGGAGAGGAGAGCTGAGATGACCGCTACCGCCCAGACTCCACTGGTGCCTGACCTGGCCGCCCTGCAACAGCGGGCAGCGCTTCGCGCCGCCGAGCGGGCCGGCGGACAGGACCGCCTACGCGGGCACATCGTCTGCGACGGCCTGGTGCGCATCTTCAAGACCGAGGGGGTGGAGGTGGTCGCCCTGCAGGGGCTCGACCTGGTCATCGACCGGGGTGAGCTGGTGGCGATCGTCGGTGCCTCCGGTTCGGGCAAGTCGACCCTGCTCAACATCCTCTCCGGCCTGGACACCCCGACCGCCGGTATCGCCCGGGTGGCCGACTACGACCTGCTCTCGCTCTCCGCGAAGCGACGGCTGAGCTACCGCCGGCAGCTGGTCGGGTTCGTCTGGCAGCAGACCGGCCGCAACCTGCTGCCGTACCTCAGCGCGCTGGAGAACGTCGAGCTGCCGATGCAGTTGGCCGGCAAGCGCAGCCGCAGGGCCCGCCGGGAGCGGGCCCGGGAACTGCTCGACCTGGTCGGTGTGGGCTACTGCGCCGACCGGCGGCCCGGGCAGCTCAGCGGTGGCGAACAACAGCGGGTCGCGGTGGCGGTGGCGGTGGCCAACGACCCGGAGGTTCTCTTCGCCGACGAGCCGACCGGTGAGCTGGACGAGGCGACCGGCGCGGAGGTCTTCGCGGCGCTGCGCACCATCAACGCGGAACTGGGCGTGACCATCGTGGTCGTCACCCACGACCACGCCGTGGCCACACAGGTCCGCCGGACCGTCGCGATCCGCGACGGCCGGACCGCCTCCGAGGTACGCCGGACCGCGCGAACCGACGCGGACGGCAACACCGAGCTGGTCAGCGAGGAGTACGCGGTGCTGGACCGCAACGGCCGGATGCAGCTGCCCGCCGCGTTCGTCGACGCGCTCTCGCTGAAGGAGCGGGTCCGGCTCGACCTGGAGCCGGACCATGTGCAGGTACGGCCCGGCAACCGGGCCTCGGACGAGCGGGGGGCGCGGGCATGAGCCGGCAGAACATGGTGGTGACCGGCGCGGCCGGTGTCGGCGGTGCGCCCTCGGCGCACCCCGACGAGGTGGTCCGGGTCAGTGGGGTCAGCCGGACCTTCGGCCGTGGTGAGCACGCCGTGTACGCGGTGCGGGACGTGTCGTTCACCGCCAACCGGGGCGAGTTGGTCGCCATCCGAGGTCGGTCCGGGGCCGGCAAGACCACGCTGCTGAACCTGATCGGTGGGCTGGACCGGCCGGACAGCGGTCAGGTGGTGGTGGCCGGGCACGAGGTCACCTCGGCCGGGGAGGCGGAGCTGCTGCGGCTGCGCCGAGGCACCGTCGGGTTCGTGTTCCAGACCTTCGGGCTGGTGCCGATCCTCTCCGCCGCCGAGAACGTGGGCGTGCCGTTGCGGCTGGCCCAGGTGCCGGCCGCGGAGCGGGAGGAGCGCGTCGCGGTGCTGCTGGAACTGGTCGGCCTGGGCGGGCACGCCGCGCAGCGCCCGTACGAACTCTCCGGTGGCCAGCAGCAGCGGGTCGCGGTGGCCCGGGCGTTGGCCAACGAGCCGGACCTGCTCATCGCCGACGAGCCAACCGGTCAGCTCGACTCGGAGACCGGCCGGTCCATCATGGACCTGCTGCGCGCGGTGGTGCACGCCCGCGGCATGACGGCCCTGGTGGCCACGCACGACCCGGCCCTGATCGACCTCGCCGACCGGGTGCTCGTCCTGCGCGACGGCCGCCTGGTCGACGGCTGACCCATCGAACTGCTGCCCGACGCTGTCCCACGCCTCCCGTGCGGAGGTTGGGCGGCGGGTGGCTGAGCGGCGGATGGTGGTCCGCGTTCGCTGTGGAGCTGATGTCGTCAACGAACTGCCGGACGGTGACTCGTCCACGACATCAGCTCCACAGCCCTCGTACGGCGGTGGGGCGGGGGAGTTCCCTACTGCCTCTGGCCATGGCCGGGCCGGTCGTTTCTGGGTTGGGCGGTGCGCTGCTGGCCGTCAGGAAGGGACCCAGCGAGCGGGATCAGCAGGTAGCCCAGCAGGGCGAGGAGAAGACCGGCGCCCGGCCCGCTCGAGATCAACTCGTGTTTGGCGTAGGGGTCCTCGGCTTCGAAATACCAGTACGCCCCGGTGAGGCTGCCGCAGGCGAGCACGTTGGAGATGAGCATTCCCAGGCTGGCCTGCCGCCAGACCCAGCGGGCCGGGCCGGTGTTGGCGAGCGACAGCACCGCGAACACGGCGGCGGTCACCGCGAACGGGAGCGCCCAGCCGAGCACCCTCGAACCCGCGGTGGTTTCCGTCCGGTCCAGGTAGACGCTGCGCCAGGCGGGCAGCCAGAACGCGACGACGACCAGGAGAACGCCGACCGCCAACAGCGCCGAGCCGGTCCGCCGCCATGGCGGGCGCGACGGTGCGGCGCCGGGCATCGTCGGCCTGCTCATGGCAGCGAACGTAACCCGGTCGGGGCGACTCCCACTGCCCCGCCAGGCGAAACGCGACGCCGGGTCAGAGCGCGAGCTTCATGCCCTCGTGGCTGGCCACGAAGCCGAGGCCCAGGTAGAAGCGGTGCGCGTCCTCGCGGGTCTTGTCGGTGGTGAGCTGCACCAGCGCGCAGCCACGCTGCCGGGCCTGGTCGACCGCCCAGGTCATCAGGTCCCGGCCCAGCCCCTGGCCACGCCGGTCGGAGCGGACCCGGACCGACTCGATCAGCGAGCGCTCGCTGCCGTGCCGGCCCAGGCCCGGGATGTAGGTGATCTGCAGGCAGCCGACCAGTTCGCCGGCCTGCTCGGCCACGATCAGCTGGTTGCGCGGGTCCGCGTCGATGGCCGCGAACGCCCTCTCGTACGCCTCGTCGACCTCGGTGAAGTCGCGGGCCTTGCCCAGGACGTCGTCGGCGAGCAGGGCGATGACGGCGGGCAGGTCAGCCCGGACCGCCTCCCGGTAGATCACGTCGCTCATGCTGGCGATCCTGGCACAGCGAAACTGGCGAATGGGTCTGTGCCGGTTGCGGGCAACGGGCAGCATGGGGCGGCATGGAGCTAGTGCTGCTGCCGTTCCGCTGGATATACCGGGCGTTGGTGTGGTTCGCGAACTCGCCCCGCACGCTGATCACCTCGTACCTGTTGATGATCGTGGTGGCCGGGGTCATCTACGGGGAGGTCGAGCAGCGCAGCCCGGCCGACGCCGTCTGGTGGGCCGTGGTGACCGCCTCCACCGTCGGGTACGGCGACATCTCGCCGACCACCTGGGCGGGCCGCACACTGGCCGCGCTGCTCATCTCGACCATGGTGCTGCTGGTCATCCCGCTGATCACCGCGCACTTCGCGAGCCGGCTCATCGTCGACGACGACGCCTTCGAGCATGAGGAGCAGGAGCAGCTCAAGGCCGACGTGCGCCGGATGCGGGCGCTGCTGGAGGAGTTGGCCACCCGGCAGGGGATCGATCTGCCCCCACTGCCGCCGACCCCGCCCGTCAGCGGGCCGGGCAGCGCTGCCCCTCCGGTGGCACGGCCAGGTCGATCAGGTAGGCGTCGACCGCGTCGGTGATGCAGGACGTCTGCGGGTAGGCGGTGTGCCCCTCGCCCTCCCAGGTCAGCACCCGACCGACGCCCAGCATCGACGCGAGCCGTGGGGTCTGCTCGTACGGCGTCGCCGGGTCGCCGGTGGTGCCGACCACCACGATCGGCGGCGCGCCGTTCGCCTTCCCGGTCGGGTACGGGTCACGCCCGCCCGGCCACTCGACGCAGCTCAGCATGCCGACCGCCAACGCCGGCCCGAACAGCGGGTATTTCCCGCGCCACTCGGACTGCAACTGCCGGATCTGCGCCCGGCTCGGCTTCTCCGTCTCGTCGGCGCAGTTGATGGCCAGGTTGGCGTCGAACAGGTTCGAGTAGTGCCCGTCGTCCGCCCGGCCGGCGTACGCGTCGGCGAGCCGGAACACGTCCTTCGGGTCGCCCTCGGCGAGCTTGTCGATCGCCTGGGCCAGCTCCTGCCAGCCGGATTCGGTGTAGAGCGACGAGATGACGGCGTAGAACACCCAGCCGGCGGTGGCCTCCCGCCCGTCGGCGCCGCGTACCGGGGAGACCTTGGCCTTGTCGATGGCCGAGGTGACCGCGGCGCGGGCGTCCGGGGCGATCGGGCAGCGGCCGGCGTTCGCCGCGCACCAGCGGGTGAAGTTGGTGAAGGCCCGCTCGAAGCCACGGGCCTGGCTCTCCGAGCCCTCGACCAGCCGCTGCTGTGGGTCGACTGCGCCGTCGAGCACCAGCGCCCGCACCCGCTGCGGGTAGAGCTGGGCGTACGTGGCACCGAGCAGGGTGCCGTACGAGTAGCCCAGGTAGGTGAGCTTGTCGTCGCCCACTGCGGCGCGTACCGCGTCCATGTCGCGGGCGGCCTGCTCGGTGCCGTACAACGGCAACTGGTCGCCGTAGCGGTCGCCGCAGCCGCGCCCGATCCGCTGGCTCAGGCCGACGAAGCCGTCGAATGCCGACTGGCTCGCCGGGTCCGGGTCGAAACCGAAGCTGGCGTCCAGGTCGGCGTCGGAGATGCACTTCACCGGGCTGGACCGGGAGACCCCACGCGGGTCGAAGCCGACGATGTCGAACCGCTCGGTGATCGAGGCGGGCAGCCCGCCGAACTGGGGGCCGAACGAGAGGTAGACGGCGGTGTCGACACCGGAACCGCCCGGGCCGCCCGGGTTGATCACCAACGAGCCCACCCGGTCGCGCTGCTTGGTGGACCGGGCACGCAGCAGGGCGATCTCGAAGGTCTGCCCGGCGCCCGGGCCGGCGCTCGCCCCGCCGCCGGTGCCCCAGTCACGGGGCACCGCGATCCGGGTGCACTCGTAGCGCATGTTCGGTGCGCTCCGCCCGACCAACTCGTCGGGCACCTCCGGGCAGGGCCGCCAGTTCGGTGCGCTGCCGGTCGGGGCGGCCGCGCCCTCCACCTCGGTGCGCGGCGCGAACGCCGGCAGCGTGCAACCGGCGGTGAGCAGCGCGGCGACGACGAAGGCGGCCAGAGTGCGACGGACCCGGCGGCTGGACGCCATCCGAGGCTGGTCGGCGGTGCGGGTCACGTGGTCCTCCGGAATCGGGTCGACGGCCAGGCTACGCCGAGCCGGTGGCGGCTCGGTCCACGGTGGCCGTCGGGTCGCCGCGCAGCACCTGGTCCACGTCGAAGCGGATCGGCCGGTCGAGCTGGTCGTAGCGGCAGGACCGGGGGTCGCGGTCCGGGCGCCACCGGACGAACTGGGCGGTGTGCCGGAACCGCTCGCCCTCCATGGCGTCGTAGCCGACCTCGACCACCAGCTCGGGGCGCACCGGCTCCCACTCCAGGTTCTTCGTGCCGGTCCACCGGCTGACCCCACCGGGGATGCGTTGGCCACGCTCGTGGTCGCCGTGCACCCACGGGTGCTCGCCGCCGATGTCCCGATAGGGCGCCAGCTCGTCGAGCAACTCGGCGCGGCGGGCCATGCTGAACGACGCGCTCACGCCCACGTGGTGCAGGACGCCGGCGTCGTCGTACAGACCGAGCAGCAGCGAGCCCACCACCGGGCCGGACTTGTGCCAGCGGAAGCCGGCCACCACCGCGTCCGCCGTGCGGGCATGCTTGACCTTGAACATCAGTCGCTTGCCCGGCTCGTACGGCAGGTCGGCCGGCTTGACGATCAGGCCGTCCAGCCCGGCGCCCTCGAAGACGTCGAACCAGCGCCGCGCGGTGTCCGGATCGGTGGTGACCTGGGTGACGTGCACCGGCGGGCGCACCCCGGCCAGCGCTTCGACCAGCCGCTCCCGGCGGCGCGGGTAGGGCTGGTCGAGCAGGGCCTCGTCACCGATCGCCAGCAGGTCGAACGCGACGAAGTCGGCCGGGGTGGTCTCGGCCAGCATCTTCACCCGGGACGCGGCCGGGTGGACCCGCTGGGCCAGCAGCTCGAAATCCAGCCGGGGCTGGCCGCTCGGCCCGTCGCGCCGAATCACGATCAACTCCCCGTCGACCGCGCACCGCTCCGGCAGCTGCCGGCGGGCCTGCTCGACCACCTCGGGGAAGTAGCGGGTCATCGACTTGCCGCCCCGGCTGGCCAACTCGACCTCGTCGCCGTCGCGGAACACGATGCACCGGAACCCGTCCCACTTGGGCTCGTAGGTCACCCCTGGCGTGGTGGGCAGTTTGGGAACGCTCTTGGCCAGCATCGGCTCGACCGGCGGGTTGATCGGCAGGTCCACGCCGACCAGTCAATCAGACGGTGCCGACAGTCGTGAGGCAGATCACCGTGGACGGCGGGGCGGCGTGTCCGCCTGCGCGCCGCTCGTCCCCGCCGGGCGAATCGAATAACCCCAGGTCAGAGCTACTTTCGCGAGGTGTCCGAGTGGGTCTGTGGCTGCTGCGGGCGGTGGCGGGTGAGCGTCGAGCTGATCCGGGGCCGCTACCGCTTCCGGCTGACCCGCCGCTACCCGGAGCGGTTCGGCGGCGGCCGGAACGTGCTCGGCGAGGTCGGCTCGGTGCCCGAGCTGGAGGAGCTGTTGCGTCGGCGTACCCCGCTCACCCTGGCCGACCTGCACGAGGCCGCCTGATCCGCGGCGGCCGAGGACGGTGTGTGCGGCCGGGAACCACCGGGTGCCAGGCCCGGTCTGCCTCCACTGCGGAGGGACGGACGGGGTCGAGCGTCGGTGTCACAATCCTTTCGGCGGCCTCGTCTACATCCGTGGCGGTGCCGACCGGCGTCGCCGGGGAGGGGACACCATGCGGTTCGAGGCCGACACCGAGATCGCCGCGGATGCCGAGCAGGTCTGGGCGGTGCTGGTCGACGTGCCCCGCTGGCCCGAGTGGACGGACTCGGTGACCCGGGCCGAGCGGGGGGAGCCGGGGTCGCTGACCGTCGGCGCGACCGCACGACTGACCCAGCCGAAGCTGCGGCCGGCGGTCTGGCGGGTCACCGAGCTGACCGAGCGGCGGGAGTTCGTCTGGGTCTCCGACGCGCCGGGTGTACGGACCACGGGGGAGCACCGGCTGCTGCCGCTGCCCGACGGACGTACGCACGTCGAACTGGTCATCAACCAGTCCGGCCCGCTGGCCGGCCTGATCGGCTGGCTGTACGGCGGGCTGTTCCGCCGCTACGTGCGGATGGAGGCCGACGGGCTCAGGCGTCGCTGCGAGCGGGGCTGACGGCCGGCTTCTCCAGCACGGCCAACGAGATGCCGTTTGGGTCCGGGCGGTGCGCCACGATCCGGTAGCCGTGCCGCTGGTACAGCCGCAGGTTGCGCGCGCTGTCCGCGCCGGTGAACAGGGTGAACCGGGCCGCCCGGCCGGCGCAGGCCCGCTCGACGGCGGTGAGCAGTTGCGCCCCGAGGCCCCGCCCCTGCTGGTCCGGGGCGACCGAGAGGCGGCCGACGTGCGCGGTGTCCCCGTCCAGGTGGGCCCGCACCGAGCCGACCAGCCGGTGGCCCAACCGGGCGGCGAGCACGATGCTCGGGCCGGCCAGCACCGCCGCGACCTCGTCCAACGTCTCGGTCAGCGGAGGCAGGAACGGATCGGTGTAGTGCTGCGCCTCGGTCAGGTACGCGGCCCGCTGCACGGTGAGGATCTCGCCGGCGTCCACGACACCGGCCGGGACGATGCTCGCCTCTGCGTTCATCGAGGCAGCACACCACAGCCGCCGTCGCCATCGACGGGCGACCCGACCACACCGGCCGTACCCTGGCCCGTGTCCGGTCGAGGTCGAGGGGGCAACGGTGGCCGAGCTGACGTACCCGGAGGTGGGGTCGACCCGGCACGGGCCGCTGCCCGGCGGGTACCACCACCTGCGCCACCGGTATCCGTTGCCCGGCGGCTGCTTCGAGACCGCCGCCGACGCGGTGCTGAGCTGGCGACTGCACCGTGCCGCCGGCGTCCGGATGCGCACCGACGCGACGCGGGCCACCGACGGTGTGCTGGTGACCGCCGGCCTCGGGGTCGGCCCGGCCCGCCTCTGGGGGCCGTGCCAGGTGGTCTGGAGCGTGGACTCGCCCACGCTCGCCGGTTTCGGCTACGGCACCCTGCCCGGGCACCCGGAGCGGGGCGAGGAGGCGTTCGAGGTCGTCCGCGACGCCACCGGCGCGGTCTGGTTCGAGGTCCGCGCGTTCAGCCTTCCGGACCGCTGGTTCACCCGCACCGGAGGGCCGGCGGTTCGGGCCGTGCAGCACGCGTACGCCTGGTGGCTCGGCCGTACCCTGCGTCGGCTCTGCGTCGGTCGCTGACCGCCGTACCGGCGAGACTCAGAAGCGGGCGAACGAGCGGATCGGGGCGCGCGGGCCGTACTTCGGTGCCCGGATGCCGGCTGCCTCCAGCAGCAGACACACCCGGCCCCGGTGACCTCTGAACGGCTCCAGCAGGGCCATCATCCGGGCGTCGTCGCCCCTCGGTTCGCCGGCGAGCGCCCAGGCCACCGTGTTCGGGATGTGGTAGTCGCCGACGCTGACCGCGTCCGGGTCGCCGTACGCGATCCGGACCACCTCGGCGGCTGTCCACGGCCCGATGCCGGGGATCGCGGTCAGCCGGCGGGTGGCGTCGGTGGCGTCGGTGCTGCGCTCCAGGCGGTCGGCGAGCGCGGCGGCGCGACGGAGCGTGTCGGCTCGGCGCTGCTCCACCCCGAACGGGTGGAACACCCAGTACGGGGCCGCGGCCACGGTGGCTGCCTCGGGCGGCAGGAGCAGCGGCTGCAACGGGCCGGGAGCCGGCTCCCGGAAGTGCCGCACCATCGCCGAGTACGCCCGGTAGGCCTCCTTGCCGGTGACCTTCTGCTCGAAGACCGCGCGCAGCAGTCGGGGGAAGACCTCCCCGGTGGCGGGCATCCGGAGGCCCCGGTGCTCCCGGGCCAGCCGGGCGACCAACGGGTGTGCCGCAGCCAGTTCGGTGAAGCCGGTCAGGTCGTCGCGCAGCCCGGCGATCGCGTCGGCGCGGGCGAGGACGTGCTCGGCGCCGGGCCCGTACCCCTCGGCGAGCAACTCGCCGCCAGCCGGTCGCAGCGCGAGCGTCGCCGGACCGTCCGGGGTGCGGGTGGCCCACCAGAAGGTGCCGGCCGCCACCCGGGCGCACGGATCGTACGGGCTGAAGGTGAGCGCGCGGACCGAGGCGGTCAGCCGGTAGCCGACCGGTGGGTGCAGCACCCTGGTCGCGGCGGGTCCGGTCTCGGTCACCCCGCTACTCTGCCAGGTCACGGTGGGGGCTGACGACCGCCGTACCGGTCCGGCCCGGGAACCCACCCCGGACACGACGGTGGCCGGTCGCGCCCTCCCCGGCGACGACCGACCACCGTGCCCTCGTGGGCGACCAGGCTCAGTACGAGTAGCCCGAGCCGCCGGCGTCGTTCGAGCCGCTGTCCGCCGGCGGTGCGACCGCCTTCGGCGTGCCCTTGGGCAGGCAGCTCAGGTTCTTCTTGCCGTCCGGCTGGACCACGAACCAGGTGCCACCGACGGCCTGGCCCTTCCACTGGCCGGGCTTCTTGTCACCGATGTAGCGGTAGACCGGCCAGCCAGCGATGGTGAGCTGACGGGTGCCGTCCTGCCGGGTCACGCTGCCGACCTTGTCGTCCGAGACGCCGGTGAGCGCCGGGTTGCCGTCGGTCAGTGCCGGGGGCCACACCTCGGCGCACTTGTCGACGCAGTTCGACGACGGCGGGTCGGCGGTGTCCTTGTCGAAGCGGTACAGGATCCAGCCGTCCTGGTCGGTGACCACCTTGCCCATCCGGGCGACACTCTTACCGACCAACTTCTCGGTCAGGTCGACGTCCGCGGGGGGCGGGGCGTCGGCGGCGGGCGCCTCCGGGGAAGCCGAGGCCTCAGGTTCAACCGTCGCGGTGGGCTCGGCCGCGGCGACGGCGACCGGCTCGGCCGCGCTCGAGTTCGCCCCGTCGTAACCCGCGGGAGCGCAGGCCGTTAGTGCGACCATCGCGCTCGCGACGATGACGGTCCGCTTCATCTGTGCCACGTGCCCTCCTCATTCTTGACAGTTCACCCATAGGTACGGCGGGCGGGCTGTCAAGGTTGAAGTAGTAACAGTGGTCAATTTCACGTAAACCGATTGAACCGTTTCCGGCCGCCATGCGTACGCCCCCGCGAGGGACCCCTCGCGCAACGACAGATCGGCGCCGGTCATTGTGAAATGACCGGCGCCGATGCGGTAGGCGCGCTTACATGGGTACGGTGACCAGCGGACTCGCCACGCCGTTGGCATCCACCGACTGCACCTGGAGCTGCTTGATGTCCTTCGGCAGAGCCGATGTCGAGGCGCTTAGTTCGAGACCCTGCGGTCGGGTGTTGGTGCCATAGCCGCCATCCGGCACCGACCAGGTCGAGATGACCTCGGTGGTGGCGTTCTTGCGTACCACCACGAGTCGGCAGATGCGTGGGCCGGGCAGCTTGCGCAGGCTGAAATTGATCCGGGTGCCGTAGTCCTTGGTCACCAGGAACATGGTGGTCTGCACACCGGTGGTCGGGTCGGTCGCCTCGACCTGGTCGCCCTCCACCTCGGTGCCGCCCACACCCGGGCCGCTCGGCGCGGCCGTCGGCACGCTCGTCGGCGGGTCGTTGGGCGGGCTCGGCGTCGACTCGGCGAGCACTCCCGGCGGTTGGTCGTTGCCGGTCACGCTGACGAAGCCGTACCCGCTCAGACCGCCGAAGACCACCACCGCGGCGGCCGTCGCGAGCATGTGACGAAACCGGGTACGCCGCCGGTCGGCCCGGACCGCGCCGAGTGTCCGGTCCAGCAGGGCCGGATCGGTCGCCGTCTGCTCCAGCGCCATCATCGTCTCGCCGTCGATGTCGGAGAGCAGCCCGACGACCGGCACCATCGTCTCCAACTCGGCCGCGCACGCCCAGCAGGTGGCGAGATGCTCCTCGAACCGCTCAGTGTCCTGCTCGTCGAGCACACCGAGCGCGTACGCCGCGACGTCCATGTGGTCCGGCCGGCTCATTCTGTCACCCCCCGCTCCTGCAGAGCCGTGCGCAGCGCGCGCAGCGCGTAGTAGACCCTCGACTTGGCGGTGCCGAGCGGCAGGCCCAACTCCTCGGCGGCCTCCGGCACCGTCCGCCCCCGGAAGTACGTCGAGATCAGGATCTCCCGGTGCGACTGACTGAGCGTACGCAGCGCGTCCGCCACCGTCATGGTGCGCAGCACCCGGTCGGTGCTGTCCGCCTCGGCGAACGCGGTGAGGTCCCGGTCGTACGTCTCCGGCGGCCGGGCCTCCTGGCTGCGGTGCTCGTCGATGGCGATGCGGCGGGCCACCGTGACCAACCACGGCCGCAGCGAACCCTGCCCCTGGGTGCCCAGACGGTGCGCGTTGCGCCAGGCCCGCAGCAGCGTCTCCTGGACGATGTCCTCCGCGCGCTGCCGGTCCCCCCCGGTGAGACGCATGACGAACATCAGCAACGGGCCGGCGTGCTCGGCATAGAGCTGACGGATCAACTGGTCGGAGTGGCTGGCCTCGGTTGTCGTCGCCTGATGGCGCCCGGGCGCCGGTCGCGGCGTCACCGGACCATTCTGGCGAGGCGTCGCCCGCGCGTCGACCCCTCGGGCAGACGAGGTTGACCGTGACGAGGGTCGCGCCGACAACCAGTCAGCGCGTACCGCGTCGCCATGCCAACCGGCCGCCACCGCGTGCATGCAGACCTCCGGGATGTCCGTGACCAACGCCGGCCCACGAGGTGGGCCGCCCGGTGGTACGCAACGCCCGCCCCAGCGGATCAACAAACGACGAAAAAACTTCCCCGCCGCTGTCGAGTGGACGGTCAGCGTCGTACCGAGAACAGCCCCGGCGGTGGCGGATCGGAGCCGGTCGCGTCGGCGTCCCGTACGACCTGCGCGCCACCGACGAAGCGGTCCAGCTCGTCGCCGGCCACCACCCGGCCGGGGAACCAGTCGCCGGCGGCGCGTCTGGTCAGCTCCGGCACCGGCGGTGTGGACCGCCCGGCGACCAGCACCAGATTCCCGTACCGGCGCCCACGCAGCACCGCCGCGTCCCCGACCAGACAGGCCTGCGGCAGCACCGATCGGACCGTGGCGACCTGCCCACGGGCGTGCCGCAGCGGCGGGCCGTCGGCGAGGTTCGCCAGGTACCAACCGGCGGGGCGGAGCACCCGGGCCACCTCGGCGGCGTACTCCACCGACGTGAGGTGGGCCGGCGTACGCGCACCGGCGAACACGTCGGCGACCACCACGTCGTAGCTGGCCTCCCGGGTGGACGCCAGCACCGCCCGGGCGTCCTCCACCCGGACCCGCAACCGGGTGTCCGACGGCCACGGCAACGCCCGACGGACCAGCTCCACCAGCGCACCGTCCACCTCGGATACCCGCTGGGTCGACCCGGGTCGGGTGGCGGAGACGTACCGGGGCAGGGTCAGTGCGCCGCCACCCAGATGCAGCACCCGCAGCGGCTCACCGGCCGGTGCGATCAGATCCACGGCGGCGGCCAACCGCCGCACGTACTCGAACTCGAGGTGGGTGGGGTCGGTCAGGTCGACGTGCGACTGCGGCGCGCCGTCCAGCAGCAGCGTCCACGAGCCGGCCCGGTCCGGAGCCGGGACGAGCTCCGCCAACCCGGTGTCCACCTGCTCGACCACCCGGTCGCCCGTCCGTTTACGCCCCACCGGAACCAGTATCCGCGCTCATCGGGCGGCGCGGGCCGCAGCGGTCAACGCGCGGTGCAGCAGCCGGGAATCGCCGAGCAGGGCCCGCAGCCGGCGCTCCAGGCCGGCGATCGGGATCAGGTTCTGCGGAGCCCGCGGATCCTTGTACGGGGTGGACGCGAAGCGCGGCAGGGTCACCAGCGACAGGTCGGCCAGCTCGATCGCCGCCTCGACGGGCAGGTCGGCGGAGCACTCCACCCGAACGACGCCCGCCCACGGCGCGCCGATCGCCACCGGCAGCCGCAAATACCACGACCAACCACCCCAGGCGGTGCCGAGCCGGAACACCGGGGACCGCTCACCCGACGCCATCCCCGTCACCACCGCGGTCAGCCGGGCATCCAGGTACTGACTGTGCTGCGTCTTGATGTAGCCCAGGGTGCGCGGCAACTGCCGACGACTGCGCAGCGGGCCGTCCACCACCAACAGGTCACCGTCGACCCGGGCGGCGTCGGACACCGCCACCTCCAACGCGGTCAGCGGGCCCTGCACGGCGGCCGGCAACTTCGCCAGCTCACCGGTGCCACCCACCCGGTGCACCGGGTAACGGATCGCACCCGCCACCACATCCTGCGCCGACGGGCTCGCGGTGAACAGGCCCCGACCAACCCGGGTGCCCGCCAACTGCGCCGCACCCCGCCCCAGGTCACACCGGACCACCCCGGCCGCGTACGAGGCGGCCAACCCGGGGAACGACAGGCCGTCGGTCTCCGCCGTCCAGATGCTCGCGTCGATGCGGCGAACCCCGTCGACCAGCAACACCACGTCGGGTGCCCGCACCCCGGGGCGTACCCCGATCGCCCGCCAGTCCACGGCGGGCAACTCCACGTCCGCGTCGACCTGTGCGCTGCTCGGCGCGGCCGGCCCGGCAGCGGACGCCTCGAACGACGCCCCGTACGCCGGATCCCACGAATCCACGAAGAACGCGGCGTCACTCACCGGCCGGTCCGCTCCACGCGCGCGGACCGGGCATCCTTGCGCACCTCGAAGCGGACCGGGATCCGCTCGGCCAACGCCGGCACGTGGGTGACCACGCCGACCATCCGATCGCCCCGGGCCGCCAGGTTTTCCAGGGTGGCCGCCACGGTGTCCAGGGTGGCGGCGTCGAGCGTGCCGAAACCCTCGTCCAGGACGATCGACTCCAGGCTCGCCGCCGTGGTGGACATCCCGGCCAACTGCTCGGAGAGCGCCAACGCCAGCGCCAGCGACGCCTGGAACGTCTCACCCCCGGACAGGGTGCGCACGCCGCGACGCAGCCCCGCGTCGTGGTGGTCGACCACCACGAACTCGCCCTTGTCGTGCACCAGCTCGTACTGCCCGGAGGACAACTCGCGCAGAATCCCCGACGCGCCGTCGACCAGCAGGTCCAACGCCTCCGCCAGCAACCACCGCTCGAAGTTGTTGGCCCGCAGGTGCCCGGCGAGCGCGCGCGCCACCTGCGCCTCCCGCTCGTGCCCCGCCCGCTGCTCGCGCAACGTCCCGGCCTGCTCGCGACGCTCGTGCAGCCGCCGACGGTCGGCGTCGGCCCGCTCCACCGCCACTGTCGCCGCGTGCACCGGGTCGTCCCCGACCGGCACGTCGGCGGCGGCGAAGATGCCCGCGATGGCCCGCTGCACCCCGTCGGCCATCGACTCGGCCTCCGCTACGGCGGCGGCCCGACCGGCCCGCTCTGCGCGGCGGCGGTCCGCCTCTGTGGTCGCCCACTCGGTCAGCGCCGCCCACGCGGCAGCCACGTCGTCCCGATCGGTCGCCGGTGGGCCGAACCGGGCCAACCCGTCACGGGCGGTGTCGAAGGCCCGCCACGCCGCCCGCAGCCGCTCCTCGGCGGCGTCCACCCCGGCCCGGGCCTGCCGAGCGGTCTCGCGGCCGGCCCGGACCGCGGTCGCCGCCTCCTCCAGCGCGCGCCGCAACCGGGCGTGCTCGGCCAACTCCCGGCGCAGCACGGCCGGCTCGGCCGCGCCGGAGAGCTGCCCGTCCAGCTCGGCCAGCCGGGCCTCCATCTGCTCCTGCCGGGCTCGCGCCTGCACCAGCAGCCGCTCCAGCTCCCGTGCCGCCGTGTCCCGCTCCTGAACTGTCGCCTGCGCGGCCTTGGTAGCGGCCCGCGCGGCCTTGCCCGCCGCCGTCGCGGCGGCCACCGCCGAATCGGCCGGGACGGCCGGCACCGCGGCCACCGGCTGCTCGCACACCGGGCACGCCGCACCGGCATGCAGGTGCACGCGCAGGCTCACCGCCAGGTCGGTGGCCTTCGCCTCCTCGTGCGCCCGGAAGGCCGCCTCCAGCTCGACATCGGCCCGCTCGGCGACCACCCGTGCCGCGGCCAGCGCCGCCACCGCGGCGGCGTGCTCGTCATTCGCCGCGCGCACCGTCGCCCGGACCGTGTCGGCCTCGCCGGACAGCCGATCCCGATCGTCGTACGCCCGCAGTTGCAGTCGCAGCGCGCTCTCGTCACCGGCGGCGGCCAGCTCGCCGCGCAGCTTGTCCTCCCGCTCCTCGGCCAGAGACACCCCGGTCGCCGCCGCCTCAGCGTCTGCCCGCGCAGCGGCGACCGCGCGAGCGACAGCGGCCACCCCAGCCGGCGCGCGCACCCCGGTCAGCACGGTCAGCTCGTCGTCCAGCGCGGTCAGCGCCGCCGCGGCCTCCCGTGCGGTGAGCCGGGCCGCCGCCAGCTCCGGCACCGCCTCGGCCACCGCGGCCGCCAGCTCGGCCATCCGCTCCACCCGGGCGTCGGCCTCGGCCAACGCCTCGTCGTCCACGCCGGTCAACCCGGCGAGCACCTGGTCGACCGCCTCCAGCCGGGCCTCCGCCTGCGCGGCGCGCGCCGTCGCCTTCTTCTGCACGTCCTCGTAGACGCCGAGGCCCAGCAGGTTGACCAGGATCTGTTGCCGCGTCGCCGGCTTGGCGTGCAGGAAGTCGGCGAACTGCCCCTGTGGCAGCACCACACAGCTGGTGAACTGCTCGTACGGCAGCCCCACCGCCTCCAGCACCGCCTGCTCCATCTCGGCGGGGGTGCCGGCCACCACCTCGCCGAGGTCGTCCGGGCTCAGACCGGTGTCCAGCTTGGTCACGTCGAAGCCGGCCGGCATCAGCTGCAACCCGGCGTTCGCGGTCTTCACGTTGCCCCGGCCGTCCCGGCGGACCACCCGGGTCGCCACGTAACGGGCGCCGCCGGACTCGAAGACCAACCGCACCCGCGCCTCGGTCGCCGACGGTGCGAGCGCGTTCGCCAACCCTCGGGCGCCACCCCAGCGGGGCACCATGCCGTAGAGGGCGAAGCAGATCGCGTCCAGCACTGTCGACTTGCCCGAACCGGTCGGACCGATCAGCGCGAAGAAGTCGGCGTCGGTGAAGTCGACTGTGGTCTCGTCCCGGAAGACCGTGAACCCGGCCATGTCCAACCGCATCGGACGCATCAGTGCTCGACCTCCTCGAAAAGCTCGTCGAAGAGCTCCCGGACACCCTCGTCGGCGTGGCCCCGGCTGTCCAGGTAGTCGGCGAACAACTCCCGGGGCGAACGCCCCGACCGCTGGGCGATGCGCGCGCCGCTGCCCGGCGCGGCCAGCAGCTCCGGGTCGATCCGGATCTCCAGGGCCCGGGGGAGCAGCTCCTGGACCTCCTCGCGCAGGCCGGCGCGAGGCTGCTCCCGCACGTACACCCGCAGCCACGCGTCCGGTGCCTCGATCTCGGCGAGCTGGGCCAGCGTGCCCCGCACCGTGCGCAGCGCGCTCGCCGCCGTCACCGGCACCTCCCGCACCCGGGCGGCGGTGCTGGCGGTCACCTCGACCATCGTCACCGAGGGGATGTTCTCCTGCTCACCGAAGTCCACAGCGAGCGGACTGCCGCTGTACCGCACCGGGCAGGGGCCGGCGACCCGCTGCGCCCGGTGCAGGTGACCCAGCGCCACGTAGTGCGCTGTGGCCGGGAAGACGGTGGCCGGAACGGCGTAGCCCAACACGGTGTGCGCGTCGCGCTCTCCACCACCGGTGGCCGCGCCGGTCACCGTCAGATGCGCGGTGACCAGGTGCACCCGGTCCGGTTCGGTGAAACCCTCGGTCAGCCGCCCCAGCACCCGGCCCAGGTGGTCGGCGTACGTCTGGTTGGTCTCCGCGGCGGTCAGGTCGTACATCTCCAACGCGCGTACCGCGTACCGCTGGGACAGGAACGGCAACGCGGCCAGCCGCCACCGCTCGCCACCGGCGGTGGTGCCGTCGATGACGTGCTCGTCCGGGTTCTCCCGCACCCCGCCGCGCAGCGTGATGCCGGCGGCATCGGCCCACGGGCGCAACGCGTCCAGCGCCGGGCCGTTGTCGTGGTTGCCGCCGATCGCCACCACGTCCGCGCCGGTCCGCCGTAGCGCCGTCAACGCCCTGGTGACCAGGCGGGTCGCCTCCGAGCTGGGCGCGGCGGTGTCGTAGAGGTCACCGGCGACGATCACCAGATCCGGCTGTTCGGCACGGGCGATCTCGATCACCCCGGCCAGCACGGCCTTGTGCTCGTCGGCCCGGGACTGCCCCTTGAGCACCTTTCCCACGTGCCAGTCGGAGGTGTGCAGGATCTTCATGGCTGTGCCGGCCCCTAGCTAGAACGGGATGTCGTCGTCGGTGCCGCCGCCGGAGCCCACCACGGCGAACGGGTCGGCGGACTGGGTGATCGAGCGCAGCGTCTCCGATGGTGCCCGGCCCGCCTCGGAGACCCGGGTGGCCCAAGCCGGGAACGGGAACTCCAGGCAGAGCGGCACCGGGATGTCCGGCTGGTTGACGAACATGGTGCCCGGCTTGGCCAGCAACGCCCGCTGGCGCTGCGCGGGCGGCAGAAAGCCGTACTCCGGGCGGGACGCCTCGGCCGGGTCGAGCCGGCCGACCACCCGGATCGCCGAGTTGGTGACGATCCGCCGCTCCACCTCGCTCGCCGTCTGCTGCGCGCCGATCAGGATCACCCCGAGCGAGCGGCCCCGCTCGGCGATGTCCAGCAGGACCTCCTTGATCGGCGAGGAGCCCTCCCGGGGGGCGTACTTGTTGAGCTCGTCGAGGACGACGAAGAGCAGCGGCTTGGCGGTGCCGGACTTCTCCTTGCGCTCGAACTCGCTCTTGAGCGTCACACCGACCACGAACCGCTGCGCGCGGTCGGGAAGGTTGTGCAGGTCGACCACAGTGACCTGGGCCGACTCGCTCGTGTTGATCGAGTGCGGGCGGCGGGTGGCGAGGTCGCCACGGATCAGCCGGGCCAGGTCCTTCTTACTGCCGATCAACCGCCGGGCGAACGCGTTGACGGTGCCCAGCCCCACCGCGCTACCCGCCCAGTCGGAGCGGGTCTCATCGTCGTTGAGCTGATCGACGATGTGGTCGACCAGATCGCCGTAGGAGCCGAGGCGCACCCCGTCGATGCTCACCCCGCCGTCGGCGGGCTGGGCGTAGCGGGCCAGGTGCGCGGCCACCGAGTGGACCACCATCGTGTACTGCTGGCGCTCGTCGTCGGCGTCGGCGAAGACGTACGGCAGCAGGCGGTCGGTGCAGAACTCGCTCAGCGTCCAGTAGAACGAATCCACCCCGGTGAGCCGGCTGCTCACATCCGGCGTGCCGGCCGAGTCGCCGACCCGGGGTGGGGCGTACACCCGCACGTCGGGGAAGGCGCCAGCGCTCAACCCGAGCTTCGCGTACGCCGCGCGGGTGGGCTCGTCGAGGCGGGTGTTGGGGTGGTCCAGGAAGAGCAGATCCTCACCCTTGACGTTGAAGATCAGCGCCTTGGCGTTGACCGCGTCGCCGCCCAGCACGCCGGAGCGGAACACCGAGTAGAGCAGGAAGGTGGCGAAGCTGGTCTTGGTGGCCACCCCGGAGATGCCGGAGATGGAGACGTGCGCGCCCCGACTGCCGTCGAGGAAGTCGGCGTTGAGGTAGACCGGGACCCCGTCCCGACCCATCCCCATCGGGATGCGCCGCTCCATCCGGTCGAAGTGCAGCGCGCGCGCCCGGGCGTCACCCTCGGCCCGGTGCACCACAGCGCCCGGGGTCGGTGGCACGTACAGCTCGGGATCGACCCGGGTGGTGGTCACCTCGGCCGCCTCCTGCACCTGCGCGGGCAGCGTGCCGTCGGCGATGGCGAACACGTCGGAGTCGAACTGGGCGCCCTCGTGCCGAGCGCGGACCTGGGTGACCACCCCGGCGATCGTCACCGGCTCCCGGTCCGGCAGCTCCCGTCGCGTGACCACCACGTCGTCGAGCTGGAGGTAACTGCCGGGCGCCACGGCCGTCCAGAACTGCAACGGGGTGGCGTCGGCGGTGCCGAGCACCCGCCCGACCGCCTCGCCAGGGCTGTCGAGGTCGGCGTCGGTCATCGGGCGACTCGGGTCGGTCGGGCATCACGGTCGGGGCGCATGCCCTGCATCCTGCCCGAGGAGTACGACAGGTCGCCACGCGACGCGTCGGACGACACCATGCGCCGTCACACTCATGACGCTGGGTGCTCGACCGAGCGCATGAGGTGGGCGGAAGTCGTGTAGGCGTGCACCGCGCGAGGTCGGACTCAACTCCCGGGGCGCCGGTCGCGTTACCTAGGCATGGAGCACGTATGAATGACGACTTCGGCGCCTTCGTCGCGACGAGCGGCCCGCGACTGCTCCGCTTCGCCGTACTGATCACCGGGCAGCGGGCGGACGCCGAGGACCTGCTGCAGGAGGTGCTGGAGCAGGCGTACCCGCGCTGGCACGTAATCCGGCAACGGCAGCCGGAGGCCTACCTGCGTCGCGCGATGACCAACAGGTTGGTCAGCCGGTGGCGCTCACCCTGGAACCGACGTCGGGTCGCCGGTCTTCCGGACGCGATGCGGCGTACCGTCGAGGTCGTCGCCAATGGCGTGCCGCATCCGCTCGGCGCGGCGCCGCGGGGCGCGGTGGTCGAGGTGGTCGCCGCCGAGCCGTACGAAGAGGTGCAGGTCTGGGCGAGCACCGAGGACGGCCGGCGATACCAGATCCCGTGGGCACCCGGGGCGGTGCTCATCGACTGAGATCTCACGGACGGGCGTGGCGGAGCAGGAGGACGCCGTCCTCGGCGGCGAGCACGTGGCGCAGTGGCAGATGCCGGGGTGGTGCCGCGTCGCCGGCGGTGATCCGCCCGGGGCCGGGCCCGGCCAGCAGCGGCGAGACGGTGAGGCACAGCTCGTCCACCAGGTCGGCGGCGGTGAGCGCGCCGAACAGGTGTGGGCCGCCCTCGCAGAGCAGTTGGGTGAGCCCGCGGCGGTGCAGCTCGGCGAGACCGGCGGCCAGGTCGACCCGCTCGGCGCCGCAGCGCAGCACGTCTGCGACGTCGGTCAGCCCGGGCGGCGGATCGGCGTCGGCGTGGGTGAGCACCACCGGGCGGGTCGGCGCGTCGGCGAAGGCGGCCTGCGCCGGATCGAGGTCGAGCGAACCGGAGACGACCACCAGGGTCGGGTACTCGGCCAGCCCGTTGGCACGGCGCCAGGCGCGGCGGCGCTCGTTGAGCCGGACCGCCCGGTACTCCTCGTGGCGCAGCGTGCCGGCGGCCACGACCAATGCGTCGCAGACCATCCGCAGCAGGCCGAACACCCGCTTGTCCGGCTCGCCGGAGAGCCCGGCGGAGTAGCCGTCCACGGTGACCGCGCCGTCCAGGCTGGCCACGAAGTTCATCCGCAGGCGGGGCTTGTCGGCGCGGCCGTAGAGGGCGGTCAGCGCGGCGTCGTCGAGCGGCTGCGTCGACGGCTCGGGCCAGAGCCGTCGGATCGGAATTCCGACGGTCATTCGCCGGCCGGACCGGTGACCGGAGGGGTGGGTTCGGCGGTACGGTGCTGGCAGTCGCACCAGTTCCGGCCCGGGCAGTCGTCGTGTCGCCGGGCCCGGCACGCTCGGCAGATCATGCTCGCAGCCTAAGCCGCGGGAGGACAGGACAGCATGTCGCGTCAGATCTTCCAGCTGAAGATGTCCCTCACCGGGACCCGCCCGCCGGTGTGGCGTCGGGTGCTCGTGCCGGCCGGCTACACGCTGGACCGGCTGCACCGGGTGGTGCAGCACGCGATGGGTTGGCGGGACTGCCACCTGCACTCCTTCGAGATCGACTCGATGCAGTACGGCGAGCCGGACCCGGACGGGGAGTTGGCGTTGCACGACGAGCTGGACGTGCGGCTCGACGCGGTGCTCGGCAAGGGCAGCCGGTTCTCCTACACGTACGACTTCGGTGACTGGTGGGAGCACGACCTGGTCGTGGAGGACGCGTTGACCGCCGACCCCGACGAGCGGTACCCGGTCTGCCTGGCGGGCGAGCGAGCCTGCCCGCCGGAGGGTGTCGGCGGGCCGTTGGGTTACCAGGCGCTCCTGGAAGCCCTGGACGACCAGAGCGCCACGGCCGACCCCGTCAGTTCCCGCCACGCGATGCTGCGCGACTGGGCCGGTCCGACCTTCGACCCGTCCCGGTTCGACCCGACTCGCGCAACCACCCTCCTCCGCCACTTCTGCTGACCCGCGTCCTCCCACCCCACGCCCTCGGGCCCCGCGTTGTTGATCAAGAAGTTTGCGTCAGCAGGGCTCCGTCTCCTGACCGAAACCTCTTGATCACCAGGGGTGGGGCGGGGGGAGTGGCTGGGGTGGGCGGGGTGGGAGTAGATAGCGGTAACGATCTGGGAACGCTCCCAACGTCCTATTGACACTCCCGTTACCCGCCGGCAATCTCATGGGAGCGCTCCCGGAGGTGGTGTGTGTCACTCACGGACCCCGGCCCGGCGCGATGAGCACCCCCCACCACACACATCAGCCTCACCACCGGAAAGAGGGGTCAGCGAATGAGTGTCACCACGCGGCGTACCCGCCTGGCGGCCGCTGCCCTGGCCGCGATCACCGCGGTCAGCGGTCTCGCAGCCTGCGGCAACGACGACGACAAGCCGGCGGCCGGCGAGAAGCCTGCCAAGCTGGTCGTCGACACCTTCGGCGAGATGGGCTACGACGAGCTCGTCAAGCAGTACGAGAAGGACACCGGCATCAAGGTCGAGCTGCGCAAGACCGCGCAGCTCGGTGAGTACCGGCCGAAGCTGGTCCGCTACCTGGCCACCGGCAAGGGCGCGGCGGACGTCACCGCCCTGGAAGAGGGCATCCTCAACGAGTTCAAGCCCAACGCGCGCAACTGGGCCGACCTCAGCCCGCTGGTTGCCGACCACTCGAAGGAATACCTGCCCTGGAAGTGGGAGCTGGGCAAGGCGCCGGACGGCCGGCTGATCGGCCTGCCGACCGACGTCGGCAGCCTCGCCGTCTGCTACCGCAAGGACCTGTTCCAGGCGGCCGGCCTGCCCGCCGAGCGCGACCAGGTGTCGGCGCTCTGGCCGGACTGGAAGGGCTTCCACGACGCCGGTCTGAAGTACAAGCAGGGCAGCGGCGGCAAGGCGTTCATCGACTCGATCACCGCCGTCTCCAACGGTGTGCTCTTTCAGGGCAACGGTGACCTGTTCTACGACAAGGAAGACAACATCATCGCGGACACCAGCCCCGCGGTGAAGAACGCGTGGGACACCGCCACCTCGATGGCGGACATCTCCGCCAAGGCGTCCACCTGGTCGCCGGAGTGGTCGGGTGGCTTCAAGCAGGGCACCTTCGCGGCCACCTTCTGCCCGTCCTGGATGCTCGGCATCGTGTCGGACAACTCCGGTCCGGCCAACAAGGGCAAGTGGGATGTCGCGTCCGTTCCGGGTGGCGGCGGTAACTGGGGCGGCTCCTGGCTCGCGGTTCCGGCGCAGAGCAAGTACCCGAAGGAGGCGGCGAAGCTCGCCGAGTACCTGACCAACGCGAAGAGCCAGGTCGAGGCCTTCAAGCTCAAGGGCCCGCTGCCCACCAACCTGGAGGCGCTGAAGAACGACGCGTTCCTCAGCTACACCAACGAGTACTTCAGCAACGCGCCGACCGGCAAGATCTTCGGGGAGAGCGTCGCCAAGATCCAGCCGATCCACCTGGGTCCGAAGCACCAGGCGGTGAAGGAGAACGCGCTCGAGCCGGCCCTGCGGGCGTTCGAGAACGGGCAGGCCGACAAGGCGAAGGCCTGGGAGCAGTTCACGAAGGACGCAAAGACTCAGGGTGCCTTCTGAGTGATTCCCTGCCGGTGGCGTTCGGGGTTTCCCGGACGCCACCGGCCGGTCCCCTCCGCGTAGCGCCCTGCGCGAGGGCCCCCGGGCCTCGCCGGAAAAGGAAATTCGCATGAGCCTGTCGGCCACGACGGCACGGCCGTCGCCAGCAGCACCGCCTTCTCCCGACGTCGATCGCCGACGTCGACGGGGAAGGTTACTCAACCGCCTCGATGTCAAGTACTCGCCGTACCTCTACATCGCCCCGTTCTTCCTGATCTTCGGCATATTCGGGCTGTACCCGATGCTGCGTACCGCCTGGATGTCGCTGCACGACTGGGACATGATCGGCGAGCACACGTTCATCGGCTTCGACAACTACACCCGGCTGGTGTCCGACGAGTACTTCTGGAACGCGCTGGTCAACACGTTCGGCATCTTCGCCCTGTCGACCATCCCGCAGTTGTTGCTCGCCCTCTTCCTGGCGAACCTGCTCAACCGGAGCCTCCTGCGCGCCAAGACCTTCTTCCGGATGGCCATCTTCATGCCGAACGTGGTGTCGGTGGCCGCGGTCGCGATCGTCTTCGGGATGCTGTTCCAGCGGGAGTTCGGCCTGTTCAACTGGCTGCTCAGCTTCGTCGGTGTCGACCCGGTCGACTGGGACGGGCACCGGTGGAGTTCCTGGACGGCCATCTCCTCCATGGTCAACTGGCGGTGGACCGGGTACAACACCCTGATCCTGCTCGCCGGCATGCAGGCGATCCCGAAGGACCTCTACGAGGCCGCGGAGATCGACGGCGCCAGTCCGTGGCGACAGTTCTGGCAGATCACCCTGCCCATGCTCAAGCCCACCTTCATCTTCGTGGTCATCCTGTCCACGATCGGCGGCATGCAGCTCTTCACCGAGCCCCTGCTCTTCGGCAACGGCAACATCATCGGCGGCAACCAGCGGGAGTTCCAGACGCTGGCCATGTACATGTACGAGATGGGCATCGTGAACCTGAACACCGCCGGCTACGGAGCCGCGGTCGCCTGGGCGATCTTCATGATCATCATCGTGGTGTCGCTGTTCAACTTCCTACTCGTCCGCCGCTCGGCGAAGTGAGGAGAGATCGATGATCTCGGCTTCCCAGCGCCTGTGGCGCACCAGCCCGTTGACCTACCTGGCGCTCGTCCTGGCGGCGCTGCTGTCGATCTACCCGTTCTACTACATGCTGGTGATCGGCAGTCGCAGCCTGGACAACATCAACGACGTGCCGCCGCCGCTGACCCCCGGTGGCGCGTTCGGTGACAACTTCGGGCGGGTGCTCGACAACGACGCCGCCAACTTCCTCACCGGCATGATGAACTCGATCATCGTCTCCTCGGTGGTCACCCTGTCGGTGGTGCTCACCGGTTCGCTGGCCGGGTTCGCCTTCGCCAAGCTGAAGTTCCGCGGCAGCAACGCCCTCCTGCTGGCGATCATCGTCACCATGATGATCCCGACCCAGATGGGGCTCATCCCGCTCTGGGGCATGATGCAGGACCTGGGGTGGTACGACACCCTCTACGCGGTCACCGTGCCGTTCCTCGTCACCGCCTTCGGCGTGTTCATGATGCGGCAGTACGCCAGCCAGGCGATCTCCGACGAGCTGATCGAGGCCGGCCGCGTCGACGGCGCGAGCACGTTCCGGATCTACTGGAGCATCGTGCTGCCCGCGCTGCGTCCCGCCGCCGGCGTCCTCGGTCTGCTGACCTTCATGGAGACCTGGAACTCGTTCCTCTGGCCGTACGCCATCCTCACCCCGGAGAACCCGACCCTGCAGGTCTCGCTCTCCTTCCTCTCGTACGCCTACTACACCGACTACTCCCAGGTGTTCGCCGCCACGGCGATCGGCACCATCCCCCTGGTAATCGTCTTTCTCGTGTTCGGCCGCCAGATCATCGGCGGGATCATGGAAGGTGCCGTCAAGTCGTGAGCAACCCCGCCAGCCCACCCGCCGTCGACGTCCTCGACGAGCGCCCCGGGCTGACCTTTCCACCCGGATTCCTCTGGGGGGCCGCGACGGCGGCGTACCAGATCGAGGGGGCGGCGGCCGTGGACGGCCGCGCCCCGTCGATCTGGGACACCTTCAGCCACACCGAGGGTCGGGTCGTCGCCGGGCACACCGGGGACGTCGCGTGCGACCACTACCACCGCCTCGGCGACGACGTCGCGCTGATGGCCGAGCTGGGCCTGAAGTCGTACCGTTTCTCGGTCTCCTGGTCCCGGGTGCAGCCCACCGGCACCGGCGCGGCAAACCCGGGCGGCCTGGACTTCTACCGGCGCCTGGTGGACGAGTTGCTGGCCAACGGCATCGAGCCGTGGCTCACGCTCTACCACTGGGACCTGCCGCAGCCGTTGGAGGACGCCGGCGGCTGGCCGGCGCGGGACACCGCGGCCCGCTTCGCCGACTACACCACCCTGGTGGCTGACGCGCTCGGTGACCGGGTGCGCTACTGGACCACGCTGAACGAGCCGTGGTGCTCCGCGTTCCTCGGCTACGGCTCCGGCGTGCACGCCCCCGGCCGCACCAACGGGGCGGACGCGGTGCGCGCCGGGCACCACCTGATGCTCGGTCACGGCCTGGCCGTGCAGGCACTGCGGGCCGCCCGGCCGGCCGCCGAGGTGGGCGTGACCGTCAACCTCTACCCGGTCGACCCGGCCAGTGACAGTCCCGCGGACTCCGACGCCGCCCGGCGGATCGACGGGTTGGCCAACCGGTTCTTCCTGGACCCGCTGCTGCGCGGGTCGTACCCGGAGGACCTGGTGGCCGACCTCAGCACGGTGACCGACTTCGAGCACGTGCGCGACGGCGACCTGGCGACCATCTCCACGCCGCTGGACCTGGTCGGGGTCAACTACTACAGCCGGCACGTGGTCGCCGCGCCGGTCGAGGGAGTGGAGGCCGACCCGGCCCCCTCGTGCTGGCCGGGCAGCGAGGACGTCCGGTTCGTCACCCGCGGCGTCCCGGTCACCGACATGGGCTGGGAGATCGACGCCCCGGGCCTGACCGAGACGCTGCGCCGCGTGAACGGCTACACCGATCTGCCCCTGTACGTCACCGAAAACGGCTCCGCGTTCGTCGACTCGGTGGTCGACGGGCAGGTCGACGACGTCGATCGGCTGGCCTACTTCGACGCCCACCTGCGCGCCGCCCACGAGGCGATCGACGCCGGAGTGCCTCTGCGGGGATACTTTGCCTGGTCGCTGATGGATAATTTCGAATGGGCCTGGGGTTACACCAAGCGGTTCGGCATGATCCACGTCGACTACGACAGTCAGGTCCGCACCCCCAAGTCCAGCGCCAAGTGGTACGCCTCGGTGATCCGGCGCAACGGTCTGGCCGCACAATAGGCTCGGGCCAGCCATCAGGACGGCCCCGGCGTCCACCTCTCGCAGGTGGCGCCGGGTCCGCCCGCCGTCGGAGGAGCAGACGATGACAACGCAGCGCACCCGGTCGCTCGGGCGCCCGACCCTCGACGCGGTCGCGGCGCGTGCCGGCGTCGGTCGGGGCACGGTCTCCCGCGTGGTCAACGGCTCGCCCCAGGTCAGCCCGGAGGCCCGGGCCGCGGTCCAACAGGCCATCGCAGAGCTGGGGTACGTGCCGAACCGGGCCGCCCGTGCGCTCGTCACCCAGCGGACCGACTCCGTCGCGCTGGTGGTCTCTGAATCCGGCGAGCGGGTCTTCACCGAGCCGTTCTTCGCCAGCATCGTGCGGGGGATCAGCTCCGGGCTGCTGGAGACGCCGATGCAGCTCTGGCTGGCCATGGCGCAGTCGCCGGTGGAGCGGGAGCGGGTCGAGCACCACCTCACCAACCAGCACGTCGACGGCGTACTGCTGCTGTCGTTGCACGACTCCGACCCGCTGCCGACGCTGTTGGAGGAGCGCGGCCTGCCCGCCGTGCTCGGCGGTCGGCCCGCCCGGATGCTGCAACCCGGCGCCCAACCGGCCTGGTTTGTCGACGTGGACAACGTTGGCGGGGCCCGGCAGGCGGTGGAGTACCTGGCGAGGCAGGGGCGGCGACGTGTCGCCACCATCGCCGGTCCGCAGGACATGGGTGCCGGCCTGGCCCGGTTGGCCGGCTATACCGACGCGGTCAAGGCCACCGGCGCCAGCGTCAACCCCGACCTGATCGCGTACGGCGACTTCAGCGAGGGCAGCGGCGCGGCGGGAATGCGCCGGCTGCTGGAGGTCTGCCCGGACCTGGACGCGGTCTTCGTCGCGTCCGACCTGATGGCGTTCGGCGCACTGCGTACCCTGCGCGAGGCCGGCCGCCGCGTGCCGCAGGATGTCGCGGTGATCGGCTTCGACGACGCGACCATCGCCCGACAGGCCGAACCGCCGTTGACCACTGTCTTCCAGCCGGTGGAGGAGATGGGCCGGCAGATGGCCCGCCTGCTGGTGGCCCGGATCCGTGGCGAGGAGCTACCCGCCTCCCACATCCTCCTGGACACCCAACTGGTCCACCGAGCCTCCGCCTAACCCCCCACCCCCCAGAAACCCACACCCGGGCACCCCCAGACCTTCCCTCGGTTGATCATGAAGTTATTGCCATAACACGCCGATGCGGAGGGCAATAACTTCATGATCAACCGGGGGCGGGTGGGTGGGCGGGTGGGGGTGGGGGTTAGGGCCGGGTTAGGGGGCCCAGCGGCGGAGTTCGCGCTTGGCCAGGGAGTTGCGGTGCACCTCGTCGGGACCGTCGGCGAGGCGCAGGGTGCGGGTTTGCGCCCAGAGGGCGGCCAGTGGCGTGTCCTGGCTGACGCCGGCGCCGCCGTAGGCCTGGATGGCCTTGTCGATCACCCATTCCGCCATCGCCGGCGTGCCGATCTTGATGGCCTGGATCTCGGTGTGCGCGCCCTTGTTGCCGACGGTGTCCATCAGCCAGGCCGTCTTGAGCACCAGCAGTCGGGCCTGCTCGATGCGGACCCGGGACTCGGCGATCCACTCCCGGACCACGCCCTGCTCGGCCAGCGGTCGGCCGAACGCGATCCGTTCGTTCGCGCGGCGGCAGAGCAGCTCCAATGCCCGCTCAGCCATTCCGATCAATCGCATGCAGTGGTGAATCCGGCCCGGTCCCAGCCGGGCCTGGGCGATGGCGAAGCCGGTGCCCTCGGCGCCGATCAGATTCTCCGCGGGCACTCGGACGTCGGTGAAGTCGATCTCGGCGTGCCCGCCGTGGGAACCGTCGGTGTAGCCGAAGACGGTCATGCCCCGGCGCACTGTCACCCCGGGGGTGTCCCGGGGGACCAGCACCATGCTCTGCTGGCGGTGCCGGTCGGCGGTGGGGTCGGTCTTGCCCATCACGATGAAGATCTCGCAGCGCGGGTCCATGGCCCCGGACGACCACCACTTACGTCCGTTGATCACGTACTCGTCGCCGTCGCGGGTGATCCGGGTGGCGATGTTGGTGGCGTCGGACGACGCGACGTCCGGCTCGGTCATGCAGAACGCCGAGCGGATCTCACCCTCCAGCAGCGGCATCAGCCAGCGCTGCTGCTGCGCCTCCGAGCCGAACTCGGCCAGCAGCTCCATGTTGCCGGTGTCCGGTGCCGCGCAGTTGACCGCCTCCGGCGCGAGGTGCGGGCTGCGCCCGGTCAGCTCGGCCAGTGGGGCGTACTGGAGGTTGGTCAGGCCGGCGCCGTAGCGCGGGTCGGGCAGGAAGAGGTTCCACAGGCCGCGCTTGCGGGCCTCCGCCTTCAGCTCGCCCAATACCGGGGTACGCGACCACGGGTCCCCGGCGGCCACCTGCTCGGCGTGCACGGCCTCGGCCGGGTAGACGTGCTCGGTCAGGAACCGGGTCAGCTCGTCGCGCAGCTCCTCGGTCCGGCTGTCGTATGAGAAGTCCATCACCGCTCCCTGGCGGCGGTCAGCCCGTGCGCGACCAGCGGTGCCACCATCTCGCCGATCCGGTCGAAGCCCTCGCCGAGCGTCTGCCCGAGCGTGTGGCGGTAGTGGATGCCCTCGCAGATCACCGCGAGCTTGAAACAGCCCAGCGCCACGTGCCAGTGCAGCGGCCCGACGTCGACATCGCTGCGTCCGGCGTACCTGTCGATCAGCTCGCTGCCGGTGGGGAAGCCGGCGCGCGGGCCGAGCCCGTCGGCGACGGGGTTGCCCGCGGCGGAGTCGCTGCCGCCGAGCACGTCCCAGTACGTCAGCAGCAGCCCCAGGTCGGCGAGGGGGTCGCCGAGGGTGGCCATCTCCCAGTCGAGCACCGCGTGCACGGCGACCGGGTCCGCCGAGGCGAGGAGGTTGTCCAGCCGGTAGTCGCCGTGCACGATCCGGCCGGCGTTCGCGCCCTCCGGGGCGGTCGCCGCGAGCAGGTCACGCAGCTCGTCGATGCCGGGCAGCGGCCGGCTGCGGGAGCGGTCGAGCTGCCCGGCCCAGCGGCGGACCTGCCGGGCGAGGTAGCCCTCGGGGCGGCCGAAGTCGGCCAACCCGACGCTGGACGGCTCGACGCTGTGCAGCGCGGCGAGCGTGTCCATCATCGCCATGGCGAGGGCCCGGCGGCGTTCGTCGCCCAGCGGGTCGGTCTGCGCGCGGGTGCGGAACACCTCGCCGGGCATCCGCTCCATCAGGTAGAACGGTGCGCCGATCACCTCCGGGTCGGTGCAGAGCAGCAGCGCGCCCGGGACCGGCACATCGGTCGGTGCCAGCGCCGAGATGACCCGGAACTCGCGCGCCATGTCGTGCGCGGTCGCCAGCACGTGGCCCAGCGGTGGGCGGCGCAGCACCACCTCGCGGTCGCCGAGACGCAGCAGGTAGGTGAGGTTGGACTTGCCGCCCGCGATCAGCGTGGCACGCAGCGGCCCGACGGCCAGCTCGGGTCGGTGCGTTGCCAGATAGTCGGCGAGACGGTCCAGGGCCAGCCCTGCCGGGGAGACGGGAACGGCCTCCGGCCGGGACGCGTCGACGGCCGGATCGCTCATCCGACTAGTTGATGGCAGCCCGCTCACGTTGTCAAGGTCAGAATTTCCGCTCGGGACATGCCCCTGCAACAGGGACGAAATGGTCAACTACCAGGCTGGGATCAGCCTGCCGGCCGCTCTCCTGCCGGCCCGCCGAGCGGAGGGACAGACATGTTGCTGCGAGTTCGGGTCACCCTGCCGGACCGTCCGGGCACCCTCGGTCAGGTCGCCCGCACCTTGGGCGTCTCCGGGGCGGACATCGTCCAGGTGGTGGTCCTCGAACGGCTCGGCGGGCGCGCGGTGGACGACTTCACTGTCGTCTGGCCGGGCGCGGCGCGGGTGGAGCGGCTGCTGGCCGGCCTCGCGGCGATACCGGGGGTGCGGGTGGACGGTGTGTGGCGGGCGATCGGCGCGCCCACCACCACCGGGCAGGACGCGGAGCTGTTGGCCCAGGTCGCGGCCAACCCGGCCGACGGGTTGGCCACCCTGGTCGACGCGGTGCCGGGGCTGCTGGCCGCCGACTGGGCAGTGGCCGCCGTGGTGCCGGTCGACTGGGCCTCGCGGAGCGGGGGCGGCGGGGCGACAGTGGGGTACGCGAGCTGGCGTGCCCCCGTACCCCCGCGGTTGCCGGAGGTGACCCCGCTGCGCGGTCGGTCGATGACCACGCCCGACGGCACCCACCACGCGATCGCGCCGTTCGGCCGGGCGGGCCTGGTGCTGGTGGTGGCTCGTGAGCGCAGCGAGACCCTTTCCGCCGCGGCGTTCCACAGCACCGAGGTGGATCGGCTCACCCAGCTCGTCCGCGCCTGCGCGGTGATCCTCGGTGACCGGCTCGATCTCGTCGGGGCGCCGCCGGTGGTCGCCGGCCCCTGAGCGGCCCGAGGAGTTCCCGGGCCGACACCGCCGGGCAACCGGGCGGCAACAGGCGGGGGTGAGGCTCTTACCGGGGAAGGGAGCCAACCATGACGTTGTGGCGGATCCGAGCGACGGTGGACGACCGACCGGGTTACTTGTCGGTGCTCACGGCGAGCCTCGCGCTGCGTGGGGTCAACATCCTCACCGTGCAGGTGCAGCCCACCGAGCAGGGCGCGGTGGACGATTTCCTGGTCGACGCGCCGGACGCGCTCGACGAGGCCGAGCTGATCGCCGCCGTCGAGCGTGGTCGGGGTCGGGACTGCTGGGTGGCGCGCAGCGAGGCGCGGGGTCTGGCCGACCAGCCCACCCGGGTGCTCGGGCTGGCCAACCGGCTGGTGCGTGACCCGGACGCGACGGGCGAGGCGTTGCGGGCCCTGCTCGCTGCCGACGTCGTCAGCTGGCGACCAGCGTCGGTCGGCGGCGAACGGGGGATCACCGGGGCCGACATGCTGTTGGCCGACCCGGCGGGCGGTTCGTTCGCGCTGCGCCGGGCCGCGCCCGACTTCACCCCGGCGGAGTACGCGCGGGCGCAGGCCCTGGTCGAGCTGGCCGCCACCGTGGCGCGCCGGGCCGCCGAACAGGTCACAGTGGTGCTGCCCGACGGCGCGGAGGTGGCCGTCCGGCCGGCCAGCGGCCACGATCTGCCCGGCGTGGTGGAGTTGCACGAGGCGTGCTCACCGCGTAGCCGACAGCGGCGTTACCTGGGCGGGGCGGCGCTGCCGCAGCCGGCCCGCCTGCGTCGACTGCTGGAGCCGAGCCGAGGGCTGACGCTGATCGCCAGCACCACCGGCTCCGACGGCACGGCCGAGTCGGTGGTCGCCATGGCGAACCTGCTCGGCGAGGGCGACGAGGCCGAGGTGGCGCTGCTGGTGCGGGACGACTGGCAGCGGCGTGGGCTCGGCTCGGCGTTGCTGCGCCGGGTGGTCCAGCACGCCGACCGGTCCGGGTACGCGGCGCTGGTGCTGCACGTGCAGGCCACCAACGACCCGATGCTGCGTACGCTGCACCGGCTGGGCCGGCCCGCTGCGGCGGAGCGCGACGGCGGGCTGCTCACCCTCACCGTCCCGCTCGCCGTCGCCGTGAGGGCGGACCGGAAGGGCGCGTTCTCCACGCCGGGCGTCTAGGGCCTGTTTCATAAGAGCTGGCCCTGGGACCCTGCTCAGGGTCGGGACGGCTCGCGGCGGCCCGAGACGCAGAACCGGTTGCCCTCCGGGTCGGCGAGCACCACGTACGGCGGCTCCGTCGGGTGTGGATCGGTGGGATAGTGCCGCCAGTCGACGATCCGCGCGCCGAGGGCGAGCAGTCGGTCGAGTTCCTCGTCGAGGGGTCGGTCGCCGGCGTCCAGATCCAGGTGGAGCCTGGGGAACTCCCGCACGGGGCTCTCGCTGAGGTCCATCGCGAGGGCCGCTCCCGACACCCCCGGCGGCGGCTCCAGCACGATCCACTCGTCGCCGGTGAATCGGGGCTCGCGGCGACGGTAGCCGAGGGCAGCGGCCCAGAACGTTCCTGCCCGCTCGGCGTCGGACACGCCCAGGGAGAGCTGCGCGATCAATGCCATCTCCCGACGGTACGCGCCGACGAGGGCCCCTTGTGCGCGGCGAGCGTCCACAAGGGGGCCTCTCCGGTTCCGGTGCTCAGGTGGTGGGGTAGCTGTTGTAGTCGGGGAAGTTGCCGTAGAGCCGGCTGTCTCCGCCGACGGTGACGGCCTGCACCAGCAGGTCGCCGCCGACGAACGCGCCCTTCCAGGAGGCGCCCCGGCCGCCGAACGGTTCGTCGCGGTCGCCGCGTGAGCGCGGTTTGTTGATGCCCACCTTGAACGCCTGCAGGTCCACGGCGAGCTTGCCGGCCTCGTCGGTGTCGTCGCAGGCCAGCGAGGCCACCAGCGCGCCGTTGGAGGCGTTCATGGCGGCCAGCAGCTCGTCGGTGGTGTCCACCACGACGATCGTGTCGACCGGCCCGAACGGCTCGGCGTGCATCAGCCGGGACCGTCCGGGCGGGGCGAGGAGCACCGACGGCGCCACGTACGCCGAGGTGTCCTGCCCGGGCAGGAACGGCGCGCCGGTGAGCTTGCCCCGGTGCAGTGGGATCGCGCCGCCGCGGACCGCCTCGTCGACAGTGCGGCGTAGCTCGTCGGCCTTGGCGGCGCTGATCAGCGGCCCGAAGTCCAGCTCGGGCAGCGGGTCACCGGCGGCCCAGTCGTTGCCGACGGCGAGCGGGTGACCGAAGCGGACCGAGCGGACGACCGGCAGGTACATGTCGAGGAACTCGTCGACCAGGTCGCGCTGCACGACGAACCGGGGGTACGCGGTGCAGCGCTGCTTGCCGTACTCGAAGCCCTTTCTGAGGTGCGTGGCGAGCAGGTCCCACTGGGAGAAGTTCCAGATGCCCCAGGCGTTGAGACCCTCCTGCTCGATGAGGTGCCGCTTGTCGCTGTCGAGCAGCGCGGCGGCCACCTTGCCGCCGTTGGACCGGCCGCCGACGAACGCCACCGCGCCGATCTCGGGTGCCCGGACGAGCACCTCGGACAGCTCCCCGCCGCTGCCGGAGAGGAGCGTGGCGGGCAGCCCGGCCCGGCGCATCAGCGCGTGCGCGACGGTCAGGCACACCCCGCCGCCCTGGGACGGGGTCTTGGCGATGACCGCGTTGCCGGCCAGGAGCTGCACCAACTCGGCGTGCACCAGCACACTCATCGGGTAGTTCCACGACGCGATGTTGCTGACCGGGCCGGGCAGTGGCTCGCGGCCGTCGGCGAGCATCCGGTCGATCTCGCCCGCGTACCAGCGGACGCCGTCGAGCGCCCGGTCCACGTCGGCGCAGGCCAGCCGCCACGGCTTGCCGATCTCCCACACCAGCAGCAGGGCGAGCAGGTCGCGGTGGGCGGTGAGCGAGTCCACCGCCTCGGCGACCCGGGCCTTGCGGTCGGTCAGCGGGGTCTGGGCCCAGGCCCGGTGCGCGGCGGCGGCGTGGGCGACCGCGGCGCGCGCGGTGGTCGCGTCGACCCGGGGGAGGTTGATGAGGACGGTGTTGTCCACCGGGGTGCGGACCGGTGCGGGCTGGCCGACCGCCCGCCATTCGCCCTCGACCAGGTTGTGCACTGTGGTGACGCCATCGACCTCGGCGCCGAACGCCTCCGGGGTGGCGGCCACCGCGCGGGCCAGGATGTCGGTCCAGCCGGTGTCGTCTGCGAGTCGTAGTGCCATCGCTTCTCCTCAGGGTTGACCAGGGAGCGGCGGCGTCGACGGCACCGCTGGTGAGCGGTACTGTCTCGCGCTTGGTAGCGGGTCAGCAACAGTACGTTTGTCTGGCTGGCCGCCGAAGCGCTCGAACGGCGCGGTGATCTTTCCCGGCGCTTCCTGCTTGAGCTGCGTAAACGGCGAGCATCAATCGACATGCATCGATGGTGTGAAATGCTCCGCAATGTTACTCACGGGTACGGAAGCGCTGCCGCGCGCGTCCGCCCTGGTCGGCAGGCTTCCCAACCGACGACCCGCCCATTACATTGTCGGTTATCCATGGGAGCGCTTCCATGACCCATGGTCACACCGCCACCCCGCTGTCGCCGGTGGCCGTGCCGCCCGTACGCCGTCCCGCGTCGGTGCGACCGCCGGCGGCGCCTCCGACAGGAGTCCGCCATGCGCCACCTGACCCGGCCGTTCAGCGGCCAGCCCGGCCGGTCGCCGGCCGCCGACCAGCCCTGGCCGCGGCGGCTGCTGGCCCTCGGCGTCGCGCTGCTCACCGGCGCGTCCCTCGCGGTGACCGCGCCGCCATCCGGGCCCGCCTCCGCCGCGCCGGCGGCGACCTACAACTACGCCGAGGCGTTGCAGAAGTCGCTGCTCTTCTACGAGGCGCAGCAGTCCGGTCGACTGCCCGACTGGAACCGGGTCTCCTGGCGCGGAGACAGCGCGCTCACCGACGGCGCCAGCGCGGGCGTGGACCTCACCGGCGGCTGGTACGACGCCGGCGACCACGTCAAGTTCGGTTTCCCGATGGCGTTCAGCGCCACCATGCTCGCCTGGGGCGCGGTCGAGTACCGCAGCGGCTACACCTCGTCCGGGCAACTGCCGCACCTGCTCAACAACCTGCGCTTCGTCAACGACTACTTCATCAAGGCGCACCCGTCGGCCAACGTCCTCTACGGACAGGTCGGCAAGGGCGACGACGACCACAAGTGGTGGGGTCCGGCCGAGGTGATGCCGATGGCGCGGCCCGCGTACAAGATCGATGCGAGCTGTGGCGGCGCGGACCTGGCGGGGGAGACGGCGGCCGCGATGGCCGCCTCCTCGATGGTGTTCCGGCCCACCGACGCCGCCTACGCGGACAAGCTGCTCGGCCACGCCCGGCAGCTCTACACCTTCGCCGACACGGTGCGGAAGGCCTACCACGAGTGCATCACCGACGCCACGAGCTTCTACCGCTCGTGGAGCGGCTGGCAGGACGAGCTGGTCTGGGCCGCGATCTGGCTGCACCGGGCCACCGGCGAGGCCAGCTACCTGACCAAGGCCGAGAGTGAGTACGACAAGCTCGGCACCGAGAACCAGTCCACCACCCGCTCCTACAAGTGGACCATCGCCTGGGACAACAAGCAGTTCGGCGCGTACGTGCTGCTGGCCAACCTGACCGGCAAGCAGAAGTACGTCGACGACGCCAACAGGTGGCTGGACTACTGGACCGTCGGGGTGAACGGGCAGCGGGTGCCCTACTCGCCGGGCGGGATGGCGGTGCTCGACTCCTGGGGCGCGCTGCGCTACGCCGCGAACACCTCCTTCGCCGCACTGGTCTACAGCGACAAGACCACCGACACCACCCGCAAGGCGCGCTACCACGACTTCGCCGTCCGGCAGATCAACTACGCGCTCGGCGACAACCCCCGTAACTCCAGCTACGTCATCGGGTTCGGCGCCAACTCGCCGAAGAACCCGCACCACCGCACCGCACACGGCTCCTGGTGGGACAGCCAGACCGTGCCTGTCGAGACCCGGCACACCCTCTACGGCGCTCTGGTCGGCGGCCCGTCCTCGGCCAACGACGCGTACAGCGACAGCCGCTCGGACTACGTGATGAACGAGGTGGCCACCGACTACAACGCCGGCTTCACGTCCGCGCTGGTCCGGCTGACCTCCGAGTACGGCGGCACGCCGCTGGCGAACTTCCCGGTCGCCGAGACGCCGGACATCGACGAGTTGACAGTGGAGACCACTGTGACGCAGGCCGAACCTCGGGCCACCGGGCTCAAGGTGATGGTCTACAACAAGTCGGCGTTCCCGGCCCGCGCGCTGACCGACGGCCGGTTCCGCTACTACTTCCGGCCCGACGGCACCGGCCCGGTGCAGGTCACCGCCGGCTACACCCAGGGCTGCCCGTCCCCGACCACTGCCAAGCAGTTCAGCGGCGACATCTGGTACGTCGAGGTGGACTGCGCCGGGCACACCATCGCACCGGCGGGTCAGTCGCAGCACCGGATGGAGGTCCAGTTCAAGATCGGCGTGCCGGAGGGCGGCACCTGGGACCCGACCAACGACCCGTCGTACCAGGCCACCGCCGGGCCCAACCGGAAGGTCCCGCTCTACTCCGGCGCCACCCGCGTCTGGGGCGAGGAGCCGGGCCCGGTCGTACCGGACACCACCAAGCCGACCGTCCCGGGTACTCCCGTGGCGTCCAACCTCGGCCCCCGCACGGTCACCCTGACCTGGGCGCCGTCCACCGACAGCGGCGGCAGCGGCCTCGCCGGGTACGACGTCCGCGAGTTCATGGTCGGTAACGACGTGGTGGCGACCCGACGGGTCACCGAGAACTCGATCACCATCACCACGCTGCTGCCGGAGCGGACGTTCGAGTACACCATCGTGGCGCACGACGGCGCGGGCAACGAGTCGGCCGCCTCGCCGAAGCTCAGCGTGACCACGCCACCGGCCGGCACCGCCGACACCACAGCGCCGAGCACCCCCGGCACGCCGGTCGCCTCGGCCGTCACCGCCACCGGGCTCACCCTGGCCTGGACCCCGTCGACCGACAACGTGGGCGTCACCGGTTACCGGGTCTACCGCGAGGCCGGCGCCACCGACGCGCTGGTCGGCTCGCCGACCGGCACCACCCAGGCGGTGTCCGGGCTGACCGCCTCGACGGCGTACCAGTTCTACGTGGTGGCCGTGGACGCGGCGGGCAACACCTCCGCGGCGTCCACGCCGGTCGCGGTGACCACCGCGGCCCCGCCGGTCGGCGGCACCTGCACGGTGGGGTACGCCACCACCGACTGGGGCGGCGGCTTCACCGCCAACGTGTCGATCACCAACACCGGCACCACCGCGATCAACGGCTGGACCCTGCGGTTCAGCTTCCCCGCCGGGCAGAGCGTCAGTCAGGGCTGGTCGGCGGCGATCAGCCAGAGCGGCGCTGCGGTCACCGCCACGAACCTCTCCTACAACGGCACGATCGCGGCGGGAGCGTCGGTGAGCTTCGGCTTCAACGGCACGTACAGCGGCGCCAACCCGAAACCGACCGCCATCACCGTCAACAACACCCCCTGCACCATCGCCTGACCGGCACCGCGACGAGATCTTGGACAGTTACCGTTCCGCGCGAACGGTAACTGTCCAAGATCTGCGGCGCCCGGCCCTCGCGGGCGGACCCGGGTGGGATAGGTCGGCGGGATTCCGGGCAAGCCACGGTGGTGCGAGAGTTGCTGACCGTGGGACACGGCGCGGCCGATCGGGGCCGGCTGGGAGAGTTGCTGACCGGGGCCGGGATCGCCCAGGTGGTGGACGTGCGGCGATACCCAGCCAGCCGCACCAACCCGGACGTCCGCCGCGAGGAACTCGAACGGTGGCTGCCCGAGTGCGGCATCGACTACCGCTGGGAGCCGCGGCTCGGCGGACGACGGCACGTCCCGGCCGGGGAGCCGGAGCCGGACACCTGGTGGACGGTCGCGGCGTTCCGGGCGTACGCCGCCCACACGCGGACGGCCGAGTTCGACGACGCGCTCGCCGAGGTGCTCGCCGAGGCGGATCGTCGGACCACAGCGATCATGTGCAGCGAGAGCGTGTGGTGGCGCTGCCACCGGCGGTTGATCGCCGACGTCGCGACGCTGGGCAACGGAGTCCCCGTGGCGCACCTGATGCCGGACGGCCGCCTCAGCCCACACCGGCCGGCCGAGGGCGCCCGCCGACTGCCCGACGGTCACCTGCTGTGGGACGACGCCTGAGTCACTCCACCAGGTCGTCGGCGAGCAGGTCCATCAACAGGCCGTCGTGCCAGCGGCCGTCCGCGCCGCGCTCGTAGCGGCGCAGCACCCCCACCGGGCGAAAACCAACCTTCGCGTACGCCCGGATGGCGGCGCTGTTCGCCGCGGCCGGGTCGATGGTGAAGCGGTGGTGGCCGTACTCGTCGATCAGGTGCCGGGCCAGGGTGCGGATGGCGTCACCGCCGAGGCCGGCGCCGCGCTCCGCCGGGTCGAGGAAGACGTCCAGGCTGGCGTGCCGGTAGTCCGGGTCCGCCTCGGCGTACCACTGGATCGCGCCGATCACCCTACCGTCGTGCTCGATGGCGTACACGTGCAGGTCGTCGTCGGCGAGGTCGGCGCGCACGGAGTCGGCCAGGTCGTCGCCGCCCCGCCACCACCGGCGTACCTCCGGGTCGGCCCGGATCGCGGCGAGGGCCGGCACGTCCGCGACCGTCGCCGGTCGTAGTGTCACCGCCCGCCCTCGCAGCACCGGCTCAGCCCCGGATCTCGCCGTGCTCGACGCAGACCGCCGACCAGCCCACCGGCAGCACCTGCACCTTCATCCGGCGACGGCAGTGGGGGCAGAACCGGGGCGGCTCCAACTGGCGGGCCGACGCGCAGGCCGGGTGGGCGGTGGCCGTCGCCGGCTCACCGCACCGGTCGCACCACAGCTCCGTCGTCGTCATTGTCGTCACAGCGTGGCGGAGAGCGCCTTGACCGGCATCTTCAACTCGTCCAGCAGCTCCAGGTCGGCGGTCGCCGGTCGGCCCAGCGTGGTCAGGTAGTTGCCGACGATCACCGCGTTGATGCCGCCGAGCAGACCATCACGGGTGCCGAGGTCGCCGAGGGTGATCTCGCGCCCACCGGCGTACCGCAGGATGGTGCGCGGCATGGCCAGCCGGAACGCGGCGATGGCCCGCAGCGCGTCCTTGCCCTCCACCACCGGACGGTCACCCAGCGGGGTGCCGGGACGCGGGTTGAGGAAGTTGAGCGGCACCTCGTGCGGGTTCAGCTCGGCGAGCTGCGCGGCGAACTCGGCCCGCTGCTCGACGGTCTCACCGAGGCCGAGGATGCCACCGCAGCACACCTCCATGCCGGAGTCGCGCACCATCCGCAGCGTCTCCCAGCGCTCCTCCCACGAGTGCGTGGTGACCACGTTGGGGAAGTACGACCGGCAGGTCTCCAGATTGTGGTTGTAGCGGTGCACGCCCATGTCGACCAGGTCGTCGACCTGCTCCTTGCTGAGCATGCCCAGCGACGCGGCCACCTGGATGTCGACAGCCGCCTTGATGGCGGCGACGCCCTCACGCATCTGCTTCATCAGCCGGGCGTCCGGCCCGCGGACCGCGGCCACGATGCAGAACTCGGTGGCCCCGGTCGCGGCGGTCTGCTTCGCCGCCTCGACCAGCGACGGGATGTCCAGCCAGACCGAGCGCACCGGCGAGGTGAACAGGCCCGACTGCGAGCAGAAGTGGCAGTCTTCCGGGCAGCCGCCGGTCTTGAGCGAGACGATCCCCTCGACCTCGACCTCCGGGCCGCACCAGCGCATCCGCACGTCGTGAGCGAGCTGGAGGGCGGCGGGCAGGTGCTCGTCGGGCAGGTTCAGCACGGCGAGGACGCCGGCCTGATCGAGGCCGACACCGTCACCCAGGACCTGGGTCCGGGCCTGGTCGAGGATCTCTGGCATGGCTCGTACCCTACAAGGCTCTCCGATCAGCCGGAATGGCCTGGCAGCCCGGTCGGCACCTTGCACCGAGTGGAATCGTCGGGCCGGTGGCGGCGGGTGGTAATTTCGCCCGGCGGGTGTCGGGCTGACCGGCACGCACAGCGGGGGAGGGTGACGGTGGCGGACTGGCTGGCGGCGCTCGACCGCCGCGCGGAGCTGCGGGCGAAGGCCGGGCTCACCAGGCGACTGCATCCGCGTCCGGCCGACGATCAGATGACCGATCTGGCCGGCAACGACTACCTCGGTCTGGCCACCCACCCGGACGTCATCGCCGCGGCCACGGCGGCCCTGTCGGCGTACGGGCTGGGGGCGACCGGGTCGCGCCTGGTCCGGGGCTCCACCGACGCGCACCGGGCGCTGGAGGAGGATCTGGCCCGCTGGCTGGGCACCGACGGTGCCCTGGTCTTCTCCTCCGGCTACCTGGCCAACATCGGCGCGCTGCGGGCGCTCGTCCAACCTCGGACGCTGCTCGTCTCCGACGCGCACAACCACGCGTCGCTGATCGACGGCTGCCGCATCTCCGGTGCGGAGACGGTGGTCACCCCGCACGCCGACGTCGACGCGGTAGCCGCCGCGCTCGGGGCCGCTCCCGGCCGCCCGGCGGTGGTGGTGACCGAGTCGGTCTTCTCGGTCGACGGTGATCTCGCCCCGCTGGCTCGGCTGCACGCCGTGGCCCGCCGTCACGGCGCGCTGCTGCTGGTCGACGACGCGCACGCGCTGGGCCTGACCGGCCCGGCCGGCGCGGGCGCGGTGGCGGCCACCGGGCTGGCCGGCGAGCCGGACGTGGTGGTGACCGCCACCCTGTCCAAGGCGCTCGGTGGCGCCGGTGGCGTTGTCGCCGGCCCGGCCGAGTTCGTCCGGCATCTGGTCGAGACCGGGCGCACGTTCATCTTCGACACGGCACTGCCGCCGGCGGTCGCCGCCGGTGTGCACGCCGCGCTGCGGCTCGCCCGGGCCGGCGACGACCTGCGCACCGAACTCTCCGTCCGGGTGGGGCTGGCGGTCGGTCGACTGCGGGCAGCCGGGCTGACCGTCTCCGCCCCGGACGCGGCGGTGATCTCGGTGACCGCCCCGGGGCCGGAGGCGGCGACGGCCTGGGCCGCGGACTGCCGGGACCGGGGTGTCGCGGTGGGCTGTTTCCGGCCACCATCCACCCCGGACAGCCGCTCCCGCCTGCGCCTCACGGTGAGCGCGGGGGTGCCCCGGGCGGCGTTCGAGCGGGCGCTGGACGTCATCGTGGACACCGCCCCATGACCGGCTGGGCGGGGTCGGTGCTGGTCACCGGGACGGACACCGAGGTCGGCAAGACGGTGGTGACCGCGGCGATCGCGGCCGCCGCACAGGCCGCCGGGCTGCGGGTGGCGGTGGTCAAACCGGGTCAGACCGGTACGGCCGGTGGTGAGCCCGGCGACGTGGACGCGGTGAACCGGCTGGCTGCGCCGCTGACCGGCCGGACCCTGGCCAGCTACCCGGATCCGCTCGCCCCGTTGGCCGCCGCGCGGGTCGCCGACCTGCCGCCGCTGGAGTTGTACGCGGCGGTGGACGCCGTCCGTGCGGAGGCCGACAAGCACGACCTCGTGCTGATCGAGGGCGCGGGTGGGTTGCTGGTCCCGATGGGGCTGCGGCCGTCGGGGGAGCCGTGGACGATGGCCGACCTGGCGGTGTCGCTCGGCGCGCCCGCTGTGGTGGTCGCCCGCGCCGGGTTGGGCACGCTCAACCACACCGCGTTGACCCTGGAGGCGCTGGACCGTAGGGCGGTGCCGGCCGGTGTGGTGATCGGCGCCTGGCCGGCCCGGCCGGAGCTGGTGCACTGGACGAACCTCACCGACCTGGTGCCGAACCTGCTCGGCGCGCTGCCCGACGGCGCCGGCGCGATGGACCCGGGCGTGTTCCGGCGGTCCGCGCCGGGTTGGCTCACCCCGGCCCTGCACGGCGTGCTCGACGACTGGCGGGTCTGGGCCGAGGAGAGCGGCTGAACACCTGACTTTCGTCGGTGTCCGCGCAGGTCGGGCGTGGGTAGCCTGACCGCCGTGCGGATCCTCGACTTCCCGCCGCCGGGTTGGCTGCACCGGCGGCGTCGCCTGCTGCTGGACGTGCTGCTCTTTGCGGTGGTGGCCGCACCGGTCGGCTACGCCGAGGCCAGCCCGCCCTACACGCGGTACACGCTGCCGCTGTTGGTCGGCAAGCTGCTGCTGCTCACTGTCGCGGTGGTGGCGAGTCGACGTCAGCCGTTGGTCGCCCTGGTGCTGGCGGTGCTCGGGTCGTTGGTCGATGGCAACTTCGTGTTCGCCATTCCGGTCTTCAGCTATCTCGCCGGGCGGCGCAGCGCCGCCGTGGGTCCAGCGATCATGGTCTTCCTGCTGATCACGGCCGGTGGTACGGCTCTCAACCTGGGGCTGCTCGGCGCCGGCGCGGCCACCTGGTTCCTGCTCGCCTCGGTGCTGCTCTTCGCCGCCGTGTTCCCCTGGTTGGTCGGCCGGTACCGCCGCCAGCAGCAGGAGTTGACCGACGCCGGTCGCCGGCACGTCGACGCGCTGACCCGCGAGCAGCGGGGTGCCGCCGAGCGGAGCCGGCTGCGTGAGCGGGCCCGGATCGCCGGAGAGATGCACGACTCGCTCGGTCACGACCTCAGCCTGATCGCGTTGCGCGCCGCCGCCCTGGAGGTCGCCGCCGACCTGGACGACCGGCACCGGGCCGCGGCGGGGGAGTTGCGGGCCAGCGTCTCCGCCGCCACCGAGCGACTGCACGAGATCATCGGGGTGCTCCGCGAGGAGGCTGGCGCGTCGCTGCGTCCGAGCGGGGAGACCGTGGCCGACCTGGTCGAGGGCGCCCGGGAGGCCGGCATGGCGGTACGGCTGGACACCGCCCCGGTGGTCGCGGACCTACCGGCGATGACCGGTCACGCGGCGCACCGGATCGTGCGGGAGGCGCTGACCAACGCGGCCCGGTACGCGCCGGGTGCCCCGGTCGACGTGCGCCTCACCCGCGACGGTGACCGGATCGAGGTGACAGTCGTCAACGACGCTCCGCCGGCCGGGCCGCTGCCCGCCCCGCCGTCGCAGGGCAGTGGGCTGCTCGCCCTCGCCGAGCGGGTCCGCCTCGCCGGCGGGACCCTCGACGCCGGCCACCGGGCCGACGGCGGGTTCGCGGTACGAGCGGTGCTGCCGGCCACCGCGGCGCCGCCCGAGCCGATCGGGTCGGCGGCCGAGGCCGGGCCGACGTCCTGGTCCGACGAGCGACAGGGTCCGGCGGAGCGGCCGCTGGACGCCGAGCGGCGGCTGCACGACGCCAGGCGGCGGGTTCGCCGCAGCCTGCTGGTGGCGCTCGTCGCCCCGGTCGGGTTCGCCCTGGTGCTCTCGTTCGTCTACTACCCGGTGGCGACCGCCGGGACGGTGCTGGACCGGGCCACCTTCGACCAGATGCGCGTCGGTGCGGCCCGGTCCGAGCTGGTCGGGCTGCCCCGGCGGCAGTTGGAACGCCCGACACCGGTCGACCGGGCCGGCTGCGAGTACTACACCGACGGCAACTTCCCCCTCGCCGCGCCGACCTGGCGGCTCTGCTTCACCGACGGCCGACTGGTCAGCAAGGAGTGGATCGCGTAGTGGACACCGACACGACGGGGGCACCGCCGATCCGGGTGGTACTGGCCGACGACGAGGCGATGATCCGGGCCGGTGTCCGGGCCATCCTCGCCAGTGATCCCGGCATCGAAGTGGTCGCCGAGGCCGGCGACGGGCACGCGGCGGTGGAGCTGGTCCGGGCCCACCGACCCCGGGTCGCGCTGCTGGACATCCGGATGCCGCGGCTGGACGGGCTGGCCGCCGCCGCCGAGATCCGCCGGATCGTGCCGGACACCGCGACGATCATGCTGACCACGTTCGGCGAGGACGACCACGTGGCCCGGGCGCTCGGGCACGGTGCCAGCGGGTTCCTGCTCAAGGCCGGCGACCCGCGTGAGCTGATCGCCGGTGTGCACGCCGTCGCCGACGGTGGGGCGTACCTGTCGCCGAGGGTGGCCCGCCGGGTGATCGAGCTGGGGGCCGACCGGCTGGCCCGCCGACCCGCCGCCCGGGAGCGTGCGGCCGGGCTGACCGAGCGGGAACGGGAGGTGCTGGCCCTGGTCGGGGCGGGCCTCTCCAACGCCGAGATCGCCCGCCGGCTGCACCTCGTGGAGGGCACCGTGAAGAGCTACCTGACCAGCATCTTCACCCGGCTGGACGTACGCAACCGGGTGCAGGCGGCGATCCTGGCGTACGAGGCGGGGTTGGTCGACGGCTGAGCGGGGGTCGGGGAACCCCCGCTCAACCGACATCCCTTACGCGTCGCGACGGCGCAGTGCGGCCCGGCCCAGCAGCAGCGCGGCGGCGGCCCACCCGGCGAGCAGGAGCAGCCCGACCAGGCGCGGGTACGGCTCGGTGTCGCCGGCCAGGAAGTGTCCGCCGGCCACGCCGGGGAACACGTCGGCGATCCGGTTCAGCACGTCGATGTCCGGCTCCTGAAGCGACAGCGGCACGATCATGAGGGTGGCGAGGAGGACGGTGAGCGTGAGCACCGCACTGCGCAACGCGGCGCCGAGGCCCAGGGCGAGCACACCGATCAGCGCCAGGTAGGTCGCCACCGCCACGATGTCGCCGATCGTGTCGGCGGCCGGGGCGCTGCCCCACTCGCCGAGTACCGGCCGGGCGATCAGGGCGCCGACGCCGCCGAGCAGCAGCCCGAGCGCGAAGGTGACCGCCCCGGCGACCGCGGCCTTGGCCAGCAGTACGCGACCACGGGACGGGGTGCACTGCAACGTCGTGCGGATGGTGCCACTGGTGAACTCGGCGGTGATCGCGAGCAGGCCCAGCGCCAGCACCACGTACTGGGTCAGCTCCACCGAGTCGATCAGCACGCTGCCGACGGTGACGATCCCCCGGTCGTCGGTCGGGTCGTCGTTGGTGTTGTCGTTCGCCGCGTAGATGGCCAGCTGGCCGGCGCTCGCGGCCATCACCAGCAGCCCGGCCAGCGCCGTCCACCAGGTGCTCCGCACCGAGGAGAGCTTGGTCCACTCGGCGGCCACGGCGCCGTGACGGGTGCTGGTGCTGGTGCTCATCGCGCCCCACCTCCGGTCGGGCCACCGGCGTACTCGACGCTGTCGGCGGTCAGCTCCATGAACGCCTGCTCCAGCGACGCGGCGTGCGCGCTCAGCTCGTGCAGTCGTACCCCCAGTTCGTGGGCCAGGTCGCCGACCTGGTCGGCGGTGGCGCCGGTGACGGTCAGCTCGTTCCGGTCGGCCGCCTCGACGCTCGCCCCGGCGGCGGTGAGGCGCGCGGCGAGCGCGGCCAGCCCGTCCGGGTGCGGGCTGCGGACCCGGACCGCGACGGTGCTGCGGGCGATCACCTCGCCGATCGGCTCGTCGGCGAGCAGTCGGCCCCGGCCGATCACCACGAGCTGGTCGGCGGTGAGCTGCATCTCGCTCATCAGGTGGCTGGAGACGAAGATCGTCCGCCCCTCGTCGGCCAGCGAGCGCATTAGCTGCCGCACCCAGCGCACCCCGTCCGGGTCGAGGCCGTTCACCGGCTCGTCGAACATCAGCACCGGCGGGTCGCCGAGCAGCGCGCCGGCGATGCCGAGCCGTTGGCCCATGCCGAGCGAGAGCGTCCGCCCCGGCTTGGCGGCGGCCCGTCCGTCGAGCCCGACGGTGTCCAACACCTCGTCGACCCGGCGGGTCGGGATGCCGTTGCTGTGCGCCATGGCTCGCAGGTGTGCCCGGCCGGACCGGGCCGGGTGGATGGCCCGGGCGTCGAGCAGCGCGCCCACCTCGTGCAGCGGCCGGCGCAACTCCCGGTACGCGCGCCCGCCCACCAGGGCCTGCCCGGCGGTGGGACGGTCCAGCCCGAGGATCATCCGCATGGTGGTGGACTTGCCGGCGCCGTTGGGGCCGAGGAAGCCGGTGACCCGGCCGGGCGCGATGTCGACGGTCAACGCGTCGACCGCGACGGTCGACCCGAACCGTTTCGTCAACCCACGTAATGTGATCATGCGCTGACGCTAGGCGAGCGGCCCGCCGCTTCGCCGCGCCCGAACGGCACCACCCACCCCTGACTTTCGTCAGGCCGGTTACGGGCTGCTCACTGTACGTACTGCTCCAGCAGCGCCGGGGTGAGCCCCGCCCGGTGGATCGCCTTCAACGCCGCGAGCAGGTCGTCCATCAGCGCCGGTCGGAAGTGCATCAGCAGCACGTCGCCGGGTTGGACCACCTTCTCCGGGGTCTGGTAGCGCACCTTCCCCTCGTGGACGGTCTCGGTCCAGTGGAAGACCGCCTTCGCGCCGCAGTCGTGCGCGGCCTTCAGCGTGGTGCTGTCATGCTCACCGAACGGTGGCCGGAACAGGGTGGGCCGCTTGCCGAACAGCTCCTCCAGCCTGTCGGCGGCACCGCAGATCTCCTGCTTCTGGTAGTCGTACGACCGGCCGGCCAGCGAGTTGTGCGTGATGGTGTGGTTCTCCACGACCCCGCCCACCGCCTCGATCTGCCGGAAGTAGTCGGTGTGCTCCGCCGCCGCCGGCGAGTTGAGGAACATCGTCACCGGGATGCGCGCCTCCCAGATGAAGTCGATCACTCCCGGCGGGCGGGCCAACCCACCGTCGTCGATGGTGATGAAGGCGACCTTCTGGTCGGTCGGCAGGCGGTGCCAGAACGCCGCCGAACCGGTCGTGGGTAACGCCACCGGTTGCGGTTGCGGGGCCTCGGGAAACGTCGGCACCTGGGACACGTACCAGGCCAGGCTCTTGAACGCGGGTTTCGCGGTCGGGGACGGCGAGGCCGAGGGGGTCGGCGCCGGTGCGGACGGAGTCGGCTGGGCCGCGGTGATCTGCCGAGCGTGCGCCGGGTGGCTGGGACCGACTGTGCAGGCAGTCAACGCCAGCAGGGCCAGAAGCGTTACGACGACAGGGATCCGACGGGTGGTGATGGCTGACACGCCCGGAAACATACCGAGCGGATCAGGATCCGGTCAGCCCGGCGACCCCGGCGAGCGGCGGACCACGAACGCGTCCGGCATCCGGAAGGTGAGATTGTCCGGGCACCAGGGCGGACGGAGCACCGTCACCCCGTCCAGCAGCGGCGCGGCCTCGGCCACCACCACGGCCGCCTCCATCCGGGCCAGCACGTCCCCGACGCACCGGTGCGCGCCCGCCCCGAACGCCAGGTGTCGGCGTGATCCACGCTGGCCCGGACGGAACTCGTCGGGCGACTCCACGACCGCCGGGTCCCGACCGGCGCGGCCCAGCCACAGCACCAGGCTGCTGCCCGCCGGGACCTGCGTGCCGCCCAGCGTGCTCTCCGTCGTCGCCACCCGCCGCCAGGTCACGATCGGTGGTTCCAGCCGCAACCCCTCCTCCACCACGTCGGCCACCGCGACCTCGCCGGTGCGCAGGCCGGCCCGGACCACGGGCTCGTTGGCCAGCCGGTGCAGTAGCAGGGTGAGGAACTGCGAGGTGGTCTCCTGCCCGGCGACCAACAGGAAGAAGAGCGCGCCGACCACCACGTCCGGCGGGTGCCCGGCCGCGCGCAGCTCGGCGGCCAGACCGCCACCGACGGCCGCGAAGTCACGCAGTACCCGGTGGAACCGGCCCACCTCGGCGGCGAGCGCCACCTGCCGGTCGGCGTCCAATGGCGCCCAGAACAACTCCAACGCGGCGCGGGCGAACTCCTTGACCGCGCCGACCGGCGCGTCCGGCAACTCGACCAGCCGGGCCAGCACCAGCAGCGGCAGGTCGGCGGCGAGGTCCGCGTACAGGTCGACCGGCGTACCGGCGTCGAGCACGGCGCCGATCCGGGCGACCCGGTCCCGGACCAGCGCGGTGAGCCACTGCCGCTGTGCGGCCACCCGGGCGGGGTGCAACGCCTCCGCGACGATCGCCCGGATCTGCGGATGGCTGACGCCCGAGTTGTTCGCCAGGGTCGGCGGCAGCCGGAACCGGTGCCCGGCGAGCACCCGCAGCGCGGTCACCGGCATCGGTGTCACCGCGTCCAGCGCGTTGTCCGGCTGGTAGGTGACCGGGTCGGCGAGGACCTGGCGGACCAGCGCGTTCCGGGTCACGACCAGGTGGGTGCCGCCGACGTGGTCCGGCACCCGGGCCACGTCCGGCCATGCGGGGTCGGCCACCTGCGCCCAGCTGCGGAACAGCACCCGGACACGCTAGCCGGAGGCCCCCGGCAGCCCGGCCCGCAGCCGCCAGACGGTGGTGCGCTTCACCCGCACACTCTCCAGCGCCTCCGGCACCGGCACGTCGTACCCGGCCACCTCGTCGAAGCGGTCCCGGGGCAGGAACGCCCGGCCGGGGTCACCGACCAGCGCCGGCGCGCCGGCCCGGGCGGCGCGCAACAGGAACCGCAGCACCCGGCGGGCCATCGCCTCGCTGTAGAAGACGTCTCCGGCGAGCACCACCTCGGCGTCCCCGGCGTCACCGTCGAGGATGTCGCCGAACTCGGCGTCGACGCGTACCCCGTTGGCCTCGGCGTTGAGGGCGACCGCCGCCACCGCCAGCTCGTCCACCTCGACGGCCCGCACGGACGCCGCGCCGGCGCGGGCGGCGGCGATGGCCACCAGGCCGGAGCCGGAGGCGAGGTCGAGCACCCGCCGGCCGGCGACCAGCTCCGGGTGGTCGGTGACGTGGCGGGCGAGGGCCTGCCCACCGGCCCAGGCGAACGCCCAGAACGGCGGCGGCCGGTCGCTGGAGAACTCGCCCTCGGTCAGCTCCCACAGGCCGATCGGCTCGTCCGCCTGGTGCAGCCGCACCTCGGGAACGAAGGGGACCGGGGCCAGCCGGGCGTGCAGCCGGACGAACGTGCTGGAGAGCTCGGACACGGAGTGATTCTCCCAGCGGCCCGGCTGCCGGCGTGTCGCGGGGGAGTGGTGACCGGTTCACCACGGTCGGTGAAAACCCACCCCGTCCTTGCCGTCCGGTGCGAACACACCCGTCTGGTCGGCGCGGTGCCCCGCTTCTAGCGTTGCGGGGTGGAGGCAACCGAACGGAGGACGGCGGTGGTGACGGTGTGGCGGTATGCGCTGAGGGCAGGGGTGGTGCTGGCCTGTCTGAGCGGGGTGGAGCTGGCGGTGGCCGCCCCGGCACAGGCGGCCTTCACCACCGAGATGAGCGGCCTGCCGGGACGGTTCACGGCGGGCGAGCAGGTGCGGACGATCTCCGCGGTGGTCTCCCAGACGGATCGGCGCGCCAGGTGCGCGAAGGTGCGCTGGTCGATGGTGCTCAGCGTGCAGGGGGGCCTCCGGCTCGACCAGGTGAAGATGGACCGGGTGGAGGAGAACGGCGACTTTCCGCTGGAGATCCGCACCGAGGGCGACGTGGCCCGGTTGACCGACCGGCAGCTCGACCCGGGCACGCTTTGCCCGGGCCGCACTGTCACGGCCCGCTACCGGGTGGCCTTCGCCGAGGACGTCACCCAGGGGCGGGTCACCCTCGCGGCCGAGGCGTACGACGCCAACCTGCGCCTGCTGGCCCGGCAGACCGCCACCCGCTCGGTGGTGGGGGTGGGCGGCGCTCCGACCAGTACGCCGAAGCCGACGGCGACCCCGCCGGAGCCCACCGAATCCGCGAGCGCGCCGGCCGACGGCGAGAGTACGGCGACGGAGGAGCCGGTCGCGGAGTACCCGGCCGAGGCCGTGCCACCGGCGGCCAACCGCCCGGTCTCGCAGTCCGGCGCGTTCGGCGTGGTGCAGGTCGCCTTCCTGCTCGGCGGGCTGCTGCTCTTCCTCGGGGTGGGGCTGCTGCTGAGGCTGCGGCACCTGACCCGGGCCGCGGCCGGGGACGCCGACGGGGGCGCCGACGGGGGCGAGGGTCCCCCGGTGGACCGGCGCTGGGAGCGCCCAGCCGTCGCCGACCCCTGGCGTCGAGCGCACCGTTGATCGAGGGCCCGCGCTGGGACCGGTCCGGCGGTCGCCGACCCCTGGCGTACCGCTGATCGAGGACCGTGGGGCCGGCGGACATCCGCCGGCCCCACTGTGTCACTTCGAGAACGCCTGGAACTCGGCGATCCTGACCTGGCTGCGGGCCGGGCTGGCGGTCGCGCAGTCCGTCGTCGTGGCCGGGTCGTCGTCCTGCTCGCCCGCGTAGTGCGGGCCACCGGTGCACTGGCTCGCCAGCACCTCGAGGCGCAGGTGGGTGGCGAGGGTGGTGGGTACCGCGAACGTCCGGAGGTTGATGTCGCGGCTGTACGCCCGGTACGCCCCGCCGGGGAACGCGTCCCCCGCGCTGGTGTAGATGCGCTGCCAACGCGTCGGATCCGCGCAGTCGGTGGTCGTCGCGTTGCACGCGGACACCGCGAACGAGCGCAGGGCGGTGAGCGCGTTCTGGGCGCCGGTGTCGGCGTCGCCGGTGATGGCCGGGCGCAGCATCGTGCTGACGTTCACCCGCTTGACCGTCTGCGGGGCGTCGCCCGGCAGCGCCACGGTGAGCTGCCGGCCGGCGACACCGTCCAGGGAGGCCCAGTTCGTCGCCTCGGTGTCGTCGACGACCCGGTCCAGGTTGACCCCGTCGCCGGTGACCGTGGCGCCGGACGCCGTGGAGGCGAGGTTGCGGCTCATCCGCAGGTCGATGTACCCGTCCTGACCGGCCTTGGCGACCACGCTGAGCCGCTGGTGCCCGAACCCGGGGGCCACGGCGAGCAGGTCGTACGTGCCGGCCACCATCTCCACGGTGTCCGGGATCGGCGTCGCCGGGTCGGTGTCCGCCACCGGCACGGCCCGCGCCTCGTACGCCCCCACGTACACCCGGATCGGCGCCTCGGCGCTGTCCCCGCGCGGACGCAGGGTGAGCGTCGCGTTGCCACCGCCCGGCGAGGCGAAACTCGGCGTCGGGTCGGTGTCGCCGGCACCGTTGGTGGCAGCGTCCCGGCCCATCCCGGAGCGCGCGAACTCGGCCCAGATCAGGTCCTGGTTCGCGCCGCCGAAGCGGAGCAGGTCGGCGGTGAGCATGTTGTCGCGCATGTCGAGCATGCTGACCTGGCTGGCGGCCTGGAGCAGGAACGAGTCGAAGACCAGCTGTGACCAGCGCCGGTTACCCGGGCACTGATCTGCCGCGACCTTGCCCAGCGCGCAGTCGAGCTGCCGTTGCGGGGTGCCGAGGCCGTACCGCTTCGCCAGGGCGGAGCGGACCCGGAAGTTGGTGGCGCCCCAGATCTCCCCGTCGGCGTGCACGGCCGGGCCGGCGGTGTTGTAGCCGATGTCGGAGTAGTTGAGCGGGCTGCGGCTCAGGTCGTAGTTGCGGATGCCGCTGACCAGGTTGCCCGTGACGTAGCCGCCGGTGATGAAGGGCGTCTCGCCGGGCGCGCGCAGCCCGTGCTGGAAGAGGTACTCGGCGGCGAGCAGGTCGCCCCAGGACTCACCCATCGACCCGCCCTGGTGGCCGCTGATCCCGCTGTCCGGGCCGGCGATCATCCGGTTGGTGATCGCGTGGGTGTACTCGTGACCGATCACCGTCATGTCGTAGTCGCCGTCCACGCACGGCGGGTACGGCCCGCCGGCCTGTGGCTGCCAGAGGTACATGTTGGTGGTCGGCGGCAGCCCGTCGCGCGGGGTGCCCTGGTTGGCGTTGTTCCGGTTACCGCTCAGCGCGCCCTGCTGGGCGCGGCCCTGCTCGGCGTCACCGCCCAGGCCGGACGGGGTGAGGTTGACCGCCTGGAGGTTCCACGCCGACTCGGTGAAGCCCAGCTGGTACGACCAGTCGTGCATCCGGTTGTGCATGGCGAAGAGGTTGGCGATCGACGCGTCCGCGTCGTTGCGCTGTGCGGAGGTGAACACCGCCGGGTTGCACCGGGCCTGGTGCCACTGATCGGTGAAGGGGTACTCGTAGCGGCGTTCCGGGCTGGTGGGGGCCGGTACGACCGGGGTGTTCGCACCCCAGGACAACACCGTGTTGGCCGAGTTGCCGCGCGAGGTGAAGGTCGGCGTGCCGGTGGCCGCGTCGACGTCCCACGGTTGGCCGGTGGCCGGGTCCCGGAAGGCGGCCTGGCAGCCGGGGGCCGGGTCGCCGCACCAGCGCACCCGGGGGTCCTGCCCGGGGCCGAGGTCGCGAGGCGGGGTGGCGGGGAAGACCGCCCAGCTCGGGTTGTCGGAGTCGAAGTCGACGAGGTCCTCGCGGACCAGCACCTGCCCGGTGCTGCCGTCCACGTAGCTGGTGAACGCGGCCGGGTGCTCGGTGTCCGCGCCGATCATGGTCACCTCGTAGGCGGCCCGTGGCCCGTCCAGCGGGGTGGGTACGGCCACCGACCGGATGGTGTGGCTGGCCACCGCGTCGGGGGTCAGCTTGGCGTCGGCGAGCGCGGCGGCGTACGCCTGCTCGGCGGTGCGGGTGGCCGGTGCTGGCGTGCCGGTGTTGCGGGCCAGCGAGGAGCTGACCGAGAGCACCGCGCCGTCGGCGACCGCGAGGGTGACGAGGCCGTCCGGCCCGGCGGGCAGGTCACCGAAGCGTTGCCGGAGGGTGACCACGGTGCCGCTGCCGATCGGTCGGACCAGCACCCGTTCCATGCTGGCCACAGTGGCGGCGTCCATGCCGAACAGGTCGTGGTTGGCGGCCAGGTAGGCGCGGGCGGCGGCCTCCGGGTCGGAGGGCAGCCCGCTGGCCAGCGGGGTGCGGCCGGGGCCGAGTGCCTGCGGGGTGCCGAGCCGGTTCCACCGGACGTCGGGGTCGACGGCGCGGGCCAGGCCGCGTTGACGGGCGTCGGGTGCCGCCGTACCGGTGCGGTTGTCGGCGTCGGCGGGCGCGTGTCCCTCGGCGAACGGCCCGGACCGGCGCTCGGCGGACGCCGCGCCGCCGGTGGGGGCCGCGGTACTCACGCCGGTGGGGAGCAGCGCGGCGACCGTCGCCGTCGTCGCCAGGATGGCGATGAGCCGGCGTCGACGCCGGCTCATCGGGGGTGACCAGTCCGGTTGTGGCACGGGACCTCCTCGTGGGAGCGAGATGGCCGGCCAGTCGCCGACCACAGATGCGCGGTGACGCATGCGCATCTGTGGATATCAGTCTCCCGAGGTCACGGCAAGGTCCCGAGCCGCTGTCGCACGAACAGATCGAGATTTGCTCAGTCGCTCGGCGCCCAGTCGGGGTCGCGGCCGAACGCGGCCAGCAGGTGGTCCTGCTCGTCGGCGTCGTCGGGCACCTGCACGCCGGTGTGGACCAGGTTGTTGCGCCGGTAGCTGTCGATCTGGCCGGCGAACCACTGCGCGGCGGCGTGCACCGCGTCCGGGTCGAGCCGTGGCTGCGCGCCGATCGCCACCGCCACGTCCCAGCCGTGCACGAGGTGCTCGGCGAGGAGTTGCTGGAGGTACTCCACGGCCGGGGTGTCGCCGCTGGAGAGGTGCACGGTGCGATCGATGGTGCCGGGGTGGGCGGCGGCGACCTCGGCCTGCGCGGCGGCCTCCCGGGCCGTCGCGATCGGGTCGGCGCCGAGTTGGTCACCGTCGAGCCGGTCGCCGACCTCGGCGATGGTCCGGCCGGCGAGCAGTGGAACGCTCCACCGGTCCTCGGTCACCACGTGGTTGACGAGCGTGCGGACGTCCCAGTCCGAGCAGGGTGTCGGGTCGGACCACTGGCCGGGCTCGATCTGATCCACCCGGTCGATGAATTCGGCCAGGCTCCGGCGGTACGCCTCCAGGAGATCCATGCTGCCGATTGTTCCGGTCGACGGGGCGGACTGAGCCCGTTTTGCCCGGCCCGGTGTGGGGGATCGGTGCTGGCTACCCAGCTCAGTCCAGGTCGGCCGGGTCCAGGCCGAGCTCTCGGGAGGTGACCAGCCGGACCCACTCGCCGAACTGGCGGCGGGAGATCACCCGGTCGTGCACGGCGAGTTGGACGGCGAGGCCGTCCATCACCGCGCTGATCCGCCAGGCGGCCCCGTCGGGGTCGGCGCACTGGAAGGTGCCGTCGGCCACCCCGGCGGTGATCACCGCGGCCAGGTCCTGCCGCCAGCGCAGGTCGAGTCGCCGGGAGACCTTCTCCAACTCCGGGGTACGCAGCGACTCGGACCAGCCGTCGATCCACATCGACCAGGAGGTCGCCCGCCCGGCCGGGGTGTAGAGCTTGAGGATCCGGCGGAGCTTGGTCAGCGGTGCGGCCGAGGAGCGGGTCACCGCGTCGAGCCGGGCCAGATCCTGCTCGACCGCGTACGCGAAGGCCTGCGCGAGCAGCCGTTCCTTGGTGGCAAAGTGGTAGAAGACCAACGCCTGACTCACGCCCGCGGCATTCGCCACGTCCGCCGTCCGGGTGTTGGCCAGACCGCGCTCCACGATCACGTCGCAGGCGGTGCGCAGCAGGGCATCCAGGCGGATCTCGGCCGCACGTCTCGTCACGACCGTTACCGTAGCCCATCCGACTGAACACGAACAGTTACCACCACGCGTCGATCGACGCGGTGACAGTCGGAAGCCGGACACTTCTTTCGGGTGTCGTCGGTCGTTCCACGGAGAGTGTTCACCGAGGTCCGCTGGCCAGTGTCGAGTCACGGAGACGTCGATCGTCGGGCATGCGACGCGATGATGACGATCATTGCCGAGGAATGTCGGAGTGTGACGGTCCGTGCTGGATCCAGACACCGGGTCAGCCCCCTAGGAAGCCCGCCGAGGGTGACTCCGCTCCAGCCCCGGCCACCCGGGACGCGCCGAGGCGACCCCGAGTTGGCAGTCAAACACCCACTCGGCTAAAGTTCTCATCCGTCACCCGGGAACGTCCGGGGGCGTGCGGACGTAGCGCAGCTGGTAGCGCATCACCTTGCCAAGGTGAGGGTCGCGGGTTCGAATCCCGTCGTCCGCTCGGAGCTGCCGCCACGTATGACGGGGGCAACCTCGGTGGGGTGGCCGAGAGGCGAGGCAACGGCCTGCAAAGCCGTGTACGCGGGTTCAAATCCCGTCCCCACCTCGGCAACAAGCACGGGCGATTGGCGCAGTGGGAGCGCGCTTCCTTGACACGGAAGAGGTCACTGGTTCAAACCCAGTATCGCCCACCAGAGGAGAACGGCTCGTTACCGGAAGACCCGGTGACGAGCCGTTTCGCTTGTGGCGCCACGTCATCAGTCGACGCTGAGCCGGTACCCGATGCCCCGGACGGTGTGCACGCGCAGGGCATCGTCGACGGCGTGCAGTTTGCGACGTAATCGCTTCACGGCTGAGTGCAGGACCGACGTGTCGCCGAGGAACGCGCAGCCCCAGACCGATTCGAAGAGCCTCTGGTACGTCCAGACTCCGACCGGTGCGGTGGCGAGTTGGGTCAGCAGGTTGCGCTCGAGTCGGGTCAGGGCCAGCGGTTCTCCGCGCCACGTCACCCGATGGTCGAGCGGGTCGATGGTGAGGTCGCCGAGGTTGATCTGGCCGGCCACGGCCGCGGCTGGAGCGGCTGCGACTACGGCCGGAGCGGGGGCGGACGCGGTGGTGGGGGTGGGGAGCCGGGCCGGCCCGCTGATGACCGGCCCGCCGATCATCGCCTGCAACTCCGCGAGGTCGGTGCAGATCACCAGGGTGCCGAGTCCGTCCAGGCGCCGCACCATCCGCTCGCGCACCGACACGTCGGCGGTCACGCAGAACACGAGGGACACATCGTCGATCACTGTCGTACCTCCCCAGGCGCCAGTAAAAGACAACGCTGTCTGAACCCCGTAGTCAATGGTTTCCGGCGGGCGGCCACCCCGTGATCCACTCGGGCTCGCCGGGTCGGGCGCTCGCTTTCAGAAGGTCAACAGGCGGAACTCGCCCACCGGCCGGAAGCCGAGGCCGCGGTAGACCGACTCGCCGACGGCCGACGAGGTGAGGGCCGCGGTGCGCGCGCCCCGCTCGCCAGCCAGCTCGATGGCGGCCCTGGTCATGGCCGCGCCGATACCCCTGCGGCGCTGCTCCGGCTGGGTGCCGATGAAGTAGAGGGTGACCAGACCGTGGCTGATCCAGGCGACGGCCGTCGCGACGATCCGGCCGTCATCGAGGCGGCCGGCCAATCGGAGCACGGTGCCGTCGCCGGTGAACGCCTTCTCCCGTTCGATCGTCGCCGCCACACCGTCCGCCGGGATTCCGGACACCCGGGCATAGGCGGGGACGAACGTGGCGAGGTCGGTGGTCTCGGCGATCTGCACGCCGGCGGGAGGCGGCACCTCGGCCACCGCCCCGATCCCCACCGTCATGATCGGCATGCGGGCGACCTGCACCGCGCCGAGGGAGACCAGGCCGTCCGCGGTGCCGGCGTCGCTGTCCGGGCCAACCCACCAGATCCGGGGTACGCCGTGCAGGCGCTTCCGGGCCTCGGTGAGCGCGTCCTGCGGTGTGCGCCCGAGCACTCGCAGCACTCCGTTGAGGGGTGCGTGCGGCACGTCACTGCGGTAGGTCGGGAGGTCCGGCCCCCCGGCGACACCGATGTTCCAGCCGAGCAGGTACGCCCGGTGCGCGGCCAGCACCGTGTCGAGAGACTCCATGATCTGGATCGTAACGCGAGGACTGCACACCTCTCGGCCAGCGGAAACGGCTCGGATCGGCGGCTGTGACCGGCGGTACTTTGTCGATCGTTCCAGATAGCGGGTAGCGTTCAGCCATGGCCCGCACCCGTGAGTTCGACCTCGACGCCGCGGTCGACGCTGCCATGGACGTGTTCCGGAGCAAGGGCTACGAGGGCACCTCCATGCGGGACCTCTCCGAGGCGACCGGCCTGGGCAGCGGCTCGATCTACGCGGCGTTCGGCAGCAAGGACGGCCTCTACCTGGCGGTGCTCGACCTGTACCGGCAGCGCTACGCCACACCGATGGTCGATCTGCTGCGCTCGGGCAACGACGCGCGGGCGGTCATCCGTGAGGTGTTCATCGGCACGGTGGACGACATCACCGGCGACGGCCGGCACCTCTCCTGCCTCATCGTCGGAGCGTCGATGGAACGGGCGCACCAGGATGTGCGGGTCGCCGAGCGGCTTCGCTCAACCACCCAGTCCCTGGAGTTGGCGCTCTACGACCTGCTCGCCGAGGCGCAGTTGCGGGGTCAGATCACCACCGATCGCAGCGCTACCGACCTGGCCGGCTTCCTGGTCACCAGCCTTCAGGGCCTGCGGGTGATGGGTGCCATCAACCCGGACCGGGCGGCGCTGACGCGTTACGCCGAGGTCGCGCTCACCTGCCTGGACTGAACCGCCGGACCCGGTGGTCGGACGGTCACCCGAATGAGGAGTCGAGCATGAGAGCGGTCGGACTGCTGCGCTACGGCGGGCCCGAGGTACTGCGGGTGGTCGACCTTCCGACGCCGCACGCCGGCCCGGGCGAGGTCCGCATCCGGGTACGCGCCGCAGCGGTCAACCCCGCGGACACGCTGATCCGGGCCGGTATGACGCCGGTGCGACTGCGCGGCGACGACCCGCTGCTGCCCGGCCAGGACATCGCCGGCACCATCGACGAGGTGGGCTCCGGCACCAGTGGCGCACTCGCCCCCGGTGACCCGGTGATGGCAATGGTCAACCCGACCCGGGCGGCCGGCGGCGGGTACGCCGAATGGGTGGTGCTCCCGGAGGCCTGGGTGGTGCCTGCTCCGGCGGGCGCGTCACCCGCCGAGGCGGCCACTCTGCCGTTGAACGGGTTGACCGCCCTGCACGCCCTGGACCAGTTGCGGCTGCCGCCCGGCAGCACCCTCGCGGTGACCGGCGCGGCCGGTGCCGTCGGCGGGTACGCGGTACAGCTCGCCAAGGCCGCCGGTCACCGGGTGTTGGCCGACGCGGCGCCGGGTGACGTCGAACTGGTCGCCGCGCTCGGCGCCGACGTGACGGTGACCCGAGGTCCGGGTGTCGCCGACCGCTTCCGGGAGCATGCGCCGGACGGGGTGGACGCCGCTGTCGACGCCGCGTTGCTCGGTGGTGCGTTGCTGCCTGCGGTGCGCGAGGGCGGTGTCGTGGCGCTGCTGCGCGGCGGGCCCGATCCGGTGCTGCGGGCGCAGGCCGACCTGCGGAGGATCGCCATGGTGTCCGCGTACGTGCATGAGTACGACGGGCGCCGCGACAAGCTCGACCTGCTTCGGCGACTCGCCGAGGAGGGCGCGTTGACCCTGCGGGTCGCTGGCCGGTTTCCGCCGCAGGAGGCGGCCCGCGCGCATCAGCTCCTGGAAGCCGGAGGGGTGCGCGGCCGGTTGGTCATCGACTTCTGATTCCGCCGCCGGCACCAATGGAGCATGGCGGTCCACTCACCGGCCGGGGCACCTACCCGACGTCTGCTGCGGCGCGGGGTCGCCGGTGCGACAGGCCGGCCGCCTTCAACGGGGCGGCCGGCCGAAAACTCCGTGATCTGGCGGCTCCGCCAGCGGTGGAGCTGGCCGGGTCACAGCGGCGGCGCGATGTCCCGCCGCTCCTCGACCTGGCGGTACTCCACCGGCTGCTCGGTGGTGGTGACGACCTGGCGGCGGCGACCCCAGATCAGCGTGGTCATGATCAGGCCGAGCACGCCGGCGCCCATCAGGATCCAGCCGACAACGTCGAGGTTGATGCCGCCGACGCTCGCGTCCAGTGCGAAGGTGAGGATCGCGCCGAGCGCGATCAGGAAGATGCTGGTGCCGATACCCACGACAGCCTCCTTAAGGGGGTGTGGTGCGCTGTCGAGCCCTTCAGTACCCCGGCCGAGACCAGCGCAACCGCGACCGGCCAGGGTGCCGTGCCAAGCGATCTTGGCATCGGGTAGAGTTCACCTGTCGCCGGCGCTTGCCGGAGACGTGCGGACGTAGCGCAGCTGGTAGCGCATCACCTTGCCAAGGTGAGGGTCGCGGGTTCGAATCCCGTCGTCCGCTCGCGATGCGCCCCACGGGGCCGCCACGGGCGATTGGCGCAGTGGGAGCGCGCTTCCTTGACACGGAAGAGGTCACTGGTTCAAACCCAGTATCGCCCACCATCCATACAAGCGGATCAGATGACCCGTCACCGGATATCCGGTGACGGGTCTCGTCGTTTCTGCTTCCGGCATGGGGAGACCATCGGTCACTCACCCGCGCGGAGCACCTCACTCAGCCGGTCGCGTCGCCGCAGCGCCGACTCGACAGGTACGACAGTGGCGGCCGTCGCCAGCAGCGCCACGCTGACCAGGCCCAGCAGCCACCACGGCAGGACCGCCGCCGGGTCGACGGCCTGACCGGTGAGCAGCCGCAGGTCGAGCGGGCCGAGCGTCAGGCGTGCGAGCAGGGCCCCGAGTAGCGGCCCGCACACCGCGGTGACCACGACCGGCGGCAGCAGTTCTCCGGCGGCGACCCAGCGGGCGTCACGTGGCCGCAGTCCGAGGGTCCGCAGCCGGGTCAGGGTCTGCCACCGCTCCGACGCACCGGCGGCGGCGGCGAGCGTGAGGCCGAGCAGTCCCAGCGCCAGCAGCACCGCGGCGGCCGTCCACGCCAGCCGTACCAGCCCTGCCGTCAGCGGCGCCACCCGCTGCGCCCGCAGGACGTCCGCACGCAGCACGACGTCGGAGGCGACCCCGGTGTTCGACACGGCCCGCCCCGCACCGGGGCCGGTCACCCAGACGGTATTCGGAACGGCGGGCAGCCCGGCGTCGGCGAGGGCTGCGGCGTCCACGATGACGACGTCGTTGGTGCCGGCGATGGCGGGAGCGGTACCGACGGCGGCGAGACGGATCGCCGGGGCGTCGTCCCGGGGTAGCTGCAGCCGCGTACCGGTCCGCAGATCGCCGTCAGTCGAGCGGACCAGCGCTGGGACCTCCCCGGGGCCAGGGCCGGGTGCCGTGAGCCGGGCCAGCGCCGGCGCGTCGGGCAGCGGGGTGGTGGCCAGCAGACGCCGGAACGCTGCGGTGTCCACGATGACCAGGCGTGGGGTGAGCAGCGTCGATTCGGTGAAGACGCGTGCCGAGTCGGTCACCTGCGCGACGACGACCTGCTCCACCCCGGGTGCGGCGGCGATGCGCTCGGCGAGTGCGGGCGTGGCCGCCTCGGCGTCGCCGCCCACGTCGAGGCGGGCGTCGGCGCCGACGGTGCTCCACGCGCCGTCGGTCAGGCCCCGGGTGACGGTGGCACCGAGGATGAGCGCGAACGACGCGAGCGCCGTGGTGCTGACCAGAACCAGCAGCGGCAGCGCACGCCCGGCCGTTGTGGCCGCCTGGGCGGCACTGAACACGGCCAGCGGCCGGCGCGAGCGCAGGGCCTGTCGGAGCGCGAACCGCGCCCCGAGGGGCAGGAGCCGGAGCAGGACGAGCGCGCCGACGAGCGCGCCCAGAGCGAGGGCGCTGATCGGCAGGATGAGGTCGCCGGTCAGCTCACCGGTGTCGCCGTCGGAGGCGACGGGCAGGAGCCCGCGCTGATGCAGTGTGACGAAGGCGGCGACCGCGGCGATCAGGACAGCGGCCTCCACGGCGGCGCGGCGCAACTGGCCGGTGGCCCGGAGCCAGCGCCGAGCGGCCGGGTTGGCGGGTTGGCGCCGATCACGGCTGGCGCGGGCGGCGGCGAGGGTGCCGAACGCCGGCCCGGCGACGGCACCGGCCAGGACCACAGGAACGGACCAGGTCCAGGAGACGCCCGGAGCGACCGCGCGCGCGAGCGCGAGCCCGACGGCGGCGGCCGACAGGGACACCACTGTGGACTCGATGATCAGTTCCGCACCGAGGTCGGGTAGCGCCGCCCCGCGCTGCCGGGCGGCGCTCAGCACCGGGGTACGGCGGCGGACCAGCAGGTCGGCGGCGAGCAGCAGGACCAGCACCGTGGCGGTCAGTACCCCTGCGAGCAGGACGGCGGCCTGTGTGGAAGCGGCACTGTTCCGCGCACGGGCGTCACGCAGGGCGGTGTCGAGCTGCGATTCCCACTTCAGGGATTGCTCGCGGTCGCTTGATGAGCCGGAGGTCGCCTTGAGCTTGACCACCTGGCTGGCGAGCGCCGCGGTGGCGTCCCAGGTGAGCGCGTCGGGAACGGGTGCGAAGTGGACGGTGCGCCGCAGTTGGTCCTCGTCGACGGCGAGCCGGGCGTCCGGTAACGACTCACGCGACAGGAGCCCGGCGAACCGGGTGGTCCCCACGCCGTCGGCGCCGGGTACGGGGCGCAGTAGCGCCGGGGCGAGCCGCCAGGCTGGGTCGGCGCTGTCCGCGGGGCGGTAGATCCCGCTGATCCGGACGTCCTTGTCGCGACCCTGGCCGTCCCGGACCGGGATTCGAGCACCGGGGCCGAGGTCGAGTGCGGCGGCGTCCGCCTCGGAGAGGCCGACCTGCACCGGCCAGGGCGGCCCGTCGTAGGGGGTCTCGACGTACTGGTCGGAGACGGCGGAGCCGGGCGGGCTGCCGGCCACCCAGGTCACGTCCGGGCCGCCGAGGTCACCGGCCAGGTAGGTGAACTGGAAGGTACGCGGCACGTTGCCGCCGGTGATGCTGAGGATCGGGCCGTCGACAGCGGCGACGGGCGGAAGCAGCGCGGCGTCCAGGTCGGGCCCGAGCGCGTTTGTCGCCCGGGCTCGGAAGTTGTCGAGTTCCTCGGCGAGGCTGGGCATCCGGACCCGCCCGCCGGTCGGCCCGTCGTCGCGTTCCCAGTTGGCGTGTACGAGGACGTTCGAGTCGTTGCCGGCGCGGCGGACCGTGTCCTGGACGGCGTTGTCGGCGGCGGCGCGGAGCAGCGCCGGCGCGGCCCCGGCGAGCAGCGCGACGGCCGCGATGACGGTGGCAGTGAGCAGCAGCGCTCCGGCGTCGGTACGGCCACGGCCGCGGATGCTGGGCCAGTGCAGCGCCGGCCACCGGCGGGTCAGCCACCGGTTCACGGGGCCACCCGCAGGTGCGCGGCGTCGGCCCGGCGGACCTGGACGGTGACCACAACGGCGACCGCCAGCATGCATCCGGCCAGCAGTACGGCGAGCAGTGCGGCCTCGGCCGGCCACGGCCAGTGTGGCTGGGTGGCCGGGACGGGCGCGGCGCCGGTCTCGGAGCGTACGAGCAGGGGAGCGACGACGCGGGTGGCGAGCGCGCCGACGGCCGCGCCCACCGCGAGCAGGGGCAGCAGAACGCCGGCGTGCTGGCCGAGCAGCACGGCCCGGATGCCGCGCCGCGACATCCCCAGGCCACGAAGCCGCGTCACCTCGACGGCGCGGACCTGGAGATCACAGGTGACGTGCAGGACGACGCCGGCGAGCAGCAGCAGGGCCGCGGCCGGGACGATGAGGCGGAGCGCGGCCGGCAGCCCGGCGTGCAGCGGGCCGCCGGTGAGGCGGGCGGTCTCCGCCTCGCGGGTCGCGACGGTGCCCAGGTGCAGGGCGGTGGCCCGCTCGACGGCACCGGGGCCGGCTGGGTGGCCGACCCACCAGGCGTCGACCGGGAACGTCAGGTCGCCGGTGACGGCACGGGCGCGGGACAGCGTGTCCAGGTCGGCCAGGACGGCGACGGCGCCGGGGGCGGACGGTACGGTCGGCACGACCTCGGTGACGACGACCGGGACGGGCGTGATGCCGACCGTGACGCTGAGCTGACTGCCGCTCTCGGCACCGACCTCGCTGGCAAAGCGGGCGGAGACGGCGACGGGCACTGCGCCGGGGTCCGGGAAGGCGGTGGCGACGAGGGTCCGGGCGGCGTCCTCGGCGCCGCCGAGATCGACGGTCGCGGCCATCCGCAGGGTGGTTCCCGTCGGGGTGGCGGACACCATGACGGTCGGGTCGCTCAACCTGCTCGGGACCGGCGGCGCGGACGTGGCGGTCCAATCCGATCCGTCGGTGGGCCTCTCCGCCGATTCGGCCGGCGGCACGGTGAGTGTGACGGCTACGGTGACGCGTCCGCCGACGGAGTCGGCGGTGACCGGCAGGACGACCGCGACGAGGCGCAGCCCGTCAGCCGCCGCGCAGGCGGGCAGCCGGAACTCCTGGCCGTCGAGCGGTACGGCCGGACCGGTGCAGGACGTGCGGAGGCCGGTGGCGTCCTGCAGCATCAGCCGGGGCGTCACGGCGAGCGGGGTGTCGCCGGCGGTCCCGCTCAGGACGAGCGGGGCGCCAGCCGGAATGGCGAGGCCGGTGACCCGGGTGCGTGGTGCCAGCGTGGCGCCCACGTCCGCCCATCCGCGGTCGTTGTCCAGCCGACCGCGCAGCAGCGCGTCGGCGCGGGTGGTGTCGACGGCGACCAGGCGCGGCGCGTCGCCGGCGCCGCCGAGCCACTGACCGACGGCGGTACCCCGGTCGAGGGCCGGACTCACGGCCCCCGCGGTGGCCGCGCTGACGACCGCGCCGTCTCCGGCCACCGGCGCCGTGCCGAGGGTGAGTGCCAGGTCGGTGCCGACGGCGAGCGCGGCCTGGTCGCGCTGCGACTGGTGCCACGTGTCGTCGAAGGCGAGGCCGAAGGTTCCGGCCGCGCAGGCCAGTCCGACGAGCAGCCCGGCGGCGACCGCTCGTGGCCGGCGGGCGGCCTCGGAGACCGCCAGCGGGAGCGCCAGCCCGCGGGCGCGGTACGCCAGCCGGTCGGCGCCGCGAAGGGCGGGCAGTACCACCCGGAGAGCCAGGGCGACGCCTGCGGTGAGCAGCAGCGCCGGCGCGACAACCCGGACCACGTCGGCGCGTGGGCTGGCGGCGGTGGGCTGCGCGTACAGCTGCCACCATCCGGCGGCGGCGAATACCGCGAGCATCAGGTCGGCGCCGGATCGGGCCAGCAGTTCGCGGCGGGTGCGCTGGTCGCCGGCTGCCGGGACGGGCCGGATCGCCAGGGCGATGAGGACGGCGGCGAGCACCAGTGCGCCGCCGACGACCGCGAGGACCTGGGCACCGGCGATGGCCGGCCGGACGGTCAGGCCGGCGCCGTCCAGCGGTGGCAGGTGGGTCAGGCCGGCGTGCAGGGCCGACGAGGCCGGTATCGCGAGCGCGGCGGCGACGGCGGCGACGAGCCCGGCCTCGAGTGTCGCGGTGGCGGCGAGTTGGCCACGGCTGGTGCCCAGGGCGGATCGCAGTGCGGTCTCGTCGGCCCGTATGCCCGTGGTGAGTCGGCCGGCGAGGACGAGTGCCGTCGCGGCCAGGACACCGCCGAGGACGGCGATGGCGAGCACGACGGCGGCGGTGACGTGCCGTTGGTCGTCGGCGGCCCGCAGGGTCAGCGGCAGTTCGGAGGCGACACGTGCGAGCCGGACGCGGTCGCCGAGGGTGCCCGCCAGCCGGCGGTCGGCACCGCCGACGGCCGCGGCCACGGTCTCCAGGTCGTGGCGGTTGCTGTGGGACAGGTCCGGATGGGCGGTGACCTCCAGCCGGTCGACTGTGGCACCGGTGGTGACCAGGTCGGCGAGGTCGACGAGGAACGGGCCGTAGGCGTTGACCGGCTGCTGGAAGCGGCCGTCCCGGTAGCCGGTGGCGGAGCCGGCCGCGGCCAGCGGGTCGCGGTCCCAGCCGCGCCCGGGCAGCGGGCGTACCACACCGACGACGACCACGTCGATGGCCGGGACGGGCGCGTGGGCCAGCTCGGCGCCGAGGCGTACCCGGTGACCGGGGGTGAGGCCGAGCAGTTGTGCGGTGGACTCCAGCAGCACCGCGTCGCCGGGGTGCTGTGGCCAGCGCCCGGTGACCAGCTCGCCTCGGGTCGGCAGGTCGTCCAGCCCTGACAGGTACGCCTGGGCTCCGACGGTGGTGCCCTTGGCGAGCGCGGGCGGCAGCGCCCGCAGCACCGTCGACGCCCGCGCGGTTGTCGTCACCGGGAACGGTGCGAGCGTGGAGGCCACCACGGTGCGGGTGTCGGCGGCGACGGACGGCGTGTCCCGGCCCTCGACGGTGCCGGTGTAGACGGTCACGTCGACGGTGGCGGGGGCGGCGCGGGCCATGGCGACCTCCAGCGCCCGCTCGGCGGTGCGGGTGGTCAGCAGGGTGCAGGTGCCCAGCAGTGTCGCGCCGATCGTGACGACCCCGAGCAGGGCTGCCAGCAACGGCCACTGCGCGCGGGCGCGCCGGCTGACCAGCCTCATCGTCGCGTCACCCGGCGTCCGGCACGGGAGCGTACGGCTGCCCGGCCGCCTGTTCGTCGAGGTGTCCGTCGTGGATCCGGATCACCCGGTCGGCCAGGGCCATCATCACCGCGTCGTGCGTCGACACCAGTACGGTGACGCCCTCGGATTCCACTATCCCGCGCAGCAGGGCCATCACCGACAGGCCGGTCTCGGCGTCCAGTTGCCCGGTGGGCTCGTCGGCGAGCAGAAGCTGGGGCGAGGCGGCCAGCGCGCGGGCGATCGCCACCCGCTGCTGCTGGCCGCCGGACAGCTCGGCCGGGCGTTGCCGGGCGTGGTCGGCCAGGCCGATCAGCTCCAGCAGCAACTCGACCCGCCGCTCGCGCTCGGTCGGGGCGACGCGGGCCATCCGCAGCGGGGCCGCGACGTTCTCCGCGGCCGACAGCACCGGGATCAACCCGAAGCTCTGGAAGACGTACGACACCTTCTCGCGCCGCAGCCGGGACAGGCCGTCCTCGTCGAGCGCGGTGACGTCGGTGCCGTCGACGTGCACGGTGCCGGCGTCCGGGCGGTCCAGACCGCCGATGACGTTGAGCAGGGTGGTCTTTCCCGAGCCGGACCGGCCGACCAGCGCCACCATCGAACCGGCGGCCACGTCGAACGACACCCCGTTCAGGGCGTGTACGACGGTCGGCCCGGTGCGGAAGCGCCGGTGTACTCCGCGCACGCTCAGCAGCGGTTCGCTGCTCATTCGCCGCTGCCCGAGTCGGGGCGGATCGTGATGTGGTCGGGTTCCAGGGCCAGCCGGACCCGTCGGGTCAGCGCCAGCGCCTGGCGGAACTCGCGGGGCACCTGGACCCGCCCGGCCCGGTCCATCACGGCGTACTCCTCGGCGATCATCTGCGTGTCGCCCTCCGCGTCGGTGGTGCTGCGGCGCAGCACCTCGCTGCTGGTGCGCCCATCCCGGATCGCGACGGTCCGTTCGACCTGGCCGCTGACCTCGGGATCGTGGGTCACCACGACCACGGTGACGCCGTAGCGCCGGTTGACGTCCCGCAGCACGCCGAAGACCTCCGCGGACGTGGCGGCGTCCAACTCGCCGGTCGGCTCGTCGGCGAGCAGGACCCGCGGCTGGTTGGCCAGCGCCACCGCGATCGCGACCCGCATCTGCTGCCCTCCGGAGAGTTGCCCGGGGCGGCGATCGGCGCAGTCGGCGACACCGAGGCTGTCCAGCAGTTCGGCCGCGCGCTCCCGGCGCTCCTTTTTCGCGGTGCGGGCCGCCGTCATCGGCAGGTCCACCATCTCCCGTGCGGTCAGGTAGGGGATCAGGTTGCTCGCCGTCTGCTGCCGTACGAACCCGACGGTGTGCCGCCGGTAGTCGACCCGGTCCGCGCGGGACATCGTCAGCAGATTCCACCGGTCGACCCGGACCCGCCCGGCGGTGGGGGCGTCGATGCCGGCCAGGATGGAGAGCAGTGTCGACTTGCCCGATCCGGAGGCACCGACGACGGCGACCAGCTCACCGCTCTCCACGGCCAGGTCCAGGCCCTGCAGTGCCTGCACCTCGATCGAACCGGTCTGGTAGATCCGCACCAGGTTCTCGCAGACGATGAGCGCGTCCCGGCCGAACTCGGGTGCCCGCGCGGATGGCTGCGGCAGGGTCAGCGGTGTGCTGGGCATTCCCTACTCCGTCCGGGTTGTGCGCCTCGGTTGCCCGTGCTGACGCAGATTGAAGCAGTTTCGCAATCGGTGGCTTCGTTGACCATGCCCTGGCCGGCTTTCCTGCATGGTGGACGAGGGCCGATGTGAACGACCCGAGCGGTGTCTCCCGAGCACCGGACCCGGGTTCTGCCACGGGCAGATCCGCTGCCGGTGAACAGGGGTGCCCTTCGCCGGCCGTTGCCGGCAGGGTGGAGCGCATGAGACTGCTGGTGCTGGGCGGTACGGGCTTCGTGGGCGGGGCCACTGTCACCGAGGCCGTGCGCCGTGGCTGGTCGGTGACGGTGTTCAACCGGGGGCTGCACGGCACGGTGCCGTCCGGCGTACACCGGTTGCGGGGTGACCGCACCGCGCCGGACGGTCTGGCGGCGCTGACCGGCGGCGAGTGGGACGTCGCGGTGGACACCTGGGACGGTGCGCCGCGGGCCGCCGGGGACGCCGCCCGCGCCCTGGTCGACACGGTCGGCCACTACGTGTACGTGTCCAGCGGCTCGGTCTACACCGACCATGCCGCGGCGGGGTTGCAGGAGGACTCCCCGGTGGTGGACGCCGACCCGGGCTCCGTCGACGGCGACTATCCGCAGCTCAAGGCCGGTGCCGAGCGCGCCGTGCGGGAGGTGTTCGGTCAGCGCACGCTGGTCGCGCGGGCCGGCCTGATCCTGGGCCCGGGCGAGGACATCGGTCGGCTGCCCTGGTGGCTACGGCGCGTCGAGGGGGGCGGGGACGTGCTCGCCCCCGCGCCGGCCGACCTGCCGGTCCAGTACGTCGACGTCCGCGACCTGGCGGGGTGGATGCTCGACGCGGGCGCCCGGCGGGTGGGTGGCACGTTCAACGCGGTCGGTCCTCCGGCGCAGACCACGATGGGCGAGCTGCTCGACGCGTGCGTGACCGCGACCGGTGCGGACGCCCGCCTGCGGTGGACCGATCCGGCGTCGATCCTCGCCGCCGGGGTGCAGCCGTGGAGCGACCTGCCGATCTGGCTGCCGCGCGGGCACCCGTACCGGGGATTGCTGGAGCAGGACGTGACCCGGGCGCAAGCCGCCGGGTTGACCTGCCGACCGGTGGCCGAGACCGTCGGGGACACCTGGCGCTGGCTGCGCGAGGTCGGCGCGGTTCCGCCGCGCGCCGGGCGACCGCGGCGCAGCTCGATCGGGCTGGACCCGACAGTGGAGGCCGCCGTGCTCGCCGCCTGACCGTGCTCCGGCGGGTCAGGCGGACACCACCGGCAGGTCCAGCACCTCGTCGACGCCACGTCGGGGGGTCGGCCGACCCGGCTGGCCGTACCCGATCCGCAAAGCCATCTGCGGTGTGCCGAACCGGCCCAGGGACAGCCGCAGTTGTTCCCGCGCCGTGGGCACCTCGATGGGCTGCGAGAGCATCGACACGCTGAGTCCGGCGTCCGTGGCGGTGAGCAGCAGGCGTTGCAGGGCCTGCCCGGCGATCACCTGGTCCACAGCGGTGTTGCCCATCGAGCCCAGCACCCCCACCAGGGGTTCCGGTTCGAAGTCCCGTCCGGGGGCGCGGTCGCGCCCACCGTAGCTGCGCGTCGGGAGGACGTCCTGCGGCTCGCCCTGCGGACCTCCGGCCGAGCCGGGCACACCGTCCGGGGTCGACTCCCGGCGCAGCCATCCTTCCCGTTCGGCCCGGTACGCGGGGTCGCGCTCCAGCACCCGGTGCGCGCTGCGCGCGATCTCCCCGAACGCGGAGACCGCGCTCACCCCGATCAGCAGCTCCAACCAGCACTGCTCGGCACGGGCCGCCTCGCCGAGGCGCCACCGGGCGTCGGCCGGCACCGGGTCCGGCCAGAACGGCAGGCGGTTGCTGAACCGGCGCGGGATGGCCCCGTACAGGCTCTGCTCGGCGGGGGTGGGTCGGCGCGGAAGGTCCGGTACCAGCCGGGCCAGCAGGTCCGGCTCGGCCGGGTCGGGGCGCAGCCGCACCCGGGCCGGGACGCCGGCCACGGCCAGGGCGATCCGCAGATTGAACAACGCGGCGCCGCAGGCGATCCGGACACCCCACCCGCTCGGGTCGGTCGCCGGCAGCCGGCGGGCCGGGTCGGCCAGCACCTCGATGCCGCCGTCGCGCAGCCGAAGCCGCCACGGTTGGGTGTTGTGCAACGACGGTGCCCGGACCGCGTCCACGGCGGCGGTCCGCAACTGGGCTGCGGTGTAGCCGATGTCCATGTCGGTGCTCCTCTCCCGCTGGGCCGGTGGCTGGTGGTGCCGCGGTGGCCGGCGTACCTTCACGGTCCATCGTCCGGTGGTCACCGAGCAGGGCCGGACGTCCCGACCAGTCGGGTCCGAGCGCCCGCGCGCCGCCTGCCGATCGGGACTTTCGGCCCGTGCGGTGGGCCGTGGGTAGCGGGTAGAAACGAGGGATGATCCGTGTGTTCCTCCTCGACGACCATGAGGTCGTCCGCCGTGGCCTGGCCGACCTGTTGCAGAGCAGCGGCGACATCGAGGTGGTCGGCGAGTCCGGCTCGGCGCAGGAGGCGGCCCGCCGCATCCCGGCGTTGCGGCCCGACGTGGCGATCCTCGACGCGCGGCTGCCCGACGGCAACGGCATCGACGTGTGCCGTGACGTCCGCGCCGTCGACTCGTCCATCAAGGGCCTGATCCTCACCTCGTACGAGGACGACGAGGCGCTGTTCGCGGCGATCATGGCGGGTGCCGCCGGGTACGTGCTCAAGCAGATCCGTGGCACCGACCTGGTCGACGCGGTGCGCCGCGTCGCGGCCGGGCAGTCGCTGCTCGACCCGGCGATCACCACCCGGGTGCTGGAGCGCATCCGCAACGGCGTCGAGCAGCCGCGCGAGCTGAGGTCGCTCACCGAGCAGGAGCGGCGGATCCTGGAGTACGTGGCCGAGGGGCTGACCAACCGGGAGATCGCCGGGCGGATGTTCCTGGCGGAGAAGACGGTGAAGAACTACGTCTCCAGCGTGCTGGCCAAGCTCGGCCTGGAGCGCCGTACGCAGGCCGCCGTTCTGGCCACGCGCCTGCTCGGCAAAACGCCCTGACCCAGGGTCGCAGGGGTCAGTCGCGCAGCGGCACGGTCCAGCGCACCTCGGTGCCGTGCGGCTCGCCCGGGGCGATCGTGAAGGTGCCGTCGAGGCGGCTGGCGCGTTCGCCCAGGTTGACCAGGCCGCCCCGGGCGGCTGCCGGGTCGCAGCCCACCCCGTTGTCGGTGACCACCACGGTGACCTGGCCGGCGTCGACGCGTACGACGACGTCGACGCGGGTGCACTGCGCGTGGCGGACCACGTTCGACAGCGCCTCGCGCAGCACTGCGGTGAGGTCCGGGCGGATGGCGTCCGGCACGGCGCTGTCCACCGGCCCGGTCAGCTCCAGGTGCGGCTTGAAGCCCAGCGCTTCGGCGGACGCCTCGATCTCCGCACGGATCTCGGTGCGCAGCTCCGAGGTCATCGGCGTACGCAGCTCGAAGATCGTCCGGCGGATGTCCCGGATGGTGGCGTCCAGGTCGTCGACGGCTGCGTTGATCCGCTTGGCCACCTCTGGGCGGGCCATCGGTGCGGCGCTCTGGAGTTGAAGGCCGGTGGCGAAGAGCCGTTGGATCACCACGTCGTGCAGGTCGCGGGCGATCCGCTCGCGGTCCTCGAGGACCACCAGCAGTTCCCGTTCCTCCTGGCCGCGCGCCCGTTCCATCGCCAGCGCGGCCTGCCCGGCGAAGCTGCCCAGCAGCGTCAGGTCCTCCTCGCTGGCGCCACCGCCGCGCTCCGGCCGGTGCGCCACGATCAGCACACCGTGCAGCGTTTCGGCGGTGGCGAGTGGTGAGATCATCGCCGGGCCGGTGTGCAGCAGCGCGGGCCACGGCGCGGCGTGCGCCAGGTCGTCCACCTGGTCGTGCCGGCCCTCGGCGACCGCCGCGCCGAAGCTGGTGTCGACGGCGGGAAGGACCGCGCCGATGAGCGCGAGGGCCTGCTCGTCGGCGCCGTCGACCACCTCAACGGAGAACTGCTCGGTGTCGCTGTCGTAGAGCAGCACCAGTGCCAGCTCGGCCTCGGAGACCTCGCGGGCTCGGCGGGCGACCAACGCCAACGCGTCGGTACGGCGTACCTCGCCCAGCAGCACCGTGGTGATCTCGGCGGTGGCGGCGAGCCAGCGTTCCCGCCGGTGCGCCAGGGCGTACAGGCGGGCGTTCTCGATGGCCACGCCGGCGGCGGCGGCGAGCGCGACGACGATCTCCTCGTCGTCCTCGGTGAACTCCGCGCCGCCCTGCTTCTCCGCCAGGTAGAGGTTGCCGAAGATCTGGTCGCGGATGAGGACCGGCACGCCCAGGAAGCTGTGCATGGGCGGGTGGTTGGCCGGGAACCCGTAGGAGCGGGGGTGCTGGGTGATGTCGGGCATCCGCAGCGGCCGGGGATCGTCGATGAGCAGACCGAGCACGCCCCGCCCGTGCGGCAGGTCGCCGATCCGCTCGTGCTGCTCGGGCGTGATGCCGTGGACGATGAAGTCGTGCAACAGCCGGTCCGGGCCGACCACGCCGAGCGCGCCGTACCGGGCGCCGACCAACTCGCAGGCCGCCTGCACGATGCGTTGCAGGGTGGTGCGCAGATCCAGGTTGGTGCCGATACCGACCACCGCGTCGAGCAGGGCCCGCAGGCGCTCCCGGCTGGTCACCACCTCACCGACCCGGACCAGCATCTCCTGCAACAACTCGTCGAGACGGACCCGCGACAACGGGCTCAGCCCGAGCGACGGTGCCGGGGATGGTTCCGGACGGGGCGACGGCACGCTGCTGGTCACCGGGGGATGGTAGCGCCGGTGCCGCTCGTCGCCAGACCCGTCAGCCGACGGCTGAGGTGTCGACCACCTGCGCGGTGCTCAACCGCGGCGTGTGCGGCGGGCCGGAGTGTGCCGGGTCCGCGATGCCCAACCGCAGCACGAGGTACGGGAAGCCGATCCCGGAGAGCAGCTGCCGCAGGGTCTGCCGGGTGCCCGGCACCTCCACCACCGCGCTGAGCGGCACCACTGACACGCCGAGGCGGGTGGCGGTCAGCCAACCGGCGGAGAGTGCCTCGCCGGCACGCAACCAGCTGTCCCGTTCGTCCTCGTCGCCGTGCAGCATCGCGTACACCGCCATCCTGTCGTGGCCCGGGCCAATCGGCAGGCTGCCGGGACGACCGAAGTCCCGGCCCGGCACGGTGGTCTGCGCGGGCTGCTCGGGCAGCACCTCCGCCGGCAGGCCGGTGCCCGAGCCGGCCCGGCTGGTCCAGTACGCCAGCTCGGTGCGCAGCTCCGGGTCCTCGGCCTCGACGGTGTCGGCGTGCGCGGCCGTGGCGGCCAGCTCCAGCACCTGGTCACGGTCGAGGACCTGCAACCGGCAGCCCTCCGCGTTGACCGCCCGGGTGATCTCCTCGATCGCCGTGGGCGGAACCGGCTCGTCGCTGAGCGGCCGCCGGTCGGTGTGTCGCACCTGCATGCACTGCACCATGCGCATGGCGTCCGGGTCGGCCCCGGTGTGGCTGAGGTCGGTCAGCCGGGCCAGCAGCTCGCTGTCGCCCGGGTCGGGCAGCCGCTCCACCACGGCGCGCCATCCCTCGGCGGCCAGCGCCAGTCGGGCGTGGTGCAGGGCGGTGCCGCAGCTGACCGCGAGCAGTCTCCCGTCGGGGTCGCTGGCGGCGAGCTGTCGGTCGGCGACCGAGCGCAGCTCCAACGCGTCGGGCAGCACCCGCCAGCGCCACGGCTGGGTGTTGTGCACCGAGGGGGCGTGGCCGGCGGTGGCGGCGGCCTCCGCCAGCGCGGTGGTCAGCTGACTTTCCTGACTCATGGTCACGACCTTTCCGTCTCTGCTCATCGTGCCGTACGGCACGTCGCTGTGTCGGGCGTTGCGGCCTCATCCTGTGTCATCCGGTGGTCTGCCCGCAGGGGCCGCAGGTCCCGACCTCGCCGGGCCGTTACGCCCGCCGGACCAGGTCCGGCCCACGCCACAGGGTCCGTCCACCGGGCGAAACGCCCGGTGTCCGACCGCTGGCAGCCCACCGGCTGCGACGATGCGCAGGTGGGGGCCGAGCCGACCGAGTGCGTACCGGAGCAGCCGGTTCGCGGCCGCGTCCGACGGTGGTGGGCGTGGGCGCCGCTGTTCGGGCTCGGCCTCGGGGTGCTGGCTGGCGCGGCGCTGCGGATCGCCGGCCGAGCGGATGCGGCCAACCTGATCTGGGCGGCCGTCACGGTGGCCGCGCTGCTGCCGGCCGCCTGGTCGATGCTGCGCTCGCTGTGGCACCGGCACTTCGGCGTGGACGTGATCGCCGTGCTGGCCCTGGCCGGTGCGCTCGGCGTCGGAGAGTACCTGGCCGGGGCGGTCATCGCCGTGATGCTGGCGACCGGGCGGTCGTTGGAGTCGTACGCGCAGCGCCGGGCGACCCGCGACCTGCGGGCGTTGCTGGCGCGCGCTCCGCGTACCGCCCGTCGGCGTGGACCCGACGGCGCGATCGAGGTGGTGCCGCTGGACCAGGTGGCGGCGGCGGACCGGTTACTGGTCGGCCCGGGGGACGTGGTGCCGGTCGACGGGACCGTCGACGAGGCGGCCACGCTGGACGAGTCGGTGGTGACCGGGGAGTCGCGGCTGGTCCAGCGGGCCGCCGGGGAGGCGGTGGCCAGCGGTGTGGTCAACGCCGGCGCTGGGTTCGGCATGCGGGCGACGAAGAACGCGGCGCAGAGCACGTACGCCGGGATCGTCCGGTTGGCCCAGGAGGCGACCGCCCGCAAGGCCCCGATGGTGCGGCTGGCCGACCGCTACGCCGCCGCGTTCGTGCCGTTCACGCTGGTCCTGGCCGGGCTGGGCTGGCTGCTCTCCGGCGACGTGGTCCGGGCGGTGGCGGTGCTGGTGGTTGCCACCCCCTGCCCGCTGCTGCTGGCCACCCCGATCGCGATCGTGTCCGGCCTGTCCCGGGTGGCCCGGCGCGGGGTCCTGGTCCGCGACGGTGGCGCGCTGGAGCTGCTCGGCCGGGCGCGGACGCTGCTGGTGGACAAGACCGGCACGCTGACCGCTGGCCGCCCGCGCGCCGCCGACACGGTCGTCGCACCGGGTGGTGACCGTGACGAGGTCCTGCGCCTCGCGGCCTCGGTCGAGCAGTTGTCTCCGCACGTGCTGGCCACCGCGCTGGTTCGGCAGGCTCGCGATCGAGGGCTGACACTGACCGAGCCGACCGGCGTCACCGAGGAACCGGGACGGGGAGTCAGCGGCCGGGTCGACGGGCGCCTGGTCCGGGTCGGTCAGTTCACCGGGGAGCTGCCTGAGTGGGCGGACCGGGCGCGGGCCCGCACTGAGCTGGCCGGTTGGTCCGCAGTGTGGGTCAGCGACGAGGGTGGACCGCTCGGCGCGATCCTGCTGGAGGATCCGGTGCGCCCCGACGCTCGCCGGACCGTACGCCGACTGCGTGCGGCGGGGCTGCGGCGGATCGTGCTGGTCACGGGCGACCAAGCAGCCACCGCCGCGCAGGTCGCGGCGATGGTCGGGGTGGACGACGTGCTTGCCCGCTGTACGCCGCAGGAGAAGGTGGCCCGGGTCCGGGCGGAGGCCGACCGGGCGGTCACCGTGATGGTCGGTGACGGGGTGAACGACGCTCCTGCCCTGGCTGAGGCGCACGTGGGTGTGGCGATGGGTGCGACCGGCGCGAGCGCCTCGGCGGACGTGGCGGACGCGGTGCTTACCGTGGACCGGCTGGACCGGCTCGCCGACGCGGTGGAGATCGCCCGGTACGCCCGGCGGATCGCCGTGCAGAGCGCGACCGTCGGGATGGGGTTGGCCGTGCTGGCGATGTTCGTGGCGGCGGTCGGTCGGCTGCCCCCGGTCGCTGGCGCGTTCCTCCAGGAGGGCATCGACGTACTGGTGATCCTCAACGCGCTGCGGGCACTGCGCGGAGGACTGCGCCGGCGCGACGTCCCGCCGCGTACCCGGGAGTTGCTCGCCCATTACGCGGCGGAACACCAGGCGGTCCGCGACGTACTGGCCGGGTTGCGGGACACCGCCGACCTGGTCGCCACCGATCCGGCCTCGCCGAGGTGCCTGCCGGCGGTACGCGAGACGCACCGCCGGCTGACCGTGCGGGTGCTGCCGCACGAGGCTGCCGAGGAGCGACAGCTGTACCCGGCGCTGGCCGACCCGCTGGGCAGCGGCGAGGCGACCTCGACGATGAGCCGGGCGCAGGTGGAGATCCACCGCCAGGTGGACCTGCTCGACGCCCAGCTCGCCCAGACCGCCGACGGCCGGCTACGCCCGGACCAGGTCCCCGACCTGCTGGCCACCCTCTACGGCTTGGACGCGGTGCTCCGCCTGCACCTGGCTCAGGAGGAGGAGGAATTCTTCTCCCTCGACCCGTCCGACCCGGCGCCCGCGCGCCGGTAACCCCGGCCGGGCCGCTCTGCCTACGGGTGCGGCCCGGCCCGGTGGATCTCAGCGTTCGCGGACCACGGCGACCGGGCAGGCGGCGTGTTGGATGAGCTGTTGACTGACCGAGCCGAGCAGCATGCCGGCCAGCCCGCCCCGGCCCCGGCTGCCCACCACGACCAGCCGCGCGTCCCGACTCGCCTCGATCAGCATCGCCGACGGGCTTGTCGACTCCAGGTCGACGGTCACCGCCAGCTGGGGGAATGTTCGCCGCCACGGCTCCAGCGCCTGCTCCACGGCGGCCCGCTCGTCGGGCACCCCGGCCGCCCCGCCGGGGCCCGGTGTCCAGGCGTGCAGGACGCGCAGCGGCAGCTGCCGCTGCGCCGCCCGTTCGGCCGCGAAGCCGAGCGCCACCAGCGACGGTTCCGAGCCGTCCACCCCGACCGCCACCGGGCGGCTCGACGTGTCGGTAGCGGCGCTGCCGGCCCCGTCCCGGACCACCACGACCGGGCAGTGTGCGTGCGCGGCGACGGAGACCGCCGTCGACCCGGCCAGCAGGCCGCCGAAGCCGCCGTGACCCCGGCTGCCCAGCACCAGCAACCCGGCCTCCGCCGAGCGTTCCTGCAACACCAGCGCGGGCGGCCCGTCGTACACCTCGCCGGTGATCCGCAGCCCGGGGTTTGCCCCGGCGGCGTCCGCCGCGGCCCTGCGGACCAGGTCCTCGACCTGCCGGCGGGCGGTGTCGTCCGGCCACACGCCGGGCGCGATGCCCGGGCCGACCCAACTGGCCACGGTCAACCATTCGAAGACGTACGCCAGCCGCACCGGCTGGCCGCTGTGCCGCGCCTCCTCCACGGCCCAGTTCAGGGCCACCGAGGCGTCGGTGGAGCCGTCGTAGCCGACCAGGATCTCCGCGTCGCGCACGTCGTCCTCCTTCAGGGGGTGGTCGGGTCGGTTTCGCGGATCCAGCGCCATTCGGCGACCTGTGGGTCGTCCTCGCCGTACTGGCGGGTGTAGTCGCGGGCCGCCTGTCGGGCGTCGACCATCCGTTGGCGCAGGTGCGCGGCGCTGGCGGCCAGCCCGGGCACTCGGTCGATGACGTCGATGACCAGGTGGAAGCGGTCCAGGTCGTTGAGCATCACCATGTCGAAGGGAGTGGTGGTGGTGCCCTCCTCCTTGTAACCGCGCACGTGCAGGTTCTCGTGGTTGGTGCGGCGGTAGGTGAGACGGTGGATCAGCCACGGATATCCGTGGTACGCGAAGATGATCGGCCGGTCCTCGGTGAAGATGGTGTCGAACTCGTTGTCGGTCAGGCCGTGCGGGTGCTCGGTGTCCGGCTGGAGTCGCATCAGGTCGACCACGTTGACCAGGCGCACCTTCAACGTCGGCAGGTTCTGACGCAGCAGCTCGACGGCGGCCAACGTCTCCAGGGTGGGCACGTCTCCGCAGCAGGCGAGCACCACGTCCGGTTCGGTGCCGCCGTCGTTGCTGGCCCATTCCCAGATGCCCAGGCCACGCCGGGTGTGCTGGATCGCCTCGGTCATCGTCAACCAGTTCGGGGCGGCCTGCTTACCGGCCACCACCACGTTGATGTAGTGCCGGCTGCGCAGGCAGTGGTCCATCGTGGCGAGCAGCGTGTTGGCGTCCGGCGGCAGATAGACCCGCACCACCTCGGCCTTCTTGTTGACGACGTGGTCGATGAAGCCCGGGTCCTGGTGGGAGAAGCCGTTGTGGTCCTGCCGCCAGACGTGGCTGGAGAGCAGGTAGTTCAGCGAGGCGATCGGCTGCCGCCAGGGGATGGCCCGGGTCACCTTCAGCCACTTGGCGTGCTGGTTGAGCATCGAGTCGACGATGTGGATGAACGCCTCGTAGCTGGTGAACACGCCGTGCCGGCCGGTCAGCAGGTAGCCCTCCAGCCAGCCCTGGCACAGGTGCTCGGAGAGCACCTCCATGACCCGCCCGTCGGGGGAGAGGTGGTCGTCGCCGGGCACTGTGGCGGCCACCCAGGCCCGGTCGGTCACCTCGAACGCCGCACCCAGCCGGTTGGACGCGACCTCGTCCGGGCCGAACAGCCGGAACGTCTCCGGGTTGGCGCTGATGACGTCGCGGATCCACGGGCCGAGCACCCCGGTCGCGCCGGCGATCGGCGTACCCGGTTCGGGAACCTCCACGCCGTAGTCGCGGAAGTCCGGAAGGGTCAGGTCGCGCAGCACCACGCCGCCGTTGGTGACCGGGTTGGCGCTCATCCGCCGGTCACCGCGCGGCGGCAGCGTCAGCAGCTCCTCCACCGGGGCGCCGGTCGCGTCGAACAGCTCCTCCGGCCGGTAGCTGCGCAGCCAGTGCTCCAGCTCGGCCCGGTGCGCCGGGTTGTCGCGTACGCCCGACAGCGGCACCTGGTGGGCGCGGTAGGTGCCCTCCACCTGGGTGCCGTCGACCTCACTCGGGCCGGTCCAGCCCTTCGGCGTCCGCAGAATGATCATCGGCCAGCGGGGGCGGTCGACGACGCCTCCGGAGCGGGCCCGCCGCTGGATCTCGGCGATCTCGCTCAGCACACGGTCCAGCGTCGCGGCGAGGGTCCGGTGCACCCGGTCGGGCTCGTCACCGGCCACCACGTACGGCTGGTAGCCGGATCCGCGCATGAGGTCGAGCAGGTCGGCCTCGGGGATCCGGGACAGCACGGTCGGGTTGGCGATCTTGTAGCCGTTGAGGTGCAGGATGGGCAGCACCGCGCCGTCGCGCGCCGGATTGAGGAACACGTCGGACAGCCAACTGCCGGCCAGCGGCCCGGTCTCCGCCTCGCCGTCGCCGATCACGCAGGCCACCAGCAGGTCCGGGTGGTCGAACGCGGCGCCGTAGGCGTGGCTCAACGCGTACCCGAGCTCGCCGCCCTCGTGGATCGAACCCGGCACGTCCGCCGCGACATGGCTGGGGATGCCGCCCGGGAAGGAGAACTGGCGGAAGAGCCGGGACATCCCGGCCTCGTCGCGGGCCACGTCGTGGTAGCGCTCGGACCAGGTGCCCTCCAGCCAGGTGTTGGCCACGATGGCCGGCCCGCCGTGACCGGGGCCGGTGACCAGCATGGCGTTGAGGTCGCGCGCCACGATCACCCGGTTGAGGTGGGCGTAGATCAGGTTGAGGCCGGGGCTGGTGCCCCAGTGCCCGAGCAGCCGGGGTTTGATGTCGTCGGGGGTCAGCGGCTCGCGCAGCAGCGGATTGCCCAACAGGTAGATCTGCCCGACGGTGAGGTAGTTCGCGGCGCGCCAGTAGGCGTCCAGCCGGCGCAGCTCGTCGTCGGTGAGGGCGCGGTGCACGTCGAGAGCGGTCTCCATCATGCTGCCTCTCGCGGGTAGGAGTGGGGCGTCCGGCGTCCAGCCTGGTCACTGCGGACGCCCCGGGTCAGGGCCGTTGGTCCCCCGTCGGGCGGGCACCAGGCCCGGTCAGCGGCGCCTCGGCCAGGCCGCGGACGACGACCACCGGGGCCGGGGAGTGGTAGAGCAGGGACTGGGCGACCGCGCCCAGCATGGCCCGGCCCGGTTCGTCGCCGCGGGCGGCGACCAGCGCCACCTGCGCGTTGCGGGAGGTGTCGATCAGCACCTCGGCGGGGTCGCCGCGTACCACGCGACACTCGGTCGGCACGGTGTTGTCGCGGCCGGTGTGCCGGGCCAGTGCCTCGGTGAGCTGCTCGGCGACCGCGTCGGTGTCCTCGTCGTACTCCACCACCCGCAGGGCCAGCAGTCGGGCGTCGCGGCGGGCCGCGCACTCCACGGCCCACTGCAGGGCGAGGTGTGAGCTGGGCGAGCCGTCCACGCCCACCAGCACCGGGCCCTGCGGTGGCGGCTCACGCCGGACCACCAACAGGGGGCAGCCGGCCCGGGCGGCCAACTGCACGGCTGTCGTCTCGGCCGGAACGCACTGACCGCTGCCCGCCATGCCGCTGTCGCCGACGGCCAGCAGGAAGGTGCCCTCCGAGCGGCGGATGAGGGTGGGCAGCATGGAGCTCTCGACGATCTCCCCGCGTACGGTCAGCCCCGGCTCGGTCTGGTGGGCGAGCTGGGCGGCGCGGGTGATCAGTTTCTCGGCCTGGTCGCGGGGTGCGGCGACGGTGTCCGCGGCGAAGGCCGCGCTCCAGTCGAAGGTGTGCAGCAGGTGCAGTGCCCGGCCGTGGTCGGCGGCCTCCTGCGCGGCCTGCTCGACGACCGGGAGGTCGAGTTCCGACCCGAGGCCGACCAGCACCGCTGCGTCGGCGGGTGCGGCCATCCGATATCACCTCCCGGGCGTCGCGCCCGGCACGACCAAGCTGTCCCTGACCGAGGGTAGTCGGATGAACGTGGCGGCGGGCGGGATCGGATGGCTCGGCCGGTCAGGTCGGTGCGGACCTGAGTGTGTCCACAACCGGACGCCGTGCGGCAACCATCGCGGGGATGGCGGTGAGCGCGGCGATGGCGAGCAGGACTCCGAGCGCGGTGGCGAGCAGGGAGGAATCGGGTGGGTACTGGACCTCGCCGGTGCTGACCAACGTAACGAGCCCGACGCCGGCCGGGATCCCCACGGCGACGCCGGGTATGGCTGGAAGCAGTTGCGCTGCCGCCAGCCCCAGGCCGGCCTGCGCGGGCGTCGCGCCGAGCGTCCGCGCGACGGCCAGTGGCTGCCGGGCGTCGAGGACTGCGGTCCAGGCGCTCACGACGGCGTTGATGAGCGCGAGAATGCACAGCACGACGGTGAGCACGAGCGTGGCCTGCTCGCCCCGTTCCACCCGGGGATTGGCGAGTTCGGTGTAGCCGAGGTCGAAGTGCACCGCCTGGGTGTTGACCATGAGAATGCCGACGAGCGTGGTCGTGGTGATCAGGGTGTTCACGGTGACCAGGCGGGCGCGGCGCGGTCGGCGCGCGTTGATACGCACCCCGATCAGCAGGGGGGTGGGCAGCCGCCGCGACAGCCAGATGCGCCACCGCCGGCGCCGCGGGGGCGTTGCGGCGTCGACCAGCGCGTGAACGGTGCTGGTGGTGGCGGCGCGCAACACCGGCACCAGAGTCGCCGCCACAGCGATCGCGAGGGCAAGGACCATGACGGCGATCACCATGCGCAGCGCAGGTGGCTGGGCGTTGACGGAGCCGATGAGTCCGGCGCTGGGGCGGATCAGCGCGGGCGCGGCGAGCCAGCCCGCGACCAGGCCAGCGCCGGCGGCCGCAAGCCCGATCGCGAGGTACTCAGCGAGGTGGACGGCGGCGATCATGGCCGGTCCGGCGCCGACGGCCTTGAGCAGGCCCACCCGGCGACGCTGGCCGATGATCCGGCCCGCGACAATGCCAGCGACGCCGGCCAGCGCTAGGCCGTTGAGTAGCCAGCTGCCGACGAGCAGGGCGATCTGCGCGTCGCTGTACAGCCGACCGTTGAGGTAGCTGATCGCCTGCCAGGTGGTGAGCTGGTCGCCGATGGGGTACGTGCTGCTGGCCGCCGGGTCGGCGAGTTTGAGGTTGAGGGTGTACGACAGCGGCTGGCTGCCGGCGAGCGTGGCGATGTCGCTGTGGTCGACCCAGACCAGGCCGCCGCGCTCGACCAGGACGCTGCCGGGGTAGTGCCACCCGGCGTACGGGTACGTCGCTCTCGCGGCGGTGACCGCGGTCCCGATCACGCGCAGCGGATGGCCGCCGATGTTGACCGTGTCGCCGATGCGGATGCCGAGGGCGTCGGCGAAGGCGCGCTCGACGACCACGCCGCCGGGGCGTACCCAGGTGCCGTCGGTCACGGCGGGCCGGTCGATCGATGCGGGCATGGTGTCCCGGCCCGCTACGACGGTGTGCGCGGACTTGCCACGGGCCTTCATCGTCAGGTAGGCGATCGGGAAGGGGCCGCTGTGATCGGTGACGGCCGCGCCGGTGGTCACCGATGCGAGCTCGTCCAATGCCGCCTGGCCGGTGGCCCGGGGTGTCACGATCACATCCGGGCCGGCGGTGGCGGTCCGGGTCTGCTGGTACGGCCGGTCGGCGATTTCGTTGAGGGTGAGGCCGATGGTCAGTGTGGCGGTGGCGGCGGTGATCGCGGTCAGGAGCAGAATGGTTTCGGTTCGGCGGCGGCGCAGGTCCCGCATCAGCAGCCGGCAGACGAGCAGGAGGCGGCCGGCCATGTCAGCGCCGCCCGTCGTAGAGGGTGCCGGGGGCGGTGCTGGCAAGTCGGCTGTCGTCGACGAACGCGCCGTCACGCATGGCGATCACCCGGTCGGCGACCGCGGCGATGCGGGGGTCATGGGTAACCACCACGAGGGTCTGTCCTGCGGTGCGCAGCTCTTCGAACAGCCGCAGCACGTCCAGGGTGGCGGCGCTGTCCAGGTTGCCGGTGGGTTCGTCGGCCAGCACGACCAGCGGCTCGTTGCTCAACGCGCGAGCGATGGCGACCCGCTGGCGCTGCCCACCGGACAGCGCCGAGGGCAGGTGCGTGGCGCGGTCGGCCAGCCCCACCCGGTCCAGCAGATACATCGCCCGCTTGCGAGCCCGCCCCGGTGACTGGCCGGCCAGCAGCGCGGCCAGCTCCACATTCTCCACCGCGGTGAGCTCGTCCATGAGGTGGAACGACTGGAAGACGAACCCGAGGCTGTCACGCCGCAGCCGGGCCAGGGCCCGTTCGCTCATCGTGTCGATCCGACGGTCGGCCAGCCACACCTCACCGCCGGTCGGGCGTTGCAGCCCGCCGAGCAGGTACAGCAGGGTGGACTTGCCGCAGCCGCTGGGCCCCATCACCGCCAGCGACTGCCCGGCCGGCACGTTCAGGGCGACCTCGTCGACCGCGCGGACCAGCGCGTGCTCGTCGCCGTAAAGCATGCTCAGGCCATGCGCCTGCAATACCGTCGACTCGGTCACGCCCCCGCCTTCCGTCCGGTCGGATCAAGTTCAGCCCACAGGCGTTCACACGCCTCCAGCCATTCCAGGTCGGCGCGCAGCCGCAGTACGACACCCTCCAGCAGCAGCCCGGCAACCGGATCCATCGACCGCTCCAACGCGGCCCGTTGGGCGTCGCGCAGCCGGCGCAGCACCTCACGCCGCTGCGCGTCGACCAGGGCCACCGGATCGGCCAGCCGGGCTGTCGCGGCAGCCACCAATTTGAGGTGAAACTCCGCGAGGTCCGGCTTCGGCCAGTTCACTTCGGCCAGCCAGGTGGCGACTCGCTGCTGCCCCTCCGGGGTCAGCGCGTACACCCGGCGTTCGGGCCGGTCCGGCAAGCCCTCGGCCCGCTGCGAGGTCACCAGCCCTGCCTTGCCCAGGCGGGTCAGCGTCACGTAAATCTGGCCGGCGTTCATCGCCTCGCCCAGCGGGCCCAGCGCGGCGCGCAGCCGACCGCGCAGCTCGTATCCGTGCGCCGGCTCCTTGGCCAGCATGGCCAGCACCACGTCCTGCACCAGGCACGTCCTTCGTCTAGATCGTTAATGGATAACGGCTAGCTATAGCGCTGTCAAGTCGATGGGTGGGGTGCGGCGGACGGAACAGGCAAGCGTTCGTCAACCAGGGTTGACACGAGACACGCTGTCAACGTATGTTGACGACATGAGTCAGGCGACAGAACTCGCGGCGGCAGCCGGCAGCACCGACCCCCGGGTCGGGCTGCGCGCCGTCCGCGCGCTACGCCGGCTCCTCGAGCGGCTCGAGGTGGTCCAGGTGGACAACGCCCGACGACAGGGCTGGTCCTGGCAGGAGATCGCCGACGCGCTCGAGGTCAGCCGGCAGGCAGTGCACAAGAAGCACGCCGGGCGACCGGCGGTCAACTCATCCTGGGAGGCGTGATGTTCGAACGATTCACCGACCGGGCGCGCGACGTGGTGCGACGGGCGCTGGAGGAGGCGCGGGTCGAGGGCCAGCGCCCGGTCGGCACCGAGCACCTGCTGCTCGCCCTGCTCGCCGACGAGGCCGGGCTGGCCAGCCGGGTGCTCGCCGACGCCGGGGTACGCGCCGACGACCTGCGCGAACGCGTCCGCCGGCACACCGCCAACGGCGGCGCGGGCCTCGGTGACGCGGACGCGGCGGCGCTGCGGGAGATCGGCATCGACCTGGCCGCGATCGTGGCCCGCATCGAGCAGTCCTTCGGCCCGGACGCGCTCCGGGAGGCGGTGCCGGCGCCGCGCCGCCGCTGGGGGCGTAAGCGGTACCTCGGCGGCCCGTTCTCGCCCCGCTCGAAGAAGGTGCTGGAGCTGTCCCTGCGGGAGGCCCTGCGCCTGCGCCACCGCCACATCGGCACCGAGCACATCCTGCTCGGGGTGCTCCGGGAGGGCAACGGGCTGGGGGCGTTGGTGCTCACCGAGTCCGGGGTCGACCTCGACGATCTGCGCCGGCGGGTGGAGCTCGCACTGCGGGCGGCGGCCTGACGGGTGAGGCCGGGTTGAAACCTGTCTGTGGCACTTCCGACGCGCGCCGGTCGCCGGGTCGCTGAAGCCGTCCGGGTGCTGCACACTGGCGCCGTGGATGCTGGACAGGACAGGCGGCCCTCGGGCGGCGACGGCGGGTTGCGCTCCGCTGTGGTGGTCAACCCGGTCAAGGTCGACGATCTCGACGAGTTGCGTCGTACCGTCGACGACGCCCTGACCGCGGCCGGCTGGCCCGCGCCGCAGTGGTACGAGACGACCGTCGACGACCCGGGTCGCGGCCAGACCGAGCAGGCCGTCAAGGCCGGCGTCGACCTGGTCTTCGCCTGCGGGGGCGACGGCACCGTGATGTCCTGCGTCAGCGGGTTGGTCGGCACCGATGTGGCCCTCGCCGTGCTGCCGCAGGGCACCGGCAACCTGCTCGCCGCCAACCTGGGGCTCTCCACCGACCTGGCCGCCGGGTTGCAGGTCGCCGTCGAACGCGGCCGACGGCTGCTCGACGTCGGAGCTGTCGAGGACAAGTACTTCACAGTGATGGCCGGCATGGGCTTCGACGCCCAGATGCTCGAAGCCACCAACGAGACCACCAAGGCCCGCATCGGCTGGCCGGCGTACGTGATGGGTGCCGCCCGCCACCTACGGGACCGGCCGATGCGGGTGCAGATCCGCATCGACGACCGGCCGCCGGTGCGCCGCCGAGCCCGTTCGGTCCTGATCGCCAACGTCGGCCGCCTGCAGGGCGGCGTCACACTGCTGACCGAGGCCGAGCCCGACGACGGCTGGCTCGACGTTGCCGTGCTCACCCCGCGCAACCTGCGGCACTGGCTCGCGCTCGGCTGGGCGGTGATCCGCCGCAGCGGCCAGGTGCCGCAGCTGGAGGTTTTCCGGGGCCGGCGGGTGGTGGTCACCAGCAACCGGGCGCAACCTCGGGAGTTGGACGGCGACCTGATCTCCCCGGGCCGCCAGCTGCGGGCGGAGGTCCGGCCGCAGGCCCTCTGGCTCTGCGTCCCCCAGCCCGAGGGCGCCCCCGACCTGGCCGTCGACGCGCAAGGTGCCGGGGAGCGGGGCGAGCAGCTGATCGAGGAAGCCCGCCGTGAGTAGTACCCGGATCGTGCCGGAGACCCGGCTGATGGCCGACGAGGAGCTGTCCGCCGACGACGCCTGGCACACACTGCGCGGGCAGGGTGGCTGGCACCTGCTGCGGGACGCGTTCATCCGGTTCCGCTACGGCGACGGGTTCAGCCACTCCCGGGCCTTCGCGCTGCAACTCTGCCTCGCCGTGGTGCCCTTCCTGATCGCCCTCACCGGCCTGATCAGCGAGCTGGGCGTCGAGGAGGGCGGCCAGGTGGTCGCCGACACCGTCCTGGCGCTCACCCCCGGCCAGAGCTCGCAGATGGTCTCCGAGCTGCTCGGCGAGGGCGAACGCGTCGAGGACGCCGGGGAGCTGGCGCTCACCCTCGGTCTGCTCACCGGCCTGTTCGCGCTCACCACCACGATGGCCCAGATCGAGCGGGGCGCCAACCGCATCTACGGCGTCGAGCGGGACCGCCCGGCGCTGCGCAAGTACCTGCGGGCCGCCGTGCTGGCCGTCACCGCCGGCCTGCCCGCGCTCGCCGGCTTCCTGATCCTGGTCGGCGGCGGCGCGATGGGCGACTCGGTCCGCGAACACTACGAGTGGGGCGAACTCGCCAACGGGATCTGGGACGTGATCCGGTTCCCGCTGAGCCTCGCGCTGACCGTCGTCGCCGTCGCCGTGCTGTTCCGACACGCGCCGCGCCGCAACCAGCCCGGCCTGTCCTGGCTGCTGTTCGGCGCCGGCATCGCCACCGCGCTGTGGTGGCTGGCCAGCCTGCTGCTCGCCGCGTACGTGCGGTTCAGTGACGGTTTCGGGCAGACCTACGGCGCCCTGACCGGCATGATGGCGCTGCTGCTCTGGGCCAACCTGACCGGGATGGCGCTCTTCGGCGGGCTGTCCTTCGCCGCCCAGTTGGAGGCGCTGCGCATCGGTGTGCAGGAGCCCGCCCAACCGGATCTGTGGGAGCCCGACCCGGACCGCGCCGAGCTGTACGACACCGGGGACATGTCGGCGCTCTAGCGGCACCGGCGTGTACGACGGACGCGGATCGGGTAAAGCGCCTCGCCAGAGGCGACAAGGGAGGTGCGGAGTGACCGCGGTCAAAGAGGTGGCTCGCCGTCCGATCGGTCATTTCGCCGAGCGGAGCATTGCCGGTCTGGTGGCCGTCACCGGTGCCGGGGTGGCCTTCGGGCTGCTGTTGTTGCTCGTCCGGGTGCAGTGGAGCCCGTTGCAGGATGTCGACCACGGGCTCGCCGAGTGGTTCAACGGGCTCGTCGCCCCGCACCACGCGCTGGTCACCGTGCTCCAGGCGGTGACGGACCTGGGCGGTCGGCCGATCCTCATCTGGCTGGTCACCATCGCCGTGGTCGGGCTGCTGATCCGGCGGCAGCCCCGACTCGCCGTCTACCTGATCATCACGGGGGTCGGTGGCCTGATCCTCGACCCGTCACTGAAGACGCTTGTCGGCCGGCTCCGCCCGGTCGTGGACGTGCCGATCGCCAGCGCGCCCGGCAACAGCTTCCCGAGCGGGCACGCCCTCGGCTCGTTCGTCGCGTACGGAGCGCTGCTGCTGGTGTTCCTGCCGGCGATGGCGCCCCGCTGGCGCAAGCCGGCCATCGTCGGGGTCGGTGTGCTGGTGGTACTGGTCGGGCTGACCCGGATCGCGCTGGGCGTGCACTTCGTCTCCGACGTGCTGGCCGCCTGGCTGCTCGGGGCCGCCTGGCTGGGCGTCACCGCGTACGCCTTCCGACTGTGGCGGCGGGAGCGGGGGCGGCCGGTGCCTCCGCTGACCGAGGGCCTGGAGCCGGAGGCGGGGCACGACATCGCCCCCGCCCCGGCCGAGGAACACGTGCTGGCCCACCCCCGCTCGGCGGTGGCCGAGCTGCTGGTCGGCTGGGTGATCGTGTTCGGAGCGCTGTACGCCTTCGGCACCTACGTCAGCTACCACGCCAAGGGCACCTTCTTCGACACCCTCGACACCAAGGTGCCGCAGTGGTTCGCCGAGCGGCACACCGAGGTGTTGACCAACGTCAGTTGGTGGTGGAGCAAGTTCGGTGACACCCATGCCATCCTGCTGATCTCGCTGGTGTTCTGCCCGCTGGTGCTGGCGGTGTGGCGGCGCTGGCGCCCGGTGCTCTTCGTGGCGCTGGCGATGGTGGGGGAGTTGACCCTCTTCCTCGCGTCGGCCCGTGCGGTCGACCGGCCGCGTCCGCCGGTGGAGAACCTGGACGGGCAGATGCCCACCTCGTCGTTCCCGTCCGGGCACATCGCGGCCACGATCTGCGTCTGGCTGGCCATCACCCTCGTCGTCTTCCCGCGTACCGACCGGTGGTGGCGTTGGATCTTCGTGGCGCTGGCCGTGCTCATGCCGGTCGGGGTGGCCACCTCCCGGATGTACCGGGGGATGCACCACCCGACCGACTTCATGGGCGCGATCCTGCTCTCCGCGCTCTGGATCGGTTTGCTCTACCTGGTGATCCGACCGAACGAGGACCTGAAGGAAGGCAACCGACCGGCCATCGAGTCGGAGGACGTGGACACCCTCGACGACGAGCTGGCGCGGGCCGGCCGAGCCGACTAGGCGCCGCCGTCGTGCTGCGGGTGATGACCTGGAACATCCGCACCGGCGGCCGGGATCGTGGCGGCCTCGACCGGCTGGATCAGGTGGTCCAGGTCGTCGACGAGCAGGCACCGGACGTGCTGGCCCTGCAGGAGTTGCGCGGCTTCGACCGGGACGGGCTGATGGCCGCCATGGCGGGCCGGGTGGGGATGACGCCCCACCTGGCCCGGTCCTGCTTCGGGCAGCCGGTGGCCGTGCTGGTCCGGCCGCCGTACCGGGTCGTCGACGCGGGGTCGGTGCGTCGCCCGTTCCACCACGCCGCCGCCCGCGTCGTGGTGGCCACGTCCGCCGGCCCGTTCACCGTGCTCGGCACCCACCTCTACCCGTACTCCGGGGGCCGGCGGCGGATGGAGGTCGACTGGTTGGTCGCCGCGATGCGCCGCGACCGGGGGCAGCTGACACTGGTCACCGGTGATCTCAACTCGCTCGACCCGACCGTCGACCACACGGCCCGGCTGGCCGGCATGCCCACCCTCTACCGGCGGCGGCACCTGCGTCGCTGCGGCGGCGCCGTGGACACCCGCGCGATCGCCCGGCTGCTCGCGGCCGGCCTGGTCGACCTCTGGCCGTCGGGCAACATCGACGCGCCGGAGGCCGCCGGCCACACCGTGCCCACCCGGCTCGGCGGGGCCGAGTTCGCCGGGATGCGGTTGGACTACCTGCTCGGCAGTCCGGCGGTGGCGCAACGCGTGCACGACTGTCGGGTGATCCGCGACGGCGCGGCGGCCACCGCCTCCGACCACTATCCGCTGCTCGCCACGCTGGAGCTGTCTCCCGGCTGACGCCGCCGTCGGCTCGCGCGGCCGGTGCCACCCGGGGCGTGGCGCGGGCCGATTACCGTGCCACCGTGACCGACCGCCGTACCCTCCGCTCGCCGCTGCCCGGTCCGCCGAACGATCACCGGGCCGCGCTGGCGAGGATTCGTCCGGCCGCCGACCCGTCGGTCTCGGGCAGGGCGCAGCCGGCCGCCGTCGCGCCTCCGCTCGTCGCGGCCGTCGCGCGTGGTGTGGCGCTGGTCGTGGTGTTGCCGGTACGCCTGCTCTGGGAGCTGATCGTGGCTGCCGGCCGACTGCTGCACCGGTACCTGCTCCGCCCGGCGGGCCGGTTCCTGCGTCGCTGGCTGCTGGCCCCACTGGCCTGGCTGCTGCACCGGCTGGTCTGGCTTCCGCTGGTCTGGTGCGCCCGGCACCTGCTGTGGCTCCCGCTGGTGTGGGTCGTCCGCACGCTGATCTGGCCCGCGCTGGTCTGGTTGACCCGTCATGGGCTGCGTCCGGCCCTCGTGGTCCTGGGGCGCGTGCTGGTCTGGCTCGCCAGGTACCTGGTCCTGTGGCCGCTGCGATGGTTGGGCGCGGTGCTCACGCCCGCCGGTCGGCTGGTCGTCGCCGCGGTGGTCGGTGCGTGGCGGACGGCCGGCCGGGTGCTGCGCCTGCTCCACCGACTGCTGCTGCGCCCGCTCGGGCGAGGGTTGCGCTGGCTGTGGCGGCACACCGTACGCCCGCTGCTGTCCGGAGTCCGGTGGATCTGGTCGGTGACGGTCGTGCCGGTGGCGCGGGGCCTCAGGGCGGTGTGGCGGGCCACCGTCGCCCCCACGGCCAGATGGGCCCGCCGTTCGGTGCTCGACCCGGGCCGGCTGGCCGTCCGGGAGATGCTCAGCGCCCTGGGCCTGCGCCGTTGAGACGTACGGGGCCTAGAGCACCAGATTCAGCAGGACGGTCAGCACCACCGACGCCACGATCGAGAAAAGGATCATCAGGAGGCAGCCGAGGCCCCCGCCGAGCGGGCGGATCTCCGTGTTGCCGAAGCGCATGATGTTCACCTGTCCGTGAGTGCGGGATGAGGGGCGAGCAGGTGCCGGATCGCGTCCGCGACGGCAGTTGGGGCGGTCGTGACCACGTTGTGCGCGGCACCGGGAACGACCACCAGGGCCGCCTCCGGCACCAGCCGCGTCGCCTCGTCCCGCCACCGTTGCGGCACGACCGGGTCGCGGTCGCCGGTCACGACGGCGGTCGGCGCGCTGACCCGGACGAGGTCCGCCTCGATCGCATTCCGCACCGAGTGCGACAGCGTGGCGAGGACCCGCCAGGGCCGGGCGTTCCAGACGTCCCGCACCAGGATCGGGGCCTGCAACGGCGCCTCGCGCAGGCTGTCCACCATCCAACGACCGAACTGGCCCCGTCGGGACCGCGCCGCCGGGTCACTTGTCGGCCCGGCCAGCACCAGCGCGCGTACCGCGTCGGGCTGGGTCGCGGCGACCGCGGCGGCCACCTCCGCGCCGAACGAGTGCCCCAGCAGGCAGACCGGCGGCAGTTGGTACGCGGCCAGCCAGGCAGCCAGGTGGTCGCCGTGCCGGCGGACGTCGTACGCGCCCCGGGGGTGTTCGGTGAGCCCGAAGCCGGGCAGGTCCGGCACGTACACCTGATGGGTGGTGGCGAGTGCGACGGCCAGCGGGGTGAGATACCGGTGCGAGACCGCCAGGCCGTGCACGAGCACCACGGGTGGCGCCCCGGTCCCCGGGTCGGCGCTGCGCCGGGTGTGGGTGCGCAGTCCGTCGACGACCCGCCACTCGCTGGTCAGCCCGCCGGCTGGCCGGGGCGCGGCCATGGCGAGCCGCAGCTCGGCCGGCCCGAACCGGCCGACGGCACTGCGGCGGGTCGACCCGGGCGGCCGGGTTGCCGCGCCCTGGCTCACAGCTCGCGCAACCGGGGCAGCAGTTGCTCCTGCGCCCAGTCCAGGAACATCGGCTGGGTCTCCCCGCCCACCTGGATGATCGCCACGTGGGTGAAGCCGGCGTCGACGAACTTGCGGAACGCCTCGACGTGCGCGTCCACGTCGGGACCGCAGGAGATGCCCTCGGCGACGTCCTCCTCGCGGACGAACTGGGTGGCGGCGGCGAAGGACTCCGGACCGGGCAGGTCGGCGTTGACCTTCCACCCCATTCCGAACCAGCGGAACTGGTCGTGCACGATCTTGCGGCACTCCGCCTCGTCGGGGCCGTAGCAGATGGCCACCTGGCCGTAGCGGGGTTGACCGGCGCCCCCGGCGTCGTCGTACATCTCGATGATGTGCCGGTCGGGTTCGGTGGAGATGAGGCCGTTGCCGTACTCGGCGGCCAGTGTCGCCGACTGTCGACCGGACGCGGCGATGGCCATCGGCACCGGCTGGTCCGGGCGGTCCCAGACGTAGGCGTCGGGCACGTCGAAGTGGTTGCCGGAGAAGGTCAGCGTCTCCCCGTTGAGCAACGGCCGGATGATCTGCAACGCCTCCTCGAACATCTCGTGCCGCTGCTGGACGTGCGGCCAGCCGCCGACCACGTGCTCGTTCAGGTTCTCCCCGGCGCCCAGGCCGAGGGTGAAACGACCATCGGAGAGCGCCCCGATGGTGCTGGCCTTCTGCGCGACCACGGCCGGGTGGTAGCGGCGGATCGGGCAGGTCACGAAGGACATCAGCTCCGCGCGGGAGGTGGCGTGGGCGACCGCGCCGAGCACCGACCAGGCGTACGGGGAGTGGCCCTGGGAGTCCAGCCAGGGGTAGTAGTGGTCGGACATCACCAGTAGGTCGAAACCAGCCGCCTCGGCCCGTACCGCATGGTCCACCAGCTGCTTGGGCCCGGCCTGCTCGCTCATCAGGGTGTAGCCGACGCTGACCATCCTGGTATCCCCTCTCGCTGACGGATCGTTCCCGGGATACCCCGGTGCACGGCGGTCAACCCTCCCGTCCGGTTCGGCTGCCGCAGTGCTTGACGGATCCCGGCCGTCTGCCTACCGTCGGTCTTAACCGGTTAAGAGCCGGGTGTGGCGCACATCCTGTGGTGGGGATGACCGCCCCGTGACGGCCCGCGTCCGCGTGGGCCGTTGCGGCTGTCCGGGCTGCGGGCCCGTCAACTGAACCGGTTGCGAGGACCAATCCATCGTCCTACGCTGATGCCTGCGCCGGGAGCCAGGCGCGGCTGCCGGGCTGCAGCCGCCTTCCCTGTCACGTCCCCACCCCTGTCGGGCACCGGGGGTCCTCCCTGAGGAAGGCCATGAAGACTCGACTCTCCGCCGCCGGCGCGACAGTGCTCGCGTTGCTCGTCACCGTGCTGGCGTTCGGCCAGCCGGCACACGCCGCGGCTGGTTTCTCCGTCGCTGGCGGCAAGTTGTACGACGCCAACGGCGCCGAATTCATCATGCGCGGCGTCAACCACGCGCACACCTGGTACCCGCAGCAGACCAGCTCGTTCGCCGACGTCAAGGCGCTCGGCGCGAACACCGTGCGGGTGGTGCTCTCCAGCGGCGACCGGTGGACCCGCAACACCAACGCCGACGTCGCCAACGTCATCTCGCTCTGCAAGGCCAACCGACTGATCTGCGTGCTGGAGGTGCACGACACCACCGGGTACGGCGAGCAGAGCGGCGCGATCACCCTCGACCGCGCCGTCGACTACTGGCTCAGCCTCGCCGACGTCCTCGCCGGTCAGGAGAGGTACGTCATCGTCAACATCGGCAACGAGCCGTACGGCAACCAGAACTACGCCTCGTGGGCCACCGACAACGCCAATGCGATCAAGCGCCTGCGGGCCGGCGGGTTGACCCACACGATCATGGTGGACGCGCCGAACTGGGGGCAGGACTGGTCGTTCACCATGCGCGACAACGCCGCGTCGGTCTTCGCCGCCGACCCGGCCCGCAACACCGTGTTCTCCATCCACATGTACGGGGTGTTCGACACCGCCGCGGAGATCAGCGACTACCTGGGTCGGTTCCGCGCCGCCGGGCTGCCCATCGTGGTCGGTGAGTTCGGCTTCAACCACTCCGACGGGAACCCGGACGAGGACGCCATCCTCGCGTACAGCCAGGCCAACGGGATCGGCTGGCTGGGCTGGTCGTGGAGCGGCAACGGCGGCGGCGTCGAGTATCTCGACCTGGCGACCAACTTCAATCCGGCGAGCCTGACCGACTGGGGTCAGCGCCTCTTCAACGGCGTCAACGGCATCCGGCAGACCGCCCGCGAGGCCAGCGTCTTCGGCGGCACCCCACCGCCGACGACGCCCCCGCCGACCACCCCACCCCCGACGACGCCCCCGCCGACCACGCCGCCACCGACGACGCCCCCGCCGAACGGTGGCTGCACGGCGACGTACACGGTGACCAACCAGTGGCAGGGAGGCTTCCAGGGTGAGGTACGGGTGACCGCCGGCACGAGGGCGATCACCGGCTGGACCGCCGGGTGGACCTTCGCCAACGGCCAGCGCGTCACCCAGTCCTGGAATGTGGCCCTCACCGGCAGCGGAACCACGGTGACCGCCCGCAACACGGACTACAACGGACGGCTGGCCGCCGGGGCCAGTGCCAGCTTCGGCTTCCTCGGCAGTTGGACCGGCACCAACAGCCTGCCAGTGGTGAGCTGCACGGCGAGTTGACCGTCGGACCGGTGGCCGGGTCCGCGCCGGACCCGGCCACCGGAAACCGTCCCGGTCAGTGCTCCCGGCCAGGTTCACGACGACCACCCCGGCAATGATCAGTGCGATGCCGGTGAGCTTGGCGAGCCCCACCGACTCACCCAGGAACACCGCCCCGATCGCCACGATGGCTGCGGTGCCCAGACCCGACCAGAGGGCGTACGCCACCCCCACGGGGATCTCCTTGACGGCCTGGGCCAGCAGGAGGAACGCCAGCGCGTAGCCGCCGAGGCACGCCACCGTCGGCCAGAGCCGACTGAACCCGGCGGTGCTCTTGATCAGGCTGGTCGCCACCACCTCGGCGAGGATGGCGATCCCCAGCAGCACGTACGCCATTCGTCCCCTTGGTCCTTCGTGGTCGATCAACCCGTCGCCATCCAGGCTAGTGCCAGCGTTGTCCCCGCCCGGCCTGTCGACGTCGGATCGATCCGTGGGCATCCGGCCGACCCGTCGCGTGACGTCGTGCGGCCCGTGGGGTGGCGTCCTTGCGGCCTCGGGAGAGGCTCGCAGGGTAGATCTTGGACACTTTCCGTTCCGCGCTAACGGAAACTGTCCAAGATTGCCAGCTGTGGCGGGTGAAGCTGCGTGGGTCTCGCCGCGGAGGACCAGTTGATCTCTGTCTTCACGGGAGATCAACGGGCTGGGCGGCCAGTCGGGCAGCTCGCATGGTCAGGTAGAGCTGTTCCGGGCGGCTGCTCGTGCGGGCGGCGGCGATCCGGTAGTCGGCGATCGCCTGGGCCTGGTCGCCGGCCATCTCGTGCAGGTGGGCGCGGGCGGCGGCCAGCCGGTGGTGTCCGGCCAACTGCGGGTCGTGGGTCAACGCGTCGAGGGCGGCCAGGCCGGCGGCGGGTCCGTGCACCATGGCCGTCGCCACGGCCCGGTTGAGGGCCACCACCGGGCTGCCGGCGATGCGTTCCAGCACCTCGTAGAGCGCCAGGATCTGCGGCCAGTCGGTCTGCTCGGTGCTGGGTGCCTCGTCGTGCAGGGCGGCGATGGCGGCCTGTACCTGGTACGGACCGACCGGCCCGCGCGGCAGGGCCCGGGTGACCAGTGCGATGCCCTCGGCGATCGCCGTTGCGTCCCAGCGGCTGCGGTCCTGATCGGCCAGTGAGATCAGTTCGCCGGAGGGCCCGGTCCGCGCCGGGCCGCGTGCCTCGGTGAGCAGCATCAACGCCAGCAGCCCGGCCGATTCGCTGTCGTTCGGCAGCAGCGTGTGCAGCGCGCGGGTCAGCCGGATCGCCTCCGCCGCGAGGTCGACGCGGCGCAGGTCCGGGCCGGTGCTGCTGGTGTGCCCCTCGGTGAAGACCAGGTACAGCACCTGTCGTACGGCGATCAACCGGTCCGCCCGCTCCGCCGGCTCGGGCATCCGGAACGGCAGCCCCGACGCCCGGATGCGCTGCTTGGCCCGGCTGATCCGCTGCGCCATCGTCGCTTCGGGCACCAGGAACGCGCGGGCGATCTCGGCGGTGCTCAACCCACCGACGGCGCGCAGTGTCAGTGCCACCGCCGACGTCGGCGCGAGCGCCGGGTGGCAGCAGAGGAAGAGCAGGACCAGCGTGTCGTCCCGTTCGGCGGTCAACTCCTCGTCCGGGGCTGGCGTGTACCGCTGGTCGTCCGGATCCCGGCGGGCGACCAGGTCCTCCCGTCGGCGTCGGGCCTGCTCACCGCGGACCAGCTCGATCATCCGCCGGTAACCGACCTGGATCAGCCAGCCACGGGGGTTCGCCGGTAGGCCCTCGGTCGGCCACTGGGTGGCGGCGCCCAGCAGTGCCTCCTGCACCGCGTCCTCCGCCGTGGCGAAGTCACCGAAGCGGCGGCTGAGCACGCCGAGGACCTGCGGCGCCAACTCGCGCAGCAGGTCCTCGATGCGGGGATCGGTGTTCAGCCCCTCACAGCTCCTGTGCCGGGGCGGACATCACCGGGTGCACCTCGATCGGCATGTTCAGCGGCCGGCCGCCGGGGCCGGGTGCCGTGGAGATGTGCGCGGCCAGCTCCACGGCCCGCTGCGGGCTCTCGCAGTCGACGATCCAGAAGCCGGCCAGGAACTCCTTCGTCTCGGCGAACGGCCCCTCGGTGACCACCGGCGCCCCGCCCTCACCGGCGCGGACGATCCGGGCCTGCTGCGGGCCACCGAGACCCTGCGCGTCGACCCACTCACCGGCCGCGGTCAGCTTGGCGTTGACCTCGCCCATGAAGGCGATGTGCGCCCGGACCTCGTCCTGGGTCCAGGTGTCGATGCTCGGGAAGTCGGTCCCGGCGGCGCTGAACTGCATCAACAGCATGTACTTCATGGTTGGCTCCTCACACCTGCGCACCCTCGTCGGTGCTCTCACCCTGAGGTAGAAGCAGGCCCCGCCGTTCTCGACACCCCGGCCGAAGATTCTCCAGAATCTTTTCAGTCGACGGCGTCGACCTCCAGCACCAGGCTCTGCTCGGGGTGCAGGGCGGGCAGTTGCACACCCACCCGGGCCAGCGCCGCCCCGCTGAGGGTGAGACCACCCGCCAGCCAGGTGGGCGGGGACAGGTCGATGCTCGCCGGGGCGGGTACGCCCGACACCTGTCGCACCCGGTACCGCCGGCCCGGGTCGAGGCCGGGCAGCCGCACCGCGCCGGGCACCTGCGTCACCGAGGTGGTCAGCCGGGCGACCGCGTACACCGCTCGGGTGTTGTCGTGATCGACCACGCCGTGCGCCCAGACGGCCGGGTCCGGGTGATCGACCCGGACCACCCGACCGGCGTGCAGCAGCGGGCGCAGCCGCTTGTGCAGCGCCACCCAGGCGGCCAGCTCGGTCTGCTCGGCAGCGCTGATCGACGCGATGTCCCACTCGATGCCGTGGTGGCCGAAGAGCGCGGTCGCCGCCCGGAAACCCAGGTCGTGTACGCGGTTGGTGGTGTGCGAGCGTTCCGGGCCGACGTGGGTGCCGATCAGCTCCGGTGGCAGCAGCAGCCCCGTCCAGCGTTGGATGCTGAGCCGCTCCAGGGCGTCGTTGCAGTCGCTGGCCCAGACCCGGTCGGTACGCGCCAGGATGGCCAGGTCCACCCGGGCCCCGCCGGACGAGCAGCTCTCGATCTCCACACCCGGGTGCCGATTGCGCAACTCGTCGAACAGCCGGTAGACCGCCAGGGTCTGCCCGTGCACCCCGGGGCGGCCATGGTGCCCGGCCTCGGTGAGGTCCCGGTTCTGGTCCCACTTGAGGTACCGGATGCCAGGGTGGTCGGTGAGCAGCGTGTCGAGTCGTTCCAGCACATAGTCGTACGCCTCGGGGCGGCCCAGGTCGAGCACCTGCTGGTGACGCCAGGCCGGCGGCAGCCGCCCCGGCACGGCGAGGACCCAGTCGGGGTGCGCGCGGAACACGTCCGAGTCGGGGTTGACCATCTCCGGCTCGACCCAGAGGCCGAACTGGAGGCCCTGGCCGGTGACGTGCTCGATCAGCGGTTGCAGGCCGTCCGGCCAGACGCCCTCGTCGACGTACCAGTCGCCGAGCCCGGCGGTGTCGTCGCGCCGGCCGCGGAACCAGCCGTCGTCGAGCACGAACCGCTCCACGCCGATCTGCGCGGCCCGGTCGGCGAGCGCCCGCAGCCGGTCCAGGTCGTGGTCGAAGTACACCGCCTCCCAGACGTTGAGGGTCACCGGGCGGGGGGAGCGCGGGTGCCCGGGGCGGGCCCGGAGGTGGGTGTGCAGCACGTCGCTGAGCCCGTCCAGCCCGGCGTCGGACCAGACCGCGTAGAGCAGGGGAGTCTCGTACGACTCGCCGGGACCGAGCCGGACCTCGCCGGGGGCCAGCAGCTCGCCGCCACCGAGGGTCGACTCGCCGGTGGGCCGACGTTCGGCGAACGTGACGTGGTCGCCGCTCCAGGCGGTGTGCACCGCCCAGACCTCGCCGTGGCCGAAGCCGAACCCGGTGGTGCCGGCCACCAGCAGCAGAGTGGCGTCGTGCCCGGTACGGCCGTGCCGCCCCTCGCGGACCCAGGCGCCGTGCTGCCACGGGTGCCGCTGCGGGGACCGTTCCCGACACCACCGACCGGTCAGGTCGAGCAGCTCGGTGGCGACCGCCGGAACCGGCAGCACCGGCGTCAGCTCCCGCAGCTCGTACGCGCTGTCGCCGTCGTTGCGCAGCCGGTGTCGAACTGTCAGCAGGCCGTACGGGTCGAGCGTGATCTCGATGGTCACTGTCAGCCCGGCGGCCGGGTCCGACGCCCGGACGGCCACCCGTGCCGGTTCGTCGGCGGCGGACTGGTCGACGTCGAGACCGTCCAGCCGGAACGCTGTGGACCAGCCGGCACCGTCGCGGTGCCCGGCCAGGCCGGGCCGCCCGCTCCAGCCGGCGCTCGCCTCCGGCAGCACTGACAGCACGGTCGGCTCGTCGAAGCTGCTCGGCACCACCGGCGGTACGGTCGCGTCGGTGAGCTGGCGCAGGCCGTCGTCGTCGAGGTCGCCGACGTCGCCGCCCCAGTGCACGACCCGGGGCAGCCCCGGGCCGCGCGCGTCGAGCACCAGGCTGGTCCGCGCGCGGCGCAGGTGCAGGATCGTCATCCTTTGGAGGCTCCCAAGGTCAGGCCCCGAACGAAGTGCCGCTGGAGCATAAAGAAGATCACCAGGGTGGGGATCGCGACGAGCACGCTGCCCGCCGAGACCAGGTTGTTGTCGGTGAAGAACTCACCGCGCAGGTTGTTGAGCGAGCTGGTCACCGGGAACTTGTCGCCGGTGCGCATGAGGACGGTGGCCCAGAAGAACTCGTTGTAGATCCAGGTCACCTCCAGCGTCGCCAGCGCGGCCAGGGCCGGCCGGCACAGCGGCATGGTGACCTGCCAGTACTGCCGCCAGATGCTCGCCCCGTCGACCATCGCCGCCTCGTACAGGTCACGGGGCAGCGCCTTCATGTAGTTGCTGAGCACGAAGACACAGAAACCGCACTGGAAGGCCACGTTGATCAGGATCAGGCCCCAGTAGCTGTCGTAGAGCAGCTCCGAGTCACTCATGAACTCCGGCAGCGGCACCTCGGTGAACAGCCGGAACAGCGGGATGAGCAGCGCCTGCTGCGGCAGCAGGTTGGCCGCGGTGAAGATCCCGAGCAGGACGAGGTTGAGCTTCCAACTGAACCGGGCGATGACGAATGCCACGCAGGAGGCGAGGAAGAGGGTCAGCAGCACCGCCGGCACGGTGATGTACACCGAGTTGAGGAAGTGCTGCCCGAACTCCGCCGTCCGCCAGGCGGTCACGTAGTTGTCGAAGGTCCAGCCGCCGAAGGAGACGTAGCCGTTCGCGGCGGTGTAGTCGTACGAGCGCAGCGAGGTCAGCACCGCCCAGGCGATCGGGAAGAGCCAGGCCAGCGAGACGACGATGAGGAAGCCGTGCAGCAGGATCCGTAACGGGGTCAGCTTGCGGCGGCGCGGCGGCGGCGCGTCGGCCTCGCCCTCGGTACGCCGGGTGACGGTCGCGGTGCTCATTCCCGGTTCTCCCTCATCACGGTCGCCAGGTAGATGGTGATGAAGACCAGCGAGACGACCAGCATGATCGTTGCCAGTGCCGAGCCGAAGCCGATCCGGCTCGCCTCACCCACCACGTTCTGGGTGACCAGCGCGGAGATCAGCTCCAGCCCGTTGCGGCCCTTGTTGACCACCCAGACCAGGTCGAACGCGCGCAGCGACTCGATCACGGTCACCACCAGCACGATGATGTTGATGGGTCGCATGACCGGGAACACGACCCGGAAGAACGCCCGGCTCTCCGAGGCGCCGTCGACCGCCGCGGCCTCGCGCAGCGACGGATCGACGCCCTTCAGGCCGGCCAGGTAGAGCAGCATGATGTACCCGACGTGCCGCCACCCGGAGGCGACCATCACCGCCCAGATGTTGACGTTCGAGTCGCCGTACCAGTCGATGCTGCTGCCGAAGACGGCGTTGATCAGCCCCTGGTCCCGGGAGTAGAGCAGCTGCCAGACGAAGCCGATCAGCGCCAGCGAGAGCACCACCGGCAGGTAGAGCGCGGTCTGGTAGAAGCGGCTGCCGCGCAGCTCCTTGTCCAACAGCACGGCCAGGAACATGCCGAACGGGGTGGCGACCACGAACAGCGCCGCCAGCCAGAGCAGGTTGTGCTGGATCGCCGGCACGAACGGCGGGTAGATGTTCACCACGTCGCTGTAGTTGCGGACGCCGACGAACTCGATCTCGTTGAAAGGGCCGATGCCGTCCCAGTTGGTGCCGGAGAGCAGCACGGTGGCCGCCGCCGGCAACCAGACGAACCCGGTGACGAGCAGCAGCGGGACGAGCACCATCAGCGTGATGACCACGCGGTCGGTGCGGGACAGGAGCCGTAGCCGTCGGCGACGACCACCCGTGGAGGTGGTCGTCGCCGGCGGCGGCACGGCGCGATCCGCTTGGATCAGGGGCAGGTCGGACACGATGTCCTCCCCCTTCCGCCGTCAGTCAGTGAAGATCGACTTTTTCTGGTTCTCGATGGACGAGGTCAGGCCGCCGATGTCCTTGGGGTTCTTGATGAACTGCTGGAGCGCCGGGATGATCACCGTCGAGGCGAAGTCCGGCCGGGTGTCCCGGTCGAGGAACTGGGCGATCTCGGTGGCCGACCCGACCAGCTCGGCGGCCTTCTTCTGCAGGGCGGTGTAGCCGCCGACGTCCGCGCCACTGTTAGCGACGAGGACGGCCGGGTCGTTCTTGAGGTTGATGTCCGCGGCGGCCTTGCCACCGAAGTACTCCAGCAGCTTGCGCGCGTTGTCCTCGTTCTTGGGCTTGCGGGCCATCATGTAGCCGTCGATCGGGGCGTCCAGCGCCTTCGCGCCGATGGCCGGGTCGATCTCGGGGAAGGTGAAGAAGTCGAGATCGTCCTGCTCGTCGTTGCTGAACTGCTGACCGACGAAGAGGCCGAGCAGGTACATCCCGCTCTTCTTCTGCTGCAACGACTGCGCGGCCTCCTGCCAGGTGCGGCCGAGGCTGTCCGGCTGGTGCAGGGGGAGCAGACCGGCCCAGGTGTCGAAGACCTTCTTGACCTTGTCGGAGGTCCAGGCCTCCTTGCCGGCCATCAGGTCGATGTGGAACTGGTAGCCGTTGATGCGCAGGTTGAGGATGTCGAAGGTGCCCATCGCCGGCCAGCCGTCCTTGTCGGCGAAGGCGATGGGGATGAGGCCGTCCTTCTTCATCTGCGCGCTGAGCGCGGTGAACTGGTCCATGGTGGTGGGCACCTGGTAGCCGTGCTGCTGCCACACCGACTTGCGGTAGAAGACCGCCCACGGGTAGTACGTCGCCGGTACGAAGTACTGTTTGCCGTCGTCGCCGGTGGATGCCTTCTTGAAGGCGTCGGAGTAGCCGGAGAGCTTGCTCCACACGTCACTGATGTCGCTGGCCAGGCCCTTCTGCGCGAAGAAGCGCATCCGGTAGCCGGCGAACCAGGTGAACACGTCGTCGGGCTTGCCCTGTAGGTAATTGTTGATGTTCTCCTGGAACGTGTTGTGGTCGACGGTATTGACCGCGACCTGCACGCCGGAGGAGGTCTTGAAGCCGTCGGTGACCTTGACCAGGACGTCCTTCGGCTTCGGGTCGGACTGGTTCGAGCCGAGCGACACGTCCTTGCTGGACCCGCCGGAGCCGGAGTCGTCGCCGCAGCCGGCGAGCAGGCCGGTGCCGAGCAGCGCGCCCGTGCCGGCCGCGCCGGCCAGCAACGATCGTCGGTTGATGCCGGCGACTGAGGGCGGTACGAGCCGAGCCAGGTACTCGGCTTGGGATTGGGGACGGGACATCTGTGCCTCCTGCGGATGAGAAGGAGCTACGCCCAAGGGCCTCAGGGGTGGTGAAGGCAGGTCCAGCGTTGTGATCACACATTGAGATCCACCGAGAATCCACATTGGCGAACACGAACGGCCATTGGGGCCTCAAGCTACTCTGCGGTCGGGCGCTGTCAAGAGGGCAGTTCGCCTCTGATAACCCAGTCGTGACACGGCCGTTACCTGGTAAACGTTGGAAAGAAGCTCGATGTTGGAACCTGTTGACTTCAGTGGTCTGGCGGGTGCACCCTCAGCTGTCATGCGGCGATGGCAGGGTGACAGCATCTATTTCGGCGGCGACTACAACCCCGAGCAGTGGCCCGAGGAAACCTGGTCCGAGGACGTCGACCTGATGCGCCGGGCCGGGGTCAACCTGGTATCCGTCGGCATCTTCTCCTGGGCGTTGCTGGAGCCCACCCCGGGGCGGTTCGAGTTCGGCTGGCTGGACCGGGTGCTGGACCTGCTGCACGACGGCGGCATCCAGGTCGACCTGGCGACCGCCACGGCCAGCCCACCGCCGTGGTTGACCCGCGAGCACCCGGAGACGCTGCCCCGCCGGGCCGATGGCGCGATCCTCTGGCCGGGGGGACGACAGGCGTACTGCCCCAGCTCACCGGTGTTCCGCGAGCGGTCGCTGGAGCTGGTGCGCGCGGTCGCCGGCCGGTACGCAGAGCATCCCGCCGTGGTCATGTGGCACATCTCCAACGAGCTGGGTTGCCACAACGTGCACTGTTACTGCGATGTCAGCGCCGAGGCGTTCCGCGGCTGGCTGCGCGAGCGCTACGGCGACCTGGACCGGCTCAACGACGCCTGGGGCACCGCGTTCTGGAGCCAGCGCTACGGCGACTGGGCCGAGATCAACCCGCCGCGTACCGCACTGACCTTCGCCAACCCGACGCAGCAGCTGGACTTCCTGCGGTTCTCCTCCGACGAGCAGCGCGCCCAACTGCGCGCCGAGCGCGAGGTGTTGCAGACGCTGGTCCGGCAGCCGATCACCACCAACTTCATGATCGGCTTCGGCATCAAGCACATGGACTACCACTCCTGGTCGCCCGACGTGGACCTCGTCTCCAACGACCACTACCTGACCGCGGCCGACCCGCAGGCGCACCTCGGTCTGTCGCTCGCCGCCGACCACACCCGGGGCGTCGCCGGCGGCGACCCGTGGCTGCTGATGGAGCACTCCACCAGCGCCGTCCAATGGCAGCCGCGCAACGTGGCCAAGCTGCCCGGGCAACTGCGCCGCAACAGCCTCGCGCACGTCGCCCGCGGCGCCGACGGAGTGCTCTTCTTCCAGTGGCGTGCCTCCCGGGCCGGCGCGGAGAAGTTCCACTCCGCGCTGGTGCCGCACGCCGGGCCGGACACCAAGGTGTTCCGCGAGGTCTGCCAGCTCGGCGCGGACCTCAAGGCCCTCGCGGAGGTACGCGGCAGTCGGGTGGACGCCGACGTGGCGATCCTGTTCGACTGGGAGGCGTGGTGGGGTGTCGAGTTGGATTCGCACCCCAGCGTCGACGTCACCTACACCGACCGGCTCAAGGCCCTGTATGACTCCCTCTGGCGGGCCGGCGTGACCGCCGACATCGTCCACCCGTCGGCCGACCTCAGCGGCTACCGGCTGGTCCTGGTGCCGACCCTCTACCTGGTCCGGGACTCCGACGTCGACGCGCTGCACCGGTACGTCGCGGCCGGTGGCACGGCGGCGGTCACCTACTTCAGCGGCATCGTCGACGCCGACGACCACATCCGGTTGGGCGGCTACCCGGGCGCGTTCCGGGAGTTGCTCGGCGTCCGGACCGAGGAGTTCTTCCCGCTGCGCGAGGGCGAGCAGGTCCACCTCGACGACGGCAGTACCGCCGACGTGTGGACCGAGTGGGTGCACCCCGACGGCGCCGAGGTGCTCGCCTCGTACACCGATGGGCCCTTGCCGGGCGTGCCGGCGCTGACCCGGCACCGGGTGGGCGACGGCGTCGCGTGGTATGTCGGCACCCGGCTGGACGAGCCGGCCACCGATCGACTGGTGGCTCGGCTGCTCGCCGAGGCCGGTGTCCGCCCGACGGTGTCAGCGCCGTCCGGGGTGGAGGTGGTCCGCCGCCGTGACGGCGACCGGACCTGGCTGTTCGCGATCAACCACACCGACACCGAGGTACGCGTGCCGGTGCACGGCGTCGAGCTGTTGACCGGAGGACACTGCGCCGGTGAGCTGGCACTGCCGGCCGGTGAGGTGGCGGTGGTCCGTGAGGATCGGACCTGATTCTGACGACAGTCACGGCGCGAAGGAGGTTCCCCACATGCTCGCCCAGCAGCGGCAGACCGCCATCCTCGATCTGATCCGCCAACGTGGCGGGGTGCGGGTGAGTCACCTGGTCAGTCGATTCGGCGTGTCCGACATGACGATCCGGCGCGACCTGGAGGTGTTGGCCGAGCGCGGCCTGGTCGACAAGGTGCACGGCGGCGCGACCCTCGCCGGGCCCGGCTCGGCCGAGGAACCCGGATTCGCCGCGAAGTCGATCCGCCAGCAGGCGGAGAAGCGGGCCATCGCCGAGCGGGCGGCGACGATGGTGGAGCCGGGGATGGCCATCGCGCTCTCCGCCGGCACCACCACCGCCGCGCTGGCCACGCTGCTGTCCGACGTACGCGGGCTGACCGTGGTGACCAACTCGATCCCGGTGGCCGACGCGCTCTACCAGAACCCGCGCGCCGACCAGACCGTCGTGTTGACCGGGGGCATCCGCACCCCGTCGGACGCGTTGACCGGGCCGGTGGCCGAGGCGGCGATCAGCGCGCTCAACGTTGACCTGCTGTTCCTCGGTGTGCACGGCCTCAGCCCACGGACCGGCTTCACCACGCCCAACCTGCTGGAGGCCGGCGTCAACCGTTGCCTCATCGGCGCGGCCCGCCGGCTCGTGGTGCTCGCCGACCACACAAAGTGGGAGACGATCGGCATCGCCACCATCGCCCCGCTGGAGGCCGCCGACGTGCTGATCACCGACCGGGGGTTGCCGGCCGAGGCGCGCACGACGATCGGCGAACAGGTCGGGGAACTGGTGATTGTGGAACCTGATTAGTGGTGAGGGTCCACCAGAGCGTGTGTCGAAGTCGGCTGTGGGTGCCCGAGGGTGGGAAGCGGGGCACCGGTGGAAGTTCCATCAGCCAGCACGCCGGACAGGTTCCCGACGCCCCGAAGTCGCCGTAGCGCCCCTCGACGCCCACCCTGCTCAGCGGAGGCCATGACACCGTTCCCCGCCTCGGTCGGGCGGTGGCGTGGGTTTGTCCGTCTCGCCGGTGACAGCAACAACCGGCCCTGCGCCATCAAGCGGCATAGATGCCTGCCGCTGGCCGGACCGGATGTCACCCACCGTGACCGACGGTGCTGCCACTCGTCACGCCGCCCGATCCGGCTGGCACACCACGGCTGATCACCGTATTCGCGGTGTGGAGATCACCTCGGCCGTCATCGTGAACGCCCGTTCAGGCCGCGCGCCCATGTCGTTTGAGTGACCCCGTTCCTACCGTGGCGCTCCAACGGTCGCCTTCGGGGCAGCGCGACGCAACGCATCCGTCAATACTCATTTTTGCCAATGATCATTGGCACGAGAAGTGGTGGGCGCCGCGCTCGGAACGCGGCGCCCGTGGCCCCACCTCAACCCACTGGAGGATGCATGCAGGTCCATCGAAAAGCGTACCCTCTACCCGGTCCACGAAATCGGCGACGCCCTGGCGTACGCAGGCTCGCGGTGGCGATGGCGGTCTGCCTCGCACCGGGAGCTGCGGTCTTCGTGCCGACGGTCTCGTTCGCGGCGGTGCCGTCCTTCCACACCTCGCTCGACCCGAGCAAGGTGAAGGAGTCGATGCAGTACCTGGTCAAGACCTTCGGCGTGTCGGAGGCCGAGGCGCTGCGGCGGCTTGAGCTCCAGAACGACGCTCAGGCCCTGCATGCCATGCTCAGCGAGCAGAGCGCCGCGTCGTACGGTGGCATGTCGCTGGACCACGACAACGGTGGTGTGCTCGTCCTCTCGACGACCAGGCCTGCCGACGTGGAGGCCTACGTCGCGTCCATGCCCGACCGGGCGCACGTGCGGACCAGGACCGTCAAGCGCTCCCTCCAGGCGTTGGAGCAGACCCGCGAGACGCTCGCCAAGCAGGTCGGCGAAGGAGCCGACTCGGTCTACGTGACCTCGGTTGACACCGAGAACAACTCGGTTGTCATGTGGGAGCGGGGCTGGGTCGCCGAGAGCAAGAGCAACGGCACCTGGGCCGAAAAGTCGGGCAGGAACCGGCCGACGACAGCCGTACCCGGCGACCAGCGCCTGGCGGTGTCGGCGGAAAAGTCCAAGGCTGACGCGGCCGTCAAGATGGTGCCGACCGCCGTCGAGCGGCGCGTCCTGCCGGAGCCGAAGCAGTCCTACACGCCCTACATCGACTGGGGGACCTGCCATCCGCTCTACTGCAAGTCGGTCTACGGCGGCATGCGGGGTGGTCTTCGTCTGAACATCAGGCGCGACAACGGCACGACGGGCGGCTGCACGGCAGGGTTCAACGTCCGGTCGGGCGGCGGCGACGTGAACGGCTGGGGATGGGTGTTGACGGCCGGTCACTGCGTCGTCGGCAAGACCAACACCGTCAAGGTGCACCATAACGGGTACAACATCCTGAACCCGCACGGTGTCGCCGGCGGTTACTACATGGAGGTCAACTCCTACCCGTACGACTTCGCGTTCCTCAACTACATCAGTGGCACCGAGTCGGGTGCCTGGCTGGAGAACTGGGGCGGTACGGGTTACCGGAACAGCGTGCTGAAGTACTGCCGCAACGGCGGTCAGGACAGCAACGCCGACACACCGTGCGGCAACCAGGCAACCGAGGCACGGGTGACCATCAACGGTTACCACGCGCTGAGCGCGATCGGTTCCGGGTGGATCGTCTGCGCGTCCGGGAGCGGGTCCGACACCGCCAACTACCCTGAGTCGTACGATTCGGGCGCCGGCGATGGCTATCTGGTCGGCACACGTTGCGGCCGGGTCCTGTCGAAGGACGTCGGGATCAACACCGACGTGTGTGCCCGAGCGGGCGACAGCGGGGGGCCGTTGTTCAGCCAGCTCGACAACAAGGCCTACGGCATTCTCGAAGGCGACCAGCAGAGTCGTAGCGGTCCATGCGCCTCGGGTGAGAAGAACAACTACACGGCCATCAGCAAGATCTACGAGCTGATGGAGACCTGGAGGACGAGCGGCTACACCGGCGGCGCGATCTTCCGACTCATCACGGGCACCAACGGCTGACGACTGGTGCGGGCCGTCCTCGTCGGACGGCCCGCACGCCTATCCGGCAGACCAGGACTCGAACAAGGGAGCAGGGCCATGATTGCGGTCAAGGTGCGAATCACGGCGATCGTCGTCGTGGGCCTGGCCCTCGTCGGGATGCTGAGTTGGGTGGCCGGCTCGTGGCCCGCCGACCAGACCCGGGCGACCGTCGATCACTGCTATGTGACCCACGATCGGCTGGAGGCCATGCACAGCCGGTGCGTCGGCAACTGGACCCGCGGCGGCCGCGGGCAGCAGGGGCCGATCCACGGCGTCGACGTCCAGGAGTCCTGGAAGATCATCGACGAGGAACCCAGCAGCGCGTACGAGTGGGAGGTGGCCGTCCCGGCCTCGGCTCGACAGCCACGCGTACTCGCCGACACCCGGCAGGCATGGACGTTGTCGCCGCGTGCCCTGCCCTGGGGCCTGGTCCCTGCCGGCCTCGTGGCGCTGCTGGCCGCGCTCGCCTGGTTGATCACCGCTACGGTCAGGGCACCGAGGCCGGCGCCGAGGCCGGCGCCGAACGCGCCGGCCGAGTCGGCCGCCACGCCCGCCTGACAACACGGATGCCGCTAGTGGTCGTTGAGCATGAACAGGAGCGTTCGATGCTCCAGGTCCAGGAACGCCACCCGCCAACGTGTCGACGGCAGTGTCTCGTTGTAGATCTCACTGTGCAGCCAGCGGGGCTTGGCCGGGACGAACGGTACGAGGTCCGGTCGCACGTCCGTCGGCGTGTGCGAGTGGAGAAGCTCAGCCGGGTCGATGGATGCGAACGGCACGAACGCGAACTGCTCGGCCAACCTGTGCGCGTCCTGCGGACGCAGGACGATGACGCCCTGGTACTCCCAGTCCGTTGGACCCGGCACCCGTGAGCACGGATCGCCCAACGCGCGCGCCTGCCAGTGAATCTCCGAGTACTCACCGACATGAGGAAGGTCCTCCGGTGGGTCCCAGCGGCTGACCCGGACCTTCGCCTCGTCGGCCTGTCGTTGCTCCTGGCATCCACGCGTCTCGTCCACGGCAGCCGTGTTGCATCCCGCCAGCACCAGCACCAGCCCTGCCGCCGCAGCCAGCACGGCCGGACGTGCCCGTCTCCCCGTCGTCATCGCCCAGATCGTAGATCGGTCTACGGATCGTCGTCGGGCAGGCAGGCGCCGACGTGGTCGGCCTCCCGCGCGCATCGGCGGCGATCGGGCATGATCCGGTCGCAGAAAACCCAATGTCGTACGTGCTGCGCGTCCTCGGCCGAGACGGTCGTGCCGCTGACGTCGACCTGCGGCGTGGAGGCCAGGGAACGGGCGAGTGTCCGCGCCAGGTCCAGTGCCTCGGCCAGGTCGGTGATGCCCACCGGCAGGTGGATCACATAGCGAGGCATCTCCGTGTACGCCTCGACGGCGAAGCGCGGCAACGGCGTGAAAAGCCCGCTGTACTGGTGCTCCCATCCCGGGCTCACGGCCGACGCCGCTCGGACCAGGCGCTCTGCCAATCGCGCAGCGCGCGCTTGACACGAGCGTTCTCCTCGCTGAGCCGAGCCACATCGTGGTGCAGCGTCGCCAGGTCGAGCGCGACGCGGTGCAGGAACCGCCGTACCTCCCTGGCGTCCAGGCCTCGTCGGCTGAAACCGACGACGGTGAACTGCCGGTCGCGGACCTGGCTCGGGTGCAGCCGAGCCAACCGAGCGCCGCCGTGGAGTGTGCCGTCGTAGAGAGTGCCTCGGGTCATTCATCACCTCGCGCGTCGTCGACAGATGGGCGGGTCAGGGTCGCGAAGGCGCCCTTCGCCGTGGTAGTTATTCGTCAAGTCGGTTCGGAGTCGGGATTCGCACATCCCGACGCTCTAGTTGAGACCCGACGAGAGCCGGTATGCGCCTGCCACTCGCGAGGCTGTCTCTCGTCACCTTCTCGGCTGTTGGCACAGCCGCGGTTGCCGTGTTTGCACCGGGAGTCCCCGGGGGCCGGCGATCACCCTCACCCGCAGGCCACGTTTCCAGTGGCCTCGGTGTTGGTGCAACGACACCAACGGAATTTGTCTTGAGGGTCCGCGAGGAGAGGGGCACCATGCCCGCCAGGCGTGAATCGTTCGTGCAGACATTGCGTGCCCAATGGCTCGGTCAGCAGATGCGGCAGTTACGGGAGCAACGCGGCATCACTCTCAAGCAGGCCGCCGAGTTCCTGGAGCGCGACTTTTCGTCCATCGCCCGCTGGGAGCGCGCCGAGTGGCCGTTCCGGCGCGGCGTTGTCGTGTCGCTGCTTGACCTCTACGGCGAGCACGACGGGCGCGAGCGGAACCGCTTCATCCAGCTCGCCGAGGATGCTTGGCGAACGGATCGGTGGGACGACGACTATGACGAGTTGGTGGACGCCTCATTCATCGATTTCCCCTGGCTGGAAAGCAGGGCTGAGCGCATCTACTCGTGGGATGCCTTCCTCATGCCAGGCCTCATGCAGACGCCGGCTTACGCGGAGGCAGTGATCCGTAACGCGGAAGGGGAGGGCGCGACAGATTTCTCGGTCGGTAAGTGGCTACAACTCAGGATTGACCGTCAACGTGTGCTTACGCGGGACCCGACTGTCCGCGTGGCGGCGATCATCGACGAAAGCATACTGCGCCGACCCGTCGGTGGCCCTGCCATCATGCGCGGCCAACTCCACCACCTGGGCGAGTTGATCGGGCAGCCGAACATCGATGTCCGCGTGTTGCCATCAAGGGTAGGGCTGCACGCCGGTCTCGATGGCTCGTTCGTACTCTTCGGGATGCCCAAGCCATACCCAGAGGTTGCCTATGCCGAGACACTGGGCGGGCGCCGTTTCATGGAATCTCCAACGTCGAAGCGCTACGCCCTTGCGTACGATCGGCTTCGTGCTGTCGCGTTGAATCGGCGCGAGGCGGCCGAGCTGATCGCGGAGATCAAGGAGGAACTGCCATGAGTGAAGCCTTGCCTGCGGTGGCATGGCATGTCAGCACCCGGAGCAATAGCAACGGCGGTAGCTGTGTCGAGGCGGGGCCGGTCCTGGATGGTTCCGGCCGAGTGGCGGTGCGCGACAGCAAGGATCGCGCGGCAGCGACGCTCGTCTACCCGGCAGGCGGCTGGATGGCCTTCGTCAATGGGGTGAAGGGCGGCGATTTCGCGCCCTGATGCATGATCCACTCGGGTTGCAGGAAGTCGGGGTGTCACCGCGACCAGGACACCCCGACTTCCGTGAACCCGAGTCGATCACCTCCGCTGGTGCCATCTCTCGGCGTGCGGCAGTGCGGAAGTTCCGTCTGGGGCTGCGTTCGGCGGCCCGCGTCGCCGTCGACGCTCTGACCAGTCGCCAGACTGGTGGGCTGTGCAGCGGAAGGCCGTACGCCTGATTCGTTTGCGACATCAGCTCCAAAGGCTCGTCGACGGACGTCCCGCCCTCCGCTGACGCTGAACGGGAGGCGGGCATCGAGCGGCCGGCGCTTCACAGCCACCTCACAGGGGTGCTGGATAGGGTGCCGTTCGAGTCAACGTCCGACTCCAACCTGGAGCGGTCGGCGTCGCACAGGAGTTCCGATGGTCTTCAAGAAGATGTTGAGCGCGTTCGGTGTGGGCGGTCCCAGCGTGGACACCGTGCTGACCAACCCCAACACCCGGCCCGGCCTGACCCTCGACGGGCAGGTCAACCTCGTCGGTGGCGACGCTGAGGCAGCCATCGAGCAGGTGGTGATCGGCCTGGTCACCCGGGTCGAGGTCGAGGGACACGACACCGAGTACGCGGGCACGATGGAGTTCCACCGCATGGCGGTCAGCGGTGCGCTCCAGCTCGCCCCGAAGCAGCAACTCTCGATCCCGTTCCAGCTGCCAGTGCCGTGGGAGACCCCGATCACCGACGTGTACGGCCAGCGCCTGCACGGCATGACGATGGGTCTGCGTACCGAGTTGGCGATCGCCCGCGCGGTCGACAAGAGCGACCTGGACCAGGTGGCGGTGCACCCGCTGCCGGTGCACGAACGGATCCTGGAGGCGTTCCAGCGGCTCGGCTTCCGGTTCAAGCACGCCGACCTGGAGCGTGGTCACATCCGGGGCGTGCAGCAGACGCTGCCGTTCTACCAGGAGATCGAGTTCTTCGCCTCCCCGCAGTACGCGAGCACCATCCGGGAGGTCGAGCTGACCTTCGTGACCAGCCAGCGTGGTGTGGAGGTCATCCTGGAGTGCGACAAGCGCGGTGGGTTCCTCAGCGCCGGGCACGACGCGTTCGGCCGCTACCAGGTGTCGCACACCGACGTTGACCGGGTGGACTGGGCGCAGGTCGTCGACGGTTGGCTGCGCGAGACCACGTCCCGCTACGGCAGCCTGCGCTCCCAGTACGGCCCGAGTCACGGCCACGGTCACAGCCGTGGGCACGGCATGGGCGGCATGGTGGCCGGCGCCGCGCTGGGTGTCGCTGGCGGCATGATCGCCGGCGAGATGATCGAGGAATCGTTCGAGGGTGACTTCGGCGACTTCGGCGGCGACGAGTAGCCGTTACAGACATGGCGGTGGCCTCCGGGAGGATCTCCCGGAGGCCACCGTGCACTGTGAACCGGTCAGTGCCGGGCCTTGCGCTCCTCGCCGCTGCGCCAGTTGCTGCCGGCCTTCGCGAGGCCACGGCTACCGAGGTAGCCAAGCGTCAGCAGGGTGATCAGGAACCAGGCGTTGTCGGCCCGGAAGATGTCCACCCCAGCGGAGTTCTGACCAACGACCTGCGACGCGCCCAGTACGGCGGCCACCGCGATCAGGTAGATCCAGAACTCGGTGGTCTTGAACGCCTGCTTGGTCTCCGTACCGGGTGCCTGCATGTCGTTGCGGCGCCCGTCATGCATCACCGGCATCTGCTGGGTCTGCATGTCCCGCATCTGAGCGGGATTCTGCGGGTCGTTCATGGGCCGGTTCATCGGCCGGGTGGAAGCAGCCTGCGTGCTCATCTGGTCCTCCTCAGGATGCGATGAGTCGTACCTGCATTCCCTCGCCCCGCTACCGCGTTTCGGCCACGGCACGGTTCGCTTTCGTGGCGGGGACAACCCCCGACTACCCGAGGCCCCCGAGCAGGTAACACCGATCGCCGGCCGGAAATCCGGCCGGCGATCGGGTGGTCGAAGGGTCAGCGCAGGCCGTTGCGGATCGCCACGCTCACCAGAAGGTCCGGGTCGTCGGTGATGATGCCGTTGACGCCCAGGTCGATGACCCGCTGCATGATCGTCGCGTCATCCACGGTGTACGGGATCACCTTCAGGTCGTACCGCGTCTGCAGGGTCCGAACGTCCGGTCCGTGGAAGTATGCCGGGTTCTCCCGCAGGTACCAGTCGGTCGAGGCGACGGTGCCCTGCTTCGGGTCGTGCACCTGCCAGTTGGCGGAGACCGTGCCAGCGCCCGCGGCCCGGGTCAGCTTGCCCAGGTCCTGGTACTTCCACCAGTCCAGTCCGCCGGTCCACGGGCTCTTCACCGACGGGTTGCCGTAGACCGCCTCCAGCGAGCACTCGTCGGCGAGGGTCGCGCACTCGTCCGGGCCGTACTGCCAGACCAGGCCGACCGTGCCGATCCGCCGGTCGAGCTGCCGGGCGTAGGTGATGGTGCGCCAGTCGAACGACTGGATGGTGGCCCGGCTGGTGAAGCCGGCCCGCTGGATCGCGTCGACGAGCTTGCGGGTGAAGCTGCGGTACGGCTCGGTGTCGTTCACCACCGGACTGATCTTCGTTTCGATGTTCATTCCGATGTCGGTGCGGCCACTCGACTTCACCAGGGCGAATACCTCGTCCAGGGTCGGGATCCGGGCACCGGGCGTGGGCACCTGGGCGGGCAGCTCGGGCAGCGTCTTCGTGCCGCAGTCCACGGTCTTGAGCTGCGCCAGGGTCAACTCGTGCACCGGCTTGCCCACGTACGGGAACTTCCGGTCTCCCGGGCGCACCGGGGCGGTGTCGACGCAGTGCGACCCGTTGACGGTGCGATCGTGCAGCACCACGAGCTTGCCGTCGGCCGTCACGTTGGTGTCCAGCTCAAGGGTGGAGACGGCCCGGTTGGACAGCGCGTTCGCGAACGCCGGCAGTGTGTTCTCCGGCCGGGTGGCCCGACCACCCCGGTGCGCCTGGATGTCGAACGGCGCGGTGTACGCCTTCGGCAGCCGGTAACCACGCTGCGCCAGCACGCCGCGCAACCGGTCCGGGTAGTCGGTGATCATGCCGTCCACGCCGTCGTCGATCAGCTTGGTCATGGTCGGCACGTCGTCGACCGTCCACGGGATCACCTTGATCCCGTAGCGGTGTGCGTGGGCGACCATCTCCTTCGTGACGTACGGCTTGTAGCCCGGGTCGGTGACAGTGCCGTTCTGCGGGGAGCCGTGCACCGGCGAGAAGGCGCTGGCGCCGAAGCTTCGGATCGCCTTGATCGGGTCGCCGCCGAAGTCGTCGATGTCCAGCCCGCCCAGCCACGGCGACGCACCCGGCTGACCGGTCTGCAGGAAGTCGTAGTTGGTCAGGGCGACCAGCGGCAGCTTCGGCTCGACCTGGCGCATGCGCATCAGCGCGCCCCAGTCGAAGCTCTGGATGGTGACCTGCTCGAGCAGCCCGGCGGCGCGGATCTCGGCCGCGGTGACCCGGACGAACTGCTCGCGGGGGGCGGTCTCGGTCGGCGCGCCAGCCTCGACCTTGGTCTCGACGTTGAGCTTCACGTCCTTCGCCCGGTAGCGGTTGACCAGCGCGAAGACCTCACGCAGCAGCGGCATCCGGGCACCCGGGACGGCGAGCTGGCCGGGCTTGTCCGTCAGCGTCCTGGAGCCGCAGTCGAGCGAGCGCACCTGGGCCAGGCTGAGCGTGTTGATGTACTTCCCGACGTACGGGAACTCCGGGTCGCCGGGCGTCACCGGGGTGGTGTCGACGCACTTGGTGCCGGTGACCTTGCGGTCGTGGGTGACGACGGCCTGGCCGTCCTCGGTGATCTGCACGTCCAGTTCGAGGGTGCTCACCCCGAGCTGGAGGGCGTTGCCGAAGGAGGCGAGGGTGTTCTCCACCCGCAACCCGAGGCCACCTCGGTGGGCCTGCACGTCGAATGTCCGGTCCGGTCGTGGCTTCGCCTGGGCGGGCACCGCGAGCCCGGTCGTCACCGTCGCGGCCACCAGGGCCGCGACGGCGGTACGGCGTACTGTGCGCACGCTGTCATCCCCTCCTGCCGGCGGGCATCTCCCACCGGTCGCGGGACAGCATGGACATCTCGGGCTGCGGGCAGGCGGCCAGCGGGCGGCGTGACGGTGAACCGCCGTGGACGACCTCCCGGTCACGCCGGGTTTGGTCGGCCGGTGGCCGGGCACCCAGTCAGTTCCACAGCTTCTGCGAGGTGATGGACGTGCGTGAGGACGACATGCGGCAGGACGCCGCCCGCGAGGCCGAGGATCGGATCGCCGGTGGCGTGTACGGCAAGGGCGCCCTCGACGAGGTGACGGTGCCCCGCACCGATGTGGAGAGTCAGATCCAGCGCGATGACCCGTTCGATCCGGCGAAGGAACGGATCGACCCGCAGGTGCTGCGCGACGGTGGCCCCGTCGGCGGGCAGGGCGCGGTGACCACCACCGGTGGCACCGCCGGGCCGGCGAGCGTACGCCGGGTGGCCCGACAGCCGGAGCGACACCCGGGCAAGGTAGCGCCGACCACCACCGGTGATGCCACCACCGGCGGCCTGAGCACCCCGATGGGCGGTGGCACCAGCGACCAGTCCACGTCGGCGACCGGCCCGGCAAAGTCCATCAGGGACAAGTCCAACGACTGACCCCGCCCACCCGCCCCCTTGGCGGCGTGATCATGAGGTTGACGTGGCTGACGGAGATCACAGTCCACGTCAACCTCATGATCGACTCAGCGGGCGGGGGTTGGGCGGAGGACGCCCAGGCGTTGGGTGGCGCGGGTCAGGGCCACGTACAGGTCGCTGCGTCCGCGGGGGGACTCGGCCACCATCCGGTCCGGGTCGACCACCAGCACCGAGTCGAACTCCAACCCCTTGGCCTGCGCGACTGTCAACACCACCACCCGGCTCTCCAGCTCCGGATGCTCGCCGACGGCGGCCTCCGGCAGGGCGGCGGTCACCGCCGCACCCAACTCGCCCACCCGGCCGGCCGGCACGAGCACACCGAGCCGCCCCTCGGTCAGCCCGGCCGCCTCCCGGGTGGCCTCGGCGACCAACTCCGCAGCCAATCGACCGTCGGGCACCGTCCGGTCCCACGGCGGTACGCCGCTCTCCCGCACCGAGCGCGGCGGCCGCAGTGCCGGGTCGATCTCGGCCAGTACGTCGGCGGCGACCGCCATGATCTCGGCGGGAGTGCGGTAGCTGACCGTCAGCTCGGTGAGCCGCCACCGCTGCTCGACGTACGGGGCGAGGGCGTCCGCCCAGGACGGCGTGCCGCTCAGGGCGCCGGTCTGTGCCACATCCCCGACGATCGTCATCGACCGGCTCGGGCAGCGGCGCATCAGCAGTCGCCAGGCCATCGGCGAGAGCTCCTGCGCCTCGTCCACGATCACGTGGCCGAACGCCCAGGTGCGGTCGACGGCGGCCCGCTGCGCGGTGGTCAGCCGGTCGGCCTCCTCCTGCCGCTCCAACAGCCGATCCGCGTCGATCAGGTCGGTCACGCCGAGGATCTCACCGCCCTCGGCCTCGTCCTCGACGTCGATCGAGCGGGAACCCCGGGCGATCTCCAGCACGCCCTCGGCGTACTCCCGTTCCATCATCCGGATGCGGTCCCGCCGGGCGGCGGCGGCGCGTTCGTCCTCACCGAGCAGTTCGGCGGCCTCGTCCAGCAGCGGGACGTCCGCCGGGGTCCAGCCACCGGGCTCGCGCCGCAGCAGCGCCCGCTCGTCCTCGCTGAGCATCGGCGCGGCGGCGGCGATCCGGTCCGGGTCGGCGTACAGGTCGGCGAGCAGCCGCTGTGGGGTGAGCACCGGCCACAGCCGGTCCAGGGCGGCCTGGATCTCCGTCTCCTCGCGCAGCTCGCGGCGGATCTCGGCCCGGTCCGCCTCGTCGAGGAGGTTGTCCCCGCCGAGCGGGTCGGCGCCGATCCGTTCGGCCACCTGGTCGGCGAGCGCGTGCACGATCTCCACGTCGAACAGCGCGCGGGACAGGTTGTGCGGTCGGTCGGCGCGGCGGACCCGGTCCCGGGCCGCGCGGACGATCTCCGGTTCGAGGGTCAGCGTCTCCCGCTCGACCTCGATCTCCAGCGGCTCGTCCGGCACCCACTGCCGGTCCCGTACGGCCAGCGCCAACACCTCGGCCAGCACCGCCCGGCCCTTGAGCGCCGCGGTCTCGGCCGGCTCGGTCCGTTGGGCGCTCACCCCGGGAAAGAGATCACCCTGGGTACGCAGCAGCACGCCGGTCTCGGCCAGCGTCGGCAGCACCTGGGAGATGTAGCGCAGGAAGGTCGCGTTCGGGCCGACCAGCAGCACACCACGGCTGGAGAGTTCCCGGCGGTGCGTGTAGAGCAGGTACGCCGCCCGGTGCAGCGCGACAGCGGTCTTGCCGGTGCCGGGGCCGCCCTGGACCACCATCACGCCCGGGAGTTCCGCGCGGATGACCTCGTCCTGCTCGGCCTGAATGGTCTCGACGATGTCGCGCATCCGGCCGGTACGGCCCGCGTTGAGCGCGGCGAGCAGCGACGCCTCACCGGTCAGGTCCTCGTGGGCACCGGGGGAGGCGATGTCGATGTCGAGCACCTCGTCGTTGAGCCCGGTCACCTTGCGCTGCCGGGTGCGCAGGTGCCGGCGACGGCGTACGCCCTGCGGGTTCGCGGCGGTGGCGAGGTAGAACGGGCGGGCGGCTGGTGCCCGCCAGTCCATCAGCAGCGGGTCGTAGTCACCACTGGTGTCGAAGATGCCGATCCGGCCGATGTAGCGGCGGGAGTCGTCGTCGCCGTCGAGACGGCCGAAGCAGAGCCCGTTCTCCACGGCGGAGAACTGTTCGACCTGATCGGCGTACATCGCTACCGAGCTGTCGCGCTGCGAGCGGTCCTGGAGGGTGCCGCCGGTGTTGTGCAGCTCGGCGGTGAGCCGGTGGGCGGCCTGCTCACGCAGTTGGTCCAGCCGGTTGTAGAGCATCGAGACGTACTCCTGCTCGCGACCGATCTCGTCGTCGAGCGGCAATTCGCCGGAACCGCCGGAGTGCCTTGACAAGCCGTCTCCCTAAAGATTAGAATCCTTTGCAGGAACGGCTTTTAGCCGTTCTTTTTTGTGCCTTCGAACTGTTGAAGATAGCGCGTTCCGCCGGTTCTCACCAAGCCGGGCGGTCCGGCGCGCCGGTGATCACGAGGTGGCGGCGGATGATCCTGCGGACCGGGCAACGGGTGGTCTTCATCGGGGACAGCATCACCGATTGTGGTCGACGCGACGTCGCCGCGCCCTACGGCAGCGGATATGTGAGTCTCGTGCGCGCCCTGGTCGACGCCCGGCACCCCGAGTTGGAGCTGGAGTGGGTCAACCGGGGTGTGGGCGGCGACACGGTGCGCGACCTGGCCGCCCGCTGGGACGACGACGCCATCGCCGAGCGCCCCGACTGGCTCGCGGTGCTGATCGGCATCAACGACATCTGGCGGCACTACGGTGACCGGCCGGATGAGGCCGTCGGCATCGAGGAGTACGAGCGCACCCTGCGTGACCTGCTCCGTCGGGCGGTCGACGCCACCGGCTGCCGACTGATCCTCGGCGATCCGTTCTTCATCGAGGCTGACCGGAGCGTCCCGCAACGCGCCGACACCGACCGGTACGCGGCGGTCGTGGCGGGGCTGGCCACCGAGTTCGACGCGGTGCACGTGCCCAACCAGGCGGCGTTCGACCGGGTGCTGGCGGTGAGTCCGGCGACGCGTTGGGCCGGTGACCGCGTCCACCCGTACCTGCCCGGCCACGCGGTCCTCGCCGACGCGTACCTCAGCGCCCTCGGCGTCTCCTGACCTCGGCCTGACCCACAGCGAAGCGCCGGGCCGACCGTCAGGTCGACCCGGCGCGAACACTGCGGAGATCAGCCGCGCGCGGCCTGGTAGAGCCGCTCCGGCGTCACCGCTCCGGCCAGCACCCGGCCGTCGTCGGTGAGCAGGACACTGAACAGCTTGCTGGTGAGGAGCCGACCGCTGCCCCAGTCACCACTGACTGCGGGCAGCCCGCCGAGCAGCTTCGACATGTCCATGTCCGGCCCGGCGCCGGCCGGGGGAGCGGCCGGCTTCGTGGCGGGCTTCCGGCCGACATCGGCCCCGTCGAGGCGGCCTACCAGCACCGTCGTCCAGCCGTCGCCCACCGCGCGGACCTGCGGGTCACCCGTCGGCTTGACGTGACCCGGCTTGCCGGTCGGGCGTTCGGCCTTCTCCTCGTCGACCGTCACGCCGGGCGGCGGGTTGAAGCGGAACTGGTCAGCGTCGGGGCGGCGGTAGTCGACCTGGGTGAAGGCCACCTCGAACGCCGGCCGGTCGCTGCCCTTCGCGAGCACCTCGAAGCGCAGCGGCACGTGCTGCTCGGCGTCGATGGCGATCCGCAGCTGGTGCACCAGGGAGTCCTTGTCGCGCGGCTGGAGCACCAACTCGTACGCGTCCCGGCCGGCGACGGTGGCCGACCGGCCCACGCTGACCTCGGTGCTCGGGTCGATCGCGTCCAACGCCAGGTCGGCGGCCTGCTGCGGGGTGGCTGGCAGGCTCGCCGCCGGTTCGGGGGCGGGCTTCCCGGCTCCGGCGTCGCCGCCCAGCGTGCGGTGGGTGGCGGTGTTGCTGCGGCTCTGCCACGTCCACAGGTCCCGGCCGTTGCGGATGATGTCCTGCTCGCCCAGCGTGTCCATCAGCGCGACCCGCTGCTGGTCCGGCCCGGAATACCAGACCCGCAGGGTGTGTGTGCCGGTCAGCAGGGTGGTCAGCTCGTTGCCGGGAACCAGCCCGACGAGGGGCGGCAGGCCCAGGTCGGCGCGTTGCACGACGGTCCCGGACAACCCCTCCAACCGGGATGTCTGCAGGTCGACCAGGAGCTGAGCGGCGGTTCGGGGCGGCAGGCTCGGCTCGGCCTCGGCGGCGAACGTGCCGATCGCCGCGCCACCGCCGATGACGGCGACGGCCGCGGTGGCCGGAACCAGCCAGCGAAGGACGGGACGGCTTCTCAGAACGGACATGGTGGCACCTCCTGCGGCCATCCTGCCTCGTCGGTGCTGTGAACGCGCTGAGGACACCAAACCGCGCCGATTGACCCGGGTGGCACCCTTGAGCTGTGCGGGTGCTGGTGGTGGAGGACGAGGCCCGGTTGGCGGCTGCCCTGCAACGCGGTCTCCAGGCGGAGGGGTTCGCGGTGGACGTGGCGGCAACCGGCCCGGCGGGCCTGGACGCGGCCCGGCACGGCGGGTACGACGCGATGATCCTCGACGTGATGCTGCCCGGCCTTTCCGGGTACGAGTTGGTCCGACGGCTGCGCGCGGAGCAGCACTGGTTGCCGGTGCTGATGCTCTCCGCCAAGGACGGCGAGTACGACCAGGCCGACGGCCTCGACTGCGGCGCAGACGACTACCTGACCAAACCCTTCTCGTACGTGGTGCTGCTGGCCCGGCTTCGGGCCCTGCTGCGTCGGGGCGCGCCGGTGCGCCCGACCGTGCTGGCGGTCGGTGACCTGCGACTGGACCCGGCCCGCCGGCGGGTGACCCGGGCGGACGCCGAGGTGGCGCTGACCGCGCGGGAGTTCGCACTGCTGGACTACCTGATGCGCCGGCCAGGCCAGGTGATCTCCAAGGTCGAGTTGTTGGACCACGTCTGGGACGCGAGCCTGGAGACCGCGCCGAACGCCGTCGAGGTGTACGTCGGCTACCTGCGCCGCAAGCTCGGCCGGGACCGGCTGGAGACGGTCCGGGGCGCCGGCTACCGGCTGGCAACGTGACGGCCGGCGGCCCGGCATCCACCCGGGCCAGGCTCGGCTGGATGCCGGTCCTCGGGCTGCGCGGGCGGCTCATGGCGATCGGTGTGGTCGGTCTCACCATCGGGCTGGCCTTGGGCGGGGTGGTGCTGCTCGGCGCGCTCAGCTTCGTGCTCCAGCGCACCGTCGACACCGAGGCGTTCCGCACCGCCGACGCAGTCGCCCTGCTCGCCGCCGAGGACGCGCTGCCCGACCCGCTGCCGGTGGCCGGGGGCCAGGTCCGCGTGCAGGTCATCGACGGGCAGGGACGAATCCTGGCGGCCTCGATCGACGCCGACCGCCTGGTGCCGATGGTCCGCCCCGAGCGACTGAACCGCGACGGTCGGCAGCGGCTGGAGGTGCCGGCCGAGCGGGTCGGGCTCGTCGGCCCGGTCCGGGTGGTCGCCGTACCCGCCGGCACTGCGGCCGACCCGCTCACCGTGCTGGTCGCCCGCTCGATGGCCGACGTGCGGCACAGCACCCATGTGGTCCGGACCATCCTGCTGGTGGCGTTCCCCCTGCTGGTGGCCGTGCTGGCCGCGGTGGCGTGGCGGGTGGTGGGGGCGACCCTGCGGCCGGTCGAGGCGTTACGTCGAGGTGCCGAGGAGATCACTGGGAGGGCCGGCGCCGGCCGGCTGCCGGTGCCGGCGTCGGCCGACGAGATCCACCGTCTGGCGGTCACCCTCAACGGCATGCTGGGCCGGCTGGAGTCCGCCCGTGTGCGGCAGCGGGCCTTCGTCTCCGACGCCGCACACGAGCTGCGCAGCCCGTTGACCAACATCCGGACCGAGCTGGAAGTTGCCCAGCGCCTCGCCGATCGGACGGACTGGACGGCGGTGACCGCCAACCTGCTCGCGGACACCGACCGGTTGAGCCGCCTGGTCGACGATCTCCTGCTGCTGGCCCGCCTGGACGAGGCTCCGCCGGCCCGGGGGACCGGCCCGGTGGAGCTGGGCGCGTTGCTGACCGAGGTCGCCGCCCGCTATCCGTCACCGCCGGTGCGGGTGACGCCGCCGGTCGGCCCGCTCTGGACGGTCGGCACCGTCGAGGAGTTGCGTCGCGTGCTGGCCAACCTGGTCGACAACGCGGTACGCCATGCGCAGGGTGATGTCGTGCTCGCGGCCGAAGCGACGTCGACGACGACCGGTCCTGGCGTCGGGGCGTACCACCTGGTGACGGTGACCGACGACGGCCCGGGGATCGCGACGGCGGACCGGGAGCGGGTCTTCGACCGGTTCACCCGGCTGGATGACGGACGGGCCCGCGACGACGGAGGCGCCGGTCTGGGGCTGGCCATCGTCCGGGAGTTGGTAAGACGCGCGGGCGGCAGCATCACCCTGACCGACGCGCCGGAGCAGCGAGGACTACGGGTGTGTCTGCTGCTGCCAGCGTTGCCGGCCGAGGACGGCCAACGGTAGACGGCCCGTGACGGCGACCTTTTGCGGGTCAGCGGCGGCTGGTGCAGACCTGCTTGGAACGGGCCACGGTGTCGGTGGACCAGGCGACGGCGACGGTGAAGCAGAAGTCGTTGGTGCGGTTGAGCGCGTAGATGACGAAGCTGGTGGTGCCGGCGGGCAGCGTCGCGAAGATGTTGTGGGTCTGGCCGGTGCGGCCGCCAGCGATGACCACCGGGCCCTCGCCGCCGGCCGGATAGGTCCAGTTCAGCGCGATGCTGTCCCGGTTGTCGCGCAGGGTCACCGCGCTGGGTGGGGTGCCGGGCGGCGCCGCGGCGGCAGCCGACGTGGGTGCCGTGCCGCCCGGGGCGGGCGCGGTGCTGGCCGACGCGCCGGCGGTGGGGGAGGCGCTGGCCGGCGGCGGGTTCGGTTCGTCGTCGCCGTCGACCCGGGCCACCCCGGCGATCACCGCTGCGGCGCCGAGGAGCACCACGACCACGCCGGCCACCAGCACCGGTACCAGCCGGTTGCGCTGCGCCGGCGGTGCGCGGTGCACGGGCACCGGCAGCAGCCGCGACGGCGTGTACGGCTCGACCGCGGTGTGCGGGTCCGCCCGCGCGTACGGCGCGTAAGGGTCGTACGGGTCCGGCCGCGCGGCCGGGTCGGACGGCGCGTACGGGTCCGACCGCGCCTGCGGGTCGCGCGACGTGTGCGGGTCGGACGGTGGGTACGGGTCGGACGGCGCGTACGGGTCGGACGTTGCGTACCGGTCGGTGGGGGCGGCTGGGCGGTGCAGCCGGTACACCCCCGGCTGCTCCTCCGTGCCGCCGGCCAGCCCGACCACCGACGGGGGCACCGGAGGGTCGGTGGGGTGGGGCGACGGCTCGTCGGCCGCTTCGGTCGACCATCTGCTGCCCGTCGACCCGACCGCCTCGTCGGAGGGCAGCCGGGGGTTCGGCACCGCCCCGGCGTGGTGGGTCGCGGCTGCCTGCGGGTGGTAGCCGGATTCGGCCGGCCCGTCGCCGTGCGGTGGGACGCGGGCGGCCGGCACGACCGGCGTGTCCCGAGCCGTGGGCGGGTTGTCGGCGCAGGCGTGGTCGGGACTGGCCGCCGCCCGGGCCAGGGCCGCCACCTGGGTGGCCAGCGGGTCGTCGGCGGGCAGGTGCTGGCGGCACAGCTCACGGGCGAGAGCCAGGTTGTCGTGTGCCTCGGCGAACTGCCCGCAGTCGCGCTGCATCGCCCCGAGCCGCGCCAGCATCTTGATGCCGCTGGGGTGCCCGTCGCCGTACACCTCGCGGTGCAGCTCCCAGGCGTCCTGGAGGCGGTCGCGGGCCACCGTGCACTGGCCGCGCGCGTACTCGACGGTGGCCAGGTCGGCGTGCGCGGCGAGCACCCGCAGGGACTCCGGGCCGTCCTGCGCGGTCAGCTCGATGATGACTTCCTGGTAGAGCCGTGCCGCCCGGGAGTGGCTGCCGACCCGGTGCAGCACCGCGGCCAGAGTCGCCGCCGCGGCCACCGTGCGCGGGTCGGCGCGGCCGTGCAGGCGGGTGGTCGCCGCGTACGCGAAGGCGGCCCATCCGCGTGCCGAGTGCGGCTCGCCGAGGGCGATCAGCACCCGCGCCTGGAGGCTGGCCGCCTCGGCCAGCTCGGGGGTGGCGTTGGCCGGGCGGGGGTCGGCGTCGGTGAGCGCGTCGGACAGCAGTTGCTGTGCGCCGGCCAGATCGCCGGAGGACACGAGGTGGTGCGCCTGATCAGTCAGTTCACCGAAGCCGGAAGACACGCCCCATCGTGCTCATCCGACGACGGTAAGTACAAGACCCGCGCCGGTGTCGATTGGTCAGGATCCGGTCAGGTGGTCGGCCAGGGTCTCGCTGATCCGGCGTAGCTGGTCGACCTGGGCAGGGCTCAACGCGTCGAACAGGTGTCGGCGTACCCCCTCGACGTGGCCGGGTGCGGCGGCCGCGAGGGTGGCGAAACCCTCGTCGGTGAGCAGCGCGATCTGCCCGCGCCGGTCGGTGGGGCAGTCCTCGCGGCGCACCCAGCCGGCGGCCTCCAGCCGGGCCACGGCGTGCGAGAGCCGGCTGCGCGACGACCCCGCAGCCTGCGCCAACTGGCTCATGCGCAGTTGACGACCGGGGGCCTCGGAGAGCTGGACCAGGATCTCGTAGTACGCGTGCGGCATGCCCGCCTCACGTTGCAGCTCACGGTCGAGAGTGTCCATCAGCACCCGGGAGGCGGTGAGGTACGCGCGCCACGTGCGCTGCTCGTCGGGGTCCAACCAGCGGGTCATGACCGCCATCATACTCCCGATGGTTGAAGGTTCAACTAAACCGCGCTAGTCTCGGGTCATGGGTATCCACCGGCTCAACCACGCGGTCCTCTACGTCAGTGACCTCGCCCGCAGCGTCGCGTTCTACCGTGACGTGCTGGGCTTCCGCCCGGTGGCGATGACCCCGGACGGCTTCCGGGGTGCCACCTTCCTCCAGGCCCCCGACTCCACCAACGACCACGACCTCGGCCTCTTCGAGATCGGCGCGGGCGCCGGTCGGTCGACCGCCGGCCGGTCCACCGTCGGCCTCTACCACCTCGCCTGGGAGGTGGACACGCTCGACGAGTTGGCCGCCACCGCCGAGCGGCTCGCCGCGGCCGGCGCACTGGCCGGCACCTCCGACCACGGCACGACCAAGAGCCTCTACGGCAAGGACCCGGACGGTCTGGAGTTCGAGGTGGTCTGGCTGATCCCGGCCGACCTGCTCGACGACACGGCGCTGGCCGCCCGCAAGCAGATCGGTCGGCTCGACCTGGACGCCGAGCGGCAGCGTTACGGCGGCCAGACCCGGGGCGGGGTGGGGATCTCCGTCCCGGCCTGACCGCCCGTACGGTAGAACGGACCGATGCCGACCGACCGGACCACTGATTTCCTCCGCGAGCTGCTGGTCCGCCAGTTGACGACCTGGCTGCCCGCGGCCCTGCACCGCTCCCGGCGGGCCACCATAGCCCTCGCGGGCGCCGACGCGGGCAGCGCGGAGGCCGCGCTGCACCTGGTCGCCACGCACGGCGACCAGGTGCGCGGCCGGCAGGTGACGGTGCTGGTGCTGGCCGACGCCGCCGCCGACCTGCCGGCCCGACTCGGCCCGATCGAGGCGGAGTTGCCCGCCGAGGTCACCGTGCACCTGCTGCCCGGCGACGCCTACCGGCTGCCGGTCGCGGTGAAGGCCGCCGGGGCGGCCGGCGCGCCGCTGTTCTCCTTCGTGGACCTGCCAGGCGCGATGACGCCGAAGCTGCTCACCGCCGCGACCAACGGCCGGACCGGAGAGCTGCTGCTGCACACCGGCGACAGCGCCCGAGACCTGCTCGTCTCCGCCGGCTTCCCACTGGTCGCCGAGGTGGCACCGGTGCTGTCCGGCGGCGAGGCTGCCGGGGTGATCGCGTTCGGCAGCCGCTCCGACCGGAGTCTGGAGGCCGTCCGTGACGCGCTCTGGGAACTCGGCGCGGACCTCGACGTGCGCTATCGCGACCCGCTCGACCCGACCGGCACGACTGTCGACGTGGTCGGCGATCCCGACCTCGAACCGCTGGCCCACGAGTTGCTGGCGGAGGTGCGGGCGGGTGGGCCACGGTCGGTCACCGAGCTGCGTCGGCACACCCTCACCGCGACCGTCTATCGGGCCGCCGACGCCAACCAGGCGCTCGTCGACCTGATCGACGCCGGTGCCCTGCGACGCGATCGCGAGTCCGGGCGGCTGGCCGGCGACGAGATCATCACCCTGGCGCGCTGAGCACCCCCCGGGCAGACGCCGAGCGGGGTGCCGGTGAATCACCGGCACCCCGCTCGACTCCCGGGATGCTTACGACCGGGACTTGTCCTGCTTCCAGCTCAGCGGACCCGGCAGGTCGACCCGGTGCGCGCGAGCCTTGGAGTTCCAGGACCAGCGACCGATCTTGATGCTCCACGAGGAGAAGCCGTTCTCGGTGAAGTTCAGGATGATCGGACCGTACTTCTTGCGCTTGCGAAACATGAGGCCCATCGGAGGTCTCCCCTCGTCACCGTTCCCTGCCGTGTCGAGATCGAACATGCCCGAACCGACAACTTTTGAAACCCTCTCGCTGTCCGCCCTGGACGGTCGCCCACCGGACGTCCAATCTCTATCCACCAGATAGGTGTTGCGGCACGGTAAACGCTGCTCGTGGCGCTTCGTAACATCGGCAGCGATAGAAGTCTCATCTTCTGGAAGGTCGTTGACCGCTCGTTCCGATCCCCGGCAGCATGGGGTCATGTCGCAGCGGGATGAGCTTCTCCTCACCGCTCGTGTGCACGTCGACCTGGTTCGGCACGCGAGCGCGCTCTGTTGAGCTGACCGGTCCATCCGGCTCGGCTCCAGCGCCGCACTCCCATCGCCCGCCCGCTCAACGCGGAGCAGCGTGCCCGCACGCCCTCATCCGGGCGTCCCCGCTCCCATCGTGGACAGATCAGGAGACTCCTCATGTCCCCACCCCGTCGTGCCATTCTGCGTACCCTCGCCGCCGTTGCGGCGCTGGTCGTGCTCACCGCCACCGCCGGCTGCGGCGGTGACGCGGCAGCCGACGACGCCCAGGCTGACGAGTTGCGCTACCAGGGCTCGGTCGGTCAGGTCACCCTTCCCGAACTCGCCGCCGACCTCGGCTACCTCGGCGACGTCAAGCTCAAGTGGATCGGCAACGTCACCGGTGGTCCGCAGGACATCCAGGCCACGGCCACCGGGCAGAGCGACTTCGGCGGCGCGTTCAATGGCGCCATCGTCAAGCTCGCCACCGCCAACGCCCCGATCACCGCGGTGGTCAGCTACTACGGCTCGGACGCGCAGACCTTCCAGGGCTACTACGTGCTCGACGACAGCCCGGTCCGCAGTCCCCGTGACCTGATCGGCAGGAAGGTCGGCATGAACACCCTCGGCGCGCACGCCGAGGCCGTGCTCAAGACCTGGCTCGCCCGCGGCGGTCTCACCTCCGCCGAGATCAAGCAGGTCGAGCTGGTCGCCCTGCCACCGGTCAACACCGAGCAGTCGCTGCGGCAGCGGCAGATCGACGTCGCGGTGCTCGGCGGGGTGATCCGGGACAAGGCGGTCGCCAGTGGCGGCATCCGCACCATCTTCACCGACTACGAGTTGCTCGGCGCCTTCAGCGGGGGCACCTACGTCTTCCGCGACGACTTCATCAAGCGCAACCCGGAGACCGTCAAGGCTTTCGTCACCGGGGTCGGCAAGGCCATCGAGTGGGCCCGCACCCAACCCCGGGAGACGGTGGTCGCCCGGATGCGGGACATCATCGGCAAACGTGGCCGCAACGAGGACCCGTCGCTTGTCGCGTACTGGAAGAGCAGTGGCGTCGCCGGCCGTGGCGGCGTGATCGGCGAGCAGGAGTTCGGCACCTGGATCGACTGGCTCGCCGCCGAGGGCGAGCTCAAGGGCGACCGTCCGAAGCCCGGCGGCATCTACACCAACCGGTTCAACCCCTTCGTGGACGGGGGGAGCGCGTGAGCACTGACAAGATCCTCTTTGATCGGGTGAGCAAGACCTTCCCGGTCCACGCCAGCCGGCGTGGCGGCGCCGGCGCGGTGACCGCGCTGGACGAGGTCACCCTCGGGGTACGCCCCGGCGAGTTCCTGGTCGTCGTCGGCCCCAGCGGCTGCGGTAAGTCCACGCTGCTCGACCTGCTCGGCGGGCTCACCGAGCCGACCTCAGGGCGGGTGCTCGTCGACGGTCGGCAGGTCACCGGCCCCGGGCTGGACCGGGGCATCGTCTTCCAGCAGTACGCGCTGCTGCCCTGGCGCACCGCCGCCGGCAACGTCGCGTTCGGCCTGGAGGCCAAGGGGGTGCCCCGCGCCGAACGCGCCACCCTGATCGAGCACCACCTCGACCTGGTCGGCCTGCGCGGGTTCGCCGACCGCTACCCGCACGAGCTGTCGGGCGGGATGAAGCAGCGGGTGGCCATCGCCCGCAGCCTCGCGTACGACCCGGACGTGCTGCTGATGGACGAACCGTTCGCCGCCCTGGACGCGCAGACCCGCGACTCGTTGCAGGACGAGCTGGTACGGATCTGGGCGCGCACCGGCAAGACGATCGTGTTCATCACCCACGGCATCGACGAGGCCGTCTACCTGGGTCAGCGGGTGGCGGTGCTGACGTCCCGGCCCGGGCGGCTCAAACAGGTCATCGACATCGACCTCGGCGACCGGGACGCGGTCGAGGACGTCCGCTCCACCGACGCGTTCCGCCACCACCGCCACCAGATCTGGACCCTGCTGCGGGACGAGGTGCGGGCCGCCCAGGCGGCCGAGGGCACCGGCGTCCGCCACACCGAGGAGGCCCGCGTTGGTTGACATCGCCGAACGTCCCACCCGACTCGTCGGCCCACCCACCGTGCCCCGCGCTGCGGCCGACGACCGTGCCGTTCCCGGTCGCGCCGGTCGGCTGCTCGGCATCGGCGCGAAGGTGCTGCACCGCACCGTCGCCATCGCCGCGCTGGCCGCGATCTGGGAGGGCGCACCCCGGCTCGGGCTGGTGGACCGGGTCTTCCTGCCGCCGCTGTCGGAGGTGCTGGTGGCCTGGTGGGAGTTGCTGCGCAGCGGGCAGCTCGCCGAGCACGTGGGCGCGAGCCTCACCCGGTCGCTGGCCGGGCTCGGTCTGGCGGTGCTCACCGCCATCCCGCTCGGGTTGCTGATCGGCTGGTACCGGCCGCTCGCCGAGCTGCTCAGCCCGCTGCTGGAGGTGTTCCGCAACACCGCCGCGCTGGCCCTGCTGCCGGTGTTCGTGCTCATCCTCGGCCTGGGGGAGACTTCCAAGATCGCCCTGGTGCTGTACGCGTGCTCCTGGCCGATCCTGCTGAACACCATCGCCGGGGTGAAGGGCGTCGACCCGCTGCTGATCCGGTCGGCCCGCTCGATGGGGCTCAACCACCTGCGGCTGTTCCAGAAGGTGATCCTGCCGGCCGCGGTGCCGACCATCTTCACCGGCGTCCGGCTGGCCGGGGCGTACTCGATCCTGGTGCTGGTCGCGGCCGAGATGGTCGGCGCGAAGGCCGGGCTCGGCTACCTCATCAACTACGCGCAGTACAACTTCGCGATCGCCGACATGTACTCCGGGATCATCACGATCTCCGCCATCGGCCTCGTCGTCAACCAACTCCTCGTCGCCCTCGAACGTCGCTTCTCCACCTGGCGCGTCGACGTCTCTGCCGGATAGGACGGACACCAATGACCCGCACCCTGCACCTCAACGCGTTCCTGATGGGCGTCGGCCACCACGAGGCCGCCTGGCGGCACCCTCGCACCGACCCGCGTCGGGTCACCGACGTACGGCACTTCCAGGAGCTGGCCCGGATCGCCGAACGCGGCACCCTCGACTCGCTCTTCCTCGCCGACGGTCTCTCGGTCGGGCCGAACCCCCGGCACAACATCCAGGCCGTCTTCGAACCGCTGACCCTGCTCGCGTCGCTCGCCGCGCTGACCGAACACATCGGTCTCATCGCGACGGTCTCCACCACCTACAACGAGCCGTTCCACACCGCCCGCAAGTTCGCCTCGCTGGACCACCTCAGCGGCGGCCGGGTCGGCTGGAACATCGTCACCTCAGCGCAGGAGCGGGAGGCGGTCAACTTCAACCGGGACAGCCACCCCGCCCACGCCGACCGGTACCGGCGGGCCGCCGAGTTCGTCGACGTGGCAATCAAGCTCTGGGACAGCTGGGAGGACGACGCGCTGGTCTTCGACACGACGGCCGGGGTGTTCGCCGACACCGACCGGGTGCACGAGGTGGCGCACCGCGGGCCGGAGTTCCAGGTCCGGGGCCCGCTGAACATCCCCCGGGGCCCGCAGGGCCGACCGCTGCTGGTGCAGGCCGGCTCGTCGCCGGACGGGATAGCCTTCGCCGCCCGCTACGCCGAGGCGGTCTTCACCGCGCAGCAGACCCTCGCCGACGGGCAGAGCTTCTACGCCGAGCTGCGCCGGCAGGTCACCGCCGCCGGCCGCGACCCGGAGCTGGTGAAGGTCCTGCCCGGCATCGCGCCGGTGCTCGGCGGCACCGAGGCCGAGGCGCGGGCGCTCGCCGCGGAGCTGGAGGAGCTGATCGTCCCCGACTACGCAGTGGCCCAGCTCTCCGGGATGCTCGGCATCGACCTGACCGGCCTGCCGCTGGACGGGCCGCTGCCGGAGCTGCCGGCCGCCGGCACCGTGCAGGCCCACCAGAGCCGCTACCAGCTCGTCACCGAGCTGGCCCGCCGGGAACAGCTCACCATCCGCCAGCTGATCGGCCGATTCGGCGGCGGGCGGGGTCACCGGGTCGTGGCCGGTACGCCGGAGCAGGTCGCCGACCAGATCGAGCTGTGGTTCAACCACGGTGCCGCCGACGGGTTCAACATCATGCCGCCGCACCTGCCCGGCGGGCTCGCCGACTTCGTCGACCACGTGGTGCCGGTGCTGCGCTCCCGTGGGCTGTTCCGCACCGAGTACACCGGTCGGACGCTGCGCGAGCACTACGGCCTGCCCCGACCGGCCAGCGCGTACGCCGCGTCGGCCCTGGTGCCGGCATGACCACCGTGGAGCGCCCCTCGGCGGACATCACCGAGCTGCGACCGGTGAACCCGGACCTGTTCCGCGCTCTGCTGCGGCGGCAGGCCAGCACCGTCACAGTGGTCACCGCTGTCGCCCGCGCCACCGACCCCGCCTGCCTCGGTGGGATCGGCGCGCCCATCCGGGCGGGCTTCACGGCGACCTCGTTCACGTCGGTGTCGCTGGACCCACCGCTGGTCTCGTTCTGCCTCGGGGTGGCGTCGTCGAGTTGGCCGGTGCTCGCCCGCGCCGAGCACGTTGCCGTGCACCTGCTCGGCGCCGGGCAGCGGGAGGCCGCCACGGTCTTCGCGACCAGTGGCATCGACAGGTTCGCCGCGTACCCGGACTGGACATCGGGACCGTTCGGGGTGCCGCTGCTCGACGGGGTGCTGGCCCGGCTGCTCTGCCGGGTGGTGCACCGGGTCCCGGCCGGCGACCACACGCTGGTGATCGCCGAGCCGCTGGCGCTCGGCGACGGCGGCGACGGCGCACCGCTGGTGCACCACCGGGGCGGCTACACCACCGCCGTTTCCCCGTGACGGCACCGACCACGGCCGACCTGCTCGCGTTGGACCGGGCCGCCCAGGACCTGCTGTTCCGGGCGGCCCGCACGGCCAACACGTTCACCGACGAGCCGGTCACCGACGCCCAGGTCGCGGCGATCCACGACCTGATCCGGTACGGGCCGACCGCGTACAACGGCCAGCCGTTGCGGGTGCTGCTGCTCCGCTCGCCGGCGGCGCGCGCCCGACTGCTGCCGTACGTCTCGTCGAGCAACCGGGCGAAGACGGCCAGCGCGCCGCTGACCGCGGTCCTAGCCGCCGACGTGGACTTCCACCAGCGGCTGCCCGAGCTGTATCCGCACCGTCCGCAGGCGCGGGACTGGCTGGCGGACCGGGCGGCGCGGGTCGAGCAGGCCCGGTTCAGCGCGACCCTCCAGATCGGCTACCTGCTGGTGGGTGTACGCGCCGCCGGGCTGGCCGCCGGCCCGATGGCCGGGTTCGACGCGGCCGGGGTGACCCGCGAGTTCTTTCCCGACGGCCGGCACGAGGCGCTGCTGCTGCTCAACCTGGGCCACCCCGGCCGGGACGCCTGGGAGCGGCGGCTGCCCCGGCTCAGCACCGAGGAGGTGGTGTGGACGCTGTGAGCCGACCCAAGGTCAGCGCGGTTCCCACGCGTCGGGCAGCGCGGTGAGCTTGCGGACGTGCGCGGGCAGTCGACCGCTGACGATCTCGGCGAGGCTCACCTCGTCGACGACCCGCCGCACGGCGGCGCGCACCGCCACCCACAGGCCGGGCAGGTTCTCCGCCGAGCCTTCGTACCGGGTCTCCTCGGGGCGCAGCCCGCGTACCCCGGCCAGCGGGCCCTCGACGGCGCGCAGCACCGCGCCGACGGTCACCTCGCGTGGTGGCCGGGCCAGCGTGTAGCCGCCCTCGGCGCCGCGCTGCGCGCGGACGATGCCGGCCCGGCGCAGATCCGCCAGGACCGCCTCCAGGAACTTGCGGGGCATGTCCTGCTCCGCGGCGATGGCCTGGGTGGACAGCAGCGAGGGGTACGCGGTGGCGAGGCTCAACGCCGCCCGTACCGCGTAGTCGCCGCGCGCGGAGATCTGCACCCTGCCATCATGCCCGCCCGGTGCCGCCCGGCCCTCCGGCGGGCGGCCCGGACCTCGTGGCGTGCCCGCCGTTGGTGGGTTCGCCCGGGGTGCCGCTGCGGAACCAGCCGCCGTTGACGCCCGTCGACTCGGCCGGCGGTCGAGGTCGGACCACCCGGCCGGCCACCGGCTGATCCCGGGCGGCCCGGAACGCGCCGGGGCTGACCCCGACCTCGCGGGTGAAGAAGCGGCCGAAGTTGGTGGGTTCGGAGAAGCCGAGCCGCCGACCGATCTGGGCGATCGGCTGATCCGTCGCGGCCAGTAACCGGCTGGCCTGCAACGCGACCCGCTCGTCGATGACCTGTTTGGCGCTGCGACCGGTGACGGCCAGGCAGGCCCGGGTCAGGGTCCGCACCGAGCAGCCGAGCTCGGCCGCGTAGTCCTCAACCCGCCGGGTGTGCGGGTAGCCGTGCTCCACCTCGCGGCGGAACCGGTGGAACGTCTCGTCCTCGGGTCGGGACGGCGACCGGTCGTCGTGGGCCACGGCCAGCCGCAGCAGCAGCACGGCCAGTTGATGCCGGAGCAGCGCGCGGGCGGTGGGGCCGTCGGGGTGCCGCCGACAGTCCACCGCCAACTGGCTCACCTCGCTGATCACCGCGTCCTCGTCCTCACCGGCCAACTGCCGCCAGGTCGCGGTCGTGGTCAGGTCGACGTCGAAGTCGCGCAGCGCCTCGGGATCCCAGGCGACCACTGTGGCGTCGAACTGGGGGCCGGCGCAGCGCAGCACCTGGCCGGGGCGGACCCGAAGCAGCGTGCCGGGCCGGCACGGCAGCAGATGAAAGTCGAGTTCCGCGTCGCCGTGCCCACGCGTGGTGAGAATCAACAGCTCCCGCTCGACGATCACCGGCCGACGCCAGCCCGGGGCACCGGCAAGATCGGCCAGCGCGAACGTGGCTATCTCGTCGGTGACGGGAGACGCCGTTCCGATCGATGGCGCGGGGGAGGAATCGGTGGAGACCATCGCCTGCGACGGTAGCCCGAACCGCAGGTCACCGCATCCCGATCGACGTTCGTAGCGGAATCCGCGGCAAGCCGCGGGCTTGTCCCGCTCCCGGCGGCCGGGCTACGTTACCCGGCGGTAGTGCCGTCGGTCCGCGGTCCGCCCGGCATCCGCCGGCCACTCGACCGGCCGACGGCCCCCGCCGACTCGCGATGGGATGGGCATGACGCAGCTGTTTTCGGTCGAAGGTAAGACGGTCCTGGTCACCGGCGGCTCGCGGGGGATCGGGCTGATGATCGCCCAGGGCTTCGTCCGGGCCGGCGCACACGTGATCATCTCGTCGCGCAAGGCGGACGTCTGCGAGGCGGTCGCCACCACCCTGTCCGCCGAGGGCCGCTGCGAGGCCATCCCCGCCGACCTCGGCGACGACGCCGGCGCCGAGACGCTGGCCGCCGCCGTGCGCGAGCGCTTCGGCCGCCTCGACGTGCTGGTCAACAACGCCGGCGCGACCTGGGGCGCACCACTGGAGGACTACCCCGAGGCCGCGTTCGACAAGCTCTGGGCGGTCAACGTCAAGGCCGTCTTCCGGCTCACCACCGCGCTGCTGCCGGCGCTGCGCGCCGCCGCCAGCGCCGACGACCCGGCCCGCGTGATCAACATCGGGTCGATCGACGGCATCCGGGTGCCGATGATGGAGGTGTACGCGTACTCGGCCACCAAGGCGGCCGTGCACATGCTCACCCGCAGCCTCGCCCACCAACTCGCCGGTGAGCAGATCACCGTCAACGCGATCGCGCCCGGCCCGTTCGAGAGCAAGATGATGGCGTTCGCGCTCGACGACCCGGCGAGCCGGGCCGCCATCGAGCAGCAGGTGCCGCTGGGCCGCATCGGGCGCCCCGAGGACATGGCCGGCACGGCCATCTACCTCTCGTCGCGCGCCGGCGCGTACCTCACCGGGGCGGTCATTCCCGTCGACGGCGGCATCACGACGCACGGCTGAGCACCGGCCGACCCGGGGCGCACTGTCCGCGTACACCTCGGGTGTGTGCCGGGGCCGCGCGGACTCGGCAGATCCGCGCGGCCCCGGTGTGGCCGGTGTTGCCCGTTCGGGCGGTCAGCGACCGGCGAGCAGCCGGTTCACCGCCGTGTCGACGTCCAGGTGCTCGGCCTCACGGCCGCGCGGGACGACGACGTAGGTCCGTCGAAGGAAACGCACCAGGACGCTGCGCGGCACCTCGAAGAGGGCGTTGCCGTCCGGTGACGAGAGGGCCAGCGCGACGAAGTCGCCGCGCGGTGTGGCCCAGGGCCAGACCCGCACATCCCCGATGCCGGCCGGCTCGTCCAGGCCGGTGACCAGAAGTTCGCGAGCGAACGACCAACTCACCGCCTCGCCCCCTGCCGATTCGGCATGGAACAGGACATGGACCGCATACGGGTCAGCAGGGTCGTAACGCAGACTGGCACGCACCGGCAAGGCGGTGGCGTCAGGTGCGACGAGCCTTAGCGACGTCTCGACCTCTACGGTCGTCGGTCGGATGACACTCATGGACGTTCTCCCCCCGGCACCGCTGCGGAACGCGCGTGTCCCGCTTTTCCCATACTCAGGTGCTACTCCTGGCTACGCTCCGCCATACGCTGACTTCACCCAGTGGTGGGAAGGGGGACGGAAAGGCCGCGTGAATGTGAGCATTCATGTAGGATTTCCGGTTCTGCCCAGTGCGTGATCCCGCCCGGTATCGGGTGGCTCAGTCGTCGACTTACTCCGGTAACGTCCAGTCGGCCGTTGCAGTGACGGGCCCGAGCGACACTGGGGGGTGAAATGGTGACGAAGCAATCCTCAGTGGATCCGGCGGCGGCGCCCGGCCCGCCGAAAGTCGCGGTCCGAGCAGCCGAAAAGCGGGGGTACGGAGTGCCGATGGAGCAGCCCGAACCGGCCGGTCGGCCGGCGTCCGACGCCGGTCGTCCCGGTGGTGATGGCGCCGGTCGTGGTGGCGGCGCCGCCGTTGGTCGTGGCGGCGGCACCGGTGTTGGTGGCGGTGGCGACGCCGACGCTGGCCGTGGTGGCGGAGTCGCCGTGCAGGAGCGACCGCGCCGGCCCCGCTGGCGTGAGCGGATCTCGCTGACCCTCGACCTCATCCGCGCCAACCCCACCGGCCGGATCGCACTCAAGATCTTCATCGCGATCGCCGGGGCGCTGGTGGTGACGATCGGCATCGCCCTCATCCCGCTTCCCGGGCCCGGCTGGCTTCTGGTGATCGCCGGCCTGGGCATCTGGGCCGTCGAATACCACTGGGCGCGCCGGCTGCTCGGCTTCACCCGCCGCCACGTCCACGGATGGACACGCTGGGTAACGAGACAGTCGCTGCTGGTGCGAATCGTGCTCGGCTCCGTCGGCCTGATCTTCGTGGCCACGGTGGTCTGGCTGTCCCTCAAGTACAGCCTTGGCATCGACGTGGTGGCCGAGGCGATGCACTACCTCGCGACGCACTGACCCCGGATTTCCGGTCCGGTTCCACGATCGGGTAGAGTCAGTGGCGCTGAGGGCGATTAGCTCAGTGGGAGAGCGCTTCGTTCACACCGAAGAGGTCGCTGGTTCGATACCAGCATCGCCCACTCTCAGTTCCACAGGTCAGAGGCCGCTTCCCGAGTTCGGGAGGTGGCCTTTCTGCTGTCGTACAGAAGCGCACTTCAAGACACTGAAGTACCGGCCCGGCTTCCCCGACCGCTTCGACAACATCGAACAGGCCCGAACCTTCTGCCGCGACTTCTTCACCTGGTACAACACCCAGCATCGGCACTCCGGTATCGCCCGGCACACTCCGTACAACGTCCACCAAGGACACGCCGGCACCGTCCACGCGGTCCGCGCCGAGGTCCTGACCGTCGCCTACCAGCGCCACCCCGAACGATTCGTCCGTAAACACCCCGAACCAGCAGTCCTGCCCGCAGCGGCATGGATCAACCCACCCGCTCAGGAGCAGGACGACCAGCAGATTCACTCAAAGAATCCCTGATCAACCCGCCTCAAAAATCTTGACACCTTCCGCAGTCGAATCCCGAGATCTACCGTTCGGTGAATGTCGCCATCGACATGCTCGCCGAGATCGGGCCAGGTCTGGGACGCCCGCTGGTCGACACGGTGCAGGGCTCGAGGGGCCCGATCTACGCTTCGGCCGTCAGTCCGAGGTCCGGATCTGCTCCAGGTACGTCAGAGGTTCCCGGCGGAACTCCATGAGTTCCCGCAGCGCATCCTTCTCCGCCGTGGTGATCACAACGTCCTCCTCTGACAGGGCGCCGACGAGCGTCGGGATCGCCAGGTCCCAGGCCCCGGCGCCTCCGGCGGTCAGGACGATCGGCCGGTAATTCGGGCTGATCTTGGGTGCGAGCTGGTCGGTGATCCGGCGGCTGAGCCGGTAGAAATCGATGACTTCCATGGGTCTCCCGTGGGTTCGGTGGCTAGGCCGGCGGGTTGGTGGTGACGCCCTCGCCGCTGACGGGGAAGCCGCCGGAGATGCTGCCGTCCTTGTCCAGGGTAACGACGCAGGTGACGCCGTCGCGGGTGCCGCTGACGATCCAGCCGTCGCCGTGGGGACGCGCCTGAGGGCGGCTGTCGGGGTTGGCGGCGATGCTCTTGAACCAGCCCTCGACCTGCTCCTTGGTGGTGCCGGGCGGGAAGAGAGTCTTGCCGGGCTCGGTGGACGAGGGCTTGTGGTTGCCACTGCCCATGCCGTCGCCGTCCCAGATCTTGTCCATCGCCCCGTCGCCCATCTCACCGAAGCGGCGCATGTCGTACCTGGCGTCGGCGAAGTCGGGGTCGTCCCAGGGGTTGGTCCTCTTGGGCGCCTCGGGCTCGGATGTGTCGGCGCCCTTCGGGCGGCCCTCCTCGGCGCGCTTGATGCCGTGCTGCTGGGCTGGTCCCACGCGCTTGGGCATCATGCCGGGGCTGAACTTGGGACGCTTGGGGCCATCGCCGTCACCGCCGTGCGGTGGGGTGGGGCCTGAGGGGTGCTTGTGGAGGCCCGCCACAGCGAACAGGACCACCAGGACGGCGGTGGTCCGCAGAGCCGCCATGAGTTGTCGCATCGAGGGCCGCCTAGACGTCGAGGAGTGCGCGGAGGGCGGAGAGGCTGGCGATCAGGCCCATCAGCCAGCCGAAGATGCGGCCGGTCCAGCGGACGACGGCGACCGCGAGCTGGGAGGCGACAAGCGGTGTGGCGAAGCCGAGAGAGAAGACCACCTCGGCCAGCCACACCACGACCTTGGCGATGCAGTCGGCGATGAAGGCGCGCACGACCTCCCGCACTATCTGCACCACGGTTCCCGCGCCACGGGTCGCGGCACCCATGCCGGCGGCCGTGCCCGCGAAGATCCCGGCGACGTCGATGTTGATGGTGAGGATGTCGCGGTAGGCGTCGGCGGCGGCGCCCTGCCATCCGTCGAGGTCGCCGACCAGCCGCGCCTTGAGGTCCTCGGCGATGGAGAACAGCTCACTGGCCATGTTGTCCCAGGTCATGGCGTGCGTCTCGATGGTCTCGGGATCACCGGCGAGCCAGTCGAGGGCCTGCTTCAGTGGCTCGACCTGCTCGATGGCCCACTCGATGCCCATCGACAGGAGCGTGCTGAACGGGTCGATGGCGATGGCCGCCCCGTCGAGAGCGGCGCCCAAGCCCGCGATTGAGCCGTCGATCCAGCTGCCGGAGTCGATGGCGTCCTTGATGCCCATGTAGTCGTCGGCAAGCGGCAGGCCGGTCCAGCCGTCGCGGTGCGCGGCGCTGGTCGAAGGGATGTCGGAGGTCGTGGCGACCAGTGGGTTGCTCATGAGAGGACGCCGGGCCGGCTCAGGTCGCGGAGTGGAAGGAGTTGAAGCCGTCGGTGGTCGACTCCTCGGTCCGCTCGTAGGCGTCGGCGGTTTTCTTGATTCCTGCGGCGAGCAGCGCGATGTTCTCGGCGAGCATCCCCACGCCCTTGTCCTGGTCCCGGTGGCGTCCCTCCAGGATGGGCGGTAAGAACTGGCAGAGCTGCCCGTACGCCTCGTCGGCCTGGAAGATGGTGCCGCTCGCGGCCTTGACGGCGGCGAAGCGGTCGTGAATGGCCAACATGGCCGTGGCGTGCGCGCGCAGGGCCTCGACGTCGACCTCGAATCCCCCGTGCATCAGTAACGCCCCTCTTCGTCCTCGGTGTCGGCGGTCCGGAATCCGGCCAGCAGGGCCCGGCCGGTCGCCGAGTCGGCGCCGACCGTCTCCCGCACGACCTCGGCGGCGGCCTCGGCGAGCTTCACCCGCGCGTTGCGATAGGCGCCCATGATCGCCTGCTGCGTCTGCTCCAGGCCCATGCGCTGCACCCGCGCGGAGAGCCGGACGTCGGCCATCGCCCCCGTGGAGTCGACGGTGACCTCGACGATCCCGTGGGCGTCGGTGGCCGTGACCCGCAGCGCGCGCAAGCCGGCAGCGGCGGCCTGCGTGTCGGCGGCCCGGCGCAAGGCATTGGCCTGCCATGCCTCCAGGCGTTCCCGCGCATCCTCGGCGTCCAACAGCGGATTACCCATCGCGCCTCCGTTTCGGTTGCCGAGAAGGGGCTTTGGAGGCGTCAGTGTAGCCGCGGCCCGCCACACCAAGATTGCCGAGCGAATGCGGCGTGACTACTGGAACGTCGACCTGGGGACGGCGTTCGAGTTGAGCGACGTTCCGGAATCAGGGATCGACGTCGGGCAGAGCAGTGACGACGTGGCAGAACTACAGGCACTGCTGCGCCGCCCATCGGACCAGGTGCCGGTGCTCTGGCACGACCTGCAACACCTCGCCGGTGTTCTGCGGCTGCTGGCCTCCCTCGACAGGCTGCCCCCACCCTTGTGGGTGTGCGCATCCGGGCCATCATGGACGGCAGTGCAGCCGTGCTGGGCCGCTCAGCATCTCCGAAGTCGAGTCCAGCGATCCGGCAGGAAGGCCGGGCTTGCGTGGTCGACGAGCGCCAAAGTAGCGCCGGGTGCCGACACGTCAACCGGACGTAACCCCGGGGTCTGAGAGGCCGTGCGGCCAACCAATGACACGCTTGGCGGTGACGCCTCGAAGGTCGGCCCCGTGCCACCGGGCCCCGGTAACGTCCGTGCGTCCGTACTCCGGATCGTGCGTCACGACGTAGCTGAACCGCGCGTAGGACAGATCCGTGTCACGCAGGTCGGCATCCCGCAGATCGCAGCCAGCGAAGCTGACACCGCGGAGGGAGGCGCCCCGGAGGTCGACCCCACGGAAGTCACACAACTTGAATGAGTACCGATCAAGTGTGCGATGCCGAAGATCGCGACCCGCGAACGACTTCTTCGTCGCGCCGGGCAGGATGCTCATCCGCGAACCGTAGCGTGGTCGTCCGTTGCCGAACCACCAGCTTTCCACTCACTCACCTGCGAGGCATTTCGGCAGGGCAGGACAGCCGCCCGCTGGCTGTCCGACTCCGCTTGATGCGTTACGTCGTGGCTTCATTTGAAGGGTGACAGTGGGGTGAGGTCGCTGACTACGTGGCGTGAAGGCGAACGTAGCTTTCGCTTCCCACTGCCCGCCTGACGTCTGTCGCCACCCCGCGTTGCCTCACAGTCGGTCAGCGGCAGACGGGATGGCAAGCAAGGTGAAGCGGTGACAGATCTCAGTAGGATGCGCACGTGTCTCGGCCAGTGATCTTCGACCTCTTCCATACCCTGGTTCACGGTGCCGATGACGAGCGTGACCGGGTCGTTGGAGAGATGGCGCTCGTGGTCGGGGTGGCTCCGGCCGCGCTGGTCGCTGCGTACCACGCCACCTGGCGTGACCGGCTGGTCCGGTGGGACGTGGAGGAGACCGTCCGCATTCTCGCCGGACGCCTTGGCGGCACGCCAACCGACGAACAGGTGATACGGGCCGGTGGACATCGGCGAGCCCTCGCACGCCGGGTGCTGGGCGCTGTCTCGGCCGCCACTCTGGACGTGCTTGACGCCCTGCGCGACGACGGGCATCCGCTGGCCCTCATCAGCAACGCCACGTCGGAGACCGCCGAGGCATGGCCGCAGAGCCCGCTTGCCCGCCGCTTCGACGTCGCAGTCTTCTCCTGCGAAGTCGGGCTGGCCAAGCCCAACCCGGCGATCTACCGCATTGCCGCTGAACGGTTGGGCGTCGCGCCGGCAGAGTGCGTCTTCGTCGGTGACGGCGCAGACGGCGAGCTGGCCGGCGCGGCAGGCGTCGGTATGACCGTGTTTCGTACCACTGAGCACAACGACACCGACCCGAGCTGGGGCGGACGTGCGTTCGCTACCCTTGGCGACCTGCCCGTCCTGCTGCGTGAGTCAGCCGGTCTAAGTTCCGCTTCAACGTCTGACGGTCCGGTTGGGTGACAACTGGGTGACGACGGACGCGACCGAGGCCGGACACCCATGGACGCTGATGAACCGTTCGGGCAATTCAGCGCTGTTACTCGCGCAGCTCATCGCCGAGAGTTCACACCGAAGAGGTCGCTGGTTCGATACCAGCATCGCCCACTCTCAGTTCCGCAAGTCAGAGGCCGCTTCCCGAGTTACGGAGGTGGCCTTTCTGCTGTCGTACACCAGTGATGTACAGGAATGGCCAGCGGCGGGCGACGACTAGGCGAGGAGATGTCCGCCTGTGCTGTTACCTTGCCGGCCGTGAATGATCAGCTGACGTGGATCGACCGGATCATCGACGTGACCGGGTGGCGCCATGAGCCTGAGGGCGGCGCCGGCTGGGAACAGGTGGAGGCCGAGCTCGGCGTCACGCTGCCTAGCGACTTCAAGGATTTGTGCCGGCGGTTCGTGCCAGGCCTGTTCATGGGTGTCGTTGACCTATTGCGACCGAACGACGATCACGATTCGACTTCGCTACTCGCGTGGTGGAACTCCAGCCGGCGTTGGATGAGCGAGGATGACGATCCCGCCGCGCGCCTGTACGCCCCGAACGGCCTGTACGGGCCCGAGAAGGGATCCGGGCTGATCGAATGGGGTCACGACTCGTCCGGGGGTCAGTACTTCTGGCTGGCGGACCGCTCGGTGGAGTCTGATCAGTGGCCCGTGATCGCTCGGCACGACCCACCGCACCCGTGGCACCGGTTCGACATGTCCGCGACGGAGTTCGTCTACCGCATGCTCGCGGACCCGGAGCTGGAGCCGTTTTCGATGGTCACTCCGACGTGGCGGCCGTTCTATCTGCCGTACTGGCAGCCATTTCCCAGTACACCTGAGGAGTGGGAGGCTCTCGGCGACCCGAACCGCGAGAACTGAACCAGTACCTGTCTCTGCCCGGGTGGTCAGATGCCGAGCGAGCCGCCGAGGCGCTTGAGGGGTTCGGACGTCGCCTTTGATGAGACCTGCGTGTAGATCTCCATCGTCACGGAGAAGCGGGCGTGCCGGAGGACCTGCATGGCGGCTCTCCTATGGACGTCGAGGTCCGCCAAGAGGGGTGGCACAAGTTCGCCGCGCGTCGTGGACGGTGATCGGCCGGACACCGGCCTTCTCGCACCGGGTCTGCCAGGAGCGCTGGCATGAGCAGGTCGGTCGCTTCGCAATATCCGGCAGGGGCGGCGTGTCCCGCTTCAGTCCTTTGGCTTCCACCAGGCTGCGAGCAGCCCTACGACGGCGAGAAGAAAGAGGCAACTGCATCCTGCGCAGGCGGCCAGGCCTACAGGAGCGAAGGTTCCGTATTCCACCACTCGAACATAGGTGAGCCAACCTGTGTCCCGACGAGGAGGCGGTGGGGCACACCGGGGGCACAAGACTCCGTCAGGCTGCATGTGAGCACGCATCAAACACCGTTGCCGCTGGTGGGCGCGCCGGGCTCTCAGTTCGCTCGAACGCTGGGTGGATCTGACCCAGGACGACGAAGCGGATGCGAGTCCGGTCGCGGCTGGCCCCGTCCGGGACGAAGCCTCCGGCCCGCCGCGACGGACGCCAGTGGACGCGCATGTAGTGCCAGGGACCATCGCGGGTGGCTCAGGCCGAACGCCCAGACTGGTCAAAGTGCTGTGTTGGTTGCCTGGGGCCAAGGGGTCGGGGTTGGCATCCACAGGAGCATCGGTACGGGCAGTTCGTACGGCGGTGTCGCCTACTTCACCGTCTGCATCGGCTGACCGGTCAAGACGCTGTAACCGACGTTAACCAAGATCATGACGCCGGCCATTGCGATAGCTACGCCAATCAGCCGGTCCAGCAGGATGAAGCGCGCCAGACGCTCCTCGTGCGGGGCGTTTGGTAGCCAGCGCCACGGCGGAACTCGCCGTAGCACGCTCGCGGCGGACATCGACCGCCGCATGTGCCACTCCGTGACGCCGCGAAAGTTGGTGGCCAGGGCGACACCCACCAGGCTCACAGCCGGGCCCATGACGATTGCCACCACGACACGCCACATCTCCATCTGACCCTCCGGTGTGGTTACCGGATCTTAGTTGGTCACCCCGGCAGTTGGGTGACCAAGTGAGTGACGACCGGCGCGCACATCGCCGGACGACCGTGGACGCTAGCGGAGCCTCCCAACAGCTCGGTAGCCACATGAACTTGCTCCAGCCGACCCGGAATTCCCTTCGGGACAAAGGAGTCAGGCTCTGCCAGCCCTCCGGTGGTGTTTCCGTGCGTAGATGAGGGCAGCCAGGCCAAGAATTGCCAGAGCGCCGGCGACCCATGGTGCGATCTGAAACCTCTGCTCGAACGCGAGGGCTTCCGCGGTCTCCTGCTGGATAACCTCGGGCGTCGGGTCCTGATCAGGCGAGGTGATTCCGTTCCAGAACGTAAGGCAGGGAAGCAGACACGAGGCCAACATCAGGAGGACCCCGACGACCGTCAGCAAGCGCACGAGACACCGCGACAGGCTCCTACAGCCCGCCGGAAGGAAGTTGCCGGTGGGCCGCAGGCGAGATCCGGAACATGCGCGGCATGATCAAGCGTTTCGCTGTGAAGCTGGCGGACGTATGCCCTGGAGGAACGACGGCAGCCTGAGCCAGCGCTATACCCTTCCTAAACCGTGTGTCGGTCCAACTGGCCCGCATGCACCCGGAACAGGCACTGTCCGTCCTCGGCTTCGACCCCGTGCGTTGCGGTTGAGACGACGAGCGCACCGCCATCTCGGCCGACAATGCTGCACAGCATGTGGACAGGCGCAGGCAGGCGAGCCTCAAGCGCGAGCTGTCAGCCGTGAAGACCGGGACCTTGTCGACGAAGTACCACGACGTGTTGTTGACGTCGACGAGGCGTACCCGCACCCAGCCCGGAAAGTCGTGGCTGATCCACGAAACTGTTTCGCAGCGGAGGTGGGCTTCTTCGGGAGTCACGGATCGATCGTGCGGGGTTGCCTGTGGCGGTGGCAACAGTGCCGGACGCCTGCCGTCGCCGACTCCGACAGCAACGATCCCGGTCCGCCGGCTACCGACTTTGAACCTCCGCCTGAAGACGCAGATGCGGCAACATTCTCTTGTGGCCGATGAGCGGGCGGTGACCGATTTCCGCCTGATGGCCCTCCGAGTTGGGGCACCGCAACTCGCTTGACTGGTGCGGTCGGCCCGCGATTGGGTGGCGCCGTGAGCAAACTGTGGACCGCCCCCGGCGGCGACCCCAGGACCTTCGGTCAGCCTGTCGGCGAAAAGGCGACCTACCGGGAGTACCTCGGCAACTATCGTCTGACCATAGAGATGAAGTGCGACGGACTGGACGCCGAGCAGCTCGGCCGACGCTCGGTACCGCCCAGCACCCTGACCTTGCTCGGCCTGGTCCGCCATTTGGCTCAGATGGAGAACCACTGGTTCCAGTGTGTGCTGCAAGGGCGGACCGACGCACTGGGCCTTTACAAGCACGAGGACGACCCGGATTGGGACTTCGGGGGCGCGGTCCCCGACCCAGCGGTGGTGAAGGACGCCTTTGCAACCTGGAAGGCCGAGATCGCCAAGGCCGACGAATGGCTCGACGCCCTCGAGGAGGCCGACCTGGGCCGCGAGGTGCCGGTCGACGGTGGCAGCCACGCCATCCGCGACGTGCTTGTCCACGTAATCGAGGAGTATGCGCGGCACGCTGGCCACGCCGACCTCCTGCGTGAGTGCATCGACGGGCGAACCGGCCTCTGATCCACCGGGGCGGTGGGTCAGCATAAGGACCGGCGTCAGGATGCAACCTCGCCGTGAGGAACGGCGGTGAAGCAGAACCGGGGCGGCCCGTAGCCAGTGAGTGACGAACTGGGTGACGATCACGACGGACACCCGTGAGTTGTGGACCCGCCCTGTCGAGGGCTGGCTCGGTTGACGTCCCGGTCAGGGGTTGATCAGTCTCCAGTCTCCTTCGGAGATGACCTCAACGGTGCCATCGACCACCTTGATGGCGGTGTTGTCGTCGATGGCGTAAGTCGGGACCGGGATTCCGGACGCCCACTTCTGGATGTTGGACAGCTCGGTGTCCTCCATGTCCGGATGATTGAGGTGGGGGTACAGCGTGAAATCCACCAGCCCCAGCGCCCGGTCGGCGCCCTGCGCCATGTCGCTGCCGTCCGGGACGAACTGAAGGTCGAATTCGGCGTCGCAGTTGTACGGGGTGACCGCGATGCTCCCGGCGCTGACCCCCACATAAACCGTGTCACTCAGCGACGGCAGGAGGTCGGCCAGGCCCGACTGGCGCAGCCAGTAGGTCAGGTACAGCACATCGCCGCCCCAGACCAGGAGGGCATCGGCCTCCCGGACCGCGGGGACCCAGTTCTCTTCTCGAATGGTCGGCAGCGCGGTGAGCTCCAACAACCCCAGGGACTTCCAACCGAGCTGGGACAGCGGGATCGAAGCCTGGCCGTGGACCGCCTTCCACGCCCTCTCGCCTCCGCCGGAGAAGGGGTAGACACCGGTGGGCACGAACAGGGCGGTGGACTCGGCGATCGGCTTGCCCAGCAGGTCGACGAGCGCGTCGGAGATGCTCGGGTTGCAGATGCCCGACGACGTAAGAAGAAACTTCATCAAATCAGCTCTCCTAAAGCCACCGCATGGCGGCGATCATGTTGCCAATGAGAACCAGCGCCCCGGCTCGCTGACCTGAGCGACACATCGATGGAGCATTCGCTGGCGGCCGTGCAACCGTCAACTGCCTCCGCCCGCGCGACGACACAGGTCCGATGCCACGCCCTCCCTGCCTTTGTTCGCCAGTTCGGGTCCCACCTTCCCGGTTGTCTCGCCAGCCCACCAGCATCCGTCCGTGCGTCAAGGTCCGCTTGACGTAGCCCCGGGCGGTGGCCCGCTCGCTGGAGGGCGGGTCGGCGGCAGACGGGACGGCAACAGCGCGCGGTCTGTGGGCGTGCGCCGATGCGGGCCCGACTCAACAAGGGCTGCAGGATCACCACCGGTCAGCCAGCATGACGGGGTGCCTGACCTTGTGTGGGACGACGTCAAGAACTTCTTCGACCCGAACCTGATGGGTGCGTTGCCGGACGTGCGTGTCGAAGATGCTTCGGTAGAGGACTGGCAGGCGGTGTTCGACCTGGTCCAGACGCAAGGCTGGAAGTGGGAGTACTCAGTGGGTGAGGCGGTCGTACCGCTTCCTTCAGCAACCGATGTGCTGGCGCGATCTGTTGACGATGAGCTGCCGATCCTGCGGGTGTGGCCGGCTCCTGGTGTCCAGATCAACTTCTGGCCATACTCCGCGCTCGAGATCGACTTCGACATCGACCTGCGGGAGCTGCAAGGTCAGCAGCGGCTGAACATGCTGTGCGGGTTCTTTGCAGCGATCGGTCGCAGGCTTGGCAAGCCGGTCTTGATGGCTTCCGAGGGTGACTACCAGCATCCGGTGCTCGGCTTTGATGTCGAAGCCGACCGTGTCGTGCTGCTGGCCGATCCACGGTTGGCCGGCTAGGCACGGTGCTGTCCGTTGGTGGGGGACCAACTGGGTGACGATCGGTGCGGGCAACCGAGGACGCCTACTGACGCCGCCGTGTCGAAGACTGCCGCCTGCGCCCCCTCTTGATCAGGGCAACGAACACGCCGGCACACACAAGCGAACAGGCTCCCATGACTACCGCCGCGAACGGATCACTTTTCGGGGCTGACCAAATTCCCACCGATGTAATCCCGAACAAGATGGCAAGAAAGGGTAGCATCACGCGTGCCGCAGCACGGTGATGACGCCGATTGTGCGCGGCGTCGATCCGCCGTTGCTCGGCAGTGAGGTCCTTTTCCCGAGGGGTGTTGAAGGGCCAGTTGGCAACCCAGGCTATTGCAACCAGCCCTCCAACAACAAACAGCACGGTAACGACGGCTTTGAAGAGCATGCTCGACCTCCAGAAGCCGTCAGTCCATGACAGAGCCGAAGGCGTTGGTAAAGGGCATCATGGTCGGCGGGGGCCTTGGGTAGGAATGTGCGGGATGATAGTGACTGGTAAGCCGATGATCTGTAAAGCGGGGCCGTCTGCGAGTGCGGTCAGGACTGGTCCGAGGATCCTTGGCGCCCACCCCACCCGGCGGGGCGGCTGTCGACAGCAACGACGCGGCACGAGGAAAGCCGCCGACTGCTGCCTGGTGCATCAGCCGGATGTCGCTCGACCTAGGTCCTGGTAGGACGCTCGGCAGGCCAAGACCAGCCGTCCGGCGGCGTCGGGGAGGACTTGGCGTTCACGCCGTGGCGCTTGTGCTCGCCGGGGTATTCCAGCTTCACCCTGCGATGCAGATTCGCCGTGCAGCCATCAGCTATCGTCGGAGAACGACCTGAGAAGGAATCGACATGCCTCCGTCTCCAGCGCTGCGATGACCCGGTCCGGACGACAGCAGATACTGCGTTGGACGGCCGCTGTGCTCACGGTGCTCGTCGGCGTAGTCCTCGTGGTCACCGTTATCCGGTTCATCCCGGCCTACCGGGCTGAACCGACGCTCTCCGGCCAGTCCGGCTACCTGGGCACGATCCTTGGCGCGGTGGCTCTGCTTGTCGTGATGGTGCAGTGCCTGCGCTGGCTGGCCCGTCGAGAGGAGCCACTCGGGCTGCTCGCGCGACTGCAACTGAAGGTCGCCAGCGACGTCGCCGCCCGGGCCGCGCAGATGCGCCGGACCGCAGAGGACATCGACCTGGCGTACGGGGCAGGCGGCGAACCCGGTACGACGCTGCACGCCCTCGCCGACGGGCTGCGGCACCGGCAGACACGGGTGGTCCTCGTCGCCCACCCCGGCCGCGGGAAGTCGTACAGCACGCTGCGGATCGCGCTGGAGTTGGTCGACGAGGATCCGCGGGTGCTTCCACTGGTCGTGCCGTTGAGCCGCTGGACCGGTCAGAACGACATCACGGCCTGGCTAGCCGCCTTCGTCGCGGTCGAACTCAACGTGTCCCGCCGATCCGCCCGGGAGCTGATCGAGTCGGGCGACGTACTTCCCCTCCTCGACGGACTCGACGAACTCTGCAGCACGGAGGAGGCCGTGGAGCCGGCCGAGTGGTTCCTCCAGCGGCTCGTCGAGTGGCGGCTGCGCGGCAAGCGACCGCCGTTCCTACTCACCTGTCGCCAGACCACCTGGCGGGCGATCCGGGCGGACCTGCGCGACCATCACACCTTGACCGCGTACACGGTTCGGCCGGTCGGCTACGCCGACGCTACGACCTACCTGTCGCGCTCCATCGGCGGCACCGATCGCTTCCCGGTGGCGGAAAGCCTGGCCGAGTCGTTGCGGGACGCCGGCCAGGTGAAGGCGCTGAAAAGCCCGTGGCAGCTCAGCATGGTGGCGGAGCTAGCCCGCAACCGGCGGGCGGTCGGCGGTTCAGCCGGGCAACTGGTCACCGGCGCGGAGACGGCTGATGTCAGGTCGCTGGTGGCGCGCTACGTGGAATCAGTCGTCCTGACAGGCCCAATGTGGCGCCGCCTCCGCAACGTCGCCGACCTGTACTGGCTGTCGCGGTACGCACGCTACCTGGAACACAATCGCGTGACCCAGGCCAGCTTCGCAGGACGGATCTTGCCGTCCCGCGACATCGTGCTGCACCGACTTTGGCCGATCGCAGGCCGCCGGGCACCACGCTTCGTGGACTTCGCCATGTGCGTACTGTTGTCCGCGCCCGGCTTCGTCTGGCTGACTCTGATCCTGTGGCCACGCGGGTGGCTCGGCCGCGGTGTCCTGCTTGTCGGCGCTCTGACCTGGGTGGCGATGCTGGCGCGGACGAGCACGAAGCCGTGGGTGCCCGCGGCCACCCCCGACTGGTCCCGCCTGGGCAATCCGCGGTTCTTCTTGCCGCAGGCAGCAACGGCCCTGCTTATCGGCGCCGCCGCCTGGGTGCTCCTTGGCCCGCTGGTCGGGCTGATCGGATTCGCCACCTCGTGGCTCGCGATCGGGCTGACCGTCGGGTTCGGACAGACCCTGGCTACCGATGCACGCCCGGAAATCGTCGGCCCGCTCGGCGTCCTGCGCCACGAGCGCACGGTATCCCGACTCTCCGCGGCGGTCGTCTGCCCGGCAGTGGTGTGGGGCTTCAGCTACACCTGGGGTTTGTGGCCCGGCGCCGTGCTGGGTATTGGTTATTGCGTAATTGTCGGCGAGACGGTCGCCTGCGCGCTCTGGCGGCGCTACCTGGCGATGATCGTCGCCTCGGCGTTCCGGATGCCTCCGGCACCGGCCCGCTGCCTGCAGCGAATGTGCGCGTTCGGCTTCCTGCGCCCAGCTGGCATCTCGTATCAGTTCCGCCACGACGACCTGCTGTCGCACTTCGCCCACCGGCACGACGCCCGTGAACACCTGCGTCGGGTGAGAGCCCGGACGGGCGCTCGTCAACAGGCTGGACCGCCAGTCGAGTGAGCCAGCGCAAATTTAAGATCAGCGCAGAAGCTCGAATCCCCCGGCAACATCCTGATCAGGTCATCTCGTGGGCACGGGATGCGGGAGTGGCATTCGACACCGATCTGTCACGCAGACACGTCCGGCTGGACGGTCTTGGATGTTGCGCTCAGGCTTCTGGTGTTCAGTCCCAGAAGTTGAACAGCAGTTCGCCGACGGTGGTCGGTTTCCAGTAGTTGACCTGGTCGTGTTCGTGCGGGCTGAGAGCGCTCAGGTCGACCTGTGACAGGGGGGTCTGTAGCTGCTCGGCGGTGAGGGGCTGGGCGTCGGTCAGGTTGGTGAGAGCGGCGGCGAGGTCGGTGTGGTTGACGAACGTGGTGGTGACATCGTCGTTGGTGTGGGGGCGGGCGAAGGCGATGATCGGCAGCGTGGTGTGTCGCAGCACCGCGATGTGGTGCTGGGCGTCGGTGATATCGACTGTGTGAAAGTTGGGCGTGACGTCGGCCGGAGTGACGCCGGTGACGGCGGCGTCGATGGCGCGGGCGGCGTGGTGACAGACGGCGGTGAAGGCTTCGAGGTCCGCTTGGACGTCGTGCGGCAGGTTGAAGCCGGTGGCTCCGGGCGGCAACTTCATGGTCGGCTCCGTTGTCGTCGCGGTCCGTGGGCTATCCGACGCGTCTTAGGCCGCGCTGGTTCGGGCTAGGGCATGCCGCCGGATCCACTCGTCACGCCAGCATTGAGAGCCTGACCCTCGTCACCACCACCGCCCTTACCGCGAAGACTGCCACGGCGACGCCGACGGCTCTCGCGGGCACTATGGCGGATCGCCATGCGCGCAGTAGCCAGTTCCATCTTTCTCTTGTCCGCTGTGGACGGCGCTCTGTGCCAACGCCGTGTTACCAAGACGACGACGACCATCACGAGGACGACCAGTAGAGGCAAAGCGAGCCACGCGAGGCGAATCCCGGCCATAGTTGGAGGGTAGAGGCATCAGTCCGGGGGTCAAGGTGTCTCGTCGACGGTCGGCAAAGCCTCGGCCAGATCGCCGACGAGCTTCTTGGGCCGCCGATGCCACCACCAGCCCATTCCAGGAGTGATCTGGTGGTAGCGGCCTACTGCGCGGCCGCCATCCTCAATCGTGGCGGCTCCGAAACGCTCGTCCAGCGGTTGCAGCATCTCGTGCCAGCATGACCGGACGGGGTGAGTGACCTGGGGCCATACCTTGGCTAACCAGTCTCTGCAGTAGAGATCATTTGTGTACTCATCAACGAGGTCGGAGTAGCCCCGCTCAACCTGGGCGACGAGCCACGCCCATTTGCCGATCATTTCCTCGATCGTGAACTCCTTGCGCCACCCTTGCTGATGGAGCGCCGCACTGGCGGTCCGGACGGACTCCAAGTCCTCGGTGCTCAAGTGGCTGTCATCAGGGCTCAAGTCCACATCGGGATGCTAGACAGGCCGTGGGTCCACCGGCGGCAGCCGGGGGCGCACATCGGGCACAAGGTGCCGTGAAGCGGCAACCAGTCATCAACGACGTGGGCCCAGGAGCAACCGTGACATGCGTGCCGACCAAGCTGCCGCAGGTCATCGGAGATGCCATTCATGTTCCGCTTCACCGTCTGACCGGCTCCGCTGGACCCGTCGGGGACTCGGCGCTCAGTCCTCGACGTCGTACTCGGACTCGTCGACCAGGCCCGTCACGAAGGTCTCGAAGTCGGGGGCGAGGACCGTGATCTGGTAGTTCCACTCCTGGTCGACGTGTACGACGGCGGGCTCGCCGGACGAGCGGTAGTCGAGGGCGATCATGTCGTGACCCGCCGACGGACAGTCGGCAATGTAGATGCCGATGTCGGGGTAGCCCCATTCCGCTACCCAGAACCCGCTGCCGAGTTCGCCACGAAGGCTGAACCGCGCAGCTCGACCAATCGACGCCAACGTGTACACGCCAACGTGGTCTTCGGCCCAGGAGGTTCGGCTGGGTGCGGGGTGGGCATCATGGGCGAACGAGCCGCCGTTGTGTCGACGGGCCAGGTCGACGTACGCGGTGGGCAGCTGGTAGCCAAGCTGCGCTTCCACCGCCCGCAGAACCGCGTCGGTTAGCGGGTCCTCCAGCGGACCGGAGCCGTCGAAGACAGTTGCGGGATCGAGCACGGGTCGACGGTAGTTGGCCGGTGTCGGTTCTGAAGCGCCGGTAGCCCCGCTGCCCTCGACAGCAACGCGGACGCGCAGGACGGAGCGCCCAGAAACCAGCCGTTGGCTGCGTTGAGCCTAAGCGATGTCTCGTAACTCGATGCAGGCGTTCCCGTGACCGGTTCCCCGGTCAGCCTCCCGCAGCGATGTTGTGGAGGTGGGCGATGCCGGCTGCGGTGGTGGCCAGGGTTCGGGCAGTGGGTATCAGGGTGCCGTCGACGATCGCGACCTGGTCTTTCGGTCGGCGACGCACCGGCGCCAACGCCAGCAGAGGGCCGATCGTGTCGATGACCCGGTGCGCCGCGGAGTGCGACACCCCGAACAGCGGGCCGAGTTGGCGCATGGTCAGGTTGGTGCGCCAGTACACGGCCACCAGCAACACCCGGTCCGGCAGATTCAGGGCCCAGGGCCGACCCGCATCTGTACCAGAAAGCATGGTGGAAGCGGGATCGTGATAGTCGGTCGTACGACGTGGAACCCACCGTCTTCGCCCGGCGGGGCACCGCAATATCTCATCCCGCCTCTGCGTGGGGGCATCACAACGGGCAACCATCGAGCGCAGGTGGCGTGGTGGTCGCAGGGCTGAGGAGGTTGTCGCCGTTCGCCGTCAATCGCACTCAGAGGCGACCGGCTCGGATTTTTTCAGCTCGGTGGCGCTGGCCAACGTGTACGCGGACACGCGGCTGCCACCGCTGCCGATGGACCGGAATGGCTCGGCGGGTGACCCGATCTCCTTCGTGAACGTGCGGCCCTCCGCAACGTACTTGATGCGCAGGCCCCATTCGTAGTAGGCGGCGTCGCACGCGGACGCGTCGATCCGGACTTCAGCCGGGTCGTCGCGCTCGACGTGGAACGAGGGCCCCAACGGCTCACGCCGCGTGTTCGGGAGCGGGTCTCCGGGCTCGTCGGTCGGCAAGCCCTGGTCGGTGAACGTTTTCCGATCAAGGTTCAGGTCGAACACACGTGAGTAGCTGTCACCGCCGCAGCCACCCAGCGAGTCGTACACCCACGCGGGCAGCATGGGCGTGGTCCGGAAGAACAGCGGTTTGATCTCCTCGATCTGAACCGTGGAGTCGTCGACCACCGTCATGGTGAGGTAGAGATGGCCGGTTCCGAACGAGGCTCCGCCTTTGTTGACCATCGTCGTCCGGAAGTCCTCGGTGGATGACGGAGGTACCAAGTCTGGGGTCAGGCCGCCTTTGAGCATGGCGGTCAGCGTGGAGCCGTCGCAGTTACGGATCGTGGGCCAGCCGGGGTTCACTGCCAGCGGATCGGCGGCCGGCGGAGGTAGCGGCGGAGCCACCTGGCAGTTGTTGCCCGTCCCGCCCTGGATGACGCAGTTGCCGGACTCGGCCTGCACGTTTCCGCTACCGGCCTGGACGTTTCCGCTACCGGAGCGGATGTCGGTACCGCCGTCCGGCTTGCTCGATGCGGTCTGCAGGACATAGATGATCACAGTGACGATCACGCCGATCAAACCGATGATCGCGCCCACGGCCTGCCACCAAGGGCGGCCGAGGAGTTTTGCGGAGTTCGACGTTGAAGGCTGCGTGCTCTGGCCAGGCGATTCCACAGTAGCCCTTCTTCGCTGAGGTGACCGATTAGCCCACGACAGATACCGGAAAGCCATCAACTTACCGACAGTTTTGACATTGAACGGCGGAGATGCGGCACGGAGAGGTGATGCCGCCAGGCCCGGACGGGCAAGCCGTGGTGTCGGGTGGCGCACGAGGCGAACACATCAGGAACCAAGTGGCTCGTGTCAAACGTCCGGAGCCGGCGGTGCCGTCATGTCGGCCACAGGAAGGTTGATGCGTCGCCGATCGGGTGCGTCGCCGCATCACCCACTCGACGGTAACAGGTGCTGTCAGTCGTTGTTGGAGCGTTGTGAGACCTCTGAAGTGTTCGCCGCAGCTCACAGACGTCGGTTTGAGGGTGCGGAACTCCAGGCCTCATAACGGCCTCGGGATTACCGGGGGTTCCGCCCGCTGCCGGGCCGAAGGATCTACGGCCGACGCGGAGCCGGGCGTCTCGGGTGCCACGCTGTTGATGCAGGTACGGCCAGTTGCGTTGTTGCTGACCGTTTCATGATGGCCATCTTAGGAACCCGAGATCGGCGTCGTGGCGGCGTTCCACGACCACGCCTACACCGACGAACGAGCGAGTCCGGCGCGGTCAGCCAGCACCTCGGTGCCGGTCGACGATGGCGTTGTCGGGATGAGCGCGAACGATGCGGAGCACCTCGGAGACCAGTGGGCGCAGCTCTGGTGGATTATCTTCGAGGCGAAGGTTCAGCAGGGTGATGATGCGGCTGCGGACTCCCGGGTGGTCGTTGGCCAGACATATGCGCAGCCCGGTTTCCTGGAAGGCATGCCTCAGGTCGGTGGACGGATCGTCCCCCGTTTCGCTGCCCGTGACGCGCAGGTACGTGCAGTACCAGGCGTCGGCCGCACCGATGATCTCGTAGTTGGTTCCCGTTCGGAGATATTTGAGGAGCCTGGTCTGGACGCGTCGGCGGCCGAAGGCGGCGAGCGCTGGTCTGATGTGTCGTTGAGTGTGACTTGGGTCCGGTTCGTAGACGGCCGCGAGCATCAGCGGTTCGAACATCTCCTCGGGTTGAGGCGGTACCGCCTCCCGCATGATCATCAGGGCCACGCTGCATTGCCAGTGCCGCCGGGCCCGCGGGTCTTTCCGCTCGTCGCCGGAAGGTGCTGGCGGCGCCGCGAGGTTGAGCAGGTTGAGTACGTCGACCAGAGCCCGTTCGTACCGGTCATAGCGCTCGAAGCGACCCTCGCCCACGGCCGAGACTCTACGTCGGCGAATGTGACGACTGCAGTCGGCGCAACCGAGCAGCGGGCGCCGGGGACTGTCAGAATCGTGTCGACGGAACCGGTGCGCGGACGCGGGGAGAAGCATGAGCGACTTCAACGACAAGATCATCGCGGAGTTTCGCGCCAACGGTGGGCAGGTCGGCGGTCAGTTCGCCGGCGCTCCGCTGCTGCTGTTGCACACGGTCGGTGCCAAGAGCGCCCAGCCTCGCGTGAGCCCGATGATGTATCAGAAGGTGGACGGCGGCTATGCCGTGTTCGCCTCCAAGGGCGGTGCGCCCACCAACCCCGACTGGTACTACAACCTGCTCGCCAACCCGAAGGCCCAAGCGGAGATCGGTACGGACAAGGTCGAGTTGGTCGCCAGAGTTGCCACCGGGGACGAACGGGAACGGATCTGGAGCGCGCAGAAGGCCGCGTATCCAGGCTTCGCCGACTACGAGCGCAAGACCACCCGCCAGATCCCCGTCGTCGTACTGGAACCTGCGCCGTAGGCAGCGACGGTACGACCCCAGTTCAGTTCTGACGCGTGGATCCGTCGGCGGGCGCGCGCCCGCCGACGGACCTCAACGGCAGACGGCGCCTACGGTTTGCGGGCGAGGAGCCCGACGAAGGTGTGATAGGTGTCGGTCTGCACCGCAGCCGGCGCGTCCGGCTCTGGACGCCACTCGGCCAGCGGCACCAGTCCCGGCTCCAGCACCGTCAGCCCGTCGGCGAACGAGAGGATCTCGTCGTCCGTACGCCAGCGGCCGGTGCCCAACGATTCGTTGAAGATCCGCTCGACTTCGCGGGCCTTGCGGGAGCCTTCCGGGTCTCGCTCGCCCGGGTCGCGGAAGTGCGAGATCGCCACGTAGCTGCCGGAGGGTAGGGCGTCGATCAACGCGGCCGCCACCGCCTTCGGGTCCTCGTCGTCGCCGAGGTGGTGCAGGATCGCGAAGAGCAGCAACCCGATCGGCCGGTCGAAGTCGAGGAACCGGCGTACGTCCGGGTGGTTGAGGATCACCTGCGGCTCGCGGATGTCCGCCTGGATCACCGTCGCGGTGCCCTCCGCGGCGAGCAGGGCCCGCCCGTGCGTCAGAACTATCGGGTCATTGTCCACGTAGACCACCTGAGCCTTCGGGTTCTGCTCGGTGGCGACCTCGTGCACGTTGCCCTGGGTGGGCAGCCCCGATCCGATGTCGAGGAACTGGTCGATGCCCGCCTCGCTGACGAGGAAGCGAATCACTCGACGCAGGAAGGCCCGGTTCGCCTGGCCGGCTGCCGGCCCGTCCGGTGTGATCCGCAGGGCGTGCTCGGCGACCTTTCGGTCGACCTCGAAGTTGTCCTTGCCGCCCAGGAAGAAGTCATAGACCCGGGCCACGCTGGGAATGTTGGGGTCGATACCGGGGGGTGCCGCCTTGTCGCGGGTCACAGGCGTCTCCATTCGATGGGGATTGGCGCAGGTCGAGGTCTGCGGCGGTGCCGGCGTTCCGGCGAGTGTAACGATCGCGAGGGTTGTATTTTGCCCCACTGGTATCGCTCCCAGTGAATCGTCCCCTCGGTATTGGCGTCACACCGGTCGCTGTCGGCAGTCGGCTGCGGCCCGTCCCGCCCGAGCGACCCGGCCCCGGCGTCAGGAGCAGTTCCTGCCCTTGTTGATGCAGGTGGCGATGCGTTGCATCGTCTGGGCGGAGTTGACGTTGACGAAGTCGTTGTGGTCGGAGAAGGGGTTGTGGTTCTCCTCGGGGAAGGAGTCGAGGGCGTACTGGCCTTTGACCTGCACGTCGCGGGCGATGTCGTAGGCCACGGTGATCCGCAGTTGCGGGATCGCCCGGAAGCCCTGCGGGCAGGCGCCGGTGGCCTTGTCGGCGAACGCGACGTGGTTGCGGTGGTTGTCGCTGTCGACGTTCCTGCCGTCCCAGCAGCCGGGGAAGTCGTGGACGCGCTGCACCTGGCTGCCGGCGGGGCAGATCGGGTACTTGTCGGAGAGCCGGTCGGTGAAGCCCGAGCAGGTCCAGGTGGCGCGGGCGTTGGCCGGGCCACGGCTGGTGGGCTTGGCGTCGCCGGTGAGGGCCCGGAGGAACTTCGGCATCGGCACCACAGTGCTGACTGGGTTGCCGCGGTACTCGATCAGCACCTGCGCCGGGCGGACGATGCCGCCGGTGTTGCCGGGCAGCTCAAGGTTGGGTCCCTGCGGGTCGGGGAGCGCGGCCGCGCTGGTGGGTGCATTGCTCGGTGCCGCCGGCGTGCTGGGGGCCTGGTCCAGCGTGCAGCCGGCGAGCGCTTCGAGACCCTGCGGGCGGGGGGCCTGCCGCCCGATCGCGGTGGCGATCCGGTCGAGGACGGCTACCCGCTTGGCGCGTAGCGGTCCGAGGATGGCGTTGTCGACGAAGGCCGGGCCGCCCTGGCCACGGCTGATGACCAGGCGTTCGTTGGCCTCGGAGACCTGCCGGTCGAGTTCGTCGAGGTTGCGGTTCACCTCGGCGAGCGCCCGGCCGGGTACGCCGGGCAACCTGTCCCGCACGGCCGGGCACTGGATGCGCGGATTCGCGGCCTGCGCCGCCTTGACGCTCGCCCGGTGGGCGCTGCCGGGCATTCGGGCGTGCATGTCGTCGTAGCTGACGTCACAGTCGACAAGCGAGACCAGGCCAGGCTGGTTACCGCCGGCGGTAGTGATCGTGGTGCTGATCTGCTTGATCATCGCGGCACGGCGGGCTCGCAGCGAGTCGATGACCTCCCGGTTGAAGGCGGCGTCGATGCGGCCCCGGCTGGCGGTCATCCGCTGGTTCGCGGCGGCCTGCTGGCGATCCAGCTCGGCCAGCAGGCGGTCGACGGTGCCGCGGGCCCCGGTGGGGACTGCCCGCAGCCGTTTGGCGACCGACGGGCAGACGACCATCGGCTGGGTCTGGGCGAGGGCCTGCTGGACCTGCTTGCCGCTGCGGACGGTCTTGTCGATGCGCACCACCGGCCAGAAGTAGGACGACTTGTCACCGTTGCGGCAGGTGGTGCCGGAGGCGTCCAGATCGGCGTCGGAGGAGTTCGCGGTGATGGCCAGGTTGCCGACGAAGTCGTGGACGTGTTCAGCGCCGTTGCGGATGCCGGGCTGGGCCACCGGGTTGTCCGGACTGAACTTGCCGTTGCCGTTCGTGCCGCAGTCGACGGTGAACCGGCCGGTCGACGCACCGGCGGCCGGCCTCGGGTTCCGTACGTTCGGAGGCACGTTCTCGATCGGCACGAACTGGTCGAGGCTGGTGGCGGCATCGGCGGTGCCCTTGCCGCCACCGGAGACGAAGGTGGCGGTGAGCGCGCCGGTGGCCGCCAGCACGAGCGCGGCCATGGCGAGCCGGGCCGGCCGGGTCTGGACCAGTGCGGTCCCGTTCTTTCTGCGGTTCATCGGAATCTCCTCAAAGCCGGAAACGGCTCCGGTGATGTGCTGTCTCCCCTCGGTACGGGCCGGCGCACGGTCAGCGGTCAACGGTCAACGCGCATGTCATGGTTCGGTAAGAAGTCGGGCATGAGCCGCGCCGATCACCGGCCGAGGCGTGAGACACGTTGGCGATCATCGATATATTGCTGCATCGTCGACGTATGACTGGCGTTCGCTCGTCCTCGCTGTTCCGTCGTCTGCGGCCGGGTCTGCTGGCCGCCGTCGTGCTGTCGACGGCGGTGCTCGGCACCGCTCTGAGCGCGGCACCGGCAGCCGACGCCGGCACCGCTGCGCCCGCCGCGTACCCGCGGGTCGCCCCGGCGCCCGGTGGGGCCACGGTGTCCGTCGCAGCTCCGGCCGGAACCGCCTCGCCAAAGCCGACTACGCCGTCCACTACGCCGTCCACTACGCCGTCCACTACGCCGAGCACCTCGCCCGTTCCGCCGAGCGCGCCCACGAACCTGACCGCCAGCGAGGTCCGGACCGCGTCGGTGACCCTCACCTGGACGGGCGCCACGTCCGGCTGCTGCGCCATCACCGGGTACGACATCACGTACTACCAGGAGTTCGGCGACATCGTGTTCAGCGCCAGCGTCGGGGCCGTCACCAGCACCACGATCACCGGCCACCTTGGGTCGGGCCAGCAGTACACGTTCCGATTGATCGCCCGGGACAGCCTCGGGCAACGCTCGAACTGGTCGAACGCGCTGACAGTGGTCACCCCGGTGACGGACACCGGCCCGGACACCACCCCGCCGAGCGCGCCGCAGAACCTGACCGTCGGCGAGGTGCCCGCCTCGACCGGCACGTTGTCCTGGTCGCCGTCGGCGGACGACGTCGGCGTGCTCGGGTACAACGTCTACCAGTTCGACGGCTGGTTCACCTCGGTCCTGGTCGCGACCGTGCCGGGTACGACGTACACGACGCCGCTACCTGCGTCGACACCGTTGCGGAACCTGTACTACGTGCGGGCCCGGGACGCGGTCGGCAACGTGTCGATCGCGTCGAACACTGTCACTCTGCCCACGACGACGACCACTCCGACACCCCCGCCGCCCTCGACCTGCCGGGTGACCTACCGCAACCAGTCCGAGTGGCAGGGCGGTTTCGTGGCCACTGCAACGGTCCACAACGCCGGGGCGGCACCCATCGACGGCTGGGCCGTCACCTTCACCTTTCCGGGAGACCAGCAGGTCACCTCGGGGTGGAACGCCACGATCGGCCAGACCGGGACCACCGTGACCGCTCGTAACGTCGACTGGAACCGCGTCCTCGCGCCAAACGGCTCCGCGACCTTCGGCGTCCAGGGGAGGTGGGGCGTCAGCGACGCGCCGCCGACCGGCTTCTCGCTGAACGGTGCCCCCTGCACGGTGGGCTGAAGGAGCCTCGTGAACACACATTCGGCCACACCCCACCACCGCCGCGCCAGGGCCCTGATCGGGATTGTCGCGGCCGGCATCCTCACCGTCGCCACCACGCTCGGCGGCGCGCCCGCGCCCGTCTCCGCCGCGAACACGCTCACCATGCGGGGGGCCGACGTCTCCTCGTTGCAGCGCAGCCTGGATCTCGGCGCCAGGTACTACGACACCGGCGGGGTCGCCCGCGACCCACTGGACATCTTGAAGTCCGTCGGCGTCAACTACGTCCGGCTACGCGTCTGGAACAACCCGATCAGCGGCTACAACAACAAGAGCGCGGTGTTGGGTCAGGCGAGGGCGGCCAGGGCGAAAGGCCTCAAGGTGCTCATCGACTTTCACTACTCCGACACCTGGGCCGACCCTGGCAAGCAGTACAAGCCGGCCGCCTGGGCCGGCCACAGCCTGAGCCAACTGCGTACCGACGTCTACACCTTCACCTACGACGTCTGCTCCAGCCTTCGGGGGCAGGGCACCCCGCCGGACAGTGTGCAGATCGGCAACGAGATCAACGTCGGAATGCTGTGGAACGAGGGCAAGGTCGTCAACAACGACTTCGCCCCGCTGGCCGGCCTGCTGAAGCAGGGCTACAACGCGACCAAGGCGTGCGGCAGCGGCATCCCGGTGATGATCCATACCGCAAACGTCGACAGCAACGCCAACGCCCGATGGTTCTACGACGGCATCCGTGCCCAGGGTGTGCAGTGGGACATCACCGCCCAGTCGTACTACTGCATGTGGCACGGCACCCTGGCGAACCTCTACAACAACATCGTCGACCTGCGCGGGCGCTACGGCAAACCGGTGGTGATCGTGGAGACCGCGTACCCCTTCACCCGGAACAACGCGGACAGCGAGCCGAACGCCATCGGCGACGCGACCTGCGACGGCATCAGCGCGACCTGGTCCGGGCAGGCCCAGGAGTTCGACTGGGTGCAGAACACGGCCCGCAACGCGGGCGCCATCGGCGTCTTCTACTGGGAACCCACCTGGTACGCCGTCCGCGGCAACGGCTGGGACCCGGCCAACATCAACGGCACCGGAAACCAGTGGGACAACATGGCCGTCTTCGACTGGTCCGGGCGCGTGAACCCGGGCGTACGGTGGACGCCCTGACCCCTTCTGTGTGCGCACAGCAGCCGAGTGCAGCCACGGCCAGCAAGCGGGTGACTGTTACTTTGCCGGCCGTGAATGATCAGCAGACGTGGATCGACCGAATCATCGAGGTGACCGGATGGTGCCACGATCCTGCGGGTGATGCCGGCTGGGAGCAGGTGGAGGCCGAGCTGGGGATCGTGCTGCCGTCGGACTTCAAAGAGCTGTGCCGGCTGTTCGTACCGGGGGCGTTCTACGCGTACCTGGACCTTCTCCGGCCGACCGACGACCACGCGCAGCCGTTGCATCGGACCTGGGCTTCTTGTCGCCAGTGGGCGGCCGGGCAAGAGTCCGCGCAGTTGTGGGCCCCCTACGACCTGTACGAGCCCGACAAGGGGCCGGGGCTGATCCAGTGGGGCAGCGATCAGACCGAAGGGGAGCTAGTGGTCACCAGAGACGGAGTCGCGGTAGGACCCTCTGCCGGGTGATCCCAGTTGGGCCAGATGCAGAACGTGCCCTGCGGACAGTTCCCCGGTTTCCAGGCCTCGTCTGATGCTTGCGAGGGTGCCGCCGAAGCGGCGGGGGCGGTGGCCAGCACGCCGGCGACGGACGCGGCGAGGGCGATGGATTTCAACAGCACGGTTCACCTATTTAGATAGATAACTGTGGATGGATGCCAAAAGGCTACCGGTGGAAATTTGCAGGGTCAAGAAATAGGGGCGACGGCTTGTGCAATCGTCCGATCACTCGGTCGACACCGGCTCAAGCCGAGGCGCTGTCGCGGGCCACGTTGATGACGATCTTGCCGACCTGGCCGTTGACCGCCGTGTAGCGGTGGGGCCTCGGTGATCAAACTACGACGATCATCGCGGGCCGATCAGCCTCGGGCCTGCGTCGGATCGTCGCCCTGTCGGGCCGGGGATAGGAAGAACGCCGATAACGGCGCCGATCTGTCGCAGGCTGGTGACGAGCGATCGGAAGGCGCTCGTGGCATCTAGGAAGAGAAATCAACATGATCTTGCAGAAGCACGCGATCGGTGGTCAAGGGCTGGTGGCCTCGGTCGAAGGACTCGGCACCATGGGCATGACCGCGATGTACGGCACCCCCGACGACGTCGAGTCGGCCGCCACCGTTCACCGCGCACTCGAACTGGGCGTGACCCTGTTCGACACCGCGGACATGTACGGCCCGCTCACCGGGGAGGAACTGCTCGGCCGGGCGCTGAGAGGGCGTCGCGACCAGGCCGTCATCGCAACCAAGTTCGGCGGTGTGACGTTCGACGATGCCGGCCGCATCATCGGTGGCGCCAACGGGCAACCCGACTACGTGCGCAAGTCCCTCGACGGATCGTTGCGCCGGCTCGGCACCGACTACATCGACCTGTACTTCCAGCACCGTGTCGACCCGAACGTACCGGTCGAGGAGACCTTCGGCGCGCTCGGCGAACTCGTCACCGAAGGCAAGATCCGGTACCTCGGGATCAGCGAGGCGTCGCCGGAGAGCATCCGCGCCGCGCACGCCACCGCGCCGCTGTCGGCGGTGCAGACCGAGTACTCGTTGTTCACCCGTAATGTGGAGACCAATGGTGTGCTCGACACGGTGCGTGACCTGGGCATCGGGTTCGTGGCGTACGCGCCGTTGGGCCGTGGTTTCCTGACCGGCTCAGTTCGTGGTCTGGAAGACCTGCCCGAGAACGACTGGCGTCGTACCTGGCCGCGGTTCGCCGAGGAGAACCTGCGGCAGAACCTGCTCCTGGTGGACCGGATCCGCGTCATCGCGGAACAGGCGGGTGTCACGCCCGGCCAGCTCGCGTTGGCCTGGGTATTGGCGCAAGGTGACCACGTCACCGCAATTCCCGGCACCAAGCGTCGGACCTATCTGGAGGAGAACGTCGCCGCCGCGCAGCTCAAGATTGATGCCGGCTTGCTCGACGAACTCAGCGCCGCCGCTCCGGTCGGTGCCGCCGTCGGGGAGCGCTACGCCGGACCGGCCATGGCCGCGATCCAGGAGTAGCTTCCGACATCGACGGGATCTTCACGGTGCCACCAGCAGTGCTGGTGGCACCGCGATCCGGGAAGGGCAGTCAGTGGCACGAAACGAACTCGGCGACTTCCTGCGGGCTCGCCGACAGGCACTTCGCCCGGCTGACGTCGGGCTCCCTCCACGCGGGCGGCGCCGCACCCCCGGCCTACGCCGTGAGGAAGTCGCGCTCCTGGCAAATGTTTCCGTCGACTACTACGAACGACTCGAGCAGTCGCGCAACACCAACCCCTCGCAGGCTCTACTCGGCAGCCTGGCCCGGGCGCTGCGACTCTCCGTCGACGAACGAGACTACCTCTACCGCCTAGCCGGACATCCCGTGCCGACGACCTCCACCGTCAGCGGGTACGTCGACCCCGCGATGATGTTCCTCCTCGACGCACTCACCACGGTGCCCGCACACGTCATTGACGACCGCACCACCATCCTCGCCCAGAACGCCCTCAGTCGCGCGTTGCTGGGCTCCTGGACCGACGGCGGTGACCGGCACTCGAACGTGACCTGGCGCTGGTTCACCCACCCCGAATCCCGTGCGCTCAATGTGCCGGAGGAGCACGAGGCGATCGGCCGCGGATACGTCGCCGACCTACGCGCAGCCGTCGCCCGCAGCGGCCACGACCCCGTGTCCGAACAACTGATCGCCGATCTCACCACCGTGAGCCCGGAATTCGCCCAGTACTGGTCCGACATGCAGGTCGCCGCGCTACAGACCACCCGCAAAATCCTCGTCCATCCGCAAGTCGGACGGCTGGACGTACAGTGCGACTTCGTTCTCAGCACCACCACTGGTCAGCGCCTGGTCATCTTCCGGCCTCAACCCGGCACGGCCACCGCCGACAACTTCGACTTTCTGCGGGCCCTCGGCGAACAATCCTTCGACCGCTCCTGAGTCGCTACGCCAATTCCGTCACTGTGCTGCCGCGGCCGGCTCCTGGGCGGCGTCTGCTCCCCAACTGGCCAGCAGCCGCAGCGCCTCTTCCGAGATCGACCCGGGCTCGGCGTGGTAGGTGCTCAGCAACTGCTCCGGATCACCCGGGAGCGCGAGTGTCTCGTAGCGAAGGGTCAGCTCACCCACGAGTGGGTGTGACAGGCGCATGACGCCGTGCGTCTTCTTCTTGACGTCGTGGGTGGCCCACAACCTGCGGAAGTCCTCGCTCTTCAAGGACAGTTCGCCGATCAGAGACGCCAGCGACGGGTCGTCCGTGTGCAGGCCGGCGCCCAGCCGTAGTTGCCCCACCACGTCGTACGCCTTGGCTTCCCAGTCAGGGAACAACTTTCGGGACGCCGGGTCGAGGAACGTGATCCTGGCCCAGTTCCGGTCCGATGAGGTACGGGCCGCCCAGTCACCGAAGAGGGCGGAGGCGGTCTGGTTCCAGGCCAACACATCAGTGCGAGGGCCCCACACGTACGCTGGCACGCCTTCCAGCGCGGCGAGCAGGTCTCGAATCTCGGGCCGCACCTGTTGGTGCGGCGGCCTGAGTCGGCGCTGATGCCGCTTGGGCTGGGCCAGGCGCACCAGATGGGCGTGCTCGGCTTCGGAGAGTTCGAGCACGCGGGAGATCGCGTCCAGCACCTCACGCGAGACATTGCGGGCGTTGCCCTGCTCGAATCGCGTGTAGTACGCCGCGGAGACCCCGGCGAGTTGCGCGAGTTCCTCTCGGCGCAGACCCGGGACGCGGCGCCGTCGGCTGTAGTCGGTCAGCCCAACATCGGCCGGTTTGCGGCGGGCCCTGCGGGTGCGCAGAAACTCGCTCAGCTCCGCGCGGGGGTCGAGCCCCTCCCGCGGGTCCGGTTCGGCATCCGGGTCCGAGGTGGCTGGGAAATCGGTCTGAGTGGCGTGGCGAGCTGCCATATCTCGATTGTCCCACGCAGTTTGCGCCTCAACCTGTCCCTGTCAGTGGTAGCCACACGAGACGTAGACCAAGCAGGTGGCTGGCTAGTGCCGCGCGCCTGAAGCACGCTCGATGTGTCCTGAGGAAACGGCTTGCAAGCCCATCCGCTCCACGCCGGCTTTCCGTCATCAATCCACCCGGCTGGGCTCCCTGCCCTATTTGTGAAAGAGCACCATGACCATCACCGCATTCACGGGCCCGAGTCCGACGACCGCGCGGCCGGGCCGCCTTCCGGGAAAAGCATTGTTCGGCCTTTTCCTGGCCGGGTTTATCAGCATCCTCACGGAATGCCTTCCGGCGGGCCTCCTGCCGGAAATGAGCCGCACGCTGAACACGGGCGTCTCGGTCACCGGTCAGACGGTCACGATCTACGCGCTCGCCACAGCGCTCGGCGCCATCCCCCTCGCGTGGGCGACGGCCAGCTGGCCGCGCAAACACGTCCTGCAACTTGCCCTGGTCGTGGTCGCCCTCACCAACGCGCTCACCGCGCTGTCCGAGAACTACACGCTGACGATGGTGCTGCGCTTCGTCGCCGGCCTGGGAACCGGACTCATCTGGCCTCTTCTCGGCGGCTACGCCGCCCGACTCGCGCCAGAGGGACGACAAGGCCGCGCCATCGCCATCGCCCTGGCCGGAACCCCGATCGGACTGGCCTTGGGCATCCCACTGGGGACCTGGCTCAGCAGCCTCGGGGGCTGGCAACTCGCCTTCTACGCCTCTGCTGCCGTGACCGTCATGACCATGGCCTGGGTCCTGGTGGCCGTTCCGAACCTGCCCGGGCAACCGGTAGACGCTCGTTTCAGGATCTCGCAGGTCCTGGTTGTGCCCGGACTGCGGCCCATTCTGTTCGCGTTGGCCACGTACATGATCGCTCACAACCTTCTCTACACGTACATCACCGACCTCCTGCTTCATCTGGGAATGGCCGACCAGACCGGCTGGGTGCTGTTCGCCTTCGGAGTCACCTCCGTGCTCAGCGTTCTCGTAGTCGGAACCCACATCGACCGACACCTGCGCAAGCTTGCCGTGAGCAGCACCCTGCTCTTCGGGGCCAGCGTGCTCGTCCTGGGCATGGTCGCGGACGCACCGGTGCTGGTCTACATTGCCGTCGCCGCATGGGGCTTCGCGTTCGGCAGTTCCCCGAGCCTGTTCGTGGGCGCCACGATCAACGCCGCCGGAGAAGCCGCCAACGTCGCTCAGTCGATCACCATCACGGTCTTCTCGGCTTCTATCGCCACCGGAGGTTTCATCGGCGGCCTCCTGCTCGCCGGACTGGGCACCGCCTCGATCACCTGGGCGGCACTCATCCTCCTGATCGTCGCGGCCGTAACTGTCATCGGCGGCAAGAAGCACGCGTTCCCCAGGAATGGCTGAAGCCGGGCGGCAGCGGCGGCGAGTAACCGTGTTCGAGCCCCAGCTGGCATCGCGATGCTCGACCTGGTCGACATGCTGGCACGGGAGTACGAGGCGATGGACCCCGGCGACGAGCGCTTCCCTGGTCTCGCGTACGCGCTCCGAGTGCTCGTGCAGTCGTACAACGAGCACCCCGACTACCGCAAGGAGTGGCGTCCCCAGCTTCCCAGCACGCGCCCGGGAGCGGTCAGCGGTTGAGGTAGGCGGCCAGGCCGCCGAGTTCCTCGCTGGCGATGAACACCGACCGCACGTTGAGGATGGCCTCCTCGACGTGAGCGGGGCAGCCCCACGCCGCGTCACCCCACGAATCGGCGATCTTGACCTCGGCTGGCGCGGTGCACCCGGCGGCGCCGCCGAGCTGGCAGTGCTCGGGGTGCGGCGTGGCGGCCTGTGCGGCCGCGGCGGCACGCATCTGGCTGGCGAGTTCCGCGGCGGCGGTGGCGCGCTGCTCGGCCTCGGCGCGCAGTTCCCGCTCCACGCGCAGCACCTTGGCCAGTTCGTCGTTGGCCGACTTGGCGCGTGCCTCGGCGGCAAGCTTCGCCTGCTCGATGTGGTGGCGTTCGATGGCCAGGGCTGCGGTGCCGGCGAAGAGCCGGGTGAGGGCGAGGTCGGTGTCCTGCGGGACGCGCGGGGTGCGGTGGTACATCGCGAAGGTGCCCAACAGGCCGCCGTCGCGGGCCAGGATCGGCGTGGACCAGCAGGCCGCCAATCCAGCCTGGTCGGCCAGGTCCCGGAAGTCGTCCCAGAACGGGTCGGTGGCGATGTCGGTGACGATGACTGGTTCCCGCCGGTGGGCGGCGGTGCCGCACGAGCCGACACCTTCGCCGGTCGCGATGCCGTCGATGGCCTGGTTGTAGAAGTCGGGCAGGCTCGGCGCGGCGCCGTGGCGCAGGTGCCGGGCGTCGGGATCGGCGAGCAGGACGGAGACGAGCACCTCCTGCGGTGCGAGGTTCTCGATACAGCGGGCCATCCCGTCGAGCACCTCGGCCAGGGGTGCCTGACGGGCGATCTGCTCCAGCAGGGCACGGTGTTCGGCCATCAGCCGTTGGGCATGCTTGACCTGTGTGGTCTCCACGCCGAGCACACGGATCCCGGTCACGGTGCCGTCGGCGTCCCGACGCGGCTCGTAGGTGAAGTCGAAGAACGACTCCCGCGCCTGCGGGCCACCGCCCAGCACGACCCGGACGTCACGGCCGGTGTGCGGCTCACCCGTGCGGAAGACCTGGTCCAGGAGCGCGATGAATCCCTGACCGGCCAGTTCGGGCATCAGCTCGGCGATCGCCACCCCGACCCGGGCCCGCTCTTCGCCGATGGTGGCGAAGAACGCCGGATTCGCCGTCTCCACCAGGTGCGATGGCCCCGCCAGAGACGCGAAGACGGCGATGGACTGCCCGAACAACGCCCGCAGGTCCTCCTCCGCTGCCTGCTCGGCATCCGCCGAACCCGCAACAGCAGTAGACCGTTGGCCTGGTACGGCGGTCATGGTGTGGGTTCGCCTCTCGTCTGCGGATACGGGCAACGACCGACGGTGCCACCCGTCGGTGCGGGTGGCCGCGGTGCGGCGGAGTTGGTTGGGGCCACCGCCGGTGCAGCGTACCCATGTGCCCGACATTCAGGTCTTACCCACCAACCACGCACTGCAACCTGTCGCCCGAACAGCGCGTCGCCCGGGGGTTCAGATCCGCTGTTCCCACCAGGGATCGCCGGGGTCGGCCCAGGGGTTGGCCAGGGTTCGACTGAGGAACAGATCATCGGCCGCACTGACGACCCGCCGCAGCTCCCGCGCCGTTTTTCCAGTCAGCGATCGCAGGGCGATGTCCAGCACCTCCCGATCCCGATAGTCCGAGGTGCAACCGCAGGGGCACCCGCCAAAATCGTCCAGCAGGTCACGGGCAGGGCCTCGCACCTTGTCGGTCCAGCCCCGAAGTGCGCGGCCGACATCACCGGGATGCAAGCGGTTGTTGTGGCGCTCCAGCCGAACGACGTCGGCGACGGCCTTGCTGGAAATGCCGTGAAAGTGTGCACGGGATTCGTGCACCTGTCGACGACTGGGTTTGGCGGCGCGTAGCGCCCCAGGTCGCCTACGCGGCACGGTCCCTTCGCTGTGCGGTCATGCCGGGAAGTATGCCAGAGGGGACGACGATGGTCCGTGGCCAGACAACGCCTCGACGGCACGCGCGGTTCCTGCGACGGCCGACAATCAACCCTGAAGCGCCGCAGTCAGCAGTTCGTACGTGGCGTCGTCGAAGGCGACCAGGCGAACACGCTCAACCCTTGTCGGCGTTGCTCTGATGGTCGAGATTGCGATCTTCGCTGCCTGGTCGGCCGGGAATCCGTACACGCCAGTGGCGATGGCGGGGAAGGCGACGCTGCGAGCGCCAATCTCATCGGCAACCTCAAGGCTGCGCCGATAGCACGACGCCAGGACGTCAGCCTCGCCGTGGCCGCCGCCTTCCCAGACCGGGCCAACGGTGTGGATGACGTGACGGATTGGTGGGTCCAGGTCAAAAGCTGGCGTGGCAACCGCATCGCCGGGATCACACGGAGCGAGCGCTGCCCCCGCCTGGGCCAGGCGAGGCCCCGCCGCACGGTGAATCGCCCCGTCGACACCGCCGCCGCCCAACAGCGACTCGTTCGCCGCGGTCACGACGGCGTCGACGTCCTCGCTGGTGATGTCGCCACGAACAACTTCGACCACAGGCATGGCTCGATGATGCCACCAGCCGGTCAGCCCCACCCGTCGTCCCGGCACACCGCCCCCGCTTGCCAGAAGAGTGGTCAGGTGGTGCCGGGCCGCGACGGGGGCCTACGGTGCTGCGGTTTCGGAGGTCAGATCAGGGCTGCGGCGAGGGCGCGGAACGCGTCGGCGGGGAACGCCGTGTCGTCGCCGCCGTTGAGCACCTGGATCGCCACTTCGTCGGCACCGGCCTGGTAGTGCTTCTCCAACCCGGCCACCACCTTCTCGACGCTGCCCCAGGGGATCAGGGCGTCGACGAGGCGGTCACTGCCGCCGTCGGCGAAGTCCTCGTCGGTCCAGCCGAATCGCCGCAGGTTGTTGGTGTAGTTCGGCAGTGCGAGGTACCCGCTCGTGTACTGGCGGGCGGTGGCGCGCGCGGTGGTGGGGTCCGCGTCGAGGACCACAGCGACCTCGGGGGCGAGCAGCCGGTCGGGTCCGATTGCCGCCCGGGCTTCGGCGGTGTGCTCGGCAGGGACGAAGTACGGGTGCGCACCGGTCGAGCGGTCGCGGGAGAGTTCGAGCATCCGCGGGCCCAGTGCGGCCAGGATGCGCCGCTCGGGCGGAAGCCCGGCCGCGTCGAGGCCGTCGAGGTACTGCACCATCCGTGAGTACGGCTTGCGATAGTCGGTGCCACCGCTTTCCACCACCACCGCGTGGCTGGCGCCGAGACCGAGCAGGAACCGGCCGGGATGCGCCTGCTCCGCGTCCTTGGCGAACGCCGCCGCCTCGGGCGGCGACGAGTGCCAGATGCTCAGGATGCCGGTCGCGACCCCGATGCGGGTGGTCCCGTCCAGGATCTCCCGGAAGCGGGGGGCGACGTTCTCGCCGAAACCACCGGAGAACCAGATTCGTGAGTAGCCGAGGTCCTCCAACTCGGTTGCGGCGTCGATGGCCGCGCCCTGGCTCTCGCTAGCAAGGAAGAACGGTTGCCATACGCTGACGAGTCGTTGTGCCATATCGCAACCCTACGACCGATCGGCCGCTGACCGCGTCAGCTTGCGCTCCCCAAGCCCGATGTGAACGGGTCGACAGGGCCGCCGGCAGAGTCGGTGGTGTCAAAACCCGAGCCAATCCACGATAGCCTCGCGGCATGGGTTCAACCTGGTCGATGACCCAGCGTCTCAGCCTGATGTGGATATCGACGGTGCTCCTGCTTGTGCTGTTTGCGCACGGACTGCGTTTCGAGTACCTGCCGATCGAGGCACTCACCGGCAGCGTCTGGGCGACCCTCCTCGGCACGGGGGCAATCCTGTCGAGCAGGTTGGCCAGGCGGGGGCACGGCAAGAGTGCCACTGTGCTGCTGTGCCTGGCGGCCCTGATTGCCTGCGATGTGGCGGTCGTCGTCGATAGTGCGTTGATCTACGACGGGGCCGGTTATTGGACGCTCAACGGTGGTGTCGGCCTGCCGTACTCATACGCGCCGTTGTGGTATCCGGCCTCGCTGCTGCCGTGGTTCGATGTCTTCGGCATCGACCAGGCGGTCATCACGGCGGGCGATGTCGAGTGGCAGGCGGAGCACGTCGCTCCTGTGGCCGTGGTGCTGACCATCGCGTCGGCCCTCTTCATCGCCGTCGCGGCGAGGGCGCTGTTCGGGGGTTGGCAGGCCAGCCCGCAGCGTCGGCTGGTGCGCACCGGTCCCTAACTCACGGTGCGAGATCGTCACCGCTGCTGGCCGCTTGCAGCCGACGTGCGATGTCGAGCAGAGCGGTGAAGGTGTCCTGGTCCGCGTCGGTCGGCAGGGGGAGCAGCGTCGCGACGTGGTGATGGCGACGGACGTGGTCCGCTGCGGCGGCGATGATCCCACTCGCTCCCCAACCCCTTGCCTGGTCCGCGGCGAAGTACCGCTCCAGGGCTTCGATGGCCTCGGGGCCGGCCAGAACAACTGCGGCTGTCGCGAGCGACGGTGCGTCGAGGGCACCCCGCGATGTGGCGAGGGCGTGCAGAACGGCGGTGGTCACCTCGGGTCCGGCAACCGTTACCGAATACCAGGCACCCATGACCTGTGGACGCCAGCCGTCCCGCAGGAGCGCCGTCACCTGGGCTGGGGTGACACCTCGGCTCGCTTCGGCGAGTGCCGTTGTCAACGGTTGCCCGTACCTGATGGCGTTGGTTCCCATCATGTCGAGGTAGAACGGCACGACGCAGCGCTCGATGACGTCGTCGATATCCCCTTGATCCACGTCCGCAACCTAGCCGGCGAGCCTGCCCGGCGACAAAGGCGCCCAGGTCGAGCCCGCCGGTTGGTTCCGGTCATGGTGCGAGGCCGGCCTGGATCGCCAGGATGGCGGCCCGTACGCGGTCGCGGCTGCCGGTCTTGGCCAGCACGTTGGTCACGTGGGTCTTCACGGTGCTCATGGACAGGTAGAGGCGTTCGGCGATCTCGTTGTTGTTGAGTCCGGCGCCGATCAGGGCGAGCACGTCGGTCTCCCGAGCGGTCAGCTGGTAGGCCGCCAACTCCACGCGGGAGGCCGGGCCGGTCGCCCGGACCCGGTCGAGTACGGCGCCGGTGACCTCGGCGGAGAGGACCGCCTCGCCGGCCGCGACGGTGCGCACCGCGGCGATCAGGTCACGGGCGCTGGAGCGTTTGAGCAGGAACCCTCGTGCGCCGGCGGCGATGGCGTCCAGGACGTAGGCGTCGTCGTCGAAGGTGGTGACGACGATGACGGCCGGGGCGTGCGGGATCGTGGCCAGCTCGCGGGTGGCTTGCAGGCCGTCGAGCACCGGCATCCGGATGTCCACGAGGGCGACGTCGATGCGGGAGTCTCGACGTACGGCGTCGAGGAACTGTCGGCCGTCCGCCGCCTCGGCCGCGACCTGGATGTCGGGTTGGGACCGCAGGATCAGGCTGAAGCCGTCCCGGACCAACTCCTGGTCGTCGGCGATCGCGACGCGGATCATCTGTTCGCCACCGGCAGGTTGGCCTGCACCACGGTGCCGCCGCCGGGGCGCTGGCTCAGCTCCCAGCTCCCGCCGCGCGCGGAAACGCGTTCCCCGATGCCGAGCAGGCCCGAGCCGCTCGTGGGGGCGCGGGGCGGCCCGATGCCGTCGTCGCTGATCCGCAGGTGGGCGTGGTCGCCGACGCGGACCAGTTCGACCCAGGCCGCCGTGGCTTTCGCGTGGCGGGCGATGTTGGTGAGAGCCTCCTGGGCGATGCGGTAGGCGGTCAACACGCCGATCTCGTCCAGGCCCGGCTCGGGGTCCAGCTGGACCCGCACCGTCACGCCCTGCTGGCGCAGCGGCTGGGCGAGCAGCTCGTCGATGTCGGACAGGCGCGGTGGCGCGCTCACCGCGATCGACGCGTCCGGATCGCGCAGGTGCACGACGAGCGTGTCCAGCTCACTCAGTGCGGTGCGGCCACTGCCCGCGATCGCCCGCAGCGCCGCCCCCGGGTCGTCACTGAGCTGGCCCGCCTCGGCCTGCACCACCATCGCTGTGACGTGGTGGCCGACCACGTCATGCAGTTCGCGGGCCAGGTTGGTGCGCTGTTCGAGCCAGGCCGCCTGGCCGCGCAGGTCGTCTGTCTCCCGGGTCAGGGCGCGACCGCGTGACCACGACCGCAACAGGATCGCCAGGAGATAGCCGGCCGTCACGAAGAAGAACGGCTGCTCGTACAGCCCTCGTCCGTTGAGCAGCGCGGTGGTGAGGGCACCGGCCGCGCCGACCAAGCCACCCACCCACCCCAGCCACGGGTGGCGGGCCGGGTCCTCACAGACCGAGACGAACACCAGGCCGGCGGCCGCGAGGCCCAACTGTACCGACTCGCCGGTGCTCACGATCGCCACGAACCCCGCGCAGACCGCGAAGACCAGGGTTCGGTAGCGGGGGCGCAGCGCCGTGGCCCCGAGGCCGACCGGCAGCACCAGCCACGCCCAACCCGACGGCACTGACACGCCGTCCTCGACGGTGGTGACCACCGCGGCGATGATCAAAACCACCGCAGCGTACGCGAGCCGGCGCACTCGCTCGGGGTCGCGCAAACGTTCGCGGATTCCAGTCGTCACCCGCATAGTCTCCGTGACCAGCCGGAAGACCGGCCAGTACCCAGGTACCGGATCGGCCGGCACCCCGGTACCGCCCTCGGGACCAGATCGGCACCCCGGCACGTTCCGCGAAAACGCCCGCCGGACGACTCTGCGGAGGTGACTCTCGTCGACTCCCGCGCCGCCATCACCGTCGGCCCGCTTCGTACGGTTCCCAACTACATCACCGCCGTTCGCACGGTCGCCGCTGTGACCGTCGGTATCGTCGCCCTCGTCTTCGGGTCGGTGGCATTGATGGCGGTATCGTACGGTATCTACTGGATCGGTGACGTGCTCGACGGCTGGGCAGCCCGCCGGCTCGGACAGGAGACCCGGGCCGGGGCCGTCTTCGACATCGTGAGCGACCGCGCGTGCACCGCCGTACTCTGCGTGGGCCTGGTCTCCCTCGTGCCGGACGTCGCGGTCGTGGCAGTGGTCTTCCTGCTTTCGTTCCTGGTGCTGGACACCATGCTGTCGCTGGCGTTCCTGTGCTGGCCGGTGCTGAGCCCCAACTACTTCCACCTGGTCGACCGGCGGGTGTGGGCGTTGAACTGGTCGCCAGTGGCCAAGGTCGCCAACACCGCCGGGGTCATCGGCGCCATCGCGTTCGGGCAGTACCTCCTCGCGCTGGCCGTCGCCGTCGCCGTCGTCGCGGTGAAGCTGTGGTCGGTCGCAGCGGTGGTCCGGCTGCTCGAACGGGACGGCCTGGCATGAGCAGCCTCGCCGAGACCGTGGTGGCGCTCGGCTACGGTGTCGCCTCGGCGCTCGTCCCGATCGTCAACGCCGAGGCCTACGCCGTGGTCGCCGGGCAGCGTGGCGGCGGCCATGCTCTCGTCGCCGTGGTGGTCGCCCTGGCGCTCGGGCAGACCGTCGGCAAGCTGCTGCTGTTCGAGTCGGCGCGTCGCGGGTCGGGGCGACTGGCCCAGAAGGTCGCGAAACCGGGAAAGTCAGGTCGCGCGGCGGCTCGGGCCGCGCGGTGGACCGAGCCGATCCGCCGCTGGCTCTCCCGCCGCCGCACCGCTCTGCCGACCGTGCTGGCCTCCGCCGCGGTCGGGGTTCCACCGTTGGCCGTCGTCAGCCTCGCCGCCGGCACCGCGGGCCTTCGACGCTGGGAGTTCGCCGTCGCCTGCCTCTCCGGGCGGGTGATCCGTTTCGCCCTGCTCGTCCTGCCAGCGGTGCTGGCCTGACCCCGGCGTCAGAGGAGCCGACCGTCGTGGGCGAGCAGGGCGATCTGGGTGCGGTTGTCGAGATCCAGCTTGGTCAGGATGTGCGAGACGTGGGCCTTCACCGTCGTCACGCTCATCAGCAGCTCGCTGGCGATCTCGGCGTTGGAGCGACCCTGCGCGATGGCCAGCACCACGTCGCGTTCCCGGGGTGTGAGCAGGGCCAGCCGCTCGTGCGCCTGCTCGTAGGACTCGGCCCCCGACGCGACCCGCTGCATGAGGCGGCGCGTCACGCCCGGCGACAGCATCGGGTTGCCGGCCGCCACCGAGCGGACCGCCTGACTGATCTGCTCGGGCGGGGTGTCCTTGAGCAGGAAGCCGCTCGCGCCGGCTCGGAGGGCCCGCACCACGTGCTCGTCGGTGTCGAACGTGGTGAGCACGATGATCTCGGGTGGTCGGTGGCGGCGGCGCAGGCGCTCGGTGGCGGTGATGCCGTTGACGCCGGGCATCCTGATATCCATCAGCACCACGTCCGGCAGGTGCCGGTCCACCGCCGTGATCGCCGTGGCGCCGTCGGCGGCCTCGCCCACCACGACGATCCCGTCGGCGCCGTCGAGCATCAGCGTGAGCATTCCCCGTACGAGGGGATCGTCGTCGACGATGACGAGCCGGATCGGACCGGTCACGTCGGCCACGGCAGCCACGCGGTGAGGTGGAACCGGCCCGCGGCGTCGACGTGGTGGGCGACCCGACCGCCGGTGAGCGCAGCCCGTTCGGCGAGGCCGATCAGGCCGGTACCGGCGCTGTCGGTGGCACCGCTGTCGGGCGTGGTCGGGTTGCTCACCGCGATGCTCAGGCCGGAGCCGGGCGCGCCGCCGAGCACCAGCCGGACCGGCTGACCGGCGGCGTGTTTGCGGGCGTTGGTCAGGGCCTCCTGCGCGATCCGGTACGCGGTGCGGCCAACCGTCGCGGGGATCTCGACCGGCGGGCCGAGCGGGTCGTCGACCTCGATCTGCTGCCCGGCGGCCCGCGCCTCGTCGACCAGGCGCGGCAGGTCGGCGAGGGTCTGCCCGGGTGGCGCGTCGGTAGTTGACTCGGCGTCGTCGCTGCGCAGCAGGGTGATGACCTCGCGCAGCTCGTCGAGGGCGTGGTGTGCGCTGGCCCGGATCACTCCGGCGGCGGCGCTGAGCCGCTCGGGCGGCGCGTCCGGCCGGTACTCCATCGCGCCGGCGGCCGCCGCCAGCAGGGACAGCCGGTGGGCCAGCACGTCGTGCATCTCCCGCGCGATCCGGTTGCGCTCCGCCGCCCGCGCTTCGTCGACCCGTCGTTCCTGCTCCTGCTCGGCGCGCCGGGCCCGGTCCCGCAGCGCCGCCAGCAGGGCGTTGCGGGCCTGCGCCCAGGTGCCCCAGCCGAGCAGGGCCGCGTAGGCGATCGTCATCAGCACCAGCCGCCACCCGTACGGCAGGCTCGGCACCGGCCGCCAGAGCGCCTGCACCGCCTCGCCAGCCACGCCGACCGCCGCCACCGCCGCCGCTTGCCGAAACGGCCGGTTGCGGGCGATGAACAGCACCGCGAAGCTGGCCACCGGCGTGGCCACCGGAGACAGCGCGACGAGCAGGCCGGCCAGCACGCCACCGATCCACGGTCGGCGGAGGACCACCGGAACGAGGGCCAGGGCGGCCACCGCCAGCGCGACGTCGACGCCGACCAGGCCGGCGGAGCTGGACCGGGTGGCGGACCACAGCATTGTCGCGATGAGGACGCCGACCGCCACGGTCGTCACGACCACCGGGAGGGAACGCCACGTCCGCGGCGGCTTGACCTCGCACGTCGCCGCATCCACACCGCGCACGCTACTGGGCTCGCGGCCGGCCGGACCACCTCCTTTGGTAGTACGCCGAGCCACCGGCGGACGTACCCGCCGCGGCTTCTGGACCGACGCGTCCGACCCGGCCCGGTCCACAGACTCAGACCATGACGAACAACCTTCTCCTGGGACGGGCCGCGGTGGCGGCCGGCGCGATCGTGGTGGCGGTGGTCGAGTTCGCGCTCCTGCACTCGGCAGCCGGTGTCGACCTGGCGGTCAGGTCCGCAAACTCGACCCGGCAGATCACGGTGGCCGCAGTCATCGTGGCCGCGGCGGTCGCGGCACTGGCCGGCTGGGCGCTGCTCGCGGTGCTGGAACGCCGCACCAACCGCTCCCGCGTCTGGTGGACCTCGATCGCGGGTGCCGTCCTGCTGCTGTCGCTCGTGGTCGGGCCACCGAGTGGCGCCGGCGGGGGAGCGAAGGCCACCCTCGCGCTGCTGCACCTGAGCGTCGGCGTCATCCTCATCCTCGGCCTGCCCCGGTCGCGCCCGGAAGGGGCGAACCGATGACCACGCTGACCGTGCGCAAACAGGACGGAGCCTTCGTCCTCGACTCCGGGGCGCGCGCCTCGCTGCGTACCGGCTGGACCTGGCGGTGCGGCGAGATCCGCACCGGCACCGGCCACTGGACGGTCACACCGACCGACCGCCGACGCATCGGGTTCGCCGCCCGGGGCGAGCACGGCGTGCCGGTACGGCTCGACCCGGGCCGGTCGCACGTGCCGGGGCCGGGCGGGGTGGCCCGCTGGGCGCCCGGTCGCTGCGGCGGTGAGCTGGTACGCGACGGGCACCGCCTCGCGGTACGCCTCCACGGCCGACGCGGCGGGCCGATCCGGGTCGACGTCACCGGCGAGTGGGCCGAGCTGGAGCTGGTGGTGCTCACCGCCTGTTTCGCGCTGATGAGTCAGCGGCGGCGACGCACCCTGATCATGATGGCGGTCGTCAGCGCGGGCAGTGGGTGACCGCTCGGCGTCACGCCGGGCGCGTACCGGAAGGTTTTCCGACCGCAGGCACGTCGGACCGGCGCGTAGCCGGGGGACTGGTGGAGGGGCAGGCGACGGTCGGCTCCGGCGCGACGACGCGGCCGCGACGCGCGTCCACGGCGAGCAGCGTGAGGGCGGCCAGCGTCAGCAGCCCGCCGGCGAGCGCCAGGGGGCGTGCCCCCGAGGTGGGCAGGAGGGCACCGCCGAGCAGTGATCCGCCGGCGATGCCGGCGTTGAAGGCGGTGCTGACCCCGGCCGACGCGATGTCGGTGCTGCCCGGGGCCAGTTGCAGCATCCGGTTCTGCACGGCGGAGCCGAACGCCGCGTAGGCGAGGCCGATCCCGGCGAGCAGCGCGACCACGCCCGGCTTGAGCGCGCCGAGCGCGTAGAGCCCGAGCAGCGAGGCCGTACCGATGGCCAGCGGCGTCAGCAGCGAAGCGATCGGTCGGGTGTCCAGGGTCCGGGCCGCGACCAGGGTGCCGACGACGCCCGCCGCGCCGGAGACGAACAGCAGCGGCGCCAGCACCGCGTCGGCGAAGCCGCTGACGTCGAGCAGGAACGGTGTCACGTAGGTCTGCAGGGTCATGAAGCCGCCGATGCCGAGGGCGGTGGCGATCAGCAGGACGGCGAAGCGCCGCCCGTCCGGTGCACTGCCCCGGGCGGCGCCACCGGCGGCCGGGGGATAGGAGGGGAGAAGGAGCAGCACCGCGGCGGCGATCGCCACACCGATCCCGGCCAGCACCGCGAACGCCGCTCGCCAGCCGGCTTGCTGCCCGAGCCAGGTGCCGAGGGGGACGCCGAGCACCGGGGCGAGCGTCGCCCCGGTCGCGAACAGCGCCACCGCCCGACCGCGCACCGCGACCGGGAACGGCCCGATCACTGTCGCCGTGGCGACGGACCAGAACAGCGCCTGGGCGAGGGCGGTCACCAGGCGGGAGCCGGCCAGCACGGCGTACGTCGGCGCGAGCGCGGCGGCGGCGTTCGCGACGGCGAACAGGAGCATCGTGACGCCGAGCAGGTGCCGCCGGGGGACCCGCTGAGTCAGTCGGGTCAGCGGCACGGACGCCAGCACCACCACCACGGCGTACCCACTGACCAGCAGACCCACCTGTGAGCGGGACCGGTCCAGATCGGGTGCCATGCGGGTCAGCAGACCGACGGGCAGAAGCTCGGTCGTGATGAACGCGAACGCGGCGAGGGAGAGCGTGACCAGCACGGCCCTGGCCCTTCGCGGCGACACCTCCGGTGCCATGGCCCACCCCCATTCCAGTGGGTCACCGTAATCGAGGACCCGACCCTCGCTCCGCGCGCGGGTCTCGGCCGCCGTCAACAGGATCAGCTGGCCGGGCCGTCCTCCGCGCTCGGCGGCCGGCCCTCCGTGTCAGGATCGCGTCCGGAACGGGGCCAGGACGGCGCGGATCTGATCGGCCGCACCCCAGTCGTCGTCGAACTGCGCCAGCACGGCGAGGTGTTGGCGCAGCTGGATGACCGGCATCCGGGCCTCCCAGCCGGCGTCGAGCGAGGTCAGCTCCGCGTAGACCTCGAACATCCGTCGCGCCTCGGGCGGGGGCGAGGTGGACCACACGTGCGCGAGGTCGACCTCGGCCCACAGGTACGACACGGCCGGGTCGATCAGCGCCGGCTCTCCGTCCGCGGTGGCCAGGACGTTCTGTGCCCACAGGTCGCCGTGCGTCAGACACGCCGGACGCTCCGGCAGCAGGTCGGGCAGCCGGTCGCAGAGCCGTTCCAGCGCCGAACGGTCCTGGGCGTCGAGCGCCGCCTCGACGCGGGGCTCGTCGAGCCAACGCAGCAGCCGGTGCTCTGCGAAGAAGGCGAAGCCGTCGTCGTTCCACGTGTTGACCTGGCGGCGACGGCCCAGCCAGTTGTCGTGGTGCCAGCCGAAACGGGGATGGGTCGTATTCAGGTGCAGGCGGGCGAGCAGGTGTGCGAACTGTTCCCAGAAGGCCTCGCTGCGTGGCCTCTCGCTCAACACCGACAACACCAGGACGTCCCGATCCGCCAGGATCACCTCGGGTGTCGCCACACCGCCCAGCTCGCGCAGGGCGGCCAGCCCTTCGGCCTCGGCGGCGAAGACGTCGTCGGCCGGCGGGTCGGCGAATGCCTTGACGAACACCGGCGGGGCATCCTGGCGGGTGGCGATGCCCGCGAGGGCCGCGAGCCCGCCGGTCACCGGCTGCACCGCGACGACCTCGCGCATACCGGCCAGGTGCAGACGCTCCAGCAGGGTCACGGGACACTCCTCAGGTCCGGCGTACGAGGTCGCCCGATCCTATGTGGCTGGTCACGACTCGCCCTGGCGGTAGCGGGGGTGTTGGACACTGCGGGGCATGGGTCACGTGTCGGTGAATCAGCAGCGGCTGGAGCGGACCGTCCAGGAGTTCGGTGCTCGGTGGACCAGAGACGCCGCCGACATCGAGACCTACCTGGCCGCACAGGTCTCCGACGCCAGCCATCGTGAGGTCGTCGGCCCGCTGCGCGCCGCCAGTGGAGCCAGTGGTGTCGTCCGGGTGAGCGGTCGAGAGGTCGCGGCCTGGGGCGACCCGGACGTCCCGGAGATGGCGTTCAGCGTCACCAAGTCGGTCGTGTCGGTGGTGGCCGGCCTCGCCTTCGACGACGGGCTGTTGATGCCGGACCAACCGGTGCACCAGGTCGTCGACGTTCCCGAGCTCCGGGGGCCGCACAACGAGCAGATCACCTGGCGTCATCTGCTGCAGCAGTCGAGCCAGTGGGAGGGCGAGCTGTGGGGCAAGCCGGCGAGCGTCGACGCGCAGAGCTTCCGCGAGCGGACCGAGGTGCACGGCACACCGCCGGGACAGGGGTGGGCGTACAACGACGTACGGATGAACCTGCTCGCGTACGCGCTGACGCTGCTGTTTCGCCGGTCGCTGCCGGAGGTGCTGCGGGAGCGGGTCATGGATCCGCTGGGTGCCTCCGACCGGTGGTCGTGGCACGGGTACCGGACGAGCGTCGTCGACCTCGACGGACGCCGGGTCGAGGTGGTCTCCGGCGGCGCGCACTGGGGCGGCGGACTGATCGTCCCGGCCCGCGACCTGGCCCTGATCGGGCAGCTCTTCCTGGACCGGGGGACCCATGCCGGGACCCGGCTGCTCAGCGCCGAATGGGTTGACCAGTCCTGGGCTCCGTGCCCGGTCAAACGGGAGTACGGCTATCTGTGGTGGCTCAACGACGAGCAGGTGCCGTGGCCCGGAGCGCCGGCGACCGGCCGCAGCGCCCGGGGCAACGGTGGGCGACACCTGCTGTGGGTCGACCCGGCCCGGGAACTCGTCCTCGCCTCCCACTGGACCGAAGAACCGCTCGATCTGATCCGTGAGGTCTCTCGTACCGTCGTGAGTCCCGCCGGTTGACGGGTGTTGATCCACCGGTGGGCGCGGTCGAGAATCGACGTCGTGGATTTGCCTCAGGACTGGGTCTCGCTGCTGGGCGAGCTTGACCGGCAGGTGTCGTCCGGGCTGCTCTCACCGGACACGGCGGCGTTGCCCGAGCTGATGAGCAGCTATGACGTGCCGGGAGTCAGCATCGCCGTCGGCCACGTGAGCGGGCAGGTGTGGGCGGCAGGGTTTGGCGTCATGGCGGTCGGGACGTCGGCTCCGATAACCACGAGCACCGCCTTCGCGGCCTGTTCGATCAGTAAGCACGTCGCGGCGTTCGGTGCACTGCGACTGGTCCAGGCCGGTGTCCTGGACCTTGACGCCGACATCGGCGAGTACCTCACCTCGTGGCACCTGCCCGGCCGCGAAGACCAGCAGGGAGTCACGGTACGACAGCTGCTGGCGCACACTGCCGGGCTGTCCGACACCTGGTACCGCGGCTACGCCGCAGATCGGGCCCCGTCGCTGTTGCAGGTCCTGGAAGGCGGCGGCGCGACGACTACCGCACCGGTTCGGCCGACCCTGTTGCCGGGTAGCCGCTTCCGGTATTCGGGCAGCCACTACTCGGTGCTCCAGCAGCTGATGGTGGACGCGACCGGAGCCCCGTTCGAGGACCTCCTGCGAACTCTGGTGCTGGAACCGCTGGCCATGGCCGACAGCAGCTTCGACCAGCAGTTTCCGCATCAGCGACCGGATCGGGTGGCGCATGGCCACCACGGCGGCGGCACCAGGATTCCTGGCGGCTGGCGAACGCAACCGGAGCTGGCCGCGGCCGGACTGTGGAGCACTCCGACCGACCTGCTCCGGCTCGACCTCGAAATCGCCCGAGCCGTCTCGGGAGGTTCGAAGCTGCTCGACCGGGACCTGGCCACCCAGATGTGTACGCCGCAGATTCCTGGCGGCACCTACGGCCTCGGTACCGAACTCGACGACCGCGCCGAGCGTCGGCGTTTCGGACACACCGGGTTGAACGTCGGCTATACCTGCTTCTCCTACGTGTGGCCCGACAGCGGCACCGCGGTCGCGGCGATGACCAACTCCGAGGATGGCTGGGAGCTGCTGGTCAGCATCCGTGCCGCCGCGGACCGTCGCTACGCCACCACCAGAATCACCGCCGCGCCGCCTGCCGATGTCGCAGGCCGCTACGTGCTGCGCGACGACTACCCGATCGACGTCGCGCTCACCGACGGCCAGCTGACCTTCGCCGCCGCGACCCAGCAACCGGTTGTCCTCCTGGCGGACCCGGACGGTCGCTACCGACACCCGGACCTCGATCTGGAGGTCCGGTTCGTCCGGACCGACGACCAGCCCTACGTCCTCGAACTGCGCCAGGAAGGGGTCACGCAGACCGCGAGGCCGGCAATCCAGCAACCGGAACAGCCAGGTCTGTCAGGGTCGGTTGTGGACGAACCACGCGTCACCGGCGGGTAGGGCGACGGCGACCTCCCATCGGCTCAGTTCGAGGTTCGGAGCGAGCGCCTTGAGTTGACCGGCGGCGGCCCACGCCTCGTCGCCCGGCGTCGGGCGACGATCCACCTGAAACTGGAGCATGGTGCCCCACGATGCGACCAGGCGGGCGTCCCACCGGTGCCGCCACTGCGCCAGCACCTCGGCGAGCTGCTGCCGATCCTCCTCGGTGAGCGCGCCGTAGAAGTCCACCCAGTACGCCGAGCCGCGGACGTCGCTGGTGGGCAGCAGCATGAGCAGGACGCTGTCCGGCGTGTACCAGTAGTCGGTCTGCGTCACGAGCCGCACGTTGCCAAGCACCTGGGCGTGCAGGTCGGCATCGGCGAGCAGCCGGTCGTACAGCGTCCGCTCCAGCACCGGGCGTGGTGTCGGCAGCACCACATCCGGCACCAGGTCGGTCAGGTCGACGCCGGTCGTGCCACGCGCGTAGAACCCGATCTCGTCCTCGTCGACCTGTTGGTCCTCGCTGTAGTGGCGGTGGGCCAGCCAGGGTTCGGAGGATGCTGCCGCCTCGACGAACGCGCGCAGCTCCGACTCCGACGGACCCTGCTCGGGCTCGGACCGGATCGTCAGGTCGTCGAAGTCGTCGGTGACCATGACGGGCCGGCGTCCGATGACCGGCACCAGCGCCTCGGCGGCCTGCCAGACCTCGTGCAGACGGTCGGGGTCGACGTCGGCGACGAGGATGGTGCCCGATGGGCCGTGCCCGATCGGCAGGCCGGCCAGTGGTGTTCCCAGGAAAGCCGCTTCGATCTGGTTGAGGTCGTCTCGCACGTCCGCAGCTTTCCCGGTCACCCGAAGTGGTCGGCCAGCTTCGTCAGCTTGCTGACGTACGCCGGCCAGTCGTAGTCGTCGGGGATGTTGCTGTTGTTCCGCCGGAGGCCGACCGCCGTGTCGTGCTGTTCGCGCATGATGTCGGCGTGCCCGGCGTGCCGGGCGAGATCGCAGGTCACGTGGATGATGATCCGTTGTAGCGTCACGTCCTGCCGACCTGGCTGCCACCACGGCACCTGCCCCGGCGCGTCGAGCGGTAGCTGGTCGATCGTCTGGTCGGCGAACGCGCCGACCCGGCGATACAGGTCGATCAGCCCGTCCTTCGTCTCGTCCTCACGGGCGTACCAGTCTGCCTGCGGGTCCTCGTCGAACGCCGTCAGGGGGACCAGTTCGTCGGGCGTCGGGAATTCGCGGCCGAAGGTGGGCCCGAAGTAGCCGGCTTCGACATTGAGGCAATGCTTGACCGCACCCAGCAGGTTGTTGCCGGTCGCCGTCCGGGGCAGCCTGACCTCCCGCTCGCTGAGCCCGTCGAGCTTCCAGATGAGGTCTTCGCGGTTCTCCCGGAGGTAGTGGTGCAGCGCGGCCTTCGCATCGCTCAGATCAGCCATGCGCGCCAGTCTTCCCTATCCGCCGTGTCTCGGCGGGCCGGTGCCGGGCCGCAGACTGCCGCACCCGGATGCCCGCGGCTTGTCAGGTGGGGCGGGGCAAGGCGACTTCAGGGGCGGCTGGAGGCACTATCGTTCTGGCGTGCACATCCGTTTTGACGTCCCCGCCGATCCCGCCTACCCGAGCCGGGTGGCCGCAGCGCTCGGCAACGTCCGGCTCCGCAGATTCGGCTACATCGGAGCGGTCCTGACGGCGGTCGGTGTCATCGGTCTCGTTGTCTCGCGGGGGTTCGGGTGGGGCGAGCGGAGTTCGCCGCTGTGGACCGCGCTGGTCGTGGCCGGCGTGCTGTCGATGCTGTACCGGCCGTGGGTGCTGGCGCGCGCCCGACGCCGTTCCGGTAGCTACGCCGTCGAGGGTGCCTACGACATCACCGAAGACAACATCATGATGCGCAGCGGCTCGGAGTCCGGCGGCATCGCCTGGGACGGGGTTGCCCAGGTGCGGGACGCCGGAGATTTCTGGGTCGTGTACGTCGGCCGAATGCCGGCGACCGTGATCCCCCGCTGGCTGATGTCCGCCGAGGATGCCGAGGCGTTGCGCGCCCACATGACCGAACGAGGGCTGCTGCCCCGTCGCTGAGCTCGGCTGCCGCAGGCGGCCGGGGGATCGGACTACCGCGTCCGAGTCGGTCGCGAGGGGGCGCCGAGGAGTACCTCGTACTGGTGGAGATCATCGTTGGTGCCGGTGTGCTGGAAGCCGGCACGTTCGAGGGTCCGCCGGGAGGCGACGTTGTCGCCGGTGGTCTCGGCGACGACGCGGGACAGTCCGTGTGCGGTCGCGAGGTCGAGCAGGGCGGCGAGGGCCTCCGCCGCGTAGCCGTTTCCCCGGGCTGACGGGGCGAGGCCGTAACCGACCTCGATGCGTCCGTTCTCCGGCTGACCCTTGAAACCGATTCCTCCGATGGCCTTTCCGTCGGCGGTGCGGGTGATCCGGTAGTGCCCGAATGGACGTCGGTCGCCGTAGGCGGCGGTGGCAGTGAGAAAACCCCGCACGCCGAGGATGTCGCCGTCGAAAGGGAAGTCCTCGGCCCAGTCATCCCCGGCCCCGGCGCGCCGCCCGACGATGCGTTCACCCTCTGCGGTGTCGATGGGGTGCAGGCGCAGTCGCGGCGTACGAAGCTCGGTCACGGGCAAGAGCGAAGCAGCACTCAGGAAACAGCACAAGTGGATTTCCGCGCCCGGCACAGGCCGGCTTCGCCGAATCGAACCTCCGTGTCGGCGTCCCCGCCCCTAATCGTCCGCGGCTACCTATCCTCGACGGGGATGCACCAATTTGAGTAATGGCCGTCGGCCCGACGGCTCACAGGAGGCCGTCATGAGCACCAAGGATCGACCGGAGGGGATCAGCCCCACTGCGGTGGAGTCAGCACCAGGGCTGTGGCGGATCGATCTGCAACGGCACGACCTCAGCATCCCTGGGCGAGAGGTCATTCAGACCCGGGTGGAGTTCACTCCGGATTCGCCACCGTTCAAGCATTTCCACCCCGGCGAGGAGATCATCTGCGTTCTGCAGGGAACGCTCGAATATCGGCTGGAGGGCCAGCCACCCATGGTGTGCAATCCCGGCGACGCGCTCACCGTCCCGTACGGTGTGCACCACCAGGCCCGCAATGTTGGCGACGGTATCGCTGTCGAACTGGCCACGTACGTCGTCGAGAAGGGGAAACCACTTCTCACCAAGGTGGAGTGAGATCTCCACGACCGGCCGTTGATCACCGTCGGCCGGGCTGACAGCGGCGGCCGGGCCCACGCCGCACCGTTTACGCGAGCGCTCGGGCGCAGCGGCGACACCGAGGCCGCGGAGCACGCACTGACGTCCGCGGGGATCATGGTCGCCGGGGTCGACGGCGCCTTCTACGACACGTCGCGCAACGGCACCCGACGCTGGTGCTCGATGGACGGCTGCGGCGCTCGCGCCAAGGCCGCCCGCCACTGCCAACGCCAGCGCGTCACCTCCTAGCGCCTGGGGTGCGACGACAGCGGCGGCAGCGCGACTCATAAGGTGAACGGATGTCGGTCAAGCAGGTCCAAGTGACATTCGACTGCGCCGAGCCTGTGCGCGTCGGTCGTTTCTGGTGTGAGGTGTTGGGGTACGTCCCGCCGCCGCCCCCGGAGGGGTGCGCCACCTGGGACGATGTCAATTTCGAGCAGGGTTCGTGGTTCGCGTGCAGTGACCCGTCGGGGGTGGGCCCGCGGCTGTACTTCCAGCGGGTGCCCGAGGGCAAGGTCGTCAAGAACCGGGTGCACCTCGACGTGCGGGTCGTGACCGGGCTCGTGGGCGAAGAGCGCCTGGCCGCCCTTGAGGCCGAATGCGCGCGGCTGATCCCGCTCGGCGCGGTACGCGGGCAGTTGCTGCTCGCCGACGGTGAGAACGAGTCGTGCCTCAACATGCAGGACGTCGAGGGCAACGAGTTCTGCCTCGACTAGTGCCGCCTGCCGCGCGTCTCCTGAGCGCGGCCGAACCTGATGGGGGCCAGGCGAAATCGCCTGGCCCCCACGTGTGGGCTCGGTCAGCCCAGGTACTTCTCCCACGGGCCGGTGATGGCCAGGGTGAGGCCCGGGTCCTGCATGTTGACGAAGAGCACCTTGCCGTCCGCGCTGAAGGTCGGCCCGCAGAACTCCGAGTCGTTGAGCTGGTTGCGGGCGATCGCGTAGGTAGGCCCGCCCGGGATCGTGCTGAGCACGTGCGAGGCGCCCGTGCCGTCCTCGGCGAGCACGAGGCTTCCCCACGGGGTGACGGTCACGTTGTCCGGGCCGTCGAAGGTGAGGTCGGTGTACTTGACCGGCGCACCCTCCTCGGAGGCGGTCTGGTGCGGGAAGTACGTCACCAGTTGGATGGTCTGGTTGCTGTAGTTGTAGAACCAGACCATTCCGTCGTGCGGCGCCGCGTCCGCCGGCAGGTCACCCTCGTCCCAGGCGTAGGAGTTGACGACGTACACGCCCTCGTCGGTGGCCCACACGCCCTCGAACTTGCGTCCGCGGGTGACCTGGCCGTCGGCGAACTGCTCGCGCACCGACCTGGTGCGCGCGTCGCGGTCCGGCACCTCGATCCACCGGACCGGGAAGGGGCGGCCCAGCTGGGCGGAGGTCAGGTAGGCGACGTCCGGCAGCACCGAACCGTCATCCATGATGATCTGCATCGCGGCGAGGACGCCGGCGTTCGGTGCGAGGCGGGTGAGCACGCCCGGGCCCAGCTTGACGCCGTGTGGCGCCGTCCAGCGGTAGAAGAGGCCGTTGGGCTCGTCGGCGTCCTCGGAGAGGTAGATCCGGGTGCGGTCCTTGTCGACGGCCAGGGCCTCGTGGGAGTAGCGGCCCAGGCACTTGATCGGCTTCGGGTCGGCGCTGCCGTCGGCCCACACCTCGAAGACGTAGCCGTGGTCCTTCTGGTAGACGCCGGACCGGCCGCCCTCTTCCCACGTGTCGCCGGCCCGGTCCTCGGTCTCCTCGCAGGTGAGCCAGGTGCCCCAGGGGGTCGGTCCGCCGGCGCAGTTGGAGATGGTGCCGGAGAGCGCCACGAACTCACCCAGGTTGCGGCCCGCGAGGTCGGTCTTGATCACGGTGCAACCGCCGGCGTCGACGGCGCCCGCGTCGTAGACCGTTCCCTTGACGTGCGGCACGCCGAACTCGGCGCCCGGGTCGATCTCGTGGTTCTGGATCAGGGTGTACCGGCCGTGGCCGGCGTCGTACACGGCCATGCCGTCGTGGTCCGACGGGGTGGTGCCCTGGCCGCGGTCGAGCCGGGTGACACCGGTCCGGGTGATCACGGTGTAGCTGAAGCCCCTGGGCAGGGCCAGGATTCCCTTGGGGTCGTCCACGAGCGGCGGGAAAGGCGCGTTACCGGGCTTCACCGGCGGGTGCGGCCGGGCCGGGCTGGCCTGGGCCAGGGACGGCAGGCCGCCCGCGACGGCAAGGCCGACGCCGGCGGCGGCGCCACTGGCGAGGAAGGTACGACGAGAGGAAGGCACGTGGATCAACTCCTGGTCAAGACAAGTGCGACGACTGGCAGCCAACTCCCTCGGGCGGACAGCGACACGTCACCCGTGGGATCGGGCGGTGACATCGGCGTGAAGAGTCAGGGTCGCGCACGCGTCGCCGAGCCGGTCGGCTTGACCTTGACGCTGCGTCAACCCTCCATGCTGCCGCCATGAGCAATTCGCACACAACAGCTCAGGCCGAGCAACCCGCGATCCACGTGCACGGCCTGGAGAAGTCGTTCAAGCAGCTGAAGGTGCTGCGCGGCGTCGACATCGACGTCGCGCGGGGCAGCATCTTCGCCCTGCTCGGCTCCAACGGTGCCGGCAAGACCACAGTGGTGAGGATCCTGGCCACGCTCCTCAGGGCCGACGGCGGGACGGCCCGGGTCGCCGGCTTCGACGTGGCGACCCAGGCCGCCGACGTACGGCAGTCGATCAGTCTCACCGGGCAGTTCGCGGCGGCCGACGAGATCCTCACCGGGCGGGAGAACCTCGTCCTGGTCGCCCGGCTGCGGCACCTCAAGGAGCCCGGTGCGATCGCGGACGACCTGCTGAGGCGCTTCTCGCTGACCGAGGCGGGCGCCCGGAGGGTGCGGACGTACTCCGGCGGCATGCGTCGCCGTCTCGACATCGCGATGAGCCTGATCGGGGACCCGCCGGTCATCTTCCTCGACGAGCCGACGACCGGGCTGGACCCGGAGGCGCGCATCGAGGTGTGGCAGGCGATCAGGGAACTCGCCCGTGGCGGCACGACGGTGCTGCTCACCACCCAGTACCTCGACGAGGCCGAACAACTCGCCGACCGGATCGCGATCCTCCACGAGGGACGGATCATCGTGAACGGCACCCTCGACGAGCTCAAGCAACTCCTGCCACCCGCCGAGATCGAGTACGTCGAGAAGCAGCCGACCCTCGAGGACGTCTTCCTCACCCTCGTTGGCGCCAAGACCGAGAAGGAACAACGATGAGCAAGCACTTCCTCGGCGACACGACAGTTCTGCTGGGACGCTCACTGCGCCACATCGCCCGCAGCCCGGACACCATCATCACGACCGCCGTCATGCCGATCGCCTTCATGCTGCTGTTCGTCTACGTCTTCGGCGGAGCGATCGAGACCGGCTCCGACTCGTACGTGAACTATCTGCTCCCCGGCATCCTGCTCATCACGATCGCCTCGGGCATCTCGTACACCGCCTTCCGGCTCTTCCTGGACATGCAGGGCGGCATCTTCGAACGGTTCCAGTCCATGCCGATCGCACGATCCTCGGTGCTCTGGGCGCACGTGCTGACCTCGCTGGTCGCCAACCTGGTCTCGTTGGTCGTCGTCGTCCTCGTCGCCCTGCTCATGGGCTTCCGCACCGGCACGAGCGTGCTGGGGTGGCTCGCCGTCGCTGGCATCCTGGTGCTGTTCACCCTGGCGCTGACCTGGATCGCCATCATCCCCGGCCTCACCGCTCAGTCCGTGGACGGCGCGAGCGCCTTCTCGTACCCCCTGGTCTTCCTGCCGTTCGTCAGCTCGGCCTTCGTGCCCACCGCGTCGATGCCCGGCCCGGTGCGCGCCTTCGCCGAGCACCAGCCGGTCACCGCCATCGTCAACGCGATCCGGGACCTCTTCGCGCAGAAGCCGGTCGGATCGGGCATCTGGACCGCCCTCGCCTGGTGCGTCGGCATCCTCGTAGTGGCCTACCTCTTCGCCAACCTGACCTACCGCCGCAAGATCTCCTGAGCTGGATCCGAGTGGGGCCGAGCGTCTCGAGGGGCAGGATCAGGGCATGCTGACGATCAGTCAACTCGCGGCGTACGCCGGCGTCACGGTGCGGGCGGTACGGCACTACCACCAGATCGGTCTGCTGCCGGAGCCCGAGCGGGACGCCTCGGGCTATCGGCGGTACAGCGCGGGGGCGGTGGTGTCCCTCATCAGGATCCGGATTCTCGCCAACGCCGGCGTGCCGCTGTCCCAGATTGGTCAGATGCTGGAGGCCGACGCGTCGACCTTCGCGGCCGCGATCGAGGAGATCGACAGGCAACTGGACGACGAGATCGCACGGCTGGAGGCCAGCCGGAAGCAGATCGCGCAACTCGCGGCCGGGGATCGGCTGGCGCTCGCACCAGAGGTGATCACCTACCTTGACCGGCTCCGGGACATCGGCGTCTCCGAGCGGGTGATTGCGGGTGAGCGGGACAGCTGGATCCTGATGTCGGCTCGCTGGCCCGATCGCGTCCGCGAATGGATGCCCGGCAAGATCGCGCAGCTCGACGACCCGCAGCTCATACGGCTTTACCGGATCCTGTCGGAGATCTTCGAGAGCGACACCAGCGACGACGCGCGTCTGGTGGAGGCCGCCGACATCTTGGCCAGCCTCGCCGAGCAGGCATACCGCTCTGGCGAGATCGACCTCGGTGAGGTGGCGCGGGACGATCTGCCGTTCGACCTGCTGGACGCGCTGGCCGTCGAGGCGGACCCGCGGGTGCAGCGACTGCTGGATCTGATGCGCGAGCGTGGCTGGGATGGTCTGGCGCGGCTGGAGCGGTTGGCAGAGCCGCCCACCTGATCGACTGTCAGCTCTGTTGGTAGTTGACCGCGGCGCTCAGCGTCCCACTGCCGGGGCCGGCTGAGGTCGACGATCCGTGGACGTGTCGGGTGTGTCGCGCCACCAGCGGCGGGACACCAGCGCCGCCAGCCCGGCGCCGGCGGCGTTGAGCAGGACGTCGTCCACCGACGACACCCGGTCCAGCCGCAGGACGTACTGCGCGGTCTCGACCAGGACCGAGCAGCCGGCCGCGAGGACCAGGATCCGCGGCACCGATGCCAGCGCCGGGAACCGCAGCGGCACGAAGAACCCCAGGGCCGCGAAGACCAGCAGGTTGCCGACGACCTGGACCGTCGCCGTCAGCGGCCCTCCGTCGGAGAAGATCGTGAGCAGGTCGCGCAGCGGCACCACTGTCACCCGGCCGGAGACGGCGCCGGCCTGTTCACCCGGCAACATGATCATCCATACCCACGGCACGGTGCCGTAGACGATGCCGACGTCGGCCAGCGACGTCCGCCACGCCGACGTGGTACCGGCGGCACGTCGGCGGCGCGCCAGGGCCCACACCGCCAGCGCGGCCAACGGCAGGACGACCACCGTGATGAGGACGACGCCGTTGAACGTACCGAGCCAGCCGTGCCAACCCCTGACCATGCGACCCCCGCCATTCGCCCGGCCCCGAACCTACCCGGCGTGGGTAGTGGGCAGTCGCCCGTTCGTGGCACCCGCACGTCAGGCACACACGCCGGCGACCGTCGGTCATCTTCGTCAGGGCGGATGCGGTTTGAGCGGTATACCTCAGAGGCATATTTATACCTCTGAGGTATACCGCTCCTCGGCAGATCGACAAGGCAGGCCAGCCGAGCGCAGGGCGCGGGCCGCCAGGTAACTCACGGTCGTGCCGCCCCCGGCGGCGCTGTTGGGGCGGCACGACCACTCGATCGTGCGGTCGGTCAGCTGCGGGTGGACCACCGCTGGTTGGTGCCGCCGTTGCAGGCCCAGAGGATGAGCTTGGTGCCGTTGGCGGTGGCGGCGCCGTTGGCGTCGAGGCAGAGCCCGGCCTGGACGCCGGTGATGGTGCCGTTGGAGTTGAGGTTCCACTGTTGGTTGGTGCCGCCGTGGCAGTCCCAGATGATGGCCTGGGTGCCGTTGGTGGTGCCCTGGCCGGAGGCGTCGAGGCACTTGTTGCCGTACACCTGGAGTTGTTTGCCGGCCGTGTAGGTCCAGCGCTGCGCGGTGTTGCCGGTGCAGTCCCAGAGTTGCACCTGGGTGCCGTTGGTGGTGCTGCCGTTCGGTACGTCGATGCAGCGGCTGGACTGGGCGCCCACGACCTGGACGTTCTGTTGCGGGTTGCCGCCGCCGGCCGGCGCGTAGGCGGCGGCGTTGATGTTGGCCTGGACGGCGTTCTCGGTGGCCGCCGTCGGGTAGCCGGAGGTCAACACACCCTCGAAGAACGTGCCGCGACCGGTGATGCTGTTGTCGCCGCCGATGCCGAGCAGGATGGCGCCTTCCTTCTTCATCGGGTGGTAGCCGTTGGGGCGCGGCCCGTCGAAGTAGGTCGTCAGGCCGCCCGCCTGGGCGTTGCCGCCCCGGATCGCCCAGTGGTTCGGCTCGCCCTTGACCATGGCGGTGACGAAGCGGTGGTTGATCGACGCGATGTTGTTGTAGCCCGCGTTGACTCCGGAGAACAACCCCCACTCCAGGTCGGCCATGATCCAGGGGCCGGCTCCCGCCCCGTAGCCCCACTGCTTGTTGGCGCCGAAGTAGACGGTCTCCATGATGGCGCGTTCGTCGGCGAGGTTGTTGGTCTGCGCGTTGCCGTAGTCGAAGCAGCACCACTGGTTGTAGTGCGTGCCGTCGACGACCGCGTAGATGCCCTCGGGCTGGTCGCCGGTCGCGACACCGTTGGTGTTGTTGTTGCGGTAGCCGGTGCCGGGGGCGATGTAGACGCCGTACGCCTTCTGGCCGCCGACGGTGACCGGTGCCGCCTTCGCGTCGGCGAGGTTGTCGAACCCGCCGGGAGCGGGGCCGACGAAGTAGCCGGGGGGCGCCTGGGTGAGGCGGTTGTTGCGGCCGGACTGGTCGTAGATGATCGTGATGACGCAGGTGGTGTTGGCGCAGAACGTGTCCTGGGTGGCGGCGTTGGCGTAGCCGCCCTCGCTGAGCACACCGACGTCGCGGGTGGTGTTGTCCGACGATCGTCGGACCTGGTAGAGCGGGCCGTTGTACGCGCCGTACAGCGCGCGGGTGGTGCTGTGGGCGGCCACGCACGGGGTGCCGCCGGAGGCGTAGATGTCACACGGACCCGTGCCGGCGGCGTGGGCGACGCCCGGCGCGTCCGAGACCACATAGGCGCCAGCGCCGACGACGAGGACGAACAGGGTCCCGGCGGCGGCCATCAGGCGGCCCAGTTTTCTCTCCACTTTCATCGGATCCTTCCGGGTGCGTGGTGGGGGTGGGGTGCGGCGATGGAATTGACGTAACACGTCATACCTGTGACATTAATGCTCGTCCATCTATTAGCGCTAGTTGGCACGCGTTGGTCATCGATCGATGAGCCTGAGGACAGATATGCTGGTCGGCGGAGCAAGGTGCGTCCCCGTGTCGGGGCAAAAATCGATTCGAGGGCGATTGATGAACATCGGGGAAATCGCTCGCCGGGCGGGGGTGTCCCGCAGCACCGTCTCCTACGTGCTCAGCGGAAAACGCAGCGTGTCGGAGGCGACCCGGCAACGGATCCAGTCGGTCATCGACGAGCTGGACTACCGGCCGAACGCCAGCGCCCGTGCTCTCAAGGAGGGGCGCACCCGCACCCTCGGGCTGGTCATCCCGCCCGCGAGCCAGCGGTTGACCGACATGCAGCTGGGCTTCGTCGCCAGCGTCGTCGAGGCCGCCGCCCGCCACGACCTCGACGTGCTGCTGTCCCCCTCCGGTGGCGACCATGACCGGTCGTTCGAGCGGATCGTCACCGGGCGTCGGGTGGACGGCGTGGTCCTCATGGAGATCCGGTTGGCGGACGACCGGGTGACCCGGCTGACCAAGGCCGGCCTGCCGTTCGTCACCATCGGCCGGACCGCCGAGCCGCACGGGATGAGCTGGATCGACATCGACTACGCCGGGCTGATCGCCCGGTGCGTGCAGCACCTGGCCGACCTGGGGCACCGGCACGTGGCACTCGTGAACCGGTCCGCCGAGTTGGTGGCCGCCGGCTACGGCCCCAGCCATCGCGCGCTGACCGGCTTTCGTGCGGCGGCGGCGGAGCGGGGGTTGACCGGCGTGGAGGTGTGCAGCGGCGACGACACCGCCTCCGGCGAGGCGTGTATGGAGCAACTGCTCGCGACGCACCCGGAGGTCACGGCGGTGGCCACCATCAACGAGGCCGCACTGCCCGGAATGCAGCGTGCGTTGACCGGCGCCGGGCTGTCCGTGCCACGCGACTTCTCCGTCACCGGAGTCGCCGCGCAGCACTGGGCGGAGGATTTCCGCCCGCCGCTGACCGCGGCCGACGTGCCGATGGTCGAGATGGGGGCCGAGGCGGTGTCGCTGCTTCTGGAGATCATCGCGGCTCCCGGCGCCGTGCCCCGACACCGCCTGTACAGCCCGCCCATCTCGTTGCGTTCCAGCACCGGCCCGGTCCGGGGCCGCTGATCCGACAGGGCTACCCGCCCCTGACCCGCCGTTCCTCCTGGGCGGCGGCGAGGATGAGATAGCTGCTGGCGGTCCAGGTGTAGGCGCGGTCCCGTAGCCCGGTGCCGGTCTCGGCGTCGAAGTTCTCCGCGAAGCCGGACTTCTCGCACAGGGCGAGGAACCGCCGGCTGATGTCGTCGGCGATCCTGGTCTGCCCGGCCCGGCGCAGGCCGTCCTCGACCAGGACGGTGGAGGGCGCCCAGATCGGGCCACGCCAGTAGCCGTCGGCGAGGTAGTGAGCCGAGTCCGTCGGCTCGGTGGCCAGCCCGTGCGTGGTCAGGTGGGTTTCGACGCCGCGCGCCAGCGCGGCGGCGACCGGGGCCGGCAGGTCGGCCCCGAGCGCAACGGGCATCAGGTCGAGCAGGCTGCGGCTGGCTCGCCGGTGCCCGGTGTGGGGGTCCCGGGCGCAGAAGCGTTCGCCGTCCCACAGGTCGCGCAGCATGGCCCGATGGATCCGGTCGGCCTCCCGGGACCAGCGGGTGGTGGGCTCACCCAGCTCGGTGGCGAGGTCGGCGAGGCAGCGAAGCTGCGAGACCAGGAACGCGGCGAGGTCAGCCGTCTCGAGGACCCGGTTCTCGTCGAAGGTGGTGGCGTTGTCCCAGCCGCTGTCGTTGCCGTGCTGGTAGTGCGGCAGGTCGTGGCCGGGAGCGCGCCGCGCGTCGAGCCAGAACCCGGTCCAGCGGGCGAGCCGGTCGTACGTCTGCGCCAGCGCCGCCCGGTCCGGCGGCTGGGGAAGGCGCCGGCGCAGGTGCCGGAGGGCCCAGCCGTGGATGGGGGGCTTGACGTAGTTGTGCAGGACCTCCGAGTGGGTGACCGAGTCGGGGAGGGCGCCGGCCTCGTCCTGGTGGTCGAAGGGCAACTGGAACTGGTGCCAGGCCAGCTCCGGCTCGCCGGCCGCCAGGGCGATCGCGTTGAAGCAGTGGTCCCAGCTCCACACCTTGTCCATCCAGTGCTTGGACATCAGGACGGCCGGCCGGGTGACGAAGCCCGCCGGGGCGACAGTGGCCGACCACAGGACGTACGCGGCCAGCTCGGCGGCCGGGGTCTCCGGGCCGCGCCAGGGCGCGATCGCGTCGACGAAGGCGGTGAACTCCGCGAACCGGTCGCGGCACAACTGCTCGAAGGCGACTGCTGCGGCGTACGGGCGGCGGGCGGTGGCGTACTCCTCGATCGCGATCTCCCAGGGCTGGTCGCCGGGAAGGTCCAGCGACCGGTCGGCGGTGCCGAGCGCCTGCGCGCCGTCGGTCCGCAGCAGAGCGCCGGAGAGCACCGTGACGCGGTAGCGGCGACCGGTCTCGTACGAGGTGAACACGTGTGATCCGTCGACCGGATCGGCGTACAGGTAGGTCCCGCTGAACGGGGTGAGGGTGTGCGCGGCAGCGGCCACCCGCAGGCCGAGCCGGTGGCCCCGGATCCGCAGGGTGTCCGGCCCGTCGTAGACGGCCTCGATCCGGTCGGCCCCGTTGCGCCAGGTCAGCAGTGCGGGCGTGGCGACGACGGTGGTGCCGGCGACCGTGGGGGTGAGCCGCAGTACGGGGTGCAGCCCGGTCTGGTGGGAGACCAGGTGCAGGTCGTCGGCGTACGTCTTCTCGGCTACCACCGGGGAGACGTTGAACCAGGATCCGCGGTAGCTGAAGGGGATGTCCTGGATTCCGAACTCCGGACCGGACGGGGCGGCGGTCATGGGTGGCGGGTGCCTTTCTGTGGTGCGGTTGGTCAGTCCTCGACCGCCGCGGATGGTCAGTCCTTGACGGCGCCGGCGGTCACGCCCATCGAGACGTACCGCTGGGCCAGGATCAGCAGCACGGCGGCGGGGATCGAAGCGACGACGGCGGTGGCCATGATCGCGTTCCACTGCTGGTTGTTGTTGCCGATGTAGTGGTAGATGCCGAGGGTGATCGGCTGGTGGTCGCCGCCGCCGGCCAGGGTGGAGGCGAAGATGAAGTCCGACCAGGACCACAGGAACGCGAAGAGCGACACCGTGACGATCGAGTTGCGGCTGACCGGCAGGACGACCGACCAGAAGGTGCGCAGCCGACCGGCGCCGTCGACCACGGCGGCCTGGAGCAGCTCGTCGGGGATGCCGGACATGAAGGCCGTGAAGATCAGGACAGCGAACGGCACCGCGAGTGTCGTGTCGGCCAGGATCAGGCCGGGCAGCGTGTTGAGGACGCCGAGGGTGAGGTAGATGGCGTAGAAGCCCATCGCCATGATGATCCCCGGGATCATCTGCGCGATCAGCAGCAGGAAGCTCAGCGCCGGGCCGCCCGGTGGCCGGAGCTTCGCCAGGGCGTAACCGGCGGGGGCCGCCAGCGCCACGGTCAGTGCCACCGTGCCGAGGCCGACCAGGAAGCTGGTGCCGAGGTACGGCAGCTGCTGGTCGAGCACCGCCCGGTAGCCGTCCAGGGTGCCGTTGGTGGGGAACAGGTGCGGGGGACTGGCCCGCATGTCCTGGTCCCGGGTGACTGACACATTGATCATCCAGTAGACGGGGAAGAGCATCAGCCCGGTCAGCACCAGGCCGACGCCGGTCTTCCACCAGGCCCGAGGCGTCGAGGTGGTCATCGCAGCTGCTGCCTCCGCTCGATCCGGATGTAGACGAGGCCGGCGATCAGGGCCAGCACGATGAGCAGGTTCCCGATGGCCGCTCCCGGGCCGAACTCGGGCAGCAGGTTGCCGAAGCCGAGCCGGTACGACCAGGTGGCGAGCGTTGCCGAGGAGCCGGTCGGGCCGCCCTTCGTCATGATCCAGATGATGTCGAAGACCTTCAGCGTGTAGATCAGCCCCAGCAGCAGCGTGATCAGGGAGACGGGACGCAGCAAGGGGAAGGTGATCCCCCAGAACCGTTGCCACCCGGTCGCGCCGTCGAGCGCGGACGCCTCGTACATCTCGGTCGGGATCGCCTGTAGGCCGCTGTAGAGCACCACCAGGTTGAACGGGATGCCGATCCAGACGTTCGCGATGATCACCGAGGTGAGTGACCAGCCCGGCGAGGTGAGCCAGTTGACCGGGTCGATCCCGACGACGCCGAGCGCCGCGTTGACCAGCCCCGAGTCGCTGTTGAGTAGCCACGACCAGGTCGACGCCGAGACGATCAGTGGCAGCAGCCACGGTACGAGGATCAGCGCCCGCAGCGTGCGCGACAGCGGGAAGTGCTGGTGGAAGAAGAGGGCCAGGGCCATCCCGATGGTGAACTGGAAGGCGAGCGAGGCCGCTGTGAAGACCACTGTGTGCGTCAGCGTCGGCCCGAATGCCAGGTCGGTCAGGACCATCTGGTAGTTGTCGAGGCCGGCGAAGGGCGCCCCGCCCTGCACGAACGAGCGGACGGTGTACTCCCGCAGGCTCAACTCGACGTTGCGGTAGAGCGGGTAGGCATAGAAGGCAGCCAGGTAGATGGTCACGGGTGCCAGGAATCCCCACGCCCACCATCGGCTGGGCCGGCGGGCACGGGACGGGGGAGGCCCGGGTGGGGCGGCGCTCGCCGCCCCACCCGGGTCCCGTACGGCGGTGGTCTCTGTCGTGGAGGGCATGGTGTCGGTTCGGATCGCTTACCTGGTCGCGGCGGCGGTCTGCGCGGCGGCCAGTGCCTCCTGTGGCGACTTTCCGCCGCTGAGGGCCGACTGCACCGCGGTCCACAGCGCTTCGGAGATCTTCGGGTACTTCGTGCCGAGGTCGTCACCGGTGCGGCCCTTGGCCGCCCGGACCGCCTCCACCCAGACCTTGAGCTTGGGGTCCGCGGTGGCCTGTCGCTCCTGTACGGCGGCGACGGGCGCGACGTAGGAGAGCGTGGTGTCCGTGGTGAGGAGGTTGTCGGCGTTGGTCAGGCAGGTGACGAGCTTCTGTGACGTCTCGTACCGGCCGGTCTTCTTCTGCACCGGAATGGAGACGAACTCACCGCCGGTGGGCGCCGGGGCCGGGCCGCCCGCGCTGGCCGGGATCGCGATCGTGCCGTACGAGAAGCCGAGCTTCTCCGCGTTGGCCAGTTGCCAGGTGCCGTTCTCGGCGAACGCGTAGTCGCCGGTGGCGAACTCCTGCCAGCTCGTGGTCTGGGTGTTGTTGATGACGGAGTTCGGGGCAAGGCCCTGCTTGAGCCAGTCGGTCCAGAGCGTCAGCGCGGACACCGCCTGCGGCGAGTCCAGACTGGTCAGTTGGGCACCCGATCCCCAGAACCAGGGCAGGAACTGGAAGCTGCCCTCCTCGGTGCCGATCGCGGAGAAGGTGACGCCCTTCTTCCCCTTGGCCTTGACCTTGGTCAGTGCCGCGGTCAGTGAGGTCCAGTCCTTGACGGCGGCGGGATCGACTCCGGCGGCGGTGAGCAGATCCTTGTTGTAGTAGAGGGCGAGGGTGTTCGCCCCGATCGGCACCCCGTAGGTCTTGCCGTCGCTCTGGCCGGCGCCGAGCAGGTTCTTCTCCATGGCCGAGACGTCCAGCTTGTTGTCGTCGGTGGTGGTGAGCGCACCGGCTTCGGCCAGAGTTGAGATGACCGGGTTGTCCACGATCAGCACGTCCGGCGAGTTTCCCTGCTGGGCGGCGAGCAGCGCCTTGTTGGTCAGGTCGGTGGTGTCGTAGCCGGTCCGCTCGACAGTCACCCCCGCGGAGGTGCCGCACTTCTTGAGCAGCGCGACCCACTCGGAGTCGTCGGCGAACTGCGGATACGGGTCCCAGACGAGGTAGGCGCCACCGTCGGCGGGGCCGTCGGCGGACGACGAGCAGGCGCTGCCCGTCACTGCGGCGAGAGCTATCACGGCGACGGCGGCCAGGCGCCGCCGACGACTGAGTCCGGTCATGTGGTGCCTCACTTCAAATCGATCGTCAGGTGGGGTGTGTCGGTTGATCGTCGCGGTTGGACCAGTCCAACCATGAGGCGAATCGATTCGACGAATCGGTTCGCCCGAAGATAGGTCTGGCCATACCCGGGGGTCAAGGGTCAGTTGGCCGAGCCGGGAGGACCGCTGGGCAACACAGGCGTCACCGCGCCGTCACTTCATTGACATGGTTCAGTTCCCGGTCCTACGATCCGTGCGAATCGATTCGCAAGTGCTGCCCTCCGGAGAGCGTCCCCCGCGCCCCACCAAGGAGCCGCCCGTGAAAACCCCGTCCCGCAGCAGGTCAGGACGAGCCCGCGTGTTCGTGGCCCGACTCGTCGTCGGCCTGCTCGCCGCCGCTGCCGCCGTCACCGTCGTCCCGTCCCCCGCCCAGGCCGCCGACGAGTCGATCAGCGTCAACTTCGCCACCACCAACGGTGCGCCGACCTACCGCGCCTCCGGCTGGATCTACGGCATGACCGAGAACGCCAGCGGTCCGGCCGACCACTTCTACCGGGACGTCAAGTTCCAGTACATGCGCGCCGGCGGCGCGCAGCTCCCTGGCAGTGGCTGGGTCGGCGGAACCTACGACCGTCGCTGGAACTCCACAGTCGCCCAGGCGCGTCGGACCACCGCCCTCGGCGGGAAGTTCATCATCCTGCCGCACGACCTCTGGGGTGCCGACGGCGCCGGAATCTCCCGCTTCCCCGGTGACAACGGCAACTGGACCGACTACGACAACTTCCTGACCCGCCTGATCAACGACGTCCGGGCGTCCGGCCTGTCGGTGCAGTGGGACATCTGGAACGAACCCAACATCACCATCTTCTGGAACCGGCCGATCTCCCAGTACCTCGAACTGTGGCGGCGGACCTACCAGCGCATCCGGACGGAGTTCCCCAGCCAGCTCATCGTCGGGCCGAGCTGCGCCTGCGTACCGTCGACCAACCACGCCTTCTGGAACCAGTACCTGGACTTCGTCCGCTCGACCAACACGGTGCCGGACATCATCAGTTGGCACTCGCTGCCCGGTGACCCGGTCGCGAACGTCGCCGCCGCCAACGCCACCCTCGACCCGCGCGGCATCGCCCACCCGCGTCCGTACCAGATCAACGAGTACGGCGCCCCCGACGAGCAGAACCCGGCCGACGGCGCCTGGTACATCGCGCGCCTGGAGCGGGCCCGGGCCGACGGCCTGCGGGCGAACTGGGCCAGCGGCGGCAGCCTGCACAACGACCTCGGCAACCTGTTGATCCGTAACTCGGCCGGTCAGCACCAGCCCAAGGGGGAGTGGTGGAACTACCGCTACTACGCCTCCCAGGTCGGGGAGATCGTCGCGGTGACCCCCAGCCAGTCGTACGACGCGTACGCCACGAAGGCTGCCGGGGTGGCGAAGGTGCTGGTCGGCGGTGGTCGTACCACCGGGAACCTGACCGTCAACCTGCAGCGCCTGGACACCACCAGCGGCATCGTGCAGAACAACCAGGTCCGGGTCCTCACCCAACGCATCCCGCACAACGGTGGCGGTGCCGTGGCGGGGCCGGTCACGGTCTCGAACAGCGTGGTCGGGGTGTCCAACAACAACGCCTCGGTGACCCTGCCGTACACCAACCAGAACGACACGTACACCGTCACGCTGCTGCCCCCCTCGGACGGTGGCTTCCAGTCGGTGGCGGTGGCCCAACACTCCCAGCAGTGCCTGAACAACGCCGGCCTGAGCACCGCCGACGGCAACGTCCAACAGCAGAACTACTGCGACGGCGGTGACCAGCAGCTCTGGAACTTCCGCCCGGTCGCCGGGGTGGCCAACACCTACACGGTGGTCAACCAGCAGAGCGGCAAGTGCCTCGACGTCAGCGGCGTCTCCACCGCCGACGGCGCGGCCGTGCACCAGTGGACCTGCCTGAACAGCCTCAACCAGCAGTTCACGCTGCGCAAGGTGACCTACTCGGGCAACGACTCGCACGACTACCAACTCGTCGCCCGGCACAGTGGCAAGTGCGTCGATGTCAACGCGGTCTCCACGGCGGCCGGCGCGCTGGTGCACCAGTGGACCTGCCGGGCGGTCAACCAGGGCAGCCCGTTGAACCAGACGTGGCGGCTCCTGGGGCGGTAGGCGTCCCGGGGGAGGTGGTGCGCTGGCGGTCCGCCCAACGGCCAGCGCGCCGCCCCGCTACTGCATTCATTGACATGAATTAAACAAAGGTCATACGATTCGCTGCGAATCGATTCGCCATCGCCACCACCCCCGTGCGCGTCGACACCCCCACCGCGCTTCCACGACTCCGAGGAGCCACCTCGTGCGAACCCCGTCCCCCGCCGGGCCAGGAAAAGCCCGTGAACTCATCCCGAGACGTCATCGCGCCCGACGTCTGACCGCCCTGGCGGGTGCGCTGGTCGGCGTCCTCGTCGGCATCGGCGCCACCCCCGGTGCCCCGTCGCCGGTCGCCGAGGCCGCCGCCGCCCCGTTGGCGGCCGCCATCGCGCCGGGGCAGAGCACCCCGATCGTCGGTACGCCGTCCGGCCGCTGTCTCGAAGTGCCCAACTCCAGCACCACCAACGGCACCCAGACGCAACTCTGGGACTGCAACGGCAGTGCCGGCCAGACCTGGACGTGGACGTCGACCAAGCAACTCCAGGCGTACGGCAACAAGTGCCTGGACGCCTCGGGCCGGGGCACCGCCAACGGCACCCAGGTGATCATCTGGGACTGCAACGGCCAGAACAACCAACAGTGGAACGTCAACAGCAACGGCACCATCACCGGCGTCCAGTCCGGGCTGTGCCTCGACGCCAACGCCGCGGCCACCGCGAACGGCACCAAAATCATCCTCTGGGCCTGTAACGGCGGCGCCAACCAGCAGTGGGCCTCGCCGACCACCACCCCGCCGCCGACCAACCCGCCGACCGGCGCGCGTCCGTGCGACATCTACGCCTCCGGCGGCACCCCGTGCATCGCGGCGCACAGCACCACGCGGGCGCTCTACGAGGCGTACGCCGGCAACCTCTACCAGGTCCGACGCTCGTCGGACAACACGACCCGCAACATCGGGCTCACGGGTGCCGGCGGCACCGCCAACGCGGCGACGCAGGACTCGTTCTGCTCCGGCACGACCTGCGTGGTCACTGTCGTCTTCGACCAGTCCGGGCGCGGCAACGACCTCTGGTACCAGGGGTCGAGCGTCGTTCCGGGCTCTCCGCAGAGCAGGCCGGCGATCGCGACCTCGGAGTCGCTGACCGTGGGCGGCGCGAAGGCGTACTCGCTCTACATCAACCCCGGTAACAGCTACTGGCGCGACGGGCACCTCACCGGCGTGCCGACCGGCGCGGCACCCGAGGGCATGTACATGGTGACCAGCGGGACCCACGTCAACAGCGGCTGCTGCTTCGACTACGGCAACAGCGAGACGACCAGGAAGGCCGACGCCGCCGGGGCGATGGACGCCATCAACTTCGGCAAGCAGTGCTGGTTCGGCGGCTGTTCCGGCAGCGGCCCCTGGGTGCAGGCCGACCTCGAGTGGGGTCTCTTCCCGGGCGGCAGCAGCTCCTGGAACCCGAACCAGCGCGCGTTCACCAGCAAGTTCGTCACCGCGACGCTGAAGAACAACGGAACGACCCGGTTCGCCATCAAGGGCAGCGACGCGCAGGCCGGCAGCCTCTACACGCTGTACGACGGCTCGCTCCCGCCGGGATACAGCCCGATGAAGAAGCAGGGCGCGATCATCCTGGGCAGTGGCGGTGACTGCTGCAAGCCCGACGGCGGCGCGAACCTGAGCGCCGGCACCTTCTACGAGGGGGCGATGGTCGCCGGCTATCCGTCCGACGCGACCGAGAACGCCGTGCAGGCCAGCGTGGTGACCGCCGGTTACCGCTGATCCTGGCACGCCGTACGAGTCGTGCGCCGGTCACCACCAGGTGGTGACCGGCGCACGCGCGGGTGGACGTCGACCCGGTCTCAGGCGACGGTGCAGGCCGCGCCGTTGAGGGTGAACGACGACGGTCGGGCGTTGTTGCCGGTGTGGGTGGCCTGGAAGCCGAAGCTCACCGAGCCGTTGGCCGGGATGCCGCCGTTGTAGGCGACGTTGCGGGCCGTCACCTGCCCCGAGCTGGGCGAGTAGGTGGCGTTCCAGCCCGAGGTGATGGTCTGCCCACCGGGCAGGGTGAAGACCAGGGACCAGCCGTTGACGGCGCTGGTGCCGGTGTTCGTGACGGTGATGTTCTCGGTCAGCCCGGTGTTCCAGGCGTTGACGTCGACCGTCACCCGACAGGCGCCGGACGCCGGCGGCGGGGTGGTCGGCGGTGGCGTGGTGGGGGGCGGTGTGGTCGGCGGTGGCGTGGTCGGGGGCGGCGGTGTGGTCGGGGGCGGCGTCGTGGGGTCGGTCAGCCCGAAGAACGCGATGGCGGACGCGGCCATGCCGCCGGAGGGCAGGCTGTGTCCGGCCCCCTGGATGCTGTAGGCCTCGACCTGGACGGTGCCGCCGCTGTCGGCGTACCGGCGCCGGTTCCAGTTGGCCTGGGGTGTGTCGGTGGAGGTGGGTGTCTGGCTCAGCCCGAACACGTTGGTCCACTGCTCGATCGCCTCTTGCAACAGCGAGTACGGCACGAGCGTGTCGTTGGTGCCGTGCCACAGCTGCACGCGCGGGCGGGGCCCGGAGTAGCCGGGGTACGCCTGGCGGACCGCGTCGCCCCACTGCTGCGGTGTCCGGTTCATGTTTCCGCCGGTGCACTGGCTGCTGGTGGGCGGGAAGTCCGCCGCGTTGGCGAAGCAGTTGAACGGCACGCCCATGAACGCGGCGCCGGCCTTGAACAGGTCGGGATGGAGGGCGAGCATGTGGTTGGTCATCATGCCGCCGGACGAGCTGCCGGTGGCGTAGACCCGCTCCGGATCGGCCGCGTACTGCTGCTGCACGTACCGGACCATCGAGACGATCGACACCGGGTCGCTGCCGCCGCCACGTCGCTTCGCGGCGTCCGACCAGACGTCGAAGCAGTTGCCGAACCCGGCCTGCTGGGTGGCGGACGGGTAGATCACGATGTACCCGTAGCGGTCGGCGAGGCTGGCGAATTCGCTCCCGGAGTAGAAGCCGGGGCCGGACCCGCCGCAGCCGTGCATCGCCACCACGACCGCCGGGCGAGTCGGGCGGTTGTCCGGCACGTAGACGTGCATGCGCATCCGGCCCGGGTTGTCACCGAAGCTGGTCACCTCGGTCAGTGACGCCGCGTACGCGGGCCCGACCGTGGGGGCCACCAGGCCGGCCGCCACCAGTGATGCGGCCAGGGCGAGTAGCAGTTTCCTTCTGATTCTCAACGGACGACTCCTTCGATTGCCTGTGCAGGCTGGATTGGCCGTGCCATCCCGTCGCGGTCTGCCCGACTCCCGCGGTGATCGCACGATGCCCGCTACCTGTGGCTCGCCCAGCCCGGCTCCGGATGGCGTCGCGTGGCAGTTAGTGTTCCCTCCGGGCCAGGAAGTGTCAATCGAAGGCGCTCGATTTATGAGGGAGTGGGAGGGGTCCGTCTACAGTCGTCATGCCGTCCCCGAGGAGCACGGAGCGCCTGTGGCAAGCCCTTTCGACATCGACGAGATCTATCCGGACGACGGAGACCAGCCACTCCGGCTGCCCCGCCGGCAGGTCGGCAACTCACCCCAGGGTGTCGCGGTGACCCTGATGGCGGACTACACGCTGCGAACCCGGGTCGCCCTCCCGTCGGCGGCCATCGTCGCGCTGCTCGGGGAGACCGGCGTGACGACGGCCGGAGCGCGGACCGCGATCAGTCGGTTGGCCCGCCGTGGCGTGTTGGAGGGCAGTCGACTGGGGCGGCGCAGCTCCTACCGGCTCAGCCGCGCGGCCGCCGTCAACCTCTCCGCCGGCGGGCAGTGGATTCTCGCCTCCACCACCTCGACGGCGCGGTGGGACGGGTGTTGGACGATCGTCGCCTTCTCGCTGCCGCAGGATCGCAGTACGCAGCGCCGGGCCCTGCGGGCGCAACTCCGGTGGCTCGGTTACGCGCCGCTGTACGACGGTTTGTGGATCTCGCCGCAGGAGCTGACTCCCGCGGCTCGGGCCGAGCTCGACCGGCTCACCCTCGGCGCGGTGACGGTGTTTCGCGGGCGGCAGAGCGCGCTCGCCTCGGCCATTCACCGCGCGCCGATCGAGGCCTGGGACATCGAGGCGATCGGTCGGAGCTACGACGCGTTCCTCCGGCGGTGGACGCCGCTGTTGCCCGGGGTGCGGTCCGGGCAGATCGACGGCGCCGCTGCGGTGCGGGCCCGTACCGAGGTGATGGACACCTTTCGGCGTTTTCCCGTCCTCGACCCGCAGTTGCCCGTGGAGCTGCTTCCACCGGACTGGCACAGGCACCTGGCGCGGGAGTTGTTCGCGGCCGTCTACGACGGCCTCGCCGCACCCGCCGAGCGACACGTCCGGGCGGTCGTCGAGCGGTTCGCCGACGCCGCGCAGCCCGGCATCGCGGCCCACACCACCGCCGACCTGGTCGCCGGAGTACGCGCCGACGTGGACCCGGCGCAGCCGTCTCCGAGTGGCTCGGCCTCCGGGTGCTCGTGAACGGCCAGGGGCCGCGGCCACGACTGTGAGCGATAACAGGGTTGCCCTCCGGCGTGGCCCGAGCGGTGCGGTGGTACGACTCGTCCGCTGGTCGCGCCGCGGCTGACCACTGTTGCTCTGGGCGTTTGGTACCGGGCGAAACGCGGCGTTCCGGGAGATCGGCGTGAACGGCCCGTTACGTCTTGACGAACGGCATGTTATCGCTCACTCTCGATATAGAGGACGATCGTTCCCGTGGCTCACCGGGCGAGCCGCACGGGTCGTACCTCCGATCACGACGTCCGCAAGGGCATGCGGCCGTCACCTCGGGACCGGCAGTTGCCGGCGACAGCCCTCTCGGACCGTACGTGCTGATGCCGGGGGGCCAGGAAGACCGTCCCGATCGGTCGCCCCGAGCGAAGTGGCACATCACCACCACCGATGCAACCACTGAAAAGGAACGCCATGAAACCCATGAGAACGATGCTGGCGGCGGCGACAATCGCCGTCGCCCTCACCACCGGTATGACGGTGGCGCTGACTCCCGCATCCGGTGCCGGCACGACCCTGAAGGCGGCCGCCGCCGAGAAGGGTCGCTACTTCGGTGCCGCCGTCGCGACGGGCAAGCTGTCCACCGGCGCGTACACGACGATTCTGAACCGTGAGTTCAACAGTGTCGTGGCCGAGAACGAGATGAAGTGGGCATCCAACGAGCCGTCGCAGGGCCAGTTCAACCACTCCGGTGGTGATCGTCTGGTCAGCCATGCGCAGGCCAACGGGATGAGCGTGCGGGGTCATACCCTGCTGTGGCACGCACAGCAGCCGGGTTGGGCGCAGGGCATGTCCGGCACCGCGTTGCGGAACGCGGCGATCAACCACGTCACGCAGGTGGCGACGCACTACCGGGGCAAGATCTATGCCTGGGATGTGGTGAACGAGGCGTTCGCTGACGGTGGTAGCGGTGGGCGTCGGGACTCGAACCTGCAGCGCACCGGTAACGACTGGATCGAGGCGGCGTTCCGGGCGGCGCGGGCTGCGGATCCGGGTGCGAAGTTGTGTTACAACGACTACAACACCGACGGGATCAACGCGAAGTCGACGGGCATCTACAACATGGTGCGGGACTTCAAGTCCCGTGGCGTGCCGATCGACTGCGTGGGCTTCCAGTCGCACCTGGGCACCTCGCTGGCCAGTGACTACCAGGCCAACCTCCAGCGGTTCGCCGATCTCGGTGTGGATGTGCAGATCACCGAGCTGGACGTGATGACCGGCGGCAACCAGGCAAACATCTATGGCGCCGTCACCCGCGCCTGCCTGGCCGTCTCGCGCTGCACCGGCATCACCACCTGGGGTGTGCGCGACTGCGACTCGTGGCGTGGCTCGGACAACGCCCTGCTGTTCGACTGCAACGGCAACAAGAAGGCCGCGTACACCGCCGTCCTGGACGCCCTCAACGGCGGCTCGACCCCGCCCACCACGCCCCCGCCGGGCTCCGGGGTGGACACCAGCGCCTGGTACGTGTTGCTGAACCGCAACAGCGGCAAGGCGCTGGACGTGTACGCGTCGGCCACCAGCGACGGCGCACGGATCAGCCAGTGGTCGCGCAACAACGGCGTCAACCAGCAGTGGCAGTTCGTCGACTCGGGTGGTGGCTACTACCGGGTGAAGTCCCGCAACTCCAGCAAGGTGCTCGACGTCAGCGGCTTCTCCACCGCCGACGGCGGCGCGATCGTGCAGTGGTCCGACCTCAACGGCACGAACCAGCAATTCCGACTCGCGAACTCGGCCGACGGCTACGTACGCCTGATCAACCGCAACAGCAACAAGGCCGTCGAGGTGCAGGGCGCGTCCACCGCCGACGGTGGGAACGTCGTCCAGTACGCCGACTGGGGCGGCAACAACCAGCAGTGGCAACTGGTCCGAATCGGCTGACGACCGCCGTCATCGACTGGGGGAGCGGAAAGTTGCCGGCCGTACGGGATCCGGCCGGCGCCCGCCCAGGCGAGGCGTGACCAGTGCGGCCCGCCCCATCCGGGGCGGGCCGCCGTGGCCGCCAGGTCGCGGCTGGCTGCGATCGCGCGAATCGATACCAATCGTTTGACGTATGACGTTTCACCCGCTAATTTTCACCCCGCGGGCCACCCGGCCACCGGGAGCCAGGACGTTGCGCCGCGGGGTTCGGCGCGGGCCTGCCACGAAGCCCGGATCGTGGCATTCCATCGACGTACGCCGTTGGCCGCGGGTTGCCCGCACACAACACCCCAGACGTGCTGACGCCACCACCAGGACGCCGGCACGCACGCCAGGGCACGCGCGGGCGCTCCCGCTCGTGGGTGACCCCGATCGAAGGAGTGGACCATGAAAGCCCTCGGTGAGGCTCGTCCCGCCTCTCGACAGAGATCTGGCTGGCGGTCAGGGTTGGCCGCGGCGGCGGCCGCGGTCATGGCGACCAGCACACTCGTCGCGGTCAACGCGGCGCCCGCGACGGCAGCGACAGTGGACACCAATGCCTCCTACGTGCTGGTGAATCGCAACAGCGGTAAGGCGTTGGACCTGTACGCCTCGGCCACCAACGACGGGGCGCGGATCAGTCAGTGGACGCGTAACAACGGGGTCAATCAGCAGTGGCAGTTCGTGGACTCCGGGGGTGGCTACTACCGGATCAAGTCGCGGCACTCGGGCAAGGTGCTCGACGTCAGCGGCTTCTCCACCGCCGACGGCGGCGCGATCGTGCAGTGGTCCGACCTCAACGGCACGAACCAGCAGTTCCGGCTGGCCGACTCGGACGGTGGCTACGTTCGGCTGATCAACCGCAACAGCAACAAGGCCATCGAGGTGCAGGGCGCGTCCACCGCCGACGGCGGGAACGTGGTGCAGTACGCCGACTGGAACGGCACCAACCAGCAGTGGCAGCTCGTCCGCGTCGACGGCGGGACCGACCCCACGACGCCACCCCCGTCGGGTGGCAGCGGGTGCGGCAAGGCACCGGCGCTGGCCAGCGGCACGCACACGATCCAGAGCAACGGCAAGACCCGGACCTTCATCCTGCGGGTGCCCGCCAACTACAACAACAGCAACCCCTACCGACTGATCTTCGCCTTCCACTGGCGGGGCGGCACCATGCAGGAGATCTCCTCCGGCGGCACCAGCGGGACCCCGTGGTCCTACTACGGGCAGCAGGAGCAGTCGAACAACACCGCGATCCTGGTGGCGCCCCAGGGATTCGGCAACGGCTGGGGCAACTCCGGCGGTGAGGACATCACCTTCGTCGACGACATGATCAGCCGGATCGAGAGCAGCCTCTGCGTCAACCCGAGGCAGCGGTTCGCGCTCGGCTTCAGCTGGGGTGGCGGCATGAGCTACGCCGTCGCCTGTGCGCGGGCCAATGCCTTCCGCGCGGTCGCCGTCATCTCCGGCGGGCAGATCAGCGGCTGCAGTGGCGGTACGCAGCCCATCGCGTACTTCGGACTGCACGGCATCTCGGACAACGTCCTGGGCATCTCGGGTGGCCGGGCGTTGCGCGACACGTTCGTCCGGAACAACGGCTGCACCGCGCAGAGCCCGCGCGAGCCGGCGGCCGGCAGCCGCACGCACGTCACGACCACCTACTCGGGTTGCCGGGCCGGATACCCGGTGCAGTGGGCCGCGTACGACAACGGCCACATGCCCGGCCCGGTGGACGGCACCTATGCCGAGAGCGGCATCACCACCTGGACCAAGGGTGAGATCTGGAGGTTCTTCGCCCAGTTCTCGTGACTCTTGTCGGGCACAGCTGGCGGCGCCTGCTCCCGTACCTCGGGGGGCGGGCGCCGTCCGTTGTCAGTGACGGTCAGCGTTCGAGGCGGACCGGGCTCCCCGAGCCACTGCGACGGACCAGCCAGGCCTCGGTGATGTGGGTGAACATCGCTTCGGCGGCGCCGTTGGGATCGTGGGCCGCGATGCGTTCGTAGATGCGTCGGTGCCCCTGGTTGGACGCCACGCACAACGCCCGTTCGGTCCGGCCCATGTACCGGGCGGTGTTGATGACCTGGCTCTCCAGCGCGCGTACGACGCCACGGGCGATACGGTTCCCGGATGCCTGCATGATCGTGTCGTGGAAGGCCCGGTCGTGGTCGTGGTAGGTGACGTGGTCGTCGACGAGCTCGTCCATCCGGTCGACCATGGCCCGCAGTCGATCGACGGTCTCGCTGTCGGCGAGACGGGCGGCGACGTTCGCCATGTCGGACTCCAGCACCCGCCGGGTGACGACCAGGTCGTCGAGGATGGCGAGGCTGTCGTCCACCGCGATGGTGGCCGCGAGGACGAGTTCGTCGAGCATGTCCCAGTGTGACGGTGGGGTGACCATGGTGCCGGCCCCCTGACGGACCTGCACCAGCCCCTTCTCCTGAAGGATCTTCACTGCTTCCCGGACGACGGTCCGGCTCACGCCGAAGGTCTCGCAGAGGATCGGCTCGGGAGGCAGGGATGTCCCGGACGGGTGTACGCCGCGGACGATGCGCTCCACCAGCTCGGCGGTGACCGCCCTGGCGAGGTTGGTCGGCCGACGCACCCACGCCGGGGTCGCCGGGCTGTTCAGGGCTGTCTCCTGCGGTGGCGTCATGTCCCCCTCCGAATGGCTCGCCGTGGCACGACGTCTGGGTCAGTGTACGGCCGACTGTTGACGTCACACGTCATACGAGTTACCTTCCGGTCAACATTTGGCTCGCGGGGCACCCGCCGGCCACCCCCCATACAGAGGTGACAATCGATGAGACAGCGCGCAATATGGTCGGCCGTCCTCGTTGTGGGCCTGGCCCTGGCCGGTTGTGGAAGTGCTAGCGATTCGGGCAAGTCAACCAGTTCGGACGGCAAGTTGGTCGTTTGGGACTGGAAGTCCGGCGAGCCGTTCGCCAAATCCTATCTGGACAAGGCCAAGGCCGACTTCAAGAAGAAGCACCCCGACGTCGAGGTGGAGTTCGTCGCACAGCCCTTCGACCAGTACTACACCCTGCTCGGTGCGGCGATCCAGTCCGGCAAGGGCCCGGACGTCATGCTGTTCAACGGTGGCGGTCAGATCCGCGACCGGGTGGACGCGCTGGTGCCCCTCGACGACTACGTGGCAGAGGACAAGCAGCGGCTGGCCGGCTGGGAGGCATTCGCCAAGGACGGCAAGACCTACGCCGCCCCGGTGACGCTGCAGGGTTACCCCATTTACTACAACAAGGCGATCTACCAGAAGGCGAACCTCGACCCGGCGAGCCCGGCCACCACGTGGGACAAGTTCGTCGCCGACTGCGCCGCCATCGCCAAGGCCGGCTCCAAGTGCTTCGCCCTCGGCAACAAGGAGGGCGTCGGCATTCAGTTCTGGCTCTCCAGCATGGGCTCGACCACCCTCACCGCCGCGGAGTACGACGCCTGGATCGCCGGCAAGCGCGACTGGAACTCGGCCAACGTCAAGCGGCTCTTCCAGACCTGGAAGGAGACCGGCGACAAGAAGATGAACAGCGACGGGGCCAACTCGACAGCCATGTTCAACGACTCCTTCGCGCTCTTCCAGTCCGGTAAGGCCGCGCACGTGATGGGTCTGATGTCGGACGTGGGTCACTGGCAGGACTTCAACGAGTTCCTGACCCCGGAGAAGCTCGGCGTCATGAAGGCCCCGATCGTCACCGCCGGCACCACGCCGACCCTCCCGTACGACGGTGGCATCGGCTACGCGGTCGCCAAGTGGACGAAGGACCCGAAGGTGGCCGCCGACCTGGCGCGCTCCCTGAGCTCGGCCGACGCCTTGAAGGCCTTCTACGCCGACGCCGGCGCGATCGCCGCCGACACCACCATCGACGTGTCGCAGGCCGGGCCGGCCGTCGCCACGATCGTCGGCGAGCTGAAGACCGGCAAGCCCGCTCTGCACGTGGCGCTCTCCTCGAAGACGCTGGACCTGATGGGGCGCCTCTCCCAGCAGCTGCTCAGCGGATCGGTCACCGTCGACGAGGTGGTGAAGCAGTTGGCCGCTTCCGACCAGGCGGGCTGACCTCGTGCCGATCGGAAACACGCAACCGTCGGTCCGTCCGGCTTCGGCCGGACGGGCCGGCGGGGCGGCGGTCACCCCCGCCGCGCATCGGAGTGGGGCCCGACCCCGTCGCACCCGTGGCGGCCTGGGGGCCGAGCGCTACGCCCCCTACATCCTGGTCCTTCCGGCCGTTCTGATCATCGTGCTGCTGCGGCTCTACCCGCTGTTGCTGGGCGTCAACTTCTCCTTCACCGGTGACGGCGAGCAGAACGGGACGGCGGTCGGGTTCGGCAACTACCGCGAGCTGTTCGCGGATCCGCTGTTCCAGACCGCGCTGAGCAACGTCGGGCTGCTGGTGCTCCTGCTGCCGGTGGCGGTGGCGATCCCCGGACTGCTCGCGACGTTCATCTACCTCCGGGTGCCGGGCCACCGCTTCTACCGCAGCGTCTACTTCTTTCCGGCGGTGCTCTCACCGGTCATCGTGGGTGCGATCTTCAACCTGTTGCTCGCCTTCGACGGCCCGCTCAACGCCGTGCTCGGGTCGTTCGGCGTCGGTCCGGTGGACTGGCTCGGGGACCCGGACATCGCCATGTTCATGGTGGTGGGTGTGCACATCTGGGCCACCTTCGGGATGGCCCTGGTGGTGTTCCTCGCCGGCTTCGCCACGCTGGACGCCGCGCTCCTGGACGCCGCCCGGGTGGACGGGGCGACGCTGCGCCAAGTCGTCTGGCACGTCATCATCCCGGCCCTCTCGCGCACCATCCAGTTCGTCTTCGTGACCACGATGATCGGGATGCTGACCTCCATGTTCGGGCTGCTCTACATCATGACCAGCGGTGGGCCGGAGGGGTCGACGTACCTGCCGGAGTTCTACATCTGGAAGCAGCAGGGTCAGATGAACCGTCCGGCTCTCGCGTCGGCGGCCTCGACGATCCTCTTCATGATCATGCTCGTCGTGGGGCTGTTGCAGATCAAGCTGCTCGAACGCTCCGGAAAGGAGGACTGATGTCTCGCCTCCGCCTGGGACGGTGGCTGATCGCCATCCCCATGTCGCTGCTCGCCCTGGCGACGATCTACCCCCTGCTGTTCACCGCCAACGTCGCGATGAAGACCCGGCGTGACTACATCCTCGACCGGTTCGGCCTGACCGACGCTCTGCGCTGGGAGAACATCAGCACGGCGTGGACCAGCGTCGGCATGGGCCGTTACTTCGTCAACTCGCTGTTCGTGGTGACGGTGTCGGTGCTCCTGCTGCTGCTGTTCGGGTCGATGGCCGGCTTCGCCCTGAGCCAGCTACGGTTCCGCGGCTCGTCGGCGTTGTTCCTGGGTTGCCTCGCGGGGCTCTTCATCCCGTTCCAGGTGATCATGGTGCCGCTCGCCCGGATCATGGCCGACACCGCGCTCATCGACACGTACCCTGGCCTGATCCTGGTCTACGTGGCCCAGTTCCTGCCCTTCACGGTCTTTCTCATGACGAGCTACTACAAGGGCATTCCCCCGGAGATCGTCGACGCCGCGCGGATCGACGGCAGCACGGTGTACGGCGTGTACCGCCGGATCATGCTGCCGCTGGGCACCCCGGCGCTGCTGTCGGTCGGCATCCTCAACGCCCTGTTCTGTTGGAACGACGTACTCATGGCGCTGGTGATGATGCCCTCGGCGGAACACCGGACGCTCATGATCGGCGTGACCTCGCTGCGCGGGCAGTACTCCGACAACATCCCCACCTTCGCGTCCGGGGTGCTGATCGCCGCGATACCCGTCCTGTTGGTCTACCTGTTCCTCCAGCGCCAAATTGCCGACGGCGTGGCCGCCGGTTCCACGAAGGGTTGACATGCGGATCACGGGATATCGGACGCTCTCCACGGTTCAGGAATGGGGCCGACCAGTCGGCGACGCCAACGGGGTCTTCTCCGACGGGGTGGTCCCGGTCTCGATCGTCGTCGTCGACACCGACGAGGGCATCTCGGGAGTCGGCCTCGGGCCGCACGTCGAGATCGAGCGGATCTTCCCAGCCATCGAGGGCGAAGACCCCCGGGCCGTGACGTCCCTGTACGACCGCATGTTGCGGCACACGTTCAAGGCGGGTCACGCCGGGCCGGTGTTCGGCACCATCGGTGCTCTGGACACCGCACTGTGGGACATCAAGGCGCAGGCCGCCGGCGAACCGCTGTGGCGGTTGCTGGGCGGGCGGGACCGACGGGTCACCGCCTACGCGTCCGGGCTGGACATCGGGCTCACCGACGACGAACTCGTCGCGGAGTACGAGGTCTACGCGAGCCGCGGCCTGCGAGCGGCCAAGCTCAAGGGCGGCCTCGACATCGAGCGCGATCGGCACCGCCTGAGCCTGGTCAGGGATGTCCTGACCGAGGCCGGGCACGGTCGACGGCCGGGCCTGATGCTCGACGTCAACGAGGCGTGGACCCGCAAGCAGGCGGTCCGGCATGTCTGCGAACTGGAACGCACACTGGACCTCATCTGGATCGAGGAACCGGTCCGGCGCTGGGACGCCGAGGGTCTCGCCGCGGTCAGCCGAGGCGTGTCCGCGTCGGTCGCGACCGGTGAGAACCTCACCGGGCTCGAACAGTACCGTCCGCTGATCGCCGCCGGTGCTGTCGACATCGTCCAGATGGCGGCCGTCTGGGGGGTCACCCACTTCCTGCGGGCGTCCGCCCTGGCCCACGCCCACGACCTGCCGGTCAGCCCGATCGGCAACAGCCCGGTCGGGCTGCTGCACGCCGCGACCTCGGTGCCAAACCACCTGACCAGCGAGTTGCAGGACCTGCACACACCCGTTGGTGTCTCCATCGACCTGCACGTCGAGGATGGCGCCTTCATCCTCGGCGACGCACCCGGGCTAGGGGTCCGGGTGGACGAGGAGCGGATCCGGGCGGTCAACCGCCGCCCGCAGGCGCAGACGGCCGACAGCCCCAACGTCCGGCCGGAACGGGCCGGACGACGGCTGCTGGCCGGAGTCGACGGGGTGATCCCCACCGGCCAGGTGCCTGTCGTGTCGCTGAACTCCCGCAACGAGGTGTCGCCGACCGCACGGCACTGAGCTGACCACCAGAACAGGAAAGGCGTGGGTGCATCGCGACGGCGATGCACCCACGACCATGCCCGGTCGGCACGACCGACGTACCGACCGTCGAGACGGAGGAACGATGAAGGCAGTCGTCTACCGGGGAGCGCGAGACCTCGGAATCGAGAACCGGGACCCGGAGCCACCGGGTCCCGGCCAGGTACGGATCGAGGTGGCGTACACCGGCATCTGCGGTACGGATCTGCACATCTACCACGGGGACATGGACGCCCGGGTTGGTGACTCCGCGATCATCGGGCACGAGATGTCCGGGCGGATCGCGGCCGTCGGCGAGGGCGTGACCGGCTGGAACATCGGCCAGGCCGTCACCGTGATGCCGACCCGGCCCTGCGGACGCTGCGCCGCCTGCCAGCGGGGCAACTCCCACGTCTGCCACGCGATGAACTTCCTCGGCATCGACTCACCGGGTTCCATGCAGTCCTCCTGGACGGTGCCGGTGGAGCTGGTTCTGCCGCTTCCGGAGGAGTTGCCGCTCGACCACGCGGCGCTCGTCGAGCCGGTGGCGGTCGCCGTGCACGACGTACGCCGGGGGAACGTGACCGCCGACGACCAGGTGGTAGTGGTCGGTGGTGGGCCGGTCGGCGTCCTCATCGCCACCGTCGCGCGGGGCCGTGGCGCGCGGGTGCTCCTCGTCGAGCCGGACCCGTTCCGACGCGAGGTGGCGGAGGGGATCGGGATCGAGGCCGTCGACCCGCGAGCGACCGACGTCGTGGCGCTGGTCAACGACCGTACCGATGGCGCGGGCGCCGACATCGCCTTCGAGGTGTCCGGCTCCCCGGCCGGCGTCACCACGGCGGTCGACGTCCTCACCACTCGCGGGCGGCTGGTCATGGTGGCGATCCATCCTCAGCCCCGCGAGGTCAACCTGCACCGGTTCTTCTGGCGTGAGCTGGAACTCCTGGGTGCCCGGCTGTATCAGCGCGACGACATGGTGGAGGCGATCCGGTTGGTCGCCTCGGGTGCGATCCCGGCACAGCAGCTGATCTCCCGGGTCGAGCCGGTCGAGGCGGCCAGCGCGGCCTTCGAGGCGCTGGAGGGTGGCGGCGTCATGAAGGTGCTGCTCGATGTGCGGGAGGGTAACCAGTGACGGCGATGTTCGACCTGTCCGGCCAGACGGCCGTCGTGACCGGGGCGCGGCGCGGTATCGGCCTTGCCATGGCCGAGGCCCTGGCCCTGGCCGGCGCCGACATCGTGGGCGTCTCCGCCCAGCTCGAAGCGGAGGGCAGCGAGGTCGAACGCCGGGTGCGCGCCACCGGCCGCCGGTTCACCGCGCTGCGGGCGGACCTCGGCGACCGGGCGGCCGTGCACCGGTTGGCCAGCGACATCATCGCTCTCGGGCCGGTCGACATCCTGGTGAACAACGGCGGCACGATCGCTCGGACCCCGGCCGCGGAGCACCCGGACGAGATGTGGGACCACGTGATCGAGGTGAACCTCAGCAGCCAGTTCATCCTCAGCCGGGAGATCGGCCGGACGATGGTCGAGCGCGGCCGAGGGAAGATCATTTTCACCGCGTCGCTGTTGAGTTTCCAGGGCGGAATCACCGTCCCCGGTTACGCCGCGTCGAAGTCGGGCGTGGCCGGCCTCACCAAGGCGCTGGCGAACGAGTGGGCAGCCCGCGGGGTCAACGTCAACGCCATCGCGCCCGGCTACATCGCCACCGACAACACGCAGGCGCTGCGCGACGACCCCGACCGCAACGAGGCGATCCTCGGCCGGATCCCGGCCGGGCGGTGGGGCCGGGCCGACGATCTCGGCGGTGCCACGGTTTTCCTGGCGTCGACCGCGTCGGACTACGTCAACGGCGTCGTGCTGCCCGTCGACGGCGGCTGGTTGGGCCGATGACGGGCGCACAGGAGCCCGGGCGCGCCGGGATCGTCGACGCGCATCACCACCTCTGGGTCCGCGCCCGGCACCCGCAGCCGTGGATCGACCCGGTGACCATGGCGGCCATCGACGCCGACTTCGAACCCGCCGATCTCGCGCCGCTGGCCCGGGCGGCCGGGGTCACCGCGACCGTGGTGGTGCAGTCCGTCGCCTCCGACACGGAAACCGTCGACCTGTTGGGAGTGGCGGCCGAGGACACAGTGGTCAGTGGAGTCGTCGGCTGGGTGGACCTGACCGCCGACGACGTTGCGGAGCGCCTCGACGGTCTGCGGGCCGCCCGAGGTGGGGAACGCCTCGTCGGCATCCGCCACCTCGTGCAGTCCGAGAGCGACCCGGCGTACCTGGACCGTCCCGACGTCCGTCGGGGGATCGCGGCGGTGGGTGCCGCCGGCCTCGTCTTCGACCTGCTGGTACGCCAACACCAACTCCCCATGGCCGCGCGTCTCACGCGCGACCTGCCGGAGGTGAGCTTCGTCCTCGACCACCTGGGCAAGCCCGCGCTCGGCAGCCCGGAGATGGCCGGGTGGAGCCGGGACCTGCGGTCGTTGGCGGCCTCGCCCAACACGACGGCGAAGCTCTCCGGGCTGGTGACGGAGGTGCCGCTCCCGCACTGGACGCCGGCCGACCTTCGACAGGCCGTCGACGACGCCCTCGACGCGTTCGGGCCGGACCGACTGATGTTCGGCTCGGACTGGCCGGTCTGTCTGCTCGCCAGTTCGTACCAGCGGTGGGTCGACACCCTGGCGGAGCTGCTGGAGGGCCAGGACGGGACCGGCCGGGCGTCGGTCTGGGGCGAGACGGCACGCCGCGTCTACGGGCTGGAGCCGTCATGATGGCGCGCGCACTGCCGCGCCGCCCTCAGCTACGGCTCACCGAGCTGGGGTTCGGCGCGGCCCAGGGCGGCAACCTGTACCGGACGACGACGGACGAGGAGTTCGCCTCGGCGGTCGACGCCGCGTGGAAGGCGGGTGTCCGGTATTTCGACACCGCGCCGCACTACGGCCTCGGGCTGTCCGAGCGCCGCCTCGGCGCCGCGCTGCGCCAACGGCCGCGCGACGAGTACGTGGTGTCGACGAAGGTCGGGCGACTCCTGGTGCCGTCGCCCCAGGACGCGCATCTGCGGGACTCCGACGGGTTCGATGTGCCCGCGACCCACCGCCGGGTGTGGGACTTCAGCCGCGACGGCGTGCTCCGCTCCATCGAGGCCAGCCTCGAGCGGACCGGGCTGGACCGGATCGACATCGTCTACCTGCACGACCCGGACGACCACTGGGAGCAGGCCGCACACGAGGCCGTACCCGCCCTGATCGACCTGCGGGACCAGGGCGTCGTGGGTGCCATCGGCGCCGGCATGAACCAGTCGGCGATGCTGGCTCGGTTCGTCCGGGAGACCGACGTCGACGTGATGATGTGCGCCGGGCGGTACACACTGCTCGAACAGGGTGCGGCCGCTGACCTGCTGCCGGCCGCCGAGAACCGGGGGGTGGGCGTGGTCATCGCGGGCGTCTACAACTCGGGGCTGCTCTCGCGGGACCGGCCGCCGGCCGACGCCGTCTACAACTACCAGCAGGCCCCGGCCGTGCTGATCGAGCGGGCGCGGCGGATCGCCACTGTCTGCGAGACGTACGGGGTGACCCTGCCGCAGGCGGCCCTCGCCTTCGTCCGCCGGCACCCGGCCGTGGTGTCGACGGTGGTCGGCGTCCGCAACGAGGCGCAGGCGGTCGAGACGGTGCGACGGTCCGGGATCGTCGTGCCGGAGGAGTTGTGGGACGACCTGGCGGCGGCCGGGCTGCTCGCCGTGCCGCCCGGTCGGCCTGCCTGACCAACGACGACGTCCCGGCCGGGACCGGCTCCGTTACTCGGACACCGGTCCCGACCGGGACGTCATCTGTTACCGCGACAGTCGCGGGGTCACACCGCGGTGAACCGCCACTGCTGGTTGGCGGCGCTGTGGCAGGTCCACTGCAACAGCCGGGCGCCGTCGGTGGTGGCGGCACCGTTGACGTCCACGCAGAGCCCGCTCAGCACGTTGCGCACCGTGTAGACGCCGGAGGTTCCCGTCGCCGTGGCGGTGAACTTCTGCTGGTTGCCGTTGTTGCAGGTGGCCTGCTGGAGGAAGGCACCCGCCGCGGTGGAGCTGCCGACCACCTCGACGCACTTGCCGCTGTGCACCGCCTTCAGGTAGACCGCGCCGCTGCCGGCGTCGACGGCCTGCCACTTCTGGTTGTTGCCACCGGTGGAAGCCCACTGGGTGATCTGGGCGCCGTCGGCGGTGGAGACACCGCTGACGTCCATCAGCTTGTTGCTGTGCTGCGCCGTGACCGTCCAGGTCTTGCCCGCCAGGCCACCGCCGGTGCCGGTGCCGGGTGTCCCGACGCCGTTTCCGCCGAAGGTGTGCGAGTCCAGATCGAACGAGTTGTTGCTGTTCTTGAACACCATGTAGAGCGTCTGTGTCCCGCTGAGCGCGGCGACGCTCACCGGAGTCGTGGACTGGTAGTTGTCCCAGCCGCCCGTGCTGGGCACCGTGGTGGTGGCCAGCAGCGTGCCGGTCGGCGAGCCGGCGCGCAGCTCGATCGAACCGCCGCCGGAGGGCGACGACACCCGGTAGCTGACCGTCGAGATGCCGGACAGGTTCATCGGGCTGAACGCGATCCAGTCGTTGGTGGAGATGTCACCGACGCGCTTGGTGCTCTCCGCCGCAGCCTGGTCGACGACCCGGATGCCGGACTGGCTGCTGAAGTACTCGGACTGCTTGTGCTTCGGTTGCAGAATCGCCTGCGCGGTGCCGGTGAGCGGGGACCCGCCCCCCGAGCCGCCGTTGTCGGTGTACCGCGCGTTCAGCACGTAGAACAGGTTGGCGCCATCGGGGTGCCCACCGAGCAGGTCGGTGGAGATGGTGCCCGAGCAGCCCGGGTACTCAGTGGTCTCGTGCGCGTGGTCGTCGTGACCCAGCGCCGGGTTGAGGATGACCTTCGAACAGTCGACGGTGCCGCCGTCCGGATCGGTCACGGTGATCTGGTACGGCACCTTGTCGCCGAAGGTCAGCATGCCTCCGTTGCCCGGTGTGGTGATGGTGACCACCGGGGCGCTGTTGCCGACGGTGATCGGGACGTTGGCGAAGCCGGTCTTACCGGTGCTGTCGGTGACCTTCAACTGGGCCGTGTAGTTGCCGTTGGAGGTGTACGTCTTCGACGGGTTGGCCGCCGTCGAGGTGGTGCCGTCGCCGAACGTCCACAGGTAGCTCAGCGTGTTGCCGTCCGGGTCGGACGTGCCCGCGCTGCTGAACTGGACGGTGAGCGGTGCGGTGCCGCTGGTGGGTGTGCCGGTGGCCTTGACGATCGGTGACCGGCCGCCCTGGATGTAGTCGATCCGGTAGAGCCCGGAGTCGCTGTTGCCGCCACCGAAGTTGGTGCCCCACTCCAGCAGGTAGAGCGAGCCGTCCTTGCCGAACTCCATGTCCATCGGCTTGTTGAACCCACCGCCGGGCAGGAACGGGTTGGTGCGGGTCACCGCCGTGGAGGAGTCGAAGTGCACCTCCTTGATGTAGTTGCGCGACCACTCGTAGAAGAAGTGCACCCCGTCGTAGTAGGGCGGGAACTTCGTCGCGGACGGGTTCGACGCGTCGTACCGGTAGACCGGGCCGCCCATCGGCGCGGAGCCGCCGGAGCCGAGCTCCGGGAAGGTCGTCGAGGCGGGGTAGCCGTACCAGATGTTGGGCATGACGACCGGCTTCAGGCTGGTCAGCCCGGTGTTGTTGGGCGAGTTGTTGACCGGCGCGGAGCAGTTGAACTTCGCGCCGACGACGCCGGTGTCGGGGTTGTACGGCGCGTAGGGCTGGTTGTTGCCGTGGCAGAACGGCCAGCCGTAGTTGCCGGGCGTCTTGATCACGTTCAGCTCGACCAGGCCCTCAGGGCCCCGGTTGGTGGTGGGCGGGTTGCGGTCCGGCCCGTAGTCGGCCAGGTAGACCCAGCCGGTGGCCGCGTCGATCGAAAACCGGAACGGGTTGCGGAAGCCCATGGCGTAGATTTCCGGCTTGGTCTGCGCCGTGCCCTGGGGGTAGAGGTTGCCGGACGGAATGGTGTAGCTGCCGCTGGCTCCGGGACGGATACGCAGCAGCTTGCCGCGCAGGTCGTTGGTATTGCCCGCGGTCCGGGCAGCGTCCAGGTTGGACTTGCCCGAGCGCCAGTCCAACGGGGCGTAGCCCTGCCAGTTGGGGTCGAGGTTCGGCGGCGTGTCGTCGCCGGTGCCGATGTAGAGGTTGCCGTCCGGACCGAACTCGATGTAACCGCCGGTGTGGCCGGGCTCCGGGAAGGTCCGGTCCCGGTACGCCGGGATGTCGATGATCGTCACGCCGCTGGACGTGTTCAGCGTGTCGCCGCTCATCGTGAAGCGGGAGACCCGGTTGACGTCGGTCGAGCTGCTCGCCGGCGAGTGGTACAGGTACACGTACCCGTTGGTGGCGAAGTTGGGGTCCAGCGCCATGCCGGTGAGGCCGTCCTCACCGCCGGTGTAGACGCTCAGCGTGCCGGCGGTCACCGTGCTGTTGGTGGAGGGCTTGAAGATCTTCAGCTGCCCGCCGCGCTGGGCGTAGAACACGCGTCCATCCGGGGCCACGGCCATCGCCATCGGGTCGACCGTATTGTCGTCCAGGGTGCGCTTCTCGAAGTTGCCCCAGACGGTGCCGCCGCAGTCGCCGGCAGCGTTACCGGCGGCCCACTTGATGCCACCGAGGACGTGGTTCTGGAAGTTCGTCTCGCTGTAGGAGGCGATCGCGTGGCCCATCGCGGTGGCCCACACCCGCCCGCCTCCGGTGTCCCGACACCAGGAGATCGGGTGGTCCGGGCCCATCGCCCGGGATCCCGGGTTGTAGGTGCGCTCGTCGGCGGTCACCAGGACGTGCACCTTGCCGCGCGGGTTGGAGTCGAAGTTGTACCACTCCTCGCTGCGGTTCCACCGATCCGGCAGAGAGGCCGTCGACGGGTGCTTCTTGTCGGCGACGATCGCGGTGCCGGGCAGCACGCCAGGGGAGTGCTCGGGCATGTGGGCGCCGCCGTTGATGGTCTGGTCCCACCACGGGTACTCGGACTCGATGCCCATGTCGGTGGCGTTGTGGATGGCGACGATGCCCTTGCCACTGGCGAGGTACCCCTCCACCGCTTGGCGCTGCGCCGCCGAGGTCCAGACCATGCCGGAGGTCTGGAGCATGACGATCACGTCGAAGGTAGCCAGGTTGGCAGCGGTGAAGACGCTCGAGTCCTCGGTCGCCACCACCTCGAAGTTGTTCGCCGCAGCCTGCTGCTGGAGCATGGAGATCCCGGCGGGGATCGAGTCGTGCCGGTAGCCGGTGGTCTTGCTGAACACCAGGGCGCGGAAGGCCGGGGCCGCTGATGCGGGTGGGGCGAGTCCGAGCGCCAGTAACAGGCCGGCGATCACTGAGATGAGCAATGTGTTACGACGCATGCCGTCTCCTAGGTTGGGCGGGCGTAGGGAATGCGGCCACGGGTCCCACGACGTGTCAGGTTGACCTGGACACGCGAGAGACACGGGGCGCGCTGGCCTGTCCTCATGCCGTTCGCCGCAACGGCAGTCAGACCTGCAGGACGTCACACAGCGTGATGGTGGCCGTGGTTCTCGTCCCGTGGTCCACGAGGTCAGGATGAGCTAGAGATCGAAGACTGTCAATGCACGAAGTAACATCCGACGTCCTGCCCGGTGGACGGCGGTCGCGCTCGGCCCCTTTGCTGCGGTACCGCCTGTCAATCGCGACCCGGCCTGGCGGTCGGGCTTGATCGAGGATTGCGGACCCGCATCCAAACATCTATCTTCATACGTGTGATGTTTCGCGGATGTCAAGGGAATGTTTGCACCGCAAGAACGTAAGTCCTCGCTGTTGGCACGAAAGCTTGTTGTCCAGCGCCTCGAAGCCGCCGTAGTGTGGCATTTAATCTTGTCGATGACTACTGTCTGTGAGGGCTTTCGGGATGTCAGATCCGCCGCCGACGCCGCTTCTCACCCTTCGGGGCATCGGCAAGTCGTTCCTCGGAGTCCGCGTTCTCGACGATGTCGACCTCGATGTCGCACCGGGCGAGGTGCACGCCGTGGTCGGTGAGAACGGTGCCGGGAAGTCGACCCTCATGAAGATCGTCTCGGGCGGGTACGCCCCGGACAGGGGCACTGTCGAGTTCGCCGGTGCGACGCGCACGTTCCGTGGCCCGCGCGACGCGCAGCGGGCCGGCATCGGCATCATCCACCAGGAGTTCAACCTGCTCCCGGAGCGCACCGTCGCGGAGAACGTCTACCTGGGGCACGAGCCGGTCCGACGCGGGCTCGTCGATCGTCGGGGAATGGTCGACCGCACCACGCGGCTGCTCGCCTCGATCGGTGAGACCACGTTGCCGGCCGACGCCCGGGTGGGGCAGCTGGGCGTCGCGCAGCAGCAGGTCGTCGAGATCGCCAAGGCGCTCGCCCTGGACGCGCGGCTGCTCATCATGGACGAGCCGACCGCCGCCCTGGCCGACCACGAGGTCGAGTTGCTCTACGGGCTGGTGCGCCGGCTCCAGGAGCGGGGCATCGGGCTGCTGTACGTCTCGCACCGGCTCGCCGAGGTCTTCGACCTGTCCGGTCGGATCACCGTCCTCAAGGACGGCCGTCGCGTGACCACAGTGGACACCGCCGACACCACCGCCGACGAGTTGGTGCGGCACATGGTCGGCCGGGAACTGTCCACCTACTACCCGGACCGGGCCGCCCCGGAGGACCGGGGCCCGGTGCGGCTCAACCTTCGCGACGCGGGAAACCGGAAGCTGCGGGACGTCAACCTCCAGTTGCGCGCCGGCGAGGTGCTGGGCATCGGCGGCCTCCAGGGCTCCGGGCGCTCGGCGCTGGCCCGCGCGATCTTCGGGGTGTCGCCGTTCACGACCGGCGACGTCACGCTCGACGACCGGCCGGTCCGACTGCGCTCACCCCGCACCGCGATGCGGGCCGGCATCGCCTACGTCACCGAGGACCGCAAGGGCGAGGGGATCGTCCCCCGGCAGTCGGTGCTGGACAACGCGCTGCTCGCCAGCCGGGCCGTCTTCGCCGCCCGGTCCGGCAGGGCGGCGAGGACCACCCGGGTACGCGAGTTGCTGGCCGCCGTGGAGATCCGCGGCGCCGGCGACGACCAGGAGATCCGCTTTCTGTCCGGCGGCAACCAGCAGAAGGTCGTGCTGGCCCGATGGCTCGCGCTCAACCCGCGAATCCTGCTCTTCGACGAGCCGACCCGGGGCATCGACGTGGGCGCGAAGTCAGCCATTCACGACCTCGTCCGCCGCCTCGCCCGTGATGGCGCGGCCGTGCTGATGATCTCGTCCGATCTACCGGAGCTGCTGGGGATGAGTGACCGGATCGTCGTCATGCGGGACGGCCACGTCGCGGGCGAGCTGCCCGCCGGCGCGACCGAGGAGGAGGTCGTCGCGTTGGCGGTCGGCACCGTGCGGGAGCCGGCCCAGTGAGCGCGAGGAGTGAGCCGGGTCTGCGAGCCCCGCAGTCGCGAACCGAGGTGACCCAGTGAGCGCGAGGAGTGAGCCGGGTCTGCGAGCCCCGCAGTCGCGAACCGAGGTGACCCAGTGAGCGCGAGGAGTGAGCCGGGTCTGCGAGCCCCGCAGTCGCGAACCGAGGTGACCCAGTGAGCGCGAGGAGTGAGCCGGGTCTGCGAGCCCCGCAGTCGCGAGCCGAGGTGACCCAGTGAGCGCTCTGTCCTTGTCGCCGGCCCGGCGTTCCGTGCCGGGCGTGTTCGTGGCCCTGACCCTGACCCTGACGATCGGCTGGCTGGTCGTCCTGCTCGACGGTGGTCAGCTCTTCAACCAGTCCACGACGGTGAGTCTGTTGCATGTCGCCGCCGGCCTCGGGCTGGTCGCGGTGGGCCAGACCCTTGTCATCCTGGGAGGCTCGCTCGACCTCTCGGTGGCGTACGTGATCAGCCTCAGCACCCTCGTCGCGGCCGAGACGATGAACGGCAGCGACGGCGCGGTGCTGCCGGCGATCGGCCTGGTGCTCGTCGTCAGCGCCGGCGTCGGGCTGCTCAACGGGCTCCTCGTCACCAGGTTCCGGGTCAACGCGTTCATCGCGACCCTCGGCGTCGGGCTGCTGCTCAAGGGTTACCTCGACAACGGCTACGACGGCCCGGCAGGCACCACCGCACCCTCGCTGGTGCAGGCGCTCGGCTACCAGCGCGTCGGTCCGGTGCCGGTGTCGTTCCTGCTGCTGATAGCGGTCACCGCCGCGGCCTGGTTCGCGCTCTCGCGGACCCGCTTCGGCCATCACCTGGTCGCTGTCGGCGGGGATCCGGAGGTGGCCCGGCTCTCCGGCGTCCGCAACGACCGGGTCCTCGTCACCGCCCACGTGCTGTGCTCGATGTGCGCGGGGCTCGCCGGCATCTACCTCGCCAGTCGGCTCGGCTCGGGCGCCCCACGCGTCGGCACCGAGGGCCTCTACGACCTGGAGTCGATCGCCGCTGTGGTGATCGGCGGTACCGCCCTCGCCGGTGGGCGCGGCGGCGTCATCGGCACTGTCGGCGGCGTCCTGCTGCTGGCCAGCATCGACGCCATCTTCAACCAGCTCGAGGTCGACGCCTTCTTCAAGCAGGTGATCCGGGGCGTCATCATCATCGCCGCGGTCGCCGTCTACGCCCGCCGGGCCATGCGAAAGGCGGCCTAGCCATGCAGACCGTCCAGCCCCGCTCCCTGCCGCTGCGTCTGCCGCGGGTGCGTCCCGGTGGTGTCCTGCCAATCCTCGCGATCCTCGCGGTGCTGTTGGTGCTCGTCGGCATCCGGCAGCCCGACTTCCTGGCCCCGCAGTCGCTGATGTCCTTCCTCGGTCGTTCGGCGCCGATCATCCTGCTCGCCGCCGGCCAGTACTTCGTGATCGTGTCCGGCGAGTTCGACCTCTCGGTCGGTTCCCTGGTCACGGCTCAGGTGGTGGTCGCCGCCCGGCTGATCGACAGCGACCCGGCGCGTACCTGGCCGGTGGTGCTGCTCCTGCTCGCCTTCGGCGCACTGGTCGGGCTGGTCAACGGCCTGATCACGACACGCCTGCGGGTGCCGTCGTTCATCACCACCCTCGGCATGTTCCTGATCCTCGTCGGCGCGGTCTACCTCTGGTCCGACGGCGCCCCGAAGGGTGGGCTCTCCGAGGAGTTCCGGCGGTTCGGCCGGCGAGCCTTCGAGGACGTGCCGGTGCTGGGCCGCGTGCCGTACGCGCTGCTGGTCCTGGTGGTCCTGGCGGTGGCGGCCGTGCTGCTGATGCGCTCCGACTTCGGCCGGACGCTGGTCGCCGTCGGCGACAACCCGCGCACCGCCGAGCTCAGCGGCGTACGCGTGTGGCGTACCCGGACCTTCGCCTTCATCCTCAGCGGGCTCGCGGCGGCGGTGGCGGCCATCCTCCTGGGCGGCTACAGCGGCGTGTCGTTCCAGGCCGGAGCAGGTCTGGAGTTCGGTGCGATCACCGCTGTCGTCCTCGGTGGGGTGGCGCTCGGCGGGGGGCGCGGCGCGGTCGTCGGAGCGATGCTCGGCGCGCTGACCCTCGAACTGCTGTTCGCCCTCATGAATTTCTACGGCGTCTCCGGCGCCCTCAGGTCGACCGTCCAGGGCGGGATCATCCTGCTCGCCGTGGCGGTCTCGGCAACGCGTTCTTCGTCGAGATAAAGGGGAAACCATAGTGCGACGTTCCATGGCGGCGATTGCCGCTGTAACCCTGCTGTCCCTCACCGCCTGTGCCACCGACGAGCCGGCCGCGAGCCCGTCGGGGAGTGCATCCGCCGCCACTGGGTCCGGCACCGGAGACCAGTCGAAGTTCTTCGTGCAGGCCGACTACGACGCCGAGTTGGCGCTGCTCGACGCGGCACCGACAGGCCCGGCCGACAAGCCGTGGGAGCAGGTGCTCAACCCGACGATGGTCGACACCGCCAAGTTCAAGAAGAACGGCCCACACAAGATCTGCTTCTCGAACGCGGCCCTGAACAACCCCTGGCGGCAGGTCGGGTTCAAGACCATGCAGGCCGAGGTCGAGGCGCAGAAGAGCCGCATCAAGGAGTTCGTGCACGTCGACGCCGAGGGCAAGGACCAGAAGCAGATCGCTGACATCAACGATCTGCTCGGCAAGGGCTGCGACGCGCTCATCGTCTCGCCGAACACCACCGCCACGCTCACCCCGGCCGTCGAGGCGGCCTGCAAGGCCGGGCTGCCGGTCGTCGTCTTCGACCGTGGCGTCAACACGAAGTGCCCGGTGACGTTCATCAACCCCATCGGCGGTTACGGGTTCGGCCACGTCGGGGCCGAGTTCGTCAGCCAGAAGATGAAGCCCGGCGGCAAGGTCCTCGCCCTGCGGATCCTGCCCGGCGTCGACGTCCTGGAGACCCGCTGGTCGGCGGCGAAGGTGGCGTTCGACAAGGCGAAGGTCGACGTCGTCGGTGTCGAGTTCACCGATGGTGATCCGGCCAAGACCAAGAAGATCGTCGACGACTACATCCAGCGGTACGGCACGATCGACGGGGTCTGGATGGACGCCGGAGCGGTGGCCGTCGCGGCGGTCGAGGCGTTCCAGGACGCGGGCAAGCCCGTTCCGCCGATGAACGGTGAGGACCAACTCGACTTCCTGAAGATCTGGAAGGACAAGAAGCTCACCGCTATCGCGCCGACCTACCCGACCTACCAGTGGCGTACGCCGATCATCGCGGCGCTGCGGATCCTCGACGGCCAGCAGGTGTCCAGCCCGTGGAAGCTGCCGCAGCCGACCGTCACCCAGGACAACCTGGACCAGTACCTCGACGCGGGCATGCCGCCGCTGCACTACGCGATGTGCGGCTGCACCGACCTGCCCGGTTACCCGCAGCGCTGGAAGTAGGGCCCGATGTACGCCATCGGCGTCAACCCCTGGGTCTGGGCCTCGCCGGTCGACGACAAGGCCCTGGCCCAGCTGATCCCGCGGATCGCCGCGTTCGGCTTCGACGCGGTCGAGTTGCCCATCGAGCAGCCCGGCGACTGGGACCCGATCCGTACCCGGGACCTGTTGGCGGCGCACGGCCTCGTCGCCGCCGGCGTCTGCGCGGTCACCCCGCCGGGGCGGGAACTGGTCGACGCCGCACCAGCGGTCGTCGAGTCGACGGTGGCGTACCTCTTGGGCTGCGTGGCGAGCGCGGCGGCCGTCGGCGCTGGATGCGTCGGCGGTCCCGCGTACGCCTCGGTCGGCCGCACCTGGCGGATGTCGGCAGCGGCTCGCGCGGCCTGCTACGCGGATTTCCGGCGGGCCCTGGCGCCGGTGGCCGAGCAGGCCGGCGAGGTGGGCGTGAGCATCGGTGTCGAGGCGTTGAACCGCTATGAGACGAGCGTCGTCAACACGATCGAGCAGACGGTCGAGTTGATCGACGGGCTACCGCCGAACGTCGGCATCATGATCGATACCTACCACATGAACATCGAGGAAGCCGACCCCTACGCGGCCCTCGCGCTCGCCGGCCGGCACATCAAGCACGTCCAGGTCAGCGGCACCAACCGGGGCGCTCCCGGCGCCGACCACTTCGACTGGCCCCGCTTCTTCACCGTCCTGCGGGAAACCGGCTACCAGGGCGCGATCTGCATCGAGTCGTTCACGGCGGAGAACGAGGCCATCGCCACCGCCGCGGCGATCTGGCGTCCGTTGGCCCCCTCGCAGGACCGTCTCGCCACGGACGGCCTGCGCTATCTCCGGGAGATCCTCGGATGACCGCCCCGACCGGCCACCCCCGCGCTGGTCGAGGCCGTTCCGCCACCCCCACCCCGTTCTCACGTCAGGAGCACCATCCCGTGTCCTCGTCCCTTTCGTCGCTGCGCCGACTGCTGGCCGGCGCCGCCGCGACAGCGGTGACCGCCCTGGTCGCGGTAACCGCCTCGGCGTCTCCGGCCCTCGCTGCCACCACCACCCTCTACGCGTCGCCCTCCGGCACCGGCACCGCATGTTCGGCCAGCCAACCGTGTTCGCTGACCGCCGCCCAGACCGCGGTGCGGGCGATCAACAGCGCGATGTCCGGTGACATCGTGGTGGAGTTGGCCAACGGCGCGTACCGGCTCTCGTCGCCGCTGCGGTTCACCGCGGCCGACTCGGGCAACAACGGCTATCAGGTCATCTGGCGGGCGGCCTCCGGCGCACGTCCGACGATCACCGGTGCCCGGGCGGTCACCGGCTGGTCGCTCGTCGACTCCGGGAAGAACATCTGGCGGGCCAACGTTCCCGCCGGGCTCGACTCCCGTCAGCTCTACGTCAATGGCGCCATCGCCACCCGGGCACGCACCGCCGTGAACCGCGCTGACTTCACCTTCACCACGTCCGGCATGCGGTTCACCAACGGCGCGCTCAGCTACCTCAACAACCTCGGCAACCAGAACCGGGTCGAGGTGGAGAGCGTCGGCTCGTTCACCGACCGGTACTCGCCGGTGCAGAGCATCAGCGGAAACTTCCTGACGATGCAGCAGCCCGCGTGGAACAACAACACCTTCGGGTTCGACACCCTCTCCAGCCCGCACCGCGCCGGCCCGTTCTACCTGACCAACGCGTACGAGTTCCTGGACTCGGCGGGGGAGTGGTACCTCAATCCCAGCAACGGCCAGCTCAACTACATCCCGCTCAGCGGACAGAACATGAGCTCGGTCAGCGTGGAGCTGCCGCAGTTGCAGTCCCTGGTGAACGTCGGCGGCACCTACGACGCGCCCGCGCACCACATCTCGTTCAGCGGGATCACCTTCACCGGCACCAGCTGGCTCGGCCCGAGCAGCAGCAACGGCTTCGCCGACCAGCAGACCGGCGCCCACATCACCGGCACCTGGTCCCGTCCGTCCGACGCGCTGACCTCCTGCCAGGCCGGCTGCCCCCAGTTCGAGGCCACCCGGCCGAACTGGAACCAGATGCCCGCCGCCGTGCAGGTCTCCGCGGCCAACACCATCACCTTCAGCGACTCCCAGTTCGTCAACCTCGGGCAGACCGCGATCGGCATCGGCAACGACGCCAACGCCCACGCCAGCGGTGTCGGCCTGGGGGCCAACAACATCACCGTCACCCGCTCCGAGATCGCCCGTAACTCCGCCGGTGGCGTCGTGGTCGGCGGCGTACGCGCCGACGCCCACCACCCCAGTGACCAGCGCATGGTCAACCGCAACATCACCATCAGCAACAACCGGGTGCACGATCTCGGCCTGGAGTACCGGGGCGTGGTCTCGATCCTGACCACCTACGTGAACACCTCGCTGGTCTCGCACAACGAGGTCTACAACATGCCGTACACCGGCCTGTCGGTCGGCTACGGCTGGGGCGCCAACGACGCCGGCGGCAGCCAGCACTACGCCAACCGTGGCCTGTACAACTACCAGCCGCGGTACTCCACGGCGACCACCGCGGCCAACAACCAGGTCATCGGCAACTACGTGCACGACGTCATGCAGCAGATGACCGACGGCGGGTGCATCTACTCGTTGTCGGCGAACCCGGGCGGGTTGATCGCCGAGAACTACTGCCTGCGCACCAACGGCTGGTTCGGGCTCTACTTCGACGAGGGCTCGCGCTACTACACCGCCCGCAACAACGTGTTCTCCTCCACCGGCACCTGGGCCACCGCCAATTACTGGTACGCGGAGAACATGGGCAACTTCACCGTCACCAACAACTGGTCGACGAACAACTCCACGAACGTGACGAACGGTGACCGCGGCAACGTGGTCAACGGCAACGTCACGGTCAGCAACGGCAACTGGCCGTCGGGCGCGCAGACTGTGATCAACACGGCCGGCGTGCAGAGCGGTGGCAGCACCAACCCGACGAACGTGCAGATCGTGGGCGCCCAGTCGGGCCGCTGTGCCGAGATCGGCAACTCCAGCACGACCAACGGCACGCAGGCCCAGATCTGGGACTGCATCAGCAACGTCGCCAACCAGCGGTGGACCCACACCGCGAGCCGGCAGCTCATGGTCTACGGCACCAAGTGCCTGGACGCCTCCGGCCAGGGCACCGTCAACGGCACGAAGGTGGTGATCTGGGACTGCAACGGCGGCGCCAACCAGCAGTGGAACATCAACGCCAACGGCACGATCACGGGCGTGCAGTCGGGTCTCTGCCTGGACGCCAACGGTGCCGCGACGGCGAACGGCACGAAGCTGATCCTCTGGGCCTGCTCCGGCGGCACCAACCAGCAGTGGCAGCTGCGCAGCTGATCCAGTAGCTGGACACCGACAGGTCCGGGCCGGGGCGGGACGCCTCGGCCCGGACCTGTCCGGTTACGGCGCTTCGACCACTGTCAGCCCGGTCGCGGCCTGGTAGCGGACCGGGATGGGGTCGGTGAGTTCCCCGACGAACGTCTCGTCGACGTGGTCGAGGAAGCCGATGAGGGACCAGTCGTCGGTGGGTCCGGGGACCAGCCGGGGCGCGTACAGGTGTGGGTGGGCGAACGGTTGGGCGGACGCTATGTCCCACGGCCCGAGGGTGGTCTCGCCGGTCGCCACCCAGATCCGGTGGTCGCCGCGCCGAGCGCTGCCGGTGGCCTCGGCGGAGAAGAGCAGCAGCGGTTGCCCGTCGAGGACCGCCACCTGGGGCACCTCCAGGTGACCGAAGCCGGCCGGAGTCGACAGCGGCGGCGCGACGGTCCAGGTGACGAGGTCGGTGGAGGTGGCGTGGCCGACGACGCCACGGGTGTTCGCCGGACCGGTGTTGGCGCGGGCGGTGATGAGCATGTGCCAACCCTCGCCGTCGGGGTCGGGGAACACCCATGGGTCACGCCACGCCTGCTCGTACCACAGCTCCTTGTCCAGCAGCTCGTACCAGGTGGGGTCGGCCTGGACGATCGGTTCGGTGCCGTGCCGGTGCCAGGTCATGAGGTCGTCGGAGACGGCCAGTCCGATGCGTTGGACGAGCCCGTCCTCCGCACGACCGACCCCGGTGTAGAACAGGTACCACCGTCCGTCCGGCCCGCGGACCGTGCAGCCCGTCCAGGTCGCCAGGTCGTCCCAGCTGGGCGCGTCGGCGGGGACCACGGCGTCGGCGACCAGGCGCCACGAGCGCAGGTCCGCCGAGACGGCGTGGCCGATGGTGGCCCGGCGGTGGCGGCGGTGCGGGTCGTGCAGGGCGCGGGACGCGCGCAGGAAGAACACGTGCCAGAGGCCGTTGTCGTCCCGCGCGTACCAGCTGTCCCACACCCAGTGGTCGGGTAGACGAAGCATGGTCGGAAACCTAGCACTAAACCGTTTTAGCGTCGGTCAAGGCCAAACCGCCGGCACGGATCGGAGGGCCGGTGGTCAGCCGGCCGGAGGCGCGAGGGACCGGCGTCGGCGCAGGGGCATCGGAACGAGCGAGGGCTCGGCGGCGCCCCCGTCCAGGAGCAGCTCGACCGCTCGCCGTCCCATCTGCTCGTGCGGCAGCGCCGTGGTGGCCAGACTCGGACGCAACCAGGCGGCGATCGGGTCGTCGTCGAACGAGATGACCGAGATGTCCTCCGGGACGGTCAGCCCCGCCTCGCCGAGTGCCTGGTAGGCGCCGAAGGCCAGCCGGTCGTTCATGCAGATGATCGCGCTGGGTCGCTTCGGCTTGCTCAGCAGGCTGCGCATGGCGGCGTACCCGTGCTCGGGCAACCACTCGGTGCAGAAACACTCGGCCAGGAGGCCGACCTTTGCCTCGTCCAGCGTCTGCCGGATGCCGTGCAGTCGGGCGCGGGCGGCGAGCGAGACCTCCGGGTCGTCCTCCTTGAGTCGGTTGCGGCCGATGAGCGCGATCGCGTCGCGGTGGCCTAGCTCCAGCAGGGCCGTGGCGACGGAGCGGCCGGCCCCCTCGTCGTCGGGGACCACGCTGGGCAGGCCGTCGGGGCTGGTGGCGTTGAGCAGCACCACTGGGCCCCCGAGGATGGCCGCGGGCACCGTCAGCCGTCGGGTCGCCATCGCCGCGTAGATCACGCCGTCGACCTGCCGGTCCAGGACGGCCTCGATGGCGTACTGCTCGAAGGTGGCGTCGCCCTGCGTCTCGGTGATGAGCAGGACGTGGTCCCGTTCGCGGGCCGCGTCGAGGGCGCCGCGGATGAGGTCGCCGGCGAACCGGGTGGTGGCCACGATGTCGGAGACGAACGCGATGGTGGCCGTCTTGCGGGTGCGCAGGCTGCGCGCGGCGAGGTTGGGTCGGTAGCCGAGTTCCTCGGCGGCGGCGAACACCCGCTGGTGCGCCTCGGCCGAGAGCCGGGTGCCCTCCCTGCCGTTGAGCACCATCGACGCGGCGGTCTTGGACAGCCCGGCTCTCCGCGCGACGTCGGCGAGTGTTGCTCTGTTGCGGCCCATCAGTCCTCCGAATCAGGCGCGGTGCCACAGGCGCCGCTCCCGCCCATCATGATGCGTCGCCGCCGGGGATCGAGCGCCGGTCACGTCGGCAAGGTGTGAACCCGACGTTTCCGCACCGTTGCCAAGTTGTCCTTGACAGCTCCCCGTGCCGCGCGCATGCTCTGCTAAATCAGTTTAGCGACCACTTCTGGTGCATCCAGAGGCGCCTTCGGTGGCCGTGCCGGGTTCTTTTCTGCTGACGGTACGGGTGCTGCGCTCGGGCGACAGGTCACGGCGTACGTGTCGTGGCGGCCGCGCGGTCGCGGTGGTCCCGGTGGAGCCGTCGCGCGGCCATGGGTCGCGGGACGCGTGGAGATGTCAAGGAGTCATGAAATGGCAGAATTGCTGACAAAGTTTCCGCGACGGAGAACGGTGCTCCTCGCGTCGCTGCTGGCGGTCGGGATGACCGCGACGGCCTGCAGCGCCCCGGGCGAGGACCGGTCGTCGACCCAGAAGCCCGATGCCGCCGTCAAGACGGAGCTGGGCACCGACCCGATCACCCTGGACATGTACGCGGAGACCGGCTTCCCACTGGCCAAGGCGTTGGCCGACGAGTTCTCCAAGCAGCACTCGAACGTCAAGTTCAACATCCGCGAGGACCAGTTCACGGTGATCGTGGAGAACGCACCCCGGGTGATGGCCTCGGACAACTCGCCCGACATCATCCGGCTCCCGACCATGGTCGACCTGGTCAAGGACGACCTGCTCAAGAACCTCGACCCGTACTTCACCGCGTACGGCTGGGACAAGTTCCCCGCCTCCCAGCTCATGCAGCTGCGCGTCGGCGAGAACACCCGGGGCACCGGCTCGCTGTACGGGATGGGGCTGGGCTACAGCGTCACCGGCGTCTTCTACAACAAGAAGCTGGCCAGCCAGATCGGCATGACCCAGCCGCCGGCCACTGTCGCCGAGTTCGAAGAGCTGCTGGCCAAGGCGAAGACCGGCGGGGTCCAGCCGATCATGCAGTTCAACAAGAACACCGCGGGCATCAACTTCCCGCACCAGGCGCTACAGAACCAGTTCGGCGACCCGACCCAGGTCGCCGACTGGATCTTCCAGAAGCCGGGGGCCACGTTCGACACCCCGGCCGCCCTGAAGGCCACCCAGACCATCCAGAAGTGGGCCCAGGCCGGCTACTTCACCAAGGACGCCAACGCCCTGGACTACGCGGGCATGGTGGGGGAGTTCCAGAAGGGCAACGGCCTGTTCATGTTCAACGGCGACTGGGAGTCGGCCAACCTCGACAAGTCGATGCCCGGCAACGTGGGCTTCTTCCTCTTCCCGACCGAGTCTCCCGGTGGAAAGCACGTGGCGATGTCCGCCCCCAACACCTTCGGCGTCTCCGCCAAGGCCAAGAACCCGGATGCCGCCGCGTACTTCCTGAACTGGGTGCACACCAACGCCAAGGCCCGCGAGATCTCGGTGACCGTCGGCGGCTCCAGCCCCGGTGGCCCGAGTGACCTGCCGGTGCCGAGCGCCGCCCCGAACACGGTGCTGGCCGAGACCCTGAAGGCGTCGCAGCAGCTCGGTGCGGAGAACGGCGCTGTGGACTTCACCGCGAACGCGACCGGCGGCATCTTCGCCGCCGCGATCACGCCGGAGATGCAGAAGCTGATCGCCGGTCAGCAGACGCCCGAGGGGTACGTGAAGGCGGTCCAGGCCGAGTATCAGAAGGAACTGTCCCGATGACGTCTGCCCTCGGCAGCGCACCAACCGGGCGCGACGATCGTCGCACCCGCACGACCCCGACGCGGGCTCACCGATTCCGGTGGGCCCGCGCGGCCGGGACCGGCTGGTTGTACGTCCTGCCCGCCCTGGTGATGTACGCGGTGTTCGTCCTGCGCCCGCTCGTCCTGACGCTCCAGTACTCGCTCTACGACTGGAACGGCATCGGGGTGGCCCGCTGGGTGGGCCTGGACAACTACCTGACCGTCTTCACCGACAGCGATCTGCTGAAAATCATCGGCAACGCGATCGTGCTGATCGTCTTCTTCAGCTTCATCCCCGTCGCGCTCGGGCTGTTGGTGGCGAGCATGGTTCGCCGGATCACCACCGGCGCGTTCGGCACCGTCGTCCGGACCATCCTGTTCCTGCCGCAGGTCATCCCCCTGGTGGCGGCGGGCATCGCGTGGAGCTGGCTGCTCTCGTCGAACGGTCTGGTCAACCAGGCGCTGCGCGCGGTCGGGCTGGGTGGCGTCGCCCGCGCCTGGCTCGGCGACTTCGACACGGCGCTGCCCGCCGTCGGCGTCATCGGGGCCTGGGTCCTGCTCGGCCTCTGCACGATTCTGCTGGTCACCGGCATGAGCAAGATCGATCCGGCGCTGTACGAGGCCGCCCGCCTCGACGGTGCCGGCCCGGTCCGCGAGTTCCTCGCCGTGACCCTGCCCAGCCTGCGCCAGGAGATCGGCGTCTGCCTCACCGTGACGATCATCGCGGCGCTGGCGAGCTTCGACATCGTCTACATCTCCACCAGCGGCGGCCCCGGCCTCCAGACCACAGTGCCGGGCCTGGAGATCTACCGGCTGGCCTTCTCGCAGCGGCAGGTGGGGCTGGCCTCGGCGCTCGCCGTCGTACTCATGCTGCTCGTGCTGGCGTGTGTGCTGCCGATCCAGCGCCTGAGCCGAGGGGAGAAGCCGTGAACCTGAGCCGACGCGAACAGTTGACCGGCCGGGTGTTCCTGATCGCCCTGATCGTCGTCACCCTGCTGCCGTTCGTGAGCATGCTCTCGGCGGCGTTGCAGCCCCGGGGCACCGTGCCCAACGGGCTCGAGTGGCCGTCCGACCCGCAGTGGGGGAACTTCGCCGACGCCTTCACCGCCGCGAACATGGGCGCCCTGCTCCGCTCCAGCCTGCTGATCGTGGCCGGTGTCGTACCGGTGTCGGTGCTCATCGCGACCATGGCCGGCTTCGGGCTCGGTCAGCTGCGGGTCCCCGGTGGCCGGCTCGTCTTCGGTCTCTTCCTGCTGGGTCTGACCCTGCCGTTCGAGGCCGTGGTCACGCCGCTCTACTACCAGATGCAGGACCTCGGGCTGCTCAACACCCGCTGGGCCATCATCCTGCCGCTGATCGGGCTGTACATGCCGTTCGCGGTGTTCTGGATGCGGGCACACTTCACCAACGTGCCGGTCGAGTTGTCCGAGGCGGCCCGGGTGGACGGCAGCAGCACGTGGCAGCTGTTCTGGCGGGTCCAGGTGCCGCTCGCCCGGCCGGCGATCGCCTCGCTGACGATCCTGATGTTCCTCTGGACGTGGAACCAGTTCCTGCTCGCCATCGTCCTCGTGGACGACGCCACCAAACGCACAATGGCCGGGGCGCTCGGAGCGTTCCAGGGCCAGTGGGGCACCGACCTGGTGCTGCTGTGTGCCGGGTCGCTGCTGATCCTCACCCCGACCCTCATCGTGTTCCTGATCTTCCAGCGACAGTTCATCAAGGCCCTGATCCAAGGGTCAGTGAAGGGGTAGGCAGTGGTCACACAGCCGCAGATCCACGGCGACGTCGACGATCGCTTCGGGCGCGTCGCCGACGTCTTCCGCGACAACTTCACCTCCCGGGGAGAGGTCGGCGCCGCGGTCACCGTCTATGTGCGGGGCCGCAAGGTCGTCGACCTGTACGGCGGGGTGGCCGACACCCGTACCGGGCGGCAGTGGGACGCGCACACGCCGGTCGTCGTCTTCTCCTGCACCAAGGGGATCCTGGCGATCTGCGCCTACCTGCTGGCCCAACAGGGCCGGCTCGACCTCGACGCTCCCGTGACGCGCTACTGGCCGGAGTTCGGACAGCACGGCAAGGCGGACATCCCGGTGCGCTGGCTGCTCACGCACCAGGCAGGTCTGCCCGCGGTGGACCGCTCCCTGACCCTCGACGAGGTGCTGGCGTGGGATCCGGTCATCAAGGCGATCGAGGCGCAGGCCCCGCTGTGGAAACCGGGTACGGCGCACGGCTACCACTCGATGACCTACGGCTGGCTGGTCGGAGAGGTGATCCACCGCATCACCGGCCAACTGCCCGGCGCGTTCTTCGCCGACACCGTCGCGGGCCCGCTCGGCCTGCACACCTGGCTGGGGCTCCCGGCCGCCGAGAGCGACACCGTCGCCTGGGGCCTGGCACCGCCCCCGGACCCTGACCCGTTCGTGGACCCGGTCGCCGAACGGGGCATCACCATGGGAGGCGCTTTCGCCTTCCCCGCCGACGCCGACGGCCTGGTCAGCTTCAACGACGACGCCATCCGGGCCGCCGGTGTTCCCGGCGCGGGCGCGGTGAGCACCGCCGAGGGCCTCGCGCGGCTCTACGCCGCCTGTGTGTCGGAACTCCACCGTGGACCGCTGCTCACGGCGGCGTCGGTGGACGACGCGGTAGTGGTTCGCTCGCGTGGTCAGCAGCGGCACGGCCCGCCGGACACCGGGCAGCGCTGGGGCACCGGCTTCCTGCTGCACTCCCCACCGGCCCGGCCCCTGCTGGGTGAGCGCAGCTTCGGCCACGACGGCGCGGGCGGGAACCTGGCCTTCGCCGACGCCGAGCATCAGGTGGGCTTCGGCTACGTGGTCAACCAGATGCGTGGGATGGGCGACGAGCGCGCCAACCAATTGACCGCCGCCCTCCGCGCCTGCCTGAACGCCTAACGGCCCCCAGGGCCCCGGCGTGCTCTCGGTGATCATGAAGTTATTGCCGCCAATGACGGCGTGTCAGGGCAATAACTTCATGATCACCGGGGTTGGAGCTGGGAACCGTCCGTCCACTGTGGTTGGTGGACGGTGTTACGGGGATACTTCGGGCACGTTTCATCGATAGTCTTGACAGGGGTTGTTAGCGATAACACCATGGCCTTCACGCCGCTCTCGCGTTTGGAGCTCGCCTTGGTCGTGTCGGTCCGCTCGCGTGTCCTGAACATCGCCCGCGCATCCGCTGTGAACAGCCTGAACGCCGCCGCTCGCCACACCACCACCACGTTGACCCGACTGGCCTCCACAGTGCGCCCGGATCGCCTCCGTTCACTGTGTGCGCTCGCATCGGCGGCCGTTTTCGTCGGCGCGAGCCTGGTTGCCACACCCGCTGGCGCGCACGACGGCGACGGATGGTCGCCTCGATCGTCGTACACCTCGACCGACACCGGCGCCGGCACCTACTCGGTGCCGCTGCTCAACGCCGACGTGCCGGACATCAGCGTCGAGCGGGTGCCAGCCGCCGAGAACGACGAGGGCCGCGACCTCTACTACATGATCAGCACGACAATGCACCTGAGCCCGGGTGCGCCGATCATGAAGTCGTACGACCTCGTCAACTGGGAGATCGTCAACTACGTCTTCGACCGGGCGAGCATCGGCGACTCCTTCTCACTGCGCAACGGCCAGAACTCGTACGGCCAGGGCCAGTGGGCGTCGTCGCTGCGCTACCACGACGGCACGTTCTACGCCGTCTTCAACACCAACAACCTCGGCGGCGCGTACCTCTACCGCACCGACGACATCGAGAACGGCCCGTGGCAGCGCACCGCCCTCGGCCGTGGCCTGCACGACCCGTCGCTCTTCTTCGACGTCGACGGCACGCCGTACATCTTCTACGGCTCCGGCGGCACCAGCGCCGTACGCCTCAACGCCGACCTGACCGCCATCGCGCAGGACTACCCGAACATCTTCACCGCCAACAACTACGCCGGGCAGCCGTTCATCGGCGGCCTGTTCGAGGGCGCGCAGGTCTACCACATCGACGGCTGGTACTACGCCGTCATCATCACCTGGCCGTCCGGGCAGGGGCGCCAGGTGGTGATGTTCCGGTCGAAGGACCTGCTCGGGCGCTACACCTCGGCCGGCGGGGTCAACACCTACGAGGCGCGCGGAGTGCTCAACTCCAACGGCTTCGCGCAGGGCAGCCTGGTGCCGATCAGCCGCGCGGGCGGCGGGACCGACTGGCACGGCATGTTCTTCCGGGACACGTTCCCGATCGGCCGGATCCCGGCGCTCATCCCCGCCACCTGGCAGAACGGGTGGCCGACCTTCGGCACCAACGGGGTGGTGCCGGTCAACGGCCTGTTCGACAAGCCGATCCGGCTCAGCCCGGCCGAGGAACTGTTCGAGCGGCAGAAGAGCATCGTCGCCTCGGACGACTTCGCCAACGACGCGCCGCACAAGGCGTACCAGGACGAGCAGTGGACGGTCCCCGCCCCGCTCGATCCGGCGGAGATCGCCCCCAACGGCTCACGGCTGGACCTGGCGTGGGAGTGGAACCACGCCCCGGACAACCGGTACTGGTCACTGACCGACCGCGACGGCTGGCTGCGGTTGACGGCCGGCACTGTGGTCACCGGCCAGTACGTCTACACGAAGCTGTCCAACCGGGCCGAGCTGGCGTGGTTCGAGGAGGCACGCAACACCCTCTCGCAGCGGACGTTCGGGCCACGACAGTCGGTCCAGACCCGGATGGACATCTCCGGGATGAAGAACGGCGACGTCGCGGGCCTGGCCGCCTACAACCGCGGATTCTCGTACGTGGCGGTCAAGCGCGTCGGTGACGTCAACACCCTCGGCGTGGTGAACCGGTCGCAGCCGTTCGCTGTCGACCTCGACCAGTCGACGCTGGAGAGCTTCGTCTCCGGCACGACGGTGTCGCTGGGCGACGCGACCGAGGTGCACGTGAAGGCGGACCTCGACTTCTCCGCGCCGGTCGGCCAGCTGTGGACGACGTTCTACTACAGCCTGGACGGGGTCCAGTGGACCCGGCTGGGCAACCGCGTGGGCCCGCAGGCGCTCGACGGCAGCCTCGCCCACTTCATGGGTCACCGGGTGGGCCTGTTCAACTACGCGACCCAGGAGACCGGCGGCCACGTCGACTTCGACGACTACCTGCTCAGCGACGTGCTGACCGCGCAGGCCCGGCCACTGGACACCACCGCCCTCGACGCGGCCATCGCCCACGCGCAGACACTCGACCCGCGGTACTACCCGGCCGACGCCTGGGCCGCGACGCGGTCCGCGCTCGCGGCGGCGACGTCGGCACGGGCCGGCCAGCTCGGCACACAGAACCAGATCGACGCACCGGAGCGGGCACTCAGCTACCACTTGGCCCGACTCGGAGTACTGGCGGCGCTGCCCGTGACGGCCACCGCCCAGGTGCGCTGCCTGAGCGGCAAGGCGTACCTGGCGGTGCAGGTGCGCAACGACTCGGACGAGCCCGTCGAGATCGCCGTCGACACCCCGTACGGGAACCGGTCGTTCGCCGCCGTCGCGCCGGGGGCGAACGTCTACCAGTCGTTCAACACCCGCGCGTCGTCGGTGGCGGCCGGCTCGGCGACGGTCCGGGCCACCGGGGCGGTCGCCGGCCGGGACGTGACCACCGTCCACGCCGCCCAGCACCCCGCCAACGCCTGCGGCGGATAGCCCCACCACGAGCCCTCGGCCCGCCGACCAGCACCACCGGCGACCGGCCCGGCGGCACGGAACAGCGGACCTGTCCCGTGCCGCCGGCCACGGCCGGACCGGTGGCGGCAGTCGACCCTGATGTCCGGACCACCCACGGAAGCGCACCCACCGATCCCCCGTACACCGATGACCGCACGTCAGAGATGAAGGAGGATGTCTCGTGGAACAACGAATGCGACGGGCGACCCGAGGACGGGTCGCAGCGCTCGCGACAGTCGGCCTGATGCTGGCCACGGGGTTCGTCGCCCCGGCGGCGCCGGTCCAGGCCGCCGACACGAACCTCGTCGTCAACGGCGGGTTCGAGGACGGCCTGACCAACTGGTTCGTCAACAACGGAAACGCCTCCGACGGCGCCCAGTTGTCGGCCACGTCGGACGCCTACGCCGGCGCGAACGCGGCGCTCGTCACCAGCCGGACGACCACCGGGTCCGGCCCGATGCAGGACCTCAGCGGCAAGGTGCAGGCCGGCCAGGCCTACACCCTCACGGCCCGCATCAAGTACGAGAACGAGAGCGGACCGGCGACGAAGCAGTTCTTCGCCACCATGCACTACGGCGGTGCCACCTACACCAACCTCGTCAGCGTGACGGCGACGAAGGGCCAGTGGGCGCAGTTCAACGGAACGTTCACGATCCCGACGGCGCAGAGCGTGTCGACGGCGCGCCTGTTCTTCGAGACCCCCTGGACGAGCACACCGTCCACCGACCCGGCTCTGCACCTGATGGACTTCAAGCTCGACGACGTGTCAGTGGTCGGCGCCGCGCCACCCGCGCCCGCGTCGAAGACCATCGAGGTGGTCGGCAAGCTGCCCGGGGAGCACAACCCGTTGATCGGGCACAAGTTCGGGGCTGACGGTTTCGGCCTCGTGCACGACGGCCGGGTCTACATGTACATGACCAACGACACCCAGGGTTACGCCCCGAACCCGACCACTGGCGTCTCGCCGGGGATCAACTACGGCGACATCAACCAGATCACGGTGATCTCCTCGGAGGACCTCGTGAACTGGACGGACCACGGTGAGATCCAGGTCGCCGGCCCCAACGGGGTGGCCCCGTTCACCGCCAACTCGTGGGCTCCTGGCATCACCAAGAAGGTGGTGAACGGAGTGGAGAAGTTCTTCCTCTACTACGCCAACGGCGGTGGCTCCAGCAACGTGATCACGGGTGCGTCGCCGCTCGGCCCGTGGACCAGCGAGCGCACGAGCACGCTGATCGACGGCCGTACCCCCGGCGCCGAGGCCGTCGCGTGGAAGTTCGACCCGGCCCCGTTCGTCGACGACGACGGCCAGCCGTACCTCTACTTCGGTGGTGGTCCCGCGTCGACGAGCATGCCGCCGGCCGAGCGCTTCAACAACCCGAAGAACATCCGGTCGATCGAACTCGGCGACGACATGGTCTCCACCGAGGGAACGGCCGCGGTGGTCGACGCCCCGGTCGCCTTCGAGGCGGGCCACGTCTTCAAGCGCCAGGGTAAGTACTACTTCTCGTACTCCTCGCACTTCGGCGGGAACGACTTCGGTGGCAGCCAGCAGCCGCTCCCCGGTTACCCAGGGGGTGGCCAGATCGGCTACATGATCTCCGACGGGCCGATGTCGTGGCCGAAGGAGACCTACGCCGGTGTGCTCTTCCCGAACCAGTCGCAGTTCTTCGGGGCCGGCACCGGTGGCAACAACCACCAGTCGGTGTTCGAGTTCGGGGGTAAGTACTACTTCACGTACCACGCCCCGACGCTGAACAAGCGCATCAACGGCAACACCACGCAGGGGTACCGCAGCCCGCACATCCAGGAACTGACCTTCAACCCGGACGGCACCATCCAGCAGGTCGTCGGCACCTACGCCGGCGTGGACCAGGTCCGCGACTTCGACCCGTACCGCGTCTTCGAGGCCGAGACCTTCGGCTGGAGCAAGGGCGTCGCGACCACGAAGGTCGACGGCAGCTCGGCCCAGTTCGGTGGCGCGGCACCCAACCTCGTGGTCCGCGACATCGACAACGGGGACTGGACGGCGCTGTCCTCGGTGAACTTCGGGGACAACGGCGCGCAGAGCCTGACGGCGCGGGTGCGTGCGCTCGCCGCCGGAGGGCAGATCCAGGTCCGGCTGGACGACGTCAACGGTCCCGTCGTCGGCACTGTCGCCGTGGACACGCCGGTCGGACAGTGGGCCGAGGTGACCGCCGAACTTGACGGCGTCAGCGGCGTGCACGACGTCTACTTCACCTACACCGACCCGGCCGGCGTCGACCTCTTCGAGATCGACAACTGGGCCTTCGCGGCGGACAGCCTCGACCTGCCCGTCACGCTCAGCGCGTCCACGCGGTGCGTGGGCGGCAAGGCGTACGTGGCGGTGCAGGCGCGCAACGACCACGACGCGCCGGTGGGCATCACCCTCGAGACGCCGTACGGCGAGCGCTCGTTCACGGCCGTCGCGCCGGGCGCGAACGCCTACCAGTCCTTCAACACCCGCGCCGAGTCGGTGCCGGCGGGTTCGGCGACGGTCCGGGTGACCGGGGCGATCGGCGGACACGACGTGACGACCGTCCGCACCGTGCAACACCCCGCCGGCACCTGCGGCGGATAACCCCTCATAGCGGAGAACGGAGATCACATGAACACATACAAACGGCGGCAGACACTCGCGGCCGGCGTCGTCGGCGCCGTGCTGACCGGAGCGGCGGTGCTGCCGTCGCCCGCACTGGCCGAGCCCGGTGACGACGCCAGCGTGCGGGTCACTGTCGACATCGACGAGATCAGGGAACCGGGCGTGCTCGCCCTGTCGATCGCCGGCGACGCCGTCGCGCTGTCCGAGGACGGCTCGACGCTGCTGGTACGCCAGTTCGTCGGCACGCTGCCGACGGTGACGGTCACCGACACCCGCGTCGCCGACGAGGTGCCCGACGGCGCCAACTGGGCGGTGCTCGGCAGCGCGACCGACTTCGCCGGCGCCGCCGGCCAGGCGCCGATCACCGCCGACCACTTCGGCTGGAAGCCCCGCCTGCTCGACGGCGGGGAGACCGGCCTGGTCACCGAGGGCGAGGAGGTGGTGACCAGCCTGGACGAGCCGACCCAGCCGGGCAACAATGTCGGCCTCGTCGACCAGGAGCTGTTGGTCTCGGCCTTCGACTCCGAGGCCGTCGCCAGCGACTCGTACTCGGTCAATGCCGACCTGTACCTGCGGACCCCCGCGGAGGTCGCCGCCGGCGCGTACAGCTCCACGCTCACGCTCTCACTGTTCGAGTAGTGGCCTGGGCGGGGGTCCCGGACCGGGCCCCCGCCCAGCCCCGTGCCGAAGGGCCGATTCATGACCGTCACCCCGCTGCACCGGGCGCTCGTCGTCCTCGCCGTCGCGTCCCTCGCGGTTGCGGCCGCGCCGACCGCGGCGGCGGCGGAACCGGACCCGAAGGCCCTGACGTGGACGGTCCAACCGGCCACCGCGACCGGGCCGGACCAACGCCGATGGATCAACGCCAGCCTCGACCCGGGGCAGGCCGTGACCGAGCACCTGGCGGTACGGAACTTCAGCCGTACCGCCGTCGCCTTCTCCCTGAAGGCCGCCGACGGCTACCTCACCGACAAGGGCCGCTTCAACATGCTGTCGTCCGACCGTCCCTCGGTCGACGGCGGCACCTGGATCGACGTGCAGGAGAAGGTCACCGTCGGCCCCAACGAGACACGGGTGGTGCCGTTCACGATCACGGTGCCCCCGGGCGCCACGCCGGGTGACCACCCGGCCGGCATCGCCGCGACCGTCACCAGCACCGGCGGCACTGTCAACGTCGAGAGCCGTGTCGGCTTCCGGGTGATGCTGCGGGTGAACGGCTCCGCGCAGGCCGCCCTGGCCGTCCGGGGCCTCCGCGCGACGTACTCCCCGTCGTGGAACCCCTTCGCCGGTGGCACGGTACGGGTCCGCTACACCGTCGAGAACGACGGCAACGTCTGGGTCGGCGGAACGAGTCGGGTGGCGATGTCCGACCTCCTGGGCCGGAGCAGCCACGAGGCCACCAGTGCCGTCGAGGAGTTGCTGCCCGGCGGCGTTCGGACGGTGGAGACCCGGGCCGACGGCGTCTGGGCCATGGTCCGCCTCCGCACGACAGTCAGCACCTCGCCGACGCTGCTCGGCGACGGCCAGGCCGGGGCCGACCTCCGACCGGCCTCGGCCACCGTCACCACCTGGGTCGTCCCGTGGGCTCAGCTCGCACTGTTGGGTCTGCTTGCCGGCCTGCTCGTGGGGCTGCGAGCGGCGGCCCGGCACCGGCGGCGTCGGCTGGCCGGGCTGCTGGCCCGTGCGAGGCAGGAGGGCCGGCAGGAGGGTCAGGAGTCCGTGCTCGTCGGGGGCGCGCCCGCTGCTGCCGAGCCCGACGCGGGCGACGCCCGCCGGTGACCCGTCGGCGCGAGGGAATCACGCTGCCGGATCGCGGCGAGGCGCCGCCCGGTCCGCGGCCTCAGGGCTTGGACCGGCCCAGCAGCCAGCGCAGGATGCTGGCGTCCTCGTAGGTCGGCCCGAACGCCGCGTGGTAGTCCGGCAACGAGAACGCGGCGTCGGCGTACTCGGTGTAGCGCACCAGGTCGGCGGCCTGCTCCGGCGTCTTACCCCGGGCGGCGTACGCCTGCCGCAGCACGGCCGTGGAGTTACGCGCGCCCGAGACGTTGAGCAGGTGGTCGTGCTCGCCGTGGGTGATCCACACCGGCACCTCGGCCGCCGCGATGGCGGTCGCCTGGGTGGCGTTGACCGGGAAACCACCGGTCACCAACCCGCCGGCGAACAGGTCCGGACGCTTGGCGAACGCCTCCCAGAGCAGTTGGGAACCGTACGACACCGTGGTCGCGTACACCCGACGGGTGTCCACCGCGAACTGGCCGACGAACTGGTCGAGCAGCTTGACCAGCAGGTCCGCCTCGGCAGCCCCACCGACCCGCTGGTGCTGGGGCGCCAGGACGATGACGTCCTCGGCGGTGCCGGTCCACCGCGGTTGGAGCCACGCGGTCGCCGGGATGTCGGCGGCGAGTTGGACGCCGAGGTTGTCACCGTCCCAGCCCATCCCGTGACCGGGCAGGACGACCATCAGTGGGTACTTGCGGCCCGGCTGGTAGTTCTTCGGCAGGTGGTAGTGGTACGGCAGCACCATTCCGCCACTCAGGAACGAGCCGTAGGTGAACTCGTCGACCAGTTGGTTGACAGGCTTCTCGGTGACCGGTCGGGAGTCGCGCGGGGTGGCCCGGGCGAGCACCGGCCCCTTGCCGGCCCCGCGGCCGGGCTGGCCGTGCACGTCCTTGCGCTGCACGACCCGGGTCGGCAGCTCGGGATTGACCTTCACGGTGCAGAGGAAGGTCGGGCACTTGGAGACGATGACCGTCGAGCCGCCGGTGTCGGCGGGGTCGAGTTCGACGATGACGTACCTGCCCGGCGCCGATCGGTGGTCGGCGCGGGTGCCCGGCGTCCCGTTGGTGTAGGTGTGGGTGACGGTCCGGTCGGCGAGCTTCGGCAGGTCCTCGATGGGGTTGAAGCGGAAGTTGTAGATGGTGTCGGTCACCGAGAACGTGGCGGTGTCGAGGGTGCGGGGGTTGACCGTGGCCCCGTACTCGATCGCCACCGCCGAGACCTTCTGGCCGTACGTGTAGACGGTGGTGATCGGGGTGATGCTGCGGATTCCGTCCGTGGCGCCCCGGCTGCCGCTCGCGCTGCCGTACGCCGTGCCGGAGGCGCCGGCCAGGACGAGGGTGGCAGCGAGCGGGATCAGTCCTTTTCGCAGTCTCATGCGGGTCCTTTCTCGGGGGTGGTGCGCTCAGTCAGCGATCCCGCCCGGGACCGGGAGTGGGACGGGTCGGAGGCGAGCCGGTCGCTAAACTGATTTAGCAGAGCATCGATGGCGGGCCCGGCGGTGTCAATACCGAGCGCGCAACAAGCCGGGAGCCCGTGCCACCGACGGCCCGGACCACGCTGGCCCGCGCGCCCGATCTCTCTCGCGAGCACTGCAACAAACCTGCAAGCGTCAGCTATTGCCTTCAGGGAAACCGCTTTCCTACGATTGCGTTGCATCGATGTTTCATTTGACGGTCGGGCGAGCGGCGTTACCGGGCACACCCCGTTCGCACGACACGTCCCTGCTTCTACCAGGGCGCGAGAGACCTCGATGAAATCCTCGCGATTGACTGTCGCCAATTTGAATGATGTTCGTCGGCAGGTGCGGTCGCGATGTCCGTCGGGGCGAAGCCTGGAACGAGACGAATGAGAAGGTGAGGCGACATGAGACGACCAGTCGTGTTGCGACGTCAGGCGGTATTGGCCGGAGCGGCTGCGGCGGCCGTGGTGATCGCGGCCGGGGTGGTGCTGCCGGCCCCGCAGGCATCGGCGGCGGTCGGTAACGCCACCGGCTACGCCACCCAGAACGGCGGGACCACCGGCGGTGCGGGCGGGCAGACGGTGCGGGCCAGCACGGGCACGGCGATCCACGCGGCACTGTGCGGTCGGACCAGCAGCAGCACCCCGATCACCATCGAGGTGACCGGGACCATCAACCACGGCAACACCAGCAAGGTGTCCGGGTCGAGCTGCAACACCGCAGCGGGCGTGATCGAGCTCAAGCAGATCAGCAACGTCACCATCATCGGGGTCGGCAGCGGCGCCGTCTTCGACCAGCTCGGCATCCACATCCGCGACTCCAGCAACATCATCATCCAGAACGTGACGGTGCGGAACGTCAAGAAGTCGGGCTCGCCCACCTCCAACGGTGGGGATGCCATCGGCATGGAGAGCACGGTCCGCAACGTCTGGGTCGACCACGTCACCCTGGAAGCCTCGGGCGGGGAGTCCGAGGGGTACGACGGCCTCTTCGACATGAAGGACAACACCCAGTACGTGACGTTGTCCTACAGCATCCTGCGCAACTCCGGTCGTGGCGGTCTCGTCGGGTCCAGCGAGAGCGACCTGTCGAACGGCTTCATCACGTACCACCACAACCTCTACGAGAACATCGACTCCCGCACACCGTTGCTGCGCGGCGGGGTCGCCCACATCTACAACAACCACTACGTGAGCCTGCATGAATCCGGGATCAACTCCCGGGCGGGAGCCAGGGCCAAAGTGGAGAACAACTACTTCCGCGACTCCAAGGATGTCCTGGGCACCTTCTACACCAACGAGCGCGGCTACTGGCAGGTCGCCGGCAACGTCTTCGACAACGTGACCTGGTCCAGCGCCGGCAGCGAGAACTACCCCGCCGGCCCCAACCCGACCTCCAACACCACGGTCAGCATCCCGTACCCGTACAGCCTCGACGGGGCGAGCTGCGTGCCGGACATCGTCCGTCAGACGGTCGGCGCCAACACGGGCCTGAAGGTGTCCAACGGCAGTTGCTCGCCGCAGACACCGCCGCCCACCACCCCGCCGCCGACCACGCCTCCGCCCACGACGCCCCCGCCCACCACGCCCCCGCCCACGGGTGGGACCAACCTCAGCCTGGGCGCCGGTGCTGACGGCTCCAGCAAGGCCAGCGGGACCAGCTACGGCAACGTGCGCGACGGCAGCCTGAGCACCTACTGGTCGCCGGCCGGGTCGACCGGCACGATCTCGATCAAGTGGGGCTCGGCGACCCAGGTGTCCCGGGTGGTGATCCGCGAGCCGTCCGGCACCCAGGGCTCCATCGGGTCCTGGCAGCTGATCAACAACGACAACGGAGCCGTCCTGGCTTCCGGTAGCGGGGCCGGTTCGATCACCTTCCCGGCCGCCGCGATGAGCAAGATCAACTTCAAGATCAACAGCTCCAGCGGTACGCCACGGGTCGGCGAGTTCGAGACGTACGCCAGCTAGACGAGTGTCGCTCGGCCGATCGCCGTCGGAACCTTCGTCGGGGCGGATGCGGTTCTGAGCGGTATACCTCAGAGGCATATTTATACCTCTGAGGTATACCGCTCCTCGGCGGATCCACCTGGGCGGGTCAGCCGAGCGCGTCCGTCACGAATCCGTGGACGGCAGGGTGTCCATGAAGGAGCTGACCGAGAAGACCGCTCGCCCGGGGCCGGCGGGGCCGTACCCGGGCGGGCTGGACAGGCCGTGGGCGTCCATGGTCGCCCGGTAGGCCTCCAGCAGGCGGACGTGGTATTCGAGCGGCGCGCCCTGCGGGTTCGTCCGGCCCAGCGGTGTGGTGGGCTCCGGGCACCAGGTGGTGAACCGGGGCGTGATCCCCCGGGACATGAAGTAGTCAAGCCCCTCGGTGGTGGAGGCGATCGCCTCGTCGACGCTCGTGAAGCCGTGCGGGGCGGCCATCTCGACGCCCGCCACGAAGTTCGGGATCACGTTGCGCGGGCCGAAAATCTCGGCGGAGTCGAGGATGCGCCGGTGCCACTCCTCCCGGCCGACGTACCGCTCCTTGCCCGGGCAGTACAACTCGAACAGCCGCTTGTCCCACACCTCGTAGTTGGGGTGGTAGATGCGGATTCCGTAGTCGTGGAACCGCTGCACATCGGCTCGGGGCAGCGCCTGGGCCACGACCTTGCCGATCCACCGTCCGGGAAACCGCTCCTCGATCGCCTGCGCGTACTGGCCGTAGAAGTCGGCCTCGGCCAGCCCGTTGACCTGTGAGGTGATGCTGCCACCGGTGAGCGTGTACGCCTGCGACGCGCGGTCGACGTCGTGCCGGTTGATGATCTCCAGGGCTTCGAGGACCTCGTCGACGGGCTTGACCCCGGTGTAGGGCCGGCCGGCCTGCTTGTGCTGCCGCCAGTTGTGGTTGATGTCGCAGTACTGGCACTCCTCCTTTGCGCCGAAGTACTGGCAGACCCGGAACGCGGTGAGGTAGATGAGGTAGCCCCACTGGATCGTCGGTGCGACCTCCATCACCGACTTGCCGTTGGCGAGCGTGTGGCGGTAGTACGCCGGCATGGGGGGCAGCCCGACATCGGCGATCGGCCGCCCGTCCAGGAACAGGCGCAGTCGACCGTCGCTGTCGGTGCCGACGCGGTACGGCGAGCTGGGGTTGATGCGGACCGAAACGACGGTACGACGCAGCTCGTACGGACCCCCGGTGAGCACGATCTCCTCCGGTGGCCGGCGCAGCGCCGCCGTCCCCAACTCCGGCAGCGTCCGGTGATCGAAGGAGAAGATGAAGTACGACTTCGGCTTGACGTCGCCGTGCTCGTTGTCGGTCAGTGCCGCGTCGTCGAAGGCGAGCCCGCCCCGCAGCAGGTCCTCCTTGAGGACCGCCTCCCGAGGCACGTGTGGAAAACGGCCCATCAACTCTTCGACGAGGTCGGTGCGCGACGTCATGCGGTTCCTCCCGAACGCGGTACGCCGAACCGGGTGGCCGGTGCCACCCGGTGCCGGCTGATCAGCCCTGCTTGGTCTCCCAGAAGATCTTCGAGATCTCCTCGATCTTGCCGAGGAGCTGCTCGGCGACCGCCGGGTCCGCGGCGCCCTTCGCGCCGCCGGCACCTGCCAGCTTGGTCGCCTCGTTGAAGAGGCCGTGCAGCTGGGGGTACTTCTCGAAGTGCGGCTGCTTGAAGTAGTCGGTCCACAGGACCCAGAGGTGGTGCTTCACCAGCTCGGCTCGCTGCTCCTTGATGAGCAGCGCGCGGGTGCGAAACTCCGGGTCGTCGCTGGCCTGGTACTTCTCGGAGATCGCCTTGATCGACTCGGCCTCGATGCGAGCCTGCGCCGGGTCGTAGACGCCGCAGGGGAGGTCGCAGTGCGCGCTCGCGACGGTACGCGGGCGGAGAAGGCGGGACAGGAACATCGGAATCCCTTCGACGGTGGTCGTTCAGCTGACGTACGTCCGGGCGCGGCGGCCCTGACGTGATCATCTAGGGACGCTAGAACCTCAACCGCGCTTCATGTCAAGGTCGAGTCGATCGCGAGGCCTGTTTCCGGATGAGCGTCAGCAGGGCGGCGTGCGTCCGCTCGTCCGCTGCCGCGACGAGACCGTCCCCACCGGCGTGCAGCGGCTGGCCGTCGAGCCCGGTGACCACGCAGCCGGCCGCCTGGCAGAGCGCGATTCCGGCCGCGAAGTGGACGCTGTTGCCCAGGTCGTGGCGGTCCGTCACGTAGGCGGCGCGGCGACCGGCGGCCACCCAGGCCACGGCGAGGCTGGTGGAGACCACCCGCGGCCGGAACTGTTCCTGGAAGCCCTCGTCGGCGAGCATGCGGGCGGCCAGGAAGACGTCCCGGTTGGGGAAGGGCGGGTCGAGGTTGAGGTCGACCAGCGTCGACTCGGCCGACGGGAACAGTCGCTCGTCCGTCCCCGCACCCCGGACGTACGCGGCGGTGCCGTCGGTCCAGAACACCTCATCGGCGAACGGGTCCGCCGAGGCTGCCACGGTGACGTCCGGCCCGGTGCGCAGGGCGACGTTGACCGAGGCCAGCATGGTCCGCGCGGCAAAGTTCAACGTGCCGCACAGCGGGTCGACCAGCCAGGTGCGTCCGTTGTCGCCCGTACCCGTGCGCCCGCTCTCCTCGGCCACCACGGCGTCGTCCGGACGCGCCGCGCGCAGGACGTCGAGGATGGCCTGCTCGGCCTCGACGTCGGCGGCGGTGGCGAAGTCACCGCCGGTCTTCATGATGCGCGTCAGTGCTGAGCCGTACCGGGAGCGGACAACTGCGGCTCCAGCTTCGGCCGCCTCGACAACCAGCGCTTGGTCTGTGATCGACATGCACGAACCATAGGAGCTGTGGGCAACGTCGATGACTGCCCGTACCGGGGCGTGGGCGCCGAGCGGGTCAGTCCGACAGTTCGATGATCGGTAGCTGACTGACAACCGCCGTCATGATCATCGGAGCGTCGCCGTCACACTGGTTGACCGAGACCGCGATCCACCGACCCCCGGTCACCGTCGGCCCCCAGACCGCCAGGTCGCCGTAACAGTCCAGGTCGCAGAGCGACTGGAACAGCGCCGGCATGGGTTCACCGGCCTGATCCCGAAACAGCGGCACCCGCATGGAGACCTTGCGGTGCGCGCCCCACCTCTGGTCCAACTCCGCTACGACCAGGGCAAGGTTCGCCTCGGCGGCATCCTCGGCCTCGTTCCATTCGGGACCGTACACACCCGTCAGGGCTTCGCTCTCCCAGAGCGGGACGATCCGAAAGCCCTCGCCTCGGGTGCCCGTCCACTCACCGGTGACCGGGTCCCCCTCGCTGACCGGCACGCCGCCCGTGGGCAGGTCCGCGGCGAGCAACGACTCGATGTCGGACACTGTCCGACCGGTGTCGAACACCTCACCGGCCCGGCCGGTCATCGGGGGACTCGTCGTACCGCCGGCGGCCCATACCGCATCGTCCGCACCACCTGTCTCCGTCGGCTCCGGCCCTCGATCATCGCACCGTGAGCGAGTCAGCGAGGGGGCGGGCGTCGGTCAGGAGACCGCCGTCTGCACCAGCTCGGTGATCTTCTTCTCCACGGCCGGGCCCCACTGCTGCAACGCGTACGCCACCGGCCAGAGGTCCCCGTCGTCGAGGTTGGCCGGGTCCTGGAAGCCCAGCGTCGAGTACCGGTAGTTGAACTTGCCGGAGTCCTGGAAGAAGACGACGATCTTGCCGTCCTCGTTCGCGTAGGCGGGCATCCCGTACCAGGTCTTCGGCGTCAGGCCCGGGGCGGCGGCGGTCACCGTCACGTGCACCCGCTCGGCGAGCGCGCGGTCCTCCGGCTCCATCTGCGCGATCCGGTCGAGGACCGCTTGCAGCCCGTCCGCCTTCTTGGCGCCCTTCTTGCCCTCGGCGCGCAGCTCGTCGGCGCGCTCCTTCATCGCGGCCCGCTCCTCGGGGCTGAAGCCGTCGGACACCTTCGTGGTCTTCGCGGACATTCTCGGGCTCCCTCTCGTCGTCCAGGTCGGCGTGCTGCCGTTCACCTGGGGAAAGGCTAGGCCGCTCGGGCTCTGTCGGGCTTCTCGATTCCTGATCGGTTCGAAGCCGGACAGCAGGTGGCGGTCGTCGTACCCGTGATTTGCTGGTCAGCGTGATCGGTGGCTAGGTTGTCGACCGAAGCAGAACGACCGGTCTAGGGAGTCCCGTCATGAACATCACCGCCGATCGGATGGCGGCGGCGTACTTCGACGCCTTCGAGACGCTGTGCACTGTGACTCCGAAGGGCGGGTACGCCGAGCGGGGCACCGCCCGCGCGGGGGTGACGCAGGCCGGCGTCGCGACGCTCAACGCGGCCTACGACAGGTCCACCGAGCCCGACCTCGGGTCGCTCGACGAGATGGCGACCGAGGTCGGCGGGCAGGCCGCGCACTGGTCGATCATCGTTCGGGGCGAGGCGGACGACCAGGTCGCTGACCTCGCGGCCCGGCACGGCCTCCTCGAACGCGCCGAGCTGCCCCTGCTGGCCTGCGCGGCGGACGACCTCACCTTCCGTGCCGGCTCGACAGAGCGCCCCTCGGTGCGTCAGGTCGGCGCCGCCGAGAACGACCTCTACACCGACGCCCTCACCCGGAGCTTCGAGGTTCCCGAGGGCCTCTTCGGATCGCTGATGGGTGGTGCGGTGCTCGACGCCGACCCCATCACCGGCTACCTGGCCGAGGAGTCCGGCCGGCCCGTCGGCACCGGACTCGGGATGCGGACCTCCGGGGTTGTCGGCGTGTTCAACATCGCCGTCGTTCCGTCCGCCCGGGGTCGTGGCCTGGGCCGGGTGATCACCGAGACGGTTCTGCGGGACGGCATCGCGGCCGGCGCGGACGCCGCCTACCTGCACACCAGCGTGATGGGTCGGCCACTCTACGAGTCGATGGGCTTCACGCTCGTGGAGACCTGGACCATGTTCCACGCGCGGTGACGGACGATGTCGACCGGTGTCAGTGATGGGGGAGAAGGCCATGACCTTCAGTGAGAGCGTGCGCTCGGCGTTTCGCCGAGGCGAGACCGACGCCGTGGTGCGGATGAGCGAGGCCGAGATCGAGCGGGCCCAGGCCGCCGGTGACCTGGCGGGCGAGGTGGAGGCCCGGTACAGCCTCGCCCGGGTCGCCATTCGTGGCGGTGACCTGCCGGGGGGAGAGGCACGGGCCCGGGAAGCTCTCGCGGTGGCGCTGCGCTCCGGCGACCGGGCCCTGGAGGAACGACCGAGGCACGTGCTGGCCGGCGTGGCGAGGATGTCCGGTGACCTGCTCCGCGCTCGGGACCTGTACCGCGAGAGCATCGCGCTCAACGAGGTGCTCGGCCAACCCAAGACGGTCAACTCCGAATTCCACAACCTCGCGTTCTGCGAGTTGGGGCTGGGCAACCTGGACGTGGCCCGGACGCTGTTCGCCGAGAACCGCGAGCGGGTGTTCCACAACGGCTGGGCCGACTTCGTGCCGTACGTCTGCGTCGCTGGCGCCGCGCTCGCGACCGCCGAGGGGGACCACTCCCGCGCGGCCAGGATGATCGGTGTCGCCGATGCCGCGTTCGCGGCACTCGGCCAGGTGCCGGACCCGGACGACGCGGCGGACCTCGCCAGGATGCGCGCCGCCGCGACCGAGGCGCTGGGCCCGGGCGACTTCGACGAGCAGTACGCCGTGGGCCAGCACCTCGAACCGCGGGCGGCGTTCGACGCCTAGGCCGCGTCGGGCGAGGTCGAGGCTCGGGCGGCGGTGATGATCCGTCCCCGCTCCGAGTCGGGGAAGCGGTCGAGCATGGCGCGTACCTCGTCGGCGCTCACGTTGGCGCCGAACAACTCGCTGCCCGGTTCGAGTCGTACCCCCTCGGCCAACGGGCCGGCGACGACCGGATCGAAGCCGAGCGCGTCCACCAGGCCCGCGACCTCGGTGAGGTCGGCGTCGTCGTCGCCGGCGATCGCGATGGCCTTGCGGCCGGTCGCCCCCGCCGGCCGGGCCTCGTCCTCCAGGTCGTGATAGCCCATGTGGTTGAACGCCTTCACGACGCGTGAGCCGGACAGGAACGCCTGGACGGTCTCGCTCGACGAGGTACGCGGGTTGGTGAGGTCGTCGCGGATGCCGTCGATCTCCCACCAGTAGTTCATGGCATCGACGACCAGCTTGCCGCGCAACGCCTCGGCGGGAACGCCGCGGTACTTGCCCAGAGGCAGGGCGAGGATGACGACGTCGGCGTCTGCCGCCGCGTCGACCGCCGTGGTGGCCTCGGCCCCCGGGGCGAGGACCTCGACGGTGAGGGCGATCTTCGCCGGGTCGCCGGAGCCGGCCACCCGTACCCGGTAGCCGGCGGCGACGGCGAGCCGGGCGAGCACCGTGCCCACCTTGCCGGCCCCGAGGATGCCGAGGGTCGCCGGCCGGCTCCGGTCGATGTCGTTCATGTCGTCCTCTCGCTTGGAAAGTGCTGATCAGGCCAGCAGTTCGCGGACCATGGGGATCACCTTCGAGCCGTAGAGTTCCACGGCGCGCATCCGGGCGCTGGCCGGCTGCGCTCCGGCCGAGTAGATGAGGTCGAACCGGCCGACGCCGAGGCTGCGGATCGCACGGGCCATCCGGCGGGCCACCGTCTCCGGTGAACCGATGTAGAGGGAGCCGTTCTCCACCTCGGAGTCGAACTCCTGACGGCGGATCGGGGGCCAACCCCGCAGTTTGCCGATCCGGTCTCGCATGATCCGGTAGTGCGGCCAGTAGATCTCCTTGGCCTGCTCGTCGGTGTCGGCGATGAACCCCGGCGAGTGCATGCCGACCGGATGCGCGGTGGTACCGAGCTGATCGGCCGCCCGGCGGTACAGGTCGATGTAGGGCGCGAAGCGCTCGGGGGCGCCGCCGATGATGGCGAGCATGAGTGGCAGCCCGTACTGGGCGGTGCGGACGACCGACTGCGGCGAGCCACCCACACCGACCCAGGTGTCCAGGTGACCCGATTCGGTCTTCGGGAACACGTCGGCGTTCTCCAGTGGGGCACGCAGGGTGCCGCTCCAGGTGACCGGCTTCTCGTCCAGCAACTTGACGAACAGTTCGATCTTCTCCTCGAACAGCGTGTCGTAGTCGCGCAGGTCGTAGCCGAAGAGCGGGAACGACTCGGTGAACGAGCCGCGACCGAGGATGACCTCGGCTCGGCCGTTCGACAGCGCGTCCACTGTGGCGAAGCGCTGGAACACCCGTACCGGGTCGTCCGAACTCAGCACTGTCACACCGGAGGCCAACCGGATCCGCGAGGTGCGGGTGGCGATTCCGGCCAGCACCGTCTCCGGCGTGGAGACCGAGTACTCCGGCCGGTGGTGCTCGCCGAGGGCGATGACGTCGACCCCGAGTTGGTCGGCGAGCACGGCCTCGTCGACGACCTGCCGGATCGCCGCCGCGTGGGAGACGAGCTTGCCGGCGTCGTCCTGCGGTACGTCGCCGAAGGTGTCCAGGCCGAACAGCAGATCAGACATGGTTGGGCTCCTTAGCCAGCAGCTCCCGGACCCGCGGCGCGACCTCACTGCCCAGCAGTTGGATGGTGCGCGCGCGTGCCTCACGGGGCAGGTGCATGATGTCGTACTTCAGGTCGAAGCGGCTCAGTCGCAGGTCGCGAGCGACCTTGGCGATCTTCTGCGCCACCGTCTCGGGCGAACCGACGAAGAGCGCCCCGTGGTCGATCTCGGCCTCGTAGCGCGCGCGGTCCGGTTTGTAGAAGCCGCGTTCGGCGGCCAGGGCCGCCACGACCGGCTGCCAGTATCGCCACCACGTCTCCACCGCCTCCTCGTCGGTGTCTGCGACAAGGCCGAGTGAGTGCTGCCCGATTGGCTGCAGGGTATGCCCGAATTGTTCGAGCGCCCTGGTGTAGAGGTCGACGTGGCCGGCGAAGCGCTGGGGGCGCCCGCCGATGATCGCGAGCATCAGTGGAAGTCCGTGCCGGGCGGCGCGGATGACCGAATTGGGGCTTCCCCCGACACCGATCCAGGTCGGGATACCGCCGGGCTGCATCCGTGGGTGCAGCCGCTGCGCTGTCAGTGGGGTTCGTACCGTGCCGGACCAGGTGACCGGTTCGTCCTGCTGAAGCCGCAGGAAGAGGTCGAGCTTCTCCTCGAACAACCGCTCGTAGTCGGCCAGGTCGTAACCGAACAGCGGAAACGACTCGGTAGCGGATGCGCGCCCGAGGACAATCTGGGCGCGGCCGTCGGAGACGGCGTCGAGGGTGGAGAACTCGTGGTAGAGCCGTACCGGGTCGTTGGTGCTGAGCACGGTGACCGAGGTGCCGAGGCGAATTCGCTCGGTCGCCGTCGCGGCCGCGGCCAGCAGCACGGGTGTGGCCGAGTCGTTGTGGCCCTCGCGGTAGTGCTCACCGACGCTGAACACGTCGAGCCCGGCCGACTCGGCGAGCCGTGCCTCGTCCACGAGTAGCCGTACGGTCTCGGCGTCGCTCAGGACCCGGTCGCCGTCGGTGGCCACCTCCCCGAACGAGTTGAGCCCCAGCTCGAAGTCTGCAGCTGCCATCGTCTCCTCCTCGGTGCAATCCGCCGGTGACCCACGGGAGCGGACCTACCGGTTGACGTGTCAATGATGCTAACTTGGCGATTGACACGTCAATTCCCAGGAGAGTGAGATGACGGAGGCCACACCCGGCCGGCGGGGCGGACGCCAGCTCCCGACCGCCGACGAGCTGCGAATCTGGCGGGACTTCATCGAGACGACGGCAGCGCTCGGCTCCCGGCTCGAGTCCCGACTACAGGGCGACTCCTCGCTCTCGACCGGGGACTACTCCGTGCTCCTCGCCCTCAGCGAGGCGGAGGGCCAGGCGATGCGGTCGTCCGAACTCGCCTCGCACATCGGGTGGGAGCGGAGCCGGCTCTCCCACCATCTCGGGCGGATGGAGCGGCGCGGCCTGATCCGCCGCCAGGAGTGCGCCACAGTTCCTCGCGGTGCGGAGGTGCTGCTCACGACGGCCGGCGCCGAGGCGTTCAGGGGAGCCACCTTTCCCCACCTGCGCGCCATCCGGGAGCTCTTCGTCGACGCACTCACCCCGGATCAGATCGTCGCGGCGGGCGAGATCGCCACGGCGCTGCGAGCGCAGCTCGACGTCCTGGGGAAGGACTGACCACTGGGCTTCCCGGTCATCTGGCGAGCTGCCCGAGCACCGTGGTGTCGGTGATCGTGTCGTCGGCGGCCAGCATGAACGCCTTGGACAGGATCGTCGACAACATGGGGTCGTCGTCGAAGGGCAGGTGCAGCCGGCCCGTGCGGTCGCGTGCCGCGACGATGCAGAGATAGGCGTCGTCGGGCTCCATCATGATGTTGCCGGACCCGAGGTGGATCCGGTAACTGCGGATGGTGCCGCGGACGTGTAGGTACCGCTCGGAGAGGCGCACCCGATCGGCGATGTTCGTGCGGGGCAGCAGCCGAGCCAGTGCGTCCTTGCGCACCTGCGCCGACGGGGTCAGCTCCGCGATGGCCGTGCTGTGCCAGTAGGCGTGGAAGCGATCGTCGCCGCGATCGGCCCACTGCGGGTCACTGGCGATCGAGGTGACGCCGACGAACAGGTCCACGTCCCGCATGGCCTCGCTGAACACCAGCGGTGGCACGTCGACGACCGGCGTCGGTTGCCAGGTCGCGCCGTCGCGTTGGGCGAAGCGGACCTGGTCGGTGGAGCAGAACTCGACGTCGTAGCGGCGTTCATCAGTGTTGGCGACCAGTTGGTGGTGGAACGACGCCCGCCACATACCACCGCCGAAGGGCTTGGTGGCTTCGCTCTCGTAGCCGCCGTCCCAGGTGCCGAGGTATCCGGCCTGCCAGCCCCGGGCGCGGACGAGCGCGTTCGCCTGCCGGTACCGCAGGATGTGGGCGGCGAACCGGTTGGAATAGGTGTGCGTCCGCTCCTCGGCGGGCGTGAGCAGGTAGACCTCTCGGAAGGCCTGCTTGAACGGCTGCGTCAGACCGGTGGCGAGGACGTGCTCCCGCCAGGCGAGGACCTCGTCCGTCGTCGCGCGGACGGGATGCCAGAGCCTGACCTGATCCCCCGGGGCGGCCCGACCCTCCCGGTCGGCGATCGTCCAACCGTCGCTGTCGCGTCGGGGCAGGCCCGCCGTCCACCGGTGGCCGTCGCTGCTGGTCTCCCACACCAACCGCCGCCCGTAGGTCGCGGTGATCGGGTGTTCGAGGTATCGGGCCGACCAGTCCGAGTACGACCAGGTGCGCTCCTCGGACAGCAGGCCCTCCACCCGCTGGCGCTCGCCGGACAGCGTCGCGCCGACGCTCTTGACGAGGTCACGCAGTTGCCGGAGTTCGCCACCGTACGCCTGCTTCACCGCGGCCGGAACGCCCTTGAGCGGGACGGCGTCACGCGAGAAGGTCAGGCGCGCCTTTTCGCCGATCACCTCGACCGCCGCCTCGTACGGCCCGACCGCTGTGCACAGTCGACCGTCGGGGGTGAGCCCGTGGTCGTCGACGGCGAGTTCCATCACCTCGTTGAGCGACCATCCGCGCAGCGCCCCGAGGCTGGCCAGTGCGGTCTGGACACGGCTCTGCACCGCCTTGTTCCGGACCGTGACCGCCAGTCTCGCCAGCGTGCGTACCGGCGCCTCGCCGTCGCGTCCCGCGAGCAGCTGAATGGCCGCCACCGCCGTCTTCTGGGCATGGGGGAAGCCCGGCGACTGTCGCGGCGCCGCCGCCGCGGTGGCGGTGACCCGCGCCAACAGGTCCGTCGCCCGCTCGTCCGGCTGGCGCGACAGCGCCCAGACCAGGCCGCGCAGGAGGCGGTCGGTGTCGTCGTGCAGGGGCAGACTGTAGGCGGCGAATGCTTCCAGGATCGATTGCACGACCGCGGTGCCGTCCGGCGCGGTGGCGAGGAGGTCGTCGACGCGGCGCTGCCACTTCGCTGGCGCTGTCGGCTTCTCCAACGAGGCGCAGTGCGCCAGCAACTCCGGCACGCCTGGCGCGGCGAGGACGACACCCAGCTCGGCGCGGGCGAGCGGCCCGAACCCGTCTCCGTCGTGGAGCAGCCAGGACGGCACACTCCGGCCGGTGGCACGATCGAGGCCCGCGCCGATCATTAGGACGGCGCGTCGTCGAGGCTCCGCTGCGAGGAAATGGTCACCGACCAGTTCGCTGACGAGGGCGTCGAGGGCCGGCACCAGGTCGGCCAACTCGGCCGGCGCCAGGCGCGCGGCGACCACGGCTGGCAACTCCAGGTGCGCCCCGTTGTCGTAGGACTCGCCGCGCGCGCAGACCTCCAGGCACCAGACGAGATCCTCCCGCGTCCAGGGCAGGTCGCCGTCGGCGAGGCTCCGCACCACATCATTGAGCGCGGTGGGAGTCGAACTCGTCGCCGACTCCAGATGCATGGCCAGGGCGGCGCTACGGCGCAGCTCGACGGGCCACGTCTCGACAGCGCTCCACTCCGGCACGTTGGTCACCGAGAACCGCCAGTGGTAAGTGCTGGCGGCGTGCAGGACGGCCCTGATTCGAGCGTCCGCCTCGGCGAGACCGAGTTCCACCCGACGTCGGTCCGCATCGGTCAAGACGGGGAGGAGCGCTGCCCAGTCGGCCATGTCAGCCACCCACCAGCGGGACGAGCCGTACGAACGCCACGTCCGGGTCGGCCAGCAGGTCGATCTCCTCGTCGAGGTCCTCGATCTGGCGGTGCCCGACGAGCAGCAGGAAGCCGTTGCGGGCGAAGGCCTTACAGGCGGCGTCCGCCTGCTGCTCCCAGTCGAGCCGCCTGCCCGAGGTGACCCGGTAGCCGTTCAGGGTGGCCTCCGTGTCGGTTGGCTGAACCAACCCCCGGAAGTGCTCGGACTGCTGGGCGTTGAACCGGGCAACCTCCTCGCGGACGCGTAGCCGGACCAGCTCCCGAGCGGAGATGCGCTCCGGCAGCCCGGTCAACGGCCAGTGGTCGATGGCCTTCCCTGTCGCTGTCTCGTCCCGAACGATCGCCGTGGCCATGCCGCCATGCTCCTTGCTGTGAGGTGAGCGCGATCATGGCACGGGCGTCTGACGCGATGGAGGAGCGCCGCATCCGGCCACCACCTCATCCATGACAATTAGTGATCGGTCAATTGCTAAGGGCTATGCCCGGGTGGTCCAATCCTCCAGGAACCCGCCAATCCGCCTGCCCTGGCTGAGACGGCGACGGCTGCCGCCCCGGGAGGTACGACATGTTCGAGACCGCCACCGCAGAGGCCCGCCGTGTTCGACCGGGCCAACCCGGCCCTGGGCGCACGGAGTCGGTGCTGCCGGAGCTGCGGGAGATGTGGTGGGAGACCGGGGTCCGGGCGCGCGCGGAGGCCGGCGTCTTCGCCGTCTTCGCGGAGCTGCCCAGGCTCGTCTGGACGGCCATCGGTATCAGTTGGCGCGCGGACCGGATCCGTACCGGTGTGGTGGCCGCGGCCACTGTCGGCGCGGGGGTGATGGCCGCCTTCGGCCTGTTGGCCACGCAGCGGGTGTTGGTGGAACTGTTCGCCGGCGGACCGACCGCGGACAAGGTACGGGCGGCGCTGCCCGCGTTGGCCGTGCTGGCGGCGACGGTCGCGCTCCGCGCCGGGATGGGCATCGCCACCGGGTACGCGCAGAACGGGTTGACGCCCCGGGTGAGCCGTGAGGTGGAGCGGGGCCTGTTCGAGGTGTCCACAGCGGTCCGGTTGGAGGCGTTCGACGCCGACGCGTTCGCCGATGACATGGAACGCGCCTCGCGCGGCACCGAGTCGACGATCGGGCTGGTGCAGGCGTCGATGAACCTGCTCGCCGGGTTGGCCGGGCTGCTCGCCGTGGCGGCCGCCGTCGTCATCATTCATCCGCTGCTGCTGCTGGCGCTGCTGGTCGCCACCGTGCCCAACGCGTGGGCGTCATTGCGGGCCGGGCATCTGCGCTACCAGACGTACACCGCCGGATCGGTGCGTCGACGTCGACTGTGGCTGCTGCACAAGTTGATGGCCGAACGTGCCTCGGCCCCGGAGTTGCGCTCCTACGGGCTGCGCCGGTTCCTGCTCGACCAGTACGACCGGGTGATGCAGGTGGAGACTGACATCCAGCTCGCCCTCGCCCGGCGGGTCACCACGACCACCACGGTCGGAGCCATCGTCGGCGGTCTCGCGACCGGCACCGTCTACGCCCTGCTCGGGTTGCTGCTCCTCGACGGGCAGATCCCGCTCGCCGCCGCGGCGACCTGCGTCATCGCGGTGCAGTCCGCGCAGCGGTCCCTGGCCATCGCCACCTTTCAGGTCGACCACGTCTACACCGAGGGGCAGCACTTCGGCGACTACACCGGGTTCATGACCCGCGCCGACGCCTACCTGCCGACCAGCACCGGACCCGTTGCCGCGGCCGATCCTGATCGGCTGCGGGAGTTGACCGTCAACGAGGTGAGCCTGCGCTACCCCGATCGGGACGACCGCGCCGTCGACGGCGTGACGTTGACGATCACCGCCGGGCAGACTGTCGCGTTCGTCGGGGAGAACGGCTCGGGCAAGACGACCCTCGCCGCGATGATCGCCGGCCTTCGCGCCCCCAGCGAGGGCAGCATCGAGTGGAACGGCCGCCCGTTGGCGGACTGGAACGTCGAGGGGCTGCGCGCCCGGATCGCGGTGGTGACGCAGGAATACCACAAGTGGCCGTTCACCGCGGCCACGAACATCGCCATCGGCGACGTCGACAGCGAGGCCCGGCAGGATCGCATCGAGGCCGCCGCCGGCCGCGCCGTCGCCCACGACATGATCAATGAACTTCCGCACGGGTACGAGACGCTGCTCGACCGGACCTTCGCGCGAGGCCAGGACCTCTCCGGTGGGCAGTGGCAGCGCATCACGGCGGCTCGCGGGTTCCTGCGCGACGCCGAACTGCTGATCATGGATGAGCCGTCCTCCGCGCTCGACCCCCGCGCCGAGGACGCCCTGTTCCAGACCATCCGGGACCGGAGAGGTCGTGCCACAACGATCCTCATCACGCACCGGCTCGCCAACGTCCGGCACGCCGACCGGATCTTCGTCCTGCACCACGGTCGGCTCGTCGAGGCCGGCACGCACGCCGACCTCGTCGCCACCGGCGGTCGGTACGCCGAGCTGTTCGCCCTCCAGGCCGCCGGCTACGACGCGAACCTGGCCGAGGGCCACCGGCACACCTGAACCGTCCAGTCGGACCTTCTCCCACTGGATCGCGGGAGGCTAGGCTTCGGCCCATGTCAGGGTGGCGGGGCCGGACGGCGGACGCGGCCCTGGTGCCCGCCGTGGGTCTGGTCGCCGTCACGGGCCTGGTGGTGCAGTCGCGCGGCATCGACACCGCCGCCGAATGGGCGGCGCTGCTGGCGGTGCTGCTCTCCACCGGCGCGCTGTACGTCCGCCGCCGTCACCCGGTGCCGGTGGGCGTCGTGGCGCTGGCTGCCATCGGCGCGTACGGAGCTTTGCTGCACCGTCCCGGTCCGATCATGTTGGTGTTCGTCGTGGCGCTCTACACCGTCGTCGACGAGGGGTATCTCGCGGTCGCCATCGGGCTCGGTCTCGCCTCGGTGATCGCCTTCGCCGTGGCGGACAGCTACAACCGGTCCCCGAACACCACGAACGGGGCGACGCTGCTGCACGCCGGTTGGCTCGTCGCGGTCATCGTCGGCGTGACCCGCAACCGCCGTGCCTACCTCGCCGAGGCGCAGGCCCGAGCGGTCGTCGCCGAGCAGCGGATGGAGGAGGAAGCCCGGCGACGGGCCACCGAGGAGCGGCTGCGCATTGCCCGGGAGTTGCACGACGTGCTCGGCCACCACCTGTCGTTGATCAACGTGCAGGCCAGCGCCGCGTTGCACCGACCCGACCCGGTCCGTTCCGAGCAGGCCCTCACCGCTATCAAACAGACCAGCAAGGAGACGTTGAGTGAGTTGCGCGCGACGCTCGGCGCACTGCGGCAGGCCCCGGCGGTCGTGCCCGCACCCGGTCTGAACCGCCTCGGTGATCTGATCAGGACGGCCGCCCGGCCGGAGTTGGAGATCCGCACCGAGCTGGCCGAGACGCGGTCGCTACCGCCGGAGGTCGATCTGGCGGTGTACCGGATCGTCCAGGAGGCGCTCACCAACGTGGCGCGCCACGCGCGTGCCACCACCGCGGTGGTCCGCGTGCGGCCCGATCACGACGACGTGCTCGTGGAGGTCGAGGACGACGGCACCGGCCAGCCGGGTTCGCCGGGCAGCGGGATCCGCGGAATGCGGGAGCGGGCACGGGCACTCGGCGGTTCGTTGACCACTGGCGCGCAGCCGGACGGGGGCTTCCGGGTCAGCGCCCGTCTGCCGATGCGAGCCGACGTGGCGCCGGTGGGGGAGCAGACGTGATCCGGCTGCTCATCGTCGACGACCAGACCCTCGTACGCGCCGGCTTCCGGTCCATTCTCGACGGTGAGGACGGTCTCGAGGTGGTCGGCGAGGCTGCCGACGGATTCGAGGCGGTGCGGCTGGCCCGGCAACTGCGACCCGATGTCGTCCTCATGGACATCCGGATGCCCGGGCTCGACGGCCTGGCCGCCACTGGTGAGATCGTCGCGAACTGCGATGCTCGCGTCATCATCCTGACCACGTTCGACCTGGACGATTACGTCTACGCCGCGCTGCGGGCCGGTGCCAGCGGCTTCCTGGTCAAGGACACCGAGCCAGCGGAGTTGATCCACGGAGTGCGGGTGGTGGCCCGGGGTGACGCGCTGATCGCGCCGTCGATCACCCGGCGGTTGATCGCCGAGTTCGCGGCCCGGGCCAAACATCCCGACCCCGGGCCGCGACTGAGCGTGCTCACCGAGCGGGAGCGTGAAGTGCTGACGCTGGTCGCCGCCGGCCTCTCCAACGACGAGATCGCGGCGCGGTTGGTGCTGAGCCCGGCGACCGCCAAGACACATGTCAGCCGGATCATGACCAAGGCCCAGGCCCGGGACCGAGCCCAGTTGGTGATCCTCGCCTACGAGTCCGGTCTGACCGTGCCTGGTTGGCTCGCTCGCTCCTGACCACCACGACGGGCTGGTCGGCCGGAACGACCACCGGCGGGCCAGCCTCCGGATGGAACGAGATCAGCCAGGCCGATTCCACGCCGGGACCGGTCAGGGTCAGCCCGCCAGGCGGCCGGTGCGGCGCGCCCGAAGCAGGGCCAGCCCGCCGAGCACCACGCCGGCCAGTCCGACCGCCAGCGCCACATAGGCCCCGCCTCGCCCGTTGCCCGTGCCGATGCCACTGTCGGAGGTGGCCACCACCAACCCGCCGAGCGCCATGCCGATCAGCCCCATCGCCAGGGCCAGGACCGCTCCGAGACTCCCCGAGCCGGTACCGAGCCGACTGGCGGGGCGGGCCAGGGCCAGTCCTCCGATGACGGTGCCGACCAGCCCCAACAGGACGGCCGCGCTGGCGCCGAGACGCCCGGAACTCATGGAAAGAGCAGTGGCTGCGGTTGGCTGGGCCGCGACGTGCGCCGCTGCCGGTGCGGCCAGCTCGATCCCTCCCAGCGGGGCGGCTACGGCGGTGGCAAGCAGGTGACGAACGGACATCGTGGATCCCCTCGGTCGCGTGACGGGTACGGGTGGCAGCCTAGGAAGCAAACCGCTGGTGAGTCGTCATGCCGGAGTTGCCGGTGGGCCTACCACCCGGGGTGTACGCCCTCGGGACGTCGTACCGCCGCAGTTGTCTCCAGGCCACCGTCAGGCACCTGTTACTGACGCGCGTGCCAGCCGCCAATGCGCCTCTGACCTGCGGTTTTGTCGGATCAGAGCAGTGGCGTTCGGGGCCTGGGAGTGGTACGACTGATACCCGGACCAGGTGGTGCGGGGTCAGTAGGAGGTGGCGGATGCATCTCACGAGCACCACGCCCCGGCGGCGGCCCTTCCGAAGGACGGCTACCGCGGTCCTGCCCGCATGCGAGATCGGGGCCGCGTCCTCGTGGCTGACGGACCCACGATGACAAGACCGGAAGACGCGGAGAGGGCGGCCGCCTACGCCCGCGGTCTGGACGCGGGCCGGATCGAGCAACGTCTACAGGGGCACGATGAGCACCTGCGAAGGATCAACGGCTCGATCGACGCGATGACGCAGGCGCTCCGGTCTCTCACCGAGGAACTCCGCGGCAACGTCACTCTGTTCAGCGCCAACGTGACAGCGGACCGCCGTGACGCCAGTGAGCGGGACAGGATCGCGGCAGTTCGAGTGGAGGAGGCGGGCATCGTCGAGTCCCAGCGGACGGTCCGGTGGACGGCATGGCAGCGCTGGTTCGCCGTCATCGGCGCGATCGTCCTGGTCGTGAACTTCGGCCTGGGTCTCTACCTCGCGTTCGGCCGTTGACCCGATGTCGGGGAGTCGCCATCCGATCTGGGCTCCAGCACCACCACTGCGGTCTCGGAGAGCCGCCGCGCCGCGTGGGCCTCGAAGTTCTTGTCCGCCTCGCGCCAGCGGGGCCACAGCCGTGACCGCTCGTCGTCGGTGGCGACGCGGCCGCGCACCAGCCGCCGTCCGTCGACCAGATCGACTGACGCGTCCGGGTGCGCCCGGAGGTTGAGCCACCAGGCGGGGGCACCCTCACCCCAGCCGTTCATCGCCACCCCGACCAGGTTCGGGCCATCCTCGAAGTACGCGAGAATGACGCTGCGCTGCTGGCCGGTGCGGCGGCCGGTCGTGGTCAGCCGCAGCGTGCCCCACCGGTTCTCGCGCGGTCGCCACAGCCCGATCCGGCTGCCGGTGACCCGGTACAGGCCCCGGTGCACCGACCAGGCCAGTCGGATGAACCACCTCGGCGGGAGCCATGGTGCCTTCGTTTCCTGACCGTCCGACATGACGACCTCCTCCGCCGATCAACGCTGATGGCCCGGGTGGCTGCGTCACGCGGTTGCGGCCGCCACAGTGGACCGAGATCCTCAAGTCTTCCGGCGCGAGCGCGACTCGCGTCCGGGTGTCCATGATTCGACCGAGGATCGAACCGATCGGTGGAAGCCCGCGTCGGGGTGTGCTACCGGTGCCAGGCGTCGATGGTGCGGACGCCGTCGCGGACGACCCGGTCCAGGATGGCGGGGTTGCCGCTGGTGCCCTCCCATCCCTGGTCGTCGAAGACCGTCACCGCGTTGTCGACGCGGGCCACCGCGATCTGGCTGGACGCGGTGTCGCCGGTGCGTTCGCCGTTCAGGCTCGTCTCGGGCCAGGTCCGGGTCATCAGCAACGACTCGTCGCCGACCCCGGGCAGTGCCTGACTCTTGACGGTGACGCGGATTCCGGACTGGTCGTACGAGGGGCACGCCTGCACGGCGGTGCGGAGACGGCCCAGGTAACCCGAGGCGCCGTCGCCGTCGAAGGTGAAGATGGTCTGGTGGATCATCCCCTGCGGCACGTTGCTGGAGGGCTCGCCGGCCTTCTGGTAGGTGACGGTCATCGCGGCGCTCGCGGTGACCTGCCGGCCGCCGGTGCCGAACTCGTTGCCGCACAGCTTCGGCAGGGCCTCCTCGACGGGCGTCGTCCGTCGGGGAGACTTCCGCAGCTCGGCGGGCAACTCGACGAAGGCCGAGGTCGGGATGGTCACCGGGGTGCTCGCGCTCGGCGATGGTGGCTCTGTCGGGGGCGCCGACGCCGACGCGGTGGCCGGTGCGGTGGTCGCCGGGGCCGAGCCGGGCGGATCCTCGGTGGTGGTGCAGCCAGCGGCGAGCGTGACGGCGCCGAGCAGCGCGAGCGCGCGTCGCGTACGGGTCACCGGCAGTGGTGTGTATCGGCTCATCGTCACCCCTCGTCTGTCAGTGGGCAGTTCCCTGCCCGGTGTCCAACGAAACGACCACGCCCCGGGCACCGACCGGACCACCGGAATCGAGGTGTCGTCGCGTCGGCCGGGCCGCTAAGCTGCCCCGCATGACCAGCGTGATCGCTCAGTGCACCGGACTGTCGTGTGACGTCCAGGTCGGCGCGGGGCGACGCCGGCGATCCGTCGCCCGCCCGCGCTGACCTGTTTCCTGCGACCGGCGGATCGAGCCGCCGGTCGTTCGCTGGTCGTCCTCGGTCCGCCCGTATCTCCCCGTCAACGGCTCGCGTGACAGCGCGGGTCCGAGCGAGATCGGCGTACTCATGGATCTTGAAAAGTTGTTGTCCGACCGGCTGGCACCGGCGTTCGCGGCGGTGGCCGGCGGCCCGGTCGACCCGCTCGTGCGGCGGTCTCCGCGTGCGGACTTCCAGTCCGACGCGGCGCTGGCACTGGCCCGGCGGCTCGGTCGCCCGCCGCGCGACATCGCCGCGGCGGTTCTGGCGCACGCGGTGCTCGACGACGTCGGCGTGTCGGCGGAGGTCTCCGGGCCGGGTTTCCTCAACCTGAGGGTTACCGATGGGGCCCTGGCCGACCTGGTCGCCGGGCTGGCCGGTGACGCCCGGCTCGGCGTGCCACCGACGGCGACGCCGCAGACCGTGGTGGTCGACTACTCGGCGCCCAACGTGGCGAAGGAGATGCACGTCGGTCATCTCCGCTCCACAGTCATCGGTGATGCGGCGGTCCGGCTGCTGGACTGGCTCGGGCACCGGGTGGTGCGGGTCAACCACCTGGGTGACTGGGGGACACCGTTCGGCATGCTGATCGAGCACCTGATCGACCTCGGTGAGGCCGACGCCGCGCAGAACCTGTCGATGGGGGACCTGGACACCTTCTACCGGGCGGCCCGGGTGAAGTTCGACGCCGACGAGGCGTTCCAGGAACGGTCGCGGCTGCGGGTGGTCGCGTTGCAGGGCGGTGACGAACGGACCCGCCGGTTGTGGCGGCTGCTGGTGACGCAGTCCGAGCGGTACTTCCTGACCGTGTACGACCTGCTCGACGTGACGTTGTCCGCTGCCGACTTTCGGGGCGAGAGCGCCTACAACGACCTGCTCGCGGGCGTCGTCGACGACCTGGACCGGCTAGGGCTGCTGCTGCCCAGCGGTGGGGCCGGGTGCGTCTTTCCGCCCGGGTTCACCGGCCGGGACGGCGAGCCGTTGCCGCTGATCGTGCGCAAGAGTGACGGTGGGTACGGCTATCCGGCCACCGACCTGGCCGCACTGCGGCAGCGCGTCGGCGAGCTGGGCGCTACCCGGCTGCTGTACGTCGTCGGCCTACCGCAGCGGCAGCACTTCGCGATGGTGTTCGCCGTCGCTGAGGCGGCCGGCTGGCTCTGCCCGACGGCCCGGGCCGAGCACCTGGGCTTCGGGTCCATCCTCGGCACCGACGGGCGGATGCTGCGAAGCCGGGCCGGGGAGTCGGTGAAGCTGGTCGGGCTGTTGGAGGAGGCGGTCGCCCGGGCCACCGACCTGGCCCGGAGCAGGAACCCGGAGCTGGACGCCGGGACCGCCGACGAGATCGGCCGCGCGGTGGGCATCGGTGCCATCAAGTACGCCGACCTGTCCGTCGACCGGACCAAGGACTACGTCCTGGACTGGGAACGGATGTTGGCGCTGGACGGCAACACCGCGCCCTACCTTCAGTACGCGTACGCCCGGATCCGGTCCGTGCTGCGGCGGGCCGGGACCGCCGTGCGGCCGGACGCGCCCATCGTGGTGGCGCAGCCGGCGGAGCGGGCGCTCGCGGTCGAGTTGCTCGGCTTCGCCGGGGTGGTCGGCGAGCTGGAGCGGAGCCTCGAGTTTCACCAGCTCGCCGGTTACCTGCACCGACTCGCGACCGCGTTCAACGCGTTCTACGAGCGCTGCCCGGTGTTGCGTGCCACGGATGAGCTGCGGGAGAGCCGGCTGCTGCTGGCCGAGCTGACCGCCCGGACCCTGCGGCAGGGGCTGCACCTGCTCGGCATCCGCACGCTGGAGCGGATGTGACGAGCCAGCCTTCCGCCCCGGTCAGCGGGCCCTCTTCGTCGCCCGCTTCCGGGGCGGCGTCAACAGGTCGGCGATCTGCGCGATCGCGGCGGGCACCAGGCGGTAGTACGCCCAGACCCCGCGCTTGTCGCGTTCGAGTAGGCCGGCCTCGGTGAGGATCCGAAGGTGATGACTCACCGTCGGCTGGGAGAGATTGAGCGCCGCGGTGAGGTCAGTCACTGACGCCTCACCTTCCGGCGCGGACTGGATCAGGCTGAGCAACCGGAGTCGCGCCGGATCGGCGAAGGCCTTCAGCACCCCCGCTAGCCGCTCGGCATCGGCCCGCTTGATGGGATCGCCGGTGAGCGGCGAGATCGCAGGCATGGCAGTTTTCGCAGTTCCCACGCCTGCCATAGTGACACCAACACCATCAATAAACCGGCAGATCCGGCACCAGCCCTCCGATGGCGTCCGGATGGCGCAACGGAACCACCGAATGTGAGTCGAACGTCGACGTCCGTGGTGGCACACGGGCCGTGTGGAGCTTCGGGAAGCTCCACACGGCCCCGGGCGTCAACGGCGGGGTTTGGGTGCGATGCGGGGCAGGACGTACGGCGGCCCTGCGAAGATCAGGTCCGACTTCAACTCCTGGTACGCCCGCTTGGGCTGGTAGTTCTCGTCGTAGATGGTGGCCAGGCCCTCCGGCGGGTCGTCGAACCAGCCCGGCACCCACGAATGGTTGTCACTGAAACCCCAGACCGTGTACGACAGGCAGCTCCGCACGGCGAGGCACGCCTTCATCAGCACGCTGAAGTTTGCGGCCGACGCCTGTAGCCGGGGGTTGATCTCCTCCGAGTTGCCGGCCTGGACGCCCTCCGTCAGCTGGCTGCGGACGTCGACCTCGGTGAACGCGGTCGCGACGCCGAGCCCGCTGAACTTCTTCAGCGCGGCGGTCACCTGGAGGGTGTCGAAGTTGCCGTACTGGGTGCCGAGGTGCCCCTGGGAGCCGACGCCGTCGATCGGGACGCCCTGGGCGCGCAGGCTCTTGGTCATGTCGTACACGAACTGGGTCTTGTCGTCCGCCGGGTTGCCCGAGCCGAACGCCTCGATGTTGTAGTCGTTGTAGAACAGCAGGGCCTTGGGGTCGGCGGCCCGAGCCCAGCGGAACGCGTCGGCTATGTAGCCGGGCCCGAGGTTCTGCGCCCAGAATCCCTTGTAGTGCAGGGTCGACGGGGTGTCCCACGGGTCGCTGACGGCCTCGTTGACAACGTCCCACTGCCAGATCTTGCCCTTGTAGCGGTTCACGACGGTGGTGATGTGCTTGCGCAGCAGCTCGCGCAGCTCCTGCTTGCTGATGGAGCCGTCGGCGACGCCGCTGGTCAACCAGGCGGGCAGCTGGTTGTGCCAGACCAGCACGTGACCGCGCACGCTCTGCCGGTTGCGCTTGGCGAAGTCGACGAACTGGTCGGCCGGCCCCCAGTTGTAGGCGCCGCGGGTGGGCTCCAGGCTCTCCCACTTCATGACGTTCTCGGCGGTGACCGAGGCGAACTCCGAGGAGACCAGCTTGCGGTACTGCGGGTCGCTGGCGTCGTTGAGGGCATCCATGCTGACCGCGGTGCCGACGTGCAGGCCATGGCGCAGGCCGAGGGTGCCGAGGCTCTGCGTCGTGGGGTCGTACGGTCGACTCGCGGTCGCCGGCACCGTGTTCAGCGTGGCGATGGTCGCGACGGCGACCAGGCCGACGGTCGACCACTGTCTTAACTTCATGTGCCTTCCCTTCCAGACGATCAATAGATAGACGTCGATCTAGGAGGTGAGGGTTCGGTGTTGACGGGCGGGAAGCCGATCGGGTCGGGTGGCGCCGGTAGTTCCGGCCGGAAACCGGAAACTTGCTCGAAACGTTAAGCCGATCTATGTCTGGGCGTCAACGCTGAAAACTTCCGGAAATTCATCACATGACCTGCCCAGCGCTGAGTGGCCAGCGGTCGAAACTTTCGGCGACCGGCGACCGGCGACCGGCGACCGGCGACCGGCGACCGGCGACCGGCGACCGGCGACCGGCGACCGGTTCGCGTGGTGAGGTCATCGCGGCGCACTCCACCAGGCATCGTCGACCCGGTGGCCGACGATGCCTGGTGGCGCTACGGAAGGGTGATCAGCGCAGACCGGCGAAGAGGTCGTCCTCGGGGGTCGGCGCGCCCGTCCGGTCGCGGACCCGCACCCGCACGAAGGTCTCCACGCCCATCAGCTCGGTGAACCGCTCCTGGCCCAGTTGCAGGAAGAAGATGTTCTCGGTCTGACTGGCGTGCGTGGCCAGCGCGTCGAACTTCTGGGCGCCGTACTTGCTCGTGTCGACCCAGGTGGTGATCTCGTCGTCGGGCAGGCCGAGCTGCGGCCCCGGCTCCGTCGCCGCGTCCGGCTCGGCCCACTCGACGCCGAGCTCCTTCATGATCCGGCCGAACTCCGCGAACGCCGTACGCGGCACCGTGGTCCAGTAGACCTTCGCCGGGACGTCCGTCTGCTCGACGGCGGCCATGGTGATCCGATGGGCCTGGATGTGGTCCGGGTGGCCGTAGAAACCGTTCTCGTCGTACGTGACGATCACGTCCGGCTGGTACCGCCGAATCAGCTCGGCGAGCCGGGCCGCCGCCTCGGACACCGGTGTCGTCCAGAACGCGCCGGGCAGGTCGTTGGTGGGCCAGCCCATCATCCCGGAGTCGGCGTAGCCGAGCGTCTCCAGGTGGGTGACGTTCAGCGTGGCGCAGCTGGCCTCCAGCTCGGCCTGGCGCATCGCCACCACGGCCGCCGGGTCGTGCCCCTCCTCGCCCGGCTTGACCCCACCCGGGCCGTCCCCACATCGCCCGTCGGTGCAGGTAACCAGCACTGTGGTGACCCCCTCGGCGGCATAGCGGGCAAGGACGCCGCCGGTGCTCGTCGCCTCGTCGTCGGGGTGGGCGTGAACCGCCATCAGGGTCAGAGGTCGCTCAGCCATGCCATCACCCTACGGTCATCCGGCTACGGCCCCACGACCTCCATCCCGACGATCTGCGGGAGCGGGCATCTTACCCAGTGCGGCATCCGTCGAGCGGTCCTTGTGCGATCGGCGCTCAGGCTCAGGGCAGGTCGCTAGATTCGGGCCTGATCGGCACATCCGAGCAGGTCCGGACGCGGGGAGAAGTCGATGGCAAGGGCCACTGGCGGGTTCACCGACCTGCGACAGGTCGAGGCCGGTGTCCTGAACGTCGGATACGTGGACGCCGGGCCGCCCGACGGGGACGCGGTGATCCTCCTGCACGGGTGGCCCTACGACATCCACAGCTTCGCCGACGTCGTGCCGCTGCTCACCGCCGCCGGTCAGCGGGTCGTCGTCCCGTACCTGCGGGGCTACGGCACGACCCGGTTCCTGTCCGCCGACACCATGCGAAACGGTGAACCGGCGGCCATGGGGCTCGACCTCATCGCCCTGATGGACGCCCTGAACATCGACACCGCGAAGCTCGCCGGGTTCGACTGGGGCGCGCGGACCGCCGATGTCGTCGCCGCGCTGTGGCCCGAACGCTGCCGGGGTCTGGTCTCGGTGAGCGGCTACCTGATCGACGGGCAGAAGTCGGGCACGGTCCCGTTGCCGCCGAAGGCGGAGTTCGCGTGGTGGTACCAGTACTACTTCGCCACCGAGCGCGGTCGGGAAGGGTACGACAAGAACCGGCGCGACTTCGCCAAGCTGATCTGGCACACCGCGTCCCCCAGATGGACGTTCGACGACGCGACGTTCGACCGCAGTGCGGTGGCGCTCGACAACCCCGATCACGTCGACATCGTCATCCACAACTACCGCTGGCGGCTGGCCCTCGCCGACGGCGAGCCGCAGTACGCGGAGATCGAGGAGCGCCTGGCCGCGAAGCCGAAGATCACGGTGCCCAGCATCTCGCTGGAGGGCGATGCCAACGGTGCGCCGCACCTGGAGCCCACCGTCTACGGCAAGCAGTTCGCCGGCCCGTACGAGCACCGGACCGTCGGGGGCGGTGTCGGGCACAACCTGCCGCAGGAGGCACCGCAGGCATTCGCGGACGCGGTGCTGGAAGTCTGAGTCGCTAGCCTCCCGTTCGTCGGGGCGTTGGACGTTCCACCCGCACCGGATCGCCGCGAACCAGCCCGTCGTGGATGCGCCACCGGGCGGTGGTGACGGCACGCCGCGCCGCCTCGTCGCCCTGCTCGATGCGTTGGCGCAGCAGGTCGAGGGCGATCCGGCGGTTGAGGCTGAACTGCCGCTCCTCGTCCACCACGACCACCAGGCCCGAGGGGCGGTGCCTTGCGCGTACCGCCGTGCTGGCTTTGTTCCGGTGCTGACCACCCGGCCCGCCGGTGCGGCAGGCGACGATGTCGACGTCCGCCTCGCGAAACGTCGTCGGCGGGGCGTCCCGTTCGGGCGGCTGGGCGGTGACGTACCAGTTCTTCCGGCCGGTGCCCGACCGGTACGGGCTCGGGGCCTGCCAGCACAGCGTTCCGGTCCACGAGGCCGCGAACGCCTCGGCGTCGACGCCGGAGATCCGGATCAGGACCGACCGGTAGGTGCCGGTGCGGTCACCGGGAATCGCCTCGACCTGCTGGATCGTCAGACCTCGGCGGACGCCCTCGCCCCGCAGACGGTGCAGCAGTTGATTCAGTGCCCAGGCGCACTCCTGCGGCCCACGCCCGGCCGACATCAGCAGGAACGTGGTCACGAGCGGCCTCGCCGACCGCGGTGGCCCCGCCGCTCCGAACGTGGGGCGGACCCGAGGTCGGGCGTCTTGTAGGTGACCACTGGCGTCGTGCTGACCACCGGTGTGGCCAGCCGGTGCTCGACCAGGTCGGCGATCACCTGCTCGACGCGCTTGTACGCCGTGGGCGCCTCCTCGAAGAGCAGTTGCCGGTCACCGCACACCACCAGCGAACCCACCGGGGTACGGCGTAGCTCCTCGACCGTGTGCTTGGCCCGGCCCCGCCGCAGGGCGTCGGCGCGCGACATCTTGCGCCCAGCGCCGTGGGCCACCGAATGGTTGGCCTCCGGCCCGGCGTGCGCGGCCACCAGGTAGGACGCCGTTCCCCGGGTGCCGGCGATCAGAACATCGCGCCCGTCACCCGGAGCCGCGCCCTTGCGGTGCAGGTAGATCCCGTCCCGGACCTCGACCAGGTTGTGGCACTGGTCGACGATCGGCGCGGTGGGGTCGGCCCCCAACGCGTGCGCCACCCGGGCGGCCAGCACCCGGCGGTTGAGCGAACCCCAACGCACTGCGTCGTCGTGCATGCCCAGGTAGGCGGCGGGGTCGGGCGCCGGCCCGGCGCCGTGGACCTCGGTGTGCGCCCGCAGGATCCGCTCGCCCAGGCCACGGGAACCGCTGTGCACGATCAGCACGAGATCGCCCGCGTCGAGCCCGAGCCGGCCCGCGTGCCGTACGTCGAAGACGGTGTCGACGCGGGCCAGCTCCACGAAGTGGTTGCCCCGGCCCACCGTCCCGAGGCCGTCCAGGTGACCGGCCGGAACGTCACCGTCGACTTCGGCCCAGGCCGGGTCGTCGGCGTCGCGCACCGGGTCGAGCGCCTGGTCGAGGTCGGGGAACCGGGCGGCGAGCCGTTCCGGTACGGCCCGCTTGAGCTTGATCGGAAACACGGCGATGCCGCAGCCGATGTCGGAGCCAACCAGGAACGGGTACAGCACTGTCGACGCCATGGCCGCGCCGATGGGCGCGCCCTTGCCGGGATGCAGGTCCGGCATCGCCGCGACGTGCCGCATGCCGTGAAGGGTGGCGACCTGTTGGCACTGTGCGAGCGCGTCGGACTCGATCCAGCTCGCGGGAGAGGCGAACACCGTGACGGTGGCCGGGGCGGACGGGGGCAGGGGCTCCCGAGGGAGGTGGTGCTGGGACAAGGAGGCTCATCTCTGGCTGCGAACGTGAAAGCGGACGGCGTCACGGCCCCCGGGAGGCATCACCGGTGGCGCGGAGCAGGGGGTGGAGTCCGTCAGTACGTCATGGACGTCACTCTGGCCGAGGCGCGCCAGGCACGACAACTGATTTTCCTTCACGACGTACGCTGCCGCGATGAGCGCACCGCGTCGCATCCTGGTCTACGGGGTGTACGGCTCCGGCAAGTCCACTCTCGCGGCGCGGTTGGCCGAACACCTCGGACTGCCCTGGTATCCGGTGGACGATCTGCTCTGGCAACCGGGCTGGGTCGAGGTGCCGGTCACCCAGCAGCGCAGCCGGATCGAGGAGATCTGCCGACGGGACCGCTGGATCATCGACGGGGCGTACCACGGCTGGCGCGACGTCCCGATGGCCCGCGCCGACCTGGTCGTCGGCCTGGACTATCCACGATGGCGTTCGTTCGGGCGGTTGCTCCGCCGCACCGTCCGCCGGGTGGTCACCGGCGAGGTGATCTGCAACGGCAACCGTGAGTCGCTGAGCAGTGTGCTGTCCCCGGACTCGATCCTGGTGTGGCACGTCACCGCGTTCGGCCGGGCCCGACGGCGGATGCGGGCCTGGCAGGCCGACCCGTCCGCGCCGCCCGTGGTGTTACTGCGCTCCCCGGCGGAGCTGGACGTCTGGCTGGCCGGGCTGCCCCGCCGCTGAGGCCGCGCGGACCTACCTGGTGCGCCTCGGCGACCCCCGGCCACGGATCCTGCTTCTACCTCTCGCACGAGCGCGAGGACGACGCCATGCGCGAGCTGGGGGCTCGTCCGTGGCGAACGCGTCGTCGGCCCGCTCCCGGTGAGGAGTGGGCCGACGACGTGACGTGGCCCGGCCGGGATCACACCGGCCGGGCCGCCGATCAGGACTCCAGGCGTCGCCGCCGGGCCAGGAAGAACGCGACCGCGCCCAGCACGACCAGCACACTTCCGACGCCGGTCATGGCCGGGACCGCACCGCCGCCGGTGACCGGCAGGATGGGTTGCTTGCCGCCGCCACCAGGTTGACCGGGTGCGCCAGGGCTGCCAGGTGCACCGGGGCTGCCAGGCGCTCCGGGAGGTCCGGACGGACCAGGTGCACCGGGGCTACCGGGGGCTCCGGGGGCTCCGGGGCTGCCGGGTGCGCCAGGCGCTCCCGGGCTACCGGGCGCTCCGGGGCTGCCGGGTGCGCCGGGACTACCGGGTGCTCCGGGGCTGCCAGGTGCACCGGGGCTACCGGGTGCTCCGGGGCTGCCGGGCGGACCGGACGGGCCGGGCGGACCGGTGGGCCCGGGTGGGCCGGTCGGTCCGGGCGGGCCCGTCGGCCCGGCGCAGTTCGGCGCGGTGATGACGTTGGTGTCGAGGGTGACGGCGGCGGTACGCGCCAGCGCTCGGCCCTGGAGGGTCGCGCCCGTGGCCATCGTGATCGCGGCCTGAGCCATGATGGTGCCCACGAAGGTGGTGCCGGTGCCGATCGTCGCCGAGCTGCCGATCTTCCAGAACACGTTGCAGGCCGAAGCCCCGTTGATCAGGACGACGCTGCTGTTCGACGCCGTCGTCAGCGAGGAGTCGACCTGGAAGATGAACACGGCCGACGGGTCGCCCTGGCCGTTGAGCGTCAACGGTCCGGTCAGTTGGGCGGCTCCGATCCGGTAGACCCCTTCGTTGAGCGTGTTGCCACCCAGCTCGGCCGGCAGGATGGTGAACGGGGTCCGGCCGGCGGCGTCGTTGAAGGCGATGGTCAAATCGCTCTGGGCCTGTAGTGCGACCGCGTCACCGAGGTGTACCTCGCCGCCGATGGTTGCCGTTTCGAATCCGGACTGGGTGTTTCCGGGGAACCGCCCGAGGCTCTGGGCCAGGAAGCTGGGGCCGGTGTTTGTGGGCTCCGCTCCAGCCAGGACGGAGAAGTCGGCCGCCGTCCCCAGGTTGACCGGTGCTTCCTGCGCGTTTGCGGCGGTCGAGCTGAAGAGCAGCAGGCTGGCCGCCACTGTGGCGGCTGCGCCAGCCGCGAGCGACGGCAGGACAACTCGCCGCCGTAGCCAATTTTTGGGTTCAGCTGTCACAGAACACCCTCCGTGGGTACTACTCGCAGGAGACGTCCGAGCGAGCGGCGTCCTGCGTGATACGGCCTGTATGGCGCCGATAAGCGCGCTGACCACCACATCACGTCAGGTGTTCAAATGAGGGCAAATTGGGACAATAGCCGAAGTGAATCTATCTGAATTGGACTAACCTTCGCGTTCTTGTTTGCCGCTTCCGCGACAGGCGGGCGGGTGCGGCCAAGCGGTCGAGCCGAACCTCGGCCTACCGCCGGCCCGTTGGGAGCGGCCTGACCGCGCGGCCGAGGACGCAGGGGGAGGAGGGGCTGTTGCTGGTGGCCGGGAAACGGAATTTGCGCAGCTCCTGCACCTCGAAGCCGGCCGCCACGATGGCGGCGACGGTGTCGCGATTGGTGTGGCAACCGGCGAACAGCTTCGGCCAGAGTGTGGCGTCGAGGAGTCGTTGGGCGCGGTGCAGACCGGTGGCCTCCTCGGCGGCCACGTGCTCGAAGAACCGCACCTGGCCTCCGGGACGCAGCACCCGGCTGATCTCGGCCAACGCGCTCACCTGATCGGGCACGGTGCACAACACCAACGCGACCACCGCCGCGTCGAACTCGCCGTCCCCGGTGGGCAGCGCCTCGGCCAGACCGTCGACGACCGTGACCGGAACCGGCGCGGCAGACGCGGCGCGCTCGGCAGCGGCACGCAGACGCCGCTCCGGTTCGACCGCGAGGACCTGGGTCACCCCCGGCGGATAGTGGGCGAACATCCGCCCGTTGCCCGCGCCGATCTCGATCACCCGGCCGGAGAGACCGGCGACCAGGTCCCGCCGGAACGCCGCAGTGCCGGCGCGGTCCATGGCGACGCTGAGCCGCTCGTAGACCCGAGCGAACACCGGATGGGACACCTTGGCCACGTCGACCTCCTGATCTCCGTCGAACTGTTCTCCCGCGATTGTCCTGCATCCGTGCACGCTTTCCGTCTTACTGGTTTGCAGCACGATTCAACCCAGTGCAGACAGGACGTGGTGCGGCCATGAAGATCGTCGTCATCGGGGGCAGCGGCCTCATCGGTTCCAAGCTCGTGGACCGCCTCGGCGCCCAGGGCCACGAGGCGGTGCCGGCATCGCCGAAGACCGGGGTGAACACCCTTACCGGCGAGGGAGTGGCCGATGCGCTCACCAACGCCGAGGTCGTCGTCGACGTGTCGAACTCGCCGTCGTTCGAGGACGCCGCCGTACTGGAGTTCTTCGAGACCTCGACCCGGACACTCCTCGCCGCCGCGTCGGACGCCGGGGTGAACCACTACGTGGCGCTTTCCATCGTGGGCTGCGACCGGATCCCGGACAGCGGGTACATGCGCGCGAAGGTCGCCCAGGAGAAGCTCATCGTCGCGTCCGGACTCCCGTACTCGGTGGTGCACGCCACCCAGTTCTTCGAGTTCCTTCAGGGCATCATCGACACCGCCACGGACGGCGACACCGTGCACCTCGCGCCGGTACTCATTCAACCGATGGCCGCGGACGACGTCGCGGCCGCGGTAGCCGAGGTCGCGCTCGGCGCGCCGACGAACTCCGTGGTCGAGGTCGCCGGGCCGGAGCAGTTCCGCCTCGACGAACTGGGCCGGTCCCTCCTCGCCGACCAACAGGATCCTCGTTCGGTGGTGGCCGACCCCGACGCCCGCTACTTCGGTGCCAAGCTGGGCGAACGCTCGCTCGTCCCGGCCGACGGTGCCAGCCTCGCCGGCACCGCCCTGGACGACTGGCGTGCCCGGGCGGGCCGGGGACACTGAGCCGGCCCGCTACCGCGGCGTCCTGGGCGGGCCGGCCCGCCCACCCAGGCGCTGCACCAACTCCCGTACCGCCTCGGTGAACGGCTCGTCCGACTCGCCCGGCCAGTGCCCGTGGATGGGTGGGGCGACGCTGTCCCCGGGGGGTGTCACCACGTCACGGGGATCACGTTGTCGACGATCCACCGCGGCGGCCGGGTCACCGGTGGGCGCGGGTGCGGGACGTGGCGAGAAGATCCAGCCACCGATGGGGTCGGTGTCGCGCCACAGGTTCACCCAGCGCCAACCCACCCGCCGGCCGATCTCGTGCAGTGCCGCGTCGTCGACGTACGCGGGGAAGAGCCGTGCGTAGAGGCGGCGCAGCGGGGATCCGTGGGTGAGCAGGGCGACCCGGTCGCCGACCTTCGGCGGCAGTTGGAGCACCGTGGCGGCGAGCAGAACCGAGCCGTGGCTGTGCCCGGTGAGCAGCACCGCGTCGCCGCGCTCGACCAGATAGGTGATCCGGCGGGCCAACTCCGGCACCGCCCGCTCGGAGTAGCAGGGCGGTGCGAACGGATGGGCGGCCCGGGGCCAGAAGGTGCCGAGGTCCCAGAGGACACCGATGTGCCGGCGGTACGGCTCGGTGCGGTACGCGAAGATGCCGCCGATGATCAGACCGAGGATGATCGCCGCGATCACCCAGCTACCGAACGCGATGACGAACGTGATCGCGCCCGCCGGGAATCCGATGTTCCGCTCGATGACGTCGCCCGGGACCTGCCCCAGCAGGCCGATGGTGGTGGTGGCCGTGCCAAGTCCGGCGAGGCAACCGTAGAGCACTGCCAACGGCACCAGCTTCTCGGTGAAGCGAGCCCGGGCTATCGCGTCTCGGACCTGCCGCAGTCGGGGCCCTGCCTCGGCCGGCGGGTTCGGGAAGTCGCGCGCGACTATCGCCGCGGCGGCCCGCCGTCGACCGCGGCGGGAGATCAGGATGACGAGGCCGGCGACGATCGCGGTGAAGAGCACCGCGCGGAAGAAGCCGTAGATCGCCCAGGTGTAGGCGCGGGGTGGGCCGGAGGCGATGCCCGCTCCGGTGGACACGCCGCGGTCCAGGAAGTCCGCCACCCGGTAGACCAGTTCGGCGGAGTACGCCACCGCCATGCTGATCCCGGTGGCGGCGACAACGAGAGCGCCCAGCCCGAACAGCGGGGTGGCGCCGTGGTCCCGGCGCCGGTGCCAGAGCAGCACCACGCCCAGGGCGGCCAACAGCGTCGTCTGCGCCACGAACAGACCGGCCAGGGTCGGGTCGTAGCCGGGGAGCCCGTGCTCCTGCGGCCACGGCTGCGAGCTGGTCGGCACGTGTGCCACGACGACCACGGTCAGGACGATGGCAGCGCTCCGGAGGGTGCGGGTGACCCGGTCGAGCCGCTGGTCGCCGGGGGCCCTGTCCATCATCGGCGGTGTGCAGAGCAGTCCCACGCAGCCCGTCAGGATCACCCCCGTGATCGCCGTCAGCGCGATCGTGGCCGGCGAGGCGTCACTGGCGCCCCGGGCCAGAAGCAGGACGAGGTCCAGCGTCGCGAAGGCGGCCGCGACGTGGATGGCGCGCAACCGGCCCACCAGTGGCTCGGCGTCCCACTGGCCGACCGTGCCGAGCCGAGACGCGGAGGTGCCCTGATCAGGCGCCCGGAACGCCTCGAAGGTCCGCCCCGGACGGCAGCTGACCCGCCAGATCAGACCGACCGCGGCGGCCGGGACCAGCGCGAGCACCGCCAGCCGCAGTCCGACCGGGCGTCCACCCAACCAGGACAACCAACTGCGTCCCGCCAGGCAGTCCGGCGCGGCCAGGCACTTCCAACCGACGAGGTCCAGGGCGACCCCGGCGATGGCGAGCACGTACAACACGGTGAGCGTGAGTGCCAGCACCCGGCACAGGGACTTGACCGTCGCCTCGGAACGTGGGTTCGCCGGGCGCATCCAGATCGCGACGTTCACCAGCATGAACGGGAGCAGGAAGACCACCGCCAGGGTGCGGGCCACGGTCCCGGAGGGCAGGTCACCCCAGCGGTACGCCTCAAGCGTCACGCCGTGCACGCCAGCGCTGTCTGAGTTCCGGGGGCGCGGCCGGTAGAACCCGCCACTGCGGTCACCGGCTACCTGCCCGGTCTGTTGCAGGTCCAGCACCTGTGCGGCGCTCGCGCCGGAGACTCCGTGCACCCGTAGCTCCACGACGTCACCGGAGTCGTCCAGCCCGCTCAACCGCGCTGATCCATCCTTCGTCCTCCCGAGGCGTCTCGCAGCCCTTGTCCCGCGACCCAGCCCGACGTCACGCGCCGGGCCGCCGACCGCGGTGACGGCAGAGCCGGGTCTACCCGATCCGGACGCCCTCAATCTCGGCCGGCCGGGGCGCTACCCGCCCAGGCCGGGCCCGACCGGCGGTCACCGGCCGGGCCATGCCGGCGAGGATTGATCCGGCCGTGGCGGGGTAGGTGCCGCCATGGTCGCTGCCGGTCGGCGCGGAGCGGACGCGGGCCCGTCGACCGTCGCCCGGTGGTGGGACCGCCTGGTGGCCGCGTTGCGCGACCGGGTCCGTCGGGTACGAACCATCGGCGGCCTGGCCCTGCAGGCCGGCCTGGCCGCGGCGCTGTCCTGGCTGGTGGCGCATTCGCTACTCCAGGTGTCGCAGCCGGTCTTCGCGCCGATCTCCGCCGTCTCGACGCTCGCCGCATCGGTCGGCCAGCGGTTGCGTCGCACCGTCGAGCTGATCATCGGGGTCACCGTCGGAGTGCTGATCGGCGACCTGCTCCTCCTGGTGATCGGCACCGGGTGGTGGCAGCTCGCCCTGATCGTCGTGCTGGCGATCGTCGTCGCGCTCTTCCTCGTGGGTAGCGCGGCGGTGGTGATCCAGGCCGGGGCGACGGCGGTGCTCATCGCCACGCTCAGCCCGGCCGTCCGGGATCTGGAGATTCCCCGGTTCGTGGATGCGCTCGTCGGGGGAGGGGTGGCGCTGCTGGTCACCGCCGTGTTGCTGCCGTTGAACCCGCTGCGGGTGCTCAACCGGGCCGCGCGGCCGGCGTTGGATCTTCTCGCGACCCAGCTTGACGCCACCGCCGAGGCGCTGGCCGAGCGGGATGCCGCTCTGGCCCGTACCGCCCGGGGTGAGCTGCGGCAGAGCGCGAGCCGGTTGAAGGCGTTCGTCGAGGCGACCCAGGGCGCCCAGGAGGCGAGCACCCTGTCACCGGTGTACTGGCATCAACGGCACGGGCCGGTGGGCCGCTACGCGCAGGCGGCGGAGCCGATCGACCGGGCGATGCGCAACAGCGGCACCCTGATCCGACGATCGGTGACGCTCATCGAGGACGGCGAGCCGGTGCCGGAGTCGCTGCCGACGGCGGTGGCCGATCTCGCCGAGGCGGTCCGCCTGCTCAAGCGGCAGTTCGCCGTTGGCGCCGAGCCGAACCGGGCCCGGGAGCAGGCGCTACGAGCGGTCCGGACGGCCGGCCACGCCTATCGGGACGGCGTTGGCTTCTCCGGTGCGGTGGTGGTGGCACAGGTCCGGACGACAGTCAGTGACCTCCTGGTCGCCTCCGGCCTGAGCCAGGAGGACGCGAACCACCTGGTCAGGAGGCTTTTCGGCGACGTCTGAGAGTCAGGTGAACCCCGGCGGAGCCAGGCGGCGGCATCTTCCTGAGCCATGCCTGTTGCACTCTGAGCCAAAGTGGTGCCATGATGGTGCCATGGAGCTGAGGTCATACGTCGAGAACCTTCGTAACGAGTTCGCCGTGGCCGCGGAGGGCGTGGACCCGGAGGCCCGAGCGCTGGCCGAACGACTCTTCGCGCAATTGGAGGCGGCCACCCGTCTCACGCTGCTCGAAGCGCTGTCGGACGCGGCCGACGAGATCACCCGCGACCTCGCACCGGGCTCGGTGCACGTTCGGTTGCGCGGGCGCGAGCCCGACTTCGTGGTGACGCCGGCCAGCCCGCCGGTCGCGGTGGCGAGCGAGCCCAGCGGCCCGCCACCGCTGTCGGTGCCGGTGTCCGCGCCCGACGGTGACGAGGGCGGCACCTCGCGGATCAACCTGCGGCTCCCCGATCACCTGAAGGCCAGCGTCGAGGACGCCGCCGGCCGCGCCGGGCTCTCGGTCAACGCCTGGCTGGTGCGCGCCGTCGCCGGTGCCATCGGGGCGGGCGATACGCAGCGTCGTCCACCCCGCCGGGTGGAGCCGACCTCCGGCCAGCACTTCACCGGCTGGGCCCGCTAACTTCCCGTACCCCTTCCACCACCACGCCGCCGACCAGCGGCGACCTCCGCCGACCACAGTTCGGGAGACCACCATGCCTGTTTTCGAGACGCCAGAACCGATTTCCGTCCAGATCGACCTGCCGATCGGCGATGCCTGGATCGCCGCGAGCGACCGCACCGACACGGTCGTGACGGTGCGGCCCCGCGACCCGTCGAGCAAGGCCGACGTGAGCGCCGCCGAACAGAGCACCGTCGAGTTCACCGCCGGGCGACTGGTGATCCGGGTGCCGAAGAGCTGGCGCCGCTACGGGTTCGGTCCCGGCCCGTCGGTCGACGTCCAGATCGAGCTGCCGACCGGGTCACGGGTGTACGCCGAGGCGGCGTGGGCGGCGTTCCGCTGCGAGGGTCGGCTCGGCGAGTGTCGGATCAAGACCGGCAGCGGCATCCGACTCGACGAGACCGGGCCGTTGGAGATCGACAGCAGCCACGGCGAGGTCGCGGTCGAGCGTGTGCTGGGTTCCGCCCGGGTGAAGGCCTCGTCCGGCAAGGTGCGCATCGGCACGGTCGACGGCACCGCCGAGATCAAGAACTCGTCCGGCGACTGCTGGATCGGCCACAGCGGTGGCGACGTGCGGATCAACACGGCCTACGGGGACATCACAGTGGACGCCTCGCAGGCCTCGGTGACGGCGCGCACCGCCTACGGCAACCTGCGGCTCGGTGCGGTCACCCGCGGCGCGATCGACGCACAGACCTCCTTCGGCGCGATCGAGGTCGGCATCCGTCGCGGGACCGCCGCCTGGCTCGACGTGAGTTCCAAGCACGGCCGCGTGCACAACGCGCTGGAGTCGACCGACAGCCCGGCGCAGACCGACGAGACGGTCGAGGTCCGGGCGAACACGTCCTACGGCGACATCATGATCCGCCGCGCCTGACCCACCGCCCCGCCGACCACAGATGAGGAGACCATGACCAGCTCCATGAACCCCGCGATCGTCGCCACCGACCTGCGCAAGTCCTACGGCGACAAGGTCGTGCTGAACGGCATCGACCTGATGATCACCGAGGGCACCATCTTCGCGTTGCTCGGTCCGAACGGCGCCGGCAAGACGACCACCGTGCAGATCCTCTCCACCCTGATCGACGCCGACGGCGGTAACGCCCGCATCTTCGGCCACGACCTGACCCGGGAACCCGACGCGGTACGCGCGCTGATCGGCGTCACCGGCCAGTTCTCCGCCGTCGACAACCTGCTCACCGGTCGGGAGAACCTGATCCTGATGGCCGACCTGTGCCACCTGGACAGGGCCGCCGGTCGGCGGCGGATCGGCGACCTGCTCGACCAGTTCGACCTGACCGAGGCGGCGGGCAAGCCGGTGTCGACGTACTCCGGTGGCATGCGCCGACGGCTCGACCTCGCGATGACCCTGGTCGGCGAGCCCCGGGTCATCTTCCTCGACGAGCCGACCACCGGCCTCGACCCGCGCAGCCGCCGGGCCATGTGGCACATCATCCGCGCGCTCGCCGCCGAGGGCGTGACCATCCTGCTCACCACGCAGTACCTGGAGGAGGCCGACCAACTCGCCGACCGGGTGGCGTTCCTCGACCACGGCCGACTGATCGCCGAGGGCACGCCACGCGAACTCAAGCGTCTCATCCCGGGCGGTCACGTCGTGTTGCAGTTCGCCGACCAGGAAGGGCTCGACTCGGCGGCCCGGACGTTCGACGCCGCCACCCGGGACGACGCGGCGCTCACCCTCCAGGTGCCGAGTGACGGCGGGGTCGGGTCGCTGCGATCCCTGCTCGACCAGCTCGACCGCGCCTCGATCAGCGTGGCGGGGCTCTCCGTGCACACCCCCGACCTCGACGACGTCTTCCTCACCCTCACCGGTCAGCCCGACACCCGGGCCAGCCGAACCGACCACGAAAGGGCTCCCGCGCGATGAGCACCCTCTCCCTCGCCGTCCGCGACTCGAGCACCATGCTGCGGCGAAACCTGCTGCACATGCGGCGGTATCCGTCGATGACGTTCCTGCTCATCGGCATCCCGATCATCATCCTGCTGCTCTTCGTCTACGTCTTCGGCGGCACGCTCGGCGCCGGTCTCGGCCCGTCCGGGGACCGGTCCCAGTACGCCAACTACGTCACCCCCGGCATCCTGCTCATCACTGTGGTCAGCGCTGCGCAGGGCACCGCCATCTCGGTCGCGATGGACATGACCGAGGGGATCATCGCCCGGTTCCGCACAATGTCGATCTTCCGACCGTCGGTCCTGACGGGTCATGTACTGGGCAGCCTGGTGCAGACCATGCTCAGCCTCGTGGCCGTCATCCTCGTGGCGCTGCTGGTCGGGTTCCGGCCCAACGCCAACGCTGTCGAGTGGCTCGCGGCGATCGGCGTGCTCGCCATGGTCACCTTTGCGCTCACCTGGCTGTCCGTCGCCCTCGGCCTGGTCAGTGACAGCGTCGAGACGGCCAGCAACCTCCCCATGCCGCTGATCCTCCTGCCGTTCCTCGGCAGCGGGTTCGTCCCCACCGACTCCATGCCGACCGCGGTGCGGTGGTTCGCGGACTACCAGCCCTTCACGCCCGTCATGGAGACCCTTCGCGGCCTGCTGCTGGGTACCGGGATCGGCGCCAACGGGATCATCGCGGTCGTCTGGTGCGCCGTCATCACAGTGGGCTGCTTCCTCTGGGCCAAGGCCCTGTACAACCGCAACCGGACGGCCTGATCCGTCCGGAGCGCTCGGTCCCGCCAACGCAGGCGGAGAGCCGGCGGCTCGGCCCACAGGGGTCGGGCCGCCGGCTCGTGGCGTAGTGCGACCGGCGGGTCGGCGACCGCGAGTGCGTGATCGGGCGTCGGGCCGCCGACGCGAGTGCGTGATCGGGCGGCGGAGCGCCGACGTGAGTGCGTGATCAGCTCGGCTTTCGTGAATTCGGCCGATCACGCCGCCACGGGCCCCGCGACTTCAAGAAGCGCGAGTGGATCTTGCTTTCCGGGGCCGCCCGACGCGCCGTTGGGCGCGGGCGCCGACCGGGGGACGCGGGCACACCAAGACGTTGAATGTTATCGATAACACAGGCATGCCGTCCGGCTTTGCGGTGGGTGGGTCGCCCTCCGGAGCGCTCAGTCATGAGCCCGCATGGTCGTCGATGGCTGTCGGGCAGATCCGGGCACGCGACCGCGACGCCCTGGGAATGTTATCGCTGCCATCATCGCCGTGGGGAGAAGTGGTCGCTATCGGACGGCAACGCCACGGTGCGCGGCGCACTGGACCTGTCGCGCCGCCGGTCGACGGGTCTCCGGGTGGCACTCGTGCCGGAGGCGGGCCCCATTCGTCGGATGGCTGTCGCAGTTGAGGGTGGAATCTTGGGGTTTGCACCGGTCCGCTATCTACCCTCCCGAGTCGGTCCGCCTTCCGCGTTCCGTTACGGAGCTGTTGCGGGTAGATGTCTTGACGAGCCTGGATGTGAGCGTTAACACTATCCCCGTTAACGGTGGAGGTGAACATGAACCGTGTGGACGGAGCTGACGACCGCTACGTCGTCGGTGTCGACTACGGCACCCTGTCCGGGCGAGCTCTGGTGGTCCGTGTCGGCGATGGTGCCGAGTTGGGGACCGCGGTGCACGAGTACGGCGATGGCGTGATCAGCACTGCGCTTCCGGGAGGTCGAACGCTGCCCCCGGACTGGGCCCTGCAGAACCCACAGGACTACCGCGACGTTCTGCGGTACGCCGTCCCGGCGGCGGTGTCCGCCGCGGGGGTGGACCCGGCGGCGGTGGTCGGCATCGGCATCGACTTCACCGCCTGCACCGTGCTGCCGACGCTCGCCGACGGCACCCCGCTGTGCGAGACGCCCGAGCTGCGCGACCGACCGCACGCCTGGGTCAAGCTGTGGAAGCACCACGCCGCGCAGCCGCACGCCGACCGGATCAACGCGCTGGCCCATGAGCGGGCCGAGCCGTGGATCGGCCGGTACGGCGGCAAGATCTCCGCCGAGTGGCAGTACGCCAAGGGTCTGCAGATCCTGGAGGAGGACCCGGAGGTCTACGACCGGGCCGAGCGCTTCATCGAGGCGGCCGACTGGATCGTCTGGCAGCTCTGCGGCACCGAGACCCGTAACGTCTGCACGGCCGGCTACAAGGGCATCCTGCAGGACGGTCACTACCCCTCCGAGGGCTTCCTGACCGCGCTCAACCCCAACTTCGGTGACTTCGTGGCCAAGCTGGACGGTCCGTTGCTGCCCCTCGGCGCCCGGGCCGGTTCGCTCACCGCCCAAGCCGCCGCCTGGACCGGCCTGCCGGAGGGGATCGCGGTGGCCGTCGGCAACGTCGACGCGCACGTCACCGCGGCGTCCGCGCAGGCGGTGCAGCCCGGTCGGCTGGTCGCCATCATGGGCACCTCGACCTGCCACGTCGTCAACGGCGCGGAGGTCGCCGAGGTGGCCGGCATGTGCGGTGTGGTGGACGGCGGCATCAGCCCCGGCGCGTGGGGTTACGAGGCTGGGCAGAGCGGTGTCGGCGACATCTTCGGCTGGTTCGTCGAGCACGCCGCTCCGGCCGGCGTCGACTCGCACGAACGCCTCACCGAGCTGGCTGCGAGTCAGCCCGTCGGCGGGCATGGCCTGATCGCGCTGGACTGGTGGAACGGCAACCGTTCCCTGCTGGTCAACCACGACCTCAGCGGGATGATCGTCGGCATGACCCTGGCCACCCGGCCGGCGGACATCTACCGGGCCCTGCTGGAGTCCACCGCGTACGGCACCCGGATGATCATCGAGGCGTTCGTCGACGCCGGAGTCCCGGTGAACGACCTGGTGATCGCCGGTGGTCTGACCAACAACGCGCTGCTGATGCAGATCTACGCCGACGTGACCAGGCGACCACTGAACATCATCGCCTCGGCGCAGGGGCCGGCGCTGGGCTCGGCGATCCACGCCGCCGTCGCCGCCGGCGAGTTCCCCTCGATCCACGAGGCGTCGCAGGCGATGGGTCGGGTGCACGAGGCCGTCTACCGTCCGGACCCCGAGCGGGCCCGCGCCTACGACGCCCTCTACGCCGAGTACCGGGCCCTGCACGACCACTTCGGACGTGGCGGCAACGACGTCATGCTCCGCCTGCGGGCGATCCGCAACGCGGCGGTCGAGACCGCCGCGACCACCCACGAGGCCCCGCTGGAGGTGGTGGCGTGAACGCCGAGGTGACCCGACAGATCGCCGAGCTGCGCGAGACCGTCGCCCGCCTGCACGCCGAGCTGACCCGGTACAACCTGGTCGCCTGGACGTCCGGCAACGTCTCCGCGCGGGTCCCGGGCCAGGACCTGATGGTGATCAAGCCGAGTGGGGTGAGCTACGACGACCTCACCGCAGCCACGATGGTGGTGTGCGACCTCGACGGCGTTCTCGTCGAGGGCGACTTCGCCCCGTCCAGCGACACCGCCGCCCACGCCTACGTCTACCGGGCCATGCCCGAGGTCGGTGGGGTCGTGCACACGCACAGCTCGTACGCGACCGCCTGGGCCGCGTGTGGGGAGTCGATCCCCTGCCACCTGACGGCCCAGGCCGACGAGTTCGGTGGGGAGATCCCGATCGGCCCGTTCGCGCTGATCGGCGGTGACGACATCGGCAAGGGCATCGTCGCCACGCTCGCCGGGCACCGCTCGCCCGCGGTGCTGATGCGCAACCACGGCGTGTTCACCATCGGCCGCGACGCCCGCGCGGCGGTCAAGGCGGCGGTCATGTGCGAGGACGTGGCCCGTACCGCGCACCTCGCCCACACCCTTGGGCAGCCGGTCCCGATGGCCCAGGCAGACATTGATGCTCTTTATGACCGTTACCAGAACGTCTACGGTCAACAACCAGTCGCACCGGCGGGTTCCTGACCCCTGCACCGATCATCCGAGACCCGTCGGTCTGCACCACGACGCACCAGCACGCACCACCCGCGTACGCCGCTCTTTCGCACCTCGGCGGTTGGCGCGGTTACCCACCACATCCAGCCAAGGAGATTCGATGGGAAAGATGCGAACGCAGTCCGCTCCGTGGCGCGCTGCCGCGGTCCTCGCCAGCGTGCTGCTGGTCGGCGGCGTGGCGGCCTGCGGCAATAGCGACACCGGCGGCGGCGGCACCAAGGACGACGGCAAGATCACGATGGGCTTCTCCCAGGTCGGTGCGGAGAGCGGGTGGCGTACCGCGAACACCACCTCGATCAAGGAGGCCGCAGCCGAAGCGGGCATCGAGCTGAAGTTCGACGACGCTCAGCAGAAGCAGGAAAACCAGATCAAGGCGATCCGCAACTACATCCAGCAGAAGGTCGACGTCATCGCCTTCTCGCCGGTGGTGGAGTCCGGGTGGGACACCGTGCTCAAGGAGGCCAAGGACGCCGACATCCCGGTCATCCTGACCGACCGCTCGGTGGACTCGGCCGACAAGTCGCTGTACAAGACCTTCCTCGGCTCGGACTTCGTCAAGGAGGGCAAGCTCGCCGGTGAGTGGCTGGTCGAGCAGAAGAAGACCGCCTCGGGCCCGGTGAACATCGTCGAGCTGCAGGGCAACACCGGTGCGGCGCCGGCGAACGATCGCAAGAAGGGCTTCGGTGAGGCGATCGCCGCCAACCCGAACCTGAAGATCATCGCCTCCCAGCCAGGTGACTTCACTCGCGCCGGCGGCAAGCAGGTCATGGAGCAGTTCCTCAAGGCCAACCCGAAGATCGACGTGTTGTTCGCGCACAACGACGACATGGGTCTGGGCGCGCTCGAGGCGATCACCGCCGCTGGCAAGGTGCCCGGCAAGGACATCACCATCATCACTGTCGACGCCGTCAAGGACGGCATGCAGGCTCTCGCCGACGGGAAGTTCAACTTCATCGCGGAGTGCAGCCCGCTGCTCGGCCCGCAGCTGATGGACCTGGCCAAGAAGGTCCACGCGGGCGAGGAGGTGCCGCCTCGGATCGAGACCGAGGAGACCACCTTCACGACCGAGCAGGCCAAGGAAGCTCTGCCCAACCGTAAGTACTGATCGACGACGGGGTCGCCGCGTTCGCGTGGCGGCCCCGCCGCGTCGCTTCCCTACCCGAAACGGACCGGGCTCGGCCCGCGACGACCTCCGAACCGCGCCCGCCCGAGCGGCCCCTCAGGGGACGACCGGGCGGGCGTGGCGGGAGCGTAGCGGCCCTTCCGTGTCGACAACCCAGAAGAGGTCTGATGGGATGACGGATAGCCGTCCGGTCCTGACGATGACCGGGATCAGCAAGTCCTTCCCCGGGGTGCGCGCACTCCACGACGTCAACTTCCGGCTCTTCCCCGGCGAGGTGCACGCCCTGATGGGCGAGAACGGCGCCGGCAAGTCCACCCTCATCAAGGTGCTCACCGGCGTCTACGACACCGACCAGGGCGCGATCACCCTCGACGGTGAGCCCGTGTCGTTCACCGGGCCGATGCAGGCGACCGCCGCCGGTGTGAGCACCGTTTTCCAGGAAGTCAACCTCTGCACCAACCTCTCGGTCGCGGAGAACATCTTCATCGGCCGTGAGCCTCGGCTCCTCGGCGCCGTCCGCTGGGGTGAGGTCCGCCGCCGCGCCCGGGCCCTGCTGGCCCGCCTCGACCTCGACCTCGACGTCAGCGCGCCACTCGGCTCGTACTCGCTCGCGATCCAGCAGATGGTCGCCATCGCCCGCGCCATCGACATCAAGGCCCGGGTGCTGATCCTGGACGAGCCGACGTCCAGCCTCGACGCTGGCGAGGTGGCGCAGCTGTTCCGCATCATGCGGCAACTGCGCGACGAGGGAATCGCGATCCTGTTCGTGACCCACTTCCTCGACCAGGTCTACGAGATCGCCGACCGGATCACCGTGCTGCGCAACGGCGGGCTCGTCGGTGAGTACCTCACCACCGAGCTGCCCCAGCTCTCCCTGGTCGAGAAGATGATCGGCAAGGAGCTCGACGTCCTGGAGGGCATCGAGGAGCACTCCCGGCGGGACCTGGCCGCGCTGGAGGAGGGCACCCCCCTGGTGGCGGTGTCGAACTTCGGTCGGTCGGGTGCGGTCGAGCCGTTCAGCCTCACCATCCACGCCGGCGAGGTGGTGGGCCTGGCCGGCCTGCTGGGCTCGGGGCGTACCGAGGTCGCGCGGTTGCTGTTCGGGGCGGACCGGACCGACGGCGGTCAGGTGGCGATCGACGGCACGGCGAGCAGCCTGCGCACCCCCGCGCAGGCCATCGACCACGGCGTGGGCTTCTGTTCGGAGAACCGCCGGGCCGAGGGGATCGTCGCGGACCTGTCGGTCCGCGAGAACATGATCCTCGCCATGCAGGCGGCACGCGGCTGGCTGCGGCCCATTCCGCGTCGCCGCCAGGACGAGCTGGTCGACAAGTACGTCAAGGCCCTCAACATCCGGCCCGCCGACCCGGAGGTGCCGGTACGCAACCTCTCCGGCGGCAACCAGCAGAAGGTGCTGCTGGCCCGGTGGCTGATCACCGAGCCACGGCTGCTGATCCTCGACGAGCCGACCCGGGGCATCGACATCGGCGCGAAGACCGAGATCCAGAAGCTCGTGACGCAGCTGTCCGACGGGGGCATGGCGGTGCTGTTCATCTCCGCCGAGCTGGAGGAGGTGCTGCGCCTCAGCCACAAGGTGGCCGTCATGCGGGACCGGCAGATGGTCGCGCAGCTCGCCAACGACGAGAGCCTGGACGCCGACCGCATCATGCAGACCATCGCCAGCGGATCCCACCGGGAGGAGGCAGACCGATGAACGACACCATGAGCCGCTATCGGACGATGATCGGTCACCGGCTGTTCTGGCCCGCCGCCGTGCTGTTCGTCATGCTCGCCGCGAACACGATCTACCGGCCCGGGTTCCTGTCCATCGAGCTCAAGGACGGGCACCTGTACGGCACGCCGATCGACATCCTGCGGCTGAGCGCACCGCTGATCCTCGTCGCGTTGGGCATGACCCTGGTCATCTCCACCGGCGGCATCGACCTGTCGGTGGGCTCGCTCTGTGCGATCAGCGGCGCGATCGCCTGCATGTACATCAGCAAGCAGCCCGACCAGAACAGCCTTGGCGTGGTGATGACCGCCCTCGCGATGGCGCTGGGTGTCTCGCTCGTGCTCGGCGCCTGGAACGGGGTGCTGGTGGCCGTGATCGGTATCCAACCGATCATCGCCACCCTGATCCTGATGGTGGCCGGCCGGGGTCTCGCCCAGCTGATCACCGAGGGCCAGATCATCACCATCAACTCCGAGCCGTACCGGGCGATCGGCCTGGGCCACGCGTTGACCCTGCCGCTGGCCATCTTCATCGCTCTCGCCGCGGCCCTGCTGGTCGCCGCGTTCACCCGTCGCACCGCACTCGGCATGATCATCGAGTCGGTGGGCGGCAACGCCATGGCCAGCCGGCTCGCCGGCATCCGGTCCGGCCGGGTCATCTTCCTGGTGTACGTGATCAGCGCCGCGTGCGCCGCGGTCGCCGGGTTCATGATGACCGCAAACGTCTCCAGCGCCGACGGCAACGCCGCCGGCCTGTGGGTCGAGCTGGACGCGATCCTCGCGGTCGTCATCGGCGGTACGTCGCTCGCGGGTGGCCGGTTCTTCCTCAGCGGCACGATCATCGGCGCGCTGATCATCCAGACCCTGACCACCACGGTGTACGCCATGGACATCTCACCGCAGACCTCGCTGCTGTTCAAGGCGGTCGTCGTCATCGCCGTCTGCCTCATCCAGGCGCCGGCCTTCCGGGCCCGGTTCAGCCGACGTAGGCGCAACGTCCCGCCGCCCGCCACCATCGCCGACAAGCCGAAGGAGCAGGTGCCGGCATGACCACTGGAACGCTTACCGCCGGTCGTACCCGGTTCCGGCTGCCGAGGAAGCAGATACCGGTCCTGGCGACGCTCGCCCTGCTGCTGGTGATGTACGCCATCGGCGTCTCGCAGTACACGGCGTTCTCCAACGTCCAGGTCATCTTCAACGTCTTCATCGACAACGGCTTCCTGCTCGTCGTCGCGGTGGGCATGACCTTCGTGATCCTCACCGGTGGTATCGACCTGTCGGTCGGTTCGGTGGTCGCGATGACGGCGATGGTGTCGGCGGCGCTGCTGCAGGACGGCATGCCGGCGGCGCTGGTGCTGGTCATCGCCCTGCTCATCGGCCCGACGCTCGGCCTGTTGATGGGCTGCGTCATCCACTTCTTCGAGATCCAGCCGTTCATCGTCACGCTCGCCGGGATGTTCTTCGCCCGGGGCATGTGCACCTTCATCTCCGGCGCGTCGATCCCGATCACCGACGGGTTCTGGACCTCGATGTCGCAGGAGCGGATCGGGAACCCGCGGGGCAACTTCGTGTCGATCAGCGTGCTGATCGCCTTCGTGGTGGTCGTCATCGCCGCGTACACGCTGGCCTACACCCGGCTGGGGCGCAACGTGTACGCCATCGGCGGCAACCCGCAGTCGGCGCTGCTGATGGGCCTGCCGGTGGGGCGGACCCGGATCGCCGTCTACACGATCAGTGGTCTGTGCTCGGCCATCGGCGGGATCCTGCTGTCGTTCTACACCCTCTCCGGCGCGCCGCTGATCGGCGTGGGGATGGAGCTGGACGTCATCGCCGCCGTCGTCATCGGTGGCACGGTGCTGACCGGCGGCGCGGGTTACGTCTTCGGCACGGTGCTCGGCGTGCTGGTCCTCGGCGTGATCCAGACGCTCATCACCTTCGATGGGAGCCTCAACTCCTGGTGGACCAAGATCGTGATTGGTGGTCTGCTCTTCGCGTTCATCCTCCTTCAGCGCCTCATCGGAATCCGTTACAAGTGACCGCCCCTCTCGCGGAAGGCAACTCCATGGCACCACACACCGAACCCGAGATCTGGTTCCTCACCGGCAGCCAAGGCATGTACGGCGAGGAGACGCTCCGCCAGGTGGCCGAGCAGTCTCGCCAGATCGCGGCCGCACTCGACGACTCGCCGCAGATTCCCGCCCGCGTGGTCTGGAAGCCCGTCCTGACCAACAGCGGTGAGATCCTGCAGGTCTGCCGGGACGCCGCCGCTCAGGGTGCCGTCGGGGTCATCGCCTGGATGCACACGTTCTCACCGGCCAAGATGTGGATCTCCGGTCTGGACGCGTTGCAGACACCGCTGCTGCACCTGCACACCCAGGCCAACGTTCTGCTGCCGTGGAACGACATCGACATGGACTTCATGAACCTGAACCAGGCCGCCCACGGCGACCGTGAGTTCGGGTACATCCAGACGCGTCTCGGTGTGGCACGTAAGACCGTGGCCGGGCACGTCAGCGACCCGCGGGTGACCACTCGGATCGGGGCGTGGGCCCGCGCCGCGCTGGGCTGGTCGGCGATGCGGTCGCTGCGCCTGGCCCGCTTCGGTGACAACATGCGCGACGTCGCGGTGACCGAGGGCGACAAGGTCGAGGCCGAGCTGCGGTTCGGGGTCTCGGTCAACACCTACGGCGTCAACGACCTGGTCGAGGTGGTCGGCGAGGTCACCGACGCGCAGGTGGACGACCTGGTCAAGGAGTACGAGGACACCTACCGCATCGTCGGCGAGCTGCTGCCCGGCGGCGAGCAGCACGACTCGCTTCGGTACGCCGCGCGCGTGGAGTTGGGCATGCGCGCCTTCCTGGACGCGGGCGGGTTCCGGGCCTTCACGACGAACTTCGAGGACCTCGGTGGGCTGCGTCAGCTGCCGGGCATCGCCGTACAGCGGCTGATGGCGGACGGCTACGGCTTCGGCGGTGAGGGTGACTGGAAGACCTCGGTCCTGGTCCGCACCCTCAAGGCGATGTCGGTGGGCGTGAGCGGCGGCACGTCGTTCATGGAGGACTACACCTACGACCTCACCCCGGGCAACGAGCTGGTGCTCGGCGCCCACATGCTGGAGGTCTGCCCGACGATCGCCTCCGACGTGCCCAACGTGGAGATCCATCCGCTGAGCATCGGTGGCCGGGAGGACCCGGTCCGGCTGGTGTTCGACGCCGCGCCCGGTCCGGCCGTGGTGCTCGGGCTGTCCGACATGGGGGAGCGTTTCCGGCTGGTGGCCAACGAGATCGACGTGGTGGCGCCGCCGCAGCCGCTGCGCCGGTTGCCGGTTGCCCGCGCCGTCTGGCGTCCGCGCCCCGACCTGCCGGTCTCAGCCGAGGCGTGGATCACCGCGGGCGCCCCGCACCACACCGTGCTGTCGCAGGCGGTGGGCGTGGAGGAGCTGCACGACCTGGCGGAGATGAGCCGCACCGAGCTCGTCGTCATCGACGCCGCCACGGAGCCTCGCCGCTTCGCCGACGAGCTGCGCTGGAACCAGGCCTACTACCGGCTGGCCCGCGGCTTCTGATTCGCGCGGTCTGATCGTACGAAATACGGGTGGTCCACCCCTGCCTGCGGGCGGGGGTGGGCCACCCGTTCGCGTGTGCGCCAGCGGAGGCCATGAGGCGGTTGTGTTACGCCTTGACTAACGGCATGTTATCGCTCACAGTCTATAACCAAGATGGTCGATGTCGTTGGCTGGTCCGGCCGCGCGCGCGTCCTACCCCAACGGTTTCGGCACCTCGTCACCGCGACGGTCGGGCGATCGGTGTTAGCGATCACATGGCCGGGCGTGGTCAGCTCGGTGCCCCGCCCGGCGCCGCGGACGCCGACCCAGACCGCACGGTTCGCGTCAGCAGAGGAGGATCATGCTTTCCATCGGTCGGGTTCCCCGGGGTGCGCCACGACGGCGTGGGTGGCTGTCGAGACTCGCCGTCGCCGCGATGGTGCTGGTGGTCGGTGGCGCGGCTGCTGCCGTCGCCTCGTCGCCCGCATCAGCGGCCACCGTCGACACCAGCGCCTGGTACGTGTTGGTGAACCGCAACAGTGGCAAGGCCGTGGACGTGTACAACCTGGCCACGAACGACGGTGCGCGGATCACCCAGTGGACGCGTAACAACGGCAACCAGCAGCAGTGGCAGTTCGTGGACTCCGGAGGCGGCTACTACCGACTCAAGTCGAGGTTGTCGGGCAAGGTGCTGGACGTCTCCGGCCGCTCGACCGCCAACGGCGCCAGCGTCGTGCAGTGGACCGACAACAACGGCACCAACCAGCAGTTCCGGCTGGCAGACTCGGACGGCGGGTACGTCCGGTTGATCAACCGCAACAGCAACAAGGCGATGGAGGTGCAGGGCGCCTCGACCGCCGACGGTGGCAACATCGTGCAGTACGACGACTGGAACGGCACCAACCAGCAGTGGCAGCTCGTCCGCGTCGACGGCGGGACCGACCCCACGACGCCACCCCCGTCGAACGGCACCTACTCGAACCCGGTGGTCTGGCAGGACTTCGCCGACGTCGACATCATCCGGGTGGACAACGCCTACTACATGTCGGCGTCCACCATGCACTACTCGCCTGGCGCGCCGGTCCTGCGCTCGTACGACCTGGTGAACTGGGAGTTCGCCGGTCACTCCGTGCCTCGACTCGACTTCGGCTCGAAGTACGACATGAGCGGTGGCAACGCCTACGTCGACGGCATCTGGGCGTCGACGCTGAACTACCGGCCGAGCAACCGGACGTACTACTGGGCCGGGTGCATCGACTTCGCGCAGACCCACATCTACACGGCGTCCGCCGTCGACGGCACCTGGAGCAGGCACACCACCATCCCCAACTGCTACTACGACGCGGGGATGCTGATCGACGACAACGACACCATGTACGTGGCGTACGGCAACGGCACCATCAGCGTGGCGCAGCTGTCCGCGGACGGGAAGTCCCAGGTCCGCGCCCAGCAGGTGTACCAGACGCCGTCGAGCATCGGGACGCTGGAGGGCGCCCGCTTCTACAAGCGCAACGGCGCCTACTACATCTGGCTCACCCGCCCCGCCAACGGCCAGTACGTGCTGAAGTCGACGAACGGCCCGTTCGGCCCGTACGAGCAGCGTCAGGTGCTGCTCAACCTGCCCGGCCCGATCTCCGGTGGCGGTGTGCCGCACCAGGGTGGGCTGGTGCAGACCCAGAACGGCGACTGGTACTACATGTCCTTCGTCGACGCGTACCCCGGTGGCCGGATGCCGGCCATGGCCCCGATCACCTGGACCGGCGACGGCTGGCCCGTGCTGCAGACGGTCAACGGCACGTGGGGCAGCTCGTACCCGAAGCCGAACCTGCCCGCGCCGCCCCGGGCCGTCAAGCCGCTCACCGGCACCGACACGTTCGCCGGCACCACGCTCGGCCCGCAGTGGGAGTGGAACCACAACCCGGACAACAGCAAGTGGTCGGTCAACAACGGGCTGAACCTGCAGACCGCCACCGTCACCAGCGACCTGTACAAGGCGCGCAACACGTTGACCCACCGCATCCAGGGCCCCACCTCGACCGCGACGATCGAGTTGGACTACTCCACCATGCGCGACGGTGATCGCACCGGCCTGGCGGTGCTCCGCAACTCGTCGGCCTGGATCGGAGTCCGACGGGACAACGGCTCCACCCGACTGGTCATGCAGAACGGTCTGACGATGGACGGCAGCTGGAACACCACCAGCACCGGCAGCGAGGTGGCGAGCACCGCTGTCTCCGGTGGCCGGATCTGGTTGCGCGCCAACGCCGACATCAGACCCGGCTCCGGCCGACAGGCCCGTTTCTCGTACAGCACCGACGGGGTGAACTTCACCTCGTTCGGCAACGCCCTGACACTGGCGAACAACTGGCAGTTCTTCATGGGCTACCGATTCGCCATCTTCAACCACGCGACGCAGTCGCTCGGTGGCGCGGTCACCGTGCGGCGGTTCGACCTGACCACCCCGTGACGCCGGTCACACGACGATCGCTCTGACCGGTGGCGCTGGCGACGCAGCCCTGGCGGCATGTGAAGTCCGCGCCACCGCGTCAGGTCCTCGCCGGCCTGTTCCACGCTCTGTCCAGGAGCGAGGGCAGGCCGGCGTACCACATCAGGACCGTGACCCGTACCGGTTGGTTGGTGACTCCGGACGGGCACGGCGTCGTACGGCATCGGCGCGTGGAGCGGTCCCCGCACAGCCGTGCCGTGTTCGGGGCCGTTGCTGGCGTAGACTGTCGGCGATCCAGCGCTGGTCACCTGGGATTCAGCACCGGCGTGGTGACTGAGCGAGGGGGATCGGGCCGGTCCGCTCCAGTCGACGTCGACGGGCCGCGGGCCGGAGATGTAGCGGGGGGAGTGAAATGGCCGTCCACGGTCCCGCGATGACGGACGTTGCTCGTCTCGCCGGTGTCTCCCATCAGACGGTGTCGCGGGTGCTCAACGGGCACCCCAACGTCCGTGAGCAGACCCGGCTTCGGGTACGCGCGGCGATCGCCGAACTCGGCTACCGCCCCAACGGCGCGGCACGCGCTCTGGTGACCGGTCGATCACAGGTCATCGGTGTGGTCGCGCAGAACACGACGCTCTACGGTCCGGCATCGCTGCTGGCCGCCCTGGAGCAGACCGCCGCGGAAGAGGGCTTCGCGGTCAGCGTCGGCAGCGTGCGAAACCTGGACCACCGCTCCATCTCGGCGGCCGTCGAGCGGCACCTGTCGCACCGGGTCGCCGGCATCGTGGTCATCGCCCCGGTCGAGTCGGCCGGCGAGGCGCTGGAGCGCCTGCCCAAGGATGTCCCGCTGGTCACGGTCGACGGTGACCCGAGCCGGCCGGTGCCGCTGGTGACTGTCGACCAGGTGGCGGGCGCCCGGGCGGCGACGCAACATCTGCTCGACGCTGGGCACCGCACCGTGTGGCACGTCTCCGGGCCGACCGACTGGTTCGACAGCGTGGGTCGGATCGACGGCTGGCGGCAGGCGTTGCTGGCCGCGGGGCTCGATCCGCCGCCGCCGATGCCGGGGGACTGGTCCGCGGCGTCGGGTTACCGGTGCGGGCAGATGTTGGCGCGGATGCCGGAGGTCACCGCCGTCTTCACCGCCAACGACCATCTCGCGCTGGGCGTGCTGCGGGCGCTGCACGAGTTCGGTCGACGGGTGCCGCACGAGATCAGCGTGGTCGGCTTCGACGACGTGCCGGAGGCGGCGTACTTCATTCCGCCGCTGACCACCGTCCGACCGGACTTCGACGCGGTGGCGCGAGCGAGCCTGCAGATGCTGCTGTCCCAGATCGAATCGGGCACCGGCGGGGCGCTGCGGCAGACCATCGCCCCCGCTCTGGTGGCCCGCGAGAGCGTCGCCCCACCTCGTCGCTGACGGTCGGACCAACCACCGGAGGTCGCCCCCGCGTAGTGCGGGGGAGCGGCCCCGCCGCTGCCCCCCGCCCAGCCGTGGGCGCGCGGGTTCGCGCCGGCGTGCGCCAATTTTCGGCTCCTTCGCTCGATAAGACGCGACTCGATGGGTTGCTGAGCGCGACCAATCGATGTCGAGCGATACGGCGCGGTGAAGGTATTGAACCTCGTGAAATGTCGCCGTAACATGATGGGCGTCTCTGTTAACGCTAACAAAAATTGGTGTCCAACTATCGGCGTGCCGACCAGAGATCGTAATCACGGGCGGGCGTCACCGACAAGGAGGCTCGATGAACCGCAATACCCGAGGTCGTCGCTGGGGGAGCGCACTGGCGGCCGGAATTCTGCTCGCCGGTGCCCTGGTCGGCCTTCGCGCCCCGACGGCGCAGGCACTGGACAACGGCGTGGCGCGCACTCCCCCCATGGGTTGGAATTCGTGGAACTCGTTCGGCTGCAACATCAACGAGGCGCTGATCCGGCAGACGGCGGATGCGATCGTCAGCAGCGGCATGCGGGACCTGGGCTACAACTACGTCGTCGTCGACGACTGCTGGTTCAACCCCAACCGGGACAGCTCCGGCAACATCCAGGGCGACCCCGGCCGGTTCCCCAGCGGGATGAAGGCGCTCGGCGACTACCTGCATGCCCGGAACCTGAAGTTCGGCCTCTACCAGGTGCCGGTCGACAAGACCTGCGCCCAGTACTTCGGCGCCTACCCCGGCGCGACCGGCAGCCGTGGCCACGAGGTGCAGGACGCGCGCCAGTTCGCCGCCTGGGGTGTCGACTTCCTCAAGTACGACTGGTGCTCGCCGGAGGGCAGCATCAACGACCAGGTGACCACCTTCGCCAAGATGCGTGACGCACTGGCCGCCACCGGTCGACCGATCGTCTACAGCATCAACTCCAACAGCATCCACGCCAAGACCGGCCCGCAGCGCAACTGGGGCGACGTGGCGAACATGTGGCGAACCACCGAGGACATCACCAACGCGTGGGACACCGGCCAGAGCAACGGCTACCCGATGGGCATCCAGAACATCATCAACGTGACCGTTCCGCTGGCGTCCTACGCGAGGCCGGGTGGGTTCAACGACCCCGACATGATGGAGGTCGGCCGCGGCGGCATGAACGACACGGAGATGCGCAGCCACTTCGCCATGTGGGCGATCATGGCGTCTCCGCTGATCGCCGGCAACGACGTACGGAACATGAACGCCGCGACGCAGACGATCCTCAAGAACGCGAACCTGATCGCGATCAACCAGGACTCGCTCGGGTTGCAGGGGACGCAGGTGTCGTTCGACGGCACGCGTCGGGTGCTGGCCAAGCGGCTCGCCAACGGAGACGTCGCCGTCGCCCTCTTCAACCAGGGCGGCTCGACCACGACGATCTCGACCACGGCTGCGGCCATCGGCAAGTCCGGCTCGTCGTTCACGCTGGTGGACGCGTGGACCGGTGGCACCAGTTCCAGCAGCGGGACCATCAGTGCCAGCGTTCCCGCGCACGGCACGGTGGTGTACCGGGTCAGCGGTGGCGGGACGACTCCTCCGACGACGCCGCCGCCGACCACGTCGAGCGCGTACGCCAGCGCCGCCTCCGGCCGCTGCCTCGACGTGCCGAACAGCAACACGACCAACGGCACGCAGCCGGTCATCTGGGACTGCAACGGCGCCGCCAACCAGCGCTGGACCAGCAGCGGTCAGACCCTGCAGGCTCTCGGCAAGTGCCTGGACGCGCCGCTGAACGCCACGGCCGGCGCCAAGGTGCAGCTCTGGGACTGCAACGGTGGCACCAACCAGCAATGGACGGTCAACGCCAACGGCACGATCAGCAACACGCAGTCGGGGCTCTGCCTGGACGTGAACGCCAACGCCACGGCCAACGGCACCACGGTGATCCTCTGGACCTGCACCGCGGCGGCGAACCAGCGGTGGTCGCAGCGGTAGCTGATCGGGACCCCCGACCGCCGAGGTCGCGGCGGCCCACCTGATCCGACGGTAGTGCTGGTGCCCGCGGACGACAGACGTCGTCCGCGGGCATCGGTCTGTAGAGTGCTGCGGACGACCACGCTGAGTCGCCGCGTCCTGCCCTTCCGGCGGATCGGCGACATGGCTACGCTCGCCTGGATGCTCCGTTACGAGACCGTGACACCGGTATTTCGGATCTGGTGTTGACGCAATCTATGTGAGCGCTAACACTACCCGAAAGATGACAGTTGGCCCCGGCAGTCGGCGGGGGAGTCCAGAGAGGAGAAGCCCGTGGGCAGGAAATTCCTGGTTGCTCTCGGCGGCGCCGCACTGGCGCTGAGTTTGGCGGCGTGCAGCGGCGGGGGTGCGGGCAGCGGTGAGAAGTCCGGCGACGAGAAGCCGAGCGATCTGACCATCGGTGTGTCGATGCCGACCCAGACCTCGGAGCGGTGGATCGCCGACGGCAACGCGGTGAAGTCGAAGCTGGAGGCCAAGGGCTACAAGGTCGACCTCCAGTACGCCGGCGACGACATCCCCACGCAGTCGCAGCAGGTCGACCAGATGATCACCCAGGGTGCCGATGTTCTGGTCCTCGCGGCGATCGACGGCACCGCGCTCAGCAGCCAGCTGCAGGCCGCCGCGGCCGCGAAGATCCCGGTCATCTCCTACGACCGGCTGATCCGTGGCAGCAAGGACGTCGACTTCTACGTCAGCTTCGACAACTACAAGGTTGGCGTCGCCCAGGGCACCGCGCTGCTCGTCGGTCTCGGCCTGCTGAACAAGGACGGCTCGAAGGGTACGGCCAAGGGGCCGCTGAACGTCGAGCTCTTCGCCGGGTCGCTGGATGACAACAACACCCAGTACTTCTTCGGCGGTGCGATGGACACGCTGAAGCCGTTCATCGAGAACGGCACGCTGGTCGTCAAGTCCAAGCAGACCACCCCCGAGCAGGTAGCCATCCTGCGGTGGCAGCAGGAGACCGCGCAGAAGCGGATGGAGAACCTGCTCACCTCCAGCTACAACGACGGCTCGAAGGTCGACGGGGTGCTCTCTCCGTACGACGGCATCTCCCGCGGCATCATCACCGCCCTGCAGAACGCCGGCTACGGCAAGGGCGCGAAGAAGCTCCCGGTGGTGACCGGCCAGGACGCGGAGATCGCCTCGATCAAGCTGATCAACGACGGCGTGCAGAGCTCCACGGTCTTCAAGGACACCCGGCTGCTGGCCGAGCAGGCCGTGAACGCGGCCGAGGCGTTCCTGCAGAAGAAGCAGCCGCAGGCCAACGACACCCAGACGTACAACAACGGCGTCAAGGTCGTCCCGGCGTACCTGCTGCCGATCGCGACCGTCTACAAGGACGACATCAAGGCGACGCTGATCGACTCCGGCTACTGGACGGCGGAAGAGGTCGCCGCCGGTCAGGCCAAGAAGTAAGCCACTCGTCGGGCCCGGCGGTCACCCGCCGGGCCCGACGCCTGGGCGCGTACCACGTCCAGACCTGACGGAGGACAGTGACAATGGACGACACCATCCTCGAGATGCGTCGCATCACCAAGACCTTCCCCGGCGTGACCGCGCTGGAGGACGTCACCCTCGCAGTGCGCCGCGGCGAGATCCACGCCATCTGTGGTGAGAACGGCGCCGGCAAGTCCACCCTGATGAAGGTGCTGTCCGGCGTCTACCCGTCCGGCTCGTACGACGGTGAGATCCTCTTCGACGGCAAGCCGATGCAGTTCCGCGGCATCCGCGACAGCGAGGCCAACGGCATCGTCATCATCCACCAGGAGCTCGCCCTGGTGCCGTACCTGTCGATCGCGGAGAACATCTTCCTCGGCAACGAGCGTCGCGGCCGCAGCGGGCTCATCGACTGGAACTTCGCCAACGCCGAAGCGGCGAAGCTGCTGGCGTCCGTCGGGCTGCACGAGAACCCGGTCACCCCGGTCATCCAGCTCGGCGTCGGCAAGCAGCAGCTCGTGGAGATCGCCAAGGCGCTCTCGAAGAAGGTGCGCCTGCTCATCCTGGACGAGCCGACCGCCGCCCTCAACGACATCGACTCGGCGCACCTGCTCGACCTGTTGCGGGCCCTCAAGGAGCAGGGCATCACCTGCATCATGATCTCGCACAAGCTCAACGAGATCACCGCCATCGCCGACTCGACCACCGTCATCCGCGACGGGCGCGCCGTGGAGACCCTCGACATGCGGTCCGACGAGGTGACCCAGCAGCGGATCATCCGGGGCATGGTCGGGCGCGACCTGGACAGCTTCTACCCCGACCGCGAGTCGTCCCCCGGTGAAGAGGTCCTGCGCATCGAGGACTGGACGGTGCGGCACCCGGTCCAGGACCGGATGGTCGTCGAGGGCGTCGGGCTGTCCGTACGCGCCGGCGAGGTCGTCGGCATCGCGGGCCTGATGGGGGCCGGGCGGACCGAGCTGGCCATGAGCGTGTTCGGTCGGTCCTACGGGCGCGACATCCGGGGCCGACTCTTCGTCCACGGGCGGGAGGTGCAGGCGCGCACCGTCGCCGAGGCGATCGACAACGGCATCGCCTACGTCACCGAGGACCGCAAACGCTACGGCCTCAACCTCATCGACGACGTGCGGCGCAACGTGTCCGCCGCCGCGTTGGACCGGCTGTCCCGCCTGGGCTGGGTGAACGGCAACGAGGAGATCAAGGTTGCCGAGGCCAGCCGCAAGGAGATGAACATCCGGACGCCGAGCGTCATGGCGGTGGTCGGCAAACTCTCCGGCGGCAACCAGCAGAAGGTCGTCCTGTCGAAGTGGCTGTTCACCGACCCGGACGTGCTGATCCTCGACGAGCCCACCCGCGGCATCGACGTCGGCGCCAAGTACGAGATCTACACGATCATCAACCGGCTGGTGGCCGCCGGTAAGGCGGTGATCGTCATCTCCTCCGAGCTGCCGGAGCTGCTCGGAATGTGCGACCGCATCTACACCCTCGCCGCCGGCCGGATAACCGGCGAGATGCCGGTGGCCGAGGCGACTCAGGAGAGCCTCATGGAGCTGATGACCAAGGACAAGGAGCTCGTCGGATGACCAGCATCAAGACCCCTTCGACGGAGCGCCCCACGCCCCCGGACAGCACGCCCGGCGCCGCCCTGCACAGCGGGACGAGCGACCTGCGGGCGCTGGTGTTGAACAACCTGCGGCAGAGCGGGATCTACGTCGCCCTGGTCGTCATCGTCGCGCTCTTCGCGGTCCTGACCGACGGGGTGTTGCTGAGCCCCGGCAACATCACCAACATCGTCCTCCAGTACTCGTACATCCTGGTCCTCGCGATCGGGATGGTCATCCTGATCATCGGCGGGCACATCGACCTGTCGGTCGGATCGGTCGTCGCGCTCACCGGAGCGGTCTCCGCCGTCCTGGTGATCCAGCAGGGTCACCCCTGGTGGATCGGCGTCGTGGCCGCGCTGGTCGTCGGCGTCGCGGTCGGCGCGTGGCACGGGTTCTGGGTGGCGTACGCCGGCATTCCGGCCTTCATCGTGACCCTGGCCGGCATGCTGCTGTTCCGGGGTCTGACCCTGCGGGTGCTCGACAACATCTCGCTGTCGCCGTTCCCGTCCGAGTACCAGCAGGTTGCGGCGGGCTTCCTCAACGGCCTGCTCGGTGGGCAGGGCTTCGACGCCTTCACGCTGTTGATCGGCGCCATCGCCGTGGCCGGCTACGCGGTCAGCGGCTTCCGCACCCGCGTGGCGCGGATCCGCTACCAGCAGCCCGTCGAGTCGTTCCCGCTGTTCGTCGCCCGGGTCGTGCTGGTCGGCGCGGTCCTCATGTACTTCGCCTGGCAGTTGGCGCACGCCCGAGGGCTGCCGATCGTGCTGATCATCCTGGCGGTCCTGGTGCTGGTCTACGGCCTGCTCACCCGGCGTACCGTCTTCGGTCGCCAGGTCTACGCGATCGGCGGCAACCTGTCGGCGGCGGCGCTGTCCGGGGTGAAGGTCCGCACCGTCAACTTCTGGATGTTCGTCAACATGGGCTTCCTGGCGGCGGTGGCCGGCGTCATCTACTCGTCGCGGTCGAACGGCGCCCAGCCCGCCGCCGGCAACATGTTCGAGCTGGACGCGATCGCCGCGGCCTTCATCGGCGGCGCGGCGGTCACCGGTGGTGTGGGCACCGTGGTGGGCGCGATGGTCGGTGGTCTGATCATGGCGGTGATGAGCAACGGCATGCAGCTGATGGGCATCGACCAGTCGACCCAGTCGGTGGTGAAGGGTCTCGTCCTGCTCGTCGCGGTCGCCTTCGACGTCTACAACAAGCGTCGCGCCGGCACGGCCCGCTGACGCTCGACCGGTACGCACGTGCCCCCTGCCCGCCTAGCGGACAGGGGGCACGCGTTTGTCAGTGGCAGGTGCTGGTGCCGGTGTCGGTGTAGGTCTGGCCGGCCACCGGTACGAACTGCCAGTCGTAGCTGTTGGAGTGCAGGGTGAACTTCAGTACGCCCCACGCCGAGCTGTTACGCGCCTCGCTGTTGGGCTGGATGGTGCCGAAGCCGTAGTGGCCGGCGCCGCCCATCCCGGCGACGAAGCTGCGCAGACCCCGGCTGGATTCGGCGCCACCGGCCGGGTTCATCGGGGCGAACCGCTCGTAGACGTGGTTGTGCCCCCACACCACGACGTCGGCGTTGTAGTCGTAGAGGGCCTGGTACAGCGGACGCGTCGACGTCGACGGCGCGTGGTTGGAGCTGGACGTGAACAGCGGGTGGTGCCAGTACGCGATCGTGCACGGCTTGCTGCTGGCGGCCAGGTCCGCGCGCAGCCACTGCTCCTGCGTCGAGCCGGCCGACATGCTGATGTTCGAGTTCAGCGACACGACGTGCCAGTTGCCGAGGTCGTACGAGTAGTACCCGCGACCGCTCGGGCCGGCGGACGTACCGAAGTAGTTGTAGTAGCCGCTCGCGCCCGACGTGTTGTAGTCGTGGTTGCCCGGCGACGGGCGGGTGCGGGACTTGTGCCGACCCCAGGTGGGCTCGTAGTAGCTGTTGAACTGCGACGACGTCCCGCTGTCGTAGACGTTGTCGCCGGTGGTGAAGACCGTCCCCGGGATGCTGTCGAGCAGCGTGGCGGTGGCGCTGTCGCCGGAGCCCGAGTCGGCGATGTCGCCGGCACCGACGAACACCGGGTCGCCCGACGGGGGTGGCGTGGTGGTCCCGGTGGTGACCACCAGTTGCGGAGCGTCCGCGCCACTCTCGCGGGTGTCGTAGTAGGCGCCGTCACCGCTGGTCGAGGTGGCGCCGAAGCTGTACGTGCCGTTGCCGGTGACAGCGGCCGTGACGTCGACCTCATACCAGGTGTTGCCGCTGACCGCGCCGATCGTGCCGAGCGTGGCCCCGTCGATGGTCGGCTGGTTGTTCCAGGTGGTGCCGGTCTCCGACCAGGTCGTGTTGGACATCCGGCGGAACGTGCCACCGGCGTCGCTGCCGCTGTTGCCGCTGATCGTGCGCAGTCGCAGCTTGGCGCCGGTCACCGTGCCGCTGACACCGCTCACTGTGAAGCGGAGGAACGAGCGCCGCACGGGCGAGTTGTCGACCACCACCTGCGTGGACGTGCCGTAGTTGGTGGCGGCCGCGTCGCTCTGGACGTAGGTGTCGGCGACCGGCGTGAAGGTCACGCTCGCCGCCGACGCCGCGCCAGCGCCGGTCACGACGACGGCGGCGGTCGCGGCGACGATCACCGTGACCACCCCCAGCGTCACCGACGGACGGGGGAATCGAATGTCCATCCAGGACTCCTTACCTCGTGGGAAGAGCGCAAGGAATGTAGGAAGGTCGATGAGCCGGCGGGCGACGGGCGGATGAACAGCGCGTCCCGGCAGACGAACACCTCGGTGTTGGAAGCCCGTTCACCCGACCCTCGCCCGGATGCCACCCGTGGTCCGTTGTGCCGCCTCCACTGAGTACGGACGATGGCTGCCCGTCGACCGTCGATCAGAGGAGATGCTCGTGTACCTGTCGACCGTCTCCCGACCGGTCGCCGACCAACCCGGATCGGGGCCGCGACGCCGCCGGTTCACGATGGTCAGCGGCAACGTGGTCGCACTCGGCACGGTCAGTCTGATCACCGACGTGTCGGCCGAGATGGTGGCAGCGGTCCTGCCGCTCTATCTGGTGCTGGGCCTGCACCTCAGCCCGGTGGCCTTCGGCGTGCTGGACGGCGTCCACACCGGCGCCACCGCGCTGCTGCGCGTCGTCGGTGGTTTCGCCGCCGACCGGTTCCGGCGGCGCAAGCTGATCGCCGGCGTCGGGTACGCGCTCTCGGCGGTCGCGAAGCTCGGCCTGCTGCTCGCCGGTCGGTCGATCCCCGCGATCGGCGCCGTCATCGCCGTCGACCGGATCGGCAAGGGGGTGCGCAGCGCGCCGCGCGACGCGCTGATCACGCTCTCCACGCCACCCGAGGCGCTGGGTCGGGCGTTCGGGGTGCACCGGGCGATGGACAGCGTCGGCGCGTTCCTCGGGCCACTCGCCGCGTTCGCGGTCCTGCTGGTCGTCGGGCAGTCGTACGACGCGGTCTTCGTCACCAGCTTCTGCGTCGCGACCCTGGCCGTCGTGGTGCTCGTGCTCTTCGTCCGGGAGCAGCCGGACGGCGAGGCGGCGAACGGCGAGGCGGCGAACGGCGAGACCAACGACTTGAAGGTCTCCGTCCGCGAGGCGTTCGGGCTGCTGCGCGTTGGACCGGCCCGGCGGCTGGTGCTGGCCGCCGCGATGCTCGGGCTGGCCACCATCGGCGACGGCTTCGTCTACCTGCTGCTGCAACGCCGGATGGACCTCGGCCTGCGCTGGTTCCCGCTGCTCGCGGTGGGAACCAGCCTGGCGTACCTGCTGCTCGCCGCCCCGCTCGGCGTACTCGCCGACCGGATCGGTCGCCTGCCCGTGGTGATCGGCGGCTACACCGCACTCGGTGCGACGTACCTCCTGCTGGCCGGCCCGGTCGACGGTTGGCCACTGATCGCCCTGGCGCTGACGCTGTACGGCGCCTTCTACGCGGCCACCGACGGCGTGCTCATCGCGCTCGCCGGTCCGGTGCTGCCGGCGCGTCTGCGGACCACCGGAATCGCGTTGGTGCAGACCGGGCAGGCCCTCGCGTACCTCGTCTCCTCTGTGCTGTTCGGTCTGGCCTGGCAGGCGTGGGGGCCGGAGAACGCGATCCGTGCGGCGGCCGTGGCCGTCGCCGGCGTCCTGGTCGGCACGCTGCTCCTGTTGGTCTCCCCGTCCCGACTCACCACCCGGAAGGTGCCCCGATGACCGCGATGTCGACCCGAGCGAAGCTCGGCGTGGTGGTCGCCTCGGCCGTGCTGTTGGGCACCGTGGCAGCCGGCTACGCCGCCACGGCCGCGCAGGCTCCCCGGACGCCGCCCACCGCCGGCGGCGAGCAGGCGGTCACCCTGGCACCCGGGCCGCGTCTGCTGGCGATCACCGACCGGCACGTCTCCACCGTCGCCGCGACCGACCCCGCCGGGCCGCGCACCGTCGCCGGCCTGGAATGCCTCCGGGTGTACGCGGCGGCCGGCACCGGCGTCTGCCTGAAGCCGGAGACCGCGTGGTCGTACGAGGTTGTCGTGCTCGACGCGACGCTGCGCCAGACGAGGGCGGTCAGTGTGCCGGGGCTGCCGAACCGGGCCCGGGTCTCGGCCTCCGGCCGGATGGTCTCCTGGACGACGTTCGTCGGTGGCGACTCGTACACCTCCAGTGGCTTCTCCACCCGCACCGGGATCCTCGACACCCGTACCGGCACCGCGGTGGCCTCGCTCGAAGAGTTCGCGATCACCCGGGACGGCCGGGGCTACCGCAACGCCGACGTCAACTACTGGGGCGTCACATTCACCGCCGACGACAACCGCTTCTACGCGACCATGGCGACCGGGGGTGAGAGGTACCTCGTCCGGGGGGACCTCGCCGCCCGTACGGTCGAGACGCTGAAGGAGAACGTCGAGTGCCCGTCGCTGTCACCGGACGGCACCCGGCTCGCGTTCAAGGAGGCGGTCGACGCCGACCCGGCGAAGGGCTGGCGGCTGTCGGTCCTGGACCTGTCGAGCATGCGGGTCACCGCGACCGCCGAGACCCGCAGCGTCGATGACCAGGCCGCGTGGCTGGGCAACGGAAAGCTGGCCTACACGCTGCGCCGCGACGACGGTCAGCCCGACGTCTGGAGCGTCCCGGCGGACGGGTCCGGCACACCGACGCTGGTGATCCCCGGCGCCGAGTCGCCGTCGCCGCTCACCTGACGGTCCCGGCCCCGGCGGTCCGGACACCTGAACGCCTTGGCGCGGACAGCATTCCGTCATGTCGGATTCCGCCCCGCAGCCATCGCCGTTCATCGACGTTCCCGAGGCTGTTGACCATGACAAGGCTGAGCCGTCGCATCTTCGTCCTCAGTGGACTGCTGACCGCCGGAGTCGCGGTGACACCCCGCCAGGGTGCCCGTGCCGCGGTGCCGTACCCCTTCAAACTCGGTGTGGCGTCCGGTGACCCGGCGCCCGACAGCGTGGTCCTCTGGACCCGGCTGGCACCATCCCCGCTCAACGCCGACGGGCAGGGCGGCATGGCCAACGCCGACGTGACAGTGGAGTGGCAGGTGTCCACCACCGACCGGTTCACCTCCCTGGTCGCCTCCGGCTCGGTGGTCGCCCGGTACGCCGACGCGCACTCCGTGCACGCCATCGCGGGCGGGCTCGCCGCCGACTCCGACTACTACTACCGGTTCCGCGCCCAGGGGCAGATCTCGCCGGTCGGGCGGACCCGGACCGCCCCGGCGCCCAGCGCCTTCGGCCGCGACCTGGTGATGGCCTTCGCCTCCTGCGCCCACTACGAGGCCGGCTACTACACCGCGTACCGGCGGATGGCCGAGGACAACCCCGGCCTGATCCTGCACCTCGGTGACTACATCTACGAGGGCGGCGTCGGCAGCTCCACGGTGCGGCAGCACGTCGGCGCCGAGATCGTGTCGCTGGCCGACTACCGCCGTCGGTACGCGCTGTACAAGTCCGACCCGGACCTGCAGGCGGCCCACGCGGCGGCACCCTGGCTGGTGGTGCCGGACGACCATGAGGTGGAGAACAACTACGCCAACATGGTCCGCAACGACAGCAGCCCCACGCTGACCGCAGCCCAGTGGACCGCCCGGCGCACCGCCGCGTACCGGGCCTACTACGAGAACATGCCGCTGCGACCCGCGTCCGCCGCCAACGGCAACAGCATCCCGCTGTACCGACGGGTCCGGTGGGGGCAGCTCGCCACCTTCCACATGCTCGACACCCGGCAGTTCCGCGACGACCAGGCCTGCGGGGACGGCTGGAAGGTCTGCGCCGACGCGGACCTGGCCTCCCGGTCACTGACCGGCGCCACCCAGGAGGCGTGGCTGCTCGACGGGCTGGCCCAGCGCTATGGCACCTGGGACATCCTCGGCCAGCAGGTCTTCTTCGCCCAGCAGCTCGACGCGAACGGGGCGGCGAGCATGGACGCGTGGGACGGCTACCGGGCCTCCCGCAGCCGCATCCAGACCGGCTGGCAGCAACGTGGGGTGCGCAACCCGCTGGTGCTCACCGGCGACGTGCACCGGTCGTGGGCCAACGAACTCAAGGCCGACTACGCCAAACCCTCCTCGGCCACCATCGGCATCGAGCTGGTCTGCACCTCGATCAGTTCCACCGGCAACGGCAGCGGCAGCACCACGGTCCCGAACGCGGCGGCCAACCCGCACCTGAAGTTCTACTCGGACCGTCGCGGCTACGTCCGTACCACCATCAGCCGCAGCCAGGTCCGGGCGGACTTCCGCGCGGTGAACACCGTGACCGAGCACGGCGCGGCGGCGTCCACCGTGCGCTCGTTCGTCATCCTCGACGGCCAGCCCGGCCTGCAGGCCGGGTAAGGGAGAGAGCCACCATGACCGTGATCACCGCACTGCTCACCGCGTCCCTGCTGGTCCCGAACGTGGTCCCCGGCCCGACCGCGATGACCGCCGAGGCGGTCACCTGGACCACCGCGAACAGCGTCGCCACCGGCGACCAGGACCTGCCCTCCATCGCCATGAACCGCAACGGCCACGTCGCCGTCGTCTGGGAGGACGACCGGGACGGCACCGCCCCGGAGGACGACACCCACAGCGAGATCTACCTGCGGCTGTTCCGCGACGGCACCCCGGCGTACGAACTGAAGCTCTCCACCGGAGGGACCAGCGGAGCCGCCTGGCGACACCTCAGCCCCGACGTGGGGCTCGACGACCGGGGCAACGCCGTGGTGGTCTGGGCCGCCGACGGCGACGGCAACGGCGTCTACAACATCCAGTACCGGGTGGTGTCACCCGCCGGCGCGGTGCTCGGCTCGGGTCAGGCCAACGCCAGCGACGCCGGGCAGCAGATCTGGCCGAAGGTCTCGGTCGACCCGGACGGCGCGCCCACCAACGCCGCCGCCGTCGGCTTCACAGTGGTCTGGGAGGACGTGCAGGGAACCGCTCCCGCCACCGTCAAGGCCGCCGGCTTCACAGCGGCCACCACCAAGGCGTACGAGGTGACGGCCTCACAGACGACGGGCACCCACCACCGTCCCGACGTGGCGGTGTCCGCCTCCGGCGAGGCGCTGGTGGTCTGGGACGAGGACGCCGACGCGAACGGCTCGTACAACATCGGGTTGACCCGGCTGGCCCGGTCCAACGGTGCCGTGGCGCTGTCGCGGCGGACGGCCAACGCCCAGAGCGGCGGGCAGCAGCAGCGTGCCTCGGTCGCGGCGAACTTCGCCGGTGACTTCACTGTCGGGTGGGAATCCGACCACACCGGCACCCGGGGTGTCTGGGCTCGATCGTTCACCGCGACGGGTACGGCCCGGCACGACGAGGTCCCGGTCTCCACCGGCAGCGGTGCCATCGCTCCCGGGGTCGGCATCGACGACCAGGACAACGTCGTGGTGGGTTGGACGGTGTCCGGCACCAACCCGGACGTCTGGGTGCGCGGCCTCAACCCGGACGGCACGTCCACCGGCCGGCTGGCGGCCCAGGCGCTGAGCCAGACCACGACGGGTCGCCAGGAGCACTTCGCGGTCGCCGCGTCGCCCTGGGGTGAGGTGAGCGTCTGCTACACCGACGACAACGACGGCAACTCCTTCGACCAGGTGCTCCTCGGCCTGGGGACGACGAACTCCACCTGGCTGATGTCCGCCGACGAGCTGCGCCGACTGAAGGCGCGAGGCGCCAGGGCGAGCTGAACCGGTTGCCCCGGGTCGTCTGACATCTCCCTGTCGAGGAGGGGTCAGACGACCCGGGTCAACCGCTGGTAGAGGACCACTGCGGTGAGGAAGGCCGCCAGCAGGCCGAGGGCGACAAGCGCGGGCAGGATCCGGGCCACCGGCAGCAACAGGAGGACGACGCCGATCGCGACGAGCTGCCCCGGTGAGCCGCCGATGGTCAGCCGGAGGAACAGCAGACGGCCGACGAGGTAGAGCGCGGCACCACCGTAGAGGACGACCATCGCCGGCCACCCCATCGGCTCCCCAGCAGGATCGCGAGGCTGGTCGGCCAGGCTCGCGAGGATGAGGTGGATGCCCAGGGCGAAGTAGACCACTCCGGCGACCAACGGCAGGTGCGCCAACGTGTACGCGTCCGACGCCAACTGCTGGCGACGCCGGGAGCGCGGCGAGGCCGCGGTCAGCACCTGCGCGGCGGCTGGGGCGACGCCCACGAAGTAGAGCCACCACAGGCAGACGGTCGCGACGAAGCCGAACACCGCGGCCAGCAGCACCGGCCAGGCGATCACCGCCAGACCCGCGCCCTCCCCGGCGGACAGCAGGGACTCACCGAGCACGATGATCAGCACCAGACCGTGGCGTTCGGCGAAGTGCGCCCCGCTGCGGACCTCTCCGAAGCTGGCGGCGGTGGCGATGCGGCCGCCGCCGTAGTCGACGAGGAACGCCACGGTCCACAGCACGGTCTGCCCGGTCCCGCCGAGGACGGCTCCCACCAGCAGCGGGACCCAGGCGATCGTGGTGGAAACGGCGAAGCGCAGGGTCTGCCGGCGGTACTGCGGGTTGTCGGACGAGGCGTAGGTCATCAGGCCGAGGTGCAGCCCACGGACCACGATGTAGGCGATGGCGAGGGTGAGCGGCGGGCTCAACGCACCGTCGTGGCGTTGCCACGCCTCCGGGATCACCAGCGCCGCCACGAAGATGGCGGCCATCGCCGCGAGCATCCCGGCCAGCACGGGGCCGTTGTCCGCGCGGACCTGATTGGCCAGCCAGGCATAGCAGCTCCACGCGTACCAGAACCAGAGCAGGAGCAGCAGCCCCTGGTAGAGGGTGAGCGGCCCCAGCGACTCCGCCATGAAACCGATGAGCCGCGTCAGTGCGAACACCAGGACCAGGTCGAAGAAGATCTCGAAGGTGGTGGCCCGGTGCGCCTCCTCGACCAGCACCGGCCGGGATCGAAGGGCACGGCTCATCAGTTCATCCTCGTCGGTCCATCACCCTGCCCGGTGGTCGATGCGCGAAATCGGACGATGTAGAAAACCTTCGGTTGGTGCGTTGACTTCGACGTTTTACTACATAACAATCACCATAAATATTTATGCTTGTCTCCGTTGCTACGCGATAACCCCTGGTCAACCCCGCCAGTACCCCAACCCTCAGTGGCCGCAGGCGCTCCATCGCTCCGGCCTGGACCCCCATCGAAAGTGAGGGCACGATGAGAAACGGTCGACGATTGGCCGGCGGCGTCGCCGCGGCCCTGTTGATGGTCACGAGCCTGATCGGGGCCGCCCCCAGCGCCGCCTCCGCGGCCGTGACCCCCACGCTCACCGCTGCGGTGACCGCCAAACTGCTCGGCACCGCCGAGTTGTCCGCCGCCGATGCGCAACCGGAGACCCGGATCACCGTCAGCCGCACCAGCGGCCGGTGGGCGTTCGGCACCGCCGTCGCGCTCGCGCCCCGACAGGAGAACGCCCACCCGACCGGGTCGATCTTCATCGCCCGGTCCGAGCCCGCCGGGTGGCGGATCGCCTTCGACGGCGAGGCCGCCTTCGGTGCGCTGGCCGCCGAGTCGCCCCTGATGACAAGCCAGGAGAAAGGCGTGCTCACCACCACCCCCACCCCGATGTACGCGGGCGGGGACTACCGGACCGGTATGGCCCTGCCGTTCGGTGTCGGCCAGACGTGGACGCTCACCAGCGGCCCGCACGGCTGGGGTGGAACCGAGTCGCCGTACAGCTCGGTCGACCTGGCCGGTGGTGACCAGGTGGTCCGCGCCGCCCGGGCCGGAGCGGCGTACACGATGTGTCAGGGGTGGATCCGGGTCATTCACGACCGGGGCTACTCGACCGACTACTACCACCTGTGGAACAGCATCTCCGTCAACGGCGCCAGCGTCGGCCAGGGAGCCGTCCTGGGCAACACCGGCACCGATGTCACCTGCGGCGGAGCCGCCTACGGCCGGCACGTCCACTTCGGGCTCCGGCAGAACAGCGCGTACGTGCCGATGGCCGGCCACGACATCGGCAAGTGGGTGCTGGCCAACGGCGCCGCCGCGTACCAGGGCGGGGCTCGGCACGGGTCGGCCTGGGCCGGTGCCGGCGGTGGCCTGTACAACTACGGCGCGCTCGGCTTCAACCAGGGGGTGGTCGACGCGAACGGCGGCGGAGTGCTCACCCGACGGGCCGGGCCGGGGACCGGCTACGGCTCGCTGGGCTCGGTGGCCGACGGCGCCACGGTCACCATCTCCTGCTCCGCCAACGGCACCTCCCACACCGGCCGGTACGGCACCACGGCGCTCTGGAACCGGTTGAGCGACGGCAGTTGGGTGTCCGACGCCTACCTGTCGACCGGTGTGAACGGCCCGATCAACGGCTGGTGCTGACGAGGTTCAACTCTGCGGGTTGGCGGCCCACCGGTCGCCAACCCTCAGTAACCGCAAGGAGGGCTCATGTCCGTTCGCACCTTCCACGGAGGCCGGCTCCTGCTCGCCCTGACCACCGCCCTGACCGGAGTTGTCGCGGTCGCGTCGCCGGCTGTCGCCGATCCCGGTGGGACGCCAGCGCCGGCCGCCCCGCTGGCCGTCGCGTTCGACACCGCCGCCGCGCGGTACGACGTGCCACGCGACCTGCTGGTGGCGCTGGGGTACGCCGAGTCGCGGCTGGACATGCACGCCCGCACACCAAGCGCGACAGGCGGTCACGGGCTGATGCACCTGGCGAGCGCCCCCGGCGTGCGCACTCTGGACGAGGCTGCCGCGCTCACCCGGCTCAGTCCGGCCGCGCTGCGGACCGAACCCGCGGCGAACGTGCTCGGGGCGGCGGCCGTGCTGCGCTCGTACGCCGACCAGGCCGGCCTCACCGCCGTGACGCGCGACGACGTGAACGGTTGGTACGGAGCGGTCGTCCGGTACGGCGGCGCCAGCGAGCCGTCGGTCGCGCGGCTCTACGCCGACACCGTCTACGACCTGCTGCGGACCGGGTTCGCCGGGCGCGGCGAGGCGGTGGCCGGGCGACCGGTCGCGCCCCGGCGGGGTGGCCTGGAGCGGGCCGCCGTGCTCGGCGGGATCGGCACCCTGAGCACCGACTACGGGCCGGCCGCGTGGGCGCCGGCCAGCACGAGCAACTACACGGTGGCCAGTCGACCGGGCAGCCACCCGGTCACCCGCATCGTCATCCACATGACGCAGGGCTCGTACGCCGGTGCCGTCAGCTGGTTCCAGAACCCGGCCGCGCAGGCCAGCGCGCACTACACCTTCCGCTCCTCCGACGGGGCCGTCACCCAGTCGGTGCGGGAGAAGGACATCGCCTGGCACGCCGGCAACTGGACCTACAACACCGAGTCGATCGGCATCGAGCACGAGGGGTTCGTCGACAACCCCGCCTGGTTCACCGACGCGATGTACCGCGCCTCGGCCACGCTCACCCGCAGCCTCGCCACGAAGTACGGCATACCCAGGGACCGGACGCACATCATCGCCCACCGCGAGGTGCCCGGTGCCACCCACACCGACCCGGGCCCGAACTGGAACTGGACCTACTACATGCAGTTGGTGAACGGGATCACCGGCATCGGCTCCGGCACGGTCAACACCGAGGCGTCCAGCCTCAACGTGCGCTCCGGCCCCGGTGCCAGCTATCCGGTCGTCGGCTCGGTCGCCGACGGCGCCACCGTCGCCGTCTACTGCCAGGCCGTCGGCAGCACGGTCACCGGCCCGTACGGCACGACCGCCGTCTGGAACCGGATCGGCACCAACCGCTACGTCTCGGACGCCTTCGTGCTGACCGGCTACGACGGGTACATCCCGAACGTGCCGCGCTGCTGAGTGCGCGGTACGACCACGGCCGCTCAGGCGGTCGCCGACGAGTCGAAGAGCAGGTCCAGCTGGGCGTCCAGCGCGCCCAGTGCCTGCTCGGCGGTGTACTGCCCGCCCAGCAGATAGACGCCGAGCCCCTCCATCAGCGCCAGCAGGCCGGCCGCGGCGGCGGCACCGTGGCCGTCGGGCAGGACGCTGGCGATGAACCCGGTGAACTGCGCGGTGTCCTCGTGCAGGCTGGGCGCGGCCGACGGTCGCACCGCCGTGTAAGCGAGGAACGCGAGTGCCACCCGCCCGTTGTCGCGGGTGCGTTCGTCGAGCGGCAACAGCGCGGCGAGCATCGTGCGCAGCAGCAGCCGAGGCGACGGGGTCTCGCCCAGCCCTGCCACCGCCTCGGTGACCCGGAGCTGGCTGCGCTCCCGCACCACGCTCAACGCGAACGCCATCATCTCGTCCTTGGTCCGGAAGTAGTGCTGGACCATCCCGGCGGACACGCCGGCCGCGGCAGCCACGTGTCGGAGGCTGACGGCCTCCAGGCCCTGGTCCGCGGCGACCCGCATCAGCGCGTCCGCGATGAGGGTGCGTCGCTCCTGGTGATCGACCTTCTTGGGCATGGCCTCGATCGTTTCACAGTGGGTGGCCCGGGAGACTCCGCCGGCGCGGCGGTCACCGGCTGACGGTCTGGCTCACCGGAGTGCCCCGCGCGCTGCGCAGCAGGCCGTCCGGGTCGTCGGCGTACAGTCGCAGCTCGTTGACCGGCGTGGACCCGGCCTTCGGCAGGTCGAAGGTCAGCGGCCGACGCAGCAGGACGTCGATGCTGGTCTGGCTGCCGACCGAGATGGACACCACCCGGCGGTCGCCCTCCTGCTCGACCTGCACCGATCTGCTCGACGGCAGCGAACGGTAGCGCTTGCGCAACGCCTCGACGTCCGTCCACGGGATCCAGATGTCGACGCCCCAGCTGAGCCGCACCCGCAGGCCCCGGTCGCCCACGACGTGGGGGTGGATCGTCATGCTGGCGAACAGGCCGATCATCCAGAGCAGACCCCAGATGCCGAGGCCCAGCACGATCCAGCGGGCGGGCCGCCACGGCACCACGTGGGTGACCACCACGTCGAAGATCGGGATCTCCACGACCGACAGGCCGATGAAGATGCCCAGGATCGGCTTGACCACGCCGAGGTAGCCGAACGGCTCGTCGCCGGGCCCCAGCGGCAGTGGACGACGCCGCGCCCACACGTACAGGCTGCGCCACGTCGCGGCCTCGGCCTCGGCCGCCCGACGCAGCAGCGGGCCCACCCGCGCCCTGGCCGGTGTCTTGGTGTCCGTCATGGTCGTCCTTCCTGCTCGCGGGCCGACGGTGCGTGCAGCGTGACGGTTCCGGCGCCGCCGTCCACTGTGACGAGCTGCCCGGTGGTGATGGTCCGGGTGGCGTCCGGCACGCAGATGACGGCGGGAATGCCGTACTCACGGGCCACCGTCGGGCCGTGCGCCATGATCGCGCCGGTCTCGGTGACCAGCGCCGCCGCAGTAAGGAACAGCGGGGTCCAGCCGGGGTCCGTGGTCGCGGCGACCAGGACTTCGCCGGGCTCGACGTGGGCGGTGCCCGGGTCGTGCACGACCCGGGCGGGCCCGCTCACCCGGCCCGCCGACGCACCCACTCCGGCGAGCGTCCCGTCGCCGGTCGACGCCGCCGGCAGGACGGTCTCCACATCCGTACCGTCGGAGAGCAGTGCCACCGGCACTGTCCGACGCCGTAGCTCCCGGCGGTGCACGGCCCGTCGGGCGGTGACGGTGCCGCGCAGATCGACACCCTGGTGTACGACGGTGTGCACCTCGTCGAGGGTCAGGAACATGATGTCGTCGGGCTGGTCCAGCGACCCGCGGGCGTGCAGGTCGCCGCCGATGAGCAGCAGTTGGCGACGGGTCTCGCGCAACGGGTACAGCCCGGCGAACTTGCCGGCCTCGCGCAGGCCGGCCAACGACCGCGCCCGGCGCAACAGGAAACCGGCGACCGTGCCCCGCACCGGCCGCCGACGGCGAACTCGGGTGACCAGTTCCTCCAGCGCTGCCTCGGCCGCCGAGGCGGCCCGCCGGAAGCGCTGGTCGGGGCCCTGTTGCGGATCGGTGACCCGCAGGTAGTTGGCGACCGCGGCGAAGACCGGCGTGGGGTCCTCCGCCCAGCGCGGCACCCCGAGGTCGACTTCGGCGACGCCCCGATGCCCGTAGACGTCCAGGAAGGCCGCCATGCCGATGTCGGGCAGCGTTCCGCGCAGGTGGCGTGCGGCCAACTCGGCCGGCGGGGTGTCGAGGAGGAGTTGGCGGTGCTCGCCAACGCCCTGGGCGAGCCGCCACAGGGCCAGGTCCATCTCGATGGTGACGTTGTGCGGCATGCCGCCGAGCACGGTGTGGATCTCGTCCGGGCCGGCGACGCCCTTGAGCAGCGCGGTCGGCAGGGCGGCGGCGAGCATCCCGGCGACGATCGGCCACATGATCGCGTCGGCGCTGTCGTCGGCGTCGTCCTGCGCCTGCACGAAGCGCAGCCGATCGGCGGTGGTACGCAGGTCGGCCGGGGCGGCGGAGCTTACCCTCAGCTGCTCGATCGCCTCGAACATCCGGGTCCGCGTGGCCTCGGGACGGGCCAGCGCCCGCAGGATCCCCACCACCGCGCGGCGGGCCGTCCGCAGCGACGCCGCCCCCGGTGCCCCACCGCGCCGGGCGCCGCCGCTGCTCGGGGCGAACCCGGGATCGGCCAGCACGTGCTGCATCACCGCCTGGGCGCGCGGCCCGAAGTCGACAGCCAGGAGCTTCACGAGCCGCTTGCGGGACGACCGGTCGCGCGCGAGGTCGGTCAGGTCGCCGTAGAGGCGGCCGCCGATGTCGACGATCTCGACCCGCACCCCGAGCGCGGCGAGCATCGCGGCGATCTGCGTCCGCAGGGTCGACATGCCCATCGGGGTGACCGGTTGCAGCATGCCCTGGACGTGCCCCAATTCCAGGTAGACGCGGGGGAGGGGCTTCTCGCTGAGCGGTGGGGCGGGGAACAGGCTGGTGATCGGCCGGGACTGGAGGAGCCACAGCGCGTCGTCCGCGTCGATGGCCCACTCGACATCCTGCGGGCAGCCGAAGTGGGCCTGCAACCGCTCGCCGGTGGCGCGGAGGCGGGCCAGTTGCGTGGATGTCAGGCATCCGGCCTCGGTCCGCGTGACGTCGTCGAGGATGTAGTGGTCGACGGCGGCGGCACCGTCCACCACTGTCGTGCCGAGGCCGGCAGCGGCGTCGACGGCCATCTCGTCGCGGCGCCCGGTCAGCGGGTTCGCGGTGAACAGCACTCCGGCCACCGTGGGTGCAACCATGCGCTGCACGACGACGGCCATCCGCACCGTTTGGTGATCGATGCCGCGGGCGTCGCGGTAGGCGGTCGCGCGGTCGCCGTGCAGCGAGGCCCAGCATTTCTCGATGGCGGCGATCAGCTCGGCGGTGCCGGTGACGTCGAGGACGGTGTCCTGCTGCCCGGCGAAGCTCGCGTCCGGCAGGTCCTCGGCTGTGGCGCTGGAGCGCACCGCCACCGGGCCCGCGCCGAGCCGCTGGTACGCGGCGGCGACCTCGGCCGTGGGGACGACGCCGAGCCGGTGTGCCTCGGTGGTGACGCAGAAACCGTCGGGGACCCGCTCGCCGTGCCGGATCAGCTCGCCCAGCCCGGCCGCCTTGCCGCCGACCAGGGCGGTCATCTCGGCGGTCACCTCGGACAACGCGATCACGTGCATGGCAGCCCACTCTCGTTGCAATACAACTGCATTGCATCTGACCGTACCCGCTTGGCGATGCGACTGCAATGTCACCGCTGTGGGTGCGCCACCTCGGGGTCGGAACGTTGTCGGGATCTGCCATGCTCGGGCCGGTGACGACCGGCCGCCCGACCAGAGCCCGTTCCCACCGCCGCCCTCGAAGCCGTGCCATCCGCGTCCTCCTCGCGCTCGTCGCGGCGGCGGCCGTCCTGGGCGTCGCGGTGGTCGCGGTGCCGATGCTGCGACCGGCCGGGCTGCGCCCGCTCTTCCAGATGCCGGTGACCTGCGGCGAGACGTGGCAGCTCAGCACCTATCCCGGTCACGACGACTACGACGTCGACTTCTTCCCGACCGAGGGCGAGACGTGGGGGCGGCCGGTGCTCGCCTCGTACGCCGGCACGGTCACAGTGGCCGGCATCAACGGCTCGCTGGGTGGTCGGAACCCGGAGAACCCGGACGGCCCACGGGGGCGCGGCGGCGGCTACTGGGTGAAGATCGACCACGGCGGCAAGTGGGAGACGCAGTACCTGCACATGCTCGAACCGCCACTGGTCGCTGTCGGTCAGAAGGTGGCCCAGGGTGACCAGATCGGGCGGCTCGGCAGCACCGGCAACTCCGGAGCCCCGCACCTGCACTACGAGCAGCGCCGCGGCTGGGACAAGGTCGAGACCCACTTCGACGGCACGCCGTCGGGCATTACCACCGACGAACGCGAACAGATCCTGCGGCGGGTGAGCAACAACTGCCCGGCCGTCTCCTGAGGACCGCAGTTTGCCCGGCGCGGCTCGGGGGCACTGATTCGGGGGACAGCGCAGACGCAGGGAGGAGCCGGTCATGGCCAAGGGTGACGTCGACACGTACCACGAGGACGGGCAGTGGAAGAACAAGCCGGAGGGCCAGGAGCGGGCCAGCAGCACGCACGACGTGAAGGCTGACGCACAGGCCCAGGGCCGCGAGATGGCGGCCGACCGCGGCGTCGAACACGTGATCAAGAAGCAGGACGGCACGATCGGGGAGAAGAACACCTACCCCCGCAGCCGTGACCCTCGGGACATCGAGGGCTGACAGCTTCCAGTCTCAGCGGACCGACCTCCCCGGCATGACCGAGGGGGTCGGTCCGCTTTTGTGCGGCCGGGCAGCCCGCCGGCTTTATCCCCATACGAGAAATATGGGTGTTTTTGGGGGGATATAGTCCAGCTCGGGACTGGAGTGAAAGCTGGGAGTGGGACATGTCGTTTCCGTGCCGGCGTCGTCCGAGCCGCATCGCAGCGCTGACGGTAGCCGTGACCGTGGGAGTTCTCGCGGTCGCGCCGCTCCCCGCGTGGGCGGCCGGGTCCGTGCTGTTCGACCAGCCGTTCCACAACAACACCCCGAACGGCGTCGGCGCGGTGGCGGTGCCGGGCGTGCCGGCCGCCACCGCGAGCAACGTCGCCTGCCTGAGTGCGGCGGGCAACTCGACCATCGGCCCGCTACTGAGCTGCCCGACGGCGACCGATCCGCAGGGCTCGGGCAAGCTGCGGCTCACCCCGGCTGTCGCGAACCGGCAGGGCGGGGTGTTCGGTGCGGTGAGCGTGCCCACCTCCCAGGGGTTGCACGTCACCTTCAACACCTATCAGTACGGCGGGATCAGCACCGGAGCGGACGGCCTGGCGTTCGCGCTGGCCGCTGTCGACCCCGCCAACCCGCGGTCCCCGGCGGTGATCGGCCAGTCGGGCGGATCGCTGGGCTACTCGGCGGCGTTCAACGGCGGCTCGGTGGGACTGTCCAACGGCTACCTGGGCATCGGCCTGGACGTCTTCGGCAACTTCAGCAACAGCCTCTACCAGGGCACCGGTTGCACGAATCCGCCCTACATCTCGACCAATAACACGCGGGTCCCCGGCCAGGTGGTGATCCGTGGGCCGGGCCGCAACGGGGTCGGCTACTGCGCGATCAACAGCACCGCCACCAGCACCTCGTCGCCCGCAGTGGCGTTGCGCGCCAGCACCCGGGCCGCCTCGGTGGTGCCGGTCGAGGTGGTCGCCAACACCACCGCGTCCTCGTTCACCACCGACACCGGCATCACCGTTCCGGCCGGGGAGTACCGGGTCAGGTTCACCCCGGTCGGTGGGTCGGCGCGGACCCTGGCCGGCAGCCTTCCGGTCGTGTCGCCGAACCTGTACCCGTCGCCGTCCTGGCTGAACGCCAGCGGCTACCCCCGGCAGCTCGCCTTCGGCTGGGTTGGCTCCACCGGTTCGGTCACGGACTTCCACGAGATCGACAACGTCCGGGCGGTGAGCTTCAACCCGGTACCGGACCTGAACGTGTCGCAGACCAGCGCGGTCGGGGCCACCCCCCAGCCCGGTGATCCGGTCACCTACTCGATCACCGCCGGGGTCGATGCCGGGGCCACCGAGACAGCACCGATCTCGGTCACCCAGACCGTGCCCACCGGTGTCGTGCCGCGCGGCGCGTTCGGCTCCGGCTGGGTCTGCGCCGCCCCGTCCGGGCAGACCATCACCTGCACGAACAGCAACGGCCCGTTCGCCGGAGGAACGTCCCTGCCGCCGATCACGGTCGTGGCGACCGTCACCGGCACCGGGGTGACGCCGGCGCTGATCCAGACAGCGACGGTGGCGACCTCGTCGTCGATCGACGCGAACCCGGGTTACACCAGCTTCACCACGCCCGTCGCGCCGGCCACCGCACCGAGCGGCGTCACCGTCACGCCGGCGGAGAGCTCGATCTCCGGGGGCATCGCGGTCACCGTCGGCGGCAGCAATCTCACCGGCGCGACCGCGATCACCATCGGTACGGCCGCCGAGCAGCAGGCCGGTACCTCGGTGGTGCTGTTGCCGTGCAGCTCCGGCCCGGCGGCCGGATGCTTCACAGTGAACCCGAACGGCACGCTCGGCATCTCGGCCATGCCCGCCCGGTCCAGCCCGGCGACGGTCACGGTCAGCGTCGTCACCAGAGGCTCCACGGGATCGGCGAACTACGTCTACGCGTCCGCGCCGGGCACCCCGGCCACACCCACCGCGACCGCAGGCCTCACCAGCGCCACGGTGAGCTGGACCGCGCCGGCGAACAACGGCAGCCCGATCACCAGCTACCTGATCACCCCGACCCGGGACGGCGTCACCCAACCGATCCTCACCTTCGACGCCTCCACCACCAGCCGCACCCTGACCGGGCTGACCGCCGGCGCGTCGTACACCTTCCGGGTGGCGGCGGTGAACGCGTACGGGACCGGCGTGGCCAGCCCACCCTCGGAGGCGGTGGTCCCGTACACAGTGCCGGGGGCGCCGACGAACACCTCGGCCACCGCCGGAACCAACGCCGCCACGGTGAGCTGGACGGCCCCGGCCAACGGGGGGTCGCCGATCACCGGTTACACAGTGACGCCGTACCTCGGCGGGGTGGCGCAGACACCCCGGGCCTTCAGCGGAACAGCCACGACCCAGGTCGTCACCGGGCTGACCGCCGGTGCCACCTACACCTTCCGGGTGGCCGCGACGAACGCCGGCGGGACCGGCCCACAGTCGGACCCCTCCGGGTCGGTGACGGTCAACGCCCCGCCGACGCTGACCTTCCCACCGCCTCCACCGGGCAAGGCGTACGACCCGTACCAGTACCAGCTCACCGTGACCGGCGGCACCGGCCCGTTCGCCTGGTCGGTCAGCGCCGGGAGCCTGCCCGCCGGGCTGACCCTCGACCCGGTCACCGGCCTGCTCTCCGGCACGCCCACAGTGTCCGGCACGTTCCCGTTCACCGTCCGGGTGACCGACTCGTTCGACCAGTCCGCGACCCGACCGGTCGACCTGGTCATCACCCCGCTCGGTGGGCTCTCCATCAGCGTCCCGGCGATCTCGGCGCTCGGCACCGTCACCTCGGGCACGACCGGCGTCTCGGGCCAACTCGGCCCGGTGACCGTCACCGACGACCGTGGGCCGTTCTCCGGCAACTGGGTCACCGTCGTCTCCAGTACCAGCTTCGCCACGGGCTCCGGCGCAGGTGGCGAGACCATCCCCAACAGCAACATCACGTACGCCTCCGGGCCCGCCCTTGCCAGCACCGGGGTCGGATCCTTCGTCCCGCAGCCCGGGGCGGTGCTGAACACCCCGCGCACGGCCGCGGGATGGTCCGGCCAAACGGGAGGCCCGAACTCCGCCACCTGGAACCCCACGCTGTTGGTGACCCTCCCGTCCGGAGTGGTGGTCGGCGACTACGTGGCGGTCGTGACGCACTCCGTCATCTAGACGAGTAGGTCCAACTCCGGGGCCTACGGAACTTCCAGCATGCGCGTTGGCTGCTCGGCATGCCGAGGCGCTGTTGAGCGGTATACCTCAGAGTCATATTCATACCTCTGAGGTATACCGCTCAATACTGCATCCGCCCCGACGGTGGCGACCGACGGTCACCGCCGACCGGCGACTGCGCCCGCAGCCCGGCGGACGAGATACCAGCCACCGAGGGTGACCAGCACCAGCAGCGCGATGCCGCCCAGCGTGTACACCAGCCAACTCGGCCCGCCGGACGTCGCGACAGTCATCGGCGCCGCGACGGGTAGGACGATCTTCCCGGTCGCGGTGCGCTCCACGGTGCCGCTGGCGAGTTTCGCGTGCACGTCCCAGGTCCCGGCGGGCAGGGCCTGGTCGACCTCGATCCGAACCTGACCGCTCCGGCCGGGCAGGATCGTCACGCCGTTGGTCACCTTGAACGGACCGGCCTGGACCGCCGCCTTGGTCAGCGACAGGGTGCCGGTCATGTCCAGCGCGCGTTCGCCGGTATTGGTGACCTTCGCGGTGACCACGGGGAACTCACCGGTGCCGGGCTCCGCGGCCAACCCTTCGATCCGGAAGTCCGTTGGCGGCTCACCACCTGGACCGATGTCGAGGTAGACCCGGATGCCCACCCGGTGGATCTGCGTGACGTTGCCGGTGCGCCCTGTCGCGCTGGTGACCTGAGCCCAGATCGCGCCGTACCGCTCGCCCTTCGATGCCTTCTTCGGCACGGCGAGCTCGACCTCGACAGGTCGTCGCTCGCCCGGGTCAAGCTCCATCGTGGCGGTCTTCAGCCGGATCCACCCGCTCAGTTCGTTGCCCGTACGTCCCTCGGGCACGGTGAAGGCGTTGTTCTCGACCGACGCGGCACCGGAATAGAACTCGATCTTCTGCGTCTCGGCGGAGGTGTTCTGCACCTCGACCCGGCGGTTGATCGTCGTCCCGGGCTTCAGGTGGTCCACGATGTAGACCTGGGCCCGGGGGTCCTGCACCCGACTGGCCGGGATGTCCAGCACCCGGATGCTGATCGCGGCTTCCTCGGCCGGCTCCTGTCGCTGCTCCCGCACGGCAACGGCTGGTGCCGCCGAAACCCCGAGCGCCACGAGGGCGACCGAGGCCAGCAGCACCAGCCGGCCGAGCGGCTCAGAACACCGAATGTGTCACCGTCCCCGTGTAGACACCCTGGACGGTGCCGACGGGCACGTTCACCACCAGGGTGGGGTTCCAGGTGGCGAAGTTGTTGCCGGTGCCGCCGGTGTGGCTCATCGCCGTCTGGGGAACGTTGATGATCACCTGCTGTGCGGAGGTCGGCTGACCGGGTGTGAAGGTGCCGCCACCGGCGGTCGCCGTGGCAGGACCGGACCAGTACAGGACGTTGATGTTCGGAATCGTCTCCCCGGAGCTGCCACCGCCGGTGACGAAGTCGGTGGCGACGACGTTGGCGGTCCAGTTGGGGGTGAGCGCCCCGCGCTGGTCGAGCACGGTGACCGGGCCGAGCTGGCCGGAGACCGTCGTGCCCTCCACGCCGTTCCCGATGTTCGCCGTCGCCGGCACCGTGATCGACAGGCCGCCGGCGGCGTCGACGGTGAGGGTCACGATCGTGTCGCCGGTCGTGTCTGCGGCGGCCGGTCCGGCGAGCGCGACGACGGCGGCGACACCGGCCAAGCCCGCGAGAATCTTTCTACGCATCGAGTCTCCTTTGTCTGAAACAACCCTGGGAAGCACTTAAGAGACTAACTACGCAAAACGCCCAGAACGGACGGAATGGCACGAGCGTCACCCCGGTGGTCGTGCGCGATCCCGGGTGGTCGGGACCACCGTTCGTGGCCCTCGCGGAAAGCGCGCACGACAAGGGCTCGGCGCCGTGCCGGCCGCCGAGCCCCGCGAGCGGATTCAGGCCGCGACCACGTACGGGAACGTGGCGGAACGGGCGGCCTTGGTGACCTCCGAGGTGAGGCCGGACGTGGTGCCGGTGTTGAGAACCAGGGAGAACATCACCTCGGGTACGTTGTCGGCCAGGGTGCGCCCGTTGCGGACCGCGAAGCCGAAGTTCGCGGCCGTGCCGACCTTGTACGAGAGCAGGTCGGGGTAGAGCTGCCGGGCGACGCTCCAGCCGTACGCCTGCGGGTCCGGTGCGGTGCCGTTCGCCTTGACCACCCCGGCGACCGCGTTCGCGATCTCCTCCCCGCCCTCGGTGAGGTCGTTGCTGGGGTGCCGGAAGTTGGCGGGGTCGGAGAAGTCGGTGTCGTGGGGCCAGAAGATCGGCCACATCATGGGGTGGCCGGCGCGGTTGATCTGGCGCCATCCGTCGGCGTCGGTGGCCAGCATGGTGCGACACCACACGCCGATCTCGGTGCCGTCGCGCAGCAGTGGCTCGTCGTGGGAGACCTCGAGGACGATCGACTCGACGGTGGTGCCGGCGAAGCTGTTCTTGGCCTGGTCGGCCCGCCACGCCGAGCGGTCCACAGGCGAACCGTTCTTGACCGCGCCGTTGATGGTGGCGAGTTCGTCGAGGTCGATGAAGAAGGGGTCGGTGATCCGGCCGGCCCAGATCCGGACGTTGCCGCCGGTCGTCACCTCGCCGGTCCGCCCCTCGGCGATGGGGGTGCCCATCGCGGCGTCGTCGCGGGCGTCCGCTCCGGTGAGCTCGTACAACTGGAGGGCCTGTCGGGCGTCACCGTCCAGCTCGCCGAAGGCGAACCGGTAGGTCAGGTCCTCCACCTCGGCGCCGTTGATGTGAATCTTGATCTCGTAACGCGCCTCGGCGTGGAAGCCGCGCTTGATGTCGGCCTTGGTCACCGAGCTGTTGACGTCCATGACGAACACCGTGGCGCGGTCACCGTTGAAGACGAACAGGTCGTCGATGTACAACTGGCCGCCCTGGGCGGCCAGGGGCGTATCGAGGTGGTGCGACATGAGCTCACTCCCGGAACTGCCGGATTCTGGACTAATCCGAACATAGTGGGCACGAGCCTGGCCTCCTCGCCCATCGAGTTAATCCGGTTCGAGGAGGTGGGCGGGGACTCCAACGGCGGTGGGCCGCCCGAGTTCCTCCTCGGACGGCCCACGCCTTCGTGCTCGGGTGATCAGATGCGAGACCACTTCTGGTTGGCGGCGCCGAGGCAGTCCCACAGGTGCAGCTTGCCGCCGTTGTTGGGGTTGGCCTCCCGTACGTCCACGCACTTGTTGGCGTTGAGGTTGACCAGGTCGCCGGAGGCGTTGAGGGTGAAGCGTTGCGCGGTGTTGCCGTTGCAACTGACCAGGTTGACCTCGGTGCCGTTGGCGGTGCCGGCCCAGGCCGGGTCCATGCACTTGCCCATCGCGCGGACGGTCCCGTCGGAGGCGAAGGTCCAGCTCTGGGCCGCCGTGGTGTTGCAGTCCCAGATCTGGAGTTTGGCACCCTCTACCGGGTTGGCGCCGGGGATGTCGATGCACCGACCGCTCTGCGCGCCCCGGATCCGGTTGGTGCCGGGGGTCGGGTCGCCCCCGCCACCCGAGGTGTAGCTGGACACCCGGACGTAGTCGACGAGCATCTGCTGCGGGAACTGGGTCGAGCCGTCCGGGTAACCGGGCCAGTTACCACCGACCGCCACGTTGAGGATCATGAAGAAGGGGTGGTCGAACACCCAGCGGCTGCCGCCGAGCCGAGCGGGATCGACCCGGTGGTACTGCACCCCGTCGACGTACCAGGTGATGACGTTCGGCTCCCAGTCCACCCGGTAGGTGTGGAAGGTGTCGGCGAGAGGCGCGCCAAGGGTACGGCTGCCCGTGATGCCGCCGCCGCCGGAGTAGCCGGGCCCGTGCACGGTGCCGTAGACGGTGTTGGGCTCCCGGCCGATGTTCTCCATGACGTCGATCTCGCCGGCGTCGGGCCACCCGCCGCCGGTGCCGAGCATCCAGAAGGCCGGCCAGATGCCCTGACCACGCGGGATCTTGATCCGGGCCTCGAACCGCCCGTACGTCTGGGTGAAGGTGGCCGCCGTCAGCAACCGCGCCGACGTGTACTCGCAGCGCCCGTAGTGGCACTGGTAGTTGGCGGGATTGTCCCGGCGGGCGGTGATGACCAGGTTGCCCTGGCCGTCGTGGACGGCGTTGCTGGTGCTGTTCGTGTAGTACTGCCGCTCGTTGTTGCCCCAGCCTCCGCCGCCGGTGTCGAACCGCCACTTGTTCTGGTCGACGGGCGTGCCGGCGGGGGAGTTGAACTCGTCCTGCCAACTGATGGGGCCGATGGCGGCCTCGGCCCGGTCGGGGTGCGCCGGGACGACGAGCGCCGTCGCGGTCGCGACGAGGGCGGCCGCCAGGAGTACGAGGGGGCGGAAGCGGAGGCTGGGCCGGGCTGTGAACACGGGAGGCTCCTCAGCTTGGGGTGGTGGAGGCGGTTTGCCAGGATAGAGAGCGCTCTCTAAAGCGAAGCATGTCGATATAATGTCTTTCTGTCAAGAGTGTTTCCAATATCACGACCGTCCGTTACCGCCCGATGCTGACCAGTGAGCGGCGGAGCGCCGACCCCGGTCGTCGCCGTCGCATCGCTCGATGCCTCCGAGATGGACGACGCCGACCCATCGAAAGGAGTTCGGCGCGGTCGAGCGTTACTCGATAGCGGTCGAATCGACCCTTCCTATTGCCGTGGGGCGTCCACGCGGGACAGGATGACGAGGCGTGCCGGAAACTTTCCCGTAACCTGCGCGCTGCTGGTCTCTGTCACAAGGAAGTGGGAGTCAGTCATGAGCGAGGCGTCGACGGCGCTGGGTGTGCGCCTCTACCCGGATCTGGTCGAGCAGGGTGGCCTGGCCCCCGCGCTGATCGAAACCGCTGCCCGCCACGGGCTCGACATCGGCCGGGTGACCGCGCCAGAGCAGGGGCGGGCCCGGTTCACCTGCGCCGAGCTGCACTCCGACGAGGGCGTGGTCTGCGTGGGGCTGGGGTCGCAGGCCCGGTACTTCATGATTGACCTGCGCGTCTCGGGAGAGGTTCTCGCCCGCGGTGACGTCATGGACCTGGTGCAGGTCGCCCAGGTGGCCGCTGCCTGGCGGGCCGGCCTGACGTTCGCCGAGCTGACCGCCCGGTTCCCGTTCATGGAGGAAATCAAGCACCGCCCGGCGCCGGTGGCCCAGGTCAGCTAGTCGGCGGGGTCGGGGCAGGTCAGCAGCGCAGCCGAGGTGGCAGTGGTGACTCCGTGCCGGCACTCCGGTTGAGGTAGGTCGACTGGACGAAGTCGACGAGGCGCTCCGCGTCGGTCGCAATCGAGGCCAGTCCGAACGAGATGCGGACCGCGCCGCCGGTCGGTAGCCCCAGCGCGGCGAGGTACTGGTCGATCGTGTCGACCCCCGCCAACAGCCGCTGCCGCATCGACGTCCGGCTCATCCCGAACGCGCCCTCGGCCGCGCCCGGGTTGCAGAAACAGCCGGTACGCAGGGAGAGCCCGGCCGTTGCCGCCTCCCGCGCCACGAGCCGTTCGTCGACCAGCGTGCCGTCCGGGTGACGGAGGTTGAAGGTCACCGTGCCACCGCGCCCCGCACCCGTCGTCGGCCCGTACACCTGGACCAGCGGGCCGCCGGTGTCGTGGCGCAGGGTGGCCAGCCGCTCCAGCAGCCACTCGGTGAGCAGGCCGACCCGGGCGTGGACGAGGTCCACACCGATCGAGTCGAGCCAGCGCAACCCGAACTCCACGTCCGGGATGCTCAGGAAGTTGAGGGTGCCGTCCTCGAACGCCGACTCGTCGTCCATCGGTCGGTGCCAGTCGCCCTGCACGCTCACCGCGCGGATCGTGCCGCCGGCGAACCACGGCCGACGCAACCGGGCCAGCGCCGAACGGCGAGCCAGCAGCGCGCCGACCCCGGTGGGATAGCCGAAGAGCTTGTACCAGCTCAGGCAGACGAAATCCGGCCGGACGACGCTGAGGTCCAGCCGGTTCGTCGGCGCGAAGGCGGCCGCGTCGAGCAGCACGTCGTAGCCGCACTGCTGGGCCAGCTCCACCCAGCCCAGGGGGTGCTGCACCCCGGAGAAGTTGCTCTGCGCCGGATAGGCGAACAGCCCGCGCCGACCGGGCCGACCCCACCGACGGGCCAGGCCGCCACTGCCGGCGTCCAGCGCCGCGACCAGGTCCGACTCGGCGACCCGCAGCTCCGGCCCGTTCAGCGGCAGGTAGCGTACGGACGCGCGAGCCGACCGCGCGTACTCGCGGATGCCGTTGACCGAGTTGTGGTTGTCCCAGGTGAGCACGAGCGGCGCGGTCCGGCCGAAGTCGTACGCCTCGCCGACCAGCCGGCAGGCGCCGCTGGCGTTCGGGGTGAAGATGACCGTGTACTCGTCCGGGTCAGCGCGGAAGAAGTCGAGCACCGCGCGTCGCGCCGACCCCACCAGCGAGCCCGCCGCCACGCTCGTGGGGTTCTCCGAGTGGGGGTTGCTGTACAGGCCGGCGAGCAACCGGTCGTGGTGGGCGCGAACCTGCGCCTGGGCGGCCACCCCAGCTCCGGCGTAGTCGAGGTACACCTGCCCGTCGGTGTCCAGGTGTCGGTACTCGCTGGCGCGCAGCTCGTCGATCCGGCCGGTGGCGGCGTATCCCGGCAGCGCCGTGGGGGAGGCGTGCGGCGTCGGGTCAGGACGCACGACGGGGATCCCGTCGGAGCAGGACCGCCCAGGCCGCGCCCAGGAAGAGCAGCACGAAACCGCCGAGCACCAGCCAGTCGACCCACACCGGCCGCGAGAAGCTGTCGCCGTACGTGGCCAGCAGCGGCGGGCCGAGCGGTGAGCCGCCGTCGCGCCAGAGCCGCTCCACCCCGGCGGTGTGCCCCAGACCCTCGAACGCCCACCGGTTCTGCATCGCGTAGCTGAGCCACTGACCGCCGACCGCCATGGCCGGCACCGGCAGGATCGCGCCGACGAACAGCACCTGTGGGAAGCAGAGCATCGGCAGCATGAGCGTCGCCTGGGCCGCGTCGGACACGGCCGCCGAGCAGAGCAGACCGAGGGCGAGCGCCGCCGCCGAGGAGAGCAGCAGGGTCGCGTACAGGGCGGCGAAGTCGGCGCCGCCGACCGGCGGCAGCCGGTCCATGCCGCGCAGCACCCCGAGCAGGGCCAGGTCCACCAGGGCCAGCAGCGGCAGCAGCACCGCGACCTTCGCCAACAGGTACGGCACCAGCCGGACACCGGCGAGCCGCTCCCGGCGCAGGATCGGCAGCTCGGTGCAGATCTGGAGGAGCCCGTAGGTCAGCCCGAAGAAGAAGCCGCCGAACGCGATCCAGAACAGGATCATCACGGTCACCGTCGGGCTGGGTCTGGTCGGCTCGAAGGCCCCCGGGCGGAACAGCAGCGCGAACATGCCGAGCACCATCAGCGGCGAGCCGAGCAGGATCGCCAGGGTCAGCCGGTTACGGGCGACGATCTCCGTGTTGCGCGCGGTGAGGACCGCCCACTGGCGCAGCCGGCCGACGCGCCGGGGCGGCGTCGCGGCGATGTCAGCGTCGTCGGTGGTACGGGGCGGCTGTTCGGCCGCGCGCTGCTCGGCGAAGCGATCGGGCCACTCGGCGGGTTGCGTCGCTTCGTCGAGCCGGAGGTGCACCTCGACCAGGGACCGCAGGCCGAAGAACTCCCGGGCGGCGGCCGGGGTGCCGGTGAACGCCAGCCGGCCCTGACGGGTCAGCACGACGACCTGGTCGCAATGGTCCACGTCGGTGATCTGGTGAGTGGTCAGCACGACGGTGGCACCTGTGTCGGCGAGCGCGCGGAGCACCCGGAGCAGTTCCACGGCGATCGCCGGGTCCAGTCCGGAGGTGGGCTCGTCCAGGAAGAACATGCCGGGTCGGGTGAGCAGCTCGACGGCGATGCTGGCGCGCTTGCGTTCACCGCCGCTGAGCAGGCCGACCGGCGTGGCGGCCCGGTCGGTGAGTCGCAGCTCGGCGAGCACCTCCGCGACCCGGTCACTGATCTCGGCCGGCCCGGTGGTGGAGGGCAGGCGTAGTCGGGCGGCGTACCGCAGGGTGCGGGCCAGGGGCAGCTCGCGGTGGATGATGTCGTCCTGCGGGACGACACCGATGGTGCCGGCCGCGGCGGTGCCGTCGTACGTCACGGTGCCCGCCGCCGGTCGCTGTACCCCGGCGAGGATCTCCAGCAGGGTGGTCTTACCGGCGCCGCTGGCGCCGATGATCGCGACCAGCTCACCCGGCGCGATGCTCAGCGAGATGTCGGTCAGGATCTGGCGACCGCTCCGGACGCTCTGGCCCAGCCCCTGAGCGGCGATGCCGACACCGGCACGCGGGGGAGACGTGGTCTGCTCGGTCGTCATGTCGAGTGCTCGATCCGGTCGGGTAGTGGTCCGCCTGAATATCGTGCCTCGCCGATGCTACTGAGCGGCCGAGCAGTGCGCCCAGAGTGGACGGTCAACGACCGTCGTCCGTTCAGCCGGTGGTGGTCCGCGCCTGCGCCGGCACCTGGAGGAGATCAAGGCAGTTGCGCCACAGCGTCTCCAACTGGGTTGGGTCGTTGAGCAACTTCGCGAGCAGGACCCGACCCTCGATCTGGGCGACGATCGATCGGGCGGCCTCCCGGCTGTCGACCGTCGGGCCCGCCAGGCCGCGCTCCTTCGCCTCGACGACGACCTGCTCGATGAGGCTGATCTGCTCCTCGAAGATCTCCTGGAGCCGACCGCGGATCTCCTCGGCCTGGTTGCTGAGTTCGAGGGCGAGGTTGCCGAAGAGGCAGCCCGCGACCACGCCGGCCTTCTGCTGGCCGACGCGCTGGACCTCCTCGGTGGCCTCGAACAGGTCCCGGAGCCGCTGCAGCGGGTCGCGCTCACTGCCGAGCAACTGCTCCCACTGGCGGCGCTGGGTGACCCAGTGCTCGTCGATGACGGCGCGGGCGAGCGCCTGCTTGGACTCGAAGAAGTAGTAGAAGCTGCCCTTCGGTACACCTGCCGCCGCGCAGATCTCGGCCACACCGAGCGCCGTGTAGCCGCGCTGCTCGATCAGCGTGGCTGCCGCGTCGAGGATCTTGTTCTTCGCGTCACTGGTCCGGCCCATGCCTCGACGATACACGACCGGTCGGCTAGCTTTTAGTAGACCAGTCGTCTAGTGAAGGTGGTTCCCTCATGAACAGCAGTCAGAGCCAGAAGGTCGTTGTGATCACCGGCGCCTCCCAGGGCATCGGCGCCGACCTCGTGGCCGCCTACCGCAAGCTCGGGTACGGCGTCGTGGCGACCTCGCGCTCGATCGGCGCGTCCGACGACCCGGAGATCGTCACGGTCCGGGGCGACATTGCCGAGGCCGACACCGCCGAGCGGGTGGTGCGTGCCGCACTGGACCGCTTCGGGCGGATCGACAGCCTGGTGAACAACGCTGGCGTCTTCGTCGCCAAGCCGTTCACCGACTACACCGACGAGGAGTTCGACCTGGTCACCGGGGTCAACCTCGCCGGGTTCTTCCACCTCACCCGGCGTGTCCTGCCGCACCTGCTGGCCGGGGGCTCGGGGCACATCGTCAGCATCACGACCAGCTTCGTCGACCAGCCCAGTTCGCACGTTCCGTCGGCGCTCGCGTCGTTGACCAAGGGCGGCCTCAGCTCCGCCACCAAGTCCCTGGCCATCGAGTACGCGGCCCGGGGCGTACGGGTCAACGCCGTCGCGCCCGGCATCATCAAGACCCCGATGCACCCGGTCGAGACGCACCAGACGCTGGCGGGCCTGCACCCGGTCGGCCGGATGGGTGAGACCAGCGACGTCGTCGACGCCGTCCTCTACCTCGAGTCCGCCCCGTTCGTGACCGGCGAGATCCTGCACGTCGACGGCGGCCAGAACGCCGGTCACTGATCCCGCCACACCGAGCGGGCCGGCACATCCCATCGATGTGGGGGGGCAGGATCCGCACCGCTGGTGCGGATCCTGCCCAACGGCGACCGGTGAGACACCCCGCGCGGGGGGTACGCCTGGTGCGCCGGTGGGTCACCGGTCGCCGCCATCGAGCCCGACCGGGTGCGTTCGATGGGCTGACGGCGGTCAGCTGTCTCGGCTGGGCCGCCGGTGCCTCGGCCGGCTCGGCCAATCCGCCGGTTGTGCGGTGAAGAACTGCCGCAACGCGTCGGCGACCAGGGTTGGTGCCGTCATGGTCACGAAGTGCGACTGACCCGGCCAGACGAGGTAGCGGGCCGCTGGAATCGCCCTCGCGAGGGTGTTCATCGTGGTGGGCATCGGTTCCCAGGTGTCGGCGCCGGCCAGCAGGAGAGTCGGCACGGTGATCGAGGACCACCGGGTGATGTCAGTGCTGTCCTGTGCGAGCGCCTCCAGATCGTGCAGCCAGCCGACCGCCGAGCGGCGCGCCTCGACCGGGTCGGGCACCCGATCGCCCGCGCCGGCGGCCATCGCGGCGACGATCTCGGCCGGAACCCGCGTCACGTCGTTCAGGGCCGCTGCCATCGCGGCGGCATCGTCGCGCTCGAAGGCGGCACGGTACCGGTCGAGCAGCGGCGCGACCTGCGCCCCGGCCGCGAAGAGCGGCGGCTCGAAGATCGCCAGGGAGCGTACGTCGCGCGGATCGGCCAAGGTGGTGTGCAACGCGAGCGTCGCTCCGTAGGACGCGCCGACGAGATGGACCGGTCGGCCCGAGGACCGCCGGGCCGCCTCGATGACGGCGAGCAGATCGGCGGTCTCGGTCCGGAAGGACTTGGTGCCGGCCGGGACGTCGCTGGGACCGTATCCGCGCCGGGCCGGCAGCCACACCTCGTGGTCCTGGGTCAGGTGCTCCGCGACGGTGGCCCAGGAGTGCAGCCCGCCACCCGAGCCGTGCACCAGGACGACGGGGTCTCCGACGCCCAGTCGTCGTACCACCAGATGGGTCCCGTCGGCCGACTCGACCGACTGATCGTGGCTGCTCACTGCTGCTCCTGTTTCCGGGTGGGCCAGTTGCTCAACGTGGTGTGCACCGCGTCGAGGATCGACTGCCACGACGCGTCGACAGCGCGGGGATGCCCGAAACCGTCGACCGTTTCGAGACTCACGAAGCCGTGGAAGGTGCTCCGGACGAATCGGATGGCGTCGGTCAGGGCCGGCTCGTCGAGCCCGTACCCGCGCAGCATCGCGTAACTCAGCTCGATCATGCGGAGGTGCCCGGCCGACCGGGTGCCGACCTCGGGCGGCAGTTGAAGCTGGGTCGCCGCGTACTGCCCCGGATGGGTGACCGCGAACGCGCGCCAGGCGTCGGCGAACCCGACCAGGGCCTGGCGGCCGGCCCGCCCCGCCACCGCGATCGCGAGTGCGTCGGCGAACGTGGCAGCCGCCCGGACCGCGACGTGCTCGATCAACGCGTCCCGGCTGCGGACGTGCACGTACAGGGCCGCGTCCGAGACCCCGAAGTGCCGGGCGACGGCCGCGACGGTCAATCGGGACAGGCCGACCGAATCCGCTAGCTCGGCCGCGGCGGCCGAGACTCGCGCGCTGGTCAGACCCTGCCGTGGCATACCGCACCTTTGCTTCGCTAGGAAATAACTTAGGGGCCCTAAGATAGCACCGTCGTCGGCTGCTGGGTCGGGCAGGCATGAACTGCCCAGTCGGGGGAAGACCGGCCGTTCCACCGCCGAACAGGAGAGCCGGGATGAGAGCCGTCGTCTACACCGACGTCCGGACGGTCGCGGTGCGGGAGGTGCCCGACGCGACGCTGGAGGCGGAGACCGACGCGCTCGTGCGGATAACCTCCACCGCCCTGTGCGGCACCGACCTGCACATGTACGACGGACGCACCAGCGCCGAGCCCGGCCTGGTGCTCGGTCACGAACCGCTGGGCGTGGTGCAGGAGGTGGGCGGGGCGGTGCAGACCGTCCGACCGGGCACCCGGGTGGTGATCCCCACGCACCTGTTCTGCGGGACGTGTGTGATGTGTGCCCGCGGGCTCTCGGCGGCCTGCCTGCGAGCCCGGGCCGAGGGGCCGGGCGCGGCGTACGGGTACGCCGGGATGGGTCCGTACCGGGGAGCGCAGGCCGACCTGCTGCGGGTGCCGTGGGCCGACGCCAACTGCGTACCCCTGCCCGGCGAGCCGGGGGACGCGTACGAGGACGACTTCGTGCTGCTGGCTGACGCGTTCGTCACCGGGTGGCACGCCGCCACCACCCTCGCCGAGGTCGGGCCCGGTGACACCGTGGCGGTGTTCGGCGCCGGCACAATCGGCCTGCTCGGCGCCTACTCGGCGCTGCTCCGAGGTGCCCGCGTCGTGTACTGCGTCGACGGGGTCGACGCCCGACTCGACAAGGCCGGCGAGATCGGCGCCGTGCCGATCGACTTCCGCCGGGGCGACCCGGTCGAGCAGATCCGGGCCGACCGGGCCCGGACCGGGTTGCCGCTCGGCGAGGAGAAACTGGGCGGTGTCGACAAGGTCATCGACGCGGTCGGGTTCCAGGCCCGCGACCGGGAGCACCCCGACCGGGAGCGTCCGAACCAGGTCATCGCCGACGCGGCCCGGCTGGTCAACGCCGCTGGCGCGATCGCGGTCGCCGGGGTGTACCCGGACCGGGATCCACACCCCGCGCCCGGCGCGGACGGCCACGAGAACCTGGTCGCGCCGTGGGGAGCGCTGTTCAGCAAGGGCGTCGCGGTCCGGTTCGGTCGCACCCACGACCGCCGCTACACCGTCCTGTTGCGGGACCTGGTCGTCGCGGGCCGGGCGCGGCCGAGCGTGATCGTCACCCACCACGGCACCCTGGCCGACGCCCCCGAGCTGTATCGCCACTTCGACCGGCGGGAAGACGGCGTGATCAAGGCGGTGCTGCACCCGAGCTGACCGGTCGACGCCCCCGGCCTACGGGTCGCGGCGTGCCGTCACGAACTGCGCGTAAGGGACGGCAGGGCACTGACCCGTCGTCCGGTGCAGGTCGCTCCAGGATGGTGGCCGTCGATGCGTACCGCCGGTAGAGGCGTGGGTCACATCAGCCGCCAGGGGGCTCGCGGTGCGCCTCGCGTACGGCGCTGGGCTGATGCCCGATTCCCATCATTCGATGGCATGGCGTGTGCGCTGCGTTACCGGATGCACCGTCCCAGCGGCATCTTTCCTGGTGGGAAAGCTGCGGGAACGGCCGGGGTCGATTGGCGCGTTGTCGCAGGTGGGCGTGGGTGCTGCGGTCAGGCCTGGGGTACCGGGAGGGGCTGTCGTTGCCGCTGTGGCGGGCGAACACTGTGCGACATCTATATTACCGGATTGTTACTTTTTCAACAGTCCCTCGCCTTGCGGATGGCCCTCCGGCCGCAATACGTTGCCGTCAACAACAAAACCAAGTGAAGGTTCAACCTTCCGGAGGCAACCGATGACGTTGGCGAGGTGGTACGAGCGATGAGCGACGTGCCCATCCTCCTTGAGATGCGCTCCATCACCAAGGAGTTTCCCGGAGTCAAGGCCCTCTCCGACGTCAACCTGGTGGTTCGCGCCGGCGAGATCCATGCCATCTGCGGCGAGAACGGCGCGGGCAAGTCCACCCTGATGAAGGTGCTCAGCGGGGTGTACCCGCACGGCACCTACGACGGCAAGATCATTTACCAGGGGTCGGAGAGCAAGTTCTCCGACATCCGGGCCAGTGAGAACGCCGGCATCGTGATCATCCACCAGGAGCTCGCGCTCATTCCAGGGATGTCGATCGCCGAGAACATCTTCCTCGGCAACGAACCGCGCAAGCGGGGCGCGATCGACTGGAAGGCCGCGAACCGGATGGCGCTGGACCTGATGGCCCGGGTCGGTCTGGAAGAGGACCCGGACACCCTGATCAAGGACATCGGGGTCGGCAAGCAGCAGCTCGTGGAGATCGCCAAGGCGTTCGCCAAGGACGTGAAGCTGCTGATCCTCGACGAGCCCACCGCGGCGCTGAACGAGGCCGACTCCAAGCACCTGCTGGACCTGCTGCGTGGGTTCCGCTCCCGTGGCATCACCTCGATCATGATCTCGCACAAGCTGAACGAGATCGAGGCGATCGCCGACCAGATCACCATCCTGCGCGACGGCCGGACCGTGGAGACCCTCGACGTCAAGGCGGACGGGGTCGACGAGGACCGGATCGTGCGGGGCATGGTCGGCCGCGAGCTGAGCAGCCGGTTCCCGGACCACACGCCGAAGATCGGTGACGTCTTCTTCGAGGTCCGCAACTGGAACGTCCGGCACCCGATCTCCGCTGACCGGCAGGTCTGCAAGAACGAGAGCTTCGTGGTGCGCCGCGGCGAGATCGTCGGCTTCGCCGGTCTGATGGGCGCGGGCCGCACCGAACTCGCGATGAGTGTCTTCGGCCGCTCCTACGGGGTGTACGAGTCGGGCACGATCATCAAGGACGGCAAGGAGATCGTGCTGAAGTCGGTGGCGGATGCCATCGACAACGGGCTCGCGTACGTCAGCGAGGACCGCAAGGCGATCGGCCTCAACCTGCTCGACGACATCAAGACGTCGACGGTGGCCGCCAAGCTGTCCAAGATCTCGCACCACGGCGTCCTGAACGAGGTCGAGGAGTACCAGGCGGCTGAGGCGTACCGCAAGGAGTTGCGGACCAAGGCCCCGACGGTCGACGAGAGCGTCTCCAAGCTCTCCGGCGGCAACCAGCAGAAGGTCGTCCTGGCCAAGTGGATGTTCACCGACCCGGACCTGCTGATCCTCGACGAGCCGACGCGCGGCATCGACGTGGGTGCCAAGTACGAGATCTACGGCATCATCCAGCGGCTCGCCGACCAGGGGAAGGGCGTCGTCGTCATCTCCTCGGAGCTGCCTGAGCTGATCGGGCTCTGCGACCGCATCTACACCGTGTTCGAAGGCGCCATCACGGGCGAGATCGCCCGGGCGGACGCCACCCCGGAAAACCTCATGAAGCAGATGACCTCGACGAAGAAGATGGCCACCCGATGAGCCGATTGAAGGACCTTCAGAAGAACCTGTTCGGAGGCACCACCTCCAACGCTCGCCAGTTCGGGATGATCTTCACCCTGGTGGCGATCGTCGTCCTGTTCCAGATCCTGACCGACGGCCTCACCCTTCGGTCGGACAACCTGATCGCGCTGTTCCAGCAGAACTCGTACATTCTGATTCTGGCCATCGGCATGCTCATGGTGATCGTGGCCGGGCACATCGACCTCTCGGTCGGCTCGGTCGCCGCCTTCGCCGGCATCCTGGTCGCCAAGTCGATGACCGAGTGGGACCTGCCCTGGCCCGCTGCCATCGTGTTCGGCCTCGCCATCGGCGCGGTGATCGGCGCCTGGCAGGGCTTCTGGGTGGCCTACATCGGGGTGCCGGCGTTCATCGTCACCCTGGCTGGCATGCTGCTCTTCCGGGGCGGCAACCAGTTCATCGGTAACGCGAGCACCGTCCCGGTGCCGGAGGGCTTCCGGGAGATCGGCTCCGGCTTCCTGCCCGAGTTCGGTCCGAACACCGGCTACAACAACGCCACGCTGCTGCTCGGCCTGGCCGCGGCGTTGGCGGTGGTGTGGCGCGAGATCCAGGCCCGCAAGACCCGACGGGCGATGGACGCCGACCCGGCACCCATGTGGATCTCCATCCTGCGGATGGCCATCATGGTCGGCGTGATCGCCTTCGCGGCGCTGCGCTTCGCCAGCGGTCGCGTCGGCACCAGCTTCCCGATCTCCGGCATCATCCTGCTGGTCCTGGTCATCGCGTACTCCTTCTACACCCGCAACACGGCCGGTGGCCGGCACATCTACGCGGTGGGCGGCAACTCCCGGGCGGCCGAGCTGTCCGGTGTGAAGCTCAAGCGGGTCAACTTCTTCGTCATGATGAACATGTCCGTCCTGGCCGCGCTGGCCGGCATGATCTTCGTGGCCCGTTCGGCGGCCTCCGGTCCGCAGGACGGCAACGGCTGGGAGCTGGACGCCATCGCCGCTGTCTTCATCGGTGGCGCGGCCGTCGCCGGCGGTATCGGCACCATCAGCGGTTCCATCGTCGGTGGTCTCGTCATGGCCGTGCTCAACAACGGTCTGCAGTTGATGGGCGTGGGCACCGACCGCGTCCAGATCATCAAGGGTCTGGTCCTGTTGCTGGCCGTCGCGATCGACGTCTACAACAAGAGCCAGGGGCGCTTCTCCATCATCGGGAGCCTGATGCGGCCCTTCCGCCGCGACGACTCCGCCCCACCCGCCTCACCGCCGGACGCGGAGCGCGAGCCCGCCAAGGCAGCGGTGTCCGGCTGACACGGCCACCGACCTCTCCACCCGCCTCACCATCTAGAAAGGCAAGTCCTCACCATGCGTAAATTCTTCGGCACGTCGGTGGTGGCCATCAGCGCCGCCGCCATGCTGGCCCTCGCCGGCTGCGGCTCCGGCCGCGACGGCGACAGCGGCTCCGGCGGCGAGGCCGCCAAGGGCTTCCCGGCGAACTCGCTGATCGGCGTGGCCCTCCCGGCCAAGACCTCGGAGAACTGGGTCCTCGCCGGTGACCTGTTCAGCAACGGCCTCAAGGAGGCCGGCTTCCAGGGTGACGTGCAGTACGCCGGCGCGTCGACCACTGTGGCCGACCAGCAGGCTCAGATCACCGCCATGGTCACCAAGGGCGCCAAGGTCATCGTCATCGGCGCGACCGACGCCGCGCAGCTGTCGACCCAGGTCGCGGCGGCCCACACGGCCGGCGTGAAGGTCATCGCCTACGACCGGCTCATCACGAACACCCCGGACCTCGACTACTACGTGGCGTTCGACAACTTCAAGGTCGGCCAGCTCCAGGGCCAGGCCCTGCTGGACGGCATGAAGGCCAAGAAGCCGAACGGCCCGTACAACATCGAGCTGTTCTCCGGCTCGCCGGACGACAACAACGCCGGTGTCTTCTTCAACGGCGCGATGGACGTGCTCAAGCCGGAGATCGACAAGGGCAACGTGGTCGTCGCCTCGGGTCAGAAGGACGTCAAGCAGACCGCCATCCAGGGCTGGAAGGCCGAGGGTGCGCAGGCCCGCATGGACCAGCTGCTGACCTCGACCTACGGCAACAAGGAGCTGGACGGCGTCCTCTCCCCGAACGACACGCTGGCCCGCGCCATCCTGACCTCGGTCAAGGGTGCTGGCAAGCCGACCCCGGTCGTCACCGGTCAGGACTCCGAGGTTGAGTCGGTCAAGTCGATCGTCAAGGGCGAGCAGTACATGACGATCAACAAGGACACCCGCAACCTGGTGAAGGAGACCATCAACATGGTCAAGGCTCTCCAGGCCGGCGACAAGCCGCAGGTGAACGACACCAAGTCCTACAACAACGGCAGCAAGGTCGTCGACACGTACCTGCTCCCGCCGGTCGCCGTCACCAAGGCGAACGCGGCTGAGGCGTACGCCAACGACCCGAAGCTCGCGCCGCTCACCAAGTAATCACCGCACGGTAGGTAGTAACGCCGATGGGTCCCGGGGTCTCCTCTACCGGGACCCATCGTCGTCCCTGCACCCCCGCACCAACCGGCCTCGACCCGGAAGGAGGTCTGACCGTGGCGATACCAGTACGGGCCAGGCCAGCCGGCGTCGGCCGCAACGCCGAATCCCCGCTGCCGTCGGTTCCCGGCGCCAGCCAGGAGGAGATCCGGCGGCAGAACCTCGGCGCTGTGCTGCGCTACGTCCACCTGCACGGACCGACGTCCCGCGCCGAGCTGACCAGCCGGCTCGGCCTCAACCGAAGCACCATCGGCGCCCTCGCGGCCGACCTGGTCGCCAGCGGCCTGGTCACCGAGGAGGCCCCGACCACCGCCCGCCGCGCCGGCCGCCCCTCACTGGTCGTCAGCCCCCGCTCCGACCGGGTCTACGCCCACGCGTTGAGCATCGACGCGGACCGGCTGCGTGCCGCCCGGGTCGGCCTCGGCGGGCAGATCCTCGATCTACGGGAGATCCCCCGGCCCAGCGGCATGTCGGCGACCGAAGCCGTCGGGCCCCTCGCCGACCTGGTCCGTGACATGGAACGGTCGGTGGCTGGCGACGCGCTGCTGGTCGGCGGCGCCGCCGCGGTCACCGACACCACCCGCGACCCGGACGGCAGGCTCCGGATCGCCAGCATCGACGAGACGCTCGGCGCGGCGCTGGAGGCGGAGTTCAGCTCCGGCCCCGGTTTCGTGGCCGGCGACCTGGCCGACATCGCCGGCCTGGCCGAGCATGTCCGGGGCGTCGCGGTCGGCATCGACGACGTCATCTACCTGCACGGCGACCTGGGCATCAGCGCCGGGATCATCGTCGGTGGCCGACTGGTGATCGGTCACCGGGGTCACAGCGGCAAGGTCGGCCACATGGTCGTCAACCCCAACGGCCTGCCCTGCGGCTGCGGGTCACGCGGTTGCTGGGAGACCGAGATCTCCGAAGCCGCGCTGTTGCGGCACGCCGGCCGGGACCCGAGCGACCGCGCGGCGGTGGCCGAGGTGCTGCGCGCCGCGGCGGAGGGCGACCCGACCGCCCGCGCGGCGGTCGAGCAGGTGGCGGACTGGCTCGGCTTCGGCGTGGCGAACCTGGTCAACGTGGTCAACCCGGACGCCGTGGTGTTCGGTGGCTCGCTGCGCGACATCTTCACCGCCGGTGCGGACGTGGTCCGGGACCGGCTCGACACCATGCCACTGCCCGCCTCCCGCGAGCACCTGCGGTTGCGCGCGGCGGCGCTCGGGCGCGACGCCGTCCTGATCGGCGCCGCCGAGTTGGCGTTCGACAAACTCCTGGCCGACCCGTTGAACGTCGGCGTCGCGGGCCAGGTCGGGACCGCCGAGCCCGCGTAGCCGCAACTCCCCGCCGGTGCCGCGTGGCTCCGGAAGTGACCCGACGTCGGCCGCGACCATTGCCGCTGGCCCCACCCTGCCCCACTCGATCTGGCCTTCATTGCGGCTTCTCGTACACGCTATCGTACGTCGTACGATAGTGCGGGCAGACAGTTTCGGGAGGGAGCGCTCTGATGACAAGAACCGACGCGATAGTGGCGCAAGGGCTGCGCAAGCGGTATCGGGACCGGTACGCGCTGGACGGGTTCGACCTGCGGGTGCCGCAGGGAACGGTGTGCGGCCTGCTCGGCCCGAACGGGGCCGGCAAGACCACCTCGGTACGGATCCTCTCCACCCTGCTCCGACTCGACGAGGGTCGTGCCGAGGTGGCCGGCTTCGACGTGACCCGCCAGCCCGACCAGGTGCGCTACCGCATCGGGCTGGTGGGGCAGCATCCCGCGCTCGACGAGGCGCTGAGCGGCCGGCAGAATCTGGTGCTCTTCGGCCGGCTGTTCCACCTGGGTCGCCGCCGGGCCCGCCAACGGGCGGTCGAGCTGCTGGAACGCTTCGGTCTCGCCGACGCCGCCGAGCAGCCGGTCAGCACGTACTCCGGCGGAATGCGCCGACGGCTCGACCTCGCGGCCGGCATGATCCTGGCCCCCGCGGTCCTCTTCCTCGACGAGCCCACCACCGGGCTGGACCCGCGCGGCCGCAACGAGGTGTGGGAGTCGGTCCGGGAGTTGGTACGCACCGGCACCACCGTGCTGCTCACCACCCAGCAACTGGACGAGGCCGACCAACTCGCCGACCGGATCTCGGTGGTCGAGGCCGGCCGGGTGATCGCCGAGGGAACTCCGGACGACCTGAAGACCCGGCTCGGCGGCGATCGGATCGAGGTGGTCGTCGCAGCGCCGACCGACCTCGCCGCCGCCGTCGCCCAGATACGCCGGGCGGCCGACGACGAACCGACGGTCGACGTGGACCGGCGGATGGTGAGCGTCCGGGTCGGTCACCAGGCCGGTGCGCTCGTCGACGTGTTGCGGGCGCTCGACGCCGTGAACGTCCCGGTGGCGGACGTCGCGCTGCGCCGCCCAACCCTGGACGACGTGTTCCTGCATCTCACCGGGCACCGGGCGGCGACCGCCGAGGTGGCGGCATGAGCGCGGCGAGCATGTCGGCCCCGCCGGTGGATCTGACGCCCGGCCGGCCCGCCCTCCTGGCCGACAGCGGCACGCTGATCTGGCGCGGCCTGGCCCGGTGGCGACGCGATCCTGGCCCACTGATCGCCTCGCTCGGCTTCAACATCCTGATCGTGTTGATGTTCGCGTACCTGTTCGGTGGCGCGTTGCAGGTGCCCGGCGGTGGCAGCTACCGAGAGTTCCTGATGCCCGGCATGTTCGTGATGACCATGGTCTTCGGCATCAGCCTCACCACTATCGCCGTTGCCGAGGACCTGGAGCGCGGGGTGACCGACCGGCTCCGGTCGATGCCCGTCTCACCGCTGGCGCCGCTGGCGGCCCGGGCGGTGGCCGACATGCTGTTCGCGGTGGTCACCCTCGGGGTCCTGCTGCTGACCGGCCTCGCAATCGGGTGGCGGGCACACGGTGGGGTCGGTGCAACGCTGGCGGCGCTGGGATTGATCCTGCTGCTGCGCTTCGCCCTGATCTGGGTCGGCATCTTCCTCGGGTTGGTCGCCCGTGGACAGACCGCCGTGGTGGCCGTGCAGACCCTGGAGTTTCCGCTCGGCTTCCTCTCCAACGCGTTCGTCGCACCGTCCACCATGCCCGCCTGGCTCGGGGCGGTGGCCGCGTGGAACCCGCTGTCGGCGACCGTCGGCGCCACCCGTGAGCTGTTCGGTAACCCCGGTTGGGGCGGCGACTCCTGGGCGGCGCAGCACTACCCGTTGCTGGCGGTGCTCTGGCCACTCGTCCTGGTCGCGGTCTTCCTGCCGCTCTCGGTCGCCCGGTACCGACGACTGGCCGGCTGAGCCCGCGCGGAGGCGAGGTTCGACTCTCTGGGCCCGATCGGTGTCGGTGGTCGCCGTTAGGCTCACCGGCGTGGGTGTGCACCGACTCGATCGGGCCCAGGCGCGGCGGATCGCCATCCGGGCCCAGCTGCTGGCCGCTCCGCGGCCGACCGACCTGCTGACAGTGGTCCGCCAGTTGACCCTGGTGCAGATCGACCCGACCGCCGCCGTCGCGCCCAGCGCCGACCTCGTCTGCTGGAGCCGGCTCGGCTCGTCGTACCAGCCCCCGCAGATGCGCGAGGCCCTCGAACGGGACCGGACGCTCTTCGAGCACCAGGCGATGGTGCGACCGATGGACGACCTGGGGCTCTTCTTCGCGGCGATGGCGGCGTCACCGGGTCATGAGCGCCACCGCGAGTGGCTGCGCGCCAACGACTCGTTCCGGCGAGACGTCCTCGACCTGCTCGGCCGTTCCGGTCCTTTGCTCTCCCGCGACATCCCGGACACGAGCGCCGTGCCCTGGCCGTCGTCGGGCTGGACCAACAACCGCAACGTCACCCAGATGCTGGAGTTCCTGGTCCTGCGCGGCGAGGTCGCGATCGCCGGCCGCCAGGGCCGACAGCGGCTCTGGGACGTGGCCGAGCGGGTCTACCCGGCCGACGTCCCCGTCATCGAGCTGGAGCAGGCGCGCCGACTTCGCAACGAGCGACGGCTGCGGGCGCTGGGCATCGCTCGGGAGAAGGCGGTGGTCGTGCCCGGCGAGCCGGCCGAGGTCGGTGACGCCGGCGAGCCAGCGGTCATCGAGGGCGTCGCGGGGGAGTGGCGCGTGGACCCGACCGCGCTCGGTCAGCCCTTCACCGGGCGTACGGCGCTGTTGTCGCCGTTCGACCGGCTGGTGCACGACCGGGTCCGCCTCGCCGACCTCTTCGAGTACGAGTACGTGCTGGAGATGTACAAGCCCAGGGCGAGTCGGCGGTGGGGCTACTTCGCGCTGCCGATCCTGCACGGGGATCGGCTGGTCGGAAAGGTGGACGCCACGGCCGAGCGCCGGCGCGGCACGCTCACCGTGCACGCCGTCCACGAGGACGTGCCCTTCACCCCCGAGGTGACCCGGGCCGTGCACGAGGAGCTGCACGACCTTGCGTCCTGGCTCACGCTGACCGTCGAGCGCCCACGCTGACGGGTGATCGCCGAGGCCCCCGCTCCCCGACGAGCACCCGTCGCCCAGCTAGGCGATCCGGCGGACCCGACGCACAGCCAGGTAGACCAGGAGCAGGGCGAGGGCGACGAAGATGCCCGTCTCGATGCCCTGGAACAGCCAGAACCGATCCGCCGGCTGGTACAGCTCCCAGTTGTACGCGCCCGGCTTGAGGCCCAGTTCGGCGCCGCAGGCACGGCCGTCCGGGCCCTTGCCACCCGGCGGGCACTGGATCCGGGTGTCCTCCGCCACCATCGCCCCGTCGGCGTTGCGGATGCCCACGGAGAGGACCCAGTCGCCCCGGTCCCCCTCCGGTATCCCGCCCCCGTCGATCGGGAATGTCTGGGTGAGGGCCGGCTGGTAGTGCGGTCGGGCCAGGACCGCGATCGCCGCCCGAACGCCGATGAACCCGGCGAGGGTGATGCCCATGGCAGGCAGCATCCGTTTCCACACGGTGCCGGCGAAGATGCCGAGCGCCACGGCGAAGAGGGTGTAACCGATCGGGACGACACCCTGCAGGTCGAAGACGATCAGACCGAACCGGCCCTCGCGCGCGGTCTGGGTGAGCGGCTCGACCCACCAGGACATGCCCAGCCCGTAGCCGACCGCGAGGACCAGCACGCCCGCGCCGACCAGGCCGAACTTCACAAGGGCCCACTGGTTCCGGCCGACACCCTGGGTCCAGACGAACCGGTGCGTGCCCTGCTCGACCTCGCGGGCGACCAGCGGGGCTCCCCAGAACAGACCGACAAGCACCGGCAGGGTGATCAGGAGTACGGCCAGCAGGTTGAGGCTGCCGTACTGGTTGGTGAAGCGGTGGAAGCCCGCATCGCACGTCTCGCGGGTCGTCTGCGCCACGTCGGCACGGGCGAGCTGGTTGACGCAGTCCGTCAGCCCGAGGTCGGCGAAGGTGGTCCGCATCGACAAACCGATCGGCACCAGCACGGCGGCCAGCACCGCGAACCCCAGCAGGGTGTAGAGCGCCTGCTTGCGGTGTTGCCGCCAGGTCAACCAGATCATGCCGCTACCCCCCACTCGCTGTGATTGGTCTTCGTGGTGCCGTCGGCCAGATAGGCCAGCACGACGTCCTCCAGGCTGACCTCGCGGACCGTCCAGGCCGGATCGGTGACCGGCCCGTCGGTGCGGACCAGCAACGTGGACTGCCGATCGGTGTGGCTGGCCCGGACCACTGCGGCGACGCCCCCGATTGCGCCGCCGTCGTGGCGCGGCCCGACGAGTTGCCGGTGCTCGGCGACCAGGTCGTCGACCGCGCCGGTGAGCTGCACCTGGGAGGCGTTCAGCACGATCAGGTAGTCGCAGACGCGCTCCAGGTCGGCCAGCAGGTGCGAGGAGAGCAGAACGGTGGTGCCCGACTCAGCGACGCTGCCCATCAACGACTGGAGGAACTCCCGCCGAGCCAGCGGGTCGAGGCTGGCGACCGGTTCGTCGAGCAGCAGCAGCCGCGGCTGCTTGGCCAGTGCCAGAGCAAGCGCGACCTGGGCCCGTTGACCGCCGGAGAGCTTGCCGACCGGCTTGTCTGGCGGTATGCCGAGCTGGGCCAGCCGCTGGCGGGCCAACGCCGCGTCCCACCGCTTGTTCAGCTTGCCGCCGGCGATGACCAACTCGGACGCCGTGAAATCCCGGTACAGCGGGGTGTCCTGGGCGACGAACCCGATGTCGGCCAGGCCCTCCGTGTCGCCGTACGGAGACCGACCGAACACCCGGACCGTGCCCGCATCGGGTTTGAGCAGCCCGACGGCCAGGTGCAACAGCGTGCTCTTGCCCGCGCCGTTCGGCCCGACCAGCGCGGCGATCCGGCCGGCCGGCAGATGCAGCGAGCAGTCCCGCAACGCCCAGGTGCTGCCGTACCGCTTGCCGAGCCGGTCTGCTTCCAAGACCATGTCCATCCGTTGTCCTCTCGTTCCGCTCATGCGTGCTCCTTGTGCGGGGCGTCGTCGGTGAGGGTGGCGCGCAGCGTCGTCTCCACCAGGGCGATGACGTCCTCGGCCGTGAGGCCGGCAGCTTGCGCCCGGTGCAGCCAGGCGACCAGGTCGTCGCGTAGCTCGGCCTGGTTGGGCAGGGACGCGCCGGCCAGGGTGCGCTGGACGAACGTGCCCACCCCGGGTCGGCCGCCGACCAGACCCTCGATCTCCAACTCCCGGTACGCCTTCAGCACCGTGTTCGGGTTGATCGCCAGGGATTGCGCGACGTCCCGGACCTTCGGCAACTGGTCGCCCGGCGTCAGCAGGCCAACCCGCAGCGCCTGTTTCACCTGCTGCACGAGCTGCATGTAGGTGTTCACCTTCGACCGGCTGTCCAGTACAAACTCGATCACTCCCGATGATCCTTCCTGTTGTCCTACGACAGTAGGACTAATAGACAGCTTCATCGGTGGTCCACCGGCTGTCAAGCCCGACGCGGCAGGTTCTGTTCGGGTGCGGCGCGTCTCGTCCGGCGCGCCGCTTCCTGGTCGGCGGGCGCATCGGGACGGGTCCGGCGGCGGTGACCCTGGTGGCACCGGCAGGCCACCGCTTGGCACCCAAGGGTCAGCCCGCGGGGAAGGGACCGGCAGCGATCCGCGTGGACGGGGAGGTGTTCGGTGGTCACCAACGAACTGACGACGTCGAGGGCGACTCCACTACAAGCCGCTCGCGCCCGGGGCCGCGTACGTGGGCGGTTGATCCTGCTCGGCCCGGCGTTCGTCGCCGCCGTCGCGTACGTCGACCCCGGCAACTTCGCCACCAACTCCGCTGCCGGCGCCCGCTACGGCTACCTGCTGGTCTGGGTCGTGGTGGTGGCCAACCTGATGGCGATGCTGGTGCAGACGCTCACCGCGAAGCTGGGTCTGGCCACCGGGCGCAGCCTGCCCGAGTTGTGCCGGGAACGCCTACCCCGGCCGGTGAACCGGGTGATGTGGGTGCAGGCCGAGTTGGTCGCCATGGCCACCGACCTGGCCGAGGTGATCGGTGGTGCGGTCGCCCTGTACCTGCTCTTCGGCATCCCTCTACTGCCCGGCGGGATCATCATCGGCACGGCCGCGTTCGCCGTGCTCGCCCTGCGCTCGCGCGGGTACCGCGCCTTCGAGGTTGTCATCGCCGTCCTGCTCGGGGTGATCGTGCTGGCCTTCGCCGCAAACCTGCTCGCCTCCGGCTCCGACCCTGCCTCGGCCATGGCCGGTCTGGTGCCCCGCCTACAGGGCACGGACAGCGTGCTGTTGGCCGCCGGAATTCTCGGCGCGACCGTCATGCCGCACGTCATCTACGTGCACTCCGCGCTCACCCGCGACCGCATTCCCGCCGCCGACGACACCGAGCGTCGGATCCTGTTCCGCGGCCAGCGCACCGACGTGCTGCTCGCCCTGAGCGCGGCCGGCGCGGTCAACCTCGCCATGCTGCTGATCGCCGCGGCCAGCTTCCGGGGCGGCGGCCCGGGCGGTGCGGACAGCCTGGAGGGGGTGCACGCAGGGCTCGGGCAGACCATCGGGACCGCCGCCGCGTTCGGGTTCGCCGTCGCCCTGCTGGTCTCCGGGCTCGCCTCCACGAGCGTCGGCACCTACGCCGGAGAGGTGATCATGCAGGGCTTCCTGCGTCGGCGGGTACCGCTGCTGCTGCGTCGGCTGGTCACCCTGCTGCCCGCCCTGGCCGTGCTCGCCATCGGCCTCGACCCAACCCGGGCGCTCGTGCTGTCCCAGGTCATCCTCAGCTTCGGCATCCCGTTCGCGCTGATCCCGGTGGTCGCCTTCACCCGCCGACGCGACCTGATGGGCAACCTGGTCAACCACCCGCTCACCACCGCCGCCGCGTCCCTGGTGGCCGTGCTGGTGGTCGCGCTCAACGCGTTCCTCCTCTGGCAGGTCGTCGCCAGCTGAGCTGGCTGGTCGGCGTCGCTGGCTGAGCTGGCTGGTCGGCGTCGCTGGCTGAGCTGGCTGGTCGGCGTCGCTGGCTGAGCTGGCTGGTCGGCGTCGTCGGCTGAGCCGGGCAGGCTGCCTGGGACCGGACACTCTCGCGAACGTTATACCTGTGAGTCATAAAAATGACTCACAGGTATAACTCATTGAGGACCATGCCGGCCCGGAGCCCGCGTGGGTAGCCCGGATCCGTGTAAGTGGTGGCAGCTGTGTGGGTGGCCGGACCCATGTGTGGGTGACCGGACCCGCGTGGGTGGGCCGGACCCGGGTGGGTGGGCCGGGCCCTGCGGGTGGCCGGGCCCGTTCTGAGGGCAGCCGCGCCTTGGCGGCGGAGCCGCTTGGCGGCCGAAGCCGGCTTCGGCCAGGCCGGTTGGGGCGGGTGTGGTCAGGTGCGACGCCCCTCGTCTCGGGCCGGGATCTCCTGACGTTGTTCGAGGGCGTCCGCCGGGTTGGCGTCGGCCGGCAGGGACGTCACCTCCTCGAGCGTGCCCGCCGGGAAAGCGCCCTGCTCGGCCAGGTCGGCCTCGGCGGCCTCCGGGTCCACGTCACCCGACACCCGGTCCGGCGGCCCGACGTCGAACGCGTCCTGCCGTTGTTCCAGGGCGTCCGCCTCCGGCGGAGGGAACGTGCCGCCCTGTTCGTCCCGGTACGTGCTCATCGGAGCCTCCCACCCGGCGGGTGTCGACATGCCGCCGGGCCGCTGCCTACCCGCCAGCGCAGCACTCACGCCGCCACGCTGGTCGAGATCTGGGCAGTTCCCGGGACGTGCTGCCTCCGCGGTGGCGGTAGCGGCACGTCCCGGTAGTTGCGCCGATCTTGAGGCTGATCGTCATGCCGTCGGCGGCATGACGCGACGGCAGTGGGCCGCCGTCGGATTCCGCACCGTGGTGGGTGCCCCCAGGTCGACCGGGGTCGGGCCGCCGGAGCAGGCCAACGCGCCCACCTGGCCGCCGGCGAGGATGGGCGCCGATGCGGTATCGGCCAGCGCCAACGGCCCGGCCACCCGGGCCCCCACCATCGTGACGTGGTCGGTGGTGCCGGTCAGCGCCACCGCGCCGCGTACCTCGGTGTTCAGCACCTCGACGGCCGTGGCACGGGACGCCGTCAGGTTCCCCGCGATCGAGGAGCCCTGGGCGACCAGGGCCGCGCCGGCCGCGACGGTGACCGGCCCGGTCACGGTGGCCGCGCGCAGGCAGGTGACACCGGCGGTGACGGTCAGCGGGCCGGCGTGTCGGCCGCTGACCACTGTGGTGCAGGCCGGTGGCGGCGGGATCAGCGTGGCCACGAACGCGCGGGCCGACCCGATGTTGCCGACGGCGTCGATGCCCCGGTACTCGACGCGGTGCCGGCCGTACCCGGGAGACCGCTCAGCGAACGGGGACACGGACAGGCCGCCCGAGCCGAGGTTGCCGTAGACCAGGCCGTCCACGTCGGTGCCTGTGGCGGTGAACAGGAACGGCGATCGGGCATCGGTGGGCCAGCCGTAGTAGTTGTGCCACCCGTCGCCGTCGAGCCGGAACTCCGAGGTGACCTGACCGGTGCCGTCGTCGGTGCCGGTCAACCCCATGGTGAACGGGCCGTTGTACACGTACTCGGTGGGTCGGCCGGGCCGGGTGACGGTGAGCAGCGGCTCGGAGAGGTCGTACGCCACGTCGGGCCGCGTCGCGTCGACCGTCCAGGTGCGGGTCACCGCCCTCCCGGTGCCCGGCTCGTCCACCCGGGCGGTCAGCCGGTGGGTACCCCGCGACAAGCGCAGCGTGCCCAGGTCCACGTCCCGGTCGTTGCCGGTGTCGGCCACCGGCCTGCCGTCGAGCGTCCAGCGCACGCGTGGCGCCCGATCGGTGGGCTGGCTGGTCCGCACGTACACCACATCGTGCGCGCCGACCGGCCGGTCGGTCGTGGTGGACGCGGTGATCGCCAGCGGCGACTCCACAACCGGGGTACGCACCGCGGTGTCCACGGTCCAGGCGCGGGTCTGGGTCAGCGCCGGTGAGCTGCGGACCGCCGGGTCGCGGACGAACTCCGTCGGGTCGGTCACCGTGGCGGTCACCGTGTGCCGGCCGGGAGAGAGCCGTAGTTTCCGCAGGTCCAGGTGGCGGGCATTGCCGGTACGCGGCACCGCCCTGCCGTCCACCGACCACGTCACGGTCAGCGCGTGGCTCACCGGGTGCAGGGTGTCCACCCAGAGCAACCGGTCCGCGCCAACCGCCTGATCGGTGGCCGTGCCGCCCTGCACGATGCCGACCCGGGCGGCAATCCGTTGGGTCATCCGCTCCCGGCCGACCTGGTCGAAGTAGAAGCCCAGCGACTTCATCATCGAGTGCCGGCTCGGTCGCCACACCCCACGCTGGAGGTACAGGCCGCCCTCGTAGCGGCCGATCGTTCCGCCCGCCTCGCTCGGCTCACCCAGCCAGCGCCACCACTTGGCCCGGGTGTCGCGCATCTGCCGCTCGGTCAGCACGGTGTGGTGCACCGAGTCCGGTTCCGGCCCGCTGTAGGTGTCGCCCGGCACCCCACGGCCGTAGTAGTCGTACTCGTCCTGCAAGCCGCCGAGCGAGTGCCCCAGCTCGTGCGGGCTGATCAGCGCGGAGAGCGCGTTGCCGCCGGAGGCGGTGGCGTTGCTGCCACCGGCCCCACCGTAGGTGCCGCTGTTGGCCAGCGCGACCAACTGACGGTTGCCGGGGTTGGTGCCGACGGCCAGGTCGGCGTACGCGTTCGCGGCGGTGCCGTCGACAGTGAGCAGACGTTGCACGCTCGCCGGGTTGCAACCACCCCAGAAGCCCATGCCCAGCGCGGTGTCGCGTCGCGGTGCGGACAGGCCGGGGTCGCAGTCCACCCCGGACTCCGCCGAGACGATCTCCACGGCGTAGACGTTGAAGTAGCTGCGGTAGGACTTGAACGGCTCGATCGTCCACAGGGTGTTGAGGTGCCGGTCCACGTGTGCTCGGAAGGTGGGCAGGTCGGCCTCGGTGTAACCGTCGCCCAGCAGCACCAGGTTGAATCGCGTCGCCGGGTCACCGGTGACCTGGATCGGCACCACTGTGGCGCCGGCCACCGGGACGGCGGCCGGCGTGGCGGCGGCCGGTGTGCCGACCGTCAGTCCCGCCGCGACGAGCGCCGCGACACACAACCCCACTCTGATCCGCACCCTGCGCCCCTTCCATGGCCGGTCGGCCTGGCGGTGCCGGGCGCCGGGCCCGGCGGGGGCGCCGTCGTCCGGACCTGCCGTGACAGTGGACAACTCGGACCGTACCGGTCCGTGCACCGACAGGTAACCCTCGATGGGCGTCGAGGCCGGTCACACCCCCAGGAGTGCGGCCACCGCCGCGGCGGTTTCGGGGTGCCCGTTCAACAGGGCTGACAACGCGGACCGGTCGGCGGGCGGATCGGGCAACGGTTGCCACCCGCCCGGACAGCCGAGCAGCGCGGCGACAGCGTCGACCGCCTCCGGGTGGGCGGCCAGCAGTACGCCCACCGGTCGCAGCGGCGCGGCGACGTCGACCGTCCGGGCGGGTGACGAGGGTGCCATCCACGGCGGCACCCAGGAATCCAACTCGGGCAGCGCAGTCGGGAAGGTGCGCCCCGCCTCGCGGACCAGCAGTGGGACCAGCTCCGGCCCTTGATCCCGCAGGGTCGAGATCAGGGTGGGCAGCCAGGGCAGCAGGACCGGGTCGGGCAGCCGGGCGAAGGCGTTCGACATCGTCTCGACGACGAACGGCGCCAGCCCGGGCACCGGCTCCAGCGCGTGCACGAACCCGGCCAGATACTGCGGGAAGGCCGGCAGCACCAGCGGATTGCCCAACAGTTCGGCGCACCGGGCCCGCAGCTCGGCCAGCGGCAGCAGACCGAGCTGGTGCTGGCCCGCCCAGAGCAGGGCGACCTTCGCCGGCGCCGTCGGGTGCGCCTGTGCCACTGCCAGCTCCAACTGGGACCGGTCGCAACCCAGCGACAGGGCGAGGCCCTCCATGGAGAACAGGAAGCCGAGCATCGCGGCGACCTGCCGGACCTCCGTCTCCTCGGCGGCGATGGCGGTCGGCAGCAGGGTGCAGTAGTGGGCGTATCCGGTCGTCACGAACGCCTCGCACCAGGCCGGCAGGGTCGGCGAGGTGGCCCGGTAGTGGGCCAGCAGGCGGCGGACGCGGCGCAGCACGTCCGGGGCGTCGTCGACGGTGCGCTCGGCGGCGAGCAGGTCGACCGCCCGGGCACCCAACTCGTCGACCAGCCGCGGGCTGTCGAGCAGCCGGATGGCGTCCTCGACGGCGGCTAGGGCAGCGGCGGCGGTGGCGTCGGGGCCGCGTACCGCCCGGCGCAGCCGCTGCTCCAGGACCTGCTCGACGGTCACCCCCTCGTAGCCCAGCTCGATCAGCGCGCGCTGGTTGCGGCCGAGTGCCAGGTCCCAGCTCTCCTGGATCGAGCGGTGCCCGAGCCGACGCTCACCCATGATCGGACGGACCGCGTCCGGGGGCAGCAGGTGCCGAAGGATCCACAGAAGGTCCGAGCAGCGGGCCAGCTCCGGCTGGCCGGTCAGATCCAGCAACGCCCGCTGGACGGTTCGCTTCTCCAGGGCCAGGCCGAGCGGCTGAAGCCGGTCGAGCACGTCGCGGGCCAACGGCGGAAGGGCGTCGTAGCCGACCTGACCGAGCCGGTCGCCGCCCAGCAGGATCTCGCAGAGCCGCCGGACGTCGCGCCGGCCTGGTACCACGTCCTTCTCGATGCAGGTGACCGCCGCGTCGGCGAAGTCGTAGGGGGTGGGTCGGGCCCGGTTGCGCAGCCCGGCCAGCAGGACCGAGGTCTCGAAGACGGCGATGGCGTCGGCGGTGCTGGCCAGGTACCCGTTGCGCCGGGCCAACCGGACGATGTCGACGCACCAACCGCGCAGCTCCGCCTCGTCGAGGCCGTTCAGATCGGGCGGCGCGGCGAGGAAGCCGGTGAGCCGGTCACTGACCGGCCCGGCGGCGCGGGAGGGTGCCGTCGGGGCCTGGCCCCGCCACCTCTGGGTGGTCGAGGTGCGCTGGCCGTCCAGCCGGTACGGGGACAGCCCGTGCCGGCTCACCGCCTTCGTCCAGGTCGCCGCCGCGATCGACACAGAGCCGGGCGCCAGGCCGAACTGTGTTTCGATCGCGGAATGGCTGGACGGGATGAGCCCGTACCGCCAACGGGTGCCGGTGCGCGGGGTGATCTCGAAATCGTCGGCCGTGGAGCCCAACCCGAACTGCTCGACCCGGCTGGCGGCATGGAACGCGCCGCAGACGTAGAGGCAGTCGGTCGGATCGACGCCGGAGGTGGCCAGGTGCTGACGCATCCGCGTCCACATGTACCGCTCGCGGTCCTCGTCACGGTCCAGCCGGTCGGAGCCGGTCGGGCGCAGCCGCCGGAACAGGCTGCCGATCAGCACCATCACCTGCCGGTAGGTGTCGTGGTCGGCGTCAGCCAGCGGGCGTTCGATGTACTGGTCCCACCATTCCGACCAGTGCCGCACCTTGCCGTGGTGCAGCAGGTACGCCTCCAACTCCGCGAACCGGGGTCGCAGGTCACCGATCTCCACCCCGACGGCGTCGCCGTGCAGCGCGGACTCCTCGCCGGTGACCGCGGCCGTCCCGACGTCCCCGCCCTCGGCGGCTGGGCCTGCGTCGGAGGTCGGCTGGTCCCTCGGTGACCACTGGAAGACGTGGTCGGTGGAGCGGTCCACCAGCACCAGCTCCACGCCGGGGGTCTCCAGCGCGTACGCGATGGCCTGGTATTCCGCCGACGCCTCGGTCACCGGCGCGACGACGCTGAGCGGCCCCCAGTCGGCGGGGAAGCCGGACAGCTCGGAGGCGAACGCCTGCACCGCTACCGGCAGGCGGCAGTTGCGCAGCTCCCCGAGCAGCGGCTGGAGATCCTCGCACAACTCCAGGTAGATCACCCGGGGCTGCTTGGCTCGCAGCCGGCGCACCATGGCGAGCGCGGAGGCCGGCGAGTGGTGGCAGACCGGAAATATCTCCAGCCGCTCGCCGAGTGCGCGGTCGACGTCCTCGACCATCCCGGAGAGGATCGCGCCGAGCGCGTCGGGGCTGCCCGCGAAGGCGGCGGCCGCGTCGGTCAGCTGCTCGCGCAGCGCACCGAAGGCGCCGGCGACGGTGGGTGCGGTCACGACAGGGACGCGATCGCCTGGCGACCGCCGTCGAGGAAGCCCGCCCACCCGTCGTCGTCCTTGCGCGCCCGCGGCTCGACCACGCCGTGCAGGTACTTGTTGAGGATCGCCAGGTCCTCCGGGCTGCGGCGGGCCAGCGAGCCGACCAGCGACCCGGCGAGGGTCGCGGCGCGCAGGGTGCGGTCGCCGAAGAACTGGCTGTGCAGGATGGCGTCCTCCAGGACACCGATCTGCTCAGCGGTGGACAGCGCCGATTCCAGCTTCTCGTCGTCACTGGTCGCCGAGGCTGCGCCGGCTCGCAGGTCGGCGAAGCTCTGCAACAGGATGTCCAGCAGGGTGGGCGGCACGTCCAGCTCGATGCGGTGCCGGCGCAGCAGCTCCTCGGTGCGGAAGCGGACGATCTCGGCCTCGCTGCGCTTGTTGGTCACCACCGGTATGCGGACGAAGTTGAACCGTCGCTTGAGCGCCGAGGAGAGGTCGTTGACGCCCCGGTCGCGGCTGTTCGCCGTCGCGATGATCGAGAAGCCGGGCTGGGCGAAGACGATGTTGTCCTGGTCCAGCTCGGGGATGGCGACGTACTTTTCGGACAGGATCGAGATCAGCGCGTCCTGGACGTCGCTGGTGGAGCGGGTCAGCTCCTCGAAGCGGCCGACCACGCCGCGCTCCATCGCCGTCATGATCGGCGATGGGATCATCGACTCCCGGGACTGCCCCTTGGCGATCACCATGGACACGTTCCACGAGTACTTGATGTGGTCCTCGGTCGTGCCGGCGGTGCCCTGCACGACCAGGGTCGAGTTGCGGCAGATCGCGGCGGCCAGCAGCTCGGCCAGCCAACTCTTGCCGGTACCAGGGTCGCCGATCAGCAGCAGGCCACGGTCCGAGGCAAGGGTGACGATGGCGCGTTCGACGAAACTGCGGTCGCCGAACCACTTCTGCGGGATCTCCCGGGACAGGCCGTCGGCCCGTTCCGAGCCGAGGACGAACAGCCGGACCATGCGCGGACTCAGGCGCCACGAGAACGGCTTCGGGCCGGTGTCGACCGACTCGAGGAAGTCCAGTTCGTCGGCGTACGTGACCTCGGCGGGGGCGCGCAGCATCTCGGACATGAGGGATGGGTCTCCTAGGTGAGGAAGTTCTTCAGCTCGACGACGAGCTTGCGGATGTGGCCGGAGATGACCGGCGTGCCCTGGTCTTTGAGGCGCTGCCGGAACCAGGGGTTGACGCTCTGCTGCCCGGAACTGCTGACCGAGCCGACCGGGATGACCCGTGCACCGGAGCGGTGGACGGCCTGCAGACCGTCGAAGACCGCCTGGTGGTTGGCCTCGTAGAAGTCGGAGATCCACACCAGCACGGTGTTCTTCGGCTCGGCGATCTTCGGCCGGGCCAGCGCCAGCGCTGCCGTGCCGTCGGTGCCGCCCCCCAACCGGGTACGCAGCAAGACCTCGAACGGGTCGTGCACCCACGGGGTGAGATCCAGTGCCCGGGTGTCGTAAGCCACCAGATGCACGTCGACTTTCGGCAGCCCGGCGAAGATCGACGCGAGGATCGTGCAGTTGACCATCGAGTCGACCATGGAGCCGGACTGGTCGACCACGACGATGAGCCGAGCCGGCGTGGTGCGGCGGGCGGTGTGTCGGTAGTAGAGCCGGTCGACGTAGAGGCGCTCGTCCTCCGGGCTCCAGTTGGTCAGGTTCTGCCAGATGGTGCGGTCGAGGTCCAGGTTGCGGAACACCCGCTTGGGTGGCACCGAGCGGTCCAGAGCCCCCACGCTGGTTTGCTGCACCTGCGTCCGGAGCGCTTCGGCAACCTCGTCGACGAAGCGCCGGATCAGCGCCTTGGCGTTGGCCAGGGCCACCCCGGAGAGGTTGGCCTTGTCGCGCAGCAGTTGCTCGATCAGTGACATGCTCGGGGTCAGCCTGCTGGCCAGCGCCGGGTTGGCCAGCACCTCCCGCAGGTGCATCCGCCGGACCAGGTCGCCCTCCAGCCCTCCCAGGGTGGCAGCCAGTTCGCCGCCCTGGCGGCGTAGGTCGCCGGGCTCGCACCCGAGGGCCTGCTCGAACCAGCCGGCGTCGGACTGCCAACGGGCCAGTTGGGTGGCGCTGACCGGACCGGAGCCGGTGGCGAACACGTTGAGGAGCACTTTCGACACCAACGCGGCCCGGCGCACCTCGGCCGCACCGGGTCGGTAGGCCGTGCCGTCGTCATCCGGCCCGTCGTCATCCGGCCGGGCGTCGTCGGGGGTGAGCAGCCCGCGTAGCTCGGCGGTGAGCGCCGGGAACCGTTGCACGATGGTGTCCACCGAGACCGCCGGGTCCAGCAGCGCGGCCGGCAGACCGAGGTCGTCGACCACGGCCATGCTCGCCGACTCCAGGCTGGGTTGCTCGTCGCTGTCGAACAGGCGGGACAGCAATCGCCAGTAGAGGACCTGGCGGCGATTGGCGTCAGCGAGCCCGCTGGTGGGGATGGGCGCGTTCATCGGCGCAGCAACCGTCCCGCGCGTTCGCGCAGCACGGCCACGGCGTCACCCGTCCGGGCCTCCTCCTTGGCGATCTTCGGATCCGTGACGCCGCACGCCCAGTCGCCGTTGTGCGCCTGCACGACCCGCCGCTTCACGGTGGCGGACACCGCCAACGGCTGGAGCTGCCACTGACCGTCGTCCCAGCGCAGCAGGCCCAGCAGGGCCGAAGCGGCACCGAGCAGGTCGGCGTTGAGCGGACCGGCGGCCGGCAATCGGTCGACGGCCAGCGAAATCCGTTCGCCGTCCACCTCGACGGCGAGCCTGCCGTCGTCGAGGCGGACCGGGGTGCCCTCGACGAGTACCGGCTCGGCGATGCCCGCGGGGTGCCGGTCCAGCGGAGCGGTCGCCGCCGCACTCGCTGCGGGCAACACCACCCGCGCGGTGGCAAACGGGTCGGCAGGCTCGTCGAGGCGGACCCGGTCGTCGGCCCAGCCCAGGTCGCCGCCGTACAGCGGCAGGTCGGTGACGGTCAGTGCCCGCCGCTCGGCCAACGCGGTGAGTAGCGATGGGTGCCCCGACAGCAGTCGCCAGACCGCCGGGCCGATGATGGTGTCGACCTTCGCGGCGGCGACCGCGGTGCGCACCAGCCGCGTCGGTCCGCCGCCTGCCGGTTCCAGGATGGCGTGCAACTGGACCTGCACGGCCGTGTCGTGGGTGTGCACGTCCACGCCGAGCGGCAGCAGCCGCCCGGACACTCGTGGCGCTTCCTCGGGCGGCGGCACGCCCTCGGTGAGCAGCACGCCCCGGGCCCAGAGATCGGCCCAACGGCGGGCCGGCACCTGGGTCATGGTGGCGATCGGCAGGCAGGCCCGCAGCTCCGCGGCGAAACCGTCGAGCAGTACCGCGACGCGGCGAAGCTCCGGAACGGCCAGGGTGGCCTCGATCACCGTGGCGGCGGCGGAGAGCAGCTCGTCGTCGACGCCGTGCCAGCCAGTGACCGCCACCTCGTGCCACCACGCCCGCGCCCCGGCCAGGGCGGACGGCGTCTCGGCGGGCCGGATGCCCGGCGCCGTCCAAGGTGACCGGGCCCGGCCCAGCGCGGTGTCGAGCTGCCCGAGCAGGGCGTCGTGCGCCGCGCCGAACAACGCCGAACGTGCCCCGGCGAGCGCGGCGATGTGCTCCGGGGTGACCGACCCGGCGATGACCGCGTCGACCGCGGCGGCCACCGGGGCGGCGAGCGGGGTGCCGGCCAGCGCGCCGGCGAACGCGGCCAGCGTCGTCGCGCCCCGCTCGCCGACTCGGCCGAAGCCGCCTACGAGGGCGTCGTCGAAGCCGGCGACCACCTCGAGCGCGTCGACCAACCCGGCCGGAACCTCGCGCAGCTGTGCGATCTGAACGCCGCGCATCAGCGGCCCGCCCCGGTGGCCGGGAACCAGTGCAGCTCGGGCAGCGTGGCCGCAGCGCCCGGTAGCTCCAGATAGGACAGATGACGCAGGAAGCGACTGAACACCACCGCCGCCGAGGCCGGCTCGGGCTGACCGTTCAGCCGGGCCAGCAGTTCGCTGCCGCCGGACACCCCGTCGCCGACGTCGACCCGGAGGTAGCGGGCGACCCGGTCGACGCCGTACTGGAGCAGGGCCTCATCGGCGAGCGCCTGCAGGTGCTTGCACGGGTGGCCGCGCAGACCGCCGCAGGGCCGGTTGTTGTTGGTGCTGCACTGGTAGGCGTGGGTGCCGGCGGCGACCGACGAGACGTAGACCCGCTCGACGTCCGACCCGCTGGAAACCACGCCCTGCAACCGCCCGTCGGCCAGCTCGACAAAGGGCACCTTGGTCAGCTTGCGAGGCCGGGCGGGTGGCACCACCGCCAGCACGCTGCGCCGTCGCCATCCGGCGCCGTCGGCGTCCGTCACGTCACGCCCTCCCACCATCGAATCCCCAGGGTGATGCGCATGTCGGCCCCTCCGGGCGCCGCTGCGACGACACGATCATGGACCACGGGTACGACAGGTTCGGAGGCGGTGCGCCGCGGAGCGGGAACCCCTGGACCGCTCGGCGCAACCAGTCCGACGTTCGGCTCGCGCTCGTGCCGGAATCGGCCCAGCCAGAGCTGCTCATCGCTCAGCATCAATGGGTGTGTCCGGGTGTGGTAGTCGTTTTCGGCGGACGGCGTTGCCACCGACGGTCCCGGACGACCTTCGAGGAGAGGGATCAACCATGCGATGGAACGCACGACGGGCTGCCGCCGGGGCCTTCGGGCTCGTCCTCGGCGCCGTGCTGGCGCTGGCCCAGGTCGCACCCGCCCAGGCCGAGTCGAACGGTGGCGTACGCGTGATGCCACTCGGAGACTCGATCACCGACGGGTTCAACGTGCCCGGCGGGTACCGGATCAACCTGTGGCAGCGGCTGGCTGGCGGCGGCTACACAGTCGACTTCGTCGGCTCCGGGTTCAACGGGCCGGCCAGCCTCGGTGACCACGACCACGAGGGCCACTCCGGTTGGCGCATCGATCAGCTCGACGCCAACATCGTCACCTGGTTGCGGGCTACCGACCCGCGTTCGGTGCTGCTGCACATCGGCACCAACGACGTGAACCAGAACTACAACCTCGCCAGCGCTCCGGCCCGGCTCTCCGGTCTCATCGACAAGATCAGGTCGACGGCTCCGGAGGCGGATGTCTTCGTCGCCACCATCACCCCGGAGTCCGACCCGAACCTGGAGGCGCGGGTGCAGGCGTACAACGCGGCGATCCCCGGGATCGTGGCGCAGAAGGGCAGCCGGGTGCACCTGGTCGACATGCACGCCGCGCTCACCACCGCCGACCTCGCCGACGGCGTCCACCCCAACGCCGGCGGGTACGACAAGATGGCGGCCCGCTGGTACGCCGCGCTGCAGTCGGTGCCCGGCAGCCTCGTCCCGGCGGGCGGGCCGCCGGTGGGCACCGCCGTCGGCCTGCTCAACCCGGCTTCCGGGCGTTGCCTGGACGTCTCCGGCGCCAGCACCACCACCGGCACCCCCACGATCATCTGGGACTGCCACGGTGGCACCAACCAGCGCTGGACCCGCACCGCCGCAGGGGAGCTGCGGGTCTACGGCGATCGGTGCCTGGACGTGAACGGCGGGGCGAGCGCCGACGGCACGAAGGTGCAGATCTGGACCTGCAACGGCACCGCCGCGCAGCGTTTCACGTTCCGTACGGACGGCTCGATCGTGCTCACCTCCGCCGGCAAGTGCGTCGACGTGACCTCCGCCGGCACGGCCAACGGCACGACCACGCGGCTCTGGACGTGCAACAGCACCGGCGCACAGCGCTGGTCCGTCCGCTGACAGGCGCCCAGGGCCGGTCCACGTCCACCCGACGGGCCGGCCCTGGGCGGGCCGCGACCGGTCCGCCGGCGGTCAGTCGGCCGTCGCCTCGGGCGTGGCGTTCCGGCGGGTTCCGGCGGCCAGCGCCAGCGCCAGCAGCGCGCACACCGCGCCCACCAGGAAGAGCAGCGAGGCGGCCGGCTGGCCCAGCCACTCCCAGTACGGGTGCCAGGCCGGGTGTGGCTCGCCGAGGTGGTGGTGCAGCAACTGCGGTGCGGCCAGCAACACCGGCAGCCACCACAGCACCGTGGCCACACCGATCAGGCCGTTCACAGTGCCGCGGCTACGGCGTCCCTCGGTGCGTCGGCTGACCCAGCCGAAGACCAGCCAACCGGCCGCCGCGCCCAGCACCGTGCCGAGCACTCCGGCGGGGACCACCAGGAGCGGTGGCGCGCGGTGCAACTCGACCGAGAGGTAACTGGCGTCGACGGCTGTCTGCGAGGAGATCGAGGCGTTCAGGATGGTGTCGCCACGTCGGGCGGTCAGCGCGGTGTCGGTGATCGCCCGCGGGGTGGCGCACATCTTGTCCGCGCAGCTGACGCGATCGGACACCTGTGGGTCGTACACCCGCCAGCCGCCACCGGTCAGGCGCTCCCGGGCCACCGTGACGATCTGTGCGACGGGCGCCGGTGGCGCGCCGAGGGCGAAGGCGCCGGTGGCGCCCTCCTGATACTCACCGCCGTCACCGAACACCAGGGTCTTGACGGTCCCCAGGCGCAGCGCGTGCCCGTAGACGACGAAGAGCGCCGGCGGGGTGTCGATCTCGCCGAGGTCGTGGCCGGGAAAGACCTCGCTCAGGATGGCGGCGGCCTCGGCCCGGTCGGGTTGCGGTGGGGACGTCTCCCAGGCGGCCCGGCTGGCCAGCGCGCCGGTGAAGAGGCCGCAGACGACCGCGGCGAGCGGCACCCACGCGACGGCGGGGCCACCGGCCGGGCGGCCGAGGCGGCGCAGCAGCCGCCGACCGAACCGGGTGGCCGGCGCGGTGTCGCTCACGGACATGTCCACCCTCCGGCTTGAAGATCAGGCGGAGCGACAGTACATCGGCCGGGGCTCCCGGCGCGTCCCCCCGATGACCGCCGACCGTGGCCGGGATCGGCCAGGATGGGCGGGTGGCCGGTCACGGCCGCGACGAGGAGGGTGGGCGATGCGGGGACGTGGACGGTTGACCTGGGGGCGGCGTGCTCGTGCGGGGGCGGTGGTGACCGCGTTGCTCGCGGGCGTGGTGCCGCCGGCCGTGGTGCTGGTGCCGGGCGCTGCCACGGCGGGCGCGGCGGCGGCGGGGACGCCGGTCTGCCAGGTGCGCGACGACCGGCTGCGCGAGATCTCCGGGATGGTCGCCACCGACGACGGGTACGTGGTGATCAACGACGGGGCCGACGACGAGGCCCGCCGCCGGATCTTCTTCCTCGACCAGCGCTGCGCGGTGGTGCGCACCGTCTCCTTCCCGTCCCGTCCCCGCGACACGGAGGACCTGGCCATCGGCCGGGACGGCACGGTCTGGGTCGCCGACATCGGTGACAACGACCGCTCCCGGCCGACGGTCGGCGTATGGCGGCTGGCGCCCGGGGCGAAGCAGCCGGTGCTGCACCGGATGACCTACCCGGATCGTCCGCACGACGCCGAGGCGCTGCTGCTCGACGCGTCCGGTCGGCCGCTGATCGTCACCAAGGGCGGCAGTGGCACGGTCTTCCTGTACGCGCCGGCCACCGCGCTGCGGTCGGACGCGACGACGCCGCTGACCGCACTCGGCCAGGTGACGGTGCCCTCGACCACTACCAGCAACCCGTTCTCTTTTCTGGGGCGCGGGGTGATCACCGGCGCGGCGAGCGCGCCGGACGGACGGCGGGTGGTGCTGCGCAGCTACGCCGACGCCTTCGAGTACGACGTGCCCGACGGCGACGTGGTCCGCGCGTTGACAACCGGCACCCCGCGGATCACCCCGCTGCCGGACGAGCCCCAGGGCGAGTCGATCACCTACAGTCGCGACGGCCGGTCGTTGCTCACCGTTTCCGAGTCCGCCGGTCAACCAGCAGGCACCCGCTCGACGATCCTGCGCTACCCGGCCACCGCCAGCACGGCCACCGCTGCGCCCTCCACGGAGTCCGTCGACCCGGTGTCGCCCACGGCGGTCCGTCCGGCTGCCGGGGAGATCGGCGGCGGGGCTGGGCGGACCTGGCCGCTGGCCCTCGGCGCGGGAACACTGCTTGTCCTGCTCGGGTTGGCCGGCGTGCTGTGGTGGAGGCACACCGCGCGCCGGTGAGCGGGCCGGGCCTGCGGCAGGATGGGGGGATGTCCGTCCTGTCCACGTTGCGCCACCCGATCATCGCCGCCCCGATGGCTGGTGGCCCGTCCACACCCGCGCTGGTGGCCGCCGTGTCCGCCGCGGGTGGGCTGGGCTTCCTCGCCGCCGGGATGATCGACACCGGCCGGCTGGTCGCCGACGTCGCCGAGGTCCGTGCGCGTACCGATCGGCCGTTCGGTGTGAACCTCTTCCTGCCCGACCCCGGCGGCGTCGACGAGGCCGCCGTCCGGGCGTACGCCGAACGGCTCGCCCCGCAGGCCGCGCAGCACGGCGTGAGCCTGGGCGAGCCGGTGGGCGGCGACGACGCGTACCCGGAGAAGCTGGCCGCACTGCTCGCGGACCCGGTCCCGGTCGTGTCCTTCGTGTTCGGGCTGCCCGACCGGGCGGCGGTGACCGCCCTGCGCGAGCGGGGCACCGAGGTATGGGCCACCGTCACCCGTCCGGACGCCGCGACCGCCGCCGCCGACCTGGGTGTGGACGCGGTGGTGGTACAGGGCACCGAGGCCGGCGGGCACCGCGGCGGCCTGCCGGACGACGACGACTACGGGTTGCTGCCGCTGCTCCGGCTGACCGCCGCCCGCTGTGACCGGCCGTTGGTGGCCGCGGGTGGCCTCGTCGACGGCCCCTCGGTGGCCGCCGTGCTGGCTGCCGGCGCTGCCGCCGCGCAACTCGGCACGGCCTTCCTGCGCTGCCCGGAGGCGGGCAGTTCGCCGATGCACCGGGCGGCGGTGGCCAGTGCCGCGCCGACAGCGTTGACCCGGGCGTACACCGGTAAGCGGGCCCGTGGCGTGGCCAACGACTTCCTGCGCCAGCACGACGCGGTGGCACCGAGCGGTTACCCCCAGGTGCTGCACCTGACGCGTCCACTGCTCGCCGCCGCCCGGCGCGACGCGGACGCATCGGTGGCCAACCTGTGGGCCGGGCAGGCGCACCCGCTGGCCCGGGACGTGCCGGCGGCGCAGGTGGTCGCCGAGGTGAGCGCCGAGGCTCGGACCGCGCTGGCCACAGTGGTCGAGCGGTCCAGCCGCTGGGGCTGAGCAGGACACCGGCAACCGGCTCGGGCGGGTGGGACAGGGCCAGGCGGGCACCCGTTAGAGTCTCGCCGTGATCGAGATCGGTGCGCAGGTCGACCTGTCCCACCCGGCTGAGCGGGTCTGGCGCGCTCTGACCGATCGGGAGTTGCTCGGCCGGTGGTTCGCCGAGGCCGAGATGGTCGAGGGCGTACCGGACCGGATGCTGCTGCACACCGCCGGCCTGCCCGGCTTCGAGGCCAACGTCGAGGTCGAGGTGACCGAGCGGCAGGAGCCGGACCTCCTCGTGCTGGCGTGCGACGAGGCCGGGCGGCTCAGCGAGCTGACCTGCGCGGTCACGACCACGAAGCAGGGCTGCCGACTGGAGCTACGGGAGGTCAGCACGCACGGCGCGTGGTCCGCCGAGCAGCACGAGCCGCGCGAGCAACAGCTCCGACAGGCGCTGACGGTACGGCTGCCGGCCATCCTGGACTGGCTCGCCTTCCAGCAGGTGGACCTGCGCCGGGCCGACGGTGGGATGACCGCGGAACTGCCGCTGATCGGCGTACGCGGCCGGGCCGGCCGCAAACCCCGCCGGCGTCGTACCGTGGTCGCCGTGGTCGCCGGGGCCGTCCTGCTGGCGGGGACGGCGGCATGGGTGACGTTGCCGCCCGACTCGAAGCCGGCCGCCGTGCCCGCACCGACCGCGACCGCGTCGCCGACAGTGACGGCCGGCAGGACCACCGTCGCTCCCACGGCGACCGCCTCGGCGCGTCCCTCGCGGACCACCGCGTCGGCGACCACCCGGCCGAGCCGGACCCCGTCGGCAAAGCCCTCGCGGACGCCCGCGTCGGCTGCCCCACCGCCGCCATCGGCGCCGTCCATCACGGCCCGCTACCAGACCGAATCCGACCGACTGTTCGGCTACACCGGCGAGATCGTGGTCGGCAACCCCGGCGGCGTACCGGTGGCGGACTGGGCCGTGGTGGTCACCCTCGCCGAAGGCACCACCGTCGACGACGTCGACGGCGCGAACTGGCGACAGGACAGACGGGTGATCACCTTTACCGGAGCCGCGGTGGCGGCCGGGGGATCCCAGACGATCACCTTCGACGTCCGCGACAGCCGGCCGAAGGCCCGGGAGCCGGAGAGCTGCACCATCGGCGGGCAACAGTGCGCGGGCCTCTGACTAGGCTGCCGTCATGGCACTGCTGCACAGGGCGACCCTGCACCCCACGAAGCTGGACCTGCTGACGGCCTGGCTGCCCGACCGACAGTGGTTCGCCGGACCGACCGGCGTCGAGGTGGTGAGCCGGGGCGCCTACCGCTTCGACGACCCGGCCGGCGAGGTCGGCATCGAGACGATGCTGGTCGGCGCCCCGGACGGGCCGGTCCACCATGTTCCGCTCACCTACCGCGCCGCACCCCTCGACGGTGCGGACGCCTGGCTGGTCGGCACCACCGAGCACTCGGTGCTCGGCCGGCGCTGGGTGTACGACGGCTGCGCCGACCCGGTGTACGCGGCCGCGCTCGCCCACGCGATCCTCACCGGCAGCGGCCAGGCGGAGCAGTACTTCGAGGTCGACGGCCGGCGCGAGGTGCGTGAGCCGACCATGACGGTCGTCGTCGACGGCGTCGCGGATGCCCAGGCACCGACCGTCGGCGCGGTGCGACGGGTGGTCGACGAGGACCGCACGCTCATCGACACCGACACCGTCGAGCTGGTCGTCGTGCGTCGGCCGGGGGCCGGAGCCGACGGGCCGGCCGGGGGCACGCTGAGCGGCAGATGGGACGGTCGGTCCACGGCCGTGCCGCTGGCGTACGCCAGGACGCGCTGATCTGTGCGGTGGGCGGCCCGATCGCTCGGGCCGCCCACCGCTGTCACCACTGCGCCGGAGGCGGGGGCGGCGACACGGGCGGCCGGTCGTCGCAGGTGATGGTGTTGGGCAGCAGCCACGGCGCGAGCCACCCGCCGTCGTTACCGCCGAGGTCGGTCAGCGTGAACTCCGAACCGGCCGGGGTGAAGTGGAACGATCCGCAGTTGTTGACACCGACCGCGCCGACGTTGCGGGCGTCCACATTGGCGAACGAGGCGGACCCGGCCGCGCGGGCACTGACCACCGAGGTGCCGGTGCCGTCGACCCGGACGTCCCGGAACCGCGCATCGGAGATCGAGTAGAGATCCTTCACCGGCCAGTCGCTGACCAGCATGATCGCGTTGTACGTGTTGTCCAGGTACGCGTCGCCGGTCACCTCGATGGGCGCCTCGATGCTGCGATCCAGGGCGAAGACCCAGATCGCGCCCAGCCCGATGTTCCAGTTCAGCTCGTACGTGCCGGCGCGGGCGGTGGTGTTGTTGGTGAACCGCAGGTGCCCGGTGAACGGCTCCGCGCCGAATCGGGCACCGGCGTGCAGGCCGCTGCCCTCGCGTACCGGGTCGGCGACCAGGTTGTGCGAGACCGTGGTGTCGGTGCCGCCGTAGATGGCGATGCCGTTGGCCAGGGTCGGTGACTGAACGGTGTTGTGGTCGAACGTGTTCCGTGCGTTGGCCGTCTTCTCCGACCACATCGCCAGGCCGTCGTCGCCGGTGTTGCGGACGAAGTTGTGCGACACGAGGGAGTCGGTCACGCCGGTGTGGAAGTTGAGCGCGTCGGCGATCTGGTCGACGATGATGTTGTTGGTGACCCGGACGTTGCGCATCGGGCCGTCGAACCACAGGCCCGCCTTGGTGTGGTGCAGGTAGAGCCCGTCGATGGTGGAGTCGCTCATCGCCCCACCGATCGCGTTGACCTGGTCGGTGTCGATGCGCTCCCGCACGTCGCCCTCGATGGCGAAGCCGGAGAGGTGAACCTTACGGCTTCCGCCGTCGGCGGCGTCCCGCCCGTAGAACCCGACGCCGGTGTGCACCGAGCCGTCCGGCGCGGGCGTCGGCAGGGCGACCTCGCGGCCCTTGATGGTGGTGTACCAGTTGCCGGCGCCCTCGATGGTCACGTCGTCGACGATGATGTGCCGGTTGACCTGGTAGGCGCCCGGTGGGATGTACACCTTGAGGTGGGCGCGCCGAGCGAAGGCGATGGCCCGGTCCAGCGCGTCGGCGGAATCCCGCCGGCCGGTGGGGTCGGCGCCGAACGCGAGCACGTTCGCGACGAGCAGCCGGACGTGCGGCGGCGCGACCAACTCGGAGTCGAGAAGGTCGATGACGGTCCAGGCGGCGGCGCTACCGGGCGGCGCGGTGAGCCGGACCTTGTCGCCGGCCCGGTAGGTACGTCCGAGCAGCAGCCGCTGCTCGTCGTAGAAGTGGGTGGGCCGGAACGGCTTGTCGATGCTCGGGTACGGCGTGGTGGCCGACGGCACGCACTGGCACTCGGTGATCCACCAGTCCGGGTGCAGCAGCCCGGCCTGCGGGTCGTTGGTGAACGGGTACTGGTTGTAGAGCCACGAGTACTGCGACGTGAGCGTCATGGTGCGCAGGTGCTTGCCGTTGACGGCGACCCGCAGCGGCGCGGTGATCCCACCACCCTGCGGCGCGTCCGGGATGCTGTACCGCACGGTGATCCCGTTCGCCGCGCTGGGCAGGACGAACTCCACGTACTCCCCGGGAGTGAGCCGGACCGCCCGGCGGCCGGAAGCCTCCGCGGGCAACGTGTAGGCGGTCCGGTCGGGCCCGATGATCTCGCCGTTGGTACGGGCGTTCTCCGCTTCCTGCTCGAGAAAGTCGACGTCCGCGCCGCGTCCGGCAACCAGCGCCGGATCGAGGGCGGCCCGGGTGACCACCGGCTGCGCGCCGGCGGACGCGGGTGGACTGGCGGCGGCCGCGGTGGGCCCGGCGACCAGCACGGCGAGACCGGCCGCGAGCGCGACGACGGTGCCGCTGGGCCGGCCGGGGCGTCCCCGCGCCGGCGTGAGGCTGCGAAACATCGGTGACCCTCCTGGGTGGGTGGTGGTGGAGGTCCGCCCGGCGTTCCCCCGACGCCTGACATTGATCGTCATGATGCAGCACCAGACAGGGCACTGCAAGACACCTATCGAACAACGAAAATAAACGACTATCAGGCCGCAAGAAATGGACGGTCGTCGAGTTGAGGTGTCGCGCGTCGCCCGCCCCGAGCAGCTCACGCCCGGCGTAGGCTGGTCCGCGTGGATCAAGAAGACCGGATTGCCCTCTTCCTCGACTACGAGAACCTCGCGTTGGGCGCGCGCGACCATCGCGGCGGCGCGGCCTTCGACTTCCGGCCCATCGCCGACGCGCTGGCCGAACGAGGCCGGGTGGTGGTCCGCCGGGCGTACGCCGACTGGTCCTACTTCGACGAGGACCGCCGAATGCTCACCCGGTCCCACGTCGAGCTGATCGAGATCCCGCAGCGGATGGGCGCGTCCCGTAAGAACGCCGCGGACATCAAGATGGCCGTCGACGCGATCGAGTTGGCGTTCGAACGCGACTACATCTCCACCTTCGTGATCTGTAGTGGTGACAGCGACTTCACCCCGCTGGTGCACAAGCTGCGCGAGCTGAACAAGCGGGTCATCGGCGTCGGGGTCGAGGGGTCCACCTCGGGGCTGCTTCCCCCGGCGTGCGACGAGTTCCTGTACTACGACCGCTTGGAGGGCGTGGACATCCCGCCGGCGCGTGGCCGGCGCGCTCGTCCCACCACCCGGCAGGCCGGCGCGGAGCAACGCCCACCCGAGCCGGAGCGGGAGCACGAGCCGGAGGTGGACCGTCGGCCGACGGGGGAGGAGCCCGGCCGCGACGTGGACGCCCTCGCCGTGTTCGTCGCCCAGTCGGTCGCCGGGTTGCAGGGCAGCGCCAACGGTGAGGTCACCGCCTCCCGGCTCAAGCGCACCCTGCTGCGCAAGGACCCCACGTTCAGTGAGTCCGACTACGGCTTCCGTACCTTCGGCGAACTGCTGCGCCACCTCGCCGAGCGCAACGTGATCGAGCTGGGCGAGGGCCCGGCGAAGGGTGACCCCGAGGTCTCGCTGCCCGAGCACGGCGACCGCGAGGTGGCGTTCGGCCTACTCCGGGGCGTCGTGGCGGACCTGGGTAGCGGCGGGAACCCGGTGGCGTTGTCCGGGTTGAAGAACCAGGTGCGCCGGGCCCGTCCCGACTTCAGCGAGAAGAAGCTCGGCTACCGCAGCTTCCTGCAGTTCTGCAAGGCGGCCGCGACCGCAGGCGTACTGGACCTGCGCTGGAGCCCTGAAGCCGACGACTACCTCCTGACAACCCAGACCTGACCGCCCCGCCCCGCCTCGTGTGTCCCACGCGTTGATCAAGAGGTTTGCGTCACCGGGAACGCGATTCGTGACGCGAACCTCTTGATCAACATCGGCTGGGGGTGGGAGTTGCGGGGAGGGTGCAGAGTGGGGCGGGGTTCCTGATTCGCAAGTCAGGAGCGGGAGAACCGCCCGTTATGGTTTCGAACCGTCAACGGTTGGCCCGAAATGCGCCTGGATTGTCGCCCTTGCCCCGGTCCGGGCATACCTGCGCCGTACCCTCGGCGCGGGAATTGCTATACGGTCGGCGAATGAAGGTGGAGGAGCACTGGTGGAACGGAGACACGACCCCGCGCGGGCGCCGGGACGTGTACATCCGTACTGACGGGCAGGGTTGGGAGGTCCGCGCCCAGATCGGTGGGGCGTCGGGTCGTGAGCGGGTGCAGCAGTGCCCAAGCCGGGCCTCGGCGGCCATCCTCGCCGACGCCTGGCGCGGCACCCACCCATCCTGGCGCGAGCTAAAGCAGCGCTGATCCGGCACCGGGCCGGGTCGGCAACGCTCCCGGGCTCCAGCCCGGCGCGCCCGCCGACCGGCCCGGCGCTCGGTACGTCGGTCCGCCGAAAGCGCTCAGCGGTACAGCCGCCGAATCCGTCCAACTCGCACGTCACCGCTTCTGAAGCATGACGGAAGCAACGTCCGCCAGAAGCGCCAATGCCCAATCCAGTTGCGAGCAGTTGTCGCGACCTTGGCACTCAAGGCAGCCGCCAGCTCGCCGCTCGGATCAAGAGCGGCGAGTACGCGGCAGGGGAGCGTCTGCCCACCTACAGCGAACTATCGAACCTCTATGACGTCAGTGTGACCACCGTCTTGATCACTTGATGAAGGGCAGTTCCTGGCGGCTCGATTCAACTACTCCTCATCAAGTGATCAGGAGATATGACGGACCTTCGTGTCTCCGCCCTCAGGTCGGGTATACGTAGGGCTGCTGGTCGCGCCAGATGGAGGTCGCCCATGTCGCAGGGCCCTGACGAGGAGAACCCCAGGATCGACGATGAGGCCCGGGAGGCCGAGCGTCGGCTCGCCAACCTGCCCAGGACGGTGGACGACGCGCTGACCGACGACGACGCCCGGGTGCCGGACAAGGCCCCCTCCGAGCAGGACGCCGACTAGGGGCCTGCCCGGCGTCCTGCCGGACAGGCCCCGTTGGCGGGGGTCAGCGCTTCAGCGTGAAGGTGAAGTCCCCGGTGAGCTTGCCGCTCAACCGGAACGCCGAAACGATCTTCCCCTCCGCGATCAGTCGGTCGACCTCGCCCCGCGACACACCGCAACCCTCCGCGATCAGTCGAGTCGGCCGGACCGGGATCCGTGCCGCGTTGCGGACCGCGACGTCGATCACGTCGAGGTCCAGGTGATCCGATCCGCCGGTGTCGAGACGCCACGCGTCGGTCCAGTCCAGGGCGAGTCGGTTCTGGTGCTGGACGGCCGGATCCTGAAGCAGCTCGGCGATCAGGCCGGGATCGTTGGCATGGAGCCGGTCCAGCAGTTCGGGTGGGATGGAGCGCACCGTCATCCGCTCCAGGACGGTGAGCTTGGCCGTCTCCCCGCAGGCGCTGCAGAGCGCGAGCAGCCAGACGTCGAGGAGCTTGTGGTTGGCGTTGACACGGAACTTGCCGCTCGCCCGGAGGCGTTGGGACGGGCATGCGTGGCAACGGCGGCGAACGATGGGCAGGCAGGTAGGCACGACGGCCCAAATTATGAGCACAGAAGTACACCGGTTTCAGTGAGAAGTCCGCAGCAAAAAGGAGCGCGGCGCAACTGCGCAACGCGCGACAGATCAGCTCTCGGGAGGTCTCACAGGGTGTACAACGGCACGTCCTTGCCTAGACGACCTGGTTGCGCAGCACGGTAACGGCGCACGGCGGCGCCGCTCCACTGGTTTTCGCGTACGCGTCAGGAGCCCGGGTGGCGGGAGGTGCGACCGGTCGGGTGTCCGCCCCGGTCAGGCGGTCGGGACCGGCAGGACCACGCCCTCGGCCGCCGACCGGTGGGCCAGCTCGATCAACTCGACAGTGTGGACGGAGTCCCGGGGGTCCACCGGCATCGGCGCGCCGTCGCGCAGCGCAGCCGCCACCTGTGCGTAGAAGCTCTGGTAGGCGCCGGGTTCGGTCGGCACCGGCCGCAGGTCACCGTCGACGCCGAGCAGGCCGTAGCGGTCCGACGGGACCTCGCCCCAGCCCGGCTGGTCCGGTCGGCCACCGTCGTGCAGCGCCGCCTCCTGCACGTCCAGCCCGTAGCTGGTGTAGCCGGCCCGGTCGCCCAGCACCCGCAGGCGCGGCCCGAGCTGAGCGGTCACCGCACCCATCCACAGGTGCGAGTGCACCCCGTTGGCGTGGGTCAACGCCACGAAGGCATCGTCGTCGACGGCCGCGCCCGCGCGGCGACGGTCCACCTCCGCGTAGACCCGGTCGACAGGGCCGAACAGCTGCACCGCCTGGTCGACGAGGTGGGCGCCGAGGTCGAAGAGGGCGCCGCCGGCCTCCTCTGGACCGGCAAGTTCCCGCCAGCCCGGCTTGATCGTCGGACGGAACCGCTCGAACCGGGACTCGAAGCGCAGCACCTGCCCCAACTCGCCCTGCTCGACCAGGCGGCGGACGGTCAGGAAGTCGCCGTCCCAGCGCCGGTTCTGGAAGACCGTCAGCGGCACCCCACGCTCGGTCGCCTCGTCGACCAGCACGCGGCCCTCCGCGGCGGTCGGGGAGAGGGGCTTGTCGACGACGACCGGCAGGCCGGCGGCGAGCGCCGCGCGCGCCATCGGCACGTGCTGCCGGTTCGGCGTCGCCACCACGACCAGGTCCAGGGCGTCCGGGGTACGCCACAGCTCGTCGGCGTCGTCGACCAGGCGGGCGTCCGGGAAGTGCTGGCGGGCCTGCTCGCGTCGCTGCGGATCACGGGTCACGATGGCGTCGAGCCGCAGCCCGGGAGTCGCGGCGATCAGCGGCGCGTGGAACACCCGGCCCGCCAGCCCGTACCCCAGCAGACCAACCCGCAGCGCCTTCGCCATGCCGTTCCCCCGTCTCCCTGGTCCGCGCCCTGACCTGGCGCCGGTACCGCTGAGAAGAATCTACGCCGGGGGCGGTCGGGCCCGATCTCGGCCCGTCAGCTCACCGGGTCGGCGCGCAGGTAGGTGAGGACCGCGAGCACCCGACGGTTGGTGTCGTCGCTGGGCGGCAGGTCGAGCTTCAGCAGGATGTTGCCGACGTGCTTGCCGACCGCCGCCTCGCTGACGTGCAACCGGCCGGCGATCGACGCGTTGGACCGCCCCTCGGCGAGCAGCGCCAACACCTCGCGTTCGCGGGCGGAGAGCGCGGCGAGCGGGTCACGGGGGCGGTGCAGAAGTTGCCGGACCACGTCCGGGTCGATGGCGGTGCCGCCCCCGGCGACCCGGCGCAGCGTGTCGACGAACTCGGTGACCTCGGCGACCCGGTCCTTGAGCAGATAGCCGACGCGTTGGCCGTCGCCACTGTCCAGCAGCGCCGCCGCGTACCCGGTCTGCACGTACTGGCTGAGCACCACGACCGGGAGGTCAGGTCGCTCGGTGCGCAGCGTGACGGCCGCGCGCAGCCCGTCGTCGCGGCGACCCGGCGGCATCCGGATGTCGGTCAGCACCAGGTCCGGTCGGTGGTCGCGGGCCGCCGCCAGCAGGTCCGGTGCGGAGCCGACGGCCGCGCACACCGTGAAGTCGAAGCGGGTCAGCAGCGCGACCAGACCCTCCCGCAGCAGCACCTCGTCCTCGGCGAGCACCACCCGCGTCACCGACGACATGGCAGCTCCACCCGGACCACTGTAGGCCCGCCGGGCGGGCTGGACAGCAGCAGCCGGCCGTCCACGGCGGCGACCCGGTCGGCGAGCCCGGTCAGGCCGGTACCCCGGGCCGGATCGGCGCCGCCGTGACCGTCGTCGGTCACCTCGACGACGAGGTCGCCGCCGGCCCGGGTGAGGCGTACGTCGGCGCGGGTCGCCCGGGCGTGCCGGGCCACGTTGCCCAGCGCCTCGGAGACCACGAAGTAGGCAGTGGTCTCCACGATCTCCGGCAGCTCGTCGTGCAGGTCGGCATGCACGGCGACCGGGATGGTGGCGGCGTCGGCCAGCTCGCGCACGGCGCCGGCCAGGCCGAGGTCGGTGAGGCTCTGCGGGCGGATGCCGTGCACCAGTTGCCGCAGCATCACCATCAGACCCCGGGCCTGGTCGTGCGCCACGGCGAGCGGTCGGGAGGCGGGGGAGTCCTCGGGTACGTCCAGCCGGGCCAGCCCCAGCTGGAGGGTGAGGCTGGTGAGCCGGGGCTGTGCGCCGTCGTGCAGGTCGCGCTCGATGCGGCGGCGTTCGGCCTCGTACGCGCCGACCAGTCGGGTGCGGGAACGGGTGACCTCGCGCAGCGCCGCCGCGTCCACCGGGTGGGCCAGCAGCCACCGGGCCACGGCTGCCTGGACGGCGGCGAGCAGACCGATGGCGTACCAGAGCACCGGGATCAGCAGCACCCCCACGATCGCGTACGGAACGGCTTCGCCGGTGCTGTCGATCGGCTGCCAGATCACCACCGGCTGGTTGGCGTCGCCGGCCAGCCAGGGGCTGGAGATCATTCCGAGGTCGAGCAGTACCAGCACCAGGAACACCCAGTACGCGACCGGCGTGAACCCGCCCAGCCAGAACAGGTACGCCACCTCCCGCCAGGTCGCGGCGCTGCGGTAGCGGGCGACGAGGCCCGGCCACGGCGACGAGGCCAGCGGACGACCGTCGACGAGCCCGGCCCGCCACCGCTCGACGACGGCCACCGGGAAGCTCACGAGCGGGGCCAACGCCAACAGGGTGAGGCTGCCGGTCGCCAGGAACAGCATCAGCGCGATGCTCGGCGGTCGGCCGTGCTGTCGGAGCCCGTTGACGGCGGCCAGCAGGGGCGCGCCGATGACGAGCAGCCCGACGCCGAGGACGCCGGCGATCGGCACTGTGGTCACCAGGTAGGCCAGCGCGCGCCAGGGCCACGCGGAGATCAGCCAGCGGCGGCGGCGTAGCGCCTCGGCCAGGTGCGAAGGGTGTTCCGTGGTCATGCAGCAGACGCTAATCGGGAGCGACCTGGTGCCCCAGCCGTCCAGATCCACTCTTCGGGGTATGCCCAGCACTACCGGCGAACGGGTGTGCGGGGTTCGGAAACGGGAAGAACGCGCCGTCGCGCGGCCCGCGTGACCTGTGCTGTCAAGCGGCTGGAGAGACATGGGTGCCAGAACCTTCGTGGTGGTCGGCGGGACCAGCGGCCTCGGCCTCGCGGTGGCCCGACTGCTCGTCGACGAGCATCAGGTCGTGGTGTTCGGCAATGAGCGGGCCGAGGTCGCCGCCGTGACCGACGAGCTGGGTTGCGACGGCGCGGTCTGCGACATCTCCTCCTACGAGCAGGTCCGCGACGGGTTCGCCGAGGTGGTCGAGCGCTACGGCACCATCGACGGGGTGGCGGCCTGCGCCTCGATGTGGGCGGGCGGCGAGCTGGGGGACCTGTCGGTGGAGCACATCCGCCGGGCTGTGGAGATCAACGTCCTGGGCATCACGTACCTGCTGCGGGAGGCCGTGCAGCACCTGCACCGGCAGGGCCACGGGAACGTCGTGTACATCGGCGCGCTGGCGCTGGCGGCTCCCCGGCCCGGCATCCCCGTCTACCGGGCCACCAAGAGCTACGGCAACAGCCTTGTCGACTCGCTGGCCGAGGCCCAGCACAGCAATCGGGTCAAGGTGATGCAGCTGCACCCCGGGCCGATGCCGACGCGGCTACAGGAACGGGTGGGTGCCGAGTTCCTGGACGAGGTGTACGCCATGCCCGAACAGGTCGCCACCGAGGTCGTCCGGTTGCTGCTGCTCGCACCCGACGACCTCTACGTCTCCGGTGAGCGCGTGCTGCGCGCGGACGGGCGGTGGTGACGGCCGCAGCCGGACCGGCCGACCGTCCGGCCTCGGCGTGGGCGCCGCTGCGGACGGCGGTCTACCGCAACCTGTGGCTGGCCCTGCTCGCCGCCAACATCGGCACCTGGATGCAGACCGTCGGCGCGCAGTGGCTGCTGATCAACCATTCCAACGCCTCTACGCTTGTCGCGTTGGTGCAGACCGCCAGTCTGCTGCCGGTGCTTCTGCTGGCGTTGCCCGCCGGGGTGCTGGCCGACAGCTTCGACCGCCGGCACCTGCTGATCGCCGTGCAGCTGTTCCTGGTGGCGGTGGCGGTGGCGTTGACGCTGCTCACCCTGACCGGCCGGATGCCGCCGGCGCTGCTGCTGACCCTCACCTTCGCGTTCGGGGTCGGGCAGGCGCTGACCCTGCCGGCCTGGGCGGCGGTGATCCCGGAGCTGGTGCCGCAGGACCAACTGCGGTCGGCGTCCGCGCTCGGTTCGATAAGCGTGAACGTGGCGAGAGCGGTCGGGCCCGCGGTGGCCGGCGTGCTGATCGCCCGTACCGGCGTCGCCCCGGTCTTCGGCATCAACGCGGTCGCCTTCGGGATCTTCGCGTACGCGCTGTGGCGCTGGCGGCCCGGCAACGCCCGCGCGGTCGAGGTGCCCGAGCGGTTCACCGCCGCGCTGCGGGCCGGCAGCCGCTACGTACGCCACTCGCCGACGGTCCGCCGGCTGTTGCGCCGGGCGCTGGTCTTCGTGGTCCCGGCCAGCGCGCTCTGGGCGCTGCTGCCGTTGGTCGCGAACCGGCGGCTGGGGCTGGGCTCCGGCGGGTACGGGGTGCTGCTGGCCGCCCTCGGCGTGGGCGCCATCGCCGGTGGTGTGCTGCTGGCCGTGATCCGCACGCGACTGTCGGCGAACCAGTTGCTGCTGATCGCCGGGGCGCTGTTCACCGTGGCGCTGACAGTGGTCGGCACCGTGCGGGCGGTGCCGCTGGTGCTGCTCGCCCTGCTGCCCGCCGGGATGGCCTGGGTGACGGTGCTGGCCAACGTCAACGCCGAGATGCAGCTCTTCCTGCCCAGCTGGGTGCGGGCTCGGGGCCTGGCCGTCTACCAGGTGTGCTTCGCCGGTGGGCAGGCGGTCGGCGCGCTGCTCTGGGGGTTGGTGGCCGACATGGCCGGGCTGGTCCTCGCGTACCTGGCGGCGGCGGCGCTGATGCTGGTCGGCACCGTGACGAGTCGGATCTGGCCGCTGCCGGACCTGCGGTCGGTGGACCGGGAACCGGCGGCCTACTGGCCGCAACTGCACCTGGCGCACGAGCCGGACCCGGGGGTGGGGCCGGTGCTGGTGACAGTTCAGTACACCGTCCGGCCGGAGCTGACCCAACGGTTCCTGGCGGCGATGGACCTGGTGCGTGGTGCGCGGCAGCGGACCGGCGCGATGCGCTGGGGGCTGTTCCGCCCGGCCGAGACGGTGGACCGGTTCGTCGAGGTGTATCTGGTGCCGTCCTGGGGTGAGCACCTGCGCCAGCACGGTGGCCGGTTGACCGGTGAGGACCGCGCGGCCGAGCAACGGGCCCGGGAGCTGACCGACGGGGAGCCGGAGGTCCGACACCTGGTGCCCGCCGCCGCCGGTCCGACGCTGTCCGACGACCGCGAGGCGCTCTGACAGCGTGCGGGGGCGCGCGAGAGCCGGCCGGCGCGGTCGTACGGCGTACGGCCTCGTTGTTAGGATGGCCGCACCATGGCGAGTGAGCGCAAGGCGACCGCGGACCCGGCCCGCAGCCTGGCCCTTCTCTGGCGCACCCGGGAGCCGACCAGCCGCAGCGCCGGTCCGGCGCTCAGCGTCGACCGGATCGTCCGGGTCGCGATCGACATCGCCGACGCCGAGGGGCTCGACGCGCTGACCATGCGCCGGGTCGGTGAGGCGCTGGGGGTCGGCACGATGTCGGTCTACACCTACGTGCCGGGCAAGGCCGAACTCGTCGCCGTCATGATCGACACCGCGTACGGCGAGATGCCGCGCCCCGTCGTCGAGGGCGACTGGCGGACCAGGCTGGAACGGATCGCCCGCGACAATCTGGCGCTCTACCAGCGGCATCCCTGGATGCTGCGGGCCGAGACGACCCGACCGGTGCTCGGTCCGCACCTGATGGCCAAGTACGACTACGAGCTCGGCGCAATCGTCGACATCGGGCTCACCGACGTCGAGGTCGACGCGGTGCTCACCCTCGTGCTGGGTCACGTGAAGAGCGCCGCCCGGGCCGCCTCCGAGGTGGTCGACCTGGAGCGCGAGACCGGCATGACCGACGGTCAGTGGTGGCAGTCGCACGCGCCCTGGCTGGAGACCTTCCTGAAGCCCGGCGCCTACCCGACCGCGTCCCGGGTCGGCACCGCGGCCGGCCAGCAGCACGGTGCCGCGTACGGCCCGGAGTACGCGTTCGAGTTCGGCCTGCAACGCGTCCTCGACGGGATCGCGGTGGTGGTCGCCGAGCGGGCGGCCAGCCGATAGCCGGCCCGCGGTGACCTAGCGCGGTGCCGCCCGTCGGGCCAGCCGGGCCAGCGAGCGCGCCGACGGGCTGCCCGGCTCGGCGTGATAGACGACCAGCGACTGGGTGGTGCCGCTGATCGCGAGCTTCTCGTAGCGCAGCGCCAACTCGCCCAGCTCCGGGTGCTGGAACACCCGCACCCCGCCGCCCGCGCGGGCCGTGACGTCGTGCCGGGCCCACAACCGCCGGAACCGCTCGCTGCCGGCCGTCAGCTCCTCCACCAGCTCGATGAGGCGGGGGTCGTCCACCTCCGGCCCGACCTGTGCGCGCAGGCCGGCCACCGCGTTGGCCGCGACCGCCGTCAGAGCCGGGTAGAGCGCCGGCACGCTCGGGTCCAGGAAGACCGCGCGCAGCAGGTTCACCCCGGCGGTGAAGATCGGCGCCAGCGCGGTCGCGGCGGGGTTGGCGAAGAGCACGTCCAGGTGTCGACCGTGCACGAAGGCGGGCGTCTCGGCCCACGAACCGACCAACTGCCGGATGCCCACCGGCACCCGCTCCGAGGGTCGCGCCGCCCGGCGGGCCGGCACCGGCCGGGCCAGGCCGTGCAGGTGTGCCGCGGCGTCCGCGTCCAACCTCAGCGCGCGGGCCAGCGCCTCGACCACCTGCGTCGACGGGTGCCGGTCACGCCCCTGCTCCAACCGCAGGTAGTAGTCGGCGCTGATGCCGGCGAGCAGGGCCGCCTCCTCGCGTCGCAGGCCGGGCACCCGCCGACGGCCGTGCGCGGGCAGGCCGACGTCACCCGGCCCGATCAGCTCACGCCGGGCACGCAGGTATTCGCCCAGCGGGCCGGCCGTGCTCACCCGCCCATCGTAGGAGCCGCCACCGACCGCCCAGCCTGGTCCTGCCACTACCAGGAAAAACAGGGAACCGGCTAGCGCCTGCCACCGGGGTGACAGTGTCGGAGTAAGGGTGATCGAGAGACGGGACAGCAATGACAGAGCGCATCACGACCCCCTTCGGGTTCGCCTCGACCGCCGACGAGGTCATCGCCGGGGTGGACCTGAGCGGCAAGCGGGCCATCATCACCGGCGGTGCCGCCGGTATCGGCATCGAGACGGCCCGTTCGCTCGCCGCCGCCGGCGCCGAGGTCGTGCTCGGGGTCCGCCGGGTCGCGGCGGGTGAGCAGGCCGCCGCCGACATCGCGGCCAGCATCGGCGCGGAGCGGGTCACCGTCCGCGCGCTGGACCTGGCCGACCAGACCTCGGTACGCCAGTTCGTCGCCGGCTGGGACCAGCCGCTGCACATCCTCGTCAACAACGCGGGGATCATGGCGCTGCCCGAGCTGGAGCGCACCGCCGAGGGCTGGGAGATGCAGTTCGCCACCAACTTCATGGGCCACTTCGCGTTGACCGTCGGCCTGCACGACGCCCTCGCCGCGGCCGACGGCGCCCGGGTGGTGTCGGTCAGCTCCAGCGGCAACCTCTTCTCCCCGGTGATCTTCGACGACCTGCACTTCGCGTTCCGGCCCTACGACCCGCTGCTGGCCTACGGGCAGTCCAAGAGCGCCGAGGCCCTGCTCGCCGTGGAAGTCACCCGCCGCTGGGCCGACGAGGGGATCTACTCCAACGCGCTGAACCCGGGCGCGATCGCCACTGGGTTGCAGAAGCACACCGGTGGGCTCAAGTCGCCCAGGGAGATGCACAAGACCCCGCAACAGGGTGCGGCGACCTCGGTGCTGCTCGCGGGATCCCCGTTGCTGGACGGCATCGGCGGTCGCTACTTCGAGGACTGCGCCGAGGCCCCGGTCGTCACCGAGCGACCCGCCGACTACAGCGGCGTGGCCGCGTACGCGGTCGACCCGGGCAACGCCGAGCGGCTCTGGACCGTGGCGTCCGACCTGATCTCCTAGCGCGGCGTCACCGCCGGCCGCCGACCACAACCGCCCGGCTCGGCGGAACCGACCCGGGCCCGGTGGTCCGGGTGGTACGACTGGGGCGGCGATGGCCGCTGCGGGCCGGGGAAGGATGGCGATGGCCGGCGACCAGCCGCGACGACACGACGTGGTGGAGTTGCGGGTGCACGGCGTGTCCGGGGCGGACCCGACGGTCATCCTCGACCAGCCGCAGGTCCGGCAGGTCGCCGGCGACGGCAGCGGTGGCTTCCACCGTGCCACCCGGTCGGACGGCGACGGCCCGGACGGGCTGACGCTGGAGGCGTACCGCTGGGGTGACCTGCCCTCGGGCACCGTCGGACGGACCCTCGCCATGGTCTTCCTGCTGCCGTTCATGCTCAGCAACGTGGCCGTGTGGATGCGCCCCACCGGCCGCCGCCGCGCCGTCGCGGTCAGCGTGCTGTGTCGGCTCCTCGCGCTCAACCTGACAGTGCTGTACGTGGTGTCCATCGCCGGAGTCGCCCTCGACCTGCTCGCCTGGCGGTGTCTCGGTGCAGCCCGCTGCCGCCCGCCCTTCGACACCATGGCCGGGCTCGACGACCGGCACGTCGGGCTGCGGCTGGCCGTGCTGGCGCTCCTGCCGATCGCCGCCATAGGCCTCCTGCGCCTCCTCGGCACCCGTCGGTCCGGCCCGGCCGACAATCCATTGTGGGCAGTGGAGCCGCTGGTACACCGGCTGCGCGCGATCCACGTCGCCGCGGCTCTCGCCGTACTCGATGTCGTGCTGCTCACGGCCCGTCGCGCCGGCGGCGCGACGTTCTCCACGACACTGCTGCTGGCGCTCAGCGCGGCGGTGCTGCTGACCTGCGTCGGCCTGCTCGCCGCTCCGGGGATGATCGACCGGGCGGCGACCGCCCGAACGGCGACCTGGACCGCCCGCACGGCGGGCGCGGTGTCGGCCGTCCTGAGCGTGGCGACCCTCGTCACCGTGGCGGGCGATCGGCGCGCCTGGTCCTCGGCGGTCGGGCTGCCCGGCTACGGCGGGATCGCGGCTTGGGCGCTGTTCGGCCAGATGGTGTTGCTGGTGGTGCTCAGCGTGGTGGTGCTGTGGCAGCGCGGTCGGGTGGGCGGCCGGTCCGCGCTGCCGGGTGGCCTGGGCGCGGCGGTCCTCGCCGCCCTCGCGGTCGGCCTGACCGGCGCACTCTCCGCCGGCCTCGTCTACCAGACGGGGGAGTTGCTCGGCGGCTACCGCGGTGACGGCGGGCCACCGTCGCCGTACCGCTGGACGCTGCTGGCCTTCTTCCTGCACGTGGTCGCGGCGGTGCTGCTGTGCGGCGCGTTGACCGTCGTGTCGCGGCGGCGCCGGCTGCGTGCGGCGGCGGCGATCACCGCCCGTGACTTCCCGGTCGTGCCACCGGAGGCGGTCGGCAGGTTACGGCTGACGACGAAGACCATCGCCCGGGCGCGGTTCACCGAGTGGTTGGGTCTGCTGGCCGCCGCGTACGCGGCGCTCGCGGTGGTCGGGCTGGCCACGAGTCTGGTGGGGCGTACCGGGCGCGAACCGGAGGAGTTGACCCGACAACTGCTCGGGCTGCCGGCCGGAGCCGTCCAGATGGGGCTCAGCGGCGGCAGCTACCTTCTCGCCGCGTTGCTGCTCGCGCTGGTGACCGGCGGCGTGTTCGCCTATCGGACCGCGTGGTTTCGCCGGTACGTCGGCATCCTGTGGGACCTGGGCACCTTCTGGCCGCGGGCCGCGCATCCGTTCGCCCCGCCGAGCTACGCCGACCGCGCGGTGCCGGAACTGGCCGACCGGATCAGCCAACTGGCCGAGCGGCACGTCGGGGTTCTGCTCTGTGGGCACAGCCACGGGTCCGCGCTGCTCGCTCTCGCGGTGCTGCGGTTGCCCTCGCGCGTACGTCAACGGGTCGCGCTGCTCACCTACGGGTCACCGCTGGACCGCCTGTACGCCCGGCTCTTTCCGGCCTACCTCAACGAGGAGGTGCTGCGCCAGGTGGGGGAGCGGGTCGAGTGGAGGTGGCTCAACCTCTGGCGGGACACCGACCCGGTCGGCGGCTGGGTCTTCGCCGCACACCGCCCCGGCGACCCGGCCCCGGATCCGGCCGATCCGGCCGACCAGGTCGACAGGCGGTTGCGGGACCCGGCACACCTGCTGCCCGCACCGGGGGAGCGGTCCGCGCCGCCGCTACGGGGGCACCATCCGGGCGAAGCCGACCCCGAGTTCCGGGAGGCGGTGCGCGAACTCACCGAACGCCTCCGTGGTGCCGGCTGAGCCTGCCGGCCGTGCGGCGGGCAGTGCGGGGACCCGACGCCGGTCAACGGTCCATCTCGGGAATCCGGTCGGACTCCGCCACCGTCGCACGGACCTTGCGCAGGGTGGCGTCCGGGGCACGGATCGCGGCACGCCAGCGGTCCAGGGTCCGGGTGAGCACCCGGACCACGAACTGCAACTGGTTGACCTGCTCGCGGAGCATGCCCAGCTCGGACCGGGCGCTGAACGCCTCGCCCTCCAACTGGGTTATCCGCGTCTGCAACGGCTGCACGAGCGTGAGGGCGGCCTCGGTGAGCGTGTCGGCGGCATCGGCCTTGAACTTGCCCCGCTGCACCACGACGGTGGCGATAGCGGCGAGGCCGGTGCCTCCGCCGAGGATGCCGAGCACGCTGAGCGCCACCTGCACCCAGTGCGGGGCGGCTGGCGCGGGTGCGGTATTCACGCGACACCTGCCTCCAGTTGTTCGTAGGGCACCAATTCACACGCTCGGGCCAGGCGACGCAGGTCGATGCCGATCTGCGCGGCCCGCCAGAGCGACCCGACCGTCACCGCCATCACGAACGACGTGGCGACGATGGAAGTGCGGCCCGACATGACCAACACGGCTACCGCGTACATGCCGGTGATCGTGCCGAGTACCAGCACCGACGCGAGTTCGAGGCCGAGCCCGGTGGAGAGCCGGCCGGGCCAGAGGATGCCCAGTAGTCCACCCACGCCCACCGCGATCAGCCCCAGTTCCCAGGCGACCTGAATGGGCCCCGGCATCGACGTCTGAACGGACGTCGGCCGGACATTCAGAGTCATCATCAGAATGCCGCAGAGCGGCGCTGCGGCCAGGACAGCGATCTCGTACGGCTGGTGGCGGGACCGGATTCGTAGGTTTCCCACGGCAACTCCTTGATCGAGGACCGGCGTCCGGCAGCGCCCGGTGGACCAGTGCCGTTCGGTGGGTCGCGACTGTCGAGCTGCGGTCCGTGCGGCGGAGCCCAGTGGTGCGTTGCCTGTGGACGTGGTGGGCGAGAGGGTGGAGCGACTCGACGTCGTTGGCTGCCGTTATCTGCCTGTGTATCACCGCTGACCGGTTGACGTCCACCTGGTGTAACGTCGCGTTCCCGCAGGTCAAAGCCCGTTACTGGCTGGTTTCCGGGCCCTGGAAGGGGTGGAGCGCGGCGACCCGGCCCTGCGGCCATCCGTGACAAACAGTGTCGGATATCTTGCCCAGGGCGACGGTGGGCCGGGTCGCCGATCGATCAACGGGCGAGCAGGGCGCGCAGCGCCCGGAGCACCTCGGCCGGGGCCTCCTCCGCCATGAAGTGCCCGCAGGTGACCGTCTGGTGGTCCAGATCGGGTGCCCAGGCCCGCCACACCGCCGCCGCGTCGTAGCCCAGCGCCGCGCCCCAGTCCTGCTGGAGCACAGTCACCGGCATCCGCAGCCGGTTGCCGGCCGCCCGGTCAGCGGCATCGTGGGCCACGTCGATCCCGGCGGACGCCCGATAGTCGGCGACGATCGAGGGAACGGCGTCGCAGGACGCGCGCAGGTACGCGGCCCGCACCTCCGCCGGCAGGGCCTCCGGATCACGGGTCCAGACGTCCAGGAAGTGACCGAAGAAGGCGTCCGGGCTGCCGGCGATCAGCTCCTCGGGCAGGCCGGGCGGCTGCGCCATCAGGTACAGGTGGAACGCCACAGCGGCGCTGGCGCCGTGCAGCACGTCCCACATGTCGAGGGTGGGTAGCACGTCGAGCAGTGCCAGTTGACTGACCGCCGTCGGATGGTCGAGGCCGGCGCGGAACGCGACCAGGGCGCCCCGGTCGTGCCCGGCCAACGCGAACCGATCGTGACCGAGCGCGCCGGCCAGCGCCACGATGTCGGCGGCCATGGTGCGCTTGGCGTACCCGGTGCCGTCGGTGTCGAGGGGCTTGTCGCTGTCGCCGTAACCGCGCAGGTCGGGGCAGATGACCGTGTGGTCGGCGGCCAGATCGGCGGCGACGTGCCGCCACATCAGGTGGGTCTGCGGAAAGCCGTGCAACAGCACGATCGCCGGCCCGGAACCGCCCACGGCGGCGTTGAGCGTCACCCCGTCGGCGACGGTGACGCGTCGGTAGTCGAATCCGTTGATCTTCGGGTCCACGGGGAACCTTCCTGGTGAGCAGTGCCGGCGGGGGCGGTGGCCCGTCGCCGTCGTACCTCACCGAGCCTGCCCGGCGGTGATCAGCAGCCGGTCAGCGTCGGATCAGTGCCGGTCGGGCCACGGGCCTAGATTGGTGCCATGACCAGGCAGCTGACGGCACCCGTCGCGGTGACCTTCGGCGTACTCGGGCCGGTGATCGCCGCGACCGAGCGCGGCCCGGTCCTCCTGCGGGGACACCGGCAGCGCCTGGTGCTGGGCCGGCTGTTGATCGCCCACGGTCGGGTGGTGCCGGTGGATCGTCTCGTCGACGACCTGTGGGAGGTCGCACCGGACGGCGCGGTGGGCGCTATCCGGACCTTCGTCGCCGACCTGCGCCGGGCCCTGGAGCCCGACAGACCACCCCGGCAGCCGCCCCGGATCCTGGTCACCGAGCCGCCCGGGTACGCGCTGAAGGCCGCCCCGGACGCGGTCGACGCCGGACAGTTCGAGGCGGCCGTCGGCGAGGCGGGCCGGCTGCTGGCGGCCGGGCGTCCCGCGCCGGCCCTGGCCGCACTGGAGTCGGCGCTCGGGCTCTGGCGCGGGCCCGCGTACGCCGACTGCGCCAACGAGTCCTGGGCGGTCGCGGAGATCAACCGGCTGGACGAGCTGCGGATGCTTGCCGTCGAGCGGCGGGCCGAGGCGCTCCTGGCGGTGGGCCGACCGGACGAGGCCGCCGCGGACCTACCGGCACACCTGGCCAGCCATCCGCTGCGCGAGGACGCCTGGCGGCTGCTCGCGACGGCCCGGTACCGCGCCGGCCGGCAGGGCGACGCGCTGGCAGCGCTGCGGGAGGCCCGCCACGTCCTGGTGACCGAGTTGGGCGTGGACCCGGGGCCCGAGCTGCGACGGCTGGAAGCCGACATCCTGGCCCAGGCGCCGCACCTCGCCCCGGCCCTCGACCGGGCCGCCACCCCCGGCCTCGCGGAACCCGTTCGACAGGTCCAGGCAGAGCAGCGCCCGTTCGTCGGCCGCGACGCGGAGCTGGAGCGGCTGCGGCGCGCCGCCGAGGCCGCGTCCCGCCGCCGCCAGCCCACACTCGCCCTGCTCAGCGGCGACCCGGGCGCCGGCAAGACGGCACTGGCCGAGGCCCTGACCCGGCGACTCGCCGCCGATGGCTGGACCACGGCGTGGGGACGCAGCCCGGAGTACGAGGGCGCTCCGCCAGCGTGGCCGTGGACCCAGATCACCGACGCGCTTGCCGGGCCGGCCGCCCCCGTCGTCGCCCCCGCCCCCGCCGACGCCGACCCGGAAGACGGCGCGGCTGACGACTCGGCTGACCCCGCCACCGTGCGGTTCCGTCGACACCGCGCGGTGGCCTCGCTGATCTCGGCGGCCGCCGACCGGGAGCCGGTCCTGCTGGTACTCGACGACCTGCACCGCGCCGACGGCGACACCCTGGACCTGCTGACCGCACTGCTCACCGGCCCGCAGCCGGCCGGCGGACCGGTGCTGATCCTCGGCACCTACCGGGCCACCGAGATCAGCCCGGAGCTGACCGCCACCCTGGCCCGTGCCGCCGGGCTGGAGCCGGTCCGGGAGTATCTTGCCGGCCTGCCCGCGCCGGCGACCGGTGAGCTGGCCGGCGCCATCGTCGGTGCGGAACTGGACCAGGCCACCGCCCGGTCGATCCACCAGCGCAGCGGCGGTAACCCGTTCTTCGTCCGCGAACTGGCCCAGCTGTACGCGAGCACGGGGCAGGCGGGGTTGGCCGCCGTGCCGCCCGGGGTACGCGACGTGATCCGGCACCGGTTGGCGCAGCTGCCGGCCTCGACCCGTACCGTGCTGCGGCAGGCGGCCGTGCTCGGCCGGGACCTCGACCCGGACGTGCTGGGCGTGTTGGCCGGTGACCCGACGACAGCGCTGGACGCCGTGGACCGCGCCCTGGCGGCCGGGTTCCTCACCGAACGGGAGTCCGACGGGCGGCTGCGCTTCACCCACATCCTGGTCCGCGACACGCTCTACGCCGACCTGTCCGCGCCGCGCCGCGCCGCCTGGCACGCGGCCGTCGCCGAGGTGCTGCGACAGCGGGAACCCGTCGAACCGGCGGCCCTCGCGTACCACCTGCTGCGCGCCGGCGGGCCGGTCCACGCCGCCGAGGCGTCGACGTACGCCCGGGTGGCGGCGGAGTGGGCCGAACGGGGCGGCAACCCCCACGAGGCGGCCCGCCTGTGGGGCCAGGCGATCGACGCGTACGACCGCGCCGGCGGGGTCGAGCCGCGTGGGCGCGTGACCGCGCTGCTCGGCCTGGGGCGGGCGCTGGCCGTGACGGGCCGGCTGGCCGAGGCGCGGCTACGGCGTGCCGAGGCGATCACCGTCGCCGAGTCCACCGGCGACCCCCTGCTGATCCAGGAGGCCCTGGCTGGCTTCGACGTGCCCGCCAGTTGGACGCGCAACGACGACGACCTGCTCTCCGGGCACATCGTCCGAGCCGCCGAACACGCCCTGACCGCGCTCGGCCCCATCGCCTCGACGCAGCGCAGTCGGCTGCTGAGCACCCTCGCGCTGGAGCTGCGCGGCACCACCACCGATCGTGGCCGCCGCGCCGCCGTCGAGGCCGAGACGATCGCCCGCGACATCGGCGATCCCGGGCTGTTGGCCTTCGCTCTCAACGCCCGCTTCATGCACGCCTTCCACCGCGTCGGTCTGGCCGACACGCGGGCCCGGATCGGCGAGGAACTGGTCGAGCTGGCCGCCCGGCACCACCTGGTGACCTTCGAGGTGCTCGGCCATCTCATCCTGGTCCAGGCCAACTGCGCGCTGGCCGACCGGCCCGCCGCCGACGCGCACGCCCGCGCCGCCGACCGGCTCGCCGAACGGTACGAGCTGCCGTTGGTCGGTGTCTTCACCCGGTGGTACGCCGCACTGCGCCTGGCCCTCGACGGCGAGTCGGACGCGGCGGCGCGGGCGTACCGCTCGGCGGCCGAGGGCGTGAGCGCCGACGGCATGCCGGGGCTGACCCAGGGGTTGCTCCCGCTGGCCCTGCTCGGCCTGCGGCTGGCCGACACCATTGGCGCCGACCGGCCGACCAACGGGCTCGGAGCTGGCGACCGACTGACCACCGGGCTCGGCGTTGCCGACTGGACGGACCTGGACTGGGGTCCGCACGAGCCGTGGGTCCGACCGGTGCTGCTGGTCGCCGCCGACGACCGGGACGCCGCCGCGACCGCGCTGCGGGCGCTTCCCGAGGGGCCGCACGATCTGCTGCGTGAGGTGCGGCTCTGCCTCGTCGGTCGGGCGGCGCGCGCCCTCGACGACCGGGCCACGATGACCCGGGTCCACGCCGAGCTGCTGCCGGCCGCCGACGAGCTGGCCGCCGGCAGCGGGGTGCTCACCGTCGGCCCGGTGGCCGGGCACCTCGCCGACCTGGCCGCCGCGCTGGGCCGGCCCGAGGAGGCGGCCGAACACCGTCGTACGGCCCGTGCGGTGACAGCGCGCGCCCGCGCCACCGCCTGACCCTCGCTCGCGGGCACCGCGACTTGCCGGTTTCCGCCGGAACCCACCGGCCGGTGGGGTCAGATGGAACCACCGGCGCGTGCACCGTCGGCCATGGTCCGAGGGGGGTGTACGCGTGGAGGCGCTCATCCTGATCGTGGTGCTCGGCGTCACCGTCCTGGTCGGCACCACCGTCGGCGGTCGGTACCGGGTCGCCCCGCCGGTCCTGCTCATCGCGTTGGGCGTGCTGCTCGGGCTCACGCCGCCACTGTCCGAGGTCACCCTGGAACCTGACCTGGTCCTGCTGATCTTCCTGCCGGCGATCCTGTACCGGGAGAGCCTCACCATCAGCCTGCGGGAGATCCGGGCCAACCTGCCGGTGATCGGGCTGCTCGCCGTGGTGCTGGTGGTGCTCACCATGGTCACGGTGTCGTTCGCCGCGCAGGCGCTCGGGGTGAACCCCGCCGCCGCCTGGGTGCTCGGCGCGGTCCTCGCGCCGACCGACGCCGCCGCGGTCACCGGCCTGGCCAAGCGGCTGCCCCGGAAGCTGCTCACCACCCTGCACGCGGAGAGCCTGGTCAACGACGGCACCGCGCTGGTGATCTTTGCGGTGGCAGTGGCTCTGCTCAGCCACAGCGCCGAGCCGGGCGTCCTGGGCATCGGCGAGGAGTTCGTCGGCGCCAGTGTGGGCGGCGTGGTCGCCGGTCTGCTGGTGGGGGCCGCCGTGGTGCTGATCCGCAAGCGGCTCGACGATCCGCTGCGCGAGGGCGCGCTCAGCGTGCTGACCCCGTTCGGCGCCTTCCTGCTCGCCGACTCGGTGCACGCCAGCGGTGTGCTGGCGGTGGTGGTCGCCGGCCTGGTGCTGGCCTACGCCGGCCCACGGGTGATCCGTGCCCGGTCCCGGGTGCTGGCGTACGCGTTCTGGGACCTCACCACGTTCCTGATCAACGGCGGGTTGTTCGTCCTGCTCGGTACGCAGATTCCCCGCTCGGTGCGGAGCATCACCAGCACCTCGCCCGAGCGGGCGCTGCTGATCGTGCTGGTGGTCACAGTGGTCGTGATCGGCACCCGCCTGCTCTTCGTCTACCTGACCGCGCAGTCGGCGCGGCTGCGGCGCCGCCGGATAACGGACCCGAGCCAGGGGCCGTCCGCCTGGCGGGTGGGGACCGTCGCGGGCTGGTCCGGTTTCCGGGGCGCGGTCTCGCTCGCCGCCGCCCTGGCCGTCCCGACGGTGATGGTCAACGGTCAACCGGTGGTCGAACGGGATCTGATCATCTTCGTCACCGCGCTGGTGATCGTGCTGATCATGCTGCTTCAGGGCACCACCCTGCCGTTGGTCGTCCGCTGGGCCGGGCTGAGCGGGGACCCGGAGCGCGTCGACGAGGCCCGCAACGCCCGGCGGCGGGCCACCGAGGTGGGCCTGGCGGCTCTTCCCCAGGTCGCCGCAGAGATCGGCGCCCAGGATGAATCGGTGCGTCGGCTGGAAGCCGAGTACCGGCGGCATCTGGAGGACCTCGACGAGAGCGGTGGGAACACCGCCGAGGAGCGCCGGCTGGAACGCCGACTGCGCCTCGGCGTTCTCGCCCACAAGAGGCGGGAGGTCACCCGGCTGCGCGACAACCGGGAGATCGACGACCTGGTGCTCCAGGAACTTCAATCCGCGCTGGACAACGAGGAGATCCGGCTGCTGGGGCGCGGGCCCAACGAGTGATTCCCGGTGGCCGTCCGACCGTCCGGCTCAGAGCACCTGGTCGAGGAAACGGCGAAGCCGCGGATGCTCGGCCCGCTCGAAGATCGCCTCGGGTGGGCCGGCCTCCAGCACCACGCCCCGGTCCATGAAGGCGACGGTGTCGGCGACCTGCCGGGCGAAGCCCATCTCGTGGGTCACCACCACCATGGTCTTGCCGGCGGCGGACAGGTCGGCCATCACCCCGAGGACGCCCTTGACCAACTCCGGGTCGAGCGCCGAGGTGGCCTCGTCGAAGAGCATCACCTCGGGCCGCAGCGCCAGCGCGCGGGCGATCGCCACCCGCTGCTGCTGGCCACCGGAGAGCTGCGCCGGCCGGGAGTTCGCCTTGCCGGCCAGCCCCACCAGCTCCAACTGGGCCCGGGCGACGGTCTCCGCCTCGTCCGCACCGAGCTTGCGCAGCCGCCGCAGCGCCAGCGTGACGTTGCGCAGCACGCTCATGTGCGGAAACAGGTTGAACTGCTGGAACACCATGCCCACCCGCTGCCGCAGCGCGTCCGGGTCGTCGCCCAGCACGCTGCGCCCGTCCAGCAGCACGTCGCCCCGGTCCGGTTCGATCAGCCGGTTGATGGTGCGCAGCAGGGTGGACTTGCCCGACCCGGACGGCCCGATGACGCAGGCCGTCGCGCCCCGCGGCACCGAGAGGTCGACGCCGCGCAGCACCCGGTTCGGTCCGAAGGCGAGGTGCACGTCGCGTACGTCGAGGCTGACCGAGGTCGTCGTGGCGGTGGTCATCGCCGATCTCCTTCCGTCGCGGCGTACGACGCGATGTCGTCGTCGTCCTCTTCGGTCGACGCAGTGGCCGGCCGGCCGTTGCGCAGCCGCCTGTCGATCCAGTTGACGACGTGCGTCAGCGGTACGGTCAACGCCAGATAGCAGAGCCCCGCCAGCAGCAGCGCCGACTCGTTGCCGGTGGTGGCCGCGTAGTCCTGCCCGATCCGGAACAGCTCCCGCTGGCTGGCCACCAGGCCGAGGAAGTAGACCAGGCTGGAGTCCTTGATCAGTGCGATGAGCTGGTTCACCCAGGCCGGCAGCACCCGCCGGATGCCCTGCGGAATGATCACCAGCCGCATCGCGTCGGCCCAGGAGAAGCCGAGCGCCCGGGCGCCCTCCAACTGGGCGGCCTCCACGGACTGGATGCCCGAGCGGAAGATCTCCCCGATGTACGCGGCGGCGATGAGCGACAGCGCCAGGATGCCCAACGGGTAGGGATCCGGCCCCCAGACCTGCATGCCCAGCGGGGCCAGCCCGACGCCGATCAGCAGGATCGTCGCCGCGGCCGGCAGCCCCCGGAACACGTCGGTGTAGACCCGCGCCGGCCAGCGCAGCCAGCGGCTGCGGGAGATCCCGGCAACGGCCAGCAGCAGGCCCAGCACCGAGCCGAGCAGGGCGGCGGAGACCGCCAGGATCAGCGTGTTGGGCAACCCGACGGTCAGCATCTCGGGCAGCGCCTCGCGCATCGCGTCCCAGTCGAAGAAGGTCTCCCACAGGGTGCTCAACGGATCCATCGGTCGCTCCTCCTACCGCCCTGCTCGCTCGTCACCGGCTCAGGACGCCGTCGACGCGGACGCCGACGGCACGGCCGTAGCGGACGCCGACGGCGCGGCCGACGCGGACGGGGCCTTCACCGTGCCGCTGCCCGGCGTGAAGTCCGCCGGGATCGGCCGGCCCGGGTAGTACTGCGCCTGCAACCGGCTCCAGGTGCCATCGGCGATGACCTCGTCGAGGCCCTTGTTCAGTGCCTCGCGCAGCTTGTCGTTCCCCTTGGCCACGGCGTACGCGGTAGGTGCCGGGCTGAGCTGCTTGGCCGCCACGGTGATCTTGCCGTTGCTGTCGGTGGCCGACTTCTCGCCGATCTCCGCCGGGGCGATCCAGGCGTCGGCGGTGCCCGCCTTGAGCTGGTTGATCGCGCCGTTGTAGTCGGGCACCCGCACCGGGTTGAGCTGCTTGCCGGTGGCGTAGTCGTCCTGGACGGTGCCCTGCACCACCACGACCCGCTTGCCGGCGAGCTGGTCGAAGCCGGTGATCGGCGAGCCGGCCGGGACGTCCAGGCCGAAGTAGCCGAAGTCGTAGCCGTTGCCGAAGTCGACGGTCTTCCTGCGGGCCTCGGTGATGGTGATCGAGGAGCTGCCCACGTCGAACTTGCGGTTGTTGACCTGGCTGAGCAGCGCGGAGAAGTCGGTGCCGACGAACTCGACAGTCAGACCGAGCTTGCCGGCCACGGCGGTCAGCAGGTCGTTGTCGAAGCCGGTGAACTTGCCGTCCTTGAGGTACACGTTCGGCGGGGCGTCGGTCAGCGTTCCGGCGCGCAGCACGCCCGACTGAGCGAGGCCGTACGGGTTGGCGGTGGCGTCGGACGAGCTGTCGTCGCCGCAGGCGGTGAGGGCGGTGGCGGCCAGGATCGTGGCCGCGCCCAGGGCAGCGGCGCGGGTCAGGGCAGGAAGGAATCGCACGGGTGTCTCCGAAGGGTGGTGTCTCGGCGCGCACGGACGTGCGCCACCGACGGCGCGCCCGATGGGCGTGCCGGTGGGAAAGGAGCTCGGGAAGGTGGTGCTAGAGCGCGATGCCGCGACGACAGGCGGCGCTGCACATTCGCATCATGTCCACGTGCCGTCGCCGGATCAGTGCGGGCGAGGGTCGGCCGGTGCGGGAGTCCGCGACGTCGGTCGGTGGGGTGGTGCTGAGGATGCGCATGGTTCTCCCGGGTCTGTGCTGACCTGGGTGCCAGGCCACGCTTGCACCGACGTGCTGCCGGTGCCTGGTCTTCACCCGGGGCACCCCACCGCGGAGGAGGGTTGCCGGCCAGCGAGCCGGGGCTTCGCGCTGGCACTCATGACCTGCGCCGAGGCTAGCAGCAGGAGCGGGTGGATCGTCCAGTCGTTATGACCACGCTCACGGTGCGCGACGGACTGTCGGCTCGCAGGTCAGCCGGCGTGCACGTGCGGCCGGCGGTGCGGGTCGGGCTCCTGGCGGCGCAGGATCTCCCGGGTCACCGAGGCGATGGCGCCCTGTCCGAACGCCAGGTAGCGCAGGAAGTTGCGGGTCGGGCCGCCCTCGGACCACTCGAAGTAGATGTGGGGGCGCCGACGGCTGCGGTCGCGGATCTCCAGCAACAGGGCGGCCAGCGCGGTGGGCACCGACGAACTGGCCAGGCTGAGCACCGGGAAGCGGCCGTCGACCACCCCGCCGCGGACCAGCAGCTCCGTCTCGAAGTCGGAGGGGTCGGTGACAGTGACCTCGACGAAGATGACGTCGTCGTCGTCGGGAAAGTCGTTGTCCGCCATGGTCTGCGCCAGCTTGGCGCGGTACTCCGCCTCGTCGCGCCGGTCGGGTTCGTGCGCGATGAGGCGGATCCGTCGTCCGGCGCGTTCGTCGATCATCCGGGCCGCGACGTGATCCAGTTCGACGTGGTCGACGCGCAGCTCGTAGGCCCGCATCAGCCGGGACAGCACCGACACCAGGATGATCCCGCCGATGAAACAGGCCGCGATCTTGACGCCGCTCGGGCGCTCCACCACGTTGGCCACTGTGGTGTAGACGAAGATCACCGCGATGATTCCGAATGCGATGGTGCGACCGCGCTGACGCTGCCGGAGCGCCGCGAGCGTCACCGCCGTCGCGGCCGAGGTGATCAACACCAGGACCCCGGTGGCGTACGCGCCGCCCTGCGCGTCCACGCTGGCCTCGAAGACGATCGTGATCAGGAACGCCACGGCGGTGAAGACCAGCACCAGCGGCCGGACGGCTCGCGCCCAGGTCGGCGCCATGCCGTAGCGGGGCAGGTAGCGCGGCACGAGGTTGAGCAGACCAGCCATCGCCGATGCCCCGGCGAACCAGAGGATTCCGATGGTGGACAGGTCGTAGACGGTGCCGAACACCTCGCCGAGGTGGGCGTGCGCCAGGTAGGCCAGCGCGCGCCCGTTCGCCGGCCCGCCCGGTTGGAAGGCCTCCGGCGGGATGAGCACGGTGGTCGTCACGCTGCTGGTGATCAGGAAGACGCTCATGATCACCGCTGCGGTGGTGAGCAGCCGGCGGGCGCCACGGATCCGGCCCAGCGGTCGTGCCTCCGAGTCCTGCGGGTCACCCCGTACGCTCGGCATGACCGCCACCCCCGTCTCGAAGCCGGACAGCCCCAACGCCAGCTTCGGAAAGACCAGCAGCGACAGCCCGACCACCAGCCACGGATCGCCGTGCCCGGTGGTCAGCGTGGTGGTCCAGTCGCCGACCGCGCTCGGATGCGTCGCCACCCGCCACAGCGCGTCGGCCACCACCACGGCGTTCAGCGTCAGATAGACCGCGACCAGGACGACGGCGATCCCGATGGCCTCGGTGAATCCCTTGAGGAACACCGCGCCCAGCAGCGACACCAGCAGCAGCGTGACCAGCACCTCGCGACCCTTGAGCCCGCTCGGCCAGAACGGGTTCTCGTCGATGTGCGCCGTCGCGTCGGCGGCCGAGAGGGTGATGGTGATGATGAAGTCGGTGGCCGCGAAACCGAGCAGCACCAGCACCAGCAACTTGCCCGGCCAGTAGCTCAGCAGGCGTACCAACATTGCGATGGAACCCTCACCGTGCGGGCTCTCCACCGCCACCCGCCGGTAGACCGGCAGCGCACCCAGCAGGGTCACCAGCACCAGCACCAGGGTCGCCACCGGTGAGAGCGCCCCGGCGGCCAGCGCCGCGATGCCCGGCTGATAACCCAGCGTGGAGAAGTAGTCGACCCCGGTCAGGCACATCACCTTCCACCACGGGTGGTGCCGGTCCTCCGGCGGGCGCCCGTGCGGCCCCGGGTGCTGCACGGCCTGGTCCGAGCCGGCGTCGAGCAGCCACCCCCGCAACCGGCCGGCGAGTCTGTCGACAGTCACCGGCGCGTCCCCCGTCATCCCGCTCACGGTCACCGTGAGTATCCGCCCGACGGGCCGGCCCCGTCCGCCGGTGCGCGGAACCCAGCCGACGCCACGGCGGGTTTCAGGGCCCAGGACAGGGGGGAAGCAGCGCCCCGGGCTGGATGGGCGGCACCGGGGGAGGGGACAGGGCATGGTCGGCGGCCGTCGCTTCCGCCCGGGTGGTGGCTTCGGCCGCCAACTCGACGAGTACGAGACGAGGGTCGGTGTGGCGCCGTCCACGGAGTCGCCCGCCGCCTCCCACGGCGGCCTGGTGGACAGCGCGGTCTACATCCGGGGGCACCGGTTCGCCTCGCCGTCCGGCCTCGCCGAGACGTACCGCTGCCTCCAGGAGCAGGATGGCGCGATGGCCTGGATCGGGTTGTACCGGCCGGACATCGAGCAGATCACCTCGCTGGCCCGGGAGTTCCGGCTGCACGACCTGGCGGTCGAGGACGCGATCAACGCTCACCAGCGTCCCAAACTGGAGCGGTACGGGCACACACTGTTCGTGGTGCTGCGCGCCGCCCGCTACAACGACCTCCGGGAGGAGGTCGAGTTCTCCGAACTGCACCTGTTCATCGGGCCGGGCTTCGTGGTCACCGTCCGACACGGCGAGGCGCCCGACCTGGCCGCGGTGCGGCGGCGGCTGGAGACCGAGGCGCAGATGCTCGCCCGGGGGCCGGAGGCGGTCCTGTACGCGATCCTCGACCAGGTCGTCGACGGGTACGCGCCGGTGGTGGCCGGACTGGAGAACGACATCGACGAGATCGAGACCCAGGTGTTCGGTGGCGACCCGAACGCCAGCCGCCGCATCTACGGGCTCAGCCGCGAGGTCATCCAGTTCCAGCGGGCCGCCCGCCCGCTGCTCAGCGTGCTCGACGCGCTGGCCGACGGCGCCGGCAGCGCCAGCGCCGACGAGGAGCTGCGCCGCTACCTGCGCGACGTGACCGACCACCTGACCCAGGTGGTGGAGCGGGTGGACGGTTTCCGGCACCTGTTGCAGAACATCCTCACCGTCAACGCCACCCTCGTCTCACAGCAGCAGAACGAGGAGATGCGCAGCCTCACCGCGGCCAGCTACAGCCAGAACGAGGAGCTGAAGAAGGTCTCCTCCTGGGCGGCGATCCTCTTCGCTCCCACGCTCATCGGCACCGTGTACGGCATGAACTTCGTCCACATGCCGGAGCTGAACTGGCGCTTCGGCTACCTCTTCGCGCTGCTGTTGATGCTGCTGGTCTGCGGCACCCTCTATGTGATCTTCAAGCGGCGCGGCTGGCTCTGAGCCGCGCGGCCGAGATTCACTCGATGCCGCGCAGGATGTGCCGTTCGTCCTCGACGTCGTCGTCGCCGGCACCGATCCGGCCGAGCAGTACGGCGGCCGCCCAGATCGTCAGTGGCGTGGCCGCCCCGGTCATTCCGCCGCCGGTCCGGTCGTCCCGGGTCTGGCTCCGCTCCGTGCGCGGTGGCCTGCGCTGAGCCTGCATGGGCCCTGCCTCTCCTCGTCGAAGCCGCCGTGGGTGGCGCGGGGTGACCCCGCGCCACACCGGGTCGGGCGGACCGCCTGTGAGCAGCCCACCACCGGTACGACAGCCACTCGAACCTTCCCACGCCCGGCCGCATCCGCACCGCTTGTTTTCGGGTTTCCGACTGTCGCCCGCCAAACCGGACATTACGCCTCGACGGTCGAGGCGCGGTCAAGGCAGCGGGTGGGCGATGCCGCGCGCGTGGTCGGTGAGCGCCGCGCCGACCACTGTCGCGGCCAGCGGCAACACCTCCAGGCAGCGGCGCACCGCGGCGGCCATCAGCGTGTTCGGCACCCGCATGGAGAGCGTGCAGTGCGGCACCCACCGCCCCGGCTGGTAGTGCTCGGCGAGGGCGATGCCGGCGGCGGTGAGCCGGTCGTGCACCAGCCGGTGGTGCGCCAGCAACTCCGGGGTGGGCGCCGGGCCGAGCCAGAGCACCCGACCGACGAACTGGCCGACGTGCTGGAAGTCGAGCCGCAGCGGGGCGGCCACCACCGTCCCCTGTAGCGCCTCGGCGACCTGCTCCCTGTCGAAACGGGGTGCCACCATGAGCGAGACGTGCGGACGGTGGCGCTGCTCCAGCAGCGAGCGCATGCTCTGCACCCCCTCGGCCTCCAGCGCGTCCCAGAGCACCCGGATCCGGCGGGTGGCGTCCGGATCCAGGTACAACTCCACCGCGGCGACCATTCGATCACCGTAGCCGCCGAGGTTTGCGCGCCCTGGTCCGGCGGTACCTGTTCGGAAACCGACCAGGAAGGCGTACCCGTGGACGTGAGTGACCTGCTGACCGAGGCGTACGACCGGCTGCCCGACCTCGTCCGCGCTGCCGTCGACGGCCTCAGCCCCGAGCAACTGCGCCACCAGCCCGGGCCGGGCGCCAACTCGGTCGGCTGGCTGGTCTGGCACCTCACCCGGGTGCAGGACCACCACGTCGCCGACCTGCTCGACGCCGAGCAGATCTGGGTGAGCGGCGACTGGGCGGGTCGGTTCGGGCTCGCCGCCGACCCCGACAACACCGGCTACGGGCACTCGCCCGCTCAGGTCGCCGCGGTGCGGCCGGAGAGCGCGCAGGCGCTGATCGACTACTACCAGGCGGTCGCGGCGCGTACCGGAAGGTTCCTGGCCGGCCTGGCCCCGGCGGACCTGGACCGCGTGGTCGACGAGGGGTGGGACCCGCCGGTCACCCTCGGCGTCCGGTTGGTCAGCATCGTCGACGACGACCTGCAACACGCGGGCCAGGCCGCCTACGTGCGCGGCCTCATCGCGGCCGACTGAACGACGGGCTCACGGCACGATCACCGCCCGGCCCTCCAGGGTGCCGTCGCGCATCTGGCGGTACGCGTCCAGCGCGTCTTCCAGCGCGAAGGTGGTGGTCTTCGGACGGACCAGGCCCCGGGCACCCAGGTCGAGCACCTCCACCAGCTCGGGCCGGCTGCCCCAGTAGGTGGTCGCGATACTCACCTCGTACGGCACGGAGAAGAACGAGACTCCCACGGTGCCGCCGCCGATCCCCACGATGGTCAGGTCGCCCACCGTGCGCGCCGTCGCCACGCCCAGCGCCAGGGTGGCGTCCGTGCCCACGAAGTCCAGCACCACGTCGGCACCTCGACCGCCGGTGGCATCCCGGATCTCCTCGGCGGCGGTCGGACCCGAGAGCACGGCGTGCTCGGCGCCGCACTCCTCGGCCAGCCGCAGCGCCTCAGCTCGGGTGTCCACCGCGATCACTCGCGCGGCTGTGGTGGCCTTGAGGATCTGCACACCCACATGCCCCAGCCCGCCCACCCCGATCACCACGGCCGTGCTGCCCGGTGGCAGCTTTGGCCAGGAGCGTCGGATGGCGTGGTACGGGGTAAGTCCCGCGTCGGTCAGCGGTGCGGCGTCCACCGGATCCAGCCCTTCCGGAAGGGGCACGACGTGCCGCGCGTCCGGGACCAGCTCGAACTCGGCCATGCCGCCGTCCAGTCCGAGCCCGCCGCCTCCGCTCGGTACCGGCGCAGCGGACGGGTTCTCGCAGTACGGGTCGATCCCGACCCGACATCGGGCGCAGGTGCCACAACCCCATGCGCCGAACACAGCGACCGGTTGCCCGACGGACAGTCCGGTCACACCGTCGCCGAGGGCGTGCACCCAGCCGGCGTTCTCGTGCCCGAGGGTGAACGGTGGGTTCCAGGGCATGGTGCCGGGCTCGAACTCGTCCATCAGGTGCAGGTCGGAATGGCAGGCACCGGCACCGCCGATCCGGACCACCACCTGACCTGGCCCCGGCGTCGGATCGGGAACCTCGACCAACTCCGGTTCCGACTTCCACTCCTTCAACCGCAGCGCGCGCATACCGGTGCTCCCGTCCGTCTCGGCTGAACCACTGGGGCCTGCCCACCTCGTCCCGGAGCAAACGGCCGAGGCCACGGCAGATCTGGCACCTCACCTGTTTCGGGTGAACCGCGCTCACCCCGGCGCGGGTGATCCTGCGGGAAAGCGTGGGGAGGGGACCTGATGGGCGCGACGGTGGAGCAGTATCTGCGACAGCTGGACACCGGTCGGCGGCCCGACCTGCCGGAGACCACTGCGGGGACGCTGCGGCTGGACGTCCGCGACGACGGCAGCACCGATCACTGGTACCTGACCATCGCCGACCAGCACGTCCGGGTGACCCGCTCGGCCGACGACGCCGAGCTGGTGCTGCGGGCCGATCGGGCGGTCTTCGACCGGATGGCCCGCGGCGAGCTGCACCCGGGCGCGGGCCTGCTGCGCAACGAGCTGACCGTGCAGGGCAACATGCAACTGCTGATGCTGCTGCGGCGGATCTTCTCCGGGCCGGACGGCGCCCGCCATCCGCACGAGCTGGGCCGAGCCGCGCTGGTTGGCCGGACCGCGAGGACCGCTCGGAATGAGACGACCGCTCGGAATGAGCGGCCGTGAAGCAGGAACTGGTGCACGTCATCGCCGGCAACCTGTTCGCGATCAGCGACGCCCAGGGCGACATCGAGGTCGACCCGCAGACCCCGGTCGGACTCTTCGCGTACGACACCCGGTTTTTGTCCCACTGGGTGCTCAGGATCGACGGCGAGCGGATCAACGCACTCGCCCGCGACGACCTCACGTACTTCGAGACCCGGTTCTTCCTGGTCCCCGGTGCGGCGAGCCACTACGTCGACGCCGACATGTCGATCATCAGGCACCGCTCGGTGCACGACTGCTTCCACGAGAACATCACAGTGCTCAACCACTCGTCGCAGCCCGCCGAGTACACCGTCCGGATGGAGATGGCCAGCGACTTCACCGACATCGTCGAGGTCGGGCAGCTCCGGCAGCGGGCCGTCGAGGTCAGCGCCGACTCGGCGGACCAGCAGCTCGTGCTGCGCTACCAGCGGGACCGGTTCGTCCGCAAGACCACCGTGCGCAGTACCGTCCCCGCCGAGGTGGACGAGAAGGGAATGACGTTCCGGATCCGGATCGCACCCGAGGGGAAATGGGAGACCGACCTGCACGTCAGCGTGACCATGGGCGGCGAGGAAGGCCGGGATCTCCGCGCCGACCTCCAGTCGCACCAGCAGATTGTGCGGACAGGGATGCGCGAGGACCTGGTGCGGTGGCTGGACCGGGCACCGCAGCTGGTGGCCGAACGCAAGGGCCTGGAGGAGCTCTACCAGGGCAGCCTCGCGGACCTGGCGGCGCTGCGCTACAGGCCGCTGTCGCACCGCGAGCGGGTGCCGATCGGTGGTCTGCCGTGGGCGATGGGGTTGTGTGGACGGGACGCCCTGATCACCTGCCTCCAGACGATGGCCTTCACCCCCGAACTTGCTCCGGCGACGCTACGGATGCTGGCGCTCATGCAGGGCGGCCAGCTCGACGACGCGCTGGACGAGGAGCCCGGCAAGATCCTCGCCCAGCTCCGGTACGGCGAGACCGGAACATTCAGCGACCGGGTGAGCGCGCTGTACTACGGCGCGGCGGACACCACCCCGCTCTTCGTCGTGCTGCTCGACGAGTACGAGCGCTGGTCCGGTGACGCCGACCTGGTCCGCGAGCTGCGCCACCCGGCCCGGATGGCGCTGGACTGGATCGACGAGTACGGCGACCTGACCGGCGACGGCTACCTGCGCTACCAGCGTCGCAACGAACGTGACGGCACGATCAACCAGTGCTGGAAGGACTCCCCGGACGCCATCGTCGACGCCCACGGTCGACAACCCGCCTTCCCCCGCGCCACCTGCGAGTTGCAGGGCTACGCGTACGACGCGAAGCGGCGCGGCGCCCGACTGGCCCGCGAGTTCTGGGGCGACCCCGCGTACGCCGACCGGTTGGAACGGGAGGCGGCAGCACTGAAGGAGCGCTTCAACCGGGACTTCTGGCTGCCGCACCGGGAGTACTACGCGTTGGCGCTCGACCCGTACGGCGAACCGGTCGACGCGCTGGCCTCCAACATCGGGCACCTGCTCTGGAGCGGGATCGTCGCGGACGAACGCGCGGAAGCGGTCGCCGAGCACCTGGTCGGGCCGCGACTGTTCAGCGGTTGGGGGGTACGCACGTTCGCCGCGGGGCAGCGCACGTACAACCCGGTGGGCACGCACCTGGGCGCGGTGTGGCCGTCGGACAACGCGCTGATCGCCGCCGGGTTGCGCCGCTACCGCCTCGACGCGCAGGCGGCCCGGATCGCGGCCGGCATCTTCGACATGGCGCAGACGCTCGGTGGCGAGGCGCCGGGAGTGATCGCCGGATACGAGCGCGACCTGACGACCTACCCCGTCCAGTTGACGACGAGCTGCCGCCCGCAGGCCTGGTCGTCGGGAGCGTTGCTGATGCTGCTCGGCACCATGCTGGGCCTGCGACCCACCGGCGACAACCTGTTGGTGAACCCGGCGGTGCCGGAGGGGTTCGGTCGGCTGGAACTGCTGGACATCCCGGGCCGTTGGGGTCACTCCGACGCCTACGCGAGAGACCGGACCACCGAACGCCGGCACCGCCTGCGCTGAGGCGATGCGGCAGCGTTCGGCCCGGCGACGGTCGACGTCGGAGTCAGCCCATCGTCTTGGCGCCGTCGATCGACTCCCGCAGGATGTCGGCGTGCCCGGCGTGCTGGGCCGTCTCGGCGATCAGGTGCAGCAGCACCCGGCGGACCGTCCAACTCGCCCCCGGCTCGAACCACGGCGCCTGCGGCAGCGGGTGCGCCGCGTCCAGGTCGAGGGTGGCGGTCAACTCGTCGGTCTGGGCGGCCACCTCCTGGAAGCGCTCGACCAACCCGGCGAGGGTCTCGCCCGGCAACATCTGGAACTGACCGACCCAGTCGATCTCCTCGCGCCCCATCGCCTCCGCGCCGCCGACGGCGAAGAGCATCCACCGGTGCTCGACGCCGGACACGTGCTTGATGAGGCCACCGAGGCAGAGCCCGCTGACGGTGGGGCGGCTGGCCGCCTGCTCGTCGGTGAGCCCGTCAACCGTCTGCAAGAGGAAACCGCGGTGCCTGCGCAGGCTCTGCAGGAGGTCGGTGCGCTCACCGGTGAGCTGCTCAGTGCTGGTCATGCCGCCACCCTTCGTTGATGTCCACCCGGTGCCACCGTAGGGCGAGGCACCGACACTTTTCGGGCACGACACCTTCTCGACCGAAGACCCCCCAGCGGTTGCCGATCCGCGCCGGTGGCGGTCCACTGAATGACATGGGTGTGATTAAGGTGGGCACGTCGTCCTGGGCGGACCAGTCCCTGCTGCGCTCCGGGTGGTACCCGCGCTCGGCCAGCACACCGGCCCGTCGACTGGGCTTCTACGCCAGCCAGTTCCCGATGGTCGAGGTGGACACGTCCTACTACGCCATCCCGGTGCCGGAGACGACCCAGGGATGGGTGGACGCCACACCTGACGACTTCACCTTCGACGTCAAGGCGTTCAGCCTCTTCACCGGTCACCCGACACCGGTCGCCGTGCTGCCCCGGGACCTGCGACCGGCCGGCGGCCCGAGCCGGATCCGCCGCCGGGACCTGCCGGAGCCGGCGTACGACGAGCTGTGGGCCCGGTTCCGCGCGGCCCTCGACCCGATCGCGGCGGCCGGCAAGCTGGGTGTGGTGATGTTGCAGTTCCCGCCGTGGCTGGTGCGCAGCCCCGCGGCCGAACGCCGGATCGTCGAGCTGGCGCAGCGCTGCCGGCCGTGGCGGGTCGCTGTGGAGCTGCGGCACGGCTCCTGGTTGGACGACGACGCCGTGACGGACACTCTGGACCTGTTACGCGCCCACGACCTGTCCCTGGTCTGCGTCGACATGCCACAGGGGCACCCGTCGTCGGTGCCGCCGATCCTGACCATGACGGCGGAGCCGGCGATCGTCCGGTTCCACGGTCACAGCGACGCCTGGGGCGAGGGCGACAAGCAGGAGAAGTTCCGGTACGCGTACGCCGAGGACGAGCTGCGGTACTGGGCCGGACGGCTGGCCGAGTTCGCCGAGCTCTCCGACGAGCTGCACGTGTTGTTCAACAACTGCTGCGCCGGGCAGGCCCAGCGCGACGCCACCCGGCTGGCGCAACTGCTCGCCGAGACGATGGTCGTCGAGCAGGCCGTCCCGGCGACCGGCTGATCGCGGCACGGGCCGCTCGGCCGGGTGCCGGTCCGCTCAGGACCGCCGTCCCCGGCTGCGCAGGGCGTCCTGGGTCGACTCGCCGATGTCCGCGTCGTCGGGGAAGCTCCGGCCACTGGGGGCGGGATCGGGTGGGGCCCCCGGTCCGGCCATCGTCGTACGGGTCGGCTCGACCGAGCCGAAGCCGTGTCGTCCCGCCGGGTCCGACCGGCCCGCCGGAGCACCCGCGCGTCGCTCGCCGCGCCGTCCTTCGGGCACCGCGGTCTCCTCGCTGCCCTCGTCCATCGGTGAGTCGTCGGCCGTGCCCCAGGGCGCGTCGGCGTCGAAGCCGTCGCCGGTGCCCCACGGCTTGGTCGCCTCCGGCTCCAGCCGGTCGTTGTCCCCGCTGCGTCCCTTGTGCGCCGTCATGACAACCCCGCTCGTCGGTCCGCCGCCAGCGGCGGACGATGTGCCGTCCTCGGGCCGGGACCGCCGGCCCGAGTGCGGCGCACGACATGTCGCCGGCACGCCGCCGCGCACGTGGCATCCGTCATCGCTCCGGTGCGCGCGTAGGGCCGGCCAGCGCCCCGCCGTCGAGGTGGCGGCGGGACGCCGGTCGGCCCGACGTTCAGCGTCCGGCCATCGCCATCGGCCGCTTGCCGTTGCTCATTCCCATCTTGATCATGCTCTTCGAGGCGCCCTTCATCCCACCGGCGCGACCGAGCATGCCGCGGAACACCTGGCCGGGCTTCTGCTGCTCACCCATGTACGCCGTGACCACGACCAAGGTCCCGGTCAGCGCCGGAATGGCCCACTGGAGCAGCTTCATCTGCCGCTGCGACGAGGCCACACTGGCCGGGGTCTGGTGGTTCGGCTCGGTGGCGCCACTCACCGACGGGCCGCCAGCCTTCTCCAGCCGCATGCCGATCAACCGGCTGTAGCCGGTGACCGCCAGCGCGCCGATGGTCAAGGCCGTCTTGATGGCGCTGGCCCGGGCGACGCCGGACTGGGCCGCCACCCGTGGGCTCTCGGTCACCAGCTCGCCGACGGCACCGGCCAGGTGCGCGCCGATCGCGGCCGCGTTGACCGGTGTCCACTTGGACCATCCCGCCGAGGCGACCGGGAGCCGCTGGGTCGAGTCGCTGATTTTCGCCGCTGCGCCGTTGACGCCGAAGGCACCCATGAGGGAGCCGCCAAACCAGGCCGCCAGGCCCAGATCGTGCATCGAGCGCAGTGCGGTGTGCCGTTCGGACATGTGATCCCCTTCCGCCGTGTCGGGCGGTGCGGCTTACCCGCCGGTCGGGCGGCTAACCCCGCCCCGGGCGGACCGATCCGGGTCGTGGAGGGCCGCTACCGGACATCCGTGGCGTCGGCGGGTCGACCTGCCCCGGGCAGGAGTCGTTCGCCCGGTGGTGGGTAGATCCCGAGCGACGCCGACGAGAGGGGAACGCGATGTCGCAGCCGGACGAGAGCCGGGAGAAGACCCCCAAAACAGACGCGGTGCTCATGCACCCCGACAACGACCCACACCGGAACACCGCAGAGGTCGCACCCCGCAAGGAGCACGCCGAGATCCAGGTGGAGCGGGACGGTGAACTGGTGCCGCTGGACCAGGACGAGTGAGCCGACCGGCCGCCAACCGGCCGGTACGGCTCAGCGGGGCGGCAGATCGCCGACGAAACCGGCGATCCGCCGCGCCAGCGGGACGCTGGCGCGGACCCAGGTGAAGTGGTCCAACGTCGTACCGGCCTGCGCCACTGTGTACCGCTCCCGGGTCACCGGCGCGTCGGCGAGCTTCGCGCAGAGGTGGTCCATGGTCTCGTGCGGGGTGAACTGGTCGTCGTCCACACTGACGGCCAGCACCGGGGTCCGTACCGCGCGGACGGCGGCCTCGGTGTCCGTACCGTCGAGCCGGGGGAATCGGCCGGTCCGCGCGGTGTGGGCCCAGTCGCGGATCACGCCGCGTGCCTGCCGACCGCCGAAGCCCCAGCCCGGCCAGACCCCGAGCAGCGCCGCAGTGGCGGCGATCCCCTGGGTGTAGGGCAGTACGCCGAGGCCGCGCCGGCCCGGGTAGCTCCGCCAGTACGGGATGCCGACCGCCACCAGCGCCAACCCGTCCACCTCGCCGCTGCCGTGCAGGGCGAGGTGCAGCAGCGCGGCCTGCCCGCCGAGCGAGTGTCCGAGGAGCAGTCGGGTGCGTCCGTCCAGACGTGGCTTGAGGGCGGCCAGGACGGCGCCGACGTCGTCGGCCAGTTCGGCGTAACCGTGCCGGTCCGCCCGACTCGGCGCGGGCGTGCTCGCCCCGGTGCCGCGCAGGTCGGCCACGACCACGGCCAGTCCGGCGGCGCGCAGGGCGGCGGCGAAGGGCCGGTAGTACCGGGCCCGGACCCCCATCGCGGGCCAGATCACGACCACTGGCGCGCCCGACACGCCGGCCGGTTCCGGATAGACCTGCACACCCAACCGGCCACCGTCGACGTCGACGAACTCCTGCGCGTACTCCGGGTCCCCGTTCATCGGCCCAGCCTACGGCCTGACGTTACCGGCGGGTAGCAGTAGGCCGTCGGGGTCCACGACAGCGGTGGGCAGACGTGCCGCGCGCGCGACGGACGCGACGGAGGGCCCCGCCGAATGGCGGAGCCCTCCGAAGGACGCTGCGGTCAGGAGACCGAGATCGCCCCGTTGCTGGCCCGCACGCAGGCCACCGAACGGGCGCTGGTGGAGGCCGCGCCGCTCAGGCACTGGCCGAGCACCTGGTGCCCGGTGGCGTTCGGGTGCCACGACTCCTGGCAGGTCTGGAAGTAGGTGACGCAGGTGTTGGCGATGCGCTGGATGGCGATCTTGTCCTTGCCGGCGAGGCTGGTGACGAAGGTGCCGGTCGCGCCGTCCTGAAGCCGGATCGGAGTGGCCAGCGAGCCGCTCGGGCTGCTGGTCTGCTCGCAGAGCCGTGCACCGTTGAAGGCCTGCTGCACGTTCAGGTACACCAGCTCGTCGGCGGGGAACTCGGCGGCCAGAGTGTCCCGGGTGGACTTCACGATGCTGCCCAGACCCTGCGAGAAGCGGTGCCCCGGCGCCAGGCTGGCCCGGTGGATCGGGCAACCGCCCGCGTACCGCTCGGCACCCAGGTCACGGAACTTGTCCCTGGTGTCGTCCCGGCTGTCCTCCTCGTGGAACTGCGGGTTCAGGTCCAGCGGCAGTGGGTTCGTGTAGTCCTGGAACACCACCCGGTGCTGCCCGTCCGCGTCCACCTGGTCGAGGGTGGTCAGGATCTGGCGTACGGCCGCGGTGGTCTCCGCGGTCGCGGCGCTGATCTGCGCGGCGGTGGCCAGGTCGGCGTCGCTGCACGGCTTCTGCTCCACCGGCCCGTTCAGGTACGCCCAGAACTCCCACCAGCCGGTCCAGGCGTCGGCGATGAACCGGTTGGCGCACTTCTCCGCGACACTGCCGAAGGTGAACGAGCTGTTGTTGGAGCCGAGGCCGACCAGCACCAGGTCGATGTCCTGGGTCTGCGCCACGGCGCGCAGCTGACTCAGCTGCGAGGCGACCGTACGACCGTTGGTCCGCGCCTGGGAGGCGTTGGCGATGTCGTGTGGCTGACCGCCGGAGCAGGCCAGGTTGAACCGGTTCTGGATGCCCGGCAGGTTGGCCTGGTTGAGCGAGGCGTTCGCCGAGCGGTGGCAGAAGAACGCGTTGTTGTTCGCCGCGGTCCAACCGGGGAAGCCCTGGCTGACTCCGTTGACGTCGACGACCGGGGTGTACGCCCCGGCGCCCTCGCCACTGATGAAGCTGTCCCCGAGTGCCACCGCGGCGGTGGGCAACGCGGCGGACGCGGGTGCGGGCAGCGCGACGGCGGTCGACAACGCGGCCATGGCGATCGTTAGTCCCGCGGCGAGCGCGGTACGCCGGAACCTGGGCATGGGGCCCCCAACCATCGAAAGATGAAAGATTCTCTGAGAGCGCGATCAGATCACCCCGGCGCGACGGGCGTCAATGGCCCGTAACAGATTCGTTCGACGAAAGACATGCGCCCGTAGGCATGACGGGCTACCGCGTCGAGATTGGACCCGCGCTCAGGGTTGTCGACCGCGCCGACCCGCGCCCTCGGCGCGGAGTCAGCGACCGGTCGGGCGGCCGCGGCGGTTCAACAGGGCCGCGCCCACGGCGTTCAGCCCGACACCCCAGACCAGGAGTACGCACAGCCACTGCACCCACGCCACGGCGCTCATCTCGCCCGAGAGCAGGTTGCGCACGCTGCCGAACGGGGTCAGCCACGACTGTGCCGGACGGAGCGCGTCCACGACGCCCAGCAGCGCGAACAGCCCCAGCGGCAGGATGATCGTGGCCAGGAACGCCAGCACCACCGAGCGCAGCAACAGGCCCAGCCCGGTGCCCACCAGGCCGGCGACGATCTGCACCAGCACACTGCCCACCGCGACCGTCCCGGCGAACCGCCACGGCGCTTCGGCGACGTCGGCCGGGGTGAGGGCCAGCGTCGCGGCGCAGATCAGCACACCGGCCACGCCGATGACGACAGCCGGCAGCCCCACCGCGAGCACGGTGGGCAGGACCGGAAGGCGGACGGGCGCCCGGCGCAGGTCGCGTACCAGCAGGATGCCGAAGAGCGGGGTCGCGACGGACAGCAGGCTCTGCACAGTGCCCGAGAGTTCGGCGAAGGTCCGGTCGGCGGGATCCGCCGCCGCGACCAGCGCCACGGCGGCCAGCAGCCCCATCACCAGGGTGCCCACCAGAAGCCACCGCCGGGCCGGCGTGCCGAGAGAGCGCCGCAGCGCCTCGCGAATCGTCTCGTCCACCTCGACCGCCTCCCGATCTCCTCGACCCGGACCGGCGTGCGCCCCCGCGCTCAACCGGCCGCGATCATGGGTGAGCGTACCGGCGGCGGTGTCTCTGCGTGGTCCCATGATCACGCGGCGGCTGTTCGTTGGCTCACGTCCGGAGGGGCGCGCGCGGCGGGTCGCGTAGGTCCTCCGGTAGTTGTCCTAGCCTCGGGCTAGGCTCGCTGCGGCGCGCCCACGCCGGCTGATGTCGCCGGTGACCGGCAGCACACCGCCGAGACCGGGGAGTACGACCAGTTGACCGCAGAGCCTGACACCCTGTACGGGGCCGATGACCTCACCCACCTTGAGGGGCTGGACGCTGTCCGCAAGCGGCCCGGCATGTACATCGGTTCCACCGACAGCCGTGGCGTGGGTCACCTCGTCAACGAGATCCTCGACAACTCCACCGACGAGGGTGTCGCCGGTCACGCCAGCCACGTCGAGGTGATCCTGCACGCCGACGGCTCGGTGCAGGTCGACGACGACGGCCGCGGCATCCCCACCGACGTGCACGCCAAGTCCGGCATCTCCGGCGTCGAGCTGGTGCTGACCCGGCTGCACGCCGGCGGCAAGTTCGGCGGCTCCGGCTACAAGACCTCCGGCGGTCTGCACGGCGTCGGCGCATCGGCGGTCAACGCGCTGTCCCGCCGCTTCGACGTGACCGTCCGCCGGGCCGGCAAGATCCACGCGATGTCGTTCCGGCACGGCGTCCCGGGCATCTTCGACGGCGACGGGCCGGACGCCCCCTTCACCGCCGGCCCCGGGCTCCAGGTGACCGGTGCCATGAAGCGCGGCCAGCGCACCGGCACCTCGATCCGCTGGTGGCACGACGCCCGCTACTTCGAGACCGGCGCCGCGCTCGACGTCGACGCCGTCCGGATGAAGCTTCGCAACACCGCGTTCCTGGTCCCCGGCGTGACCTACCTGCTGCGCGACCTGACCGGTGAGGCGCCCGCCGAGGAGCGGTTCCACTACCCCAACGGGCTCAGCGACATGGTGGAGTTCCTCGCCCCGGCCGGCGATCGGCCGGTCTCCGGCACCCTGCTGGTCAACGGCGAGGGCACCTACCGGGAGAACGCCGCCGACGCCAACGGCGTCATGCAGTCCAACGTGCAGCGTCGCGCCGAGGTCGAGGTGGCGTTCCGGTGGGGCACCGGTTACGAGCGCACCGTCGAGTGCTTCACCAACACCATCCGCAACGCGCACGGCGGCACCCACCGCAAGGGTTTCGAGCGGGCCCTCGTCCGCGCGCTCGCCGACGCCATCCGCAACACCCGCGGCCTGCTCAAGGCCAAGGAGGAGCCGCCCACCCTGGACGACGTCCTGGAGGGGATGACGGCGGTGGTGCACGTGCGGATCCCCGAGCCGCAGTTCACCTCGCAGACCAAGGACGAGCTCTCCACCACCGGCATCACCAAGGTTCTCCAGTCCCTGGTCGATGCCCACATCAAGGCCTGGCTGGAGGACCGGCGCACCAAGGCCGAGGCGCGCACCGTCCTGCAGAAGATCGTCGACGCCGCCCGGGTGCGACTCACCCAGAAGCAACAGAAGGACGCCGCCCGGCGCAAGACCGCCCTGGAGGGCGCGTCCATGCCGCCGAAGCTGGTCGACTGCCGGGCCACCGGCATCGATCGCAGCGAGCTGTTCATCGTCGAGGGTGACAGCGCCCTGGGTACGAGCCGGATGGCCCGTTCGTCGGAATACCAGGCGCTGCTGCCGATCCGCGGCAAGATCCTCAACGTGCAGAAGGCCAACCTCCAGCAGGTTCTGGACAATGCCGAGTGCGCGGCCATCGTGCAGGTCCTCGGCGCCGGCTCGGGGCGCACCTTCGACCTCTCCGCGCTGCGCTACGGCCGTGTGCTGATCATGGCCGACGCCGACGTGGACGGCGCCCACATCCGTACGTTGCTGATCACCCTGTTCGCCCGGTACATGCGACCGCTGATCGAGGCCGGTCGGCTCTACGCCGCGATGCCGCCCCTGCACAAGATCACCACCAAGGGGCGCAGCCCGCAGACCGTCTACACCTACACCCAGGCCGAGATGGAGACGACGGTCCGCAAGCTGGAGAAGGCCGGCAAGCAGATCGTCACGCCCATCCCACGGTTCAAGGGTCTCGGTGAGATGGACGCCGACGAGTTGTGGGACACCACGATGAACCCGGCCACCCGGGCCGTCCGCCGGATCACCCTCGATGACGTCGACGCCGCCGAACGCATCCTCGAACTGCTGATGGGCGAGAAGGTCGAGCCGCGTCGCAACTGGCTCATCGACTCCGCCGACCGCGTCGACCGGGATGCGATCGACGCATGAGCGCCCGTTCCGTTCCAGTGGAGAGCTGAGTCATGGCACGCCGTAAGGAAAACAAGGTCGACCTCTCCTCGTTCGACCAGGCCGGTGCGCGGGTGTTCGACAACCCGCTGGTCACCGAGGTTTCCGACTCCTACCTGGAGTACGCGTTCTCGGTCATCCACTCCCGCGCACTGCCCGACGCCCGCGACGGCCTCAAGCCCGTGCACCGGCGCATCCTGTGGTCGATGTACGAGCAGGGCTACCGCCCCGACCGTGGGCACGTGAAGTCTGCCCGAATTGTCGGCGATACGATGGGTAAGTACCATCCGCACGGGGACACGGCGATCTACGACGCCATGGTCCGCCTCGCGCAGGACTTCTCCCTCAACGTGCCACTCATCGACGGGCATGGAAATTTTGGGTCCCCTGACGATGGACCGGCAGCATCGAGATACACCGAAGCGCGGATGTCCCGCGAGGCCATGCTGCTCGTCGGTGAGCTGGGCGAGGACACCGTCGATGTCGAGCCCAACTACGACGGGTCGCTGACCCAACCGACCGTACTGCCGGCGGCCTTCCCCAACCTGCTGGTCAACGGCGCGTCCGGGATCGCGGTCGGGATGGCCACCAACATGATCCCGCACAACCTGGCGGAGGTCGTCTCCGCGGCCCGCTGGTTGATCAACCACCCGGACGCCACTCTGGACAAACTCATGGAGTTCGTCCCCGGCCCCGACCTGCCCACCGGTGGGGTGCTGCTCGGCCTGGACGAGGTGCGCCGGGCGTACGAGACCGGGCGTGGCGTGGTGCGGATGCGCGGCAAGGTGGAGATCGGCCCGATCGAGGGCAGCCGGGGCCGTCAGGCGATCACCGTGGTCGAGCTGCCCTACGGTGTCGGCGCGGAGAAGGTCATCGCCGCGATCACCAACGAGGTCACCAAGACCAAGCGGCTGACCGGCATCGCCGACGTCAAGGACCTCACCGACCGGGAGAGCGGCACCCGACTCGTCGTCGAGTGCAAGGTCGGGGTCAACCCGCAGGCGCTGCTCGCCGACCTCTACCGGCTGACCCCGCTGGAGCAGTCGTTCGGCGTCAACAACCTGGTCCTGGTCGACGGGCAGCCGCGCACACTGGGCCTCAAGGCGCTGCTGGAGGTCTTCCTGGCCCACCGGTACGAGGTGGTCACCCGGCGCACCTCGTACCGTCGGCGCAAGCGTCAGGAGCGGCTGCACCTGGTCGACGGTCTGCTGATCGCGCTGCTGGACATCGACGAGGTGGTCCGGCTGATCCGGGGCAGCGACGACGCGCAGGCCGCGAAGGACGGGCTGATGAGCCGGTTCGGCCTCTCCGACATCCAGGCCACGTACATCCTGGACACTCCGTTGCGCCGGCTGACCAAGTTCGACCGGATCGAGCTGGAGGCCGAGCAGGAGCGGCTGCGCGCCGAGATCGCCGAGCTGAGCAAGATCCTCGACGACGAGCGCGTGCTCCGGAAGGTGGTCTCCGACGAGCTGGCGGCCGTGGTCAAGCAGTTCGCCACCGAACGTCGTACGACGCTTGTCGACGGTGACCTGAAGGAGGTGCTGGCCGCGTCCGCGCCGGCCGGCCCGCTGGAGGTCGCCGACGATCCGTGCCAGGTGATCCTCTCCGCGACCGGGCTGGTCGCCCGGACCGCTGCCGAGTCGGAGGAGAGCTCCGAGGGGCGCCGACGCAACGGCCGGGTCAAGCACGACACGGTACGCGCCATCGCGCACTCCACCGCCCGTGGTCGGGTGCTGCTGTTGACCAGCGCCGGTCGGGCGTTCAAGGTCGACGTCCTGCCGCTGCCGGTGCTGCCCGAGCACGCGGGCACTGTGTCACTGCGTGGCGGTATGTCCGCGGCCGAGCTGGTGCCGTTGGCGGCGGGGGAGGCCGTCGTCGGCCTGGCCCCGCTGGGCGGGCAGGCGGAGGGCTCACCGGGGCTGGCGTTGGGCACCCGGCAGGGCGCGGTGAAGATCTGCTCGCCGGAGTGGCCGGTGCGCTCCGACGAGTTCGAGGTGATCGGTCTGCGCGACGGTGACGAGGTGGTCGGGGCGACCTGGCTGGCCGATGGCACCGAGACGCTGACCTTCGTCACCTCGGAGGCGTCGCTGTTGCGCTTCCCCGCCGGGTTGGTCCGGCCGCAGGGTCTCAAGGGCGGCGGTATGGCCGGCATCAACCTGCCGGCCGGGGCGCGGGTCGCGTTCTTCGGCGCGGTGCGCACCGACGATCCGGGGCATGGCGAGCCGATGGTGGTCACCTCCACCGGCGCGACGGTCAAGGTGACGCCGTTCAAGGCGTACCCGGCGAAGGGCCGGGCGACCGGCGGCGTGCGCGCGCACCGCTTCCTCAAGGGTGAGACGGACGTGGCCGTCGCCTGGGTGGGCCCGCGACCGGTCGGCGCGACCGCCACCGGCGACCCGGTGGAACTGCCCGCGGCGGATCCACGCCGCGACGGCAGCGGCTTCGCGGTGATGCTCGGCCCGACTGTGGTGGGCCACCTGATCGAACGCGACTGACCCACCCGCGTTGTCGGGCCGTCCCCCGGGCCGGCCCGGCACCTGCGGCCCGAAGATCGTGCTCGATCCTGGAAGTAGTGGTTCACCGACGCGGTGATGCCACTCGATCCTGGATCGAGCACGATCATGCGGGGTGGGGCGTCCGCCAGCGCGGTATGGTGGTGCCCTCTGTTGTCGGTGAGGGTCCGGGTGCACCGCGAAGCGCCCCTCAACATGATTTCTTCTCTGTCCGGCGGAGTCGCCGGCGCGGCGTGAGCGCCGCCATCCGGGTCCGGCCGAGGCGTGAGCTACGCGCCGCCCGCCGCCCCCGGCCACACCGCTGTTGGGGTCACCTGATCGCCGCGCCACTCTGGCCGCTGCACGGCGCGAACCTGGGCACCCTGTTGCGTACGTGCGACGCGGTCGGCGCCTGCCTCGCCGTGCCACCGTTCCGTTGGGTGGACGAGGCCGTGGCCCGGGGCAACACGCTGCGGCGGCCGGGCTGCATCCACCGGGTCGGCAGTCCGCTGCAATGGCTGGCCGCCGAACGGGCCGCCGGCACCCGGGTCCTCGGGGTGGAACTGGCCGACGAGGCCGTCCGGCTCGGAGATCTGCCCGCCGCTCGGGGGCGCACCGTGGTGCTGCTGGGCCACGAGGCGACCGGCATCCCGCCCGAGGCGCTCGACCAACTGGACGCGGCGGTGGAGATTCCCATGGTCGGCCACGGCCACAGCCTGAACGTCGCGGTAGCCGGCTCCCTGGTCCTCTACAAACTGGCCGGCCTCCTCTAGTACGGTGCCCGGTCGCCGCTGGATCAGTGGCGATCAGGCCGGAGAACCGCACGGTAGGTCCGGACAACCGGTCCCGTCGCGTCCGGACCTACCGTGCGAGTCGCTGGTCACCGCGTGGGGGTCGGGCCACTCGCGATATTTCTCTTCCGGATCGGCACACGGGCTGGCCCGGCATCCGCCCCGCCGTGGTCCTGGGCGAGGTCAGCAGGTGCGGGAGTTGTAGGCGGCCCAGTAGGGGCCGCTGCCCTGAGGCGGGTAGAACCGGTAGTTCCCGTCGGGCGAACGCTGCAGGACGAACTGGTGCGAGCCGTACGGGCTCCGGGAACCTGTCGCACCGTGGTACACCACGTACAGCCACCCGTTCTGGTTGTCGTGCTGCACCAGCTTGTCGCCGGCCTTCGTCCAGCTGTTCCGGCCTGCGGAGCCATCCGCCGAGAGGCCCTTGTCGCGCTGGAAGTTCCTCGTCGCGGCATCGGTCTGGTCGCCGAAGACGCCGTCGACCCCGGACGAGGGCAGGTACCCATTCGCCCAGAGAATGGTCTGCCAGAGACAGGCGACGTTGGAGTTGCGGTGCGTGGTGACGTTGGTGACGCCTTCGTCATCGAAGTCGTCAGACACCGCGCCGGTGCCATGGACGAACGCCCGGCCCGTGTAGGAGCCGCTGGCCGCGGCCGGCGTGGCGATGGTGACGTTGATGCCGATGGCCAGTGCCGCGCCGATGGCGGGCACCGCGACTCTCTTGAGGACCCGGCGGGTGGTGCGGAGCGACGACATGTATCTCCTCTGGTCGGGATTCATGAGGGGGCGGCGGTGCTGGGGAGTTGCGCCAGCCGGCGGTGTCACACCTGGCACGACGAGGCGAGGTGGCCTCGCGCCAGGTGTGGACAGACGGTCCCGTTCGGCCTCGCGCAATCGCCGTGCAACCAGGCCTGGCGATTGGTGCTCTTGGATGGGGCGGTGAGGACGGTAGAACCGTCCTCACCGCTCCGGGCCCCCCGTGGAGAAGGTACGGTGGGGCCGGTACAACCGCCGCACAACTCACGCACAGCTCGTCTGCTCACCCGCGTTATCCGGGTGCTGTACGCGTGGCGGCACATGGCAGCGCCCACATGTGAGGTGCCTGGTTGCGTTTCGAACTCCTTGGCCCGTTCCGGGTGTACCGCGACGGCCGGTCGGTTCCACTGGGCTCGGTGAAGCAGCGTCTCCTGCTGGCGACCCTGCTGCTGCGCCCGAATGAGGTCGTCGGCACCAACGAGTTGGCCGCGATGCTGTGGGGCGACGAAGAACCGGCGTCGGCCGCCGCGAATTTGCGCACCTATGTGCGCGGGCTGCGGCGGTCGCTCGGAGGTGGGGAGACCTGGGATGGGATAACCGCTGCGGCCGGCGGCTACCTGCTGCGGGTGGGCCCAGGCGAACGGGACCTGGACCTGTTCGACGCCGCGGCGGCGCGGGGCCGTGAGGCGCTCGCCGCTTCCGATCTGGACCGGGCCGAGGCCGAACTCTCCGCCGCGGTACGCCTGTGGCGTGGCGCGCCGCTGTCCGACCTGCCGCTGCGCTCGACGCTGGCTCGGCGGGTGGCGCAGTTGGAGGAGCGCCGACTGCTCGTGGAGGAGGACTACGCCGAGGCGGTGCTGGCCCTCGGCGCGTCGGCCGACGTCGTGCACCGGTTGCGCGGCCTGCTCGACCGGCATCCGTTGCGGCAGCGGGCGTGGGGCCAGCTGATGGTGGGCCTGTACCGCATCGGAGACGTGGCCGGCGCACTGGATGCCTTCCGGCAGGCCCGACAGACGCTGGCGGAGGAGACCGGCCTCGATCCCGCGCCCGAGCTCGTCACCCTGTACGACGACATCCTGCATCACCGCCCGGGCCTGGCGGCGCAGCCGCCAACGGGGTCGGACCGGCCAGCGCCGGAGACGGCAGTCGGGCCGCTCATTCAGCGCCCCGAGCAACTGCCGCGTGCGGTGCCGGAATTCGTCGGACGCAGCGTCGAGCTGGCGGGCCTCGACGGGCTTCTGCACGGCGGGGCTGAGGGGCCGACGAGCGGGGCCATCTCCGTGGTGTCCGGCATGGCCGGAGTCGGCAAGACGGCCCTGGCGTTGCACTGGGCCCACCGGGTTGCCGACCGCTTCCCGGACGGCCAGCTCTATGTGAACCTTCGCGGTTACGACGAAGCTGGCGCGGTGTCCCCGCCCGACGCCCTGTCCGGCTTCCTCGAGGCGCTCGGTGTGCCCCACGCCCGGATACCCTCCGACATGGAGGCCCGGACTGGTCTCTACCGCAGCCTGCTGGCCTCCCGCCGGATGCTCCTGGTGCTCGACAACGCTCGCGACTCCGCCCAGGTGCGCGCGCTGTTGCCCGGTGCGGGCCGCTGCATGGTCGTGGTCACCAGCCGTGACCGGCTCGGCGGCCTGATCGCGGCCGAGTGTGCCAGGCCGTTGACACTGGACGTGCTCACCGCGGAGGAGTCGAGGAGCCTGCTCGCCAGACGTCTCGGGGTCAGCAGGCTCGCCTCCGAGTCGGTGGCGGTGGCCGACATCATCGAGGCCGCAGGCCGGCTTCCGCTGGCACTGTCGATAGTGGCGGCGCGTGTCGCGACCCATCCCACCTTCCCGCTCAGCGCGATCGCCGCCGAACTGCACTCGGCCGAGGCGAGGCTGGACGCCTTGGCCGACGGCGACGTCCGGCGCGTCTTCTCGTGGTCGTTCCTGGCCCTAGGGGTGGACGCGGCCCGGCTGTTCACCCTGCTGGGGCTGCATCCGGGCCCGGACCTGACCACCGCCGCGGCCTCGGCGCTCGCCGGTGTGTCGGCCGCGGCCGTCACGCCGATCCTGCGGGAACTGACCCGGCTCCATCTGCTGGCGGAGCACGCGCCCGGCCGGTTCGCCTTCCACGATCTTCTGCGCGCCTATGCGGCCGAGCTTGCACAGTCGTCGGAGCGCGGCGACGAACACGTCGCAGCCCGACGGCGCCTGTACGACCACTACCTGCACGCCGCCTATCCGGCCGCCCGGCTCCTCCAGCCGCAGTGGCCCCCGATCGAGCCGATGCCGCCGCTGCCCGTACCCGCCAGGTCGTCGGTGACCGATCACGACGGCGCTCTCGCCTGGTTCACGGCGGAGCATCGAGTGCTGGTCCGGGTGGTCCGACAGGCCGCCGAGAACGGCTTCGAGACGTACGCCTGGCAGATCGCGTGGGCGCTGACCACCTTCGTGGCGCCGCGCGGCCTCTGGCAGGACCAGCTCGCCATCCAAGAGGTCGCGCTGGGCGCCGCGGAGAAGATCGACGACCTCGCCGGTCAGGCCGTCGCCAACCGGCTGGTCTCCCGCGCGCTGACCCGACTGGGCGACCGCACCACTGCCGAGTACCGGCTCAAGCGCGCGCTTGAGCTGCACGAACGTCTCGGCGACCCGATCGGCCAGGCCCAGACGCTGCACAACTACTGCGAACTCTGCTACCTGGACGGCCGGCTCGACGAGGCGCTCGCACACGGTCGCGAGGCGCTGCGGCTCTACCGGCTGGTCGGTAATCACGCGGGCGAGGCCCGGACGCTCAACGCGATCGGTTGGCTGCTCGCCACCACCGGCGACTATGTCCAGGCCATCGCCAGCTGCACCGAGGCCCTCGAACAGCAACGACGGACCGACGACCGCAACGGTCAGGCCGCGACGCTGGACAGCCTCGGCTTCGCCTACGACCGTCTCGGTGAACGCGACCGCGCGGCCAACTGCTACGAGCAGGCGATCTCACTCTTTCGCGACTCCGCGGACCGGTATCACGAGGCGGAGACCCTCATCCGACTCGGGGACACCCGGGAAGGGATGGGGGACCGGAACGCTGCCGCTGCCGCTTGGCGCCTGGCCGCGCGGATCTATGAGGACGTGGGCGACCCCGCAGCCGAGGAGGTCCGCCGCCGCCTCGAACGTCTGTCGCCCTAGTGCAGGGCCACTGTCAGGCGACGTTGTGGGGGCGGAACTGGACGCTCACCCGGGGGCCCACGGGCCGGGTGGTCTTGGGGATGGCGTGTTCCCAGGTGCGTTGGCAGGAGCCACCCATCACGATCAGGTCGCCGTGGCCCACCGGGAAGCGCAGGCTCTCGCCGCCGCCGCGTGGGCGTAGCAGCAGCGGTCGGGGTGCGCCGAACGACACGATCGCGACGACCGTGTCGGTGTGCGCCGATCGGCCGATGGTGTCGCCGTGCCAGGCCACGCTGTCGCGCCCGGACCGGTAGAGGCACATGCCGGCGGTGACGAAGGGCTCGCCCAAGTCGGGCGCGTAGTGCTCGGTGAGCGCGGCCCGCGCGGCGGTCAGCACGGGATGGGGGAGTGGCTTCGCGCCGTCGTACCAGCAGAGCAGGCGGGGCACGTCGACCTCGGCGTCATACATGGTGCGCCGTTCGGCACGCCAGGGCACCTCGGTGAGCAGGGTGTCGAGGACCGTGTCGGAGCCGCGCACCCAGCCGGGAAGGTGGTCGACCCAGGCGCCCCGGCTGAGCTGGTGCCGGCGGATCTGGCCGGGCAGCGGCCCCAGGGTCGGCCCGGCGTCGGCCAGGTCGAGCATCGACGGCTGGTAGGCGGCCTGCGTCATACGGCCACCCTAGCAGCACTTTCGTACACCCGTGCTAGTGCCGGCCCGGTCCGACCTGGCCTTCGGCGGTCAGCCGGGGACGGCGGCGGCGCGTACGGCGTCGAACACCGCGTCCACCACGCGCGCCCGGCCCTGCCCGTCGACGGTTGACCAGGCGCGCGCAGCGAGCGTCGCGCGCCGCTGCGGCGAGCTGAGCAGCCCGTGCAGGGTCCGTGCCGCCGTCGCGCGGGCGGCTCGTCCGGCGACGCCACCCGCGGTCAGCTCCGGCAGCTCGCCGAGGCCGGCGGCCAGGCCGTGCCGCACCACCCGGGTGTACGACTCACGTTGGTTGTCGACCACGCAGACCAGTGCGCTGGGTGCGCCGAGGCAGCAGAGTTCCCAGGTGGACGTGCCGGCGGCGCTGACCACCAGGTCCGCTTCGGTGATCAGTGCCGGCAGCGAGGTGGTGGGCGGTACCGGTCGGATGGTCTGCCCCCGGCCGGGGGCGACATCGTCGACCTCCGCCTCGATCTCGGGTCGCCCGACGATGACCGTGAGGTCCATCGGGTGGCCGGTGGCCACCAGCACCCGGGTCAGGACCGGCGCCGCGCCGACCGCGTCGGTGCCGCCGAAGAAGGCCAGCACCCGGGGGCGGCTGACCGCCGTGGCGGGCGGTACGACCGGCGGCCGGGCGCTGATCACGGTGTCGCGCAGCAGGGCGTACCCGCTCCCGGCGAGCAGCCGGCCGGGCAGCTCCGCTGCGGACCCCGGCCCGGGCAGCTCCGCTCCGAAGTTCTGGTCGAGGTAGAGGTCCGCGACCTGGCCCCGGCTGTCGCCGTCGATGATGGCGAGGGTGTGGACGCCGGCGGCGCGCAGGGCGCCGGCCCCGGCCGGGTCCAGTTCGTAGGAGTCGAGGACCAGCACGTCCAGGTGGTGTCGGCGGGCCGCCTCGACCAGTTCGTCCGCCGAGTCCGGGCCGGGGAGCAGCGGGATGCCCCGCGCGGCCAGCTCCGCGGTTGCCCAGTCGAGCCGTTGAACGGTGCCGAACACGGTGACGTCGGCGCCCCGGGCGAGGAACTCCTCGGCGAGCGCCAGGCAGCGAACGAGGTGGCCGACGCCGCGCCGTGGCCCGGCGTCGCAGCGCAACCCGACCCTCAGGGTGCTCAGGACTCCTCCAGGTGCTTCTGTCGTACGTCGGCGTTGAGCGCCCGCAGCCGGGGCTGACCGTCGAGCCAGTCGGCGAGCTTGGCCAGCGGCACGCTGACGTCACCGAAGTGGTCGATGATCGCGCTGACCAGCGTCCAGTCCTGCTCGGTGTCGAGGGTGAGCCGCAGCGCGGAGCGGTCCGGGGTGAGCGTCACCCCGAGCACCCGGAACAGTTCCGGATGGGTGTACGCGTACGAGGTCACGTGCACCCGGTGATGGTCGGTGGCGAGCCGGCCCAGGGTGCGCAGGGCCTCCGCTCGGATGATCTCGACGTCCAGCCCTCGGGGCAGGGTCCGGGCGATCGACGTGCTGGCGTAGTCCAGCCCGGGGACCGCCCGGTACACCGACGCGACCAGTGTGATGATCTCCGGGTCGAGCAGGGGGCAGTCGGCGGTGAAGCGCATGACAGCGTCCCCCGGATGCGCCGCGAGGGCGCCCACGAACCGGTCCAGCACGTCGTCGACCGGCCCGCGGTGGCACGGCACGTCGAGCCGCGCGCACTCGGCGGCCACCGCGTCGTCGACCGCGTCGGTGCTGGTGGCGACCACCAGGTCGGCCAGGACGCCGCTGTCGGAGGCGGCGCGTACCACCCGGCCCAGCACGGAGCGTCCGGCGAGCGGGCGGAGCACCTTGCCGGGTAGCCGCGACGATCCCATCCGCGCCTGCACGATGCCGACGATCCGTGGCCCCGCGTCGTCCGCGGCGACCCCGGGCACCGGTACGCCGGTCACTGCTGCTCCTCCTGCTTGGGGGCCAGCACAGCGGTGGCCCGACGTTTGGCGGCGCGGGCACCCCGCTTGGCCAGCCGGGCCGGGGTGATGGCGAGCCGGCCCACCCGGTAGCTGAGCGACCCGCTGAGCAGGCCGATCGTCGTCTCGGCCCGGCGCAGCGCCCGTTCCCGTGAGGTGAGCAGCTCCTCGGTCCACGCGGTCAGCGCGGCCAACCGGGTGAGTTCCTCGCGCTGGCGCAGCCACGCCTCGCGTAGCTGCTGGTAGCTGTGCCCACCCACCGGCGGGTCGGTCGGCGCGACGGCGTGCAGCTCGATGGCGAGGCCGACCCTGCCGTCGGCGTCCAGCCCGTGCAGCGCGGCGGCGATGGCCGCCTCGGCCTCGACCGCCTCGCTGACGGTCGCGCGGTCGAGGTCGTGACCGGCGAGTCCACCGAGCACCACGGTCAGGCCCGCGACGTCGAGAGTGGACGACCACGGGTGGGCGTACCCGCCGGTGAGCAGGCCCGCGGCGAAGCGCCACAGCCCGCGGGCGAGCACCACGTCGGCGGGCAGCGCGGCGGTGGCCCGCCAGCTGGGGTCGAGCACCGCGTACCGCTCGCCGTCGACCACCACGTTGTCGCTGCCGGCCAGTGCCGCCGCGCCGGCGATCCGGCCGTCGGTGTCGGCCTGGTCGGCGAGCCAGCCCGCGTAACCGCGCAGCAGCGCGCGAAGGGTGGCCAGGTCGCGGCGCAGGGCCGCGTCGAGCAGCAGGGTACGCAGCAGCCGGCCGGACGGCACCGGTCCGGACAGCGCGTCCGCGTCCCGGTACGCCGCCTCGCGGCTGGCGAACGGCGCGACGGCCGGCGTCGTCGCGTCGGTGGCCGGGATGAGCCCCCAGCGCCAACCGGAGGGGCCGTGCAGCACCTCCAGCACGCCGATCCCGGGGCGACCGGTCTGCACGAGCGCCACCGGCAGGTCCCGGTCGACGGCCGGCGTGGTCGGGTCCGTGGGGTCGGCGGGCCGGTGGGCGAGCGTCAACCAGCCCGGTGCGAGGTCGGCGGCACGCCCGGCGTGCAGCGCGTCCACAGCGAGCCGGGCCGGGTCCTGGAGCACCGTGGCGCTGGTGAAACCCCCGGCGCAGGCGCCGTGCAGCACCGCGTCGAACAGGCCGGAGCCCGCGTCCCGGTCGAGGTGGTCGGCGTCCAGCAGCGCCGTCGGGGTGCTGACACCGGGGTACGCGGCCCAGCACGCGGCCGGCCGCAGCCCCGCAGCGCCGAGCCGCTCGCGCAGTTGGTCCCGGTTGGCCGGGTGGGCTCGGTCCAGCACGCCGCCGATCACCCAGGCGGAGTCGTCGCGTCGGGCGTACCAGGGGGTGGTGTCGACCAGCCGGTGCAGGCCCAGGGGGTTGTCCAGGCGCAGCAGCAACGCGCCACCCGGTCGCACCGCGGCGACGAGTCGCGCCAGAACACCGTCCCAGCCGAGCCGGGTGCCCTCCACCGACTCCACCGGGTCCAGCCCGGCAGCGGCGATCACCACGTCGTACGTCTCGTCGTCGGGCAGCCCGGCCGGGCCACCCACCACCACGCGGGCGGCCCGGTGCGCCAGCGCCACCGCGTCCGGGTGGCTGCGCAGCAGGCAGGTCACCTCGGCGTGGGTGAGCTGGTCGAGCAGCGCTGGATCGTGTGGACCGGCCACCAGGACCCGGGCGCCGGGCGGCACCAACCGGGCGGCCAGCGCGGCGAGCGGCCCACCGTTGGCCAACCGTTCCTGCGGCAGGTCCGACCAGGCCAGCATCTCGCCGCCCGGCAGGGTGATCCGGTCGGCGGGTGCCGTCTCAGTCGTCACGGTCTTCCTCTTCCTCCTGGAGGTTCGCCCAACCGAGCAGCTCGCGGAGCTCGGCCGGCGTGCAGCGGTGGTCGGTGCCCAGCTCGGCGCGGGCGATCTCGACCGCGGTGGGCAGGTCGACAGTCGTGCCGTGCAGCTGCGGCCACTGCCGTCGGATCCGAGCGGTACCGCCGAAGGTGGGGTCCTCGTTGGACAGGATCATCGGGTCGCCGTAGACCGCCGGTTCGCACCCCGCAGCGATGCCGTAGAAGATCGCGCTGGTCAGCCGGTTGGACGCCACCCGGCGGTGACGGCGCAGCTCGGTGAGCTGTCGGTCGAGGAACTCCGGATCGGTGTCCTTCCACCAGTGTCCCCGGTAGCCGTGGCAGATCACCCGGAACCCGGCGCGCTCGTAGAGCCGGCGCACGTTGCGCATCCGGTACTCGTGCCAGTAGAGGCAGACCGTGACCGGGCCGGGCTCGGTGTCCTGGATGAGGGCGATCAGTTTGCGGTGGTCGCCCTTGACGTGTTGACCCTCCCAGCCGTGGAACGGGTACCAGATGGTGCCCTCCCGCTCCTGGGCCGGTGGTTCCTCGGGTCGCATGGCCAACAGGTAGCTGAACGGCGCGCCGATGACCACCACGTTGCGTCGCCCCACCGACCAGGCCCGGCGGCGGGTCTGCTCCGACCAGAGCAGGCTGGGGGTGCGCTCGGCGTACGGGTGGCCGGGGGCCAGGCCGTCACCGATGTTCCAGCCGTGCTGCACGTACCCGTTGATCCGGGGTGGGTGCCGGTCGCCGAGGCCGGCGTACCGGGCCAGCACGTGGGCGTGGCCGTAGAAGTGGTTGGCGTGGTGCATCAGGTTCCCATCAGGCGGCGGAACGCACCGAGCCGCCCCGCACCGCGGCGGTCAGCGCGTCGATGACGCGGTCCTGGTCGGCGTCGCTGAGCCCCGGGTACAGCGGCAGCGACAGCTGCTGGGAGTAGAACGACTCGGCCACCGGGCAGGACCCGCGCCGGTAGCCCAGGTCGGCGAAGGCCGGGTGCCAGTGCACCGGGATGTAGTTGACCTGGACGCCGATGCCGGCGGCCCGCATCCGGTCGTACACCTCGCGGCGACGCCCGTCGAGCACCCGGATCGGGTAGAGGTGCCAGGCCGGGTCGGCCCACGACCTGCGGTTCGGCAGCAGCACGCCGTCCAGGTCGGCCAGCGCCTCGTCGTAGCGGGCGACCAGGGCGCTGCGGCGGGCCGTGAACTGGCCGAGCCGACGTAGCTGGCTGCGGCCCAGGGCGCAGAGCACGTCCGACAGCCGGTAGTTCAGCCCGAACTCGTGCACCTCCTGGTGCCAGCCGCCCTCATCCGGGAAACGCAGGTCGTCGCGTTCGCGGACCACACCGACGCCACGGAACCGGCGGGCCCGCCTCAGGATCTCCGGGTCCAGCGCCGCGACGGCGCCACCCTCGGCGGTGGTCAGGTTCTTCGTGGGGAAGAACGAGAACGTGGTCAGGTCGGCGAGCGAACCGACCGGCCGACCGTGGTACGTCCCGCCGATCGAGTGCGCCGCGTCGGCGAGCAGCAGCGCGTCGCTGCCCTCGACCGACTTGCGCAGCGCGTCGTAGTCGGCGGGGTGGCCGGCGTAGTCGACCGCGGCGACGACCTTCGTCCGCGAGGTGACCGCGGCGGCGGCCGCCGCCGGGTCGAGGCAGAACGTCTCGTCGTCGACGTCGGCGAACACGATCTTCGCGCCGAGGGCGACCGCGCTGCTGGCGGTCGCCACGAACGTCATCGGCGGGACGACCACCTCGTCGCCCGGCCTCACCCCGGCCGCCGCGTACGCCACGTGCAGCGCCGCGGTGCCGTTGGAGACGGCGGCGACACCGACTCCGCCGGTCCACCGGGCGAGGTCGGCCTCGAAGGCGTCGACCTGCGGACCGGTGGTGAGCCAGTCGCCGCGCAGCACGTCGGCGACGGCTGCGATGTCGTCCTCGCTGATCGACTGCCGGCCGTACGGGAGCATCCCCGTCATCCGTTGATGCCGAGCATGTCGCGCAACTGCTCGACGGTGAGCCACTCGTCGTTGGTGTCCGACTGGTAGGCGAAGCCGTCCGGCACCGGGTCGCAGTCGACCGGCGCCTGGTAGCCCCAGGTGGCGATGGTCGGCTGGACGATGAACCGGCCGTCGGCGCGCAGCGTCCGCCGGCTGTCGTCGGGCGCGATCATCTCCTCGTGCAGCTTCTCGCCCGGCCGGATCCCGATCTCGTGGGTGGTGGCGTCCGGGGCCACGGCCTCGACCAGGTCGAGGATGCGCATGCTCGGGATACGCGGCACGAACAGCTCGCCGCCCTGCATCTGGTCGAACGAGTCCATGACGAACTGCACGGCCTGGTCCAGGGTGATCCAGAAGCGGGTCATCCGCTTGTCGGTGATCGGCAGGCTCTTGCCCTCGGCGGCCAGCCGGCGGAACAGCGGGACCACCGAGCCGCGGCTGCCCACCACGTTGCCGTAGCGCACCACGGCGAACCGGGTGGGGTGCTGGGCGGCGTAGTGGTTGGCCGAGACGAACAGCTTGTCGCCGACCAGCTTCGTCGCGCCGTACAAATTGATCGGGCTGGACGCCTTGTCGGTGGAGAGCGCGATGACCTTCCTGACGCCGGCCTCGATCGCCGCGTCGACGACGTGCTGCGAGCCGGTGATGTTGGTGGCGATGTACTCCGAGGGGTTGTACTCCGCGGTGTCCACCTGCTTCAGCGCGGCGGCGTGCACCACGTGGTCGACGCCGTGCATGGCCCGGGTGAGGCGGTGCCGGTCCCGGATGTCGCCGATGAACCAGCGCAGCCGCGGGTCGTCGCCAAGTTGCTGGCGCAGCTCGTACTGCTTGAGCTCGTCGCGGGAGAACACCACCACGCGGGCGGGGTCGGCCTCGTTGAGGATGTGCCGGAGGAACGTCCTGCCGAAGGAACCAGTTCCCCCGGTGATCAGAATGGACGATCCATTCAACTCACTCAATGTGGTGCTCCCGTGTTCGTGGATGAACGAGCGGCCCTGGGCCGGCCGACCGGGGTGACACGCTAGCCATGGCGGGTTAACTCCTCGGCGCTCGCGGGTGAACCACAACCTCTGCTCCCGTGAATGCCGAACACCGCGTAGGCGAACACTTCCGACCGCCCCGAATGTGGGCTGACCTGGCCGGATCGGGCCGTTACAGTGACCGCGCGAACGGCCCGGCGGCCCGGCGCGCAGCCGGGTCCCACGTTCACCCGACATCCACACCGGCTCGGTGCGAGCGGGCCACCCCGGGCGTCACCGACGCCGGTCGGCGGGCCTGTCGGATCAGCGCGGGCCCGGTCCGGCCGGCAATTCTGGAGGCGTTCATGGCACCCGGTAGTGACGTGATCGAACGGCCGGTGGTGGTGGCCGAGACGCCGGGTGGCCCGCCCGCCCGACGGTGGCTGGTGCCGCTGCTGCTGGTCGTCGGTTGGGTGCTCAGCGTGGCCTGGCGGATGTGGTGGTCCCGGCACATCGTGCTGCCCATCGCGCACACCGACGAGGACAGTTACCTGAACACCGCCCGCGCGCTGGCCGGCGGCCCGGGGGGCTTCAGCAGCGAGAACGACCTGCTGCGCCGGGTCGGCTACCCGATGCTGATCTCGCCGGCGTTCCTCGGGGACCGGGACTTCACCGACAGCTACCGGATCGTCCAGCTGATCAACGCGATGGTGAACTCGGCGCTGCTGCCGCTGGCGTACCTGTTCGGTCGTCGGCTGTTCCAGCTGCGCCGCTCGTACGCGCTGCTCGGCGCGGTCGCGGCGGCGACCCTGCCGGCCACCGCCTTCTACGCGGGCGTCGCCATGATCGACGCGGTGATGGCGCCGCTCGTGGTCGCCTGGCTGCTCGCCGTGCACCGCTGGATCACCCGGCCCGGCCCGCTCGCCGCCGCCACCGTGGGCCTGCTGGTCGGCGGGTTCCACCTGCTGCACTCCCGCGGCCTGGTGATCGTGGCCGTGCACGCCGGGCTGGTGCTGCTGCTGTTCGTCCGCCGCCGGATCAGCCCGCCCGTGGTGCTCGCGGCGCTGCTGCCGGTGCTCGCCATGGCACTCGTCAACGAGGCCGCCATCCGCTACCTCGGCGGCAAGGTCTACCTGCTCGGCAGCACCCCCGACGGCGGCACGTTCGAGGCGATCACCTCCGCCCAGGGGGTGGTCCGGGTGAGCGCCGCGGTCACCACCCAGCTCTGGTACCTCGTGGTGATCACGTTCGGAATGGCCGGGGTGGCCTGGGCCGGCGCCCTACGCGAGCTGTGGCGCCCACGGCACGGCGACGCGGCCCGCTGGACGATGGGCGTGGCGCTGGTGGTGACCGTCGGGGTGGCCGGCGGCGCGTCGGTGATCCTGTCCGGCATCACCGGCAAGCCGCTGGACGCGATCTACGGCCGCTACGTGCAGATGCTGGCGCCGCTCTGGCTGCTGGTCGGGCTGGGGGTGCTGTTCACCACCGGGTGGCGGGCAGTGCTGCGCCGGGCGGCGGTCGCGGTGGCGCTGCTGGTCGGCGGCGGCGCGCTGGTCGCCGCCCGACTCGCGTACGTGGCCAGCCAGGGCCACCGATTGCGCTACGGCGGATTCAGCGCACCGGACCTGGCGGCGTTGACCGACGGATGGCGGGAGCTACGACCGGTGGTCGGGTCGCTGGTCGGCATCGCCGGCTGCGTGCTGCTCGTCGCCACGGTCCGGGTGCCCCGCCTGCGGCTGCCCATCCTCGGCGCCATCGTGGTGGTCAACCTCGTCACGATGCAGGTGATCGACCAACGGATCGTGCGACCGACCGCCGTGAGCACCGCGCCGACGCCCCGGGTGGCCGACGTCGGCGTACGCCCCGGCGAGCGGGTGTGGGCCTCGACCGGCGTGCACTACACCCTCCGGTTCAACCTCAGCCACCAGGTGACCTGGGCCGACGTCCGATGGTTCGGCGACAGACAGCCGCCGGCCGCGGCGCAGGTCGTGTTCGCCCGCTGGGCACCGGGGCAGGTCGACGACTGGGACGGCACGGCGTACGGCTTCGTCCGACTCGGCGGCAACCCGGAGCAGCACTGGGCCGCCTGGCGGCGGGCCTGACCCACCACGCTTCGGTGGACACCGCTATTCGTGAACGGCGGATGTCCACCGGGAGCACGGCCGGTTAATGCTTTCTGTCCATTGCGGAAAATGGTCCGTGAATCAGCGTTGGCGGCGGTCCGCCCGAGCCAGGGAAATCGGGATGACGGTGATTTCCCGGCCGTCGGACAGCTCCTGTCGCGGGGTTCCCTCGACGAATCGGAAACGCCGGTTCATCTGTCGTACGACGGTATTGTGGCCGAGCACCTCGCCGTCGAGTCGGTCCAGGTGCAGCCCGTCGAAGGCGTACTCGACGGCCTCCCGCATGACCCCCAGCCAGGCCGGCAGTGTCTCGCCCCGCCCGTCCAGCCCGTCGGCGTCGAGATAGAAGCCCCACGCGCCGGTGCGGGGGCCGTCCAACCGCAGGTCGAAGAAGGTGACCACACCACAGGGCCGGTCGTCGCGGACGTACACCAGCACTCGCCGGGACGGGTCGTCGCGGACCGCCGACCACCACCGGGCGTGCTCCTCGGCGGTGATCTCGTGACTGGTCTTGCTGACCTGTCGATTGGTTTCCTGATTACGCCAGGACAACATCAGATGAACGTCGTCCGTCGTCGCTTCGCGCAGCACGTGCGTCTCGCTTTCCTAGCCGTTCACGTCGGGTTCCGGCACCTTACCCGGGCCTACCGGGAAATCGGATATGCATTCGTTGGGTTGTAGACTGCGGCGCATGAACGAATTGAGTCGCGCGCAGATCCGCGACCTCATGGCTCAGGTGCTGAAGAATCAGGACAAGGAGCTGCCCGCGGACGACGCGGCGCAGTTGCGGGAGATCGGCTTCCGGTCGCTCGACTTCTCCGAGCTGGCCCTGCGGGTGGAGGACGAGACGGGGGAGGAGCTCAACTTCGACGCCCCCGGGCTGCGTCGCATCGCCACCGTCGGGGACGTCCTCGATTTCCTCGTCGAGCTTCAACACCAGTGACCGTCGCGACGTCGCGCCACCTGACCCCCGCCAGCCCGGAGCCAGCCGGTGTCGACAACCGGCTCGTCGTCGGTGGCGCCCCGCTGACCTGGCGTTCGCTGCCGACGCCCACCCTGCCCGACCCGGCGGCGGTGCTCGCCCGCTCGGCCGTGCACGCGCTCACTGCGGCGCGGCAGCACGCCGTGCACGGCACCGAGCTGCTGCTCAGCACCGCGAGTCGGGTCGACGCGGTGATGCGCACCGAACTGCTGACGGCCGGGTTCACCGTCGGCGTCCTCGACGACGACGGCGTGCACCCGAGCGCACCGGCCCGGCCGCGAGCCGCCGAGCCGGGCCGGCTCTGGCTGCTGACCTCGGGCTCCACCGGGCGTCCGAAGCGGGTCGGGCACACCCTCGACACGCTGACCACGGTGCGGGGCGACCAGCCTGAGCGGACCTGGCTCTGCCCGTACGCCCCCGGCACGTACGCCTGGTGGCAGGTCGTCACCCTGTCGCTGACCCAGCCCGGCCAGCACCTGGTGGTGGTCGAGCCCGACGAGTTGGACGACTGGCCCACTGTCGCGGCCACCCACCGGGTGGACGCGGCCTCCGGCACCCCGACCTTCTGGCGTCGCACCCTCTACCGCGACGCCGAGGCGCTGGCCCGGGTGCCGCTGCGCCAGATCACCCTCGGCGGGGAGCCGGTGGACCAGGCGATCCTGGACCAGCTGCGGGAGGTCTTTCCGACGGCCCGGATCTCCTGGATCTACGCGTCCTCCGAGGCGGGTGCGTCCATTGTGGTGCACGACGGGCGGGCCGGGTTCCCGGTCGACTGGCTGGACCGGGAGACCCCGGGTCGACCGACGCTCTCGGTCCGCGACGACGAGTTGGTGGTCACCTCCCCGTACCACGGGGCCGGCCTCGCCGGCCCGATCCGCACCGGGGACCGGGTGCAGGTGCTCGACGGCCGGGTGCTGATCACCGGCCGACTGGACTCCGACGAGATCAACGTCGGTGGCAGCAAGGTCTCCGCCGGTGTGGTCCGCGGCGTACTCACCGGTCATCCGGCGGTGGCCTGGGCCCGGGTGACCGGCCGCCGCGCCCCGGTGCTCGGGCGGATGGTGGTCGCCGAGGTGGTCCTCGCCGCTGCCGACCCGTCCGGCGCTGACACCGGTGTGCCGGACGAGGCGGCGCTGGTCCGCTGGTGCGCCGACCGGCTCCCCGAGCACGCGGTGCCGCGCCGCATTCGCGTCCTGACCGACATTCCCGTCAAGGAGACCCTGAAGAGCGATGTCTGAGCCAGCCGACACCCAGCTCGTCCCGCCCAGCTCCGTGGTTCTCGTCTCCGGCGGTTCCCGTGGCCTGGGCCTGGCCATCGTCACCGACCTGCTCGACGCGGGCGTACGCGTGGCCGCGTTCGCCCGCACCATCACCTCGGAGTTGGAGAAGCTCGCCGCCGAGCACCCCGACCGGGTGCACGTCGGCTCGGTGGACGTCACCGACCTGCGCGCCGCGCAGAGCTTCGTCCGCGAGGTGGAGCAACGCCTCGGCCCGATCGACGGCATCGTCAACAACGCCGCCATGGGGCAGGACTCCCTGCACGCCCACACCGCCGCCGACGACATCGCCCGGATCATCGAGACGAACCTGACGGCCCCGCTGCAGCTGACCCGGCTGGTTATCCGCCGGATGCTCGCCAAGGGGCTGCGCGGGCGGATCGTCAACATCACCTCGATCTGCGGGCAGCGCGGTTTCCCCGGCCTCGTCGCGTACTCGGCCACCAAGGGCGGCATGGACGCCGCCACCCGCTCGCTCGCCCGCGAACTGGGCGGCCGGATGCTGGTCAACTCGGTCGCGCCCGGGTTCTTCGCCTCGGAGATGTCCGCCGTGCTCGGTCCGACCCAGCTCGACCAGATCGTGCGCCGCACCCCAACCGGTCACCTGACCGAGCCGGTGGAGGTCACCCCGGTCGTGCGGATGCTGCTGCGGGAGCACACCAACATCAACGGCCAGGTCATCGTGGTGGACGGTGCCGCCGCCATCTGACCTGCGGCCGGTTCCCCTGCCGGTGCGACCAGCACGGCACGGCGGGGCGGCCGTGCCGCGTCCGGTGCCGGGGCTGCTCGTCGCCGCCGAACAGCATCTGCGCATCGGGTCGCGGGCCGCGATGGCCGACGCGGTGACCCGCAGTCACCTCGACGATGGACGGTGCGTCGGCTGGTACGGCCCACCGGCGCCCGGCTGGCGGGTGGCCGTCGACGCGGAGCGCGCCGACGCCCCGGTGCCCCCGGCGCTGGCTCGTCGGTTCGGCACTGCGGACTTCTGGGCTCGGTGGACCCGGGCCGAATGCTGGTGCAAGTTGGCCGATGTGTCGGTGGCATCCTGGTGGCGGCGTCATGGTCTGGGTACGCCGGCCGACGGGTCGGCGATCTGGCGGACCCTCTGGGTGGACGACCTGGTGGTCACCGTCGGCTTCGCCCCGACCCTCCCACCCCGCGATCTTGCACTTTCTGACGCCGAATCGCGGCTTACACGCCTTTCGCCGGGACAGTAACTGCAAGATCGCGCGGCGGGGTGGGGGTTAGATCTGGTTCCAGCTCAGGGGGGTGCCGCGCGGGACGTCGGTGGTGAAGGTGCGGCCCAGGACCCGGTCGATCTCCACGGGCGCCAGCCCGCCGGCCGGCCGGATCGAGCGGACGTTGTGCACGGTCACCGGATCGCCGGCCCGGACGTCCTCGACCACGAAGAGCGACCGGCGGAACCGTAGCCCCTCCCGCTCCGCGGGGGTCGGTCCGATCGCGGTGCCGCCCAGCGCCTCGTACGCGCGGCCGGACTCGGCGACCAGGGCCGTCAGTTCCGCCGGGTTCAGGGAGAAGTCCGAGTCCACGCCGCCGTCGGCCCGGTCCAGCGTCACGTGCTTCTCGATGAAGCAGGCGCCGAGCGCCACCGAGGCGAGGGCCACCCCGATGCCGGGGGTGTGGTCGGAGAGCCCGACCGGCACGTCGAACGCGCCGGCCAGCACGGGCAACCGGCGCAGGTTGCTGTCGGCCGGCGGCGCCGGGTAGGACGCGGTGCAGGCCAGCAGGACGATGCCCGCCGCGCCGCCGGCCCGGGCGGTGCGTACGGCGGCGTCGATCTCGGCGACCGTCGCCATTCCGGTGGAGATCACCATCGGCTTGCCGGTGCTGGCCACCAGTCGGATCAGCGGCAGGTCGACCAGCTCCGACGAGGCGATCTTGTACGCGGGCGCGTCCAGCGACTCCAGCAGCTCCACGGCTGTCGCGTCGAACGGCGACGAGAAGACCGTCAGGCCCCGCTCGCGGGCCCGCTCGAAGATCGGGGCGTGCCACTCGTACGGGGTGTGCGCGCGTTCGTAGAGGCGGTACAGGTTCTCCCCGCCCCACAGCTCGTGCCCGCTGGAGATTCGGAACGCCGGGGTGTCGACGTCGATGGTGATGGTGTCCGGCCGGTACGTCTGGAGCTTGAGCGCGTGCGCCCCGCTCGCGGCCACCGCGTCGACGATGGCCAGCGCCCGGTTCAGATCGCCGTTGTGGTTGCCGGACATCTCGGCGACCACGAACGGTCGCTCCCCGGCACCGACCGCGTGCGGTCCGATCTTGATTGTCGCCGTCATTCCGACCTCTGCTCAGGTACGTCCGCACCGGGGTGCGGTGGTGCTGTCATCGTCCACCCGGCGGGCGGACGACCTGGGAAATCAGGGCGCCGGGAGCCGCCCCGGCTCCCGGCGTGCTCCGCGGTGGGGTCGATCACGGCAGCCGGCCGACGGCCAGCGCGTCGCGCCGCTCCGGCGCGAGCCCACCGTCGTGCTTCGGCCCGGCGCTCGCCCCTCGCCCCGGGTCCTCGTCGGCGGCGAGCGAACCGCCGTCGGCGCCGACCGCCGGGCCGGGTCGACGCAGGCGACCAGCGACCCGGTGGGCCTGGCGCAGCGCCGAGTACGCCACCCAGTCACCCCGCCCGATGAGGCGGTGCTTGAGCCCGGTCACGCCCGGGGGCAGCGGGTAGCCGCCGGTGGGCAGGTAGCGACGGTAGTGCGCGGCGGCCCGGTGGAAGAAGTCGCGCCGCAGGTGTGGGTGCAGCCGGCCGTCGTTGCCCACCACCACCAGGTAGTGGCTGATCATCAGCTCGAACAGCTCGGCCTGCAACCGCTCGTCCGGGTGCTTCCGGGCGACCCAGTCCATCAGCCGCTCGTACTGGGCGAAGGCGTCGAAGTGCCGGCCGCTGCGGGTGGAGGTGATCGCGCCCTGGCGGCCCTGGCGGTACAGGTAGCAGACCCGGTCCAGCACGGAGATCTTCTCGGCCCCGATCAGCAGAGGATGGCTGAACGGGATGTCCTCGTACCAGCCGGGGAAGAACCGCAGCTCCAGCTCGTCCATGAAGTCCCGGCGGACCACCTTGTTCCAAGCGGTGTGCTGCACCCGCAGCAGCTGCGGCTGGTCGGCCAACCGGGTCACGCCGGTGATCCCGCGCAGCAGCGGGCTGCTCGCGTCGACCTCCCGCCGACCGTCCTCGTGCATGCGCAGGTGGTCGAGCATCAGAACGTCGGGCTGGTGCTGGCGCAGCCGGTCCAGCACCGCCGCGATCGTGCCCGGTGGCAACCAGTCGTCGCTGTCGACGAACCAGACGTACCGGCCGGTGGCCACGTCGAGTCCGGCGTTGCGGGCCAGCCCCAGACCCACGTTGCTGCTCAGGTGCACGACGCGCACGCCGTCGCGGCTGACCGCGTACGAGCGGAGCATGTCGCCGCAGCCGTCCGGGGAGGCGTCGTCGACGGCGATCAGCTCGACCGCGTCCGACTCGCCCGCCGGGATGTCGGCCCGGATCGACTCGAGGCACTGGTACAGGTACGCCTCGACGCCGTACACGGGCACGACGATGCTCAGCAGCGGTGCGTGCGTCGGCTCATTGACCACGTCCGCCACCTTCGACGACCCGGGTGGCCGGCCCCGGAACCTGACGTTGCCGCCGATGGTGGACTCTCTGAACTCCCGCCCAGCGGAAGGTTAACGCCGGCCGATGGGCGGTTTCCGGCCCAGGGATCGCGGGCTCGTGGGGCGGGTGGGATGCGTCCGGTTCACCCGGGAGTGACCCGGTAGGGTGCCTCGGTGCGGCCCTGCCGGGTCGTCGTGGGCGTCGCCGTCGCGTCGTCCGACGCCACGACGAGGAGGCTACGACCGTGCTGGTGACCCTGCCGAGCGCCGGGATCCCGGCATGACGAGCGTCGCCGCGACGTCGACCGCCCGGCCAGCACCCGCCCCGCCCCGGCTGCCCTCGTTGACCGGGCTGCGTTGGATCGCCGCGCTGCTGGTCTTCGGCTTTCACGCCGGCACCATGCGGATCATCGCCGAGCCGGACTACAAGGCCGTCATCGACGCGCTGTTCACCCTCGGCCTCTCCGGGGTGCAGTTCTTCTTCATCCTCAGCGGGTTCGTGCTCGTCTGGTCGGCCCGTGAGGGGGACTCCCGGCTCACCTTCTGGCGGCGACGGATCGCCAAGATCTACCCGAACCACCTGGTGTTGTTCGCGGCGACGCTGGCGGTCGCCTGGTGGTTCGCCGACCCGGTCCTGCCAGCGGCCGCGTTGGAGAACCTGCTGCTGTTGCAGGCGTGGGACCCCCGGCCGGGCTGGTTCTACAGCATCAACACCGTCAGCTGGTCGCTGTCCTGCGAGTTCTTCTTCTACCTCTGTCTGCCGCTGGCGCTGCCACTGCTGCGCCGGGCCCGGCCGAAGCTGCTCTGGGCGCTGATCGTCGCGCTGCCGCTGCTGATCCTCGCGCTCTGGCCGGCGCAGGAGTTGGTGCCGGAGGTGAGCCGCTGGTGGTTCACCCAGATCTTCCCGCCGGTGCGGTCGCTGGAGTTCTGGTTGGGCGCGGTGGCGGCCGAGTTGATGCGCCGGGGGCTCTGGCGCGGTCCCGGACTGACAGTGGCCAGCGGGATCTTCCTGGTCACCTGGGTGGCGGCCGCGCAGTGGATCCGCGCCGAGCTGTGGACCACGCTGCTCGCGGTCGCGTACCTGTTGGTGATCACGGCGGCTGCGGACGCGGACGTGCGGGGTCGGCGCTCGCCGTGGCGGTCCCGGCCGGTGGTCTGGCTCGGTGAGGTCTCGTTCGCCTTCTACCTGGTGCACGTGCTGGTGATGACGAGCGTGCTGCGCTGGAGCGGAACCTGGGGGATCGGCTTCGCGGGTTGGCGTGGCCCGGCCGTGGTGCTCGGCTTCCTGGCGGCGAACCTGATCCTCGCCGGGCTGCTGCACCGCTTCGTCGAAACCCCGATGATGCGCAGGCTCGCGCCGCGCCGCGCGGCCCGTCCGGCGCCCGTCCCCCGACAACGCGCGGCCGGCGACGACGACGCACCGGACCCCGCGAGCAGCGCCCGCGGCGAGGTCGACGGACCTGCCGACGAGGTCGGTCGGGTCGGCGGTCGATCAACGTACGTCGACCTGCGCTGACAACGTCCACCCTGGTCAACGGGGTCGGCGCGGCGTGATCCGACACGCCCGTGGTCGGTGCGCCCGGGTCGGTGCGACGGTAGCGTGGGGACGTGCTTCCGGTCGCGTTCACCTGTCCGCTGTGGTGGGTGGCGCGCTGGGCGACTCGGGTGCTGACCAGCCTCGCCGTCGTCGCGGCCCTGGCGCTCGGCGCAGGCCCGGCCACGGCCGCCACGCCAACACCCGGCCCGGTGCCGACGTCGAGCGCGATGCCGGCCTCGGTCGCCGTCGGGTCGCTGGCGGCCTGCTACCGGCACTGCGAGGCACACAGTGCGGCCCGCCCGGGCCCGGCGATACCGCCGGAGGCCGCCGAGGAGCCGGTCCCGACATGGTCGGTCGACACGCTGGTGGCGCTCCCCGGCGATCAGGGCACCATCGCGGCCGGCGTGCTGCCGGTCCGCGCGGCCGAATCCGACCGGCTGTCCCTCGTCGACGCAGCGGGCGATCGGGCTTCCCGGGCCCCACCCGGTCGCTGAGCCACCGGGACGACCGTCCCGACACCGCGCCCCGTCGACCCACCCGCTCCCTGACCCGCCGACCCGTGGCCCGCCGTGGCCCGCTGGTCGCGCGGCTCCCCATCGCACTGCTCTCTCCCCGAGGTGCCGACCATGGAGACCGTCGTCTTCTACCAGTTCGTGACCGAGGTGCCGCAGGCCGCCGCCATCTGGTCGACGCTGTTCCTGCTGACCCTGGGCCTGCTCGCCGTGCTGGCCGCCCGCCCCGAACGGGACCGGCCCACTGACGACCCGCTCCCGGCCGGGCCCACTCCTCGGGAGCTGGCCGCCGCCGAGGCCGTCGACCTGCGCCGCTACGCCGAGGAGGTGGCCGTCGCCGCGGCCGGTGCGGCCACCACCGCCAAGCGGTGGCGTGCCGCCTGGCTGACTGCTCAGGAGCAGCTGGAGCAGGCCAGGATCCGGTACGACGAGGCGGACACCGCCGCGCGTCGCTTCGCCGGCGCCGGGGCGTTGCCCACCCCGCAGACCCCGCACACCCCCGCCGAGTACGCCGCCCGGGAACGCTATCTGCACCGGGCGGCGATGGCGGCGTACTGGCGGGGCGACCTGACCATGGCGCAGCTCGGCGACGTGTTCGGGCACCGGCGCGGCTGGGATCCCCGGCGACACCCGGTCGAGCAGGAGGTGCTGATCAGCCGGGTGGTCCGGGATGCGCGGCTGGCCGACTACCAGGTGGCCGCCGACCGTGAGCGGGCCGCCTGGCGCGACGCGGAGTTGGCCGCCGAGTCGGCTCGTGCCCTCGCCGAGGAGGCGTACGCGGCGGCGGCCCGGCTCCGCCCGACAGTGGTCCCCGCGCGCCGCACGGTGGCCGGGGCGCTGCGTCCCGCCGTCGTGGCACGGTGGCGCCCGGCCCGGGTGGGTTGAGCCCAATCCGTGATGTGAGGCCGGTCACCTAATCGCGAAATGGGACGTCCGGCACGATCGGCGTGATTGTTCCCGCGATTGTGGCCGCGTTTTTTGCGGCCTGTCCGGTTGTCGCCCACAGGCGTCGCCGTAACCGGTTGTCCCATCGAGTCACATCATCGCCAATACGCGCAGAAATTGTCGCGCCAATTGGGGTTTACGCAGGTGAACCTGGCTTGGCAGGGGGTTGAGACGCCAGTAGTGTCGTCCCGTCCGGTGCGGTAACCGATCGCAAGACGCGACGCCGCATCGACCCGCTTAATCGTGATCAACGAACCGGGGACCCACCAGTAAGTCCGGGGTGAATCCGCGAGCCACGGCCCGCGGTAGGGCGTCTTCCCGCCCGAATCCGTCAGCTAACCCGGTAGGCGGTGTCGGAAGGAGTCCCATCCTCGTGCAGCACCTTTCCACCCCTCGGTTGTTCCCTCGCCTCCACGGCGCGGCGGTGCACCCGCTCATTCGTCCAGTCACGGTGAGCTGACCCCCCGGGTCATCGCCTTCCCCGCCCGGCCGCGCCGGGCGTTCCCCTGAGCGGTTCACCATCCGCGGACCACGGTCCGCGCGCTGGCGCCTGCCCGGATGCCGGTCCGGCCCCGGTGTGCCGCTCTCCCCCCGATCCGTGGAGGACCCCGTGAAGCACACCCTGCAGCGTCAGCTCCGCCGCCTCGCCACCGAGCGTCCGTACCAGATCGTCGCCGCCTCCGCCGCGGCCCTCGCGATCGCCACCACCACCGGCGCCCTGCTCACCACTGCCGACGACGCCCCGGCCGGCCAGCGCACCGCGACAACGGTCGCCGAGATGCGCAGCGACGTCGCCGCCTCCCGCGGCGAGGCTCGGGACACGTCCCCCTCGGCCAGCGCCGCGCCGACCACGGCCGCCCCGGCCACCAGCGCCGCGTCGCCCGCCGCCAAGGCCAGCAGCAACCCCGACCTGACCCGGAAGCCGGAGCGGCCGAAGCCGCCCGCGACCAAGGTGCTCGACTACGACTACGAGGCGCAGAACACCTACTACAACTGCGGCCCGGCGGCCACCCGGAACGCGCTCAGCGCCGCCGGCATCGACCGCACCCAGGAGGAGCTCGGCGCCGAGCTGGGCACCACCGAGATGGGCACCAACTCGGCCGAGGACACCACCCGGGTGCTCAACGCCGAGGTGAAGGGCTCCCCGTACCGGACCCGGATGTTCCCCGGCGCTCCCAGCCCGGCACAGATGGACCGCCTCCAGGCCGACGTGGTGAAGGCCATCACCGACGGCCGGGGCGTGGTGGCCAACGTCGTCGGGGACGCCACCGACACCGACGGCGGCTGGCACTCCTACGGCGGCGGGCACTACATCGCCGTCGTGGGCTACAAGGACAACGGTCGCACCGTGCGGATCGCCGACTCGGCGAACCCGGCCGACCCGTCGTACTGGATCACCACGATCGACCTGGCCAACTGGATCACCAGCCGAGGCTACTCCGCCTGACCCGGGCACGCTGACCGCTGCGGGCGCCGTCCCCCACAAGGGGCCGGCGCCCGCGGCGTCTGTCCGCGCGGTCCGTCATCGACGGCTCTCGTACCCGGCCGTGAACCGTGGGAGACTGCGGCCGTGGTGGAGAAGACGGGTGGTCACGCCGGCCGCAGGCCGGTCCTGCTGCTGCTGCACGGCATGGGAGCGACCGGGGACGTGTGGTTGCCCTGGGCCCCGTACCTCGAGCAGCACTGGCCCGGGCGGTGGCTGGCACCGGACCTCGCCGGCCACGGCTGGGCGTCGCCGCTGCCGGCGTACTCCTTCGCGGGCTTCGCCCAGCAGATCGCGCAGGCCCTCGCCCCCGACGACCGGCTGGTCGTGCTCGGACACTCGCTGGGTGGGGTGGTCGGCCTGGCGCTGGCCGCCCGCGACGCCGGAACGCCGGTGGACGCGGTGGTCGGGCTGGGCATCAAGGCACTCTGGTCACCCGCTGAGCTGACCCGCGCCGCCGAGGTCGCCGCCCGCCCGGTGAGCTGGTTCGCCAGCCGCACCGAGGCGGCTCGCCGCTACCTGCGGGTCTCCGGTCTGGCCGGCCTGGTCTCGCCCGACCACCCGGTGGTGGACGCCGGGCTGCGCCAGGCCGACGGCCGGTGGCGCCTCGCCATGGACCCGACCGCCTTCGCCGTCGGCGAGCCCGACCTGGCCGCGCTTCTGGCGGCGACCGACGTGCCGGTGGTGCTGGCGCGCGGGGAGAACGATCCGATGGTCACCGACGAACAGCTCAAGGAGTACGGCGTACCGGTCACCACGCTGCCCGGTCTCGGGCACAACGCGCACGTGGAGGACCCGGCGGCGGTGCTGGCGCTGCTCGACCCGTACCGCTGAGCGGTCAGGGCGGCCGGCCTCGGCTCGACCGCCCTTATGAAACAGGCCCTACGCCGGTGTGGACGCGGTCAGGGTCTCAGCCGGTGCCAGCTCCCGGCGGGCGGCGGACAGGAACGCCTCGGCGTACGCCTCGGCCGGGAAGTCACCCAGGTAGCGGCGGCGGGTGGCCCAGCGGGCCTCGGCCAGCGGGTCGGTGTCCAGCAGGGCGGTCAGCACCTCGTCCACGTTGGACATGTCCCGGCGCAGCACGTAACCCGACCCGGCCAGCGGGAACCGCTCCACGAACCGGTCGCCCTGGTCGCCCATGTCGGTGACCGCGTACGGCTTGCCGGAGTAGAGGAAGTCCGAGATCACGCCGGACACATCGGAGACCAGCGCGTCGGCGGAGTTGACGCACTCGGTCAGGCTCAGCTCCCGAGCCGCCGCCCCGACCACGTGCCGGCGGCCGGTGCGGGCACGGTCGGCGACGAGCAGCTCGGTCAGGCGGCCCAGTTGGCGGGCCGATGCCGGGTTCTGCGTGGTGTACGGGTGGGCCCGCAGGATCACCGTCGCGCCGCGCTCCAACAGTCGGCGCAGCAGGCTTTCGGCCACCGGCAGCGAGCAGTAGTCGGCGTCGGCGTGGTGCCCGGTCCAGGTCGGCGTGTAGAGCACCGTCGGGTGCGCCAACCCTCGCGCGGGCTCCGGGCGAACCTCGATCGACTCGACCTGTGGGCGACCCACCACCACGAACTTGTCCGCCGGGATCTGCACTCCGGCGCGGGCGTACCGGTCGATCGCTGCCTGCCCGGCCACGAAGATCCGGTCGAAGATCCCCGACACCGGGTTGGCGCTCGGCGCCTTGTCGCTGTCGCCGTGGTGCAGCTGGATGTGGGTGAGCTGGGTGAAGCGGACACAGTGGCTGTTCTTCGCACCGTGGTTGACGTAGAACGCCGCCCGCAGGCTCGGCACCAACGCCTCGTCCATCGCCCCCAGGGTGGGGCAGTAGACCACCGGCGCGTCGGTGGCCGCCGCGATCGAGGTCAGGAACTCCGGCTCACGCAACACGACCAGGAACGGCCGGCCGATCCGTTCCAGGTACGGCAGCCACATGGTGACCTGGTATTCCGAGCCGGGAGGCGCGGAGAAGTAGAGCAGGAACTCCGGCTGGTGCCGGCGCAGCGCGGCGGCCACCGCCCCGCCACCGGCCCGCGGCCGGAAACGCCGCCGGGCCAGGTCCAGCGCGACCGCACCGGCGCCCGCGCCGACCAGCAGGCTGGCGGCCAGCGCCACACCGGCCGGCAGGGCGAGCGCGGCGGTGAGCGCCAGGACGACGAGCAGCCCGAGCAGGGCCGTGCCGAGCCGGTCGGCGATCAGCGGGGTCCAGGCGCGTACCGGCAGGTTGGCCGCCCGGATCTCCAGACCGCCGGCGGTGCGCAGCGGCCCCACCAGCAGCACCAGCCCCAGCAGGACCAGCCCGGTGGCGACCAACGCGAGGTTGAGCCCGTCGTCCAGCCGCCGGGAGTAACCGACCAGGATCGCCGCGGCGATCAACACGGTCTCCGCCACCAGGTCGGCGCCGGGCCGGATCCGCTGCTCGGCGGCCGAGGCGGCCAGCGCGGCGACGGCCAACGCCAGCCCCCAGCCGGTGGCGCCGGTCAGCGCCAGCACGACAAAGGCCAGCACGGCCAACCCGGTGGTCAGGCACCGGGCGGCCAGCTTTCGGACCAGGTCGCCGCGCATGTCGCTCCGTTCGTGGTTCCGCAGCCGTCGGCGTCAGTTCGCGGACGTCGCGCCGGCCGGCGTCTCGACCCGACCCGACCCGGACTGCACCGGCACGCTCGGCGTCGGCCCGTCGCCGGGTGCCCGGCGTACGTCGATCACCTGGCCGGTCAGGTCGGAGATCAGCACGTCCAGCGAGGACTGGGCGACGGCCTCCGCGGCGAGCAGGGTGTGCTCCGGCTCCTCGCCGAAGGCCCGCGTCCGCATCGGGGTGGCGGTGCGCTCCGGGTTGATGCAGTTGACGCGGACACCGACGTCGGCCCACTCGTCGGCGAGCGCCTGGGTGAGATTGACCAGCGCGGCCTTGGTGGCCGAGTAGAGCGCGTAGCGGGCCCGGCCCCGGGTGTAGGAGCTGGAGGTGTAGAGCAGCAACTGGCCCTTGGTCTGCTGGAGGTACGGGAGGGCCTGGCGGGCGATGGTCACCGGGCCGACGAAGTTGACCTGGAGCAGCCGGTCCATGGTCTCCTCGTCCATCTCGGCGAGGGCGCCCTTCTCCAGGATGCCGGCGGTGACCACCACGTGGTCGATCCGGCCGGTGGCCTCGAAGGCGGTCGTCAGCGCGGCCTTGACGTCCTCGGCCCGCTCCACGTGGGTGCCCGTGCTGGAACGGCTGAACGGGAAGACCTGGGCGCCGTAGCGCCGGGCCAGCTCGGTCAACTCGTGGCCGATGCCGTAGCTGCCGCCGAACACCACGATGGTCCGGCCGGTCAGCTCCTCGCTGTAGCTGCGGTGGTCGGTCAGTCGGGGCGCCTGCGCGGCGGCGAGCTGGAAGAGCTTGTCCGCCAGGTGCACGTCGACCGGGTGGGTGACCTTGATGTTCTCGTCCGAACCGTCGATCACCTTGATCGGGGTGCCGGGAAGGTAGCGCAGCACCACGCCACAGTCGTCGGTGGCGGCGAAGTCCGGGTCGTCCTCGGCGATCTGGTACGCCGCCCGGATCGTGGGGGAGCGGAACGCCTGCGGGGTCTGACCACGGCGCAGCCGGGAGCGCACCGGGATGTCGGTGATGCAGTCGTTGTCGTCGACCTGGATGATCGTGTCCGCGGAGGGGATGGCCACGTCCACGGCGTCGTAGCTCCAGAGCGCGTTGACGCACTCGCGCACGATCCGGCCGCTGAGCAGCGGGCGTACCGCGTCGTGGAAGAGGATGTTGCAGTCTTCCGGGCCGACCGCGTCCAGCGCGATCCGGGTGGTGGCGTTGCGGGTGTCGCCGCCCTCGATCACCTTGGTGACCTTGCGCAGGCCGGCCTTCTCGACGATCTGCCGGGCGTCCTCGACGTGGCCGGTGGCCATCAGCACGATGATCTCGTCGATCTCCGGTGCCGCCTCGAAGACCGCCAGGGTGTGCTCGATGATCGGCTTACCGGCGATCTTCAGCAGCTGCTTCGGGATGCCGAGGCCCAGGCGGGTCCCGGTGCCGCCGGCCAGAACCACCGCCACTGTCCGTGCGGGCCGCCACGGCGTCGGGGTCTCCGCTTCGGCGTCCGGGCCAGGGGTCTGGTCCTGCGTCATTGCCGGATCCTCACTCTCAGGGATGCGTTAACGGAAGTTTCCGCCCGAGCGGCGACGGAATGAACCTTAACGCGCGGACCGCGTCGCCCCAACGCGGGCGACGCGGTCCTCAGGTGCATGTCGATGCCGGACGTTCGCCGGAACTCTACTTGCTGTTCGCGTACGCCTCGTACGCCCGGATGACCTCGTCGGTGGGCCCATCCATCCGGATGACGCCCGATTCCAGCCAGATCGTCCGTTCGCAGGTGTCCCGTACGGAGGAGAGCTGGTGGCTGACCAGGAACACCGTCCCCGCGCCCTCCCGCAGCTCCCGCACCCGCTGCTCGCTGCGCTTGCGGAAGCCCTTGTCGCCGGTGGCGAGCGCCTCGTCGATGAGCAGCACGTCGTGCTTCTTGGCGGCGGCGATGGAGAACCGCAGCCGGGCCGCCATGCCCGACGAGTACGTCCGCATCGGCAGGCTGGCGAAGTCACCCCGCTCGTTGATCCCGGAGAAGTCGATGATCCCCGCGGCCTGCCTGGCCACGTCATCGGGGTGCATGCCCATGGCCAGGCACCCGAGGACGACGTTGCGTTCCCCGGAGAGGTCGTTGAGCAGGGCGGCGTTGACGCCCAGCAGCGACGGTTGCCCCTGGGTGTGGATGGCGCCCCGGTTCACCGGCAGCAGACCGGCGATGGCCCGCAGGATGGTGGACTTGCCGGAGCCGTTGCTGCCGATCAGCCCGATCGCCTCGCCCCGGTACGCGGTGAACGAGATGCCCTTGACCGCGTGCACCTCCCGGACGTTCGGCGCATGGGTGCGCTTGACCAGCCGGCGCAGGGCGGCCACCGGTGTGGTGCCGCCGGCCGCGCCCTGGTGCACCCGGTAGATGATGTGCGCGTCGTCCACGACCACGGTCGGGATGCGCTCCTGGGTTCGGGTCATCGTCGCGCTCGCCTCGGTGGGGGCGTCGAAGTGCTCAACCACGGCCGTACTCCTGTTCGCCGCGCCAGAAGTAGATGAAACCGCCGATGCCGGCGACCAGCGCCCAACCGGCGCCGACCAGCCAGAGCTGGGTCAGCGACTCGTTGAGCAGCGGCGCCTCCTCGAGCAGCGCGTACCGCGCCAGCTCGATGTAGACCAGCAGCGGGTTGTACTGCACCAGTGTCGTCGCCCAGCCGGGCAGTCGGTCGAAGAGGCTGACGCTGTAGAGGACGCCGGAGCCGTACATCCAGGTCCGCATGATGAACGGCATGACCTGCTTCAGGTCGCTCGACTTGGCGCCCAGTCGGGCCACCAGCAGCACCACGCCGGCGTTGAACACCGCCTGCAGCAGCAGCGCCGGCACCAGCAGCAACCACTCCCAGGTGAGCGGCTCGCCGGTGACCAGCACGATGCCGACCAGCACCACCATCGAGGCCAGCAGTTGCTGGAACTGGGTGATCGTGGTGGACAGCGGCAGGCTGGCCCGGGGGAAGTGCAGCGCCCGGATCAGCCCCAGGTTGCTGCTGATCGACTGGGTGCCGGCCAGGACCGCGCTCTGGGTGAAGTTGAAGATGAACAACCCGGTGGTCAGGTAGGCGATGAAGTTCGGGATGCTGTTCTGTGCGAGCACCACCCCGAAGATCAGGTAGTAGACCGCCGCGTTGGTGAGCGGGGTGAGCACCTGCCAGAGCTGACCCAGCTTGGCGTTGCTGTACGAGGCGACGAGCTTGGCGTTGGCGTACGCGGCGATGAAGTGCCGGTAGGCCCAGAGTCGGCGGCTGTACTCGACGAGGCTGGGTCGCTCACCGGCGACCCGTAGCCCGTGCCGAGCGGCCAGCTGCGCCTGGGTCAGGCCCGTGTCGGGGTCGACCAGCGCGGTGGTGGCCATGGAAATGGCGCTCCGATCTTTCGTGCAGACGGGGGTTGCTCGCGACGATCGAATCCTAGTGGGAAATTTGCGCGGGGCGCCGCCTCGTCGCTGCGAGGACAGTAGTCCGAAACACGTCGGGACGCAACCGTACCGTCGTTGCGCTACGCTATCCGGCGTGACCTGCGATAAGAGCCCTCGATGACCACCGAAAAGAGGCGGGCGCCGGCCGGCGCGGCGGTGCTGCGCGACGAGATCACCACGGCGATCCGCCGGGCGCTGATGCAGGAGCTCGCCGCGGTCGGCTACGGCCGGCTCTCCATCGAGGCGGTGGCCCGGCGGGCCGGCGTCAGCAAGACGGCGATCTACCGACGGTGGAGCTCGAAGCTTGAGCTGGTGCTGGAGGTCGTCGCCGCTGCGGCACACGGCAAGCTCCCCGCACTGGACACCGGCACGCTGCGCGGTGACCTCGCGCTGCTCTTCCAGGCGGTGGCGCACGCGCTGCGGCACCCACTGGCGTCGCAGATCATCCCGGACCTGCTGGCCGAGGCCGCCCGCAACCCCAGCATCGACGCGACCCTGCGTCAGGTGCTGCACGCCCGGCAGCAGGAGATCGGCGGTCACCTGGTCACCCGGGCCGTGCAGCGTGGCGAACTGCCCGCCGACACGGAGCTGGACGCCGCCGTCGACCTCATCGTGGGGCCGCTCTACTGGCGGCTCGCCATCGCCCGTCTCCCACTCACCGACGGCTACCTCGACAATCTGGTCGAATCCGTGGCGGCCGGGCTCGGTGCCGACAGCGTGCTGCCCCGTCCCCGGGCAGCCCCGGTCTCCGGCTGACCACGCCCGCGACACCCCACCACACGGAAAATGGTTCAGCTACCGGTCTCCGCTACGCTGCCCCATTGACACCCGGCCGTCACCGTGCCGAAGCCCGCCTGCTCCCCAGATGAGAAGGACACCCGTGGCCAACGTCGACAGCATCGCCGTCGCGCCCACCGGTTCGGACCCAGCACCGAGGTCCGACCAGGCTCCCCAGCCCTCCGACGACACCGGCCGGGCCCCGGCGGCCCGGGTCCGCGCGTTGGTCGCGGCCGCCCCGGTGCTGATCACCGATGGCGCCGTGGTGGCGTTCGCGCTCTGGACGGTTCTCTACCACCTGGCCTTCGTGTTCGGCCTGGCGCCGTCGGCGACGTTCCTGATCTGGATCGGTGGCTGCCTGGTAGGCCTCGGGGTTTGGCTGTGGCGCCGCCGGGGTCGTGCGTCCTCCGCCGCTGGTCGTGTTCATCAGGAGGCCGTCGAGGGCGCCGCCCCGGCGTATCCGCGCCCTCTGCTCGCCCTGGTGCTCGGTGCGGGCACGATCGCCGCAGTCACGGCGGGGCTGACCACCGTCGAGGACGGCGTCGGGGAAGGAATCCCGTGGTGGATCCCGGGTGGCTTCGGCGCTCTCGCCGCGGCGGGGGCCATGTTCCTCGTCCGGCGTCGCTGGCTCGCCACCCCGGCCGGCTCCGCCCCAGCCGCCGCCGCCACCCCGCTCTCGTCGGCGTACGCCCTGATCGTTGCCGTCCTGGCCGCGATCTCGGGACTCTTCTTCGCCCGCAACTCCGTCGACGACGCCTTCTTCCTCGGTAAGTCGGTCTGGGTGGCGGAACGCGACGAGGTGCCACTGCGGGACTTCCTGTTCACCGACGGTGTCGCGCCTGCGATGAACTCTCAGCCGCCAGTGCCCTCGATCGAGGTCTTCTACGGCGCCTTTGCCCACGTCTTCGGCCTGCACGCCGCCTCCGCCACGTGGTACATCGTGACGCCGGTCATGTCCGTCGTCGCGGTGCTGGCCCTGTGGCGGCTGGTGCAGCGCTGGGCGCCGCGCCGTGCCGCGCTCGCCTTCACCGTCGCTGTGACCTACCTCTACCTGGTCGCCGGTGATGACGCCGCCCTCGGCACCTTCCACCTGACCAGACTGCACCAGGGCAAGACCATGTTCGTGGCGGCGGTCGTGCCGCTGATGTGGGTGTACCTGACCGAGTGGTTCGACTCGCGGTCCCGTCGCGGGCTGATACTCATCGCAGCGCTCTCCATCGTGGCCACCGGCCTCTCCACCACCTCCGCCATCGTCCTGCCGCTGCTGGTCGGCGGCGCGGTCTTCGCGATGATGCTGGTCGGCCGGTGGCGGGACGCGATCCTGGCCGGGGCTGCCGCGCTGGTCTATCCGATCGGCGCGACGATCTGGTCGCGGCTCAACGCCGGCCCCATCACCGAGAACGCCGCCGCGGCCTTCTACGACGCCGAGGCCACCTACCGGCGGACCGTCCTGTTCGGTGTGCTCGGCGTGATCGGTGGCCTGGCCCTGTGGCTCGGTCCCCTGATCGCTCGTCGGCGGACGCCCCAACTGCTCGTCGCGGGCAGCACGCTGGCGATGAGTGTGCTGCTCTTCCCCGGCGTCCTCGATGCGCTCAACAGCCTGACCGGTATCGGCGTCGTGCTCTGGCGGATGCCGTGGATGTTCGCCCTCCCGGCGGTGATCGGCATCCTCTGCACCGTCGACCTGCCGCGCCTGCGGGTGTTCGGGAGCGTCGCCATCGCGGCGGCACTGGTCGCTTGCTTCGCCCTCTTCGGCACGCCCATGTGGTCGTCGAAGAGCTATGTGACGGTGCACGAACAGCCGGTCTGGAAGCTGCCCCAGCAGCGTAAGTCGATCGTCTTCTGGATGACCCGGCTCGACCGGCCCGACGGCGTGGTGCTGGCTCCGTCCACCCTCATGCACACCGCCCCGATGGTGACCAGCAGGATGCGGGTGGTCAGCCCCAACGACCGCTACCTGCCTGACTATGGCATCGACTCGCCGTTCGCCCAGGACCGGCTGAAGTTGGTTGCGCTCGCCAACGGCAAGCCCGAGCTCGCGCCGGTATCTGAGCTGGCCGGGGCGATCGAGCGGCTCGATGTCACCACCATCTGTGTCTATTCGGGCAACCAGGTGGCCCGGGACCTGGCTCCGCAGTTGGGTTTCCAGCAGTTCGCCACCCGCGGGCGGCCGGGAGCGATGACCTGTTTCCGTCGCGGATGAGGCCTGGAATCCACCCTCGTCCACGACGCGTGACGGAGCGCGCTGGACGGATGGCTACCGAGTTTCCCACCGGAAAGGGCATTGATACCTGAGCGGCATCCCGATGTCCCCTCGCGTTAAGGTCATAGGTGCGCGAGCGGCACGTAGGGGATTCGGTCGTCGCCGTGCGGGCTGTGATGCGGGAGTTCAGACATGGGTTGAGGCTGCCAGCTGTCGACAGCTGTCCAGTTCCGCAGCAGTCACTCAAGGTGATGGGCGGCGAACGGGGCGACGCCTCAGTCTGCCCTCGTCGGGTAATGCCGTGACGAATTCAGGCCCTGCCCGTAACCGATCTAGTAGGGAGCGAAATTCGTTGTTCGGCACGTTGACAGGACGCCTCGGGGTGGCCGCCCAGAGTGCGCTACTGGTACTGGCCTACCTGGTCATGCTCGTCGGTGGCGTATTCGGTTGGGTCGGCCTGTTCGCCGTCGCCGGGCTGGCCGCCATCATCGGCGAGTTCGCCGTCGCCCGCTGGTCACCTCCGTCGCAGTTGCTGTTGGAGAAGGTGGGCCTGCACTGGTCGTACCGACAGCTGACCCGCGACCTGGCCGCCGTGCTGCTGGTCGTCGCCGAGGTGCGGCTCAACGGCGGCGAGCTGACCCTGCTGCTCGTTCTGCCGGCGGCGGTGTGGGTCGTGTCGGTCTTCGCCGGTGCGCTCTCCACCATGATCGAGCGTCGTAACCCGCTCTCCGCCATGGTGCGCAACATCGAGCTGGGTCCACTGTCCAGCGCCCCCCAGCCGCCCGTCTGGGCCGCGGCGGTAGCGGGTGACCGGATGCCCCTGCTCAACCTGCTGCTGGTGCCGGCCGGCGTGGCCGCCGCGGTGCAGCACGATCCGACGCCGTTCTTCGTGGCCGGCGCGGTGGCGGTCGTGGCGACCGGTCTGGTGGGCGCCATCATCGCGCTGACCTGGCTGCGGGGTCGGGGCGCGGGGCAGGGTCCGCTGCTACCGGCGGTCCAGCGTTGGCTGGACAACTACCGGCCGGAGGTGGCGCTCTACTTCGCCGGCCCGGCGAAGGACGTCTACCAGGCGAACATGTGGCTCGCCCCGACCGAGGCGCTCCAGCAGCGCGCGGTGGTGCTGATGCGCAGCCGCGAGGCGTTCCTGGAACTGGCCGACACCCGGCTGCCGGTGATCTGCGTGCCGGCCGGGGTGGACTTCATGAACCTCGACCTCGGCGGCATCCGCGCGGCGCTCTACTCCGCGAACGTCGGCGCGAACATCCACATGCTCCGCGAGCCGGGCACGAAGCACGTCTTCGTCGGGCACGGCGACAGCGACAAGCAGGCCAGCGTCAACCCCTACAGCAAGGTGTACGACGAGGTCTGGGTCGCCGGCCTGGCCGGCCGGGAGCGCTACGCGCGGGCCGGCGTGGGGGTGCTCGACTCGGACATCGTCGAGATCGGCCGGCCGCAGCTCGCCGGCGTGCACACCTTCGGCGCCGAGTCGGTGGACCGGCCGTTCACGGTGCTCTACGCGCCAACCTGGGAGGGTTGGCTCGACGACGACCCGTACCACACCTCGCTGGTGCTGATGGGTGAGCGGATCGTCAAGGGGCTGCTCGCCACGAATCCCCGGGTCCGCCTGATCTACAAGCCGCACCCGCTCACCGGCTCGCGGTCCAGGGCGGCGAAGGTCGTGCACGACCGGGTCGTCACGGCGATCCGCGCGGCCGGCGGCAACCCGGACGCGTCCTCGCTGGACGGCACCGCGCACCTGGTGGTCACCGGCCGCACGCCGGCGTTGTTCGACTGCTTCAACCAGACCGACCTGCTGATCAGCGACGTCTCCAGTGTGGTGTCCGACTTCGTGCAGAGCCAGCGGCCGTACGTGGTGGCCAACCCGGCCGGCCTGTCCGAGGACGACTTCCGCCGCGAGTACCCGACGGCGCGGGCCGCGTACCTGCTCTCCAAGGACTGCGGCGAACTGGAGAAGATCGTGTCGGTCACCCGAGCCGGTGACGACCCGATGACCGAGGCCCGCCGGGAGCTGAAGACCTACCTGCTCGGCCCCGCCGAGGCGAACCCGATGGACCGGTTCCAGCAGGAGATCGACCGGCTCTGCCACTGAGCCCCGTCACCACGGCATCGCGCCCGGCCCGACACTGTCGGGTCGGGCGCGTCCGTGTCAGCCCAGCAGGGCGGCCACAACCCAGCAGGGCGGTCGCCGGGTCAGCCCAGCAGGGCGGCCACCGCGTCGGCGGCCGGAAGGTCCGCCGGCAACGCCCGCGCCGCCACCACCGCCGCGACCGGCAGCGGGCCGTACACGTGCGGGAAGAGCTGCCCGCCGCGCGACGGCTCCCACCGCAGCGCGTCGCCCAGTCGGTCCTCCTCGACGCTGAGCACTGTCAACCCGGTCGCCCCGGTGAAGTACCGCCGCGCCGTCTCGACCACCTGGTCGGCGCCGGAGAGATGGATGAAACCGTCCTGCCGGTCCACCGCGGAGCCGGTGAAGGCACCGGCGGCGAGGGCGTCGTCCCATTCGGCGCTCGACAGCAGTTTGTAGATCACCACCGCAGCGTACGGGGCCGTGGCCGGCGCGCCCGCCCGGTTTTCGCCGGTACCGCCGCGCCCGTCGCCTCCCGCCGGGCATGCTCAGGTCAAGGGCCGCGGAGGGATGGGCGATGCAGAGCTACGACGACGACTGGACCGACAGCCAGCGCGCGCTGTACGACGAGTGCTACCAGGCCGGCGGCGAGTGGGCCGACGATCCGGACACGTCGTCCGACGACGTGCAGCACGTGATCAACCTGGCCGAGGCGGACGACGACGCCTTCCAGGATGCCGAAATCGACTACCCGGCCCTGGTCGACGCGGTCACCCAGGCCAGCGGGGTCAGCGTCACCAGCGTGCCGGCCAGCCACGAGGACCCGGGCTTCCGCGGGTTCACCGACGGCGTCCGGGACGCCGTCGCCGACGACACCTTCGGCCTGTAACGGCCGGTAGCCCGCCCAGCGCGGGTGGGCGGCCTCCCGGTCCGCGCGCACTTCTGCCACCATTCGCAGAACAGCGCTGCGAGGGACGGGGGCACGGGTGCGGATCCTGCTGGTGGAGGACGACCGCCGGGTGGCCGCTGCGCTGTCCTCCGCCCTCACCCGCCGGGGGTACGAGGTCGAGCACGCCGCCACCGTCGCCGCCGCGCTCTCCGCCGCACCCTGTGACCTGGTGCTGCTCGACCTGACCCTGCCCGACGGGGACGGCACGGACCTGTGCCGGGAACTGCGTCGGCGCAGCAGTCAGCTCGGCATCATCGCGGTGACCGCCCGGGGTGAGGAACGTGACCGGGTGCTGGGTCTGCGCCTGGGCGCTGACGACTACGTGGTCAAGCCGTTCTCGATGGTGGAGTTGCAGGCCCGGATCGAGGCGGTGTTGCGCCGCGCCGCGAACGCCGCGCCCGAGCGGCACCTCATCGAGGCCGGGCCGGTCCGCATCGACGTGGCCGCCCGGACGGTGACCGTAGACGGCCGTGCCGTCACGTTGACCCGCAAGGAGTTCGACGTGCTGCTCTCGCTGGCCCGCCAGCCCGGGGTGGCGGTGCCCCGCGATCGGATCCTGCTCGACGCCTGGGGCACCACCTGGGCCGACCGGCACACCGTCGAGGTGCACGTCGGGTCGCTGCGCGGCAAGCTCGGCGACGCCCGCCTGGTGGAGACCGTACGCGGCGTCGGCTACCGGCTGCGCGACGCGTGAGGAGCTGACGTGCGCCGTCGCCTGGTGATCAGCTATCTGCTGCTGATGGTCCTCGTCCTCATCGCGTTGGAGACCCCACTGGCCGCCACCATGGCCAGCCGCGAGACCGAACGGGTCCGCGCAGACCGGCTCGCCGACGCCACCCGATTCGCGTCGCTGGCCGGCCCGGCGTTGCGCGACGGCGGGCCCGGCCCGATCGAGTCGGAGCTGACCAGCTACGACGACCTGTACGCGATCAGCGCCGCGATCGTCGACCGGGACCGGAACATCCCGGTCTCGTCGCCGAGGTGGCAGGCCAGCCCGGGGACCGCGACGGTGCTGGACGTCGCGCTGTCCGGGCAGCAGACCAGCGCCCCCGAGTCGGTCTGGCCCTGGACGACCGACCCCGTGGTCGTGGCGGTACCGATCAACGACGGAGGTGAGGTGCTCGGAGCGGTGGTGATCGTGACCCCGGCCGGCCCGATCCGCCGAGCCGTTGTCGCGTGGTGGCTGCTGCTCGCCCTGGCCGGTCTGCTCGCCGTGCTGGCCTGCGTGCTCACCGCGTTCGGGCTGGCCGGTTGGGTGCTGCGCCCGGTCACCGAACTGGACGCGGTCACCCACGAGATCGCCGAGGGCGACCGGGGGGCCCGGGTGCAGCACCGGCTGGGACCGCCGGAGCTGCGCCGCCTCGCGGCCAGTTTCAACCACATGGCCGACGTGGTCTCCGACGTGATGGACCGGCAGCGTGCCTTCGTCGCGCACGCCAGCCACCAACTGCGTAACCCGCTCACCGCGCTGCGGCTGAGGGTGGAGGAGTTGGGGCCCAGCCTCACCGACCCCGACGGTCGGTCCGAGCACCGGCTGGCCCTGGAGGAGACCGACCGGCTCGCGCTGGTGCTCGACGCGCTGCTCACCCTCGCCCGGGCCGAACGGGAGGAGAACGAACGCGTCACCGTGGACGCCGCCGCGGTGGCCGCCTCCCGGGTGGCCGCGTGGGCGCCGCTGGCCCGGCACCGGTCGGTCGCGTTGCGGCTGGCCACCACCGACGCCCCGGCGTACGCCCAGACCGTGCCGACCGCCGTCGACCAGGCGCTGGACGCGCTCATCGACAACGCGGTGAAGTTCAGCGGTGCGGGCGGGTCGGTGACGGTGACGGTGGCCCGCCGCGACGGCGGGGTGGCGCTGGAGGTTCGCGACTCCGGCCCCGGCATGACCGAGAGTCAGCTCGGCCAGGCGACCGAGCGGTTCTGGCGGGCCCCGGACGCGCAGAACGTGGACGGCGCGGGGCTCGGTCTGACCATCGCCGCCGTGCTGGTGGACGCCTCGGACGGGCGGCTCACCATGCGCCCGGGGGAGTCGCGGGGGCTGATCGCCGCCCTGTGGTTCCCGACGCCGACCCTTGCGGTGGAGCCGGCGGAGGAGGAACCGGCCGCCGACCTGCGACCCTCCCCGGCGCGGTGAGGCCCGGCCGTCACGGTTTCGTGGCGCGGTACCAGGACGCGGCGCCGGGGTGCAGTGACAGCGGGGCGGTGACGATCGCCGAGCGAGGGCTCATCCGTCCCGCCGCCGGATGGGCGGCGGCCAGCTCGGCCCGGCGGTCCATCAGCAGCCGGGTCACCTCACGGACCAACGGCTCCGGCAGGTCGGCCCGGACGATCAGGTAGTTCGGGTCGGCCACGGTGGTCACCGCGTCCACCCCGTACACCGAGCGGGGGATGTCCCGGGAGACGTAGACCTGGCCGTAGCGTGAGCGCAGCGGCTCGGTCCACTCGCTGAGGTCGACGATCCGGATGGCGCTGGCGTCGGCCAACTCCTCGATGCCCCGGACCGGCAATCCACCGGAGAAGAAGAACGCGTCGATCCGTCCGGAGCGCAGCGCCGCCACCGAATCGTCCAGTCCGAGCCGTTCCCGGCGCACCTCGTCGCCACCGAGGCGGGCCACCTCCAGCAGCCGGGTCGCGGTGATCTCGGTGCCTGAGCCGGCGGCGCCGACGGAGACTCGCCGGCCGCGCAGGTCGGCGACAGTGCGGACCGGGCCGCCGCTCGTGGTGACCAGGTGCAGTTGGTCGTCGTACACCCGGGCGACGGCGTCGACGGTGGGGCTTCCCGCCGTGCTGGTGGGCAGCACGTCGGCCTGGGTGAAGCCCAGCTCGGCCCCGCCGGAGCCGACGAGCTGGACGTTCTCCGCCGAGGCGGCGGTGATCACCACGCTGGCCCGTACGTCGGGGAGTTCCCGGTTGAGGATGGCCGCCAGGGACTGCCCGAACGCGTAGTAGACAGCGGTGGGGCTACCGGTGGCGATCCGGATCGACGTCGGCTCGGTCGGGGCGTCCCGGCAGCTGGCGACGGCCAGGTTCGCGATCAGCAGCACCGTCGACAGGGTGGCCAGGCCGGCGCGGCGGGACGAGGTACGACTCACGCGGTGCACTGTGCGCCGTCGGGCGGGTGCGCGCAAGCCCGGGGTTGGCGACCTGCCGGACGGTCGGAACCCGATCAGCAGGCCGCGCGACCCGCCGGCGCCACGCCCGCGCCCCGCGCCGACGCCGGGGTCACCCCGCGCGCCGTCGCCGTCCCGGGTTCCGCCATCGGGCCGCGCGCCGGCTCCAACGCCGCACTGCGCAGGATCCGCTGCCGGTCCGGGCCGTCGGCCACGCTGACCAGGAAGCAACCGGTGCCGGGGCGGAGCCGGGCCGGCACGTCGAGCACGGCCGCGCCCCGGATCAGCACCGCGGCCAGCTCCCGGTCGGTGAGCCGGACACCGAGGATGTGCCGGCGGACGTGCCGCCCGGCGGCCAGCAACGCCGAGCGCCAGGCTGCCTCCGCCAGGCGGGTCACCAACCGTCGGCGGGCCGGTGAGGCGCCGGGCAGCGGCCCGCCGAGCAGCTCGCGTCGCCCCTGCCACCAGCCCGCGTCCAACATCCGGGTGTACGCGCCCTGGTGCTCCCGGGGCACCCACAGCCGGTGCAGCTCGTAGCGGCGGCGCAGGCCGCCGACGGCCACCTCGTGGGTGACCGGGATGTCCAGCCGGTTGAGCAGTTGCCGCATCCGCTGCGCGGCGTCCTCCCGGTTGAACTCCACGCCGGCGGTGTGCTCGGCCCGGACCGCGCTGGGCCGGGCGGCGGTCGGTGGCGGCGTGCAACGCAGCAGGCAGGCAGCCTCGAACGCGTCGCCCAGTGTCAGCCAGCCCAGCGGGGATGGGGTGGTCGGGGTGTGGGGCCGGTCGAGCAGGGCGGGTTCGTGGGTCAACGGAGGCTCCCTTGTCGGAGTCTGGGTTGCCTTACCGTGGCCCCTGGCACGCCGTTACGGAACCGGTCCGGCCCAGCCTTGAGCAAATCTTGCGGCTGGGGTGCCGCTACAGGTCGGTGACCACCAGATCCACCTGGCGCACCCGGCCCGCGGCGGTGTCGTGCTCCAGCACTGTGTGCTTCAACTCCCGCAGGGTGCCCACCAGTTCCGCAGCGGTGCGCGGCCGGGCGCCGGCGACGAGCAGGTCCCGGACCAGACGTCCCTTGGTCGCCTTGTTGAAGTGGCTGACCACCGAGCGGACCGGCACCCCGTCGACCTCCCGCTCGTGCAGAACCCGCACGGTGACCGTGCGCTCGGCCAGCTCACCGCGCGGCGTCCAGGTGGCGGCGTACGCGCCGGAGCGCAGGTCCAGCACCGGGCCGCGCCCGGCGGCGCCGTCCAGCGCCGAGGTCAGCTCCCTGCGCCAGTACGTCGACAGCGCCCCCACGTCGGGCAGGCGGGCGCCGATCGGGCAGCGGTACGGCGGGATCCGGTCAGCCAGTCGGACCGCGCCCCACAACCCGGAGCTGATCAGGATCGACCGGCGGGCCGCCCGTTGCGCCGTGGCCGGCAACGAGGCCAGGTCCAACGCCTCGTAGAGCACCCCGGTGTAGAGCCGCTCGGCCGGCGCGGTGGCTGCCTCCCGCAGTCGGGCGTTGCGCCGCAGCTCGCCCCGCTGGCCCTCGCTGAGACCGAGCGCCGCCCGCGCGGCCTCCTCGTCCGGCCCGGCGCTCAGCGCCACCAGGCCGTCCAGCACCCGCTCGCGGGCCGGATTCAGCTCGGGCAGCGACAGCCGGTCCGGGGCCCAGCGCCGTCCGGTGCCGGCGTCGGCCTTCCCCTCCGAGGGCGGCAACAGGATGAGCATGGGTCTCCTCGACGGGCGGAACGGCGGCGCCCCACGCGCCGGCCCGGCCAGCGTACGACCAGCCCCTACCGCCAGGGCCGCACCGGGGTGTCGGGGTGGTACACGCGATAGCCTCCGACCTCCCGCACCAGCGCGGCGTCGGCCCGGTCGGCGAGCAATCGGCGCAACCGCCGGTCCATCGGCGAGTCGACCTCCACCACGTAGCCCGGCCGCTCGGCCCGCCCCACCTGCCGCCAGTACGGCCGGTAGCGGTTCTGCCCCGGCGACAGGTTGCCGTTGAGCACCCCGCAGACCACCGACTCATCCGTGTTGAAGATCAATCGGTTGCAGGTCCAGTAGTCCCCGTACACCTCGTGGGGTCCGTCGGCGCGCAGCGCGGCGGCCAACTCCCGGGCCTGGCGCTCCTCGGTCCGTGACGCCGCGGTGCCGGTGGCCGCGAACAGCACCGTGATCACCAGGGTGGTCACGGTCAGCGCGGCCAGCACGGCGGCGGACAGCGCGCCGGTGAACCGCCCCAGCACGCTGCTGGTGCCCCGCCAGGCGGTCAGCGCCGCCACCCAGAGCGGCCAGAGCACCGCCGGCAGCGACAGTTGCAGCACCGACAGGTAGCGGGCGTTGTCCAGCGGGCTGGTCGCGGCGAGCGGACTGCGCACGTACGACAGCAGGGTCAACGCCGCGCCGGCGATCAGCGCGAGCTGCACGACCGGCCCGACCCGCTCCGCGCGTAGCCCTCCGGCCCCGCGTCCGACCCGCTCCCCACGCGGCGCCCCGGCGGCGCGACGGTACGCGAGCACCGCGAGTGCCGCGCCGGCCAGCAGCAGCACCGGGTACAGCACGCCGAACCACTGTTGCCAGCGTCCGCAGCCGTCCACCGGGCAGAGCCCGTGCGCCAGTGGCACCCCCTCCAGCAGGCCGCCCCGGACCCGGTCGGACCACGGCGGCTGCGGCCCGGCCTTGGTGCTGACCGCCCGGAACACCGACAGCGAGTCCTCACCGGGCCCGGCCCGCAGGTTGTCGACGATCATCGGGGCCACGCCGACGACCACCCCCGCCACCAGCAGCAGACCGGACCAGCCGAGCAGTTCCCGCCGTACCGCCCAGACCAGGGCCAACCCGGCCACCGCGAGGTACGGCAGGATCAGCCAGTCCGACCAGACGGCCAGTCCGACGAGCAACCCGAACAGGCCGATCGCGAGCCGTCGGCGGTGGACCGTGCCGGCCGCCAACCCCACGGTGATCAGGAGCATCAGCAGCACCGCCGGCTTCACCTCCGGCCGCCCACCGACGACGGTGAGCTGGTCGCGCACCACCCGCTCCGGTCCGAGCGCGAGCAGACCCACCACGAAGGCGGCGAACCACGGGGTGCCGAGCCGGCGGGTCAAGCGGTGGATCAGGTAGAGGAAGATCGCGTACAGCGCGAGCATCGGCAGGCGCAGCACCGGCCAGCTCGGCCCGACCACCGCCACCAGGGGAGCGGCCAGGTACGACTCCAACATCCCCATGTAGTGCTGGCCGTAGAGGAAGACCGGGCGTTCCCGACCCTGCCCGATGTGCAGCGCGGCAAGGCCGAAGGTCGCCTCGTCGCTGTTCGACACCGGCACCGTGAACAGCGTCAGGACCAGCCGGTAGACGACACCGGCGAGCCCGAACAGCAGCGCGACGAGCGCCGGCCGATCGAGTCGCGGGCGCCATCGCCCACGGTGCTGCTCTGGATGCGACACGACCAGCGCCCCCGTCGTCGTCCCGACCGGAGTGTTTCACGTTCGGCCGGGTCGCCGAGGTGGATCGGCGCAGCCGGGGTGGGGCTGGATCGCCCCCACGGTGGCCGGGCCGCAGCGGCGCCGCCGGGGTCGGCTCGCGTGGCCGTGGCTGTCGACGTGTGGCAGGGTTGGCGCGTGCCACCCACTCCCGCCGGCCAACTGGCCGTTCCGAACCTGCACCGGGCTGCGCGGATCGAGGACGCCGTGCACCAGCTCGTCGAGCGCCGGCTGCGGCGCACCGGCTGGCGGGTCAACATCGTCGCGTACACCGGTTACGGCGCGCCGGGTTGGGTGCGGGTGATGTGTCGGGTGCTGCTGGGCCGTCCGGACACCCGCCAGCGGGGTCGGCTGGACAAGGTCCGCGGCTGGCGCAGCTTCACGACGCTGCCGAACAAGCACGTCACGGTGACCATCGAGGCCGGCGGGGTGCGGCACGAGACGCGGGCCGACCGCAGCGGCTTCGTCGACACACTGGTCGAGGCGGACCTGCCGCCCGGTTGGGGCACGGTCCGGCTCAGTGTCCCGGACGCCGAGCCGGTCGACGCCCCGGTGCGCATCCTCGACCCGGAGGTCAAGTTCGGCATCATCTCCGACATCGACGACACGGTGATGGTGACCGCGCTGCCCCGGCCGCTGCTCGCCGCATGGAACACGTTCGTGCTCGACGAGCACGCCCGCAACGCGGTGCCCGGCATGGCCGTGCTCTACGAGCGGCTGGTCACCGCGCACCCCGGCGCACCGGTCTTCTACCTCTCCACCGGGGCCTGGAACGTGGCGCCCACGCTGACCCGCTTCCTGTCCCGGCACCTCTACCCGGCCGGGCCGCTGCTGCTCACCGACTGGGGGCCGACCGCCGACCGCTGGTTCCGCAGCGGCATGGAACACAAGCGGGTCACCCTCGCGCGGCTGGCCCAGGAGTTCCCCGAGGTGCGCTGGCTGCTCGTCGGCGACGACGGGCAGCACGACCAGGAGATCTACCGGGAGTTCGCCGCCGCCCACCCGGAGAACGTCGCCGGGGTGGCGATCCGCCGGCTCTCCCCGACCCAGTCGGTGCTGGCCGGCACCCTGCCCGCCCCAGCCGGCCGCCCGTCGTCGGGGCCGGTGGGGCAGAAGTGGCTGTCCGCCCCGGACGGCGCCGGCCTGTGGCAGCTGCTGCGCGACGCCGGCCTGGTCTGACCGTCCGACGTCGCCACCGCGAAGGTTACTTGCACAACGGTCAGGCAACGTTGAAAATCCCTTCATGTCCAGAGACTGCTATCGATATTTTTCCGGGCTGGCGCTGGTAGCGGCGCTGACGCTCGGCGCAGCAGCCCCCGCCTCCCTGCCGGACACCGTGCCGGTGGCCGCCCAGGCAGCCTGCGTGACAGATCCGGCCACCCCGAAACGGCAGTTCCGGGGCATGTGGATCGCCAGCGTGGCCAACATCGACTGGCCCAGCCGCACCGGGCTCACCGCCGCCGCCCAACAGGCGGAGTACCGAGGTTGGCTCGACCTGGCCAAGCAGCGTCGGATGAACGCCGTTGTCGTGCAGATCCGCCCCGCCGCCGACGCGTTCTGGCCGTCGACGTACGAGCCGTGGTCGCAGTGGCTCACCGGAACCCAGGGAGGCAATCCCGGCTACGACCCGATGGCCTTCATGGTGGCCGAGGCGCACGCCCGCAACCTGGAGTTCCACGCCTGGTTCAATCCGTACCGGGTCGCGACCCACACCGACCTCACCAAGCTGGCCGCCAGCCACCCGGCCCGCAAGAACCCGGGCTGGGCCGTCGCCTACAACGGCCAGCTCTACTACAACCCCGGCATCCCCGCCGTCCGCGCCTTCGTGCAGACCGCCATGATGGACGCCGTCAACCGCTACGACATCGACGCGGTGCACTGGGACGACTACTTCTACCCGTACCCGGGCAGCGGTGGGGGCTTCCCCGACCAGACCACCTACGCCCAGTACGGCGCCGGCTTCAGCACCATCACCGACTGGCGGCGCAACAACGTCAACCTGCTGGTGCAGGAGATGAGTGCCAAGATCCGGGCGGCGAAGCCGTGGGTGAAGCTCGGCGTGAGCCCGTTCGGCATCTGGCGCAACGCCGGCACCGACCCGCTCGGCTCGCGCACCACCGGCCTCCAGTCGTACGACGCGATCTACGCCGACACCCGACGTTGGGTGAAGCAGGGTTGGATCGACTACATCGCCCCGCAGATCTACTGGCAGATCGGCCACCCCGCGGCCGACTACGCGGAATTGGTCCGCTGGTGGTCGGAGACCGTCACCGGCACCACCGTGCAACTGCTCGTCGGGCAGGCAACCTACCGCGCCGGGGCCTCCGGGCAGGATGCCGCCTGGCAGGACCCGGCCGAGCTCACCGACCACCTGACCCTCAACCGCGCCTACCCCCGGATCCTCGGCGACATCCACTTCAGCGCCAAGGACGTACGCGCCGACCGCATCGGTGCCGTCTCCCGGGTTACGACCGACCACTACCGCCGGCCCGCCCTGGCACCGGCCGGGGTCGGCGGTGCCGCGCCCGCCGCGCCGAATCTCACCTCGGCGGTACGCGGCAGCGGCGGCGTGACAGTGAACTGGCAGCGTGGCGCCGCCGGCAGCACGGCCTCGTACGCCGTGTACCGACTGCCCGGCGACGGCTCGGTCGACCCCTGCGACCTGGCCGATGCCCGCAACCTGCTCGGCACGGTGCGTGCCTCGGGCAGCACCGGGACGTTCACCGACGCCACCGCCGCCGCCGGCTCGACCTACCGGTACCTGGTGACCGCCCTGGACCGGCTGCACCACGAGAGCCCGGCCAGCAACGCGCGGGTGGTCACCGGCACCGGCGGCACGTTCAGCGTGATCGTGGACAACACCACCACTGGTGGCTTCACCGCCGCCGCCACCTGGGGCACCTCGTCGTACCTCACCGCGCGGTACGGCACGAACTACCGGTTCGCCGAGCCGCAGGCGGTCAGTGACCCGGCCTGGTTCAGCGCGACGCTGCCCGCCGCCGGCTCGTACCGGGTCGAGGTCTGGTACCCGGCCGACCCCGGCTACAACAGCGCCACGCCGCACCTGGTGGCCACCGCGAACGGGACCGTGACGGTCTCCGTCGACCAGCGCAGCGGCGGCGGGCAGTGGCGGGTGCTGGGCACCTACGACTTCGCCGCTGGGACGCGCCAGGTCGTCGGGGTCAGCCGCTGGACCAGCACCCAGGGGTACGTGGTAGCCGACGCCGTCCGGATCACCCGGCTCTGAGCCCGCGTCTGGTTCCCCCGGAGCGTCTCGACGCTTCGGGGGAACGGCAGCGGCCGGCCGAGAGTTGCCGTGCTGCGCTACGGTCCCATCCGACCCGCCCGAGCAGGCGGGCGGGACCGGGGGTGGATGGTGCGATACGCGCAGCCACAGTTGGCGCCTGACGAACGGATCCTGTTCACCCAACGGGGATACTTTCCCATTGGTGGAACGGTGTTCAGCGCCTACGGGGCCCTCCTCGTCCTCACCACCAGGCGCCTGCTCTTCGCGCCAGCTCGGATCTGGAAAATCCACAACCCGGCAGAGACCTGGGTTCGCGCCAAGTCCATGAGCCTTCCGGACGTGAGGGCCGCCGAACCCGCGTCCGGCGCGCGGTTGACGATCAGTTCCCGGTACGGCGACACCGTCTCCTTCTGCGCCATCCTCCCCACGGGCCCGGGCTTCGTCTGGCAGGTGCGCGACGCCGTCCCCTATCGGGACGAGACAGTTCGGCAGATCAGGCAGGCCATTCGGATCACCGGGGCTGGTTCGGGTGCGGCCGACGTCGGTGACGGCGGCGCGTGGCGCTGAACGAGGGGGACGTGGACCAGACCGCTCGCATGCAGGGCGAGCATGTCACCGTGTACGAGCGGCCGGGCCGTCGTTGCGCGTCTCGACGAGGGAGATGAGCCCATGGACCCTGCGATCCGGGACCGCGAGCTGCGACTCTGGCAGACCTTGGGGCCTACCGCCTACCGCCTGCGTTCTGTCGGGGTCGCCGTCCTGCTGGCTCTGGGCGGGGCGGTGGTCTTTCTCGGATTCATGACCGCGATCAACCACTTCCCCGGTACCGGGGCCGTCTACAAGGGGCCAGGAGAGCGCTCGGTGCGCGTGGTCGTCGGCACCTGCCAGCAGCTCGGCCCGATCAGCAAGCAAGGCTTCGGTTACTGGTGGGAGTGCGATGCCGCCGTGACCGGAAGCGGCGGCGCTGTCCGGAAGACCCGGATTGAGCGCTCGGTCGTCACCCCCGAGGACCAAGGTCGGTCGCTCGTGCTGCGCGAGGGGTGCCGTGACAGGAAAGGGTTCACCGACTGCTCGTACGGCAGACCGACCAATTCGTGGCTCGAGATGGGCGTACTGCTCATCGGCAAGGTGGGGTGGATAGTTGCCGTCCTCAGCGGCCTGGGCGCCCTCGTCTACCTGACCCGGGCGCTCCTCGGGGCACCCCGGTACTGCCGCTTCCGTGGCGGCCGTCCAGCGAGCGCAAGATCATGAGCGGAGGTCGCCCGACGTTGATGCCGATGAGGAACTGGGGTACCTGGTTCGGCGGTCTGATCCTGTGGGCCGTGTTCGGCTTCATGATGGTGATGTTCAGTAGGAATCCGGCGAACGGTTGGGGTGAGTTGGTGCTGGTCGCCGGGTTCTTCGTCGGCCTCTGTCACCTCGTCACGGTCGCCGCCATGTTCTCCTACGTGAAGGTGACTCCGGCCGCCCTTCTGGTGGTCAACCCGGGACTGTCGACCGCGATACCGTGGAGTCGCGTCCAGCAGGTGGTCGCGGAGCGCGGTCTCGTTGTCAGGGTCAGAGGCGCCGAGGATGTCCACTGCTACGCGTTTCAGCCCTCCGTCGTCGGCCGCCTGATGGGCTATCCGGGGGCCCATCGAGCGGTCAAGAAGATCGACAGTTATGGGAAGCGTGTCGCCCTCGGCGCCGGCAAGGACGACCCGGAGAGCGCAGTTACCTGGCGTCGCCACCTGCTGTGGTTGGTGGGTGGCTGGTCGGTCTTCGCGTTACTCGTACCCTCGTTGGTCCGTGTCCTTTGAGGAGCAGGCAAACGCCCGCCGGGGGTGACCTTCGGTCCGGCGTCGCCGAACCGTGATACCGGCCATCAAGTAGAGCCACGACGACTTCGCCTCTGCTGGTGACCAGGCGTAGCCCTCCGACGCCGCCGACCTCTGCCTTCACGTCTCTCTCCACGATGGAGAGTGCAGGGTCGAGCAGCCGGCGTTCGGCCGGTGTCTACGGCGGCATGGTCAGCCCTGGCGAAGCCAGACGGCACCGAGCGGCGGGACCTGGAGGGCCGCCGAGGCGACCATTCCGTGCCAGGGCACGTTCTCGGCCCGTACCTCGCCAAGGTTGCCCACCCCCGACCCGCCGTAGTGGTGCGCGTCGGTGTTGAGCACCTCCTGCCAGGTGCCGCCGGCCGGCAGGCCGATCCGGTAGTCGTGCAGCGGCTGGGCGGAGAAGTTCGCCACGCACACCAGCGTCGAGCCGTCCGGGGCGATCCGGACGAATGACACGGTGTTGTTGGCGACGTCGTCGCCGGCGATCCAGCGGAACCCGGCCGGCTCGGTGTCCTGTGCCCAGAGCGCCGGGGTGTCCCGGTAGACCCGGTTGAGGTCACCGACGAGTCGTTGCACACCGGCGCGGGCCGGGTCGTGCAGCAGGTACCAGTCGAGGCCGCGCTCCTCGCTCCACTCCCGGTCGTCGGCCAGTTCGGAGCCCATGAAGAGCAGTTGCTTGCCGGGGTGCGCCCACATGTACGCCAGCAGTGCCCGGACGTTCGCCAACCGCTGCCAGGTGTCGCCGGGCATCTTGCCGGCCAGTGAGCCCTTGCCGTGCACCACCTCGTCGTGGCTGATCGGCAGCACGTAGTTCTCGCTCCAGGCGTACGCCAGGGAGAAGGTGAGCTGGTGGTGGTGGTGCTGGCGGTAGATCGGGTCCTTCGAGGTGTAGAGCAGGGTGTCGTGCATCCAGCCCATGTTCCACTTGAACCCGAAGCCCAGCCCGCCGTCGGCGGTGGGCCGGGTGACGCCCGGCCAGGCGGTCGACTCCTCGGCGATCATGACGACGCCGGCGTGGTGCTTGTAGACGGTCGCGTTCACCTCCTGCATGAGCGCGATGGCCTCCAGGTTCTCCCGGCCGCCGTACTTGTTCGGGGCCCACTCGCCCTGGTTGCGGGAGTAGTCCAGGTAGAGCATCGAGGCGACGGCGTCGACCCGCAGCCCGTCGACGTGGAACTGGTCGCACCAGTAGAGCGCGTTGGCGACCAGGAAGTTGCGCACCTCGTTGCGGCCGAAGTCGAAGACGTACGTGCCCCAGTCGGGGTGCTCGCCGCGCCGCGGGTCGGGGTGCTCGTAGAGCGGGGTGCCGTCGAACCGCGCGAGGGCCCACTCGTCCTTGGGAAAGTGCGCGGGCACCCAGTCCAGGAGTACGCCGATGCCGGCGGCGTGCAGCCGGTCGACGAGGTGGCGGAACTCGTCCGGGTCGCCGAACCGGGAGGTCGGCGCGTAGTAGCCGGTCACCTGGTAGCCCCAGGAGCCGCCGAACGGGTGCTCCATCACCGGCAGGAACTCCACGTGCGTGAAGCCCAGCTCGGTGACGTACGCGGTGAGTTGTTCGGCCAGTTCGCGGTAGCCCAGGCCGGGCCGCCACGAGCCGAGGTGCACCTCGTAGACGCTCATCGGTTCCTGGTGCGGCTGCCGTTCGGCCCGCCGGGCCAGCCAGTCCGCGTCGTCCCACTGGTACGTCGAGTGGTGCACCACCGAGGCGGTGGCCGGCGGCACCTCGGCGTACGCGGCGAGGGGGTCGGCCTTGTCCCGCCACTGCCCGTCGGCGCCCAGCACCCGGTACTTGTAGCGGGCCCCGGCCCGGGCGTTGGGGACGAACAGCTCCCACACCCCGCTGGAGCCGAGCGACCGCATCGGCCAGCCGTCGTCGGGGCCCCAGCCGGTGAAGTCGCCGATCACCCGCACCCCACGGGCGTTGGGTGCCCAGACGCTGAACGCCACGCCCTCGTCGAAGACCCGGGCGCCGAGCGCCTCCCACAGTCGCTCGTGCCGGCCCTCGCGGATCAGGTGCAGGTCCAGCTCGCCGAGGGTCGGCGGGTAGCGGTACGGGTCGTCGTGGGCGGTGCCGTCGACCTCCACCCGGTAGTCGAGCACGCTGCCGTCGACCTGCGCCTCGAAGACGCCCATGTCGTGCACCCGCTTCATCGGGTACCGCTCGTCGCCGACGAGCAGCGCGACGTCGCTGGCGCCCCGGCGCATCGTGCGGATCGTCGTGGAGGAGTCGGCGGGGTGCGCGCCGAGCAGCGCGTGCGGGTCGTGCGTCGCGCCGGAGATCAGCTGGTCCATCGGGCGTCCTTCGGAGCGGCGTCGGTCGGTACGGAGGCGGACGGGCGGGTGGCCGCTCGGCGCGGCGGGGTCGGGACCGGGCCCGACCGGCGGGGCGGAGTCGGAACGGGAGCTGTCGACGCGGCAGCTGTCGACGCAGGAGGCGCCGGAGCAGGAGGCGTCGGTGCAGGAGCTGTCGGCGCAGGAGGTTTCGGGACGGGGGCTGTCGGTGCGGTGCCACCGGACAGGTCGTCCGGCACGTCGGCGACGGTGAGGCTTGCCGGCTCGGCGCCCGCCGGCTGCGGCTGGGTCGGCGGGGTCGGGCGACGCACTGTCAACACGTGCGCGGGTTGCAGGTACGGGTCGAGCCGTACCGCGTTGCGCTGACCCCAGTCGTAACTGGTGCCGGTCAGCTCGTCGTGCACCGTGAACCGTTCGTGCCAGTCGAAGCCGAGCGCCGGCATGTCGAGGGTGGTGTTGCCCCACTGCACGACGCGCGGGTCGAAGGAGCAGATCACGATGACCGTGTTGCCGGTCTCCGGGTCGTGCTTGGACCAGCAGAGCAGCGCCGGGTTGTCGATCTCGTGGAAGCGCAGGTTGCGGAGCTGGTGCAGGGCCGGGTTGTCGTGGCGTACCCGGTTGAGGGTGGCCAGGAACGGCGCCAGCGAGCGGCCCTGCGCCTCGGCGCCGGCCCAGTCCCGTGGTCGCAGCTCGTACTTCTCGTTGTCGAGGTACTCCTCGGCGCCCGGTCGGGCCACGTGCTCGAACAGCTCGTAGCCCGCGTACAGGCCCCAGGAGGGGGAGAGCAGCGCGGCCAGCACCGCCCGGATCTTGAACATCGGCGGCCCGCCGTGCTGCAACGACTCGTGCAGGATGTCCGGGGTGTTCGGCCAGAAGTTCGGCCGCATGTAGTCGGCCGCCTCGATCAGCTCCTCGCAGTACGCCCGCATCTCGGCCGCCGTCGTGCGCCAGGTGAAATAGGTGTACGACTGGGTGAAGCCGATCTTGCCGAGGCCGTGCATGATGGCCGGCCGGGTGAACGCCTCGGCCAGGAACAGCACATCCGGGTCGACCGCCTTCACCTCGGCGATCAGCCAGTGCCAGAAGTCGAACGGCTTGGTGTGCGGGTTGTCCACCCGGAAGATCCGGATGCCCTCGCCGACCCAGTGCAGCACCACCCGCAGCACCTCGGCCCGGATGCCCTCCGGGTCGTTGTCGAAGTTGACCGGGTAGATGTCCTGGTACTTCTTCGGCGGGTTCTCCGCGTACGCGATGCTGCCGTCGGCCCGGGTGGTGAACCACTCCGGGTGCTCGGTGACCCACGGGTGGTCCGGCGCGCACTGCAACGCCAGGTCCATCGCCACTTCCAGGCCCTGTGCCGCCGCCGCCTGGATGAAGGCCCGGAAGTCCGCCGGCGTACCCAGATCGGGGTGGATCGTGTCGTGGCCGCCCTCGGCGGCGCCGATCGCCCACGGCGAGCCCACGTCGGTCGGCCCGGCGGTGAGGGCGTTGTTCGGGCCCTTGCGGTTGACCCGGCCGATCGGGTGGATCGGCGGCAGGTAGAGCACGTCGAAGCCCATCGCGGCCACCCCTGGCAGCCGCTCGGTGGCGGTCGCGAAGGTGCCGGACCGCCCGCCCACCGCTCCTTCGGAGCGGGGGAAGAACTCGTACCAGGCCGAGTAGAGCGCCCGCTTGCGGTCAACCCAGATCGAGTACGTGCCACCGGCGGTGACCAGCTCCCGGACCGGGTGCTCCCAGAGCAGGTCGGCCAGGCCCAGCGCCGGGTCGACCCGCTGCGCCAGCGGCAGGTCGGTGTCGACCAGCGCGGTGAGCGCGTCGGCGACCCGGGGCCGGTCGGCGGTCGGCACGAGGCTCCCGGCGGCGGCGAGCACCCGCGCGCCCTCGGCCAGGTCGTTGGCCAGGTCCTCCGGCCCCTGCCCGGCGGCGATCTTCTTGGTCACCGCGTTCTGCCAGGTCAGGTACGGGTCCTGGAACGCCTCCACGGAGAAGGTCCACGAGCCGACGGCGTCCGGTGTGATGGTGGCGTGCCAGCGGTCCTGGCCGGGCTCGCCGGGGCGCATCCGGGTGAACGGCCGGCTCGCGCCGTCCGGACCAGCCCACACCACGTTGCAGCCCAGCGCGTCGTGCCCCTCCCGGTAGGCGCGCGCCGACACCGGAACGGGCTCGTCGACCACCGCCTTGGCCGGGTATCGCCCGCACGAGACGACGGGGGAGACGTCTTCGATCGGGAACCGTCCAGTCACCCCGCCAACCTACTGCGCGAGATCCGTTCGCGCGCGGTCAAGCCCGCCGGTCCGCCCCACACGCGGTGCCGCGCCCAGGGCCGCCCCGGCAAGATCCGCGCACTTTCGGGGAAGCTGCTGCCTCAACGCATCGTCCACGCGGCAACTTCCCCGAAGTTGTGCGGGTCTTCGCGGTGCCGGCGAGGTGACTTCAGGCGGAGTGCCCCCGGTCGGAGGGGTGACCGGCGCCCCAGCCGGTGTTCGTCGCCCGCCAGGACGGCCAACCATGCGGCCACGTGTCGGGCCAGTTGTCGATTCGGCCGGCCGGCACGATCCCAGTGGGGCTGACCGCGTCTCGGGCGACCCGATCGGCGACCTCGCCGATCTCCACCGCGGTCAGCGGAGCCCACCAGCCGAACCGCTCGAGCGCTCGGTCGACCACAGCCTGCGCTTCTTCCGACGGTATGCCGGCTGCGGTGAGGAACCACTGCAGGGTGCGGCTGCAGTTTCCCTGCCAGCCGTCGTTATCGACGGCGGGGGTGGCGGCGAACGCCATCAGCTGTGCGACGGCGGCCTCCCAGGCGGCGACGACATCCGCCGCACCGGCGGCCCGCGTCGGATCGACCGACGGCAGAAGGTGGTCGAAACGCTCAGCCAGGCTCTCCAACCAGCGCCGCCAGGCCAGCAGCGAGTCGGCGACGAACGTCGGCGCGTCAGCCGGTGCCGGGATGTGGTCGGTCACGAAGCCCACATGCTCCCGCTCCCAGGGCCCCCAGTGCCAGCGGTAGGCCCACGGGCCGTACCGGTCGGACAGGAGCACGCTGACGGACTCGACCCAGGCGAAGTCTTCTGACCACCCGGCGTGTCCACCGTCACCGGAGGTCGCCCGGGGAGGCGGCGGAGGCACCAACGTCCGGACAGCCACCGACATCTCGACCGGGTCGAACGGGTACCGCGCCGGATCGACGTCCGCCCACGTCTCGAGAAGATGCCTCAACCCGTCGTCCGCCATGGCTCCGCATCGTGGCAGGCAGCCACCCCAGCGTCGAGCGAATACCCGCGAGCGGTGCGCCAGTGACCGACGCCGAGCCGCAACCGGTCCCGCAGCCACACAGCGGCCGAGGACGCGCCCTGTGCCGTCGCGGTGCCGCGACCGTCCAGCTCACGTACGAGGGTCAGCTTGACCGCCGCCATGCGCTGCTCGAGGCGATGTGTCGCCTCCAGCGCCGCCACGAGATCGTGCTCGCTGGCAGCCCAGGCGGGTATGCCGAAGCAGGCCGCCACCGAGTCCTCGGCCTGCTCCAACGCATCGATCACCAGAAAGCATTAGAACACGTGTACGACGCCTCTCGGTGTCGGCGGGAGCGCCTCACCGAGCCGAGATGACGTAGCCTCCGGCCATGATCGAACGGGTGAAAGTCGCGGTTGTCGGTGTCGGTAACAACACGTCGGCACTGGTGCAGGGGCTGGCTCTCTACCGCCAGAGCGGCAGCCTGGTCGGAATCCGCAGGCCGATGATCGACGGACTCGGGGTGGGGGACATCGACGTCGTGGCGGCCTTCGCCACCTCCGAGGAGAAGATCGGTCGGGACCTGACCGAGGCGATCTTCCTGGCGCCCAACAACTTCCCCCGGCTGGATTGCGACCTGCCCAGAGCGGGCGTGCCGGTCACGAAGGGCCTCGTCGACGCGAGCGAGGTGCAGCGGGTGGCGGCGGCGCTGACCGGGGCGGAGGTGCTGCTCTACTCGGCGCCGAGTGGCCGGCCGGAGACCGCCCGGGCGTACGCCGAGGCAGCCCACACCGCGGGTGTTGCCTTCATCAACACGACCTCCGACCCGGTCGCCCGCGATCCACGCTGGATCGACAGGTTCGAGGAAGCCGGTCTGCCGTTGCTCGGCGACGACCTGGCCAGCCAGTTCGGCACCTCGGTGTTGCACAACGCGCTGCTGCGGCTCCTGCAGGAGCGGGGCCTCACGCTGGTCAGCTCCTACCAGGTCAATCTGGGCGGCACCGAGGACTTCCGCAACCTGGTCGAGAACCCCAACACCAAGAAGCAGTCCAAGCTCAACGCCCTGTCGGGCGCTGACAGCGTCGAGGTGGCCCCGCTCGGGTACCTGCCGCATCTCGCGTCGCAGAAGGTGGCTCACCTCAACCTTGAGGCGCAGGGTTGGGGTGAGACAGCGGTGAGCCTCGACGTGAAGCTGAAGGTGCACGATCCGAGCGGTGCCGCCGGCGTCAACATCGACCTCGTCCGCATCGCGGCCAGCGCGCTACGGAACGGGCGTGGTGGTCATGCTGCCGAGGCGACGTCGTTGTTCAAGTCGCCGCCGGGCACGGCGATCTGAGGTCGGTCTCCCTAGGCCGCGCCGACGGAGCGGTAGACCTCCAGGGTTTGTCGGGCGATGGCGTCCCAGGAGAAGTGCTCCACCGCGCGCCGCCGGCCGGCCAGGCCGAACCGCTCGGTGCGCGCCGGGTCGGCGAGCAGCGTGTTGATCGCGGCCGCCAGATCGGCCACGAAGCGGTCCGGGTCCAGTGGGGTGCCGGAGCCGTCGGTGGCCTGCTCGATCGGCACCAGCAGGCCCGTCTCGTCGTCGGCCACGACCTCGGGGATGCCGCCGGTCGCGGTCGCCACCACCGCCGTCTCGCAGGCCATCGCCTCCAGGTTGACGATGCCCATCGGTTCGTAGACCGACGGGCAGACGAAGACGGTGGCGTGCGTGAGCACCTGGATCACCTCGGGCTTGGGCAGCATCTCGGCCACCCAGACCACGCCGGAACGGTTGGCCCGCAGCTCGGCGACCAGCTCCTCCACCTCGGCGGCGATCTCGGCGGTGTCCGGCGCGCCGGCGAGCAGGACGAGCTGGGTGTCCGCCGGCAACTCCCGGGCGGCCCGCAGCAGGTACGGCAGCCCCTTCTGCCGGGTGATCCTGCCCACGTAGACCACGCTGGGGCGGGACGGGTCGACGCCGAGCCGGTCGAGCACGTCGGTGCCCTGATCCGGGGCGTACTGGATGGTGTCGATGCCGTTGTAGACCACCCGGACCCGGTCGGGGTCGATCTGCGGGTACGCGGCGAGTACGTCGTTGCGCATCCCGCCGCTGACCGCGATCACCGCGTCGGCGGCCTCCATCGCGGTGCGCTCGATCCAGGAGGAGAGCGCGTAACCGCCGCCGAGCTGCTCGGCCTTCCACGGCCGCAGCGGCTCCAGGCTGTGCGCGGTCACCACGTGCGGCACCCCGTGCAGCAGCTTCGCGGTGTGGCCGGCCAGGTTCGCGTACCAGGTGTGGCTGTGCACCACGTCGGTGCCGGCCGCGCCGGCGGCCATCTCCAGGTCCACGCCCATCGTGCGCAGCGCGGCGTTCGCGCCGGTCAGGCCCGGCGGTTCGGCGTACGCGGTGACGCCCGGCTCGGTGCGCGGCAGGCCGAAGCAGTGCACCCGTACGTCAGCGAGGCTGCGCAACTCCCGAGCCAGGTACTCGACGTGCACGCCCGCGCCGCCGTAGACCTCCGGTGGGTACTCGCGGGTGAGCAGATCGACGCGCAGGGATCCGGTGGCCGGGGAGGAGTCGGTCATGTGCGCACCCTAGTGCAGAAGACTCCCCGTACGAGTGGTGAAGTGGGACGCGGGTGGATAGCGTCGGGGCATGGCTGCCAAGGTGCTCGCGATCGTCCTGGCGGGTGGGGAGGGCAAGCGCCTGATGCCACTCACCACGGATCGGGCCAAGCCGGCCGTCCCGTTCGGCGGGATGTACCGCATGGTCGACTTCGTCCTCTCCAACCTGGCCAACGCCGGCTATCTCAAGATCGTCGTGCTGACCCAGTACAAGTCCCACTCCCTCGACCGACACATCACCAAGACCTGGCGGATGTCCACGCTGCTCGGCAACTACGTCACCCCGGTGCCGGCGCAGCAGCGTCGTGGCCCGTGGTGGTTCGCCGGCTCGGCCGACGCCATCTACCAGAGCTTCAACCTCATCAATGACGAGCAGCCCGACTACGTGATCGTCTTCGGCGCCGACCACATCTACCGGATGGACCCGCGGCAGATGGTGGAGGACCACATCGCCTCCGGCGCGGCGGTGACCGTGGCCGGCATCCGCCAGCCGCTGTCGATGGCCGACCAGTTCGGCGTCATCGAGGTCGGCGAGGACGGCAAGCGGATCCGGGCGTTCCGCGAGAAGCCCACCGACGCGGTCGGTCTGCCCGACGCGCCGGACGAGATCTACGCCTCGATGGGCAACTACGTCTTCACCACCCGGGCGCTCTGCGAGGCGGTCGAGCGCGACGCCGAGGACAAGTCCAGCAAGCACGACATGGGCGGCAGCATCATCCCGATGCTCGTCGAACGCGGCGAGGCCAACGTCTACGACTTCCGCGACAACGAGGTGCCGGGCAGCACCGACCGTGATCGCGGCTACTGGCGGGACGTGGGGACGCTCGACTCGTTCTACGACGCGCACATGGATCTGATCAACGTGCACCCCGTCTTCAACATGTACAACTTCGACTGGCCGATCTACACCGAGCAGCCGCCGTGGCCGCCGGCGAAGTTCGTGCACCAGTGGGGTGAGCGGGTCGGCCGGGCGGTCGGCTCGATGGTCTCCCCGGGTGTGGTGATCTCCGGCTCGCTGGTGGAGAACTCGATCGTCTCGCCGAAGGTGCGGGTGCACTCCTGGGCGCACGTCGAGGGCTCGGTGCTGATGGAGGGTGTGGAGATCGGCCGGCACGCGGTGGTCCGGCGGGCCATCCTGGACAAGAACGTGTTCGTCCCGGAGGGCGTCGAGATCGGCGTCGACCTGGAGAAGGACCGGCAGCGTTACACCGTTTCCGACAACGGCATCGTGGTGATCGGCAAGGGCCAGAAGGTCGTGCCGTGACCGACCCGCACTCCCCGAGGAGGATCCCGCAGTGACCCACCCCCGTGCCGGCCAGCCCGCCGAGCCCGCCGACCTGGTCGACGTGCCGCGCCTGGTGACCGCCTACTACGCCGAGCATCCGGATCCCGCGGACCCGGCCCAGCAGGTCTCCTTCGGCACCTCCGGCCACCGCGGCTCCAGCCTGCGCAACGCGTTCAACTCCGACCACATCCTCGCGGTCACCCAGGCGCTCTGCGACTACCGGCGCGAGCAGGGGCTGGACGGGCCGCTCTTCCTCGCCCGGGACACCCATGCGCTCTCCGCGCCGGCCGCGGTGGACGCCCTGGAGGTGCTCGCCGCCAACGGGGTCACCGTGCTGGTGGACAGCCGCGACGGTTACACCCCGACCCCGGCGCTGTCGCACGCGATCCTCACGCACAACCGTGGGCGGACCAGCGGGCTCGCCGACGGCATCGTGATCACCCCGTCGCACAACCCGCCCGACGACGGCGGTTTCAAGTACAACCCCACCAACGGTGGGCCGGCCGACACCGACGTGACCCGGTGGATCCAGGACCGGGCCAACGCCATCCTCGCCGCAGGGCTCAAGGAGGTCCGCCGGATCACCTACGCGCGGGCGCGGGCCGCCGACACCACCGGGGAGTACGACTTCCTCGCCAACTACGTCGACGACCTGCCGGCCGCGATCGACATCGACGCCATCCGCGACGCGGGGATCCGCATCGGCGCGGATCCGCTGGGCGGGGCGAGCGTGGCGTACTGGGGTGAGATCGCCGAGCGGCACCGCCTGGACCTGACCGTGGTCAACCCGACGGTCGACCCGACCTGGCGGTTCATGACCCTGGACGGCGACGGCAAGATCCGGATGGACTGCTCCTCGCCGAACGCGATGGCGTCGCTGATCGCCGCGCGGGCCGACTACCAGATCTCCACGGGCAACGACGCCGACGCCGACCGGCACGGCATCGTCACCCCGGACGCCGGGCTGATGAACCCCAACCACTACCTGGCCGTGGCGATTCGTCACCTCTTCCGCACCCGCACCGAGTGGGGGCCGGCCGCCGCGGTGGGCAAGACCCTGGTCTCCTCGTCGATGATCGACCGGGTCGCCGCCGACCTGGGTCGGCCGCTGCTGGAGGTGCCGGTCGGCTTCAAGTGGTTCGTACCCGGCCTGCTGGACGGCGCTGTCGGCTTCGGTGGCGAGGAGAGCGCCGGGGCATCGTTCCTGCGGCGCGACGGCTCGACCTGGACCACCGACAAGGACGGCCTGCTGCTCTGCCTGCTCGCCGCCGAGATCCAGGCCACCACCGGCCGCAGCCCGAGCGAGCACTGGGCGGAGTTGGCCGAACGCTTCGGCGCGCCCGCGTACGCCCGGATCGACGCCCCGGCCACCCGGGAGCAGAAGGCCGTGCTCGGCAAGCTCTCCCCGGAGCAGGTCACCGCAACCGAGCTCGCCGGTGAGCCGATCACCGCGACGCTGACCACCGCTCCCGGTAACGGCGCGGCGATCGGCGGCCTCAAGGTCAGCACCGAGTCCGGCTGGTTCGCCGCCCGTCCGTCCGGCACCGAGGACGTCTACAAGATCTACGCCGAGTCCTTCCAAGGCCCCGACCACCTCAAGAAGATCCAAGAAGAAGCCAAAGCCCTGGTAGACCAAGCCCTAACCCGCTAACCCCGGAGCGCTAACCCCCGAACGCCCGCCTTGATCATGAAGTTGTTGCCCTCCACGTCGGCGTGTCGTGGCAATAACTTCATGATCGACGGGGACGGGTGGGGCGGGGTCAGCAGGGCGGAGGTATTTCCCGTTGGGTGCGGCGCAGCTCCTCGGGGAGCAGTTCGCGGAGCTGCTCGGGGAGGAACGGCAGGTCGAGCAGGGTCATCTTCAACTGGTTGCGTTCCTGGTAGCGCAGCGGGTCGAAGCGCACCACCAGGCCGGCGTTGCGGCGGTAGTTGATTTCCACAGCTCCCTCGGTGGCCGGGTCGCGGAACACCAACCCGTCCATCTCCACCACCACCGGGGACGAGTCGGGCTCCAGTTCCAGCCGGATCTTCTCGCTTGGTGACAGCACCACCGACCGGGAGATGCCGGCCATCGGTGCCGACGGCGTGATCACCATCGAGTCCGCCGCCGGGGAGATCAGCGGGCCGCCGGCGGCGTAGCTGTACGCCGTGGAGCCGATCGGGGTGCTGACCACCACGGCGTCGCACCGGTAGTAGCCGTACTGCTGGCCGTCGATGGCGAGTGTGACGTTGACGAAGCCGGAGCCGGGCTGGCGCACCAGCGCGATGTCGTTGAACGCCACCACGTCGTCGCCACACACGTCGCAGGCGAGGCAGGCGTGCGACTCGATGGTGAACTCCTTCGACAGCAACCGGCTCAGCGCCTCAGGAAGCTCCGGCGGCTCGATCTCGACGAGAAAACCCACACGACCCAGGTGTACGCCGAGCACCGGCTTCGGGTCGAGGACGGCGGATCGCAGCGCACCCAACATGGTGCCGTCGCCGCCGACGCTGATCAAGGCGTCGGCGCGGGCCGCCACCTCGTCCGCCGGCACCGGCACGATGCAGGACGAGACGCGGTGCTGGTCCTCCTCGCGAACCATCAGCGTCTTGTGGTGACGCTTCGCCCACCGTTCGATGATCCCGACCACCTCGGTGACATCCCGGGTGGGGTGCAGCACAAGTCCCAGCCCCGACACCCGTACAGCTCACCACATCGGCGGCGACCGTACCCGGCGTACAGCGAAGGTGCGCCGACGGTCCACGGACCGTCGGCGCACCTCGCCACCATCAGGGGCGGGGCTGCCCGGTGAGGTGGTTCAGCGAGCGGGCGACCAGGTCATCGCGGGACGCCGGAGGCAGACCCTCCAACCCGAAGCCCAGGTACACCGTGTCCCCGGTGACCACCACCGAGCCCTCCTCGAACGCCTGCTGGCTGCGCGACCAGTCGTTGGCGTTGCCGGCGGAGCCGGGCGGTGGGCCGGCGACCGTCCAGCCACCCAGGTCGGCCGACTCGAACGAGGTGTCCGCCACTGTCGACCCGTCGACCAGCACCCGGGCGTCGTCCAGGAAGACGCCGAGACCCTGGGTGCTCCAGTCCGAGGCGTACGTGATCGACACCTCGACCTGCTTACCGGCGTAGCCCGACAGGTCGGCCACGAACTCCTTCCAGCCTCCCGACGACCCGCTCGCCGCGTTCCAGCTGCCGGTGCTCCCGGTGGGGGAGCAGTCCGCGCCCTGGTAGTGCGCGAGGAACGGGTGCAACTGCTCCACCCAACCCTCGGCGCAGCTGTCCCCGGTGCCCGTGCTGGTCTTGCCGTTGGCGTCCGGCAGGGTCGTCCAGTCGTCGCTACCCACCTCGTGCGCCTCGACGAACATGAAGTCCCAGTCCTGCTCGATCTCGTAGGAGGTGGAGAAGCGCAACTCTCCGCTGCTCGCCCCGGTGAGATCCACAGTGCGTGTGAGCCGCTTGTACGACTCGTCGGTCTGTCCGCTGTACAGGTACCACTCACCCGTGCGCGGATCGAACGGCGCGCCGCCCGGTCGGCCCCAGCCCACCGGCGCGGAACTGGCGAACTGCGGGAACTCGTCCGGCGGCAGGAAGCTCGACGTGGTCAGGAACGACGCGGTGTGCGCCTGGTTCTCCGCCGAGCCGGAGGCGTTCAGCTGCCCGTCGAAGCCGGTGAACGCGGCGTCGGTCCCGACGACCGGGAACGGCTCCCCGTCCGGGCTGGTCCCGCCGTCGCTGACGTAGGTGTGCGCGCCCAGCCAGTACTGCTGGAAGTCGTTCAACAGCGGCAGACAGCTGGCGGCCTCGGCGTCGGTGCACTCCGGTGGCGCGTCCGGGTGATAGACGTACGAACCGTTGGCGCCCTGCGCGAACAACGCGTACTGGCCGCTGACCAGCAGTTTGCCGCCCTCGTTCAGGTAGTCCCGAACGGCCAGCTCGGTTTCCAGTGCCGCCCTGGCCGTCGTGCCGGCCACCTGACCGGGGGAGCGCAGGATCACGTCGTCGCCGGTCTCCCAGACCACCGCCTCGTAGTGCGACAGCACGCCGAGCGGGTGCGGTGCCTTGCGGCCCATCGCGTCGAAGTCGTACACGTCACTGCTGCGCCCGGCGGCGCCCAGCGACGCCGCGACCTCGTCGGCGTACTTCGCTGTGGTGCCGGTCTGCGCCGGGCTGAGGCCGGTGACGTCCTCCACCGCGAGGACCAGCACGTTGCCGCCGATGTCGTTGTGCACCCGATAGGTGAAGTGTTCGCTGGCCACCACCCCGGCACGTGGTTTGTTTCCGGTGAACCAGACCTCCACCCGGTCGCCCGGCTTCGCGCCGCTGACCGTGCCCCGTAGCTCGGCGTAGTAGTCGTCGTGTGTGTCGCCGTACCGCTCGCCGCCGCGCCACTCGCGGACCGCTACCGTCTTCGGCCGCCCACCGTTGACCGTGTAGTGCATCCGCACGTTCCTCAGCGCCCGACGGGTGATCGAGGCGACCTGCTGGGTGCGCCCGTACGAGGTGTCGAAGGCGTCGACCACGAAGTCCGGGGTGCTTCGACCGACCACCGAGACCGGGTCGTCCGGGTCCGCCGCCGACCGGGCCACGGCCAACGCGAACGGTAGGTTCTTGCTCACCTCGCCAGCGATCAGCGCCTCGTCGTCAGGGAAGATGAAGCCGCTGACGCAGTCCTCCGGGCGCCACTGGTCGTCCGGGTCGACGGCCGAGGCGGCCTCGCAGGTGGACATCTCCGGGGTGAAGCCCAGCGTGCCGTACCTGACGGTGGCGTGACTGTCGGTGTCACCGTTCGTGGTGTACAGCTCCGCGGAGATGTCCGGGTCGTAGCCGGGCACCGCGGGGTGCGCGTCGTCCCCGACCATCGCCTTGTAGATCTCGTCGTCCGGGCTGGGGGTGCTCACCTGCCAGCCGATGCCGTAGAGCAGCAGTTCGGCCGCCGAGTGGTAGTTCACGAAGAACTCGAACCCGACCCGCTTGAAGAGCCGGTCCAGCGCCTTGGTCTCCGGCTCGGAGTTGGGGCCCGGGCCCCGGTAGGTCTCGCTGTTCGGCTCCGGCGACGAGCCCTCGTTGTCGTACCCCCACTTGTAGCTGAAGTTGCGGTTGAGGTCGACGCCGTCGCCGGAGCCGAGCTGCCCGTCGCCGTTGTTGTCCCGCAGGTTCTTGCGCCACAAACGGTTGCCGGGGGTGAACGTGAAGTCGTAGCCGTCCGGGTTGGCGACCGGCAGGAACCACAGCTCGGTCGTGTCCAGCAGTCGGGTGATCTCCCGGTCGGTGCCGTAGCTGTCCAGCACGTGATGCATCAGCCGGCGGGTCATCTCCGGTGTGATCCACTCGCGGGCGTGCTGCGCACCGGCGTAGAGCACCGCCGGTCGCCGGCCGTCTTCGACGGTCCGCGCATTCTTGGTGACCTTCACGGCGACGATCGGCTGCCCCTGCTGGCTGCGACCGATCGTCTCCACCTTGGTCAGCTTGGGATACCGGGCCGCGGTGGCGTTCAGCTCGTCTCGCAGGCCGCCCGGCTCACCATAGGGACGGAAACTCGTCCAGCCGGCCGCGGCCTGCTCCCGTAGCGCCTGCGACGCGTCCTTGCCTCGCACCTTCTTCACCGACAGCGGTACGCCCTTGTCGGTCAACCGCTTCGCCTGCCGTCGGCTGAGGACCGTCTCGACCGTCGTGCGGCCGGCCGCGTCCGCCTTCGCGTCGTGGCCGAGGTCGACCCCCGCCGCGCGCAGTTGCTCCCGCTGTTTCGCGTCGACAGTGCCGACGTACACCTCCAGGCCGTCGCGGACGCCCGGGTCGGACGGCGGCCGCGCGCTGGCCGGTGGGGTCAGTGCCAGTGCGCCGAGCAGGGTGACCACGCCGGCGATCGCCAGTCGTCTCGGTCTCATCGCGCCTCCTTGGGTGAAGGACCTGTAGGCGCGAGCCTTCGGTGCGGCGTTATCGATGTCAATAGTTCGATGGGCGAGAGGTGACTGGCCGTGTCGATGCCGGTGCCAGTTGTGATGGTCTGTTGCTGCCTCAAGCCGGAACCGGGCAAGGGGATGTCAACCGCTTTTGGGTAACTTCTTGATTACTATCCGTTTTGCTCAGCTATGGTGCTCTCGTGTGTTTCATGGGGGAAATGTTCCTAACTCGTCGAATGAACGACGGATCGTGGCGGACGCGGGTAGCACGGTGAGGGGTGCCGGAGTACTCAGCCCTCCCGCAGTCACGGCTCCGCGTCCGAGCGGGCGCGACGGCGTGGGCGCCGGCTCGGGGTCGGGCTCGGCCGGACCGTGGGCCGCGCGAATCTTCCGGTGCTATCCGGTCAGCCTGGTGGTGCTCGCACCGTACGTGCTGTTCATCCTTCCGATAGCTGTGGTGTACGAGAATCCCGACCTCGGATTTCTGATGCGTCTGGTCGGACTGGCACTGGCGGGCAGCCTGCTGGTGGAGACGGCCGCGCTGCCGCTGCGTGGCTCAGCGCTCGGCTGGGCTCGCGGCGTACGGGCGGTGAACGGTCATCCGCGCATCTACGCCGTCGCTCGCTGTGTCGCCGTGGTCAGCATCGCCGCGGATCTGACCGGTGCGGTGGTCGGGCGTGGGACCATTTTCACGCAGGTCTCCGGGGGCCTCCCCGACTCGCCACTCGGCAGTCTCACCGCTCTGGTCTCCGGCTGGTCGGCGCTTGCCGTCGCCCTGCTGATCGCGTCCACCCTGGGCGGCCGTGCCAGCACGCGGAGGGTTGGTGGCTGGCTGTTCGCGCTGGCGCTGACCCAGGCGCTTCTCGTCGTCATGACAGCCCGTGCCGCGCCCCTGCTCGGGTTCATCTCCTTCGTGGCGGCGGCTGGCGCCATCTCCGGAGTCATCCGGGCCCGCTACCTCGCGGTGGCCGCGGTGGTGGTCGCCCTTGCCTGGCCCACCCTTTTCGAGTTGCGCAACGACATCCGCCAGAGCGGTGGGGTCAGTGTGTCCGAGCAGGTCACCGCCGAGGACCGCCTCCGGCTGGACCTCCAGATGTCGGCAGTCGCCCACCACCGGGTCCCGGTGGACCTGCCACAGCCCGGTCCGGTGGACTACCTGCGGTACGGGCTGGTGCCCAGGGTGCTGGACACCGACCGGCCCACCATCTCCACCGGAGTGGTGATCAATCAGTACCTCGGTAGCAGCGCCACCTCGGCCTACAGCTTCCTGGCCCTGGGCAACGTGTATTTCCTCGACGGACCGTGGGCGGTCATCGTCTACTACGGGCTGTGGTCGGCCCTCATGGTGCTGCTGCTGCGGGTCGGCGGGGCGCCCGGTCCGATGCGCCTTGCCGCGCTCTGTTTCACGCTCGCCGGCCCTCTGCTGTGGTCCAGCACCTACCCCGATTCGATGATCGCCGTCATTCAGCACGCGGTTTCGGCGGTACCAGTGTTCGTGCTGCTTCGTTTGACGGACAGGAGTAGCAGCGGTTCAGAAGGGAAGCAGCATGCAGGCAGACGCCATCAGGCAGGAACTGCGGCGATTGGCCACGCACTACCCGCCGGAGTGGCGGGCAGCACTCGAGCATGAGGTGGAGCGGCAGACGTTCCACATCGGGCTGGTGTCCGGGCTCGTGCCCGCGGGGGCCGTTGCCGACATCGGAGGCGGGACGGGGCTCTTCTCGGTCGGGTGCGCCGCAGCGGGCATGTCCGTCACCCTGATCGACGACTTCGCCGACCCCGGGAATGAAGCCCGTACCGACGAGTTGCTCGACGTGCATCGCGGTGGCGGCGTCAAGATCGAGGTTCGGGATGTCGTCCGGGATGGACTGGGCCTGGCGCCTGGGTCGATGGACGTCATCACCACCTTCGACAGCATGGAGCACTGGCACAGCTCACCGAAGCGTCTGTTCGCCGAGGTGACGACGGCGCTGCGCCCCGGCGGATGGTTCCTGCTCGGCGTACCCAACTGTGTCAACCTCCGCAAGCGTGTCACCGTCCCGCTGGGGCGTGGCAAGTGGTCGTCCATGGCCGACTGGTATGAGCGCCCGCATTTTCGCGGCCACGTGCGGGAACCAGACGTCGACGACCTGCGGTACATAGCTCGGGACATGAAGCTGACGAGCGTGCGGATCATCGGTCGCAACTGGCTCGGTCGCGGCCACGCCCATCCGCTCGTCCGGGCGTTGACCCCAGTGGTGGACCGGGTGCTTCGTAGCCGGCCCACTCTCTGTTCGGACATCTACCTGCTCGGACGCAGGCCCCTCGACCACTGAGCGTCGGCCGTGCGATCCCCGACCAACAGTGACATCGACTGAGAGGTGTAGGCCCGTGGACCGTTCCTGGCTTGGTCGAGCAGTCCTGCGTGCCCGTCACCAGGCGCTGGCGCGGAAGGTCGCCCTGTACGACGAGGCGCGGGACCGGACGCGGATCGAACGGCACCAGGTACGACGCTTCAACGAGGTCTGGGAGTACTGCCTCGCCGAGGTGCCGTTCTACCGGTCGTGGCGCCGGGAGCACGGTCTCCCGGAGCGGATCGACCAGCTCGGGGACCTGCGAGGTTTCCCGCCGTTGACCAAGGAAGTCCTTATCGCCCGGCAGGACGAGATCTTTCAGAACGGCCGGATCCGCGACGCCTACACCACCGGAGGCAGCACCGGGCAGCCGACGCGATATCCCCGTGGCGCTGGTGAGGCCGACGGGCGGTGGGTCGACGCGTACCTCGGCCGGCACTGGGCGGGAGTCCGTCCGACCGATCCGGGGGTGCTGCTGTGGGGGCATTCCCACCTGTTCGGCGCCGGCCTGCCCGGCCAGTTGGCCCAGATGAAGCGAAGGCTCGCTGACCTGGTCGTGAACGTCACCCGGCTCAATGCCTACGATCTCAGCGAACCGTCGCTGCACAAGCACTACCTGGCCGTGCGCCAGCGTGATCCGGTAGCGCTCACGGGCTACACCTCAGCGGTGTTCAAACTGGCGCGGTACATCGAACGGAACCAACTCGACCTGGGGGAACCACGGCGGCTGCGGGCGGTGGTCCTGTGTGCCGAAACGGCCAGCGACGCTGACATCGCCATGGTCGAGCGGGTGTTCAAGGTCCCGGCAGTGATCGAGTACGGCTCGGCCGAGACGGGCGTGCTCGCCATGTCCCACCTGAGCACCAGGGACATCAGAGTCATCTGGGACAGCTTCGTCTGTCTTACCGACGGTGACGGTGAACTCAGTGTCACCACTTTGGCGGACCGTCTCTTCCCGCTGGTGCACTATGCCATCGGCGACCGCGTCGAGCCGAGCAACGTGGTGGACGGTAACGCTCTGGCGTTCCGCGCGGTCCTCGGCCGGCAGCAGGACATCGTCCGGGTCGGGTCGGCACGAGGGCTCCTCGACCTGTCCGCCATCCTTCCAGTCCACATCCTCAAGTCGTACCCGGGCATCATCGGAGTTCAGTTCCGGCAGGTGCGTCCGGACGCACTGCGTATCCACGTCGAGGCCGACCGTCCACTCGACCTGGCGGACGTCGGCGCCTATTTCGTGCGCGAACTGCGAAAGGACCATCCCGAGCTGAACGCGGACTCGATCAGCTTCGCCCAGATCTCCGATCCTGCCCGGACCCGGGCTGGCAAGCATGCCCTCTTCGTGCCGTGAGACCGACGGGTGCCGTGGACCGTTGTCCGTTTCTGACGAGGGGGAGCGTCGTTTGACAGTGGTGCCGACTCCTCGGGCTGCCTTCTCGTCTCCGACGGGAACCACACCGCATCGGTTGCCACCTCCGCAGCGATCCGCGCGCACCTCCGGCGGGAGGGTGATCTGGTTCCTGCGGCACTACCCGATCACCATCCTGGTAGCGGCGCCGTACGCGCTGCTCTTCGTACCGATGGCTGTGTTCAACGCCAACCCGCAGACCCCCTTCATCCTTCGGCTGTTGGGTGCGGCGCTCATCGGCACGCTGCTTGTCGAGACGGCTGCCGGTGCGGCTCGTCCTCGACCCCGGTGGCGACCAGACATCACCGCCGTCAGCGCGTCCCATTGCCACCTGTATCTGGTGGCTCGGCTGGTCGCCGTGGTCAGCATCGCCGCCTCGATCACGGGGGCCCGTGCCGGTCAGGGGACCATCTTCACCCAGTTGGGCGACGAGGTAGCCGCCTCCCCGGTCGCCCGGGTGACCGCGCTCTCGGCCGGGTGGTCCTACCTGGCATTTGCGCTGCTGCTCTCCAGCTTCCTCGGTGGCCATGCCAAGCGCGCCAGGGTGCTCGGCTGGATCGGCCTCCTGGTCGCCGGACAGATCGCGACGGCGGCGCTGACCGGCATCACATCTCCGCTGTTCGGCTTCCTGTCGTTCGTCGCCGGCGCCGGCGCGATCTGCGGATTGTTCCGGGTGCGGGAGGTGGTGATCCTCGGTGTGGTGCTCCTGCTGGCGTGGCCGACGCTGTTCGCCGTGCGCAACGACATCCGGGTCGAGGGCGGGGTGAGCGTGGCCGACGACGTCAGCGCCCAGGACCGGATGCGGCTCGATCTCCAGCTCGCTCACGCCGCCGAGTACGATGTTCCGGTGGACGTCGGGCAGCCCGGCCCAAGCGAATTCGTCCGGTACGGCCTGGTGCCACGGATCCTCGACGCGGACCGACCGACCATCTCGACCGGAGCCCTGATAAACCAGTACCTCGGCGGCTCGGCGACCTCGTCGTACAGCTTTCTCGCGCTCGGCAACGTGTACTTCCTCGTCGGCTGGCTGGGGGTGCCGGTCTACTTCGCCGGCTGGGCGGCCTTGGCCCTGCTCCTGCTCCGGGCACGCGGCGCGCCGGGACCGATCCGGCTCAGCCTCTTCTGCTTCGTGCTGGCTGGCCCGCTGCTCTGGTCCAGCGGTTACCCCGACGCCATGATCGCTTTCCTTCAGCACACGGTCGCCGCACTGCCCGTCTTCGTGCTGCTGTTGCTGTTGAAGAAGCGGATGCCGGGTCGACATTCCGTGGACCGGAAGTCGGAGGTCCGGTTGCCGCTTGCCGCGGACCTGCGGACTACGTGGCGGGCCTGACCGAGGGATGACCCGCCCAATCGGCGCGACCGCACACCGGCACCGTGGGCCGCCGAGCCGCGTCCGTGCCCTGGTCCGGGCGTTTGTCGGCGCTCGTGCCCCGTGGGCGGTCCTGACGACCGCCGTGTCGAGCCTGGGAAATCTGCTGCTGTCGCTGACCGTCGTGCGGCTTGCGCCGATCGACGACCTCGGCCGTTTCGCCTTGGCCTTCTCCCTCTACGTACTCGTCACCGGGCTGTCCCGGACGGTGGTCACCGAGGCCGTCCTTGCCGAGGCCGCGGTGGAGCGGGCCAACCGTCCCACGGTCGCGGCGGGCAGCCGCCGGGTAGCCGCTGTCGGCGTCGGGTGCGCCGTTCCACTGCTCGCCGGCGGGATCGCCGACCGCTCCAGCTACCTGATCCTTGTCGCCGTCGCTCTGCCCGGCCTGTTGCTGCACGACTACGCCAGAAACATCGGCGTGGGCGTGGGACGGCCGCGCCCTCCCTGCATGCGAGAGGTGATCTGGACTGGGGTGACCGCGCTCGCTGCCCTGCTGGGCCTGACCGGGGTGGTGGGTCCGTCAGGCGTCTTCGGCCTCTGGGCGGGCGCCGGTGCTCTACTCGGCTACGCCACCGCCCTCCTGCACGGTCACAAGATCAGGCCTGGGTGGCTCCTCGACCGCACCGGCAGCCGCGCGGCTGTCAGCTACGGCCTCCAGTTCCTGCTCACCGCCGGATCGGCCCAACTCGCCCTGACGGCGTTGGGTGTGACGGTGGGTATGGCCGTCGTGGGCTCCTTGAGCGCGGGACGTACCGTACTCGGCCCGGCGACGCTCCTGGTGGGAAGTGCATCCTCTCTGGTCATTCCTCACCTCGCCCGCGTCCGGACGGCGGCGGGGCCGGCACGACGGCGGGCCGCCGTGCGGATAACGGTGGTCCTGCTGCTCGCCACCGCGCCGGCCTGCCTGCTCGTCCTTCTGCTGCCCGACCATGTGGGGGAGACGGTCCTCGGCGACAACTGGCGGCACGCGCAGCCGCTGCTGTGGCTGCTGGCGCTCGAGGTTCTCTTCGGCGGGGTGGCCATGGTGGGGTTCGCGGGGCACCGGGTTCAAGGCGCCGCACGGCGGGCGCTGCTGCTCGGCGGTGTTCTCGGCGGGCTCAGAATCCCGATGGTGGTGGCCGGTGCCGTGGTGTGGGGGGCGGTCGGCGCTGCGGTCGCCCTGGCGCTCATGGGGCTGATCAGTGCCGCGGCGTGGTGGATCAGCTACCTGCAGAAGACCGGTGGCCGGACCGTCGTGGACAGCCGACCGGGCGGTATACCGACACCCGATTCGGGCACCGGTGGAAGGAGGTCCACACTCTCCGCGTCCAGGGTCAGCGGTGGCCGGTGACCCCGGCGAGTGCCGTGCGTACCCGATCCACGATGACCTTGAGGTCCACGTCCGTGAGCTCGGCGTATGTGGGCAGGTTGATCCCCCGTCGAGACAGGTCGGCAGTGACGGGGTGGTCACCGGCGGCGTGCGCGTACGGCGGCAGGTCCGGGATGGGAACGAAGAACGGTCGTGTCTCGACGCCGAGCGTGTCCAGCGCTCGGGCGAGTTCGTCGCGCTGGCCGGCCGCACCAGGAGGGCCGACGAGGAACGACGCCATCCATGGTGCTCGTCGCACCCCGGGCACGACCGGCTGAGGGAAGAGCAGTGGCGCGTCGGCCAGTTCGCGCTCGTACGTGGCGACGACCGCGTCACGCCGGCCGATGATCTCGTCGGCGCGTTCGAGTTGGGCGCAGAGTAGCGCCGCGGCCAGGTTCGTGAGCCGATAGTTGAAGCCGACGACGGGGAAGAAGTAGCGCCTGCGTGGGTCCATGCCCTGGTTCCGTAGCAACCGCATCCGCTCGGCCAGCGCCGTGTCGGAGGTGGTCACGCAACCGCCCTCACCAGCGGTGATCACCTTGTTGCCGAAGAACGAGAAGGTCGTGGCGTTGCCCAGGTCGCCGGTGGGACGGCCGTTCAGGAGAGCGCCGAACGACTCGGCGGCGTCGGCGACGAGGAGCAGTCCGTGCCGCTCGCACAGCTCCCGAAGAGCGGCGTAGTCCGCCGGGTGGCCGTACAGGTCGACGGCAATGACGGCACGGGTACGGGGGCTTACCGAGGCCGCCACCTGTTCCACGTCGATGCACCACGATTGCGGCGACACGTCGACGAAGACCGGTCGAGCGCCGCAGTAGGTCACCGCGTTCGCGGTGGCCACGTAGGTGAGGGCCGGAACGATCACTTCGTCGCCGGGACCTATCCCAGCGGCCGCGAGGACGAGGTGAAGCGCCACTGTGCCGTTGCCGGTGGCCACGGCGGCCGCCGCACCGCACCTGGCCGCGAACTGCTCCTCGAACTTCTGCAGATATGGGCCCTGCGAGGAGATCCAGCCGCTCCGGTACGCGTCGACCAGGTACCGTTCCTCAAGGTCCGACAGGCAGGGCCGGGCAACCGGGTAGCGATCCTGCGTGCTCAACGGTTTCCCCCCGATAGCAGTGTCTGGGCGAACGACGATCGAGGCATCGGCCCGGTCCGACCGGACCGCACCCAGTCCAGCACGGCGACGTAGTCGACAGCGGTGTCCCGCCACGTGCGTGCCGCCAGTAGCTCCCCAGCTGCCCGGGACGCGCGTGCGTAGTGCTGCCGCTCCTGTAGTAACCGCCGGACGGCTGCCGCCAGTGCGGCCGGGTCCTGCGCCGCGAAGACGGCCGCGTCGGCCCCGGTGAATTCGAGCTGGGCCAACAGAGGCTCCGAATCGGCGCAGGCGACGGGGAGCCCCCAACTGAACGCCTCCAGCATGGCCCCGCTGGCCGCCTCCCAGAGGGAGGGCACGACCACCGCCGAGGCACGGGAATAGAGCGACGCAAGCTCCTCGGTGCTCACGAAGCCCGGGAAGGAAACCCGCCCCCGCAGATCGGGGCGGGCGGCGCGAGCGAGCAGCCGGCTGGCCTCAGGTTCCACCAGAGGACCTGGACACACGACCCGGCACTCCGGGAGCAACGCCATCGCCTCCAGCAGTGTGGCGTGGTTCTTCAGCGGCGCGGTCGACGACGGAAACACCAGCAGACCCGGCTCAGGTTCGGTTGGTGGTAGCTGCCGCGCGGCATGGAAGGCCGGCAGCGGAATCATCGCGATCTTGTCGCGTGCCTCGGGGAACGCCCGCACCGCCTGCTCGTAGGGGTGCGGCCAGGACACCACCACGGCGGCCGCTGCGGCGACGTTGCGCCGGATGACCTCCGCGAAGCCAGGGGAGCCGAGGCCCGGCTGAAGCTGACGCAGGTCGTGTAGCACGATGACCGACGGTTCCGCGTGCACCGGTACGGCCGCGAACGGGTAGACAGTGACATCCACCCCCGCCGCCGGCGAGCGGTTCCACTGACGGACGAGGTTGACGGTACGACGTAGAGCTACCGACGTCACCGCACTGCGTGGGGTGTGCCGCCGCAGCAGACGGCCGATGCGGTTGTCCGTGCGCAGAGGCGTACGGACCTGGGACCACCCGATCCGTTCCGACGGGACCCGCTGGCGCCACTCGTCGCCGGTGCCATGGAGGACGTGAACGATCAGCTCATGCGGACCATCGGCCAGGCCGTTGAGCAGACCGTATGTGAACGCCTCGATCCCAGCCGAGTGTCCCGGCCGAACCGAGGTGGCATCGACGCCGATTCTCACCGGTCGACCCGGACCAGCCGGCCCGTTCGCTCGTCCTCGAGCAACTGCCTGTCGGCGTCCACCATGATCCGCACCAGATCGGTGAAATGGGTCTTGGGGGCCCACCCCAGTTGGCGCCGGGCCTTGCTGTAGTCGCCGATCAGCGCGTCCACCTCGGCCGGGCGGAAGTAGGCCGGGTCGGTGACGACGTACCTGTCGCAGTCCAGTCCGATGTGCGCGAAGGCCGCCTCGACGAACTCACGCACGGTGTGCCCCTCGCCGGTCGCCACCACGAAGTCGCCCGGCTCGTCCTGCTGAAGGGTGAGCCAGACCGCCTCCATGTACTCCGGTGCGTACCCCCAGTCACGGACCGCGTCGAGATTGCCCAGGTAGAGCTTGTCCTGGATTCCGGCCTCGATCCGCGCGACCGCCCGGCTGATCTTCCGGGTCACGAAGTTCTCGCCACGACGAGGGCTCTCGTGGTTGAACAGGATGCCGTTGGAACAGTGCATCCCGTAGGACTCCCGGTAGTTCACGGCCGCCCAGTAGGCGAAGACCTTCGCGCAGGCGTATGGGCTGCGTGGGTGGAACGGGGTCTCCTCGCGCTGCGGAGGCGGGGTCGATCCGAACATCTCGGAGGAGGACGCCTGATAGAAGCGGCTGCTCACGCCGGCCAGCCGTGCCGCTTCGAGCAGCCGCAGCGCGCCCATCCCGGTGACGTCAGCTGTGTAGCTCGGGATGTCGAAGGAGACTCGCACGTGACTCTGCGCACCAAGGTTGTAGATCTCGTCGGGCTGAATGTCACGGAGCAGGCCGACCAGCGAACCCGCGTCCGCCAGGTCGCTGTAGTGGAGGAAGAGGCGTGCCTCAGGGTTACGCGGATGAACATCGATCCGGTCGATGCGCTCGGTGTTGAAGCTGGACGAACGGCGCTTCAGTCCGTGCACCGTGTAGCCCTTGTCGAGGAGGAGTTCCGACAAATAGCTGCCGTCCTGCCCGGTGATGCCGGTGATCAGTGCGACTCGACTCATGCCGCGCCTTTCCGAAAGATGAGAATTATCTTCGATCAGTGCACTGCGGGGCGGTCCGACCGCAGAATCCGTGCGGGAACACCCACCACCACGACGTTTTCAGGAACGTCGCGGACAACCACTGCGCCAGCGCCCACCAGCACGTTTTTTCCGATCGAAATGTTGTCGATGACGGTTGCGCCTGCGGCGATGGTCGTGCCTCGGCCGATGCGGCTGTTGCCGGCTATCCGGCACCCCGGCAGGAGTGTGGCGAAATCATCGATCTCGGTGTCGTGACTCACCGTCGCGCCAGTACCGACATGCACGTGTCGACCGAGTCGGACGTCGGTGGTCAGGATCGCACCGGGCCACAGGATGCTGCCATCACCCAGCGAGCACCGCCCACCGACGGTCGCTGCCGGAGAGACCAACGACCCGGCGCGGCGACCGTTGCGGCCGGCCAGTCTGTCGATCCGGTCCCGTACCGAACCGTCGCCAACGCCGATGAGGTAACGCACCGAGGGGTCGGCGCTGTCCAGCCAGTCGTCCTCGCCGAGCCAGGGGGCCGGCAGACGCGCCGCCTCCGTGGCCAGCGGTGGCCCCAGGCAACCCAGCAGTGGGTGGCCTGCGGACTCCCCGATCCAGGCGATCTCCCGGGCGTGCCCCGACGTGCCCAGTACGACCAACGCCGGTCCGGCGGACGTCGACCGATCGGGGGCGGGAACGCGAGCGGCCTCGACGGTGGTCATGGCACGGTTATACCGGCGGCGGGATATCGCCATCGCGTCTTTCACGTTTGACGTGCCAGAGACGAATCTCTCAGCGGGTAAAACTCGCGAAATCGGTAACCGTGGGGGCGGGCGATCGTTTGCAGAATCGTTCACCGATGCGCTGGATGTGGGAGGTTCCTGATGCGAGAGAACCGCCTTATTCCCCGTCCGACCCAGGGTGGTCGGGCGACTCTCTCGGAACCGGCACTGTTCCGTGTCCTGGTGACCTCCACCTTCTTTGAGCCCGGTTTCCGGGGCGGTGGCCCGGTCCGGTCCGTGGCGCACATCCTCGACGCCGCCTCGCCCGGGGTGGCCCCGATTCTGGTTACCCGGGATCGCGACATGGGCGCGACCGAGGCGTACCCGGGCTTGTCTGGTCAGTGGGTGGATCGCGGCCGGGCCAGGATCTTCTACCTTTCGCGGAGGCAGCCCCGGCAGTGGTACCGCCTCTGGCGGGAGCTGCGGGCGACGCGTTTCGACCTGCTCTATGTCAACAGCCTGTGGGCGCCGATGTCACTGGTACCGGTCCTCGCCGCCCGACTCGGTCTTCTGCGGGCGGAACGGGTGATGGTCGCTCCGCGGGGTGAGTGCTCGCCCGGCGCGCTGTCCTTGAAGTCCGGCCGTAAGCGCCTGTTCGTCAAGGGCTGGAGACGGGTACTCCGCAGCCTCTCCGTCGAGTTTCACGCCTCGACCGAGGCGGAAGCCGCCGACATCCGCAGGATTTTCCCCTGGGCGACGGTCCGGATCAACGCGAACCAGACGGCCCTGCCGCCCGAGCCGGCCCCGGTGCCTGCTCTCTCCTCCGCCACACCGGGCCCGCTGCGGCTGGTGTTCGTGGGACGGATCGCCGCGATGAAGAACCTTGCCCTCGCGGTGGAGGCCCTGACGTTGGTACGGCAACCGGTGGTGCTGGACGTGTACGGCCCGATAGAGGACGCGGCCTACTGGCGCCGTTGCGAGGCGCTGCTGGCCGCGCTCCCGCCCAACGTCCGGGCGGAATACCACGGGAGCGTCGCACCGTCGGCCGTGGTGGGCGTGCTCGCGGACCACGACGCGTTGGTGCTGCCGACCCTCGGGGAGAACTTCGGCCACGTCATCGCGGAGAGCCTCGCGGGCTCCTGCCCGGTGCTCTGCTCCGACCGGACACCGTGGAACTCCATCCTGCGCGGTGGAGGAGGGGCGGTGATCCCGGAGTTCACGGCCAGTGCCTGGGCGGCAGAGATCGAGCGGTGGGCCGGCCTCACTCCCGAACAGCGACGCGCCGCCAGGATCGCGGCGGCTGACGCCTACCGGTCGTGGCGCGCCGACTCGGTCAGGGTGACCATCCTGGACCTGATGAGCGAACTCGCACACCAGCGATGACAGAGCTCTGGCAAGACATCCGATTTATCCCAACTCGACGTGTCTGGCCGATCCTTCGCTCGTTGCTCGACGTGTGAGCGTCCGACTGTCTCCGGGCGCGCGCGATTCTGACCGACGAAGAGGAGCTTCCGTGACCAACCCAGTAGCCGGACGCCGGGTGCTCATCACCGGCGGTACGGGTTCCTTCGGCCAGACCATGGTTCGCCGGCTCCTCGCACGCGGCGTCGGCGAGGTGCGGGTGCTCAGCCGCGACGAGGCCAAGCAGGACGCGATGCGTCGACTGCTCGGTGACGAGCGGGTCCGCTACCACGTCGGGGACATCCGGGACTACGACTCGGTGCTCAAGGCCAGCCGGAGCATCGACTACATCTTCCACGCGGCCGCGCTCAAGCAGGTGCCGTCGTGTGAGTTCTTTCCACTTGAGGCGGTACGGACGAACGTGCTGGGCAGCAGCAACGTCGTCGAGGCCGCCGAGCGTAACGGTGTCGGCTCGGTGGTGGTCCTCAGCACCGACAAGGCCGTCTACCCGGTGAACGCGATGGGCATGAGCAAGGCCCTGATGGAGAAGGTCGTCCAGGCGCACGCCCGGAACAACCCGAACAGCGCCACCACGGTCTCCTGCGTGCGGTACGGCAATGTCATGTACTCGCGTGGGTCGGTGATCCCGCTCTTCATCGAGCAGATCAAGGCGGGCCGGGCGCCCACAGTGACCGACCCGGGAATGACCCGGTTCGTCATGTCGTTGGCCGACTCCGTCGAGCTCGTCGAGCATGCGTTCCAGCACGCCCGGACCGGTGACATCTTCATTCGTAAGGCCGCGGCCTGCACCGTCGGCGACCTGGCCGAGGCGGTGTGTCAGCTCTTCGACGTGCCCGCCAAGCTGGATGTGATCGGCGTACGGCACGGCGAGAAGCAGGCCGAGACGCTGGCCAGCCGGGAGGAACTCGTCCAGGCCGAGGACTTCGGGGACTTTCTCCGGGTACCGCTGGACGGTCGCGACCTCAACTACGCGCTATACGTTTCCGAGGGGGAGTTCGGCGACGGGCTGACCGAAGACTTCAACTCGTCGAACGCGCCGCAGCTCGGCGTACCCGAGATTGTCGAGTTGCTGAAGACGCTGCCCGAGGTGCGGGCGGAGCTGGCCCTGCGGGACCCGGTGTTGGCGTGCTGAGGCTCGCCGTCACGGGCGGCGGCGGCTTTCTCGGCTGGCACGTCCGGGTGCTGCTGCGCGTGCTCGGCTGGCCGGAGCCGACCGTGCTCAGCCGCGCCGATCTGGCCGACCCCGGCGTGACCGCGGCGAAGATCGCCGGCCACGACCGTCTGCTGCACCTGGCCGGTGTCAACCGCGGAGAGCCGGCCGAGGTCGCCGCCGGCAACATCCAGCTCGCCACCCAGCTCGCCGACGGGCTCAAGCACTGCGCGGACCCGCCGACGCGGGTGGTCTACGCCAATTCGGTGCAGTCCGGCAACGGCACACCGTACGGCGACGCCAAGGCCGCTGCCGCCCGGGTGCTGGCGGACACCGGCGTCGACCTCGACGACGTGTTGCTGCCGAACCTGTACGGCGAGCACGGCCGGCCCTACTACAACTCGGCCGTGGCGACCTTCTGCCGGCTGCTCGCCGAGGGTGGGCGGCCCGAGGTGCACGCCGATCGCGAGCTGAGCCTGGTGCACGTCACCGACGCCGCGGCGCGTCTCATCGGGGTGCCAGACGGTGGATCGTGGGATCCGGCCATGCCGGCGCTGCGCATCGGCGTCCAGGCTCTCGCGGACCGGCTCACCGGGATGGCCGCGACGTACCGGACCGGGGAGATCCCGTCCCTGCTGAGCCGGCACGACGTACGGCTGTTCAACACGTACCGGTCGCACTGCTTCCCGGCGCACTACCCGATCACACTGCCGCGGCGGGCCGATGCCCGTGGCGAACTGGTCGAGACGGTGAAGGCACACGGTGGGGCGGGGCAGACGTTCTGCTCCACCACCCGTCCGGGGATTACCCGGGGAGAGCACTTCCACCTGGCGAAGGTGGAACGGTTCGTGGTGCTGCGCGGCTCGGCCGAGATCAGCCTGCGCCGGGTCGGCGACTCCGAGGTGCTGCGGTTCCCGGTGAGCGGCGCTGAGCCAGCCCTCGTCGACATGCCCACGATGTGGGTGCACAAGCTGGTGAACACCGGCGCGGACGAACTGGTGACGATGTTCTGGACCAACGAGCTCTTCGACCCGGACCGGCCGGACACCTGGGCCGAGACGGTGGAGGCGGCCGGGTCGGCGCCACTGACGGTCAGCGCGTGAGGTCGACCGCTCACGTGACAGCAGAGAGAGGACGGGCATGACCCGGATCATGACGGTGGTCGGCACCCGACCCGAGATCATCAGGCTCTCCCGGGTGATCGCTCGACTCGACGACACGGTGGATCACACGCTGGTACACACCGGGCAGAACTGGGACAGCGCCCTGTCCGACGTATTCTTCAAGGAGTTGCGCCTGCGGGAGCCGGATCGGTTCCTCCGCGTCGACACCTCATCGCTGGGCCGGGTCCTCGGCGGGGTGCTTGTGGGCATGGAGGCGGCGATCGCCGAGGTGCGGCCGGACGCGCTGCTGGTGCTCGGTGACACCAACAGCTGCATCGCCGCACTGATGGCCCGCCGGATGCGGGTGCCGGTCTACCACATGGAGGCCGGCAACCGGTGCTTCGACCTGAACGTGCCGGAGGAGACCAACCGGCGGCTGGTCGACCACGTTGCCGACTTCAACCTCGTCTACACCGAACACGCCCGGCGCAACCTGCTCGCCGAGGGGCTGCACCCACGCCGGATCCTGCACACCGGCTCGCCGATGCGGGAGGTGTTGGAGCACTACCGGAAGCCGATCGCCAGCTCGACCATCCTGAGTCAACTGGAACTCGCCCAGGGCCGCTACTTCCTCGTCAGCGCGCACCGGGAGGAGAACGTGGATCGCCCCGACCGGCTCCAGCGGCTGCTGGACTGCCTGGTGGCGGTTCGCGACCGGTGGGGCTTCCCGGTGCTGGTCTCCACCCACCCGCGCACCCGTAAGCGGCTGGAGGCGCTGGCCCCGGACGCCACCGGACTGGACGGCATCGCCTTCCACGACCCGTTCGGGCTGCTCGACTACGTCCACCTGCAGACCACTGCCTACTGCACCCTCTCGGACAGCGGCACGATCAGCGAGGAAGCCGCCATCCTCGGCTTCCCCGCGGTGACGCTGCGCGAGTCGATCGAACGCCCCGAGGCGCTCGACGCCGGCGGCATCATCATGACCGGCCTGGACCCGCAGGGCGTGGTCGAGGCTGTCGAGGTGACGGTGGCGCAGGTCGCCGCGGAGGGGGTGCCCTGCCCGGTCGACTACCAGGTGCCCGACACCTCCCGACGCGTGGTCGACTTCATCCTCTCCACCGTGCGCCGACACCACGACTGGGCGGGCATCCGCCGCTGACCAGCAGCACCACCGCCACCCGGGCTGGCCACCACGAACCTGTGGTCGCCAGCCCTGGTGTCGGTGCGCCTGGTCCCGCCCAGCGCCCACGGGGTGCGGCGACCGCGGGGCGCCCTTCAGCCAACGGAACGGGGTGACGCCGCCGCGGCGTCACCCCGTGCACCGCCGTCGCCGCGGCGGGGTCGATCAGTGCGACTGCAGGGGTACGCCCAGCGGCCCCTTCGCCAGCGGACCGACCGGCTGGGCGCAGAGCAGCGCGAGATGCTCGACGATCTTCGCCGCGTCGTCGTACGGGTCGAGCCCGCTGACCTCTATCGGGTCGAGCGCCGGGACGGCCACGTGCGACACCAGCGGATGGAACGGCCGGGTGTCCACCTCACCGGTGCCGAGGAGGTCTTCGTGCAGCTTCTCGCCGGGGCGAAGGCCGGTGTAGACGATCGGAACGGAACTGGACGCCTGGTCGGCCATCTGTCGGGCCAGGTCGGTGATACGGACCGGCTCACCCATGTCGAGCACCAGTGCCTCGCCGTCCTGCCCGATCTCGGCGGCCTGGAGCACCAGGTGGACGGCCTCCTGGACGGTCATCAGGTAGCGGGTGACGTCGGGGTGGGTGACGGTCAGCGGCCTTCCGTCCTCGATCTGCCGTTGGAATGCGGTCACCACCGAGCCGCGGCTGCTCAGCACGTTGCCGAACCGGACGCTGAGGAAGGTCCCCGGGAACCGGGACGCGGCGTGTGCGGTCAGTCGCTCGGTGATCCGTTTCGAGTAGCCGAGGACGCTGATCGGGTTGGCCGCCTTGTCGGTGGAGATGTTGACGAACTTCGCCACATCCTGGCAGGCGTCCAGCACCGACAGGGTGCCCCAGACGTTCGTCTTGACCGCCTCGCCCGGGTGCCGTTGCAGCAGGGTCAGGTGCTTGAGCGCCGCCGCGTGGAAGATGATCTCCGGTCGGCGCTCCCGGATGATCCGCCGAATACCCTCGTCGTCCCGCAGGTCGGCGAGGATCAGCTCGGGGCCGTCCAACATGGCCCGGCCGGCGAGCGACATCTGGAGGCTGTGCAGGGCCGACTCGTCGCGGTCCAGCATCATCAGCTCACCCGGGTTGGCCTTCATCACCTGGCGGCAGAGTTCGGAGCCGATGGACCCGCCGGCGCCGGTGACGAGGATCCGCCGCCCGGTCAGGCTGCTGGTGCTCAGCGGCAGGTCACCGACCACCTGACGGCGACCGAGCAGGTCATCGATCTGCACGTCCCGGACGTCGGTGACGGTGATCCGGTGGTCGACCAGGTCCCGCACCGGGGGCAGCACCTTGAACACCGCGCCGGCGTCAAGGGTGGCCCCACGGATCTGGCGGATCAGCGCGGCGTCCGCGTTGGCAACCGAGAAGATGACGGTGGTGGCACCGGTACGCCGGACCGAGGTGGCGACATCGTTCCGTCCGCCCAGCACGCGGACCCCTCCGATGCGCAGGTCGCGCTTGTCCGGGTCGTCGTCGAGCGCGCCGACCGGTAGGTACCGACCGCGCGGGTCGCTGAGCATGGCCCGGAGCAGCCCCTGGCCGGCGTCTCCCATCCCGAACAGCAGCACCGGCGTCGACGACCGGACATCCGGCCGCATGGCGAGGTCGCGGCGGTGCCGGTACGCGAACCGGGCGCCGAGCATGAACAGCAGGGCGAGCGCGCCGCCGACCAGAGGGGTGCTCGCCGGAACCGGTCGCTCGCCGGACGGCAGCAGGCCGAGCAGCACGATCCCGGCTGTCGTGATGGTGGTGCCGGCGACGCCCTGGACCTCCTGCAGGCTGCCCAGCGGGTGTCGTCCGGAGTAGAGCCGGCGCAACGCCGCCACTGCCACGTGGATGACCGCCGCGGCCGTTCCGACCGCTGCGGCTCGGCCGAACTGGCCGGGAGGAAGCTGGAACTCGGATCGGGTCCAAGCGGCCGCGACTGAGCCGCCGACCCAGGCGGTGGTGTCGGCTGCGAGAAATCCGATGGCCCGGCGGCGAGCCCTGGCTCGCCGCGTCCGCTGGTCCAGCCGCTCCGTGTGCTCCGTGTCCTGGGGCATGTACTGGCTCCCTGTCCCGTCTTCCGACTACTTCCGCCGCCCGGCAGAAGGAGCTTTGCGCTCCTTGTCCTTGTTACAGGGCGAAGCGACACTGTTGGCCGTTTTCGGGTTATCTGAGCTGAAGATCCGGCTATCCTCTTGGCCGCCCAGCGAGCCTGGCCGCTGTCACGGTCAGAGCCGCCGCCGTCCGGGTTCATCCACCGGTGCCGCCGGGTGAGCTGCCGAGTTCGGCGGCGCCACCGGCGCGGTGGTCACCGGTCGGCCGGGACGTGGTCCCGGACCGCCTTCTCCAGCTGCCTGGCGAGGGCAACGCTGCCGACCCGTTCCGAGAGTCGCTCCAGGTAGAACTGCCGGCCGCTGCGGCCCAGCTCTTCACGTTTCTCGGCGCCCAACTCGTACATTCGACGGATCGCGTCGGCCAGGGCGTAAGGGTCGCCGGGAGGAGCGACGAATCCGGCGCCGGACTCGTCGACGAGCCGGGCCGCGTCACCCGCCAGGGCGGCGACGATGGGACGGCCGCACGCGAGGGTGCTCTGCACCTTGCTGGGCATGATCGAGCGGAGGAAGGGCTGGTCGCGCAAGGAGATCAACTGGACGTCCCCGAGTGGCATCAGCTCGACCATCCGCTCGATCGGCTGCTGGCCGAGGAAGACCACCCGGCCGGGCGCGTACCGTGCGGCCGATTCGCGTAGCCGCCGCTCTTCCACGCCGCTGCCCGCGAACACGAGCGTCAGGTCCGGGATGTCGGCGAGGTACTCCAGTGCGTCGACGGCGACATCGAGCCCTTGGAGGTTCCCCATGCTTCCCGCGTACATGACGACGAAGCCCTGCAACCCGAGGGAGGCCGCCATCTGCGGATCGGGTGTTCTCGGGCGGAAGACCCGCTCGTCGACCCAGTTGTAGACAACCGACAGTTTGTCTCGCGGGACTCCGCGGCTGTTCAGGATGTCGGCCATACCCGGCGCGATGACGGCCACCGACGATGCGTTCCGATGCGCCGAGTCGCAGAACCGGGTGAGCATCCGGATTATCAGGTCGGTGCGACGGCCAGGGCGGACGTAGTCGCTCTCCGCCAGGGTGTCCGGCCAGAGATCCTCCATGAGGATCACGTACGGGCGTCCGTGCAGCCAACGGGCCATCATCGCGGGCAGCGCCACAGTCGCCGGCGAGGAGTAGACCAGCCACACGTCGACCTTGCGGAGCAGGTCCAACCGGGCCGCCGCCGAGGCCGCGAAGCTGAGATAGTTGGCAGCCCGTCTGACTGCTGACCGGTCGTGGCTGGGCACCAGTGGCACCCGGTGCACCGAGACTCCGTTCATCTTCTCGAACCGGTACGGACGGATCCGGTAGCCCGGAGACAGTTGGCCGGACGGATAGTTCGGGAAGCCGGTGAGCACGTGCACCTCGTGCCCAAGTGCGACGAGCGACCGACTGATGATCCCCGGCAGAACGGCAGAGCCACCCTCCGGGTCGTACCACTGCGTGATGATTCCGATTCTCACCGCGTTGTCACCGCAGCCGGAGCAGCCAGGGAACCGATCAGGCCAGCCGAGCCCGACACGAGGGCGAGAGTCATGGAGAACCTTCCTGTTGGGGTGGAGCTACTTCGTCAGATACCGGTTGGCCCCGGCCGCTCCGCTGGTGTCGTGCGGTTGCGAGTCACCTGTTCTCGGTCGCGCGAGAGCCTCGGCGCTCGGTGACGAGGCGGGTGTCGGCCCGGTCCCGGCGGTTCTCAGCCGCTCCCATGCCTCGGGGCGCAGCTGGGGCGCCAGCCCCTGGTCGGCGAGCCAGCCCGGCACCTGTCGCTTGCCGAACAGGAGCATCTCCACGCGACGGGCATGCGCGTTGGCGTTCAGACTCGTCCGCCCGTACGCGGTGAAGCAGCGCGTCGCGTACCGGGCCACCGGTGGTGGAAGGTGCAGTGGCTCGCGACCACCGAGAAGGCGGAGCAGGAGCCCGGTCGTCATGCCGTTGTAGGGCTGGAGAACGATGGGCGGTACTGATCCGTCGACGAGCCCGAGATGGGTGATCGCCGCGGCGACATCGTCGATGAGGACCTGGGGCGTTGGTGCGGTGCCGTCCCCGGCGACGCAGCTCGCGCGCGACCGTGCGAGCCGGATGAGGGCGCGGGTGTTCGGCCGGTCCACGTCGTGGACCCAGGTCGACCGGTAGATGACGGCGTCGATGCAGTCCTCGCGCCGCAGCAGGCGTTCACCGATCGCCTTGGAACGCGAGTACGGCGAGAACGGCATCGTCCGTGCTGTCTCGTCGAGCGCCATCTGCCCCTGCGCTGCCGCGGAACTGACGTGGACCAGTCGCCTGGCGTTGACCAGAGCGCTTGCTCGGGCGACCAGTGTGGGTAGCAGGCTGTTTCCGCCGTACAACTCCGCGCTGTCCGGGGCGGATCCGTTCGGTAGTCCGGCCGTGTTGATCACGGTCTGGGCGCCGTCGAGCTGTGCGGCGAGTGCGTCGACGACATCCTCGTAGAGATCTGCCGGCACCGAATCGGCACGAAGAGCGTGGGTGAGCGGCCATGACAAGCGCGGCGCGGCGACGGGCTGCACCTCGACGCCTCTGTTGCCCAACTCGGCGACGACCGCTCGACCCACGAAGCCGCTGCTGCCGAGCACCGCGACCTTGTCGATCGGCCGGCTTCCCGGGCGGCCGGCGAGGTCACCGGCTCGTTGAGCTGACAGTTCTGGCATGGATCGTCCTTCCTTCCGACGAAGGCTGTCGTCGCTGGGCGGCGAGCCACCCCGGGGCGGCGAGGTAGGCGGCGAGGATCGCGAGGGCCGTGGCGTCCAGTGCGGCGCGGGTGATCGGCCCGCTGAAGGACGCGGCAACCAGGCAGCCGGCCACGGCCGCCCCGGCGACGGCCGTCACCACGGTGACCCGCTGGTGTGACCATCCGCCGTCGGTCAGCCGCTGGTAGGCATGGTGGCGGTGCGGTCGATACCAGGCCTCGCCGTTACGGATACGGCACAGGAGCGTCCAGCCCGTGTCGGCGAGATAGAGGGCGAGTGGCGCCACGGCTGCTTCGGGCGGGGTGCCGCGAACGACTGCGTACGCGGCGATCGTGGCCAGCGCGCCGCCGAGGGCGTACGACCCGACGTCACCGAGAAAGACCTTGGCGACCCAGGCGTTCCAGGGGAGGAATGTCAGGGATGCGGCGGCGATCAGACTGCCGGCCGCGGTCAGCAGTGGGAGGTCCGTGAGCACTCCGAGCACGGCGTACACCACTCCGCCGAGGATCGCGTGCACGGCCGAGATGCCGTTGATGCCGTCCATGAAGTTGAAGGCGTTCACAAACGAGGTCAGCCAGGCCGCCAGCGCGAGAATCAGAAGCACGTGGACGTACAACGCCTGCCCACCGGGCACCAGGACCAGGGCCGTGCCCACGCCGGCGAGCAACTGCAGAAGCAGTCGGCTGCGGATCGGGACACCCCGGAGGTCTTCCAGGAGCCCGATCGCCGCGAAGAAGAGCAGCGGTACGGCGATGGATCGTGCGTGCTCGTTCAGGAGAAGTGCGAGCCCTGCCGCTGCGGCGACTCCCACGCCACCGCCGCGCGGGATCGGTGTGCTGTGCGAGGAACGCTCCGACGGTATGTCGAGAACCGCGGCTGCTCTCAGCAGGCGGAGGATCAGTGGCTGCAGCAGGGTGCCGACGACGAGTGCGAGCACGATTCCGCCAGCGAGCGGAACACTCAGCATGGCGTGGTTCCTGCCGAAAAGAAGTGAGGATCCTCTTTAATGTGTACGAGATTCACCACTTGCGCCTTTAGGTTGAACCGGTGATATAGGGATGAATCAATCTTAGAAGGTCGCTACTATAAGTAAACGACTGTTCCCGGTATTCGGTGTGGAGCTACGCAGCTGAAACTGCTCACGTTGCCGTCGAAGACGCCCGGCAGCCCGGTGCGGGCGCTGACCTCGTTGGTCACCCTGCCGGCGGTGGACGTGACGGTGGTCGCCTACCGAGTGTGGGACGAGGCGGCCGGCCTGCTCACCCTCGTGGTGCGACGGGTCCGGTGGTGGAGCCTGGTCAGGTCGCGTCGTCCAGCAGCCGGGTGAGCAGCGTCCGCAGCGGGATCGACTCACCGTCGCGGCCCCCCGCTCCGACGACCAACGGCGCCGGGCTGGGCTGCGGGTCGACGCCGAACAGCAGGGCCCGCAGACCGCCCGGCACGGTCAGCAGGTGGAACCGGCCAGCCACGTCCACCGCGCGGGTTTCGGCCCGGTCGACGTACCAGCCGGTCAGCCCGGTCCGGTAGCGCCCACGCCCGTCGTACCCCCGGGCGACCAGCCGGGTGGTGGGCAGCCCTCGCCGGGTCGCCTCGGCCACGAACCAGGCCACCAGCTCCGCCGCCTCCGCGTGCTCGGCGGCCCGCCGCCGCGCCTCCGCGTCGGCGTGCGCCCGCACCGCCTGCCGCTGCTGATCCCGCCACTCCCGGGCGTCTCGCTCACCCACGACGCCGACGGTACGCGAGCCGCCTCAGACGAGCATGGCCCGCAGCGTGTGCCGGGCGATGCCGGCCATCACCGGGTTGGTCTCGACGTAGTACGGCAGCGCGTTGATCGCCTGCTCCAGGGCCCAGCCGCGCCCCCGCTCCCACGTCGCGTCGTCCACGCCCAGCGCCCGCCGGTACGTCTCCCGGGAACCCGCGTCGAACAGGTTCCACGCCGGCATCAGGTCCACCGCGGGGTCGCCCACGCCGACCGCGCCCAGATCGATGACGGCGGCCAGCCGGCCGTCGCGGACCAGCAGGTTGCCTGGCATCAGGTCGCCGTGGATCCACACGTCGGTGGGGTCGTCGCGGCGCGCGTCCCGGCACCGCTTCCACACCTCGCTGAGCGCGGCGGTGTCGGTGAGCGTGCCGCTGACCGCGAGCGCGGCCCGCACGCCGGCGTCCTCGGCGGCCAGCCGCCCGCCGCGCCCGTTCCCGGACCAGATCCGCCCGCCGGTGTCGATGCCGCGCAGAGCCGTCACCACGCCGGCCAGGTCCCGCGCGAAGACGTCGAGGTCGGCGATCCGGTCGGGCTGGGCCGTCTCGCCCGGAATGAACTGGTACGCCGTCCACGGCCCGGGGTAGCCGTCGCCCGGCTCGCCGAGGCCGAGCGGTTCGGGCACCGAGACCGGCAGGTGCCCGCCGAGCAGCACGGCGTACTCCTGCTCGCGGCGCAGCTCGGCGCGCAGCTCGGGATCGCTTGAGGGGAGCAGCGGAAACCGCAGCACGATGTCCGGGCCGAGCCGGAACAGGGCGTTCACCGTGCCGGTCGAGGGGAGCGGCCGGACCGGCAGGCCCCGCCACCGCGGAAACTGCTCGGCCACCAGCGCGGAAACCACGTCCACGCTCACGTCCACCTGATCGGCGTGCATCCTCACCGCGAGATCATCACCCCGACGCTGCGGCTGCGCGAGCGGATTTCCCCGGGGCCGTGCCGTCCGCTCCTGCGACCCTTCGCTTGCCGTGCGGTCCGCTTGCCGCGGCCGGCCGCTTCCCGGGGGCTGCCCGGGCCGTTCACCTCGATAGCCGTTGACTTCAGGGCCCGATCGCTCCAGATCTTGGACAGTTTCCGTCCTGTGCGAACGGAAACTGTCCAAGATCTGCTGTGGCGTGGGCGTTCCGGTGGCTCTTCGCGCCGGATGGTCGAGGTCAGGCCAGTCCGGCGCGGCGCAGGGCTTCCGCCATCGCGTCATTGGCCGGCGCCGGTGCGCCGTGGCGCTGCTGCCCGCCGCGACCACCCTGTCCGCCGCCACGGCCGGCCTGTCCGCCGCGCTCACCCTGCCCGGCTCGACCGCTCTGCTGGCCGGTGGCGCGACCACCCTGCGGGCCGCCGGATGCGCCCTGCCCGCCGCGACCACCCTGCGGCGCGCGCTGGGCCGGGCCGCCACGCCCCTCCTGGCTCGTCCGACCACCGCCGCCACCACCGGCGGCTGGCTCGTCGTCCAGGCGCAGGGTCAGCGAGATCCGCTTTCGGGGTACGTCCACGTCGAGCACCCGGACCTTGACCACGTCGCCGGACTTCACCACCTCGCGAGGGTCCTTCACGAAGGTCCGGGACATCGCCGAGACGTGCACCAGACCGTCCTGGTGCACCCCGACGTCGACGAACGCGCCGAACGCGGCCACGTTGGTGACCACGCCCTCCAGCACCATCCCCGTCGTCAGGTCGCTGATCTTCTCCACCCCCTCGACGAAGGTGGCGGTGCGGAACTCCGGGCGGGGGTCCCGGCCCGGCTTCTCCAACTCGGCGAGGATGTCGGTGACGGTGGGGAGGCCGAACCGGTCGTCGACGAAGTCGGTGGCCCGCAGCCCGCGCAGGATGCCGCTCTTGCCGATCACCGAACGCAGGTCCTGCCCGGTGGTGGAGAGGATGCGGCGCACCACCGGGTACGCCTCGGGGTGCACGCTGGAGGAGTCCAGCGGGTCGTCGCCACCGGGGATGCGCAGGAAGCCGGCGCACTGCTCGAACGCCTTCGGCCCGAGCCGGGCCACCTTCTTCAGTTCGGTACGCGTACGGAACGGCCCGTTGGCGTCCCGGTGCAGCACGATGTTCTCGGCCAGGCCGGCCCCGATCCCGGAGACCCGGGTCAGCAGCGGCGCGGAGGCGGTGTTGACGTCCACCCCGACCGCGTTGACGCAGTCCTCCACGACCGCGTCCAGCGACCGGGACAGCTTCACCTCGGACAGGTCGTGCTGGTACTGACCGACGCCGATCGAGCGCGGGTCGATCTTGACCAGCTCCGCGAGGGGGTCCTGGAGGCGGCGGGCGATGGAGACCGCGCCGCGCAGCGACACGTCCATCCCGGGCAGCTCCTGCGAGGCGTACGCGGAGGCGGAGTAGACCGACGCGCCGGCCTCGGAGACCATCACCTTGGTCAGGTTGAGCTGCGGATGCCGGGCGATCAGATCACCGGCGAGCTTGTCGGTCTCACGGGAGGCCGTGCCGTTGCCGATCGCGATCAGCTCCACCCCGTGCGCCCCGGCCAGCCGGGCGAGGGTCTCCACCGACGCGTCCCACTGCCGGCGCGGCTCGTGCGGGTAGATGGTGTCGGTGGCGACCACCTTGCCGGTGGCGTCCACCACGGCGACCTTCACGCCGGTCCGCAGGCCCGGGTCCAGGCCCATCGTGGGTCGGGTGCCGGCCGGCGCGGCCAGCAGCAGGTCCCGCAGGTTGGTGGCGAAGACCCGCACCGCCTCCTCCTCGGCCGCCTGCCACAGCCGCATCCGCAGGTCCGCGCCGAGGTGGATGAGGATCCGGGTGCGCCACGCCCAGCGGACCGTGTCGGTCAGCCAACGGTCGGCCGGGCGGCCCGCGTCGGACACCCCGAACCGGCCGGCGATGGCCGCCTCGTACCGGGTCGGGCCGGTCGGTACGGCGTCCGCCTCGCCCGCCTCCTCCGACTCCATGGTCAGGTCGAGCACGCCCTCCTTCTCGCCCCGGAACATCGCCAGGATCCGGTGCGAGGGCAGCTTCGGGTACGGCTCCGAGAAGTCGAAGTAGTCGGCGAACTTAGCGCCGGCCGCCTCCTGGCCCTCGCGTACCCGGGAAACCAGCCGACCCCGCGACCACATCTGCTCGCGCAGCGTGCCGATCAGATCGGCGTCCTCCGCGAAGGTCTCGATGAGGATGGCCCGGGCGCCCTCCAGCGCGGCGGCGGCGTCGGCGATGCCCTTCTCCTCATCGACGAACCCGGCGGCGGTGGCCCGCGGGTCCTGACCCGGGTCGGCCAGCAGCGTCTCGGCCAACGGCGCCAACCCGGCCTCGCGGGCGATCTGCGCACGGGTCCGCCGCTTGGGCTTGTACGGGAGGTAGATGTCCTCCAGCCGGGACTTCGAGTCGGCGGCCATGATCTGCGCTTCCAGGGCCTCGTCCAACTTGCCCTGGCCGCGGATCGACTCCAGTACCGCGGCCCGCCGCTCGTCCAGCTCCCGCAGGTAGCGCAGCCGCTCCTCCAGGGTGCGCAGCTGGGTGTCGTCGAGCAGGCCGGTGGCCTCCTTGCGGTAGCGGGCGATGAACGGCACGGTGGCGCCGCCGTCGAGCAGCTCCACGGCCGCCCGCACCTGACGCTCGGCCACGCCGAGCTCGTCGGCGATCCGCTGATGAACAGACTGGGTCACGATCTCGATCCGCCTTCGGGAGTGGGTACGCCTGCATTCTGCCGGGCGGGCCCCGGCGCTGTCGCCGCGCCCGGCCGGGGCGGGGGACCGAACCACAGCGCCCGGCCGGGGTGACCGGCGGCGGTCCCGTCGGGCCTGCGCTAGCGTGGCGATCATGGAATCTGCTGCGGAGCCGCGCGCCCGGCGGCTCTTCGGCGGCAGCGCCCGAGCCCTCGGCGACCTCACGGCCAACCCGTTCCGTGCCGACCGGGACCGGATCGTCGGCTCGCCGTTCTTCGCCCGCCTCGGTGGTGTCACCCAGGTGATCAGCCCGGTCGGCTCCGGGCTGCTGGTGCACAACCGGCTCACCCACAGCCTCAAGGTCGCCCAGGTGGCCCGGGCGGTCGCCGAGCGGTTGAGCGCCGACGAACGGTGGCGTGACCTGCTGGACAAGCTCGGCGGCTGCGACCCCGACGTGGTGGAGGCGGCAGCACTCGCCCATGACCTCGGCCACCCACCGTTCGGGCACCTGGGGGAGCGGGTGCTGGACCGGCTGGCCCGCCAGCGTCTCGGCCTCTCCGACGGTTTCGAGGGCAACGCGCAGTCGTACCGCATCGTCACCAGCACCGAGATCCGCGGCGCGGCCACCACCGGGTTGGACCTGACCGCAGCGGTCCGCGCGGCCATGCTGAAGTACCCGTGGACCCGCCTGGACCACCCCGACCCGCACCCGCGCACCATGGACCCGCCGCCGCGCGGCGCCACCCCGCCGCCGGACGACCCGGAGAGCGGCTCCTCGAAGTTCGGCGCGTACCGGACCGAGCTGGACGACCTGCGCCAGGCCCGGGCGCCGTTCGCCGGTCGCATCCCGGAGTGGCAGCAGACCGTGGAGGCGTCCGTGATGGACACCGCCGACGACATCGCGTACGCCATCCACGACGTGGAGGACTTCTACCGGGTCGGGGTGCTCCAGCAGGGTTCGGTCTCCGCTGAGTTGATGGCCTGGCAGCGCGAGAGCGGACAGCTGCGGGCGATCACCGACGCGGCGCTGGCCACGGCCGCCCGGCGACCCGGGGCGGCGATCGAGCGGCTACGCCGGCAACTGCACCGCAAGGACGCCTGGATCGCCGACGACGACGCGTTCGCCGCCGCCGTCGAGCACGTCCGCGAGGAATTGGTGGACGGGCTGCTCGCGATGCCGTTCGACGGCTCGATCGAGGCCGAGCAGTACGTGGCCCGCTTCTCCGCCCGCTGGTCCACCCGCTTCGTCGAGGCGATCACGGTCACCGAACAGCCGTCGGTGCGCTCCGGGCACGTGCTGCTGGGCTGCGCCCAGTGGCACGAGGTGCAGGTGCTCAAGTTCGTCCACCACCGGTTCGTGCTGGCCCGCCCGGACCTCGCCCTGCACCAGCGCGGCCAGGCCCGGCTGCTGGGCACCCTGGTCGAGGCGCTCTGGGAGTGGCTGCTCGACCCGGAGGAGGAGTCCCGACTGCCCCGGCGGCTGCACGACCTGGTCGAGCTGGCCGAGGCGGAGCTGCACCCGCGCACCCCGGACCGGATCGGGCGTGCCCGGGGCCGAGCCATCGTGGACTTCGTCGCCCAGCTCACCGACGGTCAGGCGGTGGCCATGCTGGACGCGCTCTCCGGCCGGTCCGGCGCGCTCTGGACCGACGCGTTCGTGCTCTGACCTGACGTCAGGCGACGGCCCGACGTCAGGCGACGCCTGCCTGGCCTGACTCAGGCGATGCCTGCCTGGCCTGACTCAGGCGATGCCTGCCTGGCCTGACTCAGGC
>NZ_FMCR01000003.1:785131-906423 GCF_900091575.1 Micromonospora saelicesensis
GCCTGCCTGGCCTGACTCAGGCGATGCCTGCCTGGCCTGACTCAGGCGATGCCTGCCTGGCCTGACTCAGGCTACGGCCTGCCACCAGCCGTCGACGGCGGGCGGCTCGTCGACGACCACCCGCTCGCCCGGCCGGGGCACGGCGAGCCGTACGTCGCGGGCCTTCGCCTCGGCCCACAGCCGGTCGACCGGCTCGGACCAGTCGTGCAGGGCCAGGTTGAACGTCGCCCAGTGCACCGGCACGAACAGCCCACCGCGCAGGTCGAGGTGGGCGCTGACCGCCTCCTCCGGGAACATGTGGATCGTCGGCCAGGCCCGGTCGTACGCGCCGATCTGCATCAGCGTCACGTCGAACGGCCCGTGCTCGGCGCCGATCTCGGCGTACCCGTCGAAGTAGCCGGAGTCGCCGGTGTAGAAGACCTTGCGGTGCGCCCCGGCCACCACCCACGAACTCCAGAGCGTGCCGTCGCGGCGCAGCCCGCGTCCGGAGAAGTGCTGGGCGGCGGTGGCGGTGATCTCCAAGCCGGCCACCTGGTGCGACTCGGACCAGTCCAGCTCGATGATCCGTTCGGCGGGCACGCCCCAGCGGTCCAGGTGTGCGCCCACGCCGAGCGGCACCAGGAACGGCGCGGACTGCCCGGCGAGCAGCGCCCGCACGGTGGCCATGTCGAGGTGGTCGTAGTGGTCGTGCGAGATCAGGATGGCGTCCAGCGGGGGCAGCTCGTCGATGCTCACCGGTGGCTCGTGCAGCCGGCGCGGGCCGACTATGCCCGAGGGGGAGCACCGCTCGCTCCAGACCGGGTCGAGCAGCACCCGCCGGCCCTCGATCTCGATCAGGGTCGAGGCGTGGCCGTACCAGACGATGTTGAGCTCGCCGGTGGTGTCAGTGGCCGTCGACCCGCTGGCGGGCCCGGGCGGCACGGACGCGCTGGGGCGCAGCAGCGGCACGGGCGCGGTGGGACGCCGCTTCTGCTTGCCGAAGATCAGCTCGCGGACCAGGTTGCGCCCCGGCTCGGCGATCATCGTGCGGGTGCCGGCCCGGTTGTGGAAGGTGCCCTCGCGGAACTGCGGCGAGCGGGCCGCCCGTTCGGCCCGCGCCCCGCTGAGCCGGCCACCCAGGGCCGCCGGCACATCCCGGGCGACCCACGCCAGGCCGGCCAGCGCGGCCAGGCCAGCGGCGCCCCGCATCCGTCGCCCGAGCGACCGTTCGACGTCCGTGTTCTGCGCTCGTGCCATTGCCGTCCCTCCGACGTGTCCGCCCTACACGGTAGTCACCCGGGCCGACCCGTGCCTCGGTGGTCGCCACGCCGGGTCGGTCGCCGACAGCGGCGACCGACCCGGGAAGGGCTGACGGTGTGCCCTAGCCGCCGTTGCTGGGGCGTCGGGCGGTGATCCGGAACGTCCTGCCCACGCCCGCGATCCGGTCCACCGCGGCCAGGAACTTCGGGCCCATGGCGGCCCGGGCCTGCACCGCCGGGTGGGTCGCCCCGAAGTCCTCCGGGTTGGCCTGCCCGTCGGCGAAGAGGGCGTAGGTGAGCACCGCCGCGCCGGAGCGGTCGAAGATCACGCCGGCCTCGTGCCGGGCGTCGGCGTACCAGCCGGCCTTGGTGGCGATCCGGGCCCGCTCGTCGGAGGACATGGTGCGCCGGATGCCGTCGGTGAACGCCACCGGGGAGCGCAGGATGCCCAACAGGTACGTCGTCGAGGCGGGGGAGAGCAGCGTGCCAGCGACCAGGGCGCGCAGCAGGTCGTGCGTCTCCCGGGGGGTGCTGGTGCCGAGGAAGAACCGGTTCGGGTTGGCCACCGGCTGGACCTGGGTGTTCGGGAAGCCCTTGGCGACCAGGATGGAGTTGATCTCGGCGGCCGGGGCGACCAGCCCGCACAGCCGCACCGCCGTGTCGTCCGAGACGGTCAGCAGGTTGGCCAGCACATGCCCGATGGTCACCAGGCTCGGGTACGCGCCGTCCAGGCTGAAGATGCCGTCACCGCCCGGTACGACGATCGCCGCGCTCACCTCGACCTGCTGGTCCAGGGTGAGCAGCCCTCGGTCGACCTTGTCGAGCACCGCCGTGGCGACGGCGATCTTGTTGACGCTGTACGCCTCGATCCGCCGGTCCGCGTCGGCCTCGACCGCGACCACCGGCGCACCGGCCGGGTCGGCGACGCTGACGTACGCCTGCCAGTTGCCGCCGGCCTCGGCGCTGTGCCTGGTGAAGACGGAGGCGACCCGGCGGGCGGCCCGAGCGGGGGTGGTCGGCGACGCCTCGGTGGTCTCGGCGGCGCTCGCCGGGGCGGCAGCGCCCAGCACCGTGCCGGCGGTGGCCACCGTGCCCAACCCGAGTGCCGTTCTGCGGTTCAGTCGCATGGTCAATCGTCTCCCCGATCGTGATGTGCCAGAGCGCTTGCTGGCCCACCACCCTAGGCGAGTTGATCGATGCACGACGCCCCCGAATTTGTCCCGAACAGTCCCGAACAGGTCAACCGAACCGTCGGCGCAGCGCGGCGCCCACCGCAACCACCGGCCCGGACACGAGTTGCCGCAGGTCGGGCAGGTGGCCGCCGCGTACCGCCTCGCCGGCCGGGTTCGCGGCGAAGACCGAACCGTCGTGCGCGGCGACCGACCGTCCACTCAGGCCCGCCGCCCGCATCAACGGCCCGACGAGGACGTCGTAGACGCCCGGCAGTACGGTGAAGCCGGCCCGCAGCACGACGTTGAGCCGACCCACCGACACCTCCCGGCGGGGCCGGTCCACACAGTCCACGATGGCCCGGGCCACCCGCTGCGGGCCGGCGACCGGCGGCGGAGGTCGCCCGATCCGACCCAGGTAGTTGGCCGCCTGCTGGTACACCGGTGTGTCCACGCTGCCCGGGTTGACCAGACACAGCCGGATCTCCGGGCTGTCGCGCAACTCCTGCTGCACCGTCCGGACCAGACCCTGCAACCCCCACTTGCTCGCCACGTACGCGCTCATGTACGGCGCGGTGATGTGTCCGAGCACCGAACCGGTGAGGATCACCGTGCCGGCCCCGGTGGCCCGGAAGTGTCGCAGCGCCACCCGCACCGAGCCGGCCGCGCCGAGCAGATCGGTCCGTACCACCTGGTCGAAGACCCGTTCCGGCAACTCGTCGAAGCGACCGTAGGCCATCACCGCCGCCGTGTGCACCCACACGTCGATGCGGCCGAAGCGGTCGACCGCGGCGCCCGCGAGCGCGTCCAGCGCGTCCGGCTCGGTCACGTCGGTCGGCACGGTCAGCACGTCGACGTCGGCGCACTCCGCGCGTACCTCGGCCAGGGTCGTGGTGGCGCGAGCGGCGAGGACCAGGCGGTCGCCGCGCTCGGCGAACGCCCGGGCCGTCGCCCGGCCGATCCCGCTGCTCGCGCCAACGATCACGACCACCCGGCTCACGGTGCGAGTTGCAATCGTGACTGCGGGGCTCGCAACCCCGGCTCACTCCTCGCACTCATGGTTCGAGCACGACCTTGATGCAGCCGTCCTCCTTCTTCTGGAACATCTCGTACGCCTGCGGTGCCCGGGCCAGCGGCAACCGGTGGGTACGCAGGTCCTCCACGCCCAGCGGGTCGTCGTCGCCGGAGAGCAGCGGCAGGATCTCGTCGGTCCACCGGCGCACGTGGCACTGCCCCATCCGCAGCTGAACACCCCGGTCGAACATCTCCATCAGTGGCATCGGGTCCGCCTCGCCGCCGTACACGCCGGACAGCGACACGGTGCCGCCACGGCGAACCGCCTTGAGCGCGGCGTGCAGGACGGACAGCCGGTCCACGCCCGCCCGGTCGGTCATCGTCTGGGCCAGCTTGTCCGGCAACAGCCCGGCGGCGGTCTGGGCCAACTTCCCCGCTGGCGAACCGTGCGCCTCCATCCCGACCGCGTCGATCACCGCGTCCGGACCGCGCCCGTCGACCAGATCGATCAACGCGCCCGGCACGTCGGACAGCTGGCTCACGTCGAGCACTTCGATGCCGTGCCGGCGGGCCAACTCCAGCCGCTCGGGAACCAGGTCCAGCCCGATCACCCGGCCCGCGCCGAGGTGGCGGCCGATCCGCGCGCAGAACTGCCCGACCGGGCCCAGGCCGAAGACGGCCAGGGTGCCGCCTCGTGGGGTGTCCGCGTACTTCACCGCCTGCCAGGCGGTGGGCAGGATGTCGGACAGGTAGAGGTAGCGCTCGTCCGCGCCGGTCTGCGGGATCTTGATCGGCCCGAAGTGGGCCTGCGGGACGCGCAGGTACTCGGCCTGCCCACCCGGCACGGAACCGTAGAGCGAGGTGTAGCCGAACAGGGAGGCACCCTTGCCCTCGCTGGTCACCTGGGTGGTCTCGCACTGCGCGTAGAGCTGGCGCTCGCACATCCAGCAGCTGCCGCAGGCGATGTTGAACGGCACCACCACCCGGTCGCCCGGCTTGAGCCCGGTCACCTCCGACCCGACCTCCTCGACGATGCCCATCGGCTCGTGGCCCAGGACGTCACCCGGCTTCAGGTACGGCCCGAGCACCTCGTAGAGGTGCAGGTCGGAACCGCAGATCGCGGTCGAGGTGATCTTCACGATCGCATCGGTCGGCTCCTCGATCCGAGGGTCCGGCACCTCCTCGACCCGTACGTCCCGCTTGCCCTGCCAGGTGAGCGCCTTCATGTCCCTCATCCCTTCTCACTGCCGTCTCAAAAGACTGCTACCCGGGCTCGGGCACTTGAACCGGCGGCGTGTCCCTGGCGTGTCTCTCGGGCTGGCGTCGGGCTTGGCGGTGGTTGCGGTGGGAGCCGGGGACGGTCGCCCCAGCCCTCACCGCATCCAGAGGCCAAGAGCCAGAACGCCAGACCGCCGTACCCCCGAGGAAAGCGGGATACGGCGGTCTGGCGTGGTACGACGGACTCTCAGGAACCGGGGGTGTTGTTGGCTCCCTTGGCGGTGGCCGCGAGGTAGTCGCGGTTGAGCCGGCCGATGGTGTTCAGCGGGATGCCCTTCGGGCAGGCCGGGGTGCATTCGCCGGCGTTGGTGCAGCCGCCGAAGCCGGCCTCGTCGTGCGCGTCGACCATGCCGATCACCCGGGTGTAGCGCTCGGGCTGGCCTTGGGGCAGCAGCGAGAGCTGGGTGAGCTTGGCGGCGGTGAAGAGCATGCCGGAGCCGTTCGGGCAGGCTGCCACGCAGGCCCCGCAGCCGATGCAGGCCGCCGACTCGAAGGCGGCGTCTGCGTTGGCCTTGGCCACCGGGGTGGAGTGGGCTTCGGGGGCGCTGCCGGTCGGCGCGGTGACGTAGCCGCCAGCCGCGATGATCTTGTCGAAGGCGCTGCGGTTGACGACCAGGTCCTTGACCACCGGGAAGGCGCTGGCCCGCCACGGCTCGATGTCGATCGTCTCGCCGTCCTTGAACTGCCGCATGTGCAGCTGGCACGCGGTGGTGCCGCGCTGCGGCCCGTGCGCGTCGCCATTGATCATCAGGCCGCACATGCCGCAGATGCCCTCGCGGCAGTCGTGGTCGAACGCCACCGGGTCCTCGCCAGCGAGGATCAGCCGCTCGTTGAGCACGTCGAGCATCTCCAGGAACGACATGTCCGGGGACACGTCGTCGACCGGGTAGGTCACCATCCGACCCTTGTCCTCAGGGCCCTTCTGGCGCCAGATGCGCAGGGTCAGGTTCACTTGTAGCTCCGCTGCGTGGGGTGGACGTATTCGAACTTCAGGTCTTCCTTGTGCAGCACCGAGGGCTCGCCGTCGGCGGTGAACTCCCAGGCCGCCACGTACGCGAACCGGTCGTCGTCGCGCTGCGCCTCACCGTCGGGGGTCTGGTGCTCGGCCCGGAAGTGGCCGCCGCAGGACTCCTCGCGGTGCAGGGCGTCGATGCACATCAGCTCGGCCAGCTCGAAGAAGTCGGCCACCCGGCCGGCCTTCTCCAGCGACTGGTTGAGTTCCTCGCCGGTGCCGGACACCTTGACCCGCTGCCAGAACTGCTCGCGCAGGGCACGGATCTCGTCGATCGCCTTGCGCAGCCCGGCCTCGCTGCGCTCCATGCCGCAGTGTTCCCACATGATCTGGCCCAGTTCCCGGTGGAACGAGTCCACGGTCCGGTCGCCGTCGACACCGAGCAGCCGCTGGACGCGGTCCTCGACGTCGGTGCGCGCCTCGACGGCCGCCGGGTGGCTGGCGTCGACCTTCTCCAGCGGACCGGAGGCCAGGTAGTTGGCGATGGTGGTGGGCAGCACGAAGTAGCCGTCGGCGAGGCCCTGCATCAGCGCCGAGGCGCCGAGCCGGTTCGCACCGTGATCGGAGAAGTTCGCCTCGCCGATCACGAACAGGCCGGGGATGTTCGACTGGAGGTCGTAGTCGACCCACAGGCCGCCCATCGTGTAGTGCACGGCGGGGTAGATGCGCATCGGCACCTCGTACGGGTCCTCGCCGGTGATCCGCTCGTACATCTCGAAGAGGTTGCCGTACTTGGCCTCGATGGCCTTGCGGCCCAGCCGGCCGATCGCGTCGGCGAAGTCGAGGTAGACGCCGAGCTTCGTCGGCCCGACGCCCCGACCCTCGTCGCACACGTTCTTCGCGGCGCGGGAGGCGATGTCGCGGGGGACCAGGTTGCCGAAGGAGGGGTAGATCCGCTCCAGGTAGTAGTCCCGCTCGTCCTCTCCGATGTCCTTCGGGCTGCGGTCGTCACCCTTGGTCTTCGGCACCCAGACCCGGCCGTCGTTGCGCAGCGACTCGCTCATCAGGGTCAGCTTCGACTGGTGGTCGCCGGAGACCGGGATGCAGGTCGGGTGGATCTGCGTGTAGCACGGGTTGGCGAAGTACGCGCCCTTGCGGTGCGCGCGCCAGGTGGCGGTGACGTTGCAGCCCTTGGCGTTTGTGGAGAGGTAGAAGACGTTGCCGTAGCCGCCGGAGGCGAGCACCACGGCGTCGGCCATCTCGGTGCTGATCTCGCCGGTGACCAGGTCCCGGACGACGATGCCCCGGGCCTTGCCGTCCACCAGGACCAGCTCCAGCATCTCGTGCCGGGCGTTCATCTCCACGTTGCCCAGGCCGATCTGCCGCTCCAGGGCCTGGTACGCCCCGAGCAGCAGCTGCTGGCCCGTCTGGCCCCGGGCGTAGAAGGTGCGCTGCACCTGGGCGCCACCGAAGGAGCGGGTGTCCAGCAGGCCGCCGTACTCGCGGGCGAACGGCACTCCCTGGGCGACGCACTGGTCGATGATGTTGACCGACACCTCGGCGAGCCGGTGCACGTTCGACTCCCGGGAGCGGAAGTCGCCGCCCTTGACGGTGTCGTAGAAGAGCCGGTGCACGGAGTCGCCGTCGTTGCGGTAGTTCTTCGCCGCGTTGATGCCGCCCTGTGCCGCGATGGAGTGCGCCCGCCGCGGGCTGTCCTGGTAGCAGTAGGACTTGACGTGGTAGCCCTGCTCGGCCAGGGTCGCGGCGGCGGAGCCGCCGGCCAGGCCGGTGCCGACCACGATCACCGTCATCTTGCGGCGGTTGGCGGGGTTGACCAGCTTGGCCTCGAAGCGCCGGGTCTCCCAACGCTTCTCGACCGGGCCGGCGGGAGCCTTGGTGTCGGCGATCGGGTCGCCCTCGGTGAAGAGTTCCATGTCAGGACACCAATCCGGTGAGTACGGCGAACGGGACCACCAGGTACCCGGCGCAGAGCAGCACGGCGAAGATCAGAGCCGCGGTACGCGCTCTGCGCTCGCCGCGGGGCGTCTGCTGGCCGAGGCTGCGGAACGCGCTGAACGCGCCGTGGCGCAGGTGGAAGCCCACCGCGAGGATGGCCAGCGTGTAGAAGAGCGTGACGTACCAGCGCTCCGGGGCGAAGTCGGCGACGACGTTGCCGTACGGCTTGCTGGCGTCACCGACCGGGTTCAGCGTGCCGGTGGTCAGGTCCAGCAGGTGGTAGATCACGAAGAGCAGGATGATCACTCCACCCCAGCGCATCGTGCGGGCCGCGTAGCTGCCGTTGACCTTCTTGCGGTGGGCGTACTTGACCGGGCGGGCGGCGCGGGCCCGGCGGGCCAGCACGGTGGCGGCCACGATGTGGGCGACGACCGCCACCACCAGCACGGTGCGCAGGATCCACAGGAACCAGACGCCGGGCAGCAGTGGCTTGCCGATGTCGCGCAGCCAGTGGGCGTAGTGGTCGAACGAGGTCTCCCCCGTGAACACCTTCAGGTTGCCGAGCATGTGGGCGATGAGGAACAGCGCCAGCAGGATGCCCGTCACCGCCATGACGGCCTTGAGGCCGACGTTCGAGCGGATGGGCGACCGAGTCTTCGTGATTACCACAGGACCGACGCTAGGAGTACTTCGATCAGTCGTCCAATGCATCAAACTCGCAGTGTTGATAGCCGTAGGCTATGTAGATGCAGCTCCATCAGCTCCGGTACTTCGTCGCGGTGGCCGAAGTACGACATTTCACCCAAGCCGCCGACCTCGTGGGCATCACTCAGCCTTCTCTCAGTAAGCAAATTCACGCTCTGGAGGCCGACCTCGGAGCACCACTGTTCGAGCGGGTAAGGGGCAACATCGCACTCACCGCGGCGGGTGAGGTGCTGCTGCCGTTGGCCACCCGGATCCTCGCCGACGTGGAGACCGCGACCCGGGAGGTCCAGGAGTTGGTCGGGCTGCGCCGGGGCCGGGTCCGGCTCGGGGCCACCCCCAGTCTGGCCACCTCGCTCGCCCCGCCGGTGCTGCGCCGCTTCCGCGACGCGCACCCCACCGTCGACCTGCGCGTCGAAGAGGGCGGCTCGCAGGATCTGGTGCGCGACCTGCTCCGCGGCGACCTCGACCTGGCCCTCATCATCATGCCGGCGCAGGGGGCAGACCCCGGGCTGCGGGTCGACCCGATCCTGCGCGAGAGCCTGGTGGTGGCCTCGGTGGGGGAGGTGGCGACCGCGTCGCCGACCGGGGAGCTGCGGATCACCGACCTGCGGGACCAACCGATGGTGATGTTCCGGGAGGGGTACGACCTGCGCGACGCGACCATCCAGGCATGTCGGGAGGCGGGCTTCGAACCCACCTTCGCTGTGGACGGCGGCGAGATGGACGCGGTGCTCAGTTTCGTCGAGGCGGGGCTCGGCATCGCTCTCGTGCCCGGCATCGTGCTGGCTCGCCGGCCGGGCGTGCGGATCACCCCCCTCGCCCCGCCCGGGGTGCGGCGGACCATCGCGGTGGCCCGTCGGCGCGACGTCGTACCCACCCACGCCGGTAGGGAGCTTCGCCGCATCCTGCTCGACTACATCCAGTCGGCGATCGACCTCGGCGAACTGCCCCCCGGCGTCGAGCCACTGACCTGACCCGCCGGGGCCCGCCGCAGCGAAGAGGCCGGACGGGGGCCGCCGCCGCGAAGATGTCGGCAGCGGCCCGGCCGTCGGCTCAGCGGCCCTCGGCGTCGTCCATCGCCCGGTAGATCCGCTGCTCGGAGACGGGGTACGGGGTGCCCAGCGCCTGGGCGAAGACGTTCACCCGCAACTCCTCGATCATCCAGCGGATCTGCCGGACGGCGGTCTCCTGGCGGCGGGCCGGCGACAGGTTGGCGAGCAGGTCGGCGTACTCCTTCTGCACCACCGCGATCCGGTCCTGCTGCTGGCGGTCCCGCTGCGGGTTGCCGCCCAGCCGCTCCAGCCGACGTTCGATGGCGGTGAGGTAGCGCAGCAGGTCGGGCAGGCGCGCGTACCCGGTCTCGGTGATGAAACCGGCGTGCACCAGACCGGCGAGCTGGTTGCGGATGTCGGCCAGCGCCGCCACCACGGCGAGGTTGCGGGTCGCACCGAGTCGCTGCTCGACGGCGTACGCGGCGGCGAGGACCTTGCGGACCCGGTCCATCACCTCGACGACGGTGTCGACCAGGTCGGCGCGGACCTTCTCGCGCAGGGCCGCGAAGCCGTCGGCGTCCCACGCCGGCCCGCCGGCCACGCCGATCAGCCGGTCGATGGCGGCGCCCGCCGCGTCCTCGATCAGCTCCTGCACGCCGCCGTGCGGGTTGCGGCTCAACGCCAGCTTCGCCTCGTTGTCCAGCCGCCCCTGCAGGAACCGCGCCGGGGACGGCACGGTGAGCCGCAGCAGTCGGCGGGTGCCGGCCCAGTGCGCCGCCTCCGCCTCGGCGGGGGAGTCGAACACCTTCACCCCGACCGTGGCGCCCTCGTCGACCAGCGCCGGGTACGCGGTGACCGCGTAACCGGCACGGACCTGCTCGATGGTCCGGGGCAGCGTGCCGATGCTCCACTCGCGCAACCCGGTACGGGCCACCTCCGGTGCGGCGGCCGCCACCACCTGGCGTACCTCCTGGCGGAGTTGGCGTTGCAGGGCCGGTAGGTCCTTGCCCTCGGCGACCGGCTTCTCGTCGTCACCGAGGACCCGGAAGGTCACCCGGAGGTGCGCCGGCAGCTTGCCCGGCTCCCATGCGTCGCGGGGCACTGTCACCCCGGTCATCCGGCGCAGCTGCCGGGTGAGCGCGTCCAGCAGCGACTCCTCGCCGGGAGTGATCGCCGCCAGGGCGGCCCGGGCGTAGTCCGGCACCGGGACGAAGTTGCGGCGGATCGCCTTGGGCAGCGAGCGGATCAGCGCGATCACCGTCTCCTCGCGCAGCCCCGGCACCTGCCAGTCGAAGGTCTCCGCCGGCACCTGGTTGAGCAGCGGCAGCGGGATGTCCACCGTGACGCCGTCGTCCGGCGTGCCCGGCTCGAACCGGTAGGTCAGCGGCAGCCGCACCCCGTCGGCCTGCCACTCGTCCGGGTAGTCGTCCTCGTCCACCCCGGGTCGGCCGTCGTTGATCAACAGGTCACGGGTGAAGGTGAGCAGGTCGGGTTGCTCGCGGCGGGTCTTCTTCCACCAGCTGTCGAAGTGCCGGCCGGAGGACACGTCGGCGGGGATCCGCTGGTCGTAGAAGCCGAAGATGGTTTCGTCGTCGACCAGGATGTCCCGGCGTCGGGCCCGGCTCTCCAACTCCTCGATCTCGGCGAGCAGCCGCTTGTTGTCCGCCCAGAACTGGTGGTGGGTCTGCCAGTCGCCCTCGACGAGGGCGTGCCGGATGAACAGCTCCCGGCTCAGCGTCGGGTCGATCCGCCCAAAGTTGACCTTGCGGGAGCTGACCAGCGGGACGCCGTACAGGGTGACCTTCTCGTAGGCCATCACCGCGGCCTGCTTCTTCTCCCAGTGCGGTTCGCTGTAGCTGCGCTTGACCAGGTGCTGCGCCAGCGGCTCGACCCACTCCGGCTCGACCCGGCCGGCGATGCGCCCCCACAGCCGGGAGGTCTCCACCAACTCGGCGGCCATCACCCAACGCGGCGGCTTCTTGAACAGCGCCGACCCGGGGAAGAGCGCGAACTTCGCGCCCCGCGCACCCAGGTACTCGTGTTTCTGGGCGTCCTTCAGGCCGATGTGCGACAACAGGCCGGGCAGCAGAGACTGGTGCACCTTTGGGGTGTCGATCTCCTCCGGCAGGTCCGCGCCACCCCGGCGGCCCCGGCCGGCGTCCGCGTCGTCCGAGCTGTCGCGCGCCGGCCGCCCGCCACGCCGGTCGCCGTCGGACGGGGTACGCAGCACCTGGCGCAGCTGGCTGACAATGTCCTGCCACTCGCGGATGCGCAGGTAGTTCAGGTACTCGGCCTTGCACATCCGGCGGAACGCGCTGGAGGACAGCTCCCGCTGCTGCTCGCGCAGGTAGCGCCACAGGTTGAGGAAGGCGACGAAGTCCGACTCCTTGTCGGCGAACCGGGCGTGTGCCTGGTCGGCCTGGGCCTGCTTCTCCGCCGGCCGCTCGCGCGGGTCCTGGATGGAGAGCGCGGCGGCGATCACCAACACCTCGGTGGCGCAACCGTTGCGTTCGCCCTCGACCACCATCCGGGCCAGCCGCGGGTCGACCGGCAACTGGGCCAGCCGCCGGCCCAGCGCGGTGAGCCGCTTCGCCGGGTCCGCCTCGGTCGGGTCCAGCGCGCCCAGCTCGTGCAGCAGGTTGACGCCGTCGGTGATGTTGCGCTTGTCCGGTGGGTCGATGAACGGGAACGCGGCGAGGTCGCCGAGCCCGATCGCGGTCATCTGGAGGATGACCGACGCCAGGTTGGTCCGCAGGATCTCCGGGTCGGTGAACTCGGGCCGGGAGAGGAAGTCCTGCTCGTCGTAGAGGCGGATGCAGATGCCGTCCGAGGTACGACCGCACCGGCCCTTGCGCTGGTTGGCCGACGCCTGGGAGATCGGCTCGATCGGCAGCCGCTGCACCTTGAGCCGGCTGGAGTAGCGGGAGATGCGGGCGGTGCCCGGGTCCACCACGTACTTGATGCCGGGCACGGTCAGCGAGGTCTCCGCGACGTTGGTGGCGAGCACCACCCGGCGTGAGGAGTGCGCGGCGAAGACCCGGTGCTGCTCGGCGGAGGAGAGCCGCGCGTACAACGGCAGGATCTCGGTGCCGAGTAGCGTTCGTTTCTTCTGCACGAGCTTGCCCAGCGCGTCGGCGGTGTCCCGGATCTCCCGCTCACCGCTGAGGAAGACCAGGATGTCGCCGGGGCCCTCGGCGGCCAACTCCTCGACGGCGTCGCCGATCGCCTGGATCTGGTCGCGGACGGTCTCCTCGTCGCCGTCGCCGTCCTCCTCGCCCTCGGCGAGCTCGACGAGGGGCCGGTAGCGCACCTCCACCGGGTAGGTACGCCCCGAGACCTCGACCACCGGCGCGGGCACGCCCTCCGGCTCGTCGGCCGTGGGTGGCCCGGCGAAGTGCCGGGCGAACCGGTCGGTCTCGATGGTCGCCGAGGTGATGATCACCTTGAGGTCGGGTCGTCGGGGCAACAGCTCCCGCAGGTACCCGAGGATGAAGTCGATGTTGAGGCTGCGCTCGTGCGCCTCGTCGATGATCAGCGTGTCGTACTGGCGCAGCATCCGGTCGGTCTGCAACTCGGCCAGCAGGATGCCGTCGGTCATCAGCTTCACCAGGCTGCGCTCGCTGACCTGGTCGGTGAAGCGCACCTTGTAGCCGACCACGTCGCCCAACTCGGTGCCCAGCTCGTCGGCGATCCGGTCGGCCACCGTCCGGGCGGCCAACCGCCGGGGCTGGGTGTGCCCGATCAGGCCGTGCACCCCGCGCCCCAACTCCAGACAGATCTTGGGGATCTGGGTGGTCTTGCCGGAGCCGGTCTCGCCCGCCACGATCACCACCTGGTGATCGCGGATGGCAGCGGCGATGTCGTCCTTGCGCTCACTGACCGGCAAACCCACCGGGTACGTGATCACGGGCACCGCCGCCTGCCGGGCGGCGAGCCGCTGCTCGGCCCGGACCAGGTCGGCGGTGATCTCGGTCAGCGCCGCCTCCCGACGCTGCGGGTCGCGCAGCTTGCGGGCACCGTCCAGTCGCCGCTGGAGCCGGCGCTGGTCGCGGAACATCAGAGGTGTGAGGCGGCGGTGCAGCTCGCGAACGGGGTCGGACGCGACGGAGGCGGTTGGATTCTGCATGTCGTGCCCAAGGATAGGCAGCCCGGCGGCGCACCGCCCCTGGGTTACCGAGCGGCCGGCTCTCCGACGGCCACCTCCGGTCCCTTGACGGCCGCGAGCGGGCCCTAGAGTTGGCGGCCGACGTCGAGCGCTGGGGGAGCCGGATGGAGATGCGCGACACCGACCGCGCGTTGGTGCAGGCCGCGACGGCGGTCTCCAAGCTGCGCTGTCGCAGCCAGCATCACACTGTCGCGTCGGCGGCCCGGACCGCGGACGGGCGCGTCTTCACCGGCGTCAACGTCCAGCACGCCACCGGAGGGGCCTGCGCCGAACTTGTCGTCATCGGCACGGCCGCCACACAGGGCGTCACCGCGCTGGAGACGATCGTCACGGTCGCCGACCGTGGCCGCGAGGTCGTCGCGCCCTGTGACCGGTGCCAGCAGGTGCTGCGGGACTACTTCCCGCAACTGCGGGTGGTCGTCGGCCCGATGGACGCCCTGCGGGTGGTCCCGCTCGGTGAGCTGCCGGCGGAGACCGGCAGCGGCTCGGCCGGCTGACCGGGCCCGGGGTCAGTCCCCGGAGGCCGCCTCCAGCATCGACTGCGGCACCGGCACGCTCTCGAACCGCAGGGTGCCCTCCGGAAGCAGCCACGACGTGACCCGGGCGACCAGGCGACCGGCCCGCACGGCGGGGTCGTTGGCGAACAGCGCGCGTGCCTCGTCCGGGGCGATGGACAGCACCACGAAACCCCTCAGCTGCTCGTCGTCGGGGTGCAGGAACGGGCCGGCCGCGAGCACCAGCCCCTGCTGCACGAGGCCCGCCTGGTGGGCCAGGTGCGCGTCCCGCAACCGGTCGATCGCGTCCTGCGGCAGCTCCGGCGGATCCGACGGCCGGGTCAGCAGGACGACCGTGTGCTGGTCGAATCGCATGGTCACACCCTATGGTGCGAATCTTCCTCTTCTGGGTGTCATCTGCTATCTGTCCGGCCTGTGATCGTCTGCGAATCTCATTCTCGAATCGAGGTTCTTAGCGATTGGGAGGTGCGGCATGGTCACCAGACGACGACTGCTCGCGGCTGGTGCCGCTGGCGGCGCCGCGGTGCTGGTCCCGGCGGGCGGGAGGGCGTCGGGCCGGGCGCTCGCCGCGGCGGCACCGCTGGACGCCGGCGAGATTCCGAAGTACGTCACGCCGCTGCGGATCCCACCTGCCATGCCAGCGGTGGCCACCGGCCCGGAGCGGGACGAGTACGTGATCGCGGTACGACAGTTCCGCCAGCAGATCCTGCCGCCGTCGTGGCCGCGCACCACGGTGTGGGGTTACGGCTCCACCGCCCACCCCGGCAGCTTCGGCTACCCGGCGCCCACCATCATGGCGCGGGTGGGCCGCCCGGTGCGGGTGACCTGGGTCAACCAGCTCGTCGACGACCGGGGCGACTACCTGCCGCATCTGCTGCCGGTGGACCCCAGCCTGCACTGGGCCAACCCGCCCGGCGGGCCGGCGGGCCGGGACCGGCACGGTCACTGGGACGGCGACCCCCGGGGTTACCGCGGCCCGGTGCCCCAGGTGGTGCACCTGCACGGTGGGCACAGCACGCAGGAGAGCGACGGACACTCCGAGGCGTGGTACCTGCCGGTCGCCCGCGACCTGCCGCCGGACTTCGCCGTGACCGGCAGCGCCTACCGCGAGTTCCGGTCCCGCTTCGCCGAGGGTTCCGGCCTGCGCTGGGCACCGGGCTCGGCCACCTTCGAGTACGCGAACGACCAGCGGTCCTGCACCCTCTGGTACCACGACCACTCGCTCGGACTCACCCGGGAGAACGTCTACGCCGGACCGGTCGGGTTCTACCTGCTCGGCGGCGGAGACGACCTGTCCGACGGCGTACTGCCCGGGCCGGCGCCGGCCCGCGACGATCCGCCGCACGCCCGGTACCACGACATTCCGCTGCTGATCCAGGACCGCAGCTTCACCGCGGACGGCGATCTGCTCTACCCGGACACGCGCTCGTCGCACGGCGATGTGCCACCGCTCTGGACCTCGGGGTTCTCCGGCTCCGCCATCGTGGTCAACGGTCGCACCTGGCCCACGTTGACGGTCCAGCGTCGGCGTTACCGGTTCCGCCTGCTCAACGGCTGCAACAGCCGGTTCCTGCTGCTCAGCGTGGTCGCTCACGCCACCGCGCGGCCGGCCCGGCCGGTGCTGCCGATCTGGCAGATCGGCAGCGACGGCGGTCTCCTGCCTGAGCCGGTGCCGCACGAACGGGTGACCCTCGGCCCGGCCCAGCGGGTCGACGCGATCGTCGACTTCACCGACGTGCCGGCCGGCACCGAGCTGTACCTGGTCAACGAGGGACCCGACTGGCCGTACGCCGGCGGTCGGCCCGGGGTGGACTTCGACCCCGCCGACCCCCACACCACCGGGCAGGTGCTGCGCTTCGTGGTCACCGACGCGGCCGGCGCGGATCCGAGCGTGCCACCGGAGCAGTTGCGGCTTCCGTCACACCCTCGGCTCGGCCCGGCCCAGCGGATACGCCGGTTGTCGCTCAACGAGCGGAGGTCAGGCGGGGCGGGCGGGATGACCATGCTGCTCGGCGTCCTCGACGAGCGTGGCCGGGGCCTGCCGTTGCGCTGGAGCGACCCGGTGACCGAGCAGCCCACCCTCGGCGACACCGAGGTCTGGGAGGTGCGCAGCTTCACCCGGCACGTGCACCCGGTCCACCTGCACCAGGTCCAGTTCGAGCTGCTCGGCCGGGGGCACTCGGGGAGGGCGCAGCCCGGCCCGGGGGAGCGGGGATGGATGGACACGGTGCTCGCGTACCCGTGGGAGGTGACCCGGATCAAGGCGCACTTCGACCTGCCGGGTCGGTACGCCTGGCACTGCCACCTGCTGGAGCACGAGGACAACGAGATGATGCGGCCGCTCAACGTGCTGCCGCGCGGTGCCGCGGCGGCCGGGGACGGTGGCCCGTCGGGCGGGGACGGTGGCTCGTCGGGCGGGCCGGGGGGACCCGGGACGGTATCGACAGACGCCGGTTAGGCCCCTTTCCGCAGCTCGGCTAAGGTTAGGCGAACCTAAGCATGAACGTGCAGGAGACTCGTGACCACCCTCGCCACCCGGCCGACCCCGGCCCGCAACCGGTCCGGCACCCGCACCGGCCGCCGGGTGGCCGTCACCGTCGGGGCCGCGCTGGTGCTGCTGCTCACCGTGCTGGCCAGCTTCGCGCTCGGCAGCCGACAACTCGGCGTCGACCAGGTCTGGCACGCGCTCGTCGCGCCGGACGGCGGCGACGCCAGCACCATCGTCCGTGAGCTGCGGATGCCCCGGACCGCGCTCGGCCTCGCGGTCGGGCTCGCGCTCGCCGTGGCCGGGGTGTTGTTCCAGGCGCTCACCCGCAACCCCCTCGCCGAGCCGCGCATCCTCGGCATCAGCGCGGGCGCGTCGTTCGGGGTGGTGCTCGCGATCTCCGTCTTCGGCGTCGGCACGCTCGCCGGGTACGTCTGGTTCGGTATCGCCGGGGCCCTGATCGCCGGGCTGCTGGTCTTCGCCATCGCCACCCGCGCCCGCGAGGGCGCCAGCCCGGTCACGCTCGCGCTGGTCGGCGCGGCGCTCGACGCCAGCCTGGCCTCCGGGGTGTACGCGCTGCTCAGCATCGACGCCCGCACCTTCGAGGAGTACCGCTTCTGGGTGGTCGGCGGGCTGGCCGGACGGGACCTGTCGGTCGCCGCGCAGGTGCTGCCGTTCGTCCTCGTCGGGTTGGTGCTGGCCGCCCTGGTGGCCCGGGGCCTGGACGCGCTGGCCCTCGGCGACGACGTGGCCCGTGGTCTCGGCCACCGAATCGGCCTGGTCCGCCTCGGTGGTGGCCTCGCCGCCGTGCTGCTGACCGGTGCCGCGGTGGCCGCCGCCGGACCTGTCGCGTTCGTCGGGCTGGCCGTGCCGCACCTGGCCCGCGCCCTGGTCGGCGCGGACCACCGCTGGACCCTCGCCGTCTCCGCCCTGCTCGGGCCGGCGCTGCTGCTCGCCGCCGACATCGTCGGTCGGCTCGTCGCCCCGCCGGGTGAGATCCCGGCCGGGATCGTCACCGCGCTGATCGGCGCGCCACTGCTGGCCGTGCTGGTCCGCCGCGCCCGGGTGGTGACCGCGTGACCACCACCCGCCGTTCCTCCGGCCCCGCTGACCCGCCCAGCCCGGCTGGGTCCGCTGGCTTGTCGACCGTCGTGTCCGCCGGCTCGCCTGGCGGTGACGGTGCCCGGCTGGCCGGGCGGTCGCTGCTGCGGGTCGGCCCGGTCAGCCTGCTGATCCGCCGTCGCGCGGTACTGGTGGCCGCCGTGCTGACCGTGCTGCTCCTGCTGGCCGTTGTGCTCAGCCTCTCGCTGGGCACCCCGTACGTCGCCCCGGCCGACGTGCTGCGCGCCCTCTCCGGAGCTGGCACCCCGTACGACCTCGTGGTCTTTGATCTTCGGCTGCCGCGGGTCGTGCTGGCCGCCGTGGCCGGCGCCGCCTTCGGCGTGGCCGGCACGCTGATCCAGAGCGTGGCCCGCAACCCACTCGCCAGCCCGGACGTCATCGGCATCACCCAGGGCGCCGGCCTCGCCGCGACCGTGGCCCTGACCAGCGGAATGGCCGCGGTGCTGGTGGCGCCCACCGCCCTGGTGGGCGGGCTGCTCGCGGCGGTGCTGCTGTTCGCCCTCGGTGCCCGGCACGGGCTGGCCGCGCAGCGGTTCGTGCTCGCCGGGGTGGCGGTCGCGTTCGGCTTCCGGGCGCTCACCGAGGTGGTCATGCTCACCGCCGATCCGATCGACGGGCTGCGCGCGCAGATCTGGCTGATCGGCACCCTGGCCGGCAAGGGCTGGACCGAGGCGGCCTGGATAGCCGGCACGCTGCTGGTGCTGCTGCCGGTGCTGGCCTGGGCCGGCTGGGCGCTGAACAGCAGCGCCCTGGACGACGACACCGCCCGGGGCGTCGGGCTGCGCCCGGTGGCGCGTCGGATCGGCCTCGCCGGCACCGGCGTACTCGTCGCCGCGATGGTCACCGCCCAGGTCGGCGCCGTCGACTTCGTGGCGCTGGTCGCCCCGCAGGTGGCCCGACGACTGGTACGCGCCGAACGACCACCGCTGGTCTGCGCGGCGTTGCTCGGCGCCCTCCTGCTCGTGCTGGCCGACCTGGCCGGCCGGCGCCTGTTCGCACCCACCCAACTACCCGCCGGTGTGCTGACCGCCGCGATCGGCGGCCCGTACCTGATCTTCCTGCTGCTGCGTGGCCGGCGGCGGTCGTCGTGACGCCTCAAGGAGTCGTGTGATGCTCTCCACCCGCGACCTGGTCGCCGGCTACGACGAGCGGACCGTGCTCGACGGGCTCGACCTCGACCTGCCCACCGACGCGTTCACCGTGATCGTCGGACCCAACGCGTGCGGCAAGTCCACCCTGCTGCGCACGATGGCCCGGCTGCTCACCCCCCGCCGCGGCACGGTGCTGTTGGACGGCACCGCCATCCGCGACCTGCCGACCCGGGAGGTCGCCCGCCGCCTCGGCGTCCTGCCGCAGAGCCCGCTGGTGCCCGAGGGCGTCACGGTGGCGGACCTGGTCGGGCGCGGCCGACAGCCCTACCAACGGTGGTGGCGGCAGTGGTCGTCGGAGGACGGCGCCGCGGTGGACCAGGCGATGGCCCTCGCCGACGTCACCGACCTGGCCGACCGACCGGTGGACAGCCTCTCCGGCGGTCAGCGGCAACGAGTGTGGATCGCCATGACCCTCGCCCAGGACACCGACGCCCTGCTGCTGGACGAGCCGACCACCTTCCTCGACCTGGCCCACCAGGTGGAGGTGCTGGACCTCCTGCACCGGCTGCGCTCCGAGCGGGGCCGCACCGTGGTCGCCGTCCTGCACGACCTGAACCAGGCCGCCCGCTACGCCGACCACCTGGTCGCCATGCGCGCCGGCGCGGTGGTCGCCGCCGGCCCGCCCCGGGAGATCCTCACCGCCGACCTGGTCCGCGACGTCTTCGGGCTGGCCTGCGTGGTCGTGCCCTGCCCGGTGACCGGCGCGCCGCTGGTGGTGCCCGCGTACACCGGTGGCAACGCTCCGGCTCCCGCTGCCGCGTCGGGCGGCCCGGTCGCTTCGCCGGGTGGCGCTGGTGACCCGGCTGCCGCGTCCGCTGGCGCTGGTGACGCGGTCGCCGCGTCCGCTGGCGTGAAAGACCCCGATTCGTCGACGGCGTCCGTACCGGACGCCCGACCCGCCACCGGCGACGCGGCCAACCCGCTCGCCGGCTCGCACCCCTCGAAAGGACTCTGATGCGTCGTCTCGTCGCAGCTCTCGCCGCGGCCGTCGCCCTCGGCGCCGGCCTCACCGCCTGCGGTGAGAGCGACCCGGTCGCCGGCTCCACCACCGGGGACACCCGGGAGATCACCCACGCCATGGGCACCACCAAGGTTCCGGCCGAGCCCAAGCGCGTCGTCGTACTCGACACCGACAAGATCGACACTGCGCTCTCGCTGGGCATCACGCCCGTCGGTGCGGCCACCGCCGGTGAGGCGAAGAGCTGGCCCACGTACTTCGGCGCGGACAAGCTCGCCGGCATCAAGGAGGTCGGGGTGCTCACCGAGCCCGACCTTGAGGCGATCAACGCGCTGAAGCCGGACCTCATCCTCGGCAGCAAGTTCCGCCAGGAGAAGTTCTACGACGAGCTGGCCGCCATCGCGCCGACCGTGTTCACCGACAAGGTGGGCATCACCTGGAAGGACAACCTCCTCCTCGACGGCAAGGCGCTCGGCCGCGAGCAGCAGGCCAAGGATCTGCTCGCCACGTACGAGAAGCGGGCCAAGGACTTCGGCGCGACGCTCGGCGACGCCGCCGCGCGCAAGGTCTCCATCGTGCGGTTCCTGCCCGGCAACATCCGGGTGTACGGCCCGGACTCGTTCTCCGGCATCGTCATCGGCGACACCGGCCTGGGGCGCCCCGAGCGGCAGCTGCTCGCCAACAAGGAGGACAAGCGCTTCGACCTGGTCAGCCCCGAGCGGATCAACGAGGTCGACGGTGACGTCATCTTCGTGACCGCGTACGGCGACAAGGCCGCCGCCGAGCAGACCAAGGTCGCCGGCGGGACGCTGTGGAAGGGCCTCGGCGCGGTCAAGGCCGGCAAGGCGTACCCCGTCTCCGACGAGGTCTGGATGACCGGCATCGGCGTCGGCGCCGCCAACAAGATTCTCGACGACCTGGCCAAGTACCTCCCCGCCGCCTGACACACCCTCCACCACCAGGGCCGCTCGCGCGAGGCACGCACTCCGCGCACCCGCGCGAGGCGTTGCTCCGCGCACCGCGCGAGGCGCTCACCCCGCGCACCCGTGCGAGGCACGCGCTGCGCACCCCGCGCACCCGTGCGCCGGCACATGATCGTGCTCGATCCATGAAGTAGTGGCCTCCCTAGACGGGGGAGGCCACTACTTCCATGTTCGAGCACGATCATCGTCACCGGGGGGAGCGCGAGCGCGCTCGTAGGGCGGCTCGAACCTCGGCGAGGAACCCGTCGAAGTCGTCCCGGAGGCGTTTGGCGGTCAGGTGCAGCACGATCCAGTCGCCGCCGAGCAGTCGATTGAGGCGTTGGCGGTCCCGATGGAACTGCTCGGGGTCGTCGTGCCAGAGTCCGTCGTACTCCACCGCGACCTTGAACTGTGGCCAGGCCAGGTCCAGGCGGGCCACGAACCGGCCCCGATCGGCCACGACCCACTGCGTCTCCGGCCTCGGCAGGCCGGCGAGCACCAGCCCGACCCGCGTGCGGGACTCCTGGGGGGACTCCGCACCCGCGTCGGCCAGGTCGACCGCGCGGAGCAGCGATCGCCAGCCGCGTCGACCGGCCCGGCTCAGCGCGTACTCGCGCAGGGCTGGCGCGGTCGTCAGCCGGTTGGCCAGCATGGCGTCGATGACGACCACCGCCTCGACCACGTCGAGCCAACGGGCCAGGTCCCAGCAGGTACGCGCCGGGCTGGTCACCGTGACCCCGGCCCGGTCCACGGTGTCGCCGGAGTCGATCTCTCCGTGGTGGACCCTGATGCCGGCGGTCGGGCCGATCCGGGTGGCGGCGGGAACGAGGACGTCGACCGGCTCGCTCGCGCCGGGCTTCGCGCAGCCGTACAGGCCGGCGGCAGCGCGCCCTGCGATGGCCGCACCGGGTGGGACCAGCCAGCGTCCGACGGCGGTGCATCTGATGGTGTGGGTGACTGCGATCTGGGCATCGGCGTAGACGTCGCGGAAGAGCGGTCGCCACGCCGAGCTGCGTAGCTCGTTGCGGGTCAGTAGGCCTCGCGAGACGGCGGTCGAGCCACGGAAGACCCGACCCCGCAACTGCGGCGGCCGACGAGGAACTTTCGGCATGGACCTCAGGCTGGCCGAACCCCTTCGCGTCACGCTGCCCCTGTGGATAACCACGGTCACCACCCCGGCGCCGATGCGCGTCGTTATCCCCATGATCACGCTCGAACATGGATGTAGTGGCCTCCGCTTCTCGGGAGGCCACTACATCCTGGATCGAGCGCGATCATGCCGGGCAGGCGCGTGGAGCGCGTGGAGCACGTGGAGCGCGTGGAGCGCTTGGGTGTTGGGTGTTGGGCGTGGGCGGCGTGGAGAGCGGGGTGGGTTAGGCGGCGGTGGACCAGATGGCGCGGAAGGCGGCGGCCTCGCCGGAGAGCCATCGTTCGATCTGGTCGGGCTTGGCGTCGGTGGGCATGCGGTGGGCCAGACCGCGGCGGACGTCGACCAGGACCGGCTCGGCGTGCGGGAGCACCGCGTCCATGTGTCGGGCCATCAGGTGCAGGGTGGCGAGCACCGATTCCTCGCTCGGTGGGGCCTCGTCGAAGTGCAGGCGGACCGCTTCGGCGCGGCCGTCGGCGTGGCGTACCCCGAAGTGGGGGTTGATCTTGACGGGCAGATCGCCCAGCATGGCCAGGGCGTCGCGGGTCTGGGCGAGATCGACGGCGGCCGGCTCGCCGAGGGAGTGCAGCCAGGTCGTGGCGCCGGGGACGAGTGCCTGGTAGAGCGGGCGCCATCGTGGCTTGACGATGTCGGCCACCCCGGCCAGGTGGGTGCCGCCGGTGTGGAAGGCGATGTCGGCCTTGAGCGCCTTGACGAACTGGCCGTGCGGGTTGAAGCCGGACCGGCTGGCGCGCTGCTTGCGCAGCCCGCCGACGAAGGTCGCCTTGGTGGGGCCGGTGCGGTCGACGTAGCGGGTGAAGCCGAGCAGTGTGGCGTAGGGGGTGAGGGGCGTGGAGGCGGGCGCGGTCACGGGCGTCCTCCCGGATCGTAATCCTGCAGGTCAGGAACTCGATTAGTACATACATTCTAATCGACGGGTCTGACATCGCCCAGCGAAAGAAGGGGTGCGGAAGACGCGACAAAGGGGGCCGTCCGGCGTACGGACGACCCCCCTTTCGAGACGCTCGCTAGAGCTGGCCGACGTCGGTGATCCGCACGACCGCCGCACCGACCTCGTCGGAGGCCACCAGGTCGATCTCGGCGCTGATGCCCCAGTCGTGGTCGCCGTTGGGGTCGTCGAAGCTCTGGCGGACGGTCCACCGTTCCCGCCCCTGCTCGATCATGAGCAGCGCCGGCCCTCGGGCGTCCGGCCCGACGCCGATCGAGTCGTACTCCTCGAAGTACGGCGCGAGCGCGTCGGCCCACGCGTCGTAGTCCCAGCCGTCCTCGGCGTCCAACTCGGCGAGCAGGTCCCAGCGGCGTAGCGCGGCCAACTCGACGCGTCGGAACAGCGCGTTGCGCACCAGCACCCGGAACGCCCGCGCGTTGCGGGTCACCGCCGGCGGCCGATCGGTCAGGGCGGCGTGCGCCTGGGCCACCTCGGCCACGTCGGACGGGTTGCGCAGCCGCTCCCACTCGTCGATGAGACTGGAGTCGACCTGGCGGACCAGCTCACCCAACCACTCGATGAGGTCGATCAGCTCCTCGGTCTTGGCGTCCTCGGGCACGGTCTGGCGCAGCGTCTTGTACGCGTCGGCCAGGTAGCGCAGGACGAGACCTTCCGAGCGGGTCAGCCCGTAGAACTGCACGTACTCGGTGAAGGTCATGGCCCGCTCGTACATGTCGCGGACGACGGCCTTGGGGGAGAGCTGGTGGTCGGCGACCCAGGGGTGGCCCTGCCGGTACATCTCGTACGCGGCCTCCAGCAGCTCGGCCAGAGGTTTCGGGTGGGTCACCTCGTCGAGCAGTTCGAGGCGCGCCTCGTACTCGATGCCCTCTGCCTTCATGGCGGCGACCGCCTCGCCGCGCGCCTTGAACTGCTGCGCGGAGAGGATCTGCCGGGGGTCGTCGAGGATCGACTCGATCACGCTCAGCACGTCGAGCGCGTACGACGGGGACTCGGCGTCGAGCAGCTCGATGGTGGCCAGCGCGAGGGGGGAGAGCGGCTGGTTGAGGGCGAAGTCGAGCTGGAGGTCGACGGTGAGCCGGATCCGCCGGCCGGTCTCGTCCGGCTCGGGCAGTTCCTCGACGACGCCGCCGGCACGCAGGGCGCGGTAGATGGCGATCGCGCGGCGGATGTGCCGGCGCTGCGCGGCGGGTTCCTCGTGGTTGTCGGTGAGCAGGTGCCGCATCGCGGTGAACGCGTCCCCGGGCCGGCCGATGACGTTGAGCAGCATCGAGTGGCTGACCTGGAAGCTGGAGGTCAGTGGCTCCGGCTCGGCGTCGACGAGCCGGTCGAAGGTGGGCTGGCCCCAGCCGATCGAGCCCTCCGGCGGCTTCTTGCGGACCACCTTGCGCCGCTTCTTCGGGTCGTCACCGGCCTTGGCGAGGGCCTTCTCGTTGTCGATGACGTGCTCTGGGGCCTGCACCACGACCCGGCCGATGGTGTCGTAGCCGGCCCGGCCGGCCCGCCCGGCGATCTGGTGGAACTCCCGGTTCTTCAGCAGCCGGGTACGGACCCCGTCGTACTTGGACAGGCCGGTGAACAGCACGGTCCGGATCGGCACGTTGATGCCGACGCCGAGGGTGTCGGTGCCGCAGATGACCTTGAGCAGGCCGGCCTGGGCGAGGGTCTCCACCAGGCGGCGGTACTTGGGCAGCATGCCGGCGTGGTGCACGCCGATGCCGTGGCGGACCAGCCGGGACAGCGTCTTGCCGAAGCCGGCAGTGAACCGGAAACCACCGATCGCCTCGGCGATCATGTCCTTCTCGGCGCGGGTGCAGACGTTGACGCTGGTCAGCGCCTGGGCGCGTTCCAGTGCGGCGGCCTGGGTGAAGTGCACCACGTACACCGGGGCCTGCTTGGTCTCCAGCAGCTCCTCAAGCGTCTCGTGCAGCGGCGTCATCGCGTACGAGAAGATGAGCGGAACCGGCCGCTCCGCCGTGCGTACGACGGCGGTCGGCCGCCCGGTGCGCCGGGTCAGGTCGTCGACGAAGCGGGTGGTGTCCCCCAGAGTGGCGGACATCAGGATGAACTGGGCCTGCGGCAGCTCGATGATCGGCACCTGCCACGCCCAGCCCCGGTCGGGCTCGGCGTAGAAGTGGAACTCGTCCATGATCACCTGGCCGACGTCGGCCTTGGTGCCCTCGCGCAGCGCCAGGTTCGCCAGGATCTCCGCGGTGCAGCAGATGATCGGGGCGTCGGCGTTGACGCTGGCGTCGCCGGTGAGCATGCCGACGTTCTCGGCGCCGAAGACCTCGCAGAGCGCGAAGAACTTCTCCGACACCAGGGCCTTGATCGGCGCGGTGTAGAAGGTCGTCCGGCTGTCGGCGAGGGCCGCGAAGTGCGCGGCGATCGCCACCAGGCTCTTACCCGAGCCGGTGGGCGTGTTCATGATCAGGTTGGCGCCGGAGACGATCTCGATGACCGCCTCTTCCTGATGGGGGTAGAGGTCGAGGCCGCGCTCCTTCGCCCAGCCGGCGAACGCGTCGAAGAGGGTGTCGGGGTCGGCGCTTGTCGGCAGCGCGGCGGTGAGCGTCATAGCCTGTCCATGGTGCCTGGATCATGCCCCGGTACGCCAACCCGGCCTGCACCGGACCCCCGTCCGGGCGTCCCGAACGCGCCGCGGCGTGCCGGTTCGGGCGTTTCGCCGGTCACCGTCGGCGGTACAGCAGGTCGGCGACCGGCCGACCGGCAGTGATCGCTCGCCGCTCGAACTTCGTCACCGGTCGGTGCGCCGGCCGCGGCGCGAAGCCGCCGTACGTGTCCACCAGCTCCGGGTCCGCCTCCAGCGTCTCCCGCATCACGTCGGCGTACTCGGCCCAGTCGGTCGCGCAGTGCAGCATGCCGCCGGAGCGCAGCCGGGACCGTAGCAGCGCCACGTGCGCCGGCTGGATGAGCCGCCGCTTGTGGTGGCGGGACTTCGGCCACGGGTCCGGGAAGAAGACGTGTACGGCGTCCAACACGCCCTCGGGCAAGCCGCTGACCAGGGACAAGGCGTCACCCTGCGCTATCCGCACGTTGCGCAGGCCACCACGCTCCACCAGGTCGAGCAGGTTGGCGATTCCCGGCGTGTGCACCTCGACCGCCAGATAATCTCGATCCGGGTCGGCAGTGGCCATCGCAGCGGTGCTGTCGCCCATGCCCGAGCCGATCTCCAGCACCACGGGCGCCCGGCGACCGAACAGGTCGGCCAGGTCGACGGGCACGACAGGCCCGTCCGGCACATCCAGGCCGTACGCGGGCCAGAGCCGGCTCAGCGCGTCGGTCTGCCGGTCGCTCATCCGACCCCGGCGGGGGTGGAACGTGCGGATCGTCCGGCTCGCGGGCGGGACGGCGGGGTCATGGTCGGTGGCGGTCACAGCGACCCGAGCGTACGCGACGCCGCCGGCGGATCGGATGTGATGTGCGACCGGAAATGAGAGGATCCAACTGGTACGGCAGGTCGGGTGCTCCACTGCCCGACCCGGCCGCACGGCGTCGAGAGGGGGCATCGTGACAGTGACCCGCGGCGTCGTGACCCTGTCGCTGGTGACCGTGCTGGCCGGCCCCCTGCTGGCCGCCACGCCCGCCCTCGCCGTGCCCGCCCTCGCCACGCCTGTCCTCGCCGCGCCTGAGCCTGCCGCCGTTGCTCTTGCCGCGTCCCAGCCTGCCGTCGCCGTCTTTGCCGTGCCCGAGTGGCCTACTGGCGTTCTTGCCGTGCCCGAGCGGGCTGTTGCCGTCGCGCCCGTGCCCGAGCGGGCTGTTGCCGTCGCGCCCGTGCCCGAGCGGGCTGTTGCCGTAGCGCCCGCGCCGCAGCCCGAAGGGCTGCCCGGCGGAGCGCCCCAACCGACTCCGGCGGTGGACATCTTCGTCGAGGTGAGCCCCAGCACTGTGCAGCCCGGTTACCTGGTCGGCATCCGGGCCAGTTGTCGGGACAACTCGGTGGGCGCCACAGTCGTCTCCGACGCCTTCGGGGCGGTCGGCGTGCAGCCGCAGCGCGGAGTGCTCACCGCCGCGCCGATGGTCCGCGAGCGCACCCGCCCCGGCAACTACCGGGTCAAGCTGGAGTGCCGCGACGGCGAGACCGCCTCGACAATGCTCCAGGTGGTCAAGAAGGTCCCCGTCCAGCCCAGCCGTGGTCCGGCGACCGGCTTCGGTGGGGGCACCGGCGGGATGACCGGCAAGCTGCTGCTGCCCGGCGGCGCGGCACTGATCATCACCGGGCTGGTCCTCGCCGTGATGGCGCTGCGCCGCCCCCGAGCCGCCGCGCGTCGCTGAGGCCCACCATGGAGATCTTCCGTCCCACGCCGCCGCCGGCCGGTTCACGCCCGCCGGCGCCTGGCCGTCCCGCCTCGCCTCCGGACGCTGTCCGCCAGCCGTTCGCCGGTCGCCCCGCCTCGCCGCCGGACGCTGCCCGCCAGCCGTTCGCGGGCCGCCCCGCGTCGCCGCCCGATGACGTTCGGCTGCCCTTGGACGACGGTTGGCCGGGCGACCGCCCGCCAAAGCCCCACCGCCCGCCGGATCCAACCCGCCCGTTGGATCCAACCCGCCCGTCGGATCCCGACCGCCCGTCGGTGGCGGCGCGCCCGCCGACCGCCGTTGCCCCCCGGCGTAGTCGTCCCTCCGGTCGCAGCCCCTGGTCCGTACCGTTGGCCGTGGTGTTGGTGTTGGCCGGGGTCTTCGCCACCGGGGCGGGGCTGGGCCGTTCGGTCGGCCCGTTCGACCTGGCCCCGACCGGCGGCGACCGGCCGGCCCGCAGTGAGTCGGTCGGGTTGTCGGCCAGTCGCCCGGTACGCCTCTCGGTGCCGGCGATCAAGGTGACCGCGCCGGTGGCGCCAGTCGGGCAGGCACGGGACGGCTCGATCGCCGTACCGCCGTTGGAACGGCACAACGAAACCGGCTGGTACGACCGGGGGCCCACCCCCGGTGAGCCTGGCCCTGCGGTGATCGTCGGGCACGTGGACACGAAGACCGGCCCGTCGGTCTTCTACGACCTGGGCAAGCTGCACCCCGGCGACCTGATCGAGGTGGCCCGGGCGGACGAGTCGGTGGTGGTGTTCCGGGTCGACACCGTCGAGCACTTCCCGAAGGACCAGCTGCCCGCCGAGCGGATCTACGGCCATGACGGGCCACCCGGGCTGCGGTTGATCACCTGCGGTGGGCAGTTCATCGGTGGCCGTACCGGCTACGCCGACAACGTCATCGCCTTCGCCACCCTCCAGTCGTCCCGCAAGTCCTGAGGCCGGCCCCGGACAGGCCGGCGGACCGGCGTCGGCGTCAGCTCAGGAACGCCAGGAGTTGGCGGGTGGTCTCGTCGGGGGCTTCCTCCGGAATGAAGTGCCCGACCGGGACCGGCTCGCCGCGTACGTCGTCGGCCCACTCGCGCCAGATCGCGAGCGGGTCGTCGTAGAGCTTCGCGACCTGGCCGCGTTGGCTCCAGAGAAGCAGCACCGGGCAGGTGATCTTCCGGTTCCCGCGATCCGCCTCGTCCTGCTGGTAGTCGAGTGTCGCGGCGGCGCGGAACTCCTCGCAGATCGCGTGCACAGTGGCGGGGTCGCTGAACTGCTTGACGTACGCCGCCCGGACCGCGGCGGGGAAGGCGTCCTGCACCTCGGGCCAGTTGTCGAGCATGAAGTCGACGAGCACCGCGGGCGCCGCGTCGATGAACTGCTCGGGCACCGGCGCGGGCGCCGCCAGGAAGGACCAGACCCAGTAGGAGAGGCTGAACGTCCGGTCGGCGCGGTCGTAGACGTCCCCGATGGGCACCACGTCCATCACGGCCAGTCGGGTGACGGCGTCCGGTTCGTCCAGCGCGAGCCGGTACGCGCACCGCGCCCCGCGATCGTGGCCGACGAGTCGGAACCGCTCATGGCCCAGGCTGCGCATCACCGCGACCTGGTCGCGGGCGATGGCTCGCATGCTGTACGGCTCATGATCCGGACTGCTCGGAGGCTTACCGCTGTCGCCCCAACCCCGCAGGTCGGTGGCGACGACTGTGTAGTGCTCGGCGAGCCGTGGCGCGACCTGGTGCCACATGAGGTGCGTCTCGGGGATGCCGTGCAGCAGCAGAACCGGCGGCCCACTCCCGCCGCGGCGTCCGTGGATCGTTGCGCCGGGCGTGTCGATGTCGAACTCTTCGAAGCCGTCGAACATGGCCGGACCCCGCACCTTCCTGGACCGCCCAGCGTGAACGGCCTGCGCCGGCAGGTAGGGCGACCGGTGGCCGGCTACCGCTCGGGCCGCTTCGACGCTAGCAACGGAAACGTCCGGCCCGGCGCGATTTGGCTGGAGGCAGGGCCCAGCCCCACGGTGGTGATCGACACGGATCCTTGATGTCGCGGTAGCCCACGGACTCGGACACCCCGGTTTCACTGAACCAGAGTGGATCAAGCCGCGTGGATGGTCAGGGCTGGGGGACGTGCAGCGCCACCTCGAACTCCAGCAGGCTGGCGCCAGCGGAGACCGGGGGACGGGGCTTGTCGCCGGGAGCGGTGGCGTGGGCGGCGCGCGAGGGGCCGGCGGCCCACGCCTGGAACGCTTCTTCGCTCTCCCACTTCGTGTAGACGAAGTAGCGGGTCTCGCCGGCCACCGGGCGGAGGAGTTCGAAGCCGAGGAAACCGGGGGAGTTCTCCACCGTGCCGGCCCGGGCGGTGAACCGCTTCTCCAGCTCCGCGCCGCCACCGGGCGGGACGTCGATTGCGTTGATCTTCACGACTGCCATCTGCCCACCCTAGCCAGCGGACGCGGCACCAGGACGGCAGCCCGCGGCACCAGGACGGCAGCCTGCGGCACCAGGCGGGCAGCCGGGACGGTGGAGCGGGCTCAGAACGTCTCGACCGCCGGGACCAGGTCCACGTCGACCACGATCGGCGCGTGGTCGGAGGGGCCCTTGCCCTTGCGGGCCTCCCGGTCCACGTACGCGGAGCGGACCGCTCGGGCGAACGGCGCGGACGCGTACACCAGGTCGATTCTCATGCCCTTGTTCTGGTGGAACATGCCGGCCCGGTAGTCCCAGTAGGTGAAGGGGTGCGGGCCCTTCATCGGGGTGGGCACGACGTCACTGAGGCCCAGGTCGCGCAGCGCCGCGAGGGCTGCCCGCTCGGCCGGGGTGACGTGCGTGGAGTGGGTGAAGACCGCCGGGTCCCAGACGTCGGCGTCGGTCGGGGCGACGTTGAAGTCGCCGCAGACCGCCAGCGGCACCCCGCCGGCCAACTCGGCGTCCAGTGCGTCGCGCAGCGCCGCGAACCAGGCCAACTTGTACGCGTAGTGCGGGTCGTCCGGCGTCCGGCCGTTGGGCACGTACACCGACCAGACCCGCACCCCGTCGCAGGTGGCGGAGATGGCCCGGGCCTCCGGCTCGGGGAAGCCGGGTTCACCGGCGAACCCGACCCGGACGTCGCCCAGCCCGACCCGGGACAGGATGGCCACCCCGTTCCACCGGCCGTCACTGTGGCTGGCCACGGTGTAGCCCAGCGCGCCCACCTCGGTCACCGGAAAGGCGCCGTCCGGGCACTTGGTCTCCTGCAGGCAGACGACGTCCGGCCCGGTGTCGGCCAGCCACTCCAGCAGCCGGGGTAGGCGGGCCTTCACCGAGTTGACGTTCCAGGTCGCCAGGCGCATGCCCCCAGCCTGCCGCATCCGCCGCCGCGACGCCGGGTCAGCTGCCCGGGGTGTCGCCGGGACGGGTCTGTTCGGCCAGGAACCGTTCCAGTTCGGCGCCGAGTTCGTCGGCAGTGGGCAGTGGGCCGGCATCCGGGGCGAGCAGGCTCTTCTCGCCCCGACCTCGGGCGAACGCGTCGTACTGCTCCTCCAGGGCCTGGACCAGGGCCGCGGCGTCCTCGGTCTGCGCGACCTGCCGGTCGATCTCCACCCGGACCACCTCGGCGGCCGAGCGCAGCCCGTCGCCGGGCAGCAGCAGCCCGGTGCTGCGCGACACCGAGGTGAGCAGCACCTCGGCGGCTGCCGGGTACTCGGTCTGCGCCACGTAGTGCGGCACGTGGGCGGCGAAGCCCAGCGCGTCGCGGCCCTGCTCGCCGAGGCGGAACTCCAGCAGGTGACCGACGCTGCCGGGCACCTGGACGCGTTGCAGCCAGGGCTCGTAGCCGGCGATCAGTTCAGGGCGGGTGGCGTGGGCGGTCACCCCGGTCGGCCGGGTGTGCGGGACCGCCATCGGGATCGAGTTGAGCCCCACGGTGAGCCGAACGTCCAGCCGAGCGGCGAGCCCGGCCACGGCGGCCACGAAACGCTCCCACTGCAGGTCTGGTTCGGGGCCGGTGAGCAGCAGGAACGGGGTCTCGTCGTCGTCCTGCAGCAGGTGCAGCTCCAGCTTGGGCGCGTCGACGCTCTCCCAGTGGTCCTCGACGAAGGTCATCACCGGTCGTCGCGATCGGTAGTCGAAGAGCTGGTCGACGTCGAACGTGGCGATCGGCCGACCCTCCAGCGAGGTGAGTAGCTGCTCACGCGCCAGTCGGCTGGCGTTTCCGGCGTCCACGAACCCGGTGAGGGCCTGGATCAGGACCGGCTGCCCGAGGTCGGGCAGATCGTCGGTGAGCTGGTAGAGCTCGTGTGGGTCGAGCACCGGTGCGGACCTCCCTGAAATGTGCCTGCGGGGTGCCTCGCGACGGAGGGCACCCGTTCGGGCAACGTACCCGCCATCCTGGTGCATTCCTGCGCCGGGCGATCCGTTGGCCGGGTGGTGGGCGTGACCGGACCAATCGGCTGTTTACGCCACCAGGCCGAGCCTCCTGGCCGATCGGCCGAGGGACGGTTCGGCCCAAAGGCCGAGTTTGTCGATCATGTCAGGCTCGGCGGTGGAATATCCGGTCCTGTCCGGGCTCGTGCCGGTCCGCGTGCGGCGCCAGCTTCATCCGGTACGCGAGGTCCGTTCCCCGGGCGGGTCACCCCGCCCAGGTCGTCCACCAGTACGGCTCCGATCTGTGTCGAGCGCCACGTGATCACCGTGCGTGATCAGGGTTTCCACCTGCCTAGCCTCGGTTGATGCGTGACGACGGCACCCTCGACGACCCGTACGCCCCGAGCAGGCCCACTGCCGATACGGAGGATGGCACCTCAACCGAACGGACAACCACCGCGAGCCGGCTCCGGGCGTACGCCCGGGACCTGACCGGTCGACGCCGGGCACAGCTGGCGCTGGCCACCGGTGTGGTGTGCTGCCTCGGTCTGACCGCCGTCGTCCAGGTTCGTAACGAGGACGCCGACGCGGCGACCCGGAGTGGATCGCTCTCCAGCTCCGAGCTGGCGCAGCGCGCCGAGCAGCAGCGCGCCTCCCGTTCCCTCGACCGCACGGCGGCCCCGAGCACCTCCGCCGCCGCCCAGTCCGCCTCGGCGAGCCCCGCCGACCCGGACGCCAGCGCACCGGCCCGCAAGGTCGCCCCGGCTCGCCCGACCGATCCCGCACCCGTCGCCGGGCTGGACGAGGACCAGATGGAGAACGCCGAGGCGATCGTCCGTACCGGCCGCAAGATGGGTGTGCCGCGCCGGGGTCTGGTGATCGCGGTGGCCACCGCCATGCAGGAGAGCAATCTCTACAACGTGGCCAGCGGTGTGCTGCCCGAGTCGCAGGACTATCCGCACCAGGGCGTCGGCTGGGACCACGACTCGGTCGGGTTGTTCCAGCAGCGTTCCAGCAGCGGCTGGGGTCCGGTGGAGCGGCTGATGGACCCCGAGTTCGCCACCCGGCAGTTCCTCAGCGCGCTGGAGCAGGTGCCCGGCTGGCAGCGGATGCGGCTCACCGACGCCGCCCAGGCGGTGCAGGTCTCCGCGTACCCCGAGCACTACCAGCAGCACGAGTGGCGGGCCACCCGGGTCGTTGACGCCATCGTGCCGGCGGGGCGGTAACCTACCGCCCACTATGGACGGTCAGGGTTGAGGCTGTCGCATCCCGGGTACATGTGTTGCGGGTTCGGGGTACACATGACTACGGGACCATCGACAGGAGGACGCCATGTCACTGATGCAGCGGATCACCACGTTCCTGAGATCGCCGAAGGGACAGCAGTTGGTCGAGCGAGGTCGCCGCGAGATGGCCAAGCCGGGCAACCAGCAGAAGCTGAAGGGGTTGGCAGCGCGGTTCTCCAACCGCCGCCGCTGACCGCTTCATCGGCCGCCCTGTCCACCGTTTCCACCCCTGGGGAGACCTGGTGACCGACACCCCGCCCATCGGCGGTCAGCCCGCCGCCCCTACTCCGCAGCCGTCCGTCGACCTGCCGGCCGGGTCGGTGGACGCCCCCGAGGGTCCGCCGGCCCGGCTCTGGGACCGGATGCGTGACGACCCGCAGTACGCGCCGGAGCACCTTGCCCTGGAGGCGGTGCGACGCCTCGGGCCGGAAGCCGTGCAGTGGGCCACCCGTGCCCGGGCCGAGCAGCCCGGGGTTTCCGCCGACGTCCTGGCCGACCAGGCGGCCCGCAAGTTCGTCAACCTGGCCCGACTGTCCGGAGCGGTCTCCGGCGCGGCCGGGCTGCCCGGCGCCGTGATCGACGTGGGCGTGCTGGCCTGGACCCAGGCGCGGATGGTGCTGCACATCGCCGCCGCGTACGACGTCGACCCCCTGCACAATGACCGGGCCACCGACCTGCTGGTGCTCCAGCGGGTGCACAAGGTCGCCGAGAGCGCCCGGCTGGCGCTCGGCGTGGCCGCCGGCCGGGAACGCGCCGACGCGCTCTTCGGCCTGGGCGGCCAGCGTCCGCTGGGTCGGGTCATGCTGCAACTCGGCATCCGGCTGGCCCAGATGGCCGGCGTCCGGGCCGCGAAGCGGATGGTTGCCAAGATCGTCCCTGGTGCGGCCATCGTGCTCGGCACCTGGGCCAACTCGTCGGCTACAAAGGATCTCGCCCAGCGATCCCGTGCCCTCTACGGCTCCCGCGGCAACGCCGTCCCCGAGCCGCGCCAACCCTGACGGCCCGTCCGGGGTCGTTCAGCTGGCCAGGCCGGAGGAACGCCAGGTCACCTCGGCGATACGGCCCTGGCCGGTGGCGTTGGGGTGGAACCAGTCCAGCGGGTTGAGCAGGTCCAGGGTGAACCGGACCTTGTGCAACGCGCCGCCGTCGTGCCGGCACCGTGCTCCGTACGCCCGGCAGGCCGCCTTCAGCTCGGCGTTGTACGCGTCGATCCGGTCCCGGACGGCGGCCCGGCGCGCCCGGTCGGCCGGTGCGGTCGAGGTCGCGTCGGCCAGCAGGGCCGGGCAGATGCCCCGCCGCCACGCGCGGGTCGCCCGGGCGTCGCCGTGCCCGACCTCCCAGAGCCGGTACAGGTCGGGGATGCTCACCACCAGCACCCGGGCCTTCGGCCGGCCGGTCCGTAGGACCCGCAGCCCCCGGTCGACGTCGGCCCGGAACTGGGCCACCGGCGTCATCGCGTCCACCCCGCCCCGGCAGACGTCGTTGGCGCCGATCAGCACTGTGACGTAGTCGGCGCGGTCGCGTACCGCTGCCTGGGCCTGACCCGCCAGGGCGTCCGCGCGGGCGCCGGGACGGGCATGGTTGTACGTCCGGTCGCGAATCGCCGGGCTCTGTTCGAGCAGCCGCCGGTAGTGGCTCTGCACCCGCAGCCCGTCCCCGGTGGACCAGGAGTTGCGCTCGCAGGAGGTGAGCACCAGGCAGGAGGCGAAGCCGGTGCTGATCGAGTCACCGAGGGCGGCGATGCCGCCGGGCCCGCTCGACGGTCCGGCGCTCGTGGTGGGGCGGGGTGTCGCGGAGTTGCCGCCCTCGCAGGCCAGCGCGACCAACGCCGCGAGACAGGCCAGTGCGGCGACCCAGCGTCGAGGCATGACGTCTCCCGTTCCCGCAGCACAGAGCGACAGCGCGGTAACTCTATGCGCAGGATGTGGTTTGCCGGGAAGTTGCTGTCGGGTATGCGGCAGAGTGCCGACGCGGAAGCCGCAGGGGTGCTATGCGTCCCGCCACGGTGCCCGCTGACCGTGCAGCCACCAGTGCAACGCCCGGGTGATCCGGGGCAGCACCAGATAGGTCATCAGCGGGGTCAGGCAGAGCGTCATCAGCAGCACCCGGGCCGCCAGCGGCACCGCGTCGAGAAAGCGGCTCGTCAGCAGTGTGGCGGTCAGGCTCAGGGGGAAGAACGCCAGCCAGATCGTCACCGCCTGCTTCCAGCGGGGCGGCGATGCGGGCGGGGCCGGCTCCACCAGGTCTACCGAGTGCTCCAGCGGCCTGTCGAACCAACCCTCGATTCCGGTACGCCGCTCGACCCGGGTGTGCTCGACGATGCCCTGCGCCGAGCTGAGCCACCAGTGCCGCTGCGGCGACTCCTCCCACCGGCGCAGCGTCTCGGCGTCGGCGAAGCGGTAGAGCATGTGCCACTCCGGCGAACCGGGGCCGCTCTGCACCCAGCCTGCGCCGAGGAAGCCGGGGAACGCCTCGGCCAGCGCGGTGCCGGCCCGCATCCAGGCCACCATCTCGCTGGCCCGGCCGGGATCGACGCGGCGGGCGATGGAGACGGTCACCGGCACGGCGAGGGTCATTGACATGCGCCCATCCTGCGGTCGACGAGGCCGCGGCGCGAACGGATGTGCCGGAGCACACCGGTGGGTGCGGCTGTGCGGGCGCGCGGTACCGGTTAATCCGGCCGATCGGGGGTAGATCGGTGGGTATGACGAGATCGCAGCCCCGGCGTGCCCGTGGCACGGTCGGCCACGCGAACAGCGCGTTGAACCTTCGGCTCACCCTCGCCAGCTTCGGGCTGGTGATCATGGTGCTCTTCGCGGTGCTGGCGTTCTGGGCCGGTATCGCCTGGCTCGGCGTACTCTGCGCGATCTTCGCCGTGGTCGCCGTGGTCGACCTGGTCGTGATCCAGCGCCGCCGCGCCGCCCGCCGCCGCGAGGAGCCGGGCGTACGACACTCGTTGTTCGAGTGACAGGAGGACGGAATGCCCCACATCGCCACCACCAACCCCGCCACCGGACAGGTGCTCAAGACCTATGAGGCGATGTCCACCGAGCAACTCGACGACGCCATCGAGCGCAGCGACCTCGCGTTCCACCAGCTGCGGGCGACGACAGTCGACCAGCGCGCCCAGTGGATGAACGCCGCGGCCGACCTGCTGGACGCCGAGCGCGACGAGATCGCCCGGATCATGACCACGGAAATGGGCAAGACGTACGTCGCGGCGCAGGCCGAGGTGACCAAGTGCGCCACCGCCGCCCGCTTCTACGCCGACAAGGCCCCCGCGTTCCTCGCCGACGAGCCCGCAGACGCCGACGCCGTGAAGGCCACCCGGGCGTTCATTCGCTACCAGCCGATCGGCGTGGTGCTCGCTGTGATGCCGTGGAACTTCCCGCTCTGGCAGGTGATGCGCTTCGCCGCCCCGGCGCTGATGGCCGGCAACACCGGCCTGCTCAAGCACGCCTCGAACGTGCCGCAGACCGCGCTGCTGCTGGAGGACGTGTTCCGGCGGGCAGGCTTCCCCGAGGGGGCCTTCACCACAGTGCTGGTCGACTCGGAGGCGGTCGACCACATCCTCAGCGACCCCCGGGTACGCGCCGCGACCCTCACCGGCAGCGAGCCCGCCGGCCGGTCCATCGCGCAGATCGCCGGACGGGAGCTGAAGAAGACCGTCCTCGAACTCGGCGGCAGCGACCCCTTCGTGGTGATGCCCTCGGCCGACGTGGACCGCGCCGCCGAGGTCGCCACCACCGCCCGCTGCCAGAACAACGGCCAGTCCTGCATCGCCGCGAAGCGGTTCATCGTGCACACCGACGTGTTCGACGCCTTTGCCGAGAAGTTCGCCGCCAACATGGCCGCGCTGCGCGTCGGCGACCCGATGGACCCGAACACCGACGTCGGGCCGCTGGCCAGCGAGCGTGGCCGCGACGAGGTGCACGCCCAGGTCCGCGACGCGGTCGACAACGGCGCGACAGTGCTCTGCGGCGGCGAGCCGCCGAGCGGCGACGGCTGGTTCTACCCGCCGACCGTGGTCACCGACCTCACCCCGCAGATGCGGATGTGGTCCGAGGAGGTCTTCGGCCCGGTGGCCGGCCTGTTCCGGGTCTCGTCGTACGAGGAGGCGATCGAGGTCGCCAACGGCACCAGCTTCGGGCTCGGCTCGAACGCCTGGACGAGGGACCCGGCCGAGCAGGAGCGCTTCGCCACCGACCTGGACGCCGGCAACGTCTTCATCAACGGGATGACCACCTCGTACCCCGAGTTGCCGTTCGGCGGTGTGAAGAACTCCGGGTACGGGCGGGAGCTGTCGGCGCTGGGCATGCGGGAGTTCTGCAACACGAAGACGGTCTGGGTGGGCGAGGGCGCCGCCTCGGCCGGCGCAGGGGCGCACGCCGAGTAGTTCGGGACGCGGCACGCGTCAGCCGGTGCCGTCGTGGGTAGGAAGTGTGCCCATGACGTCGTTCGGGTTTCACGCCTCGCATGAGCAGATCGGTCCACGCGCCCTGTTGGAGGCGGTGATCCACGCCGAGCGGGCCGGCTTCGACGCCGCCATGTGCTCCGACCACTTCTCCCCGTGGAGCGCCCGGCAGGGCGAGTCCGGCTTCGCCTGGTCCTGGCTGGGCTCGGCGTTGCAGGCCACCGGCATGCCGTTCGGCGTGGTCAACGCGCCCGGTCAGCGGTACCACCCGGCGATCATCGCGCAGGCGATCGGCACCCTCGGCGCGATGTACCCAGGCCGGTTCTGGGCGGCCCTCGGCACCGGCGAAGCCAGCAACGAGCACATCACCGGCGACCCGTGGCCGCGCAAGGACGTGCGCGCCGCCCGGCTGCGCGAGTGCGTGGACGTGATCCGGGCCCTGCTGGCCGGCGAGGAGGTCAGCCACGACGGCCTGGTCCGGGTGGATCGGGCCCGGCTGTGGACCCGCCCCGAGCAGCCGCCCGCGCTGGTCGGCGCCGCCGTCAGCGTGGCCACCGCCCGCTGGTGCGCCGAATGGGCGGACGGGCTGATCACCGTGAACGCTCCGGTGGCACACCTGCGCGAGATGATCGACGCGTACCGGGACGCGGGCGGACGTGGGCCACTGCACCTCCAGGTGCACGTCTCCTGGGCGCCGGAGCAGGCCCAGGCCGAGGCGCTCGCGTACGACCAGTGGCGCAGCAACGTCTTCGCCCCGCCGGTCTGCTGGGACCTGGAGACCGTCGAACACTTCGACGCGGTCTCCGCCGACGTGCCGGCGCAGCGGGTCGCCGAGGTGGTGAACGTGTCGGCGGACCTGGGTCGGCACGTCGGCTGGCTGGAGGAGTACGCGCAGCTCGGCTTCGACCAGATCGCCCTGCACCACGTCGGGCAGGAGCAGCGCGGCTTCATCGACGCCTTCGGCGCGGAGGTGCTGCCGAAGCTGCGCCCGGGCGGCTGATCGAACAGGCGTACCCCTAGGCTCGTACCCCATGGAAAGCCTGTTTCCGGTCGTCGTCTTCCTGGCGATCGCCACCCTGGGCGCCGCGTTGGCCCGCCGGCTCGGTCTGCTCGCGCCGATCGTGCTGGTCGTCCTCGGCCTGGCGCTCTCGTTCGTGCCAGGCTTCCCGCAGATCGAACTCGACCCGGAACTGGTGCTGGTCGGCATCCTGCCGCCGCTGCTCTACGTGGCCGCGCTGGAAACCTCGGTGCCGGCGTTCAAGAACAACATCCGGCCGATCCTGCTGCTCGCGGTCGGCCTGGTGTTGTTCACCGCGTTCGTGGTCGGGTTGGTGTTGCACCTGCTGTTGCCGCAGCTGCCGTTCGCGATCTGCCTTGCCCTCGGCGCGGTGGTCGCCCCACCGGACGCCGTGGCCGCCACGGCCGTCGCCCGTCGGGTCGGGCTGCCCCGCCGGGTCGTCACCATCCTGGAGGGCGAGAGCCTGGTCAACGACGCGACCGCGCTGGTGCTGCTGCGGGTCGCGACGATGGCCACCGTCGGCTCGGCCGTCGGCGCCGACAAGATCGCCATCGAGGTGCTGCGGTCCACCGGCGGCGGCATCCTGATCGGGGCGCTCGGGGCGCTGGTGTTCGGCTTCCTGCATCGGCGGATCACCGACCCGCTGCTGGACAACGCGCTGTCGTTGATCATCCCGTTCGCTGTGGTGTTCACCGCCGAACACCTGCACGCCTCCGGTGTGGTCGCCGTGGTCGTCACCGGTCTCGTGCTCGGGCACAAGCTGCCCCAGCTGCTGTCGGCAGCGTCCCGGTTGCAGATCGGCGCGTTCTGGCGGCTGGTCCGTTTCCTGCTGGAAGGCCTGGTCTTCCTGCTGGTCGGGCTGCAACTGCGGGAGGTGCTGCGCGATCTCGACGAGCCGATCGGCTCGCTCATCCTGATCACCTTCGCGGTGCTCGGCACCGTCTTCCTGACCCGGTTCCTCTGGCTCTTCCCGGCCACCTACCTGGCCCGGTTGGTCCCCCGGGTCCGCCGCCGGGACGCCCGGCCGTCACCGAAGATCCCGATCATCATCGGCTGGGCCGGCATGCGGGGCGTGGTGACCCTGGCCGCCGCGCTGGCCCTGCCGCTGACCCTGGCCGGCGGCGAGTCGTACCCCAGGGCGTTGTTGATCTGGTTGGCCTTTGCCGTGATCGTTTTCACCCTGGTCGGCCAGGGCGCCACCCTGCCGCTGGTCGCCCGCCGGTTGAAGCTGCCAGCGGACGACCCGGTGCAGGACGCGCTCTCCGCGGCCGCCGTGCAGCAGCAGGCCAGCAAGGCCGCCCAGGACCGCCTCGACGAGTTGGCCGACAGCGCACCGGATGCGGTGGTGGACCGGCTGCGCCGAGCGGTGGAGGACCGCACCAACATGGCGTGGGAACGACTCGGCGGCGACGAGCGGGAGACCCCGTCGCAGGCGTACGGTCGGCTGCGGCAGGAGATGATCGACGCCGAGCGGGATGTGTTCCGGGCGGCCCGGGACTCCGGCCGGATTCCTGAGGAAGTCTTGGTGCGGGCCTACCGTGACCTGGACCTGGAAGAGTCGTTGCTGCGAGAGGTTGAGAAGTGAGCTGTCAGCACCTGACCGAGGCCGGTGCCGCCGAGCCGCGTACCCCCGACGAGTGCGCGGACTGCGTCGCCATCGGCGACACCTACTGGGTGCACCTGCGCACCTGCCTGAGCTGCGGGCAGGTCGGCTGCTGTGACTCGTCGCCGAACCAGCACGCGAGCAAGCACTTCGCGTCCACCGGCCACCCGGTGATCCGCTCGGCGCAGCCGGGCGAGGCCTGGCGCTGGTGCTTCGTCGACGAGGAGATCGGCTGATCGTCGGCCGGCGGGTCGACGCGGCTCGCCGGGGCGTTCCGGTGAGCGGTGGCAGCACGTGGGCGGCGGCGCGACGTGGGCGGCGGCTCGGCGTAGGCGGCGGCTCGGCCGGGGGTGGCCAACCGACCGGGCCGCCGTCGGTTGCGCGCTCTGGTCACGTCCGTCGGTGGTACTGGTTGCGGCGGGGGAGCTGGTCGGGGTCGAGCCATGCCGGCGGAATGAACTCGGGGTGGCCGTCGCCGCCAAGGCGGACGGCCCAGTCGCTGCGGTGGACGTGTCGGTGATGGTGGCCGCAGAGCAGGACGGCGTTGGTGAGGCTGGTGTCGCCGCCGTCGGCCCAGTGCTTGATGTGGTGGGCGTCGCACCAGCGCGGTGGGCGGTCGCAGCCGGGAAACGCGCAACCCCGGTCGCGCAGCACCAGGGCGCGGCGTAACGGGCCGGTGATGAGTCGGCGTTGCCGGCCAACGTCGAGTGGTTGGCCGGCGCCGCCCAGGACGGTGGGCAGGATCGCCGCGTCGCAGGCGAGGCGGCGGACCGTCTCCGGGGTGAGCTGCAAGCCCGTGTCCAGGGCGCCGGCACCCAGTTCACGCGTCAACCCGTCGTAGCTGGTCGTGACGACGAGTTGGGTGGGGTCACCGCCGTGGTCGGGGAGTTCGCCACCGCGGAGGGCGAGCCGGCAGACATCGGCGAGGGCGTCGTGGCGGCGTTGCCCGGCGGTTCGCGTGTCGTCCGGCCCGGTCAGTGCACTGAGAGGGTCGATGGCGGTGCGGAGCACTGCGGCAGCCTCTGCATCGAGGATGCCGGTGAGGCGTAGCCGGCCGTCGCTCTGTTCGCTGATGGTGACGTGCCGGTCGCGGGCCGCGCGCGACTCGTCGGCCCGTAGCGCCGCTTCGGCGGCCGCGTCGGCGACCTCTGGGGCGACGTGGTCGAGGATGCGGGTGCCGAGCCTGCGTAAGAGGGTGGCGTCGAACTGCGCCGCCCAGTCGACGAGGACGCCGACCGCCTTGTCGGCGGCGTCTGCCCGGGCGGCGGTGCGGACGGTTTCGACCGTGCCGGCGATGACCCGGACCTGCTCGACGTCGACCACCCCGTCGGCCAACGCGTCCCGCACGGCGGCCGGGGCGGCGTCGAGCATCGCAGCCAACTCGACCAGCCGCCGGGCGGCACCGACCCCGAGGCGCAACCGGTCCCGCAGCCACACCGCCGTCGAGGACGCGCCCTGCGCGGTCGCGGTGCCTCGACCGTCCACCTCCCGCACGAGGGACAGCTTGACCGCGGCCAGACGTTGCTCGAGTCGGTGCGCGGCGTCGAGTGCCGTGACGAGGTCGTCCTCCGCAAGAGCCCACGCCGAGGCGTCGAGGCAGTCGGCGACTGCCGCCTCCGCCTGCGCCAAACCCTCCAACATGGACCGACGATAGAACAGGTGTACGACAGTTTCGGGCTCGGTTGGCAGGCCGAATTCGGTTGACTCCGGCGGTGGCGATGGGTGGCCACTCGGACGGTGGGCAAGGCGGTCGTCGGCAGGCCCGGTTCAGCGGCTGATGCCGTTGACGAGACGTTCAGCGGCTCATGCCGTCGACGAGACGTTCGGTGGCGAGGCAGGAGACGAGGCAGCGTTCCTTCGCGTCGCCGCGCAGCCGGGCGGTCCAGTCGGTGAGGCCGCCGTCGCCGATCTCCAGCCTGCCGTCCAGGACGGTGATCCGTAGGGCGCACCCGGTGTAGTAGCCGCGACCGCGAGACCGCTCCGGTTCGTCCACGAGCGGCACCACGCCTGCGTCGAGTGCCGGTCGGACGGTGTCGGCCAGCCGCTCCCGGACGGCCTCATCGTCGAAGGTGGTGACGTGCAGCTGAGGCGCGGCGGCCGGTGCCAGCTCGGCGAGGACGGTCCGCCAGTAGGTGAGGTGCCGGACCAGCAGCGGTGCCTGCGTGTCGCCCGAGCCCGTGTCCCGGGCGCTGGACACCAGGGCGAAGAGCCGGAAGTGCGCCGACGCGTCGCCGCCGAAGTCCTGCGTCCGCAGCACCCGATGGGCGGCGGCCAGGTGGACCTCGCTCTGTCGGCGGCGACGTACGGCCGCCTCGACGGCGAGGGCGTTGGTGGGATCGCTCAGCACCTCGCTGGCGCGCATCGTGGTGACGATCCTGTTCTGGCTGACCGGTGCGACCGCCGAGCAGGTGCCGACCGGTACGACCGGCGACAGCTCCACCCCGGCGACGTCGGCGGGCAGCAGTTGCCACATCCGGGCCTCCACCCGCGCGAGCACGCGCGGATCGGCGCGGGCCGGGCGGACGAAGCGGTCCTCGCGCCACCGCCGTACCACCTCGGACGGTCGCGCGGCCGCCGCCCGGTCGCGGGTCACGCTCAACAGCAGACTGCGCAGGTCTGCGCTGGACAGCCCCGACAATGCGCTGCGGGACCCCGGCGGCATCGCCGCCCACACTCGACGCTCCGCACCAGCCAGACCACCGGCAGTCGGGTCACCGCTGGTCAAGTCACCGCCAACCAGATCGCCGCCATCCATGGCGTCACCATGGCTTACTCGGGGCGTCCGATCCATCGGTTTTGCCGCGTGCCCGGTGATTCGTTCACGGCATCAGCTCGACAGCGCCAGCCGCAGGCACCCTGCCCGCGCGCCCCCGAACTGTCCTGCGGAGCGCCACACCGCCGCCGTGTTCCAGCCACCACCTCAACGGATCATGGAAGCCGGCCGCTCGTACCCCCTTCTATGCTTCACGGACGGATCGAGCGTCAACGGGGGACGGACATGATTGACACGGTGATCTTCGATGTTGGCGGGACCATTCTCGACGAGTCCCACGAGTTCGCTGCCTGGGCCGACTGGCTCGGCGTGCCCCGGCACACCTTCTCGGCGGTCTTCGGTGCGGTGATCGCCCGGGGTCTGGACTATCAGGAGACGTTCCGGGTCTTCCGGCCCGACTTCGATCTCACCCTCGAGCTGGAGCGTCGGGCGGCTGCCGGCAAGCCGGAGTCGTTCGCCGAGGAGGATCTCTACCCGGACGCGCGGGGGTGCCTGGAATCCTTGAAGGACCAGGGCCTGGTCGTGGGCCTGGCCGGTAACCAGCCAGCTCATGCCGAGGCGACCCTGCGCGATCTCGACCTTCCGGTGGACGTGATCGGCACGTCGCACGGGTGGGGTGTGGCGAAGCCGTCACCAGCGTTCTTCGAGCGGGTCGTCGCCGCAGGCGGTGGTGTCGCGTCGTCGATCCTGTACGTCGGCGACCGGCCCGACAACGACGTGCGTCCGGCCCTGGAGGCGGGCATGGAGACGTGCCTGATCCGACGCGGTCCGTGGGGGCACATCCTCGACCCCTCCACAGTGGCCGAGCGGTGCCTGTTCCGGATCGACTCGCTGGACGAACTCCCGAGCCTGGTGGCGAAGCACAACGCGGCCGGCGGTTGACCCGCCGGCCGCGCTGATCGTGCGGTCCTGGTGACCGCCCGGGAAGGGCGGCCACCAGGACGTCGGTCAGGTCAGCGAGCAGGCCGTTCCGTTGACAGTGACCAGGCCGGGGCTCGGGTTGGCGCCGCCGCCTGTCGTCGCGTTGAAGCCGAACGTCACAGTGCCGCCGGGTGCGATCTTGGCGTTGTACGACTCGTTGCGCGCGGTCACCGTCGCGCCGGACTGGGCGACCTTCGCCAGCCACGCCTCACGTACCCGCTGGTCACCGGTGAACGCGAAGCGCACGCTCCAGCCGTTGATGGCCGCGGTGCCCGTGTTCTGGATGGTCAGCTGCCCGGTGAACCCGGTGCCGCCCTGCCAGGCGCCGTAGTTGGTGTAGCGCGCCGTGCAGGTGGTCGCCGGCACCGCGCCGGCGTCACCCTGGTCGGCCAGGAACGAGGAGATCCAGGCCAGCGCCGAGTTCCAGTTGATCGCCACCTCGTTGGTCGAGTACGAGTTGATGTCGTCGACGTAGCAGAACATCGGCTCGCAGCCGGCGAGCAGTTGCGCCACGAACGGGTCCTGGAGGGCCGCGTTCGGGCCACCGGCGAGGGAACCGGCGGGCGGTCGGGGCAGGTTCGGGTCGAGCTGGTGGCCGAAGATCCGGCTGTGCTGGTTCTGCGCGGCGTGCTCGCCCCACCCGGTGACGTAGGAGATGTTCAGGGCGTTGCGACCGAGGATGTAGTCCATGGCCTGCACGGCGCCGTCGCGGTAGACGGGGTTGCGCGTCAGGTCGAACGCGGTGGCCAGCACCACGGCGTTGTTGATGACGTTGCTGTTGCCGCCCCAGAAGTAGCTGTTGGCGTCACCGGGCATCGGCAACCCGTATGCCTGCCGGCGCAGCTCGGCGAGGTACGTGTCGGCCGCGGCGGTGACCGAGGCGCGGACCCGGGCCAGGTCGGCGGCGGGTAGCCCGTTCGGCACGGTGGCCAGGTCGAGGCGGCCCAGCGCCGCCACGCTCTGCCAGCCGAAGCCCCGTGCGTCGAACACGTTCCCGGTGTGGTGCGGTGAGGCGGTCAGATCGGCCAGGTAGTTCTGCGCCCCGGTGGTCAGGTACAGCTCGGCCGCCGCCCAGTAGAACTCGTCGGTGACGTTGCTGTCGTCGTACGCGCCGCCGCCGGTGCCGTCGGTCGGGCTGGCGTACACCGCCGGGTGGGCCTTGGCCGCGGCGTAGGCGGTCTTCGCGGCAGTGCCGCAGCGGGTCGCGAACGCCGCGTCGTACGGGGCGAAGAGCCGGGCGCACTGGGCGGCGGTGGCGGCCAGGTTGAGGGTGGCCGCGGTCGACGGCGGGTGCAGCTCGCGCGGCTGCGGGTCGTCCTGCGGCGAGAGGGGCAGCCCGGTCCAGTTCTGATCGTGGATCTTGTGGTGGACCATGCCGGCGAGCGGCTTGCCGGCGGGCACCTGCATGCGCAGCAGGAACTCCAACTCCCAGCGCGCCTCGTCGAGGATGTCCGGCACCCCGTTGTCGCGCTCGGGCACCCGCAGCGTGCCGTCGGCGAGCTCCGCGCCGCCGTTGGCGGTGGCCGCCGTCCTGGTCCGCTCGAAGGTGTTCAGCAGCTGGTAGGTGGCGATGCCGCCGTTGACCACGTACTTGCCGTGGTCGCCGGCGTCGTACCAACCGCCGCGCACATCCAGGGAGTAGTCGCAGACACCCGGCTGGCAGGGCACGTTGGTGTCGCCCTGGTTGGGTGCGACGCCGAGGTGGCCGGCGGGTCGGGCGTACTCGTCGCCGATCAGGTCACCGTCGATGGCGATGCCGCTGCGCTGGGCGTAGAAGAACTGCAACGAGTCGGAGCGCAGCTGGTCGTAGAGGGCGCCGGAGATGTCGAACGGGTGGCTGGTCTCGCCGTCCACGGTGAGCGTGAGCCCGGTGCCGGGGGTGCGGTAGCTGGAGAAGTCGACAGTCTGCACGTTCTGCCCGGAGGCGGCGTCGACACCGCGAGCGGTGGTGGTGCCACTGGCCACGACGGCACCGGCGGCGCTGCGCAGCTGCCAGGGCAGCGCTTCGGTGGCCTCGGTGACGACAGTGGCGTTCTTCGGGCCGCCGGGAAGGTAGCCGACCTGGTTGACGCGCACCCGTGGCCCGGTGTCCGGCTCGTACGGCTCGGGTGGCTCACCGCCGCGCAGCGAGACGTCGTCCAGGCAGATGGTCTGCGCCTGGGCGGAACCGCCGACCTGGAAGATCAGTTGGGCGCTGGGGTTGTCGTCCGGGACGGTGAAGGTCTGCTCGACCCGCTGGAGGGTGCCGGTCGCGGTGGCGTCCACTGCCGCGTACGTGGTGTACGGGGCGCTGCCGAGCTGCAACACGGCCTTGACCGCGGCGCCCGGGGTGGCGGAGACCGCGAAGCCGAGGGTGTATTCGGCGCCGGCGATCAGCGGTACGCCGTCCTGGCCGATGCCGGCGTCCCACGGGTTGGCCAGCCCGCCCGCGACGGTGGTGCAGAGCTGGCCGTCGGTCACCGCCAGCGCGCCGGTGCCGAAGGAGAACCAGGGGCTCACCCCGGCGCTGAAGTCGCCGTTGTCGATCTGCTCGGGAGCGTCCGGTGGTGGGTCGGCGTGGGCCGCGCCGGCGCCCGCGCCGGTGAGGGCCAGTGTGGTCGCCGCAGCCAACAGGAGGCGGCGTCGGGATGGCGTCACGGGGAGTCCTTCCGGGACGGAAAGTGGGACGTTGGTGGTGGCACGGTGATGCGGAGGGAACCTGGGAGCGCTCCCAGGTATCGGCTCGATGTTTCCAGTGCCGGTACGCCATGTCAATTGATCTGGTTGGATGGGTTTCAGCATCCGACGAGGGCGGTCACCCGAGCGGTGCCCCCCGACGCGACGCCACCCGGACGTGAGATTGGCCGCGCCACGCGCCGTCGTCCTGATCTCCTAGAGACAACTGCGCCCTTCGCCTGGCAGGCTGCCTCCCATGACCCTGAAGCTGCGTTCCGTGGGAACGAGCGACCGTGGGCTGATCCGCAGCGGAAACCAGGACGCCCTGCACGCCGGCAGCTGGCTCGTCGCCGTCGCCGACGGCATGGGCGGAATGGCCGCCGGCGACCTGGCCAGCGCCCTCACCATCGACGCGGTCGCGCCACTGGACGTGGAGACACCCGAGGACGCCCTGGTGGCCGCGCTCGAAGGTGGCATCGCACTGGCCACCTCCCGGATCCGACAGGCGGTCGCCGAGGATCCCGAGCGCCAGGGCATGGGCACCACGCTGACCGCCCTGCTCTTCGCCCGTACCGGCAGCTGCCTGGCACTCGCGCACGTCGGCGACTCCCGGGCCTACCTGTTCCGCGAGGGCGTGCTCAAGCAGGTCACCCGGGACGACACGTTCGTCCAGATGCTGGTGGATCAGGGCGTGATCACCGCGGACCAGGCCAGCAGCCACCCGCGCCGGGCCGTGGTCACCCAGGCGTTGCAGGGTGAGGAGGTCTCCCCGTCGTACGCGACCATGGTGCCCCGGGCCGGCGACCGGTGGCTGCTGTGCAGCGACGGCCTCTCCAACGTGGTCCGTCCGGACACCCTCACCGAGGTGCTCAGCGGCTATCCGGACCGGGACGCCTGCGCCGCCAAGCTGATCGACCTGGCCCTGCACGCCGGCGCGCCGGACAACGTCACAGTCGTGGTGGCCGACGTCGTCGAGGAGTAGGCCGGCGCTCAGCGCCGGCGTGGCGTGGCGTGCCGGGTGGGTGTCGCCGTTCCCGGATCCTCCGGCCACGGGTGCCGAGGATAGCGCCCGCGCAGCTCGGAGCGGACCTGCGGATAGCCGGTACGCCAGAACGACGCCAGGTCGGCGGTGACCGCCACCGGGCGGCCGGCGGGGGAGAGTAGGTGCAGCAGCACCGGCACCCGACCGTCGGCGATGCGGGGGGCCGCCGGCCAGCCGAACGTCTCCTGGAGCTTCACGGCGAGCACCGGCGCGGCCGGGTCGCCGTAGTCCAGCCGGATCCGAGAACCACTTGGCACCTCGATCCGCTCCGGGGCCAGCTCGTCGAGGCGGGCGGCCTGCGCCCAGGGCAGCAGCCGCCGCAGCGCCGACGGCACGTCCACTCGCGCCAGGTCGGCGCGGCGTCGCGCGGCGGCCAGCTCCGGGCCCAGCCAGGTCGGCGCGGCGTCGAGCAACGAGTCGTCGCCGACCTCCGGCCACGGCTCGCCGAGATGGTGCCGGAGGAACGCGAGCCGCTCGCGCAGCGCCCGAGCCGCCGGCGTCCAGGGCAACAGCCCCAGCCCGTCCTGACGCAGGCCGGTCAGCAGTGCGGCGGCCACCTCCGCCCGGTCCGGCCGGTCCAGCCGCCGCTGGACCAGCTCGATCGCGCCCAGCCGGGTCACCTCCCGGGCCACCACGTCCCCGTCGGACCAGCCGACCTCGCGGCCGGTGCGTAGCAACGGACCGGCCGCCTCCCGGGCCGTCGCCTCGTCCACCGGGGAGGCCCGGCGGATGCGGGCCGACGGCGCGCCGGGCGTGCGGTCCGCGACCGCCACCGCCAACCAGTCGGACCCGGTCAGCCCCGAGCCGGCCGCCAGCTCCGCGGCGGTCCCGCCGGTCATCAGGTACGCCGAACCGCCCGGCCGCCGCACCCGTGCCAACCGTTCCGGGTACGCCAGACCGACGAGCAGCCCGGCGGCGAGATCGTCGCTCAGTCCACCCGAGCCGGTGCGGCCGGTGGCGTCGGCGCGGCCCTTCGGCGGGGCGCCGGCAGGCAGCGCGGCCCGCAGCCGGCGTACCTCCGTGCGCCAACGGGCTGTCGCGCCCGCGTCCACGCCGGTGCGCAGCCGACGCCAACCGGCGACCAGATCGTCACCGGGCCCGGCTGCGCTCTCCTCGGCGAGCAGGGCGACCACCTCGGCGGCCCGGTCGGCGCCGACCCGGCCGGCGCCGTCGAGCAGCGCCCGGGCCAGCCGTGGGTGCGCCCCGGCGGCGGCGATCGACCGTCCCCGCGCTGTGATCCGACCGTCGGCGTCGACCGCGCCCAGGGTCTCCAGGGTGTCCCGGGCCACCGTCATCGCGGCTGCCGGCGGCGCGTCGGGCAACGCGAGCCCGACGCCGTCCGGTCGGCCCCAGGCGGCCAGCTCCAACGCGAACCCGGTGAGGTCGGCGGTGGCGATCTCCGGCTCGGCACGGGCGGGCAGCCGCTCGTGGGTCGCCGCCGACCAGCAGCGGTAGACGTACCCGGGGGCCTCCCGGCCGGCCCGGCCGGCCCGCTGGGTGGCGGCGGCGCGGGAGACCGGCACGGTGACCAGTGCGCCCAGTCCGCGGGCCAGGTCGATCCGGGGCACCCGGGACAGTCCGGCGTCCACCACGATCCGCACACCCGGGACGGTCAGACTGGTCTCGGCCAGCGCGGTGGCCAGCACCACCCGCCGTCGGTCCGCGCGACGCAGCGCGGCGTCCTGCTCGGCGCCGCGTTGACGGCCGTGCAGCGGCAGCAGCGCGACCGAGTCCCGCAGGTCGGCCAGCCTGCCGGTGACCGCCGCGATCTCGCCGGCCCCGGGCAGGAAGACGAGCACGTCGCCCTCGTGCTCGCGCAGCGCCCGCCGGACGGTGGCGGCCACGTGGTCGAGCAGGGCCCGGTCCACCGGCCCGGCCCCGGGTGGGGCGATCGGGCGCGCCGGGGGCACCCAGATCCGCTCTACCGGGTGCAACGCCGAGTCGGCCCGTACCACCGGGGCCGGGGTGGGCCCGCCCAGCAGCGCGGCGAACCGGTCGGTGTCCGGGGTCGCCGACATCGCCAGCAGCCACAGGTCCGGCCGGAGGGTGGCGCGCGCCTCCACGGTGAAGGCGAGCGCGAGGTCGGCGTCGAGTTGGCGTTCGTGGCACTCGTCAAGCAGCACGGCACCCGTGCCGGGCAGTTCAGGGTCGTGGTGCAGCCGGCGGACCAGCAGGCCGGTGGTGACCACCTCGATCCGGGTGGCCGGGCCGACCCGGCGCTCGCCGCGCACCGCGTAGCCGACCCGCTCACCGACCCGCTCGCCGAGCAGTTCCGCCATGCGCCGGGCAGCGGCGCGGGCCGCCACCCGGCGGGGTTGGGCGATCACCACCCGACCGGTCACCCGGTCGGCCACGGCCAGCGGCGCGAGGGTGGTCTTGCCGGTGCCCGGCGGGGCCACCAGCACACCGGCGCCGGCCGCGTCGAGTGCCGCGACCAGCGCCGGCAGCACCGGACGGACCGGCAGGTCAAGTGTTACGTCGGAGAGCACGGCCCAGTCTCGCACCGGGACGGGTGCGTCAGGAGCGACGGACCTCGCCGACGCCGCGCACGAAGGCCCGCCAGGCCGGCGCACCGAAGGCGAGCACCGGGCCGGAGCGGTCCTTGCTGTCCCGGACGGCGACCTGACCGTCGACTGTCGCGACCTCCACGCAGTTGCCGTTGCCGCTGCTGCGCGTGCTGGTGCGCCAGTCCGCTCGGGTCAGGTCGTACGCCGTCATCCGCGGTACCTCTCGTCTGCGTCGGCGTGCCGCAGAAGCGGTCACGCAAAGTTACGAGAAGCATGCTCAAGACGGGTCAACGACGCCGTCGGATCGAGCGCCATCCGGCACAGCTCCTCGTGCAGAAGGCTATACCCGAGCACATGATCGGCTTCCTCCAGAGCCAGCCCCATCGTGAGGTTATCCAGGTAAACCACTGACGCGTCGGCGGCGTCGGCGAAGTTGAGGATCACGTACGGGGTGCTCATGGCCGGATGCCCGCCAGCAGCGAATGGAAGTACCTGGATTGTCACGTTGGGTAGTTGCGCGATCCGGCTCATGTGGACCAGTTGTTCGGCCATCACCGCGGCGCCGCCGACCGGGCGCAGGAGCACCGCCTCGTTGAGGATCACCGACAGATCGACCGGCTCCTCGCGGCGCAGCACCTCCTGCCGGCGCAGTCGGGCAGCGATCTTGCGCTCCAGGCCGTCCTCGCCGGCGGTACGCCGGAAGATCTCCCGGGCGTACGCCTCGGTCTGCAACAGCCCGGGCACCGACTCGGCCTCGTACGTGCGCAGCGCCGCCGCCTCCGCCTCCAGCCCGACGTAGAACTCGAACCACTCGGGGAGTACGTCGCTGTAGTTCTGCCACCACCCGCGCTGCTGTGCCCCCCGGGCGATCTCGATCAGCGCCTCGGCATCCGAACCGGTCACCTGGTACAGCGCGAGAGCGGCCCGGACGTCGCGCGGCTTGATGCCGATCTGTGCGGTCTCGATCCGGGAGAGGTTGCTCTTCGACATGTCGAGCTGACGGGCTGCCACATCGAGGGTCATGCCCGCGCGTTCCCGAAGTTGGCGGAGTTCCCGGGCGATGCGGCGTCGCCGCACGGTCGGGCTGGCGGCGGGTCGGATGGTGGGAATGGCGGTCACCGTCCGAGTCTGCCACGACAAGATCCGCAGGTCGCAGATGCACGGAGTGCAACTTTCAAATCTGGGAGTTGCGTTGCAGTAGCTGTCGGTGCATCCTTTCCCGGTCGCGATCACTGTGGACACACCTGTGCGGGAGGACCGTTGCTCATCGCCGACGAGTTCTTCCTGATCGCACACAACGACAGTCGCGGCAAGGCCAAACTGCACCCGGCGGCGACCGGGCTCGGGCTGGCCGGCGGGCTCCTCGGCGAGCTGATCCTTTATGGACACATAACCGTCACGGCCGGGCAGATCTCCGTCATCGACCGGCGTCCGCCGGCCGATGCCCTGGCGCACACGGTGCTGGACCAGTTGGTCGGTGAGTCCCAGCACCGGGAGCTGCGCACCTGGCTGAGCTTCCTGGCGCAGAGCGCCACGACCTCGGTGGGGGAGCGGTTGGCCCGCGCCGGGGTGCTGCGCCGCCAGGAGAGTCGCCGGCTGCTGCGTACCACGGTCAGCTACCTGCCGATCGACCTCAACGCGGTGGCCTGGCCGGCCACCCGGCTACGGGCCCTGCTGGACCGGCCGGATCCGCCGGGCGTGCCGGACGCCCTGCTGCTCGGCCTGGTCGTGGCCGCGGGGCTGACCCGCGAGGTGCTGTGGAGCGCCGGCCCCCGCGCACACCACCGGTTGAACGTCCTCATCCCCGCGCTGCCGGCACCACTCAAGGAACTCGTCGGGCACACCGAGGCCGCCGTCGGCGCCGCCGTGCTGCGCGGCATCCCCTGACCCCCCGGTAACCCCCAACCCTCCCCTCGACAATCGGAGTAGTCGTATGCCCCCGACATCGACAGTCGACCGACCCAGCAACGTCTCCGACGCCCTGGCCCGAGGCCGTCTCGGCATTCCTTCGGTGATCTTCTTCGTCCTCTCCGCCGCCGCGCCGCTGACCGTGGTGGCCGGCGTCGTCACCACCGGCTACGGCGTCATCGGGGTGACCGGCATCCCGCTGGCCTTCCTGCTGATCGCCGCTGTGCTCGCGCTCTTCTCGGTGGGTTACGTGGCGATGTCCCGCCGGGTGGAGAACGCCGGCGCCTTCTACGCCTACGTCTCCCGTGGCCTCGGCCGACCGGCCGGCGTGGGCGCCGCCTGGGTCGCGCTGATCGCGTACAACGCGTTGCAGGTCGGGCTGTACGGCACCATCGGCGTGGCGGCCGAGCCGGTGCTCGACCGGCTCTTCGGCGGGCACCCGCACTGGGCCGTCGTGGCCCTGGTGGCGTGGGCGTTGGTCGGCCTGCTCGGCCTGCTCCGGGTCGACCTCAACGGCTTGGTCCTGGCCGCGCTGCTGGTCGCCGAGATCGTGGTGGTCCTCGTCTTCGACCTGGGACAGCTCGGCAACCCGGCCGAGGGTGGGGTCAGCTTCGCCCCGTTCTCGCCGGACAACCTCTTCGTGCCGGGTGTCGGCGCGGTGCTGGTGCTCGCCGTCCTCGGCTTCGTCGGCTTCGAGTCGGCGGTGGTCTTCAGCGAGGAGAGCAAGGACCCGAAGCGGACGGTGCCGCTGGCCACCTACCTCTCGGTGGCGATCATCGCCGGGCTGTACGCGCTGTCGTCCTGGACCATGACCGTCGCGGTCGGGCAGGACCAGATCGTCGCCGAGGCCGGCGAGCAGAGCGTCGGGCTCATCTTCAACCTGGCCGCCGCGCACCTCGGCGACACCGCGGTCACCATCGGGCAGGTGCTCTTCCTGACCTCGGTGCTCGCCGCGATGATCTCGTTCCACAACACCACGGCCCGCTACACCTTCGCGCTCGGTCGGGAGCGGGTGCTGCCGGCGGTGTTCGGGCAGACCTCGGCCCGTACCGGGGCGCCGCGGGCCGCCTCGGTGGCGCAGAGCGTCCTCGGACTGCTGGTCATCCTGCTGTACGCGGTCAACGGCTGGGATCCGGTGGTCCAGCTCTTCTTCTGGGTCGGCACCACCGGCGGCTTCGGTGTCCTGCTGCTGATCGCCACCACCTCGGTGGCGGTGATCGCCTACTTCGCCCGCTCCGCCGGGGGCGAGAACCTCTGGCGACGGGCCATCGCGCCCGGCCTGGCCACCATCGCGCTCTTCGTGATCATCTGGTTGGCCGTGTCGAACTTCGCCAACCTGCTCGGCGTCGCGCCGGACTCGACGCTGCGCTGGGCGCTGCCCGCCGCGTACCCGGTGGCCGCCCTGCTGGGCATCGGTTGGGCCCTGCTGCTGCGCAGCAACCGCCCGGACACGTACGCCCGGATCGGCCTGGGGGCCGCGAGCGCCGCGGCCACCGTCAAGCCGGAGGCGCCGGCCGCCGTGGAGGTGACCCGATGAGCGTGGTCATCGAGCAACTCGGGCCGGAGGAGACCACCCTCGTGGCGGGTCGGATCGCCGAGGCGTTCACCGTCCTGGAGGTGACGTACTGGCTGGTCCCCGACCCGAGCAAGCGGGAGGCGGTACTGGCCGGCGACTTCGAGATCCTGGTCGGGCACGCGATGCGCCACGGCATCGTCCACGCCACAGCGGACCGGGCCTCGGTCGCGGTCTGGTTTCCGTCGGTCGGCCAGCCGGCGCCGCCGCCGGCGGACTACGACGCCCGACTGGCCGCCGCGTGCGGCGAGTGGACCGACCGGTTCCAGCACCTCGACGAGCTGTTCGCGGCGAACCACCCGCACCCGGACCACCACCACCTCGCGTTCCTGGCGACCCGGCCAGACCGGCAGGGGCAGGGCCTGGGGAGCGCGCTGATGCGTCACCACCACGCCTGGCTGGACGCCAACGGGATGCCGGCGTACCTGGAGGCGAGCAGCCCGCGCAGCCGGGACCTGTACGCGAAGCACGGCTACCTGGCCGGCGAGCCGTTCCGGGTGCCCGACGGAACGCCGTTCTGGCCGATGTGGCGGGAGCCGGTCGGGCACTGAGCTGGTCGGGCACTGAGCCGGTCGGTTGTTGACGCGACCAGCACGTCCCGTGGTCGCGCTGTAACGCTCACGTGACAGAACGGAGGGCCGGGTCCATGGACCCGGCCCTCCGTGCGTCAACCGGTCAGTACGTGCCGTCGAGCTGGCCGCGCAGCTTGGTCAGCGCGCGGGTCAGCAGCCGCGAGACGTGCATCTGCGAGACACCGATCTGGTCGGCGATCTGCGACTGGGTCAGGTTGCCGTAGAAGCGCAGCGTGAGGATCTTCTGCTCGCGCTCGTCGAGGGTGGCCAGCGCCGGGCCGAGGGCGACCCGCAGCTCAGCCAGCTCGAACTCGCTGTCCTCGCCGCCGAGCATGTCGCCCAGCTCGGTGGCGCGCTCGCCGTCGCCGGTCGGGGTGGACAGCGACACCGCGTTGTACGCGCGGGCGCCCTCCAGGCCCTCCAGCACCTCTTCCTCGGTGAGCTTGAGGTGTGCGGCGATGTCGGCGACCGTCGGCGAGCGGCCGAGGGTCTGCAGGAGCGAGCTGTTGGCGTCGGAGATGGCCAGCCGCAGCTCCTGGAGCCGGCGGGGCACCCGGATGTCCCAGGTGCGGTCCCGGAAGTGCCGCTTGAGCTCGCCGATGATGGTGGGGATCGCGTAGCCGGCGAAGTCGACACCGCGCTCGGGGTCGAACTTGTCGATGGCCTTGATCAGGCCGATCGCGGCGGTCTGCGCCAGGTCGTCGTTCGGCTCGCCGCGCCCGCTGTAGCGGTGGGCCAGGTGGTTGGCGAGTGGCAGCCAGGCCTCGATCGCCCGGTCCCGCAGAGCGGCGCGCGACGGGTGGTTGGCGGGCAGCGCCGCCATCGCGTTGAGCAGGTCGGCGGCGCTGTCGGTGAGAGCGCGCGGGTCGAGCTTGGTGGTGGCCTTGACGGCGGCGCTCGGCTGCTCGGTGATCGTTGGCGCGGTCATGGGTGGTCCTCCCTGCACCTCGTCCGCTGACTAAAAAGACGTGACGCTTTGGTTTAGCTTCGAATAGGCCGTTCGGGAGTCACCTTAACCTGATCGTCTCCCAGAAATCTAGCCGAAAGGTTGATGTACTTAAGGTGTGTTGAGCAACAAAAAGGGCATATGGCGCGGAAACCGGGGCGGCTGTGAGGATCCTTACCCGTCGTTGCCGCTGCGGTCCGCCGCCCGGGCCGCTGCCCGGTCGGCCGGCCGGCCCGGCCGATCGGCCCACGGGTCGCGTCGACTGGTCAACATGAAATCCGACAAGTCGCCAGCAGTGTCGACTATCCGTCCTTGTCCCGCTGGTGGGACCGGCCGTAGCGTCGCGTGTACACACCCGGTTCGGAGGCACCGTGCTCGATCCAGCCGCTCCCCAGCTTGTCGTGAACAGTCGCACCCTCTACTTCAGCTGGCTGCCGGCGGATCCCGACGCGGTCGCCGCGCTGGTCCCGCCGGGGCTCTGCCCCCGCCCCGACCGGCAGGTCTTCCTCAACCAGTACATCGTCGACGACGAGACGCAGACCTCCGGCTTCGGCGCGTACTCGCTGACCTACCTCGGCATCTCGCTGCTGGGCGTCGACGCGCCGGGCGGCCTCAACGCCGGTGGCTGGTGGACCCACTACGTGGCCTCCAGCCGGCGGGTCCGCGAGTACGCCCTCGCCCGAGGCGCCCCGGTGCTCGCCGGGCGCACCCGGATCGACGTGAACGGCGAGGACCTGCTCTCCGAGACGGAGATCGACGGCACACCGTTGGTCCGGGCCCGGTGTCGGGTGGGGGAGACCGGTCACGTGATCAGCAGTGGGCACCACCGCTACTTCACCCGGCGCGACGGCCAACTGCTCAGCTCGGCCTACCCGTACGTCGCCGAGCCGGTCGCCCCGTTCGAGATCGAGTCGGTGGAGTTCCTCCAGCCCGACCACCCGATGTACGCGCTGCGCCCGGCCAACCCGCTGACCATCGGCTTCGGCTACTACTCACCCCGCTCGTCGTTCGCCTACCCCGGCGGGCTGAACGTGCACGCAGTCGCCGCGCCGGAGCCGGCCCGACCGCGTCACCAGGTGCCGGCCAGCCTCGCCCGTAGCGGCCTGCCGTCCGGGTCGTAGACCAGCCGGTACACCGGCAGCGCCCAGGCCCGGGTGTACCACGGCAGCCGTTCGGGGCGGTGCGGGCGCAGCCGCCCGGGTGGCCGTTCTCCCACCTGGCCGTCGTCGTACCACTGCTGTAGCGCGTCGGCGGCGGCCGTGACGGCCGCGACGGCGTCCGCCGGGTCCAGCAGGTCGGCGTCGTCCGCGCCGTCCGGGTCGCGGTCCAGGTGCTCGCGCCACAGCCGCAGTCGCAGGTCCCGGGCGAAGCTCCGCGCGCCGTCGCCCCGCCCGGCGGGGTCGGTGGGCTCCCGCTGGTCCCGGGTCTCGTCGAGCACCGCGCAGGACAACTCGCTGTCGTGCGTCCAGGACCGCCGGTTGAAGTTGTCGCTGCCCACGCTGGCCCAGACGTCGTCGACCACGCAGACCTTCGCGTGCACGTAGACCGGGCCGCCGGCGTGGTTCTCCACGTCGAACACGTGCACCCGGTCCGGTGCGGCCCGCTCACACAGTGACAGTGCCTGCTCGCGCCCGACCATGTTCGGCGGCAGCGCCAACTTGCCGTCCACGTCCGGGTGGCGGGGGACGACCGCGATCAGGTGCAGGTCCGGGTTGTCCCGCAACGCGTGCGCGAACAGGTCCGCGACCTCGGCCGACCAGAGGTACTGATCCTCCAGGTAGATCAGTCGGCGGGCCCGGCGTACCGCCTTGGTGTAACCCCGGGCCACGGTCCGCTCCCCGTCCGGTGCGAACGAGTAGCGCGGGCGGACGGCGGGGTAGGTGCGCAGCACCTGGATCTGGTGCGGACCGCAGGGCGGCGGATCGGGCGACTGTTCGGGCAGCGGGTCGGGGCGCAGGTCCGAGCCGCGCAGCCGGTCCTGCAGGTAGGCCATCGGGTTTTCCGAGTCCAGCGGCATCGGGTCGGTCCAGCGTTCCCGGAACAGGGTGTCCAACGCGCCGACCACCGGACCGCGCACCGCGAGCTGCACGTCGTGCCAGGGCGGATTGGGTCCGTACCGGGGGGACATCTGCACCGGTTGCGGGTCGCCGTGGTGCGCGGCGTCGTCGCGGCGGCTGTGGCACAGGTCGATCCCGCCGGCGAAGGCGACGTCCCGCTCGGGCGCGCCCTGGTGCCGCAGCACCACGAGCTTCTGATGGTGCGAGCCGCCGCGCCGGACCCGCTGGTCCAGCAGCACCTCGCCACCGGCGGCCGAGATCGTCTCGCTGAGGTCGCGGTTCTCAGCCTCGCTGTACGCCAGGACGTCGAGGTGCGAGCGCCAGATCAACCCCTTGACCACCACACCGCGCTGCGCGGCCTGCGCGAAGAGTTGGGCCACTGTCGGACCGTCCGGGCGCAGTCGCTGGTCCGGGTCACCCCGCCAGTCGGTGAAGAACAGGTGGTCGCCGGGGCCCAGGGCCTCGACCTCGTCGACCAGCCGGTCGAAGTACGCGGAACCGTGAATCAACGGCTCGGCGAGGTTTCCCGTGGTCCATACGGGTATGCCAGAGACCGGGTTGGCGCGTTCCTCAGCGGTGAGGAACCAGTCCTGCAACGGCACTGTCCAGCCCCCTGGAGGTCGGCAACGTCCTCACGGTAGGACCCCCGACGCGGGTCCGCACGCCAGGCCCCCAGACCGGTGACCTGGCCAACGCCATCAAGAGCGACGCGACAACAGCCGAGGAGGCCACACCATGCCCCGCGACACGACGAATCCCGTGACCGAGAACCGCGAGCCGGCGGTGGAGAGCGAACGGGGTGCGCTGGTAGCGGTGTTGGTGATGGTGATTCTGGGCGTCGCCGGGATTTTTGCGGTCTCCTGAGGCGGCGCCGACGCCCCCGGGGTGAACCGGAGCCGTCGGCGCCGAACTCAGCGGTCGACAGTGGTCAGGGCCGGGCGCCCTGGCCGCCGGTGTGCGGGAGCCGCTCGGTGGGGATCACGCCGAGGCGGCCGGCCTGGAAGTCCTCGAACGCCTTGAGCAGCTCGTCCCGGGTGTTCATCACGAACGGGCCGTACTGTGCCACCGGCTCCCGGATCGGCTGACCACCCATGATGTAGAGGTCCAGTGCCGGGGTGTTGCTGTCCTGGGAAGTGTCGGCGCTGAACCGCAGCGCGTCACCCGGGCCGTGCACCGCGAGCTGGCCGGTACGCACCGGCCGCCGGTCGGTGCCGACAGTGCCGCGACCGCCCAGCACGTACACCAGGGCGTTGAAGTCGGGCCGCCAGGGCAGGTCGACCTGCGCGCCGGGCTGCACGGTGACGTGCGTGATGGTGATCGGGGTGAAGGTCGAACCCGGGCCGCGGTGCCCGGCGACCTCGCCGGCGATGACCCGGATCAGCGCGCCGCCGTCGGGCGTGGTGAGCAGCGCCGACTCCCGACCCCGGATGTCCTGGTAGCGAGGCGGGTTCATCTTGGCCGAGCGGGGCAGGTTGACCCACAGCTGGGTGCCGTGGAAGAGCCCGCCGCTCATCACCAGGTGCTCCGGCGGCGCCTCGATGTGCAGCAGGCCGCTGCCCGCCGTCATCCACTGGGTGTCGCCGTCGGTGATGGTGCCGCCACCACCGTTGGAGTCCTGGTGGTCGAAGACGCCGTCGATGATGTACGTGACGGTCTCGAAGCCGCGGTGCGGGTGCCACGGGGTGCCCTTGGGCTCGCCCGGCGCGTAGTCGACCTCGCCCATCTGGTCCAGGTGGATGAACGGGTCCAGGTCGGTGGTCGACACCCCGGCGAAGGCGCGACGGACCGGGAAGCCCTCACCCTCGAAGCCGCTGGGCGCCGTGGTCACCGTGCGGACCGGGCGGATCGTGGCGGCCTCGTCGAGGCGGGGCAGGCGGGGCAGGACGAGAACGTTGTCGACGGTGATCGCGGGCATGTCGAGGCTCCTAGCGTGAGGCGGGGGTGGTCGAGCTGACCCGCGATGCCCGCAGGCGCTCGCCGAGCCGGTCGAAGACCCGGGTGAGGCAGGCGACCTCGGCATCGTCGAGGTCGTCCATGAGATGGGTACGCACCGACGCCAGATGGTGGGGTGCGGCTTCCCGCAGGGCGAGCAGCCCGGCGGCGGTGAGCACCGCCTCGCTGCCGCGCCGGTCGTCCGGGCAGGGCTCCTTGCTGACCAGGCCACGACGCTGCATGGAGGAGACCTGGTAGGTGAGGCGGCTGGGCGAGAAGATCAACCGGCTGGCCAGCTCGCCCATCCGTAGCCGCTGCCCGGGTGCCTCGGAGAGCAGGACCAGCACGTGGTAGTCGGGGAAGCTGAGGTCGCTGTCGACCCGCAGATCCTCTTCCAACTGGGTGTAGAGACGCTGGCTGGCCTCGATGTAGGCGCGCCAGGCGGCCTCTCGCGTGCTGTCCAGGCTCTCGGTCATGTCCACGACGATAGCACTCTTTCAAAATTTAAGTAACGCCGTTGAGCGTCGCCTGGGTCACTTCCTCACTCGCTGGCCGCCGCATCGTGCAGCTTTGAAGGAAGTACGCGCTAATCCGGCGGCGCGCAGGCCGCAGGTTGTGCCAGACTCCGGCCTCGTGGAACACGTGGAACTCTCCGCCGCCGACCTGTTGCTGCGCCCCTGGCGGGACGCGGACGCTCCAGCGGTGCGCGACGCCCTCCGGGACCCGGCGATCGCCCAGTGGAACCCGCAGGGCGGCGACCCCATCGACGACGAGGTCGCGCTGCTCTGGGTGCGTCGCCGGGCCGACTGGTCCACCGGCGGTCACGCCTCGATGGCGGTCACCGCGGCGGCCGACGGTGAACTGCTCGGCTCGGTGTCGCTGCACCGCATCCACGACGGCGACGCGTCCATCGGCTACTGGACGGTGCCAGCGGCACGGGGGCGTCACGTGGCGGTCCGCGCCGTCGTCCGGCTCACCGACTGGGCGTTCGCGGATCTCGGGCTGCACCGGGTGGAGTTGTGTCACGCGGTGGCCAACCCGGCGTCCTGCCGGGTCGCCGACCGCGCCGGCTACCCGGCCGAGGGGACCCTGCGGGAGTCGTACCGGTACGGCGACGGCCGCCGCTACGACGAGCACCTGCACGCCCGGCTGGCCACCGACCGCTAGCCGAAGGTCGGCCGGGGCCCGAACACGCTCCGGCCCCGGCCGCGCAGGTCGTCTCGAACCGTCACTCGGTGACCTTGCCGAGGAATGTCGCGAGGGCGGTCCTGACGCGCTCGATCCGCTCCGGCAGGGGCAGCGGCTCGGGCGCGGGAGGCCCAGCGTGCTTCTTTCCGCGCAGGTACAGCGAGCAGGCCAGGTCCGAGCACAGGTACGTGCCCACGGAGTCGCCCTGCCGTCCGCTCGGGCCGGCCTTGGGGGCGGTCATCAACGAGACGCCACCGCCGAGGTGGGTGGTCAGGCAGAACGAGCACATGCTGTGCCGCACGCGCCCCATCTGGTGCGTCGCGGCCCGCAGCACCACGCCGGTCAGCTTGCCGTCGGTCTCGGCGACCAGATAGGCCCGCTGCGGCGCGGAGGGATCCCGCCAGCCGAGAAAGTCGAGGTCGTCCCACTGACGCATTTCAAGATCGTTCGGTACGGCCAGCCGCTTCGCCTCGCCCTTGCTGCAATTGACGAAGGACGCGCGGATGACGGATTCGGTCAGGACTAACATAGGTAGTAGCCTAGCTCTCCTAGGCAAGCGATTATTACGGCTAGTTTGGGAGTGTGCTGCATGGCACGTGCCGGGGTGACCGTCGAGCGCCTGACGCTGGCCGCGGCCGAACTGGCCGACCAGGTGGGGGTCGAGAACGTCACAGTCGCCGCGCTCGCACGCCAGTTCGGGGTCAAGGACGCCAGCCTGTACTTCCACCTCAAGAACGCGCACGAACTGCGGGTCCGGATCGCCCTGCTGGCACTGGCGGAGCTGGCCGACCGGGTCGCCGCCGCGCTCGCCGGCCGGGCCGGCAAGGACGCGCTGGTGGCGTTCGCCAACGCGTACCGCGACTACGCGCGAGAGCACCCCGGCCGTTACGCCGCCATGCAGATCGACCTCGACCCGGAGACCGCCGCCGCGAGCGCGGGCGTCCGGCACGCCGAGATGACCCGGGCGATCCTGCGCGGCTACCGGCTCTCCGAGCCCGACCAGACCGACGCGGTGCGGATGATGCACAGCACGTTCCACGGGTTTGTGAGCCTGGAGAAGACCGGCGGCTTCCGGCACACCCCGCGCCCCACCGACGACTCCTGGTCGCGCACCCTGGACGCCCTCGACGCCGTCCTCACCAACTGGCCGTCGCGCTGACGGCCGAGCAGGCCTGCGTCTGCCCTCCCGGCCGGCGCTCAGGGTGTGCCCGGATCAGGGCGTCCCCGGCGCGGTGAGCGGGCGGCGCTGTGCGGTCCGCTGCCGGAGCAGGACGAATCCGAGGCCCGCCAGGAACCAGACGGCGAGGATCACGAGGGGCGCCACGGTGTGTGCGCCGTCGAAGTAGCCGAAGTTGTTGACCGCCCGTACGGCCGCGCCCGGTGGGAGCTTCCCCGAGACCGCCTGTGCCCATTCCGGCAACAGGTCGACCCCGATCGTCGCCCCGCTCGTCGCGTTGCCGATGGTCGTGAGGGTGAGGACGGCGAGGGCGATGCCCGCCGGGCCGAGCCAGGCCCCCAGAGCCTTGGTCGTGAAGGCGCTGGCGGCGGAGAGCAGGGTGAGCGAGAGTGCGAGCAGCGGGAACGGGGCCGTGAGTGATCCGTAGACCGGACCCGCGACGGTCGCCGCGATCACGCCGATCAGGACGGCGAATCCGCCCATCGCGTAGAGGCGGTGGCGCAGCCGCACCTTCGCGGTGGCCGCGGTGAGCCCCTGCGCGAGGACGAACGACGAGAGGGTGACGCCGAACACCACGTAGAAGGCGGACAGCCCTCGGCTGTCATAGGTCGCCAGCGGCACGATGTCGTTCTCCTGGACGGTTGCCCCAGCCTTCTGGGCGAGACCGGCCGCGAGCTGACGCGCGGCGCCGCTCTCGCTGAACCCGCTCGCGCCGGCGTAGTCGAGTGTCAGCGTGGTGGGAGAGGTCGCGCCGAGCACGGCGACGGCGTCGCCGTGTCGCACCATGGCCTCGCCGTCCGCGACGCTCGCGACCTCGGTGACGGCCACGGCGTTACCGAACCCGGCCTGTGCGGTGTTCGCCAGCTGCGTGCTGGCCACGGCGATGGGCAGCTGGCTCGGCTGGGGGCTGCGTTGCAGTCCGACATAGAGCGCGATGAACGCCGTGCCGATGATCAGCCCGGTGATCACGAGCGTTGTCCAGGCTCGGCGTTGGGTGACCACGGGCGACGCTCCGCCGGTAGGTGGATCGGATGGCGACGTCATGGGTGCCTCCTCGGGTAGTGTGGTTTGAATGTCCAACCAGACGAACCGTAGCACCGACGGTTTGAAAACCAAACCAGAGCGGGACACTCTCGCTGTGGCGCTCGACGCAGTCAACGACAGGTGGTCGCTGCACATCGTGCGAGCGCTCGCATTCGGCGCCTCGCGGTACACCGAGATCCTTCGTGCCGTCGGCGCGCCCAGGGACGTCCTCGCCGCTCGACTGCGCAAACTGGCCGAATCCGGCATCATTCAGGCCCGTACCACCGAGAACAGCAAGGCCGCGGGGTACGAACTCACCCAGAAGGGCAAGGACCTCGGGCAGGTCATCCTCGTGCTCAAGCGCTGGGGTGACACCTACAGTGAGGACGACGTGCCCACTGTCGACTTCATCCACGAGGTCTGCGGCCAGGTCTTCGTCGCCGAGGTGCGCTGCCAGGCGTGTGGCAAGCCCATCCGGTCCGGAGAGCTGTCATTCGATCAGGAGTCCCCGGCATGCTGAGCGAACTGGAGTTGGCCGACTGGCGGGAGCGGGTGGCCCGGCTGTACCTGTCCGACGTCGACCTGGCCGGCTTCCGCGCCGGCCGCGACGAACTCTTCGCCACCCACCCGCAGAGCCCGATCCCCGTGGCGGAGCGGTCCGACTTCGCTGGCGTGCGCTACTTCCCGCCCAACCCCGAGGCCGTGGTGGAGGCACCCCTGCGGTCGGCCAGCGGTGAGCTGCGCATCGACACCGGTGGCCCGGACGGGGTGATCGCGTACCGACGGGTGGCGATTGCCGAGACGTCCTGGGGGCCGCTGACCTTGTGGTGGATCGAGGCGTACGGGGGTGGGCTGTTCGTTCCGCTGCGCGACGGCACCTGCGGGCGGGAGAGCTACGGCGGAGGCCGGTACCTCACCGACACGGTGAAGGGCACCTTCGGCCGGGGCGTCGAGCTACTGCCCGGCGACCGGGTCCGGCTGGACGCCAACTACCTCTACAACCCGAGCTGCGCCTATGACGACCGCTGGGCCTGCCCACTGGCACCCCCCGAGAACCGGGTCGAGGTCGAGATCCGTGCCGGCGAGCTGACGTACCACGACTGAACGACGAAACGGCCGCCCCAGCGTGCTGCCGGGACGGCCGGTCGATCGTCGCTCAGCGGGTGTTCGCCGCCGGGTTGGGCATCTGCATCCGACCGAGCAGCTGTCGCGCCTGGTCGGCGAGCTGCGCGTCGACTGTCACCGCGTACTGGCCGGCGCGCAGTGAGCTGGCCGAGGTGAAGTCGCGCTGGCCGCCCGTCATCGCGTGCGCGACCGCGCCGAACACGGCACCCCAGATCGCACCGATGACCAGCCCGACCAGGATCACCGCCAGCCAGTTGCCGACGGTGAAGATGCCGAACAACAGACCGATGAAGAGCCCGAACCAGGCGCCGGTGCCGGCGCCGAGCAGACCGGCTCGACCGGTCGTCATCCGCCCGAGCACCGTCTCCACCAGGGTGAGGTTGGTGCCGACTATGGCGCTGTGCTCCACCGGGAAGCGGTTGTCGGCCAGGTAGTCGACGACCCGCTGCGCGGTGGGATAGTCCGGGTACGAGCCGATCGTCACGGTCGGCGGGCCGGCCTCCGGCCCGTGGCCGTCGCCGGCCGGTGTCGACAGGCGGCCGGCCGGGCCGGATGGAAGCAGGTCGCCACCCTGTATGCCGGACCGCCAGGCGGCGGTCGGCCCCGAAGCTGACGTCATGAGCATCCTCCCTCGTCAGCTCGCCGCGTTCCCGTCCAGGCCGACCGGTAACGCGGTCTCCACCGTCGGACAGGAGGGGAATGGGCGCTGACTGCCCGGGTAGGCAGTCAGGTGGAGAGCGGACAGATCAGCGACTACGGGTTCCTCGCCGACGGCCGCACCGCGGCGCTGGTGGACGCCTCGGGCTCGGTGAACTGGTGGTGCCCTGGCCGGTTCGACGCCCCGTCGGTGTTCGGGCGGCTGCTCGACGACGGCGCGGGGCACTGGTCGATCCGACCGGAGGTCGATTTCACTGTCGAACGGAGCTACCTGAAGGACACCCTGGTCCTGCGGACCGTCTTCCGCACCGCGCAGGGGGAGGTCGCGCTCACCGACGCGCTCGCCTTCGAGCCCGGCTCGCGAGGTCACGACATCGGGATGCACCCACCGCAGGTGCTGGTCCGTAGCGTGCAGGGACTGTCCGGTGCGGTGCCGATGCGGGTGCACTACCGTCCGCGCTTCGAGTACGGGCGCACGATCGCGTACCTGGTCGAGCGTGAGGACATGCTCGAGGCCATCGCCGGGGCCGCGCGGCTCACCTTCCGCAGCAGCGTGCGGTTGGCATGCGGCGACGATGGCGATGCCGCGGCGACGTTCACCGTCCGCGCCGGCAGGACCCACAACTTCAGTCTCGGGTACGCCCCGACCTACGACGCGCCACTGCCGGAGGTACCGGACGCCGACCAGACGATCGCCGACACCGTCGCCGGCTGGCGGTCCTGGACCGGCGAGCACGAGTACCAGGGCCTCTACGCCGAGGAGGTGCGGCGCAGCGGGCTGGTGGTGCAGGGCATGACGTACCGACCCAGCGGCGCGGTGGTGGCCTCGGTGACCACCTCGCTGCCGGAGAAGCTCGGTGGGGACCGCAACTACGACTACCGCTACGTCTGGGTGCGCGACTTCAGCCACACCCTTCGGGCGCTGTGGCGGTCAGCGTGCTTCGACGAGGTGCGGCGGCAGTTCGCCTGGTTGGGCCGGGCGATGGGCCGAATCGGCAACCAGCCGGTGCCCATCATGTACGGGGTGCTGGGGGAGCGGGACCTCACCGAGCATCGGCTGGACCAGCTCGGCGGTTACCGCGACAGCCCGCCCGTGGTGACCGGCAACGACGCGTGGCGGCAGCGGCAGAACGACATCTACGGCGCGGCCATGGACGCCGCCTGGCTGATGCGCGACCAGCTGGAACCGTTCGACCCGGACGTCTACCACCTGCTCCGGGTGCTCGCCGATCAGGCCGAGCAGGACTGGAAACAGCCGGACGCGGGGATGTGGGAGGAGCGTGGAATCCAACACCACCACGTGTCCTCGAAGGTGGAGTGCTGGGTAGCGCTGGACCGGGCGGTCCGCTTCGGCGACCAGCTCGGCGGGCCGCAGGACCTGGCTCGCTGGACGGCGGCCCGGGACGAGGTGCGCGCGGCGATCCTCGAGCGGGGATGGAGCGACAGGCTCCAGTCGTACACCGGGATCTTTGATTCCGACGAGCTGGACGCGTCGGTGCTGGTGATGCCGCTGGTGGGTTTTCTGCGGGCCGATGACCCGCGGATGCGCTCGACGGTCCGCGCGGTGGAGCGGGGACTGTCGCACGACGGCCTGCTGCGGCGCTGGGACGGCGATCCGGCGGGCTTCGTCATCTGTTCGTTCTGGCTGGTGAGTTGCCTGGCGTTGGGCGGCGAGCGGGACCGGGCGCACGAGTTGTTTCGCGATCTGGCTGGTCGGGTCAACGACCTGGGCCTGTTCGCCGAGCAGATCGACCAGCAGACCGGGGAGCAGTTGGGCAACTTCCCGCAGGCGTTCTCGCACATCGGCCTCATCAATGCCGCCGGTGTGCTCACCGACGTCGAGCAGGACCCGACGTTGCGCAATTGCGGGATGCCCCCGGCGCACTTCACCCCGACGCGTCGCTGAGCCGTACTTTCGTGTAAATCTTGACAACTTTCGATCTGATGACGCGAAGTTCTATCGCCTTCCAGTGAAAGACGTTAATGTCCGGGAAACACCGCGGTGCTCCTCCAGTCGGCGGGAGCGGCACCGAGATCCCGGACAGCTGGAGGTCTCGTGTCCCGCACTCTGCGTCGACGGCTCGTCAGCGCCGCCACCCTGCTCACCGTCCTGGTCGCCCTCTGCCTCGTTCCGCAGGCAAGCGTTCTACCGGCCGCCGCGTCCCCGGCCCAGGCCGCCGCCCTCGCCCCGCCCGCCACCATCGGTTTCGAGAAGGTCGCCCTCGACGGCGGCCTCTCCATGGGCGAACCGATCGAACTGGCCGTCGCCCCCGACGGCAAGGTCTTCTACATCAACCGGGGCACCGGCAGCGCCGGTGGTCAGGTCCGCCTCTACAACCCGGCGACCAGGTCCACCACTGTCGCGCTGACCCTGCCACTGGACGCCCGCTTCGAGGACGGCCTGATCGGCATCACCCTGCACCCGAGCTTCGCGAGCAACCGCTGGGTCTACCTCTTCTACTCGCCGAAGGTCACCCCTCTGGTCAACCGGATCAGTCGGTTCACCTTCAACCCGTCCACCCTGCTGCTCGACCCGGGCAGCGAGGACGTGCTGATCGAGTGGCCCACCGAACGCGATCTCTGCTGCCACTCGGCCGGCTCGATGAGCTGGGACACCGCCGGCAACCTGTACTTCGCCGTCGGCGACAACACCAACTCCGGCGGTGACTCCGCCGGGATGGCCCCGATCGACGAGCGGACGAACCGCAACGCCCAGTACGACGCCCAGCGCACCTCGGGCAACACCAACGACCTGCGCGGCAAGATCAATCGGATCCACCCGGAGAACGACGGCAGCTACACCGTCCCCGCCGGCAACCTCTTCGCCGCCGGCACCGCGCGAACGCGCCCGGAAATCTACGTGATGGGCGTGCGCAACCCGTACCGGATCTGGGTGGACCGCAAGGCCAACAACACCCTCTACTGGGGCGAGGTCGGTCCGGATGCCGGCACCGACCTCGCCAACCGTGGCCCGGCGGCCTACGACGAGTTCAACCGGGCCAACGGGCCCGGCAACTACGGCTGGCCGTACTGTGGCGGCCCCAACGTCGCCTACAACGACTGGGACTTCGCCACCGCCACACCACGTGGCTGGTTCCCCTGTGGCGGCTCGACCGGCCCGGTCAACAACTCACCCCGCAACACGGGCGTCCAGCAGCTTCCGCCGACGAAACCGGCGCTGGTCTGGGAGCAGCACGGCGGCAGTGAGGACTGGCCGGCGCTGGACAACCCGGGAGGGTGCGGGTCGCCCAACCACGTCGAGGTCTACCACTACGACCCGAACCTCGTCTCGGACGTGAAGTGGCCGGCCTACTACGACAACAAGTGGCTGATCTCCGAGTACTGCCGCAACTGGATCAAGGAGGTCCAGTTCGACAACGGCAACCCGTCCACCGGGGCGCCGACCGTCATCGAGCCAGTGCTCGCCGGCATGAAACTCGTCCACCCGATCGACTGGCAGTTCGGCCCGGACGGCTCGCTCTACCTGCTGGAGTACGGCAGCGGCTACTTCTCCGGCGCGGTCGACGCCGGACTCTACAAAATCAACTACGTCCAGGGTGGCCGGTCGCCGGTAGCCAAGGCCACCGTCAACCGGGACAACGGCCTGGCCCCCCTCTCGGTGACCTTCTCCAGCGCCGGCAGCTCGGACCCGGACGGCGACCCGCTGACGTACGCGTGGGACTTCACCAACAACGGCAGCACCGACTCGACCGCCGCGAACCCGTCCTTCACGTACTCCGCCAACGGCAGCTACAGCGCCCGGCTCACCGTCAACGACGGCACCGGCCGCAGCGCCACCACAGTGGTGTCGGTGGTGGTCGGCAACAACCGGCCGACGGTCACGTTGACCGGCCTGCCCGCCGGCGGGCTCTTCGACTGGGGACAGGACCTGGCGGTGGGCGCCACGGCCAGTGATCCGCAGGACGGCACGCCGGCCTGCTCGGCGGTGGTCGTCCGGGCCGCGCTGGGTCATCAGGAGCACGCCCACGAGGAGGGGGAGGGGACCGGCTGCGGCGCGACCTTCAACACCGGCCCGGTGCACGCCGGCCCCGACTCGGTGCTGTTCTTCGTCCTGCGGGGCAGCTACACCGATCGCGGCGCGACCGGCTCGGCCGCACTCACCGGTGAGCAGGAGATCAGCCTCTACCCGAAACAGTGGCAGGCCGAGCACTTCGTCCAGCTCAACGGCCCCAAGGTGATCGACCAGGCGGCGGCCGAGGGTGGCAAGCGGCTGGGTGACGTCCAGAACGGCGAGAGCGTCCGGCACCACGCGGTGAGCCTCAAGGGGATCACCGGCGTCCGGGCCCGGGTCTCCTCCGGCGGCCCCGGCGGCACCATCTCCTTCCGGTACGACTCACCGACCGGCACCGAGGTCGCCCGGATCGCGGTGCCGAACACCGGCGGCTGGGACAACTACACCGAACTGAGCGCCACGGTGACCAAGCCAGACGACGGCACCCACGACCTGTACCTGGTCGTCACCGGCGGCAGCGGGGCGTTGCTGGACGTGGACAGCTACACCTTCACCGGCCCGGGCGTCGGCACCGGCGGCGCGCGCACCGGTGAGGTCAAGGCCCTCGGCAAGTGCGCGGACATCGCCTCCAGCCAGACCGCGAACGGCACCAAGGTGCAGACCTGGACCTGCAACGGCACCGCCGCCCAGCGCTGGACCCTGCCCGGCGACGGTACGGTGCGAGGGCTCGCCAAGTGCCTGGACGTGAAGGCGAGCGGCACCACCGACGGCACCCTCGTGCAGCTCTACGACTGCAACGGCAGCGGGGCCCAGCAGTGGGCCGCCCAGCCGGACGGCAGCCTGCGCAACCCCCAGTCCGGGCGTTGCCTGGACATCCCCAACTCGGACCTCACCGACGGTCGGCAACTGCGGATCTGGACCTGCAACGGCACCGGGGCGCAACGCTGGACCCTGCCGTGACCGCCCCCTGACCGGCTCGGCGCCCGTACCCGAGCGTCGATGACGCACGGGGCCGGGCGGCGGAGGCGGAGCCCGGCCGTCCACCCACGTCCCCCGGGTGGGCGGCCGAAACTCGGGGGACAATGCGGGGTATGCGGCTGGTGCTCACGGCGGACACCCACGTACCCAAACGGGCCCGGGACCTACCCGGGCCCCTCTGGGCGGCCATCGAGGCGGCCGACGTGGTGGTGCACGCCGGCGACTGGGTGGACGAGGCCCTGCTCGACGCCATGACCGCGCGATCGCGCCGACTGATCGGGGTGTACGGCAACAACGACGGCCCGGCGCTGCGCGCCCGGCTGCCGGAGGTCGCCCGGGTCGAGCTCGACGGCCTGCGGGTCGCGGTGGTGCACGAGACCGGGCCCCGGACCGGCCGGGAGAAGCGGTGCGCGGCCCGCTTCCCCGACGTCGACCTGCTGGTGTTCGGGCATTCGCACATCCCCTGGGACACCGAGGCACCTGGTGGGCTGCGCCTGCTCAACCCCGGCTCACCCACCGACCGCCGCTCCCAACCCCACGCGACCTACCTGACTGCCGAGGTGCACGCCGGAGCCCTCACCAAGGTCCACCTGCACCGCCTACCCCGCCCGACCCGCCCCTGACTCACCCCGCCCTTCGCGGGCGAGAGGGGTCGGGGCGGGGTTACTGGCCTCGGCCCGTTTCGGCCTGGAGTTCGTCGATGCGCTTGGACGCCTCGGCCTTGGTCAGGTCGTCCGGGAGGTCGGCGTGGGCTTCCCGGGCCAGCGTGCTCAGGTAGGACTCCTGGGCGGCGGTCGGCGGCTCGTCCCCGGTGACCCACTCGTCCGGGTCCTTGATCGCGGCGTTCTGGTCGGCCTGCTCGGTGCGGCGGTCCGTCATCATCATCACCCTTTCTTTCGAACAGGTGTGCCAGTACCCCGATCATTGGTGGTTCATGCCCGACGCCGCCACCTACGATCATCGGATGACGGAGGACCGGTCGAGTGTGGTGGTGGTCGGGGCGGGCATCGCCGGGGTGGCCTGTGCGGTCGAGCTGACCCGGGCCGGGGTGCCGGTGCAGATCCGGGAGCGGGGGCACGTCTGCGGTGGCCGGATGGCCAGCAAACGCTTCCAGGGCCGGCCCGCGGACACCGGCGCCGCCTACTTCACCGCCACCGACCCGGACTTCGCCGCGCTGGTCGAGCAGTGGCGCGCCGCCGGGCTGGTCCGCGAATGGACCGACACCTTCCAGGCGTACGACCGGAGTGGCAACCACGAGGTGCCCGGGCCGATGCGCTTCGCCGCCCCCCGTGGGCTGCGCTCGTTGGTCGAGCACCTGGCCGGCCCGGTGCCGGTGACCGTCGACCGGCTGGTGCTCACCGTGGAACCCGGCCCGGTCGTCGACGGGCAGTCGTGTGCGGCGGTCGCCCTGGCCATGCCGGGTCCGCAGGCCGCCCTGCTGCTCGACCCGGCGCTGACCGAAGCCACCCGGGTCGTACAGGCGCAACGCTGGTCGCCGTCGCTGGCCGCGGTGCTGCGCTTCCCGACCCGGCGCTGGCCGGACTTCCGGGGCGCGTTCGTCAACGAGCATCCGGTCCTCAACCTCGTCTGCGACGACGGTGACCGGCGCGGTGACGGCGCGCCGGTACTGGTCGCGCACACCGTGCCGGAGTTCGCGGCCGGGCACCTGGCCCAACCCACCGGGGCCGGCCCGGCGATCGAACAGGCCGTCCGGGACCTGCTCGGGCTGCCCGAGCAGGCCGTCGACGTGCACGTGCACCGCTGGACGTACGCGAAGCCGACCAGCGACGCCGGCGGTGCCACCCACCACCTCGACGCCGACGGAATCGGCCTGGCCGGCGACGCGTTCGGCAAGCCCCGGGTGCAGAGCGCCTGGCGCTCCGGCCGGGACCTGGGCAGGGCGCTGGCCGCCCGACTGGCCTGAGCCGGTGGCTCAGGCGTGTCCGCCTGGGCTGAGCCGCCCGCTCAGGCGTGTCCGGCTGCCGCGACGGGGCGAGCGTCGGCGTCCCGCTCGGCCGGGTCGGCGGTCCGCTCTCCCTCCCGGTCCAACAGCTGCATGACCGGGGTCGCCGCGACGCCGTGCACCACGACGGAGACGAGCACCACCAACCCGACGGTCGCCCACAGCAGCTCGGCCTGCGGGAAGTCGGCCTTGGTCGTGGCGTACGCGAGGTAGTAGAACGAGCCGACGCCGCGGATGCCGAACAACGAGATGACCCAGTGCTCGGCCGGGCGTCCGGGAGCGCCGCGCAATGACAACCAGCCGATCAGCGGCCGCACCAGGAACACCAGCGCCAGCCCGACGGCGGCCGCCGGCCAGGTCAGGGGGCCCAGCAGACCACCCACGATCGCGCCGCCGAGCAGCAGCAACAGCACCAGGGTGAGCAGCCGTTCGACCTGCTCGGCGAAGTCGTGCAGCACCGAGTGGAACTCGTGGGTCCGTTCGGCGGCCCGAATGGCCCGGGCGGCCACGAACACCGCCAGGAAGCCGTACCCGCCGACCACCTCCACCAGCCCGTACGCCAGGAACGTGGCGGCCAGCGCCAGGAAGCCCTCTGCGTGCCGGGCCAACCGCAGCTCACTGGGAGCGCGGAAGAACAGCTTGCCGAGTAGCCAGCCGATGAGCAGGCCACCGCCGACGCCGATGCTGATCTTCCAGAGCACGTCCACCGTGAACCACTCGGCCAACCAGTCACTCGGGGCGAGGCTGGTCGAGGCGATGGCGATGGCCGCGTAGACGAATGGGAACGCCAGCCCGTCGTTCAGGCCGGCCTCGGAGGTCAGCGCGAAGCGGACCTCGTCCTCGGAATCCTCCACGTCGGTCGGCTCGCCGACCTGCACGTCGGCGGCGAGCACCGGGTCGGTGGGTGCCAGCGCGGCGCCCAACAACAGCGCGGCGGCCGGCACCAGCCCCGCCCACCACCAGCCGAGCAGGGCCACCGCCGCGATGCACAGGGGCATCGCGATCGCCAGCAGTCGCCAGGTGGACGACCACCGCCGCCAACTCAACGGCCGGTCGATCTTCAGCCCGGCGCCCATCAGCGCGACGATCACCCCGATCTCCGTGAGGTGGGTGGTCAGCTCCGGGTGGGCCAGGGGGTCCGGCGACGGCAGCCCGACCGGCAACAGGAACACCAGCATGCCGAGGGCGAGGAAGGCGATCGGCATGGACAGCGGGCGCCGCTCCAGCACCCGCGGCAGGATGCCCGCGAGCAGGGCGCCCAGGCCCACCAGTGCGAACGCCACATCTACCGGCTCCACGGCACCACCCTTCTGCCCGCACCCGCGAGGCGCGGGCAGGTGGTGACAGTCCTTGCCCCGCAAGGGGTCCGGCTATGCGCGTCCGCGCCGGTGGACCCGAGTGATCCTCACCGGGGCCGGGTGAGCGGCGAGTCCGCCAACTCGTGCAACAGCGCGGCCGGGTCGTCGTACACCGACACGGCACCCGCGCCGGCGAGCTCGCCGCGGCTGGTGCCACCGCAGGTCAGGCCCACACACGGAATGCTCAGCTTCCCGGCTGCGGCGACGTCCCACACCGAGTCGCCGACGAAGACCACCCGCTCGGCGGCCAACCCGGACTGCTCCAACGCGGCGAGGAGGATGTCCGGTGCCGGCTTGCTCTGCTGGGCGTCCGCGGAGGAGGTGATCGTGTCGATCACGTCATCGGCGGCCAGTGCCCGACGAAGCGCGCCCACCTCGGGTTCCGAGGCGGAGGTGGCCAGCACGACCCGCAACCCCCGCTCGGCGCAGGCACGCAACAGGTCGGCGGCCCGGGGTAGTGGCGTGAGCCGTTCCCAGTACTCGGCGTAGAGGGTGTCGTGTGCGTCGCGCAGCTTCGAGTCGGCGTCGCGGTCCCGCTCCGGGCCGAGGAGATGATCCAGGAGTTTGTCCGATCCCATCCCGATCGAACGGTGCACCACCGCCATCGGCACCGGCTGATCGGTCTGGCGCAACGCCTCCCACCAGCTCACGGTGTGCAGGTAGGTGGTGTCGACAAGAGTGCCGTCGACATCGAAGAGGACCCCGGCGGGCCGGTCGGTAGCCATGGGCGTCCTCCTACCCTCGGGCGGCTCAGGGATGCGCAGCCGGTGGCGTGAGGATCTCGAACCAGACCGTGGAGCCCCGGACCGACGGGTCGGTGCCCCAGGCGTCGCTGAGTTCCTCGATCAGGCCGAGGCCACGCCCGCGACTGCTCAACGTGTCGGTACGGGCCCGGGTCACGGTGCCCCGGGTGCCGGAATCCGCGACCGAGACGAGCAGCCGCTCGGCGCTGAGGTCGATCTCCACCCGGGCGGCCGTGCCGGCGTGCAGCAACGCGTTGGTGGTCAGCTCGCTGGTGCAGAGCACCGCCGCCCCGATCACCGACTCGGGCACCTGCCACTCGGTGAGCTGACCGGTCAGCCAGTGCCGGACCCGGCTGGGCGCGGTCGGCTCGGCGGGCACCTCCATGCTCGCCGAACGACTCGGTTTGAGCGCGTGCTCGACCGCCAGCACGGCCACGTCGTCCTCCGTGCCGCCGGGGACCGCCGCGGTGGCCACCGCGCAGAGCGCACGGGGGTCGCCGCTGCCGGCCTTGGCGATGGCGTCGCTCAGGGTGGCCAGCCCGGCGCTCAGGCTCTGCCGGCGACGCTCCACCACCCCGTCGCTGAACAGCAGCAGGGTGTCGCCGGGGCGGAACGGGACAGTCGTGGTGCCCGGCCGGCCGCCCAACCCCAGCGGCGGCCCGGGCGGGACGTCGACGTACTCGGCGTGGAACCGACCATCCGGGTCACCGCGGCGGATCAGCGGCGCCGGGTGACCGGCGCTGGACAGGGTCAGCTCCCGCCGCTCCGCGTCGATCACCCCGAACGCCACGGTGACGAACAGCTCGTGGGTGCCGGCCTCCGCGCCGAGGCTCGTCACCAGCCGGTCCAGGCCACCCAGGACCGCAGCGGGCGTCGGGTCGGCCAGGGCCAGGGCACGCAGCGCGGCCCGGACCTGCCCCATCCGCGCGGCGGCCTGCACGTCGTGCCCGGCGACGTCGCCCAGCACCACGCCGAGCGAGCCGTTGGGCAGCAGGAACGCGTCGTAGAAGTCACCGCCGGCCGCGTTGCCGTCCACGCCCGGGTCGTAGCGGGCCGCGATCCGCAACCGGGGCAGATCCGGCAGGTGCTCCGGCAACATGCTGCGCTGCAACAGTTGGGCCGTGCCGTGCTGGGTCTCGAACCGGCGGGCCCGCTCCGCGGCCTGGCCGATCAGCTCGGCCGAGGCGGCCAGCAGCGCCCGCTCGGCGGGAGACCAGGTGTGCGGGACCTGATAGCCGACCGCCAGCCCGCCGCGGACCACCGAGGTGCCCAGCGGCAGGGCCGCCATCGCCCGGATCTTCTGGTCGTGGCGGTCCACGGCGGTGTCCCGCAGCGGCTGCCCGTCGCGGATGAACGACGGGGCGCCGGAGCGGGCCGCCTGCACCGCCGGGGCCGACCAGTCCGCCGGTGCGCGCCGCCAGAGCGGGGGCAGCCGCTCGTCGGCCTCGTCCAACAACTCGCCACGGACCCGACGCACCATGCGCCAGCCGCCGCCGCCCTCGTCGACAGCGAACGAGGCCTGGTCGGGGTCGAACGTGGTGATCGCGTACCGCAGCGCCACCCGGGCCACGTCGTCGAGGGTGAGGGTGCCGGCGAGTGCCGCGGCCACCTCGCTGAGGCTCTGCAACTGCTCGGTGACGTGGGTGGTCTCGGCCGCGACCGTCAGCACGCCGACGATCTGACCGGCGCTGTCGCGCACCGGTGAGTAGCCCCGGGTGAAGACCGCCTGCTCCACCGTCGCGGAGTGCCCACGGACCAGCGGCAGGGTGGACTCCTTCTCCAGGAAGGCCTCGCCCTGCCGGTAGCAGCGCTCGATCACCGCACCGACGCCGGGCAGCGCCCAGATCTCCGCGAACACCTCGGAGGCCGGACGGCCGAGGGCGCTCGGGTGCTTGGTGCCCAGCAGCTCGGCGTAGCCGGCGTTGTAGAGCAGGACGAGGTCGTCGCCGTACGCCAGGGCCATCGGCATCGGCGAGGCGAGGACCAGCTCCACCACGGCCTGGAGGGCGACGTCCCAGTCGTCGGCCGGTCCCAGCGGCGTGTTGGCCCAGTCGTGGGCGAGCACGCCGACGGCCGGGCCGGACCCGGTGGGTGCGCCCGGGCCCGGAGTTGCTGGCGTGGGGACCCGCCCGACCGTTCCTGGCATGTTCGCAGCCTAGTCGGCCGACCGGAAAAGGCATCCGACCATGGCGGCGGGCCGTGGCCGCGTCCGTCGCGGTGGTCGTTCGGGCAGTTCAGGGCCCTTGTCCGGAGGTCTGTCGGGAAAAACGCCGCACGCTGCGCGGAGTGCCGGACCGGTTGCCGGGTATGCGCCCGGCGCAGTCCATGCGACAGGAGGGACATCATGCTGAAAACCCTCGCGGTCCGGCAGGCCGACATCGGCGATGCCATCGCCGACACCTGGAGGTCGGTGCTGCTCTTCATCCCGAAGGCAGTGGCCTTCATCGTCATCCTCGTGGTCGGCTGGCTCATCGCCAGAGCCGTCCTCAAGATCGTGGATACGGTGCTGGAACGGGTGCGTTTCGACCAGGCGGTCGAACGCGGTGGCATCAAACGGGCCCTGGAGAGAACGAAGTACGACGCCAGCGACATTCTGGCCAGACTGGCGTACTACGCCGTACTGCTGTTCACGCTGCAGTTCGCCTTCGGAGTCTGGGGGCCCAACGCGATCAGTGACCTGATCAGCGGCGTGGTGTCCTGGCTGCCGCGCGCGTTCATCGCGATCGTCATCGTGGTGGTGGCGGCCGCGATCGCCAACGCTGTCCGGGATCTGGTCACCGGGGCGTTGGGAGGGCTCTCGTACGGCAAGGTCCTGGCCGACCTGACGGCGATCTTCATCATCGCGCTCGGTGTGATCGCCGCACTGAACCAGGTGGGTATCGCCACCACGGTGACGACCCCGGTGCTGATCGCGGTGCTCGCCACGGTGGCCGGCATCCTGATCGTCGGCGTCGGCGGTGGTCTCGTGAAGCCGATGCAGAAACGCTGGGACGGCTGGCTGGACCGGGCGGCCCAGGAGGCTCGGGCGGTGCAGCAGCAACGTCAGGCCACGTCGGCCGGGCGTAGCGACGTGGAGCGGCAGATGGCCGACCGCGGGGGTGACCGCACCCAGGCCATGCCTCGGGTGGACGAAGCCCAGCAGTACCGCTCGTAGCGGGGCGGAACGGCACGACGGGTGGGAGGGTGTTCCGCGGACGACGCGGGGTGCCCTCCCTCGCGTGTCAGTGCCGGTCGAGTGCGCGAGCCAGCGCGCAGACCGCGACCAGCCGGGTGAGCAGCCACTCCGGTTGGCTCCAGTCCACCGGCCCGCTGGGCGGCGTCCACCCGTGCTCCAGGGCGGCGGCGCGCACCCCCTCCGCGTAGCCGGCGAGCGCCGCGGAGGTCAGCGGCGTGCGGTCCCCGTCGAGGCTGTCCCGGACGGCCGCCGCATGCTGATCGACGAGGGCCAGCAGCCCCGGTCGCGCGGCGGCGGCGGCGAGCCCGGCAGTGCCCACGGAGACGGTGAGGGCGGCCAGGGTGGACCGCGCCGAGTCGACGGCGGTACGGGAGGCGACCCGGTTGAACGGCACACGCATGGTGACCGAGGCTAACCGACCAGTGACAGTGCCGACCTCGTCCGCTCGGCGGATGTCGGCTGCGCCACTGGGGCGGTCGCCGCTGACCTGGGGGATTGATCCGGCACAGACGGGGCAGCAGGAGAACACCCACGGATGACGGCACCCGGCACGGAGGCACGGATGGGACAGCAGGCGGACGGACCCGACGAGCGGCACCGGCGGCCGGACGGCGTCAGCGACGCTACGGTCGCCGCGCTCGGCAAGCTCAGCGAGGCGCTGGAGTGTGTGGAGCGGGCCCGGGGGCATCTCTACTCGATGCACCAGTTGATCGGCCATGCCGACCTGATGCTCGACGACGCGGTGGAGCAGTTTCGCTCCGCCGGGCATCCGCACCTCGCCGACCGGATCGCCACGGAGCTGCGCGGCCGCAACGTCATCGCCGGACGGTGGACGTTTCAGATCGTCGAGGACTTCGACGACGGTTACTACGCGCTGTTCCGGGAGTTGGACCAGCAGGTCCGCGACGAGTTGGTGGGTGGGCGGCGCCACCTCTACGAGGCGGAGATGAAGGAACGCCGCCGTAGCCGGGGCCGGCCGGGCCACGAGGCCCGGCCGGGCGGCGGAGGCTAGTCGCTTGTCGCGTTGGCCGGGCGACGCCGTGCCGCGTCGTCAGCGATGATCACGGTGGCCACCATCAGCGCGACGCAGAGGCTGAACAGCCACGACTCGTCGGCGACGAGCCAGGCCGACACGGGCGCTTGGAGCGCGGCGAGCAGGAAGCCGAGCCAGGCGAGCCGGCGCTGACGCGTGGAGAGGATTCCGGAGCCTTGATGCATCCCGAAATTCTTACGCGAACCGGCCGCCTTGCCGTCCTCCGATCGGCCGATTCTGGATGAGCTGTCCGTTTTCTCGACCGTACGGACACGACTTCTTTGCGCCGAGGGCGATCGGGTGCCGACGGCGCTAGGGTGCGCCTGCGGCAGGATGGTGTCTCGTGTCCACCCCGCCCGCGCGTCCTCGCGCCGCACTGCTCCTGCTGTCCTACCTCGCGTTCGTCAGTCTCGGCCTGCCCGACGGCCTGCTCGGCGTCAGCTGGCCCTCGATCCGGGGCGACTTCGACGTGCCGACCGAGGCGGTCGGGTGGGTGCTCACCGCCGGCACCGTCGGCTATCTCACCTCCAGTGTGCTGGCCGGCTTCACGCTGGCCCGGATCGGCGTGGGCGCCCTGCTCGCCGGCAGCACCCTGCTGGCCAGCCTGGCGCTGACCGGCTACTCGGTGAGCCCCGTGCTGGCGGTGCTGGTGGGCTGTGCGCTGCTGCTCGGGCTCGGCTCCGGCGCGGTTGACTCCGGGCTCAACGCGTACGCCGCCGGGGCCTTCGGGCCCCGCCACATGAACTGGTTGCACGCCTTCTTCGGCCTCGGCGTGGCCATCGGTCCGCTGATCATGACCGGGGTGCTGAGCGCCGGGCTCGCCTGGCGGTGGGGGTACGGCATCGTGGCCGCCGCCCAGCTCGTCCTCGCCGCCGCGTTCGCGCTCACCGTGCGGGCCTGGCAGCGTGGCGTTCCAGCCGGCACCGAGGCGGGTGACGCCCTCCAGGCCGGGTCCGCCGTCACGGATGCCGGGCCGGCGTCGACCCTCCGGGTCCCGGTTCGGGACACGCTGCGGCTGCCGGCGGTCTGGTCGGGGACGCTCGCCTTCGTGCTGTACGTGGCGATCGAGGTGTCCGCTGGGCTGTGGGCGTTCCTGCTGCTGACCGAGGGGCGGGGGCTCAGCGCGGCGTTGGCCGGCGGCTGCGTCTCCGCGTACTGGGGCAGCCTCTTCGTCGGCCGGGTCGTGCAGGGTCTGGTGGCCGAGCGCCTGGGGGCGGGGCTGGTACTGCGCGTCAGCCTGGCCGGAATGGCCGTCGGCGCGGCGCTCATCGCCGTTCCCGGGCCGGCCCTGCTGGCGGTGCTCGGCCTGGTCGTTGTCGGTTTCGCCGCCGCGCCGGTGTTTCCGCTGCTCACCCTCACCACCGCCGAACGGGTCGGCGCGGCGCATGCGGACCGGGCCATCGGGCTGCAGATCGGCGCCGCGGGCGTCGGTGCGGCGCTCGTCCCGGCCGGGCTGGGCGTGTTGATCGGCAACACCACGGTGCAGGTGCTGGGCTCGGCCCTGCTGGTGCTCGCGCTGGCGCTGATCGCGCTCTACGAGTGGGGCGCCCGTCGCCCGACCGGCCGGCCCACCGGGCAGCCGGCGCCCACTCAGCCCGGCGGGGAGGGTCAGCCCGCGTCCGGGCCGGTCCGCCCGGTGGTGGAGGGGCGGTAGCGGCGCTCCGGATCGGTGTCCTCCCGGCTGTTTCCCTGGGCCTGCCCCTTCCGGTCGTCAGCTGCCAGCCCGTGGCCGAACGTCGCCTCTTCCCCCGCGTCGTTGCCGGTCACGTCGTCGGCCTGGCCGTCGAGGCTGGAGCCGGCCACGGCCTGCTCCAGCTCTTCCAACGGAAGCCGCTTCTCGTCCCGCCACACCCTGATGTTGTCGTCGGTCATGTCTTGAGCGGTACCCGGGCGCGATGATCGCAAACGGTGGCGTGCGACAAGGCTCGGACACGGCGATGGCCGCCAGGATGCTGGCGGCCATCGGTGTCACTGCTCAGGGTCACGGCTGCGGACGGTCCACCTGTCCGCGCCAGGCGCCCGTCTCCTGGCCACGCCGCTCGATGTAGGTCTTGAACCGTTCCAGGTCGCCCTTGGCCCGTCGGTCGACGATGCCGAGCTTGTCGCCGGCCTGCTCGACCACGCCGTGCGGCTCGAACTCGAGCTGCAGGGTGACCCGGGTCTTGTCCTGGTCCAACCGGTGGAAGGTCACCACGCCGGCCTGCTGGGTGCCGTCGGTCGAGCGCCAGGCGACCCGCTCGTCGGGGAGCTGCTCGGTGATCTCGGCGTCGAACTCGCGCTTCACCCCGGCGATGTCCACAGTCCAGTGGGTCATCGTGTCGGAGAGCTGCCGGACCTCCTGCACACCCTCCATGAACTGGGGGAACTCCTCGAACTGCGTCCACTGGTCGTATGCGGTGCGTACGGGTACGGAAACGTCCACATGTTCGGTAACGCCACTCATCGGGGAACCTCCTTCAGTCGCCGGTGGATTGCCGGATCGGGGGCGATCCTGGTCACCAGCGAGTTGTCTCGTTCTTGTTGCCCAGCGCGGCCCACACCTCGGAGACCGTCTGGTAGACGGTGCCCTCGGGCAGCCGTTCCAGCGCCGCCACGATGTCGTCCGGCGCCTCGTTCTCACGGGCGCTGGCAATGAGCACCAGACGGTCGCCCGGCAGCGCGCTCATCGAGATGAACCGGCCGAGCCGGCTGCGCTGCTCGACGTCCGTGGAGCTCATGCCCTTCGGGGCGCCGGTACGCGTCTCACCCGCCGGGACGGTGCTCACCTCCGGCTGGTCCTCACCGGCCGGTTCGGGCACCCGGAACTCGTCGACCCGAGAGCCACCGGTCCCCGGCCCCTGTACGAGGCCGCTGACCTCCTGGCTCATCTGTTCGTCGATCCTCGGTCCGTGCTTGCTGTTGCCACGCTCCATGCCTTCTGCGCTACCCGGCACCCCGCTCGGTAAACCGGCACCGGGCCACGAACCGGCCCCCGGCCCGGGGTTGAACCGGACACCACGGCCGAACGGGAGCTCAGTCGTCGGCGGGCCTGCGGGGCGGCAGCACCGGCTCGTCCGGGTCCGGGTCGCCGGCCTGCAACTGCCGCCCGCGCTGCACCTCGGAGTTGATCTGCACACCCAGCATCAGCGCCGAGTTGGACAGGTAGAGCCAGACCAGGAACGCGATGGCCGCTCCGAGGCTGCCGTAGGTGGTGTTGTACGAGCCGAAGTTGGCCACGTAGAGGCCGAAGCCGAAGGAGGCCGCCGCCCAGGAGATCAGGGCCACCGCGCCGCCCGGGGTGAGCCAGCGGAACCGGGGTTGACGCACGTTCGGCGCGATCCAGAACAGCAGGGACAGCAGCACCATCATGATCATGGCGAGGACCGGCCACTTCGCCACGCTCCACGTCGTGCGGGCCAGGCCGCCGGCGTTGATCAGGTCGCCGACCGCATCGGTGACCGGCCCACTGACGATCAGGCCGAGGGCGACCACCGCGAGCAGCACCAGCGTGATCGCCGCCAGGCCGATCTGTAGCGGCCGGAGCTTCCACACCGGGCGGCCTTCGGTCACCCCGTAGACCGCGTTCGAGGCCCGGGTGAACGCGCCGATGAAGCCCGACGCGGACCAGAGCGCGCCGAGCAGGCCGAAGCTCAACAGCAGCTTGGGGTTGCTCTGGTCGAGCACCACGGTCCGGATCACCCCGACCACGCCGCCCTCGTCGTTGGTCAGCACCGACCCGGCGCCCACCTGGTTGGCCAGGTCGACCACCGTGTCCAGGGTCCGCTCCCCGTCGGAGACCAGACCGACCAGCGCCACCACCACGATGGCGGACGGAAAGAGCGCCAGCACCCCGTAGTAGGTCAGCGCGGCGGCCCAGTCGGAGCAGTTGTCGTTGACGAAGTTCTGCACACTGCGGACCAGCACCCCGCGCCAGGTCCGCCAGCTCAACTGCCGCATCCGTCGGGGCACCCTGGTGCCCGGTGTGCCGTCGAGCGTCGTACCGGGCTCCGTGGTCGTCATGCCCGCTCCCTGCGCCCCGGCCGCCGGATGACCGGTCGTCCGGTCTGGCCTGGCCCGGTGGTACCCGGATGCTGAAATCGACAAACCCACCCGGTACCCGGGCGGCGTCGCTATGGTTTGCCGCCCGGTCACCGGGGAACGGTCACGGTGACCCTGTCGACACGGAGGAGGACGAGATGCCCGGGCGCGAAGACCTGCCCAGCACGCTGCGACGCTCCCCGGAGAAGGCGCAGCGCACGTGGGAGAAGACGCACGATTCGGCGGTCGAGACCTACGGCGAGGGGGAGCGGTCGCACCGCACCGCCTTCGCCGCCGTGAAGCATGAGTTCGAGAAGGTGGGCGACCACTGGGAGCCGAAGGGCCGCAAGGGCCCCAGCGACCAGCAGGCCGCCGGTGGCGGGCCGGAACGACGGGCTCCCACAGCCGGTGGCGTGGACGCCAACGCCACCAAGGACCACCTGATGTCGGTGGCCCGCAAACTCGACGTGCCCGGGCGGTCCAGCATGACCAAACCGGAGCTGGTCAAGGCCATCGAGAAGGCCAACGACCGCGCCACCCGCAAGGCCCGCGGCGACTGACCGGGCCGCACCGGAGCACAACCGACGCGGTACGGGCGGACGCGCCACCCCTGCGTCCGCCCGCACCGTTCACCAGTGCCCGCCGCCCGGCGCCTCGATGTGCACCGCCTTCGTGGCGGTGAACTCGTCCAGCAGCTCCGGGCCGTACCCGAAGCCCTGCCCGCTGGCGCGGCGCGGATGCGCGGCACCTCCCGGCGCACCCCCGAACACCGCGTTGACCTTGACCGTGCCCACGGGCAGCTCCCGCCACGCCCGCTGCGCGTGACTCATCGACGGGGTCAACACCGTGGCGGCCAGCCCGTACGGTGAGTCCGCCGCGCAGCGCAGCGCCTCGTCGAACGAGTCGACGACCACCACCGGGGCGACCGGCCCGAAGGTCTCCTCCCGAACCAGCGGCATGTCGTGGCGGCAGTCGGTGACGACGGTGGCCGGGTAGAACGCCCCCGGCCCGTCCGGCACCTCGCCGCCCACCTGCACCCGTGCGCCGTCCGCCACCGCGGCCGCCACCTGCCCGTGCACGTGGTCCCGGTGCCGCCGGTCGACCAGCGGGCCCAGCTCGGTGCCCGGATCCCGGCCCGGCCCGACCCGCAGCGCTGCGGCGCGTCGTACCAGCGCGGCCACGAAGTCGTCGGCCACCTCCCGGTGCACGTAGAGCCGCTCGACCGCCACGCAGATCTGCCCGGCGTTGGCGAACGCGCCGAGTGCGGCCTGCTCCGCTGCCCACTCCGGGTCGACGCCCGCGTCCACGATCAACGGGTCACTGCCGCCGTTCTCCAGGAGCACCTTGGCGCCGGTGCGGGCCGCGGCGGCGGCGATCGCCCGACCGGTCGCGGTGGAACCCACGTGGGCCACCACGTCGACGTCCTGCGCCGCCAGTGCCGCACCCACCTCCGGGCCGCCGGTGAGCAGTGACAACACCCCTGCCGGCAAGGCCTGGTCCAGTGCTCGGGCCAGCAGCCAACCCGTCGCCGGTGTCCGTTCGCTCGGCTTGTAGAGCACCACGTTCCCGGTCACCAGGGCCGCGCCGAGCAGTCCACAGGAGACCGCCACCGGGTCGTTCCAGGGGGTGATCGCCGCGACCACCCCGCGCGGCTGCGGGGTCAGGAAGTCCAGCGCCTCGGTTTCGCCGTTCAGCGTGCGCCCGCCGCGCAGCGGTGCCAGTTCCGCATACTGTCGCAGGGTGCCGATCCCCGCCTCGACGCCGCCGCGGGCGTCCGCCAACGGCTTGCCCATCTCCGCGGTGACCGCCGCCGCCAACTCCTCGATGACCGCCTCCACCGCGTCCGCGGCCCGGTGCAGCGCGGCCGCCCGTTCCGCCGGGGCGGTCGCCGCCCACTGGGACGCCGCGTTGCGGGCCGCCTGGGTCGCCTTGCCCACCTCGTCGGCCGTGGCCACCGGCACCGTGCTCACCGGCGCGTCGTCCGCCGGATCACGCACGACCAGTTCGCCGCCGTCGCCGCCCGCACCCCACACCCCGCCCACCAGCTGCGCAACCGTGTACATGTGGCGTTGGATGCCCCGGCCCCGACGAGGCAAACGCGTTTCGCCCGGTTGCGCGCCGGGTAGGCGGATCCGATGACAACCACCACCGCGCAGAGCGCGGACGCCGTCATCGTCGGCGCCGGGCACAACGGCCTGGTGGCGGCCAACCTGCTGGCCGACGCCGGCTGGGACGTGGTGGTGCTGGAGGCGACCGCGGTGCCCGGCGGCGCGGTCCGCTCCGCCGAGGTCACCGCGCCCGGCTACCTCAGCGACCTCTACAGCTCGTTCTACCCCCTCGGGTACGCCTCACCGGTGCTGGGCGGCCTGGACCTGGGTCGACACGGGCTGTCCTGGCGGCACTCGCCGGACGTGCTGGCGCACCTGCTGCCGGACGGTCGAGCCGCGGTGATCAACCGGGACCCGGACGTCACGGCGGCGTCGCTGGAGCAGTTCGCGCCCGGGGACGGTAAGCGCTGGCTCAACGCGTACACCGACTGGCTCGACGTGGCCGAGCCGATGCTGGAGGCGATCACCTCGCCGTTCCCGCCGGTACGCGGCGGGCTGGGCCTCCTGCGTCGGTTGCGCGTCGCCGGCGCGCTGCGACTCGCGCGCCGGCTCGTCGTACCGGTCCGCAAACTTGGCGACGAACTCTTCGACGGTCCCGGCGGGCCGGCCCTGCTGGCCGGCTGTGCCCTGCACACCGACCTCTCCCCGGAGGAGGCCGGCTCCGGGGTGTACGGCTGGCTGCTGGCCATGCTCGGCCAGCAGGTCGGTTGGCCGGTGCCCGACGGCGGCGCGCAGCAGATCACCAACGCGCTGGTGGATCGGCTACAGGGGCTCGGCGGGACGATCATCTACGGTGCCCGGGCCGATCGGGTGCTCACCGCCCGGGGTCGGGCGATGGGGGTCCGGACCGTCGGTGGCGCGCTGTGGCGGGCCCGGCGGGCCGTGCTCGCCGACGTGCCGGCGCCGGCGCTCTACCTCGACCTGGTCGGCGCGGCGGCACTGCCGTCCCGGCTGGTGGAGGACCTGGCGCACTTCCGGTGGGACGGCTCCACGCTGAAGGTGGACTGGGCGCTCTCCGCGCCGGTGCCCTGGACGAACCGGCAGCTGGCCGGCGCCGGCACCGTGCACCTCGGCGCGGACCTGAACGGGCTCACCCACTACGCCAGCGAGTTGGCCCGTGGCGAGCTGCCCCGCGACCCGTTCCTGCTGGCCGGGCAGATGTCGGTGGCGGACCCGAGCCACTCCCCGCCCGGCACCGAGTCGCTCTGGTCGTACACCCATCTGCCGTTCCGGCGGAACTGGCGGGCCGAGGAGGTCGCCGGGCACGTGCAGCGGATGGAGGACGTGCTGGAGGCGGCGGCCCCGGGTTTCCGGCGCCTGATCGTGGGCCGCCACGTGGCCGGGCCGGCCGACCTGGAGAAGGGCAATCCGAGCCTGGTCGGTGGCGCGCTCGGCGGCGGAACCGCCGCCGCGTACCAGCAGCTGTTCCTGCGACCGATCCCCGGCCTGGGCCGCGCGGACACCCCGGTGGACCGGCTCTTCCTGGCCAGCGCGTCGGCGCACCCCGGCGGCGGTGTGCACGGCGCACCGGGCGCGAACGCGGCCCGCGCCGCGCTGGCCCGCGACCGCGCGCTGACGGGCCGCGCCTACGCCGCAGCCATCTCCACCGCCCACCGCGCCATCTACCCCGACTAACCCCCGCCCCACCCCACCCCACCCACCCTCCACCCCACCTCGGCTTCCGGTGATCAAGAGGTTTGCGTCGCCAGCGTCGGCGGATCTGACGCAAACCTCTTGATCACCCAGGCGAGGCCGGGGGAGGGGGAGGGCGTTGTCAGCGGGTGATGTTGCGGTGTTTGCTGCGGAGGCGGAAGGGCATGAGCGCGCTTTCCACCTTGGTCGCGGTGGTCATCTTGGAGACGCCGTCGCGCCGCTCCTCGAAGCGGATCGGCACCTCCAGGATGGTGTGCCCCAGCTTGGTGGCGAGGTAGTGCATCTCCACCTGGAAGCTGTAGCCGTTGGACTGCACCCGCTCCAGGTCGATGTCGCGCAGGGCTTCGGCCTGCCAGATCTTGAAGCCGGCGGTGAGGTCCCGGATGCGTACCCGCAGCAGGGTGTGCACGTAGAGGTTGGCCCAGCCACTGAGCGCCCGGCGGTAGAGCGGCCAGTTCTCGTCCAGCTCGCCGCCGGGCACGTACCGGGAACCGATCACCACGCTGGCCTGGGTGGAGAGCAGCGCGCCGAGCATCCCCGGCAGCGCCTCGGGCGGGTGCGAGAGGTCGGCGTCCATCTGCGCCACGTACTCGGCGCCGCCCTCGATCGCCCGGGTCATCCCGTCCACGTACGCCCGACCGAGGCCCTCCTTGCCGGCGCGGTGCACGACCTCGATCCGGTCGGGGTGCTCGATGGCCAGCTTATCGGCCACCTCGCCGGTGCCGTCGGGGGAGTTGTCGTCGGCGACGAGGATGCGCAGCCCCGGCAGCGGCAGCGCGAGCAGCCGCTCGACCAGCGCCGGGAGGTTGCCCGCCTCGTTGTACGTGGGCACCACGACGGTCAGGCGTGCGTCCCGCCACGGCGTCGGCAACTGCACCGGCTTGATCATGTCGGTCATCCTCGGTTTGCGGACAAGGGTCATGGAAAGGGTATCTAGTTCCCGCATTCGGTCCGAGGGAGGCACCCCTTCCGGGCGTTGCGGACCCTCGCCACCCACCGCGCGCGGGCGTGGAAGCCCTGGTCAGAGGCTTGCGCCTGGTCAGCGACGACGGCGAGCGACAGCGCTGAGGGCGAGCGCCGCGACGGCGAGCGCGACACCGGAGAGCGCCGGTTTGTGCGTGCCGACCCAGAGCGCCGCCGAACGGTCACGCGCCTGTTCGCGGAACACACCCGCCGTGCCCCGGTCCGTGTCCGCATCGCCGGGGTGATCCAGATTGTCCCGCCAGGTCGCCGGATCGATCTTCTCACCGGTCTGCTGGCTGTCGTAGCCGTCGCGGGCGAGCTTGCGGTCCAGCAGGCCGGGGAACAGTGCGTCGCCCACCCGTGCCTGCCAGGTCGGGCCACCCACGTTCAGCTCCCTGGTGCCGCGGTCGGCGGCCCAGACGATGGCCCGGGCGGCCAGCTCCGGAGTGAAGATCGGCGGCACCGGCTGCGGATGCCGGGGCAGCCGGGTGCGGACCCAGGAGAACTGCGGCGTGTTGACCGCGGGCAGCTGCACCATTGACAACTTCACCCCCGGGCAGTCGTGCAGCAGTTCGGCGCGCAGCGAGTCGTTGAACCCCTGGACGGCGTGCTTGCTCGCGCAGTACGCCGACTGCAGCGGGATCCCCCGGTAGGCCAAGGCCGAGCCCACCTGCACGATCGTGCCCTGCCCGTGCGCCCGCATGTGCCGCAGCGCGGCGAGGGTGCCGTGCACAGTGCCCAGGTAGGTGACCTCGGTGACCCGACGGAACTCGCGCGCCGGAATCTCCCAGGCCGGCGCGAACACCGACGCCATCGCGTTGTTGACCCACACGTCGATGCCGCCCCAGCGGTGCACCACGTCGTCGGCGGCCTGCTGCACCGCGCCCGCGTCGGCCACGTCGACCCGGTACACCCGCACGTCGGTCGCGCCGCGCAGTCGGCACTCCCGCTCGGCGGCGACCAGACCCGCCTCGCCCCGAGCCAGCAGCGCCAGCCGGGCGCCGCGCGCCGCGTACGCGTGGGCCACGGCCCGGCCCACGCCGGCACTCGCGCCGGTCACCACCACGGTCCGGGTCACGAGGGCCCCTTCTGTCGGGTGGCGATGTCGGAGAGGCGGGCCAGCGTCTCCCGGTTACGCCGGTGCAGCACCAGATCGTTGACCTTGTTGTGGACCCAGCGCAGCGGGCCGGCGGCGAAGTCCTCCCCGATACGCACCCGGGTGGCGCCGTCGCCCACCGGTTGCAGGGTGAAGGCCACGATCGCCTCGCCCGCCGGCCAGAGCCCGGCCTTGAGCACGAGCCGGTGCGGCGGTTCGCAGACCAGCACCGTCGACGCGTCCTGCAACGAGAACGGCCACGGACCGGCCCGGTGGTGCAGTTGGCTGCCCACCCGGGGCCAGGCGTCGTCCACGTCCCGCACGTGTGCGGTGCCCACCACCCAGTCGCTGTACGTCCATCCGTCCGCGAGCACGTCGAACACCTGCTGCGGGGAAGCGTCGATTACTTTCTCCACAATCGCCACCGGGATCCCATACCCGGAGCACGGCACGGGCTAACAGCTGACCGGGTTAGCTTCTCTCCGACGGCGGGTAAGGCCGACCCGGGGCATCGCTGGCGGCGCCGGCCCACCCCCTCGACGACGACGTTTACTCCTCGGGGCGCAGGGAACCCGCCGGCTGTGCGACAGGACCAGGAGGATCCGTATCAGCGCAGGTCAGCCCAGGTGTACGCCGCTGCTGACCGCGCCGCCGGGTCTGTCGCAAGCCCCCGAGCGGTGCTCTACGACGCGGTGCTGCTGGACCGCGACGGCACCCTGATCGAGGACGTGCCGTACAACGGCGACCCGGAGAAGGTGCGGCCGGTGCCGGGCGCGCGGGCGGCGCTGGACCGGCTGCGCGCGGCCGGGCTGCGGCTGGCGGTCGTCACGAACCAGTCGGGCCTGGCCCGGGGTTACTTCACCGGTGAGCAGATGTGGGCCGTGCACGCCCGCGTCGAGGAGCTGCTGGGCCGGTTCGACGCGTGGCTGGTCTGCCCGCACGACGACGCCGACGGCTGTGACTGCCGCAAACCGGCGCCGGGCCTGGTGTACGCCGCCGCCCGAGAGCTGGGCACGACACCGTCCCGCTGCGTACTCGTCGGCGACATCGGCCGGGACGTCGGCGCCGCCATGGCCGCCGGGGCCGCGGGGGTGCTGGTGCCCACCCCGGTGACCCGGCCGGAGGAGGTCGCCGCCGCCGGGTGGGTGGCCACCGATCTGCCGGCGGCGGTGGCGGAGATCCTGCGCCGCCAACAGGCCGTGCAGCCCTCGACCCCGCCCACCGAACCGGTACGGACGGCGCTCGTGGTCCGCTCGGATTCGGCCGGTGACGTGCTGGTCACCGGCCCGGCGATCCGCGCCGTCGCGGCCGGAGCGGAGCGGGTGGTGCTGCTGTGCGGGCCGCGCGGTCGGGCCGCCGCCAACCTGTTGCCCGGCGTCGACGAGATCATCGAGCATCCGCTGCCATGGATCGACCCCGCGCCGGGGCCGGTCGACCCGGAGGCCATGCGGAGCCTGTCCACGCGGCTGGGCGCGGTCGGCGCGGACCAGGCGGTGGTGTTCACCTCGTTCCACCAGTCCGCCCTGCCGCTGGCACTGCTGTTGCGGATGGCGGGAATCAACCGGATCGCGGCGATCAGCGACGACTATCCGGGCTCCCTGCTGGACATCCGGCACCGGGTGCCGGTGGGCGTCCCCGAACCCGAACGTGCCCTCTCCCTGGCCGCCGCGGCCGGCCACCGGCTGCCCGACGGCGACGAACCGGTCCTGCGGCTGCGCCGGGACGCCGTGCCGCCGCGCCCGGCCGACGTCGGCGATCCGGGGTACGTGGTGCTGCACCCCGGGTCGGCCGCGTCGAGCCGGGCCTGCCCGCCCGAGGTGGCCACCCGGATCGTCGGGGCGCTGGCCGACGCCGGGCACCGGGTGCTGGTCACCGGCGGCCCGGACGAGCGCGCGGTCACCGCCCGGGTCGCCGCGGCCGGCGGCACCGACCTGGGCGGTCGCACCGACCTGGCCGGGCTGGCTGCGATCGTCGCGGACGCCAGCGCGGTAGTGGTCGGCAACACCGGGCCCGCGCACCTGGCGGCCGCCGCCGGTGTGCCGGTGGTGAGTCTCTTCGCGCCGACCGTTCCGTTCGGCCAGTGGGGGCCCTACCGGGTGCCGACCGTCCGGCTCGGCGACGCCGCCGCTCCCTGCCGGGACACCCGGGCGGCCAGGTGCCCGGTCCCCGGGCACCCCTGCCTCAGCGGAGTCGACCCGGGAGACGTGGTCAACGCGCTCCGGACCCTCGCCGTCAGCGGTGGTGGCGGCCGATGAACATCCTGCTCTGGCACGTGCACGGCTCCTGGACCACGTCGTTCGTGCACGGCAGCCATCGCTACCTGATTCCCACCACACCCGACCGCGGCCCGTACGGCCTCGGCCGGGCCCGCACCTACCCGTGGCCGGACAGCGCGGTCGAGGTCAGCCCGGAGGAGCTGCCGAGCGCGGACGTCGACCTGGTCATCCTGCAACGCCCCGAGGAGATCGACCGGGCCGAGCAGTGGCTTCGTCGCCGCCCCGGCCGCGACCTTCCCGCGATCTACGTCGAGCACAACACCCCCAAGGGCGACGTGCCGAACACCCGCCACCCGATGGCCGACCGCGACGACCTGCTCATCGCCCACGTCACCGGGTTCAACCAGATCTTCTGGGACACCGGCGCCACCCGCACCACAGTGGTCGACCACGGCATCGTCGCCCCCTCCGCGTCCTACACCGGCGAGCTGGACCGGCTCGCCGTGGTGATCAACGAGCCGGTACGGCGAGGTCGGGTCACCGGCACCGACCTGCTACCCCAGTTCGCCGAGATCGCGCCGCTGGACGTGTTCGGCATGGGCGTCGCCGGCCTGGCCGACCACCTCGGGCTGCCCGCCGACCGGCTGACCAGCCACGACGACGTGCCCCAGGAGCGGATGCACACCGAACTGGCCCGGCGGCGGGCGTACCTGCATCTGTGCCGGTGGACCTCCCTCGGGCTCAGCCTCATCGAGGCGATGGCGATCGGCATGCCGGTCGTCGCGCTCGCCACCACCGAGGCGGTGATGGCGGTGCCCCCGGAGGCGGGGGCGCTCGCCACCCGGACCGACACCCTGCTCGACGCCGCCCGCCGGTTCATCGCCGAACCGGCTACCGCGCGGCAGGCCGGAGCGGCGGCGCGAACCGCCGCGCGCGACAGGTACGGCCTCGACCGTTTCCTCGCTGACTGGGACCGGCTGCTGGAGGAGGAAGTATGCGGATCGCGATGATCTCGGAGCACGCCAGCCCGCTCGCCGTCCTCGGAGGGGAGGATGCCGGCGGCCAGAACACGCACGTCGCGGAGCTGTCCGCCGCGCTCGCCGCCGCAGGGCACGAGGTGCGGGTCTACACCCGCCGCGACGCGCCCGACCTGCCGGTGACCGTCCGCAGCCCGGACGGGTACGACGTGGTGCACGTGCCGGCCGGCCCGGCCGAGCCGGTGGCCAAGGACGCGCTGCTGCCGCACATGCGGGACTTCAGCAACTGGCTGATCGAGCGGTGGCGCGGCGGCGACTGGGTGCCCGAGGTGATCCACGCGCACTTCTGGATGAGCGGCCTGGCCGGGCTGACCGCCGGCCGGCAGACCGGGGTGCCGGTGGTGCAGACGTACCACGCGCTGGGCACTGTGAAGCGCCGCTACCAGGGTGTGCAGGACACCAGCCCGGCCCGTCGGGTCTCCTACGAGCGGGAGCTGGGTCGCTCGGTGGACCGGATCGTCGCGCAGTGCCGCGACGAGGTGGGCGAACTGGTCCGGATGGGTGTGCCCCGGTCCCGGATGACAGTGGTGCCCTCCGGGGTCAACCTCGCCACCTTCGCCCCGCTCGGACCGGCCGCCGACCGGGAACCGGGACGGGCCCGCATCCTCACCGTGGGTCGGCTGGTCGAGCGCAAGGGCTTCCAGACCGTGATCCGCGCGATGGCGCTGGTCCCGGACGCCGAGTGCGTGGTCGTCGGCGGTCCGCCCGAGGGGCTGTTGGAGACCGACCCGTACGCCCGCCGGCTGCGGGCCCTCGCGGAGTCGTGCGGGGTGGCCGATCGGGTGCACCTGGTCGGCGCGGTGCCCCGGGAGGAGATGGGCCGTTGGTACCGCTCGGCGGACCTGCTGGTCGCGGCGCCCTGGTACGAGCCGTTCGGGTTGACCCCGCTGGAGGCGATGGCCTGCGGGGTGCCGGTCGTCGGCACGGCCGTCGGCGGCATCCGGGACACCGTGGTCGACGGGACGACCGGTGACCTCGTGCCGGCCCGGGACCCGCACGCGCTGGCCGCCGCGATCCAGGGGTTGCTCGACGACCGGATCAGGCGTTTCGCGTACGCGACGGCGGCGCGTGAGCGGGCCCGGGAGCGGTACTCGTGGGCGGCCACCGCCGAGCGGCTGGTCGAGGTCTACAGCGAGGTGGCCGCCGTGCGCCGGCCGACCCGGGTGGTGGCCTGATGCCGACGGGTAGCCTGCTCGACACCCACCTGACGAATCTCGCGGCGGCGCTGGTGCCGTACCGACGGTGTGAGCGACAGCTGGCGCGCTGGGGCGCGGACCTGGCCCACCGGCTAGCCGCCGGGGGTCGGCTGCTGGTGGCCGGCAACGGCGGCAGCGCCGCCGAAGCCCAGCACCTCACCGCCGAGCTGGTCGGCAAGCTGCACGACGACCGGCAGCCGCTGTCCGCGATCGCGCTGCACGCGGAGACGAGCGCGCTCACCGCCATCGCCAACGACTACGGCTACACCGACGTGTACGCCCGCCAGGTGCGCGCCCACGGCCGCCCGGGCGACGTCCTGCTGTTGCTGAGCACCAGCGGAACCAGCCCCAACCTGGTCGCCGCCGCGCAGGCGGCCCGCGACGTCGGGGTGACCACCTGGGCGCTCACCGGCGCCGCGCCCAATCCGCTCGCCGACGCCTGCGACGACGTGCTGGCCGTCGCGTCCCCGGACACCCAGGTCGTCCAGGAGCTGCACCTGGTGACCAGTCATCTGCTCTGCGAGTACCTCGAACAGGAGTTGCCCGCCGCGCTGGCGGCAGCCGCCGATCCGGCGGTCGTCCACCCGGTGCCCGGGGAGCCCGCCCCGGCCGGTCGGCTGCCTGCCGCGCCGGTACGCACCGGGGTCGAGGTGGTGCTCGACGGCGGGCCCGGACAGCAGGTCGACGCGTGAGCCGGACAGCAGGTCGACGCGTGAGGATGAGGAGGCAAGCGTGAGGGGACCGGTGGTGGTGCTCGGGGACACCCTGCTCGACCGGGATGTGGAAGGTGTGGTGAACCGGCTCTGCCCGGATTCCCCGGTGCCGGTGCTCGACGAGACCGCGGCCACCGACCGACCGGGGGGCGCCGGTCTGGCGGCGGTGTTCGCCGCCGCGCAGGGCGCCGAGGTGGTGCTGGTGACCGCGCTCGCCGACGACGCCGGCGGGGCCCGGCTGAGCGCTCTGCTGGCCGCCGCCGGCGTGCAGGTGTACCCACTGGCCCTCTCCGGCGCGACGCCCGAGAAGATCCGGCTGCGGGCCCGGGGGCGGGTGCTGCTGCGCCACGACCGGGGCGGCGCGTCCGGGGAGCCGGGTCAACCCTCCGACGAGGTGCTCCGGGTGATCGCCGCGGCGTCGGCGGTGCTGGTCAGCGACTACGGCCGGGGGGTGGCCCGGCAGCCCGCGCTGCGCGAGGCGTTGGCCGCCACCCGCGCGCCGGTGGTGTGGGACCCGCATCCGCGCGGACCGGCGGCCGTGCCCGGCGTGCACCTGGCCACCCCGAACGAGTCCGAGGTGCGCGAGCTGGTCCCCGCGCTGCCCGGTGCCTCCCGACTGGCCACCGCGTCCCGCGGCGCCCAGGGGCTACGGCGACGCTGGCGGGCCGGCGCGGTCGCGGTGACGCTGGGCGGTGACGGCGCACTGCTCTGCCACGCCGGGTCGACGCCGCTGGTGGTGCCGACGCCAGGTAGCGCCGAGGGGGACACCTGCGGTGCCGGCGACCGGTTCGCGGCGGCGGCCAGCCTCGCACTGGCGCAGGGCGCGCTGGTCTCCGAGGCGGTGCAGGTGGCGGTCGCCGAGGCGTCCGCGTACGTGGCCGGTGGGGGAGTGGCCACGGTGCTGCCTCCGTCGGCGCCTACGGTGCGGGCCAGGAGTGCGCCGGGGCCGCGAGCCCTCCAGCCGGCACCACGAGGTGGTGCGGTGGCCGACCGGGTGGGAGTCGCCGCTGTCGCCACGCTCCTGGGTGAGGTACGCGCCGCGGGTGGCACGGTGGTGGCGACCGGCGGTTGCTTCGACCTGCTGCACGCCGGGCACGTGGCCACCCTGGAGGCGGCCCGGCAACTCGGCGACTGCCTGATCGTCTGCCTGAACTCCGACGCCAGCGTGGCCGGGTTGAAGGGGCCGGATCGACCGGTGCAGTCCGAGGCTGACCGCAGCCGACTGCTGGCCGCCCTGAGCTGCGTCGACGCGGTCCTCATCTTCGACGAGCCGACCCCGGAGACGGCGCTGTCCTGGGTACGCCCCGACGTGTGGGTCAAGGGCGGCGACTACGCCACCGGCGGTGGGGACGCGAGCGTCACCCTGCCGGAGGCGGAGGTCCTGCGCCGCTGGGGTGGGAACACCGTGGTGGTGCCCTATCTGGACGGTCGTTCCACCACCGACCTGATCGTCCGCACGCTCGCGGAGCGGACCCGATGACCGCCACGCGACCCGGTGCCGGGCCCACCGTCCTGGTAACCGGCGGCGCCAGTGGCCTCGGCGCCGCGGTGGTCGCCGCGGTGACCGCCTCCGGTGGCCGACCGCTCGTGCTGGACCGGCAACCGCCGGTCGACGGGGTGTCCTGGACCGAATGCGACCTGGCCGACACGCGAGCCGCCGAGGTGGCCACCCAGCACCTCGCCGAGCAGGCCGGTGGCCTGGACGCGGTGGTGACCGCCGCCGGCACGGACGTGCCGGGCCGACTCGCCGACCTGCCGGGGGAGACCTGGGACCGGATCATCGCCGTCGACCTGCTGGCCACCGCGGCGGTGATCCGGGCCGCGCTGCCGTTCCTGCTGACCTCCCGGGGCCGCATCGTCACCGTCGCCTCCACCCTGGGCGTCAAGGCGGTCAGCGACGCCACCGCGTACTGCGCGGCGAAGTTCGGCGTGGTGGGGTTCACCCGAGCCCTCGCCGCCGAGCTGGCCGGTCAGGTCGGCGTCACCCTGCTCATTCCGGGTGGGATGCGCACCGCGTTCTTCGACGAACGTGACCCGCAGTACAAGCCGGGGCCGGACGCGAACCTCAACGAGCCCGCCGACACCGCCGCCGCGATCATGTTCGCGCTCAACCAGCCGCCCGGTTGCGCGGTGCGCGAGATGGTGGTCTGCGCCGAGCAGGAGAGCTCGTACCCGTGATCCTCGTGCTGCGCGCCCTCGGCGTCGGCGATCTGGTGACCGCGGTGCCCGCGCTGCGGGCGCTGCGGGCCGCGTACCCGTCGCGGGAGCTGGCGCTCGCCGCGCCCGGCTGGCTGGCCCCGCTGGTCGACCTGGTCGGTGGCGTCGACCGGCTGGTGGACACTGCCGGGCTGGACCGCCCTCTCCGGGTGGGGTCGGCCCCGCGGGTCGCGGTCAACCTGCACGGGCGCGGCCCGCAGTCGCACCGGCTGCTCGCGGCCACCCGGCCCGGTCGGCTGCTCGCCTTCGCCAGCCCGGACGCCGGCTGCACCGACGGCCCGCGCTGGGCCGTCGACGAGCACGAGGTGGACCGGTGGTGCCGGCTGCTGTCCTGGTACGACATCCCGGCCGACCGCGCCGACCTCAGCCTGCGTCGGCCCGGGGCGGCGGGGCTGCCCAGCGGTGTCACAGTGCTGCATCCGGGTAGCAAGATCCCGGCCAAGCGGTGGCCAGCCGAGCGGTTCGCCGCGCTGGCCCGGGCACTGACCGACCAGGGGCACCGGGTGCTGCTCACCGGCTCGGCCGACGAACGGGCGTTGGTGGCCCGGGTGGCCGAGGCTGCGGGCCTGGGCTCGGACGCCGTGCTGGCCGGCCGGACCGACCTCGGCGCGCTCGCCGCGCTGGTGGCCGACGCCCGGCTGGTGGTCAGCGGGGACACCGGGGTCGCCCACCTGGCCACCGGGTACGGCACCCCGTCGGTCGTCCTCTTCGGGCCGGTGCCACCGGCGCACTGGGGGCCTCCACCGGACCGGCCACGGCACCGGGTGCTCTGGGCCGGCGAGGCGGATTGGCCCAGGTGGGATGGGGTAGGAAGCCACCCGACGATGGCGGCTCTGCGCCTTGACGAGGTGCTGGCCGCCGTGGCCGAGGTGGAGAGGGTGGTGCGGGTCTCCGGTGCGGTTGCGGCGTAGCGACCCGGGTCGACCGGGGTACGGACGGCGTCGGCGCGGACGGGGTTGGCTCTTCGTCGACCCGTCCGGGGCTCCGGTGCGGGATCCGGATGTCCTGGCGCGACTGCGGGAGTTGGTCATCCCGCCGGCCTGGCAGGACGTGTGGATCGCTCCGCACCCGAACGGGCACATCCAGGCGATCGGGATCGACGCGGCCGGACGCAAGCAGTACATCTACCACCAGCAGTGGCGGGAGAAGCAGGACGAGGCGAAGTTCGACCACATGCTGGAGGTGGCCCGGCGGCTGCCGGCGCTGCGCGAGCGGGTGGGGCGCGACCTGGACGGCCGTGGACTCGGCCGGGACCGGGTGCTGGCGACTGTGACCCGGCTGCTGGACATGGGGATGTTCCGGGTCGGCAGCGACCAGTACGCGAACGGCGACGACCCGACGTACGGGGTGGCCACCCTGCGCCCCGAGCATGCCCGGTCCCGGCGCGGCTGCGTGGTGTTCGTGTTTCCCGCGAAGGGAGGCATCGAGCAGGTACGCCGGATCGAGGACCCGGAGCTGTGCCAGGTGCTGGTGAATCTGCGCCGTCGTCGGCGACGGGCGGAGCGGCTGTTCGGCTACTGGGACGGCCGGGAGTGGCGCGACGTGCGCAGCGACGAGGTCAACGGCTACCTGCGCGACGCCAGCGGTGGCGAGATGACAGCGAAGGACTTCCGCACCTGGCACGCCACGGTGCTCGCGGCCACCGAGTTGGCCACCGTCGGCCCGGCCCGCTCGGTGACCGCCCGGCGGAAGGCGGTGGTCGCCGTGATGCGTGAGGTGGCGGAGCTGCTGGGCAACACGCCGACGGTGGCTCGCGCGTCCTACGTGGACCCTCGGGTGGTCGACCTCTACCACGACGGGGTGGTGGCGTCGGTGGATCCGCAGGCGCCTCGCGAGGAGGCGGAGCAGGTCGTCCTGAAGCTGCTGGAGGGGGCCTGACCGGCCCCGTCGGCGGTTCTGGGGGGAAGCGCGACGGAGCCGGAGCCTCGGGCGTCAGCGGGATACCACCGGGCGGCCGCCCGCCGCTCGCGCGGCGGGCGCCTCGCCACGGCCCCCGTTGGCGGCCCACCAGGTGATGGCCGGCCGCGTTGGTGTCAGTCTGCCGGCAGCGAGTTGACCGTGGACGCCTGGCGGTTGACGATCCGCGCCAGATCCGAACCACTGTCGCGGTGTTCCTGCGGTGTGGTGCCGTACGCGGCCCGGAACGCTCGGCTGAAGTGGGCCTTGTCGGAGAAACCCCACCGCGCCGCCACGGTCTGCACGGGCTGCTTGCGCAGCGCCGGGTCGGTCAGGTCGCGCCGGCACCGGGCCAGTCGCAGATCCCGGATGTACGACGCCACAGTGGCGTCCTCGGCCTCGAACAACCGGTGCAGGGACCGCACCGAGATGTGGTGGGCGTCGGCGACGACCTGCGGGCCGAGTGTCGCCTCGCCGAGGTGACGGTGGATGTACGACTGCACCTGGGTGAGCAGCGCCCGGCGGCGGATCTCGGTGGGCACGGCGTCCTCGGCGACGAGGTGCCGGCCGAGCATGGTGGTGGCCAGGTCGAGCCCCACCGCGCCGAGCCGGCTGGCATCGGCGGCATGGTACTGCTCGGGGTGCCCGGTCACCTGGAGCAGGAACTGCGCCAGCAGCGCCCCGATCCCCTCGCTGCCGGACATCCGGCCGCCGTAGAGCGTGGCCATCCGCTGCGGCGGTAGGGGCAGGGCGGCGTGCGGGATCATCGTGACGATCGAGGTGGCCTGGTCCCGGTCCGGCTCGGTGGCGTGGTGGCAGACGTCGTGCGGCCGGGACCCGTCGTAGAAGGTGAACTCGCCGGCCAGGATCTCGCTGCGGCGACCGTCCTGGCTGGACGTGCCGATGCCGCCGGTGGTGAGGGCGAGGATGTACAGCTCCGGGTCGGACTGACGGACCAGCTTCGGGGTCCGGGTGGCGTCCAGGGACGGGTATTCGTACTGCACCAGCTGGATCGGGCCGAGCGCGATGAAATTGGCGCGGGCGGCGAAGTCGTCGGTGTGCGCGGACTGGATGCGCAGCGGCACCGAGGTGCGTGCGACCAGGTCCAGCCACATGCCGAACCGTTCGCCCGGTGGCAGGACGGTGGTGTCGATGATGTCTCTCGGCAGCATGGGGCTCCCTCAGCCCGCCCGGCGTTGGATCAGCGCCTCGACGCCGTCGAGGATCCGGTCCAGGCCGAAGACGAACTCGTCGTCGGGGTCGTCGTCCTGGTAGAGCACACCGGCGCTCAGCACCCGGTGCAGCGCGGGGAAGCGGGCCGGGTCGATGAGCCGGGCCACCAGCCGACCGTACGCCGGCATCATCTCGCTGGGGTCGACGCCGGCGGCCCGGCTGCCCTCGGCGATCTGCGAGGTGAGGGTGGCCTCGTTGCGGACGTACCCCGTGATCAGCAGGAGCACCGACATCTTCTCGCCCTCGCCGAGCGTGGTGCCGTCGAGGCAGCGCAGCCCGTCCTCCATCCAGCCGAGCTGCTGAGGGGTGATCGGTGGGCCGCTGATCGGCACGTGCAGCAGCCAGGACCGCTGCCGCAGCACCTCGTGCTCGGCCCAGGCCCACCGGGTGAGGCCGGCGCGCCAGTCGTCCTCCGGGGCGGGTGGGCCGGGGGATGGGCCGTACCCGGTGTCCACCATGAGCATCAGCAGCTCGTCCTTCGAGCCGACGTACCGGTAGAGGGCCATGGTCGCGGCGCCCAACTCCTTGGCCACCCGGCTCATCGAGACGGCCGCGAGGCCGTCGGCGTCGGCCACGCGTACGGCGGCGTCCACGATGGCGGGCACGCTCATTCCCGGCCGGGGGCCCTTGGGTGGCCGCTCCCGCAGCCCCCACGCGCTCTCGATGGACGCCGGGAGCACGGGCCCGCTGTCGTCTGTCTTCGCCGCCACATTTCCTCCTTGCCCCGTCATCCTAGTTCTGCGTATGGTCTACGCATAACAGCGTACGCCCTACGCAGAAGGGGAACTGATCATGACGATCACCACCACACCGGCACCGCGAGCGGGCCGGCGGGAGTGGATCGGGCTCACGGTGCTGATGCTGCCGCTGCTCCTGGTCTCGATGGACGTGTCGGTGCTCTACTTCGCCGTCCCGTTCATCAGCGCGGAGTTGCGTCCCACCGCCACTGAACAGCTCTGGATCTTCGACATCTACGGCTTCGTGCTGGCCGGGCTGCTCATCACCATGGGCGCTCTGGGTGACCGGATCGGCCGACGCCGACTCCTGTTGATCGGCGCCACCGCGTTCGGTGCGGCGTCGCTGCTGGCCGCGTACGCCGACAGCACCGCGACGCTGATCGCCGCGCGTGCCGTGCTCGGCGTCGGTGGGGCCACCCTGATGCCCTCGACGCTCGCCCTGGTGCGCAACATGTTCCACGACGCCAAGCAGCGCGGGACCGCCATCGGCATCTGGACCGCCACCCTCACCGGTGGCATCGCGATTGGCCCGGTGCTCAGTGGCATCCTGCTGGAGCACTTCTGGTGGGGCTCGATCTTCCTGATCAACATCCCGGCGATGCTGATGCTGCTCCTGCTCGTGCCGCTCCTGGTGCCCGAGTTCCGCAACCCGGCGACCGGGCGGTTCGACCTGATCAGCGCGGCACTGTCGCTCGGCGCGCTGCTGCCGGTGATCTACGGCATCAAGGAGATGGCCCGCGACGGCCTCAGCCCGGTGCGGGTCCTCGCCATCGTCGGCGGTCTGCTGGTGGGGGCGCTCTTCCTGCACCGGCAGCGGACCCGGGCGTACCCGATGGTCGACCTCGCGCTGTTCCGCCGTCGCGGCTTCGCCGGGTCGCTCGCTGTCAACCTGCTGGCGATGTTCGCCATCGTCGGCTTCGCCATCTTCACCACCCAGCACCTTCAACTGGTGCTCGGCCTGAGCCCGCTGCGGGCGGCGCTGTGGAGCCTCGTGCCGTCCCTCGCCGTGGGCGGAGTCGCGCCGGCCGCCGCCGCCCTGGCCCAGCGCGTCGAACGGGCGTACCTGATCGGTGCGGGGTTCGGCATCGCCGTGGTCGGCTTCGTGGTGTTGACCCGGGTCACCCCGGAGACGCCGCTGTGGCTGCTGCTCGTCGGCGCCAGTGTCTACGCGGGCGGCCTGGTGATGGTGATGTCCCTCGTCACTGAGCTGGTCCTCGGCGCGGCGCCGCCCGAGCAGGCCGGTGTCGCGTCGGCGCTGACCGAGTCCAGCAGCGAGCTGGGCGGCGCGCTGGGAATGGCGATCCTGGGCAGCGTGGGCGCGGCGGTCTACCGCCGCGAGATCGTCGACGGCCTGCCGGCCGGGCTGCCCGACGACACCACCGCCGCGGCCCAGGAGACCCTTGGCGGTGCGCTCGCGGTCGCCGAGGGGCTGCCGGCGGAGCTGGCCGACGTGGTGCGGCACGCCGCCGGGGTCGCGTTCACCGACGGACTGCACCTGGCCGCGTACGCCGCCATGGCGGTGATGCTGCTGGGCGCGGTCACCGCGCTGGTCGCGCTGCGCGGCGTCCGACCGGCCGACTCCACGGCGCTGGCCGTCGAGCCGACCGGTCCGGCCGACACGTCGCTGTCGTCGGTCAGTCGATGAGCACGTGCGCGAGCCGGTCGCGGAAACGCCGCTCGGAGTCGCTGACCGACTCGCCGCCGATGCCCAGCAGCCCACCGCTGGACGCGGCACCCACCACCTGCTCGGCGATCTTCACGAGCCAGTGCTTGTACGCGCCGGCCTCACCCTCGTCGACCCGCGCCGCCAGCAACGCGCCGGCCTCGCCGGCCCGCAGCAGCACGTCGTCGATGTACGCCCCGGGGTCGGAGGGCGCGATGACCGGCAACTCCTCGCCGGTGTCCGGGTCACCGACCCGGGTGACGATCTCGCCGGCCACGGCGGCGACCAGCGGGCTGGCCGACTCCCGGCCGGCGGCGATGGTCTCCAGCCCGGCCGCGTTCTCCGCCATGGTCCGGCGGGTGCCGTCGGACTCGGCGGCGCTCGCCGCGGTCAGCACCGACTGCGGCAGGCCGACCAGCAACCCCCACTCCCCGTCGGAGAAACCGAAACCGGTGTACGCCGGCTGCTCGATCACGGCAATGCCCCTTCCGCCCTGCTCTGCTTGGTCAATCGGTGCTCTGCTTGTTCGATCCACCGGGCCCGAAAGCGGCACCCGGGTCAGGCTAGTCCAGGGTCAGCAGGCCCTGTTCGGACACCACGCGCACCGACAACGTCTTGTACCCGACCTCCTCGAAGAGGACCGTCATCTTGTCCTCCTCGTAGGAGAGCACCATGCCGGAGCCCCACTCCGGGTGCCGCACCTGGCTGTGCACCGGGAACGGCCCGACCGCACCCTGGTCGGCCACGCTGGTGCCGTTGTGGCAGTTGTCGCAGTGGCCGCAGACCTGCGTCATCTGCTCGCCGAAGTAGGCCAGCAGGGTCTGCCCCCGGCAGGCGGTGGTCTCGGCGAAGGCCCGCATCATGTCGGTGCGGGACCGGGTCACGGTCTGCTGGCGCTCCGCCTCGGCCAGCGCCGCCGCGGCGGCGTCGGTCGGGGTGGGCGAGTAACGGGGTGCGCCGATGCGCTGCCGGGCGCGTGGCTCGGCCGCCCCCACCTGCTCCAACAGGGAGATGTACTGGCCCAGCTTGCGCGGCCCGAGGCCGGTGGTCTCGCGCAGTTCGGTCTTGGTGGCCGGCTTCTTGCGCAGCAGCGCGGCCAGGTCGCGCAGCTCGTCGACGTCGGGCAGGCCACCGCTGAAGAACCGTTGCAGGCCCACGTCCTCGGCCTGCCAGAGCAGCAGCACCCGGGCCGGTTGCCCGTCGCGGCCGGCCCGACCGATCTCCTGGAAGTAGCTGTCCGGCGAGTCGGGCAGCGCCATGTGCACCACCCAGGCGATGTTGGGCTTGTCGATGCCCATGCCGAACGCCGAGGTCGCCACCATGATCGGCACCTGGTCGGCGAGGAACGCCTCGTGCAGTTCGTGGCGTGCGCCGGCCGCCATCCCACCGTGGTAGAACTGCGCCGGGTAGCCGGCGTCGGTCAACCGGGTGGCCAGCTCCTCGGCGGCACGGCGGGTGGGCACGTAGATGATCCCGGGCCGCTCGTCGTCGCTCAGCAGCGCGATGAGTCGCCGCCACCGGTAGTCCTCGGTGGGGCAGTGCGCCACCTCGACGAACAGGTTCGGCCGGTCCAGCCCGGAGACCACCACCTCCGGGTCGCGCAGCCGCAGCCGGGCGATGATGTCGTCGCGTACCGGAGGGGAGGCGGTGGCGGTCAGCGCGACCACCGGCGGCCGGCCGATGCCGTCGATGAGGTGCCCGAGCGCCAGGTAGTCGGGGCGGAAGTCGTGCCCCCACGCCGAGATGCAGTGCGCCTCGTCGATCGCCACCAGGGCCGGCTTCAGCGCGGCGACCTCGGCCATCCGGTCCGGGTTGCTGAGCTGTTCCGGTGTGATGAAGAGGAACTCCGCCCGGCCCTCGCGGATCTCGGCGATCGCCTCGGCCTGCTGGGTGGGCGACTCGTTCGAGCTGATCCGCACCGCCCGCAGCTCCGGGCGTTGCCGCTCGTTGAGGGAGGCGATCTGGTCCTGCTGGAGGGCCAGCAGTGGCGAGATCACCACGGTGGGGCCGGGGATCAGGCTGGCCGGGATCTGGTAGATCGCCGACTTGCCGGCTCCGGTGGGCAACACCACCAGGGCGTCTCGCCGCTTCATCACGGCGCGCATGGCGGCCAGTTGGTTGGGCCGTAGCGCCTTCCAGCCGAAAAGGCTGCGGGCCGCGCGGCGCAACGTCATCGAGTGCGTGGACAGTTTCATCGAGGGCCGGAGGTACCCGAGCCCATGACCGCCGAAACGCGTTCGGACGATCACAGGCAGGGCACCTGCCATGCCCTCGACGGCCGGCTCGCCGATCCGCGACTCAGCGCAGCCGGGGCAGGACCTCGCGCTGGTAGAGGTCGAACAGACCCTGGTAGTGCGGGCCGGTGTTGGCCACGTACACCTCGTCGAAGCCGGCCTTGGCGTACTTGTCGATCATCTCCAGGTGCGCGTCGGCGCTGTTGCCGCAGACGAACGCCTCCTTCAGCATCTCCGGCTTGACCAACTCGGCGGCCTGCTCGAAGTGCCGCGGCGAGGGCAGCACCTGGGACAGCTCACCGGGCACCCCCGCGTTCGGCCAGCGCTCGTACGCGATGCGCATACCCTCGTCCTCGCTGTCCGCGTACGCCGCCTTGAAGCCGGCCTGGCACGGCTTGTCGCCGCCGCCGTTCTCGCGGAAGCGCCGGACCATCTCGCCGTCGGGCATGGTGCTCACGTAGCCGTCACCGATCCGCGCGGCCAGGTCGATGGACTTCGGCCCGAAGCCGGAGACGTAGATCGGCGGGGGCGTGTCGGGCAGCGTGTAGATCCGGGCCTGCTCCACTGTGTAGTGCTTGCCGTGGTGGTTGACGAAGCCGCCGGCCCACAGCGCGCGCAGCACCTCGACGGCCTCCTCCAGCATCTCCAGCCGGACGTCGGCCTGCGGCCAGGCGTCGCCGAAGATGTGTTCGTTGAGCGCCTCGCCGGTGCCGACGCCGAGCACGAACCGCCCGCCGTGCAGCACGGCGCTGGTCGCCGCCGCCTGCGCGATCACGGCCGGGTGGATCCGCACTGTCGGGCAGGTCACCGCCGTGGTCACCGGCAGCGAACAGACCTGGCTGAGCGCGCCGATCATCGACCAGACGAACGGGCTCTGGCCCTGTGCGTCCACCCACGGGTGGTAGTGGTCGGAGATCCACAGCGCCTCGAAGCCGGCCCGTTCGGCACCGCGCGCCTGCTCCAGCAACTCGGCTGGCGTGAACTCCTCACTGGACAGGAAATATCCGATCTTCATGGCTTACCCCTTCGGCACGCGGACCTGCTGATGGGGAGAGCCGTACCCCGGTCGCGGTCGACCACACCCGGTCCGTCGGGCCCGGATCGGTACGGGTCGCTCAGCGCCGACCGAACATCGCCCGGATCGCGGCGAGGAGCAGCAGGGCGCCGACCACCAGGCCGAGCAGGCGTACGCCGGGGATGTCGGCCGGGCTCGTGGCGTCGGCCAGCAGGACGGGATCCATCCCCGCACTCTCCCCGGGGAGCGGGCCGCCAGGCAACTGTAAGGTTTATTGACTATTGAATCGCTCAGTGTGACCATGGCAGGACCGCCTGCCGGTGGCGGTGCGCCGAGGGCGCGCGAGAGATGGGGTACGGGGGCCGCATGAGCGAGCGCAACCAGCGGGTCGACGGGGGCGCACCGTCGCCGGTGATCGACATCGATCACTGTGAGGGGGCGGAGTGACCACTTCCCACGGGCACCTCCCGGCGCTCGCCGCCGCCGTTCTGCAACCCGGCTTCGTCGGCACCACCCCACCACCATGGGTGTGCCGCTGGCTCGGCGAGGGTCTCGGCTCGGTGGTGCTCTTCGCCCGCAACGTCGTCGACACCGAGCAGGTGGCCGCGCTGACCGCGACGCTGCGCGCGGAACGGCCGGACGTCATCGTGGCGATCGACGAGGAGGCCGGCGACGTCACCCGGCTGGAGTCGGTGCACGGCAGCTCCCGGCCCGGCAACTTCGCCCTCGGCGCGGTCGACGACCCGGAGCTGACCGAGGCCGTCGCCCGGGACCTCGGCGCCGAGCTGGCCGCGGCGGGAATCACCCTGAACTACGCCCCGGACGCCGACGTCAACTCCAATCCGGCGAACCCGGTGATCGGCGTCCGCTCCTTCGGTGCCGACCCGGTGCTGGTCGCGCGGCACACCGCCGCCTGGGTTCGCGGGCTGCAGGCCGGCGGCGTCGCGGCCTGCGCCAAACACTTCCCCGGGCACGGCGACACCCGGGTCGACTCACACCACGACCTGCCCCGGATCACCGCCGACCGGGACCGGCTGGACGCCTGCGAACTGGCGCCGTTCCGCGCCGCCGTGGCCGCCGGGGTGCAGGCGGTGATGACCGGTCACCTGCTGGTGCCCGCGCTCGACCCGCACCTGCCGGCGACGCTGAGTCAGCGCATCCTGGGCGGGTTGCTCCGCGACGAACTGGGCTTCTCCGGCGTGGTGGTCACCGACGCGGTGGAGATGCGCGCGGTCGCCGACCGGTACGGCTTCGCCGGGGCGACGGTCCGCGCCCTCGCCGCCGGGGCCGACGCCATCTGCATCGGCGGCGAACGGGCCGACGAGCAGGCCGCCCGCGAGCTGCGCGACGCCATCGTGGCCGCCGTCGTCTCCGGTGAGCTGCCCGAGGAACGTCTCGCCGAGGCCGCCAAGCGTGTCGGTCAACTCGCCGCCTGGACGGTGGCCGCCCGCAGCGCCGGCTCGGCCGGAGCGCGCGCCGCCACCGACGTCGGGCTGGTCGCCGCCCGTCGGGCCGTCCGGGTCACCGCCGCCCCGGGTACGACGGTCGCGCTGCCCCTGACCCGCGCGGCGCACGTCGTCGAGTTCGAGCCGCTGCGCAACATCGCCATCGGCGCCGAGACCCCGTGGGGCATCGGCGGACCGCTGACCGAGCTGCTGCCCGGCACCAGCACGGTCCGCTACGCCGAACCCGACGTGCCGGCCGACCCGGGCGCCGGTGCGGGCAGCCGCCCCCTGGTCCTGGTCGTCCGCGACCAGCACCGGCACGACTGGATGCGCGCCGCCGTGCACCGCGCGTTGGCCGCCCGGCCGGACGCCGTCGTGGTCGAGTTGGGCGTGCCCGAGCTGGTCACCGGGGCGGTGCACCTGGCCACCCACGGCGCCACCCGGGCCAGTGGACAGGCCGCCGCCGAGGTGCTCACCGGGGCCCGCTGACGACCCCCGCTACGGGAGGTCGGCGACCAGGTCGGCGTACTCGGGGTGCTTGTCGATGAACGCGGACATGAAGGGGCACTGCGGCACCACTGTCGTGCCGCGGGCCCGGAGCTGGTCCAGGGTGCCGCGGACCAGCGTGCCGCCCACCCCCTTGCCCTGAAAACCCCGGTCCACCTCGGTGTGGGTGAAGACCAGGACCTCCCCGCGCGGCAGGTACGCGGTGAAACCGGCCAGCGCGTCGTCGACCAGGATCTCGAAGCGGTGCTTCGCCGGGTTGTCCTCGACCAGGGTGCTCATCCGGCCATTCTCCCCGCCCGCTCGGCCAGCGCGTCGAGTTCGCCGAGCAACCGGTCCACCTCGTCGGCCGTGTTGTAGTGGTAGATGCTGGCCCGCACCGCGCCGCCGCTGTCGCGCAGGCCCATGAGCTGGAAGTACTCGTAGGCGTAGTAGTCGCCGACGGAGAGGCAGAACCCGGCGGCGCCCAACGCCTCCTGGGTGGCCGCCGGGGACATCCCGGCGACCCGGAACGACACCGTCGGGCAGCGCCGCGCCGGCGAGCCGTAGACGGTGATCGCCGGCCGCTGCGCCAGCCCGGCGAGCAGCCGCTCCAGCAGTGCCTCCTCGTGCGCCTGGGCGGCCGCCAGCCCGGCCCGCAGCCGGGCCCGCCGGTCCCCGACCGCGTCCGGGTCCAGCCCCGCCAGGTGATCCACCGCGGCGGCCACGCCGGCCAGCAGCGGGAAGCTCGGCGTGCCGTACTCGAACCGGTCCGGCACCGCGTCGGAGGACGGCACCAGCTTCGCCGGGCGCAGCGCGGCCCACCGGGCCGGGTCCGCCACCATCGCCGCCAGGTGCGGGCCGGACCACTTGTACGCGCTGGTGACCAGCACGTCGGCACCGAGCGAGGCCAGGTCGGTCGGCCCGTGCGGAACCGAGTGCACCCCGTCGACGTAGACCAACGCGCCGACCGCGTGCGCGATCTTGGCGATCGCCGACACGTCCGGCATGGTGCCGATGGCGTTGCTGCCGGCGGTCACCGCGACCAACCGGGTCCGCTCACCCACCAGGTCCGCGTACTGGGCCGCGGGCAGCTCACCGGTGTGCCGGTCGACCTCGGCCCAGCGCACCGTCGCGCCGGCCGCCTCGGCGGCCTGCACCCACGGCCGCACGTTCGCGTCGTGGTCGAGCCGGGAGACCACCACCTCGTCACCCGGGCGCCAGGCCGCGCCGAGCGTGCGGGCCAGGGTGTACGTCAGCGCTGTCGCACTCGGGCCGAGCACCACCCCGGCCGGGTCGGCGCCGAGCAGGTCGGCCACCGCCGAGCGGGCCTCGGCCACCAGCTCCAACGACCGGCGGCCCGGAATGAAGGCGGCGCTGCGGTTGCCGACCGCCGACCGCATGGCATCGGTGACCGCGTCGATCACACCGGCCGCGGTCTGGGTGCCGCCGGCACCGTCGAAGTGGACGAAGCCCTCGGTCAGGGCGGGGTACGCGGCCCGGGTGCGGGAGATGTCGAACGGCATGTCCCGGACCCTAGCCGGTGCTCCTCGTACCCTTCCCGGCCGCCAGGTGATCACCGTTCGGCGGCGACCTCGCGGATGTCTCGTACTCTTGGCGAGGTGACGAACCGACCCGCCACCATGCCCATTCCCCCCGTCCGCCGCGCCGCCGGCCTCTTCGCCGGTCTGGCGCTCGGCCTCGCCGTGCTCGCCGGGTGCAGCTCCCAGGGCGCCTCCACCGACTGCGGGCTGGACGCCTGCACTGTCACCTTCGAGCGGGGTGTCGACGCCAGCGCCACCATCCTGGGCGTCGAGGCCAAACTGGTCGGCGCCGAAGGCGACCAGGTGACCGTCGAGGTCGCCGGTGAGCAGCTCACCCTCACCACCGGCCAGCAGGCCGCCGAGGCCGGGGGCTTCGCGGTCACCCTGGACAGCGTGACCGACCAGCAGGTCAAGATCCGCGTATCGCGCAACCCGGGCAGCTGAGCTGGGCGGGCGGCGGTGGCCGACGTTTGGGAATCTTCAGATTCGGAGATTGTGACGCCATGTCACTCACCCGTAGCGCCGAAGCCACCGCCTCCCGTACGGCGGACAGCCGGTGGCTGGAACTCCTCGCCCGGGCCGGCTTCATCGGCTACGGCATCGTCCACCTCCTCTTCGCCTGGTTGGCGTTGCAGATCGCGTTCGGCACGTCGTCCGACGACGGCGACCAGTCCGGCGCGCTGCGTACCCTCTCCGCACAGCCCCTCGGCAAGTTCCTGGTCATCGCCGTCGCGGTCGGCCTGCTCGCGATGGCGATCTGGCAGGCGCTGGAGGCGGCGGTCGGGCACCGCGCCGAGCGCGGCAAGGAGCGGGTCATGGAACGGCTCGCCTCGGCCGGCCGGACCATCGTCTACCTCTACTTCGCCTGGACCGCCTTCAAGGTCTTCAAGGACGCCGGGTCGAACAGCGCCGACCAGCAGGAGGCGTTGACCGGCAAGCTGATGACCTCCAGCGGTGGCCGCTGGCTGGTCGGCCTGGCCGGGCTGGTCGTCGCCGCGATCGGCATCGGCCTGATCATCTACGGAGCCCGGAAGAAGTTCGAGAAGCACCTCAAGACCGGCGAGATGAGCCCGAAGACCCGCCAGCTCGCCCGCCGGCTGGGCATGGCCGGATACATCGCCAAGGGCGTCGCGTACGGCATCGCCGGTCTGCTGGTCATCGTGGCGGCGGTGAACTACGACCCGGAGAAGGCCCGTGGTCTGGACGCCGCGCTGCACACCCTGCAGGAGCAGTCGTACGGCACGTTCCTGCTGGCCCTGGTCGCCCTCGGCATCGCCGCCTTCGGCGTCTACTGCTTCCTCCAGTCCCGGTACCGCAAGGTCTGAACTGGTCGATTCCCGGGCTGTCGGGCACTCTTGGGCTTTTGCCCGAAGTGCCCGACGCCTGGTCGAAGGGGAGCACCGAAGCCGTGCAGAACTATCTCGAAACGGCCGTCGCCGCGCTCGTCGCGGCGGCGGTCGCCCTGTTCCTGGTCGAGGTCGTCCACCGGTTGACCCGGCGGTTCGGCCGCCGGTCACTGCTGTTGACCGAGTTGACCGACCACGCGCACCGCCCGTTCCAGGTCGCCGGAACGGTCCTGGCCGTGCAGTTCGCCGTCCGCTTCACCACCGGGTACGCGGTCGGCGAGAGCTGGCGCCGACTGCTGCTGCACCTGCTCATCCTCGGCGTCATCGCCACACTGGCCTGGCTGGTCGCCTGCCTGCTGGTCGTCGTCGAGGACACCGCGCTGGCCCGGTTCCGGGTCGACGTCCCGGACAACCGGCACGCCCGGCGGGTCCGGACCCAGGTGGTGATGCTGCGCCGACTGACCATCGCGGTGATCGTCATCCTGACCGTCGGCGTGATGCTGATGACGTTCCCCAGCGTGCGGGGCATCGGCGCCGGTGTGCTGACCTCGGCCGGTGTGGTCGGTGTGGTGGCCGCGCTCGCCGCGCAGAGCCTGCTCGGCAACGTCTTCGCCGGCCTCCAACTCGCCTTCAGCGACGCCGTCCGGCTCGACGACGTCGTCGTCGTCGAGGGGGAGTGGGGTCGCATCGAGGAGCTGACCCTCAGCTACGTCGTGGTGCAGATCTGGGACGACCGCCGGTTGATCCTGCCCACCTCGTACTTCACCAGCAAGCCGTTCCAGAACTGGACCCGGACGGAGGCGGCGGTGCTCGGCACCGCCGAATTCGACGTCGACTGGGCGGTGCCCGTGCAGACCATGCGCGAGGAGCTGCGCCGCCTCGTCGAGGGCACCGAGCTGTGGGACGGGCGGGTCTGCGTCCTCCAGGTCACCGACGCCACCGGCGGGACGGTGCGGTTGCGCGCGTTGGTCAGCGCCGCCGACGCGGGCAGCCTGTGGGACCTGCGCTGCCTCGTCCGGGAGCACCTGGTCGCCTGGATCCGGGACAACCGCCCGACCGCGATGCCCCGGCTACGCACCGAGCTGGGCGACTCCACCAGCAACCTGTCCTGGCAGTGGGTGCAGCCGAGGCGACCGGCCCGCCGCCTGTCCGACACTGAGGCGCCCGACGACGCCCGTGTCTTCGGCGGCAGCGACGACGGCGACGCCCGCAGCGAAGCCTTCGTAGGCCCCGAAGAAACCCGCCCCCAGTAGCCCGCCCCCGTCCCGCCCGCGCCCGCGTCGCCCCACCCCCGCCCGCGCCCGCGCCCGCGTCGCCTCGCCCGCCCCGGGTCGCCTCGCCCACCCGGCGCCGCCCCGCAAGATCGTGCAACTTCCTGGTTGTAGTGGCCTCCACCCCCGTCGAGGCCACTACAACCAGGATCGAGCGCGATCTTGCGCGGCAGACCCCGGCGATCATGGACTTGACGGGTGGGTGCGCGCAGGTTTGTCCCCGCCAAACTCATGATCACCGCTGCGGGCGGCGGGGGCGGGGAGACCGGGGGCGGGGCGGAGCGGGAGGAGCGGGGGCGGGGGAGCGGGTCGGTTGCGGAGGTTTGGTCGGGCTTGGGTGGGGGATGTGCTGCCGGACGTCTCTGGCGTGATCGCGGCGGCTGGTCGCGTATTGGCGGCGCGGCGTCCGGACAACGGGGACGGTGAGCTGCTTGGTGCGCTTTAGGATTGACGAGCGGCGACTTCGGGCATACAGCGCGGTGATGAGGAAAGGAGGACAGCATGGCTGACGTGGCGAAAGCCCGCACATCCCAGAATGGGAGCGAGCCCTCCACCGCCGAGTTGGTGCAGCGGGCCACTGAGCAGATCTCCCGCCTCGTGCGGGACGAACTGACGCTGGCCCGAGCGGAGTTGACCCAGAAGGGTAAGCACGCGGGCATCGGGATCGGCCTGTTCGGCGGCGGCGGCGCGCTCGCGTTCTTCGGTCTGGGTGCGCTGGTCGCCACGGCGATCCTGCTGCTCGACCTGGTGTTGCCCGCCTGGGCCGCGGCGCTGATCGTGGCGGTGGCCTGCTTCCTGGTGGCCGGCATCCTCGCCCTGGTGGGCAAGAAGCAGGTCAGCCGTGCCGTCCCGCCGGTGCCGGCGGCCACGGTCCGTAGCCTCCGGGCAGACATGGACACCGTCACCGCCGCGGTGAAGGACAGGGGGCGGCAATGACCGGTAACGGGACCGGCGACACGGAGGCCCTCCGCGAGGAGATCCGTCGCACCCGGGTCGAGTTGGGCGAGACGATGGAGGCGTTGGCCGCCAAGGCCGACGTCAAGGCGCGTCTGAAGGAGTCCGCCGAGCAGGCCAAGGAGCGGATGCGGGAGCAGGCGGCGCAGACCGTTGCCCGGGTCCGCGGTCAGGCCGCGCGTGGCGCCGGGATGGCGCGGGCGCAGGCGTACGAAAAGGGTGAGTTGGTACGCGCACAGGCGTATGAAAAGGGCGAGTTGGTGCGCCGCAACCCGGTGCCGTGGGCGGCCATCGCGGCCGGCGCGGTGGCCACCGTGGTGGTGCTGATGATCGTGCGGGGGAGGCGTAGGTGAGTAAGAGCATCGGCAGGGTCGCGTACCGGCCGGTCGGCGTGTTGTTGGGTATCGCCGCAGGCACGGTGGCCGGGGCGATCTTCCGGCAGGTCTGGAAGGTCACCGCGGGCGACGGTGAGGCGCCCAACGCGACCGACGAGGATCGCGGCTGGGGCGAGGTCCTGGCCGCCGCGGCGTTGCAGGGCGCCATCTTCGCGGTCGTCCGTGCCGCCGTGGACCGGGGTGGCGCGGTCGGCGTACGCCGGATGACCGGCAGCTGGCCGGACTGACCATCAGCGACTTCAGCCCCCTTCCCGCATCGATGGGAAGGGGGCTTTCGCATGGCATCGCACGCCGCCCAGCGCACCTGAGGCATCCGTCAGGTCACATGTCGGAGAAATTCGTCGGAGAGGTCGTGACAGACTTTTTACCTCCGTGATTTGCTGGTCCCCGCTGTTGCGAGATGGCGTGGGTTGAGAGAAGTCTCCTTCGTGGGGCTGCCTCAGGCGCCGCTGCTCAAAAACGGCCAATCGGCCGGACGGCGTGCACGGCCGCCAGTTTTTAGAGGGAGAAACACATGGCTCAGGGAACCGTGAAGTGGTTCAACGCTGACAAGGGCTTCGGCTTCATCACCGTCGATGGTGGGGGTGCTGACGTGTTCGTCCACTTCTCGGCCATCCAGACCAGCGGCTACCGCTCGCTGGAGGAGAACCAGCGGGTGGAGTTCGAGATTGCTCAGGGTCAGAAGGGCCCGCAGGCTGAGCAGGTCCGTCCCATCTGAGTAGGACGGCCGGCCCCCGCCGGCCAGTGGGACGATCCGGCTCACGGGTCACGGTAAAGCCCCGCATCCCGGTTGGGATGCGGGGCTTTCGCCTGCTCGGGCTCGCCGGTGCAGCGAGCGGTCAGCGTCGACGCGAGCGCAGGCCGAGCCAGATCACCACCAGCCCGGCCGCCGTCACGAGCGGGCCGATCACCGCCCAGATCTTCTCGTCGGTCATCACGCTGCCGCTGACGTAGCCGAGGCCCTGGACCGTCCACACCGCACCGATCACCACGGCCAGCAGGCCGAGGGTGAGTGGAAGCCAACCCCTCATCGCGTCCCCTCTCCGCCGCCCGGGGCGGCGCGCCGCCGTCCAGCATCGCCGGCCGGGTGGCGTGACGCGAGCACCCCGGCCGCGCGGGTCACCACCGGTCGTGCACCTGCGGGCGGATCAGCTCGTCGTAGGTCTCGCGGACGGCTGCCAACTGCTCGTCGGTGAGCGGGGACAGGGCCGCCGCAGCGGCGTTGCGTCGGGCCTGGTCGGCGTCGCGGGCACCGGGGATGACCACCGTGACACCCGCCTGGTCCAACACCCAGCGCAGGGCGAACTGCGCCATCGTGCGGTCCGCGTCGACGAGCGGGGCCAGCCGGCGTACGGCGGCCAGACCTCGATCGAAGTCGACTCCGGAGAACGTCTCCCCGACGTCGAAGGCGGCGCCGTGCCGGTTGTAGTTGCGGTGGTCGTCGGCGGGGAACTCGGTGTGCTCGTCGTAGCGGCCGGAGAGCAGGCCACTGGCGAGCGGCACGCGGGCGATGATGCCGACACCCGCTGCGGCAGCGGCGGGCAGCACCCGCTCCAGGGGCTTGTGGCGGACCGCGTTGAGGATGATCTGGACGCTCGCCACCCCCGGTCGGGCGATCGCGGTGAGGGCCTGGTCGCAGGTCTCGACGCTGACGCCGTACCCGGCGATTGCCTTCTCGGCGACGAGGGTGTCCAGGCCGTCGAAGACCTCGTCGGAGGAGAAGACCTCGGTGGGCGGGCAGTGCAACTGGACCAGGTCCAGGGTGTCCATGCCCAGGTTGGCCCGGGAGCGGTCGGTCCACTGCCGGAAGTTCGCCAGGGTGTACGCCTCCGGCCGCTGCTCGACGCGGCGGCCCATCTTGGTGGCGACGGTCAGCCCGGCGTCGGGTCGGGTGCGCAGGAAGCGGCCGATCAGCTGCTCGCTGCGGCCGTCGCCGTACACGTCGGCGGTGTCGAGGAAGGTGACTCCGGCGTCCACGGCGGCGGCGAGCACCGCCATCGCGTCGTCCTCGCTGACGGTGCCCCAGTCGGCGCCGAGTTGCCACGCGCCCAGGCCGACCGCGCCAACGGTCCGGCCGAGCCGGTTGAAGCTGCGCTGTTCCATGCCCCGAGCCTAGTGATCGGGTTGCCACCCTGCCACGCGAGCCGTACCGTTAGCAGTACGGACGTACGGTTTGGGAGGCGACCATGTGGGACCCGACGACCTACCTGCGCTTCGGCGACGAGCGATCCCGGCCGTTTCACGACCTTCTCGCCCGGATCCCGGCCGAGCGACCCCGGACGGTGGTCGACCTCGGCTGCGGCCCCGGCCAGCTCACCGCCGTCCTCGCCGAGCGCTGGCCGGCCAGCCGGGTGCGCGGGCTCGACTCCTCGGCGGAGATGATCGAGCGGGCCGAGGCCCTGGAGGCGCCGGTCGACTTCGCGGTCGCCGACCTGCGCGACTGGGTTCCGGCCGGCGACGAGGACGTGGTGGTCAGCAACGCGGCGTTGCAGTGGGTGCCCGGCCACCAGGAGCTGCTGCGCCGCTGGGCCGCCGAGCTGCCCGCCGGCGCCTGGCTCGCCATGCAGGTCCCCGGAAACTTCGCCGCCGACTCGCACCGCGCCCTGCGGGAGGTCGCCAACCGGCCGACCTGGCGGGCCGAGGTCGCCCCGCTGCTGCGCGCGGACCCGGTCGACGACCCGGCCGACTACGCGGCGCTGCTGACCGCCGCCGGCTGCGCGGTGGACGCCTGGGAGACTACCTACGTGCACCTGCTGCCGGCTCGACCCGCCGCCGAGCACCCGGTGCTGGCCTGGATGGAGGGCACCGCGCTGCGCCCGGTCCGGGCCGCACTGGACGCCGCCGGCTGGTCCGCCTTCCGGGCCGAGCTGGGAGTACGGCTCACCGCGGCGTACCCGGTGCGGCAGGGTCAGGTGTACTTCCCGTTCCGCCGCGTCTTCGTCGTCGCCCGCACCGGCGACCATGCTCAGGAGAACCCGTGACCGACCTGTCCACCTTCATCGCCGGCCTGCCCAAGGTGGAGCTGCACGTGCACCACGTCGGCTCCGCCCTGCCCCGGATCGTCGCCGAGTTGGCCGCGCGCCACGAGGGGCGCAGCCCCGTGCCGGCCGATCCGGACGCCCTCGCCAGCTACTTCGAGTTCCGCGACTTCGCGCACTTCATCGAGGTCTACCTGAGCGTCGTGGATCTCATCCGCGACCCGGAGGACGTCTGGATCCTCACCCACGAGGTGGCCCGCGAGCTGGCCCGCCAACAGGTCCGGTACGCGGAGCTGACCATCACCCCGTACTCGCACGTCCGACGGGGCATTCCCGCGCCGGCGTTCTGCGAGGCCATCGAGGACGCCCGCAAGCGCGCCCTGGCCGACTTCGGCATCGAGCTGCGCTGGTGCTTCGACATCCCCGGCGAGGCCGGCCTGCCCGCGGCCGAGGAGACGCTGCGCATCGCACTGGACGAGCGCCCGGACGGGCTGGTCAGTTTCGGTCTGGGCGGCCCGGAGATCGGTGTACCCCGACCGCAGTTCCGGCCCTGGTTCGACCAGGCCCGCGCCGCCGGGCTGCGCTCGGTTCCGCACGCCGGGGAGACCACCGGGCCGCAGACCGTTTGGGACGCGCTGAACGAGTTGGGCGCCGAGCGGATCGGGCACGGCATCTCCGCCGCGCAGGACCCGCAGCTGCTCGCGTACCTGGCCGAGCGGCAGATCGGGATGGAGATCTGCCCGACGTCCAACGTCCGTACCCGGGCGGTGGCCACCCTCGACGAGCATCCGCTGCCCCGGCTGGTCGAGGCCGGGCTGCTGGTCACCATCAACTCCGACGACCCGCCGATGTTCGGCACCACCCTCAACGACGAGTACGCGGTGGCCGCCCGTCTGCTCGGCGTCGGTGCCGAGGGTCTGGCCGGGCTGGCCCGCAACGCGGTGACCGCGTCCTTCCTGGACACCGCCGGCCAGCAGCGGATCCTCGCCGAGATCGACGCGTACCTCGCCACCGCCGGCTGAGCTGGTCGACCGCTCGGGTGTCGGTTGGGCTGGTCGGCCGGGCCGGTTGGTGGAGCAGGGCGCGCGGCGGGAGCGTGGGTGTGGGGGGACCTGTGACTCCCGCCGCGCGCGCGGCTCCACCGGCCGTGGGTGCGTGGTGCGCTCGGCCGGTGGAACTGGTGGGTTCGTGCTCTGATCCTGTCAGCCCGCAGCCGATCCAACGCGGTCGTTAACCGCGATCTAAGGAAGACTTGCGCCGGCGCACAGCCCCGGGTCCGGCCGGGTCAGTCGTCGGTGGGGCGCTGGCGGGGCCAGCGACGTCCGGTGGCCTTCGTGTCCCGGGCGTCGCGGGCCATCCGACCGACCAGACCGAAGCGGCTGACCTGCCGGGGCGTCGCCTCCGGGTCGGCGAGCAGCATCACCACGCTGGCCCCGCCCAGCCGGGCGCGGTCGATGCTCACCGAGCCGTTGGCCTGCAACGCGACCCGCTTGGCGATGTCCAGCCCGAGCCCGGTCGAGCCCTGGTCACTGGCACCCCGGCGCAGCGCCCGGTCCGGGTTGGCGATGCCGGGGCCGGCGTCGTCGATCCGGATCGCCACGTAACCGTCGCGCCGGGACACCGCCACCTCGAACGCGGTGCCCTGCGGGGTGTAGCGGAAGACGTTGCCGATGACCGCGTCCAGCGCGGCGGCCAGTTCGGCCCGCGGCACCGGCGCCGGGATGCGCAGCTGGGCGCCGTTGACCCGGTGCGGCCGGTTCTGGTCGCCGGCCAACGCCGCCCAGAACACCATCCGGTCCCGGACCACCTCGCTGACGTCGCACATCGCCGGCCCGGCCTCGAGCGCCACCGTCTTACGGGTGGTCTTGATCAGCACGTCGATCTCACCCTCCAGGGTGACGATCGCCTGCCGGATCCGCCGGATCCCGCGCAGCCGGTCCAACTCGGCCGGGCTGAACGAACCCACGCTGGTGTCGTCGGACTCCAACGCCTCCGCGTCCAGCCGCAGCACCGTCAACGGGGTACGCAGACGATGCGACAGGTCGGCCACCAACTCCCGCTCGTCGGTGCGGGCGGCGTCCAGGCGGTCCGCCATCCGGTTGAAGGCGTACCCGGCCTCGGCCAACTCGCGCGGACCGGTCGGCTCGACGCGTACGCCGAGGTCGCCGTCGCCGACGGAGAGCGCTGCCTTGACCAGACCGCGGGTGGAGTCCACCGCGCGGGCAGCTACCCGGTCGACCACCAGCACCGCCGCGCCGGCCATCGCCGCGCCGACCGCGAACAGCAGCAACCAGGTGCCGCCGGCGCCCTCGCCCAGCGTCGACTCCGGAAGGAACACCTCGACCACGGCCGTCCGGTCACCGAGGACGACCGGGTCGAGCCGGGCCACACCCCCGTCGACGTCGACGACCAACGACTGGCGCTCGGAGCGGGCCCGGTCCAGGTCGCTGCCGCTGGCCCGACCAGCCGACTCGTCCAGCCCCAACCCGTGCACCACGGGCCGGGTGGGTGCGCCCTCGGCGCTGGCCACCACGGCACGCTCGACGACCGCCGGGTCGGTGCTCACCGCCAGCGCGCCGGTCACCAGCGCGCTGCGCCGCGCCGCGTCGGCGATCGCCTCGTCGCGGCTCTGCTCTCGCAGGCTGAGCCCGAGCGGGATCAGGAACGCGAGCGCCACGAGACTGCACATGCCGGCCGTGAGCAGGGCCAGCGCCGTCCTCAGTCCGGTGCCACCAGCCGGAATCCGACCCCCCGCACGGTGCGCAGGTAGCGCGGCTTCGCCGCGGACTCGCCCATCTTTCTGCGGAGCCAGTACAGGTGAACGTCGATGGTCTGATCCTCGCCGACCGATGGCTGCCGCCATACCTCCTCCAAGAGTTCCCGGCGGGACACTACCCGCCCAGGTCGTGCGGCGAGATACGCCAACAGGTCGAATTCCTTGCGGGTCAGCGCCAGCGGCTCCCCGTCGAGCTGGGCGCTGCGTTCGCCCACGTCCACCCGCAGCCCGCCGACGCTGTGTACCGCGGGCTGCACGGACCGACTGGCCCGGCCGGCCCGGCGCAGCACTGTGGTGATCCGGGCGTCCAGGTGCGCGCCGGTGAACGGCTTGACCATGTAGTCGTCGGCGCCGGCGCGCAGCAGCTTGACCACCGACTGCTCGTCGTCGCGGGCGGTGGCGATGATGATCGGAACGTCGGTGATGCCGCGCAGCATCCGCAGCGCGTCCGAGCCGTCCAGGTCGGGGAGGCCGAGGTCGAGCACCACCAGGTCGGGTGTCTCCGCGGCGACCCGACGCAGGGCGTCCAACGCCGTACCCACGGCGTGCACGGCATGCCCCCGGTCGGTGAGGGACCGCAGCATCGCGCCGCGTACGACGTGATCGTCTTCGACCAGGAGCACGGAGGCCACGACAAGACCGTACTTGGCCTGGCAAGTTGATCGCGTTGCGGCGTGCCTGGCGACCGGGCAAGCTGGTACGACGATGTCGTTCACCCTGTTCGCCGATGCCCGCCTGGCGCTCGCCCGGGACAGCCTCGCCGGTCTCTCCACCGGCGACGCGCTCGGCGCGCAGTACTTCCTGCAGGGGCCCGCGCCCGTGGATCTCGCCGCCGACGCGCTGCCGCCAGCGCCCTGGGAATGGACCGACGACACCGAGATGGCCTGCTCGGTCCTCGCCCAGTTGGCCGACTCCGGCGGCATCGACCGGGATCGGCTCGCCCTCTCCTTCGCCGAGCGATGTACCGAGCGACGGGGCTACGGCGCGGGCGCGATGCTCATCCTGGGGCTGATCCGCACCGGAACCCCGTGGCCGCTGGCCGCCGCCTCCGCCTTCGACGGGCAGGGCTCCTGCGGCAACGGCGCGGCGATGCGGGTCGGCCCGCTGGGCGCGTACTTCGCCGACTCGACGGCGCGTGCCGCGGCACAGGCCCGCGCGTCCGCTGAGGTGACGCACGCGCACCCGGAGGGGATCGCCGGGGCGGTCGCCGTCGCCGTCGCTGCCGCGCTGGCCGCCCGGGCCCGCCTCGACGGGCATCGGCCGGCCCCGGAGCGGCTGCTCGCCGGGATCGCCGCCGCACTCGACCCGGGCACCGAGGTGCATCGGGGCGTACACCGGGCCGCCGGGCTGCTCGGCCGGCCGTTGCCCCGGGTGGTGGCGGCGCTCGGCAACGGCTCCCGGGTGATCGCCCAGGACACCGTCGGGTTCACCCTCTGGGTGGCCGCCACGCACCTCGACGACTATCCGGCGGCCATCGAGACGTGCGTACGGGCCGGTGGGGACGTGGACACCACGGCCGCCATCGCCGGAGCGGTGGTGGCGGCGCACACCGGCGTCGGCACCCCGGGCGGGGTGCCCGAAGAGTGGCTGGCGGCCCGCGAGCCGCTACCTACCTGGCTCCCCTGACCCCCCGACCCAGCGCCTGGGCAGGCCCTGCGCACGATCAACTCGGCTTCCTGCAAATCGGGTCGTCCGGGCGGTGGGGATGCCCCGTTTTCCTGAGAGCCGAGTGGATCACCGCGATGCTGCGGGAACAGCAGGCTGCGGGTCGGCGGGCGTCGGGTCGGCGGGCTGCGGATCGGCGGGCGTCGGGTCTGGCGTTGCGGTGTCGTCTCCGCGACCGGTTATCTCGGCCAGCGTCGCGGCCTCGTCCGGGCCGCCGGTCACCTCGGCGAGCGCGGTGGCCTCGTCCGGGTCGCGTCGGCGCCATCGGCTGACCAGCCAGCCGATCGCCGCGCCGCCGCCCAGCCCGGCCAGCAGGCCGGCGGCCAGCATCCCGTCGGCGCTGCCCTCGTCGGCGCCGTCCGCCGGGGCCGGCGGTGCGGCGTCCACACCGTTGTCCGCTGCGGCCGGTGCGCCGGCCGCCGGGCCGGCGTGTCCGCCGTGTGCGGCCGGGCCCGCCCCGCCGGGCGCCGCCGGCAGCAGGGCGAGCGTCGGGGCCCGGTGCGGGCCGGTGGCGTCCGCCCACCGGACCACAGTGCCATCGGCGTACGTCTGGACGACCTCGAAGGTGAGCCGCTCGGCCTGCGGCATCGGCCCCATGGAGAGCGCCAGCCGAGCCGGCCCGGGGTCACTCGCACCGACCCGGACCCAGGTCACCGCGGTCGTCACAGTGCTCACCCCGGAGGAGTGGATACCGGCCACCGGCTTGTCCAGGGTGCGGGAGCTGATCCGGGGCGCCCAGCCGTTCACCGACATGGGATAGACCTCGGCGATCGGCGCGTCGGCCGGCAGTCGGACTTCGATCTGGTTGGTCTTCGTGCCGGCCCGCTCCTCCGGAACGCTGAACTCCAGCCGTACCGCGTCGCCCTGCCGGGCCTCGGTCGGGGTGGTCGTCACGTCCGCCGCGTACGCCGTGCCAGGCCAGAGCAGCAGCCCAGCGGCGGTCACCGCTGTCGCCGCCACGATCCGCCGCCGACGGCCACCGCCGTACGTGCTCGCCATCTCGTGCCCCCATCCGTGTCGACGCGGCCGGCACCGGTTTCCGGCCACACCTTCTAGTTCGGCTGTGAGGCGCGAAAGGTTCAACGTCGGCGGTAGGGAGGTGCCCTTCCCGGTCGGAGGCGGGGCGACCGATAGCATCGGCAGGAGCCGAGGATCGGCACCGTTTCGTACCACTTGGAGGAGTCACCGTGTCCGCACCCCGTACCCCCGCCGTGGCCGACCCCGTCGTCGTCGCCGCCGGGACCACGGCGGCCGACGCGGTGGCCGCGGCCGGACTGCCCGCGAACGGCCCCAAGGCGATCGTCGTGGTCCGCGACCCGCAGGGCCAGCTGCGCGACCTGGACTGGTCGCCGGCCGAGGAGACCGTCGTCGAGCCGGTCAGCCTGGATTCGCCCGACGGGCTCAACGTGCTGCGCCACTCCACCGCGCACGTCCTCGCCCAGGCCGTGCAGGACGTCTTCCCCGAGGCCAAGCTGGGCATCGGCCCGCCCATCGAGAACGGCTTCTACTACGACTTCGACGTCGACAAGCCGTTCCAGCCCGATGACCTCAGCAAGCTCGAGAAGCGCATGCAGGAGATCATCAAGTCCGGGCAGCGGTTCCGTCGCCGCCGCTTCGGCAGCCTGGACGAGGCGCGCTCCGAGCTGGCCGACGAGCCGTTCAAGCTGGAGTTGATCGAGGTCAAGGGCGAGGGCCTGGACACCGACGAGGTGATGGAGGTGGGCGGCGGCGAGCTGACCATCTACGACAACCTCGACGCCAAGGAGGACAAGGTCTGCTGGTCGGACCTGTGCCGGGGCCCGCACCTGCCGACCACCCGACTGATCGGCGCGTTCAAGCTCATGCGCTCCGCCGCCGCGTACTGGCGCGGGTCGGAGAAGAACCCCCAACTACAGCGGGTGTACGGCACCGCGTGGCCGACCCGCGACGAGCTCAAGGCGTACCTGAAGCTGTTGGAGGAGGCCGCCCGGCGCGACCACCGCAAGCTCGGCGCGGACCTCGACCTGTTCAGCTTCCCCGACGAGATCGGCTCCGGCCTGGCGGTCTTCCATCCCAAGGGCGGCATCATCCGCCGCGAGATGGAGCACTACTCCCGCCAGCGGCACGAGGCGGCGGGGTACGAGTTCGTCAACACCCCGCACATCACCAAGGCGCAGCTGTTCCAGACCTCCGGTCACCTGCCGTACTACGCGGACACCATGTTCCCGCCCATGCAGCTGGAGGGCGCGGACTACTACCTCAAGGCGATGAACTGCCCGATGCACAACCTGATCTTCAGGTCGCGCGGGCGGTCCTACCGGGAGCTGCCGCTGCGGATGTTCGAGTTCGGCACGGTCTACCGGTACGAGAAGTCCGGCGTCGTGCACGGCCTGACCCGGGTCCGCGGCCTGACCCAGGACGACTCGCACATCTACTGCACCCGCGAGCAGATGGCCGGTGAGCTGTCCACGCTGCTCAGCTTCGTGCTCGACCTGCTGCGCGACTACGGCCTGGACGACTTCTACCTGGAGCTGTCGACCCGGGACGACTCGCCCAAGTTCATCGGAGCCGACGAGGACTGGGCCGAGGCCACCGAGGCGCTGCGGACCGCCGCCGAGACCTCCGGCCTGGACCTGGTTCCCGACCCGGGCGGCGCGGCGTTCTACGGGCCGAAGATCTCCGTGCAGGCGCGGGACGCGATCGGCCGGACGTGGCAGATGTCCACCATCCAGGTCGACTTCAACCAGCCGGAGCGGTTCGCGTTGGAGTACCAGGCCGCCGACGGCAGCCGGCAGCGGCCCGTGATGATCCACCGTGCGCTGTTCGGGTCGATCGAGCGGTTCTTCGGGGTGCTCACCGAGCACTACGCGGGTGCCTTCCCGGCCTGGCTGGCGCCGGTGCAGGTGGTGGGCATCCCGATCCGCGAGGACCACACCGACTACCTGCACGGCTTCGTCGCGGCGCTGCGCGCCGAGGGCATCCGGGCGCAGGTGGACGCGGGTGACGACCGGATGCAGAAGAAGATCCGGACGGCGCAGCAGCAGAAGATCCCGTTCATGGTGATCGCCGGTGACGACGACGTGGCCGCCGGTACGGTCTCCTTCCGCTACCGCGACGGCTCCCAGCGCAACGGGGTGCCGGTCGCCGAGGCCGTGACCCACGTGCTGGACGTGGTCAGCTCACGGACCAACATCGGCCCCTCCGCCGCCGCCGAGTAGCCGGAACCGCCGCGAGCGGCCCGCGTGCCGCCCGCGGCCCGCTCACGCGGCCCGTCGCGGTCCGCGTGCCGCATGATCGCGCTCGATCCAGGAAGTAGTGGCCTCCCCGGTGGGGGAGGCCACTACTTCCATGTTCGAGCGCGATCTTCGCCCGGAGTGCGGCGCCCGGAGTGCGGCGCCCGGAGTGCGGCGCCCGGAGTGCGGCGCCCGGAGTGCGGCGC
>NZ_FMCR01000003.1:906433-1106433 GCF_900091575.1 Micromonospora saelicesensis
CGCCCGGAGTGCGGCGCCCGGAGTGCGGCGCCCGGAGTGCGGCGCCCGGAGTGCGGCGCCCGGAGTGCGGCGCTGGGTGTCAGATGCCGCAGTTGGGTGCTGACCAGCCGCCGACCGCCGCCACGTGGGTGTGGTCGTTGTGGTCGGGGTAGCCGGGGCCGAGGATCTGCCCGAAGCCGTGGTAGCGGGCCTGCTGGGCCAGCCGGCAGAACGACGGGGACCCGACCAGGTCCACCCCGTCGCCGTACAGGTGTCGGCTGTTCGACGCTCCGCCGACCGCGCTGTTGCAGGCGTAGCTGCGGAAGCTGCTGCTGATCGCGATGGAGACGTCGCCGAGGGCGTGCCGCATGGCCTGGAGCTTCCACATCGAGACGAGCGCGTTGAACCGCGCGGTGCTCGCCGAGACCGCGCCACCGGACCAGTCGCTGTTGCACTTGTTCAACTCGGGGTAGCTGAAGTTGGCCGGGGTGCAGTCGTCGTCCTGGAGGGCGTAGAGCCGGTTGAACGTCTGCGGGCCGGCGACGCCGTCCGCCGACATCCCGTACGCCTGCTGGAAGCGGATGACCGCGGACCGGGTGGCCGGGCCGAACGCGCCGTCGATGGTGAGCACCGCGCCGTAGCCGGGGTAGCCGGCGACCCGGATCTGGAGTTGCCGGACGTCTTCGCCGGTCATCCCCTGGGACAGGGCGCGACCCCAGGTGTAGCAGCCGTCCGCCTGTGCGGCGCCGGCGGTGAGGGTGACGCCGGCCACTGTGGTGGCGGCAGTCAGGGCGAGTGCCGCGAGGAGCCGGCCGAGCCGTCGGAACATGTAGCCCTCCATCAATGAATGGAAGTACGTGGATGCATGGAAGTTTCATGCTTCGACTTTGATCCGTCAAGAACTTGCAGTCCTGGTTTTCCCGAAGGCGGGTGTCGCGGCGTGCCCGCGGGGCTCCGTAGGATCGGCTCGTGACAGGGGCGGAACGGCACACGGACAGTGACGGCATGGCGGACGGTCTGGAGCGGCTCTGGACGCCGCACCGGATGACCTACATCTCCGGCGAGGACCGCCCGGCCGAGGGCTACGAGAAGCCCACCGGCTGCCCCTTCTGCCGAGGGCCGCAGCTGCCCCCGGAGGAGAGCCTGGTGGTGGCCCGGGGTGAGCACGTCTTCGTGGTGCTCAACCTCTACCCGTACAACCCGGGGCACCTGCTGGTCTGCCCCTACCGGCACGTCGCCGACTACACCGACCTGGACGTGCCGGAGACCACCGAGCTGGCGTCGTACACCCAGACCGCCATGCGGGTGATCCGCAAGGTCAGCAACGCTCACGGCTTCAACCTGGGCATGAACCAGGGCGGGGTGGCCGGCGCCGGCATCGCCGCGCACCTGCACCAGCACGTGGTGCCGCGCTGGGGCGGCGACGCGAACTTCATGCCGGTGATCGGCCGTACCAAGGTCCTGCCGCAGCTGCTCGGCGACACCCGCGACCTGCTCGCCCGCGCCTGGCCGTCCTGACCGCCGCCGGCCGCGCCGCGCCGGTCGCGCGGCCTCCGCACCGGTCCGGCTAGTCGGCGCGCAGCAGCGGGGTCAGTTCCGACCAGCTCTCCACCCGGCGTACGCGGGGCAGCAGCGCGGCGTGTGCGGCGACCTCGGCCTTTCGGGGCCGGAACAGGAAGCGGTGCGGCACCGTGTCGAGATAGCCGAGCACCTCCAGCTTGTCGTCCACGAAGTGGGTCAGGCCGAGGCGTCTGGCGATCGGCGCCTTGTCCGGTCGGGTGCGGCAGAAGTGCACCCGCTCGACCGGGATGCCGGTGCGGGCCGGAAAGTCCTGGTGGGCCAGCCACTCCCTGGTACGCCGCTCGGTGGCCTCCCCGCACTTGGACACCAGGTGCACCTCGTCGAACGCCGGGCCGAGCGCCGCGAGCGCGTCGAACGCCCCGACGACGACAGGGGTACGCAGGTAGTGCGCGCCGAAGAACGACGTGTCGGCGTCGTCGTCGGCCGGCTCGATGATGACCCCGCCGATGTCCACCCCGAGCCGTCGCATGGCATTGATCATGCCGCACCGTGACCGTCTCCATGCACCCGCGTGTCCGCCCGCGGATCTGCTGCGCCCCGGCCCGCCGAAGGTGGCACGATCGGCCGATGGCAGTCACGACACGGGTGTTGGGGCGCAGCGGCATCGAGGTCAGCGCCCTCGGCATGGGGTGCTGGGCGATCGGCGGGCCCTGGGCGGAGGGCACCCAGCCACTGGGCTGGGGCGCTGTCGACGACGACGAGTCGGTGCGGGCGGTACGCAGGGCCCTCGATCTGGGCATCACCCTCTTCGACACCGCCGACACGTACGGGGCCGGGCACGGTGAGCGGGTGCTCGGTCGCGCGCTCGCCGGTCGCCGTGACGACGCCGTGATCGCCACGAAGTGGGGTTACACCTTCGACGAGGCCAGCCGGCAGGCCACCGGCGAGGACGCGTCGCCCGGGTACCTGCGCACTGCCGTGACCGCCTCACTGCGCCGGCTGGACACCGACCGGATCGACCTCTATCAGCTGCACCTGGCCGACCTGTCGGTGCCGAGGGCGCAGGCGCTGATCGGGACCTGTGAGGACCTGGTGGCCGAGGGTCTGATCCGCGCATACGGGTGGAGCACCGACCGCACCGACCGGGCGGCCGCGTTCGGGCAGGCCGCCGCCGGTGCCACCGCCGTACAACACGCCCTGTCGGTGCTGCGTGACGCCCCCGAGTTGCTCGCCGTCTGCGAGAAGTACGACCTGGCCAGCGTCAACCGGGGTCCACTCGGGATGGGGCTGCTCACCGGCAAGTACTCGGCCGGGTCGACACTGCCCCGCGACGACGTACGCGGGCTGACCCCGGGCTGGTTGGAGTGGTTCCGGGGTGGCCGGCCGGCACCGGAGTGGCTGCGCCGGGTCGGCGCGGTCCGTGCCGCGCTCACCGCCGACGGGCGCACCCTCGCCCAGGGCGCGTTGGGCTGGATCTGGGCGCGCAGCGGCCGCACCATCCCGATCCCAGGCTGCCGTACGGTCGCCCAGGTCGAGGAGAACGCCGCCGCGCTGCACCGGGGCCCGCTGCCGGCGGACCAGTTCGTCGAGGTGGAGCGTCAACTCGCCGCCGTCCGCACCGCGGCCCTCCGCGACGCCGACCGCCCCCACTGGCCCCGCCCCACCCACCCCACAGTCCACCCGTAGACCCCCCGGGGCGTCACCTCCATCCCTCGCCGATCTTGCACTTTCTGCGGTGACTTATGCCGCAACAGCGACATAAGAACAACAGAAAGTGCAAGATCGCCGGGGCCGGGGCCGGGGCCGGGGCCGGGCGGGGCCGGACCGGGGCCGGGGGCCGGGGCGGGGGTTAGGGGAGTTGTTCCTTGCGGGTCTGGTCGGCCAGGTGGGCGGGCATCGGGTCGTGGCGGACGAAGTGGCGGCGGAAGGTGCCGGTGCCGGCCGTCATGGAGCGCAGTTCGACGGCGTACCGAAGCAGCTCGGTGGCCGGCACTTCGGCGCGGACGAGGGTGCGGCCCTCGCTGTCCGGGTCCGGTTCGGTGCCGAGCACCCGGCCGCGTCGGCCGGACAGGTCGCCCATCACCGTGCCCACCGAGCCGTCCGGCACCCGGATGGTGACCTCGTCGATCGGCTCCAGCAGGGCCGGCTGGCCACGCTCGGCGGCGTCGCGCAGCGCCAGCGCGCCGGCGGTCTGGAAGGCCGCGTCGGAGGAGTCGACGCTGTGCGACTTGCCGTCGACCAGGGTCACCCGCAGGTCCACCACGGGGTGCCCGGCGACCAGCCCGCGTTCCAGTTGGGCGCGGACGCCCTTCTCCACGGACGGGATGTAGTTGTGCGGCACCGCGCCGCCGACCACCCGGTCGACGAACTCGAAGCCACTGCCGCGGGGCAGCGGCTCGACCTCGATGTCGCAGACCGCGTACTGACCGTGGCCGCCGGACTGCTTGACGTGGCGGCCGTGCCCCTTCGCGGGCACGGTCAGGGTCTCGCGCAGCGACACCTTGACCGGTTCGGTGTCCAGCTCGACGCCGCCGGCGCGTAGCCGGTCGAGCACCACGTCCGCGTGTGCCTCGCCCATGCACCAGAGCACCAGTTGGTGGGTCTCCGGGTTGCGCTCCAGCCGCAGCGTGGGGTCGCCGGCGACCAGGCGGGCGAGGTTGCGGGCCAGGGCGTCCTCGTCGGCGCGGCTGCGGGCGGCGATCGCCACCGGCAGCAGCGGCTCCGGCATCTCCCAGGGGGCGATCAGCAGCGGGTCGTCAGTGGTCGAGACGGTGTCGCCGGTCTCGGCGCTGCCCGACTTGGTGATCGCGCAGATGTCACCGGCGACGCAGAGCGACACCTCCCGCACTGTGGCACCCAGCGGGGTGTAGATGTGCCCGACCCGCTCGTCGGCGTCGTGGTCGGGGTGCCCACGTTCGGCCATGCCGTGCCCGGAGACGTGCACGGTCTGGTCGGGGCGCAGCGTGCCGGAGAAGACCCGGACCAGCGAGACCCGACCGACGTGGCGGTCGATGGTGGTCTTGACGACCTCGGCGACCAGCGGCCCGGCCGGGTCGCAGCTCAGTGGCGGACGCGGCGAGCCGTCCACGCCGGTCACCGCCGGCAGTTCGTGCTCCAGCGGCGACGGGAACGCGGCGGTCAGCACCTCCAGCAGCACGTCCAGCCCGACACCCGTCTGGGCGCAGACCGGCACCACCGGGTAGAAGTGGCCCCGAGCGACGGCCTTCTCCAGGTCGTCGATGAGCACCTCGTCGCTGATCTCCTCGCCGTCGAGGTAGCGGTCCATGAGGGTCTCGTCCTCGCTCTCGGCGATGATCCCCTCGATCAGCTCGTCGCGGGACTCGTCGATGGCCCGCTGGTGCTCCGGGTCCGGGTCGCGGACGTCGGCGGGCAGCCCGGCGCTGTAGTCGAAGACCCGACGGGTGATCAGGCCGAGCAGCCCCTCGGTGGAGACCCCGTCGTCGCCGAGCATCGGCAGGTAGAGCGGCATCACGTTGTCGCCGAAGAGGCGCTGGCAGAGCGCCACGGTCTCGTCGACGTCGGCGCGGGGTTGGTCCAGCCGGGCCACCGCGACCGCGCGGGGCATGTCGACGGCGGCGCACTCCTCCCAGAGCGCGACGGTGGCCGCGTCCATGCCGCCCGCGGCGGAGACCACGAAGAGCGCGGCGTCGGCGGCCCGCAGCCCGGCGCGCAGCTCACCGACGAAGTCGGCGTACCCGGGGGTGTCCAGCAGGTTGACCTTGATGCCGTTGTGCAGCAGCGGCGCGCAGGACAGGCTGACCGACCGCTGCTGGCGTACTGCGGCGGGGTCGTGGTCGCCGACAGTGGTGCCGTCGACCACGGTGCCGGCGCGGCCGATCGTGCCGGTCGCCGCGAGCAGGGCCTCGACCAGTGTGGTCTTGCCCGCCCCGGAGTGCCCGACGAGCACCACGTTGCGAACCCGCTCGGGCTCGGTCACCACCGGCGTGCCGCCGGTGGAACCCTTCTCGTGACTCTTCTGCGCCATGGGGCGCACCTCCCTCAGCCGGTGGTGGTGGCGACCGCCGCGCGACGGGAAGCGGCCCGGGGCGAGTGCGCGGCGATATCCTCCGGTGGTCTGCTGCACAGCGGGAACGGGACGGGCGGACGGGTGAGCTGGCTCACCTCCCGGCTCGATCTCACACCCGTTGCCGGGTAGGCACAAGCCTCCCCCGGGCGGGTCGGCGGTACCGTCCGTATCGCCGGAGCTGGGCCGACCGTTATCGTGGGGACCGCCATGGCGAAGATCTTCCAAGTGTCGGCCCGCGCGGGGATGACCCGCGTCGTAGAGCCGATTGCCCGCGCCCTGCTGCGCGCGGGCGTCACCCCCAATGCCGTCACCGTCGCGGGCACCGTTGGTGTGCTCGTCGGCGCGCTCGGCTTCGGTGCTCGCGGCCACCTGGTCGCGGGCGCGTTGATCGTCACCCTGTTCGCGCTCACCGACCTGCTCGACGGGACGATGGCCCGGATGAGCGGCGGCTCCACCAAATTCGGCGCCTTCCTCGACTCAAGCATGGACCGGGTCGCCGACAGCGCCGTCTTCGGCGCTGTCGCGTACTGGTTGGCCACGCAGGGCGACCACTCCGGGGTGGCCGCCGCGTTGGTCTGCCTGGCCGTCGGAGGCCTCGTCTCCTACGTCAAGGCCCGCGCCGAGGGGCTCGGCATGACCTGCAACGTGGGCATCGCCGAGCGCACCGAGCGACTGCTGATCGTCGGGGTCGGCGGAATCCTCACCGGTGTCGGTGTCGATCCGGCCCTGGAGATCGCGCTCTGGCTGCTCGCCGCCGTGTCGATCTTCACGGTGGGGCAGCGGATGACGCACGTCTACCGCCAGGCCCAGCAGCTCCAGCCGGACGGCCAGGCGTGAGTGGCGTGCCGGCGACCAGTTGTCGGACGACCGGCGGCCGAGTCGCGTGAACCTCACCGAGCTGGGCTACATCGCCGGGTGGCGGGTGGTCCGCGCGCTACCCCGGCCGTTGGTGGCGGCGGCGTTCCAGGCGGGCGCGGACCGCGCCCACCGCGCCGGCGGCGGGGGTACGGCCCGACTGCGCGCGAACCTGCGCCGGGTTGTCGGCCCGGAGCTGCCCGACGCCGAGTTGGACGATCTCGTCAAGCGCGGGTTGCGCTCGTACGCCCGGTACTGGATGGAGGCGTTCCGGCTGCCCGCCCTGAGCCGCTCGCAGATCCTGTCCGGTTTCCGGCTCGACGGCGCCGAGCTGCTCGCCGCCGACGTGGCCGCCGGTCGGGGCGCGGTGGTGGCCCTGCCGCACGCCGGTAACTGGGATGCCGCGGGCGCCTGGGTGGCGGCCACCGGTTGGCCGATCACCACGGTCATGGAGCGGCTCAAGCCGGAGGGCGTGTACAAGCGCTTCCTGGCCTTCCGGGCGAGCCTGGGAATGGAGATCCTGCCGACCCACGGGGGGCCGCGTCCGGCGTTCGACGTGTTGCTGGACCGGCTGCGGGCCGGTGCGGTGGTGCCGTTGCTGGCCGACCGGGACCTCTCCGCCCGCGGGGTGGAGGTGGACTTCTTCGGTGGGAAGACCCGGATGCCCGCCGGGCCGGCGTTGCTCGCGCTGCACACCGGTGCGCCGCTCTACGTGGCCTCGCTCTGGTACGAACCGGATGCCGCCTGCGCGTCGCTGGCTGGTCCGTTGCCGGTGCCGGGGCCCGAGGTGGGGCCGCTGGACCAGCGGGTCCGGTCGCTGACCCAGCTGATCGCCGACCGTCTGGCGGCGGGTATCGCCCGGCATCCGGAAGACTGGCACATGTTGCAGCGGATGTGGCTGGACCAGGCGAGGTCGGGGGAGGGCGCGACGCTGCCCTCGTCGGCCTCCGGCCCGGCCTGAGGAGGTGGGCTGACGGATGCGGATCGGCATCGTGTGCCCGTACTCCTTCGACGTGCCCGGTGGGGTGCAGAACCACGTCATGGACCTCGCCGAGGCGCTGATCACGCTGGGCCACGAGGTCAGCGTGCTCGCGCCCGCCGACGAGGATTCGCCGCTGCCGGAGTACGTGGTGTCCGCCGGTCGGGCCGTTCCGCTGCCGTACAACGGTTCGGTGGCCCGGATCGCGTTCGGCCCGGTGTCGACCGCCCGGGTGCGGCGGTGGATCACCAACGGCGACTTCGACGTGCTGCACGTGCACGAGCCGCTCACGCTGAGTCTGTCGCTGCTGGCCGTGCTGTCCGCCCGTGGCCCGGTGGTGGCCACGTTCCACACCGCGATGACCCGTTCGCGGGTCCTCGCCGCCGCGCAGGGTGTGCTCCAGATCGTGTTGGAGCGGATCACGGCCCGGATCGCGGTGAGCGCGCTGGCCCGCAAGGTGCAGGTCGAGCACATGGACGGCGGCGCGGTGGAAATCCCCAACGGGGTGGCGGTGGCCAAGTTCGCCGACGCCGAGCCGTTGCCGGGCTGGCCGGGGGAGTGCGGGGCCGGCACCGGCGGCACGCTCGGCTTCCTGGGCCGGTTCACCGAGGCACGCAAGGGCTTCCCGGTGCTGCGCGACGCGTTCGTGGCGCTGGCCGCCACCCGGCCCGGTCTGCGGTTGCTCGTCGCCGGCCCGGGCGACCCCGACGACCTGTACGACCAGTTCCCGGCCGAACTGCACGAGCAGATCACGTTCCTCGGCCTGGTCAGCGAAGCGGACAAGGCGCGCATGCTGCGCAGCGTGCACCTCTACGTCGCACCGAACACCGGCGGTGAGTCGTTCGGCATGATCCTCACCGAGGCCCTCGCTGCGGGTACGACGGTCATCGCCAGTGACCTGGACGCGTTCCGGCGGGTGCTCGACGGTGGGCGCGCCGGTCGGCTCTTCCCCACCGGCGACCCGGTGGGGCTGCGTGACGTGCTGGCCGAGCTGCTGGACGATCCGGCCGCGCGGGCCACGCTGAGTGCCTGCGGCGATCAGGTGGTCGCGAATTTCGACTGGCCCGTGGTTGCTCGCCGCGTTCTGGAGGTATACGCAGCGGCGATCGAGGCAACCGACGGGCGGGTCATCGACCAGGAGTGGGTGGGGCTGAGCTGAGCCGGTGTGACGGATGGTGCGGGGGTGACCGGTGGGACCGGTCCGGCCGCGCCCAATCGGACGAAACGGAGCAGCACTACGATGCCGCACATGTGGTGGGTGGTGGCCGCGAGCGTGGTCGTGGGGCTGGTCGCGGCGTACCTCATCTGGACCGCCGGCCGGGTGGAGCGGCTACAGGGCCGCGCGGAGCTGGCGGCCCGGGCCCTCGACGCCCACCTGCTGCGCCGCGCGGCGGCAGCCGCGGTCCTGGCTGAGCGGCGTTTCGGCGTCGAGCTGTACGCGGCGGCCCGGATCGCCCTGGACGCCAGCCCGGACGAGCGGGAGGCGGCGGAGAACGACCTGACCCGGCAGTTGCGCGGCGTCCAGTTGGACCCGGGCGACCCGGACTGCGTGGCGGTCATCGCCGCGAGTCGTCGGCTCGCGTTGTCCCGGCAGGTGCACACCGACCTGGTCCGGGACGCCCGCTCGGCGCGCAGCCGGCCGCTGGTGCGCCTGTTGCGGATGGGGCGGGGCCGGGAGTGGCCGCGCTACTTCGACATCGACGACCCGACCCTCGTCGTGCCGGCGGACGTCCCCGCCGCCTGACCTCCGAGCGGCGCCGTGGCTCCTGCGGCGAGCCGGTGACCACTGCCACAGTGCAGGCCACCGGGGGTCTGATTGGCTGTCGGTGCGGCGTTGAACCGCGCGTAGCATTTTCGCTGCCACCCCCAGAGCTTGTCCAAGGAGCGATGACCCGTGCCCGAAAACACCGCCTCGAACACCGGTACCGCCCCCGTCGTCGGCACCGCCCGCGTGAAGCGTGGCATGGCCGAGATGCTCAAGGGCGGCGTGATCATGGATGTCGTCAACGCCGAGCAAGCCAAGATCGCCGAGGACGCCGGCGCCGTCGCCGTGATGGCCCTGGAGCGGGTGCCCGCCGACATCCGCGCGCAGGGTGGGGTGTCCCGGATGAGCGACCCCGACATGATCGACGGGATCATCGAGGCGGTCTCCATCCCGGTGATGGCCAAGGCCCGCATCGGCCACTTCGTGGAGGCGCAGATCCTCCAGTCGCTCGGCGTGGACTACGTCGACGAGTCCGAGGTGCTGACCCCGGCCGACTACGCGAACCACATCGACAAGTGGGCGTTCACAGTGCCCTTCGTCTGTGGCGCGACCAACCTGGGCGAGGCGCTGCGCCGGATCACCGAGGGCGCGGCGATGATCCGCTCCAAGGGCGAGGCGGGCACCGGTGACGTCTCCAACGCCACCACCCACATGCGCAAGATCCGCCAGGAGATCCGCCGGCTGGCCTCGCTGCCGACCGACGAGCTGTACGTCGCGGCCAAGGAGTTGCAGGCCCCGTACGAGCTGGTCAAGGAGGTCGCCGAGAGCGGCAAGCTGCCGGTGGTGCTGTTCACCGCGGGCGGGATCGCCACGCCGGCCGACGCGGCGATGATGATGCAGCTCGGCGCGGAGGGCGTCTTCGTCGGTTCCGGCATCTTCAAGGCGGGCAACCCGGCTCAGCGGGCCGCCGCGATCGTCAAGGCGACCACCTTCCACGACGACCCGGACGTGCTGGCCAAGGTCTCCCGGGGTCTCGGCGAGGCGATGGTCGGTATCAACGTCGACGAGATCCCGCAGCCGCACCGCCTGGCCGAGCGCGGTTGGTGAGCGCGAGGAGTGAGCCGCTCTTGCGAGCCCCGCAGTCGCGAGGGGGAGGAAAGGTTGTGAGCGCTCTTCCCGGACGGCGGACGCGGAGAGGAACGGTGCGACCATGACGGCACCCGTGATCGGTGTGCTCGCGCTCCAGGGCGACGTCCGCGAGCACGTGGCGGCGCTGGCCGCGGCGGGCGCGGACGCCCGCCCGGTCCGCCGTCCGGCGGAGCTGGACGCGGTCGACGGCCTGGTCATCCCCGGCGGCGAGTCCACCACCATGAGCAAGCTCGCCGACATCTTCGAGATGCGCGAGCCGATCGACAAGCGGATCGCCGACGGCATGCCGGTCTACGGCTCCTGCGCCGGGATGATCATGTTGGCGACCGAGGTGCTCGACGGTCGGCCCGATCAGCGGGGTTTCGCCGGCATCGACATGACCGTCCGGCGCAACGCGTTCGGCCGGCAGGTCGACTCGTTCGAGGCGCCGGTGACCGTGGTCGGGGTGCCGGGGGAGCCGTTCCACGCGGTGTTCATCCGCGCGCCGTGGGTCGAGCGGGTCGGTGCCGGCGTCGAGGTCATCGGGGTGGTGTCCGACGGCCCGGCCGCCGACCGGATCGTGGCGGTCCGGCAGGGCAACCTGGTGGCCACCTCGTTCCACCCGGAGCTCACCGGTGACCTGCGGGTGCACGCGTACTTCGTGGACCTGGTCCGCGCCGCCCGCTGAACGGCGGGCGACCGCGCCGAGCTGTCCATGATGCTCGCCGCGGTCGTGGCTTCGTCCAGGGTTTTTGTCCCGTCTGCCCAGGTCCGTCGGGGCCGGGCGGTCCTGCCGCGCGCGGTGCATGACAGGGACCCGGGGGACGTCGGTAGGATTGCGGAGATTCGGCAGGGCCATCTGCCCGCCACGGCTTCCACCAGAGCTGACCGGCACCTCCGCGTGCGCCGGCGGGAGCGGGGCGTGAGCGGTGCGGTCGATGCAGACGGCGGGTAGCAACGGAGGTAGAAGATGTCCGGCCACTCAAAGTGGGCGACGACCAAGCACAAGAAGGCCGTCATCGACGCCAAGCGCGGCAAGATGTTCGCCAAGCTGATCAAGAACGTCGAGGTGGCCGCGCGGATCGGCGGCGGCGACCCCACCGGCAATCCGACGCTCTTCGACGCCATCCAGAAGGCGAAGAAGAGCTCGGTGCCGAACGACAACATCGATCGCGCGGTCAAGCGTGGCTCCGGCCTGGAGGCTGGCGGCGCCGACTGGCAGACGATCATGTATGAGGGGTACGGCCCGAGCGGCGTGGCCATGCTCATCGAGTGCCTCACCGACAACCGCAACCGCGCGGCGACCGAGGTACGGACCGCGCTGACCCGCAACGGCGGCTCGCTCGCCGACGCCGGCTCGGTGTCGTACATGTTCTCCCGCAAGGGCGTGGTGATCGTCCCCAAGGAGGGCACCAGCGAGGACGACGTGATGCTGGCCGTCCTGGACGCCGGCGCCGAAGAGGTCAACGACATCGGCGAGGCGTACGAGGTGGTCTCCGAGCCGACCGACCTGATCCCGGTGCGCACGGCGTTGCAGGACGCCGGCATCGAGTACGAGTCGGCCGAGTCCTCCCTGATCCCCAGCGTCAACGTGCCGCTGGACGAAGAGGGCGCGCGCAAGATCTTCAAGCTGATCGACGTCCTGGAGGACTGCGACGACGTGCAGAACGTCTACGCCAACTTCGACGTCAGCGACGACGTGATGGCGGCGGTCGACGCCTGACCCTGCCCTGCCCTCGCCCCGCCTCACCCCGCCTCGATCTTGCACTTTCTGACCCGACAGACCGGGTCACGCAGGGCATATCGTCAACAGGAAGTGCAAGATCGCGGCGGGGGTTGGGGCTGGGACGGCGAGGGAGGGGGTGCGGGGTGGTAAAGCGGTTTGAGCGTGGCGACACCGTGGTACGGCGTGAGGTGCTGCGGGGTGAGGTCTGGTTCGGCTGCCCGACGATCTGCGTCGAGAATTCGCCTGACCTGCTCGCCCTCTACCTCCCACCGGGGGCCGAGTTCGGCTTCCCGGACACGGGCGTCTTCCCCTGCGGGCGGCACCCGTGGGAGGCCGCCGGGCACCGGTCCTGGTCCGGGCACGGCAAGCTGATGCTGCAACGCCCCGGTGAGGCGCACTCGATCGACGTGTTCTGGACCGGGCCGGGGCGCGACTTCGCCGGCTGGTACTTCAACCTCCAGGACCCGGTGCGGCGTACCCCGATCGGGGTGGACACCCTGGACCACGAGCTGGACCTGTGGTGGGCCGCGGACGCCGACCGGTACGTCTGGAAGGACGTGGAGATGTTCGCCCAGCGCCTCGTCGAGGGGCGCTACCCGGGCATGGCGGACGCCATCCAGGCCGAGGGTGACCGCATCGCCGCCCTGCTCGACGGGGGCGAGCGCTGGTGGGACCCGTCGTGGGCCACCTGGCAGCCCGACCCCGCCTGGACGGTGCCCCCGCTGCCCGCCGGCTGGGACCAGGTGCCACCGGCGCGCTGAGCGGCGCCGACGTCAGTTACCGGGCAGCGCGTTGACCAGGAACACCTGATCCGGGCCGCCGGTGCACGGTTCGACCAGCGCCGCGTCCGCCACGGCGCTGTCGTCGTCGCGCAGGCCGACGCACAGCTCGGTACGGTCGGGCCGGATGCGGTACGCGTCGGGCGTCGCTCCGGTCGGTTCGAAGTGGAACACCTGCTTCGACCTGTTCGCGCTGCAATCCTTCTCGTTCCAGGGTTCGAGCAGGTTCCGGCCGGGATCCTCCTCGCGGATGGTGAGGCAGCCCTTCCCGAGCACCGGGTGGACCCAGTGGATGAAGAACATTCCGTCGGCCACCGGTTCCAGCGAGGTGTCCGGTGGGGTGGCCTCCGTGCAGGGCCGCTGGACCGCTATCTCCTTGGTGTACTGGCCGGTGCGATCGCGACCCTCGCTGAGGCAGAGGTGCGGGCTGCGGGCGGGGCGGATCTGACTGAGCCCCGCGCTCGGCGAACGGGCACCCTCACCCGCCGACGCGGTCGGATCGGTGGTTTGCGCGGCCTTTCCTCGCCCGTCGTCGCGTCGCTCGATCCAGAAGCCCACGCCGAGCGTGGCCAGCAGGGCGGCGACGACGAGCAGCGCCAGCGGCGCGGGCCGCGCGAACCACCGTGGGCGGGCCGGGCCAGAGTGCTCCGGGGCCACGGTCGTGACCGTGTCGATCGGCGGTGGGTCCGCTACCGGCGTCGGCGGGGTCAACTGGCCTGCCGTGAGGCGGTGCCGGGCCCGTAGCCACGTCTCGACCTGATCTTCCGCGCCGCACGCCCGCACGAACGCGGCCACCACCTCGGGGCGCGGCAGTGTGGACCGGCGCAGGATGTCCGCCGCGGTGCTGCGGGCCAGCACATCACCCGTCGACGCGGCACGCTGCTCCAGTTGCCGGTAGGTGAGCCCCGACCGGTCCTTGAGCTGGCGCAGCATCTCGACGAACTCGGCCGGGTCGGACGCGTCGTCCGGGCGTAGCTCCCCCGTGGTCATCGCCCGATTCTCCAGACACCGCGGACGCGGGGGCAAGTCGGGTCCCGGCGACTGTCCGAGATGGTCGGACAAGACCCGGACATGCTGCCCTGAGCTGCCCGGACAGCCCAGCGCGGCGACCAGGGCATTGTCCTGGCCGACCGGGTTCCCTAGCGTCTTTTCTCGATGGCCGCGCCGCTGACCGGTGTACGGCCGAGGGGCTCGCACCGGCACGGGTTCGGGCTCGACCACACCAAGACACGGGGAGATTCGATGGATGACGCTGTCCGGGATCCGGTGCCGCAGGCGGCCACGGCGGGGGAGTACGTGGCGTTGCTCAGGGAGGTGCGGCGGCGTTCCGGTCTGACCTATCGGGAGCTCGCCCGGCGAGCCTCGGCGGCCGGACACTGGCTGCCGCCGAGCACTCTCGCGACGATGCTGGGGCGGACGACGCTGCCCCGGGAACGCACCGTCGTCGCGCTGCTGGCCGCCTGCGGCACCCCGGCGGTCGAGGTCGACAGGTGGTTGGAGACACGGCGGGACCTCGAGGCTCGCCTGGGCGAGCAGGGTCGAGGGGAGAGTGACGCGGTGCGGACCCCTGCCGGCCCGTCCACTGCCGTCGCGGCGAACATCCGCCCGAGCGTCGGCTCGGTTCCGCCGCGACCCGAAGCGCCGTGGCCGGCCCGTCGCTGGCTTCGGCTGGCGCTGCTGGCGGTGTTCGGCGTTCTGACGGTCGGGACGGCCGGGGCGCTGCGACCCCTCGCCCCTCCCACGGTGGACGGCTCGCCGACCGTTGGCTGCCCGGAGGTGCTGCGCCAGGGCATGTACGGCCCCTGCGTGCTGAGCCTCCAGGAGCATCTGGTGGCCGACGGACTCACAGTGCCGGTCGACGGCTGGTTCGGCCCGGACACCACCAGCCGGGTGATGGTGTTCCAGGCGTTTGGCGCTCTGCCGGTCAGTGGCACCGCGGACGAGCGGTTGTTCGACGAGTTGGCGGGCGATCGCAAGGTGCCCGCCAGCTGGTCGGAGGACCGGATCGGCAAGCATCTGCGGCGGACGTTCCCGGAGGACCCGGCCGGGGCGGTGCAGGTGGCGCGCTGCCTTTCCGGCTTGGACCCGTACCGGGTGGAGGTCGGCGAGGACGGAACACGGCGCTGGGGGTTGTTCCAGTTCAGCGACATGGAGGTGTCCCGGTTCGGCGTCGACCGCCAGACGGCGCTGGACGCGGCCTGGAACATCAGGACGGCACGGGAGGTCTGGTCTCGTACGGGCGACTTCAGCCATTGGAACTGCGCGGCGTAGCGGTCACGCGTGACGCTCCCCGCCCGGTCCACGAACCGGACGGGGAGCCCCCCGTTATCCCGACTGGCGATTCACTGTCGCAGGCGGTTGGCGAAGACGTACGCGCCCACGGAACGGCCGGTGGCGAGCCCGGCGTCCGCGTCGAACCGGTAGTGCACGCCGAGGTAGATCCGGCTCAGCGCGTTCTCCTCGGCGGCGTGGTCGAAGCCGGTCATGTGCCGGACCACGTCGACGGCGTGCGGATCGTCAGTGGTGGCGTCGAAGGCGATCGCATCGGTGCCGAAGAACCTCTTCATCACCGCGGACCAGGCCCCCGCGAAGGTGGCGTGCCCGGAGATGTAGGCCGGGAAGGCCGGCGTGTACGGCACCCCCTCGCGGGTCTGCGACAGCGGCTGCCAACCGGGGCCCTCCGTCGCTTCGATCGCCGTCACCGGCCGCCACAGGTCGACAGGCGTCTGGTACTTGGCGTCCCAGGCGGCGATGGCGGCGTCGGCGAGGGCGAGGGCGACCAGCCCGAAGAGCCGGGCGTTGGCCAGGATGCCGAGCTGACGCTGCTCCGACACGATCCGGGTGTGCGAGAAGAGTTGACCCGGCGGCTTGTACGTGCCCCCCAGGTCATTGGCCCAGAAGAACGCGATCTGCGTCTGCTCGGGGGTCCGCAGCGATGACGTCCGACCGCCGTAGTCGCGGATCTCCTGCACCTGGGTGCGGTACTCCTGCTTGCCGAGCAGGTCGGCGTACCCGGTGGCGTCGGCCGGTAGACCGGGCCGGAACTGCTGGCCCGAGGTGAGCGCGAACGGGGTGACCAAGCCCCAGTTCGGGCTGACCGCCGCCTTGCCGTTGGTCGGCCGCCACGCTCCCGGCACGTTCTCCTGCACCGGGTACGCCGTGTTGTTGTCGGAGCCGTCGTTGGCGCGGGCCTGGAGGTTGGCGGCGGCCGCCGCCGCGCCGACGGTGTCACCGCGCGCCTCCTCGGCGTCGTTAACGCCGGACGGCCGGCGCTCGACGGCACGGGTGAGGGCATCGGTGAAGGAACGACCGTGCCGGGTGTACAGGGCGGTCAGCACGTCGTACGCGGCCCGGTCGATGGCCGCGTGCAGGGACGGCGCCACGACGTTGTCCATGGTGCCGGGGTAGCTGACCGGCACTCGTACCCGGTAGGGGTTGCCGACCCCGGTTACCGAGACGGCGGCGTCGTGCATCGCCGCGTGCAGGATGGCGGCCTCGCGGGACGAGGAGGTGGGTGGCAGGTCCAGCGCCTTGTACGTGGCCAGCAGGATGCCGTTCCAGTACAGGATCGGGTCGGTGGCCGGGTTCACGGCCAGCGGGGTGAGCGAGATGTTGTCCAACCGGACCGTCGAGGCGGCCTGGCCGCCGAAGTGGAACAGCAGCACCGCCTTCGGGTCGCCGAACGGGGACGTGAAGTCGAAGGTGAACCGGCGCATCGAGGACGTCAGCGCAACGCTCTGGTCGACGGCGGAGGTGAAGGGCGTGTCCGCCCGGGAGACCGAGACGCGCAGGGAACGGTTGACGTCGGCCGAGGCGTCGAACTGCAACCGGTACGACTGCGCGGCCGTCACCCCGAACTCGAAGTGACCGACCAGGTCCTCCCAGACGGGCTTGCCCACCGTGGCGCTGGTGCGGACGCGCAGTTGCCCGGCGTTGACAGTGGTGCTGGTCGAGGCGAGCCGGGTCCACCAGGGCTGGGTGCTGCCGTTGTCGAACGTGCCGTTGAGGATGAGGTCGCCCGGGGCGGCGGCGGCCGGCGCGGGCCGGACGAGGGCGGTGAGGGTGCTGGCGAGGGCGACCGCGAGCACGAGGCTGAGCAGACGACGGAGTTGCCGTGCGTTGATCGGTGGGGACATCGAGAGCCTTTCCGGTCCGGAAACCGGCGACGACCAGGTCGTTGCCGTGAGGATCGGCTCAACGTAGGAGTGTTCGCGCAGTTCACGGCCACCGAACAGCGCTCGGAACGGTGCCGTACGGCAGCGGGCGCCGGCATCCGATCAGGACACCGACGCCCGCGCGGGTCGGACCGCTGACTCAGCCGATCGTCTCCCGCTCCCGCCAGGCGGTACGCAGCGAGGTCCGGCCGTTGGTGCGCAGCAGCGACCCCTCGTACACCCGAGCCCCGGCGAGGAGGAACGCGCCGGCGGCGAGCACCAGGAGGACCAGTGAGACGATCGGTTCCCAGCCGGCCGCGTCGCCGGTGAAGAGCCGCAGCGGCATGGCCGTGGGCGACGAGAACGGCAGGTAGGACAGCACCCGCATCGCTGTGGCGTTGTCGTTCAGGAAGATCACCGCGAAGAACGGCAGCATGACGGCGAGCTGCACCGGCGTCGAGACCGCGGCGATGTCCTCCTGCCGGTTGGCCAGCGCGCCGGCCGCGGCCCACATGGCGGCGAGCAGCACGAAACCGATCAGAAAGAACGGTACGAACCAGCCGATCGCCGGGGCGAGCAGGCTGAGCAGACCTCCGCTGTCGCCGATCTGCAGCCCGAGAACCGCCACCACCGCGATCAGGGCGATCTGCGCGAACGCCAGGATGGCCCCGGCCACCACCTTCCCGGCCAGCAGGGCCCGGACCGGCACGGCGGCGACCAGGATCTCCACGATCCGGGTCTGCTTCTCCTCGATGACGCTCTGCGCGATCTGCACACCGAATGTCTGCGAGGTGATGAAGAAGACGAACGCGAAGACGAACGGCACCAGGAACGCCACCACCGGATCGACCGCGTCCGGATCGAGCAGGCGGACGGTCGGTTGGGTGCTCAGGGCCCTCACCACGTCGTCGGGGGCGTCGTCCATGGCCAGGACGGCCGGTCCGGTGACCACCGCGGCGTCCACGTCGTCGTCGCGGACGGCCTGCTCGGCGGCCCGGTCATCGGGGACGACCCGGACTTCCAGCCCGGCCGCGCGCAGCGGCGCCGCCAGGCTCTCGGTCGCGGCCACTGTGGACGGCCCGCCGGAGAACAGCGGCGGCAGGATGGTGCCGGCCGCGGCGATCAACAGAAAGAACAGCGTGCCGAACAGGAAGGTGCGGTCGCGCAGCTTGACCCGGATCTCGCGTTCGGCGACCAGCCGGGTGGCCTGGGTGACGTTCACTGGGTGACCTCTCGGAAGATCTCGGTGAGCGAGGGGCTGACCGGGCGGAAGGCGCGGACCGGGCCGCGCGCTAGGGCGGCCCGCAGCACGGGCTGTTCGTCGGTGCCGGCCGGCAGGTCGAAGACCACCCGCGCGCCGTCCAACTCGACCACTGTCACCCCGGGGTGGTCGCGTACCCAGCCGGCGTCGTGCTCCACGACCAGCTCGAAGCGGGGCACCGTGTACGAGTCGCGCAGCTGCTGCCGGCTGCCGGCGGCCCGGATCACCCCGTCCCCGATGATCACCAGGTCGTCGCAGAGGCGCTCCACGACGTCGAGCTGGTGACTGGAGAAGAGCACCGGCGCGCCGGCCGAGGCCCGTTCCCGCAGCACGGCCACGACGGTCTCCACTGCCAGCGGGTCGAGGCCGGAGAACGGCTCGTCGAGCACCAGCACCTCGGGGTCGTGCACCAACGCGGCGGCGATCTGGGCGCGCTGCTGGTTGCCCAGCGACAGCGTCTCCAGCAGGTCGTCGCCGCGCTCGCCGAGCCCGACCCGGTCCAGCAGCGCGTCGGTGGAACGTCGTGCCGCGGCCGCGTCCAGCCCGTGCAGCCGGCCCAGGTAGGCCACCTGCTCGCGGGTGGTCATCTTGGGGTAGAGGCCCCGCTCCTCCGGCATGTAGCCGAAGCGTCGGCGGTCCTGCCGGGTCAGCGTGGTGCCGCCCCAGCTCACCTCGCCGGCGTCGGGGGCGAGCACACCCAGGATGATCCGCATGGTGGTGGTCTTGCCGGCGCCGTTGGCGCCCACGAAACCGGTCATCCGGCCGGCGGACACCTCGAAGGACACGTTCCTGAGCACCTGACGGTCGCCGAAGCTGCGGTCGACGCCGTCGAGGCGAAGCGTTCTGGTCACGCACTCACGCTAGATCGATTACGCCGCTGCGCCGTCCGCCCGGCGGGTGAGCGGGCGGGTCCACCTCGCGGCGGACGCCGTCACCCGCCGGGGCGGACCACCCCGTTCTCGTACGCGAACACCACGGCCTGCACCCGGTCACGCAGGCCGAGCTTGGCCAGTACCCGACTCACGTGCGTCTTCACCGTCGCCTCTCCCAGGTGGATGGCCGCGGCGATCTCCGCGTTGCTCGACCCGGCGGCGAGCAGCATCAGCACCTCCCGTTCGCGCGGGGTCAGCTCGGCCAGCGCGGCATCGGCGTCCGGGCCCCGGTGGGCGGTGCCCGCCGGGTCGCCGGGTCGGGCGAAGGTGGAGATCACCCGGCGGGTGATCTCCGGGGCGAGCAGACCGTCGCCCCTGGCCAGCACCCGGATCGCCTCGATCAGCTCCTCCGGCGTGCCGTTCTTGAGCAGGAAGCCGCTGGCCCCGGCCCGCAGCGCCGCGAACAGGTAGTCGTCGCGGTCGAACGTGGTGAGGATCAGCACCGCGGGCGCCCCGGGGCCGTCGGCGACGATCTGCCGGGTGGCCTCCAGGCCGTCCATCCCGGGCATCTCCACATCCATGAGTACGACGTCGGGGCGGGTGGCTCGGGTCATGGTGACGGCCCGTTCGCCGTCGGCGGCCTCACCGACCACTTCGATGTCGTCCTCCACCTCCAGGATGACCCGGAAGCCGGTACGGACGAGGTGCTGGTCGTCGGCGAGCAGCACCCGCACCGTCGGCCCGGTGTCGGATGCCTGCTGGGCGGCCGCGCTCATGCCGACGGCTCCGCGCCGGCTGCCGCCTGCTGCCTGTCGCTCGGCTCCCGCTGTGGGCCCACCGGCCGGTCCGCCGCCGCCAGGGGGAAGCGGGCGCGTACCCGCCAGCCGCCGCCGGCCCGCGGCCCGGCCTCCAGGTCGCCGTCGTGGGCGGTGACCCGTTCGCGCATGCCGATCAGGCCCAACCCGACGGTGTCGGTCCGGCCGCCGCCCCGCCCGTCGTCGGTCACGTCGACCTCCACCTCCCGGGCCAGGTACCGGACCCGCACGTCGAGCAGGGCCGCCTCGGCGTGCTTCAGGGTGTTGGTCACCGCCTCCTGCGTCACCCGGTAGGCCGTCTGGGAGACCGATTCGGGCAACGCGACGGGGTCGCCGTACACCCCGAGGGTGGCCGTCAGCCCGGCGGCCCGAGCCCGCTCGACCAGCTCGTCGATCCGTTCGACGCTGCCGGCCGTCGGCGGCGCGGCGTCGGTGCCGGCCGAGGTCCGCAGCACGCCGAGCATCCGACGCAGCTCGTCGACGGCGGTGCGGGCGCTCTGCTCGATGGCGGTCAGCGCGGTGCGGGCCTTGCCCGGGTCGCGGTCGAACACCCGGCGGCAGGCGGATGCCTGTACGCCCATCACCGACACGTGGTGGGCGACCACGTCGTGCAGCTCGCGGGCGATCCGGACCCGTTCGCCGAGCACCGCCCGTTCCCGGGCCTCGGCCTGGGAACGGCGCAGGTCCTCGGCCTGGGCGCGCAGCTCGTGCTCGCGGCGCGCGGCCACCCACGCGGTCTCGCCGAAGAAGTACGCGAAACCGAAGACCAGCACGTTGAGCAGCACACCGTTGACCATCGCGGCGAGCACCGGTGGCACCGGCCCGACCGCGTCGGCGAAGGTGTCCGCCGGAATGTGGTCGATCATCACCGCGTAGTAGACCCCGAGCCAGGCGAACATGGTGGCGATCACGCCGATCCGCAGCCGGCGGGACAGTTGGCGGTCCTGCCCCCAGGCGCCGACGGTGTAGAGGGCGCAGAACAGGGCCCAGGAGGAGAACTGGCTCTCTGGGGCCGAGCGCGCCTGCGCGGCGATGAACGCCGCCGCGACGACCAGCACTGTCGCGGTCGGCCAGCGTCGTCGCCAGATCAGCGGGAGGGTCACCGCGACGGTCCAGAACAGCTGCTCCGGCCCGGACGGCGGTGGGCCCAGCAGGAACGCGCCGGTGCTGCGGGCCAGGGTCAGACTGACCAACGCCAGCCCGGTCATCCCCAGCCCGATCCAGAGGTCGTTTCGGCGCTGCTCCGCCGTCGGACCCGGACGACGCCATTCCGGTCGCGGTGCCACTGTCATCCGGGAACGATGCCACGCCGCCCACCAGGCCCTCCAACCGGGCGGGCCACCGCGGTCACCACGACGGGCGACGGCCCGACGCGGGGTACGCGCCGGGCCGTCGGGTCGGGGATCACTCACGCGGTCTGCCGCCGGGTCTTCAGGGCCGTGTCGATCAGGTCCCAGACCACCACCACTGCCGCGCCGACCGCGATGGTCGCCCCGAGGACGTTGCGGTTGTCCGCGTCCGCCAGCCAACTGAGCCGCTCGCCGAGGGCCGGGTTGAGCAGTCGGTCGGTGAGCGCCAGCCACATCAGCGGCACCGAGAAGGCGAGGTTGAGCAGCGCCCTGATGCCGAAGAGCGTCCAGGTCCAGTGCGCCATCCGGTACTTGACGATCTCGACCACCGCGCTGGCGGCCAGGACCACGATCAGCGCCGGCAGCCAGAACGACCAGAGCGCCGGGTCGAGGATCGGGATGTTCTCGCCGTCGGTGCCGTGGACCCAGGACTGGTAGTGCTGGAACGGCAGGTACGCGATGGTCAGCACCAGCATGATCACCGATGCGACGGTGTCGGCGAGCGGGATGCCCCGGTGCACCGGGGCGTCGGGCAGTTGGTCGACCGTCCAGCCGGGCAGGTCAACCGTCGTCTGGGAGCGCTCGATGATGGCGAAGGTCAGGGTGAGCCAGAAGGCGATGTGCACGGCCACGTGCAGGGCGACGACGATGCCCGGCCCGATGGCCCCGAATCCGCTGCCCTCGGCGACCTTGACGACGGCGACGATCGTGCCGACGAGCGCTGGGATGAAGCTGAGCAGAAGCTTCAGCAGCCGTTGCCAGACCAGGTAGTAGGTCGGGCCGATGAGCTGCAACCGGCGGTCGGCGTACCGGGCGGCCAGCACGTCCGGGTTGCCCAGCTCGGTGAGCACCTCCCGCTCGGCCACGGTCGGGTCCGCGCCGCCGCCGGTGCGGTCGTCGATCATGTCCTCGATGGAGGCCCGCAGCTCGGTGGCGATCTCGTCGCGGCGCTGAGCGGGCACCGATCGCAGGGTGGCGGCGAGGTAGCGGTCGGTCAGGGTGTTCATCGGTCCACTCCTTGGATCAGCCCGGTGATGGAGGTCTGCACGGCGGCGAGGTCGTCGAGGAGCCGGTTCAGCATCGACTCGCCCTCGTCGCTGGTCCGGTAGAACTTGCGCGGTCGGCTCTCTTCGGTGTTCCACTCGCTGGTCAGCAGCCCCTGGTCCTCCAGGCGGCGCAGCAGCGGGTAGAGGGTGTTGGCGTCGACCGGGAAGCCGTGGTCGCTGAGCCGTTGCAGCAGTGCGTAGCCGTAGTCCGGTCGGCGTAGCGCGACCAGGCTGGCCACCACGACGGTGCCTCGACGCAACTCCTGTAGGTGCGTCCGTAGAACGTCCTCGCTAACCATGTGTCACACCATACTGTGTGCCACACAGTGTTGTCCAGCGGACATCATCGTGTCCGCCCAACCTCCGTCTCGGGCCGATACGACGTGCGGGGCGCCCGGTTGACACCGGACGCCCCGCACCTGGGAAAACTCAGCAGGACGCGCCCTGGAGGAAGTTCCGCTCGACGAAGCTGGCCGGGCCGACCTGGAAGTAGCCCACCCCCGGCCGGATCGGGTGGCCGGTGAACAGCTCCACCCGCGACCCCACCCGGACCAGGTACGCCTCGGCGTCCCCCGCGTCGTTGCGAATCAGCGAACCCCGCCGGCCGTAGATCGCCTCCAGCTCGTCGAAGGACATACCGACAGTGGCGCCGGCGGGGGACTGCGGCGGCGCGGTTGCCGTACCGACCTCCACCAGCCGCCCGTCGCGGAAGGCCAGCAGGATCACGCCCGCCCAGGATCCCGTCGCGCCGGCGTGCACCACCCCGCCGCAGGTCGGCACGGTCCAGTCGATGTGCCCGTTCGTGGTGAGCGACGCCAGGCTGGCGCCGATGCGGTACACGCCGACGCCACGAACGCCGAGCACCTGCGGGTGGCTGTGCCCGGCGGCGACGGCGGCCGGACCGCGGGCCGAGGCGGGCGCGGCGCCGCCGGCCACTGGCGCTGCCGCCGCCGGGCCGGCGACGGTCGCCGGGACGAGCGTGCCGAGCGCCAACGCGGCGGTGGTGAGGAGGATCGCGGGACGGTTCATGGTGGCTCCTTCGGTGATGGGTCTCCTGCCCTCTTAGTCACCGCGCCAGGGCCAACGGTTCGTCGGGATTCCGACCGGCCGGGTCTACTGTGCAGAGAAACGCCGACCGACCGTGCAGGCCGGGGGTGACGCGGGTGACAGCTCCACTGCGGATCGGGCCCTACGCCGTCGAGCGACTGCTCGGCGTGGGTTCGTTCGCGATGGTCTGGCTGGGCTACGACCGGGCGCTCGACGCGCACGTGGCGATCAAGGTGCTGGCGGAGAACTGGAGCCACGACCTGCGGGTGCGGGAACGCTTCCTCGACGAGGCCCGGTTGCTGCGCCGGCTGGAGCACGAGCGGCTGATCCGGGTGCACGCCGTCGGTGAGCTGCCCGACGGCCGCCCGTACGCGGTCCTGGCCTGGGCGGACGGGGGCAGCCTGCGGGACCGGCTGGCCGCTGGCGAGATCCCCGCACCGACGGCGTTGCGGCTGCTCGGTGAGGTCTGCGCCGGGGTCGCCGTGCTGCACCGCCACGGCGTCGTGCACCGCGATCTCACCCCGGGCAACATCCTGTTCCGCTCCGCCGGCTCCGGCGGCGGGGAACAGGTGCTGATCGCCGACCTCGGCCTCGCCAAGGCGCTCGCCGCCGCCTCCGGGCTGACCGCCCGGGCCGGCACCCCGGGCTACATGGCCCCCGAGCAGGACGATCCCGGCGCGGTGGTCGACACCCGCGCCGACGTGTACGGGCTCGGCCGGCTCGGCATCCGACTGCTGGCCGCCGACCCGTCGAGCGCGAACCCGACCAGGCCCGATCCGCCTCGGCACTCCCCGGAGATCCGACTTCGGAACGACGTGCCTCCGGCGGTCGCGGCGGTGCTCGCCCGGGCCACCGCCCACCGCCCGGCCGAGCGCTACCCCGACGCCGCGACCCTGCACGCAGCGTTGATCCGCGCGAGCGGCCCGTCGGGGCGGCCGGCTGCGGCGGCCGGTCCCGTGCGGCGACAGCCGTCACCCCGGGCGGGGGCGCGCCGCCCGTACCGGTTGCGACGGGCCGGGGCCGCTGTGGTGGCCCTCGCCGCGGTGGGTGTGGTGGGCGCCGAGCCGGGTGGTGCCGGGTCGGCGCGGCCGGTCGGCGGCACGTACACGACCGGGTCACTGACCGTGACGTTGCCGCCCGGCTGGTCCGCCACGGGTGCCACCTGGGCCGGTCAGTACGGCGCCGACGGCGAACCCGAACCGGCGCTGGTGATGTCGCCGCAACCCCGCCGCTGGGCTGCCGACCCTCGCCTGCCCGGAGCGTTCGTGGGTCTCTCCGCCAGCACGGCGGCCCGTGCCACGCCCGCCGGGTTCCTGGCCGAGCGCACGCACGGCGACTGCACGCCCGCGCCGGCCCGGGTCACCCGGCAGGCCGGCGTCGAGTGGACCGTCGTGGCGTACCGCTGCGAGCAGGGCCGGCCGCAGATCATCGAGTCGGCCGCCCTGCACCCCGGCCGACCCGCCCTGGTGTACGTGCAGATCGCCCCACCCGCGGACGCCGGACCCGACTTCCTGGACACCCTGCTCGCCGGCGTACACCTGCGGTAGGTGCGGCCGAACCCGCCCTAGCGGACCACCACGGTGATGGTGTGCTCCCGGCCCTCCTTGGGGATCGTCACGGCGACCGTGCCGGGGCGGACGAAGCGGATGTCCACCACGCCCGCCTCGTACTGCTGGGAGACCAGCTCCGGGCGGTCCACGGTGACCAGCCCCGGCCCGATGCCCTGGATGCGCAGCACCGCACCGGTGGCGAAGCAGAGCGATGTGAGCAGCTCGATCTCGGTCTCGGCGAGCGGCAGGTCGTAGCGGACCGCGCCCTGACAGGCCGGCGTCGGCTCGGTCGGTGGGGGAGTCGTTCGGGGCGTACCCCTTGTTCTGGTGGGTGCGGGCGGTGGCGCGGCCGGGCGCGCGCTGGTCGGAGGCGGTCGGAACGGCGACCCGGTGGGCGCGGCGATCGCGGAGATCGTGGGGATCGCGGTGGGGGCCGGCGTCGAACGGGTCGGCCCGGGCGGTTGGACGGGCAGGGGCGAGACGGCGTCGGCGCCGCCGCAGCCGGCGACCGCCACGGTGGCCGCGAGGACGACGACGACCCGGCGCAACGACGCGGGCCTCATTCCGCGCCGAGCCGTTGCCGGACCTGCCGCCGGGCCAGGTGCAACCGGGACTTCACGGTGCCCAACGGCACGTCGAGCAGGGCGGCGATCTCCGGGTAGCTCAGCCCGAGGACGTCGCGCAGGGCGACCACCTCGGCGAGGTCGGGGTGGACCGCGTCGAAGGCGTCGAGCAGGTCGAGGCGGGTGCCCGCGACCACGCTGGTCCGTCGCGGGTCGGCCTGGTCGGGCAGCGGTACGCCCTCGGCCTCCAGCCGGCAGCGGCGGCGCAGCGTGCGGTACGTGGAGCGGGCCCGGTTGGCGGTCAGCCGGTGCAGCCAGGTGCGGAACGAGGAGCGCCCCTCGAACCGGCTGATGCCGCCGGCCAGCGCCAGCAAGGTGTCCTGGCAGGCCTCTTCGGCGTCCTCCCGGCTGGGCAGGAAGCGGGCGCACAGTCGCAGCACCTCCGGGCGCACCGCGACCAGCAGGGCGTCCAGCGCGGCCGGGTCGCCGTGCGCGGCGGACCGGGCCAGGGCGTCGATGTCGTCCGCGTCGGGCATGCCGGATGTCCAATGCTCGCCGGTGCCGATCCCTGAGCGTACGACCGGTGCCGCCGCGGCGGCACCGTAGCGTCCGGCACCCGACGCGAAACTGGCGCCCTACTCGAAGCGGGACACGTCCCCGGCGCCCCGGCGCAGGATCTCCGGCTCGGGCCCGGACAGGTCGATCACGGTCGTCGGCTCCTTACCGCAGTCGCCGGCGTCGAGCACCGCGTCGAGCTGGTGGTCGAGCCGTTCCTTGATCTCCCAGCCCTGGGTCATCGGCTCCTCGTCGCCGGGCAGGACCAGCGTGCTGGAGACCAGCGGTTCGGCCAGCTCGGCCAGCAGCGCCTGGGTGACGGTGTGCCGGGGCACCCGCACGCCGACGGTCCGCTTCTTCGGGTGCAGCATCCGGCGGGGCACCTCTCGGGTGGCCGGCAGGATGAACGTGTAGCTGCCCGGGGTGGACGCCTTCACCAGGCGAAAGACCGAGTTGCTGATCTGCACGAACTGGCCGAGCTGGGCGAAGTCGTGGCAGACCAGCGTGAAGTGGTGCCGATCATCGAGGTGTCGGATCTGTCGGATCCGGTCCAGCCCGTCCTGGTTGCCCAGTTGGGTGCCGAGCGCGTAGCAGGAGTCCGTCGGGTAGGCGACCAGCCCACCCCTGCGGATCAGGTCGGCGACCTGCCCGATGACCCGGGGCTGTGGGTTCTCCGGGTGTACGTCGTAGTACCTCGCCATCCTCCGAGACTAGGCGCACCCGGGGAGGATCAGGAGACGAGGGCCACCCTCGGCGCGGACGGTGGAGCCGCCGAGATCACCTCGGTAGGGTAGGTCCCGGTCGGCTCCGACCAACAAGATCCACACCGCCGGGGGGCGCCACGCATGGCTGATTCGTTCGCGCATCTGCACGTGCACACCGAGTACTCGATGCTCGACGGAGCGGCCCGACTGAAGGACCTGTTCGCCGAGGCCAAGCGGCTGGGCATGCCCGCTGTGGCGATCACCGACCACGGCAACATGCACGGCGCGAACGACTTCTACAACCAGGCGATGGCCGCCGGGATCACCCCGATCCTGGGCGTCGAGGCGTACGTGGCGCCGGAGTCGCGCTATCACAAGGCGCGGGTCAAGTGGGGCCGCCCGGAGCAGAAGAGCGACGACATCTCCGGTAACGGCGCGATCACCCACAAGACCATGTGGGCGAAGAACGCGCAGGGCCTGAAGAACCTGTTCACCCTCAACTCGCGCGCCTCCATGGAGGGGCACTACGTCAAGTGGCCCCGGATGGACATGGAGCTGATCGCCGAGCACGCCGAGGGGATCATGGCCACCACCGGTTGCCCGTCCGGTGCGGTGCAGACCCGACTGCGGCTTGGCCAGTTCGACGAGGCCCTCAAGGTCGCCGCCAGCTACCAGGACATCTTCGGCAAGGACAACTACTTCCTGGAGATCATGGATCACGGCCTCTCCATCGAGAGCCGGGTCCGCGAGGGGCTCACCGAGATCGCCCGCAAGCTGGACATCCCGCCGGTGGTCACGAACGACTCCCACTACACCCACGAGGCGCAGGCCACCGCTCACGACGTGCTGCTCTGCGTGCAGACCGGCAGCAACATCGACGACCCCAACCGGTTCCGGTTCGAGGGCGGCGGCTACTTCATCAAGAGCGCCGACCAGATGCGCGCGGTGGACTCGTCCGAGCTGTGGCAGCAGGGCTGCCGCAACACCCTGCTGGTGGCCGAGAAGGTCGACCCGAAGGGCATGTTCGAGTTCCACAACCTGATGCCGCGCTTCCCGGTGCCCGAGGGGGAGACCGAGGAGTCCTGGTTCCGCAAGGAGACCTTCGCCGGCCTGGCCCGCCGTTATCCGAACGGCATCCCCGAGGGGCACGTCGTCCAGGCCGAGTACGAGCTGGGCGTCATCAACCAGATGGGCTTCCCGTCCTACTTCCTCGTGGTCGCCGACTTCATCCAGTGGGCGAAGAACCAGGGCATCGCGGTGGGTCCGGGCCGTGGTTCGGCCGCCGGGTCGCTCGTCGCGTACGCGCTGGGCATCACCGACCTGGACCCGATCCAGCACGGCCTGATCTTCGAGCGGTTCCTCAACCCCGAGCGGATCTCGATGCCGGATGTCGACATCGACTTCGACGAGCGTCGGCGCGGCGAGGTGATCAAGTACGTCACCGACAAGTGGGGCGACGACAAGGTCGCCCAGATCGCCACCTTCGGCACGATCAAGGCGAAGGCCGCGATCAAGGACTCGGCCCGGGTCCTCGGCTTCCCGTACGCGGTCGGCGACCGGATCACCAAGGCCATGCCGCCGGCGGTGATGGGCAAGGACATCCCGCTCACCGGCATCTTCGACAACAAGCACCCCCGCTACGCCGAGGCGGGCGAGATCCGCGGCCTGTACGACTCCGACCCGGACGTCCGCAAGGTGATCGACACGGCCAAGGGCATCGAGGGGCTGATCCGGCAGACCGGTGTGCACGCCGCCGGCGTCATCATGTCCGCCGAGCCGATCATCGAGCACATCCCGTTGATGCGCCGCGACGCCGACGGGGCGATCATCACGCAGTTCGACTACCCGACCTGCGAGTCGCTCGGGCTGCTGAAGATGGACTTCCTCGGCCTGCGCAACCTGACGATCATCGACGACGCGGTCAAGAACATCGAGCTGAACCACGGCCGGAAGCTCGACCTGCTGGGCCTGCCGCTGGACGACAAGGCCGCGTACGAGCTGCTGGCCCGCGGTGACACCCTGGGCGTGTTCCAGCTCGACGGTGGGCCGATGCGGTCGCTGCTGCGGTTGATGAAGCCGGACAACTTCGAGGACATCTCCGCCGTCCTGGCCCTGTACCGACCCGGCCCGATGGGCGTCGACTCGCACACCAACTACGCGTTGCGCAAGAACGGCCTCCAGGAGATCACGCCGATCCACCCGGAGCTGGAGGAGCCGCTGCGGGAGATCCTGGCGCCCACCCACGGTCTGATCGTCTACCAGGAGCAGGTGCAGCGCGCCGCGCAGATCCTCGCCGGCTACACCCTCGGTCAGGCGGACCTGCTGCGCCGGGCCATGGGTAAGAAGAAGAAGGAGATCCTCGACAAGGAGTTCATCCCGTTCCGGGACGGCTGCCGCGAGCGCGGCTACTCCGACGAGGCGATCCAGGCGGTGTGGGACGTCCTGGTGCCGTTCGCCGGGTACGCCTTCAACAAGGCGCACTCCGCCGCGTACGGCCTGGTCTCCTACTGGACCGCGTACCTGAAGGCGCACTATCCGGCCGAGTACATGGCCGGGTTGCTGACCAGCGTCGGCGACGACAAGGACAAGATGGCCCTCTACCTGGCCGAGTGTCGCCGGATGCGCATCCAGGTGCTGCCGCCGGACGTCAACACCTCGGCCGGGCCGTTCACCCCGGTCGGCAAGGACATCCGCTTCGGCCTCGCCGCGGTTCGCAATGTCGGGGCGAACGTGGTCGCGTCGATCATGCGCTGCCGGGACGAGAAGGGCGAGTACACCGACTTCTACGACTTCCTGTCCAAGGTGGACGCTGTGGTCTGCAACAAGAAGACCATTGAATCGCTGATCAAGGCGGGTGCTTTCGACTCCCTCGACCACCCCCGCAAGGGCCTGCTCGCTGTGCACGCCGACGCGATCGACGCGTACGCCGACGTCAAGCGCAAGGAGGCCGTCGGCCAGTACGACCTGTTCGGTGCCGGCTTCGGTGACGCGGACACCGGCAGTACCACTGTGATGCCGACCATCGGCGACAGCGAGTGGGACAAGCGCGACAAGCTGGCCTTCGAGCGGGAGATGCTCGGCCTGTACGTCTCCGACCACCCGCTGTTCGGCCTGGAGCACATCCTCAACGCGGCAGCCGACACCACAATCGCCTCCCTGGCCGAGGAGGGCGGGGTGCCCGACGGGGCGGTCGTCACCCTCGCCGGCATCCTCTCCGGGGTGCAGCGCCGGGTCACCAAGCAGGGCCGGGCCTGGGCGTCGGCCACCCTCGAGGACCTGGCTGGTGGGGTGGAGACGCTGTTCTTCCCCAACACCTACGAGGTGATCGGGCAGTACATCGCCGAGGACGCCATCGTGGTGGTCAAGGGTCGGGTTGACCGCCGCGACGACACCCCACGGATCATGGCGATGGACATGTCCATGCCGGACGTCAGCACCAGCGCCACCAACAAGCCGGTCACCCTCACCATCCCTGTGCACCGCTGCACGCCACCGCTTGTGGAGAAACTCAAGGAGACCCTGGTGCTGCACCCCGGCGACACCGAGGTGCACGTCAAACTCCAGAACGGCGGGCGCACCACCACCCTGCGGCTGGGCCCGTTCCGGGTGGCGGCGACGACCGCGCTGATGGGTGACCTGAAGAGCGTCCTCGGCCCGGCCAACGTGAGCTGAGCCGGCCTCGGTCCGGCCGGCGTGCGCCGGCCGGACCGCCTGGCTCAGACCCGCTCGGGGGCGCTGATCTCGCGCAGTTGGCCGTCGGCCAACCGCAACCAACGCTGCACGCCGATCTCGGCGAGGAACCGTTCGTCGTGGCTGACCACCACGAACGCCCCCTGGTACGCGGACAGCGCGCTCTCCAACTGACCCACGCTGACCAGGTCCAGGTTGTTGGTCGGCTCGTCGAGCAGCAGCAGTTGCGGCGCCGGCTCGGCGCAGAGCACACAGGCGAGGGTGGCGCGCAGCCGTTCACCGCCGGAGAGCACCCCGACGGGCAGGTTCACCCGGGCACCCCGGAACAGGAACCGGGCGAGCAGGTTCATCCGCTTGGCGTCCGGCAGGCTCGGCGCGTACGCGGCGAAGTTCTCCGCCACCGTGCGGTCGAGGTCCAGCAGGTCCAGCCGCTGTGACAGGTACGCGATCCGCCCCTCGCCGCGCTTCAGCTCACCGCCGGACGGTTCGAGGTCACCGTTGACCAGGCGCAGCAGGGTCGACTTGCCGACGCCGTTCGCCCCGGTCAGGGCGATCCGTTCCGGCCCCCGGATCACCAGGTCGGCGCCGTCGCCGCCGAACAGCTCCCGGTCGTCGAAGCGGGCCCGCATCCCGTGGCCGGAGAAGACCGTGCGCCCGCCCGGGACGGTGGTGTCGGGCAGGTCCACGACGATCCGGTCCTCGTCGCGTACCGCACGGCCGGCCTCGTCGAGTCGGGCCTTGGCCTGACCGAGCCGGGACGAGTGCGTCTCCTGCGCCTTGCCCGCCGACTCCTGCGCGCTGCGCTTGAGCCCACCGGCGACGATCCGGGCCAGGCCGGCGTTCTTCAGGTTCTTGGAGGCGTTGCTGGCCCGCCGGTCGGCCCGTTCCCGGGCCTGCTGCATCTCCCGCTTCTCCCGCTTGACCTCCTGCTCGGCGTTGCGCAGGTTGCTCTCGGCCACCTCCCGCGCCGCCTGCACCGCCTCGGTGTACGCGGTGAAGTTGCCCCCGTACCAGCGGATCTCGCCCTGGTCCAGCTCGGCGATGCGGTCCATCCGGTCCAGCAGTTCCCGGTCGTGGCTGACCAGCAGCAGGCACCCGGACCACTCGGTGAGGACGTCGTAGAGCTTGTGCCGGGCCTCCAGGTCCAGGTTGTTGGTCGGTTCGTCGAGCAGCAGCACGTCCGGGCGGCGCAGCAGTTGCGCCGCCAGGCCGAGGGAGACCACCTGACCGCCGCTGAGGGTGTGCAGCCGGCGGTCGAGCGACAGCTCGCCGAGGCCGAGCCGGTCCAGCTCCGAGCGGGTGCGCTCCTCGATGTCCCAGTCGTCGCCGATGGTGGCGAAGTGCTCCTCGCTGGCGTCGCCGGCCTCGATGGCGTGCAGCGCTGCGATCCGCTCGGCCACGCCCAGAACCTGCGCCACGCTCAGGTCGCCGACCAGCGGCAGCGTCTGCGGGAGGTAGCCGAGCACACCGTCGACGGTGACGCTGCCGCCGCTGGGCCGCAGCTCCCCGGCGATCAGCCGCAGCAGGGTGCTCTTGCCGGCGCCGTTGGGCGCGACCAGGCCGGTGCGACCGCCGGGAACGGTGAAGGACAGCTCCGAGAAGACCGGGGTGTCGTCCGGCCAGGAGAAGGACAGGTTCGAGCAGACAATGAACGCATCAGACATGCGAGTGACCTCAAAGGGTGGGGTGGGCGCGCCTCAGCCGCCCGACGACAACGGGAACCGGTGGAACGACGGCATGGCCTCGGCGGCTGCGCCTACGCGCGCCGAACCGATGGCCGAACACATCCGGTCTCACCCGGAGATGTCGTCGTCACCCGCCATGTCTGGTCTCCCTGGTCGTACCGCTAACCCAACGCGGCAAGTCTAACAACGGATCTCCGCCTTGCCACCGCAATAGGGCGCAGCGCTCGGTGTATAGGCCAGGCTATAGTGGGTCCAGTCTCATGAGCCGCCACGTCGCTGGGCGATCAAGACGACAACGGGTGTCCGCGACTGGTTGCGGTCCCTGCGAGAAACCGACCCGGCGACGTACCGGTCCGTCAACGTAGCGATCGACATGCTTGCGGACACCGGTCCGGGCCTGGGGCGTCCGCTGGTCGACACCCTCAGGGGTTCGACCATCAGCAACCTCAAAGAGCTTCGACCGAGATCCGGAAGGGACGTCGCCGTTCGCGTGCTGTTCGTCTTCGATCCGTGGTCCCAGGCCGTGCTGCTGGTGGCTGGCAATAAGGCAGGGGATTGGAGTCGGTGGTACGACAAGGCGATTCCAGCGGCTGAGATTGCGTACGAGGGCTGGCTTGCCTTCGAGAGGAAACGGAGGGAGGGCTGATGGGCGACTTCCATGACTGGAACGACATCCGGGCTGAGCTGCATGACGGGGACGATGAAGCGCTCGACACAGAGCGTGCTCGTACCGAGGCGTGGATCAGCGCGTTCCACCTTGCCGAAGAGCGGAAGCGGTTGGGCCTGACCCAGCGGCAGGTGGCCGAACTGATGGGTGTCACGCCCGGCCGGGTCAGCCAGATCGAGAACGGTGACCTGGAGGCCAACGAGGTCGCGACGCTGAGCCGATACGCACGAGCGCTCGGCGCCCGGATGCGGATCATCTTCGACTACGGCGACGACCTCCGTCAGATCGCCTGATCTGCTCGGCCAGGCTCATGCGGCCAGGTCGTCCACGGAGACGACTGGCTGAATGCCCTGGCGGCGGGCCAACTTCTCGGCTGGCACATGCTCAACCGTTGACCATTTGCGCTTTCGTCCGGCGTTGCTCGATGTCACGGCTAGCCTTTCCGCCTCGCATGGCCATACCTCTGAGTCATATTTATGACTCAGAGGTATGGCGCTCAAAAGACAAACAGACCCGGCCCGGAGCGACGGTGTGGTCACCTCGGTCGGTACTCGACCTCGGGGCGGCCGGGGGTGCCGTAGCGGGGGGTTCGGGCGGCCCGGTCGACCGTCACCAGGTACTCCAGGTAGCGGCGGGCGGTCACCCGGGAGATGCCGGTCGCCGCGCTCACCTCGGTCGCGGACAGCCCGACCTCTGCGCGGGTGCCGTCGGTGAGCGCGGCGCGCACCCGATCGAGGGTCTGTGCGTCGAGCCCCTTGGGCAGGCTGTGCCCGGCGGTGCCGCGCAGGGTGGCGAACATCTGGTCCACCTCGTGCTGGGCGGCGACCTCGCCGTCGGCGAGCGCCTGGGCGCGGTAGTCGGCGTACCGCTCCAGCTTGTCGCGGAACGCGGCGAACGTGAACGGCTTGAGCAGGTAGTGGGTCACCCCGAGGGACACCGCGGTGCGCACCACCGCCAGGTCCCGCGCGGACGTCACCGCGAGCACGTCGATGCTGCTGCCGGCCGCGCGCAGCGCCCGGCACACGTCCAGGCCGTGCAGGTCGGGCAGCCGAAAATCAAGGAGTACGAGGTCCACGTCGCCGCCGTCGTTGGCGCGCAGGGCCGCCATCGCCGCCCGCGCGGTGTGCGCCACCCCGACCACGACGAAACCGGGAACCCGTTCGGTGTACGCGCTGTGCGCCTCGGCCAGCAGCGGCTCGTCCTCGACGACCAGCACCCGGATGGCGGTCATGACCGCTCGACCCTGCCCGGCAGCCGGACGGTGAACAGGCTGCCGCCGTCGTCGGAGCGACAGACCTCGGCGCTGCCGCCGTGCCGGCGTACCACCTGCCCGACCAGCGCCAGGCCGAGACCCCTGCCGGTGCTCTTGGTGGACCAGCCGCGCCGGAACGCGTCGGCGACCCGCTCCGGGGCCAGACCTGGGCCGCTGTCGGCTACCCGGACCACCAGTTCGTCGTCGGTCGCGCCGACGAAGACCCGCACCCGGCGCGGCGCCGGCGTGCCGGCCACCGCCTCCAGGGCGTTGTCGACCAGGTTGCCGACGACGGTGAGCAGGTCGCCGGTCGGCAGCGGACTGTCGTCGAGGCGGCAGTCCGGTTCGATGACCAGATCCACCCCGCGTTCGCCGGCCTGTGCGGACTTGCCGAGCAGCAGCGCGGCCAACGCCGGCTCGGTCACCGCGCCGACCACCCGGTCGGTCAGCTGTTGGGCGAGGGCCAGGTCCCGGGTGCCGAGCCGGACGGCCTCGTCGGCGCGGCCCAGCTCCACCAGGGTCAGTACGGTGTGCAGCCGGTTGGCCGACTCGTGGGTCTGCGCCTGCAACGCCTCGGTCAACGCCCGCACCGAATCCAGCTCGCTGGCCAGGGTGCGCAACTCGGTCTGGTCGCGCAGGGTCAGCACGGTGCCGAGCACCGCGCCCTCGAAGCGGGTGGTCCGCTGGTTGGCGACGAGCACCCGGTCACCGGCGACGATCGGCTCGTCGCGGGCGTCGCGCCCGGAGTCGAGCAGTTCGGCCGCCGCGGGTGGCAGGTCGATCCCGGCCACCGGCTGATCGATCACCGGCGCGTCCGCGTCGAGCCCCAACAGCCGGCGGCCCTCGTCGTTCACCAGCGCCACCCGACGATCGGTGGTCAGCACGATGAGACCTTCGCGCACCGAGTGCAGAACGGCGTCGTAGTACTCGTACATCCGGGTCATCTGGGCCGGGCCCAGACCGTGCGTCTGGCGACGGAGCCGGCGGCTGAGCAGCCAGGAGCCCGTCGCGGCGAGCGCCAGAGCCGGCGCGACCACACCGAACAGCACCGGCAACTGGCCGAGCAGCTTCTTGTCGATCTCGCGGGTGGTGATGCCCACCGAGACCAGACCGACGAGGCGTCGCTGCTCGTCGTACACCGGAACGACAGCGCGCACCGACTCGCCGAGCGTCCCGACGTTGGTGGTGGTGAACGCGCGGCCCGCCAGAGCGGGCCTGATCTCACCGACGAACGGCTCGCCGATCCGGTCCTGGGTCGGGTGCGAGAAACGGGTGCGGTCGGGGGCCATCACCACCACGAAGTCGGTGCCCGTGGCCTTCCGGGTCGACTCGGCGTACGGCTGGAGGACCCTGGCGGGGTCGGCGGTCGTGAGGGCCGCCCGGACGTCGGGGGAACCGGCCACGGTCTGCGCCACCGCGAGCACCTCCTCCTGCGCGGCCTGGCGGGAGTCGCTGCGGGCCAGCCAGACGGCGCCCGCCGCGCCGGCCAGCACGAGCAGCGTCACCACCATCGCCTGGAGGGCGAAGAGTTGTCCCGCGATGCTCCACTGGCGTCGGGCCACCTCCACCACCTCCCTCGTCGCGCCACCGTTTCTGCCATCGCGGTGAACAGAATGACCGCAAGGCTGTCAACGGGTGAGACGCGCTTCACATTGTCGACATGGACACCACCGCATCCGCCACCACCCCGGCACCGGCGGTCCGCCGGGACCGTACCCGTTACCTGTATCTGGCCGTCATCGTGGCCGTGGTCGCCGGCATCGTGGTCGGCCTGGTCGCCCCCGATTTCGGCAAGGAACTCAAGCCGATCGGCACCGGCTTCGTCAACCTGATCAAGATGATGATCAGCCCGGTCATCTTCTGCACCATCGTGCTCGGCGTCGGCTCCGTCCGGCAGGCCGCGAAGGTCGGCAAGGTCGGCGGCCTGGCCCTCGGCTACTTCCTGACCATGTCGACCGTCGCGCTCGCCATCGGCCTGGTCGTCGGCAACCTCATCCACCCCGGCTCGGGCCTGAACCTCGGCCCGGACCTCGTCGGCTCCGGCAAGGCCGCAGCCGGTGACGAGGCCGCCGGTACGGCCGACTTCCTGCTCGGGGTCATCCCGACGACGCTGCTCTCCTCGCTCACCGAGGGCAAGGTGCTCCAGACGCTGCTGGTCGCCCTGCTGGTCGGCTTCGCCGTCCAGGCCATGGGCCGGCGCGGTGAGCCGGTGCTCAGCGCCATCACCGTCATCCAGCGGGTCGTCTTCAAGGTCCTCGCCATGATCATGTGGCTGGCGCCGATCGGGGCGTTCGGCGCGATGGCCGCCGTGGTCGGCGCGACCGGCGTGGACGCCCTCAAGAGCCTCGCCCAGATCATGGTGGGCTTCTACGCCACCTGTCTGATCTTCGTGCTGGTGTTCCTGGGCGCGCTGCTGTGGTTCGTGGCCCGGATCTCGATCTTCTCGTTGCTGCGTTACCTGGGCCGGGAGTTCCTGCTGATCCTGTCGACCTCGTCGTCGGAGTCGGCGCTGCCGCGGCTGATCGCCAAGATGGAGCACTTCGGTGTGAGCAAGCCGGTCGTCGGCATCACGGTGCCGACCGGCTACTCGTTCAACCTGGACGGTACGGCGATCTACCTGACCATGGCGTCGCTGTTCATCGCCGACGCGCTGGGCAAGCCGCTGGCCGTCGGCGAGCAGATCTCGCTGCTGCTGTTCATGATCATCGCGTCGAAGGGCGCTGCCGGGGTCACCGGCGCCGGGCTGGCCACGCTGGCCGGCGGCCTCCAGTCGCACCGGCCGGACCTCGTCGACGGGGTCGGGCTGATCGTCGGCATCGACCGGTTCATGTCGGAGGCTCGGGCGCTGACCAACTTTGCCGGCAACGCGGTGGCGACCGTCCTGGTGGGAACCTGGACCGGCGAGTTCGACAGGGAGCGGGCGGCCGGTGTGCTGAGCGGCAACGACCCGTTCGACGAGGCCACCATGCTCGACGAGCACGACGACGACGAGGCGGCGTCCCGCCCCGACGAGAAGGAGGCCACGCCGGCCGGAGCCCCGGCCTGAGTCGAGGCGTGGACCCGGGGTCGCGGCGGCGCAGTGCCGCCGCGACGCCGTCCCCTCCCGTTGATCAAGAGGCTTGCGTCACGACACACCGGGATGGATGACGCAAAGCTCTTGATCAACCGGGGCTGGGGGGGTGGGCTGGGGTGGGGCGGGTGGGCGTGCGGGGCTAGGGCGTGGTGGTCTTGTCGCAGGGGACGCCGATGCCGAGATTGACGCGGTCGGTGTGGCCGTTCGACGTCACGATGAGCGGTACGCAGGCGGCCTGCGCGACCCAGGTGCCACCGACGAAGGCCATCCACTGAGCCTGCCCACCCGCTGGCGCGCACGCGTGCACGGTGACCGTCGCCGCGGGCGTGCCGGTGCCGCCCCAGCCGAGCCGGGCCTTGTCCTGCCAGCCCGGTGCCACCCGCAGGTCGACGACCGTGCCGGCGCGGACGACGAGCCCCCATTTGGCGAACAGCCGTGCCGCCGGATCGGCCTCCCCGGAATCTTCCGCCGACATCACGGGGGCGTTGGGCACCGCCACGTCTTCGCCCACCAACCGGTAGCCCGCCGGCGGTGCTGGCAGCGTGTCGACCGATGTCGTGCAGGGCGGCCCGCCACCACTGGCGTCCGTCGACGGCGCCGCGCCGTTGGCCGGCGGGGTGGCGTGCTGGCGCGAGTCACCCGCCGGCGTGCACGCGGCCAGGGCCACCACCAGGCTCAGGAAGCCCCACCAGGCGACCGGTCTGGTTCGGCTGCCCGCCCCGGGATCCGGAAGGGCCGGGGCACGCGGGGGCCGGGTCGCACCGGCATGGGCACTCATCAGACATTCATAGCTGGTGGCCGGACCCGGCGCGGTCCTGGCCGGCGGGGGATCGCCGCCTGTCTGACCACCGCATCCGGGGCGCCAGCTCCAAGTGGCGGTCCAACTCAGCGCTGACGGCGGACGCCGCGATGGTTACGGTCGTGGATGCCAGGTATCCCGACCGTTCGAGGAGTGATCCCATGCCCCCCTCTCCGTCCCGGCTCTTCGCCGAGATAGCGACGGCCGAAGCGCCCGCCGAGACCAGAGTGGTCATGCGACGGGCGGTGGTGCTCGGTGGCAGCATGGCCGGGTTGCTGGCGGCCCGGGTGTTGAGCGACCACGCCGAGGAAGTGCTGATCATCGAACGGGATCCGTCCGATGTCGACGCCGGTCCACGGCCGGGCGTGCCCCAGGGCAGTCAGGTGCACGCGCTGCTGCCCGCCGGTCAGGTCCAGTTGGAGCGCTGGTTTCCCGGCATCGCCGACGAGGCGCTCGCGCTCGGCGCCCCGCCGCCACCGAGCGATCCGAGCACGGCGAAGGTCTTCGTGAACGGCATGTTGGGTCTGCCGCCCGCGGCGACCGGCACCGGGCCGGCGCTGATCACCACGCGTCCGTTCCTGGAGGCGCTGGTCCGCCGACGCACCCTCGCCATCGACAACATCCGCATGGTGTACGGCCGGGCGGAGGGTCTGCTCTTCGACGAGCGGCGGGTCAACGGCGCCCGGTACGTGCCCGAGGGTGGCGCCGAGCCCATCGTCGAAGCCGCGGACCTGGTGGTCGACGCGATGGGGCGGTCCAGCCGGTTGAGCGACTGGCTGGCCGAGCACGGGTGGCCGCGCCCGCCGCTGCACCGCATGCCGATCAAGCTGAACTACGCCACGGCGCTCTTCAAGCGCGACGAGTCGGTCAGCGACGCCTGGGTGGCGGTCTTCCACACCATGGCGGGCAAGGGGCGTACCGCCCGGATCGGTGGGATCAACTCGGTCGAGGGGGACCGCTGGATCATGCTGGTGGCCGGCTACGACGGGGACCGGCCCAGCCGCGACGTCGCCGACTTCACCGCCCGTTGCCGCGAGCACTACCCGCAGATGTTCGGTGACATCGCCGAACACGGGGAGATGCTCGGCGGCGTGGTCACGTACCACCAGGCGGACAGCCGACGCCGCGACTTCCACAAGCTCGACCGTCTGCCCGCCGGGTTGGTCGCCGCCGGCGACGCGGTCGCGTCCTTCAACCCGGTGTACGGGCAGGGAATGACCTCCGCGACACTGCACGCCTCCTGCCTGTCGACGTACCTGCGCTCCGGTCCGAAGCCACACGACGAGCCCGCGCACGCGTACTTCGACCAGGTCCGCGTGGTGGTCGACGCCGCCTGGCAGATCTCCACCACCGCCGACATCGAGCTGCCGCACGTCGATGGGCCGTACCCGCCCGGCTACAAGGTCACCAAGTGGTTCGGGGACCTGCTCTTCCGGGCGTCGCTGACCGACCCGGTGCTCAACGCCCGGCTGGGCCGGGTCACCACCATGCTCGACCACCCGGCCGCCCTGAGCCGCCCCGGCACCCTTTTCCGGGCCCTCCGGCTCGGCCTGCTCGGCGGCTCCCGGCGGTGATTCGTCGCCAAAGCCGCCGCCCACCGCGGGGCGCTGTGGAGAATGGTGGGCCGGGGAGGGGTGCTGCGACGAACCGGGGGAGCGGTCGTGCTCGGAACCAGCCTCCTTGGCCGGCTTCGCCGCCGTGACCCGGGTGACGCCATCCTGCGACGCGCGGCCCGGCTGACGCTCGTCGCGTCCGTCGTCTTCTACGGCTGCCGGTACGGCGTGGGCAGCTCGACGCTCGCCACGTACGGGTTGTTCGGCACGATCGCCGCCGGGTCGTTCGCGCAGCTACCTGGGCCGGCGCCGCAACGGGCGCGGATCCTCGTGCTGTCGCTGCCGGTGGTGTGGGCGCTGATCGCGGCGGGCTCGCTGTTGGCGTGGAGCACCTGGGCGGCCGCCGGTGGCATGCTGGTCGTCGGGTTCGTGGTGGCGTTCGCCGGGGTCGGCAACCCGCGTCTGGTGGGTTTGGCGAGCGCGTTCCAGCTCTTCTACATCCTGGCGTCGTTCCCGCCGTACCAGCCGGGCACCCTGCCGGAGCGACTCGGTGGGGTGACCCTCGCCGTCGTCCTGCTCGCCGTGGCCGAGGTGTTCGTCTGGCCCGACCCGGTGCCGGTTTCCTACCGGCAGCGCCTCGCCGAGGCGGCGGACGGCGTCGCCGCCTTCCTCGACGCCACCGCCGAGAAGTTGACTGACCCGCACGCCGCTGCGGGTGACCCGGACGCGCGGCGCGAGCGGGCGCACGATGTGGTGGCGGCGATCGAACTGAACCGAAGCCCTCCGGCGTGGGCGCCCACCGCGGCGGGCGCTCAGGATCGGGCGTTGCGGATCTGCGCGGCCGCGTTACGGGAGGTGCTCGGCGAGGCGGACCGGTTGGCGGCGGACGCCCCGCCGGAGCCGATTCCGGACCTGGCGGCGGCGCGTCTGCTGCGCTCGTGCGCGGACACCACCCGCGCGGTCGGCCGGAGCCTGTCGCCGGGTGCCCCGGCGGTGGCCCCGGCCGACCTGGATGTGGCGGTCGGACGAGCTGAGGCGGCGTACCCGGTGGGAGACGGCCAGGTCCGCGACGCGCCGGACGTACCCCGGTTGTGCCGGGACGCGACCGCGCTGGCCCTCGCGGACCAGGTGCGGGTCTTCGTCGTCGGTTCCCGGGTGGCTACCGGGGCGGGGCTCGGCGGCGACGACGCCTCCTCGGCGCTGTTCGAGTACGCCCAGCGCAGCCCGTGGACGCTGTACTGGTGGCAGTTCCGCGCCCACCTGGCGCCGCGCTCGGTCCACCTGCACAGCTCGCTGCGGCTGGCCGTGGCGCTGGCCATCGCCCGGGTGGCCGCCGGGGTGTTGCAGCTGACCCACGGCTTCTGGGTGCTGCTGGCCACCCTCACGGTCCTGCGCACGTCGGCCGCCGACACCCGCACCGCCCTGCGGCCGGCCGTGCTGGGCACGATCATCGGTGCGGTCGTCAGCGGCGGGGTGATGCTCGTCGTCGACGATCCGCTCGTGTACGCCGTCGTCCTGCCGGTCACCCTGCTGCTGGCCTTCGGCGTCGGCCGCCTGCTCGGTCCGGTGTGGCAGCAGGCGCTGTTCACAGTGCTGCTGACTGTCGTCTTCGCCCAGCTCAGCCCGGAAGGGTGGCGGCTCGCCGAGGCCCGCCTCGTCGACGTGCTGCTCGGCGCGGTGATCGGCGTGCTCGCCGGGGTGGCGATCTGGCCGCGCGGCGCGGGCCACGACCTGCGGCACAACGCCACCCGGTACCTGGCGGCCAGCGCGGACGCTGTCGAACAGACGGTCCAGTCGATGCTCGGCGATGCTCCGCCACCGGCAGGTGTCCTCGGCCGGGTCCGTCGCCGGATGATCCTGATCGACTCGTCGTACTGTCAGTACCACTCGGAGCGGCACGATCCGCACCTCCAACAGGTGAACTGGGACGCCGTGCTGAGCGCCGGGCACCACGTCGTGCCCGGCGCGGAGTCGCTGCTACGCCGCAACCCGCCCGGCTGCCTCGCCGGCTGGCCCGGGGCGGCGGCGCTGCTGCGGGACTCCGCCGCGCGCCTGCGATCGGCGTACGACGCCCTCGCCGACGAGGTCGCCCACGGCCGGAGGTCGGACCGGGCGCCGGTCTCGACCAGCTGCGTCGACCAGCTGGACCGGATCCGTCCGCTCCTCGGCGAGGCCGACCATCAATCGGTCCGGCACCTGGTGGAGGTCGACCGGTGGCTCGCCGGCCTCGCCGACAGTCTCGCCCGGATCCCACTGCCCGCTGCCGACGAGTCGATCGGGCGCCGCCGGAAGCGGTGAGGCCGGTGCCGCCCGGCGTCGATGTGACCGATCCGGTGCCCCAACCAGTCATGACCTGTGAGAGCCCACCGGGGCCACGGGAGGAAACATGGATCAGAACCTGCGGGTGCTCTTCGACCGTGCCATCGCCGACGAGCCGGACCTACCCCTTGTCGACCTGGTCGATGACGCGGTGGCCGCCGGCAACGGCCTGCGTCGACGCCGACAACGGCTGGTGGCGACAGGCGTCGCCGCCGTGATCGCCGTCGCGGCGGTGGGGGCGGTGAACGTGGCGACACCGCCGCAACGGTCGGCGCCGCCACCAACGGTGCCGGCGGCGTTCGGCACGCTCGTGAACAGGGCGTGCCAGGCCCCCGCCGACGAGACCGCGACCGACGCCGCGGTCTACCTCGCTCCCGAGATCACCGATCAGCAGCGCGCTGTGATCAAGCACGGGCTGGACGCGGACCCGGCGGTCGGGACCGTGGTGTTCCAGAGCCGCGAAGAAGCGCTGGAGAAGCTCAAGAAGGTGTACGCGGACACACCCGAACTCGTTGACCACATAGTGCCCAGCCAACTGCCGGAGTCGTTCCGGATCACGCTCGTGGTGCGGACCCAGTACGCGGAGCTGGCTGAGCGGGCCAAACGCCTGTCCGGGGTCGACGAGATCATCGGCATCGACTGCCCGGCCGGCACGAGCGCGTCGGCGGTCGACTGATGGCGGCTGCCCGCTGGGGCGCGGCTCGACGGCGTGAGCAGACCGCCCAGCAGGCGGAGTTCACGGCCTTCGTCGAGACCGCCGCACCGAGGTTGCGGCGTACCGCCTACCTGATGTGTCGCGACTGGCACCTCGCCCAGGACCTGACCCAGACGACCTTCGCGAAGATGTACGCGAACTGGGGCCGGATCCGGCACACCGCGAACCTCGAGGCGTACAGCCGCCGGGTCCTCATGAACGCCGTCTTCGACCAGAACAAGCGGCACAGCGCCGCCGAGGTCGTGCTCGCCGAGCTGCCGGAGGGGTCGCCGCAACGGCCCGACGACACCACGGAGCTGCACATCGCCCTGCTCCAGGCGTTGGCCGCCCTGCCGATCCGCGACCAGGCCATCGTGGTGCTCCGGCACTGGGAGGATCAGAGCGTCGAGGCGGTCGCCAGCACCCTCGACGTCTCCGTGTCGGTGGTCAAGATGCAGAACGCCCGCGCGCTGACCAGGCTGCGGTCGTTGCTCGGTCAGGACTTCGTCCGCATCTGACAGGCCGCCGATCGCCGATTGGCAGTCCCCGTCGCGCGTCGCTCGGCCTAGCGTCGACGGCATGGAGATCGAGCAGGCGCAGAAGCTGTGGCAGCCGGAGCCCGGCTGGTTGAACACCGCCAGCTACGGGTTGCCGCCGGAACCGGCGTGGGCGGCGTTGCAGGAGGCTCTCGCGGCCTGGCGGGTTGGTCGTACATCGTGGGAGGGCTGGGGCGAGTCGACGCACCGGGCTCGCGTCACCTTCGCCGACCTCATCGGGGTGCCGGTCGGTGACGTGGCGGTCGGCGCGGCGGTGTCCCAGCTGCTCGCGCCGGTCGCGGCGGCGCTGCCGGCCGGTGCCACGGTGGTGGTCCCCGAGGTCGAGTTCACCTCGAACCTCTTCCCCTGGCTGGTTCAGGAGGAGCGTGGCGTCAAGGTCCGCACGGTGCCGCTGGGGTCTCTGGTCGACGCCATCGACGCCGATACCGACCTGGTGGCGTTCAGCCTGGTGCAGTCGGCCGACGGGGCGGTCGCCGCGTACGACGAGATCGTGGCCGCGGCCCGCGCCCACGACGCGCTGGTGGCGGTGGACGCGACCCAGGCGTGCGGCTGGCTGCCGTTCGACGGCAGCCGGGCCGACGCGGTGGCGGTGGGCGGCTACAAGTGGCTGATGAATCCGCGCGGGACCGCGTACGCCTATCTGGCCCCCGGGTTGCGTGAGCGGCTGCGCCCCGACGCGGCCGGCTGGTACGCGGGCCGCGACCCGCACGCCTCCTACTACGGCCCGCCGCTACGGCTGGCCGACGACGCCCGCCGGTTCGACATCTCACCGGCCTGGTTCAGCTGGGTCGGTGCGGCGCCCGCCCTGGAGGTGGTCGCCGAGATCGGCGTGCCGGCGATCGGGGCGCACAACGTGGCGCTGGCCAACCGGTTCCTGACCGGTCTGGGTCGGGCACCGGGGGAGAGCGCCATCGTCAGCGTGGACGTGCCGGACGCGGAGCAGCGCCTCGCGGCGGCCGGCATCCGGGCGGCGGTGCGCGCCGGACGGGTCCGGGCCTCGTTCCACATCTACTCCACCGAGGCCGACGTGGACGCCGCGTTGACGGCGTTGACCGGATAGGCCGGCCGCGCCCGTTGCGGGGCACGGCCGGCCGGTCGGTCAGGAGCAGATGCTGAAGGTCGCACTCGTGTACGCGAGAGGCTTCCACTCCAGATCGGGCCCGAGGCTCATGTCCCACCTGCCGTCCGGGAGGCGGCCGAAGTAGATGAAGTTGCTGCCGAGCCCGTCGTAGTAGAACCAGTTGTCGCCTTCGTACGTGCTGAGGCGGGTCGCTGCCCTCGCGAGGGTCCTGGGGCCGACGACGCCGTCGCTCACCAGGCCCCGGTCGCTCTGCCACCGTTTGGTGGCGGCCGTCGTGACCGCACCGAACCTGCAGTCGACGCCGGAGGCGGCGAGGTAGCCGTCGGCTACCAGGATCTTCTGCCACATGGCGACGACGTTGTTGTACGACCGGGTCGACGCGGAGATGGGGCCCTCGTCGTTCCAGTCGTCGGTCCAGGTGCCGGAGCCCGCGACGTACCCCTGGCTGACGCTCGCGGACGCGGGCGCGGCCACGATGACGGCAGCGCCGGCGGTGGCGACGGCCATCGCCATCGTGGCTGCTCTGATTCGTAGGAACATGCGTATCCCCCTCTGACTGATCGGGCGGGTGGTACGCGAATACACGTCTGGCCACGCCGCTCTGTTGCAGGTCAGTCAGGAGACGGACACTTGGGCTCAGGCCAGGTGACCACCGATCTTCGTGTACCCGCGCAGCAGGTCCCGCGAGATGATCAGCCGCTGCATCTCGTCGGTGCCCTCGAAGATCCGGTAGAGCCGGACCTGCCGGTACCAGCGTTCGATCGGCAGCTCTCGGGTGTAGCCCATGCCGCCGTGGATCTGGAGCACCCGGTCGACCACCCGGTTGACCATGCCGGCGCCGTAGAGCTTGCCCATCGACGAGGCGTGCCGGGGATCCAGGCCGGCGTCGACCGTCCACGCCGAGCGCAGCACCAGCCAGCGGGCCGCCTCCAGCTCCGTCTCGGAGTCGGCGATCATCCACTGGATGGCCTGGTTGGTGCCGATCTTCGTGCCGAAGGTCTCCCGGGTGTTGGCGTAGTCGATGGCCATCTGCAACACCCGCTCGGCGATGCCGATGGCGTGCGATGGGATGGTGTAGCGCCCCTTGCCGATCCACTCCATGCCGAGCGTGAAGCCCTGCCCGATCTCACCGAGGATGTTGCGGTGCGGCACGCGTACGCCGTCGAAGATGAGTGACGCGGGCCCGCCCTCGCCCATCGTCTGGATGAACTCCGAGCGCCAGCCCATCGACCGGTCCACCAGGAAGGCGGTGGCACCGCCCTTGCGGGCGCCCTTCTCCCGGTCGGTCACCGCGACCACGATGGCGAAGTCGGCGTCGTGACCGCCGGTGATGAAGGTCTTCTCGCCGTCGAGGATCCAGTCGTCGCCGTCGCGGCGGGCCGACAGCCGGATGTTGGCCGCGTCGGACCCCGCGCCCGGTTCGGTGATGGCGAAGCAGGAGCGTCGCTCGCCCTCGATGGTCGGGATGAGGAACTCCCGCTTCTGCTCCTCGGTGGCGTGGAACAGGATGTTGTCCGCCTCGCCGCCGAAGCGGAACGGCACGAACGTGCGGCCCAGCTCGGTCCAGATCAACGACTGGAGTACGGCCGGCAGGTTCATCCCGCCGTACTCCTCCGGGGTGGCCAGGCCCCAGAAGCCGAACTTGCGCGCCTTGAGTTGCAGTTCGCGCACCTCGGAGTGGTCGAGGCCCGGCTGGTGCGCCCGTTCCCGGCGGAGCACCTCCGCTTCCAGGGGCATCACCTCGCGGGTGATGAACGCGCGCACGGTGTCCCGGACGGCGCGTTCCTCGTCGGACAGTGCGAAGTCCACGGTTCCCCCTCGGTCGGCGTGGTGGTGCGCCGCCACGGGTCGTAGCGGTCCCTCATAAACTAGCGGTGTAAGTTTTCATTCGTCCAGACCCCTTCTCCGGCCGACGTGGTGACGCCTGCCCGCAGGCGGTCCCCGATAGGGTGCGTGAACAGGTGGTTCCCACGGGGAGGGACACCGCAGACCGAGGAGTTCTGACGTGCCCCGACCTCGACGGCCTCTGCTCACCCGCGACCGGATCGTCGAGACGGCGCTCGCGCTGATCGACGCCGACGGGCTCGGCGCGCTCTCCACCCGCCGACTCGCCGCCGCGCTCGGCGTGCAGGGCCCCTCGCTCTACAACCACTTCGCCACCAAGGACGAGATCCTCGACGCGGTCGCCGACACGGTCACCGTTGCCGTCGACACCAGCGGCTTCGCCAGCCGGGACTGGCTCACCGCGCTGCGGGACTGGGCGTGGTCGTACCGGCGGGCGCTCACCGCCCACCCGAACATCGTGCCGTACCTGGCGCAGGGGCCGGGTCGTCGACCGGCCGCCCTCGCCATGGCCGACGCGGTCTACGGCGGGCTGGTCCGGGCCGGTTGGCCGCCGGCCCGTGCCACCCACATCGGCGCGGCGCTGCGTTACTTCGTGGCCGGGTCGGCGCTCGGTTCGTTCGCCCGCGGTTTCGTCGAGGACCCGGAGCTGTACGCGGCGCACTACCCGCACCTGCGCCAGGCCCACCGGCTCGCCGAACACCAGCAGAGCGTGGACGAGGGCGCCTTCGCCCTCGGCCTGGACGCCCTGCTGCACGGTCTGGCCGCCGAGTACACCCGCACCGTCGACACGGTGGAGTCCGCCCGGCCCAACGGGTAGCGTCCAAACTCCCAGCGCTAGTTTCACCGCCCGTCGCCATCGCCCATCGCCCACCCTCGAAGGGACGACATGGACCTCGCCGCCCCGCCGTCGCTGTTGCCCGACTCCCTGCGCCTCCGGCGCCACCTGCACGTCGGCGGGCAGTGGACGCCTCCCGCCGACGCCGGTCTCATCGACGTGGAGAACCCGAGCACCGGAGAACTGATCGGGCAGGTGCCGGCCGGCACCGCTGCCGACGTGGATCGCGCCGTGGCCGCGGCCCGGGCCGCGTTTCCCGGCTGGTCGGCCGCCACCCCCGCCGAGCGCTCCGCCCACCTCGACCGGCTGCACGCGGCGCTCACCGCCCGCGCCGACGACCTCGCCCGCACCATCGCCGTGGAGCTGGGCTCGCCGCTCAAGCTCGCCACCCGGGTGCAGGTCGGGCTCCCACTGACCGTGCTGCGCGACCACGTCGCGCTCGCCGCCCGCTCGCCGGTCGAGGAGAGCATCGGCAACTCCCTGGTCGTCCGCGAGCCGATCGGCGTGGTCGGCGCGATCACCCCGTGGAACTACCCACTGCACCAGGTGATGGCGAAGCTCGCACCCGCCCTGGCCGCCGGCTGCACTGTGGTGCTCAAACCCAGCGAGCTGACCCCGTTGACCGCGTACCTGCTCTTCGACGCGGTCACCGAAGCCGGCCTGCCGCCGGGCGTGCTCAACCTGGTCCCCGGCACCGGGCCGGTGGTCGGTGAGGCGCTCGCCGGGCACCCCGACGTCGACCTGGTCTCCTTCACCGGCTCCACCGCCACCGGCGCGCGAATCATGCGGCTCGCCGCCGACCGGATCGCCCGGGTCGCGCTGGAGCTGGGCGGCAAGTCCGCCAACGTGATCCTCCCCGACGCCGACCTGGCCACCGCCGTCAAGGTGGGCGTCGGCAACACCCTGCTCAACTCCGGGCAGACCTGTACCGCCTGGACCCGGATGCTGGTGCACCGCGACCGGTACGACGAAGCCCTCGACCTGATCGCCACGGCGGTGGCCGGCTACCGACTCGGCGACCCGTTCGACCCGGCGACCCGGCTCGGCCCGCTGGTCTCCGCCGCCCAGGCCGAGCGGGTACGTGGCCACATCGACCGGGCCCTCGCCGACGGCGCCCGGCTGGTCGCCGGCGGGCCCGACGCCCCGGTGCCGACCCGGGGGCACTTCATCGCCCCGACCGTCTTCGCCGACGTGCACCCCGACAGCGCGCTCGCCCAGGAGGAGGTCTTCGGCCCGGTGCTCGCCGTCATCCCGTTCGCCGACACCGACGAGGCGGTCGCCATCGCCAACAACTCGAAGTACGGGCTGGCCGGCGCGGTCTGGTCCGCCGACACCGACGCGGCGCTCGCCGTGGCCCGGCGGCTGCGCACCGGCGCGGTCGACATCAACGGTGCGCCGTTCAACCCGCTCGCCCCGTTCGGCGGCTACAAGCAGTCCGGCCTGGGCCGGGAGTTGGGCGTGCACGGGCTGGCCGAGTTCTGCGAGCTGAAGGCGATCCAGCGATGACCGACCCTGAACTGTCCCCGACCGCGCCCACAGGCGGCACCGAACTGTCCCCGACCGCGCCCACAGGCGGCACCGAACTGTCCCCGGCCGCGCCGGGCGGCGGCACCGAGCCGGCGTCCGCGCCGGTCATTGTTCGCGCGCTGGTCGCGCGCGGGTCCGGCGCCGAGCTGCGGGTCGAGCGGGTACGCCTGCCCGCGCCCGGCCCCGGCGAGGTGCGGGTGACGATCCGGGCGGCCGGTGTCTGCCACTCCGACCTGTCCATGGTCAACGGGACGCTCGCCGCGAGGTTCCCGCTGGTGCTCGGGCACGAGGCGACCGGCGTGGTGGCCGAGGTCGGGCCGGGCAGTCAGCTGACCGTCGGCACACCGGTCGTGCTCAACTGGGCACCGGCCTGCCGGGCCTGCTGGTGGTGTCGGCGCGGCGAGCCGTGGCTCTGCGCCGACACCACAGCCCCGACCGTGCCTCGCGGCGAGACCGACGACGGGGTCCCGCTGCACCTGACCCTCGGCCTCGGCGCGCTCGCCGAGGCGGTGGTGGTACCCGAGCGTGCCGTCATCCCGATCCCCGCCGGGCTGCCGCCCGCGCAGGCCGCACTGCTCGGCTGTGCGGTGCTCACCGGCGTCGGCGCGGTCCGGAACACCGCCCGGGTGGCACCCGGCGAGTCGGTCGCTGTCGTCGGGCTCGGTGGGGTCGGGCTCGCCGTGCTCAGCGCGGCCCGCCGAGCCGGTGCCACGACGATCCTGGCCATCGACGTCGCCGAGGCGAAACGGGACCTGGCGCTGGCCGCCGGGGCGACCGACTTCCTGCTCTCCGACGACCGGCTTTCCAAGGAGGTACGGGCGCGCACCGAGAGCCGGGGCGTCGACCACGCCTTCGAGTGCGTCGGTCGGGCCGCCACCATCCGCGCCGCATGGCGGCTGACCCGGCGCGGGGGAGCGGTGACAGTGGTCGGCATGGGCGCCAAGGACGACATGGTCAGCCTGGGCGCGCTGGACATCTTCCACTCCGCGCGCACGCTGCGCTCCTCGGTGTACGGCTCGTCCGATCCGGACCGGGAGGTGCCGGTGCTGGCTGCCGAGCTCGCCGACAGCGCACTGGATCTGGGTGTGCTGGTCAGCGGGACGGTTCCGTTGGACGAGGCGCCCGCGGCGTTCGACCGGCTGGCCCGGGGCGAGGGCGCTCGCTGGGTGGTCACCCTGGACTGACGCTGGTCACAGCCGGGAGCTCAGCACGTCGACGATCTCAGCACGTCGACCTCGCAACCGGGTGCCCACGGGTCGAAGCCGTGCTCGACGAGCCAGCGGATCGCCAACAGGCTTCGCAATGACCACCACGCGCGGATCACGTCGAGGTCGACGTCGGCGCGGTAACCGGCGAGGACGTCGCCGAGGTGTTCCTCGTGGCCGAGCGTCAAGGTGGCGAGGTCGAAGAGGGCGTCGCCCTGGCACGCCTCGGACCAGTCGAGCACGCCGGTTATCTGGTCACCGTCGACGAACACGTGGCTGATCTGTAGATCGCCGTGCGTGAATACCGGGGCCCACGGGCGGAGCGCCGCCTCGGCGACCTGGCGGTTGCGCGTGACCAGGTCGGTGGGGAGGACGCCGTTGGCGACGAGCCACTCGCACTCGGCGTCGAGCTGCGATGTCAACTCGTCGCGGCTGCGGCTGACCCATGGCGGTAGCGGCGCGTCGTGCAGCTTTCGAGTGGCGGCACCCGCCGCGGCCCACGCCGCCGGCGACGCGGTCGACGGCTCGCCGAGGCGACCAAGCGCCGTTCCGGGAAGGGCGGCGAGCGCGAGTACGGGAGGCTTGCGCCAGAGAACCTCGGGGGTCGGGACCGGTGCCAGCGTCATCGCCTCGACCTCGACGTCGGTGCGCCCCGGATCAGTGTCGATCTTCAGGAACACGTCGCCGACGCGCACTGTCGCCCGTTCCTGGTGGGCGACGACGACTTCGACCTCCGGCACAACGGCCATTGTCGCGACACGACCATCGACATCCCAGCGATTTTTCGGGGGCGACTGGCGCGGTTGGCCGGGTGCCCTGGGTCGACCCGGGAAGGGGCAACCCTGGGCACCCGGACAACGAGGCCGGGGCGACTGGTCAGAAGGGTGGGGCGTCCTCGCCCATCAGCGCCAGCACGACGCCGCCCTTGCCGCTCTTGAGGCCCTGGACGACGACCTTGCCGGTGCTGCCGTCGGGCAGCTCCAGGGTGAAGGTCTTTCCGACCGCGTTCTTGGGGCCGTTGCCGGCGCTGTTGGCGGGTCGGAAGTCGCCTGCCCAGGGCGGAATCCCGCCCCTACGGGCCGGCTCGGCGAAGAGCGCGGCGGTGCCGGGGGTCCTGGTGCCGTCTGAGGAAAGGAGCACTGAGGCGCTGCGAAAGGTAGCCATATGCGCCAAGGCTAACCCGGACCATGCCGTTCGCGGCACCACAGCTGCCCGGAACGGCGATTCGGTCCTCTCGTCCCGGCACGTTGCGCCGGGAGCCATACCTAGCAGTACTATGCATCGTACCTCTAGGTTTGGAAGTGGGGGGTTTCATGAAGGTCGCCAAGGATCTGGTCGCCGCCTCGGCGACGCCGATGGTGCTCGGCATCCTGGCGGAGGGTGAGAGCTACGGCTACGCCATCCTCCGGCGGATCAACGAGCTGTCCGGGGGTGAGCTGGACTGGACCGAAGGGCTGCTCTACCCGTTGCTGCACCGGCTCGAGCGCCTCGGTCACCTGGAGTCGAGCTGGCAGGCGGTCGCCGGCGAGCGGAAGCGCAAGTACTACCGCATCACCGACCGGGGTCTGGCCGAGCTGGCCGAGCAGCGCCGGCAGTGGGACACCGTGGTGGGCGCGCTCAAGGAGATCTGGCACGACCGCGCGCCGCTGACGGTGCACCCGTTGGAGGGCCTGGCATGACGGCGCACGAGGGGCCGCAGGAGTTGGAAGCGCAGTTCGAGCAGTGGCGCCAGTACGTGCTGCGCCGCCGGGAGCTGCAAGCGGTGGACGCCGACGAACTGGAAGACCACCTTCGCGGCTCCGTCGACGAGCTCGTCGCCGCCGGCCTGAGCCCGGACGAGGCGTTCCTGGTGGCGGTGAAACGAATGGGCAGCCTCGACGACCTCTCCCGCGAGTTCGCCCGGGAACACTCCGAACGGTTATGGAAGCAGTTGGTGCTGACCGGCGACTCCGGCAGCCCGGTCGGTGGCACGCGCTCGGCCCGGGACCTGTGGGTCATGCTCGGCTGTGCGGCGGGTGCGGTGGTGTCCGTCAAGGTGCCGGCGCTGTTCGGGCTGAGCTTCGCCGACGACGGCTCGTTCTACGCCCGGAACTTCACACTGTTCGCGCTGCCCTGGCTGGCGGCGTACCTGGCCTGGCGCCGGGGAGCCGGACGGACGGTCATCGCGGCACTGGCGGCGCTCTTCGTCCTCGGCGCCGTGGCGGCCAACGCCTACCCCCTGGCGGACGATTCGCAGTCCGTGGTCGTCACCAGCATCCACCTGCCCATCGCCCTGTGGCTGGTGGTCGGCCTGGCCTATGTCGCCGACGACTGGCGCTCCTCCCGACGACGCATGGACTTCATCCGGTTCACCGGCGAGTGGTTCATCTACCTGGTGCTGATGGCGCTCGGCGGCGGCGTGCTCTCCGCGTTCCTGTTCAACACCTTCGCGGCCATCGGGATCGTCCCGGAGGCGTTCATCTCGCAGTGGCTGCTGCCCGGCGGTGCCGCGGCCGCGGTCGTGGTGGCCGGGTGGCTCGTCGAGGCCAAGCAGAGTGTCGTCGAGAACATCGCGCCGGTCCTCACCCGGCTGTTCACCCCGCTCTTCACGGCCGCCCTGCTCGCCTTCCTCGTCGCTGTCGTCTGGACCAGTCACGGCATCGACGTCGAGCGGGAGGCGCTGCTCCTCTTCGACCTCCTGCTGGTCGTGGTGCTGGGGCTGCTGCTCTACTCACTCTCGGCCCGTGACCCGCTGGCCCCGCCCGGCCCGTTCGACAAACTCCAACTCGCGCTGGTGGTCAGTGCGTTGGCCATCGACGTGCTGGTGCTGCTGGAGATCACCGGGCGCATCACCGACGAGTACGGCGGTACGCCGAACCGGGCGGCCGCGCTCGGCGAGAACGTGATCCTGCTGGTCAACCTCGCGTGGTCGGCGTGGCTGCTGCTGTCCTTCATCCGTCGGCGCACGCCGTTCGCGGCGCTCGAACGGTGGCAGACCGGCTACCTGCCGGTGTACGCCGCGTGGGCCTGGATCGTGGTCCTCGTCTTCCCGCCGCTGTTCAGCTTCGCCTAGACGGGTGGTTCCTCACGGCCTCCACCGTGCGCTCGGCTGGCCCTCCATGCCGATCCGCCGAGGAGCGGTATACCTCAGAGGCATAAATATTCCTCTGAGGTATACCGCTTGATGCCGCATCCGCCCCGCCGAAGGTGGCCGATGGTGATCGGCCTGGGGCTGGGGGTCACTTGCCGGTGACGATGCCCGGGTTGATGCAGAGGCCCGGGTTCGCGCCATTCTTGTCCGCGATCTCCAGACAACGGGTCACCTTGTCGACAGTCGCGTTGGTCTCGGTGATCTGCTTGGAGATCTCGGCGTTCTTGCGGTCCTGCTCCAGGTTGCGGGTCTGCGCCAGCTTGTCCTGGAACGCCTTGATGTTGCCCTCGGTCTTGTCGTCGTGGTTCACCCGGGTGATGGTCACCGAGAGGATGTCCACGTCGGTGGCGAGGCGGCTCTCCGCGCTGGTCTTGATGTTCGCCGCGAACGGCTTCAGGTCGACGTTGAGGTCGCCGGTCTGAGCGTCGATCTTCTCCAGCGGGTTGTACGCGGCGAAGGCGTCGTTGACCGCGCTGTCGAGCTGCACACCCACCCGCTGACCCCGGAAGCTGCCGAAGTCGCCCTTGTAGTCCATGAACTGCTTCGGCGCGTTCTCCGGCTTGACCTGCCATTCGACGAGCACCTCGACGCAGGCGTCGGCGAGGGTGCCGGTGCGCACGCGTACGCAGTTGTTGCCGCCGATGTGGTCGTACTTCTGGCGGCCCGCGTCCCACTCGCCGACCTTCTGCCAGGGCGCCACCCACTTCAGGCCCGAGCCGGTCACCTCGCCGGTGGGCTTGCCGAAGCTGGTGACGATGCCGACCGAGCGGATGGGCACCGAGTGGGCGCTGGAGGCGATACCGACGAGCAGCGTGAGGGCGAGAAAGCCGAGCGCCGCGAGGGCGGCCATCCGCTTGAGCGGCCGTGCGGGAGCGACGAGTGCGACGACGGCGCTGACCGCCAGGGCGACGGCGAAGACGATCGCCATGGTGAAGCCGACGGGCATGGGGTGGGGACCTTCCGGTGGGCTGTGTGGATCATCAACCTAGGGGGTCCGGTCAAGTCGACGGTGCGGGGGAGTGGAGTTCGAGCACGTCAAACGTGGGCCGAATATGGAGCCCATCGACATGGTTCGACTCCGGCGGCCCGCCGTAGGTTTCGTCCACGCGACGGGCCTGTGACCACGGTCACCGAACCGACCGTCGCCGCGACGTGCGGAGGATGAGGCGATGGCCGGGCAAGCGCTCCTGTCGGCCCGTGGGCTGACCCGCGACTTCCGGGGCTTCCGGGCGGTCGACGACGTCGACCTCGACGTGGCGTCGGACAGCGTGCACGCGCTGGTCGGCCCGAACGGCGCGGGCAAGACGACCCTGTTCAACCTGCTCACCGGCTTCCTGCGACCCAGTGGTGGCCGGATCGAGCTGGCCGGGCGGGACGTCACCGGGCTGCCCCCCGAGCAGGTGGCACGGCTCGGCGTGGCCCGTTCGTTCCAGATCACCAGCCTCTTTCCCCAACTGTCCGCACGCGAACACGTCGCGCTGGCCTTGCAGTCGCCCAGCGGGTTGGGCTGGCGGTTCTGGCGGTCGGCGAAGCTGATGGGCCGCTACACCGAACGGGCCGACGAACTGCTGGCCATGGTGGGACTGGCCGAGCTGGCGCACGCCCCCTCGGCGTCCCTGGCGTACGGCCGGAAACGCGCCCTGGAGCTGGCCATCGCCCTGGCGCTGGACCCGAAGGTGCTGCTGCTCGACGAGCCGACAGCGGGCATGGGCCTGGAGGACGTCGACCGCACCGTCGAGCTGATCGGTCGGGTCCGCCAGGGCCGGACCGTGGTGATGGTCGAGCACAACATGAGCGTGGTCGGCCGTCTCGCCGACACCGTCACCGTGCTCCAGGCCGGCAAGGTCCTCGTCGAGGGCCCGTACGAGCAGGTCCGCGCCGACGAGCGCGTGATCACCGCCTACCTGGGAGCCGCCGATGCTGCGCATTGAGAACCTGTCCGCCTTCTACGGCGAGGCGCAGGTGCTGCGCGACGTCAGCCTCGAGGTCTCCGCCGGTGAGGTGGTCACCCTGGTCGGCCGCAACGGTGCCGGCAAGTCCACCCTGCTGCGCTGCGTGATGGGGCTGCACCCCGGTCAGCGCGGCACTGTGGAGCTGGACGGGCGGGACATCACCAGGTTGCCGGCGCACAAGCGGGCCCGCCTGGGGCTGGGCTGGGTGCCCGACGACCGGGGCAGTTACGCCACGTTGACCGTCACCGAGAACCTCACGCTGCCACCCACTGTCGGCTCCGATCCGTGGTCGCTGGAGCGGGTGTACGAGGCGTTCCCGGCCCTCTACACCCGACGGGACTCGGCGGCCACCATGCTCTCCGGCGGCGAGCAGCAGATGCTCGCGCTGGCCCGGGTGCTGCGGATGGGCGCCCGGCTGCTGCTCTGCGACGAGCCCACCGAGGGGCTGTCGCCACTGCTGGTGCAGCAGGTCGGCGACCTGCTGCGCGAGGCCAAACGGCACGGGGTGACCGTGCTGCTGGTCGAACAGAACCTGCACTTCGCCACCGGTGTCGCCGACCGGCACTACCTGCTGGCCGAGGGCCGGGTCGCCGAGGCGATGGACAACTCCGAGGTGCGTTCGCGCGAACGCGAACTGCTCGCGTACCTCGGGATCTGAATTTTCTCAACGACGACCCGCGCGACGCCGCGCGGAATGGATGGAGTGGGCATGCGCAGGACGATGGGTGTGGCCGCGGCGTCGGCCGTGGTGGTGCTGGTCGCCGGATGCGGCGGCGGTGGCCCCCAGTCGAGTGGCGACCAGAAGCTGACCGGCGACAAGATCGTGCTGGGCGTGCTCAACGACCAGTCCGGGGCGTACTCGGAGTTGTCCGGAAAGAACTCGGTGGCGGCGGTGGAGATGGCCATCGCCGACTTCACCGCGAAGTACGGCGACAAGGCGGTGACCACTGACATCACCGTGGAGACCGCCGACCACCAGAACAAGCCGGACGTGGCCAACTCCAAGGCCCAGGAGATGTACGACCGCAAGGGCGTCGACCTGATCCTGGACGTGCCCACCTCGTCGGCCGCGCTGAAGGTCGCCGACGTGGCGAAGGAGAAGAAGAAGCTCTACTTCAACATCGGGGCGGCGACCACCGACCTGACCGGCAAGAGCTGCAACAAGTACACCTTCCACTACGCGTACGACACGTACATGCTGGCCAACGGCACCGGAAAGACCACCACCGAGCAGATCGGCAAGAACTGGTACATCCTCTACCCGAACTACGCCTTCGGTCAGGACATGGAGAAGAGCTTCTCCACAGCGATCACGGCGGCCGGCGGCACTGTCGTCGGCAAGGACGGGGCGCCGTTCCCGAACACCAGTGGTGACTTCTCCACCTTCCTGCTCAAGGCGCCGAACCTGAACCCGAAGCCGGACGTGCTGGGCACCATGCAGGCCGGCGCGGAGCTGGTCAACGTGGTGAAGCAGTACAACGAGTTCAAGCTGCGGGACAAGGGTGTCGGCCTGGCGGTGGGGCTGATGTTCCTCACCGACATCCACTCGCTCACCCCGGCCGCGCTGGCCGGCACCACGTACACCGACGCCTGGTACTGGAACTTCGACGCGAAGAACCGGGAGTTCGCCGACCGCTTCCAGCAGAAGGCCGGCACCCGGCCGACCTTCGCGCACGCCGCCAACTACTCCGCGGCGTTGCAGTACCTGGAGGCGGTGCAGGCCGCCGGCACCGACGACGCGGACGCCGTGGTCAAGGGCCTGGAGGGCAAGACGGTCGAGGACGTCTTCCTGCGCAACGGGAAGATCCGCGCCGAGGACCACCGGGTGGTGCACGACGCGTACCTGGCCCAGGTGAAGCCGCAGTCCGAGGTCGCCGAGCCGTGGGACTACGTGAAGGTGCTCAAGACGATCCCCGCCGCGGAGGCGTTCCGCGCGCCCTCGGCGGACTGCAAGCTGTGACCGCGAGGGCACTGTGAGCGGATTCGCGCAGAACACGTTCAACGGGTTGGTGAGTGGGGCGTTCTACGCCCTGCTCGCCCTCGGGCTCGCGGTCATCTTCGGCATGCTGCGAGTCGTCAACTTCGCCCACGGCGCGTTCTACATGCTCGGCGCGTTCGGGGCGTACGTGCTGCTCAGCGAGGCGGGTGTGCCGTTCTGGGCCGCCCTGGTGATCATGCCGGTGGGGTTGGGTCTGCTCGGCATGGCGCTGGAACGCGCGGTGATCCACCGGCTGACCAAACTGGACCCGCTCTACAACTTCCTGCTCACCTTCGGTCTGACGCTGATCCTCCAGGACCTGGTGAAACTGCGCTACGGCGTGCAGTCCAGCCCGTACGAGACGCCGTCGCTGTTGAGCGGGTCGGTCGACTTCGGGTTGTTCGACTTCCCGACGTACCGGGTGTTCATCCTCGGCTTCGCGGTGCTGCTCTGCGTCGCGGTGTGGTGGGTGCTGACCCGGACCCGGATCGGCATGGTGGTCCGTGCGGCCACCGAGCGGCCGGACCTGACCCGTGCGTTCGGCATCGACGTCGGGCGGTGGGTGACCCCGGTCTTCGGCTTCGGCATCGGGCTGGCCGGCCTCGCCGGTGTGCTGGCCGCGCCGATGCGCGCGGTCAACCCGCTGATGGGCGCCGACCTGATCATCGTGGTGTTCGCGGTGGTGGTGATCGGCGGGCTGGGCTCGATCTTCGGGTCGGTCGCCGCCGGCTTCGGCATCGGACTCGTGCAGGCGTGGGGTGAGGCGTACCTCTCCACCTTCCCGCTCGTCTCGCAGACGATCGTCTTCGTGGTGATGGCTGGCGTGCTGCTCTGGCGCCCGGCCGGCCTGTTCGGTCGGGAGGAGGCCCCCGCATGACCAACACCGTGGACACTCCTACCGACGCGTCCCGTTCGACGCCACCGTCCGGGCTGATCGCCGTGGCCCGGGCCCCCGGCTGGGTCCGGTACGCGCTGCTCGCCGTCGGCCTGGCCGTTGCGGCGTGGCTGCCCAACGGCCTCTACCCGGCGGTCGCGGTGGACATCCTCTGCTGGGCGCTCTTCGCCGTGGCGGTGGACCTGCTGCTCGGCTTCACCGGGCTGATGTCCTTTGGTCACGCCGCGTTCTGGGGCACCTCCGCGTACGTCACCGGGCTGGTGGCCATTCACGCCGGTCTGCCGTTTCCCCTCGCGGTCCTGGCCGGGGCCCTCGCCGCGGCCGTGCTGGCGGTGCCGATCGGGTACCTGGCGGTCAAGCGGACCGGCATCTACTTCGCCATGGTGACCCTGGCCTTCGCGCAGATGGTCTACTACGTCGCCAACGAGTGGCGCTCGGTGACGCAGGGCGAGAACGGCCTCCAGGGGGTGCCCCGCGAGCTGTTCGGCGTCGACCTCACCGACGACTACTTCTTCTACTACGCGATCCTGCCGATCGTGCTGCTCGGGCTCGCCGGCGCCTGGCGGATCGTGCACTCACCGTTCGGTCGGGTGCTGGTCGGCATCCGGGACAACCCGGCGCGGGCGCGGGCGCTGGGCTACCCGGTGCACCGCTACAAGCTCACCGCGTTCGTGCTCTCCGGGTTCATCGCCGGCCTCGGTGGCGGGTTGTTCGCGGTCGGCCACCGGTTCGTCTCGCTGGACGTGCTGCACTGGACCACCTCCGGCAAGGCGGTCATCGTGGTGGTGCTCGGCGGGATCGGCACCCTCTGGGGTGGGGTGCTCGGCGCCGCCCTCGTGGTCCGGCTGGAGGACTGGCTGTCGTTCTCCGGGTTCGAGGCGATCGGCCTGGTCACCGGCGGCATCTTCGTCCTGGTCGTGGTGCTGTTCCGGCGTGGCATCTGGGGCAGCGTCGCCGCGCTGGCCCACCGGCTGGCGGCCCGCCGCCGCTGAAATTCCGCGACGGCGCATCCGCCAGGTGCCCGCCGAGCGAACCCCCGGGTAGAGACCGTCTACCCGGGGGTACGTCTGGTGCTGACCGATCCGATGCCGGCGGAGGCCGTGGAGATCGCGCACAAGCAGGTGTCGCTGGCTGCCGAGGACCTGGACGCCAACGCCGTCGCGACGCTGGTGCTGGAGTTGGCTGAGGCTTGGGGCGTGCCGGCGCTCTGGGAGCAGGTCTGTCGTCCGTTGCTGGCCCGGCTGTCGGGGCGTACCGCCGCCGAGGTCGTCGTCGAGCACGCCCTCTGCGAGGGTGTCCGGGTCGGGTTGGACGTCTACCGCCGGGAGCCGGGCCGGTCACTGCCCACCGGCGGGGTGCTGCTGGCCGGCGCCGAGAAGGAAGCGCACAGCCTGGGTCTGCTGGCGCTGGCCGCGGCGCTGCGCGAGCAGGGCCGGGGCTGTCTGAACCTCGGCCCCGCGCTGCCCTGGACCGCGCTCACCAGCGCGGTGTACCGGGCCCGCCCGCGCACCGTCGTGCTCTGGTCGCAGACGCCGCTCACCGGCCGCGCGTACCGCCTGGTGCGCTTCGCCCGGGACTTCCCGTTCCTTCGGGTGTACGGCGCGGGGCCGGGCTGGATCGAGCCGCTCGGCGGTCCGGCGGTCCGTCTCGGCACGTTGACGGAGGCCGTCGACGCCTGCCTGGCAGGCGCGCGCGGGCGTGATGCCCACCACATACGATACGGATCGGTGCCGTATCGTTAATACGCGTCGTAGGCTGACCCGCGTTACGAGTCTGACCCGTATCGTATTTCGTCGCGGGTGATCAGCGTGGGGGGAAAGCCAGGCATGGAGCTGCACAACAACACCGGACACCCGAGGCGGTGGGCGATCCTGGGGGTGCTGGTGATCAGCCTCCTCGTGGTCGTCCTCGACAACACGATCCTCAACGTCGCCCTGCGCACCCTGGCCGACCCGGTGCACGGCCTCGGCGCCAGCCAGGGCGAGCTGGAGTGGTCCATCAACTCCTACACGCTCGTCTTCGCCGGGCTGCTGTTCACCTTCGGGGTGCTCGGCGACCGCGCCGGCCGCAAGCGCTTCCTGATGATCGGACTGGTGCTGTTCGGCCTGGCGTCGCTGCTCTCCGCGTACGCCCAGAGCCCCGGACAGCTCATCGCGGCCCGCGCCCTGATGGGGGTCGGCGGCGCGGCCATCATGCCGGTGACTCTGTCGATCATCTCCAACGTCTTCGACCCGCGCGAGCGTGGTCGGGCCATCGGTGTCTGGGCCGGTGCGGTCGGTCTCGCCGTGGCGATCGGCCCGATCCTCGGCGGCGCGCTGCTGGAGCACTTCTGGTGGGGCTCGGTCTTCCTGATCAACGTGCCGGTGGTCGTCGCCGGCGTGATTCTGGTGGCGCTGCTGGTCCCCGAGTCGCGTGACCCGCGGCCCGGCCGGATCGACGTGCTCGGCGTGCTGCTCTCCGTGGTCGGCCTCGTCGCCCTCTCCTACGGCATCATCGACGGCGGCGAGCACGGCTTCGGCCGCCCGCTGGCCTGGGGCTCAATCCTGGTCGGCGTCGCGGTGCTGGCCTGGTTCGTCCAGCACGAGCGGCGCAGCGACCACCCGTCGCTGGACGTCCGACTGTTCAAGGTGCCCCGGTTCGCCGCGCCGGTCGCCATCGTCGGCCTGGTGTTCTTCGCCGCGATGGGCTCGATGTTCTTCGGCTCGTTCTACCTGCAACTCGTGCGTGACTACAGCCCGTTGCAGACCGGTCTGCTCTTCCTGCCCTTCGCCGGCGCCCAGCTGGTCTTCGCGCCGCGCAGCGCCGCGATGGTCCGCCGCTACGGCGGTAAGGCCGTCGCCACCGTCGGATTGGCGCTGACCGTGGTGTCACTCGGCGCGTTCGTCTTCATCGGCGCCTCCACCCCGATCTGGATCGTGCTGCTCGTCTTCCTCATCCAGGGCGCCGGGATGGCCAACATCATGCCGCCGGCCACCGAGTCGATCATGTCGGCGCTCCCCCGGGAGAAGGCCGGGGTGGGCTCCGCGGTCAGCAACACCATCCGTCAGGTGGCCGGCGCGCTCGGCGTCGCCGTCCTCGGCTCGGTGCTCTCCGCGGTCTACCGCAGCGACATCGGTGACGCGCTGACCGGTCTACCCACGCAGGCCCAGGACGCGGCCAACGAGTCGATCTCCGGTGCGTACGCGGCGGCGGGCCAGCTCGGCCCGGCGGCGCCAGGGCTGATCTCGGCGGCCAACGACGCCTTCGTCACCGCCATGCACTGGGCGGCCGGGCTCTCCGCGGTGATCGCCGCACTCGGGATCATCGTGGTGCTGCGCTGGATGCCGGGCAAGGAGGACACGAGCGTCGCCCCGGCGGCGCCGGTCGCCGAGCCTGAGCTGGCCGGTACGGCATAGGTTCGGGGAGAATGGCGGACATGACGTCCACTGCCGATGCTCCGCGGTCGCCCGGTCGACCGCGGAGCATCCGCGCCGACGAGGCGATCATCGAGGCCACCCTCGACCTGCTCGCCGAGGGCAGCACCATCGAGGCGCTCTCGATCGAGGCGATCGCCACCCGCGCCGGGGTCGGCAAGGCCACCATCTACCGCCGCTGGGCCGGCAAGGACGCGTTGCTGCTGGACGCGTTGCGCCGCCTCAAGGGCGTCCTGGCCCAGCCGGCGGGCCACTCCGTCCGCGACGACCTGGTGCTGCTGGTCGGCGCGATCGGCAAGAACGTCGACCCACGAGCGGCCAAGATCATGCCCTGTCTGGCACCCGCCGTGAATCGCAGCGCCGACCAGTTCCAGCTCTACCAGAGCATCATCTCGCCCCGGCGGCAGCTGATGCGCGAGGTGCTGCGGCGCGGCATCGACGAGGGCGTGCTGCGCGCCGACATCGACGTCGAGGTGACGATGGCGCTGCTCACCGGGCCGATGCTGATCCAGCGGGTGCTCCAGTGGAACCCGGACCTGGACGAGCAGGCCCTGCCGGAACGGGTCGTCGACGCCGTGCTGGAGGGCATCCGGGCCCGCTGACGCTGAGCGTTCGGTCGGCGGCGTTCGTGCCGCCGGCCGGCGGCGGTCAGCCGGCCGGTGCGCGTAGTCGGTGCAGCCGCAGCGCGAGCTGCACCTCCAGCGCCCGCTCGGGCCGCTGCCAGTCGACGCCGAGCAACTGCCCGACCCGCTCCAACCGTTGGGTCACCGTGTTGACGTGCACGTGCAGTTGCTCGGCGGCCCGGGCCAGGCTGCCACCCACCCCGAAGTACGCCTCCAGCGTCTTCACCAGAGCCGTGCCCCGCCGGGCGTCGTAGTCGATCACCGGCCCGACGGTGGCGCTGAGGAACTGGGTCACGTCCTTCTCACCCCGGTCACCGACCGTGCCCAGCAACAACCCGACGAAGCCCAACTCCACGGTGCTCGCGCCCTGCCCGGCGCGACCCAGCGCGCCCAGCGCCGTCAGGCACCGGTCCGCCTCCTGGAACGTCCCGGCCAGCGCCGCCGGTGTGTTCGACGGGCCACTCGCCCCGGCGGTCACCGGTCGGCCGGTCACCCGGGACAGGTCCCGGGCCACCGCGCGGGCGCTGCCGCCCGCGTCCAACCCCGGCAGCATCAGCACCACCCGGCCGTCGCGCGCCGCGGCCAGACCGCCGCGCGCCGAGGCGTACGTGGTGGCCCAGGAGAGCACCCGCTGCCGAGCCGAGCCGGTCGCCGCGATCGCGTCGTCGCCCACCGCCACCAGCACGTGCGGGGCGTCCAGGTCCACGCCGAGCCGACGGGCCCTACTGCGCAGCGCGTCCGTGTCGCGCAGCGGGCGGGCGATCAGGTCGTCCAGCAACTCGCCACGCACCCGCCCCTCCGCCTCCGCGACCGTCCGGCGGAACAGCAGCAGCAGCGCGGTCACCAACGCGGCCCGCTCCAGGATGCGCTGGTCGGCGTCGACCAACTCGTCGTCCGGGCGCAGCACCAGGGCGCCCAGGTTCTCCGCGCCGGCCACCACCGCCGCGTACCAGAGCGGACCCCGCCGTACGCTGCGGCCCTCGGTCCGGGACGCGGCCACCGCCTCGACGATGTCCGCGCGGTCCGGCTCCTCGATCTCACCCACCCGGGCCAGCAGGCGGCCCTCGGCGTCCAGCGCCAGCAGCGCGCCACCCAGCACCTCGGTCACGGCAGCCGCCACGTCCTCCACACCGCCGCCGCGCAGCACCAGCGCGGTCATCCGGTCGTGTGCCGCCGCGGCCCGCTCCACCGAGCTGCTGTGCGCCCGGATGGTGGTGTTCGCCGCCGACAACTCGGCCAACGCCGAACGGGTCTCGGTCAGCAGCCGGGCGGTGTCGATCGCCACCGCGGCGTGCGCGGCCAGCGACACCAGTAGCGCCACCTCCTCCCGGACGAACGGCCGGGCCGAACGGTTGGCCGCGTAGAGCACCCCGATCGAGGTCGAACCGAGCCGCAGCGGCACCCCCAGGATCGCCACCAGACCCTCCTCGCCCACCCCGGCGTCGATCTCGCCGGTGTGGTGGAAGCGCGCGTCCTCGCCGTAGTTGGCGGTGACGTACGGGGCGCCGGACTGGGCCACCAGGCCACCGAGACCGGCACCCATCGGCAGGCGCAGCCGCTGGAAGCGGGCCGAGACCGACCCGTCGGTCACCCGCATGTAGGTGTCGCCACGTTCGTCGTCGTTGAGCGTCATGTACGCCACGTCCGCGCCGAGCAGATGACGGGCCCGGTGCACGATCGCCCGCAACACGTCGTCCAGATCGCGCAGCCCAGCCAGGTCGCTGACCGTGTCGTACAGGCCGGACAGCTCGCTCTCCCGGCGGCGGCGACGCTCCAGCAGCGCGCGGACCCGCAACGCCACCGACTTGGCCTGCTCCAGCTCGGCCAGCCCGTCCGGCGGCAGCCCGGCGGCCCGCGCGGCCACCAGCGGTCCCTCGAACTCGACCGCCGCGGCCTCTCGGGCGAGCAGCTCCAGGAACTCCACCGGCGAAGACATGGTCGACATTGTGCTCAGCCCCACTAGTTGGCCGTCCAGCCCCCGTCGAGGGCGATCGACGCCCCGGTGATGAACGCCGCCGGCGGCGAGCAGAGGTACGCCAGCAGCTCGGCCACCTCCTCCGGCTCGATCAACCGTTTGATCGCGGCCCGGGCCAGCATGATCTTCTCGATCACCTCGGTCTCGTCGATGCCGTGACTGGCCGCCTGGTCGGCGATCTGGCTCTCCACCAGCGCGGTACGCACGTACGCCGGGTTGATGCAGTTGGCGGTGACCCCGTGCGCGGCGCCCTCCAACGCGACCACCTTCGACAGCCCCTCCAGGGCGTGCTTGGCCGAGACGTAGGCCGCCTTGTACGGGGAGGCGCGCAACCCGTGCACCGAAGAGATGTTGACGATCCGCCCCCAGCCCCGCGCGTACATGTGCGGCAGCGCCCGGCGGATCAGCAGGAACGGCGCCTCCACCATCACCCGCTGGATGTACTCGAACCGCTCCACGGGAAAGTCCTGCAACGGCGCGACGTGCTGGAGCCCGGCGTTGTTCACCACGATGTCCACGTCCACGTCGAGTGAATCCACCGCCGCGGCGTCGGACAGGTCCACGCCCTCGGCCCGACCACCGGCCTCGGCGGCCACCGCCTTGGCCGCCTCCAGGTTGCGGTCCACCACGAGCACCTTGGCGCCGGCCGCGCCCAGCCGCAGGGCACACGCCCGCCCGATGCCGCCGCCGCCCCCGGTGACCAGGGCGGTCCGACCGGAGAGGTCGACCTGTACGACGTGGGGGACCACCACGGGTTCTGCCGTCATGGCGCAAGAAGTTACGAGCTGTGTGCTCCCCGGCACATGGGCCAGCGACACATACTCCGTACCAAAGCTGTGTGGCCCCACCCGCCCCCGCCACGCGCCCCCGCCACGCGCCCGCCCCGCCGCGCCTCACTTCGGCGCCGCAAGATCGCGCAACATCCTGGATGTAGTGGCATCCCGGCTCGCCGTTGCCACTACATCCAGGATCGAGCGTGACCTTGACGGCCGGGCCACGGCGAAGGGCTGAGTGCAGGGCGGGGTGCGGGGTGCGGGGTGCGGAGGGCGTGTCCCGTGGGGCTGGTGGGAAGGGCGCCCGTTAGGGTGTCGAACACACGTACTGCTGACGGCTGGGGAGGGGGCGGCGTGCGCGTGCTGGGTGTGGACCCGGGGTTGACCCGGTGTGGGGTGGGCGTGGTCGAGGGTGTGCCCGGCCGGCCCTGCACCCTGGTCGCCTACTACGTGGTCTACACCGACCCGGCCGACGATCTGGCGTTGCGCCTGTTGCACCTGGACCGGTCGCTGAACAAGCTGGTCGCCGAGCATCAACCGGAGAGCGTTGCCGTCGAGCGGGTGTTCAGCCAGCACAACGTTCGTACGGTGATGGGCACCGCGCAGGCCAGCGGGATCGCCGTGTTGGCCGGGGCGCGGGCCGGGCTGCCGGTGCAGACGTACACCCCGAGCGAGGTGAAGGCCGCCGTGACCGGGTCCGGTCAGGCCGACAAGGCGCAGATGACCGCCATGGTGACCCGGCTGTTGCGACTGGCCGAGCCGCCGAAGCCGGCGGACGCCGCCGACGCGCTGGCTCTGGCCATCTGCCACGTGTGGCGCGGCGGGACCCGATCCAAGATCGCCGCCGCGGCCGACCGGGCACGACGAGGAGGAGCACGATGATCGCCAGCGTGCGCGGCACGGTGACCGCGACGGGTCCGGACCAGGCCGTGATCGAGGTCGGCGGGGTCGGGCTCGCCGTGCACTGCGCCCCGGGAACCCTCGCGGAGCTGCGGGTCGGCCAGGTCGCCCGGCTCGCCACCAGCTTGATCGTGCGGGAAGACTCGCTGACCCTCTACGGCTTCGCCGACGACGATGCCAAGTCCCTGTTCGAGCTGCTCCAGACCGCCAGTGGGGTCGGCCCGCGACTGGCCCAGGCGGTGCTGGCGGTGCACACCCCCGACGCGGTCCGCAAGGCGATCGCCAACGCCGACACGGCCGCCCTGACCCGCGTACCCGGGATTGGCAAGAAGGGCGCGGAACGTCTGGTGCTGGAGCTACGTGACCGGATCGGCCCGGTGCCGATCGGCGCCGACGGGGTGGCCGGGGTGACCCGCGGCAGCTGGCCCGACCAGGTCCGCCAGGCGTTGGTGGGGCTGGGTTGGACGGCCGGTCAGGCCGACCAGGCGGTGGCCGCGGTGGCGGAGTCGATCGAGGGTGAGACCCCGCCGGTGCCGGTCCTGCTCAAGCAGGCCATCCGACTGCTCGGTCGTACCCGATGACCGCCCGGCCGCAACGGGCGGAGGGCACGATGAGCGCGAGGAGTGAGCCGGGTTTGCGAGCCCCGCAGTCGCGAATGAAGAGGGCACGATGAGCGAGACCGAGGGGCTCGTCTCGGCGTACGTCAGTGACGCCGATCGGGACGCGGAGGCCACGGTACGGCCGAGGCGGCTGGCCGAGTTCATCGCACAGGACCGGGTACGCGACCAGCTCGACCTGTTGTTGCAGGGCGCCATGCGGCGGGGGTCGCCGCCGGATCACATCCTGCTCTCCGGCCCACCCGGGTTGGGCAAGACGAGTCTGGCCAACATCGTCGCCGCCGAGCTGGGCGCGGGCATCCGGGTGACCAGCGGCCCGGCGATCGAGCGTTCCGGTGATCTGGCCGCGATCCTGACCAGCCTCGCCGAGGGCGACGTCCTCTTCATCGACGAGATCCATCGGATCGCGCGGCCGGCCGAGGAGCTGCTCTACAGCGCGATGGAGGACTTCCGGGTCGACGTGGTGGTCGGCAAGGGGCCCGGGGCGACGGCGATCCCGCTGGACGTCGAACCGTTCACCCTGGTTGGCGCGACGACCCGCTCGGGCCTGTTGACCGGGCCGATGCGGGACCGGTTCGGCTTCGTCGCGCACCTCGACTTCTACGCCCCGGCGGATCTGGAGACGTTGCTGCACCGTTCGGCGCGGATCCTGGGGGTGCCGATCACGCCGGAGGGCGCGACCGAGATCGCCGGTCGGTCCCGGGGCACGCCGCGGATCGCCAACCGGCTGCTGCGCCGGGTCCGCGACTACGCGGAGGTCCGGGCGGACGGGGTGGTCGATCTCGACACCGCCCGTGCGGCCCTGATCGTGTACGACGTGGACGCGCTCGGCCTGGACCGGCTGGACCGTGCGGTGTTGACCGCGTTGGTCGACTCGTTCCGGGGCGGCCCGGTCGGGTTGTCCACCCTCGCCGTGGCAGTGGGGGAGCAGCCGGACACGGTCGAGGAGGTCTGCGAGCCGTTCCTGGTGCGGGCCGGGCTGTTGGCCCGTACGCCCAGGGGGCGGGTGGCGACCGAGGCCGCCTGGCGGCATCTGGGGCGCACGCCGCCGAATGGTACATTTGGTGCGGATAGTCCACCTGTGCCCGACTTGTTCTCCTTGGATGCCGATCAGCCGTGATGTGAACGTGATCTGTGCCGCATTCGGCGTTCTCAGGTGCAGGGTTTAGACTTCGCCGCGGTCTGTACAGGACGTGAGAATCCGCCTCCGCTCCGGCACCCACGGTGCAGGAGGGGTGGCCAATGGGAAGGTCAGTAACCGTGCATTTGGCAGCAGCGGGTGGCGGGGCCGGCAGTTTCACGCCGATCCTGATGATCGCCCTGCTCTTTGGCGTCATGTACTTCATGATGATCCGGCCCCAGCAGAAGCGCCGCAAAGAGGCGGAGGCGATGCAGTCCAACCTCGGCCCCGGCGACGAGGTCGTGACCATCGGTGGGCTCTACGGCACGGTCACCGGCATCGAGGACGACACTGTCCTGATCGAGGTCGCACCGGGCGTGCAGACCCGCTACGCCCGCCCGGCCATCGCGCGGGTGGTCACTCGCGCGGAGCTGCCGAGCGAGCCGGTCACCGAGGACGCGGACACCACCGCCAAGGACTGACCCCTCCCCTCGGGAGCGGCGAGTCCGGCGTGCGGCCGGTCGGCCGGCTTCCGGGTCGTCGCGCCCGAACGGGGCAGCGGGCGAGACGTGAAAACTGGATAGTTGGGTCGACGCCGGGCGTCGGCACGTTCCCGTGACCGTCGGCGTTCCGCGCCGGGGTGCCCGGTCCTCGTGCCGGCATTCCGTCGGCTCAAGGCAGACCCCGTCGGGCAGGACCCCCGGCCCGACACCGCCGCCGCTGCGACAGCGGCGCGACCGTACAGGGAGACAGGACAGCCGTGGCACCACCTCAGGGACAGATGCGCCCCGGGCGGCAGCTCGCCGTGCTCGGGTTCATCTTCGTGGTCCTCTATCTTTTGGTGTTCTTCGCTGGCGCCAGCGGCAGCTGGAAGGACCGGCTCGAGCCCAAGCTCGGCCTGGACCTCATCGGCGGCACGCGGGTGACACTGGAGGCGACCAACAGCGTCGACGGCAAGCCCCCGACGGCGGAGAACCTCGAGGAGGCCCGCGAGATCATCGAGAGCCGGGTCAACGCGTTCGGCGTGGCCGAGGCCGAGGTGGTCACCGAGGGCAACCGCAACATCGTCATCTCCCTGCCCGGTGAGAACCGGAATCTCGACGACGTGGGCGAAGCGGCTGAGCTGCGCTTCCGCAAGGTGCTCAAGGCCGCTTCCGGCAGCGGGGTGGCCGAGGCGCCGCCCGCCGCCACGCCGGCCCCGTCCGGTAGCGCCGCCCCGACCGGCAGCGCGACCCCGTCCGGCGCCGCGACCCCGACCCCGACGGGCAGCGCCTCGCCGAAGGTGACCTCGTCGCCCAGCGGCGGTCAGGGCGGAATGGCCCCGGCGTCGCCCAGCGCCACGCCGACCGCCTCCGCGTCCGCCACGGCCTCGCCGAGCGCCGCCGCGCCCAGCGCCAGCGCCGAGCCGGTGCCGGCCAGCGTCGAGGAGCAGCGCAAGGCCGTCGAGCAGAAGGTCGGCGCCGCCGCGTGGCAGGCGGCCAACGGGTTGCAGGCCCCGGCCGATCTGACCGCCGACCCGTCGCTGGCCGAGAAGCTCAAGCCGTTCGGCACGCTGTCTCCGCAGGAGGTCGCGGTGCTGCCGGCGCAGATGCAGTTCAACGTGCCGACGATCGGCTGCGCGCAGCTCGACCAGCGCCCCCCGGCGTCGATCTCCGACGCGAAGCAGCAGGTGGTCTCCTGCGAGGACGGCGCGTCGAAGTACCTGCTCGACCAGGCCAAGGTGCTGGGCACCGACGTGTCCGACGCCGACGCGGTGCTCGACCAGACCAACTCCTGGGTGGTCAGCCTGGACTTCACCGGCGACGGCCAGGGCAAGTGGACCTCGCTGACCCGTGAGGCGTTCAACAACGAGGGCCAGGCCTGCGACGCGACCGCGTTGGGTCAGGACGGCAAGTGCCGGGTGGCCGTCGTGCTGGACAACAAGATCGTCTCTTCCCCGGAGATCCAGGGCGTGCTGACCGGCAACTCCCAGATCACCGGCACCTTCACCCAGAAGGACGCCAGCACCCTCGCCGGTCAGCTCCGCTACGGCGCGCTGCCGGTGACCTTCGAGCAGCAGGAGGCGCAGAACGTCACCGCCACGCTGGGTGCCAGCCACCTGCGCGCCGGTCTGCTCGCGGCCGGCATCGGCATGCTGCTGGTCATCATCTACGCGTTCTTCTACTACCGGCTGCTCGGCTCGGTGATCTTCCTGAGCCTCATCCTCTCCGCGCTGCTGGTCTTCGGCGCGCTGGTGGTGCTCGGCCGGCAGATCGGCTTCACGCTCACCCTCGCCGGCATCGCCGGAATGATCGTCTCGCTCGGTGTGGCGGCGGACTCGTTCGTCATCTACTTCGAACGACTGAAAGACGAGATCCGGGAGGGGCGCAGCCCGCGTAGCGCGGTGCCTCGCGCCTGGATCCGGGCCCGTCGGACGATCATCTCGGCCAACGCGATCACCCTGCTCTCCGCTGTGGTGCTCTACGTGGTCTCGGTCGGCACGGTCAAGGGCTTCGCGTTCGCGCTCGGCCTGGCCACCGTGCTGGACCTGGTCGTGGTCTTCCTGTTCCGGCACCCGATCATGACGATGTTCGCCCGGACCCGGGCGTTCCTGTCCCCGCGGGTCAGCGGTCTGGGCCGGGCACTGCCGGCCCGCAACCAGCCGACTCAGCCCCGCAACCCGCGCGCCAAGGAGGCCTGAGATGGCTGAAAACGGTCTGGCGAGCCGCCTCTACAACGGCGAGGCCGGTCTCAACATCGTCGGTCGGCGCAAGCTCTGGTTCGGCGTCGCCGGGGTCCTGGTCCTGATCGCGATCCTCAGCTTCTCGATCCGTGGGTTCAGCCTGGGCATCGAGTTCGCCGGCGGCAACTCGTTCCAGGTGCCGGCCAGCGTCGGCACCCTGGACGACGCCGAGCGGGAGGTCAACTCTGCCCTCGCCGCGGAGAACACCGGCGTCACGGTGGCCACCACGCAGAAGGTCGGCGGCCCGGGTGGCGACTCCTACGAGCTGCGCACGCCGCAGCTCACCGCCGAGCAGGCCACCGCGGTCAAGGCCCAGATCGCCGAGGACCTCGGCATCAGCGCCGACCAGATCAGCGACAACCAGGTCAGCGAGGCGTGGGGCAGCCAGGTGACCGAGCGGGCCGTGCTCGGTCTGGTCATCTTCATCGCGCTGGTGATGGTCTACCTGATCCTGCGCTTCGAGTGGCGGATGGCCGTGGCCGCGGTCGCCTCGCTGATCACGAACCTGATCCTCACCGCCGGCATCTACTCGCTGGTCGGCTTCGAGGTCACCCCGTCGACGATCATCGGCTTCCTCACCATCCTGGGCTTCGCGCTCTACGACGTGGTGGTGGTCTTCGACAAGGTCCAGGAGAACACCCGGGGCATCACCGCCAACAACAACCAGACGTACGGCGAGGCGTCCAACCTGGCCATCAACCAGAGCCTGATGCGGTCCCTGAACACCTCGGTGGTCGCCCTGCTGCCGGTCGGTGGTCTGCTCTTCATCGGTGCCGGCCTGCTCGGCGCCGGCACGCTGAAGGACCTCGGTCTGGTGCTGTTCGTCGGTATGGCGGTGGCGTTCCTGACCTCCATCCTGGTGGCCACCCCGCTGCTGGCGCTGTTGAAGAACTACGACCCGCGGATCCAGGCGCACAACAAGCGCGTCCTGACCCGGCGGGGCGCGGTCGCCCGCGGCGAGGTCACCGGTAAGGGTGCTGCCGCGAGCCCGGTGGCCCAGGCCGACGCGACCGACGAGCCGGTCGACCAGGACGCCGCCGCGCTGGCTGGTGCCGCCCCCAAGGTGGGCGCTCGGCCGGCGGGCAAGCGGCCCACCGGTGCCCGGGGCGGTCGCCCGGGTGGCGGCGGCAACCGGCCGGGTGGCGCCAAGCGGCGCTGACCCGACAGGAAACACCCGAACGGCGTCCGGCATGCTGTTGCCGGACGCCGTTCGTCGTCGAAGGAGAGCGAAACAGCCGTGACGGAGACCCACAGCACCGCAGCGCGCGGGGACAGTGGCCCGGAGGTCGCCCGACTGGTCGCCAGCCGGGTGCTGGACGTGCCCGACTTCCCCAAGCCCGGCGTCATGTTCAAGGACCTGATGCCACTGTTCGCCGACGGCAAGGTCTTCCGTGAGGTGATCGACGGGATCGTCGCGTACCACGGGCGGGACGCCTTCGACGTGGTGGTCGGCATCGAGGCACGCGGGTTCGTCGTCGCGGCCGCCATCGCGTACGCGACCGGGGTGGGCGTGGTGCCGGTGCGCAAGGCCGGCAAGCTGCCCCGCCCGGCGCACTCGGTCTCCTACGCGCTGGAGTACGGCGAAGCCACCCTCGAAGTTCACGAGGACGCCTTCACCGCCGGGCACCGGGTGCTGGTGGTCGACGACGTGCTGGCCACCGGTGGCACCGCCGAGGCGACGCTGGACCTGGTCGAGCGGGCCGGCGGCACCGTCAGCGGCTTCACCGTGCTGCTGGAGCTCGGCTTCCTGGGTGGGCGCGAGCGACTGGCGCCGCGTCCCGTGCACGCCCTGTTGACCGTTTGAGCCGGTCGGTGCTCCGCTGACCGTTTGATCCCGGACCCGTCGGACGGACCCGGCGCCGACCGTCCGGCGGAGCGGCAGGGGACCGTCCGTGCGGGTAGCATTGCCCTTTGCTGACGCCGGCGGTATCCCGTCCGGCGAGCGAGACCAGGTCGGCCGATCTTCGGCCGGCGTGTTTCCGGCGAGCGGTGAGGAGGCCGGTGTCCCACGATGTCGTCCCTCCGGCGGAGGGCACGGTGCACCCGACAGGCGACGCTGACGGCTCGGTGACCGACCGGACAGGCGACGCGCCGGCCCGGGTGACGGGCACCGGCAACGGCTCCGGCCGGGCTGCCGGCGAGAGCGCGGTGCGTCCGACCAGCGGCCCGCCGAGCGTCGAGGCGTCCCCTGGCGCCGATGGCGTCGTGGTGCCGTTCCCGACCGACGCCGGCATCGACCCGTCGCCCAGCGGTGGCTTCGGGCTGTCCAACGCGCCCACCGGTCGGCGGGTCCGGGCCCGGCTGGCCCGGTTCAACGCGCCCTGGCAGACCTCGCAGGTCAGCGAGGTGCTGGAGCCGCTCATCGCCAGCCACCGGGACAACCACCCCAAGGCGGACGCCCGACTGCTCCAGCGCGCCTTCGACACGGCCGCGCGGTGGCACTCCGGGCAGTACCGCAAGTCCGGTGACCCCTACATCACCCACCCGCTCGCGGTGGCGACGATCCTCGGCAACCTGGGGATGGACACCACCACGCTGGTCGCCGCGCTGCTGCACGACACCATCGAGGACACCGAGTACACCCTCGACCAGATGCGCGCCGACTTCGGTGGCGAGGTCGCCCTGCTGGTCGACGGCGTCACCAAGCTCGACAAGGTCAAGCTGGGCGACGCGGCCAAGGCCGAGACGATCCGCAAGATGGTCGTGGCCATGGCCAAGGACCCGCGGGTGCTGGTGATCAAGCTGGCCGACCGGCTGCACAACATGCGCACCCTGACCTTCCTGCCCCGCCCCAAGCAGGAGCAGAAGGCCAAGGAGACGCTGGAGATCCTGGCGCCGCTGGCGCACCGGCTCGGTATGAACACGATCAAGTGGGAGCTGGAGGATCTGTCCTTCGGCACGCTGTTCCCGAAGCGCTACGAGGAGATCAACCGGCTGATCGGGGAGCACCAGCCGCAGCGCGAGTCGCTGCTGCGGCAGGTGACGCAGAAGGTCGGCACCGACCTGAAGGCCGCCAAGATCAAGGCGGAGACCACCGGACGGCCGAAGCACCTCTACTCGATCTACCAGAAGATGATCGTCCGGGGTCGCGACTTCAACGACATCTACGACCTGGTCGGTGTGCGCATCCTGGTCGACACGGTTCGGGACTGCTACGCGGCGTTGGGTGTGATCCACGCCAACTGGCAGCCGGTGCCGGGCCGGTTCAAGGACTACATCGCCATGCCCAAGTTCAACATGTACCAGTCGTTGCACACGACGGTCATCGGGCCTACCGGCAAGCCGGTGGAGATGCAGATCCGGACGTACGCGATGCACCGCACCGCGGAGTTCGGCATCGCCGCGCACTGGAAGTACAAGGAGCACAAGGGCACCCAGATCGTCGGCCCGCCGGCGCACATCGACGAGATGACCTGGCTGCGGCAGTTGCTCGACTGGCAGCGTGAGGCGGCCGACCCGAGCGAGTTCCTGGACGCGCTGCGCTTCGACCTGTCCAGCCAGGAGGTGTACGTCTTCACCCCGAAGGGTGACGTCATCCCGCTGCCGACCGGGTCGACGCCTGTGGACTTCGCGTACGCGGTGCACACCGAGGTCGGGCACAAGTGCATCGGGGCGCGGGTCAACGGCAAGCTGGTGCCCCTCGAGTCGACGCTGTCCAACGGCGACGTGATCGAGATCTTCACGTCGAAGTCCGAGACGGCCGGCCCGACGCAGGACTGGCTGGGCTTCGTCAAGAGCCCGCGCGCCCGGACGAAGATCCGGCAGTACTTCAACAAGGAGCGCCGCGAGGAGGCGATCGAGGCCGGCAAGGACGCGATCGTCAAGGCGATGCGCAAGCAGGGCATGCCCCTGCAGCGGATGCTCACCTCCGACGCGCTCATGTCGATCGCCCGGGACCTGCACCTGGCCGACGTGGCCTCGCTCTACGCGGCGGTCGGCGACAGCCAGGTCTCCGCGCAGTCGGTGGTGCAGAAGCTGATGGCCGCGTACGGCGGCGAGGAGGGCGCGGCGGAGGACATCGCCGAGACCGCCGTCGCCACCCGGCCGCCGCGCAGCCGGCAGAGCAGCAGCGACCCGGGCGTGGTGGTCCGGGGCGTCAGCGACGTCTGGATCAAGCTGGCCCGGTGCTGCACACCGGTCCCACCGGACTCGGTGTTCGGCTTCGTCACCCGCTCCGGCGGGGTGAGCGTGCACCGCGACGACTGCGCCAACGCCGAGGACCTCCGCGCGCAGAGCGAGCGGGTCGTCGAGGTGAGCTGGAAGCTCACCTCCGCGTCGACGTTCCTGGTCGCCATCCAGGTCGAGGCTCTGGACCGGCACAAGCTGCTGGCCGACGTCACCCGGGTGCTCTCCGACGAGCGGGTCAACATCCTCTCCGCGACCGTCACCACCACCCGCGACCGGGTGGCGGTGAGCCGGTTCAGCTTCGAGATGGCCGACCCGAAGCACCTGGGCCACCTGCTGGCCACGGTCCGCAAGGTCGACGGCGTCTTCGACGCCTACCGGGTCACCTCCGGCGCCTGACGCCCACGGGATCAGTTCCGCAGCTCGACGCGTACCCCGAGAACACGACAGCGCCCGCCGGCTCAGCCGGCGGGCGCTTCGTCGTGCGCGCGGGGGTCAGCCCTGCGGGTTGCTCATCGTGAGGTCCTTGATGATGAGCTCCTTCTTCGGGTGCCCACCACCGGGCTGCGGGGCGAAGGCACCGTCGTCGCCGGCCTTGGCCACGTCCTTGACGATGTCCAGACCGCCGGTGACGGTGCCGAGCACCGTGTACGTCGCGTCCAGCGGCGAGTCGCCGTAGACGATGAAGAACTGGCTGCCGGTGCTGCCCGGCTGGCCGGAGTTGGCCATCGCGATGACACCCTCCGGGTACGGCGGGCGCTTGTCGGTGGGCAGGTTCTCCTCGGGCAGGCGGTAGCTCGGGCCGCCCTGGCCGTCGGTGGGGCGCCAGCCGTTGCCGGTGGCGCTGGGGTCACCGCACTGCAACACCTTGATGCCCTCGGTCACCATTCGGTGGCACTTGGTGTTGTCGAAGAAGTTCTTCTCCGCGAGGTAGGTGAAGCTGCCCGCCGTGCACGGCACCAGCGACCGGTCGACCTTGGCGGTGATCGGGCCGAGGTTGGTGTCGAGCGTCATGGTCTGGACGCCCTTGGCGGACTGCTCGTTGCTCGGCACCCCCACGTCCTTGATCTGCGGGGGGCGCTGCTCGGTGGGCAGCGCGGTGTACGCGCACTCGGCTGCGCCCGCCGCCGGCGCGGCGGTGTCGCTCTTGTTGTCGTCGTCGCCGCCGAGGCTCACCGCCAGCCAGACGGTGCCGGCGACCACGAGCACCAGCGCGGCAGCCGCGCTGACGATCGCCGTCGTCTGCCGGCGCTTGCGGGCCTTGGCCGCGCGCTCGGCCATCTCCTTCTCGAGCCGGGCGCGTGCCGCCGCGCGCTGCCGCTCTCTGGTGGACGTCACGCCTGGATCCTCCTGGCTGTCTGCTGCTGGGTGCCGCTTGGGTGGGTGGTGGCGCCCGGTCAGCCGGCGCTCGGGCTGCTGGCCGGGGTGCCGGAGGCCGAGGGAGCCGGTGCCGCACCGGTGACCGGCTCACCGACCGTGAGGCTCTGGATCGTCACATCGGTGCTGGGCTTGACCTTCGCCCCGGTCCCATTGTCCACGGTCGGGAGGGCGCCGATCTTCTCCACCACGTCCAGCCCGCCGGTCACCCGGCCGATGACCGGGTACTTCGGGTCGGCGGTGGTGAAGTCCTTGAAGAAGATCAGGAACTGGCTGCCGTTGCTGCCCGGCGGGTTGGAGACCATGGTCACCGTGCCCTTCGGGTACGTCGGCGGCTGGCCGGGGGCCGGACTGGCCGACGGCGACGCCGACGGCACGGTCGGCAACTCCTCGTCGTAGAACGAGTAGGTCGGCCCACCAAGACCCGTGCCGCTGGGGTCGCCGCAGCGCAGCGCGCCCTCGGCGGTGATCTCGTGGCACTTGGTGTTGTCGTAGAACGACCGGCTCGCCAGGTGGGCGATGCTCGCGGCCGCGCACGGGGAGTTGGTCAGGTTCAGTTCCGCGGTGATCGGCGCGCCCTGGTTGGTGGTCACGGTCATCGCCCGGGTGCCGTCGGTGGGTAGATCCTTGGTGGCCGGCGTGCCGACGTCCTTGAGGTTGGTGTTGGCCGTCGCGTCCTGCGGCGTCCAGAGGCAGGTCTCCTCAGCGGCCGTGTTCTGCTTCGGGTCGGAGTCGAACGCCCCGAGCGCCCAGGCTGAGCCGGCCACTACCAACACGAGGATCAGAGCGGCGCCAACTCCGGCCTGGATCTGCCGTCGGCGCCGCGTCGAGGCGGCCCGGCGAGCCAACTGCCGGTCGAGCTTGGCCCGCGCCAGTTTGCGCTGCCGGTCCCTGCTGGAAGCCACCCGTGCTCCCCTTTCCTCTACCTGGTCGTCGCCGGCGGCCGGTCGCCCCGACCCGTCCGAGCGTCACGTGTGCCGCGCCACACGCCCGCCAGAGTGTACGGCTAGTGACTGGGAATGTGGTGTACGAGGTCCACCCCGTCCCGAGCAGCGCTTATCGGAGGTTGTCACTGTGCCCTACGGGGCCGGTGGGACGGACGCGGCAAACTCGCTCGGCCCGCCCGATAGGCTGCTGTGCAGGACGACAGCTGCTCGACGGAAAGGACAGCGCCCGTGCTCGTGGCCGGCTTTCCCGCGGACGCCTTCGGCACCAACTGCTACGTGGTTGCCACCGCGCCGGGGGAGCAGTGCGTGGTGGTCGACCCCGGCATCGGGGTGCTCGACCAGCTCGACGCGCTGCTCGCCGAGCACCGCCTGCATCCGGCCGCCGTGCTGCTCACCCACGGCCACCTCGACCACACCTTCTCGGTCGCGCCGGTCTGCGGCGCGCGCGGCATCACCGCGTACGTGCACCCCGGTGACCGGGAGATGCTGGCCGACCCGTCCAAGGGCCTCTCGACCGACCTGACGTCGCTCTTCGGCGGCCGGCTGAGCTACACCGAGCCGGACGACGTGGCGGAGTTGACCGACGGCGCCACCCTCACGCTCGCCGGCCTGGAGATCGCCGTCGACCATGCACCGGGCCATACCGGCGGGTCGGTGCTGTTCCGGCTGCCGGGCGCCGGGTCGAGCTGGGAGGCTGACGAGCTGTGCCTCTCCGGTGACGTCCTCTTCGCCGGGTCGATCGGCCGCACCGACCTGCCGGGCGGGAGCATGCCGGCCATGCTCACCAGCCTGCGCGACAAGATTCTTCCGCTGGCCGACGACACCGTCGTGCTGCCCGGCCACGGCCCCAGCACCACCATCGGCCGTGAGCGCGCCAGCAACCCGTACCTCATCGAGGTGGCTGGCACGTCGCCGGCCGCTCCCACCCGGGGCCTCTAGATCTTCTGTCCGCGCCGCGCGCGGACCCACGACACCACCGCGCCACCGGCGCGGAACCGCAAGGAGTACGCCGATGAGCAAGCCCACGCCCATCTCCGGCTTCCCGGAGTGGACTCCCGGCCAGCGGATGATCGAGCAGTTCGTGCTCGACAAGATCCGGGCCACCTTCGAGCTGTACGGCTTCGCGCCGCTGGAGACCCGCGCCGTGGAGCCGCTGGACCAGCTGCTGCGCAAGGGCGAGACCTCGAAGGAGGTCTACGTGATCCGGCGGCTGCACGCCGACGCCGAGGGTGCCGGTGGTGACGACCAGCTCGGCCTGCACTTCGACCTGACCGTGCCGTTCGCCCGGTACGTGTTGGAGAACGCCGGCAAGCTGAGCTTCCCGTTCCGCCGCTACCAGATCCAGAAGGTGTGGCGGGGCGAGCGGCCGCAGGAGGGCCGCTACCGGGAGTTCGTCCAGGCCGACATCGACATCGTCGACCGGGACACCTTGGCCGCGCACCACGAGGCGGAGATGCCGCTGGTCATCGGGGACGCGCTGCGCTCGCTGCCGATCCCACCGGTGACGATCCAGGTCAACAACCGCAAGATCTCCGAGGGCTTCTACCGGGGCATCGGGCTGACCGACCCCGAGGCCGCGCTGCGGGCGATCGACAAGCTCGACAAGATCGGCCCGGTGAAGGTGACCGAGCTGCTGGCCCAGACCGCCGGGGCGAGCGAGGCGCAGGCCAAGGCGTGCCTGGCGCTGGCCGAGATCTCCGCCCCGGACGCCTCGTTCGCCGACGCCGTCCGAGCGCTCGGGGTGAGCGACCCGCTGCTCGACGAGGGCATCGAGGAGCTGGTCCGGGTGGTGGACACCGCCGCCGAGCACTCGCCCGGCCTCTGCGTGGCGGACCTGCGCATCGCCCGTGGTCTGGATTACTACACGGGCACCGTCTACGAGACCCAGCTGCGCGGCTACGAGCGCTTCGGCTCGATCTGCTCCGGCGGCCGGTACGACAACCTGGCCAGCGCCGGCACCGTCTCGTACCCCGGGGTGGGGATCTCGATCGGCGTGACCCGGCTGCTCGGTCTGCTCTTCGGCGCGGGGGAGCTGTCGGTCTCGCGGGAGGTGCCGACCGCCGTGCTCGTCGCGGTGACCAGCGAGGAGCACCGTACGGCCAGCAACCGGGTGGCCGAGGCGCTGCGGCGGCGCGGGGTGCCGACCGAGGTGTCGCCGAGCGCGGCGAAGTTCGGCAAGCAGATCCGCTACGCCGAGCGGCGGGGCATCCCGTACGTCTGGTTCCCCGGTGCCGAGGGAGCGCCGGACGAGGTGAAGGACATCCGCTCCGGTGAGCAGGTCACGGCCGGTGCGGGGGAGTGGATGCCACCCCTGGCGGACCTCAAGCCCACTGTCGGTTGAGTGTCCCCACTGGCGCTGACGGCCGCGGGGACCTACGGTAGCGTAAGTTACGCCACCGTAGGGAGTTTCTCGTGACCGTCAGCACCACAGTGAGCCAGACCGCGCTGCTCGTCGAGTTGGAGCCGGTTGTCGCACGCAACCTGGACCGCCACCTCTCGCTCGCCAAGGAGTGGTTCCCGCACGAGTACGTGCCGTGGAGCGAAGGGCGGACCTTCGACGGGCCGCTCGGCGGCGAGGCGTGGTCACCGACCGACTCCACCATCCCGGACGTGGCCCGCACGGCGCTGATCGTGAACCTGCTGACCGAGGACAACCTGCCCTCGTACCACCACGAGATCGCCACCCTGTTCGGTCGTGACGGCGCGTGGGGCACCTGGGTGCACCGCTGGACCGCCGAGGAGGGTCGGCACGGCGTCGCGATCCGCGACTACCTGACTGTCAGCCGGGCGGTCGACCCGGTGGCGTTGGAGCGGGCCCGGATGACCCACATGTCGGAGGGCTACACCAACGCCCACGGCGACGAGGTGCTGCACTCGCTGGCGTACGTCTCGTTCCAGGAGCTGGCCACCCGGATCTCGCACCGCAACACGGGCAAGGCCACCGGCGACCCCACCTGCGAGGCGCTGCTGGCCCGGGTGGCCGCCGACGAGAACCTGCACATGGTCTTCTACCGCAACCTGCTCGCGGCCGCGTTCGAGCTGGCTCCGAGCCAGGCCATGCGGGCCGTCGCCGACGTGGTGGCCGACTTCCAGATGCCGGGCAGCGGCATCGACGGGTTCGCCCGCAAGTCGGTGGCGATCGCCCTGGCCGGCATCTACGACCTGCGCCAGCACCGCGACGAGGTGCTGCAGCCGGTCCTGCGTCAGTGGGACGTCTTCAACGTGACCGGCCTCAACGCCGACGGCGAGGCAGCCCGCGAGCAGCTCGCCGCCCAGCTGGAGGACCTGGACCGTGCCGCGAGCCGCTTCGAGGAGAAGCGCGACGCCCGAGCCGCCCGCCTAGCCCAACGCTAAACCCCCCACCCCCACCCCCCCACCAGCCCTGGTTGATCATGAAGTTATTGCCACTCGCGACGGCGTGTCGGGGCAATAACTTCATGATCGACCCAAAGGAATGGGAGGGGGCGGGGTTAGGGGAGGGGGAGGAGGAGGCAGGTGCTGGTGGCGTGGGCTATCAGGCGGTCGGTGGCGTCGGTGATGCGGGCCTCGGCCAGGGCCGTACGGCGGCCGCGTTGCAGCACCGTCCCCTCGCAGCGCAGGGTGCCGCTGTCGACGGTGACCGGGCGGAGGAACTTCACGTTGAGATCCAGCGAGGTGTAGCCGACGCCGGCGGGCAGGGTGGTGTGCACGGCGCATCCCGCGGCGGTGTCCAGCAGGGTCGAGAGCACACCACCGTGGACGCCGCCCAGCGGGTTGTAGTGAAACTCCTGTGGCGTCAGCTCGACGACGACCCGGCCCTCGTCGGCTTCCATCCGGGTCATGTCGAGAAGGTGCATCACCGGGGGCGCGGCCAGCTCGCCGGCGATCATCGCCCGGAGCATGTCCAGGCCGCTGCGTCGACCGACCTGGGCGGCGTTGACCGACGGGTCCGCCCAGGTGAAGGTACGGCTGCGCACTGGTTCCTGCGTCTGCGTCATGGACGCAGCCTGGCAGCAGGTTGCTGAGTCTGTCAACGAGATCTAGCCTGGTCGGATGCGACCCGCGGCTCTGGACTGGTCAGTGGAGAACTGCACCATCGCCCGCGCGATGGAGGTCCTCGGTGAGCGGTGGACCCTGGTGGTGCTCCGCGAGGTGTTCACCGGCGTACACCGCTTCGACGACATGCGGGTACGCACCGGCATTCCGCGCCAGGTGCTGACCAACCGGCTCGCCAGCCTTGTGGAACAGGGCGTGCTGAGTCGCGAGCCGTACCGGGAGCCCGGCAGTCGGCTGCGCCACGAGTACCGGCTCACGGAGAAGGGCCTGGATCTGTGGCCGGTGCTGGTCGCCGTCCTCGGTTGGGGCGACCGGTACCTCGCCGACGCTGAGGGCCCGCCGCTCAGTGTCACGCACCGCGACTGCGGCGCCGAGGTGCGCGCCGAACTGCGCTGCGCCGACGGGCACGACGTGGGTCGGCCCCGCGACGTGGTGCCCAGTCCGGGCCCCGGCGCCCGCCGCCGTGCCCCCTGACCCGATCTCGCCGCACCCCGCACGCCCGTTGCCCGCCGCACCCCCGCACCCCCGCACGCCCGTCGCCGTCGCCGTCGCCGTCGCCCGTCGCCGTCGCCCGTCGCCGTCGCCCGTCGCCCGTCGCCGTCGCCGTCGCCGTCGCCCGTCGCCGTCGCCGTCGCCCGTCGCCCGTCGCCCGTCGCCCGTCACGCGGCGCGCGGCATGCGGTGCCGTGCCGTCCTGGCGCGCGGTGCACCCGATGCCCGGCGCGGGAAGACATCGATGATTGTGCGCGCCGAATGGGACCGGATGTCGGTTGGGTGTGACGGTGGCTGTTCACCAGCGTGTCAGGGGTGTTGCGGCCATGTGGCCGACCGAGATCGGTAAATCCGGGCGAATTCAAGCCTTGTTAATGATCTTAAGTATGTGAATACTTCAGTCTCAGCCGGCCGGTTTCCCCAGATCGGCCGCGTTGCCCTCGGGTCAGCCGCCCCCGGCAGACCCGCTCCCCCGCCCAGGAGGTTTGTTACATGCGACCCACGAGGTCCTCATTCCGCGTTGCGGCCACAGTCGCCGTTTCCGGAACCCTGGTCGTCGGCTCGCTCATCGGCGCGCCCGCCCAGGCCGCTCCTGCCGCGTCCCCCGACGCCGCCGCCGCGATCTCCGCGGAACTCGGCGACCGCTCCGCCGGCTCGTACATCGACGCCAGCGGCAAATCCGTCGTCACGGTGACCGACGCGGCCGCCGCCAGCAAGGCGAGCAAGGCCGGCGCCGTCGTCCGCTACGTCACCCGCGGTGCCGCCGAGCTCAACCGGGCCACCGCCGAACTGGAGCGCTCCGCCAAGATCCCAGGCACCGCCTGGTGGAGTGACCCGGTCACCAACCAGGTCGTCGTCTCCGTCGACAGCACCGTCACCGGGGCCAAGCTGGAGCGGGTCAAGGCCGCCGCCGCGCGGGCCAACGGCGCGGTCCGGGTCGAGGCCGAGGCGGGCGTGCTGAGCACCCGGATCTCCGGCGGTCAGGCCATCTACGCCGGCGGGGGCGGGCGCTGCTCGCTCGGCTTCAACGTGCGCAGTGGCAGCACCTACTCCTTCGTGACGGCCGGGCACTGCACGAACATCTCGGCCAGCTGGTACTCGAACTCCGCCCAGACCTCGCTGCTCGGTACCCGTACCGGCACCAGCTTCCCGGGCAACGACTACGGCATCGTGCGGCACAACAACTCGGCCAACGCCGCCGGCAACGTCTCCCTCTACAACGGCAGCTTCCGGGACATCACCGGCGCCGGCAACGCCTCCGTCGGCCAGTCGGTGCAGCGCTCCGGCAGCACCACCGGCCTGCGCAGCGGCTCGGTGAACGCGACCAACGCCACGGTGAACTACGCCGAGGGCTCGGTCTCCGGTCTGATCCGCACCAACGTCTGCGCCGAGCCGGGCGACAGCGGCGGCTCGCTGTTCGCCGGCGGCACCGCCCTGGGTCTGACCTCCGGTGGTAGCGGCAACTGCCGCACCGGTGGCACGACCTACTTCCAGCCGGTCACCGAGGCGCTCAGCCGCTACGGCGTCAGCGTCTTCTGATCCACGCACCGCTCGCGGGCCGCCGGAACTCTCCGGCGGCCCGCGTCGCGTTGACAGCCACCGAACCCCGCCGACGCCGGGCGACGACTCACGGCAGCCGGTCGGGGCGCCCGGGGGTGGGCCCGCTGGGTGGTCCGAGGGGATCCGGGGGTACGACGCCGATGGTCGGCAGGTCCGGGCCGACGCGTACGGTGCCGCCGGTCGACCAGGCGAGGTGCGCCCGCCGGGCGGAGAGGACCGCCAGTAGCGGCCAGAGGGAGACCGCCACCGCCGTCACCCGCTCGGCCAGCCCGGTGCGGGACCCACTGGTCACCTCGAACGCGCACCAGCCGAAGAGCGCGAGCAGCACGAGCGTGGTGCTCAGCCCCACCGCCCGGCGGAACGCCCAGGGAGGCTCCGGTCGGGTGGGGTGCTCGGTGTCGTGGCCGCGCGGCAGCCGCAGTGCCGAGCCGGCCGGCCAGAGCACCAGGGCGAGGACGGCCACCGTCGCCGCGACGCCGTGGCTGAGCGAACCGCCGACCGGCGGCCGGGGGAAGGCGACCAGCGCGATGGTGGCCACGCCGCCGATCGCGAGCAGGAAGCGGCTGGGCAGCCCGGCCGCGTGCAGGACGGCGGCGACCGACAGGTAACAGCAGCCGAGCAGCACCAGGGCCACCACCATGATCCAGGCGTCCGTGGCGTCCTGTCCTGCCAGCTCGCTGATGGTGTCCCGGACCGGGTCGTACCCGACGGGTTGTCGGGCCTGCGCCACCGTCCAACCGGCCACCAGCAGCACGGGCGCCGCCGCCGCCGTGGCGACGGCCCAGTTCGGTACGGGCCGCATTTCGCCACGTTAACCGGCGCGGCTGCCGGGGGAGTCGGGTTCGCCGGTCCACCCCACCAGCGAATCGTGCCGGCCTGCCGGGTGCCCGGAGGCGGGGCTGCCACCCCTGACAGAATGCGGGTGAGGACTGTTCCACGATGAGGAGTTGCCAGCCGTGATCCGTACCCACAATGCCGGAAGCCTGCGCGCCGCGGACGCCGGCTCGACGGTGACGCTCGCCGGCTGGGTGGCCCGCCGCCGCGACCACGGCGGGGTCATCTTCGTCGACCTGCGCGACGGTTCCGGTGTTGTCCAGGTGGTGTTCCGCGAGGAAGATGCGCACGCGCTGCGCAACGAGTTCTGCGTGAAGGTCGTCGGCGAGGTGACCCGCCGCCCGGCCGGCAACGAGAACCCGGAGCTGCCCACCGGCGAGGTCGAGGTGACCGTCGTCGAGCTGGAGGTGCTCTCCGAGGCGGCGCCGCTGCCGCTGCCGGTGGACGACCAGATCGAGGCCGGCGACGACATCCGACTCCGGTACCGCTACCTGGACCTGCGCCGCAGCGGCCCGGCGAACGCGCTGCGGCTGCGCTCGCGTGCCAGCCAGCTCGCCCGGGGTGTGCTGCACGAGCGGGACTTCCTGGAGATCGAGACGCCGACGCTGACCCGCTCGACGCCGGAGGGTGCCCGCGACTTCCTGGTGCCGGTGCGGCTTCAGCCCGGCAGCTGGTACGCGCTGCCGCAGTCGCCGCAGCTGTTCAAGCAGCTGCTGATGGTCGGTGGCATGGAGCGGTACTACCAGATCGCCCGCTGCTACCGCGACGAGGACTTCCGCGCCGACCGGCAGCCGGAGTTCACCCAGCTCGACATCGAGATGTCGTTCGTCACCGAGGACGACGTGATCGACCTCGGCGAGGCGATCGTCTCGACGCTGTGGAAGGACCTGGCCGGGCACGAGATCACCCGACCGATCCCGCGGATCACCTGGCACGACGCGATGGCCCGGTACGGCTCGGACAAGCCGGACCTGCGCTACGGCGTCGAGCTGACGGAGCTGACCGAGTACCTGCGCGGCACCGAGTTCCGGGTCTTCGCCGGGGCGATCGACGCGGGCGGCTACGTCGGCGCGGTGGTGATGCCGGGAGGCGCGGCGCAGAGCCGCAAGGAGCTGGACGGCTGGCAGGACTGGGCGAAGGCGCGTGGCGCGCGCGGCCTGGCGTACGTGGTGCTGGACGCCGAGACCGGCGAGGCGCGCGGCCCGGTGGCGAAGAATCTCTCCGCCGAGCACCTGGGCGGGCTCGCCGACGCGGTCGGCGCCAAGCCGGGTGACGCGGTCTTCTTCGCCGCGAGCGCCACCACCCGGGAGGCGCAGGAGCTGCTCGGGGCGGCCCGCGTCGAGATCGCCAAGCGGTCCGGCCTGATCGACGAGAGTGCCTGGGCGTTCTGCTGGGTGGTCGACGCGCCGATGTTCGAGCGCACGGACGAGGGCGGTTGGACGGCCGTGCACCACCCGTTCACCTCGCCGAACGCGGAGTGGGTCGACCGGTTCGAGGAGGCTCCGGACCGGGCCCTGGCGTACGCGTACGACATCGTCTGCAACGGCAACGAGATCGGCGGCGGGTCGATCCGTATCCACCGGGGTGACGTGCAGAAGCGGGTCTTCGACCTGCTCGGCATCACTCCCGAGGAGGCGCAGGACAAGTTCGGCTTCCTGCTGGAGGCGTTCAAGTACGGCGCCCCGCCGCACGGCGGTATCGCCTTCGGCTGGGACCGGGTCTGCATGCTGCTCGCCGGTGCCGACTCCATCCGCGAGGTCATCGCCTTCCCGAAGACCCGGGGTGGCTTCGACCCGCTGACCAGTGCACCCACCCCGATCACCGCCCAGCAGCGCACCGAGGCCGGCATCGACGCCAAGCCCAAGCCCGCCGCAACGGCCCACACCGGAACGGCGGGCCCCGCAGCCCCGGTAGCAGACCCGGTCTGACCCCCCCGCTCCTGCTTGGTTGATCAAGAGGTTTGCGTCATCATCGCCCCGCGAGATGACGCAAACCTCTTGATCGTCAGTGGGGGAGTGGGCTGGGATGCGGGTGCTTGTTGTCGGGGGTAGTGGGTTACTCGGGCGGTCGGTCTGTCGGCGGGGCCTCGGGCTTGGTTGGTCGGTTGTCGGGACGTTCCACTCCGGTGAGATCGACGTGCCGGGGGTCGCGGCACGACGGCTGGACGTGACCGACCGGTCCGCCGTGCGCGCGCTGGTCGCCGAGGTACGGCCGGACGCCGTGGTCGGGACCCCCTATCGGTACGGCGACTGGGCGGTCACCGCCGACGGGGCAGCGCACGTGGCGCTCGCCGCCGCCGAGGTGGGTGCCCGGCTGGTGCACGTGTCCAGCGACGCGCTGCACGCCGGACGACCCGTGCCGTACGCCGACGACGAACCACCCACGCCGGTGCACGCGTACGGTGCCGCGAAGGCGGCGGCCGAGACCGCCGTACGGGCGATCGACCCGGGCGCGGCACTGGTGCGGACCTCCCTGATCGTGGGGGAGGGGAGTAAGCAGATCCAGCTCTGCCGGGACGCGCTCGCCGGCCGGGCCACCCTGTTCAGCGACGAACTGCGCTGCCCGATCGACGTCACTGACCTGGCCGACGCCGTGCTGGAACTGGTCGCCTCGACGTACGCCGGTGTGCTCAACGTGGCCGGCCCGGACGCGGTCAGCCGGGCCGAGCTGGGCCTGCTGGTCGCCGAGCGGTACGGCCTGGACGTGGCCGGGTTGAGGACCACCACCAGCGCGGCCACCGGTCTGGTCCGTCCTCTGGACGTACGCCTCGACTCCGCGCGCGCCGCTGCCCTGCTTCGCACCCGACTGCGCGGGGTACGCGAACTCCTCGCCAGCTGATCGGCACATGCACACTTCCTATGCATAACTCTTGTGCATAGGAAGTGTGCAGAGATAGTGTGCAGTCATGGAGAACCCCCCACCCGACGGCCGCACCGAGCCACGGCGCGTCGATCTGGACGGCCGGCAGGTTCGCGTGCTTGCCCACCCACTGCGGATGCGGCTGCTCGGCTCGCTGCGCATCGACGGTCCGGCGACCGCGACGGCCCTCGCCGAGAAATTGGGCACCAACACCGGCGCGACCAGCTACCACCTGCGGCAACTCGCCGAGGTGGGGCTCGTGGCCGAGGACCCCGACCGGGGCACCAGTCGGCAGCGCTGGTGGCAGGCCGCGCACGACATGAGTCACTTCGACCCCACCGACTTCGACGAAGACCCGGATACCCGCGCAGCCGTGCAGTGGATCCAAGCCGACCAGGTGCGGCTGATGGGTGAGCTGGCCGAGCGCTGGATGGCCGTCGAGCACCACCAGTCTCCGGCCTGGCGCGACGCCGCCGGGATGAGTGACCTGGTGCTGCCGCTCGACCCGGACCGGCTACGTGCTCTCAGCGACGACCTCTGGGAGGTGCTGATGCGCTATCGCGACGAAGCCGCGACCGATGCCCCGGACGTCAAACCCGTGCACGTGTTCCTGGCCGGCTTCCCGCGTCTGGACGAGCGCTGGTGAGCGCGCTGACCGTACGCCAGGTTCGGCGTCGTTACCTCACGCTCTACGGCCTGCGCTGGCTGCCCACGGGTCTGATGATCCCGGTGATGATCCTGCTGATGCAGGAGCGCGGCCTGTCGCTGCCGCAGATCGGCCTGGTCTCCACGGCGCAGGGGCTGCTGGTGCTGGCGCTGGAGTTGCCCACCGGCGGGCTCGCCGACGCCCTCGGTCGTCGACCGGTGCTGCTCGCCGCCGGGGTGCTGAACCTCGCCTCGCTGGCGCTGTTCGCGGTGGCCGATTCGTTCTGGCTGTTCTTCGTGGTCTGGGCTCTGCAGGGCGTCTACCGGGCGTTGGACAGCGGCCCGTTGGAGTCCTGGTACGTCGACGCCACCCTGGCCGCCGACCCGGAGGCCGAGTACGAGCGTGGTCTCGGCTACGCCGGCACCGTCGTCGGTGGGGCCATCGCTGGTGGCGCGCTGTTCAGCGGTGGTCTCATCGCGCTCGGCCCGATCGGTCCGGTCAGCGCGCTCACGGTGCCCGTGTTGGCCGCCATCGTCGCGCAGGCGGCGGCGCTCGTCGCGCTGGTCGTGCTGCTGGTCGAGGAGCGTCCGGCCACGGGGTTCGCGGCGCTGCGGGCCTCGGTGGTCCAGGCGCCCCGGATGATCGGCCAGGCCGTCGGCCTGCTGCGACATTCCCGGGTGCTGCTGGCGTTGGTGGCCGTCGAGCTGTTCTGGGGCTTCGGCATGGTCACCTTCGAGTCGCTGCTGCCGGTACGGCTCGCCGAGGTGATCGGCGACCCGGAACGCGCCGCGGCGCTGCTCGGGCCGGCGAACTCGGCCGCCTGGCTCGCCTCGGCCGCCGGCGCGGCACTGACCCCACTGCTGCTGCGCTGGTTCGGCGCCGCGCCGGGTGCGGCCCTGTTGCGCATCCTCCAGGGCGTGACGGTGGTCGGAATGGGGTTGTTCGCCGGGCCGGTCGGCGTGCTGGTGGCCTACCTGGCCTGCTACGCCGTGCACGGCGCGTCCAACCCGTTGCACAGTGGGCTGCTGCACCGGCAGGTCGATGGCCCGTACCGGACCAGCGTGCTCTCGCTGAACTCGATGATGGCGCAGCCGGCCGGCGCGCTCGGCGGGGTGGTGCTCACCGCGCTCGCCGCCGCCACCAGCGTCAGCACCGCGATGGTGGTCGGCGCTGTGGTGTTGGCCGTCGCCGCCCCGCTCTACCTGCCCGCCTGGCTGGCCGGGCGTCGGGCCGCCCCGGCCGTCGAGCCGACCGCGGTTCCGGTTGCCGCCGCCGACCGTTGAGAAGGGGGCCCCTTGTCCGCAAGGGGCCTCCTCTGCCGGTCAGGCGAGGCGGATCGAGCTGAGCGGGAGGGTGTTGGTGTAGCCGAGCCGACGGTAGAGCCGCCCCGCGGCGACATTGTGCGTGTAGACGCCGAGCCCGACCATGTCGTGGCGCGCCAGTAGCGCCCGGGTCATCCCCGCGGTCAGGGACGCGCCCAGCCCTCGACCTCGTTGGTCGGGGGCGACGGTCAGGCCGGCGAGGAAACCGATGTCACACTGGCTGCGGTCCGCGCCGCACGCCACCAACCGGTCGCCGGCCCGGATGCCGTACCAGTCGACCACCCGTGGGTCGCCCGGTCGGGAGGTGCTGCTGGGGAACGACTCCTCCACCAGCGCCGCCAGCGCCGGCTGGTCGGCATCGGTGAGGCGTACCACCGGCTGCTCGTCCGGCTGGGCCGGCGGCGCCGTGTCGGTCCAGTGGAAGTCCCAGTCGCTGTGCTCGGCCACCGCCAACCGGTCGACCAGCCGACCGCGATCGTGTCGAGGCAGGTGCAGCCGCTGTCCGGGCTGGAGCATTCCGTCGGCGGCGAGCGCGACACAGATCTCCAGCGCCGGTTCGGCCGGGCCGATCGCGCAGCCAGCCGGTCCGTACTCCGGCGGCACCAACCACAGCACCGCGCCATCACGCTGGTACGCGCGCACCGGCACGGCCCGCCCGAGCGCGTGCCGGGCGAACGGGTGGTGGCCGACGGCGGCCAGGATGGCGCTCCGGTCCTGGAGCACCCGGTCGTCGGTGATCATGCGGTCCAGCCTAGGAGCCGGGGGTCGACTGCCTCCGCCGGGCCCTCGCGACGTGGCCGTCTCCACGGTGGAGATTGGCGAGTCGACCGATTGGGTACATCACGCGCCGACCTACTGGGAACCCCCACCGGAGGACCGACATGCTCGCCATCCTGGCCGCGATTGTCTTCGGCTTCGCCCTGCTCATCGATTTGCTCAACACCAACTTCGGCGCACCCGACCTGTTCAACTGGAACACCCTCGTGCTCATCGGTCTGCTCCTGCTCTCGCTCTACCTGGCCGGCGTGGGCAGCGGCCCGCGCGGCGGTGGCGGCGGTGGCGGTGGCCGTTGGTACCGGGGCCGTCGCCCCGGGCGTGGCTGACCGGAACCGATCACCGGTGGCGGGCCCGCGGCGCGATTCCGGCGTCGTGGGCCCGGCCCGGTACTGTCTTCGTGATGGAGTCCGACGCCCTCTTCTCCCTCGGTGAACCCGCCGGGTCGCGCAGCGCGCCCGACGGTCCCGCCGGTGTCGACGGCTTCACCGCGGTGGCCGACGATTCGCCCCTGCCCGTCCGGATGCGCCCGGTGACCCTCGACGAGCTGGTCGGGCAGGAGCACCTGCTCGCTCCCGGCGCACCCCTGCGGCAACTGGTCTCCGGCGGGGCTCCGATGTCGGTGATCCTCTGGGGCCCGCCGGGCAGCGGCAAGACCACCATCGCGCACCTGGTGGCCGGGGCCACCGATCGCCGCTTCGTGGCCATGTCGGCGCTCTCCGCCGGTGTGAAGGACGTCCGGGCGGTGATCGAGGCGGCGCGCCGCCAGCGCCGTTCCGGCGGCCCGCAGACAGTGCTCTTCATCGACGAGGTGCACCGGTTCAGCAAGACCCAACAGGATTCGCTGCTCGCCGCCGTCGAGGACCGCACTGTCACCCTGCTGGCGGCCACCACCGAGAACCCGTACTTCTCGGTCATCTCACCGCTGCTGTCGCGGTGCGTGCTGCTCACCCTGCAACCGTTGGACGACGAAGCGGTGCGGGGCCTGCTGCGCCGCGCGGTCATCGACAAGCGTGGCCTGGACGGCGCACTGGCCCTGACCACCGAGGCCGAGGATCACCTGGTCCGGCTGGCCGCCGGTGACGTCCGTAAGGCACTCACCGCCCTGGAGGCGGCGGCGGCCTCCGCCACGGCCCTCGGCGGCGGGCGGATCGACCTCGCCACCGCCGAGCAGGCGGTCGACGTGGCGGCGGTGCGCTACGACCGCGACGGCGACGCCCACTACGACGTGGTCAGCGCCTTCATCAAGAGCATGCGCGGCTCGGACGTGGACGCGGCGGTGCACTGGCTGGCCCGCATGCTGGTCGCCGGTGAGGACGCCCGGTTCATCGCCCGTCGTCTGGTCATCTTCGCCAGCGAGGACGTCGGCATGGCCGATCCCAGTGCGCTGAGCGTGGCGACTGCCGCCGCCCACGCGGTCGAGTACGTCGGGTTGCCCGAAGCGCAGCTCAACCTCGCCCAGGCGGTGATCCACCTGGCCACCGCGCCCAAGTCGAACTCGGCCACCACCGCCATCGGCGCCGCCATCGCCGACGTCCGGGCCGGTCGCGGTGGCCCGGTGCCGCGAGGGCTGCGCGACGCGCACTACGCCGGCGCCCGAGGGTTGGGCCACGGGACCGGCTACCGCTACCCGCACGACGACCAGCGCGGCGTGGTCACCCAGCAGTACGTCCCGGACGACCTGGTGGGCACCGACTACTACCAGCCCAGCCCGCACGGCGCGGAGCGGTCGGTGGCCAGCCGGTTGCCGCTGCTGCGCCGGATCGTGCGTGGCCTGCCGGCTCCGGCCGCCCGCCCGCAGACGCCGACAGCCGAGCCGTCCGTAACGGCGCAGACCGCGCCAGCGCTATCCCCGGGGGCCGCCCGTCCGACGACGGGCACGGGTGCCCCGGGCACGATGCAGGACAGCGGCACCGACGCCGCAGGAGAGGGTCAACAGTGAGATCGCGTGGTGGGGACCGCCCGGACGAGGGCCCGGACGAGGGGCGCGATCCCCGCGCCAAGACCCGCCGTTGGGGTCGCGGCCGGCCGGCTGAGCCCGAGCCGGAGGAGCCGGTAGCCGGCGAGGAGTTCGGCTGGATCGACGACCTCCGCTCGGCCAAGCAGCAACGCACCGAGCTGGGCCCGGACGGCGCACCGGCGGAGCCGAACCGGCCCCGCGGTGGCACCCCGCAGGCAGACCCGGCCGGACCGCCGGCACAACCCATCCCGCGTACGCCGGGAGAGCCGGCCGGTGCGCGCGGCAGTGGGCCGGAGTCCTCGGCGCCGCCGGCCCCGCGCCAGAGTGAACCGAGCGGTGCCGCCGCCCGTCGGCCGGTCGACGGGCCCTGGCCCGGGGAGACACCGCCAGCGGGTCGTCGCCCGGACAACCGGCCACCCGCCGCCGGCCCCGCACCGGGACAGCCGCCGCGCCGCGGCGTGCAGCCGGTGCCCGGTGCCCGCGCTGCCGTACCACCGCCGCCACCCGCCGCTCGCCCGGGCGGGGGTGACCCGACCGGCCCGCAGGGGCCTCGTCCGGCATCCGACGCGTCCGGCGGCCCGGTCCGTTCGCGCGGTGCGGCAGCCCCTCCCGGCCCACCCGTGGGCCCGCCGGGCTCAGGCTCCCCGGCCGGTCGTCGCCCGGACGCCCCCGCCTCGCCGGCCCGTCGTCCGGACGCCGCTGTTGCGCCGGGCCGTCATCAGGACCCCGCCGCACCCGGCGGTCATCCCGATGCCATGCCGCCGCTGCGCCGTCCGGATGCCGGTCCGCCGGTCCGCCGACCCGGCCCGGAGCAACCGGTCGAACCCGGACGTGCCCGACCGCCCGCCGACGGCACGCCCGCCGGTCGCCGCGCCGCCGGCTCGGCACCCGACCCGGCGCGGGCCGGCGGAGCACCCGCCGCCCCCGGGCCGGCCCGGTTCGACGGCGCGCCGGCTGGCGTCGTGCCGCCGACCGCGGAGGGCCTGCGGCCCGACCCCGCCATCGACCGTGACCCGCGTACCGCCCGGCGACGTCCGGGCCCGGCCGACCCCGGTGCACCCGAGCCCGCCGGGCGCGCTTCCGAGGGTCCCCGTCCGACAGCCGGCGGGCGTCGCCGCGCCGCGGAACCCGACGAGCCGGTGGTGCCCCGCTCGGGTAACGCGCCACCCGTGCCCCGCTCGGGGAACGCGTCGTCGGTGCCCGAGGCGACCGGCGCGCACAGCGGCGCCCTGCCCACCACCGGCCCCGCCGACGGCACCGGTCGCCGCCGGGTCGTCTCCGGTGAACCGGAACGCCGAACGCCGCCCGGCGGCGAACCCCGCCTGGACCGGCCGGACCGCCCGGAGCGGCCCGCGGACTGGCTCCGCCAGGCCGGCCGCCTGCCACACACCGACCCCGGCCTGCCGGTGGTCAACCGCCGAGACGGCAGTCCACCGGCCGGGGGGCGCCGTCCGGCGTCGCCCACCGGGCCCGGAGACCTCACCGACCAGGCGTCCGGTCGGCTCGCCGTGCCCGACCCGGCAGCGGAACGCACCGCCGCCCGTCGGCCCGTCGGCCCGCCGGTCGACCCGGGCGCGGACGCGCCGACCGGTCGTCGCGCCGTCCGGCCCGACGCGTCGGGATCCACCGGAGAGCAGGCCCTGACCTACCCACCGCCGCCCGGCGACCGTCCCGCCCGGGGGCGGGGCGCCGCGGCGGTGCCCACTGCGGACCCCACCGGCCAGCGCGGCCGTGCCGTGGCGGGACCCGGCCCGGACGCACCGCCCGCCGCGGATCCGACCGGCCGGCGACGTCGTCCACCGGCCGAGCCCGGCCCCGACGGTACGGCTGTCCCCGGTCGACCGGGGCCCGCGGGCGACCAGGGCGACGACCCGTACGCCGGTGGTCGACCCGGCGCCGGTCCCGCAGCTCGGGGCGCTGCCCGCTCCGTCCCACCCGGCCGGGCCCGCCCCATCCCGGGCGACGCGCCGGCACCCGGCACCGGACGCCGTGGCGCTGACGGCCCACTGCGTCCCGGTCCGGGTGGCGAGGCGGCACCCCGGGACGCGACCCGTCCGGACGGTCCGGCTCGCGCGGCCGTGCCGCCGGGTGTGGATGGTCCGCCGCGTTCGCGTCCGGACGGTCCGGCTCGTGCCGCCGTCCGCGCACCCGGCGGGCAGCCGCCAACCGACGACCGGAGCGCCGGTGAGCCCGGGCCGGCACGTGGTGCTGCGTCGGCCGGGCGACCCGCGTCGGCCGACCGTGCCGCCGGACGCGCCCTGCCTCCGAATCGGGAGCCCGGCCGTGCCGAGCCGAGCGGTGTCGCGCCCGTGCCACCGCCCGGGCGCGCCGGCGAGCCCGTCGGCGTGGCCCGTGCCGCCGCCGTGGTGCCCGCCGCGTCCGGTCCGGTGGACCGGCCGGCACCGGAGCCCTCCGACGGGCCGGCGCTGCGCTCGGCCGGTCAGGATGCGCCGGACGACGACGCCGCACCGGGTGCCCGTTCCGAGGAACGCCGGCAGACCCGCGAACGACGTCGCCTGCGCGCGGCGGTGTTGGCGCTGGTCAGCGTCGTGCTGCTCGGCGCGGTGCCGCTCTTCTTCGGCATCCGGACGCTGAGCCGTGACCCGGTCTTCGACAACCTGGACCAGCTCGGCGTGCCCGCCTGGGCGGCCGCGAAGACTGTCGACGACGTCAGCGGCAGCCGCTGGTGCCTGCTCGACTGCCGGCTGCGTGAGCGCACCGTGACCTCGGAGAAGGCACCCAAGGAGACGGCGCAGGTCTATGAGGACGCGCTGCGCCGGGACGGGTGGCAGCCGTGGAAGGTGAGCCGCTGCCCGGAGCAGCAGACGAAGGGCAGCTACACCTGCTGGCGTCGCGACGAGTTGACCCTCGACCTGTGGGTACGCGAGCCGACGTGTGTGCCGCCGCCGGTGGACGGCGAGCCGGCGGTGGTGCCGTCCGGCGACCCGTCGGCCGCTGCGACCGAGTGCACCGGCTCGTTGGTGTCGGTGAAGGTGCGCAATGCGATCGACGACGAGCGGACCAGGCCGCAGCCGACCACCGACCCGTCACTGACCGGTGAGGATCCGTTCCCGACGGTCAGTGCGGATCCGCTGGGCGAGCTGACACCCTCACCGTCCTGAGCCGGTCTCCATCACGGACGGTAGGGTCTGGGGCTGGCGGGCACGCCCGCTGCCGGTGACCGCCGACGGCTCGGCGGCCGGTACGGGTGGCATGGTTGTGCGTTCCGGGGACGTCGGGTCCTGCGGAACTCTGGTTGAGGAGGACAGGCGTGGGCGACTTTGGAGCGATCGCGGCGCTGATCGCGGCATCCGCGTTCGCGGTGCTGGTGCTCATCCTGACGCTGCCCATCCTGCGGCTGCGGCACACGGTTGACGCCACCACCCGCATGATCAACGACCTGAACGATCGGACCGCGCCGTTGCTCGGTGACGTGAACACCACTGTGAAGAACGTCAACACCGCGCTGGAGCAGGTGCAGACCTCGCTCGACGGTGTGAACCTCCAGCTGGCGAAGGTCGACACCATGACCAGCCACGCGCAGAACGTCACCGCCAACGTCGCCAACCTGGCCACCGTCGTCTCCGCCGCGGCCGCCAACCCCCTGGTCAAGGTGGCCGCGTTCGGCTACGGCGTGCGTAAGGCCGCCGCCGGCCGCCGGCACGCCGAGACCGAGCGCGAGGTACGCGACACCATCAAGCAGCAGCGACGCGCCGCGCGACGCGGCAACAGCTGACCGGCCCGGCGCACCAGGAGGTAGCGGGACATGAGGCGCTTGTTCTGGCTCGGCATCGGGGTGGCCGTCGGTGTGATCGTGGTCCGCAAGGCGACCCGGACCGCGCAGGCGTACACGCCGGCGGGCATCGCCAGCTCGCTGACGGAATCCGCTGGCGGGCTCGTCGAGTCGCTGCGTAGTTTCGTGGAGGACGTCCGGGTCGGGATGGCCGAACGCGAGCAGGAGATCCACCACGCGTTCGCCCAGGGCGAGGCGTTCGACGACAAGTTCGCCGACCTGCGGGAAGACCCGCGAATCGGCGATCGAGAAATCTTTCCGGAGGAACACCAGCGATGAAGACGGCGGAGATCAAGCGGCGGTACCTCGCGCACTTCGAGGCGAATGGCCACGCCGTGGTGCCGTCCGCTCCGCTGCCCGCCATCAGCGACCCGAACCTGCTGTTCGTCAATGCCGGCATGGTGCAGTTCGTCCCGTACTTCCTGGGTCAGCAGACGCCCGCGTACCAGCGGGCGGTCAGCGTGCAGAAGTGCATCCGTACCCCGGACATCGACGAGGTCGGTAAGACCAGCCGGCACGGCACGTTCTTCCAGATGAACGGCAACTTCTCCTTCGGTGACTACTTCAAGGCCGGCGCGATCCCGCTGGCCTGGGAGTTGTCCACGAAGCCGATCGCCGAGGGTGGTTACGGGCTGGATCCGGAGCGGATCTGGCCGACGGTCTACCTCGACGACGACGAGGCGTACGAGATCTGGCGGTCGGTCGGCGTGCCGGCCGAGCGGATCGTCCGCCGGGGCAAGGCGGACAACTTCTGGTCCATGGGCATTCCCGGGCCGTGCGGTCCGTCGTCGGAGCTGTTCTACGACCGGGGCCCGGAGTACGGCCGGGAGGGCGGCCCGGCGGTCGACGAGGACCGGTACATGGAGTACTGGAACCTCGTCTTCATGCAGTTCGAGCGGGGTCCGGGCACCACCAAGGAGGACTACCCGATCCTGGGTGACCTGCCGGCGAAGAACATCGACACCGGCATGGGCCTGGAGCGGATGGCCTCGATCCTGCAGGGTGTCGACAACCTGTACGAGATCGACGAGGTCCGGCCGATCCTGGCCCGGGCGGCCGAGCTGACCGGTAAGCGCTACGGCGCGCACTCCGGGCATGTGGCCAGCGAGTCGCACCCGGACGACGTCCGGCTGCGGGTGATCGCGGACCACGTGCGGACCGCGCTGATGCTGATCGGCGACGGCGTGACCCCGTCCAACGAGGGTCGCGGGTACGTGCTGCGCCGGATCATGCGCCGGGCGATCCGGTCGATCCGGCTGCTGGGCTGGCAGGAGCGGGCGCTGCCCGAGCTGCTGCCGGTGGCCCGGGACTGCATGGCGCCGTCGTACCCGGAGCTGGCGACCGACTTCGACCGGATCGCGGATTACGCGTACGCGGAGGAGGAGGCGTTCCTGTCCACCCTGCGGGCGGGCACCACGATCCTGGACACCGCGATCGCGGAGACCCGTACGGCGGGCGGCTCGGCGCTGTCCGGGGCGAAGGCGTTCCAGCTGCACGACACCTACGGCTTCCCGATCGATCTGACCCTGGAGATCGCCGCGGAGCAGGGCCTCACTGTCGACGACGAGGGGTTCCGGCGGCTGATGGCCGACCAGCGGACCCGGGCGAAGGCGGACGCGCAGGCCCGCAAGACGGGGCACGTCGACCTGTCGGCGTACCGGTCGGTGCTCGACGCGGGTGGTCCGGTGACGTTCACCGGGTACAGCGAGGTGTCCCGCGAGTCGACGGTGCGGGCGCTGCTCGGCGCCGACGGTCCGCGTCAGGCGGCGACCGAGGGCGACACCATCGAGCTGGTGCTGGACACCACCCCGTTCTACGCCGAGGGCGGTGGGCAGCAGCCCGACCAGGGCATGATCACGGTTGGTGGCGGGCAGGTCGAGGTGCTCGACGTGCAGCAGCCGGTGCCCGGTCTGATCGTGCACCGCGCGCGGGTGATCCGGGGCGAGGTACGCGCCGGTGAGGCCGGCTTCGCCGAGATCGACACGACCCGACGTCGGGCGATCTCCCGGTCGCACACCGCCACGCACCTGGTGCACCAGACCATGCGCAACTTCCTCGGAGAGTCGGCCACGCAGGCCGGGTCGCTGAACGCCCCCGGTCGGCTCCGGTTCGACTTCAACACCCCGACCGGGGTGTCGCCGAGCGTCCTGCGCGACGTGGAGCAGCAGGTCAACGAGGTGCTCCTGGCCGACCTGGAGGTGCACGCCTTCATCACCTCGTTGGAGGAGGCGCGGCGCATCGGCGCGATGGCGCTCTTCGGCGAGAAGTACGGCGAGGAGGTGCGGGTCGTCGAGGTGGGTGACTACGCCCGGGAGTTGTGCGGCGGCACGCACGTGGCCCGCTCGGCCCAGCTCGGCCTCGTGAAGATCCTCTCCGAGTCGTCGATCGGCTCCGGTGTCCGCCGCGTCGAGGCGCTGGTCGGCATGGACGCCTTCGGCTTCCTGGCCAAGGAGCACCTGCTGGTCTCCCGGCTGGCCGAGTTGTACCGGGTGCCCAACGACCAGGTCGCCGACCGGGTGGAGCAGACCGTCACCCAGCTTCGGGACGCCGAGAAGGAGCTGGAGAAGCTGCGCGCCCAGCTGGTGCTGGGTGGCGCGGCGGCGCTCGCGGCGCAGGCCAAGGACGTGCGCGGGGTCGCGTACGTGGGCACCGAGGCGCCGGAGGGCGCGGCCGGCAACGACGTGCGCACCCTGGCCCAGGAGATCCGCGGCAAGATCGACCCGGCGCGGCCGGCGGTCGTCGCGGTGGCGGCGCGGTCGAACGGCAAGGCGTCCCTGGTGGTCGCGGTCAACGCGGCGGCGCGCAGCCGCGGCCTGGCCGCGTCGGATCTGGTGAAGGCGGCGTTCTCCGGGCGCGGAGGAGGCAGCCCCGACCTGGCCCAGGGCGGCGGTCTGCCGGCGGTCGAGGCGCCGAACCTGCTGCTCACCGTCGAGAAGGCGATCACTGAGGCGTGATAGATCATCACTGTGAGTCAGGGCGGGCCGATTGGTCCGCCCTGGTTCGTTCCCGGCTGGTGGTGACCGTCGGTGGCTGAGCTGACGCGTGGTGTGCGGATCGGCGTGGATGTCGGTCAGGTGCGGGTGGGCGTCTCCCGCTCGGATCCGGACGGGATCTTGGCAACACCGCTGGTCACCCTGGCCCGCGATCTCACGGCGGCGCCGGACGCGGTGCCGAGCGACCTCGCCGAGTTGGCCGCGTTGGTGGCCGAGCACGAGGCCGTCGGGGTCGTCGTCGGCCTTCCGGTCAATCTCGCCGGCAAGCATGGCCCTGCGGCCGTCCATGTGAAGGCGTACGCTGACCGACTGGTCGATGTGATAGCGCCTGTTCCGGTAACGCTCACTGACGAGAGGATGTCGACCGTGGTCGCTTCTCGTAGGCTTGCCGAGCGTGGCGTCCGAGGTAAACGTCAACGTGCGGTTGTCGATCAGGCGGCCGCGGTGGAGATCCTGCAGAGCTGGCTGGACGCGCAGCGGAGGCGGATGTAATGATCGACGATCTGGATCTTGGGTTCGACGAGCCGGAGCGGGGGGAGAAGGGTCGGCACCGGCGCGGCTTCCGCAAGCGCAAGGGCGGGTCCGGCGGCGGCGGCGGGGGCCGGGGCAAGACATTCCTGGCCCTGCTGATGGCACTGCTCCTGTTGGGCGGCATCGGCGGCGGCGCGTTCTACGGCTTCGACCGCATCCAGAACTACTTCGTCACCCCCGACTACGACGGCAGCGGGACCGGTGAGATCACCGTCGAGATCAAGAACGGCGCGCTGCTCGCCGACATGGCCGACGCCCTCGTCGCGGCCGACGTGGTGAAGAGCCAGAAGGCTTTCATCGAGGCGGCCGAGGCCAACTCGCGCAGCAAGAACATCCAGCCGGGCACGTACAAGCTGCGCAAGCAGATGAGCGGCGCGAGCGCCGTGACCGCGATGCTCGACCTGAAGAACAAGATCGTCAACGGGCTGACCATCCCCGAGGGCCGCACGAGCCTCAACATCTACAAGCTGCTCTCCGAGAAGACCAAGATCCCGGTCAAGGACTTCCAGGCCGCCGCGAAGGACCCGAAGGCGCTCGGCATCCCGGACTGGTGGTTCACGCGCGGCGACGGCAAGAAGAGCGTCAAGTCCATCGAGGGTTTCCTCTTCCCGGACACGTACGAGATCCCGCCGAAGTCCACGGCCCAGAGCATCCTCAAGCTGATGGTGAACCGCTTCCTCTCGGTGACCGTGGAGATGAAGTTCGCCGACCGGGTGCAGGAGGAACGCAAGGTCAGCCCGTACGAGGCGCTGATCGTGGCGTCGCTGGCCCAGGCCGAGGCCGGCAACAAGGACGACCTGGGCAAGGTCGCCCGGGTGGCCTACAACCGGGTGTACGGCGAGTTCGACTGCAACTGCCTGGAGATGGACGTCACGGTCAACTACTACCTGGAGTCGATCGGTAAGCCGACCAAGTCGTCCAAGCAGATGACCTCGGCCGAGCTGGACGACCCGAAGAACCCGTACAACCGCAAGCTGCGGGGCATGATCCCCACCCCGATCAACAACCCCGGCAAGCAGGCCCTGGAAGGGGCGATGGACACGCCGGTGGGCAAGTGGCTCTACTTCGTGGCCATCGACAAGGAGGGCCACTCGGAGTTCGCCGAGACGTACGAGCAGCACAAGCGCAACGAGAACAAGGCTCGAGAGGCCGGCATTATCTGACCGGCCGGGTTACGCCATAAAGGCTCCCTTCCCATTGCGACCGCAATTATGGTCGCTGTCGGGAAGGGAGCCTTTACGGTTCAGCACTGACGCGCAATTACTGCGTCATTGTCAGTGACTCGTGCCGGTCCACGTGCCGGTGCGCGGGTTGAGGAACGTCCACACGCCGTTGCTGTTCTGCTTGCGCAGACCGAACGTGCGGTTGTAGCCGTAGTAGAAGTACCCGGTCTGGGTGCTCGTGTCGAACCCGGTGTTGCGGTTGACCGCGCCGTACGCCTCGCCCCAGGTCTGCGGCCCGACCGACCCGTCGATGCCGACGTTCATCACGTCCTGCCAGGTCCTGGTCTTGGCGGCGGTGTTGGAGCCGAACTCCCCGTCGATGAAGCTGGTGCCGACGGTGCCGCTCAGGTCGTCGGCCCAGACGATGGCCTGCCAGAGCCGCACGATGTTGCCGCTACGGACGCAGGAGCTGGACTGGCACAGCTGGTGGTTGTCGGACCAGCTGCCCGCAGCGGCGTCCGCCCGCGCGGGAACGGCGGTCATCAGCGAAAGACTGAAAACCGCAGCAATCGCGATAAGGGCACGGAGAATGCTCTTGTTCAAGGTTTCCCCTTTTTCGATCGGCGCTTCCGTCCCCGGAATGCTTTCACCAACGTCGATGTGGGTCAAGCGATGACGCGGTCGCCCAGGGTGGCCGCAGAACCGGTTCCCTGGTGTCCGGGCCGCGGTGCTGGGTACTGTCGATCCCGACGTGCGGGGGAGAGCGGGGACGTGATGTCGACAGTGATCGGGCCACCTGCCGCGACCGGCGGTGATCGTGTCGACCCATAGGGCCGCAGTGCTGGGCAAGCCGATCGCGCACTCCCTCTCCCCGGTGATCCACACCGCGGGTTACGTCGCCGCCGGGCTGACCGGGTGGTCGTACACCCGGATCGAGTGCGCGGCGGCGGAGCTGCCGGATCTGGTCGCCGGCCTGGGCCCGGAGTGGGCCGGGTTGTCGGTGACCATGCCGGGCAAGGAGGCGGCGCTCGCCGTGGCCGACGCCGCGTCGCCGGTCGCCGCCGCCGTCGGCGCGGCCAACACGTTGGTACGCCGTCCGGACGGCTCCTGGTACGCGGACAACACCGACGTCGCCGGCATGGTGCGGGTGCTCACCGACGCCGGCGTGAGCGCCGGTGCCGCCGTGACGGTGCTCGGCGCCGGGGGGACGGCCCGCGCCGCGCTCGCCGCCGCCGCCCAGCTCGCGTGCTCGTCGGTGACGGTGGTGGCCCGCCGACCCGAGGCGGTCGACGAGCTACGCCCGGTGGCCGGCGCGGTGGGCGTCGCGCTGACGCCCGCCCCATGGGCCGATGCGCCCCGGCAACTCTCCACCGCCGACGTGGTCGTCTCCACGGTGCCGAAGGGGGTCGCCGACCCACTGGCCGGCGCGGTGGCCTGGCGGTCGGGCGCGGTGTTCTTCGACGCGCTCTACGACCCGTGGCCGACACCGCTGGCGACGGCCGCCGACGCGGCGGGCTGCCGGATCGTCTCCGGCCTGGACCTGCTGCTGGCCCAGGCCGTCGGGCAGTTCGAGCAGTTCACCGGCGTCACCGCGCCGAGGGCGGCGATGGCCGCCGCGCTGACTGCCGCTCGCTCCGGCTGACGGACCGAACAGACGGTCCGGGGCGGTCGCCGATGGTCGCGACGCGTTCCGGAAGCGCTTCCAACGCATCCCGTTGACTCCGCGCGTGCTCCCCAGGCAAGGTGTGTGGCGGGGCTTCGGTCGCACCCGCGGCCAGAGCCCCTGATTTCCCTGAGGCGGTTTCTTAGCTGACGGTTAAGACGCGCTTACGGAAAACTGTCCTACCTGCCACATGTCCTGGTCATCGATACGCTGCTCACCGTTACGGACGCAGACACAGGGAGTTTCCTTGACCAGGCACGGACTGCACCGCATCACCCGGTTCCGCTCCGGACCCCGGCGTAAGGCGATTGCCATCGGCGTGGTCGGCGGCTCGGTGGTGGCCGGCATCGTCGCGACCATGATGCCGCTGCTGGCCAGCGACGACCTGTCGATCCGGGCGGCGGCCGACACCACCGCCACCGCGGTGTCGCAGGACGGTGACAACGCGGCCAAGTCGACGCTGGCGACCTGCGCGACGCGCTGCGACGGCAACCCGCGCGGTGGCCGCGAGGCGGTCATCGAGTTCGCGGTGACCACGGTGCCGGCCAACGCGGTCAACATCCGGGCGACGCTGCGGGTGCACGCCTGGCAGCAGTTCGCCGCAACGGTGACGGCGCACGCCTCACCGCTGAGCGCCCGCGAGTCGCGGCCGCCGCTGACGCCGGCCGGTGCCGCACTGGACAGCGTGACCAGCGTGTCCAAGGGTTTCAACGAGTGGGACGTCTCCAAACTGGTCACCGGCAACGGCACCTGGACGGTCTCGTTGGCGCAGAGCGGCCTGGAGAGCCGGATCTACTGGGCGTCGGTCGAGAACCGCAACACGGACCTGCGACCCGGCCTGCTGATCAGCTACGACCTCGGGGCCCGGCCGTCGCCGGTGACGACGACCCGGCCGGCACCGCCGCCGTCGCCGAGCGCGTCGCCGACCACCGCCGCGCCGAAGCCGTCGCCGACCATCGCTCCGACCCGGACGCCGACCCCGAGCGCCAGCGGCACCCTCCCGTCCGGCAAGTGTGGTTCCGTCTCGGACAAGCTCGTCCCGTCCTGTGGCGCCTGGTGGGGCATGTACTCGCCCGCCGGAGCGGCCGGCGGTTGGGACCACGGCAAGGCCGTCACCGACGTGGAGACGCAGGTCGGGCGCAAGTTCGACATCGTGCACCGCTACCACGACTTCTCCAACGCCGGCAGCAACGGCGCCTTCCCCGACGTGTACGAGTCGCAGCAGATGCGCGAAGGCCGGTTGATGTTCTTCGCCTGGGAGTCCCGTGACTTCTCCGCCGGCACCACCCTCAAGTGGTCGGACGTCTACGGCGGCAAGCAGGACGACACCATCGACGCGGTCGCGGGCCGGATCCGCGCCGCAGGCGTACCGGTCTTCATCGGCTTCGACCACGAGCCGGAGGACGAGCCGGACAAGGGCAGCGACGCCGACTTCGTCCGGGCCTGGCGCTACGTCCACGAGCGGTTCGCCAACGCCGGCGCGACCAACGCGGTCTGGGTCTGGACGATGATGGGTTGGTCCGGGCACTACTCCCGGTACGCCGGCCTGTACCCCGGTGACCGGTACGTCGACTGGGTGGCCTACGACCCGTACAACTTCCACGTCTGCAACGGCAGCACGGTGTGGAAGAGCCCGAGCACGACGGTCGGTGGCTTCTACCGGTGGCTGGACGACAACGGCATCGGCGCGGGCAAACCCCGGATGCTCGCCGAGTTCGGCACCAACTTCAACTCCGCCGACCTGGGTGCCAAGCAGCGCTGGTTCCAGGAGTTCCCGGCGGCGCTGAAGGCGCACCCGAAGATCAAGGCGGCGATCTACTTCAACTCGGCCGGTATGACCAGCCGCACGTCGACCTGCGACATGACGATGAATCACGACGCCTCGGCGGTGGCCGGCTTCGCGCAGGCCGGACGGGACCCCTACCTGCGGCAACCCACCGGAGGTAACCGCTGACGTTCGAGACGGGCTGACCGGACGGCGTTCGCCGGGGGGTCGGACATCCGATCCTCCGGCGTTCTGTCGGCTTGCGGATTCATGCACCGCCCAATCGGCGGATTTTGTTAACCAGGCTGGACGAGGCACGCTACCTCGGGTTCTCATCCAATCTGGAGGCGCAGCGTGCCCAAACTCTCGCACTTGTGGCGTTTTGCAGGACGACGTCGTACTCGGGCGGGGATGGTCGCGTTGGCGATCATCGCCGCAGCTCTGGGCGTGCCCACGACCGCGTCGGCCGCGGTGGTACCGGTCCCGACCACGGCGACCCTGGTGTCGGCGAACCCCGCCGACTCGACCCCGCACGCCCGAGACGGTGAGACCCGTGCCTTCGCGCAGGTGGGCAACACGGTCTTCGTCGGCGGCAGCTTCACCCAGCTCCGGCAGACCGCCAGTTCCGCGTGGATCACGCAGCGCTACCTCTTCGCGTACGACCGGACCACCGGCACCATGTCGACCACCTTCCTGCCGGTGCTCGACGGCGCGGTCAACACGCTCCTCGCCGGCCCCGGCGGCACGCTGATCGTCGGCGGCGCCTTCAAGAACGTCAACGGCGTCTCCCGGAAGAACCTGGTGGCGCTCAACCCGTCGACGGGCGCGATCATCGACAGCTGGGTCGGGCGTTCCGACGGCGGCACGGTCCGTGACCTGGCGCTGGACGGCAACTGGCTGTACGTGGCCGGCGCGTTCAACTGGCTCAACGGCACCGCGCACGCCGGTCTGGGCCGGCTCAACGCGACCACCGGCGCGATCGACCCGAGTTTCAGCATCGACGCCACAGTGGGACGGCACGGCACCACGTCGTACGTCTGGACCATCGACGTCGCGCCGGACGGCGACACCCTGGTCGTCGGCGGCAACTTCACGCTCGTCAACGACCTGCCGCGCAACCAGATGGCGTTGGTGGACGTCTCCGGGACTCCCACGTTGCTCGACTGGAGCACCGACAAGTTCGTTCCGCCGTGCGCCTCGCCGACGACGTTCGTGCACTACGTGCAGGACGTGAAGTTCGGTGGCGACGGTAGCTGGTTCGTGGTCGGCACCAACGGCGGTGCCGGCTGGCCGGCCGCGTACTGCGACGCCCTGGTCCGCTTCGAGACCGCCGCGCGGGGCTCTGGCCTGCTCGCCACCTGGGCCGACTACACCGGTAACGACACCATCACCTCGGTCGAGGTGGCCGACAACGTCATCTACCTGGGCGGGCACTTCCGCTGGGTCAACAACCCGAACGCCATCGACGCCGCCGGCCCGGGCGCTGTCGACCGGCTCGGCATCGCCGCCGTCACTCCGGCGACCGGCATGCCGGTGAACTGGAACCCGCGCCGTAGCGGCAGCGCCTCGATGCCGTCGGGCACCAGCAACTGGGGTTCGTCGGTGCCGGTGCTCTGGCGCGGCTCGGACGGCCTCTACTTCGGGCACAACTCCGATGGCATGGGCGAGGAGTACCACGGCCGGCTCGGTATGTTCCCGCTCGCCGGCGGGCGTACCTTCACAGCGAAGAACCCGCCGTCGGCCACCACCGGCAACCTCTACCTCGGCACCGCCTCGGGCACCCTGGCGAAGGTGCCGTTCAACGGCACCGCGCTGGGCACCGCGACCAGCGTCAGCCAGCCCGCGTACACGGCGGCCGGCGCGACCTGGCGGGTGGACGACCGGATCTACTGGTCGCACACGGTGGCCGGCACGCCCACCGGCAGTCGGATCGACATCTCGCTCTTCAACGGAGGCGCGATCGGCTCGCCGTGGGAGGCGTCCGGCTACAACGACTGGTACAACCCGGCGTCGCTGACCGGCGCCTTCTTCCTCGACGGCCGGCTCTACTACACCCGTACCGGGGCGAACGGCCTCTACTACCGCTACTTCGAGATCGACGGCAACTACCTGGGCGCCACCGAGTTCGCCCTGCCGACCACGGGCGTGACCTGGTCCGCGGTGCGGGGCATGGCCTGGGTGGGCGGCCGGATCGTCTACGGCTCCACCGACGGCGCACTGCGGAGCGTGCCGTTCGACCCCACGGCCGCGCCGAGCGCGGTGGTCGACGGCACCACGGCGACCGTCATCAGCAGCGCGACGCCCGAGTTGTCCTGGTCTACCCCATCGACGTTCTTCTCCGTACAGTAAGGGTCAACCGTTCGTAACGGAGCATCGGTAGATTGTTCACGTTGGGCCGGTGGCGGTACCCACCGCTGCCGGCCCGCGACGGTGGGGGAGGGTCGTTGCTCGGCGCCGCTGGCATCCGAACGAGACGCTTGGTGCGTCTGGTCTTCGCGGTCAAACGCGGCTGGTATCAGCTCCGTTACCGACGGTTGACGCTCGGTCGGGACGTGGAGATCCGTGGCCGGATCCGGTTGCGGCGCGGTGTGCGGGTGACCATTGGTGACCGCACCCGGTTGAACAAACTCGTCCGCTTCGCCGGCCCCGGCGAGGTACGAGTCGGCGCGGACTGTCTGCTCAACGCCACCTGGATCGGCACCTGGACGTCGGTCACCGTGGGGGACCGGTGCCTCCTGTCGGACTGCGAGCTGCTCGACAACGACTTCCACAACCTGCCCCCCGAGCAGCGGCACGCACCGCCCGGCCCGCTCACCCGTGCCCCGATCGTTCTCGAGGACAACGTCTGGGTCGGTGCGCACGCCCTGGTCCTGAAGGGCGTGCGGGTCGGTCGGGACAGCGTCGTCGGCGCGGCGACGGTGGTCCGCACCGACGTACCACCCGGCGTCGTGGTCGTCGGTAATCCTCAACAGACGGTGAAGAAGTTCCATGACTGATGCAGCGCCCGCCCCCTGGCCCACGGACGGCCCGTCCTCCGGCACCTCGCGTGCCGTGACACTGACCGACCTGCTGCGGGTGCCGATGCACCGGTTGCGGTTGGTGGTGGCGGTCGCCATGGTCGGTCTGCTCGCCGCGCTCGGCTACGTGCTGCTGGTGCCGGCGGCGCTGTCCGCGAGCGCCGTGGTCGCGGTCCGGCCGGTGGTGACCGACGCCTTCACACCCAGCGGCGCGGGCGCCGACCGCGCGGTCAACATGAACGTGGAGAGCGGCATCGCCACCGGCACCGAGGTGGTGCAGCGGCTCGCCGACTCGGCCGGCGGCGACCCGCGGGACATCCGCGACGCGCTCGAGGTCGAGGTGCCCACCGGTGGGCAGATCCTGCGCTTCACCTACCAGGCACGCGAGGCGCACCAGGCCGTGCAGAGCGCCAACATGGCCGCCGAGGCCTACCTGAGCGTGCGCCGGGCGATGTACGAGCAGCAGCGCGCCGAGATGCTGCGCTCCTACGACGCCAGCATCACGAAGGTCGCCGCCCAGCAGACCGCGTTGCAGAAGCGGGCGAACACCGCCAAGGACACCGCCGCAGGTGACGCGCTGGTGGCCGAGCTGGCCGGGATCAACAACCAGCTCACCCAGCTCAACGCCGCCCGTACCGAGATCGCGGCGGTCGACGTCAACCCCGGCTGGGTCACCCAGACCGCCGAGAAGGCGCTGGTCACCTCCGCCGGGCACCGGCCGCTCTACCTGGTCGCCGGCCTGCTCGGTGGCGCGCTGATCGGCATCGTGCTGGCGTACCTCTGGGAGTCGACCGACCGGCGGGTCCGCTCGGTCGCCGACGGCCGGGAGGCCTCCGGCCTTCCCCTGCTCGGCACCGTACGCCGGCCGGCGTTCCGGGGTAGCCCCCGGGCGGTCGACGCCGACATCCGGTACGTGGCGATGGCGGTAGCCGAGCGGGTCCGGCAGCCGGCCCGGGTGGCGCTGGTCACCGCCCGGGAGGACGCCACAGTGCTCACCGCCGGGCTCGCCGTGGCGCTCGCCGTGGACGGCCGGGAGGTCTTCGTCGCCGACGACAGCGGTCGGATCGAGCGGCTACGGGCCACCGTTCTCGCCGACCGCGGGCGGCTGCCCATCGACCCGTCCCGGCCGCTGGTGCCCAAACCCCGGCCGGCCGGCAGCACACCGGCCGCCGGTGCCGCCACGGAGAGCACGCCCGCCCGTCGGCCCTCCCCGCACCCGCCGGGTGCTCGCCCGTCCACCGACCCCGATGCCACCCTGACGCTGCCGAGGGTGTCGTCCGCCCGCCCGGAGAACAGTCGCGTCGTCACCCCCGACGAGGTTGTCGTGGGTGTGGGCAGCGTCCGGTTCGGCACCTGGCGGCAGGGCGCCGACCACGGCCTGGTCCTGTTCAACGCCCCGCCGGCCGAGTCCGACGAGCGTGGCGTGGCAGTGGCCCGGCAGGGCAGCGCGGTGGTCGTCGTGGAGCGGGACCGCACCCGGCAGAGTGACCTGCGACGCCTGGTGGAGCGGCTGCGCGCCGCCGGCGTCACCCCGCTGGGCTTCGTGCTCACCCGAAACGGCCGGGCCTGAGCGTGTCGGTGACCCGCGCCCCGGCGACCGAACCACCACCCGGAGGCGCTCCGCAGGAGGCCGTGCCGGTGGCGCCGTCCGCGCCGCCGCAACTGCCGCTCTGGCCGCTGTCGATGATGTTCGGCCTGGTGCCGCTCTGGTGGCTGTTCGGTGCGTTCTACCTCGGCTGGCCGCTGCTGGGTGCGCTGCTGTTCGCGTTGCTGCTCACCCGGGGACGCGTGCCGCTGCCGCCGGCGGCCGGCATCTGGCTGCTCTTCCTCGCCATCGTGGTGGTCAGCGCCACCCAGTTGTCGTCGCCCGCCTCGCTGCTCACGTTCGCCCTGCGGCTGGCCTTCTACCTGACCGCGCTGGTGGTCGGCGTCTACGTCTACGCGGCCGCCCGGGAACGCGCCAGCCTGGTGGCGGTGCTCACCCCGCTCTGCGCGTTCTGGTTCGGGCTGGTGGCGCTGGGCTGGCTCGGGGTGCTGGTGCCCCGGCTGGCCATGACGACCCCGATGGAGGTGCTGCTGCCCGGCGGGGTGGCCGGCACCCCGTTCATCCAGGACATGGTGCACCTCACCACCGCTGAGTACAGTGCCCGTTCGCTCAACCCGATCTACCGGCCGGCCGCGCCGTTCGCGTACACCAACAACTACGGCAGTGCGTACGCGATGACCCTGCCCTGCGTGGTGGCCTTCGCGATGCTGCGCCGGCAGGGGCTGCTGCGCTGGGCGCTGCTGGCGTCGCTGCCGCTGTCGCTGGCGCCGGCGTTCCTCACCCTCAACCGGGCGATGTTCCTCAGCCTCGGTGCCGGGCTGGCGGTGCTCGGGGTGCGGGCCAGCCTGCGCGGCAACGTCCGGGTGGCCGCGTCCATCGTCGGGGTCGTGGTGATCGGCGGGTTGGCCACGCTGTTCATCCCGATCACCGAGCTGATCAGCAGGCGGGTCGACTCCAGCGACACCAACACCGACCGGCTCTCGCTCTACAGCGAGGTGATCCGCCGGGTGCAGGAGTCGCCCTGGTTGGGCTACGGCGCTCCGGTGAACGTGGACACCGTGTCGGCGGCCGCGCCGATCGGCACACAGGGGCAGCTGTGGATGGTGCTGTTCAGCCACGGCGTACCCGCGCTCATCTGTTTCCTGGCGTGGTTCGTCGCCGCAGCGGTGATCTGCGCGCGGGCGACCTCGGCGGCCGGGCAGTGGCTGGCGGTGGTGCCGGTGGTCTGCCTCGTGCAGGTCCCGTTCTACGGCATGGCGAACCAGAACCTGGCGGTCGCGTTCTTCGCGGTGGCCTTCGCGATGGCGCTCACCGAACGCGAACGGCTGGCCCGGCTGGCCGGGTCGTCGCCGACGCCCGCACGGACCGCGCCGGTGCCCGCGTGACCGCCGCGACCCGACCGTCGGCCGGTGCCGACGAGGGCCGGCCCACGCCCGCCCCCGCCGAGGACCAGGCCGCGCCGTCGCCAGCCGGGGACACCGGCTCGGCCGAGACCCGCCGCAGCGCGCGTAGCGGCGTGGCCGGACTGCTCGGCGCGGCCACCAGTGGCCTGTTCGGGTTCGTGCTGGCGGTCGTGATCACCCGGGGCTACGGCCCGGCCGGCGCGGGCGCGTTCTTCGCCGCGATCGGGGTCGTCACCGTGGCCACCGCGATCTGCACGCTCGGCGCGGAGACCGGTCTGATGTGGGCCCTGCCCCGCCGCAGCGCAGGCGTGCGCGGTGACGCCGCCCGGGTGCTCCCGGTGGCGCTGATCCCGCCGCTGCTGACCGGGCTGCTGGTCGCCGGCGCGGGCGTGCTGGCCGCCGACGCCCTCGCGCCCCGGCTGCTGCGCGGTTCCGGCGCGAGCGGCGACGCGCTGCTCACCGTCACGTTCGCCGCGGTGCCGGTGGTGGTGGCGATGACCCTGCTGCTGGCCACGCTGCGCTGCGTGCGGCCCATCCGGGCGTACGTCGGGGTGCAGTTCCTGCTGCTGCCGGTGGCCCGCCCGGTGCTGGTCGGCGCGGCCGCGTTGGCGGGTGGTGGCCTGCTCGCCGGCATGACCGGCTGGTTGGTGCCGGCGGCGTTGGCGTTGCTGGCCTGTCTCACCCTCGTCGCCGGCCCGCTCGGGCTGGGCCGGGGCGCGGCGCTGCGTCCGCACCGCGCCGACTGGTCCACGTTCTGGCGCTTCGCGCTGCCCCGGGCCGCCTCGGCGGCCATCGACGCCGGCAGCATGTGGGTGGGTGTGCTGCTCACCTCGGTGCTGGCCGGGCCGACGGACGCCGGTGTGTTCGGCGCCGTCGGCCGGTACGTGCTGGCCGGTCAGTTGGCCATGCAGGGGCTGCGGGTGGCGGTGTCGCCGCAGCTGTCCCGGCTGCTCGGGCGGGGCGAGCGGGCCGCGGCGGCGGCCGTGCACCGGCAGTTGACCACCTGGGGGCTGGTGCTGTCCTGGCCGGTGTACCTGCTGCTGGCGGTCTTCGCGCTGGCCTTCCTCCAGCTGTTCGGGCCGGAGTTCACCGCCGGTGTGCCGGCGATGACGGTGCTCGCGCTGGCGATGCTGGTCAACACCGGAGTGGGCAACGTGCAGAGCCTGCTCCTGATGGGCGGGCGCAGCGGGCTGCACCTGGTCGCCACCGTGGCCGGGTTGACGGTGACCGTCTCGCTGGGTCTCTGGCTGATCCCGCACCACGGCGCGACGGGCGCGGCGGTGGCCTGGGCGGCCGGCATCGCCACCGAGAACCTCACCGCCGCCGGGTTCGCCCGGTCGGTGGTTCGGGAGCCGCTGTTCGACGGCGCGATGGTGCGTGCCGCGGCGGCCACGATCACCGGTGTGGGCCTGGCCGCCGGGGCCGGCGTGCTGGTGGGCGGTCGCGGCCTGCCCGGCCTGGCGGTGGCGTTGGCGGTACTGCTGACCGGCTGCGTCGGCATGTTGACGTTGCCCCGGGTGCGCGCCGGCATCCGGGGGACCATGAGGCAGATCCGTGGAGGGGACAACGCGGCCACGGCCGCCGAGCCCACCTCGGCATCGACGAGAGGCAGGTGAGGTTCGTCGTGGTGTCCATCCGTGACCGGGTCAAGCAGTTGGTTCCGACCCAGGTGACCACCCGGGTGAAGGAGTCGCTTGTCGACTACGGCGTTCGCACCAGCGACCGCCGGCCGCTGCCGGACTTCCTCATCATCGGGACCAAACGGGGTGGCACCACCTCCCTGTGGAACTACCTCATCCAGCACCCGTTGGTGCCCCGGCTCTTTCCCGCGTGGAACACCAAGTCGGCGCACTACTTCGAGGAGCACTGGGGTCGCGGCGAAGCCTGGTACCGCTCGCACTTCCCGACCGAGCGGCAGCGCGAGGCCCTGGCCAAGCGGCACGGTGGGCCGGTCCGGGTCGGTGAGGCCGCCCCGCTGTACATGTTCCACCCGCTCGCCGCGCAGCGGGTCGCCGCGCTGATGCCGTCTGTGAAGCTCATCGTGCTGCTGCGGGACCCGGTGGAGCGGGCGTACTCGCACTGGAAGGAACGCCGCACCCACGGCATCGAACCACTGGACTTCGCCGCCGCGCTGGCGGCCGAGCCGGAACGCACGGCGGGTGAGCGGGAGCGGTTGATCGCCGAGCCGGAGTCGTTCAGTGAGCCGTACGACTGGTACACGTACCGGGCCCGGGGGCGTTACCTGGAGCACCTGGAGCCGTGGCTGGAGCGCTTCGCCCGGGAGCAGATCCTCTTCCTGCCCAGCGAGGACCTGTACCGCGACTCGCGGGCGACCTACCGACGCACCCTGGACTTCCTCGGTCTGCCGGCGTATGACCTGCCCAACTTCAAGGTCTACAACGATCGGCGCTCGGCACCCCTGGAGCCGAGCGTGCGGGCTGAGCTGACCGACTACTACCGGCCGTACAACGACGCGTTGCGTCAACGGCTCGGGCTGGACCTCGACTGGGCGGACCGGGCGGCGTGACGACCCGGGTGGGCCCGGCCACCGACCCGCGTTCGCGGGTGGACGGCCTGGGTTGGGTGAGCCGCGCGGTCTTCCCGGACGACCGGCTCGGCCTGACCGTGGCCGGCGCCCCGCCGGCCGGTCACCAGGTGGTGGCCCGGTACGCGGTGGTGCCGTCGATCGCCCGGGCCCGGTTCCTGGTGCCGTTGGGCGCGCCCCGGGCCGGTGCGGCGTCCCTGTTGGCGTACAACGCCCTGCGGCCACCGAAGGTGCGCGCGCTGCGGGCGTTGCTCGGTGGGCTGGCCCGGTTCGGTCGGGTGGGGCTCGCGCCGTTTCCGACGTTGACCGTCTCGGTGCCGGCCGGGGTGCCGGCCGCGGAGTTGCTGCTGAGCGAGCGGCTCTCCGCCGACCTGGGTGACACGCCGCTGCTGGCCGCGTTCGGGGTTCGCCCACCCGACCCGAACGGCAAGCCCACCCTGCAACTCTTCAGTGCCGACGGGCGTCCGCGTGGCTACGCGAAGATCGGCTGGAACGACGCGACCCGAGCGCTGGTCAGCGCGGAGGCGGCGGCGCTGCGGGCGTTGCGCGAGGTGGCCGGCGTCGCCGACCATCCGACGCCGCCGCGGCTGCTCACCGAGACGTCGTGGGCGGGCCAGGTGGTCGCGGTGATCGAGCCGTTGCCCCCGGCGGTACGCGGTGTGCCGGTGGACGACCCGCCCCGGATCGCGGCGCTGCTCGCGGTCGCCCGGCGGGGCGGCCCGGCGGGCACACCTCGACCGCTGGTCGACTCGACCTTCCTGCGCCGGCTGGCAGATCAGGCCGGCCGGGCCGCCGCGACCGAGCCGGCGGGTGCGCGGGCGGTCGCCGCGGTCTCGGCGTTGGCCCGCCGGCACGGCGACACCAGCGTCGAGTTCGGTCACTGGCATGGTGACTGGGTGCCGTGGAACCTGGGCTGGCACGCCGGCCGGTTGGTCGCCTGGGACTGGGAGCACAGCGGGCCGGACGTGCCGGTCGGCTTCGACCTGGCGCACGACGCGTTCCAGCGGGCCCTCGTGCTGCGCGGGGAGCCGGCCGACGCCGCTGCGGCGGCCGTGGACGGATATCTGAGCCGACACGGCGAGCGGCTCGGCCTCGACGCCGCGCAGCGTCGGCTCGTCGCCGACGCGTACCTGGTGGAGATGTGGTTGCGGACGTGGCGGCTGGCCGACGCGGGCGCGGGCTGGAACGCCGCTCTGCATCCCGCACTCCTGGACGTCATCGAGAAAAGACATAGCGGCTGATCTGGAGGAATCGCGGCGACGACGGTGCGCCGCAGAGTGACGACATAATCGCAGGTGGTGATGACGATCGATGGACCTCGGACGTTCGGTGCACCGCACCGGCCACCGTGGAGATCGTGATCTCGGCCGGTCGCGCTATTCAACGACCGGGGATCGTGTGATCTGCTTCTGCCTGGCGTGAACTGAAATTCCAAGCGAACTTGTGGGGAGTCGCGTGGACACGAACAACGACGACAGTGGGGCGCCGGTGCTGCTGCTGGTCGGCTCCAGCGGCGGCCATCTGGCCCAACTACTGGCCCTGCGGCCCTGGTACGAACAGTGGCGGCGTTGCTGGGTCACCTTCGACACCCCGGAGGCGGTGTCGCTGCTGGCCGGGGAGGACCTGGTGCCGGCGCACCACCCGACCACCCGCAACGTGCCGAACCTGCTGCGCAACGCGCTGCTGGCCTGGCAGGTGCTGCGGGCCCGGCGGGTCGCCGCCGTGGTCACCACCGGCGCCGGTGTGGCGGTGCCGTTCGTGGTGCTGGCCCGGCTGCGGCGCATCCCGACCGTCTACATCGAGGTGTACGACCGGATCGACACCCCGACGTTGACCGCTCGGCTCTGCCGGCCGTTCCTGTCCGCGATGCTCGTGCAGTGGGACGAGCAGCGCCGGCAGTACCCCGAGGCGACAGTCGTCGGGACGCTGCTGTGACCGGGGAGACGGGCACGGCCCGGCGTCCGCAACCCCGGCCGGCCACCGAGGCGGCCCGCCTGCCCCGCCAACGCGACAGCTCGGCGGTCGCCCAGCTTCGACTGCTGGTCGCGGTGGGCACCGACAAGCACCCCTTCGACCGGCTCGTCGACTGGTTGGCGCAGTGGCACGCGCAGGCCGCCGGCCCGATCGGGCTGACCATGCAGCACGGGCACACCACCGCGCCCCAGCTGAGCGGCGCGGTGCCGTTCCTCGGCCACGACGCGTTGCAGCAGGCGATGATCGATGCCGACCTGGTGGTCTGCCACGGTGGCCCGGCGACCATCCTGGAGGCCCGCCGGCACGGCCACCTGCCCATCGTGGTGCCCCGCGATCCGGCTCGCGGCGAGCACGTCGACAACCACCAGCTCCTCTTCGCCCGCCGGCTCGGCGCCGCCGGGCTGGTGGCGCTCTGTGAGACCCGGGAGGCCCTGCACGACGCGTTGGCCGCCGGGGTGGCCGACCCGTCCCGGTACGCGGTGGCCGCCGACCCGGAGGCACACGAGGCACGACGGGCGGCGGTGGCCCGGGTCGGGCAGATCGTCGACGACCTGGTGGCCCGTTCGACCCCGCGCCCACCCCGGTGGCGGGCCTGGTCCCGGCCGCGCCCGGGTACGAAGGAGATTCGATGACCCAGCAGCCGACCGTCAGCGTCGTGGTGCCCACCCGGGACCGCCCCGAGCTGCTGCGGGCCGCGGTGCGCGCGATCCTGGCACAGGACTACCCGGGCCTGATCGAGGTCGTCGTGGTGTTCGACCAGTCCGCGCCGGACGAGTCGCTGACCGAGCTGGGCAGCGGCCCGGCCCGCGTGGTGCGGGTGATCCACAACGGTCGTACCCCCGGGTTGGCCGGTGCGCGCAACAGCGGCACCCTCGCGGCCGAGGGCGAGCTGGTCGCGTTCTGCGACGACGACGACGAGTGGCTGCCCGCCAAGCTGGCCGCCCAGGTCGACGCGCTGGCCGGCGATCCGGCCGCCGAGTTCGTCTGCTGCGGCATCCGGGTCAACTACGACGGGCACACAGTCGACCGGGTGCTCGACAAGGACCGGATCACCCTGGACGACCTGCTGCGCGACCGGATGACGGAGCTGCACCCGTCGACCTTCCTGATCCGCGCCACCGCGTTGCGCGACGGGTTTGGGCTAGTCGACGAGGAGATCCCGGGCAGCTACGCGGAGGACTACGAGTTCCTGCTGCGGGCGGCGCGCAGCGCGCCGCTGATCAACCTGCGGACGCCGTCGGTGCTGGTTCGCTGGCACAAGCGCTCGTACTTCGCGCAGCGCTGGGACACCATCTCGGAGGCGTTGCAGTGGTTGCTGCGGCGCTACCCGGAGTTCGCCAGTCAACCGGCCGGCGAGGCCCGGGTGTCCGGGCAGATCGCCTTCGCCCAGGCCGCCTCCGGCGACCGCCGGGGTGCGTTGCGCTGGGCCCGGCGCACCCTGCGGAGCAACCCCCGCGAGCCGCGCGCCTACCTGGCCCTCGCCGTCGCCGGTCGGGTGGTCCGGGCCGACGCGGTGCTGCGCACCCTGCACAAGCGCGGTCGGGGGATCTGAGCCGCCGCCCGCGTGAGCGGGCGGCGGCGTCCGCTGGGCGGGACGCGACGGGGAGCGCGCTGCGTCGGTGGCCCGCCGTGACAGACTGACCGCTGTGTTGCGCTGGTTGACTGCAGGTGAATCGCACGGTCCCGCCCTCGTCGCGATGTTGGAGGGGGTGCCGGCCGGCATTGAGGTGACCACCACCGAGATCGCCGACGAGCTGGCCCGTCGACGGCTGGGCTACGGGCGGGGTGCCCGGATGTCGTTCGAGCGGGACGAGGTCGAGCTGCTCGGCGGCCTGCGGCACGGCGTGACCCTGGGCAGCCCGGTGGCGATCCGGGTCGGCAACTCCGAGTGGCCGAAGTGGCAGACCGTGATGGCCGCCGACCCGGTCGACCCCGACGAGCTGGCCCGGCAGGCCCGTAACGCCCCGCTGACCCGCCCCCGGCCGGGCCACGCGGACCTGGCCGGCATGCAGAAGTACGGCCACACCGACGCCCGGCCGATCCTGGAGCGCGCCAGCGCACGGGAGACCGCCGCCCGGGTGGCTGTCGGCACTGTCGCCAAGGCGCTGATCCGTCAGGCGCTCGGCATCGAGATCGTCTCGCACGTCGTCGAGCTGGGCCCGGTGGCCGCGAAGCCCGGGCTGCGTCCCACGCCGTCCGACACGGCCCGGATCGACGCCGACCCGCTGCGCTGCCTCGACCCGGAGGCCAGCGCCCTGATGGTCGCCGAGGTCGATGCCGCGAAGAAGGCCGCCGACACCCTCGGCGGCGTGGTCGAGGTGCTGGCGTACGGGGTGCCACCAGGGCTGGGCAGCCACGTGCAGTGGGACCGCAAGCTCGACGCCCGGCTGGCCACCGCGCTGATGTCCATCCAGGCGATCAAGGGCGTGGAGATCGGCGACGGCTGGCAGCAGGCCCGCTCCCGCGGCTCCGAGGCGCACGACGAGATCATCCCGTCGGCCACCGGCGTCCGCCGGGTCACCGACCGGGCCGGCGGGCTGGAGGGTGGCATCACCACCGGTGAGCCGCTGCGGGTCCGCGCCGCGATGAAGCCGATCTCCTCGCTGAACCGGGCGCTGGCCACCGTGGACGTCACCACCGGCGAGCCGGCCACCGCGATCAACCAGCGCTCCGACGTCTGCGCGGTGCCCGCCGCGGCGGTGGTCGCCGAGGCGATGGTGGCGCTGGTGCTGGCCGAGGCGGCCACCGAGAAGTTCGGCGGAGACTCGATCGCCGAGATCCGCCGCAACCTGGCCGGGTATCTCGACGCGCTGGTCATCCGCTGATGGCACCGGTCGTCGTGCTGGTCGGCGCGCCCGGCTGCGGCAAGACCACCGTCGGGCGGGCGCTCGCCGCCACCCTCGGCGTGGAGTTCCGCGACACCGACACCGACATCGAGCAGATGGCCGGGAAGCCGATCCCGGAGATCTTCATCGACGAGGGTGAGGCGCACTTCCGTACCCTGGAACGGGCCGCCGTGGCCGCGGCGCTGGCCGGCGGCACTGGCGTGCTCGCCCTCGGCGGCGGCGCGGTGCTGGCCGAGGAGACCCGAGCGGCCCTGATCGGGCACCGGGTGGTGCACCTCTCGGTCGAGCTGCCCGACGCGGTGCGGCGGGTCGGGCTCGGCGCCGGCCGGCCGCTGCTGGCGATCAACCCACGGGCCACCCTCAAGCACCTGCTGGACCAGCGCCGGCCGCTCTACGCCGAGGTCGCCACCGAGACGGTGGTCACCGACGGCCGGGCCCCGGCGCAGGTCGTCGCCGAGGTCGCCGCCCTGCTGCCCCGCTGACGTCGCCCTGCCCCGCCGATCTTGCAGTAGCTGCCCCAACGTAGGGGGCATTCCCCGCATCTCGGCAACCGGAACTGCAAGATCGGCGCAGTGGGCTGGTTCTCAGCCGCGGGCGATCAGGTCGAGGACGTCGGTTAGAGCCTTCGGCTCGCTGAGCATCGGCCAGTGCCCGGTGGGCAGCTCGTGCAACTGGCCGTCGGCCAGGCCGGTGAAGAACGGATGCTCCTGTTGGATCATCTGCTGCACCACGCTGAGCGGGAAGGTGCTGGCCACCAGCGCGGTCGGCACCGGGTGCCCGCCGGTGCGTCGGACCGGGTCGGTGGCGGCCCGCAGCGGCTGCGGGGTGGCCCGGGTGCGCAGCAGCGCGAGCGTCGGCTCGTCCAGGCCGGCCAGGTTGGTCGGGTCGGCGGCCGGATCCCAGGCCGGCGGCGGCAGCAGGTGCCCGGTGCCGATCGCGGCCCGCAGCCGCTGCTGCTCCTCCGGCGGCAGCGTGTCGAACTGCGCCGTGCCGTCCGGCAACGGCCCGCTCTCCACGTAGACGATCCGGGCGATCCGGTGCGGGACGCGGTCCGCCGCTTGGGCGGCCGGCATTCCCCCTCCGGAGTGCCCGACCAGCAGTACGTCGCGCAGGTCCTCGACCTCGATCAGTCGGACGATGTCGCTGGTGTGCGTGTCCAGGCCGACCTCCGGACCGGCGAGGTGGTCGCGTTCGGCCACCCCGGTCAGCGTCATCGGATAGACCTCGTGCCCCTGCGACCGCAGCGCGGCGGTCACGTCCCGCCACGCCCAGGCACCCAGCCAGAATCCCGGCACCAGCACGAATGTCGCCATCTGTGGCTCCTTCTCTCGGCTACCGACAGACCGTACGATCTAAACCGGACAGGATCCGCCCGGTTTGAAGGAGTGGCCCGTGTCACATCCCGCGGGGCGGGTGCTGGCTCTGCTCGAACTGCTGCAGACCCGGCACCGGTCGACGGCCGCCGAACTGGCCGGCCACCTGGGGGTGGATGAGCGGACCGTGCGGCGGTACGCGACCACGCTTGTGGAGCTGGGCATTCCCGTCACCGCCGACCGGGGCCGCTACGGCGGCTACCGGCTGCACTCCGGTTACAAGCTGCCGCCGCTGATGCTCACCGACGACGAGGCGGTGGCCGTGCTGCTCGGCCTCGTCGTCGCCGAACGGGTCGGGCTCGCCACCGAGCAGCCCGCCACCGCCAGCGCGCTGGCGAAGATCCGCCGGGTGCTGCCCGCGGCGCTCGCCGACCGGCTCGCCGCCGTCCAGGAGCACCTGGGCTTCACCCTGCGTCGTCCGGAGCCGGAGCGCGGACCGGCGTCCAGCACCCTGCTCGCGCTGGCCTCGGCCACCCGGCACCGGCAGCGCGTGGCACTGGACTACCGCTCCTGGCGGGGCGAGCAGTCGCACCGCGAACTCGACCCGTACGGGCTGGTCTTCCACGCCGGCCGTTGGTATGTCACCGGCCACGACCACCGGCGCGGGGAGATCCGCACCTTCCGACTGGACCGGATCGGCGCGGTGACGCCCGGCGCGGCGAGCTTCACCGTGCCGGACGGCTTCGAGGCGGTGGCCTGGGTGACCCGGTCGCTGGCCGGGGTGCCGTACACGCACGAGGTGGAGGTCGTGCTGGAGACCGACCTGGTCGCCGCCCGCCGCCGCATCCCGCCCAGCGTGGCCGAGTTGACCGCCACCACCGACGGGGTGCTGCTGCGGGCCCGAGCGGAGAGCCTGCCCGGGATGGCGGCGCTGCTCGCCGGGCTGGGCTGTCCGTTCACCGTGCGGCATCCGGACGCGCTGCGCGCCGCGGTGGCCGAACACGCCCGCCGGTTGGCGGACTGGGCCGCCCGGCCAGCAGGTGGACAGCCGCCCTCCCCGCGCCGCCCGCTGGACTAGGCTGCCGGCGATGGACAAGGTGACCCGAATTCCGGTCGGCGGCGAGCGGCCGTACGACGTCTTGGTGGGACGTGACCTGCTGGGTGCGCTGCCTGGCCTGCTGCCCGGCGCGACCCGGGTGGCGGTGCTGCACGCGCCTCCGCTCAAGGCCCTCGCGGACGCGCTCGGCGAACGCCTGCGCGCGGCCGGCGTCGAGCCACTGCCGATCGAGGTGCCCGACGCCGAGTCGGGAAAGCACATCGAGGTGGCCGCCTCCTGCTGGGACCGGCTCGGAGCGGCCGGCTTCACCCGTACCGACGCGGTGGTCGGGGTGGGCGGCGGCGCGGTGACCGACCTGGCCGGCTTCGTCGCGGCCTGCTGGCTGCGGGGTGTGCGCTGGGTGCCGGTGGCGACCTCGCTGCTGGGCATGGTGGATGCCGCGGTGGGCGGCAAGACGGGCATCAACACGGCCGCCGGCAAGAACCTGGTGGGCGCGTTCCACCCGCCGGTCGGGGTCTTGGCCGACCTGTCCACTCTGGACAGCCTGCCCGCTGTGGACCTGGCGGCCGGGTTGGCCGAGGTCGTCAAGTGCGGGTTCATCGCCGACCCGACGATCCTGGATCTCATCGAGAACGACCCGGAGGCCGCCACCGACCCCCGTGGGCCGGTGAGCCGGGAGCTGATCGAGCGGGCCATCCGGGTCAAGGCCGACGTGGTCGCCGGCGACCTGCGCGAGTCGGGCCTGCGGGAGGTGCTCAACTACGGTCACACGCTGGCCCACGCCATCGAGCAGAACGAGGGCTACCGCTGGCGGCACGGCCACGCGGTCGCCGTGGGTCTGGTGTACGCGGCCACGCTGGCCAGGCTCGCCGGGCGGCTGGACGCGCCGACCGCCGACCGACACCGGGTCACGCTGAGCGCGCTGGGTCTGCCGGTGAGCTACCCGGCCGACGCCTGGCCGCAGCTGTTGGCCGCGATGCGGGTGGACAAGAAGACCCGGGGCAGTCGGCTGCGCTTCGTGGTGCTCGACGGGCTGGCCCGCCCGGCGATGTTGGAGGGCCCCGACGACGCGTTGCTGGAGGCCGCCTACCGGGAGGTGGCAACCGCGTGAAGGTCTACGTCCTGAACGGGCCGAACCTGGGCCGGCTGGGCACCCGCGAGCCCGACGTGTACGGCGCGACCAGCTACGCGGACCTGGTGGCGCTCTGTGAGAGCACCGGTCGGGAGCTGGGGCTGGCGGTGACGGTCCGGCAGACCGACGCGGAGCACGAGCTGCTCGGCTGGCTGCACACGGCGGCCGACGAGGGCGCTGCGGTCGTGCTCAACCCGGCGGCCTGGTCGCACTACTCGTACGCGGTGCGGGACGCCTGCGCCATGCTGCGGGGGCCGCTGGTGGAGGTGCACATCTCCAACATCCACACCCGTGAGGAGTTCCGGCACCATTCGGTGGTCTCGGCGGTGGCGACCGGGGTGATCTGCGGTCTCGGTATCGACGGCTATCGTCTCGCTCTGCACCATCTGGCCACCCGCTGAGGGCCCACCCACTGGGCGCTCCGAACGGGGGGCCGTCCGATTCGACGCAGCTTGTAGACTTGCCAGGTCTGTCCGCCAATTGATGATCAAGGCAGGAAATGGCCTCCACCAACGACCTCAAAAACGGCCTGGTACTCAACCTGGACGGCGAGCTCTGGGCCGTCGTCGAGTTCCAGCACGTCAAGCCCGGTAAGGGTGGTGCCTTCGTGCGCACCACGCTGAAGAACGTGCTGTCCGGGAAGGTGGTCGACAAGACCTTCAACGCGGGCACCAAGGTCGAAACCGCGACCGTTGACAAGCGCACGATGCAGTACCTGTACGCCGACGGTGAGGACTTCGTCTTCATGGATCTGGAGACCTTCGACCAGATCACCGTGCCCGGTGGCACCGTCGGTGAGGCAGCCAACTACCTGCTGCCCGAGGCGGAGGCGACAGTCGCACAGCACGAGGGTGTGCCGCTCTACATCGAGCTGCCCACCAGCGTCGTGCTGGAGGTCACCTACACCGAGCCGGGCCTGCAGGGCGACCGTTCGACCGGCGGCACCAAGCCGGCGACCGTGGAGACCGGCGCCACCGTGCCGGTTCCGCTGTTCATCACCACCGGCGAGAAGATCAAGGTCGACACCCGCGACGGCCGTTACCTCGGCCGCGCCTGATGGCTGAGGGTTCCAAGCAGCAGATGCCGGCGCGCCGCAAGGCGCGCAAGCGGGCGCTGGATGTCCTTTACGAGGCCGACCTGCGGGACAAGCCTCCGGTGGAGGTGCTCGCCGGCTACGTGCAGCGGATCGAGCAGCCCCGACCGGAGCATCTCGGCTACGCGGTGGGCCTGGTCGAAGGTGTTGCCGAGTACCTCAACCGGATCGACGAGCTGATCGCCAGCTACGCCGAGGGTTGGACGCTGGAGCGGATGCCGGTCGTCGACCGTAATCTGGCCCGGATCGCCGTCTACGAGTTGCTCTACGTCGACGAGATCGACGACGCGGTGGCGATCAGCGAGGCCGTGGAGCTGGCTCGGCAGATGTCGACCGACGATTCGCCGCGCTTCCTCAACGGGGTGCTCGGCCGGATCGCCGAGTACGCCACCCGCTGAGCGTCCGCACCGAACACCGCAAATCCGAAAGGGCCCGTGCCAGTCGGCACGGGCCCTTTCGGTGAAGCGGCAGATCAGGTGGAGCGGCAGATCAGGAGGCGAAGAACGCCCGGGGGTCGGCCACCAGCACGCCGTGCTCGGTGAGCCGCTCGATCAGACCCGACGGTGAGGCGTCGTAGACGATCGCGAGCGCCCGCAGGTCGTCGGCGCGGATGGAGAGCACCCGGCCGTTGTAGTCGCCGCGCTGCTGCTGGATGGCGCGGGCGTAGCGGGCGACGTAGGCCAGGTCCTCGGAGGCCTCGTCGTAGAGCCGCTCCAGGTCCAGGACTATCTTGCTGGTGGGCTCGTGACGGACGCCACTGCCGTCAGGCAGCAGCTCCGAGACGGGTACGCGGTAGAACTCGGCCAACTCGGCCAGACGGGACACCGTCACGGCCCGGTCGCCACGCTCGTACGAGCCGACCACCACGGCCTTCCACCGCCCGTTCGACTTCTCCTCCACACCCTGCAGGGAGAGACCCTGCTGCTGGCGGATGGAGCGCAGGCGGGCGCCCAGAGACTTGGCGTATTCAGAGGGCATTCGGACACTCCCAGTGCTGCTCGGGGTTCTCCCGTCGATCGCTACGGAGCGTGACGGTACGGGGAATGCGACACGTGGTCAAGTGGTCGTGCCCCTACCGTTGCGGAGCGTCCGGGGAGTTTTCTCCTTTTCCGGTGCCTGACCCGGTGGTCAGCGGCCGCCGTCCATCACCCCGGTGACCACTGGTAACGTGGCGGAAGCCCCGGCCCAGGTCTGCTGAGCGGTCCGGCCGGAGGTGCCCGACATCCTTTAACGACCCGTCCCGTGAGGCGGGGAAGGAGGTCCGCCGTGGCATACCCACCGGCTGCCCGCTCGTCACCACCGCAACAACCCTCGGTGAAGGTGATCCTCGCCAGCGCCGACGTGCAACGCGTGGTCGACCGCATCGCCCACCAGATCCTGGAGAAGACCCAGGGCGCCGCCAACACGGTGCTGCTGGGGATTCCCACCCGGGGCACCCCCCTGGCCCGGCGGCTCGCCGACCGGATCAGCACCTTCGAGGACGTCGCCGTTCCGGTCGGTGTGCTCGACATCACCCTGTACCGCGACGACCTCCGTCGGCATGCCACCCGCGCGGTGGGTCCGACCGAGCTGCCTCCCGGCGGGATCGACGGCAAGCGGGTCATCCTGGTCGACGACGTGCTCTTCTCCGGCCGCACCGTCCGGGCCGCGCTCGACGCGCTCAACGACGTGGGCCGCCCGGCCTCGGTGCAGCTCGCCGTCCTGGTCGACCGGGGCCACCGGGAGTTGCCGATCCGCGCCGACTACGTCGGCAAGAACATCCCGACCTCGCTCGCCGAGAGCGTCAAGGTGACGCTCGCCGAGATCGACGGGACGGACGAGGTCAAGCTCTACGGGGGACCTGCCTCATGATCAAGCATCTGCTCTCCGGCGGGGACCTGGACGCCGACACCGCCACCGAGATCCTGGACACCGCCGCCGAGATGGCCACCGTCGCTGGCCGGGAGATCAAGAAGCTTCCCGCGCTGCGCGGACGGACCGTGGTGAACCTCTTCTACGAGGACTCCACGCGCACCCGGATCTCCTTCGAGGCGGCGGCGAAGCGGCTCAGCGCCGACGTGATCAACTTTTCCGCGAAGGGGTCCAGCGTCACCAAGGGTGAGAGCCTGAAGGACACGGCGTTGACCCTGCAGGCCATGGGCGCGGACGCCGTGGTCATCCGACACCCCGCCTCCGGCGCGCCGCACCGCCTGGCCAACTGGGTGGACGGGTCGGTCGTCAACGCCGGCGACGGCACCCACGAGCACCCCACCCAGGCGCTGCTGGACGCGTACACGATGCGGGCCCGGCTGGGCCGGCTCGCCGGCCTGTCGGTCGCGGTGGTCGGGGACGTGCTGCACTCCCGGGTGGCCCGCTCCAACGTGCTGCTGCTCTCCACCCTCGGCGCCAAGGTCACCCTGGTCGGCCCGCCGACCCTCATCCCGGTCGACATCGCGGGCGCCCTCGCGCCCGGCACCGACGTCTCCTACGACCTCGACTCCGTCCTGCCGAACGTGGACGTGGTGATGATGCTGCGCGTGCAGCGGGAGCGGATGAACGACTCCTACTTCCCCTCCGCGCGCGAGTACGCCCGCCGCTACGGGCTGGACGGGCCGCGGATGCGCCGGCTGCCCGAGCACGCGATCGTCATGCACCCCGGCCCGATGAACCGGGGGATGGAGATCACCCCCGAGGTCGCCGACTCACCCCGCTCCACCATCGTCGAACAGGTCACCAACGGGGTCTCCGTGCGGATGGCTGTCCTTTACCTGCTGCTCGGAGGGAACAACCGGTGACCGCGTACCTGATCACCAGCGTGAGTGTCGTCGGCGCCGCGCCGACCGACCTGCTGATCCGCGACGGCGTCATCGCCGAGGTCGGTCCCGGCCTGACCGCGCCGGACGCCACGGTCGTCGACGGCACCGGCCTGGTCGCCCTGCCCGGCCTCGTCGATCTGCACACCCACCTGCGCGAGCCCGGTCGGGAGGACGCCGAGACCGTCGAGTCCGGTTCCCGGGCGGCGGCGCTGGGCGGCTACACGGCGGTCTGCGCGATGGCCAACACCTCCCCGGTGGCGGACACCGCCGGCGTGGTCGAGCAGGTCTGGCGGCTCGGCCGCGAGGCAGCCCTGGTCGACGTGCAGCCGATTGGCGCGGTCACCGTCGGGCTGGCCGGCGAGCGGCTGGCCGAGCTGGGCGCGATGGCCGACTCGGCGGCCCGGGTGCGGATCTTCTCTGACGACGGGCACTGCGTTGCCGACCCGAAGTTGATGCGCCGAGCCCTGGAGTACGTCAAGGCGTTCGACGGGATCATCGCCCAGCACGCCGAGGAGCCCCGGCTCACCGAGGGCGCCCAGATGCACGAGGGCGAGGTCTCCACCCGGCTCGGCCTGATCGGCTGGCCGGCGGTCGCCGAGGAGGCGATCATCGCCCGGGATGTGCTGCTCGCCGAGCACGTGGGCAGCCGACTGCACGTCTGCCACGTCTCCACCGCCGGCAGCGTCGAGGTGCTGCGCCAGGCAAAGGCGCGCGGTGTACGCGTGACCGCCGAGGTGACCCCGCACCACCTGCTGCTCACCGACGAACGGGCGGAAACCTACGACCCGGTCTACAAGGTGAACCCGCCGCTGCGCACCGCCGCGGACATCGCCGCGCTGCGTGCCGCCCTCGCCGACGGGGTGATCGACGTGATCGCCACCGACCACGCCCCGCACGCGGTGGAGGACAAGGAGTGCGAGTGGGCGTACGCCCGACCCGGGATGCTCGGTCTGGAGACGGCCCTCTCCATCGCGCTGGACGTGCTCGGCCCCGAGTGGGACCTGATCGCCGAGCGGATGTCGCGCACCCCCGCACGGATCGCCGGCCTCACCGGGCACGGCGTCGACCCCGCGCCGGGTGTGCCGGCGAACCTGACCCTGATCGACCCGGCCGCCCACCGCACCATCGAGCCGGCTGAGCTGGCCAGTCGCAGTCGCAACACCCCGTACGCCCGCATGACGCTGCCAGGTCGCATCGTGGCGACCTTCCTGCGCGGCGAGCCGACGGTCCTGGACGGAAAGGCTGTCAAGTAATGGTCAAGCGCAGACCCGCAATCCTGGTGCTGGAGGACGGCCGTACGTTCCCCGGTGAGGCGTACGGCAGCGTCGGGGAGACCTTCGGCGAGGCGGTCTTCAACACCGGCATGACCGGTTACCAGGAGACCCTGACCGACCCGTCCTACCACCGTCAGGTGGTGGTGCAGACCGCGCCGCACATCGGCAACACCGGCGTCAACGGCGAGGACGACGAGTCCGGCCGGATCTGGGTGGCCGGCTACGTCGTGCGCGACCCTGCCCGGATCGGCTCGAACTGGCGGGCCACCGGTGGTCTCGAGGACCGCCTCGCCACCGAGGGTGTGGTGGGCATCAGCGGGGTGGACACCCGTGCGCTGACCCGGCACCTGCGCGAGCGGGGCGCCATGCGGGTGGGCATCTCCAGCATCGACAACGACCCGCAGAGCCTGCTGGCCCGGGTCCGGCAGGCGCCGCAGATGGTCGGCGCGGACCTGTCCGCCGAGGTGAGCACCGCCGAGCCGTACGTCGTCGAGGCCCTGGGCGAGCACCGGTTCACCGTGGCCGCCCTGGACCTGGGCATCAAGCGCAACGTGCCGCGTCGGCTGGCCACCCGTGGGGTGACCACCCACGTGCTGCCGGCGTCGTCGAGCATCGACCAGATGCTCGCCACCGGCGCCGACGCGATCTTCCTGTCGCCCGGCCCGGGTGACCCGGCGACCGCCGACGCCCCGGTGGCGCTGGCCCAGGAGGCGCTGCGGCGGGAGGTGCCGTTGTTCGGCATCTGCTTCGGCAGCCAGATCCTGGGTCGGGCGCTCGGCTTCGGCACCTACAAGCTGGGCTACGGACACCGGGGGATCAACCAGCCGGTGCTCGACCGGGTCACCGGCAAGGTCGAGGTGACCAGCCACAACCACGGCTTCGCCGTGCAGGTTCCCGGCTCGGGCAACGGCGCGGTCGTCCCCGACCAGGTGATCGACACCGACTTCGGTGGCGTACGGGTGTCGCACGTCTGCCTCAATGACAACGTGGTCGAGGGGCTGCGGGCAGTGGACCTGCCCGCGTTCACCGTCCAGTACCACCCGGAGGCGGCGGCCGGCCCGCACGACGCGGACTACCTCTTCGACCGATTCGCCGATCTCATCGAGGGCCGGACCCACAGCAAGGGGCGCAGCAATGCCTAAGCGGACCGATCTCAAGCACATCCTCGTGATCGGCTCCGGGCCGATCGTCATCGGGCAGGCCTGCGAGTTCGACTACTCCGGCACCCAGGCGTGCCGGGTGCTGCGCAGCGAGGGGATCCGGGTCAGCCTGGTCAACTCCAACCCGGCGACGATCATGACGGACCCGGAGTTCGCCGACGCGACCTACGTCGAGCCGATCACCCCGGAGTTCGTGGAGCTGGTCATCGCCAAGGAGCGCCCGGACGCGATCCTCGCGACCCTCGGCGGGCAGACCGCGCTGAACACGGCCGTCGCCCTGCACGAGGCCGGCGTCCTGGAGAAGTACGGCGTCGAGCTGATCGGCGCGAACATCGACGCCATCAACCGGGGCGAGGACCGGCAGCTGTTCAAGGAGATCGTGGCGAAGGCCGGCGTACGGCTGGGCGTCGACGACCCGACCGCGCTGGTGCCCCGCTCGCGGGTCTGCCACTCGATGGACGAGGTCGAGGCGACAGTCGCCGAGCTGGGCCTGCCGGTGGTGATCCGGCCGTCGTTCACCATGGGGGGCCTGGGCTCCGGCATGGCGCACACCCCGGAGGACCTGGCCCGTATCGCCGGCGACGGCCTGTCCGCCAGCCCGGTGCACGAGGTGCTCATCGAGGAGAGCGTGCTCGGCTGGAAGGAGTACGAGCTCGAGCTGATGCGCGACCGGCACGACAACGTGGTGGTGGTCTGCTCGATCGAGAACATCGACCCGATGGGTGTGCACACCGGCGACAGCGTCACAGTGGCCCCGGCCATGACGCTCACCGACCGGGAGTACCAGCGCCTGCGTGACCTGGGCATCGCCGTGCTGCGCGAGGTCGGGGTGGACACCGGCGGCTGCAACATCCAGTTCGCGGTCAACCCGGTCGACGGCCGGATCGTCGTGATCGAGATGAACCCCCGGGTGTCGCGGTCCTCGGCGCTGGCCTCCAAGGCGACCGGCTTCCCGATCGCGAAGATCGCCGCGAAGCTGGCCATCGGCTACACCCTCGACGAGATCCCCAACGACATCACCCTGAAGACCCCGGCGGCGTTCGAGCCGACCCTCGACTACGTGGTGGTGAAGATCCCCCGGTTCGCGTTCGAGAAGTTCCCCGGCGCGGACCCGGAGCTGACCACCACGATGAAGTCGGTGGGCGAGGCCATGAGCCTCGGGCGCAACTTCACCGAGGCGCTGAACAAGGCGATGCGCTCGATGGAAACCAAGTCGGCCGGTTTCTGGAGCGTGCCGGACCCGGCGGGCGTCACCCTGGCGGAAACCCTCGCCGCGCTGCGGATCCCGCACGACGGCCGGCTGTACACGGTGGAGCGGGCGCTACGCCTCGGCGCGTCGATCGCCGAGGTGGCCGAGGCGTCCGGCGGGATCGATCCGTGGTTCCTGGACCAGATCTCCGCGCTGATCGAGCTGCGCGCCGAGATCGTCGACGCGCCGGTGCTCGACGCCGACCTGCTGCGCCGCGCCAAGCGGGCCGGTCTGTCCGACCGGCAGCTCGCCGCGCTGCGCCCGGAGCTGGCCGCCGAGGACGGCGTACGGACCCTGCGCCACCGCCTCGACGTGCGCCCGGTCTACAAGACGGTGGACACCTGCGCGGCCGAGTTCGAGGCGACCACGCCGTACCACTACTCCACGTACGACCTGGAGACCGAGGTCGTGCCGTCGGACCGGCCGAAGGTGCTGATCCTGGGCTCCGGCCCGAACCGGATCGGGCAGGGCATCGAGTTCGACTACTCGTGCGTGCACGCCGTCCAGGCGTTGCGGTCGGCCGGTTACGAGACCGTCATGGTCAACTGCAACCCGGAGACGGTCTCCACCGACTACGACACCGCCGACCGGCTCTACTTCGAGCCGTTGACCTTCGAGGACGTCCTGGAGGTCTGGCACGCCGAGGACTCGTCCGGTCGCGCGGCCGGCGGGCCGGGTGTGGTCGGGGTGGTCGTGCAACTCGGCGGGCAGACCCCGCTGGGGCTGGCGCAGCGGCTCAAGAACGCCGGTGTGCCGATCGTCGGCACCTCCCCGGAGTCGATCCACCTGGCCGAGGAGCGCGGCGCTTTTGGCGCGGTGCTGGCCCGCGCCGGACTGCGCGCGCCGGCGCACGGCATGGCCACCTCGTACGACGAGGCCAAGACGATCGCCGACGAGATCGGCTACCCGGTGCTGGTCCGGCCGTCGTACGTGCTGGGCGGGCGGGGCATGGAGATCGTCTACGACGACCCGACGCTGCGCGACTACATCGGCCGGGCCACCGACATCTCCCCGGACCACCCGGTGCTGGTGGACCGGTTCCTCGACGACGCCATCGAGATCGACGTGGACGCGCTGTGCGACGCCGACGGCGAGGTCTACATCGGCGGCGTGATGGAGCACATCGAGGAGGCGGGTATCCACTCCGGCGACTCGTCCTGCGCGCTCCCGCCGATCACCCTCGCGGGCTCGCACCTGGTCGAGGTCCGCCGCTACACCGAGGCCATCGCGCGTGGCGTCGGGGTCCGTGGCCTGCTCAACGTGCAGTACGCCCTCAAGGACGACGTGCTCTACGTGCTGGAGGCCAACCCGCGCGCGTCGCGGACCGTCCCGTTCGTCTCCAAGGCCACGGCGGTGCCGCTGGCCAAGGCGGCGGCCCGGATCGCGCTCGGGGCGAGCATCGCCGAGCTGCGCGCCGAGGGCCTGCTGCCGGCGACGGGGGACGGGGGCACGATGCCCGCCGACGCGCCGGTCGCGGTCAAGGAGGCGGTGCTGCCGTTCAAGCGTTTCCGGACCCGCGCGGGCAAGGGGATCGACTCGCTGCTCGGGCCGGAGATGAAGTCGACCGGCGAGGTGATGGGCATCGACACCAACTTCGGGCATGCCTTCGCCAAGAGCCAGTCGGCCGCGTACGGGTCGCTGCCGACCGCCGGGAAGATCTTCGTCTCGGTGGCCAACCGGGACAAGCGCGGCATGATCTTCCCGATCAAGCGGCTGGCCGATCTGGGCTTCGAGATCGTCGCCACCGCCGGCACGGCCGAGGTGCTGCGCCGGCACGGCATCGCGTGTGAGCAGATCCGCAAGCATTACCAGGCCGGTGCGGGCGACGACGCGGTGTCGCTGATCGGTGGCGGCCACGTGGCGCTGGTGATCAACACGCCGCAGGGTTCGGGTGCCAGCGCCCGCTCCGACGGCTACGAGATCCGCAGCGCGGCCGTCACCGCGGACATCCCGTGCATCACCACGGTCCCCGGCGCCGCCGCGGCGGTGATGGGCATCGAGGCGCGGATCCGCGGCGACATGCAGGTCCGCCCCCTGCAGGACCTGCACGCAACCCTGCGGGCGGCCCAGTGACAGTGTTCGAGCAGGCGGTACGGCCGTGGTTGTTCCGGCTCGGGGGCGGGGACGCCGAGGCGGCGCACGAGTGGACGCTGCGGCGGTTGGCGGCCCTGTCGCGGCGGCCGGCCGCGCTCGCCGCGCTGCGGGCCCGCTACGCGGTCGACGCGCCGCGCACCGTGTTCGGGGTGCGGTTCCCCAACCCGGTCGGGTTGGCCGCCGGCATGGACAAGGACGGCGCGGCGCTGCCGGCCTGGCCGGCGCTCGGCTTCGGTTTCGTGGAGGTCGGCACGGTCACCGCGCACGCCCAGCCGGGCAACCCCCGGCCGCGGCTGTTCCGGCTGCCGGCCAGCGAGGCGGTGGTCAACCGGATGGGCTTCAACAACGCCGGGGCCGCCGCGCTGGCCGCCCGGCTGGCGGCGCTGCCGCGCCCGCTCGGGGTGCCGCTGGGCATCTCGCTGGGCAAGTCCAAGGTGACCCCGCTGGACGAGGCGGTCGAGGACTACCTCGCCTCGTACCGGGCACTGCGCGGGCACGGCGACTATTTCGCGGTGAACGTGTCCTCACCGAACACCCCGGGTCTGCGGTCGTTGCAGGACCGTGGCCACCTGGACGCGCTGCTCGGCGCGTTGGTGGGGGAGAAGCCGGTGCTGGTCAAGATCGCACCAGACCTGACCGAGGCGGCGATCGCCGAGCTGCTGGAGGTCTGCCTGGCCCGGGGTGCCGCCGGGGTGATCGCCACCAACACCACGCTGTCGCGGGAGGGCCTCGCCGGCGTCGACGTCGAGCGTGGCGCGCAGGCCGGTGGCCTCTCCGGCCGGCCGCTCACCGGGCGGGCCCGCGACGTGGTCGCCTTCGTCCACTCCGAGACCGGCGGCCGGCTGCCGATCATCGGCGTCGGCGGGGTGCTGGACCCGGACGACGCGGCGCGGATGTTCGATGCCGGCGCCGCCCTGGTGCAGCTCTACACCGGCTTCATCTACCGAGGACCGGCCCTGGTCCGCGCCGCCGCCCGCGCGGCGGCCGCAACGGCGGCACCGGACGCGGTCGCCGGCCGGTGACCGCCCCCGGTCCGGTGCTGGCCCGGCCTAACAGGGTGCCGAGCCCGCTCCGCGCCGACGACCCCACGCCCGTTGTTGCCCCTTTGCTCTGCACCCGTAAATGCACCACCCGGAGCGCGACGCCCGGCCACCGGGTGTCGCGTCCGCGGGTGCAGAGCAAAGGCGGGGGAGGCGGCGGCGGAGAGGTTCGATCCGGCCGCAGGACGTCCGCCGTCCGGACCGTTTGAGGCGCAGAGGAGTACGCGTGACACCCGAGGAGATCCTGGCCGCTGACCGGGCGCACGTCTGGCACCCGTACGCCGCGCTGCCGCCGGCCAACCCGCCCTACGTGGTGCGCGGCGCCGAGGGGGTACGGCTCACCCTGGCCGACGGGCGGAAGCTGGTGGACGGGATGTCGTCCTGGTGGGCGGCGATCCACGGGTACCGGCACCCGGTGCTGGACGCGGCGGTGACCGACCAGCTCGGCCGGATGAGCCACGTGATGTTCGGCGGGCTCACCCACGAGCCGGCGGTGCAGCTGGCCCGGACCCTGGTCGAGCTGACCCCGGACGGCCTGGAGCACGTGTTCCTGGCCGACTCCGGCTCGGTCAGCGTCGAGGTGGCGGTGAAGATGTGCCTGCAGTACCAGCGGGCCGTCGGGCGGCCGCAGCGGCGCCGGCTGGCGACCTGGCGGGGTGGCTACCACGGCGACACCTTCCATCCGATGAGCGTCTGCGACCCGGAGGGCGGGATGCACCACCTGTGGGGCGACGTGCTGCCCCGGCAGGTGTTCGCTCCGGTGCCGCCGGGCGGCTTCACCGACCCGCCCGACGACGCGTACGTGGCGGCGCTGGTGGAGACGGTCGAGCGGTACGCCGACGAGTTGGCCGCCGTGATCGTCGAGCCCGTCGTCCAGGGCGCCGGCGGGATGCGCTTCCACCACCCGGGTTACCTGCGGGTGCTGCGCGAGGTGACCCGTGCGCACGGAATTCTGCTGATCTTCGACGAGATCGCCACCGGGTTCGGCCGTACCGGCGAGATGTTCGCCGCCGAGCACGCCGGTGTGACGCCGGACGTGCTCTGCGTGGGCAAGGCGCTGACCGGTGGGTACCTGACCCTCGCGGCGACCCTGTGCACCGCGGAGGTCGCCCGGGGCATCTCGGCGGCCGGCGTGCTGGCGCACGGGCCCACGTTCATGGGCAACCCGCTGGCCTGCGCGGTGGCGAACGCCTCCATCGGGCTGCTGCGGGCCGGAGACTGGGCCGGCCAGGTCGCCAGGGTCGGCGCCGGCCTGCGCGCCGGTCTGGAGCCCCTGCGCGGCACGCCGGGCGTGGCCGACGTGCGGGTCCTCGGCGCGATCGGCGTGGTGCAGCTCGATCACGAGGTCGACCTCGGCGCGGCGACCGCGGCCGCCGTCGCCCAGGGGGTGTGGCTGCGTCCGTTCCGCGACCTGATCTACACGATGCCGCCGTACGTCACCGACGACGCCGACCTGGCCCGGATCGCGACCGGGGTGGCGGCGGCGGTGGCGGCTGGCTGAGTCGGCCCGGCCACCGGGTCGACGGGTTACCCGGGCGGGTCGGCCGCCCGGACGAGAAGAGGGGAACACTCCGATGGAGAGCTTCGGCACCCGGCTGCACCGGGCGATCACCGAGCGGGGCCCACTCTGTGTGGGCATCGACCCGCATCCCGGTCTGCTGGCCCAGTGGGGCCTCCCGGACGACGTTCAGGGGCTCGACCGGTTCAGCCGGACCGTGGTGGAAGCCCTCGGTGACCGGGTTGCGGTAGTCAAGCCTCAGTCGGCCTTTTTCGAGCGGTTCGGGTCCCGAGGTGTGGCGATTCTTGAGTCAACTATCCGACAGTTACGAGATGCCGGCTCGCTCGTTCTGCTCGACGTCAAGCGCGGCGACATCGGTTCGACGGTGAGCGCGTACGCCGCCGCGTACCTTGATCCATCCAGCCCCGTGTATGTCGACGCGGTCACCGCGAGCCCCTACCTCGGGGTCGGTTCGCTGGCGCCGATGTTCGAGCTGGCCGCCGAGCACGGCGGCGGCGTGTTCGTGTTGGCGCTCACCTCCAACCCCGAGGGCGCGGCCGTGCAGCGGGCCGTCACGGCCGACGGCCGCACCGTGGCGCAAACCGTGATCGACGAGATTTCCCAGCTCAACAGGGGTGCGTCCCCGCTCGGGAGCTTCGGTCTGGTGGTCGGCGCGACCATCGGTGACACCGGTCACGACCTCTCCGGTGTGGGCGGCCCACTGCTCGCTCCGGGGCTCGGCGCGCAGGGTGCCGGTGCAGCCGATCTGCGTACCGTCTTCGGTTCGAGCCTCGCCTCGGTGCTCCCGTCGTACTCCCGGGAAGTGCTCTCGGCAGGCCCTGATGTGGCCGCGCTGCGGGCCGCCGCGGACCGCGTGTTGGTCGACTGTCGGGCCGTCCTGCCTGCCCGGTGACTGACTGACGGGTCGGTCACTCTACGGTGATCATGCGGCCCCCACGTTGCCGAAAGCTCCGTTGGCCGCTAGTTTTCCCCGCGCTGGGAACCATGGACCCCTTGGTTCACAGCGACACCACGTTTCACAGATGCGGCGGTGCGCCCCGCCCGCCGCGATAGGGACCTGAGGAGAACTGGTGCCGCTCCCGTCACTGACCCCCGAACAACGCGCTGCCGCGCTCGAGAAGGCCGCGGAGATCCGCAAGGCCCGTGCTCAGCTGAAGGAGCAGCTCAAGCAGGGCAAGACCACCCTCGGTGCTGTCCTCGAGCGGGCCGAGAGCGACGACGTCGTTGGCAAGCTCAAGGTGTCGGCCGTCCTGCAGGCCATGCCGGGCATCGGCAAGATCCGGGCTACCCAGATCATGGAGAAGCTCAAGATCGCCGACAGCCGTCGCCTGCGTGGCCTCGGCGAGCAGCAGCGCAAGGCACTGCTTGGAGAGTTCGCCGCCAACTGAACCTGGCAGCGTGTAGAAACAAGCAGTGAGCACGGATGACGAGGCGCGCCCGGCGGCTCGGCTCACTGTCCTGGCTGGACCTTCGGGTTCCGGCAGGGAGAGTGTCGTCGAGCTCGTCCGGGCGCGTTCTCCGTCCGTGTGGATCCCGGTCGCGGCAACCACCAGGCCGCGCCGGGAGTCGGAGATCGACGGGGTGGACCGCGTCTTCCTCGCCCCCGCCGAGTTCGATAGACGGATCGTCGACGGCGAGCTGCTGGAGTGGTCCCGGATCGGTTCGCACCGCCGGGGCACCCCGTACCCCCCGCTGCGCGCCCGGCTCGACGCCGGGCAGCCGGTGCTGCTTCCGCTCGACCTGCGCGGCGCCCGACTGGTCCGGGCGCGCCTGCCCGATGCCCGGCTGGTGTTGCTGAGCCCACCCGGGTACGCGCCCGACGCCACGGTGGCCGCCACCGTCGAGCACACGCTGACCCACGACCACACCGAACGGGTGGTCGAGGAGCTGGTAGGCTTACTCGGTTCTTCTTATCCGGATCCGGCCTGGTTACGCGTGCGTGGCTGACGGTCGGCCGCCGTTGAGACTCAGCACCGCGTCCGCGCGGCTCGAAAGACGCAGAGGTTAATTCGTGGGATCCATCGCCAACCCCGAAGGCATCACCAACCCGCCGATCGACGAGCTCCTCGAGAAGACGACGTCGAAGTACGCGCTGGTCATCTTCGCCGCCAAGCGCGCGCGCCAGGTCAACGCCTACTACAGCCAGCTCGGTGAGGGCCTGCTGGAGTACGTCGGCCCGCTCGTCGAGACCACCCCCCAGGAGAAGCCCCTCTCCATCGCCATGCGCGAGATCAACTCGGGCCTGCTCACCGCCGAGCCGACCGACCAGCCGTAAGCCCCCGCTGGCCGATGTCCGCCTCGATCGTCCTCGGGGTCGGTGGCGGCATCGCCGCCTACAAGGCGTGCGAGCTGCTGCGACTCTTCACCGAATCCGGTCACCGGGTCCGGGTCGTGCCAACCGCGTCGGCGCTCCGCTTCGTTGGAGCGCCGACCTGGGCCGCGCTCTCCGGTCAACCGGTCGCCGACGACGTCTGGACCGACGTCCACGAGGTGCCGCACGTCCGGCTCGGTAAGCAGGCCGACCTGGTGGTGGTCGCCCCGACCACCACCGACCTGCTCGCCAAGGCCGCCCACGGCCTCGCCGACGACCTGCTGACCAACACCCTGCTGACCGCCCGCTGCCCGGTCCTGCTGGCCCCGGCCATGCACACCGAGATGTGGGAGCACCCCGCCACAGTGGCCAACGTGGCCACGTTGCGCTCCCGGGGGGTCCGGGTCATCGAGCCCGCCGTCGGCCGGCTCACCGGCGCCGACACCGGCAAGGGTCGGCTGCCCGACCCGGCGGAGATCTTCGCCGTCGCCGGCCGGCTCCTGGCCCGAGGCGACTCCGCCCCCGCCGACCTGGCCGGTCGCCGGGTGGTCGTCACGGCCGGTGGCACCCGCGAGCCCCTCGACCCGGTGCGTTTCCTGGGCAACCGCTCGTCGGGCAAGCAGGGGTACGCGTTCGCCCGCGCGGCGGTCGCCCGGGGTGCCCGGGTCACAGTGATCTCGGCCAACGTCGGCCTCGCCGACCCGGCCGGGGTCGACCTGATCCGGGTGGGCACCACCGCCGAGTTGCGGGAGGCGACCGTCAAGGCCGCCGCCGAGGCCGACGCGGTGGTGATGGCGGCGGCTCCGGCCGATTTCCGGCCCGCGACGTACGCGACTGGCAAAATCAAGAAGTCGGACGACGGTGTCGCACCCACCATCGAGCTCGTCACGAACCCGGACATCGCGGCGGAGCTCGGCCAGCGCAAACGACCAGGGCAGGTGCTGGTGGTGTTCGCCGCCGAGACCGGCGATGCCGAGGCCAACGGCCGGGCGAAACTCGCCCGGAAGCGGGCCGACCTGATCGTGGTCAACGAGGTCGGTCCGGACCTGGTCTTCGGTGCCGACACCAACACGGTGACGGTCATCGGCGCGGACGGTTCGGTCAGCCGGCTGCCCGAGCAGGCCAAGGAAGCTGTGGCCGACGCCGTCTGGGATCTCGTCGTGGCGCGGCTGCCCGGCCGCTCCTGACGGGTGGAACACGGCTCGACCGATCCCGACACCGGCCGCAGTGGTGATTAGACTGCCGCGGAACGACCTCATACGCTTAGGAGTGCCGTGACACGCCGTCTCTTCACGTCCGAATCGGTCACGGAAGGCCACCCGGACAAGATCGCTGACCAGATCAGCGATGGCATCCTCGACGCGCTGCTGACCGAGGATCCCCACAGCCGCGTGGCCGTGGAGACCATGATCACCACCGGTCAGGTGCACATCGCCGGTGAGGTGACCACCAAGGCGTACGCCGACATCCCGACGATCGTCCGCCGGACCATCCTCGACATCGGCTACGACTCGTCGAAGAAGGGCTTCGACGGTGCCTCCTGCGGGGTCAGCGTCTCCATCGGCGCGCAGTCCGAGGACATCGCGCAGGGTGTGGACAATGCCTTCGAGCTGCGCACCGGGGCGTCGGAGAGCGCGCTGGACGCGCAGGGCGCCGGCGACCAGGGCATGATGTTCGGCTTCGCCTGCTCGGAGACGCCCGAGCTGATGCCGCTGCCGATCGCGCTCGCGCACCGGCTGGCCCGCCGCCTCTCGGCGGTGCGCAAGGACGGCACGATCCCGTACCTGCGGCCGGACGGCAAGACCCAGGTCACCATCGAGTACGAGGGGCTGCGCCCGGTCCGGCTGAACACCGTTGTCGTGTCCAGCCAGCACGCCGCCGACATCTCGCTGGACTCGCTGCTCACCCCGGACGTGCGCGACCACGTGATCGCCCCGGAGCTGGAGAGCCTCGGCCTGGACACCGACGGTTACCGGCTGCTGGTCAACCCGACCGGCCGATTCGAGATCGGCGGCCCGATGGGCGACGCCGGGCTGACCGGCCGGAAGATCATCGTCGACACCTACGGCGGGTACGCCCGCCACGGTGGCGGCGCGTTCTCCGGCAAGGACCCGTCCAAGGTGGACCGCTCGGCCGCGTACGCGATGCGCTGGGTGGCCAAGAACGTGGTCGCCGCCGGCCTGGCCGAGCGGTGCGAGGCGCAGGTCGCCTACGCCATCGGCAAGGCGCACCCGGTGAGCCTGTTCATCGAGACGTTCGGCACCGAGACCGTGCCCGTCTCCTCGATCGAGAAGGCCGTCACCGAGGTGTTCGACCTGCGTCCGGCCGCGATCATCCGGGACCTCAACCTGCTCCGCCCGATCTACCAGCAGACCGCCGCGTACGGCCACTTCGGCCGGGAACTGCCGGACCTGACCTGGGAGAGCACCGACCGGGCCGCCGACCTCAAGTCGGCCGCGGGAGCCTGACCGCCACCACGCGCAGCGACCGGCGACCCGCGGATGGGTCGCCGGTCGCGCGCGTCTGCGTGGACGTCGGACTGGCGCACCTGGACCGGCCTTTCGACTACCTGGTGCCGGCGGAGTTGGACGAGGTGGCAGTGCCCGGTACCCGGGTGAAGGTGCGCTTCGCCGGGCAACTCGTCGACGGGTGGTTGCTGTCACGCGCCGACGACTCCGGGCACACCGGCCGCCTCGCGTACCTGGAGAAGGTGGTCTCCCCGGAGCCGGTGCTGGCCCCCGAGATCGCCCGGCTGGCCCGGGCGGTCGCCGACCGGTACGCGGGCAGCCTCGCCGACGTGCTCCGGCTCGCCGTGCCACCCCGGCACGCCCGGGTGGAGAAGGAGCCCCACGACGAGCAGCCCAGCCCGGCGGCCCCCACCGAGGCGGTCGACCCACGCGGGTGGCGCGACTACCCGACCGGCCCGGCCCTGCTGCGGGCGCTCACCGACGGCCGGGCGCCCCGCGCGGTCTGGTCGGCGCTGCCCGGTGAGGACTGGGCGGCCCGTTACGCCGACGCGGTGGCGGCCACCGTCGCCGGTGGGCGCGGCGCGGTGGTCGTGGTGCCCGACGCGCGTGACCTCGACCGCCTCGACGCCGCGCTCACCGGCGTGCTCGGCCCGGGACGGCACGTCAGCCTCTCCGCCGCGCTCGGCCCGGCCCGGCGGTACCGGGCCTTCCTCGCCGCTCGCCGTGGCCAGGTGCCGGTGGTGATCGGCACCCGGGCGGCGATGTTCGCCCCGGTGGCCCGGCTCGGCCTCGTCGCCGTCTGGGACGACGGTGACGACCTGCACTCCGAGCCCCGGGCGCCCTACCCGCACGCCCGCGACGTGCTGCTCACCCGCGCCCACCTCGCCGAGGCCGGTGCGCTGGTCGGCGGGTACGCCCGGACGGCCGAGGCGCAGCTGCTGGTGGAGACCGGCTGGGCCCCGGAGGTGGTCGCCGACCGGGCCACCGTGCGGGCGCGGATCCCGGCCATCGCGCCGACCGGGGACGACCCGCAACTGGCCCGGGACCCCGGGGCCGCCACCGCCCGGCTGCCCAGCCTGGCCTGGACGGCTGCCCGCGACGCGCTCCGCCAGGACCTGCCGGTGCTGGTGCAGGTGCCCCGCCGCGGCTACCTCCCGTCGATCTCCTGCGCCGAGTGCCGCACCCCGGCCCGCTGCGCGCACTGCGCCGGCCCGCTCGCGCTGCCCTCGGCCGGCGGCACCCCGGCCTGCCGGTGGTGCGCCCGGGTGGCGGCCGCGTACGCCTGCCCGGAGTGCGGTGGGCGGCGACTGCGGGCCGCGGTGACCGGCGCCCGGCGGACCGCCGAGGAGCTGGGCCGGGCGTTCCCCGATGTGCCGGTGCGCACCTCGGGGCGCGAGGAGGTGCTGACCGACGTGCCCGGCGGCGCGGCCCTGGTGGTGGCCACCCCGGGCGCCGAGCCGGTCGCCGAGGGCGGCTACGGCGCGGTGCTGCTGCTCGACTCGTGGGCTCTGCTCACCCGGGCCGACCTGCGCGCCGGCGAGGAGGCGTTGCGCCGCTGGCTGGCGGCGGCGGCGCTGGCCCGTCCGGCGCCGGCCGGTCGGGTGGTGGTGGTCGCCGACGGCGCGCTCGCCCCCGTGCAGGCGCTGCTGCGCTGGGACGCCGGCTGGTTCGCCGGTCGGGAGCTGGCCGAGCGCCGCGAGCTGGGCTTCCCGCCGGCCGTGCGGATGGCGAGCGTCACCGGAGCGGCCGAGGCGGTGGCGGACCTGCTGGCCGCGGCCCGGCTGCCGGACGACGCCGAGGTGCTCGGGCCGGTGCCTGCCGAGGAGGGCCGGGAGCGGATGTTGGTCCGGGTGCCCCGGGCTCGGGCCGCCGCGCTCGCCGAGGCGTTGCACTCGGCCGCCGGCGTCCGGGCCGCTCGCAAGGCCGCCGATCCCGTTCGTCTCCAGGTCGATCCGCTGAGCCTGTTCTGAGGCGTTTCGGCCGGTGCCGATGGTCGCGGACCTCGCCTGCTGCCGGTGGCCCTCGCACACCGCGTCCGGCAAAGCGGTGGCGCCCGAGTGGTAGCATCGCCCGTCATGCCAAGGCGTACGACGGGCTCCAGGTCGCGAGGGGGCGTCAGCGGCGCCGAGCTGGAGCCGTGGCGGGAACGCGTCGGTCGGGCGCGAGGTCGATGATGTCAATGAGCCGGTGATCAGGGGTGGACCAGTCGTGACCGTTGGACAATCGATCGTCTTCAACGGCGACCTCGGCAGCGGCAAGAGCACCGTGTCGGTCGAGATCGCCAAGCGGCTCGGCATGCGCCGGGTCAGCGTGGGGGACCTCTACCGAGAGATGGCGCAGCAGCGGCAGATGACCGCGCTGCAGCTCAACCTGCACGCCGAGCTCGACCAGGCCGTCGACGGCTACGTCGACCAGCTCCAGCGGGACATCGCCGCCTCCGGTGAGCGCCTCGTCATGGACTCCCGGCTGGCCTGGCACTTCTTCACCGACGCGCTCAAGGTGCACATGATCACCGAGCCGGGCGAGGCGGCCCGCCGGGTGCTCGCCCGCCCCTCCGGGCCGGCGGAGAGCTACGCCTCCCTGGAGGAGGCCAAGGCCAAGCTGCGGGAGCGCAGCGCGAGCGAGCGCAGCCGGTTCATCATCCGTTACGGGGTGGACAAGGCCCGGCTGCGCAACTATGACCTGATCTGTGACACCACCCGGGCGTCCGCCGCCGAGGTGATCGAGCACATCGTGGCCGCGTACGAGGGCACGCTCGGCGCCGAGGTGCTGCGCGACGCGCCGCCGCTGCTGCTGCTGGACCCGGCCCGGGTCTACCCGACCGAGGACATCGCCACCCTGCGCGGTCTGTGGGACACCGACTTCGTCGGTGGGGTGGCCGAGGCCGGCGACGAGGCCCTCGAACCGCTGAAGATCGGGTTCACCGGCGAGTACTTCTTCGTCGTCGACGGCCACCGCCGCCTCAGCGCCGCCCTGCAGAACGGGTTCTCGATGGTCCCCGCCCAGTTGGTCGCCGAGGTCGACGAGCCGGTCGTGGGTGGGATGACCGCGATCGACTACTTCGCCAACCAGGTGCGCCCCGGCCTGATCTACGACTGGGAGGCGGCTCACAAGATCCAACTGCCGCTGCCCGAGCCCGCGCTGCTCCGCGGCGACGCGGTGCTCGCGGGGGACCCGGGCGCCAGCGTCTGACGGGTCTGTCCGCCGCGCCGGGCGCAGCCCCGGACGGGGCCGGCCCGCGCCGACGCCGCCACGACGGGGACTGCCGGGAGCGGCCGACACCGGGATGATGGGGTCTCCGACGCATCGACGGGGAGGCCGGTCATGGACGCTGCCGAGGCGCTCACACTGCTCATGTCGCCGCAGGGGCGGGTCGACCCGTACCCGACCTACGAGCGGCTGCGCGCGCACGGACCGGTGGTGCAGGCCATGCCGGGCCTCTACGTGGTGACCGGTTATCCGGAGGTCGACGAACTGCTCCGCGATCCCCGCCTCGGGGTGCTGGACGATGCGCTGCGTGACCAGGTCTGGCCGAACTGGCGGGAGAGCCCGGCGGTGTCGTCGATCGCCCGGTCGATGCTGCGGACCAACCCGCCCGACCACAGTCGGATGCGTCGGCTCGCCTCCGGCGCGTTCAGCCCGCGCCGGGTCGCCGGGATGCGCGACGTGGTGCGCGTCCAGGCCGAGGAACTGCTCGACTCGATGGTGGCAAAGGCCCAGGACGGCGCACCGGTCGACGTTCTGGCCGACTTCGCGTACCCCCTGCCGGTGGGCGTGATCTGCGCGCTGCTCGGTGTGCCGGCGGCGGATCGGCCGCTGTTCCGCCGCTGGGCCGGTGACCTGACCGGGGTGCTGGAGCCGGAGATCACCCCCGAGGAGTTGACCGTCGCCGACGCGGGCGCCACCGAGCTGCGCGACTACTTCGTCGAGCTGATCGTCGCCCGGCGGCGAGCGCCGGCCGACGACCTGACCACGGCGCTGGTCCAGGTGCACGACGCCGACGGCGACCGGCTCACCGGCCACGAACTGCTGGCGAATCTGGTGGTGCTGCTGGTGGCCGGCTTCGAGACCACCACCAACCTGCTCGGCAACGGTCTCGTCGTGCTGCTGGGTCACCCGGAGGCCGCCGCCGCGCTGCGCGCCGATCCGGGCCTTGCCCCGGCGTACGTCGAGGAGCTGCTGCGCTACGACTCTCCGGTGCAGCTGACCACCCGGAACAGCACCGCGCCGGTGCGCTGCGGCGGGCTCGACCTGCCGTCCGGCAGCACGACGCTGCTGCTGCTCGGCGCGGCAAACCGGGACCCGCGCCGGTTCCCCGACCCGCAGCGCTTCGACCCGACCCGTGCGCAGGCGCACCCGCTCTCCTTCGGCGCCGGTCCGCACTACTGTCTCGGCGCCGGCCTGGCCCGGCTGGAGGCGCAGCTGGCCTTTCCGTTGCTGCTGCGCCGCCTGCCCGAGTTGGCTCTGGCCGAGCCGCCCCGGCACCGGACCCGGCTGACCCTGCGCGGCTACGAGAGCCTGCCGGTGACGCTGGGCACACCGGCGGTGGTTGAGCGAGGTGCGCCGCCCGGTGTCCGGCCGGGCACTCCGTAGACTGGTACGGCACCGCTCGTCCACCCGAAGAAGGAGCCGTCCCGCGTGACCGTCCAGCCCATCCGTCTGTTTGGGGATCCGGTGCTGCGCACGCCGGCCGATCCGGTGGTCGACTTCGATGCCGAGCTACGTCGGCTCGTCGCCGACCTCACCGACACGATGCGTGAGCAGAACGGCGCCGGCCTGGCCGCGCCGCAGCTCGGTGTGAGCCTGCGGGTGTTCACCTTCGACGTCGACGACGTCCTCGGGCACCTGATCAACCCGGTGCTGGAGTTCCCCGACGAGGAGGAGCAGGACGGCCCGGAGGGCTGCCTGTCGATCCCCGGGCTCTACTTCGACACCAAGCGTCGGCAGAACGTCGTCGCCAAGGGCTTCAGCTCGTTCGGCGACCCGATGCAGATCGTCGGCACCGGCCTGATGGCGCGCTGCGTGCAGCACGAGACCGACCACCTCGACGGGGTGCTCTTCCTGGACCGACTGGACCCCGAGGGGCGCAAGGAAGCCATGAAGGCGATCCGCCAGGCCGAGTGGTACGACGCCGCGGCCCCGCCCACTGTCAAGCTCAGCCCGCACATCAGCGACCCCTTCGGTCTGGGGCGCTGACCCGGATGCGCGTGATCTTCGCCGGTACGCCGGCCGTCGCCGTTCCCGCCCTGGCCGCCGTCGCCGCCTCCCGACACGAGCTGGTGGCCGTGGTCACCCGGCCGGACGCGCCCGCCGGGCGTGGGCGGGGCCTGTCCCGCTCGCCGGTCGGGGCGTGGGCCGACGAGCACGGCGTCGAGGTGCTCACGCCGGCCCGCCCCCGTGACCCGGAGTTCCTCGACCGGCTGCGCGAGCTGGAGCCGGCCTGCGTGCCGGTGGTCGCCTACGGCGCGCTGGTGCCGCCGGCGGCTCTGGAGATCCCCCGGTACGGCTGGATCAACCTGCACTTCTCCCTGCTGCCCGCGTGGCGTGGCGCCGCGCCCGTGCAGCACGCCGTGCTGCACGGTGACGAGCTGACCGGGGCCAGCGTCTTCCAACTGGAGGAGGGTCTGGACACCGGCCCGGTCTACGGCACGCTGACCGACGAGATCCGCGCCACCGACACCTCCGGTGACCTGCTGGGGCGGCTCGCCGATTCCGGTGCCGGGCTGCTGGTGGCGGTGCTCGACGCGATCGCCGACGGCACCGCCCGCGCCGAGCCGCAGCCGGCCGACGGGGTGTCGCTGGCGCCGAAGCTGACAGTGGACGACGCGCGGGTGCGCTGGGGCGACCCGGCCTTCGCCGTGGACCGACGGATCCGGGCCTGCACGCCCGCGCCGGGCGGCTGGACCACGTTCCGCGACGAGCGGGTGAAGCTCGGCCCGGTCGTCCCGGTGCCCGACGGCCCCGAGCTGAAGCCGGGGGAGTTGCTGGTGGAGAAGTCCCGGGTGCTGGTCGGCACGGCGACCGTGCCGGTACGTCTCGGTGAGGTCCGCGCCGCGGGCAAGCGGGCGATGGACGCGACCGACTGGGCGCGCGGCGTCCGGGTCGGCACAGGAGAGGACTTCGCGTGACGGCACCGGAGGGAACCCGACCGACGCGCTCCGGCCCGTCGACCGGCCGTGGCGGGGATCGCCGCCCGGTCCGACCACCGCTGGACCGACCGCGCCGCGCCGCGTACGAGGCGGTGGCGGCGGTGCACCGCGACGACGCGTTCGCCAACCTGGTGCTGCCCATCATCCTGCGGGAGGAGGGGCTGTTCGGCCGGGACGCGGCCTTCGCCACCGAGCTGACCTACGGCACCCTGCGCCACCTGGGCACGTTGGACGCGATCCTGACCGACGCGGCCGGCCGGGACGTGGCCCGGATCGACCCGCCGGTACGCGACGCGCTGCGGCTCGGGGCGTACCAACTGCTGCACACCCGGGTGCCGGCGCACGCCGCGGTCTCGTCGACGGTGGACCTGGTCCGTTCGGTCGCACCGGGCGCTACCGGTTTCGCCAACGCGGTACTGCGCGAGGTGTCCAGCCGTGACGCGGACGCCTGGGTGGCGAAGCTCGCTCCACCGATGGAGGCCGACCCGGTCGGGCACCTCGCGTTGGCGTACAGCCACCCGCAGTGGATCGTGCGGGCCTTCTCCGAGGCGCTCGGCGGCGATCTGGGTGAGACGGAGCGCCTCCTGATCGAGGACAATGAGCGCCCGCCGGTGCACCTGTGCGCCCGGCCCGGCCTGATCGACCCGGTCGAGCTCGCCGACCAGGTCGGCGGTGCCCCCGGTGCCTTCTCGCCGTACGCCGTCTATCTTCCCGGCGGGTCGCCGGGCGACATCCCGGCGGTGGTCGACGGCCGGGCCCATGTCCAGGACGAGGGCTCCCAGCTGGTGGCCACCGCGCTCGCCGACGCGCCGCTGGACGGCCCGGACGGACGCTGGCTGGACCTGTGCGCCGGCCCGGGTGGCAAGGCCGGGTTGCTGGGCGCGCTGGCCGCGCAGCGGGGTGCCCGGGTGACCGCGGTGGAGGTGGCCGAGCACCGCGCCCGGCTGGTCTCCCTGGCGACCCGGGACCTGCCGGTGGCCGTGCTGACCATGGACGGCCGTGAGGTCGGCGGCGACCCGAAACTGCCGGAGCAGGACTTCGACCGGGTGCTGGTCGACGCACCGTGCACCGGGCTGGGGTCGCTGCGTCGTCGGCCGGAGTCGCGCTGGCGTCGTCAACCGTCCGACCTGCCGCCGCTGACCCGGTTGCAACGGGAACTGCTCGGCGCGGCGCTGCGGGCGGTCCGTCCGGGTGGCCTGGTCGCCTATGTCACCTGTTCGCCGCACACCGTCGAGACGCACGTGACGGTGACCGAGGCGGCCCGCCGCAGCGGGGTCGCGGTGGACTTCGTGGACGCCCGCCCGCTGCTGCCGGCCGGCATGCCCGGTCTCGGTGACGGTCCGACCGTGCAGCTCTGGCCACACCGCCACGGCACCGACGCGATGTTCCTCGCCGTCCTGCGCCGAGGCTGATCCGTTCCACGCGTCCGGCCGGTCGGTGACCCGACTGGCCGGACGCGGTGACGCCCTAGGTGACCGGGAGGCCCTTGGTGCCGGCGTTCTTCATGGAGCGGGTCAGGTTCCGGTCGGAGATCCAGAGGAAGCACTGCACGCCCCGGTTCCCGTTGCGCCACTCCTCCTCGTAGGGCTGGTAGTAGATCGTGCCGGCGCGGAAGTCGAGCTGGGAGTTGTCCGGGACCTTGGCGTACTTGGCGATCATCGTCTGGCAGGCCCGGTGGGTCCGCTTGGTGCTGCGGGTGAACTGGGCGTAGCTGGTGTCCGGCGCCTGCCAGACGCCGACGAACTCGGCGTGGTGCTTGGCGGTGCAGGAGACCGGGACCATCTCGTCGATGTCGTCCTTGACCAGCTTCGGGTTGAAGCAGCGGTACGCCAGCGGGGCCGCCCCGGACAGCGCGCCTCGGAGGCTGCCGGTGCGCAGGTCGACAGCGGTGTCGTCGATGCTGGCGATCTCGGTGACGTCGCAGCGGTACCAGCGGGCTCCGCCCGACCAGGCCTGCGGCGACGGCAGCACGACGGTCAGGCCGAGGCGCCCGGAACGCCAGTCGGCTCCCACCGCCTTGTTGACCGCCGTGTCGCACCCGGTCTGCGCGGCCCGCATGCCGGCCGAGCCGGGCTGTGGGGGCGTGCCGCCGTCGGCGCCCGGGCCGGTGAGGGTGCCGACGTGCATGGTCTCCACCCGGTGCGCCTCGGTGCACGCTGTCGGGTTGTAGCCGGTCAGGAAGCCGACCTGCTGGGAGCTCTGGTGGCAGACGTCGGCAGCGGGCACGAACTGCTGCGCTGCGACGGGCGCCGGCCAGTCGTCGATGAGGTCACGGTCGATCCCGGCGGGTGCGCCGCACCCGGCCAGTGCCAGGGCCAGCGCCCCACCCCCGGCGAACGCCGCCAGCCACCGTCGCATCCCGACCTCCCGCCGCTGCTGGCCCCCGACCGGACCCAGCCGGTCGATGGCGCCACGGCGCAGCAGCATACGGCAACGATGCTCAGATCGCGGGCAGTCCCTCGGGACCGGCGCCGCGCATGGAGCGGGTGAGTTTGCGGTCGTCGCTCCACAGGAAACAACGCACGCCACGGTCGCCCTCCTCCCACTCCCGCTGTGACGGTGGGTAGTAGATGGACCCGGCCCGGTACGGCAGCTCACTGTTGTTGGGTACCGCCGCGTACTCGGCGATCAGGGCCATGCAGCGCTGGTGCGCCTGCTCGGCGGACTTGGCGAACTCCGCCCAGCTCATGTCCCGCTCCTCGTAGACGCCCACGAACTCGGCGCGGTGCGGCTCGGTGCAGAGCACCGGCGCCATGTAGTTGAGGTTGTCGCCGATCAGTTTGGGGTCGAAGCAGCGGTGCGTCAGGGGCGTGTCGCCGATCAACGCGCCGCGTAGGCTGCCGGTGCGGTTCACCGGGCGGGTGTTGTCGATGCTGCCGGTCTCGCTGAGGTCGCAGCGGAACCAGCGGGCGCCGCCGGCCCAGGCGGGCGCGGACGGCAACGCGAGGGACAGCGCGAGCCGGGCCGTGTGCCAGTCGCCGCCGAGCACCTCCCGGGCCCGCTGGTCGCACTCGGCGCGAGCCGTGCGCAGCGCCGACGATCCGGGTGCCGGTCGGGCCTCGGTCAGCGCGTCGGGCCCGACGAAGGTGCCGACGTGGATGGTCTCGGCCAGGTGGTTGCGCGCGCAGTCCACCGTCTCGTACGTGCTGGCCTGCACGACCGTGGCGATCCGCGGCAGGCAGGTGTCGGTGGCGGGGGTGAACGGCTTCGGAACCCGCAGCGTCGGCCAGTCGTCGGTGAGATCACCGTCCGCGCCCCGCGCCGGCGTGCAGCCGGCCAGCAGCATCGTCGTGACGCTGGCCAGCACCAGCGCTGGAAGCCACCGTCGCATCGTCCGCCCTCCCGGGAGCTGGCGGCCGGTCGCCGCGCCCCGCGGCGAGACCCCGGCGGGCGTGCAGCCTACGGCACCGTCCCGGTTGGAGTGTCGTCGCGTTTCCGTCGATCGGCCAGTGGCTGATGTCTGTTCGTCCGGATTCGGGGGTCCGGAGCGCACAATTCTGCACCAATGGTCACTGCTGGATCACAGCGCGTCCCCGAAGGTGCCGCGATGCGGGTGGCGGGTGGCCACGTTCGTACACTGGCCCCGTGACCGTACCGCCGCCGATCGTCGCGCCGAGCATTCTGGCCGCCGATTTCGCCCGCCTCGCCGAAGAGGTCCGTGCCGTCGAGGACGCCGCGGACTGGTTGCACGTCGACGTGATGGACAACCACTTCGTGCCGAACCTGACCATTGGGCTGCCCGTGGTGCAGAGCCTGCGGGCTGTCACGGCGATGCCCTTCGACGTGCACCTCATGATCGAGGACCCGCGCCGGTGGGCCCCCGGGTACGCCGACGCCGGGGCGTACAACGTCACCTTCCACGCGGAGGCGTCCGAGGACCCGGTGGCGCTCGCCAAGGACCTGCGTTCGGCCGGTGCCAAGGCGGGTCTGGCCATCGACCGGGACACCCCGATCGAGCCCTACCTGGACCTGCTGCCCAGCTTCGACACCCTGCTGATCATGACGATCAAGGCGGGCTTCGGTGGGCAGCGGTTCATTCCGCAGCTGCTGGAGAAGGTGCGGACGGCCCGGCGGCACGTGTCGGCCGGGCACCTGGAGCTGCGCATCGAGGTGGACGGCGGGATCGCCGCCGACACCATCGAGCAGGCGGCCGCGGCGGGCGCCGACGCGTTCGTGGCCGGCACCGCCGTGTACGGGGCCGCCGACCCGGCGGAGGCGGTACGGCACCTGCGGGCACTGGCGGAACGCGCGGCGCCCGGGGCCTGAGGTGGAGCCCGAGGCCGACCGCAAGGACATCATTCTCGTCGTGGACGACGACGAGGACATCGCCCGGTTCGTCGAGTTCAACCTGCGGTTGCACGGCTTCGAGGTGGTCCACGCCAGCGACGGCCAGGAGGCCCTGGAGATCATCGAGCGCCAGCGGCCGGACCTGGCGGTGGTCGACCTCATGATGCCCCGGATCGACGGGCTGGAGCTGACCCGCCGGTTGCGCGCCGACCCGATGACGTCCGCCCTCCCGGTGATCATGCTGACGGCCAAGGGGATGACCGTCGACAAGGTGCACGGGCTCAGCGCCGGCGCGGACGACTACCTGGTCAAGCCGTTCGACACCGCCGAGCTGGTGGCCCGGGTCTCGTCCACGCTGCGCCGCAACAAGGAGTTCCGGGAGGTCTCCCCGCTGACCGGGCTGCCCGGCAACAGCCGGATCCGTCGGGAGATCAGCGATCGGGTCCGAAACGGCGTGGACTACGCCGTCGGCTACGTCGACATCGACCGGTTCAAGAGCGTCAACGACCGGTACGGCTTCGTGCGCGGCGACGACTTCATCTCCGCGCTCGCCCGCAGCCTGCACCGGGCGGTGGTGGGCGTCGGGCTGCCACCGGCCTTCCTCGGCCACGTCGGCGGCGACGACTTCGTCATCGTCTGCGCCCCGGACCAGGTGCGCCCACTGACGTCCCGGGCGGTCGTCGACTTCGAGAACGCCGCCGACACGCTCTACGACCCGACCGACCGGGAGCGCGGCTTCGTCGAGTTGAAGGATCGACGCGGCAACATCCGGCGGGCGGCCCTGGTCACGCTCTCCATCGGGGTGTCCCTCTCCGACGCCGGCAAGCGCTTCACCGACCCGCTCGAAGCGATCGCGGTGGCCTCGGAGATGAAGACGGTGGCCAAGAGCCAACCGGGCTCGTACGTGGCGGTGGACCGGCGTCGCGGCGTCACCTGAGCGTGATACCGCTGTGAAGTAGCTCGCCTAGGTGGCGGCGGAGCCGGATCGGCGTGTAAGACTTCCCGTGTACCCACCACGCGCTGGCGGGACTCGGTGAAATTCCGAACCGGCGGTGATCCACGGTCCAACCGTGGTCAGCCCGCGACCCGGACGGCTCTGCCGTCCGGTGGACCTGGTGAAAATCCGGGGCCGACGGTTGGGGGCGGTTCGTCCGCGCCCAGACAGTCCGGATGGGAGACAGCGCGCGGGACGGACGGGTCCGAGCCGGCCGCTGGCTTCAGCGTGCCGTGCCGACCCCCCGGGGGCGGCTGTGCCGTTCCCGGAATCCGCCACCGCCTGCCCGTGGCCCCATGGCCACCGCCTCCCTGACCGCCCGCGCGCGGACCGGCGAGTGAGAGGGCAGGGGCAGGGCGATGGCCAGCGTCTCCGTTGATGAGGCGATGCGGCGTGCGATCGAGTTGGCAGCGCGCGGGCTCGGCACCACCAGCCCCAACCCCGTGGTCGGGTGCGTGCTCCTCGACTCCGACGGCGAGGTCGTGGGCGAGGGCTTCCACGCGTACGCCGGGGGGCCGCACGCCGAGATCGTCGCCCTGGCGCAGGCCGGGCGGCGGGCCAAGGGCGGCACCGCCGTGGTCACTCTGGAACCCTGCGATCACACCGGCCGCACCGGCCCCTGTAGTTCCGCGCTCGTCCAGGCCGGGGTGGGTCGGGTGGTCATCGCCGTACCCGACCCGAACCCGGTCGCTTCCGGGGGCGCCGCCACCTTGCGCGCCGCCGGGGTCCGGGTCGATCTGGGGGTACGCGGTGAGGAGGCCGAGGCCGGCAACGTCGCGTGGTTGACCTCGATGCGCCGGGGCTGGCCGTACGTGATCTGGAAGTACGCCGCCACGCTCGACGGGCGCTCCGCCGCGGCCGACGGCACCAGCATGTGGATCACCTCGGAGGCGGCCCGGATCGACGTGCACGCGCTGCGCGGCACTGTCGACGCGGTCATCGCCGGGGTGGGCACCGTGCTCGCCGACGACCCCCGGTTGACCGCCCGCAACCTGCGCGACGGCAGCCTGGCCATCCGGCAGCCGCTGCGGGTGGTGGTGGACAGCTCGGGGCGTACCCCGGCTGACGCCCGGGTCCGCGACGGCGCCGCTCGGACGTGGATCGCGACCGCCGACGAGGTCGGCGCCGACCCGGACGGCCGGGTCGACCTGTCGGCGCTGCTCGCGGCGCTGCACCAGCGCGGGGTCCGCGCGGTGCTCCTGGAGGGCGGCCCCCGGCTGGCCGGCGCGTTCCTGGAGGCCGGCCTGGTCGACAAGATCGTCGGGTACGTCGCGCCGCGGTTGCTCGGCGCCGGCCCGACCGCTCTGGTCGACGCGGGAGTGACCACCATCGCCGAGGCCATCGATCTGGAGTTCGTCGACGTTACGCAGATCGGTCCGGATCTCCGGATCACCGCTTTGCCCCGCAAAAGGGAGGGCTGAGATGTTCACCGGCATTATCGAGGAATTGGGCGAGATCGTCCGGGTGGCGCCGACGGCAGGCGATTCGGCGCTGCTGGGCGTACGGGGCCCGTTGGTCACGTCCGACGCCCGACACGGCGACTCGATCGCCGTCAACGGTGTCTGCCTGACCGTCGTGGACGTGGCCGACGGTGTCTTCACCGCCGACGTGATGGGGGAGACGCTGCGCCGCTCCGCGCTGGGCGCGCTGCGCCCCGGCGACCCGGTCAACCTGGAGCGGGCCGCCGCGCTCGGTAGCCGGCTCGGCGGGCACCTGGTGCAGGGCCACGTCGACGGCGTCGGTGAACTGATCTCCCGGGAGCCGGCCGAGCAGTGGGAGACCGTCCGGTTCCGACTGCCCGCCGCCCTGTCCCGGTACGTGGTGGAGAAGGGCTCGATCACCATCGACGGTGTCTCGTTGACAGTGGCCGCCGTCGGCGCGGACGAGTTCGCCGTCGGGCTGATCCCGACCACGCTCAAGCTGACCACGCTCGGCGCGAAGGGCGTCGGCGACCCGGTCAACCTGGAGGTCGACGTGCTGGCCAAGTACGTGGAGCGGCTGCTCGGCGATCGGCTCACCGACGCCGACGCACGCGGGCTGGCCTCCAACCCGGGCGGGGTGGCCTGATGGGCCCGCTCAGCTGGCTGCTGGACGCCCAGGTGCACGTCGCCGGCTCGCCGGTGCTGGCCAGGGAGATCGTCGGCAACGCGTTCGGGCTGGTCTCGGCGCTGCTCGGGTTGCGCCGGCTGGTCTGGGCGTGGCCGGTCGGCATGATCGGTAACGCGCTGCTCCTCACCGTCTTCCTCGGCGGGGTGTTCGCCACCCCGCAGGAGCACGACCTGTACGGGCAGGCCGGCCGGCAGGTGTTCTTCTTCGCGGTCAGCGTCTACGGCTGGTGGCGCTGGCAGCGCAACCGTCGCGCCGACGCCGGGCAGGCCGCTGTCGTTCCGCGCTGGGCCACCGGACGGGAGCGACTGATGCTGCTGGTGGCCGCCGCGATCGGCACCGCCGCGGCGTACCCGCTGCTCAAGGCCCTGGGCTCCTGGGGCCCGCTGCCCGACGCCTGGATCCTCACCGGCAGCCTGCTGGCCACGTACGGCATGGCCCGCGGCTGGGTGGAGTTCTGGCTGCTCTGGATCGCTGTGGACGCGGTCGGCGTGCCGCTGCTGCTGCGCGGCGGGTTCTACCCGTCGGCCGTCATGTACCTGATCTACGGCGCCCTCTGCGTCTGGGGCTTCGCCGCCTGGTGGCGCACCTCCCGCGCCGCGCGACCGGCGACCGTCCGTACGCCCATCTACACGGAGGCTGTCGCATGACCAGCTTTGGGGATATCGAGCAGGCGGTCGCGGACATCGCGGCCGGCCGGCCGGTCGTCGTGGTCGACGACGCGGACCGGGAGAACGAGGGCGACCTGATCTTCGCGGCCGAGTTGGCCACGCCGGAGTTGATGGCGTTCATGGTCCGCTACACCTCCGGCTACGTCTGCGTGGCGCTGACCGAGAGTGAAGCCGACCGGCTCGACCTGCCGCCGATGCACCACACCAACCAGGACCGGCGCGGCACCGCGTACACGGTGACCGTGGACGCCCGCGAGGGGGTCAGCACCGGCATCTCGGCGGCCGACCGCGCGCACACCAGCCGGCTGCTCGCCGGCGCGGCGACCGACCCGACAGACCTGGCCCGCCCCGGGCACGTCGTGCCGCTGCGCGCCCGCGAGGGCGGGGTGCTGCGCCGACCGGGGCACACCGAGGCGGGGATCGACCTGACCCGGCTGGCCGGGCTGCGTCCGGCCGGCGTGCTCTGCGAGCTGGTCAACGACGACGGCACCATGATGCGCCTGCCGGACCTGGAGAAGTTCTCCGCCGAGCACGGCCTCACGCTCGTCACCATCGCCGACCTGATCGCCTACCGGCGGCGTACCGAGAAGCAGGTCGAGCTGGTCGCCGACGCCCGGATGCCGACGAAGCACGGGGTGTTCCGGGCGCTCGGCTACCGCGCCGAGCACGACCCGGCCGAACATGTCGCGATGGTGCTGGGTGACCTGGGCGACGGCCAGGACGTGCTGGTCCGGGTGCACTCCGAGTGCCTGACCGGGGACGTGTTCGGCTCGCTGCGCTGCGACTGTGGGCCGCAGCTGGACGCCGCACTGGCCCGGGTCGGGCAGGAGGGCCGGGGCGTGGTGCTCTACGTCCGTGGGCACGAGGGACGCGGCATCGGCCTGCTGCACAAGCTGCAGGCGTACCAGTTGCAGGACCTGGGCCGCGACACCGTCGACGCCAACCTCGACCTGGGCCTGCCGGCCGACGCCCGCGACTACGGCACCGGCGCGCAGATCCTCTACGACCTGGGCGTGCGGTCGATGCGGCTGCTGACCAACAACCCGGCCAAGCGGGCCGGGCTGGAGGGGTACGGGTTGACCATCACCGGCCGCGAGGGGCTGCCGGTCGGCGCGCACCCGGAGAACATGCGCTACCTGCGCACCAAGCGGGACCGGATGGGTCACCTGCTGGACGAGTTGGACGAGGTGTCCGAGGCGCCACTGGGGCGTCCGGTCGCCAACGACGAGATCGGAGCATGACGATGGCGGGTTTCGGTGAGCCGGGAGTCGAGGCGGTCGACGCCGCGGGGCTGACCGTCGGGGTCGTTGCCGCCCGCTGGCACGGCGAGCTGACCGATCACATGCTGGAGCGTGCGGTGGCCGCCGCCGAGGCGTGCGGCGCGCGTTCCGTGGTCGCCCGGGTCGCCGGCTCGGTCGAGCTGCCGGTGGTCGCGCAGGCCCTCGCCCGCCGCTGCGACGTGGTGGTCGCCCTCGGCGTGGTGGTCCGTGGGTCCACCGCCCACTTCGACTACGTCTGCCGTTCGGTCACCGACGGGCTGACCCGGGTGGCGCTGGACGAGGGCAAGCCGGTGGCGCACGGAGTGTTGACAGTGGAGACCATCGAGCAGGCCCGCGACCGCGCCGGTCTGCCCGGCTCGGCGGAGGACAAGGGCTGGGCCGCGACCGTGGCGGCACTCGACGCGGCGCTGGCCGTGCGGACCGTGGCGGCGGGCAACGCCCAGCGGGTCGGCTTCGGCGGCTGACGCCTCTGCCGCCTCGGCCGTCTCTGAAGGCGGGCCTTCAGAGACGGCCGGCCTCGATGATCCGGCGCAAAAACTGCCGGGTACGAGGCTGGGTCGGCTCGCCGAGCACCTGCTCGGGCGGGCCGCTCTCGATGACCCGCCCGGCGTCGAGGAAGCACACCTCGTCGGCGACCTCCCGGGCGAAGCCCATCTCGTGGGTGGCCAGCACCATGGTCATGCCGTCGGCCTTCAGGTCGCGGATCATCGTCAGCACCTCGCCGACCAGTTCCGGGTCGAGCGCGGAGGTGACCTCGTCGAGCAGCATCAGTCGAGGTGAGTTGGCCAGCGCCCGGACGATCGCCACCCGCTGCTGCTGCCCGCCGGAGAGCCGGTCCGGGTAGGCGTCCGCCTTGGCGCCGAGCCCCACCCGGTCGAGCAGCTCCCGGGCCTGCACCTCGGCCGCCGCCCGGCCCCGCCGGTGTACGTGGCGCGGCGCGAGGGTGATGTTGTCCAACACGCTCAGGTGCGGAAAGAGGTTGTACGCCTGGAACACCATGCCGATCCGCCGCCGGACCCGGTCCGGGTCCACCCGGGGGTCGGAGATGTCCTCCCCGTCCAGTTCGATGGTGCCGTCGTCCAACTCCTCCAGCAGGTTGACGCAGCGCAGCAGCGTCGACTTGCCGGACCCGGACGCGCCGATCAGGGCCACCACCTGATGCTCGGCGACGGTCAGATCGAGGTGGTCGAGCACGGCGTGCCCGCCGAACTCCTTGCGCAGGCCCCGACAGCGCAACAACGCCATGGTTCAGCCTCCCGACTGTCGGTGGGCCGCGCGCAGCGTCACCCAGTCGGTGACCGCGATCAGCGGGATCGCGAGCAGCACGAAGAGCACCCCCGCCACGACGTACGGCGTGTAGTTGAAGGTCTGGGCGGTGGCGATCTGCGCGGCGCGGACCGCGTCGATCGGCCCGGCCAGCGAGACCAGCCCGACGTCCTTCTGCAACGCCACCACGTCGTTGAGCAGAGGTGGCGCCACCCGGCGGACGGCCTGCGGCAGGACCACGTGCCGCATCGTCTGCCGGTAGGTCAGGCCCAACGAGCGGGCCGCGGCGAGTTGGCTGGAGTGCACCGACTCGATGCCGGCCCGGAACACCTCGGCGAGATAGCCGCCGTAGGTGAGGACCAACGCGATCCCACCCAGCACCAGCACCGGCGGCATGCCCTGCAACCGCAGCCCCGGCACGCCGAGGGTGAGCAGGTACAGCACGATGATCAGCGGTAGGCCGCGGAAGGTGTAGGTGTAGCCGGCGGCCAGCGCGCGGACCGGGAAGAAGACCGGCCCGCGCAGCGTCCGCAGCACGGCGATCACCAGCCCGAGCAGCAGCGCGCCGACCGCACAGCAGACCAGCAGCCGTACGTTGAGCCAGAGCCCGCTCAGCACCGTCGGCAGCGCGTCGCGGGCGATCTCCGGATCCAGGAACGACCGCCGGACCCGGTCCCAGCCCGGCGCCCCGGTCACCGCGATCACCAGCAGCGTGCCGAGCGCCGCCGTCGAGGACGCCGCGACGAGCACGCTGTAGACGGTCTGCCGACGCCGGTACGCCGACCGCCGCAGCTGCGCCTCCGAGGGCACATGATCCAGAAGCGTCACCGCAGCTCGGCCGCCCCCGCCACCTGCGCGAGCCACTTCTGCTCCAGCTCCTTCAGCGTGCCCGCCGTGGCGAGCTGACCGACCGCCCCGCTCACGCAGGAGGTCAGTGGGGAGTTCTTGTCCAGCAGCAACCCGAACGCCTCGGGCGTACCGACCTGCGGCACCTGCCCGACGATCGTCGCGTCGGTGATCTCCGCGCCGGTGATGTAGAAGGCGGTCGGAAGATCCACCACGAGACCGTCCAGCTGCCCGTTCTGAAGGGCCTTCTTGGCATCGTCGTTGCTGTTGTAGACCTGCGGCTTGGCGGTCGGCTTGATCACGTCGGTGATCGCCTGGTAGCTGGTGGTGCCGACCTGCGCGCCGAGCCGAGCGTCCTTCAGCTCGGCCAGCGACTTCCGGCCGGCGATCTTCGAGGACTTCAAGGCGATGACGGTCTGCCGCACGAGGTAGTACGGCGCCGAGAAGTCGACCGCCTGCTTGCGTTCGTCCGTGATGGAGAACTGGTTGATGTCGAAGTCGAAGTCCTTCGGCCCCGGCGCGATGGCGGTGTCGAACTTGACCCGGGTCCAGGTGACGTCGCCGCGGGCGTAGCCGAGCTTCTCGGCCACCGCGTACGCGACGGCGGATTCGAAGCCCTCGCCGCTGTCCGGCTTGTCCTTGGCGAACCACGGCTCGTACGCGGGCTGGTCGGTGGCGATGGTCAGCTTGCCCGGCGTACGCGTGGGCAGGCTGTCCTTGGCGCAGGACGGCGCGGCGGTGACATTGGGGGTGGGTTTCTCGTCCTGTGGCGCGCATCCGGCGGTGGCTACGACGACGGCACCGGCGAGGGTGAGCGCGAGGAGACGTGAGCGGCTGGCCATGGCGGACAGCGTAGAGCTCCATGGGCATCGATCGACAATTGTCCCACCATGTTGGTAGGGAATTGTCCGCTTGCTGGATTTTGACGGACCCGGACGTGGGGCGTCACCGGGGTGGCTGGAAGAATCGTTCCCCGTGAAGACGTTCGAGGAGTTGTTCGCCGAGCTGCAGGCCAAGGCCGCCGCCGGCACCCCGGGCTCGGGCACCGTCGCCGCGCTGGACAAGGGCGTGCACTTCATCGGCAAGAAGGTCGTCGAGGAGGCGGCCGAGTCGTGGATGGCCGCCGAGCACGAGGGGCCGGAGCGCACCGCCGAGGAGATCTCCCAGCTGCTCTACCAGGTCCAGGTGCTGATGCTCGCCAGCGGTCTCGAGCTCAAGGACGTCTACCGACATCTGTGAGTGCCTCCCACCCCTGTTGATCACCAACCGGATCCAAGGAGCACTCCGTCATGCTGCGTGTCGCCATTCCCAACAAGGGCACCCTGGCCGAACCGGCCGCCCAGATGCTGCGCGAGGCGGGCTACCGCCAGCGCACCGACCCCAAGGACCTCGTCTGCCGGGACGAGGCCAACGACGTCGAATTCTTCTACCTGCGCCCGAAGGACATCGCCACCTACGTCGGCTCCGGTGACCTCGACCTCGGGATCACCGGCCGGGACCTGCTGATCGACTCGGCCGCGCCGGCCGAGGAGGTCGTCGACCTCGCCTTCGGCCGGGCCACCTTCCGCTTCGCCGCCCGCCCCGATGACATCGCCTCAGTGCAGGAGTTGGGCGGTCACCGCATCGCCACCGCGTACCCGGGTCTTGTCGAACGGCACCTCGGCGAGGTGGGCGTCAAGGCCGACGTGATCCGCCTCGACGGCGCGGTGGAGAACGCCGTACGCCTCGGTGTCGCCGACGTGATCGCGGACGTGGTGGAAACCGGCGCGACCCTGCGCCAGGCGGGCCTTGTGGTCTTCGGCGAGCCGCTGCTGCGCTCGTCGGCGGTGCTGGTCCGGCGCGCCGGCGCGCCCGCCCAACCGCAGGCCGAGCAGTTGCTGCGTCGCCTGCACGGTGTGCTGGTGGCCCGCCGCTACGTGATGCTCGCCTACGACGTGCCGGCCGGTCTGCTGGACCGGGCCAGCGGGCTCACCCCGGGCATCGAGTCGCCCACCGTGTCGCCGCTGCACCGTGAGGGCTGGGTGGCGGTGCAGGCGATGGTGCTCCGCGACGACGTGCACCGCATCATGGACGAGCTGTACGAACTGGGCGCCCGCGCCATCCTCGTCACCAACATCCACGCCTGCCGCCTCTGATCCTCGCGGCCTCGGCGCGCGCGGGATTTCCCGACGGCCCCGTCCCGTCCGGCAAGATCGCGCTCGATCATTGAAGTAGTGGTCCCGATCTCGACGGAGGCCACTGGATCCTGGATCGAGCGCGATCTTGAGGTGGCTGGTGACTGGTCGCCGCGGGGTGGTGGATCGGCGGGTGGTGCGTTCGATGAGCGAGTGCGGATGGCAGACTGGTGGGGTGAGTGAAACCGAGCTGGTCCGCCTGAAGCCCCGCCGCATCCGCGTGGTCTGCTGGTCGGCGGCGGCTGCCCTGGTGGTGGTGTTCGGTCTGGTCGCCACGTCGCTGAGCGGCCCGACCGGCGATGGTTACGGCAGCTTCCAGCGCGGCGACCAGATCGCCATGATCGGTCTGGGCATCTTCGGGGCGCTGGGCTTCCTGCTGTTCACCCGTCCCCGGGTGGAGGCGGACGCACGGGGCATCCGGGTCCGTAACGTCATCAGCTCCTACGAGCTGCCCTGGGAGGTTGTCCGGGGTGTCCGCTTCGACCGGGGCGCGCCGTGGGCCAGCCTGGAGCTGCACGACGACGACCTGCTGCCGATGGTCGCGTTGCAGGCCGCCGACAAGGAGTTGGCCGTCGACGGGGTCCGCGCGCTGCGCCGGCTGCACGAGGCCCACCAGGCCCGCCTCGCCGAGCGCGCCGTCGGCCGCTGACCCGGCCGAACCGCCGCACCCTGCGGCAGCAGTTCAGAGGAAAGTGCGCGGATCTTGACGCGCGACGGCGACGCGGCGCGGCCGCAGGTGGTGCCCGGTTTGGGGGTCGCCGGGGCGCCGGTGTAGTGTTATCGAGTCGACCAGGCTGTCTCCGCGTGCGAGCAGACAGCCTTTGAAAGCGGAGCGCCTGCTCCCACCCGAGTCGCCGCTACGGTGGCCGGGTCCGGTCACCGGTTCCGGGCATGTCCCGGTGCCGGATGCGCGATCCTTGTGATCGTGCTGACCGGTCGAGCGGGCCCTGGCATGCGCCGGGGCCTTCTGCTTTTCGGGTCGGTTCCCTCCCGGGAGCCGCAGGGGTCGGCGACTGAGCAGAAACGACTCGAGGAGGCCCCATCAGCGTCGAACCACGCGTGAACGAGCAGATCCGGGCACGTGAGGTCCGACTGGTCGGCCCAGAGGGTGAGCAGGTGGGCATCGTCCCGCTGGAGCGCGCTCTTCAGCTGGCCGCGGACGTCGATCTGGACCTGGTCGAGGTTGCGCCGATGGCGCGCCCGCCGGTGTGCAAGCTCATGGACTTCGGCAAGTTCAAGTACGAGAGCGCACTCAAGGCGCGCGAAGCGCGGCGTAATCAGCAGCAGACCGTCATCAAGGAAATGAAGCTTCGGCCGAAGATCGACCCGCACGACTACGAGACCAAAAAGGGTCACGTGGTGCGGTTCCTCAAGGCGGGCGACAAGGTCAAGGTGACGATCATGTTCCGCGGTCGCGAGCAGAGCCGCCCGGAGCTGGGTTACCGGCTTCTGCGCCGGCTCGAATCCGAGATCACGGAACTGGGATACGTCGAGGCCGCTCCGAAGCAGGACGGTCGAAACATGATCATGGTTCTCGCCCCGCATCGGGCCGTCAAGGCCTCCGCGGTCGCCGCTACGGCGTCTCGCGGCGGACCTCGGGACCGGGCAGCGGACGAGTCCGCCACTCCGGAAGCCGATGAGACCGCGGCGGTCAGCGAGACCGCAGCAGCCGGTGACACCGGCCTCGCCGCCGACACCAGCGGCGAGTAACAGGGGAGAAGACGTTCCACATGCCGAAGATGAAGAGCCACACGGGTATGGGTAAGCGGGTCAAGGTGACCGGCAAGGGCAAGATCGTTGCCCAGCAGGCCGGCCTCCGCCACAACCTGGAGAAGAAGCCCTCCACCCAGACCCGCCGGCTGACCGGCACGGTCGTGCTGGCCAAGGCCGACGTCAAGCGCATCAAGAAGCTGCTCGGCCGCTGACGCGCGCCACCTTTACGTAATTAGGAGTTGAGATGGCACGCGTCAAGCGGGCTGTAAACGCCCAGAAGAAGCGTCGTACCCTGCTGGAGTCCGCGAGTGGTTACCGCGGTCAGCGCTCCCGCCTGTACCGCAAGGCCAAGGAGCAGGTGCTGCACTCGATGCAGTACGCCTACCGGGACCGTCGCGACCGCAAGGGCGACTTCCGGCAGCTGTGGATTCAGCGGATCAACGCGGGCGCCCGGGCCAACGGGATGACCTACAACCGTCTGATCCAGGGCCTGCGTCTGGCCGGCATCGAGGTCGACCGCAAGATCCTGGCCGACATGGCTGTCAACGACGCCGCCTCTTTCGCGGCGATCGTCGAGCTGGCCCGGGCCGCGGTCACGGCCGAGGGCACCGGCGGCGCGGCGGCTCAGGCCGCCTGATCCCCACGCACCAGAACGAGGCGTCTCCCGTGTCGGCACCGCCGTCCGGGGGGCGCCTCAATCGTGCCGGAGGAGCGCACACCATGGCTTTCACCCCGCGTACCCCCAGGGTTGTCGCCGCCCGCCGCCTGCAACGCCGCCGGGACCGCGACGCCACCGGCCGTTTCCTGGCCGAGGGCCCACAGGCGGTCCGCGAGGCCCTCGCGCGACCGGGGGTGGTCACCGAACTGTTCGGTACGACCACCGCGCTCGACCGGTATCCGGAGTTGGCCGCCACGGCGGCCCGCGCCGACGTGCCGGTCTCCGAGGTGACCGACGACGCCATCGCGGCGCTGACCGAGACCGTCGCCCCGCAGGGGCTCGTCGCCGTCTGCCGGCACGTGGACGTCTCGCTGGAGCAGGCCCTCGCGGGTGCGCCCCGGCTGGTGGCGGTGCTCGCCGAGATCCGCGACCCGGGCAACGCCGGCACCGTGCTGCGCACCGCCGACGCGGCCGGCGCGGGTGCGGTGATCTTCGCCGGAGACGCCGTCGACCCGTACAACGGCAAGTGTGTGCGGGCCTCGGCCGGCAGCCTCTTCCACGTCGACGTGGTGCGCGCCACCGACCCGATCGCGGTGGTCGACGCGCTGCGCGCCGCCGGGCTGTCGATCTTCGCCACCACCGGGTACGGCGACAGCGACCTGGACGACCTGACCGACTACGGTCGGCTCGTCCGGCCCACCGCCTGGTTGTTCGGTTCCGAGGCGCACGGCCTGCCCGAGGAGTTGACCGCCGCCGCCGACACCACGGTGCGGGTGCCGCTGTACGGGCGCGCGGAGAGCCTCAACCTGGCTGCCGCCGCGGCGGTCTGCCTGTACGCTTCAGCGAGAGCGCAGCGCTGAGGGTGATTGCCTCCGGCGCGACTGACAGCAGGGGAGAGCGTCCGTCCATGAACGCGACACGGCGTTCGTTTAGCCAGCCCGCCGGTGTCGGCGGGCGGCGGGCCTGACCTGCTCCCTGCGCAACTCCTACCGGCGGGCTGCGGCACAGCCGCGCGTCCGTAGACTCGCCTAGCCGCCCCGGTGAGGGCTGGCGCCGCCGTGAGGGAGTGCCCGTACGCCATGAGCTACCGCAACGATCCGTACGACCCGAAGCAGGTCGCCCTGCTCGACCCCGCCGCCCTGGCCGAGGCCGTCGCGGACGCCACGAAGGCGTTCGAGGCCGCCGCCGACCCGGACGCGTTGACCGCGCTGCGCTCGGTGCACCTGGGTGACCGGTCACCGGTCTCCCTCGCGCGCCGGGAGATCGGCGCGCTGCCGCCGGCCGCGAAGTCCGACGCCGGCAAGCGGGTCAACGAGGCCCGCCGGGCGATCGAGTCCGCGTACGCCGAGCGCGCCGAGGTGGTGGAGCGCGAGCAGGCCGAGCGGGTGCTGGTCGAGGAGCGGGTGGACGTCACCCTGCCCTACGACAGGCGTCCGCGCGGCGCCCGGCACCCGTTGAGCACCCTGATGGAGTCGATCAGCGATCTCTTCGTCGGGATGGGCTACGAGGTGGCCGAGGGGCCCGAGGTCGACCTGGAGTGGGTCAACTTCGACGCGTTGAACATCCCCGCCGACCACCCGGCGCGTGGGTTGATGGACACCTTCCACATCGCACCGGAGGGCTCCGGCCTGGTGCTGCGTACGCACACCTCGACGGTGCAGACCCGCACGATGCTCAGCCGCAAGCCGCCGATCTACGTGATCGTGCCGGGTCGCGTCTACCGCACCGACGAGATCGACGCCACCCACAGCCCGGTGTTCCACCAGGCCGAGGGCCTGGTGGTCGACAAGGGCATCACGATGGCCCACCTGCGGGGCACGCTGGACCACTTCGCCCGGGCGATGTTCGGCCCGGAGGCGAAGACCCGGTGGCGGCCGCACTACTTCCCGTTCACCGAGCCGTCGGCGGAGTTCGACGTGTGGTTCCCGGAGCACCGTGACGGCCCGCAGTGGGTCGAGTGGGGTGGCTGCGGCATGGTCAACCCCCGGGTGCTGCGCGCCTGCGGCGTCGACCCGGAGGTCTACTCCGGATTCGCCTTCGGCATGGGCATCGACCGGACCCTGATGGTCCGGCACGGGGTCAGCGACATCCGCCATCTCTTCGAGGGCGACGTGCGGTTCAGCCGCGCGCTCGGGACCGGGGCGTAGGCGATGCGGGTACGAGACACGGGAACGGTGGTCTGAAGTCATGCGAGTTTCTGTCAGTTGGCTGCGGGAGTACGTCGACCTCCCCGCCGACCTGCCCACCGGTGACCTGGAGCAGGCCCTGGTCGACCTCGGCATCGAGGTCGAGTCCGTGGTGGACCTGGCCGAGACCGTCACCGGCCAACTGGTCGTCGGTGAGGTCCGCGAGATCGAGGAGCTCACCGGCTTCAAGAAGCCGATCCGGTTCTGCCGGGTCGACGTGGGTGCCGCCAACGGCACCGGCGAGCCGCAGGAGATCGTCTGCGGTGCCCGTAACTTCGCCCCGGGTGACCGGGTCGTGGTGATCCTGCCCGGCGGCGTGCTTCCCGGCGGCTTCGCCATCGGCGCCCGCAAGACGTACGGGCACAACTCGGCGGGCATGATCTGCTCGGCCAAGGAACTGGGCCTGGGCGACGACCACTCCGGCATCATCGTGCTGGGGTCGGACGTGACGGCCAAGCCGGGCGACGACGCCCGTCCGGTGGTCGGCCTCGACGACGTCGTCCTCGATCTGGAGATCACCCCTGACCGGGGGTACGCGCTGAGCCTGCGCGGCCTGGCCCGGGAGCTGTCGCACGCGTTCGACGTGCCGCTGCGCGACCCGGCCCTGGCGCCGGCCCCGGGCGGCACCGGGACGCCCCCGTACCCGGTGGAGGTCCGCGACACGGTCGGCTGCGACCGGTTCACGGCCCGCCTGGTCCGCGGGGTCGACCCGACCGCGCCCACACCGTCCTGGATGCAGCAGCGGCTCGTCACCGCCGGCATCCGCAGCATCTCGCTGCCCGTCGACATCACCAACTACGTGATGTTGGAGCTGGGCCAGCCGATGCACGCCTTCGACGCCGACCGGATCGCCGGGCCGCTGGTGGTTCGTCGCGCCGAAGCGGGGGAGAAGCTGACCACCCTCGACGGGGTCAACCGGGTGCTCACCGCCGACGACATGGTGATCTGCGACGCTGGGCTGCCCAACGCCCTCGCAGGCGAGGGCGCCGGCGTCCCGATCTCCCTGGCCGCGGTGATGGGCGGCGAGACCAGCGAGGTCGTCGCCGGCACCACCACGGTGCTCTTCGAGGCGGCGCACTGGGACCCGGCTATGGTCGGGCGCACCGCCCGCCGGCACAAGCTGTTCAGCGAGGCCGCGAAGCGCTGGGAGCGGGGCGTCGACCCGGCCGTGGCGTTGGTCGCGCTGGAGCGTGCGGTGCGGCTGCTCACCGAGCACGGCGGGGGCACGCCGAGTGCGGAGATCCTGGACATCGACCACGTCCGGCCGCGTACCCCGATCAGCCTTCCGGCGGACCTGCCGACCCGGCGGGTCGGCGTCGAGTACCCGCCGGCGCGGGTGGTCGCCCTGCTGGAGCGGGTCGGCTGCACTGTCGCGCAGGGCGCGGACCGGTTGTCCGAGGACCCGGGCGCGGTCGGCGTGGCCAGCGGCGTCGGGACGGTGCTGAGCGTCACCCCGCCGACCTGGCGGCCCGACCTGACCGACCCGGCCGACCTGGTCGAGGAGGTGGTCCGCCTCGACGGGTACGACCGGGTGCCGTCGGTGCTGCCGACCGCGCCTCCGGGACGCGGTCTGACCCCGCGGCAGCGTCGCCGCCGGGCCGTCGCCGGGTCGCTGGCCGAACGGGGGTACGTGGAGGTGCTCGCGCACCCGTTCGTGTCGCCGGAGCTTGCCGACCAGCTCGGCCTGCCGGCCGACGACCCGCGTCGGCCCGCGGTGCGGCTGGCCAACCCACTGTCCGAGGAGGAGCCGCTGCTGCGCACCATGCTGCTCGGCCCGCTGCTCGGCATCCTCAAGCGCAACCTCGGCCGGGGTCACCGCGACCTCGCCCTCTACGAGATCGGTGCGGTCTTCCACCCGCGCCTCGGCGCCGGCAGCCCGCCGGCGATGGGCGTGGACCGGCGCCCCACCGACGAGGAGTTCGCAGCCGCCGACGCGGTGGTGCCGGCGCAGCCGGTGCACGTCGCGGTGGTGCTCTCCGGCGACCTGGACCCGGCCGGCTGGTGGGGTGCGGGTCGACCGGCCGGCTGGGCGGACGCGATCGAGGCGGCCCGTGACGTGCTGGCCGCCGCCGGGATCCCCGACGAGCGGGTCGAGGTGCGCGCCGCCGAGTACGCCCCGTGGCACCCGGGTCGCTGCGCCGAGCTGCGGGTCGACGGCTCGGTCGTCGGACATGCCGGCGAGCTGCACCCGGTGGTGGTCGCGGCGTTGGAGCTGCCCCGCCGCACCAGCGCGATGGAGCTGAACCTCGACACGCTGCCGCCGACCCCGGTGACGCCGGCGCCGACGGTCTCCGGCTTCCCGCCGGCGCTGATCGACGTGGCCCTGGTGCTGGACGAGTCGGTGCCGGCGGAGCAGGTGCGCCGGGCGCTGGAGGCGGGCGCCGGTGAGCTGCTGGAGGACGTGCGGCTGTTCGACGTGTACTCCGGCGCGCAGCTCGGCCCCGGCCGCCGCTCGCTGGCGTACAAGCTCACCTTCCGGGCACCGGACCGGACGCTCACCGTCGAGGAGGCGGTCGCGGCACGGGACGCGGCGGTCGCCGTCGCGGCGGAGCGCCTCGGCGCCACCCTGCGCGGCGCCTGACGCGACCCACGACGGCCCCGGTACCCCGCAGCGGGGTGTCGGGGCCGTCGTCGTTTCGCCGCCGGCTCCGCCGTGTCGGGCTTCCGACAGGCCGCGCCGGCCCTCGTCGGCGGCGATGGCGTCCCTGGCAGGTCGCGGTGGCTCGGCACCAGGCATCCGTCGCCAATGGCATGCGTCGGCGTCGATACGGGGTGGCCTTCGGGTGACCGGCCGAGGGCTCGGCGTCGACGTTGCCGACCATGTCACGAGCCTTTCCGAGGTCGACACGAATCGGTAGCCTTGCCTGGCGAAGGGGTGAGCGCCGACGCCTGTCGCAGTCCTTCAGGTCAAGGAGCAGCGCATGATCGAGGCAATCGTCGCCGCGGCGCTCGTCAAGATCGCCGAGGGGTCCGGGGCGGCACTCGTCGACATGATCCGGCGGCGATTCGTCCGCAGCGACGAGCCGGCGGGGATGCTCGAATCCCTGGACCGGGTCGCGCAGGGCGACGCCTCGGCGGACGACACGGCGCAACTCCGTGCGCTCCTGGCCCGTTACGCGGCCGAGGATCCGGAGTTCCTGCGGGAGCTCCGGCAGGGGTCCACGTCGATTGGCAGCACGAACGTGGTGGCCTCCAGCAACGTGGGCAAGCTGGTGCAGGCCCAGCGCGTCGGCGACATCACGATGTAGCCGGAAGGTGACCGACATGGAGCCCGCCTCCGGAAGCTCGTCGCACAACGTGGCCGAAGGCCTGTTGGCGCACCAGGTCCTCCAGGTGGGCTCCTCCGGCGCGATCTACGTCGAACAGCCGCGAGCGGCGGCGCGCGTGCCCGAGCCACCGCACATGCTCCCGGGCGGCATCGGGAGGATCGTCGGCAGGCACCACCTGCTGCACGAGATGGACGAGGCGATGACGACGCCGGGCTCCCGCTGCTGCATGCTCTGGGGTCTGGCCGGCTCGGGCAAGACCACCCTCGCGGTCGCCTGGGCCAGCTCGCGCATCGCCGAATATCCCGACGGGCAGTTCTTCGTCGACATGTGCGCGTACTCCGGCACACCGCGCATCGAGACCCGGGACGCTCTGCGCAGCTTCCTCGCCACGCTGGGGATCAACCGGTCCGACCTTCCTGACAACGAGGCGGAGTGGGGCGGCGTCTTCCGCGCCGTCACCGCTGGCCGGCGTTGCCTCGTCATCGTGGACAACGTGGGTTCCTACGAGCAGGTTCGGGACCTGGTGCCGGGCTTCGGGTCGGTGCTGGTGGTCACCAGCCGCCGGGCGATCCCGGAGATGAGCGTTCGTCACGACGCGCGGGTCATCAAACTTCCGTTGCTCACCCTGGACGAGGGGGTGGAGCTCATCGCCGAACGTGTCGGGTTCGTCCGCGTCGAACGGGAGCAGGCCGCCGCCCAACGCATCGTGCAGCTTCTGGAGGGGCATCCGTTGGCGCTCGCCATCGTTTCGGCGAAGCTCGCCATCCAGACCACCTGGACGATCGACGACGCCGCGAGGGGAATCGAGGAGGAGCAGAGCCCACTTCGCTTCCTCGACGACGCCGGCCTGGGCATCGAGGTCGGTCGCGTCATCTCCTGGTCACTCGACGACCTCGACGCGGCAACGACGAAGGTCCTCTACGTGGCGTCCATGCTGCCCAGCAACGAATGCTCGGTCGCGGTGCTGTGCCTCGTCCTCGACCAGCCCAGGCGGGTGGGTGACCGCAGTCTTCAAGCCCTGTGCCTGGCATCCCTCATCGACGAGATCAGCCCCGGCCGTTACCGCTTCCACGACCTGATGAAGGCCTATCTCGCGGAGACGCTCGGGCAGGTGCTGGACCCCGCCGAGCAGGAGCTGACCGCGCGCCGCATCCGCACCGTCTACCTGGCGTTGAGCTACGCCGCCGATCGCGCCATCGATCCCCACCGGGACTCCCTGCCGGTGGACCAGGAGCTGCTGGCGGTCGCCGGGTCGACCAGCTTCACAGTGGCGCAGGCCCTCTCCTGGTTCGAGTCGATCACCGCGTCCATGACCTACCTCATCGAGCAGGCCCGGGCCGACGACGACTTCACCTTCATCACCCGGTTCGCGCGGGCGCTCAACACGTTCCTCTACTGGCGTCAGGACGTCACGAGAACGCTGTCCGTCCAGCGGGAGGCTGTTGCCGCGGCGGCCGCCGGTGACCCGGCGATGGAGGCGCTGTCCCGACGCGCCCTGGGGCGTGCCTACGCGGACATCGGCCAGCTTGAGCCGGCGAAGGAGCAGTTGCGCGCCTCCATGGCGCTGGACGCGGCGTCCGGCGACGATTCGGGTCGGGCGTCGTCGCATCACGCCATGGCCGAGCTCTGCCTCCGGTCGGGTGACCACCGGGACGCACTGCGCTGGGGGCTGCGGGCGGCCCGGGAATCCAGAAACGGCAACAATGTCGTCCGCGAGGCCCGGGGGCTGTACGACGCGGCCCGAGCCCTGAACGAACTGGGCCACCATTCCTGGGCCCGAGGGCTCGGCCTGCGCAGCCTCGCCATGTGCGAGGAGCGCGGCAATGACTATGGCCGGGCGCTGGCCCTGCGTCTGCTCGGCGCGACGGGCCTCCGGTCGGGCGAGGTCGAGGAGGGCTGCACCTGGTTGGAGCGGGCCTGGCGGGTCGAGGAGTCCCTCGGCAACTTCCGTTCCGTCCGGACGATCCTGGGCCAGCTTGAGCAGGCGTACGGTCAGGGCGGAAACGTCAGCGCCGTGGAAGAGGTCCGACGGGCGCTGGCCCGCCTGGAGCACTATCCGGATCTCACCCAGTCGACGTTGGTGGTCGGGAGTCCGGCGATATGAGCCCTCGGTACGCGCCGCTCGTCCCGGCTGACGCGCTGGCCAGCGCTGAGTCGTATCGGCAACTGCAGCGGGAGCGGGAAGCCACGAGGTTCCGGCGCGAGATCGAAGCGATCGTCGACAGTGCGTGCGGGGCGGAGGCGGGCGGGCCGCTCCTCCGGAACACCTTCACGTCGCTGAGCGGGAACCTCGCGTCCGAGGGTGCGCTCAGCTTCGCCGGGCTCGTCGCACCCGAGCGTTTCGAACCCGCGCGGCGGGCGTACGACTCGGCGATCGACACCAGGGGCAGCCGTGGCTCGCTGCACAACTACCTGAACGTCGCGGACGCGGGCTCCCTGGTCGAGCACCCCGAATTCCGGGAGGCGTTCGCTCATCCGCTGCTGGTCGCGCTCGTCGCGTACGCCCTCGGCGGCCCCGTGAAGATCATCGACTTGCGAGCGAAGGACACACAGCCACTCGACGTCGTGGCGCGGGACAACACCCTGCACGTCGACAACAGCCCCTTCATGGACGAGTTCAAGGTGATCGTCACCTGGACGATGGGCACCGGTCGAGGGCCCTCGGGGCAGGGGCTCACCTACCTGCCCCGCACGAATCAGCTCCTGCGGCAGTGCTTCGTGAACGACGACGGCACCGCGTGGAGCGACGAGGACAGCTGCATCTTTCCCTCGCAGGCCCGGTTGGACGAGGCGCTCGCCGCCCAGGCCCGCTTCTTCGACGACGGTCTCCCGCGAGTCGTCCATCTTCAGGACATCGCGGTGCCGTGTCACACGATCTTCGCCGCGAGTCGGCTGGTCCATCACCGGTACCGTACGTCCGCCGGCGGACCACGCAGCGCGATCATGGCGGCGTTCCACCGGACCGACGAGGGCACCGGCTTCCTCGGCGCCAGCGACCTCCCGGGGTCGGCTCTCGACCGGTTCCTGTTGGCGACCGGGGACGGGCGCCCCTTCCTGGAGCTTCTCGCCGACGAGATGCCCCGGGTCGTCGCGGCGCTCGCGGCCGCCGCGTCCCGGCCCGGCTTCGTCGTCGACCCGGACCGGCATCTCCTTCGCGACGATGGCTTTCGCTCCTGGTACGAGCGGCAGAGCGCGGGCGTCTCCCTCGACCGACTGCGCCGCGCCACGTTGGCCGCGGCCGTCGACGACGACACGCCCATCGTGCAGCGACTCGTTCTGCGCATGCAGTACGACCTGCAGGGCGCCCTCAACATGCCGCTCTACACCGACCTGCGGGAGGAGGTGCGCAAGCGGGCGCGGATCGTGATCCGGGAGATGACGCCGGAGCACATCCGGGACATCGTCACGCGGCACGACCTCGGTGCGGTCCTGCGCGCGGAGCCCGCGCCACCGCACCGGCCGGTCAGCGAACTCGCCGAGGAACTGCACAGCGCGCTGGTCGCGCTGCGGCGGCTCCTGTCGACGGCGGTCGCGTCCCGGCCCGCCGGCCCGATCTGGGGTTCGACCGACGGGAGCGCGGCCGCGCTGTCCCTGCGGCGCTTCATCGTCGATCTGTGCGTCGCGACCGCTGACATCGCCGACGACGCGTCTCTGGCCACCGGGTGTGTGTTCGGTGCCCTCGGCTCCGTGCTGGCCGACGACCTCTTCGACCTGGGCGCTCCGGGCCGCGAGATCACGGGCGAGTTGTTCGGGATGTACATCCGGCTGGCGGCCCCCTCGCTGGGCGAACGATGCCCGGCACACCCGGAGCAGGAAAAGCTGGACACCTACCTCGAATCCGTGAACGAGGAGAGGCAGACCGCCAAGCTGGCGTCCGAGGTCTGGTTTCAGGCCGCTTCCGCCGAGGTGACCGCGCGCAACGACGACTTCGTTCGCGCGCTGCTGCGGCGTGTGCTGCCGCCGGGGCGACCCTCGCCGGAGTCCGGCGATCTCGGCGCGCTGCTGGCGGATCCCGCCGCGCTCAGCGCGTACTACTGGAAGCGGGTCGTGACCGGGAAGCCGGTGGCGGTGCGCTTCGGCGCGGCCGACCTCGACACCCTCGACGGCTACTTCGGGCTGACGGCCGGCCGGAGCCTGCCGGCCGCGGTCGCTCGGCTACGCGAGGAGACCACTCCGGGCTCGCCGGCCGAGCACCTGCTCCGCAGTATCGAGCGGCTCGCGTCACTACGGGGCCAGTCCCACGCCGAGGCGTGCCGGGATGTCATGAGCCGCTTGTCGACGCACTGGCCGGACCTCGTCCAAAGGGTGCGGGGCGGCCCGGACGCTCCGCCGCCGCCGGCCGATCGCATCCTCTCGACGCTCCATGATGCGATCGGTGCCGCGGGCGAGGAGGGCCGGCGCTCGCACCGGTCGTCGCCGGGCGTCCCCGCGCCGCGCACCGGCTCGGCCGAGGTGTTGTTGACGACCGCCGAGGCGCGGGAGTTGGCCCGCGTGTACATGCTCGCCCGGCTCTGCTTCAGCGCTGAGGAGTTCCGGATCGGGCAACTGCTTGCCGGTGATCCCCGTGTCCGGTACGCCGTCCTCGCCACCCATCTGTACCTGGTCTCCGAGGTGTCGCGGTCGGCGTCGGAACTGGTCGAGGACTGGGGCACGGCGAAGATTCTGCTGCCCTTCACCGAGGCCTTCGTCAACGTTGCGGGCTACTCGTCGTCGGTCATCGATCTCACGCCGAATCCGAAACTGATCACCGTCATCAGCAACAACCTGTTGCCGGCGGTGGCCGGCGAGTTGCTCAGGCGGGATGCCGCCGTTGACGAGTTGGACGCGGACATCCTGGCCGCGGGTGTCCAGGCCGCCGTGCAACGTGGCGTCTTCGACGTCACCATCGGCCTGTTCAACCAGACCGACCGGCGGGACGTGGTGTCCCTGTCCGGCCTCAGCCGGCGGGTCTGTCCGGCGGTCCGGCCGTTCGGCGCGTTCTGTCAGCGTTGGCTGCCGTACTTCTTCGACCGTCATCCCGGCGGTCCGGAGCGAGCGGGTACGCCGGGGGTGAAGTGCTGCGCTTGATCGCCGGGCACTCGGAGTTCGACCTGGTCGCCGCCGCACACAGCCAGGCCGGGCATCGGACCGGACGCTCAACGTCGAGGAGGTGGTCGCGGCGGAGCCCCTCGGCGCCACCCTGCGGCGGCGCCTGACGGAGTCGACGGGCGTCCTCCTGCGGACGGCAGGAGGACGCCCTCAGTCGTCGCTGGATTCCAGGTTGCCGAGCTTCCGCAGGCTTGGCAGATCGCGGACGGTGATCCGGCGGTAATCGGTGTCGACCAGTCCGTCTGTCCGTAGCTCCCGCAGCGCCTTCTGAATGGAGGTCTCGGAGGCGCCACAGATGGTCGCCAGGTCGGGCTGCGTGAGTCGGACGTCGATGATGATGCCATCGGGCCCTTGTCGACCATGGGTCCGGCAAAGTTCCGCGATCACTCGGGCGACACGCAGTTTCACCGGGTATGACGTGAAGTCGATCCGCCGTCGATTGGACCAGCGCAGCCGGTCGGACACCATCGCGGCGAGTTCAAGGGCGGCGTCTGGATGTTCCTTCAGGAACCGCTTGAACCGGTCCGGCTGGATCACGCTGTACCTTGCGGGCCCGCAGGTCGTGACGGTTGCGGAGCGGGGTGCGTTGTTTAGCGCCGACATCTCGCCCACGAGATCACCACCGACCCGGAGCGACAGCAGGGCGGACCGACCATCCGGCAGCGTGGCAGTAACCTTGGTCAGGCCCTCTTCGAGGAGCACCAGGTGAGACTCCCGTATGCCCTCGTGGATCACAATCTGCCCGGCGGGAACCTGACGGCGGACGCCCAGCGCCAGGAGCGTCATCCGAACTGGCGGCGCGAGCCGTTGCAGGAACGTGCCGTAGGGCCACTCGCCACTGGATTGCTCTGGTGGTCGTCGCATCTGCGGCCTCAGCCTCCTTCTCCACTGACAGCGGCCGAAGCGTAGCCGTTCCTGTGCGGAGCGCGATGCCCCGGTTTCGGTGGCGATTTCGACCAGCAGGCGGACGGCTAACAACACCAGCACAGCCATCGGTGACCATTCGAGGGCTAGGAGCAGCTCAAAGAGATTCGTCCTCATGCGACAAGGACACCGTCCGGGTGTGTAGCTGACCCCCGAACAGGACGGGATGACTGTTTTTCGACAGCCCGAGATGATGCCGTACTTCTACGGGATCCCGATCAGTCCCCGACGGTTCGATGGCTCCTGCGGCGCTTGCCCGTGGGGCGAGCCGGGTGACGAAGGGCGGGAACTTGATGCAACATCCCGAGCGGCGACTGTTGATCTCCGTAGATATGGAACGGTACAGCCGACGCAGCAACCTGCAACAGTATGAGGCACAACGGCATTTTCGAGAGCTGCTGCACGAGGCCGCTGGCGCTGTCGGTCTGGACCGTGTGACCTGGACGACGCAGCAGGCGGGCGACGGCGAGCTAGCAATCGTGCCCCGCGAGGTATCCGAGTCTCGTGTCATCGGTAGGTTCGTGCCGGAGCTGAACCGGCGGCTGCGTAACCACAACAGCAGCCGGCTTCCCGTTGCCCGAATTCGGCTCCGGGTGGCCGTGCACCAGGGTTTGGTGCACCTGGACGGTGCGAACGGCTTCCCAGGCAACGCCGTCGTTTTCGTCTGTCGCCTGTGCGAAGCCGATCCCGTGAAGAAAGCCCTGGCGGCCTTTCCCGGGGCCGGGGTGGCGCTGGTGGTCTCGACCGAGATCTTCCGGGACGTGGTCAGCGAGTATCCGGAAGAGATGCGGCCTGAGCGTTTCGTGCGGGTCGAGGTGGCCCATCCGGACAAGGAATTCCGCGAGTACGCCTGGCTCTGCGTGGTGGACGAGGATCTCGGCGGCGCCTCGGTTCCGGGCGTCGTGCCGACCGACGGGGAAGGCCCCGCCCAGGCTGCGGAGGAGCCGGCGGACAACGGCGGGGCGGAGGCAGCGAACAGCGCGACAGGTAACGATGGAATTCGTACCGGCGATATCCGCGTCAAGGGGCAGAACGCGATCGGCCACGGTGCGACGGCGATCGGCTCGCTCGGTCGCGACGCGAACTTCGGCACGAGGCGAGGCGATCCCCGATGACCGGTCGGCACCCCACTGCCTCCGCTGGGATGGAGTGGGATCTGGAGAACCTTCTGCACGACGTGTCGGAGGCACCGGCCGTCGATGACCCGAGTGGTGACGCCGACGATGGTGTGCTGGGCGGATCGCGCGACGGATCAACAGCAACAGGTTCCGACGATGGCGAGGAGAAGCCAGGCCCGGCAGAGGACCTGCCCGAGGAGCCGCCGGAGGAGGAGGCGGACGAACCTGAGGATCTCCCTGACCCTACCGACGTGCTGCGCGGGCTCGCCGGCCTACTGGGTAGGTCGAGCATCGACGTCGGCGATGTTCGGGTTCAGGGGCAGAACGCTACCGGACATGGCGCCGTCGCGATTGGGACGGTCAACGTCACCGCTGCGCGATCCGACGGCGCTGGGCGCGTCTGGTTCGAAACCCTGGCCGAGGCCAGCGTCCGCGAGATCGCCAGCGGGTACGCGCACACGCCCAGTGATCACCGGCTCGACCACCATCTCCAGCACCACCATCTGGTCTGCCTCTCCGGCCCCGTCGGAAGTGGACTGATTACTTCGGCCACCCTGGCGGTGGCTCGGAAACACGGCTTTGGTCGGGTCCGTGTGCTCGGTGTCGAGCAGTTGTCCGATCTGCTCGGCGCTGAGACGCCATTACCCGCCGGTCATGGCTACGTGCTCCGGCTGAGCGAGGTCGTACTCCGCGAGGTCGACGGGTTCACACTCGTGGCGCTAGCTGCCAGGGCTGCGACGTCAGGCACGACACTGGTCCTGGCAGGGGACTTCTCCCGACGGAGACACGACCTCGTCGGCCACGTTGTGGAACACCGTGCAGCCCCGGCGGCTGAGGTATTTCGGGCGCAACTTCGCCATCAACTCAGCGGGCGGTGTGTCGGCTGGTGCGTGGACACGTGCGACGGGCGTTGCCTGGAGCGGTACGTGGACGTGGACTGCGCCGAACATCCACTGTTGTCGGCTTACCTGGCCGGAGAACCCTCACCCAGCGAAGTCCTGAAGGTCGTCGAGACGATCGCTCGGACCGTTCCCAAGGCTGTCACCCTGACCGAGCGGCTGGAGCAGTTTCTGCCGCTTCAACTTCGAGAGCGAGCCGTCGAGATCCTCGACCTGCGACGCGGCGGCGATGAGATCGACGGGTTCACCAACGAGGAGGTGCGAGCGTTCCGCCTCTCCTGCGCCGTGCTTGCCGGCCAGCCCGTGGCCGAGATACACCAGGCAGCTCAACGTCTGGCCCGACTGCACTTTCAGGAAGGGACGTCTAGCGGTGCACCCCTTCGTGCGTCGGCGATCGAGGCGCTGTTGGGGTCGACACTGAGCCAGGCCGTCACCCGGCTGAACGACGTACGCGTGCCGGGTGGGTGCCGGATCGACTTCCCGGCGGGGACGGAGCCGCTCAGATCGGCGCTGCTGGAAGTCGCGTGGACTGAATGGTGGTCTCCGGCAGAGCTCCTCGACTGGCTGGCAGACCTGATCCGGGGAGACCTTCCGGCGGTCCGACAGGCCGCCGCCGGAGCCATCGGCTGGTCGGCGACCCGCGACGTGCAAGCGGCCCTTGACACGGTCGGAGTATTGGCCCGGGAACGGCGCGCCGGGGTTCGGCAGGCTGCGGCCATCGTCCTGGTCGCCATGGCCATGCAGCCGACGTTGCACCATCGGGTCCGAACCGAACTCGGTAGGTGGACCGCCGGCCCGGCAGCTCATCTACGCGACACCGTGGCGCGTGCGTACAGCCTGGGGCTGGCCCAGCTCTGGCCGGATGCGGCGTTGGTGCAGTTGCGCCAGGTGGCGCATGCCCGGATGCAGCGGTGGAACAACTCCGTCGTCCGAGGGCTGGTCGAGGTGTACCGCAATGGTCACGAGGCGAGCGTCGTGCCGGCGCTGGCGGGTTGGACCGCGTCCGCCGATCCCGAGGTACAACTCCACGCCGCGCGGACTCTGCGGGTGCTCGCGGACCGTTGGGCGGAACCGCCCAGAGAACACTGGCCGGAGCTGCTGTACCTGGTCGATCAGGGAACGATTCGTCTGGCCGACCTGGCCGTGCTCTGGGCGACCGCCCTCAGCCTGCCGTGGACGGCATACCGCTCGTGGCGGACCCTCGGATTCTGGCTGGACCGGGCGGACCGGCAGCCGGTCGTCGCCGGCCACTGCCTTCAACTCGTGCGTCACGTGATCGCTGGACAGCCTGCACTGCGTCATCGCCTGGACCATCAGCTCCACCACGTATGGCGTCCCGTGATGCCCCACAACGACCTGCTCGACGACGTGCAACGCCTGATCGATGAGGAGACGCCATGATCATGAATCCGCCTGGTGGTCCCGGCACCAGACCACCCGTACCCACCCAGGTGGACCGTCGTCGTTGGTGGCATGTGCTCTTTCCGCCGGCTGAACTTCCCCTTCCTCCACCCCCACCACCGCCAGTCGTCCCCACCACGGCGACGTTCCGTCAGGACGTCCCGGGGCCGATCCTGGTGCCGGCCAAGGGGGACGCGTTCGACTTCCGGCTGCACGTCGTTTTCAACTGGACCGCGCAGAACATGGCGTACGAGGAGCTTCGGCTCCGCGCCGAGCGCTACCTGGGGTGGGCTGCCGGGATTGTCCGGGAACGGGCGGTGGACTTGGCCCGTGAACACGAGCCTCACCGCTCGCATGATCTTGAGCGTGTGCTGAACGGCCGTCTCGGTGGTCAGCGTTGGCCACGCGAGGGTGCGGTGCCGCACTTCGGTGTACTCATCCGCGTCAGCCCGGACGAGCGGGTCCGAGAGCGGCTCCGGCCGTACTGGGAGGATCGGATCAGGCTTGAGTGTGATCATGAGTTGCAGAAGATCAGGGCGACCCAGGCGGACGAGCTGACTCGTCGCTGGTGTGCGGTGCTGCAGAATCTTGAGGACGATCCGGTGACCTCGCATGCGGCGCGGTTGACTGGTGAGCAGTTCGCCGAGGTGTTCCGCCGGTACGTGGAGGAACGTCGAGAGACTGTTCCCGACCTCATCAAGCTGCTCCGTGAGGCGGTGCGTGGACATGGCGATCTCGGTATGGGGCCGAGTGAGTACACGGAGGCATGGGATGCGGCCCTGAGGACGTACGAGCGTCAGCACGGGTTGTCCGAGCGGGTGAACTGACACGCGGTGTCCTCTGCCGGGATCGTCTGGCAGAGGACACCAGCGCGTTGGTCGGCGCGGTTCATCTGTTCATTACCATGCAGTCGCCTGCATGAACTTGCACTCGTGAGTCGTCCTTGTTAATCTTCGCTGCATAGTCATGCGGAGGTGAGTATGGGGATCCGAGTCGCGGTCGCCGGAGCGAGCGGGTACGCCGGGGGTGAACTGCTGCGCCTGATCGCCGGGCACCCGGAGTTCGACCTGGTCGCCGCCACCGCCCACAGCCAGGCTGGGCACCGCGTCGACGTGGTGCACCCGCAGCTCACCGGGCTCGACCTGGTGCTCGGTGAGACCGATCCGACGATCCTGGCCGATGCGGACCTGGTCTTCCTGGCCCTGCCTCACGGCCAGTCGGCGGCTCTCGCGGCCCAGCTTCCGGCCGAGGTGCGGATCGTCGACCTGGGTGCCGACCACCGGCTCGCCGACCCGTACGCCTGGGCGCAGTACTACGGCGGCACGCACGCCGGGCAGTGGACCTACGGCCTGCCCGAGTTGCCCGGCCAGCGGGAGCTGATCGCCGACTCCACCCGGGTGGCGAACACCGGCTGCTACGCCGCCGCGATCACCCTGGCGCTCGCGCCGCTGATCGCCGACGGCGCGGCCAACCCCGCCGACGTGGTGGTGGTCGCCGCCTCCGGCACCTCCGGCGCCGGCCGGGCGGCCAAGCCGCACCTGTTGGCCAGCGAGGTGATGGGCGACCTGTCGCCGTACCGGGTGGGCACCCACCAGCACGTCCCGGAGATCAAGCAGGCCACCGGCGCGACCGGCCTGTCGTTCACCCCGGTCCTGGCGCCGATGCCGCGCGGCATCCTGGCCACCGTCACCGCGGTGCCGGCGCGCGGCGTCGACCCGCAGGAGGTGCTGGCGCGGGCGTACGCGGACGCGCCGTTCGTGCACGTGCTACCGGCGGGCCGCTGGCCGCACACCGCCGCCACCCTGGGCTCCAACTCGTGTCACCTACAGGCCACCGTCGACGTCGACTCGGGTCGTCTGATCGTGCTCAGCGCGTTGGACAACCTGGGCAAGGGCGCGGCCGGTCAGGCCGTACAGAACGCCAACCTGATGCTCGGCCTGCCGGAGACGACGGGCCTGTCGATGTGGGGAGTCACCCCTTGAGCGTCACCACCCCTCGGGGGTTCCGGGCGGCCGGTGTGGCCGCCGGCCTCAAGACCAGCGGCGGCGCGGACGTCGCCCTGGTGGTCAACGACGGCCCGGACGCCGGAGTGGCCGGTGTCTTCACCACCAACCGGGTCAAGGCCGCGCCGGTGCGCTGGAGCCAGCAGGTCGTGCAGGGCGGTGTGGTCCGCGCCGTGGTGCTCAACTCCGGTGGCGCCAACGCCTGCACCGGTCCGGCCGGCTTCCAGGACACGCACGCCACCGCCGAGCACACCGCCGCCGTGTTGACCTCGGTCAGCCCACGGTTGATCCTCGGCGCCGGTGAGGTCGCGGTCTGCTCGACCGGCCTGATCGGTGAGCGGTTGCCGATGCCGAAGCTGCTGCCGGGCGTCCGCTCGGCGATCCGCGGGCTGTCCCGCGACGGTGGCCCGGCCGCCGCCGAGGCGATCATGACCACGGACACCCGGCCGAAGACCACTGTGGCCCGGGGGAGCGGCTGGACGGTCGGCGGCATGGCCAAGGGCTCCGGGATGCTCGCGCCCGGGATGGCCACCATGCTGTGCGTGCTGACCACCGACGCGGTGGCCGGGCCGGCGACGCTGGACGACGCGTTGCGGGCGGCGACCCGGGTCACCTTCGACCGGGTCGACTCGGACGGCTGCATGTCCACCAACGACACGGTGCTGCTGCTGGCCAGCGGCGCGAGCGGCATCGAGCCGACGCCGGCCGAGCTGGCCGCCGCCGTCACTGCGGCCTGTCACGACCTGGCCCAGCAGTTGGTGGCCGACGCCGAGGGCGCCACCAAGCAGGTCGCCATCGACGTGGTCGGCGCGGCGGACGAGGACGAGGCGGTCGAGGTCGGCCGTACGGTGGCCCGCAACAACCTGGTCAAGACGGCGTTGTTCGGCAACGACCCCAACTGGGGTCGGATCCTCGCCGCCGTCGGCACCACCGCTGCCGCGTTCGAGCCGGACGAGGTGGACGTGGCGGTCAACGGGGTGTGGGTGTGCCGGGGCGGCGCCGCCGCCGAGGACCGCTCGAAGGTCGACCTGACCGGGCGGGACGTGACCATCCGGATCGACCTGCACGCGGGTACGTCGGCCGCCACGATCTGGACCAACGACCTGTCCCACGCGTACGTGCACGAGAACTCGGCCTATTCGACATGAGCCTCAGCAGCGATTTGGCTCGCGCTCAGGTCAAGGCGGAGACGTTGATCGAGGCGCTGCCCTGGTTGGCGCGCTTCACCGGCTCGACGGTCGTGGTCAAGTACGGCGGCAACGCGATGACCGATCCGGAGTTGCAGCGGGCGTTCGCGGCCGACATGGTCTTCCTGCGCTACGCCGGCCTGAAGCCCGTGGTGGTGCACGGCGGCGGTCCGCAGATCTCCGCCATGCTGGGCCGCCTCGGCATCGCCAGCGAGTTCCGGGGTGGTCTGCGGGTGACCACCGCCGAGGCGATGGACGTGGTCCGGATGGTGCTGGTCGGTCAGGTGGGCCGGGAGCTGGTGGGTCTGATCAACTCGCACGGTCCGTACGCCGTCGGCCTCTCCGGCGAGGACGCCCGCCTGTTCACCGCGGTGCGGCGTCCGGCGTACGTGGACGGGGTGCCGGTCGACGTGGGCCAGGTCGGAGACGTCGAGTCGGTCGACGTGTCCGCGGTGACCGACCTGATCGAGGCCGGTCGGATTCCGGTGATCTCCACGGTGGCGCCGGACGTGGAGGGTGTGCTGCACAACCTCAACGCGGACACCGCCGCTGCGGCGCTGGCCATCGCGTTGCGGGCCCGCAAGCTGGTCGTGCTCACCGACGTGGCCGGCCTGTACGCGGACTGGCCGGACACCACCAGCCTGGTCTCCGAGATCGCCGCGGACGACCTGGCCAAGCTGCTGCCCAGCCTGGAGTCGGGGATGGTGCCGAAGATGGAGGCCTGCCTGCGGGCGGTGCGTGGGGGAGTGCCCGCCGCGCACGTCGTCGACGGCCGGGTGGCGCACTCCACGTTGCTCGAGGTGTTCACCTCGGAAGGGTTCGGAACGATGGTGGTGCCGGGAGACGGGACGGACGCGACATGAGCACGTTGGCGCAGCGGTGGAAGCAGTCCATGATGGACAACTACGGCACGCCGCCGATGGCGTTGGTCTCCGGTCACGGTGCCGTCGTGGTCGACGACGCCGGCCGGGAGTACCTGGACCTGGTGGGTGGCATCGCGGTCAACGCCCTCGGTCACGCCCACCCGGCGGTGGTGGCGGCGGTGTCGAAGCAGGTCGCGACCCTTGGGCACGTCTCCAACCTCTATGTGGCCGAGCCGCCGGTCGCCCTCGCCGAGCTGCTGTTGGCGCTCGCCGGCCGACCGGGCCGGGTGTTCTTCGCCAACTCGGGCGCGGAGGCCAACGAGGCGGCGTTCAAGCTCTCCCGCCGCACCGGCCGCACCCACGTGGTGGCCACCAGGGGCGGCTTCCATGGCCGCACCATGGGCGCCCTCGCGCTGACCGGCCAACCGGCCAAGGCGGACCCGTTCCGGCCGCTGCCCGGCGAGGTGACCCACGTCGACTACGGCGATGTCGCCGCCCTCGAAGCGGCCGTCTCCGAGGCCACCGCCATGGTGATCCTGGAACCCGTCCAGGGTGAGAACGGTGTGCTGGTCCCGCCGGCCGGGTACCTCGCCGCGGCCCGGCGGATCACCGCCCGGCACGGCGCGCTGCTGGTCCTCGACGAGGTGCAGACCGGCGTCGGGCGTACCGGGCACTGGTTCGCGCACCAGGCCGAGGGTGTGGAGCCGGACGTGGTCACCCTGGCCAAGGGGCTGGGTGGCGGGCTGCCGATCGGCGCGATGCTGGCCTTCGGCCCCGCCGCGGACCTGCTCACCCCCGGCTCGCACGGCACCACGTTCGGCGGCAACCCGGTCAGTTGCGCGGCGGCGCTCGCCGTGGTGGCGACCATCGCCAACGAGGGCCTGCTCGACAACGTCAAGCGGGTCGGTGAGCGGCTGCGTCGCGGCATCGAGGCGCTGGGCCACCCGCTGATCGCCGAGGTACGCGGCGCCGGTCTGCTGCTCGGCGTGGCGCTCACCGCGCCGGTGGCGTCGGTGCTGGCCGAGGCCCTGCGGGAAGCCGGCTTCCTGGTCAACCCGGTGCAGCCGGGTGTGATCCGGCTGGCCCCACCGCTGATCCTCACCGCCGCCCAGGCGGACACCTTCCTCGCGGCGCTGCCCGCCGCACTGGACGCGACCGCCCCGGCCGCCGCCGGCGCGCAGATCGCACCAGCCACAGTGGCCACCACGACGGGGACGACTCGATGACCCGGCACTTCCTGCGCGACGACGACCTCTCGCCAGCCGAACAGTCAGCGGTCCTCGACCTGGCGGCGCGAATGAAGGCGGACCGGTTCGGCCACCGGCCACTGGTCGGCCCCCGCTCGGTGGCGGTGCTCTTCGACAAGCAGAGCCTGCGGACCAGGATCTCGTTCGACGCCGGCATCGCCGAGCTGGGCGGGCACCCCCTGGTGGTGGACACGCAGGTCACCCACTTCGGTCGCGGTGAGTCGCTCGCCGACGCGGGGCGGGTGCTGTCGCGCTACGTCGCGGCGATCGTGCTGCGGACCCACGGTGACGAGCGGATCGCCGAGGTGGCGGCGGGCGCCACCGTGCCGGTGGTCAACGCGCTCACCGACGGTTTCCACCCGTGCCAGCTGCTGGCCGACCTGCTCACCATCCGGGAGCGGTGCGGTGGCACGGCCGGGCGCACGCTGGCGTACGTGGGGGACGGCGCGAACAACATGGCGCAGTCGTACCTGCTGGCCGGGACGACCGCCGGGATGCACGTGCGGATCGCCGGCCCGGCCGGGTTCGCGCCGGACGCGGCAGTGGTGGAACGAGCCGCCCAGATCGGCGCGGAGACCGGCGGGTCGGTGCGGGTGCTGACCGACCCGGCCCAGGCGGTACGCGACGCCGACGTGCTGGCCACCGACACCTGGACGTCGATGGGGCAGGAGTCCGACGGGTTGGACCGGATCACCCCGTTCCTGCCGTATCAGGTCAACAAGGAGCTGCTCGGTCAGGCCGCACCGGACGCGATCGTGCTGCACTGCCTGCCCGCACACCGCGGCGAGGAGATCACCGACGAGGTGCTCGACGGCCCGCAGAGCGCGGTCTTCGACCAGGCGGAGAACCGGCTGCACGCGCAGAAGGCGCTGCTGACGTTCCTGCTGGGAACCGCGACGGAAGGCGCCGCGACCGGCGACACCACCACCGGGGGGCCGCGATGACCGCGCCGCTGACTCGCGCCGCCCGGCACGCCCGGATCGTGGAGCTGATCCGCGACCGGTCGATCCGGTCGCAGACCGAGCTGGCCGACCTGCTCGCCGCCGACGGCGTGGGCGTCACCCAGGCCACCCTCTCGCGGGACCTGGAGGAGTTGGGCGCGGTCAAGGTGCGCGGCGGCGACGGCCCTGCCGTCTACCTGATCCCCGAGGACGGGCAACGGCCGTTGCGCGACGCCGAGGCCGCGCCGGCCCGGCTGGTACGGCTGCTGCGCGAACTGCTCAACGGGGTCGACTCCAGCGGCAACATCGCCGTGCTGCGGACACCGCCGGGCGCAGCCCAGTACCTGGCCAGCGCGTTGGACCGGGCGGGCCTGCCCGAGATCGTCGGCACCATCGCCGGCGACGACACCATCCTCGTCGTGGCCCGGGAGGCCGTCGGCGGGGCCGCACTCGGAGACAAGCTCGCCGGCTGGGCCCGCCGGGAAGACACCGCTGAAGGGAACACCACGTCATGACCGAGCGGGTCGTGCTCGCGTACTCCGGCGGGTTGGACACCTCCGTCGCCATTCCGTACCTGTCCGAGCAGACCGGCGCCGAGGTGATCGCGGTCGCTGTCGACGTCGGGCAGGGCGGTGAGGATCTCGACGCCATCCGGCAGCGTGCCCTGGACTGCGGCGCCGCCGAGTCCGAGGTGGTGGACGCGCGCGACGAGTTCGCCGCCGACTACTGCCTGCCGGCGATCCGGGCCAACGCGCTCTACATGGACCGCTACCCCCTGGTGTCGGCGCTGTCCCGGCCGCTGATCGTCAAGCACCTGGTGGCGGCGGCGCGCAAGCACGGCGGCACGATCGTGTCGCACGGCTGCACCGGCAAGGGCAACGACCAGGTCCGGTTCGAGGTGGGCCTGAACGCGCTGGCCCCCGACCTGAAGATCATCGCGCCGGCCCGGGACTTTGCCTGGACCCGGGACAAGGCGATCGCCTTCGCCGAGGAGAAGGGCCTGCCGATCGACGTGTCGGCCAAGTCGCCGTACTCGATCGACCAGAACCTGTGGGGTCGCGCGGTGGAGACCGGCTTCCTGGAGGACATCTGGAACGCTCCCGTCGAGGACCTCTACTCGTACACCTCCGACCCGACCCAGGAGCGCGACCCCGACGAGGTCGTGATCACCTTCGACGGCGGCGTGCCGGTGGCGATCGACGGTGAAACGGTCACCCCGTACCAGGCGATCCTGGAGCTCAACCGGCGCGCCGGCGCTCAGGGCGTGGGCCGGCTCGACATGGTCGAGGACCGCCTGGTCGGCATCAAGAGCCGAGAGGTGTACGAGGCGCCTGGCGCGATCGCGCTGATCACCGCCCACCAGGAGTTGGAGGCGGTGACCGTCGAGCGGGACCTGGCCCGGTTCAAGAAGGGCGTCGACCAGCGCTGGGGCGAACTCGTCTACGACGGGCTGTGGTTCTCGCCGCTGAAGGACTCGCTGGACGCGTTCATCGACGACGCGCAGCGGCACGTGAGCGGCGAGGTACGGATGATCCTGCACGGCGGCCGGGCCACGGTGACCGGCCGGCGCTCCGAGGCGAGCCTCTACGACTTCGGGATGGCCACCTACGACACCGGCGACACCTTCGACCAGTCCCTGGCCAAGGGCTTCGTGCAGCTGTGGGGGCTGCCGAGCCGGATGGCCGCCGCTCGGGACGCCCGGTTGGGCGGTGGCGGACAGTGACAGGTGTGAGCGCGAAGACCGAGCAGGCGCGGCGAGCGGGCCCCGCAGTCGCGAGCGAGAGGCAACCAACGCAATGATGGGCGACGTGGACGACAAGAGCCTGACCGAGAACAGCGCCGCCACCAACCGGACGAGCCTCTGGGGTGGCCGGTTCGCGGGCGGCCCCGCCGAGGCGCTCGCCCGACTGTCGGTGAGCGTGCAGTTCGACTGGCGCCTGGCCCCGTACGACATCGCCGGTTCCCGGGCGCACGCCCGGGTCCTCGCCGGCGCCGGTCTGCTGGATCCGGAGGAGCTGGGCCGGATGCTGGCCGCGCTGGACGACCTGGAGGCGGCCTGCGCCTCCGGAACGTTCCGCCCCACCATCGACGACGAGGACGTGCACACCGCGTTGGAGCGCGGTCTGCTGGAGCGTCTCGGCAGCCTCGGTGGCAAGCTGCGCGCCGGCCGGTCCCGCAACGACCAGGTCGCCACCGACCTGCGGCTCTACCTGCGCGACCACGCCCGGGGCGTGGCCAGCCGCCTGGTCGAGCTGGCGGAGGCGCTGGTCGAGCAGGCCGAGCGGCACATCGACACCGCCGCGCCGGGGATGACCCACCTCCAGCACGCCCAGCCGGTCACCTTCGGGCACTGGCTGCTCGCCCACGTGCAGCCGCTGCTGCGCGATCTGGAGCGGCTGTGCGACTGGGACCACCGGGCGGCGATCAGCCCGCTCGGCGCGGGCGCCCTGGCCGGTTCCGGGCTCCCCCTGGACCCGGTGGCGGTGGCCAAGGAGCTGGGCTTCCGTACGTCGTTCGCCAACTCGATGGACGCCGTCGCCGACCGGGACTTCGTGGCCGAGTTCCTCTTCACCACCGCCCTGATCGGGGTGCACCTGTCCCGGCTCGGCGAGGAGGTGGTGCTCTGGACCTCGCACGAGTTCGGCTGGGTGGAGCTGGACGACTCCTTCGCCACCGGCTCGTCGATCATGCCGCAGAAGAAGAACGCGGACATCGCCGAGCTGGCCCGGGGCAAGTCCGGGCGTCTGGTCGGCGGCCTGATGACAGTGCTCACCATGCTCAAGGGCCTGCCGATGACCTACGACCGGGACATGCAGGAGGACAAGGAGCCGGCCTTCGACGCGGTCGACACCCTGGAACTGCTGCTTCCGGCCCTGGCGGGAATGATCTCCACGATGACGGTCCGGGTGGACCGCCTCGTCGCCGCCGCCCCGGTCGGCTTCTCCCTCGCCACCGAGGTCGCCGACTGGCTGGTCCGACGCAACGTGCCGTTCCGCGACGCGCACGAGATCACCGGCCAGTTGGTGGCGCTCTGCGCGGCTCGGGAGTGCGAGCTGAACGACGTCTCCGACGAGGACCTGGCCGCGATCAGCGGGCACCTCGACCCGTCGGTGCGCGACGTGCTCTCGGTCCGTTCGGCTCTCGCGGCCCGGACCACCCCCGGTTCCACCGGCCCCGGCCCGGTCGCCGACCAGCTCGCCGACGCGGCGGACCGGCTGGCCAGCTGGCGGGAGTGGGCCTCCGAGCGGGTCGTCCCGCGCTGAGCTGTGCCGTGGCGTCGGCGCTGGCCGCCGGCGCCGCGGCGGTTCAGGCCGTCGGGCGCTCCCGCTTGGGGAGCTTGGCCACCACCATGTCGTACGACGAGTCGACCGCCTCGGTCAGCTCCTCGTCGTCGATCCCGCCGTCCAGGCGCAGCGTGTTCCACCCGGACCGGCCGATGTAGGGCATCACGCTGGCGTCGCCGGGGTGTCGGTGCAACCACTCGTCGGCCACCTCCCGCGTCGGCCCGCACTTGATGCCGACCGTCGGTTTGCCGCTGTCGCTGCCGAGGAACGCGAAGATCCGGCCGCCCACCTTCACCACCTCGTCGCCCTCCCACGGCTGGTCCAGCCACGCTCCCGGCTTGGCCAGGCAGTACGCCAGCATCTCCGCGCGCTCCATGGGTGCCTCCTCGTCGTGCGCACAGTGTGCCCGTCCCGCAGCCGTCGCAGGCGCGGCGTGCCGATCCGGGCGTCGGCCTGCTCTATCGGCGCCGGCCCAACCCCGCTCGGGAAGGTCGCGCTCGATCCGGGATCTGGTGGTCTCCGCCGAGGTCGAGGCCACTACTTCCATGTTCGAGCACGATCTCGCACATGCGAGCGCTGTCGTCAGGGCGTCTGCTCGGCCGAGCGGGCGGCGACCCGCTCGTAGCGCTGCCGGGCCGCCTGTGCGCTGCCCAGCCCCAGCCCGTACGCGATCGCCTGCCAGGTCAGCCCCCGGTCGCGGGCCAGCGTCAGCAGCCCGGCCTCCAGGGCGTCCAGCTCGGCGCGGACGTGGGGCAGCAGGGTCAGCGCGGCGGTGAGGTCGGCGGCGTCGATCGGCTCCTCCGCGGGTTCGCGCTCGGCCCCGCCGGCGGCCAGCGCGGTGACCAGGGCGACCGCCTCCCACGGGTCGAGCACGTACGGGTGGGCCCACCGGCCCCGCCGCGTGTCGGTGCCGGCGTGCCGCTCGCTGATCCGCTGTAACGCCTCGTACGTCCGGTGGGCGCGGGCCCGGCCCGGGTCCGGCGCGGTGAAGGTGTCCTCGGTCGTCATACCCCGAGCACACCCCATCAACAAAGTATTGTCAACAGATCGTTCAAGTCTCCACCGTCCCGCACGGGTGTCGGTGCGGCGGGATGGGTACCGTCGGGGACATGGCCCTGTCCTCCGGTGACCGCACCACCGACACCGACCTGGCGGCCCTGGCGGACCTGCTCGCCGGCCCACTGCTGCCGGCGGCGCGCGGGCTGCTGGGCTGCCGACTGCACGCCGGCGGGGTCACCGCCCGGATCACCGAGGTCGAGGCGTACGCGGGAAGTGGCGGCGATCCCGCCTCGCACGCCCACCGGGGGCGCACCCCGCGCAACGCCGTGATGTTCGGCCCCGCCGGGTACGCCTACGTGTACTTCACCTACGGGATGCACTGGTGCATGAACGTGGTCACCGGGGTCGAGGGGGAGGCCTCCGCCGTGCTGCTGCGCGCCGGTGAGGTGGTCGACGGGCTGGCCACGGCACGGGAGCGCCGGCCGGCCATCCGGCGGGACCTGGACCTGGCCCGCGGACCGGCCCGGCTCTGCTCCGCGCTCGGCATCGACCGCGAGGCGTACGGGGCGTACCTGCTCGGCGACGGCCCGGTCCGCCTGCGGCCCCCGGCCCGGCCGGTGCCGTCGGAGACGGTGGTGGCGGGCCCTCGGGTCGGGGTGACGGGCGCCCACGATCTGCCCTGGCGGTTCTGGCTCGACGGCGATCCCACGGTCAGCGCGTACCGCCGGCACGTGCCGCGCGTCCGGCGCTGAGCGCGCCGTCCGGCGTGTGGGCGGCGAAGTCTGTCGGGGGGTGTGGCCATAATCACCGGACCTGCTCACCGACGGTTCGGAGGACGTCATGGCGACACTGCTCGCGATCGGCACAGCCAAGGGATTGTTTCTCGCCACCAGCACCGACGACCGGCGCAGTTGGGAGATCACCGGCCCGCACTTTCCGATGACCGGTGTCTACGCGGTGGCGGTCGACACCCGTCGTTCCACCCCACGGCTGCTCGCCGGCATGACCAGCTCACACTTCGGCCCCAGCGTCGCCACCAGCGACGACCTCGGCGCCTCCTGGGACGAGCCCGACCAGGCGCCGGTCGCGTTTCCGGCCGACACCGGCGTCTCCCTCGGCCGGGTCTGGCAGTTGATGCCGGCCGGCCCCGACGAGCCGGACGTCATCTGGGCCGGCACCGAGCCCTCGGCGTTGTTCAAGTCCACCGACGGTGGCCGCAGCTTCGAGCTGGTCCGTTCCCTCTGGGACCACCCGCACCGCCCGCAGTGGGAGGCCGGGTTCGGTGGCCAGGCCGTGCACACCGTGCTGCCCCACCCGCGTGACCCGGCTCGGCTGCTGGTCGCGATGTCCACCGGCGGGGTCTACCGCTCGGAGGACGCCGGGGCGAGTTGGGCGCCGGGCAACACCGGCATCCGCGCCTACTTCATGCCCGACGAGTGGCCGGAGTTCGGCCAGTGCGTGCACAAGGTCGCCCGGGACGCCGGCAACCCCGAACGGCTGTACGCGCAGAACCACCACGGCGTCTACCGCTCCGATGACGACGGCCGCACCTGGTCCTCGATCGCCGATGGGCTGCCCAGCGACTTCGGCTTCCCGATGGTGGCCCACCCGGGGCGCGGTGGCGTGGTGTGGACCTTCCCGTTGGTCGCCGACGGCGAGCGGTTCCCGACCGACCACCGCTGCCGGGTGTTCCGCTCCACCGACGCCGGCGGCAAGTGGGAGCCGCTGTCGGTCGGGCTGCCCGAGGGCCCGTTCTATCCGGCGGTGCTGCGCGATGCGATGTGCGCCGACGACGCCACCCCCGGCGGGGTCTACTTCGGCACCCGGTCCGGCTCGGTCTTCGCCAGTCGCGACGAGGGCGACTCCTGGTCGACGGTCGCGGCGCACCTGCCCGACGTGCTCTGCGTTCGGGCAGCGGAGGTCTGAGCGTGGTCACCGTGCTGCTGCCCGGCCCGCTGCGCGGCGAGGCCGGGGGCGCCAGTCGGCTGAACGTCACCGCCACCGGCACGCTGCGGGCGGTCCTCGACGAGATGGCCGTCGCGCACCCCAGGCTGGCCCGGCGCATCCGCGACGAGCGCGGCGAGCTGCGCCGCTACGTCAACGTCTTCGTCGACGGGGAAGACTGCCGGCACTCCGGCGGTCTGGAGACGCCGGTCAAGGACGGCGCGGAGGTGCAGGTGCTGCCCTCGGTGGCGGGCGGCTGACCGGGCCGACACCGAGGGGATTCCCGGCCCGATGTCCCGTTCCGGGGGTGACCGGCGCCACTGCGGGGCGTCCCGCCGGCGGAATAGTTGCGTCGTCAAATAAGTTGTGAGCTGCGTCCGGGTACCACGACGGCACCCGGTTGACACGCGAGGAGCTGGTCATGCAGTTCGGAATCTTCACCGTCGGTGACGTCACCGTCGATCCGACCACCGGTCGGGAGCCGACCGAGCATGAGCGGATCAAGGCGATGGTCGCGATCGCGTTGAAGGCCGAGGAGGTCGGTCTCGACGTCTTCGCCACCGGCGAGCACCACAACCCGCCGTTCGTGCCGTCGTCACCGACCACCATGCTCGGCTACATCGCGGCGCGCACCGAGCGGCTGCTGCTGTCCACCGCCACCACGCTGATCACCACCAACGACCCGGTGAAGATCGCCGAGGACTACGCGATGCTCCAGCACCTCTCCGACGGCCGGGTGGACCTCATGATGGGCCGCGGCAACACCGGCCCGGTCTACCCGTGGTTCGGCAAGGACATCCGCGCCGGCATCCCCCTGGCCATCGAGAACTACGACCTGCTGCACCGGCTGTGGCGCGAGGACGTGGTCGACTGGAAGGGCAAGTACCGCACCCCGTTGCAGTCGTTCACCTCGACGCCGCGCCCGCTCGACGGCGTGCCTCCGTTCGTCTGGCACGGCTCGATCCGCAGCCCGGAGATCGCCGAGCAGGCCGCCTACTACGGCGACGGCTTCTTCGCCAACCACATCTTCTGGCCCAAGGAGCACACCCAGCGGATGATCGCGCTCTACCGCCAGCGGTACGCGCACTACGGTCACGGCTCCGCCGACCAGGCCATCGTCGGCCTCGGTGGGCAGGTGTTCATGCGCCGCAACTCGCAGGACGCGGTCCGGGAGTTCCGGCCCTACTTCGACAACGCCCCGGTCTACGGGCACGGGCCGTCGCTGGAGGAGTTCACCCGGGAGACCCCGCTGACCGTGGGCAGCCCGCAGCAGGTCATCGACCGCACGCTCGGCTTCCGGGAGTACGTCGGTGACTACCAGCGGCAGCTGTTCCTGATGGACCACGCCGGGTTGCCGCTGAAGACGGTGCTGGAGCAGCTCGACCTGCTCGGCGAGGAGGTCGTGCCGGTGCTGCGCAAGGAGTTCGCCGCGCTGCGCCCGGCGCACGTGCCGGCGGCGCCGACGCACGCCTCGCTGGTCGCCGCCGCGGGCGGTGCCAAGGACAGCACCGTGCACGCCGTCGACGACGTGACGGGCAAGGCGCCGGAGGGGGCGACCCGATGATCCGCCGCACCCTGGCCGTGGTCTCGGCGGGGCTGAGTCAGCCCTCGTCGACCCGGCTGCTCGCCGACCAGCTCGCCGCGGCCACCCGCGACGAGCTGGTCCGGCGCGGCTCCGAAGTGGAGCTGCACGTCGTCGACCTGCGCGAGTACGCCCACGACGTGGTGAACAACATGCTCACCGGGTTCGCGCCTTCAGCGCTGCGCGAGGTCATCGACACGGTGACCGGGGCGGACGGGCTCATCGCCGTCACCCCGATCTTCAGCGCCTCGTACAACGGGCTGTTCAAGTCGTTCTTCGACGTGTTGGATTCCGAGTCGCTGGTCGACCGGCCGGTGCTGATCGGCGCGACCGGCGGCACCGCCCGGCACTCGTTGGCACTGGAGCACGCCGTCCGCCCGATGTTCGCCTACCTTCGGTCGGTGGTCGTCCCGACCGCGGTCTTCGCCGCCCCGGAGGACTGGGCCGACGGCACCGCCGATGGCGCGTTGCGCGCTCGGATCCGGCGCGCCGCCGGGGAGTTGGCCGACCAGATCGAGCGCCGGCCACCGGCCACCGGGCCGGCCGACCCCTTCGCCCTCACCACCGACTTCCTGCAGATGCTCGGCCGAGGTGACGGCGAGCCGGTCAACTGACCGGGTGGGCGACCAGCACCGGGCAGTGCGCGTGCTGGATCGCCGCCTGACTGACCGACCCGAGCAGCAGACCGGCGAACCCGGCCCGGCCCCGGGTGCCCACGACCAGCAGCGACGCCGTGCCGCTGGCCTCGATGAGCCCCTGGGCCGCGCCGGCCGCCCGGACCGGATGCTCGCGCACCACAAGGTCGGGGTGTTCGGCGCGCGCCACGGCGGAGGCGTCGGCCAGGAGCCGCACCGCCTCGGCCTGGTACGCGGCCTGCGACTCCTCGATCTCCTCCGGCACCGCCCGGTCCCCGTCCGAAGGACCGACGTGCACCAGCACCAGCGGCACGTCCCGCAGCGCCGCCTCGTCGGCGCCCAGACTCACGGCGAGTCGGGACGACTCGGACCCGTCCACGCCCACCAGCACCGGACCGTCCACCGGGATCGGCTGCTCGTCCGGGCGGACCACCAGCACCGGGCAGTGCGCGTGCGCGGCCACCTGCGTGCCGACCGAGCCGAGCAGCAGCCCGGCGAACCCGCCCAGGCCACGGCTGCCCACCACGACCAGCTCCGCCCGGCGGGACTCCTCGATCATGGTGGCCCCCGGGCCCCCGAGGACCTGACGCACCTCGACGGCGAGGCCGGGCCACCGGCCGGTCAGCTCGGCCGCCGCGCGCTCCAACATCTGCTGCGCCTCCTCGGAGGGCGCTGGAACCCCGAGGTCGTACGGGTTGAGCGGCACACCGTAGCCGGACAGATGCAGGTAGCCGTGCACCAGGAGCAGCGGTCGGGACCGGAGCACGGCGGCCCGCGCCGCGTGTTCGGCGGCGACGAGGCTGGACGGCGATCCGTCCACGCCCACCACGACAGGTCGGTTCATCGGCGCTCCCTGGGTCGGTCAGCCCATTGTCGGCGGTTCGCAGCCGTCACGGCGCCGAACGCGCCGGCAACGGCTGACCGAACGCGCCGGCCAGGCGTTGTGACGTGACACCGAACGCGGTCCGCGCCGGCCGTGGGGGGACGGCCGGCGCGGAGGGGGAGGAGGTGTCAGTCCGTCCGATCCTCGCGGCGGTGCCGAACGACCACCACCGGGCTGTGCGAGTGATGTAGCACCGTGTGACTCACCGAGCCGAGCAGCATGCCGGCCAGCGCGCCACGGCCGCGTGCACCGACCACGGTGAGCTGCGCTGAGGCCGACTCCTCCACGAGCATTCGCGCTGGCGCGCCGTACGCCACGCGGCGCCGTACCGGCACGTCGGGGTAGCGCTCGGACCAGCCGGCGATCGCCTCGGCGAGCACCCGCTCCTCCTCGGCGGCGAGCGCCTCCACGTTGTAGGCCGCCGGCAGGAGGTCGCTCGGCGCGACCGGGATGACCCAGGCGTGCACGGCCACCAGTTCGGCGTCCCGCAGCGCGGCCTCCTCGAAGGCGAACCCCAGCGCCTGGGCGGACAGGTTCGAGCCGTCGACTCCGACCAGGACCGGTCCGTCGGCGCGGGCCTCACCCTTGACGACGAGCACCGGGCAGTCGGCGTGGGCGGAGACCTGCACCGCCACCGAGCCGATCAGCAGCCCGCCGAAGCCGCCCAGGCCCCGGCTGCCGAGCACCAGCAGGGCGGCGTCGCGGGCCTCGGCCAGCAGCACCGGCGCGGCTGCACCGTCCACCACCGAGCCGGTGACGGCGACCTCCGGTGCGACCTTGCCGGCCTCGGTCACCGCCTCGGCGACGAACCGCTCCGCCTGATGGCGGAATCCGGCCTCCAGGGGGGCGCCCGGCGCCGGTGTCAACGACACGTCGTAGAGCGACCAGATGAACGCGTGCACCACCCGCAGCGGGCGGCTCCGCGTCGCGGCCTCCCGGGCGGCGACACGCACCGCCTCCAGCGCCGAGGTCGAGCCGTCCACAGCCACCACCACGGGGGCACCGGATCTGTTTGTCATCAGTCCTCCTTCGTTCCGTCTTCATCCTCCTGGCGTGCGGGCCGGACGGTCAGGGGCGGAGGGTAAGGGACCGGGGGCCATTGGTCCCGTCACGCCGGTCACTGCGCGGGGTCGGACGGCGACGGGTCAGCCGCAGCATCAACCCGGGCAGGGCGCTGACCACCGCGCAGGCCAACAGCACGCTCGGCGCCAGGGGGTCGGTGCCGAGCAGGTCCCGCAGCGGGGCGAGGAGCACCCCGCCGACCTGCAGCAGTGCCGACACCGCGACCGCGACGAGGAGGCCGGGGTTGCCGCGCCGCGCGCCCGCCGGCCGGGGTGCCCGGACGGCCAGTGCCACGCCGAGCTGGGCCAGCCCGAGCACCACGAAGACCACCGACTGCCAGGGCAGATCCCGGTCGGCGGCGACCACACCGGCGCCGAGCACCACGGCGGCGATCAGCGCGCCGGTGACCAGGACGTCCCGACCGAGCCCGGCGCCGAGCACCGACTCCTGTGGCGAGCGGGGCGTCCGGCGCAGGGTGCCCGGTTCGGCCGGCTCGGCACCGAGGGCCACCCCGGGCACGCCGTGGGTCAGCAGGTTCACCCAGAGGATCTGTGCGGGTTGCAGCGGTACGGCCAGCCCGAACAGCGGGCCGATGAGCATCACCAGGATTTCGGCGACCCCGCCGGAGAGGGCGTACCGCAGGAACCGGCGGATGTTGTCGTAGATGCGGCGGCCCTCACCGATGGCGGCGGCCACTGTGGACAGGTCGTCGTCGACGAGGACCAGGTCGGCGGCCTGCCGGGCGACCTCGGTGCCGCCACCCATCGCCACCCCGATGTCGGCGCGGCGCAACGCCGGCGCGTCGTTGACTCCGTCGCCGGTCATCGCGACCACGTGACCGCGGGCCTGCAGGCCCGCGATGATGTCGAGCTTTTGTTCCGGTTGGGTCCGGGCGAAGACCCGGGTGTCCGGGTGCGCCGTCGAGTCGTCGTCGCCGCGGGCGAGAGGATCACCGTCCTGCCACAGGCCGAGCTGGGAGCCGATCGCCGCGGCGGTGGCCGGGTGATCGCCGGTGATCAGCAGCAGCCGTACCCCGGCGGCGTCGAGACTCTGGGCGATCTCGGGGGCGCCGGCGCGCAGCGGGTCACCGACGGCGACCAGACCGAGCGGGCGCAGGCCGGTCGGCGCGGCAGGGTCCGGCGACGTGTCCGCCAGGGCGGCGGCGACGGCGAGCACCCGCAGTCCCTCCCCGGCGAGCCGGTGGGCGGTGCGGGTCAGCGCGGCGATCTCATCGTCGGTGGCGTCGAGCAGGGGCGTGGTGAGGACGCTCTCCGGGGCGCCCTTGCAGACCACGAGATAGCGGCGGTCGCAGGAGCGGTGCACTGTGACCATCCGTCGTTGAGCCTGGTCGAACGGGTGCTCGGCGACCCGTGGCCAGGCGGCGCGGGTGTCCTGCGGGTCGAGGCCGCACCGGGCCGCGAAGGCCACGAGCGCCGCTTCGAGAGGATCCCCCACGGCACCCCAGTCGCGTCGTTCCTCGTCCGGGGGTGACAGGGCGGCGTCGTTGCAGAGCAGCCCGGCCCGCGCCAGCCGGCGGAGTTCCTCCGGTACGGCCACCGGCGCGCCATCCTGGCGCACGGCGCCGTGCGGGGCGTACCCACTGCCGGTGACCTCGTACCGCGCCCCGTCGGTGGTGGCAACCTGCTGCACCGCCATGCGCCCCTCCGTGAGGGTGCCCGTCTTGTCGGAGGCGATCACGGTCACCGAGCCGAGTGTCTCCACCGCGTGCAGCCGCCGCGGAATGGCGTGCGCGGCGGCCATCCGGCGCGCGCCCAGCGCCAGCGCCAGGGTCACCACCGCCGGCAGCGACTCGGGTACCGCCGCGACGACCAGACTCACTGCCGTGATGGCCATGTCGACCACCGGCCGACCGCTGATCACCCCGATGGCGAAGACCAGCCCGGACAGCACGACCGCGACCAACCCGAGCGTGCGGCCCAGGGCGGAGAGCCGCCGCTGCAGGGGAGTGGCGGCGGGCCGCGTGCCCGCCACCAGGGTGCTGATCCGGCCCAATGCGCTCGCCGGCCCCGTCCGGATCACCGTGCCGTCCGCGCGTCCGGTGGTGACCACCGTCCCGGCCAGCGCCTCCTGACCGACGGTCCGCCCCACCGGTACCGACTCACCACTCAACGCGGATTCGTCCAGTTGCAGCCGGTTCGCCTCGACCAGCAGCAGGTCGGCCGGCACGATGTCGCCGGCCTCGATCCGGACGAGGTCGCCCTGGACCAGGTCGGCGGCGGGGACGGCCAGGTCCCGGCCGTCACGGACCACCCGGGCGGTGGGGGCGGCGAGCTGGCCCAGCGCCGCGATGGCGCGGTCGGCGCGGATCTCCTGCACCACCCCGATGATCGTGTTCACCAGCACGACCAGGACGATCACCGCGGTGTCCGGGTAGTCGCCGAGCACCGTGGTCACCACAGCGGCGGCGAGCAGCAGGGCCACCAGTGGGTCGGTGAGCTGGTGCAGCACCCGTACGGCCGCATGCCGGCGCGGCGGCGGTGCCACCGCGTTGGGTCCGTTCGCCCGTAACCGGGCGGCGGCCTCTGCCGCATCGAGGCCGACCGCTACGGGCACATCGATCGTGCCCTCCAGCGTCCGGCCCGGACCGCCGGTCTTCGCCACCAGTGACCTCCCCGTCCCGCGCGGCGCGTCACCGGCACGCCGTCCGTCTCACCATCCCGTTGAGTGATCACCCAGGGCAGAGGCGTTGCGCCCGAGGGGCTCGGGACCAAAGACCCGCGCCGGACCTCCCGGGCTCGGGGTTGTACGGATATACGTTTGTACGTACTATCGACCTATGACCACCATGGAGTCGCGGCTCGCCGCGCTGGAGACACAGGTCGCCGCGTTGAGCGAGCGCCTGACGGCGGAGCGACCAGCTCCGCCCGCATCCGAGGGCACGTTCTGGGCACTCGACGGCCTCAAGCAGCGCCTGCCGCCCGACGGCACCGGCGCGGTCCTCTACACCGGCACCGTCCGCGTCGCCGGCCAGCACTACGACTGGCAGTACGGCCGCACCGTCGACGACGTGCTCGCCGCCGACTGGACGGAGCTGGCCAGCACCCTCTCCGCGTTGGCCCACCCGGTGCGGTTACGGCTGCTGCGGGAAATCCTCGATGGCCGGCAGAGCACCAGCGAGCTGGCCGAGATCGAGGAGCTGGGCACCACCGGCCAACTGCACCACCACCTGCGCCAGATCACCGCCGCCGGTTGGCTGCGCAGCACCGGCCGAGGCCGGTACGCGGTCCCCGCCGAACGCGTGGTGCCGCTGCTGGCCATCCTCACCGCAGCCGGCCGCTGACCAGACGCGGCTCGGCCGCCCATCCGACGACCCCCCACGGAGGAATCACAATGCGCCGGACGACCCTCAGCGTCCTCGTCGTCGCGCTGATCGCCGCCCTGGTCGGGGTGGCGTTGATGCCCCGGGTGCCCCGACTCGGCGCGCAGACCACCGGCGATCGCGACCTGGCCGCTGCCGCACGGTCCGCCACGCCCGACCCGTCGGGGCTCCGCGGACTCGCCGTCGCCCTGGTCGAGAACGGCCGGATCCGCACCGCCGGACTGGGTGACCGGGACCTCGCCGGTCGGCCAGTGGAGCCGGGCACCCCGTTCGAGATCGGCTCGGTCACCAAGGCGCTCACCGGCATGCTCCTCGCCGACCAGGTCGCCGCCGGTGTCGTCGGCCCCGACGACCGGCTCGGCAGCACCTGGCCCGAGGTCACCGGCCCCGCCCGTGACGTCACGCTCGCCGAACTCGCCAGCCACCGCGCCGGCCTGCCTCGGCTCGCCCCCGGCTCCCCGCTGGCATGGGCACGCATCCTCTGGTCCAACGTCTTCGGCGGAAACCCCTACGCCGGGCAGGGCGTCGACGCCGTTCGCAGCGCCGCCGACCGGGTCAGCACCGACGACGACGAGCGCGGCGAGGTCCACTACTCCAACCTGGGACCGTCCGTGCTCGGCCACGCGCTCGCCGCGAAGGCCGGCGTCGCGTACCCCGAGCTGCTGCACGACCGGCTGCTACTGCCGCTCGGCATGACGGCAACCATCGTCGCCACCCGCGACGACGAACTGCCGGCCGATCGCGCCCAGGGCAGCCGGGCCGGCGGCCGGCCGCTCGATCCGTGGGCGGGAGCCGGTTACGCGCCGGCCGGCGCCGGCCCCTGGTCCACGGCGGAGGACCTCGGCCGGTTGCTCGCCGCGACGCTCGCCGGCACCGCACCAGGTGCCGACGCCGCCACCGCCCGCTACCGCGAGGACGACGACACCCGCATCGGGTACGGATGGTTCACCACCCGGCACGGCGATCGCGAGGTGGTCTGGCACAACGGCGCTACCGGCGGGTTCCGGTCCTACGTCGGCCTCGAACGGGCGACCGGCCGGGCGGTGGTGGTGCTCGGCAACACCGACAAGGGCGTCGAGCCGATCGGGCTGCGGCTGCTCGGGGTGCCACCGAACGAGGCCGACTCGGCGACGTCGATGGTGCTGCCGTGGATCGGCGCCGGCCTCGCGGTTGTCCTCACCTTCCTCGGCGGCATCTCCCTGCTCGGCACCGCCCGCCGTCGCCAACTGGACCAGGTGACGCTGCTGGCGGCGGCGATCTGGGCGTTCGCCTATCTGGGGTTGGGGCACCGGTTGGGGGACTGGTCGGTGGTGCCGGCCTGGCTGTGGCCGCTCGGCGCCGGCCTGTCGGCGGCGGGGGTGGCCCTGGCGGCGACCCGGTGGCGCGCCCTGCCGGTGGTCGACGCGCGGGTGCCGTGGCGTCGACTGCTGTCGGTGGCGAGCTCCGTGGGCACCGCCGTGCTGGCGGTCGTAGCCGTCGCCGGCTGACTCGCCGCAGCCGCTTCGTGTCACAGCCGTTGCGTACCCTCGGCCGATGACCTCCGATCTGCTGCTGCGCCCGGTCCGTGAGGACGACCTCGTCGAGTTCTTCCTGCACCAGCAGGACCCGGAGGCCAACCGGATGGCCGCGTTCGGCCCGAAGGACCCGTCCGACCGTCGGGAGTTCGCCGCACACTGGGCCCGGGTGCTCACCAACCCGGCGAACCTGGTCCGCACCGCCGAGGTCGACGGCGAGGTGGTCGGCTACGTGAGCGCCTGGCCGGCCGAGGGGCAGACCGAGGTCAGCTACTGGATCGACCCGGCGCGCTGGGGCCGGGGCCACGCCACGGCGGCCCTGGCCGCCCTGCTGCGCGAGCTGCCCCGGCCGGTGCACGCCCGCGCCGCCAAGGACAACGCCGCCTCCCTCGCGGTGCTCCGCAAGTGCGGGTTCGTGGTGGTCGGTGAAGACTCGGGGTACGCCAACGGCCGCGGCGAAGACGTCGAGGAGTGGCTGCTGGAGCTGCCCGCCGACGGCCCTGACCTGGGCGGGCACTAGTCTCGCGGCGTGAACTGGTTGGATCTCGTCGGCTGGGCCGGCTCCGCGGTGCTGGTCTGGTCGCTGCTGCAGTCGCGCGTCCTGCGGTTGCGGGCGCTCAACCTCGTCGGCTGTTTCGTGCTGATCGGCTACAACGCGGCGATCGAGGTCTGGCCGATGGTCGGGCTCAACATCGTGCTCGCGGTGATCAACATCTGGTACCTGCGCGGGATGCTCGCCACCCGGCACGACGAGAAGACCTACCAGGTGGTCGAGGTCGGTGTCGACGACCAGTTCCTCGCGCACACGCTGCGGGTGCACGCCGCCGACATCGCCCGGTTCAACCCCGGCTTCCACTGGGACCCGGACGCGTCGGGGCGCTCGGCGTTCCTCGTGGTCACGGCCGACGAGGTGGTCGGCGTGGTGCTGTCGCACGCCGAGGCGCCCGGCGTCGCCCAGATCGACCTGGACTACGTGACCCCGAAGTTCCGTGACTTCACGCCGGGTGAGTTCGTCTACCGGCGCAGCCACCTGTTCACCGAACGCGGCTTCCACCGGGTGGTCAGCCCACCCCGGATGGTGGCCCCCTACTACCACCGGCTCGGCTTCCGCCCGGAGGGCGACTCGTACGTCCTCGACCTGCCGGCGTCACCGACGCCCCAGTCGGCGTAACTTCCCGTCGCCCCGGCCGGCGCAGCGTCGCCGTCGCCCCGGCCGGCGCAGCGTCGCCGTCGCCCCGGCCGGCGCAGCGTCGCCGTCGGTCCAGTCGGCGTTGCGTCACCGTCGTCCGATTCGGCGTAGCCTCACCTCGTCCGATTCGGCGTAGCGTCGCCGGGGCAGGATTCGGCCGGCGCCGGACGGGGCAAAGACACGCCTACGCCGGGCGGGCTCGCCGACCGGCGGGTGCCGCGCGTAGCGGCCGGTGCCACCACCACGAGGGAGCGAACCGGGCGTGCAGAGCTACGGGAGCCAACTGGCCCTGGTCGGAGTCCTGGTCGTGATCAACGCGCTCTTCGCGGGCAGCGAGATGGCGTTGGTGTCGCTGCGAGACAGCCAGATCCAGCGGCTGGAGCGCACCAGCCGGGCCGGGCGGGTGCTGGCCCGGCTCGCCAAGGACCCGAACCGCTTCCTGGCCACCATCCAGATCGGCATCACCCTCGCCGGGTTCCTGGCCTCCGCCGCCGCGGCGGTCTCGCTGGCCAAACCCCTGGTGCCGCTGCTCGGGGTGTTCGGCGGCGCCGCTGAGACGGTGGCGATCGTGGTGGTCACCCTCGCGCTGACCTTCGTCACCCTGGTCTTCGGCGAGCTGGCACCCAAGCGGATCGCCATGCAGTCCGCCGAGCGCTGGGCGCTGCTGGTGGCCCGCCCGCTCGACCTGCTCGCCAGCCTCACCCGTCCGGCCGTCTGGGCGCTCGGCGCCACCAGCGACGTGGTGGTCCGCCTGGTCGGGCTCAACCCCAAACACGAGCCGGAGGAGATCGGCCCGGACGAGCTGCGCGACATCGTCTCCGGCAACCACGGCTTCACCAAGGAGCAGCGCACCATCATCGCGGGTGCCGTGGAGATCGCCGACCGGCGGTTGCGGGCTGTCCTCGTACCCCGGTTGCAGGTCTTCACGCTCGACAGCGGGACCACAGCGGAGGCCGCGCGGCTCGTGCTGGCCGCCACCGGGCACTCCCGGGCTCCGGTCGTGCGCCACGGCGGCCTGGACGACACGGCCGGAGTGATCCACCTGCGTGACCTGGTGGGTGTGCCCGACGACCGCCCGGTCGACGAGATCGCCCGACCGCCGATGCTGCTGCCCGACTCGCTGCCGGTGGTGGAGGCGCTGCGCCAGTTCAAGGCCGAGCGTCAGCACATCGCCCTCGTCGTGGACGAGCGTGGTGCCGTCGACGGCATCGTGACGCTGGAGGACATCCTGGAGGAGATCGTCGGCGAGATCTACGACGAGACCGACCGGGATGTGCGCTCGGTGCGGCGCGACCCCGACGGTGCGCTGCTGCTGCCCGGCACCTTCCCGGTGCACGACCTGCCGGACATCGGTGTGGAGCTGCCGTCGCGTCCGGTCGGTGACTACACCACAGTCGCCGGGCTGGTGCTGGCCCGGCTCGGGCACATCCCCACCGTCGCCGGGGAGGACGTCACGCTGGACGGTTGGGTGCTGGTGGTGGCCGGCATCGACCACCGGGCGATCACCGAGGTACGGCTCAGCCGCGTACCCGATGAAGCCGACGGCGACGCCGACACCGACCAGCCCACGGAGCCGATGCTGGACGAGGCCCGCAGTTGACCCGTCCGGCGAATGCCGTCGCTCAGGCGGGCGAGAGGTTCTGCAGCCGGACCTGACCACGGGCGACCAGCCGCTCGTCGGCGTCGGTGATCTCCACCTGCCAGAGCTGCTGGCTGCGGCCCCGGTGCACCGGGGTACCGACCGCCCTCAGCTCGCCGTCCCGGACGGCCCGCAGGAAGTCGGTCTGGTTCGACACCCCCACCACCGTGCCCCGGTCGGCCAGCCAGAGGGAGCCACCCACGCTGGCCGCGGTCTCCACGACCGAGCAGTACACCCCGCCGTGCTGGATGCCGAACGGCTGGTGCAGCTCCGGGCGGACCTGCCAGCTGATGACCACCCGGTCGGCGCTGGCCTCCTCGAACTTGAGGCCGAGCAGGGCGACGAAACCGCCCGTCAGATCCGGAATCTCCATGGCAAAGCCCTCCTCGATCAACGAGGCGCAAGCCTAGCCGGGGCGGGTTGCGCCAAACCCGGTACGGGTTGGTGCCGGCGATGGGGGAGAATCGGTGACCGTGACCGACAGCAGCCCTCCGCCCTCCGGGCGGGACTCCCTGACCGACGACCTGCTCTGGCGTGGCCTGATACAGGACTCGACCGGCCTCGACGAGCTGCGCGAGCTGCTCGACAGTGGGAAGTCCGCCACGTACTACGTGGGCTTCGACCCCACCGCCCCGAGCCTGCACGTCGGCAACCTCATGCAGGTCCTCATGGCCCGCCGGCTGCAACTCGCCGGCCACCGCCCGTTGCTGTTGGTCGGCGGGGCCACCGGGCAGATCGGTGACCCGAAGGAGAGCGCCGAGCGGGCACTCAACCCACTCGACGTGATCGCCGGCTGGGTCGAGCGGATCCGCGAGCAGCTCGCGCCCTTCGTGTCGTACACCGGCGACAACGCGGCGCAGCTGGTCAACAACCTGGACTGGACCGGCGAGATGTCGGTGGTCGAGTTCCTCCGAGACGTGGGCAAGCACTTCCCGGTGAACAAGATGCTGGCGCGGGAGGTGGTGCGGGCCCGCCTGGAGACCGGCATCAGCTACACCGAGTTCAGCTACCAACTGCTACAGGCCAACGACTTCTACGAGCTGCACCGCCGGCACGGCTGTCAGCTCCAGTTCGGCGGCTCCGACCAGTGGGGCAACATCACCGCCGGCGTCGACTACGTCCGTCGGCGAGGCGCCGGGCCGGTGCAGGCGTTCACCACGCCGCTCGTCACCAAGTCCGACGGCACGAAGTTCGGCAAGAGCGAGGGCGGCGCCGTCTGGCTCGACCCCACGATGACCAGCCCGTACGCGTTCTACCAGTTCTGGCTCAACGTCGAGGACCAGGAGGTCGACCGCTACCTGCGGTACTTCAGCTTCCGGTCCCGTGAGGAGCTGGAGGAGCTGTTCAAGGCGACCGCCGAACGACCGGCGGCCCGGTTGGCGCAGCGGGCGCTCGCCGAGGAGCTGACCACCCTGGTGCACGGTGCGGACGAGACCCGGCAGGCTATCGCCGCCAGTCAGGCGCTCTTCGGCCGCGGATCGTTGGAGGAGCTGGCGCCGGAGACCCTGCGCGCGGCCCTGACCGAGGCGGGCCTCGTACGCCTCACCGGCGAATTGCCGGATGTGGCGGGTCTGCTGCGGGACTCCGGTCTGGTGAGTGGCCTCAAGGAGGCTCGGCGGGTGATCGCCGAGGGCGGCGCCTACGTCAACAACAACCGGGTGACCGAGGTGGACGCGAGGGTGTCCCCGGCCGACCTGCTGCATGGGCGATACCTGGTGCTGCGTCGGGGGAAGCGTTCGTTCGCGGGCGTTGAGCTGGGTGAATAGCCACCTGTCGACGATGTGACGGGGGACGCGTCCGGCGGATTTGACGATCATCCCGCCGGACGCGTAACTTTCTCTCTGCCAGCGCGGAACGGACGAAACAGGCGAAAGCCTGAAGCGGCCGGAGCGCGGGCCAACGACCAGGGGGTCGGGTGGGCACGCCCACCGGAGCCCCACCGGGAGGTGCCGCCAGAAACGCCGCGAGGCGGATTTGGCGCCGCGAAACCGACCGGGTATGGTTACGAACCGGTAGGGCACCGGGCGGGTCGCGAGAAATCGCGACGGCCGGCCTACCGAATCCATGACGAGAGCGGCGCAAGCCGGTTGCGACATGGTGCCCGCGTTATCGGGTCGAAGCACGACGAACCGCGAAATATCGGTTTGACACGGCGGAAACGAGCGGGTAACGTAGTAAAAGTGCCTGGCGCTGAAAGCGCCGGTCACGGAGCGGGAAATAGCCCCGGTTGGGGTTCCACTGAGGTGGGGCTTCTGGTCGGTGTGTGGTTGTTCTTTGAGAACTCAACAGGGTGCTTGTAAAGCCAGTGCCAATTATGATTTATACCCCGGACTGGTCAGGCTTTTGTCTGGCTGGTTGGGATTCCTTTGGCAACATTTGTTTGTTGTCAGGATGCTGTTCAACTAATTTTTTGTTGGAGAGTTTGATCCTGGCTCAGGACGAACGCTGGCGGCGTGCTTAACACATGCA
>NZ_FMCR01000007.1:0-448700 GCF_900091575.1 Micromonospora saelicesensis
CGGGCGCTGCTGGAACAGGCCCAGCGAGTCATGGTCGTTCCTGTCGCCCAGGTGACCCAGGTTCTCCAGCTTCGACTCCTGCAGGCTCGTCGCGATCGAGATCACCGCGGCCCGCTCCGGCAGACCCGCCTTCTTCGTCGCGGCGATGATCGCCTTCACGTTGGCCGTCTGCTCGTCGTTCAGGCTGATCCGGGACTGCTCGCCCTGGGTGCCGTGCGGAATCAGCTTGCTGGTGTCGGGCTTGTCGGCCTGTACCGCTACCGCGACGGGCTTGGCGTCGACGGGGTTGGCCACGTGGGCGATCGGACCGGCGAACACACCACCGGCGAACGCGAGACCAGCAACAGACAGGACGCTCTTACGCATGATCGTGTTCATGGGGGTAGCTCCTTCGGGGGTAGGACACCCCAACCGCCAAGGGGGGCGGCGGCAGGGTGTGAGCACCTCGTCCGGCGCTGCACGTACAAGGGGGGAAAGTTTTGGGGGGGGTGACGCCCGTGTCGGGCGTCGGGTCGGCGACCTGCGAGCGGGGGGCTCGCGGCGCCGGGTCCCTGTGTAACGACCCGGGGGCCGGGGTCATTCCGGGGTTGGCCCACCTGCCGGCACCCTCATCGTGGCGGTGCCTGCGGTCGTTCGTGGGGACTGCAACGACCGGGTGGAGGCTGGCATTCCGACCTGCGCGACCAGCCCCCTAAGGTCGGGCGGCGGGTCGGTGGTACTGCGATCGTCAGGGTATGTAACGACCCCGACCCGGCCATGATTCCGGCCCACGAGTGCGCCCGGCCACACCCCACGAACACCCAACATCGGACAAACCGCCCACACACGCCAGGCCCCATCGCGTCGAATCACCCCCATCCCCCGCGTGATCCACTCGGGTTCACGGAAGTCGGGGCATCCGGGTCTCCAGGACACCGCGACATGTCTCCGGGACACCGCGACATCAAGGAACCCGAGTCGACCACGAACGATGCGACCGGCGCACAACGCCCAATGCGGTCAACGCACCAGTCGGCCGGCGGGAAGGGCGGACGGCAGTGAGCGGGCGCTACGGGCGGTTATTGGCCTGTCAGGCGGGAGCGCACCTTTGCGGCGCAGGCGTCCAGAGCCGTCTGCGCGTCCAGCCCGAGGCTTTCGATGGCCACCAACGCGGTGAAGGCGACGTCGGCCAACTCCGCCGCGACGTCCTCGCGGGTGTGGGTGACACCCTTGCGCGGATTCTGCCCGAGCAGGCCGATCCAGGCAGCCGAGGCCTCCCCCGCTTCCTCGGTGAGCTTGAGGATGCGGCAGGTCAGCTCGGTCTGCCCGGTGCCGTTCGCCGCGTCCAGCCAGCCGCGTGACGCTCGGGCCGCCGCCCAGATCGACTCGTCCACGACGACCAGTCAACCCGATCGGCCCACCGGCCCGAACGACCGGGTACGGCTGGACAACCGTGTTGACCGGCGGATCAGCGAACCCATTGACACTGGTCGACGGCGGTTCTAGGTTCAGGACGCTACCGGCCGGTAGGCAACCGTCCCGCTGGTCGCCCCCGGGCGACAACCGTCCGATGGGGAGCATCGATGCTGTCCACACCCGTTCGTACCCTCCGCCGCCTGCTCGCCGCCGCTGCGACGCTGACCCTCGCGGTCGGACTGGCCGGTGCCGCACCGGCCACCGCCACCGGTCGCGACGCGAGGGGCGGCGAGCCGCTGCCCGGCTACACCATCGAGAATCCGCCGTTGGCGCCACTGGTCGTAGGCGGCAAGCCGACGACGGTACGTCAGGGCGTGCACCGCCACGCCGGGTACATCATCGAGGTCCCCGCCCGGTGGAACGGTGACCTGGTGTTGTGGGCGCACGGCTACCGCGGCCAGGGCACTGTGCTCTCGCCGGAACCGCCGGCGTTCGGGCTGCGCCAGCGCCTGCTGGAGCAGGGGTACGCCTGGGCGTCGTCCTCGTACGACCGCAACGGCTTCGACATCCGCTCCGGGGTGCTGGGGACGAAGGATCTCGCCGACCACTTCGGGCGGACGGTCCGCCGGCCGCAGCACACGTACGTCGCCGGGGTGTCGATGGGCGGGTACGTCATCGGTCGTTCACTTGAGCAGTACCCCGGCTTCTACGACGGCGCGTTGCCGATGTGCGGTGTGCTCGGTGATCAGACGCTGCTCGACTTCTACCTGGACTACAACCTGGTCGCGCAGGCGCTCGCCGGAGTACCGGCCTATCCCACGCCGGCTGACTATCTGACCAACGCGGTGCCCCGCATCCAGGTGGCGCTCGGCCTGGCCGGGCTGACTCCCACCGGGCCGGACACCACCACCGAGCGGGGCAAGCAGCTGCGGGCGATCACGGTGAACCGTTCGGGCGGGCCGCGTCCGGGAGCCGACGCCGCGTTCGCGGTCTGGAAGGACTTCCTCTTCTCGATCAGCGTGCCCACCGGGAGCGGCAACTCCCCCGCCCAGCGGCCCGGTCAGCTGTCCACCAACCTGCTCACCCGCTACAGCCCGAACAGCCCGGTGAACGTCAACGCGACAGTGCAGCGGGTCGCCCCGGAGAACCTGCGGCAGCGGCTCCTGCCGACGCTGACCGAGGTGCCGCGGATTGCCGGCCGCCCGACCGCGCCGGTGCTCAGCCTGCACGGTCTCGGCGACCTGTTCGTACCGTTCAGCATGGAGCAGGCGTACGCCACCGACGTGGCGCGGCACGGTCGCAGCAGGCTGGTGGTTCAGCGGGCGATCCGGGCCACGCAGCACTGCGAGTTCACCCCGGCGGAGGCCGGCGCCGCCTGGGACGACCTGGTGTCCTGGGTACGCACCGGCAAGCGCCCGGCCGGCGACACCGTGACCGACCCGGCGGTGGTGGCTCGACCCGACTACGGCTGCCGGTTCAGCGACCGGGACGCGTACGCGGCCGGGGTCGGCACCCGCCGCCTCTACCCGGCCTGCTGAGGTACCCCGGACACGAAGAACCGGCCGGCTCCCGTCGAAGGGAGCCGGCCGGCCTCGTGTGCGGGTGTCACCAGAGCTGCTGGACGATGTCCGCCGCCTGCTCCTCCCACTGCGCGTACGCGTACGGGAAGGCGGAGACCTGCACGGTCTGCGCGGCGGTGGTCAGCGGCAGGTCCTGCCAGCCGCCAACGTTCTTGAGTGCGGTGAAGAACGCCGTGGCGGCGTACTCCGGGTCGGTGATCTGGTCGGGCGTGCCCCAACCGGACGACGGACGCTGCTGGAACAGGCCCTGCGAGTCGTGGTCGTTGTACGCGCCGAGGTGGCCGAGGTTGTACAGCTTCGACTCCTGCAGCGAGGTGGCGATGCCGATCACCGCACCTCGGTCACCGACGCCGGTCTTCTTGGCGGCGTCGACGATGGCCCGGGCGTTGGCCAGCTGCGCGTCGTCGAGCGGTACGCGCGACTGCGCGCCCTCGATGCCGTGCGGGATCAGCTGGGCTCGGCTCGGCTTGCCGGCCGGCGGCTTGCCGGTGGCGGAGCCGGTGGTAAGGCCCGACTCGACGGGCTGCTCATCCTGGCGTGCCGAGGTGGCGGCCTTGCCGGTGGCGAGGTCGATGGCGGCGACGGCGCCCTGGTGCGGTCCGGAGGTGACCGGGGCGGCGGCGGCGGTCGGCGCGAGCGCCAAACCGCCGAGAGCGGCGACACCCGCCACGCTCAGCGCGGTCTTGCGGTACGAGTCCTTAGCGATGGCGGGGAGCCATCGAGTGAAGTCGACCTTCACGATGGTTGCCCTTTCGATCGTGCGGAGCGCTCCGGGGTGAACACTCCTCGGGAGATGACCGCGGAAAAGGGTTTGGGCTCCGGCGGTACGGGGGACACAACCGGGTTCACCTGTCGGGCATTCCGGAATTGCCCGAAGCTTGGCCGGGTGCGGTCCCGGTCACGCGCAGAGTCGGACATGGCGGCCCTGCCGACATCAGGCCAGACAGCCGTGACGCAGGGTGTTTTCGGAGCCCGGGGGCAATGGCCGAACGCCAGCCTTTGCTCTGCCTACTTATACGCACCGGTCACTTTCCGCGACTGCGGTAAGAGACCTCGCGGCTGGTGGGGAGAGTGCCCATTCGCAGCTCGCGGGGACATGGCGCCTATAGGTAAGCAGAGCAAAGGGGCCATGCAGGGTGATGGAGGGCAGGCAACTAGCGGTGCGTCGCTACCGTGAGTGGGCTGTCCAGGCCAGCACGGTCGGTTGACTTAGTCGCGCGGCTCGCCCTAGCGGACGAGAACGCGCCAGGCTGTTCGGGGTGCCGGAGGGTCTCGGTCGACAAGGCCCGGTCCGCCCACCGCCGGACTCAGCTGTCCCCGTCACCTTTGGGCTCCGCATCCCGCGTACCGACGCCCTCGTCCGGCCTGAGGAGTTCCTGGAAGATGGTGATCTGGAGCCCGGCAGGGGCGTCGAGGCGGGAGTTGAGTGACTGCCACGGCGTACGCGTCGGCGGCGCGATCTCGCTCGCACCGGCGGCCACCAGTCGGGCGGTCGTCGCCTCCGTGTCGTCCACCTCGAAGGCCACCCGGATCCGCGGCGCGACCTGCCGACCCACCTCGACCTCGTCGATCAGGCGCTTCTGTGCGGGGTTGGCGATCTCCAGGGTGGCGCGGCCGGCGTCCAGGATCACCACCCGCGCATCCCCCTCGCCGCTGAACGCCGCCTCCTCCGGCAGGCCCAGCGCGTCGCGGAAGAACGCGACGGCGGCCTCGTGGTCGGTGGCCTCCACCACGAGGCGCAGCTGACGGACGGCGGGGGCCGGCGAGTCGGCGAGGGCGGATGAGCCGGCAGGGGCCGGCGAGTCGGCAAGGGCCGGCGAATCGGCAGGGGCGGGCGAGTCGGCGGGGGCGGGCGAGTCGGCGGCCATGAGCGAGATCCTAGCGTCGCGGCAGGGCTGGGTAGGGCTAGGTTGGGACGGTCCAGGAGGGAGCGACGATGGTCGAGGCAGTGAGTGACGACGCGTACCTGCTGCACCCGGTCGGCCGGGTCGCCTCGTCGCTGACCGACGCGGCGAGCGCGCCACGGCAGGGCGACGAGGGCGCGCCGACGGCGTGGCTGGTCTTCGACCCGCAGGTCGAGCGGGCCGTGCGTGACCTGCGGGTCGGCACGGAAATGCTGCTGCTGACCTGGTTGGACCGTGCCCGGCGCGACGTGCTCGCGGTGCACCCGCGCGGCGACGAGAACCGTCCGGAGACCGGGGTGTTCAGCACCCGCTCACCGCACCGACCCAACCCGATCGGGCTGCACCGGGTGCGGGTCCTGGCGGTGGACGGGCTGCGCGTCGAGGTGGCCGACCTGGAAGCCCTCGACGGCACCCCGATCCTGGACGTCAAACCGGTGCTGGGCGCGGCCGACGAACGCTGAGCCCGTCGACCACCCCAAAACGCCAGCAGACCGTCGACCAACGCGCCAACCACGCCAGCAGACCGTCTCGTCAGCCCGACCTGAGACGCCCGCAGGGGTGTCAGTGGCCGCGGTCCAGCCACTCCTGCAGGTGCGGGGCCTCTGCGCCGATCGTCGTGTCGTCGCCGTGGCCGGTGTGCACGACCGTCTCCGCGGGAAGGGTCAGCAGGCAGGTGCGGATCGACCGGACGATGGTGTCGAAGTCGCTGTACGAGCGGCCGGTAGCGCCCGGACCACCGGCGAAGAGCGTGTCGCCGGTGAACACCGCCCCCAGCTCCGGCGCGTGGAAGCTGCACGCCCCGGGGCTGTGCCCGGGGGTGTGCAGCACCCGCAGCGTGGTGCCGCCCACCTCGATGCTCTGCCCGTCGTGCAGCTCGCCGTTGGGCGGCAGGTGCGGGTGGACCATGTCCCAGAGGACCCGGTCTGCGGCGTGCAGCAGCACCGGTGCGCCGGTGGCCTCGGCCAGCTCGGGCGCCACCCGGACATGATCGTCGTGGGCGTGGGTGGCCAGGATCGCCCGGACCTGCCGGTCGCCCACCAGGGCGAGGATCGCCGCCACGTCGTGCGGCGCGTCCAGGACGACGCACTCGCGGTCGTCACCGATCACCCAGACGTTGTTGTCCACGTCGAAGGTCTGCCCGTCGAGGGAGAACGTGCCCGAGGTGACCGCGTGGTCGACGCGGGCGGTCACGGGAACACCACCACCGAGCGGAGCACGTCGCCGTGGTGCATCCGGTCGAAGGCGTTCTCGACCTGGTCGAGCGCGATCTCCTCGGTGACGAACGCGTCCAGGTCGAGCCGGCCCTGCAGGTACAGCTCGGTGAGCATCGGGAAGTCCCGGCTGGGCAGGCAGTCGCCGTACCAACTGGACTTGAGGGCGCCGCCACGCCCGAAGACGTCCAGTAGCGGCAGCTCGATCTGCATCTGCGGGGTCGGTACGCCGACCAGCACCACCGTGCCGGCCAGGTCGCGTGCGTAGAACGCCTGCTTCCACGTCTCCGGTCGGCCCACCGCGTCGATCACCACGTCAGCGCCGAAGCCACCGGTGGCGGCACGGATCGCCTCGACCGGGTCGGTCTCTGAGGCGTTCACCGTGTGCGTGGCACCGAACTTGCGAGCCCAGTCGAGCTTGCGGCTGTCGGTGTCCACAGCGACGATCGTGGTGGCGCCGGCGAGGAGCGCACCGGCGACCGCCGCGTCCCCGACGCCACCGCAGCCGATCACCGCGACCGAGTCGCCCCGGGTGACGTTTCCGGTGTTCATCGCCGCACCCAGCCCGGCCATCACCCCGCAGCCCAGCAGACCCACGGCGGCGGGTCGGGCCGCCGGGTCGACCTTCGTGCACTGCCCGGCGTGCACCAGGGTCTTCTCGGCGAACGCGCCGATGCCCAGCGCCGGGGCGAGTTCGGTGCCGTCGGTGAGGGTCATCCGCTGGGTGGCGTTGTGGGTGTTAAAGCAGTACCAGGGCCGACCCCGACGGCAGGCGCGGCAGACCCCGCAGACCGCCCGCCAGTTCAGCACCACGAAATCGCCCGGGGCGACGTCGGTGACGCCCTCGCCGACCTGCTCCACGATGCCCGCCGCCTCGTGACCGAGCAGGAACGGGTAGTCGTCGTTGATGCCACCCTCGCGGTAGTGCAGATCGGTATGGCAGACACCGCACGACTGAATCCGGACGATCGCCTCACCGGGCCCGGGATCGGGCACCACGATGGTGGTGACCTCGACCGGCGCGCCCTTGCTGCGGGAGATGACTCCCCGGACTTCCTGGCTCACTTCGCCTCCTGCTGGTGGTCTGCGGCAGGGCCGGGCGCCGGGTGGGCGGGTGTGCCACGGGCTCGGCGGTGGGCCCCCGGCGAACCTACCGCGACCACCACGGCCAGCCCAGCCGGCCCGGCGGGTTATCGCGGGCGGTCCGGGGTACGCGGGCCGCATTCGACCACGGCCGACGGGAGTGACCATGAAATCCGCGCACCTGCCACTGCGGGTCAGTATCGGCGCGTACTTTCTCAACTCGGGTCTGGGCAAGCGCACTCTGGAGGGCACCGCCGCGGAGGGCTTGCACGGGATGGCCGTCGCCGCCATGCCCCAGCTCGGTCAGTTGGAGCCGGCGCGCTTCGCCAAGCTGCTGTCGTACTCGGAGATCGCCCTGGGGGCCGCGCTGATCGCGCCGTTCGTCCCGGCGCCCCTGGTCGGGCTCGGCCTGACCGCGTTCGGCGCGGGTCTGGTGCAGCTGTACCTGAAGACGCCGGGGATGCGCGAACCCGGCAGCATCCGCCCGACCCAGCAGGGCGCGGGGTTGGCCAAGGACGTCTGGCTGGTCGGCGCGGGGCTGACCCTGGTGCTGGAGGGGCTGACGCACGGACGTCGGCGCGGCTGACCGCGGGCGGCCTGAGGAACTGCGGTGAGCCAGCCTCGGTCGGTGCGGCCGTTCTACCGGCCGATGCGGCCACGCCGTCGCGACGAGCCGCACCGCGCTGCCACGCCGCTGGAACTCTTCTTCGACCTGTGCTTCGTGGTGGCCGTGTCGCAGGCCGCCACCAACCTGCACCACGCCGTCTCCGAGGATCAACTCGTCCACGCATTGACCAGCTACCTGACGGTCTTCTTCGCGATCTGGTGGTCGTGGATGAACTTCACCTGGTTCGCCTCGGCCTACGACACCGACGACGACCTCTACCGGATCGCGACGCTGGTCCAGATCGCCGGCGCGTTGATCATCGCCGCCGGAGTGCCACGGGCGTTCACCGACGGCGATTTCAGCGTCATCACGTACGGCTACGTGGTGATGCGGATCGCGCTCGTCGTGCAGTGGTGCCGGGCCGCCGCCGGTGACCCGGCGCACCGCCCGGCGGCCCGGCGGTACGCGATCGGTGTCACCGTCGTCCAGCTCGGTTGGCTGCTCCGGCTGGCCCTGCCGCAGAGTTGGGGAACCGCGGCGTTGCTGCTGCTGGTCGTGGCCGACCTGCTGGTGCCGGCGGTGGCCGAGCGGCCGGGGATGACTCCCTGGCATCCGCGACACATCACCGAACGGTACGGGCTGTTCACCCTGATCGTGCTCGGTGACGTGGTGCTGGCCACGTCGGTGGCCATCCAGACCGGGGTGGACGCCGGCGACCGCCAGCTCTGGTCGCTGGCGGCGGCGGCCACCGTGATCGTGTTCGCCCTCTGGTGGCTCTACTTCGACCGGCCGATCGAGGCGCCCGGCCGGCTGCCGTACTCCCTGGTCTGGGGCTACGGCCACTACCTGATCTTCGCGGCGGTCGCCGCGGTCGGCGCGGGCCTGAGCGTTTCGGTGGACCACGAGCGGCACCTCGCGCACATCTCGGAGAGGACCGCCGGGTACGCGGTGGCCGTCCCGATCGCCGTCTTCCTGCTCACGGTCTGGGTGCTGCACGTACGTCGGCAGCAGCACGGCGCGGTGGTCGTCGCCTTCCCGGCCGTCGCGCTGCTGGCACTGCTGGCACCGCTCGGTCCGGCACCGGTGTACGCGATGGCGGCACTGCTGGTCGCCCTCGTGGCGTTGACCGTGTTGTTGCGTTGCCGCGATACGGGCCCGAGCGCGACCGTTGCCTGACCGCGCTCACGCCACCTCGCGGGCCGGGTCGGCGAGGGTGTCGGCGGGGCGTTGCGCGGGGACGGCGGGAGCGGGCGGCGCAGGGCGGACCACGCCCCGGTTCAGGCCGGTGACCAGGAGCCGGTTGTACGAGGCCGGCATGACCCGGGCCAGCAGGTCGGGCAGCTTCGCCGACCAGCCGATCAACACCCGGCCCCGACGCCGCTCGACGCCGCGCAGGATCACCTCGGCGGCCCGCTCCGGCGCGATGGTCAGCAGCTTCTCGAACTGCGCCCGACCGGCCGCGTACTCGTCGTGGGAGACGCCACTGCCGATCCGGGCGTTCTCGGTGATCCGGGTGCGGATGCCACCGGGGTGCACCGAGGTCACCCCGATTCCGTCGTCGACCAGCTCGTGGCGCAGCGCCTCGGTGAAGCCGCGTACGGCGAACTTGCTCGCCGCGTACGCGGTCTGCCCGGCCGGCGCGATCAGCCCGAACAGACTGGATATGTTGACCAGGTGCGCGCCCGGCTCGGCCCGGAGGGTGGGCAGCAGCGCGTGGGTCAGCTGCGCCACGGCCCGGAAGTTGACGTCGATCACCCAGCTGAACTCGTCGAACGTCACCTGGTCGAACCGACCGCCGAGGCCCACGCCGGCGTTGTTGATCAGCAGGCGTACCCGGGGGTGTCGCTGGCCGATCTCCGCGGCCACCTGGGCGGTGGCGGTCTGGTCGGCGAGGTCCACCAGGTACGTGGCGAGCTGACGATCCGGGTGCTCGGCGCGGATCGCGGTGGTGACCGCGTCCAGCCGCTCGGCGTCACGGTCCAGCAGGACCAGATCACTGCCTCGGCGGGCCAACGCGTGGGCCAGCGCGGCGCCGATGCCACTGGCCGCCCCGGTGACCACGGCGGTCGCGCCGGCGAAGTCGAACCTCTGCACGATCCTGCTCCTCTGCTGGCGGTTACCGACGCTCGGACGCGACGGGACGGGGGGTGCGCTCGGGCACGGCCACCCCGCCGGCCCGCGAGAACCGCACCCCCTCGTCGGTGAGCCGGCCGTGCCGCATCAGCAGCACGTCGCGGACGTAGTTCTGGTGCAGCCGCCACGGCGTGGTCGCACCCTGCTTGGGCAGCGTGTCGACGGCGCGCAGCACGTAGCCGGAGCGCAGGTCGATCAGTGGCACCCGCTCTGGGTCGGGCGGTGGGAGCGGGGTGACGACCTGCTGGCCGGTGCGGTCCAGGTGCCGCAGCAGTCGGCAGACATAGCCGGCGACCAGGTCGGCCTTGAGCGTCCACGACGCGTTGGTGTAGCCGAGGGTCAGCGCGAAGTTCGGCACGCCGGAGAGCATCATGCCCTTGTAGGCCACGGTGTTCGGCAGGTCGACGTCCACGCCGTCGACCCGCAGCGTCAGGCCACCGAGGGCGAGCAGGTTGAGCCCGGTCGCGGTGACCACGATGTCGGCGGGCAGCTGTGCGCCGGAGGCCAGTCGGACACCGTTCGGGGTGAAGGTGTCGATGGTGTCGGTGACCACCGACGCGGTGCCGTCGCGCACCGCCGTGAACAGGTCACCGTCGGGGGCAACACAGAGCCGCTGGTCCCAGGGGTCGTAGCGGGGCGAGAAGTGCCGGTCGACGTCGTACCCCACCGGGAGCATGCCCCGCGCGGCCCGGCGCAGCACCCGCTTCACCAGGCCGGGCGCACGCCGGCTGAGCTGGAAGTTGACGGTGGACAGCAGCACGTTCTTCCAGCGCACCACCGGATACGCTGCCTTCGCCGGGAGCCGACGCCGCAACGCGTCGGCCAGGCGGTCGCGGGCGGGCAGCGCCAGAATGTACGTCGGTGAGCGCTGGAGCATGGTCACGTGCGCGGCCCGCTGCGCCATCGCCGGCACCAGGGTGACAGCGGTGGCGCCGCTGCCGATCACCACCACCCGCTTGCCGGTGTGGTCGAGGTCGTCGGGCCAGTGCTGCGGGTGCACCAGCCGCCCGGCGTACGCCTCGACACCGGGCAGGGGCGGGGTGTAACCCTCGTCGTAGCGGTAGTAGCCGGCGCAGGCGAAGAGGAACGAGCAGGTCAGCACCACGATTTCGGCGGTGTCGGTGCGCTGGGCGTGCACCGTCCAGCGGGCGGTGTCGCTGTCCCATTCGGCCCGCAGCACCCGGTGGCGGAAGCGGATGTGCCGCGGCACGTCGTACTCCTGGGCGGTCTCCCGCACGTACTCCCGGATGGTCGTGCCGTCGGCGATGGCCTTCGGCGCGGTCCACGGCTTGAACGAGTAGCCGAGGGTGAACATGTCCGAGTCGGAGCGGATGCCCGGGTAGCGGAACAGGTCCCAGGTGCCGCCTATGGCGTCGCGCGCCTCGAGCACCGCGTACGTCTTGTCCGGGCAGTCACGACGGAGGTGGCAGGCGGCGCCGATGCCGGACAGGCCGGCGCCGATGATCAGCACGTCGACGTGGTCGGAGGCCATCGCGTTCCTCCATCCGGGGCGGTGATCGGACCCTAACACCGCACCCGAACGGCCGAAAGTCAGCGCGAGACCACTCCCCCGCGGTCGAGTCGCGCTCGCGCACGTTGGTCGGCGAGCCGGACGAGCAACTGGTCGAAGTCGGCCGCGTCGAGCACCGGCCCGTTCTCCTTCCGCCAGCCCACACGCCGGGACCTCCGCTGCACCGCCGACTCGAACGCCCCGTCGGTCGTGCGCACCCAGCAGGCGAGGCGCGACGTGGGCTCGCCGAGGAACAGCGCCGGACTCGCCTCGAACCCGGTCACCCGTGACCAGAGCAGGGTGCGGGTGGAGAACACGTGCCGGAGCCGGACGCCCCGATCGTTGACGTAGATCCCGGTCAGGTGCAACCGGAAGGCGAAGGTCAGCCACACCCCCATGACAAGGAACATGCCGGCCATGCCCAGGGCGGCCCGGACGTCGATCTCACCCCGGATCAGCGCCCGCCCGGCCACGACCGACAGTGTCGTGGCCGCGGTGCACCCGACCAGCAGCATGAACCCGGTGAACACCTGCCGGGCGCCCCACGGGTCCATCCGCTGCCATCTCCGCATGGCCTGGAGGCTAGTCCTCCGATGCTCGGGTGAAGGTCATGATCCAGTTGGTCTCCCAGGTCTGCTCGCCGTCGACCGAGAACGCCTGCTCCCAGCGGGCGGTCGTCGCGCTGATGCCCGACCAGATGAACCGGCACCGGACCGGGCGCCCCTCGTGCTGGTCGTCGGCGTAGAAGTGGCCGACTCCGTCGACGAAGCGGCCCACCATCGGCGGCTGTCCCAGCACCCCGACGTCGCTGCTCATCCAGTAGATCGACCACTCCTGCCGGGCGGGGTCGAAGATCCGGATCGTGGCGCCGGCGGAGCCCTTGGTCGGGAAGGTGATCTCGTCGAAGTGACCGCCGCCGGCGAAGAAGCCGTGCGCCACCGACACCCCGGGAAACTCCTCCCACTCGTCGGAGCCGACCAGCCGCTTGCGCAGCCGGCGGTTGACGACGTTCCAGGTGCCCACAAAGAAGTCGAAGTCGCCCATCAGCGGCCCACCGGCCCTTCCGCTCGCGTGTCACGCAGATAATTGATCAGATTCGGACTCTCCGGCAGCAGCATGTGCCGGACCCAGGCGGCCCGCTCGTGTTCCAGAACCGCCAACTCCCAGACGCAGCCCACCGCCGGGCGGCGTAGGTGGACGAAGTGTGCCGGGTCGTCGTCGGGACAGTCCAGCGCCGGCTGCCCGGCCGCGGCGACGCGGACCTCCACCGCGTTGTCCCACACCCAGGTGTACGCCAGCAGATAGGCGCCGGTGTCCGCGCCCCGGTGCAGCACCACCCACCCGGCGGCCGGGGTGCCGTCGTCGACGACGTCGGCCAGCAGGTCGGGCAGCAGGTCGTACGCGGCCTTCTCCACCTCGGCTTCGATCGGTCGCTCCGGCTGGTCTATGTGGTAGCGCTTGAGTTGGCGGTCGCCGATCAGCACTGGTCCGGGCGTTCGTAATTCCTTGTCGCGAAATGCCATGCCGGGACGGTAGGACGGGTCCCCTGACAACTAGTGTCAGTGAAGTGCGGGCTTCTCGACTTCTCTCCGTCCTGCTGCTGCTCCAGTCGCACGGGCGGCTGACCGCCGCGCAGCTCGCCGAGCGGTTGGCCGTCTCCCCCCGCACCATCTACCGCGACGTCGAGTCGCTGCACGCCGCCGGCATCCCGCTCTACGGCGAGGCGGGGCATGCCGGCGGCTACCAACTGGTCGACGGCTGGCGGACCCGACTGACCGGGCTGACCGCCGAGGAGGCCGACCGGCTGTTCCTCGCCGGGCTGCCCGGCCCCGCCGACGAGTTGGGTTACGGCGACGTGGTGGCCGCGCTGCAACTCAAGCTGCACGCAGCGCTGCCCGCGCCGCTGCGCGACCGGGCGACCCAACTGCAACAGCGCTTCCACCTGGACACTCCCGGGTGGTATGCCGACGGCGACGCCTCCCCCGAGTTGGCCCGCACGGCCGAGGCGGTCTGGCGGCAGCACCGCGTCGAGGTGCGCTACCGCGGCTGGAACGGCGAGGTGACCCGGGTCCTGGAGCCGTACGGCCTGGTGCTCAAGGGCGGCCGTTGGTATGTGGTGGCCGACCAGCCCGGCCGGGGTGCGCCGGCGACCTACCGGGTCAACCAGATCCTCGCGTTGACCCCACTGGCGCAGGAGTTCGACCGCCCCGCCGACTTCGACCTGCCGTCCTGGTGGCGCGCGCATGTCGTGCAGTTCCGGGCCCGGCTGCACCGCGACGAGGCCCACGTCCGGCTCTCCCCCGCCGGGCGGGAGCGGTTGCGTGAAATCGGCAGCGATCCGGTGGTGACAGCGATGGACGGCAGCGCCGGGCCACCGGACGCGCGGGGCTGGGTGACCGCGGTGCTGCCGATCGAGTCGCTCACCCACGCCCACGGTGACCTGCTGCGCCTCGGCGCCGACGTCGAGGTGCTGACCCCGGTGGCGCTGCGCGAACGGCTGGCCGCCACGGCGGCCGGGCTCGCCGCGCTCTACTCCCCCGCCTGAACAGCCCCGATCGTCTCCACAGTGGAAGGGTCGGGGGCGTCGATTGTCGTCACGGTGTGCCACCCTGGGACGGTCATCAATGGTCACCGGAGGTGAGGGTCACGTTACGGCTACGCGCACTTGTCGCCGTCCCCGGCACCGGGCCGGTGACCCTCGACGTTCCCGCCGGCACGCTCGCCGCCCTGGTGGCGCCGCCCCGGTTCGGCACGGCCGTCGCCCGGGTGCTGGCCGGGCTGGCCCCGCCGGTGACCGGTCGCGTGCTCGTCGGCGACCGGGACGTCACCAGCCTGCCGCCGCCCCGCCGGCAGATCGGCTACGTGCCCGCCGGTGGCGCGCTGCTGCCGCAGCTCACCGTGCGGCGCAACATCGAGTACGGCCAGCGCAAACGCGAACGGGTGCATGAGGTGGCAAACGACTGGACAGCCACAGTGGTCGACCGGCTGGAGTTGGCGCTCTCCCTCGCGCTGCTGCCGCACCAGATCTCCGACGCCCAGCGGTTCCGGGTGGCGCTCGCCCGAGCGGCGGCCTGCCTGCCCGAGGTGCTGGTGGTCGACCTGCCGGCCGGTTCGGCGGGCGACAGCCGCCTCGGTGACCTGATGCCCCGCCTCTCGCCGCCGGACGCCCCGGGGGTGGCGGTGCTGGTCTGCACCGCCGACCCGGCCACCCTTGCCGAGATTCCGGTGCGGCACGAGCTGGTCACCGAGCCGAGCGAGGCGGCCCGATGAGGCCGGTCGCCCGGGTGAGTCGCCGTACGCTGCTGCGCGCCGCCGCCGCGGGCACCACCGCCCTGACCGCCGGCTGCTCCGGCGGAACCCGGTCGGTACAGGTCGCGGTGGTCTGGAGCACCAGCGAGCTGGACCGGTTCCGCGAGGTCGTCGCCGGCTACCCCGCCCAGGTGCAGGTGATCAGCGCCGGCAACGACATCGACGCGTTCCTGCGTGCCCGACACCTCGCCGGCACCAGCCCGGACGTGGCGATCCTGCCGCGCCCCGGCCTGGTCACCGAGTACGCCGAGCGCGGCTGGCTGAGCCCGGTGCGCGCGTCCACCGAGTACGCCGTACCCGCCGGATTGGGCGAGCTACTGACGGCCGAGGGCCAGCGCTACGGCGTCTGGGTCAAGGCGGCGCACAAGTCGCTGGTCTGGCACCTGCCCTCGATGCTGCCCGTGCAGCCGGCCAACTGGGACGCGCTGGTCCGGCAGACCCAGGAGCTCGGCGCGCTCGCCCGGCGCGGCGGCGGGCCGGCGCCCCTGGCCATCGGCGCCGCGGACGGCTGGGTGCTCACCGACTGGTTCGAGAACGTGCTGGCCGATCTGGCACCCGAGAGCTACAACGCCCTGGCCCGGCCGGACGCCGACTGGCAGGGCAGACCGGTGCGCGAGGCGCTGGACCGGCTCGCCGGGCTCTGGAGCATCAACGGGGCGTTCGTCGGCGGCGGCCGTCGTGCCCTGCTCACCCAGTACGAGGAGTCGGTGATCCAGGTGGTGCACACGAAGCGGGCGGTGATGCTCGTCGGAGCCGACTTCACCGCCGACGTCGCCGACCCGTTCCAGCGCGGCCCGGAGGCACCTGTCACGTTCCGGTTCCCGGGCACTCAGCCGGGCGGCGGCCCCCTGATCGTCGGCGGGGACGCGGCCGTGGCGTTCGCCGACGCCCGGGGTGGAGTCGAGCTGGTCGAGTGGCTCACCAGGGCCGACTCGTTCCGGCCGTGGCTGCGCGACGGCGGCTACCTCTCGCCCAACACCAATGTCGCGATCGGCAGCTACCGGGACCGCGTCGGCCAGGGTCTCGCCGAGGAGATGCGGGCGCCTGGCACCCTGCGTTTCGACCTCTCCGACCAGTTGCCCGGCGCGTTCACCGGCTCGGACGGGGTCGGCATCTGGCGGATCATGCAGGGCTTCTTCGCCGACGTCACCGACGGGGTCCGCGCCAGCGAGGCGATCCGCCGGGCCACCGGCCTGCTCGCCGCGGCGGCCCGCAGCGCGGGGGGCGGCCGATGAGCCAGGTGCGGGTCCTCGGCGAGCTGGCGGTCCTCGACGACGTCGGTCCAGCCCGGCGGGGTCGGGCCTATCCGGCGGCGGGGGCCACGTCGGCCCTGCTGCTGCCGGCCGCGGTGCTGCTCGGCGGGCTGGTGCTGTGGCCGGTGCTGCGGACCATGCACGCCAGCGTCACCACCGACGGTCGCTGGGTCGGCGCGGCGCACTTCCGGACCGCGCTCGCCGCCCCGGGAACCGGCGCGGTGGTCGGCAGGACGGTCCTCTGGGCCCTGCTGGTGCCGGCGGTGGTGACGGCACTGGGCTATCTGCTCGCCGCCGCGTCCCGCCGCTCCCAGGAGGGCGGCCTGGTCCGGTTGATCCTCCTGGTGCCGGTGGCGTTGCCGCTGGTCGTCACCGGGGTCACCTTCCGGCTGATGTACGACCCGGACCCGAGCCGGGGGCTGGCCACCCTGGTCGCGACCCGACTGACCGGCCGCCCGGTCGAGGATGCGCCGCAGTTGCTCGGGCCGGGGATGGTCACCGTCGCGTTGATGTCGGCGTTCGTCTGGGCCTGGGTCGGGTTGGCGGTGCTGGTCTTCCGATCGGCGCTGGACGCGGTGCCGCCGAGCCTCGCCGACGCGGTCCGTGCCTACGGCGGCACGCGTCGCCACGTGCTGTGGGACGCGCAGTGGCGGCCACTGCTACTGCGGACGACCGCTGTGGTCTTCGCGTTGGTGGCGGTCGGCACCAGCCGCACGTTCGACCTGATCCTGGTGATGACCCCGGGTTCGGTCCGCGACGAGGCCTCGGTGCTGGCGCTACGGATCTGGCAGACGTCCGGGGGCACCACCACCGGCGACGGCGCCGCGCTCGGCGTGGTGTGGCTGGTGGCGGTGATCGGCGGGATCATGGTGGCCGCGCTCTTCGTCCGGCAGGCCTGGCCCCCGCCGCGCGTCGAGGCGGCACCGGAGCCCGCCCCGGTCGCCCCGCCCCGGCGGGTGTTCCGGCTGCTCGCGGCGGGTGCCGCGATCGCCTGGCTGGTGCCGCTGGCGGTGCTGGTCGCCACGTCGGCGCACGGCCGGGTGGACGCCGCCGCGCGCGGCTGGTGGTCGGCGCCGCCGAACGGCGAGTCCTACCGCGACCTGGTCACCGGCACCGAGCTGTGGCGCACCCTTGGCTTCACCCTGCTGCTGGCCACCGCGGTGACCGCCACGGTGCTGGTGGTCGCGCTGCTGGCCGCGTACCCGTTGGCCTGGTTGACCGGGCCGGCCGCGCAGGCCACCGGGCTGCTGCTGCTGGCCGCCAGCGTCGTGCCGATCCAGGTCATCGCCGGGCCGGTCAACGAGGTGCTGGGCCTGGTGCTCTCCTCCGGCACGGCCCAGGGCCTGGCCCTGGTGCACATCGCGCTGGGCGTGCCGTTCGCGGTGCTGGTGCTGCGCAACGCGTTCGCCGACCTGCCGGTGGAGCAGGTCCGCGACGCCCGGTTGGGCGGGCGTCGGTGGTGGCACACCCTGCGTCGGTTGGCCCGGCACAACCTGTCGGCGGTGGTGGCGGTCTCCGTGCTGGAGTTCGTCCAGGTCTGGAACGACCTGGTGGTGGGGCGGCTGTTCGGGGGGCCGGGGTCGTCGCCGCTCGGGCCGTTCCTGGCCGAGCAGACCCGCAGCTTCGTGAGCAACAGTGGGGCGTTGGCCGCCAGCTCGGTGCTCGCCTCGGTGCTGCCGGTGGTGCTGGTGGTCCTCTCGCGGCGGCACCTGGTCGCCGGGCTCGTCTCCGGGGGTGTGCGGTGACCGGGCCGGGTGGTTCGCGTGGCGGCTCGCGCTGGCCGGCGCTGATCGCGATCGGCGGCGTGGTCGGCAGCGTCCTCGCCAACGTGGCCAGCAACCTGGCCGGCAATGTCCTCTCCGAGTTGGCTGCCAGCGTGCTGGGGCCGGTGACCATCGTCCTGGCCTCCGGCGGCGTCGTCGGTTACGTGGTGTACGAGGTGCGCCGCCGCCGCGCTGGCCGGGAGGTCGACCCCGAGCCGACGGAGGTGCTCACCACCCCGGCCGCCGGGGCACCCAATCTGCCCTACACGGCCGAGTTCACCGGTCGTGAGGAGCACGTCGACGCGCTGGTCGGTCTGCTCACCCGGGAGCACGCGGTGGCGGTTCTGGGACGACGCGCGGTGGGCACCTCCGCGTGCGCGGTGCAGGCCGCGAACGAGTGCCGGGAGGATTTCCCCGACGGGCAGTACTACCTGGACCTGCGGCGGCGCGGCCGACCCCGCTCGGCCCGGCAGGTGCTCACCGCGCTGGCCCGGATCCTGGGCACCACCCCGCCGATCTCCGGCCGGCCGGACGCGCTCGCCGCCGCCGCCGACGCGCTGCGCGGTCAGCTCGACGGTCGCAAGATCGTGCTGGTGCTGGACAACGTGGACCGTCCCGACCAGGTCCGGCCACTGTTGCCGCCCACCGCGCGCACCTGCCGCCTGCTGCTCGCCGGTGGTCCGGCGCTGGTCGGTCTGGAGGGTGTGGTCGCGCACTGGATCGCCGAACCGGGCACGTCCGAGGCGGTGGAGCTGTTCGCGACGGCGGGCGGGGCCGCGCCCGCCGCCCGGGTCCGTCGCGCCGACCCGCGCACCGATCCGGCGGTACGCGAGATCGTCGACCTGTGCGGCCGGCAACCGCGTACCGTCCGCGCGCTCGGTTACCGCACCGCTCAACACGGCTGGCGGCACTCCGACGTGCTGGACGCGCTGCGCCGCGCGGTGCAGACGCCACCGCACCAGCGGCTCGCCGTCTCACCGGCGGCCCGCCTGGTCACCGAACGGGACATCGCGTACCGGGTGTTGCCCCGCCAGGCCCGACGGTTGTACCGGTTGATGTCGCTGGTTCCCGCCCCGGTGGACCGGCCCACCATCGCCGCGCTGGCCGGACGGCACCCCGAGCTGGTGACCGCACTGCTCGACCGGTTGGCCGCGGCGGCGTTCGTGGTCGGCGCGCCCGGCGACCGGTACGAGATCCGGCCCCTGCTGGCCGGCAGCGCCCGACTGCACCTGCGGGACGCGGATCCGGTCCGGGCCCGGGTCGCCGCGCAGGCCCGGCTGACCCGGCACCTGGCCCGCCGGGCCGAACGGCACGTGGCCAACCTGGCGGTGCTCGGCTCCCCGGGGGACCGGGAGTGGTCGTTGCCGCTGGACGACGACCCGTACGGCTGGTTCGACCTGCACCAGGAGCTGCTGCTGGCGGTGGTGCGGGTGCCGGCCGGCGCGAAGGAGACACTGCCCCGCCGGGTCCGTCGGTGGTGGTTCCGGTTGGCCGTGGCGCTGTGTGGGTGGCTGGCGTACGCCGACCGGCTCGACGAGTGGGAGCAGGTCTGCCGCACCGTGCTGGCCACCCCGACCGCTGATGACCGTCCGGAGATCGCCGGGTGGGCGCACAACGAGCTGGGGGTGCTGCGTCGACGCCGGCACGACCCGCAGGGTGCGGCGGCCGCGCTCACCCTCGCGGTCAACGAGCGGGGGCGGCGGGGCAACGCCCAGGCGCGGATGAACCTCGGCCTGGCCCTGCTCGACCTGGGGCAGCTCGACGACGCGGTGGAGCACCTGGAGATGTCGCGTCGACACCGCTCCGGCGCCGACCGGGCCGGGCACGCCCTCACCGAGCTGGGCCTGGGCGCGGCCCAACTGGCCCGGGGCGAACCGGACACCGCGCACCACCACCTGGTGCGGGCGGCCAACACGTTCCGGTCGGTGGGCGACGCGCGCGGGTACGCGGCGGCGCTGACGAACCTGGTGCTGGTGCACGCGGCGCTCGGCGAGCACCTGGACGCCGCCCAGGCGTGGCGGGCCGCACTGCGCGAGTACGAGTCGGTCAACGACCCGACCAGCCGGGCGACGGCGCTACTCAACGCCGGGGCGACGCTGCTGAGCAGCACGCCGGGGCAGGCGCGGACGGCGTACGAGCTGCTGGCCGAGAGCCGCCGGCTGCGCGAGGAGACCCGGCCGACCGCCGGGCTGGCGCGTACCCTGCTCTACCTGGGTGACGCCTGCGCCGCGCTGGGCGAGCCGGCCGACGCGCGGCGGCACTGGGCGGACGCGGCGGCGGTGGCCGAGGAGGTCGCCGACGCCCAGGGGTTGGCCGCCGCCGACGCCCGACTGGAGGACGACGCGGACAGCCGGGTGACGTAGGTCGCTCGGGTTGGTCGGTGGCGTGGCTCTGGGAGACTCTGTGATCGTGGACGCGCTCTCGGTACGGGGACTCAGTCGCAACTTCGGCAACCTGGTGGTGCTCGACGAGGTGAGCTTCACGCTCCCGGCGGGCCGGATCGCGGTGGTGCTGGGCCCGAATGGCAGCGGCAAGACGACTCTGCTGCGCTGTGTCGTCGGCGCCGACCGGCCGGACGCGGGTGAGGTGCTGGTGCAGGGCCGCCGGGCCGACGAGACCGATCCTCAGGTACGGGCGCTGGTGGCGGCCGCCCTGGACGACATCGATTTCTTCCCCGACCTGTCGGTGGTCGAGCACCTGGAGCTGGTCGCGTACGCCCACGGGGGTGACGCCGAGCCGGTCGAGGAGGTCCTCGCCGAGCTGGGCCTCGAGGCGGCCCGCGACCAACTGCCGGTGACGCTGTCCAGCGGGCAGCGCCGCCGGCTGGCGCTGGCGTCCTGTTTCGTCCGGCCCCGCCGGGTGCTGATCCTGGACGAGCCCGAGCAGCGGCTGGACGTCCGCGGGCGACAGTGGCTCGCCGACCGACTCCTGCGGGAACGGGCGGCGGGCACGGCCGTGCTGTTGGCCTCGCACGATCCGGAGCTGATCGACGCGGTGGTCGACGAGCGCATCGAGATCGGCAAGTGACCGCGGCGCCGGCCACGATCGCCGACACGCCGGCCGGGGTGCCGACCGCCCGGCAGGTGCGAACCCACCTGCGCAAGGCCCGCAGCCGGCACCACGACCATTCCCTCGGTGACGTGCTCGGCGACGCGTACGTCATGGTCCTGTTCGTGGGCATGTACGGGTGGTTCGCGATCAGCGCCAGCCGCGACCTGCTGGACTCCCCCACTGTGGGGCAGGCCGAGCCGGGCGTGCGGTGGTGGCTGGCGGTCGCCGCGCTGCTGGCCGGCGCGGGGCTGGCCTGGCGTGGTCTGCGCGCGCTCGGCCCGCTGCTGGTCACCCCGGCGACGCAGAGCTGGGCGACCAGCGCGCCCATCGACCGGCGGGCCTGGCTGGCGCCGCGCTTCGTCCTGTTGCTGCTGGGTTCGGCGGCCGGCACCGCGGCGCTCGCAGTGGCAGTGGCGGCGCTCGGTGGGGTCAGCGAACCGTCCGCCCTGGGCTGGGCGGCGGCGGCCGGCGCGGGGTGGGGCGCGGCCGCGCTGGCGCTCAGCGTCGTCGCCCAGAGCAGCCGGGCGGGGCGACGCTGGCCGACAGTGGTCGGGGCGGCGCCGATGGTGGCGGCGGCAGTGATCACCGCCCTGGTGGTGCTCTTCGGTCGCCTCGACGACGGGCTGCCCCGGCCGACGACGACACCGACCGTCGCGTTGTTCGCCGCCGCGGTGCCCCTGGTAGGCGTGGGCGTGATCCTCGCGGTACGCGCGCTGCCCCGGGTCGACCGGGCCACCCTGACCACCGGCGCGCAGTTCGCCAACGCCGCCGCCACGGCCACGATCCTGCTGGATCCGAGCCTGCTCGCCGGCCTGGTGGAGAGCCGCCGCTGGCGCCGGATCGGCCGGGTCCGCAGCCGCCGGTTCCGGCCCGGCCCCGGCTGGTGGGCGCTGCTCCAGGCCGACGTACGCCGGTTGGGCCGCCACCCGAGCGCCGTGCTGATCTGGGCGGCGCTGATCGGGGTGCAGTACGCTGCCGCGCTCGCCCTGCCCGGGTTGGCCGGGGCCGCGCAGGTGGTCTTCGCGTACCTCGCCGCCAACCGGCTGACCGGCGGTCTGCGGTCGGTCAGCCGCTCACCCGGGCTGCGTCGGGCGCTCGGTGGCAGCGACAACCTGCTGCGCGGGATCCACGTGGTGGTGCCGGCTGTCGGCGCGGGCCTGTGGTGGTTGCTGACCCTGCCGACCGTCGACCCGGGGCCGGCCTGGCTGGCACCGACGCTGGCGCTCGGGGTGGTGGCCGCCGCGTTCCGGGCCGGCACCCGCCCGCCGATCGACTACGGCGGCGCGACGGTCAACACACCGTTCGGGATGATCCCGGTCGACCTGATGCGTCAGGGGTCACGGGGGCCGGCGCTGCTCGCCGTGCTGGTCCTCGTCCAGCTGTTCCTGGGCTGAGCGGGCTCATCCGCCCGGTCGGCCCGGGGCCCGATCACGGCACCACCCGCTGTCGTTTCCGTCCAAGACAGCGCCGCGACCGCGATCTAGCGTGGACCCCGGCAGCCCGCTTTCGAGCATGAGGAGACAACACAATGCGCGACCTGGTCTACACCGGTTTCATGTCGCTCGACGGCGTCGTGGACTCGCCCGGCGGCGGGCCGGGCGAGGAGCACCGCAGCGGCGGTTGGGTGTTCAAGGACCTCGAGTTCGTCCCGGAGGCCTGGTCGCTGAAGGGCGAGGAACTCGCTGACACGACGGCGTTGATGTTCGGCCGTCGCAGCTACGAGGCGTTCGCGCCGGTCTGGCCCGATTCGGAGGACCACGCCGACTACAAGGAGCTGCCCAAGTACGTGGTGTCGAGCACGCTGTCCGACGACGCGCTCGTCGACGGGTGGGGGCCGACGACGATCCTGCGCTCGACCGGGGACGTCGCCGCGCTCAAGCAGGGCGAGGGCGGAGCGATCTTCATCCACGGCAGCGCGGAGCTGGCCCGGCGGCTGTCCGACGAGGGGCTGATCGACCAGTACAACCTGCTCGTCTTCCCCGTGCTGCTCGGTGCCGGCAAGAGCCTGTTCGGCCGAGCCGACCGCGACAAGCACATGCTGACGCTGCGGGAGTCGGAGAGCTACTCGAACGGCATCCTCAAGCTGGTCTACGACGTCAAGCGCTGATCCAGGTCGAGGGCGATGGCGCCGCCGGTGCCCTCGCGCAGCTGCCGAACGGTGCGTCCGACGTAGCAGCGCAGTGCCCGGGCCAGGTGCGGCTCGTCGAAGTAGTCGAGCTTGGCGACCACGTCGGCGGCAGGGTCGCCGGTGGCCAGTAGCTCCGCCGCCGCACGGGCCCGCTCGACCTGCCGGACCGCGCCGCGCGTCAGTCCGGTCGCGGCGCGGAACCGGCGTTCGACGGTACGCGCCGAGATGGCCGGACGGCCTCCCCGCAGCAGTTCGGCGACGAGCGGGTCACGGACCACGGTCCCGGCCCGGACGAGGCTGTCGACCAGGGCCTCGGCGTCGTCGGGGCTGGGCGTCTCCCAGCGCGCACCGTCCAGCCGGAACGTCCGGCGTGTGGTGTCGGGAAGCTCGATGCCGCCGTCGACCAGCGTCGGCGTGGGCACGGCCCGCAGTGAGGTGCCCACGGCGAACTCGATGCCGGTGAAGGTAGCGCCCTCCGGCACCGGCGCCGTGCCGGTCCGGGTCTCGGGACCGGTGATGCTCGCGTACGTGCGGCCAGCCTGTTCCCAGAACACCAGGCCCCACCGCACTCCTGCCACGGACGTCATCGTGGTGACCTGCTCGCTCGTGCAGGTCCACACGGTGTCGACCCATGGCGAGTCGGACCCGCGCGTCTCGAACCGCAGTCCCACCGGCGAAGGATACGCCGGCGAGCACGTTGGACGGACGGTCTCGGCTCGACCGACACTTCCGAAACAAGCCCTAGCCGGAGCCAAGCGCGGCGGCGACAGCGGCGACGCCGTCCTCGATCTCGGTGGGCGTGCGGGCCGCGTAGCCGAGCACGAGGCCGGGCGGGTACGGCCGCTGGCAGTGCCAGGACAGCGGTTGCACCTTCACCCCGCGCGCCAGCGTCGCCGCCGCCAGCTCGGTGTCGACCACTGTGTCGTCCAGCGTGATCATCAGGTGCAGGCCGGCGGCGGCGCCGTGCACCGTCGCCGACGGCAACGCGCGGGCCAGCGCGGCGATCATGGCGTCCCGCCGACGGATGTGTCGGCGACGCAGCAGCCGCAGATGCCGCTCGAAGGCGCCGGAGGTCATCAACTCCGCCAGCACCAGTTGCGGTAGCACGGCGTTGCCCAGGTCGGCGTTGCGCTTGGCGGCCACCACGGCCTCGCGCAGCCGCGCCGGCACGAGCAGCCAGCCGACCCGCAGGGCGGGGGCGAGCAGTTTGGAGACGCTGCCGGCGTAGCAGACCTGCTCGGGCAGCAGGCCACGCAGCGCCGGCACCGGTGGACGGTCGTAGCGGTGCTCGGCGTCGTAGTCGTCCTCGATGATCAGACCGCCGGCTCGCGCCCAGGCGACGAGTTGGCGGCGGCGGTCACCGTCGAGCACCACGCCGGTCGGGAACTGGTGCGCGGGGGTGAGCATCACGGCCGGTACGCCGCTGGCGGTCAACTCGTCGACCCGCAGCCCGGCGTCGTCGACGCTGATCGGCGGGGTGTCCATCCGCCAGTTGTTCAGGTGCTGGCGCACCCCGAGCGAGCCCGGGTCCTCGACGGCGATCCGGTGGACGCCGGCGGCGGTGAGTGCCTGGGCGAGCAGCCCGAGCGCCTGGGAGACGCCGGCCACGATGATCACCTCGGCGGGGTCGACGCTGATGCCACGGTTACGGGCCAGCCAGGCGGCGACGGCCTGTCGCAGCGCGGGCGTGCCACAGGGGTCGCCGTACCCGAGGTCGGCTGCGGCGAGGCGGCGCAGCACGCTCCGTTCGGCGCGCAGCCAGTCCGCGCGGGGAAAGGCGGCCAGATCGGGTACGCCGGGCGTCAGGTCGATGCTCGCGTGCGCCGCGCGTACCGCGTCGAAGATGTCGGTGCCCGGTGCCGGCGGGAAGGTCGTGACCGGTGCCGGCGCGGCGGCCGCTGTGGGTGTGGGCGCGGCCGGCGCGGCGACGACGACAGTGCCGGCCCGGCCCCGACCGGCGATGTGCCCCTCCTCGGTCAGGCGCTGGTACGCCTCGGTGACCACACCACGGGACACACCGAGGTCGGCGGCGAGCACCCGGGTCGGGGGCAGCCGGTCACCGACCGGCACTCGTCCTTCGGCGATGGCCTGCCGCAGCCGGTCGGTCAGCCAGGCGGCGCGCCCGCCCGGCGTCGCGTCGGTGATGGTCAGGTGCAGGAAGTCGGACCCGGCCGATATGGACCTCTCGGACGCAGTCGCTTTGGCTCTGCCCATCGGACCATTGTGGCAGCAGAGTGAGCAGGAGCCAGACCTGCCAACTCCGTCGGAGGACGATCGTGACCATCCCGTTCCTGATCACCACGCTGATCGTGGTGGTCACCCCCGGCACCGGGGTGATCTTCACGCTCTCCGCCGGCCTTTCGCGGGGTGCGCGGGCCGGGGTGCTGGCCGCGTTCGCCTGCACGCTGGGGACGTTGCCGCATCTGCTGGCCGCGATGACCGGGCTGGCCGCGCTGATGCAGACCAGCGCGGTGGCGTTCGAGACCGTCCGCTACCTCGGCGTCGGCTACCTGCTCTACCTGGCCTGGTCCATGGCGCGGGACCGCGACGCCTTCGCGGTGACCACCGACGCCCCGCCCCGCTCGGCGATCCGGGTGATCGTCTCCGGGGTGCTGGTCAACCTGCTCAACCCGAAGCCGACGATGTTCTTCGTCGCGTTCCTGCCGCAGTTCGTGGACACCACGGCACCGGGCTCGACCCGGGCGATGCTCGGCTGTGGCGCGGTGTTCATGCTGCTCACCTTCGTGGTGTTCAGCGGCTACGGCATCTTCGCGGCCCGGGTACGCGACCGGGTGCTGACCCGACCCCGGGTCACCGACTGGCTGCGCCGATCCGCCGCCGGCACGTTCGTCGCGCTCGGCGTGACCCTCGCCCTCACCGAACGATAGGACCACAGTGCAGTTCGAACATTCTCCGCAGCTTCGCGACGCGTACCCCGACCTGGTCGTCGGTGTGGTGCAGGCCGCCGGGATCACCGCCACCGTCGACGTGGAGGCACGCACGGCCGCTCATCTCGCCGAGGCGCGGCGGCGGTTGGCCGGTGGGGCCGAGAGCGGGTTCCCGGAGATCCAGGCGTGGCGGCGGGCGTACGCGGCGATGGGGCTGCGGCCCACCAAGTACCGGTGCGCCGCCGAGGCGCTGCTGCGTCGGCTGCGCCTCGACGGCGAACTGCCCCGGGTGCACCCGCTCGTCGACCTCTGCAACGCCATCTCGGCCGCGTACGCCATCCCGGTCGCGGCGCTCGACCTGGACCGGGTCGACGGCGACCTGGTGGTCCGGCCGGCACACGGCGACGAGGCGTACCTGAGTTTCGCGGGCGACACCGAGCATCCCGAGCCGGGCGAGGTGACCTTCGTCGACTCCGCCGGGCGGGCACACGCCCGACGGTGGACGAACCGGCAGAGCGGCTGGTCTGCCGTGCGGGCGGGCACCTCGTCGGTGCTGATCGTCGCCGAGGCGCTGCACCCGGGTGGCGGGCCGGCAGTGAGCCGGCTGGTCGCCGAGCTCGTGACGGAGCTGACCGAGGGGTGGTCCGCTCCGACGGCCGCCGCGGTGCTCACCGCCGCCGCGCCCCGTTTCCGCACCCCGACGGCGGATGACGACCGGGGTCAGGCGGTGTCGCCGGGCAGCAGGTGACGGTAGCCGGGGATCGTCTCGGCGAACCAACCCGCGACGCTGGCCAGACCGCGGTCGTTGAGCTGCGCGTCGTGGATCGGGTACGCCGCCGCCGCGCGCACGGCGCCGGCAAACCGGATCGCCTCGTCGAGGCGCAGCCAGGACCCCTGGGCCGGGACGAGCAGGGTGCGCACCGGCTCGTCCGGCACGTGCAGGGCGTCGCCCGGGTGGTAGAGCTCGCCGCCGATCAGGTAGCCGAGGTTCGGGCAGTCGGGCTGCCCCTCGTGGATCGCGGCGTGCCGGCCGCCGTGCGCGCTGACCGGAATGCCGGCCGCCGTGAACCGCTCGCCCGCACCGACCCGGGTCACCGGCAGCGGGGCGAGATCCGGCAGGCGGGCACCCTCCGGCGCGTACACGGGGACACCGAGACCGGCGAGCCGCAACACGTCTATGTGGTCGGCGTGCTCGTGGGTGACCAGGACGGCGTCCGCGCCGGCCAGGGCCCGCGGCTCGCTCCACGTCCCCGGGTCGACGACCAGCACCCCACCGTCGTGCTCGACGCGGACACAGGCGTGCGTGAATCGGGTGATCCGCATCAGGCGACGGTACGCCGCCGGCCGATGGGTCGTGGTCCTCGTGGCGGTTGGGCCGGCCCTGCCGGGGTAGTGCGGCAGCATGCCACAGCGATACGAGAACTACCCGAGGATCGCCGTCGTCACCGGTGCGGACTCCGGCATCGGCAAGGCCTGCGCGGTGGCGCTGGCCGAGGCCGGCTTCGAGATCGGCATCACCTGGTACGGCGACCCCGACGGCGCGGAGCGGACGGCCACCGAGGTCCGCGCGACGGGACGGCGTTGCGAGGTCGCCGAGGTGGACCTGACCCGACTGCCGGACGCGGCGGCGGTGGTGGACGAGTTGGCCGACCGGCTGGGCGGCATCGGGGTGCTGGTCAACAACGCCGGCACCGGGGCCTCGACGCCGTTCGTCGACACCGCGTGGGAGCAGTGGCGCGAGGTGCTCGCCGTCGACCTGGACGCGCCATTCCTGTGCGCCCAGCGGGCCGCGCGACGGATGTTGGCCACCGGTGCCGGCGGGCGGATCATCAACATCACCAGCGTGCACGAGCACGCGCCCCGGGTGGGCTCCGCCGCGTACTGCGTCGCGAAGGGCGGGCTCGGGCTGCTGACCCGGGTGATGGCCCAGGAGTTGGCCGCCGACGGGATCACCGTCAACGCCGTCGCCCCGGGCGAGATCGCCACGCCGATGACCGGTCAGGAGGATGTCGACCCGTTCACCCAGGAACGGTCCGGTGTGCCGCTGGGGCGGCCCGGCGACGCCCGGGAGGTGGCCGCCGTGGTCGCGTTGCTCGCCTCCCCCGCCGCCAGCTACGTCACCGGCGCGTCCTGGCCGGTCGACGGGGGCATGCTGCTGATGGGTCCCCAGGCCGCGGCGTTGACGAACGACGACTGGCGATCGGTCTGAGCGGCACCGGCGGGCGCCGTCAACGCATCGGCGCGGCCGACGCCCGGACGATGTACGCGAACTGCACACCGAACGCCACCACCGCGACCAGCACCCCGACCACTACCGTCAACGCGCCCCCGGCCCCGACGGTCGTGGCCACCAGGGCGGTGCCGAGCCCGCTGAGCACCGCGTTGACCGCGCCCACGAGCGCGGCCGTGGTCAGCAGGAATTCCCACCGCCCCGGACGCGTGCCGACCAGGTTCCAGGCCGTGCTCATGGCGTCGTCGGCCACCACCGCGTCGGCGAAGAAGTCGTGCTCGCCGGCGAGCTCATGTTGGTAGTAGGCCCGGATGCGTTGGATCCGCCGCAGGTCCAACGAGTTCTCCACGGTGGTCTCCACCAGCCGTAGAAACGTCAGCACCCCGATGACGACCAGCGTCGGCAGCACCGCTGCCAGGTACGGCCGGACCAGCTTGTCGTTGCTGGCGACGAAGCCGAGGCCGATCAGCGCCGCCGACAGGACGGACAGGAAGATGGTGGCGCGGCCGGTGGCCTCGGCGATGGTGCCGGCTCTGGACGTCTGCAACGCGTAGTGCTCGGTGGTCAGGACGGTGAGAAGCGCCCGCCCGCGTTCGCCCTCGTCCACCCCGCCACCCTCCGTGGTCGCACGACTCCGTTACCGTCACCCTATGAGCGGTGGAGCGTCTCCGAGCGGCGAACCAGCCGCTCGGAGAACGGGACAGCGCCCAGCAAAGCGGGCACGTATCCTCCGAACTCCGGTGATCAGCAAGCGGCGGTGGGGCCGACCGACGGCGGAAGGGGACCGGATGCCCGGGTGGGCTGGTCGGGGCGGGCGGCAACGACGGGCCTTCGTCGTCGGTGGGGCACTCTTCGCGATCGCCGTCGTCATGTTGCTGGCCGCCTGGCGCAGCACCGGCTTCCTCAGCGACCTACTGCTCAACCTCGGGGCCAGCGTGGTCCTCGCGGCCATCTCGTACGTCATCTTCGACCCGTTGTTCGAGGAGGCCCGCAAGGCGCGGGTACAGGAGCACCTCAGCTTCGACCAGCAGGCGTTCGTGACACGGCTGCACCGCTCCGGGCGTCGGGTGCGCATCCTCGACACCTGGACGATCCTGCTGGAGCAACGGCACCGGGAGGACACCCTGAGCGCGGTGCGAGCGGCGCTGGCCAACGGCGCCCAGGTGCAGTTGCTCCTGCTCGACCCCGACTGCACCGCCGCCCAGCAACGCTCCGAGGAGCTGGAACGGCAACGGGTGGACGTGCCCCGGCAGATCCGCACCAACCTGCGCCACCTGGCCGCGTTTGCCGAGGCGCTCGACTCGCGGCTGCGCCACCGCCTACAGGTCCGGCTCTACGACGCATCCCCGTCGATCCAGCTCTACCAGTGGGACGGGCGGGCGCTGATCTCGTTCTTCCCGATCGGCAAGTTGTCGTTCAACGTGCCGCAGCTCGAGGTGGACATGGACAGCCCGTGGGGCGGGTTCGTGCACGCCCGGTTCGAGGAGCTGTGGGAGCACGAGCAGGCCACCCTCGACCTGGAGCGGTACTGGTCGGTCACGGTCACGCTGCGCCACGACGAGTCGGACGTGGTCGAGGTACGCGTGCCGTTCGTGACGGTGGACGGGCAGCACTACGTCGACTGCCGGGGGTTCCGGGTGACCGGGCCGCTGACGGTGCGAGCCGTGCTGCCGCCCCGCGCGCCCGGGGCGGCGCCCGGCGTGTTCGCCCTGGCCGAGCCCGCCGACGGGGACCGCACGCCGGTCGCCGTGGTGAAACGGCACTTCGACCAGAAGTACGGGCACGACGACGGCGAGCGGGACGTCCGCCGACTGGTGCCGCCACCGGGCGATGCCCGTACCCCGGCGCCCCGCCCCGCGACGGCCGGTGACACACACGCACGGTGACCCCCGACCGACCCGTGGGTTCGGCACAGGAAACAATGGTGGTCCACCCCCATCGCCAGGAGGACCGTCGGCGTGTCGCACCGCACCGCACCGCCGTCCGGGGCGGCGCAGTTGCGCGCCGACTGCGGACGCTGCTTCGGGCTGTGCTGCGTGGTGCCGGCCTTCGCCGCGTCGGCGGACTTCGCCATCGACAAGCCGGCCGGCTCGCCCTGCCCCAACCTGCGTCCCGACCACCGCTGCGGCATCCACACCGAGCTGCGGCAGCGTGGTTTCCCCGGCTGCACGGTGTTCGACTGCTTCGGGGCCGGGCAGCAGGTCGCCCAGGTGACCTTCGGCGGGCGGGACTGGCGGGACGCGCCGGAGACGTTACCGGCGATGGCGGAGGCGTTCGCGGTGCTGCGACCGCTGCACGAACTGCTCTGGTACCTCACCGAGGCGGTGGCGCTGCGCCCGCCGGCCGACCTGCACGCCGAGCTGGAACGCGCCCGCGTCGACACGCTGACGCTCACCGAGGGTGACCCGGCGCAACTTCGCGCGGTGGACGTCGCCGACCACCGGAACAGGGTCAATCCGCTGCTGTCCCGGGCCAGCGACGTGGCCCGCGCCCCCGGCGGCGCCGACCGGCGGGGCGCGCACCTGCTCGGGGTGGACCTGCGCCGCGCCGACCTCCGCCGGGCCAACCTGCGCGGGGCGCTGCTCATCGGCGCCGACCTGCGCGGAGTGGATCTCGGCCTGGCCGATGTCACCGGCGCGGACCTGCGCGGCGCCGACCTGCGGGGCGCGGACCTGCGGCGCACGCTCTTCCTGCACCAGACCCAGCTGGACGCCGCCCGAGGTGACACCCACACGGGGCTGCCGCAGACGCTCACCCGGCCGGCGCACTGGACGGCGCTGCCGCTCACCCCGGTCCGTCAGCCGGCTCGCTCCCCCGCCCGTCGGGGCCGTCGCCGCTAGGAACGGCTCGGCCCGGTCCGCCGCACGCTCCCGTCAACTCCTGGAAGCCGGCATGGACCGGGCACTGTGGGCAGCGGGCGCGGTCGCAGAGCCGGCAGAGGTGGGCCAGGCTGCCGGCGTCCGCCACCTCGTCGTGCAGCAGGGCGCGGGCGATGTCGGCGAGCTGGACGCGCTGCTCGACGGTCAGCGGGGCGAGCAGCGCGTCCAGCACCTCCTGTCGGGCGCGCAGGGTCCGGACGGCCACCGCCGTGCCCTCGGTGGTGAGGTGCAGGGCGCGGCTGCGCGCGTCGGCGCCGGGACGCCGCTCCACCCAGCCCTGTTCCCCGAGCCGCCGGACCAGGTGCGCGACGCCCGGCTGGGTCAGCCCCAGCACCTGGCCCAACCACTCGGCGGTCACCCCCGGCTGGTCCTTGAGGACGACGAGCGCCTCGGCGAGCGCGCCACCGGCCCCGACGGACGCGCTGACCGACGCCCGCATCCGCGAGCCGACGAGCAGGGCGAGTGCGCCGAGCAGGTTGGGCGAGCCGTCCTCGGGTAGATTCATAACTTGTGAATGTACCTCGACGAGCGATGTTGCTCATCGTGTTGATGACAGTGGCGCAGCTGCCGGTCGCACTGCGGCAACTGCTCGTCGTGCTGCTCGGTCACCAGAACACCGGCAGCTTCGCCACCGCCGGCGTGGCCAGCGCCGGCTGCGGGATCGGGCTGGCGGTCACCGCGCCGCTGGTCGGCCGACTCCTGGGCCGGCTCGGTGCCCGGCCGGTGCTGCTCGCCACCGGCCTCGCCCATCTGCTCGCCCTGCTCGGCCTGGCCGTCACCACCGAACCGGTGGCGTTCGTGGCGCTGGCCACCGTCGCCGGGCTCAGCACGCCACCGGCGGTCGGCAGCGGACGCGCCCAACTGGCCCGGCTCGTCGCCCCCGCCGCGCTGGCCCGCGCGTACGCGGTCAACGCCGTCGGGCAGGAGGTGCTCTACGTGGGCGGCCCCCTCGCGGTGACACTGAGCCTGCTGATCAGTGGACCGACTGCCGCACTGCTCTCCTTCGCGGTGATCGGCAGCGCCGGGCTGCTCGGCATGGTCGCCGTGCTGCCACCGCGCGATGCCGACCGGCAGCCTCGCGCGAAGGGATCCGCGCTGCCCGGCCAGGCCACCCGCCGCACCGTCGTCGGCACCCACATCGGCTACATGATGGGCATCGGCGCGATGTGGGTGCTGGTGCCCGCGTTCGCCACCACTGTCGGGCACCCGGACCAGGCCGGCCTGCTGGTGACCATCTGGTCGGTGGGCAGCCTGGCCGGCGGCGTGCTGCTGGCGAGCCGCGGGCGGCCCGGCAGCCCGGCAGCGGCGTACCTGACGATGCTCGGCACGTTGGCCGCCACCTCGGTGGCGTTGCTGCTGCCCCGCAACGTGCCGCAGATGGCCGTCGCACTGGCGGTCTTCGGTCTCGCGCTGGCACCGTTCCTCGCCGTCACCGACGAGATCCTCGCCCGGTCCACCCCGGCGGTCCGGCTCCCCGAGACGTACGGGTGGTTGCAGACGGCCGGGCAGCTCGGGATCGCCGCCGGCTCGGCGACCAGTGGCGTGGTCAACGACCACCTCGGTAACACCTGGGCGTTCCTGGTGGTCGTCGGTGCGCTCGCGCTGGCGCTGATCGTCGCGCTCAGCCGCCGCCGGACCCTGCGGCTGCCGTCCGCTGCGCCGCAGGCCGAGACGGTCGGCTCGGCGGTCACCGCCGGCGGGTCAGGTTTCGGCCGGGACGACGCCGGGTAGCCAGCGCCGACGCGGACCGGCATCGACGGGGGGCACGGCGTGGGCTACCGAAATCGCCAGGGTGAGCAGCCGGGCGACCCGCAGCACAGCGAGGACGAGGTCGGCCAGACGCCACTGGTGCAGGTCGAGACGGACACCGAGGTCCCCGCACCGGCGGACACCGACGTCCGGCCGGACATCGTGACCGAGCCCGACAACTCGGGCGTCGCCGGTGGCTCGTCGGGCAGCAGCGGCGGCGGGTCGAGCATGCCGGGGCACCCCGACGCGACCCGCTGATCCGGGCTCAGCGGCTGGTCAGCGCGCCCCGAGCCTCGGTCATGCCCTTGTTGGCGAGCCCGTCGGCCCGCTCGTTCTCCGGGTGGCCGTTGTGCCCCTTGACCCACAGCCAGGTGACCTCGTGCCGTTCGCAGGCCGCCTCCAGCCGCTGCCACAGGTCGGCGTTCTTCACCGGCTGCTTCGCGGCGGTCCGCCAACCGTTGCGCTTCCACGACGCCAGCCAACTGGTGATGCCGTTGCGCACGTACGTGCTGTCGGTGTGCAGCTCCACGGTGACCGGCCGGTTCAGGCTCTCCAACGCCTGGATGGCCGCCATCAGTTCCATCCGGTTGTTCGTGGTGGGCGTGGCCTCACCGCCGCACAACTCCCGCTCGTGATCGCCGTAGCGCAGCAGCGCACCCCAACCACCCGGACCGGGGTTGCCACTGCACGCCCCGTCGGTCCAGATCTGCACGCCCCTGCCGGCCGCCGCGTCCACCATGCCCGGCAACCTACCGGGCGCGGACGTCGTCCTCCCCGCTCGGGGGGCCGCCGCGCCGAGCCGTCGGCGTCGAACCCGGTGGACCGCCCACCACCGCGGGTGGGATGGCCGGCGCGGGCCGGATGGGGCGCACCCGGTCGCGGACCCGGTGGACAGCGTCACCGGCGGTCGCGGAGATCATCGGCCACAGCCGGGTCGAATTCATGATCGCAACCTCCTCGGCCGGAGTGGTGCCGCCGTCAAGGAAGCGCAACACCCGCTCGGCCGGGTTGCGGTCGAAGAGCCGGTCGAAGAACTCGGGACCGCCCACCCCGCCCCGGTCCAGCGCGCGCAGCGCCACCGCGTCCATCCAACGGTGCCGGCGCGGGTACGCCGGCGCGGGCACCGGCGCGCGGCCCGCGGCGAGGGCGCGGGCCACCTGATCCGCCTGGCGGTACATGGCGGAGAAGGTGAAGCCGGTGGAGGGACGGGTCGCGCCACCGGCCGTGCCGAGCCGGACCACGCGAGGAGTGGGCCGGGCCGGAAACGGCGCGTCGGTCATCGGGATCACCCCGTTCTCCACCTCGCGCACCCGCAACCCGGTCGGATCCAGCCCGAGCAGATCCCGGTAGCCGGCCAGCGCCGCGTCGTACCCGGCATCGGTGAGCAGGTCCGGCGAGAACTCGGTGTACTCGACCAGGGCGTAGCGGTCGCTGACCGGCAGCACGTACCCGAAGGAGACGCCCCGGGGCGGCTGCGGGGTACGAAAGTCCATCAGCACCGCACGCGTCGGGTCGAACACCGGCCGGTCGGCCTCCAGCCACCACCCCCTGAAGTGCTGCAACCAGGTCGTTCGCCCCGCTCGTGCCGGCGGGCGGGGGCGGGAGTCGAGCACCCAGCGGGCCCGTACGCCGCGCCCGTCCCCGGTACCCACCAGCACCCGGTCACCGTCGTCGCGCACCGTCTCGGCGGGCGCGACGATCCGGGTGGCGTCGAGGCGACGCTCGGCATCGGCAGCCCGGTCGTAGACCGGGCCGGAGCGGAGCATGGCGTACCGCAGCGGGGTGAGGTCCAGGACGCGGCGTCGCGCCGCCGTCGCCACCTCGACCTGCTGCCAGCTCGCGCTGAGCAGCGGGTCCAGGTCGCTGTCCGGGTGGCCCCAGAACGCCCAGGTGCGGTCCTGACCGCGGCGGCGCACCGGATCGACAATGGCGATCCGCAGATCCCGGACACCGTGCCGGTCCAGAGCGGCGAGCAGCAACGACGCGGCACCGCCACCACCGAGCAGCGCAAGGTCGACGTCGAGCGGCGCGGAGTCGGTCACCCGCACCACGCTGCCACACCGCCGCCCGGCACCACCGGAGGGGCCGGAGCGGCGCTCAGGCCACCGGGGCGGGCGACTCGACCGGGGGCGGGTCGGCGAACGCGCGCGCCACCGCGGCGCGGTTGAAGACCCGCCAGGTGGCGGCGGAGACACCGATCGCCACCACCAACCCGACCCAGTACGGCGCGGTGATGCCGAATCGGGCGGCCAGCAGCCCGCCCAGCAGTGCGCCTACGCAGTTGCCGCCCGCCGCCACGAAGAGGTTCGTGCTGGCCACCCGACCCTGCAGGTTCGCTGGGGTGAGTCGTTGGCGCAGTGAGTTCGACACGATGTTCCACAGCCCGCCGTGCACGCCGAAGGCGAACAGCGCGAACCCGACCACGATGGTGCTGCGGGACGCGGCCAACGCCAGGTGCAGCCCCGCCTCGACGAGCAGGCCGATCCGGATCGTCCAGGTGGCGCTGATCCGGGCGATGATCCGGTCGCCGAGGAGGGCGCCGAGCACCCCACCGGTGGCCATGCAGGTGAAGAGCAGACCGTAGCCGACGGATCCGAGTCCGAGCCGCTCGCCGGCGAGCAGCACCAGCACCGCGAGCGCGGCGGTGAGGGTCACGTTGAGCAGACCGATCAGCACGGCCATCGTGCGCAGCAGCCGCTGGTTGGCCAGCCAGCGCAGTCCTTCGACGATCTCGCCGCCCATCGAGCGGGTACGGCGTGCCTGCCCGTCGCCGATGGCGGCCCGGAAGTCCCCGCCGATCAGTGCCACCAGTACGGCGCTGAGGGCGTACGTGACGGCGTTGACCAGGAACGGGCTGCCCGCCGAGAGCGCGAACAGGAAGCCGCCGAGCGGGCCGGCGAGCATGCTGTGCATGAGGGTGGCGCCGCCGCTGAGCCAGCCGTTGGCACGCTCCAGCCGGTGCCGTGGCACCACGACCGGCACCATGGCCTGGCTCGCCGCGCGGAACACGATCTCACCGGTGTTGACCAGGAACAGCACCGCGAACAGCAGCGCCACCCCGCCCCGGCCGCTGAGGATCGCCGTGGCCAGAACGGCGAGCGCGACCACCCGGACCAGGTCGATGACGATCATCAGGCGGCGCCGGTCCATCCGGTCGACCAGCACCCCGCCGGGCAGGGCGAAGAGCAGCCACGGCAACCACGCAACGGCGGACGCCCCGGCGACCACGAGCGGGTCATCGGTACGCGACGCGACGAAGAGTGGCGCGGCGACGGTGGCCAGGCCGCTGCCCAGGGCCGAGAGGGTGCTCGCCGCCCAGAGTTTGCCGAACACCGTTCCCAGGCCATCTCCCACGGTCCGTGTCACGGCGAGCGAACCTACCAGCGTCTCCCCTGGCCGCACGGGGATTTATCCCGCCGTCAGAAGGCCGCCCCGGCCAGGTTGACAGGCAACCTATTGGTTGCCTAAATTGGCAAGCAACCGAATGGTTGCCTGTTGCGGGGAGGGCCGATGGACGACGTGTTTCGGGCACTGGCCGACCCCAGCCGGCGTCGACTGCTGGACCGGCTCAACGAGCGCAACGGCCAGACCCTGCGGGAGCTGTGCGACGGGCTGGCCGGCACCCGACAGGCCGTCAGCAAGCACCTGTCGGTGCTGGAGACGGCCAATCTCGTCACGACCGTGCGGCGCGGCCGGGAGAAGCTGCACTACCTCAACGCCGCCCCGATCAACGCCATCGCCGACCGGTGGCTCAGCCGCTACGACCGTGAGCGCGCCGCCACCCTGGCCGACCTGACCACCGCATTGGAGCGACAACCCATGGAGAGCCCGACCTTCGCCTACACCACCTACGTCACCACCACCGCGCAGCGACTGTGGTCCGCGCTCACCGATCCGGCCTTCACCCGTCGCTACTGGGGTGGAGTCGCGCTGGTTTCGGACTGGCAGGTCGGGTCACCCGTGCTGTGGCAGGACGCACCGGACGCCGAGCCGCGCGACCTCGGCCAGCGGGTGCTCGTCGCCGAGCCGTACCGTCGTCTCTCCTACAGCTGGCACGGCTTCCAGGCCGAACACGCCGCGCACTTCGGCTGGTCCGCCGAGGAGCTGGCCGCCCGGCTCGGTGAGCGCCGGTCGACGGTGACCTTCGAGATCGAGCCGCACAGCGGGTCGACCGTCCGGCTGACCGTCATCCACGACGACTTCTCCCCCGACAGTGAGATGCACCGGGCGATCAGCGGCCAACTCGACGGCAGCGGCGGCTGGCCGGAGCTGCTGGCCAGCCTCAAGACCCTGCTGGAGACCGGCGAGCCGATGCCCGACCCGACCCAGGCCCAGGCCCGCTGACCCGAGCGCGCATCGAGCGACCCGGGTGGTGCATTTCCGCCGTCTTCGGCAATACCTCGCCATCGGCCCAGCGGCGACAGCTCGGCCGGAGCAGACATCGATCGGAGCACCGGTGCCGGTCGGGCCGTCCGGGCCTTTCCGCAGCTCTCCCCGCCTTCGGGTGGACACGTGACGGCAACGAGGATTTCTCATTTTCACCTGATCGAGGACCCAACCCACCTAGTGTTGGGCACACCGGTGCTAGTCACGGAGTTGGCCACCCGAACGACGTCCCACGCAGTCAGCGGACGAAAAGTGAGGGAAGACGCGAATGAAGGTCTCAACAGCACTCTGCTCGGCGGCGCTCGGCGTGGGCCTCGGCACGCTCCTGCTGCCGGGCGCCGCACTGGCCGACACCACTGTGTCACCGGCCACCACTCCGGTCGGTGGGACCGTCGTGCTCACCGCGACGACCTGCAACCCGAAGTCGGGTGACGCCCTCTTCCGGGTCACCGGCCCCAACCGCGACCAGAACGTCCGATCCACCACGGCCGCCGCCGGCGGCGGGCTGAGCGCCGAGCTCTTCACCGCAGGGTTCACCCTGGGTACGTACACGGTGGCGGCGACCTGCGGCGACGGCAGCTCGGCCGGCACCGCCACCTTCGCCGTCACCCCGATCGGCGGCGCACCGGCCGGCTCCGGCGGCGACAACCGTGACACCGGCGCTCTCGCCGCCGGCGGCACGCTGCTCGGCACCGCCCTCGCCGGCGCGGTGATCCTGATCCGCCGGCGCCGTCCGGTGTCCACTGTCGCCTGATCGGGCGACCGTTCCATCCCTGAGACGGGTGCCCGCGCCGGTGACACCGGTGCGGGCACCCCGACGATCCGGTACGGAGGTGCACACGTGTGGTGGCGGCGGACCCTACCGGCAGTGGTCGCCCTGCTCGGCGTGACCGGGCTCGGGCTGATCACCGTCGGCCTCACCGCCGACCCGGCGCGGCCACCACGACCGTCGGCCGACGCGCCGGCCCGCACCCACCCCGCACCGGACCTGGCGCCGCTGCCACCCGCCGCGCCGGTCCGGGTGCAGATCCCCGCCATCGACGTACGCGCCGACATCGTCCCCGTCGGCGCCGACGCCACCGGGGTGCTGGAGGTGCCGCCACTGGACCGGCCCACCCTCGCCGGCTGGTACCGGCACGGGGTCAGCCCCGGTGAGACCGGCAACGCCGTCCTGGTGGGACACGTCGACGCACCGTCCGGCCCGGCGGTCTTCTTCGACCTCGGTCGGCTCCGCGCCGGGCAGCAGGTACAGGTCACCCGCGCCGACGCACGGGTCGCCACGTTCACAGTGGACGACGTCCGGGCGTACCCCAAGGAGCACTTCCCCACCACCCTGGTCTACGGCCCGGCGGACGCCGCCGGGCTGCGCCTGATCACCTGCGGCGGCCGGTTCGACGCCGCCACCGGCAACTACGTCGACAACGTCGTCGTCTTCGCCACCCGCACCGCCTGAGCCGCGCCGAACCGCCCGAGCCGCGCCGAACCGCCCGAGCCGCCCGAGTCGCCTCCCCGCTGTCGGGAGCCGGACCCCGCTCGGCAGAATGCGGTGGCACCATCCCCTGATCGGGACGGTGCGCCGGCGACGGGGAGGCACGCGGTGGATCAGCGACCGGTACGCGACCGGACCGGTCGAGGCGTACGCGCCCTGGCCCGGCGACTGCTCGGACGCGTCGAGGGCGACTCTCCCACCCCTCGCCGGTCCAACCCGGACGCCGTGGTCGACTGCGCCGTCTACGTCAACGGCCGGCGGGAACCCGGTCAACCGCACTACGCCGACGCGTACGCCCGGGCGCGGCACGGCCGCGACACCTTCGTGTGGCTGGGACTGCACGATCCCGGCCCGGCCGTGCTCGCCGCGGTCGGGCAGACCTTCGGCCTCGACGAGCTGACCGTCGAACAGGCGCTCGCCGACGGACACCGACCCACCGTGCAGCGCCAGGGGCCGGTCACGCTGCTGGTCCTGCGCACCGCCGGGTACGTGGAGCACGACGAGCTGACCGACACCTCCGAGGTGATCGACACCGGGGACGTCATGGTGCTGCTCGGTGACCGCTTCGCCATCACGGTGCGACACGGCGCCGCCGGGGCGCTGCGCAGCGTCCGCGCCGACATCGAGCGCCGCCCCACACTGCTGGCCGCCGGACCGTGGGCGGTGGCGTACGCGGTCTGCGCCCGCATGGTCGACTCCTACCTGGAGGTGGCCGGGCACGTGGAACGGGACCTGGAGCGGGTCGAGGAGGCGGTGTTCGCCCGCGACCGCACGACCGACATCCAGCATATCTACCAGCTCAAACGGGAGGTGGTGGAGTTCAAGCGGGCGGTCCTGCCGTTGCAGGCGCCGATGCGTACGCTGCTCGAACCCGACGGCCCGCCGCGTGCCCTGCACCGCTGGTTCGTCGACGTCGACGGCCGGCTGAGCCGGGCGGTGGATCGGGTGGCCGCGTACGACGATCTGCTCACCTCGATCGTCCAGTCGCGACTGGCGCAGCTCGCCGTCGAGCAGAACAACGACATGCGCAAGATCGCCGCCTGGGCGGCCATCGCGGCCACCCAGACCGGCATCGCCGGCATCTACGGCATGAACTTCAACCACATGCCCGAGCTGGCCTGGCGCTACGGCTACGCCGGGGCCCTCACCCTGATGGCGGCAGCGGCCCTGTTCCTGTACCGGCTGTTCCGCCGCTCCGGCTGGCTGTGAGCCCCGCCGACGGGCTGCTCAGCGGCGCGCGGAGAGGAAGGCGCGGATGCGGTCGCGGGGTTTGTCGGTCAGCTCGGGGCCGTGGGTGAAGGCCGCGAGGTCGTAATCCAACTCGCCGAGGACGTGCGCGGTCTCCCGGGTCATCTGGAAGTCGCTGCACAGCCACTTGATCGGCCACCGGACGCCGAGCACGTTGAACAACGCGTCCCCGGTGATCAGCAGGCGGGTCGGCTCGTGCAGCAGCGACACATGCCCGGGCGAGTGCCCGGGGGTGTGCACCACACGCAGGCCACCACCGACGTCGAGCAGGTCCCCGTCGGCCAGCGGCTGGGCCACCTCGACCGCCGGAAACCGGCCGCTGTTGAGCCGGGCGAAGAGCCGCCCGCCGGTCACGGTCGGATCGCTGACCGGCGCGCGACCCGCCTGCGCGTACGGCAGGTCGGCGGCGTGCGCCGCGACCGGGGCGCCGGTGCGGCGGGCCAACTCCGCCGCGCCGCCGGCGTGATCGGGGTGCGCATGGGTGAGCACGATCCGGGTGACGTCCGCCGGCGCCTTCCCCATCGCCGCGAGCCCGCGCACGATCCGGGCCGGCGCCTTGGCCAGCCCGCAGTCGACCAGCGTGACACTGCCGTCGTCGTCGACGAAGGCGTACGAGTTGACGGCCGAGCGGCCCACCGTGGGGATACGCCAGACGTTCGGGGCCAGTGGCACCGCAGGGGCTCGCGTCATGTCGCGAGTCTAGGAGCGATCGTCAACTGTCGTTCTCGACCCACCGGCGGCCCGCCTGGGTTGACGGAGGGCTAACCTCGCGCGGGTGATGTGGCAGCGGTACGTGGCGATCGGCGACAGCACCACCGAAGGGCTCGACGACCCGGACGGCGTCGGCGGCTACCGGGGCTGGGCCGACCGGTTCGCCCTGGCGGTGGCCCGCGCCCAGGGCGGTCTGGAATACGCGAACCTGGCCATCCGTGGCCGGACCACCGCGCTGATCCGGGCCGAGCAGCTCCAGCCCGCCCTCGACCTGGCCCCCGACCTGGCCACCGTGGTCGCCGGCATGAACGACGTGCTGCGCCCCTCCTTCGACGCGGACCAGGTCGCCGGGGATGTCGCGGCGATGCAGCAGGCACTGGTCGAGCAGGGGGCCACCGTGCTGACCTTCACGATGCCGGATCCGGCACCCGTGATGCCGCTGGCCCGGCCGCTCCGTGGTCGCATGTTGGCGCTCAACGAGGCGCTGCGGGCCGCCACCGCACGGACCGGCGCCACCCTCCTCGACCTGGGCGCCCACCCGGTCTCCTCCGATCCCCGGCTGTGGAGCGACGACCGGCTGCACGCCAACAGCGCCGGGCACGAGCGCATCGCCGCCGCACTGGCGTATACGGCGGGTCTGCCCGGGTTCGACGACTCCTGGACGCAGCCGTTGCCGCCGGCACCCCGCCGGCGCCGCGGCGAGGTGTTCGGCGCCGAGCTGGCCTGGACCCGCCGGCACCTGCTGCCCTGGATCGCCCGGCACCTGCGCGGCCAGTCGTCGGGCGACGACCGGGTGGCCAAGCGGCCGGTGCCGCTGCCGGTGCCGCTGGACTAGAGCGCGTGCGGCAGGATGGCGACGTGGGTAAGGGTGCGGGACGTCGGCGGGCGAACGCGACGACGGGACGGGTGTGCCCGTGCGGCTCCAGCCGGGCGTACGCGGACTGCTGCGCGCCGGCGCACGGCGGCGACGCCCCGGCGACGGCCGAGGCGTTGATGCGCTCCCGGTTCAGCGCCTTCGCCCTCGGCGACTCCGGTTACCTGCTGCGCAGCTGGCACTCCTCGACCCGGCCCGCCTCCCTGGAGCTCGACCCGGGGCAGCGGTGGACCCGACTGGAGATCGTGGAGACCGAGCGGGGCGGCCTGCTCGACACCGCCGGCACGGTGACCTTCCACGCCCACTACCGGGACGCGGGCCGGCCCGGCACGCTGACCGAACACAGCCGGTTCGTCCGCGAGGACGGCCGGTGGGTCTACCTCGACGGTGACCAACCCTGACGGCGGTTTGGGCGTAGGATGACGTCGGCGTAGTCCTGCGCCGCACCTCCCTCCCGGCGCTCACGCCGCCGGCAACGCGGAGGCAAAGGGGGCCTTAGCCCTCGGGACGTGGTGCCACATGCCCCACTCGGCGGGGTCGGCGGGAGCGTGAGTCCCGGTGACCGTGCCGTTGACCGGGAGCATGTGATGACCACCCAGAGATCGTTCAAGGCCCGGGTCCGAGCCCGGATGGAGAAGACCGGCGAGAGCTACACCACCGCCCGCCGGCACCTGATCAATCGGGCCGCCGAGCCGGCGTCCGCCGCCGCGTCCCCGCCGGCACCTACCGAACCGACCGCCACGGCTGCCGCGGCCCAGACCGAGCGGATCGCCGACGACCTGATCCGCGCCCGGACCGGCCGCGGCTGGGACGAGTGGTTCGCAGTGCTCGACGCCACGTCCGCCACCGAGTGGACGCACACCCGCATCGCCCGTCACCTGGTCACCGAACACGAGGTGCCGGGCTGGTGGGCGCAGACCATCACCGTCGGGTACGAGCAGGCACGCGGCCTGCGCGCGCCGGGTCAACGACGCGGCGGTGGCTTCGAGGCCAGCGCGAGCCGGACGGTAGCCGTGCCGGCGCTGCGCTTGTTCGAGGCGTTCGCCGACGAGACGGCACGCGCCCGCTGGCTGCCCGACGTCGAAGTGCGCGTCCGCACCGCCACCGCGCCGCGCAGCTTCCGGGCCGACTGGGCCGGTGGCCCCACCCGCATCGTCGTCGGCATCGACGCTGTCGGCGAGTCAAAGGCCCGGGTCAACGTCCTGCACGAGAAGCTGGCCGGAGCCGAGCAGGCCGCGGAGTTGAAGGCGTACTGGCGGGACCGGCTCGCCGCGCTGAAGGTGTTGTTCGAAACGGACGGAGACCACCGATGACCATGACATTCATCAACCTGCCGGTGCGCGACCTGACCACCGCGACCGAGTTCTACCGGGCGATCGGCTTCACCAGCGACCAGACCGAGCCGGACGGCGACAGCATGGTGCTCACCATCTCCGACACCACCCGGCTGGTGCTGCACCTCCGCTCGGGCTTCGAGGCGTACACCGGGGTCGCCACGACGGACACGGCGACCAGCCGGGAGGTCATCGTCGGGCTGTCGGCGTCGAGCCGAGGGCAGGTCGACGAACTGGTCGACCAGGCGGCTGTCGCCGGCGGGGAGTCGCTCGGGCCGGGAATGGCCAACGGGCCGATGTACATGCGCGGCTTCCGGGACCTCGACGGCCACCAGTGGTCGTTCCTGCACATGGCCCGCTGACCGTGCGGCCCGGCGGCGGCCCGAGGAGGCCGCCGCCGGGCCTCGGTCAGTCCGGGCCCGGCACAGCCGCGACCACGCCGGCGGGCACGGCCGTCCGGCGCCGGCGGGTCAGCAGCACCAGCGCCACCACGAGGTACGCCCCGGCGGTGAGCGCGAACGCCACCGCGTTGCCGGCCGCCGTGGCGACCAGACCGTAGCCGGCGTACGTCACGATGATCAGCACGTCGGTGGCCATCCCGGCCAGGGAGGTGACGGTGGCGCGGCTGGTGCCGGTGATCCGGGCCTGGAGCCGCGCGTCGGCCAGCACGGTGGCCAACTGCGCGGCGCCGAAGGCCACCGCGAGCAGCACGAACCCCGCCGGGTGCCGGAGCAGGGCACCTGCGGCCAGCGCGACGCCGACCAGCCCCAGCAGCGCGGCGTAGCCTCGGCTGCCCAGCCGCTCCCCCGCCGGGGCGAGCAGCCCGCCGACTGTCACTCCGGCCCAGAGCAGCAGGAGCAGCAGGGGTACGGCCTGCGCCCCGACGCCGGTGTCCAGGGCGAGCAGCGGGGTGTACTCGTCCAGAGCACCCCAGTCGGCGGCGACCACGGCCACCAGCAGCACGGCCGCCCGTACCGGCGGACGGGTGCGGACCTGCGACACTCCGGCCCGCAGCGTGTCCCACCACCCCAGGTCACCATCGTCGTCCGGGCTCGCGGGCGGGGCGGTGTCCGGCTCGTCCCGCCGGGTCGGTGCGGCGCCCACCGGCCGGGCGGTCAGCGCCGGCTCGGCGACCGGAACGCGTACGGCGGCGGGCGCGCGGTGTTCCGGGAACCGGGTGGCCACGATGGTGGCGAGCAGACAGGCGAGCACGCTCGCCGCGCCGACCACCGGGTACCCGCCGACGGCGAGCACCGGGCCGGCGAGCACTCCGGAGACCACCACGCCCAGCACGCCCGCCGTCCGCGCCCGCCCGAGCACCCGGGCGTACCGGCCGACAGCGCCGAGCCGGTCCAACTCGGTCCAGACCAACGCCTCCAGCGCACCGGAGACCAGTGCGCCACCGGCGCCCCAGAGCAGGAAACCGACAGCGAAGGCCGGGTACGACGGCAGCAGCACCCAGAGCGCGAAACCGGCGGCGGCCACCAGCGGGGCGAGGCACAGCAGCAGCCGGCGGGACAGCACGTCGGCCCAGGCGCCGGAGGGCACCTCGAACAGGATGCCGGCGGCGGACCAGATGACGAAGAGCGACGCGATCTGCCCCACCGACAGCCCGGTGTCGGCGAAGAACACCACGTACAGCGGGTAGAGCAGAACGAGGTCACTGAGGAACGCGTACCCGTAGAGGGTCGCCGTCAGCCGACGGACCGCCGGCTCGGGCACGCGCGAAGCGATGAGGATCATGGGGCCTTCCCGTGGGAGTGGAGACGGACACCGGACGTGCGGTGCCCGTGGTGGCCCACGGGATCGGCCGACGCTGCTGGATCAATGTCGCCAGGTCATGCCCGCGATGCTAGACAACCGGCGCGGCCGCGGCCAGCGCTTTCGGCGTGCCGGGCAGCGCGAACCGTGCCGGGTGAGCGAGGCGGGGCGGACAACGAGAGGCGGGGCGGGATCAGATCGATCCCGCCCCGCCGCCGTACCGCTGGTGTCAGCGCCGGTCGATCGGCGGAATGACAGTGGTGGTCTCACTGTCGTCGCTGGTGCGCTGCCCGGGCACCGCGCGATCGGTGCCGCCCGTGACCACCTGGGTGGCGTCGGGGTCGGCGCCGGTGCCCACCGCCTGCGTGACGTCCGAATCGGCCGAGCCGCTGACCACCTGGGTCGTGTCCTCGGTCGCGGAGGGCCGGGCCGACGTCGGCGTAACGTCGTCGACGGCGCCGCGATCGACCACCTGGGTGGCGTCCGAGCTGACCGGGAAGTGGACGACCTGGGTGGCCTCCGGATCGGTGGGCCGGGTCACCACCTGGGTGGCGTCGGCGTCGGCCGGCCGGGGCACCACCTGGGTGGCCTCCGCGCCGCTGGTGGTGGCCGACCGGCGGGCCAGCTCGGCCTCGGCGTCGCGGCGACCGGCCCGGTACGCCTGGGCGTGCTCGGCGATCAGCTGCGACTCCTGCTCGGCGCGGGTCAGCCACGACTCCCAACGGCTCTGCATCGGACGGATCAGACCACCGCCGACACCGACGACGAGAATGCCGCCGATCGTGGCCAGCACGGCGATCAGCACGGGAGTGGTGACCGCGGTGGCCACGCCGATCTGGTTCAGCGCCGCGATGACACCGAGGCCGAGGATGAACACCGAGGCGATGGTGGCCAGCACCCGGCCGTACGACAGGCCGCCGAGCGCGCCACTGATGATGTCCTTGACCGCGTTGGCGATGGCGGCGGCGACCACGACGATGACGATCGCGACGAAGGCGCGGGGCAGCCACGAGATCACCGCGCCGAGCAGGTCGGAGATCGGGTTCGGGCCCCAGATGCCGAAGGCGAGCTGAAGGGTGAACAGCAGCACCGCGTAGTAGACGAGCTTCGCGACGATGTCACTGGCGTCGTACCGGGAGCGGCTCAACGCACGGCGGATGCCGCCGCGTTCGACGGCGCGGTCGAAGCCGACCCGTTCGAGGACCTTCTCCACGATCTTCAGTACGGCCTTGGCGATCAGCCATCCGGCCACCAGGATCGCCAGGAAGGCGACGGCCTTGGGCAGGAAGAGCATCACCGAGCGGAGAGCGTCGCCCACCGCGTCGCTGACGTTGTCACTCATCTGGTCATTCCTTAAATGGGGCAGCCGGAACGGTCAGCCCCGGACCTACCCCCGACCCGACGCGCGGAAACACAAGTGATCACCTGGTCTGCCGGACCTCTAGCGCGCGGACGAGTCTTGGCAATATTCTCCGGAGTGCGTGCGGCCACTGGAGCTACTTTTCATCCCCCCGCCGTCGGCCGCAGGAGGAGATGCAATGCACGTCGACCATTCCGAAGTGGATCGCCGGACGCTGCTGCGGGCCGGTCTCGGCGCCGCCACGGTCGCCGTCGTCGGGAGCGAACTCGCCTTCCCGGGCGCGGCGCAGGCCGCGCCGGGCACCGACCTGGACTGGATCATCAGCTGTGACGAGTGGGCCGCCCGCCCGCCGAAGGATCCGCTGTCGGTGAGCGCCATCGCCACCAACAAGATCATCGTGCACCACATGGCGTTCCCGAACGTCACCGACTACTCCCGCGAGCAGGCGGTCAAGCTGGCCCACGACTGCCAGGACCTGCACATGGACGGCAACGGCTGGTCGGACACCGGCCAGCACTTCACGGTGAGCCGTGGCGGGTACGTGCTGGAGGGCCGCCGGGGCAGCCTGGAGCGCCTCGAAGCCGGCGACCGGCAGATGATCTCGGCGCACTGTCCGGGTGAGAACGGCCGGGCCATCGGCATCGAGAACGAGGGCACCTACGTCACCGAGACGCCACCCGAGGCGTTGACCGACTCGCTGGTCAAGCTCTGCGTCGCGATCTGCCGGCAGTACGGGCTGCACGCGCACGACATCTTCGGCCACTGGGACTTCCGCACCACCCAGTGCCCGGGCGCTGCCTTCTATCGGCAGTTCCCCGAGCTGCGGCGGCGGGTGCACGCCGCCCTGGGCACCAAGCTCGGAGACGTGCCGGCGCGCCGCTGGCCGGACCTGTGGCGTTTCGTCAACTCCCCCTCGGTCCGGGTGGTGCAGCACCTGCTCGCCCACCGGGGCTACCCGGTGACCGTCAGCGGCACGTTCGACGCCGCGACCGTCGCGGCAGTGCAGGACTGGCAGGCCCGCAACGGCATCGCGGTGGACGTGGACGCCACACTCACCACGCCGACCTGGGAGACGCTGGCGCCGGAGCTGGACCAGCACGCCGCCGGAGCGCCGGTCACGGCCGTGCAGGAAATCCTCGCCACCAAGGGGTACGCGGTCACCGTCACCGGGGCGTACGACCACGCCACCCGGAGGGCGGTGCAGGACCTCCAGGCGCTGCACGGGCTGCCCCGCAACGGCAAGCTCAGCACGAGCACGTGGTGCACGGTCGTCGGCGGATCGGTCCGCGAGTCGTTCCGGCACCGCTGAGCGCGTGGTGGCGGTGCGGGGCGCACCCGCACCGCCACCAGCCGGCTCACCGGTTTGATCCGCCGCCCGGGCGGAAAGAGTCCCGGGCATGACCTGGGCCCGTCGAGCCGTACCCGCTGTCGCCGCCGCCGTCGCGGCCCTCGCCGCGCGGGACCTGATCCAGCGCGACCACGCGCTGCTGCGCAACTTTCCGGTCCTCGGCCGGGCCCGCTACCTGTTGGAGACGATCGGGCCGGAGCTACGGCAGTACATCGTGGCCGGCAACAACGAGGAGCGGCCGTTCACCCGCGACCAGCGCCGCTGGGTGTACGCGTCGGCCAAGCAGGAGAACAACTACTTCGGTTTCGGCACGGACAACGACATCGAGTACACCCCCGGGTACCCGATCATCAAGCACCGCACGTTCGGCCGTGCCGTGCCGCCGTCGTCACCGACCGCCGGGCACGACGTGCGGTTGCCCAGCGCGAAGGTGCTCGGCGCGGCACGGGGACGCGCCCGGGCGTTCCGACCGGAGTCGGTCGTCAACATCTCCGGGATGAGCTTCGGCTCGCTCTCCGGAAACGCCATCACCGCGCTCAACAAGGGGGCGGCGCTCGCCGGCTGCCTGCAGAACACCGGCGAGGGCGGCCTGTCGCCGTACCACCGCAACGGTGGTGAGCTGGTCTTCCAACTCGGCACCGCGTACTTCGGCTGCCGTGACGAGTACGGCCGGTTCAGCCTCGACCGGCTGAAGGACCTGGTTGCCGGCGCACCGGTGCAGGCGCTGGAGATCAAGCTGAGCCAGGGCGCCAAGCCGAGCCTCGGTGGGCTGTTGCCCGGGGCGAAGGTGTCCGCCGAGATCGCCGCTACCCGGGGCATCCCGGCCGGTCAGGACTGCGTCAGCCCGTCCCGGCACGCCGAGTTCTCCGACTGCGACAGTCTGCTCGACTGGGTGGAGTTGCTGGCCGCCGAGACGGGACTGCCGGTCGGTATCAAGTCGGCGGTCGGTGACCTGGGCTTCTGGCAGGAGTTGGCCACCCTGATGCGGGACACCGGCCGGGGTGTGGACTTCGTGACGATCGACGGCGGCGAGGGCGGCACCGGGGCCGCACCACTGATCTTCACCGACTCGGTGTCGCTCCCGTTCCAACAGGGCTTCTCCCGGGTGTACAAGATCTTCGCCGAGCACGATCTGCACGAACAGGTGGTCTTCGTCGGCGGCGGTAAGCTCGGCCTGCCGGACAACGCCATCGTGGCGTTCGCGCTCGGCTGCGACCTGGTCAACGTCGGTCGGGAGGCGATGCTGGCGATCGGCTGCATCCAGGCGCAGAAGTGCCACACCGACACCTGCCCCACCGGCGTGGCCACCCAGAACACGTGGCTCGCCCGGGGCCTGGACCCGACGTTGAAGTCGGTCCGGGCGGCCAACTACCTGCGGACGCTGCGCCGCGACCTGACCAAGGTTGCCGAGGCCTGCGGCGTCGAACACCCCGGCCTGATCGGCACCGACGCCGTGGAGATCCTGGACGGCCGCACCGGCTCCACCCCACTGCACCAGGTGTACGGCTACCGACCGGAATGGGGACTGCCCTCGCCCGCCGACCAGGCGGAGATCATCCGGCTGATGGTCCCGGAGGCACCACAGGGCGGCAGCGCCCCGCCCTCCGCCACCGCCGTCGGCTGAGATAACGTCCGAACCTTGCCGGCCTGGGCTCGGGCCTGACCTCGGCTCCGGCCTGACCGCTGAGCCGCGCGGCCTCCGACCGGGCCTGGGCTCTGACCCGCGGCCTCGGCCCGGACCTGGACTCCGACCCCGCCGGCCTCCGACCCGCCGGCCACTGACCCGCTGCTCCCCGACCGGGCCTGGGCTCTGACCCGCTGGTCTCCGACCGGGGAGCCATATTCGCCGTTGAGCGATATACCTCTGAGTCATACTTATGACTCAGAGGTATGTCCCGTTTCCGCGACATGCCCTCCAGCCGCCGCCGATGCGGCAACAGCCCCGGCTCAGCGACCGACCGGCCCGCGCCGCTCCGGCATTGCTCGGCGGTGCGGTGCTGGGCGCGTGGCCTGCCGCGACACCCCGCGGACATCCTGACGATCGCCGCCAGCGCTCCGGGTGGGGCGGGCCGAGGACGCCGCGTCGTCCGGCTTTTGACGGGATAACGCGTGGAGCCGCTGCCGAGGGCACCCGTATGGTGGCGCGGTGCTGATCAGACGCGAGACACCCGCCGACGTCGACGCCATTCGGGCGGTGCACTCGGCAGCCTTCGCCAAGGCCGACGGCGGTGACGACGTACCGGTCGAGGCGACCCTTGTCGACGCGCTGCGCGCCGACGAGGGCTGGCTGCCCGCGTACTCGCTGGTGGCGGCCGATTCGGACGGCCAGGTGGTGGGGCACGTGGTGGCGACCCGCGGGCGGGTGGGGGGTGCGCCGGTGGCGCTCGGGCTGGGGCCGCTGGGGGTGCTGCCCGACTGGCAGCGACGCGGGGTCGGCAGTGCGTTGATGCACGCGGTGCTCGGCGCGGCCGACGCGCGGGACGAGCCGCTGGTCGTCCTGCTCGGGCATCCCGACTACTACCCGCGCTTCGGGTTCCGGCCGGCCGTCGAGCTGGGCGTCACCCCGCCGCAGCCGTGGGGACCGCAGTACTTCATGGCTCGCCCGTTGCACGCGTGGCGCGAGTCGATCCGGGGCGAGTTCCGCTACGCCGGCCCGTTCGACGACCTGTGAACCGACCCGCTGTCCGTCGGCGGCGCGCCACCGACCTGGACGGTTGCGTCGCGGCGCTGGCCGAGGTTCACCGGGTCGACGGGTACCCGCTGAACTGGCCCGCCGACCCGCACCGCTGGCTGCGCGAGCCGCACCCGGCACGAGCCTGGGTCGCCGTCGACGCCGACGCGGCCGTTGTCGGACACGTCGCGGTGCATCGGATCCCCGATCAGGTGGACGGGCCGCCCGGCCGGCCGACGGCCGAGGTGGCTCGTCTCTTCGTGGTGCCGAAAGCTCGTGGGTTGGCGCTGGGCAGCGCGCTGCTGGACCGGGCCCGCCAGTGGGCGGACAAACGCGCAACGGACCTGGTGCTGGAGTTGGCCGCCGGTGGCACCGCGGCCGCCGCGCTGTACGAGCGCGCAGGATGGCGGTGCGTCGGCACCAGCACCGCACCATGGGCCGCTCCCGACGGCAGCCCGGTGTCGCTGCGCCACTACACGCTGCGTCACCGCGCGCCGGGCTCCGACGTCGCACCGGCCAGCACCGCCAGGCGACGGGCGAGCCGGCCTGCGGCCTCGCGCAGCTCGGGAGGCTCCAGCACCTCCATCTCGTGATCCAGGCGGGCGAGGTGCGCGGCGAGCCAGTCCAGGTTGTCGCCGCCGACGACCAGCACGGACCATCCGTCGCGGTCGTCCTCGACCCGCCCCACCTGTGGTGGGACCACCTCCCGCAGCCGCTCCGGTGGGGCATGCACCCGCACCCGGGCGAGGTAGCGGTACGGTGCCCCGGTCACGGCCCGCTGCACGAAGGCGACCGGATCCGGGTGCTCGCGCTCCGGGAAACGCCAGGTCGTCGCCACCGCAGCCCGCATCCGATCCAGCCGGAACGTCCGCCAGTCGGCGCGGTCGACGTCCCAGGCCATCAGATACCAGCGGCGGCCGGTCGTGACCATCCGGATCGGCTCGACCGTCCGTTCCTGCTCACCAGCGTCCCGGCCGGGATAGTGGAACCGAACGCGTACCCCGTCCCGACAGGCCCGGGCGAGTGTCACCAGCAGCTCCGCGTCGATCTCGGCGACCGGGCCGATGAGGGTGTCGGTGGAGCCGTGCACCGCCCGTACCTCGGCGCGGAGCCGCGACGGCATCACCTGGTCGAGCTTCGCGAGCGCCCGCAGCGCCGCCTCGCTCGCCCCGGCGATCGTGCCCCCGGATGCCAGCCGCAGAGACACCGCCGTGGCGATCGCCTCCTCGTCGTCGAGGAGCAACGGCGGCAGCCGGGTGCCCGCACCGAGTTGGTAGCCACCACCGACGCCCGACACCGCGCGCACCGGGTAGCCCAGCGTCCGCAGACGCTGCACGTCGCGGCGCACGCACCGGCCGGTGACCCCCAGCTCGGCGGCGAGTTCGGCGGCCGTCCAGGACAGTCGTCGTTGCAGCAGCGCCAGCAGGCGCAGCACCCGCTCGGTGGTCGCCTCGACGGTCACCCGTCGATCGTTGCACGGATAGCGGAACAACCCTGTCCGCTATCCGCGAGAGGCTGGGATCATGACCGACCAGAACAGGAAGCAGGAATCCGCCGTGACCCGCGACGTCCAGATCACGTTCGACTGCGCCGACCCGGCGCGGTTGGCCACGTTCTGGGCCGAGGCGCTCGGTTACCAGGTGCAGGCACCACCCGGAGACTTCGAGTCGTGGGACCAGGCGCTGGAGGCGATGGGTGTGCCGCCGGAGAACCGCAACGACGCGTCGGCGGTGGTCGACCCCGAGGGCACGCGGCCACGGCTGTTCTTCCAGCGGGTGCCGGAGCACAAGCAGGTGAAGAACCGCGTCCACCTCGACGTACGCGCGGCCCCCGGGCTGGAGGGTGACGAACGGATGGCGGCCCTGGAGGCCGAAGCCGAACGGCTCGTCTCGCATGGTGCCAAGCGGCTCAGTCGGCACGAGCCCGCTCCCCCGTTGGGCGCCGGTCATCTCATCATGGCCGATCCCGAGGGCAACGAGTTCTGCCTCGACTGATCGGCGTTCGCCCAGCTCACTGCCGCACCAGCCGGACGCCATGCGAACATGTGTACGTGTCGCCCGGCGCCAGCATCCTGCACGCCGACCTGGACGCGTTCTACGCGTCGGTCGAGCAGCGTGACGATCCGCGCCTGCGTGGGCGGCCGGTGATCGTCGGTGGCGGCGTGGTGCTCGCGGCCAGCTACGAGGCGAAGGCGCGGGGCGTCCGCAGCGCGATGGGCGGCCAGCAGGCGCGAAGGCTCTGCCCGGACGCGATCGTCGTGCCGCCGCGGATGTCGGCGTACACGGCGGCGAGCCGCGCGGTCTTCGAGATCTTCCGGCAGACCACACCGCTGGTCGAGGGGCTCTCCATCGACGAGGCGTTCCTCGACGTGGGTGGTCTGCGGCGGCTGGCCGGGCCACCGGCCGAGATCGCCGAACGACTGCGACGGGAGGTCCGCGACCGGGTCCACCTACCGATCACGGTGGGGGTGGCCCGCACGAAGTTCCTGGCCAAGGTGGCCAGCGGCGTGGCGAAACCGGACGGCCTGCTGGTGGTCGCACCGGACGCCGAGCTGGCATTCCTGCACCCGCTGCCGGTGGAACGGCTCTGGGGCGTCGGCCCGGTCACGGCCGCCAGACTGCGCGAACGCCGGATCCGTACCGTCGGGGAGGTGGCCCGCCTCGGTGAGGCGGCGCTGGTGTCGCTGCTCGGTGCGGGCGCCGGCCGGCACCTGCACGCGCTGGCGCACAATCGCGACCCCCGGGCCGTGCAGGTGGGGCGGCGGCGCGGTTCGATGGGCGCGCAGCACGCGCTGAGTCGCAGCCCGCACGCCTCGACGGAACTGGACGCCATCCTCGCCGGTCTCGTCGACCGGGTCAGCCGGCGGATGCGGACGGCCGGGCGGTCCGGCCGCACCGTGGTGTTGCGGCTGCGCTTCGGCGACTACACCCGGGCGACCCGCTCGCACACGGTGGGTAAGGCGACGGCGGACACGACGCCACTGCTCGCCGCCGCGCGTGCGCTGCTACGCGCGGCGCTGCCCGAGATCGATCGCCGTGGCATCACCCTGATCGGTGTCTCAGTGGCCAACCTCGACGACAACCCGGTCCAGCCTGAACTGCCGTTCCAGCCGGACCCAGGGTCCCATCTGGACGCTGCGGTCGACGCGGTCCGCGACCGGTTCGGATCAGCGGCGCTCACCCGGGCGATACTGCTCGGCCGGGAGCCGGGCGTGGAGATGCCACTTCTGCCGGACTGACCGATAAGCGTGCGGCGTCCACGGTCGAGCTGCGATCAGAGACACATCACAGCAGGTCGGCGGTTTAGCCGGCGGCTGACGGGTGACCCTTGGGGGGTACAGCCTGACGAGGGGGGCCCACCATGTCCGACGACACCAGCAACCGACCGAGTCGCACCGCCGAGCGTCCGCACGACGTGACCGACCCGCTGCTGTGGCAGTTGGCGATCGACGTGCTGAGCGCACACGAGCCGGACGACGAAGGCCAGTGCCGCAACCTCCAGTGTGCCGGGCAGTCCTGGCCGTGCGCGGCCCGCACCGGTGCCGAGCACTCGCTGCGGCTGGCCCGCAGCACACCCGCCTCGGTCGAGCTGACCGTCGACGGGACCGACGGCGACGACGTCGACACGGACGGGAGCCGCGACGCGGCGGTACCGGCCCCCCGCTGGGGCTGGAACGCCGGACCGGTGGCGTCGCACCGAGGGTCGAAGGCCGCCTCCGCGGCGTGACGGGCCACCAACCCCTGCGCTGATCCGCACCGCACAGGCGAACGCTCGGCCGGTTGTCCGGCCGAGCGTTCAGCTGTCGTGGCGGAGCCAGGCCACCGGCCACCACCGCGCCGCCGCACCCACGGCCAGGACCAACAGGGCCACGGACAACAGCGCAAACCAGTCTCCGGTACGCGAATAGACAGTGCCCCAGCCCGACGTCGGAGCGGCCACCAGCATCTCCGCGTCACCGGCGGTGGCCTCACCCAGCATCCTGCCGCCGGGGTCGGTGACCGTCAGCCGGCCGAACGCCGCGGCCCGGACCACGACGAGCCCGTTCTCCACTCCCCGGACCAGTGCCATCCGACCGTGCAGCCAGCCATCGGAGGTGAAGTCAAGGGCGGGGACGAGCAGCACCGAGACGCCTCGCGCCCGATACCGCCGGACCAGGCCGGGATAGTCGAGGTCCTTGCAGATCGCGACGCCGAACCGCCCGTCCACGAGCACCTCGCCGTCACCCGGCGTCAGCCAGTCTTCCAGGCCCGGGATGAGATGCTGTTTCTCGTACGTCGCGACGGTCCCACCCGGTTTGAGCACCAGCGCGACGTTGCTCGCCCTACCGGCCCGTTGCCGCACCGCGCCGACGACGACCTGAGCCTCGGTCTGCCGGAGCGCGGCCGCGAGCACGGGCATCGTCGTGTCCGTCACGGCGAACACCTTCTCCGGCAGGACGACGATCCGTGCCCCACGGGCGACCAGACCCTCGACCCGCGCGGCGTAGCGCGCGAGCAGGTCACGGCCGGGCGGCTCGTCGATCGGGAGCCCGTCCTCGGGCTGGCGCAGGGCCACCAGGCCGATGGTCAGCGGCTCGGCCGGGTCGGGGGAACGGCCCAGTGACCAGGCCGACCATCCGCCGGTGCCGAGCAGGAGGACGAGCAGGCAGGTGAGCGCGGGGCGTGGGCTTGCGCGCAGGGCGGCGAGGGCGATCGGGACGGCGAGCAGCAGGTAGGTGACGCCCCAGACTCCGGTGAGCGCGGTCAGCTGGATGACCGGGCGGACGTCGGCCTGGGTGTAGGCGAGGCTCCACCAGGTGCCGTGCGGCAGCAGGCGGGACGCGGCGTACTCCCCCAGCACCCAGAGCGAGGGCACCGCCAGGACGGCGAGGACGGTTCGTCCGCGCAGCAGTAGTACGCGGGCGAGCAGGATCGTGCCGGTCGCCAGAACGACGCCGAGCAGGACCACACCGGCGACAGCGGGGACCGGTAGTCGCAGGGTGCCGAGGTAGTAGCCGAGCACGCCGCCCTGCCCGATCGACCAGGCGAGGGCAGTCGCACAGAGCGCGGTCCTCGGGCGTACCCGCGTCGAGGCGAGGATCAGCGGGAGCGGGGCGAGCCAGGTCAGCGCGGGGATCGGGTGCAGCCCGGTGCCACCGAGCCAGAGCAGGCCACTCAGGAGCGTGGCGAGGACAGTCATCATGTGTCGAGCGTGTGGCGCGGGCGGCCGGGACGGATCGCCGTGCGAGCCGGGATCGATCTGGTCCCGTGGAGGGAGGCGTCGGCGCACCGGATCGGACGATACTGCCGACGTGAAGCGGTACGTCAATCTCGCCGTCACCGCGGCCGCCGTCGCCGCGACAGTGCTGCCCGCCCTGGTCGGTGGGCCACGTGCGTGGTGGGTGCTGCCGCTCGCGGTCGCGTCGTCGGTGCCGGTGCTGTGGCGGGACCGGGCGCTGCTCCGGGTCGCCCTCCTCGTGGGCGTCGCCACGACCCTCTCCGCCTCGCTCGGCGCGCCCCCACTGCTGCCGGTCGGCCCACTCGTCTGCCTCTACACGTTCGCCGCGCGGGCCTCCCTGCCGATCCGCCTGCTCGGCGTCGCGCTCACCGCCGCCGGCCTGCTGGTCTCGCTGCTCTATCCCCGCCCCGACGTGGAGGTGCTGCGTTACCTGTCGGTCGCCTACCTCTTCGCGTACGCGCTGGGCACCAGCGCCCGGGCCCGCCGAACCCAGGCCGCGGCTCTCGCCGAACGCGATCGTCGTATCGCCGGTGAACGTGCGGCGGCGGTGCTGCGCGAACGCACCCGGATCGCCCGCGACCTGCACGACATCCTCACCCACGCGGTCGGCGTCATGATCGTCCAGGCGGAGGCGGGTCCGCTGCTGGTCCGCCACCAGCCGGATCGCGCCGATGCCACGTTCGCCACGATCGCCGCCACCGGCAGGGACGCTGTCGTCCAGCTCCGCCGCGCGGTCGGCAGCCTGCACGAACCCGCCGACCAGCCACTCGACCAGCCGGGTCTGGACCACCTTCCCGTCCTCGTCGAGCGGGTCCGCGCCGCCGGCCTCGATGCCGTGCTCACCGTCTCGCCGTCCGGAGCTGCCGTCGAGCCGCCGCTCGCGCCGCCCCCGGACGTCGGGGTGGCCGCCTACCGGATCGTGCAGGAGTCCCTGACCAACGTGGTGCGGCATGCCGGGGCACGATCGGTTCGCGTCCGACTGGACTACACGGCGCACTCGCTGACCGTGTCGGTCACCGATGACGGCCGCGGTTGCCGCGCGTCCGACGCGGGCCTGCCCGGGTACGGGATCGTCGGCATGCGCGAGCGCGCCCACGCCTGCGGCGGAACCCTGCGCACCGGCCCGGCCTGCGACGGTCACGGCTTCGCGGTGACCGCTACCCTGCCGCTGTCGGCAGCGGCGGTGCTCTGATGCTGCGGGTCGTGCTCGCCGATGATCAGGACCTGTTCCGGGCGGGGTTCGCCACCATCCTCGGCGCCGAGCCGGACATCGAGGTGGTCGCCGAGGCCCCCGACGGCGCGGCGGCCGTGCGGGCCGCCCGCGAACACCGTCCCGACGTCGTCCTGATGGACATGCGGATGCCCGTCCTGGACGGTGTCGCCGCGACCCGCCAGGTCTGCGCGCTCACCCCGAGCCGGGTCCTCGCCCTGACCATGTTCGACACCGACGACTACCTGTACGCGGCCCTGCGGGCCGGGGCGAGCGGCTTCCTGCTCAAGGACGCTCCCCGAGCCGACCTGGTGAACGCGGTCCGCGTGGTCGCCGCCGGGGACGCGCTGCTCGCTCCCGCCGTCACCGCCCGGGTGATCGGCGAGCTGCACCGGCGCGGCCATCCGGACCCCGCCCGGGTCGCCGCGGTGACCGCCCTGACCGCCCGTGAGACCGACGTGCTGCGCCTGATCGCGGCCGGTCTGTCCAACGCCGAGATCGCCGCCCACCACCACCTCAGCGAGCACACGGTGAAGACCCATGTCGGCAACCTGTTCACCAAACTGCACCTGCGCGACCGCGCCCAGGCGGTGATGGTCGCCTACGAGTCGGGTCTGGTGATCCCCGGCCGGTGACGGACCGGCCGGCGGGGCCCGCTGCTCGGGCGGCCCGCCGGCCGGGGGTACGCCAGTTACAGGGTGCGGGCCAGCCGGTCGGCAAGCGTCCGGGTGAAGCGGGCCGGGTCGGGCAGCTCACCGCCCTCGGCGAGCACCGCCAGGCCGTACAGCAGCTCGGCGGTCTCGGTCAGGGCGGCGGTGTCGCTGCCCTGCTCGTGGGCCTTGCGCAGGCCGGACACCAGCGGGTGACCGGGGTTGATCTCCAGGATCCGCTTGGTCGTGGGGATCTCGTGCCCCATCGCCCGGTACATCTTCTCCAGGGTCGGAGTGAGGTCGTGGGCGTCGCCGACGACGCAGGCCGGTGAGGTGGTCAGCCGCGACGACAGGCGGACCTCCCGGACGCTGTCGGTGAGGGTGGTCCCCAGCCAGTCGAGCAGCCCGGCGAACTCCTGTCGCTGCTGCTCGCGCTCGGCCTCGGCCTGCTGCTTCTCCTCGTCGGTGTCCAGGTCGATCTCGCCCTTGGCGATCGAGCGCAGCGGCCGACCGTCGTACGTGCCGACCCGCTCGACCCACACCTCGTCGACCTGGTCGGTGAGGAGCAGCACCTCGTGCCCCTTGGCCCGGAACGCCTCCAGGTGCGGAGAGTTCTCGATGGCGGCTCGGGACTCGCCGGTGGCGTACCAGATGTCGCTCTGGCCGTCCTTCATCCGCGACACGTAGCCGGCCAGGTCGGTGGGCTCGGCCGGGTCGTTGGTGGAGGCCACCGACAGGATGTCCAGCAGGGTGTCCCGGTTGTCGGTGTCGTCGATCAGCCCTTCCTTGACCACCGCGCCGAACTCGGTCCAGAAGGTGCGGTAGCGCTCGGCGTGGTTGGCCTTGAGGTCCTTGACCGTGGCGAGGACCTTCTTGACCAGGCGTCGGCGGACGATCTGGATCTGCCGGTCCTGCTGGAGGATCTCCCGGGAGATGTTCAGCGACAGGTCGTGCGCGTCGACCACGCCCTTGACGAAGCGCAGGTAGGGCGGGACCAGCGCCTCGCAGTCGTCCATGATGAAGACGCGCTTGACGTAGAGCTGGACGCCACGGCGGCCCTGCGGGGAGAACAGGTCCAGTGGGGCGTGGCTGGGCAGGAAGAGCAGCGCCTCGTACTCGAAGGTGCCCTCGCCCTTCATGTGCACGACCTCGAGCGGGTCGGCCCAGTCGTGGCTGACGTGCTTGTAGAACTCGTTGTACTCGGCGGCGTCGACCTCGTCGCGGGGCCGCGCCCAGAGTGCCTTCATCGAGTTGAGGGTCTGCACCTCGCGGGTGGCGGCCTCCCCGTCGGCGCCGGGGCGTTCGACGCTCATCCGGATCGGCCAGGCGATGAAGTCCGAGTAGCGCTTGACGATCTCGCGGACGGTCCACTCGGCGGTGTAGTCGTGCAGGTTGTCCTCGGTGTCGGCTGGCTTGAGGTGCAGCGTCACAGTGGTGCCCTGCGGCGCCTCGTCGACCGCCTCGATCGAGTAGGTGCCCTCGCCGGTGGACTCCCAGCGGGTGCCGCCGGTCTCGCCGGCCTTGCGGGTCAGCAGGGTGACCCGGTCGGCGACCATGAACGCGGCGTAGAAGCCGACGCCGAACTGGCCGATGAGGTCCTGCTTGGCGTGGGCGTCGGCGGACTCGCGCAGTTGGCGCAGCAGCTCGGCGGTGCCCGACTTGGCGATCGTGCCGATCAGCTGGACGACCTCGTCGCGGGTCATCCCGATGCCGTTGTCGCGCACGGTGAGGGTGCGGGCGTCGCGGTCGATCTCCAGGGCGACGTGCAGGTCGTCGGTGTCGGCGACGAGGTCCTTGTCGATAAGGGTGGCCAGCCGGAGCTTGTCCAGTGCGTCGGACGCGTTCGAGATGAGTTCCCGCAGGAAGACGTCCTTGTTCGAATAGATCGAGTGGACCACCAACTGGAGGAGCTGACGCGCCTCGGCCTGGAATTCCAACGTTTCGGCCTGGTTGCTCACACCGTCTCCCATCTCGGCTCGTGCGGAGGTTCGCGGAAAGGATACGAGTCGTCACCGGTCGGGGTGTGGGCGCGTCCGGGTCGTATTCCCGATCCGGCCAATCGCCCCCGTGACATACCTGACTTTGCTGCACAGAAGTCAGGTCGGATAGCGTGACCGCCATGAAGATCGCTGGAAGCACCGCCCTCGTCACCGGGGCCAACCGTGGCCTCGGCCGGCACCTGGCCGCCGAACTCCTCGCCCGGGGCGCCACCGTCTACGCCGGCGCCCGCAACCCCGACAGCGTCGACCTACCCGGCGTGACGCCGGTCCGCCTCGACATCACCGACCCCGCCTCGGTGGCCGCCGCCGCCGAGCTGGCCGGCGGCGTGAACCTGCTGATCAACAACGCGGGCATCGACACCCGGACCGACCTGCTCGACGGCGACCTCGACCTCATCCGGCTGGAGCTGGAGACCCACTACATCGGCACCCTGTCGACGATCCGGGCGTTCGCGCCGGTCATCGCCGGCAACGGCGGTGGAACGGTCCTCAACGTGCTCTCCGTGCTGTCCTGGTTCGGCTCCCCGATCCACCCGGCCTACAGCGTCGCCAAGTCCGCCGAGTGGGCGATGACCAACGTGCTGCGCGTGCAGCTCGCCGACCGGGGCGTCCGGATCGCCGGCCTGCACGTCGGCTACCTGGACACCGACATGGCAGCCGACGTCACCGGCCCGAAGTCCGACCCGGCGTCGATCGCCCGCATCGGCGTGGACGGCATCGAGGCCGACGCGTACGAGATCCTCGCCGACGACCTCAGCCGCCAGGTGCAGGCCGGGCTGGCCGGCGGCGTCGCCGCCCTCTACCCACAGCTCCCCTGACCCACGACGCGACGGGCCGCCACCGGAGAAACCGGTGGCGGCCCTTTCTCGGGTACGCGGTCAGCTCGCCAGCAACGTCACGTCGTCGATCACGAAGGTGGTCTGCAACGACGAGTCCTCGGTGCCGGTGAACCGCAGCGTCACCGTCTGCCCGGCGAACGCGGCCGCGTTGAGGCTGCGCTGCACGTAACCGGTGGCGGCGTTGAGATTCGAGTACGTCGCCAGCGTGGTCGAACCCGCCTGCACGGTGAGTCGGTCGTACGCCGTGGAGCTGGTGGTCTCGGCGGTGTCGATGTGCAGCCAGAACGACAGCGTGTACGTGGAGCAGCCGGCCGGCAGGGTCACCGACTGCGACAGGCTCTCGGTGCGGGTGGTGCCGAACCCGTTGAGCCACGCCTTGTACGACCCGGTCCGGGCCGGCTGGCCGCTGGCGTTGGTGATCACGCCGGAGGACGCGGTCCACGGCGTGGTGCCGCTCTCGAAGCCACCGTTTCCGACCACCTGGCCGCCGGTGCAGGTCGGGGTGCCGCCGCCCACGGCGAGCTGCCACAGCGCGTACGCGACACCGTCGGCCGCCCGGTTCAGCACTGTGGCGCTGACGTTGGCGGTGGTGTCGCAGGACCGGTGGTAGCACGGGTCGTACGCGGAGTTGGCGGTGCCGCCCCACTTGGCGGCCTGGGCGCTGGTCTTGCGGGCGCTGGCGCCGGCGGCGTAACCCGAGGTGGGGATCCCGGCCTGCTGGAAGTAGTAGTCGTCGGAGCGGCCCTGGCCCTCGACGTTCTCCTCCGGTTGCAGGCCCAACGAGTCCCAGTACGCCTTCAGCGGCGCCGCGGTGGTCGAGGTGACCCGGTTGATGAAGTAGCCGCCGTTGGTCGAGCCGACCATGTCGAAGTTGTAGTAACCCTTGATGTAGCCGCGCTGGGTGGCGCTGAGCGAGTTGACGTAGAACCGGGAGCCGTTGAGCCCCTGCTCCTCGTCGGTCCACCAGGCGAACCGCACCCGTTTGGTCATGGTCGGGTTCTGCGCCGCCAGGACGAGGGCGTTCTCCAGCAGGGTCGACGAGCCGGTGGCGTTGTCGTTGATGCCCGGGCCGGCCGAGACGCCGTCCAGGTGCGCGCCGAACATGACCACCTGGTCGGCCGGGCCGCCGGGCCACTCGGCGATGAGGTTGTTCGAGGGGTACCGGCAGCTGGAGCAGTACTGCTCGCTGACGGTGTATCCGGCCGACTGGAGCCTGGTCTTGACGTAGTTGAGCGAGGCGGTGTAGCCGGCGGAGCCGGCCCGTCGGTTGCCACCGTTGCTGGTGGCGATGGCGTTGAACTGGGTCAGGTGCGCCTGGACGTTGGTGATGGAGATGTCCGGCGCGGCCAACGCGGCGGCGGACGCGGCGATCGGCCGGGTCACCGTCGTGGCGGTCGGAGGTGACGCGGTCGCCGGTTGGGCGGCCAGCGGCACCGTCATCCCGGCGAACACGGCGAGCGCGATTCCCGCGCTCAGCGTTCTGCCTCTCATGGGGGCTCCTCGGGGTTGGAGAGAGATACCCGAGACACTGACAGATATCTATTTAATGAGCATCGGTCGTTCGTCCCGAACCGCCGCCGGTTCGACAGTGGGTACCGGCGTCGGCACAGGTGAGTAGAGGTGTCAGGATGGGTAGGTAACGCGGCAGGGGTCGTCGGGCCCGGAACGGGGGCTTGCGATGGGGTCGGATCGAGCGTGACACGACCCAGCACTGACCTGTTCGTCGGCGGCGGCGACACCGGGCGGTTGATGGCACAGCTGGACTGGGCCGACACCCCGCTCGGCCCGGTCGGCGAATGGCCGCAGAGCCTGCGCGCCGCCGTCCGGATGGTGCTCTCCTCCCGCTATCCCATGCTGCTGCTCTGGGGCGAGAGCTACTCCCAGCTCTACAACGACGCGTACTCGGCGCTGATCGGCGACAAGCACCCCGCCGCACTCGGCGACGACGTACGGGTGACGCTGGCCGAGGGCTGGCACGTGCTCGCCCCGCTGATCGAGGAGGCCATGGCGACCGGGGTGGCCAGCTGGGTCCCCGCGCTGCAACTGCTGCTGGAGCGGGCCGGCTACCGCGAGGAGGCGTACTTCAGCGTCTCGCACGCCCCGGCCCGTGACGACGACGGCCGCACCGTCGGCGTACTGACCGTGTGCAGCGAGGTCACCCAGCAGGTGGTCGGCGAACGCCGGCTCCGTCTCCTGCGCGACCTGTCCGTGCTCGGCGACGGGCGAACCGTCGACGTGGACGCCACCGGCGCTCGGCTGATCGACGTGATCGACGGCCACCCCCTGGACGTGCCGTTCGCCGCCATCTACCTGCGCGACGGCACGGCGCTGCGCCGGGTCGCCTGCACCGGCGGCGACCAGGGGCACGCTCGGGCCCTGCCGGACGCCGTCGAGCTGACCGACCCGGGCCCGCCCGCGTACGCCTGGGGGCTGGTGGACGCCGCCGAGGGCCGGGCGACCCAGGTGATCGACGTCGCCGACCGGCTGCCGCTGCCCGCCGGCCCGTGGAACGACCCGGTCCGCACCGCGCTGGCGCTGCCGCTGCCCTCCGCCGACGAGGATCAGCCGCTCGGCGTCCTGCTCGCCGGGGTCAGCCCCAGCCGAGGGCTGGACGAGGGGTACCGCTCCTTCCACCAACTGCTCGCCCAGCAGATCTCCGTGGCGCTGCGCAACGCTCAGGAGTACGAGGAGGAGCGGCGCCGGATCGAGGCGATGGCGGAACTGGACCGGGTCAAGACCGATTTCTTCGCCAACGTCAGCCACGAGTTCCGTACCCCGTTGACCCTGATCCTCGGCCCGCTGACCGACGCCCTCACCGACGCCACCGCGCCGTTGGCGGCGGTGCAGCGGGAGCGGGTGGAGACCGGCTGGCGTAACGCCACCCGGCTGTTGACGCTGGTCAACAGCCTGCTCACCTTCTCCAGCCTGGAGGCCGGGCGGGCGCGCAGCGACGCCCGGGTGGTGGATCTGGCCGCGCTGACCGCCGAGCTCGCCGGGGTGTTCCGGGCCGCCGTCGAGCGGGCCGGGCTGACTCTCGAGGTGAGCTGCCCACCGCTGCCCCGGCCGGTCGCGGTCGACCCGGTCAACTGGGAACGCATCGTCACGAACCTGCTCTCCAACGCGCTGAAGTACACGTTCATCGGCCGCATCCGGGTCACCCTCGACGCCGACGACGAGGAGGTGCGCCTCACCGTCGCGGACACCGGCATCGGCATCGCGGAACGGGACCTGCCGAAGCTCTTCGAACGCTTCCACCGGGTGCGGGGCGCCCGCTCGCGCAGTCACGAGGGCACGGGCATCGGCCTGGCACTGGTGCACGAGTTGGCCCGGCTGGAGGGCGGCGACGTGCGCGTGACCAGCCAGGTGGGCGTCGGCAGCAGGTTCACCGTGACGCTGCCCTGGTCGGCGGCGCACCGCACCGCGGTCACCGGGCCGGTGGTGGACGCGCGGGGTGACGCGGCACGCGCCGCCGTCGAGGAGGCGATGGGCTGGCTCACCGAACCGGACGACGCGCTGACCGAGCCCGAGCCGGCGTCCGGGCCGGCCACCGACGAGCTGGCCGGGGCCCGGATCCTGCTCGCCGACGACAACGCCGACATGCGGGCGTACCTCACCCGGCTGCTCACCGGCCAGGGCTGGCGGGTACGGGCGGTCACCGACGGCCGGCAGGCCCTCGACGAGATCCGCCGTGATCTGCCCGACCTTGTCCTGACCGACGTGATGATGCCGGTGCTGGACGGCTTCGACCTGGTACGCCGACTACGCGCCGACCCGACGACCCGGACGCTGCCGGTGCTGGTGCTCTCCGCCCGCGCCGGCGGAGAGGCCAGCGTGGAGGGCCTGAGCCTGGGCGCCGACGACTACCTGGTCAAACCGTTCGCCGCGGCCGAGTTGATCGCCCGGATCCGGGCCAGCATCCGCCGCGCCCGCGACCGTACCCCCGCCGCGGTGATCGGCGGCGACCCGACGACTGTCGCTGCCGCGGCTCCCCCGGCCCCGGTCGGCCCCGTTCCGCCGACCCCGGTCGTCGAACCCGTCCGTGACGCGTCCGTGGTCGTGGAGGGGCCGGCCGACCCGGACGGGCTGGGCGACCTCCTGGACGTCGGATGGACCTACCCGTCCGCGCCCACCTCCGCCGCCGCGATGCGTCGGGACGTCCGGGGCGCACTGGGCGAGCTGGACGTCGACCCGGACGTGCTGGAAGATCTCCTGCTCGCCGCCTCCGAGGCCATGAACAACGCCGTCGAGCACGCGCAGCGGCCCAGCCGCCCGGAGGTGCGGGTGCGCGTCCAGGTGGGTGGCGGCCTGGTCCGGATCTCGGTACGGGATTTCGGCACCTGGCGGGACCGCCGGCCGGCGATGGACCGGGGGCGCGGCGCGCTGCTGATGAACGCCTACGGCGACGTACGGCTGGTCTCCACCGCCGAGGGGACGACGGTGACCATCGAGCGTCGACTGGCCTGAGCGCCGACGGTGCGTCAGAGTCGGCGACCGCTGGCGTCGCGGGCGATGATGCCGTCCAGCCGCTCCCCCGGAGTGAGCCGCGCCGGGTCGAACCAGAAGATCAGCACCTGCTTGTCGCCACTCCATGGCGCCACTCGGGCGTCGACCTGCCGACCGTCGACGGTGCCGATGATCCGCTTGGCGGGGCCGACGAAGTAACCGAAGGTGGGCACCGGCGCGGCGAAGCGCTCGTCGTAGCCGATCTGGTGGAATCCGGCGCTGCGGTCGCTGCCCTCCACGTCGTTGACCAGGATGTCGGTGCTCAACGAGCCGTCCGGAGCCTGGCGACCGGCGGCCAGTCCGATGGACACCTTGGGTTCGCCGGGCACTGACACCGGGACGAAGTAGTAGACCCGACGCTCGGCGCCGTGCCGCAGCCCGCTGTCCACGATCTGCCCCAGCGGCTTAGGTGGCGGCTCGTCGCGGCCCACCGTCGGCGGCGGCGTGGAGCCCAGCGACTTCTCCGCCCACGGCGAGACACCGACCGACGGTGGAGCGACGGCGACCGGCGGTGGGTGCTCGGTCGGCACCGGAGCGCCGGGCCCGGACGCGCCGACCGCCACCACCACGACCACGGCGGCCAGGCCGGTCGCGAGCGTCGCCGCCCCGGCTCCGGCGACCCGCCGACGGGTACGCAGCCGACGTCCCTCGCGCATCACGGTGGCCAGGTCGAGCACGGCGTCGGGGCGTTCGGTCGCCCGCATGGCATGGCGGAGCCGGTCCAGTTCGCTCATCGACGCGCCTCCTCATCGGCCGTGCGGGGCGTGGCGCTGCGCAACTTCTCCAGCGCTCGTGAGCTGGTGCTCTTGACCGTGCCGACGGATACGGAGAGTTCCCGGGCCACCTGCGCCTCCGGCAGGTCGAAGTAGTAGCGCAGGACGACGATGGCGCGCTCCCGGGGGCTGAGCGCACCGAGGATGGTGATCAACCAGCGCCGGGTGGTCACGTCGTCGGCCACGTCGCCACGCCGCTGCTCCGGCACCTCGTCGGTCGGGTACTCCCGCATCGGCCGCCGCCACCCGTCGACGAGATGGTTGACCAGCGTGCGGCGGGCGTACCCGTAGGCGTCGTCGTCGTGGATCCGCGACCACGACGCGTAGGTGCGCACCAGTGCGGTCTGCGCGGCGTCCTCGGCCTGGTGGTGGTCACCGGTCATCAGGAACGCGGCGTGCACCAGTCGCGCGGACGCCGCCCGCGCGAACTCGACGAAATCCGCGTCACCCCGCGCCACCGCGAACCCTCCCCGTGCCACAGAGCTAGAGACGGGCGAGGTCGGCAAAAGGTTGAGCCCTGTGTCACATCAACTTTTCGCCACGGTCACCCGTCTTCTCCTCCGCGCCGCCGCCGAGCGACGCGCGAGGGGAGAGACATGTCGACGAAGGCTACCCGCCGCTGGGGTCCCGCCTCGATGGCGTCGCTGCTGGTGGTGGCGCTGCTCACCGGGTGCGGCCTGCCCGCCGCCGGGCAACCCGCCACCGACCCGGTCGCCGCCGGGCCGCTGCCCAACGGACCGGCGACACCTGTCGGTCGGCCGACCGGGGCCGCCGAGGTCCGACCCAGTTCCGCGCCCGTCATCCCGGTCAGCTACCCCGCCACCGGCGGTAACCGCTGGTCGGTGGCGCCCGGCGAGACGACCCCCGAACGCGCGACGGCCGGCCGGTTGCTGCGCTACCGGGTCGCCGTGGAGCGCGACATCCGGGGCCTGCCGGCGAAGGACATCGCCACGGCGATCACCACGACGTTGAACGACCCACGCGGGTGGACGGCGGGCGGGGCGTGGCGGTTGCGCCGGGTCGGTGCCGGCGAACCGACCGACTTCACCATCTACCTGGCGACCCCCGGCACCCGCGACACCCTCTGCCAGGACGTGCCGGACGCCTACACCTCCTGCCGCAACGGTGGCCGGGTGGTGCTCAACGTGGCGCGCTGGGTCAAGGGGGTGCCGGGCTACGGCGCGACAGTGGAGACCTACCGGCAGTACATGGTCAACCACGAGGTGGGGCACAAACTCGGGTACGGCCACGAGCGGTGCCCCGGGCGGGGCCGGCCGGCGCCGGTGATGCAGCAGCAGACGCTGGGCCTGCACGGCTGCACCGCGAACGCCTGGCCGTACCCGAAGGGCAAGGCCCGCTACAGCGGGCCGGTCGGGGCGTACGACGACGCGATCCCCCGGCGTGAGGGCGCCTACTCGGCATCGTGAGGACGGCGTGCCCTCAGGTTTGCCGGCGGCGCTCCTGTTCGAGTCGCTCGTCCTGCCGGCCCATCTCGTAGATGGCGTTGAGGCTGGTCGGCAATCGGCTGACGTTGTCCGGCACCGGGCCGGGATCCGGCTCCGGGCCCGAATCCGGTACGGGTCCGGGGTCCGGCCGGGGCGCGGCGGCGGCAGGAACCGGGGCCCGGCGGCGCAGGAGCAACAGCGCCAGCACCCCGAGGACCACCACGACCAGCAGGTACGACGCGGGTGGCCAGGCATTGCGGGTGGGGTTGGCGAGCGCCGGCGGGGCGATCGGTGCGGGGGTGTGGCCGTCGCGCGGCGGCACGGCGACCTCGTGGGTGCCGGTGCCCTCCCCGGCGGTGCGGCGATCGGGTGCTGCGGGTGCGGGGACACCACCGCCCGCCGACCGGGCGGGCTCGGGGATCACGATGGGTTCCGCCGGACTGGGCCGACCGGCGACCGGTGGCCGACTCGGCGTGGTCGCCCCGGTGGGGGTGTCGCTCGGCGTCGGAGCGGCACTGGGCGTGTCGCCACCGAGCAGGTCGTCGACGATCCGGCCGACGCCGCCGACTATGTCACCGAGCGGGTTGGAGGTGGCCGACGGGGACGGCGCGGGTGCGAGGGCAAGGGTCAGCGCGAGAACGACGACGGTAGGCATGACGCCACCTCCGATGTGCCGATATGCCACGCACCGTATCGCATCGTGGGATCGCGTGGGTGACACCGGCACACCGGGGCGGGGACGCGTCTGACGCTCGCCCCCGCCCCGGTGTCGCTGATGGTCAGACCGGCAGGCCACCCACCTGAGTGGAGATCCACGATCGGATCGACGGCAGGTCGACGTAGATGGACGGGCCGGTGGCGCAGGTGGAGTTGTTGTTGCCGGCCCGACTCGTGGCGCCGATCAGGTTCCACACTCCGCTGACCCGGCGCACCTGCGGGCCACCCGAGTCGCCGTAGCAGGCGCCGGAGTTGCCGTTGGTGTTGTTGGTGCAGATCTCGTACGGGCCGTTGATGCCGGAGCACCGGCTGTCGGCCACGATGGACGTGTCGAGTTCGTTGGCCACGGCCGGGGCCGAACCGCAGCCCCGCGGGGCGCAGGTCTGGCCCCAGCCGATGATCCGGGTGGCGGTGCCGACCGCGCCCGAGGTGCTCGGGATCGGGGCCGGCGCGTACGTGACCGAGCTGGCCAGTTGCAGCAGCTTGACGTCGACGCTCGGGTGGTTCACCGCCCGGGTCACCCGCACCACGGTCCCGCCGCTGGAACGGTTGATGCTGCCCACCCGCACCGAGGACGGCGTCGAACAGTGCTTGGCGGTGACCGCCCAGTTGCCCTTGATCAGCGTGCCGGTGCAGCCGGAGACGTACACCATGAAGGGGTAGTTCTCCGTGGCCGGTCGGCCGCCGACCACCAGCGGGCTGATGTCCGAGGCGCCGTTCCAGGTGTACGTCGTGCTGGCCGGTGCGGCCAGGGTGCCGGCGAACAGCGAGTTCACCCGGCTCGCCTCGGCCGCGCTGGGGTTCGCGTTGCGGCAGGAGACCGGTGCGCTGCTGCCGGACATCAGGTCGGAGCAGAGCCCGGTGCGTCGGTCCGGCAGGCCCAGGATGTGGCCGACTTCGTGGGTGGCGATGCGGGTGCGGTCGTAGCCCTGGTTGACGGCCGTGCGGCCCATCCAGATCCGGCCCGAGCCGAGACCGGTCGGCTGCGCGCGGGGCCAGCCGTCGTCTACGTAGATGGTGATGCTGGCCGGGGTGCCGGCCAGGAGTCGGACGTTGCTGACCCGGCTGTTCCAGATCTGCGCCGCCTGGTCGAAGTTGGTACGGAACTCGCCGGTCCGGCTCGCGTCGTAGTAGACGGTCCGGACGGCGGCGGCCGGCGTACCGGTGGCGAGCTGCATCCCGGCCGCCGCCAGGATCGCCACCAGCATGGCCAGCGCCGCGCGTCTCAGTTGTCCTCGGAACATCGGGTACTCCCCTGCGGTCGTCCGGCGGCCGTCGGCCACCAGTTCATCGATGCACGTAGATATTAATGTGACGGCGGTCGATGTTCGGCATAGCGGAAGCGTCATACCGGCGACGTGGACGCTGTTACCCAGCGGTTACGCCGCGGCGAAGCGCCCGTGCCGGGGCAGGACGACGGTGGCGGCAGAGGGTCACCGGCAGAGCCGCCGCGACGTGACCCCGGTACCGAACGGAGAAATCACCATGAGGATCAGGAGCGCACTGACCGCGTTGACGGTCGTCCTCGCCGGGCTGGTCGCCAGCGCCGGCAGCAGCACCGCCGCGGGCACCACTACCGGAGCGCCGTACTGCGGGATCACCTGGGGTAGTGCGGAGAAGGCGGCCGGCGCACTGAGCGGCGCCCCGCTGATCGACGTACGGACCGGCCGGCACGACTGCTACGACCGGGTGGTGTTCGAGTTCAACGGCCCGGTCGACGGTTACGCGATCGGCTACGGCGAGACGTGGACCGAGGGCGAAGGGCTGCCGTTGTCGCCGTACACCGCCGGCAGGGCGCTGCTGCGGGTCTCGCTGCGGGCCCCGGCGTACGACGATGACCACCTGGGCACCGTGCCCTACGCGGTCGGCGAGCACGTGGGGAACCTGCTGCGCTACCCGACGCTGCGCGACGTGGTGTTCGGCGGCAGCTTCGAGGGCTACAGCACCTTCGCCGTCGGCGTACGGGCGCGGTTGCCGTTCCGGGTGCTCGTGCTCGCCGGTCCCGGCACCCACAGCCGGGTGGTGCTCGACGTTGCCCACCAGTGGTGATCGGAACCGGCCGGTCCGCTTGGCCGTCCGCCGAGGTGAGGCGGACGGCCAGGCGAGGCTAACCCGGCTGGGCGCGGCGCGCCGTGGCGAACCGGCGTTGGTAGGCGGCCGGGCTGATCGACAGCTTCCGGGCGAAGACCCGTCGCATGCTCTCGTAGCTGGGGAAACCGGCTAGGGTCGCGGCCTGCGTCGCGGTGTGGCCCTGATCGAGCAGCGCCCTCGCCATGTCGAAGCGGATGTTCTCCACGTAGCGGGCCGGCGTGGTGGACAACTCGTCGTGGAAGAGCCGGGTGAGCTGCCGGGTGCTCACGTTGAGGTGTCTGGCGAGTTCGGTGAGCGAGTGCTCCCCACGGGGGTTCGCCGTCACCACGTCGGTGATCGTCCGCAGCGCCGCCGAGCGGGGCGGCGGTCCCTGCAGAGGCGCGGAGAACTGGGACTGGCCGCCCGCACGCTGCATGTACACCACCAGGGCGCGTGCGACGTCGCGCGCCAGGTCGGGCCCGTGGTCCTCCTCGACCAGCGCGAGCGCCAGGTCGATACCGGCCGTCACCCCTGCCGAGGTGTACGTGGTGCCGTCGCGAACGTAGATTGCGTCCGGCTCGACGCGGCACGCTGGATACCGGGCGGCGAGCTCGTGCGCGACCTGCCAGTGCGTGGTCGCACGCTTCCCGTCGAGGACGCCAGCGGCGGCGAGCACGAACGCCCCGGTGCAGATCGAGGCGACCCTTCCCGCGACCGCCACCGGTAGGCGTACGGCGTCGGCCAGGTCCGCGGGCACCTGGGTGCGCGGATAGTGGTCGGACCCGGCCACCAGGAGCGTGTCGAAGGTGGGCTCGGCAGAAACGGCACCGTCAACCGCCATCCGAACCCCGAGACTTGACGTGACATCCGCCCCGGTCGGCGACAACAGCACGATCCGGTAGTCGGCGCCGAAGCGGTTCGCCTCCTTGAACACCTCGGCCGGACCGGCGACATCCAACAACGTCACCCCGTCGTAGACGAAGACCGCGACGCGATGCGGACCGGTGTGCATGTGCTCATTGGTAGCACGCCGTTACCGACCATGAACCGTGTCCGGATATGAGGGATTCCTGGCCGGACAAGGGCGGCGGCGTACGACGATCGGTGGGCAGCATGGAGGACGTCAGCACGTCCGCACACTGCCGGAAAGGTCGGAGGACATGTCAGAGGTCATCGGGGGGTTGGAGATTCCTGAGACGGGGGCGGTAGCCGCAGCGACCAGGCACATCCAGGAAACGACCAGACCGGTCATTTACCACCACTCCCGGCGGGTTTTCCTCTTCGGTCTGATTCACGCTCACAGACTTGGCGTGAAACCGGACCCGGAGCTGCTCTACCTGGCGGCCATGTTTCACGACACCGGCCTCCTGACCCCGTTCTCCGACGTCGAGCAGCGCTTCGAGATCGACGGCGCCGACCACGCGCGCGCGTTCCTTCTCGGCCGGGGCTTCTCCACTGCCGCCGCCGAGACCGTGTGGACGGCGATCGCGCTGCACACCTCGCCGGGCATCCCCGACCGGATGGGCCCGGAGATCGCCACCACGTACCTCGGCGTCCTGACCGACGTGCTCGGCCTCGGTCTGGACGGGCTGGAACACGATCAACTGGGCGACATCCTCGCCGCCCACCCGCGAGGGGACTTCAAGAACGAGTTCCTGCGCGCCCACGTCGACGGGCTGAAGAACCGCCCGGAGACCACGAACGGCACCGTGAACTCCGACATCCTCGAACACTTCATTCCCGGCTTCCAGCGCGTGACGACTGTCGAACGCATCGTCGGTTCGCCCTGGCCGAGTTGATTGGACGCCCATGCGAGCGATCACCGTAAGCGACCGTGACGCGGGTGTCGGCGGGCTCACCCTGACCGACATGCCGTACCCCCATGCCGCGGAGAACGACGTCATCGTGCGCGTCCACGCCGCTGGTTTCACCCCCGGCGAACTCGACTGGCCGGCGACGTGGACCGATCGCGCCGGCCACGACCGGACACCCACCATCCCCGGGCACGAGCTGTCCGGAGTCGTGGTCGAACTCGGTTACGGAACCACCGGGCTCACCGTGGGCCAGCGGGTGTTCGGGCTGACCGACTGGGCGCGCAACGGATCCCTGGCCGAGTACACCGCGGTGGAGGCTCGCAATCTCGCTCCGCTCGCGGCCGACATCGACCACGCCGTGGCCGCGGCGCTGCCCATCTCCGGACTGACCGCATGGCAGGCACTGTTCGACCACGCCCACCTCGCGCCGGGCCAGACCGTCCTGATTCACGGTGCCGCAGGCGGCGTCGGCTCGATCGCCGTTCAACTCGCCCGGGAGGTGGGCGCCCACGTGATCGGCACCGGCCGAGCCGACGACCGTGACGTCGCGCTCGCTCTCGGCGCGCAGACCTTCGTCGACCTGGCCGCCGACGACCTGCACCAGGTCGGTGAGGTGGACGTGGTGCTCGACGTCATCGGCGGCGACATCCTCCAGCGATCGACCGACCTGGTACGCCCGGGCGGCACCGTCGTCACCATCGCCGCGCCGCCCACCGTTGCGCCGAAGGACGGGCGAGCCGTCTTCTTCGTCGTCGAGCCTGATCGCGCCCGGCTGATCGACCTTGCCCATCGTCTGCGGAGCGGACGGCTCAAACCCATCGTCGGCGGCGTCCGGCCGCTGCACGAAACGGCCTCGGCGTTCGCCCGTCACCAGCGCGCACCGGGCAAGACGATCATCCAGGTCGCTGACGAACAGTGACTCAGGCGTGCAGGGTGGGCCGATAGACGAGCTCCTGGGTACGACCGTCGAGGGTCCGGCTTTCGATCAACTCCAGGTCGAAGTCGGCCGCTCCCTGAAAGATCGGCTCGGTGCCGGTCTGTCCGGTGATCACCGGGAAGAGCGTCACCTGGACGAAATCGACCAGCCCGGCGGCCATCAGCGCCCGGTTCAACGACAGGCTGCCGTGCGATCGCAGGGGCACGGCGGACTCCTCCTTGAGCCGGGCGACGACGTCGACCGCGTCACCGCGCACGACGGTCGCGTCCGGCCAGTCGAGGGGGCCTTCCAGCGTGTTCGACACCACGGTCGCCGGGAGGTTCCTCATCTGCGTCACCCAGGCGTCGCGGACATCGGACTCCTCGGTGCTCGCGGCCAGCATCTGCGCGAAAACCCGGTACGTGTTGGCCCCGAAGAGCATGCGCTGCTCCGCGCTGTACACGGACAGGCGGTGCGCGAGCAGTTCGGGGCCCTGCTTTCCCCAGTAGCCGCCCCAGTTGCCGCTGGTGGTTCCGAAGCCGTCGAGGCTGGAAAAGACGTCGATGGTGTAGGTAGCGGTCATGATGTTCTCCGTTCACGGGTGAGCTCGGTACGACGGGTCTGCAGGTAGGCCCGCTCGGTCTCGTTGGTGGCCAGTGCCGCGGCCTGGTCGTAGGCGGCTCGTGCCTCGTCGTTGCGTCCGAGCCGGGCGAGCAGTTCGGCCCGGGTGGCGGGCAGCCGGTGATAGCCCGGGAGGTCGATGCCCTCCAACGCGGCGAGGGCCACCGCCGGTCCGTGCACCTCGGCGACGGCGACCGCACGGTTGAGCGCCACGACCGGGGTTGGCGCGAGAGCGAGGAGCTGGTCGTACAGCGCCAGGACCTGCGGCCAGTCGGTGGCGGCGCCGTCGGTGTGCACCGCGCTGATCGCGGCCTGGATCTGGTACGGGCCGGGCCGGTTGCGGCGCAGGCATCTGCGGACCAGGTCATGGCCCTCTGCGATGAGCGGTCGGTTCCACAGTGACCGGTCCTGGTCGGCCAGCAGCACCAGGTCGCCGGTCGGGCCGAGCCGGGCCGGGCGGCGCGCCTCGGTCAGCAGCAGCAGGGCGAGCAGGCCCAGGACCTCGGGCTCGTCGGGCATCAACGCGGCGAGTTCGCGGGCCAGCCGGATCGCCTCGGCGCACAGGTCCGTTCTGATCAACGGACCGGCGGTGGACGCGTAGCCCTCGTTGAACATCAGGTAGAGCACCGCGAGGACGGGCGGCAGCCGGTCCGGCAGCTCATGTTCGGCCGGCACCCGGTACGGGATGGCGGCGTCGCGGATCTTCTTCTTGGCGCGCACGATCCGCTGGGCGACGGTCGCCTCCTGGACCAGGTAGGCACGGGCGATCTCCGGTACTTCGAGGCCGCCCAGCAGGCGCAGGGTGAGAGCCGTCCTCGCCTCCGGAGCCAGCGCCGGGTGACAGCAGGTGAAGATGAGTCGCAGCTGGTCGTCCCGCACCGGTCCCACCTCCGAGGGCTCATCCTGGTGATACAGCAGCAGGGCCTGGGCGTGCCGGGCCTCGCGGGTCGACTCTCGGCGAAGACGGTCGACGGCACGGTTGCGTGCCGTGGTCACGATCCAGGCCCCCGGGTTCGGCGGCAGGGTCTGCCACTTCTGCAGCGCCGTGGTGAAGGCGTCCTGGACGGCCTCCTCGGCGAGGTTGATGTCACCGAGGAGGCGGGCCAGGGTGGCGACGCAGCGGCCGTACTCCGCGCGGTAGATGCTCGCCAGGTCCATGTCGGGAGACCGGCTGCCGGTCAGGCCTGGGACAGGTCGTCGAAGGGGCGCACCTCGATCGGGCCGCAGGCCGCCGCACACCTCTCGGCCCAGGCCAGCGCCGCGTCCAGGTCCGCGCACCTGATGACCCAGAACCCGGCGATGTGCTCCTTCGTCTCGGCGAACGGCCCGTCGCTCATGGCGGTGGTGCCGTTCTCGACCCGGACGACGGTGGCGCTGTCCGGCGAGGTGAGTCCCCCGCCGAAGACCCAGGCGCCCGCGGCCTGCATGTCGTCGTTGATCCGGCCGGTCTCCCTGAACATGGTCTGCGTCTCCTCGTCGGACGGCGTCGGTGCGCCCTCGACGAAGTGCACGGACAGCAGGTACTGCTTCATGACGATCCTCCGGTAGCTCGGTGGGACGGGAACAGGTCAGGCGGCCAGGCGGCGCGCGACGGCGGGGATCACGATCGCGGCCGCGACGAGGTGGGTGAGCATCAGCAGCGCCTTGGTGGCCGCCCCGGCGTCGGCGATCACGTCCGGCACCAGGGACAGGACCGTCAGGACCACTGTCGTGCGGACGAACGTGAGCCGGGGGCGCCTGGCGAAACGCGCCAGCGAGGCGGCGATGATCACACCGATCAGCGAGAAGACGGCGGTCAGCACGCCGAACCCCGTCACAGGGATCGGGGCGCCGCCCAGCTCGAGGCTGATCCCGGCCAGGTGTCCGACGGCGGCGACGGCCATGGTGGCGATGCTCGCCGCGACCGTGGCGGCGACACCGGTCCGGATCAGCGCACCGACGTTCGACGTGGTGGCGCGGGTCGTGTTCGCAGTGGCGGTCATCGTGCCCTCCAGTGGGTGTGCGGCCCGTTGCGATGCCGGGCTCTCACCAGGGCTACGAACTGAACCGATCCCAATCGACAGCACGCCCAGAATTTTTGTCGACGAATTCTGACTTCGGAGTCTCGGGACATAGCGGACGAGCCCGACCACCGATTCTCGCAGCTCGACCGGCCGCGGCACCGCACGCCGCTCGGCGTGCGGTGCCGCTGGGTGGGTCGTCAGTAGGTCACGTAGGCGGTCACCGCGGCATCCGTCGGCCCTGCCGTCGTTCCACCAGCCCGTGTCCTCGGGCTCGGCGTTGGCATCACCAGGCCTCAGAGCGTGCGCTGATATTCCTCCCAGGTCCGCTTCGGGCTGACCGCCGGTCCGTCATCGACGCCCCGGTTGGCCAGGCCGTTACGACCGAGGTAATAGTCGCCGGCCTGGTTCTGCGCACCGGTCGACTGATCGGTGTCGGAGAGCGCGATGGCGTGGATGTGGTAGCCCCAGTCCCCCTGGGCCGGGGTCCGCAGCCACGCGGCAAAGCCCACGGTGCGCAGTCGACGCAACACGTCCGTCCGGACCGCCGAGGAGAGACCGCTGACCGAGAGGTCGAGCGCGCCGCCGCCGTCGTGCGTGCCGGCGGAAGCGCCCACACCACTGCTGTACGAGCCCTGCGTGATGCCGAGCTGGCGGCCGAGCAGGCGTTCGGCCTCGAACAGCATCGACCTGGTGCGGGTGTTCACCTGCACACCGCGCACTGTCACCACGCTGCCGGGCGAGATCGCCCTGACCACTGCGTAACGGCCCTCGCCGAGCGACCGCAGCGACGACGGACCGGGCAGACCTGTCGCGTCGAGACCGGTGTAGCCCAGCGACCGCTGGTACGCGGCGTACGCGGCGATAGTGCTGGTGCCGAAATGCCCGTCGACGTACGCCGACGAGAGCAGCCCTCTCGCCTGAAGTGCGCGCTCCACCAGCAGGACGCTGTCCTTGGCCCCCTCGGTCAGGGCGGTGTCCGGCCGACGCGGGTCGATCTGCGCCGCCTTGATCAGCGCCTCCATGTCCAGCTGCGGCAACGCGGCCGTGGCCGGGCCAGCCAGCGGTACGGCGCCGACCACCGCCGCACCGGCGGCGACCAGCAGGTTCCTTCTCGTGAGCACGCTTCCTCCGCAATAAATTGACGAATTGACATGACGGAATGAAGCTAGTCTTCAATGCGGAAGCTGAGTTGTCACCCCCCGCTGGGGCGTACGAACGTCCTCGGGATTGCCTGGCGCCGGTCGACACGGATGGCCGGGACCGGCCGGCCCCGACCATCCGTCTCAGCTAGCTGCCGGAGCCCTGCCGGGTCAGGTCGGGTGCCTGCCCGACCGCCTCGTCGGTGAGGTGCCAGACCTCCCGCATCGGAGCCCACCAGTCCCCCGATCCGGGCTCGGCGATCGACTCCTGACACGGGTCGGTCAGCTTCCACCACTCCTGCGTCTGCGGGTCCGCCGCGATCAGCCCCAGGTCGGCCTCGTAGTCGTCGCCCACGTACTCGTAGTAGCCGAAGAGCAGATCGTCGTGGAGGAAGATGGTGTAGTTGCGGAAGTTCGCCTCGCGCAGCGTCTTCTCCACGCTCGGCCAGACGGCGGCGTGCAACCGCAGGTAGGTCTCCCGCTGCTCGGGGCGGAGTCGGATCACGCAGCCATGACGTTTCACGTCGTGCCCTTTCGTGTGAGCTGGTTCAGGGGTCCGAAGCACCTGACCGTAGCGGTCGGACAGTGCCGGGAGGGGGCCAGCCGGCCGCCGATGTCGACCGTTTTGCCAGGACTACGCACTGTGGCGCCGGGTCTACCCTCGGGTGATGGAGGGCCGCGTGTTGGTGGTCGAGGACGACTTCTCGATCCGGGAGGTCACCGCCCTCGGTCTGCGCCGCGCCGGTTTCCGGGTCGACACCGCAGTCGACGGGCGGCAGGCCCTGGCCGCGTTCCGCGCCCACCCGGTCGACCTCATCGTGCTCGACATCATGCTGCCGGGTCTGGACGGGCTGGAGGTCTGCCGGGAGATCCGGCGGACCAGCCAGGTGCCGATCCTGATGCTGACCGCGCGCACCGACACCATCGACGTGGTGGTCGGGCTGGAGTGCGGCGCGGACGACTATCTGCGCAAGCCCTTCGACCTGCCCGAGCTGGTGGCCCGGGTTCGCTCGGTGCTGCGCCGGGTGAGCGTGCCAACCCCCTCGACCGTCATCGAGGTCGGCGACCTGGAGATCGACCCGGGCGGCTTCGTGGTCCGCCGGAACGGCCAAGAGGTGGCGCTCACCGCCACCGAGTTCCGCCTACTGCTGGAGCTGGCCCGCCGGCCCGGTCAGGTCTTCACCCGGGAGCTGCTGCTGGACCTGGTCTGGAACCACGACTTCCTCGGCGACTCCCGACTGGTCGACGTGGCGGTGCAGCGGTTACGCGCGAAGGTCGAGGACGACCCGGCGCAGCCACGGCTGATCCGGACCGTACGCGGCGCCGGCTACAAACTGTCGACGGGCTGACGGGGGGTCGGCGATGGCCGGACGCGCGGTGTTCCCCGGCCGCCTGCGGCGCCGGCTGACGATCGCGTTCGTCCTGGTCGCCGGCGTCTCGGCCGGGCTGCTCGCCGGCGGGACCGGGCTGCTGCTGCGGCAGTCCTGGTTGGACGCGTCCCTGCACGAGGCCGCCGCCGACGCCCGCTACCAACTCGTTCTCGCTGGGCAGTTCCTGCCGCTGACCGAGCAGCGCAGCACCGAACTGCTCACCAGCTTCGAGGCCAGCGGTCGGCACGTGCTGCTCGTCGACGGCCCGACCCGCGCCTCCCACCCCGCGTACGCCCCGGTGCTGGGCACCCGGTTGCGGGCCGTCGTCGCGGACGGGCGGCTCGGCTATCAGCGCTCCGCACCGAGGGAGCGTCCTCGGCTGCTGGTGATCGGCGGGCGCATTCCCGGCTCGACCGCCGAGCTGTACGTCCTCACCGTGGAGGACGACGTCGCCACCGACCTGGGGCAGCTACGCACCGCGCTGGTGGCCGGCTGGGTGCTCGTGGTGCTGCTCGCCGCCGCGGTGGGTCACGCGTTGGCCCGCCGCACGTTGGAGCCGGTGGGCCGGGCCAGCCGGGCCGCCCGGGCACTCACCGAGGGCCTGCTCGCCACCCGCCTGCCGGTACGCGGGCGCGACGAGTTCAGCGTCTGGGCGGCGACCTTCAACGAGATGGCCGAGGCACTGGAGTCGAAGATCGCGGCGCTGTCGGCCGCGCAGGCCCGCGAGCGGCGGTTCACCGCCGACGTCGCGCACGAGCTTCGTACCCCGGTGACCGCGTTGGTGGCCGCGGCGTCGCTGCTGCGCGAGCACCTCGACCAGTTGCCCGACGACGCCCGGCCGGCGGCCCGGCTGCTGGTCGGCGACGTGGTCCGGCTGCGCCGGTTGGTCGAGGATCTGATGGAGATCTCCCGGCTGGACGCCGGGCGGGAGCAGTTGGCCGTCGGGCCGGTCGACGCGTTGGCGCTGCTGCACGGCATCGTCGCGGCGCGCGGCTGGTCGCCGCGGGTGCGGGTCACCGGTGATCCGGTCGTGGCGCGCACCGACAGGCGTCGGCTGGAGCGCGTGCTGGCCAACCTGGTCGCCAACGCGGTCGAGCACGGCGGTGGCGAGATCACGGCCAGCGTGGCGGGCGCGGGTCCCCTGGTCGTCTTCGAGGTCACCGACGAGGGGCCGGGCATCCCGGCCGAGCACCTGCCCCGCGTGTTCGACCGGTTCCACCAGGTCGATCCGTCCCGCTCCGCGCCGGGCAGTGGGCTCGGGCTGGCCATCGCCCGGGAGCACGCCGAGCTGCTCGGCGGCGTGCTGAGCGTGCGCAGCGAACCGGGCGAGGGCACCCGGTTCCAGCTGGAGTTGCCCGCTGTCGGTCCCGCCGGCCCGCACGGTGACGTGCCGCACCCGGACGACCGCGCCCAGCCGGGTCCGGTTGGGCGTACCGCCGGCACGCCGGGCGGTGTGGGATGACCGGCTGCGGCGCGGTCGGACTTGGCGCATCGGCGCTGGTCACGGCGCTCCTGCTCAGCGGCTGCGGCACTCCCCGCTCCGGTGACCTCGGCCCGGCGCCCACCGCGCCGCCGCCGAGCGTCGCACCCACCGACCGCCCGGAACCCACCCCGACCCGGGTCGCGGAGCCGACGCCACCACCCATGAGCCGGGCGCCGGCTCCGTCGACGGCGGCGTCCACCGGCACGCGCCGGGCGGACCCGGTGACCATCGAGCTGTGGTACGTCCGCGCCGGGCTGCTCGTGCCGACCCGGCGCACCCGGCCGGCCACTGTCGCGACGTCCCGGCTGGCGCTGACCGAACTGGCCGCCGGGCCGAGCCCGGCCGAGGCCGCCACCGGGATGATCACCCTGCTTCCGGCCGGCGTCGAGGTCACCCGCATCGCCGACGGCGTGGCGACGCTGGGGGTGCCGTCCGCCGGCGACCCGGCCACCCGGCGGCTGCGCGAGGCGCAGGTGGTGTGGACGCTCACCCAGTTCCCCAGCGTGCGTCAGGTCCGCCTCGACGGCGCGGCCCCGGTCGACCGGGGGGACTACGCCGACCTGCTGCCACCGATCGTGGTCACCGGCCCGATCCCCGGCGAGCGCGTCTCCGCCCCGCTCGTCGTCACCGGCACTGCCACCGTGTTCGAGGCCACGGTGAGCGTCCGGGTGCTGGACGCCGCCGGCCGGGAGGTGGCCACCGGTTTCGGCACCGCCAGTTGCGGCAGCGGCTGCCGGGGTGGCTACCGGGTCCTGGTCGGCTGGCGCACGGTCCGCGAACAGAAGGGCACTGTCGAGGTGTACGAGGTGTCCGCCGAGAACGGCGCGCGGATCAACACCATGGCCGTGCCGGTGGTCCTCGCCCCCGGCGGCTGAGCCCGTTCACCCGCCGGACTCCCGGTGGAAACGCAATCGTTTTGTCGGCTGGGTGCGAGGCAACTCACGAAAGCCTGCACTATCAGCCAACCGCGAACTAGGGTCAGTACGACATCGTTTCGCAGGGGGTCGGGATGCTGGGTGGTCAGCAGGTGGGCGCGGGTGCCGGGGTGCCGGCAGCCCGGGCTCCGCGCTGCACCGACAGCGACCTGTTCACCGTCGTCATCGACACCCTGCGCGAGGTCGGCTTCGACCGGATGACCATCGACGCCGTCGCCGCCCGCGCCCACGTCAGCAAGGCCACCATCTACCGACGCTGGGACGGCAAGGCCGAGCTGGTCGTCGCCGCCCTGCGCGACCGGCAGGTGGGTGTGCACAACCCGCCCGACACCGGCTCCCTCCGTGGCGACCTGATCGAGTTGCTGCGGGCCACGGCCGCGATCTGCACGGCCGACTGCGACCTCATGCAGGCGTTGACCTTCGCCATGCGGACCAACCCCGAGCTGGAACGGCTGGTGCGTCACCAGGTGCTGCCGGCCGGGCGGGTGGCCAGCACCGCCATCCTGGTCCGGGCCGCCGCCCGCAGGGAGATCCCGCCGGAGGCCGGCGAGCGGGAGCTGTTCCACGATCTGGCGCCCGCGCTCACCATGTCCCGCATCGTCGCGCACGGCCTACCCGCCGATGACGCGTTCCTCACCCAGGTCGTCGACGAGGTGCTGATCCCGGTACTCCGCTATCAGCACGACCGTCCGTCGCCGGCCTGATTCACCGATATTCGCAACACGGAAGGCTTCACCATGCCCGGAACCACCTCGACCGCGCCCGGCGCGCCCAACGCCGGGACGTCGACAGGCGCACCGCACCCGCGGCGCTGGATCGCGCTGGCGGTCATCGCGGTCTCACAGCTGATGGTCGTCCTGGACGCCACGATCGTGAACATCGCACTGCCGCAGGCCCAGGCCGACCTGGGGATCACCGACGCGAACCGGCAGTGGGTGATCACCGCCTACACGCTGGCCTTCGGTGGTCTGCTGCTGCTCGGCGGTCGCATCGCCGACTACTGGGGACGCAAGCGCACCTTCCTGGTCGGCATGACCGGTTTCGCGCTCGCCTCCGCCCTGGGTGGTCTGGCCACCACCGGTGAGATGCTCTTCGCCGCCCGCGCGTTGCAGGGCGCCTTCGGCGCGCTGCTCGCCCCGGCCGCACTGGCGCTGCTCACCGTCCTGTTCACCGAGGCCACCGAGCGGGCCAAGGCCTTCGCGGTGTACGGCGCGATCGCCGGCGGTGGGTCGGCGGTCGGCCTGCTGCTCGGCGGGGTGCTCACCGAGTACGCCGACTGGCGCTGGTGCCTGCTGGTCAACATCCCGGTCGCCGCCATCGCCATCGCCTTCGCGCTGCCGCTGGTGCCGGAGAGCCGGGCCCACGGCAACACCCGCTACGACGTGCCCGGTGCGATCGTGGTGACCGCCGGCCTGGTCTCCCTGGTCTACGGCTTCACCAAGGCCGCCGAGGACGGCTGGGACGCCACCGCGACGCTCGGTTTCATCGCCGCGGGCGTGGTGCTGCTCGCCGTCTTCGTGGTGATCGAGCTGCGCTCCAGCCACCCGCTGCTGCCGCTGCGGATCCTGCTGGACCGCAACCGGGGCGGGGCGTTCCTCACCTCGACGCTGATCGGCGCCGGCCTGTTCGGGGCGTTCCTGTTCCTGACCTTCTACTTCCAGGTGGTGCTGCAGTACAAGCCCCTCGAAGCCGGTCTCGCGTCCCTGCCGGTCACCGCCGGTGTGCTGATCGCCGCGGGTGGCGCCAGCCAGCTGATGCCCCGGCTGGGTGCCAAGCCGCTGATGGTCGCCGGTTCGGCGCTCGCCGCCCTGGGCATGCTGGTGCTGACCCAGATCGACGTGGACACCTCGTTCCTCACCCACCTGCTGCCCGCGCAGGTCGTCCTGGGCCTGGGGCTGGGCTTCACCTTCGTCCCGCTGTCCAGCCTCGCCCTGGTCGGGGTGCCGGAGCACGACGCCGGCGCGGCCAGCGCGACGCTCAACGCCACCCAGCAGATCGGTGGCTCGCTCGGCACCGCGCTGCTGAACACCTTCTACACCAGCGCGGTCGCCGCCTATCTGGTCGGCCGGGCGCCGAACCCGGTCAACCAGGTCGAGGCGCTGGTGCACGGCTACCGGGTGGCCTTCGCCTGGGGCGCGGCGCTGATCGTGCTCGCCGGACTGGCCACCCTGGTCCTGGTGAAGGTCCGCAAGGAGGACATCCCGACCGGCAACACCGTGCACATGGGCTGAGCCTGACCGACGTGGCCGCCGGCCGGAGCGTCCCGACCTCGGGGCGGGCCGGCCGGCGGCCACGTCCGGTAGCGTCCCGACCATCGTCGAAAATCCGTTTGAGGAGATCCATGTCGACCCCTGCTGACCAGATCATCACAGCTCTGCGCGCGGGCCACGAGGAGCTCGCCGCGCTCGTACGGGACCTCAAGGAGGACGACCTGCTCCGTCCGTCGGGGGCCAGCGAGTGGCAGGTCTCCCAGGTGCTGAGCCACCTGGGCAGCGGCGCCGAGATCAACCTGGCGACGCTGGACGCCGCCCGTTCCGGCGCGCCCGGCCCGGACGGGGACTTCAACCGTGGCGTCTGGGCGCGCTGGGACGCGATGTCCCCGGCCGAGCACGCCGCCGGGTTCCTCGCCACCAACGAACGGCTGGTCGAGGCGTACGAGGCGCTGGACGCCGAGACCCGGGCCTCGATGAGGATCGACCTCGGCTTCCTGCCGGAACCGGTCGACGTGGCCACCGCGGCCCGGTTCCGGCTCAGCGAGTTCGCCCTGCACCAGTGGGACGCCGAGGTGGCGTTCAACCCGTTCGCGGCGGTGACGCCGGGTGCGGTGGCGCTGCTGCTCGACCAGATCGGCGGCATGCTGGCCTGGACCAGCCGACCCCAGGAGCTGGCCGGCCGGGAGGCCACAGTACTGGTCCGGCTGCACGCGCCCGAGCGGACGTTCGGGCTGCGGCTGGGCGAGAAGGTCGAGATCGTCGACGCGCCGGAACGTCCCGACGGGGAGCTGGTGGCCCCGGCCGAGGCGTGGCTGCGGCTGGCCACCGGACGGCTGGGCCCCCAGCACACCCCCGACGGGGTGCAGGTGACCGGCTCGGTGACCCTCGACGACCTGCGCCGGGTCTTCGTCGGCTTCTGACCAGCGGCCGTGCGGGCCGGTCTCCCCGGCCCGCACGGCACGTCAGCCCTTCACGCAGACCACCTGCTTGAGGTGCGCGACCACCTCGACCAGGTCCTCCTGCTGGGCCATCACCTCGGTGATGTCCTTGTACGCGCCGGGGATCTCGTCGACCACCCCGGCGTCCTTGCGGCACTCCACCCCGGCGGTCTGCGCGGCCAGGTCCTCCGTGCTGAACGTCCGCTTGGCCTGCGCCCGGGACATCCGACGCCCCGCCCCGTGCGACGCCGAGCAGTACGCGTCAGTGTTTCCCCGCCCCCGCACGATGTACGACCCGGTGCCCATCGACCCGGGGATGATGCCCAGGTCACCCCGGCCGGCCCGGATGGCACCCTTGCGGGTCACCAGCACGTCCACCCCGTCGTAGCTCTCCTCCGAGACGTAGTTGTGGTGGCAGCTGATCGGCTCGTCGTAGCCGACCTGCGGGAAGTGCTCACGCACCACGCCGCAGAGCAGGGCCAGCATGACCGCCCGGTTGCGCCGCGCGTACTCCTGCGCCCACCAGAGATCCCGCCGGTACGCGTCCATCTCCGGCGTCCCGGCGAGAAACACCGCCAGGTCCCGGTCTGGAAGGTCCGCGTTGTGCGGCAGCCCCCGGGCCACCCCGATGTGCCGCTCGGCCAGTTCCTTGCCGATGTTGCGGGACCCGGAGTGCAGCATCAGCCAGACCCGCCCCTCGTCGGCACCGCCCTGCTCCAGGCAGACCTCGATGAAGTGGTTGCCCCCGCCGAGGGTGCCGATCTGCCGCTGCGCCCGCGTCTCCAGCTGCGCCACCCGCCGGTCCAGGCCGGCGAACCGGCCCCAGAAGTCGTCCCAGCCGGCCTGCTCCAGGCCCCGGATCCGACGCGTGTCGACCGAGTCCTTGCGCTGGGCGAAGCCGACCGGGATGGTGGCCTCGATCGCGGAGCGCAGCCCGGCCAGGTCGTCCGGAAGGTCGGCGGCGGTCAGCGAGGTACGGACCGCCGACATCCCGCAGCCGATGTCGACGCCGACCGCGGCCGGCGAGACGGCCTGCCGCATGGCGATCACCGAGCCGACCGTGGCGCCCTTGCCGAAGTGGACGTCGGGCATCACGGCGACACCCTGCACCCAGGGCAGCGCGCCGATGTTGCGCAGCTGCTTGGCGGCCTGGGGCTCGATGGCGTACGGGTCGGTCCAGACCCGGACCGGTGCCCGGGTACCGGCGAGAGGGGTGAATCCCATGGTGGACTCCTTCAGTCGTGCCGTGACCGTTAATGATCAGGTTTTGGTCGCCAGCGGCGGTGCGCGGATACGAAAGGGCCGCCCGATCCCGGTGGGATGGGCGGCCGGCGGACGCGTCAGCGTCGGCGTCAGTCGCGCCACCCCGGCTCGTTGCGCCGCGATGGGCAATAGGCACGGGTATTGGCGGTGAGCTGCAAAGGGGTGTTGGCGGGGAGCAGGCACCAGCGGGCGTCGGTGCGGACGCGTCGCGACATGGCGTACTCCCTCCGGGTTGCTCGGTTGACCGTGCACCGACGACAGTAGGAGGGCTGCGGCGCGTCCGCAATGGATATCGCCGCTACCGGCCACCGACCCGGCGCGCGACCGCCAGCAGATACTCCCTGCGATCCAGCGGATTGTTGTCCCAGCGGGTCCGGACGGGGGCAGGACCACGCACCGGCCGGTAGCAGTCGAACTCGGTCTCCAGCACGCCCTCCCCCCGGGTCAGCGCAGGCAGGCGACGCTCCAGCGCGTGCACCAGACCAGCCGGGATCTCACCCTGCACCAGGTAGGACGCGCCCTGCGCGGTGGTGTCGGTCGGCACCGCTTCCAGCCGGGTGAGCGCGGGCAGCAGCGTGCCGAGGACGTCACCCGGCACCTCCAGCCGGAAGCGGTGTACCGGCTCGTGGACCCGGGTGCCGGCACGGGCGAGTGCGGCCATCAGCACCAACGGGGTGAGATTGCGGAAGTCCCCCGCCGTGCTGGACATGCTCTTGTCGAAGGTGCCGTGGGAATGGCTCTGCCGCGCCCAGTAACCGGCGTGAGTCATCGTCACCTCGCAGTCGGGGACCTCCCACCCGTGAAGGCCCTGGCGCAGGGTTCGGCGCACGGTCTCCTCCACGGCGGTGAAGAAGGCGGGTGGCATCGAACCCAGCTCGACGCCGAGTCGAAAGGTCACGCCGGCACCGGTCGGCGCAGGCGCGATCCGCAGCCCGACGGTGGCCAGGAACGGGTTGGGCGCCACCGCGATCACCTCGACCGCCTCACCGACGCCGCACACCCGCTCCACGTGCACCGTGCTGGTCTCCCGGAACGTCACCCCCACGCCGAAGTCGTCGGCAAGGGTGGCCTGGATGACCTCCTTCTGCACCTCGCCGTAGAGCGACACGGTGATCTCGTGCTGCCGGTCGTCCTGCCGCAGGTTGATGAGCGGGTCCTGCTCAGCGAGCTGGATCAGCGCAGCGTGCAGCGCGACCCGGTCGGCGGGGCGCGTCGGCACCACCACGGTCTCCAGGGTGGGTGGCGCGAAGTGGCGGTCGGTGCCGACATGTCCGGGTGGCACGCCCACCGGGTCGCCGATCCGAGCCTGCTTGAGGCCCCACAACCGGGCGATGTGGCCGGCTTCGACCGCCGACGCCACCACGTCGGCCCCATGGGCGACGACTCGTACGGCGGTGACCAGCTCAGCGTCGACCGCGCCGACGCGGACCCGGTCGCGAATCCGGATCGTGCCGGCGAAGAGCCGGACCAGGGCGATCTTCTCTCCGGCTGGACCCCGTTCGATGGCGAACACGGTGCCGGAGACCGGGGCGTCGGCGTCACCCTGGACGGTGGGCAGCAGCTCGGTGATCCCGGCGATCAGCGCGTCCACCCCGGCACCTGTGATCGCCGAGCCGGCGTAGACGGGCTGCACCAGCGCGCGGCCGGTCCGCGTCGCCAACGCAGCGCGTAGCCGTGAGTACGGCAGCGAGGACGTGTCCGCCACCCAGTCGGCGAGCAGCACGTCGTCCTGGCCGGTGAGCAGGTCGAGCAGCCGGTCGGTGGAGGCGAGGTCGGTGGGGCCGTACGTCGTGCAGTGGGCGCCGCGGGTCCCCGGCATCGCCACCGCGCCCATCGCCACGACGGTCGGCGTGAGCTTCTCCGCGACCGCCTGGAAGACCCGCTCGGGGTCCGCCCCGACCCGGTCGACCTTGTTGATGAAGATCAGCGTCGGGATGCGCAGCCGGCGCAGAGTCCGCATCAGCACCCGGGTCTGCGGCTGCACCCCCTCCACCGCGGAGATCACCAGCACCGCGCCGTCGAGCACACCGAGCACCCGCTCGACCTCGGCGATGAAGTCCGGGTGACCGGGCGTGTCGATCAGGTTGACGGTCACGTCGTCCAGCACGAAGGAGACGACAGCCGAGCGGATGGTGATCCCGCGTTGCCGTTCCAGTGCCAGGGTGTCGGTCTGGGTGCTGCCCGCGTCGACCCGGCCGAGCTGGTCGGTCACACCAACGTCGTGCAACAGCCGCTCGGTCAGGCTGGTCTTACCGGCATCGACGTGAGCCAGGATGCCGAGGTTCAGGGTTTTCACGCAGCGTCAGGTCCTTCAGGTAGGCGACAGATCCCTTCTGGTCGGACATCGACGCAGCGCGCATTGTTGCTCCCTGGAGGTTGGTGGCGGTTTCGGGTAGTTCAGCAGGCCGTCGTCGGGTCGGGCAACCGAATAACCGGCGCTCCCACACCCCGTCGGTGGTCGCTGGCAGACTTGCCGGGATGGTGGAGACCTCGGTGCGGCTGCTGCGGTTGCTGACTCTCCTGCAGGTGCGCCGGGAGTGGTCCGGCGCGGAGCTGGCCGAACGGCTCGCGGTCACCACCCGCACGGTACGCACGGATGTGGAGCGGTTGCGGGTGCTGGGCTACCAGATCGAGTCACACCCGGGGGTCGCCGGCGGCTACCGGCTCGGTGCCGGGTCGGCGCTGCCACCGCTGCTGCTCGACGACGACGAGGCCGTGGCGGTGGCCGTCGGGCTGCGGGCCGCGGCTGGCGGCTCGGTGACCGGCATCGAGGAGACCTCGCTGCGGGCGCTGGCCAAGCTGGAGCAGTCGCTGCCGTCACGGCTGCGGCACCGGGTGGACGCCCTGCGCTCGGCGACGGTCTCCGCCGCCGGCGGTGGCCCGACCGTGGACGCCGACACGCTCACCGCCGTCTCCACGGCCGCGCACCGCCGGGAGCGGCTGCGGTTCGACTACGCCGGCCATGACGGCACGGTCAGCGTGCGCGATGTCGAGCCGTACCGTCTGGTCTACACCGGGCGGCGGTGGTACCTGCTGGGGTGGGACACCGACCGGGCCGACTGGCGGACGTTCCGCGCCGACCGGATCCAACCCCGGGTGCCGACCGGCCCCCGCTTCGCGCCGCGGGAGCCGCCAGGTGGCGACGCGGTCGCGCACGTGCTGCGCGGCGTCGGCTCCGCGGCCTGGCCACACCCCGCCCGGGTACGCCTGCACGCCTCGGCCGAGACCATGGCGCAGCGGATCCCCACCACGGCGGGCCTGCTGGAGGCGATCGACGAGCGGGCCTGCCTGCTGCACACCGGCGGCGAGTCGCTGGGCAATCTGGCTGCCTTCCTCGGCACCCTGGCTGTCGACTTCGACGTGCTCGACCCACCGCAGCTGCGCGCCGTCATCAGGGACGTCGCCGCCCGGTTCGCGCGCGCCGCCGGGCCCGCGCCGGGGCGGGTCGCGGTTCACCCCGGCGCGGACGTGGCGGTGGAGCTATGACTGCGGCACCAACCGGAAGGACTGCGCGGCGGTGCCGTTGCAGGTGTACTGGACGAGCTGAACGCTGTCCGCCGTGGACGCTCCCGGCACGTCGAGACACTTTCCGCTGGCACGGTTGACCAGGCGGTAGTAGCCGCCGCCCTCGGGCTCGGCCCGCCACTGCTGGTTGTTTCCGCCGCTGTAGGACCAGAGCTGGATCGGCGCCGAGTCGGCGGTCGACCGGTTCGTCACGTCGAGCACCTGGGCGCTGTTGTTGCGGTTGTTGACCCGCAGGTACCCGCCGCTGGTCGGCGCGAACTGGTACTGCTGCGCGGTGCTGCTGTTGCACGCGTACTGCTGGATGACAGTCCCGTTCGCGCTGGCCGCGGCCCGGGCGTCCACGCACTTGCCGTTGCCCCGGTTGACCACTGTGTGCCAGGCGGTCGGCGAGATGCCGTCGGACGGCGGGGGCGTGGTCGGGGGGACGGTGCCGACGCCGGCCAGCCAGTGCAGCCCGTCGATCAGCAACTGGTTCTGTTGCGCGCTGTCGAAGGTGGAGGACAGCCCGGTGTTGGTGCTGTAGTTCATCGCGTTGTGGCCGAAGTTGGCGTAGAGCATCTTGTACTGCCGGTTGCTCCAGACCAGCGGATAGTAGCCGCCGTACCAGGACTGGTTGGGGTCCGTGCCGACCGGGAAGCTCGACGGGTCGACCGAGGCGAGGATGTCGATGTTGGGGTTCTGCCGCAGGTCGTTGCTCCAGGAGTACCACTCGCTGATCGACGACGGGAACGTCGCCGGGAGGTTCCGGGTGGCGGCGTGGGTGCGGTTGTCGGCGCGCATCGTGACCCGGGTGGGCCCCCAGGTGTTCGTCTGGAACGAGCCGGTGCCGAGGAAGGTGTTGTAGTACCAGCTCCAGCTCGACGGGTTGTCGGTCCACGCGCTGACGTGGAAGCCCAGCCACGCCCCGCCGTTCTGCATGTACTGCTGGAACGCGGCGCGCTGCGCGGTGGGCGGCGCGTCGTCCAGGAACATGACGACCTTGTACTGGGCCAGGTTGGCGGTGTTCAGCAGGCTCCAGTTGTTGGTGGCCTCCCAGGAGAAACCGTGCTGGGCGGCGGCCTGCGGGAACCAGGCCCGGGCGTCCCTGACGAAGTCGATGTGCGCGGCGTCCCAGGTGCCGTTGTAGAAGGCCAGGACCTTGAACGTCGGCGCGGCCTGCGCGCTGCGCGAGGCGTTGACCGCGAGACCGGCGGTCAACGCGACGACCAGGGCGACGAACAACGACAGGATCCGTCTGGTACGGGAGGAGAGTTCTGCGATCACCTGATCGTCCCTTCGGTCGGGACGCGCGCCGCCGCGTCGATGTGCATCTGTTCACAAGGTTTACAGATAGATGAAAGGTTATGCGCTCCGGTTGGGCGGCGTCAATCGCGGGGCGGCTGATCGGGTGGGATTCCTGCGGCAACGGGTACCCCGGCCGGATGACCAGCCAGGACGCCGTCGACGTCGACCAGCCGCTCGCCGTGGACGTACCCGCCGCGCCGCACGACGCCAGTGGCGAACGGGTGCCGACCCGCGACCTGGCCGGCCTCGCGCCGCCGGCCCGGTCAGCACGCCGCTGGACCCCGAGCCGGGTGGTGACCACCCCCGCCGCGCTCGACCACCCGCACGGCCAACGGATCGTCGAGCGGGTGCGGGCACTCGGCATCGAGGTGGAACACCTGCGCGCCAACCGGCTCACCGGGGTACGCGGGCAGACCGACCGGGAGACCTACGCCCGGGCCAAGTCGACGATGGCGATCGTGGTGAGCCCACCCTCGCGGCGCGTCCTGCAACCCATCGCGCCCAGCGCGGACTGGCGGGTCGACCTGGCCGAGGGCTGCCCGGCGCACTGCCAGTACTGCTACCTCGCCGGATCCCTGTCCGGCCCACCGGTGACCCGGGTGTACGCCGACCTCGACGACATCCTGGCCGGGCTGGCCGCGTACGCCGGGCGTGGGACGGTGACCAGCCGCAACGCGCGGCGCGCCGACGAGGGCACCACCTTCGAGGCGTCCTGCTACACCGACCCGCTCGCTCTGGAACACCTGACCGGCAGTTGGCGGCGCGCGGTGCAGCACTTCGCCGACTGGGACGCCCCCGTGCAACTGCGCTGGACCACCAAGTACGCCGATGTGGACACCTTCGTGGGGCTGCCGCACGCCGGCCGGACCCGGGTCCGCTTCAGCGTCAACTGCTCCCCGGTGAGCGCTCGGTTCGAGGGTGGCACCGCCCGGGTGCCGGACCGGCTGGCCGCGCTGCGCCGGCTCGCCCTCGACGGCTACCCGGTCGGGCTGACCATCGCGCCGATCATCGCGCTGCCGGACTGGCGGGAGCGCTACGGCGAACTGCTCGACCAGGTCCGCGCGGCGGTCGACGGGGTGCCGGATCTGGACCTGACCGCCGAGTTGATCACCCACCGGTTCACGCCGGGCAGCAAGGAGGTGCTGCTCGGCTGGTATCCGCGCACCCGGCTGGAGATGGACGAGGAGTCCCGCACCCGCAAGCACGGCAAGTTCGGCGCGGTGAAGTACGTCTACCCCCGTGAGCAGATGACCGAGCTGCGCGACTGGTTCACCGCCGAGCTGACCGCCCGCGTCCCGGCCTGCCGGATCCTCTACTGGACCTGACCAGCCCCCTGTCGCGGGCTAGACGCCGACGGTGCCGTCGATGCCCTCGCGGAGAAAGTCGGCGTGGCCGTTGTGCCGGGCGTACTCGTGGATCAGGTGCAGCATCACCAGCCGCAGTGACACGGTCTCGCCGGAGCGGACGTTGAGGCCGGTCACGTCGAGCGACGCGGCCGCCCGCTCGATCCGGCGGGCATGCTCGACCTCACGCTCCCAGGCGTCGAACGCTTCGGCGCGGGTGGCCGAGCTGGCGTCGTACGCATGCTGGAAGTCACCGGTCTCCGACCAGACCAACCCGATGTCCTCGCCGTCGATGACCCGCCGGAACCAGGCGCGCTCCACCTCGGCCATGTGTCGCACCAGACCGAGCAGGGACAGCGTTGAGGGCGGCATCGACTGCCGGCGCAGTTCCTCGTCGGAGAGGCCCTCGCACTTGAGGGCCAGCGTGGCGCGGTGGAAGTCGAGGAACGCGCGCAGCGTCTCCCGCTCGTTGCCGGTAACCGGGGGGCCGATCCGTTCGGTGGTCATTGAAACGATCATGCCGGATGGCGCCGGCGGCCGCGATGGCGGGCCGCAGGTCAGCCGACCGAGGAGCGGGCGACCGGGGCGGCGAAGAACGTGTCCGGGTACGGCTCGTCGCGCAGGCTGTAGTGCCACCACTCACGGTCGTAGTTGACGAACCCGGCGTCGGTCATCAGCCGCTGCAACAACCGACGGTTGTCCCGCGCCGTCCCGGTGATGCGGGGGTCGGCGGTGTGTGCCCGGGGGTCGAAACAGTCGAAGCCCGTACCCATGTCGATGCTGTTGTCCGCGAAGCGCTGTCCGCGCGGCGCGGTGCAGGCGACCAGCGGTTGCCCGACCCGGTACGGAGGTTGGCCGGCGGCGGGCTCGTCGACAAGGGTCAGGTCCAGGGTGCTGCCGCGGCTGTGTGCGGTGGGCGCGCCGATGTATCCGTCGGCGAAGAGCCGGTTCTTGGCCAGGTCCGGGTAGAACTCGGCCTTGGTCTGCTGCTCACCGGGGTGCTTCGACCAGGCGACGAAGTCGTCCACCGCCGGCTGCGGGCGGTAGCAGTCGTACACCTTGAGGCTGTGCCCACCCGCCAGGGCGGCGTCCTGTACGCGGCGCAACGCCTCGGCCGCCTGCCGGGTGAGCAGGCACAGCGGCTCGCGGTAGCCGGTGATCGGACGGCCGACGAAGTTGTGCGGTGTGGCGTACCGGATGTCGGCGTGGATGCGCGGGTCGAGGTCGGTCAGCACCACGAACCCCGGCAGTGGGGCTACCGCGGAGGTGGACGGGGCCGGCGCGGGTGTGGGACTCGCCGACGTCGGCTGCGGCGTGGCCGGCGCGGGGCGGGGCTCCGGCCGTGAGCAGCCGCCGAGCAGCGTGGCGAGCGCGAGCACGACGGCCAGGCGGTAGCGCACGACTCCTGTCTATCAGCCCGGTTGGGGTAACCATCCCAGGACCCATGTGGTCCGCCGACCGAAAGTGGCCGGAAAAACTCCGGAACTTTTCCGCAACTCCAGCGAAGCTTCGATTGACCTGACATGTCGTCAACCCCCATCGGTGAGGCAAGATGACCCGTGGAACGGGCACGCCGTTTCGGGACACACGGTGGGCGACGTCTTGTGGGTCGCTACTCCGGCTCGGTGAAGGAGACGCGGGTGGGCGCGGACGACGGACGCAGGGTGACCATCACCGCGATCGCACGGGAGGCCGGGGTGTCGGTGCCGACCGTGTCACGGGTGCTCAACGGTCGCTCCGATGTGGCCCCGGACACTCGGGAACGGGTCGAGGAGTTGTTGCGCCACCACGGCTACCGGCGTCGGGCCAGCCGCAGCGTTCGCCGTGCCGGTCTCGTCGACCTGGTCTTCAACGACCTGGACAGCCCCTGGGCCGTGGAGATCATCCGAGGCGTGGAGGATGTCGGGCACGGCGCCGGCGTCGGCACTGTGGTCTCCGCGATCCACCGGCAGCCCACCGCGGCCCGGCAGTGGCTGCAGAACCTGCGCACCCGGGCCACCGACGGCGTCATCTTCGTGACCTCGCACCTGAGTCCGCCACTGCACGCGCAGCTGCGTCGCCTCAACGTGCCGGTGGTGGTCGTCGACCCGGCCGGGGTGCCGGCCATGGACGTGCCGACGATCGGCGCCACCAACTGGGCCGGTGGGCTCGCCGCGACCGAACATCTGCTCGCGATCGGGCACCGGCGCATCGGTTTCGTGGCCGGGCCGACGCACCTGCTGTGCAGCCGGGCGCGGCTCGACGGTTACCGGGCCGGGCTGGAGGCCGCCGGGGTGCCGGTGGACGACGCGCTGATCTACCCGGGCGACTTCTACCACGCCTCCGGGTTTTCCGGCGGGACGGCTTTGCTCGACCTCGCCGACCCGCCGACCGGCATCTTCGCCGCCAGCGACCAGATGGCCTTCGGCGTCTACGAGGCCATTCGACGTCGCGGGCTGCGCGTACCGGACGACGTGAGCGTGGTGGGGTTCGACGACCTGCCGGAAGCCCGCTGGGCCTCACCGCCGCTGACCACCGTGCGCCAACCGTTGGTCGAGATGGGACGGTTGGCCGCCCGGACGGTGCTGCGCCTGGCCCAGGGCGAGGGCATCGACTCGCCCCGGGTGGAACTCGCCACCGAGTTGGTCGTTCGGGACAGCACCGCCACCCCGCTGACCGGGTCGCCCGCCTCGGCGTGACGGCCGGAACTGCGTCGGAAACCGGTTGGACCGGTTCCGGTCCGTTCCCGGAAATTACGGCCGAGGGCGTACGCCGCCCCGGGCGGGCGCGGTGAGCGACCGACGGTCACCCACCGCGCCGTACGGTCAGTGGTGGTGCCAGCGGACGGCCTTCCGGATGGTCACCGGCAGTGCGGGCGCGCCGTCGACCGGTGCCGGGTCCTCGGCGGTCGGCGCCACTCCCCCGGCGGCGATCCGGTCCAGGGTGGCAAGGCCGGCCCCGTCGACCTCACCGAAGATCGTGTAGTTGGGGCGCAGCGCGGAGTTGGCGTAGACCAGGAAGAACTGGCTGCCGTTGGTGTCCGGCCCGGCGTTGGCCATGGCCAGTACACCCCGGGCGTACACCCGGCGCTCCCCGGTCGGGTCGGTGGGCGCGGGCGGCAGGTCGGTCGGCAACTCGTCGCGGTACCGGTAGCCCGGGCCGCCCTCGCCGGTGCCGGACGGGTCACCGCACTGCAGCACGCTCAGCGTCGGGTACGCGGTGAGCCGGTGGCACGGGGTGCGGTCGTAGAACCGCTTGTTCACCAGGTGCAGGAAGCTCTGCACCGTGCACGGCGCGGCGGCCCGGTCCACTGTCAGCCCGATCGGCCCGTGGTTGGTCGCCAGGGTCACCCGGACGCTGCCCCGGGCCGGGGTGCGTCGCGGGTCGGGCGGCAGCGGCACCGGCCGGGCCGCGGGTTCCTCCGGGGTCTCGGTGTACGCGCACGGGCCGTGGGTGGTGCGCGGCGGCCGGACGGCGGTGTCGACAGCGGTCAGCGGCGCGGCGGAGACGCGCTCGGCCTCGGCCGACGGGCCCGGCGTGGCGAGGGCGGTGGCGGACGCGCCGACGACCAGCGCACCGGCGAGCACTGTCACCCCCGCGAGGCGGGTCAGGGCGCGCACCGGCCGGCGGGGTGCCGCCACTGCGGGGCGCGGTTCGAGTTCACTCGACACAGGGATCCTCCTGGACTGGTGGTGCCAGAAAGATCGGAGTCTATGGACGGCAGCGCCCGATGTCGATCCGTCAGGGCATGCGACGGCGACGCCGCCACAGCAGGCCGCCCAGCAACGCCACCACCGTCGCGCCGCTCACCGCGGTCACCGACCAGAGCCACTCCGAGCCGGTACGCGCGGGCCCGCTGGCCGCCGCCGGTCGGGGCGCGCCGGGTGCCGCCAGCACCGACGGCGCCGCCGACGGGGTGGCGGTCAGCTCGCCGGGCTCGACCAGTCGACCCACGGCGGCGTCCCGGGGCAGCGTGAAGCCCCAGTCCAGAAGGGCCGCGCCCTGCTCCCAGCCGCGCACCGGTGCCGATTCGGCGCCCAGCAGGGTCACCACCAGCCGCCGACCGCCGCGTTCCGCCGCCCCCACGTAGGTGTGCCGGGCCAGGTCGGTGAAGCCGGTCTTGCCGCCGAGCGCCCCCGGGTACCGGTAGATGAGCTGGTTCTCGTTCTGGATCTCGAAGCCCTTGGTGCGTTGCGCCGGCTGGGCCGGAATCGACGTCTGCTCGGTCAGCGCGTACCGGCGGAAGGTCGGCTCGGCGAAGCAGGCCCGGGCGATCAGCGCCAGGTCGTACGCGCTGGTGAACTGCCCCTTGCCGTCCAGCCCGGACGCGGTGACCGCGTGCGTCTGGAGCGCGCCGAGGTGGTGCGCCTGCTCGTTCATGGCGCGCACGCCCGCGGCGCTGTCCGTCCCGCTGCCGAGTCGGGCCAGCGCGTTGGCGGCCTCGTTGCCGGAGTTGAGCAGCAACCCGAGCCAGATGGTCTCGATGGTGTACCGACCGCCCGCGACCAGGCCCACGGCCGAGGAGCCGGGTTCGATGTTCATGTCCGCGTCGGTGACGGTGACCGTCTGCTTCGGGTCGAGCTTGGGCAGCATCGTTGCCGCCAACAGGAGCTTCTGCACGCTCGCCGGTGTGCCGTACTCGTGGGGGCCACACCCGCCGAGCACCTGGCCGCTGTCCAGGTCGGCGACCAGCCACGACGTGGCGGTGACCCTCGGCGGCGCGGCGACGCCGGCCGGCACGACCAGGCCGGCCGTGTCCAGCGCCGCGCCGCCGACCATCCGTTGCTCGGGAACGGCGGGCGGGGGCGACGGCCGGGGGGCGCGGGACGCCGCCGGCACCGGGACCCGGGGGCAGCGCACCGTCGGCGCGGCGGACGCTCCCGTCGCACCGACCGGCACGGGAGCGAGCAGGACGGCGGACGTCGTGGCCGCCAGCAGCGCAGCTCTCATGTGCCCGACCCTAGTCAGGAGGATCGCCCCGCGGGACGGGATGCCGGTCAACCCGCGTCGCCCCGACCGCGCAGGTAGTCGTGCAGCGCGGCGCTGCCCCGCAGCCGGCGCAGGCTGCGGGTGTGCAGCTCCTGCTCGCGGCGGGCCAGCTCGGCGCGGACCCGCTGGGCGCTGCCGGTGGTCCGCAGTTCGCCCAGCACTGCGGCGATGATCTCGAAGGGGTACGCGCCCCGGCGCAGCAACGCGATGACCTGCGCCGCGCGTAGCTCCACCTCGTCGTACACCCGGTAGTTGGTGCCCGGGGTGCGGCGCGGCCGCAGCAGCTCGCGCTCCTCCCACAGCCGCAGCTGCGAGGTCCGGACCCCGACCAGGGCGGCGACCTCGCCGATGCGGGCGCCGTGGCGCGGCGCGGGCCGGGCCGCCGGTGGGCTGGCCAGCACGGTCTCGAAGGCGCCGAGCACCCGGCGGATCTCGGCGCGTTCCCGGTCCAGCTCGGCATGGCCGCCGTCGAGCGCCGCCAGGGCCGCCGGCAGGTCACCCGTGTGCACCGCCGCCATGATCTCCCGGGTACGGCTCCAGCCGTGCCCCTCGGCCAACCGCCGCGCCACGGTCAGCGCCCGGGCGTGCTCTCCGGTGAAGATCCGGTAGCCGCTCGCGGTGCGGCGCACCGGCGGCAGCACCCCCAACTCGACGTAGTTGCGCACCTGCTGCACCGAGATCCCGACGGTGGCCGCCAGGTCCACGGCACGCAACCGATCCTTCGAGGCGACGTCCACCCGAGCCACCGTACCGCTTACGACGTGATTTGAGACTTTCCGGGGCGTACTGCTGAGCCCTCCGCTGAGATCTCGGCGAAAGTCTCTACATGGGGATGAATGAGACAATGGAACCCGCCAGTGCTCGGCGGGGCAAAGTCCCGCCGCGATTCCGTGAAGGGTTCGTATGTCGCAGCCAGCATGGTCCGCCGCCGACAGCCACGACATGATCGAAGTACGCGGGGCGCGGGCGAACAACCTCGCCGACGTCTCGGTCGACATCCCCAAACGCCGGTTGACCGTCTTCACCGGTGTCTCCGGGTCGGGCAAGTCGTCGCTGGTCTTCGGCACCATCGCCGCCGAGTCCCAGCGCATGATCAACGAGACCTACAGCGCGTTCCTCCAGTCGTTCATGCCGAACCTCAACCGTCCGGACGTCGACTCGCTGCGCAACCTCAGCGCGGCCATCGTCGTCGACCAGGAACGGATGGGCGTCAACTCCCGCTCCACCGTCGGCACCGCCACCGACGCGTACGCCATGCTGCGGATCCTCTTCAGCCGGCTCGGCCAGCCGTCCATCGGCGGCGCCGGGGCGTTCAGCTTCAACCTGCCCGAGGGCATGTGCCCCACCTGCGAAGGGCTGGGCCGGGTCTCCGACCTCGACATCAACGAGTTGGTCGACGTCGAGCGCTCCCTCAACGACGGCGCGATCACCGTGCCCAACTTCGCTGTCGACTCCTGGTACTGGCAGACCATCGTCGGCTCCGGCCTGTTCGACCCGGACGTCAAACTCCAGGACTTCACCCCGCAACAGTGGGAGGACTTCCTGCACAAGCCGGCCACCAAGATCAAGGTGGGCAGCAACAACTGGACGTACGAGGGTCTGGCCGTCAAGGTCAAGCGGCTCCTCCTGTCCAAGGACCGCGAGTCGATGCAACCGCACATCCGCGCCTTCGTCGACCGGGCGGTCACCTTCACCAGTTGCGGCGACTGCGGCGGCACCCGACTCAACGCGGCGGCCCTGTCGTCACGGATCGCCGGGCTCAACATCGCCGACTGCTCGGCCATGCAGATCAGCGACCTGGCCGCGTTCGTCCGCACCGTCGACGACCCGGGGGCCGCGCCGCTCGTCGCCAACCTTCGCGACCTGCTGGACTCCCTGGTCGAGATCGGTCTGGGCTACCTCAGCCTGGACCGTGAGTCGGCGACCCTCTCCGGCGGCGAGGCGCAACGGGTGAAGATGGTCCGGCACCTCGGCTCCAGCCTCTCCGACGTCACCTACGTCTTCGACGAACCCACAGTCGGCCTGCACCCGCACGACATCGCCCGGATGAACGACCTGCTGCTGCGGCTGCGCGACAAGGGCAACACCGTGCTGGTGGTGGAACACAAACCGGAGACCATCGCCATCGCCGACCACGTGGTCGACCTCGGACCGGGCGCCGGCACCGACGGTGGTCGGATCTGCTTCACCGGCGACATCCCCGGCCTGCGCCGCTCCGACACGCTCACCGGGCGACACCTGGACCACCGGGTGACAGTGCGCGAGGCGGTACGCCAACCCACCGGGCAGCTCGCCATCCGCCAGGCCGACCTGCACAACCTGCACGACGTGGACGTGGACATCCCGCTCGGGGTTCTCACCGTGGTCACCGGCGTCGCCGGGTCCGGCAAGAGTTCACTGATCCACGGGTCGCTGCGCGGCCGGTCCGGGGTCGTCATCGTCGACCAGTCCCCGATCCGTGGCTCACGACGCAGCAACCCGGCCACCTACAGCGGGCTGCTCGACCCGATCCGCACCGCCTTCGCCAAGGCCAACGGGGTCAAGGCGGCCCTGTTCAGCGCCAACTCCGAGGGCGCCTGCCCGACCTGCAAGGGAATCGGCCTCATCTACACCGACCTGGCCATGATGGCCGGCGTCGCGAGCGTCTGCGAACGGTGCGAGGGGCGGCGCTTCACCGACGAGGTGCTCACGTACACCCTGCGCGGCAAGAACATCCACCAGGTGCTGACCATGTCGGTCACCGAGGCGTACGCGTTCTTCCCCAGCGGGGCGGCGCACCTCATCCTCGGCCGGTTGGTCGACGTCGGGTTGGGCTACCTCAGCCTCGGCCAGCCACTGACCACCCTGTCCGGCGGGGAGCGGCAACGACTCAAGCTCGCCATCCACCTGGCCGAGAAGACCACCACGTACGTCCTGGACGAGCCGACCACGGGCCTGCACCTGGCCGACGTGGACCAACTGTTGGCCCTGCTCGACCGGATGGTCGACGCCGGAAACACGGTGATCGTCATCGAGCACCACCAGGCGGTCATGGCACACGCCGACTGGCTCATCGACCTCGGCCCCGGCGCCGGCCACGACGGTGGCCACATCGTCTTCACCGGCACACCGGCCGAGCTGGTCGCCACCAGCGACACCCTCACCGCCAAGCACCTCCGCGAGTACGTCAACGACCCGGCGGTGATCGGTCAGGGCTGACACCGCTGCCCCGCTACCGGCCGGAGCACAGCCGGGACGGGTGCTTGGCACGAGCGGCTGTGGTCCGGCGGTGCCAGCGACGGCGGTGGTCCGGTGGCGGTGGTCCGGTGGCGGTGGTCCGGTGGCGGTGGTCCGGCGGCGGTGTCAGGTGACGCGGCGCAACCAGCGCCGCTGCCAGGGGGTCTCCACCGCCTTCGGGTGGTAGCCGGCCCGCACCCACGGCACCGCCCGCTCGACCGGCAGACCGTCGAGGATCGCCAGCGCGGCCAGGGCCGTTCCGGTACGACCAACCCCACCCCGACAGGCCACCTCGACACGTTCACCGTCGTGGGCCCGTCGCAGCGCCTCCCGTAGGACGTCGAGGGCTTCGGCGCGGTCGAGCGGCACCCAGAAATCGGGCCATCGGATCCTCCGGTGCGGCCAGGCCGGCTCCGGACCAGGTGCCAGCAGCACGGCGAAGTCGGCGGGCGACGTCGCGGCAGCGACGCGGCGTCCGCGCACCGTCGCCCCACTGGGGAGTACGAGTACGCCCGACTGCTCGGACCACGGCTGTGCGTCAGTCACCCGGACATTGTGCCGCGACGCTCTGACGGATGAGCACAGACAGCGCCGCCCCCGGCCGGTGGGCCGGGGGCGGCGCTGGTGTCGGTGTGCAGGTCGCCTCTCGGCGAGTGGCACGACGCGGCTCCAGCCGAACGGTATTCCGCGAAGGCAATATTAGGTGAGGCCCGGGGACACTGAGTCACACCGACACTCTCCACAACCAGCCCGCACCCCGCGATGTTCCCGCACCCCGCCGAGTCGTCCCGCCGGGTCCCCTCGCTGGCTGCACGCCGGTCGCCTCGCGACCACGACACTCGCCATCGCGCGCTTCCGCCACAACCCACGAGATCTTGGACAGTTTCCGTTCCGCGTGAACGGAAACTGTCCAAGATCTGCTGGCAGCCACCAACCAGACCGCGCCATCCGCCTCCGCCGGCGCGCATCCCGCTCCGGCGACGGACCATCCGGTTCCGGCGACCCCGCCATCTGCCTCCGGCGAGCACCCGCCGGCATCATGGCATCCGCCTCCGGCGAGCATCCGGCGTCGCGGCGTCCGCCCCGGGCGGGCACCCGGCGCCGCGGCATCTCCCCCCACCGGCGCCGCATCCGCTCCCAGCGGGCATCTGACGTCGCGGCATCCGCTCCCGGCGCCGCGGCGCCCGCTCCCGGTCGGCGTCGCGACGTCCGGGACCAGCGACCAGGTGCCTGCCGCACGGAAACGGAAATGCCGCTGGCCGCCTCCCCGGGTGTAGGTGCCGGTTTCGTGGTGCGGTTTATGCGGGGTTGTCAGGGCACGGAAATGCCGCTGGCCGGCACCCCGGGTTGCGGGTGCCGGCCAGCGGTCGGTGTCGTGCTGTGGTCTTGCCGTGCGGTGCGGTGCTGCGGCAGTGCTGTGGTGTGGGTCAGCTGTTCCAGTGCTGGGCGACGAGGTCGGTGGCCTGCTGCTCCCACTGGGCGTAGGCGTCCGGGTAGGCCGACACCTGCACGGTCTGCGCGGCGTCGGTCAGCGCCATGTCCTGCCACCCGTCGACCTGCTTCAGACCCTTGAGGAACGCGGTCGTCGAGTACTCAGGGTCGGTGATCTGCTCCGGCGTACCCCAACCACTGGACGGGCGCTGCTGGAACAGGCCCAGCGAGTCGTGGTCGTTCCTGTCGCCCAGGTGACCCAGGTTCTCCAGCTTCGACTCCTGCAGGCTCGTCGCGATCGAGATCACCGCGGCCCGCTCCGGCAGACCGGCCTTCTTGGTGGCGGCGATGATCGCCTTGACGTTGGCGGTCTGCTCGTCGTTCAGGCTGATGTGGGACTGCTCGCCCTGCGGCTTCGGCGCCGCCGACTGCACAGCAACCGCAACCGGCTTGGCATCCACGGCCGGGGTGGCGGCGTGGGCGGCGATCGGACCGGCGAAGACACCACCGGCGAACGCGAGACCAGCAACAGACAGGACGCTCTTACGGAAGATCGTGTTCATGGGGGTAGCTCCTTCGGGGGTAGAACACCCCAACCGCCAAAGGGGGACGGCGGCAAGGGTGTGAGCACCTCGTCCGGCGCTGCACGTACAAGGGGGAAAAGTTTGGGGGGTGACGCCGTGTCGGGCGTCGGGCGGCGACCTGCGAGCGGGGGGCTCGTGGCGCCGGGTCCTGTGTAACGACCGGCGGGCCAGGGTCATTCCGGGGTTGGCCCACCCATCGGCACCCTCATCATGGCGGTGCCCGTAGGTCGTTCGTGGGGGTTGTAACGACCGGGGGGCCGGGGTCATTCCGGGTTGGCCCACCTGCCGGCACCCTGCCGGCACCCTCATCGTGGCGGTGCCTGCGGTCGTTCGTGGGGACTGCAACGACCGGGTGGAGGCTGGCATTCCAACCTGCGCGACCAGCCCCCAGAGGTCGGGCGGCGGGTCGGTCGTACTGCGATCGTCAGGGTATGTAACGACCCCGGCCCGGCCATGATTCCGGCCCACGAGTGCGCTCGGCCACACCCCACGAACACCCACCAACGGGCAAACCACCCACGCGGCGAGGCTCGTGCGACCCCAAACACCCAGGCCGGGCGTGATCCGCTCGGGTTCACGGAAGTCGGGGCATCCCGGACTCGCGAACGCCCGACTTCGTGAAACCCGAGTCGATCATGCCAGGCCCCGGCCCGCATGCCCGGGCCGCGATCCCGCACGCCGGGCCGGCCGCCGTGCCCGGCCCACGAGCTGGGCGGGTCAGCTGCCCAGGTAGCGCAGGATTGCGAGGATTCGCCGGCTGTAGCCCGTTGTCTGCGCCAGGTCGAGTTTGTCGAAGATGGCGTTGACATGCTTCTCGACCGCGCTCTGCGAGACATGCAGCCGCTGGGCGATGGCGAGATTCGTGTGGCCCTGGGCCATCTCGTGCAACACGTCCCGTTCGCGCGGCGTGAGCCGACCGAACGGGTCGGGCCGGCCCGAGCCGGCCACCACCTGACGGACCACCTCCGGGTCGAGGGCGGTGCCTCCGGCGGCGACCCGGTCGAGTGCGTCGAGGAAGTCGTCCACCTGGGCGACCCGGTCCTTGAGCAGGTAGCCGACTCCCTCGGGACGGTCCGCGAGCAGCCGCCCGGCGTAACGCCGCTCCACGTACTGGGAGAGCACGAGGACGCCGGTGTCGGGCCACCGACGACGGATCTCCAGGGCGGCCCGTAGTCCGTCATCGGTGTGGTTGGGTGGCATCCGGACGTCGGTGACGACCACGTCGGGACGGGATCGTTCGACCGCCTCGACAAGCTGGTCGGCGGTCCCGACCGCCGCGAGCACCTCGTGGTCCTCGTCGGCGAGCAGCCGTGTCAGGCCCTCGCGGAGCAGCGTCGAGTCTTCGGCGAGGACTAGTCGCACGGCAGCTGCGCCAGCACGGTCGTCGGACCGCCGGCAGGGCTGGTCACCAGCAGCCGGCCGTCCAGCGCGGCGACCCGACGCGCAAGCCCGGACAACCCGCGTCCGGTCGGTTCCGCCCCGCCGACGCCGTCGTCGTGTACGCGCATCCGGATCCACCCATCCCGTACTCCGATATCGACAGTGACCAGGTTAGCGGCGGCGTGTTTCGCAGCGTTGGTGAGCGCCTCGCAGGCCACGAAGTACAGCACCGTCTCGACCTGCCGCTCGGGGCGGACGGGCAGCTCGCAGCGGATCCGCACCGGCACCTCGGATCCGCGGGCGACGATGGCCAGGACCTCGCCCAGATCGCTGTCGTCCAGCGCTGACGGGTAGACCCGCCACGCCACCTCGCGCAACTCTTCGATGGCCCGCTGCACATCCTCGTGTGCCTGGGCGAGCAGTGCGTGTGTGCGGTCGGCGTCGCGGGCGCGCCGGGCCCGGCCGAGCAGCATGCCGAGGGCGACCAGCCGCTGTTGGAGGCCGTCATGCAGGTCGCGTTCGATGCGCTGCCGTTCGGCGTCGACCGCGGCGATGACCCCGGCCCGGCTGGTGGTCAGCTCGTGGACGCGCCGCGTCAGCTCCGCCCGACTTCCCGGCCCGAGCAGTCGTCGCGCCAGCCGGATGTCCAGCGCGGCGATGCTGGCGACGGCCTGGACGTTGAGCAGTAACAGCACCGACCCGACAGCGATCTGGGACAGTGCGTCGAGGAGGGTCAGCTCTCCGCGTACCGCCGCGCGCAGCACGATCCCGGCCAGCACCACGCCGACGCCGAGCACGGCGTACGCCAGCAGGCCGAGCATGCCGGGTAACATTCGGGCGGCCAGGTAGCCGATCTGCCGCCGGGTCGCCACGGTGTTCGGCGCGGGCAGATCCTCCCCGGCGAGCAGCCCGGCGAGGCGGCGATGTTCCATCCGCACCAGCCGCCCCCCGTACCGGTCGGTCAGGCCAGCAGCCCGACGGCCGGCCGCAGGCGCTACCACGCGCACGCTGGATGCGGCGGCCGCGACGACGAGGAAGGCGAACTCGACGGCGGCCGTCGCGATGCCGACAGCGACACCGAGCGGCAGCCGGAGCCGAGGCCACCACCTGCCGGTTCGCCGCTCCCCCACCACCTCGCCTGCCTTCCGCACCGGGTCTGCTCCCCCTTGCTCTGCGTCATCTGACCCGCCCGCGGGCGACCCCGGGTGGCGCGTGGGGGGCAGCAGAGCAAAGGAAACCAGAAGAGGGTTGGCTAGCGCTCGTCCGAGGCCCAGGATCCGCTTCGGTAGAGGGTGCCGCGACCGCCCGGGTCGGGCATTCCGTTCAGTGCGCTCTGCTCGGGTTCGGTCGGCTCGGGGTTGCGGGCGGCGCGGCGGGCCTTCAGCACGCGGGACCCGACAAACCAGGCGGCCGCCGCCACGCAGACCACGATCACCACTTTCTGGAGCGTGCCGACGTAGCCCTCGACGAGGTGCCAGTTGTCGCCCAGCAGGTAGCCGGCGAGCACGAAGGTCGTGTTCCAGATCAGGCTGCCCAGCGTGGTGTAGAGCAGGAACGTGGTCACCGGCATCCGCTCCACGCCGGCCGGGATGGAGATCAGGCTCCGGAAGATCGGGATCATCCGGCCGAAGAAGACCGCCTTCACGCCGTGCCGCAGGAACCACGCCTCGGTCCGGTCCACGTCGCTGAGCTTGACCAGCGGAAGCCGGGAGACGATGGCGCGCATCCGGTCGCGCCCCAGGGCCGCGCCGATCAGGTAGAGCGCGAGCGCGCCCACCACCGAACCCAGCGTGGTCCAGAAGATCGCGCCGACCAGACTCATCCGTCCCTGCGCGGCGACGAACCCGGCCAGCGGCAGGATCACCTCACTGGGGATCGGCGGGAAGAGATTCTCCAACGCCACTGCCAGGCCGGCACCCGGCCCGCCGAGTCGTTCCACCAGGTCAGTGACGTAGCCGACGATCCCGTCCTGTGGTGGTTCCGCTGCGGCGGCGGGGGTTCCGGTGGCGAACACGGCGTGGGACGTTCGAATCATGCGCCCACGTTACGAAGTCATCCTGAGAGTCGACCATGGGGCCGACCGCCCGACCGCGCGGGTCGACCACACCGGTGGGGGTGCGGAAAGCCGCACCCCGCTGCGGCTCGCCGTGGTCCAGCCGCCGTGCGTACCCCTGGATGTCGCGGCAAACGCGCGGGCGCACGCCGCCGCGGTCCGCGCGGCGCGCGCCCGGTTGGTGGTCTTTCCGGAGCTGTCGCTGACCGGGTACGAGTTGGAAGCGCCGGTCGTGTCGGTCGACGACCCGCGGCTGGCGCCGCTGGTCGAGGCGTGCGCCGAGACGGGTGCGCTGGCCCTGGCCGGTGCGCCGGTCACCGGCGACCACATCGCGATGCTGGCGGTCACCGGTGGCGGTGCGACGGTGGCGTACCGGAAGATGTGGCTGGGGGACGCGGAGGCCCGTCGGTTCCGGCCCGGCGATGCCCCGGTCGTGCTCGATGTGGACGGTTGGCGGGTGGGGCTGGCGATCTGCAAGGACACCGGCGTGGCCGCGCACGCGGACCGGACGGCCGCGCTCGGGATCGACGTGTACGCGGCCGGCGTCCTGGAGTTGGCGCGCGACGCCGCCGTGATAGACCAGCGGGTGCACCGGATCACCACCGCGCACCGGGTCTGGGTGGCGGTGGCGAGCTTCGCCGGGTCGACCGGCGGTGGCTACACCGAGGCGGCGGGGCGGTCGGGCGTCTGGACGCCGGACGGCGCGGAGTACGCCCGCGCGGGCACCGACCCGGGCGAGTCGGTCAGTGCCAGCCTCACGTCGCCCGACCGGGGCGGCGGCGGGCGAGGTTAGGGTGACGCAATGATCTCCGGACGGGTGGTGCAGCTGCGGCGGTACCCGGTGAAGTCGCTGCTCGGAGAGCGGACCTCGGCCGCCGACATCGGCGCCACCGGTGTCGCGGGTGACCGGGTGCTGGCCCTGCTGGATCAGACCAGTGGCCGGGTGGCCAGCGCCAAGCAACCCCATCGCTGGCGGGGCCTGCTCACGCTACGAGCGACCGGCGGGGTGACCGATCCGGTACGGATCACACTGCCCGACGGCCGGCACCTGTCGAGCGAGGACCCCGACATCGACACGGCGCTCAGCGCGGCGGTAGGCCGCCCGGTGACTCTCGTCGACGCCGCACCGCCTGGCGCCACCCTGCTGCGGTCCCACCCGGAGGCGGTGCTCGCCGCCGGCCTCACCGACGAGGTCCCGGCCGACGAGAGCCGGCTCGGGTCGGTGCTGCCCGGCACCTTCTTCGACTTCGCTCCGATACACCTGGTCACCACCGCGACCCTGGACCGCATCGCCGGGCACCTACCGCCCGGGGCGGGGACGGTGGAACGCTACCGGCCCAACCTGGTGCTTGACGTGGGCACGGATGCCTTCGCCGAGAACGGCTGGGTCGGCAGGGAACTGCGCGTCGGCCCGGACCTGGTGCTCGCCGTGCTCGCCCCGACGCCACGCTGCGCGGTGCCCACGCTCGCGCACGGCCCGCTTCCCCGTGAGACCGAGGCGCTGCGGGTGCCCGCCCGGCTCAACCGGGTCGAACCGCTGCCCGGAATGGGTCCCCAGCCGTGTGTCGGCGCGTACGCCACCGTGCTCCGGTCCGGGCGGGTGGCGGACGGCGACCACGTCACGGTCGGCCCATCAGTGTTTGCGCGGCGGCGATGACCTTGAAATGCTTCCGGAATGACCTCCTTTCCTCCGACCTTCGCCGATGATGTCGTCGGCCAGTCAGCTCAGGCGCAGTTCGAGGCGTTCATCGACGAGCACCGCAGAGCGCTCAACGGCTACCTGGACGGGCTGACCGAGGAGCAGGCGCGCCGGTCGTTGGTGCCGTCCCGGACGACGCTGCTGGGTCTGGTGAAGCACGCCGCGTTCGTGGAGAAGGTCTGGTTCGACGAGGCCGTCACGTGCCGGTCACGCGCCGAGATCGGCATCCCGGCCACGCCGGACGAGTCGTTCATCCTCGACGACGGCGACACGATCGCCACCGTCCAGCGCGCCCACCGGGAAGCCTGCGAAGCCTCCCGCCGCGCCACGTCCAGCCTGGGCCTCGACGACCTGCTTCGCGGCAACCGGCGCGGCCCACTGCCGCTGCGCTGGGTCTACCTGCACGTGCTGCGCGAGTTCGCCCAGCACTGCGGGCACGCGGAGATCCTGCGCGAGCAGATCCTGGCCGCCGACTAGCGCCACCGCATGCCCAAGCTGGTCGCGCCCACCGTCCGCCTGCACGCCGCCTGGCTGGAGGCGCACGACGAGTGGGGTCCCGGCCTCCACGAGGACGGTTTCGGTCTGCAGTCGACCGATGAGGTGCGCTCGCCGGACGGGTTCGCGGCCTGGGTTGCCCGGCTGGCCGACCGGTCGGGTCCAGACGGGCCGCTGGAGGACAGTCGGGTGCGGTGCACGTACCGATGGATCGTCGAGGACGACCGGGTGCTCGGCGGAATCGCGCTGCGACACGAGCTCGACGACTACCTGTTGCGGGTTGGCGGCCACATCGGATACGGCATCCGCCCGTCCGCCCGCCGCCGCGGGCTGGCGACCTGGGCACTGGATCGGATGCTCAGCGAGGCCCGAGCGCTCGGGTTGGCTCGGGTGCTGCTCGCCTGCGAGGCGGACAACACCGCGTCGGCGAAGACGATCGAACGCCTCGGCGGCGTCCTTGAGGACATCCGAGACACCGAACTCGGTCCGGCCCGGCGGTACTGGATCACGCTCTAGCTCACCCGCCGGTGTCGGCGAAGCGACGCAGCGTCCAGCGGGCCGGCGGCCAACCGCCGGGGTCGTGGTCAGTGGTCCATTCGGTGATCGAGGCCGGGGCCACGTCCAGGTCGAACGCCCGGAAGACCGGCTGCGCGCCGAGCGCGTGGAAGGCACCCTCGACGGTCTCGCTGTGGCCGACCAGGACCACTGTGGAGCCCCGGTGCCGGTGGGCGATCTCCATGATCGCGCGGCTGACGCGGACCACCAGTTCGGCCCAGCTCTCGTTGCCCTCCTCGAACGGTCGGAACACGCCGCCACCCGCCACCGCGTGGTCGGTGCGGAAGAGGGCGGTCGGCAGGCCGTCGGCGTACGGGGGTGTGTGCCAGGTGCAGAGACCACAGTCGGCCACGGGCCGGACGCCCAACGCCGCGCCGATCGGTTGCGCGGTCTCGACCGCTCTGCGCAGCACGGACGAGTAGACCGCCACCGGTCCGTCGGCGGCGACCTCCCCGGTGAGCCGGTTGGCCAGGTTGTGGGCCTGCTCGTGGCCGAGGGCGGTGAGGCCCCGACAGCCACGTGGCCCACCGACGATTCCTTCGAGCTGGTGGACCGACTCGCCGTGTCGCACGAAGATCAGACGTGTCCGCATCGGGACATCATGCCAGCGGTATTGACGGGAGTATCAGTCGTCCGTACGGCCGGTGGAGAAGCTGCCGGCCTGGCTGAGCAGAGCGTCCAGTTTCGCGCCCGTCTGCGCTGATAGGCGGTCCCGCCGCACCAGCTCGGCGATGTGGTCCCGCAGGTCGGCGACGCGCTTGGCGCGGTCCCGGGTGCGGCGGTCGAGGTCGGCGAGGTCGTCACGCAGATCCTCGGCGGTCCTCGGGTCGGCGTCGCCGCGGGCGACGGCGGTGGCCAGGACGGCGGCGAACTGGCTGCTCACTTCCCGGAAGCTGACCGGTATCTGCTGCCCGACGCTCGGGGGCGCGGTGCTGGCGGCGGGGGGTGGCGAGGACGGTGCGGTCGGCGTCGGCGAGTGCGTCGTGGGCGCGGGGGCCGGTGCCGAGGTCGACGGCGCGGCGGCGATCTCGGCCGGGTCGGGTGTGCCCGGGTTGCCGAACGGATCCTCCGCGAGCAGGGCGCCGACGCCGATCAGTACGGCGAGCACGGCGGCGACGAGCGCGGCGAGAGGCCGGCGCGACCGGCGTCGGGCTGGCGGGGCGGCAACCGGGACGGGGCGGGCCACCACCGACCGGTCGATCAGGGTGGGCGGGTGTGCGGTCGGCCGGACGCGCAGCAGTTCGGTGGGCGGCTCGACCGGCTGACCGGCGCCGAAGCGGCGGGCCAGATGCGCGGCGCTCGGCCGGTCGGCGGGGTTGGCGGCGAGGCAGGCGACGGTCAGCTCGGCGATGTCGGCGGGAAGGCCGGGCACCCGCAGCGGCGGCACCGGGGTGCCCCGCCGGTGCACCTCCAGCGCGTCCTCCCAGCTCTGCACAGGCAGTGGCGCCTGCCCGGTGAGGGTGCGGTAGAGCAGTGCGCCGAGGGCGTACACGTCGCTCGCCGGGTCGGGCGGGCCTGCGGTCAGCCGTTCCGGGGCGAAGTAGGCGGGGGTGCCCATCAGCGGTTCGCCGGACTGGCTGTCGAGGCCGCCGAGCGCTGCGATGCCGAAGTCGAGCACCTTGGCGCCGGTGTCGGTGAGCATGACGTTGCCGGGCTTGACGTCGCGGTGCACGACGCCGATGCGGTGCGCGGCGGCCAGCGCGGCGGCGATCTGCCCGGCCACCCGGACCGCCTCCGGCCAGGGCAGCGGCCCGGTCCGCAGCCGGTCGGCCAGGTTGTGACCGTCGACGAGCTCCATCACCAGGTAGGGGACGACGACGCCGCCGGCCAGGGTGGCCTCGGCGTAGTCGTACACCTGGGTGACGTGTGGGTGGGTCAGCCGGGCGGCCGCGCGGGCCTCGCGTTGGATGGTGGCCCGCAGTTGCGGGTCGGTGGCGAACTGCCCGGCGAGCACCTTGATCGCGACTGGCCGCCCGAGCACCTCGTCGTCGCCTCGCCACACCTCGGACATGCCACCGAGACCGATCCGCTCGTGCAGTACGTAGCGGTCGTGGAGGCGGAGAGTGGGCGTGAGCGGTGACATGGCTTCACCAGTCTGCCTGGCAACAGCGCACTCGACCACTCTGCGTGCCCGGACCCACACTGTTCGTCCCGTGCGTACCGGAATGGGATTGGTGCGGGTCAGGAGCAGCGGGCGGTGCCGGGCAGCGGTCGCGGCTGGATGCGGTCGGCGAGCCGGCGCAGGGCGAGGGCGGTGGCCTGCCGGGTCGGGGCGAGCAGGGCCCGGCGGGGGTGCTCGACCTGGACCGGGGCGTCCGGTCGGGCCGAGTTGACGTGCCGGCTCATGGCGTCGAGCGCGGTGATGTATCCGGTGGGAAGTTCCATGGTCAACTCCGTGGGACAGGTCCGGTGGAGCTCCGGACGACGAGTGCGGTGGGCAGCAACACGTGACCGGCCGCGGCGTCCGCGGGCGGGTCGAGCAGCAGTTCGGCGGCGATCCGGCCCTTCTCCTCGGCCGGTTGCCGGACGGTGGTGAGGCCGGCCGCGGCGGCCTCGGGGACGTCGTCGAAGCCGGTCACCGAGACCGCGGGACGATCATGGGCCGGCCGTGCGGCCAGGGCGTCCAGCACACCGAGCGCGAGGACGTCGGAGCCGGCCAGCACGGCGGTCGGCGGTGCGGGTTGGTCGAACAGCCCGGCGATGGCTGCGGCTGCGGCCGGGCGGCTGTTGCCGGGGACGTTGACAAGGGTCAGCTCGGCCCAGTCGAGGCCGACCTCGGCGAAGGCGTCGGCGAACCCGCTGAGCCGACCTCGGGTGGTCGGATGCGGCACCTGGTCGACCCCGGCCACTGTGAGCGGGCCGGCCGGCGCGTCGGGCAGCACGGAGTCGGCGAGCAGCGCCACCCGACGGTGCCCGAGCCCAGCGACGTGCGCGGCGACGCTGCGTGCGGCAGCCCGCTCGTCGATGCCGACGAACCGTTCGTCGGCGCCGGCGTCGTCGCGGGCGGCCGTGCTGACGAACGGCAGACCCCGTTGGCGGATCACGTCCAGCGCCCACTCCTCGTCGGCGACGCAGTAGACGCAGAACCCGTCGACGGCGGCGTTCTCCACCGCCCGTCGGGCGTCGGTCACCGCCGGAGGCAGCGGCACCAGCAGCATGCTGGTGCCGTGCCGCTCGGCCGCCGCGCCGACACCGGCGAGGAAGCGGACCGCGAACGGGTCGGTGAAGGCGTACGACAGTTGCGAGGTGAACAGCACCCCGATCGACCCGACGAAACCTCGGCGCAGGGAGCGCGCGGTGGGGTTGGGGCCGGGGTACCCGAGTTGCCGGGCGGCGTCCAGAATCCGCTCGCGCAGGGTGGCGGAGAGCTGGTCGGGGCGGCTGTAGGCGTTGGACACGGTGCTGCGCGAGACGCCGACGGCGTCGGCCACGGCTTGCAGTGTTGGCTTCACCGGCACCTCTCTGCATCGATCCAGTCTGTATCGATACAGAGACTAGCCCGGCCGGTCGGCGTCGGTCAATACGTGGGCTGAGAGTCCGTTCTGTGGGGCAGGCGCGGCCGAGAGTCAGGCCGGGTAGGTGTCGTCCAGAAGGCGGCTGAGGATCTCCGCCGTACGCTCCGGCGGCTCGGCCTCGACGCAGAGCCGCTCCATGGCCACCGCGTAGTAATCCAGATCGTCGCGTTTGTCCAGGTAGATGGCGCTGGTGAGCTGTTCGATGTAGACGATGTCCGGAAGCTCCTGGTCGCCGAAGCGCAGGATGGTGAAGGCGCCCCCGGCGGCGGCATGGCCACCGGCGGCGAACGGGATGACCTGCAACCGGATGTGGGGCGACTTGGTCGCCTCGATGAGCGCGGTGAGCTGACCGCGCATGACCTCGGCACCGCCGATGGGCCGGCGCAGCGCCGCCTCGTCCACCACGGCCCAGAGCTGCGGCGGGTTCTGCCGCTGGAGCAACTGCTGACGCTGCATCCGCAGCGCGACACGCCTGTCGATCTCACCCGGACCGGCCGCGCCGTGTCCGAGCAGCACGACCGCCCGGGCGTACTCCGGGGTCTGCAGGAGGCCGGGCACGAACTGCACCTCGTAGCTGCGGATCAGCGCGGCGGCGGCCTCCAGGCCCAGGTACGACTGGAACCAGGACGGCAACACGTCGCCGTAGCGGTGCCACCAGCCGGGGCTGTTCGCGTCGCGCGCGAGCTTGAGCAGCGCGTCGCGTTCGTGGTCCTCGGTGACGCCGTAGAGGGTCAACAGATCGGCGACGTCACGCTCCTTGAAGCCGACCCGACCCAGCTCCATCCGACTGATCTTGGATTCGGAGGAGCGGATCTCCCAGCCGGCGCCCTCCCGGGTCACCCCGCTGGACTCCCGGAGGCGGCGCAGTTGGGCGCCGAGCAGCATGCGCAGCACGGTCGGCCCGGATGTCGGGCCACCCTCGGCGGGAACCATCGTCACGTGCGGACCTCCGGACACCGACCCACGACGGCCGGGCGCCCCGGCCCGGCCGACGTGTAAGCATGCCATGGACCGACAGTGAGGTGAACTCCTCCGCATCGGTGAATCAGTCCCGTCACCGGGACGACCCACCCCCGGACGGTCAGTTGATCAGATGGTCGAAATCTCCGTCCCGCGCACCGAGAACGAAGGCGGCGATCTCATCGACCGTGTAGATCAGTGCCGGCCCTTCCGGGTGTCGTGAGTTGCGGACCGCGATGCCCGCTCCCTCGGGCAGTTCGGCCAGTTCGACGCAGTTGCCGCTGGGGTTGCTGCGGCGACTCTTCTGCCAGCTCAGCGGAGGCAACTGGTGGATCGGTACGCCATTGGGTGGCTGCTGCATGGGGGCGTCTTTCTGTTACGAGCCCGCCGGTGGCCGTGGGAGGAGCGGTGACGGCGAGGGGGTGCGGTATCGACATTGGACGGTTCTGCACGTGCATCTGCTATTGCATCTGCATCCGACGGCGAGCATGATAACGCACATGATCGGTGCCCATCCGTTCACTTTGAGTTACCCCCAGACGGGCAACGATCAGGCAAAACTGGGCCCGACGCGGCGCGCCGCGTCAACCGAAGGCTGGAGGCGGTCGCGGCGATGGGAGGGTTCGTGCCGGATCCGATGAGTGTCGCCTCCGGCGTCTGCGCGGCGGGCGCGCTGCTCTCCTCCTGGCAACTACGCCGACGGGCGGTGCGCGCCGAGGCCGAGATCGGTCACCTCCAGGCCGAGCTGGCCGCCGAACGGCACGCCGCCAGTCACGATCCGCTCACCGGGCTGCCCAATCGGCGCGCCTTCTACCGCCTGGCAGCCGCACTGCTCACCGACGCCGCCGGCCAGCCGCTGATCGCCGTGGTGCTCGATCTGGACGACTTCAAGCAGATCAACGACCGGTACGGGCACGCCGCCGGCGACCAGGTGCTGATCAGTGTGGCCGAACGGCTCGCCGGCTTCGCCGGGGACAACCTCGTGGCCCGCCTCGGCGGCGACGAGTTCGCCGGGCTGCTCTCCAGCCCCACCGTCGACCGGCGCTGGATCGAGCACTCGACCCGCCGGCTCAGCGAGACCGTCGCCGCGCCGATCCGGCTGAGCGGGTGCAGCGTCCGGGTCACCGCGTCCGTCGGGCTCGCCCCGGTGACCGGCCCGGCCCAGCTCACCGACGCGCTCAGCCGCGCCGACGCGGCCATGTACCAGGCGAAGAGTCTCGGTGGCGCCCGGTCGCCCCGCCAACTGGTCGACAGCGCGTTCCTCGGCGAGCGCTGACCGTTCAGGTGACCGGCGCGCCGAACCACCTGGGCAGCTGACTGAGCAGGCCGCTCTGGTCGTCGCCGACCCACGCCACGTGACCGTCCGGCCGTAGCAGCACGGCGGGTACATCCAGCTCCTCGCTGACGTCGACGACGTGGTCGACCCGCTCCGCCCAGCCGGCGACCGAGAGCCGGCCGGTCTGGTCGAGCAGCAGGCCGCGGCCGCCGTGCATCAGCTCGTAGAGGCGCCCCCGCCTCAGCCGTACGTCACGCATGTGGCGCCCGAGCATGTCGTGGCCCGCGCCGAAGTCGTAGCGCACACCGATCGCGGTGATCTTCTCGATCAGGTACCGGTTGACGTCCTCGAAGTCCAACAGTTCCGACAACAGTTGGCGCACAGACCGCGGCCCCGGCTCGGGTGAGAGCAGCAGCATCTGCGCCCGGGTGTTGTTCAGCACGTCCGCGGCCACCGGATGCCGTTCGCTGTGGTAGCTGTCCAGCAGCCCCTCCGGCGCCCAGCCGTTGAGTTCGGCGGCCAGTTTCCAGCCGAGGTTGAACGCGTCCTGGATGCCGAGGTTGAGCCCCTGCCCGCCGGTCGGCGGGTGGATGTGCGCCGCGTCGCCGGCCAGCAGCACCCGGCCGACCCGGTAACGCTCAGCCAGCCGGGTGGCGTCACCGAAGCGGGAGAGCCAGCGCGGTGAGTGGACACCGAAGTCGGTGCCCGCGTACACCCGCAGTTGGTGTTTGAAGTCGTCGATGGTCGGTGGGACCGTGCGATCCTCGACCACCCCCTCGGCCGGGACGAGGACGCGGTACACCCCGTCTCCGAGGGGGCCGAGACCGAATCGGAGATGGGTCCTGCGGACCTCGGCCACCACGTCGGCCACCGTCTCCGGCGGCACGCCCACCTCCATCTCGCCCAGCAACGTCTCGACGCTGCTGGGCTCGCCGGGGAAGCCGACACCGAGCAGCCCACGTACGGTGCTGCGACCGCCGTCGCAGCCGACCAGGTAGCGCGTACGCAACTGCGTGCCATCGGCCAACCGCACGGTCACCCCGTGGTCGTCCTGGCTCAGCCCGACGAGTTCGCTGCCGCGCCGGATCTCGACGCCGACCTCGTTGGCGTGCTCGCTCAGCAGACGGTCGGTGGTGGTCTGCGGAATGCCGAGGACGTACGCGTGTGCGGTGTCCAGCCCGCCCGGCGACGGCTTCGGAATCGCGGCGAAGAAGCCCCCGACCGGGTGCTGCTGTCCGAGGGCGAGGAACCGCTCCAGCAGACCTCGCTGGTCCATCACCTCGATGCTGCGTGCGTGCAGGCCGAGTGCGCGGACGTAGCTGGTCGGCTCGGTCTCCTTCTCGAGCACGAGCGCGTGCAGCCCGTGCAACCGCAACTCGCTGGCCACCATCAAGCCGGTCGGTCCGCCGCCAGCAATGATGACATCGATCATGGAATCCCCCGATTTTCCCAGATTTGGGCGTCGGCTGGAGATTCTGCGGCACCACCCGGGTCTTGCCGCAAGGCCCCCGGTGCGATATATGTTGGAAGTGGCAGAGAGCGGATCCGCTCTTTGCCTTACTTTTTTGTCAGGCGTAGACGACGTGGTCGCCGCTCAGAGCCGCCGGTCACTGTCGCGCAACGCCGTGTGGGCGAGGGTGACCAGACCCACCGGTGACACCAGCCCTCGCACGATCCGCGCCGCCCGGCCGCGGTCGGCCGCCTCGGCGTCGAGGTCCAACGCCTGACGGGTCCAGTCGCTGAGGTCGTCGAGCGCGCGGACCGCGAGGAACCAGGCCAGGCGCACCGGGTCGACGTCGGTCCTGCCGCAGCCGGCGAGCACGGCCTGCTGCTGCTCGGCAGTGATCGGCGCGAAGGCGAGCACCCCACCGAGGACGAACATGAGGTCACACTCGGGCGGGGCGAGCACCGCGTCGTCCCAGTCGATCAACCAGACCCGCCCGTCCGCGCCGAGCAGCAGATTGCCCAGGTGCGGGTCGCCGTGGCAGACGACGTTCACGCCAGGCCGGTCGCGCTGGTCGACGGCGCGGCGCTCGACCTCGCGGGTCAGCACCCCCAGCCGGTCGTCCACCGCGGACCACACCCCTGCCAGCTCCACGACCAGCGGGTCCGCGCGGTCGAGCGGGTCCGGGTCGCGCAGCCGCGCGGCCATCGCGCGGGTCGCGGTCACGATCGAGGGGTACGCGGCACCGCCCGCCGGCAGTAGCCGTCTCAGCTCGTCGGTAACCGGCACCTCGTGCACGGCGGCCAGCACCTCGCCGTACGCGCGCCAGTGCGCGCCGGTCATCGGACCGTCGAGCGCCCGCTGGTCGGAGACCCACGGCACCACCGACAGGCGGCGGCCGTCGTGGTCGATCGACAGCCGCCCGTCGTCCGCCCGCAGCGGCGCTACGATGCCCGGCACCCCCTGCTCGGCCAGGTACGCCGCCACCACCAGGCCGGCCGGGGTGCCGCCACCGCTCAGCTTGACCGCGTACCGAGAGCCGTCGGCGGCCTGAGCGAGCCACAGTCGGGCGTGCTGGTCCGCACCGGAGGTGACAAGCTCCATTGCGGACAGTTGCAGACCGAAGCCCGTCCGTACCTGTTCGGCCACCTGCCGTGCGACGTCCTGCACCATGCGGACACCATGCCAGCGCTCCGGCCACCGACCCAGCGGTTTTGCCGGTCGCCGGGGTGTTCTGAGACGTCCTATCCGGGTATGGCAAGCCAGTACTCGAATCACGACCGCCGAGAGGACCCGACGTGGCGACCATCCGCGCCCTCGTACTCAACTGCACCCTCAAGCCGTCGCCTGGGCCGTCGAGCGCCGAGCAGCTCGGTAGGGAAGTGCTCGCCGAGCTGGCCGCGCAGGGCGTGGAGGGCGAAATGATCCGGGTCGTCGATCACGACGTGCGTTTCGGGGTGTCCACGGACGAGGGCGACGGCGACGGCTGGCCGGCGATCCGCGCCAAGCTGATGGCAGCCCAGGTGCTGATCATCGCCACGCCGATCTGGCTCGGTCAGCCCTCCAGCGTCTGCAAGATGGTCCTCGAACGCCTCGACGCCGAACTCTCCGAGACCGACGCCGAGGGCCGTCTCCGCACCTACGGCAAGGTGGCCGGTGTCGCCGTGGTCGGCAACGAGGATGGCGCCCACCACACCATCGGCGAGGTGCAGCAGGCACTCAACGAGGTCGGGTTCACCATCGCCGCCGCCGCCGCGACCTACTGGGTCGGCGAGGCGCTGCACACCGTGGACTACCGCGACGCCGGCCCCAAGCCCGACACCACCGGCCGCACCACGAAGGCTTTGGCGCTCAACACCGCGCACCTGGCCCGGCTCCTCGCCGACCAGCCGTACCCGCCGCCGGACGCGAAGAGTGCCGCGGTCGGCCCGAGCCGCGAATAGACCTCACCGCCAGGTGCGTCACTGCCGGGCTGCCCCACCGCTGGGGCAGCCCTGCGCGCGGTCCGCTACCGATCCGCCCCAGTCGCACCCGGCGCGGTCAGCGCCAGCCGTAGCCGGCGCGCAACGCCTGCCCGACCCGGTCGAACCGGGGCCGGTCCAACACGGCGCCCTCCCGGCGGATGCTGTCCTCGCGCATGGTGAGCACCCGGTCCAACCGGACCCAGCTCGGCCGGTTGTCGCGGTCCCACTCCCCCGGCCCGAGCGCGAACCAGTGCCGCTGCCCATCCCGCTCGCTCTGGCTGGACAGCATCAGCCCGAACAGGGTCCGGCTGTGCCGCCCGACGACCAGCACCGGCCGGTCCTTGCCCTGGCGGGGGTCGTCCTCGTACGGCACCCACGTCCAGACGATCTCGCCCGGGTCGGCCTGACCGTCCCGCTCCGGAGCGTAGGTCAGCTCCCGACGCTGCAACGCGCTCACCTGACGGCGGCGGGCCACCTGCGCGGGCGCCGGCCCGGTACGCCGGGGCGACGGGATCACCGCACCGACCCGGGAGATACGCGCCGCGACATTCCTCAACAGACCAGCCACGGCGGGCAGCCTACCCGCCGCCGAAGCGGGCGGTACGACAGACTGGCCCGATGAACGAGCTGCCCCGTGACCTGCCGATCCTGGAGCGACGCGCGGTGCGGGTCGTGGTCACCGACGGCACCGGCCGGGTGTTGCTGTTCCACACCCGCGACCCGGACCACCCCCGGCTGGGCACCTGGTGGGAACTGCCGGGCGGTGGCATGGATCCCGGTGAGACCTATCGCGACACGGCGGTGCGGGAGCTGCGGGAAGAGACCGGCATCGTGATCAGCGCCGACCAGGTTGGTGCGCCGAACTGGCGGCGGCGGGCGAGCTTCCTGCACCGCCAGTTGCGGCACGTCCAGGACGAGGTTGTCGTCACCGTACGGCTGGCCGGCCCCGGTCCGGACGTGGACGAGGCGCACCGGCTCGACTACGAGCGGGAGGACTACTTCGGCTTCCGCTGGTGGCCGTTGCCGGATGTGGTGGCCAGTCGGGAACGGTTCTACCCCGGGCAGCTCCCCCGGCTGATCACCTCGTTCCTCGCCGGCACGGAGATCGACGAGCCGTTCGAGCTGTGGTCGTGAGCCGGGCCGACGGGCAGAGTGGGGGCATGAGGACCGATCTGCACGGGCCGCTCTCCGCGTACGCCGCGCGGCTGCACGCCACGGCCGGCGACCGACACCACGTCGCCTCCCCGCTCGGTGCCTGGCTGCTGCTCGCGATCGCTGCCACGACGGCCGACCCGGCCACCGCGGAGGGAGCAGCCGCGGAGCTGGCGCAGGCGCTGGGCACCGACCTGCCGAGCGCGGCCGAGGTGGCCCGAACACTGTTGGACGCCCCGCACCCGCTGGTCGGGTCCGCCACCGCGCTCTGGCACCGGCCCGGGCAGGGCGACGGCGGGCAGGCGGCGTGGCGGGCCGCGCTGCCCAGCACGACCGCTGTCGGCGTCCTGCCCGATCAGGCCGGGTTGGACGCCTGGGCGCGCGAGCACACCCTCGGCCTGATCGAGACGTTTCCCCTGCGGGTCGGGCCGGACGTGGTGCTGGCCCTGGCCAGCGCGTTGGCCACCCGGGTGTCCTGGGCGACCCCGTTCGACGTCGCCGACGCACGCGCGCTCGGCGCCGGCAGCCCGTGGGCCGGTCGACTGCGGCAGGCACTGCGCAGCCCGAGCCAGGGCCACCGCTGCGCCATCGTGTCCACCGCGCAAGCCGGTGACGTGATCGTGCACGCCGCACCGGCCCAGACGACCGACGGCGCGGGGCTGGTGGTCCTCTCGGTGGCCGCCGCACCGCAGGTGCCACCGGCCGAGGTGCTGGCCGCCGCGTACGACCTCAGCGCCGGCGCGGCCGACGGCGCGCAACCGGCGGGCAGCCGCTCGCTGTTCGACCTGCCGCTGGGTGAGACTCCGCTGTGGACGCTGACCGAGGAGCGGGTACGCACCCGGGCCCGCGACGGCCGCGAAGAGCGGCACACCGCCGTCCTCCCCTGCTGGTCGGCCCGGAGCGAGCATGACCTGACCGCCCCGGCGCTCGGCTTTCCGGCCGTGGCGGCCACGCTGGCGACGGCGATGACGCTGCCGGTGCAGCGCTTCGAGGCACGACAGACGGCGGTGGCCCGATTCGACCGGTACGGCTTCGAGGCGGCCGCCGTGACCGCCATGTTCGGGCTGACCAGCCTGCCACCGGAGGGCGTGACCCGCACCGCCGAGCTGCGCTTCGGCCACCCGTACGCGGTGGTGGCCGTCGCCACCGACACCCGGGCCGGCGGCACCGCCGGCCCGTGGCACGGGGTGCCGGTCTTCTCCGCCTGGGTCGCCGAGCCCGAGGAGGTGTCGGTGGCGTGAGTCACCTCGCGGAGGACCAGGTGGCGGGGGTGCTCCGGCAGTGGATCGGCACGACCACCCCGAAGCTGCTGGGCGAGGGCATGGAGGGCGCGGTCTACGAGGTCGACGCGGCCCTCAACCGGGCAGACGTCACCAGGGCACTCCTGGGCTGACGCGGCCGGGTCGGATCAGAACCCGCCGTCGCGCGGCAGTCGCGCGACCATCTCCTGGAATTCCCGCACCGTCATCGCCGTCCGCAACGTCGCGAAGACGGCGCCGGTTCCGGCCCGGGCGGTGGCCGGGTCGACCCCGGCACGCTGTTCCACCCGACGAAGGAACTCCGTCGGGCCAGCCTCCATCGGGGTCGCGCCGGCACCGCCGACCTCCAGGCCCACCCCGCTGGTCAAGCCATCGGCACCGGCATCCGGGCCGAGGGCCCCGGCCGGATCCGGGGCCGGAAGGGCCGTCCCGGCCGCATCCGAGGCAGGACCGGAGGCCCCGGCCGCATCCGAGGCAGGACCGGAGGCCCCGGCCGCATCCGGGGCCGGGCCGCTCAGGTAACCGTCAACCTCGTTCGGAAGGTGCCCGACGAGATCGCCGGGCGCGTCGCCGGTCACCCGCTCGGCCAACGTCTGGAGCACGGCGCGGGCGAGCACGGCGGCCTCCTCGGCCGGCAGGCCGGACCGTTGGGACACCGCGTCGATGAAGTACGGGAACCCGTCGCCGTCGGTCACGCTCGGCCGGTTACCCCTGGCCGGCCGCAACAAACTGTCGCTAGCCCAGCAGACCCTCGGCCAGCAGGTGGTCGAAGATGATCTGGTCGACCGGCGAGGTGCGGTGTCGGTCCGCGTACCCGAGCCAGGCCATCTCGGCGATCTCGCTGGCCGGCCGCAGCTGTCCGCGATAGCCGGCCCGGTAACAGGTCATCCGGACGGTGATGCCGCTCGTGTGGCCGTGCGCCTGAGCGGTGAAGGTGCCCAGGTGCACGGCACCGGGCACGTCGACCTCGACGCTCAACTCCTCGTCGATCTCCCGACGCAGGGTCTCCAGGTCGGTTTCGCCCGGCTCGCGCTTTCCGCCCGGCAGGTACCAGACGTCCTTGCCCACCGACCGGGTGCTCAGCACCCGACCGTCCTCGACGAGGATCCAGGCCACCTTGTCGATCTCGCGCACGATGCTCCTTACCGCCGCCGGGATCGGGGACGCTACCACCCGGCGGCGCGCTCAGTCGGCGAGCAGGTCGAGCAGCAGCGCGGCGGTCCAGCTGAACGCCGGTGAGCCCAGCCCGGCGCCGGTGTCCGGGTGGAAGTACTCGTGACAGCCGGCCCCGGCGACCAGACCGATCATCGAGCGGCGCAGCCCGGCGGCCAGCTCCGGGTGCCCGTGGCCGAGCAGTCCACGCCGGACCAGCCAGCCGATGTTCAGCCAGCTCGGCCCGCGCCAGTAACGCAGCGGCTCGAAGTCGGGTGCGGTGCGGTCGTAGGTGGGCAGCGGCCGGTCCATGAGACGGGCCACCCCGAAGCGCGCCGACCGGGCCTCGACGACCAGCGCGTCAGCCTGCCGGGTCGGCAGATCGGGCAGGATCAGGGGGGTCAGCCCGAGCACGGTACGGGCGCTCACCAGGCGGTCGGTGCGCAGGTCACGGGGCTGGAACGTGCCGGTGTCCGGGTCGTACAACCGGCGCAGGAGAGCGTCGGTGATGCGGGCCGCGCGGGCCCGGTGCGGCCCGGGGTCATCGCCGACGAGCGCGGCGATCTCGGCGAGGGCGTGTTCGGCAGCCCCGAACGCCGCGTTGAACAGCGGGCACTCCACCAGGAACGGGTGCCCGGCGGCGAGGTCGCGGTCGGAGTAGCCGTGGTCGCGGTAGGCGGCGACGATCGCCAGGTAGCGCGCGTAGTCCAGGTCCGTGGGGCGGTGCGCGGCGTCGGCGTGCGTGGTGTCGTGTCGACGGTACGCCCGCATCACTGCCGCCTCGGCCGGCACCGCGGCCATCGGCTCGTCCCACGCCGGGCTGTTGTCCAACCCGGACTCCCACGGGTGCACGATGCAGACCAGCCCGTCACCGGCCACGTCCCGTCGGTCGGCCAGGTAGCGCTGTTGGGCGACCAGCGCGGGGTAGAGCCGGCGCAGCGCGGCCAGGGCGGTGGGGTCGGGCGCCCGCCGGTACGCCAGCAACGCCGCGAGCGCGTGCACCGGCGGCTGGACCAGGCCGGAGGTGGCCACCGTCGGCGCGCCCGGCACGTCGGCCGAACGCCACATCTCCGGCCCCGGGAAGTACGCGCCGATTCGCAGCGCCGGGTTGAACACGATGTGCGGCACCCGTCCGTCGGCCCACTGCGCCCGGAACAGGCTGGCCAGCTCCCGCCAGGCGCGGTCGGGGCGGACCTGGGCCAACCCGATCGCGATGAACGCGGAGTCCCAGCTCCACTGGTGCGGGTAGAGCGTGCGCGAGGGCACCGTGTGGTCGTGCTCCCAGTTGGCGTCGAGCGTGTCGACCGCGAGTCGACGCAGCCCGGCCGCGTCGGCCGGGCCGCCCGTGCCGGCGGCGTCGGCGCTCGTCGCCCCGGCGTCACCGATCCCGTCGGCAGGCACGCCGACGCTTGTCGGCCCGGCGTCGGCGGTCGCGTCGACGCTTGTCGGCCCGGCGTCGGCGGTCGCGTCGACGCTTGTCGGCCCGGCGTCTGCGCTCACGCGGCGGCCCGCCGGGGCAGCGCGTGTCGCAGCACTGTGGCGGCCTGTTGCAGGGCCCGGACCGGGTCACCGCGGAGCCGGCACTCCAGGGCCAGCCAACCCCGGTAGTCCAGCTCCAGCAGGGTACGCATCAGCGCCGGCCAGTCCAGGTGCCCGGCACCGGGCTGGCAGCGGTTGGAGTCGCTGACCTGGACGTGCCCGAGGTACGGCGCGGCGGCACGCAGCGCGCGGTGTACGTCGTCCTCCTCGATGTTCATGTGGAAGGTGTCGGCGACCACCCGGACCGACGGCAACCCGAGCGCGGCGCAGAGTGCCACCGCCTCGTCGAGACGGTTGACCATGTGGTCCTCGTACCGGTTGAGGGGTTCCAGGAAGAGAGTGACCCCCTCGGCCCGGGCGTGTTCGCCCAGCTCGCCGAGGGCGTCGAGGAGCACCTGCCGGTCGCCGTCGGGGGCCCGGGGCGGCTCGAACGGCGGCAGTCGTCGGGAGAACATCCCCCAGGCGGCCGGGGTCATCACCCCGACGCCGCCCAGCTCGGCGATCACCGAGAGCTGGGAGCGCAGGTTACGGACGGCGTCGGCGGACCGCGCGGGGTTGAAGTCGCCGATGAAGTGGTCCATCTCGACGCACACGGTGGGCATCACCACCCCGGCGGCGCGGGCCCGGCGCAGCTCGGGCAGCCGGCGGGCGAACGCCAGGTCACCGCGGCCGCGTAGCTCGATGCCCTGGTAGCCGAGGGCGGCCGCGAGGGCGTACTTCTGGATCAGGTTGGTGCCCGGCAGGAGTTGTTCCTGACAGGCCAGCGCGATGGTGGTCATGAGAACCTCAGCACGACTTGGAGGACGTCACCGGCGCCGCGGTCGAGCAGCGCGAGGGCGTCGGCGACCGCGCTGGCGTCGACGATGTGGCTGACCAGTGGCAGCGGGTCGACGCTGCGGTCGGCCACCAGGTCCATGAAGGTCTGCGCGACCCGGTCTCCGGTCCACCGGCCGGCCATGCTCGGCGCGGGGGTGGGCCCGGAGACCTGGGCGGCCACCAACTGGATGCGGTTGTGGTGGAACTCCTCGCCGAGGCCGAGCGCGTCGGCCTGGCCCTGGTAGAAGCCGGCGGCCACGACCCGGCCGGCGTGGGCGGTGGAGCGGATCGCCTCGTGCAGCGCCGGGTACGCGCCGGACAACTCCAGGCAGACGTCGGCCCCCCGGCCGTCGGTGGCCTGGCGCAGCACGGCGGCGGCGGAGGTGACAGTGGCGTTCACAGTGGATCGCGCGCCGTATCGGGCGGCGTACTCCAGCCGGTCGGGAACCGGGTCGACGGCCACCACCCGGGCCCCGGAGAGCACCGCGAGCCGGGTGGCGAGCAACCCGATGACGCCCTGGCCGAAGACGCCGACCCAGTCGCCGAGGTGCAGGTCACCGGCGAGCACGGCGGTCAGCGCGATGGCGCCGGGGCGGGCGAAGACCGCGGCGAGTGGATCCAGCCCGGTGGGGAGCGCGCGGACCGCGTCGGCGGGGAGCACGGCCTCGGCCCGGTGCCCCCAGATGCCCCAGACGAGCTGCCCCGGATGCCGGTCGGTGACCTCCGGCGCGACCTCGATGACCTCACCGACCTCTTCGTAGCCGAAGCCGATCAACGGGTAGGGCACCGGCGTCTGTCGGGGGACGAACATCCGGGCGGCGTCGTCCCAGTCCTTGCTGAGTCGGGGATTGCTGCCCCGGTAGAGGGTCAGCTCGGTGCCGGCGGAGATGCCCGAATAACAGGTGCGGACTCGAACCTGGCCGGGGCCGAGCGGATCCGGCGGGCAGGGCTCGAGGCTGATGCGTCGAGGCCCGGCGAGAGAGACCACCCAGTTGCCCATGTGTCACATCCCGGTAGCACTGGGCTCCAGGATAGACACAAAATCGCGATATGTCTTGTTATTGATCAATCGAAGGTGTTGAATCCGGCATGTACCCTTCGAGAGGAGTGCCACCGATGTCAGCACCTCCGAGGCGGATACTCGCCACCACCCTGATCATGGCACTAGCAGCGTCCACCCTGCTGGCCTGCGGAGATGACGGTTCAGACAGCAACAGCAAAAAGATCACCGTCTGGAGCCTGGAAGACGTGGCCGACCGGGTCACCGCCACCAAGGCGATCATCGCCGACTTCACCGCCAAGACCGGGATCCAGGTCGATCTCGTGACCGTCAACGAGGACCAGTTCCCCTCCCTGATCGCCGCCAACGCCGCCGCCGGCGACCTGCCCGACGTGGTCGGGTCGGTCTCCCTCGCCGGCATCCGTACGCTCGCCGGCAACGAGCTGCTGCACACCTCGGCGAACGCGGAGGTCGTCGACAAGCTGGGCAAGCAGACGTTCTCCCCCCGAGCGCTGGAGCTCACCTCCGACGACGGCAAACAGCTCTCCGTGCCCAGCGACGGCTGGGGGCAGCTGCTCGTCTACCGCAAGGACCTGTTCGCGGCGGCCGGTCTGCCCGCCCCCGACACGTACGAGCGGATCACCGCCGCCGCGGCCCGACTGAACACCGGCGGCGTCGCCGGCATCACCGCGGCGACCGCCCCCAGCGACGTGTTCACCCAGCAGACCTTCGAGCACCTGGCGTTGGCCAACGGCTGCCAGCTCACCGACGACTCGGGGAAGGTGACACTGGATTCGCCCCAGTGCGTCGAGGCGTTCCGCTTCTACGGTGACCTGATCCGCACCAGCTCGGTGAAGGGCGCGCAGGACGTGGACACCACCCGGGCCACCTACTTCGCGGGCAAGGCAGCCATGGTGATCTGGTCACCGTTCATCCTCGACGAGCTGGCGGGGCTGCGCAACGACGCCAAGCCGACCTGTCCCCAGTGCCAGACGGACCCGGCGTTCCTCGCGAAGAACAGCGGGTTCGTCACCGCGATCAAGGGCCCGAACGGCACCGAACCGGCCCAGTACGGCGAGATCAGCTCGTGGGCGGTTCTCGACGGCGCGGCGGCCGACCCGGCGAAGTCCTTCGTGGAGTACATGCTCGGTGACGGCTACCCGCGCTGGTTCGGCATGTCCCCCGAGGGCCGCTTCCCGGTGCGCAAGGGCACCCCCGCCGAGCCGGAGGCGTACCTGACCGCCTGGAACACCAGCCAGGCGGGCGTGGACGCGAAGAAGCCCCTCAGCGACGTGTACGGCGACGAGGTGCTGGCCACGCTCCGCCGCAGCCCGGACACCTTCGGGCGCTGGGGCCTCAGCCAGGGGCAGGGCAAACTCGTCGGCGCCATGCTCGGCGAGTTGCCGGTGCCCAAGGTGCTGGGCGACCTCGTCTCCGGCAAGTCCGACGCGGCGGCCACCGCCAACCGGGCCACGAAGGACGTGGACGCCATCAAGGCGGGCGTCAATTGACCACCACCGCGCCCGGCCCCGGCCGCTCCCCCACCAGGGAGCGGCCGGCACCACCCCGGCGCCGACCGTTGACCCTGCGCCGCCGCGAATCCCGGGCCGGGCTCGCGCTGGTCGCACCGACCCTGCTCGTCACCATCGCGGTCATCGGCATCCCGATCGTGTGGACAGTGGTGCTCGCCTTCCAGCGGGTCCGGCTGGCCACGCTGCGCAAGACCGGCCTGTTCGGCGAGTTCACCATGGACAACATCGACCGGGTGCTGCACACCCCCGGCTTCGCCGAGACGCTGTGGGTCACGCTGATCTACAGCATCGGCGGCACCGTCGGGTCGATCCTGCTCGGCCTGGTGGCCGCACTGGTCGTCCGCCGGCCGTTCCGGGGTCGCACCCTGGTCCGGGCGTCCATGCTGCTGCCGTACGTGGCGCCGGTGGTCGCCGTGACGTTCGTCTGGCAGGTGATGCTCGACCCACAGCTCGGCATCGTCAACGCGTGGGGTCAACGCCTGCTCGGCTGGGACGCTCCGGTGCCGTTCCTCACCCAGGAGTCGACAGCACTGGCCACGGTGATCGTCTTCGAGGCGTGGCGGTACTTCCCGTTCGCGTTCCTGTTCCTGCTGGCCCGGCTCCAGGCGGTGCCCGGCGAGTTGGAGGAGGCCGCCCGGGTCGACGGCGCCACTCCCACCCAGCGGTTCCGGCACATCCTGCTGCCGCAACTGCTGCCGGTGATCGCCCTGCTGGGCGTGCTGCGCTTCATCATGACGTTCAACAAGTTCGACGACGTCTACCTGCTCACCGGTGGTGCGGCCGGCACCGAGGTGGTCAGCGTCCGGGTGTACGAGTTCCTCACCGCCCGTACCGACATCGGGGCCGCTGCCGCGCAGGCGGTCGTGCTGGCCGTGGTACTCATCGTGTTCGTGCTGATCTATCTGCGCTTCTTCGGACGGAGGGTGAGCTGATGGACCGGGACGTTGTCGAGACGGTGAGCCTGCGTTGGCTGCGCCGCCTGGTGATCGCCGTGTTCCTGGTGATCACGGTCTTCCCCTTCTACTACATGCTGGTGCTCTCGGTGCGCCCCATCGAGCGGCTGCTGCTCGACCCCGGGGCGCTGGTGGTCGGCTTCGGTGAGCTGACAGTGGCCACGTACGCGGAGGTGCTCAAGGCCACCGACGACGGCGGCCAGGGTTTCCTCACCTTCATCCGCAACAGCGGGCTGGTCGCCGTCGCGGCGACCGTGCTCACCCTCCTGGTCGCGATCCCCGGCGCGTACGCGGTGGCCCGGCTGCGGTTCTTCGGCCGGAGGCAGGTGGACTTCCTGTTCCTGGCGGTCTACCTGTTCCCGTCGATCGTCATCGCGATCCCGCTGTTCGTGGTCTTCACCCGGGCCGGGCTGCGCGGCTCGCTGTTCGGTCTGGTGCTGGTCTACATCTCGCAGACGTTGCCGGTGTCGGTCTACATGCTGAAGAACTATTTCGAGACCATCCCGGTCAGTCTGGAGGAGTCCGCCGCCATCGACGGCGCCGGCCGGCTCGGCATCATCCGCCGGGTCAGCCTGCCCCTGGCGATGCCGTCGATCATGGCGGTAGCGCTCTACGACTTCATGATCGCCTGGAACGAGTTCCTCTTCGCCCTGCTGTTCCTGGTCGACAAACCCAACCGGTGGACGGTGTCACTCGGGTTGTCCCTGCTCGCCGACGGGGTGGAGGTCCCCAAGACCGTGCTGATGGCCGGGTCGGTCGTGCTCACCCTGCCCATCGTGATCCTCTTCTTCGCCAGCGAACGGCTGCTCACCGAGGGGCTGACCAGCGGCGCTGAGAAGGGATGATGGTCTCGTCCGGGTCGCCCGCCAGGCCCCCACCGGCCCGGATACGGTGGCCTCATGGCCAACCCGACCCGCTGGGCGACCGACACCGGTCCTGAGCACTCACAGTGGTATATCGACCGGTTCCGCAAGCTCGCGGCCGAGGGCGCGGACCTGGCCGGCGAGGCCCGACTGGTGGACGCTCTCGTCGCGCCCGGCTCCCGCATTCTCGACGCCGGCAGCGGCACCGGCCGCGTCGGTGCCGCGCTGGCCGAGCGGGGGCACACGGTGGTCGGGGTGGACGCCGACCCCGCGCTGGTGGATGCCGCCCGCGCCGACTATCCCGGCCCGACGTGGCTGGTCGCCGACCTCGCCGAGCTGGATCTACCGGCGCTGGGTGAGACGGAACCGTTCGACGCGGCGGTGCTCGCCGGCAACGTGCTCGCCTTCGTCGCCGTCGGCACCGAACCGGAGGTACTGCGCCGGGTGGCCGCGCACCTGCGACCCGACGGCGTGCTGACAGTGGGCTTCGGCACCGAGCGCGGCTACCCGCTGACCGCGTTCGACGCCGACGCGGTGGCCGCCGGGCTGCGCGTGGAGCAGCGCTTCGCCACCTGGGACCTGCGCCCGTGGCGCGACGACGCCCCGTTCGCGGTCACCGTCCTGCGCCGCCCGGCCGACTGAGCACCGCCCGCCGCGCGTTGCTTCCCGGTGATCAAGAGGTTTGCGTCAGGCTCGCGCCAAGTTCTGACGCAAACCTCTTGATCACCGCGGGCACACTTCGGTGCCGGCACGCCGGGTCGCCCTCAGTCTGGGGCGGCGACGGCGCGGGCGGCGGCCGGGTCGAGGGTGGCACCGGCAGGCACCAGGCTGACCAGCCCGGCCGGTAGCCGCACCGGCCGCACGTCGCGGTAGCCGAGCATCGGGAGCACCTCCCGGTCGGCCAGCACGTACCGTCGGCCCAGGTCGGTGACCACGGAAACCGCGCCGCCGGTCGCGCCGGGCGCCGCCGCGGCCTCGACCACCGCGCCCCGGCCCGGCTCCACCACCACGTGGTCGGCCAGCACCGCTCCGCCGGTCGGCGCGGTGCGGGGCACGGCCGCCAGGTCCCGCAGCGGTACGCCCCAGCGCACCTCACCAACCCCGCCGTCGTCGCCGATCCGGGTGCAGAGCGCTCCGCCGTCGCCGGCCGCGAGCCGGGGCGGGGTCGGTGGCGGGGCGTTCGGGCCGGTCGGGGCCAGGTCAGGCACCGTGGGCAGCGCGGCGAACCGACCCAACGTCATCGGCACCGGCTCGACCTGCCCGGTGCGGGCCAGCAACAACCCCGCCTGCAGCTCGGTGATGCCGGCCAGGCCGGCGTCGAGCGCCACCGCGTACTGCCGGCCGCCACCGGAGTTGCTCACCAGGTAGACCGTGCCGATCGCCGCACCCGGCACCCGGGTGGCGGGCCGACCCAGCGCGGGCAGGTCGAGTGGGGCGAGGTCGGTGCCGGCGGGCAGCGAGTTGAGCAGTGCCGGCGCCACCCGGACCGCCTGGGCCCGGGTGGTGGCGAGCGCCGCCAGCACCCGGCTCGGATCACGGACGAGGTAGCGGCGCTGGTGCCAGACCAGGTGCAGCCCGCCGTCGGGGTGGCGCAGCAGCAGCGCGTCGTCGCCCAACGGTCGACCGCCGCCGGGCTCGGTGCCGATCAGCAAGGCGGAGCGGGGCGCCTCGACGCCCGTACCGGCCGGGACCGTCGAGCAGACCGTCCACGCCGTGGCGGCCAGCCGGCCCGGGGCGGGCAGCGAGTCGGGTGCGTCGGCGATGCCCAACGGCAGCCCGCGCGGCACCCCGTCGATCGTGCGTCGGGACACCAGAACGGTCTTCGAGCGGTCCGCACCGACGATGAGCAGCGCCGAGGCGTAGTTGAGCACCGGGTGCAGCTTCTGCTCGCGGTAGACGAACCGGGCCCCGGACTCCTTCTCCACGATCACCGCGCCCGGGTCGCGCCACCCCTTGCCGCCGCCGGCGAACAGGCCGTAGAGGGCGAAACCGCCGAGCCCGATCGCCGCGACCAGGACGCTGGCCAGGCCGGCGCCGGCCAGCCGCCGAAACGGCGACTGCGCGGGGTCGGTCTCCCGCATGACCAGGGCGGCGACTGCCCGCTGGACGCTGAACTGGTAGGAGTGCAGCTGGTCCTGCCGCGACGGCATGGGTCTCCTCCGGTGGATCGGCCGGGCACAGGATATGCGCTGCGTCGATGTCCCGCGGACCCTGCGTGGCCGCCCGTCGCGGGGCAACCGCTACCATCCATGGACGAATCCGGCGGCGAGAGGGCACCCGTGGGCGCGCGTTTCGAAGAGCTGGCCTGGCGGGAGACCCCGATCGGCGCGATCAGCCTGCGCCGACGCCGGGACCCGGCACTCCAGGTCGAGGTGTACGAGGTCAAGCTCGACGACGAGTACCTGATGTCCAGCCTCTTCCCGGTCGCGGAGATCGAGCTGGCCCGGCTCGGTCTCGCCGAGGTGGCCGGTGACTCGATCGACGTGGTGGTGGGCGGTCTCGGGCTGGGCTACACCGCCTGCGCGGCGCTGGGCGACCCCCGGGTGCGCTCACTGTTCGTGGTGGAGGCGATCGAGGACGTGATCGACTGGCACCAACGAGGGCTGCTGCCGTTCGCGGCGGGGCTCGCCGAGGACCCCCGGACCCGCTTTGTGCAGGCCGACTTCTTCGCGGCGGTCGCCGGTGACACCGGCTTGGACGCGGAGGTGCCCGGCCGGCGGTTCGACGCCGTGCTGCTCGACGTCGACCACTCCCCGCGCAACGTCCTGCACCCGAGCCACGCAGCGTTCTACCCGCCGGCCGGGTTGCGTCGCCTGGCCGCCCTACTGCGCCCCGAGGGCGTCTTCGCACTCTGGTCGGACGACCCGCCGGACGCCGAGTTCACCGCCGCGCTCACCGAGGTGTTCGCGAGCGTACGCGCGCATGTCGTGCCGTTCGCCAACCCGCTGACCGGCGGGGAGTCGGCCAACACCGTCTACGTGGCGCGTACCAACCCCTGATCGACTCCGGTATGCCGCTCGCGCATGGTGTCGGCCGGACGGGGAAGGAGAAGCCGGGGCCGGCCGCACCAGGCGCGGCCGGTTACGGGAGGTCGACATGCGTGCACTGCTCTGGGTTGTCGGCGTGGTCGCCGGCGTGCTGATCCTGCTCGGGTTGTTGCTCGAGGCGGTCCGCTGGCTGATCATCATCGGTGTGATCGCGCTGGTGATCGTGATCGTCTGGGGCGTCGTCAAGGGGCGGCAGGCCATGAGCCACCAGTCCCGCCGACGGTGACCGGCGGCGGGACCGGTCAGAACCAGTCCGGGCGCATGTCGAGCGTGGTGCGGTCCCGGCTCTCCAACAGGTCGAACTGCGGGCCGGTCCGGGGCAACTCGACGGTGAAGAAGTAGCGGGCGGCCTGCCGCTTGCCGGCGTGGAACGCGTCGCCGGCGCTCTCCGCCGGCAGCGCCAGCACCTGCTCCAACCACATCCACGCGATCACCACGTGCCCGACGGCCTCCAGGTAGGCGCTGGCGTTGGCCAGCGCGAGCACCGGGTCACCGTCGGCCCACAGTCGACGGGTGACCGCGGTGATCCGGTCCACCGCGGCGGCCAGCCGATCGGCCAGCTCGGCCGCCTCTCCCCCGACCTTGCCGGCCCGCTCGACCGTGTCACCGATCGTCGTGGTCAGCAGGGTGAGACCAGCGCCACCGTGCATGATCATTTTGCGCCCCAGCAGATCCAGTGCCTGGATGCCGTGGGTGCCCTCGTGGATCGGGTTGAGCCGGTTGTCCCGGTAGTGCTGCTCCACGTCGTGGTCGCGGGTGTAGCCGGCACCTCCGAGCACCTGGATCGCCAGGTCGTTCGCGGCGAGGCACCACTGCGACGGCCAACTCTTCGTGATCGGCGTGAGCACGTCAAGCAGCAGGTGCGCGCGCTCGCGGTCGGCCTCGGCCGGGGCGGTCTTCTGCTCGTCGAGCAACCGCGCGCAGTAGAGCACCAGCGCCAGTGCCCCCTCCACGTAGCTCTTCTGAGCCAGCAGCATTCGACGTACGTCGGGGTGGTCGATGATCGGCACCTGCGCGGCGGCCGGGTCCTTCGCGCCGACCGGCCGGCCCTGCGGCCTCTCCTTCGCGTACGCCAGGCTCTTGAGATAGCCGGTGTAGCCCAGCGCGGTGGCGCCCGCCCCGACCCCGATCCGGGCCTCGTTCATCATGTGGAACATCTGTGCCAGGCCCTGATGCGGCGCGCCGACCAGGTGACCGACCGCCCCGGCGCGGCCGGCCGGGGTGTGCGCGCCGTCGCCGAAGCTGAGCAGTGTGTTGGTGGTGCCCCGGAACCCCATCTTGTGGTTGAGCCCGGCCAACGCCACGTCGTTGCGCTCACCGAGCGACCCGTCCGGGCCGACCAGCACCTTCGGCACGATGAACAGCGAGATGCCCTTGACGCCGGGCGGCGCGCCCGGAATGCGCGCCAGCACCAGGTGGACGATGTTCTCGGCCAACTCGTGGTCGCCACCGGAGATCCACATCTTGGTGCCGAAGAGCCGGTACGTGCCGTCCGCCTGCGGCTCGGCGCGGGTGGTGATGTCGGCCAGCGAGCTGCCGGCGTGCGGCTCGGACAGGCACATGGTGCCGAAGAACCGGCCGTCCAGCATGGGCCGGACGTAGGTGTCCACCTGCTCGGGGCTGCCGTGCGCCAGCAGCAGGTTGGCGTTGCCCAGGGTGAGGAACGGGTAGGCCGAGGTGGCCACGTTGGCGGCCTGGAACCAGGTGAAGCAGGCGGCCGCGACGGCGTGCGGCAGTTGCAGGCCACCGACAGTGGCGTCCAGCCCGGCAGTGAGCAGGCCCGTCTCGGCGAAGCTGTCCAACGCCGCACGGACCTGCGGGATCAGCCGCACCCGCTGCCCGTCGAAGGTGGGCTCGGCCAGATCGGCGGCGCGGTTGTGCGGGGCGAACTGCTCGGTGGCCACCCGCTCGGCGAGATCCAGGGCGTCGTCGAAGGTCTCCCGGGAGTGCTCGGCGTAGCGGGGGCGCTCGACGAGCTCGGACACCCGCAGCCACTCGTGCAGCAGGAAGTCGAGGTCACGGCGGGAGAGCAGGGTGGACGGCACGGCACTCCTCAGCGGGCACGGGGGCGGGTCGGGCCGGGGCGACGGCCCACTGTCGCCCCGCCCATCCTCGCGGATCGGCAGGGCGGGCACCACCGGCCCGGGCGGGCTTCGACGAGCGGAACTTGTCACACCGACCGGTTAGCGTCGTTGCCCGTGACCGCACCCGGAGACGTCCCGCCCGAGATCCTCGACCGGCTGCGGCCGATCTGTCTCGGGCTGCCGGAAACCTACGAGGAGCCCGCCTGGGTGGGCACCCGCTGGCGCATCCGCAAGCGGACCATCGCCCACGTGCTCACCGTCGACCCCGATCGCCAGACGGTGCACGCACGGGCTGCCGCCCTCGACCAGCCCGCCTGCCTGCTGACCTTCCGGTCGCCACTCGACGAGATCGCCGGGCTCCTCGCCACGGGGCACCCCTTCTACAAACCGGACTGGAGCCCGAACGTGGTGGGCATGGTCCTGGACGGGAACACCGACTGGGAGGAGGTGGGTGAGTTGCTCACCGAGAGCTACTGCGTCATGGCCCCGAAGCGGCTCGCCGCCCGGGTCGGCCCCCCGGCACCGCCGATCGGCTGAGCGCCGAGGGCACCCCTGCCGCCGGTTGGGCGCCGGTGGTGTCCTGCGACCGGCGGTTTCGGCCGGCACGCTCCGGGGATACCGCGCCGGACGGCCGTAGCCGTCGGTTACCGGCTGAAGCGGAGGCGCCGCCGGGCGGGTGAGGAGCAGGTCGATGTCGTCGCTGCCCACCGAGGAGGATCACCGGTTGACGCCGGTGCTTCACGAAGACCGGGTGTGCACGGGCGTGACCACACTGCGCGGGCGGGTGTTCCTGAGCTACCCGTCAGCGGATCGGCCCGGCGTGCAGGTGGTGGAGGCGCTGCCGGACGGCCGTCGTGTCCCCTACCCCGACGCCGCGTGGAACCGTGCCGACCAGCCGCCGAGCGGGGCGTTCGTGCACGTCAACGGGTTGCGCGCCGGCCCGGATGGCCGGTTGTGGATCATCGACTCGGGGTCGCCGCGGATCGGCGGCGCGCAGGTGCCGGGCGGCGCTCGGCTGATCGCGGTCGACCCGGACGACGACCACGTGGAGCGGGTCTACCACCTCGACGAGGCGGTGCACCCGGGCAGCTACGTCGACGACGTCCGATTCAACGGCCGGGTGGCGTATTTCAGCGATGCCGGGGCGGCGGGCCTCATCGTGCTCGACCTCGACTCGGGTCGGTCGAGACGGGTGCTGGACGGCCATCCGAGCACGGCGGGCGGCCCGGTGGTCGCCGACGGTCGCGCGCTGCGTGACCCGGGCGGCGCCGAGGTACGCCTGCACGTGGACCAGTTGGAGGTGTCGCCGGAGGGTCGCTGGCTCTACTACCAGCCGGCCTCCGGCGGGATGTCCCGGATCGCCACCCGCTGGTTGGACGACCCGTCGGTGTCCGCCGACGAGCTGGCCCGGAGGGTCGAACGCTGGTGTGACACACCCAGCACCGGCGGCACGGCCATCGACGCCACCGGCACCATCTACCTCAGCGACCTGGAACGACGGCGCGTCCTCGTCCTCGCACCCGACCGCAGCGTACGGACACTCGTCGCCGACCCCCGACTGGCCTGGGTGGACGCGATGTGGCTCGACGCCGATGCCCGGCTCTGGATGCCGGCGGCCCAGCTGCACCTGACCGCCGGGCTCAACGGCGGGGTCTCGGCCGTCGAATACCCGGTCCAGATCTACCGGATGCCCGTTGAGATCGGGCCGCCCGCCCGGGACCACGCCTGAGTGCTCAATCCGGCAGCCGCCGGTCCGCACCGGGTCTCCCCCGGCCGGGGGTACGAAATCCCGGTGGAGAGGATGCGGTCCGATGGGTGAAGATCGCAGGGTGTCCGTTCCTGCCCGCCAGATCCGTGCTCGTTTCTCGGCCGACACGGTCACCGTGTACCAGGCGTACCCGCCGGAGATCGCGCTGCCGGCGGTGGCCGCCGGTCGCTTCGTGGCCCCCTTCAAGCGTGACCGGATGACCTGGATCAAGCCGTCGTTCCTGTGGATGATGTACCGCTGCGGTTGGGCCACCAAGCCCGGGCAGGAGCGCGTCCTGTCCATCGACATCACGCGGGAGGGCTTCGAGTGGGCGCTGGCGCGAGCCTGTCTGAGTCACTACGACCAGGGCCTGCACGGTGACCGGGCGACGTGGTCGCGGCACCTCAAGGCCAGCCCGGTACGGGTGCAGTGGGATCCGGAACGGACACTGCACCTGAGCGCGTTGCCCTACCGGTCCTTGCAGGTCGGACTGTCCGGCGAAGCCGTCGCCCGGTACGTCGACGACTGGACGGTCAGCGTCACGGACATCACCGCCACCGTCCACCGCGTACGGGAACTGGTGCGGGCCCACGAACTGCGGGCGGCCACGGACCACCTGCCGGCCGAACGGAGCTACCCGCTGCCGAGGCAGATCGCGGCCCACCTCGACGCCACCGGCTGAGTCCGCGCGATCAACGGCCCTCGGGTGCCACGCGCCGCGTCCAGCACCACATTCACATTCTCGATATCCTGGCCGGCATGCACCGAAGCCGCGTGTACGCGCTACTGATCGACGCTCCCGAGGCGGAGGCCGCCCGGGCGGCAGAGTTCTGGTCGGCGGCGCTCGGCGTCAGCACCCGGTCCGATCCGGCCGAGCCGCAGTTCGTCGGCCTGCACGAGGCACTGCCGGGGCTGGTCACCGCGGTCCAGGCGGTCGACGATACGCCGCGCTTCCACCTCGACATCGAGACCGACGACGTGCCAGCCGAGACCGAACGGTTGTTGGCCCTGGGTGCCACCGAGGTGTCGCAGTGGCTGGAGTGCCGGATCCTGCGGGCGCCCGGTGGCCACCTGCTCTGTGTGCTTCCGGTGGAGAGTCCACCGGAGGTGTTCGAGGCCGAGGCCCGCACCTGGTCGTGACCCGCCAACCTGTCGCAGGTCGGCGTTAGGCTCCCGGCCATGGCTGAATTCGTACTGGTGGCGGGGGCGTGGCTGGGATCGTCGGCATGGGACGAGGTGGTGGCACCACTTCGGTCGGCCGGCCACGGCACCCACGCGTTGACCCTCTCCGGCCTCGCCGAGAAGCAGGGCGTGCCCGCCGGACAGCAGACCCACGTGCAGGACATCGTCGACGAGATCGAGCGCGGCGACCTGCACGACGTGGTGCTGGTCGGGCACAGCTACGCGGGCATTCCGGTGGGTCAGGCCGCCGAGCGGATCGGCGAGCGGTTGAGCCGGGTGGTCTTCGTGGACTCCGAGGTGCCGGTCGACGGTGGGTCGTTCGCCTCCGGCTGGTGGCAGGGCCAGGCGGCCTTCGAGGCGCAGATCGCCGACAACAACGGTTACTGGGCTCCGCTCGGCGCGGCCGACTTCGACGGTCAGGGTCTCACCGACGAGCAGGTCGCCCGGCTGATCGAGGGCTCCACGCCGCATCCGGGGGCCACGCTGACCGAGCCGGCCGTGCTGACCCGGCCGTTGGGCGAGCTGCCGGCGACGTACGTCAAGTGCCTGCTCGACGGGCCTGAGCCCAACGACACGGTGGCGAAACTGCTGACCAGCGACCACTGGCGACTGGTCACCATGGACACCGGCCACTGGCCGATGTTCTCCCAGCCCACCGAGCTGGCCCGGATCCTGTTGGCCGAGGCCGCCTGACCCTCGCTGCCTGACCCGGGGCCGGCAGGGCCGCGCCGGCTGACCCGCGGGCCGGCAGGGCCGCGCCGGCTGACCCGGGGCCGGCAGAGCCGCGCCGGCTGGCCCGCGCCGGGCCGCAGGACCGGGCCGACGCGGGTCAGCCGCTGACAGGGCAGCCGCACGATCAGCCCAACGAGCGGTATACCTCGGTGGCATATTTATGACTCTGAGGTATACCGCTCGTCCGGGTGGGTGCCGCCCACCGCGATCATGCGCCGCCGCAGCCTTCAGGCCGCATCGATGGTCTGGATGTGGCGCACCGGTGACGCGAGCAACCACAGCACGGCGAGCACGCCACCCAGGCCGGCGATGGCCAGGGTGGGCCGCAGCCCGATGGTGGTGCCCAACGCACCGCCGACCAGCGCGCCGAGCGGTCGGATGCCGTAGTTGACAGCACTGTAGGCACCGGCTCGGCGTCCCAGCGCGTCGTCGGGTGTCACGGCGATGAGGAGGGCGTTGAGGTTCACGTCCATCAGCATCACCCCGACGCTGGAGACCAGCTCGATGGCCGCCAGCATGGCCACCTTCGTCCAGGTGGGTCCGGACACCAGCGCGGTCAGCGCCAGTGGCGCGGGGAAGAGCACCGCGCCGATCATGGCGGTACGGCCCAGACCGATGGCGCGTGAGACCCGAGGTGCGAGCGCCGCGCCCGCGAATCCGCCGAGCGCTCCGAAACCGAGAGCGATGCCGATCGCGCCGGCTGACAGGTCGAGTTCACGGCTGGCGTAGAGCACCAGCAGCGCGCCGGCGATGAAGGTGAAGAAGTTGACAGTGCTGGTGCAGCCGAGGGCGGCCCGTAGCACCGGGTGCCGCAGCACCAGCACGAGCCCTTCGCGGACCAGGCCGAGAGTGGACGTCCGGCGCGGCGGGGGCGGGGGCTCGGTCACCGGGATGCGGCTGAGCAGCAGCGCGGAGCCGAGGAAGGAGACCGCGTCGACGACGATCGCGATCGGCGCGCTGAGCGCCTGGACCAGCCCACCGCCGACGGCCGGGCCGGCGATGAAGGAGAGCGACCGGCTCATGCTCATCTTGCTGTTCGCGTCCACGTACGCCGACCGCGGCACCAGGCCGACGAAGAACGCCTGACGCGCCATGGCGAAGAGCACCGCGCCGAAGCCGGTGAGCAGTGCCACCAGGTAGAGCTGGGTGAGGGTGATCGCGTCGAACAGGTAGGCCACCGGCAGGCTGAGCAGCACCGCGGCGCGGATCAGATCCGCGATGATCAGCAGTCGCCGCTTGTGGGTGCGCTGGTCCACCCAGGCGCCCAGGAACAGGCCCAGCAGGTTCGGCAGCCAGATCAGCGCGGTGAGGACGCTGACCTGCACGGGTGTGGCGGTGAGCAGGGTGACGGCGATCAGCGGTAGGGCCAGTTCACTGATCCGATCGCCGAAGTGGGAGATCGTCTCGCCGATCCAGAAGGTGCGGAACCGCCGGTCACGGTGCAGGGCCGTCGGGGGCCCGGTGTCGGTGGGGGCGTCGGTGGCGGCGGTCACGACGTGGCCGCGTCGTCGTCGCCGGGCTCGGCCGGGGCCTCGTCCCCCGGCTCGGGCAGCAGGTAGCGCAGCATCCGGACGATCCGCGCGTCGGGCGGGGCCGACCCCTCCTTGCGCCGCACGTACGGGGCGATCAGCTCTTCAATGGACTCCTCCAGTTGCCGCAGCTCGTCGGCGGTGGCCACGAACCGCGTGTCGGCCATGCCGGCCAGCGCGCGCCACTCGGGGTCCAGTCGGGGCTCCTCATGCAACAGCCACTGCTGGGGTGCATCGGCGTTGCGAGCGAACATCTCGCCGCGTAGCTGCTGGCTGGCGGACTGCCCCTCGGTGCCCTCCGGCACCGTGAAGCGGAAGCCTCGGGCTGCCGCCTGCCACCAGCGTTCCCGCTTGCTGGTGGCACCGTCCCAGTCGAGGACCAGGCCGAACGTCGCGAGGTGCCGCAGATGCCAGCTGACCACCGACGGTGTGGCGCCGACGTGCGGCGAGAGCCCGGTGGCCGTGGCCGGGCCGTGCCGCTGAAGGTGCTCCAGGATCGCCAGCCGGACCGGGTGGGCCAGCGCCCGAAGCGCCTGCGGCTCGCTGATCTCGAAATCCCCGTACGGATTCTTGAGAGACATGTTTCGAGAGTAGTCTCTCAGATTGGAGCGGGGCAACCCCGAGCCGCCGCCGCGGCGCGTTGATCAGGCGATCCCCAACCGCGCCAACGGCTCGACCAGCTCCCTCTCCTCGTAGCTCAGGTGCGACAGGAGGGCGTCGGTCAGCAGGTCCACAGCGGCCCGCAGCTCGGCGAGGCCGTCCGGAGACCCGACGTACGCGACCAGGGCACGGTCGACACCCTCCAGTACGTCGTGGATGACGTGATGCTCCTGCTCCAGCCGGTCGACCACCGGGCCGAGTCGGGGGTCACGTGCCCGCAACCTGGGGAAGAACGACTGGTCCTCGATCGTGTGGTGGGTGGTGACGATGCGGCAGTACGACTCGCAGTAGACGCCGAGCGTCCACCGGTTCTGCCTCATGGTCATCGTGTTGATGTGGGACCGGGCCGCGCCGGCGTCGATCTCGCCGGCCGCCACCTGCTCGATCAGGTCGTGAATCTGGGCCAGCTCGGCGCGCAGGCCGTCGTGGATCTGCACGAGGTGTGCGCCGGTGGCCTGCTCCTGCGGGGTGTAGGTGCGCTCCGGGTCAGGCTCGGGCCCGGTCGGCCGGCTCGACTCGTCCCACACCTGCTGCTCGCTTCGCCGTACGCCGTCGTCCGGGGTCGGCACCACGGCGAACGCACCACCGGTCGCGGTGGCGCGGCTCGCCCGGACCGGCGGCGCAGCGACCGGCTCCGGCTCGGGTTCCGGCGTACGCTCCGCAGCCGCGCCCCGGTCACGTTCGGCGGCGACCAGCTCGCGGACGGCGGGGGCCACCTCGCCGGCGAAGCGGCGCAGGTCGTCGGGGTCGTCGCTGCCCAGGATGAAGGTGCCGACGCCCTCCTCCAGTGCCAGTTCGGCCAGCTCCTCGGCCCACTGCTCGGCGGGCCCGTTCAGCGGGCCGCGCCCGACGGCCGAGAACTCTCCGGCGATGTTGAGCAGCCGACGCACGTCCCGCGGGGACCGGCCGGCCTGCTGCGCGGCGTCGTCGATGATCGCGTTGCCCTTGGCCAGGTCACCGGGCTGGAGGTAGCCCAGCGTGGGCAGCCAACCGTCGGCCCGACGACCGGTGAGCTGGAGCATCCGCGGCTTGTACGCACCCAGCCAGATCGGCACCGCGTGGGCCGGAGCGGGACCGCGCTTGGCGCCCATCACCCGGTAGAACTCGCCGTCGACCCGCACTCCGCCGCGCGTCTCGACGTCCCAGAGCTGACGGACGACCTCGATGGCCTCCTCCAGCGCTCGTACGCCCTGGCCGGGGGTCAGCCGCCGGCCGCCCATCGCCTCGATGGCATCCCAGAACGCCCCCGCCCCGAGGCCGAGGCTGATCCGGCCACCGGTGAGCAGGTCCAGGCTGGCCACACTGCGGGCGAGCACCGCCGGCGGACGCAGTGGCAGGTTGGTCACGTTCGCCGCCAGGTGCACCCGGTTGGTGCGGGCCGCCACGAAGCTCAGCAGCGTCCAGGTGTCGAGGAACGCCGGCTGGTACGGGTGATCCTGAAAGGTGACCAGGTCCAACCCGACCTGCTCGGCCAGGACGGCGACGCCGACCGCACGGCCCGGATTGTCAGCGCTGGGCGTGACGAAGGAGCCGAAGACCAGATCGTGGCCGTAGTCGCTCATCTGCGAGCCTCCCGATTTCCCCGACGCCTCGGACGATGCGTCGTGACCTCAACCTTATGCCACACAGAACATCTTCTGCCAACAAGGTCTGGCTCACTGCGCTATTGTCGGGGGATGACGGGTGCCTCTCACCGGCCTGACCGGCCCGATCCGCTCGACGACGACCTGGGCTGGATGCTCGGGATCGTCTTCCGCGGCTACGTCCGGGCGGCCGAGCACGCGCTCACCGACTTCCCCGGTGGCCCGCGCGGCTACCAACTGCTCACCGCGGCCAGCAACGGGCCGGACCGAAACCAGGGCGCGATCGCCGAGGAGATCGGCATCGACCGCACCGTCCTCACGTACCTGATCGACGACCTGGAGCGGCCCGGGTTCGTCGCCCGGCGCGCGGACCCGGCCGACCGACGCAACCGGCTGGTCGAGGTCACCGACGCCGGCCGCACCGCGTGGGAGCAGCGGCGGTCGGCGCTGCGGCAGGTCGAGTCGCATCTGCTGGGGGCGCTCACTTCGGCCGAGTCGGCGACGCTGCGGTCACTGCTCCAGAAGGTCGCCTGCTCGGCCCAGGCGATGGACCCGTTGCGCGACCTCTGCGAGGTGGTGACACAGGTGCAGGCCGATCCGGCGACGGCGGCGCCCGCCGCGCGCCGGACCGGCGCCGCAACGGCGCGGAGCGGGCGAACCGCCACCCCCCGAGCCCGCCGCAGCAGGCCCGACTGACCCGGATACAGCAGAACGGACCCGCCCCGCACCGCCCGACGTCGTCCGTCGAGCGGTGCTGGACAGGCCCGCGATGTCGCTACCGCACTCGGTCAGCGCACGTGCACGAAGACCGGGTTCGAGTAGAACCACAGGTCGTCCCACGGGCTCTCCAGCCCATCGGCGAGCGGCTCGGCCTCATCGGTGCTGGTGCCACGCACCCGCGCGTAGGTGTCCGCCTCGACATTGCGCAAGGTGTGCCGGATGACGTAGCTGTCGCCCTGCCGACGCCAGTCCCGCGGGCCGAACCGGGCCGCCACCTTGGTGGTGGGGTTGGTGTCGGCGTCCAGGCTGGCGCTCGGGCCGGTGATCTGGCCGACGATCAGGTCGACCCGGCGGACCTCGGGCCGGTCGCCGTTCGCGTTCACCCCACCCAGCGGGCGGAAGGTGATCTCGATATCGACATCGGTACGGCTACGGCGGCTCACCGTGATCGTCTCGCCCACCTCGGCGGTCCTGCCCTGGGATGTGGCGGTGACGTCGAGGCTGCGGATCAGGTCACCGGTGGTGACCCAGATCCGGCCGTTGCGCAGACCGTCCATGATGTCGCCGTAGTCCTGGCGGGCGTGCACGTAGGTCTTGCTGTACTCGCCCGGCCAGAAGTCAGAGCCGCCCCGGGTCCAGTGCACGTGCGAGTCCGAGGTCGCGGTGATCCACCAACGCCGGCCCTCGCCGAGCAGTGAGTCCCACAGGCCGCCGACCCGGGCGGTCATCTGGTCGAAGCCGCCGTAGGTGGGGTGGTTGCCGTAGCCGCCCCGCTTGCCACCGTTGAGCGGGCCGGCCTGGTGACCGGGCGCGCCCTCGAAGCCGATGTAGACGTCCGGCGCGGCGTTGTTGCCGTTGCGGAACTCGCGCGGGGTGTCCTGACCGTAGACGCCGAGACCGGGGGCCGAACGGGACGCGTGGTGGGCGATCACCAGCGGCTTGTGCGGCATGCCCCGGGCGACCTTGAGGAACTCCACCATCTTGGCCTCGGTGTCGCGGGCCGGGTCGGTGGGGAACGCGTCGTACTTGGCGAACCGGCTCTCCAGCTCGAAGAGCTGCTTCGCCTCGTCCTCATGGCGGGGGATCATCAGCGTGTGGTGGTCCAGCGAGGGCGCGTCGAACTCCATGCCCCAGAACTGGAGCACCTCGGGGACCAGCTTGCGCGACCGCAGCAGGTCGGGGTACGCCTGCTCGATGTTCACCTTCGAGTGGGTCGGTCCACCGTGGTCAGTGCACATCGCCCAGGTCAGGCCGAAGTTCTTGGCCATGATGGCGTTGGTGACGATCGGGTAGACCGCGTCCGCGCCCTTGTGGAAGACGATCGGGGACTTCGTGGTGTCGAACTCGCCGCTGTACTCGGAGTGGATGTGGTGGTCGCCCGCACGCCACGCCCGGTTCTTGGAGGTGCCCCGGTCGGTCTTGTCGTCGTCACCCGGCCGGCGGTCCTCGTCGGCCCATGCCGCGCCGGCCCCGACCAGTGGGCTGGCCGCGGCCAGCGTCGCGCCGACGCCCGCGTACTTGACCAGCTTGCGCCGGGACAGCTGCGCGTGCTCGGTCTCTTCGGGATGCTTGTCTCTCACCTGAGAGCCTCTCCTCGATCAAGCGAATGCTCTTTCGATCAAGGAGCCTCGGAGAAGGCGGTGAACAACCGCCGTACGCAGCGGGTGCGCACGATGAACACCCTGCCCCGACCTGCGCGCGATGCCGGGCCGGACAGCAGCGGGTCACCCCGTGCTCGCGCAGTGTCCAGTCGGCACCGGCACCGAGCTGTCCGGGTCAGGGCACCGGACGACCGGTCTGCTTCGACGGCCCGGTCAGATCCGGGCGCGCGGCAGCCAGCCCAGGAATCGGAGCCGGACCCGGGGCAGCGGCAACGTGGGCAGGTCCTCAGCGGCGGCGACGAGGCAGGAGCCGAGATAGACAGCGAGGGAGGCGCGCGCTCCACCGAACTCGGCGAGCAGTTGGCTCTGCTTGGTGGCGCAGGGCCACTCGCGGCCGCATCCGGTGCAGGTCCAACTCGGCGGGTTGGGGAGGTGCTCCGGCAGCTTGGCGCGGCGGTACCGACCGACGACGCTGTTGTCCGACCGCACGTCGCGTCGCCGTGCCGCGGGACTTTCGTTTCGGTGGGCCACCGGACGGGCACCGGGCAGGTAGCGCCCGACGGTGCCGAAGAGCACCCCGACACGGATCAGGGCGTCCGGTCCGACGTGCTGGGTCAGCAACGCGGTCATCAGATAGTGCCCCAGCAGGTCGAAGGCGTCACGGTGCAGGCCCAGGTCGCGGCAGAGGTCGACGAACTCCGGCGTGGTCAGTGGCACCCGGTCGTCGAGTGCGCGGCGCAGCACCTCACGGAGCCCACGCCCGAGCCTCTCCAGCGCGTCTCCCTCGCCCAGACCCAGGCTGTCCTCGTCCGCCACCCGGGCCAGCGCCTCGGCGACGGCGAGCCGAACGACGCGGTCAGGATCGGTACTGTCCACGCTTCCCCCTCCGTGGGTCGGCCTCCCGGCAGTGACCCGGTCATCCTCCGACGAATCATGAACAAGATTTCGCTGTCGGCCACGAGGGTGGCTAGGACAGCGGACGTAGAACCATTTGGCGCGCTAGCCAGAAAACGAAGTCGAACTGCCGACACCGCACAGTGATTCGCAGGACGGCGCGTCGTTGATTGTCGTATGGTGACATTCCCATCTACAGATATTGCGTCTCAGACTCAGTGAATGGTCAGACCAGCTCCGACACGCTCAACCGGTCGCTGCCGTCCCGCTCGCGACGTTCCATCCCACCGCACCGCCGGCCAACGATGTGCCGGGTCACCGCCGAGCACCCCGGCACGTCCCGATACCTGCCGTCGGCACCCGTTCCAGCACCGGCGGCACCTCCACCGGACGGAGACAGCGGATGACGTCATCGCCAGTGCAGACCCACCAGTTCGACAGCCGTGACCCGGCGGCCATCCAGGAATTCCTGTCCGCCACGTACGACCCGAAGCTGCGGATCCAGAGCAGGAACGGATACCGGCTCACCCACCACCGCGTCGACACCGGCCCCTTCGCCATCGCGACCACCCGCCAGACCGGGCACCTCGAGATCGATGCCAGCACCCTCGGCGGGCTGGTCATCGCTCACAACCGCACCGCGCACGGCGATCGCTCCTGCGCCGGATCGGCCCACCGGTTCGGCCCCGGCGACGTCTTCCTCGTCACCAGGCCGGAGGAGCCGTGCACCGTCCACTGGCATCCCGGCGAGGTGGAACTCTGCGTACTGGATCTGTCGGTGCTGGCGCAGGTGGCCACCACCGCGCCGGCCCGTCGGCCCGGTCGGATCGAGTTCACCGAGCTGAGCGCCGCCAGCACGGCCCTCGCCCGGCAGTGGCGCAACACCACCAGCTTCGTCCGCGACGTCGTGTTGAACAGCCCGGCCGCCGGGGCACAGTCTCTGGTGATCGGCAACGCCGCCCGGATGCTGGCCGCGGCGGCGCTCGCGGTCTTCCCCAACACCGCGTTCACCGAACCGACCGCCGCGGACCGGAACGACGCCACCACCGCCACGCTGCGACGGGCGATCACGTTTCTGGAGGAGCACGCCGACCGGGACATCAGCGCTGCCGACATCGCCGGCGCCGCCGGCGTCTCCCTCCGGGCCGTGCAACTCGCCTTCCGCCGTCACCTCGGCACCACCCCGATGGCCTACCTGCGTCGGATCCGGCTCGTCCGGGCACACCACGACCTGGTACGCGCCGACCCGCGCCAGGAGACCGTCTCGGCGATCGCCAGTCGGTGGGGATTCGCCAGCCACAGCAGGTTCACCGCGCGCTACCACGCCAGCTTCGGTGTGCCACCGCGCGAGACGCTGAACACCTGAGACCCACGCGCAGGACGCCACCCAGCCAGGCGTGCCCGGTGTTCAACGGAGGACGCGGGCGAGGCGTCGAACGGCCTCGTCCATGAGTTCGGGCGCGGCTGCCGCGTAGGTGAGGCGTAGGTGCGGGGCCGGGGGTTCGGCCGCGTACCAGGGCCGGCCCGGAAAGACGGCGACGCCTTCGGCCGCCGCGGCAGCGGCCAGTGCCGCGTCGTCGGTGCCGGCGGCGAGGCGCACCCAGAGGTGCATGCCTCCACGTGGGATCCACTGTGGAGCAAGGTTCGGCAGATGCCGACGTAGCGCGGTCAGCAACGCGTCACGGCGTGTCCGGAGGGCCGTGCGCAGTGCCCGGCGATGCCGCGACCACGCCGGAGAGGTGAGGAAGTCGATCGCCGCCTGTTGCAGCGGTCCGGCGACGAAGAAGTCGTCGAGCAGCCGCGCAGCGCGCAGTCGAGCCCCGGCCGGGCCACGGGCTCCGATGGCGGCGACGCGCAGCCCGGGGGCCGTCGACTTGGTCAGCGAGCGCAGGTAGATGACGTGACCGTCGGGATCATCGCTGGCCAGTGGCGGCGGGGCCGGATCGTCGATGGTGAGGTCACGGGCGTAGTCGTCCTCGATCAGGAACGCCCCGGCGTCGCGTACGGCCTCGGCGACCTGCGCCCGGCGGTGCTCCGCCAGCGTCGCGCCGTGCGGGTTGGCGTACAGGGGCTGGCAGTAGAAGAGCCGGGCGCCGGTGCGGGCGAACGCCGCGGCGAGTTGGTCGGGCCGTACCCCGTCGGCGTCAGCCGGCACGGGCACCACCCGCAGCCCGGCCGCGCGGGCGGCGGCCAACGCACCCAGGTAGGTCGGCGACTCGACGAGCAGGGCGTCGCCGGGCGCGGTGAGTGCCCGCAACGCGGACGACAGGGCGGCCTGCCCGCCGGGGCAGATCACCATGTCCTCGGCGTGCAGCCCCGCCCCGGCCTCACGGGCGAACCAGGCGCGCAGGTCCGCGCGACCTTCGACCGGCCCACGCTGCCAGCTCGCGGGCTGGCGGGCGGCTCGGGTGAGGGCGGCGCCGAGCGCAGCGGCAGGCTGTAGGTCGGCGTGGAGGTAGCCACCGGACAGCGGGATCGTTCCGGCGGGCGTCAGCGCCAACAGCGCCTGCATCTCATCCTGACCGAACCGGCGGGGCCCGAGCGCGACGGTCTGCCAGGACAGGTCAGGTACGCCCGGCTCGTCCAATGGAGTGGCCACAAAGGTGCCTCGGCCGGGTCGCGTCTCGATCAGCCCCTCAGCCGCCAACTGACGGATCGCCTCGGCGACGGTGACCGGCGAGGCCTGATGCCGGGCCGTCAGCTCGCGTACCGAGGGCAGCCGTGCACCGGGACCGGCGGCGGCCGCGAGACCCCGCAGATCTTGGATAACGCGTTGGGCTGCGTTACCGTTCTCCATGAGGGACAAGAGTAGCGCTACTGCCAGAAACGCGGTAACAGCGGATCGGATCGTCGGGTTCGGCCTCGGCGCCCTGGGCGTGCTCGGCTTCAGCCTGTCGCTTCCGGCCACCCGCATCATCGTGCAGCAGCTCGACCCATGGTTCGTCGCCTTCGGCCGGGCTGTCGGGGCAGGGCTGCTGGCATGGGCATACCTGCGTCTCACCGGCGCACCGCGGCCTACCCGCGGTCAGTGGCAACGGCTGTCGATCGTCGCCCTCGGAGTCATCGTCGGCTTTCCCTTGTTCACCTCGATGGCGCTTCTTACCCAGACCTCCGCGCACAGCGCGGTCGTCATCGCCGCGCTGCCCGCGATGACGGCCGTGTTCGCCGTGCTGCGGGCCGGCGAACGCCCGCCGCCGCTGTTCTGGATCGTGAGCGCCAGCGGGCTGCTGGCGGTGCTCTCTTTTCTCGGCGCCAGCGGCGCGGTAGGCGGGGCTCTCACCCTGCCCGACCTGTTCCTGCTCGCGGCGGTCGTGCTCTGCGGCCTTGGCTACGCCGAGGGCGGCGCGCTCGCCCGCGAGTTGGGCGGCGCTCGGACGATCTGCTGGGCGTTGCTGCTCTCGCTGCCCGTCACCGTTCCCGTCACGGCCGTTGCCGCCGCCGCCAGTCCGCCGCAGGCCGACGCTCTCGGCTGGTCGGCGTTCGGCTATCTCACCGGGGTCTCGATGTTCCTGGGCTTCTTCGCCTGGTACGCGGGTCTGGCCCGGGGCGGGATAGCGCAGGTGGGCCAGGTCCAACTCGCCCAGCCGGTGCTGACCCTGGGGTGGTCGGCGCTGCTGCTCGGCGAGGTGGTCTCCCCCGCCTCGATCGCGGCGGCGCTGGTGGTGCTGGGATGCGTCGTGGCGACCCAGCGCATCCGCCAGAGCCCACGGACGGTCGTGGCGCCACGCGAGGCCGGCGCGGGATCGTCCTAGCTCCGGTCGCGCTCGCGGCTGTCGCGGGCGGTCTGCAACTCGGGCACCGAGGCCTCCAGCAGATCGGCGAGGCCACGCAGTTGCTCGGCGACCCGGGCACCGAGCGGGGTCAGCGAGTATTCGACGCGCGGTGGGATCGCGGTGAGCACCTCGCGGGTGAGCATCCCGTCGCGTTCGAGGGTCTGCAGGGTCTGGGAGAGCATCCGCTCGCTGACCCCGTCGATGCGGCGACGCAGCGCGTTGAACCGGTAGCGGCCCTCGCCGAGCGCCAACAGGGCCAGCGAGGCCCACTTCGAGGTGACGTCCTCGAACGCCGCACGGGAGGTGCAACCCCGCGCGAAGACATCGCTGACGAATTCCTGGGTAGGCCCCGCCGGGTCCTGGGCCGGCATGTCGCTCACCTCACCAGCCTATCTCACGCCGCCTGTCGGTTAGTGCTGTAGATTCGTAAGTGCTTACTGATTTGTTCTCACCCTCCGGAGGTTCCCATGCCCACCTATGCCGTCACCGGCGCCACCGGCCGGCTGGGCCGTCTGGTGATCGAGCAGTTGCTCGACAGCGGCGTACCCGCCGCCGAGATCGCCGCCATCGTCCGCAGCCCGGAGAAGGCCGCCGACCTGGCCACGCGCGGGGTCGAGATCCGTAAGGCCAACTACGACGACCCGTCGACGCTGCCCGGTGCGGTGGCCGGCGTACGCCGCCTGCTGCTCATCTCCGGCGACACTCCCGGTCAGCGCGTCGCGCAACACACAGCGGTCATCGACGCCGCCAAGCTCGCCGGGGTGGAGCGTCTCGTCTACACCAGCATCCTGAAGGCCGACACCACAGCGAACCCGCTCGCCCCGGAGCACAAGGCCACCGAGGAGGTCCTCGCCGAATCCGGTCTGACCTACACCGTGCTGCGCAACAGCTGGTACACCGAGAACTACACCGACCAGCTCCCGCAGTACCTGGGGTCCGGCACGATCCTCGGCGCCACCGGCGGCAGCAAGATCTCCGCCGCGACCCGAGCCGACTACGCGGGGGCGGCCGTGGCCGCGCTGACCCGGGAGGAGGACGGCAACGCCGTCTACGAACTCGGCGGCACCGCGTTCACCTTCGACGAGCTGGCCGAGGCCGTCACCGAGGTGACCGGCACCACCGTCGTCCACCAGGACATGTCCGCCGCCGACCTGGCCTCGGCGCTGGAGAACGTCGGCCTGGACGCGGGCACCGCCGGCTTCGTCGCCGCGCTCGACCACTCGATCGCCAATGGCGAGCTGGCAACCGACAGCGACGACCTCAGCCGGTTGCTCGGCCGGCCGAGCACCCCACTGCGCGACGCCATCCGGGCCGCGCGGGCCTGACCGGATTCATCGCCGAAGCGGGCGGCGCGGCCCCGGTCGCCGTCGCCCGCCACGCGCTGAAGCCGCACACGTATCCTCGACGGCATGGTGAGGCACGTCGATGAGCAGCTCTCCCGGCCCGTCGGGTCACCATGTCGGCACGCCGTGCGGTCCGACCTGGACACTCCGGCGTCGGCCCGGTGAGCGGCGGGGACTTCGTCGTCCGCGCCGCCGTGGCGCAGGACGACCCCGAGCTGGTCTTCGACGTGCTGTGGCAACTCGCCCCCGACGACGCACGGCCGGACACCGCCCGGCTCGCCACCGCCTGGCGCGACCTGCACGCCCAAGCCGGACGCCGCCTCCTGCTGGCCGTCGCCGGGGACGCCTTCGTGGGCACCCTGGACACCCTCGTCGCCCCCAACCTCACCCACGGCGCGCGACCGTACATGGTGGTGGAGAACGTGGTGGTCGCGCCCGGCTGGCGCCGTCGAGGAGTCGCCCGGGCCCTCATGCTGGCGGCGCTCGACGAGGCGACGGCGGCCGGTTGCTACAAGGTCCAACTGGTGTCGAACGCCGCGCGTACCGACGCCCACCGGTTCTACGCGTCCATCGGGTTCGCGCAGTCCGCTCTCGGTTACCGCCGATATCTCACCACCGCGACGTGACCCCTGGTGCGGGCGCTCCCGCGTCCCGGCCGACTACTCCGCCTCGTCCTGCTCTTCGGTGAGCTCGGCCAGGACGTCGGCCGCGTCCCGGTTCCCGCCGTCGGCGAGCCGGCGAAGTTCACCGACGTCCGCCCGCTCCGCAGCCAACTCGACGAGTTGGTCAGCGGCGTCCCGGTCGCCCCGGTCGGCGAGGCGCCGCAGCTCGTTCGCGTCGCCGAGTTCGGTGGCGAGCTCGACCAGTTGGGCTGCCGCGTCGGCGTTGCCGTCCTCGGCCAGCTGACGCAGCTCGACCAGGTCGCCCCGCTCCCCCGCGAGCTCGACGAGCTGGTCGACCGCGTCCCGGTCACCGCCCTTGGCCCGTTGGCGCAGGTCGGCAAGATCAGGGTCGGACATCGCGCACCTTCCCGTAGCTGGCGCGGGGCCGCCTGGTCCCGCTCACCATCGAGAACCTAGACCAGCGGGCGTCGTGGTGGGCGAAAGAACGGCCGACACCACCGGTACGCCGAGGCGGTCAGCCCGCGTCGGTCGGCTCCCCGAGCAGCAGGCCGGTCAGCAGACTGCGCAGGGTCCGTTCGACGAGGTCCGCCCGGGGTGCCGGTCCGGAGGGCTGACTGAACGCCGCGACCAGGTGCGGGTACGCCGCGAGGTCCACTCCGGCGAAGCTGAACGCCCCGGCGGCGGACTCGCGGCGGGCGAAGAGGCTCACCACGCCGGTCATCATCGCGATGGTCTCGAACTTGGCGGCCACGGGGCAGCGCACGGGTTCCAGGATCCGGATGCAGTTGTCGAACCAGGCCAGGCTCTGCGGGCCGATGCCGGAGGGCCGGTGGATCACGTCGAGCAGCCACGGGTGGGCGCCGAACAGCGCCAACTGCCGGCGCCCCAGCAGCACCATCGTCTCCAACCAGTCGCCCTCCACCTGCGGGTACGGGCGCAGCTCCCCCACGGCCCGGTCGGTCATCAGGTCCAGCAGGTCGTCGCGGGATGACAGGTAGCGGTAGAGGGAACCGGCGCCGGTACCGAGCGCGGCGGCCACGGCGCGCATCGACACCGCGGCCAGCCCTTCGGTGTCGGCCAGGTTGATGGCGGCCACGACGATGGCGTCCCGGCTGTGCGCCGGAGCGGGGCCGCGGCTGCCGCGTTCGGGCCTGCTCCAGATCGGCTGCCGGTCGGGGCCGCTCGCGGCTGTCTCACTCACTGATCTACTGTAAACCGCAAACGCCGTTCGCGATTTGTGTCGTCGCCGCACGGATCGCGCCGACGCGCAGCGAACGAGTCACTCTGCACGGACGGCGTGGTCGCGCAGCGTCGTTGATCTTGGATAGGCTGGTGGGCATGCCCGCACACCAGCCGCACCGCCACGACGACGGCCGGAGGTGGGCCCCGGCCCCGGCGCGCCTCATCGAGCCGGCCGACTGGTGAGTGACGCACCCGTGCCCGCCCAGCGGGGTGGTCCGTCCACACCGCCGTCGCACCGCTCGGGTTGGACCGACCGTTGCGACCGGCTCGCCCGGTCACGGCCCTTCGAGATCGCCATCGTCGTGGTCATCCTCGCCAACGGCATCGTTCTCGGCCTGGAGACGTACGACGACCTGAGCCCGGCGGGCACCGCGCTGCACGCGCTGGAGCTGTTCTTCCGGGCCGTCTTCGTCGTCGAGATCGCCGTCCGGCTGGCCGCCTACGGCAGGCGCCCACAGGACTTCTTCCGGCACGGCTGGAACGTCTTCGACTTCGTGGTGATCGCGGCGATCTTCATCCCGGGCCTGCACGGCGACCCGGCGCTGCTGCGGGTCGTCCGGGTCGCCCGCATGGTCCGCCTGGTCCGGTTCTCCCCGGGTCTGCGGACCATCGTCTCCGCGCTGTGGCGCAGCCTGCCGGGCGTGACCGGGTTCCTCGCCCTGGCCGTGGTGACGCTCTACGTGTACGGCATGGCCGGCTGGCTGATCTTCGGCAACAGGTATCCGGAGGAGTACGGCGACATCGGCCGATCGCTGCTGACGTTGTTCGTGCTGTTGTCGCTGGAGACGCTGCCGGACCTCATCCAGCAGGGCATGGCGATCTCACCATGGACGCTGCTCTACTACGTCAGCTACGTGGTCATCACCGTCAACCTGCTGCTCAACATCCTCATCGCGGTCATCGTGAACTCCATGGAGGAGGCCCGCCGGTTGGAGATGACCGAGCGACTCGCTCCGGGGTACGACGAGGACGGCGACGGCGTACCGGACGAGGTGGACCGGATCGCGCTCACCCAACGGTTGGACGACCTGCGGGCGGTCATCACCGAGTTGGAGCGCGAGCTGCGCATCGACCGGGACGACGGGCACGGCCGGCCCCACCGGGACAACGCCCGTATCAGACGGTGATCCGACGCTCGCGCTGCGTCCACGGGGTCGGATAGTGTCGGCGGCGGTCCCATCGGCCTGCCTTAAGGGGTACCGAGCATGACGACCAGTGTCGACAATGCCCAGACCGCCGCCGACCCCACGGACACGCTCGGCACGGTGATCGACGACGTGATCCGCCCACACGCACCGATCGTCGACCGGGACGGGGCCTTCCCCCGTCCGGGTGTCGACGCTCTCGCCGCGGCCGGCCTGCTCGGCCTGGCCTCCTCGACCGAGATCGGCGGCGCCGGCCACGGCATGCGGACGGTCGCCGAGGTGATCGAGCGGCTGGCCGCCGAGTGCGGGTCCACCGCGATGGTGGTGCTCATGCACTACGCGGCGACCGCCGTCATCGAGGCGTACGGCCCGCACGACGTCCGCGCGGCCATCGCCACCGGCGATCACCTCACCACGTTGGCGTTCTCCGAGTACGGCTCGCGCAGCCACTTCTGGTCGCCGACCGGCACCGCGACAGCCGCCGACGACGACACCGTCCGCCTCGACGCCCGTAAGAGCTGGGTCACCTCGGCCGGCGAGGCCAACAGCTACGTCTGGTCGAGCCTTCCGCTGACCCGCGACGCCGGCCCGATGACGCTGTGGCTGGTGCCGGCCGACAGCGCGGGCCTGAGCGTGGCCGGCGACTTCGACGGGCTGGGCCTACGCGGCAACGGCTCCCGCCCGATGACCGCCGACGGGCTCCAGGTCCCGGCGACGGCGAGGATGGCGGCCGACGGGGCCGGGCTGGACACCGCCCTCGGCGCGGTCCTGCCCTGGTTCCTGGTGCTCAACGCCGCCTTCTGCCTCGGTCTCGCCGACAGCGCGGTGGCCGAGGCCGGCCGACATCTCACCCGGACCACGCTCACGCACACCGGCGCTGCCCTGCGCGACGCGCCTGTCACCCGACGCGACCTCGCCCGGCTGATGATCCGCACCGACGCGCTGCGCGCCTTCCTGGGCGACACGCTCACCGCCCTGGAGACCGGCCGCGCCGACGCCATGCTGCGAGTGCTCCAGGTCAAGGCGCTCGCCGGCGAGACCGTCGCCGACGTGACCGATGGCGCGATGCAGCTCTGCGGCGGCAGCGCCTTCCGCAAGGAGTTGGGCCTTGAGCGCCGTTTCCGGGACGCCCGCGCGGCCCGGGTGATGGCACCGACCACCGACGCGCTGCACGATTTCGTCGGTCGGGTCGCCACCGGGCTGCCGCTGCTCGACGAGGCCAACCGCTGATGCCCGCGCCTACCGTTCTGCTGGGCGCGGTCGCGTACGACCCCAAGGTGGTGACCATCTGGGAGGGCTTCCGCACCTGGCTGCGCGGGCGGGGCCTGGACTTCGACTTCGTCCTCTACTCCCACTACGAGCGACAGGTCGAGGACCTCCTCGCCGGGCGGATCGACGCGGCCTGGAACTCTCCCCTGGCCTGGCTGCGGGCCGAGCGGCTGGCGTCCGCCAACGGCACGGCCGTTCGCGCGCTCACCATGCGCGACACCGACCAGGACCTCACCTCGGTCGTGGTGGTTCGCGCGGACTCGCCGGTGCGCCAGCTCGCGGACCTCGCCGGACGGGTGGTCGCAGTCGGGGCGATCGACAATCCACAAGCGACGCTGATTCCGCTGGGTCACCTCGCGGCGGCCGGGGTCACTGTCGACGTACGACGCTTCGACGTGGGTGTCGGCCTGCACGGGGACCACATCGGCGGCGAACGCGACGCGGCCCGCGCCCTGACGGCCGGGGAGGTCGACGCCGCCTGCATGATCGACGCCAACCACCTGGCGTTCGTCCAGGAGGGCACGCTACCGCCCGAGGGCACCCGGATCGTGGCGCAGACCGCACGCTACGACCACTGCAACATGACGGTCCGCGCGCCGGAGTCCGAAGGCGTCCGGCTCTTCGGCACGCTGCTGCTCGGCATGTCGTACGCCGATCCGCAGGTGCGTCCGCTGCTCGACCTGGAGGGGCTGACGGCCTGGCGGGAGGGCCGCACCACCGGGTATGACGCCCTCGCCGACGCGGTCGACGCCAGCGGCTTCTACTCCCCCGACGGGCGGGTGACGGCCACGGACTACCGGCCGTGAGCGCGACACCGGTCGCCGAGGTCGACCTGGGTGAGCTGGGTTTCGGCCGGGGCGCGCACCTGTTGGTGCAGCGCGCCCTGGCCGGGTTGCCGCCCGGCGGCCGGTTGGCGGTCTCCGGGCGCGACCCGGCGCTGCGCGTACACCTGCCCGCCTGGTGTCGCGGCCGGGGTCATCGGGTCGAATGGCCGGATCGGGGCGAGGCGAACGACCTCGTCGCGGTGGTGGTCCGGGGGTCGGCGGATGACGACCGCTGGTTCGGCGCGGAGCGGGCCGGGCCGGCCCTGCCGTCGGCGCTCAGCAGCCGTCCACCCGCGCGGTGGGGGCTCGGCGCCCGGGGCGCGCTGCTCGAAGCCGGTGGTCCGGAGGCCCGGTTCGACCTGGACGACCGCGACCTAGTCTGGGCCGACATCGCCCCCCACCTGTACGCGCAGGCTGCCGCCCGACAGTGGGACCCGCAGACCGCGGTGCCGTGGGACGACCCGTTCGCGCTGCCGGCCGACGTCGAGGCCGCGGTGGTACAGGTGATGACCTACCTGGTCGAGAACGAGCAGGCCGCCCTCGTCGTGCCGGCCCGCTTCGTGGGGCGCATCCATCCGCACTTCCGGGAGGTGGTGCAGCTTCTCGCCGTGCAGATGGCCGACGAGGCCCGGCACATGGAGGTCTTCAGCCGGCGGGCGCTGCTGCGGGGCGCCGACATGGGCACGTCATCCGCCGGCGGTCGGCAGTCGCTGTTCACCCTCGTCGCGGAGTCGGACTTCGCGTTGGCGTCGTTCCTGCTCTCGGTGCTCGGCGAGGGCAGCTTCGTCGACCTGCTCTCGTTCCTGCACGAGAACGCCCCGGACCCGGTTACCCGCCGGATCTGTTGGCTCGCCATGCAGGACGAGCGCCGGCACGTGGTGTTCGGCATGGCACACCTGGAGCATCAGGCGCGGCTGGATCCGCTGCTGCGGGACCGACTACGGGCGGCCATCCACCGCCGCCACGACGCGCTGGTCGACACGGCGGGCCTCAACGCGGACGTCTTCGACGCGCTGGTGGTGCTCGCGGCGGGTGGTTGGCATCCGGACGACGTGTCCGCCGGCTTCGACCGGGTGCAGGCCCTGCAACACGCGATGGATCAGGGCCGTCAACGCCGCCTCGTCCGCCTGGGCTTCCGGGCCGACGAGGCGGCGGCGCTCTCCGCCCTGCACACCCGCAACTTCATGTAGCCGATCCCCGCGCACGGCGCGGCGTGCGCGGGGATCGCGGCACGGCAGGTCAGCGAGCGCTGGTCACTGGCCGAGCAAGGTCCGGATCTGACGCGCGTAGCCGGCCACCGTGAAGTCCGGGCCGACCGAGTCCACCAGGACCAGGTCGTTGATGGTGTGATCGACGCGTAGCGCCAGGATCGCCTGGTACTCGGGCGAGTTGTACCAGGTCATGGCGGTGTCCGCGTCCGGGAACTCGATCAGCACGACCGAACCGGGCCAGCTGCCCTCGAGGACCTGCACCTGGGCATCCAGCACGAGCCACTTGGCGCCGTACGCCTCGGTGGTGGCCTGCACCTGCTCCAGGTAACGCAGGGACTCCTCGGTCGGCACTCCGCCCGGGATACGCAGGTGATTGATCAGGTACGTGCTCATGTCTCACTCCTCAATGCAGGTGCTACTTCCCGGTCGAAGGCGTACGACCGGTCGTCTTGGATTGGGTACGCGCCGGGTCGTACGAAACGACTCAGACTGTTACCGCTTGGATCGGACGCGGATCAGGTGAGGATCCGGGCCGTGGTGATCGTGAAGAACTCGCGGAGGGCGGCCGGATCACCGGATGCCTTCGCCCGCGCTGCCGCGCCCTCGTAGCTGGAGACGACGAAGCCGGCGAGATCAGTGGCGGGTTCGTCGCCGTGCAGTTCACCGGCAGCCCGCGCTTGCTCGATCGCCGCAGCGAGCGCGGCGACCCAGCGGCCGAAACCGGCGTCGACGGCGTTGCGCAGGACATCGCTGTGCGCCGGGATCTCGGTGGCGAAGTTGCCGAGCAGGCACCCACGGTCACCCATGGTGTCGCCGAGGCCGGTGATGTACCTCAGATGATCGGTGATCCGCTCAAGCGGGGTGCCACCCTGCTTCTCGTCGAGCATCTCCAGCCCCATCGCCGCGGAGTATCTCGCCACCGAGTCGAGGGCGAGATCCTCCTTGCTGGCGAAGTGGTTGTAGAAGGTGCCCTTGGGCGCCCCGGCCGCGGCGACGATGTCCTGGACGCTCGTCCCGTTGTAACCCCGCAGGTGGAACAGATCCAACGCGGCGTCGGACAACCGTTGCCGGGTCCCGGCGGAGGCCGGCGACTTCGTTCGTGACATCTCGTGGCACTCCTCTCGCCCGGGTTCCGGCTGACTGGCAGACATAACGATATGACCGGTCGTCTCAGAATGCCAGTGATGTGACCGCCGTCATCCCCCAGGTAGTGTGGAACGGTCATGAACAGGGATTCCAGCGCGGTTCGCGAGGAGTTGCTGCGGCTGCGCGAGCAGACCGAAATCCAGGCCACCGCCCTGGACGGTGACCTCCGGAGCCTTTTCGAGGCGTCCCGGTCGTCCAACGCCGATGACGAGCACGACCCCGAGGGCAGCACTATCGCCTTCGAACGCGCGCAGCTCACCGCCGTTCTGGACGCCACCCGCCGACGCCTGGCCGAGCTGGACGTCGCGCTGCGACGGGTCGACGACGGCAGCTACGGCGTGTGCGAACGGTGCGCCCGGCCGATTCCCGCCGAGCGCCTCGTCGCCCGCCCGTCCGCGCGTACGTGTGTCGCCTGTGCCAGCCGACGGTGACGGTGCCTGCCGGCCTTGGCGGTGGTCCGCCCGACCGCGCCCCGACGGGAGGACACCTCACTTCGGGGGGACCGTCCGACTGCACGGGCTGCCCGGCGTCTCGCTCCGACGAGCGGTATACCTCTGGGTCATAAATATGACTCACAGGTATACCGCTCGTCACGGTGAAGCCTCCGGGAGCACCGTCGCGCCCCGCGCCCGCCCCCAGACCCTCGGCCGGCTCCGCACCCGCCGAGACGATCAACCCCGCCGCCGTGCAGGCCATGCGCGAGGTCGGCATCGACATCACCGACCAGACCCCCGAACTCCTCGAGTACGCGACCGCGGAGTCCTCCGACGTCATCGTGACCATGGGCTGCGGCGACGCCTGCCCGGTCTTCCCCGGCAAGCGCTACGAGGACTGGAAGCTCGACGACCCCGCCGGCAAGGGCGTCGACGCCGTCCGCCCGATCCGCGACGAGATCCGGGGCCGGGTGGAGAAGCTCCTCACCGACCTGAACCTCGCCACCCGACCGAGGCACACCCCTCAGCGGCCTCCGGCGTAGCTGGCGCGCTCGCCCAACTCCTCCTCGATGCGGATGAGCTGGTTGTACTTGGCCGTGCGGTCGGAGCGCGACAGCGAACCGGTCTTGATCTGACCGCAGCCGACACCCACAGCCAGGTCGGCGATGGTGGTGTCCTCGGTCTCCCCGGATCGGTGCGACATCACCACCCGGTACCCCGCCTTGTGCGCGGCGTCCACCGTCGCCAGGGTCTCGGTGAGGGTGCCGATCTGGTTGACCTTGACCAGGATCGCGTTGGCGTAGCCGCCGTCGATCCCGTCGCGCAGCCGGTCGACGTCGGTGCAGAAGACGTCGTCGCCGACCAACTGCACGCGCTCCCCCGCCACCGCGGTCAGCCGCTTCCAGCCGGCGATGTCGTCCTCGGCCATCGGGTCCTCGATCGAGCTGATCGGGTACCGGGAGACCAGGTCGAGCAGGTAGTCGATGTGCTCCTCGACGGTGCGCTGGCGTCCCTCGCCGACGTAGTCGTAGACACCCGCGCGGAAGAACTCCGAGCTGGCCGGGTCGAGGCAGATTCGCACGTCGACGCCGGGCTGGTAACCGGTGTCCTCGATGGCGCGCAGCACGAACCGCAGCGCCTCGTCGGCGTCCGTGACGTTCGGCGCGAAGCCGCCCTCGTCACCGACGTTGGTGTTGTGCCCGGCCGCGGCCAGGGACGCCTTGAGGGTGTGGAAGACCTCCGCGCCCATCCGGACCGCCTCGGCGAACGTCTGCGCTCCGACCGGGGCGATCATGAACTCCTGGAAGTCGAGCGGATTGTCGGCGTGCGCGCCACCGTTGATGATGTTCATCATCGGCACCGGCAGCAGGCGGGCGCCCACGCCACCGACGTAGCGGTACAGCGGCTGCCGGTGGGCCGACGCCGCCGCCTTCGCGGTCGCCAGGGACACCGCCAGGATCGCGTTGGCGCCCAGTCGACCCTTGTCCTTGGAACCGTCGAGAGCGATCATCGTCTCGTCGATCAGGGCCTGGTCCTCCGCGTCGAGCCCGAGCACCGCGTCGGCGATCTCGCCGTTGACCGCGGCGACGGCCGTGCTGACGCCCTTGCCGTGAAAACGCGTCCGGTCCCCGTCGCGCAGCTCGACCGCCTCGTTCGCCCCCGTCGACGCGCCGGACGGCACGGCCGCCCGGCCGGTCGACCCGTCGGCGAGGACCACGTCGGCCTCCACTGTCGGGTTGCCCCTGCTGTCGAGGATCTGCCGGGCCCGCACCAGACTGATTGCCGTCATCACACACTCCCTGCTCAAGCTGCCTGTTCGCAGCCAGACTGGCAGGAAACGGCGGCCCTGACACCGCGACGATGGACACGTTGACCCGTACCCCGGGGTGCGGGTTTAGGGTCGCGGGATGCGGGTGGGTGAGTTGGCACGACGGACCGGAACCACGGTCCGGGCACTGCGGTACTACGAGTCGGCCGGGCTGGTCGTACCCCGGCGGTTGAGCAACGGCTACCGGGAGTACGACCCGATCGCGGTGCGGCTGGTGGCGCAGATCCGGGAGCTGATGGCGCTCGGCCTCACCGTCGAGGAGACCCGCCCGTTCGTCGAGTCGATCGCCGATGGTTCCGACGACACCGACGTGTGCGCGGCGGCGGTGGCCACGTACCGCAGCACCATCACCAACCTCCAGGAACGGATCGGCAAGCTGACCGCTCAGCGGGACGCGCTGGACGCGCGCCTGGACGCCGCCGCGACCCAGGTCGTACCCGGCAGTCCCGCCGAAGGCGCCGACCCCACCGCGCTGGTCGGCGTCAGATTGCCACCGCTGTCCTTCTACGGCACCGACGGCCGACCGGTCGATCTCGGCGCGCTCGGCCCCGGGCGCAGCGTCATCTTCGTCTACCCGCTGACCGGACGACCGGGCGTCGACCTGCCCAACGGACTGCTGGAGGTCCACGGCGCGCGCGGCAGCACCGAGCAGGCCGCCTGGTTCCGCGACCACCACGCCGAGCTCCGCGCGGCCGGCGCCGCCCGAGTGTACGGCCTGTCCGCGCAGTCGACCGGGTACCAGCGAGAACTCGCGCACCGACTGCGGCTGCCCTACCCGCTGATCCCCGACCCGAGGCTGACCCTGGCCGACGCGCTACGGCTGCCGACCCGCACCGCGGGCGACATGACGCTCTACGAACGGCTGACCCTGATCGTCGCCGACGGCGCTGTCGAACACGTCTTCCACCCGATCCCGGACCCGGCGTCGCACCCACTGCACGTGATGCGGTGGCTCACCAAGCGACGCCAGGCCCCCGGATCGGTTGCCGCCTAGAAATCGTCGTCGAAGGCGACAGTGCCGGTCACCCCGACCTGGTACGCCGACACCCGCCGCTCGAAGAAGTTGGACAGCTCCTGCACGTCCTGCAACTCCATGAAGCCGAACGGGTTGCTCGACCCGTAGTGCGGCGCGATGCCGAGCTGGGCGAGGCGGCGGTCGGCGACGTGCTGGAGGTACTCCCGCATGTCGGCCAACGTCAGGCCGGGCACACCATGGCCCAACAGGTCCTCGGCGAACTGCACCTCACACTCGACCGCCTCGGTGAGCATCCGGCGAACCTGGTCGGCGAGGTCGTCGTCGAACAGGTCCGGCTCCTCGGCACGGACGGTGTCGACGACGTCGAACGCGAACGCCATGTGCATGGACTCGTCGCGGAACACCCAGTTGGTGCCCGAGGCGAGGCCGTGCAGCAGGCCGCGGGAGCGCAGGAAGTAGACGTACGCGAACGCGCCGTAGAAGAACAACCCCTCGATGCAGGCGGCGAAGCAGATCAGGTTGAGCAGGAACGTCCGCCGGTCCTCGCGGGACCGCAGCTCCCGCAGGTCGTTGAGGGAGTCGATCCACCGGAAGCAGAACTCGGCCTTACGACGGATCGAGGGGATGTTCTCGATGGCCGCGAAGGCCGCGAAGCGCTCCGTCTCGTCGGGCACGTACGTGTCGAGCAGGTTGAGATAGAACTGGACGTGCACGGCCTCCTCGAACAGCTGGCGGGACAGGTAGAGGCGACCCTCCGGGCTGTTGACGTGCTGGTAGAGGTTGAGCACCAGGTTGTTGGCGACGATCGTGTCACCGGTGGCGAAGAACGCCACCAGGCGGCTGACCAGGTGCCGTTCGGCCGGCGACAGCTTGTCCAGGTCAGCGAGGTCGGCGTGCAGGTCGACCTCCTCGACCGTCCAGGTGTTGCGGATCGCGTCGCGGAACCGGTCGAAGAAGTGCGGGTAGCGCATCGGGCGGAGAGTCAGGTCCATCCCGGGGTCGAGCAGCATGTGCGTGGTCCTCGTGTCGGTGGTGCTGGCGTCGGTGGTGCTGGCGGCGGAAGTCACTGGCAGGCCTCGCACGACTCGGGGTTCTCCAGCGAGCAGGCCAGCGCCTCCGCGTCGACGACGACGGGTGCGACGGCGCTGACGGTGGCCTGCTGGATCCGCGTCGCGGGGCGCGAGCGCAGGTAGTAGGTGGTCTTCAGCCCGGCCTTCCAGGCGTACAGGTACATCGAGGAGAGCTTGCCGATGGTCGGCGCGGCCAGGAACAGGTTCAGCGACTGGGACTGGTCGATGAACGGGGCGCGGGCGGCGGCCAGGTCGATCAGCGCCCGCTGCGGCAGCTCCCACGCGGTGCGGAACAGCTCCCGTACGCCGACCGGCAGCTCGGCGATGTCCTGCACCGACCCCTCCGCCCGCTTGATCGCCGAACGGATCCGCTCGGTCCACAGACCGCGGGCCTTCAGCTCGCGTACCAGAGCGGTGTTGACCTGGAGGAACTCCCCCGACAGGGTCTCGCGCTTGAACAGGTTGGACACCTGCGGCTCGATGCACTCGTAGCACCCGGCGATCGAGGCGATGGTCGCGGTCGGCGCGACCGCCACGAGCAGCGAGTTGCGCAGCCCGTACGCCCCGACCCGCTCGCGCAGCGCGTCCCACCTGGCGGTCTGCGTACCCTGGACGCCCCACAGGTCGGGCTGGAGCTGGCCCCGCGCGGCCCGGGTCTGCGGGTACGCCGGATGCGCGCCGAAGTCGCGCGCCAGGTCGGCGGAGGTCTCCAGCGCGGTCAGGTACAGCTCCTCGCTGATCAGGGTGGACAGCTCCCGTGCGGCCGGCGAGTCGAACGGCAGCCGCAGCGCGAAGAAGACGTCCTGGAGGCCCATCAGCCCGAGTCCGACCGGCCGCCAGCGGGGATTGCTCGCCGCCGCCTGCGCGGTCGGGTAGTAGTTGATGTCGATGACCCGGTCGAGGAAGGTCACCGCGGTCCGCACCGTGGCGCGCAGTCGCTCCCAGTCGATGCCGCCGTCGGTGAGGTGGGCGGCGAGGTTCACCGAGCCGAGGTTGCACACTGCGGTCTCGGTGTCACTGGACACCTCGACGATCTCGGTGCAGAGGTTCGACAGATGCACCACGTTGCCTGGCTCGGCGGTCTGGTTACAGAGCCGGTTGGCGGCGTCCTTGAAGGTCATCCAGCCGTTGCCGGTCTGGGCGAGGGTCCGCATCATCTTCCCGTACAGCTCCCGTGCCGGGACCTGTCGTACGTAGCGACAGTGTGCCTCGGCCTCCCGGTACGCGGCGTCGAACCGTTCCCCCCACAGGTCGGGCAGCTCGGGCACCTCGTGCGGGTCGAACAGCGACCACAGCTCGTCGGCCTCGACCCGGCGCATGAACTCGTCCGGGATCCAGTTGGCCAGGTTGAGGTTGTGGGTACGTCGGGCGTCCTCGCCGGTGTTGTCCCGCAGTTGCAGGAACTCCTCGATGTCCGGGTGCCACGGCTCCAGATAGACGCAGGCCGCGCCCTTGCGCCGGCCACCCTGGTTTACCGCGGCGACGCTCGCGTCTAGGGTGCGCAGCCACGGCACGATCCCGTTTGACTGCCCGTTCGTGCCCCGGATCAGCGCTCCCCGGGAGCGGACCCGGGAGTACGCGATGCCGATGCCACCGGCGAACTTGGACAGGTTGGCGACCTGGGCGTACCGCTGGTAGATCGAGTCCAGCTCGTCGAGCGGGGAGTCGATCAGGTAGCAGGAGGACATCTGGGTGTGCCGGGTCCCGGAGTTGAACAAGGTCGGTGAGCTGGGCAGGTAGGCCAGGCTGGACATCAGCCGGTAGAAGTCGACCGCCTCGTCGGCCGTCCGGGACAGGCCGCACGCCACCCGCAGCAGCCAGTACTGCGGGGTCTCCAGCACCAGTCGGCTGGTGGGGTGGCGCAGCAGGTAGCGGTCGTACACAGTGCGCAGGCCGAAGTACTCGAACCGGCGGTCGCCGTTCGGGTCGATGGCGTGGTCGAGGGTCGCGGCGTGTGCGGCGACGAACGCGGCGGTGTCGTCACCGATCAGACCCTCGGCGTGGCCGGCCCGGATCGCCGCGCTGAACGAGGTGATGCCCTGTCGACGCACCTCCTTGTCGACGTAGCCGGCCAGCAGCCGCGCGGCGAGGCGCGAGTACTGCGGCTCCTCACCGATCATCTCGGCAGCGGTCTGGATGGACAGCCGGTCCAGTTCGGCAGTGGTCGCGCCGTCGTACAGGCCGCTGATGGTGCGGGTGGCCACCCGCATCGGGTCGACGTCGGTCAGGTCGTCGGCCCACCGCTCGACCGCACGGACGATCTTGTTCACGTCCACGGGTTCGGTGCCGCCGTCGCGCTTGCGGACCTGCATCGGCGTCCGCCGCCCTGCCGCATCGGCGCTGGCCGGGACTACCTCGGTGACTGTCACCACTCGCTCCTCGGAGTTCGAGACCTGGTGGTCCGGACGCGAGGAGACAGACACCGACGGACGCCACGCCAGCCCGGCGTGGGGTCAGGTGGCGTCAGCCGTCCCACGCGGCCTCGGACCGCCGCCCACCCGTGCGGGTACGCGGCGCGCTGGCAGGTCTTCGGACTCGCGGGCACGACCGGTGTCGCCGGTCTCCTACTGGCCGTCGCTTCCCAGGCCGATTGGTGGCCCAGTGCTGTTGACGGCGGTCGTTCCCACTCACCGCTGCGGGACAGTCCCGGATTTCCACCGGGTTCCCTGTTGCCTCGACCGCCCCGGATGAGCGGCCGAACCAGCTACGCTCGACACCATATATAGGGGCGCAGCCGTTGTCACACCCCACATGTCGGTCTCGGGCGTGTCGACGCCGACTCGGTGATCACCGTCACCACCCCGGCCGACCACGCCACGGCGACCGACGCCAGGCACCGGAGACGGGCTCTCCGCGCCGGTGTCGACAGTCGACAAAGATGTGACGTATCGAGGCCATGGTGGCGCAGGCCGCACCCATACCCCGCCGTCAATACCTTGGGGTGGGGCGGAACATCCAATCTCCACGGACCGCCACTCGCGTCACCTTCGCCCGTCAACCGGCACGATCGACGGCAAGGCGGATCGACCCGGCGGGCCAAACATCATATGTCTGTGGGCCTGCGGTGATCGACATCGTTGACGTGCTGGAGCGGCCCTCCGTATACTCCCAGTGATCATCTGATCTTTAGCCTAGCCGGGCGAGGAGCGCATGCCGCAGATCACCGCCGTCACCGTCGAAGACGTCCGCTTCCCCACCTCCCTGACCGCTGACGGGTCAGACGCCATGAACAAGGACGGCGACTACTCGGCGGCCTACGTCGTCCTGCACACCGACGGTGTCGACGGCGTGGGGGCACCACTCGCGGGGCACGGCCTGACCTTCACCATCGGTCGAGGCAACGACATCGTCGCGGCGGCGGCAGTCCACCAGGCACAGCTTCTCGTGGGCCTGGACGTGGCGACGATGGCAGCGGACATGGGCGCGGTCTACCGCCTCCTCACCTCCGACTCGCAACTGCGCTGGCTCGGTCCGGAGAAGGGTGTCGTCCACCTGTCCCTGGCGGCCGTGCTGAACGCGTCGTGGGACCTGGTCGCCCGGCTCGCCGACAAGCCGCTGTGGCGGCTGCTCGTCGACATGTCCCCCGAGCAACTCGTCGACATCGCGGACCTGCGCTACCTGTCCGACGCCCTGACCCGGGACGAGGCACTCGCCATCCTGCGGGCCAAGGAGGGCACGAAGGCCGCCCGCCTCGCCGAACTCGACCGGACCGGCTACCCCGCCTACACCACCTCGGCGGGTTGGCTCGGCTACGGCGACGACAAGCTGCGCCGGCTGTGTCAGGAAGCGGTGGACACCGGCTACGGCTACGTCAAGCTCAAGGTGGGCGCCAACCTCGACGACGACATCCGCCGATGCGCGATCGCGCGGGAGATCCTCGGGCCGGATCGCAACCTCATGATCGACGCCAACCAGGTGTGGGACGTCGGTCAGGCCATCGAGTGGGTGACCGCCCTCGCCCAGTTCAAGCCACTGTGGATCGAGGAGCCGACCAGCCCCGACGACATCCTGGGCCATGCGGCCGTCCGCCGCGCCGTCGCTCCGATCGGCGTCGCCACCGGCGAACACTGCCACAACCGGGTGATGTTCAAGCAGCTGTTCCAAGCCGAGGCCATCGACTTCTGCCAGCTGGACACCGGCCGGTTGGCCAGCATCAACGAGATCGTCGCCGTGCTGCTGCTCGCCGCGAAGTTCGACGTCCCGGTGTGCCCGCACGCCGGCGGTGTCGGGCTGTGCGAGATGGTCCAACACGTGTCGGTGCTCGACTACGTCGCGATCTCGGGGGACCTCACCAACCGGGTCACCGAGTTCGTCGACCACCTGCACGAGCACTTCACCGATCCCTGCATCATCCGGGACACCGGTTCCGGCAGCGGATACGTCCTGCCCAGCCAGCCCGGCTACTCCACCCGGATGCGTCAGGAGTCGGTCGCGCTCTACCGGTTCCCCGACGGCCACTACTGGGCGGCGACAGACCCGACTACCGTGTCATCTCCGGAGGCGGCGTACGTGATCGCGGGTGGGAAGGCCACCCCCGCCGGCCGTTAGGGGGATCATGTCTCGCACTGACGAAGTGGTCAACGGCATCAAGCGGATGATCCTCGAAGGGCAGTTCAGGCCCGGGGACCGGTTGCCCATCGAGAAGGACCTCGCCGAGCAGCTCGGTGTCTCGCGGGGGTCCCTGCGCGAGGGGATGTCGGCCCTGTCGATCCTCGGCATCGTCAACATCCGCCAGGGCGACGGCACCTACGTCACCAACCTCGACGCGCCACAACTGCTGGCCCCGATGGGTTTCGTTGTGGATTTCCAGGGCCAGGGCGACCCGCGGCACATCCACACCGTTCGCCGTCTGCTGGAGTGCGAGGCCGCCTGCCTCGCGGCGACCAGGATCACCGACGAGGCCCTGGCCCAGGCGGGTGACCTGCTCGACGAGGCGGCCCGGTTGATCGGCCAGTCACCGCCGGACCACGAGCGGATCATGGAGATCGACATCGCCTTCCACCGGATCATCGCGGTGCACGCCGAAAATCCGGTGCTCGTCGGCCTGATAGAAGCCTTTGCCGGGCGCACCATCCGTGGCCGGCTCTGGCGGAGTCTGCACGAGGAGGGCGCGGACCTGCGGACCCATGACGAACACGTGGCGATCCTGAAGGCCCTCGTGGCACGCGACCCGGAGCGGGCGCGCACCCGGATGGCCAACCACCTGATCGGCGTGGAGGAGTCGTTGCAGGGGTTACCCGACGACGCCGACGCCAGCATCGAGACGGCTCGGTCGTGATGGTCGACCCTCATGGCTGTACGTCGAGCAGCCCCTCGTCGTACAACGCCGCCCAGAGCTGATCCGGGACGTCGACGTCGGATCGCCGCAGGGTCTCGGTCACCTGGGCCTGGTCCCGCATGCCGACCACCGTCGAGACCACGGCCGGGTGACGACGGACGAACGCCAACGCCGCCTGAGGCAGCGTGACGCCGTACATCTGACAGACCCGCGCTATCCGGCGGGCGTGATCGATCACCTCTGCCGGCGCCTGCTGGTAGTCGTAGACGGCGTCGGTCGGCGGCATGTCCCGGGCCAGCAGCCCGGAGTTGTAGACACCGGCGACCACCACACCGACGTGGCGGGCCTGCGCGAGAGGCAGCAGGTCGGTCAGTGCGCCCTGCTCCAGCAGGGTGTACCGGCCGGCGCACATCACCACGTCCACGTCGGTCTCCGCCACGAAGCGGGCCAGCATCGCGGACTGGTTCATCCCCGCCCCGACGGCACCGATCACGCCCTGCTCCCGCAGCTCCACCAACGCCGGGATCGCCTCGCGCGCGGCCTGCCCCCAATGCTCGTCCGGATCATGCAGATACACCACGTCGATCCGGTCCAGGCCGGTGCGGCGGAGGCTCGCCTCCAGCGATCGGCGTACGCCGTCGCGGCTGAAGTCCCAGGCCCGGCGATGATCGGCGGGAACGTCGAACCCCTCCGGATCCCGCCGGTGCGCCGTCTCCGGCGACGGCACAAGCAGCCGGCCGACCTTCGTCGACACCACGTACTCGCCGCGCGGGCGGGAGCGCAGGGCGGCGCCCAGCCGCCGTTCGGACAGGCCCAGTCCGTAGTGCGGTGCCGTGTCGAAGTATCGGATGCCGCCTGCCCACGCGGTGTCCACCGCGGCGGCGAACTGCTCGTCCGACGTCGCCCGGTAGAGGTTGCCGCCCTGGGAGGCGCCGAAGCCCAGTGGGCTCAGCCGCAGCGGCGGACCGACGCCGCTGCGGGTCGTCGGACGGGCGGGATCGCGCGCGCCCCGCTGGACGACAGCCGTCACCGCTCGTCCCGATCCACGTTGGTGCTGCCGGTCATCGCCGCGACCAGATCGTCGGTGGTGACCTCGTCGGCGCGGAGTTGGGCAGCGCGCCGACCGAGGCGCAGGACCTCGACCCGGTCGGCGATCTCGAGCACCTGCGGCATGTTGTGGCTCACCAGCACCACCGACATGCCGGCGTCACGGGCACGCCGGACGACGTCGAGCACCCGCCCGGTCTGGACCACACCCAGGGCTGCGGTGGGCTCGTCGAGGATGACCACGTTGGTCGCCCAGATGATGGCCCGGGCCACCGCCACGCACTGCCGCTGCCCACCGGAGAGCATCGCGATCGGGGTGGTGACCCGGGGGATCCGTACGCCGAGTTCGTCCAGGGCGGCGGCGGCGCCCTGGCGCATGGCGCGCTTGTCCAACAACCCGAGCCGGCCGAGCGGTCCGGAGCGGAGGATCTCCCGGCCGAGATACAGGTTGGCGGCCACGCTGAGGTCGTCGGCGACGGCGAGGTCCTGGTAGACCGTCTCCACCCCCGCCCGTCGGGCATCGACCGGAGTGGAGAACTGGACCGGACGGCCGCCGACCCGGATCTCGCCCTCGTCGGGCGGGTGCACACCGGACAGGGTCTTGATCAGGGTGCTCTTGCCGGCGCCGTTGTCACCGATCAGCGCGACGACCTCACCTCGGCGGACCGTGAAGTCGGCGCCACGCAACGCCTCGACGTGCCCGAACCGCTTGACGATGCCGCGGGCTTCGAGGACCGGCGGTTCCGCGTCGGTGGGTTGCTGAGCGCTGTCCGCAGTGGCAGTGGGGATCGCGCCCATCACTGCACCGGCGGGTTGGCGCAGCTGGGCTCGAGCACCGCCTTGATCTCCGCCGAGTCGATGTTCTCCTTAGTGACGAACGTGACGCCGGTGTCGGCCGACGCCAGCGGCGCCTTGTCGCGAAGGTGCTTGACCATCTTGTCGACGCCGAAGTAGCCCATCTTGAACGGGTTCTGCACGACCAGCGCCGAGATCTGGCCGTTGCGCACCCCGGCGATTTCGTCCGGGGCCGCGTCCCAGCCGATGATGACCACCTTGCCGGACTTGCCGGCCGCCTGGATGGCCTGCGCGGCACCGAGCACGCTCGGCTCGTTGGCCGCGAAGACGCCGGCGAGCTTGGGGTTGGCGGTGAGGATGTTCTCGGTGACCCGTCGGGCCTCGTTGACGTCACTGCGGCTCGGCTGCTGGCCGACAAGCTTCAGGTTGGGGTACTGGGCGAGGCCGGCCTTGAAGCCGTCGACCCGCTCGGTGTTGGTCTGCGATCCGGGCTGGAACTCGACGAGCGCCACCTCGTGGTTGCCGGGGCCGAGTTCGGTGGCGAGCAGCTTCGCCGCCTCGGTCGCCGACGCGCGGTTGTCGGTGGCGAAGAGGGGCACGTTCGACGGCTGCGGGCTGGTGCCGGAGTCGATCATGGCGACCGGGATGTTGGCGCTGAGTGCCTTGTCGGTCGCCGGTGCCAGCGCGCTGGAGTCGGTCGCCGCGTAGACGATGCCGTCGACCTTCTTGGTGACGAAGTTCTGGATCAGGTTGACCTGGCCCTCGACGTCGGTCTCGGTGGTCACCCCGTCCCACTGGACGGTGACGTCCCCGGCGCGCTGCGCGGCGCACTCGGCGCCCGCCTTGACCGTGTTCCAGTAGTCGGCCCCGACCGCCTTGGGTACGACGGCGAGCTTCAACGGGCCGCTCGCGTCCTTGGTCGCGCCGTCGCCGCCGTCACGGACCTCGACCCCGCCGCAGGCGCTGAGCAGGGCGGTCGCCGCGGCCGCGGCCAGGATCGCCTGCGCGCGCAGGAGTCGTCCTCGCGTCCGCCGGCTGGTGGTGGTGTGTGCCATGGTGTGTGTCCTTCCTCGTTCGGACTCTCGGAATGGCATATCAACCCCGTGATTCCAGCCGCCGGCGGCGGTACTGGTCGAAGTAGACGGCGGCCCAGATGATCACGCCGACGATCACCTGCTGGTAGTGGATGCTGATGTCGAGCAGGACGGCGCCGTTGCGGACCAGGGCGATGAGGAACGCGCCGATGATGGTCCCGACGATCCGGCCCTGCCCGCCGAACAGGCTGGCTCCACCGATGACGGCGGCGGCGATGACGTCGAGTTCCAGCGAGATCCCGTAGTTGGGCTGGCCGGAGTTGACCCGGGACGCGGCGATCATGCCGCCCAGCCCGACCAGCACGCCGGCCAGCACGTACACCCCGGTCAGGTGCCGCCCTACCCGGATGCCGGAGCGGCGAGCCGCCTCCAGATTGGAGCCCATCGCGTAGGTGTACTGACCGAAGCGGGTCTGGGAGAGCAGGAAGGCGACCCCGACGGCGACCAGGACGGTGATCACCACGGCGAACGGGATGCCGAGGATCTGCCCGTTGCCGAGCAGTTGGAAGGACCGAGGCAGGCCGTAGACGCCGACCGCTCCGGTGATGATGAAGACCAGGCCGCGACCCACGGACATCGTCCCGAGCGTCGCGATGAACGGCGGAATCCGGGCCACCGTCACCAGCAGACCGTTCAACAGCCCGGCCAGCGCGCCGACGCCGATCGCGACCGCCGTCGCCGCCCAGAGCGAGAAGCCGAGGTCGCGCACGACCATCGCGCCCAACACGCCGGCCAGCGCCGCGACCGACCCCACGGACAGGTCGATGCCCTTCGTGATGATGACCATCGTCTGGGCCGTGGCGATGATGGCGATCACCGCCGTCTGGGCCCCGATGTTGAAGAGGTTGTCCGCTGTCAGGAAGTAGGGACTCGCGAAGGTCAAGGCGATGAACAGGACGACCAGCGCGGTCGCGGCGGTGAACTCGGAGACGGCGTGGGAGATCCGTTCCCGGAACCAGTCGCTGAGTTCGCCGCGCTGCGTGCCGGCGGTTGCCTCGGCGCTACTCATCGTCGGACCTGACCTCCCCAAGCGCGGCGCCGGCGTCCGACGGGGACCCGCCGACGAGCCGAACGCCTGTGAGCGACCGACCCCGCTCGGACGGTGGTGCGGCTAGGTGGCCGCACATCCCTTGGAGATAGGTCGGATGTTTCCCACGATCAGGCGTTACCTTGCCACGCATTCACGTATGTTGCCAAGGTCTTGCGAGCATGTTTTGCCATCGTTACCTGCGCCGTCAAAGGCATACGTCCGACCAAATCACCATCGCTGCCGCCGTTAGCATGTTATCGATAACATGCTATGTCCCCAGTTGGGAAGGCGCTGCCGTCTCAGGACGGGGTCAGCCGGTAGACCCGGCCGGCGGTCTGGCGCCAGATCGCGGCCCGCTCGTCGTCGGACAGCGGGTCCAGCAGATCACCGAGGACGGTGACCCAGCGGGTGTACGAGGTGGCGAGCAGGCACACCGGCCAGTCCGAGCCGAACATCAGCCGATCCGGCCCGAACACGTCCAGGGCGTGCTCGACTGCTGGCCGCAGGTCCGTCGTCGTCCAGGACCCGCCGCCCACCTCGGTCACCAGGCCGGAGAGCTTCGCCGTCGTGTTGGGCTCGGCCGCGAGCGTCCGCAGGTCGCGCTGCCAGTCACCGAGATCGGCGCGCCCGAGCGGGGGCTTGCCGAGGTGGTCCAGGACGAACCGCACCTGGGGCAGGTCGCGGACGAGCCGGGTGGCCGACGGCAGCTGAGAATGGCGCACCAGGAGGTCGAAGGCGAGACCGGCGGCACCGACCGCGGCGATGCCGTGCCGCACGTCCGGCCGGTCGAGATAGGTCGGGTCCGGTTCGGACTGAACCAGGTGGCGGATCCCGACCAGCCGTTCGCCGCCACGGGCCCTGCGTAGTCGGGCGAGGCGACTGTCGACATCGGCGGCGGTGAGGTCGACCCAGCCGACGACCCCGGCGATGAGGGGATCGTCGGCCGCGATGCCGAGCAGCTCGGGCGACTCCGACCGAACGGCGACGGACTGGACGACCACGGTCTGGGTGACTCCGGCGGCCCGGGTCGCCGGGGCGAGCTCGACCGGCGTGAAGTCATCGTCGATCGCGGCCATGGTGTGCGGGTCGATCCAGGGCTGTGGGTGCCGCGCCCGGACCCAGAGGTGATGATGCGCGTCGACGATGCCCGGTCGTCGCGCGACCTCGCCGGTCGTCACCCGACCCGTCCTGGCGCGTTCTCGTCCACCCCACACCCCGCCCAGCCGCTGATCGAGCCCTCCGGGTCAACCCGGAGCCACAGAGTCGATCTGACAGGTTGACCATGTTAGCGGTAACAGACTGTTGTTGAGTCCCGGAACGCGCGCCACGACCGGCTTCTGGCAGTGTCGCCTTTTGGTCTGACGAATCCATTGGCACCTGCGGCTGGTCCGCCTCGTCGACGTACCGGTATCCGGACACGTTCGGGGCGCGGGGTCCGGGTTGACCGCCTGAGGTGGCACCGCTACCGTCGACCCACTATCTGCGGCGACGCGAGGGAAGCCGGTGTGAATCCGGCGCGGTCGCGCCACTGTGAGCGGTCCCCAACCACAACTGGGGGCCGCGAGCCAGGACGCTCGGTCGTCCGCAGCCTTGCGATGGGGACGCGTCATCCCTGGGGAGGTTCGTGTATTCATGTCTAGCTCCGCTTCCAGCCAGCCCGTGGTGCACCCCGCTGGCAGTGTCCGTCTGTTGTGGACGGTTCTGGCGACCGTTGCCGTGCTCACCCTGCTGGCGTACCTCGTCGCCTTCGACCAGGGGTCGGTGTCGCGCAGCGGGATGTACCTGCACGAGCTGATGCACGACGGCAGGCACCTGCTGGGTGTCCCGTGCCACTGAACACCACCACCACTCCCCCGTTCGCCGCCGTCCTCGTTCGCGGGCTGCTGGCCGGCCTGATCGCCGGCCTGCTCGCCGGGGCGTTCGCGTACGTCGCCGGCGAACCGCACGTCGAGGCAGCCATCGCCATCGAGGAGGCGGCGACGCACGCCGAACCGGCCGCCGCTGGTGCGCACGATCACGAGGACGCCCTGGTCAGCCGCACGGGTCAGCGCGGCGGTCTGTTCCTGGCCACCGGCCTGTTCGGGGCCGCGATGGGTGGCCTGCTGGCCACGGCGTACGTCCTGCTGTCCCGGCGGCGGCGCGGCGACGACGACGGGCGGTCGGGTCTGCTGCTGGCCGGCGCGGCGCTGCTCGGCGCGGTGATCGTGCCGTTCCTCAAGTACCCGGCGAACCCGCCGGCGGTCGGCGACCCGGCCACCATCAACCAACGGACCGTCACCTACCTGTTGATGGTGGTGCTCGGGCTGGTGGCCGTGTGGGCCGGCTCGCTGGGCTACCGGTCGGTCGGTGCCCAGGCGCCGACGTGGCTGCGCGCCGCCGCGGCCGTGGGCGGGTTCCTGCTGGTCACGGCAGTGTCGTACGTGGTGATGCCGTCCTTCCAGGAGGTTCCGGCGGACTTCCCGGCGACCCTGCTGTGGAGTTTCCGACTGGCCTCGCTCGGCACCCAGGTCGTGCTCTGGACCGGCATCGGCCTGCTGTTCGCGGCCCTGATGCACCACGAGCGGCGTCGCCGGGCCGGCACCGCACTGCCGAGCACGTGACCGGCACCAGCCTCCGGCTGGTCGCCCACGGTCACACCGCCGCCCTGCGTCGGGCCCGCTTCGGGGGCGCCGACGACGGCCTGGACGAGGGTGGCCTGCGTGCCGCACTCGCCCAGGCCCAGGCGGGTGCAGACCGGCGCGGGCCTCTCGGCGTCAACGCCACCTGCCTGTCCAGCCCCGCGGTGGCCGCCCGACAGACCGCCGACGCCTTCGGCCTGCTGCCGACGATCGAGACCGCGTTGGCCGACTGTGACTACGGGGACTGGTCCGGACGGTCGCTTGAGGAGATCGCTGAATCGCAGCCCCAGGCGCTGCACGACTGGCTGTCCGCGCCGGAGTCCGCGCCGCACGGCGGTGAGTCAGTCACGGCCGTGCGGGATCGGGTGGGCAACTGGCTGGACGAGCAGCAGGAAGCCGGTGGACGCGTCATCGCGGTCACCCACCCACTGGTGATCCGGGTCGCGGTGGTGCACGCCCTCGGTCTTCCGATGGCGACGTACCAGCAGGTGGACGTGGAGCCCCTGGCGGTCGTCCGGCTCACCAGCCGGGGCGCGCGCTGGCAGCTCCGACTGGGCGCGCCGCGAGCAGGTTGAGGTCGAATCGAACGCCGCGTCGGTGGGCAGCCCTCGCGGGGTGCTGACGGCCCGGAGAGCGATATACCTCAGAGGTATAGATATGACTCCCAGGTATGTCGCTGAAGAGCATCACACCCACGAGAGGACGCGTCGTGACAGCAGCAGAACCGCCTGTCCCCGCGACGTGGCGCTCAGCCCGACCGGGGGCTCGGCTCTGCCTCAGCCGACGCGGGTGTGGACGAGGGCGGCGGCGCGACCCAGTGCGGACTTCTCGACGGCGGACAGCGCGGGGTCGACCTGACGCAGATCCACGGCGTGCCGTAGTTGGCTGGCCCGGGGCGGCTCGGCGCGTCGCTGAAAGGCATTGAGGCCGTCCCGAGCAGGATCGGCGAGGTGCGGGTCCGGGCTGACCGCCACCTCGGCGAGGATGAGAGCGGTCATGGCCACGTCCAGGTCGGCCGGCCCCTCGGTCGCGTTGCGCCAATCGATGACCACCGGCCCGCGCGAGGTCACCATGACGTTCTGTGGATGCAGGTCGAGGTGCAGGACGCGGTCCGCCGGGTCGGCGCTGAACCGGGCCGGCACGCTGTGGAGGCGGTCGTGCAGGCCCACGAGCAGGTCGGCGGCCGCGCCGACGCCGGTGCGCCCGGCGAGCATCGACGCCAGGAGAGTCTCGCCGTCGAGTCGTTCGAGCACCAGGTCGGGCCCCTGGGCGTCGTACACCGCGGGCACCGGGTAGCCGGCGGCCGCGAGGTACGCCATCAACGCCGCCTCGGGCGCGCTGTCCCCGCCCTGGCGGTAGCGGCGCAGCACCCGCGACTCGTCGAGCGCGTAGACGTCGGCGTCGCGCCCCGAGGCGAGCAGCGCGTGATCGGCCATGGCAGACGACGCTAACAGTGGATTGCGCGACAAGCGCGTGGGGCGGGCCGTGATCACGGCCCGCCCCACGCGGCTGTACTGTCCCCGGCTCGGTGCTAGCCGGTGACGGTGAACGGTCGGGACACCTTCGTCGCCGACGTGGCGCCGTTCAGCGCGACGCTGGTCGCGCCCGCCTTTGCCGCACCCGGAACACTGACCGTCGCGCCGGAGATGACGCCGTCACCGTTCGCGCGCACGGTGCTGACCGCCAGTCCGGTCCCGAAGGCGATCGTGACCACCTCGTTCGGCGCGAACCCGGAACCGTCGACCATGATCGACGTGCCGCGCGGGCCCGAGGTCGTCAGCAGCACCACCCGCGGCTGGTAGGTCCGCGCCTCCGGCTCCCCGGTCACCTGGACGGTGGCCGTGGCCGGCGTACGCGAGGACGCGCCCGTCGCGGTGACGGCGTACCGGCCGGGTTGCGCGTCACCGGAGGTCGGCACCGAGGCGCGGACCGTTCCCGTCGCGGAGGCCGCGACCTTCATGGTCCGGCCCGGGTCGGTGCCGACGCTGACGGTCACCTGCTCGCCGGCGGCGAAGCCGCTGCCGCTGACGGTGATCGCGCCACCGGTGGCGACGGTGCCGGACGCGGACAGCGCGATCGCCGGCTGCGATCCGCCCCGAGCCACGGTCACGGTGAAGGACTCGGTGCTGCTCGACAGCGTGTCCCACGCGGTGACGCGCACCGTGTAGGTGCCCTCCCGTGCGTAGGTGTGCTGGCCGCTCATCGCGCCGGACGCGCCGATCGTCACGTCGTCCGGAACCGTGCCGTCACCCCACTGGACGCGGGCGCGGTAGCCCGTCGTACCGGGAACGCCGCCGGTCACCGCGCCGAGGTTCGCCGCGAGGGCCTGCCCGGCGGTGGCCGTCTGGTTCTTCGGGGCGGCGGTCGTCAGCGCCGGGGCGGGCGTGCCGTCGTTGGCCACGGCGAACACGTGGATCCGACCCGCCGAGCGAGGGTCACCGGTCTGCGTCGGCAGGGTCACCGACACCAGCGTCTTGCCCGCCGGAATCTGGTACGGCGCGGTGGCGAAGAGGAACGGCTGGGCGCCGTCGCGGCTCGTGCCCTGCAACCGGTACGCCGTCCGGGCGACGATGACGTTGCCGAAGGACGGGGTGCCGTTGGCGTTGCCGCCCAGCGTCCAGTCGCTCAACTGGATCGGAATGCTGGCCGTGCTGCCGTCGCTGAACGTCGCCGTGCCGGTGGTGCTCTGGTTGCCCTGCGTACCGGCGCCGATGAACGAGATGCTCTTCGCGTCCTGCGGAAGGTCGAGGACGACAGTCGCCCCGTTGCCGGTGGCGTTGTCCGGCTGCCCGGCCGGGATCACCGGCACTGTGAACCGCAGCGCCGTTGCGGGAACCTGCTGGGGCTGGCCCTGGGTCACACCACCGGCCGCCAGGGCGGCCCGCGAGTACGCCCACGACTTGGCGTCACAGTCCGCCGCCAGGACCCCTTCGTCGCCGACGCAGACGCTGTCGAACGCGGCGGTGAGGCCGGAGGCCGGCGCGTACGCCACCTCGACGCCGACAGTCGCGGAGCTCTGGCTCTCGCCGTCGGTCACCGTGACGTTCGCCTGGTGGTAGCCGGGTGTGGTGTAGGTGTGCGACCCGGCGATGCGGTAGACGGCCCGCGAGCTCAACGTCACGGTGCCCGCGGTGGCCGGCGTGCCGTCACCCCAGTCGATGGTGGCCTGGTAGCCGCTGGCGTCGCCGCCGGTGACGGTGGCCAGCGGCACCGAGACGGGTACGCCGCTGGTCGCGTGCACGGCGTCCGCCGCGGTGACAGTGATGTCGCCGCCCCCGAGGTCGAGGTCACCTCCGGCGAGCAGCTCGACCTCGGCGAGGTTGGTCTGCGCGGCGCCGACGGTCTTCGTGACGGCGAGGCGGAACTGGGCGAACCGTCCCGGCTTGTCGATCGAGTACGGGCGGGTCTGGTTGCGCCACGGGAACACCTGGGCGGTGCGGGAGTCCACTGTGGTCCAGGTGAGGCCGTCGTTGGAGCCCTGCAGACGCCAGTCCGCCGGATCGCCGGCACCGGCCCCGGACGTGACCGTGTAGTACTTCGGCTTCTGCTTGCCACCGCGGAAGGCCCAGGTGATCTGCGGGGTCGCCGAGGTGAACGTCAGCTGCGTGGTCGACGAGTCGTCGAACAGCTTCGACGCGTCCTGACCGCCGGTCGCGGTCGCGGTGCCGAGACCGGGGCCGGTGACATCCTGCAACGGCTTCGGCGCCTCGTCACCCTTGGTCAGCGACGGTGGCGCGTCGTTCTTCCCGCTGCCCCAGGACGACGGCTTGGAGCCCATCTGGAAGTCGATGGTGCCGCCCTTGGCGAGCGTCGCGACGTCCACTGACAGGCCGCGCTGCTTCTTGCCGTTGACCTTGACGTCCTGCACGTAGATGTTCGCCGTGCTGTTGTTCGGCGCGTTGACGACGATGTCGCCGCTGCTGCGGTGCACTGTCATCCGGGTGAACTGCGGCGAGCCGATCGCCCACTCGGACGACCCGGCCTGCAACGGGTAGATGCCCAGCGAGCTGAGGATGTACCACGACGACATCTCGCCGTTGTCCTCGTCGCCCAGGTAACCCTGGCCGATCTCGCTACCGACGTAGAGGCGGCGCAGGATCTCCCGTACCGTCTCCTGCGTCCTGGCCGGCGCGCCCGCGACGTTGTACATGTACGGGATGTGGTGCGACGGCTGGTTGCTCATGCCGAGCTGACCCATCCGCACCGCGCGCGCCTCGAGCATCTCGTGGATGACGCCGCCGTACCCACCGGGACGGTCGGCGTTCTCCGGGGTGGTGAAGAACGCGTCGAGCTTGTCCCGCAGCGCCTTCTGCCCGCCGTACAGGTTGATCAGGCCCTGGCCGTCCTGCTGGGCGGTGAACGCGAAGTTCCACCCGTTGGTCTCGGTGTAGACGCCACCCCAGTCCAGCGGGTCACCGGCGAGGAAGTTGCCGGCGGCGTCGCGGCCCTGGAAGAGCTTCGTCTTCGGGTCGAAGAGGTGGACGTAGTTGCGGGCACGCTCCAGGAAGTACCGTGACTCCTCCTTGAGCCGGGCGCGCTCCGACTTCGGCGTGGCCGGGTCCTTGGCGAGCGCCGCAGCCATGTTGCCGATGCCGAAGTCGTTGATGTAGCCCTCCAGCGCCCAGGACACCGACTCCCCCGTGGACGTCGGCGTGTAGCCGAGGAACAGGGAGCTCTCGATGCCCTTGCGCCCGACCGCGCTGCGCCCGGACGCGACGGTCGCGTCCTTGACGGCCGCGTCGTACGCCGCGAGCGGGTCGGGCAGCTTGACCCCGGTGAGGTACGCCTGGGCCAGCGCCACGTTCGCGCTGGTGCCGGTCATCAGGTCGGCGTAGCCGGGGGACGACCAGCGGGCGATCCAGCCGCCGTCGCGGTAGTGCTGGACGAACCCGTCGGAGATCTTCGCGGCGACGTCCGGGTACAGCAGCGCGTAGGCGGGCCACACGGTGCGGTAGGTGTCCCAGAAGCCGTTGTTGACGTAGATCTGCCCGTCGACGATCTTCGCGCCGGTCCGGGTGGGGGTCGACGCGCCGGTCGGCGTTGAGACCGGGCTGGCGTACTGCCAGCGCGGCGCGGCGGCGGTGCCGGTGTTCTCCGACTGCGAGTTCGGGTAGAGGTTCAGCCGGTACAGGTTCGAGTACATGGTGACCAACTGCGACTCGTTGGCGCCCCGCACCTCGACCCGGCCGAGCCGGTCCTTCCACGCGGCCGTCGCGGCGGCGTGGATCTGGTCGAAGCTCTTGCCGGTGACCTCCAGATCGAGGTTGCGGCGCGCCTGGTCGACGGAGAGGAACGACGTGGCGAGACGCATCGTCACCTCCCGCGAGCCGGAGATGTCGAAGGTGGCCGAGGTCGCTGCGGACGCCGTCGGCGCCCGGTCGAAGGCGCCGGAGAGAAACATCCGGCTACGCCCGGCCGACAGGCCGCTTCCGTTGTCGACCCAACCGGTGAACGTGCCGTCCGTGCCGATGGTGAACGTGCCGTTGTGGAAGACGAGGCTTCCGGTCTGCTGCCCGGTGGGGAAGGTGAACCGCATGATCCCGGCGTGGTCGGTGGGCGACATCTCCGCGACCAGGCCGTTCTGGAGCGTGACCCGGTAGAGGTCCGGCTGCGCCGTCTCGTCGTCGTGGCTGAAGGCGAGCGCACGACCGGCGGGCTGACCGGTGAGCGGCCCGCCACCGACGACCGGCATGACGGACATCTGGTTGCGGTCACCCATCCAGGGGCTGGGCTCGTGGGAGATCGCGAGGCCCTGGAGCATGGGCAGGTTGGCCTCGTTGTTGATCCGGTGGTACTCGTACTCCCAGGAGTCGGAGGTCGCGTCGGTCACCGGGGTGAAGAAGTTGAACCCGTTCGGCACGGCGGTGATCGGCAGGTTGTTGCCGCGCGAGAAGCCGCCCGTCGAGTTGGTGCCCCGTCGGGTGTCGACGTAGTTGGTCAGCTTCGAGCCGTCGATCGACGCCGGCGTGGCCGTCAGCTCGATGTCGTCGAGCCAACCCTGGAACCGGGTCTCGCCGGTGGCCTGAGGATTGTCGTACGCGAGCAGGATGCGGTCGATCGTCTTGCCGCGCGCGATGGTGCCCAGGTCGGCCTGCACCAGGTTCCACTGGTCGGCGAAGAGCACCTTCGAGGCGCCCTGACCGGCGCCCGTGAGCGGGTAGCCGTGCTGGTCGGCGGGCGAACGACCACTCAGGTAGCTGCCGTCGGTGAAGTGCAGGTCGACGGCGGCGTAGGTGGACGGGTACCGGCCGTCCCCGTTGGTGAACTCGGGGAAGATCTTGTACGACAGTCGGGTCTTCGGCCCGACCGGGATGGTGACGTCGAAGAGCTTGTTTGTCGCGTACGACCGGCCGTTGCCCTCGGCGCCGCCGGAGTAGCGCAGCGCGGCCAGTCCGGTGAACCCGACGTCCGGCTTCGTGGTGTAGCCGCCGTTCGGGCCGGCGGTCGCCTCGCTGACCATGGGGGTGGCAGGCGGGCGGACGTCCGAGCCGTCGCTGATGTTCCAGTCGGCGAGCTGCACGAGCGAGTCACCGGAGTTCGCGGTGATGTTGAGCCGGTAGAAGCCGTAGGCGTTCGGGTTGGTGAAGCTGTACGTGTTGGTGGCGAAGCGCCCGCTGAACTTCTCGCCGGCGCGCTTGTCCAGGTCGGTCCAGGTGCTGCCGTCGTTCGACCCCTGGACGACGAAGTCCCGGGGGTCGCGGGTCGGTGCGTCGTTGGCAGCGGTCAGTGAGTAGCGCACCACCGTCGTCGGCTTGGCGAGCTGGTAGGTCACCCAGCCGCTGGACGCGAACACGAGCCACTTGGTCGACGGATCGTCGTCCTTGAGGTTCGCGGCGATCTCTCGCGGCTGGTTCTCGTCGCTCGCGGTCACGGCGCTGACCTGGCCGAGCAGGCTGCCGGGCAGCGTGGAGACCTTGCCGCTCAGGTTGGCCTGGACCGGCTTTCCGTTCGGGCCGACCTCCACCGTGCTGGTGGCGGGCTGCGGGTCGGCGGACTCGAACGAGGAGGTGAAGTTGCCCGGCGCTGCGGGGGTGGGGGCGGCGTTCGCCAGGGGCGCGGCGACGAGCAGGCCCAGCGGTAGCAGGGCGGCTGTCGTCGCCGCGATCAGGCGGGGTGAGAGAGGGCGCGCAAGGGGGGTGTGCGACATGAGGGACGGAGCCTTTCGACTCGAACCGGGTCGAGTACGTCGAACGTCAGGGCAGTGTGGAGCGGGTGGCGGTCGGAGCCCTGACATCGTTGTCATAAGAGTTCGTGAGCAACGGGAGCCGGGGCGGGTGGACTGCCGCTGATAGTTCCGGGCGCAGCACGGCCGTGTCAACGGGTTGATGCGCCGAAACGGCCGCCACCCGCGTCGGGCACCGGCCGCCGATGCGCCGGGCCCCGACGCCGTCCGACGACGGACGCCGAGGCCCGGCCACGGATCAGCAGTAGAGGTTGGCTCCGGCGGAGACCCCGAGGATGCCGACGAACTGCTGGTACCTGGTGACGCGACTCTGCACCTGGGCGGGGTTTCCGCCGTTGCACTCGATCGAGCCGTTGATGCTGCGGATCGTCTGACCGAACCCGGCGCCGTTGACCATCGCATTGTGGGCGGTCATGGTGCCCGGCCCGTTCTGGGTCATCCAGTACCAGATACCGGTCTTCCAGGCCACCGAGGCGTCGGTCTGCACCAGCCACGGGTTGGTCAGCAGCGGCAGGTTGAGGGCGTTGCCCGCGGCGTTGTAGTTGAAGTTCCAACTGAGCTGGATCGGCCCCCGCCCGTAGTAGGCGGCCTGACCGGCGGGGCAGCCGTACGGCTGGCCGTAGTCGCAGTAGTGCGGGTAGTTCGCGGTGTTCTGCTCGACCACGTGCACGAGCCCGCCGGTCTCGTGGTAGACGTTCGCCAGGAAGGCCGCGGCCTCCTGGCGCTGGACGGTGGCGCTGCCGGTGCGCGCGAACGCCGGGTAGGCGCTGAGCGCCGCGACCAGGCCGGAGTACGTGTAGAAGGAGTTGCGACCTGGGAACATCTGGTTGAACTGGGCCTCGGTGACCACGAAGCCGCCCGGATTGGTGGGCGGCGGGGTGCTGCCCCCGCCGCACGCGCCGAGGTCCTCCCAGACACCGGTCGTGCCCGGCGGCGCCTCGTTCTGGGTCCACCACTTCGCCCGGTAGTTGCGGCCGTTGTGGGAGACCTGGGCGTCTCCCCAGTAGACGGCCGAGGCCTGCCACGACGCCGAGCAGGCCGCCGCCGAGGCGGCGGTGGCCGGGATGACCGCAACCAGCCCAGCGGTGACGATCAGTGCCGCCAGCGCGACCAGCGCGCGCAGTCTCGTCATGTGATGACTCCTTTCAGGGACCTCACTGGCCGAAACCCGAGACGGATATCGACAGAAGTGACTGTAACATCCTCTGTTCACAATCTTTACTATTAGGTTGCGGCGGGCAGGACGGTGATCTGGAGATCGACGATCGATAGTTCCGGCCACTTTCCGGATCATGTGACGGCCAGACGTATCGATTGACGTGATCGAGGCGGCGTCGGGGCGCCGCCCCGACCGAGGCTTGCCTGCGTCAACCGCCGGACAGTTTCCTGCGTTGTTTCGAGGATGTTCCGGAACTTGTTGACGCGTTGGAATTCTCGCTGTAATACTCCGATCCATTGAGGTCAATGCGATCGGCTTCGTTGCGGTTTCCGCTCCACCTACCCACTCATCCACACCTGTCCGGACTGTGCTGCCCGCCCCGGGACGCGTCCGGGCCTGCGCGAAGGGGCACCAGATGAGCAGGCTCTTCCCCCGCACGGCCCTGTGGTCCAGGCGGTTGCGCGCGGCGCTCGCCGTCCTGGCCACCGCCGTCGCCATGTGCGGCGTCGTCCTCGCGGCCACCTCCACCCCGTCGAGCGCCGCCGCCTGCAACGGCTACGTCGGCCTCACCTTCGACGACGGTCCGACCGGCAGCACCAGCGCGCTGCTGAACGTGCTGCGCACCAACGGCGTACGGGCCACCATGTTCAACGTCGGGCAGAACGTCCAGAACAACCGGTCGGCCGCGCAGGCACAGGTGGCCGCCGGCATGTGGGTGGCCAACCACAGCTGGAACCACGCCCACATGACCTCGATGAGCCAGGCTCAGATGCAGTCGGACCTCTCCCAGACCAGCTCGGCGATCCAGTCGGCCACCGGCAGCCGACCGGTGCTGTTCCGGCCGCCGTACGGCGAGACCAACTCCACGTTGCAGTCCGTCGCGTCGTCACTGGGCATGCGCCAGGTGATCTGGGACGTGGATTCCCAGGACTGGAACGGCGCCAGCGTCAGCCAGATCGTGGCCAACGCGAGCCGACTCCAAGCCGGTCAGGTCATCCTGATGCACGATGGGATCCAGAACACCCGTGACGCCATCCCCCAGATCATGGCCAACCTGACCAGCCGCAACCTGTGCCCCGGCATGATCTCGCCGTCCACCGGCCGCGCGGTCGCGCCCGACGGCACCACCCCGCCGCCCACCACCACCCCGCCGCCCGCTGGCGGCACCTGCACCGCGACCGCCACGACCCCCAACGTCTGGGGCGACCGGTACAACACGTCGGTGACGGTCAGCGGCGCCAGCACGTGGACGGTGGTCATTGCCATCACCTCGCCGCAGCGGGTCACCACCATCTGGAACGGCACCGCCACCTGGGACAGCAGCGGCACAGTCATGACCATGCGGTCCAACGGCAGCGGCAACACCTTCGGCTTCACCACGATGACAAACGGCAACAGCAGCGCCCGCCCACAGATTCGCTCCTGCACCTCGGGTTGACATCGCCCGGTTGAGTCGTGCGCGGTGGGTGCGCCCGGCACCCACCGCGCACCTGCCTGCCCGCCGCACGTGGCCACTAGCCTGCACTGATGCGACATACCCTCACGCCCGGGGACGACAGCCTGCACGGCCACTTCTCCCCCGACTTCCCGCCGGTGCTCACCATCGACCCCGGCGACACCGTCACCTATCGCACCCTGGACTGCTGGTGGTCCGCCGGCCCGTACCCCGGCGGGCCGAACCGGGACCGACCCCGGGTAGCGCAGCACCGACCCGACCACGGCCACGCGTTGATCGGTCCGGTCGCGGTCCGCGGTGCGCGCGCCGGCCAGACCCTCGCGGTACGCATCGACGCGGTCGTCCCGGGCAGCTGGGGAACCACAGTGGCCGGCGGCTGGCCGAGCGGGTTCAACCAGCGCTACGGCGTGCAGGATCAACCGGTGGTGCACGCCTGGGCGCTGGACCCGGTGACGATGACCGGCCGCAACCAGCACGGCCACACGATCGCGCTGCGGCCCTTCATGGGAGTGCTCGGCATGCCACCCGCGGAACCGGGGCTTCACTCGACGATCCCACCGCGCCCCTGGGGCGGCAATCTGGACTGTCGGGACCTCACCGCCGGCAGCACCCTCCTGCTGCCGATCCCGGTGGACGACGCGCTGTTCTCCGTCGGGGACGGGCACGCCGCACAGGGTGACGGCGAGGTCGGCGGCACCGCGATCGAGTGTCCGATGGACGAGGTGACGTTGACCTTCGACGTACGCGACGACTTTCCGGTCACCGGCCCGGTGGCCCGTACCCCCGACGCGTGGCTGACCCTGGGCGTCGGCGCCTCCCTCGACGACGCCACGTTCACCGCCCTGAACTCGATGCTGACACTGATGCAGCGGCTGCACGGCCTCAGCCGCGCGGACGCGGTGGCGCTGGCCAGCATCGCGGTCGACATGCGGGTGACGCAGATCGTCAACCAGAGCGTCGGCGCGCACGCGGTGCTCCGCGACGACGCGGTGCGCTGGCCGGACGCCGATTCTGTCGGGGTGCGCCGTTAACGTGTGGTCACTGTCGCCGCGCCGGCCGGATCGCGCCGCTCGCTGACCCTCGGAGGCCCCCCATGTCCCAGGAGACGACCTACCTCGAACTGTCCGAAGTGGACGGTGCGCACAAGTTCTACGAGGTCATCGTCGACAACGCCACGCTGACGGTGCGCTACGGCCGGATCGGCGACCAGGGGCAGGTCAAGGCGAGTGCCTATCCGGACAACGCCCGCGCCCGCGCCGCCGCGGCGAAGAAGATCGGCGAGAAGGTCCGCAAGGGCTACGCGCCGGCGGTCCCCGGCGTCCGCCAGAAGCGCACGGTGTCGCGGCGGCAGATCGTGAGCACCCGCTCCACCGCCCACACCGCCCCGGTGCTCTGGCGCTACGACTCCGGTGGCCCCGCCTTCGGCATCTTCGTCGACGGGCAGCACTGCATGGTCGGCAACGAGCACGGAGTCATCACCACGCTCGACCACGACGCCCAGGTGCGCAGCCAGGTCCGCCTTCCCGACGGCGTGAAGTGCATAGTCGCCGACGACGCCTGGATCTACGCCGGCTGCGACGACGGCAACGTCTACGACCTGTCCGGCAAGGTGCCCCGCGTGGCCTACGCGATCGCCCCGGAGATCGACATCTACTGGCTGGACATCCACGACGGCGTCCTCGGCGTCTCCGACGCGAACGGCGGGATCACCGCCGTCGACCACGAGGACGAGTTCCTGTGGCGTCGCCCCGGGCGGGGGCGTTCGGCCTGGATGGTGCGGTGCGACGACGACGCCATCTACCACGGCCACTCGCAGGGCGTGACCGGCTACGAGTGGCGTACCGGCAGCGAACTGTGGCACACCCGTACCGGTTCGGTGCTCTTCGGCTGGCAGGAGCACGGCAGTGTCTTCGCCGGCACCAGCAGCCGCGAGGTGGTGCGGCTGTCCAAGTCGGGTCGCCACGAACGCACCTATCTGTGCGACGCCCCGGTCTTCTCCTGCGCCACCGCGGAGGGCGGCGAGTACGTCTTCGCCGGTGACAGCCAGTCCTCGATCTACTGCTTCGACGCGGCAGGCACCCGTCTGTGGAAGCTCGGCACCGGCTGCGGCTCGGCGTACTCCATGCAGTACCACGACGACCGGCTCTACGTCGTCACCACCGGCGGCCATCTGGCCTGCATCGACGCGAGCGAGCCGGCGATCCGCGCGGCGCAGGCCGGGAACGTGCCCCAGGTGCGCGACATCAAGGCCCCCCGCCAGGCACCCCAGCCGGTGCAGCCGACCATCGTCGAGGTGACCAGCGACTCGGGCGCGGGCGTGGTCGTGCAGTGCCTGGACGATCGGGGGCGGCTGCGGGTTCAGGTGCTCTCCGACGGTTACCGGCGCGACTGGTCGGTGCAGTTCCCCAAGGGGATTCGCGAGCCGGGCGCCCGCTACCTGGTGACCGAGGTGCGCGAGTCCAGCCGCGGTGGTTACTACCGTGCGTACGGCGACATCCGCCGGCTGCGCTGAGTCGCGAGCCCACCGCCTCGCTACCGAGGGGTCCCCGGACACTCCCGCCCGTGTCGTAGGGTGCCGCCATGGCGCACCCCGTCCGGGCCAACGGCGACGCCAGAAGGGCCTGGTGGGCTGCCCCGCCGACGGGGCGAGTCAGTCACCTGCCGGGCATCGACCCGGAGCTGCTGCGGGTGGCACTCGACCCGTTACCACCGGCAGCACCCGCGATCGTGCACTACCGGCCCACTGTGACACGTCCTCTCGGTGACCTCGTGGACACAGTGCTCGACCAACTGGACACCGCGGCCCTCGCGATGTTCCCCCGCTGGCTGGCGGGGGCCGACCATGTCGACAGCGACGGCACGCTCGGCGTGGCGGCGGTGCGGGCCCTCGCGGCCCGTACCGCCGCCCGCTCCCGGCACTTCGGCCCGTTCCTGGCCGACCTCGCCGAGCGAGGGCTGCGCGGCCCGCACCACCCCTGCGGACGGTCCCGCTTCGCCCCGGGGGTACGCGCCGCCGGGCTCGCCCGGGTGATCGCCGACGCGTACGACCGGCAGAGCTGCGTACTCGTCATGGCCCTGCCCGACGCCGACGCCGACGCCGACGCCGAGCGGACGCTGGTGGCCGCCGCCGAGTGGCTCGTGCGGCACGGCGGCTTCACTGTGTGGTTGGCCGGCAGGCCGCTGCGCCACGCCGACCGGGTGCGCTCGGTGCCCATGCCGGTGCCGGAGCCATTCGCCGGGCTGGCCAGCACTACCGAACGGCTTCCGGCCCTCGCCGCCGAGCCGGAGTCGACGGTGCTGGCCTGGCCGCCGATCGCGGGCGTGCCCCGCCGTGACAGCGCCGCCGAACAGGCGTTGGAACGCGCACTCGCGCCGCACGACTGGGCGCGGGGCCGGCGATGGAACCAGACCTACGAGTGGCACGTCCTGGCCGCGGCGTACCGTCTGGATCTGTTTTGGCCCACGGAGGGTCTTGCGGTCGAGGTGGACGGCCCGGAGCATCGTGGGCGAATCGCTTTCGCCAACGACCGGCGGAGAGACGTACAGCTGCAACTCCTCGGGCTGGACGTGCTCCGCTTCACCAACGAGCAGGTGCTCACCGACGCGCCGGCGGTGGTCGACGGAATCCGTCGGCTACTGGCCCGGCGACGCGCGGGCGGCACGCACCCCCACGGAGATGAGACATCATGACGAGCCCGGCGGACGTCCCGCACCTGACGCCGAACCAGATCAACGCCCTCGTGGTGCTGATGGTCGAGGCACGTCGACTCACCAACGTCGAGCTGAAAGAGCTGGCCGGTTTCACGCTGACCGGCAAGGACAACACGAAGCTCGTCGACCTGGGCCTGGTCGACACCGATCGGACGCACCGGCCCTTCGCCCACGAGCTGACCGAGCAGGGCTGGCGGGTGGCACGTCAGCTGCACACCGCCGCGCCGCCGAAGCAGGGTGGCTCGACGACCCGGTCCCTGTTCGTCGTCCTGTCCAACCTGCACCGTTCGCTGGACCGGCTCCGGGTCAGCCACGGCGATTTCTTCAAGCAGACCGAGGCAACGGCCGCCCCGGCGACCAGCGAGCCGCAACACCAAGCACCGGCACCCACGGTGACAGCGACGACGGCGGCACCGGCAGCGGCGGCACCGGTGTCGGCGGCGGAGGTGGAGGCACTGGTTCGCTCGGCGTACCGGGATCTGGCCACCGCGCCGGGCGCCTGGGTCGGCCTCGCCGACGTCCGCGACCGGCTCGCCGACACCGACCGGGCCGCCCTCGACGCGGCGTTGCGGGCGATGGTCGGCCGGGAGGACGTCCGCATCATCCCGGTGGCGAACACCAAGTCACTGACCGCACGGGACCGGGCCGCGGCCGTCCGGATCGGGAACGAGGACAACCACGCCCTGGCGATCGGCCCGGCATGATCTCGGACGACCAGCGGGCCGCGCTGGAAGCGGTCAGTCTCAACCCGGCGGTCACCCCGGACGACGTCTGGCGACCCAGCCCGCACAACGTGCCGGAGCTGCACGAGAAGGTGGCCGCGGAGATCCTGCGCGGGGTGGCGCGGGCCCGCACCGACGACACGAGCATGCCGCTCGGCGTGGCCATGCAGGGCCGCGCGGGCGCCGGCAAGACGCACCTGCTCGGGGCGGTCCGCGAACGGATCCAGGGCGACGGCGGCTACTTCTTCCTGGTCGACATGGTCAGTGGCAAGACGTTCTGGGAGAGCGTGGCCCTGGCCCTGGTGGAGGGGATGGGCCGCCCCCACGTTGGCTGGGGCACCCAGTTGAAGACCTTCCTGCGTCGACTCACCCCCCAGCTCGGCCTGCCGGTGGAGGTCCGCGATGCGGTCGCCGGCGCGCGACCGGTGACCCGTGCGCAGCTCGACACCTTCATCTGGGCACTGCGCGAGCGCGATCGGGAGGTCGGGCGGGACGCCCAGGACACCGCGCGGGCGCTCGTCCTGCACGGCGCCATCGACTTCGAGGCACAGGACGTCGGTTACGCCCACCTGATCTCCGAACCGGGTGACCCGGTCGCGCGGGCGGCGTGGGGGTTGAGCGCCGCGATCCGCACCCCGCAGCAGGTCGTACAGGACATCTCCCGGCTGATGGCCCTGACCCTGGACCCCACAGTCATCGCCGTGGACCAGCTCGACACGCTGTTCGCCCAGACCAGCACCTCACTGCTCAACCAGCATCAGGGGCTGGAGGACGGCCAGGCCAAGGTGCTCGGCCCGATCGCCGACGGCCTGCTCAAGCTGCGCGACATCACCCGCCGCACGCTGGTCGTCGTCTCGTGCCTGCCGGACACCTGGGTGCTGATGACCCGCACGGCGCCCACCCCGGTCGCTGACCGCTTCCGTACGGCGACCCTGCCGGACCGGATCCCCACCCCGGAGATCGGGCAGGCCATCGTGGCGAAGCGCCTCGCCGCCGCCTTCGCGGGCATGTACTTCGGGCCACCGCACCCCACCTGGCCGATCGCGCCCGCCGCCTTCGCCGACGCACCCACCCTGACGCCACGCGCCCTGCTCCGCCGGGTGGACCGCCACATCGCCTGGTGTCGTGATCGCGACGAGGTGGTCGAGCTGGACCGGCTCATCGACGGCGCCGACTCGACGCCGACGGTCAGCACCGTCCGCGGCGCTTCCGCCGATCCGACCACGGACGAGCGCCGCCTGCACGAGTTGGACGCGCGGTTCGCCGAACTGGTCGAGGCCGCGGACGTGTCGGCCGCCGTCGACCCGAAGGGCGAGGACGAGCACATGCCGCCGCTGCTCGCCGCCGGCCTGGCCGCCTGGATCGCCGAGCAGGCGCCGACCGGCGCCACCTACAAGTACGATCCGCCGCCCGGCCGCAAGCCCGCGCTGCACGGGCGGCTCATCGAGGTGCTCGACGAGGCCACCGAGAACGAGGCGCACTGGTGCTTCCGGGCCATCGCACACCCCAACGCCATCGCCGTCACCGCCCGGGTCAAGGCCGCCTGCACCCTCGCAGGGTTGGACCGGGATCTGCCACAACGGCGGCTGATCCTGTTGCGCAACGGTCCGTGGCCGACCGGGAAGCGTACGACCGAGGTGTTGACCGGCTTCGACGCGGCCGGCGGCCTGCGGTGTGCCGTGCCGGAGGCGGACCTGCGGGTCTTCGCGGCGCTGCGGGTGATGGCGGCCGAACCGTCCACGGCCTTGCAGGAGTGGCTGGTGGCCCGCCGTCCGGCCAGCGGCACCGAACTGTTCCGCGCGGTCCTGCCCGGGCCCGACGGGACGCGCGGCGGTGCCCAGCCGCCGACGCCCGACGACGACGAGCCACCGTTGGGTGGCCCGGAATCCGACCCGACGAACGTGGCGGAAGCCGACGCCCCCGCTGGCCTGTCGACCGATGCGGCGGCCGAGTCCGTACCCGCTGACCCGGCCGACCCCGTGGTCGGCGAGGGCGGTCGGGCCGTCGGGCTGGGGCGGACCGTCGAGGGTGGTCACCCCTTCACGGTTCCCCTGGAGTCGCTGCGCCGCCACGCGGTCGTGTTCGCCGGGTCCGGCTCGGGCAAGACCGTGCTGATCCGTCGGCTGGTCGAGGAGTGCGCGCGCGAGGGGGTCTCCGCGATCGTGCTCGACCCCAACAACGACCTGGCCCGGCTCGGCGACCCGTGGCCCGACCCGCCGGGCGGCTGGGGCCCCGGCGACGCCGAACGCGCCGCCGACTACCTCGCACACACCGAGGTGGTGGTGTGGACGCCCCGGGTCACCGCCGGTCGGCCGCTGAGCTTCCAGCCGCTGCCCGACTTCACCTCCCTGCGGGACTGGCCCGACGAGTTCGACCAGGCCGTCCGTTCCGCCGTGGAGGCGCTCGCGCCACGGGCGGGCGTGGACCGCTCCGGCCGGCTCGCCCAGCAGGGCAAGGCCGTCCTCACCGAGGCCCTCCAGGCGTACGCGCGCAGCGGGATGGTCGGCCTGCCGGGCTTCACCGAGTTCCTCACCGATCTGCCCGAGGGGGTCAGTCGGCTGGCCCGCGCCGGAAAGCTCGCCGAGGAGTTGGCCGAGGCGCTCAAGGCGGCGATGGTCACCGATCCGCTCTTCGGCGGGGTCGGCGCGCCGGCCGACCCGGGGCTACTGCTGACGCCGTCGGCGGGGCGGCGGGCCCGGGTGTCGGTGATCAGCTTCGTCGGCCTCACCTCCGACCAGGAGCGGCAGAGCTTCGTCAACCAGTTGCAGATGGCGCTCTTCGCGTGGATCAAGCGGCACCCCGCCGGTGACCGACCGCTGGGTGGGCTGTTCGTGATGGACGAGGCGCAGACGCTCGCGCCCTCGACCGGCACCACGGCCTGCACCGCCAGCTCGATCGCGCTGGCCTCGCAGGCCCGCAAGTACGGGCTCGGGCTGGTCTTCGCCACCCAGGCGCCCAAGGGTCTGCACAACCAGATCTCCGGCAACGCGACGACGCAGTTCTTCGGGCTGCTCAACGCGCCGGCGCAGATCGACGCGGCCCGGCAGCTCGCCGAGGCCAAGGGCGGGCGCCTGCCGGACATCGGCCTGCTCAACAGCGGTGAGTTCTATGCGGCCGGGGAGGGGTTCTCGTTCGTCAAGGTCCGCACCCCGCTGTGCCTGACGCACCACCCGAAGGCACCGTTGACCCCCGAGGAGGTCGTCGCCCGCGCCCGCCCGGCTGGGTAGCCTGGGGCCATGATCTTCATTACCGCCAAGTTCCGGGTCCTGGCCGAGCACGCCGACCGGTGGCCGCAGATCGCCGCCGAGTTCACCGAGGCGACCCGGGCGGAGCCGGGCTGCCTGTGGTTCGACTGGTCCCGCAGCGTGGACGATCCCACCGAGTACGTGCTGGTCGAGGCGTTCCGCGACGACCAGGCCGGCGCGGCCCACGTCCAGTCCGCGCATTTCCGCACGGCCCAGGAGACCCTGCCGCCCCACCTGGCCGAGACTCCGCGGATCGTGAACGCCACGGTGCCGCAGGAGGACTGGTCGCTGCTCGGCGAGATGGCCGTTCCCGAGGGCCGCTGACCGCCACCGGTCCGCGGTCAGCGACCGTCGTCGAACGCAGCCGGTCCGCGGTCAGCGACCCGCCGTCAGCGCAGCTGGCGGGCGGTGAAGCGGGCCGGTGGGTCGGCGATGACGTCCTGCGCCGCGATCAGCTGGATCTCCCGGGTGCCTGCCGCGAGAGTGGCCTCGAGCACGGCGTAGACGGAGGCGATGGTGCGTTCCAGCGCGGTCGCGGGTGACCCGGTCGTCCACAGGTGGGCGAGGTACAGCGCCGCGGTGACGTCGCCCCCACCGTTCGGGTTGATCGGCAGCAGCGGCGTGGTCACCGCCCAGGCGCCCTCGTCGGAGACCGCCACCACCTCCAGCGAGTCCGGCGGCAGGTCGCCGTGGAGCACGCTGGTCACCAGGACGTGCCGTGGTCCGGTCGCGCGCACCACGTCGACCGCGTCCAGCACCTCGGCCAGTGAGTTCGTGGTGCGACCGGCGAGGAAGTCCAGCTCGAAGTGGTTCGGCGTGATGATGTCCGCGCGGGGCACGACGGTGTCCCGGAGGTACTCCGGAATCCCCGGCCGGACGAACATGCCCCGACCGGCGTCGCCCATCACCGGGTCGCAGCAGTACACAGCGGCCGGGTTGGTCGCCTTCACCGTCGCCACCGCGTCCAGGATCACCGCGCCCATGGCCGGGTCGCCCTGGTAGCCGGAGAGCACCGCGTCGGCGCTGCCGAGGACACCGCGGTCCTCGATGCCCGCGATCACCTCCGCCACGTCCGCCGCCGGGAGCATCGGGCCCCGCCACGCGCCGTACCCGGTGTGGTTGGAGAAGTGCACAGTCAGGACCGGCCAGACCTCGTGCCCGAGGCGTTGCAGCGGAAAGGCCGCCGCCGAGTTGCCGACGTGACCGTAGGCGACCGACGACTGGATGGACAGGATCTTCACCGGCACATCATCGCCGCTGCGGCCGGCGGCGCACTGACGGCCCGCCGAATCTGTCGGGTGGCCCACTCGCCGCCCACCCGGCGGGACGGCACCAACGGGCGGCCCGGACCGTGTCGTCCGGGCCGCCCGAGCGGCGGCGGGCGGCCGGCGCGCTGGCTGGCCGTCCCGTCGTACGGTCAGCCGCCGAGGCTCGCCGCGGCCGAGGCGATCGACGAGGCGAAGTAGCTCACCTGGGTGTAGACACCCGGGTAGTTGGGCCGGGCGCAGCCGTTGCCCCAGCTGACGATGCCGACCTGGATCCAGGCGTTGCCGGCGTCGCGGCGGAACATCGGACCGCCCGAGTCACCCTGGCAGGTGTCCGTGCCGCCGCTGGCATAGCCGGCGCAGATCTCCTGGGCGGGGATGAGATCCCCGCCGTAGTTGGCGTTGCAGGTGGAGTCGCTGACGAACGGCACGTTCGCCTTCAGCAGGTAGCGCTGCTGGCCGCCGCCCTCGCGCGCTGCGCCCCAGCCGGCCACGGTGAAGGTGCCGCTGTCGTACGCGGTGGTGCTGGCGATCGGCAGCGTGCTCAGCCCGGTGACGGGGCTGGCCAGCCGGATCAGCGCCCAGTCGCGGCCGGCGCCGTTGTAGCCGGGGGCACGGTAGACGTAGTTGGACCGGACGGTGATCCGGCTGGACGACTGGAGGTCGACCGTCCCGAGCGTCGCGGTGATGCTGGTGTTGGTGCCGGTCGCGCCCACGCAGTGCGCCGCGGTGAGCACCAGACGGGGGCTGTACAGCGCCCCGCCGCAGCCCATCGAGAGACGCACCATGAACGGGAACTCGCCCTGAGCGGCGCGGGTGCCGCCGACGACGTTCGGCGTCACGGGGCTGTCGGCCGCGGCGGCCGGCGCGGTGAGGGTGAGGCTGGCCGCGGTCACCGCGGCCAACGCGGTGGCCAGCAGGCCAGTGAGGGTACGCCAGCGAACCATGCATTCCTCCGCATCAGGATGGCACGCCTCGTGAGCGCACCGTAGTCGAGATAGCGGTCATCATATTGAGGATTATGGATCTCGTGGGTCATCCTCTCTGGGTCGTACCACCGGCGGTATGGATCTCGCGGGGCTCGTGGGCGACCGGTGGTCAGCGTCCGGCGTGCCGGTGCTCTCCCGGCGGAGAAGCCGGAACGGTGTCTGCACGGTCAACGGCCCCGCGACCTCCGCGCCCTCGATGCGGGCGACGAGGCGGCGCACCGCGAGACGGCCGATCTCCCTCTTGTCCGGTGCGATCGTGGTGAGGGTCGGGGCGGTGAACCGCCCCTCCTCGATGTCGTCGATCCCGATAACCGCGACGTCCTCGGGCACCCGGTGACCGGCCTCGGCCAGCGCCCGCAGCGCGCCGATGGCGACCAGATCGTTGTAACCGAACACCGCGTCCGGCGGGTCACCGAGGGCGAGCAGGTCACGCACGGCGCGCATGCCGTCGAGCCGACCGAACGCGTCGGTGCCGGCGACCAACCGTGGTCGGTAGGGCAGGCCGGCGGCCGCCAGTGCCTCCCGGTAACCCCGGACCCGCAGGTGGGCCGACTGTCGGTCACCGCCCGGGGTGGCGCCGATGAACGCTATCCGGCGGCGGCCGATCGCCACGAGATGCCGGATAGCCGCGTGGCTGGCGGCGACGTTGTCGATGGCGATGTGGTCGTGTGGCACGTCGTAGACGCCTTCGCCGATCAGCACGAGTGGGCTGCCGGCCGTCCGGGCCAGCACCTCCTCCCGGCCGATGCGCACCGGACTGAGGATCAGGCCGTCGATGATGCGCTGTCGCGAGCCGTCGAGGAGCGCCAGCTCCGCCTCCCGGTCCGCGGCGGTGTTCTCCATGACGAGCGTGTAGCCGAGCGCGGCGGCCTCGGAGATGGCGATCTCGGCGAGTTCGGCGAAGTACGGGTTGGTCAGTTCCGGGACGGCCAGGGCGATCAGGCCGGTGCGGCCCCGACGGAGATGCCGGGCGCCGAGGTTGGGGCTGTAGCCGAGTTCGTCGATCGCCTGCTGCACCCGTTGTCGGGTCCGCTCCCCCACCGGCCGGTATCCGTTCACCACGTTCGAGACCGTGGCCAGGGAGACACCGGCGCGCTGGGCGATGTCCTTCAGGTTGACGCCCATCCCCAACCTTTCGCGAATTCGACCGGCGGGCCGACCGGACATTGATGAACAAGCATTGACGGGAGGGTCGGCACGGCTCTATAACGTTATACAGGTGATGATGGATGTCAATATGCCGGTCACCGTTGGCGCGTGGAGATCCACCGACATCCGTCGCTGACGCCCGTCCCCCGTCAATGACCACCCGATGCCCACCACCCACGCGCTTCGGGCCTGGCTGCACCGCCCGCGGCGACTCCTCCCCCGGAGACGGCATGACACGTCACGTCCCCATCCGCCCCGCCCTGCCACTGCTGCTCGCCATCGCACTGGTCGCCGGCGTTCTCGCCGCGCCCGCCTCGTCGGCGTACGCCGCACCGGCCAAGACGCCGCCACTGACCACCCCCTGGACCAGCCAGGCGCTGGCCGGCACACCACTGCCCGAGTACCCGCGACCCCAGATGACGCGGCCGGACTGGCTCAACCTCAACGGCGAGTGGCAGCTACGCCAGTCGACGACCGACGACGCCCCGCAGTTCGGCACCAACCTGCCCGAGCGGGTCAACGTGCCCTTCCCGGTGGAGAGCGCCCTGTCCGGCATCCAGCGGGCCGCCAACGACAACCGCAACTACCTGTTCTACCGACGCACCGTCACCATCCCGGCGAACTGGTCGGGTCGGCGCACCCTGCTGCACTTCGGCGCCGTCGACTGGCAGAGCACCGTCTGGGTCAACGGTGTCCGCGTCGGCGCGCACACCGGCGGCTACGACGCCTTCACCTTCGACGTGACACCCCAGCTCACCACCGGCACGAACGAGATCGTCGTCAAGGTCTGGGATCCCACCGACACCCGGCAGAACGGCAGCCTGCCCGCCATCGGCAAGCAGACCAAGACACCTGGCGGGATCTTCTACACCCCCAGCTCGGGCATCTGGCAGACGGTGTGGATGGAGCCGGTGCCCGCCGCCTCGATCAGCAGCGTGGACGTCTACCCGAACCTGAGCAACAACACAGTGCGGGTCCGGGTCTTCACCCGGGGCGACGTGAGCGGCCACAGCGTGCTCGCCGAGGCGCTGAACGGCACCACAGTGGTGGGCTCGGCCACCGGCGGCTTCACCGACTTCAGCGTGCCGGTGCCCAACGCCCGCCGCTGGTCACCCGACGACCCGTTCCTCTACAACCTCCGGGTGACAGTGCGAGGCGCCACCGGCGCCACGGTGGACCGGACCACGCACTACTTCGGCATGCGGGAGATCACCACCGGCCTGGTAAACGGGGTGCTGCGCCCCAAGCTCAACGGCCAGTTCGTGTTCCAGGTCGGCACCCTCGACCAGGGCTTCTGGCCGGACGGGCTCTACACCGCCCCGACCGATGCCGCCCTCGCCTTCGACCTGCAGAAACACAAGGACCTGGGCTTCAACATGGTGCGTAAGCACATCAAGGTCGAGCCGCAGCGCTGGTTCTACCACGCCGACCGGCTCGGCCTGCTGGTCTGGCAGGACATCCCGTCGCTGACCGCACAGGACGTCAACCCCACCGACGCCCAGCAGGCACAGTTCGAGGCCGAGGCACGCGAGATCGTCGACGAGCACCGCAGCTCACCCGCCGTGATCGCGTACACGCCCTACAACGAGGGCTGGGGAGAGCGGTCCCTCGCCGACACCCGGCGGGTCGCACAGAACATCAAGAACCAGGACCCGACACGTCTGGTCAACCCGCACAGCGGTCACAACTGCTGCCAGTCCCTCGGCAACCCCGGCAACGGCGACATCGACGACTGGCATGTCTACCTCGGCCCGGACTCCCCCGTACCGTCGAGCAGCCGGATCGCGGTGCTCGGTGAGTTCGGCGGCCTGGGCCTGCACACGCCGGGCCACGAGTACAGCCCTGGCGGCAGCTTCTTCGCGTACGAGTGGCAGTCCAGTTCGACCGCCCTCACCGACCGGTACGTGGGGCTGGTGCAGGGCACCCAGAACCTGATGCTCGGCAAGGGGCTCAGCGCCTCGATCTACACCGAGATCACCGACCTGGAGGGTGAGCTGAACGGGTTCCTCACCTACGACCGACAGGTGATCAAGATGGACCAGGCGCGGGTACGCGCCGCCAACACCGCCCTGATCAACGCCTCGAAGGCCATCGGCAGTTCGGCACCCGTCGCCCTGCCGGTCAACACCCGCCGGTCGTTGCAGGTGACCACGCCCGGCTTCACCAACCGCTACCTACGCCACCAGGACAGCCTGGCCTACACGGAGGTGGTGGACGCCGCGAGTTCCAGCCTGCTCAAGGCCGACGCCACGTACGCCATCCGGCCCGGCCTGGCCGGTGCCGGTTGCTACTCGTTCGAGTCGGTCAACTTCCCCGGGCAGTACCTGCGCCACCAGAACTCCCGGGTCCGCAACTCGCTGGACGACGGCTCAGCGCTGCTGCGCGCCGACGCCACCTGGTGCGCCCGTACCGGGCTGACCGGCACCGGCGTGTCGCTGGAGTCGTACAACTTCCGAGGTAGGTACCTGCGGCACTACAACGCGGAGGTCTGGCTCAGCAACGGCGCCGGCGGCGACGCGTACAACACGCCGACGTCGTGGACCGCCGACAGCACCTGGAACATCGCCGCCCCATGGGCGCCCTGATCGCTGGGCGCTGACCGGGCCGTTCCGACAACAACAAGCGCGGGGGTTCCGGCGTGGGCCGGGACCCCCGCGACGCGTGGACCGTGTCGCGGGCCGGCTCCGCCCGCCCGGGGCTCGGCCCCTTTCGTCAGCGCCGCGCCTTCCGTCGCGGTCGGTGACCGGACTCCGGCGTCACTCGTCGTCTCGGGGGTCGTTTCCCCGGTCATGAGCGAAAGCGGCGAGTTGATTGCACCGTCCGGTCGGGTCGACTTCAGGGCAAGGGCCGCGCCGCAACTTGCATCTGGCCAGGTTCGCTCCGCTGTTGCAACACGCAATTATGCCGGCCAATAAATAGACAGGCACCAATCTTGACTTGCGCGGCCGGCCAGCGCACCGTAAAGAGCCAGAGGCAGATGCACGCCATTATCGGCCCGGCTGAAGTGGATCGCCAAATGGGGGCGCTGCCGGTTTCGCCCCGCGTGCATCAGGAGGCTTTCCATGCGGTTGAATCCGTTCACCGGGCTCTATCTCACCGATCCGGCAAGCATGTGGCGGCGCATTCTCGACGATCCCGACGGGGTGCACTACGCCGAGGATCTGGGCCTGTGGTTGATCAGCCGGCACGCACACGTCCGGCGGGCCCTCGCCGACACCACGACATTCGCCAACGCCCTCACCCTCGCCCCGGTCTACGAGGTGTGTCCGTCGGCACTGAACGTGATCATGCAGATCGACGCGCCACCCACGACGGCCGCCGCGGACCCACCGGCGCACCCGCGCACCCGCCGGGCCCTACGGGCGACCTTCGCGAACACCGCCGAGCGGGTCGAGGCTGAGTACGGGGAGATCGTCCGACGCCGGGTCGACCAGTTGGTGTCCCGTCTCGCCGCCCGCCAGGGCGATCAGGTCGACCTGATCCCGGAGTTCGCGACCGAGCTTCCCCTGCTGGTGGTCCTGGACATCCTCGGGGTGCCCGACGCCGACATCGGGCGCATCCGGAGTTGGGCCGACGGCCAGATCGCCCTGATCTGGGGGCAGCCGGACCCGGCCGAGCAGGTACGCCTGGCCCAGGGCCTGCTGGAGTTCTGGCACTACTGCGAGGACCTGGTCCGCCAGCGGCTGGACAGTGGACACCGGGGCGAGGACTTCATCAGCCGCGCCCTGGACTACCGGGACGACGACGACAGCGTGCTGACGGTGCCCGAGGTGGCGAGCCTTGCCTTCAACCTCCTGGTCGCGGGCCACGAGACCACCGCCGGGTTGCTCGCGCACACCCTCGACCAGGCCCTGTCCGCTCCCCAGCGCTGGTCGGCGATCACCGCGGACCCGGGGCTCGTCCCCGCCTTCGTGGGCGAGACGCTGCGCTTCGCGCCCGCCATCGACGGCTGGCTGCGGGTGACCACCCGGGATGCCACAGTGGGGGCGGTGACGATCCCCGCCGGGGCGCGTTGCCTGCTGTTGATCGGAGCGGCGAACCGGGACCCGGCGGCGTTCCATGACCCGGACCGGTTCGACCCACACCGGGCCGATGTGGGCAATCACCTGTCGTTCGGCCACGGTCCACATTTCTGCATCGGCGCGGGATTGGCGCGGCTTGAGGCCGGAATCGCCCTCAGCCGGCTCGCCGAAGCCATTCCCGGGCTGAGGCTGTCACCGGAGCAACATCGCTCGTACAAACCCAATGTCGCATTTCGTGCGCACCGCACGCTGCTCGCGATAATCGAGGCTCCGACACCCGCGGACGTACCGGCGGTACGGGGTGGCGCGACGGCCGAAGTGCACGCCGCCTGAGCGGGCACGGGCATCAGCGGTGCTGACCTGCGGACGGGTCGAGGGTGGAGTGAGGCCGGCGTCGACCCCGTTCCACCCGGCGCGCCTCGGCGCCGGAACCCCGGTCCGGCACGCACCTTTCCCGCTTTTCCCGACGATCCATGCCGGTGAACGTCTTCACACCCATCGCGTCATGGGTTAAGAATTGCCCTCTGTGAATGTTCAGCTCATCGGCCAATCTCGATCTGGTGTCCGCCGCTGAATGTCCGTTCCACGAAGGTGAGCGCATGGAGCACACGTCCCCGTCGAGCTCGGCTCACTCTGCGGCCAGTCAGCGGTTCCGACGGGAGTTGCGCGACTGCCGCGTCCAACGGGGCCTGACCCAACGAGCCCTGGCGGACCTGGTGCGTTTCAGCCGGGAGACGGTCGCGGCGGTCGAGTCGGGTCGCCGGTTCGGCAGTCACGAGTTCGCGCTGCGCTGCGACGACGTGCTCGGCACCGGCGGCCGGCTGGCCGCACTGTGGCCGCAGGTCGCGGCCGAGCAGTTGGCGGCCGACGGTCGTCGAGGCCCCCGCGCTCCGGAACCGGCTCGACTGGATCGGCAGGTGCCGCGTCAGCGTGGACGGCGTGACGCGCGCGACCCGGGCGCCGTGGTGGACGCGATCGACGAGCTGCGTGAGCTGATCGGCCAGGTGCTCAACGGTCAACCCGAAGGGGATGAACCGGAGCGACGGCAGCCATCGGCCGAACCCCTCGACAACCAGCGCTGACCCGACGAATCGGGCTCGACCCCGGGGCGTCACCGGTCGCTGACGTTGGGTACAGATGCTGGTACGGGCAGTTTGTACCACGGCCAGGTCTGGTCTACGAGCGCGGCTTCCGGCCGAATGGGACTTGCATTCGGCAACGTGCGTATAGACCGTCATCGACGAGTCGTGGGAGTCAATCTTGGCGTCGAGCACCCGGTCCCACGCGGCCAGACCCTACCCGACCCGTCGACGCGGTTGGAAGATTGCCGGCCGGATGCGGCTCATCGTCGCGGCCCCGCTCGTCGCCGTGATCGGCTTCGCCGGTCTCGCGCTGACCGAGAGCGCACGCCAGACGGCCCGAGCCAGCGACCTGCAGGTCCTGGCGCAGGTCGGTGCCGAGGCCGGCGACCTGGCCTACCGCCTGCAACGCGAACGCATCGCCGCCGCCGACCTGCTCACCTATGCCCGGCCGGAGCAGCAGGACGCCTTCGGCGTGGAGATGGCCGCCACCGATGACGCCGTCGTCCGCTACCGCGGGCAGCGTGACCGACTGTCCACCGACAACGGCACCAGCTCGGCTCTCCTGCGGCGCATCGACGCGGCTCTGGACGGCCTCGCCCCGCTGCGCACCCAGGTGCGCACCGCCACGCACGCGTCGGTGTCGGCAATGACCTTCAGCTACCGCATCGCGATCGCCGACCTCATCAACTTCCGGGAGAACGTCTCACACGGCGTGGTGGACGCTCCGCTCGCCGACGGGATCCGGGCCTCGGCGGCGCTGTCGAAGACGGCGGAGGCCATCGGTCAGCAACAGGTGGCCGTGCTGCGCGCCGTCGCGGGCGGCGAACTGACCCCTGCCATGCAGCAGGACATCACCGCCGCCCGCACCAGCTACACCGAGTCGAGCCTGTCGTTCCTGGCCCTGGCCCCACCCGACTGGAGCATCTGGTGGGAGCAGGCCGGCACCGGCAAGGAGGCGCTCGCCCTGCAACGGATGCAGGACGAGGTGTCCCGGGCCCAGCCGGGGTCGCAACTGAAACTGGAGACCGACGCCTGGGTGTCCACCACCCAGACACGCGCCGCCCGGCTGGCCGACCTGCGCGCCCGGGTCGACGACGCGGTCCGCGACGACGTTCGGGCCGCGCACGCCGACCAGCGCCGCCGGGCCGTGGCCGAGGCGGTCAGCGTCCTCCTGGCCCTGATCCTGACCGCGTTGGTGACCTGGGCCGTCGCACGGCAGATCACCCGACGGCTGCGCCGGCTACGGGACGCCGCCAACGCCGTCGCCTTCGAACAGCTCCCCGCCGTGGTGGCCCAGCTCCAACAGCCCGGCAGCGCCACCGTCGACCCACAGAAGCTGGCCCACCAGCAGTCCAGTGCCGCCCTCGAACCGTCCAGCGACGACGAGATCGGCGAACTGGGTCAGGCGTTCAGCGCGGTGCACCAGGCCGCCGTGCGGACCGCCGCCGAACAGGCCGTCATGCGCGCCAACACCGCCGACATCTTCATCCACCTGAGCCGCCGCGAACAGCGACTGGTCGACGCCGTCCTGGCCCAGGTCGACCTGGTCGAGCGGGACGAGACCGACCCCGACCGGCTCGACCAGCTGTACACACTGGACAACCTGGCGACCCGGATGGGCCGGATCAACGCCAGCCTGCTGGTGCTCGGTGGTGTCGGCGTGGGTCGCGTACGTCAGCGCGACGTTCCGCTGCAACAGGTGCTCCAGGCGGCGCTGTCCCAGATCGAGCACTACGCGCGGGTCCGGCTCGGCATGATCGACGGGGACGTCGCGGTGGCCGCCAAGACCGTCGACGAGGTCGTGCACCTGCTCGCCGAACTCATGGACAACGCCACGACGTACTCGCCGCCGGGCAGCGAGACCTGGGTGAGCGGCCGGAGCCTGGGAGACCGCGTCATCGTCCAGATCAGCGACGAAGGTGTGGGGCTGTCGGCGCAGCGGATGCAGCAACTCAACGAGCTACTGGCCCGCCCACCGGCCATCGACGTGGCCGCCGTACGGGCGATGGGGCTGGTCGTCGTGGGCCAGCTCGCGGCCCGGCTGGGCGCCACCGTCCAACTGCGACGCGGCCCCCGACGCGGCATCCTCGCCGAGGCGACACTGCCCGCGGCGATCATCCGGTCGCTGCCACCGGAGGAGTACCTGCTCGCACCCGGCCGGCTGTCACGGCGGGCAGCGCGGACGCCCAGCCCTCCGCCGCCGTACCAGCCGCGCCCCGAACCCACCGCCGGACGCCCGCCGGCCGAACGGACCCTGCCGGCCGCGCCGGTCTTCCGACCGGCTCCCCCACCCCCGGACCGGGGTGACGCGCCCACCGAGGAGTTGCTCATCTTCGAACAGGTCAACCACTGGTTCCAGAACGACGTCGTCGACGGCCAGGACGGCCAGGACGGCCAGAACGGCCAGAACGGCCAGCAGTGGTCCAGCCCCGCCGACGACGCCTGGCGTACGGCCGCCCAGGCGCACACCCCCGAGGTCGCCACGACCACCAACTCCGGCCTGCCCAAACGACAGCCACAACGGCACCTCGTGCCCGGCGGTGTGACAGTGCCCCAGCAGCAGCAACGGTCCGAGTACCGCGACCCGGCGCAGGTGGCGACGGCGATGGCCGCGTACGCGAGGGGCGTGGCGAACCGACGGCGTACCCCGATCAACCTCGGCAACAAGTGACGCGACAGGAGAGCACGTGACCGACCAACAGGATCTCGGCTGGCTGCTGGACAACTTCGCGGCGCGCGCGACCGAGGTCAGCCACGCGATCGCCATTTCCAGCGACGGCTTGATGGTGGCCGCCACCCGCGACCTGCCACCGGACCGGGCCGACCAGTTGGCCGCCACGGGTAGCGGGCTGGTCAGCCTGCTGCGGGGGGCGGCGGCCTTCTTCGACGCCGGCGCGGTGATCTCCAACGTCACCCAGCTCGAGGGCGGGTTCATGTTCTCCATGGCCTTCAACGACGGCGCCTCGCTGCTGGTGCTCGCCGCGCCCGAGTGTGACGTGGGCAAGGTCTCCTACGAGATGACCGAGCTGGCCAACCGCATCGGGGACGCGCTGACCCCCGCTGCACGAGCGGCGCTCGCCCGCAGCCGCTGACCACCCCGGCGCCCCCACGCCGGAGACCCCTTCCCCTTCCTCTGGAGTCAGACATGCCTCTCATCACGCCTTGGCGCAGCCGTGCCCTCACCGCCGCGCTGCTCGCCGCCGTGCTGACCACCAGCACGGCCTGTGGCGACGACGCTCCGGGCACGAGCGCCGGCGGCTCGATAAAGATCGGCCTGCTCGCGTCGCTGTCCGGCACGTACCAGGCCGTCGGTACGGAGATCCGCGACGGCTTCCAGCTCTACCTGGACACCCACGACGGCAAGTTGGGCGGCCGGCAGGTCGACCTCATCGTCGCGGACGAGGGCAACGGCGCCCAGACCGCTGTCCCGGCGGCGACCAAGCTGCTCAAGCAGGACCGGGTTTCCGCGCTCACCGGCATCGTCGGTGGCGGCTCGGTCGCCGGAGTCACCCCCGTGCTCAACGAGACCAAGGTGCCACTGGTCGGCTCCAACGGCCGGCCGGAGCTCAAGGACGTCTCCCGGGTCTGGCACACCTCGTACCTCTCCGACGAGCCCGGGGCGGCGATCGCACAGCACGTCCGCGACAACGTGAAGGGCTCCGTGTACGCGATCGGCCCGGACTACCAGGGCGGTTGGGACGAGCTGCGCGGCTTCACCGACGCGTTCGGCAAGATCGGCGGCAAGCTCGCGAACGCCGACGGCAAGACCACCTTCACGCCGTTCCCGGCCACCACCAACTTCCTCCCGTACTTCGCCCGCATCAAGGCATCCGGCGCGGCGGCCGTCTACACCTTCTACGCCGGCAGCGCCGCCGTCGACTTCGTGAAGCAGTACGCGCAGTCCGAGATCAAGGACATCCCGTTGTACGCGGCCGGGTTCCTCACCGAGGGCGGGGTGCTCAACGCGCAGGGCGAGGCCGCCCGGGACATCTACTCGGTGCTCAACTACTCGCCCGACCTCGACAACGCGGAGAACCGCGCCTTCGTGGCCGCGTGGAAGGCGAAGCACGACGGTTCGCCGACGACCTACGCGCTGGCCTCGTACGACGCGGCGGCGGTGCTGGACCGGGCGATCGGCGCGGCCGGAAGCGACCCGACCCCCGAGGCCATCAACACGGCCATCGGCCAACTCGGCCAGATCGCCAGCCCGCGCGGCACCTGGCAGTTCTCCACCACCACGCACTCCCCCGTGCAGAAGTGGTACCTGCGGCAGGTCCGCCAGGACGGCCGGGCGCTGTCCAACACCGTCGTGGGTGACCTCGCGACCGTCGGCCGGTGACAGCGGTGGCGGCCGGCACGAACCGGATCGACCCGTACCTGATCCCGGCGTTGGACGGAGTCGCCTACGGGCTGCTCGTGTTCGTCGCCGCGTCAGGGCTGGTCTTCTGTTTCGGCGTCGCCAACATCCTCAACCTGGCGCACGGCCTGCTCTACGCCATCGGCGGGTACACCGCCGCGGCGCTGCTCGACGGCGGCTGGGCGAGTCTGGCGTTGGCCCTCGCCGTCGGTGTGCTGGCCGCCGCCGCGGCGGGGGTGCTCCTGGCCGGCCTCCTCACACCGGTCGCCACCGGTAACCACCTGAGTCAGGCGCTGCTGACGTTCGGGGTGGCGCTGGCCGGCGGCAGCCTGCTCGTCGCCGGCTTCGGGCCCGACAACCCGCAGGTCCAGGTGCCCGCAGCCCTGGAGGGATCGGTGATGGTCGCCGGTCACCGCTACGCCGCGTACCGGCTGGTGTTCATCGTCGTCGCCGCCGTGCTCGCCGCCGCCCTCTACCTGGTGGTGCGACGCACCAGGGCCGGGATGCTGGTCCGGGCTGCCGTCGACGACCCGGAGATGGTCGCCTGCCTGGGCGTGAGTCCGGCGCGGATCCGGGCCGGTGTGCTCGCCGCCGCCGGTGCGCTGGCCGGCGCGGCCGGAGTCCTGGGCGCCCCCATCATCGGTCCCGGCACGGGCACCGCCGACACGGTACTGCTGCTCTCCCTGGTGGTGGTCGTCCTCGGTGGTCTCGGGTCGATGGCAGGCACCCTGCTGGCGGCGCTCGCGATCGGCGAGATCCAGACGCTGGGAGTGGCGTTGCTGCCGTCCGCCGCGCCGTTTCTGCTGTTCGCCGCCATGGCGGCCGTGCTGGCCGTGCGGGCGCGCGGCCTGGCCGGCAGGTGGAGGTCGGCATGAGAGGCGAGGTGATCCGGCGAGTTCGGGGCGGCATCGCGGCGCTCGTCCTGGTCGGCCTGGTCGTGGCGCCCTGGGTGGTCGACGACTACACCACGTCGATCCTCGCCCGGACGCTGGCGCTGGCCCTGGTCGGGGTGAGCGTGGCGCTGCTCACCGGCGTCGCCGGCATGCCCACCCTCGGCCAGACCGCACCGTACGCGGCGGGCGCCTACGCCTGCGCCGTGGTCGGCAGCCGAGTCTCCGACGTCGGCGTCGTGCAGCTCGTCGTCGCGGCGGCCGCCGGGGCGTTGCTGGCCGCGCTGACCGTGCCGCTCGTCGTACACGCCCGAGGGGTGATCGTCCTGATGATCACCCTGGCGATCGGCGAACTCGTCGTCATCGTCCTCGGGCGGTGGCGGTCGGTGACCGGTGGCACGGACGGGCTGGCCGGCATCCCCGCGGTCCGCCCGTTCTGGGGGCTCCCGGCCCTGGCCAGCGATCAGGCCCGTTACCTGTACGCGCTGGCCGTCGTGGCCACGCTGGTCGGCGCGGTACTGGTGCTGCTGCGTACCCGGGCCGGGCTGGTGCTGCGCGCCGGCCGCGACGACGAGATGCGGTTGCGGGCCAGCGGTCACCGGGTGGCGCTGCACCTGTCCGGCGCGCACATCGCCGCCGGGGCGGTCGCCGGTGCCGCCGGCTCGCTCCTGGTCGTCGCCCAGCAGTACATCTCCCCCGCCGACTTCGGCTTCGACACGTCCGCGCTGCTGCTGCTCGGTGTCGTCATCGGAGGCACCGCCTCGGTGGGCGGCGCCCTGGTGGGTGCGGCGTTGGTCATCGCCGTCCGGGACTGGCTGTTCGGGGTGCTGCCCGGCCACGCGCCGCTGGTGCTGGGCGCGCTGTTCGTGGCGACGGTCTACCTGCTGCCCACCGGCGTCAACCGGGCGCGGGGTCGGCTGCGCCCGCCGAACGCCCCGGCGCACCAGTCGGACCAGCCAGCCGCCCCTGATCAGACGAACGTTGCGGAGCTGCACCGATGACCGGCCTGCTGGAAGCCCAGGAGATCAGCGTGCGGTACGGCTCGCTCGCCGCACTCGACGGCGTGGACCTGCGCATCCACGACGGCCAGCGGCACGCGTTGATCGGCCCGAACGGGGCCGGCAAGACGACCCTGCTCAACGTGCTCGGCGGGTCCACCAGGCCGCAACGCGGCACGGTTCGGTTCGACGGACGCGACGTCGGTCGGCTCGGCCCGGCGGCCCGAGCCCGGCGGGGCATCAACCGCATCCACCAACGACCCGCGGTCTTTCCGACGCTAACCGCGACGGAGAACGTCGTGGTGGCCGCGCTGCCCCGGGTCATCCCACGCCGCCGGTGGTGGCCGGGCGGGCGCCGACGCGCCGCACAGCGCCTGGCCGGTCCGCTGCTGGACCAGATGGGACTCACCGCCGTCGCGGCGGTGCCCGCCGGGCATCTCGCGCACGGGCAACGACGCCAGTTGGAGATCGCCATGGCCCTGGCCGGTCGGCCTCGCCTGCTGCTCCTCGATGAACCGGCTGCCGGGCTGTCCGCCATCGAGGTCGGCCGGCTGGTCGAGTTGCTTCAGGCGCTACCCAGGGCGGTCGCCGTGTTGCTGGTCGAACACCGCCTGGACCTGGTGTACGCCCTCTCCGACACGGTCACGGTGCTGCGCGACGGTCAGACGTTGGCCGCCGGCACACCGGACGAGATCCGTACCTCGCCGCTGGTGCGGCAGGCCTACGCCGATGGGGTGGCCTGATGCTCACTGTGGATCGCCTCTGCGCCGGCTACGGCGGGGGAATCGTCCTGCACGAGGTCAGCCTGCGGGTACGCCCGGGCAGCATCCAGGCCGTGGTGGGCCGCAACGGGGCGGGCAAGAGCACCCTCGTACACACCATCGCCGGGCTGGTTCGCGCATCCAGCGGTCGCATCGAGATCGGCGGCGTGCACGTCGCCGGCCGACAACCACATCGCATCGCCCAGTCCGGCGTCGGTCTCGTCCCGCAGGGCCGTCGGGTCTTCTCCCGGTTGACAGTGGCCGAGCACCTGCACCTGGCGGCCGCGCCGTGGCGGGCCCGCACCTCGGGCGGTGAGGGCTGGACGGTCGCCCGGACCCTGGAACTGCTGCCGAGGCTGGCGGTGCGGCTGCGACACCGCGGCTGCGAACTCTCCGGCGGCGAGCAGCAGATGCTGGCGATAGCCCGTGCGCTGCTCGGCCAACCCCGGGTGCTGCTGCTCGACGAACCATGCGAGGGCCTCTCGCCCGATCTGGCGGCGCGGGTCCGCGAACTCGTCAACGGTCTCGCCGCCGACGGTCTGACCGTGCTGCTCGTGGAGCAGCAACTCCAGCACGCCATCGAACTCGCGGACCGGGTGGCGGTGCTGGAGTACGGCCGGGTGGTCTACGACCGGCCGACCGCGGAGGCCCGCCGCGATCCGGCCCCACTGGCGGCGATGTTGAGTGTCGCCGCCGTTGCGCCGCCCCCGGCCAACCGATCGACCCCTCGGCTCTGGGCCGACACCCCGTAGTCACCCGACCATTCACGGAGAGGTAGACACCGATGACAACCGCTACGAGCGATGACACCTACACGTTCGACAACGGCGCACCCGACGCCGTTCCCCAGATGCACGCGCTGGAGTCCTTCCTGGATCCGATCACGACACGTCGGCTGGCCCGCCCGGTGCTGGAGCCGGGCGCGACCTGCTGGGAGGTCGGGGCCGGTGGCGGCTCGATGGCCCGGCGGATGGCCCGCGCGGTCGGCGACGACGGGCACGTGCTGGCCACGGACATCGACCCCACGCACCTCGTGGCCGAGGGCAACCTGCACGTACGCCAGCACGACGTGCGCACCGAACCGCCACCCGGGGACGCGTTCGACCTGATCCACGCCCGCCTGGTGCTGCTGCACCTCCCCGACCGACGACGGGTCCTGCGCACGCTCACCGGCGCGCTGGCGCCCGGCGGGTGGCTGGTGGTCGAGGAGTTCGACTGCACCGCGCCGCAGCGGGTGCTGACCGCCCCGACCGACGACGCCGCGAAGCTCTTCGCGCAGGTCATGGACGCCATGATGGGTGTCCTGGAGGACCACGGCGCCGACCTGGGCTGGGCGCAGGACGTACACACCGAGATGGCCCTCGCCGGTCTGACCGACCTGGACACCATCACCCACTCGCAGAGCTGGGCCGGCGGGTCGACCGGAACATCGCTCTACGAGACCAACTCCCGCCAGTTGGAACCGGACCTGTTGGCGGCCGGGCTGTCGCCCCAGCAGCTGAACGCCTTCCGACGGCTGCTCCGTGACCCCGGATTCGCCGTCATGTCGTACCACTTCGTCTCCACGCGGGGCCGCCTACCGAGCTGAGCAGGTGGACCACCGCGCGGAGCGCGGTCACGCCGTCCGTACCTCTCCCGCCGCAGCACCTCCCCCCGCTGCGCTCCGGACAGCTCTACGACGGCGCCGACCGCACCGGCCGGGCTCCCCGCGAGGGAGCCCGGCCGGCCTGTGCCCGTGGTGCCTGGTCCCCAGACCACTGAACGCTGACCGGGACCTACCCCTGGCTGGACGAGTGAGTCCTCACTCGAGACGGGGCTGATGGTGTGCGCTCTGACTGGCCCGCCATGTCGTTGTGCTGTTGAGCGGTATACCTCAGAGGTATGAATATGACTCTGAGGTATACCGCTCACGACCGCATCCGCCCCGACGCAGGTGACCGTCCGTGACCGATGGCCACCGACGGCCACCGGCTGCGCCCACCACCGAGGTGGGCCCTGGCTCAGCGCGGAGTGATTTCCTGGTCGGCCAGGACAATCAGGTCGTCGGGGTGGGCCGACAGCGGCGCCGTCGCCCCGTCGAGCCACACGAGATAGCCCACCGGCGGACCGGACGAACCCCACCGGGCACCGATGATCGTGGCCGATCGCGCGTCGTGCGGCTGCGTGAGCAGGCGTACCCGGGTGCCCGGCGCGTGTCCGTCGTCGGCGACGATGAGCAGCGCGTCGAGGATCTGCCGGGCACCGGCGACGGGCAGCCCCGGAACGTACGGCTCGCCCGCATACCCCAGACGCGGCGTCATCATCGTGCTCAACAGCGCGGTCTGCCGGATCGCCTCCTGGCGGACCTGCCCGTCCACGATGCGTTCGGCCACGGTCAGCGCCTGCTGGATGCGCGACCAGAGGGCCAGTGGCTCCTGGTCGAGCAGGCGGCGGGCCTCGCGGTCGATGTCGGCGCAGGCCGTGTCGAGCGCGGTGTCCTCGCCGAGTTCCGCGATCCAGGCGAGGTCCCCCACCTCGGGCAGCAACCCTGGCGACTCGGCCACGATCACGATGTACAGCATCGCGAGCAGTTCTTCGCGGCCCTCGCCGTGGTAGAGCGAGCCCACCCCGCTGCCGGTACGCCCACGGCTGGGCGGGAACCGCTCGACGAGGTGCCGCGCGCGACCATGAGGCAGGATCGCGGCCCGCCTGGTGTCCGACACCCGCTCCTCGAACGACCGCCGCTCACGGCGGTCGACGAGGAGTTGGCGATGCGGGTCGAACCCGATCGGATAGATCGTCCGCCCGTACCTGGAAAGGGTTTCGCCGGGCCGGAGGCCGACCAACTCGAGTTGCCGGGCCGCCTCCGAGTAGGCGACGCCAGCCCGGGCCGCATGCTCCCGGATGGCGCGCTTGCGGGCGCGTCCCGGGGCCGGGGTCCGTCGGGGGATGGGATCAGACATGACGCCTCCGGTGCAGCCCCACGCCCTCCACCGAACGGGCGGCGTGACCGGCACGCCGGGAGTCGACACGTCGGCGCGGAGTCGGAGACTCTTGGCCCCAGGTATGTGGTCAGGCGTGGGCCACCACATCGGGCGCTGGCAGGCGCTCTGCCGTGGCCAGCATATCGTGACGCCGACCGTCGGTGTGGATGTGCACACCCTGGCGGCCCTCCCTCCCAGTCCCGGTGTCAGCCCGTGTCAGCCGGTGTCGGTGGCGTGTCGGGGCGGTGTCAGCGGGCCCGCGCAGACTCGGCTCATGACAGCTGACCTGGTGATCGAGGCCGAGGGCCTCGTGAAGACGTTCGGGAAGACGAGGGCGCTTCAGGGCGTGGACCTCGCCGTACCCCGTGGGACGGTGCTCGGGGTGCTCGGGCCCAACGGCGCCGGCAAGACCACCGCCGTACGCATCCTCTCCACCCTGCTCACCCCGGACGGCGGGACCGCCCGAATCAGCGGTTTCGACGTGGTACGGGACGCCGAACGCGTTCGACAGAGTATCGGCCTCACCGGCCAGTACGCCTCGGTCGACGAGGACCTGACCGGACGGCAGAACCTGGAGCTGTTCGGCACCCTGCTGGAGTTGGGGCGCGCCGGCGCCCGGCGACGGGCCGCCGAACTGCTCGACTGGTTCGACCTGACCGATGCGGCGAACCGTCCGGCCAAGACCTACTCCGGCGGCATGCGGCGGCGGCTGGACCTGGCCGCCAGCCTGGTCGGCTCCCCCGACGTGATCTTCCTGGACGAGCCGACGACCGGGCTCGACCCGGCCAAGCGCGAGGACATGTGGGACGTGGTCCGTTCCCTGGTCAACAACGGCTCGACGGTGCTGCTGACCACCCAGTACCTGGAGGAGGCCGACGCGCTCGCCGACGCGATCACGGTGATCGACCACGGCCGCGTCATCGCGCACGACACGCCCGAAGGGCTCAAGCGGGTGGTCGGCGGGCAGACCCTTGAGGTCCGGCCGTCCGATCCGGCTCAGCTGCCCCGCACCGCGGAGATCCTGACCCAGGTCGGTTCCGGCGCGCAGGCCGACGAGATCCGCAAGGGCGTGCTCGCGGTGCCGGTCACCGACGACGCGGCCCTGACCGAGAGCGTCGCGCGGTTCGCCACGGCCGGCATCGCCGTCACCGAACTCTCCCTGCACCTGCCGAGCCTCGACGAGGTGTTCTTCACCCTCACCGGGCGTACGGCATCCGAAGACGACACCACCCGCCCCACGGAGGTCGCGGCATGAGCACACTGACCGACACAGCGCCCACGAGAAGCCGCGCGCTCTCGAACTCCGCGCCGAACCCGCGGCCGTTCCGGCTGGTCCGGCACTCGTTGGCGCTCGCCAAGCGCAGCCTCATCAAGACCTGGCGTACGCCCGAGGCGCTCATCGACGTCACCCTGCAACCGGTGCTGTTCCTCATCATCTTCGTGTACGTCTTCGGCGGCGCCGTCGCCGGATCGACCCACGACTACCTGCAGTTCCTGCTGCCCGGCATCCTCGCGCAGACGATCGCGACCGGCGCCATCGCAATCGGCGTCAACCTCAACACCGACATCGCCAAGGGCATCTTCGACAGGTTCCGGTCGTTGCCGATCCCCCGCTCCGCACCACTGGTCGGCGCGGTCCTCGGCGATGTCGTCCGGTACGTCATCGTCACCGTGTCGACGCTCGCGATCGGCTACGTGATGGGTTTCCGGATCGACACCGACCCGTTCCGGGCGATCGCCGGCTGTCTGCTCGCGGTGCTGTTCGCGCTCTGCCTGAGCTGGCTGCCGGTGCTGGTGTCGATGAAGGTGCGGACCGCGGGTGCCGTGCAGGGTGTGATGTTCGCGTTGATCATGCCGCTGAGCTTCGCGTCCAACGTGTTCGTCGGCGCCGACACCCTGCCGGGCTGGATGCAGGCGTTCGTGGACGTCAACCCAATGACCCATCTGGTGGCGTCGGTACGCGGGCTGTTCCTCGGCACCCCACTGGGCAACCACGTGTGGTGGACGCTCGCCTGGTGCGCCGGCTTCGTTGCGGTGTTCATGCCGCTGGCGCTGCGGGCGTACCGCAAGAAGATCTGAGTCAGGCGAGCAGGTCGTCCATCAGCTCGCGGATCCGGCTGACGGCCGCGGCGGGTGGCCGCTCGCGCCACGCGGCCAGCAACGGCTCACGCTGCTCCTCGTTCCCGAGGATGGCGTTGAGCCGTTCGCCGTTTTCGAAGGGGAAGAACATCTCGATCTGGGTGCCGATCCGCTTCGCGAGTACGGCCAGCTCGCGGGCGGTGTCGACGTCACCCCGGTACGCCGCGAACTCCGCGCCGCCCGACGCCCACGCCCCGATCACCGGCAGGTCGCGTGAGGTCAGCGCGTCATCGCGGGCGAGCGACAGCATCGCGGCCGCCTGGATGGTGGCGTCGGTGCCCGACACCCGCCCAACCTGGGCCACGCGCAGGTAGATGATCGCCGCCGTGGCCCGGAGCATCACGCGCGGCTGCGGCTGCGGCCCGACCCAGCCGGCGAGGACGCGCGTCACCTCGTCGGCGTGGGCGAGCGCCTCGTCGTACCGCTCACGCTGCCAGGCGAGGTGCGCCAGCCCGAGCAGCGCCTGCGCGGCGTCGATCTGCTCGGCCTGGCCCAGCGCGGCCGTCTCGCCCAGTCGCCGCTCCGCCTCAGCGTCGCCGGTCAGGGCGAGCTGCACATCCAGCCGTACCCGGATCGACCGCGCGTCCTGCGTGGCGCCGACCAACTCCATGTGCCGGACGCTGCGGGTCAGCCACTCGGCCGACCGGGCATCGCCGCCCGGGACCAGGAACTGCCCGACCGCACCCGCCGCCATCGCCATGCCCCAGTGGTCGCCGGCGGCCTCGAAGCGGTGGTAGGCCTGCTCGGCGTCGCTGATCGACGCTTCCGGCAGGCCGCCGTTCTCCCGTACCGCCGCACGTGCGAACAGCCCCAGCCCCTGCACGTACGGGTCCGGGTGCACGACCATCTCGGTCGCGCTCTTCAGACTCTGCTCCACGTCGGACGCGTCGAAGCCGGGCAGCGCCGACGCGAGAGCGGCCATCCGGGACGACACCTCGCCGGGACGTTCGGTCTGGAGCGTCCGCAGCGCCCTCCGGGCGAGCACGGCGGGCCGCAGATCGCCGCTGACGCCGGCGTTCACGCTGATCACCACGCACATCCAGGCCAGCCGGTCGGCGTCGGGCAGTGGCCGGCCGCTGGCCGCGCCGTGCAGGATCGCCGACCGCAGCCGCCGCTGCGGGTCGTCGATGTGCAGCAGCCCGCGCGCCCAGGCGAGGACCTCCAGGTGCAGGCCCCGCACCGACCAGAGGTGGAACAGCGCGGTGGCGACGTCGACGGCGGCGGGCTCGTCGTCCGCTCCCATTGCCCACCGCAGGCCGGCGACCAGGTTGTCCTGCTCGGCGGCGCAGCGGTGCAGCGCTTCGACCTGGCCGGGGCCGATGAAGCGGCCGGCCAGCGCGACGGCCTGCTCCCGCGCCCACCTGACCAGGCCGGCCATGGCCTGATCCCGGGTACCGGCCGCGTCCAGCCGGGCCTCGCCGTACTCGCGGACCGTTTCGAGCATGCGGTAGCGCGGCGGACCGTCCCCCTCGACCAGGGTCAACAGGGACTGCTCGACGAGGGTAGCCAGGCCGCGACGGACGTCCGGGGCCTGCGCGACGGCGGCGGCGAGGTCCGCGGTGAACGGCGCGGGAATGACCGCGACCCGCTGGAGCAGGTCGCGGTCGGCCTCGGCGAGCAGTTCCCTGCTCCAGTCGACGAGCGCCCACAGGCTCGCGTGCCGCTCGGGCAGGCCGCGTAGGGCGTCGTCGAGCAGTGCGAACCGGTCGGTCAGCCCGGCGAGCACGTCGTCGATCGGCATGTGCCGCAGTCGTGCGGCGGCCAGTTCGAGGGCCAACGGCAGGTTGTCGAGCCGGTGGCACAGGGCGAGGGCCCGCTCGGTGTCCCAGGTTGGTACGGCGCCACCGGCCCGTGCCCGGGACTCGACCAGCGCGAGCGCGTCGGCGTCCGGCAACGCGGTCAGCCGGTGCACCAGCTCGCCGACCAGGCCCAGTGGGGCGCGGCTCGTCGCAAGCACCGCGACCTCCGGCGAGGCCGCCGCGACCAGGTCGGCGACGACGACGGCCACCGCGTCGAGCACGTGCTCGCAGTTGTCCAGCACCACCAGCCCGTCCAGGTCCGGCGCCACGGCGCGCAGCCGCTCCTCGGGGCTGAGGACCCGCCGCTCCAGGCCCAGGTTGCCGCCGGTGGCAGTGGTGTCCGCACCGCCGAACGCGGCGAGCACAGTGGGCAGCACCTCGTCGGGCGAGCGCAGACCGGCGAGTTCGATCACGCGTACCGCCCGCCCACCCGCCGCCGTACGCCTGGCCACCTCTGCGGCGAGCCGGGTCTTGCCCGCCCCGCCGGTCGCCACGATCGTCACGACGGGTGTCTCGGCGAGCGCGTCGGTGACGGCCGTGACGTCCCGCTCCCGTCCGACGAGGGCGGCCATGGGGCGGCGCCACGCGGCGGGCAGCGTGATCCGCGCCTGCTGCCGGGGCGGCGGCGCCGCGGCGGGCGGTGCGGTGAGTTCACCGCGCAGCAACGCCAGGTGGACGCTCGTGATCACGGGCGACGGGTCGGTGCCGTAGCGGTCGGCCAGGTCGGCGCGCAGCCGCTCGACCACCTCCAGCGCCTCCGCCTCCCGTCCCTGCGCGGCAAGCACCCGGACGAGCAGGGCGGCGGACGGCTCGTCCGGCGGTGTCCGCGCGACGAGTCGGCCCAGGTCGACCTCGTCGAACGGGCCCACGCCGGCGAGTGCCGCCTGCGCGCGCAGCGCGGCGACCTCTGCGAACAGGCGGGTGTCCTCGGCGCTGGCCAACTCCGGCACCTCGGGAAACAGGGCCCGCGCCTGATCGGCCAGGCCGCGGGCGGCACGGACGTCACCGCACCGGAGCGCGGTGCCCGCCTGATCGACGAGCGCGCGCGCCTCGACCGCGTCGACGGTGATCCCCTCGGCGGGCAGCCGGTATCCGCCCGGCACCGCGACCACGGGCAGCCCGAGACGGCGCACCCGGGACACGAGCGCCTGGACGGCGCCGGTCGCGTCGTCGGGTGGCACTCCGTCCCAGACGGCGTCCACGAGCAGGTTCACGGAGACCGCCCGCCCCCGCGCGTCGACGAGCGCGCGGAGCACCGCCGCGAGCCGTTCACCCCGAACGGGCTGGCCGTCGATGGCGAGTGGGCCGAGGGTCGCGATCTGCACGGACCCAGCATCCCCCACGCGCGCACGGACCCGACGACCACCGGTCCGCCAAGCCGGTCACGGCCCCGCGACCGGCTTGACACGGCGTCATTTGGTTAGGTTAGCCTAACCTCATGCAGAACGAGTTGGCGTCGGTCAACGGGGAGCGCAGCCTGTCCGGCGTCGACCTCCGTCTGGGCTATCACGGTGTGCCGGTGGTGCACGGTGCCGTGATCAACCTCCGCGCGGGTGCCGTGACCGCACTGGTCGGGCCCAACGGCAGTGGCAAGTCCACCCTGCTGCGGGCCCTGGCCCGGCTGCACCCGATCGAGGCCGGAATCGTGCACCTCGCCGACGGCGTCACGGCCGCCAGCCTCGCGGCCCGGGAGTTCGCCCGGCGGGTCACCCTGCTCGCCCAGAGCCGGCCGGTGCCCAGCGGAGTCACCGTCCGCGACGTCGTCGGCTACGGCCGCCACCCCTACCGGGGGCGCTGGCGTACCGAGGACCCGGACGGCCCCGCCGCCATCGCACGCGCCATGGACGTCACCGGCGTCGCCGCGATGGCCGACCGTCCCGTCGACGAACTCTCCGGAGGCGAGTTGCAGCGGGTCTGGTTGGCCACCTGCCTCGCCCAGGACACCCCGGTTCTGCTCCTCGACGAACCCACCACGTTTCTCGACCTGCGCTACCAGGTGGAGATCCTCGACCTGGTCCGTGACCTCGCGGACGATCACGGCGTCGCCGTCGGCGTCGTGCTGCACGACCTCAACCAGGCAGCCGCCGTGGCCGACGAGGTGGTCCTGTTGCAGCAGGGCCGGGTCCGCGCCACCGGCACCCCGGCAACGGTGTTCACCGAGAACGCCCTCACCGAGACCTACGGGATCCGCATCGAGGTGACCACCGATCCGCTCAGCGGACTGGTCACCACCCGCCCGGTCGGGCGGCACCAGATCCGCGCCCTGGTCTGAACACCCCCATCCACAGCAGAGAAAGACCGTCATGACCCGTACCCGTTTCACCGCCCTCATCGCCGTCGTGGCCGCGCTGACGCTCGGCGCCTGCGGCACCACCGAGAACGCCGCGGCCCCCGACACCTCCGCCTCGGCGGCCGGCGGCCCGGTCACCGTCACCGACAGCCGGGGCAAGGAGATCACCCTCAAGGCGCCGGCGACCAAGGTCGTCGGGCTTGAGTGGGGCGAGGTCGAGCTGCTGGTCAGCCTGGGCGTCATGCCCGTCGGTGTCGCCGACCCCAAGGGCTACGGCACCTGGGTCACCTCCGCGAAGCTCGACCCGAGCGTCAAGGACGTCGGGGTCCGCGGCGAGCCCAGCGTCGACGCGATCGTCGCCCTCCAGCCCGACCTCGTCGTCATGGAGGACGACCGGGGCGCCACCATGGTCAGTCAGCTGGAGAAGTTCGTGCCCGTGGTGGTCGCCAAGGGCAGTGACGCCACCGACAACCTCGGCCGGATGCGCACCGACCTCAACATGATCGCGAAAGCGGTCGGCAAGACCACCGAGGCGGAGAAGCTGCTCACCGACTTCGACGCGGCCATCGCCGACGGCAAGAAGAAGATCGCCGACGTGGGTGCCGCCGGCCGTCCGTTCGCCATCGCCGACGGCTGGAAGGAGGGCAGCACCGTCAGCATCCGGATGTTCGGCACTGGCGCGCTGGTCTCCCAGATCGGCATCCAACTCGGCCTCACCAACGCCTGGACCGGCAAGACCGATGAGGTGTGGGGCCTGGGCCAGACCGACGTCGAGGGCATGACGGTCCTCAAGGACCCCAACATGCACCTCTTCTACAACGCCTCCGACGGCGACGACGTGTTCGCCGACGGTCTCGCCGGCAACGCCATCTGGAAGTCGCTGCCCTTCGTGCAGAAGGGCAACCTGCACAAGATGCCCAACGGCATCTGGACCTTCGGCGGTCCGCTCTCCGGCAAGCAGTACATCGACGAACTCGTCAAGACGTACACGGTGTGAGCGTGCTGAACGCGCCCCCACGCCCGGAGCCGGCCACCCGGCCGGCTCCGGGCGGACGCCGGGCCGTGCCCCGCGTCGCCGTCGTCTTCGTCGCCGCGATCCTGCTGCTGCTCGTGGTCGGCGCGGTGCACCTCACCCAGGGCACCTCGAACGTCGGCGCCCTCGACCTGCTGCGGCTCGCGACCGGCGCGGACGACGAGGCCGCCCGCGTCCTGGTCGCGTCCCGGCTGCCCCGGCTGCTCGCCGGGCTCGCCATCGGCGTGGCGCTCGGGTTCGCCGGGGCGGCGTTGCAGTCGATCGCCCGCAACCCGCTCGCGTCCCCCGACACCCTCGCGGTCAACGCGGGCGCTCACCTGGCGATCGTCGCCGTCGCCGCGTTCGGCGTCTCGCTGCCCGCGCTGCCCGCCGGCGGCCTCGCCTTCTGCGGCGGGCTGGCCGCCGCCGGCCTGGTGATGGCGATGTCCTCCGGTGGGCAGGCCGGCACCACCCGGCTGATCCTCGCCGGCTCGGCGACCGCGCTGGCGCTCGGGTCGGTGACCACCCTGCTGCTGCTCCTGTTCGAGCAGGCCACCATCGGGCTGTTCGCCTGGGGGAACGGCTCGCTGGTGCAGAGCGACCTGACCGCGCTGACCCAACTCGCTCCGGTGATCGTCGGCGCCACCATCGTGCTCGTACTGCTCGGGCACCGCCTCGACATCCTCGCCCTCGGCGACGACACCGCCACCGTGCTCGGTCTCGACGTGCGGCGCACCCGGCTCACCGTCATGGTGCTGGCCGTGCTGCTCTCCGCCGCGGCCGTCACCCTCACCGGCCCGGTCGGCTTCGTCGGCCTGTGCGCACCGGTGATCGTCCGGCTGCTCGCCCCCGTGGTGCCGGGCGTGCACCGGCACCGCATCCTGCTGCCGTTGTCCGGCATCGCCGGGGTCGTCATCGTGCTCGGCTCCGACGTGCTGCTGCGGGCCGTGATGGGCGGGCAGGCCGGGGTCGACATCCCGACCGGCGTGGTCACCACCCTGTTCGGCGCGGCGATCCTCATCTGGCTGGCCCGCCGGCACCGCGACGCCGGCCCCACCCGTCGTCCGCCCGGAGGGCACGCGGCCGTCCGCTCCGCCGCCTTCCACCGCGGCGTCGTCGCCGTCACCGCAGTCCTGACCGTCTGCGCCGTGGCGGTCGGCATGCTCGCCGGTGACACCTGGGTGTTGCTCGGCGACGTCGTCAACTGGGTCAACGGCACCACAGGGCCCGCGTACACCTTTGTGCTGGACCAGCGGTGGCCGCGCGTCGCCGCGGCGGTCCTGGCCGGCGCGGCGCTCGCGGTCGCCGGCACCACAGTGCAGGCCGTCTGCCGCAATCCGCTGGCCGAACCCGGCATCCTCGGCATCACCGCCGGCGCCGGGCTCGGCGCCGTCTCCCTGCTCACCTTCGTGCCGCTGGCCGGGGTGTGGGCCGTCTCCGGCGTCGCCGGGCTCGGCGCGATGCTGGCGTTCGCCCTGGTCTACGGCCTGGCCTGGCGCGGCGGACTGAGCTCCGACCGACTGGTGCTGATCGGTTTCGGCGCCTGGCAGGGCGGCATGGCGGTCATCACCTACCTGGTCGTGGCCTTCGACCCGTGGAACACCGGGAAGGCGTTGACCTGGCTGTCCGGCTCCACCTACGGCCGGATGCCCACCCAGGTGCTGCCGGTGCTGATCGCCCTGCTGGTGCTCACTCCGGCCGTGGTCGCCGCCCGCCGGGAACTCGACCTGATGGCGCTGGACGACGACACCCCCCGGGTGCTGGGCGTCCGGCTGGAACGCACCCGGTTGATCGCGCTCGGCGCGGCGGCGCTGCTCACCTCCACCGCCGTCTCGGCCGTCGGGGTCATCGGTTTCGTCGGTCTGGTCGCCCCGCACGCCGCGCGGGCGCTCGTCGGCGGCCGGCACTCCCGGGTGCTCCCGGTGGCCGCCCTGCTCGGCGCGGCGCTGGTCAGCATCGCCGACACCCTCGGTCGGACGGTCATCGCTCCGGCCCAGATCCCCGCCGGCCTGGTCACCGCCATGATCGGCACCCCGTACTTCGTCTGGCTGCTGTGGCGCTCCCGCGCCGTGGCGAGCACCACCCGGTAGACGCCGGCCCGAGTCGAGAGAGGCACCATGACCGAGACCCTGCCCATCGCCCCGTGGCGCGTGTTCGCCGTCACCGTCAGCGCGGTACGCCGACTCAGCCCGTCCTTCACCCGGGTGACCTTCACCGGGGCGGACCTGGACCGCTTCGCCGACAACGGTTACGACCAACGGATCAAACTGGCACTGCCGCTGCCCGGTCAGGCCCGGGCGACCCTGCCGGACGGCGCGGACTGGTACGCGACGTGGCGGGCCCTGCCCGAGCACCTGCGCAACCCGATACGCACCTACACGGTGCGGGCGGTCCGCCCGCACCTGGCCGAGGTCGACGTCGACCTGGTGTTGCACGGCGACAGTGGCCCGGCGACGCGCTGGGCTCGGCGGGCCGGCGTCGGCGACGAGATCGCCCTGGTCGGGCCGGATGCCGGCTTCGACGGCAACCACGGCGGGGTCGAGTTTCGACCGTCCACCGGCGGCACGCTGTTGCTGGCCGGGGACGAGACCGCGGTGCCGGCGATCAGCAGCATCTGCGAGCGGCTCCCCCTCGACGCCCGGGGCACTGTCGTGCTGGAGGTGCCCGACGCCGCCGACGTGCTGCCGCTGCTCGCGCCGCCTGGCGTCGAGGTCCGCTGGTTGGCCCGGGGCGCCGACGGGTACGGCAGCCGGCTGGTGCCCGCCGTCGTCGCGGCGGCCGGAGAACTGCTGGCCCCCGGCGCGTCGACGGCCGCCCAACCAGTGCCGGACGTCGACGTGGACAGCGAGATCCTGTGGGAGGTGCCCGAGCAGGTGGCCTCGACGCCGCTCTACGCGTGGCTGGCCGGGGAGGCCGGCGTCATCCGTAACCTGCGCCGGCACCTGGTCGCCGAACGGGGTCTGGACCGGCGGGCGGTGGCCTTCATGGGCTACTGGCGTCTCGGCCACGCCGACGCCGACTGACAGCGCCGCGAGGCGCACCACGCCGGGCGGCCGCGAGGTGCGTCGGAGGCCGTGAGGCGCGTACCGTTTCGGGTCGGAGTTGGGGCGGGTCGGCTGGAGCCGGCACGGGATACGGGACGAGACAACGACGCATGACGGTGGACAACATTACCGAAAACGGTCAAGAGGGTATTGACCGAAGCCGGCTGGAGGCCTGCCTCAGCGTCTTCGAGGCGTTGGAGGCGCTGCCCTCCGACCACCCCGACGTGGTGCAGGTGCAGCGGGCCACCGCCCGGCTCTACAAGGTGATCAAGCAGCGGCGGCGGGAGGAGCGGCGGGACGCCATCCTCGCCGCCGACCGCGCCGTGACGGAGGCCACCGCCACCGGCGCACCGGGGCGGATCGACGACGAGACACAGGGCATTCCACTCGCGTCCTCCGTCGCGGGCGAGACCGCCGGCTTCCTGCACAACCCGCGCGGCTGCTACGTCTGCAAGCAGCGCTACCGCGAGGTGGACGCCTTCTACCACCAGCTCTGCCCGTCCTGCGCCGCGCTGAACCGGGAGCGCCGCGACGCCCGCACCGATCTGACCGGCCGGCGTGCGCTGCTCACCGGCGGCCGGGCCAAGATCGGCATGTACATCGCGCTGCGGCTGCTGCGCGACGGCGCGCACACGACGGTGACGACCCGGTTCCCGCACGACGCGGTCCGCCGCTTCGCCGCGATGCCCGACAGCGCGGACTGGCTGCACCGGCTGCGCATCGTCGGGATCGACCTGCGCGACCCCGCCCAGGTGATCGCGCTCGCCGACGACGTCAGCAGCCAGGGCCCCCTGGACATCCTGATCAACAACGCGGCGCAGACCGTCCGCCGGTCCCCCGGGGCGTACGCGCAGCTCATCGCCGCCGAGGCCGCAGCCCTGCCGGACGGCCCGCTGCCGGAGCTGATCACGTTCGCCAAGCCGGACGGGCAGGGCGGCCCGGTGGGCAGCCTGACCGCCGGGCCACAGTCGACCGCGCTCACCCCGCACGCGCTCACCGCGCTGGCACTGACCAGCGGCTCGGCCTCGCCGGAACGGATCGCGGCGTCCACGGCCATCGACGCCGGAGGTCTCGTGCCCGACCTCGACTCGGTCAACAGCTGGGTCCAGCGGGTCCAGGAGGTGGACCCGGTCGAGCTGCTCGAAGTGCAGCTGTGCAACGTCACCGCGCCGTTCGTGCTGGTCAGCCGGTTGCGCCCGGTGATGGCCGCCGCGTCGGCCCGCCGCAAGTACGTGGTGAACGTGTCGGCGATGGAGGGCCAGTTCGGCCGCGGTTACAAGGGGCCGGGGCACCCGCACACCAACATGGCCAAGGCGGCGCTGAACATGCTGACCCGCACCAGCGCCGAGGAGATGTTGACCGACGGCATCCTGATGACCAGCGTCGACACCGGTTGGATCACCGACGAACGCCCCCACCCGACGAAGATGCGGCTGGCCGACGAGGGCTTCCACGCCCCACTGGACCTGGTCGACGGCGCGGCCCGGGTGTACGACCCGATCGTCCGCGGCGAGCAGGGCGAGGATCTGTACGGCTGTTTCCTGAAGGACTACGCGCCCTGCGCCTGGTGATCGCCCCGCACGACGAGGATGATCGCCCCGCACCACGAAGGAGAAGAACATGTCAGCTGACCGTGAATCGTGGCCGACGCTGGACGAGCTGCTGCGCGAGGAGAGCGAGCTGGAGCTCGCGGGTCTGTCCGAGACCGACGCGTACGAGCTGGGGATGCTCGCCGTCACCGCCGCGACCGAGCAGCGGCTGCCGGTCTCGGTGGGCGTGTGGCGGGCCGGGCGGCAGTTGTTCCACTGTGGCCTGCCGGGGTCGACGGCGGACAACGACGCGTGGCTGCGCCGCAAGGGGCGGGTGGTGATGCGGTTCGAGCACTCCTCGCTCTACATGGCCCGGCTGTGCCAGGACAAGCAGGTGACGCTGGCAGAGAGGTACGGCCTGCCGGCCTCGCGGTACGCGGCGGCCGGAGGCGCGGTGCCGCTGCGCGTGCGCGGCACCGGTGTGGTGGGCTGGGTAGGTGTCTCCGGGCTGCCGCAGCTGGACGACCACCGTTTCGTGGTCGACATCCTGCGCAAGCTCCCCCGGTAGAGCGTTCCCGGCGGCCTCGCAGCGAGGCCGCCGGGTCATCCGCTCAGCGTGCGCGCCGGTTGGCGCGCAGGGCGCCCAGGAGCACGCCGGGGCGGGCCAGCGAGTGCGGGTGCTCGCGCATGGAGACGACGTCGTTGAACTTCCGCGCGGTCGCCACGTCCGTGACGGTCGCGGCGATGACCTGGCTGCTGGCCCAGCGGGAGAACCGGTAGCCGCGGGGGTAGGGCCCGTCGACGTGGGGCAACGCCAGGTCCGCCGAGGTGGAGAGCGACCAGGCGGCGTCGACCACGACCTTCTGCAGCGCGAGGTAGTGGCGCGCTGGCGCCCGCAGGTCCGGGCCGGACCGAAGGTACGTCGACAGGCAGGCCGCGTGCAGGGCCGACGCCGTCATGCCCTGCCCGTACACCGGGTTGAACGACGCGACGGCGTCGCCGACGCTGATCAGGCCGGCCGGGAACCGCTTGAGCGCGTGGAAGTCCCGTCGTCGGCTGTCGGCATGGTGGTAGGTCTGGACGTCGCCGATCATCTCCTGGTCGGCGACCTCGCCGAACTCCGGTGGGAACTGCTCGCGCAGGCGGCGGACGAAGTCCGCTGCGGTACGCCCCGGACGGTCGTTTCCGTAACCGGCCATCATGGCCATCCACCGACCGTCCTCGATGGCGAAGAACGCGGCCCCGGCCACGTCCATCGCCATCCTCGGCGTGTTCAAAGCCAGTACGACCGTCGAGGCCGGGGTGACCTCCGGGCGGCGGAACAGGGCGGTCGCGTAATTGAGGTGCACTGTCATCCGCCGGGTGACCGGCCGGTCCCAGTCGGCCTGCTCCAGCCAGTCCGAGAGCCTGCTGGAACGTCCCATGGCGTCCACCACGAGGTCAGCGCGTTCGACACCGGCCACCCCACCGCCCTCACAGCGGACCCCGGTGACCGCGGTGCCGTCGAACACGAGGCCGGTGGCGCGGGCGGTGATCGTCTTGACGTTGGGCAGTCGGAGCACCTGCTGGCGGATCAGGCCCTCCAGCAGCGGCCGGCTGCCCGCCAGACTGTCGGCGTCGTCGGGGACGACGACCTTCAGACGCCCGTCGAGGTAGTTGCGCCGGGCCGCGGGCGGCGCCTCGACCGCTCCGCGTGCCAGTGCCTCGTCGCGGAATCCGGGAAACAGCCGCTCCAGCTGGAAGAGGCCGCCGGGCAGCAGCGCGTGCAGCTGAGTCCCCTGGGGTACGCCGGGCCGCGCGCCAGTCACCTGCGGGTCGTCCCGGTCGATGATGACGACGCTGTCGGCGTGGTCGGACAGCACCCGGGCGGCCAGCAGACCAGCGACACTGCCGCCGACCACGACGGCCGTGCCCATCGTCGGGGACGGCTGGTCAGGGGGTCGAGCCGCATTCAGCTCTGCGAAGACCCGGGACGGGGAGAGGGACATCGTGCTCTCCAAGGGGGTAACGGGGTGTGTGCCCTCCCCGGTCACTGTCCGCGACCGTGCGCGGACAGACCGGTGGACGGTCATTCGACGTTTTGCCCGCCGATCGTCGCACAACCACCTGAACGGCAACCGGCTGTGTCCGCCAGATGACCACGTGTTGACCGATGGGCCGGACGGGTCCGACGTTCGGACGGGTCAGGTGGCGCGTTGTCCGGCCGGCTGTCACGATCTCCGGCATGCCCGTTGCGCGTCGTACTCTGCTCGGGGCCGGTCTGGCCGCCGCGACCTCCGCCCTCACCGGTTGCGGCGCCACCGGCGCGCCGAACCCCGGTGCGGCCGCCCCTGGCGACGCGGCGACCGGGAAGGGCGCGGCCGGCAACCGAGCCGGATTTGGTCCGGCGGGAGACCTAGAGTCACCGCCCAGGGCACCGGACGCGCCGGTCGGCGGCAACCCACCAGTCCGTCAGGCCCGCTATGCGCAGGACGTGACCGCCCTGCTCCAGCGGCACCTGCCCGCGACCCCGCAGACCGTGCAACACAAGGGTTTCCCCGGCGCTGTCGCTCTCGTCCTGGTGGGCGGGAAGATGACTGTCCACACCGCGGTCGGTGAGGCGCTGCGTTACGAGGCCGGGCCGAAGCTGCTCGCGGCGAACCAGCGCGTCGCGATGCGCCGGGACTCCATCTTCGACCTCGCCTCGGTCACCAAGGTGTACACGGCCATCCTGCTGTTGCAGCAGGTCGACAAGGGACGTGTCGACCTCGCCGCTCCGGTGCGCGACTACCTGCCCGCCTTCACCGGCACGGGCAAGGAGCGAATCACCGTCGAGATGCTGCTCACCCACACCAGCGGCCTTCCCGTCGGCGCCAAGGTCACCGGCCTGCCCGACAACACGGCCCGCTGGAACGCCGTGCTCACCACGCCGCTGGTCTCCGGCGCCGTGCCGGGGAACACGTTCCGCTACTCCAGCGTCGGGCTCATGGTCGCCGGCAAGATCGTCGAGAAGGTCACCGGCCAGCGGCTCGACCAGGCACTCAAGACCAACCTGACCGACCCGCTCGGCCTGCGCGACACCGGCTTCAGCCCGAACAGCTGGCTGTCGGCCGACGCGAAGGCCAGTCGACTGGTCGCCACCGACGCCCGCTCGTCCCGGGGACTGCTCCGTGGCGTCGTCCACGACGACGTCGCCAACCACCTCGGCGGCATCGCCGGTCACGCCGGCATCTTCGCCTCCGCGACCGATCTCGCGGCCATCGGTCAACTGCTCCTCAACGAGGGCACCCACCAGGGCAAGCGGATCCTCGCCGCGGCGACGGTGCGCCGGATGCTCACCAACCACAACGCCGGCAAACCCGCCATCGACCCCGAGCGACCCAACCGGACCTCGGCGCACGGCCTCGGCGTCGTCCTCGACCAGAGCTGGTTCATGGGGAAGCTCACCTCGGCCCGGACCTTCGGCCACACCGGATTCGCCGGCCCCTCGCTGCTGGTCGCGCCCGACCGCAAACTCGTCCTGGCGCTGCTCACCAACCGCGCGCACCCCAACTGGAGCTGGTCGAACCCTGACCCGGTCCGCGCCGCCGTCGGCGACCTGCTCGCCACAAAGGTCAACTGACCGGAAGGTGTGGACCATCGCGCCCCACCCTGACACGATACTTGCGCTAGTAGTGCAAATACTTCGTCCGTCCAGGTGGAGGATCGATGCACACATCTCTCCGGAGCCTGCTCTCCGTGGTGGCCGGGGTCGTCCTCGCGGCCAGCCTGTCCGCCGTCGCCGTTCCAGGCGCCGCCGAAGCCGCCGCCACACCGACGTACCGTCCAGTGATCTTCGTACACGGCAGCGCGGGATCGGCGGCGCAGTTCGAGACCCAGACCAAACGGCTTGCCAGCAACGGGTACCCGATCGACATCATCGAAGCCCACGAGTACGACTCCCCGAACGTCGCGACGATCCTGCCCCAGGTGTACGCGGGACTCGACGCACGGATCACCCGCCTGCTGGCGGCCACCGGCGCGGACCGGGTCGACCTCGTCGCGCACTCGCTGGGCACCTTCGTCTCGCAGGGCTATCTCAACAGCTCGCCGGAGCGTGCCGCCCGGGTCGCGCACTACGTCAACCTGGACGGGCGTCCCGCGACCTCCCCGCCGGGTGGAGTGCCCACGCTCGCCATCTGGGGCGAGGGTGACCCGGCCCGCGCCGTCGTCGGCGCGACCAACGTGCACCTGCCGGACCAGTCGCACACCCAGACCGTGTCGTCGGCGGAGTCGTTCACCGAGATCTTCGGGTTCCTCCGGGGCCGCGCGCCCCACACGACGCGGATCGTGCCGCAACTCTTCGGCGCCGCCCGGGTCTCCGGCCGCGCCGTGCTCTTTCCGAGCAACGTCGGTGTCACCGGTGCGACCCTCGAGGTCTACCCGGTCAGCCCGCTGACCGGCGGCCGACTGTCGCACCGGCCCGCGCATCGGCTGTCACTCGGCGGCGACGGCTCGTTCGGCCCTCTCCCGGTGCTCGCCACGGCCCGCTACGAGTTCACCATCGTGCGCCCGGGCGCCGCCACGCACCACTTCTACTTCCAGCCGTTCCTCCGCTCGGATTCGTTCCTGCGCCTGGCGACCAGCGAGCCGGGCGAGGGCCTCAGCGGCCTGGTCGAGACCAGCGACCGGCACACGGCGCTCACCATCCAACGGCAGAAGGAGTGGTGGGGCGACCAGGGCGACGCCGGCGACCACCTCTGGATCAACGGCAGGGATGTCCTGAACGCGGCGAACACACCGCGCGCCAAGCGGACGATCGGCATCTTCGCCTTCGACGACGGCAGCGACGGCGTGACCGACCTGACGGCCCCGTTGCCGGAGTTCTTCAGCCAGACCTTCATCACCGGCATGGACGTCTTCATCCCGGCGACGCCGGCTCACCTCGGCCTGGTAAGGATCACCGTGGGCCAACGCGGCGGCGGACACGAGGTGATCAACGTGCCCAACTGGAGATCGAGCACCGACCGGGTGACGGTCAGCGTGGACGACTACTGACCGAGTCTCGCGGACGGCCCGGCCACCCCAGGTCGAGACGGTGGCCGGGCCCCGCTCACACTCGTCAGACGCCGGGACCCGCTCGCACTCGTCAGACGGTGGCCGGGACCCGCTCGCGCACTCGTCGCCCGACGGCGAAGCTGACCAGCCCCAGGATCAACCCGACGACCGCCAGGGCGACGCCCACCCGGGCCGGCGCGAGGTAACCGAATCCGGCGGCGATGGCGACGCTGCCCAGCGCGGCGCCGAGGCTGTTCGCGATGTTCATGGCTGACTGGTTGACCGCCGCGCCCATCAGTTGTGCTCCCGGGGCGACGGTGATCAGACGCGCCTGCAGGACCGGACCGAGATACAGGCTGGTCGCACCGACCAGGAACGCGCCGACGAACAGGCCGACGCGGGTCGACGCCACGAGGCTGAACACGGCGATGCTCACGATCATCGCCACGAAGCCGATGACCATGCTCCGCTGGAGGTCGCGGTCCGCCAGCCAGCCGCCCAGGGCGTTGCCCACGGTCATCCCGAGACCCACCGCGACCAACGTCCACGGCACCGTCGCGGCGGAGAGGCCGGTGACGTCGGTGGTGACCGGTGCGATGTAGGTGTTCACCGCGAAGAAGCCGGCGAAGCCGACCGCGCCGGTCGCGGCGACCAGCCAGACCTGCGAGGTCCGCAGCGCCCGCAACTCGGCGGCCGGCGAGCCGTCGACCGCCGCGGCGACCTCCGGAACGACCGCCAGCACCGCCAGCAGGGTGAGCAGGAAGAAGCCGGCGATGACCAGGTACGCGACCCGCCAGTCGGCCGCCTGCCCGAGCCGCGTGATGAGGGGTACGCCGACCAGGTTGCTCACTGTCAGACCGCCGAGCACTGTGGCGAAACCACGGGCCTCGTTACCGGGGCCCATCAGGGTCGCCGCGAGCAGGCCGGCCGCACCGAAGTACGCGCCGTGCGGCAGCGCCGCCGCGAACCGGGCCACCAGCACCAGGTCGAAGGTGGGGGCGAGCGCGGACGCGACAGTGCCGACGGCGAACAGCACGAGCAGCCCGAGGACGAGCTTCTTGCGGGGCAGGCGCGCGCTCAACGCGGCGATCAGCGGCGCGCCGACGACCACGCCGAGCGCGTACGCGGTGATCATCCAGCCCGCCCGGGCGACGGCGTCCGACGACGACTGCGCGTACTCGTGCGGGAGCAGACCGCGGGCGATGTCGGGCAGCAGCCCCATCGCCACGAACTCGGTCAGGCCGACCGCGACGCCGCCCAGTGCCAGGGCGGCCAGCGCCGCCAACCGTCGACCTCTACTCAACTCGATCACCGAAAAAATTTAGCAACAGCGTTGCGTAATAGGGTGGCGAGATGACTCGCGTCACTGCCGACGTCACCTTCCTGCGCGGCTACAACCAGGCACTGGTCATGGCGGTGGGGCGCACGGCTCGCACGTTCGAGCGCGCGACAGTGGTCGAGGCCACCGGCCTGACACCACAGGCGGTCTCCAAGGTCATCGCCCGGCTGATCGCCGACGGTCTGATCCGCCCCGCCGGCGTCCGGCGCCCGGGCATCGGCAAGCCCGCGGTCGTCTACGAACTCGTCCCGGACAGCCGGTACGCGATCGGCGCCCACGTGGCCCGACGCACGCTGCGGCTCGTCCTGGTCGACCTGGCCGGCACCGTGCACCACTCGGCGATCAGCCCACTGCCCCGCGACTTCACCCCGGAGCAGCTCCTCGACGCCCTGAGCGTCGGCATCGACACGATGGCCGGCATCCGCGACCTGCAGAGCCGGCTCACCGGGCTCGGCATCGGCATGATCGGCCCACTCGACCACGCCAACGGCCTGGTCCGGGACGCCCACGGCCTGCGGCACTGGCACGACGTACCGCTGCGCGAGATCGCCGAGAAACACCTCGGTCTCCCCGTCCACCTGGACAAGGACGTCACAGCGGGGATCACGGCCGAGGCCTGGCGGCACGGCGCGACGTTCGGCGACGCGGCCCTCATCATGGTCGAGTCCGGCATCGGGGGCGGCTTCTGGCTGGGTGGCGCGGCCCACCGGGGGGCGCACACCAACGCGGGCGAGTTCGGCCACACGGTGGTCGACCTGACCGGGCCCCGCTGCGTCTGCGGCCGGCACGGGTGCCTGGAGATCGTGCACCACCGGGCCGCCGAGGCCGGAGACATCGCACACGCCGCCCGCGTGCTGGCCGTCGGCGTCGTCAACCTGCTCCAGACCCTCGACCTCGCCCACGTGGTGCTCGCGGGCGCGGACCTCCTCCGGCACCCGCAGACCTATCTCGCGGCGGTCACCGAGGCCGTCGGGGCGGACGCCCGGCGCGCGGACTGGCTCAGCACCAGGGTGGCCCTGTCCAGCCTCGGCGCGGACGTGATCGCCGCGGGCGCCGCCATACAGGTCCTCGACCAGCACTACGGCATCCCGGAGCTGGCCCCGATCTGATCTCCAACCGCCCAGCGGCCGGCGTCCGAGGTCAGAGGGTGGCGGGTGGTGACAGTGCCATCTTCTGCCAGTTGCGGAAGACGAAGCGGTGCACCGATTTCAGCCCGACCCAGAGTGCCGGCTCCAACGCGACGCGGCCGTGCCCACGGACCGTGACCGTCGTGGTCCGGGTGACGTGCGTGCCACCGTCCACCTCGGCCAACTCGAACAGGTCCCCTAGGTAGTCGACGAAGCGGTGGAAGTGCAGGTCCGTCGACTCCATGTGGAACGCCAGCCGGCTCGGTGGTTCCCACACCGTGATCCGCTGCCGCACCACACCCTGTTCCGAGACGCACTGCCGGGTGGCTCCGACCTCACCGGGACCCTCAGGCAGCCGGCACGACGTGGGTCGGGGCGTACCCAGGTAGAACACCGGGCAGCGCGGCTGCAACTCCAGGCGCGAGTCGCAGAGCGCCGGCCACAACACGTCGGGCGGGTGTGGCATGACCCAGCCGGTCCGCACGATCATGCACACACTGTAGGACGGGGATCGCAAACGGCACATCGGCAAACTGGTCCGACGCGCTCCGGCATCACCGGTCCCGCCGTCGGCGACGGGGACCTACGCCACCGAGGCGTCGGTGTTCGTTCGGGTGCAACCGCTGGCCGGGCTCTCGCTGAGCGCGATGACCTCGTCGAGCCGCTTGCGCGCCTGCCGGAGTTGAGTGATCTGCCGATCGATGCGGTCGCGTTCGGCGCGGAGCATGGCCCGCGACTGCGGTGTGTTGACCTTCGCGTCGACGCAGGGCAGCAGGTCCAGGATGGTTCGGCTGGACAGGCCAGCGGCGTACAGCATCTGGATCAGATACACCCGGTCGACCGCGTCGTCGAGGTAGTGGCGCTGGCCGCCACTGCTCCGTGCGGCAGAAAGGAGGCCCTGCTCCTCGTAGTAGCGCAGGGCTCGTACCGACACCCCGGCCTTCGTGGCGAGTTCCCCGATCCGCATCGACCCCTCCCCCGGCCGGTGACGCCGGTCACACAGCCTTGTCCCTCACATGAACGTCAGGTTTTACCGTAGCTCGCATACCGCTCGACCGACGGGGCCAACGTCTACGGCGTGGCGAAGGCGGCCGAGTGGAGCCTGGCCAACGGAATCCGACTGGAACTCGCCGGCCAGGGGACCCTCGTGACGGGCCTGCGCCTGGGCAGCGCCGACACCGACATGTCGGCCGGCCACCACGGCGACAAGACCGACCCCGCCGACGTCGTACGCGCGGCACTGGACGGTGTCGAGGCCGGCAGGGTCGAGGTCCTCGCGGACGAGTGGAGCGCGTACGTCAAGGCGTCCCTGGCCAACGACCCGAGCGAGTTCTATGCGGCGACGGCGCGGTGACTCACTGGCAGACGCGCCACTCGCCGTCCTCCTTGACCAGCGCCAGCCCCTGGGTGAGCCTCGCACCGGTGGCCTCCTGGACCGCCTCGACGGTGGCGGTCGCGGTCAGCCGCCCGTTGACGTTGTTGACGTTCACGTTGGTGATCTCGTAGCTGCTGATCTTCAACTGGGCGGCCTGGACCCGGGCGAACTCCTCCTGTGTCATACCGGCGCGCACCCGGTCGCACAGCCGCCCGTACGCGCCCGGATAGTTGCCGGCCTGCACGTCGTCGACGAAGGCCGTCGCGGCCGCCCCGGCCGGCTCGACGGAGTCCTTGATGGAGCGGTAGAGCCAGAGGCCGCCGCAGGTGCCGATGACGCAGCACACCGCCAGTAGGGCGCCGACGACGATCAGGACCGTACGAAGCGTCCGGTTGGCCCTCGGATCGGGAACCATCATCGGCTCGTACGTCATGGCCCGGAGGGTAGGGCTGCCGGGCAAGCGGCGAGAGCACGCCGGGTGCCCGGTGGTTCAGCCTCCGGAGGCGGACGGCCCCGGCGTCGGCACGCCACCGGCGACCGCACGCGCGGGCGGCGCCGGGGCCGGGGCCGGTCGCAGATCCGCGGGTACGGGCAGCGCGCTGCCTCTGACGAACTGGCCCCAACTGGTGTTCCAGGCCGTCCAGCCGTTGCCCGGCTGGAGCCTGACCTCGGTGCCGGTGAAGGTGACCAGGTCACCGACCTGGGTGACGCCCATCAACCAGTCGGCGTTGGCCGCCGAGATGTTCGTGCAGCCGTGCGAGACGTTGCGGTGTCCCTGATCCGACACCGACCAGGGTGCCCCGTGGATGAACTCGCCGCCCCAGGTGAGCCGTTGCGCGTCCTTGACGTTCACCACGTAGCCGCCGTTCGGCTCGCCCCGCGTGTCGAAGGTGGTGTTCTGGTGCTTCTCCATGATCACCATCTTGCCGCTGGACGTGGGGGTGCTGCGCTTGCCGAGGCTGACCGGGATCCTGCGGATCAGCTTGCCGTCGCGCAGCACGCGCATCTGCTTGGTGGCGTTGTCGACTTCGAGCGCCACCTGCCGTCCGATCCGGGACGTCGCGGTGCGGTCGGCGTCACCGACGTGGTTCTTGCCGATGGGCAGGCCCTCCAGGCCGGCCCGGACACTGATGGTCGTGCCGGGCCGCCAGAAGTCGGGGGCCCGGTAGTAGACCTGGCTGCCGTCGTCCACCCAGGACCAGGCACCCGGCTGGGCCGGCTTCGTGGTGACGAACAACCGACGCTGCACGTCGGCGCGGGCCGCCCTGGCGATGGGCGGATCGAAGCCGATGGTCACCGGCATCGCGGTGCCGTACGTCTGCTTGTCGGCGACGTACAGGGTGCTGGTCACCTGCGGCTTCGTCGACGCGGCCGCGGTGGTGAAGGTGGTGGTGCGGGTGGTGGTCCGCCCGGAGTCGCCGGTGGCGGTCACCGCCGCGGTGTAGGTCTGCTGCGGCCGCAACGAAGTGGTCGGCACCCAGGCCGAGCCGTCCGCACGTGGCTCCGCCCCGACCAGGGCGCCGGTGTCGTCGACGATGCGCACGGCGGTGATCTTTCCGCCCGTGACGAGCGGAACCACCTCTGCGCTGAGCGGCACGTCCCGGGAGAGATCGGCGGGCGTGAGGGTCAGTTCGGGCGATGGCACGACCTGCTCGGCCTGACGCACGGCTGCCTTCCGCTCGGTGGTGCACCCACCGAGGACCAGCGGCGTCGCCGCGACGGTCACCGCCACGAGCGCCAGGCGCCTTCGTAAACCCATCGAACGTCCCCCGGCTTCCGCGTGCTTCCGTGGCGGCAATTCTCTCCGCGTCGACGGCGCCCTGCGCTGTTTCCGGAAATCACGCAACGAAGGTGGGAACGTTCGGCACGGCACCCGGCCCGGGCCCCTCGGTTGTGCTTCCCTTCCGTGATCCTCGGGGCATCGAAGCGTGATGCCGCCGTGGAATGCTGCCAACATGCGCGGAAGACGACGTCCATGGATTCTGCTCCCGCTCGCCCTCCTTATCCTGACCGCCTGCTCGCCTGCGGAGCAGCCGATTGTCGCTCTCGCCGTCCAGGACGGCCGGCCGGTCGGCGTGCTGGTCACCTGCGACGACCGTGACGCCGATATCCGGGTGTTCGAGAACGACCATCAGGGTGAACCGGGCAAACGATCCCTGATCAGGTGGCGCGTCGGCGGCCCGCCCGCGAGCGAGGTCGTCGAGGTGGCGCTGTTGGGTCAGCCGCCGGAAGGCTGGGAGGTCGCCGACGCTGGCGACAGCCCTGCGACCGAGGTGGACGTCGAGCTGCTCACCGAATTTCGGGCCGGGGTCACCTACACCCTCGACGGGTCAAGCCGCAGCGAGGCCCTCTCGGTGGACTTCACCCTCGCGGACCTGCCACGGATAGGGCCGGACCAGGTGTTGGCGCCGCACGGACACAACTCGACGGAGGTCGTGTCGCGGGAGACCTTCCTGCGCAAGGCACGCGACCGCTGCTGACCCGACACGGCCGACCACTCAAGAAAGTGGAGTGGCACCACAGTCGCCGATTACAGTTTTTGGAGAAAAATCAAAGAATTGAGATTGAGCCGACATCGCGGCGGCTCCGCAGAGCTGAACAGGCAATCGCAGAGCGATATTTAAGGGAGAATTAATCGTTTCAGTGGGAAACGGGCAGGGGGCCGACTCGTATTCTTCGTGCTCGGAAGAAAGGTGCGCCCCCGTTGATGAATTTCCGATCCACCCCTCGACACCGTCGTTCCGTCACCGCCCTGCTGCTGGTGAGCGTGGCGCTCGCCGGCGGCTGCAAGGAGACGCCGGGCACCCCCGGCGCGTCCGGCCCGTCCAGCGACACCGGCATCGGTTCGCCCGGCCCGGATGCGCCGACGGCCACCGCCCCGGGCGACCCGTCGGCCACGCCGAGCGCCCCGGGCACCTCGGCCACGCCGTCCGCGCCGGGCAGGCCGGGAACGCCGGCGACCAGCGCCGTCCCGCCCACCGCATCCGGCGGCTGGATCATCATCGACGCCGCCGCGCAGGCCGCAGCGACGAAGGCGTTCTTCGCGCGCAAGCCCAAGCCGGTGACCGGCAACCCCGTCAAGGTGCCCGAATTCAACGTCGGCTGTACGACCAGCCACCACAACAGCGACGACCCGATCGTGCTGCCGAAGCTGGTGGGCGGCTCGCACAACCACACGTTCTGGGGCAACAGGTCGACCGACGCCAACTCGACCGCCGAGTCGCTGCGGGCGTCCAAGGCGACCACCTGCAACTCGCCGGACGACCAGTCCGCCTACTGGGTGCCGACGATGTACCAGAACGGCAAGGTCGTGGACCCGAAGGAGGTGACCGTCTACTACGGTTCCCGCCTGAAGGACCCGAGCAGGACCCAGCCCTTCCCGTTCGGCCTGCGAATGATCACCGGCAACGCCAAGAACCAGGTCGACACCCCGGACAAGCAGGGCAACCACTTCTGGTGCGCCGGCATCGGCGGCGAGATCGGCCGCAGCGCCGACAAGACGTTCCCGGTCTGCGCCAAGACGGCGAACATCGTCCGGCAGATCACCTTCCCGGACTGCTGGGACGGCAAGCACCTGGACAGCCCCGACCACAAGGCGCACATGGCCAACGGGGACCACACCGGGGCGTGCCCCAAGAGCCACCCGGTGCCCGTCCCCTCGGTGTCGTTCGTGATCTCGTACCCGTTGAGCGCGAACACCGACGGCATCACCCTCGCGTCCGGCACGTCGTTCTCGATGCACGCGGACTTCTTCAACGCGTGGAAGGACGAGGCGCTCGCCGCACGGGTGCGCAACTGCCTCGATCAGGGCGTCAAGTGCAACTCGGCCGGTAACTTCTAGTCGACGCGGTACGACGGCGGCGGCCGGTCACCCCTGGGGGGCGACCGGCCGCTCTCGCGTGTGCCTCGCACTCGTGCTGACTCTGGGGCTGACGGCGGGCGCTTTGGCTAGCCCACCCTGTCGATGTGCTGGTGAGCGGTATACCTCAGAGGTATGAATATGACCCTGAGGTATACCCCTCACTGCCGCATCCGCCCCGACGGAGGTGACCGACGGTCACCGCCGGCCGCCGGCTGCGCGCCCACGCCCCAGCCAGGGTTGGACTCACTCGTCTAGAGCCGGGCGGCGCCCGCCTCGGTGGCCTCCTGCACTGCCGAGGTACGGCGGACCTCGGCCCGCTGGTCGCCGGCGTCCTCCCGGTCCGGGCCGGCCATCCGGGCCGACCGGTTGGTGGTCGTGGCCGCCTGGTCACCGGTCACCCCGCCACGGATCCGGTTGTTGGCGGCCACCTGGGCGGCCGGGTCGTTGGACGTCACCGCCAACTGACCGTTGATGATGTTGTCGTCGACGGTGACGCCACCGGTGGTGCTGGTGATGCTCACGTCCCCACCCCAGTAGCCGCCGGAGGCGCAGCTGTCGAGGGCGCCGTTCGGGCCGAGCTGCACACCGCCCAGGTTGCCGGCGAAGGTGGCCCGGCCCTGGACCGCGCTGCCACACACCACGCTGCCGGTGGCGCTGTTGAGCACCGACAGCGTGCCGTCGACGAACGAGTCGTGCAGGTCGGTGTAGTAGGTGCCGGTGCTGCTGAGGTTGCGCTGCACCTGGGTGCCCCGGTCGAGCCGGACCTCGCCGGCACCGACGGTGACGTGCCCGGTGACCGTCGACGCCTCGGCGAACAGGAAGCTGTCGATGGTCGTGGAGCCCTTCGGCCGTACGGTGACGGTGCCGGTGCGGGCGTCCTTCAGGAAGATGCCGTACCCCCCGGCCGCGAGCACCACCTGGCCGTCGACTGTCGTCTCGGTCGCGTCGAGGTACCCGTCGGCGGCGACGCGTACCTCACCGCTGACCCGGCCACCGGTCACCACCAGGTTGCCGCCGGCCGCGACGGTGACGTTGCCGGTGATCGTGGTGCCGGTGAGCGCGCAGGACTCGCCGGCGGGAACGAGCAGGTCATTGGGCACGGTCACCGCACCGCCGGTACCGATGCAGTGGGTGACCAGGTCGGCGTGTGCGGTGGGCGCCACGGCCAGCACCGAGGCCGCGATGACGGCGCTCACGGTGGCGAGCTTGGCGACGGTACGTCCGGGCATCGTGGTACTCCCTGTCGGTGAGGTTCGAGGACTCATGCGCCGACGTCCGATCGGGCCGCGGCCCGGACGATGGCGCCCTGCTGCCGCCGGTCGAGCGTGCCGCCGGTCACGAGCGCGGCGGTGACCGCTTCCACGTGTCGGACGAATTCGGCGTGGCCGGGGTAGTCGGCGTGTTCGTCGATCAGATCGTTGATGGTGCAGCCGTCGCCGGTGTCCACGTTGGCCACACCGGTGTCGCCCCCGTCGATGACCACGGTGGCCCGGGTGTCGGAGTCGGGGCAGCGGTCGGTGTCGTCGACCACCACGGTGAACGACGTCGACTGCTCGGTGGAGGAGTTCCCCGCCGTGTCGGTCGCCCGGTACCGCACTGTGTGCGCGCCGGGTGCGCGGACGGCGACCGGAGCGGCGTACGCCGTCCAGCCGCCGGTGTCGAGCGCGTACTCGATCTTCGCCACGCCCGACTCGGCGTCGGTGGCCGTGACGGTGACGGTCGCGCCGCCGACGTACCCGCCGTCGTCGTTCCGGTCACCGGCCACCGTGGCGGCGACAGTGGGTGGGGTGGTGTCCTCGGCCTGCGGCTCGACGACGGTGAAGTGCGACATCTGCTCCGCCGAGGTGTTGCCGGCGACGTCGGTGGCCCGGTAGTGCAGCATGTGCATCCCGGCCGCGTTCACCACGATCGGGTTCGTGTACGCGGTGAAGGCCGCCCCGTCCAGGGCGTACTCGATGGTGGCGACACCGGATCCGCTGTCGGTGGCGGTCAACGTGGCGGTGGCCGTACCGATGTAGTTGCCGTCGCCGTCGCGGTCGCCGGCCAGCGCGACCGCGACCACCGGCGCGGTGGTGTCCTCCTCCCCCGGCTCGACGATCCGGAACGCCACCGAGCCGACGGCGCTGGTGTTGCCGGCCTGGTCGGTGGCGCGGAACTGCACCGCGTGGTCGCCGATCGCGGTGACCCGCACCGGCTCGGTGTACGGCAGGAAGCTGGTGTCGTCGACCTGGTACTCGACGGTCTGTACCCCCGAGTCGGCGTCGGTGGCCGTCACGGTCACCGTGGCCGAGCCGAGGTAGTTGCCGTCCTGGTCCTGGTCGCCGGAGACCGCAGCGGTCACGGTCGGCGCGGTGGTGTCGCCGCCGCCACCGCCCTCGGTGACCACCAGCTCGCCGACCATCGAGCTGTGGCCGGGGATCGAGCAGAAGTACCGGTATCGGCCCGGGGTCAGCGTCACGGTCGCCTGGTGGCGGCCGTCGTTGGCGTCGAACGGGCTGGCCAGGATGTTGAGTGTGACGTCGTGGTTGTAGCCCTCGGTGCTGGTGTCGAAGGTCAGGGTGTGCGGCATCCCGGTGGTGTTGCCGGTGGCCGCGCTGTTCTCCCAGATGATCGTGGTTGCTCCGGCCACCGCCGTGGTGGGCGCGGACTTGTACTGGGTGATGCTGTCGTCGGCGGTCCAGGTCAACACCTGGTCGGCGGCGACACGCGGGGCGGCGGAGGCGGGCGCCACTGCCAACGGGATCACCGTGAGCAGGAGCGCCGCCAGCGCGGCCGTCAGTCGTCGGGTCATCGTCACTCCTAGAGTTCCCGCGCACGGATGTTGCGGAACTCGGTCAGGTCGTTGTCACCGTGGTTCTGCAGGCCGATGAAGCCGCGCAGGAACTGCCGCAGGTCGGTCGGCGGGTCGCCGGCACGCGACGACTGCTTGCCCGGCGTGTTGTCGAACTCGTTGATCACCACGCCGTTGCGGATCATCGTGTAGTGCTGCCCGACGGCGCGGATCTCGTAGTCGTTCCACTCGTTCTTCGGCGTCACCCCGGCCTGGGCCAGCGGCACCGGGTCGAAGTTGTAGACCGAGCCGGTCTTCTGCGGCTCACCGGTGTCACCGTCGTAGATCTGGATCTCGTGTCCGCAGTAGATCGCCATCCAGGCCGGCGAGGTCCGCGCCGACCCGACCGTGCCGCAGCTGTCCGGTGGCCGCTGGTCGAGGGGCGTTCGCAGATCCGGGAACCGGATGAAGACTCCGGTGTTGGCCCGGCCGGTGCCCGGAGCGATGTCCCGGAACTGCAGCTTCAGCGAGAAGTCGCCCAGCTCCTTGGTGTGCCAGAGCATGCCCAGGCCACCGCTGGAGCGCAGCGACCCGTCCGGCTGGATGCCGAACTGTCCCGACGGTGCCTGCTGCCAACCGCGCAGCGACTCGGCGGTGCCGTCGTAGAGCGGCTCGTACCCGGTGTGCCCGTCCCGGCCGATCTCGGACGCGGCGGCCAGGCGGGTGAGGGTGCCCGCTTCGCGGGTGCTGAGCAGGTCGTCGTCCTGCAACGTGCGGGCCACCGCGGTGACGTGCCGGACGAAACCGTTGTGGTCGGCCCAGGTGCTCTCGTCGTCGATCAGGTCGTTGGCCGTGCAACCCTGCCCGACCGTACGACTGGGCACCCCGGTGTCGGTGTCGCCGAGCCACACCGTCGACCGGTCGTCGGGCACCGCGCAGCCCACCGTCACAGTGGTCTGCACCGTCGCGGTCTGACCGTCGGCGTACGTGACGGTGAGCTTCGCGGTGTAGGTGCCGACCGTGGCGTACGTGTGCCGGGGGTCCGCCTCGGTCGACGTGGCGCCGTCGCCGAACTCCCAGCGGTGGCTGACGCCGCCGGAGCGGGAACCGGTGAAGGCAATGGTCAGCGGCTTGTTCTGCACGGCGACCGAGGTCGCCGCCGGTGCCGGGGTGGGCGCCCCGCCGGTGTAGGTGATCCGGATCAGCTTCTGGTTCGCGTGCAGGCTGAAGAAGCCGCCGCCGTAGTCGAGCAGGTAGAGCGCGCCGTCCGGGCCGAACTTCGCGTCCATCCAGCTCTGCAACCGGTTGTCGCCGTTGCCACCGGGGATGATGGCCCGCAGCGACTCGGCGTACACCGGTGGGGCGGCCTGCGGCACGCCGGCCGGGTCGACGGTGACCGCGACCCGGTTGGCGGCGTTCGACTGGTCGCCGATGAACCACTTGCCGTCCCAGTGCTCCGGCCACGCCACGCCGCTGGTGGTGTCGACGAGGCTGCGGTGGTACGTCGGGCCGGACATGATGGCCTGCCCGCCGCCGCGCAGGTACGGCTGCGTGTAGGTGGCGTCGGCCGCCACGTAGGTCGGCAGGCCGCTGCCGTCGGTCCGCTTCGGGAACACCGGGCCGCCGCCGTCGGGCGAATACCAGATCATGTTGTCCCGGGCCGCCGGGATGTCCACCAGTCCGGTGTTGCGCGGCGACTCGTTCTTCAGGTTGTCGCAGTCGTACCAGCCGGTCAGCACTGTCGCGTCGGTGTTGCTGCGGTCGCGGTACGGCTGCCGGTTGCCCATGCAGTACGGCCAGCCCTGGTTACCCGCGGAGGTGATGATGGTGGCCGTCTCGTACTTCGCCGGGCCCAGGGTGGGGCTGGGCGACGAGGCGTCCGGGCCGACCCAGCCGGCGGTCAGCCACTGGTGCACCGGGTCGATCTGGAGGCGGGCGATGTTGCGTACGCCCATCACGTAGATCTCCGGCCGGGTCTTCTCGGTGCCCGGTGGGAACAGGTTGCCCTCCGGGATGGTGTACGTGCCGTCCGGCTCCGGGTGAATCCGGATGATCTTGCCGGCGAGGTCGTTGGTGTTGCCCGATGTGCGGCGGGCATCCTGGAACGAGATCCCCTGGTACTCCTGGGTCCAGTTGTTGCCGGCGTAGCCCTGCGACCCCTCCGAGGAGTTGTTGTCGCCGGAGCCGACGTAGAGGTTGCCCTTGGCGTCGAACGCCATGCCGCCGCCGGCGTGGCAGCAACTGTGGATCTGCACCGGGAACTGCAACAGGTCCTTGCGGGTGGCCTGGTCGATGGTCTGCGCCTGACTGTCGTAGGTGAACCGCGAGACGGTCCGCTGACCGACCCGCTTCACCCGGTCGACCGAGTCGTGCGGCATCCAGTAGACGTAGAGCCAGCCGTTCTCGGCGAACGCGGGGTCGGGCACGATGCCGAGCAGACCCTCCTCGTTCTTGACCAACTCGGAGCCACTGCCCCGGTTGCCCATCACCTCCAGGGTGGTGAGCAGCTTGACCTGCTTGGTGCGCGGGTCCCAGGAGTGGATGGTGCCGCAGCCCAGGCCGACCTTCGGGTTGTTCCAGTCCGCGATCGGGCCGCTCGGGCAGGCCGCCTTGCCGACGTAGAAGACAGTGCCGTCCGGCGCGATGGTGAGCCCGTGCGGCTCGCCGATCTGGTCCAGCTGCCCGGTCTGGTTGGCTGCGGTGAGACGCTCCACCTTGTAGTTCGCGGCGATGGTGGCCTGGCAGTCACCGCGTACCCGACCGGTGGTCCAGTTGAGGGCGCCGGCAAGGTGCGTGCGGAACGCCTCCTCGCCGTAGCTGCCCTCGGTGTGGCCCATGCCGGTGTAGAACGACCGACCGCCGTCGTAGTCCCGGCACCAGGACACCGGGTGGAAGGCGCCGTTGGCGGCCGCCCCCGGGTTGTAGTGCCGCTCCTCGACCTGGGCGAGGGTGTGCACGGTGCCGATCGGGTTCGGGTCCCAGTTCTCCCAACGGTCGGACCGGGTGAGGGTCATCGGCAGCGACGCGGTTGCCGGGTGCTTGCGGTCCAGGATGTTCACCACCGCGCGGTTCACCGCAGGCGGCTCCGGGGCGGTGGTGCTGCCGGTGAACAGGCGCAGGTCGGCGAGCTGGACCAGCGGTTCACCGCTGTTCGCGGTGACGTTCAGCCGGTAGCGCGTGAACTCCTGCGGCGCGGCGATGTCGAACCGCCGGGTCTGGTACCGGTCCGGGAAGGTCTGCCCGGTGCGACGGTCCAGGTCGGTCCAGCTCTGACCGTCCGTGGAGCCCTGCAGGGTCCAGTCCTTCGGGTCCCGACCGGCGGAGTCGTTGGCCGACGTGAGCGCGTACCCGGTGATCTTCTTCGGTGCGCTCAACTCGTACGCCACCCAGGCGGTCGGGGTGCGGACCAGCCACTTCGTGTTGGCGTCGCCGTCGGTCAGCTTCTCCTTGGTCTCGTTGGGCGGGTTCTCGCCGCTCGCGGTCACCCGGGTCACCGGCTCGGCGATCGGGATGGCGCCGGCCGGGCGGGTGCCGATCAGCCCGGTGAACCAGGTGGAGTCGACCTGGGCGCGGGCGGCGTCGGCGATGCCGACGAAACCGCCGCCGGCCTTGACGTAGTTCTGGAGCGCCGACTCCTGGTCGCGGTTGAGCGCGGCGCCCGTCGCGGAGAGAAAGACCACGCTGCGGTACGCGGACAGCCCGGCCGCGGTGAAGGCGCCCGGGTCCGTGGTGGCCGTGACATCGATGTCATGAACGGCACCAAGTTGTTTGATGGTGTCCACCGCGCGCGAAACCGGGTCCTGTTGCTCGGCCACCGGGCCGTGGAACACCAGGACCGCTGTCTGCTGCGGCTGCGCCGCCTGCGGGGCGGCCGCCGTTCGTGGTGCGGCCGCGGCCGCCGTCGTTGCCGGGAGCAGTGTCGCCAAGGCCGCTACCGCGGCAAGGGTTCGTCGTAGTTTTCTGGTCATGCCCGTCCCCACTTTCGGTTCGGTCAGCTTCCGTGCGTGTGGGTGTGGCCCTGGAACCGGTGGATCGCCTCCTCGGCGCCCGGCGGCATGCTGCCGTCGGCGTTGCGCACCAGGAAGATCCCGGCCATGCCGCCGTCGGAGTGCGTCTGCACGTGGCAGTGGTACATCCACGCGCCGGGTCCGACACCCTCCCCGGCCAGCACCTGGAAACCGAACGAGCTGCCGGGGTTGAGGTCCTTGTTGTCGACCACCAGGCTCGGGTCGCTCGGCCCCTCCAACATCCCGGTGCGGTTGTCCGCCCAGCGGTGCGCGTGCAGGTGGAAGGTGTGGAACAGGTTGCCGTGGCCGATGGCGATCCACTCGACGCGCTCGCCCAGGTTCGCCTCGAACATCGGGGTCGCCGGAGCCATCTTGTTGTTGATCATCATGTCGTGGAACACCGCCGTGAACTGCTTCGACGGCAGGATGTCGCCACGCCGCCGGACGATCAGCGCGCCGTACAGTCCCTTCGCGACACCGCCGGTGCCGTGGTCGGTACCCATCGCGTGATCGTGGTAGTGCCAGTAGCCGGCGCTGCCCGGCATGTACCGCCGGCCGGCTGCGGCCACCATCTCGTGGGAGCGCCAGACGTACGTCCGCGTCTCGCCCGGGTTGTTGAACGAGGCGTTGAACGGACTGCCGTCGGACTCGGTGCTGTAGTCCACCCCGTGCGGATGGATGGACAGCCGCTGGTTGGTGGTGTTGACCAGGGTGATCTCCAGCGTGTCACCCTCGTACATCTCCAGGATCGGGCCCGGAACGGTGGCCTGACCGGGCGCCAGACCGTACCCGAACAGGTTGCCGGGCAACTGCTCGGCGTAGATGGTGATCTTCTTGGTGACACCGGCGGCGGCCCGGGCGGGGCTACCGCCGAACGCGGTGCCGATCGTTGGGGCGGACGCGCCCAACGCCCCGGCGGCGAGTGCGCCGGTGGCGATCAGCGATCTGCGGGACAGGTGGCGGTGAGGGCCACCAGCGTGATCGTCCATGGGTCTCCGTTCCCGACCGGGCGAAGACGCGACGAGGGCAGGGTGCATTGACCGCCGAGCTCGGGGGCGGTGGCACGACTGAGGGTGAGGCTCGTCGCGGGCTTTGCTCGGAAGACTCAGAACTTTCGATGGATGACAGCAACTTATGTAATCCATCGACGAAAGTACAGGTCTGATTGCAAAAAGATTACCTTGACATCACGACGTCCGTCGATTGACATGAAGCTGACACGCATCGCGGGGGCGCGGACACCGACCTGTGGCACCGGCGGAGTGCGGCTTGGCCGGTCGCCGTCGGTCACCTTCGTCGGGGCGGATTCGGCTTTGAGCGGTATACCTCAGAGGCATATTTATACCTCTGAGGTATACCGCTCCTCGGCAGATCGACCTGGCATGCCGGCCGAGGGCACGGTGAAGGCCGCCAGGTGCCTCAGAGTTGCTCGTCGAGGGGGTGCGGCGTGCGCCCGCACGAGCGGCTAGTCGGACGCCCCGGGCGACTGGTCGGGCGCACCGAGCTGCGCGACGTGGGTCGGGTCGAGGACCCGGGAGAGGAACGCGCGGGTCCGTTCGTGCTTCGGCGCGCCCAGCACCTCCTGCGGCGGCCCCTGCTCGACCACCACGCCGCCATCCATGAAGACGACCCGGTCGGCGACGTCGCGGGCGAACGCCATCTCGTGGGTGACCACCATCATCGTCATGCCGTCCTCGGCCAGCTTGCGCATGACGGTGAGCACGTCGCCGACGAGTTCCGGATCGAGCGCGGAGGTCGGCTCGTCGAAGAGCATCAGCTTCGGCTCCATCGACAGCGACCGGGCGATCGCGGCCCGCTGCTGCTGCCCACCGGAGAGCTGCGCCGGAAAGGCGTCGGCCTTGTCGGTCAGCCCGACGCGCTCCAGGTTCGCCCGGGCGATCCGCTCGGCCTCGGCCCGACCTCGCCGGAGCACCCGGCGCTGGGCGATGGTGAGGTTGTTCAGGACTGTCAGGTGCGGGAACAGGTTGAACGACTGGAACACCATGCCGATGCCGCGACGGACCGCGTCGATCTCGACGTCCGGGTCGGTCATCTCGACCCCGTTCACCCAGATCTTGCCGGCGGTCGGCTCCTCCAGCAGATCGACGCAGCGCAGCAGGGTCGACTTGCCGGAGCCGGACGGCCCGATGACACAGACCACCTCGCCCTGGCCGACCTCGAAGTCGATGCCCTTGAGCACCTTGAGCGGACCGAAGGACTTGTGCAGGTCGCGGATCTCCACGGCGGGGCGGGGAGGGGTGGTCGTCATCGGGGTCACCGAGCCTTGGCGTAGCGGAGTTCGAGGCGTCGTACCACCTGCGACAGCGGCAGGGTGATCACCAGGTAGGCGAGACCGGCCACCAGCAGCGGGGTCGCGTTCACCCGGTCGTTGAGCATGTCCCGACCGAACTTGGTGATCTCGATCGTCTGCGCCGTCACCCCGAGCACGTAGGCCAGCGAGGAGTCCTTGGTGAGCAGGATGAGCTCGTTCGTCAGCGGCGGGATCACGATCCGGAACGCCTGCGGGATGACGATCGTGCGCATGGCGGTGAAGTGCGACATGCCGAGGGTCCGTGCCGCCTCCATCTGCCCCTTCGGCACGGCCTGGATGCCGGCCCGGATCGTCTCCGCCATGTACGCCGCGGCGGTCAACCCGAGGCCGATCGCGATCGAACCGAACACCCCGCCCGGAATCTCGCGCTCCGGGAAGGCGATCGGGATGCCGTACCCGACGAGGAAGAGCACCAGGAGCGCGGGCAGACCCCGGAACAGCTCGATGTAGGCCGTCGCCACCCAGCGGTACGGCGCCACCCGGGACAGGCGCATCAGCGCCAGGATGGTGCCGAACACGAGGCCGAAGGCGAACGCGCCCAGCGTGTAGAGGATGGTGTTGCGCAGCGCGACGGTGATGATCGTCGGGAACATCGACTTGATGATGTCGACGCGGAAGAACGCGTCGGCCAACCTGTCCCAGTCCGCGGCGACGAGCACCGTGGCGATGATGGCGATGAAGACCAGGTACTGGAGCCCGAGGGACAGCCGCTCCCGCTGGCGGCGTCGCAGCTTCACGTTCGCTCGTTGCCTTCCCGGAGGTTACCGACGTCGGAGGGCGCGCGGGACGCGCGCCCTCCGGTACTGCACGGCGCTCAGGCGCTCGGCTGCTTACCGATCCACTTCTCGTAGATCGTGTTGTACGAGCCGTCCTGCTTGGCCTTGGCCAGCACCTCGTTGATCTTCTTGAGCAACTCCGGGTTGGCGTCCTTCTTCACGGGGAAGCCGTACTGCTCGCCGGTGTCGAACTCGGCGGCCACCTCGAACCCGCCCGGGTTCTTCTTCAGGTACTCGGTCCAGACCGGCAGGTCGTTGATGGCGGCCTCGACCTGGCCGTTGGAGACGGCCTGCTGGAGGGCGGCGAGGTCCTCGAACTCGACGAGCTTCAGGCCCTTCTCCGCCTCGAGCTTCTTGGCGTAGTCACGACCCGTGGTGGCCGCCTGGACGCCGAGCTTCCTGCCCTTGAGGTCATCGAGCGACTTGTACGTCTTGCCGGTCTTCACCAGCATGGCCTGGGTGGCGTCGAAGTAGGGATCGGAGAAGTCGACCACCTTCCGCCGCTCCTCGGTGATGGTCATGCCGGCGGCGGCCGCGTCGCACTTGCCGGTGTTGAGGTCCTGGCCGGACTTGATCCCCTCGAACGGGGTGTCGATGATCGTCTGCTCGACGCCGAGTTCCTTGGCGACCAGGTCCATGATCTCGACGTCGAAGCCGGTCACCTTGCCGCTGGCGTCCTTGGACTGGAACGGCGGGTACGGCAGGTGGGTGCAGACGGTCAGCTTGCCCGCCGCGACCAGCTTGACGCCGCTCGCCTGGACCTCGCTGTCATCCTTCTTCGCGCAACCCGCGGTCAGCGCGAGGGCGGCGACGGCCACGACGAGGCCGGCCTGACGGACGGCGCTTGGGAACCTCACGGCTGTGTCCCTCCGATTCGGCTTCCATTGCACAGAAAGCCAATCTGGTTCATAGACTTTGCGATAAGCGACCGTACCCGATCCTGCGGGTCGCCCCAAGATCGCGCCGTGAGCGCTCGGCCGGCCCGCCCCGGCGACCTTCGCCGGCAAACCCGACACATGCCCCGCAAGGTGCCTCAGCCGCCGGTTCCCTCGGCCGCCCCGTCCGGGGTGAGGGCCCCTTCGTGGGGGTCTGTGTCCAGGAACACATGCTGGTGGCCCTGGCCGGAATCGACGCTGATCTGGTCGAGCTGGGTCGCCGCGACCGACCAGATCGTCGCGGCCTCGGCCGCCTGCCGCGCTGTGACGTCCAGCAGGGCCGCACGCTGCGCGGCCGGAACGCCGGCCGCCAGCGCGTAGGCGTCGACGGCCAGCGACGCCTGCTGGACCGCTCCGCGCAACCCTCCGCGCGCCACGTTGGTGGCGGTGGTCCCCGACGGCGGGTCGGCGAACGGCTCGGCCGCCTGGCGCATGACCTCCTGCCACTGGCGTGCCTTCGCCGGATCCGGTGCACGTCCGGCGGTCGTCTCCGTCTTGATGGCGGCCAGCACCGGGGCGACCTGGTCGCGAACGCGTCGGGCCGTCTCGATCAGCTCCACGATCTGCTGAGCGTCCCGCTTCGCCTCGTCCTGCTTGATGCTCGCGATGGTCGCCTCGGTGGCGTCCGGGCGGCCCACCTGGTAGCCGATCAACCCACCCAGCAACGCGGTGACCAGTGCGATCACGCCCGCGACGGCCACGAAGCGCACTGTGCGGCGGTGACGCACATCGGCCTTGTCCAACTGGTAGGAGGGTCGGCCGGTACGGCGCGCCATCGCATCTCCTCACATCGATGGTGTGGGGCCAAAGATTAGCCGCCCCCGTGACGTCCGTCGATAGCGAGGACGGCGACAGACGCCCCTAGACCGGGTAGCCCCACTCGGCCAGCGGCTTCTCCAGCACCCGTTCGATCGCGGTGAGCTGCGCCGGGCTGAGTTCGTCCCGGTACGCCTCCGCCCGGCCCACTGTGAAGTCGTACCGGGAAAAGCCTCTCTCGAAGGCTGTCGACCAGCGCAGGCCGAGGAAGTCGAGCATCCGGCCGACCTGCTCGCGCGGCTGCTCGACCAGGTCCTCGTAGCGCACGTCCAGCCACTGGTCGGCCGGGTGACGCAGCCGGGCCTGCGCGAAGGCGTCCATCAGCATCTTCCAGCCCAGCGCGGCGAGCACCTGGAAGGAGCGACCGGAATCGGCCCACTCCTCGCGCAGGTCGGACGGGAGCGGGCCGTAGATCCAGTTGTCCGGCCCCCGCCAGCCGTCCCACCAGCCCATCTGGAGCCACGAGTTGGCCACCGCCCGGCCGTCGCGCACCACGTTGACCACCCGCAGCTCCGGGTACGCGGCGTGCAGCAGGCCGGTCCGCGGCCACCCCGTGACGTGCTGCACCAACTGCTGACAGCCCTGCCGTGCGATCCGCTCGTCGAAGAAGGCCCGCAGCCGCCGGGCCACGAACGGGGTCAGGTCCTCGGCCACCAGGTCCCGACACGGTCGGGAGAAGCCGGCCAGCACCTGCCGGTCGAGCAGGTGGTACGCCTCCGACGGCGCCACCCGGAGCCGGCCCCGCTCCAGCAACCGTCGACTGTGTCGCAGCGAGGTCATCCCCGCCGGGCGCGGCGCCGAACGCCGGTAGAGGACGCCGTTGAACCTGCCCTTCGGGTTGAGCCGGGCCAGTTTGTCGTCCAGGCCGGAGACGAAGCCGACCGCGGGATGCCGGGAGAGCAACTCCTGGACCAGTGTCGAACCGCAGCGACCGGTGCCCACCACCAGTGAGAGCATCGTTCAGCCTTCCTGCCGGGTGGCGGGTGACGGGGAGACGGCCGGGTCCGCCGCGAGGCGGGCGGCGGGAAAGGTGGCCGCCGGGCGGCGCAACGGATAGCCGAACCGGGTCAGGGCCACGGCGGTCAGCCCGGTCACCACGGCGTACGCGCGGGTGGGCAGCCCGGTCAGCCATTCGGTGTCGGCGACCACGTCGACCAGCCCGGTGCGGTGCCGCGACGGATTGCCGGCCACCGAGTGGGTGGGGGCGAGCCGCACCGTGGCCGGCGTCGGAAAGGGAAGCTCGTCGGGGGTCGCGCCGACGAAGGCGGCGATCCGGGCGGTGGCGGCGGCCGGGTCGGTGACGAAGTCCTCGTACCGCAGCCGCAGGTAGCGGCCCGGCGCACGGCGACGGTCGCCCCAGAGTCGTACGGTCGCGGTGTTCCAGATCAGCCACAGCAGCGCGGCCTTGCCGACCGGTGGCCGGCTCATCAGCTCATCGTCGGCGCGCCCGTCCAGCGGGCGTCGGCGACGCCAGGAGTACGCGGTGGCGCGCGGGTCGCGCACCACGTGCAGGACGTACAGGTCGATGCCGGGCAGGCTGCCGAGCAGGGCACCGTACGGCGGCAGCTTGGAGGAGTCGACGATGACACCGTCCGACCAACCGGCCAGGGCGTGCTCGGCGATCGAGGCGTAGAGCCGGGCCAGCTGCGTGTCGTCGGGGTGGCCTTCGACCGGCGGCTGCCCCCGACGCTGGCGGCGCAGCAGTGCGGGTAACCCCCGCAGCCGCAGCCGCTGGGCCAACCGGGCGGCGATCTCGGCCGGGTCGGCGTCGGTCAGGTCGGCGCGCACCCGGGCCCAGAGCGGGCAGTCGGCGACCGGGGAGCCGCAGCCGCAGGGCCGGTTCTCCAGGATGCCGCGTCGCCACAGGTATCGCAGTTCGCCTGCCGCGAAGAAACCCGGCAACTGTCCCAGGACCGTGGTCACCAGCGTGCTGCCACTGCGACCACTGCCGGCGAGGTAGAGCACCCGTACCGGGTTCACCGGGCCGCTCCCCCACCGGCGGTGGCCCGGCCGGCCCGCTGCCGCGACGGCAGCGCCTCGGCGGCCTCCGCGTACAGCCCACGGATCCGGTCCAGGTGCCGGTCCGGGGCGAACTGGGCGGCGATCTTCGCCCGGCCGGCCCGGCCCATCCGGTACGCCCGTTCGGGGTCGGCCAGGAGGTCGTTGAGCGCGTCGCCGAGGGCCGCCGGCGCGTCGGCGGCGACGACGCGGCCATCCACCTCCGGCTCGACCAGCTCGGGAAGCCCGCCCAGGTCGGTGGCGACCACCGGCACCCCGCAGGCGAACGCCTCCAGCACCGCCATCGGTTGGTTCTCGTGCCACCGGGACGGAACGGCGACCACCGCCGCCGACCGGATCAGCTCGTGCAGGCGCGGCTTGTCGAGACGGCCGTGGAACCGGACCCGGCCGGGCACCCGCCGCGCGGCGAGCGCCTCCAACTCCGGGCGGGCCGGGCCGTCTCCGGCGACGTCCACGCTGACTCCATCCGGCAGCGCGGCGGTTGCCTCGATCAGCACGTCGACACCCTTCTCCGGCGCCAGCCGCCCGGCGAAGACGACACCGCCGCCGGGCGTCTGCTTGGCCGCGACGCCGGTCAGGTCGACGAAGTGGTTGACCACCCGCAACCGGTCCGGGTAGACGCCCGCGCGGCGCATCACGTCGGCCAGGAACCCGCTCGGGCTCACGAAGAGCTGCACCGGGTCGTACGCGTCGAGCCGCCGGTGCAACCAGGACTCGACGGCGAGCAGGCCACTGCGCGACAGCGATCCGTCCTTGCAGCGGCGCCGGGCCGCCTGCAACGGGCCACCGGTGACGCACGCCTGGCAGGGGCGGCCCCGGTCCAGCAGTTGGTAGCTCGGGCAGGCGAGCTTGTAGTCGTGCATGGTCAGCACGCACGGCACACCGGCGGCGCGGGCCGCGGCGAGCACCGACGGGGAGAGCTGGTGGTAGATGTTGTGCAGGTGCAGCACGTCCGGCCGAAAATCGTCGATCACCCGGGCCAGCCCGCGGCGGCTCGTCGGTGACCACAGCATCCGGCCGACGGCCACCGCCCGGGGCCGCACCCCGCTCGGCGCCGGCTCCAACTCCACTTCGGACGGAAACCGCGCGGCGTACGGCAGGGGCGACTCGTTCTCCGGGTGGCTCATGCCGAAGTAGGCGACCGCGTCGCCGGCAGCCCGTTGCAGGTCGGCGAGATCGAGCAGATACCCCTCCGCGCCGCCACGGCGGTAGAGGAACTTGTTCACATGCAGCACGCGCATCGACTCGCCCTGCTCACGTCGATCGGGCGAACCGGGCCCGGAGGTGATGACCGGGGTCTGCCCGCCCCGGCCAGGGCCCACGGTATGCAGGGCGCGTCGGCGAGTCCAGCTCGCGTTTGGCATGTGGCTGAACGGGTGATCTTCGTCTGCCCGTGCGGTCCGCGGCCTGGCCTCCCGCCATGATCTCCCGATAGCCTGGCTGCCGCCGGTCGCACACGCTCTGGTGCAGGGCAGGGCCGGTGTCCGACGAGGAGGACCGTGGCAGCCGACGACGAGGTCTCCGCTCTCGCGTACACCGCGCGGCGGGTCCGGCGGCATCTGCGCTGGGCGCGTACCGAGGGGATCGGACGGCTCATCGAGGAGGACCGCCTCAACCCGTTCGACCGGGTCGGCACCGCCCTGGCGAAGCGACGCTGGCGACGGCGGGCCGGCCGGACGCCCGGCTCGGCGATGCCGGTCTACCTGGTCGGTCTGCAACGCTCCGGCACGAACATGCTGGTCCGGGGCCTGGACGCCGCCCCCGAGGTCGAGGTCCGCAACGAGAACGACAGCACCGTCTTCCACCGCTTCCAACTGCGCCCGGACCCGGTGCTGACCGCCACCCTCCACCGCAGCCGGCACGCGTACGTCCTGGTCAAGCCGCTCTGCGAGAGCCACCGCGTGGACGAGCTGTTGGCCCTGCCGGGGGTGACGCCGGGGCGCGCACTCTGGGTCTACCGCGACCTCGACGACCGGGCCCGCTCCGAGGTCGCCAAGTTCGGTGACGCGAACCTGCGGGCCCTGCGCGCAATCGCCGACGGCAGCATCGGCCGCCGGTGGCAGGGGCAACGCCTCGACGCCGACACCATCGAGCTGATCCGGGCCCACGACCCGCAGGGGTTGGATCCGCACAGCGGCGCGGCCCTGTTCTGGTACGTCCGTAACTCGCTCTTCTTCCAGCTCGGCCTGGACCGGCGGGCCGACGTGCTGCTCTGCCGCTACGACAGCCTGGTCGCCGAGCCCGCCGCGCAGCTCCGACGGCTCTGCGCCTTCCTCGACTTTCCCTACCATCCCCGGCTGCACGCGCACATCGCCCCGCGCACGTCGCACGGCGCGGCGAGCGACCGACGGCTACCGATCGACCCGCGCGTCCGGGCCCGCTGCGACGGGCTGACCGACCGGCTCGACCGCGCCGCGGCCGACGCCCGATCCGAGACGACGAAGGCGGTCGATCGTGGCTGAGACCGGAACCAGTACCGCGCCGATCTTCCTGGTCGGCTGCCAGCGGTCGGGCACCACGATGGTGCGCCTCGTCCTGGACTCGCACTCGCGGATCAGCTGCGGCCCGGAGACCCGGTTCCTGCCGGACCTGCGACGGATCGTCGGCCGGGACTGGGAACGACTGGCCCGCTTCGGTTTTCCGCGCGAGGACTGGCTGCGCCGGATCCGGGACTTCTTCGGCGGCGTGCACGCCGACTACGCCGCCGCACGGGGCAAGACCCGGTGGGCCGACAAGACCCCGCTGTACGCGATGTCGCTCGACTTCGTCACCGAGGTCTTCCCGGACGCCCAGATCGTGCACCTCATCCGGGACGGACGCGACGTGGTGGTCTCGCACCGCAAACGGTTCGGCTACTGGTCCGCTGTGAAGTGCGTGGTGAAGTGGCCGCGCTACATCCGCGCCGCGCGGGCGGTCGGCGCCACCCTGCCGGCGGACCGCTACTACGAGCTGCGGTACGAGCAGGCGGTCAGCGAGCCGGAGAAGGCGATGCGGGGCCTCTTCGAGTTCCTCGGCGAGCCGTGGGAGGACGGCATCCTCGACTACGACAGCAAGCAGCACGACGTGGCCCAGAAGTACACCACCGAGGCGGAGCGACGACGCGCGGCGGTGGGCGACACCGCGCCGATCTACGGCTCCCGGGTGGGCAGCTACCGCCGCGAACTCGACCCGTTCCTCCGCCTGCTGGTCTGGGTCTTCTCCGGTCGGACCCTGCGCGCGCTGGGCTACCGGTGACCCGCCCGGGCCGACTGCGCGCGGTCGCCACCGCCGTCGCCGCCATGCTCCTGCTCACCGCCGGCTGCACCGCCGGCAGCGACGATCCGCCGTCGGCCGCCACCCCCTCCGCGACGGCGGCGCCCGGAGCTGGCACGCCGGGGCGCACCGCCGCCCAGGTGAGCAACCCGTTCGGCGCGCACTGGGACTGGTCGCGGTACCAGCAGTTCGAGCCGTACCTGCGCCGGCTCTCCGGCTCGGCGACGTACGAGGAGATCTCCTGGTGCGAGATCGAACGGACCTCGGGGCAGGTCGACTGGGCCGGGCTGGACGAGATCGCCTCGCGCAGCCGGGAGTTGGGCATCACACTGCACCTGAAGATCCGCACCGGCGTGTGCTGGGCGACCGGTGGCACGGCCCGCTACACCCGGGGCGCGGCGAGCAAGACCGAGTCGGCGATGCCCACCGACCTCGGCGCGTACCAGCGGTTCGTCCGCTCGGTGGTACAGCGCTACGGCCCGTACGGGGTGCGGGAGTACGCCATCGAGAACGAGGTCAACGCGCCGAGCTACTGGGCCGGCAGCCCCGAGGAGTACGCGCGGCTGGTCCGCGCCGCCGCCGAGACGATCCGCGCGACCGACCCGACGGCGCGGGTGGTCGACTCCGGCATCAGCAGCGTCGCGTACGGCATGGGTGTCGCCGACCGGCTGGTGCGCGCCGGTCGGGTGCCCGAGGCCATCGCCGCCTACCAGGCGTACTTCCAACGTCGGGTCGGCACCCGGGGGCAGCAGATCCCGGCGGTGACCGGGGAGGCGCAGCTGCGCCGGGCGCTCGGCACCGAGACCAACAGCCGCAGCCTGCGCTTCCTGACGGTGACCGAGTCGCTGCTGACCGACCGCACCGTCGACGTCCGCCAGGTGCACTTCTACGAACACTTCAGCGGGGTGGCCCCGCTGCTGGACTACCTGCGCGCCACCACACCGCCGGGTATGCCGATCCAGGCGTGGGAGGTCGGGCAGTTCTGGCGCGACGGCGACGGTGACCCGGCCAGTCGGGCGGCGGAGATGGTCAAGACGGTCACCCTGCTGGTCGCCGGCGGGATCGGCGAGATCAGTTGGCTGCCGTTGGCGTACAACCCGAACAACGCCGCCGGCAGCGAGGTCCGCTACGGCCTGCTCGACCCGGACGGCGCCGAACGGGACGCCGGCCGGATGCTGGCCGCCCTGGCCGACGCGGCCCGGGACGCCACCGTCACCCCGCTGCCCGCCCCGGTGGCCGGCAAACTGCACGGGGTCGCGTTCGTCCGGGGCGGGTCGAGCACGCTGGTGCTCTGGTCGGCGTCGAACACGCCGGTGACCGTGCCGGCGACACCCGGCGGACGGACCGGGGCGGTGGGTTCCCCGCTCGGCGCGGCCGGCGGCGGCACCACAGTGACCGACATCCCCGTCCTGCTCCGCGCCGACCAGCCGGTGGACCGGATCCTCGCCACCGTCCGTTAGCGACCCCCAGCGTGCGCTCGCTGGCCCGCATGTCGATGTGCCGAGCAGCGGTATACCTCAGAGGTATAAATATGCCTCTGAGGTATACCGCTCATTGCCGTGTCCGTCCTCGGCGGCGGTGACCGACGGCGACCGCCGTGCCCTAGCCGGGCCAGGGTTCGGGCCAGCCCAGCAGGGCGGTCAGGCGGGCGTTGTGCGGCGCGAAGTGCTCGCCGAGACGCTCGCGCAGAGCCGGGGTCAACTGCGAGACGCCGTGGTCGACGCGACGGGTGTGCCGGGTGAACGCCTCGGGGGTGAAGGCCGGCAGGCCGAGGAAGCGCAGCATGTCGCCGTACGTGCCGGCCGGGTCGGTGTGCAGGTCTTCGGTCCGGGTGACGTGGATCCGCTCCCGCGGGACCTGCGCGAACCACCGGTCCAACTGCTCGGCATAGCGACCCCGGGCCGCGTACGAGTAATTGCGCAACGCCCTGTGCGCGGCGGCGCTGTCCGGGCCACCGCGCGTCGCCCGGGCCAGCCGCTCCTCCTCCGCGTCGAGCGCGTCGGCGAAGGACAGCGGCTCCAGGCCGTACGAGCGGGTGTGCAGGTAGTGCGAGTAGGCCCGCTGCACCGGATCGCGCAGCAGGACGACGAAGCGGGCCTGCGGCAGGGTCGCCGCGACCCGGGCCGGCACACTCGGGTGGAACAGGTAGTAGGGGCTCGCCTCGAACGTGCGCTCACCCGGGGCGAGGCGAGGGAAGTGCCCCCGGTACCACCGCGCCCCCCGACCGTGGTGGACGCTGAAGTACTGCAACTCCTTGCCGCTGGCCACCCGGACCTGGGGATGCGCGGCGAGATGGTGGTACAGCGACGTGGTGCCGCAGCGCTGCGCACCGATCACCAGGAAGTCGGGCAGCGGACCGGGCTCTCCCGGCCGGACCGCACGCCCCCAGGCCCGCGCCGCGCGTACCCCCCGACGCAGCCGGTCGGTGACCTGACGCCGCGCGACGCCGGTCACGAGCGGACCACGGGGCGACCGGCGCCCACACCGGCACCGTCGGCGGGGCCGGCGGGGTCGGCCGGGGCACGTCGACCACCTCGGCGGGTCACCGAGCGCAACACCATGACGTCCTCCCGACTGAGCCCGAGGGCGAGCACCACGGCGAGGTACGCCGCCACGATCGCGGCCAGACCGACCACCAGCTGCCCGGTCCCGCCCCCGACCAGCCACCGCACACCGAACCCGACGCCCATCGCGACCAGCGCGGCGGCCAGGCCCTTGACCATGCCCGCCGTCACCGGCACGGTGTGCACCTGCGCGCGCACCTGCCAGACCCGTGCGACGTTCACCGCAGCCAACGACACCGCCCAGGCCACCGCCGCGCCGAGAATGCCGTACGCCGGGATGAGCCACAGGTTGAGCAGGACGTTGAGCAGCAGGGCCGCGAGGTTGTCCACCATGTTGACCGAGACCCGGCCGGACATGTTCAGCAGCGTCCCGCAGGGCCCGGTGGCGGCGTTGACGAGTTGGCCGAGCGCCAGCACCACCGTCACCGCCGCACCGCCGGCCAGACCCGGCCCGCCGACCAGCCGCAGCAACTGCTCCGGGAAGACCAGCAACGCCACGAAGGCCGGCAACGACAGCCGGAGCACCCAACCGGTGGCGACCCGGTAGATCCGGCGGACCTCGTCCAGTCGACCCTGGTGGTAGAGGTGCGCCAGGTGCGGACCGAACGAGGCGTTCACCGGTGCCAGCACGAACACCGCGATCGTGACCAGCCTTGTCGCCACGTGGTAGACGCCGATCGCGTCGGGACCGTAGTCGAAGAAGCCGAGCAGCAACGCGTCCACCCAGATCAACCCGGTGGACGACAGCGAGGAGACCCAGCTGACGGTGGAGAACCGGAACAGCTCGCCCGGCCGGTACGCGGGCCGGGCGGCGGGCACCCGGCGCACCATCCGGGCGAGCGCCACGAGGGCGAGTCCGGCGGCGCTCCAGCTCGCCGCGACCAACGCCCAGAACGCGCCGGTGAGGCCCGCCCCGAGGACGAGCGCCAGCGCGGTGAGCACCAGCCGGGCGGCCGGCTCGTAGACCTGGCCGATGAGCGCGTAGGCCCGTTGCGTGCGCCACCCCCGGGTGGCCGCGAGCGCGGCCTCGCAGATGGTCGCGGCGGGCAGGCAGAGCGCCGCCAACCTCAGCCCGGTGGTGAGCTGCGGGTCGTGCAGGGCGTCGGCAAGCCACGGCGCGCCGACCGCCAGACCGAGGGCGATCACTGTGGACGCCACGGCCGAGATGCCGATCCCGAGGCGGATCGCGCCCCGGAGGGCGGCCGGCTCGTCGTCGGCGAGGTGCACCGCCACGAACCGGGTCAGCCCGGCCCGGAAACCGGAGAGCGAGAGCAGCCCCAGCAGCGACAGCACGGCGTAGACCTGGGCGTACCGGCCGAGTTCGCGTACACCCAGGACCCGGGCCAGCAACAGCATGACCAGGAAGAGGGCCACCTGGCTGAGCACGGCGCTGCCCAGGTTCAGCACACCGCCGCGGGCCATGCCGCGTACCTGCTGGTCGCCCGCCTCCGGCGCGGCCGGCGACCGACCGGTCACCTCGCGCACCCGGCGGCCCGTTTCCCGACGGTCACGGCCGTGCCGCGGTCACGGCCTCCGCCGGCACCGAGGGGGCCGCGGTGGTCGCCGCCGCCGGGCGGGCCGCGGCACGACCCCGCGACAGCAGTTCGAGTACGCCCACCAGCAGCACGCCGAGCAGCAGACCCGCGCCGCCCACCGGCAGGGCGGTGCGCACCAGCTCCGTCATCCGGCTCACCTCGTGCGCCTCGCCGATACTGGTCACCTGCTTTGGATCGGCGGCCTGGGCCTGCGCCCGCGCCGCCTGCAACCCTTCCCGCGCCTGGGACAGGGCGTTGGTCGCCGCGTCCCGCTGGGCGAGCAGGGCCTGGTAGTCGGGAAGCTTCGGCCCCAGCTCGTCGAGCTTCCTCTGGGCGGCGGTGATCGCGGCGGTCGCCGCGTCGACACCTCGGCCGTTGCCGACCGCCTGCATGGAGAGCTGCTGCTGGCGCAGGCTGGTCAGCTCGCCCAGCGTGGCCTGGTAGATCCGGTCCGGCTGGGAGACCTTGTTCGTCTTCTCCCACTCACCGATCGCCTTGGTCGCCGCGGTGACGTCGGCGTTGGCCGCCTCGACCTCACCGGTGGCGATGCCGACCTGGGAGGAGAAGAGGAAGGCCAGCGCCCGGGTGGTGGTCGCGGTCAGCACCGGCGCGACAGTCGCCCGGTCGCCGGCGGTGTACGTCACCTCCAACTGGCTGCTCGCGCCGACCTGGGTGATGGCGAGCCCGTCGCGCAACCGCTCCGGCGGCACCCCGGTGTCAACGGCCACGTCGGCGAGGACGCGAGGCGAGGTGACCGCCGCGCCGAACGCCGCGACGAACTGGTTCGCCGCCTGCGTACCGGTGTACTGCGTCCCGGCCGCGCCGCCCACCAGCGCCGGCGCCGCCACGTACGCGGTCCCGCTGAACTGCTGTGGCGCGAACAGGACGATGGCGGCCGCGGCGCCGGTGGCGAGCACCGGCACCCCCACGAGTACCCAGAGGCGCCGCCGGGCGACCCGCAGGTAGTCGACGATCTCCACTTTTTCCCCAATGCTGTCGTTCAGTCAAACCGGGACGGACGTGCCTCGTGGCTGCTCGCCGGTCAGGTTCGGAGCCGGTTGGCGGGCGATCACGCTGGCCGCCGCGGCGAACGCGACGAAGTACCAGAGGGTGACCACGTTGGAAATGACGTTGGACGCGGCGCTGACCGCCACGAACGCGGCGGCGCAGCCGGTGAACCCGACGGCGACGCCGCGCTCGAAGCTGCCCGGAGGCGCGCGCCGCAGCGCGGTCCGGGCGGTGTACAGAAAGGCCAACAGCATCAGCAGGTACGCCCCGAGACCGAGCAGCCCGGTCTCCACGTACGCCCGCAGGAAGTCGTTGTGCGGCTTCTTCGCCTCGTCGGTCTCGCGCTGGGTCATGTTCGGCCCGATGCCGGTCACCGGGTTCCGGTCGGCGAGCGTCACGATCTCGGTCCAGTAGCCGATCCGCCAGGCCAGGGTGTTTCCGGTCGGGTCTCCGCCGACCGCGCGCGACGTTCCGAGTTGGGCGAAGCGTTCGCCGACGGCGGGCACCAGTGCCACCCCGGCGACCGCCACCACGCAGAGGGTGACCAGCATCCGCTTGCTGCGGTGCAGTGCCGCGACCACCACCAGGCCGATAGCCGCGCCGAGCAGGGCGCTACGGGTGTTGGTGAGCAGCAGGAACAGCAGCGAGAGCGCGAGCAGCACCCCGAGCGACGCCCGCAGGCGACGATCCAGGAAGCGGTACACGGCGAACCCGAAGATCACCATGAACATCAGGTAGCGGCCGAACGTGGTCGACTGGCTGAACGTGCCGCTGATCCGGGTGAAGTCGCCCTTCACCTCGGCTGGCGGGTTGCCCAGCAGCGACAGCACGACGGTGTAGCCCAGCGCCAGCACCAGCGAGGCGTAGCAGGCGAGCAGGACCCGGCGGATCGCCGCGGTGTCCGGCATGAGCTGTTCCAGCACCACGAACATCACCACCACGGTGAGGATCCGCAGCGCCTCCAACAGGCTGTTCGCCGGCCGGCTGGCACCGAGGGCGCTGACCACGCTGCTGGCTCCCACGAGCAGCATGGCCCAGCTGAGTGGGGAGCCGCGCAGCCGCCCGTGCCGGTTGAGCTGCGCGGCCAGCCAGAGCCCTGCGGCGAGGAGAAACAGCACCGCGAGCAGGGTGGAGGGGTCCACCGCCCGGGCCGTCCCGGCGGATTCGGCCTGGCCGGCGCTCGGGCCGGTCAGCTTGAACAGGTCGACGCAGGAGCGCACCGCGAGCATCAGCAGCACGTACCCGGCGAACCGGGTCAGCGCGAGGACGGCCACCGCGATCCCCGCGACCGCCGCGAGCGGCAGCACCATGCCCCTGCGGTCACCGGCCGCCATGGAGATGCCCGCTACCACCGCCACGACCGCGGCGGCCAGCGCCGCTGCGCCGGTGAGCAGGCGGGTCGGGTCGAACCGCCTGGTCATGAGCGGAGTGACCTGCTGCGTGTGTTGTTCCACTGATCCCACTGAACTGAATCGGCGCTGCCCGGCCGCTGCCGGGCGCGGCCAACCGATGTCCTCCCGGCACAAGATCGGTTCAATCTAGTCCTGTCACCTCGGCAGCAGAAGGGGCCATTGCACCGACTGCTCCGTCCCCCGGGGGGCCGACCCGACACTCCCCCGGCTGACGCCGGCCGGTCAGTCGACGGCCCCCGTGGGTCGTGCCCTGGCCCGTCGACCCGGCTCCAGAGCCAGCCGGAGATAGAGCTGCTCCAACTCGCGGGCGGCGGTGTCCCAGCTGTACCTGTTGGTGATCTGCTCTCCCAGCGCAACCGCACCGGCCCGTTCAGCCGGCAGGTCGGCGAGCAGCGACGTCAACACCCGGACCAGGTCGTCCTCGTCGCCGTCGCGGAACAACCGCCCGCCGGCGGTGTCGGACTTGAGTACCTCGACGTGCGGCGCGATGTCGCTGGCGACCACCGGCAGCCCGTACGCGGCCGCCTCCAGCAACGTCAACGGCAGTCCCTCCAATCGGGACGGTTGAACGAAGCCGGCGGCACTGGCGTACAGCTCGGCGAGCAGGTCGCCGTAGGCGAACCCGGTGAAGACGATCCGGTCGTCGGCGCCGGCTTCCCGGCGCAGCCGGTCCACGAAGTCGTCGGTGAACGACGACCCGCCGACGATCGCCAGGCGCATCGGGGTCTCGGTTCGGCGGAAGGCCCGGATTAGCAGGTCGGCCGCCTTTTCCGGCACCAGCCGACCGACCAGCAGCAGGTAGCCGCCGGGGGTCAGCCCGAACCGTTCCTGGATCTGGCGGGTCCGCGTCGGCCGGGCCGGGTTCACGCCGTTCGGGATGTAGGTCGTCGGACGGCCGAACCGGGCAGAGTAGTGGGCGGCGAGCCCCTGGGAGACCGCCACCCGCTGGTGTGGGACGTACCCGCTGAACCAGTGGGCGCTGCCCAGCACCGCCCGCGCGCCGAGCCCCCACTTGCCCCGCTGGTTGTCCAGCCCGTGCACGGTCAGCACCACGCGCGCCCGGGACAGGGCACGCGGAAGTGGGGCGACCAGGGCCGGCCCGAGCCCGTGGTAGTGCACGATGTCGGGCCGCGCGGCCATCGCCGCCATGGTCGAGGTCGCCGCGTGCACGATGGCGTCGAGGTGCTTGCTTGCGATCGTGTGGGTCTGGCGCAGCCGTACGCCCCGGTAGCCGTCGGCGGGTGTCTCGCCGTAGCTCCGGCGGCAGTAGACGGTGACCTCGTGGCCGTAGCTGGCGAGCCGGCTGGCCATCTCCTCCACGTGCCGTTCGATCCCGCCGTAGGTCGCCGGCATCCCCTTCTGGCCGATCATCGCGATCCGCAGCGGACGCCAGGCGATGCCGGTGTCGGCGGCGCTCGCTCCGGGCGCCCGGGTGGAGACCGCCCGCTGCCGGGGAATCGCAGGGCTTCCGGCGTGCTGGTCCACATCCTCGGCCTGCAGGTTGGGATGGCCCACGTTGACTCCCGCGTGACTAGGTCCGCGCCCGCCGCCCGGGCAGATCAACACCTTGCCATGAACGGGCCCGTTCGCCAGCTGATCAACTGGATAAAAAATTCATCCATGGGATTCGTTGGACGGGAAATGTCATCCCGATGACATCGGGGTGGACCGTGATGGCGCCGGGCGAGACCTCAGCGGGAGGCCGGCTCACCCTGCGTCCGCACCTTGCTCCGGCCCCTCAGCACGGCCAGCGCGACGGAGATCGCTGCGGCGACACCGATGCCGGTCCACAACAGCGGGTCGGTCCGCGGTTCCGTGGGCAGTTGCTGGACGAGGACGAGGACGCCCATCACCACGACGAACCAGCCGAACGACTTGCGCAGGACGTCGGCGGGGATCCGACCGGCGAGCCGCCCGCCGGCAACGCTGCCGACGACGGCGGCGAGGGTGACCGCTGCCGCGAGGTTCCAGTCAATGCTTACGCTGGACAGGTAGCCGGCGAGGCCGGCGAACGACTTCATCGCGATGACCACCAGCGAGGTTCCGACCGCGACCGGCATCGGGAGTCCACCGAGCAGGGCCAGGGCGGGCACCACCAGGAAGCCGCCGCCGGCACCGACCAGGCCGGTCACCAGTCCGACCACCAGACCGTCGAGGATCACCCGCAGCATCGGCAGTTCGTGCGGCACTGCCCTGCCCTTGGTGTCCCGCCGACCGCGAATCATCGTGACCGCGGTGGCCAGCATCATCACGGCGAACCCACTGAGCAGAAACGCCGCCGGGATGAACCCGGCCAGGCGTCCGCCGATGTAGGCACCGACCATGCCGGCGAAACCGAAGATCAGGCCGGTACGCCAGCGCACCCGGTTGGCCCGAGCGTGCGGCAGGACACCCACCACGCTGGTGGCGCCGACAACGAGCAGCGAGGTCGCGATGGCCTCTTTCGTGGGTAGGTCGGCAACGTAGACCAGCAGCGGCACGGCGAGGATCGATCCGCCGCCGCCGAGCATCCCGAGGCTGACGCCGATCAGCACGGCCAGCCCGACGGTCAGCGCCAGGGTCGGTGTCATGCGCGTTCACCGGTGCTGTCACGCAACTGGCCCATGATGGTGTCCAGGTCACAGGTGGCGCTCCGGTTGTACGGCAGTCTGCCGAGCACCATGCCCATGGCGCAGGTGTTGGTGACAGCGGCGACGGTGAGGCCGACGCCGATGAGTCCGGCCACCCACTTCAACTGCGGCACGAACACCGAGCCGAGGACGCTGACCAGCACGATCGAGCCGGCGACGAGGCGGACCTGGCGTTCGAGGTCCCACCGGGGTGCACCCTGCCTGATCGGCGCGTTGGCCGCCTGCCAGGCCAGGATGCCACCGTCGAGGACCTTCAGGTTCGGCAGACCGACGCCGGCCAGGGTCTGCTCGGCTTGAGTGGCGCGAGCACCGGAGCGACAGATCAGCACGACGTCCTCGTCCAGGTGGCGGCGCAGCTCTTCACGGTGCTCCTTGAGCAGGTCGAGCGGCACGTTGTAGGAACCGGGGATGTGCGACGTCTCGAACTCCGCCGGGGTACGCACGTCCAGCAGGCGCGGCGCGTGGCCGGAGTCGATCAACTCCCGCAGCCCGGTGGCATCGAGGGTGGCGGGGCGGGCGGTCTCGGAAGGGCTCATTTCTCCTCTTTCACGGGCAGGTCGCAACACACATGGCAGGGGGCATCCGACCGACACCTGCACGGCGCCGGCCGGTGGTCCGTTCTGTTGGGTCAGGCGTCGGTGGCCATCGCCACGCCAGCGCGCTCGGCCTGGTCGAACGTGTCGTCGATGACGACCACCTCGCGGCCGGCGTTCGCCAGCAGCGACGCCGCCGCGGTGGCCCGGTAGCCGGAGCCGCAGTGCACCCAGACGGCGCCGACCGGCACCTCGGCCAGCCGCATGGGCAGTTCAGGCAGCGGGATGTGCAGGGCGCCGTCGATGTGACTGGTCCGCCACTCGTTGGTCATGCGCACGTCGAGGACCACGTCCGCGGCGGGGAGGCCGGCAGGGACATGCCCGGCGCGGCCCACCGCGAGGGCCCGGAAGTCAGTCATCCGCAGTTCTCGCAGCTGACCGGGCTCGGCCGCCCACCGCTCCACCTCGCCGGTCACCTGTGCGGCCGGACGGTCGATGCCGATCCGGACCAGCTCACGCTGGGCATCGGCGACCTGTCCCGGAGTCTCGGCGAGCAGGGTGATCGGCACCCCCCAGTCGATCAGCCAACCGAGCCAGGTGGACATCGGGCCGTCCAGGCCGAGGCTGACCGTGCCGGCCAGGTGCAGGGCGGCGTACGCCTTACGGTGCCTCAGGTCCACCACCCACTGCCCGTCAGCCATCCGCTCGCGCAGTTCGGCCGCATCGGCGCGGCTCACCGGGGTGAGGTCGACCGGGGCCGGTCCGGCGAAGTTCTCCACGCCCATGTGGGCGTAGTACGCCGGGTAGGCGTCCAGACCGGCGAGGGTCTCCGTGACGAAGTCGTCCGCGGCAAGCCGCAGGACCTGATTCTTCGCCTTCTCCCGGCCGATCGTCGACTCCGGGGCGTCCGATTGACTGGCTGAGCAGAAGCTGCCGAACCCGTGCGTCGGCCACACCTCGGCCCCGTCGGGCAGCAGATCCGCCAGCCGCCTCGCCGAGGCGTGCTGGTGGTGGGCCAACTCGTGGGCGTACTGCTTGCCCAGCAGGTCGGTGCGGCCCGTCGTGCCGAACAGCAGTGATCCGCCGGTGAAGACACCGACCGGCCGCCAATCGCCGTCGATGGCCTCGTCCAGCACGTACGACAGGTGGTGGAAGGTGTGACCGGGTGTGCCGATCACCCGCAGTCGTAGCGAGTCGGAGACGGTCACCTGGTCGCCGTCGGAGATTGGCGTCCGCTCGAATCGGACGTCGTCTGCCGCGGCCACCAGATAGTGGGCGCCGGTGATCCGGGCAAGATCCAGCCCTCCGGAGACGTAGTCGTTGTGGACGTGCGTTTCCAAGACGTGGGTGATGCGGACGCCCAATGCCCCAGCGAGGTACATCACGCGGTCGATGTCGCGCTGGGGGTCGACCACGATCGCCACCTGACCGTCGGAGGCGAGGTAGCTGCGGTCGCCGAGGGATGACGTCTCAACGACGGAAACCTCAACTGTCATGTCCACTCCTTCAAGTTCGACAAAGCACTCATACCCCGGGGGGTATGCAAATGACACACTGCTGCCGTCTTCTTTTCACCTGCACGCTGCCGCCAACACCCACCCGCGCCGCAGCTACGGCGCGGGTGGGTCAGTGCCGCCTCAGGCCAGGGCCAGGAAGAGCTTCTCCAGCTCCTCCTCGGTCATCTCCGGCTCCTCGCCACGTTCACGCGCGGCCCCGCAGTGCCGCATCCCCGAAGCAATGATCTTGAAACCCGCTCGGTCGATCGCTTTGGACACCGCGGCGAGCTGAGTCAGCGCCTCGCGGCAGTCCTGACCGCTCTCCATCATCTCGATAACCGCGTTGAGCTGACCGCGAGCCCGCTTGAGCCTGGTCAGCGCATCCGACGTCATCTCCGGTCGAAGCTTCATCGACACCTCCTGCGTTCGACTATACCCCCGGGGGTATCAAGTCTCCAGTGATGCTCCGATCGGCCAGCGTGCAACTGGCCACAGCCGTGCAAAGCCGACGAGCCCCGGCCAATCCCCTGAAGGATCGGCCGGGGCTCGTCAGTGGTACCCGTCAGGCGAGATCGAACCGGTCGAGCTCCATGACCTTGGTCCAGGCGGCCACGAAGTCCGCCACGAACTTGTCGCGGGCGTCCTGGCTGGCGTAGACCTCGGCGAGGGCGCGCAGCTGCGAGTTGGACCCGAAGATGAGGTCGACCGCGGTGGCGGTCCACTTCACCTCATCGGTGGCCAGGTCGCGGATCTCGTACACGTGCTCGTCGGACTTCGACGCGCTCCACCGGGTGCCCGGGGAGAGCAGGTTGGCGAAGAAGTCGTTGGTGAGCACGCCCGGCCGGTCGGTGAACACACCGTGCCGGCTGCCGCCGACGTTGGCGCCGAGGGAGCGCAGACCGCCGATGAGGACGGTCATCTCGGGCGCGGTCAGGTTGAGCATGTAGGCACGGTCGACGAGCAGCACCTCCGGCTGGGTCTTCTCGCCGGGACGCAGGTAGTTGCGGAAACCGTCGGCGCGCGGCTCCATGACCCGGAAGGACTCGGTGTCGGTCTGCTCCTGGGTCGCGTCGGTGCGGCCCGGCCGGAACGGCACTGTCACCTCGACGCCGGCGTCCCGCGCCGCCTTCTCGACGGCGGCCGAACCGGCCAGCACGATCAGGTCGGCGAGCGAGATGGACGCCCCGCCGGCGGAGTTGAACTCCTGCTGGATGCCCTCAAGGGTGCTGAGGACGGTGGCCAGCTGCTCGGGCTGGTTGACCTCCCAGCTGCGCTGCGGCTCGAGGCGGATGCGCGCCCCGTTGGCACCGCCGCGCTTGTCGGTGTACCGGAAGCTCGCGGCAGACGCCCAGGCGGTGGAGACCAGCTGGTCGATCGTGAGACCGGCCTGGAGGACCTTCGCCTTGAGTGCGGCGATGTCGGCGTCGCCCACCAGCTCGTGGTCGACGGCCGGCACCGGGTCCTGCCAGAGCTGCGGCTCGGCCACCCACGGCCCGAGGAAGCGCTCGATCGGGCCCATGTCGCGGTGCAGCAGCTTGTACCACGCCTTGGCGAAGGCCAGCGCGAACTGGTCGGGGTTCTCCAGGAAGCGGCGGGAGATCTTCTCGTACGCCGGGTCGACGCGCAGCGACAGGTCGGTCGTGAGCATCGTCGGCCGGTGCTTCTTCGCCGGGTCGAAGGGATCCGGGATGATCGCCTCGGCGTCCTTGGCGACCCACTGCTTCGCACCGCCAGGGCTGGTGGTGAGCTCCCACTCGTAGCCGAAGAGGATCTCGAAGAAGCGGTTGCTCCACTGCGTCGGCACGTCGGTCCACGTCACCTCGAGACCACTGGTGATCGTGTCGGCGCCCTTGCCGCTGCCGTGGGTGCTCAGCCAACCCAGGCCCTGCGCCTCCAGCGGGGCGCCCTCGGGCTCCGGACCCACGTGGTTGTCGGCGACGCCGGCACCGTGGGTCTTACCGAAGGTGTGACCACCGGCGATGAGGGCGACGGTCTCCTCGTCGTTCATCGCCATCCGGCCGAAGGTCTCGCGGATGAAGTGCGCCGCCGCGGCCGGGTCCGCGTTACCGCGCGGGCCCTCCGGGTTGACGTAGATCAGCCCCATCTCGGTCGAGCCGACGCCGGCCGCCATCTCCTTCTCGGAGGCGTAGCGCTCGTCGCCCAGCCAGGTGTCCTCCGGACCCCAGAAGATCTCCTCGGGCTCCCAGACGTCCTCGCGGCCGAAGCCGAAGCCGAAGGTCTTGAAGCCCATCGACTCCAGGGCGACGTTGCCGGCGAGCACGAGCAGGTCGGCCCAGGAGATCTTCTGGCCGTACTTCTGCTTGACCGGCCAGAGCAGCCGGCGGGCCTTGTCCAGGTTGGCGTTGTCCGGCCAGCTGTTGAGCGGCGCGAACCGCTGCCCACCGTCGCCGGCGCCGCCGCGGCCGTCCTCGATGCGGTACGTGCCGGCGGCGTGCCAGCTCATCCGGATCATCAGGCCGCCGTAGTGGCCGAAGTCGGCCGGCCACCAGTCCTGCGAGGTGGTGAGCACCTCGACGATGTCGCGCTTGAGCGCCTCGACGTCGAGCTTCGCGAACTCCCTGGCGTAGCTGAAGTTCTCGCCCAGCGGGTTGCCCTTGGACGAGTGGGCGTGCAGCACCGACAGGTCGAGCTGGTTGGGCCACCAGTCCCGGTTGGTGCGCGGACGACCGCCGGTCTTCGGGGTCGGCGAGTCGATCGCCGGGTTCTCACTCTCGCTGCCGTGCGCGGTCACCGAGTCGTGCGCGACCGGGCAGCCGGCAGCTGCCTTCTGGTCCACGCCCTGCGCACTGACGGGGCCGTTGTCCTGGGTGTCGCTCATGTACTTCCTTCCGAGCTTGCGGATCTCTGGGGCGTGCGTTCGGTCGCGCAGTCGGGGCAGCTGCCCCAGTAGACGACCTCCGCCTCGTCGACCACGAAACCGTGGTCGCCGGAGGCGGTGAGACAGGGAGCGTGACCGACGGCGCAGTCGACGTCGGCGATGGCGCCGCAGGAGCGGCACACGACATGGTGGTGGTTGTCCGCGACCCGGGACTCGTAGCGGGCGGTCGCCCCGGCCGGTTGGATGCGCCGCACCAGGCCGGCATCGGTGAGCACGCGCAGCACGTCGTACACGGCCTGGTGGGAGACCGTGGGGTGATCCGCGCGGACCAGCGCGATCACCGCGTCGGTGCCGGCGTGCGGGTGGTCACGTAGCGCCGCGAGCACCGCCAACCGGGGCCGGGTCACGCGCAACGAGACGGCCCGCAGCTGCGCCTCGAAGTCGGACATCACGGGTACGAACACTAGCTCACTATTTTGGAACGAATCAAGTTTTGCGCCGCCCGAGGTGCCCCGACGGCGGACGATTCACCCGAGGTTAACCTGCGGGAGGAAAAAAATCGGACAGCCATGTCGAGAAGTGCCGACCGGCTTCGTCCCCGGAGTGAACGTGACCACGATGGGTCACAGCCAGCACCGAGGAGCATCACGATGGCGAAGTACCTGCTGCTCAAGCACTACCGGGGCGGCCCGGCCGCGGTCAACGACGTGCCGATGGACCAGTGGACCCCGGCGGAGATCTCGGCCCACATGCAGTACATGCGCGACTTCGCGGCCCGGCTCGAGGGCACCGGAGAGTTCGTCGACGGTCAGGCACTCGCCCCGGAGGGGACGTTCGTCCGGTACGACGGCGAGGGCCGCCCGCCGGTCACCGACGGCCCCTTCGCCGAGACCAAGGACCTCATCGCCGGCTGGATGGTGATCGACGTCGACAGCTACGACCGGGCCGTCGATCTGGCCGGTGAGCTGTCGGCCGCTCCCGGGGCGGGCGGGAAGCCGATCCACGAGTGGCTGGAGCTGCGCCCGTTCCTGAGCGAGCCCCCCACCATCACGGAGTGACGGCTCCGATGGACGAGACGCTGCTGCGGAGCCTCACGCCAAGCGTCCTCGGGATCCTCGTCCGCCGCGGAATCGACTTCGCGGCGGCCGAGGACGCCGTGCAGGACGCCCTGGTCGAGGCGGTCCGGGTCTGGCCGGCCGACCCGCCGCGTGACCCGAAGGGCTGGCTGACCACTGTGGCGTGGCGACGGTTCCTCGACGCGGCGCGGGCCGACGCCGCTCGCCGTCGGCGGGAGGATCTCGTGGACGAGGAGCCGGCGCCAGGGCCCGCTCCCACGGTGGACGACACGCTCCAGCTCTACTTCCTGTGCGCCCACCCGTCGCTGACGCCGTCGTCAGCGGTCGCGCTCACGCTGCGCGCCGTCGGCGGGCTGACCACCCGGCAGATCGCCCACGCCTACCTGGTGCCCGAGGCGACCATGGCGCAGCGCATCAGCAGGGCCAAGCGCACCGTCTCCGGGCTGCGCTTCGACCGACCCGGTGACGTCGCCACCGTGCTGCGCGTCCTCTACCTGGTCTTCAACGAGGGCTACTCCGGTGACGTGGACCTCGCCGCCGAGGCCATCCGGCTCACCCGGCAGCTCGCGGCCGCGATCGACCACCCCGAGGTGGCGGGGCTGCTCGCCCTCATGCTGTTGCACCACGCCCGGCGCGCCGCCCGGACCGCGCCCGACGGCAGCCTGGTACCGCTCGCCGAGCAGGACCGCAGCCGCTGGGACACCCGGTCCATCGCCGAGGGTGTCGAGATCCTGCAGGCGGCCCTGGCCCGCGACCAACTGGGCGAGTTCCAGGCCCAGGCCGCCATCGCGGCGCTGCACGCCGACGCGCCGACCGCCGCCGAGACCGACTGGGTGCAGATCGTGGAGTGGTACGACGAACTCGCGCGCCTGACCGCGAACCCGGTCGTCCGACTCAACCGCGCGGTGGCGGTCGGTGAGGCCGACGGCCCCCGGGCCGGCCTGACAGCGCTCGCGGCGGTGGACGACGCGCTGCCCCGGTACACGGCGGTGGCGGCGTACCTCCACGAGCGCGACGGCGATCCGGCAACGGCGGCGCGGCTGTACGCCGAGGCCGCCCAGCAGGCCCCCAACCTCGCCGAACGCGACCATCTGACCCGCCAGGCCGCCCGGCTCAACGCCCTGCGGCGTCGCTGACCGCTCGGGCAACGGGAGCGTCTGCCCGTGCCACTGGCCACGGCCGGACACCTGGTCCGGAAAGTCTCCGGAACTTCCGGCACCCCCCACCCCGACCGATGTTCGGCTGTTGCGACGCCGCAGTGACCGCCCCGGACTCTGATCGACTACTGACCTGGATGGATGCCGCTCCGGCGATGACGGCGGTGTTGCCACGCTGTTTCCGGAAATTGTTGACAAGTCGACGGCTGGGTTAATACGGTCGCCATCGACGGCGCTCGATTGTCGTCAGCACCAGCCACCACGACCCCCTTCTCCGGTCGTCGTGCAGGACGACCGGCCCACCACCACCGAGCGGTACGACGCCGTGGCTGTCACCCGACCACCGGCAGCCTGCCGAGGCGTACCGCGCCGCTGGCCCCCGCCAGCCGTCAGAGGAGGCAACAGTTCCATGACCGACACCAGCCACACCAAACCGAGAGGCCGCGGCCGCATCCGGTTGCTCATGGGCGCCGCATGCGCCGCCGTCGTGGCCGTCGCCGGCACGATGACGGCCACCAACGCGTACGCCGAGGCCGACCGGACCCTCACGTCGAACCTCACCGGCACGCACAACGGGTACTACTTCTCGTTCTGGAAGGACAGCGGCAACGCCAGCATGACGCTGCGCGCCGACGGCCGATACACCAGCAGTTGGGACAGGAGCACCAACAACTGGGTCGGCGGCAAGGGTTGGGCCACCGGCAACCGTCGGACGGTCACCTACTCGGGCAGCTACAACCCGGGTAACAACAACACCTACCTCGCCCTGTACGGATGGACGCGCAACCCGCTCATCGAGTACTACGTGGTGGAGAACTTCGGCAGCTACAACCCGAGCAGCGGCGCCACCCGGATGGGCACGGTCACCACTGACGGCGGCACCTACGACATCCTCCGCAGCCAGCGGGTCAACGCCCCGTCGATCGACGGCAACCAGACGTTCTACCAGTTCTGGAGCGTCCGCCAGCAGAAGCGCTCGAGTGGCACCATCACCACCGCCAATCACTTCGACGCCTGGGCCCGGGCCGGTCTGAACCTCGGCACCAACCACAGCTACCAGGTCATGGCCACCGAGGGTTACCAGAGCAGCGGAAGCTCCGACATCACCGTCCGGGAGGGCAGCGGCGGTGGCAACCCGACCACCCCGCCTCCCACCGGCAACCCGGGGACCGGAAACTGCAACGCGACGCTCTCCGCCGGCCAGCAGTGGGGTGACCGGTTCAACCTCAACGTCGCTGTCAGCGGCACCAACAACTGGGTCGTCAGCCTCGGCCTCGGTGGCGGCCAGAGCATTCAGAACAGCTGGAACGCCGCCGTCAACGGCAACAGCGGCACCGTCACCGCGACGCCGAACGGCAACGGCAACAACTTCGGCGTAACGATCATGGCCAACGGCAACTGGAACTGGCCGACGATCACCTGTCGCACCAGTTGACGCCGATCAGTTCCTGACATCGCACCACTGGCGTGGCGGCCTCGGTCGTCACGCCAGTCTGCGTTGCGCAGGCAACCGCCGTCCGTCTCGGCGTCCATGACGGCCTCGGGCCGACCCCGCTCGACGTGCCCTTTGCTCTGCACCCGCCGAGGCACCACCGGCCTACAGCTGGATGGCGCTTCCGCAGGTGCAGAGCAAAGGGCGGATCTTGCGGCCCGGCCCAGTCACAAGACCGGGGTCGCCGCCGCCGTCCGCTACGCCTGCGGCACCGCGGTCTCTCCTCCGGCCGTCGATTCCTCCGCCGTCGATTCCTCCGCCGTCGGTTCCGACGTTGAGTCCGCCGCCGGGTCCTCCGTCGTCTCCTCAGTCGGTTGCGCTGTCGTTCCGCCCGTCGGGGCTGCTGTCGGGGCCTCCGTCGGCTCCGCAGGAGCGCTCTCGGACGCGGTGGGATCGGGCGCATCCCCAGTGCTCCCGCCGGACGGCGTCGACGGATCCACCGTCCCCTCGGCTCGGGTGGGCGTCGGGGTCGGGGAGCCGGACGCTCGGACCGGCAGGCCCGCGGAACTGCGGGTGGCTGGTTCACCGCCGCCGACGCCGGGGCCTGGTTCCCGCTGCGGCGGCACCGTTGGCGACACCGCGGGTGGCACCACGGGAGGCGTCGACGGGCGCCCGGTCGGGCCGGGCATGATCCCGATGGGATCGGCGAGCACCAGGACGGCAGCCGCGGCGGCCAGGGATCCGAGAAGCACCGCGAGCGCTCTGGGCCCAGGAGTGACGGCCCGGCTCACCGTGCCGCCCGGGGCCGACCGCCGGGCACCCGTGACCTCGGTCCGCACCCCGATCTCGGTCGCCCCGGTCGCGGTGGCCAGCAGGTGGTCGGACGGGGCCGCGAGTGCCTGCGCCGCCCCGGCCATGGCCGCTGCCGTCGGAAAGCGGTCTGCGGGCTCCTTGGCCATCGCGGTGGCGACCACACGCCGGACCTCCGCCGGAATGTCCTCGGGCAGCGGCGACGGTTCCTCTTCGAGATGCCGCAGCGCCACCGCGACGGCATTGTCGCCCTGGTGCGGCGGTCGACCGGCGAGGCAGTGGTAGACGACAGCCCCCAGCGCGTAGATGTCGATCGCCGGTGTGGTCTCGTTCTTCGCGACCTGCTCGGGTGCCATGTACAGGGCGGTGCCGACGATCTGGTTCGCTGCGGTCAGGCTCGTCGCTTCCCGCGTCACCGCAACACCGAAATCGACGAGTACGACGTGTCCGTCCGGCTCGATGATCAGATTGCTGGGTTTGACGTCACGGTGGACGACACCGGCGTCATGCGCGGCCTGCAGGGCACGGGCGGCCTGCGCGGCGATCGACATCGTCTCGGCCACGTCCAGCCGGCCGACCTCGGCGATCCGCTCCGACAAGGGCTGCCCCTGCACGCATTCCATCACGATGTAGGCGAGGACCGGCGCTCCGGACCGAGACACCTCACCGTAGTCGTAGACCTGAGCGACACCTGGGTGACGCAGGGCTGCCATGGCCCGCGCCTCGCGCCGGAAGCGCTCACCGAAGCCGCCGTCGGTGGCCAACCGAGGTTGCAGCATCTTGACCGCCACGCAGCGGTCGAGGGTTTCGTCGACCGCCCGCCACACGTCACCCATTCCGCCGCTGGCGATGCTTTCGACCAGGCGGTAACGGTCTCCGATGACTTGCCCTACATTCGGCATAGCTTTCGGTACCCCGGACTCCTCGATCTCAAGCACAGCGAGTCTGGGCACCGCCACGGCGCATCGCAGGAGTGACCCGCCCCGCCGCTGCCGGCGGGGCGGGCTCGGCCGTTCACGGCTCGGTCAGCTGTTCAGCCTGGCAATCAGGGCGGTGGCCATGCCCTGCTCACCTCGGGCGTTGGGGTGGAACGGCGCGGCCGAGTTCTGCGGCACCAGACCCTCGACCCACCGGGTGCCGCTGCCCTTGCACGCGTCGCGGCCGATCGACGGGGTGTAGACATCGGCGTAGGTGGCGCCGTTGGCGCTCGCGACGCTGGCCAGCATCGCGTTGAGCGACTTCTCGACACCACGCAGGTACGGCACGTCCTGGTAGGCGATCGGAACGACCGGCCAGCAGCCGTAACCGCTGTCCGGCAGGATCGCCGGATAGCCGAGCACCACGACCCGCGCGCCCGGTGCGGCCTGCCGGACCGCCTGGAGCACAGCGGTGATCTTCGGCGTGGCGGCGACGATCCTCGCCTGCAACTGGTCGACACCTCCGGCGGTGTACCGGTTCTTGCACGGGGATCCGAGCGGGCTGCTGACGCTCGCCTCCGCGCAGTCGCCGATGATGCCGGAGAAACCGATGTCGTTGCCGCCGATCTGCACCGTCACCAGCGACGTGTTCGACGTGACCGCGTTGAGCTGCGGCGGCAACGTGATGCCCAGTTGGCCACTACCGCCGTAGAGGATGTCCTCCGTGGTGGCGCCGGAGCAGCTCACGTCGGCGAACGACGACGAGCCGGCGGACGCCGCCACCAGCGACGGGTAGTTCCGGTTGGACCGCAGACAGTTGAGGTCGACCTGGGTGGGGATCAGAGGACCTGCGGTGTACGAGTCGCCCAGCGCGACGTAACGGCCGGTGGGCACAGCGGCGCTGGCGGGGGTGGCGACGGTGAGCAGCACGCCGGCGGTGGCCAGCGCGAGTGCGGCCAACCGGGTGGCTGCCCGCAGGCGGGGCAGGCGGGGACGGGTCATGGCGCCTCCCAGGAGGGATCAGGGGTGGTGGTGCCCGAGATCCTGTCGCCGTCGACGCCCACCGTCAATATCGATGGACCTCACTAAATGCCGGTCCGAAGTGTGGGATGAATCGGTGGTGGTCAATTCGGTGGTGCGTACCACCGGGCGCCGGTGACCCGGATCCGGGAGCGGCCGGCGCAGCGGCCGTCCCGAAGCGCGTCTAGTTTCCGGCTGGCACCTGGTCCTTGATTTCGTCGTAGCCGACCGGAGTCGGTGCCGTGCCCGGCGCGTAGATCACGCGGAGGACGCCGGTCGGGAACGCCTCCGAAGTCACCAGTCGCAGGTGGTACGCCACGTCGCCATCGTCGAACAGCTTGCGGCCCTTGCGCGCGGCCACCGGATGCACGAGCAGACGCAGCTCGTCGACCAGGCCGGCGGCGAGCAGTTGCTGCACCACGGAGATCGACCCGGGGATGAGGACTCCCCGGACGCCGGCATCGGCCTTGAGCGCGGTGACGGCGTCGAGGAGGTCCCCGTTGATCAGCTCCGAGTTGCGCCAGGAGAACTCCAGCGGCTGGCGCGACGCGACGACCTTGCGCATGTCGCCGAGTTGCTTGGCGAACGGCGCGTCGTCGCCACCCGCGGCCTCCCGCTCGGGCCAGGCCCCGGCGAAGCTGTCGTACGTCTCGCGGCCGATGAGCAGCACATCGGCGGCGTCATAGTCCTCGGTGACTGCGCGGCCCATGTTCTCGTCGAAGTACGGGAAGTGCCAGTCAGGGTCGATCTCGGCCACACCGTCGGCCGAGATGAACAGCGTGGAGATGACCTTTGCCATCGCGAGGGATCCCTTCGAGTCGGGTGATGTCGGTAGGTCGACCGGCGCATCGTCCCAAACTCGTCAGCCTCAGGCCGCCCCGAATGGTGCGTGTCGTATCCCGTGATTGTCAGCCAGACGTCACGGGAGCGATCCAATGCCACGTTTCGAGCAGCTTTGGCTGCCCCAACCCATTCGTCCTCTCGACGACGTCATCGTCGCTCCGGACGTATCCGGCGGACTCAGCGACCCGCTGCGAGGGCACATTGCCCTGCACGATGCTCAGCCGCAGCCGGGTGAAGCCAAGTTCTTCGTGGCAGAAGGTCGTCATCAACCGCAGAGAACGCGACGCCAGGCCTCGGCCGCGGTGCGCGGGGCCGATGGCGTACCCCAGCACCCCGCTCGCCACGTGCAGTGCGACGAGGCCACGCGGCTCCCCGTCGTCGCGCGTCACGGCCAGGTCGACAATGTCCTGGGCGCGGCGCCGCCGGATTCTGACCAGAAAGGCGTCCGCGTCGAATGGAGAGGGAATATCGGTGTTCGCGGCGATGTCCGGCGCGTCGAAGAGGCCCGGCATGTGCGGCAGATCGGCGTCGAGCCAGTCCCGCAGCACAATCCCCTCCCCTTCCAGCACGAGAGGGGAGGCGATTGGATCGACCGCCGACGAAATTGTTGACTCACAGCTCACACGACATCCTTACACGGACGCCGCCGGCGGCCTCAGCGCTGCCGTTGCTTGATCGACTCGCGTTCAAGAAAGTCGCGGCGTCAGGACGACCGGGATACCGCGACTTCCATGAACCCGAGTGGTGCGGGCGGGCTCGGCGTGACGCCGAGCCCGCCCGTCGGGGTCAGTCGAGCGTGATCAGACCGGGCGCTGCAGGGTCAGCAGGCCCGGCCGGTACGGCAGGAGGCCGTAGTCGCCGCCGGAGCTGGGGGAACGGCCCTGGTAGAGCAGTTGCAGGTTGCAGGGGTTGACGGTCATCGTCTGGTCGGCGTTGGTGCGCAGCAGTTCGCCGTGACTGATGTCGTTGGTCCAGGTGGCGCCGCTGTTGGCCTTGCCGGCGAACGGGTTGCTCTCGCTGGTGGCCTGCGGCGTCCACGAGCCGCCGAGGCTGGTGGCCGTGAACGAGCGGAAGTAGCGGCCCTGCGAACCGATCGCCTCGACGATCATGAGATAACGGGTCTGGCCCTGGAGCTTGTAGACCTGAACGGCCTCGAAGAGGTTGTTCGTGGTGTCGCTCATGATGGTCGTGTAGTTGGAGCCGAAGCTGCCGGGGAAGTTCCCGATCGGCATGCTGGCCCGGTAGATCTTGCCGTTGTCACCGGCGAAGAACAGGTACATGTTCTGGTCGTCACCGATGACCGCCTGGTCGATCGGACCGGTGCCCGAACCGGTGATGCTTCCGCTGAACAGGGTCTGCGCCGCCGACCAGCCGTTCGGATTGGTGGGGTTGGTCGAGGTCCGGTAGGAGAACGCGGGCCCACCCCACTGGTAGGCGAGCACCCAGATGTTCTTCGGCGCGAAGTAGAACAGTGACGGCGCGACGGTAGCGTTGTTCATCGCGTTCTGGCTGGCCGAGGCCATCTGCGAGTAGTTCGTGAAGAGGCCGAAGTTCATCGAGCCCCACCGGGTGCCGTTGTCGTGGGTGGTGGCGTAGACGAGTTGCTGGCCGTTGTAGGGGGCGACGGTGAAGTCCTTGAGTGACACCCAGCCCGACCTCGGGGTCGCCAACACCCCGGTGGAGGACCACCGGTACGTCGACGGAAGGTTGCACGTCGGCGGATCGGTCGGTGGGTCCGTCGGTGGGTCCGTCGGCGGATCGGTCGGCGGGTCGGTCGGCGGGTCGGTCGGCGTCGTGCCACCGGTGCAGGTGACACCGTTCAGGGCGAAGCTCGCCGGTGCTGGGTTGCTGCCCGTCCAGGACCCGTTGAACCCGAACGACACCGTGCCGTTGGTCGGGACCGCACCGTTGTAGCTCACGTTCTTCGCCGTCACCGCCGACCCGCTCTGCGTCAGCGACGTGTTCCAGGCCTGCGTCACCGTCTGCCCGGCGCCGTACGACCAGGTCAACGTCCAACTGCTCAACGGATCACCCAGGTTCGTGATCGCCACGTTGGCGCCGAAGCCGCCCTGCCACTGCGACGACACTGCGTAGTTCACCGAACAACCCTCAGCCGCGGCACCAGCTGGCAGCGCCGCGACAACTGTCGACGACAGCAGTAAGCCGACGCCGGCCGCAACCAGACCAACATTGGTGGCTCTGGATCTGGTCATGTAGCACCCTCCTCGCGGGACGGCGGCCCATGCATTGGTGGTGGTCATTGTGCGGTGACCGGTTGTGAGCGTTAACAGGCCGCGTCAGGTATGTTACGGGAGCGCTCCCATACCCTCAACAGCATCTATCCCTCGTTCTCGCTTACGTCGACTTCGCCGCTGCGGCTGACCCGGCAGGCACCTTCCTCAGACGACGGTGAGGGTGAGGACACCGAACTGGTTGGCCCGCTGCACGTAGTGCGGCAGATACAACTTCCACGTCACGCTCAGCTCACGCCCGGCCCGCATCGAGGCCGGCACCTCGGCGACCATTTCGAAGACGGCACTGCCGCCGGCGGGGATCTGCGGGAGCGCGCGGCAGTTCAGCCGGTACAGCTGGGCCGAGTTCACCGCGTCGTTCGTCGCGTCGCCGAGAGAGAACCGTTCCATCAGGTAGCCCGGGCAGGGGTCCAGCGCGAGAGGGCCGTCGGTCGGGTTGCCCAGCGTCACCCGGTAGGTGAGCCGCGACCCGGCGACGGCCGTCGCCGGCCCCTGGACGGCGACGGTGAGCTTTTCGAGCGGCGAGGACGGGGGCTTCGACACCGCCACCGGCTCGGTGAACCCACTCGCGGACAGCGTCCCCCGCGCGCGGGGATGGACCCCCTCCCCCTGCGGACAGCCCGGGCGCTCGTCGGCGGTGACAGGTGCGCGCAACCTGCCGCCATCGTGCGGCAGCTCGATCGCGAGCTCCAACGACCCCTTCACGGGCTGACAGAACGGCCCGGACCAGTCCAGGCGCAGGCTGGCGTGGCCGCCGGCCGGCACGGCGACCACCCGGGTGCGGCCCTCCTCGTCGATGCCGTGGGTGTAGAGCATCGGGATCTCACGGCCACCGGCGAGCATGGTCGTGGGCACCTCGCCCTGCAGCGTGCACTCGACAGTCGACGAGTTCCGCACGTCCACTTCGCCGATGAGCTTGCCGATGGCGGCGTCGAAACCCCGAGGCGTCTCACCACCGGTGCCGGGCCGCGTCCAGGTGGTCAGGCGGCCGGTCAGCTGCTCCGCCCGGCACGGTTCGCTGCCGGCGGCCGGCGTTCTCGGCGCGGCGGGGCGGCCGTTGAGGTCCTCGCCGGTGATCTTCAGGTCGGCCCAGGGCACGCTGCCGTCGGCGAGCAGTTCGGTGGGTGCCGGCTCCGCGACCGTCGGGTCCGAGCGACCCGGCTGGGCGTTCGGGTCGGCGCACGCCGCCACCACGGTGAGGACGATCAGCAGTGGCACCAGTAGTCGACGCATGCCGTCACCCTCACATGAACGAACCGCACGGGCCTGAGTAGCCGTGCTCAGCGCCGATCAGTCTCCGGCGGGCCCGGGGCCCTCGGCGATCGCGACGGGAGTGCCGAGCTCGACGGTACGGGAGACCGTGCACAACCGATCGTGCGACTGCTGCAACGACCGGGGCAGCGCCGCACGGGCCGCGTCGCCCTCCGCGCCCTCCGGGAACGTCACGGTGAACTCGACCCGCAGGTTCTGCATCCGGTTTCCGCCGGCCTCGTCCCGGATCTTGTCACCGGTGACGGCGACGGCGAACTCGGTCGGCTCGGCACGACGACTGGTGATGTGGTCCACGTCCACTGCGGTGCAGCCGCCGATGGCGGCCAGCAGCAACTCCACCGGCGTGAAACTGTCGTCCTCGCCCGTGCCCAACGACACCGACCCACCACGGGAGTTCCGCACGACGTAGTTGCCCAGGCTGGTGCGCTCGATCGCCACCGAACGGAAGGTGTCCTCAGTCATGACAGAAAACTACAGGCCTCCGCGATCACGAGTACATGAGATGCAGCGTCATCCCGGCATCGGCGTGCGCCAGGTTGTGGCAGTGGTTGGCCCACATTCCCGGGTTGTCGGCCCGGAACGCCACCTCCCACACCTCGCCCGGACGGACGTCGAACGAATCCAGCCACAGCGGGCTTCCGGCCGCCAGCTCGCCATCGCGGGCCAGCACCAGGACGTGGTGGCCGTGCAGGTGCCACGGGTGCACGATCTGCGACCGGTTGACGATGGTGAACCGTACGACGTCACCCCGGCGTACGACCTGCGGTGGGATGTCGGGATCAGCCTTGCCGTTGACGGTGTGGGCGTACCGCGGTAGCAGTCCGCGCAGGTCGAGGCCGCGATCGAGGACGAGCGTGAACGTCTTGTCGAACCGGGACCAGGGCACCGCAGCGGTCGCGCCGTAGCCGAGCGGATCGAGTACCGGCCAGGCGCCGGTAGCCGTCGACACCGGGCCGGTCGAGTAGACCGCCCGCCCGTCGACGAACAGCGCCACCGGGGTCGCCGGCGCGTCGAAGACCAGGTCGTAGCGGCCCCCGGCCGGGATCAGCACTGCGGTGTCCACCAGCGGCGTCGGGCCGCGCAGGTCGACGCCGTCGATCGCGGCCACCCGGAACGCGGTCCCGGCCAGAGCGTACCGGTGCGTCGTGCTGTCGGTGTTGATCAGCCGCAACCGCACCGGCAGGCCGGCCTCGACCTTCTCCACCTTCGGCGCGGGCAACGGACGGCCCGCCAGGGTGTGCACCGGCACTGCGACGTCGAGGCCGGTCACCGGGCCCGGTCGCACCACCAGCACGCCGTAGAGACCCATCCGCACGCCGACGTCGGAGGCCGAATGCGTGTGGTACCAGTACGTTCCGGCCTGGTCGGCGCGGAACCGGTAGACGAACTCCTGCCCGGGCCGCACCGCCGCCTGCGTCACCCCGGGTACCCCGTCCTGATCGTTCGGCACGTCGTACCCGTGCCAGTGCACTGTGACGCCGCGCCCGATGTCCCGGTTGCGCAGCGTCACCTCCACCACGTCGCCGACGGTGGCGGTCAGTTCCGGTCCGGGGACCTGCCCGTTGAACGCCCACGCCGCGACGTTCCGGCCGCCCGCGTCCACCGTGGCGGTTGCGGCGGTCAGTGTGAACCGCCGGGTGGGTTCGTCGGCGATCCGGGCCGCCGGGAGACCATGATCATGCGGTACGGCGGGCGCGGCACCCGGGGCGACGGTCAGCCCGGTTCCGGTCAGCAGCGCCGCGACCGCCACCACGAGGGCCGCTCGGGACACCGTCCGGGACGGGCGCGCACCGAGCGCACGTCCCGAGATCACCGTGGCCGCCGCGACTCCGGCGACTGCGAGCAGCCCCGCGCCGGCCGACGCCGGATAGCCCTGCAGGATCGTCACGAGCAGGGCGCTGCTCGTGGCGTACCCGGCGAAGAGCAGCGGAACCGCGACGGCCCGGATGTCGCCCGGGGCCCGCAGCAACCGCGGACCGGCGACGCCCAGCGCCGCGAGCGACAGTGGGGCCGCGATGAGGACCTTCTCCGCGGCGAACCACCAGCCGGCGCGGGCGAGGGCGGTGATCGTGATCGCGCGGGCGAGCGTGGCGAGCAGGGCGACGGCCGCCAGTCCCAGCGCGAGCGGGCGGCGGCGGGCGGCGGACGCGGCGCCACCGCCCAGCCAGGCGGCGGCCGCGAGGACCGCGATCACGAGGTCGGCCACGAGCAGCGACCCGGTGGTCACGCCGGCTCTCCTTCCCGCGTGACCAGCCGGGCCGCGCCGGCGGGAACCGGGGCGGCCAGCTGTCGCGCCGCCCGATGGACGCCGACCACGACGTGCACCGCGATGATTCCGTTGAGCGCGTGCAACCCACCGATGGTCAGGCCGAGCGGGGTGCTGACACCCGACGCGTCGGTGGACGCCTCGGCCAGCATGGCGATGAGCGGCTGGAGGACGACGAGGCCGATCGGCAGGATCGCCAGGCCGACGATCTTTCCCGGCGCCTTCGCCAGCGCGGCGAACACTGCGGTGAGCACTGTGAGAATCGGGATGACCGCCATGCCGTTGACGCTGTGCAGCGCGTACGCGTCGTCGCCGGCGGGTCTGGTGAACCCGCCCACGGCGGCGAGGACGAACTGCACGGCGAACGCGACGAGCAGTACGGCGCTGACGATGACGAGAGCCTTGCGCATGGGTTACCTCCTAGAGGCGCGCCGAGGCGAGGGCCCGGGCGACGTGATCGGTGGCCGTGATCGCCCCGTACGCGACCAACCGCACGAGGTCGGCGTCGGCGGGGTGGGAGAGCCGCCAGAGAGCGACGTCGCCCGGGCTGATCGCGCTGGGCGCGAACGCCGCCAGCAACGCGATCCGCGTCCCGATGCGGTCCGTGCCCGGCACGTCCCGCACCAGGTCGACGGCCCAGTCCGCGGGCCGGGCCGGGAACCGCCCGTCCTCCCAGCGCACGGTGGCCGTGACGGTCTGGCGCGCCACGTCGCCCAGCAGCAGGTCCCCACCCCGGGCGGCGGCGTCCCGCAGTGACGCGTAGGCGATGCCCACCGGGCTGTCCCCCGCCCAGGCGGGAGGTGATGCCGTCGGGTCGGCGTCGAGGAGCGGGAGGCTTCGGCCGGGCTCCTTCGACTCCCGGGCCGCCTTGGCGTAGAGCCGGCCCCCGACCGAGCGCACCAGTGGGGAGCGTTGCAGGCCGCCGGGGAGCAGGTCGGGGTCGAGCAACGCGGAGACGACCCGGTTGATGAAGTGGAAGGCGAGCAGGGTGCCGGTGATCTCCGGGCCGTGGGTGCTGGTCCAGTCGGCGGCTCTGGGGCTGCGGCTCGCCTGCGCCCAGCCGACGAGCTGGGCGTGCCTCGGCTCGGTGGGCGTCTCGCCTCGGGCGACGGCCTCGGCCAGCTTCGGTGCGCCCAGCGCGTGCAGCAGCAGCACGTGGGCGTCGACGCAGAACTGACAGTGGTTGGCCCGGGACACCGCTGCCGCGACGAGTTCGCGCTCGACCCGGGGCGCGTCGCCGGCGAGCAGCGCCTCCCGCATCAGCGCCCAGGTCGCGGCCAGCACCTCCGGCACGGCCGAGAGCGCCTGGAAGGTCGGCAACGGCCCGAGAAAGTCGTCGCGCATCTGTTGGTAGACGGCCGCGGTATGGCCGGTGGCCGCCCTCGTCGGCGTGGGAGTGAAGAAGCGGTATGTCATGGGCTCGATGCTTGTTCCGGCGGGCCGGGAAAACGTCGTGCCGCCGCAGACACTTGCCCCGCCGCTCATACCGCGTCCGTGGTACGCCGCAGGTACCACGCGCGCGGGATGCTCCACCGACGACGGCCGTTCTACAGTGCGACCATGCGCCGCGACCTCCCGTACGCCCTCGGCGGTCTCGCCCTCGGCGTCCTCCTGCTCGGCAACGCCGTGCTCACCCCGGACGCCGCGCCGGTCGAGGTGCTCGACGTCGCCCTGGTCCTCGCCACTGTGGTGGCCCTGGCGGCGTGCCGGCGCTACCCGGTGGTGGCGCTGGGCGTGGTCACCGTCGCCATGCTGGCCGTTCACGTCCGGGTGCACCCCGGGGTGTCCGCCGCGTTCCCCGTCCTCTGCGCGGTCTACGTGAGCGCCTGGCAGGGACACCGGTCGGCCGCCGCGGTGGCCAGCCTCGCCTTCCTCGGTAGCTTCCTGGCCCGCGACATCTCGATGGCGCCGGCCGGCCGACCAGGCCAACTGGTCGCCGAGCGGACGGCCCTGCTGCTCGGCTGGTTCGTGGCGGCCAACGTCGCCGGGCTCGTCGCGCGGCAGCGCCGGGCGTACCTGGAGCAGGTCGAGCAGCGGGCGATCGAGGCCGAACGCACCCGCGAGGAGATGGCGTTGCGGCGCGCCGGGGAGGAGCGCCTGCGCATCGCCCGCGACCTGCACGACTCCCTGACCCACAGCATCTCGGTGATCAAGGTGCAGGCCGGGATCGCCGTGCACCTGGCCCGCAAACACGGCGAGGAGCCGTCGGCCACGCTGCTGGCGATCCAGGAGGCCAGCGGCGCCGCGATGCGGGAACTCCGTACGACCCTCGACGTCCTCCGGGCGCCGACCGACGGCGATCGGGTCGGGCTGGCCCGGGTGGACGAGCTGGCCGAGCGGACCCGGGCGGTCGGCGTGCCGGTGCAGGTGACCGTCACCGGCCAGCGCGGGGACCTGCCCGACGAGGTCGACCAGGCCGGGTACCGGGTCATCCAGGAGGCCCTCACCAACGTGGCCCGCCACGCCGGGCCCGCGACAGCGCACATCCAGGTGGAGTACGCCCCGGCGGGGCTGACCGTCGCGGTCACCGACGACGGTCAGGCGTCGCCGGCTGAGCCGCTGACCCCGGGCGTGGGCCTACGCGGCATGCGGGAGCGGGTCAGCGCCCTGGGCGGCACGCTGCGGACCGCCGCGCACGACGACCACGGGTTCACCGTACGGGCCACCTTCCCGCTGGACGGCCCGCGATGACCTCCCGCAGCGGGAAGGAGCCGGGATGATCCGGGTGCTGCTCGCCGACGACCAGGCGCTGATGCGAGCCGGCTTCCGGGCACTGCTCGACGCCGAGGACCACCTGGAGGTCGTCGGCGAGGCGACCGACGGCACCTCGGCCGTCCACCTGTCGCGGTGTCTGCGCCCGGACGTCGTGCTGATGGACGTGCAGATGCCGGGCCTCGACGGCATCGAGGCCACCCGGCGCATCGCCGCCGATCCCGACCTCGCCGCGGTCCGCGTGCTCATCCTCACCAACTACGGGCTCGACTCCTATGTGTTCGCCGCCCTCCGCGCGGGCGCCAGCGGCTTTCTCCTGAAGGACGCCGACCCCGCCGACCTGCTGCACGCCGTCACCGTCGTCGCACGCGGTGACGCGCTGCTCGCGCCGACCGTCACCCGCACACTGATCAGCGAGTTCGTGGCCGGTCCACCGCCGGCCGTGCCGACGGCCGGACGCGACGTGCTGACCGCCCGGGAGCAGGAGATCGTCGAGCTGGTCGCCCGTGGGCTGACCAACGACGAAATCGCCGCGCGCATGGTGATCAGCCCGCTGACCGCCAAGACACACGTCAACCGGGCCATGACGAAGCTGCACTGCCGCGACCGGGCGCAGCTGGTCGTGTGGGCGTACGAGTCGGGGCTGATCACGCCGCGTCGGCGGTGATCGCCGTCTCCGAGGCAGGAGTCGATCAACCCCCCTTGGGAACATGAGGGAGGGTCGACGCACTAGCATTGCCGCCGTCCGCGACGGCTCTGCTGAATCGAGGCGACATGCGTTGGCTCCGTCGATTGCTGGGCGGTAGGAAGGTCCAGCTCGACCCGGGACGCCAGCAGGCGCTGCTGCACGACGTCCAGTCCCGGTACGGCCCCCACGCGCGGATCCGGTTCAACGAACAGGTCGAGGCGCTCACCGGTTCGCTCGACAGTGACGACGGCCTGGTGGTGGCGACCCGGATCGTGAGTCAGGTCGCCGATGAGGCCCACGTGGACCTTCAGGCCCAGGCCCAGGAGATCCACCGACGGACGGGCCGGCGACTGCTGGTGCACCGCCGTAACTACCGGCCGCTGTGGAAGGAGGCGGGCCCGGCCCTGCGCTGGCCGCTGTTCGCGTTGCCGTGCGGCTTCCACCCGTACGCGCAGGTGGCCGCCGCCGTCACCGTGGTCGGCAACCGGGCTCCCCGGCTCGACCGGGTGACCGACCCGAACCCGCTGGTGACCCGCGTGTTCGAGGTGCTCGACCTGACCACCTCCGGTTGGGAGTACGGCCGGGTGCGGGTGGACACCGACGCCGCCACCCTGGCCGATCGACTGATCGTCAGTGCCGGGCAGGTCCTCGCGGCCATGGACGACCCGCCGCGACTGCCGCCCGCGGTCCGTGAGCTGATGCGTCGCAACAACACCGTCGCCGTGCACGACCCGTCCGGCCCACGGGCGGTGGGCGGGATCAACCTGGGCGCGCGGATGCGGGAGCAGTTTCTGGTCTGAGCGCCCTCGGGGGCTAGTGCTCGGGGCGTCGACGCGCGAGATGCACGATGACGTCGGCGGAAAGCTCGACCGTCTCGGGCAGGACCTGTTCGATCTGGGCGAAGACCTGCTCCTGCTTCGAGGTCGGCAGCTCGAGATACGCCGAGATCGTCGACAGATGCCCGACGTAGTCGCGTGCACTCATCGTCAGCCGACGCTCGATCACGGTCTGCTGCACATCGGTGAACCACTCGGCCCGTTGAAGCTCGGTGCCCGGCCACTGCATGGCCTGTCCCGGGGGTGTGCCATCGGGAGAGGGAATCTCGTCGCTGTCCAGGAAGGGTGCCCGGGCGACGCGGACAGCGTCCGCCACCGCCGGGTCAACCAGCTGGGTCGGTCCACCGAACGAGGCGAACACTCCGCCGGGTTCCAGCAGCGCGGCCACCCGTGACCATCGCCCCTCCGGTTTCGTCCAGTGCAGTGCCGCTGCCGCGTAGACCAGGTGGTACCTCGCGCCCGGCCGCAGGTCCTCGAATGCGGCCCGCACGGTCCGGACGCCTGCTGGCACGTGCCTGCGCAGCTCGGCGAGCATGGCCCCGTCCGGCTCGGTCGCGGTGACCGTGACGCCCGCTCCGGTGAACAGCCGGGTCGCCTTGCCGGTGCCGGCGCCGATCTCCAGCGCCGATCGAATGGGCCGACCCGCGTACGTCAGCACCAGGTCGACAAGCTCGGCGGGGTAGCCCGGTCGGTGCCGCTCGTATCGTTGGGCCACCATCCCAAAGCTGAGTGCGCGAGCTGGCATGCCGACAATCCTGTCACCCCGCACGTCGGTGATGCCTGATCTTCCAGGCAAACGGGTCGGCTACGCGCAGCCGTGACGACAACTGCGCGCAACCGCTTGCCGGCCCGCCGAACACCGCTCGACCATGTGCGGATGGGGCCGGAGCGTCGGGTGATCGTCGGAGTCGACGTGGGCACCACTGCCGTGCGGGCTGTCGCGTTCGCGTTGGACGGCACCGCACGACACGTCGCGACGCGGGAGTACCCACTGCTTGAGCCGATGCCCGGCTGGCAGGTGCAGGAGCCGGACGTGCTGATGGCGGCCACAGTGGCGGCGATGTCCGCGTGTGTGGCCGGCACCGCCGGGGCGGAGGTGGTCGCCGTCGCGCTGAGCTCCGCCAGGTACGGGCTGATCGGGCTGGACGCGGCCATGGCGCCGGTGACGCCGCTGCTGACCCGGCGCGACGCGCGGTCGTCGGAGGCGGCCCGTGAGTTGCGGTCGTCCGGCCAGAGCCGGGAGCTGCACCGGTTGACGGGCACACCCGTGCACCCGATGAACCCGCTCTGCAAGCTCCTGTGGTTCGCCCGCCATGAGCCGTACCTCTGCACGGCGACACGGTGGTGGATCGGCCTCAAGGACTACGTGGTCCATCGGCTCACCGGGATGTTGGTGACCGAGTTGTCCTCGGCGTCCGGCACCGGGATGTTCGACGTGCACCGTCGGCTGTGGAGTCCCGCCGTACTCGATCTTGCCGGGGTGTCCGAGAGTCAGCTTCCCCCGGTGCTGCCCACGACGGCGGTGTTGCGGTTGTCGCCGGCGGCCGGGCGCGCGGTCGGCCTGCCCTCCGGCACACCGGTCGTCGTCGGCGCGGGAGACGGTCCGTTGCGTAGTCTGGGCGCGGCGGCGATCGACCCCACCGTCGGTGGCCTGACGCTCGGGGCCACCGCGGCCCTGCGGACGGTCGTCGGGGCTCCCCTCACCGACCCGGCGGAGACCTTCTCCTGCGGTGCGCTGACCGACGACGCCTGGGTCGTCGGCGGCGCGCTCAGCAACGGCGGCAACGTCGTACGGTGGGCGGGACGCGTCCTCGGTGACGACCGCGCCGCACCCGCTCTCCTGGATCTCGCCGAGCGGATCGCACCAGGCAGCGACGGTCTCGTGATGCTGCCCTACCTGCGGGCCGACGAGGCCCCGCCGCAGGGCTGCGCCCCGCCGGGCGCGTTCCTGGGCCTGCGCAGCGAGCACTCGCGCGGCCACCTGGTCCGGGCCGCCGTGGAGGGCGTCTGCCTGCAACTCGCTGGTGTCCGTGACCGGCTGGCCGAGCTGACGCCGATCGACAGCGTCCGCCTGACCGGCGGCGCCTTCGGGTCGCCGCTGTGGCGCGAGGTGATGGCGGCGGTGCTGGACTGCCCGGTCCGCATCGCGGGTGTGGCCGACCACGTCACCCTCGGCGCGGCGACCCTCGGGCTCTTCGCGATCGGGCACACCGCCGATCTTCAGGAGGCGGTCACCCAGCTCGATCCCGAGGTCGCCGGAGGCGAGCCTGTCGCTGTGGACCCGGCTCTCGCCGCGGCCTACCGCGGTCTGCGGACGAGGCTGCCCGCGCTCCTCACCGTCGCGGGTCGCCTGGGCGAGATCCTCGACGCCAGCACCGGCCTCAGTGCTCCGGCTCGTCCTTGACCTGGGCCACCAGTTGGGTCGGGTTGACGTAGCGCAGCGCGACGACGAGCAGGACCAGCATCATCGAGGTGTAGATGACCGCCATGGCGTCGACCGACTGCTGAGCCCTGATCCCGGACGCGGACATCGAGTAGTAGAGCGCCACCACAAGGGTCTGCGAGTCCGGCCCCGCGGTCAGGAAGGTGAGTTCGAACATGCCCACGGTCCGGACCAGCACGAGGATCGCGGAGGCGAGGATGCCCGGCACGAGCAGCGGCGTGAGGACCCGGAGGAACACCGTCCGCAGGCCCGCGCCGCACATGCGCGCGGCGCTCTCGATCCTCGGGTCGATCTGCTCGATGAACGGGGTCATGGTCAGGATGACGAAGGGCACCGACGGCACGAGGTTGGCGAGCACCACGCCGGACATGTGCCCGGCCAGGCCGAACTTGTAGAGGACTGTCGCCAGCGGGATGCCGTACGTGATCGGGGGCATCAGAATGGGCAGCAGGAACACCAGGAAGATCAGCCGTTTGCCCGGGAACGAGCGCCGCGCGAGGGCGTAGGCGGCCGGCACGCCGATCACCAGCGAGAGACCCACGACGAGTACGGAGACCTCCAGCGTCACGACGATGACCTGCAGGAGCGCGAACTCGTCCCAGGCTCGGGCGTACCAGCTGGTGGTGTAGCCGTCCGGGAGCCAGGTGTCGAACCAGCGCTGGCCGAACGAGCTGACCAGCACGGACGCCACGACGCCCAGCAGGTTGAGGAAGAAGAAGATGACGACGCCCCACACGATCCAGGCGGCCGGGCGCGCGGCGATGCGCCGCCGCCGGTCGGTGCTGGTGGCGGGGGGCCGCGCTGGTGGGGCCTGGGTGGTCGTTGCCATCAGCCCTTGCCTCCCGTGGAGCCGGTGTAGAAGCGGCTACGAGCGGCCAGTACCACCGCGATGACGACCAGCTCGACGAAGCCCATGATCATGGCGATCGCCGACGCGTACGGGTAGTCGTACTGCTCGTAGGCCGCCTGGTAGGCGGCGAGGGAGATGACCCGGGTCTCGCCGGCCGGGTTGCCGACCAGAACGGCCGACGGGAACACGCTGAACGCCAGGACAAATGTCAGGCAGAAGGTCGTGGCGAGGCCGGGCATCAGCAGCGGCAGGGTGATCCGGGTGAACCGACGACGCCAGTCCGCGCCCAGCGTCGCGGCCGCTCGTTCCAGGGTCGGGTCGATGCCGGACAGGTACGAGAGCACCAGCAGGAACGCGAACGGAAAGCCGGTGATCACCAGCGAGAAGAACACGCCCCAGTAGTTGTGGGTGAGCCGAACCGGCTCGTCGACGAGGTTGCTGGCCAACAGGATCCGGTTGAACCAGCCGGTCGGGCCGAGGAAGTTCAGCAACCCCTGTGCGGTGAGGACCGTGCCGAGCGTGATCGGCACGACCAGCAGCGTGGTGACCAGCCGCTTGCCCCGGAACCGGCCGCGCATCCGGTAGGCGATCGGCACCGCCGCGAGGACGTTCAGCAGCGCCGCGGGCAACGCGATCCGCAGCGTGATCCAGATCGTGCCCCGCTCGTAGGAGTCGGAGAAGAACCGGGCGTAGTCGCTGAACGGCCCGCCAGTGGTCGGCTGGAACGAGAGCGTCAGGCCGTAGAAGAACGGGTAGAGGAACAGGGCGATGACGAAGACCAGGGCCGGGACCAGCAACCAGAGCTGACGATCGACGCCCCGTTCGGCGAGACGGTGCTGCCAGTGCGCCAGCGGCCTCCCGGGCCCGGCGCCGCTCACCGCGTCGCCCCCGGGGCGTCGGCGAGGCGGTCGGGCTGCGTCGACGCGTCGGCGGGATAGACGAGCAACCGCTGCGGGTCGACGGCGAGCTTGACCTGGTCGCCCGGCGCGATCCGCTGCTCGGTCCGCAGGTGCAGCAGCAGCCCGCTGTCGGTGCGGGCCTCGGCGGCCAACTCGCGGCCCTGGTACTCCACCACCTCGACCGTCGCCGACATGGCGTTGCGGGTCTCGCCGGGCCCGTCGACGCGGATGTCCTCGGGGCGTACCGCGACCACGGCGTCCGCCCCGGGCTGGAGGCCCCCCACCACCTCGCCGAGCAGGCGATGGCCGGACGACTCGACGGTGGCCCGGGCGCCTTCGGACTGCTCCACCCGCCCCCGCCACAGGTTGCGGTAGCCCATGAAGTCCGCGACGTGCCAGTTCGCAGGTCGGGTGTGCAGCTCACGCGGCGAGCCGATCTGCTGCACCCGCCCCTCCCGCAGCACCACCAGTCGGTCGGCCAGGGACAGCGCCTCCTCCTGGTCGTGGGTCACGTAGACGGTGGTGAGCCCCAACGACTGGTGCAGCCGGCGGATCTCGGTCCGCATCTCCAGGCGCAGTTTGGCGTCGAGGTTGCTCAACGGCTCGTCCATCAACACCAGGGACGGCTCGAACACGACGGCACGGGCGATGGCGACGCGTTGCTGCTGGCCACCCGAGAGCTGACCGGGCAGCTTGTCGACGTGGTCCTCCAGTCGCACCAGCCGCACCGCCTCCTCCGTACGCCGGCGCGTCTCCTCCTTGGGCAGCCGCCGCATCCGCAGTCCGAAGGCGATGTTCGCCCGGACCGTCAGGTGCGGAAAGAGGGCGTAGCTCTGGAACACCATGCCGAAGCCGCGCCGCTCCGGTGGGAGCGTGTCGATACGGCGCTCGTCCTGCCAGATGCTCCCCTCCGTCAACGGCAGCAGCCCGGCCAGGCAGTTCAACGCCGTCGACTTGCCGCAGCCGGACGGGCCGAGCAGGGCGATGAACTCCCCCGCCTCGATCGTCAGGTCCAGCTCGGTGAGCGCGGCCTGGCCACCGAACCGGCGGGACACCCCGTCCAGCCGCAGCTGGGTGAAGGCGCTCATCCCTGCTTGACCTTGCCGCCGCCGATCTCACGGTCCCAGCGGCTGAACGCCGCCACCAGGCTCTTCGCGTCGAGCGGGACCTCGGTCGGGTTTCCGGCGATCAGCGCGTCGTACTCGGGGCGACCGAACTCCCGGATCGCGTCCTGGCTCTTCTGCGGCGCAGACGAGAGCTGGACCTCCTTGATCGCCGGGCCCGGGTAGAAGTAACCCTCGTCGTACGCCTTCGCCTGCTGTTCAGGGGTGAGCATGAACGCCAGCAGGGCCAGCACCGCGGCCTGGGTGTCGGTCGACACGCCCTTGGGCAGGACGGCGTAGTGCGCGTCGGTGACCCAGTGGAAGCCGTCGATCGGGGTGATCCTGGCCTCCTTGGGCACCGTGCCGAGCACCCGCGGGTTGATGTCCCAACCGGTCGTGCTGACGATCAGGTGCGCGGTGCCGTTGGCGAGGTTCTTCATCGTCTCGGTGGTGCCGGACGGGTAGTAGTCGACGTACTGGCCCAACTCCTTGAGGAAGGCCCACGTCTTGTCCCAGCCCGCCGTGGGGTCCTTGGGGTTCGAGTCGCCCAGGATGTAGGGCAGACCCATCAGGAACGTCCGGCCCGGGCCGGAGTTGGCCGGCCGGGCGTACTGGAATTTCCTGGGGTTGGCTCTGGCCCAGGCGAGCAGCGCGTCCGCGCTGGTGGGTGGCGTCGCCAGGCGGGACGGCAGATATTCGAGCAGCGGACCCGACGGGTAGTAGGTGACGGTGACGCCCGCGTTGCCGGCGAGCTTCTGCATCGCGGCGGCCGGCTCCAGGTAGTTGCTCATGCCGCCGAGACGGTCCTGGAAGGTCGGCAACACGTCGATCCAGAGCCCCTGCTCGATCCCGGCGGCCAGGCCGTCGACGCCGGTCAGCACGAGACCGATGTCCACCCGGTCCGCCCCCTGCTGGGCCTTGATCTTCCCGGCCAGCTCGGGCGCCGGCGCCTTCGAATAGGTCACCCGGGAGATCACGTCGGGGTTCTTCGAGACGAACTCGTCGATCATCCCTTGGGTCAGCTGGAGGTTGCCCGCCACGTCGAGGACGTTGAGCGTGACGGCCTTACCGGGCCGCTGTGGCACCTCACCGGTGCTGTCGCCCTTGTTGTCGCCGGGGGCCTCGGGTGCCCCACACCCGACAGTGCCCACCAGGAGCGACGATGCCGTGACCAGGAGAGCGCCGCGCCGCGAGATACCCATGAGCCGTTCCCTCCGCCAGGTGTCATCAGTGCTGATTGAGGCAGCCGGCGCGCCACGGCGGCAACGGGTTGCCATGTATTGCCTCGCGCGAATGTGATCGGGCTGCCGGATTGTTGCGGGGGCATTGCCGAGTATTCACGGCCGCCATACCATGATCACGGCGCGTAGCCGGGAGGAGCATGCAGATGCCCGACCACATCAGGCCGCCGGGACAGCGAGTCACGATCTACGACGTCGCCCTTGAGGCGGACGTTTCACCGTCCACGGTGTCCCGCGCCTTCTCCCGACCGAGTCGCGTCAACTCCGAGACCGCCGAACGGATCCGGCAGGTCGCCGAGCGGTTGGGCTACCGGACCAACCCCCTCGCTCGCGCCCTCACCACGTCGCGCACGCAGATGATCGCGCTGGTCATCGCCGACATCACCAACCCGGTGTACGCCGAGATCGTGCGCGGCGCGCAGGAGGTGGCGGCCGACGGCGAATACACCACTGTGCTGATCGACGCCCAGGAGTCCGACCGGCTGGAACGGGCGGCTGTCGAACGCACCATGTCGACAGTCGACGGCATCGTGCTGGCCAGCAGCCGGATGTCCGACTCGGCCATCCGGATGGTCGCCAAGCAGCGGCCGGTGGTGGTCCTCAACCGCGCTCTCGCCGACGTGCCGTGCGTCGTCACTGACGACCCTCGTGGGGTGCGGCGGGCCGCCGAGCACTTAGGCGAGTTGGGGCACGACCACATCACCTACGTCGCGGGGCCGCAGGCGTCCTGGCCCAATGGTGTGCGCTGGCGCTCGCTGCTCGAGGCGGGCATGGAGCTGGAGATCAAGGTTCGCCAGATCGGGCCGTTCAGCCCCACCCTGGCGGGCGGTGAGCGGGCCGCGCAGGAGCTGTGCGCGCGTCCCGCGACGGCGGTCCTGGCCTTCAACGACCAGATGGCCATCGGGATCATCCGCGGTCTCAGCCGGATGGGCGTCAACGTTCCGGGCGACGTCAGCGTCGTGGGCTTCGACAACATCCTCGCCGCCGACATCGTCACGCCCGGTCTCACCACCGTCGCGGCACCGCTCTACGCGGAGGGCTCGGCCGCTACCCGGCACCTGCTCACGATGATCGAGGGGGCACCCGGGCACACCGGTCGGCCGATGGTCCTGCCGGTACGCCTCGTGGTCCGCGACTCGACGGCCGTGCGCAACCCGAGCCCCGGTCGGGCCCGACCAGCGTGGGTACGGCAGCGGCCCGTTCCCGGCCCGGCGGCCCACCTGCCGTGAGGGCCGAGCGGCCCCGCGACAAGAAACGACAACTCGTTGCCGGGGCGGAGCCACGCCGGGAAGGATCGACGCGCATCCATCCAGCAACGTCGTTGCGCTCGCGGGACGGGCCGAACGGCGTCCCAGTGAACGAACGAGGAGATGGTGATGAACCGAGCTTCGGTGCCCCGGCTACGGCGAACCCTCATCGTGCTGGGCACGGCACTGGCCACCGTCGCGGCTACCCTCACTGTCGCCACCACCACGCCGGTCGCCGCGGCCCCGTCGCCGGACGACTACAACGGCTCCGACCTGTGGCTGCGGTACGTGCCGGTCGACGACGCGAAGCTGCTGCGTGACTACCGCCGCGCGGCCACGGCGATCGTGGTCGAGAACGCCGACGCCACGAAAGCCCACCGGCACACGAGCGACCTCGCCATGGCCCCCGATTCGAGCGAGAAGCTCGTCGAGACCACGCTGGGCGCCGCCCGGGACGAACTGGTCCGCGGTCTGGGCGGGCTGCTCGGTCAACCGACACCCGTGGCGACGGTCGACGGCGGCACGGTCCCGGACGGCGCGGTCGTGGTGGGCACGCCGACGAGTTCGCCGCTGGTGGGCCGCACCGTCGCGACCCGCGACCTGGCCAAAGTAGGCGACGAGGGCTACCTCGTCCGGTCGGTGTCGAAGGGCAGGGCACGCTTCACCGTCATCGCCGGCAACACCGACCTCGGCGCGCTGTACGGCACCTTCGCCTTCCTCCGGCTGCTGCAGACCCAGAAACCCATCGACCACCTCCGTGTCGCGGAGTCACCGAAGATCAAGCATCGGTTGCTGAACAACTGGGAGACCGAGCGTCTCTACGCGGGCAACAACGCCTCCGGTATCGGCGGGCTGAACGGGGAGAGCGGGGCGATCTTCAACTTCGCCGCCACCGGTGCCAGCGCCGGCCGGAACCTGCCCGTCATACTCGACCGCTACCTCGTCATGGCCCGCGCGCTGGCGTCGCTGGGCATCAACGGCATCACCATCAACAACGTCAACGCCGACAACGCGTACCTGACGAGCACCCGCATCGCGCAGGAGGCGGCCCTCGCCGACGCGCTGCGTCCGTACGGCATCAGGCTGGGTCTGTCGATCCGCTACACCGCGCCCACCGACAGCCGGTTCGCGCCCGACACGCTGACCAACAGCCAGCTCGATCCGTACGGGGCGGATTTCCGGGGCTGGTGGCACCGCCGGGCCCAGCAGATCCAGGCCGCGATCCCGGACTTCATGGGCCTCACCGTCAAGGCCAACTCCGAGGGCCAGCCGGGGCCACAGGACTTCGGGTACGACCACGGTGACGGCGCCAACGCCATCGCCGCGGCGGTGGCGCCGCTCGGGATGACGGTGCACTGGCGGACGTTCGTCTACAACGCGGAGGTCGACAACGACCGGCTCAAGCGGGCCTACCTGGAGTTCGGGCCGATCGACGACGAGGTCCAGGCGGACGGCAGCCGGGGGCGCTTCGCCGACAACGTGTTCCTCCAGACCAAGAACGGGCCACTGGACTTCCAGGCCCGGGAGCCCATCCACCCGATGTTCGGCCGGATGGAGAACACCAACCAGGCCCTGGAACTCCAGATCACGCAGGAGTACACCGGCCAGAACTGGATGCTGGCCTACCTCGGCCCGATGTACGAGGAGATCCTCAAGACCGACACGTACGCGACCGACGCGAACGGGAAGCTGCTCAAGAAGCGCCTGGTCGGCAACATCGTCGACGGGACCGCCCAGCACCACCCGGACACCGCCATCGTGGGTGTCGCCAACCTCGGCAACGCGGACAACCTGACCGGGCACCACTTCTCCCAGGCGAACCTGTTCGCCTTCGGACGTCAGGCGTGGGACTGGACGCTCGACTCGGCGGACATCGCGACCGACTGGACGCGGATGACCTGGAGCAACGACCGGCGCGTCGTCGACACCATCCGCGCGATGATGATGGGCTCGTGGGAGTCGCTGGTCAGCTACCAGACGCCGCTGGGCATCGGCCACCAGTTCGCCGAGGGCGCCCACTACCGTCCCGACCCCGCCGACTGGGCGGGCCGTGACGACTGGAGCCCGATCTACTACAACAAGGCCGACAGCGTCGGTCTGGGCTTCGACCGCTCCCCCACCGGCAGCAACCTGGCCGCCCAGTACTTCCCCCGGTTGCAGCAGCGCTACGGGAACATCAACTCGGTCCCGGAGAACCTGCTGATGTGGTTCCACCACGTGCCGTGGGGCCATCGGATGGACAGCGGCCGGACGTTCTGGGACGAGCTGGTCTACCGCTACCAGATGGGCGTCCAGTACGTGACCTGGATGCGGGAAACCTGGGACGCACTCCAACCCGACATCGACGCACGCCGGTTCGCTGAGGTACGCGCCAAGCTGGCGGTGCACGAGGCGGACGCCGCCGACTGGCGGGACACCTCGGTGAACTACTGGAAGGAGTTCAGCGGGCGGGACATCCCGGTCGACGACGCGCCACTGTCGGCGACGATCGTGGTGAACGGGAAGAGGTTCGGCGGCTTTAACCTGTCGGACACCTCGTACACCATCCCGGTGCCGGCCGGGGCGTCGCCGACCATCACGAAGGTGCGGACGGCCGACCGGAAGGCCCGCTACGAGATCATCTCCCAGGCGGCCGGCGTACCCGGTCAGGCGGTCGTCAAGGTCACGACGGAGAGCTTCTTCGGCCCCCTGGTGAAGAACTACGTCTTCAACCTGGTGCCCGACACGACGCTGACGGCAGTGCGCGTCGACGGTAAGCGTCTGGAGTCCTTCGCACCGACGGTGCTGCGCTACAACGCCCTCACGCCGGCCGGCACCACGACAGTGCCGACGGTCACCGCCAGCGCCGCCGACCCCGCCGCAACGGTCACGGTCGAGCAGGCGACCAGCCCCACCGGGCAGGCCCGGGTCACCGTCACCAACGGCGGAGCCTCGTCGGTCTACACCGTGGACCTGAACACCACCATCACCGGCAGCGACGAGTTCGACTCGGCTCAGCTCGGCCCGCAGTGGCAGTGGGTCCGGCCGGACGAGAGCAGCCGGCGTCTGGCCGACGGGTCCCTGGTCATCACCGCGCAGCAGGGCGACCTCCAGGGCACCGCCAACACCGCGAGGAACCTGACCCTGCAGGACGTCGACGGCGACTGGACGGCCGAGTCCCGTGTCGTTTTCTCCCGCCCACTCGCCACCAACAACGAGCAGGGCGGAGTGCTCGGGTACGCGGACGACAACAACTACGTGAAGCTCGCCTGGGAGATGGGCAACGCGACCGCGGCCGTCAACAAGACCCGGATCGTCTTCCTGCGCGAGCAGAACGGCACGGCGTCCACCCTGGAGATCACCGGAGCCGACGCCCAGCGGATCGTCGGGGCCGACGGCGCCATCTGGCTGCGACTGACCAAGATCGGGGACAGCTACCGCGCCTACTACTCCACCGACGGAAGTGTCTACCGCTACATCGGCTCCCAGACGCTGAACGTCGAGCCGACGAAGGCCGGGCTGCTGGCCTTCAACCGGGCCGGCACCTCCACCGACCTCGACGTCGCCTTCGACTACTTCCGGATCGAGAGCCGCGGCGAACGTATCCGCTGAACCGGCATGTCGATGTGCTGTTGAGCGGTATACCTCAGAGTCATATTCATACCTCTGAGGTATACCGCTCAATACCGCGTCCGCCCCGACGAAGGCGACCGACGGTCAGGACCACCGCAGCACCGAAAGCCGCGACCGGGCCCGTCCCCGGTGGGGACGGGCCCGGTCGTGCTCCCCCGAGCAGGATCCGTTGCTGTCAGCCCCCGATCGCGATGGCGAAGATGTGCATGGTCGGCACGTTCGTCGCGGGCCGGGCGCTGATGTTGGGCAACACGACCGAGGCCACCGCCTTGCTCTGCAACGCGACACCAACGTAGTAGATGCAGGCGGCGGTGGCCTGGCGGACGTTGTTGGGCCGGTTCTGGTACGCCGACACGATGGCCGCGGTGCCCCCGGAGTGCGGCCCGCCGTACCAGTCGGGCGTGCTCAACGTGAACGTCTGGCGGGTGCCGTCGGCGTAGACCACGGTGCCGGTCCCCGACACCGCGCCGTAGGTGCCGGTCAGCAGGAAGCCGAGCGTGCTGCCGGTGCCGGTAACGCCGATGGTCTGGCCCGAGGCGATGGCGTTGTCGGCGGCCCCGGAGCTGACGTTGGGCCAGCGGAAGTTGACGCCGTTGCGGCTCACCGTGCCGCCCGGGCTGGCACCGGCCTGCGCCAGGGCCTGCGCGGAGAGCGAGGCCCCGCCGCCGTCGAAGTTCCCGACGTTGGTGTTGCTGTCGCTGGTGATGCCGACGTTGCTGAAGCTCTGCTCCAGCGTCGGCGTGGTGGCACCGGAACCGGTGACCCGGTAGGTGCGTCCGGCCTGCACTGTGACGTCGATCAGGTCGGACTCGATCCGGGTGGTCCGGGCCGCCGTACCGTCGGCGGTGTCGACCACCGTGACGGTGCCGGTCAGGATCCGGGAGCGCAGGCGGACGGTGCCGGCCCGGTCCGGTCGGATGAGGATCTCGGTGGCCACACCGCTCGCCCAGGTGATGCCGACCGTGTGCCCACCCCGACCGCGCAGGCCGGTCACCCGACCGCTCGGCCAGGCCGGGGGCAGCGCGGGCAGGACGTGCAGCTCCCCGGTGTGGCTCTGCAACAGCATCTCGGCGATGCCGGCGGTGGCGCCGAAGTTGCCGTCGATCTGGAACGGCGGGTGCAGGTCGAACATGTTGGGCGCGAGCCGCGCGGTGGTGGCGAGGTAGCGGATCAGGTCGTGGGCCCGCTTGCCCTCCTCCATCCGAGCCCAGAAGTTGATTTTCCAGGCCAGCGACCAGCCCGTGCCGTCGTCGCCGCGCAGCGCCAGGGTCCGCCGGGCCGCCTCGAACAGCTGCGGAGTGCCGCGCTTGGTGATCTGGTTGCTGGGGGCCAGCCCGTACAGGTGCGAGATGTGCCGGTGGTTGGGTTCGGTCTCCACCCAGTCGTAGAGCCACTCCATGATGTTGCCGCGCGAGCCGATCTTCATGGGCGGGAGCCGGTCCCGGGTGGCGCGAACCTGCGCCCGGAAGGTGCTGTCCACGTTGAGGATCTCGCTGGCCCGGGCGCACGCGTCGAACAGGTCCCGCAGGATCTGGTTGTCCATGGTGGGGCCGGCGCACACGCTGGCGTTCGCGTGGTGGCTCAGCTCTGGCGAGTTCGACGGGTTGGTCACCAGGTAACCGAGGGTCGGCTCGGTCACCAGGGTGTTGAGGAAGAACTGCGCCGCGCCCTTCATGGCCGGGTAGTTCGTCCGCAGGAACTCGATGTCGCCGTTGAACAGGTAGTGGTCCCAGATCAACGTGGACAGCCAGGCGCCGCCGGTCTGCCACATGCCCCAGAACGCCCCGTCCACCACCGCGGTGGCCCGCCACGCGTCGGTGTTGTGGTGGGTGACCCAGCCACTGGCGGCGCCGTACTGCACCTGGGCGGTGCGCGCTCCGGCGACGGCGAGATCTCTGACCATGTCGAAGACCGGGTTGTGGCACTCGGCCAGGTTTGTGGTGTTGGCCGGCCAGTAGTTCATCGGCAGGTTGGCGTTGATCGTGTATTTCGAGTCCCACGCCGGGGCCAGCGAGTCGTTCCAGATGCCCTGGAGGTTGGCCGGTTGGGTGCCGGGCCGCGAGGACGAGATCAGCAGGTAGCGGCCGTATTGGAACAGCAGCGTGGAGAACTGCGGGTCGTTGACGCTGTTGTGCTGGGCGATCCGGACATCCGTCGTCTGGTCGGCCGCGGACGTGCGGCCCAGATCGAGAGTGACCCGGCCGAACAGCGCCTGGTAGTCGGCCACGTGCCGGCTGCGCAGCTGGTCGTAGCTGCTGGCCCGCGCGGCGGTGAGGCGCTGCCGGGCGATGCCCTGGTAGTCGCCGCCGACGTTGCGGTAGTTGACGTAGCTGGAGCCGATGGAGATCAGCAGGGTCACGCTGTTGGCGTTGGTCACCCGCAGGGTGCCGCCGGAGCTGGACACGCTGCCGCCGCTGACTGTCGCGTTGGCCAGGGCCAGGAAGCGGACCGCGCCGGTGACGCCCTCCATGTTTCCGGAGACGCCGTCGAGGCCGATCGTGGTGCCGTCCGGGCTGGAGACCGTGGTGCGCTGCGGGCTGTCGAAGGTGGCGGTGAAGCTGATCGAGCCGGTCCGGTCGGCGGTCAGTCGCATCGCGATGACCTGGTCGGGCGCGCTGGCGAACACCTCCCGCTGGTGACGAACGCCGTTCAGCACGTACGTCGTCGTGACGGTGGCGGTGGTGAGGTCGAGCGTCCGGTCGTACTGTGACGCTCCGCTGGCGGAACCGAAGGCGAGCCGCAGGTTGCCGACGGTCTGGTAGGCCAACTGGCCGCCGGGGTTGCCCATCATGGTCTGGTTGATCAGATCCTGGGCCTGGGTCCACTGGTTCGCGTTGACCAGCCGTCGGATCTCCGCGAGCGCTCCCGCGCCTCTGGGATTGCTGGGATCGTGCGGCCCACCGGCCCAGACGGTGTCCTCATTGAGCTGAAGTCGCTCGGTGTCGACGTTGCCGAAGACCATGGCGCCGAGCCGGCCGTTGCCGATCGGCAGCGCCCGCAGCCAGTCGGTCCCGGCCCCTTCGTCGTACCAGAGGGCGAGGTCCCCGGCGGCCAACACCTGCGGCGGCGCCACCGAGTCCGCTCGTGCCACGGCGGTCCAGGGCACCGGCAGGAGAGCACCACCCGCGCCGGCTGCGCCGATCTTGAGGGCCTGCCGTCGGGTCAGGTCTGACATCGATCCTCCAAACGGTGACCAGTCCGGCCACCCCGAAGCGTGACAACTATGGGACCCGACACGGGGATCCGCTTGGTGGGGCCAACCGGGCCCCTGCCTGAGCAGGCCGACGCCGGGCCTTGGCGAGCCAGACATCTGATGTGTTTCGGGAAGGTTACTCCGAGGCCACAGAATAGGCAACGGTCGATCGATCGATGGTCGCGGCGCCACTCCGGCCGGTCAGCAAGATATACGGGCGGATGAGCAGCGGCGTAGCGACGTGGCACAGCACGCCGATCCGCCAGAATCACGCCGCCGACCACCCACCCCGACGGGCATACATCAGATGTACGCGGGCGGGCAGCGGAGCCAGCCGCGCACCAGCTCCCACGTGCGCCCCGAAGCGGCTGAGGACTGCGGTTCCCGTACGCAATCGGGTTGTTCTCCGCCGGCGCACGGGTGACCATGGGCGGCATGGCGGGAGCTCGCGGGTGAGATCGCCTCTTCAGGGTGGACTACCGCCGGGCGGCGCGGTGGTGGTCGGGGCCGTCGTGGAGATCGCCTGCGACGAGTCGGGTTTCTCGGGCACGAACCTGCTGCACTCGACCGCCCCGGTGATCACGCACGCGAGCGTCGACCTGGCCGTCGACGAGGCGGTCGCGCTCATCACCGCCCTGCGGTCCAGGTTCCGGTTCGCGCCGCACGAGCTCAAGTCCGGCCGGTTCCTGCGCGGCTCGGGTGCGCAAGAGGCACTGGAGTGGTTCCTGGCGGCGCTGTCCGGCCGTGCGCACGTCCACCTCATCGACAAGGAGTTCTTCCTCGTCACCCGGATCGTGGACTTCCTGCTGGCCGAGCCGTCGTACGCGGCGGGCACCCGCCTGGCTCGCGAGCACCATCCGACGGCCCTCGCCCTGCACGAGGCCGGACGCTCGACCGGAGGCGACTGGGGCGCCTTCCTGTCGGCGTTCGTCGACCTGGTCCGGATGAAGCGGCGACTGCCGGTCGACCAGACCGTGCGGCGGTTCTTCCAGGCGCGGGACGCGCTGCGGCGACACGGCCTCGGCACGGTGGCCGACGCCGTCCTCGACGAGCTCAGCCCGAGCCAGGTGCGGGCCGTGGTGGCCAGGCTCGACATCGACGACCGCACTGTCCCTCCTCCACTGGAACCGCTGCTGCCGGCGCTGGCGGAGACGGTCCTGTCCTGGAGCGGCGGCCAGCGGCAGGTGCTGGTGACCCACGACGAGCAGAGCGCCCTGACGGCCGACCGGCTGACCCGCCTCCAGCGGGTGTTGGCCGACGGCGACGCGTCGGCGGCCGGCGTCCACCGGGCCGGGGCGTTGCCGAACGGGGTGTCGCCCCTGGCGGGGCTGGTGGTTGTCGACTCCCGTGACGATCCGCGCGTCCAGGTCGCGGATCTCCTCGCCGGAGTGGCCCGACGGATGCCCGGCATCATCGACGACGCGCTCCGTCAGCCGCCGCCCGTTCCCACCGGGTGACGGCAGCGGCGCTGGTCACGAGTCGGCGCGGGCTCGGAGGGCTTGCGTGGTCGCCGCGTCAGCGGGAAAGAACGCCTCGACGGCCAACCCGGCAACTGTGACCTCGCGCGGCGTACCGAAGAGGGTCGTGGTGCTGACGAGGGACAACTCCTGGTCACCGTGCCGGTAGCGCAGCGGGACGAGAACACGTGAGAGGGCATCGCTTGTCGGTGTCGTGTCGACGTCGCCACCGGGATAGCCGCGAAGCTCCTCGTGCAGGTCGTACAGGATCGGGTCGTTTGTTGTCGCCGCCTGCTGGCGCAGCCGTTTCAGCAGGTGGGCACGCCACTCGGGCAGGTTGACGATGCGCGGCGCCAGACCGTCGGGGTGCAGGCTGAGGCGCAGCACGTTGATCGGTGGGGTGAGCAGGTGGGGCTGCGCGTCCATGGTGAACAGGGCGACGGCAGGGTTGGCATCGACGAGGTGCCAGTGCTGGTCCACGAGCAGCGCGGGGTACGGGCTGTGACCGGCGAGGATCTGCCGTACGGCCGCCCGTACCGGTGCCAGCTCGGGGTCGCTCAGTTCATGGCGGGGGTAGGCGGGCGCGTAGCCGCCGGCCAGCAGCACCGTGTTGCGCTCGGCCAGCGGCATCTCCAGGTGTTCGGCCAGCCGCAGGATGAGGTCGGGGCTCGGCCGGGATCGCCCGGTCTCGACGAAGCTCAGGTGCCGGGCCGACACTCCCGCCTCGATCGACAGGTCGAGCTGGCTCATTCCGCGAGTCCGGCGCCAGTCGCGCAGCAACTCCCCCACTGGTCGCCCGTGCCGGGTCGAGATCGTCACTCGCCGACCCTAGTTCCGCACCGACAGCCGGGCCATTACCTCAGAGGTAATCGACAGCCCACCACGACGCGGGAAAGATCGCTTCCGGAACGACCGATCCGGTGCCGTGAGGCGTCGGCCACCACCGCGACCCACGTCAGAGAACCAGACCCGAAGGACGGACAATCATGACCGCGTACGCGCTCGCACACCTCCGCAAGGCACCCGTCCACGCCGAGGTGCTGACGTACCTGGAGCGAATCGACGCCATCCTCGCGCCTTTCGGGGGCCGGTTCATCGTCCACGGCGGTGCCATCGACGTCCTGGAGGGCGACTGGCCCGGCGACGTGATCGTCATTGAGTTTCCCGACTTGCAGCAGGCCCGCTCCTGGTACCAGTCCAGCGATTATCAGGAGATCAAGCCCTTGCGGACGAGGCACCTCACCGGCGAGGTGATTCTCGTCGACGGAGTCGAGTCCGGGCAGGACTCGTCGCAGCTGGCCGCGGCCATTCGCCGCGCCACCGATCGGTAGCACCTGACCTTCTCCCCGCCAGGGCACCAGCGCCGTCCCGAAGAACCGATGGCTCGCCGCCCGCACGGCACCCTGACACGGGTCAGCCGGCCGTAGTCTCATCGGATGCAGGACATCCAGACGCACACCCTGGCTATTCCCGGCGTCGACCTGGTCTACGACGTCCGCGGCCCGCTACCTCCCACTGGCGCCCATCGTGCGCTACTCATGATCGGCCAGCCGATGGCGGCGGAGGGCTTCACCGCGCTCGCCCCGCACTTCACGGACCGCACGGTCCTCACCTACGACCCGCGTGGTCTGGGCCGAAGCGTCCGCAAGGACGGTCGGTCCGACCACACGCCGCAGCAGCAGGCCGCCGACCTGCACGCGCTCGTTCAGGCGCTCGAGGTCGGTCCGGTCGACGTGTTCGCCAGCAGCGGCGGCGCAGTGACCGCACTCGAGCTGGTCGCCACCCACCCCGGCGACGTCGCCACCCTGGTGGCGCACGAACCGCCGATCAACGCGGTGCTCCCCGACGCCACGGCCGCCGAGCGCGCCCGAGCCGGCTTCTACGAGGCGTACCAGGCGAAGGGCTCGGGTGCGGGAATGGCCGCGTTCATCGCCATGACGTCCTGGCAGGGCGAGTTCACCGATGCCTACTTCGCCCAGCCCGCTCCCGATCCGGCGATGTTCGGCATGGCCGCCGACGACGATGGCACCCGGGACGATCCGCTGCTGTCGCAGAACTCGTGGGCGATCACCGACTACCGTCCCGACGCGAGCGTGCTCACCGCCGCGCCCACCCGGATCGTGGTCGCTGTCGGCGAGGAGTCGGCCGGCACGTACACCGCTCGCACCGCCCTGGGCCTCGCGGCGCTGCTCGGCCAGGAGGCCGTGGTGTTCCCGAGCCACCACGGCGGGTTCCTCGGCGGCGAGTTCGGCTACGCGGGTAAGCCCGAGGAGTTCGCCGCGCGACTGCGGGAGGTACTGGACGCGGGCTGACGCCGGTGCCGGCGACAGCGGCCTCGCACCCGCGTTTCGACATCGCTCAGGTATGGACGGACCTGGCCACGATCGGTCTCAGGTGGCCGACCAGCCGTATCGTGAGACGCGGAGACGACGATCCGCCGTCTTCGATGAACGCCACCGCAGCGGTCGAGGAGAACGAGATGACTGGTCTGGCGACCATCGGCGCAATCGTGGGCGTCCTGCTCGTCGGTCTCGTGGTCCTGGTCCGCAAGCCGGCCAACACCCGGTCGGTGCTCAGATGGTCGGCCCTGGCGATCACCGCGCTGGTGGCCGCCGTGCTGGCTCCCTTCACCGTGGACGACTCGGGCAGCGCGGCCAGTTATCTGCTCGGCGTTCCCGTTGTCGCGGCACTGCTGCCCGTTCTCGCGCAGCGGATCGGTCGACTGACAGTGGTCGCCGATCTGGTGGCCGCGCTCATCCTCACCGGATGGGGTCTGCTGCTCGGGCTGGGCATCGGTGTCGCGTTCCTACCAGCGGTGTTACTCCTGATCGCCAGCGCGGCGGGCACCTGGGCACCGCGACCGTCCACCACCACGTGACCTGGTCACTCGCGATCAGCCGTCCGGGGTGAACAGCCCCTGGACGCCGACGACGATGGCGATGAGGCCAAAGATCGCGAGCAACAGCCGGACCCCGGTGGCACCGTCCGACTGATCGGCGCGCGGCGTCGACCGCCCGGTCAACCGGCCCCACAGCAGGGCGAGCCCCACACCGATCCCCACCACCTCGAAGTGGAACACCCGGGGCCCGGAGAGCATGTGGACGATGAGGTAGTAACCGCCGGTCACCAACGCCACGAGGCCGACCACCCACGCGATCGGGGTGGCCCGGCCGGCGAGGCGGCCCAGGTCGTCGCCGACCCGCGGCAGCAGCCGCAGCACCGCCACGGCGAGCAGGAAGCCACCGACGATGTTGGCGAGGTCGAGCAGCAGAGCCATTATCACGGGAAGTCTCCGTCGATCGGGTGATCAGCCGGTGGGAGCGTACCCACGGACCCGCTCGGTTGAAACGGTCCGGACGGCACGCCCCCACGACGGAGTTCAGGCTTCGCCGCTCAACCCCTCAGCGTGTGCACCGCCATACCAGCGGCCGATACGCCTGGTTCTCGTAGACGGCCCCGACCACCGTCAGACCGTCGTCGCTGATTCCCTCGGCCGTGTACGTGCCCGCCTCGGTCGCCCGGACCTCGGGTCGACCCGGCAACCGGCGGGAGGTGCCGTCCGGGGCCACGACCAGCGGCGCACCGTCGACGACCAGCACATCACCATTGCCGGCGATGCCGCTCGCCCCCGGGAAGGGCAGCAGGCTCACCGCCCCGGTGGCGAGATTCCACCGCACCGGCAGCATCTGCACCGCGCCGCTCCGTTGGCCGCCGGGAACCATGCCGATCGCCCATTCGCCCCGCGCCGAGTCGACCGACGCCCGCGGGTAGCCGTCGGGCACTGCCAACGCCGCCCCGACGCCCCGCGGCGTCCACCGGTAGGGCCGATCGCCCACGGTGCCGACGATCGTGCCGTCCTCGGTGATCCCGGTCGCGGACGACCCCCGCTGGCCGATCAGCCGGTACTTCTGGGGGTTTTCCGTCGACCACAGCACAGCCTGGTGCGAGTCGTCGGACTTGCGGGCGGTGCCGACGATGTCGCCCCGACCGTTGACGGCGTGCACGAGCACCGCGTCGTAGCCGGGCGGGGTGGCCAGGAAACGCAGCTTCCCGTCCCGGTACAGCCAGCCGGTGCCGTCGCCGTTGGTGCCGACCACATCGCCACGGCTGCTGACCGCGGCCGCGTGCCGCGCGGTCGCCGGCAGGACCACCGGCCGGCCGTCGGTCCACAGCACGACCCGCCCGTCCTCCCGCCCGGTGCCGATGTCGCCGACGATGTGCCGTCCGGTGGGATCGACCCCACTGGCCACCGCGACCGGACCGCCGACCGGCTGCGGCAACCACGACGCCTGGCAGGTGACCGGCGGGCGCGGGGCGGCCGACCCGGTCTCCGCCGGTGACACAGCGATCGCCGGCATGTTGGGAACCCGCGGGCTGGTGGTCCCGCCGACCTGGACGGCACCCACGACACCGACCCCGGCCAGCACCGTCAGCGCGGCGAGTCCGCCGACTCGGCGACGCTGGCGGCGCCGCCGGCCGTCGCGGACCGCCCGGCTCAGGTCGACCCGCGGCTCCGGTACCGGCACCGAGCGCAGCATCTCGGCGATCCGCTGATCGTCCACCGTGGTCATCTCGGGCTCCTCACTGACATCTCGGTGACGTCGAGCACCTGGCGGACGGCCGCCAACGCCCGAGCAGTCTGCGACTTCACGTTGCCTTCGGAGCAGCCCATCGCGGCGGCCGTGTCGCTCAGCGACAGGTCGCACAGGAACCGCAGGACCAGCACCGTGCGCTGGCCGCGCGGGAGGCGGGCGAGCGCCGCGAGCAGGCTGTCCCGCTCGGCCAGGTCGTCGTGCGGCGTCACCGGCGAGCGCTCCGGCTCCGGCACCGACCCCAGCAGGCGAACCTTCGCCCAGCTCAACCGCTTCTCATCGACGAGCTTGTGCACCAGCATCCGATGTACGTACGCGTCGACGTTGTCGGCCCGGCTGACCCGGCGCCAGTTCACGTAGAGCGCCGTGACCGTCTGCTGCACCACGTCGTCGGCCAGATGGGCGTCGCCGCACATCAGGAACGCGGTCCGATGCAGGCTCGGCAGTCGCGCGGAGACGTACTCCACGAACTCACCCTCGGCATCCACCATCGAGGCTCCCTCCTCCGCAAGCTCGACGGGACCGGACCATCATCAGGTTGCGTCCCGTCGAAGAACGCTCGGAAGGCCTACCGCCCGGCCGCCGCGCGCCACGGTCTCAGCCGACGGCGCTGGTCACCGCTGGTCTGTCCACTGTGGTCGTACCGGAAGGATTTCCGGAGACGGTTATAGCATTGACCAGCGTCTTTGTGTTTAGGATCCGCGTTCCGCTCGGAATCAACGGCGAAAGATTGCTGCGGCTTGCGATTTCATAACCTAGGCTCCCGAATATCCACATCGACGGCCCGCCCTCACGCCGTGCCAGCCACCGACCTCGCACGCCGGCCATCGCCACCCTCGACGCCGATTGGAGTATTCGATGACCTGGCGTCCAACCATCGCCGCACTGGCCGGCCTGTGCCTCGCGGTCACCGCCACCCCGTTGCCTGCCGGTGCTGCCGCCGACGCTGCGCATGTCAGCGCTCACGCCGCGCTCGCCGGTCCGCCCGGCGCACCGCCCGGGGCCTGCCCGACGGGGGCCAGTTACGGTCCACCGCTGCCGGCCAGCACCGTGACGGCCCCGCGAATCCAGGGCGGGTTCACGTTCCTCGAAGGGCCGGTCTGGGTCGCCGACGGCGGCTACCTGCTGATGTCGGACATGACCGCCGGCACCGGGCCGTACAACGTCCAGCCGTCGACGATCCGCCGGTTCACCCCGCCGGCGAGCTTCGACACGTTCATCGCCGACGCCGGCAGCAACGGCCTGGCACTCAGCGCCGACGGCCAGCAACTCGTCGCAGCCACCCACGACCAGCGCAGCGTGTCCGCGTACCGGTTGAGCGACCGGGCCCGCAGCACCGTCGCGGCGAACTACCAGGGCCGGGCGTTCAACTCGCCGAACGACGTCGCGGTCCGCTCCGACGGCGTCGTCTACTTCACCGACCCCAACTTCCAGCGCGGCAACCGCCCCGACCAGATGAGCGGACGTACCAGCGTCTTCCGCGTCTCCAACGGGCAGGTGTCGCTGGTTGACGACCGGTTGCGCCAACCCAACGGCATCTCGCTCTCGCCGGACGGGACCGCGCTGTACGTGGGCGCCTACTCCGAGAACAAGATCTACAAGTACGCGGTCCAGCCCGACGGCAGCATCGGCGCCCGCAGCGTCTTCGTGAACTACATCGGCGGCCCGGACGGCGGCACGATCGACTGCGCCGGCAACGTGTACTGGACCTCGGGCGGGGACTCCCTGGTCCATGTCTACTCCCCCACAGGCACCCAGCTCGGCACGATCCGCTCCGGCACCTCCGGCACGACCAATGTGGCGTTCGGCGGCCCCGACCGGCAGACCCTCTTCGTCACGTCGGGCCGGTGGGGCGACTCCGGGCTGTATAGCGTGCGACTGAACGTTCCCGGATATCCGTACTGACCGACGGCTGGATGGCACGCCGCTTCCGTCGTAGCCCGACGAGGCGGCGCGCTATCCGGCGGTCGCGGCGATGAACACCACCGCCCCGACCACCACCAGGGCGGCGGCCAGGAAGGTCTGCCGGCGGGCCCGGCGCAACGCCTCCCTGACCTGCCAGGCGTGCGCCGTGGCGAGCAGCCAGCGCAGGTACGGGTCGGTCCGGGCGATGTTGCGGCGCGCGGTGGCGAGCCCTGCGCGGAGGGCGGCCCGCTCCTGCGGCGGAGCCGTCGACAGGCGGCAGGTGATCTCCGCGGCGATCCGGCGATGACGCAGCAGACCGTCGACGTCACCGGCGTACCCGCCGAAGTGGTACCAGGGCTCGGCCTCCAGCCGCTCGCGCAGGCCGCGCAGCTCCGGCCCGGTGAGCGTCGCCGGCGTGGTCATCGGCGGGACGAGCACCTCGCTGGTCCGCCAGATCGCCCAGGCCACGCCGAGCAGCGTCACCAGCAGACCGCCGCCCGCCCACGCCGCATGAGCCCAGTCGTTGACCTTGCCGGCGGCGATCAGCGGGCCGCCGCCGAGCAGCAGCGCGCCCACCGCGCCGGCCGAGGAGATGATCCACCGTGCCGCCGCCCGACTGTCCGCGACCGAGTCCAACGGGGACGGCAGCGCGTCCAACCCCGCGCCGCTCGTCGGCGACTCCCCGGTCATCGGGGGTCGTCGCGGAAGACGACACCCAGCGGGCCGTTCCCGTCGTCGGGCAGATCGGTGTACGGAAGCCAGCGCTGGCCGTCGAAGAACTCCAGCTCGCCGCTGTCGTTGATCCGCACGGCGTTGACTTGCGCAAGCTCCTCAGGATCGTCAGCCATGGATACAGTATCGGTCAGTCCGGCAATCCACCCCGGCGTCGGGGCGTCCGCAGGGAGCCTTCGTGATCCGGTTGACCGTCAGCGCGACCGACGTGGTCCTGGCCGTCCGGGACGACCGGCACCGACACCCGGTGGGCCCAGCCGATCAACGCACCGCCGACCTGCTCTGGCGGCTGCGCGGCGGCCCCTCGGTGGAGCTGTCGTACGAGGTCGGCGTCGCGCTCGGCCGCCGCTTCCTCGACGCACCCGGCCCGGCCCTGCGCGCTGAACTGGCCCGCCCCGGCCGGCACCGGCTCGGCATCGAGGTCGTCGACCCGGCCCTGGCCGATCTGCCCTGGGAGACCCTGGTGCTGCCCAGCGAGGAACTGCCGCTGGCGCTGCACCCCGACGTCGACGTCTGCCGGACCGGCCCCGACACACCGGCACCCACGGTCCGGGTGGACGGCCCACTGCGGATGCTCGCGGCGATCGCGAGCCCGGACGACTCGACCCAGCCGCTGCTGGACCACGAGCGGGAACTCGGGCGGATCCTCGGCGCGGTGGAACCCGGGCATCGGCACGGGGTGCGGGTGCGCGTCCTGGAGTGGGGCAGTGCCGCCGCGATCCGGGCCGCCCTCACCGAGGAGCCGTTCCACGTCCTGCACGTCTCCAGTCACGCGCGCCCCGGCGCGCTGCTGCTGGAGACCCCCACCGGCACGGAGGACCGCGTGGACGCCGCGCGGTTCCTGGCCGAGGTGCTGCCGCCCGGCCGGAGCGTGCCGTTGATCGTGCTGGCCGGCTGCTCCACCGCCCGCCAGGATCAGCGGGAGCTGCCCGGGCTGGCCGGCGCGCTGCTGACCCACGGCGCGCCGGCGGTGTTGGCGATGAACGGGACGGTCAGCGACGGGTACACCATCGAGTTCTGCGCTCGGCTCTACGAGCGGTTGGCCGCCCACAGCGAGCCGGAGCTGTTGGCGGAGGTCTCCGCCGTACGCCGGGAGCTGGCCCCGACCGCCGCCGAGTGGTGGATGCCGACGCTGTTCCTGGCCGACCCCGGGCTGCGGCTGGCCGGCGGACGGGACGGCGCGGCCGTCGCCGCGCCGCCCGGCCAGTCGCTCGTCGGGGACGGCGTGGTGCGCGCACCCACGGACTTCGTGGGCCGCCGGGAGATCCTGCGCCGGCTCTCCCGGGGGAAGCTTCGGGTGCTCGTCCACGGCATCGGCGGGATCGGCAAGACCAGTCTCGCCGCGGAACTCGCGCGGCGGTTCCGCGACGCCTGTGGCATCGTCGTGGCGACGCACGGCGACGCCACCGTCGACGGGATCCTGGACGAGCTGCGCCGCCAGGTGGAGAGCCGATGCGCCGGAGCGGCCCCGGACGACCCGCTGCGGCGATGGCTCGTCGCCCTCGCCGAGCCGGGCCAGGACTGGCGGCGACGGTTGGACGCGATCGGCACCGGCGACCCGCCGCTCCTGCTCGTCCTCGACAACGCCGAGGACGCCCTGAACGCCGAGCACCGGTTGGCCGACACGGACCTGGCCGCGTTCCTCGCCGCCTGGGCGTCCCGCCACGAACTGGTCGTGACCAGCCGGCACCCGTTCCCGGTCACCGGTCTCGAAACCTGCCACCTCGGTCCGCTCTCCTGGCAGGAGACCCGCAAGCTGCTCTGGCGGCTGCCGGGCGTGGGCCAACTGCCGCCGGCGGAACAGCAACGGATGTGGCACCGCCTGGGTGGTCACCCGCGCGCGCTGGAATACCTCGACGGCCTGCTACGTGGTGGCAGCGCCCGATCCGACGAGGTCGCCGGCCGACTGGCCGAGGCCGGCGGTGGCCGGGGCGCCGGGTCGGCGGAGGTCGGCACGCCGCTGGCCGAGGCCGGCGCGCTGGCCGCCGAGGATGTGCTGCTGCCCCGGCTGCTCGGCCGCCTGGAGGCCGTCCCGGCGGCCCGGCGGTTGCTGCTCGGTGCGGCGGTGTACCGCACCCCGGTGGACCGGACCGGCCTCGCCTGGCAGCTCGCCGACCCGGCGGACGGCGACGACCCACCACCGGAACCGGCGGGGCTGGACGAGTCGGTCGAGACGCTGTCACAGCTGGGGCTGCTCGCCCCGGTGGCCGGGGGCCACCTGGTGCACCGGTGGACGGCGGCGAGCCTGCTGCGGATCGCCGGCCGCGACGCGGTGGTCGACGCGCACCGCCGGGCGGGCCGTTACTGGGGCTGGCGGACCCGGTCCAGCACCGACCAGCACGACTTCATCCGCCGGGCCGTCGAGGCGCGGTACCACCACCTGGCCGCAGGCGACACCGACGAGGTCGTCACCTACTCCGAGCTGGCCTGCCAGGAGTTGCACGCGGCCGGGCACTGGGCCTGGGAGGAGAAGATCTGGCGGGAGCTGCTGCCGATGGCGCCCTCGGGCTCGGCGCGCGGGGCGAGCTTCCTGAAGGGACTCGGCGACGTGCACCTCAGCCGGGGCGAGTACCCGCAGGCGACGGAGCGCTACGAGGCGGCGCTGGCCGTCTACCGGGATCTCGGCGACGACAGCGGAGTCGGCAAGCTCCTGCACCAGTTGGGCCTGGTCGCGGACAACCGGGGTGACCGGGCGACCGCGGACCGGCTGTTCCAGGAGGCGCTGACGATCCTGAGCGGGCTCGACGACCGCGCGGCGGTCTCCCGGACCCTGCACCAGCTCGCCGGCATCGCCCGCGGCAACGGCGACGCCGAGCTGGCCATGTCGCGTTACCTGGAGGAGCTGGCGATCGCCCGGGACCTCGACGACCTGGAGGGGATCGCGGCGAGCCACCACCAGATCGGCGTACTCGCCTTCGAGGCCCGGGACCTCGTGAAGGCGGAGCGGTGCATCCAGGTGGCGATCACCACCTACGGCCGGTTGGGCGTCCGGGTCCAGCAGGGCAGCGGGCTGGTGATGCTCGGGCGGATCGCCCTCGCCCAGTTCGCGTACGAGACCGCCGAGGAGCGGGTCCGCGCCGCCCTGAAGATATTCGAGGAGGTCGGCAGCAACGGTCACATCGCGGAGTGCTCGCTGCTGCTCGGTCACCTCTCCCGCGACCTCGACGACCTCGAATTCGCCGAGAACTGCTTCGCCCGCGCCCGGACGATCGTCGCGGCCCTCGGCGAGGACCGGCTGCTGCGCCGCTGCGACGAACTGCTCGGCAGCGTCCGCACCGTCCTCGGCCGGGCCGCCGAGGCGGTGCCGCACACCCTGAACGCGATCGGCGGGGACGACGAGCCGCCGCTCCAGGCGGCCCTGGAGTGGCTGGCCGTGCAGCGCCTGGAACTGGGCGCGCAACCCTTCTCCGCCCTGCTGGCCCGGCACCTCGACCCGCGGCAGGCGGCGCAGCGGGCCGAGTGGGTCGAGGCGTACCTGCGGTTCCGGTTCGACGTCTCCCACCCGACGCCGCTCGGCAGTGGGTACGTCCTGCTCGCCATCGCCGCAGCCCAGGCGGGTGAGTTCGGCATCGCCCGGATGTGCCTGCTGCGGGCGTTGCCGATCTGCGCCGCCGCCGGCCACCGGGCGGGGGTCGCCAAGTGCCACGAGGACCTCGGCCGGGCGGCCCTGGAGACCCGCCGGCTGACCGAGGCCCGGTCCCGGTACGAGCAGGCGCTGGAGGTCTACCGCGTGCTGCGCCACGAGCCCAACCAGGCCATCGTCCTGCACCAGCTCGGCCGGGTCTGCGAGGAGCAGGAGGATCTCGCCGGCGCGGATGGGTTCTACCGCCGCTCCATCGCGATCAAGAAGCGGCTCGGGAACCGCTCGGGCGTCTCCAACAGCACCTTCCACCTCGGCCGGGTGGCCGGCCTGCGCGGCGACCGGGCCCTGGCCGAGCGGTGCTACCGGACCTGCCTGCGAATCGACCGCGAGCAGGGCAACTGGGAAGAGGTGGCGCTGGACCAGGTGGCGATCGGGCAGTTGCGCGTCGAACAGGGCCACCCGGCGGAGGGCATCCCGCTGATCGTCGAGGCCCTGAGCATCGACCGGCAGATCGGGTCGACGAACGCGGCGCTCGACCTCAACGCGCTGCGCGAACTGCGGGCCGGGCTCGGCGACGAGGCGTTCACGGCCATCCTCACCGACGCCTTCGGCCCGGCCGGCGCCGTCGAGGTGCTCAACCTGATCGCGGTGCTACCGTCCACGGCCGAGCCGACCTGACCCACCCGGCCACCCGTACACTCGGCTCATGGCGAACCGCCCGTGGCACCAGGGTCGGTAGACCAGTGAGGGCGTCGACCGCAGACACCGTGATCTTCGATTTCGACGGTGTACTGCTGCGCGGCGACGCGTTCGGGCTGTTCCTGCGACGCACTGCCTTCGCGGGTGCCCGGCTGCCGCTCGCCGTCGCCGCGCTCGTTCTCCTCGCGCCCATCGCCACCATTCGCGCCCTCCGTCCGTGGGCGGCCCGGTGGGTGAGCCGAATCGGCTTGGTGGGCCGGAACGCGGACGAGTTGCGGGCGGAGTTGGAACGCTTCGGCGCGGACCTCGGTGCGGAGCCAGGGCGGATCATCGCGCCCGGTCTGCGGATGATCCGTACCCATCTCGCCGCCGGCGACCGGGTCATCGTGGTGACCGCGTGCGAGCACACCCTGGCGCGCGCGGTGCTCGACGCGATCGGCCTCACCGGGGTCGAGCTGGTGGCCTCGCGCATTCGCGGGCCGAGGCTGATCGTGCACAACCACGGGGCGACCAAGATGGCGCAGCTCGCCGGCCAGGGGGTGACCCCACCGTGGCGGGTGGCCTACAGCGACTCGCTGTCGGATCTGCCCATCCTCGGCGCCGCCGAGCAGCCCGTGCTGGTCAACGCGAACGCGCGTCAGGTCGCCCGGGCACGCCGGTTACTCGGCGCCCGGCTGACCACCGTCACCTGGTTGGGTGGCCAGAGCCCGGAGGTCCGCCGATGAGAGGCCGCTACGACAACCTGACCCGCACCCGTGCGCTCGACCCGGAACGCGACTACCTGGTCATCTACCAGACCATGCTGCGCTACGAGTTTCCGTGGGACATGAAGCTCGGGCTCAACCTCGCCTTCAACCGTTCGTTCTCCATTCCCGCAATCGCCACCGTGCACACCGCCACGGGCGAGCTGACCGAACGCACCCAGAAGCGGATCGACGACACCGGTCTGCTGATGTACGAGATGGTGCTCAATGGCTTCGACCAACCTCGGGGCCGCGAGGCGTTGCGGCGCGTCAACCAGATCCACCGCCCGTACGACATCAGCAACGACGACTTCCGCTACGTCCTCGGCTGCCTGGTCGTGATCCCCACCCGGTGGTTGCAGGAGTACGGCTGGCGCCCACCCTGCTGCCACGAACGTCACGCCACGTACCTGTTCTACCGGGAACTGGGCCGACGAATGGGCATCACCGACATCCCCGGGTCCTACGACGAGTTCGAGACCTGGTTCGACGCGTACGACGCAGCTCACCTGCGACCCAACGACGACGCGGCGGCCATCGAACGCGCCACCCGCATGCTGATGCTCACCCGGATCCCCCGGATGCTCGCTCCGCTGGGAAACGCGCTGGTCAGCGCCCTGTACGACGCGCCGCTGCGACGCGCGACGCGGGTCGACACGCCGGCCTGGCCGCTCCGGGCGGGGTTGCACCTGGCATTGCGGACGCGCTCACGGTTGCAGCGGTGGTTCGGGGCACCACGGACGACCGCGTTGTTCGCCGATGGGATCAAGGCCAAGAGCTACCCCGACGGGTACGAGATCAGCCAGCTCGGCCCCCACCAGGACCGCGCGCGCGAGTAGCACGTCGGTAGTGCTGGCGTCGCCAGCTCGGACGCGCGCCGGCCCTGCGCTGCCGTGCGAGGTCATCGCGGAGAACCGGCGCGCGAGTGGGCCGGTCCGCCGACTGTCCTCAGGGGACAATCGGCGGACCGGCTCTCAGCGCACGTCGGTGGTGGTCCAGCGTGGCGAGGTGGTGGTGACCGGGACGGTGTCACCGACCAGCGTGGTCACCGCCTGGGCGTCCCGCCGCGCGCTGGTGCCGACCCACAGCTCGACGTCGCCGGGCTCCACCACGCGGGTGAACGTGCGGTCGGAGAAGGCCAGACGGGTGGTGGGCACCGTCAGCTCGACAGTGACGGACTGGCCCGGCTCCAGATGGACTCGCTGGTAGCCGAGCAGCTGCGCCACCGGCCGGGTCACCGAGGCGACCACGTCGCGACCGTAGAGCTGGACCACGTCGTCACCGGCGACCGCGCCGGTGTTCGTCACCCGCACGATCACCTGTACCGCCCCGCTGGTGGGCGCCGTGCTGGGCACGGTGAGCTCGTCGTACGCGAATGTCGTGTAGGACAGGCCGTGGCCGAACGGCGCCACGGGCGTCGCCAGCAGGTTGGTCCCCGCGTTGCCCGCACCGAGGGTGGGGTGCAGGTAGGAGTACGGCTGCGCGCCGGCCGACCCGGGCAGGGTCACGGGCAGCCGGCCCGACGGATTGACCCGCCCGGAGAGCACCCCCGCGATCGCCCCGGCGCCCTCCTCACCCGGGAAGAACGCCTGCACCACCGCCGCGCAGCGCGCGAGCGCCCAGCCGATGGCGTACGGCCGGCCGGTGACCAGCACGAGGACGACCGGTGTGCCGGTCGCCAGCACCGACTCGACCAGTTCGCGCTGGACGCCGGGCAGCTCCAGGTCGTCCCGGTCGCAGCCTTCGCCGACCGTGCCGCGTCCGAAGAGGCCGGCGTGGTCGCCGACGACCAGGACGGCCACGTCCGCGCCGGAGGCCGTGGTGACGGCCTCGTCGAATCCGGACCGGTCGTCGGTGTCCACGTCGCAGCCGCGTGCCCAGGTGACGAGATCGCCGCCGAACTCGGCCCGCACGGCGTCGAGCACTGTCGGCACGTCGATGCCGGCCTCCGCGCCGGGGTGCTGGGCGAGGACGTGGTTGAGGAATGAGTAGCACCCGAAGAGCGCGCTCTGCCGGTCGGCGTTCGGGCCGATGAGGGCCACCCGTTGCCCGGTGGGCAGCGGCAGCGCGTCCCGGTTGGCGACCAGCACGATCGATTCCTCGGCGAGCCGGCGGGCGATCGAACGGTGCTCGGGCGAGTCGAGGTCGATCGCCTGGGGCGGCTCGTCGCTGAAGGTCGCGTCGAGCAGGCCCAGGTCCTGCTTCTGGCGGAGCACCCGCAGCACCGCGCGGTCGATGAGCGCCTCGTCGAGCTTGCCCGCCCGCACCGACTCCCCCAGCGTCAGATAGGCGTCGCCGGTCGGCAGTTCGACGTCGAGACCGGCGGTCAACGCCTGCCCGGCCGCGTCCGCGTGATCGCTCGCCACGTGGTGCAGCAGGTTCAGGAACGCGACCCCGTAGTAGTCGGCCACCACTGTGCCGTCGAAGCCCCACTGGTCGCGCAGGATGCCGGTCAGCATCGTCGGGTCGGCGGCGACAGGCATCCCGTCGATCTCGGTGTACGAGTGCATGACACTGCGGGCGTCGCCGTCGATGATCGCCATCTCGAACGGGGGGAGCAGCACGTCGGCCAGTTCCCGGCGGCCGATGTGCACCGGGCCGAAGTTGCGCCCGGCGCGCGAGGCGGAGTATCCGGCGAAGTGCTTGAGGGTGGCGTGCACTCCCTGCGACTGGAGGCCACGCACGTACGACGTGCCGATGGTGCCGACCAGGTACGGGTCTTCGGCGATGCACTCGTCCACCCGGCCCCAGCGGGGGTCACGGATCACGTCGAGCACCGGTGAGAGCCCCTGGTGTACGCCCAGGGCCCGCATCGAGGAGCCGATCGCCGCGGCCATCTCGGTGACCAGTTCGGGGTCGAACGCGGCACCCCAGGCCAGTGGGGTGGGGAAGGTGGCCGCCTTCCACGCGGACAGCCCGGTGAGGCACTCCTCGTGGACGATCGCCGGGATGCCGAGCCGGGTGCCGGTGACCAGGTCGCGCTGGAACTTCCACAACCAGGCCGCGTGTTCGACCGCGTCCACGGGGCGGGTGCCGTAGGTGCGGGTGAGGTGACCGAGCCCGTGCCGGGAGAAGTCTTCGAGTTTGAAGGCGTCGCCGAACTCCCCCTGCAACGGTGCGACGGCCTCGCCGTCCTCCTTCTCCCAGAAGCCGACGAGCTGGGCGAGCTTCTCCTCGATCGTCATCCGGCCGAGGAGATCGCGTAGGCGGGCCTCGCCGTCGCGCCCATCCGGTCGGCCGTGCTCCCGACCTGCCTGAGCCGGCGCCGGCCCGCCCACTACCGCGTGGACCTCAGTCATGCTGTGCCTTCCTGTGGTTGTGCTCGTACCGCTGCCGCTCAGCCCTTGACCGCACCCTGCAGACCACCGACGATCTGCTTTTCCGCGAGTGTGAAGAAGAGCAGTGCCGGCAGCATCGCCAGCGAGGTGAAGGCGAGTACGCCCGCCGTGTCGGTGGTGTACTGGCTGGAGAAGTTCTGCACGCCCAGCGGCAGGGTGTGCAGGTTGACGTCGCTGAGGACGAGCAGGGGCAGCAGGAACGAGTTCCAGCTCGCCACGAACGCCAGGACGCCAACGGTGACGAGCGCGGGCCGCGACAGCGGCATCGCGACGCGCCAGAGGAACCCGAGCCGGCTCGCACCATCGATGGCGGCGGCGTCCTCCAACTCTCTCGGGATGGCCGAGAGGAAGGGACGCAGGATCACGATCGTCAGTGGCAGTGAGAAGGCGACCTGCGGCAGGATCACCGCGTAGTAGGAGTTGATCAGGTTCAGGTCACGCAGCATGAGGTAGAGCGGCAGGATCGCCGCCCCGGCCGGAAACAGCAGACCGAGGGTGAAGAAGGTGTAGAGCCCTTCCCGCCCGCGGAAGCTGTAGCGGGCGAGCACGAACGCGGCGGCCAGTCCGAGCACGACCACGGCCAGCGTGGTGCCCAGGGCGATGACAGCACTGTTGAACGCCTGTTGCCAGAAGTTGCTCTGGGTCAGCACCCTGGCGTAGTTGTCCCAGACGAACGGGTCGGGCAGGCCGGCCGGGTCCGCGACGATCTGGGGGGTGGTGCGGAAACCGCCGATGACCACGTAGATGACCGGGGCGATCGACACCGCAGCGATCGCGAGGGCGAGCGCGTAGGTGAGCGGCGTGCCCCAGGAGACCTGACGGCGTCCGGTGGACGGGGGGAGAACCGAGTTCACGGCCATCGTCACTTCGCCCTTCCGGTGATGGCGCCCTCGATGTCGCGGCGGAGCAGGAACCGCTGGAACAGCAGCGCCGCCACGAAGGAGATGACGAACAGGATTACCGCCACAGCGTTGCCGTAGCCCCACAGCCGGGCGAAGAACCCGTTGTCCACCATGTATGTCGCCATGGTGGCCGACGCACCGAGGGACCGCACCGCGGGCACCGAGGTCACCCAGATCATGTCGAAGATCTGCAGCGAGCCGATCATGGACAGGAACATCCAGATCCGGATCGTCGGGCCGAGCAGCGGGATCGTGACGTGCCGTTGGATCTGCCACCAGCTCGCGCCGTCGATGGCCGCCGCCTCGGTCAGCTCGTCGGGCACATTGGACAACCCGGCGAGGAGCAGGATGATGGCGAAGCCGACGTATTTCCAGGTGAGGATGGCCAGCAGGGTCCAGATGACCACATCCAGGTCCGCCAGCCAGGCTTGCACCAGGCCGCCCATTCCCAGCGACCGCAGCAGCGCGTCGACAGTGCCGTCGCCGGTCAGCAGCAGCTTCCACATGATGCCGACGGTGACCTCGGCCAGCACGTACGGCACGAACACCAGCAGGCGGAACACGGCCCGCCCGCGGAAGCGACGGTTGAGCAGCAGGGCGACGCCCAGGGCGATCGGGCCCTGGATCAGCAGCGACCCGAACACGATGAGCGCGTTGTTGCGCAAGGCGTCGAGGAAGATCGGATCCTGGAAGGCGAGGGTGTAGTTGCGCAGACCGACGAACTCGGTGGGAGGCCCGACACCGCGCCACCGGAACAGGCTGTAGTAGACCGCGAAGCCCATCGGCACCAGCACGAACATCACGTAGATCAGAACGGCCGGTGTGGTGAGCCCGATGATCTCGTACCACTTGCGGCGGTTGTCGGCTCGGCGGGCGGAGTCGTGCCCGCCCCTGCGGGGGCCCGCCGGCGACGCGGAAGCGCCGCCGGCGGGCATACGGATCTGGTTGGCGGAGGTCACTTGCTTGCGGCCGCCTTCATTGCCGAGACGACCTTCTCAGGCGTCCCGTTGCCGGCGAAGATGGCGACGATCGCGTCGTTCATCGCGTTGCCGACGGTGCTGCCGTACGCCGTGTCCAGCCAGAGCTGGACGTAGCTCGCTCCGGAGGTGGCCTCCAGGATGGACTTCAGCGCGGGGTCCTTCACGGCGTCCGCCGCGCCCTTGGCGACAGGCAGGCCGGTGCCGGTCTCGGCGTAGCCCTTCTGCACCTCGGGGCTCACGAGGTACTTGAGGAACTCGACGCACTCGGCCGGGGCGTTCTTGGCGCAGGAGAACCCGTCGCCACCGCCGAGAGCCGCCTTCGGGTCACCCGGGGAACCGGAGATCGCCGGCACCGGGAACCAGCCGAGGAACGAGGCGAGCTTCGCCTTGTCCGTGGTGACGGTGTCCAGCGTGCCGCGGTTCCAGTCACCCATGAGCTCCATCGCGGCCTTGCCGTTGGCGAGCATGCCGTTGGCGCTGGTCGGGTCGTTCTGGCCCGGCGTGGCGATGAAGTTGGGCTGGAACGGCTTGGTGTCGATGAACGCCTTCAGGTCCTGGCCGGCCTTCACGAAGCACGGATCGTCGAAGTTCTTCTCCGCGGAGGCCTTCTTGAGGGCGTCGACCGAGCAGGCGCGCAGGGCCATGTTGTACCACCAGTGCGCGGCCGGCCACTTGTCACCGGCACCCACGGCGATCGGAATGACGTTGATCGCCTTGAGCTTGGTGACCGCGGTGTTGAGCTCCTCGAAGGTGGTCGGCGGAGCCGCGATGCCCGCCTTGGCGAACATTTCCTTGTTGTACCAGACGCCTTCGATGCCCATCCGGAACGGCAGGCCGTACTGCTTGCCCTTGACCTGCCAGATCTCCGCGGCGCTGCCGATGTCGCCGACCTCGGTCTTGGTCTGGTCGGTGATTTCCTTGAGGTAGTCGGCCTCCACCTGCTCGGTCATCTCGCCGCCGCCCCAGGCCTGGAAGATGTCCGGCGGGTCGCTGCTCAGCAGCGCGGCAGGGAGCCGGGTGCGCTGGAGCTGGTTCGTCTCGATCGCCTCGATCTCGATCTTGACGGTGGGGTGGAGTGCGGAGAAGTCCTTGGCGACCTTCTCCCAGTAGGTCTTGCCGGGCCCGTCCTGGGAGGCGTTGTGCCACCAGCTCAGGGTCACCGGGTCCTTGTACAGCTCGCTCTGAGGGGCCGCCTCTTCGCCGCCGCCGGAACACCCGGCGAGGACGACAACACTTGTCATTAACAGTGCCAGAACGGCACTCGCACGCCGCTTCGTTGCCATCGATGTCTCCTCGACTAGTCAGTCGCGGTACTCGGCCTGCGGCGAAGTTTTACAGTCATGTAACTTGATGTCAATCGGTATCGATAACGTTTTCGAGTCGCTGGCGACGCGCCCCCGGCGGGGCCCTATCATCATCGACGTGGTGTTTCAGCAGCGCGTCAAGATGTCGGATGTGGCACGTACTGCCGGCGTCTCGGTCGCGACCGTGTCGAAGGTCGTCAACGGCCGCTACGGCGTTGCCCAGGCAACCGTGGAGCGCGTCCAGCAGGTCATCCACGAGCTCGGCTACGAGGCGAGCCTGGGGGCGCAGAGCCTGCGCAGCCACCGCACCAACGTCCTCGGCATCCTGGTCGCCGAGTTCGAGCCGTTCTCGACCGAGCTGCTCAAGGGGGCGTCGCAGGAGGTCGCCGGGAGCGGATACCAGCTGCTGGCCTACTCCAGCGGGGACGGCGAGGGCGCCGCCGTGGGGTGGGAGCGGCGCTCGCTGGCCCGGCTCTCCGGCACACTCATCGACGGCGCCGTGATCGTCACGCCGACCGTGGTCGAGACCGAACACAGCTTTCACGTCGTGGCCGTCGACCCACACACCGGGCCGTCCGACCTGCCCACCGTCGATTCGGACAACTTCGCCGGCGCCGTGCTGGCGACCAACTACCTGCTGTCCCTCGGCCACACGCGGATCGGGCACATCAGTGGACGCACCGACCTGAAGTCGGCGCAGTTGCGCGAGGCCGGCTTCCGCAGTGCGATGGCCGACGCCGGTGTGCCGGTGGACGAACGCCTCGTCCGCGTCGGCGGGTTCCGGATCGAGAGCGCCGCCGGCACGGCCGCGGAGCTGCTCGCCCTCACCGACCGGCCGAGCGCGATCTTCGCGGGTAACGACCTCTCCGCGATCTCCACGATGACCGTGGCCCGCGACATGGGCCTGTCGGTGCCCGACGACCTGTCGGTGATCGGCTTCGACAACGTACCGGAGTCGGCGCTGGTCAACCCGCCGTTGACGACCATCATGCAGCCGCTGCAACGGATGGGCGCCGAGGCGTTGCGCCTGCTGGTCGACCTGATCGCCGGCGTCGAACGCGACACCCACATCCGGCTCCCCACAGAGCTGGTCATCCGCTCCTCCTGCCGCCCGCTGCACTGACGCCCGGGCCATGCAGCGCAGGACCCGGCCGTCGCCGTGACACGTGGGGACACGCGACAGGGTGGCGGAACGTGAATCTCACCTAAGTCGACAATTCCTCCCCTAGGTTCGGTGCGCAGGACGCAGCCGAACCGGGGAGAGATGTGGACAGCTATCCGGCGATCGAGGATCACGGGCTCATCGGCGACCTGCAGACCGCCGCGCTGGTGACGTGCGACGGGACGGTCGACTGGTTCTGCGCGCCGCGGTTCGACTCGCCGAGCATCTTCGGGGCCCTGCTCGACAAGGAGAAGGGCGGCTACTTCCAGATCGCGCCGCACGACGTGCGGTACGTGACCAAGCAGCTCTACCTGCCCGGCACACCCATCCTGATCACCCGGTTCATCAGCGCCGACGGGGTGGCCGAGGTGATGGACTTCATGCCGGTCACCGGCGAGCGGGCCACCGACACGCATCGGCTGGTCCGGACCGTCAACATGGTCCGAGGCAGCATGCGCTTCCGGGTGGAGTGCCGGCCGCGGTTCGACTACGCCCGCGAAGAGCATCAGCTTGAGCGCCACCACAACGGTTACGTCTTCCGCAGCCGGTCGGCGACGCTGACGTTCAACCCGGTCGACCCCGTGCGGCGGTTGATCTCCGAACAGGGTGACGTCCACCTTGAGGGCGGCGACCTGGTCGCGTACGGCACGCTGAACGAGGGCGACACCGGCGGGGTGGTCCTGGAGACGGGCGGCGCCGAACCGCGCATCTTCGCGCCGGAAGAGATCCAGGGCATGTTCGAGTGGACCCGGGACTACTGGCGACGCTGGCTCGAACGTTCCCGCTACACCGGCCGCTGGCGGGAGATGGTCGAGCGCTCGGCCATCACGCTCAAACTCATGACGTACGCGCCGACCGGCGCGATGATCGCCGCACCCACCACCGCGCTGCCCGAACTGGTCGGCGGAACCCGCAACTGGGACTACCGCTACACCTGGGTACGCGACACGTCGTTCTCGGTGCACGCGCTGCTCGGCCTGGGCTTCACCGAGGAGGTCAGCCAGTACATGAACTGGCTGGACGAGCGGATCCGCGAGGCCGGCGACCACCAGGACCCGCTGAAGATCATGTACCGGGTGGACGGCTCCTCCGACCTGCACGAGGAGGTGCTGGACCATCTGGAGGGCTACCGAGGCTCGCGGCCGGTGCGGATCGGCAACGGCGCCGCCGACCAGCTCCAGCTCGACATCCACGGCGAGGCCCTCTACGCCATGCACCTCGCCGACGAGCAGGGCATCCGCGTCTCGCACCAGGTGTGGAAGAGCACCGTCCGGCTGGTCGACTGGCTCTGCCACAACTGGGACCAACCCGACGCCGGCATCTGGGAGAGCCGCCACCACCCCCGCAACTACACATTCGGGCGGGTGATGTCCTGGGTCGCGCTGGACCGGGCCATCCGGCTGGCCACCCGCACCGGCCGCCCCGGGGACATGACCTGCTGGACCGAACAGCGCAACCGCATCTACAACCAGGTCATGGAGCGCGGGTACGACCGGGCTCGCGGCACCTTCGTGCAGGCGTACGACGAGAACGTGCTGGACGCGGCGCTGCTCGCCATGCCGTCGGTCGGTTTCGTCACGCCGAGCGACCCGCTGTGGCAGTCCACCTTGCAGGCGATCGAGCGCGAGCTGGTCTCCGACAGCCTGGTCCACCGGTACGACCCGGTCCACTCCCCCGACGGCCTCCCGGGTCACGAGGGCACCTTCAACATGTGCACCTTCTGGTACGTCGAGGCGCTGGCGCGTTCCGGCCGCCTCGACGACGCCCGACTCACGTTCGAGAAGATGTTCACCTTCAGCAACCACCTCGGCCTCTACGCCGAGGAGATCGCCGCGACCGGGGAGCAGATCGGCAACTATCCCCAGGCGTTCAGCCACCTCTCATTGATCAACTCAGCGTTGACGCTCAACGACCTGCTCGACACCGAGGCCGGCGCCCGCCGCAGGCGGTAAGCGCCAGCATGGTGCGGCCGACCGCCGCCCACTCGGAGCCGACGGCGGGAAGGGCTTGACGCGCCCACGTCGCATCGCGCATCGTCGATACACATCGACCATCTCGAATGTATTGACGCGGGGAGAACCGATGAAGGCATTCGTCACCACCGTCTCGGTTGCGGCCCTGCTGCTCCTGGCCACGGGCAGCGCATCCCACGGCCAGCCAGCGGCGGACCCGCCCTGCACCGGGCAGATCCACCCGAACCCGGGGTTCGAGCGCGGCACCACCGGCTGGACGGCCGGCCCCCGCATCGTCGTGCTCGGCGACGCGACCCGGCCCGCACACACCGGCCGCGCGTACGCCACCTTCGCCGGGCTGGACGTGACACGTGGCGACCTGCTGCGCACCACCGTCACCGTTCCGGCCAACTGCGACCTGACGGTCCGTTTCTGGGTGCGGACCACCACCACGGAGACCAGCCGCGGCGACTACCTGAACGTCGGACTGGCGGTCACCGGGATACCCCCGAAGACCAGGTTCTCGCTGGCCTTCGACGGCGGGGCGGAGTGGCGGCAGTACGTCATGTCGAGCGGAACCGCCACTACCGAACGCACCGCGACGGTCAGCTTCCTCGCCAGCGAGACGGCCGGCAACGGCGCCTCCGCCTTCGACGTCGACGACGTGTCCTTCACCTTGAGCTGACCTGGCGCGGCAGCCCTCGCCGCCGCGGTGATCGTCCTCGCGCCGCGCGACCTCGGCCAACGTCTGCCGTAGGTCGCCTCAGCCCGGTTGAGCCGGCCACTCCACCGTCTCGAGAGCGGGGTGGCTCTTGATCGCCTCGACCAACTGCTCGGACCCGCTGACCTTGGTGCCGAGTAGGTCGAAGTCCGTCCAGATGAACCAGGACCGGTCCGTGGGCCACAGATTCGTCGGTGTGAAGGGGTAGGGCCCTCCACGTTCTTCGATCAGTTCGGGGACTGCTGACAACGGCCCCCGCCACACGTGAGGATTGTCGAAGTTGCCGGCCGGCAAGGACGCGTAGAAGGCGACGCAGCTGGTCCCGGGGCCGTCGACCGACCAACGGCTCAGGGTGTCCAGTAGGGCATCCAGGCTCTCCTCGTCGAGGGACCCTTCGGGCGGTGGCTGGACGGCGACGGGCCAACTGCGATGTGGGAACCAGCGGTGGCATGGCGGGTAACTCCGATCCGATGCCTGTCCCTCGGTGAGATGCTGCGACCAGAGCGCCCGTCGCCATGGACTTCCCGGTCGGACAACGAAGCCCAGGGGAATACCAGTGTCGGTGGTGTCCTCGTCGAGGTTTATGCCTCCGATGATCTCCGGCGGGAGGTCGCCAGATTCGAGCCGGTGGCGATGCAGCTCGTCGTGAGTGCCCAGACCCGCAAGGCTGGGGTTCTCGTACATCGAATGAAGAACCCAGGTCGACGATTGCCAACCAGCGGCGTCGTAGCCGGTGGTCGCCTCCCGAACAGGACGGTCTGCAAGCCAGGTCAGCAGCATGGCCGGACCTTCAACGCGTTCCATCGACACGCCGCCATCTTGCCGCACCCAGTCCCGGAGGCCGAAGAGCACCCGTACTGCCCGGAACGCCTCCCGCAGAACAGATGAAGACTGGACTGTCAATAAGAAAATGGGATTGGTGAGGCCACAAGCAACCCCGGAACCGCAAGGCATTGAGATGCCGATCTCTGCCGGCTGATTTCCTGGCCGGTGAGGGGAATGAACTCTATGCTTGCCGCCGAATGCACTGCGGCTCATCCGGGCCGAGGGTTACCCCGATACAAGGATTTGCGAATGCACCGGAAGTCTGCCCTGAGAAACGGCACCGCTGGCGTCGACGAAGTAGCACCTGACGGCCAACTGCCGACCTCTATCGCAGAGGATGCCGCGCGTCGATCCGCGGTCGCCGAGGAACAGGCGTTTCTGGACTTGGCAACGGCCCGGCGGGATGGGCTGGCCGATCACCTACAGGTCGAGCTTTCGTCAGAGCCCTTGGACGCGTTGGAGCGGGCCCGGCAGCGCATGCTCCGCCAGCAGTACGACGAGCTACGGCAAGCAGAGGACGGTCTCGTCTTCGGCCGCCTCGACGGCCTTGACGGCACCGTGCGCCACGTGGGCCGTGTCGGTCTCCGCAACGACGGCGAGGGCGCTGAGCCACTGCTGGTGGACTGGCGCGCTCCCGCAGCTCGGCCCTTCTACACCGCGACGGCTGTCGACCCACAGGGTCAGGCGCGGCGCCGGCACATCCGCACGACGGGATCGGCCGTCGTCGGCGTGGACGACGAGCCCCTGGACGGGAGCACCACGGCGGACCTCGTCGGCGAAGGCGCTCTACTGGCCGCCCTCGACCAGCGCCGCACCGGTCGCATGTCGACGGCGATCTCCACCCTGCAACGCGAACAGGACGACATCATCCGGGCCGAGGCGACCGGCCCGCTGATCGTCCAGGGCGGCCCGGGCACGGGCAAGACAGTGGTTGCCCTGCACCGCGTCGCGTACCTGCTGTTCACCCACCGAAAGATGGCCGACCAGGCGGTCCTGGTCCTGGGCCCCTCGCCGCGGTTCCTCCGGTACATCGCCCAGGTGCTCCCGGCGCTCGGTGAGACCGCCGTCGTCTCGGCGACCTGCGACACCCTGCTGGCCGACGTTGAGGTGGGCCGCGACGAGAGCCGGCTTCTCGCCGAAATCAAGGGCCGCGCCCTCTGGCAGCCCACGCTCGAAAGCTACGTCGCGTCGCTGTTCCCCCGGCCGCGCGAGCTGAAGCTGCGCTGGGAGGGCGAGTTCTACGTCATCCCCGCCGCAACTGTGGCGCAGGCGCTCGCCTCGGCGGTGCAGGGGCGCCCGTACCACCGGGCCCGCGCGGCGTTCGCCGAGCAGTTGCATAACCTCCTGGCCGATGTCGTCGCCGAGCAGCGCGAGGCGCTGATGGCGGAGATGGAGGAAGGCTTCGAGGACATCCTCGCCCGCGTCGACAAGAGCATGGAGCATGACCACCACTCCACCCGGACGTCCACCGGCAGCGACATCGACGGGTTGCTCTCCGAGGAGGAAGTCGAACAGCTTCGTTGTCGTATCGCCGAGGACGCCACCATCGCCCGGTTCATCGAGGCATGGTGGCCCACCCTCGACCCCGAAGCCCTGCTGGCTGATTTCCTGACCGACCGCACCCTGCTGGCCCGGTTCGCCCCGCAGCTGTCCCCCGAGGAGATCACGGCCGTCGCGGCCGAGCCCGCTCCATGGGCATCCAGCGACATCCCTCTGCTCGACGCCCTCGCCGACCTGCTCGGCGAGGTCGACACCCCGCAACCACAGGGCGAGTTCCTCGCCGATCGCGCTCGCCGCCACCGCGGCTGGGTGTACGGCCACGTCGTGATCGACGAGGCGCAGGAGCTTTCCGAAATGCAGTGGCAGATGGTTCTCCGGCGCTGTCCCAGTCGCTCCATCACCGCCGCCGGCGACATCGACCAGGCCGAGGCAGCGCACCGGCACACCACCTGGGCACAAGCGGTGCGGGCTGCCTTCGGAGACCGCTGGACCGGCGCGGAACTCACCATCTGCTACCGGACCCCACGCGAGGTCATGGACCTCACCGAATCGGTCCTGGAGAAGGCTGGCAGCCACAACACTCCGCCACGAGCGTTACGTTCCTCCGGCATCGCCCCCTGGGAGCTCACCATCACCCCCGCTGAGGTTGCCGGCGCCGCCGTGGAAGCGGTGCGGCAGTTGCAGCAACGGTGGCACGGTGGCACGGTCGGCGTCATCGCCCCCGCGGAGCGCATCGCCACACTCCAAGCCGTACTGAGGGATGTGCCGGTGCTCACCGCAACCCAGTCCAAGGGACTGGAATGGGACGCGACGCTCCTCATCGACCCTCAGGGCATCGCCGCCGAACCGCGCGGTTGGAACGGCCTCTACGTCGCGCTCACCCGATGCACCCAGGAACTCGGACAGCTGACACTCACGCGGCAATGAGATTGCGCGGCTCAGCCGCGTAGGCAGCAGTGATGGCCGACACTTTCCCGACGGCATCACGCCGATGGAGGAGAAGCTGGCTCATCCAGCGTTGCCGGTGTCCGCCGCGCATCAGTGATCATTGAGCGGTGATGACCCCTGCGGCACCGCCGGCCGACTCCGGTGCGTTCTCGTTGGCAGTTCCGCCACTGTTCGCCGCGTTGGCTCCGGCGCGGAGCATCCTCATCGCCGGAGCCGGCGGGGGTTTCGACGTGTACGCGGGCCTGCCCTTGGCGTTCGCCTTGTGGCGCGCCGGCGTGCAGGTGCACCTGGCCAGCCTCTCCTTCTCGGAACTCGAGTTGATCGACCGAGACGCGTGGGTGGTGGAGCACGTCGCAGCGGTTCAGCCGGATACCACCAGCTCCGACTGGTACTTCCCGGAGCGGACGCTCGCCCGATGGCTGGCGGCTCAGCAACTGCCGTCGACGGTGTACGCGTTTCCACCGCTCGGTGTCCAGCCGCTGCGGACGGCGTACCGGCACCTGGTGCAACACCTCGACATCGACGCGGTGGTGCTGGTCGACGGCGGCACCGACGTGCTGCTGCGCGGCGACGAAAGCAATCTCGGCACTCCGGTGGAGGACATGACCAGCCTGGCCGCCGTGGCCGCGCTGGACGTACCGGTCAAGCTGGTGACCAGTCTGGGCTTCGGCATCGACGCCTACGACGGCGTCAACCATGTCGAGGTGTTGGAGAACCTGGCCGCGCTGGACCGCGACGGTGGTTACCTCGGTGCTCTGTCCATTCCCGGTTCCAGCCGGGAGGCAGAGCTCTACCGCGCTGCCGTCGCTGACGCCCAGGCGGCCACCCCGCAGCGGCCGAGCATCGTTCAGGGACAGATCGCCGCCGCCACCAGCGGTGAGTTCGGGGACGTCCGGTTCACCCGACGCACCGGCGGCGGTGACCTGTTCGTCAACCCGCTGATGGCGATCTACTTCACCGTCGACCTCGACAAACTCGCGGCCCGATGTCTCTACCTCGACCGCATCGAGAACACCATCGGCAGACGACAGGTCATCACACGCATCCAAGCGTTCCGCGACGAGCTTCTCGGCGCCCGCATCCCCCGCGCTTTCCCGCACTGATCGCCCGGACGGCGGCAGGTGCGGGTGGGCATTGGCTCCTACAGTCCTCCCCGTGGACGCCAAGACCGAAGAGTTACGAGCCGCGCACGACGTCCTCGCCGAGCTCTATGCGGAACGCCTTTCTGACGCTCTGGATCGCATGCCAGCGGAGAGAGCCGTCCTCGACCTGTTCTGCGTACTGGCGCTTGCCGCGGGGCTGGGCACCAACGTGGGCGACGTCGGCTGCGGAACGGGGCGCCTCGCGCCCTACCTGTCGGCCCAGGGCCTGGCGCCCTGGGGAGTCGACCTCTCACCCGAGATGATCCGCGTGGCCCGCCGTGACCATGCGGCGTACCGATTCGACGTTGCCGAACTGCGTGAGCTGCCCTTCGAGGACGCGTCGCTGGTAGGGGTGGTCTGCTGGTACTCCCTCATCTTCCTGGCACCGGCCGATCGACAAGCCGCCTTCGGCGAGCTGTATCGCGTCGTCAGGCCGGGCGGCTATCTGGTGACCGCCTTCAAGGCCGGGACCAGTCAGGTCCGACGCGCGGGACGCAGCAGCAATCTTGGCGTCGAGTTCGACCTCTACTGGCAGACACCGCAGGAGATGGAGCAAGGTCTCACCGACGCTGGCTTCACCACCGTGTTCTGGGGTGGCGTCCCTGCCGATGGACCGGACAGCCCCGCCCAGGGGTATCTCCTCACCCAGAAAGCTGTGGCCCAGGCACCGCGTTGACGACGGCAAGTCGAAGTAGGCCGGCGGGGTGTCACCCGGTTGGTCACAGCACTAGATCGTGCTGTCCTCCAGCTTGCTGAGCATCACGTCGACGTCGCTGGAGCGGATCATCTCTCCCAGGGCCGCCACCATCGCCTCGACTCCGGGCCTGGGAATGATGACCAGGTCGGAGCACGAGAAGTATCGGCCGCCTCCAACCTCCCCGGCCCCAGCCCACCGTTGCAGGAGACGGGCGATTTCATCCGTCGTCATGAACGTGGCGTACCGACGGGTGCCGTCAGCAAGGTACAGGTGCGCATCGATGTTGTCGGCAGTCTCCGGCTCGTCGTCCTCGCCGGCCATGAAATGAACACGAGCGCCCTCGACCACGCGGTCCCATTCCGCTGTCTGACTCACCGAAGCATCATCGCAGCTTCGGACGCTCGGCATGGGCACCGTTCTGCTCGGCACCGACAGCGGTGGAGTGAACCGGACCGCCGCTTCGGCAAGCCTGGTCAACCCCGACGACTCTTGGACATCTGCATCGAGCGTGCCGTGGCGCGGGCTGCGGTGTCGATGAGGTCTGCGACCGGGCCGGGTTGCGAGACTGCCACCGCGTGGGAAGCGGCGATCTCCACTGTCGTGGACCCCGCCCTGTCGGCCAGGAAGCGCTGCAGGTCCGGCGGAATGCCCTGGTCCTGGGTGGTGATCAGGGTCCAGGAGGGGATCGTCTTCCAGGCGGCCTTCGTCACGCCCTCCTCCTGGGCGCTCGCGGACGCGGGCCGCTGCGTTGCCGCCATGATCTCCGCGGTGCCGCGATCCACGTCGGCGGCGAACACCTCGGGGTACTTGTCCTGCAGGATGTACTGATCCATGGTCGTGCCGCCGTCGTCGGAGGGGATCGGCACCATATTGATGCTGGTGGCGAGCTGACTTCCGGGATACTTGCCGAGCAGCCCGATCACACTTTCGCCTACGTCCGGGCTCACGCTGGCGACGTACACCAGGGCCTTGACGTTGGAGGCACCAGCCGCGGCCTCGGTCATGACCAGCCCGCCGTAGGAATGGGCGGCCATCACGACCGGTCCAGGCAAGCTGTCCAGGAGAGCCCGCACGTAAGCGGCGTCCTTCTGCACACCGCGCAGCGGGTTGGCGACGGCAATGACCGGGTACCCCCGACGTTTGAGGTTGGCAATCACCCCATTCCAACTCGACGAGCCGGCGAATGCCCCGTGGATCAGCACAACTGTCGGCATCTCCTGGGCAGACATGTCAGGAGCAGCGCTCATCTGGAGTTCCTTTCGAAGGGCTCGCCACCCGCTGCCCGCGTATGCAGGCCGGACCGACGAGGACGGTCGACGGAGCATTTCCGCGGCATTGCGAATCAGCCCGCGCGATCCCGGCTCCGATGGGGTTGCCGCATCCAGAATCCCGCATTGACGAGGCCGCTGTCAGCGAGATCGAAGAACGGAGTGCCTCGTCAAACACCTGGCCGGGGCCCGACTCCGACACGAGATGACCTGCCGGTCACTGTTCGCACGCTGTGCGGCAATCGGGTGCCACGCCCAATGCCCTCAGGTACAGATCAGACCGAACGTTCTGTCGCTAAGATGGTTGGATGGCGAGCGACGAACCCAGTGCCCGACCCTCTGAGGCACGTTTCAAGCTTCTGCGCACGGCGACCAGGATCTTCTACGCGGAGGGCATTCACGCCGTCGGCGTCGACCGGATCATCGCCGAGGCGAAGGTGACCAGGGCTACTTTCTACCGGCACTTCCCCAGCAAGGACGACCTCATCCTGGCCTACCTGCGTGAGGTGCATCAGCTGGAGCGCGGCATGGTCGACGAGGCCCTCGCCGCCAACCGATCGCCGGTCGAGCCGCTCCTGGCCATCGCCAATTCCATCGCTCAGAACATCCAGTCCCCCGGGTTCCGTGGGTGCGCGTTCCTGAACGCCGCAGCGGAATACCCCGACACGAACCATCCCGTGCACCAAGAACTCATGGCCCACCGGGCATGGTTCCTGGGCACCATCACCGCGCTCATGGCGCAGGTCCACGAAGGAACGGCGGATCCTGCGGCGCGCCATTTCGTCATGCTCCGGGACGGCGCCATGGCGGCCGGATGCCTCTCCGACCCCACGTTGGTGTCCGAGACCTTCCTGCGCGGTGTCGAAGGACTCCTCAGGATCAACTCGGAGCGACAGTCGGCAGAGTCGGCCCGTTAGCCCAGCACGACCACGCCGCACGACCTGGGGCTGGGCCACCCCCGGTAAGGGGATGGCCCAGCTCCTCAGTGTTGCCGCCAGCGGTTGAGGCCGCCCTCGCTCGCCGGCGACGGCGCGGACGGCCGTACGGCTCAGATCAGCGGCCGTACGCCTCCAGCAGGCGCAGCCAGACCTCGCTGACGGTCGGGTACGCGGGCACGGCGTGCCACAGCCGCTCCAGTGGGACCTCGCCGACGATGGCGATCGTCGCGGCGTGGATCAGTTCCGCGACGTCCGGGCCGACGAGGGTGAGGCCGACTATCACCCGTCGGTCCTCGTCCACGACCATCCGGGCCTGCCCCTGGTAGTCGTCGGCGTGCAACGCGGCCCCGGCGACGGCGGCCAGGTCGTAGTCGACCACCCGGACCCGCAGCCCGGCGGCCTCGGCGGCGGCTGCGGTCAGCCCCACCGACGCGACCTCCGGGTCGGTGAAGACGACCTGCGGCACGGCGCGCTCGTCGGCGGTGGCGACGTGCCGACCCCACGGGCGGTCGTCTGCCGCTTCGCCAGTGGCCCGCGCCACGATCACGTCGCCCACCGCGCGAGCCTGGTACTTGCCCTGGTGGGTCAGGAGCACACGCCGGTTGACGTCCCCGGCCGCGTACAGCCATCCGTCGCCGATCAACGCGCCGGCAGCGTCGACCACCCGCAGGGTGTCGTCGACAGTGAGCCAGGCGCCCGGCTTCAGCCCGATCCGGTCGAGGCCGACGTCGTGCGTGTTCGGCGTACGGCCGATCGCGACGAGGATCTCGTCGGCCTCGACCTGGTCGCCGCCGGTGAGCGTGATGTGCACCGTGCCGTCGCCGTCGCGGCGCACCGACGTGGCCTCGGCACCGAGTTGCACCGACACGCCAGCTTCCCGCAGTGACTGCGTGACCCGCTCGCCGACGAACGGCTCCGCCTGAGTGAGCACTCCGTCGCGGACGAGCACCGTCACCGCCGATCCGAGGCCGGCGTACGCGGTCGCCATCTCCGTGGCCACCACGCCACCACCGATGATGGCGAGCCGGCCGGGAACCTCGCTCGCGGCGGCTGCCTCACGGCTGGTCCACGGTGCCGCCTCGCGCAGACCGGCGATGTCCGGCACCAGTGCGCCACTTCCGGTCGCGATGACGACCGCGTGTCGGGCGGTGAGCGAGGTGGTGGCGCCGTCCGCCCCAGTCACCTCGACGATCCGGTCGGAGCTGATCCGCCCCTGGCCCCGATACAGGGCGATCCCCGCGGAGTCCAACCAGGACACCTGGCCGTCGTCGTTCCAGTGCGAGGCGACGGTGTCCCGGCGGCGCAGCACGGCTGCCGCGTCCAGCTCGCCGGTCACCGCCTCGCGCGCACCGGGCAGCTGACGAGCCGCCCGGAGCGCGGCCTGGCTGCGCAGCAACGCCTTGGTCGGCATGCAGGCCCAGTACGAGCACTCGCCACCCACCAGTTCCCGCTCGACGATCGCGGCGGTCAGGCCACCCTGCACGACGCGGTCGGCGACGTTCTCCCCCACCGGCCCCGCGCCGATGACAACGACGTCGTACGTGGCGTTCTGCACGTCAGTCTCCCTTCGCGGCGCGGCCGAGGCGGATGGCCGCGATGAGGAAGAAGATGGCGCCGGGGATGGCGTAGCCGATCGCGTTGGTCAGCGCCGGGTCGTCCGCGGAGGCGGCCGCGACGAATGATCCACCGGCGATGACGGAGATGCCGCCACTGATGATCATCGGCCACTGGCCACCCATCTTGCGGCGGGTGACGGCCACGATCAGCTGCACCAGTCCGGCCACGACCGCCCAGGCGCCCCAGACCCGCAGGACCGCAGGGATGCCGGACGCGCCGGCGACGCCCAGGCCCACCGCGGCGAGCAGGCTGATCGCGACGTTCACGTACAGCAGGGTGGGCGACCCGGTGGCCCGCGACGCACGAACGTCGACGATGGCGGCGGCCACGTCGAACAGCGGGTAGAGCACGAGCAGCGCGGCGGTGAGGGGGTTGAGGTGCTTGGCGAGTGGGAACGTCACGGCAGCCCAGACGATTGCGAAGGCGAAGCGACCGAAGTACAACCGCCGCAGGGCAGCGGCCGTCGTCGAGATGCCGGGAACGGCAAGGGTGGTCATGGTCATCCTCTCGGTGATTCCGGAGCGAAGGGGACGCCCAGCGGGGGGCGGGCCGCCGCCGGGAGGGGAAGGGCGGTGCTACTCGATGTTTGAGAACAGCCCCGTGATCTCCACCTGAGCGCCCTGGAGCCCACCGAAGACGGCACCGGCAGCGGGCGTCGCGACTGCGGCGGAGGCGTCCTCGTAGCTGGCGAAGTACAGGTCGAGCGTCCGGTAAGCGGGGGTGGGCGTGCCGTCCTCCTTTGGCCACACCTTGGCCGACTCGATCCGCTGAAGCTTCGGGAACGTCTCGGCGGCCCGGCGTACGTCGGCGTAGATCTTCTCGAACTCGTCGGGGTCCGCGGGGTTACCGATGACGAGGGTGATCTTGGTAGGCATGGCGGTCTCCTTCAGGCACAGCCGCACACCTGGCTGGCACTAGGTAGAACGAACGTTCTGTCCCCGAGAACCGTACCGACTCGGACCGCCACCGTCAAGACCGATCGTTCTATCCACCCCTTCGGTGAGGGCAGGGGAAGGCGTGGTGCTCGCCACTACCCGTGAAGGAACGCCGTTTCGACATCAACGCGCGATGCGCGTCTCTCCGGTCGGTTGTGCGGCGAGACGGGTGATCGCGGCGATCGACCGGTCCACGTCCGCTTCGGTCGTGGCGGCGTTGGACACGGAGATCCGCATCAGCCGCCGTCCTCGCCACGTCGTTCCGCCCATCCAGCAGGTGCCGTCAGCCTGGACCGCGGCCACCACCCGGTCGGTACGCGCATCGTCGCCGAAGCCGACCAGCACCTGGTTGAGGACCACCTCGTTCGCGACCTCGAAGCCGGCCCTGGCCAGGCCGACGGCGAATCGACGGGCCAACTCGCAGCAGCGCTCGACCACTGCGGCGACGCCGAGGCTGCCCAGTTCCCGCAGTCCGGCCCAGACGGCGAACCCACGAGCCCGCCGTGAGGACTCCGCGGTCAGGTCCGCTCCGACTGGCGTCCCGCCGGAACCGACCAGGTACGCGGCGCTGTAGGACATCGCCGCGGCGTGCACATCGGGCCGGGCGCAGAACGCGAACGCCGAGTCGTACGGAAGATTGAGCCACTTGTGACCGTCGCAGGCCCACGAATCGGCCAACTCCAGCCCGTCCACCAGGTGCCGGGTGCCGGGGCTAGCCGCCGCCCACAGCCCGAACGCCCCGTCCACGTGCACCCAGCCGCCGTGCCGGCGTGCCAGTTCGCATGCCTCGCGGAGTTGGTCGCAGGCACCGGTGTTCACATTCCCGGCCTGCAGGCAAACGATGGTGGGACCAGACGATCCGGCCCGCAGTGCCTCCCGCAGCGATTCGAGGTCGATGGCACCGTTCGGCTCGGCGGGCACCGGGCGCACCGCGTCGGTCCCGAGGCCGAGCAGACGCAGCGACCGGTCGATGGTCGCGTGCCGCTCCTGACCAGCGATCACCCGGATCGGTGGCGCCCCGAGCAGCCCGCGCCGTTCCACGTCCCAGCCCGCATCCGCCAGTACCTGGTGCCGGGCGGCGGCGAGCCCTGCGGTGTTGGCCGCCTGGGCACCGGTGACGAAACCGACCGACGCCGACGCAGGGATCCCCAGCAACTCCTTCAACCAGCCACCTGCGGCAGCTTCGGCCGCGACAGCGGCCGGCGATGTCACGGCGTTTGTCGCGAGCTGGTCCCAACCAGCTGCCACGATGTCCGCCGCGGTCGCCGCCGGCAACGCGCCGCCGACCACGAACCCGAAGTACCGCGGGCCGGCGCTGGCCACCAGCCCCGGCTCGGCCGCAGCGATCAGGTCGGCAAGCACCTGCTCCGGCGGGCACGACGCGGAGGGCAATGGGCCGGAGAAGGCACCGTTCAGCGCCACCTGGTCGACGGGAATTCCGACCTGACGCTCCGACAGCGACGTTCGGTAGTCAGCGGCATGCTCGGCGGCCGAGCGGAACAGGTGCCCGAGGTCTCCCATCGAGCCAACCTATCTTCGAGCCGAGCCTCTACCGCTCGGCAGGGCTCTGGAGCTGAAATCGGCAACCCACCCCCGGGCGGCACCTCGGAAATTCGGCGCGGTCCTCGATGTCTGCGTACCCAGACGGTCAGCCGGTCTTCGTGGCGAATGGGCCGCCGTCGCCGAACGCGAGCCGCGCGAAGTTCTCCGCGATGCGGCGATGTCCGGCAGGGTCGGGGTGGACCTCGTCGGGTAGTGGGAGTTCCGCGTAGTCGGCCGCGCCGTACAGGTCGCGTCCGTCGAGGTAGTGCAGGTTCGGGTCGTCGGCCGAGCGCTGTTCGACGATCCGGGCGAGTTCGTCACGGATGATGTTGAGGGTCAGCCGCCCCGCGGTGCGTTCGGCCGGATCTCCCGTGGCCTTGAACCGCAGGCTCCCGCCCTCGAGGTCTGGCGCGAGAGGGCCGGGCGTGTCTTCCTGGACCGGGCACAGGATCGCGGACACGACCAGCAGTGGTGTGGTCGGATGCCCCTCCCGGACAGTGTCGAGGAACCCGTGGACCGCGGGGGTGAAGGCGCGTAGACGCATCACATCGCTGTTGACGATGTTGATGCGGTCGAAGCCGGAGGCAGCCGCTCCGAAGTTGGACAGGGGGTCTGCGGTGGCCGCGGTAGCTACGCCCGACCGCGTCACGCCTCGGAATCGCCAACGTCGGAGGTTTCGCCTCCGATCGGTGAAGCGGAAATCTCCGTCGGCTGTCCCCACCTGCGCAACGCGTCGACAAGCGCGACCAGGGCCAGCACTGCGGCCACCACGCTCAGCCCGACCATCGGCGCCCGCTGGGCCAACGCCGGCGTGCACAGCAGCAGAGCGACCAATCCGATCAGGTGGGAAGGGGAAACCCGACCAAAAATCTCGTACTGCAACCGCACCCGGGCGACGAGGAAGAGCATCGGACCGCCCACCACGAACAGCAGCCAACCGGGTCGCGGCTGCCCGAACGGATGATCGATCACCAGCTCGTAGCCGACCGCCGTGACGAGCACGCTGAGCACGATCAACAGATGCGTCCGTTCCGATACCGCGCCCAGCCGGCCGGGCATACCCGCCCGGTCGAACGCCTCAGTCAGCAGCAGACCGGCGCGGTAGAAGTAGATCCGCCACAGCAGCGCACTGGTGGCGAACGCGACCGCGAAGGCGGCTGCCCGCTCCGCGGAGTAGTCCGCTCCGCTGAAAACCACGCCGATAACCAGAATCGACTCACCGAGCGCGATGAGGAACATCTGCTGATAACGGTCCGCGAGATGGGTCCCCGCGATCCGCCACCGACCTACCTTCGCGACCCCGAGCCACGGCAGCGGCCAGCCCAATGTCCAGGCGAGGTAGTCGACAGCGAGGGCCACAACCCACAGTGGCAGGCGGAGGTGATCCGGGCCCAACGCGCCGGCCAGCCACAGCGGGGCGCTCGCCAGGGCCCACACGACAAGCCGGAAGGGCACCAGCCGTCGCGGATGGCCACGCAGCGCGACGGCGACCACGAGCGGCCGCACCACCATCACCATCAGGTACGCGACCGCGAACGGCAGCGCTCGCTCCTCCATGGCGCGGGGCAGCGTCACCGCCATGATCAGGCTGGCGAACATGGTGCCGACCACGACGGCCTGAATGATCGGCTGCTCCGGTTCGTACCGGCTGGTGATCCAGGCGGTGTGCGACCAGATCAACCAGAGCGCCAGAAAAAGCAGCAGGGTACGCCCGAACCCCGTGACGAGCGCCCAGCCAGTGTCGTCGCCCAACCCCGCGAATCGTTGCGAGACCCGGGTGAGGGCCACAACGAACGCCAGATCGAAGAACAGCTCCAGGAACGTCGCCCGCCCCGAGCTCACTGGAGGGCGCAGCAGCCCGGCACCCCGCCCCGCCGCCATCGTCCGCCTCCGTCCGCCCCTCGCTACCAACGAGCCGGCCGCCAGCGGAGTTGCGTCAGCGCGCATCCCGCCGCAACCACACCTGGTACGACTGGCCGCGAGAAATCAGCGAGACGGCCCGGCAGCAGGGCCTCGGTAGCACCCGAGTTGCTCGCGCACACGCCGCCGTTTGACCCGCCAAACGGCCCGCGAGACGCGGTCATACTGATGTCGTGGGCGAGGAATCCGAGTTGGCGATCGCTGCGGTTCGCCGCTACGCCGCCGCTCTGCGGTGCATCCAGTCACGCTTGTTCGATGCCTATCCGGACGTCGACGGCATCAAGGATCTGATGGTGGCGGTGCGGCACGAGAAGACACTTCCGCGAGCGGGCACGTCGAGCACAGGCGTCGAGTACGCGGTCCACGGAGCGGGCTGTCAGATGATCGACGAGCTGGGCCGGATGGTCGACGTCGATGTGGTCGATGATGTCGAGGCGTTCGACGCCTGGCGGATCAGAGGGTTTCTCGACGAACAGTCGCACGCCCGGCCCTCGATCGAGGAGCTGCGCACAGCATGCTCTCACCTCGCCAGCACCGGTGAACTGGTGGAGGTGCGGGCAGGCCGCTGGTATGCCCTGCCCGATCGTTGGCGGAAGGGCGACTGATCCATCGTTGGGAGGAGCCGCACCCCAGCCCGTCAAGCGCGTTGATCGACGGCTTGGAACGCGGAGGGCAGGCCGAGTTCGGCCCGGGCCACCTCGATGAATCGGCGCTCGGCCTCCCAGAGGGCGTCGAACCGATCGGCGGGCAACGCCTCGGCCTCGCTACCCGCTCGTGTGGCCGCCAGGAGCCGGGCCTGGCGCACCAGCTCCGACGAGCCGCTGACCACCTTGACGTTGCCGGCCACCAGCCGAAGCGCGGTCTTGGTGCTCTCCAGCCGCTCCCGGTAGCGGCTGCCCTCGTCGTCGAAGAACGGCATGAGATCACCCGGATCACGCGGGCGCGGCACCGCGGTGATGCGCGCCGCCGGGTTGAGGACGTGGGCCACGTACTCCCGGACCGCGCCGATGAAGTCGGTGTACGCGTTCAGCCGGATGTCTCGCCACTGTCGATCCTGGTCGCGCCGCCACAGCCGGTCCTGAGCCCGGACGGTGAGCCACCCACCGATCAGGACTGCCAGCATTGTCGTTGTCGCGGTGACACCCGCCTGGATCAGACTCACCGGCACCACCGTTCGCATCGATCGGTGACTCACCCTACCGCCCGTTGTCACCCGCCCCGGAAGTCGCGGGACGGCCGAACTACGGACGGAACGCGTGGACGTGGGTTGGATATCGATCTCAGCCAATGTATCGTGGGAACGCTCCCAGACCGCGTCCACCACCCACCTGCTCGAGGAGCTGAACATGTCACGACGACGTCGTCGCCCGGCCGCCATGCTGGCCGGGTTGCTCGTTCTGGCCCTGGCTGCGTCTCTGTCGCCACCGACGCCGGTGGCCGGCACCGCCGCGGCCGGCCCATCCAAACGTGCTGTGCCACTTGCCGAGCTGACCGTGGTTTCCGAACGGGTGGCTTTCGGTCTGCAGCGTCCGATCGCGATCACCGGGCTGCCGGACGGCCGGATGCTGATCGCGGAAAAGAATGGCACTGTCCGCGCCTACCACCCCGACACCGGCCTGGCAGCCGACCCGGTGATCGACCTGACCGCCCGGATCGACACGTCGGACAACGAGCGCGGCCTTCTCGGCATCACTCCAGCGCCGAACTTCGCGCGGACCGGGATGCTCTACGTGGCCTACACGAGCCTGCCGGCCGGCGCGCTGACCCTGGCGCGAGTGCCCATCAACGCTCCTGACCGGTTGCAGGTGCTGCTCACCCAGGAGCACGCCGAGTACGGCAACCACAACGGCGGACAGGTGGCCTTCGGCCGCGACGGCTACCTCTACTGGTCCCTCGGCGACGGTGGCTACGCGAACGACCCCTACAAGAGCGGCCAGAACCTCGGCACCCTGCTCGGCAAGATTCTGCGGATCGACGTCAACCGCAGCTGCGGGGGAAAGCCCTACTGCGTGCCCTACGACAACCCGTTCGTCCGCACGCCGGGCGCGCGGCCGGAAATCTGGGTCTACGGGCTGCGCAACCCGTGGAAGTTCTCCATCGACCCGGCCGACAACTCGCTGTGGATCGGTGACGTCGGCCAGGGTCTGATCGAGGAGATCAACCACGTCCGCCCGTCGCAGCGTGGCGCAAACCTCGGCTGGTCCTGTCGAGAGGGCACGCCGGTCTTCGACGAGACGCAGTGCCGGCCGGGCGTGCGGCTCACCGACCCGATCGTCGAGTACGACCACTACATGACGGAGAACTGCTCCATCATCGGCGGCCTGGTGTACCGGGGGAACGTCACCCCGGAGGCGAGGGGCACCTACATCGCCAGCGACTACTGCTCGACCCGCGCTTTCGCCGTGCGTCCCAAGTCCACTGGTGGCTACGAGTCCGCCGAGATCGGCACCTTCCCCACCCAGCCGACGGCGTTCGGCGCCGATGTGAACGGCGAGTTGTACGTGCTCAGTGATCTCCCGGGATGGCTGAGCAAGGTGCGGTTCGAGCGGGTACAGCCGACCCCCACCGGCGGGGCGACGATCCGCTGAACCTCGGGACATGCCCGTGACACCCGCGCTACCTCTGGGGACGGCCGCGTTCGGCGGCCGTCCCCTGCTCGCGCCCGGGCTGGTGCTCGCCGGTTGACAGATCAGCCTTGCGGTGGCCGAGTGGCACCCGCGTCGTCCGGTCCACGCCACACCTTCTCGACCGACTGCTCGGCGGCGCGCTGTCGCCCGATGACGAGCCTGCTCAACACCGCCGCCACCGCCCCGGCCACCACCCCGGTGAGGATTCCGGTGACGAGGCTGGAGAACACCGCCGCCACCCGAAGGATCGCTTCCTGCGCCCGAGGGTCGATGTCCCCGAGCCTCGGCCCGGTCGCACCGAACGCCTCGTCCCACAGAATCTGGTGACCAACCGCGAGAAGAACACCGTAGATCGCCCCGATGACCACCGCGGTCAGGAACGGACGCGGCGGACGCCGCCACAGCACGGCGGCGACCCAACAGATCAGCGGTACGACCGCGAGCAGCACCGCGGCGGGCCGCCCTTCCTCCACGACGTGCAGGTCGTGCAGGACCACCCGAGGTGCGGCCAACACGGCGAGCGCGACCAGGGCAGGCCATGAGAACCCGAGCGTGCGACGCCCGACGCTCATCGCTCGGCCCGTACCGGCGCGGTTTCCCTGGCGAAGCGCAGCAGGGCGGTGAATGCCAGCGCGGATGTCACCGCTCCGCCGGCGAGGCGCACCCAGTGGCCGGCGACGAACTCCTCGGCGACCTGGCGAAGGTACTCCGGGGAATGCGTGCCAACCGGGTCGACGAACATGATCTCGTTGCGTGGCCAGAAGAACACCACCGAGAACAGGAACTCGCAGGCGATGAAGACCGCCGCAGCGGCGGCGACGTACCACCGCAGTCGCCGATTGCGCCACGTGAGGGCGGTCGCGGCGAGGCTCATCAGCACGACCGAGGCGCCCAGGGGCGGGAAGTAGTCGCTCGGGCCTCCGGCGACCAGGAACTCACGGGCCCGGTCCAGCGAGGCGGGGGCGTCCCCGAAGATGTTCGGGTAGAGCATCACGGTCTCGGCCGCGACCCCACCAAAGGACATCATCGCCGCCCAGACGAGCACGATGAGCACGATCCACGTCAGCCTGATACGGGACACAGCAGTACTTCTCCTTGGTTTTCGAACCCTTGCGGGCACGATCAGTGATGTCGCCGTCGACGCTAGGTCGCCAATTCGGGCCCGTCTGCCGCGCAGCCGCGTGAGCTGGCATCGCTTCTCGACGTACGTGCGGGGGCGGGGGGTGATGCCTGCGGACGGCAGCGGCGCAGGCCCGCGCCGACTTAGGCTCACGGACGTGCAGGCCACCTCACCCACCCGAACCGAGGCGCTGCTCGCTGTGGCCATCCTGGGCCTGGTCGCGGCGGCCATCGCGACCGAGGACGCGCCGACCTCCCGGGCGGCGCTGGCTGGCGGGTTCGGGGTCGGCCTGGCCGTACTGCTGCTGGTAGCCCGGCGTTGGGCCGTCCCCGCGCTGCTGGCGACAGCCGCCGGCATCCTCGGCTACTACGCGCTGGAGTTGCCGCCGGTCGGCGTGGCCGCGCCGGCCGCCGCCATCCTCTACGTGGCCGCCCAGCGGGGCCGGGTGGTTCCGGCCGCCGCCGTCGGCGGGAGCCTGCTGGCCGTTTCGGTGGCCGCCCGGCTCGTCGAGGGAGACGACATCTCTGTCGTGATCGGTGCTGGTCTCGGCTCCGAGGCGGCCCTGATACTCGCCGTCATCGCTCTCGGTGACGCCGTCCGCAACCGGCGTTCGCTACGGGTCACGCTGGCCCGGCAGGCCGCCTCGGCGGCCGAGGAACGCCGCCGGGAGGCAGCCCGGCAGGTCGAGGCCGAGCGGCTGCGCATCGCCCGGGAGGTGCACGACACGCTCGGACACACGATGTCGGTGGTCACCCTGCAGTCGGCTGTGGCGAGGGAGGCACTTGCCGATGCCGAGCCCGAGCGGGCCGAGGCCGCTCTGGCCGCGATCCACTCGGTGAGCGGCAGCGCCATGGCCGAGCTGCGTGCCACGTTGGGCACGCTGCGTCGCGAGCCAGGGCCGCGCGAGCCGGCCCCCGGTTTCACCCAGCTGCGTACGCTCATCGAGGGCGTCCGCCGCGGTGGGCTGCCGGTCGAACTGCGCCTCGACGGGTCGGTCGACGCCCTGCCCACGGTGGTCGGCAGCACTGTGTACCGGATCGTGCAGGAGGCGCTGACCAATGTGCTGCGCCACGCGTATGCCACCCGCGCCACGGTGACGATCCGGGCGACCCCGGCCCGGCTGTCGGTGGAGGTCGTCGATGACGGCCGAGGATCCACCGGCGGCACGGCGGTTGAGACGGGTCAGGGGCTGCGCGGTATGTCGGAGCGGGTTGCCCTGCTCGGCGGAACCTTCGATGCCGGCGAGACCGCTGACGGGGGCTTCCGGGTCTCGGTCCACCTACCGCTGGCCGGAGTCGCCGCATGAGCCACGTACGCGTCGTCCTCGTCGACGACCAGCATCTGGTCCGCACCGGACTCCGCGCGTTGCTGGAACGCGCCCCGGACATCATCGTCGTCGGCGAAGCCGGCGACGGCCGGGCCGGTGTGGCGGTCGCCCGCGAGCAGCGGCCCGACATCGTCCTGATGGATGTCCGGATGCCCGGCGGCGACGGTATCGAGGCCACCCGCCGCATCCTCGCCGACCCGACCCTGGCCGACGTCCGGGTGGTCATGCTGACCACCTTCGACGACGACGAGTACCTCTTCGAGGCCATCCGCGCCGGCGCCGCCGGCTTCCTCCTCAAGGACACCCCGCCCGACGCTCTGCGGGACGCCGTCCGCGTGGTGGCCGGTGGCGACGCGCTGCTGTCACCGGCGGTGACCCGGCGGGTGATCGCCGCGGCTGCCCGCTCCCCCGTCGCGGACCCCGCCCGGTTGACCGGGCTCACCGCGCGGGAACGCGACGTCCTGGCACAGGTCGGCACCGGACGGTCGAATGTGGAGATCGGGGCGGCGCTGCACCTCAGCCCGGACACCGCCCGCACGTACGTGAGTCGACTGCTGCACAAACTGAACGCCCGCGACCGCGCCCAGCTTGTGGTCATCGCGTACGAGAGCGGGCTGGTCCGCCCCGGCGACGGCTGAGCTTCTCCGGCGACGGCGGAGAGCATCCGGCCACCACCTCGGTGAGCACCTTCGGTGCGGTACACACTCGCGGCCCCAGGGCCGGCGACGGCCTATGCGAGGGCCCCAGCCAGGTCTCTGCGGTATGTAGGGTGCGGAAATGACAAGAAGTGAGCGAATCGCGGACCAGCTGGACCGGCACTGGCACAGGAACCTGCGGCCGCGGTTGAACGGTCTCGCTGATGAGGAGTACTTCTGGGAGCCGGTGGGTGGCTGCTGGAGCATCCGCCCACGTGGCACGTCGGCCGCACCGATGTCGGCGGTTTCGGGGGAATGGACGATGGATTCCGCGTCCCCTGACCCGGTGCCGGCGCCGGTGACCACGATTGCCTGGCGGCTGGCGCACATCATCGTCTCCTGCCTGGGCTATCGGGTCGGATGGCACTTCGGCGGCCAGGACATCGATTCCCAGACGTTCGCCTACGCGGGGACCGCCGACGAGGCGCTGAAACAGCTCGATGAGATGTATGGGAGATGGAACGCGGGGGTCCGCGAACTCTCGGACGCCGACCTGGAGAATCCGCCCACTGTGGGTCCCGAGCGGTCTCCCATGGAGGGCATCGTCCTGCACGTCAACAGGGAGCTGATCCATCACGGCGCCGAGATTTCCCTACTGCGCGACCTCTACCGCTGGCAGGACTCAGCCGTGAGCGCCCGCTTCCACCGGTAGGTGGCTGCACCGCCATCGCCGAAGCGGAGTGCGTGGCTCACCCCTCGATCTGGCGCGGCCCGAGAGCCCGTACCAGCTCATCGATCAATGCCGGATCCTCCTCCAGCATCCGTTTGATGCTTTCGCTCACCTGCTCCGGGCCGAGCGCGCTCTCCATGTTCAGCTCCTCGGCCCCGACGTTGAGCAGTACCCTCGCCTGCACCTCGTTGAACAGTCGACCGTCCTCGGTGAGCAGTTGCGCCATCATCGCCGCGACAAAGCGTTCCCTCGCCTCCGCCTCGCTGGCCCCGGCACTGAAGCTCTCAAGCGCCGCAACCAGTTCTGGCGACGGTTCCCCGCCCACAGTCGCCGTAACCCGGATCGGACCCGACTCCGGTGCCGACTCGGCGGCAATGGCACCGCGAGAGGCTCGTTTCCCTGACACAAAGTTCCACGTCGACCGCATGGCGGGGAGCGCCTGGTTATTCCATGTCGACTTCACTGCTGGGACGGCCTGCTGGGTCAGCGCGGTCTTCGCAGCCGGCAGCGCCTGCTGCACCAACCATCTCTCGACATGCGGCGCGGCGGCCTTGGCAGCCCTCGTGGCGGCTTCCAGGGCCAGCGTCCTGACCAGATCCTTGAACTCCGAAGACGCTCTCCCCGGCCCTGCCGACCCCGTGCCGTCACCGTCCGGGATGAACGTGCCGTGGTCGACGAGCTTCCCGGCGCTGTTGTACAGATTCTGGTGAAGTCCACCCGCTTTGGACGTTCCTGGAATCAGCCCATCGGGATACTCAAAGCTGCCTCTGACGCTAGCCATTGCGCACCATGACCGGCACTGTAGCGAAGTCGTCCCGGCACTGGAATCGTACGAACGCCATTGCCCTTCAACCATTTGGCAGGGCCTTCGCGGGGCCGAGATACGTGGTGGCGGACCCTGTCCGGCAACGATGGCGCCCTCCGTCCGGTGCAGCTGGGGTCGCTCGGTCGCGGCAGCGACCAGGACGGCAGTGAGCACTCGACGCCCGGTCGTGGTGGCCTGCCGGCACGGCCGGGTCGCCGGCCTCCGTCAGACCGGCCCGCCGCCGAAGCCGATCTCGTTGCCGTCCGGGTCGCGGAAGGTGGCCTTGCGGACGCCGTTGTCGTAGGTCTCGCGCCCGGCCGGCTCCAGGCCGCGCTCGGCGATCTGGGCGATGCGGGCGTCGAAGTCGCTGACGAAGACGGTGTGCATGGCGTGCCCGGCATGGTCGGGCCGCACCTCGATGAACACGTATCGATGCTCGGCGAGCTCCCACACCGCCTCGCTGTCGTTCGGTAGGAACGACGGCGGGGCGCCGAGGAGTCGCTCGTACCAGGCCGCCGCGGCGGCGTAGTCGCGAACGGGGATGCCCGCGAACAGATCTACGGTCATGACGCCATGCTAGGGGCTCGACCCCGGAGGATCAGAAAAATGACCATCGCCCTGGTGCGGCACCCGACCTTACGGCGATGCTGCCCTCCGTTCGGCCAAGATCCGCCGCTGGCGCTCGAGTGGGGCGGCACCAGCCCTAACGGCCTCATAAGCTCCACGGGCTCCACTGATCAACCCCACGGAGGAACCCGGTAATGCCCAAGCAACTCGCCCGGCGCTGGCTTGCCGGGTTCGGCGTCGTAGGCGTGCTCCTCGCCGCCTCCGCCATCCCCGCCTTCGCCGCCCCTGCCGCCGAGGACCTCGATTTCTACGCCAAGGATGTGGTTGTCGCTCCCGGCGGCCCTGCGAAAGGATCGAACCTCTTTGCCCGCACCCGCACCAGCACCATGGAGTGGGGCGAATACACCGTCAAGGTTGACCGCAGCAAGGTCGCTGGCTTCGCCGACGTGGAGAACGCCGACAGTAACCCCTGCACCGAGTCTGGTGCGATCCTCACCTGCAAGGTGGTGGCAGAGGAAAACGACTACTACACGTACATCACCATGGTCAACCTGGTCGTGCGGGCGAAGGACAGTGCCACCCCCGACCAGCAGGGTGAACTCAAGTTCACCGTCACCGATGCCGAGGGCGGTTCGACCACCTACCAATCGACCGTCAGCATCGGTGAGGGCGTGGATCTCGCCGCCATCGAGCAGGGCCTCCAGCTGACAGGCGTCCTCGGCGGCACGCTCAACGTCCCGCTCACGGTGGCGAATCGGGGCGAGAAGGCCGTCCACGACGTGGTGCTGTACTTCGAAGGCGGCTACGGTTTCGGCCCGTCGAAGCGGTACAAGAACTGCGAGTACAGCCCCGCCGATGCCTTCCGCCACGCCTTCGCCTGCCGGTTCCCCAACACCATCGAGCCGGGCGGCGCCGCACGGCTGGACTCCAGCTTCGGTTTCACAGTGCCGACCGACGATCCGGCCCCGAACGGGCACACCGGCGTGGCGCACTGGTACACGCCGGCAGACTGGGAGGAGTCCCAGTCCTTCAACCCAACGCGACTTGGGCAGCAGGGCACCGAGGGGGAGCTGAGGCTTGAGCCGGTTGGCCCGCAAAGCAGGTCGCGGCAGACAGACGTCAACAACCAGAACGGCACTACGGTGATGAGACTCCAGGTCAGCGGTGACCAGGGGGCTGAGGTGGCGGCGCTCGGGACGCCGGCGACCGCGACCGGAAAGGTCGGCGCCACGGTGCCGTTGAAGGTCGGCTACGTCAACAACGGCCCAGCGGCCGTCGACGTTGACGGAGCCAAGGATCTCCGGGCCCGTACCGAGCTCTCGCTGCCGAGTGGCGTCACGGCCGTACGCGTTCCGATGACCTGCTCGAGCTACGGCGACTGGGTGCCTGGAAAGCCCGGCGCCAAGAAGTACCGCTGCGGCGAGCACAAACGTCTGGCGCAGGGCGAGAAGATCGAGTACGAGTTCGAGCTGCGCCTCGACGAGGCCGGCACCCGGGCCGCCCAGGTGCGGCTGACCTTCGACACAGGCGTGGACCTCAACCCCGCCAACGACAGCGCGACGATCACCATCATCGCGAGCGCCGACGGCGGGAGCGAGAATCCCGGCGGGGATGACGGCCAGGGAGGCGGGGACACCGATGGCTCGCTGCCAATCACCGGTGCCAAGGCCGGCCTGACCGCCGGCATCGGTGGCGTACTGCTCGCCGCCGGCGCTGTGGGCTTCGTGGTGGCCCGCCGCCGCAAGACCCGCTTCGTCGCCTGATCCACTCCCTGCACCAACCGTGCCCCGTCGACCTCAGGTCGGCGGGGCACGGGTTCGCTCTCATGACCTGCCGTGACTCCGCACAGTCGTCGTCCTGGCGCTCAAGAGCACTCGGCCCTGAGGTCGTGCAGCCTGCCGCAGCAGTCAGTGACCTCGGTCCGGGCGGAGGAAGCACGACAGCAGTTGCCTGAACTCCTGCGGGTGCTCGATCGACGGCACGTGCCCGCATCGGCCGAACACGTGCAGACGGACGTCGGCCAGGTGGTCGAGCAGCGGCTGGGCTGTCGTCTCGAGCGGGGTGACCCGGTCCTCGGCACCGTGTACGAGCAGCACGGGCGCGCGTACCGCTGCCAGGGTTTGCGCCGAGAGGGTGAGCTCGTCGACCCATCGTGCCCTGGGTGGCGGGAACAACGACGCGAATACGGCCTCCCCCGCTCGCATGGCGGCTGCACGGGCCCCGACGGCCGAATCGGTCACGAGCGCTTGGTCGAGGACGAGGCGACTCAGCATGTCTCGTGCCCCGATCGGGCCGGCGGGGGCGGCCCAGACCGCGTCGAGGTCGGCGGACAGCGGCGCCCCGGGGGCGCCCATCGTCGAGACCGCCACGACACGGGTGACCTGCTGGGGGCGTGCGGCCGCCAACGCCAGCGCCACGGCACCGCCCATGGAGTGACCCACCACGGCGTAGTGCTTGATACCGAGAGCATCCATCAGGCCCGCGGCCTGCTCCGTCCACAGCCGGAGCCCACCCCGGGAGCCCGCCGGGATGGGTGTACGGCCGAACCCCGCCTGGTCCGGAGCCACCAGGCGCCAGGACGCGTCCAGCGCCTGCGCCGTCGTTGCCCAGGCGCCGGACCCGGTCGTGCCGGGTCCGGAGCCGTGCAGCATCAGCACCGCAGGCCCCGTGCCGCTCTCCAGGACGTGGACGGGGGAACCGTCGACTGTGACGGTCCGAAGTGCCGTCACCGGGGCAGGCCAGGTGTGCTCATGCCGATGCGGGGTCGACAGACTTCGAGAAGAGTTCCATCATCGCCCTGCCGAATTGCGGCATGTCGGGCCACCCCCGGCAGGAGACGAGGTTGCCGTCCACGACGTCGGGAGCGTCGATGACCGTCGCGCCCGCGTTCTCCATGTCACCGGTGATCGGGGGGAAGCAGGCTGTCTTCCGACCCTTCAACAGCCCGTACACGGCTGGCACCTGCGCGCCGTGGCACACCAGCGCGATGGGGAGGTTGCGCGCGAAGAAGTGCTCGGTGATACGCCTGACGTCGGCGTCGACCCGGATCCACTCGGGGGCACGTCCCCCGGGGATGATGAGGGCGTCATAGCGCTCGACGTCGACCTCGGCCCAGGGCACGTCGACCGGCAGCTTGCGGCCGTTCTTCTCCACGTAGGCGTCGGAGTTGGGGTCGAACTCGTGGATGACCAGTTGCACGTCGCGCATCGTCCGTGACGAGACGTCGACGTCCCAACCGCCCTCCTGCACGCGGTAGTAGGGATACATCGTGTCGAGCTCCTCGGCGGCGTCGCCGGTCAGGAGCAGCGCTCTGGGCACCTGCTTCTCCTCGCATCTGGGGGCGGGTGAGGTGGATCCAATCCGATCCGATCAGGATTGAGTCAGCATTCCTGGGCCCAGCGTGCCCGTCAAGCCTCTACCGCCATTCCGTCCGCGCCCTCGATCTCGTCGAACAGTCGTCGGAAACGCTCGCCGGATCGCAGGATGTGCCGACGCATCGCGTAGGCGGCGGCGTCCGGGTCACGCGCGGCGATCGCCGCCACAATGTCCTCATGCTCGGCCATGGCCAGGTGAGTGACCTGGGTGTCGTGGTGAAGCCGGAAGAGGTGCACGTGGCTGTGCAGGCGAGCGAGCGCTTCACGGATGACCTGGTTCTCCGCGCTCAGGGCGACGAGATCGTGGAAAGCGGCGTCGCGTAGGCCGAAGGCGCCGTAGGCCGTTGGCCCGTTGCCCCCCTCCAGTTCCGCCATCTCCTCCAGCATGCGTCGCAGACCGGCCACCTGCTCCAAGGAAGCGCGTTCTGCGGATCTGCGCGCCGCCGCCGGCTCGAGGAGCAGGCGGACCTCGAGCATGTCCTCAAATCGGTGACGGGTGATCTGGGGAGGAATGCGGTAGCCGGCATGGGGCACACGCACGACGAGGCCCTCGGCCTCCATGCGGTTCAGAGCGTCTCGGATCGGCGTCTGCGAGACCCCCAGCTCCCGCGCCAGGACGTCGATCGTGACGCGCGAGCCAGGCTCGATCCGTAGCGACATCAGCTGTCCGAGCAGCGTGTCGTACACCTCGTCGGCAAGCCGGCCGCCAGATCTTCCCGGTGGCGTTCCGCCCGTCACGGCCCTGCGGCCCCGCGCGATCATCGCTTCGTCGTCCATCGTGACGTGAGGTCCTTCCTTGCGCCTTCGGGAAGCTGTTGACATCGATCGCAACGCTGCGGGATGCTGACGCCCCCACCGGGATCGTATAGGAAAGGTGGCGAATGGTCGCCATCCTGCACCCATGGCGGCGCTGCCCGCCATCGCTCCAGTTCGATCACCTGAAGCTCCCCTCGGCATGTTCGACGTCCTGCTCGGTCCGTCACCGGGCCGCAGATGGGCCGACGGACCTTTCGACAACATGAAGACCCGGTACATCGCGGCGCACTCGTGACGCCGGTCCGCGGGTCGGCCCCCGCGACGGCCCGGCAACACGCCTGAACAACCCAGCAACTGCTCGGCGAAGCACATAGCGAGGTTCTAGAAGTCCCCACCCAGAAAGCAGGCATAAAAATGCGCTCTCCGAAGCGAATAGGAAGAATGTCCGCTCCCGGCCGAAAGGTGCGGCTGGCGACAGCGGCCATGCTGCTGGTGGCCACGACCGTGACGGCTTGCGGCGATGGCAAGGACGACGGCGAGAAGGCGAGCGCCCCCAAGGCGCCGGCGACCATCCCAGAGCTCACCAAGGACCCGCTGACCCTCAGCTTCATCTGGTTCGACTGGCCGCCCGCCAAGGCACTGGAAGCCTTCGCGAACGCGGAGTACAAGAAGGAACGGCCGAACGCGACCATCAAGGTCAACACTGTGCCGAACGCGAACTGGCACGACGCGATGTTCACCCAGTTCGCGGCGCGCAAGACCGACTTCGACATCGCGATCCTGGACTCGCAACACATCGGCGAGGCCGTGACGAACGGCAACATCCTCGACCTCACCGACTTCGTCAAGGAAAACATCGACGTCGCGGCGTACAACCCGTACCTCCTGGCGGCGTACGGCCAGTTCCCCCAGGCGGAGACCGGCAAGCGCGACGAGAACGCCAGCCTGTACGGCCTGCCACTGCTCGGCGACACCTGGACGATGATCTATCGCAAGGACCTGATCGGCGACAAGCCGCCGCAGACCTGGGACCAGATGATCGCAGCCGCCGAGAAGTGCCAGGCGGACAACCCCGGCGTCAGCGGGCTGGCTTTCCACCAGGCCAACGGCTCCGACGCCGCGGCCGTCACCTACAACACGGTCAACGGCGTCTACGGCGGCAACCTCTGGGATTCCAAGACGCGCAAGATCGATGGCGTCATCAACGACGCCGCGGGCCAGGAGGCGATGGACGTCCTGGTCAACAAGATGAAGCCGCTGACCGCCAAGGGCTCCGGCAACTGGTTCATCGACGAGGTGAACGCGGCTGTCGCCCAGGGCAAGGCCTGCATCGCGTTCAACTGGATCGCCGCGAGCGGCGGCCTGCTCGATCCGAAGCAGTCGACGCTCGGCACCACCCGGGAGCAGATTCTCGACAAGCTGGGCTTTGCCACCCTGCCGAGCCAGAAGACGAACCTGGTCCCTCTCGGCGGTATGGGGATGCACGTGTCGGCCTACTCCGCCACGGCGAACCAGACCGAGGCCCTGAACTTCATGAAGTGGTTCGAGCGGGCTGACGTCCAGAAGAAGTGGGCCGCGGCCGGTGGCGTGCCATCGCGTACGGACGCCCTGGAGTCGCCCGAGTTCCTCAATGCCGGGCCCTTCAACCAGGTGTACACCGACTCGGTTCCACGGATGCGCGACATGTGGAACGTGCCCGAGTACGCGCGCCTCGTCGACATCGAGAACACCAACGTGAACGCGGCTCTCAACGGCGCGAAGAAGCCGAAGGATGCGCTCGACGACATCGCCAAGGAGCAGCAGAGCGTGCTCGACTCGAGCAGCCGCAAGGGCGGCGGCGGACTGTGAGTGAGCCCGTCCCTCTGACGACCGATCACCCCGGGCAGGTGGCGTCGACGACGCCACCTGCACCGGGTCGGTCCCGCCGGTTGAGCGACCGCTGGCTCGCCGTCACCTTCATCTCCCCCGCGATGCTGCTGTTGCTCGCCATGTCGGTGTTCCCGTTGCTGTGGGCGTTGTACCTGTCTTTCACCGACTACTCGGCCACCCGCGGGGGGCCCGCCAATTTCATCGGGTTCGGGAACTACACCGCCATCCTGACGTCGGCGCAGGTCCACACGAGAGCCTTGACGACGTTGATCTACGTGGTCGGCGCGGTCGGCCTGCAGACCGTGCTCGGATTCGGCATCGCCTACCTGATCTCACGGCGCACGCATGGGCGAGGAGTGCTGACCACCCTGTTCCTGGTCCCGATGATGCTGTCGCCGGTCGTGGTCGGGCTGTTCTGGCGGTTCATGCTCGACGCGCAATTCGGCGTGGTCAACAGCATGCTCGGCTCGATCGGCCTGGGGCAGGTGGAGTGGCTCACCCGGCAGCGAACAGCACTGCTTTCCCTGATCGTGGTCGACACCTGGCAGTGGACACCGTTCATCATGCTCATCGCGCTTGCGGGCCTTACCGCGGTTCCCAAGTACCTCTACGAGGCCGCTTCGATCGACCGGGCGTCCGAGTGGTTCCGGTTCCGCACCATCACTCTTCCGTTGGTGTGGCCACTGCTTCTCATTGCCGTGATGTTCAGGGCCATCGAGGCATTCCGGCTGTTCGACCTCGTCTACATCCTGACCAACGGAGGCCCGGGTGTCTCCACCGAGACGTTGTCGTTCCACATCTACAAGGTCGCGTTTCTTGGCTTCAACACCGGAACCGCCTCGGCGTACGGGATCCTCATGGTCCTCGTCGTCATCGTCCTCACGCAGTTCTACCTGCGTTACTTGAACAAGCTCAAGGAGGGCTGATGGCCGTCTCCGTCGACGAGGCCGTGTCCACAGGTCCTGCCCGCGATCACACGCCTCCCGCGCGCCGCTTCGGCGGCCGGGGCCGCTCCGTGCTGGAGGTCGCGCTGCTGACCGTGCTGGCCGTCGTGATGCTCTTTCCGGTGCTCTGGATGATCGAGACGTCCATCAAGGAAAACCGGGACGTCTACGCCATCCCGGCCAAGCTCTTCGACTTCACTGTCACTCTGGAGCATTACAAGGACGTGTTCGTCGCCCCAGACGGCGGGCGCTCGGCCTTGTCCGTCTCCTTCCTCAACTCCGTCGTGGTCGCCGGAGCCTCCACGGTGCTGGCCACCGTGTTGGGAGTCCCGGCGGCCTGGGCCTACTCACGCTTCGCCGTGAAGGCCAAGAAGGACCAACTGTTCTTCATCCTGTCCACCCGCTTCATGCCGCCCGTGGTGGTCGTGATCCCGATCTTCCTCATGTACCGCCAGGTCGGACTCATCGACAACAAGCTCGGCCTGATCCTCATCTACACCGCGTTCAACGTCCCGTTCACGATCTGGATGATGAAGGGGTTCGTCGACGAGGTGCCCGCGGAGTACGAGGATGCCGCCATGCTCGACGGCTACACCCGTCTGCAGGCGTTCTGGCGATACACCCTTCCCCTGCTCGTGCCCGGCATCGCCGCGACGGCGGTCTTCGCGCTCATCTTCTCGTGGAACGAGTTCGTGTTCGCCACCTTCCTCACCTCCAGCGACAGCGTCCGGACGGCCCCACCCGCCATCGCGGGCCTCATCGGCGGCACCACTACGGACTGGGGTCTCGTGGCGGCCGCCTCCGTGGTGTTCGCCCTACCGGTGCTCGTCTTCGCGTACCTGGTGCGCAAGCACCTCATCGCCGGCGTGACGCTCGGGGCGGTGCGACGCTGATGGCCGGCATCGAGGTGACCGCCCTGCACAAGCGCTACCCGGACGGGACAGTCGCAGTTGAACACGTGGACCTGTCCATCGGCCACGGCGAGCTGTTCGTGATGCTCGGCCCCTCGGGTTGCGGCAAGACGACCACGCTGCGGGCCATAGCCGGCCTGGAGAGGCAGACGGCCGGCGACATCCGCATCGGCGACACACTGGTCAACGACCTGCCACCCGCCGAGCGCGACATCGCCATGGTGTTCCAGTTCTACGCCCTCTACCCGCATCTGAAGACCCGCGACAACCTGGCGTTCCCGCTGCGGGCCGAGGGACTGCCCAAGCCGGAGGTGCACGAGCGGGTCAACGAGGCCGCCCGGCTGATGCGGCTTGGTCCGCTCCTGGACCGGCGACCGCGCCAACTGTCCGGCGGGGAGCAGCAGCGCGTCGCGCTCGCTCGCGCCCTGGTGCGACGACCGCGCGCCTTCCTCATGGACGAACCTCTCACCAATCTGGACGCGGAGCTGAGGGCGGACATGCGCACGGAAATCAAGCACCTGCAGGGAGAGCTGGGGGCGACGATGGTCTACGTCACCCACGACCAGGTCGAGGCGATGTCGCTCGGTCACCGAATCGCCATCCTCAACAAGGGCCGCGTCGAGCAGATCGGCACACCGCTGGAGGTCTACGACCGTCCGGCGAGTCTCTTCTGCGCCGCATTCATCGGCTCTCCGCCGATGAACCTGATCGAGGTGGAGGTGGCCGACGGGGAGCTGCGCGGTAAGGGCGGACTGGTCCTCACGCCACCGCCAGGCCTGCCGCGCGACGGTTCCCTGATCGCAGGCGTCCGGCCGGAAGCGCTGGAGGTCACCGCACCAGGGGCGGAACGTTCGGTCCCGGCCCGCGTGGTCTCGGCGGAGTGGCTGGGCGACGAAATCATCTACGTGGTCGACCACGGCGGCGAGCGCGACGTCCGGGTTCGGATGCCACCGACTGTCCGTTTCGCCGCTGACGCAACGGTCGGGCTGCGGCACACCGGCGGGACCCCGGCGGTCTACGACGTGAGCACGGAAGAGCTGGTGGCCTGATGGGAACCCTGGCAGCGCACGGGCTGCGCAAGTCCTTCGGCAAGGTCCAGGCCCTGGACGGGGTGACGCTGGACGTGCCGGACGGCTCGTTCTTCGTCGTGCTCGGGCCCTCCGGGGCAGGCAAGACGACAACCCTACGAGCGATCGCCGGCCTGGAGAAGCTTGACGCCGGGTCGGTACATCTGGACGGCAGGGACGCGACCGGTGACGCCCCGGCCGCACGTGACCTGGCCATGGTCTTCCAGAGCTACGCCCTCTACCCCCGACACACGGTGTACGAGAACATCGCCTCGCCGCTGCGGGCACGCCGCTGTTCCTCGAGTGAGATCGCCGCTGCCGTCGAGCAGATGTCGAGCCTGCTACACATCGAACGTCTGCTGCAGCGTCGTCCCGCGCAGTTGTCGGGCGGTGAGATGCAGCGTGTCGCCCTGGCCCGGGCGCTGGTCCGCCGCCCACGCGCGTTTCTCATGGACGAGCCCCTGACGAACCTCGACCTCAAGCTCCGCGTCGAGATGCGCACCGAGCTCACCCGCATCCACCGGAGCATCGGAGCGACCTTCGTCTACGTGACCAACGACCAGGTCGAGGCCCTGTCCATGGCCGACCAGGTCGCCGTCCTCAAGGAGGGCAAGGTGCAACAGGTCGGAACGCCGACCGAGGTGTACGAGCGTCCAGCCAACCAGTGGGTCGCGGGATTCGTCGGAAGCCCGCCGATCAGCCTGCTCGCCTGCCGCGCCGAGGGAGATCGTCTGGTCGGTGCGGAAGGCTGGACGCTGCCGCGGCCCCGCTGGACCACGGCCGAGGACGGTCGTCCGTTGTTGCTGGGCCTGCGCGCGGAGGACCTGTCCGTCGAGCAGCGTGGGAACGCGTCGTTGTCCGGAGAGCTCTACGGGCTTGAGCCGCTCGGTGACCGGACGGTGGTCGACGTCCGAGTGGGGACGGAGATCGTCAAGGTCAAGGCACGACCGACCGTCACCGGTACGCCGGGAGAGCGGCTGCTCGTCACTGTCGACCTGGACCGTGCGCACCTGTTCGATGCGGACACCGGGCTGTCGCTGTCCGAGGCTGGGCGGTAATTGCGCCGGCGGCGACGGCAACATGCGCCCGCACGTGGCAACCGAGCCTCGGACCGTCACCAGCGCGCCCGGCCTGACGGCGCGGAGACGACCGTGGCCCGAGAAGGCGGAGCGTCGCCCCGCAAACCGGGCCGAGGCCAACTTCGACCCGCTCGGCAACCTCGCCCCCGACGAGGGGTGTGACCCGTCCGTCTACACGCACAGCGCGATCGCTGAGGCACGCCGGACATCACGAAGAAGATCACAGGAGGCGACGCGATGAGTGACCCGATGAACGTGCTGGCCCCCGAGCATCGGCGGCTGCGGATCGGCGACGCCTGGCGCGACGCCGCAAGCGGAGCCACCTTTGCCGTCGAGGACCCGGCCACCGGCAAGACCATCGCCGAGGTGGCGGACGCCGACGTCGTCGACGGGCTCGCCGCCCTGGATGCGGCCAGCACGGCGATGGCGGAGTGGGCGGCGACCCCGCCGCGCAAACGGTCGGAGTTGTTGACCGCGACGTACCGGGCACTGACCGAGCGATCCGAGGAGGTCGCCCGGCTGATAACGCTCGAGATGGGCAAGCCGCTCGCCGAGGCTCGGGGAGAGGTGGCCTACGGCGCCGAGTTCTTCCGTTGGTTCGCCGAGGAGGCGGTGCGCGTCGAGGGGCGCTACAGCATCGCTCCCGCGGGTGGATATCGGATCCTCACCGTGCCGAAGCCGGTCGGACCGTGCGTCTTCGTGACGCCCTGGAACTTTCCGTTGGCCATGGGTGCCCGCAAGATCGCTCCTGCGCTGGCTGCGGGGTGCACGACGATCACCAAGCCAGCAGGCCAGACGCCACTCACCATGCTGTTCCTGGCCCGCATCATGGAGGAGGTCGGGGTTCCCCCGGGCGTCGTCAACGTGGTGACCACCAAGCGTTCCGGCGAGGTGGTCTCGGCGCTGCTGGCCGACGGTAGGACCCGCAAGCTTTCGTTCACCGGGTCGACCGAGGTCGGGCGCGTACTGCTCCGGCAGGCGGCGGACAACGTGCTGCGCACCTCCATGGAACTGGGCGGCAACGCGGCCTTGATCGTGTGTGCCGACGCTGACCTGGACGTCGCGCTCGACGGTGCCATGGTGGCCAAGATGCGCAACATCGGGGAGTCCTGCATCGCGGCCAACCGGATCTACGTCGAGGAGCCGGTGCGCGAGGAGTTCGCCGCGCGCTTCGCCGAGCGGATGGGCGCGCTTTCGATGGGCCATGGTCTCGACGACGGCGTGAAGGTCGGGGCGTTGATCGACGAGGCCTCGGTGACCAAGATTGACGAGCTCGTCGCCGACGCGGTCGATCGCGGCGCCCGGGTCCTGGTGGGCGGCGAGCGTCCGGACGGGCCGGGCCACTTCTACCCGCCCACGGTCCTCGTCGACGTGCCCGACGATGCGCGGATGCTGAAGGCGGAGATCTTCGGCCCGGTGGCGCCGATCATCTCGTTCACGTCCGACGACGAGGTGATGGCGAAGGCCAACGACACCGAGCATGGCCTGGCCGGATACGTCTTCACCCGTGACCTCCAGCGGGCGCTCCGGTTCGCCGAGGGGCTGGATACGGGGATGCTCGGCATCAACCGTGGTCTGATATCGGACCCGTCAGCTCCGTTCGGAGGCGTGAAGCAGTCCGGGATCGGCAAGGAGGGGTCGCACGAGGGCATCCTCGAGTACCTCGACCTCACCTACGTGGCGATCGACCTCCCGTGACCGGCCCGCTGCTCCGGGCGCCCGGCGCGCGCGCCTGCGCCACCCGGGCGGCCAGCCTTGCCGACGCCGTCCCGGTCTCGCAGATGACCTGGACGTCCGCCCAGCACATCGCCGCCGACGTTCCGGAGAGGCACTGACATGCTTGAGACCGTCCGCGGACCACGCCAGCTGATAGTGGGCGAAGGGGTCGCGCAGAACATCCCACGAGTGGTGGCCGAGAGCGGGTCGCGAGTCCTCATCGTGACCGACCAGGTTCTTCTGAGGCAGCCGGGCGTGGCCGAGATCGTGGCGGCCGTACGGGAGAAGGTCACTGTCGTCCAGGTGTTCTCCGACGCGACTCCAGACGTACCACTCTCCGATGTCGCAGTGGCCGTCTCGGCCGCCGCCGAGGTGGACGCGGACGTGATCCTCGCCATCGGGGGTGGCACGGTGATCGACCTCGCCAAAATCGTCGGCGTCATCCGGCGCCACGGTGGGACGCCACGCGACTACTACGGCGAGTCGAAGGTGCCGGGGCCGACGATTCCTCTCGTCGCGGTCCCGACCACGTCAGGCACCGGCTCCGAGCTCACACCCGTCTCGGTGTTGACCGACCCGGACCGCGAGCTGAAGGTGGGGGTTTCCAGTGTCCACATCGTGCCCGACTTCGCCATCGTCGACCCCGAACTCACCTACACCTGCCCGGCGACCGTCACCGCCCACTCCGGCATCGACGCGTTCTGTCACGCCGTGGAGAGCTACACCGCGCGACCCCGGGCCCACGGACCGCGCGACCCGGTGGAGCAGGTGTTCCTCGGCCGCAACCCGATCACCGACCACTACGCGCTCCGGGCCGCGGAACGGATCGCCCGTAGCTTGCGCCGTGCTGTCACGGACGGAGGCGACACGGACTCGCGCGCGGACATGTCCTACGGGTCCATGCTCGCCGGGCTCGCCTTCTCCCATGCGGGCAACGCGGCCCCGCACGCTCTCCAGTACCCCATCGGCGCAGCCACGCACACGCCGCACGGCCTGGGCGTCGGGCTGCTACTGCCCTACGCGCTGGACGCGGCCAGGGATGCCATCGGCGACCGGTTGGCCATCCTCGCCAGGGTGTGCGGGCTCGACGTGACCGACGCCTCGGACGCCGAGGCCGCAGACACGTTCCTCTCCTGGCTCGACGGACTCCTCGCCGACATCGGCATCCCTCGCACCTTGGCGGACATCGGCGTGGCACGCGCCGACCTCCCCCGCTTCGCGGAGATGGCCAGTGGCGTCACCCGTTTGATCCAGAACCATCCGGGCCCGACCGACACCGCCAGCCTGACCGCGATCCTCGAAGCGGCCTGGACCGGGGACCGGACCCGACACGCCCTGACTCCGAGCAGAGACAGTGACCGGCCTTTCACATGACGACGAGCTCCCTGCCCACCCTGGGTGCCGGAACGCTCGGCTACGACGTCGCAGCCTTGCTCCCGTCACCCACCCCGACCAGGCTGTGATGAGCGTCGGCTACGACAGCCCCTCCCAGTTCAGCCGTGAATACCGCCGCATGTTCGGCACACCGCCCAGCAAGGACACCCAACTCCGCACTCCGCCAGCAGAACTCCTCACTGCGCTGCCCTGAGCCTGATCCTGTCGGGATCTTGGTGTTTCCCGCGGTGTGGCTGCGGAGCGCGTTCGTGGTCCAGGAGTGCTTGGGGCCGACCCCCGCGCGGCCCTGCTGGTTGACCAGGAGGCATGGATTCGCGGTGCCTGTCCAGCGACGGTTCCGGAAATCCAGCCACTGGCGCAGGAGTTGGCAGGTGAGGTCGTCCAGCGGCCGGGCCCAGGCGGCGACGACGATGCTCCGGTTGTCGAGGTCGACGTCATCAAGGCGCAACGCTGGGGTCTGACTGTCGCGCGCACCGTGCATGGCGGCCAAGGCGAGCGCGAACCGGCCACAGAGGTGGTCGCGGCGACGACGGCCTGGTCGACGTTCGCTTCACGGTTGTGGCCAGGGAAGCAGACAGTTGACCAGGCCGACTCACCTCCACCGGATCGACGAGGGATCATGTGCTACGGTAGCCGAGTTGCAGTTTTGATTTCCGTAGACGTTTTCCAGCGCCTGATGGGGTATCTGAAACCATCCAGGCGCTTTTTCGTTTTTCGTGTCGTTTCGACGCGGGTGATCAACGCGGCGGCGTAAGGGTCCGCACAGTGCGGTCTCTAACAGCCTGCGAGGAGCAGACATGACTACAGGTACCGTGAAGTGGTTCAACGCCGACAAGGGCTTCGGCTTCATCAGCCCGGACGACGGCGGCGCCGACGTCTTCGCCCACTTCTCCGCGATCTCGGCGAGCGGCTTCCGCAGCCTCGACGAGAATCAGAAGGTGGAGTTCGACGTCACCCAGGGCCAGAAGGGCCCGCAGGCGGAGAACATCCGCCCGCTCTGATCCACACTCTGCGAACGGCGGCCCGACTGATTCAGCGGGCCGCCGTTCGGCGTTTCATGCGGTCACCACGGCATCTCAAAATCGTCTGATCGGCAGAAGTCCGGCCATCCGCTCCCCCACCATCGTGGACGAGCAGTCACCAGCAAACAGGGTGCGCCTGCCCGTCGCGACTCACCCGCCGTGGGCAAGGGGTTCGTGTCGGTGGACGGCCACGGACCGATGCCCGACGTGGGACACGCCTAATCGGTGCTATCCCGCTCAGCTGAAGATCAGCCCGCCTTGACGGGCCGCCGCCGAGACCGCCATGGCCCTGCTGCGCAATCCGATACTGGCCGAGCAATGGTTCCCCGCCCAGCCACTGCCGGACTTCTCCACCGGCGGCCTCGCCCGCCATCTGGCCAACCAGGTCACTCTGACCGTGACGTTCCTCGCCGCGCCGGCAGGAGAATCGGCGATCTCGGCGTCTCGAACATACCGGCTGGGAAGCTGGCAGACTGCCCGAGCGACGAGCCACTATGGTGCCGGGTATGACCGCCGCAGAGACCCCGGAGCACATCACCCGGACCCGCATGGTCACCGCCCGGGCGGTCCTGCAGGGCCAAGCCGATCTTCGTACGTACCCCTATCGCCTACTGGCCGTGGTCTCCCATCACGGCCTCGGCGGCGACAAGGTCAGCGAGGCGGTTGCCGCCGCCGAAGTCCTCGGCCAGTTCGGCTGGGACCTCGTCAACGTCTCGGAATTCGCCTCCAACAAGATCGTCTACGCCTTCATGCGCAAACGGTGACGAGGGCTTTCGGTCCCTGCCGGACCTGACGCGGCTGGGCAGGTGACCGCCATCGGGTAGCGATCCGTGGATCTGTTGACCGCCCCCATCGTGCCCAAGCGGCACTCCCCGGCCGAGGTGGCCGCGATCCTCGGTTACCGCTTGTCCAAGGTGAAGATGAAGATTGCCCCCGGGGAACTGCGCTCGGTCAAGGACGGCAAGTACCGCCCCATCCTGCCGGGTGGATCGATGAGTACATCCAGACTCAGATCGATCGTCAGGAAGCAGCCTGATGTCCGGCAAACGCGTCAACGGCGAAGGCTCCATCTTCCCGTACCGCAATGGGTTCGCCCTTTGGAGAACCGCCGGTTCTTCACCTCGCGGGCCGGTGCACCTAGGGTGGCGCAACCGCCATGCACCGGATATTCGACGCTGAGGCGTAGCCACTCAGTTAGAGGGCGGCCCGCCATATGGGTCGTGGCTGAACTGCTGGACGCCGCCCTGCGGCGGCCCGCCGTACGGGCCGGGAAACCCGTCGGCCGACGGCCTCGTGTGCAGCACCATGGTCGGCGTGTCGCTCATGCCCGCTCCGGCCGGCACCGCCAGCTGAGTCGCCGCGTGCGGAGCCCGCTTGTCCGGCGTGTTCCGGCGGCGGTTCACCATCAGGGCCAGTGTGCCCAGGCCGGCGGCGACCAGCAGGCCGCCCAGGATGTACGGCAGGGAACCGCTGCCCTCGTTGCTGACCGGTTCGAGAGCGGGGGGTGCCGCCGCGACTACGCCGATCTCCGGCTCGGGAGCCCCGTCAGCGGCCGCCGTTGCGGTGGGCGAGGGCGGGGTTGTGGCGGGCGCGGCCACGGCGGCCAAGGTCAGCCGCACGCTCGCGATGTCACCGGCGGGGCCCTGTACGGTCGTGCGGGTGGTGCGATAGCCGTCCAGGGCTGCGACGATCGTGATCCGGCCCTTGGCGATCGTCTTACCGGCACCCGACTTGATCGAGAACCGGCCGCTCCGGTCGCTCGTCGTACGGTATTCGTGCCCGGCGCTGTCCCGGACGGTCAGGGCCACGCCGCCGATCCCCTTGCCGCTGGTGTCACGGACCTGGCCAGACACCCCCTCCACCTCGGACGACGACTTGTCCGCACCGGGTTGCGGCGCGCCCCCGCCGGGTAGCGACGTGCCCGGGCCGAAAACGTAGACCATCTTGTAGTCGAAGCTGTTCTGCCCGCCGAGCCGTACGGCGACCGAGATGTTGCGACCGGAGATCTCGCCCGCGCTCACCTGGGGCGCGACGACGGTGGCCTGAAAGTCCTGGCTCTGGCCGGATTTGAGGTTCGGCTCCACCCGGCAGCCGGTGGTGCATTGCAGGCCGCCACTGACCACCACGATGGCCGTTTCGGCCTTGCTCCCGTTGTTCGTGACGCGGAACTGAACGCGAACCTTGTCGCCGGGCTTCACGTTCTCCGCTGACACGCTCAGGATGCTGATGGGCGCCGGGGCGCCCGCCACGGGTGTCGCGGACACCGCGAGCGTCCCCCCGGCCAGCGCGATCAATGCGGCCACTCGGGCCCATCGAGCACGTAAGCGTGTCGTCACTTAATACCACCCTCTCCACGGGCAGGGGACATCGCCCGATGACACCGCAGGACACTATGCCCTGTCGGGATGGGTGGCGACTCCTGGGCCCTACCCGGCCTCTCACAGGGGACCTCGCGCCGCGACCAGGAGCCTCGCCTGTGCAGTGCCGGGTAGCGCCGCGTCCGACGGACCGCACGGCACAGCCTCTTCTGGCAGGATCCGCCGGATGCGCAAACTGATAGTGCTCCTTCTCCTCATGGCTGTTGCCGGGTGCGGCGACGATAATGCGACAGAGACGGGAGCCACCGAACAGTTCACCCAGGGCGGCGTCAGTATGGAGCCGACGGTCAGGGCCGGCCAGGTCGTCACCGCACGGACAGTAACCGGGATGTACGAGGCACGACGCGGCGATGTCGTCCTGATTCGTTCCCCCGGCGACCTCTGGGGTGACCGCAAGGTGCCGCTACTCAAACGCGTCGTCGCGGTTGGCGGCGAAACCATCGCCTGCTGCGATACCTCGGGCAAGGTGACGGTCGACGGTAAGCCGCTGGCCGAGCCGTATGTGGCTGAGGACGCGTCGCTCGACGAGCCGCCGAACGCAGACTTCTGCGGCCCGCGGCGGTTCGCCGCGGTTACCGTGCCGGCCGACTCCGTCTTCCTGATGGGCGACAGCCGCGCCCGGTCGAACGACTCCCGGTGTGCCGGGCCGCTGCCGGTGTCGTCGGTCTTCGCCGTAATGGTCGGCTGACCCGGGGCGCACCTGACACTTGCCACGGACGTACCGAGGTGGCTGACGTCAAGCGCTCGGACGGCGGCAGAGGGTACGTCCAGTACTGGCTTCTCAACCTTCGGCACCACTCGTAGCCGTAGGCCCCACCCAGTCGCGCCCTACCACTCCGCGCCCTATACGCACCACCATTGGCACCTAGCTGGCACGCCGCCGCCATCTGATCCACAGGAGCGTCGCATCCGCCGGCACCGGCCTCGTCTCCCGGCTAGCTCGTGGCCAGCGTTCATCTAGTGGCAGCCGTTGGCGTCATCGGGGGGTCAGGCTGGGGCCAGCGATCTCTGCCAGAATCGGCCGATGCCCATGATTCCAGGCTATGAGGACGACCCCTTGGTCGATGGGGCGTACCTGATAGACGAGCCGCTGTTCTGGGCGAGCCACTTGTTGCAATGCACCAACGGCGTCGAAGAGCCCCTGTGTGCGGGATTCGGAGTCAGCAAGGCCGACCTGTTGCAGTTTTTCGAACGCGTCAGCGCTGAGCACCAGTGGCCAACGCTGTCAGTCCCGCTCTCGGCAGGGCACGTGCTTCATGTCTTGTACCGCAACCTTCCCGGGGAAGGAGGGTACGACTATCTGCTGCACCATCCTGACTGGAAGGCGACCGTTCCCTTGGCAAGGGTCGAAGGTTGCTTCAGGGGACCTGGGCTGTGCTGGCCAGAGTTGCTCGCCATCGCGCATAAGGCGGCCGAAGCCGGGTCGGCCCCGCGCCTTGACCCTCAGACCTTCCTTCTGTTGTTGCCGATCATGAGTGACGCGGACCTCCCCCTGGACGCGGACGACGTCCTCGCTGCGATGTTGACCGCCTGCGGCGCCGCTGGAGAGGCGGGGGCGCTGGCTCGGATACTCCTTGAGGAGCAGGGCTGCTGGGGTCCGCAGCACTGGACTCTCACCTCGGCCGGGCGGATCAGCGAGACCAGGTACGCGTTCCGCCGCCCTGGGGCCATGTCGTCAGACATGCTGGCTCAGGTCAGTTTGCTGCTGGGGCCGGGTGGCAACGCTTGACAACCGCGCTGCTGCGGGGACCTCTTTGGCTTTTGATCTAGGAGCGCGGTCTGCTGTCGTCCGGGCTTGTCCACTGGCGTCCGCACCGATCGTCATTCAGTTAGTCACCTGCCCGGCATGTCGTTTAATCGCTAACCGTCGGATCGAGTCACCGAACGCCAGGCGTCGAAGGCCCATGTGAGGTCGGCCGTGTCCGCGCTGATGAAGGTCGTTTCCAGGTATGTTCCGTCGATGAAGTTGAAGCCGTAGAGGGTGAACTTGACGTCGCCGTCTTGGCGGTAGAGCCAGGCGGCACGATGACCGACCCCGTCTCGGCCACCCTCACCCACCTTGCCTGTTGGGTTCGGCGGTAGCTCGGCATCGAGCGAGGCGATGATGTCGGCCCCATTGGCGCACCGCCATGAACCTCCTGGCCCGACCCGCATTGTACGGCCGGCTGCGCGCCACGTCGTGACGCCGTCTTTGGCGGAACCCCGCGTCCAGGTATCAGAAAGCTCGATCGACCAACCATCGCCCAGAAACCTCTGCACGTTCCAAGTGTGCCCCCACGGCCTGGCGCGGTTCCTCTGTCGGCCACGGGCTACACGAGAAGAGAAGTAACTCTTCGTCCCCGAAGGAACGATCAGCCGTCGATAAGCTGCGAGAGCGGCGGCCCGAACGTCCGCCAGCATTCACCCTCGTCCGTCCTTACCTGCGGTGGTCGTCACCCAGTTGGTCACCCAACCGCCTACGACAGACGTTGAAGCGGAACTCGGAGCCACTACTCCGCCACAAGCGGAGACGACGCTCAACACCTGCTCACACGGCATTCCGGGTTGCCAGCGTTGATCGCTGCTTGACGACGTTTCACGTCATCTTGTGCCCCCTGTGCCCCGCCACTGCCGGGAGGCTCTTTGCTTGCGGCTGGCCATGGGTGCTGGCGGCAGAGGCGCAGCACCTCAAGCCTTAGGTCGGTAACCTCGCGCCGTGACGTCTGATGATCAAGAAGGCTGGTCGTTCGCCACAGCACGGGTTCCGGCCCAGTTCGGCGCTGCGATCCACCCGCTCACACCCGGTCTGCAGCACGCTTGGGGCGACGAGGAAACCCTGTGCGGCCTCGTCGAGGACCAGATTGAGTTGTACCGACACCTTTTCGACCGTGAGGACGCCTCGGCGTGCCCGATCTGCCGGCAGCAGGCGGCCGCCGCGCCGACCCGGCCCTGCGAACAGGAACGCTTGCACGACCGGCTTCTGGCGGCTGCGGCGGGACCGATGCGCGAGGACCTGCTCGACGCTCTGCGCCAAGGTGCCGAGATCAAGCTGTGGATCAACGGCCCCGCCGTCAGCTTGGCCAAGCACTACGCTCAGCTGGACCGGATCGTCGAAGGCAGCCCCGCCCTGATCGCGGCGCTTAGCGTCAACGGATCCGTCGGGCTTGCCAGGGTCGAGCACGGACCGTGGCAGTTCATCGTCGTCCTGCCCGACCATGGATCTCCCCTGATCGCTCGTGCAAGGGCCGACCGGTAGACACCGGCCGCCACCGCCGGATAGCAGGCGGCGCAGCAGACGCTGTCGAACTCGCCATCCCGTCTGCCATCGACCCGCCCTCCTGGGGAGGGACCGCCGGCCGGCCCGCCACGTCAAGCGGACCTTGACGGCTCGTACGGACGCTGGCGGACCGGGTGGTGGTCTGCTCGGCTTGCCCGGGTCTATGACGGGCGGGATAGCCTTCCGCAACCACCCACGGACCGCGACCCGCCGACGGTGCCTCGGCCCCCGCTGGCCCTGCCACCGCGTCCCGCTGGCCTTATGGCACGTCTGCTGACCGAATCCGTGGCAGCCCTTCCTCGGTCAGCGCAACCGTCAGCGGAACCTCACGTGACGGCGTTCTCTCGATGCTGTCCCGCAACGACCGGTGCACAGGGCACTCGCACGACGGCTGCAGCGGCTTCGGACACCGGGCAAGAGCACGTTTAGTTGCTGGACCCCATCAACGGCGACCGGCCACGACCAATGTATGTCCCACGGCTCCTCCCAGGGCTGGTGGAAACAGTCATGATCGAAGTGCACGAGAAGCCCGGTCGCACACTGAGGACAGGCGAACAGGCTGCTCCAGCGGTAGTTGACCTGGTGACCGGGAGTACCGTGCGGCACGCCCCAACTGCCGATACGAACAACGGTGCGCTGGTCCACTCGACAGGCGACGCAGATGCGCATGGTTGACCCTCCTCTGCCATCTGGCGACATCCGCGCAGAGATCGACGCAATCACGGACGCCGTCAACTTAGCGACGCGCAGCGTGTCAAGGGAGGCAAGGCATCGATGCGACCATCCACTGACACGCGTACCAGTAGCGGGTGGTCGCCAGGATGCCGATCCGACGTCAGGCGGCCTGTGACCACGGCTACGAGCGGCAGGTTGAAGTTGGACTGGATGAGGAAGGCCGCCCCGCCCACCGGCGCGCCGTGAGGCCCTGCAACTGGTTGACGACGTTCGTGCCCCACGCCGGGTTGGGCAGGTACCCGAGACCGAGACCGTCCCCGTTCGCCGCGATGAGGGCGGCGTCGACAATGCCGGAGAAGGCCGAGTCGCCGGTCCAGATGCCGGATCCGACCACCGACACGCCGGGGGTCGACGTGTACGGGTTCGGGGCGGCCCCCACCCCGGCGCCGATCCCGAGGAAGTCCGAGTCGTCCTGTGCGAACTGGTAGGAGAAGCCGGCGAGCGCCGCGGCGGCGTACTGCGGCGGGAGGCCGGTGGAGACCGGCGACGACATGGTCGACGACATCTGGTCGACGGTGATCCCGTTCTGGTTCTGCAGCAACAGGCCCGGCGGGTTGGTGGCTCCGAGCCAGGCGATGACCGCGACCTCGGCCCACGACTGGGTGAGGTCGACCTGGTCGAGGAGCAGTTCCTGGTCGAGAATGAGTGAGGTCGCACTGTTTCGACGCGATCGGCTGAGCCGCGGGCCCGGGGACCGAGAGGCGTCACGGTTGTCAAGACGGCTCAGGTCGTGCGGGCCACACGCTGCGAGACCAGCTTCAGGATGTCCCCGCTGCCGCTACGCTGCCCGTGGCCGAGATGGACCGACTCCTCACCCTCGTCGGCGTCCGAGCGCGTAGACCACCAGCACGAGGGACTCGACCCCGCGACAGCCTTATGTGAAGCCTCCGGGCAGCACGACCTGTTGCCCCACGATCGGCGATGCGCTTCCCAACGTCGGCAAGAGCTGGAACAGCGTAGGGTCGGCGTGCAGTGAAGGACTTCGCGCCCGCCGCGAGTCTTCCGTCACCTGCACGCCGCGATCAGGCGAGTACCACGCTGCACGTTCACCGACCTGCTCCAGGAGGTTCGATCATGTCCAAGGACTCGACGAGCAAGGCGAACGTCAAGAAAAAGGGTAAGACCATCAAGGAAAAGCAGACTGCGAAGCGCCTGAAGCGCGACGAGCAGAACGGGCAATCCTCAAACATCGTGTCCACCGGGCGCTGACCCCGGCAGCATCGCCTAATTCTCCGAACACGGCGATGAAGGTGGGGACTGACAATCGTCGGGTCCCCACCTGCGCTGCTGCCGTAGAGCTGCGGACCAGTCGCAGAATCCAGAGGATCCGCCGGGGCCGGGACGCTATCCGAGGACCAGCAGACCAAGGATGATGAGCTGCGCCCCATTCCGAGATGAGAGCCGCAGGCAAAACCGCTGCGTTGGAGCTGGCTGACGCAGCGAGCACGGGGCCCCCAACGCCCACCGACGCCGCTCCCGCCTACCAGCCATGACCCCAGTACGCGAGCGGACCATCGTGGAGGACTCCGTGAAAGGCCTGGTCCGTCAACGCGCGCCATGGTTGATCTGGGTCATCTGCGGATCGCAGCTCGACGGTACGCAGAGCACCCACTGCTGAATCTGGCAACCCTGCTAGCGCGCGTTGGCGGCCTCGCTGAAGGAAAAAGCGCAGGCCAGGGTCAGGCGCGGAGGAACGTGAGCACCGCCAGCACACGCCGGTGGTTCTCCTCGGCCTGCGGCAGGTCCAGCTTGTGAAAGATGCTACGGATGTGTTTCGCGATCGCCGCCTCAGTCACCACCAGTCCGGCGGCGATCGCGGCGTTGGAGCGGCCCTCCGCGACCAGCGCCAGCACCTCGCGCTCGCGAGCGGTGAGCGGTCCCAAGGGGTTCCGCCGCCGGCGCAGCATCTGCCGCACGACCTCGGGATCCACGATGGTGTCCCCTCTCACGACCCGGTTGAGGGCGTCGAGAAACTCTTCCACCTGCCCGATGCGGTCCTTCAACAGGTAACCGAGGCTCGTCCCGTCACCGACGTTGAGCAATTCCGTGGCGTACACCGTCTCGACGTACTGACTGAGCACCAGGATCGGCAGGCCGGGGCGGATGCGGCGCAACTCCACGGCGACACGCAGCCCTTCGTCCCTGAATCCCGGTGGCATGCGCACATCGGTCACGACCACGTCGGGATCATGCGTCTGCACCGCATCGCGCAGGCTGTCGGCCTCGGACACCGCGGCCACGACCCGGTGCCCGAACCGCGCCATCAGGCCGATCAGACCCTCCCGCAGCAGAACGCTGTCCTCGGCGAGGACTATTCGGAGCCCGGTAGTGGCTGGCAAGAAATCTCCACGACTATCTGGGTGGGTCCACCCAGCGGGCTGGACAGCGACAGTCTGCCATCGACGACAGAAACCCGGTCGCCGAGACCGAGCAGGCCCGTCCCCGCGCCGACGTCGGCACCACCGCGGCCGTTGTCGCAGATGGTTACCACCAAGCGGCCATGCGAATAGCCGCCGAAGATCTCGCCGTGGTCTGCGCCGGAGTGCTTCGCCATGTTCGACAGCACCTCCGAAACAACGAAATAGACCGTCGACTCGATCGGCCGGGAGAATCGCTGCGGCAGGGCAAGGTGAACGTCCACCGGAATCGCGGATCGAGCCGCGAGATCAACGAGCGCCGCATCGAGGCCGTAATCGGTGAGGACCGGTGGATGGATGCCGCGAATCAGTTCCCGCAACTCCACGAGAGCCCTTTCGGCCTCGTCGTGCGCGCGGGTCAACTGCTCAGCTAGCGGTCCGGCGGGCGCGTCCAGCCGGGCCATGCCGAGCATCATCGTGAGCGCCACGAGGCGTTGCTGTGCACCGTCGTGCAGGTCCCGCTCGATGCGCCCGCGCTCGGCCTCAAACGCGTCGACCAGGCGGAGCCGGGAGCGGGTGAGCTCGGTGATCCGGTCGCCCAGCGGACTGACCGGCGAGACGATGAGGAATCGGGCCAGCGCCCCACGGGAACCAGCCAGCAGACCCAACCCGTACGCGCAGGCAACCAGAGCGACGAGCCCCGCGGCGCAGGTGGCGAAGGCAGCTGGCCAGGAGGTGACCGGGTACGCCTTGAGCACGTTGACCTGCTGTCCTTCGCCCACGGTGGCAAGCAGGAGCGGGGTGGCGAGCAACGCGAGCGGCACGGTCAGCCCCAGGATCACGGCGAGCAGGTCGATCGGCCAGAGCACCAGCATGAGCAGCGCCGCATATCCCAGTTCGCGCCACGTGACCGGCTCGGTGAAACGGGTTCGCAGCCACGAGGCGGGGCCCGGGCGCGGCGGGGTTCGGTGCGCGTCCGGCACCGGCCGGGCATCGATCATCCGCAACGACCAGCGCTCGATGCCAGCCACGGGCAGGCCCAGCAGAGCGATCGCGCCGAGCAGGGGGATGCCGACGACCACCACCGCCAGCAGCCCGCCGACCGAGAGCAGAAGCAGCGCGACGACCAGCGTCAGCAATCCGGTCAATCCACTGACGGTCAGATATCCCACCGAGCGCAAGAGCCAGCCGGAACACAGGAAACCGGGCCGACCCAAGGCCTGCCACACATTCTGCGCGATCACTCGGACAACCGTAGACGGGGCGTGATCGCGTCACCAGCCAGCAGGTGCGACCGGAGAGGCAGTGCCCCGCATGACCAAAAAGACTCGCTTCCGGAGAGGCTCGCGCGCTCGTCATTCCGGTTTTCTTGATCAAGTACGACCGCATCGGCAACCACGCCACCGAGGGCGATGACCCGATGACCGGTTGGCTGGCCAACAACATCACGACGATTGAGCTGTGGGGCACACTGCTCGTGGTCCTTTTGCGACTGGCGCTCGAGGCAGCAGTGCCCTTCATCGGCATCCGCGCTGATCACCCGCAAGCACCAGCGGTGCGCAACGGCGAGCTCAAGCGGCCGTCGGCCTCGCACCGGAGAGCCGGCGGTCACATCGATCCGAGCAGCCCGATTCCCCTGGCCCGTATCGCTAGCACTACCACAAAGACTCACCCCCGCGAGACTGTGCACAGTCTCGCCGTACACCAACGTTGAACCATGACCCGTGACGCGATCCGGCTCCGCTCCGTCACCCGCACCTATGGGGCGGGCGACGGAGCGGTGACCGCTCTGAACGATTTCTCACTGTCCTTCTCCGTGGGCACCTTCACCGCTGTCATGGGCCCCTCCGGTTCGGGCAAGTCGACGCTGCTGCAGTGCGCGGCTGGTCTCGACCGCCCGACCTCCGGCTCGGTGCTGCTCGGCGAGACGGACCTGACGACGCTCAACGAGACGAAGTTGACCCTGCTGCGCCGCGAGCGCATCGGCTTCGTGTTCCAGTCCTTCAATCTCCTGCCGGCCCTGACGGCCGAGCAGAACGTGGCGCTGCCGTTGCGCCTGGCTGGGCGCCGGACTGGCCGCTCCCAGATCCAGGACGCCCTGGCCCAGGTGGGGCTGGCCGGCCGCGCCACGCACCGCCCCGGTGAGATGTCCGGCGGCCAACAGCAGCGGGTCGCCATCGCCCGGGCACTGATCACCCAACCCGAGGTGCTCTTCGCCGACGAGCCGACCGGCGCGCTGGACTCCACCACCAGCCGCGATGTGCTCACGATGCTGCGAACCATGGTGGACGAGCAGCGGCAGACCATCGTCATGGTCACCCACGACCCGGTCGCCGCGTCGTACGCCGACCGCGTCGTCTTCCTCGCCGACGGCCACCTCAACGGCGAGTTGAAGTCGCCGACCGCCGCGGCTGTCGCGGCCCGCATGACCCGGATGGAGACTGTCGCGTGCTGACCGTGATCCTCAGTACGCTGCGGACCCGCTGGGTGACGCTCATTGGCACCTTCGTCGCACTGGCACTGGGAGTAGCCCTGATCGCCACTATGGGCCTCGGGCTCGCCTCGACACTGGACGCACCGCAGCAGAAGCCCGCGCGCTTCGCCACGGCGCCGGTGGTGGTGCGGGGCCCCGACGAGCTGCGGGTGCCCTCCCCGATCGGGGACCGCACCCAGCCGCTCGCGCAGCCGCGGGAGGTCGCGCCCGAGATCGCCACGGCGCTCGCCGCGAAGATGACCACCATCGCCGACCGGTCGTTCCCGGTCCGGGTGGCCACGGTTGACAACGACGGCCTGGTCGGGCATCCGTGGTCGATCGCCGCCTTCGGCGGGTACCGGCTGACCGCTGGGCGCGAACCGCGCAAGCCCGGCGAGGTCGTGCTGGCCGGCGACCCGTCGCTGGTCGGCACGACGCTGCCGGTGCGTACGTCTGCGGGGCTGAGCAACCGTCTGGTCTCCGGCGTGGTCGCGCCGGCCCGCTTCGAGGAGGCGATGTTCTTCACCGACGAGGAGGCGGCGAAGCTGTCGCCTCGGATCGACAACCTCGTCGTGCAGGCGGCGCCCGATGCGGTCCGGAGGCTCGTCGGCCCGAGCGCTGACATGCAGGTGCTCACCGGCGACGACCGGCACCGGGCCGATCCGGAGCCCAACCGCGACCGTGACGCCCTCATCGCCATGAACGCGCTGCTGGGCACCGCCGGCGGCGTCACCACGTTCGTCTCCGTCTTCGTGGTCGCGTCCACGTTCGCCTTCGCCGTAGCCCAGCGGCGCCGCGAGATCGGGCTGATGCGTACTGCCGGGGCCACCCCGAGGCAGGTCCGCTCGATGATGCTCATGGAGGCGGCGGCGGTGAGTGTGCTCGCCTCGACCGCCGGGTGCGTGCTCGGCTCGTACGGCGCCCCTTGGCTCGCGAGCCTGCTCGTCGACGAACAACTCGCCCCGCCGTGGTTCACCATCGGCACCCACTCGTGGCCGTACCACGTGGCCTTCTGGGCCGGACTGCTCATGGCGCTGGCCGGCGTCACGGTGGCGACGGTCCGGGCCGGACGGATCCGTCCTGTGGAGGCGCTGCGCGAGGCGTCGGTGGACAGCAGGGCGATGACGCTCGGGCGCTGGATCGTCGGCGCAGGGCTGCTCACCACCGGGCTCGGCATGCTCTTCTGGCGGATGCTGTCCGACCCCGCCGACGCCCTGCACCGCAAGACGTACACCACCCAGCCGATGCTGTTGATCACCGCGGTGGCACTGCTCGCGCCGATCCTCGTCCAGCCGTTCACCCGGCTGCTCGCCTGGCTTCCCGCGCAACTACCCGGTGCCACCGGCATGCTGGTGCGGGAGAACGCCGCCGCCGGGGTCCGGCGTACCGCGGCGATCGCCGCCCCGGTGCTGGTAACCGTGGCACTGGCCGGATCGCTGCTGGGGGCGACGGCGACCATCAGCGAGGCAAAGGTGGCCGAGATCCGCGACCAGACCCGCGCCGACCTGATCGTGCAGGCAGGCGACGCGGCCGCGGGCTTCGACAGCCGTACGGTCACGCAGGTCCGGCAGGTGCCCGGCGCCACGGTGACAGCCAGCGCCGCCACCGCCGTGTACACCCTGGAGGAGGGCACCGCCCTGATCCGCTCGGACGCGCACGCCGTCGATCCCCGCGAGCTCGCCGTCGCCCGCAAGCTGCCGGTGCGCTCCGGCGACCTGGCCGACCTCGACGACAGCAGCATCGTCGTCAACGACGAGTGGGCGCAGCACACCGTCGGCGAGCGGGTCGACGTCTGGCTCGGCGACGGCACGAAGGTATCGCTGCGGATCGCCGCCGTCATCGCTGCCGGTACGGGCAACAACGCCGTCTTCGTGACCCCCCGCAACGCCCCCGGGGTGGCACCGGACCGGCTGGACGTCACGTGGGCCGTCGACGCCGACACGATCGCCGGTGCTGCGGCAGTGCGGGCCGCCCTGCAGCCGACCGGGGCCGAGGTGCAGAGCCGGGCGGAGTGGATCCAGTCGGAGTACCCGAGCACCAGCCGCCAGACCCGCATCGGCTACCTCCTGGTCCTCGGCATCGCGCTGATCTACACCGGTATCGCGCTGGGCAACACGATGGTGATGGTCACCTCGGACCGGGTACGCGACCTCGCCGTGCTGCGGCTCGTCGGCGCGACGAACCAGCAGATCCTCGTCCTGGTCGGCGTCGAGGCGCTGACGGTCGTGGCGGTCGGCGCAGTGCTCGGCACGATCGTGACGGCGTTCAACGTGCTCGGCATCTGGGGCTCGCTGGCCGCGCTGTCGGTCTGGTCGACCGTGGTTTTGCCCTGGCAGACCCTCGCGGCGACGCTCGGGGTGTGCGCGGTGATCGCCGTCGCCGCTTCCGTGCTGCCCGCGATCGGTGCCCTACGCACGCGCCCGGTGGAGCTGACCAACGCGCACGGATGAACGCCGTACGACGACATGAACCCGAGGTGGCCCAGTTCGGCGAGGGCCGACCCCCTCGTGATGAAGCTGGCAAATGTCGCTGTCCGGACAGCGACAGGTCCGTGCCTCTGTGGCCCCGTGTTGACCGCTGCATCGGGCACGGATCGGGCACGACGCTGGCCGAACGGGACATGGGCGTCGCTCGGCGTGGCCCAGCTACTGTCGTCCGCGTGGAACGGCGTCGACTGATCGCTCTATTGACGGGCGAGGGCAGCGCCGACGCGATGTGCCGAAACGCGCTCGATCGCGGTGCGGACTTCACCATCACGGATGGTGCCCTGCCGGCAAGCCACTACGCCCGCATCTACGACCGCCGGGAGCGGCACTGCCGACAGCGTGGGATCGCCACGCTCAGCTTCCGTCAAGGCGTCGAACGCCTGCATGACGCGACGGATCAGCCTGTGCGCCTGGGCTGGGTCAAGGTCACAGACCCGGACCACCATTTCCAACTCTTCTTCACCGATGACCTGTCTGCCGTTGTTGCCTGCATCGGGATTGGCCAGCGCTTCAGGCACTCCAACGAGACGACGGGCCAGGACTGACCTCTTCGTCCCGAAGAAAGTTCCTGGCCGGCTAGACCAGCTTCGATCCGTCTGCTGAGCTGCGAGAAGTTCCGCTCACGTCCACTGTCGTCCGGCGGTGTGCATGTCGGTCGTCACTCGGTTAGTCACTCAGCCGGTGTAGTCCTCAAACTCGTGCTGCGCCAGGCGTCCGACCTTCGCAGCGACCTCGCTCCAGCTGGCACCCTCAACGTTCTGGATGAGCCTGCGGAGGAAGTGCTCCACGCGGCCAGCGTCGAATTGATCGACAAAGAGCCAGTGTCTTCCAACGACGACGTCCTGCTTGGCGAGCATCCGCGACAGAGCAGCCGGCGTGCATACCGTCGCTTGGAACCGCTCCTCACCCGGACCGTCACTTGGGCCTGCATAGATTTCCACGAGCTGTGCCGTGACGGCGGGGTCCTCGGGTGGGCCTTGCTCCTCAAGGTCGGGGAACCTGACCGAGTGGACGACGACCCGCATGCCTCGGACTCTAGTGGCGCGAGAACCTACCCGCGCTGACCAACGAGACGGTTAGCTTGGGAATCGCCTTGATTGACACTAGGGGTAGCCGCGCGGCCGGCGGACAGCACAGAGCGTTCCAGCTCGACACCGTGGAAGTGCCAGTGTTGGCCGATGTTGACCGTTGCATCGGGCACAGATCGGGCACGCCTATCGTCCCGGTTTCTCCCGGTCAGAGGGTCTGCGGCGGCTCCTCGCGCTTCCGGCAACTGCTCCAGTGCCAGCAATCAGGAGCAATAGACCAAGGGCCAACCCGAGGTAGAGCAGACGGTCGGACGCGGCAACCTCCTTGTCGTACTGCTGCGCCATCTCTGGGGTGGGGTCCTGGTAAGGGATCGTCGCTCCCATGCAGCAAGCGAACAGCGGAAGCAAGATTCCCCCGCCGATCATGAGCCAACCAACCACCCCAACAACCCTCGGCCGTCGCATCATTCAATGATCAACGAATAGGTCCGAGACCTCTATCAGCCCCTCGTGCCGTATCAAGGAACGATCATGGGTCGTCGACCTGACCGACACACCCGTGGATGGTCACACCCGTCGTCACCCAGATTGTCACTCGCGCAGAGCCGACCCCAGCTACCGCGCCACCCGCCACCGCAAGCACCCACGGACCGTGACCCGCCGACGGCGCCCCGGCCATCCTGGAGCCGGAGCGCCCCCACCGGAGGCGCAGCAGCCGTAACCCCGCAACCGCCGCCAGCTCGTCGAGGCGGCCGGCGTGCGCTCCCTCACGCCGCGCGGGCTCGTGGCCGCGCGGCCCGGCCGGCTGCCGGCCCACACCTCACCGGTCATCGGTCTGTCGTACTCCGGCACGACGGTCACCGAGAGCGTCTACCGGCGGGGACGTGCCGTCACCAGGAAACAGCGTGCGCCTGCCCGTCGCGACTCGCCTACCCGGGGCAAGGGGTTCGTGTCGGTGGACCGCCACGGACCGATGCCGACGTGGGATACGCCTTATCGGCCCCATCCCGCTCAGCTGAAGATCAGCCCACCTTGACGGGTCGCGAGGCAGGCGTTCGGGACCCGTCTTTGTCACGAGCCCTCTCAGCCAGACGCGCCTCCACGACCCGACGCGGTGCGCGCGCATAGCCGAAAAGAGTGTGTTGCCGCGAATCTCCCATGGCCGACATCCGCTGTCCCGACTCACGGCGTAGCGGGCAACCCGGCGCGGCACAGCTCAAGAGCGTCTCGAGCACCGCGCAGGGCTGCGATCACATTGGGCGAGGGTCGCACGTGCACTTCAGGAAAGTTGAGACCGGCCGATCCGTTGGTGATCGGGTAGGCCAGTTGCTCACGCCCGAGCCGGAATTGGGCGTCGATGCCGGTGCGGTTGCCGCGCGGGTCCTGGCGATGCCAACGGCCCGCGAGGTATACGGCAACGAGGCCGTGCAGAAAGGGCTCTCCCCCGTCGGTCAACTGTTGGTAGCACAACCCGGCCGGAACGCCGGCGGCCCGGGCCACGGCCACCAGCAGGTGCGACTTGGCATAGCAGAGGCCGACGCCGGCACTGAGCACCTCGCCAGCGGTGACGGTGATCCGCGGATCCTGGGCGTCCACGGAGTGCCGAATCCGGTCGCGAACCCATGCGAAGGCGGCCCGCATGAAGTCGACGTCGTCCGGATGCGCCGCGCGTAGTTCACCAGCTAACGCCCGCACTGCCGGATGGTCCACCTCGACGAGCATGTCACCGCCCAGGTACTCCATCGGTTCGCCCGCGACCAGTTGCATAGCTGTCCCTTTCCCCGCCGCCTGTTCAGTCGGGTTCGAGGCTGCTCCATCGCGCCATGACCCATCGCGTTACGGTAGCGGCGCTATCTCACCGCCGCCCGCTTCGCCTGTCACCCTTAAGACCTGCCCTACTCCCCCCGCCGATGACACTCAGCGCACGAGAGCTGCGGGTCATCGGGAGAGACCGCTGGGCGGCTGGCTGCTAGCGTTCGCCGCCATGTGGACCGAGGAGATCGTGGCCGGGCGCCCTGCATGGCGGCACATCCCGTCGAGGGTCGTGTTTCGGAAGGTTCCGGGCGGCACGTTCCGGATGGGACTGTCCGAGGCGGAGCTGGACGCGGTACGCGCCATCGAGCGCAGCGGCGGTGTCGAGGACACCATCGACCCGTTCCTCGCCAGTGCCGGGAACGCACAACCGGTACGCGAAGTGCGGGTCGAGCCGTTCCTGCTCGCCCGGCACCCGCTGACCGTGGCGCAGGTTCAGCACTGGCTGCCCGAGTACGAAGACGACTACGCCGAGGCGGACACCGGCACGGCCCGACTCGAAGGCGACCTGGAGAACCTGCTCAAGCTGTTGCCGTTCCAGCTGCCCAGCGAGGCGCAGTGGGAATACGCGGCGCGGGCCGGGACCAGCATGTTGACGTTCCGCGGTGACGGGAAGCCCGACGAGGACCAACTCCTCGACGACTTCGGCGACGAGACACGGACGGCCGCCAGCGAGAACGCGTTCGGGCTGGCGGCGATGGGATCGGCGAACGAACTCTGCGCCGACGTGTGGATCCCCGGGTTCGACGGCGCACCGGCAGACGCGCGACCACGGACCGGAGACGGGCCCCGGACCGTACGCGGCGGAGCCGCCGACCTGTACCCGTGGCAGGGCTGTGACGAGTGGCTGCTGCTGCTGTCCGCCACCCGATACGAACACGCCGACTTCACGGCGGTACGCCCAGCCGCACCACTGCCACCTCAGTGAGGGTCGTCCAAGCGGATCGCATCTCGAGCCGGCGAGCAGACCGAGCTAGCCGAACAGGGCTGCGACGTCACCCGTCGGCCTCACCGCCCGAAGGACCGCTTGTCCCCAGCAGCACCGTAGCCCGGCCGACACCTACCCGTTCGGGCCTGCCTCGGCGAGAAGCCGAGCCAGGACGTCACCGAGGCCGACATCGAGATGCTAATCGACTGGCCGCTGACGGAGGGTAGGCAACGCCCCGCTCTGGGTCCAACCGCACCGGCAGCGGCCAGGCAAGCTGCTGTCCGGCACGGTTCCCGGGAACTGGCCCGGAGGAACTCGCCGTTCGCCAAATTCACCCGTATCAGCGGACATGGCGTCCTCGCCACCACGTCAGCGGTGAGGCGATAGATAGTGCAGTTGCTCGGCTCATCGGCAGCGATCCTCAATGGAAGCCCCCGTGAGAATCCGCCAGCGGAAGCGTTGTATCCCGGTGGTGAGACTGTCGGACAAGTCCAGCGATCCACGCTGACACCAGCCACCATGGAGTGCGGCAGTGAGAGACAGCTCGCAGGATCTGGCCAGCCTCATCTGGTCTACCGCCGACCTTCTGCGAGGCCCCTTCCGCGCGAGTGACGCCACGTTCATCCCCGACCTCCCGACCCGACCACCGCCTGCCTGGTTTAGTGCGGCCAGCAGGTGCACCTGGGCCCCGGTCGGTCCACTGCCGCGCAGTGTCCTGCCGTCGACCGCGATCACTCGTCTGCCGGCCCCGGTCAGACCCGGCCGGCTGAGCAGCCAGCGACACACCGCAGCATCGAGGGCGTCCGCCTCGATACCGGTCAGTACCGGGACAGGGTGCTGTCGTCAGGCACCCGCCGGACACCGGTGAACGCGTCGCGGGTTGCACCGAGACGCTCCCACGCCGCTCCGGCAGGTCGGCGGCACATTCGACGATCTCCACGACGCGGCTCGATTCCCGAAACCACCGCCGCGATCGCGAGCAGTCCCGGCAGCGGATGGATCCGGCCACCAGCGTCCCGTGGGTCCGGAACCCGGGCGAGGTCCTGCAGCAACCCTGGCGTGTCCTGTTCCGACAGCGGCAAAATTCGCCGCTGCAGCGATCGCGACTCCTGGGTGACAAGGCGCCTTTGATAAACAGCGTAAGTCTCGGCTACCTGGGCAGCATTGATCGAGGTCTTGACTCTATGCGCCGTCCTGCTCATGATTTACTGCGGCGGTTCAACAGTGAGGGTCAATGTGATGACGCAGGTAGAGCCACCGGCAGAAGGCCCCACATCAGCCGTCGCTCTCAGCGAGCTTGGAAAAAACGGCCGACTCGCGCGTGCCAGTTCAGGCACGAGGGATTGGCTGACACGTGGGGCCCATCGGCGGGAACTGAGCATCGCGGGCCTCGGTTCAGTGCTCCTCGCTGTCGCGATGATCTGGCTGATTCCGCCGTACGCGGTTCGCGTGGTGACTGCCGGCGCCAAGACTGCGCCGATCGCCGACCCGGCCCACACCATCGTCGGTGACGTGGGTGACCCGACGGCCCAAGCATGGCTGGTGGGATGGGGTGGCCACGCTCTCACCCACGGTCTGCGTGGCCTGTGGGATACCAACGCTTTCTATCCCGACACGTACGGCCTAGCCCTGAACGACAGCCTGCTCGGCTATGCCCCGGCAGGGCTGATAGGCAACGGTGTAGTCGGCGCCGTGCTGCGCTACAACATCCTGTTCGTGCTGGCTTTCGCGCTCGCCTTCCTCGGCGGCTACGCGCTCCTGCGCCAACTTGGCGCGAATAAGGTCGCCGCCGCGGTAGCCGGGGCCGCCCTCGCCTACGCGCCCTGGCGCTACGGCCACGCCGGCCATTTGAATATTCTCTCCACCGGTGGTATCACTCTGGCCCTGGCGATGCTGGCGCGCGGCCACGGACTCTCGTTCACCCGCGGCTACCTTGCCGAACGAGTCCGGCCGGGATGGGCGTTCGCTGGCTGGCTGGTTGCGGCCTGGCAGGTCAGCCTAGGCTTCGGCGTTGGGCTGGGATTCGTATACGTCCTCGCCGCCCTCTGCCTGATCACACTGATAGCCTGGCTGATTCACCGCCCACGCCTTAGCCTCCGGCTGATCGTCGGTGATCTGATCGGCGGGCTGGTCTTCACCGCGGTGACCGGATACTTCGCGTACGCGTACAAACACGTGCGCGACCTCAACCCAGATGTCACCCGGGACTGGGACTACGTCGCGTACTTCTCCCCGACACTGCGCGGACTTCTCGTGGCTCCGCAGTCCTCGCTGCCCTGGGGCACCCTGCACAACGACGCCCGCACCGCTCTTGGTGGCGTACCGACTGAGAAAGTGCTGCTATGCGGGTATGCACTGTATCTACTGGCCTTCGCCGGCCTGTTCCTATCCCGCTGGTCACCGGTGCAACGGCTTCTGCTGCTGTTTGGGGTGGTCGTCGGAGTGATGTTCGCGCTGGGCACGAACGGGCCGATCTACCGCCTGCTCTATCTTTACGTGCCCGGGTTCGATGGATCCCGTACACCAGGACGGTTGATCTTGTGGCCCACTCTCTGCCTGGCCATCCTCGCGGCCGGCCTCGTTACCCACCTGGCCGAGGTCGCTCGCCGGGGCGCCAAGCCGAAATGGTCGGTGGGAGCGGCACGGCTACTGACCGTTCCGTTGCTGGTCCTCGTGCTAGCTGAGGGCCTGCCTGACCTGGACCACCCCCAAACCCCAGCCAAACCGGCCGCGATGGCGCTAGCCTCCGCGCACGCTCCGATCATGGTATTGCCGTCCGACGACGGCATCGACCTCCACGTCCTACTGTGGTCGACCGACGGTTTTCCCGCCATGGTCAACGGTGCGGCCAGCTACACCACACCCAACCGTCAGGCGATCCGCGACGTTATGGCGACCTTCCCCAGCGAGCCGGCCTTGGATCGGTTGCACCAGCTCGGCATCCGCAGCGTCGTCCTGCTGCGCAACCGGGTCCAAGGCACCCCGTACGAACCACTGCTTAACATCCCCGACGTACCCGGCATCACCCGCCACGACGTCGGGCCAGACGTGGTTTACACCATCGACACCAACACGAAGTGATGTTGAGCGTGTCCTCGGGATACGAGGATCGTTCTGTCTGAACGCTGGCAGCCCGGCCGGGGGCACTGGCTGCTCGCGCGGCGCAGCACGACGACCGGGGAGATCGCCTACCACGTCTGCTACGGACCCCGCCGCGAACCCGAAGGTCTGCGCGTCATGCGCACGCCGCCGCATCATCATCGGACGCACCGGCGACGGGTGCCCGAGCAGGTCAGCTATTCGCGGCCGACCCAGGTGGCGACGCACACCTCATTGCCTTCGGCGTCGGCCAGGACCCACCACATCGGCGCGTGCGCATCGGAGACCAGGTGGCCGCCGGCGGCGAGGGCGGCGGCGATGCGAGCCTTGGCCTGATCGTGCGGGACAGCGACATCGAGGTGCATGCGGTTGCGTTGTGGGCGCGCGGCGTTCATTTGCTGCAACCCGAAGCCCGGGCCGCGGCGCGACGGGTCGAACAGGTAGTCGTCGCCGATCTGGCGATAGCCGAGCAGCGCACGCCAGAACGGCAGCACTTCCGCGCCGACGAGTGCGTCGAGGGTGACGTTGATGAGCTGAACGGCGGTCGGGTCGGCAGGGATGTCCAGTTTCTTGGCGGCGGCCGAGATCCGCCGGGCCAGCGCGATGTCACGCAAACTCAGGGTCACTGTGACGCCGGCGTTGCGCAGGTCGATGTTGAGATACTGCTGCTGGGCCTCGTCTGCGAGCCGGCCGATCTCATCGACGAGCGCGACGCCCCTAGCCAGCGAGCCGGTCGGGAAATAGGCCGAGACCACGTGGTAGAGGGAACGCCAGTCCTCGACACCGTCGGCCGCGTGGAACTGCCCGGCCGTGATCTGCACAGTCATGCCGGCGAACCTAACATCGGCGGCGCGTCGGACGCCCACGCGAGCAGCAACACTGAGTAAACCCGCTCACGGTGGTCCGGAAACTCACGAATCCAAGAACCGGCCGCCGAGGGGTGAGACCGAAAGTCACCGACAAACGGCGCCCAAACTCACGGACACCTAAGTTGGGCCTCCTCACCCGCTCCCCCGTCCGTTACCGGGCTCGTTACCGCGGATCGTCAAGCGCTTCCCATGCCAAGAAGTCCGGACGAATTCTTGTCTTGCACGACCACCAGTGGCTTCAACCACCGGTCGGTAGACCGACGGGTCAGCGGTGCTGGGGCGTCCGGTGTCTACCGGACCAGCGAAGGCACCGCCGCGAGCCCGCAGCACATCAATCGCTCGCGTCCGGACGACGTCACCGGGGAGGCGGTGCACGCGTACGTGGTGCCTGCCGCCGGTCGCGTGCCTGATGCCGAGCGGCTGCGTGCGGTGGTGGCGCAGACGCTGGGGGAACCGTCGGTCCCCCGGACCATCCAGTCGATCGACCGGGTGCCAGTGGCTCCCAGCGGCAAGCCCGACAAGCGCGCCCTGTCGCAGCCCTGGGCGGGAACAGCTACGTGACGCGGTAGGCGGTGTAGCGCACCCGGTCGGCCTCGCGGATCGCCGACGCCACGAAGACGGACTGCTCCAGGACGGCCAGCGCGGGCATCGACGTCTCCAGTCGTACGCCCAGGCGGAAGTAGTACTCGGACGGGTCGACGGCGTCGCCGCGCAGCAACGCCTCGAGGACCTCCGCGCGGCCGCTGCGGACGCCGAACGTACGCAGGTAGACGTGACCGCCGTCGGCGGTACGCGCCGAGTAGCGCGTGTCGATCTCGATCGCGCCGTCGGGGCGGACCACCTGCCAGTCGGCGCCGCCGGGCAAGATGTCGGCTTCGAAGAGACCGGTGACCCGGCCGCCGACAACAGGCACCACGCGACGGTGACCGGCACGGGTCATCCCGTGGTCCTCCAGCGCGCCCAGCCGCACCTCCACCTCGAACGCGGCCTCCAGCCCGGGAGCCGGCGGGGCAGTCACGGCGTCCCGACCGGCGGCTCGGCGCGTACTCATGGAGTGTCCTTGGCGTGCGCGAGGGCGTCGCGGAGGCGTTCCAGCGCGGGCACCGCGGCGGCGAGGGCCGCGCGGTCCGCCGCCGGCAGGGTCGCCGCGGCGCGGGCGACCAGGTCTCCGCTCGCGAGGTCGAAGCGGTCGAACAGGTCGAGGGCCTTCGCTGTGGCGAGGACGTCGACGTGGCGGTGGTTGCCGGGACGGGGGCGACGCTCGACGAGACCGCTGCCCTCCATCGCGGTGAGCAGGTTGCTGACCGTGGATCGGCTCAGGCGCAGCCGCTCGGCCAGCTCACCGGGGCCGGCCACGGTGCCCCGGGGCAGGGCCCGCACGATCTCGATCTGCGCGTCCGGGATCTCCGGCAGGTGCTCGGCGGCCCGGGCTGCGGCGAGCAGCATGCGGCGCAGCGGTGAGATCACCGACGCCAGTCGCGCCGCGTCCAGTTCGGTCGGCTCCGGGCCGGTCACGGCAGGACGCCCGGGAAGGCCGTCGGCGTCAGGGAGGCCCGTTCGTTGAGGTCGGCGGGTAGGAACCCGGCCGCCTTTTTGTAGCCGGTGGCGATAGCGGTGAGCTCCTCCGGCGGGATGACGTCGTGGATGTGCGTGAACCCGTCCGGCGCGCGCTCGTGGGCGAGCACCATCACCTGTTCCGGGCCCTGCCGCCGGTTGCTCAGCACGAGCGCGGTGGTCGCGGGCCGCCGGTCCGCCTCGTAGGCGTCGAGCGCCGCCCGGACCGTCGGCGCGGTGGCGAGGTGGAAGGCGAGGGTGCGTGCGTCCAGGATCGCCTGCGACGCCCCGTTGGAACCGTTCGGATACATCGGGTGGGCCGCGTCGCCGAGCAGCGTGGTGTTGCCGTGGGTCCACGTGTCGATCGGATCGCGGTCCACCATGGGGTATTCGAGGATCTCGTCGGCGGCGGCCAGCAGTTCCGGCACGTTGAGCCACGCGAAACGCCAGTCCGCGAAGAGCGAGACGACCGGCGCGGGGTCGACCGTCCGGTTCCAGTCCGCGTTGGGCCCGGCGAAACCGGGCCCGCGCCGCTCGGCGACGACGTTGATCAGGCCGGCGCCGATCGGGTAAGCCACGAACTTCTGTTCCGCGTCCCCGGCCATGATCATGGTTCGCCCGTCCAGGAATCCGGGTGCCCGTGCCGTCCCCCGCCACAGTGTCAGCCCGTTCCACAGTGGCGCCCCCTCGCCGGGCCGATGGTGGCGGCGCACCGCGGAGTGGATGCCGTCCGCTCCGACGATCAGGTCGCCAGCGACGCTCACCTCCCCCGCCGCCGTCTCGAAGTGCGCGACGCCGTCGCGGACGCCGACGAGCCGGTGCCCGGTGCGCACCGCGTCGGCGCCCAGCCGTTCCCGCACCACGGCGAGCAGTTCCATCTGGAACCGGCCGCGGTGCACGGAAAGCTGCGGCCAGCGATATCCGGCGTCCAGTCCGCGTGGCTCGCTCCAGATCTGCTGACCGTAGCGGTTGTAGTAGGCAAGCGTGCCGGGTGCGGCGCCCAGCCTTTCCATGCGTTCCCCGAGACCCAATTCGGTCAGCTCACGGACGGCGTGCGGGAGTAGATTGATTCCGACGCCGAGTGGGCGCAGCGCGGTGGCGCGCTCGTAGACGGTGATCTCACGGAAGCCGGCCCGGTGCAGGCTGAGCGCGGTGGTGAGGCCACCGATACCAGCGCCCACGATCACGATTGCCACGTCGTCGCCCTCTCCGCCCCGCGCCACCAACCGCACAGTTTGGTCACAAAATCGTCGGCCGTCAAGACGTGTTCTCATCGCCATCGGACCACTCGCACCGCTATGCGATTCGCCCTTTGGGAATTCTTGACAATCAATCGCTTCTGCATGACGCTGATCGACGCGGTCGGATGCTTTCGGCACTCCGTCGACCCCACTCCTCAGGCTGCACAAGCGCTGCGCACGGAAGGGCCCGTCCATGAAGAAGGTCACTGCCCTCGCTGTTCTCGCCGGCGTCGTGATCGCCCTGACCGGCTGCACGGATTCCGATGCCACCGATCCGTCCCCCGGGGCGAGCGGCGACCTGCGGAAGGTCCGCGTGGCGGCGCTGCCGATCAGCGAGACCGCCGCGCTGTGGGGCGCCATCAAGGCGGGCATCTTCCGGGAGCAGGGGCTCGACGTGGAGGTGGTGCCCGCACAGGGCGGCGCCCAGGCCATCCCGGCCATGATCAACGGTGACATCGACTTCGCCATCGGCCAGCCGTTCGGCCCGTTCCGCGCCGATCTGCAGAACCTCGGCGTGGTGATCATCGGGAACTACGCGTCGTCCTACGCCGACGGCGACGACATCAACGCCGTGGTGGCGTCCGCGAAGTCCGGTATCACCCGGCCGGCCCAGCTCGCCGGACGCAAGGTGTCGGTGAACAGCCTGGGCGCCGCTGGCGACGTCACGATCATGGCAGCGGTCGAGAAGGACGGCGGCGATCCCACCGAGGTCAAGTTCGTCGAGGTGGCCTTCCCGGACGCACCGGCCCAGCTCGCCGCCGGCAACATCGACGCCGCCTGGGTGACCGAGCCGTTCATCACCCAGATGCGTAAGCGCGGTGACGTTCTCGTGGTCGCTCCATACCAGGCCACCGTTCCCGGACTCACCACCCTGACCACGATCACGTCGAGCAAGCTGAAGGACTCCGACGCCACGCTGGTGGCGGACTTCTCGTCGGCGATGAAGAAGACGCTCACCTGGGCCAACGACCCGGCCAACCAGGCCGGCCTGCGGCAGGCCATCAAGGACAACCTCGAACTGCCGGATGCGGTAGCGGACTCCGTCCGGCTCCCGGCGTTCGGGTGGGAAATCGACCGGGCCGGCCTGGAGCAACTGGCGACGCTCGCTCAGAAGTACCGCGTACTCGACCGGCAGCCCGACTTCGACCGTCTCGTCCAGCAGCAGTAGCCGACCGATGCGCAAGATCCTGCTGGGCGCCGTCGGCCTGCTGGGGTTCCTCGCCGTCTGGCAACTGCTCCCGGCTCTGGGGCTGGTCGACCGGCACGACCTGCCGTACGCCACCGACGTGTTCGGACGGCTGTTCCACGAGGTCCGCGACCTGGCGTTCTGGCGGCGGCTCCGGCTCACCATGACGTCGTGGGCGATCGGCCTGACGGTGGCGACGCTCGCCGCGGTCGGGTTGGGGACGGTGGTCGGGCTGGTGCCGTTCCTGCGTCGCGCCACGCACACGACAGTCGAGTTCCTGCGGCCGGTGCCGTCGGTCGCGCTGATCCCCCTCGCCGTGCTGATGTTCGGCCTGCAGATGCGCGCCGCACTCGTCATCATCGTCTACGCGGCGTTCTGGCAGGTGTTCGTGCAGGTGATCTACGGCGTCGCCGACGTCGACACGGTCGCCCGGGACACCGCGCGGAGCTTCGGCCTCACCCGCTACGAGCGGCTGCGGTATCTCGTCCTTCCGACCGCTCTGCCATACCTGATGACCGGCCTGCGCCTCGCCGCGGCGGTCGCGCTCATCCTGGCCGTCACCGCGGAGATGGTGATCGGCAACCCCGGCCTCGGACGCATGATCGAGCTGTCGCGCTCCGCCGGGGACGCCGTCGGCCTGTACGGCCTCGTCGTGGTCACCGGGCTCCTCGGCGTGGTGGTGAACGTCGTGTTCCGCTTCGCCGAACGGCGCTCGTTGGCCTGGCACCAGTCGGTGCTCGCGGACGAGGCAACCCGATGACCGCCCTCGGTGCGGGCAGGACCGCCCCTCGCGGCCTCGGCGTCCGGGTCGCCGAGGACGTCCTGTACGCGGTCGGGCTTCCCGTCCTGGCCGTGGGGCTCTGGGCCGTCTGGTCCACCCGGTCGGCCAACCGGTTCCTCGTCGGCCCCCGCCCGCTCCTCGACGCGTTCCGGCAGACCTGGATCGGCCCGGCGTTCGTCGACGACGTGCTGCCGAGCGTGTACCGGCTGCTGGCCGGCCTGTTCGCGTCGATCATGCTCGGCGTCGCCGCCGGCGTCCTCATCGGCCGGTTCCGCCCGCTACGCGAGATCCTCGAACCGCTGCTGGAGTTCTTCCGCGCGATTCCGCCACCGGTGCTGATTCCGGTCGCGATGCTACTGCTCGGCATCACCGACACCATGAAGGTCGTCGTCATCGTGTCCGGCGCGATCTGGCCGATCCTGCTGAACACGATCGAGGGCGTCCGGGCGACCGACAGCGTGATGCTGGAGACCGCCGACTCGTACCGGATCTCCCGGTGGGAACGGGTGTGGCTGCTGATCCTCCCGGCGGCGAGTCCGCGCATCATGACCGGCGTACGGCAGGCACTCTCGGTGGCCCTGATCCTCATGGTCATCTCGGAGATGTTCGCGTCCTCGGCCGGCCTCGGCTACCGGATCGCCTACTTTCAGCGGAACTACCTCATCGCCGAGATGTGGAGCGGCATCCTCCTCCTCGGCCTCCTCGGCGTCCTCCTCGCCGTGGCCTTCGGCGTCGTCGAACGCCGCGTCCTGCGCTGGTACCACGGAATGAGGGAGGTCACCCGTGCCTGACGCAAGTCCGCTGCTGCGGGTCGAGCACCTGCGGAAGGTCTACGCCTCCGGCCGGGGCGAGGTCGAGGCGATCGGGGATCTCAGTTTCACCATGATGCCCGGCGAACTGCTGTGCGTCGTCGGCCCGTCGGGCTGCGGAAAGACCACCCTCCTGAAATGCCTCGCCGGACTGCTCCGGCCCACCAGCGGCCTCGTCAAGATGGAGGGATCTCCGGTGACGGGCCCGAGCCCGGCGATGGCAGTGGTGTTCCAGGAGTACGGCCGCAGCCTCTATCCCTGGCTGACGGTCCGGGGCAATGTGGAGCTTCCCCTTCGACACAAGAAGCTCTCCCGCGCCGAACGCGACCGGAGGGTCGCCGACGCCCTCGACGCGGTCGGACTGCCGCAGTCGGCACGCAGCCATCCGTGGCAGCTCTCCGGCGGGATGCAGCAACGGGTGGCCATCGCGCGCGCCATCGCGTACCGACCCGAAGTGCTGATCATGGATGAGCCGTTCGCGGCGGTGGACGCGCAGACCCGCGCGGACCTGGAGGACCTCGTACGCGACCTGCACCTGAACCGCGGTATCTCCACTGTCTTCGTGACGCACGACATCGACGAGTCCGTGTATCTGGGCCAGCGCGTGCTCGTCCTGTCCCACTCGCCGACCCGGGTGCAGGAAGACCTCGTGATCGACCTCCCGCGGGAACGCGATCAGCTCACCACCCGGGCTCTGCCCCGGTTCACCGAGCTGCGGACCCACGTCTACGCGCAGATCCAGCGGGCCAAGCGTGCGCCGGCCTCGGCGCCCCACCCGGCACCGTGACGCGCCTCGCCGACCCCGGCAACGCCCGTAGCCGCCGGCAGGCGACCGGGCCACCCGGGGCCAGTGCGGTGGATGTTCGCCCAACGCCTGGCTGGCCGCAGTCTCGCCAGCATCGTGCGTCCTCAACGACGCCGGCATACCGTGCCCGTCAGGCATCGATCCCAACCGCGATCCCCACCGTAGCGGCGACCGGTGGTCGTAACTCGCGCACGATGCCGGGATGACGCTGCTGGTCCCGCAAACCCCCTACGGCCCCGACGGCCGGTGACCATTTCGCTCTCGAAGCCGACTCGGCGCGTGCCGCCGGGATCGACGCCGCAGTGGTCGACCACGACGCGCTGACCCGCGGCGACCCGCACCGCGCACTCACGGCCATGCCCGCCGGCGGTGCCACGGTCTACCACGGGTGGATACTGCGCATCGACCAGTACGCGGCCTTCGCCGACGTCCTCGCCGCCTGCGACGTCACCCTCCACACCAGCAGAGACCAATACCGCCGCGCCCACGAACTCCCCGGCTAGTACCACCAACTCGCGCCAGTCACCCCAACCTTCAACCGGACAACCAGCGCGAAGCGGACCGCGTTCGACCAGGCTCGGTACCGGCGCCTTCATCTGCGGGACAAGGGTGGAGAAGATGGTCGTACGGGAACTCGTGTCAGCCGAGCAGCGGCATCCGGATGCAACCAGGAATGGTCAGCTGTGGTCGCCACCGAGGCCAGGGACCAGCCTCTCCGCCCAGGGCCGGGCCGGACGTCACTCCCGTCCCAGGCGCATCTGCACGTGTATCGGGTGCCGACTACTCCTACCACAGCACTGGCGTATGGCCGCCGAACGGACGCTGACGGTTCGCCGTCCAACAAGACACCACGATCACCAGCGACGCGCTCTACGTCGAACTCGACCACTGCCGACAGGTCCTGACCACATCGCCGCGCGGACCGCCGATCCTCACCCAAGCCGACACCGCGCTCATCGACGGCGCCCGCTTATGCCGTTCCGTGCCGGTGGCATACCGCCTCATCCGCCCGTTGCGATCCCCTCGGTTACCGGGTTCGTTACCGCGGATCGTCAAGCGCTTCCCATGCCAGGCTGTCCGGACGAACTCCTGCCTCGCGCGACCGCCAGCGGCTACAACCTTCGACCAGCAGAGCGAATGTGTACCGCGCGCCTGGGCGCGCGGTGTCGCAAGGACCGTTGCTTCAAGAGATCACCTGCGGCACCATAATCGCGATGATTAAGCACCTGGACTGGGTAGACCGCTACGTCGACGGGCAACAAGATCGGGTATGGCACGAGATGCGGCAGCTGGGGAGCCGTGTCCGTGAGCCAGCCTTCGCCCCGCAGGCGCAGGCGGTATGCGACGAGATGGCCCGCCGAGCCCGGAGCAACATCGAAACGCTTGTCGCGCGACTGCGCGAGCAGGGCTACCGATTCCACCGGAACGACGACGACCAGACCCCGACAGAGCCATACACGCCGCCGGGCCCGAAGGCGGAAGAGCTCCTTCACTGGCTGGAACAGCGTCTCGGCCCACTCCCGATGGTGCTGTCGTCGTGGATCCGGATCGTGGGCGACGTGTGGTTGGTGGGAACGCATCCGCAATGGCCCAACTCGGCTGCGGCCGACCCGCTCGTGCTGGAGTTGGCGGGTTCCCGCTACCCGAACAGCGACATCCGCGACTACTTCGCGGAAGAGATCGAGGCGTGGCAGGAAGACCAGGAAGACCAAGACGAGCTGTTCCTGCTACCCGTCGCGCCCGACCATTACCACAAGGACAACGTCAGCGGCGGCGGCCCCTACGGCCTCATCCTGCCCGACGCATCCGCCGACGCGTACTTCGTCGGCGAGGCACGCATGCCCCTGATGGCCTACCTCAACTGGGCCTTCCGGCACGGCGGCTTCCCCCGTCCCACGGGCGACCAGGCACAGTGGCGGGTCATCCACCAGCTGAGCGAAGGCCTCCACCGCCTCTGACGGACGCAAGTCTCCGCGCCGGTGTCGAGGTCGCGGACCAGGAAGGCGCCGTGCAGCCCTGCCTCGGCGAGCAGGTCCTGGGCGTTGCGTACCACCGCGATGGCGCTCATGTCGGACCTCCGGTCGAAGGACTTCCCGGTGGCGACCCCTCCGTCGGCCGCGGGTGACCGTCGGAGGCGCCCAGGCAGCGCGCGACGTCCGCGTACAGGACCGCGGTGAGCTGATCGAGGTCCTCGCGTGTGCCGGTGGCGACGTCGTAGCCCCGCAGAAGCCGCGGGCCGGCGAGAGGACGCCAGTGCAGGTCGACAACCTCGACCTCGTGTTCGCCAGACCTGATGGGCAACCCCTGCGGCCGCAGTACGTGCTCGACCACCTGCGCCGCCTCACCGCCGACGCCGGGCTCCCGGCGATCCGGGTGCACGACCTGCGACACATCGCCGCCACCATCATGATCAACCAAGGGGTGCCAATGGCCGTGGTGTCCAAGACGCTGCGCCACAGGAACGTGGCCACCACCGTCGACATCTACGGCCATCTCACCCGCGACGCTGCCGCCGACGGCGTGAGCGCCACCTGCGCGGCCCTCGACGCGGCCGACGCCCGGGTCGCCTGACCGCTTTTGCAAGATCCGCGCTTGGGTGCGACAGCAGCGCGACAATACAGCCCTAAAAAGATCACAAGGGATATGCCTCCATCGGCATATCCCCTGGTCAGATACGTCGGGACGGCCGGATTCGAACCGACGACCCCTTGACCCCCAGTAGTTGAGGGCCCCAGCGACGTGCTCAAGCACGTTCTCCCAGGTCGCGTGAAGTGTAAACCAGCCGAGTAAAGGAGTCATCGCACCACTCCCCCGGACCGGATGCAACGGCTGCTGAATGCGGCCAACTGGCACACGGACGCTGTCCGGGACGACCTGCGTGGCTATCCGACGCAGGTCGTCGATGAGGCCGGCTTGCTGAACAGAAAAACGTCTTACGTAAGAGCTACGGCCACGACGGCCACGACGCCAACCACTAGCGCGCGGATGGACCAGGTAATCCGGGTGAACTTTCGATGGGCCACCATGTTCGCGGCCCAGATTTGCCCGACGACCGCCCGTTCGAACGCGTCCTCGTCGGCTGCCGCCTCTACCCAGGCGTCGATGAAGGCTTCCCGGTCGTCGCCGTACCGACGAACGACGTGGTCGTAGTAGTGCAGCGACCATGCGGTGGTTACCTGCCGTCGCGGCGCCAGCGTGTAGAGCGCCAGCAACGCGCTAAGCATGACACTGACGCTGGCGACGAGCAGTGCGCCTTTGGCCCAAGAGCCGTGAGCCGACGGTAATTGCCCGGCAAGGATCCCGGCGGCAGCCAGGACGGCGGCCGCCTTCACATCGGCGAAGCGGATCATCTCATTCGCCTGCTGCAGCGTGGCTCGTTCCGCCTCCCTCATGAGGCTTCCAGTCGTTCCGCCAGATCAGGCTGGTCATACGAGGAGAAGAGCTGCCCCAGCTGCCCGAGCAGATATCGGCGGTCGCCGTCCTCAAGCCGCCCAAGAAAGTCACCGATCAGCTTGGCAATCACCAGGAACCGGGACTCGCCGACATCCCCGAACTTCTCAGCGATCTTCTCGAAGTTGATGGTGAGTAGCTCTTCTGGCTGGTCAGGGTGGTGGTAGAGCCAATAGCTGCGGGCGACGTCGGGACGAGAGTAGACGCTTTCCCGCAGGTACCGTATCCGCTCGAGCTCGGCCTGCTGCTTTAGCCGTTCGAGGGCGGCTTGCCGGTCGATCTCCAGGATGGCTTCCACTGCGATACGGGCTTGCCGAGTAACCGTCAGCTTGACGCGGACGCCGTTGACCTTCCGGGTGTTGATCTCGATCTCTGCGTTGCCGGCCTGGGTGACGCTGTATTTGGCGGTCACCTGACCGGCCCACTCCGTGATCTTCTGCCGCACCGTCCAAAGGGCGGCCTGATCGTTTCTCTGCCATAAGACCTGAAAGGTCGCGTCGAACGCTACGTGTGGATGGCAGCTGGGCAGCTCGGCGGAGAAGGTAACCGGCTGTACGGGATCCTCGGGCCTCAGCCAGAGGCCCAACAGGCGGTCAAGCCAGTTCTCGCTCATGGGGCGACCAGTGGGTTCGCTCGGTGGAGCCGCTCGTTGAGCCGATCACGCGCTTCGCGGGCGGCCGGCGCCTCGGCGTCGCGGGCGAGTGGCTGCCAGTCGTAGAGCAGGGCGGACATGCGGGCGAAGCGGCTACTGGCACCCTGGCCGAACCCGCCAGCGCGGACCATCAGACCGGTGATGAGGTCCTCGTAGGCGGGACCCTCGACCGCCGCGTCTAGCCAGCGGAAGAGCGCCTCACGGAATTCGCCCTGCGGCCCTTCGCCCGTGAACAGAAGCGTGAAGGCTTGTACCAACCCAGCTTGCAGCTCCGCGTCGCTAGCCAGCTCGGCGAGGAGGAAGCCGGCCCGGTCCCGAGTTTCGGAAATCGCCGCCAGGGCGCGCAGCCCGACGTCGTGCCGCCGGTCCTGCGCGGCCGTCCAGTCGACGACCCGGCGCAACGTCGCCTGCCGGTGCAGCGGCCGGTCCCACAGCGACCGCACAGCATCCACGACCCCGTCGGTGACATCATCGATCCCCCGTCCGGCCAGGTTGTTCAGGCGGGTCAACACCGCCTGCGGATACGCGTCTGCCAACTCGCCGCCGCACACCGCGGCGACCGCGCAGAGCAGCGTCACGCTTCCCGACTGGACGGCCCACTGATTGAGCCGACCGCGCATCGCCGCCCCGGCCTCAGGGCTCATCGCAACCGCCGTCATAAGGTCGACAACCAGCGGTCGCAGTGTCTGGTACCCCCACCACCGCTCGGTCAAGGTACGCACTTCGGGGGCGTCGGCCCCGGGAAGGGCCAAGGTCACGGCGAGCATGGCCGAGGCCACCTGTCCGGCGACACGGACGTTCGGGGATCCTCCACGACGCATCGGCAGGTCGGACGCCCAGCTCCAGAGGCGCGTACGGAAGGCCTTGGACTGGTCGGCGTGCACAAAGCGCAGGATCGCGACGTTGTAGGACGGCAGGGTGAAGACGATCCGGTGCTCGTCGTCGATCCGGGCGTTGACGCTCTTGGCAAGCTGGCGGATCCCCGGGGCGCCGATGCCGCCGCGCACGTTCGCCGGTTCCGACAGCTTCTCGGCGAGTTTCTCCATGGCGTGAAGGACGTTGGTGGCCTGTCCCCCCTGCAGGAAGGCAAGGGCAATGAGGAAGAGCCTGGTCCGCGCATCGACGTTGTCTTCGAACCAGGTGGCCAGTTCTTCGTCCCAGTTCTGGTAGGCCTGGACCGACTTGCCGGCGATCTCGGCCAGCGGCTCCTGGGGATTCCCGACCGCGGCCCTGATCCTGTGGGACAGCCTCGCGATCTGGGCCGGAGTGGCACCCTCTAGCATCGCCGGTATCGGCGGAGTCCTGAGCAGTGTGTCCACGTCCAGGCGGGCTCGCTGGTCGTCCAGGAGCTGGCTCAGCAGTTTCTCGCGTTCAGGAGCGGTGACCGTGAGGACGGTGAAGCCCGGAACGTCCTCGGGCCTTTCGAGGCTCTTGCGGTCGACCAGGACGACGAGGTACGAGTCCCCCTTTTCTACCGCCTCTCGGTAGGCGATGAGAAGCTCACGCAAGCGGCCGTTGCGGCTTCCGGGCGGCACCGTGAGCAGGTAGGCGGATGGGCCGTACGACGACCAAGGCACCTCGTCGACGGGCAGGAGCCGTTGCTGATCGTCGTCGGTCGGGATCTCCCGCCGAGGCGAGGGAACGCCGCCGAGCAGCCCGACCGCGGCGGTCCGCCGACCGGTGCCGGGTTCGGCCACCAGCAGGACGTGGCGCCGCTCCCGCAGGATTCCGGCGGCAGCTTCCCTGGGCAGTCCGCCCGGGCCGTAAAAGCGCTCTACGAAGGTCCCAATCGTCTCCTGAACGAAGGCGTCGGACAGCTCCCGGGCGGCCCTGTAGCGTCCGAGCCAGTTGTGGACGTTCTGCACCATATCGCCCTCGACGCGAGGCCGCCTGACCGCTGTTCTCTTCGATGTAGGGGCCGTCGTCGAGGTCGTCGGCGTAGGACTCGTCGATGTCCGGATCCATCGGCTCAATCGAGTCGGTAGTCATCACTCACCGCCCCGGTGCTGCGTCATGCTCTCGACCGTGGTGGCGACCTGACCGTCGTTCCGCTTCACCCTCGGCCCGGAGATCCGAGGCCCTGGGCGCTTCCCTGCCATCGGCCTCGACGGCGGCGCGGCCAGCGGTTCGGCCGGCATCACGCCGAGGAGGTTCCCGGAGACCTCCGGGATGTAGAGCCACGCCTGTCGGCTAAACGCCTTGCCGTCGACCGTCGCCGTGACCGGGAGGCAGCGGTCGGGTTCCATCCTGGCGTACCCAGCGGCTATGACGTCCTCGAAAACGCGATCGGAAAAGATGCAGGCTACGAATGTCACGCGAGGACTGGCAGCGGCGAGCACGGCCCTCACCGGCACCGAATCGAGCAGGCGGTGCGTGTCGTTGCGCGAGTCCCCATTGCCGGTCCAATAGGGATTCTCTGGATCCGCCGGTAGCGGCCCGACATGCAGGCTGACCCTCAGCTGAAGGCGTTCACGCGCCTGACGGTTGTGCTCTGCCAGGCGTTCCTGCAGCAGGCGCGGGAACGGGTCCACCAGGTAGGGCAGGACCCGCGGCGGAAGGCCAACCGCGAAGCCATCACCGGCAGGGCCGAGGAACGCCGGGCGATCCCACTCGGCCCCCAGCCCGGCGCCGGTGAGGGCGTCACCCACAAGGTCGAGCAGATTCTTGCTGACCGCCTCTTGGGCGCTGCCTGGTTCGGCGGTGAAACCCTTGGCGTCCACGGCCAGAATCGCCCGGTACGGTGGTAGGTCGATCGAACGTGCGAACGGGATGTGTTCCACGGGAGCCCTTCCTTGAGAACGGGACCCCCTCAGCGTCAGCCGGGTACGCGCGGTTCTCTGCCCAGTTCTGGGCGGAAACCCTGTGACCGATAGCTCAGCGCCGCGGGATCCACGATGGTGATCTCGCGTCGTCCGGTAGCGACGATGCCTGCCTCGCGCAGGGCGGTGAGCTCGGTAACGACCGCGTTGCGCGAGGTGCCGACCAGTTCCGCGAGTTCCGCCTGGGACAGCCGGATCAGGGGCTGCCCGTCGGCACGCCGGCTCTCGCGGTCGAGCTGGATCAGCGCCCGGGCCAGCCGCTCCCGCACAGGCAGCACGGCCAGCGCCACACGCTGGGCGTCCGAGGTGCGCAGCCGGCCCACCGTGTAGGCGGCGAAGCCCGCCGCGAACGCGGGCCGGGTCAGGAAACGCCGGAACTGTGGGCCGGTCAGCAGCCGCGTGACCGTACTGGTGAGGGCGGTGACCGTGGCCGACCGGGGTTGCAGGTCGACGGCGGCCAGGTCGCCGACGACATCGCCAGCGGCCCGCAGCGTCAGGATCGCGCGGCTACCGTCGCTCTCCGACCGCACAATTTTGACGCAGCCGGCAAGGACCACGTGCACGTGCTGGGTGGTATCACCCTGACGCAGAAGCACGTCGCGGGGCTCGAAGCGCACGGGGATCCCGGTGCCCTGCACTCGATGCCACTCGTCTTGCGGGAGATGAGCGACGAGTCCGGATGCACCGTAGTCACGCATGCACAGAATGTATCGCCGACGATCGCGAAGGGTGGCGACGGATCAACAGCGTTGCCGGGCTTGGCTCGGTCCCGCACCGCCACCCTTCGCCGCTTCGCCTCACTGAGCAGGGTCTTGGTGAAGACCGCATCCAACGGCCGATAGCCCCTGTCTGCGGCTAATGGCCGAGTGCTCCAGCGGGCTCGTCGTGCCTGGTCTGGGCCAGGAACCCTCCCGTCACCGCGATGCCGATGGTGGTAGCGGTCTCGGCAAAACCCCGAAGAACTTGCACAACACGAGCCATGCGTCCCCGCCTCCTCCCGGTGCACTTCCCTGACCTTTGAGACCTGAACTCATCCGGTTGTCCCAGGAGTGACTGCGTAAGAGTTCCACACATCGCCACACACATCGCGGTCGAGCCGACTCGAACGGACACGCCCGACCCAGGCCACGCACGACGTACCGAATCCATGCTAGCCAAGCCGTCCGTCCGGTGCCGCCTACGGCGCGCGGCGCCACTGCTACGGTCAGGTGGTTCGCCGTTCCCTGGCTGCCGGTGGCTCGCGTTTCGAGTGATACCACCCCCGTCGGTCGCCGATTCAGGTCGGTATCTCCACTGCGCGGGGCCAGGCCATCGGCGATGGCGCTCGGACGTCGGCAGGGAGATGGGGCACGAGGGCTGGCTGGAGGTGGCGCAGTTTCGCGTGCACCGCGTTCCAGGTCCCTTGCGCGAGCCGTTCCACAGGGCAGCGGCAGCTGTTGTGGGTTTCGTTCGGGGTGACACGGGCGCGTACGCAGGCGAAGGCGTCGTTGCCGACGTCCGCGCGCAGCAGGTGCCACCGACCGGCTTGCTGCTCCACGGGTGTCGCGGCGAAGACCTCGGGAGTCTGGGGCAGGTACAGGCGGTTGCCGTGATGACGCAGGAGATAGAGCCCGTCTACCGGGTCGATCTCGTCGCCGGTGGGCTGGTGGGTGGCCAGCCAGGCGACCGCGTCGGCGGCGGAGTCCGGCCCCCACAGGTATTGCGTCGGGACACGGGTCGTGACGTATCGGGAGTCGAAGCGCTCGGCCTCGTAGCCGTCAGGCACCCCGCGGTACAGGATCCACCGGGTGGTGGGATCCTCATCGGCGGTGAGGTTCTCCGCCCGCGTGAACTCCTGGACCCCGGTGGTCGGGTTCCAGCCGACCGCGAGCGTCTCGCGTCGCACTGGTGCCGGGTAACACCTGCCGTCGGGGGTCGCGACGCCCCATAGCTGATTGATGAACTCGGCAAGGTCACGCAGCTCGAGTGTCGCCTCGACCGGGGTGTGGATGTGATGTGGTCGCGAGTGGGCGAGGTGGTTGCGCATCTTGACGACCACCTGTTCGCCCTGTCGGGCCCGCTGTCCCCGCAAGAGTTCGTGTTCGCGTGCCCAAGCCAACAGGTCGGTGAGCATGCCAGCGAAGCGCCTCGGCGCCCCGCTACCAGCGGGCAAGCGGAGCCTACGTCTGCGCAGATGCTTGGCGATGTCGTCGTAGTTGGCGCTGGTCAACGGCTGCGGTCGGGCCTCATCGTCGGTGAACGGAATCACCCGGCCGTGATAGAACTCGACGAATCGAGCACGTAGAGCGGGCTCGTAGAGGCCGACGGCAGCGTCAGCAACGACAGTGAACTGCTCGTAGTCGACCACACCCAAGCTGTGCTGGTCACGCAACCGCTCGAAGCTCGCCCGAAGATCGGCAGGCACGGCATCGGTCAGCACCGCGCCGGCGATCTGGGAGCGCTGAAAGGCAAGCGCGTCATCCTCATGTAGAAGCCCGCCGAGGCTCAACCCCATCGAGGTGAAGCGCAGCGTCCGCTCATCCGGCTTCGTCAACTCAGCGAACACGTCTACTCCCGTCATCCCTTCATGGCAACAGGACAGCGTCCACCGCCGCAGGCGCAAACGGCATCCCACATTCGGATGAAAGAGCTAACGACCTTCCAGCGTCTACTCGGCCCTCGGGGCTACGACCCGAGAGCGTGGGAGGCACGTCATGGCGCCCCTTGACGCAGGCGAGGCCATGCGACGTCTCGTCACCGAATTCAGCAACTTGGTCTCGTAGCGCGGCCCAACGTCGGAAGCCCTCCCTAGTACGGCGGAGCGGATGGTCTCTATCGTGGTCTGGGCGATGGCATGCTGGCGCACCGACTACGGGCGAGATGGCCAGATTCCGCCAGTACTGGACTGGCGCCGGCGGTGACCGGCTCAAGATCGGCATGCGTAGCCTGAATCGCTGGGAGATGAAGAGGTAATTGCTACCGGCGGCCGCCGTGCACGAAGGTCTACACAGCCCAGTAGGAAGCGGCGGCCGCCGGCACCGAGCCGACGGCGAGAACCCACTCGTCGCCGAGCGTGCCGATGATTAGGTCGCGGTTCTCAAACCGCAGCACGAGACCAGCGAGGACGCGTCACCGTCGTGGCCGAGGATCAGACGTCGCCCCCGCTGTGTCGACTTGGGTGATGACAATGTCGGTCACGGTTACCCTCGCCGCCGCGAGGAGTCCAGGCAGAGCCCACCGAAAGCGCGACTCAGCTTCCGCCGGTATTCGTCGACCGCGACGGCGGTCACCTCTACGTCGGACCGGCCCGACGGTGCGACCTCGCCGGTGACCAGAGCGAATCGCGAGAAGCAATTCGTCTGGCGCAGGAGTCGGAAGGCCGTCACGGTTTTGATGGTTCGAGGCAGGTTCCGGCTTGCACATGTCGGGGCCGAGCAGGCGCGCCCGGGGGTCGGGAATCCTGTCACTGAACTGGCAGAATTCCCGATCACCCAAGTCTGACCGCATTGCTAGGGTGGACCGGTGACCCTGCGCCCTAGCGAGACGAGCCGAGGGCGTCGGTGGCTCGCAAACTTCAGCCTCGATGAACGCCAGGCCGCCAGGTTGTTGATCGACAGTCTTCGGGTGATCTCCTCTGCGCGCTTCCGGATCACCTTGTCGGAAGCCCTAGATGCTGCAATCGGCGAGTTACGAGGGCCTGTTGGTGTCTACCCGGTGCGTGAACTGCCGAGCGACCCGAGCACCGCCGAACGGTCCCAAGCGGACGATCGCGCCAGCAGCCTTCTGCCACTGGACCACCCATTCACCGCAGTCCCCGGCAGCGAAGGGGTGGTCGGCAACATCATCCGTGATGTCGTCGGCAGGCGACCGCAGTTTCGCCGAGCCGCGTCTTACAACTCGCTGGACAGGTTGCGGCAGCACAGGGTGCGATCGCTTCTTTTAGTGGACGACTACAGCGGCACCGGTAATCAGATCGTCAGTTACGTGAACGCCTGGATGCGCCATCCCACAGTCAGGAGCTGGCACTCATATGGCCTGCTGCGCATTCACATCCTCCTGCTCGCGGCCTCGGCGCAGGCTCAGCAGCGCCTGGAGGATTCCCGGTTCGTCGCAAGCGTGCGGTATCTGGAACGAGGACTTGGCTTCGACACCGCGCCGTGGACGGAGCGCGAGCGCGAAGCGGTTAAGGCGTTGTGCCGGAGATACGCCCACAAGCCCGATTTCGCCCTCGGATATCGTGAGACATGCGGCCTGCTGACGTTGCATCACACTGTACCCAACAACCTTCCCAACATTCTCTGGCAGACGAAGTGCCCCCGGGTTCGTAACTGGTCTTCCTTGTTCAGCAATCGCGTCATGTCTCCGCAGCTACAGACGGAACTCGACGACTACCGGCTGGAAACTGATCCGAAGCGCATCTGCACCATCATTAGGCAGGAGCGCCTTGGTGATGCCCTAGACGCGCAAGCGAACACGACCGTGCGGATTCTGCTCCTGGTGCTCGGTGCCATCGAAAGTGGACATCGCGATCCGATGGCGCTCGGGAGCCTGCTTGGTCTCAGCCTCGAAGCCGCGCAGCGAACGCTGGAAGCCTGCCAGGAGCTGAGACTGCTTGACGCCGCCGGTCGACTGACCAACGAGGGACGCGCCGAGTTGCGACGCGCTCGAAACCGCCCCACGTCGCCCGCGGAAGCGCCTGCAAGCGGTGAGGAGGGGCCCTACTATCCTGTGACCCTGAGGGGAGCCGTGTGACATCTAGATCCAGGTCGGCCCGTCGGGTCGACCACGGCCGCAGCGAGTCCGCGGTGCGAGAGCGGGCCGTGAGTTTCTCACGCGCTCCGTTCAATCCCACGTTCGCGTGCGGTCGCGAAGACGCTGCATCCTCGATGCCTCGGCGCGTCTTCGCGACCCCGCTGCCGCGATGGGAAGGAATTCAAAGGTAGATGACTATCGGCTCCCCTCACCTCTACCGGCGAGACGGACGCGCGGAGGGCAAGCCCGAGGCACTGCTCGACGCAGCGCTTGCCCAGGCTTATGCAGTCGAGGCCAACGGGCTCGCCGCGGTTCTCACGCTCAACCACCTTGCAGTGCGCACCGGCGTTTCTTACAACTACCTGCGCGGAATCGTCTCCCGGACGTTCGACCCCTACGCTGATCTCGTTATCGAGCGCCGCAACGGACGAAAAATGCGTCCGATTTCTGTTCCGGACCCACCACTAATGAGGGTGCAACGGTGGATCCTGCACCGCATCGCGAGCCGAATCCCAGTGCACACGGACAGCTACGCGTATCAGGCCGGCTCGTCGATCCGTGCCTGCGCGATGCGACACGCTGGGGCGCGATGGCTGGTCAAGCTCGATATCAGAAATTTCTTCGAAACCATCAATGAACGTCAGGTCTTCTCGCTGTTTCATGAGGCGGGGTACGTCCGACTCGTGTCACTCGAACTGGCTCGGCTGTGCACCCGATCTGCTGCGCATGCTAGCCACGTCGATGTACGTCATTTCGGGGGCGACGTGCGGGATCGCGTCATCCAATCCTACAATCAGCCTGTGCTCGGCTTCGTGCCTCAAGGTGCGCCCACCAGCGGCGCACTGGCCAACGCGATTTTCCACGAGTTGGACGTTACGTTCTCAACACTCGCGCATCGCGAGCGGATGGTATACACGCGATATGCTGACGACCTGACGTTTTCCTCGATCGAGGAGTTCGACCGCAGCCGGGCAGCCCAATTGATCCGTAAGGTGGGTTCGGAACTGCGGAGCGAAGGTTTTTCCCTGCACCAACAAAAGACCCGAATCGTTCCTCCGGGTGGTCGCAAGCTTGTGCTCGGCTTGCTGGTAGACCGCGACGACGTGAGACTTAGTCGCAGCATGCGGAGTCGGATCGCCGAAAACGTGCGCGGAGTTGAAAAGTTCGGCCTCGCGACGCACGTCTTGCACCGGCGGTTCAGCTCGCTCGACGGATTTGTCCGGCACGTCTCCGGGCTACTGGCGTTCGCGACCGACGTGGAACCGGGGTGGGCGCGGCATATGAGCAAACGGTGGCAAGCCGCGCTTCGCGCAAACAACTGGCTCGACTTCACATTCAACAGGTGAAACGCAGCATCGCACTGGAGCTGCACTCGCCTGCTTAGTAAGTGGATCGGGTGCACCGGAGTGAAATGTGAAAGGCTGCCCTGCAAGGACAATGCATAGGCGGCCCACGATCGCGCGTACGACGAATTCGGATCGCACCGTTTTCTACGCTCACGGCGGCCGATGCCCGACGCCCGACGTCCACCCGTCGGCCTGTCGGTTCCACGAGCTCGGGCACGTCACCGGCATCCGGGGCTGTCGATGCACGCCCGCATTGACCCGAGGTAGCGGAGCACCGACACGAAGTCCTACAGAGGCGTCAGGAACTCGCTCTAACCAGGAACTGATTGGACCAGTCCCTCTCGATCTCGCTTGGCAGCGTGAGATGGGTGACGACGACCGCCTGGAATCCCGTCGTACGCTTGGCAAGCAGCTCGAACATCCGAAAAGCGCGGCTCGGGTGAAAAGAGTCAAGCAGCTCATCGACCAACAGCAGCGTTGGACCCTCCTCGGCATGTATCTGCGCCATCTCGATCGCCACCTCTAAGAGGATATCTAAAGCCTGCGAGGTACACGGGGAGTCGTCGCTCTTTATTGGCTGACGCAAGGAAGCCAGGTGCACAATCGGCCGACCTCCGACGATCTCCACGTCCTGCACCTCACCGCGGACCCGGCTCGGAACCTCCGCCAAGATGTCGATAAAAGTGCTCACGTCGATGGATAGTGCAGCGGCTAAGTCTAGAATTGTTCCTCTGCCGCAGTCAGGATAACGTGGAACGACTGTGCGATAGGGTTCCGTCACGATCGCCCCATGTCGGGCATCCAAATCGAACCGCAGCCTGCCGTCATGGGCCTTTATCTTCAACGTGTGTGGCTGGGGGTCAAACCAGCGAATCTCCGCTGCCAGGTCGCCCATCCAATTACGACTTCTGGCGCGGCCATATTGCGTGGCACTCGCCAGCAGTTCGAGCAACACGCTCTTTCCGCTCTCGTTGTGGCCCTGCACCAAGTTCAGCACCGACAACTCGATGGTCCGGGCCTTCAGCGCCGCCGGACCCTTGCGTATCGTGATCTCAGTGATCAACCCGGTTGATATAGTTGCGCCGCGCATTTCGGCCCGAAGGTACGCCTCGTGTACTCGACCCCATGTATGCAGCAAGGCTGCAGGGTACCCGTCGCCTTGATTAGTGTCGACGAGCCGGCCATGGTGCGCACACAACCAGATCCCGTTGCCAACTTCCTGTCGCTGCTTGAATGTCAGCCCACCAGTCCCCCGCGGCCCGCCTTCAGCAGCGGCGTAGATATGACACGCCATGCCTATCCGGGCCACGTCGTCCGGGCTAGGCCCGGGCCCTATCGTGGAACTCCGGCAGTCTGGCTTTGAACAGCGGTAGCCAGCCCGCTCGGCTAATAGTCGACGGACCTTCGGGGAAAAATCAGCACGGCCGGTCGTCACCGAAGCATGCTGACACATATCACCGACACTTTCGGACACGACGGGGACGGTCAGGCACTGCCGGGCTCGCCCGCTTCCGTCCCCGAGGCCGGCGGAGTTCGCCAGTGGCCGCGCGGGCCAGCACGCGGATGGTGTGCTCGATGTCGACGCGGCGCATGATTACCTGCCATGGCAGGTCACCCGGTGTCGGTGGCGGTCACTCCCGACCATTCGTGCCTCGCGAAGACCGGGCGGCGGTCATCCCACAGCCACCCGTTCGCTAGGACTTGGTGACGGGTGTGGGCGTGCCGTGGTGTTTGTCGACGCGTTTGCGGGTTCCGACGGTGCGGAAGCCGCAGGCGGCATGCAGGGGCGAGGTTGGGCGTGTTCTCGGGAAGATTTCGGATTGGACGGTCCATATCTCAGCGGTCTCCCTGGCGGTGATCGGCACGTTGAGTAGGGGCGGCCGATGCCTTGCCGCCGCTGTCGGGGTGAACGTAGACGGAGCGCTCGACGACGCCGGCATAGACGTAGCGGCCGGAGACCGGGCTGCACGCGGTCCAGCCGAGCTCGGTCGCGTCGGCGTCGAGAGCGACGAAGCGGTGCTCGGGCAGGCGGGAGGCGGTGAACCGTTCCCCGGTGGTTGGTTGCCGAGCTGACCGACTTCCCGGCGGTACTGACCAACAAGGTTCGTTTCGAAGATGGCGTTGCCGGTGGCGATGCCGAGCCGGTAAATCTCCAGCAGCTTCGGCGTGATTCCCACAGCGGGCCGCTGCGGCGCCAGCTCGGGTACTCCTCCAGTAGATCGTTTTTTCGCGTAGGGGCTGCCGCGAGGGTGTCCAGGTCGTTCGTTACAAACGATCTTGGATGCTCTCGATGTAGTCTCCGCAGACACTTTGGATACCCCCGAGGTCGCCTACGTCACCGGCGGGCAGGCATGCGACTGGCGGCTGGCTTTGCCTAACGAGGCGCGCCTGCGCCAGCACGCTCCTGGACAGGTTCGCATCGAAATCGCCGGCTGGCAGAGGCATCGACGCGACAGCCGGAGGCATCCCGGATCCCCTGACTCCAGACAGCACACCAACCTCGGGAGAGGAGCCGCAGTGAAGGCATCGGAAACCAAGTTGCTGGACCTGCTCGCCAAGGGCAGCCAGTTCGTCATCCCCATCTACCAGCGCACCTACTCCTGGGCGCAGTCGGAGTGCGCACAACTGTGGGATGACATCGTCAGGGCGGGAACCGACGACAGCCTCAACGCCCACTTCATCGGCTCGATCGTGCACGTCGAGAAGGGCCTGTCGAACCTCACCTCGCAGGAGCCGAACCTCGTCATCGACGGCCAGCAGCGCCTGACCACGGTCACGCTGCTGGTCGCCGCGCTCGCCGAGGCCCTCGGCCGGCTTCCCGAGCAGAACCGTGAGCCACTCGACGGGTTCTCGCCGAAGAAGCTGCGCAACCGGTACCTCGTCAACAACGACGAGGAAGGTGATCGCTACTTCAAGCTGCTGCTGTCGCAGACCGACCGCGACACCCTCAAGGCCATCGTCGGTGGTGCCCAGCTCCCCAAGCACCGCTCTGAGCGCATCGAGAGCAACCATGCCTACTTTCAAGGCCGACTGGGATCTCAGGGAACCGACTACGGAGCCATCTGTCGGGGTCTGGCCAAGCTGGTCGTCGTGGACATCCGGCTAGACCGCTCCCAAGACAACCCGCAACTGATCTTCGAGTCCATGAACTCCACCGGCCGCAAGCTCTCCCAGGCCGACCTAATCCGCAACTTCGTGCTGATGGGCCTCGAGCCGTCCACCCAGGAGCGGTTCTACGCCCAGTACTGGCGCCCCATGGAGAGCGACTTCGGCCAGGCCGCCTACGAAGCCCAATTCGACGACTTCGTCCGCCACTACCTCACGGTAGTGACCGGCGAAATCCCCCGACTCGCCGACATCTACGAGGCGTTCAAGGCCTACGCTCGGGCGGCAACCAGCGATACCGGCTCGGTGGAGCCCTTGCTCAGTCAGCTCCGGGACTACTCCGGCCGGTACTGCGCGGTGGCGCTCGGGCAGGAAAAGGACAAGCGCCTCGCCGCTGCCTTCCAGGACCTCCGCGAGATCAAGGCCGACGTGGTCTATCCGCTCCTGCTTGAGGTCTACACCGACTATGAACTCGGCACCCTCACCACCGGAGAGGTGGCCGAAATCGTCGACCTGTTGACGTCCTACATTTTCCGTCGGGCCGTCTGCCGCGTCCCCACCAACTCGCTCAACACGACATTCGCCACGTTCGGCAAGGGGCTACGGAAGGAGCGCTACCTCGACAGTGTGAAGGCGCGCTTCCTGTCGATGAAGAGCTACCGCGCCTTCCCCACCGACCCCGAGTTCGCCGAAGCCCTGAAGACCGCGGACCTCTACCACTTCAAACGCCGCTCCTACTTCCTGCGGCGCCTGGAGAACCACAACCGCAAGGAGGTCGTGACGATCGAGGACTACACGATCGAGCACATCCTGCCGCAGAACGAGAAGCTCTCACAAGAGTGGCGTGACGCCCTCGGCGACAACTGGGGCGAGATCCAGGCCCGCTACCTGCACACCCTCGGCAACCTGACCCTCACCGGATACAACTCCGAGTACAGCGACCATCCCTTCACGGTCAAGCGCGACATGAATGGGGGATTTAAGCACAGCCCTCTGCGGCTGAACCAAGGGCTCGGCCAGCTCGACACCTGGAACGCAGACACGATCCAGTCCCGCGCGGCACGCCTGGCTGATGCCGCGCTCGACATCTGGCAGATGCCCGAGCTGCCCCCCCAAGTAATGGCGGAGTTCCAGCAGCCGCGTGCCGAGACGGCGTTCTCCATCGAGGACCACCCGAACCTGCTCCCGCCGGCTCGTCGGGCGCTATTCGACAAGTTCCGGTCCGAGGTACTGGCGCTCGATCCCACCGTAACCGAGCAGTTCCTCAAACTGTATGTGGCCTACAAGGTGGAGACCAACTTCGTCGACGTCGTCCCGCAGGTCGCCAGGCTCAGGCTCAGCCTCAACCTGCCGTTCGAATCCCTCCACGACGAGCGTGACCTCGCTTGGGACGTCACCGGACGGGGCCACTGGGGCAACGGCAACGTCGAGGCCGGCCTCGACGAGAGCAGCGATTTCACCTACATCATGGGCCTGGTGCGTCAGGCCTACGAGTACCAGATCGCGGAGTGAGCGGTTCGGTCAGCTAGTTGGCCTGAGGGGCTGCTGCTGAGAAGGGCAGGGTTTCCCCTCGTCGGATAGGTGGGTCCCCAGTCGCAGAGTTCGCTCGGCTGTGGGCCGATGTGTTGTGCGAGGCGCGAAAGCCTACGAGCTCGCGAAGCAGGGGCTCAACGCGCCAGCCCTCGTCCTGGTTGGCGCAAGCGACCCCTGGCCACTCGCCAACAGGTGGTGGCCGCCGCCATCCCGGACGCCCACTGGCATGTGGTCAGCGGGCGGCCACTTCGCGGCGCTTGCCCCCGCCTACACCCACGGCCCTGCTTGACTTCCTCGGCGCGGCAAGCTGATGCGCGTCCGTTTCATCTGCGGTCAGCCGCGGGCTCCCTCGCGGCCCATGAACTCACTCAGCGGCGCCTTTCGGAATCCAGGATGGCCGGCGAACGCTGCCCACGTCGCATCGCGCGCTGGCTGATGATCGCTCGCCACATACACGCGGCACCCGGCCCGCAGCAGCGCGCGGGTCTCGACCTGGACGTCGATCCCGTACGGGCACCGATCGGCCGTGTGGGCGGGTGCGTCCGTAAGGACGAGGATGACCTGAGGTCCCAGATCGTCGACCAACTCCCGGCACCGCTGCATCGCGTCCTCCAGCGCCTCCTCCACGTCGCCCCCGTGGCCGGATGGCGCCACCGCCACGGCCTCAAGCAACGCCGCCATCGTCGGGGCGGGCCCGAACTTGCGAACCAGGAAGGGCTCGGGGTAGCCGTGATCGCTGTACAGCACGGCTCGGATCTGGTCGAACGACGACCACTCGGCGGCTCCGAGCCGCGCCAGCGCCGCGGTCAGGTACGTGTGCATGCTGGCTGTCACATCGATCACTAGCACGAGTCCGCGCGGTTCAGGCGGCGCGGCCACCCGGTGCTCGGCGGCGCCCGGTGACAGCGCCCAACTGACCGACGCACCGAACTCCGGCGGCACATTGCCCGGCCGGAACTGACCGGCCAGATGCATCCGGGTCCAGAAATCACCGCGATTCACCTCCGGCTGCTGCCGGGGCTTGATGTCACAGTGGTTGCACACCCACGTAGCCCTCGGTCGAAGGCCGTTGGCGTATCGCAGCGCCACGCCGATCGGCGTCTTGTCATTCGGGTCCGGCATGCCGTCCGACAGGGGACGGACCCGGCCGAGCCGCATCTCGTACTGGTCTTTCGCTTCGACGACGAGAAGGTCGCGCCGGTGGTCGCCGGGGGTCGAAACGGCGACGTCAGGCGTCAGCTCCACGCCGCCGGCCACGCGGGCAGGTTCTCGCCACACCTCCAAATGCGCGGCCGGCGTCGCGCCATGCCGCAGCATGCCGACGGGGCGATCTGTTCGGCCCTCGGACAGGCGCCATACGTCGCCGTCCTGAAGCAGTCCCGGCAGCTCGACGATCCAGCCGGCGTGCTCGGCCGCATCGAGCGTGGCGCACAGCACCCAAACCTCGTACAGCAAGCTCCGGTTTTGCCACAGTGGCAGGTTGAGGTACTCCTGGACGGCCCGGTGGAGGACCTCGACGCTCATCGAGCCGGTCTTGCGGAAGACCCGCCGTTGCAACCATTCGCTGGCCTCGTCGCAGGCGGTCCGCAGCTGGTTAAGCCACGTGGCGAGCGTGTCGGGCGTCGCGAACAGCCGGAGTTCCAGGTCCGCGCGCCTGGCGGTGGGCCAGTGACCAAGGCGCCACATGGCGATGAAGCCGGCCAGTTCCTCCAAGTTTGATTGTCGCCCACGACCGCTGCCGGGCAGAACAACGGCATCGAGGTGCTCGTCCAGCCCGATGTCGCTCGGTTCGTTGACGCCGTGCAGATGCTCCGGCGTGGCCGTGGCAACGAGAACACGCTGCCCGGGACGCCCCGCGGGTTCGGCGGTCGCGACCTGTTTTGGCCACTCGTGAAGCTGCGGGTCGACATCGGTCAGGCGGAAGACGGGTGCGCGGTCGAGGTTCGCCAGGTGAGCGCGGACGAGCCGCTCACCGGCCGCGACGAGCGCCTTGCCGGCATTCTCCGCCGCCCCGATGACGGCCAGTGGCCCGGACCAAGCAGGTTCGTGTTCCGCACGCGCCTGCAACGCAGGCCGGAGCCACGCCAGGTGCAGCAGCGCGTCGGGCAGCCGGAAACCGTCCGCGGAATCGACCGGCCAGGTTCCGTAGAGGCCACCGCCGTCCCACAGGACAAACGACCGGACTGCATCCTCGTCGATCGTTCCGGTCTCTACGGCGCGAACCGTCCGCTCCAACGACCGGATCCGTTCGATGAAGGCCTCACTAATGGTCAGCCCGGCTACGTCCAAGCCGTCGCGCGAAATCCTGAACGTTCGCGGTCCCCCGGTCGTGACGGCGTGCTTCGCCAGCCGCGCGTAGATGTCGCGGACCATGGCCGTATACCGGCCGCCGCATCGCAGAAGCTCGCTAACGAGGGCGGACAGCGACGGTGCCGACTCGGCGAGCTGCCTGGCGGCCTCGCGGCGGATCAGCCGCTTCTCGTCGACCTTTCCCCGTAACGGCCAAGCGATCGCGTCGAGGTCGATGTCGAAGGCGCCAAAGATCTCACCAATTGCTCCCGAATCCTGCTTCCCGGTGCCGATCTCGAGTCCGTCAACGATCAGCGTCGCAAGATCGCGGCGTGGAACGATGTTCGCCATGACAAACATCCTTCACGACCGCCGGTCGTCCGGCTACGCCGTTTCAGCCCCCGGGGAGTCGCCGGCGAAGTCGATGACTGCTCCACGGAGTTGAATGTCGACGGCCCAGCGGAAGCCGACGATTTCACCTTCCCAGACTGCCTCGTCGAGGGCGCGGCCCCGGCCAGGCAGGTGAGTGCCTCCGGCGTCGGGAAGCGGCCGCAGGCGTCGCCGATCTCACCCAGAACGCGGGCCGCGCGGACGATCCCCGCATGGGGCAGGGACGTGAACACTCCCGCGTCGGGATGCTGCAGCAACTGGATCTCAATCTGCTCCTCCAGCGCGCTGATCTGCTCCCGCAGGGCGGTGAGCCCGGCCACCAACGCAGCGGTGACGTGCGCCCGGGCGGTGGCTTGAGGACCGGTGGTCCAATGATGACCCTGGACGTCAACTTCCGACATCATCCGCAGGACCGAGTACCGATTGCCACAGTGCTCAATTTGCCGATGCCCGAAGTTCCGGCGTCACCGATCGTCATAGGGCGGCCGGCGCTCGGATGAGGCGTGACCGGCCCGCATCATCTGTCGCAGGACGGCTACGAACTCCTCGCTCTGGCTGAGCGCCATCCGCCGGAACATCGCGGCACGGCGTACACGCCGCAGCCGCGAAAGCCGGTGGGTACGATCCCAACGCGAGTGGGTGCGGAACCGTTCCCAGGCGGACTGGCGACTGACCCCGAGGGCATCGGCAACCTGTTCCCAGGTCATGCCATGGCGGCGGGCCAACTCGACCTCCAACTCAAGTAGCCGCTCGGCCGCAGCCGAAATTTCGGCTGCGGCCGCGATCCAGTCGGCGAATTCGCTGTCTCCCCGTGGGCCCTGCGACGGCTGCCGCTCCATCGCACTCGCAGCGACTCGGTGCTCGTGAGCAAGATCGGTCAACGCTGCGCCGAGGCAGGACAGCGCATACGCGTGCGCCTTCAAGGTATTTCTGTACGTCCGCGCCATGCTCTGATGTTGTCAGGTTTTTCCTGACCGGGAAATCTTGAGTTCTCGCTGGTCAGCCGCTCGGACGAGATACGGAGGTCGGAACGCGTCCACCAACGTTGCCCCATCGCTTGAGGTCGGTGAACGTTGGCCGTGTGTCGAGTAAAACAACCTCGCCCCAGCAGACTTCGACAGTTCCAGACGCCTCTACGCCGTCCACACAGCGGTCCGGGCCTCCCGACCCGTCGCGCGCCATCTGGACCGCCATCATCCTGCTCGCCGCGATACCCGTCGGCTCCGCCACCGGCTTGTTGTCAGTCGCCGGCGGGATGCCGGTGCCCCTAGCGATCATCGCTGGCGGCGGCGCCTTCGGCGGCACTGTCGCGCTATTGCTGGCCCTAGCGCAATTCCTCGACGGAGATCAAACTCGATGACCTTCCTGGATCCCACATCAGGCAGGGCTTGGCCTGACAGTGAGCCGCTGACACGAGCGGAGCACACGTCGCCGATCGTCCACCCTCCGACCCACCTTGCTGTCAGCCGGAACCACATGGTCGGTTTTCAGCGGAGCCGGCAGGAGAAGCTCTTTCGCCGGTCGGAAGCCTTAAAGGCACCTCGTGCCTACGCCGTCCGGGCAGTGGTCAAAGGGGCCGCAAGATCGCGAAACGGGTCGGCCGAAGGAGAAGGGGTAGAGTTGCCCGACCCTTGCGCTACCTGGAGGACACCGCCGGCATGTCCCGACCTGCCCTCGTCTCTCTTCCCGACCCGGCCCTGGCGGCGGATGATGTGCCGCTCAGTGACTCGCTAGTCGCCGAGCTCGGCAGGCGAGGTTGGCGGGTTGACGACGACCCGCTGCGGGCGCGCTGGTTGCGGCTTGCGGCGTGTCACTCCACTTTCCTTTACGAGATTGGCCGGACGCCGATCTCGGCCGCCGCGCTGGCGGCACTGGGCAAGGTGGGCGCCACCCATCTGGTGCTCGCAGTGGCCGACCTAGTCGTGGAGCGCACTCGTCCAGACAAGGTCAGCAAACAGAACCAGCTCATTGCGCACATGCCCGGGCGCGTCGCCCGGCGGGTGGCGGACGGCGACCCCAGTGCAGGGCGGCGTCCAGGTCCGGCACCCGCGACCGGGTGACACGCTTCCACCGGCTCGCCGATGCCGCACGACACCACGACGCCGCAGTCCGCCTGGCCGACCATCTGGACCACACCAACCGCGCGCTGGCGGATGCCGACAAAGAGGCGGTGCAGTTCGGCCGCTGGATCGATGAGTACTGCGCCGCCAAGGTCCTGGAGATCAAAGAGATGGAGAACATACGCCTGATCACGCCCGCTGAGTCCGGCCATTGTGAGGTCACCCTCTCGCCGTCGTTGCTGCGGGGAGTTCTGGACAACCTCATCAAGAACGCAGTCGAGGCGATGCCGAACGGCGGCCGGATCATTGTCGACTGGTACAACGAGCCAGGCCATCTGTTCCTCGTCGTGCACGACGACGGCCCAGGGCTGTCCGACGAGATCCGCGAGGGGTTCTGGCGGGACGAGACTGTGACGAGCAACAAGTTGCACGGCTCGGGCATGGGGTTGTGGCTGGTACGCACGGACCTGCGCCGGCTGGGTGCCACGATCTCCGATGACCCCGGAGCCGCCGGCCAGCGCTGGATCATCGACCTGCCATGCGAGGACGTGACAGATTCCGATGCGCCCGATCGCAAACCGAGCCCGACCCTGGTGCCGCTAGTGGGGGCGGGTCCCCGACGCACAGTCCGGGTGTTGCTCGTGGACGACCAAGAGAATGTCGCCCGTACGATGGCCGGACACCTCGAGCCGATTGCCGCTCAGATCGAGATCGCTCACGACGGCGAAAGCGCGCTGACCAGGCTTGGTACCGGACATTACGACGTCGGGTAACCGATCTACAGATGCCGCCCGATACCTGGGGTGGGTTATGGCTGCTGAGGCGCATGCAGGAGGAAGGCCACCGGGTGCCGGTGGTGGTGCTTTCCGGCGAGGGAAGCCTCGATCAGGCGATGGACGCGACTAACGCGGGCGCCGCCAAGTACGTGACCAAGGCGATCGCTGCAGAGAAACTCGCCGCCGTAGTCGAGGAGGTCTTGGCCGATCTACGTCAGCGAAGCCGCAGCGATCTGCAGCACCTGCCGCTGCCGGTGGCGCTCGGCCTGCAGCGATACGAGTCGGAGACGGTGGCCAACCTGCGACTACGTGCCGGCCATGCGGCCATGGAAGACGCCCTCCGGTTCATCGGCGCGGTCGGGCTCGGCGAACTCTTGAGCGGCGACCCGGAGGCGCGGGTGCCTCGGCCGGTGCTGGCGCCACACATGATGCTCGGTAAATGGGTTGATCTGCTGAAGGCGCTCGGCACGCGGCTAACGCAGGACTCGTATGCGGGACAGGTCATCCGCAGTCTCGACCTGGACGCGCTCGCCGTCGTGAAGGCCGGCCGCAACGTGGTCAGCCACCGCTCTGAGCGCCCCAACGACGAGGTGGCCCGCATGATCGACGAGGTCGACCCGCTGTTGGAGCAGTTCGCCGCAGCCCTGCGTCACATCCCGGGCCGCACCGTGATGATCGCCGATACCCTGCGACTCAATTCAAAACGATATGTGGTTGCCGCGTTCCGGATGACCGGCACTGGTCCGGTTCTGCCAAGTGCCAAGTTGACCAGCAGCATTTCTCCCAAGGAGCATTCGGTCGGCCTATACCGGACTGGCGTCGACTCCTGGATCCCGATCGGCCCGTGGATGACGGCCCGACCCGGTAAGGGCCGGGGCGAGTGGCAGGTCTCGGTCATCGACGGTGTCACCCAGGGGTCCCGGGGCCGGCCGGCGAAGCTGGCCTACCAACCCTTCGGTGAAGGCGATAAATGGGAGACGGAAGCTGACGAGGACACCGATCAACTGATCCGTCGGTCGACGGCCCGCTAGGGATACCGAATCGAAACCGCGCCCCCGACGGGAGCGCCGCGATCAGGACTGGCAGTCACGGCCACACCAGACACCGCCCAAAGGAAAGGGTCAACCAGGCGGTCCGCCAACCATACGGCTGACAGCTGCCCGACGCCGGCTCGAACTCGACCACCTCTTTAAACGCACCTGTCGACTACCGAAGTCATCATGCTCCGCAGGACTCACGGCCCATGCCGGTGACCAGGAGTGGGTATGCGAAACCGAGGCCAGCTCGACATCACCACACAGCAACGCCAATCAGCATGAGATCGTCTGCACCGTCATCCAACGGCGCTCCGGCTATCGCCTGCAGGCCCGCCCCGACCACACCGTCGGCATCGCGCCGGAGCCATAGCCGCCCCACCGCGGCGTCGCCGTCACGGCGGGCGAGGACGACACGACCTTCGTAGAGGTCGAGTTGCCCGGAGGTGACGGGCTGGAAGACCTCGCCGGGCGCCTCCGTCACCAGGAATCGGCGAGTCGCGCCGAGCGCAGGCCCGACGTCCGAGAGCGAGACCCGCAGCGCCCCGACGGGCTCCTGGTCTTGCTTGCCGAGGAGGCGGCTGAGCACGTCCGCCGCCACGCCGCGACGTAGCTGCTCGTGGTAGCGCTCGTTGCGGAACACCCGCAGGCAGCGGTAGCAGCTGGTCTCCGGGCCGCATTCACAGTCGCGGACCCGCTGCAGGGCCTGGTCGAGTACGTCCCGCAGCCGCTCAGCGATGCGCCGGACGTGGCCGGCTCCTCCGGGCACGGTGTCGTAGAGCATGATCACGCTGCGGCCAGCTTCGGTTCGGTAGACCGTCGCATCGATATCGTCGCGGGAGATCTCGAGCGCGCGCACCGCCCCCTCCACCAATGCGTACGCGACCGATCGCCAGGCGTTGTCCTCGACTCCGATCACGACCGCACCGTCGAAGTTCAGGTCGAGGACGTCCGTCTGATATTTGTGGGCCAGCGACAGGTTCTCCATGCGGCCACGGCACTCGCGGCCGCTGAGTGGACTCTGGTGGTCGACCCGACCATCGATGGCCCGGCCGGCGAAGCCGCAGGTCGCGCAGACGAGGAAGCCGCGTCCCATCGCGCCGTCGCTGATTGCTACCAGCTCGCCTCGGGCACCGGCCCGGATGGTGATCGCGCCTCCGGCGAGGTCCAACTTGTCCGCGTACAGCTCGGCACCGGGCGAAACGACGTGGGTTGCGCCGTGCCAGGCTCGTCGCGGCGCACTGGTGGGTCGCCGGCCGGTGCCGCGTGCCGCGACGAACCCGAAGACGGGAATGGCGTACTGACGGGGTACGCCGACGAGGGCGGAGCCGCAGGCCGGGCATTCCTGGTCGAGGCGGTCGATCGAGTCGCGGTAGTGGCCGCATCCGTCGCACACCGCGTAGTAGCGTCGCTCAAGGTCTCGTCCGGGCAGCCGGTACAGGCCGGCCGACTGCCAAACCAGTCCCCCAGCGACGACCTCCGCGCCGGGTGCGTACTCGTAGATGGCCGACGAGAGGTCTCGGGAAAGTTCCAGTTGCTTGGCGATGGGGGCGTCCGCGAAAGCCAGCCGCAGCTCGACGGTGTCGACGGGAAATCCGTACTTTGGCAGGACGTTTCGGTTGGCGAGCAGCCCGAGCAGTTCGCGGCGAGTGATCGTGTTCATCACGCGGCCGTACCGCGCGGCCTTGTCGTCCTGGCGGGCGGTGAAGGCCTCCTGCCGCTTCTGCTCGTACGTGTCGACATCCTGCTGCAGCTCGGCCCGGACCGACTCCAGCAGGTCGACCAGCTGCTCAACCCACTCTTGGGAGTCGACGCCGATGATGTCGCGCACCTCGGCCGGCAGCACCTGCCGCAGCGAGTCGGTGACCTGCGGCGGCACCGGTGTGAGGAAGTCGCGAACCAACGTGACCGGGGCGATCCCGTTTTCACCTGGCAGGAAGAACTCCCCTGCCGTACGCCAGATGGTGCCGTGGATCCGAAATTGGTGCCGGAAGAACGCGGCGAGCGCGACGGAGTGGGCGTGCCGCCTATCGATGCGCACGTTGGTCAGGGGCACGTACGGCGCCCGGACCTCGCCGGCGATCATCCGGTCGGGCTCGGCGAAACGGGATAGGTCATGCGAGCGGCGCTGGGCATAGGTGAGCACGAGCGCGGCTGAATCGGTTCGGCGGCCGGCCCGACCGGCCCGCTGGACGTAGTTCGCGGTGGTCGGAGGCATGTTGCGCAGCATGACGGCTTGCAGCTCGCCGACGTCGACGCCGAGTTCGAACGTGGTGGAGCAGGAGAGGGCGTTGACTTCGCCGCGGACGAATTGCTGCTGGATTTCGGCGGCTCGTTCGCTGGTCCACTGGGCGGTGTGTTCGAGTACGCGCAGCGGCACTGGGTTCATGTCCCGGTAGACGTTGCGGTAGTGGTCCGGGTCGGTGTCCGCAGCAGGGAGCGTCCATGGTTCGAGGTCGCCGGTGCAGGCCATGGTGGGGCAGGTGGCGCGCACGTTGAACGGGGTGAGCTTTCGGCACCTGCTGCACTGCCACATGGTCAGGCCGCCGGCCGTCGGCGTGCAGGTGATCAGGGCGGAGTCGAGCTGGTGGACCTGGCCGATGCCGGCTTCGGTGCTGGCGATCAGCCACTCGGCCTGTGGCCCCTTGGTCAGCAGGCGCCACACGCCCTCCAGCAGCTGGATCGGGTCCGCCTGCCGGTCGAGCCGAGCAAGCACGCGGGTCACGAAGTCGGCCCGCCGGTTGGTCCCCTTGGTCGGCAGCCAGCTGAGGACCTTGCGGCGCGCGTCGGAGCCGATGCCGCGTACGTAGATCGGGCCGAGCCGCGGCTGGAACGCCTCGTCACGGGGGTCCACGCCGTCGAGGGCACCGACGGCGCCCTGGAGCCGAATCGATCGAATCAACTCGGAGAGCAACGCCCAGACCTCTTCGTCGCTGAGGCCGAGGGCGAGCAGCGGCTGGGGTGGTAGCCAGGCGGGGTCGCGGGACATGTCCCAGGCGACGAGTCCCCTGCCCTCCAGGGAGTTGCGTTCGTCGACGCCGACGGCCTCGATCTGTGCCCAGAGGGCGACTTGCCTCTCCCGGGTCTGTCGGCTCTGCCGCCGTTCGAAGATGCCGTATCGGTCGGCTACTCGGGAGGTGTGGTAGACGACGTCGGTGAGGCGAACCTCGTCGTCGGCGGCCGCAGCGGCGACGGCACCCTCGTGGAGCAGCCGCCGGCGCTGCACCCGCTCGTAGGAGTCTTCGAGGTACGGCGCGAAGTAGGCCGCCGACTGCCGGCTGTCGCTGAACAGCAGCAGCTTGCGCCCGCCGCCTCGTAGGCCCTGCTGGATGGGGTCGGAGGCCACTGGCAGCTTCTGATAGAGGGCGGTCGCCAGGACCGAGGCGGAGGCTTCGTTGCCGCTGGCGAAGAGTCGGATCAGGCCGGCTCCGCGTCCGCCGCACGAGAGGCATGCGGTGAGCTCGTCGCTGCGCTGCCGTAGGAAACGCACGGCCCGCATGGCGCCGTCCGGGCAGCGCGGGCAGTTGGCCGCCTTACCGATCTGGAACACCCCGCAGCGGGTGCACAGCGCGCCCAGCTCGCCGGCCGCCTGGGCGGCACCGCTGAACATCTCCTCGTCCTCGTCGGTCGCCACGTCGTCGACCAGCGCCATCCACACCTGCTGCTCGTCGCGGGAGCGGCGGGACCGGAACACGGTGAAGGTGCCGACCCGCTCCAGTGTGCCCATGAGGTAGACGGTGCCGCAGCGGCGGCAGGTGCCGAATTCGAAGGCGGCGTCGCCGCATCGTCCGCAGCGCTCGTGCCGGGTCAGACTGACGTGCGGTCCGTTGGCTCCGAGGCAGGCGAATGCTCCTTCCGTCGCGCGTGCGAAGAGGTGGTAGCGGGCGGAGAGCACCGGGGTGCCGTCCTTGTCGTGCACGCTGTTGGCCAGGGCGACCATCGAGGCGGTCTCGGACGCGCCGCTACCGGGGAACAGGGCCTGGGCGACCTCGTGCAGCGGTATCGGCCCGTGGGCGAGTAGCGCCTTGAGCCGGCGAACGCGCTGCTCGTACGCCAGCGCCTCGGCGGGGTCGTCCCCGGCGTACCCGTGCTCGCGGGCGTGGGCCACGACGGCGCCGGCGGGATCCGGCGCGTTAAGCAGCTTCTCGTACGCCGCGGCGGGCAGGGGTCCCCACTCGGGCCCGGGTGGCAGCTGGACCCGGTCGGCGGTGATGACGTCCTGCCTCGCGTCATCGGCGGGGTCGTACTCGAAGGGGACGGGGAAGAGGGAGGCAGCGAAGTCGACCACGGCTGACATGTCGCTACCGACGGTCGCGCTCGTCGCGATGCACTGCACCGGCCGGCCCGAATCCACCCGATCGGCGAGTCGGCGCAGCAGCATCGCGAGCTCGGCCCCGCGAGCCCCGTCGTAGACGTGCGCTTCGTCGACGACAATGAACTGCCAGTGCCCGGCGTGCTTACCCTCGAACAGGTCCATGTCCAAGGGCCGCAGCAGCAGGTATTCGAGCATGGCGTAGTTGGTCAGCAGGAGGTGCGGCGGTCGCTGCTGCATCTCCTCCCGGCTGAGCAGTTCGTTGGGCAGCGGCTGCTCGCCAGGGTTCTGCTGCTCGAAGACCTCCACGGCCTCCCGGCGACTGCGGCGGGTCTCGCCCGTGTACCGGCCAAAGGTGATGTCCGGCGCCTCGGCCAGCAGGCCCCGCAGCCGCTTCATCTGATCGTTGGCCAGCGCGTTCATCGGGTACAGCAGCAGCGCCCGAACGCCAGGCCCGAGGGTGCCCGCCGCACGTTCGGCCATCAGCCGGTTCAGGATGGGGATGAGGAAGCTCTCGGTCTTGCCGGATCCGGTGCCGGTAGCGACGACGATGTTGCGCCCTGCGGTTGCCTTCCGGATCGCCCGCTCCTGGTGCTGGTAGAGCGGACGGTCCATGGCCAGCCCGGCACCGAGGCTGGCGATGCCGGGATCGAGCACGCCTGCGTCGATGAGCTGCCGGGGTGTGGCACTGGTGACGTAGGGCGGGGTCGCCTCGAGCAGGGGCCCCTTGGTGATCTCCTGGTTGATCGCGTCACCGATCGCAGTTTCGAGCGCGCTCGCGAGCCGGGGGTCCTTCGGCTCCACGAGGGAACGAAGATAGCGCCGGTAGGTGGAGACGATCGCGTCGCTGGTGGCGAGGGGGTCGAGGATCATTCGGCTGCTCCGGCTCGGGTCAGGAGAAACTCCGCGAGGAGAAGATCGATGGCGACGAGACGCGGCGCGCTGCGGGCGAGCGTCGCGTGTAAGGGAAGGATTCGTGGCAGTAGCCCGGCCGGGGCCGCGTGCCCTCGGGCAGCCAGCCGCGCCACGAAGGCGAACGCCAGCGACAGCGCGGGGAGAGCGAGCCACCCTCGAGTCGGGTTGCGGGCTTGCAACGCGGCCGCCGCCCGCGGCCCACCGCACTCGGCCAAGGGCTTTTGCAAGGCGCGCAGCAGACCCTCCGCGTTGCTGGAGAGCCGCCCCAGGCCGGGCCGCACCCGTACCTCGAACAGGTGGCGGGCCGCAACCATCCGTTCGTCGGCGTCGAGCAGGCCGCCGGGAACGACGCGCATCGCCCGCCACACCCGGTCGCGTTCCGCAGCCGGCAGCAACGCAAACACCTCGGCCGACTGGTCGAACCTGCCGACCGTCTCGTACGGATCGGGGCCGCCGGCGAGCAGGTGCGCTGCCACTTCCCCGCACACCGCGGCGATCTGTTCGCCCAGATCGGCGTGAGAGGCGATGTCAGGCAGCCGATGGGCCGAGGCGAGCATCGCGGCCAGCGGGCTCGTCGTCCATAGCCGCGCCTCGTCGGCCGCACTGACGTACCCGTCGGGAGGCAGGGCAATCAGACCGGAGTGCACCAGAGGCGCAACCACCTGGTCGGCCGAGGCGCGGTGCTTGGTGAGCGCGGCCAGCGCGGCGGCGGGATGCGGGCGCAGGAGCGCCGCAGCGCCCCGGATGTTGGCCGTGACACCTCGGACACGGAGGTCGTCCGCGCGCGGGTAAAGGTCGAACAGCAGCGGCGCGATGTTCGGTACGTCGGGCAGGGCACCTGCTCCGGCCAGGTACGCCGATACCGCCTCACCCGCCGGGTCCTGGCCGGTCGGCTGCCACGTCAGCTCGGCGAGGTCGAAGGCGTTGTCGCGGCCGGGCCACTCCGGCCAGTCCGACGGCAACCACGGATCCTCGATACGCAGCAGCGCCACGAGGGGCCCCGCCGTGGTGACCCACGTGGGCAGTGGGTCGCTGACCAGGTCCGCGCCGAGGCGTGCGAAGTACGGCGGCTCCCACGGCGCGTACACCTGGTACAGCGCGGCCGTCAGCCCTTCGGCCCGCACGCCGTCGACTAGCACCAGCCGGTCGTCCTCGAGGTGCACCGCGCTGGCGAGGCGTCGGGGTACGCAGCGCGCTGCCGGGAAGTCCTGCCCGTCAAAGCGGACGTCAAGCTGAGCGAGCCCGTGGGCGCCGACCGTGTCGGCGATGGCCGCGAGCCCAAACCGGGCCATCGGCTGCCCGTAGGTCTCTCCGGACGGAACGGTTTGCAGCTCGCGGCCCCCGGAGCGGACGATCAACCGTGCGTCCGCCGCCCGCGGCAGCCGCACCAGCAGTTCACCCTCTCCGATCGTCTCGGTGTCCAGACGCAGTGGTTGCAGGGACCATTCGCCGCGGCTACCGCCGCCCAGCCGTTGGAGCGCCATGTGGGCGGGCGTGGCCCGTACGGTGGTTGCGCCGCCCGGGCTGTCGAGCTGCAGCTCGACAGCGGTGTCGGCGGGGCCCAGGTGGGTCATTGGGGGCGTGACCGATAGGTCGGGCAGGGTGGCGTCGGCTCCTACGGTGGCCGGTTCCAGCCCGTCCGCCGTGATCTCTCGCCAGGCGGGGTGGGAGATGACGGACAACCCTTCGGCGAACTCCAGCGTGCGGGCCAGGCCGCGGCCGAGCGGACCTCGAACGGTGATCTCGTAGGGGCCGACCAAGGGGCGGGCAAGGTCTCGCCACGGGTCGACCGTCGTGTCGTGGTTGGAGGAGAGGCTCTCGGTGTGCAGGAGCTGACTGGAGCCGGGTCGGCGGATTCGGATTGACCAGTCGGTGCTCACGCCGGGCTCGGTCGGCAGGGTCAGCCGTGGGGCCGTCGCGATCACCGGTGCTCCGGCGAGGCTGCTCACTCCGGGCAATGGCTGGGCGAGTTGCAGTTGGGCACGGCGGGCACCCTTGACCCGGCGCGGTACTCCGCCGCCAAGCCGTAGCTGCGACACCTGACGAAGGTCGGCGCGGCGCAGCGTCCAGCCGAGCCAGCCGTAGGGGGCCGGGACGTCGTACGTGTCGACCAGGTCGCCATCCACCTGCAGCTCGAGCGGCCCGCCGCCGTCGCTCTCTTGCGGGTACAGCAGCCAGACCGGCTCGGGCGGGAGGCCGGTGGTTGCCGGCACCCGTCGGCCGTCCTCGGTGAAGACCAGCAGGGGATCTCGCGGATCAACAACATCCAGCTCGTACTCCTGGTCGTAGCCGGCCAACTCCACCGTCACCTGGCGGGCGGGGCGTGCGATGGCTACCGCCGTTGCGGGTGCCGTCTCGCTGGTGCCGGGCCAGCGGGACTGGCTGACGACCGACTCGACCTCGCCATCGAAGCGCAACTGCCACATGACGCGACCGTCCGGTGCGTCGTGGACCGGCGGCAGCCACACCATCAGGCCTCGGCCGAACGGCTCCAACTCCAGGTGGGGGCGCTGCGGCGCCGCCTGCGCGGCCGAGCCGCCGCGCTCCGAGCTGCCTGTCCAGTCGAGCTGCTCCGTCTCCGCGAGCGCCTGAGCTCTTTCGATCAGGTGTGGGGAGAGTCCGAGTCCGTCGGCGGTGAACCCCGGCTGCCGCAGCCGTTCCAACAGGTCGAGGCAGCGGTCGACAAGGTCCGCGGCGTAGTCCTCGCCGCGCTGGATGAACCGCTGCACCGGCTTGTCGGTCCCGTTCAGCCGCGACTCACGGCCCGGCGCGAGCGCCCAGGCGAGGAAGCTCTCGCCAGTGAGTCCGGGCTCGCGGGCCTGGCGGTGCAGGAGGAGATTCAACAGGTCACCGAGGCAGTACGCGGGGACCCCGGCATGCATGAGGATCTCACCGACGTAGACCTGCGGCAGACCAGGGAACCGGGCCAGCCGGAAGTAGTCGAGGTTGCCGCGGAAGGCCCTCCCCCAGAACGTCTGGTCGATCTGGCCCGGCGCTTCGTTGTGGACGGCGCTCCAGTAGTCGCCGTGCTCGTACCCGACGGCACCGATCCCGGCCAGGCCGACGACCAAGCACGCGGGGTAATGACGGGTGAGCAGCCGCTGTCTGTCGAGGGGGGCACTGAGCCAAAAGACTCGTCCCAGGGCGCGGATGACCTCTTTGGCGTGGTCCTCCGGTGCGTCAATCTCGGCGACCAGCGACACCGCGCGCAGGGCTGGCGCCCACTCGTCTTCCCGGAGCCGAAGTATCTTGGTTGCGTGTGACACGGTCTCCCTCTTGTGGATTGGGGTGGTCAGCGCGGTACGGCGACTATGCAAGCAAGCCAAGGCGTGATCAAGACCAAACCATCGCCTCGGCGTCCACCGTGCCCGATCGGTCACTGAGGTGGAACCGGTCGGCGGCGGCGGTGGACAGGTCAGATAAGACGCCGCCCCACTCAGGGGAGCGAGAAGTGGCGGCGTTGACTCCGCCCGCCTGGCGGGCCGGTCACCTGGCGGGCAAATGGCCGGCCCGGCACGCGGATCACTGGATGGCGGGCGCGTCAGGCCGTGACGCCTTCGGGTCGGCGGGGCCCGCCAGCTCGAGTTGGGGTAGCAGTGCGGTGACGTCCTGGTGCCAGCCGCGGAGCTCCGCGACCGTGGGTGCGAGTTCGTAGGTGTGGTGGTGCATCGCGCGGGACAGGCCGTGCCAGGCGGTGCGCGCCGTCGAGGCTGCCTCGGCACCAGCGAAGGTAGGCAGGACGAGCAGTTGGTTGCGCATGGAGCGGTCGACGACGGAGGGGGCGACCTGGTCCCAGTAGTGCCGCAGCCCCTGTTCGAGGGCGAGGCGGGTCAGGCAGACGGCGATCACCCGGGTCCGGCACGATGAGGCGGTGGGAATGAGTGTGCAGGTCCGGGAGTACAGCGGTGTCGTTGTAAAGCAACTTACGGATGCCGCGGCCATCGCGTCTCTCTGCTCCTTGGCTGCATCGGAGCCGTCCCTTTACCCGTTGCTTTCCGGAGTCGATCCCTACGACGACACCTGGTTGAACAGCCGCCAGACGGCCAGGCTGGCAACCGAACTTCAATCGATCACCGAGCGATCCAAGGACGACAGAGTGCGAGCAGCGCCCAGGCGATACTTCAGCTCGCATCGCTCCTAGAGATCGCGCCTCGACGCCCCCACCACCAACAACTCCTGTTCAACGGAGACTGACCGCGAAGATTCTGCCGGCCGGCAACTAGGCCATCTGGCAAGCATGTGCTGGGACGGATCTGTCAAGCATGTGGTGGGACTAGACATGCCGGGTTCGTGCGCAAAGGCAGCGGCAAAACCAAGACCGAAGCCCGCACCAAACTGCGGGAGAATATCCGCGACTACGAAGACGGCCTCGCTCGGGTCTAAGACGGACACACCGTGGCCGACGCTCTCACCGACTGGCTCACCTACGGTCTGAGCAACCAGTCCGAGAGCACGAAGGCCAACTACACCACCCTTGTGCGTTCCCACATCATCAGTGACCTCGGCGCGAGGAAGTTGCGGGATCTCAGCGCGACCGATGTCGACCGCTGGCTCATGGGCAAAGCCCAACGACTGAGCACCCGCACCCTGAGGCTCCTGCACTCGCTGCTCAACCGCGCGGTCAATCGGGCCATGGCGCGAGACAGGGTCAAGCGCAACGTTGTGGCACTCTGCGAAGTGCCCACAGGTCGCGGCGGCCGTCCCTCGAAGTCGTTGACGCTCGGCCATGCCAAGGCGCTTCTCATCGCTGCCGAGAGCAGCTCGTTGCACGCCTACATCGTCGTCTCACTGCTGACCGGCGCTCGCACCGAGGAACTGCGAGCCCTCACCTGGTCACACGTCGACCTCGCCGGCAAGCCGGACAACGATCCCCCGGTGCCGCCATCCATTCAGGTCTGGCGCTCGGTCCGCGCCGATGGAGACACCAAGACCAAGAAGTCGCGTCGCACCCTGGCTCTGCCGGCCCGGTGCGTCACCGCGCTCGCCACCCACCACGAGCGCCAAGGCCAGCCCACCGCTGACCGCCTCGTCTTCGCCTCTGCCGCTGGCACGGCCCTCGATCGGCACAACGTGCTTCGGGCCTTCCGCCCTGTCGTCGCCAAAGCGGGCCTAGACCCGCGCGATTGGACTCCTCGCGAGCTGCGGCACAGCTTCGTGTCCCTGCTGTCGGACAGCGGCATGAGCCTTGAACAGATCGCGGACCTCTGCGGCCATTCCGGTACGACGGTCACCGAGAGCGTCTACCGGCACCAACTACGGCCGGTGCTCCTGGGCGGTGCCGTCGCCATGGACCGGATCTTCGACGGTGAGGCGTAGTCACTCAGTTAGTCACCCAGGTACGACAAAGGGGCCGTCTCGATCTTCCGAGATGGCCCCTCACCTGCGTCGGGACGGCCGGATTCGAACCGACGACCCCTTGACCCCCAGTCAAGTGCGCTACCAAGCTGCGCCACGTCCCGCCCCCGCGTGGTTTCCCCCGCGGCAGCCGGTACAGCTTAGCGCAGCAGCTCCGAGTCGTCCGCACAGGCCCCACCGGCGTCGCGACGTAGCCGAACCACCCAGCGAGCAACCCCCATCGACGACACCGGCGACCCATAAGGAGCCACCGCACAACCCCTAGAGCGTCCTAGGAGGGTGGGGTTGGATAGGGAAATGCCGGATGGGCAGGATCGCCCATCCGGCATTCGGCAGAACTGGACCGCGTCAGCCGTGCGCCTTGCCTCGGCCGCCGGGGCCGAGCTTCTTGCGCGGGCGGACCGAGATCTCGATCGGGCTGCCCTCGTACCCGAATTCCTCGCGGAGCTTGCGCTCGACGAAGCGCTGGTAGCCGGCGTCCAGCGGGCCGGTGGTGAACAGCACGAACCGTGGCGGTGCCACACCGGCCTGCGTCGCGAACAGGATCCGCGGTGCCCGCCCACCACGCACCGGGTGCGGGGTTGCCTGCACCAGCGCGGTCAGCCACTGGTTGAGGTGCGCGGTCGGCACGCGGGTCTCCCAGCTGGCCAGCGCCTTGTTCAAGGCCGGGGCCAGCTTGTCCACGGCGCGGCCGGTCATCGCCGACAGGTTCAGCCGGATCGCCCAGGGGATGCGGCGCAACTCCCGGTCGATCTCCTTGTCCAGGTAGTACCGACGGTCAGCGTCGACCAGGTCCCACTTGTTGAACGCGATGACCAACGCCCGACCCGACTCGGTCACCATCGACAGGATCCGCTGGTCCTGCTCGCTGATCGGTTCGCTGGAGTCCAGCAGCACCACGGCCACCTCGGCGGCCTCGATCGCGCCGGCGGTACGCAGGCTCGCGTAGTACTCGGTGCCGCTGGCCTTGCCGACCCGCTTGCGCAGCCCGGCCGTGTCGACCAGCTGCCAGGTCTGACCACCGATCTCGACCAGGCTGTCCACCGGGTCCACAGTGGTGCCCGCCACCGAGTCGACGACCGCCCGCTCCTCGCCGGAGAACCGGTTGAGCAGGCTGGACTTGCCGACGTTCGGCCGGCCGACCAGCGCCACCCGACGCGGTCCGCGCGGACGGTTCTCCACGATCGCCGGTGCCTCCGGCAGCGCGGCGAGGATGGCGTCCAACAGGTCGCCGGAGCCGCGTCCGTGCAGCGCGGACACCGGGAACGGCTCACCGAGACCGAGTGACCACAGCGAGGTGGCCTCCATCTCGATGGAGTTGTTGTCGGCCTTGTTGGCCACCAGGATCACCGGCTTGGCGCTGCGCCGCAGCATCTTCACCGCGGCCTCGTCCACGTCGGTGGAGCCCACCATCGCGTCGACCACGAAGAGCACCACGTCGGCGGTGACGACCGCCGTCTCGGCCTGCGCCGCGATGGCCGCGGCCCGGTCCTTCGCGTCCGGTTCCCAGCCGCCGGTGTCCACCACTGTGAACGCCCGGCCGTTCCACTGCGCGTCGTACGGGACCCGGTCGCGGGTCACGCCAGGGACGTCCTCGACGACCGCCTGCCGGCGGCCGATGATCCGGTTGACCAACGTCGACTTGCCCACGTTGGGGCGGCCGACCACGGCCACCACCGGCTGCGGGCCGGTCGGTTCCTCGACGGCGACGTCGGGCTCACGCAGCTCGACCCAGCCACCACCATCGCTACTCATGCCACACCTCGCTCGGTGAGCAGGTCGCGCAGCCGCGCCACGACCTCGTCGATGCCCAGCTCGGTGGTGTCCAGCACCACCGCGTCGGGCGCCTGGGCCAGCGGGTTGACCTTGCGGGTCGAGTCGAGACGGTCCCGCCGGGCCAGATCGGCGGCCGTGGCCGCCACGTCGGCGGCGTCCTCGGCGCTGCGCCGGGCGGCACGGGCCGCCTCGGAGGCGGTCAGGAAGACCTTCAGGTCGGCGTCCGGCGCCACGACCGAGCCGATGTCGCGACCCTCGACCACCATCCGACCAACGTTGGCGATCATCTCGCGTTGGCGGGCGACGAGCAGCTCGCGGACCGCGGGAATCGCGGCGACGGCGGAAACCGCGCCGGTCACCTCGGCGCCCCGGATGTCGGCGTCCACGCCCACCCCGTCGATGGTCACGGCGTACCCCTGCGGGTGGGTGCCGATGCGCAGGTTGACCTCGCCGGCGACCTTGGCCACCGACGCGGTGTCGGTGAGATCCACGCCGGAGCGCAGCACGGCCCACGTGATCGCCCGGTACATCGCCCCGGTGTCCAGGTAGCGCGCACCGATGCTCGCGGCGAGCCGCCGCGACACGGTGGACTTACCCGAACCGGACGGCCCGTCCACAGCGACCACACATCGCCCGGTCCGTACGTTTTCCTCCACCGTGTCCTCCTCAGCCCGTACCTCACGGATCGCCCGGTGATCTGGCGCCGCAAGCGGTTGTCAATCGTCATCAATCATGCCCGGGTGCGTTAACGAACCCGCGCGCGACGCCGCCGGAGGCGACCCACGCCACCACCCGGGCGGCCGCGTCCCGGCCATCGGTGGAGCCTACCGGCTGCCGTACCCCGAACTCGGGGGTCAGTCACCCACCACGTTGAACAGGGCGGCGACCTCGGCGTTGGTCAACCGCCGGATACGCCCGGTCCGCAGGTCACCGAGCCGGATCGGCCCGATCGAGGTACGCACCAGCCGGGTGACCGGGTGACCGACCTCATCCATCAGCCGCCGGACGATGTGCTTGCGGCCCTCGTGCAGGCTCAGCTCCACCTGGGCGGATTTGCCGAGAGTGTCCACCACCTTGAACGAGTCGACCTTGACCGGCCCGTCCTCCAGCTCGACACCGGCCAGCAGCCGCTTGCTCAGGCTGCGCGGGATCGGCCCGACCACCTCGGCGAGGTAGGTCTTCAGCACCTGGTACGAGGGGTGCATGAGCTTGTGCGCGAGGGTGCCGTCGTTGGTGAGCAGCAGCAGGCCCTCGCTGTCCGCGTCGAGCCGCCCGACGTGGTAGACCCGCTGCTCCAGCCGGGCGCCGATGAAGTCGGCCAGCTCGTTGCGTCCCTTTTCGTCCGCCATGGTGGTAACCACCCCACGCGGCTTGTTCATCGCCACGTAGACCAGGCGAATGTCGACCTGCAGGCGCTCCCCGTCCACGTGGATCACGGAGGTGGCCGGGTCGACCTTGTCGCCGAGCTTGGCGACCCGCCCGTCCACCGTGACCCGGCGGCGGAAGATCAGGTCTTCGCAGGCACGCCGGGAACCCACGCCGGCGGCGGCGAGCACCTTCTGCAGGCGCTCAGCCCCCTCGTAGACGGGCGCGTCGGGTTTCGGCGAACGGTTATCGGGTCGCATCAGCAAGCTCTTCTACGTCGTCGGGCAGGAAGGGTGCGAGGGGCGGCAGCTCGTCGACGGTGTTCAGCCCGAGCTTCTCCAGGAACAACGTGGTGGTCCGGTAGAGGAACGCCCCGCTGTCCGTTTCGGTGCCGCACTCCTCGATGAGGCCGCGGGTGACCAGCGTACGGATGACCCCGTCGCAGTTCACACCCCGGATGGCTGAGATTCGTGAACGGGTCACCGGCTGCTTGTAGGCGACCACGGCGAGCGTCTCCAGCGCCGCCTGGGTCAGCCGCACGGACTGCCCGTCCAACACGAACCGCTCAACGTACGTAGCGTATTCCGGGCGGGTGTACAGCCGCCACCCGCCGGCCGCCCGGCGCAGCTCGAACCCGTGCCCGGCCGCCGTGTAACCGGCGGCGATCTCGTCGAGCATCGGCCCGACCCGTTCGGCGGGCTGCTCCAGCACCTGGGCCAGCACCAGCTCGCTGACCGGCTCGTCGACGACCAGCAGGATCGCCTCCAACGCGCCGCGCAGCTCAGGGTCGGACAGCTCGGGCGCGGGCTCCGGGGCGACCGTCGCCCGCCGCCGCCCCGCCAGCTGCCGCCGGGGTACGTCCTCAGCCCCACCCGACTCCCCCGCCGTGGCCTGCGTCACCGCACCGAGGTCCGGCCCCGCCGAGCCCACCTCGTCCGGGGCCGCCTCAACGCGGTCTGGCTCACCCGGGCCCGCCTCGTCCGAGGCCACCTCAAGGGGATCGGGCCCACCCGGGCCGACCTCGACAGGGCCTGGCCCACCCGCGGCCACCTCGACAGGGCCTGGCCCACCCAGGCCCGCGTCGCCGGGGACCGGCCCATCCGGGTCAACCTGCGCGGAGCCCGACGCGACCACGTCCGGCTCGGCGGAATCGGCGGCGTCGGGTTCCGGTCGGCGCGCCGCCGCTTCGGGCAGCGCCTCGGCCAACGCGGCCCGATCGGTGGTCGGCTCGGCCGGCTCTTCGGTGTCCGGTGGTGCGGCTGAGTCGTCCGGCGGCGTGGGGGTGTCGGCGGCGGGCGGGCGGGGGCGGTCCCACGGGGGAACCCAGGCGGCGGCCTGGTCGGCCAGCGAGTCCCGACGTTGCTCGTCACTCATCCCGCGCACCCTCCGTCGTTCCCGTCCCGTCCGGCCCGCCGGCCTCCCCCGTCGGCACAGGGTCAGCCCCCGCCAGCTCAGGCCCAGCCCCCACCGGCTCAAGCTCAGACCCCACCGGCTCAAGCTCAGACCCCACCGGCTCAAGCACAGACCCCACCGGCTCAAGCACAGCCCCCGCCAGTTCAAGCTCAGGCGACTCCGGGTCGGCCGGGGTGCCGGCGTACTCGTCGACGTGCAGCTCGGTGTCACCGTCGGTCGGGCCGGTCCAGCGCACTGTCAGCTCCTCCAGGGCCTGCTCCTGCACGAAGGACACCAGGCCCTCCCGGTACAGCTCCAGCAGCGCGAGGAACCGGGCCACCACCTCCAGGGTGGCCTCGCAGTCGGCGCAGAGCAGCGAGAACGTGGCGGTGCCGGCCCGGCGCAGCCGGGCCGCGAGGATCGCCGCGTGCTCCCGGACACTGACCCGGACCATGTGCACGTGGGCGATGGAGACCTCCGGCACCGGTTTCGGGGTCATCGCCTTCACGGCCAGCTTCAGCAGCCGCTGGGGGCCGATGCCGAGCACCAGGTCGGGCAGCGCCTCGGCGTAGCGGGCCTCCAGGCTGACCGCGCGCGGATAGCGTCGGCCGCCGACGGCCTCCAGCTCGGCGATGTGCGCCGCCGCCTCCTTGTACGCCTTGTACTGCAACAGCCGGGCGAAGAGCAGGTCCCGGGCCTCCAGCAGGGCGAGGTCGGCCTCGTCCTCCACTTCGGCGGCGGGCAGCAGCCGGGCCGCCTTCAGGTCGAGCAGGGTCGCGGCGATGAGCAGGAACTCGCTGGCCTCGTCCAGGTCCCAGTTGTCGCCCATCGCCCTGATGTAGGCGATGAACTCGTCGGTGACCGTGTGCAGGGCCACCTCGGTGACGTCGAGTTTGTGCTTGCCGATCAGTTGCAGCAGCAGGTCGAACGGGCCGGTGAAGTTGGCCAGCCGAACCGTGAACCCGGCGGGCTGCACACCGTCGACCACGGCCGCAGTGGCGGTCTCGGGTGGGTCGAGGGGTGGCGCGGTCACCGGACGACCGTAGTCCACGAGGCGGGCACCGGGCGTTCCGGCTACCGCTCCGACTGGGCGGCGATCACCTCGCGGGCCAGCTGACGGTAGTTACGTGCCCCGGAGGAGGCCGGGTCCATCGTCGTGATGGGGGCACCGGCCACGGTGGACTCGGGGAACTTCACCGTCTTGGTGATGACCGTCTGGTAGACCTTGTCGCCGAACGCCTCCACCACCCGCTGCAGGACCTGGCGGCAGTGCGTGGTGCGGCTGTCGTACATGGTGGCGAGGATGCCTTCGAGCTCCAGGTCGAAGTTGAGTCGCTCGCGAACCTTGTCGATGGTGTCCAGCAGCAGTGCCACACCCCGCAGGCTGAAGAACTCGCACTCCAGCGGGATGAGCACGCCGTGCGCGACGGTCAACGCGTTGATCGCCAGCAGGCCGAGTGACGGCTGGCAGTCGATCAGGATGTAGTCGTACTCCTTGCGGACCGTGCGCAGGACCCGGGCCAGGGCCATCTCCCGGGCGACCTCGTTGACGAGCTGGATCTCGGCGGCGGAGAGGTCGATGTTGGCCGGCAGCAGGTGCAGCCCCGCGACGTCGGTCTTGATGACGACGTCCTCGGCGATGATGTCGTCCTGCATGAGCAGGTTGTAGATGGACAGGTCGAGGTTGTGCGGGTTGACGCCCAGGCCCACCGAGAGGGCGCCCTGCGGGTCGAAGTCGACGAGCAGCACCTTGCGGCCGTACTCGGCGAGGGCCGCGCCCAGGTTGATGGTGGTCGTGGTCTTGCCCACGCCACCCTTCTGGTTGGCCATCGCGATGATGCGCGCGGGGCCGTGCCGGTCGGTGGGCATCGGCTCGGGAATGGGCTTGCGCATCGTGTAGGCAGCCGGGTCCGCAGGACCCAGGTCCGCGCCGAGCGTCGCCTGCTGCTCGCGGAGCTCCGACGTCCAGGTCTCGGCACGGTCACCGTTGCCAGCCATGTGCTCGTTGCCCCCTCCCGACGACCCACCCGGCGTCGGAGCCGTCCGACGTCCTTCGCGGCGCCGCTGCGCACCCCGGTCGTGTCGCTCCAGGAGGTCCGCGCCGATGCCGACTGTACGCCACCGACCAGCAGGGGGTTCGGCACCGGCCCGGCGTGTCGGCGTCGACAGCGACCGGTTCAGCCCTGGGCGCGCGGATGGGCGGTGGCGTACACCTCGCGCAGCCGCTCCACGGTGACCAACGTGTAGACCTGGGTGGTGGTCACCGAGGCGTGGCCGAGCAGCTCCTGGACCACCCGGACGTCGGCGCCGCCGTCGAGCAGATGGGTGGCGTAGGAGTGGCGCAGGGTGTGCGGGGAGACCGCGGCCGGCCCGTCGACGGGCAGCCCGGCGCGGTCGGCGGCGCGGCGCAGGATGCCCCAGGCTCCCTGGCGGGACAGCGCGCCGCCGCGGGCGTTGAGGAACACCGCCGGGGTGCCCCGGCCGGCGGCGGCCAGCCCGGGGCGGGCCCGGACCAGGTAGGCGCGGACGGCGTCGACGGCGTACCCGCCGATGGGCACCAGTCGCACCCGGCCGCCCTTGCCGCGCAGCAGCACCGTGCCGTCGTCGGTGTCGAGGTCGTCCACGGCGGCGCCGACCGCTTCGGAGATGCGCGCGCCGGTGCCGTACAGGAACTCCAGCAGCGCCCTGTCGCGCAGCGCGAGGGGCGCGTCGTCGCCGGTCGCGGTGATCGGGCCGGCGGTCTCCAGCAGCCGGACCACGTCGTCGACAGGTAGCGCCCGGGGCAGCCGGCGGGGCGGCGTGGGCGGGCGGACGTCGCGGCTCGGGTCGGCGCCGGCCAGGCCCTCGCGCAGCGCGAAGCGGTGCAGGCCGCGTACCGCGCTGGCCGCGCGGGCGGCGGAGGAGACGGCGAGGGGCGGGTGCGCGTCGTCGCCGGCGCGCAGTCGCGCCAGGTGCGACTCGACGAGGCCGGCGCCGACCGACGCGAGGTCGGTGACGCCGGCATCGGCCAGGGTGGCGAGATAGCGGTCCAGATCCCGACGGTACGAGGCGAGCGTGTTCGCGGAGAGGCCACGTTCGACGGTCAGGTGGTCGAGGTAACCGCGAACGGCACGGCGCAGCGCCGGCGTGGGTGGTGTTCCCACGCCGGCGGAGTCCGTGCCGCCGGTCAGCCCGCCACCGTTCAGGCCAGCGCGTCGGCCAACGGGAGCACGTCCATGCCGTGCGCCTCGGCGACCGGGCCGTAGGTGACCTGCCCGGCGTGGGTGTTGAGGCCCAGCGCCAGCGCCGGGTCGTTGCGCAGCGCCTCGCGCCAGCCCTGGTTGGCCAGCTCCAGGGCGTACGGCAGGGTGACGTTGGTCAGGGCGTAGGTGCTGGTGTTCGGCACCGCGCCGGGCATGTTCGCGACGCAGTAGAAGATCGACTCGTGCACCTTGTAGACCGGGTCGGCGTGCGTGGTGGGGCGCGAGTCCTCGAAGCAGCCGCCCTGGTCGATGGCGATGTCGACCAGCACGCTGCCCGGCTTCATGCGGGAGACCAGCTCGTTGGAGATCAACGTCGGGGCCTTCGCGCCGGGCACCAGCACCGCGCCGATGACCAGGTCGGCGTCGAGCACGGCGCGCTCCACCTCGTAGGCGTTGGAGGCGACGGTCTGCAGGTGGCCCCGGTAGATGGCGTCGGCCTGCCGCAGCCGGGCGACGTTCTTGTCCAGCAGCAGCACCTCGGACTGCAGACCCAGCGCGATCGCGGCGGCGTTCATGCCGGAGACGCCGGCGCCGATGACCACGGTCTTGGCCGCGTACACGCCGGAGACACCGCCGGGCAGCACACCGCGCCCACCACCGGTACGCATCATGTAGAAGGCGCCCACCTGCGGGGCGAGCCGGCCGGCCACCTCGGACATCGGGGCGAGCAGCGGCAGCGACCGGTCGGGCAGCTCGACGGTCTCGTACGCGATGCCGGTGACCCGGCGGTCGATCAGCGCGTCGGTGCACTCCTTGGAGGCGGCCAGGTGCAGGTAGGTGAAGAGCACCTGCCCCTCGCGCATCCGGTGGTACTCCTCGGCGATCGGCTCCTTGACCTTGAGCACGAGCTCGGCGGTCTCCCACACCTCGTCGGCGGTGGCGAGGATCTTCGCGCCGGCGGCGGCGAACTCCTCGTCGGTGATGCTGGAGCCAACCCCGGCGCCGGACTCGACGAAGACCTGGTGGCCGATGCGGGTGAACTCGTTGACACCCGCTGGCGTGATCGCCACGCGGTACTCGTGGTTCTTGACCTCGCGTGGGATTCCGACCTTCACGATGCAGACACCTCTCTTCGGGGCTGCTCTCCCCCGACTGCTCGGTGCCACGACGGCCCCTTTGCCATCGCGGTACACCGGTCCTGCGGCGGCAGTCTAGGCGCGCCCGGTGCCGCCGCGAGCCAGCACAGTGCCACCTGGTGCCCGGGTGTCCTGACGAAGTGTCAGGGCACCGCCGGGATTCGGCGGTCGACCGTCACCTCAGCCAACAGGACAGTGTTTCACCATTATCGTCCCATCTGCCGGGCGCCGGTGCGGACAGCCGGCGAGTGGATCACTAATGTGTCCGCCCATGACCACTCCTCCTTACCAGCCCGGGTACCCCCAGCCGGGGTATCCCCAGGGCGTCTCCGACAAGAGCAAGATCGTCGCGGGCATCCTCGGCATCCTGCTCGGCACCTTCGGTGCCGGTCGGTTCTACACCGGACACACCAAGATCGCCGTTCTCCAGCTCGTCGTGAGCCTGGTGACCTGCGGCGTCGGCGCTCTCTGGGGCGTCGTCGACGGCATCCTCATCCTGGTCAACGGCGGCACGGACGCGCAGGGCCGTCCGTTGCGCGACTCCTAGACCAACCAGTGAAAGGGGCCCCGCGGCTGACCGCGGGGCCCCTTTGGCGCGTACTCCCCCACCGGGCTGGACCGGCGGCGACGCTCAGCGCGGCAGCGGCGCGTCCGCCCGGCGCAGCTGCGTGAAGCCGGTGTCCCGGGCGCGGGCCGCGGCCAGCAGCCCGGCCACCGCGGACGCGTTGGTGATCTCACCGGCCAGGACCATGGCGACCGCCTCGTCCAGGTCGATCCGGACGACCTGGAGGTCGGCCTCCTCGTCGCGGCGCTCGTGCCGCTCGTCGGCCGGCACGTCGCCGAGGTCGCGGGCCAGGAACACCCGGACGATCTCGTTGGTGAACCCCGGGGAGCTGTGCAGGTCGACAAGCACGTCGACCCGCCCGGCGGTGAGGTCGGCCTCCTCGGCCAGCTCCCGCAGCGCGGCCGCCGGCAACTCCTCGCCGGAGACGTCCATCAGACCGGCGGGCAGCTCCCACAGGTGCCGCCCGACCGGGTGCCGGTACTGCCGGATCAGCACCACCTGGCCGGCGTCGTCGAGCGCCACCACGGCCACCGCACCGACGTGCCGGACGAGGTCCCGCAGCCCGGTCCCACCGCCCGGCATGGTCACCTCCTCGGTGACCACGTCGAAGATCCGCCCCCGGTACCGCTCCTCCCGGGAGCGCACCTCGTAGCGGTGCTCAAGGTTGCTCACGAGGCCGACGACGCCTTCGTCGCGGCGCCGTTGCGGGCGGCCTTGCGCGTCGTCGGGGCCTCCGCTGCCGCGTCCAGGTCGACCGGAAGCTGGTCGGCCTGCGAGTACGCCACCGCGGCCTTGACGAACGAGGCGAACAGCGGGTGCGGGCGGGTCGGGCGGCTCTTCAACTCGGGGTGCGCCTGGGTGGCCACGAAGAACGGGTGCAGGCTCCGGTCCAGTTCGATGAACTCGACCAGCCGGCCGTCCGGCGAGGTGCCGGAGATGTGCAGGCCCGCCTTGGTCAGCGCGTCCCGGTAGGCGTTGTTCACCTCGTACCGGTGCCGGTGCCGCTCGCTGATCTCGGTGCTGCCGTACGCCTCGGCGACGATCGAGCCCTCGGTCAACGTCGCCGGGTACGCGCCCAGCCGCATGGTGCCGCCCAGGTCGCCCCGACCGGCGACGATGTCCTCCTGGTCGGCCATCGTGGCGATGACCGGGTGGGCCGCCTGCTCGTCGAACTCCAACGAGTTGGCGCCGTCCAGGTCGGCCAGGTGCCGGGCCACCTCGATGGTCATGCACTGCAGGCCGAGGCAGAGGCCGAGCAGCGGGATGCCGGCCTCGCGGGCGTACCGGGCGGTGCCGATCTTGCCCTCGATGCCGCGTACACCGAAGCCGCCGGGGATGAGGATGCCGTCCACGCCGGCCAACGCCGCGGCGGCGCCGGCCGGGGTGACGCACTCGTCGCTGGGCACCCAGCGCAGCTGCACCCGGGCCCGGTGGCCGAAGCCCGCCGCCCGGATCGCCTCACTCACCGACAGGTACGCGTCGGGCAGGTCGACGTACTTGCCGACCACCGCGACGGTGACGGTGTGCCGGGGGCGGTGCACCCGCTCCAGCAGGTCGTCCCAGCTGGCCCAGTCCACGTCCCGGAAGGAGAGGCCGAGCCGGCGCACCACGTACGCGTCGAGCCCCTCCCGGTGCAGCACCTTCGGGATGTCGTAGATGCTCGGGGCGTCCGGGGCGGCGACGACCGCCTCGGCGTCCACGTCGCAGTAGAGCGACAGCTTCTCCTTGAGCTTCACCGGGATCTCCCGGTCGCAGCGGAGCACTATCGCGTCCGGCTGGATACCGATGTTGCGCAGCTGCGCCACCGAGTGCTGGGTCGGCTTGGTCTTCAGCTCACCCGAGGGCGCCAGGTACGGCACCAGCGAGACGTGCAGGTAGAAGCAGTTGTCGCGGCCCAGGTCGTGGCGGACCTGACGGATCGCCTCCAGGAACGGCAGCGACTCGATGTCGCCGACCGTGCCACCGACCTCGGTGATCACCACGTCGGGGACCTGGCCGTCCTCGTCCGGGTCCGCCATCGCCAGGATCCGGGACTTGATCTCGTTGGTGATGTGCGGGATGACCTGGACGGTGTCGCCCAGGTACTCGCCGCGCCGCTCCTTGGCGATCACGTCGGAGTAGATCTGGCCGGTGGTGACGTTCGCCTTGCCGGACAGCGCCCGGTCGAGGAACCGCTCGTAGTGCCCGACGTCGAGGTCGGTCTCGGCGCCGTCCTCGGTGACGAAGACCTCACCGTGCTGGAACGGGTTCATCGTCCCCGGGTCGACGTTCAGGTAGGGGTCGAGCTTCTGCATCACCACGCGCAGCCCGCGCGCGGTCAGCAGGTTGCCGAGGCTGGAGGCGGTGAGGCCCTTACCCAGCGAGGAGGCGACGCCCCCGGTGACGAAAATGTGCCTGGTCGTCCGTGCTGATGGGGCCAAGGCCTGCTCCCGTGTCGTCTGTCGCGGTCATGCAGACCGCCGTGCTTGATCAGCAAAGTGATCACGCGATCCACGGGATTCGACGGTAACACCTCCCGGGCGGGTACTCGCAGGCCGCACCCCGGCTGCGACACCTCCGGGCCATCCGGACGAGGCCCGGCGCTCAGGACGCGGCAACCTCCGTCGATGACCGGGAGACCTGCCGGGGCGCTACGGGCACCGTCGGATCGGCGTCCGGCGTCGACCCGCTCGCGGTCGGCTCGGCCGGTTCGTCGGCGTCCCCGCGGCGCTCGCCCGCAGTGTCCGACGCCGGTTGGGCGACCTTCGCCGGTGCGCTCGGGGGCGGGCCGGCGATCGGACGGGGATGCACGGCACCCAGCGGCCCACCGCCGCCGGTCGGACCGTCACCCCCACCGACCGGGCCGACCCCGCCGGACCCCGAGTCGTCGTCGGCGCCGTTGGCGCGGGAGCGGCCCGCTGCCGGGCGGGTCCGGTCCGCGGCGTGCCCGAGCACCCGGAGCGACGCCAGGGCCGCCATCGGCACCACCAGGGCGGCGGCAGCGCCCATCACGTCCAGGGCCGCGCCGTCGAGCACACCACCGAGCACCGCGGCGACCACAGTGCCGGCCAGCGCGGCCCGGACCGCCGGGTAGATGCCGAACAGCCGCATCAGCCCACCCCACGGCTGCAACAGGGCGAACCACACCAGCAACCCGCCGGCCAGCGCCAGCACCGTCAGCGGGCTGTTGACCAACGTCTCGAAGTTCTCCGTGCTGGACCGGTGCACGGCGAACCCGCCGGTGCCGTCACCGAGCGCGGAGAGGAACCGGCCCAGGCTGCCCCGCTCCCCCGGCGGACGCCGCAGGTCCACCACGGCGAACCCGATACCCACCGCCAGCGCGGCCATGGTGGCCCAGGCCAGCCGGCTGATCGTCAACCAGCCGCCGGCGCTGATCACGGCGGCGACGCTCACCCCGGCGGTGAGCGCGATCGCGCCGACCGGGTCGGCGCCCAGGTACGGGCTGCCGACCACCACCACGGCGAGGCCACCCACCGCGACCATCACCGCCGGCCGCCAGCCCCGGTGCACCCGTTGGGCGAACCAGCCGCCGGTGACCAGCGCACCGGCGAGGAACACTCCCAACCCCACGGTGCTCAGCCCGGCGTACCGGCCGCCCTGCAACGCGGAGTAGCCGACCACGCTGTTGAGCTGGAGGCGGGCCCCGGTGAGCACGTCCAGCCCGACCACGAGCGTGGTGAGGCCGGCCACCGCTCCGAGCGGCCCGAGGGTGTTCGCGTACCCGGGGGCGAACCGCACCGCCGCGGTGCCGGCGGCCACCAGCAGCGCTGTCACCCCGGCGAAGATCCACCCGGGGTGCTCGCCGCGCCACCAGGGCACCGCGTCGGCCAGCAGCGCCGCCGGCACCGTCAACGCCACGGCGACCAGCAGCAGCTCCATCACCGCCACGATCCGCCCGGAGACGGGCGTCGGGCCGGCCGGGCCGGCGTGCGGACGGGCCCGGCGCAGCAGCGGCAGCATCGCGATCGCCAGCAGCACCTGCGCCCCGGCGAGCAGCGCGAAGAACGCCCCGGAGACGGAGCGCTGGGCGGCCGCCTCCCGGTCGGCGTTCGCCGGCGCGTTGATGGCCTCGGCCAGGTCGGCGGGGCGGTCGCCGGTGCTGATCGCCGGGCGGCCGAGGAAGAGCCGCTCCGGCATGGGCCGGCCCAACGCGGCGAGGGCGGTCGGCGCGAGGTCGACAAGTTGCAGGTACCCGTCCCGGCCGGTGCTGGCCGAGGTGAGCCACCCCCGCTCCCAGCCCGGCCCGTCGGCGACCGCCACGTGCAGCCGGGCCGGCTGAGTGGTGTCGGAGATCCCCGCGACCATCACCAACGACCGTGGGGGTCGCGCCGCCAGCACCCGGGCCAGCTCGGCGTCCGCCGCGCGGGCCTCCTCGGCGCGGGTGGCCGGGTCGGCACCCTCGACCGTGCCGAGGTCGACGATGCTCAGCACACACGAGCCGAGCAGCGGCCGCGGGTCGGCCGGCAGCCCCGAGGCGTACCGGTCGACGCGGCCGAACGGTCGGGCGGCGGCCACGGCCGCGCCCGGGCCGACGGCGACGGAGCATCGCACCGACTCGGACAACGAGCCGGGCATGGCGCCCCAGGGCAGCCGCTGCTGGTTGTACTGGACCACGCTCTCCTGGTCCGGCAGGTTCGCGCCGATGCCGTCCGGTTGTTCCACCGTCACCCCCGCCGACGGGCAACCGTCGACCGACCGGCTGCCGTTCCACGCGGCGAAGCTGCCCGCGCCGAGGGTCAGCCAGCCGTCCACCGGGCAGGTGGGCCGGTGCGCGGAACGCACCGACAGTGAGCCGATCGAGCCGTCCTGGGCCATCCGCCACAGCGTCGGGGTGCTCTGCGGATCCACGTCCTCCCAGCGCAGCCCGGCGATCCCGGCGAGCACCACGAAGTCGGCGGTGCGTTGCGGGGTGCCCTGGGGTGGGCGGGCGGCGAGCGCGGTGACGCCCAGCGCCACCACGAGCACTGTCAACAGGGCGGGGGCGATTCGGCGCAGCATCACCGGTGTCCCGTTCTCGGGGCGTCGGAGCCCGGGGCGGCCGCCGGACCGCCGGGATTCCCGGCCAGCTCGGCGTAGAGGGCGGCAAGCGTGGCGACGGTGTCCGCCTCGGTCGGCCACGTCGCCGCCCGTTCGGCGCCACGCCGGCCCAACTCCGCCCGCGCCGCCGGGTCGTCCAGCAACGCGCGTACGGCCGCGTCGACCGCGTCCACGTCACCGGCGGGAACCAGCGTGGCGGCGTCGCCGACCAGGTCCGGGAGCCCGCCGACAGCGGTGGCCACCAGCGGCACGCCGGCGCGCAGCGCCTCCTGGGCGAAGAGCTGTCGCGCCTCCCAGTCGCTGGTCACCACCGCCAGGTCGGCGCCGGCGAGCAGATCGGCCACGTCGGTGCGGTGCCCCAGCAGGGTCACCGGGGCGCGGGCGGCGGAGGTCCGCGCGGCGAGCGGCAGATACGCCGGCCCGCTGCCCGCGATCACCACGACCGGCGGCGGGGTACGCGTACGCCAGCGGGCCGCCGCGTCGATCAGCACGTCGTAGCGCTTCTGCGGGTGCAACCGACCGACCGAGACGATCAACGGCTGGTCCGGGCGGACGCCGAACTCAGCGCGTACCGCCGCCGGGCGTCGACGCGGCGCGGGCAGCGTCGGCGCGGCGACCGGGGCGAGCCGGGCATCGGCGGCGCCCACCTCGGCGGCCCGTCGCACCAGGTCCTCGGAGGCGCCGAGCGCCACCCGGACGCCCCGGGCGACCACCCGTTCGACGAGCCGGGACACACCGCCCCGCAGTCCCCCCGCGAGCACCGCGTTGTGCCAGGTGACGATCAGCGGGGCGGCCGGACGGGCCAGCACGGCCACCAACCCGGCCCGCAGGCCGTGCGCGTGCACCACGTCGACGTGAGCGGCGGCGAGCGCCCGGCGCAGCGCGAGCACCGCCCGCGCGTCGGCCGGAGTCGGGCTGGCCGGGATCTCCACCGGCTCGAACCGCGCACCGACACCGGTGAAGTCGAACTGCTCCTCAGTGGCGGCGGGCCCGCAGACCAGGACGGTCGTGCCGCCCGCGACGAGGCCCCGGGCCACCGAACGGACGTGCTGGCCGACCCCGCCGGTGCTGGACGCGAGCACCAACGCGACGGTGCCCGACCAGTTGGCAGGCTGAGCTGGCTCAGTCATCGCGTCGCCGTCTCCTTCCCGTCGCCCCGCTCCGCGGAGCCCGCTCCCGGTGTCGGCGCACCGCCGGACGGCCCCCGCCGGCCCAGACGCCGCAGCACCCCGGCGAGCAGTGGCTGTACGTCCCGCCGGTCGACGAACCAGACCACGGCGAGGAACACAACCCCAACCAGAACCCCGGACAGCATGCCCTGACCGAACGCCGCCGCCGTCGTCGGGGTGCCGCCGTCCGACTGGTCGAGCCAACGGCTGAGGCCCCACCCGGCGAGCCCGGCGAGCACACCGGCGAGGCCACCGGCCGCTCCGGCCCGTGCCGCTCCCGCGAGGGCGGGACGGCCGGCGCTGCGCCGCACCGCCAGGAGCAGCAGGGCGCCGAGCACCAGCATCCCCACCGAGTTCGCGGACGTCACCGCGAGCACCCGGTCCCGCAACGGCAGCACCGCGCCGAGCAGCAGGACGACGGCCGGCACCACCAGGAAGCCGACCGCCGTGGCGAGCGTCGCCGCCCGGGTCTCGCCCCGCGCGTAGAGCGCCCGGGTGAGCACCGCGAAGAGGCCGTAGCCGACCAGGCCGGGGGCGTACCCGATGATCGCGGCGGCGGCGGTCGACGCGGTGTCCGAGGGGAAGAAGAAGTGCCCGACCGGCCCGGCGGTCCCGACCAACGCGGCCGTGCCGAGGCAACTGAACAGGAGCACACCGCGGACGGCCGGTGCCAGGGTCGTGCGGTAGGTCTGCTCGTCCCCGGCGGCCCGCGCCGCCGCCAGGGTCGGGTAGGCGGCGATGGCCAGCGGCACCGCCAGCACCGCCCACGGCAACAGGTAGACGGTCTGCGCCAGGTTGTAGACGCCCGGGTTGCTCCGCGCGCCGGCGGTGACCTGGTTCAGGCTGACGATCAGAGCGATCTGCTGGGTGGTGACGGTGACCGCTCCGGCCACCGCCAACCCGCCGACCCGGGCCCGCGCGTCGGTGGGAAACCCGAAGCCGGGCCGCAGCCCGAGGCGCAACCGGCGGACCGGAATCAGCAACGACAACGACAGCACCACCACGCCGAGGGTGGTGCCGCCGGAAAGCAGCAACTCACCGCCGGGGCTGACCCCGCCGACCGTGGCGTACCGGCCCTGCGTGACGGTGAACCCCAGGTACACGAGGATGACGGTGAGGCTGGACAGCAACGGGGCGAGCACCGGCCAGGCGAACCGGCGATGCGCCTGGAGCACCCCGGTGAGCACGATGCCGACCCCGTACAGCGGCAGTTGCGGCGCGAAGACCCGCAGCATCCGCACGCCGCTCTGCTGCTGGGCGGTGGTCAGGTGGTGGCCCAGCGACTCGACCACCGGGCCGGCGAGCAGCACCACGAGCAACGCCAGCGGGACCAGCAGGGCCAGCGTCCAGGTCAGCAGCGCACCGGTGGTCCGGGCCACGGCCGTCCGGTCGCCCGCCGCGACCGCGCCGGCGAGCAGCGGTACGACGAGGCTGGCCAGCGCTCCCCCGGCGACGATCTCGAAGATGAAGTTCGGCACCGCGTTGGCCACCACGTAGGTGCCGCCGAGGTCGGTGGGCGCCAAGCTCCAGGTGAACACGGCGGTGCGGCCGAAGCCGGCGAGTCGGCTGGCCACGGTGAGGACGGCGATGAGCGCGGCTGCCCCGGCCAGCCGGCCGGCGCCGGCGAGGGGTGCCGGTCTGGTCACGTCAGTCGGCGCGTCGGCCCAGTGCGTCGAGTTCGCGTAGCCCCGGGGTCCGCTGGATCACCGCCGTGAAGCTGACCTTCTCGCTGGCAGCGGTGAGCCCGGCGAGGACGGCGAGCAGACCGGCCCGGCCGAGCGGGCCGGTACGGGCGGCGAGCGCGACGCCGAGCACCGCCCCGAGCGCGTTCGCGCCACTGTCGCCGAGCATCACGTCCTCGGCCAGGTCGTCGCGGAGCAGGCCGGCGGCGGCGCCGGCCGCGCCCGCGGCGATGCCGCCCTGCGGGCCGCCGGTCAGCGGCGCCGCGAGCAGCAGCCCGGACTTGAGGGCACGGCCCGGCCGCAGGTCGAGCAGGTTGAGCAGGTTGGCCGTGCCGGCGATCACGCCGGCGCCGAGCAGCACGTCGACACCCCGACCGAACGCACCGTGCCGCTGCCGGCGCGGGTGCGCGGCGACCCGGGGGTCGGCGGCGAGCAGCGCGGCGGCGCCCAGCCCGGCGGCGCCCACCCCGACGACCTTGACCAGACCGGCGGTGACCCGCCCCTCACGCAGGGCGGCGAGGTGCCCGGCGAAGCCCTTGGCCGTCTTCTGCTCCGGCCGCGCGCCGACCACGTCGTCGTACAGCCCGACGCCGCCCGCGCCGAGACCGGCGACCAGCGCGGCCCCACCGGCGGCACCGCCGGTGGCACCGAACGCGCCTGCGGCGGCCGCGCCGGCGGCGAGCGCCGGCCCGGCGGCCAGGCTCACCGTGCGGCCACGGAAGTTGGTGCGCTCCAACGCGGGCCCGGCCGGCGAGGTACGCGCCTCACGCAGCGCGTAGCGGGCCGCCGCGGCGCCCGCGCCGGCGATCAGCAGCCGGCCCAGGGCGCTCACGCCGTCACCTCGCCGGCTCGGTCACGCGCCACGTGGTCGGATCCGGACACGGGGGTACGTCGTTCGCTCACTGGGGCAGTCTAGGCAGCAACGACGGGGCGTTGTCGCCGACGCCGTACTGCCCGGCCTTCTTCTCGGTGAGTTGCTGCACCAGGGCGAGGGTGGTGACGACCTGGCCCTGCACGGTGTTGGCGTTGTCGACCGTGGAAATGGTCTGCGCGAGCACCGGGTCGCCGCGCACCACGCCGACCAGGTTGCCACCGACGGAACCGTTGCCGCCCACCACGATCGCCCCGGTCCGGTCGAACTGCTCGGCGATCTTGACCACCGACTCGTCCCGCTTGTCGGAGTCCTTGTCGACGTACGGCTGACCGCTGACCACGACGACCGCCTCCGCCGAGGCGGTGACCTTGTTGCTGTCGGTGGTCAGGTAACCGGCGTTGTTGTAGGCGGCGAGCACCGCCCGCCGGTCGGCGTCACTGACCGGCGCGACGCCCTGGGCACGGTCCAGCAGGACGCTGGCCAGCAGCGCGCTGGACGTCTCCACGCCGTGCCCGTTACCCGGCAGGCCGGTGGTCTGCGCGGTCGGGCGGGCGGCGGTGACGGCCAACTCCAGCAGGTTGGAGTTGTTGTCCGGGTTGATGAACTTGTCCTGCAGGTCGACCTGACCGGTGATGGTGGCCCCGGCCTGCTGGAGCTTCTTGAGCACGCCCTCGGTGTGGTCACGCCCGTTGGGCAGGCTCAGCACCACGACCCGACGGCCGGAGAGGGTGCCGGGCAGGACGACCTGGGAGATCTCCTCGGCGAACTCCTCTTCCAGCGCGAGTTGCTTCTCCATGTTGCTGACCGTCTGGCGCCACTGCTGGTTGTCCTTACGCAGCCCGGTGACCTGCTCCTTGAGCGAGTCGGCGACCGGGCCGTTGAGGGCGGCTGTGCCGACCACCAGGCCGATCGCCAGAGCCAGGAAGACCGCGGTGAGGGACACCACGTGGTAGCGGAAGTTGATCACGCTTGCAGCCTCTTGATCGGTCGGGAACTAAAAGAGCCGGTACAGCTGGAACACAAAATTGTCCCACCACTCGGCGACCACGCCCAGGTACGCCTTCCCGACTGTCGACACGGCCACCGCGGACGCCATCGCCGCGATCGCCGACAGCACCAGCAGCAGCAGCGACGAACCGGAGATGCTCTGCCGGTAGAGCCGGCTTACCCCCTTGGCGTCGACCAGCTTGCCACCGACCTTCAGCCGGGTCAGGAACGTCGAGGCCATCCCGCCGCGGCCCTTGTCGAGGAACTCGACGAGGGTGGCGTGGGTGCCGACCGCGACCAGCAGCGAGGCGCCCTTCTCGTCGGCGAGCAGCATGGCCAGGTCCTCGCTGGTCGCCGCAGCCGGGAAGGTGATCGCCGGCACACCGAGGCCGTTGACCCGGGGCAGACCGGGCGCACGCCCGTCCGGGTACGCGTGCACGATCACCTCGGCGCCGCAGCGCAGCACGTCGTCGGTGACCGAATCCATGTCGCCGATGATCATGTCGGGGGTGTAGCCGGCCTCGACCAGGGCGTCCGCACCGCCGTCGACGCCGATGAGCACCGGCTTGAACTCCCGGATGTACGGGCGCAGCACGTCCAGGTCGGCCTTGTAGTCGTAGCCGCGCACCACGATCAGGCAGTGCCGACCCTGCATCTGGGTCTCGATGTCCGGCACTCCGACACCGTCGAGCAGCAGGTCGCGTTCCTGACGCAGGTAGTCCATCGTGTTGGCGGCGAACGCCTCCAACTGCACCGACAGACCCTCCCGGGCGTCGGCCATCGCCTTGCCGACCGACTCGGCGTCCTGAAGGCTGCCGTGGGCCACCGGCTCGTCACCGGCGAAGACCGTGTTGCCCTCGATGCGCACCTGGTCGCCCTCGCGGATGCGCTCGAAGACGCCCTCCCCCAGGTCGTCGAGGAGCGGAATGCCGGCGGCGATCAACACCTCCGGGCCGAGGTTCGGGTAACGGCCGGAGACCGAGGGCTTGGCGTTGAGCACCGCCGCGACGCCGACGGCGACGAGCGAGTCGGCCGCCACCCGGTCCAGGTCGACGTGGTCGATGACCGCGATGTCACCGGGGCGCAGCCGACCGACCAGGCGTTTCGTCCGGCGATCAAGGCGCGCGGTGCCGAGGACTCTGCCCGGTTCGGAGTTCCGGTTCCGGCGCAACGTGGGTAGACGCATCGTGACCATCCTGGCATGTGAGGCAGGCTTTTCTGTCGCGACATGCCTGAGCAGGGCCGCCTACCCAGGGAAGCACACACCGGCACAAGCCGGTGTGCTTGCGCTCACAATACGCGGGGTCACAACCGCCTTTCCTTGGCGGCCACTGCCAAAAGCTCCTCGGCGTGGGCGATACCCAGATCTGAATCGGGCAAACCCGCCAGCATGCGCGCCAACTCCCGAGCCCGCTCGGTGTCCTCCACCACCCGCACCCCACTGGTCGTCACCGCGCCGCCGGTGTCCTTCGCCACCACCAGGTGCCGGTCGGCGAACGCGGCCACCTGCGGCAGGTGCGTGACCACCAGCACCTGGTGACTGCGGGCAAGTCGGGCCAGCCGGCGGCCGATCTCCACCGCCGCCTGCCCACCGACCCCCGCGTCGACCTCGTCGAAGACCAACGTCGGCGGGCCACCGGAGCCGGCGAACACGACCTCGATGGCGAGCATCACCCGGGACAGCTCACCGCCGGAGGCACCGCGCTGCAACGGCAGCGACGGCGCGCCCGGGTGGGCCAGCAACCGCAGCTCCACCTCGTCACCACCGTCCGGCGCGACACCCACCTCGACGCCGTTGACCGCGAGCGTCGGCTCGGCACGCCCGGCCGGACGGGGCAGCACCGCCACCTCGATCCGCGCGTGCGGCATCGCCAGCCCGGCCAGCTCGACGGTGACCTGGTCGGCGAAGCGGACCGCCGCCTCCTGCCGGGAGGTGGACACCCGCCCGGCCAGGTCGGCCACCTCGACGGCGAGCCGCTGGCCCTCCCGCTCCAACTCGTCGAGCACGTCGTCGGACATGTCCAGGTCGGACAGTCGGGTGCGCGCCCGATCGGCCCAGGCGATCACCCCGTCGACGTCGTCGGCGTACTTGCGGGTCAACGCGCGCAGCGCCGCCCGCCGCTCGTAGACGTGCTGCAACCGGGCCGGGTCCGCGTCCAGCGTCGCCAGGTACGCCGACAGCTCCGCGGACACGTCGGTGACCAGGGTGGCCGCCTCCTCCAGGCGGGCCGCCAGCTCACCGAGCGCCGGATCGGTGCCGGACTGCGCCTCCAGGGTCCGCCGGGCGGTGCCGAGCAGCGCCGCCGCGTCCGGCGTCTCCTCGGCGGCCTCCGCGCCACCGGCCACGCACTGCTGGGCGATCTGCGCGGCCGTCCGCAGGCCCTCGGCGTGCTCCAGCCGCTGCGCCTCAGTCTTCAGCTCGTCGTCCTCACCGGGCTGCGGATCGACCCGGGTGATCTCGTCGAGGCCCAACCGCAGCAGGTCGGCCTCCTGGTTGCGCTCGCGGGCGTTGCGCCGACGGTCGGCCAGGTCGTCGACGACCCGACGCCACCCCGTGTACGCCTCGCGCAGCGCGTCGAGCAGCTTCTCGTGCGCGGGGCCGGCGAACCGGTCCAGTGCGGCCCGCTGCTCGGCCGGGCGCAGCAGCCGCAGCTGGTCGGACTGGCCGTGCACGGCAACCGCCTGCTCGCCGACCTCACCGAGCATCGACACCGGCATGCTCCGACCGCCGACGTGGGCGCGCGAGCGCCCCTCCACCGTCACCGTGCGGCTCAGCAGCACCGAGCCGTCCTCGTCGGGCTCGCCGCCAGCCTCGATGATCCGCGCGTGCACGGCGTCGGCGACCCGCCCGTGCAGCCGCAGCCGCCCCTCCACCACCGCACGGCCGGGTTGGGCGCGGACCCGCCCCGCGTCGGCCCGGCCGCCGAAGAGCAGGCCAAGGCCGGTGACCACCATCGTCTTGCCCGCACCGGTCTCGCCGGTGATGACGTTCATGCCGCCGGTCAACGGCAGCGTGGTGTCTTCGATGACGCCCAGTCCGGTGATGCGCAGCTCTTCCAGCACAGCCACCGACAGTAGACGCGAGGCCCGACACTTGACCAGCCGACGGGCCCGGGTACGGCTCGTACCCGGCCGACGTACAGTTCTGCCCCGTGTTGGACGTGATCGGCCTGACCTCGGCTGAGGAGGAGCTCTACCGCTGCCTGCTCCAGCTCACCACGGCCCGCATCGACGAGTTGGCCGCTCGCCTGCACCGGCCCCGTGAGCAGGTCGTCGCCCAGGTCGAGGCACTACGCGGCAAGGGCCTCGTGCAGCGCAGCGACAACGACCCGGACGCCCCGCTGCGCCCGACCGCCCCGGACGTCGCCCTCGGCGGGACGCTGCTGCGCCGTCAGGAGGACCTGGAGTCGGCCCGCCGACTGGTCACCCAACTGGCCGAGGAGTACCGCTCCGGGCTGCGCCGACACCACGTCGACCACCTGGTCGAGGTGATCACCGGCGCCCGGGTGCTTCGCGACCGCCTGCGCGACCTGCAGAACTCGGCGCGTACCGAGGTGCTCTGGTTCTGCCGGGCCAATCCCCTGGCCATGGCCGGCCCGGAGAACGTCGAGGAGTTCGACGCGCTGGCCCGTGGGGTGAGCTACCGGGCCATCTACGAACGTGACCTGCTGCTGGAGCCGGGCGCGTTGGCCGACCTGGCCAAGGGGGTCGCCGCCGGGGAGCAGGCCCGCGTCCTGGACCGGCTGCCGGTGCGACTGGCCATCGTGGACGCCCGCACGGCCATCTGCCCGTTGGTGCCCGACCGCGACGGCGGCGAACCGAGCGCCGCCGTGATCGGCCGCAGTCAACTGCTCGACGCGCTGCTCGCCCTCTTCGAGAGCCACTGGCGGGTGGCCACCCGGCTGCGCCTCGACGACCCCCTCGCCGTCACGGCCCCCGAGACTCGACGGCCGGAGCCCACCGACCAGCCGGGCGACGGGTACCAGCCCGACGCCGACGAGGCCCGGTTGCTGTCGCTGTTCGTGGCGGGCGTACCGGACAAGTCCATCGCCTCCCAGCTCGGGGTGAGCCGACGAACCGTGCAACGGCGGATCGCCGACCTGATGGCCGCCGCCGGCGTGGACACCCGGCCCGGGTTGGCGTTCCAGGTGGCCCGACGCGGCTGGCTCTGACGCGAAGGGTCCGCCGTCGACCGACGGCGGACCCTCGACCGGCAGGGCGGGACGGCCAGGCCGCCCCGCCCCGCCCGATCAGCGCAGCCCGTACGCCTGGAGCACCGTCTGGTCGACGGTGTTCCCGGCCCGGTCGGCGGCGTGCACCCGCAGCGACACCGTTCCGCGCCCCGCCGGCACGGTCGCGGTGTACCGGGTGCCCGACCCCGTGGTCGGCGCGTTGCGCCAGGTGACGCCCCCGTCGAAGGAGACCTGCACCCGGACACTGGCACCGGTCGGCGCCGGCACCCCGGCCGGCTGCCGCAGGGTCAACCCCAGCTGGTGCGGCCGGTTGCCACGTACCGTGCCGCCCAGGTCGGCCGGCACCCGGTAGTCCACCTGCAGCAGCGACAACGCCTTGGCGGCGTCGCCCGCCGGTCGGGCCGAGGTGAACTCCCAGGCCGTGTCGGTCCGCGTGCCGTAACGCCACTCGGCCGAGGACCGCTGGGTGGTCACATCCAGGCGGTAACGGGCGGCCCCGGCGGTCGTGGGCACCGACGCCCAGCCCTCGGAGAGGTCCGCGATCTGCTGCCCGTTGCGGCTGACCCGCGCCGTGACAATGTCCGACTCCTCGCTCTCGCCGGCCACGCTGTAGTGCCCCTGCGCGTCGACGAACTCGGGCACCCGCAACTCCAGGTTGTCACCGGTGCGGGTGGGCACCGGCGCCCCGCTGGCCGGGACGGCCGGACGGAGCACCGGCGCGTGCCAGGTCTCGGTCACCCGGTCGTCGGCGGCGTAACGCCGGGGCTGCTGGGTCAGGCCACCGGCCAACTGCCCCCACTGCATGAACATCTCCTTGTGCAGCACCCGTTGCTGCCACCAGGAGTCCCCGGCGCTGACGAACTCCTGCCGGGTGGTGCCGTTGCGGACCATGCGCTGGTCGTCGTTCCAGGCGTACTCCTGCCACGGACGCCAGCCGAACCGCTCCTCGGTGGCCCAGCCCGCACCCATGTCGCCGTAGCTCGCTGTCACCTCGGCGGTGTTCCTGGCGGTCACCGTGTGCACGACACGCTCCGGCACCCGACCCTTCGACACCTGCCACACGTCGTACAGGTACGGGCTGTCCACGGTCAGCGTCAGGTCCAGCGTCGCCCGACCCTTGCGCGCCGCCGCGATCAGCCGCTGCCCGTCGTCGTACGCGACCACCATCGACGGGATCGGCAGCCGCTCTCCGGTGGGCCGCCAGACCGTCCACGCGCTCTGGTCCTCCGGCCGGACGATCAGCACCGCGGCGGCGCCGGCTGCCGCGGCGGCGGCCACCTGCTCCTCCTCCGAGCGGTTCGGGTCGGCGCCGAGCAGCACGGCGGTGCCCCGCACCCGGGCCAGATCGGCGGGGGTGCCGGTGCCGGCCCAGACCAGCGGCAGCTTCCGCCGACCGGTCGGCGCCGGCGACGTGCCCAGCAGGTTGATGTCCGACGGACCGGACACCCCGCTGATCGTCGCGTCCACCATGGGCGCGACGAGCTGCCACCGCGAGGCGAACTCGAACTCGCCCTGGCGCACCTGGCGGGTCGGCGTGACGTTGACCTGCTGAACGGTGCTGTAGGCCATCACGCCGTGGTCGATCTGCCGGCCATTGCCCAGCACCCGGTGCACGTAGTAGCTGAGCGTGGCCCGCTGCTCGCTGGGCTTCGGCGTCTCGATCCGCACCGGCGTGCCCTTGCGCGCGTCGAGCACCACTGTCAGGTCCCGGTCGACTGTCACCTCCGGCTCGATGATCTGGGTCATCTGCTCGTCCAGGGGGACGCCGTGCGTCATCAGCGCGGTCAGCACGTACGTGCCCTCCTCGACCTCCAGGGTGCCCTCGCCACCCCACATGCCCCAGAAGTCCGACTCGGGCTGCTCACCGAAGACGGTCAACCCCGGCGAGAGGCCCGGCTGACCCTGCCGGTCCAGCAGCTTGATGGTGAGGTGGTGCACGGGACCGCTGACGGTGAGCCCGACCGGGGTCCGTACCGCCACGCCGTCCGCGCCCGTCGCCACCAGCCAGCCACCATGCGGGCCCCGGCCCAGCTTCGCCGGGTCGGCGCGCAGCGGCACGGCCACGCTGCCGCCCGCCGGGACTGTCACCTCGCCGGAGGTCACGGTGACCCCGTCGGGCTCGGCCACGCCGGTGTCCAGGTTGCGCAGTTCCAGGGCCGGTCGCAGGGTCTGCGCGGTCTTCGTGCCGTTGGTGTACGTCACGGTCCGCTCGACCGCCGCACCGCCGGTGGAGATCCGGCCGAAGTCCGCGGTGGCCGAGGCGTACACCTGCTGACCGAGCGCCCGCGCCACGTCGACCCGACCGCCACCCTGCTCGAAGACGGTCAGCGCCGGGTTCGCCTTCGTGGTGCTGACCAGCGCGTCCTTGAGCTTCGCGGCGGCCCAGTCCGGGTGTTCCTGGGCGAGGATCGCCGCCGCTCCGGCCACGTGCGGAGTGGCCATCGAGGTGCCGGACGCGGTCGTGTACGCGTCGTCCACCGGCGTACCCATGGTGGTGCCGGCGGCCCGGGCGGCGACGATGCCGACGCCCGGCGCGGTGATCTCGGGCTTGAGGCCGTTGTCGCCGAGGCGCGGGCCCCGGCTGGAGAACTCCGCCAGGTTGTCGGCACGGTCGACGGCGCCGACGGTGAGCGCCGCCGCGGCCGCGCCGGGCGCGCCGACGGTACGCGCGGCGCCCGAGTTGCCGGCGGCGACCACGAACAGCGCGCCGGTCTCAGCGGTCAGGTCGTTCACCGCCTGGCTCATCGGGTCGGTGCCGTCGGTGGGGTCGCCACCGAGGCTCATGCTGACCACCTTCGCGCCGGAGTGGGCGGCCCACTCCATGCCCGCGATGATGGACGAGCTGTAGCCGGAGCCACCGTCGTCGAGCACCTTGCCGACCAGCAACTGCGCACCCGGGGCGACGCCCTTGCGCAACCCGTCGGACGCCGCACCGCTGCCGGCGATGGTCGCGGCCACGTGGGTGCCGTGGCCGTGCCCGTCGCGGGCGCTGCCGCTGCCGGAGAAGTCCTGCGCCTCGGCGATCCGACCGGCCAGGTCGGGGTGGGTGGCGTCGACGCCGGTGTCGAGCACCGCCACCTTCACGCCGGCACCGTCCCGCCCGGCCGCCCAGGCCGTCGGGGCGCCGATCTGCGGCACGGAGTGCTCCAGCGCCGGACGGACTCGCCCGTCCAGCCAGATACGGGCGATGCCAGCACCCAGCCGGGGCGCGGCGGCAGTCGTGGTCCGGCTGGCCGGCGTACCGGCGAGCGTGGTCCACAGGTTGCCGAGGGCGCCCTTGCCGACCCGCAGCGCCGCGCCGTTGATGCTCTCCAGCGGCCGGGCGTCGGTGGCACCGGCAAGCGGCTTGACCCGCCCGGCCGCCTGCTCCTGGTAGCGCACGATCAGTGGCAACGCGCCCTGCGCGGCGTCGCCGTATCCGTCGGCGGCCAACTCCTGCACGTCGAACAGGTTGGCGTCGAGGACCCCGCTCGAAACGTAGGGCAGGGCGTCGCTGGGCAGCACCCGCAGCCGGCCGTCGACCTCCAGGGTCTGGAAGATGACGCGCTCGCGCCCGGGTCCCGGGCGGACAGTGGCGGCGACCCGGCCCGGCGCCGCGGGCGCGAGCTCGACCTGGTCGCCGGTGATCAGGGTGATGCGGACGGGTGCGTGCTGGGCGGGCGTGCCCGACGTCGGGCCGGTGGGCCGGGCGGGCGGGTCGGCGGACGCCGGTGCGGCGACGCCGACCACCAACGCGCCGACCGCGCCGACGGCTAGCCAGCGTGGGGACCAGTGCATGCGATGGACTCCTCTACTCCTCCAGGCCGCCATCCGTAGATGAGGGCCGATCGGAGTCTGCGTCGGAGCGTGTCACCAGGTCACTAGTCGCCCGCCGCCGCAGCGGCGACATGTCGTCAGGTGGACAACTGACATCCACCGACCGTGTTCGCCACGGTCACCGGCGGCTGCCACGCCAACCGTGCACGGGAAGGCCGAACTTGGCCACCAGCCGGTCGGTGAACGGGCGGGGACGCAGCCGCACGATGCGTACCGGCAGGGCGCCCCGACGCACCGTCACCCGCGCGCCGGGTGGCAGGTCGTAGACGCGCCGGCCGTCGCAGGAGAGCACAGCGAGGGTGGTGAACGGGTCGACGGTGATCACGAAGGTGGACGTCGGGGCCGTGACCAACGGGCGGCTGAACAACGCGTGCGCGCTGATCGGCACCAGCAGCAGCGCCTCCACCTCCGGCCACACCACCGGGCCGCCACCGGAGAACGCGTACGCGGTGGAGCCGGTGGGGGTGGCGCAGACGACACCGTCGCAGCCGTAACGCGACAGCGGGCGGCCGTCCACGTCGACGAGCAGCTCCAGCATCTGGGCCCGCTCGCCCTTCTCGATGCTGATCTCGTTGAGCGCCCAGGACTCGATGGTCGGCCCACCATCGAACTCGGCCGTGACGTCCAGGGTCAGCCGCTCGTCGACCGTGTAGTTGCGGCCGACGACGTCCCGGACAGCCGTGTCAAGGTCGTCGATCTCCGCCTCCGCCAGGAAGCCCACCTTGCCGAGGTTGATGCCGAGCAGCGGCGCCTTCGCGGGCCGGGCCAGCTCGGCGGCGCGCAGGAACGTGCCGTCCCCACCGAGCGCGAAGACGATCTCGGCGCCCTCGGCGGCCTGCGGGCCGGCGACCGGCACCACGCCGGGCAGGTCGAGGTCGTCGGCCTCGTCGGCGACCACCCGTACCTCGAAACCGGCGTCGATCAGGTCGGCGGCGACCGACCGGGCGTGCTCCGTGCTGCGCCGACGGCCGGTGTGGGTCACCAGCAGAGCGGTCCGGCTCATCGGGCCGCCCGCCCACGCCGGACCGGGCGGCGTCGCGCCACCGTCGCCGTCGCCTCGGCACGGCCGCGTGTCACCGCGCGACCCGTTGCGGCTCCCTCACTGCGCGCGTTCACCCTGCGACCTCCTCCGCCGCCACGTCCGGCACCCCGCCGGCCGTCGTCGAGCCGTCCGGCCCGGCCGCCACCACGGCCCGCACCCGCTCCGGGTCGGCCGCTGGTGCGCCCCGGCGCAACCATACGAAGAACTCCACGTTGCCGCTCGGCCCGGGCAGCGGGCTGGCCGCCACGTCGGCCAGTCCGAGGCCGAGCCTCGCGGCCGCCGCGGCCACGTCCAGCACCGCTTCGGCGCGCAGCTCCGGATCGCGGACCACACCGCCGGCGCCGACCCGGTCCTTGCCGACCTCGAACTGCGGCTTGACCATCAGTGCCAGGTCACCGTCGTCGCGGGTGCAGCCGGCCAGCGCCGGCAACACCAGTCGCAGCGAGATGAACGACAGGTCGGCCACCGTGAGGTCGACCGGGCCGCCGATCGCGTCAGCATCGAGGGTACGGACATTCGTGCGCTCCAGGACGCGGACCCGCTCGTTGGTACGCAGCGGCCAGGCGAGCTGCCCGTAGCCGACGTCCACGGCCACCACCTCGGCCGCGTCGGCGCGCAGCAGCACGTCGGTGAACCCACCGGTCGACGCTCCCGCGTCCAGGCAACGCCGCCCGGCCACGTGCAGCCCACCGGGGGCGAACGCGGCCAGCGCGCCGGCGAGCTTGTGCCCGCCTCGGGAGACGTACTCCTCAGCGGGGTCCGCACCGGTCACCAGGAGCGGGTCGGCGGGGTCGACCATCGCGGCCGCCTTGCGGGCGACCACGCCCCGCAGTTGGACCCGGCCGGCCTCCACCAACGCGGCGGCCTGCTCACGGGAGCGGGCCAGACCGCGGCGGACGAGTTCGGCGTCCAGCCGGTTACGACGTGCCATGGGTGGTTCTCCGGTCTGCTCAGGCCTGGTCGTCCCGCTCAGGTCTGGTCGATGGTGGCGAGGGTTTCCCGCAGCGTCTCGTAGGCCGCCTCGTACTGGGCGATCTGGTCGGCGGGAGCGAGCGTCGCCGCGTTGGCGATGGCCCGCACGGCGGCGTCCACCGCCGGGTGCCGCGCCTCGTCGTCCCCGAGATCCGGCGGCGGCCCGGGGCGGGCACCCACCGGCGGACCGGGCCGGGCCGGGAACGAGCCACCAGCCGGCGGACCGGGCCGGGCCGAGAAGGACCCGCCAGCCGGCGGGCCGGGCCGGGCCGAGAAGGACCCGCCAGCCGGCGGGCCGGGCCGGGCCGAGAACGAGCCGCCGGGCGGTGGACCGGGCCGGGTCATTCGGCGTCGTCCGGCCGCTGCCGGCGAACCGCCGCCTTCTTGGCGGGCATCACGGCCGGCGTCGGCACGTCCTCGTCGGCCGTCCGGCTGATCGTCGCCGGCGGCTTCTTGGCGATGGCCTTCTTGGCGACCGCCTTCTTCGCGACGGCCTTCTTCGCCACCGGCGCGGAGACCGGGGCACCGGCCGAGCCGTCGGACGGCACGAGACCGGTGCCGGGCCGCGCGGCGACGGTCGGGTCGGGTTGTGGCGTTGGGCCGGCGTTCGGCGCGTCGGCCGGCTCGGTGGACCGCGCCTCCCGCAACTGCCGTTCCAGGTCGTGCACCCGCCGGGTCAGCTCGGCCACCTCGTCGGCGGTGGCCAGACCGACCGCGCCGAGGGCCCGGTCGACCTCGAAGCGGACCAGCTTGGTCAGCGCCTCCCGGTTGGCGGCGCCGGTGGTGACCAGTTCCTCGCCGAGGGCCTGGAGTTGGGCGGCGGTTGCGCCGCCGGAGCCGACGAGGCGACGTGCCACGTCCTGGGCCTTCTTCCGGGGCGCCTCCGCAAGGCCCATGGCCAGCTCGAGGTAGGCGCGCCACGCGTCCTGCATGCCTGAGTCCTTCCACGGGGCGGGGGTGTGCAGGTGTCACGCTACCGGGCACCCCGGACCGACCCGTGCGGTACGGTGCCGAGGACGGCGTGGCGATCACAAGGGGGAGATGTGGCCAGCGTGGACGAGTGCCGGCAGGCGTTGCAGGAGCTGGCCGCCCGGTTGGATCGCAACGCCGAGACGGTACGCGAACGGATCGACCTGGACCGGACGCTGGCCTGCCGGATCACCGACCTGGACACCGCGTTCCATGGCCGGATCACCGGCGGCCGACTGGTCGAGCTGACCGACGGCGACGACCCCAAGGCCAAGATCGCGCTGAGCACGTCCAGCGACGACCTGCTCGCCCTGGTCCGGGGCGACCTGGACGTCACCAGCGCGGTGACCTCCCGCCGGGTGTCGATCAAGGCCAACCCGTTCGACCTGCTCAAGCTGCGCAAGCTGCTCTGACGGCCGCCCGGCTCACGCCGCCGCGGTCAGACCGAAACTCTCCACCGCGTGGACCGCGTCCGGGCCCACCGGACGGATCTTCGGCAGCGCCGGCACCGACGCCGACCAGGCCACCCCGCAGAGCGCCGCCAGGGCGTCCAGGGGCTGACCGGCCCCGGTCAGCTCCAGCGTGCCGTCGCGGTCGGTCACGGACCAGCCGCCGGCGTCCGCCGGGCCCGGGACCCGCACGGCGGCAGCCGGGTCGAAGAGCCCCGCCAGGTCTTTCGCGACGTACGTGGGACGTCGCCGCGGCTCGGCGGCCAGCAGCTCCGGTACGCCGCTGACGCCGGTGAGCACGAGCAGGCTGTCCAGCCCGGCCCGGCGGGCGCCCTCGATGTCGGTGTCCAGCCGGTCACCCACCACCAGGCTCCGCCCACCGCCGCTGCGCTTGGCGGCGGTCTCGAACAGCGCCGGCTCCGGCTTGCCGACCACCACGTCGGGGTCCCGCTCCAGCGCCGTACGCAGCACGGCGACCAGCGAACCATTGCCGGGCAGTGGTCCCCGCCCACTGGGCAGGGTCCGATCGGTGTTGGTGGCGATCCAGATCGCACCCGCCCGCACCGCCACCGACGCTTCAGCCAACTCGGCCCAGCCGACCTGCGGGCCGTACCCCTGCACCACCGCGGCCGGCTTCTCATCGGCCTGGGTGACCGGGTTCAGACCAACCGCGCGCAGCTCCGCGCGCAGCGCCTCCGCGCCGACCACCAGCACCGACGCGCCGGCGGGCAGCCGGTCGCGCAACAACTCGGCCGAGGCGGCCGCGGAGGTGAGGACCTCCTCCGGCCGGGCCGGCACGCCCATCCCGGTCAGCAGGTCGGCGACCTCACTGGACCGGCGGGACGCGTTGTTGGTGGCGTACGCCACCGCCCGTCCCTCGGCGTGCAGCCGGGCCACCGTCTCGACGGCGCCGGGGATCGGCCGGTCGATCAGGTAGATCACGCCGTCCAGGTCGAAGACGACCAGGGTGTACCCGTCGACCAGCCGCTCCCCCACGCCCGCGCTCACCGCTGCGCCGACCCCGACTCGTCGTCCCGGGCCGGCACGGTCCCGTCGGCGTTCGCCGCGTCCCCGTTCGCCGCGTCCCCGTCCGTCACGCCGCTGTCGCCAGTGGTGGCCGCGTCGGCGTTGCCGCTCTCGGTGGGGTGACGGTCCTCGTCCTCGTCGTCGAAGCCTTCGTCGTCAGCGGGGCGGCCGACAGCGTCGTCCTCCTCGTCGTCGTCGAAGTCCTCGTCGTCATCGTCGTCGTCGTCGATGTCGTCGTGATCGTCATCGTCGTCGTCGTCGTCGACGTCGTCATCGTCGTCGTCGTCGTCGTCATCGTCGTCGTCGATGTCGTCGTCGTCGTCATCGTCGTCGTCGTCGTCATCGTCGTCGTCGTTCGCCTCGCCGGCCAGGTCGGCGTCGGGTCGGGCCGGCACCGCGCCGGGAGCGCCCGGGCCTGCGGCGATCTCCTCGGCGGCCTCGTCCTCTTCGTCACCCTCGATGACCACGCCGTCGAGTTCGAGCAGCCGCTCGGCGGCGTCGGTCTCGCCCTCGGTGTCCACGTCGGCAGCGCGGGAGAACCATTCGCGGGCCTCCTCGCGCCGGCCCACAGCGAGCAGCGCGTCGGCGTACGCGTACCGCAGCCGGGCCGTCCACGGCACGGTGGCCTCGTTGGTGAGGTCCGGAACCTGGAGCATCGCGACCGCGGCGTCCTTCTGCCCGAGGTCACCCCGCGCGCCGGCGGCGACGATCAGCAGTTCGATCGCCACGGCCTGGTCCAGCTTCTCCCGGTCCGCGCCACGGAACAGGTCAATGGCCCGCTCCGGCCGGCCGAGAGCCCGCTCGCAGTCCGCGAGCACGGCCAGGTGGCTCTGCAATCCGCTCATCCGGTGGTACGTGCGCAGCTCGGCGATCGCCGACTGCCACTCCCCCGCGCGGTACGCGGCCAGGCCGACCGCCTCACGGACAGCGGAGATGCGCGACGCGAGCCGCCGGGCGGCCAGCGCGTGCGCCAACGCCTCGGCCGGGTCCTCGTCGATCAGCTGCCCGGTGGCGACCAGGTGCCGGGCCACCGTCTCGGCGACCGGCTTGTTCAGCGAGAGCAACTCAGCGCGGACGTCCTTGTCGAGGTCGGTCGCGACAATGTCGTCCGGCAGCGCCGGGGCCGAGCTACGCCCACCCTCGGACGACTCGGAGCCACCCGTGCGGTCATCGCGACGGAACTCCCCGTCGCGGCGCGGCCGCTCGTCGGACCGGAAACCCCCGGTACGCTCTCCGCCCCGGTAACCGCCCTCGCGGTCACCGCCACGGAAACCACCCTCACGCGGGGCGCCCGAGCGCGAGCCATCACGGTCCCCGCCCCGGAAACCACCTTCGCGACGGTCGCCGCCCCGGAAGCCACCCTCACGGGGAGCGCCCGAGCGCGAACCGTCCCGGTCGCCGCCCCGGAAGCCACCCTCACGGGG
>NZ_FMCR01000007.1:449235-450648 GCF_900091575.1 Micromonospora saelicesensis
TCACCACCACGGAAACCACCCTCGCGGTCACCACCGCGGAAACCACCCTCACGCGGAGCGCTGGAACGCGAACCGTCCCGGTCGCCACCGCGGAAGCCGCCCTCACGCGGAGCGCCGGAACGCGAGCCATCACGGTCGCCACCCCGGAAACCACCTTCGCGGCGGTCGCCGCCCCGGAAACCACCGTCGCGGTCACCACCGCGGAAGCCACCCTCACGCGGAGCGCCGGAACGCGAGCCATCACGGTCGCCACCCCGGAAACCACCTTCGCGGCGGTCCCCGCCCCGGAAACCACCCTCACGGTCACCGCCACGGAAGCCGCCCTCGCGCGGCGGGCCGGAGCGAGTGCGGTCGCCGCCCTGGTAGCCGCCCTCACGACGGTCACCACCACGGTAGCCACCCTCGCGGGGAGCGCTGGAACGCGAACCGTCCCGGTCGCCACCGCGGAAGCCACCCTCACGGGGAGCGCCCGAGCGCGAACCATCACGGTCACCGCCGCGGAAACCACCCTCACGGCGATCGCCGCCACGGAAACCACCGTCGCGGTCGCCGCCACGGTAGCCACCTTCACGCGGAGCGCTGGAACGCGAACTGTCGCGGTCACCGCCGCGGAAACCACCCTCACGGGGAGCGCCGGACCGGAAACCGCCCTCACGCGGAGCGCCGGAGCGTGAACCATCACGGTCGCCGCTGCGGTAGCCGCCCTCGCGCGGAGCGCTGGAACGCGAGCCGTCGCGGTCGCCGCCGCGGAAACCACCCTCGCGGCGGTCGCCGCCGCGGTAGCCGCCCTCGCGGGGGGCGCTGGAGCGCGAGCTGTCCCGGTCACCACCACGGGAGCCAGAGTCGCGGCCGCCGGCGTATCCGCCTCGGGCGCCGCCGCTGTCACGGTCTCCCCGATACGGGGGCCGGCCTTGGTCATCGCGGCGCGGGCCGCGGTCGCTTCCGCCCGCACCGTCAGTACGGTCTTCGTAACGACGGGGACGGTCTCCGCCCTGCGGTCCTGAACTCACAGGTACATCCTTCCTGATTGCGCCACCAATGGCGCTACGCAGTCGAGGGCCGACCCGGATGGGGCGGCCCTCGACTGGAAGATTGTCCGGCGGCGTCCTACTCTCCCACACCCTCACGAGTGCAGTACCATCGGCGCTGGAGGGCTTAGCTTCCGGGTTCGGAATGTAACCGGGCGTTTCCCCTCCGCCATGACCGCCGTAACTCTATGAACATATCAAACAACCCCGGCAAAAAAACACGGGTGTTCGCTTGTTCAGAGTTGCACAGTGGACGCGTAGCAGCTTAGTAGTCAAGTCCTCGGCCTATTAGTACCGGTCAACTGAACCCGTTACCGGGCTTACATTTCCGGCCTATCAACCCAGTCGTCTAGCTGGGGGCCTTACCCCACAAAGTGGGTGGGAT
>NZ_FMCR01000004.1 GCF_900091575.1 Micromonospora saelicesensis
TACCCGGACGCCTACGCCCAGTGGGAGCAGCAGGCCACCGACCTGGTCGCCCAGCACTGGAACAGCTGACCCACACCACAGCACTGCCGCAGCACCGCACCGCACGGCAAGACCACGGCACGACACCGACCGCTGGCCGGCACCCCCACCCGGGGTGCCGGCCAGCGGCATTTCTGCGCTCTGAGTCCGCAGATCTTGGACACTTTCCGTCCGGCGCTAACGGAAAGTGTCCAAGATCTGCATGCACGGTCTGGGGTACCACCGATCAACCGGTCAACCGGCCGGCCCGCCGACCCAAAGGCGAGTCGCGGGAACCAGCAAGGCAGGTCACGGACACTGCCCGCCCACCCGCAAGGCAGGTCGCGGACACGCCCGCCCACCCGCGGACCAGCCCGCCCACCCGCGGACCAGATCGCGGACAGCGCCCGTCCACCCGCAGAGCCGGCCACAAACACCGCCCGCCGACTGCGGAGCACGTGGCGAGCACAGCCCACCAGCACCGCAAGGCAGGTCGCCTGCACAGCCCATCAACGCGCAGAGCACGTCGCGGGCACTCGTCACGGACCCAGCCCGGGCGGCGACGCCATGGCGTGGATCAGCGGACGGTGACGGTGATCGTGTGCCAGCCGGTGGCGCCGTCCGGGACGACGTCCTGGGTACGTTCGGTTTGGGTTTCACCTGTCGCGTCGGTCGCGCGGACCTGGAGCCGGTGCTCGCCCGGGGTGGCGTCCCAGCGCCAGGACCACTGCACCCAGGTGTCGACCGACACGGTCGGGGCCAGCGCGGCTTCCTGCCACGGGCCGTCGTCGACGCGTGCCTCGACTCGGCGGATGCCCCGGTGCTGCGCCCAGGCCACCCCGGCCACGGTTACCGGGCCGGCGGTCAGCCGGTTACGCCCCCGGGGCGTGTCGATCCGGGACTGGGTCTTGATCGGCCCCTGGGGGGACCAGCCGCGCGGCACCCAGTACGCGTCGAAGTCGGCGAACCGGGTCAGCTCCAGTTCGGTCACCCATTTGCAGGCCGACACGTAGCCGTAGAGGCCCGGCACCACCACTCGGACCGGGAAGCCGTGCTCGACCGGCAGCGGCTCGCCGTTCATCCCGACGGCCAGCAGCGCGTCCCGTCCGTCGCGCAGCGCGGCGGTGGGGGTGCCGCAGGTCCAGCCATCGACCGACCGGCCGACGACCTGGTCGGCGTCGTCGTCCGGCTCGACCTCGTCCAGCAGTTCCCGCAGGGGTACGCCGAGCCACAGGGCATTGCCGATCAGGTCCCCGCCCACCTCGTTGGAGACGCAGGCCAGCGTCACGTACCGCTCGACCAGCGGTCGCGCCAGCAGATCCGCGTAGCTGTAGGTGCGCTCCCTACCGACCCGTCCGTGGATCCGCAGCCGCCAGGTGTCCGGGTCGACCTGGGGCACCACCAGCGCGGTGTCGATCCGGTAGAAACCGAAGTTCGGGGTGACGTACGGCGCGAGCTGCGTCAGCGAGAGGTCCGCGCCCGCCGGCACGGCCGGTGCGGGGGCTACCGGCGCGGGCAGGCGGATCGCGTCGCGGGCTGCGGACACGCCGCGCCGCCCCGCCAGCCAGCGCCCACCGAGACCGGCCACCACGGCCGTACCGAGCAGCACCCCGCTGCCGGTGAGGAAACGCCGCCGCGACTCCGGGTCCACTTCGGCAGGCCCGACCGGTTCGACCGCCGCCGTCGGCCCGGCGGGAGTCACCGGCACCGGCCCCGCCGGGGACACCGGCACCGATTCGCCAGGCGACACCGGGCCACCCGGTAACGCAGAACCAGCGGACGACACCCGGCCAGCGGGCGGCGTGGGTGGTGACCAGGTCCAGGGGTCCAGCTCGAACGGTCCGCCGATGAACAGCCAGAGCACCAGGGCGCCGAGACCGGCACCGACCAGGGACGGCAGTGCGTCGGCGAGGTCGGCGCCGGAGCGGGTCAACGCGGCGGCCACGCCGATGGCGCCGAACGCGGCAATGCCGGCCAGGCCGAGTGCCAACCGGCGGACCGCCAGTACGCCGAAGAGCGCGGCGAAGCCTCCCAACAACACGGCCGTGCCGACCAGCAGCGCGATCTTGTCGGCGGTGCCGAAGAGGTCGATGGCGAGTTGCTTCAGCGACTCGGGGACGGCGTCGACGATGACACCGCCGACCGCGACCAGGGGCGCCGACCGGGGACCGGTCAACACCGCGACCGGTTCGGCGATCCCGATCGCGACGGCGGCGGCGGTGATTCCGGCCAACGCGGCGTACCGCCGTGACGTGGTGCTCATCGGCCCAGTGTGCGCGATCATCTCGGCCGGTCGCCAACAACGTCAGCGTTCGGTAATGACCTACCAGTCCGCAAGAACGAGCCGGGGCGCACCGCCGTACGGCGGTGCGCCCCGGAACGGGTGTCGCTACCGGATCAGAAGCCCGGGCCGTGCTGGTGCCCGTGACCGTGGCCGTGCCCGCCGCCGGCGGCCGGCTCGGCCTGCTCCGGCTTCTCCACCACGAGGCTCTCCGTGGTGAGCAGCAGACCGGCGATCGAGGCGGCGTTGGTGACCGCGTTGCGGGTCACCTTCACCGGGTCGATGATGCCGGCCTTGACCAGGTCGACGTACTCGCCCTTGGCGGCGTCGAGGCCGTTGCCCCAGTCGAGGTCGGCGACCTTCTGCGTCACGACGTAGCCGTCGTGACCGGCGTTCTGCGCGATCCAGCGCAGCGGCTCGACGAGCGCCTTGCGCACGACCGAGACGCCGACCTTCTCGTCACCGGTGAAGCCCAGGTCATCGTCGAGCACCGAGCGGATCTGCACCAGGGCGGCGCCGCCGCCGGGCACGGTGCCCTCCTCGACCGCAGCCTTGGTCGCCGCGATGGCGTCCTCGATGCGGTGCTTGCGCTCCTTCATCTCGACCTCGGTGGCCGCGCCAGCCTTGATGACGGCGATGCCACCGGAGAGCTTCGCCAGCCGCTCGGCCAGCTTCTCCCGGTCCCATTCGGAGTCGGAGGCCTCGATCTCCTTGCGGATCTGGGAGACCCGGTCGGCAACGTCGGCCTTCTGGCCGCCGCCGTCGACGATCGTGGTGTTCTCCTTGTCGACCACGACGCGCCGAGCGGTGCCGAGCACCTCCAGGCCGACCTGGTCGATCTTGTAGCCCAGCTCCGGGGCGACCAGCTCGGCGCCCGTGGAGATCGCGATGTCCTGGAGCATTGCCTTGCGTCGGTCACCGAAGCCCGGGGCCTTGACCGCGCAGACCTTGAGGGTCTTGCGCAGCGAGTTGACCACCAGGGTGGAGAGCGCCTGGCCGTCCACGTCCTCGGCGATGATCAGCAGGGGCTTGCTGTTCTGCAGGACCTTCTCCAGCAGCGGCAGCAGCTCCTCGATCGCCGAGATCTTCTGGGTGGTGACCAGGATGTACGCGTCCTCAAGGACGGACTCCTGACCCTCCAGGTCGGTGACGAAGTTCGGCGAGATGAAGCCCTTGTCGAACTGGAGACCCTCGGTCACGTCCAGTTCGGTGGTGAGCATCGAGCCTTCCTCGACGGTGATGACACCGTCGCGGCCGACGCGCTCCATCGCCTCGGCGATCAGATCGCCGATCGTGGAGTCCTGCGCGGAGATCGTCGCCACGTTCGCGATCGACTCCTTGCTGGTGACCTCGGCGGCACGGCCGAGCAACGCCTCGGAGACCTTGGTGGCCGCCGCGTCGATGCCCCGCTTGAGGCCGGCCGGGTTGGTCCCGGCGGTCACGTTGCGCAGACCCTCGCGAACCATCGCCTGGGCCAGCACGGTCGCGGTGGTGGTCCCGTCGCCGGCGACGTCGTTGGTCTTGGTCGCCACCTCCTTGACCAGCTGCGCGCCAAGGTTCTCGTACGGGTTGGTGAGCTCGATCTCCTTGGCGATGGTCACACCATCGTTGGTGATCGTCGGCGCACCGAATTTCTTGTCCAGGACGACGTTGCGCCCGCGCGGGCCGAGGGTGACCTTGACCGCGTCCGCGAGGGCGTTGACACCGTGCTCCAGCAGGTGCCGGGCGTCGTCCGAGAAGCTCAGGATCTTCGCCATTAATGTCCCTTCGAAGCGCCATTGCCCCGGCCCGGCGAGCCGGACCGGGGCAGTGGCACTGATCGGTTGCTTACTTCTCGATGACCGCGAGGACGTCGCGGGCGGAGAGCACCAGGTACTCCTCGCCGGCGTACTTGACCTCGGTGCCGCCGTACTTCGAGTAGAGGACGGTGTCGCCGACCTGCACGTCAACCGGAACCCGGTTGCCGTTGTCGTCGACGCGCCCCGGGCCCACAGCGAGGACGGTGCCCTCCTGCGGCTTCTCCTTGGCGGTGTCGGGGATCACGATGCCCGACGCCGTGGTGGTCTCAGCCTCGTTCGCCTGGACCACGATGCGGTCCTCGAGCGGCTTGATCGCAACCTTGGTCGCGGTAGTCACGGGCATACCCTCCTGGGGTACTGGTTTCGTTGCTGGCCAGCGGGGCTGACCAGCGTCAATCTGCCTCATGCCACCGGGCGGTGCCGTCGTCGCGGGTGCCGGTCCGCCTGGCGTGCGCACCCGGGTCGCGAGACCCGGAAGCTGGCACCCTCAGGGTGAGAGTGCTAATCGCAGGTTATTCCGTGGCTAGCACTCCGTCAAGGAGAGTGCCAGCGAGTCGCGCCCCGCCAGCCAGGATTTCCGGGTCGGCCGGGACAATGGCCGGGTGGATCTCGATCAGCTGGCGGCGCTGCGTACCCCTGAGGGGTCGGCCGCGCTCACGGCGGCGGCCGACCTGGCCGGCGGTGATCCACTGGTCGCGGCGTCGGCGCTGCGCGCGACCGGCGTGCCGCCGACGTTGGCCGCCGCGGCACTGACCCAGGCCGAGCTGCGCCACCGGGCGGTGGGCAAGTTCGGCTCGGCCGCCGCTGGGATGTTCCTCACCCGTCCCGGCCTGGAGCAGGCCACCCGCCGGGTGGTCGCCGACCGTCGGGCCGCCCGGTTGTACGCGGCCGGCGTGCGCATCCTGGCCGACCTCGGGTGCGGGCTCGGGGCCGACGCGCTGGCCGCCGCCCGCGCCGGCATCCGGGTGTACGGGGTGGAGGCCGATCCGGTGACCGCGGCGATGGCCGCCGCCAACGCCGAGGCGGCGGGCCTGGCCGAGCTGTTCACTGTCGAGTGCGGCGACGCGACCGGGTTCGACGTGTCAGGGGTCGACGGCGTCTTCTGCGATCCGGCCCGCCGTACCACCGGCACCGGGCGGCGGATCTTCGACCCACGCGCCTACTCGCCACCGTGGGACTTCGTGACCGGGCTGGCCGAGCGGGTGCCGCGCACCGTGGTGAAGGTGGCGCCGGGCCTGGACCACGCGCTCATTCCGGCCGGCGCGGAGGCCGAGTGGGTCGGCGTGGACGGCGACCTGGTCGAGGCCGCGCTCTGGTGCGGCGAGCTGGCGGAGGTGCCCCGCCGCGCCACCCTCTATCGCCAGCGGGGCGCTGAGGCCCACCGCCACGAGCTCACCGGCTCGGGTGCCGCCGAGGCGCCGGTCGGGCCGCCGCGTCGCTACCTGTACGACCCGGACCCGGCGGTGGTGCGCGCGCACCTCGTGGCCGAACTGGCCACCGAACTGGACGCCAACCTGGGCGATCCGAGCATCGCCTACCTCTACGCCGACCAGCCGATCCGCACCCCGTACGCGCGCTGTCTGGAGATCACCGACGTGCTGCCGTTCTCGCTCAAGCGCCTGCGGGCGCTGCTGCGCGACCGCCGGGTGGGCCGGGTGGAGATCCTCAAGCGGGGTTCGGCGCTCACCCCGGAGCAGCTCCGGCGGGACCTGCGGCTGGCCGGGGACGCGGCGGCGAGTCTGGTGCTCACCCGGGTCGACGGCGCACCGACGGTGCTGATCGGCCAGCCGGTCGACTAGGGCCTGTTTCATAAGGGCGGTCGAGCCGAGGCGGAGTCCGGGCGGCGATCCGGCAAGGCGCGGTTTCGTCCGGATACCGGTGTTGTATCCGGACGAAACCGCAACGCCGCCGGTCGTCGTCCGGGCCCGCCGCAGGCCGGCCAGTTCTTATGAAACAGGCCCTAGCGCCATCTCGACTAGCCTCGTCGCTGTGGCGGGACAGGGCACGCCGGCAACGGCACTCTTGGTCAAGCGCGGAATCGCGCATCGCACCCATCCGTACCGGGTGGCGCCGGACGCCCCGAACTACGGCGCGTTGGTGGCGGTGGCGCTCGACGTGGCACCGGAGCGCGTGTTCAAGTCTCTGGTGACCGCTGTCGACGGCGCGCTCACCGTGGCGGTCGTTCCGGTCACCGGCGAGCTGGATCTCAAGGCGCTCGCGGCGGCGGTCGGCGGCAAGCGGGCGGTGTTGGCCGACCGGGCGGTCGCCGAGCGGGCCACCGGTTACGTACGCGGTGGGATCAGCCCGCTCGGGCAGCGTCGACGGTTGCCCACAGTGCTGGACGAATCCGCGCTGGACCTCCCGACGATCTACGTCTCGGCTGGTCGGCGCGGTCTGCAACTCGAACTGGCCGCTGCGGATCTGGTGGCGCTGACCGACGCCCGCACCGCGCCGTTGCAGACCCACTGACGACCCTCGTTACGTCGACTCCCCCGTGGGATACCCAGCGAGTAACAGTCGCGTTGCTGAATTGTTATCGCTCCCAACAAACTATGCGCCTGCGCGGTCTTGTGGAGCCGGTGTGACGCGAAATACGTTGCCGGACACAACAAAACAACACCTCCCCCACCTCCGAAAGGACCCTGCACATGCGTAAGGGGATCCTCACCATCGCCGCCGTGGGCCTGCTCACGACCGGCGGCTTGACCGCGTGTAGCGACGACTCCGGCAACGGCTCGGCCGACTCCAAGAAGACTCCCAAGATCGGCGTGATCCTTCCGGACAGCAAGTCCTCCCCCCGCTGGGAGACGGCGGACCGTCGCTTCCTGGAGGAGGCGTTCAAGGCTGCCGGCGTCCAGTACGACATCCAGAACGCCCAGAACGACAAGAGCGCCTTCCAGACCATCGCCGACCAGATGATCACCAGCGGCGTCACCGCCCTGATGATCGTCAACCTGGACTCCGGCACAGGCAAGGCCGTGCTCGACAAGGCCAAGTCGCAGGGCGTCGCCACCATCGACTACGACCGGCTCACCCTCGGCGGCTCCGCCCAGTACTACGTCAGCTTCGACAACGAGACCGTCGGCAAGCTCCAGGGCGAGGGTCTGGCCAAGTGCCTGACCGAGAAGGGCGCCAAGAACCCCGTCGTGGCGTACCTGAACGGCTCCCCCACCGACAACAACGCCACCCTGTTCAAGGCCGGCTACGACTCGGTGCTCAAGCCGAAGTTCGACTCCAAGGAATACACCAAGGGCCCGGACGACGCCGTGCCGGGCTGGGACGGCCCCACCGCCGCGACCATCTTCGAGCAGCAGCTCACCGCGACCAAGGGCAAGATCGACGGCGTGCTGGCCGCCAACGACACTCTCGGCAACGCCGCCATCTCGATCCTGAAGAAGAACAAGCTCAACGGCAAGGTGCCGGTGACCGGCCAGGACGCCAGCGTGGAGGGCCTGCAGAACATCCTCGCCGGTGACCAGTGCGTGACCGTCTACAAGGCGGTCCGGGAAGAGGCCAAGGCCGCCGCGGACCTGGCCATCGCGCTGGCCAAGGGCGAGAAGAAGGACACCGGCCAGACGGTGAAGGACGGCGACCGCGACGTCCCCTCGGTGCTGCTCACCCCGAAGGCCATCTACAAGGACAACGTCAAGGACGTCATCGCCGACGGCTACGCGACCAAGGAGCAGGTCTGCACCGGGGCCTACGCCAAGTTCTGCGCCGAAGCCGGCATCAGCTGACCGACGCCGCAGTACCCGCCGGAACGACCATCGCCGCCCGGCACGGGAGCACCCTCCCGTGCCGGGCGGCGCCCGCCGGACGGGCCCCGACCCTCCCTTGAGAAGGAGACCCCCGTGTCCGCGACCCCCTTGCTGGAACTCCGCGGGATCGACAAGAGCTTCGGTCCCGTCCAGGTGCTCCGCGACGTCGCCCTGACCGTCCACCCGGGCGAAGTGACCGCACTGGTCGGCGACAACGGCGCCGGCAAGTCGACCCTGGTGAAGTGCATCAGCGGCATCCACCCCACCGACGCTGGAGAGTTCCTGTTCAACGGTGAACCGGTGCACATCGGCAGCCCCCGCGACGCCGCCACGCTCGGCATCGAGGTCGTCTACCAGGACCTCGCGCTCTGCGACAACCTGGACATCGTGCAGAACATGTTCCTCGGCCGGGAGAGGCGCAGCGGCATCGTCCTCGACGAGCCGACAATGGAACAGCTCGCCGCCGAAACCCTGGCAGGGCTCTCCATCCGCACCGTCACCTCACTCCGCCAGCACGTGTCCAGCCTCTCCGGTGGCCAGCGCCAGACCGTAGCCATCGCCAAGGCGGTGCTCTGGAACAGCAAGCTGGTCATCCTGGACGAGCCAACTGCGGCGCTCGGCGTGGCACAGACCGCCCAGGTGCTCGAACTGGTCCGCCGCCTCGCCGACAACGGCCTGGCCGTGGTGCTCATCTCGCACAACATGAACGACGTCTTCGCCGTCTCCGACCGGATCGCCGCGCTGTACCTCGGCCAGATGGTCGCCCAGGTGAAGACCACCGACATCACCCACGCCCAGGTGGTCGAGCTGATCACCGCCGGGCGCTCGGGCGGGCTCGGCCTCGCCACCGACCCGGGCAGCAACGGCGACGGCCCGCAGCCGGCCGACTCGACCTCAGGAGGCGTCCGATGACCACCACCGCCGTGCGGAAGGACGGCCCCGCCGCCGTCACACCGACGCCGACCGTCGGAGGCCACTTCCGCAACTACCTGAGTCGGGTACGCGGTGGCGACGTCGGCGCGCTACCGGCCGTACTCGGCCTGATCGTGCTCTGCACCGTCTTCGCGATCATGCGGCCGTCGTCGTTCCTGTCGGCCGGCAACTTCGCCAACCTCTTCACCCAGGGCGCGGCGGTCACGCTGATCGCGATGGGCCTGGTCTTCGTGCTGCTGCTCGGCGAGATCGACCTGTCCGCCGGCTTCGCCAGCGGCGTCTGCGCGGCGGTGCTGGCCAATGTGGTCACAGTGCTCGGCTACCCCTGGTGGGTCGCCGTGCTCGCCGCTGTCGCCACCGGTGTGGTCATCGGCACCACGCTCGGCATGCTCGTCGCGAAGATCGGCATTCCGTCCTTCGTGGTCACCCTCGCCGGCTTCCTCGCCTTCCAGGGCGTCGTGCTGCTGCTCGTCAAGGATGGCACCAACATCTCCGTCCGCGACGACGTGCTGGTCGCCATCGCCAACCGCAACCTCGGCCCCACGTTGGGCTGGGCGCTGACCGCCCTCGCCGTCGTCGGCTACGCGGCGGTGCAACTGCTGCGCCACCGCAACCGGGCGGCCCGCGGTCTGATCACCGACCCGCTCGCGGTGGTGGCGCTACGGATCGGCGGGCTCGCCGTCATCCTCGGAGCGGCGGTGTACGTGCTCAACCTGGAGCGCAGCCGTAACGTCCTCATCGTCTCGCTCAAGGGTGTGCCGATCGTGGTGCCGATCATCGCGGTGCTGCTTGTCGTCTGGACGTTCGTACTACAGCGCACCAGCTACGGCCGGCACATCTACGCCGTGGGCGGCAACCGGGAAGCGGCCCGCCGGGCCGGCATCGGAGTCGACCGGATCCGGATCTCCGTGTTCGTGATCTGCTCGTCCATGGCCGCCATCGGTGGCATCGTGGCGGCCAGTCGGGCCAACTCGGTCGACCCGAACACCGGGGGCAGTAACGTACTGCTCTACGCGGTCGGCGCGGCGGTGATCGGCGGCACCAGCCTCTTCGGTGGCAAGGGCCGCGTCCTCGACGCCGTACTCGGCGGCGCGGTGGTCGCGGTCATCGAGAACGGAATGGGCCTGATGGGGTACACCGCTGGAGTCAAGTACGTGGTCACCGGCGTCGTACTGCTGCTCGCCGCCAGCGTCGACGCGCTCTCCCGCCGCCGCGCGGCAGCCACCGGCACCCGCTGACCGCGCGGGAGGTAGCACCAGCATGCGCCCAGGACCGAGCCAGGATGACGTCCGGCGGCAGAACCTCGGGGCCCTGCTGCGACACGTGCACGTCCACGGGGCGACCACGCGTGCCGAACTGACCACCACGCTGGGCCTCAACCGCAGCACCATCGGCGCGCTCACCGCCGACCTGTCCGCGGTGGGGCTGGTCAGCGAAGGGGCACCGAAGGAAACCGGCCGAGCCGGACGACCGTCACTGGTCGTCCGGCCCGAGTCGGCCCGGGTCTACGCGTACGCGTACTCAGTGGAGGTGGACCGGCTGCGCGCCGCCCGGATCGGGCTGGGTGGCGCGGTCCTGGACCGCCGGGATCTGGACCGGCCGCGCGGGCTGCTGGCCGCGGAGGCCGCGCCACTACTGGCCGGCGCGGTAAAGGAGATGCAGCAACTGGCGCCGGCGGACGCGATCTGCGTCGGTGCCGGCGTCGCCGTCTGCGGCATGGTCCGCCGGGACGACGGCCTGGTCCGACTCGGCCCCACCACTGGCTGGGTGGACGAGCCGATCGGCGCGGCCCTCGCCGACGAGTTGGGCATCGACGTACCGGTCACAGTGGGCAACGTGGCCGACGTCGCCGCGTTCGCCGAGCACGCGAGAGGTGTGGCGGCGGGCTGCGACAACGTCCTCTACCTGTACGGCGACGTGGGCGTGGGTGCCGGCATCATCGCCGGTGGGCGCCGACTGACCGGGCACGGTGGGTACGGCGGCGAGGTCGGCCACATGAAGGTGGTCCGCGACGGCAGGCCCTGTGAGTGCGGCTCCCGGGGCTGTTGGGAGACCGAGATCGGCGAGCACGGCCTCCTGCGTGCCGCCGGACGCTCCGACGCCCGGGGCCGCGACGCGCTGCTGGCCGTCTTCGACGCCGCCGACCGGGGTGACGCCCGCGCCCAGACGGCGGTCCGCCAGGCCGGCGACTGGCTCGGCTTCGGGGTCGCCAACCTGGTGAACATCTTCAACCCCGAGATGGTCATCTTCGGCGGCACGATGCGCGACCTCTACCTCGCTGCGGCGGCCCAGATCCGCAGCCGACTCAACTCCAACGCGCTCGGCGCCTGCCTGGAGCACGTCCGGCTGCGTACGCCGAAACTGGGTACGGACGCGCCCCTGATCGGTGCCGCCGAGCTGGCCTTCGAACGACTCCTCGCCGACCCCCTCGACGTGGGCTGATCCGCGTACGCTGTCCGGCGTGGATGTCGAGCTGCGCGCCTCCGACGACGACCGCAACCGGGTGGTCGCCGCGCTGCACCAGCACACTGCGGCGGGCCGGCTGACGCTCGACGAGTTCTCCGATCGGGCCGGTGCGGTGTGGACGGCACGCACCCTCGGTGACCTGGCCGCGCTGACCCGCGATCTACCGGCCCTGCCCAACCCGGTCGTCGACGCCGGCCCGGTCGAGCGCGGGCGTCAGGAGCTGCTGATGGTCTTCGCCGCTGCGGCGCTCACCCTGCTGCTGCTCGGAGGCCTGCTCGCCGTCACCCGCTGATCCCTGTCGCTCCGCGATGAACTGATCGCGCGATCAGTCCGTACCAGTGGGCGGACGGGCAACCGGCAGGATACGGCTGCCCGGTCCAGACGCGTTCCGGTCCGGACCGAGGAGGCACCACAGACATGGCACCGCTCAGATCCGCCCATCGCCGACTGGGCACCCGGACGCACCGAGCGGCGATGCTGCTCATCGCGGTCATCGCGGGGGTCGGAGTCCTGCCCGGCGTGGCCGTCGCCGCACCCGCCGGTGGCCAGCAGCTCAACGCCGCCGACATGACACTGCTCAACGGGGTGCGGCTGGCCGGGCTGTGGGAGATGCCAGCCGGCCAGATGGCCGCCGAGAAGGGACAGTCGGCGAAGGTCCGGGAGATCGGTGCCGGCATCGCCAGCGAGCACCAGAAGCTCGACCAGCTCGTGGTCGACGCGGCCAACAAGTTGGGCGCGACGATCCCCAGCGAGCCGACCGCCGAGCAGAAGGGCTGGCTGGCCGAGATGCAGAAGGCATCCGGCGCCCGGTTCGACCAGATCTTCGTCACCCGGCTCCGAGTCGCCCACGGCAAGATCTTCCCGGTGATCGGCGCGGTCCGGGCCAGCACCCGGGACGCCACCGTCCGCAAGCTCTGCGAGGACGCCAACGCGTTCGTCCAGCACCACATGCAGATGCTGGAGAGCACCGGCCTGGTCCGTTGGCCGGAGCTGCCGCCGGCCGCGCTGCCCGCCCCGGGTGAGGACGGGCTCCTGGCCGCCGCCTCCGCCAACTCCGGCCCGCAGGTCGGAGTCAGCAGCACCGTCGTCTGGCTGGTCTTCCTCGCCGCGCTGGGCACGGGCGGAATCGCCACCTACCGGATGTTGCGCCGCAGCTGACCGATCAGGCAGCGGCCTGGATGGTGGCTCGCGTCAGCGGTCTACCTGGGTGAAGTCCCAGGAGTGCGGGGCGCGGGCCACCAGCATGGCTGGTGGGTCCGGCAGCGGGCGGGGGCTGCTGCGCCACTTGGAGATCACCACCACGCGGTGATCGGTGGAGGAGAAGACCTCGCTGGAGACGTGGAGCGGGTCGTGCTCCAACTCGGGCAGGGCGGTGTCGCACACCCAGGTGATCAGGTCGGCGACTCCGTACGCCTCAGCGCGCGCCTCCCACATCCGCACGATCATGTCCGCCGCTCCCGTCACACGCTGACCGTGGTCAACGGCAGCGCCGAATCGGCTGGCAGGTCCAGTCGGCTCGGAGCGACCCCGGCGGCGACCAGGTGCGAACCGAGCGCGGCCACCATCGCGCCGTTGTCGGTGCACAACTTCGGCCTGGGTACCCGGACCCGGATGCCGTACTTCTCGGCTCGCTGCTCGGCCATCGCCCGCAGCCGCGAGTTCGCCGCCACTCCCCCGCCGATGACCAGGGTCTCGATGCCCTGCGCCCGGCAGGCGGCGAGCGCCTTGCTGGTCAGGACGTCACAGACCGCCTCCTGGAAGGACGCGGCCACGTCGGCCACCGGAACCGGCTCACCGGCACGCTGACGGGCCTCGACCCAGCGGGCAACCGCCGTCTTCAGGCCCGAGAACGAGAAGTCGTACCGGTGGGCGGCGAGATCCTTCGCGGCGGTCAGACCGCGGGGGAAGGCGATCGAGGCGGCATCGCCGGCCCGGGCCTCCCGGTCGATGGGCGGACCGCCCGGGAACGGCAACCCGAGCAGCCGGGCGACCTTGTCGAACGCTTCCCCGGCCGCGTCGTCGATGGTGGCGCCCAGCGGGGTGACGCCCCGGGCCAGGTCGTCCACGAGCAGGAGGGACGAGTGGCCGCCGGACACCAGGAGCGCGATGGCGGGTTCGGGCAGTGGGCCGTGCTCAAGAGTGTCCACAGCGACGTGGGCGGCGAGGTGGTTGACGCCGTAGATGGGTTTCTCGGCGGCGACCGCGTACCCCTTGGCGGCAGCGACGCCGACCAGCAACGCACCGGCCAGCCCCGGCCCGGAGGTGACAGCGATCGCGTCGATGTCGGCCAGCGTGACGCCGGCCTCGGTCAGTGCCCGGTCCATCGTCGGCACGATGGCCTCCAGGTGTGCCCGGCTGGCCACCTCCGGCACCACACCCCCGAACCGGGCGTGTTCCTCGACGCTGGAGGCGAGCGCGTCGGCCAGCAGGGTGTGCCCCCGCACGATGCCGACACCGGTCTCGTCGCAGGAGGTCTCGATACCCAGGATCAGTGGTTCGTCAGCCATGGTCGTGTGGTCCGTCCCCGGTCGGCTCGGCGTCGCGCCGCATGACCAGCGCGTCGGTGTTGCTCGGTTGGTAGTAGCCGCGCCGCACCCCGATCGGCTCGAAACCGTACGTCGCGTAGAGGCGTTGAGCTGCGGCGTTGTCCACGGCGACCTCCAGCAGGGTGCTGCGGGCGTCGCGCCGGACCGCCTCGGCGAGCAACTCCTCCAGCAGGGCACGGCCTACGCCGCGCCGCTGGGCGTCCCGGCGGACGGCGATGTTCTGTACCCACACCTCGTCTGGCGGAACGCCGGCGAGCCCGGCGTAGCCGAGCACCGACCCGTCCGCGTCAACGGCGACCCGGTAGTGGTGCCCGTTGGCGAGCTCGCTCCAGAACATGGCGGGCGACCACTTTTCAGCGCCGAAGAGGTCCGCCTCGATCGGCAGCACGTCGTCGATGTGCCACCAGCGGAACGGTTCGAGCCGTACCGCCATCATGGCAGGACCGGTTTGCGACCGGTCGCCGCCACCGCGTCGGGGCGGCGCAGGTAGAGCGGGATGAGCCGCTCACTGGACGCCCCCGCCCGGATCCGCTCGGCGGCGAGCAGCGCCAGCACTGTCGCGTCCGGGTAGCGCGGCTCGACCCGGACGGGCAGGTCCAGGACCTCGGCGTACCGGTGCGCCCCGTCACCGACCGCGATCGTCGCGCCCAGTTCGCGGGCGCGCGCGGCGGCGACCGCCGGCGCGGACACCTCGGGCCCGACGATCCGCTGGCCGGTGCCGTCGTAGACGGCCCAGTAGAGCTCCTTGCGCCGGGCGTCGCTGGCGGCCAGGACCGGCACGCCGGACGCCGCCGGGTAACCGATGGCGTCCAGCGAACAGACGCCGTACGTGGGGATGCCGAGCACCTGACCCATCGTCGCGGCGGTGACCAGGCCGACCCGCAGCCCGGTGAACGGACCCGGGCCGAGCCCGGCGACGATGGCGTCGAGGTCACGCGGGCGCGCGTCAGCGTCGGCGAGGACCGCATCCACCTGGGGCGCGAGCAGCTCACCGTGCGCACGGGCGTCGACCGTGCACCGGTGCGCCCGCGACGCCACGCCGTCTGCCGAGACCTCCACCAGCGCGGCGGTGACCGCGGGGGTCGAGCTGTCCACCACGAGTACGAGCACGGTAAGCCAGCCTAGCCGCCCCGCCCCGCGCCCCCGGTCACGCCCCGCCTCCGCCGTCAGCCACGGTCACGCCCACCCACGAGCCGCCCGCACCACCAACCCTCGGCAGGCCCACACCACGCCAGCCGCCCCGCACCACGGTCGCTCTCCCGCGTGGGCGACGGGCCGGCGGGCGGGCCGGGCCGGCGGACGGGCGGGCGGACCGGCGGACGGGCGGGCGGACCGGCGGACGGGCCGGGCCGGCGGACGGGCCGGCGGACGGGCCGGCGGACCGGCGGACCGGCGGACGGGCGGACGGGCGGACCGGCGGACGGGCCGGGCCAGCGGGCGGGGCGGGCCAGCGGACGGGCCGGGCCGGCGGACGGGCCGGGCCACATCCCCCAGCGAGCGGTATACCTGTGAGTCATATTTATGACTCACAGGTATACCGCTCATCAGGGAACGGCCCTGGTCACCGGTGACGCCTCAGCCGCAGCCCGATGAAGCAGGGCGACGGCCGTCCAGTCGTGAATACGCCTCAGCGGTTTCGGTCAGGGCTGACGTGGTCCACCATCCCGGGATGCCATCCATTCGTCTCGCCGGCCTGCTCGGCGCTGCCATCCGTGAGCAACGACAGTCGCGCGAGCTGAGCCAGTGCGAGCTGGCCAAGTTGGCCGGAGTCAGCCAGGCGACGGTCGCCCGGATCGAAGGCGGCGGCCGAGGGCCCAGCATCGCCATGCTGGAGCGGTTGCTTGCCGCGATGGATGTGCAGTTGGTCGTCGGGGTCGAGCCGTTGGACGCGCACCTCGACGCCCGGATCGACGACCTGGCCGCCCGGCCGATCGCCGAGCGGATCGACGAGCTTGGCCTGGATGAGCTGCTGGACCGGCTCACCGACTTTCCGCAGGTGATCACCGGGAGCACCGCGGCGCTGTTGCAGGGCGCGCCGGTGCCGGCCGACGCGCTGGAGATCGCCCTGCGCTGGCAGGACTCCAAACCGTTCACCCGCTGGCTGGAGACGAACTACGGGCAGCGGTGGAACGCCCGCTGGGGTGAGTTCGGCGGGGTGTGGTTGGAGCCCGAGGAGCCGGGCGAACACCGGTGGTCGACCCGGTACGGGGAGATCAGGGCCACGATGTGCGACGAGCTGCCCGAGACGATCGAGGTGCGCCACGGCGGGCGGAGTTACCAGGTGGTGCCGCTTGTCGAGCTGGAGCTGAGCGAGCCGCGCGCCGCCGAACTGTTGCGCCACTACCGGGACCGACAGTTGGCCAGCGACGGCTGAGCCAACTGCCGGCCCGACTGCCGGCTCAGCCGGCGGTGCGCTCCCAGTCGATGGTGGGCAGGCCGGCGTCGGCGAGTGCCTTGTTGGCGGCGCTGAACGGGCGGCTACCGAGGAAACCGCGCGGGTTCATCGGGCTGGGGTGACCCGCCTCCAGCACCACGTGCTGCGGATTGGTGACCAGCGCGGCCTTCTTACGGGCGTAGCCACCCCAGAGCAGGAAGACCACCCGCTCCGGTGCCGCGTCCAGTGCCCGGATCGTCGCGTCGGTGAACTCTTCCCAGCCGGCGTTGGCGTGCGAGCCCGGGGTGGCCTGCCGGACGGTCAGCACCGCGTTGAGCAGCAGCACGCCCTGGGCGGCCCACCCGTCGAGGTTGCCGCTGCGCGGCTTGGGGACGCCCACGTCCTCGCCCAGCTCCTTGAAGACGTTGCGCAACGACGGCGGCACCGTCACACCGTCGCGGACGCTGAAGCTCAACCCGTGTGCCTGCCCGGCCCGGTGGTAGGGATCCTGCCCGAGGATGAGCACCCGGGTGCCCTGGGGCGGGCAGAGCCGGTATGCCGAGAACAGATCCTCCAGCGGCGGGAAGACCGTCTGCGTCGCGTATTCCCGGGCGACGAAGTCGCCCAGCGCGGCGGTGCGCGCCGGGTCGAGGTGCGGGGTGAGCACGGTGCGCCACTGCTCCGGCAGCAGGGCCAGCAGATCCAGGGCGGGAGCGTCGTCGGGCATCGGGAACCTCTCACAGCGCGGGTCGGACCCCCGCACTCTAGGCACCGGGTACGACAGCCGCCGACCTAGCCCAGGTCGGCGAGCCGCCGGGCCCAGTCGCCGCCGATCGGGTCCAGTTCGACGATGCGGGTGTCGTCGTCGCGGCGGTCGATGCGAACCCGCAGGTGCGCGTCCACCAACTGCTCCACCAGGCCCTCGCCCCACTCCACCACGGTCACCGAGTCGTCCACCGACGCGTCGAGGTCCAGGTCGTCGATCTCGGCGCGCGGGTCGGTGGCGTCACCCAACCGGTACGCGTCGGCGTGCACCAGCGCCACCCGGCCGCCCCGGGCCGGGTCGGGGCGGTGCACCCGGGCGATCACGAAGGTCGGTGAGGTGATGTCCCCGAGGACACCGAGCCCGGCGCCGATGCCCTGGGTGAGCGCGGTCTTGCCGGCGCCCAACGGGCCGGTCAACAGCACCAGGTCGCCGGCGCGCAGCAGCCCGGCCAGCCGCTGGCCGAAGTCCCGAGTGTCCTCGACGGTCGGCAGCTTGACGACGTGACTCACCGTTCCTCCACGCTCTGCAATGACTCCAGGAACCGCGCCAGGGCGGCGTTGACCTCGTCCGCGTGCTCCAACATCACCACGTGACCGCTGTCCTTGATCTTCACGAACTCGGCGTGCGGCAACCGGCGGACGATCTCCTCGGAGTGGGTCACCGGCGTGATCATGTCCTTGTCGCCGACCACCACCAGCACCGGAGTCGCCGCCAGCGCCGCCAGCGCCGGGAAGCGCGAGTGGGTGGCCAGGGTCCGCAGGTAGCGGGTCACCGTGTCGGCCGACGTCCGGGAGTTCATCGTCTCCACGTAGGACACCAGCGACGGGCTGGGCTTGCGGGTGCCGAAGCCGTACTTGCGGGTCAGCAGCCAGGCCACGTTCGACGTCGACTTGCGGGCCTTGTCGATCACCGGCCCGCCGTACCGGGTGGCGTTGCTGACCATGTAGAGCACCGGGCCGCCGACCCGGCCGAGCAAGGCGGGCGCGACCAGCTTGGTCTCCGCGATGAGCCCGCCCGACGTGGCCATCAGAACGGTGCCCACCACCCGGTCACCGAACAGTTCTCCGAACAGCTCGGCGAAGGCCATGATGGTCATGCCGCCCATCGAGTGGCCGACCAGCACCAGCGGCCCATCCGGGGCGGTTCGGTCGATCACCTGGCGCAGCGTGCGGCCGAGCACGGCGAGGTCGTACTCCCCGGTCTCCAGCCGGCCGGACCGGCCGTGACCGGGCTGGTCGTAGGACACGATCCGGTAGTCACCGCGGGCGGCGAGCATCTGGCGCTGGAAGTGGAACGTCCCCATGTCCAGGCAGAAGCCGTGCACCAGCACCACAGTCGGTCGCCCCGGCACCGGCCGGGTCGGCTCGACCACCTCGACGTGGATGTCGGTGCCGTCCGGCAGCTCCAAGCGGAACGCCTCGTCGTACCGCTGCTGGTCGAACGTCTCGTGCGCGTAGCGGTCGGCCGGGTCCGCCTTGAGCCGGCGGACCAGGGTCCGCTCGGTCGCGACGCCGGCCGCCAGACCCGCCGCGGCCACCCCCACCGCCGCGCCGACGATCCCGGCGACCCGGCCCGCGGCCGTCCGCGGACGGGGAATGCGATAACTCATGGTTTCTCGCCGTCGTAGACCCGGGGCACCCGCGTGCCGCCGAACCGGGTGACGATCTCGTAGTTGATCGTGCCGACCGCCTCGGCCCAGTCGTCCGCTGTCGGTTCGCCGTCGACGCCGCTGCCGAAGAGCGTCGCCACGTCGCCGTCGGCGACCGGGTCGTCGCCGCAGTCGAGCACGAACTGGTCCATGCAGACCCGTCCCGAGATCGTCCGGCGTACGCCGCCGAGCTGCACCGGGCCGGTGTTGGACGCGTGCCGGGGAACCCCGTCGGCGTACCCGAGCGGCACCACGGCCAGGTTCGCGTCGGCTTCCGTGGTGTAGGCGTGTCCGTAGGAGATACCGGTGCCGGCGGGCACCCGCTTGGTGAGCATCACCCGGGCGCGGGCGGTCATCGCCGGCCGCAACCCGTACGTCTCGCCGGCCACCGGGGACAGCCCGTAGATGGCCAGGCCGGGGCGGACCAGGTCGAAGTGGGTGTCCGGGCGGGTGAGGGTGGCGGCCGAGTTGGCGAGGTGCCGCCAGCGCGGTCGCAGCCCGGCCCGCTCGACCATGGCCAGCCCTTCGTGGAAGACGGCCAGTTGGCGGTCGGTGGTGGGGTGGCCGGGCGAGTCCGCGTACACGAAATGGCTCCACACGCCGACCACCTCGACCAGGCCGTCGGCCTGCGCCTTCGCGGCGGCGTCCAGCAGCGCGGGCCAGTCGGCGACTGTCGCACCGCCCCGGGACAGCCCCGTATCGATCTTGAGGTGCAGGCGGGCGGGACGCCCGGCGAGGCGACTCGCCTCGATCATCTCGTCCAGTTGCGCCAGGCTGGCCGCGCCCAGGTCCACCCCGGCGGTGACCCCCTCGTGCAGCGGCAACCCGGGGGCGAGCAGCCAGGCCAGCACCGGCACTGTCACCCCGGCCCGCCGGAGGGTGAGCGCCTCGTCGAGGGTGCAGACACCGAGCCAGTCAGCGCCGGCGTCGAGCGCCGCGCGGGCGGCCGGAAGCATGCCGTGGCCGTACCCGTCGGCCTTCACCACTGCCATCAACTCGGCGGTGGTGCCGGAGCGGAGCCTGCTCACGTTCTCGCGGATGGCGTCAAGATCGACGCGTACCTCGGCCTGCCACATGTACCCAGCCTACTTTCCGCCGTGATCACCGCGGGCGGCGACGCACGTCCCGACGCGGCGATCCGGTCACCGCACCCGAAACTGCCCCGTTCAGCCCAGCCGGGCCAGCACCGGACGCAGCGCGGTCGCCACGTCGGGCGCGGTCACCGGCCCACTCCGGGCCGCCTCCCGCCCGGCGAGCCCGTGCAGGTACGCGGCCGAGGCGGCGGCCCGATCGGCGGGTACCCCGGCCGCCAGCAGCGAGCCGAGCAGCCCGGCCAACACGTCGCCGGTGCCGCCGGTGGCCAGCGCCGGGGTGCCGGTCGGGTTGACGTACGCCCGACCGTCCGGCGTGCCGATCACCGTGCGATCGCCCTTGAGCAGCACCACCGCGTTCATCCAGGCGGCCAACCGCAGCGCGGCGCCGACCCGGTCGGCGCCCGGCTCCTCCCCGCAGAGACGGGTGAACTCCCGGTCGTGCGGGGTGACCACGATGGGGGCGTCCCGACCCCGCAGCCGGTCGGCGAGCGAGCCGTCCACCAGCAGGGTCAGGGCGTCGGCGTCGAGCACCACCGGCACCGGGGCGGCCAGTACGGCGCGCAGCTCGGCCGCCGCGTCGGCACCGGTGCCCAGCCCGGAGCCGCAGACCCAGGCCTGCACCCGGCCCGCGTCGGCGACCCGCCCGCTGGCGATCACCGACGGGTGCTGGTGCAGCACCTCGGCGCGGGCGCTGCCGGCGTAGCGGACCAGGCCGGTCGGCCCGGCCAGGGCGCCACCCACGGAGAGCACCGCCGCACCAGGGTAGGTCGCCGAGCCGGTCGCCACCCCCACCACGCCCCGGGTGTACTTCTCCGACGCCGGGCCCAGCTGGGGCCACCAGTCGACCAGGTCGGACCACTCGGTGACCCGCAGCGCCGGGGTGCCGCGCAGCCACGGCCGCAGCCCGATGTCGACCAGTTCGACGTGCCCGGCCAGCGCGGCGGCCGGCCCGACCACCAGGGCGGGCTTCAGCGCGCCGAAGGCCACCGTCACGTCGGCGCGGACCGCGGTGGGCCGGCCGGACGCGGACAGCGGCACGTGGCCGGTGTCGACCGCGACCCCGCTGGGCACGTCGACCGCCAGCACTGTGGCCCGCTCCCCGTCGCGTCCGCGCAGCTCGCCGAGGCGCTGGACCACGTCGTCCGCGTTCGCCCGCAGCCCGCCGGTGCCACCGATGCCGACGATGCCGTCGAGGACAAGGTCGACCGGGCCGGCCGGATCCGGCACCACCCGGCCGCCAGCGGCTCGCAGCGCGGCCAGGCCGGCGGCGTGCGCCCGCCCGGGGGTGAGCAGCAGGGCGGACACCTGGACACCTCGGCGGGCCAACCGCTCCCCCGCGTACAGCGCGTCGCCGCCGTTGTCACCGGAGCCGACCAGCAGCAGCACCCGGCCTCCGTAGACTCCGCCCCGCTCGGCGAGCAGGAGCGCGGCGCGGCGGGCCAGGCCGGCGGCGGCCCGCTGCATCAGCGTCCCCTCCGGCAGCGTGCCCATCAACCCCGCCTCGGCCGCCCGTACGTCGGCCACCCGCCACACCGCTCTCATGCCACCGTGTCCCATTCCGTTCGCGGGCGGACCTGACCGGCCCTCCCGGCCGACGTCATCGTTCCGCGACCACCATCGCCGACGCGATCCCGCCGTCGTGCGACAACGAGAGGTGCCAGTGGTTGACCCCGCGTGCGTCGGCCACCGCCGCGACCGTGCCGGAGACGGCCAGCCAGGGTCGGCCATCCGGGTCGGGCACGATCTCGCAGTCGTGCCAGTTGAGCCCGGCCGGGGCGCCGAGCGCCTTGGCCACCGCCTCCTTGGCGGCGAAGCGGGCGGCGAGCGACTCGGGCGAACGCGGGCTGCCGGAGCGGGTGTGCCGCTCGGCCTCGGTGAAGAGCCGGTCGGCGAGCAGCGGCGTCCGTGCCAGGGCCCGGGCGAACCGGTCGACCAGGACGACGTCGATGCCGACAGCGACGATCACCACACCACCCTACCGGCGGTCGGGGCCGCAGATTAGCCGTCGGGCTCGTGCTGGGCAACGCCTGTGGACACCCGGGGGTACGCCTCGACGTCGGCTGTCCACAGGGCACCGCGCGACCTCCGGTACGTGCCTAGCGTCAGCGCGTCGATGCCGATCGTCCACGGGGGTGTGGTCATGACCGACGAGCCGTTCGCCGTCCAGCCGGAGGAGTTACGGGCGGTCGCCGTCCTGCTCGACGACGAGGCGCGCCGGTTGGCGTTGGGCCTCGCGGGGTTGCCCGGGCTGGTGGTGGCGGCGCCCGAGTGGCGAGCCGGCGCGGCGCTGGCCGGGTTGGAGGCAGCCGGGCACGCCTGGTTCTGCCGGCTGGGTGCCCGGGTCGCGGCGACCTCCGGCGGGGTCCGGGTGGCGGCCGAGGCGTACGAGACGGTGGACGACCGGGCCGCCGGCCGGTTCGCCTCCCTACCCCGGTGAGCAGCGTCGGCTACCGACAGCTGTGGGCTGTCGATCCCGGCGGGTGGCGGGCCGCCGGGGCGGCGTGGGCGGGGTTGGCCGGACCACTCGATCGGCACCTCAGCGAGCTTCGCACGGCCACCGGGCGGTTGCGGGGCGGTTGGTCGGGTGCGGCAGCCACGGCGGCGGACACTCGACTCAGCGGTCTGCGTGACGAGCTGACCTCGATCGCACCCGCGCTGATCGAGGTCGACCAGGTGCTGGCCGAGTTGGCCGGTGGGCTGGCGGTGGCGAAGGCGCGGCTCTCCCAGGCGGTCGCCCAGGCCGAGGCGGCCGGCCTGCTGGTGGACCGCTCGGGTGGGGTGCGGGTCGATCCCGCCCGGTTCCGGCCCACCGAGCGGGCCGGGGTCGCCGCCGCTGGGGTGGCCGCGGCCCTGCGGGCCGCGCTCGACGGGGCAGCCGCCGCGGACCGGGCCGCCGCCGACCGGTTGGATGACCTGGCCAGGGCCGCTGGCACCGGTTGGGCGTCCCCGCCCCCGCCGGGCCGACCGGCCCTCGGTGCCGCGCCCGCGCTGGTCAGCGCCTGGTGGTCCGGGTTGACCCCGGCGCAGCGCCGGTGGCTGATCGCGCGCGAGCCGGCAGTGGTCGGCCGGTTGGACGGGCTGCCGGTGGCCGCCCGCGACCAGGCCAACCGGTTACGGCTCGACGCCTGGCGTGCGGAACTGCTGGCCGAGCGGCGACGGCTGCTGTCCCGGGTGCCGTCCGGGCCGCTCGCGTTGATCCGGTTGCGCGGGGTGGCCGGACGGCTGGCCGGTCTGGACGCGCTGGCCGGACGGCTTACCGCCGGCGAGGCGCCGCGGGCGTACCTGCTCGGGTTGGATCCGGCGGGTGAGGGCCGGGCGGTGGTGGCGCTCGGCGACCCGGACCACGCCGACCGGGTGCTCACCTACGTGCCGGGGATGACCGCCGGCCTGGACGACGCCTCCGCCGAGCTGGGCAGAGCGGCCCGGGTGCTGGAGCGGTGCGCCGCGCTCGCCCCGGATGAGCGCAGCGCGGCGGTGCTCTGGTTGGACTACGACGCTCCGGATCTGCTGACCGAGGCAGCCTCGGCGGGTCAGGCCAGGGACGCCGGCCCGGCGTTGCACCGCTTCCAGGAGGGGCTGCGCGTCAGCCACGACGGGCCGCCGGCCCGGCAGACGGTGCTCGGGCACAGCTACGGGTCGCTGGTGGTGGGGGTGGCCGCCCGGGAGCATGGCCTGGCCGCCGACGCGCTGCTCTTCGTCGGCTCCCCCGGTGTCGGCGCGTCGCACGCCTCCGAGCTGGGCGTGGCACCCGGGGAGGTCTGGGCGAGCAGCGCCCCCGACGACGTGATCCGGGCGGCCCGGTCACCGGAGGAGCTGGGCCGACGGGCCCTGCTGCGTACGGCTCCGCTGGCCGCCGTGCTGGGCTGGCCGGGCCAGACCGGGCACGAACTGTGGTTCGGGCACGACCCGTCGGATCCCGGGTTCGGCGCCCGGGTCTTCGGCAGCGGGCGAGGCGGGCACACCGGTTACTGGGACCCGGGCAATCCCGCGCTGGACGGGATGGCCCGGGTCGTGCTGGGCCGCTGAGGCTTACTCGACGGTGACCGACTTGGCCAGGTTGCGGGGCTGGTCCACGTCGTGCCCCCGGGCGGCGGCGATCTCGGCGGCGAGCACCTGCAACGGCACAGTGGTGACGAGCGGGGCCAGCAGGGTGGGCGTACGCGGCACGTAGATCAGGTGGTCGGCGTACCGGACGACCGCCTCGTCGCCCTCCTCCGCGATCACGATGGTCCGCGCGCCCCGCGCCCGGACCTCCTGGATGTTGGAGACGACCTTGTCGTGCAGCATGCCCCGGCCCACCGGCGAGGGCACCACGCAGATCACCGGGGTGCCCTTGTCGATCAGGGCGATCGGGCCGTGCTTCAGCTCACCGGCGGCGAAGCCCTCGGCGTGCATGTACGCCAACTCCTTGAGCTTCAGCGCGCCCTCCAGGGCCACCGGGTAGCCGACGTGCCGGCCGATGAACAGCACCGTCGGCTCGGACTTGAGGTCCCGGGCCAACTCGCGGACGGGCTCGATCCGGTCGAGCAGCTCACGCAGCTTGCCGGGAATCTCCTGCAACTGCGCGACCACCGCGCCCACCTCGTCGGCGAACTTGATCCCGCGCACCTGGGCCAGGTGCAGGCCGATCAGGTAGCAGGCGACGACCTGGGTGAGGAACGCCTTGGTGGAGGCGACGGCGATCTCCGGCCCACCGTGGGTGTAGAGCACGGCGTCGGACTCGCGGGGGATGGTCGAGCCGTTGGTGTTGCAGATCGCCAGCACCCGGGCCTTCTGCTCCTTGGCGTGGCGCAGCGCCATCAGGGTGTCCATCGTCTCGCCGGACTGCGAGATGACCACGATCAGCGTGGACCGGTCGAGCACCGGGTCGCGGTAGCGGAACTCGCTGGCCAGTTCCACCTCGCACGGGATCCGGGTCCAGTGCTCGATGGCGTACTTGGCGACCATGCCGGCGTGGTACGCCGTGCCGCAGGCCACGATGAAGATCTTGTCGACGTCGCGCAGATCCTGGTCGCTGAGGCGGACCTCGTCGAGGGCGATCTCACCGCTCTCGGTGAGCCGGCCCAGCAGCGTGTCGGCGATGGCCTGCGGCTGCTCCTCGATCTCCTTGAGCATGAACCAGTCGTAGCCGCCCTTCTCCGCGGCCGAGGAGTCCCAGTCGATGTGGAAGTCCTTGCCGGCGGCGGGCTGGCCCTCGAAGTCGGTGATCTCGATGCTGTCACCGGTGATCAGCACGATCTGGTCCTGGCCCAGCTCGACCGCTTCCCGGGTGTGCTCGATGAACGCGGCCACGTCGCTGGCCAGGTAGTTTTCCCCGTCGCCCCGGCCGACCACCAGCGGCGAGTTGCGCCGGGCGCCGACGACCGCACCGGGCACGGCGGCGTCGACCGCGAGCAGGGTGAACGCGCCCTCCAGTCGCTGGCAGACCACGCGCATGCCGGCGGCGAGCAGTTGCGGGCTGTCCGGCTGGCCGGCGGCGCGCAGGTCGGCCAGCGCGGCGGCGAGCAGGTGTGCGGCGCACTCGGTGTCGGTGTCGCTGGTGAACTGGACGCCGTCGGCCTCCAGCTCGGCGCGGAGCTTGGCGAAGTTCTCGATGATGCCGTTGTGGATCACCGCGACCCGCCCGTCGGGGGCCACGTGTGGGTGGGCGTTGCGGTCGGTCGGGCCGCCGTGGGTGGCCCACCGGGTGTGCCCGATGCCGGTGGTGCCGTCACCGATGCCGATCGGGCTGGCCGCGCAGGAGGTCGGGTCGTCGGCGGCCCGCTCGGACAGCACCTTTTCCAGGTTGGCCAGCTTGCCGGCCTTCTTCTCGGTCAGCAGCTGGTCGGCGCAGACGATCGCGACGCCTGCCGAGTCGTAGCCACGGTATTCCAGCCGCCGCAGCCCGTCGAGGACGATGCCGAGTGCGGGGCGCGCGCCCGCGTATCCCACGATTCCACACATGGCCCGCAGCCTAACCCAGTTTCACTCATGTTGGTTGCTCGAAAGTCGGGTTATCAATCACGGAATCTGAGCGATCAGGGCCTGCGCGGCCGCAACGGGACGAGCGTCACAGGCCGCTCACGCCCCGCTCTGGAGGGCGGGGTTGCGACACGCCTTCGGGTGCGACAGTCTCTCGGCGGGTTTGGCGCTCCCGTCCACGGCCCGTTCGTCCCATACCCACTCCTGCCCGGAGCAGCCATGTCCGACGCGCCGCCGCCCGACCCGACCCCCTCGTCCGCCCCGGACCCGGCCTCCCACACACCCCCGCCGGATCCGACGGCGCCGCCGTCCTCGGCTCCGTTTCCGGCCTCCGACCCGCTGGCTCCGGGCCAGCCGTGGGCACCGCAGGCCCCCTGGTCACCGCCCCCGCCGGCCGCGCCATGGGCACCGTCTCCGCCCGCCACCCAGTGGACGCCACAACCGTCCCCGACACCGTGGACGCCCGACCCGCAGACGCCCCCGTGGTCGCCCGACGCCGCAGGCCCGCCGCCGGCCGGATCGCCACCGCCGGCGGGGTGGCCGATGCCCGACCAGCAGTCGCCGACCGCTGGCTGGCCACCGCCCGGCTATCCGCCGCCCGGCACCGGCTGGCCGCCGCCCGGCTATCCGCCGCCGTACGCCTACCCCGGGTATCCGCAGGTGCCCGGCAAGCCGGCCACGAGCGGCGGGCGGATCGTCGGGGTCGTCGCCGCGGCCTTCGTGGTACTCGTCCTGCTCGTGTGTGGCTGCCTCTGCGCGGGTGGCCTGTGGCTCGACCCGACCAACTCGGACCCGATCGCTGAGGATCCGTGGGTCGTCCCCGACGACGACGGCTGGACGGAGCCCACCACTGGGCCGATCATTCCGGGGAGACCCACCACCAGGCCATCCACCGCACCGCCAACCCCCAGCAAGAAGCCGATAACCCGACCGACCTCAGGACCGGCACCCGTGACTGTGGTCTACGAGCTCAGCGGGTCGGGTGTCGTCGACCTCGCGTACTTCGACGCCGAGAGTGACCTCATCCACGTCGACGGCCAGAAGCTGCCCTGGCGGACCACCATCCGCACCAACGGCAAGACCAGGGTGATGGTGGAGGCCAGATGGGCCGACGATGAGGGTGAGAGACCACTCGACTGCACCGTCACGGTCACCGGCGCCGGCAAGCCGGTCGTCAACAAGACCCGGGGGTACTGGTCGACCAGTTGCGGGCCAGAGTGAGGCTGGGGTTCGGGCGGTGGATGGCCGTAGGCTGGCGCAGGTGACGACGAGCACCGATGTCGACCCGCTGGTGGCCCGGATGCGGCCGTTCGGCACGACGATCTTCGCCGAGATGTCCGCCCTCGCCGTACGCACCGGCGCGGTCAACCTCGGCCAGGGCTTTCCCGACACCGACGGCCCGCCGGAGATGCTGGCCGCCGCCGCCGAGGCGCTGCGCGGCGGGCAGAACCAGTACCCGCCGGGCCCGGGGATCCCCGCCCTGCGCGCGGCCGTCGCGGCGCATCAGCGGCGGTTCTACGACCTGGCGTACGACCCGGACAGCGAGATCGTGATCACGGCGGGTGCGACCGAGGCGGTCGCGGCGAGCATCCTCGCGCTCTGCGAACCGGGCGACGAGGTGGTCTGCTTCGAGCCGTACTACGACTCGTACGCCGCCTCGATCGCGCTGGCCGGCGCGGTCCGCCGGCCGGTGACGCTGCGCCCCACGGCCGACGGCCGGTACGCCTTCGACCCGGCGGCGCTGCGTGCGGCGTTCGGCCCGCGCACCCGGCTGGTGCTGCTGAACTCGCCGCACAATCCGACCGGCAAGGTCTTCACCCCGGCCGAGTTGGCACAGGTCGCCGAGTTGTGCCAGGAGTTCGGCGCGTACGCGGTCACCGACGAGGTGTACGAGCACCTGGTCTTCACCGACGCGGCGAGCCCGCACGTGCCGCTGGCCAGCCTGCCCGGGATGCGGGAGCGGACGCTGCGCATCTCGTCGGCCGGCAAGACGTTCTCCTGCACGGGGTGGAAGGTCGGCTGGGCGAGCGGCCCGGCGGCGCTGGTCTCGGCGGCGCTCCGGGTCAAGCAGTTCCTCACCTATGTCAACGCCGCGCCGCTGCAACCGGCGGTGGCGGTGGCGCTGGCCCTGCCGGACGACTACTACATCGGCTTCCGGGACGGTCTCCGGCAGCGGCGTGACCAGCTCGTCTTAGGTCTGACCGACGCCGGGTTCGAGGTGCTCGACTCCGAGGGGACGTACTTCGTCACCGCCGACATCACCGCCCTCGGCGGCCGGGACGGTGTGGAGTTCTGCCGCTCGTTGCCGGAGCGCTGCGGTGTGGTGGCGGTGCCCACCCAGGTCTTCTACGACGACGTCGACGCGGGCCGGCGGCTGGTCCGGTTCGCCTTCTGCAAGCGCCCGGAGGTGCTGACCGAGGCGGTCACCCGGCTGCGCGCTCTGGGCTCGGGTCGCTGACCCGCCCGGAGCCGGCCGACTCTGGGTCGGTCGCCGACTGATCCGCTGTCGACGCCGCGAGTCGAGTGAGTAGTTGGCCCTCGTCACCGAGCAGCACCGACTCGGCGTCGTCCACGAACGACAGGTCCGCTGTCACATGCCGGCTGGCCGCGGTGAGCAGCAACCCGACCACCGGGTCCTCGGCGGCCCTCCGTAGGCCGTCCAGATTGCGCAGCTCGCGCAACAGGTGCCCACGCTGGTTGCTCAGCACCGCGCGAACAGTGGCCGCGGAGCCGGACCGGGCGGCGGCGGTGACCTTGAGGAAGAAGTCGTCCCGGAATCCGCCGCTGCGCGGGCTCGGCTCGGCCAGCCACCGCGCCAACTCCGCGCGGCCGGCCGGGGTGATCTCGTAGACCACCCGGTCCGGCTTGATCGGCTGCGGCTGCCGTTCGGCGACGACCAGGTCGTCCCGGGAGAGCCGGTCGAGGATCTGGTAGAGGTGGCCGATGTTCAGCGGCCCCCACTGCGGGCCGACGGCGGCCTCGAACGCGCCCTTGAGCTGGTAGCCGTGGCTCGGGCCACCAGCGAGCAGGGCGAGGACAGCGTGCTGGATCGCCATGTCACCTCCGGTACGGGTCTTGCATTGTCACAATGTATCGCGCAGAGTGGGAGCCAGCACACGGGGAGGCGCGATGCTCGGCTTCATCTGGAGACAGCTCCGCGGCCGTGCGGGACGGTCGGTGGCGCTGCTGGTCGGCGTGCTGGTGGCCACCACCGGCTTCGTGGTCCTGACCGGCGCCACCACCACCTCCCGCCTGGACGTCACCGGCACCGTCGAGCGCAACACCCAGGTCGCCTACGAGATCCTGGTCCGTCCGAAGGGGACCCGCACCTCGCTGGAGGCCGAGCGCGGGCTGGTCCGCCCCAACTATCTCTCCGGGCTGTTCGGCGGCATCACCACCCAGCAGTACGAGCAGGTGACCGCCGTACCCGGCATCGAGGTGGCGGCCCCGATCGCGATGCTCGGCTATTCCACCACGCTGCTGCCGACGCCGATCGACCTCACCGAGGCCGTCGACCGCTCGCTGGATCGTCAGGTCATCCGGGTCGACCCGACCTTCCACGCCGAACGCGGTCTCTCCAGCGCACCGGGCAAACCCCGGTACGTCTACGTGACCACGAAGCCGTTGATCTACCCCCGGATCGACTGGGGGACCGACAGTAACGCCGTGCCGTACTCCGATGGGCGGTCCTACTCCTGGTCGGACACCTGCGGGCCGACCCCCCGCGAGGTGCAGCCAGACGGGCGCAGCCTTCCCATCTGCGATCCCGGATACGCGCTGCTGGGCAACCCGGGCACCTACTCAGAGCGCGAGGACTGGTCCCTGCACGCCGTCCAACTGCTGCCCGACGGCCGGTTCCAAGCCGACTCCTACATCCTCGCGACCGACCGGGACGGCTCCGCCACGCCCTCCGACCGGCTGGTGATGGCGTACGACCTGACCGTGCCGTTCCTCCTGGCCGCTGTGGACCCGGCGGCCGAGGAACAACTCGTCGGACTCGACGATGCAGTGGTCACCGGTCGAGCCGTCCGCATTGACGACAAGGTCGCCGTCAACCCCCGGGGCTCAGCGGACAACCACGAGGTCCCGGTCCTCGTCACCAACCGACCCTTCATCGACGAGTCGCTGGCGGCCAGGTTCACCCGGCTCGCGATCAGCCCCGCAGGGGTGGAGGCGATCGACCTGGAGAAGACGTTGAGCCGCCCCGGGGGGACTCCCGCCGGGTCCGGTCGGTACGACCTCACCGCCGGGCACCAGGCGATGCTCACCGAGGAGCTTTCTCTGGCCGGGTGCTGCCACGGCCAACTTCAGACGATCGTGCAGTCGGCCGAAGTGCAGTACGACCGGCTACCCGACGGCAGCCTGCGGGCCCGCCAGCAACCGCCCGGCGACCCCGAGGTGTACGGCAAGATGGAGGCGTTCAACCCGCTGCCCCGACCCTGGCTCGCCGACGACACCGGGTCCCGATCGATCCGGGCGCTGCCACTACCCGTGGGCGCGAACACCGCCAATCGTTTCTGGCGGGCCGTCGGTGTCTTCGACCCGGGCCGGCTGGCCGGGTTCAGTGACCTCGGCCAACTGCCGCTGGAGACCTACCAGGCGCCGACGGCACAGGGTGCCGACGACCGCAGCCGGGCAGCGCTGGGCGGTCAACCGCTGGCGCCCAGCGGCAATCCCGCCGGCTACCTCTCGGCGCCGCCGCTGCTCCTCACCAACCTCGGCAGTGTGCCGAAAATCCTGGAGGGTGGCGGCGGGCCACAGGCCAAGGCCCCGATCAGCGCCATCCGGGTACGGGTGGCCGACGTGGGCGGCTACACCGAGCGGTCGGCCGAGCGGGTCCGACTGGTCGCCGAGCAGATCGCGGCACGCACCGGGCTGGACGTGGACATCACCCTCGGCTCGTCGGGGGCGCCGCAGACCGTGGAGCTGCCCGCCGGCTCGTTCGGCCGGCCGATGCTGCGGCTGACCGAGAACTGGTCCGCACTCGGCGTGGCGTCGGTCATCACCCAGGCGGTGGACCGTAAGAGCCTGGTGCTCTTCGTGCTGGTGCTGGTGGTCTGCGTGCTCTTCCTCGGCAACGCGGTCAGCGCCGCCGTCCGGGACCGGCGCTCCGAACTGGCGGTGCTCTCGTGTCTCGGCTGGCCGGTTCGCCGCATCGCGGCGCTGATCCTGGGCGAGGTCGCAGTGCTCGGGCTCATCGCCGGTCTGCTCTCGCTGACCCTCGCGGCGCCGCTCGGGATGGCGCTCGGCATCGACGTCGACTGGCGGCGGTCGGCCCTGGCCGTACCCATCGCCCTGCTGCTCGCGATGGCAGCGGGCCTGGTGCCGGCGCTGCGGGCCGCGCGCACCCACCCGGCCGCCGCCCTCCGCCCGATCGTCGCTCCCGCTGGCTGGGTACGCCGGCCACGCACCCTCTTCGGGTTGACGCTGGTGAATCTGGCCCGCACCCCCGGGCGTACGTTCCTCGGCGCCGGCGCGCTGGCCATCGGGGTGGCCGCGCTGACGCTGGTCACCGCCGCCGCGTGGGCGTTCCGGGGCGCGATAGTCGGCAGTCTGCTCGGCGACGTGGTTTCGCTGAGCGTGCGCGGCGCGGACACCGTGGCCGCTGCGGCCACCGTGCTGCTCGGTGCCGCTGCGGTGGCGGACGTGCTCTACCTGAACATCCGCGACCGGGCCGCCGAGTTGGCCACCCTGCGGGCGGTCGGCTGGACCGACGCCGAACTCGGCCGGCTGGTCGGCTACGAGGGGCTGACGCTGGGGCTCGTCGGTTCGACGACCGGCGCGGCGATCGGCCTGGCCAGCGCGGGTTGGCTGATCGGCGCCCTTCCCGGCGCGCTGCTCCTGGTGGCCGTGCTGGTCGCGCTGGCGGGCGCGTTGGTCAGCGCCTTCGCCGCGCTGGTGCCCGCCGCCCTGTTGCCGCGCCTACGACCCGCCCGACTTCTGGCAGAGGAGTAGCAGTCATGAGCGAGCAGATCGGTAGCGCGATCTCGGTCGACCACCTGACACGGCGATTCGGCACCGGGGCGGACCAGCTGACCGCGGTCGACGACGTGTCCCTGACCGTCGCGGCCGGCTCGGTGGTGGCGTTGACCGGGCCGAGCGGGTCGGGCAAGTCGACGCTGCTGCATCTCATCGGCGCGATCGAGCAGGCCGACGAGGGCAGCGTGACCGTTGACGACGTGGTGGTCAGCGCCCTACGTCGGGCCGCACTGGCCCGCTACCGGCAACGGGTCGGGTTCGTGTTCCAGCGCTACCACCTGCTGCCCGCACTCACCGTGCTGGACAACGTGATCGCGCCGGTCCTCCCCCGCCGGGGCCGGGCCGATCACGCGACCCGAGCCCGCGAGTTGCTCGACGCGGTCGGCCTGGCCGGGCGGGAGCGCGCCCTGCCCGCGCAGCTCTCCGGTGGCCAGCAGCAACGGGTCGCCATCGCCCGCGCCCTGATGGGGGCGCCGGGCCTGCTGCTGGCCGACGAGCCCACCGGCAACCTCGACTCCACCACCGGCGGGCAGATCCTCGACCTGCTGCTCGACCTCCGTGAACGGCACGGCATGACCATCCTGCTCGCCACCCACGAACAGGCCATCGCTGCCCGCTGCGACCGACTGGTCCGACTGACCGACGGACGCGTCACCGAGGACCTCGACCTCACCGACGGCGAGGACCCCGCCGACACGTACGAGCGGGCGGCCCGACTGCGGTTGTGACGCCGCCCCGAGGTGGTCTCAGGCGACCGGGCTCGCGGTGCGGACCAGCTCGGCGATCCGCTCGGCGACCTCACGGGCGGTCGCCTCGGTGGCGGCCTCGACCATCACCCGGACCAGCGGTTCGGTGCCCGACGGGCGCAGCAGCACCCGGCCGGTCTCCCCCAGCTCCGCCTCGGCCCGTTCGACCTCGGCGCGTACGGCCGGCGCGGCGGCACCGACGGTACGGTCCCCGACCGGCACGTTGATCAGCACCTGGGGCAGCTTGGTGACCACCGAGGCCAGCTCGGCGAGGGACTGGCCGGTGGCCGCCATCCGAGCCATCAGGTGCAGGCCGGTGAGCACTCCGTCGCCGGTGGTGGCGTGCGCGGGCATCACGATGTGGCCGCTCTGCTCACCGCCGAGCGCCAGCCCGGAGGCGCGCAGCTCCTCCAGCACGTACCGGTCGCCGACCTTGGTCTCGATCAGCCGGATGCCCTGCGCGGACATCGCGAGCCGCAGCCCGAGGTTGCTCATCACGGTGGCCACCAGGGTGTCCTGGGTGAGCGTGCCGGCGTCGCGCATGGCGAGCGCGAGGATCGCCATGACCTGGTCGCCGTCCACCTCGTCGCCGTCGGCGGTGACCGCCAGGCAGCGGTCGGCGTCGCCGTCGTGGGCGATGCCCAGGTGGGCGCCGTGCTCAACCACGGCGGCGCGCAGCGCCTCGATGTGGTTGGAGCCACAGTCGTCGTTGATGTTCAGCCCGTCGGGCTCCGCGTGGATGGCGATGACCTCCGCGCCGGCCTCCCGGTAGGCGACGGGGGCGACCTCGGCGGCGGCGCCGTTGGCGCAGTCGACCACGACCTTGATCCCGTCGAGCCGGTGCGGAACGGTGCCCACCAGGTGCTGGACGTAGTGGTCGGCACCGTCGAGCAGGTCGTGCACCCGGCCGACGCCGGCACCGATCGGCCGGTCCCAGGCGGTGGTGGCGTTCGTCTCGACGGCCGCCTCGATCTGCATCTCGATCTCGTCGGGCAACTTGTGCCCACCGGCGGCGAAGAGCTTGATGCCGTTGTCCGGCATCGGGTTGTGCGACGCGGAGAGCATCACACCCAGGTCGGCCTTGGCCTCCGCGGTGAGGAACGCCACCGCCGGGGTGGGCAGCACGCCGACCCGCACCACGTTGGCACCGGCGCTGGTCAGCCCGGCGACCACGGCGGCCTCCAGCATCTCGCCGCTGGCGCGGGTGTCGCGACCGACGACGGCGAGCGGCGGATGACTGCGGTCCGTCTCGGCGAGTGTGTGCGCGGCGGCCACCGCGAGTGCCAGCGCCAATTCCGGGGTGAGATCCGCGTTTGCCCGCCCGCGTACGCCGTCCGTGCCGAACAACCGACCCATACCCGCCAACCTCCGAAAGAGCACTGCCAGTGAGGAGAAAGCGGAACGGCCGACCCGCCTCCCCCGAGGGGGAGGCGGACCGGCCGTCCGTCAGAAGTACAACGCGCTGGAAAAGATCAGCGCTTCGAGTACTGGGGAGCCTTACGGGCCTTCTTGAGGCCGTACTTCTTGCTCTCCTTGACGCGGGCGTCACGGGTGAGGAAGCCGGCCTTCTTCAGGGCCGGGCGGTCGTCCGGCTCGTTGATGATCAGCGCGCGAGCGATGCCCAGCCGGAGCGCACCGGCCTGGCCGGTGGTGCCGCCGCCACGCAGGTTGGCGATGACGTCGAACTGCTCGGGCTTCTCGGCGGTGACCAGCGGGTCCTTGATGAGCTGCTGGTGCACCTTGCTCGGGAAGTACGCCTCGAGGTCCTGGCCGTTGCAGGTGATCTTGCCGGTGCCCGGGACGAGGCGGACCCGGACGATGGCCTCCTTGCGGCGGCCCACGGTCTGGATCGGCCGGTCACCACGAGGCGCGCGGGCAACGGGCGCCGGCGCCTCGGTGGCCTCGGGGGCCTCCGGGGATTCCGGGGCGACCTCGGTCTCGATGATGTCGGTCATGCTGCTTCCTTCGCCCGCGCTCACTGCGCGATCTGCTTGATCTCGAACGGCACCGGCTGCTGCGCGAGGTGCGGGTGCTCGGCACCGGCGTAGACCTTCAGCTTCTTGATCAGCTGACGGCCGAGCTTGTTGTGCGGGAGCATCCCCTTCACGGCCAGCTCGATGGCCCGCTCGGGACGCTTGGTCAGCAGCTCGTCGTAGCCGATCTGCTTCAGACCACCCGGGTAACCGGAGTGGCGGTAAGCGACCTTGGTCTGGCGCTTGTTGCCGGTCAACGCAACCTTGCCCGCGTTCACGATGACGACAAAGTCGCCCGTGTCGACGTGCGGCGCGAAAGTCGGCTTGTGCTTACCACGCAGCAACGTGGCGGCGTGGGTGGCCAGGCGGCCCAGCACGACATCAGAGGCGTCGATGACGTGCCACTGACGCTCGATCTCACCCGGCTTCGGGCTGTACGTACGCACAGGTCTACCTTGTCTCGTCGTCGGTCTGGGGTCGCGCGCCGAGGTGACCAGATCTAGCAGGCCGGACCAGCGCGCACGAACGACCAAGCGTACCTGAAGGGGCACGCCTCTGGATGTCGTACAACAGCAGGCAACGATACCCGGCGCCCCGTCCGCAGGTCAAAACGGGGGTACGGCCCCGCGCGGCGACGCGCCGAGGGTGTCTCAGCTCACACGTTGGCGAGTCGGCCGGCCCTCGGACGGCGGTAGACCGCCCAGGTGACCGCGAAGCACAACGCGTACCAGCCGATGAAGGCCAGGTAGGCGGCGTCGGCGTTGCCCGAGCTGAGGAACGACTGGCGGAACGCGATGTTGACCAGCACCCCGCCGAAGGCGCCGATCGCACCGGCGATGCCGATCAACGCGCCGGTCATCCGCCGCGCCCACCGCGCGGCGGCCTCCAGATCAGCCTGACCCGTGGCCACCGCGTCCGCCGACCGGGCCCGGAAGATCGCCGGGATCATCTTGTACGTGGAGCCGTTGCCGACGCCGGAGAAGACGAAGAGGGCGAGGAACCCGGCGAGGTAGAGCCCGAACGAACGCTCCCGCGCCGCGTACAGCACGGTGCTCGCGCCGGCCGCCATCGCCACGAAGTTCCAGAACGTCACCCGCGCCCCGCCCAACCGGTCGGCGAGGTGCCCGCCCAGCGGCCGGATCAGCGAGCCGACCAGCGGGCCCAGGAAGGTCAGCCAGACGGCGTCGACCGGGGTGGGGAACCGCTCGGCGAACTGGATCTGGAGCACCTGACCGAAGGCGAAACCGAAGCCGATGAACGAGCCGAAGGTGCCGATGTAGAGCAGCGACATCACCCAGGTGTGCGGATCCCGGGCCGCCTCCCGCAACGCGCCCGGCTCGTTGCGCGCCCCGGGCACGGTGTCCAACCAGCGGGCCGCGGCCAGCGCCGCCAGCACGATCAGCGGCAGGTAGACCGCCGGCACCAACCGGGGGTACGCGGCGCCCGCGGTGGCGAGGACCGCCAGGCCGACCAGCTGCACGGCGGGTACGCCCAGGTTGCCGCCACCGGCGTTGAGCCCGAGCGCCCGTCCCTTGAGCCGCTGTGGGTAGAACAGGTTGATGTTCGCCATCGAGGAGGCGAAGTTGCCTCCGCCGACCCCGGTGAGGCAGGCGAGCACCATCAGGGTGGTGTAGGACACCCCGGGCTCCAGCAGCACCGTCATCGGGATCGCAGGCACCAGCAACAGCAGTGCGCTGATGATCGTCCAGCGCCGTCCGCCGAAGCGGGCCACCGCCAGCGTGTACGGCAGCCGCAGCACCGCGCCCAGGGCGGCCGGCACGGCGGTGAGCAGGAACTTGCCGGCCGGATCGATGCCGTACGCGGGGCCGAGGAAGAGCACGGTGACCGACCAGAGACTCCACACCGAGAAGCCGACGTGCTCCGCGAAGATCGAGACCCAGAGGTTGCGCCGGGCGATCGGCGCGCCGGTGGCCTGCCAGAAGTCCGGGTCCTCGGGGCGCCAGTCGTGCAGCGGTTGCCGGCGACCGGTGACGGCAGGTGGCTCGGCGGTGACTACGGTGCTGGTGAGCGTGCTCACGGCGGCTCCTCCTCGTCGATGTGACGAGGGGAAACGCTAGGAACACCCGGTTACCTGGCAGTGCCCGTCGCGGGTCGGGCCGGAAACGGGGATCGCACCACGGGCCGGCGGCGATGGTGAGCACGCCACCGGGGCGCTCAGAGCGGACTCACGGTCAGAGCTGCTGGAGGATGCGCAGCGCGCGGCCGACCCGGAGCATGGTGTCGGTGTCGGCGACGTCCACGCACGCGGTGAACCACTTCTTCATGGGCGAGGAGATCCGATCGGGCATCACCACGTACCGGCCCATCGACACGGCGAGCGGCGAGTCCCGCAGGAGCGACTCCTCGACCACCTCGACCACGATCACGATGGGCACGTCGGTGGAGTTGTAGACGTCCGAGCTGATCACGAGGCCGAGGCGTTCCCGGGCGCCCTCGATGCGCCAGATCTCACCCCTACGCAGCACGCGGCCGTCCGCCGGAGAACAGGTCGTTGACCATGCCCACCTCGCGGGCGTCGGCGAGCGCGGCGGACTCCAGATCCAGGCTGGCGCGGCCCACGGCGGCGGCGTGCGCGGTGAAGACCTCGCGCAGCGCCTTTTCCCGGGCGGCCTGGTCCATCCACGCGGAGAGCGACAGCCCCTCGCGCTTCGCGAACCGCCGCGCCTCCTCGATCGTCTCGTCCGTGAACGAGAGAGTCACCTTGGCAGTCATGCCGAGCAGATTACCCACCGGTGTGACCAACAGTCATCCCTGCGTTCACCGGCTCGCCCCGGGCGGCGAAACGCACATTCCGTCGGGCTCACCCGGCCCGGCCGCCGAACACCGCGAAGCGCCACTCCTTGAAGTAGCAGTCGACGTCGACCAGGCCCGCCTCGGCGAGCCACCGGCACTGGTCGGCCACCGTGGCCGGGCGGTCGTGGCGCATCCGCTCCTGGGAGCCCGCTATCTCGTCGGGGGACGCACCCAGCTCGGTGATCCGCTCCAGCCACACCTCGTCGTACCGCCGGTCCAGCTCCGTGGTCGGGCCGGCGACCTGCTCGGCGTTGACGAACACCCCGCCCGGTGCCAACGCGGCGGCGGCCCGCCGGTAGAGCGCGCGCTTGCCGGCGTCGTCCAGGTGGTGGATCGCCAGCGCGCTGACCACCGCGTCGTACCGGCCCGGCGGCAGCTCGTCGGCCAGGTCGGCGTGGACGGTGCGGTGTGGCACGGACCGCGCGTCCAACTGGTCGGTGGCGCGGGCGAGCATCGCCGGCGCTCCGTCCACCAGGGTCAGCCGGACTCCGGGCACCGCGGCGGACAGCAGCAGGGAGAGCAGGCCGGTGCCGGCGCCCAGATCCAACACCTCCGGGGTACGACCGGCAGCGAGCGCGGCCCGCAACGGCGGCGCGGCCACCTGGACGGCGGTGCCGTAGAAGGCGTCGAAGCACGGGATCAACCGCCTGCGCGCCTCGTCGTACGTGCCGGCCACCGCGTCGAAGACGTCCGTCACGCTCATCGCGTGCTCCCATCCTTTGAGACACATTTCCCACATTATAAGCCAGCGAACGACGCTGATGTCGTCAGCGATTCAGCTCCAAAGGACTCGTACCTGCCATCGCACGCGAAGTCACTGCGGCTTCGACGCGGCCGTCGCGAACGGTCTGCGTGGTCAATCTGGCCGCGCTTGCGCTGCCCGGCGGGTGCTTGACCCCCCGGACACGCGAAAGCCCCCGACACTCCTTGGGTTCCAGGAGCCGGGGGCTTTGCATCAATGCTGGTCAGGCCGGGTCGTGCGCCTTCGCCATACCGACGAACGCCCGCCAGGCCGCTGACCCGAAGACCAACGCCGGCCCTGCCGCGTCCTTCGAGTCCCGCACGCCAACGATGCCAGGCAGGTTGTCCGCAACCTCGACGCAGTCGCCGCCATTGCCGCTGCTGCGGGTGCTCTTTCGCCACTGCGCGCCGGTCAGTTCCATGTCTTCGCCATCTCCGTAAGTAGATCGACGGATTGCCAGTGGGACAACGCCTCGCCGCGTACGTTCTCCCACGCGGCCAGCATCGCCGCTATGTCCTCGGCACCGGTAACGACTTGTCCCTGAAGCTGATTGTCGAGGTAGCCGGCAATTCGATGCTCGGGCCCACTGCGATCACGAAGGGACCGTTCAGGCCAGCGTACGCGCCGACGGTTGAGGGGACGATGTGCACGCGGACGTGCGGAGCCCCGCACGCGGTGATGAGAGCCTGCACCTGCTCACGCATGGTGGCCCGTCCGCCGACTGGCCGCCGCAGCACGGCTTCGTCAACAACGGCGGTGAAGTGTGGCGGGTCTTCACGGGCCAGGATGCTTTGCCGGGCAAGCCGTGAGGCTAGGTGCCGCTCGACGTCGCTGCGGGCGATGACGTCGGCTCCGGCGAGCACGGCGCGAGCGTATGCCTCGGTCTGGAGCAGGCCGGGGAGCACTGTCGACTGAAACGACCGCAGCGAGATCGCCTCGCGCTCGATCTCTTGCCATGGTCGGAACCAAATTGGCTCACGGCGTCTCGAAGTGTCCGGCCAGATGTCCCCTATGGGCCGTCGGAGCGCGCTCGCCGCCGCCTCCCGGTGTCGGGGGTGGGGGATGTGGTCGTGGTTCAGCCACCGCGCGACCGTCTTGCGATCGACCCCGACCATCCCTGCCAGGGATTCGATCGAGTGCCCCGTCTCGGCTAGCGCGGCGCGTAGCGCATCGTTCACGACTTCCCCCATCGGATGCGCGGAATGTCTTGCGACCATATCGCTACGGGCTGTTCCTGTCCCATCACTGGCCGCAAGGTGGGATCAGGCGGCGCGCCGGTAGGAACCACGGAACCTGGCGGACGCGTTCGTAACGGGGCCACCTTCCTACTCAGATCTTGGACAGTTTCCGTTACGTCAGAACGGAAACCGTCCAAGATCTCCACGGACGAGCGCTGACGGGGTGGCCCCTTCCCAAAGTGACGACCGTGGGGAGAGCCACCGTGCCGGACAAGCCGCCCGATCGGCATCCCAAGCCGAAGACCAAACCGCGGAGGCCGCAGACGGGCGAGGTGTTGCACCTGACCCGCGCCGCGAGTGTGCAGTTCATGCGCCCGATCTTCGTCCGCGTGATTCGCGTTCTCGACTGGCCGACGTACGACAGGTGGCTGTGGATTGACGGCTACGAGCTGGCCACGAGTGGCGATGCGGTCGCGCGCCGGTCCCTGTTCGTTATGCCCGCCGGCCTGATCTGGCCGGACCCGCCCGCTCCGGCGGCCCGGCACCCAACCACCCGCACGCCCGTCAAGCGCGGTCCGGTGAGGGTCGGATGACCCGCCAACCGGACCGCGCCGACCTGCGCTGACCGCTCCCCGCGGGATGAAGTCCGCTACGGCCGCGCTGGTCGAGCGTCCGTCCGAGGCAAGAGCCGTCACCCTCCAACACGCTCGCTGCCTCGGTGCGGTGTGAGCCCCACTTGACAGGACCGAAACAGAAGGGACCCGGACCGGAAACCGCCCGGCGGCACGCTTTCCCGACATGACAGACGGTGCACGGTCGGCGACTCCGCCGGGGCTGACGCCCCGGGAAGTGGCGACGCACTGCCCGTACTGCGCACTGCAGTGCGGGATGACGCTGCGCGCGGACGACGCCGGGGTGACGGTCCACCCGCGCGAGTTCCCCACCAACCGGGGCGGGCTCTGCCAGAAGGGTTGGACCGCCGCCGAACTGCTCGACCACCCGGATCGGCTGACCACTCCGCTGGTGCGCGACGCGGCCACCGGCGAACTGCACCCGGCGAGCTGGGACACCGCGCTCGACCGGGTGGTCGCCGGCATCCGCGCCGTTCAGGACGACGCCGGCCGGGACGCGGTCGCCGTCTTCGGCGGTGGGGGCCTGACCAACGAGAAGGCGTACGCGTTGGGAAAGTTCGCCCGAATCGGGCTGCGCACCCGGCACATCGACTACAACGGACGGTTCTGCATGTCCTCGGCGGCAGCCGCCGGGATGCGCGCCTTCGGCATCGACCGCGGGCTGCCGTTCCCCCTCGCCGACCTGGGCCGGGCCGACACCCTGCTGCTGGTCGGAGCGAACCCGGCGGAGACCATGCCGCCGCTGGTGCGCTGGCTCACCGAGCAGCGCCGCAACGGCGGGAAACTGATCGTCATCGACCCCCGGGTCACCGCCACCGCCCGCCAGGCCGACCTGCACCTGCAACCGCTGCCCGGCACCGACCTCGCGGTGGCCAACGCGCTGCTGCACATCGCCCTGACCGAGGGTTGGGTCGACCGGGACTACGTGGCCGACCGCACCACCGGATTCGACGCGGTCCGCCGAGGCGTCGCCGCCTGGTGGCCAGCCCGCGCGGAACAGCTCTCCGGGGTGCCGGTGGCCGACCTGGAGGCAACCGCCCGAGCGCTGGGCACCGGCGGTCGGGTGATCATCCTGACCGCGCGCGGCGCCGAGCAGCACGCCAAGGGGGTGGACACCGTCACCGCGTACGTCAATCTCGCCCTCGCCCTCGGTCTGCCCGGCCGCGACGGTTCGGGGTACGGCTGCCTCACCGGCCAGGGCAACGGCCAGGGCGGGCGGGAGCACGGGCAGAAGGCCGATCAGCTCCCCGGCTACCGGCGGATCGACGACCCGGTGGCCCGGGAGCACGTGGCCGGGGTCTGGGGCGTGCCGGCCGACGAACTGCCCGGCCCGGGAGTGCCCGCCTACCAACTGCTCGACTCGCTCGGCACCCCGGGTGGCCCGCGCGCGTTGCTGGTGTTCGGGTCGAACCCGGTGGTCTCGGCACCCCGGGCGGCCCGGATCGAGGGCCGGCTGCGCGACCTCGACCTGCTGGTCGTCGCGGACCTCCTGCTCTCCGAGACGGCCGCGCTGGCGGACGTGGTGCTGCCCACCGCGCAGTGGGCCGAGGAGGACGGCACAATGACCAACCTGGAAGGTCGGGTGCTGCGTCGGCGCGCGCTACGGCCACCCCCGCCGAGCGTCCGGACCGACCTCGCCATCATCTCCGACCTGGCGGCACGGCTGGCCGACGCAGAATCGACGGACGTCGACCCGGCCGACGCCAACCCGGCCAGCGTGCGACCGGCCGCCGTCGCGGCGGCTCGGTTCCCGGCCGACCCGGCCGCCGTCTTCGCCGAGCTGCGCCGCGCCTCCGCCGGTGGGGCCGCCGACTACGCCGGCATCAGCTGGGACCGGATCGACGCCGACGACGGGGTCTACTGGCCCTGCCCGACCGAGGACGGGCCGGACACGCCCCGACTCTTCGCCGACCGGTTCGCCACAGCGGACGGCCGGGCCCGCTTCCACCCCGTCGACCATCGGCCGGCCGCCGAGGAGGTCTGCGCCACGTACCCACTGCACTTCACCACCGGCCGGGTGCTGGCGCAGTACCAGTCGGGCACCCAGACCCGACGGGTGGCCGCGCTGCGCCGCGCCGCCCCGGAGGCGTTCGTCGAACTGCACCCCGACCTGGCCACCCGGCTGGGCATCGACGACGGCGACCCGGTGCGGGTCACCTCGCGCCGAGGTGAGTTCCGTGCGCCGGCCCGGCTCAGCGCCGGGATCCGACCCGACACCGTGTTCGCCCCCTTCCACTACGCGGGGGCGGGACGCGCCAACTCGGTGACCAACGACGCGGTGGACCCGATCTCCGGGATGCCCGAGTTCAAGATCTGCGCGGTCCGGGTGGAGAAGGCATGACCGCCCGGGTGGTCATCGTCGGCAACGGGATGGCGGGTGCCCGCCTCGCCGGTGAGCTGCACGCCCGGGAGGGAGACCGGAAGGTCACAGTGCTCGGGGCCGAGCCGCACCGCGCGTACAACCGGATCCTGCTCTCCACCCTGCTGGCCGGCCGGATCGACGAGCCGGACGTGGAGCTGACCGAAGCCGCCGGGCACGGCGTCGACCTGCGCAGCGGCGTACCGGTGACCGCCGTCGACCGGTCCGCGCGGGAGGTCCGTACAAACGACGGCGAACGAATCGGATACGACCACCTGGTGCTCGCCACCGGCGCCCGTGCGGTGGTGCCGCCACTGCCCGGCCTCGACCCGGCGAACCTGCCGGAGCGGGTGGTCCCCTTCCGGACCCTGGACGACTGCCGGCGGATCCTCGCCGCGGCGGACGGCGCCCGCAGCGCGCTGGTGCTCGGCGGCGGGTTGCTCGGTCTGGAGGCCGCCCGAGGGCTGGCCACCCGGGGGCTGGCCACCACCGTCGTGCACCCGAGAGAGCACCTGATGGAACGGCAACTGGACCCGACTGCCGGCGCGGTGCTCGCGGGCACGCTCGCCGGTTTCGGCGTCACCGTCCAACTGGGGGTGTCGGCGACCGGCGTGGCTGCGGACGCCAGCGGTGTCCGCCTCGACCTGGCCGACGGCCGGTCGCTCCGCGCCGACCTGCTGGTGCTCTCCTGTGGCGTACGCCCGGACACCACCCTCGCGCAGGCCGCCGGCCTGACCGTGCGGCGCGGCGTGGTGGTGGACGACCGGCTGCGCACCAGCGACCGGTCCATCTCGGCGATCGGCGACTGCGCCGAGCACGACGGCGTGCTCACCGGCCTGGTCGCGCCCGCCTGGGCGCAGGCCCAGGTGCTCGCGGACGTGCTGACCGGGACGGACCCACTGGCCCGGTACCGGCCCCGGCCGGTGGTGACCCGGCTGAAGGCCGCCGGGATCGACCTGGCCTCGATGGGTGACGCGTCCAGTGGCGGGCCGGGCGAGGAGTTGACCTTCGCCGACCCGACCCGGGGCACCTACGCCCGGTTGCGGATCCGGGACGAGCGGCTGATCGGCGCGATCCTGCTCGGCGACAACCCGGCGGTCGGCACGGTGATCCAACTCTTCGACCGTGGTCAGCCGGTGCCGAGTGACCGACGGGCGCTGCTGCTCGGCCGGGCACTCGGTGCTGTCGGCGCGACCCCGGCCGCCTCACCGGCACTGATGCCGGACGCGGCCACGGTCTGTCAGTGCAACACGGTGAGCAAGGGCGCACTGGTCAGAAGCTGGCGCTCCGGCGCCCGGACTGTCGATGCGGTGGTGGCCGCGACCCGGGCCGGCACCGGATGCGGCGGATGCCGGGACGCGGTGAGCGGCATCGTCGACTGGCTGAGCCAGGCGGAATCGGTGGAGGTGACGCGATGAGCGGCGGCGAACTGGTCGTCATCGGCAACGGCATGGTCGGGCAGCGTTTCGTGGACGCGCTGCGCGCCCGTGACCCACAGGGCACCTGGCGGGTGACAGTGCTGGCCGAGGAGGGGCGCCCGGCGTACGACCGGGTGCGGCTCTCGGCGTACTTCGACGGGGTCAGTGAGAGCGAACTCAACCTGCACACCCCGCACGACGGGGTGCGGCTACGACTCGGTGAGCCGGCCACCGCCGTCGACCGGGACCGACAGGTGGTGACCACCGCCGTCGGCGAGTACCGCTACGACGCGCTGGTGCTGGCCACCGGGTCGTACGCGTTCGTGCCGCCGGTGGCCGGCACGGAGCTGCCCGGGGTCTTCGTCTACCGGACCCTTGACGACCTGGCGGCGATCCGGGCGTACGCGCGGGGCCGGCGGGTCGGCGCGGTGATCGGTGGCGGGCTGCTCGGGCTGGAGGCCGCCAATGCCCTGCGACTGCTCGGCCTGAGCACCGACGTGGTCGAGTTCGCGCCCCGGCTGATGCCGGTGCAGGTGGACCAGGCCGGCGGCGCGATGCTCCGCCGCTACGTCGACGAGTTGGGCGTACGGACCCATCTCGGGGTGGCCACCACCGCGATCCGTCAGGGCCCGGACGGCGGTGTCGCGGCCCTGGAACTGTCCGACGGCACCGCCCTCGACGCCGAGCTGGTGGTGGTGGCCGCCGGCATCCGGCCCCGGGACCAGTTGGCCCGGGACGCCGGTCTGCCGCTGGGCCCGCGCGGCGGGGTGCTTGTCGACGCGACCTGTCGTACCGCCGACGAGCGGATCTGGGCCGTCGGAGAGTGCGCGGCTGTCGACGGCACCTGCCACGGTCTGGTCGCGCCGGGGTACGCGACGGCCGAGGTGGTGGCCGATCGGCTGGTCGGCGGCGCGGCGACCTTCCCGGGCGCGGACACCGCCACCAAACTCAAGCTGCTCGGCGTCGACGTGGCCTCGTTCGGCGACGCCCACGGCACGACCGAAGGCTGCCTGGACGTCACGTTCACCGACCCGGCCACCCGGGTCTACGCGAAGCTGGTTCTCTCCGACGACGCGCACACCCTGCTCGGCGGGGTGCTGGTCGGTGATGCCAGCGCGTACCCGACGCTGCGGGCCAGTGTGGGCGGCCCGCTGCCGGCCGCGCCGCTGGCGCTGCTCGCCCCCGACGGCGGCGGCGCGGACGCCGGGGCGCTGCCCGCCGCCGCGCAGGTCTGCTCCTGCAACGCGGTGACGCGGGGTGACGTGGACGCCGCCATCGCCGACGGTTGTGCGGACGTGCCGGCGTTGAAGGCGTGCACCCGGGCCGGCACCAGCTGCGGCTCCTGCGTGCCAATGCTGAAGCAGCTCCTGGACGCGGCCGGGGTGGCACAGTCCAGCGCGCTCTGCGAGCACTTCGACGTCAGCCGGCGGGAGCTGTTCGAGATCGTCCGCGTCCGCGGCATCCGCACCTTCTCCCGGCTGGTCACCGAGCACGGTCGGGGCCGCGGCTGCGACATCTGCAAGCCGGTGGTGGCGTCCATCCTCGCCTCGCTGGGCGGCGGGCACGTGCTCGACGGCGAGCAGGCTTCGTTGCAGGACACCAACGACCACTTCCTGGCCAACCTGCAACGCGACGGCAGCTACTCGGTGGTGCCCCGGATCCCGGGCGGCGAGATCACGCCGGAGAAGCTGATCGTGATCGGCGAGGTCGCCCGGGACTTCCAGCTCTACACGAAGATCACCGGTGGGCAGCGGATCGACCTGTTCGGGGCACGGGTGGAGCAACTGCCGCAGATCTGGCGGCGGCTGGTCGACGCCGGCTTCGAGTCCGGGCACGCGTACGGCAAGGCGCTGCGCACCGTGAAGTCGTGCGTGGGCGAGACGTGGTGCCGGTACGGGGTGCAGGACTCGGTGGGGCTGGCCGTCGCGCTGGAGCTGCGCTACCGCGGGCTACGTGCTCCACACAAGCTCAAGTCGGCGGTCTCCGGTTGCGCCCGGGAGTGCGCGGAGGCGCGCAGCAAGGACTTCGGCATCATCGCCACCGAGACCGGCTGGAACCTCTACGTCGGCGGCAACGGTGGTTTCCGGCCCCGGCACGCCGACCTGTTCGCCACTGATTTGTCTACAGAAACACTGATTCGAATAATTGATAGATTTTTAATCTATTACATCCGCACCGCCGACCGGCTGCAACGCACCGCTGGCTGGATCGAGGCCATGGACGGCGGCCTGGACCACCTGCGCTCGGTGATCGTGGACGACTCGCTCGGGCTCTGCGAGGACCTCGACGCGGCGATGGCCCGGCACGTGTCGTCGTACTCCGACGAGTGGCGCGACGTCCTGGACGACCCGGATCGGCTGCGCCGCTACACCTCCTTCGTCAACGCCCCCGACGTACCGGACCCGTCGATCACCTTCACCCGGGAACGCGGCCAGCCGGTCCCCGTACGCGACCAGTCCCCGACCGGATCCGAGCCGACCAACGGTCACCGTCGGCAACCGGTCACCCTCGGCCTACCGGAGGTACGGCGATGACCCAGACCCTCACGCTGACCTGGACCACCGTCTGCCTGCTCGACCGGTTGGAACCGGACCGGGGCGTCGCCGCCCTGGTCGACGGGGTGCAGATCGCCCTCTTCCGGACCGCCGACGAGCTGTTCGCGATCGACAACCGCGATCCGGTCTCCGGGGCGTACGTGCTGTCCCGGGGCATCGTCGGCAGCCGTGGTGGAGTGCCGACGGTCGCCTCACCGCTGCACAAGCAGGTGTACGACCTGCGCAGCGGGCACTGCCTCGACCTGCCCGGGGTGGCCGTGGCCCGACACGACGCACGTTGCCGCAACGGGCTGGTCGAGGTGCGGCTGCGACAGGAGGGTTGATGCGGGAAGAACTGGCGGGCTTCACCATCGGGGTGACCGCCGACCGGCGGCGCGACGAGTTGGCCGCGCTGCTCGAACGACGGGGCGCCCGGGTCGTGCTCGCCCCGGCGCTGCGGATCGTGCCGCTGTCCGACGACACCGAGCTGCGCGAGGCGACCCGCGCCTGCCTCGACCAGCCGCCGGACATCCTGATGGCCAACACCGGCATCGGCATGCGCGGCTGGTTGGAGGCGGCCGAGGGCTGGGGGCTGGCCGAGCCGCTGCGCTCCGTGCTGGCCAGCTCGTACGTGGTGGCGCGCGGCCCGAAGGCACGCGGCGCGATCCGGGCTGCCGGGCTGCACGACCAGTGGTCGCCCGCCTCGGAAAGCTGCGACGAGGTGGTCGACCACCTGCGCCGGCGCGGCGTGGCAGGGCAGGTCATCGCCATGCAGCTGCACGGCGAGCGGCAGCCCGAGTGCACGCTCGCGCTGGAGGCGGCGGGCGCCACTGTCATCGAGGTGCCGGTCTACCGCTGGGCGCCGCCGACCGATCCGGCGCCTCTGCACCGGCTGATCGACCTGATCGCCGGTCGGCTGGTGGACGCGGTGACGTTCACCTCGGCGCCGGCGGCCGAGGCGTTGCTGCGGGCCGCCGGTGACCGCACCGACGCGGTGCTGTCCGCGTTGCGCAGCGACGTGCTGGCCAGCTGTGTCGGCGCGGTGACCGCCGAGCCGCTGCTGCGGCGCGGGGTGCCGGTGAGCGCGCCAGGTCGGGCCCGGCTGGGCGCACTGGTGCGGACCATCGTCGACGAGCTTCCCCGCCGGACCGTGACGTTCAAGGCCGGCGGGCATCTGCTCACGTTGCGGGGGCACGCCGCGGTGATCGACGGCGAGCTGCGGCCACTCGCGCCCGCGCCGATGGCGGTGCTGCGGGCGCTGGCCCAGTCCCCGGGTCGGGTGTTGTCCCGCACGGCGTTGCTGCGGACGCTGCCCCGGGGCGCGGACGAGCACGCCGTGGAGATGGCCGTCGCCCGGCTACGGGCCGGCCTGCGCGCGCCCCGCGTGGTGCAGACCGTGGTGAAGCGCGGCTACCGGCTCCGGGTCGACTAGGGCGTGCGGCGAAGTCCCCGGTCGATCCGAGGGCCTCGGCACACGCCCTGAACGCGTCACGGCCGGCCGTCGCGAGCCGGCCGTGACGCGACGTTTCAGCCGACCGGCGTCGGGAAGCCCCGCCCGTGCTCGGACTGGAGCCGGAGCATGGCGTGCTCGACCACCGTCACCAGCACCTGCTTGACCGAGTCCCGCTGCCGGGCGTCGGTCATCACCAGCGGCACCTGCGGCGAGATGGCCAGCGCCTCGCGGACCTCCTCGGCCTCGTACTGCGGTGCGCCGTCGAACTTGTTCAGCGCCACCACGTACGGCAGGTTGCGGTTCTCGAAGTAGTCCAGCGGGGCGAAGGCGTCGGTGATCCGGCGGGTGTCCACCAGCACGGCGGCACCCACCGCCCCCCGGATGATCTCGTCCCACATGAACCAGAACCGGGTCTGACCCGGTGTACCGAAGAGGTACAGGATCAGGTCCTGGGCCATGGTGATCCGGCCGAAGTCCATGGCGACCGTGGTGGTCTCCTTGCCCGGCACCTTTGACGGATCGTCGATGCCGACACCCGCCGCGGTCATCAACGCCTCGGTGGTCAGGGGTGTGATCTCGGAGATCGCCCCGACCAGTGTCGTCTTACCGACGCCGAAGCCGCCCGCGACGACGATCTTCGCGGATACGATTCCCCGGCCCGGCCGCCCCCCTGCGGGGTCATAGCCTGCGAAGTCCACTTAGCACCCTTCCAAGCAGTTCCATCCGCTCCTCGAACCCCTCGGCGGGAGCAGCAGTGTGTAACGTCAGCAGGCTCTCGGCCACCATGTCGGCGACCAACACCCGGGCGACGCCCAGCGGCATCCGGGTATACGCGGCGATCTCCGCCAGCGACTGTGCTCGGCCCTCACAGACCGTGGCGATGCGGTGCTTGTCGTGCCCGGCGAAGCGGGACTCGGCGACCTGGGTGGGAGAGGCGGTGAGGACGGCCTCGAGGGCGATGTCCTGCCGGGGCTCGGTACGACCACGGGTGACCGCGTACGGACGCACCAGCGCGCCACGCGGGTCAGCGCGTCGTTGGTCCATTCCCGATCACCTCCTCGTCCCCTGCGGAGCCGGACTGTGCCGCCTCTCGTCCCTGGTCCGGCGCTCGGAATGAGCGCCGCCTTCCGGTGCTAAGAGCGCACCGCGTCGCGCGGCAGCGGCACCAGCGCGGCACCCACCCGCTCGACCAGCAGTGCCATCTCGTAGCCCACCTGGCCCACGTCGCAGCTGCGCGCGGCCAGCACGGCCATCGAGGAGCCGTCGCTGATCGACATCAGGAAGAGATACCCGCTGTCCATCTCGATGACTGTCTGCAACACCCCGCCCGCGCTGAACATGCGGGCCGCGCCCTCGGTCAGGCTCACCACACCGGAGGTGATCGCGGCGAGCTGGTCCGCCCGGTCCCCCGGCAGGTCCCGGGAGGACGCGAGCAGCAGCCCGTCTGCGGACACCGCCACGACGTGGGCGATGCCCGCCACGCTGTCGGCGAAGTTGGTGAGCAGCCAACCCATGTCCTGCATGGCAGCTGGCCTGTTCATCGGCTCTCCTTGGTCGAGGTGCTGTTCAGGTCCGTTCCGGCCGTCCGACCGCGCTGCACACCGCGGTGGTAGGCCGACAGCAGACCACGTACTTCATCCGGGGTCCGCCGGCTGCGGTCCCGGCCGCTCTTCGGCTCGATGCCACCCGGCACGAGCTGCTGCTGCGGCACCCGCTTGGGCAACCCGGAGCGGGTGGTGCCGGCGGGAGCCGGCTCGGCAGCCCGGCTGGCCCGGGACCAGCCCTCGTCCGCCGCCGTACGCCAGGCCCCCGGGTCGGGGGCGGGGGCGGGCGCGGCCGGAGCCGTCCGGGCGGCCGGGGGCGGGGCGTACGTCGGCGGTGCCGACGGCCGTGCCCCGAACCCGTCCATGGTGGCGCCGAGGCCGTCGGCGCCCGGGGTGGCCGTCCCGTCGGTGCCGGAGCTGCCCGGAGTACGGGTCGGCAGTTTCGGTCGGGCCGGCGACGCGGCCGGCGCCGACCCGGTGCTCGGCTGGCCGCCGTTGCCGGTGCGCAGGCCGGCGTCGGCCGCTGCGGTGGTGGCGGGCGCGGGCGGCTCGTCGAAGTTGGGCCGGGTGAAGATCGCGGTGGCGTCGTCGCCGTGCGACCGGAACCAGACCGCCTCCATCTCCCGGAAGATCGGAGCCTCGGCGGGGAAGTCGGGCCGGGTGCTGACCGGTGCGGCGGGCACCGACGGAGCCGCCGGCGGTGCCACCGCGCCCGGCCCGGCGACCGGACCGACCGGGAGGCCCTGGGCGCCACGCCCATCCGCGGTGTCCGCGGCGTCCGGGGTGGAGCCACGCCGAGGCAGCGGGTCGACGGTCGGGTAGGCCACCGTCGGGCTGCCCAGCGAGGCGCCCGCACCGTTGCTGTAGGCCGGCCGGGCCGGCGGAAGCGGGGCGGCGGGCGCCGGGGCGGCGGGTGCCGGTGGCATGGCCGAGCGCGGACCGGTGTATCCACCCGCCTGTACGGCCGGGGTGGTGTCCCGCGAGTCCAGCGGCGACTGCCACTGGGCGGGTGCCGGTGTGCTGGTGCGCCACTGGTCGGGCAGCGTCGCCGCCGTCGTGGCGGCACCGGCGAACTGCTCGGCGTGGCCGCCGGCCGGGGTGAGCGGCGCCTGCTCCACGGCCATCGGCTGACGCGGCCGGGTGAGCACCTGCTCGCGGCCCCGGTTGCTGGGCAGCACCACGGTGGCGGCGGGCAACGTCACCTGGGCGACGGTGCCGCCCTCGACGTTGCGGCGCAACTCCACCCGGATGCCGTAGCGGGAGGCGAGCCGGCTCACCACGGCCAGACCCATCAGTCGGAACGCGGCGACGTCCACGCTCGGCGGGGCGGCCAGACGCCGGTTGAGCGAGTCGAGCTGGTCGTCGGTGAGGCCGAGCCCACGGTCCTCGATCTGGATCAACACGTAGTCGCGGATCCGACGACCGTCGGCGACCACGGTGGTGTTCGGCGGTGAGAACCGGGTGGCGTTGTCGAGCAGCTCGGCGACGAGGCGTACCACGTCGTTGACCGCGTGCGCGGCCACCGAGATGTCGGTGTCCACAGTGCCGAACTCGATGCGGTTGTAGAGCTCCACCTCGGACTGGGCGGCGCGCAGCACGTCCACCACCAGCGCGTTGTCGTGACGCGGTGCGGCGGAGTCGGCGCCGGCCAGGACGAGCAGGTTCTCGTCGTTACGGCGCATTCGGGTGGCCAGGTGGTCCAGTTCGAAGAGCTGCGCGAGCCGCTTCGGGTCCTCCTCGCCGCGCTCGATCGCGTCCAGCTCGCCGATCATCCGGTCGACCAGGGTCTGACTACGGCGGGCCAGGTTGAGGAACATCGCCGAGACGCTGGTACGCAGTGCCGCCTGCTCGGCGGCGACCCGCACCGCCTCGCGGTGTACGACGTTGAAGGCCAGCGCCACCTGACCGACCTCGTCGCGGGTGTTGAGCTGGATGGGGTCCCGGACCTGGCGGACGATCTCGTCCACCCCGCCGTCACCCACGCTGCCCATGTTCTGCAGCCGCTGCACGGCGTCGGGCAGGTCGTGGTTGGCCACGGAGAGAGCGCCCTCACGCAGTCGACGCAGCGAGTGGTTGAGCGAGCGGGCCAGCACCACGGCCAGCGACACGGCGATGATCAGGGTCAGCAGCACCAGGATCGACTCGACCACGGCCTGCCGGATGACGTCCGAGCGGGCCTGGTCGGCCTGCTCGAGCAGTCGGTTCTGCAGTTGGATCTCGGCCCAGCGCATCAGGTCGTTCACGGCGCCGATCGCCGCGGTGGCGTCCTGTGCGGTGACCAGCGGGCGCTGCCCGACCGAGCGGGTGATGTCGGTGGCCACCCGGTCGGCCAGGCCGACCGCGTCGCCGGAAACGGTGCTGTCGACCAGGGCGCGCTGCACCGGGTCGGCGGCCAGCGAGAAGGCGACCAGTGCCTCCTGTTGACCGGTCAACGTTGCCACGAAGGAGGAGAACTGCTCCGAGTCGAGCTGGCCGGCCGTCAGCGCGGTGAAGGCGACGGCCTGTTCCTCCGCGACGGAAGCCTTGGCGCGGGCGAAGGCGGCGACCGCGCGGCGGCTGTCCGCCAGGCTCTCGTCGCCGGGCAGCTGGGCCAGGCCGTCACCGTACGAGACCAGGTCGGTGAGGATGACTCCGTAGCGGAGCACCGCCTCGGCGACCGCCATCTGCCGGCGGTCCAGCACCTCCTGACGGGTGCCGTCCAGGGTGGCCAGGTGGTCGTCGATGGCCGCCAGCCGGTCCCGCAGGGCGGTCGGCACGTCGCCGATCCGGCCCCGCTCGGCGCGGTACTCGTCCACCCGCTGCTGCGTCTGGCGGACCCGCAGGTTGTACGCGTCGGCCGGCTGCTGCGGAGCGGCGAGGTAGGCGGCCGCGGCCATCCGTTCGGCCTGGAGGTCCTGGGTGAGGGCGCTGACGTCGACGGAGAGGGCCGTCAGTGACCGGGCCTGCGTGGCGTCGAACGCGCCTTCGCCGACGGAGATCAGGCGGACCGTGGCCAGCGCGATCACCGCCGCCACCGGGACGACCAGAATCAACGCCAACTTGGACCGGATCCGGGCGTCACGCAGTCTCGGCATCCGTCGGCGCGCAGGCCGACCGCTGTCGCCGAGCGCGGGCAGGGTCGTCGGTCCGGTGCTCACGACATCGCCTCCGTCGTTTCTTCCCCGCCTGAGCCGCCGAGCCATGCCGTAAGCGGAGGGGACCACGCGCGGCACGGCCGCGATTTCATCAGAGATGATCGTGTTTGGGAAGCCGCAGTGAGGTAGGAAACGGTCGGACGGAGCGCATCCCGTGATCCGGGCAACTGATACCTTCATTTCCGCAAGCCCCTGAACAGGGCATGTAACTCCAGAGTGGTCACGCGTGTATGCAAAGTGAGCTTTTGCAAACATTGCGTTACCCCAGCATGTGGGATGGCCGTCCCGAAAATGCTGCCGGGGTCCGCGCTTGACCACAGCGCCGGCCATTGGCAAGGTTTTGCAGGCTTCGCGCACACCGTACGGCAGAGGAGATCCCGTCCTCCACTGAGGACGGATTAGCGGCGGTGACCGGGCAGCGCCCGCGCCCGCACCTGGAGGACTGAGTTGAGCCCCATCCGCTCCGCGACCATCGCGGCGCTCGCATCGGCCGTAGTGGCCACCACGCTCACCGGCTGCCAGTTTGGCGAGGCGGAACAGGACACGAGTCCGATCGTGATCGCTGCCGATCTCGAACTCTCCGGCGCCGCGGCCACGGTTGGCCGGACATACCAGCGCGCCCTCAAACTCAAGGTCGATCAGTTGAACGCCTCCGGAGCACTGAACGGCCGGAAGATCGACCTGAAGGTGAAGGACAACCGTTCCGACTCGGCCGAGTCACTTCGCAACATCGTCGACTTCAGCAGCGATTCGAAGGTCAGCGCCATCATCATGGGCGGCTGCAACGAATGCGCGGTCGGAGCGGTCGGGACCATCAACGAGAAGCGGATTCCCACCATTGCGCTAGCCGCTTCCGGCGCGATCGCCGCGCCGGCCGCTGAACGGCGCTACGTGTTCAAGCTGGGCCCCAACGCCCCGGACAGCGCCGCCGCACTGACCACCGAACTGCGCCGCAACAACATCCGTAAGGTGGGGATGCTGGTCAGCGACGACGACTACGGCCAGGAAGGCGCGACCGCGCTCAAGAGCGAGCTGGACAAGGCCAAGATCACGCTCCGACAGCAGCGGATCAAGACCACCGACACCGACGTCAGCCAGCAGGTCCAGCAGCTCGCGTCGGGCAAGCCCGACGCGATGGTCTTCTGGACCCCGCCGGAGCAGGCGACACTCGCCGCCACCAGCGTCCAGCAGACCATCTTCCGTGGGTCGATCTACTTCGACGCGGGGGCGGCCGGGGACCTCTTCCTCGGCGCGGCGGCCAAGGCGACCGAGAAGGCCACACTGATCTTCACGCAGACCATGGTGATCGATGACGTGATCGCGACCACGCCGGCCAAGGCGGCGCGGCGGCAGTGGTTCCAGGACTACACGGCCCGCTTCGGCGGCTACAACGGGTCCTCGTCGTTCGCCGCGGACGCCGTCCAGCTGATCGCCGACGCCGAACTGCGCGCCGGTGGTGAGATCGGGAAGGTGGACCGCAACGGCATCCGGGACGTGCTGGAGACATCCCAGATGGACGGCCTCTCCGGCCCGATCCGCATGACGCCGGACAACCACAGCGGCCTGATGCCGCAGGCGCTCACCACGCTGGTCGCCCGCAATGGTCGCTGGCGGTTGGCGGGGTAACGCTGGGCCTTCATCTGGCGGGTTTCCCCGGCCCTTCGTCGAGTGCCGGGTGAGGTGTGGCCGACCGTGCCCGGCTCCGGGCGGTCAGGCTTGATCCCTCCGCCGGGCACAGTCGGCCACACCCCTTGCGCCAGCAGCGTCGATGGAAAGGGCCGGCCTCCCAGTGGGAGGCCGGCCCTGCGCGTTTCTTGGTGTTGATCTTGGTGTTGATCTTGATCTGTGTCTTGGTGCTGCTCTGTGGTCTGTTCTGTTGGGTTAGCGGCTGCTGGTGGTTTCTCGCACCCAGGGGAGGGCGAACCGCTCGATCAGCAGGAGCGCCGAGTAGAGCAGGATGCTCACCAGCGCCACCAGCATGATCGCCGCCCAGGCGGTGGCGGCGTCGCCGATGCCGGCGTACTGCGTGATGACGTAGCCGAGGCCGCTCTCGCCGGCCTGGAACTCACCGATCACCGCACCGATCGCGGCCAGTGGCATGGCCACCTTGAGCCCGACGAAAATCTGCGGCAGCGCGGCCGGGAAGCGCACCTTGCGGAACGCCTGCCAGCGGGAGGCGTTCCAGGACCGCACCAGTTCGGCCAGGTCGGCCGGCGTGGTGGTCAACCCGGTCGCGGTGGAGAGCACGATCGGGAAGAAGCAGAGCAGGAACACCATGGTCAGGATCGGCTTCTGGCCCCAGCCGAGCGCCACCACCAGCAGCGGGCCCAGCGTGATCTTCGGCACCGCGTTCACCGCGACCAGCAGCGGCGTGAACATCCGCTCCACAGTGCGGGAACTGGCCAGCGAGAGCCCGATCAGCACACCGGCGGCCACCGACAGGGCGAAGCCGGTCAGGATCTCCAGCGTGGTGTCCCAGGTGTGCTCCAGCATCTGGGCGGGCTTGTCGACGAACGCGCTGAACACGTCGCCGGGCGGCGGCAGGGCGAAAGGGTGGACCAGTTCCAGCCGGGCGATCAGCCACCACGCCGCCAGCGCGACCAGGATGCCGACCGCGGGCAGCACGGCGTCGGCCCCGGCCCGAAGACCGGCACCTCGACCCGTGCGTCCCGCTTCGGGGCCGGCACCCGGGGGCGGGGGTTCCGCCACCGCCGGGTCCGCTGACCGGACGTCGGTCATCTCTGTCCTCCTCGAAACTCCACGGCCCGCCGGGGGCCGACGAGCGACGGGGGTACGCCCCACCGGGATCGGCGGGACGTACCCCCTGATGACGACCGGACGATCAGGCCTTCGGCGCGAGGCTGAAGTCGATGATCTGCTCGGGGGTGATGTTCTGCTTCAGCGCGCCGGCGCCCTGCAGGATGGCGATGCTCTTGGCGACCCGACCGCTGTCCAGGGTGCCGATCGCGGTGCCGGTGTTGCCGGAACGGACGTACGCGGCCATCAGCTCCAGCTCGGCGGCGGCGGAGACCGGGTTGGTGGCGTCGACGTTCTTCTTCAGGATGTCGGCGGCCTCCTTCGAGTTCGCCAGGCTGTACTCCAGGCCCTTGAGCAGCGCCGTGGTGAACTTCTTCACCATCTCGGGCTTCTCCTTGGCGATCTTGGAGGAGGTGATCAGCACGTTGCCGTAGAGGTCCTGCATCACGTTGCTGTACGGCAGCATGACTGCCTTCTTCTTGGCCACCGCCTCGATGGTCGGCTGACCGACGACGAACTGACCGATGCCGTCCACCGAGCCGGAGGCCAGCGTGCCGATCAGGTTCTGCGCCTCACCGTTGACCCAGGTCACCTTGGTCGCGTCCACCCCGGCGAGCCGGGCGTACGTCGGGAAGAGGTTGCGGACCACGGACCCGGGGGTGTCGGCGAGCTTCTTGCCCTCCAGGTCCTTCGGGGAGCTGATGTTCTTGCCCTCGACGGTGGCGATGCCCGCCATGGTGCGCTGCTGGATCGCGGCCACCGCGGTGAAGTCCTTGGCCTGGCCGTTGCCGAGCTGGAGCAGGCCGCCGGTGAGGTCGATCGGGCCGAAGTCGGCCTGGCCGCCGACGATGGTCTGGATCACGCCACCGGTGCCCTGACCAGCCTTGATCTCGACGTCGAAGCCGGCTTCCTTGAAGAAGCCCTTGTCCTTCGCCACCCAGGCGTAGGAGTCACGGCCGAAGTTACCGAACGAGGTGAGGTAGGTCACCTTCTCCAGCGTCTTGCCGTCGCCGCCCTTGGCATCGTCGGCCGAATCCGACCCGCTGCTGCAGGCGGAGACAAGGGCGAGGGCGGTGGCCAGCGCGGCCGTAGCGACCGTACGGGTCAGCCTTCTCATCAGTGCACCATGTCCTTTCCGACCGGGGCCGGCAGGCCACCGGAGGGGGTTGTCGTGACGGGCCGGCGGGAGGGGTGGAAGCCGGACGCCGCCGTCGTGGGGGGACTCTTCGCGGGCACAGCGTACGAGAAACCCACAGTTGCGACGCCAGGCGTATCGGGTTGCGGAACGGATACAACCTGACGACCACCCCAGCCGGTGTCATACCTCAACGGAGCAGTTAGCCTTTGTCGGATTCCTGACCGTCCACTCAGCGGAGGTACGCCGGAGATGATCCGACTGTCCGGGGTGTCCCGCACTTTCGAGGGCCGATCCGGCCGGGTGGAGGCGCTGCGCGGCATCAACCTCGACGTGGCCGAGGGCGAGTTCGTCGCCGTGCTCGGCCGCTCCGGCTGCGGCAAGTCCACACTGCTGCGGCTGATCGCCGGGCTGCTCCCGCTGAGCGCTGGCGAGATCACCGTCGCCGGTACGCCGATCACCCGCCCCCGCCAGGACATCGCCATGCTGTTCCAGAAGCCGGCGCTGCTGCCCTGGCGCACCGTGCTGGACAACGTCCTGCTGCCCGTGGAGATCTTCGGCTGGAGCCGCGCCAAGCACCGGGAGCGGGCCCAGCAACTGCTCGACGTCGCCGGGTTGGCCGGCTTCGAGAAGCGGCTGCCCCACGAGCTCTCCGGCGGCATGCAGCAGCGGGTGTCGCTGTGCCGGTCGCTGATCGGTGAGCCCCGGGTGATGCTGATGGACGAGCCGTTCTCCGCGCTGGACGCGCTCACCCGCGAGGAACTCTCCGGCGAACTCCAGCGGGTGCACATGGAGAACAAGCCGACCATCGTCTTCGTCACCCACTCGATCGACGAGGCGGTGCTGCTCGCCGACCGGGTGGTCGTGCTGAGCCCCCGCCCCGGCCGGATCCGCAAGGTCGTCGACGTGACCATCCCCCGGCCCCGCACCCTGGGCCGCAACGCCCACCTGGCTGACGTCGCCCAGGTCAGCGCCGACCTGCACGAACTGCTCATGGAACGCGAACAGCCGGCCACCGCCGGCGCGGAAGGACACTGACCATGCGGGTGTCGGTCTTCACCGAGCCGAACCGTGGCGCCAGCTACGACACCCAGCTCCGGTTCGCCCGGCTGGTCGAGGCCTGCGGCTACGAGGGCTTCCTCCGCGCCGACCACTACCAGTCGATGGGCGCCGACCCGGGCCTGCCCGGCCCCACGGACGCCTGGCTGACCCTTGCCGCGCTGGCCCGGGAAACCGAGCGGATCCGACTCGGCACCCTGGTGACGTCGGCCACGTTCCGCCTGCCCGGCCCCCTCGCGGTGATGGTCGCGCAGGTCGACCAGATGAGCGGTGGCCGGGTCGACCTCGGCATCGGCGCCGGCTGGTACGAGCGCGAGCACACCTCGTACGGAATCCCGTTCCCGGCGGTCGGCGAGCGCTTCGACCGGCTGGCCGAACAGCTTGAGGTGATCACCGGGTTGTGGAGAACCCCGCCCGGCGAGACCTACAGCTTCACCGGCGACCACTACCGTCTGGTGGACGCTCCCGCCCTGCCCAAGCCGGTGCAGGTGCCCGGCCCGCCGATCATCGTGGGCGGGCGTGGCCCCAAACGCACACCCGAACTGGCCGCCCGGTACGCCGACGAGTTCAACATGCCGTTCAAGTCCGTGCCCGCCACCGCCGAGGCGTACGACCGGGTGCGCGAGACGTGTGAGCGCACCGGACGGACGGAGTCCGGGCGCGCCCCGTTGGTGCTGTCCGCCGGGATCGTCGTCGCCATCGGCCGGACCGACGCGGAGGCCCAGCGTCGGGCCGCGCCCCTGCACGAGAAGAGCGCTCTGCCACCGGAGGACCCGGTGGTCGGCTCCCCCGCGCAGCTCGTGCAGCGGCTCGGTGAGTTCGCCGCGATCGGCACCACCCGGGTCCACCTGCGCCTGATCGACTTCGATGATCTCGACCACCTCGAGCTGATCGCCGCCGAGGTGCTGCCCCAACTGGACGGAGCACGATGAGCGACGTGATCGACGGAACCGAACTCGGACCGGTGGGCCAGGAGATCGTGTACGAGAACGACCGGGTCCGGGTCTGGCACATCCGCCTCGAGCCGGGTGAGCGGCAACCGCTGCACCGGCACGACCACCCCTACCTGGTGGTGGCGATCGAGGGCGCCAAGAACGTCGTACAGACCATCGACGGCACCCGGATCGACGCCGACGAGCCCACCGGCGGAGTGGTCTACCGGGACCCGGGCGCGGTGCACATGCTGACCAATGTCGGAGATACGACTTACCTGGCCCGGCTGGTCGAACTCAAGTAGACCCGCCGAGGGCCACCGGCGTGCCTCGCGGCGCGCCGGTGGCCATCGGGTGTACCAGGTGCGTAACGTGCCGGACATGGCCTTTCGGACCTGGGGCAGACTGCTGCTCACGGCGCTCGGGGTGAGCGTGCTGGCCGGAGCCGGCCAGCTCGGCGTCGCGTACGGTTTCGGCATCGTCCGCCTGACCGGCGCATTCACCGGTACGACCGTCAACCAGTGGCCGGCCCAGCTCGTCTGGGTGGGCTGGTTCGCCGCGAACGCGGCCGTCGCCGGCGCTGTCCTGACCGGACGCCTCGCTCGCCGCGACGCCCCAGCGGCCAGCACCGGCCGGCAGTTGGCGGTCGCCGGCGCGGCGGCGCTCGGCGCCACCGTCATCGCCCCGCTCTGCATGCAGCCCGCCCGCGCCGCGGAGCTGATCTCCGTTGACCCGGTCTGGGCGGTGGGCATCTGCGCCATGGTCGGTGCGGTGATCGGGGCGGGCGCGGCGATCGCCGTCCTGTTCCGGCCCGAGCTGGGATGGAACATGGCGGCCGTGGCCGGCGCGGTCTGGCTGCTGGCGCTGATCTCCGTCCTACCGTCGCTCGGCACGGCCGGCCCACTGCCGACCGTCCGGCTCGGCGTACTGGAGCCGAGCTGGCTCGACGACGCCGCCGCACAGCGGCTGGCGCTGCTACTGCTGCCCATCGTGGCGCTGCTGGCCGGCGCGGCGACCGCCGGGCTGGCTCGCTGGCGGGGCCAGGCGCCACTGGTCAGCGGGGCCACCGGGGTGGCCGGTCCGGTGCTGGTGGCGTTCGCCTACCTGACCGCCGGTCCGGGCGACGCGGTGGACCGCTACCAGACCGCCCCCTACTACGGCTCGTTGATCGCGATCCTCGCCGGAGCGCTCGGCGCGGCCGCCGCCGCGCTGCTGCGCTGGCCGACTGGCACCCGTACCGCCGATCCGCAGGCGATCGAGCCCACCGCCATCCTGCGCCCGCTGCCCGCCGGCCCGGCGCTGCCCGGCGCGGCGAACGACCGGGACAGCGCGGCGAACGACCGGGACGGCGCCGAGCGCACCGACACGGAGACGACCAACGCCGAGCTGGCCACCGTCACGAAGCCTGCCGGCGTCGTTGCGGGTCCGTGGGCGACGGGCGACCCCGATGCCGTACGCACCGTCCCGGCCCACTGGGACTGGCCGGAGACCACAGCGAGCGGACAGCACGGTCCGGCTTCCGCCACTGCGGCTCCCGCCCCGACTCCCGCCGTTCCGACTCCCGCCGCCCCGACTCAGCCCGCGGCCTGGGTGACCGCGCCGACCGGTGAGTTCACCGCCCCAGGGCAGACGCCCCAGCGCCACGATGATGTCCTGGCCACGACCGAGCCCTCGGCCGGCACCGACGCCAGCAACGTCACCGACGCCACCGCGACCGGCACCACGGCCGGACGCGCCGACGCCACGACCCCGACGGGCGGCCGAGCGGTCGACGAGCCGACCGGCAGCACTGCGACGGACACGAGCGGCAGCACGGCGACCAGCGGCAGGCCGACCGGTGGGCGCACCACCCGCAAGTCCGCCGCCACCCCGAGCGGCACTGGTGCACCCGGTTCCGGCACGACGGCCGCGACCAGCGCTCCGACCACCTCGGACGCGCCCACCCCCGCGACCGGCGGCACGGTCCGGACCAGCGCAGCCCCGACCAGCGCAGCCCCGACCAGTGCGGCCCCGACCAGCACGGGCAGCGGTACCGAGGCGACCAGCACAGCACCGACTGGCACGGACGCTCCCAGTCCCGCCGCCACGGCCTCGACGGGCACGGGGTCAGGTACGAGCACGGAGGCGAGCAGCGCGGGCACTGCCGACCACGGTGCGCCCGAGGCGCCGCTGACGATCAAGCCGCGACGCGGCCGTAAGTCGAAGGCCAACCCGGACACCACCGCCTCCGATGCGGCTGACGACACGTCCCCTGCCGGTTCGGCAACCACCAGCGAGACGACCACCAACGAGACGACCACTCGCGAGACGACCACCGACGCAACGGCCACCCGCGAGACGACCACCGGCCGCGCCACGAAGGGCAACCGGCCGGGCAGGTCCGCCGACAGCACCGCCTCCGACGCGGCCACCGACACTCCGGCGCCCAGCCGGGGAAGCCTGGGTAAGCGGTCGAGTTCGCCCTCCGAGGTCGCCTCGGCTGCTACCTCCGGCACGGCAGCAGCCCGGACCACCGCTCCCGGCGCGACGCGAGCACCTGCCACGCCCGCCACCGGCTCAAAGCGAGCACCGGCCGCCTCGACGACCGCCGAAACCAGCGTGACACAGGGGCCCGCGAACCCGGAGCCCTCGACCACGCCAACCGACGACGCACAGACCCCGGCCACGGCAACCGACGACGCACAGACCCCGGCCACCGGGACCGGGGCGACACCAGCATCGACCACCGCAACCGGCGCGACGCGAGCAGCGGCGGCGCCGACCACAGCGCCCGGCCAGGTTGGCGCGGACGCCATCTCGCGCGTCGCGAAGGCCGGCACGGGCAGCAAGGCAGCACCGGCCGACGCGAGCAGCGATTCCGCAATCGCCGGGGCTCGCGGCACCGACAGCGCGCGGCCCGCCGCCGAGGACCTTCCCACCGCCGGGTTGTTCGGGCCCCCCGCCGCCAGTGACCAGGACACGGACCGGTGGACGCCCGCGCCGTCGGCCTGGCCGGTCACCTCGACGTGGACGGTGCCACCGCAGGCCTCCGAGCCGGAGGCAACGGCATCGGAGGGGTCGAGCAGGCCCGACGAGCCGACCGGACCGACGCCCAGGCCCCGCCATCGGGCACCGTTGCCGGACCTGAGCCGGGCCGGCACCTGGAACGCGTTCGACACCTCTCGGCGCCCCGGGTCGGCGGGATCGCAGGACAGCTCGACGGCACGGACAGCGCCGACCGAAGCCGGCGAGACGACCGGTCCGGCCGAACACCCGGGCCGGCCGGAGTTCCCGGGCACGGTGGGCGCGCCCTCCGGTGCCGCCGCCACCAGCGCCACCGGCACCGGCACCGGCGATGTGGTGGCTACCGACGCCACGTCGGCAAATCCGACGCACCCGAAGGTGGCAGAGCAGCCCTCCCGGCGAGGACGGCTCGGCGGGCTGTTCCGCCGCAACCGGTCCCGCGCCGACGAGGAAAGCCCGAAGACGTCGGATGAAGCGGAGCCGCTGGCGTCCCAGGACGAGGAATTCGTCGACTGGGTCGCCGGTCTGAGCAAGCCGGTGTCGGACAACGAGCCTGAGCAGGAGAACGGCCGCCGGTCGTTGCGCTCCACCGGTCGACACCACCGCGACTGACCCACCGCGACTGACCCGCACCACGCAGCGCATCGACGCACCGACCGGTCGCTTGATCGACTCGGGTTCACTGATGTCGGGCTATCCCACACGACCGGACACCCCGACATCAATGAACCCGAGTCGATCACCCTGCGTGGGTGGGTCAGGCGAGCGGTAGGTAGACCCGGCTCCCGCCGGAGACGAACTCCTCCGACTTGTCCTTCATGCCGCGTGCCGCGTACTCCTTGAGCTCTTGGGTGATCTTCATGGAGCAGAACTTCGGGCCGCACATCGAGCAGAAGTGCGCGGTCTTCGCCGGCTCCGCGGGCAGGGTCGCGTCGTGGTACGAGCGCGCCGTCTCCGGGTCCAGCGAGAGGTTGAACTGATCCTCCCAGCGGAACTCGAACCGCGCCTTGGACAGGGCGTCGTCCCAGGCCTGCGCGCCGGGGTGCCCCTTGGCCAGGTCCGCCGCGTGCGCCGCGATCTTGTACGCGATCACGCCCGCCTTCACGTCGTCCCGGTCGGGCAGGCCGAGGTGCTCCTTGGGCGTGACGTAGCAGAGCATCGCGGTGCCGAACATGCCGATCATCGCGGCGCCGATCGCCGAGGTGATGTGGTCGTACGCGGGCGCGATGTCGGTGGTCAGCGGACCGAGCGTGTAGAAGGGTGCCTCGTGGCACCACTCCTGCTGAAGGTCCACGTTCTCCTTGATCTTGTGCATCGGTACGTGACCGGGGCCCTCGATCATCACCTGGACGTCGTACGCCCAGGCGATCTTCGTCAGCTCACCGAGCGTCCGCAGCTCGGCGAACTGCGCCTCGTCGTTGGCGTCCGCGATCGAGCCGGGGCGTAGCCCGTCGCCGAGGGAGAACGTCACGTCGTAGCGCGCGAGCAGCGCGCACAACTCCTCGAAGTTGGTGTAGAGGAAGTTCTCCTCGTGGTGCGCCAGGCACCACGCCGCCATGATCGAGCCGCCTCGGGACACGATCCCGGTCACCCGGTCCACCGCCAGCGGCACGTACGGCAGGAGCACTCCGGCGTGCACAGTCATGTAGTCCACGCCCTGCTCGGCCTGCTCGATCACGGTCTCCCGGAACACCTCCCAGCTCAACTTCACCGGGTCGCCGCCGACCTTCTCCAGCGCCTGGTAGATCGGCACCGTCCCGATCGGCACCGGCGAGTTCCGCACGATCGCCTCACGGGTCTCGTGGATCCGCTTACCCGTGGACAGGTCCATCACGGTGTCCGCGCCCCAGCGGGTGGCCCAGGTCAGCTTCTCCACCTCCTCCGCGACCGACGAGCTGACCGCCGAGGTGCCGATGTTGGCGTTCACCTTGACCAGGAACGCCTTACCGATGATCGCCGGCTCGCACTCCGGGTGGTTGACGTTGAGCGGGAGCACCGCCCGACCGGCGGCGATCTCGGCCCGCACGAGTTCCGGTTCGACGTTCTCCCGGATCGCCACGAACTCCATCTCCGGTGTCACCACACCGGCCCGCGCGTACGCGAGCTGGGTGGGCCGACGACCGTCCACCCCGGCGAGTGGCGTGCCCGCACCCCGTACCGGGGCCACGTCACCCCGCTCGGCGATCCACTGCCCGCGCAGCGGCGGCAGCCCCACCTCCGGGTCCGAACCAGGGCCGGACGTGTCGTAGAGCCGCACCGGCGGCAGGTCCCCGGTCAGCCCCACCTCCGCGAACGGCACCCGGACATCCGGCCGCGAACCCTCGACGTACACCTTGCCTCGTGCGTGCATGACAGCCTCCCTGGTGATCAAGCGGACCAGCCGAAGTGGTTCAGCGGTCCGCGCCCCGCGCCCAGCTCCCAGCCCCGCGCGCCGGTCAGCGCACGGAGCACGTACTCCTTGGCGGCCCCCACGGCGGCCGGCACCGGATCGCCCAGACCGAGCCGCACCGCGATCGCCGCCGAGAACGAGCACCCGGTGCCGTGGGTGTGCCGGGTGGTCACCCGGGGTGCGCGCAACACTGTGGTGACGCCGCCGCCGTGCAGCACGTCGACCGCCTCGCCCCCGTCCAGGTCACCGCCCGTGACCACCACGTACTCCGGGCCGCCGGCCACCAGGGCCTCGGCGGCGACGACCATCGCGGCCACGTCGTCGACCGGGCGTCCGGTGATCGCCGCGGCCTCCGCGCAGTTCGGGGTCGCCACAGTGGCGTACGGCAGCAGCCGCTCCACCGCGCCCACCACGCCGAGCCGGTGACCGCTCGTGGCGACGAGCACCGGGTCGACGACGAGTTGAGGCAGCCGGCCGTCCCGGGCGGCCTCGGCCACCACGTCCGCGATCGCCGGGGTGCCGAGCATCCCCGTCTTCACGGCGCAGACGGTGAAATCGGTGAGCACGCTGTCCAACTGCTCGGTGACAGTGCGCGGGGGCAGCGGCAGCACCGCGTCGACACCCCGGGTGTTCTGCGCGGTGACCGCCGTGAGGACGCTTGTGCCGTAGGCACCCAGCGCGGCGAAGACCTTGAGGTCGGCCTGGATGCCTGCGCCGCCGCCGGAGTCCGAGCCGGCGATGGTGAGGATGGTTCGGGGGGTCATGGTTCTTCCCTGGTTGCGGTTTGGGGCTGCGGCCGACCGTGCCCACTCCGGGCGGTCAGGCTTGATCCCTGCGTGGGCACGGTCGGCCGCAGCCCTGACGTGGAGACCTTGGTGACCCCGCGCCGGGTTTGGGTCAGCACAGGGGTGACCGCCTCGACATACGCGCTGGTCAGACTCGCTGCTGTTTCGGTGGGGTCTTCGGCTCGCATGAGTGCGCCGAGCACTGCTACCCCGACGGCTCCCGCCTGGACGCAGGCGGTTACCTGTTCTGGGGTCTCGACCCCGCCCAGGGCCAGCAGGGGTATCGGGCTGGCGCGCACCAGGCTGCCCAGCCCCGCAATGTCCAGGGGTGGGCCGTAACCCGGTTTGGTCTTTGTGGGCCAGACCGGGGAGATCGTGGCGTAGTGCTCGGTGGTCAGGCGGTCCAGCTCGGGTTGGTGGTGGCAGGAGCGGCCAACCAGGCCGTGGGGCGGCGGTGGGTACGGGCCGGCGGCGGGCAGGTGCACGGCGTCACCGCCGAGTGGGTCGGGGCCGGCCACGATGAGGGTTCCGCCGACGTCGGCGAGGATCGCGCGCAGGTCGGCGGCGAGGGCGGCGCGTTCGGCGCGCGGCAGGTCCTTCTCCCGCAGCACCACCCAGCGCACTCCCCCGGCCACAGCTCCCGCGATAGCCAGGTCGAGCCGAGCGCGAGCGACCAGCCGATCGGTAAGAACAACAACCCCAGACGGGATCTTGGAAGGAATGGGCCTTTCCAGGGGCAGATTGCTTCCAAGATCTGCGGGCGGCACCAACCCGGTCACAGCTCGGGTCTTCCCTCGTCGGGGGTGGAGGCGAGCGCGTGGAAGCGGCGGGCGATCCGGCCCGCGCCGGCCGCCAGTCGGCCCGCCTCCACCGCGTACCGCATCGCCGTGGCCATCGCCACCGGATCGGCCGCCCGGGTGACAGCACTCGCCAGCAGCACCCCGTCACAGCCCAGCTCCATGGCCAGCGCCGCGTCGGACGCGGTGCCGATGCCGGCATCGAGGATCACCGGCACGTCCACACCCTGCCGGATGAGTCGAATGTGGTGCGGGTTGCCGATGCCGAGCCCCGAACCGATCGGGGAGCCGGCCGGCATCACCGCGGCGCAGCCGACGTCGGCGAGACGGCGGGCGAGCACCGGGTCGTCGCTGGTGTACGGCAGCACGGTGAAGCCGTCGGAGACCAACTCCTCGGCGGCGCGGAGCAGCTCCACCCCGTCGGGCAGCAGCGTCCGCTCGTCGCCGATCACCTCCAGCTTGACCCAGTCGGTGTCGAACGCGTCCCGGGCCAACCGGGCCACCTTCACCGCCTCGGTTGCGGTGTGGCAGCCGGCGGTGTTCGGCAGCAGGCGTACGCCGCACCGGTCCAGCAGCTCCAGCAGCCCACCGGTCGAGCCTGGTGCCGTGCCCACCCGGCGCAGCGCCAGTGTGACCAGCTCGGTGCCGGACGCCCGGATCGCCTGCTCCAGGACGTGCAGGTTCGCGGCACCGCCGGTGCCGAGGATCAGCCGTGAGGTGAAGGTCTCCCCACCCAGCTCGAAGGGCACGCCGCTCACCCGCCCTGCGCCGCGGTGAGCACTTCGACCCGATCACCGTCGCGCAGTGCCCGCGCCGGCCAGCCGGTCCGGGGCACCACCTCGCCGTTGACCGCGACCGCCACCCCACGCGGCTCCGCCACGATGTCGCGGACCAGGTCCGCCACTGACGCGCCTACGGCGACGCTGCGCCCGGCCCCGTTCACCGTCAACTCCACAGGTCCCCCTCCAACGTCGGTTCAGGTCCGCCCGACGCGGCCACCGCGGCGGCACCGCCGAAGCGGTCGGCCCGGAAGGGCGCGAGCAGCGGGTCGGGTATGCCGCCGAGCACCAGGTCGGCGATCAGGTCGGCGGTGATCGGGGTGAGCACGATGCCGTGCCGGTGGTGCCCGGTGGCGGCCAGGACGTCCGGTCGGTCGGGCAGCGGCCCGAGGATCGGCGCGTTGTCCGGGGTGCCCGGGCGCAGCCCGGCGACCGCCTCGACCAGGTCGTACTCGGCCAACTCAGGCAGCAGGTCGACCCCGGCGCGCAGCAGCCGTTGCACAGCACCGGCGGTGACAGTGGTGTCCGAGCGCTCCTCGACCGTCGCGCCGAGCACGACCTCACCGTCGGCTCGGGGCACCAGGTAGACGTGCTCGCCGTCGGCGTACCCCCGGATCACGTGCCGGAAGCCCGGCGCGACGCCGTCGGGCGCGCGGAGCCGGAGGATCTGGCCCTTCACCGGCCGCACGGGCAGGCCGGTGAGCGCGGCGGCCCCGCAGCCGGCGGCGACCACGGTAACCGGCGCGTCCACATCGGACAGCATCCGGACCGGCTGCGGCACGAGCACCGCGCCGGCCCGCTGCGCGGCCGTGCGCAGCGCCGGCACCAGCAGCCGGGGGTCGACCTGATGGTCGGTGGGCGCGAGCGCGCCGCCGCGCACCCGTGGGGCGAGCGCCGGTTCGCGGTCGCGCAGCTCACTGGGGCGCAGCGGCGTCACGGGCAGGCCCAACCCCTGCTGGTACGCCCACAGCCGGCGCGCCTCGGCCAGGTCGTCGCCGGTGAGCCCGACCATCAGGGTGCCCTCGGTCCGGTAGCCGATCTCGACTCCGGTCGTCTCGGTCAGCTCGGCGGCGAACGCCGGCCAGCGGGCGGCGGACGCCAGCAGCAACCCGGTCAGCTGCCGCTCACCGAAGTACGCCTCGGCGACCGGGGAGAGCATGCCGGCGGCCACCGCCGACGCCCCCGAGCCGGGTGCCGGATCGTGCACCACCACCCGCAGCCCACGCGCGGCGCAACGCCAGGCGATCGCCAGCCCGATCGGCCCCGCCCCCACCACTGCCACGTCCGGCCGGACCTGGTCGCTCGACGGCGGTGACGGGGACCGGCCGGTCAGCACGTCAGGGCCTCGATCAGCTCGGCGGTTGCCCGTGCCGGGTCGGCTGCGGCGGAGACGGCACCGACCACCGCCACCCCGTACGCCCCGGCAGCCCGCAGCGCCGGCACCCGGGCGGCGGTCACTCCGCCGATCGCGATGACCGGAACGTCGACGGCGTCGACGACGGCGCGTACCCCGGCGGGCCCGATGGGGTCCGGCAGGCCGGTCTTGGTGCTGGTGGTGTGACACGGCCCGACGCCCAGGTAGCTGGCGCCCGCCGCGACGGCCTCGCGCGCCGGGCCCGGCGCGCGAGCGGTGGCGCCCAGCACACCGGTGGGGCCGAGCACCCGACGGGCGGCGGCGACCGGCAGGTCGTCGGCGCCGACGTGCCCACCGGCGGCGCCCACCGCCAGCGCCACGTGTAACCGGTCGTTGACCAGGCAGGTCGCCTGGTACGACGCGCAGAGCGCGAGCACCCGCCGGGTCAGGTCGTACGCCTCGCGGTCGGTGGCGGAATCCTCGACCCGGACCTGCACCACCAGGTCGGCGTGGGCCACGGTGAGGGCGGCGCGAACCACGGCGAGTGGGTCGCGACCTTCTCGGGTGTCGGTGATGAGATGCAATCGCCCCAGGGACGGCACGGCAACGCTCCTCCCTGCGCCGGCATTACCCGGATCAGGTTCGACGGTCGGGGGCTGTCAGCCCCCCTCTCAGCCCGGTACACCGGGCTCCCGTGGGTTACTTGCGTGTCACCGTACGACAGATCCGCCGGCCTGCCAAGGCGCGGGGTCGGCGGTGGCCGGCCGGCCGGGCCGCGTCAAAACGAGCGAGATCCAATGGGGCACTTCATACGGTCCTGTTCGGAATGTCGCCCCCCGTTGCAGAACCGTTACCCGTCCGCATCTTGCCCGACATCGAGCGAGCCGAATTAATTTGTTCAGCGATTCGACAAAATGTCGGTGGGGGCACCCTGGCACGGTGTGACCACCGGCTCCATCAGGGACGGCCTTCGGCGAGCCGACTCCCGCGAGCTCTGTCACTACGACACAGGAGGCGGCGTGTCCCGTTCTCGTCGTGCCCGCTTACCCATCACCGCAACCCTGATCTCCCTGGCCATGGCCTCGACCACCCTGTTCGGCGCGCCCGCGCAGGCGGCCGCCCAGGTTCCCCCACGGGATGCGAAAGCCGCAGCCCCGGTCAGCCAGGTGGCGCCGAAGGCGCCAAAGGCCGCGGCCGATCCCTTCTCCGTCCTCGTCTTCTCCAAGACCGCCGGCTTCCGGCACGACTCCATCCCCACCGGCATCGCCGCCATCCAGCAACTCGGCGTCGACAACGGATTCACAGTGGACAACTCCGAGGACGGCGCCGCATTCAACGACGCCAACCTGGCGAAGTACAAGGCGGTGATCTGGCTCTCCACCACCGGTGACGTGCTCAACGCCGACCAGCAGGCCGCGTTCGAGCGCTACGTGAAGGCCGGTGGCGGCTACGTCGGCATCCACGCCGCGTCGGACACCGAGTACAGCTGGGCCTGGTACGGCGACCTGGTCGGCGCGTACTTCGCCAACCACCCGCAGAACCAGCAGGCCACGGTCAAGGTGGAGGACCACGCCCACCCGTCCACGGCCGGGTTGCCGGACCGGTGGTCCCGGTTCGACGAGTGGTACAACTACCAGACCAACCCCCGGCCGGACGTGCACGTGCTGGCCAGCCTGGACGAGAAGAGCTACACCGCCGGTGCCGGCGCGATGGGTGCGGACCACCCGATCGCCTGGTGCCAGGACTACGACGGTGGCCGCTCCTGGTACACCGGCGGAGGGCACACCCGGGAGTCGTACGCCGAGCCCGAGTTCCTCTCCCACCTGCTCGGCGGCATCCGCACCGCGGCCGGTGTCGAGAACGCCGACTGCGGCGCCTCGAAGACCTCGAACTTCGAGAAGGTCACGCTGGACAGCAACACCAGCAACCCGATGGAGCTGGACGTCGCGCCCGACGGGCGGGTCTTCTACATCGAGCGCGACGGTCGCGTGCAGATCGTGAAGCCGGACACCGGCAACACCGTCACCGCCGTCGACCTGGACGTCTTCACCGGTAACGAGGACGGCCTCATCGGCATCCGGCTCGACCCGGACTTCGCCACCAACAAGTGGGTGTACCTGTACTACGCCCCGAACGACGGGGTCACCCGCAACCTGCTGTCCCGGTTCACGGTGACCGGCGACACCATCGACCTGGCCAGCGAGAAGCAGGTGCTACGGGTCGACACCCAGCGCAACACCTGCTGCCACGCCGGCGGCAGCATGGCCTTCGATGGCGACGGCAACCTCTACCTGGCCACCGGTGACAACACCAACCCGTTCGAGTCGAACTCGTACTCGCCGCTCGACGAGCGGTCGGGCCGCCAGGACTACGACGCGCAGCGCACCTCCGCCAACACGAACGACCTGCGCGGCAAGGTGATCCGGATCCACCCGGAGGACGACGGGACGTACACCGTTCCGGCGGGCAACCTCTTCGCGGCGGGCACCGAGAAGACCCGTCCCGAGATCTACGCGATGGGCTTCCGCAACCCGTTCCGGATCGGCACCGACCCGAAGACCAACACGCTGTACGTCGCGGACTACGGACCGGACGCCAACGCGGACAACCCGAACCGGGGTCCCCGCGGTCTGGTCGAGTGGAACGTCGTCACCCCGGGCAACTACGGCTGGCCGTACTGCACGGGCACGAACGAGGCGTACAACGACTACACGTTCCCGTCCGGCCCGAGCGGTCCGAAGTTCGACTGCGCGGCGCCGGTGAACAACTCGCCCAACAACACCGGCCTGACCAACCTCCCGCCGGTGGTCCCGGCGACCGTCGACTACGGGTACGCCGGTGACGCGCGTTACCCGGAGATCGGTGGCGGCGGCGCCCCGATGGGCGGCCCGGTCTACCGCTACGACGCCGACCTGAACTCGAACCGCAAGTGGCCGGCGTACTACGACGGCAAGGCTCTGCTCGGCGAGTGGAACCAGAACAAGATGTACACCATGCAGCTGACCCCCGACGGCAAGTCGTTGGTGGACATCAACCAGCTGCTCACCGGCATGAGCATGGTCCGGCCGATGGACTTCGAGTTCGGCCCGGACGGGGCGCTGTACCTGATCGAGTGGGGCAGCGGCTTCGGCGGCAACAACGACAACTCGGGCGTCTACCGGATCGACTACACCGCCGGTGACCGCGCCCCGATCGCCGCGGCGTCCGCCAACCCGACCTCGGGTCCGGCGCCGTTGACGGTGACCTTCTCCAGCGCCGGTTCCCGGGACCCGGACGGTGGCACGCTCACCTACGCCTGGACGTTCGGCGACGGGCAGACCTCGACCGAGGCCAACCCGACCCACACGTACGCCACGGCGGGCAACTACACCGCCCAGCTCACCGTCACCAACCCCAAGGGCCGGACCGCGGTGGCCAACGTACCGGTCACCGTGGGCAACACCGCGCCGACGGTCTCCATCGAGTTCCCACCGGACGGCGGCTTCTTCAACTGGGGTGACCAGGTCCGCTACTCGATCAAGGTGACCGACCCCGAGGACGGGCAGATCGACTGTGACCGGGTGCAGCTTCAGGTGCTGCTCGGTCACGACGAGCACGCCCACCCGCTGGAGCAGCACACCGGCTGCACCGGCACCGTCCAGACGTCGCTCGCCTCCGGGCACGGCGCCGAGGCGAACGTCTTCGCGGTCTTCGAGGCGACCTACACCGACGAGGGTGGTGCCGGCGGCGCCGGTGCGCTGACCGGTCGGCAGATCGAGGTCCTCCAGCCGAAGCAGAAGCAGGCCGAGTACTTCACCGCCACCGGGCGTGCCCCGGTGAGCACCGGCGGTGGCGACCCGGGCGTGCAGCGGGAGGCCGGCGCCGACACCGCCGGTGGCGGCCAGAGCATCGCGTTCATCGAGGACGGTGACTGGTGGTCGGTCGCTCCGGCGAACCTGACCAACATCACCGAGATCCGCTTCCGGGCCGCCTCCGCCGCCGCTGGCGGTCGGATCGAGGTTCGCGCGGGTGCGGTTGACGGACCGGTGGTCGCCACGGCCGTCGTACCGTCGACCGGCGCGTGGCAGACGTACACGGACGTGAGCGCACCGGTCACCGGCGCCGCGAGCGGCTCGCTGTACTTCGTGGCCCGCGACCCGAACGGCGGAACGGGTTCGCTGTTCAACGTCAACTGGATGGACTTCGTCGGCCGCGGTGTCACCGAGAACGGGCCGCCGGTGGTCAGCGCCACGGCCACCCCGGCCACCGGCACCGCACCGGTCACCGTCGCCTTCGACGGCACGGCCACCGACGCCGAGGGCGACACCCCGTTGACGTACGCCTGGGACTTCGGTGACGGAGGCTCGGCGACCACACTGGACGCCAGCCACACCTACACCAGCCCGGGCACCTTCACGGCCACCCTCACGGTGACCGACAGCAAGGGCGCCAAGTCGTACGCCACAGTGCCGGTGCGGGTCGACGCGCCGGACACGTCCTGCTTCGGGGCGCGTTCGGACGACTTCAACGGCAACAGCCTCGACAAGGAGCGCTGGACCAGTGTCGTCCGGGAGAACCAGCTCTACTCGCTCAGTGGCGGCGCACTGCGGCTGCCCACCGGCGTGGGTGACCTCTACGGCGCTCGCAACGACGCCACCAACCTGGTGCTCCAGGCGGCTCCGACCGGCGCCTGGGAGATGACCACCAAGGTCACCCTGCCGGTGACTGCCAACTACCAGCAGGCCGGCCTGCTGGTGTACGGCGACGACGACAACTACGCCAAGGTGGACCTGCTGTACAACGGCAGCCGGCGGGTGGAGTTCATCCGGGAGACGGCGGCCACGCCTCGCAACGAGGCCGCCGACGCCACCAACGCACCGGCGGGTGACACCGTGTACCTGCGGATCACCAGCGACGGGACGAACCTGACCGCGTCCGCCTCGGGCGACGGGCAGACCTTCACCCCGGTCGGCCGTTCGGCAGCGCTCGCCGGCATCACCAACCCGAGGATCGGGGTCTTCGCGCTCAACGGAGGCACCGAGGCGCCGGTTGTCGATGCCGCGTTCGACTCGTTCCAGGTCACGCCGGACGCTCCGGCCGGCCCGGTCGACCCGTCGGACGAGTTCACCGGCAGCACGCTCGACAAGTGCCGGTGGGACGCCGTGACGCGGGAGGACCCCAGCGGTTACCGGGTCACCGATGGCGCGTTGCGGATCGACGTGCCCAACGGTGACATCTACGGCACCGACAACACCGGGCCGAAGAACTTCATCCTTCAGACCGCGCCGTCCGGCGACTGGACCCTGGAGACGAAGGTCGACGGCAGCCTGCTGAACGAGCAGTACCAGCAGGCCGGTCTGCTCGTGCAGGCGGACGACGACAACTACCTGAAGCTCGACTTCATCGCGGACAACCAGGCCGGCCAGGCGGTGACGCGGCGGATCGAGTTCCGCAGCGAGATCGCCGGGGTGGTCCAGAACCCGCAGCCCGAGGCGGGCAACCTGACCTCGGCGGTGTGGCACCTGCGGCTGGCCCGCACGGGCGACACGTTCACCGCGTCGTACTCGGCCGACGGGACGACCTGGACCGCGTTGACGGCGCTGACCAACAGCGCGGTCGGGGCCACCCCGAAGGTCGGGCTGTTCACCCTCGGTGCCAACCAGACGGCGTCGAAGACCGCCTCGTTCGACTACTTCCGGCTCAGCACGAAGGTGGCCGACGAGACGGCGCCGGTGACCACCGCGGCGGTTTCCGGCACCCCGACCGACGGGTGGCACACCGGGCCGGTGACGATCACGCTCACCGGTGCCGACGAGGCCGGCGGTAGCGGCCTCGCCGGTACGGAGTACCAGCTGGACGGGGCCACCACCTGGACGGCGTACACCGCTCCGGTGGCGGTCAGCGGGGACGGCGAGCACGAGCTCCGGTTCCGCTCGACGGACAAGGCCGGCAACGTGGAGGCGACCAAGACCGTCTCGGTCAAGATCGACGCCACCGCGCCGGTGACCTCGGCGACGTTCGCTCCGGCGAACGACGCCGGTTGGCACAACGGGACCATCCCGGTCGTGCTGGCCGCTACCGACGCCGGTTCCGGCGTCAAGACGGTGGAGTGGTCGCTGGACGGTGGTGCGTGGGCCTCGTACTCGACGCCGATCGAGGTGACCGGTGACGGGCAGCACGAGCTGCTGTTCCGCTCGGCGGACAAGGCGGGCAACGTCGAGACGCTGAAGTCGGCGGTGCTGCGCATCGACGGCACCAAGCCGACGCTGCTGGTGTCCGGGCTGGCCGACGGCCAGCTCTACGGCGACAGCCAGGACGTCCGGGTGGCCTGGCAGGCCGTCGACCCGACCTCGGGCATCGCGAGCGTGGTCGGTCAGCTCGACGGCCAGGCGTACACCAGTGGCACCCTGCAGGCCATGTACGACCTGTCGCTCGGCCTGCACGAACTGACCGTTACCGCGACCGACAAGGCGGGCAACAAGACCACCTCGACGGTCCGGTTCTTCGTCACCACCTCGTTCCGGGACATGCAGAGTCTGCTGGACCGGTTCAAGGCGACGGGGCGGCTCTCGACCAAGGCGCACAAGCAGCTGTCGAACAAGCTCGACGCTGTTCGCGCCTCCGAGGCGGCCGGCGACGACAAGGCTGCCGTCCGGCAGCTGACCGCGTTCCGGACGCTCGCCAGCGACGCCACGCTGGTGCCCGAGGCGGAGGTCCGGGACGTCCTGATCCGGGACGCCGACGCCATGATCGTTCGGCTCGGCGGCGCGGCCAGCAAGGCCGGGGTCAAGGCGAACGGCGGCGACTCGGTCAAGGGCACCGGGCGGCTCGGTGGCGATGCCACCCGGCTGGCACCCGGTCGCCAACTCTGATCCGACGAGGCCCCTTCCCGGCGCTGCGGCGTCGGGGAGGGGCCTCCCTCATCGGTAGGGAGGAGATGTCCGTGACGGGTATCCGGAAGGTCCTGGCCGCCGTGGTCGTCGGACTGGCCCTGACCCTGTCCGCCGCCGCCCCGGCGGCGGCGCAGCCCGCTCAGGCCGCCCCGGCGGCGCAGGCCGACAAGCTCAAACTCACTGTGGCCGGCGACGGGGCTCAGGGCGTCACCATCCAGGCCACCTACGCCGATGGCCGCCGGCTGGAGCAGGTGGTCCGGTTGGTCCTCACCGCCACCGGCCCGGACGGGCAGCGGGTAGGGCCGGTGCAGCTCGAACCGCAGCCCGAGGGGCAGGGCTTCTACAGCAGCGGCCCGGTGCTCTCCACCGGCACGTGGAAGGTGTCGGTGAACTCCCCCGCTCCGCTTCAGAGCAAGGCCACCGCCACGGTGCAGGCGAAGGCGGCGCAGTCACCGCCGGCGCCCGCGCCGGTCGCGGTGACCAAGCCAGCGGACGGCGGGGCGGGCACCGGTTGGTGGCCATTCGCGGCGGCCGGTCTCGTGCTCGTCGCCGCGGCGATGGGGGTGGCCATGCTCTTCGGCCGCCGCCGCACCGACTGACCACACAGCATTCAACGACCGGGCCGGGCCGCGATGAGCGGCCCGGCCCGGTGTCGTCTGATCGACTGTGATCGACTCGGCATCCTCGAAGTCGGGGCTTCCCGGACCGCAGGTCACCACGTCAAGGAACGCGAGTGGATCAGGCCCCTCAGAGGACGGCGCGCAGTGCCGCCAGGTCCTCGTCGCTGGGCTCCCAGGTGCCGGCGGCGGCGTTGGCTCGCACCTGCTCGGGGGTGGTGGCACCGGCGATCACCGAAGTCACCGCCGGCTGGGCGGCCAGCCCGCCGATCGCCACCTGGAGCATCGTCAGACCCCGCTCGGCCGCGTACGCCTCGATCGCCTCGATGGTGTCCCAGTCGGCAGCGGCGAGTCGCTCCGCGTACCGGCCACCGCCGGAGAGCCGGCTGCCGGCGGGCGGCTGAGCCTCGCGCTTGTACTTGCCGGTGAGCAGACCGTTGGCGAGCGGGAAGAACGGCAGCATGCCGAGGCCGAACCGCTCACACGCCGGGATCACCTCGGCCTCCACCGAGCGCTCCACCAGGCTGTAGTGGTTCTGCGCGCTGATGAAGCGGGACCGACCGTTGGACGAGGCGACCCAGTCCGCGTCGGCGATCTGCCAGCCGGCGAAGTTGGAGTTGCCCAGGTAGCGCACCTTGCCGTCGCGGACCAGGTCGTCCAGGGCGGCGAGGGTCTCGTCGATCGGGGTACCCGGGTCGGGCTCGTGCATCTGGTACAGGTCGATGTGGTCGGTGCCGAGCCGGCGCAGCGACGCCTCCACAGCGCGGGCGATGTAGCGCCGCGCACCCCGGGCGCCGTAGTCCGGCCCGTTGAGGCCGTTCATGTCCATGCCGAACTTGGTGGCCACCACCACGTCGTCCCGGCGACCCTTGAGCGCCTGCCCGAGCAGCTCCTCGGAGCTGCCCTGCGGCTCACCGTAGATGTCGGCGGTGTCGAAGAGGGTGATCCCGGCGTCCAGGGCGGCGTCCACCACCGCCCGGGTGCCGTCGAGGTCGAGCTTGCGGCCGAAGTTGTTGCAGCCGATGCCGACCACTGACACCACGAGCCCGGAGTCGCCCAGCCGGCCATAGGTCATGTCGTTGTTCATGATAAATCCTCGGCTTTAATCGTGTTGAGGTGCGGAATCAGTTCACACGTTGCGGTGGTTATCGACATAACGTTGACCACCTCTGAGGTCGCACCGCCAGTTGCGGCGTCGAAATAGCCGTTGCTCCATAAGATTGGCAGTCTGGATTTCCACTTCAAACGTCCCGGCACTATCTGCCGTCGAGCTTTATAGTGATTGTTGTGATGGAGGTGGTGCGCTACACCTACCGGCTGCGCCCCGGCGCGACGGCGACGTCCGCACTGCTCGCCGAATGGGGCCGCTGCCGATTCCTGTGGAACGAAGCCGTGCACCAGCAGAAGGTCGGCGCGAAGCCTACCTTCGTTAGCCTGTCCAAGATGCTCACTGAAGCCCGCGCCCGAAACGCTTGGCTGCGCGCCGGCTCGCAGGTCGCTCAGCAACAGACCCTGCGCACTTACGCGGCCGCGCTGCGCCACTCGTTCACCGTCCCAGGCCGCGGACGGCCGACGGTGAAGACCCGCAAACGATCGCTGCCCAGCATGGAATACACCCTGCGTGGCTTTACCATCGCCGGCAGACGGCTGCGCGTTGCCGGTGGCATCACCATGCCCGTCGTCTGGTCCCGGGACCTGCCGTCTCCGCCGACCAGCGTGCGCGTCTACCAAGACAGCCTCGGGCACTGGTACGCGTCGTTCGTCGCCCGCCGCGAGGCCGCCGCCGCACCCGAGGCGTCCGAGGCGATCGGCGTTGACTGGGGCGTGAAGACCACCGCCACGACCACCGATGCCCGCTTCGATTTGCCGTACCTCGGGCATCGCAAGCGGTGCGCCGCTGAGTTGGCCAGGGCGCAGCGGAAGATGGCCCGCCGACGCCGCCCGAAGGGTCACACGCACTCCAACGGCTACCGCAGAGCCAAGCACGCGGCGGCGAAGCTGCACAAGAAAGCATCCCGACAGAACACCCACGACTCCCGCCAGTGGGCGAAACGAGTCGTCGACCACCACCAGGTGATCGCCGTCGAAGACTTCAAACCGACGTTCTTGACCAGGTCCACGATGGCACGTAAAGCCGCTGACGCCGCGATCGGCGCGGCGAAGCGGGAACTGATCCAGCAGGGCACGCGGGCGGGCCGAAAGGTGGTGCTGGTTCCGCCCGCCTACACAACCATGACGTGTTCCTCGTGCGCGGCGAGAGCCAAGCAGCGCATCGGGTTGAACGTCAGAATTTTCGAGTGCGCGGCCTGCGGCTTCACCGCCTGCCGCGACCTCAACGCCGCGAGGACGATCCTCGCCACGGTAGAGCGCGACCGTGCCGGTACTGACGACGTGAGACATGTGACCACCTCCCTTCGGAATGCGGGGTCGAATGCGGTCCGAGCCGGAAATCCCCTGGATTCAACCGTGGGGAAGCGTTAACTCAGTCACGAGATCCACCCTATGCCGGCCCGGCGCGGACCACCTCGGCGGCGGCTCAACCGACCACTTCGGTGACCAGCTCGCGGGCGGCGGCGATGGTCGCGGCCAGCTCGGCGGGGCTACGTCCGACGGCTCCGAGCAACGCCTGCGCCCGCTGGCTGAAGTTCGGCGAAGCACCGGGCAGTCGCCCCGCGGCGGCGATCATCCCCTTCTCGTTGACCAGCCACCGGCCCGTCCGGGCGTGCAGCACCTGGGCGAGCACCCCGACCGTCCGGAACAGGCAGCCGGCGACGTACGCGCTGTCCCCGCCGATGGCGGCCTTTGCCGCGCCGGTCAGCAGAAATCCGGCCTCCCAGCCGCCAGCCACCAGTGCGTCGGCCAGCGCGGGCGGATACTCCCGAGTCTGGTCCCGCAGGCGGGTCAGCTGGCCGGTCGGGTCCGCCAGCACCTGACACAACGCCACCTCGCCGGCATAGGCGGACGAGTAGAACCCGAGCGGGTGCCCGGCCTGCACCCCGACCTCGTACCGGCCGGCCCGACAGTCGGCCCAGACGCGGTGCACCCGGTCGAGGTCCCGGTAGATCCAGTCCACGGCGACCCCGCCGATCCGCAGCCAACCACCCCCGTCGACCCACGGGCCCCAACCACCGGGGGCGGTGAGCGCGACGTCGGTGTCGTCGGCGACCGTCGCGGCGACCGCACGCAGCGCCGGCACGTCCAGCTCGCCCCGGTAGTAGAGACCCAGGTCCCAGTCGGAGTCCGGGCGCTGCTCGCCGCGCGCCCGACTACCGCCGAGCGCCACGGCGACCACGCCGTCGACGCCGCACAGCCGGTCGGGCAGGTCGGCGGGGATCACCCCACGTCCCAGACCGGTTCCGGGGTCTCCACCACCTCGCTGTCGCCTCGGAACAGCACGAACCGGTCGAACGAGCGGGTGAACCAGCGGTCGTGGGTGACCGCGATCACCGTTCCCTCGAAGGCGGTCAGGCCCGCTTCGAGCGCTTCCGCGCTGGCCAGGTCGAGGTTGTCGGTGGGCTCGTCGAGCAGCAGCAGGGTCGCCCCGGACAACTCCAGCAGCAGCACCAGGAACCGGGCCTGCTGCCCGCCGGAGAGCGTGCCGAAGCGCTGGTCGCCCTGCGCGGCCAGCTCGTAGCGACTGAGCACACCCATCGCCGCGTGCCGGTCCATCCCGGTGCGGTGCTCGTCACCCCGCCAGAGGATCTCGACGAGCGTCTTCGACATCAGCTCCGGGCGGTCGTGGGTCTGGGAGAAGTGCCCGGGGCGGACCCGGGCACCGAGGCGGGCCGTGCCGTCGTGCGCCACCGGAGCGAGCGCGCCCGCGCCGTCGACCGGCCCGTTCGCCGGGTCCGGGTCGGTGCCGCCGCGGGCCAGCAGCCGCAGGAAGTGCGACTTGCCGGTGCCGTTGGCACCGAGCACCGCCACCCGGTCGCCGTACCAGATCTCCAGGTCGAAGGGGAAGGTCAGGCCGTCGAGCTCCAGCTGTTCGCAGACGACCGCGCGCTTGCCGGTCCGCCCGCCGCTGAGCCGCATCCGGATGTCCTGGTCCTTCGGCGGTACGGGCGGCGGCCCGGCCTCCTCGAACTTACGCAACCGGGTCTGCGCGGCCTGGTAACGCGAGGCCAACCCGTCGTTGTACGCGGCCTTCTGCTTGTACATCAGCATCAGCTCGCGCAGCTTCTGGTGCTCCTCGTCCCAGCGCCGGCGCAGCTCGTCTAGGCGGGCGTGCCGAGCCACCCGGGCCTCGTGCCAGCTGGCGAAGCCGCCCGGGTGCACCCAGGCGCTGCCACCCTCGACGGCGACCACCCGGTCGGCGCTCTGGGCCAGCAGCTCACGGTCGTGCGAGACGTAGAGCACCGACTTCGTCGACTCGCGCAGTCGCGCCTCCAGCCAGCGTTTGCCGGGCACGTCGAGGAAGTTGTCGGGTTCGTCGAGCAGCAGCACCTCGTCCGGGCCACGCAGCAGCAACTCCAGGGCGAAGCGCTTCTGCTGGCCGCCGGAGAGGGTACGCACCGGACGGTCCCGTACGGCGTCCCACGGCTGGCCGAGCACGATGGTCGCGACGGTGTCGAAGAGCACCTCGGCGTCGTACCCACCGGCCTCGCCCCAGGCGCCGAGCGCATCGGCGTACGCCAGCTGGGCCTTGCCCGCGGCGTTGCTGAACTTGCCGTGGGCCTCGGCCGCCCGCATGGCCGCCTCGGTCTCGCCGAGCCGGCGGCCGGCATCGCGAAGCGCCGGCGGGGCCAGCGACAACGCCAGGTCGGCGAGGGTCGACTCGTCACCGATCATGCCGATGAACTGGCGCATCACACCCAGCCCGCCGGCCCGCGCGACGACGCCGCTGCGCACCGGCAGATCGCCGGCGACCATCCTCAACAGCGTCGTCTTTCCCGCGCCGTTCGGCCCGACCAGGGCGACCTTGCTGCCCTCCCCGACCCGGAACGACACGTCGGCGAAGAGTTCCCGACCGTCGGGCAGGATGTGCCCGACCGCTGCCACGTCCACGTATCCCACGCCGGGATCCTGCCCCAGTGAGGGTCGGGGGGTACATCCAATTACCGGGTGACGCGCAGCACCCGGAAGCCCTTTTGGCTGGCGTACCGCTCGACCTGCCAGCCCTGCTCGGTGAGCCAGCGTTGCAGGGAGTCACCGCCGAGGTGCCGGGCGACGACCAACCAGCCGACGCCGTCCGGGGCGAGTCGGGGCAGCCAGCGCAGCAACAGGTCGTGCAGCCCGTCCTTGCCGATCCGGATGGGCGGGTTCGACCAGATCTGGGCGAAGCGGACGCCGTCCGGGACGTCGTCCGGCGCGCTGACCCGGACCCGGTCGGCGGCGCCGACCCGAGCCGCGTTCGCGGCGGTCAGCTCGCGGGCCCGGGCGTTGACGTCGACGGCCCAGATGGTGCTGGTGGGCGCGAGGTCGGCCAGCACGCAGCTGATCGGCCCGAACCCGCAGCCGAGGTCGAGCAGGTCGCCGGTGGTGTCGGCGGCGGGCAGCTCGGCCTTGCGCAGCAGCACCGCGGTGCCCGGGTCGAGCCGGCTGGCGGAGAAGACCCCGCCGGCCGAGGAGAGCCGGTAGTCGCGGTCGGCGACGGAGAACTCGACCTCGCGCGCCGGGGCGTCGCTGGTGGGCTGAGCGGTGAAGTAGTGGTCGCCGGTCACCCGGCAATTCTCGCACCGGTCCGGGGCGGACCTGACACGGCCCACACGCACATTTCCCCGATATTACCCCCTAAAGGGACAATGGCTCCTACTCTGGGCGACATGGTGTATCGGTACCAGTCCGATGAGGACGCTTTCGAGGAGTACCCGGAGCCCGGGTCCGACCTGTCGGTGCTCGGCGCCGGTCCGCCCCCGGCGGCCGGGCCCTCTCCGTCGCGCTTCCCCACGCCGTCGCTGCCCCGGCCGAACCAGCTCTCGCTGCCCTCGTCGCAGCCGGTGCCGGCTCGTGCCGTTGTGCCGCAGCCCGGTCCGGCCGCCCGCGCCGATGCGCCGCAGCCACTGCCGACACGTGCCGACATCCCGCCCGCCCCGCCGCGCAGCCAGATCTACACCTCGGCGACGTCGGCGGAGCCGCCCGCCCGGCGCGGCGGCGGCCGGCTGTGGCAGGTACTGATCGGCGGCGCAGCCGTCCTGGTGCTGCTCGCCCTCTGCGGCCTCGGCGCCGCCGCGCTGCTCATCGACCGCGGCGAGCAGCCGCAGAGCAACCCGACGTACCAGCCGAACGCCGCCCCGACGTCGGCACCGGCGGAACGGTTGGCCCTCGACTCCCGGGACACCGACCAGGCCCCGCTCACCGCCAAGGAACTCTTTCCCGGCAAGGAGCTGAAGCTCACCGACGGCCAGCCGAGCTACCAGGTGCTCAAGACACAGTCCAGCGGCAGTTGCGCAGTCGCCGCCACCGACGAGGTGGCCGACCTGCTGGTCCGGCTCGGCTGCAACCAGGTCGTCCGGGCCACGCTGAGTACGCCCGACGACAGCCACCTGGTCACCGCCGGTCTGTTCAACCTCACCGACAAGGTCAGCGCGGAACGAGCCCGAGACCGGCTCCGGCAACTGCTCGACGATCGGCAGGGCCGCTTCCGTGGCCTCACCGCCGACGACGCCGACGGCACCGATGTCCTGGCCAGCGCTCCGGCACGCGTCGGCTGGCAGGTCCGTGGCCACTACCTGGCGTACGCGCTGGTGGTCCGCAAGGACGGGGCGGCGGTCAAGGCGGGTGACGCCAAGGTCCGCGAGATCCTGTTCGACATGATCGAGCTGCACCTCAGCCGGGGCGTGCTGCAGAGCCGGGCCGACGGTGGCACCGCCTCGCAACCGACGGCGGCACCTACCGGCAGCAACGCCAACCAGGGCGATCTGCCGGGCGACTGACCCCGCGGACGGTCAACCCTCGACCGGGACCCGCAACCGGCGGGTGAGGGTGGCGCGGTGGGCGTACTCGGCCGGATCTGCCGGGTAGCCGACGGCGACCAGGGTCAGCCCGCGCGCGGGGGCCACTGTCACCTCGCTGGACCGCTCCCGCTGGGTGAGCAGAGTGCCCGGCCACTCGACCGGGCGGCGGCCGTCCCCGGCCACCAGCATGGCTCCCACCAGGCTGCGCACCATCGCCTGGCAGAACGCGTCGGCCTGCACTGTGGCGACCAGGATGCCGTCCGGGTCGCGACGCCAGTCCAGCCGGGTCACCTCGCGCAGCGTGGTGGCGCGCTCCTTGCGCCGGCAGTACGCGGCGAAGTCGTGCTCCCCCACCAGACCGGTCGCGGCGGCGTTCAGCGCGGCCAGGTCCAACGGCTTCGGCCAGGCCAGCACCTCGTGGCGGCGCAACGGCTCGGCACCGAAGGGCGCGTCGGTGACCCGGTACTCGTAGCGGCGGAAGGTGGCCGAGAACCGGGCGTCGAAGTCGGCCGGCACCTCGGTCATCGCCCGTACCCGCACGTCGGTGGGGAGCAGCCGGGCCAGGCGACGCAGCAGCCGTCCCTCGTGCTGCCGCCACACGTCCACGGGCAGGTCCACGTGGCACACCTGCCCCGTGGCGTGCACTCCCGCGTCGGTCCGCCCGGCCACCGTCAGCCCGGTGGCCGTACCGGTGCCCAGGACCAGGTCCAGGGTCTCGACGAGCACCCCCGCGACGGTGCGTCTGGTCGGCTGGGCCGCCCAGCCGGAGAAGTCGGTGCCGTCGTACGAGACGTCCAGCCGCAGCCGGATCCGCTCGTCCACCTCGTACCTCCTGTTACGGGTCGGGCCCGACACCCCGATGGGGTGCCGGGCCCGACAATGCCCTTGATCAGGCCTTGTTCTCGGTGGCCTCGTCGCTGTCCTCGCGGGCGGCGTCGGTGTCACCGGACGCCGACACCGGCGCCTCGGAGTCCTGGTCGGCCGGAGCCGACTTCGGGGCCTCGTCGGCCGGGGCGAGCGCCTCGACCTTGTCCTGCTGCGCGGCCTTGCGGGCGGCGGTCTTCTTGTTCGCCTTCGGCTCGGCGACCTGAAGCTCCTCCACCAGCTCGATGATGGCCATCGGCGCGTTGTCACCCTTGCGCGGACCGGTCTTCACGATCCGGGTGTAACCGCCGGGGCGGTTGGAGTACCGGGGCGCGATCTGGTCGAACAGGGCGTAGACCACGTCCTTGTCCTTGACGACACCCAGCACCCGACGCCGCGAGGCGAGGTCACCGCGCTTGGCCTTGGTGATGAGCTGCTCGGCCAGCGGGCGCAGCCGCCGGGCCTTCGTCTCGGTGGTCTGGATCTTCCCGTGCTGGAACAGCGCGGTCGCCAGGTTGGCCAGCATCAGCCGCTCGTGCGAGGGGCTGCCGCCGAGGCGGGGGCCCTTGGTGGGCGTGGGCATTTTTGGTGCTCCTCAGTTGTGGCGGCAGCGCGGACTAGAGCTGCTCGGTCTCGCGGTAGTCGTCGGTGTCGTAGTCGGCCTCGCCGAAGGTGTCCACGACGTGCGCCGGGTCGAAGTTCGGAGCCGAGTCCTTCAGCCCGAGACCCATCCCGGCGAGCTTCATCTTGACCTCGTCGATCGACTTCTGACCGAAGTTGCGAATGTCGAGGAGGTCGGCCTCGGTACGCCCGATGAGCTCACCAACGGAGTTGATGCCCTCGCGCTTGAGGCAGTTGTAGGAGCGGACGGTGAGGTCCAGCTCCTCGATCGGCAGAGCGAGGTCCGCCGCCAGCTGGGCGTCCTGGGGGGACGGCCCGATGTCGATGCCCTCGGCGGTCTCGTCCAGCTCCCGGGCGAGCCCGAACAGCTCCACCAGCGTCGAACCGGCGGAGGCCAGCGCGGTACGCGGACCCATCGACGGCTTGGTCTCGACGTCGATGATCAGCCGGTCGAAGTCGGTGCGCTGCTCGACACGGGTCGCCTCGACGCGGTAGGTCACCTTCAGCACCGGCGAGTAGATCGAGTCGACCGGGATCCGGCCGATCTCGGCGCCGGACTGCTTGTTCTGCGCCGCCGTCACGTAGCCCCGGCCCCGCTCGACGGTCAGCTCCATGTCGAGCCGGCCCTTGCCGTTCAGGGTGGCGAGCTTGAGATCCGGGTTGTGCACCGAGACGCCGGCCGGGGGCTGGATGTCGCCCGCGGTCACGTCGCCCGGGCCCTGCTTACGCAGGTACATGCTGACCGGCTCGTCGTGCTCGGAGCTGACGCACAGCTCCTTGATGTTCATGACGAGCTCGACCACGTCCTCCTTGACACCGGGGATCGTGGTGAACTCGTGCAGCACACCGTCGATCTTGATCGAGGTGACGGCCGCGCCCGGGATCGACGACAGCAGCGTACGCCGCAGCGAGTTACCCAGGGTGTAGCCGAAGCCCGGCTCCAGCGGCTCGATGGCGAACCGGGACCGGGTCTCGTTGATCGACTCCTCGGAGAGGGAGGGTCGCTGGCTGATGAGCATCTTTTCTCTTCTCTTCCGGGGCGCCCGCTATTTGACGCCCACGACACAAACTGTTCCGGTGGCCCGCCCCGAAGGGCGGGCCACCGAACGAGCTCGGACTACTTGGAGTAGAGCTCGACGATCAACTGCTCCTGGACCTGCGTGTCGATGACCTGCCGGGCCGGGAGGGAGTGCACGAGCACCTTCATCTGGCTCGGGATGGCCTCAAGCCACGCCGGAACCGTCTTCGAGCCGGCCTGAGCCTGCGCGACGATGAACGGGGTGAGCTCCTTGCTCTTGCCCCGAACCTCGATGATGTCGTGCTCCTTGACGCGGTACGACGGGATGTCGACCTTCTTGCCGTTCACCGTGAAGTGACCGTGCTTGACCAGCTGGCGGGCCATGTCCCGCGAGTGGGCGTAGCCGGCCCGGTAAACGACGTTGTCCAGCCGCGACTCGAGGATCTGCAGGAGGACCTCACCGGTCTTGGCCTGCTTGCCAACGGCTTCCTCGTAGTAACCGCGGAACTGCTTCTCCAGCACGCCGTAAACCCGACGGGCCTTCTGCTTCTCACGGAGCTGGAGCAGGTACTCCGTCTCCTTGGTGCGGCCGCGGCCGTGCTGCCCGGGCGGGAACGGCCGGGACTCGAACGGGCACTTCGGACCATCGCACTTGCTGCCCTTGAGGAACAGCTTCATCTTCTCCCGCCGGCAACGGCGGCAGTCTGCACCGGTGTAACGAGCCATCTCTCTCTACCTCTCAGACCCGGCGACGCTTCGGCGGACGGCATCCGTTGTGCGGCTGCGGGGTGACGTCGGCGATCTGCCCGACCTCGAGGCCCACTGCCTGCAGCGAACGGATGGCGGTTTCCCGGCCGGAGCCGGGGCCCTTGACGAACACGTCGACCTTGCGCATGCCGTGCTCCATGGCGCGACGCGCGGCAGCCTCGGCGGCCAGCTGCGCAGCGAACGGAGTCGACTTGCGGGAGCCCTTGAAGCCGACCTGGCCAGCGGAGGCCCAGGAGATGACCGCACCGGTCGGGTCCGTGATGGACACGATGGTGTTGTTGAACGTGCTCTTGATGTGCGCCTGCCCGTGGGCGACGTTCTTGCGTTCCTTGCGCCGGACCTTCTTTACAGCGGCTCCGGCACGAGCCTTCGGTGGCATAAGTCTGTGCGCTCCTAGTTGACTTTCCGGATTGGGTTGCGGCCTGACCCACCTCGGCGGCGGCCGACCCCGTCATCCGGTTAAGAACTACTTCTTGCCGGGCTTCTTCTTGCCGGCGACGGTCCGCTTCGGGCCCTTGCGGGTCCGGGCGTTGGTCTTGGTCCGCTGGCCACGCACGGGCAGGCCCCGGCGGTGCCGGATGCCGGCGTAGCAGCCGATCTCAACCTTGCGGCGGATGTCAGCGGCGACCTCGCGGCGCAGGTCGCCTTCAACCTTGTAGTTGCCCTCGATGTGGTCGCGGAGCTGCACGAGCTCCTCGTCCGTGAGGTCCCGAGCGCGCTTGTCCGGCGAGATGCCGGTAGCGGCGAGTGTCTCCAGGGCGCGGGTGCGACCGACCCCGAAGATGTAGGTGAGCGCGATCTCCAACCGCTTTTCGCGGGGGAGATCCACGCCGACTAGACGTGCCATGTGCGGGCGTACTCCTCGTGATGTGTGGCGGAGGTGTGGACCCGTCCCACCCCGCTACCGGCCGTCCCGTCTTTCCGACGCGGTGAGCGCCGGCGACCGGGATCGGTCGCTGCCCGAGCGGGCCCCGGCCTCCGACCGGGGGTCAGCCACGCAGAGGTACGTCTGGCGTACCGCTCGCGGCTGGGACGAGCATGTGTGATGTGTGTGTCGCTGAGGATCTGCCTGGACCAACGCCACCCGGCCGGTGTTACGGCCGGACGGGCTGAGTCAGCCCTGGCGCTGCTTGTGGCGCGGGTCGCTGCAGATGACCATGACCCGGCCGTGCCGGCGGATAACCCGGCACTTCTGGCAGATCCTCTTGACGCTCGGCTTGACCTTCACGGTTGCCTTACTTCCCATCTGGCCCGGCTACGCGCTCTGCGCGACACCGGACGTCGAAGACGGACACGGGACTTCCCGGCCGTCGTCAGGACTACTTGTAGCGGTAGACGATGCGCCCGCGGGTCAGGTCGTACGGCGAGAGTTCGACGACGACCCGGTCCTCCGGAAGGATGCGGATGTAGTGCTGCCGCATCTTGCCGCTGATGTGAGCCAACACCTTGTGGCCGTTCGCGAGCTCCACCCGGAACATGGCGTTCGGCAGGGGCTCGATGACCCGACCCTCGATCTCAATGGCTCCGTCTTTTTTCGGCATGTCCTCCGCTGTCCTGACGTCGATTGCTCCGGGCGGCCCACAACGTCTTACACGGAAATCTGATCAGAATCAGAAGCCCGCGCCAGCCGCGGCTCCAGCTCCCACCGAAGCGCAGGGTGGGCATGCCGGAGTGGACGCTGTGCGCCGATCTGAAAGTGTACGCCGGCCTGCGGTCCCCCGCCAAACCGACCACCCACCAACCCGCGCGTCGCCCCGTCCGACCCCGCCCTCAGCCCCATTGATCATGAAGTTGTTGCCACGACGGCGGCAGCATCTGCATGATCACCGGACGGGGTGGGTGGGGTGGATCAGGAGGCTGGGGGCTGGTCGTCCGTTTTGAGGGCGCGCTTCGCCTGCTTGCGCTCACGGCGGCGTTGGCGCTTGACGGCCTGACGTTGGGGCTCCTTCGCGGCCAGCCCGCTGACCGTGCGGACCACCAGCACCGCGCCCCACGGCCCCGCCACCCAGCCCGGCCAGAAGTAGAGCAGGTCCTGGCTGAGTAGCGACGTCACCGCCCAGATGGTCACCACGATGGCGATCACCCGCAGGTACGGGAACCACACCTCGGCCATCCAGCGTGCAGTGACGCCCCTGCTGGGGGCCGGATCGAGCTGGTCGCCCAGGGGGCTCAGCGTCGACCCGGCAACCGGCGCCAGGCCCGACCGCTGCGCCGGCGTCACCGGCGGCAGGTCGGTGAGCAGAGCCTCAAGGTCGGCATACGTGCGGGCCGCGTAGGCCCGCTGCAACCGCTCGTCGTACTCGTGCAGATCCAGTCGGCCCTCGTCGAGGGCGACCCGCAACCGGTCGGCCACCGCCGCACGGTCCGAGTCCGCGGCTCGCATCCCGTCGCGCCCGTCCATGCCGGCAAGCATGCCACCGTCGCGCCACTTCCGTCCGCCCCCGGCACACCGGACGATCATGAAGTTGTTGCCCGCCTCACCGGCGCGTCAGGGCAACAACCTCATGATCAACGGAGGAGGTCAGGGAGTCTTTGTGGCTGCGGGCTGGCGGGCGGTCACCAGGTCGCCCAGGCGGGCCCGGCCGCCGTCGAACGCGGTGAGCACCCAGACGCCGTCCGGCAACAGCGCCATCGAGTGCTCGACGTGCGCGGCCACCGAACCGTCCCGGGTGACGACAGTCCACCCGTCGGCCAACTCGGCGGTACGCGGGGACGCCATGGTGATCATCGGCTCGATGGCCAGGGCCATCCCGGGGACCAGTCGCGGACCCTTGCCCGGCCGACCGTGGTTGAGCACGTGTGGGTCCTGGTGCATCTCGGTGCCGATGCCGTGCCCGCCGTAGCCGTCGACGATGCCGTACCGGCCGCCCTTGCGGACAGCGGTCTCCACGGCGTGCGAGATGTCGGTGAGCCGGCCCTTGCCGCTGGCCGCGCCACGCGCCGCGGCGGCGATGCCGGCCCACATCGCGTCCTCGGCGACCTCGGCCATCTTCAGCAGCGCCGGGTCGACGTCACCGACCCCGACCGTGATCGCGGAGTCGCCGTGCCACCCGTCCAGCACCGCGCCGCAGTCGATGGAGATCAGGTCACCGGCCTGGAGCACCTGCTTCGGCGACGGGATGGCGTGCACGATCTGCTCGTTGACCGAGGAGCAGATCGACGCCGGAAAACCGTGGTAGCCCTTGAACGACGGAACGCCGCCCGCCTCGCGGATGGTCGCCTCGGCAATGGCGTCCAGATCGGCCGTGCTCACACCGGGGGCCACAGCCTCCCGCATCCGGCGCAGCGCCTCGGCCACCACCAGCCCGGCGGCCCGCATCTTCTCGATCTGGTCAGGGGTCTTCAGCTGGATGTCCAGCTGGGGACGACGCATGGAGCGGTTACCTTTCGTTGCCGAACAGCGGGGCACATAACGCGTACCCCGCTGTTCGCACTCTATCCGCCGTGGCCCGGCCGGACCTCAGCCGCCGTACGACCGCAACGCGTCGATGGCCCGGGTGGTGACGTCCTCCACCGGCCCGGTGGCGTCGATCCCGACCAGCTTGCCCTGAGCGCCGTAGTAGTCGACCAGGGGTGCGGTCTTCTCGCTGTACTCACGAAGCCGCGTGGCGATCGTTTCCGGCTTGTCGTCGTCGCGCTGGAACAGCTCGGCGCCGCACCGGTCACAGATGCCGGGCCGGGTGGTGGCGTCGAACTCGACGTGCCAGATCTTGCCGCAGCCCCGGCAGGTACGCCTGCCGGAGAGCCGCCGGATCACCTCGTCGTCGTCGACGACCAGCTCCAGGACCAGATCCAGGGCGGTGCCCAGATCGGCCAGGAGCTTGTCCAGAGCGGCCGCCTGCGGAGTCGTCCGCGGGAAGCCGTCGAGCAGGAAACCCTCGCTGGCGTCGGGCTCGGCCAGCCGGTCCCGGACCATGTTGATGGTGACCTCGTCCGGAACCAGCTCGCCCGCGTCCATGTACCGCTTCGCCTCGACACCGAGCGGCGTGCCCTGGGTGACGTTCGACCGGAAGATGTCTCCGGTCGAAATCTTCGGCACCGAGAGGTGCGCGGCGATGAACTCGGCCTGCGTGCCCTTGCCCGCGCCCGGCGGGCCAACCAGAACGAGTCTCATCTACCGCAGGAACCCTTCGTAGTTCCGCTGCATGAGTTGGCTCTCGATCTGCTTCACGGTCTCCAGACCGACGCCGACCATGATGAGCACAGCGGTGCCGCCGAACGGGAAGTTCTGGTACTGCTGGTTGTCCAGCCAGATGAAGAAGAAGTTCGGCAGGATCGAGATGACGCCGAGGTAGAGCGCGCCCGGCAGGGTGATCCGGCTGAGGATGAAGTCCAGGTAGTCGGCGGTCGGCTTGCCCGGGCGGATGCCCGGCACGAACCCGCCGTACTTCTTCATGTTGTCCGCGACCTCGGTCGGGTTGAACGTGATCGAGACGTAGAAGTACGTGAAGAAGATGATCAGCAGGAAGTAGACCGAGATGTAGATCGGGCTGCTCGGGTTGACCAGGTTGTTCTGGATCCACGACTGGGTCTTGCCCGGGTCGGTCTGGTCGAAGAACTGCAGCGCCAACTGCGGCAGGTAGAGCAGCGACGAGCCGAAGATGACCGGGATCACACCCGCCTGGTTGACCTTGAGCGGGATGTAGGTCGAGGTGCCGCCGTACATCCGCCGGCCGATCATCCGCTTGGCGTACTGCACCGGGATCCGGCGCTGCGCCTGCTCGATGAAGGTGACAGCGGTGATGACCACCAGGACCAGCGCGATGACCAGGGCGAACATGTCCCAGCCCTTGCTGGTCTTGATCTGCCAGCCCTCGCTGGGCAGCCGCGCCGCGATCGAGGTGAAGATCAGGACGGACATGCCGTTGCCGACGCCGCGGTCGGTGATCAGCTCACCGAGCCACATGACCATGCCGGTGCCGGCGGTCATCGTCATCACCAGGATGGTCAGGGTCAGCCAGTCCGGGATGCCGGTGCCGGTCGGGATGATCGGGAACTGGTCGCACTTGTTCTGGAACAGCTGGCCCGAGCGGGCCAGGGCCACGAACGCCGAGGCCTGCAGCACACCGAGACCGAGGGTCAGGTAGCGGGTGTACTGGGTGATCTTCGCCTGACCGGCCTGGCCCTCCTTGCGGAGCTGCTCAAGGCGGGGGATCACGACGGTCAGCAGCTGCAGGATGATCGACGCGGTGATGTAGGGCATGATGCCCAGCGCGAAGACCGAGAGCTGTAGCAGCGCTCCGCCGGAGAAGAGGTTGAGAAGGTTCACCACCCCGGTGGTGTCACCCTGGATGGTGTCGAGGCACTTCTGCACGTTGCCGTACGAGACGCCCGGGCTGGGGAGCGTTGCACCCAGCCGGTAGACCGCGATGATGCCTACTGTGAACAGCAGCTTCTTGCGCAGGTCAGGCGTACGGAACGCACTGAGAAAGGCGGACAGCAACTTCTTCCTCCTGCGCGAGGCGGGCCGCCGGTGATCCCTGGCGGGTCGGGGTGGATCACGGGCGAGTGCCCGCAATCCATGGCTGGGATGGGACTCTAACAGCCTCACCCCGGTCCGGGCAGATGCGCCCGACTACATAAATCGATTCCGATGTTACCGGGCGCTCAGGCCCCAGGCAGACCATGGCGCCCGCCAGTTGCTCTCAACTGGACGGGCGCCATGGTCGTACGCCTTACAGCTCGGTGGCGGAGCCACCGGCAGCAGCGATCTTCTCCTTGGCCGACGCACTGAACGCGTGCGCGGACACCTGGAGCGCCACACCGCCGAGGTCCCCGGTGCCGAGGACCTTGACCGGGTGACCCTTGCGGACCGCGCCGGACTCGACGAGCTCCAGCGGGCCGACCTGACCACCATTCGGGAACAGCTCAGCGAGTCGGTCCAGGTTGACCACCTGGAAGACCACCTTGAACTTGTTCTTGAAGCCCTTCATCTTCGGCAGGCGCATGTGGATGGGCATCTGCCCACCCTCGAACGCCGCCGAGATGTTCTTGCGGGCCTTGGAGCCCTTGGTACCGCGACCAGCGGTCTTGCCCTTGGAACCCTCACCGCGACCCACACGGGTCTTCGCGGTCTTGGAACCGGGCGCCGGGCGCAGGTGATGCACCTTGATCGTCATTACTCGACCTCCTCGACCTTCACGAGGTGGCTCACAGTGAAGATCATGCCGCGGATCTCGGGCCGGTCCTCCTTGACCACCACGTCGTTGATCCGCTTGAGACCGAGCGAACGCAGCGACTCACGCTGGTTGTGCTTGGTCCCGATACCGGACCGGAGCTGGGTGACCTTCAGGCGTGCCATCAGTGCGCCACCCCCGCACGCGACGCCAGCATGGCGGCCGGCGCGACGTCCTCCACCGGCAGACCACGACGCGCCGCGACCTGCTCGGGGGACTCAAGCCCCTTCAGGGCCGCCACGGTGGCGTGCACGATGTTGATCGGGTTCGACGAACCGAGGCTCTTGGAGAGCACGTCGTGGATCCCAGCGCACTCCAGCACGGCACGCACCGGTCCACCGGCGATGACACCCGTACCGGCCGAGGCCGGCTTGAGCAGCACCACACCAGCGGCGTCCTCACCCGTCACCGGGTGCGGGATCGACTGACCGATCCGCGGGACCTTGAAGAAGTGCTTCTTGGCCTCCTCGACACCCTTGGCGATGGCCGCGGGCACCTCCTTGGCCTTTCCGTAGCCCACGCCGACCGTGCCGTCGCCGTCGCCAACGATCACCAGGGCGGTGAAGCTGAAGCGACGACCACCCTTCACGACCTTGGCGACGCGGTTGATCGCGACGACCCGCTCAAGGTGCGGGGTCTTCTCGACGGGCGCGTTTCCGCGGCCGCCCTCACGGCGGTTGTCGCGGCGACCACCCTCGTTGCCACCGGACCCGCCGCCACGGCGCTGTTGACCTGGCATCAGCAGCCTTCCTTCTCTCTCGTGACGGGGTTGTTAGAACTCGAGCCCGGCTTCGCGGGCGGCGTCGGCAAGCGCGGCGACTCGCCCCGCGTACCGGTTGCCGCCGCGGTCGAAGACGACCTTGGAGACGCCGGCGGCCTTGGCCCGCTCGGCGAGCAGAGCGCCCACCTTGCCAGCCAGGGCGCTCTTGTCGCCCTCCGCACCGCGCAGCGAGGCGTCCAGGGTCGACGCCGACGCCAGGGTGTGACCCTTGGTGTCGTCGACGACCTGGGCGACCATGTGCCGCAGCGAGCGGGTGACGACCAGGCGCGGACGCTCGGCCGTACCGCTGACGTTCTTGCGGACGCGGAAGTGTCGACGCGCACGCCCAACGGCGCGCTTGGCGGCGACACCGCGGCGGCGCTTGAGCAGCGTGGCGCTCACTTCTTACCTGCCTTTCCAGCCTTGCGGCGGATGACCTCGCCCTGGTACTTGACGCCCTTGCCCTTGTAGGGCTCCGGCGGGCGGATCTTCCGGATGTTGGCGGCGACCTCACCGACCTGCTGCTTGTCGATGCCAGCCACGTGGAACAGGGTCGGCCGCTCCACCGTGAAGGTGATGCCCGCCGGGGCGGGGACGACCACCGGGTGCGAGAACCCGAGCGCGAACTCGAGGTCCGAACCCTTGGCGGTGACCCGGTAACCGGTGCCGGCGATCTCCAGGCTCTTGCGGTAGCCCTCGGTGACCCCGACGATCATGTTTGCAACCAGCGTACGGCTCAGGCCGTGGAGTTCCTTGGCCTTGCGCTCGTCGTTCGGCCGGTTGACGCTCAGCTGCCCATCCTCGGCCCGCTCGACCGTGATCGGCTCGGCGAGGGTGTGCTGGAGCTGGCCCTTGGGGCCCTTGACCTTGACGGTCTGCCCGTCGATCGTGATGTCGACGCCGGCTGGCACCGGGATCGACTTACGTCCAATTCGCGACATTTCTACCTGTCTCCCGTTACCAGACGAAGGCGAGGACTTCCCCGCCAACACTCCGCTTGCGGGCCTGCCGGTCGGTCAGCAGCCCCTGGGACGTCGAAATGATCGCCACGCCCAGCCCACCGAGCACCCGCGGGAGCCCGTCCGACTTGGCGTACACCCGGAGACCGGGCTTGGACACGCGCTTGATGCCGGCCAGGCTCCGCTCGCGGTTCTGGCCGTACTTCAGCTCGACGACCAGTCGCTTGCCGACGGCGCCCTCCTCGGGCTCCTCGACCGACCAGGTGGCGATGTAACCCTCGGCCTTCAGGACCTCGGCGATGTTCGCCTTGATCTTGGAGTAGGGCATCTTCACCTGATCGTGGTACGCCTGGTTGGCGTTACGCAGACGCGTGAGCATGTCTGCGATCGGGTCGGTCATCGTCATGGATTTCGTCAGCCTTTCTCGCCGGGGTTCCCGGGGCATCAGCCCCGGGCCTACGGCGAAGAGCAATACCTAATCGGTGCAGGAGTTCCCGGCCGACGGCCGGGACGCGGTCGCCCTTACCAGGAAGCCTTGGACACGCCCGGCAGCTCACCGCGGTGAGCCATCTCCCGGATGCAGACCCGGCAGAGCCCGAACTTGCGGTAGACCGCCTTCGGACGCCCGCACCGCTGGCAGCGGGTGTACGCGCGAACCGAGAACTTCGGCTTCGCGGCCGCCTTGATGATCAGCGCCTTCTTGGCCATCTCAGTTCTCCTTGAACGGGAAGCCCAGGAGCTTGAGCAGCGCCCGGCCCTCGTCGTCGGTCGTGGCGGTCGTGACCACCGTGATGTCCATGCCCCGCTGGCGATCGATCCGGTCCTGGTCGATCTCGTGGAACACCGACTGCTCGGTCAGACCGAACGTGTAGTTGCCGTGCCCGTCCAGCTTGCGCCCGTCCAAGCCGCGGAAGTCGCGGATACGCGGAAGCGCGATGGAGAGCAGCCGGTCCATGAACTCCCACATCCGGTCGCCGCGAAGGGTGACCTTCGCGCCGATCGGCATGCCCTCGCGCAGCTTGAACTGCGCGATGGACTTGGTCGCCCGCCGCACCTGCGGCTTCTGGCCGGTGATCGTGGCGAGGTCGCGGACCGCGCCGTCGATCAGCTTGGCGTCGCGAGCAGCCTCGCCGACACCCATGTTGACGACGATCTTGACCAGCCGCGGCACCTGCATGGGGTTGCCGTAGCTGCGCTGCTCACGCAGCTGGGCCACGATCTCGTTGCGGTACCGCTCCTTGAGGCGCGGCAGGGTCTTTTCGGTAGCCGTGGTCATCACAGGTCCTTACCGGTGCTACGCGCGATGCGGACCTTCTGGCCGTTGTCGTCGATCCGGTAACCGACGCGGGTCGGCTTGCCGTCGGAGTCCAGGACCTGCACGTTCGAGACGTGGATCGGGGCCTCCTGAGTGACGATGCCGCCGGTCTTGGCGCCACGCTGGGTGGTGCTGATGCGGGTGTGCTTCTTGACCCGGTTCACGCCCTCGACCAGGACCTTGTCCTGCCGCGGGTAGGCCTGAATGACCTTGCCCTTGGCACCCTTGTCCTTGCCGGCGATGACGACGACCGTGTCGCCCTTCTTGACCTTCACGGTCACAACACCTCCGGCGCGAGGGAAATAATCTTCATGAACCGCTTGTCCCGCAGCTCCCGGCCCACCGGGCCGAAGATACGGGTTCCACGCGGGTCCCCGCCGTCCTTGATGATGACGGCGGCGTTCTCGTCGAAGCGGATGTACGAGCCGTCCGGACGCCGCCTCTCCTTGGCCGTGCGAACGACGACAGCCTTGACGACGTCGCCCTTCTTCACACCGGCACCCGGGATAGCGTCCTTGACCGTGGCCACGATGACGTCGCCGATGCTCGCGTAGCGCCGACCCGAGCCACCGAGAACCCGGATGCACAGGATCTCCCGAGCACCCGTGTTGTCGGCGACGCGCAGTCGCGACTCCTGCTGAATCACGTCTATCTCCTATGTCTGCCGGTTCTCCGGCCGCCGTAGCGGCCGGAGCCTGGCGGAACCTACGCCCGACGCAACGCCGGGCGAGCTCGAGCCTTCGCTACTTGGCCTTTTCCAGGATCTCCACGATCCGCCAACGCTTGGTGGCGCTCAGCGGCCGGGTCTCCATGATGAGAACCCGGTCACCGGTGCCAGCGGCGTTCTGCTCGTCGTGCACCTTCAGCTTGGCCGTACGGCGCATGATCTTGCCGTACAACGCGTGCCGAACCCGGTCCTCGACCTCGACCACGACGGTCTTGTCCATCTTGTCGCTGATCACCAGGCCCTCGCGGACCTTGCGGCGCGACCGCGCGGCGGCGGTGGCGGTCTCTTCGGTCATGATGCAGTCACCTCAGTCGGCGCGGCCGAGAGCCCCAGCTCACGCTCACGCATGATCGTGTAGATCCGGGCAATCTCCCGACGGATGACCTGCAACCGCCGGTTGTTGTCCAGCTGCCCGGTTGCGGCCTGCACGCGGAGGTTGAACAGCTCCGCCTTGGCCTCCCGCAGCTTCGTGACCAGCTCCTCTTCGGAGAGCTCACGCAGCTCGGTCGCCTTAACGCCCGCTGCCATCAGGATTCACCCACTTCGCGCGTAACAATGCGGCACTTCATCGGGAGCTTGTGGATCGCGCGACGCATGGCCTCTCGCGCGGTCTGCTCGTTGGGGAAGGACATCTCGAAGAGAACCCGCCCCGGCTTGACGTTGGCGACCCACCACTCGGGCGAACCCTTACCGGAACCCATCCGGGTCTCGGCAGGCTTCTTGGTGAGGGCCTGGTCCGGGAAGATCGTGATCCAGACCTTGCCACCACGCTTGATGTGGCGAGTCATCGCGATACGTGCCGACTCGATCTGCCGGTTCGTCACGTACGCCGGCTCGAGAGCCTGGATCCCGAACTCGCCGAACACCACCCGGTTACCACCCTTGGACGCGCCACTGCGGTCCGGGTGGTGCGGCTTGCGGAAGCCCTTCGGGGGCTTGCGCGGCATCAGCATCTGTCAGCCCTCCTGCTGCGTTTCTGCCGGAGCAGCAGTGGCGGCGACAGCTGCGCTGTCGACCGGCTCGCCGCTCGGCGTCTCGGCCTGCTGCGCGATGGTGGTCGCAGCAGCCCGACCGGCCTCGGTGCCACCAGCCGTGGTGCCGGACGAACCCGACCGGCCACGGCGCGGACGCTCGGGACGGTCGCCGCGCTCACCACGACGCGGGCGGGACGGACCGGCCTCGGCCGGAGCTTCCCGGCCCGGGACGGCGTCGCCCTTGTAGATCCAGACCTTCACACCGATCCGACCGAACGTGGTACGGGCCTCGAAGAAGCCGTACTCGATGTTGGCCCGCAGCGTGTGCAGCGGAACCCGGCCCTCACGGTAGAACTCGGTCCGGCTCATCTCGGCGCCGCCGAGGCGACCCGAGACCTGAACCCGGATGCCCTTGCAGACCGGGTTCTTCATCGCCGACTGCATGGCCTTGCGCATCGCCCGACGGAAGCTGACCCGGCTGGACAGCTGCTCGGCCACGCCCTGCGCGACCAGCTGGGCGTCCGACTCGGGGTTCTTCACCTCGATGATGTTCAGCTGAACCTGCTTGCCGGTGAGCTTCTCAAGCTCGCCGCGGATCCGGTCGGCCTCCGCACCCTTACGGCCGATGACAATGCCCGGCCGGGCGGTGTGGATGTCGACCCGGACCCGGTCGCGGGTGCGCTCGATGTCGACCTTGGAAATCCCGGCACGCTCGAGGCCCTTGGACATCATGCGGCGGATCTTGACATCCTCGCCGATGTAGTCCTTGTAGAGCTTGTCCGCGAACCAGCGGGACTTCCAGTCGGTCGAGATGCCGAGCCGGAACCCAGTGGGGTGAACCTTCTGACCCATTACTCGGCGTCCTCCGTCTTGCTCTGCGCTTCGGCCGGTGCGGCCTCCGTGGCCGGGGCGGCCTTCTTCGCCGCGGCCTTCCTCGGCGCTGCCGGCGCGACCGCTTCGACCGCCACAGTGATGTGGCAGGTGCGCTTGCGGATTCGGTACGCCCGACCCTGCGCCCGCGGCTGGAACCGCTTCATCGTCGGGCCCTCGTCCACGAAGGCCTCGCTGACGAGCAGCGCGTCGGGGTCCAGCCGCTCGTTGTTCTCCGCGTTGGCGATCGCGCTAGCGAGCACCTTGTACACCTGCTCGCTCGCAGCCTGCGGCGCGAACTGCAGCACCGTGAGCGCCTCCTTCGCGGGCAGGCCGCGGACGAGGTTGACCACCCGGCGCGCCTTCATCGGCGAGATGCGCACGTGCCGCGCAACCGCCCGCGCGCCCGGAAGCACCGGAGCGTCGCCCTTTCCTGGCATCGCTGTAACCCCTTGTTCCCTCTATCCGTATGCCCGCGGCGTCAGCGCCGACGGCTCTTCCGGTCGTCCTTCTCGTGACCCTTGAACGTGCGGGTCAGCGCGAACTCGCCGAGCTTGTGCCCGACCATCGCCTCGGTCACGAACACCGGGACGTGCTTGCGTCCGTCATGCACGGCGATCGTGTGCCCCAGCATCTCGGGGATGATCGTCGAGCGCCGCGACCAGGTCTTGATCACGTTCTTGGAGCCCTTGTCGTTCTGAACTTCCACCTTCTTGAGCAGGTGGTCGTCTACGAACGGGCCCTTCTTCAGGCTGCGAGGCATGTCTTATCTCCCTCAGCCGCGCTTACGCGTGGCGTAGCGGCGGCGGACGATCAGCCGGTCACTCGGCTGGCCCTTACGGCGGGTGCGGCCCTCGGGCTTACCCTGCGGGTTGACCGGGTGGCGACCACCGGAGGTCTTACCCTCACCACCACCGTGCGGGTGGTCGACCGGGTTCATGGCGACACCACGGACGGTCGGGCGCTTGCCCTTCCACCGCATACGGCCGGCCTTACCCCAGTTGATGTTCGACTGGTCGGCGTTGCCGATCTCGCCGACGCTGGCGCGGCAGCGCACGTCCACCCGCCGGATCTCGCCGGACGGCATACGAAGGGTCGCGTACGCGCCCTCGCGGCCGAGCAGCTGGATGCCGACGCCGGCGGAACGGGCCAGCTTGGCCCCGCCACCCGGACGCAGCTCCACGTTGTGAATCGTGGTACCGACCGGGATGTTGCGCAGCGGCAGGTTGTTACCCGGCTTGATGTCGGCGCCCGGGCCGGACTCGACGCGGTCGCCCTGCTTCATGTCCTTCGGCGCGATGATGTACCGCTTCTCGCCGTCGGCGTAGTGCAGCAGCGCGATGCGCGCCGTGCGGTTCGGGTCGTACTCGATGTGAGCGACCTTCGCCGGCACGCCGTCCTTGTCGACCCGCTTGAAGTCGATCAGACGGTACTGACGCTTGTGACCGCCACCGTGGTGCCGCGTGGTGATCCGGCCGTGGGCGTTACGCCCGCCCTTCTTCGGCAACGGAGCCAGCAGCGACTTTTCCGGCGTGGACCGGGTGATCTCGGCGAAGTCAGCGACACTCGAGCCACGTCGGCCCGGCGTCGTCGGCTTGTACTTACGGATAGCCATTGTCTACACCCCTCAGCTGACCGGGCCGCCGAAGGCCTCGATGCGGTCACCGTCAGCCAGCTTCACGATCGCCCGCTTGGTCGCCTTGCGCTGACCGAAGCCGGTCTTGGTGCGCTTGCGCTTACCCTGGCGGTTGAGCGTGTTGACCGTCAGGACGCGGACGTTGAAGATCTGCTGGATAGCGATCTTGATCTCGGTCTTGTTCGCGTCCGGGTGCACCAGGAAGGTGTACCAGTTCCGGTTCAGCTCGCTGTAGCTCTTCTCCGAGACGACCGGCGCCACGATGATGTCGCGCGGGTCGGCGATCGTGCTCACTTGCCACCCTCCTCGGTGGTCTCGGCGGGCACGCCCAGGAACTCGTCCAGGGCGTCCTTGGTGAAGACCACGTCGTCGGCCACGAGCACGTCGTACGTGTTCAGCTGGCCGGACTCGATCAGGTGCACCCGCGGCTCGTTGCGCAGCGACACCCAGTTCAGTTCGTCGGTGCTGCTCAGCACGACCAGGACCCGACGGGCCTCGGTGAGCTTGGTCAGCGTGGCCAGGGCCGCCTTGGTCGACGGCTTCTCGCCCGAGACGAACGCCTCGACGACGTGCACCTGCCCGGCGCGGGCCCGGTCGGAGAGGGCACCCCGCAGAGCGGCGGCCTTCATCTTCTTCGGGGTCCGCTGGCTGTAGTCGCGCGGCACGGGACCGTGCACGACGCCACCGCCGGCGAACTGCGGCGCGCGGATCGAGCCCTGCCGGGCGCGACCGGTGCCCTTCTGCTTGTACGGCTTCTTGCCGCCACCGGCGACCTCGCCGCGGGTCTTGGCCTTGTGCGTGCCCTGTCGGGCCGCCGCGAGCTGGGCCACCACGACCTGGTGCATCAGCGCGACGTTGGCCTGCACGTCGAAGATGTCCTCCGGCAGCTCCACGGAGCCGCTGGTGGTGCCTTCGACGGTGCGCACGTCAACGGTGGTCACTTGGCCGCACCGCCCTTCTTCACCTTGCTCTTGGCCGCGGTACGGACCAGAACGAGCGCGCCCTTGGGACCAGGAATGGCACCCCGGACGAGCAGCAGGTTGTTCTCGGTGTCGACCGCCTGGACGGTGAGGTTCTGCACGGTGTACCGCACGCCACCCATACGACCGGCCATCCGGGTGCCCTTGAAGACACGACCCGGAGTGGCGCAGGCGCCGATGGAGCCAGGCGAGCGGTGCTTGCGCTCGACGCCGTGCCCGGCGCCCAGGCCGTGGAAGCCGTGCCGTTTCATCGGGCCGGCGTAGCCCTTGCCCTTGGTCTTGCCGGTGACGTCGATGGTGACGCCGGCCGGGAACTCCTCGACCGTGACTTCCTGGCCGAGCGAGTATTCCCCAGCGTCCGTGGTGCGCAGCTCGACGATGTGCCGGCGCGGCGCCACGTCCGCCTTGGCGTAGTGCCCGCTGATCGGCTTCTTGACCTTGCGCGGGTCGATGGTGCCGTACGCGAGCTGGACCGCGGAGTAACCGTCCTTCTCGGCGCTACGAACCTGGCTGATGACGCACGGGCCGGCCTCGACCACGGTCACGGGAACAACACGGTTGTTCTCCCAGACCTGGGTCATGCCGAGCTTGGCGCCCAGGATCCCCTTGACTTGCCTGTCCATTTGTCCGGTCCCTACAGCTTGATCTCGATGTCGACGCCAGCCGGCAGGTCGAGGCGCATGAGCGAGTCGACCGTCTTCGGGGTCGGGTCGATGATGTCGATCAGCCGCTTGTGCGTGCGCATCTCGAAGTGCTCGCGCGAGTCCTTGTACTTGTGCGGCGAGCGGATAACGCAGAAACGGTTGATCTCCGTGGGCAGCGGCACCGGGCCCGCGACCTGCGCCCCGGTGCGCGTCACCGTCTCGACGATCTTCCGAGCCGAGGAGTCGACGACCTCGTGGTCATAGGCCTTGAGCCGGATGCGGATCTTCTGTCCCGCCATGGTGGCTTCTGTTCCTTCTCTCGATGCCGCTGTGTTGCGGGCGCCTGTACCGGCTGGCACAGGCCCACTTCGCCGACCCCCGCGGTCGGGCGTGTCGCGCCCTCGGGCCGAGCTCCGCCCCTAGGTACCGGAGTGGTGCTGACCGCACGGGGGGTCAAGGCGCCGATCGCATTACCGCGACCTAAACGCCGTGCGAGGGTGGTTGGCGACTGGGCCGCCAACCACCCTACGCTCGACTGCCTCGCCACCCGGAGGTTCAGCGGAAGCCGAACACAGGCGACGAACTGTCGTTACGCAACCTGACTAGTATGCCGCACGACCGGCGGCGGGTCTAATCGGGGTTACCTAGTTCACTTGTTAATCTTGGTGACGAACCCGGCGCCGACGGTGCGGCCACCCTCGCGGATCGCGAACTTGAGGTTCTCCTCCATGGCGATGGGCTGGATCAGCTTCACCGACATGGACGTGTTGTCACCCGGCATGACCATCTCGGTGCCCTCGGGGAGGGTGACGACACCGGTGACGTCCGTGGTCCGGAAGTAGAACTGCGGCCGGTAGTTCTGGAAGAACGGGGTGTGACGGCCACCCTCCTCCTTGGAGAGGATGTAGACCGTCGCCTCGAACTCCGTGTGCGGGGTGTTCGAGCCCGGCTTCACGACGACCATGCCGCGCTCGACCTCGTCGCGCTTGGTACCACGCAGCAGCAGGCCGACGTTCTCGCCTGCGCGGGCGTCGTCCAGGGTCTTCCGGAACATCTCGATCGCGGTGACCTTGGTCTTGAAGCTCTTCTCCTTGATACCGACGAGCTCAACATCCTCGTTCGGCAGGAGAACGCCGCGCTCCACGCGACCGGTGACGACGGTGCCACGACCGGTGATCGTGAACACGTCCTCAACCGGCATCAGGAACGGCTTGTCAACCTCGCGCTCCGGCTGCGGGATCGAGGTGTCGACAGCGGTCATCAGGTCCAGCAGCTTGCCGGTCCACTCGGGGTCACCCTCGAGGGCCTTCAGCGCCGAAACCCGAACGACCGGCAGGTCGTCACCCGGGTACTCCTGCGAGGAGAGCAGCTCACGGACCTCGAGCTCGACGAGCTCCAGGAGCTCCTCGTCATCGACCATGTCGCTCTTGTTGAGCGCCACGACGATGTACGGCACACCGACCTGACGGGCCAGCAGCACGTGCTCGCGGGTCTGCGGCATCGGGCCGTCGGTCGCCGCGACCACCAGGATCGCGCCGTCCATCTGCGCGGCACCGGTGATCATGTTCTTGATGTAGTCGGCGTGCCCAGGGCAGTCGACGTGCGCGTAGTGCCGCGACTCGGTCTGGTACTCGACGTGCGCGATCGAGATCGTGATGCCGCGGGCCTTCTCCTCCGGCGCCTTGTCGATCTCGTCGAACGGCGTGTAGGGGTTCAGGTCCGGGTACTGGTCGTGCAGGACCTTGGTGATGGCCGCCGTCAGCGTCGTCTTACCGTGGTCGATGTGACCAATGGTGCCGATGTTGACGTGCGGCTTAGTCCGCTCGAACTTAGCCTTCGCCACTGGTGTCCTCCTGTGGACTTCTTGGTTCGTACGCCCGGCGCGCCGGTCGGCGCTTAGGACTCTGTCGACAGCCTTTCCGGCCTGACGGCCGGAGAGCCTTTGTGGGTTCTGCGGCGATGAAGCCTACAGGCCCGGTCTCACGCGATCCGATCGTGGTGGCCGCGGGCGGGTGAACCCTCCCGCGACCAACCACGAATCACCTGCTCAGAGCGTTACTCGCCCGTTGCCTTGGCGATGATCTCCTTCGCGACGCTCTGCGGAACCTCGGCGTAGGAGTCGAACTGCATGCTGTAGCTAGCCCGGCCCTGGGTCTTCGACCGCAGGTCGCCGACGTAGCCGAACATCTCCGACAACGGCACCAGGGCCCGGACGATGCGGGCGCCGCTGCGCTCCTCCATCGCCTGGATGATGCCGCGGCGGGAGTTGAGGTCACCGATGACGTCACCCATGTTCTCCTCAGGAGTGGTGACTTCAACGGCCATCATCGGCTCGAGCAGTGCCGGATCGGCCTTGCGGGCCGCGTCCTTCATCACCATCGAGCCGGCGATCTTGAATGCCATTTCCGACGAGTCGACCTCGTGGTACTGGCCGTCCAGCAGGGTCAGCTTCACGCCGACCAGCGGGAAGCCCGCCAGGATGCCGTACTGCAGCGCGTCCTGCGCACCAGCGTCCACCGAGGGGATGAACTCCCGGGGGATGCGGCCGCCGCTGACGGCGTTGGCGAACTCGTAGGTCGGCGAGTCGTTGTCCAGCGGAAGCGGCTCGACGCTCACGATCACGCGGGCGTACTGGCCGGAACCACCGGTCTGCTTCTTGTGGGTGTACTCGACCTTGTCCACCTTGCGGCGGATGGTCTCGCGGTACGCCACCTGCGGCTTGCCGACGTTCGCCTCGACGTTGAACTCGCGACGCATCCGGTCGACCAGGATGTCCAGGTGCAGCTCACCCATGCCGGAGATGACCGTCTGACCGGTCTCCTCGTCCAGCTGGACGCGGAAGGTCGGGTCCTCCTCGGCCAGGCGCTGGATGGCCGTGCCCAGCTTCTCCTGGTCGGACTTGGTCTTCGGCTCGATCGCCACCGAGATGACCGGCTCCGGGAAGGTCATCGACTCCAGGATCACCGGGTTCGCCGGGTCGGAGAGAGTGTCGCCGGTGGTGGTCTGCTTGAGACCCTGCACGGCGATGATGTCGCCGGCCTGCGCCGACGGACGCTCTTCCCGCTTGTTGGCGTGCATCTGGTAGATCTTGCCGATCCGCTCCTTGCGGTCCTTGGTGGAGTTGACCACCTGGGAACCGGAATCGAGCGTGCCGGAGTAGACCCGCACGTAGGTGAGCTTGCCCAGGTGCTTGTCCGTCTGGATCTTGAAGGCCAGGCCGGAGAAGGGCTCCGAGTTGGACGGCTTACGCAGCAGCGGGGTCTCGCCGTCGGTGGCCGTACCCTCGATCGCCGGAACGTCCAGCGGCGACGGCAGGAAGTCGACCACGGCGTCGAGCATGGGCTGGACGCCCTTGTTCTTGAACGCCGAGCCGCAGAGCACCGGGTTGGCGTTGCCGGCGATGGTGGCACGCCGGATGGCGGCCTTGATCGCCTCGGCGGAGATCTCCTCGCCCTCCAGGTACTTCTCCATCACCGCGTCGTCGACGTCGGCCAGGGTCTCCATCAGCTTCTCGCGCCACTCGGCAGCGGAGTCGGCCAGCTCGGCCGGGATCTCCTCAACCGCGTAGTCCTCACCCTTCTGGGTCTCCCCACGCCAGGTGAGCGCGCGCATGCCGATCAGGTCGACGACACCGATGTGGTCACCCTCGAGCCCGATCGGGATCTGGAGCACCAGCGGGGTGGCGTTCAGCCGGTCGATCATCATCTGCACGCAGCGGAAGAAGTCGGCGCCGGTCCGGTCGAGCTTGTTGACGAAGCACATACGCGGGACGTTGTACTTGTCGGCCTGCCGCCAGACGTTCTCCGTCTGCGGTTCGACGCCGGCGACACCGTCGTAAACCGCTACCGCACCATCCAGGACCCGCAGCGACCGCTCGACCTCGACCGTGAAGTCGACGTGGCCAGGCGTGTCGATGATCTGGATCGTGTGGTCTTTCCACTCACACTTGGTAGCAGCGGAGGTGATGGTGATACCACGCTCCTGCTCCTGCTCCATCCAGTCCATGACGGCAGCGCCCTCGTGGACCTCACCGATCTTGTACGTGATGCCGGTGTAGAACAGGATTCGCTCGGTGGTCGTGGTCTTACCGGCATCGATGTGCGCCATGATGCCGATGTTGCGTACCTTGGCGAGCGCGTCTGCGGCGGCCACTTCAATCCCTACTTATCGTCGTCTCGACTCAACTGGTGGCGGTTCCGGCGCCCGGAGGCGCCGGAACCAGGGTGTTACCAGCGGTAGTGCGCGAAGGCCTTGTTCGACTCGGCCATCTTGTGCGTGTCCTCGCGCCGCTTGACGGCGGCACCGAGGCCGTTGCTCGCGTCCAGCAGCTCGTTCATCAGCCGCTCGACCATGGTCTTCTCGCGCCGGGCGCGGGAGTACGTGACCAGCCAGCGCAGGCCCAGGGTGGTCGCCCGGGTCGGGCGGACCTCGACCGGAACCTGGTAGGTGGCGCCACCGACACGACGGCTGCGCACCTCGAGGGTCGGCTTGACGTTGTCCATCGCCCGCTTGAGGGTGACGACCGGGTCGGTGCCGGACTTCTCGCGGCAGCCCTCGAGGGCCGCGTACACGATGGACTCGGCGAGCTGACGCTTGCCGCGGAGCAGGATCTTGTTCACCAGCTGGGTGACCAGCGGCGAGTTGTACACCGGGTCAGCGACCAGTGGCCGCCGCGGAGCGGGTCCCTTACGCGGCATGTCAGCTCTTCTCCTTCTTCGCGCCGTAACGGCTGCGCGCCTGCTTGCGGTTGCGGACACCCTGGGTGTCCAGCGAGCCGCGAACGATCTTGTACCGCACGCCGGGGAGGTCCTTCACCCGGCCACCGCGAACGAGCACGATCGAGTGCTCCTGCAGGTTGTGACCGACGCCGGGGATGTAGGCGGTCACCTCGATCTGGCTGCTGAGCTTCACGCGAGCGACCTTGCGCAGCGCCGAGTTCGGCTTCTTCGGGGTGGTGGTGTACACGCGGGTGCACACGCCGCGCCGCTGAGGGGAACCCTTCAGCGCCGGGGTCTTGGTCTTGGTCGTCTTCGCCTGGCGGCCCTTTCGGACCAGCTGCTGGATCGTGGGCACCGGGTTTCTCCGCTCCCTTCGGCCGCATCCGCGGCCGCGCCGTCTGCTCGTTAGCCGGCCTGATGACCGGCTCTCCTACATTCCAACCAGGGTCGCCTTGCGGAGACCCCGGCACCCGCGGTCGGGCGTGTCGCCCTCGTCACGGCCCCGTTGCGACGCTCTCGCGTTCGTACCGGGTTTTGTCACCGGCGCGCGGGTCGCCCCGCCCCGGATCTTTGGCTTGTCGTGCCGCCGCCCGTAAGCCGGAAACAGCGCACGCACGAGTTGCCCGGGCATGCCCGGGCACAAGGGGAAAGAGTACCTACCACAACCGCCCAGGTCAAAACGGAATGGCCCGGCGGCTGTCTCACACCCGCCGGCCGGATCTCGTCCTGCCCTGTCGCCCGCGATGGGCACCTACGAATACAAGTGTACCGGCTTCCCCGCAGAAGCACCCATCGCCCCCGGGGTGACCGGAAGCCTTCCGCGGAAAACCCCCGTCAGGTGCCGGATCTGTCGGTGCAGACCTCACGTCAGGGCGAGAAGCAGGGCAAGACCCAGGCCCAGCAGGCTGAGCAGTGCCCCCGCCGCGCCGCAGCTGATCCCGGCCATCGCCAGCCCTCGACCGGTGAACTGGACCGCGGAGGGCGCGGTCGGCCGCCGGATCTGCCTCCGGGCGAGCAGCCCGATGACGACCGCAGCCCCGCCGGCCAGCACACCCAGCGCGGCGAACGCCCCGGAGGCCCAGGCCCCGCCGTCGTTCTTGAAGGCCACTCCGAAGCAGATCACCAGCAGTGAGACCAGAAGTGACGCGATCCCCGCCACCAACGCCCCGATGGCCAGCCCGGAGGTGACCGGCGCCACGTCCAGGTGCACGACGCCGAACGGCGTACCCGAAACCGCCTCCACCCGCTTCGGCGGCCGGCGTTGGTCGTCGGTGGGCGGCGGTACCGAACGCCCCGGCGTGCCACCCCACCCGGGGCCGTGCCCCGGCGGCGGCGGACCCCAGCCGGGCGGCACCCCGGGCCCGGACGGTGGCGGGCCCCAGCCGTGCGGCGCAGCGGGCCCAGACGAGGGCGGACCCCACCCGGGCGGCACACCCGGCCCAGATGGGGACGGACCCCACCCCGGTGGCACAGCCGGCCCAGACGAGGGCGGCCCCCAGCCGTACGGCACTCCCGGTCCAGCCGCCGGCGGGCCCCAGCCGGGCGGCACACCCGGCCCGGAGGTGGGCGGGCCCCAGCCCTGCTGTGTCGAGGTCGACGCGCTGGAGACCGGGTACGGCTGGTCGGAGCCGGGCGCCTCGGTCGCGCCCCAGCCGTTCGGACCCGAACCGGGGGGCGGCGCCGCAGGGGACGGCGGGCCCGGGGTGGACACCGGTGGGTGCGGCTCGCCGCTCGGACCGGGTCGCGCCCAGTCGCTCGGCTCGGATGGCGAAGCCGACGGGTCCGGCGGGCCGGCCGGTTCGTCCGCAGGGGGCCGCGCCGGTTCCGTCACGAGGTCCTCCTGTCGAAAGGCCGCCACCGTCACACGGTGGACACCGGCCAGGCTACCGCCGCGAGCACCGCCGCCCGCGCCGGGCGCGGCCACCGGTGGCTCAGTCCATGTTCGCCGGGTAGTCGTGGCCGAACGGGGCGCCGGCCAACCTGACCACCCCGATGACCACCGCGGCCACCACGCTGACCGCGACCAGCACCAGGCCGGTCCAGGCCATCCACTCCCCCCGTCGCAGCCAGACGCCGCCGGTCAGGAAACCCCCCGAGGCGTACGCCTCGCGGCGCGCCTGCCGGGCCAGTTGCAGGGCCACCGTGGCCGGCACCACGCCACCGATGAACAGCCCGGTCAGCATGCCGAGCAGGCCCAGCGCGAAGACCGCCCGCGCCTTCGTGGCGCGGGCCGGGTCCGGGTCCAGCGGGTGGCGCAGGCCCTGCTGGGCGACGGACACCTGCCCGGGTGCGGTCGTCATCCCCCCATCATGCCGAACCCGGCCCGGGGGTGGGTGGGCACGGACACGACGAGGCCCCCGGCTTTCACCGGGGGCCTCGTCGTGTGACTGGTGCTTAGCGGTACGACCCGAAGTCGAAGTCGTCCAGCGGCACGGCCTGCCCGCTGGCCGGCCCGAACCCGTAGTCGGTCTCCGGGTAACCGGTCATCGAGTAGACCTTGGCCTTGGCCTCCTCGGTCGGCTCGACCCGGACGTTGCGGTACTTGCTGATGCCGGTACCGGCCGGGATGAGCTTTCCGATGATCACGTTCTCCTTGAGGCCGACCAGCGAGTCGCTGCGCGAGTTGATCGCAGCGTCGGTCAGCACCCGGGTGGTCTCCTGGAAGGAGGCCGCCGAGAGCCAGGAGTCGGTGGCCAGCGAGGCCTTGGTGATACCCATCAGCACCGGACGACCAGCGGCGGGCTCGCCGCCCTCCGAGACGAGTCGGCGGTTCTCCGACTCGAACAGCGCCCGGTCGACGAGCACACCCGGCAGGAACTCGGTCGAGCCGGAGTCGATGACCGTCACCCGCTTGAGCATCTGGCGGATGATGATCTCGATGTGCTTGTCGTGGATGAGCACACCCTGCGAGCGGTAGACCTCCTGGACCTCACTGGTCAGGTGGACCTGGACCGCCCGCGGACCCATGATCCGCAGCAGCTCGTGCGGGTCGATGGTGCCCTCGGTCAGCTTCTCGCCGACCGCGACGTGACCGCCGTCGTGGGTACGGAGCTTGACCCGCTTGGAGATCTTGTCGTAGACGATCTCTTCGCTGCCGTCGTCCGGCACCACGATGATCTTGCGCGAGCGCTCGCCATCCTCGATCCGGATCCGACCGGGGGTGTCGGCGATGGGCGCCTTACCCTTCGGGACCCGAGCCTCGAAGATTTCCTGAACACGCGGCAGACCCTGGGTGATGTCCTCACCCGCGACACCACCGGTGTGGAAGGTACGCATCGTCAGCTGCGTACCGGGCTCACCGATGGACTGGGCGGCGATGATGCCGACCGCCTCGCCGATGTCGACCGACTTACCGGTCGGCAGCGACCGGCCGTAGCAGGCCGCGCAGACGCCCAGCTTCGACTCGCAGGTGAGCACGCTGCGCACCCGGACCGTCTCCACACCAGCGGCGACGATCTTGTCGACCCCGATGGAGTTGATGTCCTGACCGCGCTCGGCGACCACGGTGCCGTCCGGCCCCTTGATGTCGTCGGCGAGGGTCCGGGCGTGCACGCTGGTCTCGGCGTGGGTGTGGACGACGAGCTTGCCGTCCAGCTTCTCGCCAATCTGCATCGGGATCGCCCGGTCGGTGCCGCAGTCCTCTTCGCGGATGATGACGTCCTGCGAGACGTCCACCAGACGACGGGTCAGGTAACCCGAGTCGGCGGTACGCAGCGCGGTGTCGGCGAGACCCTTACGGGCACCGTGCGTGGAGATGAAGTACTCCAGCACGGACAGACCCTCCCGGTAGCTGGCCTTGATCGGCCGCGGGATGATCTCGCCCTTGGGGTTGGCCACCAGACCACGGATCGCCGCGATCTGCCGGAGCTGGAGCAGGTTACCGCGAGCACCCGAGTTGATCATCTTCCACAGCGGGTTCTCCTGCGGCAGCGCGGTGTCCATCTCCTTGGCGACCTCGTTGGTCGCCTTGGTCCAGATCTCGATGAGCTCGCCGCGACGCTCCTCGGCGGTCATCAGACCACGCTGGTACTGCTTGTCGATCTGGTCGGCGTCCTTCTCGTACTTCGCCAGGATCTCCGCCTTGCGGGGCGGAGCGATGACGTCCTCCATGCCGATCGTCACGCCGGACCAGGTGGCCCAGTGGAAACCGGCCTCCTTGAGCCCGTCCAGGGTGGCGGCCAGCGCCACCTTGGGGAAGCGCTCGGCGAGGTCGTTGACGATCGCGGAGAGCTGACCCTTGCGGATCTCGTAGTTCACGAAGCGGTAGCCCTGCGGCAGCGTCTCGTTGAACAGCACCCGACCCAGCGTGGTCTCCACGGTCAGCGGGTCACCCTCGACCCAGCCCTCCGGGGCGCTCCACGCCTCGGAGCCGTTGCCGTTGTCGACACCGACCACGCCACGCAGGCGGATCTTCACCGGCGCCTGCAGGTGCAGCTCGCCGTTGTCGAAGGCCATCCGCGCCTCGGCGTCCGAGCTGAACGCCCGGCCCTCGCCCTTCTCACCGGCGGTGAGGTGGGTGAGGTGGTACAGACCGATGACCATGTCCTGGGTAGGCATGGTGACCGGCTTACCGTCGGCCGGCTTGAGGATGTTGTTCGACGACAGCATCAGGATCCGCGCCTCGGCCTGAGCCTCGGCGGACAGCGGCACGTGCACCGCCATCTGGTCACCATCGAAGTCGGCGTTGAACGCGGTGCAGACCAGCGGGTGGATCTGGATCGCCTTGCCCTCGACCAGCTGCGGCTCGAAGGCCTGGATGCCCAGGCGGTGCAGGGTCGGCGCCCGGTTGAGCAGCACCGGGTGCTCGCCGATGACCTCTTCCAGCACGTCCCACACGACCGGGCGCTGACGCTCGACCATCCGCTTGGCGGACTTGATGTTCTGTGCGTGGTTGAGGTCGACCAGCCGCTTCATCACGAAGGGCTTGAACAGCTCCAGCGCCATCTGCTTGGGCAGACCGCACTGGTGCAGCTTGAGCTTCGGGCCGACCACGATGACCGAACGGCCGGAGTAGTCGACGCGCTTGCCCAGCAGGTTCTGGCGGAACCGGCCCTGCTTGCCCTTGAGCATGTCGGACAGCGACTTGAGCGGGCGGTTACCCGGGCCGGTGACCGGCCGGCCGCGACGGCCGTTGTCGAACAGCGCGTCGACGGCCTCCTGGAGCATCCGCTTCTCGTTGTTGACGATGATCTCGGGCGCGCCGAGGTCGATCAGCCGCTTGAGGCGGTTGTTCCGGTTGATCACGCGGCGGTACAGGTCGTTCAGGTCGGAGGTCGCGAAGCGGCCACCGTCGAGCTGCACCATCGGGCGCAGGTCCGGCGGGATGACCGGAACGCAGTCCAGCACCATGCCGAGCGGCGAGTTGCGGGTGTTCAGGAACGCCGCGACGACCTTGAGTCGCTTGAGCGCCCGGATCTTCCGCTGGCCCTTGCCGGACCGGATGGTCTCCCGCAGGCTCTCGGCCTCGGCGTCGAGGTCCATGTTCTGGACCAGCGCCTTGATCGCCTCGGCGCCCATGGAACCGGTGAAGTACTCACCGAACCGGTCGCGCAGCTCGCGGTAGAGCAGCTCGTCGGTGACCAGCTGCTTCGGCTCCAGCTTGCGGAAGGTGTCCAGCACCTCGTCCAGGCGGTCGATCTCGCGCTGGGCCCGGTCGCGGATCTGGCGCATCTCGCGCTCTCCGCCCTCCTTGACCTTGCGCCGGACGTCCGCCTTGGCACCCTCGGCCTCCAGCTCGGCCAGGTCGGCCTCGAGCTTGGCGGCCCGCTTCTCGATCTCCGAGTCGCGGCTGTTCTCGGACTGCCGCTTCTCGGCCAGGATCTCGTTCTCGATCGTCGAGAGGTCACGGTGACGCGACTCGGCGTCAACGCTCGTCACGACGTACGAGGCGAAGTAGATGATCTTTTCGAGGTCCTTGGGGGCGAGGTCCAGCAGGTAGCCCAGCCGGCTCGGAACGCCCTTGAAGTACCAGATGTGGGTCACCGGAGCGGCGAGCTCGATGTGCCCCATCCGCTCACGACGGACCTTGGAGCGAGTCACCTCGACGCCGCAGCGCTCACAGATGATGCCCTTGAACCGGACGCGCTTGTACTTACCGCAGTAGCACTCCCAGTCCCGCTGCGGACCGAAGATCTTCTCGCAGAAGAGCCCGTCCTTTTCCGGCTTCAGGGTGCGGTAGTTGATCGTCTCAGGCTTCTTGACCTCGCCATGCGACCACTGACGGATGTCGTCGGCGGTGGCGAGACCAATGCGCAGCTCGTCGAAGAAGTTGACGTCGAGCACTATGTCCCCTATGTCGTCGTCTGTACTGCTAATTCTCGGGTGGGGTCGGGGGCCGGCGAGCCGGCCCCCGACCGCTCACCTCAGACCTCTTCGACCGAGCTCGGCTCGCGCCGGGACAGGTCGATGCCCAGCTCCTCAGCGGCCCGGAACACCTCGTCGTCGGTCTCGCGCATTTCCAGGGCCACACCGTCGCTGGAGAGCACCTCAACGTTGAGGCACAGCGACTGCAGCTCCTTGAGCAGCACCTTGAACGACTCCGGGATGCCCGGCTCCGGGATGTTCTCGCCCTTGACGATGGCCTCGTAGACCTTCACTCGGCCGAGCACGTCGTCGGACTTGATCGTGAGCAGCTCCTGCAGGGCGTAGGCAGCGCCGTACGCCTGCATCGCCCAGCACTCCATCTCACCGAAACGCTGACCACCGAACTGCGCCTTACCACCCAGCGGCTGCTGCGTGATCATCGAGTACGGACCGGTCGAACGAGCGTGGATCTTGTCGTCGACCAGGTGGTTGAGCTTCAGGATGTAGACGTAGCCGACAGCGATCGGGTCCGGCAGTGGCTCGCCGGAACGACCATCGAACAGCTGCGCCTTGCCGGTACGACCGATCAGCTGCTTGCCGTCCCGGTTGGGCAGGGTCGACTCGAGCAGACCGGAGATCTCCTCCTCGCGGGCACCGTCGAAGACCGGGGTGGCCACGTTGGTGTCGCCCTCGGACTCGTGCGCGTCGATCGAGCGGAGCTGGCGCTTCCAGTCGGCGTCGTCGCCCTCGACCTTCCAACCGGTCTTGGCGACCCAACCGAGGTGGGTCTCCAGCACCTGGCCGATGTTCATCCGGCTCGGCACACCGAGCGGGTTGAGCACGATGTCGACCGGGGTGCCGTCCTCAAGGAACGGCATGTCCTCGATCGGCAGGATCTTCGAGATGACACCCTTGTTGCCGTGCCGGCCGGCGAGCTTGTCGCCGTCCTGGATCTTGCGCTTCTGGGCGACGTAGACCCGGACCAGCTCGTTGACACCCGGCGGCAACTCGTCGCCGTCCTCGCGGGAGAACGTGCGCACACCGATGACCGTGCCGGTCTCGCCGTGCGGCACCTTCAGCGAGGTGTCCCGAACCTCACGCGCCTTCTCACCGAAGATCGCGCGGAGCAGGCGCTCCTCCGGGGTCAGCTCGGTCTCGCCCTTGGGCGTGACCTTGCCGACCAGGATGTCACCGGGGACGACCTCGGCACCGATCCGGATGATGCCGCGCTCGTCGAGGTCAGCGAGCATTTCCTCGCTGACGTTCGGGATGTCGCGGGTGATCTCCTCCGGACCGAGCTTGGTGTCCCGGGCGTCGACCTCGTGCTCCTCGATGTGGATCGAGGTGAGCACGTCCTGCTGCACGAGGCGCTGCGACAGGATGATCGCGTCCTCGTAGTTGTGGCCCTCCCAGCACATGAACGCCACCAGCAGGTTGCGTCCGAGTGCCATCTCGCCCTCGTCGGTGCACGGACCGTCGGCGATGACCTGACCGGCCTCGACGCGGTCGCCCTCGAAGACGACCGGCTTCTGGTTGACGCAGGAGCCGGCGTTGGAGCGGCGGAACTTGTGCAGCAGGTACGTCCGGCGGTGGCCGTCATCCTGGTGGATGGTGACGTAGTCGGCGCAGAGATCCTCGATCACACCGCCGACCTCGGCGACCACCACGTCGCCAGCGTCGACCGCGGCCCGGTACTCCATGCCCGTACCCACGAGCGGCGCCTCGGCCTTGACCAGCGGCACCGCCTGGCGCTGCATGTTCGCGCCCATCAGTGCCCGGTTGGCGTCGTCGTGCTCGAGGAACGGGATCATGGCGGTCGCGACCGAGGTCATCTGCCGGGGCGAGACGTCCATGTAGTCGACGGCACCGGGGACGACGTCCTCGGTCTCGCCGCCCTTACGACGGCAGAGCACCCGGTCCTCGGCGAACGTGCCGTCAGCCTTCAGGCGCGCGTTGGCCTGGGCCTTGACGAACCGGTCCTCCTCGTCCGCGGTCAGGTAGTCGATCTGGTCGGTGACCCGACCCTCGACGACCTTCCGGTACGGCGTCTCGATGAAGCCGAACGGGTTGACCCGGGCGAAGGTGGACAGCGCGCCGATCAGGCCGATGTTCGGGCCTTCCGGCGTCTCGATCGGGCACATCCGGCCGTAGTGGGACGGGTGCACGTCGCGGACCTCGAAGCCGGCCCGCTCCCGGGACAGACCACCCGGGCCGAGCGCGCTCAGCCGACGCCGGTGGGTCAGGCCCGCCAGCGGGTTGGTCTGGTCCATGAACTGGGACAGCTGGGACGTCCCGAAGAACTCCTTGATCGCCGCCACCACCGGGCGGATGTTGATCAGGGTCTGCGGGGTGATCGCCTCGACGTCCTGCGTGGTCATCCGCTCGCGGACGACCCGCTCCATCCGGGACAGGCCGACCCGAACCTGGTTCTGGATCAGCTCGCCCACGGTACGGAGGCGCCGGTTGCCGAAGTGGTCGATGTCGTCGGCCTCGTAGCCGTCCTCACCGGCGTGCAGCCGGCACAGGTACTCCACGGTGGCGACGATGTCGTCCTCGGTCAGCGTGCCGGTGGTGATCGGCACGCCAACTTCGAGCTTCTTGTTGAACTTGTAGCGCCCGACCTTGGCGACGTCGTACCTCTTCGGGTTGAAGAAGAGGTTGTCGAGCAGGGTCTGGGCGTTCTCGCGCGTCGGCGGCTCGCCAGGGCGCAGCTTGCGGTAGATATCGAGCAGAGCCTCGTCGGCGCCGGCGATGTGGTCCTTCTCGAGCGTGGTCATCATCAGCTCGGACCAGCCGAACTTCTCACGGATCCGCTCGGCCGACCATCCGATGGCCTTGAGCAGGACGGTGACGGCCTGCCGACGCTTGCGGTCGATACGTACACCGACCGTGTCGCGCTTATCGATGTCGAACTCCAGCCAGGCACCCCGACTCGGGATGACCTTGACGCTGGAGAGGTCGCGGTCGGAGGTCTTGTCCGGCTGCTTGTCGAAGTACACGCCCGGAGACCGGACGAGCTGGCTGACCACGACGCGCTCGGTGCCGTTGATGACGAAGGTGCCCTTGGGCGTCATCATCGGGAAGTCACCCATGAACACCGTCTGGCTCTTGATCTCGCCAGTGGTGTTGTTGGTGAACTCCGCGGTCACGAAGAGCGGAGCGCAGTAGGTCAGGTCCTTCTCCTTGCACTCCTCGATCGAGGCCTTGACCTCGTCGAAGCGCGGCGCTGAGAAGGAGAGCGACATGGTGCCGGAGAAGTCCTCAATGGGACTGATCTCTTCAAGGATCTCCGCGAGACCCGATCGTGCGTGCGGGTCGTCCGCCGACCGGCCCTGCCAAGCCTCGTTGCCGACGAGCCAGTCGAAGGACTCGTTCTGAATGGCAAGGAGGTTGGGGACCTCGAGGTGTTCGGTGATCCTGCCGAATGAAACTCGGCGGGGAGCGAATGCGCTCGACGTACGACTGGTCTTCGCAGGGCGGGAAGCTGCCAAGATGCGTCCTTCCGAGGACCGGTGCTGCAGAACGGCTGGTACGCGTGCACTCCAATGACCCCACCAGAAATATCCGTAAACGGACATTTCCGAGCAGGGGTCAAGTCGGAAGGCAGCGCAAACTAGCAGTGTAGCCGAGAGGCTAACCGCTGTCCAGCCCACCCCGCAGGTTGTTTGCGGAGCGCGCCTCGGCCCCCGTCAACCGGGGTCTGCCGGGCCGCTCAGAACGCAACTCCCCACTGGGCCGCTCGGGTTACAGCGGCTGATGGTGCCGCCGCTGTCATACCCACGTCGTGGCCGTCGCAAGCGCGGTGTCTTGCTGGTGTCAGCGTGCCTGGCAGCCCCGGGCCGCGTCAAGGGCCGGTATCCGGGTTGTCCCTTGTTTCCCACTGGAGGGCGACCCGCCACGCTCGTTCGGGTCAAGGGTACCCATGGTTGGAGCCCAGCTCAGGACCGGTCGCAGCCAGATCCACCAACACGGCGGGCGGTGATCCGTGTCGGATCACCGCCCGCCGTGACGCGATGGTGTCCCAGCTCACGAGCCGGGTACGCGTTGGTGGAACGTCAGGTCACTTGAGGGTGACCTTGGCGCCCTCGCCCTCGAGCTTGGCCTTCGCCTTGTCGGCGGTCTCCTTGTTGACCTTCTCCAGGATGGCCTTCGGCGCGGACTCGACCGCGTCCTTGGCCTCCTTGAGGCCCAGGCCGGTCAGCTCACGCACGACCTTGATGACCTGGATCTTCTTGCCGCCGTCAGCCTCGAGGATGACGTCGAACTCGTCCTGCTCCGGCTCGGCCTCGGCCGCAGCGCCGCCGCCGCCGCCACCCTGGGCGATCGCGACCGGAGCGGCAGCGGTGACCTCGAAGGTCGTCTCGAACTGCTTCACGAACTCAGAGAGCTCGATCAGCGTCATCTCCTTGAACGCGTCGAGCAGCTCGTCGGTGCTGAGCTTCGCCATATCTGGCGTCCTTTCCTGATTCTGTTAAGTAAGAACTGGTGCGCCGTGGGGGCCTCAGGCCGCCTCGGCGCCCTCCTTCTCGCGCTTGTCCTGCAGTGCAGCCGCCAGACGGGCGGTCTTCGACAGCGGGGCCTGGAACAGGGCCGCGGCCTTGCTCAGGTTGCCCTTCATCGCGCCGGCCAGCTTGGCCAGCAGCACCTCGCGGGACTCCAGGTCGGCGAGCTTCGTGACCTCGGCCGCGGTGATGGCCCTGCCCTCGAAGACACCGCCCTTGATGACGAGCTTCGGGTTGGCCTTCGCGAAGTCGCGAAGCCCCTTCGCCGCCTCGACGACGTCGCCCGAAACGAAAGTCAGCGCGGTAGGACCGGTGAACAGCTCGTCGAGGCCGGTGATGCCCGCGTCCGTCGCAGCACGCTTGGCCAGCGTGTTCTTCGCGACCGTGTAGCTGGTATCGGCGCCGAGCGAGCGCCGAAGCTGGGTGAGCTGGGAAACCGTCAGACCGCGGTACTCGGTCAGCACGGTGGCGCCCGAGCTGCGGAAGCTCTCGGTCAGCTCAGCGACGGCCGTGGCCTTGTCGGCCCGGATCGGCTTGTCCGCCATGTCCCTCCTCTCTCGTTACTCGAGGCTGGTCCCCGTCTCGGCCGAAGCCGGAACGGGGGCGGAGGCAGCGCGACAACGAAAAAGCCCCGGCGCAGGGCGCACGGGGCGAGGGCCGGCGGATCGTCATGGTCGGCGGACCACGCTCACTGCCGAGTTACGCTTGCCGCCCTACGCGGGTCGCCCGTTGTCGCGGGACCTTCGACCGTGCCGAAACACGGTGACCAGCGGTCTCTGGGTGGTTCCTCATCCATGAGAACACGGATGACGGTTGAAGAGTACGCGCCCCGACCAGCAGCGCCAAATCGCGCCCGGTGAGCCGCGTCACCCGCACCGGTGCCGGTCAGCCCTGGGCCCGCCGGCGCCACAGGTAGCCGCCGACGACCGCGGCGCTCCAGGCCAGCGCCCACCCGCTCAGCCCCAGCAGGGTCAGCGCGGCTGCGTCGCCGGCGGTGGTGCGAGCGGCCGCCATGATCGGCGGTGCCAGCCAGGGGGCCACCGAGCCGGTCAGGCCGAACACCACCGCGCCGACCCCGCCGAGGGCCAGCACCGCGACGCCGTACCCCGCGCCGCCCACCGACGCCCGGCTGGCCAGCGCCCCAAGAGCAACCGCAGCGGGTACGACCAGCAGGTGCGCCCACAATCCCAGCGCGAGCCCGACCGGAATCGACCGGTCCCCCGGGTCGACCGGGCCGGACACCCCGCCGACCAGCCACGGAAAGAGCAGCGCGACGGCCACCGTCACCAGCGCCGCCACCGCGGCGGCGAGCAGCCCGGCCGACCGCTCCCGCGCCACCCCGACCGTCACCTGCGCCAGCCGACGTTGCACGTCCGGCTCGACGTCCAACAGGATCTTGGTCTGCCAGGCGAGCACCGGGAAGAGCACCACTGCGGAGACCCCGTACGCCTCCGCGGGCTGGGCGCGGCCACCGCCGTAGAGGGTGCCGAGCGTGATCAGGCCGGCGAGCAACGGCGCCAACGCCCGGCCGGTTCGCAGGAAACCGGCCAACCGCATCCGGACCAGGGCGCTCACCGGGTCTCCCCCGCTGCCGACTCGACCGCGTCTTCAGCGGCCTCCGGCTGCCCCGCTGTCAGCTCCCCGGCCATCCCGAGCGGCGGCTCGGCGGGTCGGGCGGCACCGGCCGACCGGGGCGGCTCGACGGGTAGGGCCTGGGATGCGGCGGTGGAGGCGTCGGGGCGTACCCGCAGCACCTGGTGGCCCTCGGCGCGCAACCGGGCGACGGTGCCGGCGACCCGCGCGGCCGGCACGGCGACCTCGACCACCGCGATCGTCTCGTCCGTCGACGACGTCTCCTCGCAGAGCGAGCCGTCGGCCACCAACCAGCGGCGCGCGGCCGGGAGCCGGACCGTCTCGCCGCGGTGGTCGCTGACCAGGACGGACCCGTCGGCGGCGAGCACCTCGGCGATCAGCTCGGGCACCAACTCACGGGTGGCGGCGTCCAGCCCCTCCCACGGCTCGTCGAGCACCAGCAGGCCCGGTGGGCGCAGCAGCGCCTGGGCGAGGCCGACCTTCTGCGCGGTGCCCTTGGACAGCTCCGGCAACCGGACCGAGCGGAAGGCGGCCAGCCCGAGCCGGTCCGTCCAGGAGGTCACCGCCTCGTCGGCCGCAGCCCTGCCCAGCCCCGCCACCCGGGCCATCCCGGTCAGATAGCGGGTCACCGTGAACGGTTGGTCCGCAGGAAACCGCTCCGGCACCCAGCCCACCCGCGTCGGCCGGTCGGTGACCCGGCCCCGGCCCGGGCGGAGGACCCCTGCGGCCACCTGGAGCAGTGTCGACTTGCCCACCCCGTTGCGGCCCAGCACGATCGCCACCTCGCCGGGACCGATCCGCACGTCGATGCCCTGCAGCACCCACGGCCCCCGCCGGTGGTACCGCAACCAGACGTTCTCCAGCCGCATGGCGTCGAGCCTGCCACACCTGGAACGCGCCGGGGCGCCGCCACGGTCGTGGCGGCGCCCCGGCGGAGCGATCTGTCGACTCAGGCGTCGGCCTGGTCCTCCCGAAGGTTCTTCACCAGGTTCGGGTCGACCGGGACGCCCGGGCCCATCGTGGTGGTCAGGATGACCTTGCGGAGGTACTTGCCCTTGGCCGCGGACGGCTTGGCACGCAGCACCTCGTCGAGCACCGCAGCGTAGTTGTCCACCAGCTGGGTCTCCGTGAAGGAGGCCTTGCCGATGATCAGGTGCAGGTTGGAGTGCTTGTCCACCCGGAAGGTGATCTTGCCGCCCTTGATGTCCTGCACCGCCTTGGTGACGTCCATGGTCACCGTGCCGGTCTTCGGGTTCGGCATGAGACCGCGCGGGCCCAGGATCCGCGCGATCCGGCCGATCTTGGCCATCTGGTCCGGCGTGGCGATCGCCGCGTCGAAGTCGAGCCAACCACCCTGGATGCGGGCGACCAGCTCATCGGTGCCCACCTCGTCCGCACCCGCGGCGGCGGCCTCTTCGGCCTTCGCGCCGCTGGCGAACACGATCACGCGGGCGGTCTTACCGGTGCCGTGCGGCAGGTTGACCGTGCCGCGGACCATCTGGTCCGCCTTGCGGGGGTCGACGCCGAGGCGCATGGCGACCTCGACCGTGGCGTCGAACTTGACGTTGGTGGTCTCCTTGGCCAGCTTCACGGCCTCGGTGGGGGTGTAGAGCTTCGACCGGTCGATGACATCGGCGGCCTTGCGGTAGCTCTTGCTGCGCTGCATTGCTGATTACTCCTGTGGTCTCTGGCGGGCCGCTCGGCGCGAGCCCTCCCACGGTCGGGTCGAAGGCCGGGGCCGACGTCAGTCGTTGACGGTGATGCCCATCGACCGGGCGGTGCCGGCGATGATCTTCTCGGCCTGGGCGATGTCGTTGGCGTTGAGGTCGGCCATCTTCTTCTCGGCGATCTCACGCAGCTGGGCGCGGCTGACCGAGCCGACCTTCTCGGACTGCGGAACACCCGAACCCTTCTGCACACCGGCAGCCTTGATCAGCAGCCGGGCAGCGGGCGGGGTCTTCAGCACGAACGTGAAGGACCGGTCCTCGAACACGCTGATCTCGGCGGGGACGATGTCGCCCCGCTGAGACTCGGTCTGCGCGTTGTAGGACTTGCAGAACTCCATGATGTTCACGCCGTGCTGGCCGAGCGCGGGGCCGACCGGCGGCGCCGGCGTGGCCTGGCCCGCCGGCAGCTGAAGCGTGAACGTCTTGACGAGCTTCTTCTTCGGAGGCATGTCACTTCCTGGGGCTTGGAGCTGGGAAAATGCGGCTGTCGCCGCCCTCGGGCGCGCACGGTCAGCGCGGTGCGACAGCGGCGACATTCAAGAGTAGCGCAGGCCGCAGCCCACTCGTCCGCCGAGGTCGAGCGAGAGCGCGTACGCCGACGTCGGCGGCGGGCCGGGCCCGCCGCCGACGACCAATCAGATCTTGGCGACCTGGTTGAAGTTGAGCTCCACCGGAGTCTCACGACCGAAGATCGACACCAGCACCTTGAGCTTCTGCTGGTCGGCGTTGATCTCGCTGATCGTGGCCGGCAGCGACGCGAAGGCGCCATCGGTGACGGTGACGGAGTCGCCCACCTCGAAGTCGAGGACCTTGATCTCGGGCTTCGCCTTCTTCTGCTCGGTCTCGACCGCCGGCGCCAGCCACTTCAGCACCTCGTCGAGCGAGAGCGGAGCGGGCCGGTCGGCCCGGTCGGTCGCGCCGACGAAGCCGGTCACACCCGGGGTGTTCCGGACACAGGAGTAGGACTCGGCGGTCAACTCCATCCGGACCAGGATGTAGCCCGGGAAGACCTTGGCCTGGATCTGCGAACGCTTACCGTTCTTGACCTCGATCTCTTCCCGGGTCGGCACCTCGACCTGGTAGATGAAGTCCTCCATGTCGAGGCTCGTGATCCGGGTCTCGAGGTTGGTCTTGACCTTGTTCTCGTAGCCGGCGTACGAGTGCACCACGTACCAGTCACCCGGGGCGTAGCGCAGCTTCTGCCTCAGCTCCGCGACGGGGTCGTAGTCCTCGTCCGGTGCGGGCTCGGTCGTTGGGAACTCCGGCTCGCTGGCGGCCTCAACCGACTCGTCACCAGCCGCCGTCGCGACCGTGGACTGCTCGTCCACCGGTCCGGCGGTCTCGTCGTACTCAGGCACGCTCGCTCACTTCCGTCACTATGGCTGGAGGCAGCCGGTCAGTCCGAGTTGCCAAAGACAAACAACACGACCTTGGCGAAGCCGAAGTCCAGCACACCCACGATCGTCAGCATCACCGCGACGAACGCCACCACCACGGCGGTGTAGGTCAGCAACTCCTTGCGGGTCGGCCAGATGACCTTACGCAGTTCGGCTACGACCTCGCGGAAGAACCGCGCGATGCGGCCGAAGACGCCCACCCGACCCGTTTCCGACCGGGTGGTCGGCCGGCTGTCCGCCGACTCCGCGCGGGCACGGGACCGCGTGGCGGTGCCTCCCCGGGAAACCGGCTCGTCCGCGCCGGAGGCGTCGTCGTCGGCCACGTCGTCGACGACCTCGTCGTCCAGACGATCGTCGCCGTCGTCGTCGCGCCGCTTGTTGTCGGCCACTTCGCCCTCCGTCGCGGAATCTGGGGTCGCACGCCGAGTGGCGTACGCGGCGCTGGTCACGCCGGCCGGACCCAACCGTCCCGCGACGGGCCGCGGCCGGTGGATCACCAGGAGGGCCCGATTGCCTCGGACCACCCCGCCGATGCCACCACCACGGGCCGGACGCCGCCAAGTTGGCGGCGCGACCCACGGGAACGGTCAGGCCTGAGGCGCAGGGGTGACAGGACTTGAACCTGCAGCCTGCGGTTTTGGAGACCGCTGCTCTGCCAATTGAGCTACACCCCTATGTGGCAACACTCGCCCCACGCGGCCACAGACGACCGAGCAGGGGTCACTTGCCCCACGGCGGACCAGTGTACGGGTAGCCGCCCGACTTTCCCAACCGGTCTCTCCGCCACGCGTGGCGGGCTCGGTTCAGCGTGCCGTCCGGATGGTTGCCCGCGCCTGCGACAGCACCTTCTCACCGAGGCAGGTGGCGGTCACCTCGAGTCGGGTGAGACCGTCCTCGGTCACCTCGCGGACCCGCGCGGTCACCTCGATCTCGGTCCCCTGATCGTCGTCGGGGACCACCACCGGCCGGGTGAAACGCACGCCGTACTCGACCACCGCGTCCGGCGACCCGGCCCACTCGGTGACCGCCCGCCCGACCAGCGCCATGGTGAACATGCCGTGGGCGATCACCCCGGGCAGACCCACCTTGGTGGCGACCCGGTCGCTCCAGTGGATCGGGTTGAAGTCGCCCGAGGCGCCGGCGTAGCGGACCAGGTCCGCGCGGGTCACCTGAAACGTCTGTGCTGGCAACTCCATCTCACGCCTCCCCGCGAATGACATACCTGGCCCAGACCGCGACCACGGGTTCCCCGCCGACGGTGCTCACGTCGGTGCGCGTGGTCAGGAAGCCGTGCCCACCCCTGGTGCTGACGTCCTCGATGGTGTTGGTGCAGACCAGCTCGTCGCCGGCGACCACCGGCCGGGTGTACGCGAACCGCTGGTCGCCGTGCACCAGGCGGCTGTAGTCGACACCCAGGGCCGGGTCCTCGATGATCTGGCTGCTCGCGGCCATCGTCACGATCACCGGAAAGGTCGGCGGGGCCACCACGTCGGGGTGGCCCAGCGCCCGCGCGGCCTCCGGGTCATGGTGGGCCGGGTCGGTGGCACCGATGGCGCTGGCGAACTCGCGGATCTTTTCTCGGCCCACCTGGTAGGGGGCGGTCGGCGGATACGTCCGGCCGACGAAGGAAGGGTCCAGAGGCATGCCGCGAACCTACACGGAAAGCCCAATCGCCGACCTGATCGGTAGGCGGCGGCGGAGCCGCACCAAACCGGTCAGATCGGCGATCGGAAAGCTTCGACAACGGCCGGCCCTGAGGCCGGCCAGCAGTCAGCGGGTCTCGCGGTGGACCGTGTGCCGACCGTCACGCGGGCAGAACTTCTTCAGCTCGATGCGGTCGGGGTCGTTGCGCCGGTTCTTGCGCGTGATGTAGTTGCGCTCCTTGCACTCCACACACGCCAAAGTGATCTTCGGCCGGACATCGGTAGCCTTCGCCACGGCGGAGTGCCTTCCTCGCTAACGGAAACAACTACGACGCGCCAGCCTAGACGCTGACAGCGCGGACATGCAAAGTGGGCGCCAGAAGCGCCCATTTTCTTACGACCACCGGCAACGAGCCCGGAAGACGAGAGTAGCGGTGGCCGGACTTGAACCGGCGACACAGCGATTATGAGCCGCTTGCTCTACCATCTGAGCTACACCGCTGCGATGGGTCCAGCTGAACCCTCGAGCCCCCTTACGGAATCGAACCGTAGACCTTCTCCTTACCATGGAGACGCTCTGCCGACTGAGCTAAGGGGGCCTGCGCGATCTCCCCGTGGGGCGCGCAGGAGTAAGAGTACACGGCCCGGCTCGACAGGTGAAATCGGATCCCCGGTGATCGTCTGCGCCCTGCTCAGGGCACGACACGCAGGCGCGGAAGCTCCCCGTTGGCGACTGTCTCCGGCTCGACCTGGGCACCGAACCAGGCAGCCAACCGCTCGTACGGCAGCGGCCTGCTGAACAGGAAACCCTGCCCGATCTCACAGCCGATGTCCTGGAGAAGCTCCAGGGTCAGCTCGCTCTCCACCCCCTCGGCCACCACCGCCAGGCCGAACTGCTGGGAAAGGGTGACCACCGCGTTGACGATCGCCAGATCCCCCGGGTCGGTCGCCATGCCCTGCACGAAGGAGCGGTCCACCTTCACCTCGTGCACCGGCAGCCGGCGCAGGTGCGCCAGGGACGAGTCACCGGTGCCGAAGTCGTCCACCGACAGTCGTACGCCGAGATCCCGCAGCCGTTGCAGGGTGGGGATCGGCCGGTCCGTGCCGTCCAGCACCCCCGACTCGGTGATCTCCAGGGTGAGGCGCTGCGCCGGCACCTTGTACTCGGTCAACAACTCCTGGACCCGGTCCGGGAAGTGCTGGTCGATGAGCGTACGAGCCGAGAGGTTGACCGCGATGGGCAGCGGCTGGTCGGCCAGCGCCCAGTCCCGGCTGCGCCGAAGGCCCTCCCGGAGCACCACCTCGGTGAGCCGGCTCAACTGGCCGGTGTGCTCGGCCACCGCCACGAAGTCCTCGGGCGCGACAGTGCCGTGCGCCGGGTGCTCCCAGCGGGCCAGACACTCGACGCCCACCAGGCGCCGGTCCCGCAGAGTCACCTTGGGCTGGAAGTAGACCTCCAGCTCGCCCTTGTCCAGTGCCTGACGCAGGTCGCCGGCGAGACCCAGCCGGCGCAGTGAACGGGACTCCAGCGCGGGGTTGAACAGCTGCACGCTGCCCGGCACCGACTTGGCCGCGGTGGCGGCGAGGTCGACCCGGAGCAGCAGGGTCGCCGCGTCGCTGCCATGATCCGGGTGTACGGCCACCCCGACGGCCGTGTTCACGTCGAGGGTGAGCGCGTCGAAGACCATCTCGTCGCGGATCTGGTCACGCAGTTGGGCGGCCAACTCGAGCGCGGCCTCAGCGCTCTCCAACCGCAGCGTCACCAGGAACTCGTCCCCGCCAGCACGGCCAACCAGAGCCGACGACGGCGCGCTGGCCCGCAACCGATTGGCGACCTCGGTGAGGACCTTGTCCCCGGCCGCGTGCCCCAGGGACTCGTTGACCTGGCGCAGCCCGTCGACGTCGAAGAGCAGCAGCGCCACCACCTCGCCCGGCGCGCGGATCTTGACCGACTCGTCCAGCGCTCCGGTGATCCGCCGACGGTTGGGCAGTCGGGTCAACGTGTCGTGGTGCGCGTCGTGCCGGAGCCGGTCGACCAGCCGCGAATTCTCCAGGGCCACGGCCGCGTGCGCGGCGACCGTCTCGAAGACGGGAATGTCGCCCGGCGTGAAATGGCCGACGTCGCTGAGCCGGTTGACCACCTCAAGCGTGCCGATCACCGCCTGCCCCGAGTAGAGCGGCACCACGATGATGTCCTTCACACCGGTGGCGCGCAGCGACCCCCGCAGGCTCTCCTCGTCCCCGAGGCGAACACCCATGGCCAGACTGCGGCGCTGACGGCGGGCCTCCTCGCGAACGACCACCGGCGTCGGCGACGTGTCCAACAGGCCGGCGTCGTCGACGCGCGCGGTCAGCATCACCTCCGGGTGACGCCCCTGGGCCGGCAGCCACAGCGTCGCGTACTCGGCCTGCATGAGCCCCCGGATCCGACCGAGGAGGACGTCAGCCAGGTTGCCGCTCTGTCCGTTGGCGGTCATCGCCTTGGTGAGTTCGTACATGTCGCCGAGCGTCCGGTGCTGCCGGAAGAACTGCTCGTACGACCGGTAGACCTTTGCGAGCGCGACCCCGAGCACGACGATCAACACGGCCGACCACCAGGTGCTGTCCACCGCGATCAGGACGATCAAGCCGACCACGAGGTTGACACCGTTGGCCAGCAGAGACGGCAACCCGCTGCGCAGCACACCCAGCGCGGCGTGCCGGCCGTGCATGATCGCGATCACCCCGGCCACGCCGGCGAGGGTCGACACCACGACGGTACCGACGGACGCGAAGAGCACGCCCCACGTCCGCGGTCCGACGCCCACGACCGGTGGGAGCGCCAGCAACACGAGGCCGGCCAGCGATACGGCCGCAGCGGCGTTGGCGACGTTGAAGGCCAGTTTTTCCACGCCGAAGCGGTACCGCAGGTGGGTTATCAGCGTGGAGAGGGTGTAAACCAGGACGACCATCAGCGGCGGAAGAAAGACGAACGCCGGCACCAGCGGGATCTCGACGAGCCGCACGCCGAAGGACTGCCGCCCGATGACGAAGTTCAGCATCGGCAGGCCGGCGATCACCATCACGCCCAGCAGGACGGCGGCGAGCCCCCAGGACCCGGAGGGGTGCGGCCGGTTCGGGGTCACCAGCCCGATCGTCATCGAGAAGACGACGGCCAGGAACATCAACGGGCCGGTGATGAACCATGCGTACTGGGCCGGGCGCCGAGGAGACCCCGAGCCACCCGACGCGGACCGGCGGCCAGTCATCCCACTCCTTACCGGTCACTGCTGCGAAGGACGCGCGGCCGGGAACGAAGCTGACGACACCGTCCGGTACGGCCCTGGTGTCACCTGCCTCGACTAGTGCTGCGGCGCCGTCCAGACGTAGTCAAAAGCCTGGAACTCCCCGAAACTCCCGGAAGCCCCGCCTGCCATTACAGCGAGAGCCAGTGCTGCGACCACCATGCCGACCCGCCGGGCCAGCCTTTGACCAGACATCGTGTGCTCCTCATGGCAGGGGTGTCGGGAAGGCAAGATTCCACGATGGTGCCACACACGAGGCAGCCCGCAAAGCGGTCGGACGGCTGAGCAGCGCAGGCCCATCCAGCCGGCCCGAACGCTTCAACGACGGAAGCCCTGCAAGGTCGTTGGCTCGTCCCAGGAGACGCGCAGATGATGCGTGTTCGAGTTATAGCCACAATTTGGATCTACGTCATGGATGCCGCTTCCAGTAACAAAGCCCGCCCCGAACGCAAAGCCGGCAGGCATGGGCGGCGCCGCGTCTTCCCGACCACCGAAACTCCCCCAGGACGATGGGCACCGGTTGGCCGGGTTCGCAACCGGTGACCAGTTGAACACAACAATCCTCTCGGATCCATAGGATCGGAGTCTCTCGATTATCACCGCCGCAGACGGACGGTTCGAGACTCTGTAGCCTTCGCGACCGATCGGCGAGCCCCACACGGCTCGTCCCAGGCCGCGAAGTGGCCGCCGCGGCCGCGAAGTGGCCGCCGCGGCCGCGAAGTGGCCGCCGCGGCCGCGAAGTGGCCGCCGCGGTCAACCTCGTTGAGGTACGAGAGGCCGGGGTAGCCCCCTCGACCCAGCTCCGCGGAGCGGCCCAGACCTCGCCGGGGAACGTGGTGCAGCCGACCGGAACCGAGACCGGCGGCGGGTCCGACCGGCCGCCTGGGCCGCTGCCCGAAATCGCCTGAAATCCGAGTGCCACCGGGCGGAGAGGTGCCGGCGCCGGTCAGCCAGTACACCCGTCACGGTGTCGACAAGGGACTCGTGAGTGCGACCCGCCGATCGGTGCGCCATCGAGCAACGTTGCCGTTCGTGGGCAGGACGGCGAGGCGGTCGGCCATGTGACGGCACTCTGGCGGACCGACGGGATGCGCCTACCCTGTGCACAGGGTTCGCCCGGCAACGCTCCGAAGGGGGCCGTCCCATGCCATCCATCCTCGGCGCAGCTCTCCTCGCGGCCGCTTTGACGGCCGCACCAACCGCCGCCCCCGCGTCCGCCGCCGCCCTCGTGCCCAGCTACCGCATGGTGGAGCTCGGCACCCTCGGCGGCGACAGCAGCTTCGCCCTCGCCATGAACAACCGCGGCGACGTGGTCGGCCGCGCCCAGGCCGCCGACGGCACCTACCGCGGATTCCTCTGGCGTCACGGCCGGATGACCGATCTCGGTGCCTTCACCCCGACCGACGTCAACGACCGCGGCCAGGTCGTCGGCTACCCCGCCGACGGCTCCGGCGGGTACGTCTGGGACCACGGTGTGGTGCGGCCGCTGGGTCCGTCCGCCATACCCGTGGCGATCAACAACCGCGGCCAGGTTGTCGGCCGCACCGACGAAGGCCCCGTCCTGTGGACGAACGGCCGTGCCCGGTCCCTGCCTCTCACCGAGGTGTCCGACATCAACGAGCACGGCCAGGTCTCAGGTGGGGTGTACCTCCCACCGGACGGCTTCCACGCCGTCCGGTGGCACAGCGGCCGGGTCACCGACCTCGGCGCCGGCCCCTTCAACCGCAGCAACACGTACGCCCTCAACGACCGCGGCTGGGTGATCGGCTGGCAGTTCTCGGCTGACCAGTTCCCGCGCGGCATCCTCTGGCGGCACACCCGCGCCCTGGACGTCGGCACTCTCGGCGGCAGCTCGACCGCACTGCGGGCGATCAACAACCGCGGCGAGATCCTGGCCACCTCCCAGGCCGACGACGGAAGCTCCCGCCCGGCGCTGTGGCGACGCGGCGTCCTGCACGACCTCAGCGTCGCCGGGATCAGCATGTACGGCGAGGTCGTTGACCTCGATGACCGTGGCCGCATCGCCGCCTCGGTCCGCACGGCCTCGGGCGCCAGAGCGGTCGTCTACCACCCGCGCTGACCGCCCTCCGCCTCACCTCGTTGCAGGGTCGCCTCGTTGCAGGGTCGCTTTGATGGCCGGGGGGATCCGCGCTCGCCGGCACGGTGAAAGCGCCAAGAGCGAACTTCTTGAACGTCGTCTTGAATGATCATGGCCCGCGGGCTGCTCGCACAGGTCATCGCGCCTTGCGTGCAGTCGGCTACGGCGCACCCGACCGGACACGAAAACGGCCCCTGATCAGCATCTCTGCTGGCCAGGGGCCGTGTCTGCACCTGGTGGCGGGTAGAGGATTCGAACCTCTGAAGCTTTCGCGACGGATTTACAGGGCGTTCGTGATCTTGGCCGCGTCAGGCGTGCTGACCTGCTCCTTCTCATCCCGCCGCACCGTTGGAGGTGCTGGCCGCCCACCATCTGCCCACGCGCAGAACGTCCAGATCAGTAGTAGAGGAACCCGCGGATCACCGCGACGACCGCCAGCAGGATGGCAATCCCCCAGACAACGTTCCGTCCAGTCGAGCCGAAGATCAAATAGGCGATCTGCGCCAGCAAGAAGATCGAACTCAGCACCAGATCTAAGAGCAGCAGCACGAGGGTGAGCGCCAAGCGCAGCAGGAACCAGACAAACCCCAGGCCGCACCACTTGTCGATTGTCGAGTCGTCGTATGCCCAGCGGGTGAACACGAAGGGCTTGTAGAGGGAGGAGTCCCAACCCCGGCTCCACTTCGCGCCGAGGCTGGACCAGTACGAGTCCCCACCTTCCTTCACGTTCGCTTGATTCACACGCTTGAACTGGATCTTCTTGACGGCTCCGCCGGTGACGTCGATCAAGACCTGGCCATCCTTGACCTGGATGGTGGTCGTTCCGTTCACGACCACGGTCAACTGGTCGCGTCCGGTCTGGACCTTGAACACCCTGTCAAACCCGGTGGCACCCTTCTTGGTGTCACGAAGCAGGACGTAGATCGTGCTTCCATCTCGGGGTGGGAGGGAGTACTCCGCTCCGATCGAGAACTCGCCGATCGGGGTGACAATGCTCGTCTCACCCTCAACCGCAACGCCATCCGGACCGACTGTCAGAGCCACCGGCAGCAGCGCAGGCTTGTATTTGACCTTGCCCTTACCCTCCCCCTCCGGGTCGCAACCAGCGAGTACCAGCGCCAGAAGCAGAGGGATGAGCGTCAACCATATGGCGCCGTCTCGATATCGCCGTACTGGTGCAAGGGTCGGGGCGCCCGCCGTTGCCACCCCCCGACCGCAGGCAGAATGCACCTTCACTGTGTACCGCCCGCCTGACCTGCGACTCTCGACGCTGAGCCAGCTACACATAGTCGCCACATGATTACGAGTGTCCCCGACCTGGTCAAGCCGCTCTCGATCGACGATGCACCGCACTCTCTATTGATCCCGAATCCCACCTCTGCCGGGTCGAACCGCCGGCGCATCTGAGAGCGCATCGCTGATCTTGTCGTTCATGGTGTCGTCGCCGCCGTCGATGCAGTTGGCGTAGACGCGGAGCAGGACGGCGACGCCGTGGCCCAGGCGCCGGGCAACCTCGGTCGGTGGGACGCCGGCATTCAGCCAAAGCGAGGCCGCCGCGTGCCGCAGGTCGTAGGGCCGGCGGACAAGCGGCGAGGCAACCTGCGCTTCGGTCAGCGCCTTCTCCCGGGCGAGCTTCCACCACCGGTCGTAGACCGACTCGGAAAGCGGCCCACCATGCAGACCCCGGAAGAACCGACCGTCCGGGCCGACCCCGTGATTCTCGACGTGCGTGCACAGCAGCTCGACCAGCCGCGGCGGGATCGGGACCGTCCGAGTCTCAGCCCTCCCCCTGTGCTTGAGTCCGCGCCGCTCGTGGGAGCCGCCATCATCAGTCCAGTGCGACCCGGCGCGCGGTGAGGTGCAGGCGAGCACCAGGCGGCCCCAGCGGTATTCGATCTTCTCGTGGTCGCAGGACCGGGAAGGCTTGACCGCCGCCAGGTCGTCGAAGTCGGCCCCGCAGTCGGCGCACCGGCCGGCGAGGTCGCAGTCCTCCCGCCGTAGGTCCGCGGCTTCCGAGGGACGCATCCCCGCGTAGTAGAGACAGCCGAAGAACGCGGTGACCTTGTCGGCTCGTTTGCCGAGAGATTTCACCGCCTCCAGCAACGTGGCGACCTGGGCCGGGCTCGCCACCACCCGCCGATCGATGGACTGCGCAACCTCGGGAGCGGTCCACTGAACCCGGTCGACCGGGTTGGAGGCGATCAGCTCCAGCTCGACGGCGTACCCGAGCACGTTGTAGAAGGTGGCCCGCTTCCGCTGGACGGTGGAGGCCGCCGCAGGCTTGCCGTCGAGGCGTACGCACAGGCTGTCGAGGACGCGGCGGACCATCGCGGGCGAGTCCAGCTCGACGACCGGGAGCGAAGCCGTTTCCAGCCAGGCGAGCGCCGCCGCGTGCTCGGCCGGGATCTCGTCGGACCAGCGGCGGGGGTTGAGCCCGTAGAGGTACAGCGCCTCGCGGAGCAGAGCGTCAGTGGGTCGGCCCCGCTTTGTCGGCCGGGTCAGGGTCACCGTGATGGAGGTCAGCGCTTCGACGATCGAGCGCCGGGTCTTGGCCGCCGCCCGGGGCCACTTCATCTCGACGTACGCCCGGCTGTGCCCGTACCAGGTGGTGGGGTTCTTGGTTCTGGCCTCGGAGACCGGGCGGCCGGTGGCCGGGTCGAAGGGCTCCCCCGCGTTGGCCGCCTGGACCAGCTCGGCGCGGAACGAGTGCGCCAGGGCTTTGGTACGGAACATGTCCTCGAAACGCTGTCCACTCACCGCCCACCGAACCCGCCACGGCCGAGCCTTCCGGTCCGCGCGCTTGGCGATCTCCCAGATCTGGACCTCGTAGCTCTTCATGCGGCGTCTTGCTCTAGGTCGCCGAGCCACCGACCGAGCGCCGACCGGCGGACCCGCAGCTGCCCGTTCGGGAGCTTGATCACCCGTGGTCCCTTGCCGGTCTGCCGCCAGTAGAACCAGGTCGAGCGCGGTACGCGCAGCTCGGCGAGCACTTCCGGCACGGTCAACAACTCCTCGTTCACTGCGTTTCCTCCCCGTCGTGCTGTGCGCTGTGCCGAGTTGCCGAAAGTTCTGAAGACCCCTGCGCCGCCCGGTCCTTGGCGGCGAGCAGCTCGGAGCGCCAGCGGGCGCGCTCGCTGATCGATCGCATGAGCCGGTGGGTCATCGGGCCGACGTCCGGGTCATCGGGCCGGGCCAACTCCCAGGCGTGCCGGACCCGTTCGGTGGTGGCGCCCTGGTCGTCCACGAGCTGCGTGCCGTCGGTGGTGACGCCGAGCAGTGCCCGGACCCAGGCCCGCGCGTCGTGCTTGTGGTCGGCGAGGGTCTTGCCGGACCAGTCGCGGGAGATGAGGATGCGCCGGCCGCCGATGCCGAGGGTGTCGCGCTGGTGGACCTTGCCCTTGCAGCGGCCGGGCTTGAGCTTGGCGTGTGCCTTCTTGGGCTGGACGCCGTAGAGCAGCCAGTTGGCGCACCGGTCGGTGCAGGGGGTCAGCTGGAGTTGCTGCCAGAGCCGGTCGAGGTGCTTGCGTTGCCGGTCGGTGGTTGCCTTGTGGCAGTCGCCGGTGTGCTTGGTGATGTATTTGGTGACGTACCGGATGGTCCGTTCGGCGTCCTCGGTGCCGGGCATGACGCCGCGGGCGTCGACCTGGGCGCCGAACCGGACGACGTGCACCGGTTCCAAGTCCGGGTCGTCGTCGATGGCGTCGAGGGCTTCCGTCCAAGTGGTCAGCGGCTCGCGGGAGTCGGGGTCGACCCATGTCGCCGCCTGCTCGTCCCAAACCGGGAGCCGGTCGAGGCTGTAGCGCTGGACGTCGACCGAGGGCCACCACACCTGGTGGTAGGTGGCCGCCGCCACGGTGCGGAGCACGTCGCGAGGGATGGTGCCCCGGATGGCGAAGTGCGCGTGTGGGGCGAGGCGACGTTGCGGCTCGACGCAGCCGGCGTACTGGACGTTCCAGCCCTCGCACCGACGGAGGTTCTGCCAGAACCGGTCGAGCAGCCGGGGGAAGTGCACGGCGTCCCAGGCTGCGCGGCGGTAGTCGTACCGGTTCGGGTTGACGGGGGCGCCGTCGGGGCGGACCGGGCCGTACGAGTCGAGGGTGAGGGTGAGCCACATCGACGGTTGGTAGGTGGAGCCGTCCGGGGCGGTGTAGGTCTTGCCGACGGTGCGCCGTTCGACCTTGCGCCGAGGCAGTTCGGGGGCATCCTGGCGCCGCTTGGTGGAGCGCTTGCGCCGTGGGCCGGGCTCATCGTCCTGGTCCTCGTCGTCGCTGGCGTGAGGTGGTCCGACGCGCCCGCGCAGGCCCTCAGCGGCGATGGCTTCCTCTACCTCGCGGATTGCCTCGTCGAGGTCGGTCACCTGGTCCCACTGCGCGGCGCGTACGGCCTCGTCTCGAGAGAACTCCAGGTGCGCGCGGAACAGGATCAGGGACTTCTGTGCCTCGGTTGCGGGTTCCGGGCCGGGTAGTGGTTCGTCGTCGCGGTGCCAGCCCTCGCGGATCTGCGCTTGCCGTAGCCGGCGGTTCTTCTTGGCGCACGGCGGACACTTGTCCTCGCGGGTCGCGCCGCAGGGCAGGTCGATGACTTCGGTCAGGCCGCTGTCGAGGTCGGTGCGGCGCATGGCGAGCGGGCGGACGCAGACGCCGTACTCGATGGCGATGTCCTTGAGCTCGTCGATCGAACGGGGCAGCGCCATGCGGGCCGCCCGCGACCCCGGCCGAGGAGCAACCGGGGTCGGGGCAGGTTCGAGACCGGGCAGGGTCGGAGCCGTCATCGGATGATCCCGACGACCTGGGGCCGGTTGGACTGGACAACGCCGACCGGAGGCAGCACCGCGGCTGATGCCGGCGGCATCACCGGAGCCGGCGGCGTGGGTTCGACAGGCTGCGGCTCGTCGTACCAATCGTCCTGCGGCTGATTGGGCTCGGGTGCCGGCGGGGCGGCGGGGGTGCTGGATAGGACGACCTTGACCAGGGCGAGGAAGGCCAGCGACGGGACTGCTGCGACGATCCAGCCCCAGACGGACGGTTCGGCTTCGGCGACCTGGGCTGCGAGGGAGAGCAGCGCGAACGCGACCAGGAGCACGCCGACCAGGCCGACGGGTCGACCATCGCGGCGGCGGGCACGGATCTCCAGGCCGAGGTAGATCGCCATCAGCTCGACCGCCACGGCGTTGGCCCAGCCGATCCAGTCGGGCTGCCCGTGGGCAACGGTCAGGTCGTGGACGTGGGTGAAGGCGGCGGCACCGGCCATGGTGCCGATGGCGAGCAGGATCAGCACCCGTACACCGGACTCGGCGCGTTCGCGGATCATCGGCCGCTGCCGTTGTCGCGGACGGTCAGGGTGATGCAGATCTGCTGGCCGTTGAGGTCGCGGCGGCGGTTGACCATGTGCGCCAGGCCGTGCAGAGCACCGGCGAGCCGGTCCGGGGAGCCGTTGAGTTCGATATGCAGCGGCTTGAGGCGGTGGGTGCCGAGGAAGAAGCTCTTGAGGGACATCGGTTACCTCCGGGCCGGGGCGACGCGGGTACGGATGTGCTCGGGTGGCTCGCCGAGGGAGGCCACCGCTTCGGAGAGGCAGCGCCACAGCGCCCACGCCTCGTCGGGGGTCAGGTACATGCGGCGCCGGCCGCCGCCGACGGCGAGATAGACCGGGTACGCATCGGGCCGGTCAGGGTCGACGCGGACGGAGACGGCCGTGCTGGTGGCGCCGTCGGTACCGGGTGCGCGAAGCCGGTAGAAGGTCCGGCCGGCGGTCGGGGCGGTCACCGCGGCTCACCCCCGTCGGTGTCGCGGTCGAGGATGTTCAGCAGCGAGTCGGGCAGTAGTGGTCCGCGACGCTGCCGGGGCAGGGGTGGGCGGGTCGGTTCGGTGGCGGTTTCCCGGCCGACCTGGGCGAGGATGTCCGCCGCGTCGGCCGGCGCCGGGTACTCGGCGGCCAGCTCCCGGATGTGGTCGTCGGAGATGTAGGAGAAGCGGACCCGGGCTGGCTCGGGGGTGCCGTCGAGGATCACGTAGCCGACGCCCTTGGCCCAGCGGGGCATCTGGTCGGCGAGGGCGCCGCGGTTGCGGGCGCCGTCGCCCAACACGAGGTCGACCTGAGCGGCCTCGGTCAGTCCGAGCGCGATTCGGGTCGGGAACAGGTCCCGGAACGGCAGTACCTCCTTGCGGGGGTCCTGCAACGCGGCCACCACCAGGACGCCGACGCCGGCACCCTGCGACAGCAGCAGCCCGAGTGAGCCGGCGATGCGTTTGCGTAGGTCGACGTCCTGGAGGTACGCGGTCAGTGCCGCCATCTCGTCGATGACGACCACGACCAGGGGGTCAGCCAGGGTCGGAGTGTGGACCCGCACCGCGCCAGCAAGGCGGGTCTGCCGCTCGCGCATCACTGTCACGGCCTCGTCGAGCAGGTCGGCCATGGCCTCGAACGACTTGCAGGCGAACCGGGCAAACAGCGGCCGGCCCATCGCGAACTCCATGCCGCCCTTGGGATCGATCACCCAGAGCCGGACCAGCCCGGAGGAGATCCCGCCGGCCAGGACCCGGACCAGGGACCACAGCACCGAGCCCTTACCGGAGCGGGTGGCGCCGCCGATGAGTACGTGCGTGGCGAGGAGGTGCAGGCACCAGTGCCGCAGGTCTTCCCGCCGAGCCAACGGCAACGCGGTGAAGTCGGGCACCGATGGGACGTCGAACGGGTCGACCAGGGTGCGCAGCGCGTCCGTGCGGACCACCACCAGATAGACCACCGACGGTCGATCCCGGAACCGCAGCCGATCCACCGCGCCCAGGACCAACGCCCAGTAGCCCGACCGGATCGGCGGGTCATCGGGGCGCTCGGAGTAGACCCGGGCGTGCCGCCGGCCGAAGGCGTACGCCAGGTTCGCCGTGGCCTTCTGGAACTCCTCCGGTGTCTGGCCGCGGACCATGCGGATGGTCAGCACGTCGAGCGCCTAATCCGAGCGGACCCGCAGCAGCTCCGGCAGGACCGTGCGATGGTCGTACACCTTGGCCAGGCCGCAGAGGGTCATGGCCTCACGCCAGGCCCGTCGGTAGACGAAGAGTTGGCGGAACCGGCCGAGGATTGGGCCGGCGCACCAGGTCCACCAGGACGATTCGTGCCGCCACCGCCACAGTGCCGACACGGCAGCGGCCAGGACCACGGGCACGATCACGCCGGCCCGGCCGAACTCGCGGTAGAGGCTCACCCCGGCCACGACCAGGCCGACGGCGACGGGGTGGCGAAGGCACCACCACAGGCCCCGCCACAGCCACCGCAGCACCAGGCCGATCGCGATCAGCCAGACTGGCAGCTCCAGCCGACGCGGCCGGATCACCATCAGGTCCCCGGCGGTGGTCATCACGACCTCGCCCCGCGGCCGGCGGATCATCGCGCACCCGCCACTGTGGGTCGCCGCAGGACGGCAGGCATACGCTTGGACATGTCACTACCTCTCTCGACAGAGCAGGGGAAAGAGACAGAGGGCGGGGCTGCCGTCCGCCAAGACCTGACAGCCCCGCCCCCACCAGATGCGGCTACTGCGCCGCCTTCGTCGCCACGCCCGCCGGGGCACGCATCCCGGTCGCCCGCAGCGAATACGCCATCCGACCGTTGTTGCCCACGTACGGCGTGACCGTCATGCCGTCGAACTCCACCGCCTCGAACAGGCCACCCGTCGGCGGCACCGGCTGGTAGTCCGCCGAGATCTTCACCGTCGTCTCCCGCGACCGCTTCCCCAGCTCCGGATCCAGGTCCATCACCCGGACCTGCCACACCCGCTGGCCGGTCAGCTTGTCCTTCGCCGGGCTACGCCGACCGGTCTTCTCGTCGTAGTCCTCGACCTCGCCCAGAGACTCGGGGACCAACGCGCACCCCGCCGGGAACACGTCCTCACACCGCACCGCGAACCTCGTGCCGCCTCGCAGAGCCATTGCTCAACCTCCAGCTTGTTAACTTGTCTGCCAAGTTGAGATCCAAGGTAGATGGCACTTGGCAGACAAGTCAACAAGTTGCGCGATTCTGGCCTGGAAGGTCAAGGCCAGCAACGACGAGTGCTGCGGGAGGAGTGCTCCCCGACTCGTGAAAGTCCATCGACGGTCACGGGTCCCGCGCGCCACGAGCCGGCAGAGGCGCGGCGCCAAGGGGAACGCTCGCGCAGAGGCTCGCTCCAAGAGGAGGGCTAGTGCGCTCCCCATAGCGCCCGCACCTCTAGCTGCTACACCAATACGGGTCGGACGAGACCGTGCCTGGCGGCGAACAGAACCACGGTCCGCCGGTTACTCGCACGCCATACTCGATAGCTTTACTACTTCCAATACGGCGCGTATGACATCTACCTATCAGGGTTCGTGTGTAAGTTGGTGCACGAACCGAAGGTTAGGTTGTGATTGTTAGTTGCGTTGAACGTTCAGCGCAACGCGAAGCGACGATCGCGACCTGCGCCGACGGCCGGAACGGAGGAAGCCCCCGCAACCGACCCGCCAAGGACAAGCTGCGGAGGCGTCCAACCCCCGAGGGGGATGAGTTCGGTCTAGTAGCCGGACTCATCCTCCTCGGTGCCAGCGCCAGACCAGGCAGTTGCCAGCACCAGCAGCCTGATGATCAAGAAAATTAACTCGATCAGGGAGCCGGCTCCGGCCCTTCCGGGTGCCCGTTGCCGACCGGACCCGCGCTTCCCTCGAGACCGGCTTTTCTTGCTCGGCATCACTCGACCTCCTCTAGGTTGGGAGCGGCCTTATCGCCTTCTGAACGTGCGACGATGGCCGCCCTGCCCACCAGAGGTAATCGGTGAACTGCCATCGGTGATGCTAGACCGCAGTGGGCTCATGAATGGCGTGACGCGCTGGCGAGATCCGTATTCGGCCAACGCTGGACACCTTCAAGCCGACATGGGTAGAAGGCTTGCGTACGGGTATTGCTGCGCCATGAGCAGCAAGAAGTCAATAGACGAACTCCACTCACGCCCTGCGGGTGTCAACGACACCACTGTGGAAGCGCTGGGGGATCTGAGCAAGGCACTGGAGACCGTTCACCGGGTACGCGGTCACCTGTACTCGGCGCACCAACTCGTCGGCGGCGCGGATCTCACCCTTGACCGGGTGGTGAGGCTGCTCCGGGAGGCGGGCCACGACGAGATGGCCGACCGGGTCGAGCACGAGCTGTTGGGGCGCAACGTGCTACCGGGCCGGTGGACGTTCCAGATCGTGGAGGAGTTCGACGACGGCTACTACGCCGCGTTCCAGGAGATCGAGCGGGACGCGCGGGAGAAGCTAGCCGGCGGTCGGCGGCACATCTTCGAGGCGGAGATGAAGGAGCGGCGCCGCACCCACGGGATGCCGGGTCACGAAGCTAGGCCGGAGGCATGAGCAGCAGGCTGCCCGCGCAACCATCGAGGCCCGAGGCTCAGCCCTCACCCCGGCAACCCGCACGCCTGCCTAGCATTCGGCAGGTTCCCCACTATCGGGTGACGACGTGTAGGCCTCCGCCGTGGAGAACTTGAACCTCACCGTAGGTGTCGACGTGCTGCCGGCCGCGCCGATGTGATCCCCCGCCCCGCTGGGAACGCCCGCCGCGACGACTGGGTGGCGTACTGGCTGGGTCAGGGCATGACCCAAGTCGACATCGACGAACTGAACCGCGACCAGCTCGCGGCTAGGAGCCGGAGGTGATCGGCGAACCCGAGCCCACCGACCAGGGCGCCACGGTGCCGCACCGGATGCCCGACACCACCGCCGCGCAAACCGCCCCGCAGCTCGCCGATCCAGCGACCGAACCGGTGGAGCGGCCGGGTCAGGGGTGCCTGCAAGGGCGACTGGGTGGAGTACGCGGTGTGCCGGGGTATGGCCCGGGAGGCTGCCGAGGAGTCAACCGTCCCGCAGCTCGCCGCCTGCGACTACGACACCCTGTTCAGCCTCGAACGCCGCCGTTGACGGATCTCGGCAACCAGGCCGACAAGCATCGCAAGCGAGCCCAGGAGCATTGTGACGATGAAGGGCGTCAGCTCTTCACGGTCCACCACGAACGCAAGACCCGCACTCGCGATGCCGCCGACACACATCAACGCGGGCGGTCCCAGCCCGCGCATCTCCTCATCGGTTCGCAGTTCTGCCAGCCTGCGCTTGTGGCCGATAAGAATCGCAACGACCGTCCGCGGCACAGCCCTCCGCGCTGCCCCCACGCTGAACTGGGTGGCCGTCAGAAGCTTGAGTAGCTTCCCGGGCCGCTCCTCGATGATCGCGGTCCACTCCTCGGCGTACCCGGCGGCTACGTCCGGGTCGGTCGTCCACCGGTAGGCCGCCCAGCGGACCAGCCGCCGTGCGGCCCACGGTGAGAGGTCGGTCATCTCGTTGACCAGCAGGCCAAGGATGACGCCGATGACGATCTCCCAGCCGTTCATGCCTCACACCAGCCGATGGCCAGGCGGGCGCGCACCGTCTGTGCGGGTTTCGGCTGCCGCGCGGCGATCAGTTCGCGGGCGCTGGACGTGCCGTGCGGGGTAAGGCGGTAGTAGCGGCGGCGAGGCTTACCCGGCTCGGCCTCGTCCTCCCACCGGGAGGTGACCCACTTCGACTCGGCGAGCCGTTCGAGGATCTTGTAGATCGTCGGGCCCGATTTCCCGGTCGTCTTCATGATTGCCCAGCCGTGCAGCTCATAACCATCTGCGGCGAGGAGGGCATACAGGACAGCCAGGAGTGGCCCGGTGATGCGCACGGGTCCATCCGACATGGCCTTAACGATACTAGGTGAAATAAGGGTCCGTCAATCGCTGACCAGGTGGTGAAGCATGGCCCGGTCGTGTGGAACCACGGCGAAGCCGAACGGCTCCTCCATTCTGAATCAGGGCCCGTCGGCCGAGAGATGACCCGCAAGGGCGAACGGGTCGTCCCCGAACAACGCCACACCGCCGCCCCCGGACGGCTCCTACGGCCGCGAACCCGGGTACATGCGCGACCACATCAGCCCGGCTGGGCCGCGACACATCGGCCTGTACGTCGACGTGGGCACCGACGCGAAACCCTCGCAGAGAACCCCGACCACCAGACGCGGCTTAGCCCGTCCATCAACGGCCCTATCACCAAGGCGGCCGCGACGACGGCCGCCCTCGCCTACGCGGATGCCCTGCTCGCCCTTGACGGTCACCCCAGCCGATGACCGGCGCTGCGTGCCTGGCCGTCGACCCCGACAGCATCTTCGGCAACAATCGAGCGGGAGGCGCAGAAAGAGGAATACTCGTAGACTCAGCATTCCGCTTGAGAGCAGGAGCGCAGCCACGCTCCTACCGGCACTGCCGGGTCAAGTGGCTACGCCGGAGGCATGAGCAGCAGGCCGCCAGGCAGCATTGCAGCCAGAGCTGCCGCTCTGGCCCCAATGATCTTCATTCGTGCCTGGTACTCGGCCGGTTCCCGATGCGAGGCCTGGCTGGTGACCTGTCCGGGCCACTTGCGGTAGAGCAGGCCGTATTCGCGGGTGAAGTAGCCCGCGCTGACCGCGTTGGCGGCGAGCAGGAGGCCGGTGTCCTCGGAGGCGGGCAGGGCCATCCAGCCGCCCAGGGCGAAGACGAGATCCCGCCGCAGGCACAGGGTCGCCGGATGCACCGAGGCCCGGTAGCCGTTGGCCTGCCAGAACGACAGGACCGAACCGCGGTCGATGACCCCGCCGGCCGGGTCCTTGTCCCATCCGGCCGTCGACCCGTCGGGCAGCAGGTCGAGTACCCGCGAGGTGGTCCAGCCGATCTGCGGGTGCGCATCGAACGCGGCGATGTCCCGGGCGAGCGCGCCGGGGGTCAACTGGTCGTCGGCGTCCAGCACCTTGATGAATTGCCCGGTGACCCGGGAGAGCGCGAGGGTACGGGCAACACCAGGCCCACCGGGACGGCCGGTGCCCAGACTGACCCGGGGATCGTCGGGCAGCGCGTCGACCAGGGCGCCGGTCTGACCGTCCTCTTGAACGAGCCATTCCCAGTCCCAACCGACAGGCATCTCCTGCTTGGCCAACGACTCGTAGGCGCCAGCCAAGTGCTCGATGCTGGGCGCGTGAACCGGAGTGATGACCGAGACGAGCTGCGTCAAGTTTTCCACCGCTGGAGTTTGTGGGAGTAGACAAGCTCGGTGCGGTCCCCCGGCATCACCACGTCGGCGACCTCGACGATTCGGCCGGTGGTGTCGGTCGAAGTCTTCCGCACGGTGAGCACGGAGACACCCGGGTCGATGTCCAACAACTCGGCCTCGTCCGGCGACGGTGGGCGGGCGCGGATCTCGTCGTCGATTCGGTCCAGCTCGATGCCGAGCGTGTAGAGCTGGTGCTGTGTGCCGCCCGGCCACGGTTCTTTGCCCGCGTCGAGCAGGTCCGGGTTCGCGGCCACCAGGTCATGAGGCAGGTAGGAGTACGACACGGTCAGCGGTGCGTTCTCGTGCCGCGAGGACGTCCAGTAGACCCGGCGCAGCAGCGGCGTTCCAGGCTCGACCTGCAAGGCCGCCGCCATCTCCGCATCAGCCTTCACCTGGGAGTACTCGGCGTGGAACTTCAGGTCATCGACGGTCAGGCCGGTGTCGTGCTCGGTGGCGCCAGTCTTCAGCCGCTCGTCCTCGTCGAGCAGGACGCGATCCTTCTCCCACTGGTACCGCTCGGTGTTGCGACGGCGTACCCGCTGGCGGGGTGCCCGCACGTAGGTGCCGCGCCCCTGCTCCGCGCGGACCAGGCCCCATTCCCGGAGCTGCCGGATGGCATTGCGGACGCTGGTACGCGACAGGCCCGAGGTGTCGGCCAATTCGGTCTCGCTGGGCATCAGAGTCCCGGGGGCCAGCTCGCCGCCCACGATCTTCGCCCGCAACTCTTCCGCGAGTTGCAGGTAGCGAGGGCGCCAGTCCCGGCCTTGCACACCGGTCACCGTACCCCCTAGACGTTCCAACGTCTGCCAGGTGGTCCCGCCGGCGGGCCGCTCAGGAACCGGCGGTACGGCTATCGCTGCTCGCGGTGGCCGCGCAGGGCGCAGGCCAGGAGTACGAGGAACGGCTGAGCCTCGACGGGTGTTAGCGTTCACCGCGTCTCTCCAGCCTGCTCGCCGCCTTCTGCCGGTGTCAGCATCTCCAGCTGGGCGTACACCAGCTCGTCGATGAGCCGGTCCACCTGCGCGGGCGACAGAAGCACGGTCTGCGTCGCGCCGTATCGGGTCGCGTCGAGCTTCACGGCCAGGTCCCGGCGGGCGAACCGGTCGACGATCAGTTGGACGGTGACCCAGCCGGTCCGCTCCCGTCCAATGGTGGAGAGAAGCCCGCGGTGCATCGGGTCGTTCGGTCCACAGCCCCGACACCACACCGGGCACACGGCCGGCGCGATCGACGACGGCGACCAGCGCCGCGTGACGGGGATGCCCTCACTCATCGTCGACCCCCTCCAGACCGAGTACCTGCGTTACGAGGTCGCTAAGTTGCTGGGCCAGTTCAACCGTCTGCGGCAACGACAACTCAGCCCAAGCGTTCCCGCCCCGGCACGTCACGTGAACGCCGACCATGGCACCACCCAAAGCCTCAGCACTGATGAGGTACGTGACGACGAGCCCGCCCGCCCGACTCTCACCAACCCGCTGCATCGAGCCGCGATGACGACGGGCCATATGCGACATCACCGGCGGCACCAGGTAGCCGCAGCGATCCGGGGCGCACCAATCCGGGTGGCTCGTGACGGCAGCCGGCTTGTTCGTACGACTCATCGCGGCCACCGCCCGCCGTTGCCTCGGAAGAGCTGGGCTCGCGTCATCAAGGGCACATGCCGGAGCGCAGGCAATTCGCGGGTGATGTCCGTCGACCACGGCGGCGAGAAGGTCGTAGGAGCCGCGAGAGAACTCGACGGAACGTTGCCGCCGGCATACCAGTCAGATGGGCGCCCCCGAGACCACCAGGACGAGAACCAACGGTGTCGACGATGGGAGCCGGACATCGCACCTCCACGGGTAGACGGGGACCGGTGGTCAGCCACGGGGAATGCGGCCTACCACCGGCCCGGATGAAGGCACGGCGCACCGTCCGACGCCGGACGGATCGGGTATCGCCAAGCCAACTTGTCCGCGCGGCTACCGCAACCGGTCCGACAGGACGCCGCGCATCACATGCGGCCGCTCCAGGGTGAAACACCCCTGACACGAGCCGTCACCTCGACCGCACACCAGGAAACGTATCTACAAGTGGACGAGTTGTCTAGGCATCCAAATAGGTCGTTTGCTTGGCACTTGGTAAGACAAGTGCCAGGTACGGTGAGCAGGTGCCCACCCCGCACTACGGACAGCCCCGCTACCGCGTAATCGCCGACGAGCTGAAGGGGCGGATCGCGAGCGGTGCCATTCCGCCCGGGGCGCTCTTGCCAGCCGAGAGCGCGCTCACTGCAGAGTTTCGGGCGAGTCGCGGCACAATCCGCCAAGCCATAGCCGCCCTGCGCGAAGCAGGCTTAGTTGTCACTGAGCACGGCCGCGGCACTCACGCGAATCCCCGCTGGCAAGAGACTCAGCGGGATGAGGTATCCGAGACAGAAACGCGCCAGCGCCAGGTCGCGGCCGACGCGGAACTTGCGGCCCTCTTCGCTGTCGAGGTCGGTACAGCCCTGGTTGAACAGCAACACCTCACCCGAACAAACGGAACCGTCGGAACAGTCGTTAGGACCTACCGACTGCATCGAACTAAGCAGTAACGCCTGGTCGCATCGAATCGGACCACTGCAGTCGCTCAGGCTGTGACGGCTCGGCACCTGCGACATTTAGTACTGCCGCATATCCGACAAACATGGGTACCGCGAACGATGGCAACCCGGGGTCTTCATCGGCGACCGATCTCAAGGGTCAGCGGTCGGTTTTGCGCGACGCGCCTAGCTGCGAAGGCCGCAGTTGCGCCCATATGGCGGATCGCCTTCGGTGCTCGGCGGCCGGTAGCGTGCCAGTCGGTCACGTCAACGTCACCGTGGGAAGTGGGTGCTGGGATGACCGAAGCCGCAGGTACCGCGGGCGCCGAGGGGCGACCTGCCGCGACCAGGACGCAACACGCCGTTCGTGTGTTGGTTCTGCTTGCCGAGTGCGGAGAACCCGTACGGGACGGCGATCCGACGAACGCTGTGAGGGTTATCCGTAGCGAACTGAGACTCCAGGCCATGGACTTCTGGATGCGCAACCCGGACTACCTCGCCGATGAGCTGGTGACGATGATTGAGGCGCGAAAGATCCATGACGATCACCTCAACGTCGCGTGGTCGTTGCTCAATGACCCCGAGCCAGACCTGCGTTGGTACCCGATGCCGCGCTGGTTCTTTGGTGCCTATGAGCAGCTCGACGATGCCTTCGCCATGCTTGAGACATACGGTCTCGCAATGCTCCAGCGAACTGGGCAGCCAGGCAAGAAGAGCCAGCGCAACCAGTTCTTCCTGACGCAGGAAGGTGCCGACGCAGCCATCGAATTAGCAGAGGAGCCCTTGCTCGGCTGGTACGCGAAGCAGGTGAAGCGGGTGAAACTTGTTGCCGGCGATGATGTCGGTCAGCGCCTCAAGGACCGGCAGTACCAGCAAGCCACCTACGCGGGTACGGAGCTAGGCCTCGATATCGCCCCAATCGCATCCCGGGTACAGCACCGTCTCGCCGCTCTCAGGGCATCTGTGCTGACCCAATCAAGAACGATTGTCGCTGCCAGCGCAGACAGCACCGGAGGTTATGCGTGAGCACCCTTGCCGAAGAGGTCGTCCGGATCCTTGCCAGGCGGCGTGGCGACAGACGGCACCTTCTTGCCGCAGACGAGGTCGACGCGATCCTGGAAGACCTCAAGATCCCAGCCTCGGCGACCAAAGCGATTCCAGTGCCGCTTCGCGTTACGCGCATCCACTTCAGCGGGACCAAGCTACTCAAGCCGACACATCCCGACGCTGATGGCCGCGACGCCATCGAGGTCACCGAAGGCGCTTTCCATAACCAGACCAGCATTACCGGAGCGGCCCAGGATGACATCTCCATCTTGTTCGGCGAGGAGCCAGACGAGGTGCAGACGACCGAGGACGCGTCGACCATACGACTCGTCCCCGTACCCTTCAGCTTCCAGTGGCGCCCGCAAACCGGCGTCAATGGAATCGGCTCAGGTCGCAACCTGCGTGGCAAGTCAACAATACTCAACGTCCTCATGTGGTCGTTAACCGGTAGATGCGCAAGGTTCCAGGATGACATCAAACAATGGATACAACACGTCGAAGTCGATTGGACCGTCGGCCCCGAGCGGCTCCAGGTCACCTTCGACAGCCGGGACGGCCACGCGGCGGGGCAGGTAGTCAAGCTCGGCGACGTCGGTGGGCCCGACAGGCCGCACGTTTTGGGCGAGTTTGACGGCGAAGACTTCGGAGCGGTGATGGGCTCGCTCATGATGCCCCGCCTCCACCTCGAGCACATCCCCGTCTGGACTTACACACAGACGCGCGTGCACGCATGGCCAGCTTACTCAAGCGCCTTCGTCGTCCGCGCCAACCAGCTAGACCCCATCGTCGGCAATGAACAAACCCTTGGCATCCGAATGATGCAAATGTTCGTCGGTACCCAGTGGGCACCCGCCCAAGCCGCCGCAACGACCGCCAGACGCGGGATGGAGGCCGAGCAGTCCTCCGCAGCGGCGAAAGCGATAGCCGCTGGGGACGCAGTGCGCCAAAACCGCGTAAACGCCCAGCAAGCAGTCGATGCAGTGAAAGAAAAGGTCGCCGCGCTCCCGGCAGAGGATTCTGACCTGAAGACGGTACTGAACCTTTCGACCCGGGCCTCCGAGCTCGCACGGCAGGTGCATCTACTTGAAGGCAAGCTGATTGCGCAAGCCGAACTTGCCGATACTGCGCGACAGCAGCTCAGAGCTGCCAAAGCCCGTCGCCACACTAAGCACGAGACCGCGCTTGCGACTAGATTCTTTCACCGCATGCGCCCCAGCGTCTGTCCGCGCTGCACAGCTGAAGTGACAGCCGAGCGACAGGCGGCTGAACCCACCAAACACGAATGCTCGGTCTGCACGAGTAGCCTCAATCTTGAGGCGCTCGAGTCTGACGTAATTGTCGCCGCATCGGTACCCGCCGCAGTCACCTCGGCGCTCATGACAAGGGCCACAACGTCTGACACGGTCGATGATGGTCCCGTCGACGAAATTGAGGCAGCTACGGCAGCGCTCAGCGCCGCAGAACAACGAACCACGATTCTTCAGCAACAGATCCGCGAGCTTGCCAGCCAACGCGATATCGCAGCAGCAGAGGCCGAAGCCAGCCGTGGTCTGCTGCGCGCGGCCGAAAGCCGCCGAACTTTGGAAATCGAGCTAGCGCGCGCTGAAGGCGCCCTCGACGCACTGACCCAGTCAAGCGACCCCACCGTCATCGATCCGGTTGACCCTGTACGTGCAGCCGTGGCAGGCGCCGCAGAACAGGTACTCCAGAGGTGGGTAAAAGACGAACAAGACCCACTACTCAAGCTAATTTCCACCGACGTCGAGCGCCTAGCGGACAGCTTCGGGGCCAACAACCTCAGCCGCATCAGGCTAAACGGCGCTGCGAGCATGTCGATGCTGAAGGGCGCCCGGAGTGTCACATACACCGACCTTACCGAAGGCGAGAAGCTCCGCGTTAAGATCGCCACTGCCATCGCACTCGTTAAGCACGGCTACGCAAACAACATCGGCCGACACCCCGGCCTGCTCGTCTTGGACTCCCCGGCAGCAGAAGAAATGCCCGAAGCAGATCTAGCGACAATGGTCGAAGCGCTCCAAGAAGTCGCCCAAGAGGCTGAGATGCAGATCTTCGTAGCGACCCGCAACGCCGGCCCCCTCGTTGCGCTCCTCCCCGCCGCCAGCAGGGTGGTAGCCGAAGCGGACAACTACGTGTGGTGACAAGCGGCAAACTCGCCGCGCGGAAGTCCCAGATTCCACACTAGGCTCGCACCACACGCCAGGCTCGAGGAGGGACGCATGACGAACCCATCGTCCACCGATCTTGCCGGCGACCTCATGATATTGCTCGCCCGGGCTCCAGGCCGTCCCCCGGACATCAACGCACTTACGAGTCTCGGCGGCTGGGAACGCGTCGCCTCCGACGGCGCGGCGATGGCTGACAGCGCCGTACTCACCCCGCTCGTCGCGCTGGTTGTACAGGACGCTGCCGACCCCAACAACCGAACAAGCGCCTACACCGCTGCGATGAGCGCGGTCACCACAGCCATAACGCGAACCATGAACCCCGCGGTCTTCGCCGACAGCCTCAACACCCTACTGAGCTGCCCCGCAGCTCTTGCCGAGTCCCGAATCGGCCTTGCGACGGAGCTTGAGGATATAGTCAGAAGCTTCTGCAAGCTCCTCAACCCGACCACTCGAGCGGCCCAGCGAGCAGCGGATGCCCTCGAAGCGCTCACTCGGCTGAGCCTCGCCGACGATGACCCGCCATTCGACTTGTTTGCACTTCTGAAGAAGTTCGACGCACCTGCCCCGAAGCCAGTCGCAATAGCCGTCATTCGGGCAGTGGGTACCGTTGTCGACCACTGGCCGCACGCAGCGTCCCTAGCCCGCGTAGTTCGGTTAGTCGCAGGCATGGACAGGCCCTCGAGCGCAGTTCAGCATGACGTGGACCCGGAAGATGTTGCATCCGATGCTGCGTGGACATTAGCCGGAATCGAACTGATTGATGCACTCCGCGCATCCGACCTGGCGGCAATGGCCATGCACCTCGAAGCATCGGCAGCGTACCTAGACACCGCTCGAGACAACTACGAGCGCGAAGACGCGGACATTCTGCTCGCAGTCGTTCAACTCTTGCTTTCATTGCTCCAGCAATCAGGGGTGCCCCCAACCGTCACATCCCTGGCAACGCCGCACCTCGAGCCGCAAGCTCTCGACCATCTTAGCGAACGCGTACGCAGGATCAACGTCGCGTCGGTGGGGCTGAATCACTGGTACGGCGACCCGAAACGAGCAGCACTTGCTGCCTGGAGCCGATTAGCCGACGACTTAGGGAGGCTTCGAGAGGAATTTGACCGCAACAGCTTTTACAAGGCTGCAGTAGTCGTGGACCACCTATTGCAAATATACGTTGGTTCCCGCTCAGTGGAAGTCGTACGCCGCGAAGACGATGTCGACGGAATTTTAAGCCTCGTTCAGCCGATCATCGAAACGGGGTTTGCCAGAACCGCTGGCCTTCTGAGCAACCTCGAAGATCACACAGAGGAGCTTGAACAACAAATTAGTACAGCTACCACCGCCGACCAGCAGGTCATTCTGTCCGAGCAACTTGAGGCGGCTCGCGCAGTCCTGACTGCTGCTCGATCGCACGCCCTCGGAGGAGCTGGTCAGGGAAAAGGCGACGGCGGTACGGCAGGCATGCCGCTGCCGCCGCCACTTAGCCAACTCGTTCCAGCCGGATCAAATGCGGCCAACGACCTAGGAACGCTTTCGGAAGTTACCCTAGGCGAACTCGCCCGAGCGATTGACAACCGGACCATTGGCAGGCGCAGCCTCAATTTGATCGAGACGAGAATTTACTCAAGCATTCGAGCTGCCCTCGCTTCAAGCCCCGACTACCGGGATGAAGTAGCAATCACAGTCGACGAACTCCTACGAATCGTTATCCGATTCGTAACGACTCGGACAAATAGGCAATCCGACCGGTTCCCATACCTATTCGACACAGCGGCCAAAGAAGACAGTATCCACCATGACCTCGATGGCTACCTTACGCTAAGCGACCTCGGCTCAACCGTTGAATACGAAGTCCAGCATGTTGCGGGCGGACGTATTGATTTGCGGCTCAAGTTCGACGGCTTTGCGATTCATATCGAGATGAAGGTCGACTCAACCAAAGTCCCGATGAGCGATAAGACTGCCTACCTCAAGCAGGCCGCAGCCTATCAGGGTACCGACATCCGAATCGGCTTCCTCGTCGCCCTACGACACAAGGCGTTCGACCCGACAGGACCAGCGCCGCACCTGAGCGAGTTGATTGGGCATACCACGTTCGACATCGAGGGAGACGGCACCCCGAGACACATCATCACGGTTCAGGTGCCTGGCAGCCGCACCAAGCCCTCGGACATGAGATAGCTATAGAGATAGCTAATGTGAAACGCACCTCTGCTAGGTGATGCGCAACAGGTGCCGGAGATCTTGGGGTGGCAGATGCCGACAACGAAACGTCCCCTCATGGCTGATATGAGGGGCGGGGCGTCCGGCCCTTGTCACAAGTAGCGGAGTCTGGTGCCCACGTGCTGAGACTCGGAGCCGGGACGCCAGCCGAGTCGCAGCACGTGCCGTAGGGACTGTTGAAGCTGAGTGGCACAGTGGACCCATGGCGAGCGTCGGCGACAACCCCATCAGTGGTGCGGAACATGACCTACTCAAGCGCAGCGTGGGCGCGGCGAATATCGCAGGTGGCATCCGCGACGTCGATGCGTCCGGAGGCTACGTCGTTGGGGTCTTTGGTCCCTGGGGCTCAGGCAAGACCTCGATTGTCAACATGATTGGCGAAGCCCTTCGGGCGGAGCCGGCCCTGCCGGTCATCGAGTTCAACCCCTGGATGTTCTCGGGAACCGACGAGCTGGTCCAAACGTTCTTCCGCGAGCTTGCCGCTCAGATGCGTTTGAAGGGTCCGAAGGTCGCGGCCATCGCCGAGTCGGTGAACACCTACGCCGACCTCCTTAGCCCGGTCGAAGCCCTGCCCGTCGTTGGCGCTTGGTTCAACCGGTTCAGGGGTGCCACGAAGGTCATCGCGGAGTATCAGGAGAAGCGCAAGGGAAGCATCGCGGACCAACGCCACAAGCTGGCCGTCGAGCTCGCAAAGCTGGATCGACCCATCGTAGTAGTCATCGACGACATCGACCGGCTCGAGTCGACCGAGATCCGGGACATCTTCAAGTTGGTTCGACTGACGGCAAGCTTCCCGAACCTTGTGTACGTCCTCGCCCTTGACCGCGTCCGCGTGGAGGCCGCCCTCGGCCAATCCGGATTCGATGGCCGCGCCTACCTGGAGAAGATCATACAGCTCGGCATCGACGTCCCGTCGGTCCCGAACTCCGTCTTGCTTCGGCTACTGGGCGAGTCGCTCCAGGAGGCCGTTTCTGATCTGGGTGTGCTGGAGAGGTTCGACGAAGAAGCCTGGCCAGACATTCTCATGGAGATAGTCAGGCCACTCATCACGAACATGCGCGACATCGCCCGATACTGCGCCGCGGTCCGCGCTACATCCCGCACGCTAGGCAGCCAGGTCGAGTTCGTCGACGTGCTAGCGCTCGAGGCCATCCGAGTCTTTCTCCCTGACGTCTTCCAGTCGGTCGTGGCAGGCCGCGACGGACTCACCACCACCTCGTCAGCGAGCTTCAACCCGCGATACGAGAACCCCCGCCTGAAGGAGCAGGTGGATGCAGTCGTAGCAGGTGGCGCCAAGAAGCCTGAAGTCGTCAAAGCTCTCATCGAGCGGATCTTCCCAGCTGCACGCCGGCACATCGGTTCGAACAACTATGACTCGTCGTGGCAGTCAGGTTGGCTCAGAGGGCGTCGGGTCGCTCACCCAGATGTCTTCGCACTCTACTTGGAACAGGTCAGCAACGACGGCATGCGCGCCTTCGGAAACGCCGAAGCAGCATTCGCTCTTCTCGATGATGAGCGCGCGCTCGATGCTCTGCTCCGCAGCTGCGAGATCAGCGAACTCGAGGACGTCGTCAGCGCCCTGGAAGCCTTTGAGACCGAGTTCCCGGTAGACGCTGTCGTACCCGCATCCCGTGTATTGCTGAACCTCCTGCCGGACATGCCGGAACGGCCACGCGGGATAATGACCCTCGTTGACGCCAGACTGGTCGTAGTGCGTGTTGTCCTGCGCCTCCTGCGCCGTCTCGAGACACCTGACGAGGTGATGGACGCAGCCAATTCAATCCTGCCCGAGGTACCGCACTTCGCCTCCAGGTTCGAGCTCATCACCATCGTCGGATATCGAGAAGGCGCCGGCCACCGCCTCGTCTCAGAGACCGATGCGAAGGTACTCGAGAAGCAGTTTCATGAACAGTTGGCGGCGGCACCCTCCAGTAGACTTGCCAACGAGAAGGGGCTGCTCCGCCTCCTGTATTCGCCCAAGTTCTTCGGCGACGATGCCGATGTTGTGCACGTGGACCCCAAAGACATTCCGCTCTGTCGTGCGCTACTGCTTGATGCGCAGTCCATCGTCCGCAGCCAGCAGGTGGACAGACGCTCGGTCCAAAAGAGCGTGCGAATGAACTGGGATGTTCTCGTCGAAGTCCTCGGCGGAGAACCAGCTGTCAAGGAGGCTGTCGACGCGCTCCGCAGCACCGCGGACGACGAGTTAAATTCCGCAATCGAACTCGCCGACAAGTACCTTTCCGGTTGGCGGCCATCCGAGTGGGGCGACGACTGATCGTTCACCTCTCCGATGCGGTCGCACTTCGCCACACACCGATTCGACTTATCCGGATCTGCTGCAGTGGGCCCGATCAGGTGCCGCAGATCAGTTGACGAACGTCTGTAGCACCTCAGTCGACGGATGACAGCTTGTGAGCCGACTGTATTGCCGAATTGAGCTATTTCGGATCAAGGCGCCGCGCTCCGCGCGGCGCGGGCGGTGAGCCGGCCGGCGGCAAGCCGCCCCGGCCGCCTCCGGCGCCGGGGCGGAGAGCCACCGACTGCCGCCGGACCGCCGCCCCGAACTCCGCTGAATAGGACGCAGCACGACCACGGCCAGGCGGCACGGAAGCCGGCAGGTCGACCTGATCGAGAGCCGGGGCTTCCGGCTGCCGCGCCAGTCCAACCCCGGGACTGGCTTGCCCCCGACCTACCTCCCGCAGTCAGCGGGGCCCAACAGACCACCCTGAGCCGGTCGCACACGGCGCGGCCCACGCAGCCCCAGCAGTCAGCCTTAGAAGCCCCAGGGAGGCCCCTCAGGGCAAGATCGACCTGCCCACCATCTGCCCACAACCAGTCGTCACGGGCTGGACTCAGCCAGACTCGGCTAGATCAACGACAATGGCCCCCGATCAGCATCTCTGCTGGTCAGGGGCCGTGTCTGCACCTGGTGGCGGGTAGAGGATTCGAACCTCTGAAGCTTTCGCGACGGATTTACAGTCCGCTCCCATTGGCCGCTCGGGCAACCCGCCAGGGCACCCCACCGCGTCGTAACGCGGCGGCGGAAGCAAGGATAGCGGCTCCCCCCGGCACCTACGCAACCGGGTACGGTCAGGGGGTCGTGCCGCTGGTCGGCGGCCGACGGCAGGCCCAGACCGCCGGACAGCAGGAGCAGAAACATGGCAGCGAACCCGTCGTTCGACATCGTGAGCAAGGTTGACCGGCAGGAGGTCGACAACGCCCTTCGGCAGGCGGAGAAGGAGCTTGCGACGCGGTTCGACTTCCGCGGCACCGGCGCTGAGATCTCCTGGTCTGGCGAGGAGGCGATCGGCCTTCAGGCGGAGACCGAGGAGCGCGTCCGCGCTGCACTGGACGTGTTCAAGGAGAAGCTCGTCAAGCGGAACATCTCGCTGAAGTCGCTGGATGCTGGGGAGCCGCGCCCGTCGGGCAAGATCTTCAAGATCGACTGCAAGGTGATCCAGGGCATCGAGACGGACAAGGCCAAGGCGATCAGCAAGAAGATCCGCGAAGAGGGCCCCAAGGGCGTGCAGGCGCAGATCCAGGGCGACCAGCTGCGGGTCACCGGCAAGAAGAGGGACGACCTCCAGGCGGTCATCTCGCTGCTCAAGGGCGAGGACTTCGGCGTCGCCCTCCAGTTCAACAACTACAGGTAGGGCAGATCCGGCCGGCTGGGCGATCGGGCCGACGGCATTCGGCCAGCTGGGCAGCCGTCATCCATCACTCACGACGGACCTCGGCGGCCCATCCGAGCCTGACTCAACCCACCCGGCCGGGGACGCCACCCGCCGAGTAGGCGTCAAGCCCACGCGAGCAGGCGTCAGGCCCACTGAAGCTGAGGAAGTCACCCGCCCGAGTCGGCGTCGACCCACCCAGGTCGGCGTCGACTCACCCCGCCGGTCAGGCTGACTCCGCACGGAGTCCGTCGACCACGAGTGCGTGGACAGAGCGCAGCACGGCGGCCTCCTGCTCGTGGCCCACGCTCCTGGCGACAGCGGCCCAGTGCGCGGCGCACTGGGCAGCCAGCTCCCATTGTCTGCGCGACAGCTTGACGGCGACTTCCTCGTCGTCGGTCGGCCAGTTCCCCGAGCCGGCGACGCCAGGGGTCCAGTGCGCGACCTGGTCCCATCCTGCTTCGCGGATGCCTGACCCTGTCTGCACGACCTGGTGAGGATCGCCGCTCTCCCCCGCAACGCTGACCTCGCTGTCGACCGCGCCATCCAGGTGGCGCCACTGGCGAGTGGTCATGCGCAAGCTGAAGGCTCGATCCGGGTCGTCGACGTGTTCCATGTGGCTCACCCCATCGGTACGCGGGCTCGGTAGACGACGCGGTACCAGTGCTCGGTCTCGCCGGGCAGCGACTCCAGCCGCACTTTGGTGCCGCCGGGGTGGTCGAACATGCGTACCCCGTCGCCGAGCAGCACCGGGGCGAAGAACATGAGGACCTCGTCGAGCAGCCCGGCCTCGATGCACTGCTTGGCGACGTTGGCGCCGAGGATGTTGACGTACCTGTCCCCGGCGGCCTCCTTGGCCTGGGCGACGGCGGTGTGCAGGTCACCGACGAACGTGACGTCCGCGGGTGGCTCGGCCGGTGGTCGGTGGGTGAGGACGAACACCGGCCCGTGGTACTGGCCGCCGAACGCGCCTTCGCTGTCGGTGCCACGGTTGGGGTCGTCGCCGCCGAATGTGCCGTTGCCGGCCAGGATCGCGCCGACGCTGTTGAGTAGGCGCTCCGCCGTCGGGTTGTCGCCGCCCAGGTGGTCGCTCAGCCACGACATGTCGCCGCCGGGGCCGGCGATGTAGCCGTCGAGCGACGCCGTCGCCGAATATAGAACCTTGGCCATGAACCCAGGGTAGGCGGCGGAACCCGGGTTCCTGGAAATCGGGGTGTCCGCCGCGCAGGGATACCCCGACCTCAAGGAACCCGAGTGGATCAATCCGACCGGAAGCCCGCGCGGATCAAGCCGACCTGAAGCCGCGCGGATCAAGCCGACACGAAGCCGCGCGGATCAGGCCGACAGCAAGCCGCAGGGGAGGCGGCCAGAAGACAGCAGGTCAGACGGGGACGGGGTCTTCGGCGCGTACCGCTGTGGTTTCCGCGCGGGCGATGGGCCCGGCGGGTAGTGCGGCGACCGCGGCCCCGACGGCGACCGCCGCCCCGGCGAACAGGAACGCCCAGCGGACGCCGCCGGCGTGGTCCACGATCACGCCGGCCACCGAGCCGCCGGCGGCGCTCGACGCCACCGCGACGGTGACCACCCAGGTGTACGCCTCGTTCAACATGCCGGTCGGGGCGATCCGGCCGACCAGGGTGTTCTCCAGGGTCAGCGCGGGCGCGATGGTGGCCCCGCCGACGACCAGCGCGACACCCAGCGCGAGCGGGGTGGGCATCACCGCGAACACGGCGAAGGTGGCGGCCAGCGCGGCGAGCAGCAGGGCGAACTGCCGGGTCATGTTCGGTGCGGGCTTGCGGACGCCGAACCAGAGCCCACCGATGGCGCTGCCGACGCCCCAGACCGCGAGCAGGACGCCGGCGAGGCTTTCCGGGTCGCCGGTGGCGTGGTCGCTCGCGAACGCCGGCACGATCACACCGGCGGCCCCGAACGCGATGCCCAGGCCGGCGACGCAGATAAGCAGGGCGGGGAAGCCGGGGACCCGGAGCGGGCCGAGCCCACGGGCGTGGTGTTCCTGCGGGTGCGGACGCCAGCCGCGCATGACCCGGCCGAGGGCCACGGCGGTCGTGCCGACCAGGGTGACCACGGCCGCACCGATCAGCGCGGCCGCCGCGTCGGCGACGAGGACGAAGCCTGCGACGAGCAGTGGGCCGAGGACGAAGACGATTTCGAACAGCGTGGTCTCGGCGGCCAGCGCGGTGTTGCGGAGGTGGTATCGGCCGGAGTTGGGGCCGGTCAGGTCGTTCCAGGCGCCTCGGATGGCGGCGCTGAGCGGCGGGTAGGTGGCGCCGGCCACGCCTGCGGTGAGGTAGATGACGGGGAGTGCGTCGTCGCCGGAGCGGCTGGCCAGCAGCAGCCCGATGAGCGCCAGCGGGTGGGCCACGGCGGTGAGCAGCAGGACGGGGCTGGGGCCGACCCGGTCGGCGATCCGTCCGGCCACCGGGCTGAGCGCGGCACCGGCGAGGGCGTAGATGCCGCCGGCGATGGCGGCCAGTGAGTAGCGCCCCGTCACCTGCTCGACGACCAGGAGCAGCGCCAGCGGGGTCATGCCGATTCCGAGCCGCCCGATGATGCCGGTGATCAGCAGCATGGGCGCGCCGGGGATCCGCCAGACACCCAGGTACTGACGCAGCGCGGTCACCGTGAACCTCCCGAGGATGTAATGAGCGTGAGCCGTTACGACCCTAACGCCGCCGCCGGACAGGAGGACAACGGAAATAGTCTCCGACACAGCGATCCGCCCGTACCCGGCGCGGCCGGGTACGGGCGGAGGCGGTGGATCAGCGGGTCAGCGCTGGAACTGCACCGGCCCCGAGTTGCGGGCCATCTGCTCCAGCCGGGCGACGCGGTCCTCCATCTTCGGGTGCGTGGAGAAGAGCGCTGCCATGCCGCCGCCCCGGAACGGGTTGGCGATCATGAGGTGGGCGGTGCTGGTGAGCTGGCCCTGGGCCGGCAACGGCCGACGTCGGGCCACCGCGTCGATCTTGCGGAGCGCGCTGGCCAGGGCCAGCGGGTCGCGGCTCAGCTCGGCGCCGGAGGCGTCCGCCTGGAACTCGCGGCTCCGGCTGATCGCCAACTGGATCACCGTGGCCGCGATCGGGCCCAGGATCAGGGTGAGCAGCAGCACAGCCGGGTTGGGTCGGTCCTCGTCGTCTCCGCCGCCCAGCGGGATGAAGAAGGCGAGGTTCGCCAGCAGGGTGATGATGCTGGCCAGACCGGCCGCCACGCTGGAGATCAGGATGTCCCGGTTGTAGACGTGGGACAGCTCGTGCCCGATCACGCCGCGCAGCTCGCGGTAGTCGAGGATCTCGGTGATGCCCTGCGTCACGCAGACGGCCGCGTGCTGCGGGTTACGACCGGTGGCGAACGCGTTGGGCTGCGAGGTGGGGCTGACGTAGAGCCGCGGCATCGGCTGCCGGGCGTCGGTGGCCAGCTCCCGGACCATCCGGTACAGCTCGGGGAACTGCGCCTCGGTGACCGGTTGCGCCCCCATCGAGCGCAGTGCGAGCTTGTCGGAGTAGAAGTAGGTGACGCCGTTCATGACCAGAGACACGACGACGGCGATGACCAGACCGCCGCTGCCGCCGAACCAGTAGCCCACCGCCAGGATCAGGGCGCTGAGCAGGCCGAGCAGCGCTGCGGTCTTCAGACGGTTGTGGTGCACGATGTCTCCTTCGGTGCACGGATCGCCGGGATCCGCTGACCGGTGTAACAACCCGGTACCCACCAACCATCCGTCTCAACGCTGAGAGTTGACTGAGACCGAAGCCCAGGTGGGGTCAGCGGCCGGCCAGGTCGAGCACCAGTTGCGGGGCGACGCCGAGCACCACGGCGGCCACCGTCGCCACCGCCAGCACCACCGCCACCACACCCCCCACGGGTACGCCCGACGCTCCGCCACCGGCGAGCGCCGCGGCCGGGCCGGGCGTCGTGGTCGGCGCCCAGAGCGCGGCGGTCACCCGCAGGTAGTAGGCGAGCCCGATCACGGCGTTCAGCGCCACCACCAGCGCCAGCCAGGCCGCGCCACCGTCCAGCAGCGCCCGAACCACCGTCACCTTCGCGAACAGGCCGGCCAGCCCCGGCGGCAGACCAGCCAGACCCACCAGCGCGAGACCGAACGCCGCAGCTCGCCACGGGTGCCGCCGGGCTGCCCCGCGCAGGTCGTCCAACGTGCCGCCGTCCGCACCCGCCGGCCGCAGCGCGGTCACTCCGGCGAACGCGGCCAGCTCCAACACCACGAAGAAGACGGCGTACGCCACGGCGGCCGCGTACGCGGCGGACCGTGCCTCGTCCGTGCGTCCCGCGGCCAGCGCCAACGCTCCCAGCGGGGCGAGAATGTATCCGGCCTGCGCGACGGACGACCAGGCGAGCAGCCGGACGGTCCGCCGCTGACGCAGGGCGACCAGGTTGCCGACGGTCATGGTGAGCACGGCGAGCAGGGCGAGCACCGGACCGGTCTGGTCCGCCGGCAGCGCCCGTTGCACCACGGCGAGCAGGGCGACCAGGCCGCCCAGCTTCGACGCCGTGGACAGGTACGCGGCCACCGGCAGCGGCGCGCCGTCGTAGGTGGCCGGCGCCCAGGCGTGGAACGGCACCGCCGCCACCTTGAAGGCCAGGCCGACCAGCAGCACCGCCACCGCGGCGGTGGTCAGCGGCAGGTCCCGCAGCTCCGGCTGCTCGGCGAGCAACGTGCCGAGCCGGTCCAGGTGCAGCCCACCGGTCACCGCGTACAGCAGTGCCGCGCCGAGCAGGGTCAGCGTGGTCGCCACAACACTGACCACGAAGAAGGTCACCGCCGCCTCGGCGCTCGCGAGGCTCCCCCGACGCAGGCCGACCAGCACGTACAGCGGCAGGGTCAGCGTCTCCAGGGCGACGATCAGCGTGATCAGGTCGCCGGCCGCGCCGAGCACCACGCCGCCGGTCATCGAGCAGGCCAACAGGAAGGCGTACTCCCCGACCGGTGACCGCCCGGCCCGCAGCGCGGGCACCGACAGCCCGAGCACGCCCACTGTGAGCAGCGCGACCACCACGGCGACCACTGTCGCGCGACCGCCGAAGATCCAGGAGCAGTCGGCGCCCACGCAGAACGTCCGCCGCTCGGCACCCGCCCCGACCAGCGCGGAGCCGACGGCGGTGCCGAGCGCGCCGAGCGCGGCCACCGCGATGGTGGCCCGTGGCCGGGCCACGAGCAGATCGGTGATGAGCACGAGTACGGCCGTGCCGGCGGCCAGGTAGGCCGGCAGCAGCGCGACGCTGTCCACGCTCTGCACGACGTTCATCTGAGCCTGCCTTCGTTCGCGACTGCGGGGCTCCGCTTCGCTGCACTCCTCGCGCTCACCGGGAAACCACACCGATCAGGGCGTCGACGGGGGCCTCGGCGACGCCGAGGACCAGCGTCGGTGCCAGCCCGATGGCCAACGCGAGCAGCACCAGCGGCACCCAGGCGGTCAACTCCGCACCGGCCAGGCCGGGGCCGACCTGACCGACGGCGGGGCTCGGCCGGTTGTGGGTGACCTGGCGCAGCAACCGCAGGAAGTACGCGGCGGTGAGCGCCCCACCGACCGCCGCCAGCACCCCGAGGGTGGTCCAGAGCGGGCCGCCCACCTGCACGGCGGCGATCACCGCGAACGCCTCACCCCAGAATCCGGCCAGCCCGGGCAGGCCCAGCGACGCGATCGCTGCGAACGCGAGTAGACCCGCCAACCGGGGCGCGGTCTCCCGCAGCCCGGACAGTTCGGCGAGGGTGCCCGTGCCGGTACGGTCCTTCACCGCCCCGGCCAGGAAGAACAGCAGGCCGGTGATCACACCGTGCGCGACGTTGCCGATCAACGCCGCCTGGATGCCGGTGGCGGTCAGCGTGGCGACGCCCAGCAGCACGAAGCCCATGTGCCCCACGCTGGAGTACGCGATGAGCCGCTTCACGTCCGACTGGGCCAGGCAGACCAGCGAACCGATCAGGATCGCGGCGACGGCCAGCACGCCGAGCACCGGCGCCGCCCAACGGGCGCCCTCCGGCGCCACCCCTACCGCGACCCTTATCAGGCCGTACGTACCCATCTTGAGCAGCACACCGGCCAACATGACACTGCCCACCGTGGGTGCCTGGGTGTGCGCGTCGGGAAGCCAGGAGTGCAACGGCCACAGCGGGCTCTTCACAGCGAACGCCAACGCGAGCAGTGTGAACGCGGCCAACTGGGTGCCCCGGGACATCCCCGCGCCACCGGTCAACGTCACCAGGTCGGCGGTGCCGGCGGCGGCGACCACGACGTACACGCCGACCAGCAGCAGCACCGAGCCGAACAGCGTGTAGAGGGCGAACTTCCGGGCCGCCCGACGCCGGTCCGCGCCACCCCAGCCGGCGATGATCGCGTACATGGGCAGCAGGACGACCTCGAAGAAGAGAAAGAACAACACCAGGTCCAGGGCGAGGAAGGTGCCCAGGATGCCCACCTCGACCACCAACAGCAGCGCGACAAGCGCCCGGCCGCTGCCGCCGTCCGGCACCCGCCACATCGTGTACGCGCAGCAGAGCAACGTGAGCAGCGCGGTCAACACCACCAGCGGCCAGGAGATGCCGTCGACGCCGAGGTGGAAGCGCAACTCCAGACCGGGCACCCAGGCCAGGTCCAGTTGGTGCCACGGACGCACCGCCGGCGCGTCCGCCGACCACGCGACCCAGCCCCGACCGCCGAACACCAGCGGCACCGCGGCCAGCAGGGTCAACGCCGCCGCGACCGTACCGACCAGCCGGGCCGCCCGGTCCCGGGGCGTCGCCGCCACCGCTACCGCACCCAGCGCCGGCACCGCCAGCACCGCGACCAGCAACCCCTGCCCAAACGTCATTGGACCGCCTCTGTTCGCGACTGCGGGGCTCGCAAACCCGGCTCACTCCTCGCGCTCACTGGTTGACTCCAACCAGGGCGGCGGCCAGGCCGATCAGCAGCGCGCCGGCCAGCACGCCGGCGGCGGCCCGGGGCAGCGCCGCGCGGTGCAGCGCGGCCAGCCCCGCGCCAAGACCGGACGCGGCTCGCCCACTGCCCTCGACGGCGCCGTCCACCACCACCTCGTCACTCGTCCGCGCGGAGCGGGCCAGCGCGCGGACGGGGCGTACCACGAGGGTGTGCTGGACGTCGTCGAGCCGGAACGCGCGGGCGAAGACCGGCCGCAGCGGACCCAGCGCCGCAGCCGGGTCGGCGGCCGGGTCGCGGCGCCAGCCCAGCGTCACCAGCGCGGCGCCGAGCAGCAGGAACGCGAGCGGCAGCAGCACCCCCGACCCCAGGTGGACCAGGCCGTCCTCGGAGCCCGCCACCGGGACGGTGGGGAACCGCAGGCGGTCGGCGAACGCCCCGACGAACCCGGCCAGACCGAGCAGCGCGGCCGGCACGGCCAGCAGCAGCACCGGCCAGCGCAGGACGGCCGGCGGGTCGTGCGGATGGACCAGGGGCAGGCGCGGGGTGCCGAAGAAGGCGCGCAGCAGCAGCCGACCTGCGTACCAGGCGGTGATCGCCACGCCGACCAGGCCGGCGATCCAGACGATCCAGCCCACCCAGGACGGGGCCGGGCCGGTACCCTCCAGCGCGGCCGACTCGGCGACCGTCAGTACGCCGTCCTTGCTCCAGAAACCGGCGAACGGCGGCACCCCGGCCAGCGCGCCCAGGCCCACCACCGTGCACCAGAACGTCACCGGCATGCTGCGCCGCAGCCCGCCCATCTCCGACATGAGGGTGGTGCCGACGGCGTGGATCACCGCGCCGGCGGCGAGGAACAGCAGCGCCTTGAAGGCGGCATGGGTGAGCAGGTGGAACAGCGCGGCCGAGGGTGAACCGACAGCCAGCGCGCCGGTCATGTAACCCAGTTGGGACACGGTCGACCAGGCCAGCACGCGTTTGATGTCGTCCTGGGCGGTGGCGGCGAGCGCGCCGAGCAGCAGCGTGATCGCACCGAGCACGCCCAGCACGGTCAGCGTCACCGGCGCGGCAGTGAACAGCGGGTAGAGCCGGGCCACCGCGTACACCCCGGCGGCGACCATCGTCGCGGCGTGGATCAGCGCGGAGATCGGGGTCGGACCGGCCATCGCGTCCGGCAGCCAGGTGTGCAGGGGGAACTGCGCGCTCTTGCCGGCCACACCGGCGAGCAGCAGCAGGCCCGCGGCGGTCAACGTCGCGCCGGAGTGGTCGTGGGCGAGCACGTCGGCGATCCGGAAGCTGCCCGTCGACACGCCCAGCAGCGCGATGCCGAGCAGGAACCCGACGTCACCGACCCGGGTCACCAGGAACGCCTTCATGGCGGCGGCGGGGGCGCCGGCCAGTCGGCGGTCGTGGGCGATCAGGAGGTACGAGCAGAGGCCCATCACCTCCCAGCCGACCAACAGCATGATCAGGTCGCCGGCGACCACCACCAGCAGCATGGCACCGGTGAAGAGGCTGATCTGGGCGGCGTAGGGCGGGTAGCGGTGGTCCACGTCGACGTCGTCGTGCGGACCGCGCCGCAGATAGCCGATCGAGTAGACCTGCACGGCCAGGGCGACAGCGGTGACCGCCACCGCGACAAGCGCGGCGGCGCCGTCCAGCCGTACGCCGAGGGTCACCGCCAGCCCGCCGAAGTCGACCCAGGTGGCCGACGTCTCCGTCGGCCCGTCGACAGTGAGCAGCAGCGCGACCGCCAGCGCCAGCGCACCGGCCGCACCGACGACGCCGAGCGTCACGGCGGCCGTCCGGGCCCGGTCACCGCCGGTCGCACTGGTGCGCCGAGGGGCCGGTGGCAGCAGCAGACCGAGCAGCCCGGCGACCAGCGGTACGGCGGGCAGCAGCGCCCCGAGCAGCCCGGTCACCGGCCCGTCTCCGAGTTCATGACGGCCGGCTCGCGCCCACCGACGGGATCCGGCGACTCGGTCAGCGGCACGTCATCCACGGCGACTGTCGCCCGCAGCCGGTAGAGCTGAAGGACGATCGCCAGCCCCACCCCGATCTCGGCGGCGGCGAGGACGATGACGAACAGCGCGAAGACCTGCCCCGAGTGCGGGAGCACGGCGCGGGCGGTGGTGTCGGCGGTGACCAGGATCAGGTTGACCGCGTTGAGCATCAACTCGACCGACATCAGCACCAGCACCGCGTTGCGGCGGCGCAGTACGCCGTACACGCCGAGGCCGAACAGCAGCGCGGCGGTGACGTACGGGATGACCGGCCTCACCGGCGCCCCCCGGTCTCGCTGTCGACCAGGTCGCCGGCCGTGCGGCCACGTTGCGGGGCGGCTCGGCCGATGTCCGGGCGGGACAGCACGATCGCGCCGACCAGCGCGGAGAGCAGCAGCACCGAGAGCACCTCGAACGGCAGCACCCAGGATTGGAAGATCTGCTCACCCAGCCGCTCGGCGGTGCCGGCGCTGGGCAGCGTGACGGTGCTCCAGCGGTACGCGTCGACCAGCAGGGCGGTCAGCCCCAGCCCGGCGCCGCCACCGATCAGCGCGGCCGGCCAGCCGGGCCGGTCCAGGTCGTCGGAGGCGCCGATCGGGGCCCGGGTCAGCATCACCGCGAACAGCAACAGGACCACCACCGCGCCCACGTAGATCAACACCTGCACCCAGGCCACCAGCTCGGCGCTGAGCACCAGGAAGTCACCGGCCAACGCGCCCAGGCACACCACCAGGTAGAGCCCGGCCCGGACCAGATGTTTCGTGGTCACCACCAGCACGCCGGCACCGACCGCCACCGCACCGAGGGCGAGCAGCAGCACGTCCGCGCCGGTCACCGGGGCGCCCTTCCGGCTCGGGCGCTCACGACGCCGGGTCCTGGTCGGCGTCGGGGCGTACCACTGGCGGAGAGGGACGTGCGGCCGCCGCCTTGCGCGCGGCGGAGGTCTCCTCCTTGGCCGGCTCGCCGTTCGGGTCGTGCGCGGGCGGCGGCGGAACGGTGGCCATCCACTGACCCAGGTGGTCCTTGTCGTGCAGCAGGTCCTTGATGTCGTACTCGGCGTACTCGAACTCCGGCGACCAGTAGAGCGCGTCGAACGGGCAGACCTCGATGCAGATGCCGCAGTACATGCAGAGCGAGAAGTCGATGTCGAACTTGTCGAGCACGTTGCGCTGGCGGGGGCGGGCGGCGCCGGGCACCACCACCTCCTCCTTGTGCGAGTCGATGTAGATGCACCAGTCCGGACACTCACGGGCGCAGAGCATGCAGACCGTGCAGTTCTCCTCGGACAGGGCGATCACGCCGCGCGAGCGGGGCGGCAGGTCGGGAGCCGTGTCCGGGTACTGCTGGGTGGTCGAACGGCTGGTCATCGTCTTGAGGGTGACCGCCAGCCCCTTCACCAGGCCCGCGCCGGGAAGGCCGCGTCCGCTGGTGTCACCGCGCTCGCCGGGGTCGCTCATGTCGACCATCCTGCCCTGTGGCCACGGCGCGCGCGACCACCACCCACAGGTCGACGACCCTAGGGTGTACCCGGGAAGCACGAACCGCCCGGAGGATCGATGACGACCGAACTGGAAACGTTTTGCACTCCGGAGGGCGGCTGGACTACCGGGGATCTCGACAGACTCCCCGACGACAATCGCCGCCGCGAACTGCTCGACGGCATTTTGCTCATGCCGCCGCCTCCTCGAACCTCGCACCAGCAGGTCACGGCACGTCTCATGGCAGCGCTCGATGACATGTCATCCGACGGGTACGTCGCCGTCCACGGTGTGGAGGTGCGGGTGAGCAACAGCCGGACGTTCGTGCCCGACGGCGTGGTCCTCCGAGTCACCGGCGACGACGACGGGCACCGGCACTGGTTCACCCCGAGCGAGGTCGTGATCGCCGTCGAGGTCGTCGGCAAGGGCACCGAGACGATCGACCGGGTGTTGAAGCCGGCGCTGTACGCCCAGGCCGGCATCCCCTTCTACTGGCGGATCGAGACCGAAGGCGCGCTGGAGGTCGTGACCTACCGGATCGACGCGGTGAACGAGGTCTACACCGAGACCGGGCGGTGGACGAAGTTCGTCGACACCGGCGAGCCCTTTCCGATCAATCTGCCGATCAGCCGGATCACGCCCCGGGTCCGCTGACGACGGCCGGTGGGAGCATCTCGACGCCGAGTTGTTGCAGCAACTGGAACAGCTCGTTGCAGCTCCACACCTCGACGATCCGGCCCGTGGCGTCGAAACGCAGGAACGTCGCCCCCGAGTAGCTGACCACCTGCCCGGTCGGCGGCACCGGCCCGAACTGCCCGGCGTGGGTGCCGGCGGCCCGCCAGTGCACGGCCACCCGCTCGCCGGCCGCGACCACGTCGACGATCTTGTAGCGGAGGTCCGGGAAGGCCGCCCGGCGCTCACGATGCCAGGCCAACGTCGCCTCCGGCCCGGTGCCGCCCAGCCCCGGGCACTCCTCGGCGACCAGCTCGTACGCCGACTCCTCCTGGCGGGCATTCCACACATCCGCGATGAACCGCCGGGCCGCCGCCTCCACATCCGTCATGCCGGCAGGGTATCCGGGACCACGGTGCGCCGTAGATCCGCGAGGATTGGGTAGAGACACTGACCAGACCGGGAGGGCGACGTGGGCGAGGAAAAAGGCGGCAAGTACGTCGAGCCGGGCGGCGAGTTCACCCGCGACCAGCGGTACATCGCCACCCGGATCACCGAGGACGGGCGCGACGGCTATCCGGTCGAGCCGGGCCGGTACCGGCTGGCGGTCAGCCGGGCCTGCCCGTGGGCCAACCGACTGATCATCGTGCGGCGGCTGCTCGGTCTGGAGGACGCCCTCTCGATGGCGGTGGCCGGCCCGACCCACGACGCCCGGAGCTGGACCTTCGACCTCGACCCGGACGGCCGGGACCCGGTGCTCGGCATCGAGCGCATCCAGGAGGCCTACTTCAAGCGCTTCCCCGGCTACGAGCGCGGCATCACCGTGCCGGCAATCGTGGACGTGCCGACCGGGCAGGTGGTGACCAACGACTACGCGCAGATGAGCCTGGACCTGTCCACGCAGTGGAGGGCGTACCACCGCGAGGGCGCCCCGCAGCTCTACCCCGAGCACCTGCGGGAGCAGATCGACGAGGTCAACGCGGTGGTGTTCCGGGACGTGAACAACGGCGTCTACCGGTGCGGGTTCGCGGGCAGCCAGGAGGCGTACGACAAGGCGTACCACCGGCTCTTCGACCGGCTGGACTGGCTCACCGAGCGGTTGACCGACCAGCGTTACCTGGTGGGTGACACCATCACCGAGGCCGACGTGCGGCTGTTCACCACGCTGGTCCGCTTCGATCCGGTCTACCACGGCCACTTCAAGTGCAACCGGCAGAAGCTGAGTGAGATGCCGGTGCTGTGGGCGTACGCCCGGGACCTGTTCCAGACTCCGGGTTTCGGCGACACCATCGACTTCGACCACATCAAGCGGCACTACTACGAGGTGCACCGCGACATCAACCCGACCGGGATCGTTCCGCTCGGCCCCGACCTGTCCAACTGGCTCACGCCACATGGTCGGGAAACGCTCGGTGGTCGTCCCTTCGGCGACGGCACCCCGCCCCCACCCCCCGCCGAGCCGGTGGACCCCGCACACACCCCGCTGCGCTGACCGGGGCACCCACCCACCGCAAGATCGTTGCGCCGAGCGAGGCGCTGACCCGCCGCAAGATCGTGCTCGATCCTGGATTCAGGGGCCTCCCAGATCATCGAGACCACTACAACCAGGATCGAGCACGATCATGCGAAGTTCCTCACCGCGCGATGCGCGGTCACGGGTTCTACAGGGCGATGCGGACGGCTGCGGTGAGGACCAGTTGGGCCAGGGAGGCGGGTACGAGGACCAGCCAGCAGAGGCGTTGGAGTTGGTCCTCGCGTAGCCGGGGGTAGGAAACCCGGAGCCAGATGATCACGAAGGACACCGCGAAGATCTTGAGCAGCGTCCAGAGCCAGCCCAACTGGTCGTCGGCGAACGGGCCCTGCCAACCACCCAGGAACAGCACAGTGGTCAGCGCGGCGATCACCACGATGCCGACGTACTCGGCGAGCAGGAAGAACGCGAACCGCAGACCGGTGTACTCGGTCATGTAGCCGAAGACCAGCTCCGAGTCGGCCACCGGCATGTCGAACGGTGGCCGACGAATCTCGGCCAGCCCGGCGACGAAAAAGATGATCATCGCGGGTGCCTGCCAGAGCAGCCACCACGGCTGCCACGCCTCGACGATGCCCGACAGGCTGAGCGTGCCGGCCGCCATCGCCACCGACGCGGCGGCCAGCACCAGCGGCAGCTCGTAACCGAGCAACTGGGCCGCCCCGCGCAACCCGCCCAGCAGGCTGTACTTGTTGGCCGACGCCCACGCCGACATCAGCACCGCCACCACCCCGACGCCGACCACTGCCAGCACGAAGAAGAGGCCGATGTCCAACGGTTGCCCGACCAGGTCGTTCGGGCCGAGCGGAATGACGAGCAACACCAGCAGGTAGGGCACCAGGGCCACCGCCGGCGCCAACCGGAACACCGCCCGGTCCGCCTCGCGTGGGGTGATGTCCTCCTTCTGCACGAACTTGACCCCGTCGGCCACGAGCTGCGCCCAGCCGTGGAAGCCGCCCGCGTACATCGGGCCGAGCCGGCCCTGCATGTGCGCCATCACCTTGTGCTCGGCCTGGCCGACAAGCAACGGCAGGGTGAGGAACGCGACCACCACGCCGCCGATCCGGATCACCAACTCCACCCAGAGCGGCATCAGGCCGTACCCCCGTCGTGGTCGCTCCGGCCATCGCGGCCCGGCGGGTCCACGATCGGCTCGCCACCCGACGCGGCCGAGCCCTCGGCGGGCTTGTCTGATGCGGCCGCGCCGGGCGCGGGCTGGTCGGCCGAGCCAACGCCGGGCACGGTCTCGGCAGCCGGGCCGGCGTTGGGCTTGTCAGGTGCGGCCGCGCCGGGCGCGGGCTGGTCGGCCGAGCCTGCGCCGGGCGCGGGCTCGGCGGCCGGAGCCGGGCCGTCGGTGGCGCCGGCCGGCCGGGGAGTACGCGCCGGACGGGCCCCGGGGGCGGGCCGTGCCGGACGCTCACGGGCCGGTCTGGCCGGGGTGCCACCACGCGGGCCCTCCCCCACCCCACCGGCGCCGGCCGGGGTTGGCGTGGGCCCCCACTCGCCCGGAGCGGGAACGCCCGGCGGGCGGATCGGTCGGCGCCCGCCGCCGGCCTCGGACTCGCCCGGCTCCTTCGCACCCGGCCAGGGCTTCGCCACCCGGGAAGCCAGTACGAACTCCTTGCGCAGCGGGTGACCCTCGAACTCCGGCGGCAGCAGCAGCGGCAGCAGCTCACCATGCCCGGCGAAGTCGATGCCGAACATCTCGTGCGTCTCCCGCTCATGCCAGGCGGCACCGGGGTAGACGTCGACCACCGAGGCGACAGTGGGCGCGCCGCGCGGCAACCGGGTACGCAGCAGCACGCCGTGGCGCAGTCGCGTCGACCAGAGGTGCGCCACCACGTCGAAGCCCTCGGTCAACTCGTCGACGGCGGAGAGCCAGTCGAAGAAGTCGCAGGCCAGCTCGGCGTCGTCACGGGCCGCGGAAATCGCGGTCAGCCAACTCGCGGGAGGCACATCGACTGTGGCCCGGGCGAAACGTTGCCCGCCGGAGACCGACGGGGTCGCCTCGACCGGCGCGAGCAGCGCGACCAGTCGAGCGCCGACCTCTTCGGGAGTCATGCCGCTGATCCTAGTGCCGGCCGGGCCCGCACCTGGCCGCCGCCGATGCCCAGCGATCTGCCGGCTTTGGGCGCGGCGCACGCCTCGGCGGGGAAAGATGAGGGTGTGCGCGCTGTGACAGTGAGACCAGGGGTCGCCAATTCGCTGAACCTCGTCGAGGATCAGCCGGAGCCGGCTGCCGAGGAGGGCTCTGTCCTGGTCGAGGCCCTGGCGGTGGGGATCTGCGGCACCGACCACGAGATCATCGCCGGGGAGTACGGCGAGGCGCCGCCGGGTGCCGACCGCCTGGTCATCGGGCACGAGTCACTGGGCCGGGTGATCGAGGACCCGAGCGGCACCCTGCAACCTGGCGACCTGGTGGCCGGGATCGTCAGGCATCCCGATCCGGTGCCCTGCCCGAACTGCGCGGTCGGCGAGTGGGACATGTGCCGCAACGGCCAGTACACCGAACACGGCATCAAGGGACTGGCCGGGTTCGCCCGCGACCGCTGGCGGGTCGAGCCGCAGTTCGCTGTCGCGCTCGACCCGACGCTGGCCCAGGTCGGCGTGCTGCTGGAGCCGACCAGTGTGGTGGCGAAGGCCTGGGACCACATCGAGCGGATCGGGCACCGGGCCGAGTGGCAGCCGCAGACCGTCCTGGTGACCGGGGCCGGGCCGATCGGTCTGCTGGCCGCGTTGCTCGGCACCCAGCGTGGGCTCACCGTCCACGTGCTGGACCGGAACACCGAGGGGCCGAAGCCGGAGCTGGTCGCCGGGCTCGGTGCCACCTACCACACGGTGCCGGTCAACGATCTGCCCTTCGAACCGGACGTGGTGATCGAGTGCACCGGCGCTCCCACTGTGGTCCTCGACGTCATGTGCAAGGCGGCCCCGACCGGGATCGTCTGCCTGGCCGGGGTGTCCAGCGGTGGCCGGACCATCGACTTCGACGCCGGGGCGCTCAACCGGGCGCTGGTGCTGGAGAACAACGTGGTGTTCGGCTCGGTGAACGCCAACCGGCGGCACTGGACCTTGGCTGCGGAGGCGCTCGCCCGCGCCGACCAGATCTGGCTCGAGTCGCTGATCACCCGCCGGGTGCCGGTGAACCGGTACGCCGACGCGTACACCCCCGGGCCGGACGACATCAAGGTGGTGCTGGAGTTCGCGTCCTGAGCGACGCCCCGCCCGATCAGATGCCCGGCAGTCGACCGTTGCGGAACAGGTCGACGAAGAGCTGATGGTCCTGGCGGGCGCGCACCCCGTACGCGTGCGCGAAATCCACCAGGTGGGCGACGAATTCCGGCTCGTCGGCGTCCACCGCCGCGACGATCGCCTCCTCGGTGGAGTAGTCCACCAGGTCGTGACTGGATTCGTCGTCCGCGACCGAGTGCATCCGGGCCACGGCCCGGCCGAGGTCGACGAGAACCCCGGTCAGCTCCTCCGGCTCGTTCACGTCCGACCAGTCCAGATCGGCGGCGTACGGGGAGACCTCGGCGACCAGTTGGCCGGCCCCGTTCAGCTCGGTGAAGCCCAGCCACGGGTCGGCGTGCGCCTGCAACGCCCGCTGCGACTCGGCGGTCCGGTGCCCCTGGTGCTGGAAGTAGCCGCGGACCGACTCGTCGGTGACGTACCGCGCCACGGCCGGCACCTGCGCCTGCTTCATGTAGATGACGACGTCGTTCTCCAGCGCCTGGGTGTGCCCCTCCAGCAGCAGGTTGTACGACGGCAGCCCGGCCGAGCCGATGCCCACCCCCTTGCGCAGCACCACGTCCTTGATCCGCGCCGCCACCGGGCGCAGCTGCGTCGAGGCGCTTGGCAGGGTGCCCAGGTAGTCCTGGAAGGCCGCGCTGACCAGGTCCCGGGTGGCATCGTCGATTTCGAAGACCCCGTCGCCGATGGAGAAGCGTCGCTCGTAGTTGTCGATGGTGGTCTGCGCGGCGAGCAGGTCCACGCGGGTGTTGAGCCGGGCCCGTTGGAGCACTCGGCGCAGCACCCCGTCGGCGTTGTCCAGGGTGATCGAGCCGATCGCGTCGTCGCCGCCGGCGGCGATGGCCCGCAGCTCGGTCAGGTACGACCGGGCGAAGCCGGCCACCAGCTCCCCGATGGCCGTGTCGGAGAGCGCCTTGCCGTAGCCGAGCAGCGCCACGCTGGCCGCGAGCCGGCGCAGGTCCCAGGTGAACGGCCCGACGTACGCCTCGTCGAAGTCGTTGACGTTGAACACCAGCTGCCCGGAGGCGTTCATGTAGGTGCCGAAGTTCTCCGCGTGCAGGTCACCGTGGATCCACACCCGGCTGGTCTGCTCGTCGGAGAACCGGTCGTCGGCGAAGTCGCCGAGCTGGTCGGCGTAGAACAGCGCGGCGCTGCCCCGGTAGAAGGCGAACGGCGAAGCCGCCATCTTGCGGAACTTGCGGCGGAAGGCGGCCGGGTCGATCGCCATTGACGCGCCGAACTCCTCGGTGAGCACGTCGACGATGTGGGTGGACCGCTGGTCCGCTGAGCTGCTCATAGTGCGCAGGCTAGTGCGACGGGTCCACAACAGGGTGGCGAACGGCGCATCCATCGATCATGCTGTCTGGGTCACGGCGCGGGGGCCCGGACACCACGGTCACGTCGGTCGATCGCGTCGCTGCCAAGCGCGGGCGACAGGTCCCTCGCCGGGCGCCGACCATGGAGGACCAGATACAGATGCTTCACAAAACGGGGACCCTGCTCACCGCCGCACTGCTCGGCCTGACCGCGACGATCGGCGGGGCCAGCGCGGCGACCGCTGCTCCGGCGGACACCACCAGCGCCGCGGTCTCACTGGGCAATCTGATCCTGGAGCCGACCGAGCGCGGCTACCGTGGCGCCATCCCGCTGACGGTCACCAACACCGGCAGCGAAACCGACTATTTCTACCTCAGACTGCGCGAACCGGTGCCGGGCTCCTTCCCGTCTGGGGAATTCGGCTGCGACGCCGCCGAGCTGACTCCAGGGGACGATCGCCGGACGTTTGGCTGTGGCCTGACGGCCGACGGGGGATCGTCGCTGGCCCCGGGTGAAACCGTCCAGGTGGCGCTGAAGTTCGACGTACTGACCAACCCACGGACGTACGCGATGAGGATGGGCGGGGGCTGGGTCGAGGTCCACTCCGCCCAGGGCGGTCTGGTGGCGCGCGAGTCGTTCAACGCCCGTTTCCGCTCCACGACCGGGTCGCTGACCAATCCCCGGCTCTACGTGCAAGACACTCAGCCGAACGCCGCCATCACGGCGGTGGGCCGGGCGACCATCGACCCGGAGAACAGCGGCAACCTCCGCCTTCCGGTGACCGTCCGGTACCGGGGCGACGCTCCGCACCTCAGCCTGTACCTCAAGGCCAGCCCGTTGCCGACCGGATCGGTGATCCAGTACACGATTCCCTCAGAGGGCCCGGCGATGTCGGACACGACGTCGGTGCCTGGGCGGCGGATGATGCAAGGCGAGTCGCGCAGCTTCGATGTGATCATCAGCCCGCCGACCGACCCGGCCGACTCGCAGGACATCATCACCCTGGAGGTGTCCGCCTTCTGGTACGGGGACGTGGACGCCGACCCGAGCGACAACACCGCCCAGACCACGCTGGCCGTCGCGACCAACAGCTGAGAGGTGCGCGGCCGACCGCCGCCCGGATTCCGTCCGGGGCGGTCGGCCGTCGCGCGTCTCCGTCGTCGTCAGCTCGCGGTGGGTGGGCGTACCGGTGGGGCGGTGAGCGAGTCGACCGAGCGTGGGGCGGCAGCCTCGCGGGGCGGGGCGTCCAGCGGTGCGGCCAGCACGTCCCGTTGCGGCACACCCCCGATGCCGGACTGCTCGGCGGCGATCTTCTCCTGCAGGCGCAGGATGCCGTGCAGCAGCGCCTCCGGCCGGGGCGGGCAGCCGGGCACGTACACGTCGACCGGGATGAGCTGGTCGACGCCCTTGGTCACCGAGTACGAATCCCAGTAGGGGCCGCCGCAGTTGGAGCAGGCACCGAACGAGATGACGTACTTCGGCTCGGGCATCTGGTCGTAGAGCCGCTTGATCGCCGGGGCCATCTTGTCGGTCACCGTGCCGGAGACCACCATCAGGTCGGCCTGGCGGGGGCCGTGGGCGAACGGGATCACGCCGAGTCGGATGAAGTCGTGCCGACCCATGCTGGTGGCGATGAACTCGATGGCACAGCAGGCCAGACCGAAGTTGAAAACCCAGAGCGAGTAGCGGCGCCCCCAGTTCAGCACGAACCGGATCGGCTCACCGAGCACTGCCGGCAGCTGCACGGCGCCCCCTCTCCTCACCGACAGTGAATCACAGACGGCGTCTGTGCGGTCCGGCGGTGATCGGCGCGAGCGGCCCACCAACTGTCCCGGAGCCGACAAGGATCGGCAGCGATTGACGCGCAACCTACCGGCGCGCTCGCTTGTGTGACCGGTGCTGGCGAACACAACGCCGGCAATCGCCACGGGGAGGACGAGTGCTTGTGACACGAGAAGTGCGGGTGGGCGGACGCCCGCCGGACCCACCGGGAACCGCAACCTCCACGTCGGCAGAGCTGGTCTTCGACGACTTCTACCACGCCCACTTCCGCGGCCTGGTGGTGCAGCTGACCGCGTACACAGGCGACCGTGGGCAGGCGCAGGAGCTGGTTCAGGAGGCGTTCTGTCGTGCGTACGCCCGCTGGGACCGGCTCGCCGGATACCAGGACCCCCTGGCCTGGGTCCGTAAGGTCGCCTGGAATCTCGGCCACAACCGCTGGCGGCGGCTGCGGACCGCCCAGCTGTGGCTGCTGCGGCAGCGGGAGACACACGTTGCGGAGCCGAGCCCGGACCGGGTCGCCGTCGACGCCGCGTTGGCGAAGTTGCCGCCGAAGCAGCGGCGGGCCGTCGTACTGCACTACCTCGCCGACCTGACGATCGCGGAGATCGCCGCTCAGGAACAGGTCGCCGAAGGGACGGTCAAGTCCTGGCTGCACCGGGGCCGAACCGCACTCGCCACCCACCTACGCGACACCAATGAGGAGGTGCGGGATGTCTGAGCAGGAGACCCTTGACTTCGCCGAAGAGTTCGCCCGCTACCGCCGTACCGCGCTGGCGGAGGTCGAGGCGCCGGGACCCGCCGCCGTTCGACGGACCGTACGAGGCCGCAGCCGGCGTCGGCTGGCTGCCACCGCCACGACGGCGCTCGCCCTGTTCGGCGGGTCTGCCGTCGGGTACGCGGCGATGAGCGGCCCGGACCACCGGCCCGGTCCGGTCGAGCCGACGCCGAGCGTGTCGGCGTCGCCGACGCCGCCGCCGACGCCAACCCCCAGCCCTGCCGGGACCAGTTCCAGCCCGACCAACCCCGTGCCGGACGGCCGGTTCAGCCGGTCCCAACTGCTGGGGGTGCCGGTGACCCTGCCGGCATGGCGGGCCGGACCAGGCTGCCCGACGTCGCAGACGCGGCTCACCGCCGATGCCCGGGAGGGCGCGAACTCGCTCTTGGCGCTCGACCACGGCGACATCGACGGGGACGGCGCGGTGGAGACGGTGGCGCTTGTGCAGTGCGTGCTCGGCACCCGCGGGCCGATGCAGGTGGTCGCCTTCGACCGCGACAAGGAAGGAAAGGTGACGACGGTCGGCCGGGTGGTCGCGACCACCATCGACAAGCCGCAGTGGCTGTTCGCGCTGGATGTCGTGGGCGACGGCACGGTCCGCGTTCAGGTCGGTGACATCGCTCCCGGGGGCGGCTGGCCCGCCGAGTGGTCACAGCGGCAGTGGCGGGGCTACCGCTGGAAGGGCGAGACCTTCGCCCAGGTCTCCGGGCCGACGAGCTTCGGTCAGAATCCGCACTCGGCGGATATCTCGGTGACCACCACCGACCTCGTGCTGACCACGGCCGACGACGGCTCCCGAACGGGCACGGCCACGGTGCGGGTCCGCAACCGGGGCACCAAGCCGGTCGCCCACGTGGACCTGCGGCTGGGCGTACCCGCGGCGGTGCGTCCGGACGTCGACGGATGGGCCCCGTGCGAGGGCGAGCCCCAGGACTCCAGCGATCCGGTGATCTGCACCCTCGGTCGGCTGGCGGCGGGCGCGGAGATACGGCTGGACCTGAGCTTCCGGTTGGCCGAGGGAATCGCGTTGGGCACGGGAAAGGCCGACGTGCGTGCCTGGCCGATGGACGCCGGATTCGACCTCCTGTTGGACGTCAACGACGCCGACAACCAGGTGCGGATGACCTACCGCTGAGGATCCGGTCGCCGGCCGCTACGTACGCCACGGGGGCGTACGTCGCGGCCGGCGCTCCGGTCACCAGGTGGGACGTTGCAGCAGCCCGACGAACTCGACCAGCAGCCGCTCCCGCAGCGCCGGCGGCGCGGCGTCGAGCAGCGTGTTCACCACCGCCATCCGCTCCGGCAGCGGCGCGCCATCGGTCTCGCCGCCCATGCCCAGCCCGGCGGCCAGGCCCGCGACCAGCTCCGGGGTCAGCGCGTCCGGGGTCAGCGACGTCGCCAGCGCCGTCAGTTCCGGTGGAAGAGCGACCGGACCGGCCGCCTGGGCCGCGGCCACCGCGTCGGTCAGGTCCGGCCCGAACTCGGCGACCCGGGGCGCGACCGCGGCGGTCACCGTGAGGTGCACGCTGGCGGGCAGGCCGTCGTACGACAGCTGGGGTTGGGTGTGCCAGCCCCGCGCGGTCAGCTCGTCGACCAGGACGAACAGGTCGGGGCCACCCTCGGTCGCGGTGAAGCAGACGACTGTCGACTCCGGCTCGGCCATCAGCCGCAGCCCGTCGACGGCGCGGACCGCGTCGGCCAGCCCGGTCACCGCATCCCGGGTGATGGCGGTCAGCCGCAGGTAACCCTCGTCGCCGAGGTGCCGCAACGTGGCGTACGCGGCGGCGATCGGGCCACCCGAGCGGGTGGAGGCGATCACTGGGTTGATCATGGTGTAGCCGGGCCAGTCGGCGTACGCGAAGTACTGCGGGGCGCGCAGCGCCGCGTCGCGGTGCAGCAGCACGGACACCCCCTTCGGCGCGTACGCGTACTTGTGCAGGTCGACCGAGATGGAGGTGACCCCGGGCACCGCGAAGTCGAACGGCGGCACCGGCTCCCCGAGCCGACGCAGGTACGGCAGGGTCCAGCCGCCGAAGCAGGCGTCCACGTGGCAGCGCACCCCGGCCTCGGCCGCGGCGGCCGCGATCTGCGTGACCGGGTCCACCACCCCGTGCGCGTACGACGGCGCGGAGCAGGCGATGAGCACCGTCTCCGGGCGGATCGCGGCGGCCATCGCGGCCGGGTCGGGACGCAGCGTCTCCGGGGAGACGGGCACGACGTCCAGCGCCACCCGCAGGTAGTGCGCCGCCTTGGCGAATGCCGCGTGCGCGCTCGACGGCACCACGATCCGGGGTGCGGCGATCTCCGGGTGGGCGTCCCGGGCTGTCTTGACGGCGAGGATCAGTGACTCGGTGCCGCCGCTGGTGACGCTGCCGACGACGTCCGGGGCGGTGGTCCCGGGGCCGGCGCCCAGCACCCGGCCGGCGGCGCCGACAAGCGCGTTCTCCATGGCCAGCAGGGACGGGAACGCGGTCGGGTCCAACCCGTTGACGTGCGCGCTCTCCCGGTGGGCGGCGGCGGCCAGCTCGTCCAGCCCGGACACCGCCGGGTCGTAGACGTACGCGAACAGCCGTCCCCCATGGGTGGGCGCGTCACTCGCCCGCAGCTTCCGTACCTCTTCCAGAACCCGTTCCGCCGGAACCCCGGTAGCGGAAAGCGCTCCAGCCTCAACCCTGTTCTCGTCGATCATCGAGTTACGGTGCCCTTCTCGTGACGGTCAACGGCTTTCGTCCCCCAACACAACTCCGTGATCGACCAGGTCGCTGTGGGCGGTGAGGGTGTACTGGCGGAGCAGGAGGATCGGAGGGGCGATCAGCAGGGCCGGGATGAGCGTGAAGCCGAGGAGCACGCCCAGCCTCGCCGTGTCGGACTGGGCCGCCGCCGAGCCGGTGTCGGAGGACACGTAGCCGGAGAGCTGGAGCACCAGTCCGTAGATGCCCGGGCCGAGCGCCAGGCCGAAGGTCTCCCCGGCGGTCCACAGCCCGGTGAAGACGCCCGCCTGCCGTCGACCGGTGCGCGCCGTCTCGTGCGCGATGCAGTCCGGCAACATCGCCAGCGCGAAGACCTGCTGCCCGGCGTACCCCACGCCGATCAACGCGACCACGAGATAGACGGCGACCGGCGGCAGCACCGGCGCGGCGACCAGGGCGAACGCACCGACGGCCAGGATCAGCGAGGCGACCACCAGTGCGGTCCGCTTGCCCAGTCGGGCACCGATCCGGGTCCAGATCGGCATCACCAGCAGCGCCGGCCCGACGAAGCAGACGAAGAGCAGGGTCGGCCCGCTCTCCTCGTCGCGCAGGATCTGCCCGGCGAAGTAGTTGACCCCGGCCAGGATCGTCGCCACCCCGGCGGACTGCACCACGAAGCAGATCAGCAGTGCCCGGAACGGGCGGTTGGCACCGGCCACGGCGAGCTGGGCGCGCAGCGTCGGCTCGCTCTCGCCCACCGTGCCGGTCGGCGCGGACCGGGTGCCCAGGAACGCGCCGAGGGCGCCGAGGGCGATCAGCACCGCCACGAACAGGCCCATCCAGCGGTGCCCGGCCACTCCGTCACCACCGGCGCTCACCACCAGCGGCGCGACCGCGCCGGAGACCAGGATGGCCAGCGCCAGCACCGCGATCCGCCAGGTCATCAACCGGGTGCGCTCGGCGTAGTCGTCGGTCAGCTCCGCCGGCATGGCCACGTACGGCACCTGGAAGAAGGCGAACGCGGTGGCGGCGGCGAGGAACGCGAACGCCACGTACGCCGCGGCGCCCGGACCGTTACCGAAGGGCGCGGCGAAGATCGACGCGAACAGGACGGCGAGCGCGAGGCCGGCGACGACCAGGTACGGCCGGCGGGCGCCCCACCGCGACCGGGTGCGGTCGGAGATCCGCCCGGCGACCGGGTTGACCAGCACGTCCCAGGCCTTGGGCAGCAACACCAGCAGGGCGGCCAGCCCGGCGGCCACGCCCAGGGTGTCGGTCAGGTACGGCAGCAGCAGCAGACCGGGCACGGTGCCGAACGCTCCGGTCGCCAGGGAACCGAGCGCGTAGCCGGCGTGCACCGATCGGGGCAGCGAGCCGGTGGCTGACGAGCCGGCGCCCGGCGGCGTTTTCATGGGCCCGAATGTTACTCACGTTATGTCGAAGGCTGACCAACCTGCCGGCCCTGGTGCGCACAGCCGAACAGTCAGGTTGGCGGCAGTGCAGGACCGCAACCGCCGTCACTGTGTCGGAGTGTTACCGGGTGCCCAGGGCAGACCAGCCTGGCGGCGACGGGGAGGGGCAGTGGCAGCAACGATGGGAGCCCGCGCCAATGAGCCACCGGCGGCACGGACGGCCGGTGGAGTGGTCGCGGCGACGATTACCTTCGACGACTTCTACCACGCGCATTTCGGCAGCGTGACCGCACAACTGTGTGCGTACACCGGGGACCTGGGGCATGCGCAGGACCTGGCCCAGGAGGCGTTCTACCGAGCGCTGGCCCGCTGGGACCGGCTGGTCCGGTACGACGACCCGGTGGCCTGGGTCCGGCAGGTCGCCTGGAACCTGGCCCGGAGCCGCTGGCGACGCCTGCGTACCGCCCGCAACCATCTGCTGCGGCAACGACGCACCGAGGCGGAGGTGGCCGGTCCGACCCCCGACCGGGTGGCGATCGACGCGGCGCTGGCGCAGCTACCCGCCAACCATCGCCGAGCGGTCGTCCTGCACTACCTGGCCGACCTCTCCGTCAGTCAGATCGCCGCTCAGGAAGGGGTGGCCGAGGGCACCGTGAAGTCCTGGTTGCACCGGGGCCGGACCACCCTGGCCGGGCTGCTGGACGAGAACACCGAGGGGGTGTGCGATGTCTGACCTCGACCCGCGACTGCGCGAGCGGTTCACCGCGTATCGCAATGACGTGGTCACCAAGGTCGCCGGCCCCGGCCCCGACCAGGCCCGGCACCTCCTGCGCCGACGCCGGCGGATGACGGCGGTGGCCGTGGCTGCCGCGGCGGTCGTTCTGGTGGTGGCCCCCGTCGTCGCCAACGCCGCACTGCGCGGTGACCAGAACAGGCCGGTGCCGGCGGAGTCCGTCCAGCCCACCGCCCCGTCGACCTCGACACCGCCCACGCCACCACCGACCGGATCGCCGACGCCGACACCGAGCGCCAATGCCCCGGCCGCCCCGGACGGGCGGATCAGTCGGGCCCAACTGCTCGCCACCCGGGTCGACCTGCCGAGCTGGCAGCCGGGCGAGATGGAGGGCGGCTGCACCACCTCGAAGGTGCGGCTGCAGACCGACACGAAGACGGTCTACGTGCCGGAGTTGACCGACGACGAGTTCGAGCACGGTGACGTCGACGGGGACGGCGCCGTCGAAACCATCGCCATCGTCGCCTGCCGGTACGGCGAGGCGTCGGCGAAACAGGTGGTGACCTTCGACCGGGCCCGCGACGGCCGCATCGTGACGGTGGGCCGAGTGGTCCGGACCGGCGACGGGTTCGAGGACATTCGCTCGGTGGAGATCACCGCGGCCGGGTCGGTCGAGGTGCGGGTGGCCGACATCGTGCCGTGCTGTGGCACCCCTGAGTACCTGCGGCGGGAGCAGGTGCGGACGTACCGGTGGAACGGGCAGCGGTTCAGCCAGACGGACGGCCCCACCACGTTCGGCGGGGACCCCCGGCTCACCGACCTACGGATGACCATGACCCACAAGCTCGTCGACGTTCCGGGGGCGGACACCCGACGCGAACTCACCACTGTCTTCACCGTCACCAACGCCGGGCCGGTCGACGCAGCCCAGGTGGGGTTCCACTCCATCGAGGGCGGCGAGCGGACCGGCGGAGACTGGTCCCGATGCGACAGGGACCCGGCGTCGCAGGCCAATCAACCGTCGTGCCTGCTACCCGGTGTGCCGGTCGGTGAATCGCGCCGCTACACGTTCGTCCAGTTGGTGCCTGGCCGGCCGGGACCCGACGCGATCACCCGGAGGTTCCTCGTCGTTCACTGCGACGCGCAGGACCGCTGGTGGCCGGACCTGAAACGGACCGACAACGAGGTGCGATCCCCACTGCCACTCTGAACGACCGCACGGTGCCTCGTCCCCTGCCGGGGGCGGGGCACCGTCGGTGTGGCACGTCCCGGCCGTCGCCGTTCACGCCCGCCCTGGGGTCACGACCCGTCGTCCGGCGACCAGCCCGCCGCCGCGATGTCCACTCCCTCGCCGCGCAGCGGCACTCCCTCGGCCCGCAGTCGGGCCCGGGCCTCCCGCTCGTGCCCCGGCGGCAGTCGACCGCTCGCGGTCACCACTCGATGCCACGGCACCGAGGCCCCGTGCCGGGCCATGATGTTGCCGACCAACCGGGCCGAGGCACGCCCCGAGCGCTCGGACAGCGCATCGGCCACCCCGCCGTACGACATGACCCGGCCCTCCGGGATCCGCTCGACCAGGTCGAGCACCGCCTCGACGTACTCGTCTGGAGTCACAATCCGCCACCATATGGGAACGCCGCCGGGCGGTGCGGCCGTGACCACGCAGAATGGTCGGGTGCGCGACGCAGTCACGACGGCCCGGCGGGTCGTCGTCAAGATCGGATCCTCCTCGTTGACCACCGCCACCGGCGGGTTGGCCGACGAGCGCGTCGACACGCTGGTCGACACCCTCGGTCGACTCACCGCCGAAGGCCGCGAGGTGGTGCTGGTCTCCTCCGGCGCCATCGCCGCCGGGCTCGCCCCGCTCGGGCTGTCCCGACGCCCGCGCGACCTGGCCACACAGCAGGCCGCCGCCAGCGTCGGGCAGGGGCTACTGATCGGCCGGTACGCGGCCAGCTTCGCCCGGCACGGCCGCACCGTCGGGCAGGTGCTGCTCACCGTCGACGACGTGACCCGGCGAGTGCACTACCGCAACGCGTACCGGACGCTGCGCAAGCTGCTCGACCTGCGGGCGGTGCCGATCGTCAACGAGAACGACACGGTGGCCACCCAGGAGATCCGGTTCGGCGACAACGATCGGCTGGCCGCCCTGGTGGCCGCGCTGGTGCACGCCGACCTGCTGGTGCTCCTCTCCGACGTGGACGCGCTCTGGACCGGTGACCCCACCAACCCGCGCTCGACCCGGATCGCCGAGGTGCGCGACGACACGGACCTCGCCGGCATCACCATCGGCGGGGCCGGCCGGTCCGGTGTCGGCACCGGTGGCATGGTGACCAAGGTCGAGGCCGCCCGGATCGCCACCGGCTTCGGCATCCCGGTGGTGCTCACCGCCGCCGACCTGGCCACGCCGGCGCTGGCCGGCGAACCGGTCGGCACGCTCTTCCACCCGCAGCGGCGACGCCCGACGGCCCGGCTGTTCTGGCTGGCCCACGCCACCTCACCCCGGGGGCGGCTGCACCTCGACCCGGGCGCGGTGGCCGCCGTCGTCGGGCGGCGCAAGTCCCTGCTCCCGGCCGGCATCACCGCCGTGGACGGCACGTTCACGGCCGGCGACCCGGTGGACCTGGTGGACACCGCCGGCGCATCGGTCGCCCGAGGACTGGTCAACTACGACGCGGTGGAGCTACCCGGGCTGCTCGGCCGCTCCACGTCCGAACTCGCCGCGGCGCTCGGCCCGGCGTACGAACGAGAGGTCGTCCACCGCGACGACCTGGTGCTGCTCTAAGGAGTCGACAATGAGTGAGCGTCAGCGAGCGAATCATCGAATCAGCGCGGTGGTGCCTCAGGGCGGCACGCAGCGCAGCGGAGTGCCGGCATGAGCGTGACCGAGCAGGCGCGACGGGCGAGGGACGCCGCCGCGGAGCTGGCCGTGGCCACGCGTACGGTCAAGGACGCCGCGCTGGTGGCGATGGCCGACGCGCTGGTGGCGCGTACCCCGGAGATCCTGACCGCGAACGAGACGGACCTGGCGGCCGGCCGGGAGGCCGGGCTGAGCGCGGCCGTGCTGGACCGGCTCGCGCTCGACGCGGGTCGGGTGGCCGGCATCGCCGACGCGCTGCGTGAGATGGCCGCGTTGCCCGACCCGGTCGGCGAGGTGGTCCGCGGGTCCACCCTGCCCAACGGCCTGGAGCTGCGCCAGATCCGGGTGCCGTTCGGGGTGGTCGGCATCATCTACGAGGCGCGGCCCAACGTGACGGTGGACGCTGCGGGGATCTGCCTCAAGTCCGGCAATGCGGCGCTGCTGCGCGGGTCGTCGTCGGCCGCGCACTCGAACGCCGCGCTGGTAGCGGTGCTGCGCGACGCGGTCGCCGGGGCCGGTCTGCCCGCCGACGCGGTGCAGTTGCTCGACGCCAGCTCCCGTGACTCGGTCAAGGAGCTGATGCGCGCCCGGGGTCTCGTCGACGTGCTCATTCCGCGCGGCGGCGCGTCGCTGATCCGCACCGTGGTCGAGGAGTCGACAGTGCCGGTGATCGAGACCGGGGTGGGCAACTGCCACGTCTACGTCGACGCCGCCGCCGACCTGGCGAAGGCCGTCGCGGTGACGCTGAACGCCAAGACGCAACGCCTGTCCACCTGCAACACCGCCGAGTCGCTGCTGGTTCACGCGGGCATTGCCGACGCGTTCCTGCCGCCGGTGCTGGCCGCGTTCGCCGAGGCGGGGGTGACAGTGCACGGCTCACCCGAGGTGGCCGCCCACTCCGCCGCCGTGGTCCCGGCGACCGAGGAGGACTACGCCACCGAGTACCTCTCCGCCGACATCTCGGTGGCGGTGGTCGACTCGCTGGACGCGGCGGTCGCGCACATCCGCCGCTTCGGCACCGGGCACACCGAGGCGATCGTCACCGACTCGGCGAGCGCGGCCCGCGACTTCGTCGCGAGGGTGGACGCGGCGGCGGTGATGGTGAACGCTTCGACCCGGTTCACCGACGGGGGCGAGTTCGGCTTCGGTGCGGAGATCGGCATCTCCACCCAGAAGCTGCACGCTCGCGGTCCGATGGGCCTGCCCGAGCTGACCAGCACCAAGTACGTCGTCACCGGCGACGGACACGTGCGGTGAGGCCCTACCCCTCCCGCGATCTTGCACTTACTGCCCCGGCATAAGGGGCATTCCACGTGAACCGGCAACCGAAACCGCAAGATCGCCGCGGGGTTGAGGGCTAGTTGGAGGGCTTGGGGCGGGCGGCGCGGATCGCGGCCAGCGTGGCGTGCACGTCGAACTGGTGGCCGTCGTCGCTCTCCCAGCCGCCGTCGCTGCGCTGGGTCTCGGTCAACCGGCGCAGCGCCCGCACCATGATCCAGTCCTGTGGGTCGACGCCGGCGCGGCGCAACGTGGCCGCCAGCCACGCCACGTCCCCGGGGGACATCTTCGGCATCCGCTCGGCGAGCACCACCTGGATCCGGGCGGACTCCTGGAACATCTCCTGCCGGTGCAGCACGGCCGCGCTCAGCCAGCCGGCGGCGAGATACGACGGCCAGCTACCGTCCGGGCGCAGCCGCGCGGCCAGCGAGTGGGCCGCCGCCTGCACCACCCCGGCGTACGCCCCACCAACCCGATGGTCGAGCGGACCCGAGGCCCGGGCGTCCAGGCCGGCGACGGTGAGCCAGAAGCCGGCGTTGGCCGACACGAGGAACCCGGCCTCCGGGTCGCCGGGACGGGCCCACTCCGGTGCCGAGTCGGCCAGCGACGCGTCCTCTTCCCAACCGCCGTCGGCCTGCTGCCGGGACGCCAGCCAGTCCAGGGCGCGGCGGGCGGCGGGACGACCGAGCCCGCCCAGGTCGTCCAACTCGACGAGCCGGAAGCAGGTGGCGTCGATCGAGGCGACCTCGCCGCCCCAGGTGGCCGGCCAACCGCCGTCCGGTGACTGGCCGACCTCGGCCGTCTCCAGCAACTCGACGGGCACGGCGGTGCCGTTGCGGAGCCAGGAGAGGCGGGCACGTTCCACCGCATCCCCGTGCGCCACGACGAACCCGATCGCGGCTTCCAAGTCGACCACGGCGGAGACGCTACCTGCGCAGACGCGATGCCGCCTCGGAGAATCGGCCAGCCCGGAATGGCTGCGTCGCTCTGGCCGGACGGCCGCTCGGCGTCATCTGCGTCGATTTGCCGGGGCGGCCACGTGGGCCACCCCGGCTCGATCGGTCAGTACGCGGGCAGCGACGGGTCGATCTGCTTGATCCAGGAGAGCACGCCGCCCTGCACGTGCACAGCATCCTTGAATCCGGCTGCCTTGAGCGCGGCGAGCGCCTCCGCCGAGCGGACGCCGGACTTGCAGTGCAGCACGATCTGCCGGTCCTGCGGCAGCTTCGCGAGGGCCTCACCGGAGATGATGTCGCCCTTGGGGATCAGGGTGGCGCCGGGGATCTGGACGATCTCGTACTCGGCCGGCTCGCGTACGTCAACGAGGAAGATGTCCTTGCCGGCGTCCTGCCACTCCTTGAGCTCCAGGGCGGTGATGGTCGAGTCGAGCGTCGCCTCCTGGGCCTCCTCGGAGACCGCGCCGCAGAAGTCCTCGTAGTCTTCCAGCAGGTCGGTGACCGTCGGGTTGTCGCCGCAGAGCACGCAGTTCGGGTCCTTGCGGACCTTGATCTTGCGGTATTCCATCTCCAGGGCGTCGTAGACCATCAGGCGGCCGACCAGCGGCTCACCGATTCCGGTGAGCAGCTTGATCGCCTCGTTCACCTGGATCGAACCGATCGACGCGCAGAGCACCCCGAGCACGCCACCCTCGGCGCAGGAGGGGACCATGCCGGGCGGCGGCGGCTCCGGGTAGAGGCAGCGGTAGCAGGGGCCGTGCTCGGCCCAGAACACCGACGCCTGGCCGTCGAAGCGGTAGATCGAGCCCCAGACGTACGGCTTACCCAGCAGCACCGCCGCGTCGTTCACCATGTAGCGGGTGGCGAAGTTGTCGGTGCCGTCGACGATCAGGTCGTACTGGGCGAAGATCTCGCGGACGTTCTCGCGGTCCAGCGCGGTGTTGTGGATCTCCACATTGACCAGGGGGTTGATCTCGCGGATCGACGCGGCGGCGGACTCGGCCTTGGACCGGCCGATGTCGGAGACGCCGTGGATGACCTGGCGCTGGAGGTTCGACTCGTCAACGGTGTCGAAGTCGATGATGCCGAGCGTGCCGACCCCGGCCGCGGCGAGGTACAACAGGGCGGGCGACCCGAGGCCACCGGCACCGACACAGAGCACCCGGGCGTTCTTCAGCCGCTTCTGGCCGGTCACCCCGACGTCCGGAATGATCAAGTGACGTGAGTAGCGGCGGATCTCGTCTACGGTCAGCTCGGCGGCGGGCTCGACGAGCGGGGGCAACGACACGGTGGACTCCCCGGGATCGGCGGTGTGAACCGCGCCATTGTTGCTCGCGGGAGGCCCCCTCGGCCATGAGGGACGACACGTGGTCCGGTATGCGGGAGCGGGAATAACCGACGAGCCGGCAGATCAGGGGACGATGTCCCCCGCGTAGCGACGCCCGTCGAGGTACGGCCAGGCGTTGGCGACGCAGCCCTCCAGCCCGTACGTCTGTTGCTGCATCACCGGGGCGGGCTCCCCCGGGCCGGGGCACGCCTCGTGCTCCTCGCCGAACTCGTGGCCCACCTCGTGGTTGATGACGTAGGTCCGGTAGGTGTCCAGCGATGCGCCGTAGTCGGGGACCGCCTCCATCCAGCGGGCCAGGTTGATGATGACCTGACCGGGCAGGCGACAGGAGGTGTAGCGCTCGGTGGTCAACCCACCCTCGGCGCACATCCGCTCGGACGTGACCGGGGTGGCCAGGTAGATGGTGAAGTCGGCGGCCCCGGCGTCGGCCACCCGTTGCACCCGCAGCTCATCGGACGCGATCCAACTGCGCGGGTCGGCCAGCACCTCGTCCACCCTGGCGGCGAACACGTCGGCGTCCTGGCCGGCACCGCGTTCGACGACGACCCGGTACCGGTGCAGCGGCCCGTCCGTGCCGTGCACTGGTGTCTCACCGTCGGCTGCCGTGAAGCGTCCCGCTCCGACTGACGGATAGCCGGTGGGCGCCGGGTGCGCGGCCACCCCACCTCCGTGGCCCATGCCGCCCTGCGTGGTGGCCGGAGGCTCGACCGACGGCTCGTCGCCCCGGCTCACCGTCACCCCGATGGCGGCCGCGAGCACGAGCAGGCCGAGCAGCATGCTGCGACGACGACGCCGGTGCATCCGGACGAACGCGGGACGCACGCCCCGCAACGCCGACCGGGGCTCGGGCGGCCGGGGCGGGCCGTAAGGGGACGACGGCGTCATACGATCAAGCCTGCCAGATTATTCGGGCATTTCTCCGTTTTTATCGCTATTGCCGCAAGACGCCTGATGGAGGGGTCAATGGTCGGCGTGTCAGGCCGATCAACTCACAGGGCGGGACCGGTGTATCGACGCCCGTTCAGGTACGGCCACGGGTTGACCCGGCAGCCGTTGAGGAAGAGCGTCTGCTGCATCATCACCGGCGCCGGCCGGCCCGCGCCGGGGCAGCGCTCGTGCCGATGCCCGAGCTGGTGACCCACCTCGTGGTTGACCACGTACGTCCGGTAGACCGCCAACGGCACGCCGGCCGAGACGAAGTGCGGCACTGACAACCGCCACCGATCCAGGTTGATGATCACCTGGCCGGGCGCCCGACAGGACGTGTACGGACGACCGTTGATCCGGATGTCCACCCCACCCTTTGCGCACATCCGACCCGCGGTGCGGGCGGTGGCCAGGTAGACGGTGAAGGCCCGAGGCGCAGCCCCCGGCACCTGCTGCAGCCGCAACCTGCCGCTGTCGACCCAACTGCCCGGCCCTGCGAGCGCCACCTCAACCGCCTGGGCGAACTCGGTGACGTCCTCGGCACTGCCCGACTCCACCGCGACCCGGTAACGCCGCAGCTCACCCGCCCGGCCCAGCACCGGGCCGGAACGGGCGTCGTACCCGAACCCGCCCGTGCCGGCGCTCGGAACCGCGCCGGGCACCCGCAACACCGGGGGCGGGCTGGACGGAACCGCGGCAGAGGGCGAAGGGTCGGGCGGCAGCGGCCCGGCCACCAGCGGCGGCGCGCCGATCTCCTCGGCGGCCAACCGGTCAGCTCCGGGATGCCCACCCGGCCCCTCGGCAATCACTGTCACCGCCGCGCCGACGGCCACCACCACCGCCACCAGTTGCGCGAAAAGGGCGAAACGTCGCCGACGGCGAGCAGGATGGCGGGCTGAGCTGGGCATCCAGGTCAGCCTGCCAGATCAGACCGCCCCGCGGCGTCCTCCGTTTCGGCGAGCAGGCCGACCACCGCGCGGGCAACCAGCCGGGGAACCTCCAACTGCGCCACATGGCCGACGCCCTTGAGCATCATCAATCGGCTGTCCGGAATGACCCGGGCGGTCTGCGGCGCGACCCGCACGTCGACCAGACGGTCCTGCAGACCGCCCACCACCAGGGTCGGTGCGCGTACCGCCTCGGCGAGGCGCCACAGCGACCCCGGCCCGGGCAGGTACGCCCGCAGGAAGCTGGAGACCAGCCCACGGAACGTCCGGACGTACGCGGCGGCGTAGTGCTCGGCCTCGTACCGCACCCGGATCTCCTCCAGCGCCTCGGCCCGGCGCTGATCGCAGATCCGGCTGAGGTCGGCGACGCACGCCTCCAGCACCTGCTGGGCCATCACCTCGGGAGCAAGCTGGGTGAGGTGCCGGGCGACCAGCCGCTCACCTCGGGGAATGGCGAGCACCGGCAGCATCCGCCCCTGCAACGAGCGCCGGAAATCCAGGAACGGCAGCGCCGGGGAGATCAGGGTGAGGGTGCGGACCAGATCCGGCCGGAGCCCGGCGACCTGGACCGCGACCGCGCCACCCAGCGAGTTGCCGAACAGGTGCACCGGCCCTCGACCGGAATGCTCGATCCAGCGGACGACCAGATCCGCGAAGGCCGGAATCGTGTAGCTCGGGCCTGGCTCGCTACGGCCGAAGCCGGGCAGGTCGATGGCCTGACCGTCCAGCCGGTCGGCGAGCAGCCCGGCCAGGTCGGTCCAGTTCTGCGACGACCCGCCCAACCCGTGCACGTACAGCGCCGGCTCCGCCCCGGCGGCGGTGGCCGGGGTGTCCCGGACGTACGTGGCCCGGCCGTCGAGGCGGACTTCCCGGCCCGGCCAGGGCGGTGGAACGCGGTCGTCGGGGAGCAGGTGGTCCGGCCAGAGGGTGGCGCGTCTCATTGCTCCAGTCTGCCTCGAACCACTCAGGACAGCAGCGCCTCCAGCCGACGGTTGACCGCCGCCAGCGTCGCCCGGACCACCGCCTGACGCGGATCACCCGCGACCAGGGCCGACCCGGCGAGCTGCTCGACCCAGCCCTCGCAGACCAGCAGCGCCACCACGGTGGCCACCTCGCAATTGCCGAACGGCACCACGGCCGCGTGTTCGACGAAACAGCGCCCCCGCTCGGCGTTCTCGGCACCGCGCAGCAACTCGTCCACCGCGGCCGCCGCCGCCACCGCGCAGAGCCGCAACACGTAGCCGTCCACCGCCGGCCCGGTGGCGTACCCGGAGGCGCTGTCGCCCCCGGCCAGCAGCCGGACCTCCACGTTCGTGTCCAGGCCGAAGGTGCTGACCTGCACGTGGTCGATCACCACTCGGGGCCCCGGCGTGCCGCCGGTCTCCAGCGGCCGGGACGGCGCCGACTCCGTCGTGGTCACCTGACCACCGGAGTACGACGTGCCCAGCGTCGCCGGGCTACCGGTCGCGGCGCCGGTCGGCGCGGACGAGACCGACCCGGGCTCCTCCACCGTGGCGCGCCCCCGGTGCGGAGCGTTCGATCGGCGGCGGCGCGTCGGGTCCGTGCCGGTCCGCTGCTCCGGGCCGGCCGGCGGGGACTCGACCCGACCGCCGGACGGGCGGGCGACCGTCGGCGACTCGGCCGACCGAACCTCCCCGGGATCGCGCGAAGCCGCGTTTCGCGTCTCCGGGGTACGCCGCTCGGCGGGCTCGGCCGCGCGACGGCGAACCGGTGGAGGTGGCGTGCTGGGCAGGCCGGGCACGTTCTGCGGGGCCGCGGCCAACCCCATCCGCTCCTGGAGCAGTCGGGCCACCTGCCGGCTCACCTCGGCCGGGTCGGCACCGTCGGCCAGGTCCAGTCGCAGACTGTGCGCTCCCGCCGGCGTACGGCGCAGGGCCGCGTCGCGGACACCGGCCACCTCCCGGACGGCGTCCAGGATGGCGTTGACATCGAACCCCTCGGGGCGCTCGCGCAGGGGGGCTGGCTCGTCGTCCCGGCGCAGGTGAGTGGCGATGCGGGCGAGTTCCGGGGTTTCGGCGGGTGGCTCCACGGCTGGCGGCTCCGGCACGACGGGCACGTCCGGTTCCGCGGGGACGCGCTGCGGCAGCACCACCGCGCTCGCAGCCGACGGCCGGCCATCGTCGGCCGGCGACGTCGGGTCGGGTGCGGATCGGCGCGCCGCGTAGGCGGAGGCGGACGCCGGTGCGGGCTGATCGCGGCGGCCGGAACCCTTGGTGGCGGTGGGCGGGACCGCTGCGGTGGCGTCAGTCGATGGCAAGCCGTTGACCGGCGCGGCCGGTGGGGGCGGCTCGACGGGTGACGGACCGGGCTCGGGTGTCGCCGGCCGGAGCCGGAACGGTGCGGTCGGTCGGACGTCGGGCCGGGACCGGCCGGGCGTCTCGCCTCCATCGCCCCGGCCGGCGCTGGCCGCCCGGCTGGCCGGCCATGACGGGCGTTCTACCGGGGTGGCCGGGAGCCGGCCCTCGGACCAGTCCGGCCGCTCGGCCCGGGAACTGCTCGCAGTCGGCGAACCGCCGGTCCAGGACGAGCGCTCGGCGACCAGCGAGGGGCCTGCCGGAGCCGGTGGCGTGTCGGTCAGCGTGGGAGGTGGCCCGGCCGGAGCCGGAGGCGGGCCGGCGGGTGCCGGAGGTATCGCCTCGGCCGGTTCGGGCGGGTCGGCCGACGCCGGGCTGGAGGCCCACGAGGGCCGCGTCGGCGGGGAGCTGGCCGGTGCCGGATCGGCACCGGCGGCCCAGGACGGTCGCGTCGACGCCGCGCTGGTCGCGGGTGGTTCGGACCCGCCGGCCCAGGACGGTCGTACCGGCGGCACACTGGTCGCCGCCTCGGACCCGCCGGCCCAGGACGGCCGCACCGGCGGCACGCTGGTCGGCGTCGGATCGGACCCCCCGGCCCAGGAGGGCCGTGCGGGCGATGCGCTGGTGGGGTCGGGATCGGCGCCGCCAGCCCAGGACGGACGGTCGGGCCGGGGTCCGCCGGTCGCCCCGGACCCCGCCCAGGACGGACGGTCGGCGGGCGGGCCACTGGTCGGCGTCGCACCACCCGCCCACGACGGACGGTCAGCCGGCGGACCACTGGTCGGCGTCGCACCACCCGCCCACGACGGACGCTCAGCGGGTGGTGCACTGGTCGGTTTTGCGGGGCGTTCCGGGGTGGACTCGGATTCGCCCCGGCCGGGTTCGTACGCCCGGGGCGGATCGGCGCGCACCGGCTCGTACGGGCGGGGCACCTCGGCGCGCACCGGCTCGTACGGCTGGTGGGGTTCGCCGACCCAGTCCGGTGCCGATTCGTCCCGTGCTGTCGGGCCAGCCGGCTCGTCGTCCTGGCGGGACCAGGGCGGGGCCCACCCGCCACCCCAGCTCGGGCGGTTCCAGCTCGGCCCCGACCAGTCGGGCTCGATGGCCGACGACTCCCCGGCCCGGTGCGTTTCGCCGGGACGGTGCGCGTCCCCGGCGCGATGCGTCTCTGCCGGCCGGGCACCCTCGGCAGCGCGACCGGGTTCGCCCTCGTCGGCGGACGCGGCCGGGCCCGGGGTGCGTCCCGAGGTCGCCGCGGGCTCGGGTGCGAGCGGGTCCCGCCAGTCGCGTGGCGCGGTCGGACTCTCGTCGGCGGCCAGCCGCTCGCCGGTCGGTGCGTGGAAACCGGGCGGCACCTCGAAACCCGACGCCGCGGTGCCGACGGGCGGCACCTGGACGGCCGGCGGGGCCGAGGTGGGCAACCCGGGCTCGGCCCAGCGGGCACGGTGCGCGGCGGCCGGATCGACGGTGGAGTGTGGGGCGGGGCCCGGGTCGGGCTCGACGGCACCCTGCTCCGTCGGCGGTGCGGGACGTTGGGCGGGCACCACGAGCCGGTCGCTGGCGGCCCCGGGGCGACCCTCGGCGGTCAGCCCGGGCGGGGCGCTCACCGGCGTGGTGCGTCCCGCGGGCGGTTCGAGACCGGGGTGGTGAACGCCGTTGACGTCGTCCGGGTGGTGCGCGCCGTTGACGTGGTGGCCGTTGGTGCGGGCCGGCGACTCGGGGTCGCCCGACCGCCCGACCAGCGGCGATGGCAGATCGCCGTGCCGTGTCGAGGAGGTCCGCCAGCCCGACGCGGGGTCGGGCTGCCAGCGCGGCGCCTCATCCCGGGCGTCCTCGCGGTCGGCGGCTCGGGGCCACCCACCCGCCGGAGGCGCCCACCCACTGACGGCACGGCTCGGGTCGTCGTGCTGACCCGCTCCGTCACCGTGCTCTCCCGGGGTGGCGGCTCCGGGTTGCCCTGTTTCACTCACCGCGCGCTCCTTGGTCGCCCCCGCTGAGGCTACCGTGTGCCGAGAGTGGCGATAAGTTACAGCGGCGGGCCATTTCCACGACCGAGGTCACGGGCCTCGCCCGGTCTGGGGGGAAAATGCCGGCTCGTACGGAGAACTCGGAGGATCCCATGACCGCTGCGGGGAACGGTGCACAGACCGCTGGCCGGCCCACCCGCCTGCCCCGCTCCGCGCGTCGTAAGCAGCTTCTCGCTGCGGCGCAGGAGGTGTTCGTCGCGCAGGGCTACCACGCCGCCGCGATGGACGACATCGCCGAGCGGGCCGGGGTCTCGAAGCCGGTGCTCTACCAACATTTTCCCGGAAAGATGGATCTCTACCTGGCGCTGCTCGACACGCACTGTGACGCCATCGTCGCTCAGGTGCAGGACGCGATGCGCGGTACCAGCGACAACAAGGAGCGGGTCAGCGCGTCGGTACGGGCGTACTTCGATTTCGTCGACCACGAGAGCGAGGCGTTCCGGCTCGTCTTCGAGTCGGATCTGCGCAACGACCCGGCCGTGCGGCAGCGGGTGGAGCGTGTCGAGCAGGGCTGCATCGCGGCGATCACCGACACCATCATCTCCGACACCGGGGTGAGCCGGGCGCACGCCGAACTGCTCGCCTCCGGGCTGGTCGGCGCGGCGGAGACGGCCGCGCAGTTCTGGCTGGCCGGCGGCCGCCAGGTGCCGAAGGCCGAGGCCGAGGCGTTGGTGGCCGCGCTGTCGTGGCGGGGCATCGCGAGCTTCCCGCTGCAAGGTGAGTCAGCCTGACCGCCGGCCCCGTGATCGGATAGCCTTCGCAGGGCGGTTCTTTCGCCCCAGTTGAGGAGGCACAGTGGAGGTCAAGATCGGCGTGCAGTACGCGCCACGCGAGCTGGTAGTGGACAGCGCGCAGTCGCCGGCCGAGATCGAGCAGATCGTGACCGACGCCTTCGCCGGCAACGGCGGCACGCTCTCCCTGACCGACGAGAAGGGCCGGCGGGTCATCGTTCCGGTCGAGAAGGTCGCCTACGTCGAGATCGCCGAGGCGTCGTCCCGGGCGGTCGGGTTCACCGTCCGCTGACCGGTCCGGCCATCGCGGCAGGTCGGCAATCGGCCCACCTGCCGCAGGCCGGCGCCGGACGACCCGCCCGGGTGGTCAGTTGTTCAGCCCGGCGGCGGTCATCCGCGCGGTGTGCGCGGTGGTGAGCCTGCCGAACAGCCCCGGCACGTCGACCCGGCCGTCGCGTGCGATCAGCGCGGTGAGGGCGGCCCGCTCGGCGGCGACGCGGCCGGCCTGGGACAACGCCTCGCCGACCAGCCGGCGGGCCCACATCGAGAGTCGACCGGCCACCCGGGGGTCGTCGGCGACGGCCACCCGGATCTCCGCCCCGGCGAAATCCGCGTACCGGGAGTCGTGCAGGACGTCCAGCACCAGGGCCCGGTCCGGTTCCTCCAGCGCATCGGCGATCTCGCGAACGAAGTCGTCGGTGATCGCGTCGCCCACGTACGCCTTGGTGACCACTTCCGCCCAGTCCCGTGGCTCGGTCGAATCGTGGTACGCCTGCAACGGCTCGACATAGGGCGCCATCGCATCCTCCGGCGGTACGCCCAATGCGGTGAGCCGGTCGGCGAGGCGCCGGTAGTTGGCGATCTCGGCCGCGGCCATCTCGTTCAGTGCGGCCCGGCGGCGCAGGTCAGGAGCGAGCCGGGCATCGCCCGCCATCCGCTCGAAGGCGAGCAGCTCACCGAAGGCGACCAGGCCTAGCAGGTCGGCGTACGCGGAACCGGAAGCGGACACGAGCGGCAGGCTATCGCTTACCGCCCCTCGCGCGTGTCCCGCGCACTTCGCACTCCAGCCCAACTCCGTGATCAAGGTGGAGGGGCAGGCGAGGCGCAATCCATGTGGCGTAGGTCACATTTGCTTGCCCCGCGTGGCGAGTGGCCGACTGGGAATCGCGACGGGGGCATGCCTGTTCAGGTAACATGGAGCAGTTGCCGTGGGCGCCGATCTGATCGAAGCTCAGCCCGCGGCGCGCGTGCGGCCCGGTCCGGCTCGGCAATCTGCCGCCGACCGTGTGGCCCGCGTCATACCGAACGCGCCCTGAGGACATGACGGGCGCACCCACGAGAGGGCACCCCCACATCCACATGAGCGACCTGACTCAAGATTTGCTGGACGGCCAGGAACTGGCCCCCACCGCCCCGGTTCGACCGGAGGCCCCCACGTTCGCCGCACTCGGCGCCCGCGCCGAGACCGTCGAGGCCCTGGCCTCGGCCGGCATCACCCGCGCCTTCGCCATCCAGGAGTACGCGATCCCGATCGCGCTGCGCGGCGTCGACCTGATCGGTCAGGCGCCCACCGGCACCGGCAAGACCCTCGGCTTCGGCGTACCGCTGCTCGACCGGGTCTTCGCCCCGGGCGAGGGCAGCGACGGCGTCCCCCAGGCGCTGGTCGTCGTCCCCACCCGCGAGTTGGGCATCCAGGTCGCCAAGGATCTGGCCGCCGCAGGCCGGACGCGTGGCGTCCGGGTGCTGCCGATCTACGGCGGCGTGGCGTACGAGCCGCAGATCGACGCGCTGCGCAAGGGCGTCGAGATCCTGGTCGGCACGCCCGGCCGACTGATGGACCTGCAGAAGCAGAAGCACCTCCGGCTCGACCGGGTGCACGCACTCGTCCTCGACGAGGCCGACCGGATGCTCGACCTGGGCTTCCTCGACGACGTCGAGAAGATCCTGGCGATGCTTCCGGAAGACCGGCAGACGATGCTCTTCTCGGCCACCATGCCGGACCCGATCGTCACCCTGTCGCGGCGCTTCCTGCGCCAGCCGATGACGATTCACGCCGGGCACACCGCCGAGACCGGCCCGTCACCGCAGACGCAGCAGTTGGTCTACCGCACCCACTCGATGAACAAGGTCGAAGTGGTGGCGCGCATCCTCCAGGCGGAGGGGCGTGGGCTGACCATGATCTTCACGCGTACCAAGCGGGCCGCCGACCGGGTCGCCGAGGACCTCGACTTCCGCGGGTTCGCGGTCGCCGCGGTGCACGGTGACCTCGGCCAGGGTGCCCGTGAGCGGGCTCTGCGGGCCTTCCGGGCCGGCAAGATCGACATCCTGGTCGCCACCGACGTGGCGGCCCGTGGGCTGGACGTCACCGGCGTCACCCACGTCATCAACTACGACTGCCCGGAAGACCAGGACACCTACACCCACAGGATCGGTCGTACCGGCCGGGCGGGCGCGACGGGTGTCGCGGTGACCTTCGTCGACTGGGACGACATGCCGCGCTGGCGGATCATCGACAAGACCCTCGGTCTGGAGATGCCGGAGCCGCCGGAGACCTACCACACGTCGCCGCACCTCTACACCGACCTGCACATCCCCACCGAGGTCAGCGGCACTCTGCCCACGGCCGAGCGCACCCGGGCCGGGCTGTCCGCCGAGATCGAAGAGGATCTGGGTGGGACGACCCGCTCCCGCCGGGGCGACAGCGGTGGTCGGGGCCCCCGACGCGGCGAGAGCCGTGGTGAGGGTCGCGGCGAGCGCCGTGGTCGGGGCGATGGCCGCCGCGACCGCTCCGACGCCGGCACGCCGGCCGTCGACGAGGCACCTGCGGCCGACGCCGCCGACGAAGGCACCCGTACCCCCCGCCGCCGGCGTCGCCGCCGGGCCGGCGAGGCGGTCGCGGCCGAGGCGACCGCGGTGATCTCCGCCGACGCCGGCCCCTCCGAGCCGGCCACCGCGTCCGACGGCGAGGCGGCCAAGCCGCGCCGCCGACGCCGACGCCGTGGTGGCGGTTCCGGTGCGGACACGCCGGCCGAGGCGACCGCGGACTGACCACCAGCCACACCTGACATCCCCCGCACCGCCTCGCGCGGCGCGGGGGATGTTCCCTTCTCCCACCCCACCTGCCGAAGATGGAACGATGCCGCAACCACTGGACGCCGCCCTGACCGAGGTTCGGGCGCTGCTGCTCGACCCCGCACTGACCCGGGCGGTCGCCGCCGGACGTCGACGCGGTCGCCGCCCCACCGTTGAGCGGGCCGAGCTGCGGCCGGTGCGGCTCAAGGCCGGGCCCCGGATGCAGATCACCACGTCCGACGGTGCTCGCCCCTACACCCGCAACCTCGCCTCCGGTCCGGAGGCCGCTGCGGCGATCGACGAACTGCTCGCCGAGCCATTCGGCAACTGGCACGTCGAGACGGCCGAGGCGACCCTCCAACTGCGGGTGACCAAGTCCGGCGAGGCGCAGGTGCATCGGGCCGCGACGTCCCGTCCGGCGGCGACGCCCACCGGAAACGACCGGACGAAGGAATACCTGCTCGACCCCGGCGACCCGATCTTCGCGGAGATCGGCGGTTCGGCGGCCAAGCGCCGCCAGGTGGACGCGTTCCTGCGGGCCCTGGCCGCCACCCTGCCCGACGACCTGACCGGTCCGCTACGGGTGGTCGACCTGGGCTGCGGCAACGCCTACCTGACGTTCGCCGCATACCGCTACCTGACGAGTCGGGGGCTCGACGTCCAGCTGGTCGGCGTGGACGTTCGGGAGGACCAGCGGCGGCGCAACACCGAGCTGGCGCAGCGGCTGGGCTGGGCCGACCAGGTCAGCTTCGTGGCCGGGACGATCGCCGACGCCGTCGTCGACCCCGCCCCCGACCTGGTGCTGGCGCTGCACGCCTGCGACACCGCCACCGACGAGGCGCTGGCCCGGGCGGTGCGCTGGGAGGCCCGCTGGGTGCTGGCCGCGCCGTGCTGCCACCACGATCTGGCGAAGCAGCTCCGCGCCCACCCCACCCCGGCCCCGTACGAGCTGCTGACGCGGCAGGGCATCCTGCGGGAGCGCTTCGCCGACGTGCTCACCGACGCGCTGCGCGCCGGGCTGCTGCGGGCGCACGGGTACCGGACTGAGGTGGTGGAGTTCGTGGACTCGCAGCACACCCCACGTAACCTGCTGATCCGCGCCCGTCGTACCGGTGCCGAAGCGACCGAGCCACAGCGCGCGGAGTACCGCGAGCTGGTGGACCAGTGGCAGGTCACTCCCCGGCTGGATACCCTGCTGGCCATCGGAGAGACGCCCTAGTTCCTGGGTGGCTAGCGTCGGCGGTCCCGGCCACCGTTGCGCTCGCTGGCACCACGGTCGAGGACCGACACCCGGTCGGCGGCGGGCCGCTGGGCGGCCCACTCACCGTCGCCCGGTGCGGTCGGGAATGGCACGACCTTGCCCCCGGCCTCGGCGTTGCCGGCCGCCGCGAAGGCGTTCCAGGAGATGTCGACCAGCAGCTTCTTCACCTCGGCGTGCCGGATGGCGGCGTTGTGTTGCAACGCCATCCGGGCGCCGAGCAGGACCGCGACGAGCGTGGTGGTGATGGTGCCGGTGGCGGCCAGCACCTGGAGACCGGTCGCGGAGTCGGTGCGGAGCACCAGGACCAGCAACCAGATCCAGAACGCGGCGGCGAAGACGCCGGCCTTGGCGACGAAGAAGAGGCTCACCGCACCGGGCTGGTACGGCTGGGGGCGGCTCGATTCGGCCATGGTGCTCCTCGGCGGTGGTCCGGTCGGAGGCGGCAGGCGACAGACGCGATGTCGGGACGGGCACCGAGCTTAGTGGAAGAACGATGAAGATCGCTCTATGCAATTTTCGTTCTGCACACACGCTTCCGGAGAAAGTCTCGTCCACGGGACAGTTTGTGCGGTCAGTCAATTGTTTCCGGCTCCGGGCGTACTACCCTCGGAAGGCGCATCGTCCCGGTGCTCCGGTGGGAGGGGAAGACACACAGGGATGGGATCCGCCGACGTATCACCGCAGATGGCCTTCGCCCGCTTCGTCCGGCGCGCCATCGATGACGCTCGCGACGAACGTGGTTGGACCGTGACTGATCTTGCCTCGCACACGGGCGTGGGTCGCTCCACCGTCTTCCGCTGGTTGGCCGGTGACTGGCAGGACTACCCCGAGTTGGCCAAGGTGCGCGGCTTCTGCGCCGCACTGGATCTGCCGGTCGCCGCCGCGTTCCGCGCGCTCGGGCTGCCCGACGCCGGCCCCGCTCCCCGCCGACGTCACGACGACGGCCCGGTCGAGGCCGACGTCCGGGCCATCCTGGACCGGCTGGCCGACCCCACGGTCCCCGCCGAGGAGAAGCACCACATCCGCGACCTGCTCCGCTACCTGGCCCGCCGCCCCATCCGCCGAGCCGGCTAACCCCCCCCCCCCCCCCCCCCCCCCCCCCCCCCCCCCCCCCCCCCCCCCCCCCCCCCCCCCCCCCCCCCCCGGGGGCGCGTTGATCATGGAGTTAGCGTCACGACACGCCGTGGCGGGAGGCGATAACTTCATGATCAACGGAAGGCAGCGGAGGCCGCAGCCTAGGGGACGGTCAGGGTGAACTCGGCGGTTCGGACTTCGGCGTTCACCTGGAAGTCGAGGTAGAGGCGGTAGCGGCCCGGGCCGGGGGTGGTCAGCCAGAACTTGATCTGACCGTCCACCAGCTCGGTCTCCGGGTGCACGTGCAGATAGCCGAGGTCGCCCTCGCGCAACGCCACCAGGTGCCCGTACGCCCCCAGGTACCGCTCCAGCGGGGCTGCACCGCCAGCACCGTCGACCCGGAAGGTCAGCGGCACTGTCGCCCCGACCTGCGGAGTGCCCTGGTAGCCGACGGTGAAGCCGTCCACGGTCGTCGACGCCGCAGGCCCCGGCAGTGGACGGGGCCGGTAGTCGCCGGGTGCCACCAGGTCCGTGCCGAGGGTCACCGCGGTCTGCGCGCCGTTGTCGGCGACCACTGTGAAATCGGCGTACGCGCGCCAGAGGCCGGGCTGCCCGAGGGTCAACGGCACGGACCAGGTGCCGTCCGCCGCCATGCTCGGGTGCAGATGCTGGTAACCGGTCAGGTCCCGCCGGACGACGATGAGGTGCATCGGCTTGTCGTGCACGATGGCGAACCGGGTCACCGGCCGACGTTGCGCGTCGCGCACCTGGAAGCGGAGCTGACCGGGGCGACCCGCCGCGAACTCGGTGGCCAGGGGCGCCAGGGTGAACCCGGCCGAGCTGACCGCAAGACCGCCCGGCTCGGTGGCCGCACCCTGATCGGTGGCCGTGGCACTGCCGTGGTTGTGCGGCGCGACGCCCGGTGGGTCGGTGTGCTCGGCGGCCAACGACGGGCTGCCGGTGGCGGCGCCCGTGGTATTCAGCCGGCCGAGGCCGAAGCCGAGCAGCACCGCCAGCACCAACCCGCCGACGACCAGCGCCAGCCGGAGAGTGCTCCGGTCCGGCTCGGCGGGGCCCTGGTCAGCCACGGCCGACGCCCCGCGCCTGGCCGGCCTCGCCGCCAGCGGTCCTGCCCGCAACGGTGCGCGCACGGGTGACGGGCTGCTGGTCGGTCATGCCGCCCACGGTACCGCCGCGCCCGGCCGGGTCAGCCCGACGCCCGGACAGCGTGGCGACGGTCGCACTCGGCACCGCCCGGGAACTTTCCCACCCGACCGGCGCAGACCGCGCCGCAGCGCCGAGGACCGGCGTGAGGGCAGCGGGTCAGCCGGCCACGGCGAGGGCGAGTGGGAGCACGTCGGTCGCGCCGGCCCGGCGTAGGGCCCGGGCCACCAGCGTCATCGTCCAGCCCGAGTCGATCAGGTCGTCGACGAGCAGCACCGGGCCGTCCAGCCCGGCCAGGGCGTCGGCCAGGTCGGTCGGCACGGTGAAGGTGTCGTGCAGCGCGCGTACCCGTTGGGCGCTGTTGCCGCGCGGCCCGGTCGGGCCGTCGGGGCCGGCGGCGGTGACCTCGCCGAGCAGCGGCAGCCGGCCCACTGTGGCGATCCGCTCGGCCAGGGAGCCGAGCAGCCGGGGCCGCCGCCGGGAACCGACAGCGACCACCGCCACCGGCCGACGGGGCCACGGGGAGTCGCCGTGCGCCCACGCCTTCAGCACCTCCACGACCGCGCCGGCGACATCGTCTGGCACCGGCGCGTCTGGCGCCTCCGGGCCGACGAGAGCACGCAGCCGGCCGCCCCAGCCCAGGTCGGAGAGGCGCCCGACGGCCCGGCCCGGCAGCGCCTGCTCCGCGGGGGCGATCCGGCCCTTGAGGGGTACGCCCACCGCGTCGAGCCCGGTCGGCCAGAGCTTCTTCGGCGCGATCTCCACGCCGGGTCGACCCAGGAAGGTCTGCGCGGCGGCGAGCGCGGCCGTCGACACGTCCGCGGCGAAGAGCGGGTCGGCGCATCTGTCGCACCGGCCGCAGTCAGCCGCCTCGGTGTCGTCCAGGCGTTCCCGTAGATACCGCATCCGGCAGTCGGACGTCGTCGCGTACTCCCGCATGGCCTGTTGTTCGACGGTGCGCGCCTCGGCGACGCGGCGCAACCGGGCCTCGTCGTAGACCCACGGCTCGCCGGTGGCGAGCCAACCACCGCGCACCCGGCGGACCGCGCCGTCCACGTCGAGCACCTTGAGCATCAGCTCCAACCGGGCCCGGCGCAGGTCGACGAGCGGTTCGAGCGCCTGGGTGGAGAGCGGGCGGTCGGTGTGCAGGGCGGCCAGCACGGCCCGGACCTGCTGCTCCGGTGGGAACGCGAGCGAGGCGAAGTAACGCCAGATCGCGGCGTCCTCGACGCCGGGCAGCAGCAGCACCTCGGCGTGCTCGACGGCGCGGCCCGCGCGGCCGACCTGCTGGTAGTACGCGATCGGCGAGGGTGGCGCGCCGAGGTGGACGACGAAGCCCAGGTCGGGCTTGTCGAAGCCCATGCCGAGGGCGCTGGTGGCGACCAACGCCTTGATCTTGTTGTCGAGCAGGTCCTGTTCGGCGGCCCGCCGGTCGGCGTCGTCGGACTGCCCGCTGTACGAGGCGACCGGGTAGCCCCGGGAGCGCAGGAACTCGGCCGTCTCCCCCGCTGCCGCCACGGTCAGCGTGTAGACGATGCCCGAGCCGGGCAGCTGGTCCAGGTGGTCGGCGAGCCAGGCCAGCCGGTGCGCCGGGCTGGGCAGGTCGAGCACCCCGAGGCGCAGCGACTCGCGGTCCAGGGTGCCGCGCAGGATGAGGGCGTCGCCCAGTTGCTCGGCGACGTCCTGGGTGACCCGGGCGTTGGCGGTGGCGGTGGTCGCCAGCACGGGGGTGCGCTCGGGCAGCTCGGCGAGGAACGTCCGCAGCCGCCGGTAGTCCGGCCGGAAGTCGTGCCCCCAGTCGGAGACGCAGTGCGCCTCGTCGACCACCAGCAGGCCGGTGGTCGCGGCCAACTTCGGCAGGACGCCGTCACGGAAGTCCGGGTTGTTGAGGCGTTCCGGGCTGATCAGCAGCACGTCCACCGCGCCGGTCTGGATCTCGGCGGTGATCTCGTCCCACTCGTCGAGGTTCGCCGAGTTGATCGTGCGGGCCCGGATGCCGGCCCGCGCGGCGGCCTCGACCTGGTTGCGCATCAACGCCAGCAGCGGCGAGACGATGACTGTCGGCCCGGCCTGGTGGGCCTGCTCGCGGTCCCGGAGCAGTGCGGTGGCCACGAAGTAGACGGCCGACTTGCCCCAACCGGTGCGCTGGACGCAGAGCACCCGCCGCCGGTCGACGACCAGCGCCTCGATGGCGCGCCACTGGTCCTCGCGCAGCCGGGCGTGGTCACCGGCCAGCCGGCGCAGCACCGCCTCGGCCCGTTCCCGTACCGCTGCCCGCTCTGCTGTCTCCACCCGGCATTTCTACCAGCGCTGGACGCTTACGCCCCGGTCCGCGCGAGAGGTTCCGGTCACGATCCGACCGGTGGCGGCGAAACGGGCACCGATGTCGGGGGCAGGAAGACCAGCAGCTCATGGAGGGGTTCGGTGGTGTTCGGAGGCAGCAGACAACGGCCCGCGAACTCTTCCATCGAGGCGTACGGGCCGCGCATCCAACGGTCCACCACGATCTGCCGGCACTGGTGCTCGGTCAGGCCGGGCAGCGTGGCGAGCACCTGCTCCGGGACGGCGTTGACGTCGATCAGACCGCCGTCGTCGAAGCTCCGGGCCAGGTCGGGTCGGCCGATGCTCAGCTCACCGCGCGCCGCCGGGTAGTGGTACAGCAGGTAGCGGGCGTGCTCCCGACGGACGCGCCGCTCGACGTCGACCCGATCGTCCGCGTTCACCCGCTGGCTGCCGGTGATCGCCGCCCAGAGGCCTCGACTGAGCAGGATCACGTGCACCGCCCCGACGATCCAGGTGATCAGCGCCAGGCCGAAGAACGAGAACGCCGTGACGCCCGGAACCTCGGCCTCCGGGTCCTCGACGTTGAGGAGGTTCACTTCGACGGTGATCAGGGCCAGGTAGCCGACGCCGGCGATGGCGAGGCGCCAGCTACGCCGCCAGACCGCGTACGCGAGGATCACGACCCAGGTGAGGCAGCCGCCGGAGAGCAGGACGAGGGCCGTACCGACGATCGTGGCAGCCCGGCTCGCCCAGCGCGGCGGCGACGTCCTGGCGCGCTTTGCGCCATCCAGGGGCGGCGGTGCGGTAACCAGGGTCGACAGGTTCGGCGGGGGGCCGTACACCGGGAACGGCTCCGGGGCGTGAGTCGACAGCGGCGGCGAGCTGACGGGTGGCGGGCCGGCCTGCGGCGGCACGGCCGCAGCTTCCGCTGCGAGTGGCGGCGGCAGTGCTCTGGTCGACGGATCGTCCGGTCGGGCTGGCCCTGTCGTCGGCAACCCGGTGGGTGGCCCGGCGGCGGGTGGTGTGGCGGGGGCCGGTGGCCCTGAGCTGGGCCTGGTTGGTTCGACGGCCGCCGACGGCAGTGACACGGCAGTGGGCGGCAGTAGCGCCGGATCGGCCCGCAGGACGCGGCGGTGCAGGTCCTGAAGAGCATCGCCAGGCTCGATGCCGTACTCGTCGGACAACAGGCCACGAAAGTCCCGGTACTCGGCCAGCGCCTCGGCCTGCCGCCCGCTGCGATGCAGCGCCAGCATCAACTGGTAACGCAGCCGCTCGCGCAGCGGAAACTCGGCGGTCAACTCGCGCAGCTCACCGACCATCTCCCCGTGCCCGCCCAGGCGTAGCTCCAGATCAGCCCAGCTCTCCAGCGCGGTGGCCCGCAGCTCCAGCCAACGCTGTCGGGCGGAGTCGAAGAACGGCCCGGCAAAGCCGCTGAACGGCTCGCCCTTCCACAACTCCAATGTGGCCTTCAGCTCGCTCACCGCCTCGGCCATCCGACCCTCGGCGCGGAGCCGCTCGGCCCGACGGATCCCCCGCTCGAACCTGAGGGCGTCGACCGCGTCCGGCCCGAGCCGGAGCTGATAACCGGCGTCGGTGAGCGTCAGCACCTGACCAGGGCTACGCGGAGTGCGCTCGGGCTCCAGCACCCGACGCAGCCCAGCGACATATTTCTGCACCACGTTCGCACCGTTGGCCGGCGGCTCCTCGGGCCACACGGCGTCCACGATCTGGGTGGTGGTGACCGGACGGCCGCCAGAGAGCAGGAGCACGGCCAGGACGGCCCGTTGCTTGCCGGCCCCCAGGTCGAGATCCCGGTCGCCGCGCCAGGCCCGCTGGGGCCCGAGAATCTCGAAGCGCAGCTCACCTGACATGCGAGTTCCCGCTCCTGACACCCCACTGCCGGCGCCCCGTCGGTGCACCGCCGTCGAACCGCAGCATATCGGCAGTGGTTCCGCCGTACCGCCCGGCAGCATCTGTCCCGGCAGAAGCCAAGCACCGTCAAGGAAAGAGACTCTGTGATGACGAACGGAACCGGCCGCACCGGCACCACCCGGCGGAAGTTCAGCACCCTGGTTGGCGTCATCGCCGCGACCACTCTGCTGGCCGGCTGCGGCCCGGATGCGTCCGGTCCCGCCGCTGGCGGCAGCCCGAGCCCGACCCCCACCCCGAAGGAGGCGCTGCTCGCCGCGGTGCCGGACGGCACCGAGGGTGCATTCCGGTTCACCGGGAAAGACTCCAGCTCGGACATCTCGGGTGTGGTGGACCCGGCCGCGAAGGGCATGGACCTCACCGCCGCGTACAAGGACCCGGAACACGGGTTCACCACCCGGATGTCGTTCCTCCTGGTGAAGGAGCAGCTCTGGCTGAAGGTCAAGTTCACCGGCACCGAGGGGTTGACCGGGCTGCCGAAGCTGCCGAACCGCTGGATGGAACTGGACCGCGCCAAGCTGACCGATGGGGAAACGGCGCCGACGTACGAGGGCGCCGACGTCGGCAACGCCGGCCCGATCATCGAGGCCGCCACGACGGTCGAGGCGAAGGAGGACCGGACGTACACCGGAGTCGTCGACCTGACCAAGGGCCAGGCCGGCGAGGCCGTCGGCGAGGAGGAGGTGGCGGCCCTGGGTGCGGCGGCCGGGCAGGTTCCGTTCACGGCCGTCGTCGGCCCCGACGGCAACCTCGCCTCGCTCACCCTGGCCATTCCCGCCGCCGGTAAGGCGAAGGCCTGGAATTACCTGGTGAAGTACGCCGACTACGGCAAGGCGCCCACGCTCGCCGCGCCGACCGGAAGCGCGGCACAGGAGGCGCCAAAGGCGGCCTACGACATGCTCAACGGCTGACCACCAGGGGGTCGCGGCCACACGGGGAGCCGCGCCCCCCTGACCCCGTCGATCATGAAGTTGTCGCCGGCCGGCACGGCGTGTCGTGACAACAACTTCATGATCGACGGGGTGGTGGGTGGGGTCAGCGGCCTCGCGGGCGGAGGGCGCGGGTCAGGTGCGACAGGCGGGGGGCCAGGCTGGTCAGGCCTCCGGGGAAGAAGTAGACGGCCAGGATGAAGACAGTGCCCAGGACGAACAGCGGCTGGCTCAGCGGACGGCTGAGGACGGCCGGCAGGTTGTCCACCGCGTCGCTCGTGCCGAAGGCGGTGAGCCGGTGATCCAGGTACATGTAGAGGACGCCGCCGAGCACCGGACCCCACCGGGTGCCCGGCCCGCCGAGCACCACCATGACCAGCAGCGACAGGGTCAGCTCGGAGGACGTGATGTGCGGCGACGCGCCGCCGACGATCAGGACGTAGACCACCCCGCCCGCCGATGCCAACCCGCCGGCCAGGGTGAACGCCACCAGCTTGTAGCGGTACGGGTCCAGCCCGAGGACGCCGATCCGCCGCTCGTCGTCGCGCAGCCCGGCGAGCACCCGACCGGTCGGTGAGCCGCTCACCCGGTGCACCACGAAGACCACAAGGGTCAGGTACGCCAGCGCCAACCAGTACAGGTTGACCGTGTTGGTCACCCCCACCAGCCCGGCGGGCAGCCCCGACACGTCCAGCGGCAGGCCCTCCTCGCCACCGGTGAGCCCACCGAAGTCCCTGGCCACCAGGATCGCGCCCACCTGGGCGAAGGCCAGCGTGACCATGGCGAACGCGATGCCCACCGTCCGCAGCGCCACCGCGCCGAGCAGCGCGGCGAGGATGGTGCCGCCGGTGATGGTCAGCAGCGCCGCCTGCCACAGCGGCAGACCGGCCCGGGTGACCAGGATGTCGGTGCCGTAGACACCGGCGGCGAAGTACAGCGCGTGCCCGAAGGAGAGCATCCCGGTCCGGCCGAAGAGCAGGTCGTACCCGGCCGCCAGCCCGCCGAAGATCAGGCAGATGGCGAGCAGTTGCAGGGTGCCGGGTGAGTTGACCGGCCCCTCGAAGATCCCCGGCAGGGAGATCGTCGAGTACGGCAGGATCGCCAGCACGACCAGTGCGACCAGCGGCAGGAACGGGCGGACCCGCTGCCACCGCCCCCGTTGCGGACTCAGTTCGTCGGGCACCTGTGCGCGAGGCGCGTCGATCACCGTCATGCCGTTGCCACCTTTCCGGCGATGCCCTGCGGACGCAGCAGCAGCACCACGGCCAGCAGCCCGACCACGCAGATGTCGCCCAGCCCGGACGTGCCGTAGTAGTTGACGAACTGCTGCACCAGCCCGACCACGACCGCCGCGTACGCGGAGCCGACCACCGAGCCCATCCCGCCGATCACCACGACGATGAACGCGAAGATCAGCAGCGAGCCGCCCTGCCCGGGCGAGACGGTGCCGAAGTAGACCCCGCCGAGCGCGCCGGCGAGCGCGGCGGCCGCCCCACCGATCGCGAAGACCAGAGTGAACGCCTTGCGGACGTCGATGCCCAGCGCGGTCACCATCTCCCGGTTCTCCACCCCGGCCCGGATCACCAGGCCGTACCGGGTCCACCGCAGGAACGCCAGGATCGCGCCGAGCACCAGCACCGCCGCGATGATCAGCAGCAGGCCACCGTTGGGCACCTGCGCGCCGAAGATCCCGGTCACCTGCCGGGTCCAGTCCGGACGCGGGAACGGCCGGGCGTCCGCACCCCAGGTGGCCTGGAGCAACGCCACCCCGGCCAGCGACAGGCCGACGGTGACCAGCACCTGCTCGATGGTGCGGGAGTACAGCGGGCGGATCAGCACCAGCTCGACCAGGATCGCGACCAGCGTGCCGGCGGCCACCCCGAAGGCGACCGCGAACACGAAGCCGAACCCGTCCGGGCCGGCGCCCGGCAGGTTGCCCGCCGCCCACCAGGTGCCGTACGCGCCGACGCCGAGGAACAGCCCGTGCGCGAAGTTGAGCACGTCGGCCAGGCCGAAGACCAGGGACAGGCCGGAGGCGACCAGGAAGTACAGCGCCGCCAGGCCGAGCCCGGTCAACGCCAACAGGATCACGGTGCCCATCAGAGCTGGTCCTCCCTCGCGACTGCGGGGCTCGCAAGCTCACTCCTCGCGCTCGGCGTGGCCGCCTCCGCGGAGCCGACACCGAGCAGCGACTTCGTCAACGCGGTCTCCAACAGCAACTCGTGGGCGTCGCCGGTCCAGGCCACCTTGCCGGCGGCCAGCACGACCGCGTCGCGGGCCAGTCGGCGTACGACGGCCAGGTTCTGCTCGACCAGCAGCACCGGCACCGACTCCGCGACCCGTTCCAACACCTCGGCCACCTCGGTCACCACCTTCGGCGCCAACCCCTTGGTCGGCTCGTCGACAAGCAGCAGCCGGTTGTCGTTGAGCAGCACCCGACCGATGGCGAGCATCTGCTGCTGCCCGCCGGAGAGCGAACCGGCCCGTTGCCGTCCGCGCCGGTCCAGCTCCGGAAAGAGCGCGAAGACCTTGTCGTACGCCGGGGTGGTGCCCCGCCGCTCGGCGAGCCGCAGGTTCTCCGCGACGGTGAGCCCGGCGAACACGCAGCGGTCCTCGGGCACGTAGCCGAGCCCGCCGCGGACCAGCCGGTGCGTCGGCCGAGCCAGCAGGCTCTGCGCGCCCATCCGGATGGTGCCGCGGACCTCCCCGGCGGGCGGGGTGAGGCCGACGATCGCGCGCAGCGTGGTGGTCTTGCCGACGCCGTTGCGACCGAGCAGGACTGTCACGCCGGTCGGGGCGACAGTGAAGGACACCCCCTGGAGGATGTGCAGCCCGGAGATCCGGACCGACAGCTCCTCCACACTGAGGATCGGTTCCATCAGAGCGACTCCCCCAGGTAGGCCTCTTGCACTGTGGGGTTGGCCATCACCGTCTCCGGGGTGTCGCAGGCCAGCAGCGCGCCGTGGTGCATGACGGCGATGCGGTCGGCCAGTTCCAGGATGACGTCCATGTGGTGTTCGACCATCAGCACCGCCCGGCCGCTGTCGCCGGTCAACGACTTGATGACGGCGACCAGCTCCGGCACGTCCTCGGCGCTGACCCCGGCCATCGGCTCGTCCAGCAGCATCACCCGCGGTTCACCGGCGAGCAGCAGGGCGATCTCCAGCTTGCGCTTCTCGCCGTGGGCCAGGGTGCCGGCGAGGGCCGTACCCCGGTGGGCGAGGCCGACCCGGTCGAGCGCCGCGTCGGCGGCGGCGGCGACCTGCCGGTCGGCCGCCGCCCGCCGCCACAGCGCCATCGAGCCCCCGCGGTGCGCCTGCACGGCGAGCCGGACGTTCTCCCGCACGCTCAGCGAGCCGAAGACCGAGGACGCCTGGAAGGTACGGCCCAGACCGAGGCGGGCCCGCCGGTGCGGCGGAAGTGCCCCGATGTCCTGCCCGTCCAGGACGATCCGGCCCTCGGTGGCCCGACGCAGGCCGGTGATCAGGTTGAACAGTGAGGTCTTACCGGCGCCGTTCGGCCCGATGACGCCCAGGAACTCCCCGGGCGCCAGATCGAGGTAGACGCTGTCGACGATGGCGACCTCACCGATCCGCCAGGTCAGACCGCGGGTGGCGAGCATGGTCAGCCCTTCATGGCCACGGCCGGCGGCGCGGTCTCGTCACCGGTGAGGCTCTTCTGCGCGGTAGCGGTGAACGCGGTGCCGCTGCCGGTCAGCTTGGCCTGGAACATCGGCTGGAGCAGCGCGTGGTCGGCAGCCCGGATGGTCATCTTGCCCTTGACCCCGTCGAAGCTCCAGCCCTCCAGGGCGGTGACCATCTTGTCGACGTCGTCCCCACCCTCCTGCGCGGCCCGGACCACCATCTGCGCGGCGGCGAAGCCGTCCGGGTGGAACAGGTCGATGGTGTTGACCTTGGCCTTCAGCGCCTTGCTGGCCTCGGTGTCGCTGGCACCGTCGAAGTAGTGCGACAGGAAGGAGATCTTCGCGCCGGCAGCACCGAAGGTCGGCCACGAGGCGCGGATGTCCAGGCCGGTGACGACAGTGGTGGACGAGAGAACGCCCTGCTGGTCGAGGGTCTGCCACATGGCCGGGGCGGTCGTGCCCGCCCACGCCACGAAGAGCAGGTCCGGCTTGGCGGCCTTGATCTGGCTGGCGAACGGGGTGAACTCGGTGGCACTGGCCGGGGCCCGGACGCTGCTCACGGTCGCGCCCGCACTGCCGATGACGGCCTTGACGGCGGCCTCGTTGGCGTCACCGAAAGCGCCGTCCTGGGCGAAGACCACTACCTTCTTGCCGGCGGGGTCTCCGATGAACGACTTGGCGGTCACCACATCCTGGTAGGACTGCCGACCGGAGCGGAAGGTGTACTTGTTCGCGCCGGTCACCGCGTCCGTGGCGGCCGGGCCGGAGATGAACAGCACCTTGTTCTGCGCCGCGATCGGCGCCACCTGGAGCGCCACACCCGAGGCGGTGGAGCCGGCGATGATCTTCGTGCCCTTGCCGATCAGGTCCTTCGCCGCGGAGACCGCCTTGGCCGGGTCGCCCGCGTCGTCCACCTCGGTCAGCTCGATCTTCCGGTCACCGACCTTGCCGGTGCCCTTGGTGGCGAAGTCCAGCCCCGCCTTGAACCCCTCGATGTACTGCTTTCCATAGCTGGCCAGGGCTCCCGACTGGGAGTACACCAGGCCGACCTTGACCGGCGCGGCACTGTCGCCGCCGCCGGTGGCGGTGTCCTGCGGGCTGCCACAGGCCGTGGCGGCCAGCGCCGCGGCCATCATCGTGGCGGCGGAGAGGAACGCCCGCCGCGTCGTCCGGACCGTCATTGCGACTCCACATGAGGACTCAGAGGGAGAGAACTTCTTCGTGACGGCTCACGCTAGAAGTGACGTCACCCACGAGCTATGTGGCGGAAACACACAAGTAACAGGAATGAGGTGGCCGGAGGTTACAACGGGCCGCACTACCAGCCGGGAGCCCACGCCCTCGATGGCCCGAACCCCCACGGACCGCCCGAGCCGTGTGTCGCCCCGCACCATTCGCCCGGTTCGGTCAGGGCCACCCCTTCAAGATCGTGCTCGATCCTGGTTGTAGTGGCCTCGGGCCGCAGCGACACCACTACTTCCTGGATCGAGTGCGATCTTGCGGCGGACAGCGTCCGAGGAGCGGACGTCATCCTGCGTTTGCGGGCGAACCCGCCCGGACGTGCCGCTGGCCCGCCGTCCGGGTGGCGGACGACGGGCCAGCGTGTGGGCCGGGCATGGTCGGCCCGGTGGTCGACTCGGAGCGGATCAGCTCCGGGCCGAGATGTGGGTCAGCGGCCGGCGAGGGCGGCGACGGCAGTGTCCGGGTGGTCGCTGAAGACACCGTCGAGGCCCAGGCCGAGGAAGAGTTCGTACTCGGCGGTGATGTCGCCGCGCGCGTTCGGGTCGGTGCCGATCCGGAAGTCCACCGGGAGGAACTGGTTCTCGGCGCGGAACGTCCAGGAGTGCACGAGCAGGTGTTCCCGGTGTGCGTCGCGTACCACTGTGGTGGGGGCGAGCAGGGCGCCGGCGGCGTTCCGGGGGACGATCAGGTTCTTGTTAGCGCCGATGCCGTCGGCGTACCCGGCGATCCACTTCAGCCCGGCCGGCGTGGCCAGTTCCTGGTAGGTGCGGGTGTCACCGGCGGCGGTGAAGTCGTACGGGCGGCCGGTCGCGTCGAGCAGTTGGACCAGCTTCACGTCGGTCAGCCGGCTCAGGCGGCGCAGGTTGGCCGTCTCGAACGACTGGATGAAGACCGGCGAGTTCTTCCGGTCAAGCTTGTTCTGCCGCAGCACCCGGAGCAGTGGCTCCTCCAACGGCAGTCTGATCGAGGCGAAGTAGCTCGGGTGCTTGGTCTCCGGGTAGATGCCGATGGTGCGGCCCCGTGCCCGCCCCTCGGTCCGGGCCAGGTCGATGACCTCCTGGAGGGTGGGCACCTCGAAGCGGCCGTCGAAGGCGGTGTTCGCCACGCGCACCTGCGGCAGCCGCTCCTTGGCCCGTAACGTCTTCAGCTCGGCGAGGGTGAAGTCCTCGGTGAACCAGCCGGTCACCGCGACACCGTCGATGGTCTTCGTCGCCTTGCGGGACGCGAACTCCGGGCGGGTCGACACGTCGGTGGTGCCGGAGATCTCGTTCTCGTGCCGGGCGACCAGCACGCCGTCGGAGGTGGAGACCAGGTCCGGCTCGATGTAGTCGGCACCCATCCGGATCGCCAACCGGTACGCCTCGAGCGTGTGCTCCGGCCGGTAGCCGCTGGCGCCCCGGTGACCGATCACGATTGGTCGGTCGTTGGCCCGGGAGTGGTCCGCGTTCGTGGCCGGCTCGGCGGCCGCGATGGTCGGCAGGGCCACGGCGGCGGCGAGCAGAACGCCGGCCACGCCGAGGGTCGAGAGGGTACGTCGCAACGCCGTCTCCTGTCATCGGTGGTCCGGGTAAGCAGACCGCCCGTGATTTGCCAGGAGTTGGTCGATGGCTGGCCGGCAGATGAATCTCCGGAATGCCCGTTCCCACTCCAGGGCCACGGGCGGACAGGAAGATTGTCTGGTGCGCCGGTCTTTCCGCAATCCCGTGCGGCTGGTGCCGTTCGCGTTCCTGGTGCCGATCCTGCTCGGTACCGGGTTGCTCATGATGCGCTGGGCGACCACTGAACACGTACGCCCACCCCTGGTCACCGCGCTCTTCACCTCCACCTCGGCCGTGTCGGTCACCGGCATGGCCATCACCGACACCCCGAACTACTGGTCCGGCTGGGGACTGCTGGTGATCACCCTGCTCACCCAGCTCGGCGGCCTCGGCATCCTCACCGTCGCGGCGTTGGTCATCCTGGTGGTCTCCAGCCAGCTCGGGCTGCGCAACCGGTTGCTGGTGCAGGCCGAGACGGGCGAGTTCGGCATCGGTGACGTGGGCCGGTTGCTCCGCCGGATCGCGCTGACCGTCTTCGCCTGCGAGGCGGTGATGACCGTGCTGGTCGCCGGTCGGCTCTGGCTGACCTACGACTACCCCTTCGGGCAGGCCCTCTGGTCGGGCGTCTTCCACGCCGTGCAGGCGTTCAACAACGGTGGCTTCGCGCTCTACACCGAGGGCCTGCTGGCCTTCAGCCGTGACCCGTGGGTGTCGCTGCCCCTGGCGATCGGCGCGATCATCGGCGGTCTCGGGTTTCCCGCGCTCTTCGAGGCGGTCCGCGAGTGGCGTCAGCCGGTGCACTGGGCGGTGGCGACGAAGTTGACCATCTGGGGCAGCGCGGCGCTGCTGCTGGTCGGCTTCGCCGGCCTGCTCGCCGCCGAGTGGACCAACGTGAGCACGATCGGCCAGTACGACGTACCCGGGAAGATCCTCGCATCGTTCACCCAGATCGCGCTGAGCCGCACCGGCGGCTACAGCGTCCTGAACATCGCCGACCTCCAGGAGGAGAGCTATCCCCTGCTGATCGTGCTGATGTTCATCGGCGGCGGCAGCGCCAGCACGGCCGGCGGCATCAAGGTCTCCACGTTCTTCCTGCTGGCGTTCACCATCTGGGCGGAGCTGCGGGGCGAGCCCGACGTGACGATCGGGCACCGGCGGGTGGCCACCGCGAGCCAGCGACAGGCCCTCACCGTGGCGTTGCTCAGCGTCGCGCTGGTGACGGTCGGGACCATGCTGTTGCTGCTGCTCACCGAGGGCGTCCGCTTCGTCGCGGCCCTGTTCGAGATCACCTCGGCGTTCAGCACCACCGGTCTGACCATCGGTCTGGCCGCCGAACTGCCGGCCGGCGGCCAACTGGTGCTGACCGTGCTGATGTTCATCGGTCGGGTCGGGACGCTCACCCTGGGGTCGGCGATCGCCCTGAACACCCGACGCCGGCTCTACCGCTATCCCCAGGAGCAACCCATTGTCGGCTAGGGCGTGTTTCGGAAGTGTCGGCCGGCCCGCACGTCGGAGACGCACCAGTGGAAGCAGGGAGGGCCGAGGTGTCGGCTAGACGCGCGGACAGCGGCGGCATCGTGGTGATCGGGCTGGGTCGATTCGGCTGCCACCTGGCCGGGTCGCTGGCCCGGATGGACCGCGAGGTGTTGGCCATCGACCGCAGCCCGGCGAAGGTGCAGCGCTGGTCGGCGCAGCTCGACCGGGTGGTTCAGGCCGATGCGACCGAGGAGGGGGCGCTGCGGCAGCTGGGCATCACCAGTTTCGGGCGGGCGGTGGTGGCCATCGGGGCCTCGGTGGAGGCGAGTGTGCTCACCGTGTTGGCGCTGGTCGAGCTGGGTGTGCCCCAGATCTGGGCGCGGGCCACCTCGCAGAAGCACGCCAAGATCCTGGCGTCGGTGGGCGCGCACCACGTGATCTTTCCGGAGGCGGAGACCGGAGACCGGGTCGCGCACCTGATCGTCAGCCGGTTGCTCGACTTCATCGAGTTCGACGACGACTTCGCCATCGCCACCGTCCGGGTGCCGGAGTCCCTGGTCGGGCGCACCCTGCTCGACCTGAAACCGGAGGAGCGCTTCGGGGTACGCGTGGTCGGTGCCAAGCTGCCGGGCGAACGCTTCCGGTACACCTCGGACGACACGGCGCTCCCCCAGGGCGGGGTGCTCATCGTCGAGGGTGGGATCGACCAGGTGCAGCAATTCGCGGGGATGCGCTGACTGCTCCGCAGGGCGAGACCGATCGGGGCCGTCGGACCAACTGGTCCAACGGCCCCGAAGTGTGGCGTCACGGTGTGGCCTGCTCACTTCCGGTGACCACGCGGCCCCTTGGTCACCTTCCCGCTTTTCCCGGACCACCACCGGCGGCCTTCGCGGCCTTCGCAGGCTTCGCCGGGGCCTTCGCAGGCTTCGGCGGCTTGGCCTTCGACGCGCCGCCGCCCGAACCGGAGCCGGTGGGCACCTTCGCTGCCTTGGGCGGAGCCTTCGTCGTGGCGGCCTTGCTCGGCGGGGCCGTGGACGGCGCACTGCCGGCGACGCCGGAGACCCGAACCCCGCAGGTCGCCTCGCCGAGCCGGAACTCCACCGGCAACGGGTTCGCCCCGCTGTACTTACCCGTGAGGGTCACCTTCTCGGCCGCACCAGGGGCCAGCGTGGTGCGCTGGGCCGCCGGTCGGATCAACACGGTGCTTCCCTGCTGGTGCACCGGCGCGGGCTCCGCCTTCGTCACCTTCTGCTGCCCGGGGAAGGTGAAGCTCATCGCCCAGTCCCGCAGCTCACGGCCACCGGTGTTGGTCAAGGTCAGTTCGGCGGCGAACTCGGTGCCGGAGTCGGTGCGCAAGGCGTACGCCACCTCGCAGGGCGCCGCCGCCGGCAGACCCATCCGAGCCTCGGTCGTCGGCCGGTCCCCGCCGCTGGCCGGGCTGCGCGAGGTGAACCCCCACATGGCGCCGGTGACCGCGATCAGCCCGACGGCGGCCACTCCGGCCTCCACCCGCCGACGCCGGGTCACCCGCTGCTGCGTCCGACGGTCCCGGTTGCGGGTCCGCGACAGCGGCAACGCGTCGGTCGCCGCCGACCAGGGCAGGATCGTGGTACGCGCACTGCCGAGCATGGCCGCGTCAAGCGGCCCGGCGGCCGGGGAGACCGGCACCGCCGCGAGCATGCCGGCCGCCTCGGCGAGCGTCCGGGTCAGCTCGGCGGTGGCCGGCCGGTCGGCGGGCCGCTTGGCCAGGCAGCGTCCGACCAGGTCGGCCACCCCGTCGGGCAGCCCCGGGACGGTGGGCATCGGCTCCGGGTCGTTGTACATGTGGGCGCGCAGCATCTGGGTGGTCGTGCTGGCCAGCCACGGCAGTCGGCCGGTGAGCATCCGGTAGAGCAGCAGCCCAACGGCGTACACGTCGGTGGCCGGGGAGACCTGGCCGTTGTCCAGCCGCTCCGGGGCGAGGTACGCGGGAGTGCCCAACAGCGCGCCGTCCGGGCCCTTCTCGCTCTCCCCGACGAGCGCGGAGATGCCGAAGTCGACCACCTTGACCCCGGTCGAGGTGAGCATGACGTTGCCCGGTGTGACGTCGCGGTGCACCACCCCGCGAGCGTGCGCGGTGGCCAGCGCCGAGCTGACCTCGGCGCCGATGGTCACCGCCTCCCGCCACGGCAGCTGGCTCTCCCGGCCCAACCGGCTGGCCAGCGAAGCGCCGTCGACCAGCTCCATCACCACGTACGGCACGGTCAGACCGACCTGCTCGGACTCGCCGTAGTCGTACACGTTGGTGATGTTGGGGTGGCAGAGCCGCGCGGCGGCCTGCGCCTCGATCCGGATGCGGTGGCGGAAGGCCCGGTCGCTGGCCAGCCGGGAGGCCAGCACCTTCACCGCGACCTGGCGGCCGAGCACCTCGTCGTAGCCACGCCACACCACCGACATGCCGCCCGCGCCGAGCTGCTCGATCAGCCGGTACCGCTCATCGAGCAATTGCGCGCCGTTTCGGTCCTCACCACCCATGGTGAGCGATGTTGCCCAGGAACGGCCGGCCTACACCTGGGGTATCGGAATCGGTCAGGATTGTCACCCGATCAGGCGGTAGCCAGCAGTTGGTCCACCGGGGCGTAGTCGTCGGTCAACACCATCGCCCCGCCGACGAAGTCCGTCAGCGCCGCACCGGACAGCAGGCTGACCTTCGGGTCCACCTCGGCCAGCCGGGCCCGAACGGCTTCCAGCGGCAACGGCGCGTCGGAGCCGACGATGAGGAAGTTGGAGCCCTGCTCCTGGGCGAGCGCTTCCGGCGGCGCGATCAACGCGACGTGCCCGAACTCGGCGGCCACCGTGGCCAACTCGGCGCGGATGAACCGCAGCGGTGGGTAGTCGATGACGTTCTGCACGTACACGCCACCCGGGCGGGTCACCCGCCGGACGTCGGCGGCCATCTCCCGGGTGGCCAGGTGCCAGGGCACCACCAGGTGCCCGAACGCATCACCGACCACCAGGTCACGGCTGTCGGTCGGCTCACCGGCGACCAGCATCCGGGCGTCGCCCACCACCGCCCGCAGCTCCGGCCCCGGCCGTACGCCCAGTTCCTGCTCACCCAGCTCGACCAGCCCGCCGTCGATCTCGAACACCAGGTTGTCGGTGCCCGGCCGGGTCGCGGTCAGGTAGCGCGGCACTGTGAACCCACCACCGCCCAGGTGCAGCGCGTCCAGGCGCTGACCGGCCGGTGCGACGACGTCGCCGACCGCGCCGATCCACTTCGTGTACGCGTACTCCAGGTGTTTCGGGTCGGCGAGGTCCACGTACGAGTGCTGGGCGGAGTTGAGCAGCAGCGTCCGCCCGCTGGGCCGGGCGGGGTCCGCGGTGACCCGGGCGCAGTGGTAAGCCGTCTCGATGTCGCACGGGTTGGGCGCCACGGTGGTCAGCCCCGCCCCGGCCAGGCCGAGCACGGCCAGCGCGGCCCGGGCCCGGGCCGGACCGGGCAGCTCGGTGGGCTCCTGCCGGCGCAGGTACCAGCCGAGGCCGATGCCGACCAGCCCGAGCGCGAGCGCAAGGGCCAGCAGGATGACGGTGCTGCGCAGCGCGGCGACCAGCACGAACCCGGTGAGCAGGGTTGCGGTGATGCCGCCCAGGGTGCCGATCCCGGAGAGTCGACCGACCACCTGGCCGGTGCGGCGCAGGTCGGCGAGCTGGAGTTTCACGACCAACGGGGTGACCGCTGCCAGCAGCGCGGCCGGAACGAACACCGCCAACGCGACCAGCAGCAGGATGCCGCTGGCGGCACCACCGCGCAGCACCTCACCGGCGTACCGGACGACGGGCAGGGTGATCGCGGTGGCGATGCCGGCCAGCACCAACGCCGGTGCCAGCAGGCCCCGCGGGTTGCGCCGGTCGGCCAGCCAACCGCCGGACCACGCCCCGTACGCGATCGCGGCCAGCGCGATGCCGATCACCGAGCTGGTCACCTGGAGGGTCACCCCGACGTACGGGCCGACCAGGCGCAGCGCGACGGTCTCCAGCACCAGCACGGCACCGCTGGAGAAGAAGACCAGGAAGGCGGCCAGGCCGTTGGGCAGCGCCCGGCCGGTGACCGGCACGGGCGGGGCCGGGGGTGCCGGCAGGGCCGCTACGTCGGACGGTGGGGAGCTCATCGTCGCGATGGTACGCAGCGAAGCTGGTGCTTCGGGTCAGTACATCGAGAGATGAACATGGTTCGTGTGGGACGCCGCCGGAGAGCCGCTTCCACTGTACGAGCGCCAACCGGTGCCGGGATGCCAGATCTGCCGGTACCAGATCACGTAGAGCACGCCCAGCCGGTCGGCGTTGCGCACGTGCCAGGCGGCCAGGCTGTCCCCGTACGCCTTGTCGCCGCCGGTCGCGTTCTTGTCCTCGAAGCCGTTCGTGGCGGCCGAGAAGTCGCAGGCCCGGCCCTTCGGATGCTCGCCGCTGCCACCGCTGCGCTTGCAGGAGACGTGCCGCTTGTAGCCGGCGGCCTGGGTCTGCTTGAGCGCGTTGAGGGTGCGCGGAGTGATGCACCCGGAGGTGGTCGGGTCCTTCACCGAGCAGGATTCCGACGGCCACGACCCGTCGGAGTTACGCGGCGCCGGCTTGGCCGAGCTGGAGCTGCCACCGCTGAAACCGTTGCTGCCGCCGGAGCTGACCTCGGCCAACGCCTCCTCGGCTTCCTTCTTCTTCTTCGCCATCACGGCGAGTTGCTTCTGCTGCTCGCGGACCTCGGCGTCGATGGCGACCTTGGCCTGCTGCGCCTGCTGCCGGGCTTCGGTGAGGTCACGCAGCCGCTTGCTGTCCCGCTGGGCCATCAGGTCGAGGTCACCCGCGCGTTGCAGGAACGCCTCCGGCGTGGCGGTGTTGAGCAGCATCGAGACCGCGCTCAGCCGACCCACCCGGTACGACTGCGCGGCCACCTCGCCCACCTGGCTGCTGAGCCCGACCAGCCGACCCTCCAGCGTCGTCAGCTCGCCGGTCAGCGCCGTCTGGCGACGCTTGGAGTTGTCCAGCTTGGCCTTGGCCTCGATGTGACCCTTGGCGGTCAGCTCCAGCGCGTCCTGCAACTTCTTGCTGCCGCCCTCGCCAGGCTCCGCGTACGCGGGCACGGCGGCACCGCCGAGCACCAGCGCGATGGCGGCGAGCAGGGCGAACAGAGCGCGGCGACCGAGCCGCGGGCTGAGCCTGGTCCTGGGCACGAAAGCGTCCTTCCGTCGACCGCCGGCCCCCGATGAACACTGCACGGCGGCGCCGGTCGGCGGCCTGCTGGCGGAGACCGCCGGTCACGATACCGGATCGTGGGCCGGTGACCAGCCCGCTGACCCTCGGGCCGCCCGGATGTCGACGGAGCGTCCCAACGTGGTCGCGCAGCGCGCGGATCAGGTGCTCAGAAGCGCGTCGCGCACCTCGGCCCAGACCTGCTCGTTGGCCGCGACGAGCAGACCGCGGCCGTCGTCGGCGGGGTGGTAGTCGACGCCGTCGAACCGGCGGGCGACACCCCCGGCGGCACGGACCAGCACGGTGCCCGGGGCGTGGTCCCAGGGCAGGGTGCGCCAGAAGAGGACGAACTGCTGCTCGCCGGTGAGGATGTCCAGGTACTCCCGACCGGCGCAGTGCTGGCCGGGCAGCAGCTCACCGAGCCGCCGACCGCCGGCACGGACCCGGTCGCGGGTCTCCGGCGGCAGGAACTTGGTCATCGCCGCGCCGCGCAGCTCGCCGAACGGCGGCACCGAGCCGGAGCCGTCCACAGGTCGGCCGTCGAGCAGGGTGCCCTCGTCCGCCGAGCCGGCGGCGAGAGTGCCGGCGAGCGGGTCCAGGATCCAGCCGGCGGTCGGCCGCCCGTCGGTCAGCAGCGACACCATCAGGGCGAACGGCCGGCGACCGGCGGCGAAGTTGGCGGTCCCGTCGACCGGGTCGACCAGCCAGACGTCCCCACTGTCGCGGAGGTGCCGCAGCAACCCCGGATCGTCGGCGACACCCTCCTCGCCGACCACCATCGAGCCCGGGCGCAGCCGGCGCAGCCCCGCCGAGAGCAGCTCCTCGGCCCGGCGGTCGGCGACAGTGACCACCTCGCCGGGCGCCTTCTCCGACACGTCGTCGTCGTCGAGCTTGCGGAACAGTGGCAGCACGACCTGGTCGGCGGCCTCCCAGAGCAGGCCACCGACGTCGTCCAGCAGGGTGTCAGCCACGCGGCGGCAGCTTGACCACGCTGACGAAGAACTCGTCGATCTGACGGACCACCGAGATGAAGCGCTCGAAGTCCACCGGCTTGGTCACGTAGGCGTTGGCGTGCAGCTGGTAGCTGCGCAGAATGTCCTCGTCGGCCTGCGAGGTGGTGAGCACCACCACCGGGATCCGGCGCAGGTCCTGGTCTTTCTTGATCTCTTCCAGCACCTCCCGGCCGTCGCGCCGGGGCAGGTTGAGGTCGAGCAGGATCAGGTCGGGCGCCACCGCGTCGGCGTACTGACCCTCCCGGCGCAGGTAGGCGAGCGCCTCGGCCCCGTCGGAGACGACGGTCAGCCGGTTACGCAGCTTGTGTTCCTCGAACGCCTCCTGGGTCATCAGCACGTCACCCGGGTCGTCCTCGACGAGCAGGACCTCGATCGGGCTCTTGCCATCCGCCGGCGCGGTCATCCCACCGTCTCCCTCATGTCACCCGTTCTACCGCTTCCCAGCGTCTCGTCGGCCCGGTCCGGCTGGTCCGGGCCGTCGGCCTGCTCCGTCAGCGCTGCCGGAGCCTCGGTCGAGGGCGCCGTGTCGCCCACGGTCGGGGCGTCCGGCTCCTCAGCGGAATCGGCGGCGGCAGCCGCCGCGACGTCCTCGGGAAGTGCCGGCAGGGTGAACCGGATCGCGGTGCCCTCCGGCACGTCGGTGTCCACCCAGACGCGGCCGCCGTGGTACTCGACGATCTTCTTGACGATCGCCAACCCGATCCCGGTGCCCGGGTACGCGTCCTTCGAGTGCAGCCGCTGGAAGATGACAAAGATCTTGTCGGCGAACTCCGGCTCGATCCCGATGCCGTTGTCCTGGCAGGTGATCTCCCACTCGGCGCCCACCAACCGGGCCGAGACGTGCACCTTCGACGGCACGTCCGGGCGGCGGAACTTGATCGAGTTGCTGACCAGGTTGGCCAGCAGGTTGGTGAGCAGCGGTTCCTCACCCGAGATCACCGGCAGCTCGTCCCAGGTCAACTCGGCGTCCGCGTACTGCCGGGCGGCCTCGGTCTGGCCGGCCACGTCGCCCATCACCTTGTTGAGGTCGACCTCGACGAAGCCGGTGGTGAGCCGTCCGATCCGGGAGAACGCGAGCAGGTCGTTGATCAGGCGCTGCATCCGTTGCGCGCCGTCCACCGCGAACGCGATGTACTGGTCGGCCCGCTCGTCGAGCTGCCCGGCGTAACGGCGCTGGAGCAGCTGGCAGAAGCTGGCGACCTTACGCAGCGGCTCCTGGAGGTCGTGCGAGGCCACGTACGCGAACTGCTCCAGGTCGCGGTTGGACCGGGTCAGCTCCTCGGCCTGCTTCTGGAGCTGGCTGTTGACCCACTCGATGCGCTCGCGGGCGGCCCGGACCTCGGCCAGGTCGGCGGCGATCTTCTGCCGCATCGCATCCACGTCCTCGCCGAGCTGGATGAACTCCGGCGGCCCGACGGTGGCGATGCGGTGCTGGTAGTCGCCCTCGGCGACCTCGCGGACCTGGGTGGCGAGGCCGGTCAGTGGCCGGACCACCATCCGGTCCAGCGAGAGCAGCAGCACCGCACCGGCCACGACCACCACCAGGGCGGCCACGATCAGCAGGACGACCAGCACGTTGCTGCTGGTACGCACGTTGGTGGCGGTCTGCTCCCGGGCGGCCAGGACCTCCGACTGGAGGTCGTTCACCGCCGAACGCACCTCGTCGAACTGCTGCCGGGCCGCTTCGGTGACCAACGCCTGGCCGGCGGTGGTGCCGCTCTGCTCGGTGGTGACGATCACCGGCTCCGCGACCGACCGCCGCCACTGCGTGACACGCTCCTCGACGGTCCGCAGCTCCTGGCTGATCTCTGGATAGTCGTCGAGCAGCGTCCGCATCGAGGCGATGACGCTCTGCTCCTGGGCGAGCCCTTCCCGGTAGGGGTTCAGGTCGTCCTGGTCACCGCTGACCGCGTACCCGCGGATCGCCGTCTCCTGGTCGAGCAGCGCGTTGAGCAGTTCCTGCGACTGCACCCGCAACGGGCCGGTCTCGTTCAGGACCGCGTCGATCTGGGTGCGGTTGCGAGCGGCCATCGCCGCTTCCGCGCCGGCCAGCCCGATCAACAGGAAGCCCACGACGGTGAGCAGGGTGATCACCCGGCGGCGGAGACTCCAGCCGCCGACCACCGGCCTCACCGGCCACCGCCCCGGCTGACCAGCAGCATGGCCACGTCGTCGGCGAGCGGGCCACCGTTGAGCCGCTCGGCCCGCCCGACCAACCACGCCGGCAGCTCGGGCAGCGACACCGAACGGTTGGCCGGCTCGTCCAGCAAGCCACTGAGGCCCGGCACGTCGAGCCGTTCGTTGCCGGCGCCCACCCGCCCCTCGATCAGGCCGTCGGTGTACATCAACAGGGACCAGTCATCGGTGTCGAACTCCAGGTCGTAGGCGATCGGCCGGCGAGGTCGTACGCCCAGCAGCAGGCCGCCGGGCGCGGGCACCGGGGCGACCCGGCCGCCGGAGAGCAGCAGCGGTGGCGGGTGCCCGGCCAGTCGGACGGTGGCCCGGTTGGCGTCCAGATCCAGTCTGACGGTGGCCACCGTCGCGAAGATCTCCTGGAGGCGGCGCTCACTCATCAGCACCTGCTCCAGGGCGGGCAGCACCTCGTCGTCCGGCACCCGGGCGAGCACCAGGGCACGCCAGGCCACCCGCAGCTCGACCCCGAGCGCGGCCTCGTCCACCCCGTGCCCACAGACGTCGCCGACGATCAGGTCGAGGCGGTCCGGGTGGGTCTGCACCACGTCGAAGAAGTCTCCGCCGATCAACGCGGCGTGCCGGCCCGGCCGGTAGAAGGTGTGCACCGCGACCTCGTCGGTCGTCATCAGCGGTTGGGGCAGCAGACCGCGTTCGAGTCGGGCCGACTCGGCCTGGCGCAGCTCGACCTCCCGCAACCGGCGGGCGTTCTCGTCGGCGCGCTTACGCTCCACGGCGTAGCGCAGCGCCCGGGTCAGCAGCACCCCGTCGACCTGGCCCTTGACCAGGTAGTCCTGGGCACCCTCGGCGACCGCCACGACGCCCAGGTGCTCGTCCGTGCGGCCGGTCAGCACGCAGACCGCGGCGCCGCTGGACATCTCCAACACCTGGCGCAGCCCGTCCAGCCCCTGCGCGTCCGGCAGGCCCAGGTCGAGCAGGACGCAGTCGACGTCGCTGATCCGCTGCCGCGCCTCCCGGAGGCTGGTGGCGACCAGCAGGTCGATCATCGAGTTCGTCTCGGCGAGCAGCTCACCGACCAGGAAGGCGTCGCCCTCGTCGTCCTCCACCAGCAGCACCCGCAGCCGCTCACCGGGCGGCAGGTTGGCGTGCCGCGCCAGGCCACCGTGCGGGTACGGCACAACTGGGGAACCGGCCAAGCCGGCCCCCCGGTGCGGCCGGGTCACCGCCGCCAGACGCGGGAGTTCGCTGGTGATGTCGGGCTCCTTCCGAGTGCCCTGCTGATCCTGTATTAGACAACGGTCGCACACAACACGACGCCTGCGGCGCGGGCGGGGATGGGGCGCATCACTGCTCGGCCATGGACAAACCGGGCGGCTGATGGACGCGGGACCCACCGGCCATCCCATCCGCAGCGCCCGACGGGCAGGATGATCCCACCCCAGGCCCCACCACCCCCCGAGGAGTTCCCGTGGGCGCACCCACCACCCCGGTCACGACGGGCACGCCGCCCCGTCCGATTCCGGGCGTACACCCTGCCAGCCGCGCGCTGACCCGGCCGCGGCGGCGGCTCGTGGCCGCCGCGGCGGCGCTGGTCGCGCTGGCCGCGGTCGGCGCCGGCAGTCTGCTCGACCTGCGCACCCCGGCCCCGAAGTCGGCCGACGCGCCAGCCGGCGCGTTCAGCGCCGGCCGCGCGTACGAGGACGTCCAGGTGATCGCCGCCCGGTCGCACGTCGCCGGCAGCCCGGCCAACGAAGAGGTCCGCGCGCATTTGGAGCAGCAGTTGCGGGGGCTGGGCCTGGAGACCGAGGTGCAGGACACGGTGGCACCGGAGGCCGGTCAGCTCAGCGGAGCAGCGGGCGGGGCGACAGTGGCCCGGGTCCGCAACGTGGTGGCCCGGCTGCCCGGCACCGACTCGACGGGTCGGGTCTTCCTGGTCTCCCACTACGACTCGGTGCAGACCGGGCCGGGCGGCAACGACGACGCGGCCGGCACGTCGACCATCCTGGAGGTGGCCCGCGCGCTGACCACCGGCCCCCGTCCGCGCAACGACATCGTCTTCGTGCTGACCGACGCCGAGGAGGCGTGCCTCTGCGGCGCGGCCGCGTTCGCGGCCAGCCACCCGCTGGCCGCCGACGGCGGTGTGGTGCTCAACCTGGAGGCGCGGGGCTCCACCGGGCCGGTGATCATGTTCGAGACGTCCCGGAACAACGCGAAGCTGGTGGACATCTTCGGTCGGGCCGCCCCACACCCGGTCGGCACCTCGTTCGCGGTGGAGATCTACCGCGCGCTGCCCAACGACACCGATTTCACCGCCTTCCTCGATCAGAAGTTCGTCGGGCTGAACTCGGCGTACATCGACGGCGGCGCGATCTACCACACGCCGTTGGACACCCCGGCCGCCATGGACCGGGGCAGCCTCCAGCAGCACGGGGACAACGCGTTGGGCCTGGCCCGGGAGTTCGGTGACACCGACCTGACCGACCTGCGCTCCGGGCACGACGCCACCTACTTCCCCGTCCCCGGCGGGCTGGTCCGCTACCCGGGCTGGCTCACAGTGCCGCTGGCCCTGCTCGCGGTGGCCCTGGTTGGCACCCTGGGCTGGCTGACCCGCCGGAGCGGGCGGGCCAGCACCGGCCGACTGGCCGCCGGCTTCGCGCTGGCCCTGGTGCCGATCGTCGCCGCGCCGGTCGCCGCCCAACTGCTCTGGCTGGCCATCACCACGATCCGACCGGGGTACGCGGAGCTGCTCGACCCGTACCGGCCGATCTGGTACCGGCTGGCCGTCCTGGCGCTCGCCACCGCCATCCTGTTCACCTGGTACGCGCTGACCCGCCGCCGGATCGGCCCGGCCGCGCTCGCCGTCGGCGGGCTGGCCTGGCTGGCCCTGCTCGGGGTGCTGCTCGCCGTGGCGGTGCCGGGTGGGGCGTACCTCACCACAGTGCCGGCGCTGGCCGGCGCCCTCGGCGGGCTGGTCGCGCTGCGTACCCGGCAGACCGGACCGTGGCCGGTGGTGGCCGTGACGGCCGCCGCGGCCGTGGGTGTGGTCATCCTGCTGCCCACAGTGGTGCTGCTCTTCCCCGCGCTGGGGATGGCCATGGGCGGGGTGGCCGCGCTGGTCGCAGTGCTGCTCGGCCTGGTCGCCCTGCCGGTGGTCGACCTGCTGCACCCGCAGGCCGGCGGCCAGCGTGGTCTGCTCGCGCTGCGGGCCCGGCGGCTCGCGGTGCTGCCGGCCGGCGCCGCCGCCGTGGCGGCGGTGGTGCTCGCCGGGGTCGGCCTGGGTGTCGACCGCTTCGACGCCGCCCACCCCGCCCCCACCCACCTGATGTACGCCATGGACGCCGGCACCGGCCAGGCCCGTTGGCTCAGCCACGAGAGCGACCCGCAGCCGTGGACGGACGGCTATGTGGACGGGGTCACCGACGTCGGCGACGACTTCCCCGGGCTCGGCGACGGCGAACTGCGGGCCGGTCCGGCGCAGTCGGCGAACCTGCCGGCACCGAAGCTGGAGGTGCTGGCCGACGCCACTGCGGGCGGCGAGCGCACGCTGCGGCTGCGGCTCACCCCGCAGCGGGCCGCCCGGCTCGCCACCCTGCACGTCGACACGTCGACCGCCACAGTGCTGCGCGCCGAGGTGGCGGGACGGTCGGTTCCGGTGGAGCCCCGCGCCGGGAAGTGGGGCTTCGGGCTGGTGTTCCACGCCCCGCCAGCGGAGGGCATCGAGGTCACGTTGACAGTTCGCCCGATCGCCGGGCAGGTCGCGCTGCGGGCCATGGACGCCAATGACGGGCTGGACGCGCTGCCCGGCTTCCGCCCCCGGCCGCCGGCTGTCGGCGTCGTCGGGTCGCACAGCTCAGAGATGTTGGCGGTCGCCCGCACCTATCCCATCTGAGAGGAAACGGTGGTCCGGCGGAAAGACCGCTCCGTCGGACCACCGTTTCCTCTCTTCCGATCAGCCCACCGGTTCGGGTTGGCCAGCACTTGGCGACGACGGGAAAGACCCGGCTCTCGTCGTAGCGGTCCATCGACGCGTAGGCGAGGGCGGCGGCCACGGCACCGCGCTGACGCCCTCGCGGGCTGACCCTCCACACAGCTACCCCCCTGCGCCCCGACAGCGCTGCTAGCCTGGCGCGTCGCTACAGCTAGCACGGGGGACGGTGCGGCATGAATTGCTCGACGTGCGGGAGCCAGCTCGACCATCCTGGGCAGGGGCACACCTGCCTCGGCGGTGCCACGCCGCTGCCCCAGCCACCCGGGTACTGGCAGGCGGCCCAGTGGGCGCTGGTGACGCTCGCGGCGCTGTTCGCCGGGCTCTCGTTGGTCCGGGCTGCGATCACCGCCGACCTGCTGACGCCGCCGAGCGGAAAGGTCATCTCCGCCCTGTCGATCGCCGGGCCGCTGGCGCTCTTCGCCGCCTTCCTCACCTGGTCGAATGTCACCAAGCGCGTCATCGAGGCACACTCGATCGCTGCGGCGGCGGTCCGCCACTGGGCGATCGGAGCCGGTGCTCTGCTCCTCGCCCTGTCGTACCTCCTGCCGATGAAGACCCCGACCGCCTTCCACGTCGTCCGGGCGGCCGCCGCGATCCTGCTCGGCATCGGCGCCCTGATCACTCACCGCAGAGCCGCGCGCCGGCTCGCTGAGCCGGCCACCCCCGCACCCCAGAGCAACCCCACCGGTACGGGCATCCCGCCACAGCGAATGGACGACGCTCGGCCGGGACAGGCGGGGAGTCAGCCCGCGCGGTTGGCGCTCGACATCGAGACGCAGCCGGAGGACTGGAACGCGTCCCTGTGGGATCCCGAGGTCCAGCGGGACATCGAGCGCCGGCGCCGCCAGCAAACGCCACCCGCCTGACCCAGCAGTACGTCGTGACGGCCTGAGCGACGCGGTTGAGGAACGGACGTCCGAAGGCCGACGTGCCGTCGACGGTGATCACCGCGAGGTAGCCGAAGAGGCGCCGGTGCTCCCGTCTTCCCTCAGACGTTCACAGGCCGAGAGCGACGGGTTGGGTTGGCACTCCGTCAGCGATCAATGCGGCCAACGGCGTGGCGAGGTCACGTGGCGAGAACAGTTCCGGGCCGCGGTGTTCCCTGATCTCTGACAGCGACCACCAACGCCAGCCGATGACGTGCTCGGCGGCGAGCTCTTCATCGCTCATGGAACCGCGCGGCGTGAACGACGCGGTCCGAACGAGGAAGTAGTCGTTCACGATGCCGTCGTGACCGGGTGCGAACCCGGCGGCGACTATCTCCTGGCGCCAGACCTGAGGCGGGTCGGCATCGAGAGCAAGACCAACCTCTTCGCGCAGCTCTCGCCGCAGGGCGGCCAGTGGCGTCTCGCCGTCTTCGACGCCACCGCCAGGAGTGATCCAGACGGCGATCGTGCCAGCCGGATCGGGAATGGCGAGTCGGAGCAGCAGAACATGGTCGTCCTCATCGACGACTACCGCACGCGCCGATCGCCGCAGGTTCACCGTCGACATCAGGACACCCTACGGGTCAACGATCACCGTCGACGCCCGCGACGGGATAGCGGCCTGATGCGTAGCGTTCCCGGAATGAGCAGGAGCGACGAGCGTGACGTGGTCCGACGCGGGTACGACGCACTCTCCTACCACTATCGATCCGACGACGCCGACGACGGCCAGTACGCTCCATGGCTCGCCGGCCTACACCAGCGTTTACCTGCCTCAGCAGCAGTCCTCGACCTCGGATGCGGCTGTGGGGTGCCCGTCGCCCGCTTCCTCGCCAACGCCGGACACCGCGTCACCGGCGTTGACATCAGCGACGTGCAGATTGAGCGGGCGCGCCGGTTGGTGCCCGACGGCACCTTTCTCCGCGCCGACGCCACCCGGCTCGACCTGCCGCCGGCCTCGTTCGACGCCGTGGTCTGTCTGTACGCCTTCATCCACATGCCCCTGGCCGATCAGCCGCAGCTCATCAAGAGCATCGCCACCTGGTTACGCCCCGGCGGCTGGCTGCTCACCACCGTTGGCAACACCGCCTGGACAGGCACCGAGGACAACTGGCTCGATGGCCCCGCCACCATGTGGTGGAGTCACGCCGACGCCTCCAGTTACCGCTCATGGCTTCGACAGGCGGGACTGACGATCATCGCCGAGGATTTCGTCCCGGAGGGCAGCAGCGCGCACGCCCTCTTCTGGGCGCAGCGCCCACAGGGCTGACCTGGTCCGAGCCGTGTGCGAGGCTTCGGCGGTGACTGACCTCGGCATCCGCGCAGCCACCTCGGCTGATTCTGAATTCCTGGTCGACATGCTCGTGGAGGCCGTGAACTGGCTGCCTGAGCGCAACTGGTCTCGCGAGCAGATCCTGGCGAATCCCGCGCTGGCTCACTACGTCAGCGGGTGGATGCAGCCAAACGACTTTGGCCTGGTTGCGGTGGACCGAGCTGATCGGTCAGTCGGCGCGGCCTGGTTCCGATGCCTGAACGCCGCTGATCCCGGCTATGGGTACGTGAGTGACGACGTGCCGGAGCTGACTATCGGGGTGGTGGAAACCTGGAGAGGCCGGGGTGTGGGCCGGGTGCTTTTGCGCGCCGTTCTGGACGCCGCACGAGAACGTGGCATCCGCACCGTGTCGCTGAGCGTGGAGCGGGCGAACTTCGCCGCGAGGTTGTACGCCGCTGAAGGGTTCCGCACGGTTGAGTCGTTCGAGGACGCGGACACGATGGTCGCTGAGATCGGGACCTGACGCGTTAGTGCCAAGCCAAGTCACTTTCTGGGCATGCGTAACGATCACCCTGGCGTTGGAGCTGGCCGTCCGCAGTACTGGCCCCGCCGCCCGACCGGGCCACGGCTCCCGCGCCGATGCCCTCGGGGGCTGACCCCGCTCGCGCAGCAGCGGATACTTCGCTCATGACTCTGGCACCGTCACGCACTCATCTCGTTGACGCGCGCTCATCCTTCCTGGTGCTGGTCGGCTGGTACGTGGCCGTTGTCGTGTCGTTCGGCCTATTCGTCACCACGCTTTCCGGGTCGGTCCCGGCCGCCTGCGGCGAGGTATGCGACTCCGAACGGTCGCGGGCGCTGCGCTTCGGGCTCTACGTGGCTACGCCCGCGCTGTTCCTCGCGCTGCTGGTCAGCCTGGCAATGCTCTGGGTCCTCGTCGCCCGTACCCGGATCCGCTCGTCGGCCGTGCTGGGCAGCCTGTCCGCGGTGCTTCCGCTGGCCGTGTGCGGAATCCTCATCGCCAGCCTCTGACTGCCGCCGCTCACATCAGATCAGCCGCTGGACGCGGACCTTCGGACGCTCGTTTCGCAGGTGGCCATGTTTGTGCTGGCGAATTTGCTCGTCCCAGACGTCTTGATCGTAGTCGGGGTCCGGCGGGATCCACTTGTGGGAGCCGTCGCTGTAGTGAAACTTCTCGTCGCCCCGGCGAAGGATGCTCATCGGGTCCAACCGAGAAAGCGAAGGTGCAGGACCCCTGCCGGCACCCAGGTCAGGTCCTGCGAGGCGCAGACCAGTTGAGCGCCCATGTAGAGCGCCAGGGAAACGGATGCGCCCTCGTACTCAGCGCGTAGTTCTTGCTGTCGGGTCCGGCAGGGCCAGGGCGCGTTGCAGCCTCCGCAGGTCCAGATCGGCATCACCGGGCCGTGGGTGGTCATCGTGAGCCGCCGATAAGGTGCACGAAGTGCGCTCGCCTCTGGAGCCACCGCAGTCGCTCTGGACAAGGGTGGGGCCGGCCGCACCGGCACAGGTCGAGTCCGACCTCGTCGTGGTGGTTCAGGAGTTCGTCGGCAGCGTCGACTTGAGTCTGGGCGTGGTCGACGAGGGCCTCTATGCCGTGTATGGCAGCCATCGTCACCCCGTCGGGCCTGCGCGGCGGCGGTGCCAGCGTGCCTCCGCCATGACGGCGGCGAGGTTGATGTCGCCCGTGGCGATGCGGCTCCGCGCAAAACCGAGCCACAGCGGTGACGCGACGGCCTGCTCGCCGTTAGCGGTTCGCAGGCCTTCTACGGCGAGGCGTGCCAGGTGGCACAACACGAGTTGGTCGTTCTGCGCGCAGCCGACGGTGAGGTTGTGGCCGGCACAGTCGGGGCGGTGGTGGTCTTCCCACAGTGCTCGGCAGAGACGCCACAGCAGCCGGTGGCGACAGCCGTCAGGTGGCTCGACCGGCGGGTTATCGACATCGAACAACATGCCCAAGACGGTCCTGCCGGCTGCGGTCTCGCGGCCATGTCCGCTAGCCATGTCACGGTGACATGAGCGTGCTCGACCTGCACCGGGACCAGAATTAAGCTCCAGGTCGTGCACGATGCGTAGTCACTCGATGACGGTGGGGGCGGCTGTGCTACTCGATCATCTTCGGATTCCGGACGGCTTCTGGTCGCGGGAGGACGTCAGGACCGCAGCGCGTGCCCGAGACATCGGCGCCCTGTTCCGGCTGCTTGCCCGGCATGCGGGAGCGAGTCAAACGCGCATCGGGGCCGTGGTCGGCCTCGAACAGGGCTACGTCAGCCGGGTAATCGCCGGCCGGAAGGTGACCTCCATCGACGTGTTGGAGCGGATCGCCGACGGTTGCGGTATGCCGGACGAGGTCCGGATGTCGCTCGGCCTCGCACCGTGCCACCAATCACGTCGTCCCACCCCCGGCAGCCCGCAGGGCGATGTGCCAAACGACCGATCCTGGCGCGAGGACGTCCGCGCCGCCACGCAGCTGTGGGAAGGCGACGTGAACCGCCGAGACATGCTCCGCCAGACAGTGTTCAGCTCCGCTGGCTACACCCTGCCCGCGCTGCGGTGGTTCATCGCCCCCACCACACAACCCGTCACCCAGAACGGTCACCGGTCAGTCGGTCAGCCCGACATCGACACCATCCGTGAGATGACCTCGACCTATCGACGACTCGACAACCAGCACGGAGGCGGCCACGCCCGCGAAACCCTCGCCCGCTACCTCAACCGCGAGGTCACGCCCCTGCTGACCGAGGGCCGCTACGATCCGGCGACCGGCCGAAAGCTACTCGCCGCCGTCGCCGAGCTGACCCAGCTCGCCGGCTGGCAGGCATATGACACAGCCGAACACGGCCTCGCCCAGCGATACCTCACCCACGCCCTCGACCTCGCCCGAGCTGCCGACGATGCTGGGCTCGGCGCCGAAATCCTCGCCGCGATGAGCCACCAAGCCACCTACCTCGGTCACAACGCCACCGGCGTCGATCTCGCCCGCGCCGCCCGGCAGACGGCACAACGCGCCGGCCTCTCGGTGCTGAGCGCCGAGGCGCTGGTCATGGAAGCTCATGCCCACGCCGCCGCACGCAACGAACGCGCCTGCACCACCGCGCTGCACCAGGCAGAACAGACCCTCGACCGGGCCGACCGCAGCAGCGACCCGCAGTGGCTCGGCTACTTCGACGAGGCGTACCTGTCAGCCAAGTTCGGCCACTGCTTCCACGCCCTCGGCCACCACCAGCAGGCCGAACGCTTCACTGTCCGCTCATTGCAAATGGACGAACGCTACATACGTGGGAAGGCCTTCAACCTCACTCTCCTCGCCTCCATTCACGCCCACCGCGGCGAGCCCGATCGCGCCAGCGCCATCGGGGCCCAAGCGCTCACGTTGACCTCTCAACTGCGGTCAGCCCGAGCCGTCCGGTACCTACGCGACCTGCAAACCGAACTCACAGTGCACCGCCGCCGGCCAGCCGTCCGACACTTCATCAACCGCGTCGATGTGACCCTCGGTCGACACATCTGACTACAGCTCACCTCGGGCTTTGCGCGCGACCAGCTCCAACACAGCGATCACCGTGCCGGATCCCACGATCTCACCCCGGGACACGCGGTCCCGCGCTTCCGCCAACGGCATCCAGGCCACCCGCTCGGCCTCGTTGACGTCCACCGGCGAACCGATGTGTAGCGCACCGCGCGCAAGGAACAACAGATTCTCCGCGTCCGCGGTCGCCACCCACGGCTGGAACGACAGCATCGGTTCCACCGCACCCGGACGCCATCCGGTCTCCTCCTCGACCTCCCGGACCGCGCATATCGCCGGCTGCTCACCGTCGTCGACGTAACCTCCCGGCAGCTCCCACACCCACCGGTCGAACACGAACCGGTGCCGCCGTATCAGCAGCAGGCGCTCCTGCTCGTCGAGCACCGCAACCATGACTGACCGGGGTGCCCGAATCACGTACTGCTCGAAACGGACCCCATCCGGCAGTTCCACGTCAGCGATGCTCAACCGCGCCCGCCGGCTGCCGTCCACCACCCGCTCACCGTGAATCGTCCACCGCGTCGACTCGGTAACCTGCTCCTCCGTCACCCGCCCAGTATCCGACCACCGGCGCGGACAGCGTGCCGTCGCTACTTCCAGCGGAAGTGGACGAAGAGGCGGCCGAAGTTCTTCGAGTCCTTCTCCACGCGGTGGTAGAGCTGCTTGACGTCCTTCTGGTCGAGGAACCGCAGCACCCGCTTCTTGAGCTGGCCGGACCCCTTGCCGGGGATGATCTCGACGAGGGTGGCCTTCTTCGCCACCGCCTCGTCCATGATCCCGCGCAACGCCCGGTCGATGTCCTGGCCCTTGTTAAAGATCTCGTGCAGGTCCAGCTTGAGCTTCATGCCGCAGCCCCCGGCCGGTCAGGTCCCATGTCCGCCATCCTAGGCACGTCCGGCAGGTCGCCCGACGACGACGAAGGGGCGGCCCCGAAGGACCGCCCCGCACGCGTCACCGATCCGGCTCAGCGCCGGCCACCCAGTCGGGTCTCCACCCGCTCCAGCGCGATCCGGTAGTCGTCGTTGGCCGCGTACATCGCTGCGGCGATCCGCAGGTGCCGCAGCGCGTCGGTGTGTCGGTTCAGCCGCTCCAGCGTCCGACCGAGCACGTGGTGCGCGTAGTGGTCGCTCGGGTCCCGCTCGACCAGCTCACGCAGATGTTCCTCGGCCCGGTTGAGCTGGGCCGACTGGAAGTACGCCCGGGCCAGCAGTTGCCGGACCGCCGCGTTGCCGGGCTCGGCGTCGATGATCGGCTCCAGCAGTCGGGCTGCCCCGCTGGGGTCACCGGTTTCGAAGAACATGGTCGCCCGCCGGTAGTCCGCCAGAAGATCCATCTGCCACCTCCTCGGGTCGCACCGTCACCTGTTCCGACGCTGGCACAACACCGGGAGTTTGGCGACTGTTCCCGGGGTCGAGATCAGGTCAGTTCGGGCCCCCTACGGCCGCCGAAGGGTCAGGTTCGGGCGTCCCGGCGTCCGGCGGACAGTTCCCAGGCGCGGACACCGCCGACGATTCCGGCGGTGTTCGGCACCACCACCACGTCGTCGCCCATCCGGGTCAGTTGCTCGGGCCGGATCAGTCGGGAGTTACCCCCACCCAGGTAGAGCCGGTCCCAACGGAACACCGGGCGGAGGCCGTCCACCACCTGCCGGATCCGACGGGACCAGAAGGCGTCGCCGAGCCGCCGCCGTTCCGGCTCGCCGACGTACGTGTCGTAGGTGGTGCCCCAGCGCACCGGCGCGTGCGACAACTCCAGGTGTGGTGCGAGCACCCCGCCGTCGAAGAGCGCGCTGCCCAGCCCCGTCCCGAGGGTCAGCACCAGCTCGCAGCCGGTGCCGGCGACCACTCCGGCCCCGTGCACCTCGGCGTCGTTGAGCACCAGCGCCGGCACCCCGAACGCGTCGGCCAGCGCGCCGCGCGCGTCCCAGCCGGACCATTCGGCGACCAGGTCCGGGTCGACCCGGCTGCGGGGGCCGTTGCGGGTCACGTAGTGCGGAGTGCTCACGACCACTCCGTGCCGGATCATCCCGGGTACACCGACCGTGAGCCGGTCCGCCGTTGGCAGGCGCCCGCCGAGATCCAGCAGGGTCCGGACAAACAGCGCGGGCGGCAACGGGTACGGGGTGGGCACCCGCAACGGCCGGGCCCGCATCGTTCCCGCCTCGTCGAGCACGGACGCCTTGATGCCCCCGCCGCCACAGTCGATCGCCAGTGTGGTCACCACGTCGTTGAGTCTGCCCGCTGCCGGCCGGTCGTATGCGGGCGGCCGGATAGGCTGCCGTCCTGATGAGCGCCACGATGATCGTCAAGGACCTGGCCGCCGGGCACGGCGACCGCCCGCTCTTCGCCGGATTGGACCTGGTGGTCGCCCCCGGCGACGTGGTCGGGCTGGTCGGGCCGAACGGGGCCGGCAAGTCGACGCTGCTGCGTACCCTCGCCGGGTTGTTGCCGGTCGAGGCCGGCAGCGTACGGCTCAGCCCGCCCACCGCGAGCGTCGGACACCTGCCGCAGGAGCCGGAACGACGGCCGGGCGAGACGGTACGGGACTTCCTGGCCCGCCGGACCGGGGTGACCGCCGCGCAGGCGGCGTTGGACGCGGCGACCGAGGCGCTGACCGCCGGGGCGACGGGCGCCGACGACGCGTACGGCGACGCGCTGGAGCGCTGGCTCGCCCTCGGCGGCGCGGACCTCGACGAACGCGCCGAACAGGTGAGCGCCGACCTGGGGCTCGCGGTCGACCTGGACCACCCGACGACCGGGCTCTCCGGCGGTCAGGCGGCCCGGGCCGGGCTCGCGTCGCTGCTGCTCAGCCGGTACGACGTGTTCCTGCTCGACGAGCCGACCAACGACCTGGACCTGGCCGGGTTGGAGCGGCTGGAGGAGTTCGTCACCGGGCTGCGCGCCGGCACGGTGCTGGTCAGCCACGACCGGGAGTTCCTCACCCGCACGGTGACCCGGGTCGTGGAGCTGGACCTGGCGCAGCAGCAGGTGCACCACTACGGCGGCGGCTACGCGGCCTACCTGGAGGAGCGCGAGGTGGCCCGCCGGCATGCCCGCGCGGACTTCGAGGAGTACGCCGACACCAAGGCCGGGCTGGAGGCTCGGGCCCGCACCCAGCGTGGGTGGATGGAGAAGGGCGTGCGGAACGCCCGCCGCAAGGCCACCGACAACGACAAGATCGGCCGCAAGTTTCGCAGCGAGTCGAGCGAGAAGCAGGCCGCCAAGGCCAAGCAGACCGAACGGCTGATCGAACGGCTCGACGTGGTCGAGGAGCCCCGCAAGGAGTGGGAGCTGCGGATGGAGATCGCCGCCGCGCCCCGCGCCGGCGCCGTCGTGGCCACGCTGCGCGGAGCCGTGGTACGCCGTGGTGGCTTCACCCTCGGCCCGGTCGACCTCCAGATCGACTGGGCGGACCGGGTCGCGGTGACCGGGGCGAACGGCTCGGGCAAGTCCACCCTGTTGGCCGCGCTGCTGGGCCGCCTGCCGCTGGACGCCGGCACCGCCTCGCTCGGGCCCGGCGTCGTGGTCGGCGAGGTGGACCAGGCCCGCGGGCTGTTCCTCGGCGACGTACCGCTGATCGACGCGTTCGAGGCGGCCGTACCCCACCTGTCGCCGGCGGACGCGCGGACCCTGCTGGCCAAGTTCGGACTGCGGGCGGCGCACGTGCCCCGACCGGCGGCCACCCTCTCCCCCGGTGAGCGGACCCGGGCCGCGCTGGCCCTGCTCCAGGGCCGTGGGGTCAACCTCCTGGTGCTGGACGAGCCCACCAACCACCTGGACCTGCCCGCCATCGAGCAGCTCGAATCGGCGCTGGCCAGCTACCCCGGAACGCTGCTGCTGGTCACCCACGACCGGCGGATGCTGGCCGCCATCGAGACCAACCGGCGACTGCGGGTCGACGCCGGGCGGATCGCCGAGGATTGATCCGTGCCCGCGGGTCGGCGCGGGGTGAGAATGACTCCATGCTCAAGTGGGAGTACGCCCTGCTGGTCCGCCGCCGCCAGGCTGCGACCAACGACCTCGGCTGGGAGGTCGTCTTCGTCTGGTACGGGCCGGACGGCTCGATGGTCGACGTGACGCCGTACGGCGACACCGCCCTGGCACACCTGAACCGGGCCGGCGACCAGGGCTGGGAGTTGGTCGCGATGAGCGAGGACCCGTCCCTGCCCGGCAACAACGAACTGCACCGCTACCACCTCAAGCGGCCGAAGCCCGCCGACCCGCCGCCCCGTCAGCGGATGCGCGGGGGCCGCCGCACTCTCTCCGGCTGACCGGGCGCGGGCCGAGCCTGGGTCCGGTCTCCCGGTTGAGCGGTATACCTGTGAGTCATATTTATGCCTCAGAGGTATGCCGCTCAACGCGATCCTGTCCGGCAGGCTGCGACACGCCCACTGCGCGGTTGCGCGGGCCACGCCGACCAGGTGAACGAGCGGGGCATACCGGGCGCAATTGCGGGTATCGCGCGGCGGGAGGTGGCCCGAATGGTCGCTTTGGCACAGACTCCGCCCTCGGCCGACCGGCTGCGGGCGATCGACGATTTCCTCGCGCAGGCGTGGGCGGACCAGGTCCGCCACGATGATCGGTTGCGGGACCTGGCGGTCGAGGTGCGGTTCGACCGGGGGGTGGCCCATCTGAGCGGCGACGTGGCCGATCCCGCCCAGCTACGGCTGGTGCGGGAGCTGGTGGGGCGGCTGGCCGGTGTCTACGGCGTCTGGTGCCGGGTCGGCATCGGCGGGCGGGCACCGGTGGTGGTGGACCTCGGTTGTGGGCCGACCAAGCAGTGGTCGAGCAACCTGGGGCTGGACATCTACCCGGCGCCCGGCGTGGATGCCGTGGCGGACCTCTCCGGCTCGCTGCCGCTCGCCGACAACTCGGTGGACGTGCTCTTCGCGGTGCACATCCTGGAGCACCTGATCGACTTCCTGCCGCTGGTCGACGAGTGTCATCGGGTGCTCCGCCCCGGTGGGGTGCTGCACGTGATGAGCCCCTGGTGGGGGCATGTGAACGCGGTCGCCGACCCGACCCACGTCCGGCTGATGGACGTGCAGACGTTCAAGGGGATCTGCCAGCTGCGGCCACCGGGCACGCCGCGCTGGTATCCACTGCACGCGGGCTGCGACGGCGCCTCGATCTTCGCCGACCTGACGCCCCTCCCACCGGACGCCGACCCGGCACCCCAGTCCCACCTGGCCCGCTTCTTCGACTGACCCCACCCGGTCTCGGGGGTCAGGGGGTCTGGGTGGATTCGCGAAGTTCCAGGCGGTAGGGGGCGGACATCTCCTTTGCCGGGGCGGTGCGGTCGCCGTCCAGGCGGTTGGCGAGGAGTTCGACCGCCAGTTGGGCGATTCTCTCCTTGTCCGGGGCGACGGTACTCAGGGTGGGGATGGAGAACCGACCGTCCTCGATGTCGTCGAAGCCGACCACCGCCACGTCCTCGGGCACCCGCAGACCGGCCTCGTGCAGGGCGCGGAGGGCGCCCAGGGCGAGGGTGTCGTTGAAGCAGAAGACTGCGTCGGGGCGTACACCGGAGGTGAGCAGGCCCTGCATGGCGGCCGCACCGTCGGCGCGGTGCCAGGCCGACGCGGGCGCCACCAGGGTTTCGTCGTAGTCGAGCCCGGCGGCGCGCAGCGCGTCGGTATAGCCCGCCAGGCGCAGTCGGGCGCTGGCGCCCTCGTCGGTGCGCTGGGAGCCGATGGCCGCTATCCGGCGGTGGCCGAGCTGGATCAGGTGAGCGGTGATCTCCCGGGCCGCGGTCACGTTGTCGATCACCACTCGATCGGCGGGGCCGTGTTCGACCCGCTCGCCGAGCAGCACCATGGGCGTGCCGTCCAGGCCGGCCAGGTCCTCCGCCGTGAGCGCCAACGGGCTGAAGATGAGCCCGTCGATCAGGTGGTCGGTGATGCCGGAGGCGACCACCCGTTCCTGCTCCCGCCGACCGCCGGTCTGGTCGATCAGTACCGTCCAGCCGTAGGCGGCGGCGGCGGTGACCACGTAGCGGGCCAGCTCGGCGAAGTACGGGATGTCCAGTTCCGGAACGGCCAACGCGATCACGCCGGTGCGGCCCTTACGCAGGTGGCGGGCCGAGAGGTTGGGCCGGTAGTTGAGCTCGGCGATCGCCTCTTCGACTCGGGCACGAGTGTCCGGCCGCACGTGCACGTAGCCGTTGACGACGTTGGAGACGGTCTTCACCGACACCCCGGCCCGTTCAGCCACGTCCTTGAGCCTGTGTCGCACTCCCCAACCTCCCCGATGTAACCCAGCGCACCATACCTCGTCATCACCCCTTTACAACGTTGCCTACAACGTTGTAGAAACGATGGACACCGGGTGAACAGTGACCGCGCTCACCCGTGCATCGGCACGAGGAAAGGTGGCACCCCCTTGCGGACCGCGCAGCTGACGATCGACCCGGCCTTCTCCATCGGCCCGGCCGACCGACGCCTCTTCGGCTCATTCGTCGAGCACATGGGGCGGTGCGTCTACGGCGGCATCTACGAGCCCGGCCACCCCAGCGCCGACTCCCGGGGCCTGCGCCGCGACGTGCTGGACCTGACCCGCGAGCTGGGCGTTTCGGTGGTCCGCTACCCGGGTGGCAACTTCGTCTCCGGCTACCGCTGGGAGGACGGGGTCGGCCCGGTCGGCAACCGGCCCCGCCGGCTCGACCTGGCCTGGAAGACGATCGAGACCAACGCGTTCGGGCTGGACGAGTTCATGACCTGGGCCGCAGAGGCCGGCGTCGAGCCGATGATGGCGGTCAACCTCGGCACACGCGGGGTCCAGGAGGCACTGGACCTGCTGGAGTACGCCAACCACCCGGGCGGCACGGAGCTCTCCGACCTGCGGCGCAAGCACGGCGCCGAGGACCCGTACGGGGTGCGGCTGTGGTGCCTGGGCAACGAGATGGACGGCCCGTGGCAGGTCGGCCACAAGACCGCTGACGAGTACGGCCGGGTCGCCGCCGAGGCCGCCCGCGCGATGAAGATGATCGACCCGTCGATCAGCCTGATCGCCTGCGGCAGCTCCAACCGGCGGATGCCCACCTTCGCCTCCTGGGAGGCGACGGTGCTGGAGCACACCTACGAGCACGTCGACTACATCTCGGCGCACACCTACTACGACCCGTCCGACGGCGACCAGGCCAGCATCCTGGCCTCGGCCGTCGACATGGACAACTTCATCACCGAGGTCGTCGCGACCGCCGACCACGTGGCCGCCAAGCGGCGGCACAAGCGCAAGCTGAAGATCTCCTTCGACGAGTGGAACGTCTGGTACGAGTCCCGCCTCCAGGCCGACCTGGACCGGCGCGGCTGGGTCGAGGCCCCGGCGCTGATCGAGGACGACTTCACCGCTGTCGACGCGGTGGTCGTCGGTGACCTGCTGATCACCCTGCTGCGCCACGCGGACCGGGTCGGGGTGGCCGCGCAGGCCCAGCTGGCCAACGTGATCGCGCCGATCCGTACCCGCAACGGTGGCCCGGCCTGGCGGCAGAGCATCTTCCACCCATTCGCGCTGACCGCCCGGTACGCCCGGGGCACCGTGCTGCGCACCGACCCGGTGTCGCCGCGCTACGACACGAAGAAGTACGGGGACGTGCCGGTGCTCGACACCGTCGCCGTGCACGACGAGGAGACCGGCGAGCTGACCGTGTTCGCGGTCAACCGGGACTCCACCGATCTCCCGCTGGAGATCGATCTGCGCGGGCTGCCGGCCATGTCCGGCCTGTCCTTCCAGAGCATCGTGGCCGGGTCTGACCCGTCGGCGATGAACACCGAGGCCGAGCCCGACCGGGTGACGCCTCGGGACCTGCCCACCCCCACCCCCGACGGCGGCCGGTGCACAGTGCGCCTGCCCGCCGTGTCCTGGAGCGTGCTCCGCTTCGGCCCGGCCAACGCGTAGGTGTCACACCGGTTCTGAGCAGGCACAATTCATTCCGTTCCCCCTCAAGGAGAGATAAAGCATGATCCAGAACGACATGAGTCGGCGTCGCCTGCTCGGCCTCGGTCTCGGACTCGGCGCCGCGGCCTCGCTGACCCTCGCGGGTTGCGGCGGCGGCGATGACAGCGCCTCCGGGCCGGCCGCCGGCAACGGGGGCAAGGAGTACACCGGCCCCAAGGTGGACCTGAAGCTGTGGAACGGCTTCACCGGCGGTGACGGCGAAATCTTCAAGACGCTGGTGAACCAGTTCAACACCGAGCACAAGAACATCGCCGTGTCGGTGGCCACGTACCAGTGGGAGGACTACTACAACAAGCTCCCCGGCGCGGCCTCCAGCGGCAACGGCCCGGACATCGCGGTCATGCACATGGACCAGCTCGCCACCTTCGCCGCCCGCGGCGTGATTACCGAGCTGGACGATGTCGCCAAGAATCTGGAACTCGCCGAGGGCGACTTCGCCCCCACTGTGTGGAAGGGCGGGCTCTACAACAACAAGCGGTACGGCATCCCGCTGGACATGCACCCGCTGGGCTTCTACTACAACAAGACCGTCATGCAGAAGGCCGGCCTGGACCCGAACAAGCCGCCGACGACCAAGGACGACTACGTCGCCGCGCTGACCGAGCTGAAGAAGGCCGGCATCCAGGGCTTCTGGGTCAGCCCGTTCCAGTTCACCGGCGGCATGACCTTCTACTCGCTGCTCAACCAGTGGGGCGCCACCCTGTTCGACGCGGACGTGGCCAAGGCCACCTTCAACTCGGACCCGGCGGTCGAGGCGTGCACCTGGCTGGTCGACATGATCAAGCAGGGCTTCTCGCCGGCCAACGTCGGTCAGGACGCCGACTACCTGTCGTTCAAGAGCGGCAAGAACGCCTTCACCTGGAACGGCATCTGGCAGATCAACGATCTGAAGAAGAGCCCCGACGTGCAGTGGGGCGTCGCCCCGCTCCCCCAGATCGGCAGCAAGCCGGCGGCCTGGGCCAACTCGCACAACTTCACCATCGTGAAGCAGCGGGCCAACGACGCCAACAAGGTCTCCGGCGCCAAGGTCTTCATCAACTGGCTCAGCGAGCACTCGCTGGACTGGGCGAAGGGCGGCCAGGTCCCGGCCCGTAAGGCCGTCCGCGAGGGCGCCGAGTTCAAGGCGCTGCCGGAGATCTCGTCGCTCGCCCCCGAGCTGGAGTACGCGGCGTTCCCGCCGGCGGCCCCGGGTCTCGGCGAGGTCATGACCACCTTCTACAACTCCTTCAACGAGGCCGCCTTGGGCAAGAAGTCGCCCAAGCAGGCGCTGGACGACGGTGTCGCGAAGGCCAACAAGCAGCTCGAGGACAACCGCAAGAAGTACGGGAGCTGATACCCCGTGGCGGACGTGATCGAGGTCGGGGCGGCGCGCGGTGACGCGCCGCCCCCGGCGGCCAACGCAGTCCGCCGGTCCGCCTCGGCGGGTCGGACCAGACGGGCGACGCCATATCTGTTCCTCGCTCCCTACCTGGTCCTGTTCGGGGTGTTCGGCCTGCTGCCGATCGTCCTCGGCGTCTGGCTGAGCGTGCACCAGTGGGACTTCCAGCTGCCCAACCGGCCGTTCGTCGGGTTGGACAACTACAAGCAGCTCTTCTCCAGCGACTCCGCCGTCTACGGCGACTGGTGGCAGAGCGTCCGGGCCACCGCGATCTTCACGGTGCTGTCGGTGCCGCTGCTGGTGGTCGTACCGCTGGGGTTGGCACTGCTGCTCAACCGCTCCTTCCCGGGCCGGACGTTTTTCCGGGCCATCTACTTCGCGCCGTACGTGCTGGGTGTCGCGGTGATCGGCCTGCTCTGGCGGTTCCTGCTCGACGCCAACCTGGGCCTGGTCAACCGGATCCTCGGCGTGGTCGGGTTGCCGTCGGACACCCCCTGGGTGACGAACATGCCGTGGGCGTGGATCTCCCTGGTCGGGGTGACCGTCTGGTGGACGTCCGGCTTCAACGCGGTGATCTACCTGGCCGGCCTGCAGGACATCTCGCCGGAGCTGTACGAGGCGGCCCGGATGGACGGCGCGAACGCGTGGCAGCGGTTCCGCAACGTCACACTGCCCGGGCTGCGGCCGGTGCTGCTCTTCGTGATCACGACGACCGTGCTCGCCTCGGCGAACATGTTCGGCCAGTCATTCCTGATCACCCAGGGGACGCCCGGCACGGAGACCCGCACTGTGGTGTGGTTCATCGTCGAGGAGGGCCTGCGGAACAACAACGCCGGTCGCGCCGCCGCGATGAGCATCGTGTTCGCCCTGCTGCTGGCGGTCGTGAGCATCGCCAACTTCCGCCTCTTCCGCTACAAGGAAGACTGAGGGGACCGCCATGACGACGCCCACGCCGCCGACAACCGACGGCTCCACACCGGGGGTGCGCCGGGTCGGGCTCTACGCCACCCTGGTCGCCCTGGCCCTGATCTTCCTGGTCCCCCTGCTGTGGATGGTCATCACCTCGCTGAAGACCTACACCGCCGCCCAGCAGATCCCGCCGAGCTGGCTGCCGAACCCGCTCGCCGGTTACGGCTACGAGCAGATCCTCAACAACTCGGCGAACCCGGTACTGCGCTGGTTCCTCAACAGCATGCTGGCCGCCACGCTGCACTCGGCGCTGGTGCTGGTGACCGCCTCGATGGCCGCGTACTCCCTGGCCCGGCTGAAGTTCCGGGGGCGCGGGGTGACCTTCGCACTGATCGTCGGGACGCTGTTCATCCCGCCGACCTCGCTGATCATCCCGAACTTCCTGATCGTCGACCAGCTCAACTGGATCGACACCCTCGCCGTGGTCGTGGTGCCGGGCGCGGCCAGCGCGTTCGGGGTGTTCTTCCTGCGGCAGTTCTTCCTGTCCCTGCCGAACGAGTTGGAGGAGGCAGCCACGCTGGACGGCGCCAACCAGTGGCAGATCTTCTACAAGGTGGTGCTGCCGCTGTCCAGGCCGGCGCTGGCCACCCTGGCCGTGCTGTCGTTCCTCACCAACTGGAACGACTTCCTCTGGCCGATCTTCGTGCTGTTCAGCCCGGAGCAGCTCACCCTGCCGCCGGGCCTGGGCCTGCTCCAGGGCTCGTACGTCACCGACTACCCGGTGATCATGGCGGGCGCGGTGCTGGCCAGCCTGCCGGTGCTGATCCTCTTCGTGCTGGCTCAGCGGCACATCATCCAGGGTGTCTCCCGCAGCGGTTTGAAGGGATGACGCGTACGACCGCCCGGCGACGTGGCGCGGCGGCGATCGTTCTCGCCGCCGCGTTGCTCGTTGCGGCCTGCTCCGACGGCACCGAACCCACCCCCACCACGAGCAGCGGGAGCGACTCCAGCGTGTTCACCAACCCGGTCGTGAAGACCGACGCCCCAGACCCGCAGGCGATCCAGGTGGGCGACACCTGGTACCTGTTCCACACCAACTCCGGCGGCCGCAACGTCCCGGTGCTCACCTCGACGGATCTGGTCGACTGGGCCGAGGCCGGGGACGCCCTGCCGGTGCTGCCGGACTGGGCGGACGCTGGTAAGACCTGGGCGCCTGAGGCGATCCAGCTCGCGCCAGACCGCTTCCTGCTCTACTACACGGTCGCCGGCCGGGAGTCGGGGCGGCAGTGCGTCGGGCGGGCGGTGGCCAGCGCGCCGCAGGGGCCGTACTCCGACGACGCGGCCGGCCCGCTGATCTGCCAGGCCGACCTGGGCGGGGCGATCGACGCCAGCCCGTACCGGGACACCGACGGCAGCCTGTGGCTGCTGTGGAAGAACGACGGCAACGCGATCGGGGTGGACACCTGGCTCTGGTCGCAGCGCCTCGCCGACGATGGCCTGACCCTCATCGGCGAGCCGACCAAGCTGCTGAAGCAGACCGCGCCGTGGGAGGGCACCCTGATCGAGGGGCCGTTCTTCCACCGTCAGGACGGTCGGCTGCTGCTCTTCTTCGCCGCCAACGCGTACGACCGGGCGGAGTACGCCGAGGGCTACGCGGTCTGCGAGAGCCCGACCGGCCCGTGTGTGAAGGCCGTCGAGAACCCGATCCTGAAGGGCAACGAGGCCGCCTCGGGCCCCGGCCACGCGTCGATGGTGGTCAAGGACGGGCGGACCTGGCTGCTGTACCACGCCTGGCCGCCGGGCCAGGAGGGCAGCACCGACCCGGGTCGGCAGGTGTGGCTCGACGAGGTGACCTGGGTCGACGGCAAGCCGGTCGTCAAGGGTCCGACGGCCACGCCGCAGCCGCGCCCGTGAGCTGTCGTGCGGGAGGGCCCCGAAGCTGGGGTCCTCCCGCACGCTTCGGTCAGGCGGTCGGCTCGCGAGGGGCCGGGGCAACCGCCGGCTCGTGCTGGGCCAGCCGGTTGCGGCGGTGGCCGTAACCGAAGTAGATCACCGCGCCGAGCAGCATCCAGGCCAGGAACCGCAGCCAGGTCTCCACCGAGAGGTTGAGCATCAGGTAGAAGCAGGCCAACGCCGAGACGATCGGCAGCACCGGTGAGAACGGCACCCGGAACGGCCGCTCCAGGTCCGGCCGCTTGCGGCGCAGGATCGGCACCGCCACCGACACGAGGACGAACGCACAGAGCGCGCCGATGCTGACCAGGTCGGCCAGCGCGGACAGCGGCAGGAAGCCGGCCAGGAGCGCGACCGCCACCGTCATGATCGCCGAGATCCGGTACGGGGTGCCCCAGCGCGGGTGCACCTTCGCGATCGAGGGCGGGATCAACCCGTCCCGGGCGATGGCGAAGCCGATCCGGCCCATCGCCACCAGGTCGACCAGGATGACACTGGTCAGGCCCGCGACAGCGGCGATGGAGACCAGCACGGCCGCCCAGCCCGCGCCGACCGACTCGAAGGCCGACGCGATCGGGGCGCCCCGGTCGATCTCGGTGTACGGCACCATCCCGACCACCACCAGCGAGACGCCGATGTAGAGCACTGTGGAGATCAGCAGCGTGCCGAGCAGACCCAGGGTGAGGTCCCGCTTGGGCTTCCTCGTCTCCTCGCCCAGGTTGGCCACGGCCTCGAAGCCGGTGTACGCGAAGAAGACCACGGCGGCGGCGCTGAGCACCCCGACGAAGCCGAAGACCGACGGCTCCAGCCCGAAGAGCGCCTGCGTGACCGGCTGCTTGATGCCGTCGTCGCCGCTCCCGGCGGGCTCGGCCGGCGGGATGAACGGGGTGAGGTTGGCGGCCTTGACGAAGAACAGCCCGGCCACCACCACGAAGACGCAGATCGCCACCTTGACCAGCACCAGCAGGTTGGTGATCCGGGCGGATTCCCGGATGCCGACGATCGCCACGATGCCGAGGATCAGCACGATGGCGATGGCGCCCACGTTGACAGTGCTGCCCTCCTCACCGAACCAGCGGGTCGGCAGGTCGAGCAGTTCGGCGAGGTAGCCGGACCAGCCTCGGGCCACCACGGCGGCGCCGAGCGCGAACTCCAGCAGCAGGTCCCAGCCGATGATCCAGGCGACGATCTCGCCCATCGTGGCGTACGCGTAGGTGTAGGCGCTGCCTGCGGTCGGCACGCTGGAGGCCAGCTCGGCGTAACAGAGGGCGGCGAGCAGGGCCACCACGCCGGCGATGGCGAAGGAGATCACCACGCCCGGCCCGGCGCTGTCCCGGGCCTCGATCCCGGTGAGCGTGAAGATGCCGGTGCCGATCACGATGCCGATGCCGAAGCCGGTGAGGTCGATGGCGCCGAGCCGCCTCTTCAGCCCCAACTGGCCGTCGCTGCCGTCCGCCTCACCCTGGGCTATCACGTCCTTGATTGGTTTTGTGCGCAGCACGGACACCCGGTCACCCCTCCCACCGTGCGACCACCTCCGTGGCGGCCGGTGACCGCCGTTGCTACCCACCGGCGCGATTGGTCAACCACGAACTCTTGCGGCGGTGGCGAGATTGTGAAAATTTCCTACCAGTAAGGCGGACATCGACGGCGAATCTTGCCGCGCACCGCGCGAAACATCCGGGAGCCCCAACGAAGGGACAGACCGCATGAAAGCCACCCGACTCGGAGTCGCCGGGCTGGTCGCAGCCCTGCTCGGCACGTTCGTCAGCGCCACCCCCGCGAGCGCCGCGCCCAGCGCGGCCGACACCACCAGCACCGCCACCTGCGCCACCGACCCGGCCACCCCGAAACGGCAGTTCCGGGCCATGTGGATCTCGTCCGTGGTCAACATCGACTGGCCCAGCAAGGCGTCCCAGACCAACCCGGACCGGATCGCGGCCCAGCAGGCCGAGTACCGCGAGCTGCTCGACCTGGCCGGGCGCCTGCACCACAACGCCGTCGTGGTGCAGGTCCGGCCCACCGCCGACGCGCTCTGGCCCTCGCCGTACGAGCCCTGGTCGGAATACCTGACCGGGGTACGCGGCCAGGACCCGGGCTGGGACCCACTGGCCTTCCTGGTTGACGAGTCGCACAAGCGGAACCTGGAGTTCCACGCCTGGTTCAACCCGTACCGCGTCTCCATGCCCGCCCCCGGCGGCGCCGGCGCCGACCTCGCCCAACTCGCCCCCGGCCACCCGGCGCAGCAGCACCCCGACTGGACCTTCGCCTACCCACCGGCCGGCGTCGCCGGCAGCCGGCTCTACTACAACCCCGGGATCCCCGAGGTCCGCGAGTTCGTCCAGACCGCCATGATGGACGCCGTCAAGCGGTACGACATCGACGGTGTCCACTTCGACGACTACTTCTACCCCTACCCCAGCGGCACCTATCAGGTGCCGGACGACGCGACCTTCGCGGCCCACAACCGGGGCTTCACCGACCGGGCCGACTGGCGGCGGGACAACATCAACCTGCTGATCCAGGAGATGAACGGCAAGATCAAGTCGGCCAAGCCGTGGGTGAAGTTCGGCGTCAGCCCGTTCGGCATCTGGCGCAACAAGACCGTCGACCCGCTCGGTTCGGACACCACCGGCAGCCAGTCGTACGACATCATCTCCGCCGACACCCGCAAGTGGATCAAGCAGGAGTGGATCGACTACGTGGTGCCGCAGCTCTACTGGTACATCGGCCAGTACCCGGCCGCCGACTACGCGCGGCTCGTGCCGTGGTGGGCCGAGACGGTGCGCGGCACCCGCGTGCAGCTCTACATCGGCCAGGCCGACTACAAGAGCGGCGATCCGGCGTACGGGCCGTACTGGCAGAACCCGCGTGAGCTGTCCGACCACCTGACGCTCAACCGGTCGTACCCGGAGGTGCAGGGCAACGTGCACTTCTCCGCGGTGCAGGTGCGGGCCAACCGCCTCGGCGCCACCGACATCTACGCGGCCGAGCACTACTCCCGCCCGGCGCTGGTGCCGGCCATGCCCCACCTGCCGGCCCGGCCGCTGCTCTTCCCGGTGGTCAGCAAGGCGACCCGGCAGGCGGACGGTGTCCGGCTCACCTGGCGCCAGCCCGCCGACGGCGTCGGCCCGCTCGGCACCGTCACCTCGTACGCGATCTACCGGTTCGACGGCACCACGCTGCCCGGCCGGTGCGCCACGGCCGACGCCGCGCACCTGGTCGACACCGTCCGGGCCACGCCCGGCAACACCCAGTCCTGGGTGGACACCTCGGCCGAGCCCGGTCGGCGCTACACCTACCAGCTGACCGCCCTGGACCGGTCGGCGAACGAGAGCCCCGCCAGCCCGCCGGCATTCGTCCTGCGCTGACCGCCTCTCTGGATGCCCCGGACGCCTCGCGCGTCCGGGGCATTCGTCTGTTTCAACGTATGTCACCAATAGTTGGCGACGCGCATACCGCCTAGTTGATCAGCTGATCGACACTCATCGACATCCGGTAACCCGCCGGTAACTTCCGTTCCACCCGCTCACCCCCCGCGGAGGTAACCCGTGCCCCGACGTCTCGCCACCCTGATCGCCTCGGGCGCGTTAGCGCTGCTCGCCACCCTCGCCATCGCCTCTCCCGCCGCCGCCGTCACTCCCGCCCAACGGCTCTCCGTGCTGTCCAGCTGGACCCAGACCAGCGCGTCCAGCTACAACTCGTGGAACAGCGCCCGGGTCAACCGGGCACCCTGGGCCGAGTACAACTTCAACTGGTCCACCGACTACTGCTCGTCCAGCCCGGACAACCCGCTCGGCTTCACCTTCAACCTGGGCTGCTACCGGCACGACTTCGGCTACCGCAACTACAAGGCGGTCGGCCAGTTCTCCGCCAACAAGTCCCGCCTCGACAGCGCCTTCTACGAGGACCTGAAGCGCGTCTGCACCACGTACAACTCGGTCGTCCGACCGGCCTGCTACAGCCTGGCCTGGACCTACTACCAGGCGGTCAGCATCTTCGGTTCGGTAGCGGCAGTCCAGCAGGCCGACATCGACCGCGCCGCCCGAATGAAGGCCGAAGCCGAAGCAAAGGCCGCAACCCGCTAACCCCACCCCACTAACCCCACCCCCACCCTGTCCCACCCCCCACCGCCCACGTTGATCAAGAGGTTTCGGTCATCGGGAGCGCGTTTCCTGACGCAAACCTCTTGATCAACAAGGGTGGGGGTGACGGTGGGAGGGGTGGGTGGGGTTAGGCGCGGGTTAGGCGCGCTCGGTTCGGGTGGCTGGGTGACGGTCGGGGTCGGCGGGACGGCGGGGGGTCGGTTGGGACAGGCCGGTGCTGAAGCGGGTCGAGTCCGCCGCCAGGTCCGGGTGTTCCACGTCGAGTGCCAGCGCCGCGGCCTCGTCCAACCCCAGCTCCGCACCCTCGCCGTACGCGTCGTCGAAGGCCGCGTCGCCCAGCACCGCGCGCAACTCCCCCTGCTGCTCGGCCCAGTAACCGCCGAAGATGCCGGGGGTGGCACGCATGCTCGCCCGGGTGGCCTGCGCGGCCCCGAACAGGCGGGCTGCGGTCAACCGCTCCCCGCCGATCGCGCAGCGCACCGCTACCGCGTTCAAGGTGTCGCACGCCCGGCCGTGGTAGCCGTGACCCATCCGGGAGCGCAGCGCCACCAGCAGATGCTCGTGTGCGGCGATCACGTCGCCGCGGGCCAACGCGACCATGCCGAGCAGCATGTCCACCGAACGCCGACCCCGCTCCACGGGCCGGGCCGCCTCCACCGGACGGACCGCGCCCAGCAGTTCCGCCGCCTCCTCCAGGGCGCCCCTCCGCCAGAGCAGCTCGGCCAGGCTGAAGACCGCGAACAGCGCCTCGCCTACCACGTCCTGCCCGTGCGCCCAGTCGATGACCTCCCGGCACACCCGCTCGGCCTCGTCGAACTGCCCCATGTCCACGAGCGGCGCGGCCCTGCCGGCGAGCACCCGGGCCAGCAACCCGGCGTCGCCGGCCTGCCGGGCCGCCGCCTCCGCCCGCTGGGAGTAGCGCAGCTCCTCGGCGAACTCGCCGTCGGCGCTGGCATGCAGCGAATGCATGTGGTACGCCGCCGCCATCTCCGCCTCCGGGATCCGCTCCCCTGTCTCCGCGATCCGTCCGTACAGCCGGAACAGCCACAGCCGCCCCTCGCGGGCCAGGCCCCGCTCCAGCCACCACTGGTCCAGCCCACCCGCCAGACCGAGTCCGGCACGGGCGCTGCCTCCGGTGGCGCACCACCGCAGCGCGGCGCGAAGCTCCCCGGCCAGTGGATCGAGGGCATACAACGACAGCGTCACCGGCCGGCCGTCCTGGCCCAGGTGGGCCCGGTCCAACGCGTGCGCCGACCAGGCCACGTGCCGGTCCCGAGCGGCCTGCTCCTCGCCGGCCTCGGCCAACCGCCGCGCCGCGTACGCCCGGATGGGGTCGAGCATCCGGTAGGTGCTGCCGGAGGCGCGCGGCTCGGCCAACACCATCGACTTGTCCACCAGGACCGAGAGCGGGTCCAGCGGATCGTCACCCAGCAGCCACTCCACCGTCGCCAGATCCACCGGGCCGGCGAAGACCGCCAGCCACCGCAGCAGGCGGGCGGCCCGGGGCCCCAACGTCCGGTAGGACCAGGTGACCGTGGCCTGCATGGTCAGATGCCGTTCGGTGGCCGAGCGCTGCACCGCTCGGCTCGCCGGCGTGGGCGGTGACGCCCCGGCCGCCGCGGCGACCAGGTCCACGGTGTCCTGCTGGTTGCCGGACCAGCCCCGCTCCACCGGCGGCGGATCCGGGTCCTCCCGGCCCGCGTCCAGGGTGCCGAGGACATCGTCCAGCCGCTCGGCGAGCTGGCCGACGGAGAGCACTCGCAGCCGGGCGGCGGCCAACTCGATGGCGAGCGGCAGACCGTCCAACCGCTGCACGACCCGACGCAGGTCGGCGGACTCGGCCGGGTCGGGCTGCCGACCACCGCGCGCCGCCGCCGTACGGTCCAGCAGCAGCGCCACCGCGTCGCTCTCCGCGCCGTCCGCGCGGGGGTCGACCGAGAGCGGCGGAATCCGCCACACCACCTCGCCGGGCAGGCTGAACGACTCACGACTGGTGGCCAGCACCCGTACGCCGCCCCCGCCGGACAGCAGCCGCGCGATCACCTCGGCGCAGGCGGCCGGTTGGGTGTCGCAGGTGTCCAGTACGACCAACATCCGGCGGCCGGCCGCGTACTCGACGAGGGTGTCCAGCATCGGCCGACCCGGCTCGGGACGCAGCCCGAGCACGGCGGCGATGGCGAACGCCACCAGCCCCGGGTCGGTCACCGAGGCGATGTCGACGAACCAGACCCCGTCCGGGTACGCCTCGACAACTCCGCTGGCCAACTCCACCGCGAGCCGGGTCTTGCCCGCGCCGCCGGCGCCCAGCACGGTGACCAGGCGGTGTTGACGCACCAGCAGGCCCAACTCGATGCGCTCGGCCTGCCGGCCGACGAACGAGGTCACCTGGGTGGGCAGGTTGTGCGCCACCGCGTCAGCGGTGCGGGGCCGGGGGAACTGCCGCTCCAGACCCGGGGCGACCAGTTGGAACAGTCGCTCCCGGTCATCGAAGCCGCGCAGTCGGTGCAGGCCCAGGTCGAGCAGGGTCGCACCCGGCGGCATCGGCTCGGCCCGACGTGCGGTGGACGCCGTGCAGAGCACCTGCCCGCCGTGCGCGGCGGCCGCCACCCGGGCAGCCCGGTGCACCTCGGGGCTGGCGTACTCGCCGTCGCGTGGCTCGGCATAACCGGTGTGCAGGCCCATCCGCACCCGGGGCGCGGCCTCGGAGGTGGGCCAGTCGTGGCTGGACAGTGCCCGCTGGGCGGTCAGGCACGCCGTCATCGCCGCGGTCGCTTCCTCGAAGGCCAGGAAGAACGAGTCGCCCTCGGTCAGCAGCTCCGCGCCACCAGTGCTGGCCAGCGTGCAGCGCAGCAGCCGTCGATGCTCGGCGAGCACCGGGCGGTAGTCCGGGCCGAGCAGCTGAGCCAGCCGGGTCGAGCCCTCGATATCGGTGAATACGAAGGTCACCCAACCGCTCGGGAACTGGATCCGTGGCGACATGCGAGGAACCTCCGCCCGTGACGTCGGGTTCATGCTGCCTGAGTCCGAGCGATCACACATCGTGAGAACGGCCGGGCAAGTGCCGCCTCAACGTGCCACTCGGACCCGCTCCCGGCAAGGCTGGCCCACCAGGCGGCGGCGAATTGGCCCGATCAGCAGCCGCAGGCGCCGCCGCAGCAGCCACCACCACCACCAGCGGCGGGTGCCGGGGCACCACCACCGCGGCCGGTGACCGCGACCGCGGAAAGAAGCTTGACCGTGTCGGCGTGTCCCTGAGGGCAGCTGGCCGGCTCACCGGCCGCCGCCATCGAACGGTTGACCTCGAAGGTGTCGCCGCAGGCGCGGCAGCGAAACTCGTACCGGGGCATGGCACCCAGGGTACGTGGATCTGGCGGTTCGCGGAGCATGGGTGATACTCGACAGGTGGTGGACGGCGAGGACGACACGCGTGTGCAACCGTTACGACCGGCCGCGCCGCTGGACGGGCCGCTCGAAGGCTCAGGGGCCGCGCCCGACCCGGTGCGCAAGGTGCCCCGCCCCCGCCGCCCCTGGCTGAGCGGGCGGGCCGCTGGTGCGTCGACCACACCACCGGCCACCACGCCACCGGCCACCACGCCGGCGCCGCCAGCGGCCAAGCCCCCCGCAGCCGACTCCGCCGGGTCCGAACCGGACGCGAGCGCCACCGGCACGAAAGTTCCAGCCGAGCCCGTCCCGACCGCCGGCCCAGCGACGGCCCCTCAGACCGAGGCACCCAAGGCCGAGACCGCGAAGGCCGAGACCGCGAAGGCCGAAACCGGTAGAGCCGAAACCGGTAAAGCCGAGGATCTCAAGGCCGACGCTGCGAAACCCGAGGACCAGAAACCCGACACCCTCAAGGCCGACACCACGAAGGCCGACACCACGAAGGCCGACGCCGCGAAAGCCGAGGATGCGAAGGCGGACGGCAGCGCCAGCGGCTTATCCGCGCCGAAGTCAGCCGGCGCGTCGAGCGCCGACACGCCGGCCGACGACGCGAAGACCGGTGCTGCGGATCCGGCCAAGACCACTGTGGATGAGATTCCGGTCGTGCCGGCGTCCGACCCGGCCCGCCGACGGCGGGTGCAGTTCGCGCACGCGGTCCGTCTGCCGCCGCGCCGGGCGGCGGCCGCCGCGGCCCAGGCGACCCGCGCCTGGGCGCGCCGGCCGAGTGGTCGGCTGACCCTGCCGGGCGTCTTCCTGCTGGCGCTGGTGGCCGCGACCGCCGCGGCGGGAGCGCTTCTCGTACCGGCCGCGATCCGCTCACCGCGCCCGGTCGCGGTCGACGCCTCGGCCTCGCCGACCGGGGTCGCACCGCCGGGGATGCCGTCCGGCCTGCCGACCAGCCCGCTGCCCACCGGGCCGCTGCCGACCCTCCCTCTGCCCACCGGCGGATTGCCCGGCAACGGGCTGCCGACCGGGTCGGTGGTCGGTGGCCGACCGTCGGACGCCCTGGCCGGCTGGGCGCAGCAGGTCGGCGCCAAGGTCGACGTCCCGGCGGTCGCCATGCAGGCGTACGGCTACGCCGAGCTGGTGCTCGCCCAGACCAACCGCAGCTGTGCGCTGAGCTGGACCACGCTGGCCGCGATCGGAAAGGTCGAATCGGGACACGGCTCGGCCAACGGCGCGCGGTTGGGGCAGGACGGCAAGGCGGTGCCCAACATCATCGGGCTGCCGCTGGACGGGAAGGAGGGTCGGATGCGGATCATCGACACCGACCGTGGGGCGCTCGACGGGGACGTGACCCTCGACCGCGCCATCGGGCCGATGCAGTTCATCCCGACGACCTGGCAGGAGATCGGCGCGGACGCGGACAACGACGGCCGCAAGGACCCGCACGACCTGGACGACGCCGCCCTGGCAGCGGGCAATTACCTCTGCAAGGGCGGCCGGAACCTGAGCATTGCGGGCGACTGGTGGAACGCGATCCTCTCCTACAACGACGTACGGCGGTACGCCCAGGACGTCTACGACACCGCGAACCGGTACGGACGGGCCAGTCGGTCATGAAGTGATCGTCTCGATACGTTGGAGAACTGGACACTTCCCCCGAGCCTCTGTTAGCGGCAAGCTAGACGGGTGATGGTGCGCGAGTGGGACCCCAGGACCGCGTCGTCCGCCGAGATCGCGTCGCTGTTGGCCACGCTGAACGCGGTCCTGGCGGCCGATCTGCCGCAGGATCCGCCCTGGCGGGAGGCTTCGCTGCGGGAGTACCTCGCCGAGGTGATGCCCGGCGAGCGGCGGATCTCCTGGATCGCCCAGGGTGAGCCGACCGCCCCGGGCGACACGGGCGCGGTGCTCGGCCAGGTGCACGTACTCCTTCTGGGTGACATCGGCGTGCTCGAGGTGCTGGTGCACCCGTCCGCCCGGCGCACCGGCCTGGGCCGTGACCTGGTGCTGCGCGCCGCACGCCGGGTCTACCAGGAGGGCTTCCGGTCGATCGGGGTCGAGGTTGTCGGCGACACGCCGGCGATCGGGTTCTACGAGTCGCTCGGCTTCAACCGGGAGTACGTGGAGACGCGCAGCGTGCTCGACCTGACAACGGTGGACTGGGCCGAGCTGGCCGGGATGGCCACCGGCATCAGCGCGGGCTACCAGCTGGAGTTCTTCCCGGGCGGGCCGCCGGACGACCTGATCGAGGCGTACGCGCGGGCCAAGGCCGAGGTGCGCGACATCGACGACGGTGAGCTGCGCCCCAGCTCCTACGACCCGGAGCGGCTGCGGGACAGCCTCGACACGCTGCACCGGCGGGGCATGAAGCCGTACATCGTGCTCGCCCGGCACGAGCAGAGCGGCGAGGTGGCCGGCTTGACCGAGGTGGTGGTGCCGGCGCAGCACCCGACCCGCGCCGACCAGTACGACACGATCGTCGCGCAGGATCACCGGGGCTACGGCATCGATCGGGCGATCAAGGCCCGGATGCTGCTGGAGTTGCGCTCCGCCGAAGCGGAGCTGATCGAGGTGCAGACCTGGAACGCGCAGGCCAACGAGGCGATGTTGAAGGTCAACGCGGAGCTGGGCTACCGCCCCGACCGGGACTGGTGCGAATACAGCGTCGACGTCGCTGAGCTGGTGCACCGCCTCGATCCGCCGCGCTGAGAAATTCACGAAACTGTCCATTAGGGGATGGACGGTGGACAGTCGCGCACCTTAACGTGCGTTGACCCCCATCCACCCATCGTGGAGGCCCTATGCGCCCGCGCCGCTCAATCGCCGCGCTCGCGACCGCCACCGCCGCCGTGACCGTCACGGCGCTCGGCGTCGCACCCACCGCGGCCAGCGCCGCACCCACCGACCTGTTCATCTCGGAGTACGTCGAGGGTTCGTCGAACAACAAGGCGGTCGAGCTGTTCAACGGCACGGGCGCCGCCGTCGACCTGACGGCCGGTGGCTACCAGTTGCAGCTCTACTTCAACGGCTCCACCACGGCCACCACGATCGCCCTGACCGGCAGCGTGGCGGCCGGCGACGCGTTCGTGTTCGCCAGCGCCTCGGCCGGGGCCGCCATCCTCGCCCAGGCGGACCAGACCACCGGGGCGAGCCTCTTCAACGGTGACGACGCGATCGTGCTGCGCCGGGGCACCACAGTGCTCGACTCGATCGGCCAGGTGGGCGTCGACCCGGGCACCGAGTGGGGCGCCGGCGTCACCAGCACCGCGGACAACACTCTGCGCCGACTCCCGAACGTGGCCGCCGGTGACACCGACCCTTCGGACGCGTTCGACCCCGCCGCGCAGTGGGCCGGCCTCCCCGTCGACACGTTCGACGGGCTGGGCGCGCACACCGTGGACGGCGGCGGCCCGGTCGACGTACCGGCCACGCTGACCTGTGGCGGGCCGCTGGTCGCCGCCGCCGGCACGGCCGCGAGCCGCGAGGTGACCGCCGCCGACCCCGACGACACGATCGTCGACCTGGCGGTGACCGCGATCAGCCCGATCCCGACCTCCGGCTCGATCACCCGTACCGCGTTCACCCCCGCCGACGGGGTGGGCGGCACCGCCCGCGCCACGGTCGGCGTGAGCGCCGACCTCGCCGCCGGGGCGTACACCGTCACCCTCACCGCGACCGACGCGGGCGGTGGCACCGCGAGCTGCGCGCTGGCCGTGCAGGTGACCCGGGAGCTGACCGTCGGCGAGGTGCAGGGTCCGACCACCGACACCGAGTCCGGTCCGAGCGACCGGTCACCGCTCGCACCGGCGAGCGGCAACGGCACGAGCAGCACGCTGTACGACGTACGCGGCGTGATTACCCAGTTGACCCTGGCCCGCACCTCGGCCGGGGCGGAGCAGCACGGCTTCTTCCTGCAGAGCCGCGTTGGTGACACCGACGGCGACCCGACCAGCTCCGACGGCATCTTCGTGTTCATGGGCACGTTCACCTCGCTGATCGGCGGTTACGTGCCGACGGTTGGCGACGAGGTCGTGCTGCGGGCCCGGGTGTCGGAGTACTACAACTTCACCCAGCTCTCCGGCGCGTCGCTGGTCCGCCGGATCGGCGGTGGGCTGGTCGTGGACACCGCGGTCGCGGTGACCGACGCGGTGCCGCCGGCCGTACTGACCGACGCGCAGCGCTTCTGGGAGCGGCACGAGGGTTCCCGGATGCGGGTACGCGCGGGCAGCGGCGCGGTGAGCGGCCGGGACGTCTTTTCCTCCACGGCCGACGCGGAGCTGTGGGTGGTCGACCGCGACGACCCGCTGCTGGACCGCGTCGACCCGTACTCCCGGCGGGTCTTCCGCGATTCGCACCCACTGGACAACGACCCGACCCGCCGCTTCGACGACGGCAACGGCCAGCGGACGCTGCTCGGCAGCATGGGCGTGAAGGCCACCGCCGGGGACAGCGCCGCGCTGCTCCCACCGGCGCACACCTTCGACACGCTGCGGGCGGACGCGGTGGGCGGGGTCTACTACTCGTTCGAGAAGTACGGCGTCCAGGTCGAGCGGGCCGAGTTCGCCGCCGGGGCCGACCCGTCGAAGAACAACCCGCCCAAGCCGGCCGACCGGTCGCAGGAGGTGGCCGTGGCCACCTACAACGTGGAGAACCTGTACGACTACCGCGACGACCCGTTCGACGGCTGCGACTTCGCCGGTAACGACGGCTGCGTGGGCGTCTCCCCGCCGTTCGACTACGTCCCGGGCAGCGAGGCGGAGTACCGCGAGCAACTGGCCGCGCTCGCCGACCAGATCGTCAAGGACCTGCACGCACCGGACCTGATCCTGGTGCAGGAGGCCGAGGACCAGGACATCTGCACGATCTCCGGGGCGGCGCTGAGCTGCGGCGACACCAACAACGCCGATGGCGCTCCGGACAGCATCCAGGAGTTGGCGCTGACGGTCGCGGCGGCCGGTGGGCCCGCGTACGCCGCCGCCTATGACCGGACCGGCGCGGACGCCCGCGGTATCACCGCAGCCTTCCTGTACCGCACGGACCGGGTGTCGCTGGCGGCCGCGACGGCGGCGGACCCGCTGCTGGGGTCGGCACCGACCGTTCAGTACCGGGCTGCGGGGCTGCCGTCCAACGCGGACGTGCAGAACCCGAAGGCCCTCAACGCGGTGTTGCCGGCGGATGTGGACACCTCGACCGGCCGGGACGGGAGCAACGTCTTCACCCGTGCTCCGCAGTTGGGCAAGTTCAGCGTGGCCGCGGCGCCCGGCGCGACCGAGCGGTTCACCCTGTACGCCCTCAGCAACCACTACTCCTCCGGCCCGGACAGCCGGGTCGGGCAGCGGCGGGAGCAGGCGCGTTACGGCGCGGCGATCGTCACCGCGATCGAGGCGGCCGACCAGACCGCCCGGGTGGTCTACGGCGGGGACCTGAACGTGTTCCCCCGCCCGGATGATCCCATCGCTACGGCCGGCCAGCCCACGCCGTCGGACCAGCTCGCCCCGCTCTACGAGGCGGGCCTGCACAACCTGTGGGACAACCTCGTCGCGGACGTGCCGGCCTCGGCCTACTCGTACAGCTTCGAGGGGCAGGCGCAGACACTCGACCACCTGTTCGTCAACGACGCGTTCTACGGCGACCTGGTGCAGGTGCGGGCGGCGCACATCAACGCCGACTGGCCGGCGGAGTTCGCCGGTGACGGGTCACGCGGTTCCAGTGACCACGACCCGCAGGTGGCCAGGTTCCGATCCCGAGCGTCGTTGACGGTGGCCGACACGGCGGTGGCCGAGGGCAACCAGGGCACCCGGCAGCTCACCTTCACCGCCACCGTGTCTCGGCCGCTGTCCCAGTCGGTGCTGCTCTGCGCCGCGACCGTCGGCCTCACGGCGCAGGCGGGCTCGGACTTCGACCCGTACGCCGGCTGCAAGGTGTTGGCCGCCGGGCAGACGTCGGTGGCGTTCCAGGTGTCGGTGCGCGGTGACCGCAAGCGGGAGGCGGACGAGAAGTTGACGCTGCTGGTGGCCGGCGTGCCCGGCCTACGGCTGGCTGATCCACTCGCGACCGGAACGATCACCAACGACGACTGACGGTTTTCGCTCAGCTGCGCGTGATCGCGCTCGATCCAGGATGTAGTGGCCTCCGCCGACCAGGAGGCCACTACATCCGCGTTTCGGCAATGACCTTGCCCCAAGACGTAACACCGTGCCGCCGCCGAGCCAATGAAGGGGTGTAAGGACGGCCAACGAGAGGACGGCCTGTGACTATCCCGAGCCCAGGCGGGGATGGCCTGGCGGCCATCGGCGCGGACCCCGAGGCGTTCGAGCGGTTCTACCGGCGGCACGTCGAGACGATCAACCGGTTCGTCGCCCGTCGTGTTGACGACCCCCACACTGCCGCCGATCTCACGGCCGAGGTGTTCCTCGCGGTGATCGACAGTGCGACCAGTTACCGGCCGGAGCGGGGCAGCGAGTTGGGCTGGCTCTTCGGCGTGGCTCGCAACGTCATAGCGGCCGAACATCGGCGGGCGACCCGACTCCTGCGGGCCAGCGGTCGCATTGCGGGACGACGGCTGCTCGATGCCGACGACATCGCCCGGATCGAGGAACGCATCGACGCCGAGGCGCTGGCCCGCCGCACCTACCAGGCGCTGCGCGGCCTACCGGAGCGCACCCGCGCCCTGTTGGAACTCGTCGCCGTCGACGGCCTGTCCGTGGCGGACGCCGCCGACGCGCTCGGCATCTCCCCGGTCGCCGCCCGGGTCCGTGTGCACCGGGCCCGCCGGGCGGTACGCCTCGCGCTCGCACAGTCCGAATCCGCACTCGTCTGATCGGAGGGATGATCACCATGACCCACACCCCACTGGGCAACTTCGAGGAACGACTCCTCGGCGAGTTGCGGGACCACGTCACGAACCAGACCTCCGACCCGGCGCCGACCGCGCCTCCCGTTCGTGCAGCCCGCCGGGGCCCGCGGTGGCGGACGCCGGGCTGGCGCCTGGCCGGGGTCGGTGGGCTGGTCGCCCTGCTGACCATCGGCGGGTTGGTGGTGCAGACGGTGGACGACGCGCCACCGACGGCGAGCGCGGCCGAGATCCTGACCGAGGCCGCGGATACGGCCCGGCAGCAGCCCGACCTGGTGGCGCGCCCCGGCCAGTTCCTCTTCATCGAACTGCGACTCACCTGGCGGGATCGGCCGGATGCCGGCCCGTACACCGAGGAGCGGCTCCAGCGCTGGGTGCCGGTCGGCGACGACCCCACCTGGCAGCAGCGGCGGAGGCTGGAGAGCCGCCCCGACGAGTGGCGGACCGACAACGTCTCACACCTGGCGCCGCCGCCCGGCTACTTCCAGGGCCTGCCCACCGAGCCGGAGCAGATGGCGCAGTACCTGCGGGATCACCCGATCCCCCTGGATCTGCCCGCCGGCGCGGACCTGGAGGCCATCCGGAACGACCCTACGACGATCTTCGGCGACGGAATGTGGATGCTTGAGGGGTACGTGCCGCCGCAGTCGCTCGGTGCACTGTTCCAGGCCATGGCCCAGGTGCCCGGGGCGACAGTGTTGCCCGGCGAGATTCGGGACGCGGCCGGCCGGCGGGGGGTGGCACTGCGGACGCCGGGAGTGGTCGGGGCCCACATCGACCTGATCTTCGACCGGGAGACCCACGCCTACCTCGGCACCCGCCGTCTTGTCGTGCGGGATGGCAAGGAGTCGCCCTACACGAGCACCGCCGTCACCCAGATGGCGATCGTCGACCGCCCGGGGCAGTTGCCCTGATCCTCAGGGCGCGGCGATGATCGTGCTCGATCCGGGGAATAGTGGCCTCCCCTGAGGAGGAGGCCACTATTTCCTTGTTTCAGCGCGATCGGATCGTCGGGGCCCGCGTGCAGGCGGGCCGGTCAGTAGCGCTGACGGAGCAGGTTGGCGGCCTCGACGGCCCAGTAGGTGAGGATGACCTGCGCGCCGGCCCGCTTGATCGAGGTGAGCGTTTCCAGCATCACCCGCTCGCGGTCGATCCAGCCGTTCGCGGCGGCCGCCTCGACCATCGCGTACTCCCCGGAGACCTGGTAGGCGGCAACCGGGACGTCCACCGCGGCCCGCACCGCCGACACCACGTCGAGGTAGGGCAGCGCCGGCTTGACCATCACCAGATCGGCGCCCTCGGCGACGTCCAACGCGACCTCGCGCAGCGACTCCCGCAGATTGGCCGGGTCCTGCTGGTAGGTGCGCCGGTCGCCCTCCAGCGCCGACTCCACCGCCTCCCGGAACGGGCCGTAGAAGGCGGAGGCGTACTTCACCGCGTACGCCAGCACGGAGACGTCCTGGTAGCCCGCGGCGTCGAGGGCCCGGCGTACCACGCCGACCTGGCCGTCCATCATCCCGGACGGCCCGACCATGCCGACCCCGGCGGCGGCCTGGGCCACCGCCATCTCGGCGTACGCGGCCAGGGTGGAGTCGTTGTCGACCTCACCGTCGGGGGTGAGCAGCCCACAGTGCCCGTGCGAGGTGAACTCGTCGAGGCACAGGTCGCTCATCACCACCGTGGCGTCGCCCACCTCGGCCACCACGTCACGGATGGCGACGTTGAGGATGCCGTTCGGGTCGATGCCGCCGGAGCCGGTCGGGTCCCGCTGCTCCGGCACGCCGAAGAGCATGATCCCGCCGACACCGGCCTGGACCGCCTCGACCGCAGCCTTGCGCAGCGAGTCCCGGGAGTGCTGGAGCACCCCCGGGAGCGCCCCGATGGCGCGGGGCTCGGTCAGCCCCTCCTTGACGAACATCGGCACGACCAGCTCGGCCGGGTCGACCCGGGTCTCGGACACCAGCCGGCGGACCGCCGGGTTGCGGCGCAGCCGGCGGGGCCGGATCTCGGGGTACGACATGGCAGGCCCTCCTCGAACGACTACCGGAAGCGCAGAGCGGTCGGGCCCTGCACCTTCGAGCCACGGCGCTGCTTGGCCGGCATGGCGGCCAGCTTCTCCCGCAGTTCGACGGCGTAGGCGGCGAGCGCCTCCACCAGGTCGGGCACCGAGGCGTGCGGCGGCTGGACGTCGACGCGCAGGCCGAACTCCGTCGCGGTCTCCGCCGTCTTGGGCCCAATGACGGCAACAACGGTCCGGGCGTGCGGCTTCCCGGCGATGCCGACCAGGTTGCGCACGGTGGAGGACGAGGTGAAGAGCACCGCGTCGAACCCGCCCGACTTGATCGCGTCGCGGATCTCGGCGGGCGGCGGAGCGGCCCGCACCGTCCGGTACGCGGTCACGTCGTCGACCTCCCAGCCGCGCTCGGTGAGCCCGGCGGCGAGCGTCTCGGTGGCGATGTCGGCGCGCGGCAGCAGCACCCGGCCCACCGGGTCGAGGATCTCGTCGTGCGGCGAGAACTCGGCCAGCAGACCCTCCGAGGACTGCTCTCCGGCGGGGATCAGCTCCGGCTGGATGCCGAACGCGCGGACCGCGTCCGCGGTGGCCTCACCGATGCAGGCGATCTTGACGCCGCCGAAGTGCCGGGCGTCGAGGCCGTGCTCGGCGAACTTCTCCCAGACCGCGCGGACCGCGTTCACCGACGTGAAGATCACCCAGGCGTACCGGCCGTCGACCAGGCCCTTGACCGCCCGCTCCATCTGCGCCGGGGTACGCGGCGGCTCGACCGCGATGGTCGGCACCTCGCACGGGATCGCCCCGTACGCGCGCAGCCGGGCGCTCATCGCGCCGGCCTGCTCCTTGGTACGGGGTACGAGCACCTTCCAGCCGTACAGCGGGCGGTTCTCCCACCAGCTCAGCTTGTCGCGCTGCCCCACCCCGACACCGACGGTGAGCACCACCCGGCCGGTGAAACCGAGCGCGGCGGCCACGAAGCTGTCCACTGTCGACGTGGTCGTGTACTGGGTCTCGCCGGTGCCGTCGCCGGTCACCCCGACGCCGGTGGTGCCGTCGACCCCGGCGGCGAGCAGCCCGTCGCGGACGGCGGCGAGGTCACCGGCGTCCACGGCGAGCGCGAGCGAACCCCGGCCGACGGCTGTCGCCAGCGCCTCGAAGTCCAGCGAGCTGACGTCCTCGACGTCGGCGGCCGTCCGCACACCCGGCAGCGGGACCCCGGCGTAGGTGGCCACACCCTCGGCCTGGCCGACGCCGGGCACCACCTCGAAGTGGGCGGCGGTGCGGGCCACCGCCTGCACCTCCTTGACCACCGAGTCGTGCCCGAACGGGTCGCCGGCGACCAGGTGCACCGCGTTGAGCCCGGAGCGGGCCGCGGAGATCAGCACCTTCGCCACGTCCCCCGGCGCGCCCTCGGCCGGGGTGAACTCGGCATCGTCCCTGGCCTCGGCGCGAACGACGGTGAGCAACGACTCCGGGACTCCCCGGTCGTAGATCACCTGGTCGGCGTCGACCAGGGCGTCGTGGGCCCGACGGGTCAGCAGGCCCGGGTCACCGGGGCCAGCCCCGACGAACGCGATACGGCCGACGGGCTTACGGGTGCGGGTCATTCTGTGCTCCCAAATTGCTGGGTCCCCGGGCCGGTGTGTCCTTCGTGGCCGAGGATCGAGTCGGCGCCGAGTTCGAGGAGTTCGGCGGCGAGTGCCTTACCGATCTCCGCCGCGTCGGCGGGCGTTCCGGTGCGGGACAGCCGGAGGTCACGAGTGCCGTCCGGGCTGATCACCGCCCCGCGCAGGTAGATCTCATCGCCGGTCTCGCCTTCGGCGAGTTCGGCATAGGCGGCGACGGGTGCGCTGCACCCGGCCTCCAGGGTTGCCAGAAACGCACGTTCCGCGGTGACCGCGGCACGCGACGGTGCGTGGTCGAGCACGGCGAGCAGCTCAACCAGGTCCTGGTCGTCGACCCGGCACTCCACTGCCAACGCACCCTGAGCGGGAGCGGGCAGCATGAGCATCGGGTCCAGCGACTCGGTGATCACGTCGAGCCGGCCGAGTCGGGCCAGACCGGCCCGGGCCAGGACGACGGCGTCGAGGTCGGCCTCGGGGCCGAGCACCCGCCCCAGGCGGGTGTCGACGTTGCCGCGGATCGGGGTGACCTCAAGTTGCAGGCCGAGGGCGTGCAACTGAGCGATCCGACGCAGCGCTCCGGTGCCCACGGTGGCCCCGGGCGGCAGCTCGGCGAGCGTCCGGCCGTCGCGGGCCACCAACGCGTCGCGCGGGTCCTGCCGGGCCGGTACCGCCGCGATGTGCAGCCCACCGGCGGCGGCCGTGGGCAGATCCTTGTACGAGTGCACCGCGAAGTCGATCGTCCCGGCGGTCAGCGCGTCACGCAGGGCGGAGACGAACACCCCGACGCCCAGCCGGTGCACCGGCGCGTTGGAGCGGTCGCCTGCGGTGACCACCTCGACCAGCTCGACGGGGCGGCCGGTGGCGGCGGTCACCGCCTCGGCGACCTGGCCGGACTGGGCCATCGCCAGGGCGCTGCCCCGGGTGCCGAGGCGCAGGGGGGCGGTCATCGCGCACCTCCGGTGGGTGGGGTGGGCTCGGCGGCGTCGGCTCCGGACACCGGGTCGGTGCCGGGGAGCGCCATGCCGAGGTCGGGGGTCAGCACGTCCGGGACGGTGTCCACCGGCGAGGTCTGCGGCACCTCGAGGTCGAACAGCTCGCGCAGCAGTGCCGCGTACTGGTCGCCGCCGGGCTCCGCTGCCAACTGGCGGACCTTGACGGTGGGCTGGTGCAGCAGCCGCTGCACGACCCGGTGCACAGTCCGGGCCACCTCGGCCCGCAGGTCGTCGCCGAGGTCGGGGCGACGCTGGGCCAGTCGGCGCAGCTCGGCGGTGACCACGTCGTCGGCCCGGCCGCGCAGCGCGGCCACTGTGGGTGCCACGTCGGCGCCGCGCAGCCAGGTGAGGAAGCTCTCCACCTCGCCGAGGACGATGCGTTCGACGGCTGCGGCGTCGGCAGCCGCCGGACCGTCGGCGAGCAGCGCCGCCATCCGGTCGATGTCGATCACCTCGACGCCGGGCAGCTCGGCGACGCCCTCCTCGACGTCGCGCGGAACGGCCAGGTCGAGCAGGACCAGCGGGCCCCGGGACCTGTCGCGTTGGGTCAGCGCCGCGGTGACCACCGACCGGGTGAGGACCGGTTCGGTGGACGCGGTGGCGGCCACTACGATGTCCACTGTGGAGAGGGTGTCGGCCAGCTCGGTCATCGGCGCGGCAGTCGCCCCGTACGACTCGGCGAGCCGGACGGCCCGGTCGGCGCCCCGGTTGCTGACGGTGAGCGGCCCGGCGCCCAGCCGGGACAGCGTGGCCACCCCGAGCGAACCCATCGCACCGGCGCCGACCACCAGGGCCGGGTGGCCGACGAGGTCGCCGTCGAGGTGCCCGGCGGCCAGCTCCAGGGCGGCGGTGACGACGCTCTGGCCGGCCCGGTCGATGCCGGTCTCGGCGTGGGCGCGCTTGCCGACCCGCAGCGCCTGCTGCATCAGCTCGTGCAGCAGCCGGCCGGCCGAGTCGGCACCGGTGGCCCAGTGGTACGCGTCACGCAACTGGCCGAGGATCTGCGCCTCGCCCACCACCATCGAGTCCAGCCCGGTGGCGACCCGGAAGACGTGGTCCACGGCCGCTGTGTCGTAGTGCACGTACAGGTGGCTGGCGAGCGCGGTCGGCGAGCTGCCGGCCTGCTCGGCCAGCACGGCGCAGACGTCGCCGAGCCCACCGTGGAAACCGGACACGGCGGCGTACACCTCCACCCGGTTGCAGGTGGAGACGATCACCGCCTCGGAAACGTACGGCTGGGCGACCAGGCGGTCCAGTGTTCGGGTCAGGTCGGCGGGGGGCACGGCCAGCTGCTCCAGCGTGGCGACCGGGGCGGTCCGGTAGGACGCGCCGACGACGAGCAGTTTCACGTGCCTATCGCCTCCTGGGTGTCGGTGGCCGCGAACCCGCCCGGCAGGGCGGTGAGAGCGGTGCCGCCGGTGGCGGGCAGCGCGGTCAGCGACGCCTTGCGGTGCTCGTGGAAGGACAGAATCTGCAGCTCGATGGCGAGGTCGACCTTGCGCACGTCGACCCCCTCCGGAACCGAGAGTACGCACGGCGCGAAGTTGAGGATGCTCGTCACGCCGACGGCGACCAGTTGGTCGGCGACCTGCTGGGCGGCGGCGGCCGGGGTGGCGATCACGCCGATCGCGAGGGATTCCTCCGCGGCGACCGTCGGCAGGTCGTCGACATGCCGGACTACCAGGCCGTTGATCTCCTCACCGACCCGGGAGGGATCGGCGTCGAGCAGTGCGGCGATCCGGAAGCCCCGGCTGGCGAAGCCGTCGTAGCCGGCCAGAGCGTGACCGAGATTACCCACGCCGACCAGGGCGACCGCCCGGCGTTGGGTGAGCCCGAGCACATACTCGATCTGCTCGATCAGCAGCGCGACGTCGTAGCCGACGCCCCGGGTGCCGTACGAGCCGAGGTGGGAGAGGTCCTTGCGGAGCTTGGCGGAGTTGACCCCGGCGGCGGCGGAGAGACCCTCGCTGGAGACCGTCTCGTGCCCGGCGTCGGCGAGGTTGTGCAGCGCGCGCAGGTACTCCGGGAGCCGAGCGACGGTCGCCTCGGGCAGATCCGGGAGCGCCGGTACGGCACCGGCGCGGCCGGGCGCGCCTGGGTGACGGTGCTGACTCATGAGACTCCGTGCGGTGCGATCCTCGGCCAACTCCGCTGGTCGGCCGTTTGTGGACTCCCGCTGGCGACCGAGGTTGCCGGCTGTGCTAGCAGGGCGCGTCGGAGTCACAGCGTAGGCGCTTGTGAAGACGTGCACAAATCGCGATCTTGTCGCTGCGTGGCGCGACCTCACCAGCCCCTCCATTCCACAAGATCGATTGAACGGCCTGGTCCGCTCACCGCCAGGGCGATTATTGCTCAATCCCGACTTCTCTGACCAATCCCGCGCCGGCCCTGCCCCGGGGTGGTCCCGGCGGTGGTAGAGGCGGCGCTGGCGGTGGTAGGGGCAGCACTACGGAGGAGAGGCGGGGTTTCGGGATGGGGACGCCGAGCCCAGATGCCTAGCCTTTGAGCATGACCGCCGTTGCCGCCACCAGCGACCGACCGACGCTGGCACCGAGCATCCCCCGCCAGCTCTTCGTCGACTCCGGGTACGTGCTGCTCGGCCTGCCTCTGGCGCTGGCCAGCTTCGTCGTCCTCATCGTCGGCCTCGCGGTCGGCATCGGCCTGGTGGTCACGGTGATCGGCCTGCCGATCCTCAGCGGCACCCTGTACACCGCCCGTGGGCTGGCCGACGTCGAGCGGCTGCGGCTGCCCGCGGTGCTCCACCAGCCCCGGATCAGGCCGCACTACCGGCTGCCCGAGGCCGGCGCGAACGCCTGGCGGCGGATCTTCGTGCCGATGCGGGACGCCCAGTCCTGGCTCGACCTGGCGCACGGCATCCTGCGGCTGATCGCGGCGGCGGGCACCTTCGTGGTGACGCTCTCCTGGTGGGCCGCGGCGATCGCCGGCTCGCTCTACTGGGCGTACGACTGGGCCCTGCCCCGGGCCGATGGCGAAGGTGATCAGGACCTGGCGCAGCTGCTCGGCCTGGGCGACTCGACCACCGCCCGGATCGGCCTGTACACCGCGCTCGGGGTGTTCTTCCTGATCACCCTGCCGATCGTGGTGCGGGGCTGCGCGCTGCTCCAGGCCAGCTTCGCCAAGGCGATGCTGACCGGGGTGGCCGAGATGCGCGACCGGATCACCGTGCTGGAGGAGCAGAAGCGGGCCGCCGTGTCCGCCGAGGCCTCCGCGCTACGCCGGCTGGAACGTGACATCCACGACGGCCCCCAGCAGCGCCTGGTGCGGCTGGCGATGGACCTCAGCCGGGCCCGGATGCAGCTCGCCTCGGACCCGGAGGCGGCCGGCCGCACCATCGACGAAGCGGTCACCCAGACCCGGGACACGCTGGCTGAGCTGCGGGCGCTGTCCCGGGGCATCGCGCCGCCGATCCTGGTCGACCGGGGCCTGCCCAGCGCGCTGGCCGCGATCGCCGGCCGCGGGCTGATCCCGATCGAGCTCCAGGTGGACCCGCAGCTCGGCACGCCGGCCGGGCGGCTCGACCCGGCGGTGGAGAACACCGCGTACTTCGTGGTGTCCGAGGCGCTGACCAACGTCGCCAAGCACAGCCGGGCCACCGAGGCCACCGTGGCCGTGGCCCGGCAGGGCACCCACCTGCAGGTGCGGGTGGGCGACGACGGGCAGGGCGGCGCGCACCTGGCGAAGGGGCACGGGCTCGCCGGCATCGCCGACCGGGTCCGGGCCGCCGGTGGCGAACTGGTGGTGGTCAGCCCGACCGGCGGCCCCACCGAGATCCGCGCCGAGCTGCCGCTGTGAGCGGTTCGGCACCGCGCCGAGCCGGTACGACGGGCCGGACGTGGTAGACAACACAGCCATGCGCATCGTGATCGCCGACGACGCCGTCCTGCTCCGGGAGGGGCTGGTCCGGCTGCTGACCGAGAGCGGGCACCAGGTGGTGGCCGCCGTCGGGGACGGTGACGCCCTGGTCGAGGCGGTGGTCGAGCACCGGCCCGACGTGTCGATCGTCGACGTCCGGATGCCGCCGTCGCACACCGACGAGGGGCTGCGGGCTGCGGTGGAGGCCCGCCGGCTGGTGCCGCGTACCCCGATCCTGGTGCTCTCCCAGTACGTCGAGGTGTCGTACGCCGATGATCTGCTCGCCACCACCGGCGGCGCCGGCGGCGGGATCGGCTACCTGCTCAAGGACCGGGTCGCCGCGATCGACGAGTTCCTGGACGCGCTGCGCAGGGTGGCGGGCGGCGGCACGGTGCTCGACCCGGAGGTGGTCGGTCAGCTCTTCGCCCGGCGTCGCCGCGACGACCCGCTGCGCGAGCTGACTCCCCGCGAGCGCGAGGTGCTCGCCCTGATGGCCGAGGGGCGTTCGAACACCGCCATCGCGCGCGCCCTGGTGGTCAGCGACGGCGCGGTGGAGAAGCACGTGCGCAACATCTTCACCAAGCTCACCCTGCCGCCGGACACCGAACAGCACCGGCGGGTGCTGGCCGTCCTCACCTATCTGCGAAACTGACCTCCCGGGCCAGGGCCACCGCGTCGGTGAGGGTGTCGGCCACCGGGTGACCGGAGGCGCTCAGCCGGGCCGGGTCGGTGAAACCGCCGGTGTAGAGCACGGCACGGCCACCCACCGCGAGCGCCGCGTCCGCGTCGTCGATGGAGTCGCCGATCAGCACCACCGAGGCGCCGTCCACGCCCAGTTCGGCCAGGTGCTGCTGGAGCGACTCGGCCTTGTGGCCGCCGCCGACAGTGGCCCGCAGCCCGTCCACGCGGGTGAAGTGGCCGGTCAACCCGTACGTGTGCACGGTCGGGACCAGCTCCTCGTGGAACCACATGGAGAGCAGGCTCTGGCTGCCCGGCCAGGCGGTCATGGCGTCGCGCGCGTCGGCGGCCAGCTCGCAGGTGGTCAGCCCGGTGCGGTACGCGTCGTGGAAGATCTTGTCCAGTCGGCCGAACTCGTCGTCGTCCACTGCCTGCCCGAGCACCTCGGCGTAGTACTCGGCGATCGGCCTGCGGAACCGCACCCGGTGCTCGTCCGGGGTGACCGTCGGCCCGCCCAGGCTCGCGAACACGACGTTGGTTGCGGACACCACCAGGCTGAGGTCGTTGAGCAGGGTGCCGTTCCAGTCCCAGACGAGGTGCGGGAGTGCGGAGGTCATCAGAGCACCATAGGCACCCGTCAGAGCTGCGGCGTGGTCAGGTCCCGCAGCAGCCGGTCCTCCTCGACCCGCCAGTAGCCGTGCTCCTTGCCGTCGAGCATCACCACCGGCAGCCGGTCCCCGTACTCCCGCTCCAGCCCCTCGTCGCCGGTGACGTCCCACTCGACCCACTTGTCGCCGGTGACCGCGACCACCCGGTCGAGCGCCGCCTTGGCGTCGTCGCACAGGTGGCAGCCGGGTCGGGTGATCAGGGCGAGTCGGGCGTCACTGGCCATCGGTTACCTCCGTGCGATCGGTCGGCGTCGCCGACCGGAGTTGGGTCTTGCGTACCTTGCCGATCGCCGAGTGCGGCAGGGCGTCGACGAACTCGACAGCGGTCGGGCACTTGAACCGGGCCAGGTTCCGTGCGCAGTGGGCGAGCAACTCCTCGCTGGTCACCGGTCGGCCCTGCACCGGCACCACGTACGCCCGCACAGTCTCGCCGGTCCGCGGGTGCGGCACACCCAGTACCGCCGACTCGACCACCCCGGGGTGCCCGGCGAGCACCAGCTCGACCTCGTGCGGATAGACGTTGAACCCGTTGACCAGGATCAACTCGCCGAGTCGGTCGACCAGGAAGAGGTCGCCGTCCTCGTCGGCGTACGCGATGTCACCGGTGCCCCACCAACCCTCGGCGTCCGGGCCGCCCCGACCGTCGGGCCAGTAGCCGGTGAAGAGGTTGGCGCCGGACACCACGATCTGCCCCGGGTCGGTGCCCGGCGCCACGTCGGAGATGTCCAGCTCGTCGGGGTCGTCGTCGGGGACGGCCAGCCCGTCGCGCCACAGGTCCGTCCCGTCGGCGCCGACCAGGCGTAGCCGCACTCCGGGCAGCGGCCGGCCGATCGAACCCGGCTTGGCCACGCCGCCGACCAGGGTGGAGGTGAGCACCGGCGCGGTCTCGGTGAGGCCGTACCCGATGTGCACCTGATGCCCGGTGACCTCCGTGAAGCGCGCCGCGACAGCGGGTTCGAGCGGTGCCGCGCCGCAGACCGCAACCCGCACCGACGCGGTCGCCGCGCGGGCCGTGGCCACGCCGGCCCAGGCCAGGAACATCGACGGTACGCCGACCAGCACGCTGACCCGGTGCCGCGCGATCTCGTCCAGCCCCGCCGTCGGGCCCGGCTCGTCGAGCAGCACACCGGTCGCGCCGTGGTGCACGACCGCGCCGAGCCCCGAGTTGAGCCCGTACGCGTGGAACAGCGGCAACGCCAGGAGAACAGTGTCGGTCGGCCCGACCACCGGCGGTTCGATCTCCGCGACCTGTTCGTGGTTGGCGAGCAGCGCCTGGTGCGAGAGCATCGCCCCCTTGGGTCGCCCCTCGGTGCCGGAGGTGTAGAGCAGTACAGCCAGGTCGGTGCCGCCGCGTCGGGGGCGGGGTGCCGGTCCGGGCGCCTCGGCGGTCGGTGGCGTGCCGTGTACCGAGGCGAGGGCGGGCAGCTCGGCGGCCACGTCGGAGACCAGGCCTCGAACGTGGTCGGTGGCGATGAGCACCGACGCGCCGGAGTCGGCCAGCACGTGCCGTAGCTCCGGGGCGGTGAGGCCGGGGTTGACCGGCACGGTGACCAGCCCGGCGCGGAGGGCGCCGAGCCAGGCGATCACGAAGTCCGGTGTGTTGGGCAGCGCGATGGCGACGCGTGGCGGCGTACCGCCGGGGTCGGTGGGTGGCGCGGCGGCGGACAGGCCGCGGGCGGCGGCGTCCACCGCGGCGTCCAGTTCGGACCAGCTCACCGTGTGCTCACGCCAGTGCAGCGCGGGCCGGTCGGCGCGGTCGAGAGCCGCCCGGCGGACCCGGTCGGCGAGGTTCGGCGCGGGGCTTTCCGAGGCGTCCTGCACGGTGATCGAGTCTGGCACAGCGGACGGCGACGGGCCACGCCCGACGGTTGGGGCCACGCCCGGAGGACGACACCGCGACAGTCCCGTGTACGGGACTGTCCGGTGTGCCACCGGCGATCCGATCGGGTCCTGTCGATGGGACGTGCGACGCTGACCACAGGCAGTTCGGCCGCCCCCGTCCGGCCGGCCGTCGCGGCGGGTCAACCGAACGGGCGGTGCGCCTCCGACCTGGGGATCCATCCTGGAACACCGGGCCGACGGAAAGTCAATCGCACACGACGGACAACCGGTCCGCCACCGGTGCGGCAGAGCGGGAAATACTTCCGCCTTGTGTAACGGACTTGCCACGCGCGGGTGACGTTGGCCCTATCATCACTCGGGTCGGCTCACCCCATTTGCCGTGAGTCGACACCCCTCAGCCCGAGGAGGCCCCCGTGCCTGTGAGCGCATTGGACCAGCACCTCCAGGGGAATTGCCGCCCGTCGGCAACTCCCGTGACCGCCCTGCCCGACCGGTCACCCGGTCGGTCCGCCCCGACGAGACCCAGACCGGCCCGCCCGGCGACCGACGGGACGGGGGCAACGCGGTGACCACCTTCGGTTACGCGGAACGCCCGGTCGGCCTGACCGGTCAACCCGCCCGCTCCCACGTCAACGAACGGCCAGCGGCCCGTGCCCCATCGGACGAACAGCACGGTGGCGTCGTGCGGGGTGACGGCGCGGCGCAGCGGATCCGCAGCCGGCCACACCACAACGAGCCACCTCCGCGACCCGCGGTGCCCGGTGGAAACGCGAAGCCGGCCGGCGGCCGGGTCGCCGTACCGTCCCGACCCACCATGCCTGTGCAGGGTCGTCGGGTAAGCGACACACCGGCGGTCACCACCGACCCGGCGGCGGGTGAGACAGCGGTGATCCCGGCGGTGCCGGCCACCACCGCGACCACCCCGACCGGTTTCCCGAGCCGCCCGGACCCGTCCGACCCGGCGACCGAGGTCTGGACGCTGATCGAGCGGGCCCAGGCCGGCGAGTCCGAGGCGTTCGGTCTGATCTACGACCGCTACGTGGACACCGTCTTCCGGTTCGTCTACTTCCGGGTCGGCAACCGGCAGCTCGCCGAGGATCTCACCTCGGACACCTTCCTACGCGCGCTCAAGCGGATCGGCAGCTTCACCTGGCAGGGCCGCGACCTCGGCGCCTGGCTGGTGACGATCGCCCGCAACCTCGTCGCGGACCACTTCAAGTCGGGCCGGTACCGGCTGGAGGTCACCACCGGCGACGTGCTCGACGCCGACCGGGAGGACCGGGGCCCGGAGGGCAGCCCGGAGGCGGCGGTGGTGGAGCACATCACCAACGTCGCGCTCCTCACCGCGGTGAAGCAGCTCAACCCGGAGCAGCAGGAGTGCATAGTGCTCCGCTTCCTCCAGGGCTTCTCGGTCGCCGAGACGGCCCGCGCGATGGGCAAGAACGAGGGAGCCATCAAGGCCCTCCAGTACCGCGCCGTCCGCGCCCTGGCCCGGCTGCTGCCCGACGGCTTCCAGCCGTAGTTTGTTACGGCGGGACCGACGGGCGTCGATCAACGTCCGCGCAGCTCAAAGTCGGTCCCGCCCGGTGATGACCATCACTTTCTGTAATTTCCGCTCCGCCAGGCCCGTAACCCGTGCCCGGTCCGCCGCGTTTCTCCGGGTGCGACCGGTGGATGTCCCGGCAGGCCCGGGTCACCGAGGTCCGACCGGCATGCCGGCGGCACCTCACCTCCGTGGTGTCACACTGCCGCCCGGTCGCTGGCAACGACGGCGGCCGACCGGCCGTGACCAGCGAGAGGAGGTGCCTGCGGTGGACAACACCCTCTTCTCCCGCCGGCGCGCGGAGCGCTTCGCGCAGCTTCTCGACGAGGCCAACGGCGCTCGACGACACCACGTGCGATCCCGGGTGGACGGCCAACTGGCGCCGCTCGTCGCAGTGGGTCAGCGGCTCAGCGTCGACCCCCCGGCTGTCGAGGTGGACCAGGACTTCCGTACCGGCCTGCGGGCGATGCTGCTCGCAACCGCCGAGCGGGAAGGGCTGGGCAGCACACCAGCGGCGGTCAGCGAACCGGCCGCCACGACCACCCGCGGGCGGCTGCTGCCGGCGGTCACCGCACGCCGGGCCCGAGCCCGGGGCGCGATCCTGGTCGGCATCGCCGCCGGGGCCATCGCCGTCTCCGGGATCTCCGCTGCCAGCGAGAACGCGGTGCCCGGTGACGCGCTGTACGGCATGAAGCGCTCCACCGAACGGGCACAGCTCGCCCTGGCCAGCTCCGACATCAGCAGGGGCCAGCTCTTCCTGGACTTCGCCCGGACCAGAGTCGGCGAAGCCGCCAAGCTGCGCGGTGACCGGATCGGCTACAGCGCGGTCCTCGACGACATGGACGCCGACAGTCGGCAGGGAGTTCGCCTGCTGACCTCGGCCGCTGTGCAGCGCGCCGAGCCGGGCAGCCTGGACACTCTGAACACCTTCGTGTCGAGCCAGCGCCGGGCGGTACGCGGTCTGCTCGACGGGAGCACCCGGGTCGACCGGGAACGGACCCAGCGGTCGCTGGTGTTGCTGGACAGCATCCGGGAACGCTCGGACGACCTGCGCGCGGCGATCGCCTGCGGCCTGCCGGCACCGACCGCCAGCGACGCCCTCGGGCCGAACCCGAGCACCTGCCCCGGGGCCCGCTGACCCGCGTCCCCATACCGCACGTCCGACCGGCCGCGCCACAGTTCGCTGTGTGCCCGGCCGGTCGCCCGTCTACGGCGGATACCCTCGCTGGGGAGCATCCGTCGTACCGGTGAGGAAGGGATTCGCGTGGCGCGTAGCCGTAAGGTGACGGTCAGCACCGACGCCGAGGGGCACACCGCAGCCTGGGCGGAGACCGACCTGGCCCCGGTCAGCGCACCCGACCCGACCGCCGCGGCGTTCTTCGACGTGGACAACACGATGATGCAGGGCGCGTCGATCTACTGGTTCGCCCGTGGTCTCGCCTCCCGGAACTACGTGACAACCGGCGACCTGGCCCGATTCGCCTGGCAGCAGCTCCGCTTCCGGCTGCTGGCCCGGGAGCACGCCGGTGACATGTCAGTGGCCAAGGAGGCGGCGCTGGCCTTCGTCCAGGGCTGGCGGGTCAACGAGGTCGAACACCTCGCCGAGGAGATCTTCGACGAGATGATGGCCCCCCGGATCTGGGCCGGCACCCACCAGCTCGCTCAGCGTCACCTGGACGCCGGTCAGCGGGTCTGGCTGGTCAGCGCCGCCCCCGTCGAGATCGGCCGGGTGATCGCCGCCCGGCTCGGCCTGACCGGTGCCATCGGCACCGTGGCCGAGGTGCTGGACGGGGCGTACACCGGGCGGTTGGTGGGTGACCTGATGCACGGGCCGGCCAAGGCTGAGGCGGTCACCCAGCTCGCCGCCGTGGAAGGGCTCGACCTGTTCCGCTGCGCGGCCTACAGCGATTCGGCGAACGACCTGCCGCTGCTCCGCTCGGTGGGCCGGGCGGTGGCCGTCAACCCGGACGGCGCCCTGCTGCGGCAGGCCCGCCAGCATGGCTGGGAGGTACGGGACTTCCGCACCGGTCGCCGAGCGGTCAAGATCGCCGTACCGTCGACCGCGGCCGCCGGGCTGGTCGCCGGCGCGGTCACCGCCGGCCTGGCCCTACAGCGCCGCCGCCGCGCCGGCTGAGAGACCCTAGGGGCCGAACGGGTCGGGCCGTCGCTCCAGCAGCCTGTGCAGGGTCTGTTGGATGGTCTCCCGCACCTGGTCGGCGAGGTTGAAGACCACCAGCGGGTCGTCCGCCGAGTCGGTCAGGTGGGCGGTGGGGATCGGCGGGCAGAACTCGATCAGCCACTTGCTGGGCAGCGGCACCATGCCCAGCGGGCCGAGCAGCGGGAACGTCGGCGTGACCGGGAAGTAGGGCAGCTTCAGCAGCCGCGCCAGGGGCTTGATGTCGGCGAGCATCGGGTAGATCTCCTCGCCACCGACGATGGCGACGGGCACGATCGGGGTGCCGGTGCGCAGCGCCGCCGAGACGAAGCCGCCCCGCCCGAAGCGTTGCAGTTTGTAGCGGTCGGCGTAGAGCTTGCCGATGCCCTTGAAGCCCTCGGGGAACACACCGACCAGATCGCCACCGCCGAGCAGCCGCTCGGCGTCCGGGTTGCAGGCCACCGTGCCGCCGGTCTTGCGGGCCAACTCGGAGACCACCGGCATCCGGAAGACCAGGTCGGCGCCGAGCAGCCGCAGATAGCGGTGGGCGGGGTGCTTGTCGTGCAGCGCAGCCGAGAGGATCAGGGCGTCCAGTGCCACCGTCCCGGAGTGGTTGCCGACCACCAGGGCGGGCCCGTCCACGGGGACGTGCTCCACCCCACTGACCTCGGTGCGGAACCAGTCCCGGTAGAGCAGCCGCAGCAGCGGGTGGAAGACCGCGTCGGTCAACTCCGAGTCGAAACCGAACTCGTCGACCTCGTAGTCACCGGAGAGCCGCCGGCGCAGGAACGCCAACCCGTTCGCGACCTTGCGGTCCCAATGGTCCCCGGGCCGGTCCGACACCGCGGGCTCGGTGCCCCCGGGCAACACGGCGTCGACCTCGTCGGCCGGCGTCGAGGTCGGGGTCGGGGTCGGGGTTGAGGCCCGCGGTGCGCTCGGGGCTGGCGGTGTGATGGAGGCCGGCGGTTCCGTCGGGGTCGGCGGGGCCTGCGCGGTCGGTCGATGTCCGTTGCGCCGCGCCGGCTCCGCGTCCGGTGCGGGCACCTGCTGCGGTACGTCGAAACGCCCGACCGACTGCGGGTCGCGCCCCTCCTCGGGCCCACTCATGATGCGGCCTCGGTTCGCGACTGCGGGGCTCGCAAGACCGGCTCACTCCTCGCGCTCACGATGACCGTTCCCGGACCGCTGAACGGACCTGCCGGATGCCGTCCAGGACGAGTTGCTCGGCGGCGGCCAGTTGACCCCGGGTGACCACCACCCCACCGTGATGGGCCCGGATGAAATCCTCGAACGCCTCGGCGGTCGACCGGGGCGTGAAGCCGTACTCCTGCTCGAGCCGGCTGGTGTCGACCACCCGGCCGTGCACGAAGAGATCGACCTGGTCCAGGCCGTAGCGGCCGAAGCCCATGGTGCGGGCCAGCGCGGCGGCCCCGGACAGACCCGGCTCCAGCACCGGGACGGCCACCCGTCCGGCGCGTCGGATCGCCTGGGACAGCGACAGCACCCCGGGGCCGGCGACGTTGTACGTGCCGGGATGGTCCTCCACGATCGACCGGTGCAGCACCTCCAACGCGTCGTCGAAGTGCAGGAACTGGAGGCGGGGGTCACGGCCGAAGACGGTCGGCACGAACGGCTGCGAGAAGTAGCGGGTCAACGTGGTGTCGGCGGTCGAACCGATGAACGGGGCGAAGCGCAGCACCGTGGCGGTGACGTCGGACCGGCGGCGGCGGAAGCCGCGCACGTACCCCTCAAGGTCGAGGATGTCGCGGCCGAAACCGCCGCGCGGCACCTCGCGGGGTTCGGTCTCCTCGGTGAAGACCGCTGGATCCCGGAACGACACCCCGTACGCGGCGGTCGACGAGCGGACCACGAGCTTGCGCAGTCGGGGTGCCCGCTGGCAGGCGGCGAGCATCTGCATGCTGCCGATGACGTTCTGGTCCTTCATCGCGGACCGGCCGCCGTGCTGCGGGTCGGGTGAGGTGACCAGCGCGAGGTGCACCACCGCGTCGACGTCCAGGTCGGCGAGGAGGCCACCGAGGGACCCGCTGTCGACGCGGATGCGTTCGACCCGGTCGAGCAGGTCGGTGAACTCGGTGCCGGAGTCCGGTGCGTCGACCCCGATGACCCGTTCGATGCGCGGGTCGGCGGCCAGTCGGGCCGCCACGTGGGCGCCCAGGTAACGGCCCACTCCGGTGACGACGACGACCCCCGGAGCACCTGAGGTGCCACCGGGGGTCATCTGACGCACCTACGCCGGCAGGATGGACCGAGCCGGGACGACCACGGCCTGATCACCTGAGCCTCCGGAGGTCGACAGTTTGGCAAGTGAGGCCGAACGCCGGGCCATGAGCCCGGCGGCGATCACTTGCCGAGACGGCGACGCTGGACGCGGGTCTTGCGCAGCAGCTTGCGGTGCTTCTTCTTAGCCATGCGCTTACGGCGCTTCTTGACCACCGAGCCCATACGACAGCCTTTCGATACAACGTGCGGGGCGGACCGGATGACACCACGCAGGTGGCGACGGCGACCGCTTGCGGACAACGGACCGGACCAGTCTGGGCGGCGGGGCGCACCGGTGGGGTCTCGGTCGGGCTCCAGGGTAGCCGGAGGGCGTCAGCCGGACCAACGCGCCCCCGTCGCGACCGCCTCTGGTTCGCGACGGCGGGGCCCGCAAGCTCACTCCTTACGCCCACCGATGCCGGTCAACTGGCGATCGGAGGGCGGGGCGGTGGCTCAGGCGGTCTCCTGAAAGGCACCCCGGAGATATTCGTGCACCGCATGCTCGGGCACCCGGAATGACCGGCCGACCCGGACGGCGGTGAGCTCACCGCTGTGCACCAGGCGATAGACAGTCATCTTCGACACCCGCATGACCGTCGCCACCTCCGCGACGGTCAGGAACTTGACCTCCGACAGCCGTCCGTCGGACTGTGACCCGGCCATGGCTCACCGACCCATCCCATGCCCGGCGCGTGCCAACCCGACGGATGCTCCGGGCCGGGCCGACGACGCGCGTGTTACCAGTACGGTAGCGGGGCGGTTGTGACCGGCGCGATCCCTTCCTGCAACTGATCATGCTTCGGTGGCCGGTTCACCCGATCCGTGCTCCCGGTATTGGCCCGTCCGCGTCCGTCGTCCGGTTGTCGCGGCGCTGCTCATTCGGTGCGCAGGGCGACCACCGGGTCGAGACGGCCGGCGCGCTGCGCGGGAACCACTCCGAAGACGATGCCCACCACCGCTGAAACGCCGAAGGCGAGCGCCAACGACCACCAGGTGATCGCCGCCGGAATTGGCGACAGCGCGTCGACCAGCAGGGCGGTTCCCACGCCCAGCGCCATCCCGGTGAGCCCACCGATCGTGGTGAGCAGCACCGCCTCCAGCAGGAACTGCACGCCGATGTCGCGGGGACGTGCGCCGACGGCCTTGCGCAGCCCGATCTCCCGGGTCCGCTCCCGGACGCTGACCAGCATGATGTTGGAGACGCCGACGCCGCCGACGAGCAGCGAGATGCCGGCGATGGCCGCCAGCACGCCGGTGAGGACACCGAGGATGTCGCCGAGCACGCCGAGGATCTGCTGCTGGGTTACGGCGCTGAACTCGGTGTCCGGGTGGCGGCGGTTCAGCTCGGCGACGATCCGTTCGCCCAGCTCGTCGATCCGCTCCCGGTCCGGCGCCTTGACCGCGATGCCGTCTACCCGCTGGGTGCCCCAGAGTCGTTGCGCGGCGGTCACCGGCACGTGCACCTCGTCGTCCCGGTCGACGCCGAGGCTCTGCCCGAGGGGCGCGAAGACACCGATCACCCGGAACCGCACCCCGGCCAGCGCCACCTGCTGACCGAGCGGGTCCCGGTCGGGGAAGAGCGCACGGGCGACCGAGTCACCGAGCACCGCCACCCGTCGGCTGGTGTCCACGTCGGTGCCGGTGAGGTAGCGTCCGCGCGCCAGCGAGCGGGTGAACACCGCCGGGGTCGTCTCCAGCACGCCCTGCACGGTGGTGAAGTCGGAACGGGCGCCGGCCCGCGCGGTCGCCCCGGAGGCGACGGTGACCGCCACCCGATCGGGGTCGCCGACCACCCGGGTGACGGCGTCCACGTCCTTGAGGGTCAGCGGCGAGACGACCGGCGCATTGCCCACCTCGATCCGGCCGGGGACGACCAGCAGCAGGTTGGAGCCGAGGCCCTCGACCTGTTGCTCGACCTTCTGCTTGGTGCCGGTGCCGATCGCCACCAGCAGCACCACCGAGGCCACCCCGATGATCACTCCGAGCATGGTCAGCGCGCTACGCAGCCGGTTGGCCCGCAGGGCGTCCAGCGCCACCCGCCACGCCTCGGCGACTCTCACGCCGTACCTCCGGGCCGCTCGACCTCGCGCGCGCCCGCAGCGCCCTCGCGCGCAACGGCATCGCCCGGGGCGGCATCGCGTGGGTGGGCCTCAGGCCGCTCGACCTCGCGCGGAAGGCGCCCGGTGGCTCCGGCGGCGCCACCGGAGCCACCGGACGGGTGCCCCGGACCGCTTCCGGACGCGGACCGGGGCTCCGCGCTGGGAGCGGGGACCAGTGTCGCAGGTCGACCGTGATCAACGGACGGCGGTCGATCATGAGCGGAGCGCGGGTCGGCGCTGTCCGCCACTACCACCCCGTCGCGCATGGTGATCCGGCGGTGGGCGCGGGCCGCCACCTCCTGGTCGTGGGTGACCATCACCAGCGCCACCCCCGACTCCGCGTTGAGTTGTTCCAACAGCTCCAGCACTGCGGCGCCGGTGACGCTGTCCAGGTTGCCGGTGGGTTCGTCGGCCAGCAGCACCGTCGGCTCGGTGACCAGCGCGCGGGCGATCGCCACCCGCTGCTGCTCACCACCGGACATCTGGTTGGGCCGGTGATCCAGCCGGTGCCCGAGGCCGACCCGGCCCAGCATCGCCGCCGCCCGCTCCCGCCGCTGTCGGGCCGACATCCCCCGGTAGACCAGTGGCAACGCCACGTTCTCCACCGCCGAGGTACGCGGCAACAGGTGGAACGCCTGGAAGACGAAGCCGATCGTCTCGTTGCGCAGGGTCGCCATCTCCGGTGGGGCGAGGGCGTTGACGTCCCTCCCGCCGATCACCAGGCGGCCACCGGTGGGCCGGTCCAGCCCGCCGAGGAGGTGCATGAGGGTGGACTTGCCCGAGCCGGACGGGCCGACCAGGGCCACGTAGTCCCCCGGCTGCACGGTGAGCGACACCCCGCGCAGCGCCTCCACCGACACCCCGTCGAGCTGGTACGTCCGGGACACTTCCACCGCCTCGATGGCCGGAACTCGCTCCCCTGCCGGCGGATCGCCGCGCGGATCCGCGGCGGCCGATCCGGTCACCGGACTTCCTGGCCGTCGCGGACCTGGTCGGCGCCGCGCACCACGATCCGGTCGCCGGGCTGCACGCCGTTGAGGATCTGCACGAGGTCGGACCCCTGGACGCCCACGGTCACCGGCGCCCGGCCCGCCTTGCCGTCACGGACCACCCAGACCGCGTCCCGGCCGTCGGCGGAGAACACCGCCGACGCGGGGACGGTCACCGCGTCGGCAGCCTCGCGTACCCGCAGGTGCACGATCGCGTTCATGCCGGGGCGGGGCGTCGGGGCCGGCTCGTCCTCGGCCAGCTTCCCGGCGCCCAGCGCGAGGCGGACCCGGTAGGTGACCCCGCCCTGCGCGGAGTTGGTGGGCAGCACGTCGACCGAGCGGACGGTGGCGTCGTAGCTGGCGCCGGTGACGGCGTCCAACTCGACGGTGGCCGGCACGCCGGCCTTGACCAGCAGCACGTCGGTCTCGTCCACCTCGGCGAGCAGGCCCAACTGCCCGGTGTCCACAACGGTCAGCACCGGGGTGCCCGCGGTGACCTGACCACCGACCGCGACCGCGTCGTCCACGCCGGCCGGCGGCCCACCCTGACTGGGGGCCAGCACGGACGGGTCGAGGCCGGCCGCCTGCGCGCCACCGGCCTGCTCCAACAGCCCGGCCAGACCGGCGTTGGCACCACCGCCGGCCCGGGTGCCACCGGGCTGCACCACCCCGGCGATCGGGGCGCGCAGGGTCAGCGCGTCGACTGTCGCCTTCGCCAGGTCGTACGCCTGCTGGGCCTGGAGCCGCTGCGCCGCGGAGAGCGCGCCGACGGCGGAACTCAACCCGTTGATCCCCCGCTGCACCGCGCGGACCGCCTGGTCGGCGCTGCGCGCGGCGGCCGCGTACTGGCGTTGCGCGGACGTCACCTGGGTGAGCAGCGCGTCGCGCAGTTGCGGGTCGGCGATCTTCTCGGCGGCCTTCCGGGCCGCGTCGAACGCCTCGTCGGCGGCCTTGTCGGTGCCACGCCGGCTGCTGATCAGGCTGCCCGCTCCGACGCCTCGACCGGCGCGTTTCGCGGCGGTCAACGCCTCCTTGGCCTGACGGAGACGCTGCTGCGCGCTCGGTGAGTCGACCACCGCCAGCACCTGACCGCGCTTGACCCGCTGTCCAGGTTGGACGCGCAGGCTGGACACTATGCCGTCGGCGGGAGCGGTGAGGGTGGCGGCGGCGCGGGCGGTCACCGTGGCGGGTGCGTCGATCACCTCGGTGACCGGGTTGCGGGCGGCCGACGCCAGCGCGAGATCGGGGCCTTCGTCGCCACAGGAGGCGGCGGTGGTGGCGGTGAGGACGACGACGGCGGTCAGGGCGATGAGCAGGCGGGGCCGCATGGTGCTGGCGGGCCGTGACGACTGAGGACGGCGCACCCATCGATGGTACGGCGCACCGCCGCACCGCCTCCGAGCTGCGTCAGGCGGCGGTGGCGCGGACGTACGCCACGCACTCGTCGTGCAGCGTCGACCACTGCTCACCGAACGCCTTCTCGGAGGCCGCGTCGATGGTCCTGCCGTCGTGCACCACGGTCTTGAAGAAGGTGAGCAGCCGCAGCGGCCCGTACCTGTCGACGAGGTGCCGGACGGCCAGGTAGCCGATGCCGTAGCTGGCGGCTACCCGTTCGGCGGAGGCGTCGTCGGCGGGGTTGACGCCCTCCAACTTGCCGTCCCAGCCGCCCCGGACCATCTTGCGCACGTCGGCGATCCCCTCGTACCGGTCGACCGTCTGGCCGCCGGCGCCGGCGAACTCGGCCAGGCCCTCGACCAACCACCAGGTGAGCTTGCCCGGGTAGCCGCGCTCCGGCAACGACGCCGCGTGGGTCAGCTCGTGCCGCAGCAGGTCGTCGGTGCCGCTGTTGGAGAGCCCTTCGGCGTTGAGGACCACCTCGTGGTGGCCGCCGCCCACGGTGACCGCGTAACCGCCGGTCCATTCCGGGCGTTCCCCGCCGTACCAACGTTGCCACTCGGTGCGCCCGGCGTAGAAGATTCGGTATCGGTCCGGCGGTGAGCCGGTCACCGCGTACCCGTCGGCGACCGTCGCCGCCGCCTCGGCCTGCGCGAGCAGGCCGGGCAGCTTGCCGCGCAGCGCCGGGGTGGTGGCGACGATGGTCCGCGCGCCGATGGCGACCGCCAGGTCGCTGATCTCCCACGGTCGGGTGCCGGTCTCCACCGACTTGGATTCCTCCATGGCGACCATCCGGGGCTGGTCGCCGTTCTCCCGCCACCGGGTGCCGATCAGCACCGGGCTGGGCCGGCAGTTCGGCGTGACGAAGCAGTACTGGAAGCGCACCAGCAGCCGCCACTCGCCGGGCTTGCCGATGATCGGCACGGGCAGGCCACTCGGCTCGGCGCGCCAGCCGGTCACCTTGAGCTCGCGTAGCGCGGCGAAGCGTCGGCGCAGGTCGGTGTGGGCGGCGGGATCGGCGACGGCGAGGAACCCGGCGCGGTCGCCGCCGAGGAGTGCTGCGGACTGCTGGTGGAGCTGGGCGGTGATCCGGTCGGACAGCCCGCGGGCCACGGCGGTGGCCGGGTCGTCGGCCGCCGACGAGCCGACCCGGCTGACAGTGGGGCGCGAGCCTGTCTCCCGGATCACTCCGACGACGAGCGCCGCCGGCAGGCCGCAGCCCAGCAGCAGGAGGACCACCACGAGCACCGTCCACAGCGGCCAGAGCCGCCGTGGTGCTGGCTGCCGCACCTCGTCAGTCACCCGCCGAAGGGTACGACCACTACCTGGATGCGGCGAGGCCGCCCCGGGCCGATCGGCCCGGCCGATCGCTCACCCGCCGGTACGCGGCCAGGAGCGGAACGAGATGTCCATGCTCGCGACCAACTGGTGGTACGAGCGGTCGATGTCGCGGGGCAGACCGAAGCCGCCCGCGGCCTCCAGGGTCACGAAGCCGTGCAGGGCGCTGCGCAGCGCGCGGGTCGCGTCCACCGCGTCGTCACCGGTGAGCCCGTACCCGCGCAGCACCGCGAAGATGGCACCGACGGCGCGTTCGCCGGCCTCGACGTGTTCCGGGTCGGCCGGGTCGGGCACCCGCTGCGTCGCCGGGTAGCGGCCAGGGTGCCGGAGGGCGTAGCCACGGTAGGCGTCTGCCATGGCCCGGAGCGCGTCGCCACCGGAGCGGCCGACGGCGGCGGTGGTCATCTCGGTGGCCAGCTCGGCGGTGGCCAGGACGGCCAGCTTCTGGGCCAGCGCGTCCGCCCCCCGCACGTGCTTGTAGAGGCTGGGCAGCGCCACCCCGAGCCGGCTGGCGAGCGCGGCGAGGGTGAGCTGCTGGAAGCCGACCTCGTCGGCCAGCCGGGCCGCCTCCCGTACGACGGTCTGCTGGTTGAGGCCGACCCTAGGCACCGGCGCACACCGCCAGGAAGCCGAGCAGCTCCTCGGCGGTGCGCTGCGGCCGGTCGGCGTGCGGATAGTGGCCGGACTCCTCGATCATCCGGGCCTCGGCGGTGCCGAAGAGCCGCCGGGCGGCCCGCGCCTCGGCTCCCGGGTCGGGGAAGTCCGGGTCCTTGGACCCCATCAGCACCAGCACCGGTTGCCGCACCTGCGGGGCGCGGGCGGTCCAGTGCGGCTCGGCCGGTGCGATCACGCCGCGCGTCGCGGCCATCCGACCGGGCTCGCGCAGGTTGGCCACCATCGAGCGGCGGTACGCGGCATCGTCGGCGGGTCGGTGCACCGGGAACAGGGTGTTGTGGAACATCCCGAACAGTCGTGGGCTGTGCAGCACGGACCACATCGCCATCCGCAGCAGCGGGTTGAGCTTCGGCTGACCGACGAACGCGCCGATCTGCACGATGCCGGTGACCAGCTCGGGCGCGTCGGTGGCGGCGAAGACCACCGCCGCGGCGGCGGACGAGCTGCCGACCAGCACGGCCGGACCGGCGTCGAGGTCGCGGACCACGGCCAGCAGGTCCGCACCGACCTCCGCCGGGGCGTACGTGGGCCAGCCGGCGCTGGACTCGCCGTGCCCCCGGACGTCGACCGAGGCGACCCGGTGACCGGCGGCCACCAGTAGCGGCACGAGGTGCCGGAAGCTCGCCCTGTTCTCGCCCATGCCGTGCGCGAGGACCACCAACGGCCCCTCGCCCTGCACCTCGTACGCGATGTGTCCGCCGTCCCGCCGCACCTGGCTAGTTGTCATAGCTTTAAAGCTAAGCCACTTAGCCAACGTTGGCAAGCCAGACAACGGAAACGGGCCGACGGTGACCCGAGGGGTCGCCGCCGGCCCGTCGGCCGAACCGGAGGAACTACTTCTTGGAGATCAGGGCACGGCCGAAGAAGACCAGGTTGGCGGGGCGCTCGGCGAGCCGGCGCATCAGGTAGCCGTACCACTCGTCGCCGTACGGGACGTAGGTGCGCACGGTGTAGCCCTCGCCGGCCAACCGGGCCTGCTCCTCGGGGCGGATGCCGTAGAGCATCTGGAACTCGAAGCGCTCGGGACCCCGGTCGAACCACCGGGCCCGGTCCTCACCGATGGCGATCATCCGCGGGTCGTGGGTGGCCAGCATCGGGTAACCGTCGCCGGACATCAGGATGTTCATGCAGCGCACGTACGACTTGTCCACCTCACGGGCCGACTGGTACGCCACCGACTCCGGCTCCTTGTAGGCGCCCTTGCACAGCCGCACCCGCGACCCGGCCGAGGAGAGCTCCCGGCAGTCCGACTCGGTCCGCCGCAGGTACGCCTGGAGCACCGCGCCGGTCGACGGGAAGTCCTTGCGCAGCCGGCTCAGCACCTCCAACGTCGAGTCGGTGGTGGTGTGGTCCTCCATGTCCAGGGTGACAGTGGTGCCCGCCGCGTCGGCCGCCGCGCAGATCGCCCGCGCGTTGTCGTACGCCAACTGCTCGTCGAACATCTGGCCGAGGGCGGAGAGCTTCACGCTCACCTCGGCGGCCGGGGTGAGCCCAGCGGCGCCGAGCATCTTCAGCAGTTTCAGGTATTCGTCGCGGGTGGCGGTGGCCTGCTCGGGGCGGACGGTGTCCTCACCGAGGTGGTCGAGGGTGACCGCGAGGCCGTCGTCGACGAGCCCGCGGGTCGCGCGCAACGCGTCGTCTGTGGCGGCGCCGGCGACGAACCGGCGGACGACGTCCCGGGTGTACGGGGCAGTCGCGACGAGCCGCTCGACCTGGGATGACCGGGAGGCGGCGAGGATGACGGAACGGAGCATGAGCCGAGCGTAACGCCCCTGCCAGGGGCCCCGCCGAGGGGCGGCCGGGGCACCTCGGCACGGGGGGCGGGGCGGCGGCGGTGGCGTCGATCGGCTACAACGATGCCGTGGACCAACGCCCCCGCCGCCGACTCCGCTCGGCCTCCGTGCAGCTCGGCGCGCTCACCGCTCTCGCGCTCGCCCTCTCCGGCTGCAACATGACCTCGGACGACGACGATGACGACGATTGCGCCCTCGGGCCGGTCGGCGGCGGCGACACCGTCGCGCTGGCGATGCGGGTCACCGACCCGGCGGCCGGTCGCACCGCCCCGGAGCCGACCACCGCCGCAGTGCCCGAACGCGGTGGATTCGGCACCCACCTCGCCGCCTGCGGCGGCTGACGTGCGCCGCGAGACGGTCACGCCGCGCCCCGACTGGGACGCCACCATCCGGTCGCAGGGGCTGGTCTACGTCGACACCGAGCTGCCCGACGGCGGGATCATGTCGTACTGGGACGAGACCGCCGCGTACGCCTTCGACCTGGACGAGGTGCTGCGGCTGGAGGAGGCCACCGAGGAGCTGCACCGGATGTCGGTGGCCGCCGCCGAGCACGTGGTGGCGCAGCGCCGGTACGCCGAGTTCGGCATCCCGGAGTGGGCGGCCGAGGCGGTGGCCCGGTCGCTGCGGGAGGCGCCACCGACCCTGTACGGGCGCTTCGACCTCGCGTACGACGGCACCTGGCCTCCGAAGATGCTGGAGTACAACGCGGACACCCCCACCGCGTTGGTCGAGGCGAGCATCATCCAGTGGTACTGGCTGGAGCAGACCCGGCCGGAGCTGGACCAGTGGAACAGCCTGCACGAGCGGCTGGTCGGCGCCTGGGCCAAGATCGGGGCGGGGCTGCACGACCCCCGGGTGCACGTGCTCTGGTCGAACGAGGAGGAGTCCGGCGAGGACCACATGACCGCCGGCTACCTCGCCGAGACCGCCCGGCAGGCCGGCCTGAGCGTCGAGCTCCAACCCATCCAGGAGATCGGCTGGGACGGCCGACGCTTCGTCGACGCCGACGACAACCCGGTGACCACCTGCTTCAAGCTCTACCCGTGGGAGTGGATGCTGGCCGAGCCGTACGGGCCGGCGGCCCTGGCCCCGGGCACCCCGACCACCTGGATCGAGCCGGCCTGGAAGCTGCTGCTCTCCAACAAGGCGCTGCTCGCGGTCCTCTGGGAGCTGTACCCCGGCCACGAGTACCTGCTCCCGGCGTACCTCGACTCGCCGCGCGGCATGCGGGAGTACGTCGCCAAGCCACTGCTCGGCCGCGAGGGCGGTTCGGTAAGCATCGTCACCGCCGATGAGGAGATCACCAACCCGGGAATCTACGGCGACGAGGGCTGGTGCTACCAGGAGTTCCGGGCGTTGCCGCAGTTCGCCGGCAACCGGATGGTGCTGGGCAGCTGGATCGTCGACGGCGAATCGGCCGGCGTGGGTGTGCGGGAGAGCGCGAGTCTGATCACCGACGGCTACGCGCGGTTCTTGCCGCACTACATCGACGCGCCGCGCACCCGCTGAGTCGTCTACCGTTGGGGCGTGAACTTCGACGCGTACGCCCGGACCGGCGTTGACCTGGTCAACGCCCGCCTGGACGACCTCGACGACCTGCGGGCCCTCTTCCCCGACGAGAACGCCTGGATGCGCGACGAGGTCGCGGACCGGGACGTGGCGATTTTCCGCCGGGCGCAGAAACGGTTGCGCGACGTCTTCGAGTACGGCACCTCGGGGCGGGACGCCCAGGCGGTCACCGAGCTGAACGCGCTGCTCGAGGCGTTCCCGGTGCAGCCGCGCATCTCCGGGCACGACTCCAGCGACTGGCACATGCACGTGACCAGTCGGGGTGCCTCGGTCAGTGCCGAATACCTGGCCGGCGCGGTCTGGGGGCTGTCGGTCTGGCTCTGCGAGTACGGCAGCGCCCGGTTCGGGGTCTGCGCCGACGAGCGGTGCGGCAACGTCTACCTGGACACGTCGTCCAACTGCTGCCGGCGGTTCTGCTCGGAGCGCTGCGCCACCCGCTCGCACGTCGCCGCGCACCGGGCCCGTAAGCGGGCGGCGGTCGGCGAGCAGGTCACTGTCGCTCCGCAGCCGACCTCCGCCGCGGATTCCCTCTCACCGGTCAGCTGACACCGCTGCCGCCCGATCTCGGGCGGGCGGGTCAGGCGTCGACCGGTGACGACGCGGTCAGGTGCTGGCGGGCGAACTCCAGCGCGGCGCGCAGGTCCGCCTCGCGCACCGCGCGGCTCTTCGCGCCCCGGGTGGCGACCTCCACCGCTACCGCCCCGGTGAAACCCCTGCCGGCCAGCGAGGAGAGCAGCTCCCCGCAGGGCTGGGTGCCGCGCCCGGGCACCAGGTGCTCGTCGCGGCCCTCGCCGGTGCCGTCACCGAGGTGCACGTGCGCCAGCCCGGCGCCCATCCGGTCGGCCATCTCCAGGGGGTCGCTGTGTGAGGCCGCGCAGTGCGACAGATCAAGGGTGTACGACGGGTAGCCGGCGTCGGTCGGATCCCAACCGGGCACGTACGGGACGAACTGCCGGCCCGCCATCCGCACCGGGTACATGTTCTCCACAGCGAAGCGCAGCCCGGTGAACCGGTCCGCGACGGTGGCCAGGCCCTCGGCGAAGTTGCGCGCGTAGTCGCGCTGCCAGGTGAACGGTGGGTGCACCACGACGGTCGGCGCTCCCAGCGTCTCGGCCAGCTCGGCGGCCTTGCGCAGGCGCTCCCACGGGTCCGGGCTCCACACCCGCTGGGTGACCAGCAGGCAGGGCGCGTGCACCGAGAGCACCGGCACGTCGTAGTGCGTGGAGAGGCCGCGCAGCGCGCCCGCGTCCTGGCTGACCACGTCGGTCCAGACCATCACCTCGACGCCGTCGTAGCCGAGCGCCGCGGCCAGTTGGAACGCCGCCGCGGTCGGCTCGGGAAAGACCGACGAGCTGGACAGGAGCACGGGAACGCGGGAAGTCACATCAGCCAGCGTAGCCCGGCAGCGCCGGGGGCATCGTGACGAGCGCCGGCAAATCGACCGAAAACGGCCGCCCGATCAGATCGGCTCCAGTTGATCGAGCCGGCGGAGGATGACACCCTCCCGCAGCGCCCACGGGCAGATGTCCAGCGAGTCCAGATCCAGGCGGCGCATCACCGCCTCGGCGACCATGGCACCGGCCAGCAACTGGTGGGCCCGACCGGCGCTGACCCCCTCCAGCTCCATCAACTGTGCCGGTGGGATGTGTCGGATGAAACCGATGACCTGCCGCAGGCCGGCCCGGGTCAGGCTGCGTCGCACCCACAGCCCGGAACCGGACGGAGCCGCCCCGGCCAGTCGGGCCAGGGTGCGGAACGTCTTCGAGGTGGCGACCGCCCGACCCCAGCCCACCTCCGTCATCTGGTCGACGACCTTGTCCAGCCGGCCGTCCACGTACTCCCGGAGCTTGTCGACGGCCTCCGCCGACGGCGGAGCCGCACTGGTCGGATCGACCCGCAGTCGCTCGCGGGTCAGCCGACCGGCCCCGAGTGGCAGGGAGACCGCGACGTCCGGGTCCTCGTCGATGCCGGCGGCGATCTCCAACGAGCCGCCACCGATGTCCAGCACCAGCAGTCGGCCCGCCGACCAGCCGAACCACCGCCGTACGGCCAGGAACGTCATCCGCGCCTCGTCCGCACCGGAGAGCACCGCCAGGCGTACGCCGGTCTCGTCCCGGACCCGGGCCAGCACCTCGGCCGCGTTGGTGGCGTCGCGCACCGCGGACGTGGCGAAAGCGATCAGGTCGTCGGCCGCCAACCCGGTGGCCGCCGCCTTGGCCATGCCCACCGCCTTGACCAGGCCGTCCGCGCCCGCCTCGGTCAGTGCGCCGTCGGGGCCGATCTGCTCGGCCAGCCGGAGCACCACCTTCTCGGAGTGCGCCGGCCACGGGTGCGCGCCGTGGTGCGCGTCCACCACAAGGAGATGCACCGTGTTGGATCCGACGTCGAGGACACCCAGTCGCATGGTGAAGACCCTAGGCGCAACACGTTTGCGCGGCTCACCGGCCTGCGGACGTGACCGCGCGTAGGCTGGGCCGAGTGACGATGGAGCTCCGTGTGCTGGTGGACGACCCGGGTGACCCGCGCAGTCGCGAGGTGCCCCTGGACTTCCCTCGGGAGTGGATCGAGTTCGCCGACCCGGCCGACGAGACGCACCTGATCCGGGCCGACCTGACCTGGTTGCTCTCCCGCTGGACCTGCATCTTCGGCAAGGGCTGCCACGGCATCATCGCCGGCCGGGCCGCCGACGGTTGCTGCTCGCACGGGGCGTTCTTCACCGACTCGGACGACGAGAAGCGGGTTCGCAACGCCGTCCGGCGACTCACCCCGTCGACCTGGCAGCATTTCCGGCGCGGGTTCAAGAACTGGACCGACGAGGACACCATCGACGGCAAGAACCCGGCCCGCCGCACGGCCACCCAGGGCGCCGACGGCCCGTGCGTGTTCCTCAACGACGCCGACTTCGCCGGCGGTGGCGGTTGCGCCCTGCACGCCCAGGCGCTGCGCGACGGGGTGCACCCGTTGGAATACAAGCCGGACGTCTGTTGGCAGCTGCCGATCCGCCGCGATCAGGACTGGGTGAAGCGACCGGACAACAGCAAGGTGCTGGTCTCCACCCTGTCCGAGTTCGACCGGCGGGGCTGGGGAGCTGGCGGGCACGACCTGGACTGGTGGTGCACCTCCTCGACGGACGCGCACGTCGGCACCGAGCCGATGTACCTGTCGTACGGGCCGGAGCTGACCGCCCTGATCGGCGCTCCCGCGTACGAGCGGCTGGCCGAGCTGTGCGCGACCAGAACGAAGCAGGGCATGATCGCCCCGCACCCCGCCGACGAGGTCTAGCCGTCGTGGTCAGAGTCCAGTGACTGCGACGCTTCCACCTGACGACGACCCGGCACAGCGAGACGCCGCGGACTTCGGCGGTTTCGCGGACGAGATCATCGGACGCCACGCCACACTGCTCGCTCGTCTACAGAGCGACGCCACAAGGGCCGAGGGCAAGGAGCCGTTGCGTCCGACGGGACGCCTTTGGAGCTGACTCGTTTACGGCATCGGCTCTACGGACGTCAGCTCTACGACGTCAGCTCTACGGCGTCGGCGGATGACTCGTCTGTGACATCAGCTCCAAAGGGCCGCATCAACGGACTCGCCCCCGCCGCTCAGGCGGCTCAGCTCTCGGAGCTGGCCGGCCGAGCAAGGGCGGACAGGCCGAAGGGGGCCTGCGTCGAGCGCAGACCCCCTTCGGGTACGCCGATCACGGCTCGAACTTGTAGCCCAGACCCCGCACGGTCACGATGAAGCGCGGCGCGGACGGTTCCGGCTCGATCTTGGAGCGCAGCCGCTTGACGTGCACGTCCAGCGTCTTGGTGTCACCGACGTAGTCGGCGCCCCAGACCCGGTCGATGAGCTGGCCGCGGGTGAGCACCCGGCCCGCGTTGCGCAGCAGCAGCTCCAGCAACTCGAATTCCTTCAGCGGGAGCTGTACGGCCCCGCCGTCGACGGTCACCACGTGCCGCTCGATGTCCATCCGCACCGGCCCGGCGGCGAGCGTCGGCGCACCCGCCTCGGCCACCTCCGGGCTCTGCCGGCGCAGCACCGCCCGGATCCGGGCGACCAGTTCCCGCGGCGAGTACGGCTTCGTGACGTAGTCGTCGGCGCCGATCTCCAGCCCGACCACCTTGTCGATCTCGCTGTCCCGGGCGGTGACCATGATGATCGGCACGGCGGAGCGCTGCCGCAACTGCCGGCAGACCTCGGTCCCCGACATCTCGGGCAACATCAGGTCGAGCAGCACGATGTCGGCGCCGGTCCGGTCGAACTCGGTGAGGGCGTCGGTGCCGGTCGCGGCGACCGAAACCTCAAAGCCCTCCTTACGGAGCATGTACGACAAGGCGTCGGAGAACGACTCCTCGTCCTCGACCACGAGAACGCGGCTCAACGGGGATTTCCTTTCCATTTGCTGTCAGACCTGCCGTAGCCCAGTCGGACCGGACTCGATCCCAACCGGCGGCAGTGTCGCCAGGAGGTCATCCGGTGGACTGGCGGGCAGCCGGAGGGTGAACGTCGATCCACCACCAAGAGTGCTCGACACCTCGACCCGTCCGCCATGGTTGCTCGCAATGTGTTTCACGATCGCCAGACCGAGCCCGGTGCCGCCGGTGGCACGCGAGCGGGCCTGGTCGGCCCGGTAGAACCGCTCGAAGATCCGGTCGACGTCGGTGGGGGCGATACCGATGCCCTGGTCGGCGACGGCGACCTCGACGTGCTCGTCGTCGCCGCGGAGGGTCACCCGCACCGTGGTGTCCTCGCCCGAGTAGTTGATGGCGTTCTCCACCAGGTTCGCCACCGCCGTGGCGAGTTGGGAGTCGCTGCCGTACGCGGTGAGACCACGCGCCCCGTCCACCGTCACCGCGACACCTCGGGCGGAGGCCGTGGTGCGGGTCCGGTCGACCACCTCGGCGATCACCCAGTCCAGTGCGACGGGCTCCGGTGGCGGCTGCGGCTCAGCCCCCTGCAACCGGGTCAGCTCCAGCAACTCCTGCACCAGCCGACCCAGCCGGGTCGACTCGTGCTGGATCCGTTCGGCGAACCGGCGGGCGGCCACCAGGTCCTCGGAGAGGTCGGGTAGCGCGGCGTCGGCCGGCTCGGTTGCGTCCAGCAACGCCTCGGCGAGCAGTTGCAGGGCCCCGATCGGGGTCTTCAGCTCGTGGCTCACGTTGGCCACGAAGTCGCGTCGTACCCGGGTCAGCCGGTGCGACTCGGTCACGTCGACCGCCTCGACCGCGACGAAGCCGTTGCCGAGACCCATCGCCCGCAGGTGCACGCCGAGCGGGTTCTCCCCCGCGCTGTCGCGACCTCGGGGCAGGTCCAGCTCGATCTCGCGTCGCACGCCGGTGCGTCGCACCTGGCCGGCGAGGGTACGGATCAGCGGGTGCGCGGCGATTGAGCCGGGGGTGCTGCCGGTACGCAGCAGCCCCATCGCGCGGGCGGCCGGGTTGATCAGCACGGGGACGTCGTCGTTGTCCAGAACCACGACACCGGCCCGGAGTGAGTCGATCGTCCGGCGGCCGAGCCCGGCCTGCTGCTCGTCGGCTATCGCGGGCCTCCCCCTGCTCCAGCGGAAGCGGACGCTCCCCGTCGACGTGGAGTGACCGTCCCGCCTCGGCAGGAACCGGGGCAGCAGCAGACCGGCGGCCATCCCGGCCACCAACGCCAGGGCCACCACGACCGCCACCGCCCACTCCACCCGGCGATCGTAGGGTCATTGTTAACCTGGCTACCACACAGAACGGGACGAACTACCCTCACTTACGGAAGTGTTCACCCCCACGTCTGGCGTCGTTCACCGTGGTTCATCCGGGATCCGTCCACGCGCCCTACCGTTGGCGTCGCACCTGCTCAACCCCCTGCGCCGGCACCCGTCGGCGGCGACCGACCACAGGACGTGATGATGCGCGACGAGTTCCGGGCCGACCTCCAGATCGTCAGCCAACTGCTGGTGGACATGGCGGAGGGCGTCCGCGCCGCCATGCGCCAGGCCACCCGGGCCCTGCTCACCGCCGACCGGCAGGCCGCCGAGACGGTCATCGAGCGGGACGCCGAGATCGACGACCTCTACCGGCACGTCGAGGAGCGGGTCTGTGACCTGCTCGCCCGACAGGCGCCGGTCGCCTCCGACCTCCGGGCGATGATCACCGCGCTGCACGTGGCCGCTGATCTGGAGCGGATGGGCGACCTCGCCGAGCACGTGGCGAAGACCGCGCTGCGCCGGCACCCCTCCCCCGCCGTCCCGGCCGAGCTGCGGACGGTCTTCACCGAGATGTCCGAGATCGCCGACCGGATGGCCGTGAAGATCGGTTCGGTGCTGGCGAAGCCCGACGCCGACCTCGCCGGCGAACTGGACCGCGACGACGACGCTATGGATGAGCTGCACAAGAACCTGTTCGCCGTGCTGCTCGGCGACGACTGGCCGTACGGGGTGGAGACGGCGATCGACGCCACCCTGCTGGGCCGCTTCTACGAGCGCTTCGCCGACCACGCGGTCAACGCCGGCGAGCACGTGATCTACCTGATCACCGGGGAGAGCGCGCCCAGCAGTAACTGACTGACACGCAAAGGGGCCCCTCGCCATCGCTCTCCGCGATGACGAGGGGCCCCTTTCTGGTGGCTCAGCGCCCCTGGTTGGCCACCGCAGCGGCGGCTGCCTTCGCAGCGGTCGGGTCGAGGTAGGTGCCGCCCAGAGTGAGCGGGCGCAGCTGCGGGTCGAGGTCGTAGCGCAGCGGGATGCCCGTCGGGATGTTCAGCTTGGCGATCGCCTCGTCGGAGATCTGGTCGAGGTGCTTGACGAGGGCGCGCAGCGAGTTGCCGTGCGCGGCCACCAGCACCGTCCGGCCGGCCAGGATGTCCGGCACGATCGAGTCGTACCAGTAGGGCAGCATCCGGTCGACGACGTCCTTGAGGCACTCGGTGCGCGGCATCAGCTCGGTCGGCAGCAGCGCGTAGCGCGGGTCACCCACCTGCGACCACTCGTCGTTGTCGTCGATGGGCGGCGGTGGCGTGTCGTACGACCGGCGCCAGAGCATGAACTGCTCCTCGCCGTACTCGTCGAGGGTCTGCTTCTTGTTCTTGCCCTGCAGGGCGCCGTAGTGGCGCTCGTTGAGCCGCCACGACCGGCGCACGGCGATCCAGTGCCGGTCGGCGGCGTTGAGCGCCAGCTCGGCGGTGCGGATCGCACGGCGCATCACGCTGGTGTGCACGACGTCCGGCAGCAGGCTGTGCTCGCGCATCAACTCGCCGCCGCGCCGCGCCTCGCCCTCGCCCTTCTCGGTCAGGTCGACGTCCACCCAGCCGGTGAAGAGGTTCTTGGCATTCCAGTCGCTCTCACCGTGTCGCAGCAGGACCAGCGTCCCGACGGTGGGCCCTTCGCTCGCAGTCATGCGGATCATCCTGCCTCAACCGCCCGACGGACACGCGGGCAGCCGTCGTGACGACCACCACGTGAAAAACCTGATGACCAGCGGATCCGGCCGCCACTAGGGTTGTAAGGCACGTCAGTCACATCGGTCATTACTTGCAAGCGGGGCGCCATATGCGGACGATGCGGAGTTGGTTCCGGGACACCACCGGCGGCCTACCGACCACCTTCTGGTACCTGTGGTCCGGCACCCTGATCAACCGACTCGGCTCGTTCGTCCTCGTCTTCCTGGCCATCTACCTGACCCAGGAACGTGGCTTCTCGGCCTCGCAGGCCGGCCTGGTGATCGGCCTCTGGGGTGTCGGCGGGGCGTTCGGCACGACCGCCGGCGGCACTCTGGCCGACCGGTGGGGACGCCGGCCCACGCTGCTCACCGCCCACGTGGGCGCGGCGGCCATGATGCTCGGGCTCGGGCTGGCCCGGGATCTCTGGGCGGTGGCGCTGGGCGCGCTGCTGCTCGGCATGTTCGCCGAGGCGGCCCGGCCCGCGTTCGGGGCGATGATGATCGACGTGGTGCCGGCGAAGGACCGGCTGCGCGCCTTCTCGCTCAACTACTGGGCGATCAACCTCGGCTTCGCCTGCGCGGCCGTCCTCGCCGGCCTCGCCGCACAGGCCGACTACCTGCTGCTGTTCGTGGTCGACGCGGCCACCATGCTGATCACCGCGCTGATCATCTTCAGCAAGGTGCCGGAGACCCGACAGGCCGGCCCCGCCACCGCCGTCACGGCAGCAGCGGCTCCGCGCGGCGCGCTGCGCACCATCCTCACCGACCGGGTCTACCTCGGCTTCGTGGCACTCAACCTGTTCGCCGCGCTGGTGTTCCTCCAGCACATCTCGATGCTGCCGATCGCGATGGGCGACGACGGTCTGAGCCCGGCCACCTACGGCTCGGTGATCGCGCTCAACGGCATCCTCATCGTGGTCGGACAGCTCTTCGTGCCCCGGCTGATCCGGGGTCGGAGCCGCTCGCACGTGCTCGCGCTGGCGTCCGTCGTGATGGGCGTGGGGTTCGGGCTGACCGCGTTCGCCGGCACCCCGTGGTTCTACGGGCTGACAGTGCTGATCTGGACGGTCGGCGAGATGCTGAACTCGCCGTCCAACTCCACGCTGATCGCCGAACTGTCCCCGGCCGAACTGCGCGGTCGCTACCAGGGCGTGTTCTCCCTCTCGTGGCAGATCGCCGGGGCCAGCGCGCCGATCCTCGGCGGCTTGGTGCGCGAGCACGCCGGCAACGACACCCTCTGGTACGGCTGCGCCGCGCTCGGCCTCCTGACCGCAGTGGCCCACCTGGTGTCCGGGCCGGCCCGGGAACGGCGGGCGGCCGCGCTACGCCGCTCCGGCGAGGCACTGGCACCGACGACCGCCTCCCGGACGCCGCAGACCGCCGAAGCGTAAGGAGTGGCGCGGCGGTGCCGGATTACCTACTGTGCAGTGGAAACAGTTAACAATCCGAACTGTCGGGAGGTCGGGTGCACGCCCTGCGGCGCTGGTGGCATGACACCGCAGGCGGACTACCCGCCACCTTCTGGTACCTCTGGGCCGGCCTGCTGATCAACCGGGCCGGCGCGTTCGCCATGCTGTTCCTCTCGCTCTACCTCACCGACGTACGTGGCGCGAGCGAAGGCCTGGCCGGCACAGTGGTCGGCGCGTACGGGGCCGGCGGAGCGGCCGGCGTACTGCTCGGCGGGGTGCTCGCCGACCGGTGGGGACGCCGCGCGACCCTGCTCGCCGCGCACCTGGCCACTGTCGGCCTGATGGTGGCGCTCGCCTTCACCCGACCCCTGCTGCTGATCGCTGTGCTCTCCGCGCTGATCGGCGTGGTCCACTCGATGCCCAGCCCGGCGTTCGTGGCGGCGATCGTCGACGTGGTGCCCGCCGAGCGCCGCTCGCGGGCGTTCAACCTTCAGTTCTGGGCGTTCAACCTGGGCATGGCGGTCGCCTCGCTGCTCGCCGGAGTCCTGGCCGAGGCGAGCTTCACCGCACTGTTCCTGGTCGACGCGGGCGCCACACTGACCGCCGCAGCCGTGATCGCCTGGAAGGTGCCCGAAACCCTGCGGCTGGCCCGGCCAACGGCCGGCCCACCGCCCGCCACAGCGGCACCGAAATCCATCCGGACCCGCCGGCCGGGACTGCACACCGCGCTCACCGACCGCACCTTCCTGGTGTTCGTCGGGCTCACCTTCGTGCTGGCCGTACTCACCATGCAGACGTCGACCATCATGCCGCTGGCCATGCGCGCGGACGGCCTGGGCCCATCGGCGTACGGGCTGGTGGTGGCGCTCGGCGGCGCGCTGATCGTGGTAGGGCAGTTGTTCGTGCCCCGGCTGATCGACCGGCACCGCAAGGACGTCGTGCTGGCCGCCTCCACGGCGCTGCTCGCGCTCGGTTTCGGGGCGCTCGCCATCGCTGACGAACTGGCCATCTACCTGGGTGCCGCAGTGGTCTGGACGGTCGGCTCGATGCTCGCCGCCCCGCCCAACGCGCAGATCAACGCGGACCTGGCGCCACCGCAGCTACGAGCGCGCTACCAGTCGGTCTTCTACCTGACGTTCCCGGCCGCGGCGTTCGTCGCGCCCACCCTCGGCGGGGTGAGCCTTCAGCACCTCGGCGACCGGCACTGGCTGATCGTGGGCGGGCTGGGTCTGCTGGCCGCGCTCGGGCACCTGTTCGCCGGACCACCCCGGGAGCGGCACGTCGCCGCGCTGCGCCGGGTTGTCGACCCGGAGCCGACAACCACCGCAGACCGGGTATCGACCGGATAACGGACGCAAAGCGCCCACCACGTCCCTGAGGTCGTGGTGGGCGCCCGCCGGTGGGGCCGGCGGCGGCGGGCAACACTCACCCCCGTAAGCATCGCCCGCTCACGCCGCCGGTCCAAACAGGTGGGAACCGTCCCCCAACGGTTATTCCACCCGTCCCCTCGCGCCTCGTCTGGTGCGCGGATCTGATCGATCCGCCGCTCCCCCGAACGTTTCCAAACGTGGCGCGGTGCAATAAAGCTAGTTCGCCCGGATTCTGGATTCAACCCAGAACGGCTGTCTCGCCGGTCACAACTGGCGAGTATCCGCTGCTCCGGCCTCGTCCGTTGGCAACAGCCGGTTACCCGTCGGCCATTCCCGCAAACACCTCAGCCGTCTTCCCGATCGGGTGACTCGGTCCGGAAGAAGTTGCTCTGCCGGCCGTCCCGCAACTGTTCCTGATAAATCAGGTTCAGCCGCCGCAGGTCAAACGTGTGGAACCACTCATCCCAGGTGATCTCGCGAATCCGGCTGCTTTCCCGGTATCCGGGAATGTTGAAGGTCAACACACCCGCCCGGCCATCCCGCTCGGTGCCGGCGATGGTCGCCGGCTTGGCCCCGCGTTCCCGGGCCCACCGCTTGATCACCTCGTGGTTCGCCGTGATCAAACTCCGTCCCGGCCGCTCCGGCCGGTCCATGATCGACGAGATCACCTGCGAACTGCGGACCGACCGCCCCGTACCCCGTCCAGTCCGGATCCCGCCGGCCGTCGTCCCGCCACCGGTCGACGGCGTCAACGTGCGCTTGGCCGCCGCGCTCTTGGCCGGCGCCGCGCGCTTCGCCGTCGTGCGCTTGGCCGCCGCGCTCTTGGCCGGTGCCGTGCGCTTCGCCGTGGTGCGCTTGGCCGCCGCGCTCTTGGCCGGCGTCGCGCGCTTCGCCGCTGGTCGCGCCGGTGCCTTCTTCGCCGGCGCCTTCCGCGCGGGCGCCGTACGCGCCGTCGCTGTCTTACGGGCCGCCGTGGTCTTCCGCGCTGCGGCGGTCTTCCGGGCGGCGGTGGTCCTGCTCGCGGTCGTGCTCCTGCGGGCGGCCGTCGACGTCGCCGCTGTGGTCTTCTTCGCGGCGGTCGCCTTCTTCGCCGGCGCCCGCTTCGCCGCCGCCGTCGACTTCCGTCCGGCGGTCGCCTTCGTTGCGGCGGCCCGCTTCGCGGGCGCGCTCTTGTTCGCCGGCGCGGCCTTCGCGCGGCTCGACGCCGGCCTGGCCGCCGACTTCTTGGTGGCGGCGGCACGACCCGCCGACGCCCTGGTGCCGGCGGCCCGGCCGGACGGGCCGGTGCTGCTCCGACCCGCGCCGGCCCGCATCGAGCGCACCAGCTGTTTCACCAGCTCGGGCTTGCGCAATGCGGAGATCCCGGAGACCCCGCGTTTGCGCAGCTGCCCGCGGATGTCGTCCACCCGCATCCGGGAAATCTCCGACTCGGAGACTCCGGGCGTACCCGGCGTCTGGTTGCCGGCCTGTCGCTTCGTCCTGGTCGCAGTCGCGCCGCGACCTGAGCTGTTCCGCTGAGCCATGGGACGCTCCGCTCCTTGGCACTCCGTCATCGGCGCGCGGGGGTCCCTTGCCGCACCGCGCGGTGCGGCATACCCGTCAGGAGCACTCCGAACCTCAGTCAACTCGCCATGATCGTGCTGCATCCAGGAAGTAGTGGCATCGCCGCGGCGGCGACACCACTACTTCCTGGTTCGAGCACGATCATGGGATGCGGGCCCCGGGCGCGGGGCCGCGGGGCGCGGGGGGCGCGGGGCGCGGGGCGCGGGGCGCGGGGGCGCGGGGCGCGGGGGCGCGGGGGCGCGGGGCGCGGGGGTGGTGGGTCAGGCGGGGTCGGGGCCGGCGCCGGAGGGCTCGAAGAGGTGGGCGAAGGCGGCCAGGTTGGCGGTCGACTCGCCCCGCTTCACCCGCCACTCGTACTCGCGCCGGATCGAACTGCCGAAGCCGATCTCCAACATCGTGTCGAACGACTCGTCGGCGTACGTGAGCACCGCGCCGAACAGGCGGTCCAACTCGTCGGCGTCCACGCCGGCCGGGTTGACCCGACCGGTGAGGTACACGTCGCCGACGGCATCGGTGGAGAAGGAGACGCCGTACATCCGGGCGTTGCGCTGCAACAGCCAGGCCCACAGCTCCTCGCGGCGCTCGTCCGGTTGGCGCATCACGAACGCCTCGATCCGCAGCGCGTGCTCGCCGACGATCAGGTTGCAGATCGTCTTGAGCTTGTGGGTGCCCGGCAGCGTCACCGCGTACGAGCCGGGGCCGGTCGACTCCCAGGCCAGGTCCCGCTCGGCGCACACCGACTCGATCAGGGTCGCAAGATCGCTCTTCGGGCTCACCGGACCCACTCTACGACCGACCCGGCTCGCGCACCGGGTGACAAGCGGGCCCCGGGGTCACCAGGAGCAGGAGAGCGCCGGGTCACCCGCCAGGTCGGCCGCGAGCCGGGCGCGCTGCCCGGCGATCGCCTCGCCGTAGACCCCGAGCAGACCGGCGACAGTACGGTCCCAGGAGAAGTGCCGAGCGTGCTGCTCGGCACCTCGGGCCAGCACCGAGCGCAACGCCCGGTTCGGCAGCAGGCTGCCCATCGCACGGGCCCAGTCGACCGGGTCGTGCCCGTCGATGAGTACGCCACTGACCTGGTCCCGGACGGCGGTGACCAGCCCCCCGACGGCGGCGGCCAGCACCGGCGTACCGCAGGCCTGCGCCTCCAGGGCGACCAGCCCGAACGATTCGTTGTGCGACGGCACCGCGACCAGGTCCGCCGCCCGGTACAGGGCCGGAAGGTCGTCCCCGGTGAGCGGCGGCAGGAACCGAACCCCGTCGCTGACCCCGAGCCTGGCGGCCAACTCGATCAGGGCGGTCGGCCGGTCCAGCCCACTGCCGCTGGGTCCGCCGCAGATCACCACCGTCACCTGATCGGCCAGCGCCGGATCGCGCTCCCGCAACGCGGCGATCGCGCGGATCAGCACGTCGGGGGCCTTGAGCGGCTGGATCCGACCGACGAAGGCAACCACGTACCCGTCGACTGGAAGGCCCAGCCGGCGACGGGCCTGGCGGGCGGCAGCGGACCTGTCGCCCGGCGCGGGCTGGAACCGGGCCAGGTCGACGCCCGGCTGCACGACCGACACCCGGGTCGGGTCGGCGTCGTACCGGTCGAGCAGGTCGCTGGCCTCGACCCGGGTGTTGGCGACAAGCCGGTCCGCCTCGGCGACGACCTGCTCCTCGCCGATGACCCGGGCCTTGGGCTCCGGCCGGTCACCGGCCGCGAGCTGGGCGTTCTTGACCTTCGCCAGGGTGTGCGCGGTGTGCACCAACGGCACCCCCCAGCGCTCCTTGGCCAGCCAACCGACCTGGCCGGAGAGCCAGTAGTGCGAGTGGATCAGGTCGTAGTGCCCCGGCGGGCGGGACGCTTCCGCACGCAGCACCCCGGCGGTGAAGGCGCAGAGCTGACCGGGCAGCTCCTCCTTGGTGAGACCCTCCAGGGGGCCGGAGGTGATGTGCCGGACCTGCACGCCGGGCGCCATCTCGACCACCGGGGGGAGGTCACCTGAGGTGGCCCGGGTGAAGATCTCCACCTCCACGTTGGCCTCGGCGAGACGCCGGGCGACTTCGAGGATGTAGACGTTCATTCCGCCGGCATCACCCGTGCCGGGCTGGTGCAGGGGGGAGGTGTGTACCGACAGGGTGGCGATGCGGCGAGGCCGGGGCCACGGTTGGGCACCTCGCTGACGCCCGACACCGGTGTGCATTTCCGCCACATCCGCTCCTTCTTCACGGTTGATGCCGTCTCGCACGACCGGCGCTTCTCGGTCAACCTGTACGCCGGATGTCATCTTCCCCATCGGGCTTCGGAAATTCCCCGGCGCGGCCCCTCGGGGTGACGGACCTCATCACCGAACGCCCGCCGACGACTGCCGTACGCCCGGTCGGGGCGGGTCGTACGCCCGCTGTGACAATGTCGGAATGACCTCAGTCGCCATCGTCACCGGAGCGTCCAGCGGGATCGGCGCGGCCACCGCCCGCCGGCTCGCCGCCGAGGGCTTCCATGTGCTCGCCGCCGCCCGCCGCGCCGAACGGCTCACCGACCTGGTCGCCGAGATCACCGCCGCCGGCGGCCAGGCCACCGCCGTGACCTGCGACGTCACCTCGGACGAGTCGGTGGCCCGGCTGGCCGAGGCCGCCGCCCAGGCACCCGGGCCGGTCACCCTGCTGGTCAACAACGCCGGCGGAGCGCGCGGGCTGGACCCGGTGGAGTCCGGCTCGGTCGCCGACTGGCAGTGGATGTACGACGTGAACGTGCTCGGCACCCTGCGGGTGACCCAGGCGCTGCTGCCGGCGCTGGAAGCCTCCGGCTCCGGCACCATCGTGGTGGTCTCCTCAACCGCCGGCCTGACCGTGTACGAGGGTGGGGGCGGCTACACCGCCGCGAAGCACGCGCAGACCGCCATCGCCGGCACGCTCCGCCTGGAGCTGTGTGGCCGGCCGCTGCGGGTCATCGAGATCGACCCGGGCATGGTGAAGACCGACGAGTTCGGGCTGGTCCGCTTCGAGGGCGACGCGGAACGGGCCGCCGCCGTCTACGCCGGGGTGCCGGGGCCGCTGGTCGCCGAGGACGTGGCCGACTGCATCGCCTGGTGCGCCACCCGCCCCGAGCACGTCAACATCGACCGGCTGGTGGTCCGGCCCCGGGCACAGGCAGCCCAGCACAAGGTGCACCGGGTCTAAGCGCGGTCTTCGAGCCCCGCAGTCGCGAACGGAGATTGGCCCGGAGGTCGACATGAGCCCTGCGGCGCGGCGCCGGCCGTTCGGCGTGGTCACCCGCGGCACGACGAACCCGAACCGGCTCCGTCGGGTGGACAACTGGATCGTCGCCACCTGCGCCGACCGACTGTTGGCGGCGGACGACCCCCTGGTGGTCGACCTCGGCTACGGCGCCACCCCGGTGACCGCTGTGGAGTTGCGCGCTCGGCTGGCGGCGGGGGTCCGTCCGGACGTACGGCTGGTCGGGTTGGAGATCGACGCCGCCCGGGTGGCGGCCGCGGCGCCGGCCGCCGACCCACCCGGGCTGACGTTCGCCCGGGGTGGGTTCGAGTTGGCCGGGCTCCGGCCGGTGCTGGTCCGCGCGTTCAACGTGCTGCGACAGTACGACGAGAGCGAGGTGGCCGAAGCCTGGCAGACGATGACCGCCGCGCTCGCCCCCGGCGGAGTGCTCGTCGAGGGCACCTGTGACGAGTTGGGGCGGCTCGCCAGTTGGCTGCTGATCGACGCCGACGGCCCCCGGACGCTGACCCTTGCCGCGAAGCTCACCACGCTGGGCAGCCCTGCCGAGCTGGCCGAGCGGCTGCCCAAGGCGCTGATCCACCGCAACGTTCCCGGCGAGCCGGTGCACGCGCTGATCCGCGCCCTGGACGACGCCTGGCAGGCCGCCGCCCCGTACGCCACCTTCGGCCCCCGCCAACGCTGGCTGCACGCGGTGACCCGTCTCCGCGAAACCGGCTGGCCCATCCTCGACAACCCCACCCGCTGGCGCCAGGGCGAACTAACCCTCCCCTGGCCCCTCCCCTGACCCCACTGCCCGCACGCCGGGCCCCGACCCCACCCTGCACACCGATCTTGCGTTTCCGGTCGACGATTCGCCCCTTCTTGTCCCTTTTGGCCCAGCAGAAACTGCAAGATCGCGGGAGCGTGGGGGGCTCGGGGGGTTAGAGGGTGCAGTTGATGAGGACTGGTTCGGGGTGCAGCGTTACGCCGAAGCGGGCGTGGACCTGGTCACGGATGGTGCGGGCCAGGGTGAGCAGGTCGCCGGTGTGGGCGGTGCCACTGCGGTTGGTCAGGGCCAGAGTGTGCTTGCTGGAGATGGCCACCCCACCCTCGCCGGGGTGGCCCTTGGCGAAGCCCGCCTTGTCGATCAGCCAGGCGGCGCTCACCTTGACGAGGCCGTCCGCCCCCGGCCAGGCGGGCGGGTCGCCCAGCTCGGCGGAGCGTTCCAGGAGCTGTTCGTACGTCGCGCGGTCGAGCACCGGGTTGGTGAAGAAGGAGCCGACCGAGCGAGTGTCCGGGTCGTTGGCGTCGAGCACCATCCCCTTGCCCGCCCGGAGCCGCAGCACCACCGCTCGGGCGTCGGCGAGCGGCACCTGGTCGCCCACCTCGACACCGAGGGCCCGGGCCAGCTCCGCGTAGCGCACCGGCCCGGAGAGCGGAGACCTGGTGAGTCGGAAGTCGACCGAGAGCACCACCCAGCGGTCCACGTACTTGAAGATGCTGCCCCGGTAGGCGAAGCCGCAGTCGGCCGCGGGGATGACCTGACGGGTGCCCTCGACCCGGTCGTACACCTCGACGCCGGTGATCGTCTCGGCGACCTCCTGGCCGTACGCGCCGACGTTCTGGATCGGGGTGGCACCGGTCGAGCCGGGGATGCCGGACAGGCATTCCAGCCCGGCCCAGCCGTTGGCGACCGTGGCGGCGACCAGGTCGTCCCACGGCTCGCCGGCGTCGACCCGTACGGTGACCGAGGTGGCGTCCTCGGCGATGACCCGCATGCCACGGGAGCGCACCAGCACGACGGTGCCGGGGAAGCCGGCGTCGCCGATCACCACGTTGCTGCCCCCGGCCAGGATCAGGACCGGCTCCGCCGCGGCGCGTACCGCCTGGACGAGTTCGTCGGCACTGCCGGCGGCCACGATCCGCTCGGCCGGCCCACCCGTTCGGAGGGTGGTGTAGCCGGCGAGTGGACCGGGGATGGCACGATCGGCGTCGGTTGTCGGCTGGGCGGAGGCGTCTGGCACGCCCTTCACCTTAGGCTGACAAGTAGCCGTGGCACCCACTGGTCGCCCGGCACCCCCGGGAGGATGGCGATGAGCAGACTGCAGGGCAGCAAGGATTTCTGGATCGGGGCGCTCCGGACGGAGGGTCCGGCTTTCGCGACAGCGGTGGCCGAGGCGCCGCCGGAGACACCGGTGCTGTCCTGTCCGGGCTGGACGGTCAACGACGTCACACTGCACATGGCCGGCATCTACCACTGGGTGTCGTCGTTCGCCGGTTCCGGCCAGACCAGCCAACCGCCTCGGCGGGAGAAGCTCGAGGCCGACCCGGGCGTGAACGCGCTCCAGCTGTGGCAGCAGGGTTACGACCGGGTGATGACCCTCTTCGACGGCCTCGACCCCGAGGCGCCGGCGTGGAACTGGGCCCCGCAGCCGAAGAAGGCCGGTTTCTGGCCGCGTCGGATGGCGCACGAGACGGCTGTGCACCGCTGGGACGCCCAGCTCGCCATCGGGGCTGGCGACCCGGTGGAGGCGAAGCTCGCGGCCGACGGGGTGAGTGAGGTGCTGGACACCTGGCTGCCGGCGGGCCGGCGGCAGGTGCCGGGTGACTGGCACGGGGTGGTGCAGCTCTGCGCGACCGATGCGGCCCAGGAGTGGTATCTGCGGTTGCGCGGCGAGGGGGTGGCGCTGCTCGACACCGCGACCATCTTCGACCACGACGATCACCACGCCCGTGCCCAGGTCAGCGGCACCGCGAGCGACCTGCTGCTGGCGCTCTGGGGTCGGGTGAGCTTCGAGACGCTGGACGTCGTCGGTGACCGCACCCTGTTGGACGGTCTGCGCACCGGCTGACCGATTCAGAACGAACGAGGGCGTCACCCCGGCGGGGGTGGCGCCCTCGTCGGCGTTCGGGGGATCCACCGCGCACCGGGCGCGCTGCACCCGGGCGACCGTCCATCACGGGATCACAACGCTGAGAGAGCGCTCTCTTGACAGCCCGTGGACGACCCACCACCCTGTCGTGAGAGCGCTCTCTTAGCCATCTGCCATCACCCGCCCGCCTTGAGAGAGGTCGATAACCCATGGCTGTCTTCCCGCGCCGCCGCCTCGCCGCGGTGGCCCTCGCCGCCGCCACCGCCCTGCTCGTCACCGCTGGCTGCGGCGGCGGTGACGAGCCGGGCGACGGACCGGTCACGCTGACCGTCGACGTCTTCGGCCAGTTCGGCTACGAGCAGCTCTACCAGGAGTACATGACCGCGAACCCCGGCGTGAAGATCGTCGAGCGCGGCACCGGCACCAACCTCGACGAGTACTCGCCGAAGCTCACCCAGTGGCTCGCCGCCGGCCGGGGCGCAGGCGACGTGGTGGCCATCGAGGAGGGTCTGCTTGTCGAGTACAAGGCCAATCCGGCGAACTTCGTCAACCTGCTGGACCACGGCGCCGCCGACCTCAAGGGCAACTTCCTGGAGTGGAAGTGGAACGCCGGCCTGACCGCCGACGGCAAGCAGCTCATCGGCCTCGGTACCGACGTCGGCGGGATCGCCATGTGCTACCGCAAGGACCTCTTCCAGAAGGCCGGCCTGCCCACCGAGCGCGACGAGGTCTCGAAGCTCTGGCCGACCTGGCCGGACTACATCGCCACTGGTGAGAAGTTCGTCGCGGCCAAGACCGGGGCGTCCTTCCTCGACGGGGCGACCAACACGTTCAACACGATCCTGCTGCAGACCGCCGGCAACAGCAGCGGCTACAGCTACTACGACACCAGCGAGAAGCTGGTCGTCGACAGCAACCCGGCCGTGCGACAGGCCTACGACACCACTATGGACATCATCGACTCGGGCCTCTCCGGCAAGTACGGCTCCTGGTCGGAGGAGTGGGTGTCCGCCTTCAAGCAGTCGAAGTTCGCCACCATCGCCTGCCCCGCCTGGATGACCGGCGTCATCGAGGCCAACGCCGGCACTGACGCCCAGGGCAAGTGGGACATCGCCCGGGTGCCCGGCAACGGCGGCAACTGGGGTGGATCGCACCTCGCCGTGCCCAAGCAGAGCAAGCACCAGGCCGAGGCAATCAAGCTGGCCAAGTTCCTGACCAGCGCCAAGGGGCAGATCGGGGCGTTCAAGGCCAAGGGTCCGCTGCCCTCCTCGCCGCAGGCGCTCGACGACCCGGCGATCACCGGTGCGACCAACGCGTACTTCTCGGGGGCACCGGTCGGCGCCATCTTCGGCACCGGCGCGAAGAGCTTGAAGCCGGTCTACATGGGCCCGAAGAACCAGGCCGTACGGACCGAGGTGGAGAACGCCGTACGGACCGTGGAGCTGGGTCAGCGCAGCCCCGCGCAGGGCTGGACCGACGCGGTGACCAACGCGAAGAAGGCCGCCGCCAAGTAGCCCGAGCGAGCGTGCGGGCGGGCCTCGGAAGCAGAGGTCCCGCCCGCACGACGGAAAGGAGTCCTCGGGCATGACCGTCCAGCTCGACGCCCGTCCGCCGGCCACACCGGCAACCGGTAATCCCCGCCAATCCTCGGGTCGGCTCAGTCGATTCGACACCCGCTTCTCGCCGTACCTCTACATCGCCCCGTTCTTCCTGATCTTCGGCGTCTTCGGGGCGTACCCGCTGGCGTACACCTTCTGGGTGTCGCTGCACGACTGGGACCTGCTCGGAGCCGACCACCCCTTCGTCGGGGCGGAGAACTACACCCGGCTGCTCGCCGACACCGACTTCTGGCACGCGCTCGTCAACACGCTGGGCATCTTCGTCATCTCGACCGTGCCACAGTTGCTCGCCGCGCTCTGGCTGGCCAACCTGCTCAACCGCGGCCTGCGGGCGCGCACCGGTTGGCGGATGGCGGTGCTCGTCCCGAACGTCACGTCCACGGCCGCCGTGGCGATCGTGTTCGGGGTGCTATTCGGCCGCGAGTTCGGCATGATCAACTGGCTGCTCGACCTGGTCGGGATGGATCCGATCGGCTGGAAGTCCAACCGGTTCGCCTCCTGGGTGGCCATCTCCGCGATGGTCGACTGGCGGTGGACCGGCTACAACGCGCTGATCCTGCTGGCCGCGATGCAGGCCATCCCCCGCGACCTGTACGAGGCGGCGGCGATCGACGGCGCCAACCGGGCCCGACAGTTCTGGTCGGTCACCGTGCCACTGCTCAAGCCGACGATCATTTTCTGCACCATCATCGCCACCATCGGCGGCCTGCAACTCTTCACCGAACCCCGGATGTTCAACTCCGGCACCAACCCGATCCGGGGCGGACCGCTCCGCGAGTCGCAGACCCTGACCATGTACATGTTCGAGAACGCCTTCGCCCCGCACTACAACTTCGGATACGGCTCGGCCGTGGCCTGGCTGCTCTTCGCGCTCATCGCGATCGTCGCGGCGGTCAACGTGCTGATCCTGCGCCGGCTCGGCGGCGACCGACCGCAGAAGGGAGCCGCGCGATGAGCCGACTCTGGCGGGCCAGCCCGCTCACCTACCTCGCCCTGGTCGTCGCCGCCGGCCTGTCGGTCTTTCCGATCTGGTGGATGTTCGTCGTCGCCAGCCGCAGCAACGACGCGATGGGCCAACTGCCACCCCCGGTCACCCCCGGCGGCAACCTGGGCGCCAACATCGCCCGGCTGTTCGACAACACCGACGCGTACTTCCTGACCGGTCTGATCAACTCGGCGATCGTGGCCACCACGGTCACCGTGTCCGTGGTGTTCTTCTCCAGCCTGGCCGGGTTCGCCTTCGCCAAGCTGCGGTTCCGTGGCCGCAACGCGATGCTGCTGGTGATCATCGCGACCATGATGGTGCCGACGCAGCTCGGCGTGATCCCGCTCTACCTGCTCATGACCAAGCTGCACTGGAACGACCGGCTGCCCGCGGTCATCGTCCCGGTGCTGGTCACCGGGTTTGGGGTGTTCATGATGCGGCAGTACGCCGGCCAGGCGATCAGCGACGAGCTGATCGAGGCCGCCCGGATGGACGGCTGCGGCACCGCCCGGATCTGGTGGCACGTCGTGCTGCCCGCCCTGCGTCCCGCCGCCGCCGTCCTCGGTCTGCTCACCTTCATGACCACCTGGAACGACTTCCTCTGGCCGTACGCTGTACTGAACGATCCGGCGAATCCGACAGTGCAGCTGTCCCTACGAGCACTGTCGGACGGGTATTACCAGGACATGTCGCAGGTGTTCACCGGAACGGCCATCGCGACGCTGCCCCTGCTACTGGTCTTCGTGTTGTTCGGCCGGCAGATCATCGGCGGAATCATGGAAGGTGCGGTCAAGGCGTGAACGAGCGCAGCGAGCCAACCAACCGGTCCAGCAACGAGATCCGGTTTCCCGAACACTTCCTCTGGGGGGCGGCCACCGCCGCGTACCAGATCGAGGGTGCGGCCCGCGACGACGGTCGCGGTCCGTCCATCTGGGACACCTTCAGCCGTACGCCGGGCAAGGTGTACCAGGGCCACACCGGCGACGTCGCCTGCGACCACTACCACCGGTACGCCGACGACGTCGCGCTGATGGCCGAGCTGGGTCTGCGGGCGTACCGGTTCTCGGTCGCCTGGCCGCGGATCCAGCCCGACGGCACCGGCCCGGCCAACCCCCGTGGGCTGGACTTCTACGACCGGCTCACGGACACGCTGCTGGACCGGGGAATCGACCCGATCGTCACCCTCTACCACTGGGATCTGCCGCAGGCCCTCGGTGACCGGGGTGGCTGGACCAACCGGGACACCGCCGAACACTTCGCCACCTACGCCACCGCGGTGTACGCCCGCCTCGGCGACCGGATCGACGTGTGGACCACGCTCAACGAGCCGTGGTGCTCGGCCTACCTCGGTTACGCCAACGGCCTGCACGCTCCCGGCGAGCAGGATCCGGCGGCGGCCTTCACCGCCGTACACCATCTGCTGCTGGGGCACGGCCTGGCGGCGCGGGCGCTGCGGTCGGCCGGCGCGCGCAGCGTGGGCGTCACCGTCAACCCGGCCGACGTACGCCCGGCCGACCCGCAGAGCGCGGCCGACGCCGCCGCGGTCCGCCTGGTCGACGGCCTGCACAACCGGATCTTCCTCGACCCGCTGCTGGCCGGCGGCTACCCGGACGACGTCCGGGAGCACGTGGCCCGGATCGTCGAGCCGACGTTCATCCGCGACGGCGACGAGAAGCTGATCGCCGCCCCGATCGACCTGCTCGGCATCAACTACTACGCCCCGAGTTACGTGGCCGGTCGGCCCGACGGCGCCGGCAACGGCGCGTATCCGGGCACCGAGGGCGCTGTGCACTTCCTGCCGCCGGCCGGGCCGCTCACCGACATGGGTTGGATGATCGAACCGGCCGGGCTCACCCGGCTGCTGGAGCGGATCGCCGCCGACTACCCCGGAGTGCCGCTGCTGATCACCGAGAACGGTGCGGCGTTCCCCGACAAGCCCGGCGCCGACTCGCCCGACGGCCCGACGCAGGTGATCGACGCCGATCGCATCGCCTACCTCGACGGGCACCTCCGTGCGGCGCACGAGGCGATCGCCCGGGGCGTGGACCTGCGCGGTTATCTCGTATGGTCATTCCTGGACAACTTCGAGTGGGCGGAGGGTTACCGCAAGCGGTTCGGGATCGTGCACGTCGACTACCTGACCCAGCGGCGCACACCGAAGGCCAGCGCCCGGTGGTACCAGGAGGTGATCTCCCGGAACGGGCTGTGACGAGCGGGGGGAAAGCGCGATGACGACGGCGCAGCGGCCGACGCTCGAAGCGGTGGCAGCGCGGGCCGGAGTGTCCCGCGCCACCGTTTCCCGGGTGGTCAACGGCTCCACCACCGTCGCCGAACCGATCCGCGAGGCGGTCACCCGGGCGGTCGCCGAGTTGGGGTACGTCCCCAACCTGGCGGCCCGCAGCCTGGTCACCCAGCGCACCGACTCGATCGCCCTGGTCATGCCGGAGGCGGCCACCCGGGTCTTCTCCGACGACCAGGTCTTCCCCGGCATCATCCGGGGTGTCAGCCAGGAGTTGGAGGCGGCCGACAAGCAACTGGTGCTGATGCTCGCCGGCTCGCCGGCCGGGCACCATCGGGTCGAGCGGTACACCACCGGCCGGCACGTCGACGGCGTGCTCTTCGCGTCGCTGCACGGTGCCGACCCGCTGCCCGGCACGCTGGCCCGACTCGGCATCCCGGTGGTGGTCAGCGGCCGCCCGCTCGGCGACGTGCCGGTCCCGTACGTCGACGTCGACCACGTGGCCGGGGTGACCGCAGCCGTCCGGCACATGATCGACAGCGGTCGTCGACGGATCGCGACCATCGCCGGGCCACAGGACATGGTCGCCGGGATCGAACGGCTCAGCGGTTACCGCAGCACTGTCGCTGACGCGGGGCTGCCCGAGCTGATCGCCATCGGTGACTTCACCAGGGAATCCGGGTCGGCGGCGATGCGCCGCCTGCTCGCGGAGCATCCCGACCTCGACGGCGTCTTCGCCGCCTCCGACCTGATGGCGCACGCCGCCCTGCGGACGCTGCGCGAGGCAGGTCGGCGGGTGCCCGACGACGTGGCGGTGGTCGGCTTCGACGACATCGAGACCGCCGCCTACACCGAGCCGCCGCTGACCACCGTCCGGCAGCCGATCGTGGAACTCGGCCGCCGGATGACCCGCCAACTGCTCCGGCTGGCCGCCGGGGAGAGCATCGAGCAGGCGATCATGCTGCCCACCGAGCTGATCCGTCGCGCCTCCGCCTGACCGCGCCGGGCGATTATTGCGTCGCTCGGGGCTGGCGATCTTGGTTAGCCTCGCCGACATGCGGATTCGTGAGGCGCAACCGGACGACGCCCCGGGTGTGGTGGCCCTGCGGGCGATCGTCTACCCGTACCAGGTGCGCGGGGTCGAGTCGACCCGGAAGATGATCGCCGAGCCGGTACCGGGCAGGGACTGGGCCGCCTTCGTGGCCGAGGTCGATGCCCAGGTCGTCGGTTGGGTGACGGCCCAACGCAACGCCTCGACCTCAACGGCGAACTTCGGTGACATCAACCTCCTGCACGTCCACCCGGAGCACCGGCGGCGCGGCATCGGCACCGCGCTGCTGACGACCGCGACGGGCCACCTCGCCCCGCTGGGGGTCCGCCGGCTCCGCGCCTTCGCCCAGCCGGACGCGCTGCCGTTCGCCCGACGGCACGGCTACCAGCCCAGTCGTGAGCTGCGCTTCTCGGCGCTCGATCTGAACCCGGCACCCGCGCTGCCCGACCCGCCGCCCGGCGTACGGCTGCTCTCGATCTCCGACCTCGACCCGCATCTGCTGTACGCGGCCGACGTGGCCGCATCCGTCGACGAGCCGGGCGACGTGCCGGTCGACTCGATCAGCTACGAGAGCTGGCACTACGACGTCTGGGACAACCTCGGTCTGGACAAGACGGCCAGCATCGCCGCCGTGGTCGATGGTGAGGTCGCCGCCTTCAGCCTGGTGAAGCGGGACGGGGACCGGATGTGGTCGGACTTCACCGGCAGTCTCCCGGCGTACCGGGGGCGGGGCCTCGCCCGGCTCACCAAGACGGCCGCGCTGCACCGGGCTGCCGCGAACGGTGTGCGCGTCGCGTACACCTCGAACGACGAGGCGAACGCGCCGATGCTCGCGATCAACACCCGACTGGGCTACCGCCCGGTGGCAGCCGAGTGGAGCTGCCTGGCCGACCTGACCTAATCAGCGGCCACCCGTGGACTCCGCCGGGGATCCGGTCCTCACCTGGACCGTCATGCCTGTCCGGAGGGTTCGCTGGCGCGCGGGTAGTGCCCGTCGGCGCGGTGTCGCTCCGGTAAGCGATATACCTCAGAGGTATAAATATGACTCCCAGGTATATGGCTCAGCGGCGACACTCCCACCTGAGCGGGCACCGAGGCAGCTAGCGCCATCAAATGATCAAGCTGGAGGATTGGCGGCCTCGCCAACCCAGGCCCCAGGCGACGGGGTTGTCGAATACCCGGCGGGCCAGGCTGATCTCCATGTCAGCTTTCCTCGATCGGCTGGCCCATCGAGCGACGGGCCAGCAACGTGGCACCGGCGACCGCGGCCGGCATGATCAGCACGGCGCCGAGCGGAATCAGGAAGCAGAGGAAGACGGCCACTCCGAAGCCGAGCGCGGTGGGTCGGTCGGCCTTCAGGATCGTTCGACGCTGCGGCAGCCGCATCCCCCGTCGGTAGAAGGGTGCACCAACCAACTCCACGGCGAGGAACCACCCGCCCACGGCCGCCCCGATGACCGGGACGACCGTCTGGCCGACCACCGGGATGAAGCCGGCGACGAAGAGCGGGATGCCGACCAACGCCGTGAGCGCCACCAGGCGTACCGAGTCGGCGAGGCTGCGGCGCAGCGACGACCAGAAGGGCACGTCCACCGCGCCCGGCGTGCCGCCGTACCGCTGCTCGACCTGCTCGGAGATCTTCTCGTAGAACGGGTCGCCGATGACCAGGGTGACAGCGGTGAAGGTGAGCACGCCGAGCAGGCCGCCGAGCCCCAGGAAGGCCAACCCGGCGATCACCCGGACCAGGCTGCGGCCGGTGCTCGACCAGTCGTCGGCGAACGGGGTGACAAGCGCGGCGAGATCGTCCACGAAGTACACGAGCGTGGCGAGCGCGCCCAGGAAGAGCACGCCGGTGATCAGCGCCGGCACGATGCCGAGCAGCATCAGCCCCGGGCTGCGGACGTAGAGGCCCAACCCGCGCAGGAGCAGCCCCGCCCCGGCGAGGAAACGTCCGACGACCCCGGTCACCGGGCTGGCGATTCTGCTGGCATCCACGATCGAGCAGCCTAACCAGCCGAGCTCGCATCCGCCGGGCGGAGTGCTAGCAGTGAGCTCACCACGTACACATCAACCGGTTGACGGACGGCAGTGATCCACCGGGGACGCCGAGGTTCGTCGCCGACCGGTCGATTCGCCGGCGGGCCACCCCGACAACCCTTGAGGGGTACGAAGTCAGCGGCGACGGAAGGCGGCACGATGCCGGTCATCGAGGTGACCCACCTGAAGAAGCGGTACGGCGACCTGGTGGCGGTGGACGACGTGTCGCTCGCCGTGGAGGCCGGGGAGATCTTCGGCGTCCTCGGTCCGAACGGCGCCGGCAAGACCACCACGGTGGAGTGTGTCGCCGGGCTGCGTGTCCCCGACGGGGGCGGGGTGTCGGTCCTCGGGCTCGACCCCCGCCGGGATGCGGCCCAGCTACGCCAGCGGGTCGGGGTGCAACTCCAGGAGAGTCAACTGCCGGACCGGTTGCGGGTGGCCGAGGCACTGGAGCTGTACGCCTCGTTCTACCGCAACCCGGCCGACCCGGCCGAGCTGATCGACAAGCTGGGCCTCGGCGACAAGCGGAACACCGCGTACAAGAAGCTCTCCGGCGGTCAGAAGCAGCGGCTCTCCATCGCGCTGGCCCTCGTGGGCAACCCGGAGATCGCCATCCTCGACGAGCTGACCACCGGGCTGGACCCGCAGGCCCGCCGGGACACCTGGGGCCTCATCGAACAGGTCCGCGACAGCGGGGTGACGATCGTGCTGGTCACGCACTTCATGGAGGAGGCCGAGCGGCTCTGCGACCGGGTCGCGGTGATCGACCGGGGTCGGGTGGTCGCCCTGGACAGCCCGGCGGGCCTGGTGTCGACGGTGGCTCCGGAGCAGCGGATCCGGTTCCGGCCCTCGGCTCCGGTCGACGACCGGCTCCTCACCGACCTGCCCGAGGTGTCCGGCGTGCAGCGAACCGGCAGCCAGGTGGTGGTGACCGGCACCGGTGAGCTGCTGCACGCCGTCACCTCGGTGCTCGCCCGCCACCAGATCGTCGCCGCGGACCTGCGGTTGGAGCAGTCCACCCTCGACGACGCCTTCGTCGAACTGACCGGGCACCGGCCCGCCAACTGAGAGGGAGCCAGCATGCACGCCTTCCGCAACATCCTGAGAACCGAGGCGCGTCTCTACCTGCGAGACCTGCCGACGCTTCTCACCACGATCGGGCTGCCCACAGTGATCCTGGTGGTGCTGGGGCTGGTCCCCTCGCTGCGCAAGCCGGATCCGACCTTCGACGGGCAGACCTTCGTCAGCTATTTCGCCCCGTCGCTGCTGGTGGTCACCCTCGCCATGGTCGGGGTGAACACGCTGCCCTCGGTGCTGGCCACCTACCGGGAACGCGGCGTGCTGCGTCGGCTGGCGACCACCCCGGCGCACCCGGCGGCTCTGCTCGCCGCCCAACTGGTGCTGGCCCTGGCCGGGATCCTGGCCAGCGCGCTGCTGCTCATCCTGGTCGCCCGGCTCGCGTTCGGGGTGCCGTTCCCCCGGCACCCGCTCGGCTTCACGCTGGCGTTCATCCTCGGCACGGCCGCCCTGCTGTCGCTCGGCCTGCTGGTCGCCGCCGTGGCCCGGACGACGAAGGCGGCACAGGCCCTGGCCGTGCCGCTGTTCCTGGTCACCATGTTCTTCGGCGGGGTCTACCTGCCCCGGTTCCTGCTCCCGGACGTCGTGGCGCGGATCGGCGACTACACGCCGCCCGGGGTGCAGGCGCTCCTCGACGCCTGGACCGGCACGTCGCCGCAACCGCTGCACCTGGCGATAATGGCGGTGATCGCCGTGGCGGCCGGCGTCGGCGCGGCGAGACTGTTCCGCTGGGAGTGAGCGGAGATGCGATGACCTGCAACGGTGGGCACGACCGTCTGACCAGTTGGCGAGAGCGCGAGGCGGCCCTCTATCGCGTGCTCCCCTTCGGCGGTCTGACCCTGGGCACCCTGCTGGCCCTCGTCGCACCGGCACCCCAGCACCTCGGGGCGCTGCCCACCCTCGCCGTCGCCGTGGCGGCCGGATGCTGGGTCGCCTGGTTCGTCACACTGCACCCCGGCTGGCAGAGCCGGCGCACGCTGATGGCGGTCTACTACGCCGGGCTGCTCACGTTCGCCGCCGCGCTGGTGGCCGCCAGCCCGTGGTACGGCTTCTTCGCCTGGATCGGCTACATCCACGCCTTTCCGGTGCTGCCCGGGCGCTGGCGGGTCGTCGGCGTGGTCACCACGGCCACCCTCGTCGCCACCTCTCAGGGCGGTGGTCTGTCGGTGGCGGTGTCGCACTGGCCGCTCTGGTTGGTGCTGGTGCTGTTCAACCTGGTGGTCGCCGGCTCGGTGACCTGGTTCGCGATGATCGCCGAACAGGAGGACGCCAGACGCAAGCGATTGGTGGCGGAACTCGGCGAGACCAACCGCCAACTCACCGAGACGGTCAGTGAGAACGCCGGGCTCCACGCCCAACTACTCACCCAGGCCCGGGAGGCCGGCGTGCTGGACGAACGGCAACGGATGGCGCGCGAGATCCACGACACCCTGGCGCAGGGGTTGACCGGCATCATCACCCAGTTGGAGGCGGCCGAGCAGACCCGCGACCGGTCTGCCGACTGGCGCCGGCACGTCGACAATGCGCTCGCCCTGGCCCGGGAGAGCCTCACCGAGGCCCGCCGTTCGGTACAGGCGGTCCGTCCGGAACCGTTGGAGACGGCCCGGCTACCGGACGCCCTCGTCGAGCTGGGCGGACGCTGGTCGGCCCTGAACGGGGTACGGGCCGACGTGGCCACCACCGGCACGCCCCGCCCACTGCACCCGGAGGTCGAGGTGACCCTGCTACGGGCCGCCCAGGAGGCGCTGTCCAACGTGGCCCGGCACGCCGCCGCGTCCCGGGTCGGGCTGACCCTGTCGTACATGGCGGACGTGGTCACGCTCGACGTCCGTGACGACGGGGCGGGCTTCGACCTCACCGATCAGCCGCTGCCCCGTGAGCCGGGCGGCGGGTACGGGCTGACCGTCATGCGGCAACGGGTGACAGGGGTCGGTGGCGAGTTGGCCGTCGAATCCGAGCCGGGCAGCGGCACCGCCATCTCGGCGTCCGTTCCCGCGCTACCCGGAGGTGCCGGTTGACCGCCCCGGTTCGGCTGCTGATCGTCGACGACCATCCGGTGGTGCGGGACGGCCTGCGGGGGATGTTCACCGGCGACCCCGATTTCGAGGTGGTGGGCGAGGCGGCGGACGGTTCGGAGGCGTTGGTCCTGGTCGCGACGCTGCGGCCGGACGTGGTGCTGATGGATCTGCGGATGCCCGGCATGGACGGGGTGACCGCCATCGGCAGGCTGGCTCGCGCCGGCAGCGCCGCCCGGGTGCTGGTGCTCACCACCTACGACACGGACGCGGACGTGCTGCCGGCGATCGAGGCCGGTGCGACCGGTTACCTGCTCAAGGACACACCTCGGGAGGATCTGGTTCGGGCGGTCCGGGCCGCGGCCCGGGGTGAGTCGGTGCTCGCGCCGAGCGTCGCCGGCCGGCTGATGGGCCGGCTGCGCGCTCCCGCCGAGGAGCCGCTCAGTCAACGGGAGCTTGAGGTGCTCACCCTGGTGGCCCGGGGTGCCTCCAACCGGGAGGCGGCGACCCGCCTGTTCATCAGCGAGGCCACCGTCAAGACGCACCTGCTGCACCTGTACGCCAAGCTCGGGGTCAACGACCGGGCCGCCGCGGTGGCCACCGCGTACGACCGGGGGTTGCTGACGCCCGGCGGGCGGTGAGCGGCACCGGGCAGGATGGGCGGGTGCGCGCGTCCCGACTGATCTCGTTGCTGTTGCTGTTGCAGTCGCGCGGGTCCATGACCGCGAGCGAGTTGGCTCGGGAGCTGGAGATTTCCGAGCGGACCGTCTATCGGGACGTTCTGGCGCTCTCCGCGGCGGGTGTGCCGGTCTACGCCGACCGGGGGCGGGCCGGCGGTTACCGACTGCTCGGCGGGTACCGCACCCGGCTGACCGGGCTGACCCGGGACGAGGCGGAGGCGCTCTTCCTCGCCGGGCTGCCCGGGCCGGCCGGCGAGATGGGGCTCGCCGACGCTGTCGCGTCCGCCGAGCTGAAGGTGCTCGCCGCGCTGCCACCCGCCCTGCGCGACGCGCCGGCCCGTGCCGGGCAGCGGTTCCACCTGGACGTGCCGGGCTGGTTCCGGGAGACCGCACCACCGCTCTGGCTGCCGGAGCTGGCCCGGGCGGTCTGGGGCGATTGGGTGGTGGAGCTGCGCTACCGACGCGGCGACCAGGAGGCGACCCGCCAGGTCGAGCCGTACGGCCTGGTGCTCAAGAGCGGGGTCTGGTATCTGGTCGGCCGGGTCGGCGACGACGTGCGCACCTACCGGGTGGACCGGGTCACCGGGGTCGAGGTGGGCGACGAGCACTTCGACCGCGACGAGGGCTTCGACCTGGCCGGGCACTGGCGCGAGCAGGCCGGGTCGTTCCTGCGGACCATGCTGCGGGCAGAGGTCGCCGTCCGGCTGAGCCCCGCCGGCCTGCGCCAGCTCCGGCACCTGGTCGATGCCCCCTTCGTGTACGACGAACTGGTCGCCGCCGCCAGCCCACCCGACGGGCAGGGCTGGGTGGTGACGCGGGTGCCCGTCGAGTCGGTCCAGGTGGCGTACCACCAACTGCTGGGGCTCGGCCCCGAGGTGGAGGTCCTCGACCCACCCGAGCTGCGCCAGTTGTTCGCGGCGAGCGCCGAGCGGCTCGCCGCGCTCTACCGGTAGCCGGTCACGTCCGCCGGCTTGCCCGCGTCGACCACCTCGGTGATGTAGCGGAAACCCTCGGGTTGGCTGCCGTCGAGGTCGGTGAAGCCGTACACCTTGGACAGCGTGCCGGCGTCGACGGATCTGCCGCTCCAGCGGGCCTTCTCCTCGTCGGCGGCGAGCGCGGCCACTGCCCGGCCGACGAAGGCCGGGGTCTCCGAGATGAGGAAGTTCGGGTCGGTGGCGGCACCGTCGCGCCAGTTCTCCTCGGTCACGCCGAAGTGCTCCAGCATCGCCTCGGAACGGATCCAGCCGGGGGTGAGCGCCACGGCCGTGCAGCCGTGCGGCTTCAGCTCGTGCGCCTGGCTGAAGGCGAGCCGGTTGACCGAGACCTTGGCCAGGTCGTAGAAGACCGACAGCCGGTAGTTCTCGTCGTTGTACGCCTTGGTGCCGTCGCCCATCTCCACCACCAGGCCGCCGGGCTTGCGGATCAGCAGCGGCAGGGCGAAGTGGCTGGTGATGATGTGCGTGTCGACGGCCAGACGCAGGGTACGGAAGCCGGCGTCGAGCGGCTGCTCCCAGACCGGCTTGTCCCAGGTGACCATTGGGTCGCCGCCCCAGATGTCGTTCACCAGCACGTCGAGTTGACCCTGCTCGGCGTCGATCCGGGCGACCAGGTCGCGGACCTGCTCGGGCACCAGGTGGTCGACCTGAACGGCGATGCCGGTGCCGCCGGCCGCGCTGACCAGCTCGGCGGTCTCCTCGATGGTCTCCGGTCGGTCCATCTCCGAGCGGCCGGCCCGGGTGCTGCGACCGGTGGCGTAGACCGTGGCACCGGCCGCGCCGAGCTGAACGGCGATCTGCCGCCCGGCACCACGGGTGGCACCGGCGACGAGCGCGATCTTTCCTGTGAGCGGTTGTGTCATGCCTGCGACGTTGTCAGGAATACCTGACAACCGACGTCCGAATTCAGTACTCGATCTAATCGACCAGTCGGACCCGGACCCGGCGGTTGGCCCGGCCCTTGCTCTCCACCTTGACCACCTGGACCTTGCCGATCTGGGCGGTGGAGGCGACGTGGGTGCCGCCGTCGGCCTGCACGTCCAGCCCGACGATGTCGACGATCCGGACCTCCTGCTCATCCGGCGGAATGAGGTTGGACTGGGTACGGATGATGTCCGGCAGGGCCAGCGCCTCGGTGCGCGGCAGCACCCGGGTGGCGACCGAGCGGTCGGCGGCCACCTCGGCGTTGACCAGCTCCTCGATGCGGCTCTTGAAGTCCGGGGGCACCTCGGGGAGGTTGAAGTCCATCCGGGCCTCGCCCGGCTCCATGTTGCCGCCGGTGACCAGCGCGCCGAAGTCGCGGAACACCACACCGCAGAGCACGTGCAGCCCGGAGTGGGTACGCATCAGTCGGGTGCGGCGCTCGTCCTCCACCGCGCCGACGACCTCGGTGCCGACCGGCGGCAGCGGGTCGCCCTCGGCGGGAATCAGGTAGGGGTCGTCGCCCTTGCGGGTGCCGACGATCCGGGTCTGCACGCCCTGCCAGAGCAGGACGCCGTGGTCGGGTGGTTGACCACCGCCGCCCGGGTAGAACGCCGAACGGTCCAGCACGATGCCCTGCTCCGCATCGGAGTGCAGGACCGTGCACGTCCATTCGCGCAGTGTCGGGTCGGCAAGGTCCAGCCGGTGCGTCCGGCCATGCTGTGTGACGCCCATGACAGGGCAGGTTACTCGTTCAGGAAGCCGGAGATGCGGTCCCGCAGATCGGCGCGTTCCGACCAGAGCACGCCGGGCCGGTCGTACACGTGCAGGGTGGCCTGGGGCAGCGCGACGGCGAGCCGCTCGGCGACCTCGACAGGGTGCAGGTCGTCGCCCGCGCAACCGATCACCAACGCCGGCGCGGTGACCGCCGTCAGGTCACCGATCTGGCGCAGCGGGGTCTGGTCGGTGAGCGTGGCCAGACCGTCGGCCAGACCGTCGCGGAGCAGTTGGTCGAGCCGTTGTCGCAGGTAGGCCCAGCCGGCCGGGGTGTTGCGCACCGCCGGGGGCAGCTCCAGCGTGACGATGTCGGCGACCGCCGAGGCGTCCCCGCTCTCCACCGCCTCCAGCAGGTCGGTGACGCGCTCCCGGGCGAGCGGCCCGCGTGGCTCGTCGAGGACCGCCGGCAGGAAGAAGACCAGCTTGTCGAAACGCTCCGGGCTCTCCACGAGGAGTCGACAGAGGGCACCCGCGCCGAGGCTCGCGCCGAACGCCCGGCTGGCGCCGCCGAGATCGGCGATCGCCCGCAGGTCCCGGGCCAGGTCCAGGTAGTCCCAGGGCCCGTCCGGGGCTTCGGAGCGGCCGTGCCCGCGGAACTGGAAGAACACCTTGCGGCCGTTCACCCCACTGCCGAACGGGCGGGTGGTGGCGATGCCGTTGCCCAGCCCGTGCGCGAACACGGTGACCGGATCACCGGTGCCGGTGACCAGCCGCTCCAGCCGTACGCCGTGCGGGGTGGTGACCAGCTCGGTCTCCGGCTCCGGCAGCGCCGGCCGGCCGGTACGCGGCCCACCCGGCCCGGGCCCCCAGGTGCGGGGCCCGCTGTCGGGTGGGGGCGGCCAGCGAAAACCTCTCACCAGAACCCTTTACCGTCGCTCAGGTCGCGCAGACCGACCCGTACGTCGAGCAGGTAGATGAGCGCGGCGGCGATGCCGATCAGTCCGAAGAGGCTGATCGGACCGAAACCGAGCAGGGTGAGCACGAGGCAGACCGCCAGGATGGCGATCCAGCCGCCCTTGGGCAGCGTCCCGATGGCGGGGAAGGCGTCGGAGCGCTGCGTGACGGCGTGCACCAGCGCGACACCCTGGATGATCAGCGCGAAGACGAGCAGGATCAGCTCGATCACGTAGCGGACTTCGAACGCGAAGATCGGCGCGGCGTTGGCCATGTCGGCCAGTTTATGTCCACGACCCCGGCTACGTCCGACAAGGACGCCGCCGGGGTCGTCGACCCGACGAGCTACTCGGCCGCCGGGCGGGTCCGCTTGGTGGCCCGGGGGAGCTTCGCCGACGGGGTCTCGGCCGGCTTGGCAGCCTTCGGCGCGCGGGCGACCTTCTTGACCGCGGCCGGCTTGGCCTCGGCGATCTCGGCCACGTCGGCCGGGGTCGGCGCGTCGGCGGGGGCCGCAACGGTGGGGGTGGTGGCGGCCGCGGTGGTGGCCGGCGTCACGGCCTCGGTGGCCTCGATGTCGGCGTTGACCGTCTCGGCGGCCTCCAGCACGCCGGCACCGACGACCCGCTCGCCCCGGGCGACCAGCGCGCCGTACGCGGCGAACGCGCGCTCCTGTGCGACCTGGGCGCCAGCGACCACCAGGGCGGCGTTGCGGGTCGCGGCGGCGCGCAGCTTGTCGATGTCGGCCACCTCGCGCAGCTTCGCCAGGTCGGCGGTCTCGTTGGCGGTGCGCAGCGTCTCGGTGGCCTTCTGCTTCAACTCGAAGCCGGTCAGCACGGCCCGGCCACCCAGGTCGGCGACGACCCGGGTGCTGAGGACGCCGACCACGGCCGGCAGCTTGCGCAGCTGCTCGATGGCCAGCTCACCGGCGCCGGCTGCGGCGTAGATCGGGGCGGGGATGCGGTTGGTCTTCGGCTCGCTCATGACGTCTCCTCTTCGGCCGCCTCGGCGGCCTTCTTCTTCTGGGGGATGCTGGTGCTGCCCGGGGCGGGGGCAGTGCCCGCCTCGGTGACGGCGACCGACTCGAGCACGGCCTCGGTCGGGGTGCCGCCCACGGTGGTGGGGCCGGTGGCGGCCACATTGGCCAGGTCCGCAGCCTGGCTGGCGGGCTGGTCGGCCTGCGCCGCCTCGGCTTCGGCCTGGGCCTCGGTCAGCCGGGTGTTCTCCCGGCGGAACGTCTCGTAGATCTGACTGAGCGACTGCTTCTGCGCCATCGTCAGGTCGGCGTCCACGGCGATGGCGGCGAGCACCCCGTGGCCTTCCTTGTCGTCGAGCAGGCCGGCGCGCAGGTACATCGCCGGCGTGGAGACCCGCAGCGCGCTCGCCAGTTGCTGGAGCACCTCGGCGCTGGGTTTGCGCAGGCCGCGCTCGATCTGGCTGAGGTACGGGTTGCTGACCCCCGCCTGCTCGGCGAGCTGCCGAAGCGAGATCTTGGCGTTGCGCCGCAGATCGCGGATGAACCCGCCGACGTCGGGAAGGTCCTTGGGTGTGGCCATGGCAGCGACGCTAACCGCCCGCGCTAGCTGTTGCAAGCAAAACGCTAACCATAGTTAGCAAGGTCTCAGGACCCCGTTTGCGCGCCGCTCGGCCGATCCGTACGGTCCGTCCGTGCACAAGATCACAGTCAATGGAGCAAGCATCGCGTACGACGAGGCCGGCACCGGTTCGCCCGTCGTCCTGCTGCACGCCGGAATCGCCGACCGACGGATGTGGCGAGGACAGGTGTCCGCGCTCGCCGCCCGGCACCGGGTGATCATCCCGGACCTGCGCGGCTACGGAGACTCGGAGCTCCCGCCGACCCCGTTCACGCACCACGACGACGTGGCCGGGCTGCTGGACGCGCTCGACCTGCCCCGGGCCGCCCTGGTCGGCTGCTCCTTCGGCGGGGCGGTCGCCATCGACACCGCGCTGGCCCACCCCGACCGGGTGAGCGCGCTCGCGCTGTTCGACACGGCGGTCTCCGGCAACGAGTGGTCCGACGAGGCGAACGACCTCTGGGACGGCCTGGTCGGCGAGGTCGACCCGGACGACTTCGTCGCCGGCGCGGCCGGTGAGGTGCGGTTCTGGGTGGTCGGCCCGCGCCGCCAGCCGGAGGACGTCGACAGGGAGCTGATCGCGTTCGCGCAGGAGATGGACCAGCGTGCCCTCGCCGCCGAACTGGCGCTCGGCGCGGTCGAGGTGGGAGAGCTGTCGCCACCGGCGATCGGTCGTCTCGGTGAGCTGAAGATCCCCGTCCTGGTCACCGCCGGCGCCGCGGACGTGCCGGACATCAGTCGGCTCGCCGACCGGATCGCCGCCGAGGTCCCCGGCGCGGTACGACTGCCCGACGTGCCGGACGCCGCGCACCTGCTGCCGTTGGAGCGTCCGGAGCCGGTCAACGCCGCACTGCTCGACTTCCTGAGCTAGCCACCACCGCCGCCGACGGGCCTGACGTCGCGACGAGCGCTATACCTCAGAGTCATATTTATGCCTGTGAGGTATAGCGCTCGTTCCGGAGTTGGCCGCCGGGTCGGGCAGCCGGGCCGCCGGCCAGCAGGCCAGCGCTGTCACCAGAGCGGGCGGACCGCCCCGACCGGGACCCCGCCACCGAAGAGCGGCACCTCGGCGTACTCGGCCAGCACCGGAGCGTCCACGCCGAGCCGGCGCAGCGCGGAGACCAGGACCGGCATCCGGGCCCGGTCGGCGCCGTCGTCGATCTTCAGTGCGACGGCACCGACGCCCGGCAGTGCCACGGCGATCACGCCCTCGGCACCGACCTTGGCCAGCAGCCCCGGGACACCCCGCATCAGCCGGGTGTCGTCGGCCTGGGTGCCACCCACGATCTCCGGGTACGCCCGCATCGCGTCGGCCACCGTGCGCGGCACCGAGCCGGGCTCGGCGTCGACCAGCCGGAGGTACGCCCCGGCCAGACCGGCCAGCGACACCGCGAGGACCGGGGCTCCGCAACCGTCGACCCCCACCGCCGCCGCCTGCTCGCCGGTGAACTCCTCGATGGCGGCCCGCAGCCGCTGCTGAAGCGGGTGCTCCGGCCGCCAGTAGCCCTCCCGGGACCAACCGGCGGCCTCGCAGGTCAACAGCATCCCGCTGTGCTTGCCGGAGCAGTTCATCTGCACCCGGCTCGGGCCGCCACCGGCCCGGAGCACCGCCTCCCGGGCCGCGGCCCCCACCGGCAGGTCGGGCGGGCAGTGCAACGCCGACGCGTCCAACCCGGCGCGCTCCAGCAGCGCACCGACCCGGGCCAGGTGGAATTCCTCGCCGGCGTGGCTCGCCGAGACCAGCGCCACGTCGGCCGGGTCGGTCAGGGCCAGGCCGGCCCGGAGCATCCCGATCGCCTGCATCGGCTTGCTGGCCGAGCGGGGGAAGATCGGCGAGGTCACGTCCCCGGCGGACGCCACCGCGACACCGGCGGCGTCCAGCACCACCACCGAGCCGCGGTGCGCACCCTCCACGAACCCCGACCGGACCACCTCGGCGAGCGGCGCGCCGCCCTCGTACGTCTTCGTCACGCGCTGGACGGTACCGACGGTCCGGGGGTGCCCGGCGGCGGGGTGACCAGGAGGTCCACCGCCCGGGTGACAGGGGCGCGGGACAGACCCGGCCTTACAGCCCGAGCAGCTCGCGGGCCTCGGTGGTGGTCAGCGGCGGCCGCTGAGCGAGCTGGGCGAAACCCACAGCGCGGGCGACCAACTGCATGTTGGACTCCACCGGGCGGCCCTTCGCGTACGTCACCGTGTCCTCCATGCCGACCCGCAGGTGCCCGCCGGTCGACAGCGAGGCCAGCAGCACCGCGATGGTGCTCCGGCCGACGCCGGTGGCCGAGAAGGTGGTGCCCTCGGGCAGGTCCCGCAGCATCCGGTGGGCCGCGACCAGGGTCTCGGTGTTGCCCGGCATCCCGCCCGGCACGCCCATCACGAAGTCGACGTGCACGTGCCCGCCGGCCGGCAGCCCGTACTTGCCGAGCAACCGCTGCAACGCGGACAGGTGGCCGAGGTCGAAGATCTCGTACTCCGGCACGATCCCGCGTTCCTGCATCCGGGTGTGCAGGTCGACGATGAACTCCCAGCGGTTGAGGAAGACGTCGTCGCCGAAGTTGACAGTGCCCATGGTGCAGGAGGCCATGTCCGGACGGGCGTCGAGCACGGCGAGCCGGGCGGCCTCCGGGTCGGTCACCGCGCCGCCGGAGGAGAGCTGGACGATCAGGTCGGTGCTCTCCCGCAGCGCCGCCACCGTGTCGGCCAGCCGCACCGGGTCGAGCGTCGGCCTGGCCTCGTCGTCGCGGATGTGGACGTGGATCACGGCGGCGCCGAGCGCCTCGCACTCCTTGGCGGTGAGCAGCAACTCGTCGAGGGTCACCGGCAGCGCCGGCACCTCCGCCTTGGCCGACTCAGCGCCGGTCGGGGCCACCGTGATCAACGTCCCTGTCGTCATGCCGGCGATCCTAGACGGCCCGCTCAGGACGGGTCGATCGCCGCCGCGGTCTCGCCGATCAGCAACGCGGCGTCGTCCGGGACGTTCCGCTTCAGCACCGCGAGAGCGACCTGGCCCAGCTCGTGGTGCAGCACGGCGGTGCCGACGAAGCCGACCGCCCGGCCGTCGAGGGTCACCGGCGTACCGGCCACCGGCGGCTGATCGGTGGTCACCCCGTCCAGATGCAGCAGTACGAGGCGACGCGGCGGCCGGCCCATGTTGTGTACCCGCGCCACCGTCTCCTGCCCCCGGTAGCAACCCTTGTCCAGATGCACCGCCGGGGCGATCAGGTCGACCTCGGCCGGAATGGTCCGGTGGTCGGTGTCCACCCCGACCCGGGGCTGCCGGGCGGCCACCCGGATCGCCTCGTACGCCCACAGCCCCGCGACCGGCACACCGGCGCCGCGCAGCTCCGCCACCACCTGGTCCATCGCCGACCGTGGCACCAGCAGGTCCACCCCGAGCGGACCACGTCGGGCCCAGCCGCCGATCGGCAGCGGCCGTACGTCGTACCGAGCGCTCGCCCGGGCTGGCACGGCACCGTGCGGGAACTTCGGACCCGGCACCGCGACCACGTCCGGTGCGGCGAGCCCGGTCACGCCGAGCGTGCCGAGCGCCTCCATGGCCGCCGGCCCGACCAGCGACAACAGCGCGCGCTCGGCCGTCGCGTCGCGTGGTTCGACCTTGCTGAAGAACCGCATCTTCTCCAGGTAGGTCAGCAGGCCCTGGGTCGCACCGGGCTCGGTGTCCAGCCAGGTGGTCTCGCCGTCCTCGGCGACCATGGCGTGCTGCTCGATGTGGCCGTGCGGGGACAGCACCAGCAACTCGGTGCCCTCACCGGCGGCCAGCGCGTTCAGGTGCTGCGAGGTGACAGTGTGCAGCCAACTGGCCCGTTCCTCCCCGGGCACCGCGATGATCCCTCGATGCGACCGGTCGACCAGACCGACAGCGGTGTCGAGGGTGCGCTGCTCGCGCAGCGGGTCGCCGTAGTGCGCGGCCACCCCTCGCACCCCGGCCGCGACGTGCGCCGGATCCGGCTGGTCACGGCTGGCCTCGTCGATTCCCTCGACGGCCACCGCACCCGCGATGTCGATCATTTTTCGTCCCCGTTCTCGCAGCGTACGCAGACGCCGAAGAGTGACACGTGCCCGATGTCCACCCGGAACCCGCGCTGCGCGGCCAACTGGTCGGCGAGGGGGCGGAGCAGCTCCGGATCGATCTCGTCGATCGCGCCACACTCCCGGCAGACCAGGTGGACGTGTTGGTGTTCACCGGCGGCGTGATAGGTCGGTGAGCCGTGCGACAGGTGCGTGTGGGTGACCAGACCGAGCCGTTCCAGCAGCTCGAGCGTGCGGTAGATGGTGGTGATGTTGACGCCGGCGGCGACCTCCCGGACCGCGGTGTGCACCTGCTCCGGGGTGGCGTGGCCCAGATCGAGCACCGCCTGGAGGACGAGCTGCCGCTGGGCCGTCAGCCGCAGCCCACGGGCCCGCAGCATTTCCGCGAGGGAGGATTCGGACACCGTCCGATCATAGTTCGGCCACCCGGCTGTTCCCCGCACCGCGATCGATCACCGCTACGCTCGACGGTCATGGTGAGGTCGTCCGTCGGGAAGAACGCGGCCGACCCGACCGCGCGGATCGCCGTCCTGGGGCGTGGCCCGGTGCCGCCCGGCGACCCGGTGCTTCGAGGTGACGACCTCGGGGTGCTGCACGGTGACGGCCTCTTCGAGACCATGCACCTACGTAACGGCCAGCCGTGGCTGCGCGACGAACACCTGGCCCGCCTGGCCACGGCGGCCGCCGCCGTCGAGCTGTCCCTGCCCCCCGTCAGCGCGCTGATCGACCTGGTGGATCAGGTGCGGACAGGCTGGCCAGCAGCTGTGGAGGGGGCGCTTCGGTTGGTCTGCACCCGAGGCCCGGAGGCCGGCGGTCCGCCCACCATCTACGCCACGCTGGCCCCGGTGCCGGCGGCCTCCCGGGCCGCCCGGAGGGACGGAATCACGGTGGCCACCCTGCCGCTGGGGCTGCCCGCCGCCGCCCGCAGCGGGCTGGCCTGGCTGCCGGCCGGCATCAAGTCCACGTCGTACGCGGTCAGCAGCGCCGCCCGTCGCTGGGCCCGCCGGGCCGGCGTGGACGACGTGCTCTGGATCTCCTCCGACGGGTACGCGCTGGAGGGCCCCACCGCGAATGTGGTGTGGCTCACCGACGACACGCTCTGCACGGTGCCGGCCGCCAGCACCGGCATCCTCGCCGGCACCACTGCGGCCTGGCTGCTCGCCCACGCGAGCGAGCTGGGCCTGGGCGCCGCCGAACGGATGGTCGGCACCGCCGAACTGCACGCGGCGGACGGCGTGTGGTTCACCTCGTCGCTGCGCGGAGCCGCCGAGGTCCACACGCTGGACGGGGTACGGCGGGCTCGCTGCCCGCGTACCCCCGCCCTACAGGCCCTGCTGGGTTTCCCCGTCTAGCCGGCCACCGACCGTCGAGGTCAGCCGCCGACCCGGACGAGTCGGGCGGAGAGGTGCGGACTGAGCCCGTGCCCCATGGCGGCCATCTCCTGGGCGTAGAGCAGCGCCCCCTCGACGATGCCGAAGAGCCGGTGCCCGCCGGTGACCTCCTTGGCGGTCGGAGTCCGGATCACCGCGTCGGTGGCGAACTCGAGCTGCGTGCCGGTGCGCTTGCCCAGGTGCAGCTCCATCACCCCGGTCGGGGTGGTCAGCAGCGCCTCCAGCTCGTCGGTCGCCCGCCCATCCACCAGCACCGGCCGCCACCAGCCCACCTCGCGGCCGGCCGGACGGACCGGTTTGCTCTGCTCGTCGAGGATCCACGCACGCGACTCGTAGTGCAGGAACGGTCGGCCGTCGTGGCTGATCCGGATCTCCTGCGCGTAGTCGAAATCCTCGATGGTGGGGAAGCCGCCCTTGCCCCGACCGCGCCACAGACCGATGTACGGCAGCAGGGCATCCAGCGCGGGGTGCAGCTTCGGCCCGACCCGCAGGTCGTGGCTCTCCTCGAACGGGTACTCCTCGACCGGCGGCGCGTTCAGCCACGGCGGCTGCAGCGGGTTCTCGCTCACAGGGCCACCTTCGTTCGCGACTGCGGGGCTCGCAAGCCCGGCTCACTCCTCGCGCTCACCAACGTCCTCTCGAAATGCGTACGGCAAGGTAGACCAGGCCACCGGCGAGCCCGCCCAGGCCAGCGACCAGCAGGCTGACAAACCCGATCTCGGTAACCATCCCGGCCATCCTATGCTGGGCCACATGGCCCGCACTCTCGTCGTCAAGGCCACCGCAGGGGCGGACGCCCCGGAGCGGTGCGCGCAGGCATTCACCGTCGCCGCGACGGCGGTAGCGGCCGGGGTGGACGTCTCGCTCTGGCTGACCGGTGAGTCCACCTGGTTCGCGCTGCCCGGTCGCGCCCAGCAGTTCGACCTGCCGCACTCCGCACCCCTGGCCGAGCTGTTGCACGTCATCCTGACCAGCGGCCGGGTGACCGCCTGCACGCAGTGCGCGGCCCGACGGGACATCGGCCCGGACGACGTCCTCCCCGGGGTCCGGATCGCCGGTGCCGCGGTCTTCGTCGAGGAGGCGTTGGCCGAGGGCGCGCAGGCACTCGTGTACTGACCGCACGGCGGCGGTGGGTCGATCCGAGCGGAGTGCCGATACCGACCCGACATCTCGGACGGCTGCCTACGATTCGGATGTGACCGAGGCGGCGGAGAGGTTCTTCGAGGCACTGCCGTCGCGCGCCGCCGAGGTCCTGGGCGGCCTGGCCGACGGCACCCTCCAGATCGACCTCGGCGAGGACCACCGCACCGAACACTGGCTGGTCCGGATGCGGCCCGGGTCGGTGCAGGTCAGCCGGGGACGCGGCCCGGCCGACGCGATCTGGTACAGCAGCGCCGCCCTCTTCGACCGGCTGATCACCGGTGAGGCCCAGGGGGTCGCGGCGGTGCTGCGCAACGAGAGCACGTTCAGCGGGAACGTGGTGCTCTTCCTCGCCTTCCGCCGGTTCTTTCCGAACCCGCCCGGCACCCGCGACCCCCGCGAAACGGCCCGTCGAGCAGCCGGGCGACTCAGGTGAAGGACCTCGTCAGCATTCTGGACGGCAACACCTTCCTGGTCAGCGACCGGCGTGGGGACATCGAACCGTCCTACGACTTCCCCACCGGGCTGTTCTCCTTCGACACCCGCTTCCTGTCCAAGTGGGTGCTCACCCTGGACGGCGAACGGCTGCACGCCCTCTCCGTCGACGATGCCGAGTCGTACCGCACCAAGTTCTTCCTCGCCCCCGGCGAACCCACGCACTATCTGGACGCCAAGGCGTCGGTGATCCGCAGCCGGGCGATCGTGGGCAGCTTCGAGGAGGAGCTGACAGTGCTGAACCACCTCGGCGCGGAGGTCGAGTGCACGCTCCGGATCGAGATCGGGGCCGACTTCGCCGACCTGTTCGAGATCAAGAACTCTCGGCAGAAGCGGGGCCGGACCACCGTCACTGTCGCCGAGAACGAGCTGCGGCTGACCTACCGGCGGGAGGCGTTCCACCGGGAGATGGTCGTCAGCACCACCGCGCCGGCGCAGGTCGACGACACCGGAATGACCTTCCGGATCCGGATCGCCCGCAACGACAACTGGAGCACCCGGCTGCACGTGTCCAGCGTCGTCTTCGGGGCCCGGGGCGAGGACATCCGGGCCACCCTCCCGTACGGCGGCAGCCGCAACGCGGACGCCATCCGGGCCGAGCAGCAGGAGCTGATCGACCGGGCGCCGAAGCTCGGCTGCGACTGCGAGCCGCTGGCCGGGGCGTACCGGCGCAGCCTCAACGACCTGGCCGCGCTGCGCTACGAGTCGATCGCCCTCGGCGTACGGCTGATCGCCGCGGGACTCCCCTGGTTCATGACCCTGTTCGGCCGGGACAGCATCATCACCTCGTTGCAGGTGCTGCCGTTCCTGCCGGAGCTGGTTCCGCCGACCATCCTGATGCTGGCCGGCTTGCAGGGGCACCGGGTGGACGACTTCCGGGACGAGGAACCCGGCAAGATCCTGCACGAGCTGCGGTACGGGGAGACCGCCGGTTTCGAGGAACAACCACACTCGCCGTACTACGGGTCGGCCGACTCGACTCCCCTGTTCATCATCCTGCTCGACGAGTACGAGCGGTGGACCGGTGACGCGGCACTCGTCCGCAAGCTGGAGCCGCAGGTCCGCGCGGCGTTGCAGTGGATCGACACCTACGGTGACCTGCTCGGCACCGGCTACCTCTGGTACCAGACCCGCAACCCGGAGACCGGCCTGCAGAACCAGTGCTGGAAGGACTCCTGGGACGCCATCTCGTACGCCGACGGTCAGCTGCCCGGCTTCCCCCGGGCCACCTGTGAGTTGCAGGGCTACGCCTACGACGCGAAGGTCCGGGCCGCCCGGCTGGCCCGGACCTTCTGGAACGATCCGGAGTTCGCCGACGAGCTGGAGCGCCAGGCCGCCGACCTCAAACGGCGGTTCGACAGCGACTTCTGGATCGCCGACCGCGAGTACTACGCGCTCGCGCTGGACGCCGACGGTCGGCAGGTGGACGCGCTGACCTCGAACATCGGGCACCTGCTGTGGAGCGGCATCGTGGACGAGTCGCGCGCCGGCAAGGTGGTCGAGCATCTGCTCGGGCCACGACTGTTCTCCGGCTGGGGGGTGCGCACGCTCGCCACGGACGAGGGGCGGTACAACCCGATCGGCTACCACGTGGGCACCGTCTGGCCGTTCGACAACTCGATCATCGCCTGGGGGTTGTGGCGGTACGGCTTCCGGGAGGAGGCAGGGTTGCTCTGCGACACGATGCTGGCCGCGTCCCGGTACTTCGAGGGTCGGCTGCCGGAGGCGTTCGCCGGCTACGCCCGCGACCTCACCGACTACCCGGTGGAGTACCCGACCGCGTGCAGCCCGCAGGCCTGGTCGACCGGCACCCCACTGCTGCTGCTGCGGGTGATGCTGGGGTTGGAGCCGCAGGGCGAGCACCTGATCATCGACCCGGCCGTGCCACCGGGGATGGGCCGGGTCGAGCTGCTGGACATCCCCGGCCGGTGGGGCATGGTCGACGCGTTGGGCCGCAGCCGTGACCCGGAGGACCAGCCGGACGACCGCTGACCTGAGCGGACGCCCAGCTCAGCCCGGGCAGCCGACGGTGGCCGCCAGTCGGGTCTCGTCCGGGCTGATCTCAGCCAGCACCGTGACGGCACCGCTGCGGTACGCGTACACCGGGGGTTGGTCCAGCAGTGGGCCGTTACCGGCCAGCGGGGCGAGTGCGGCCGTCGAGGCCGCCGGGCCGGGACCGTTCGCGGACCATGCGGTACGGGCGAGCCCGCCGCCCGGGCAGGGCGCGGTGACCAGCTCCGAAGCGGCGTCGCCCGGCCGGTCGAGGGCCCGCAGCGCGGCGGTCAGCGCGGTGGTCTCCGGGCCGCCGGCGGTGGCCGGGGCCGGCGTGTAGCCGGCGCCGACCGGTCGGCAACCGGTGTCGACGACCAGTCGCACCCGGCCGTCGACGGTCGGCCGGCCCTCGACGGCCACGAATTCTCCGGCGTCGGCGCGCAGCTCGGGGCCGTCCACGCCGGGCCCGACTCCGGCGCGCCAGCTCGCCGGCAGCCGCTCGGCGATGCCGACCAGCACGGCCCGCTCGTCACCGGTGGCCGCGAGCACCCCTACCTCGCGCCGCAGCCTCGCCCCGTCGGCGAACGGGGTCACCCGGCAGCCGGACGCGACCCGCGCGGGGCCCAGGTCCAGCAGACCGGCCGCACCTGCCGCGCGGGCCAACTCGCCGACCGCCCGGTCGACCACCGGGCCGGCCTGATCGAGGGAACGCTGTTCGCGCACGGTCGGCGGGTCGTTCCGCACCGATATCCAGGTGAGCCCGGCCAGCAGCACCGCCCAGGCCACTGCCACGGCCAGCAGCCAACGCCGCCGCGACCCGGCCGGTGTCGGCGCGGCAGGGCCGGCCGAAGAGGCCCAACCCGTCTGGACAGCACCGCTCACCCGGCCATGGTGTCACGCGCCCGCCGCCGGGCCGGCAGCGGAGGCGGTCGGCCCGACGGAGCGACCGCGGGTCAGTGGTCGTTCAGCCGGGGCGGCGGGTCGAGCCGGTAGCCGACGCCCCGCACGGTGTGCACCTGCGGTCCGCCCGGCAGGCCCCGCAGCCTGCGACGAAGCCGTCTGATGGTGGATTGCAGCGCTGCGGTGTCCGCGCCGCCCAGCGCGGAGACACAGAGCCGTTCGTAGCTCCACACCACCAGCGGTGGACCGATGAGCACTGTGAGCAACTCCCGTTCGGTGGGGGTCAGCGGGAGCACCTCGCCGCGCCAGGTGACCCGGTGTCCGGCCCGGTCGACGACCAGCTCACCCCACCTCACCAGGCCCCGCGCCCCGGTGAGCGGAAGGACTGTGGGACTGACCGGCGCCGGGTCCGTCGGCGACGACAACAGCTCGCGTAGCTCGGTCAGATCGAAACAGCTGTGCACCGGGGCGCGCCCGTCGAGTTGGCTCAGCACCCGCTCCCGAAGCGACATGTCCGTGCCCACGCAGAGGACGATGGGGACCGCTTCGTCGGACCCGCCGCTTTCATCCCTGAAATCCACCAGTAGATAGTGACGCATGCCAATGGATTTCGGCACCCGCCCCGGCGTGCCGGCGCGCTACGAAGAAACGACCGGGGCCGGCCACCCCCGGGAGGGTGACCGACCCCGGTCGATCAGAGCAGTGGGTCAGGCGACGGTGACGGCGACCTCGTTGACGCCTCGGCCGGCAGTGACAGCGGTGTCGCCGTTGCCGTGCCGGGACAACGCCCGCAGCGTCCAGGAACCCGGCGCGGCGAAGAACCGGAACTGCCCGGCGGCCGAGGTGACCACCTCGGCGGTGAACTCACCGGTCGAGTCGAGCAGCCGGACGTACGCGCCCGGCACCGGCTCGGCCTCGGCGGAACGGACGATGCCGGTGATGACGGTTTCCTTCTCCAGATCCAGGCTGGCCGGCAGCGGCGCGGCCTGGTCCGGTGCGGCGCAACCCGCGGCGGTGGGAAGAGTCATGATCAGGCCTCCCCGGGTTCGTCGCCGAGCGCGACCGGCACACCGACCAGCGAGCCGTACTCGGTCCAGGAGCCGTCGTAGTTCTTGACGTTGCGGTGACCCAGCAGCTCCTGGAGCACGAACCAGGTGTGCGACGAGCGCTCACCGATCCGGCAGTACGCGATGGTCTCCTTGCCGTCGTCGAGCCCCGCGTCACCGTAGATCTTGCGCAGCTCGTCGTCGGACCGGAAGGTGCCGTCCTCGTTGGCCGCCTTGGACCACGGCACGCTGATCGCGGTGGGGATGTGGCCGGCCCGCTGCGCCTGCTCCTGCGGCAGGTGGGCGGGGGCGAGCAGGCGACCGGCGAACTCGTCGGGGCTGCGCACGTCGACCAGGTTCTTGGTGCCGATCGCGGCGACGACCTCGTCGCGGAAGGCCCGGATGGAGGTGTCCGGCTCCTGCGCGACGTACTGCGTCGTCGGGCGGGACACCGCGTCGGTGACGAGCGGGCGGGCGTCCAGCTCCCACTTCTTGCGGCCGCCGTCGAGCAGCTTCACGTCACGGTGGCCGTAGAGCTTGAAGTACCAGTAGGCGTACGCGGCGAACCAGTTGTTGTTGCCGCCGTACAGGATGACGGTGTCGTCGTTGCTGATGCCCCGCTCGGAGAGCAGCGCCTCGAACTGCGTCTTGTTGACGAAGTCCCGGCGAACCTGGTCCTGGAGGTCGGTCCTCCAGTCAATCTTGATGGCGCCGGCGATGTGGCCGGTCTCGTAGGCCGAGGTGTCCTCGTCGACCTCGACGAAGACGACGCCCGGGGCGTCGAGGTTCTTCTCGGCCCACTCGGCCGAAACGAGTGCGGTGTCGCGACTCATCGAATCACTCCCTGGTGAGGATGGATGGTGAGCCAACGCGCGCGAATCGATGGGTGTAACTGTCGCACCACGCGCGGGACCCAGCGGAAGGACGGGATCACGGGTTCGTGCGACGGCGCCGCTGCCGGGCGTTCGGTGGGATAACCGGAGGGTGCGAGAACCCTGTGCCGGTGGCCGCCGTCAGGCGGCCGGAGACAGCCCCGCCGTCAGATGACGGGGCGACACAGGCAGGTGGCCACGCGGCACAGGTCGACCGCGCGCCGTTTGGTGAGGTGGGTCCCCATGGCCAGGGAGCCTACCAGCCAGTGACCGTGCTGCCACTGGGCCGACCACCATCCGGGAATCGCCGGGATCGCCGAGGATTTCGGCGTCCCACCGCGCCTCCGGCGTCAGCCAGCGGAGTTGATCGGCACGTTCTTGGCGTCGGCGGTGACCGCCAGCCCTTCCGGCAGTGGACGGACCTCCCGGACCGCGAGCTGGAACGGCAACTCCGGCAGGGGAACGTCGATGGAGATGCTCTTGGCGTAGTTGCTCAGGAAGGCCCGAGCCAGCGGCAAGTTCGGCAGACCCGCGGCGTCCAGGTCGTTGAACCGCAGGGCGACCGCGCCGTTGTCGGCGACGGTGACGTCGGCGGTGCCGCTGATGGTGAGCTTCTGACCGAGGATGTCGGCCGGGGCCTTGACGGTGAGCTTGCCGTTCTGCTCGCCAAGGGTGAGACCCGGGCGGTTCAGCAGCGCGGCCAGACTCTCGTAGCTGATCGTGCCGGCACCGTTGACGGTGTCCGCCACGACGTCACCCTGGCCGGTGCGCAGGGTGTCCAGCGAGGCCCGAACGTTGCGGGCGGTCACATCGAGCACCGGCAGCCGGACGGCGTCGCCCTCGACCGAGGCCTGCACGTCCCGCAGGTTGATGGTGATCCGCTGGTAACGGCCATCCAGCACCTGGGTGAGGAACGGAGTTCCGCCAACCTCGACCTCAGGTGGGGCGGACTGCGCGCCCTGCTTGGCGATCTCCTGGCGTACGCGGTCGCCGATCATCCGCTCAGCGACCCCGACCGCCACCCGGTCGGCGACCACCAGCAACCCCGCCAGCAGCAGGAGCAGCACGAACAGCCCGATGAGCAGCTTGCGGCCACGCCGTCGGGGTCGCGCCTGGTCCACCGGATAGTCCTGCGCCACGCCGCCTCCTGTCTCCGCCCGTCGCACCGCGACGGGTCGTTCGTACCGACGCCGCAGGGCGGCGCACCCGTAGGTACCCGACCGGCTCGGCGCTCAACCGTGACTCAGAGGAAGAGCATGCACATGGCGTACGCGGCGGGCGCCGCCAGGGCGAAGCCGCCGAGCGGGCCCTGCATGTGCCGGGCCACCCACATGGTGGGCGGTTCGCCGGCCATCAACCGACCCGCCTCCGCGTACCCCACGGCGAGGTCGGAGAGGACGGCGGTGACCGCCGCGACCAGGCCGATCACGGCGGCCCGGGTCGGCGTGAAGGGAGCCACCAGGTAGCTGCCGAGGAGGGCGCTGGTCAGCGTGCCGACCATCGCGCCGGCCACCACGCCTGCGGCGCCCCGGGGCACCTGCGGGGCGAGCCGGGGCCAGGGCAGTACGGCGTCGGTGAGTCGGGCGACGGTGAGCGCGACACCGCTCGCGGTCAGGCAGACGGTGATCGCCTGGGTGCCGGCCGGGATCCGGCTGAGCACGATCAGGGTGCCGAAGGCCACCACCCCCACCACGATGAGCAGCGTGGCGCCGAGGGAGTCGGTGACACGGACCCGGTCGACCCGACGAACCAGTTGGCCGAGCACGGCGGCGAGGAACCCGCCGGCGGCCAGGTAGCCCAGTGGCGCCAGGCCGGCGACGTCGGTCTGTACCGCTGCGATGTCGACCAGCGCCGCGACCACGGCGCTGATCCCGGCGACCACCAACAGCGCGGGCGGACGCATGGCCATCGTCCAGGCGAGCACGAACAGCAGTTGGACACCGAAGATGATGAAGGCGAACGGCAGCCGGTGACCGGGGCCCGACGTCTGCGCGCCGAGCACCAGGCCGACACCGAGCAGCGCGGCGAAGCCGGCGATGGTCAGCGCCAGTTGACGGTGCACCGCGACCGGGGGAACGACCTCCTCTTCCGGCTCGTCGATCTCGTCTTCGGATCGGCGGGCCGGCTCGCCGGCGCGACGGGCACGGCGCGGCCCACCCCGTTCCCGGCGGTCGCCGTCGGTGGTGGCCGGACCGGTACGCGGCGCGGGCGGTTGGCCGCGCGTCGCTGCGGCGGCCGGACCCGGTTGGGGCCCTGCGGGCCACGATTCACGGCCGGCCTCGGGCGAGGTGGAGGGAAACACGACCCGATCGTGCCAGACCGACGGCCCGACGCGGTGGTCACGGGTTTCAGCGACGTTAAAATCCGGGCCACGATCAGGGGCAAGGTAGACAAACGGGAAACGGCCTGACGGCGCGGCCGAGGCGATCGGTTAGGCTCAACGCGTTACCCGCCCGTCAGCGACGCCGGGACCACGCAATTTCTCAGCGCACTCCTTGATGAGTGCGACTGGTCGCGTGCGGCCTCGCGCCGCCGGGACGGAGGTGATCGTGGAGATCCTGCTGCTGGTGACCGCACGCGCAGGAGAACCGTCGGCTGTGCTGCCGGCGCTCGACCTGCTGCCGCACTCGGTCCGCACCGCGCCGCGTGATGTTCGCACACTGGTCGCGGGCCCCAGCCCGGACGCGGTGATGGTGGACGCCCGATCGGAGTTGAGCGAGGCCCGGGCGACCTGCCGGATGTTGCACGCCACCGGGCTCGGCGTGCCGCTTGTCGCGGTGGTGACCGAGGCCGGCCTGATCGCCCTCAACGCCGACTGGGGCGTCGACGACGTCATCCTCGCGTCGGCCGGCCCCGCCGAGGTCGAGGCACGGCTGCGGCTGGCGGTGGGCCGGCTCAGCAACGCGACCGCCGGCGCGGGTGGCTCGATCCGGGCCGGCGAGTTGACCATCGACCCGGACACCTACGCGGCCAAACTCAAGGGCCGTCCGCTCGACCTCACCTACAAGGAGTTCGAGCTGCTGAAGTTCCTGGCCCAGCACCCGGGTCGGGTGTTCACCCGGGACCAGCTCCTGCGCGAGGTCTGGGGCTACGACTACTTCGGCGGCACCCGCACGGTGGACGTGCACGTCCGGCGACTGCGCGCCAAGCTCGGCTCGGAGTACGAGTCGATGATCGGCACCGTCCGCCAGGTCGGCTACAAGTTCGTCGTTCCGCCGTCGCGGTCGCTTCCCGAGGCGGAGCACGCGCCCCTGCCGGTCTGATCCAAGGCCCGCTCCAGACGATTTCCCATATGCCCTTTTTGCGCAGCTTGGCGGTTCTATTCTGACTGCCGGGTTTGTCGGAGAAAGGGGCGACGGTGCGCGCACTGCACACGGGGGCGACGGGCCGGCGTGACCGGCAAGCCAGGCGGAAGTCGTGACGCGGGGCAGCTCCACCGCGCGGGCCGCGGGGATCGTGACGCTGGTGGTGGCGGGGCTGCTCGGCTCCGCGTACGTGCTGGGCCGCAGCCTCGTCCCCGACCAGACGCCTCGGCAGTCCACCGGCGTCACCACGAGCGCCGACGGACCGCACTACGCCGACCAGCCCGGCGTTGGCGAGCCGGGCGGAGCCCCGAGCGCCAGCGCAAGCGCGGCTGGGACCGGCCCAGCCGAGGCCGGCCAGGACGGGTCCGGACGGGACGCCGGAGGCGACAACCTGTTCGGCGCGCACGCCACCACCGGCACCCCGAGGCTCGCGCTGACCTTCGACGACGGGCCGGACCCGCGCTACACGCCGCAGGTCCTCGCCCTCCTGCGCGAATACGACGTGCGCGCCACGTTCTGCGTGGTCGGCGAGAACGCGCAGAACCACCCCGACCTGGTCCAGTCGATCGTGGACGCCGGGCACACCCTGTGCAACCACTCCTGGCACCACGACGTCGGCCTGGGCGCCCGGTCGGCCGACGCGATCCGCTCCGACCTCCTGCGCACCAACGCGGCGATCCGGGCGGCGGTGCCGAACGCCCCGATCGTCTGGTACCGCCAGCCGGGCGGAGCCTGGACGTACCCGGTGGTGTCGGTGGCGCGGCAGCTCGGCATGACCCCGCTGCACTGGTCGGTGGATCCGTCGGACTGGGAGCTACCCGGCGCTACCAAGATCACTGCGACGGTGCTGAGCCAGGCCGAACCGGGCTCGGTGGTGCTGCTGCACGACGCCGGTGGGGACCGGCAGGGCACGGTGGAGGCGCTGCGCCGGATCCTGCCCGACCTGACCGCCCGGTTCGAGCTGGAGGCACTCCCCACCGACCCGACGTGAGCCGCGGCTTTACGGCGACGCTCCGGGCGTCACGACACGCAACGGATACGGTGGCGGGATGAGCAGCGCGGAGCCGACCAGCGACCAGGTGACCCGGAGCGACCAACTGGCGCCGGCGGAGATCGCCGACGTACTCGCCCTCGCCCGCGCCGCAGGTGACACGGACGGAGCGGACCCGCTCGACGAACACGTCCTGCTGCGGCTGCGCGACCCTGACGCCCCCGCCGTGCATCTGATCGCCCGCGCCGACGATGGCACCCTCACCGGGTACGCCCACCTGGACACCACCGACCCGGTCGGTGGGATCGGGGTCGAGCTGGTGGTGCACCCCGCGTACCGGCGACGGGGCACCGGGCGGGCGCTCGCCCGGGGCGTACTCGCCTCGGCCACCGGGCCGCTGCGGGCGTGGGCGCACGGCGACCACCCCTCGGCCGCCGCGCTCGCCGTCGACCTCGGCTTCGCCCGCGCCCGGGTGCTCTGGCAGTTGCGCCGGCCGTTGGCGGCCCCGCTGGGTGAGCCGCGCCTGCCCGACGGGGTGGCGCTACGCGCGTTCCGGCCCGGGGCAGACGACGCGGCCTGGTTGGCCCTCAACGCACGGGCCTTCGTCGAGCACCCCGAACAGGGTCGGTGGACATCGGACGACCTGCGGGTCCGCCTCGCCGAGCCGTGGTTCGACCCGGCGGGCTTCCTGCTCGCCGAGGAGACCGCGACCGGCCGACTGCTCGGTTTCCACTGGACCAAGGTGCACGAGCGGCCGGGGTCGGCCCGGATCGGCGAGGTGTACGTCCTGGGGGTGGAGCCGACCGCGCACGGTGGCGGGCTCGGCCGGGCCCTGACCACCGCCGGGCTGGCACACCTGCGGGACAAGCGTGGCCTCGACCGGGTGATGCTCTTCGTGGACGACTCGAACACCGGGGCCGTCGCGCTCTACGAGCGGCTGGGCTTCGCCCGCTGGTCCGCGCACATCAACTACCACCTGGGCTGACCGTCCTCCACAGCGGGCCGGTAGAACCTCACTCTGACTCTACCGGCCCAGCCGAGGAAAGCTAACACTCAGTATTCACATTACCCATTTGATCGCCCTGCAGATAGATTCCACTAACCCAGCCGTGGCCACCATTCTTCAGATCAATCAGAACCCAATACTTGTTGGTGTAGCCGAGATCCTTTACCGTCTGGCCGATGACGTAGCATTGAGCCGGGTAGCCGTTGGAGGCATAGATCTTGCCAACAATGGAGGCGCTGGTACTGGTGTTGGATCGAACATTCGCATCATGCCAGGCCCATACCGTGTATGGTGCCGCGAGGGCGGGCGTGCCTGTAGAAACCAAGCCTAGGCATACGGTGGCTGCAATCATCGCAATAGCCCGCGGAATCTTACCAATCACCTTCATTGCAATGCCCTTTCTCGCGTTCGCATCTGGAATAAATGATCACCACGTCAAGCAGGAAAGTCAATGGATCACTCGAAGTGAATTCGTTTACGGTTCTCTTCATCCCGCCGCCGCCTTGCATTAAGCGCCAATTCACGTCCATGAACCACTGCGCCTCGGCGCCGAGGGCCAGTTGGATTCGATTGAGGCCATCCACGTCGACATCGGCGCCGGCAGGACAGCGACCAAGATCCCGTGACCGGACAGCGTCTACACGGCCACGATCCGACCACGCAGCAAGGAACGCGGCAGACCCGATTGCGCGGGGCATCCATCGCTGAGGTTCCAGCGGACGCCGCACCGGCATCGCCATGCGTCAAGCGGCACGGCACGTGGAGCAATGAGGGCTGGCCATAAGGCCCCACACCTGCTGATTCGGGATGGGAGTTTGCCTAACGGACAACTTGCACTCAGCCAACAGCAACTCTCGAGACCAAGGTTGTTCACCCTTCGTTAACTTCTGGCCGGCAAACCGTCCACCTGGCACTTCTAGCTTTCGTGTCAGCCGGTCAGTGCCGGTCCTCGGGCCCCGGGATCGGGGCGCCAAGTCAGACGCGAAGGGAAACCCCTCAGGTGAAGCTCCAGCGGTACGGCACTCTTGCCTGCCTCGCTCTTGCCGCGACGCTCGGCCTCAGTGCATGCGGCTCGGACAACAACGAGCCCACCCCCGGCGCCAGCGCCGCGGGCTCGGCCGCCGCGGTCGACTGCGGTACCGGCACGGTCAACGCCCAGGGCTCCTCGGCCCAGAAGAACGCCATGGCCGAATGGATCAAGGCGTACCAGCAGAAGTGCACCGGCACCACGATCAACTACGAGGCTTCCGGCTCGGGCGCCGGCATTCAGGCGTTCATCGCCGGGACCGCCGACTTCGCCGGCTCCGACTCCGCGCTCAAGCCGGAGGAGCAGCCGCAGGCCGATGCCAAGTGCGCCGGTGGCGCGGCCCTCAACCTCCCGATGGTGATCGGCCCGGTCGCGGTCGTCTACAACGCCGGCACTGGCGTGGATAACCTGCAGTTCAAGCCAGCCACTCTGGCGAAGATCTTCGCCGGCAAGGTGACCAAGTGGGACGACGCAGCGATCAAGGCGGACAACCCGGACGCCAAGCTTCCGTCCGCCACCATCCAGACGGTCCACCGCTCTGACGAGTCGGGCACCACCGACAACTTCACCAAGTACCTGTCGAAGACCGCCGAGTCGGACTGGACCTTCGGCAACGCCAAGGCGTGGAAGGCCCCGGGCGGTATCGGTGCCGCCAAGTCCGACGGCGTGGCCAGCAAGGTCAAGAGCACGGTCGGCACGATCAGCTACGTCGAGTGGTCGTACGCCGAGAACTCCGGCCTGAACATGGCCAAGGTGCAGAACGGTGCCGGCGAGTGGGCCGCGCTGACCGCCGAGTCGGCCGGCAAGACCATCGCCGGGGCGAAGGTCGAGGGCCAGGGCGACGACCTCAAGCTGTCGATCGACTACAACACCAAGGAGGCCGGGGCCTACCCGATCGTCCTGGCGACGTACGAGATCGTCTGCAGCAAGGGCCTCGCCGCCGACAAGCTGAAGCTGGTCAAGGGCCTGCTGGGCCACGCCGCCAGCGCCGAAGGCCAGGCCTCTCTGACCGAGCTGGGCTACGCCCCGCTGCCGGAGACGGTCCGCACCAAGGTCGAGACCGCGGTCAAGAACCTCTCCTGACCCGACCCCACCACCTCAGCAACGGAATCGAGCGAGCAGATGGGTGAAACCCCTCACCGCTCGGCCGACGCCGGCACCGGCGGGACGCGCGTGACCCAGAGTCACGAGTGGCCCGCCGGTGCCTCGGCGCGTGTGGCCGAGGCACCAGTCAGCACCCGTTCCCCGGGCGGCACCGGGCTGGGCGGCGGCGGCGCACTGCCCCGAAACCGGAAGTTCGGTGCCGAGCGGGCCTTCCGTGGCCTCACCATGGCCGCCGGGACGACGGTATTGGTCATCATCGTGGCCATTGCGGCCTTCCTGATCGCGAAGGCGATCCCGGCCCTACGCGCCAACACGGCGAGCTTCTGGACCTTCGAGGGTTGGTTCCCGAACGACAACCCGCCGACGTTCGGCATTGGTGCGCTCGCCTTCGGCACCGTGCTCACCGCCGCCCTGGCTCTGCTCATGGCCGTTCCGGTGGCCATGGGCATCGCGCTGTTCCTGTCCCACTACGCGCCCCGGCGACTCGGCAACGCGCTCGGCTTCCTGATCGACCTGCTGGCCGCCGTACCCAGTGTGGTGTTCGGCCTGTGGGGCCGCGACTACCTCATCGGTCCGGTGTCGGACCTGTCGGTCTGGCTCAACAAGTACTTCAGCTGGATCCCGATCTTCGGCGGCGACGGCCCGTACGGCAACTCGATCCTGCTCGGCTCCCTGGTCCTGGCGATCATGATCCTGCCGATCGTCACCTCGCTCACCCGCGAGGTGTTCCTCCAGACGCCGACCGCCAACGAGGAAGCCGCCATCGCCCTGGGCGCCACCCGCTGGGAGATGCTGCGCACGGCCGTGCTGCCGTATGGCCGCCCCGGCATCATCGCCGCGGTGATGCTCGGCCTGGGCAGGGCGCTGGGCGAGACCATCGCGCTGGCGTTGACTCTCGGCTCCACCTACGCCATCTCGTTCAACGTGCTTGAGTCCGGCGGCAACACCATCGCTGCCAACATCGCCAACCGGTTCGCCGAGGCGAATGACACCGGCCGGGGCGCTCTGATCGCCTCTGGCCTGGTGCTGTTCGCGATCACCTTGATCGTAAACATCATCGCGCGGGCGATCATCTACCGCCGCCGGGAGTTCACGGAGTCCGCCGCATGACCCCCACCGTCACGTCCCACCGCACTCGGCCACCGGCCCAGCCGGCGTCACTGCGGGCCAGACGGCTGCCCTGGTACGCCGCACCTGCCATCGCCGTAGCGGCCCTGGCACTCTCCGTCGTGATCGTCTACGGCACCGGGATCGGCGGCCCGGTCCTCGTGATCGTCCTCGGCGCGGTGCTCTACCTGGTTGGGCTCTTCGCTGCGGCCAACGCGGTCGAGGGACGGCGGTCGGCCCGCAACCGCACCTGGAGCGCGTTGATCCACTCCGCGTTCGTGCTGGCGGTACTGCCGCTCGCCTCGGTCGTCTGGACGCTGGTGAGCAAGGGCACCGAGCGGCTCGACGGCGACTTCTTCAACACCTCGATGAACAACATCGGGGCCCGCGACCCGAACGGCGGTGCGTACCACGCGATCGTCGGCACGCTGGAGCAGGTCGGCATCGCCACCCTGATCACCGTGCCGCTCGGCATCCTCTGCGCGATCTACATCGTCGAGTACGGGCGGGGCAAGTTCGCCTTCGCAATCCGGTTCTTCGTCGACGTCATGACCGGTATCCCGTCGATCGTCACCGGCCTCTTCGTGCTGGCGTTCTGGGTGCTGATCGTCTCGCCGTGGTTCAACGACGGCCGGCCGAGCTTCTCCGGCTTCGCGGCCGCGCTGGCCCTTGCCGTACTGATGCTGCCGACCATCGTCCGGTCCACCGAGGAGATGCTCCGCCTCGTGCCGGCCCCACTGCGTGAGGGCGCCTATGCGCTCGGCGTGCCGAAGTGGAAGACAATCCTGCGGGTCGTGCTGCCGACCGCGCTGCCCGGCATCGTCACCGGCGTCATGCTCGCCATCGCCCGTGCGGCCGGCGAGACCGCCCCGGTGCTGTTGGTCGCCGGCGGGGGCGCGGCGATCAACTTCAACCCCTTCGAGAACAACCAGTCGTCGCTGGCCCTCTTCGTCTACCAGCAGGCTGGCGAGGCCTCCAAGTACTCGCCGGCACGGGCGTGGACCGCGGCACTCACCCTGGTCGCCCTCGTACTCATCCTGACGATCGCGGCGAAGCTGCTGGCCCGTCGCAACAGGCTCAGCCGATGAACCCCGGAGGTACCACCATGGCCAAGCGCGTCTCCGCCTCGAACGTCACCGCGTACTACGGCGGCTTCAAGGCAATCGAGAACATCAACCTGACGGTCGAGCCGAAGACGGTCACCGCCCTCATCGGGCCGTCCGGTTGCGGCAAGTCGACGTTCCTGCGGTCGATCAACCGGATGCACGAGGTGCTGCCGGGGGCCCGGGTCGAGGGCAGCCTGACCATCGACGACCAGGACATCTACGACCGGGACGTGGACGTCACTGCGGTCCGGCGCACCATCGGCATGGTCTTCCAGCGGCCGAACCCGTTCCCCACCATGAGCATCTTCGAGAACGTGGTGGCCGGGCTGAAGCTCAACGGGGTCCGCAAGAAGTCGATCCTGGAGGACGCGGCCGAGAAGGCCCTGCGCGCCGCGAACCTGTGGGGCGAGGTCAAGGACCGGCTGGCCAAGCCCGGCGCGGGCCTCTCCGGCGGTCAGCAGCAGCGGCTCTGCATCGCCCGGACCATCGCGGTCGAGCCGCAGGTCGTTCTGATGGACGAGCCGTGCTCCGCCCTGGACCCGATCTCCACGCTGGCGATCGAGGACCTGATGTTCCAGCTCAAGGACAAGTTCACGATCATCATCGTGACGCACAACATGCAGCAGGCAGCGCGTGTCTCGGACCGGACCGCCTTCTTCTCGATCGAGAAGACCGGCGACCCGGGCCGGCTGATCGAGTACGACAACACCCAGAAGATCTTCAGCAACCCGAGCGTGAAGAAGACCGAGGACTACATCACCGGCCGCTTCGGCTGAACCGACCACGTCCGGTCACCGGCGCCCCGCCTCACGGCGTGGGCGCCGGTGCCATGTCCAGCTCTGCGGCAGGGCCCGTGGTCAGCCCAGGACGAAGCGGGGTTCACCGTCCGGGGGCAGGTCCAGGCGCGGGGTGACCGGGCTGGCGGCGTCTCGATCGGCCGCCGCCCGCGCCACCCCGGCCAGGTCGCCGGCCGCCGCCACCTGGGCCAGCGTGACCACTGTCGGTGGCAGCATGGTCAGCTCGCCGGCCTGCGCGCGGGCCAGCGCGTCCGCCGGGCGGATCCACAGGGTGTGGTCGGCCTCGCCAGAGACGTCGCGGGTCCGCTGTCCCGCCGGCAACAGGGCGATGAAGAAGTACGTGTCGAAGCGGCGCGGCTCGAACTCGGGAGTGATCCACCGGCTCCACGGCAGCAGCAGGTCCGACCGAAGGGTGAGCTGACGGTCGGCGAGCAGCGCCGCGAAGCCCAGCCGCCGTCCCTCCAGGTCCTGCCGGGCCGCCTCCCAGTCGTCACCGCTGACGTCGCCCACCACTGTCTCCCGGTTCGGACCGGCGAGCAGTACTCCGGCCTCCTCGAAGACCTCCCGCGCGGCGGCGCAGACCACCGCCTGCGCGGCCTGCGGGGCCACCCCGAGCCGGTCCGCCCACTCTCCCGGCGTCGGGCCCGCCCAGTCCAGGTGCGCCTCCGAGTCGGAGCGGTCCACCCCGCCTCCGGGGAAGGCGTACATCCCGCCGAAGGTCATCGCGGCGACCCGGCGGATGACGTACACCTCGAAGTCGGCGTCGGTCGGACGCAGCAGCAGCACGGTGGCCGCGACCCGCGGCGTCGCCGGGGTGCCGCCCTCGGCCTGGAACCGGCGGGCGTGCTCGACCAGGGCGGCCGGGGCGGCGAAGCCGTCACTGTCGATCGTCATGCCCGCGAGCCTAGTTCCCGACAGCGCGATTGCCTTCCGCGCGCCAAGCCACGAAGCGGTCGGCTCGGTCGGGGCCCGGTCCACGACTTGAGCGGTATACCTCTGAGGCATATTTATGACTCAGAGGTATACCGCTCGTCAGGGTGGCAGGCCCGAGCCGCGCGCCGGTCGGGGCGTGGTCGCGGTCGCCGCCGAACTAGATGGCGTCGGGGCAGGCCGCATGTCGGGGCAGCGCGAGGCGGCCCCAGCGGGCCGGGCAACGCGAACCGGGCAGCAGCAAGCCCGCCAGCAGCAGGCCGGGCAGCGGGCGGTTCACCTGGCTCGGCTAGCGTTCCGGCATGACTCGTTGGGGCATCCTGGCCACCGGCCACATCGCCAGCCGTTTCGCCGAAGACCTCCGGCTGGTGCCGGACGCCGAGTTGGTAGCGGTCGGTTCCCGCGCCGCGGAGAGCGCCCGGCGCTTCGCCGACACGTACGGCGCGAAGCGCGCCTACGGCTCCTGGGTGGAGTTGGCCGCCGACCCGGAGGTGGACGCGATCTACGTGGCGACCCCGCATTCCGCGCACTACGAGGCGGCGATGACCTGCCTCACCGCCGGGCGGGCGGTGCTGTTGGAGAAGCCGTTCACCCTCGACCTGGCCACCAGCACCGAGTTGGTGGACACCGCCCGCGCCGCCGGGGTCTTCCTGATGGAGGCCATGTGGATGCGGCTGAATCCGATGATCCTGCGGGTGGTCGAGTTGATCGCGGACGGGGCGATCGGCACGGTGACCGGCGTGCGGGCCGACTTCGGGGTGGCCGGGCCGTTCCCGCCGGAGCACCGGATGCGCAACGCGGCGCTGGGCGGGGGCGCCCTGCTGGACCTGGGGATCTACCCGATCAGCCTGGCCCACCTGCTGCTCGGGGTGCCGCAGCACATCCGGTCCTGGGCGCAGCTCGGCCCGGAGGGGACGGACGAGAACACCGGAATGCTGTTCGGCTACGACACCGGAGCCCTGGCGACCCTGAGCTGCGGCATGGTCGGGTTGAGCGGGCAGACCGCCTCGGTAACGGGCACCACGGGGCGGATCGACCTGCCGGAGCCGTTCTTCCGGCCGGGTTCGGTGACAGTGCACCGGGCCGGCGCGGAGCCGGAGACGATCGTCGCCGACGGGGCCGGCAACGGCTACCAGTACGAGGCGATCGAGGTGCAGCGCTGCCTGGCCGCCGGCCTGACCGAGAGCCCGGTGGTGCCGCACACCACGACCCTTGAGGTGATGACCCTGCTGGACACGGTCCGCGAGCAGATCGGCGTCCGGTACGTCTGACCAGCGGAAGGGCCCCCGGCCACGGCTAGACCGTGACCGGGGGCCCTTCCGGAGACTCAGCCGAAGAGCGGCCGGACCAGCAGGTACGTGACGCACGCGATCAGCGCGGCGGCCGGGAACGTGATGATCCAGGCGAGCACGATGTTGCCGGCCACGTTCCAGCGGACCGCGGAGAGTCGCTTGGTCGCGCCCACACCCATGATCGCCGAGGTGATGGTGTGGGTGGTGGAGATCGGTGCCTTCAGCACCAGCGCGTTGAAGTAGAGCACCGCGCTGGCGACGGTCTCGGCGGCGAAGCCCTCCGGCGGCCCCAGGTCGATGATCTTGCGACCGAGGGTACGTATGATCCGCCAGCCGCCGGCGTACGTGCCGAGGGCCAGCATCGTCGCCGAGGTCCAGAACACCCACCCCGGGATGTGCGTCTTGCTCTCCTGGAAACCACCGGTGTAGAGCGCCAGCACCACGATGCCCATGGTCTTGGCGGCGTCCTGCATGCCGTGGCCGACCGACATGGCGGCCGCCGAGGCGGTCTGCGCCCAGCGGAAGCCCCGGTTGAGCTTGCCCGGCTGCCCCTTGCGGAACAGCCAGAGGATGGCCAGCATCAGCAGGTAGCCGAGGGTGAGGCCGACGATCGGCGACAGCACCATCGGCAGCAGCACCTTCTCGCCGATGTTGCCCCACTGCACGATGCCGCCGGTGGACAGCAGGGTCGCGCCGACCAGACCGCCGAAGAGCGCGTGCGAGGACGACGAGGGCAGACCGAAGTACCAGGTGATCAGGTTCCAGGCGATCGCCCCGAGCACCCCGGCGAAGACCACCCCGAGGCTGTTCACCCCGGTCGGAAGGGTGACCAGACCGTCGCCGACGGTCTTGGCCACGCCGGCGCCGAAGTGGGCGCCGACGAAGTTGCCGACCGCGGCGAGCCCGAGGGCGATCCGAGGTGTCAGCGCCCGGGTGGAGACGCTGGTGGCGATCGCGTTGGCGGCGTCGTGGAAGCCGTTGGTGTAGTCGAACGCCAAGGCCACCGCGATCACCGCCAGCACGGCGATGAGTTCAGGGGACACCGGCTCAGGACTCCTTGACGGCGATGGTCTCGACGGTGTTGGCCACGTGCTCGAAGGCGTCGCAGGCGGCCTCCAACTCGTCGGCGACCTCCTTCATCTTCAGCACCGTCAACGCGTCGTACTCACCGGAGAAGAGCCGGACGAGCAGCTGCCGGTTGATCCGGTCGCCCTCGTTCTCCAGCCGGTTGCACTCGATCCAGTAGTCCTCGAGATCCTTCATCGACTTCAGCCGGGGCATCGCGTCGGCGGTCAGCTTGGCCTGCTGGTCGAGCACGTTGACCATCTCGTGCAGCTCGCGGGGCAGCGCCGGAAGCTCGGTCAGCCCGTACAGGTAGAGCAGGTCGCCGACCGCTTCCAGGTGGTCCATCACGTCGTCCAGCAGCGAGCCGAGCCGGTAGATGTCCTCCCGGTCGAACGGGGTGATGAAGGTCGAGTTGATCTTCTTGTACAGCTCGTGGGTGATCTGGTCGCTGTCGTGCTCGACCTCGGTCAGCCGCTCGCTGACGGACTGCACGTCCACGCCGGGCAGGGCCAGCTCGTTGAGCAGCGCGGTGCCCCGGACCAGGTTCTGCGCGGCCCTGGTGAAGAGCTCGTAGAAGGCGCCCTCGGTGGGGCGGAAGGAAAACTTCACAGCACAGACCTCGTCGCGTCGGTGGAAGGGTGGCGGCGCCCGAGAGCGCCCGCTCGGTGAATGCTAGAAAACGGCAGAACCGGGAATTCGCCGGCCCACCCCTGGCCAGGCACCATTCACCGGTCGTTCACCTGCCGTTCATCTCGGCCGCCCCACCCGCACCCGCTCCCCCAGCCAACAGGCGCTTCCGCTCCCGCGCCACGTCGAAATCGGCAGCCGGATACCCCAGATCGAGCGTGTCGAACGTCTCACGCAGCAGGTGGGCCACCGCCCAGTCCCGGTACCACTTGCGGTCCGCCGGCACCACGAACCAGGGCGCGGCGTCCGTGCCGCACCGGCTCAGGGCCTCGGCGTACGCGGCCTGATAGTCGTCCCAGTGCCCCCGCGAGTCGATGTCGGAGGGGTTGTACTTCCAGTGCTTGCGCGGGTCGGTGAGCCGGTCCATCAGACGCTTGCCCTGCTCGTCGTACGAGATGTGCAGCATCACCTTGATCAGGGTGACGCCGCCCTCGGTCAGCTCCCGCTCGAACGAGTTGATTTCGTCATAGCGGGCTCGCCAGGTCGTCTCCGGCACCAGCGAGCCGACCCGGGCGATCAACACGTCCTCGTAGTGCGAACGGTTGAACATCCCCACGTACCCCGGCGGTGGCAGTTCCCGGCGAATCCGCCAGAGGAAGTCGTGCCGCAGCTCCTGGCGGGTCGGCGGCCCGAAAGAGCGGATGTGCAGGCCCAGCGGGTTCATCGCGCCGGCCACCCGCTTGATCGTCCCGTCCTTGCCGCCGCAGTCCATGGCCTGGAGCACCAGCAGCACGCGGTGCGCCGGCTGCTCCGACCCGGTCTTGGCCATCGCGAAGAGCATCTCCTGCTGCCGGCCCAGCTCCTCGCCGACCAGTTCCACCTGCTCCCGCGCCCAGGTCTTACGGTGCTCGCCGCGGCCCGCGGGTTCCGGCAGGCCGGGCATGGACCGCGGGTCGATCGCGCCGAGATCCACCGGCGCGGTGACCCGCAGCAGGTCCCGCACGGAACCGCCGTCCGGTGCCACGATCTGCCCTTGCTCGGGTGCGCTCATGCACGGATCATCGCCCACCCACCGCCGTTCCGCCCGCCGAGAGTCACCTCCGAAGCCGGGCCCGCTGATCGGCACCGACCGACCTCCGCCCACGGCAGCACCGGGCCACCGGGCCGTTTCGGGGCTGCCGGCGGGCCGACTCGGCGGGAGGATGTAGGCCGGGACGCCGACCGGAAGGGGTGGTGGGTCGTGCGGGAGCTGGCGACGGAGTTCGAGGCCGAGCGGGGCCGACTGCTCGCGGTGGCCCACCGGATGCTGGGCAGCCGCAGCGAGGCGGAGGACGCGGTGCAGGAGACCTGGCTGCGCTACGCCGGGGCGCTGGCCGAGCCGGCGGCCCGCGCCGAGATCCGGGAGCTGTCCGCGTGGCTGACCACCACCTGCGCTCGGATCTGCCTGGACGTGCTCCGCTCGGCCCGGGTCCGCCGGGAGGCGTACCCGGGGCAGTGGCTGCCGGAGCCGGTGGTGAGCCCGTTGGGCGGCCGGCCGACGGCCGACGGCTACGCACCCGACCCGGCGGAGCGGGCGGTGCGCACCGACCAGGTCGGCACGGCGCTGCTGGTGGTGCTGGAGCGGCTCGCGCCGGAGCAACGGGTCGCCCTCGTGCTGCACGACGTGTTCGCGCTGCCGTTCGCCCGGGTCGCGGGGGTCCTCGGCACCACCGAGGTGGCGGCCCGGCAGCTCGCCTCCCGGGCCCGGCGGGCGGTCACCTCGCCGGACGTACCCCGGCACACCGCCGACGCGGCCGAGCAACGCCGGGTGCTCAAGGCGTTCGTCGCCGCCACCGAGTCCGGCGAGCTGGACCAGCTGCTTCAGGTGCTCGCGCCGGACGTGGTCTTCGTCGGTGACTCGGGCGGGCACTTCCCGGCCGCCCGCTGGCCGGTGCTCGGCGCGGACTCCGTGGCTCGCCTCACGCTCGGCCTGTTCGGCCGGACCGGTCGGTACGTCGACCGGGTGCTGGCTCGGCCCGTGCTCGTCGACGGGATTCTCGGCCTACAGCTGGAGACGACGCACAGCGACGGGCGACCGATCCGCCTGGTCACCGCGTTCGCCGTGGACCAGGGCCGGATCACCGCCATCTACAACCAGCTCAACCCGGAGAAGCTGACCGACCTGCCGCCGCTGGACGCCGACGACGGTTGGCCGCCACGCTGGTGAGCCGGCCCGACCGGGCGTGCGGCCTCAGACCACCAGAGCCAACCACTTGCGGTACGCGGTGGCGAACGGCTCGGTGCCGTCGCCCAGGGCCCCGAACAGCCGCTGTGCCGCGGCCTCGGCCTCGGCCACCACGTCGTCCGGGTAGCCGAACCGGGCCCGGTGCTCGGCGAACTCGTCCTCGTCGAGCAGCTCCACCAGACCGGTGGCCCGACGCCGGACGACGTCCAGGTCAAGGTCGATCAGGTGGACGGTGTCGTCGGACTCCCAGCGGGCCGGGGTCGTGATGTCGCAGTAGACCTCGCTGGTGCGGGGCGGCGGGTTGAACATGGCCGTCCACCAGGCGCGGTGTGGCACCAACAGCACGAACGGGATCTTCTCCACCGAGGGCCGGCCGTGGTAGACCGACTGGGTGCCCTCGGGCACGCCGAGCCAGATGCCGAGATCGTCCTCGGTGAGCCGGCGGGCCGGGTAGTCGCGGTGGGCGCTGCCGTCGTACTTGCGGTAGATCACGCGGACCATGTCGCTCGGCATGATTCGCACCCTAACCGATACTGCCCACGCGTCGTAGCGCGGCCGTAACCGGACGGGGTCGGCCGCAACGCCCGCCCCGGTCGGCATCGCGCCACGCGGCGGATGGGCGCGGCCGGTGTCGGCGGCGCCGGGTACCGTCGCACGGTGACTCCGCCCCGCACCGCCACCGGTTCCGCCACCCCGTCGGCCCGTGCCAAGGGCCGGCGGCGGGGTGCCCGACCCAGTGGCACCGAGCTGCTGGCGGCGGCGGTCGGCGCGGTGCCCGGCGGCGCGGAGCGTCCCGGCCAACTGCAGATGACCACGGCGATCGAGGAGTGCGTGGCCGGCGGCGAGCATCTGCTCGTGCAGGCGGGCACCGGCACCGGCAAGTCGCTGGCCTACCTCGCGCCGGCGCTCACTGTGGACGGCCCGGTGGTGGTCTCCACGGCCACCCTGGCGTTGCAGTCCCAGTTGGTCGACCACGACCTGCCCCGGCTCGCCGACGCGGTCGAGCCGGTGCTCGGCCGCCGGCCCACCTTCGCCGTGCTGAAGGGCCGCCACCACTACCTCTGCCTCGCTCGACTGGACAACTCCACCGAGGAGGAGCCGGAGGACACCCTCTTCGACGCCCCCGCAGCGCGCCCTGGCGGCGGGACGAAGTGGCTCGGTGAGGCGGGCCGGCTGGGCAAGCAGGTCGAGCGCCTGCGCGACTGGGCCGAGAAGACCGCCACCGGCGACCGGGACGAACTGGACCCGGGCGTCGACGACCAGGCCTGGCGGCTGGTGTCGATGCCGGCACGCGAGTGCGTCGGCGCGGCCCGTTGCCCGTTCGGGCAGGAGTGCTTCGCCGAGGCGTCGCGGGCCCGCGCCCGGGAGGCCGATATCGTGGTGACCAACCACAGCCTGCTCGCTGTCGACATGCTCGCCGACCGGCACATCGTGCCGCCGCACAAGCTGCTCATCGTCGACGAGGCGCACGAGCTGGCCGACCGGGTCTCCTCCGCCGCCCAGGCGGAGCTGGTGCCGGAGCTGATCGACCGGACCACCCGTCGGGCCCGTACGCTGCTGCGCCCGGAGACCGCCGAGGCGCTCACCGCCGCCGGCGACGCCCTGGCGGTCGGGCTGGCCGAGGCGCCGGCCGGGCGGATCACCGCGGGGCTGCCGACGCCACTGCGGGAGGCGTGCACGCTGCTCGACGCGGCGACCCGCTCCGCCCTGGACGCGATCGGCGACGTCAAGGCCGACGACCCCGACCCGGTCCGCAAGCAGCAGGCCAAGGCCGCGCTGGACGAGCTCTCCACCACCGCGCAGCGGCTGCTGGAGGAGGGCGACCACGACGTGGCCTGGGTGGAGAAGAACGACAGCGGCAACCGCCGGGCACTGGTGGTCGCGCCGCTGTCGGTGGCCGGCACCCTCGCCACCCACCTGTACGACGAACGCACCGTCGTGGCCACCTCGGCGACCCTGGCGCTGGGCGGCCGGTTCGACACTGTCGCCCGCGCCCTCGGGCTGGACGCGCCACCGCCCGCCCCGCCGAGCCCCGCCGCGGCCGCGCTGGCCGCCCGCACCGGCCCCGGCCGGCCGGCTGCCGAGGCGCCGGGCCGTCGCCTCGCCGGCGACGTCACCCCGAACACCGTCGTCCCGGCCACCGAGGGCCCCGGGTGGCGGTCACTCGACGTCGGTTCGCCGTTCGACTACGCCCGGCAGGGCATCCTGTACGTCGCCGCGCACCTTCCCCGCCCCAGCGTCTCAGGGCTGCCCGAAGCTGCCGGAGAGGAGCTGCTCGGGCTGGTCGAGGCGCTCGGTGGTCGTACTCTCGGGCTCTTCTCCTCCCGGCGGGCCGCGCAGCAGGCGGCGGAGCTGTTGCGCGCGCGGACCGACCTGCCGGTGTTGCTCCAGGGCGAGGAGGCGCTGCCGCTGCTGGTGCGTCGCTTCCGCGAGGAGCGCGCCAGCTGCCTGTTCGGGGTGATGTCGCTCTGGCAGGGGGTGGATGTGCCGGGCGACGCCTGCCAGCTCGTCGTCATCGACCGGCTGCCCTTCCCCCGTCCGGACGAACCACTGGCGGCGGCCCGCGCGGCGGCCGTGGACGCGGGCGGCGGCTCCGGCTTCTCGGCGGTCAGCGTGCCGATCGCGGCGGTGAGGCTGGCTCAGGGCGTGGGCCGGCTGATCCGGGCGACCGGCGACCGGGGCGTGGTCGCGGTGCTCGACTCCCGGCTGGAGACGGCCCGAGGCTACGGGCCGTTCCTGCGCCGCTCGCTGCCCCCGTTCTGGTACACGACCCGCCCCGAGGTGGCCCGGGGCGCCCTGGAGCGCCTGGCCAAGTCCTGACCCGCCTGGGCAGGACCAGGATCGCGCTACAACGTGAAAAAAGTGGCCTCCCGCTGCCGGGAGGCCACTTTTTCCATGATCCTGCGTGATCTGGCGGGACGCGCGGGTCTAGGGGGCCTGGGAGGCGACGACCACGGCGTCGGGCGGGGTGTCCGGGACCCTGCGGGCGGCAAGCCGGCGGACCGCGGTGTTCAGCACCGCGATGAGCGGCACGGAGACCAGCGCGCCGGTGATCCCGGCGAGTACGACACCGGCGGCGATACCGATGATCACCGCGAGCGGGTGCAGGGCCACCGCCCGGCCCATGATCAGCGGCTGGAGCACGTGCCCCTCGATCTGCTGGACGCCGATCACCGCGCCAAGGATGATCAACGCGGTGACCGGGCCGCTGTCGACGAGGGCCACCAGCACCGCCACGCCGCCGGAGAGCGCCGCACCGACGATCGGGATGAACGCGCCGAGGAAGACCAGCGCGGCCAGTGGGAAGGCGAACGGGACATCGAAGACGACCAGGAAGATGCCGATGCCGACCGCGTCGATGAAGGCGACCAGCACTGTCGCGCGGACGTAGGCGCCGAGCGTGTGCCAGGAGGCGCGGCCGGCGTCGTCGACCTTCCACCGGGCGGCCACCGGCAGCAGCCGGACCAGGAAGCGCCAGATCCGGTTGCCGTCACGCAGGAAGAAGAACGTCGCGAAGAGCACCAGCAGCGTGCCGGTCAGCACCTCCGCCAGCGTCGCGGCCGTGCTCAGCGCGCCGCTGGTGAACTTGGAGGTGTTGTCGTTGATCCACGCCTGCGCCTCGTCGATATAGCGGTCGAGTTGGCCGTCGGAGAGGTGCAGCGGGCCCGTCTTCAGCCAGTCCTGGATCTGCCGCACGCCCTCCGAGGACTTCTCGCTCAGCTCCGGTACGCCGCGAATGAACTCGTTGACCACCAGCGTCAGCGTGCCGATCACCGCGGCCAGACCGCCGACCAGCACCACCGCCGTCGCCAGCGACCGGGGGAACCGGGCCCGCAGCAGCCAGCCCACCGCCGGGGCGAGCAGCGCGGAGAGCAGCAGCGCGATGGCCAGCGGAATGATCACGATCTTGATCGTGCCGACGATCCGCAGCAGCGCCCAGGCCACCACGCCGATCACGATCAGTCGCCAACACCACGCGGCGGCGATCCGGAGCCCGTGCGGAACGTCGGCGTCGTCCCGGCTGGTGGTGGAGCTGTGCAGGTCCACCGGAGGTTCCGCGCCGTAGACCGTGGCGCTCGGCGGCGCGGTCGGCCCCGGCACGGCCGGCGACGCCACCCGGGCCGCCTCCGACGCGTCGTTCAGCGCCTCACTGGAGGCACCCTCGTCGGCGCGCGCCGACTCCTGTCGTGACTGGTAGGCGCGGCGAAGCCGCCCGCGTACCCGCTCGAAGCGGCTCAAGCGCACCTCCTGGCAGAAAACCCGGCCCGCCAACGGCGACAGGTCGGACAGCATACGTCCGTTCCCGACACCGTAGGGCGGTTCCGCCACACAATGCCCCGACCACCTCCGGCGTAACCACCGGCCGGCCACCGTCGGCCACACGGTAGCGTCTGCGACGTGACCGCCGACAACGATCTCGACGCCGGCCTGCCGATCCGCCTGCTGCACGACCGTGTGCTGGTGCGGATGGAGGGCAGTGAGGGCGAACGCCGCTCCACCGCTGGCATCGTCATTCCGGCGACCGCTGCGGTCGGCAAGCGCCTCGCCTGGGCCACCGCGGTCGGGGTGGGGCCGAACGTCCGCGCCATCGTCTCCGGCGACCGGGTGCTCTTCGACCCGGACGAGCGCTCCGAGGTCGAGCTGCACGGCCGCGGTTACGTGCTGCTGCGGGAGCGGGACGTGCACGCCGTGGCCGCCGAGCGGATCGAGAACGACTCGACCGGCCTCTACCTCTGACGCACCTCCCCCGGCCACCAGGGCCCGTCGCGCACCGTTTGCCCAGCCGCACGACGGGAAGCCATCCGGCGACCGTGGCCCTGGGGAGGGACGATGCCGGTATTCGTGAAGAAGCTGTTGACCTGGGGCAGTGTCGCGTTCCTGATCTACTTCATGGCCTTTCGGCCGGACGGCGCCGCACAGATGTTCCGAGGGATCGGGGCCGCGCTGATCGCGATGTTCCAGGGCCTCGGTGACTTCCTCACCTCGCTACTGGCCTGAGCCGCCAGCCGTCAGTTCGTCGGCCGCAGCCGTCAGGGGTGCGTCGGCGGCCAGGGCGATGCCGGGCGCAGGCCGGGCCAACCGGGCGGGGCGTACCCCACCGGAGCCGGGGCGGGAGCCAGCACCACCGGGATCGGCACCACCGGCTCGTCCGGCGCGTCCACGGCGCGCTGCGTGCCGTCCGGGAAGCGAAGGTGGTAGCGGCTGCCGTCCCAGACCCCCGCCGGTGCCTGCGGGTCCCGACCCACGAAGAACGACCGGTACTCGGTGATCGCGTCCAGCAGCTCCCGCTCCTCGCGGGCGGTCCGCTCCTGGTCGGCAGCTTTGCGGTCCAGGCCGCGCAGCGCCCCGTCGCGCAGCAGGGCCAGCCGGGTCGCTGCGGACTGGTAACCCCGCATCGCCCGCACCCCGGCGTCGCCGGCCACCCGGCGCGCCCAACTGCGGGCGGCGTGCCGCCGGCCGAGACTGCTCAGGGCGGCCACCTCGGGCGGGCTGAGCCAGCCGGCGCGGACGTAGTCGGGCAGGACCCGCTCGGTGAGCCGCCCCTCCCAGGCGCGCAGCCACAGGGCCAGCCCCACGGTGCCGAAGAAGACCGGCACCATGAGGCCCAGGAAGCCGTACAGCATGATCATGGCCTCGCCGGTGGCCTGGGTCAGCGTGGGCAGCAGGTTCCACGTGCCGTGCAGCATCATCGCCAGCAGCAGGCCGGCGATCGGGGCGAGCACCCGGATGCGCCGGTCGGCCGTCCGAGAGGCGATGCCCAACCCCACACCGGTCATCGAGGTGAAAAGGGGATGGGCGAACCCGAACAGCAGGATCCGCAGGATGAAGATCGCGATGACCTGCTGGATGCCGGTGGCCGGGCCGTACCGGTCGGCGCCGGACGCGTACCCCAACCCGCCCAGGTAGAGGATGTTCTCCACCATCGCGAAGCCGACCGCGGAGAGCCCGCAGTAGACCAGGCCGTCGGTGATCCCGGACCACTCGCGGCGGCGGAACACCAGCAGCAGGATCGGGCCCAGCGCCTTGGTCAGCTCCTCGATGAACGGCGCGACCAGCACCCCGGTGAGCGCGGACGGCAGGCCCCAGTCGGCGAAGCGGTTGGCCGCGAAGTCGTTGACCGTGAGCGAGGCGGCGGTGGAAACGAACGCCCCCCAGGCGAAGCAGAAGATCAGATACTTCAACGGCTCCGGTTCGTACCGGTCCAGCCAGAGGAAGCAGGCGACCAGCACCGGCACCGGCAGGATGGCGGCGACCACCCCGATCAGCAGGGCCTGCGCACCGAGCGACTGGCCGAGCGTGAAGACCATGAAGACCGCGCACGCCGCGATCAACAGCACCACCCCGGCCAACACCAGGAACCGCCGCCACCCCAGTCGGCGCAGCGGCATCCGGGGCGTCTCACCCATGGGCGGGACGGCGGGCGCAGGCGGGGCGGCGGGCGACGGCGGCAGCGGTGAACCGGGCGGGGTGTCGGCCATGCGGTCAGCGTAGCCATCCGCCGCCGGCTGGTTCGGTCGCATCGGTAGCCGCTATGCTGCCGGCAGGTCACGAGTGCCAGCGTTCAGCCCCGGCTTGCTGGCCGGCAACCCTCGTCGAGTTCGCGGTGGGGTGCCCCGGGTGATGACCGGGCCCAGCCCGATCGGTGTGCTGGGCAAGCGCGGACCCCGTCCCGATGTCGCACCCGGGGTCCCTGACCCCGGAGGTTCCGGCGTGTCCGTCACTCTCGTCCCCTCGCTGCCCAGCCTGCCCACCGTGCCGTCGGCGCCGTCCGCGCCGCTCGACGTCCTCGGGGTGCCCGGCGAGATCAACCTGGACTACGCGGCCAGTGCGCCGTGCGCCCGGGCCGCCGCCGACGCGGTGGCCGAGCTGCTGCCCTGGTACGCCAGCGTGCATCGCGGAGCGGGAGCGCTGTCGCGGCGCTGCACCCTCGCGTACGAGCAGGCCCGGCAGACGATCGGCGACTTCTTCGGCGCTCGCGCCGACGATCATGTGATCTTCACCCGCAACACCACCGACGCGCTCAACCTGCTGGCGCGGGCCGTGCCGGCCGGCACCACGGTGGTCACGAACGCCTCCGAACACCACGCCAACCTGTTGCCCTGGCCGCGCGGGTCGGTGCGGCTGCCGGTGCCCAGCGACCCCGACGGGGCGGTACGCGATCTCGCCGCCGCCCTCACCGAGCTGCGCCGGGGCAGCAGCCCGGCGTTGCCGGTGCTGGTCGCGGTGACCGGTGCGAGCAACGTGACCGGTGAGCGGTGGCCGGTCGCCGAACTGGCACGGGTGGCGCACCGGCACGGTGCCCGGATCGTGCTCGACGCCGCGCAGCTCGCCCCGCACGCCCCGGTCGACCTGCTCGCGCTCGACGTCGACTACCTGGCCGTGTCCGGCCACAAGCTGTACGCGCCGTTCGGCGCGGGCGTGCTGATCGGTCGGGCCGACTGGCTGGACGCCGCCCCGCCCTACCTGGCCGGCGGTGGGGCCACCAGCCACGTCGGGCCGGCCACCCACGACGTGACCTGGGCGACCGGCCCGGCCCGACACGAGGGCGGCACCCCGAACCTGCTCGGAGCGGTCGCGCTGGCGGCGGTGTGCAAGGCGCTCGACGAGGCGGACCAGGGCACGCTGGCCGCCCACGAGCAGGCCCTGCTGACCCGGCTACGGACCGGCCTCGCCGCCCTGCCGCACGTCGTCGAGCTGCGCACCTTCGGCCCGGACGCGCCCCGGGTCGGCATCGTCTCGTTCGTGGTCGCCGGCTGGGACTCCACCGAGGTGGCCACGCGGCTGGCCGCCGAGCACCACATCGGCGTACGGGACGGGTTGTTCTGCGCCCACCCGCTGGCCCGGCGTCTGCTCGGCGAGGCGGCGGCGCGTACCGGCCGGCGGGACCTGCCGCCCACCGCGCTGCGTGCCAGCATCGGGCTGGGCAGCACGGCCGCTCAGGTGGACCGGCTGCTCGCGGCGCTGGCCGAGCTGGGCTGAGGCCCGCCCGACGGTGGCCCCGCTCAGCCGACCGGCGGGGCGGTGGGTGGCTTCGGTGTCTCGCCGGGCTCGACGGGCTCACCGACCGGGCGCTCCTGCTCCCCGAAGGCGGTGCGGATCCACCGGTTCGCCTCCTCCTGCTCGATCCCGGAGGCGACCAGCAGGTCGCTCGCGGTGGTGCGGATCTGGGCGATCACCACGCTGCCGGAGAAGCCCACCCCGGCGCCGTACGCCCGGCCGGCCTCGCTGACCGCCCGCAGCGACCGCTCCCGGGCCTTCTCCGGCTCCTCACCGGCGGCGAACTCGTGTTTGAGCAGCCGGACCGACTCGGCGAGGTGGCCGATCGCGTCCGGCATCGGATCGGGCACCGGTTCCTCGTCCTCGACCAGCGTGACGGACCGGCGGATCAGCGTGCCGCTGTTGCGCATCGCCCGGTCGATCGGGTCGGCCGCCTCGGCGTAGTGGGTCAGTTCGTCGCGGCGGTGCCACCGGGCCGGGGAGAGGGTGGCGGTCTCCTTCGCCCCCTCGATGGCCTCGCCCAACGTGGCCAACTCCTCCTTGTTGTTGCGCAGCCTCTCCAGTGCGCCCTGGATGGCGGCGCGGTCCCGGTTGCGCAGCCCGTCGGCGGTGGCGTCGAGTTGGGCGGCGAGCAGGTCCAGGGCGGGGCGGGCCGCCCGGTTGATCACTCGGAGCGGGTTCAGTGGTAGCAGCACCGCCGTGACCAGCAGCGCGATCCCACCGCCGAGGAACGCGTCGACGAAGCGGGGGATCTCCAGGTTCTGGGTCGACGGGCTCAGCGTCACGATCAGCACCGCCGTGGCCGCCGCCTGGATGACGATGGCCACGCTCGCCCCGGCGAAGATGGTGAGCAGGATCGCCACCGTGACCACCAGGCCGAGCTGCCACGCCCCGGTGCCGAGCAGGTAGATCAGGAGGTCGCCGACGGCCACCCCGACCCCCACCCCGACGATCAACTCGACGGTCCGGCGGAACCGCTGACCGACCGACGCGGCCAGGGTGCCGACCGCGGAGATCGGCGCGAAGACCGGTTGCGGGTTGCCGAGCACCTTGTGCGAGATCAGGTACGCGAGCCCGGCGGCCAACCCGGCCTGCACGGCGAGTCCGCCGGCCATCCGTACCCGGTGCAGCCGATCGTGCAGGGTGGCCCGGCCACGGTGGCGCAGCTGTTCGGTGGCCTCGGCGATCCGCGCGCCGTCGATGTCCACCAAACCGTTGCGCAGCGCGGTACGTCGCACCATCGGAGGTCGCTTGTCCCGGGCCACGGCCATGGGCGCGACTACCCGTGGTGGGCCCGCGCAACCCTCCCTTCCCGCGCGTCACCGGCCGATGCGGCAGACTCGGGCGGTGGTTGATCTGTTGGACCGGTGGCGGGCGGCGGCCCGGGGTGCCGGCGCGAGGCCCGACCCGGATACGACCAGGGCCGGGGAGCAGGTGATCGCCCGGTGGCGGGAGCCGCACCGGCACTACCACACGGTGGCCCACCTGACGGCGGTGCTCGATGTGGTGGACCAGCACGCCGATCTGGCCGCCCGGGCCGACGCGGTCCGGCTGGCGGCCTGGTTCCACGACGTGGTCTACGACCCCCGGGCCGCCGGCGACGCCAACGAACGGGACAGCGCCGCGCTGGCCGAGAGCGTGCTCACCGGGCTCGGGGTGCCGGCGCCCACGGTGGCCGAGGTGCGCCGGCTGGTGCTGCTCACCGCCGGGCACACTGTGGCACCGGGAGACCGGGACGGCGCGCTGCTGTGCGACGCGGACCTGGCCGTGCTGGCCGCGCCGCCGGCCAACTACGAGCGTTACGCGGCGGCGATCCGCCGGGAGTACGCCCACGTGCCGGAGCCGGCCTTCCGGGCCGGGCGGGCCGCCGTGTTGACCGGTCTGCTGGCGCTGCCGGCGCTGTTCCGACTGCCACCGCTGGCGAGCCGGTGGGAAGAGCCCGCGCGGGACAATGTGCGCCGCGAGCTGGCCGCCCTCACCGGGAAGCCGGAGAACGCGGGTTGACCAGGTGCTTCGGCCGACGCAGGTCGGCGGCGCGGAGCAACCGGACCAGTTCCCGGCTCGGCACCACCTGGGCACCGAGCCACACCGCCGCCGCGAACCGTTCGGCCGGAATGTCGTAGTGGTCCCGGTCGAAGCCGCGCCGGGGCGCGCCGAGCGCCTCGGCGAAGGCGTGCAGTTCGGCGTACGAAACGTCGCTGATCAGGTGCGACCAGAGCCGACCGCGCCACGGCCAGGCCGGCCGGTCCAGGTAGAGCATGGTGCCCAAGTTATCCCGCCCAGTCGATCATGTTGATGATCGCCGGTCGGCGACCTAGCCTCGGCTGCATGGCCCCCACCGCGCTCCTCGACGACCTGCGCGCCGCGCTCGGTGACGACGCCGTGCTCACCGACCCGGACCTGCTGCGCATGCACCAGCGCGACGAGGCCGACCTGTGCGCCGCCGGCGTCCCGCTGGTGGTGACCCGCCCGCGCGACACCGGGCAGGTGGTCGCCGTGATTCAGGCGGCGGCGCGGCACGGCGTACCGGTGGTGCCGCAGGGCGCGCGGACCGGGCTGGCCGGCGCGGCGAACGCGGTGGACGGCGCGGTGGTGCTCAGCACCGTCGCGATGACCGAGATCCGGGAGATCGACCCGGTGAGCCGGATCGCGGTGGTCCAGCCGGGGGTGGTCAACGCGGCCCTGGCCAGGGCGGTGGCCAGGCAGGGCCTCTGGTACCCGCCGGACCCCGGCTCCTGGGAGTCGTCCACCATCGGCGGCAACGTGGCCACCAACGCCGGCGGCATGTGCTGTGTGAAGTACGGAGTGACCACCGAGTACGTGCTCGGCCTGGAGGTGGTGCTCGCCTCGGGTGAGGTGCTGCGCACCGGCCGGCGTACGGCCAAGGGGGTGGCCGGCTACGACCTGACCCGGCTGTTCGTCGGTTCGGAGGGCACCCTCGGCGTGATCACCGAGGTGACCGTGGCGCTGCGGCCCGCTCCGGCCGAGTCGCTGACCCTGGTGGCGGTCTTCGGATCCACCGCCACGGCCGGCGCAGCGGTGGCCGAGATCGCGGCTCGCGGGCTCACCCCCAGCCTGCTGGAGTTGCTGGACCAGACCCACCTGCGGGCGATCGAGGCGTACCAGCCGATGGGGTTGCGGACCGACGCGCAGGCCCTGTTGCTGGCCGCCGCCGACACCGGCTCCCGAGCGGCGGACGACCTGGCCGTGCTGGCCGAGGTGTGCGAGGCCGTCGGCGCCGACGAGGTCTACGCGGCCACCGACGCGGTGGAAGCGGCGGCGCTGCTCCAGGCTCGCCGGCTGGCCCACCCGGCCATGGAGAAGTTCGCGGCGGACGCCTACCCGGGCGGCAACGGCGGTCTAGTGATCGACGATGTGGCGGTGCCCCGTGGCGCGCTCGCCGCGCTTCTCGACGGGGTCGCCCGGATCGCGGCCGAGTGCGAGGTGCCGATCGGCGTGGTGGGGCACGCCGGGGACGGCAACATGCACCCGAACATCGTTGTCGACCGGGCCGACCCGGCGAGCGTGGAGCGGGGCCGGCGGGCCTTCGACGAGATCATGCGGCTCGGCCTGGACCTGGGCGGCACGTGCACCGGCGAGCACGGGGTGGGGCTGCTCAAGCGGGACTGGCTGGCCCGGGAGATCGGGCCGGTCGGTGTGCGGGTGCACCAGGCGATCAAGTCGGCGCTCGACCCGGCCGGCCTGCTCAACCCGGGCAAGGTGCTCTGACCGGCTGCGGTCAGCCCTTGACCTCGGCCGGGGTCGCCTGGGTGAGCAGCAGCAGGATCTCCCCGGCGACCGGCGTGAGCTCCTCACCCGGGCAGTCCTGCGAGGTGATCAGCCCGGCCGAGGTGATGAGGCTGGACGTCAGCGCGTCGATGCAGGTTGTCCGGTACCGCCGGGCCTGATCGGTCTCGTCGGCCAGCCCCGGGTTGGCGAGCAGCACCTGGAGCCGTTCGGTCAGCTCCGGTGCGAGGGCGCCCCGGGAGGTCACGCCGTCGCCGGCGCAGTCGACGCACTGCCACGCGCCGTTCCGCTCGACGCTCAGGGTGCGCATCGGCCCGTCTTCGCCGAGCCGCTGGAGCAGGCTGACCTGACCGGCGGCGACAGTGGTGGGGATCTCCAGCTGCGAACTGCCACCCGCCGTGCCGGCGGTCGGTTGCGCCACCGGGGTGCGCGGCTTGTCTCCGTCGAAGAGGGAGCACCCGGTCAGGGCGCCGACGAGCACGACAGCGAGCAGGGGTAAGAGCAGACGAGGGCGCGCGCGGGGTAGCACGCGCGGAAACCTACCCCACCGTAGGTAGCGTTCGAAACCACCATCCGGGTCGGTATCGATGGTTACCCATCGGTAACGTCGCAATTCGTCATCGAGCGGACGAGCGCAGCTCCGCCTGATCGTCGTCACCCCGGTCGGCCGCGTAACCCCGGACGTCCGGAGCACCGAGGCGGGCCGCGTCCGCCGCCGCGTCGTCCGGCATCAACTGGGACTGCCGCTCCGCCTCCACCCGGGCCCGGTAGTGCTCGACCTCGCGTGCCCGGGTGGCCGCGTCCCAACCGAGCACCGCGCCCATCAACTCGGCGGTGTGCTCCGCCGACTCCAGCCCCCGGTGGCTGGTCTCGAACGAGATCCGGGTCCGCCGGGTCAGCACGTCCTCCAAATGCAGCGCACCCTCGGCCCGCGCCGCGTAAGCGACCTCCGCCGCCAGATACTCCGGAGCACCAGCCAGCGGGGACGCCAGCAGTGGATCGGCGTCGACCAACGCCAGCAGGTCCAGGGTGAGGGTGCCGTACCGCTCCAGCAGGTGCTCCACCACGCCCACCGGCACGCCGTGCCGGCGCGCCAGGTCGGCCCGGTCCCGCCACATGGCCGGGTACCCGTCGGCACCGAGCAGCGGCAGGTCGGCGGTGCGCGACGAGCGGGCCCCGCCGAGCCGGCGAGCGGCCCGGTCGACCACGTCGGACGCCATCACCCGGTACGTCGTGTACTTGCCGCCGGCGACCAGCAGCAGCCCGAGCATCGGCTCGAAGACCGCGTGCTCCCGGGAGAGCTTCGAGGTCGAGTCGGCCTCGCCGGCCAGCAGCGGCCGCAGCCCGGCGTACACCCCCTCGATGTCGGCGGTGGTCAGCGGCCGGTCCAGCACTGTGTTGACCTGCTGGAGGAGGTAGTCGATGTCGCGGGCCGAGGCGGCCGGGTGGGAACGGTCCAGCCGCCAGTCGGTGTCCGTGGTGCCGATGATCCAGTGCCCGCCCCACGGGATGACGAAGAGCACCGAACTCGCCGTACGCAGGATGAGGCCTGTCTCGCCGGTGATCGCCGAGCGGGGCACCACCAGGTGCACCCCCTTGGAGGCGCGCACCCGGACGCCGGGCCGCAGGCCAACGTCGTTGAGCATCCGGGACATGTCGTCGCTCCACACGCCGGTGGCGGCGATGACGGTGCGGGCCTGTACCTCGAACTCCGCGTCCGGCGAGCCCGGCGGCGCCTCCAGGTCCCGGACGCGGACACCGGTCACCTCGCGCGCCTGCCGGATCAACCCGACGGCGCGGGCACTGCTCACCACCGTGGCGCCGAGGCTGGCCGCGGTGCGGGCCAGGGTGACCACCAGCCGGGCGTCGTCGACCTGCCCGTCGTAGTAGCGGATCGCCCCGGCCAGCGCGTCGGCCCGCAGACTCGGGAAGATCCGCCGGGCGCCCTCCCGGGTCAGGTGACGGTGCAGGGGCATGCCCCGGCCGCCGCCGAAGATCCCGGCGAAGGCGTCGTACGCGGCCACGCCGGCTCCGTAGTACGAGCGGCGGAAGACCCGGGCCGGCAGGTCCCGCAGGCCCCGCCCGGCCGGCAGCGGCACCATGATCGGCACCGGGCGTACCAGGTGCGGCGCGAGCCGGGTGGCCAGCAGGCCGCGCTCGGTGAGCGCCTCGTGGACCAGGTGGAACTCCAACTGCTCCAGGTAGCGCAGGCCACCGTGGATGAGTTTGCTGGACCGGCTGGAGGTCCCGGCGGCAAGGTCACGCGCCTCGACCAGCGCCACCTTCAGGCCACGGGACGCCGCGTCCAGGGCGGCACCGGCTCCGGTCACCCCGCCCCCGATGACCAGCACGTCGAAGCGCTCGGCACGCAGTCGACGCAGGTCGGACGCACGGCGGACCGGTGAGAGCTGACCGGCGACGGATCGGGAGATATTGGGGTCGCGCACCCGTCCACCGTAACCGTCGAGCCACCGTGTCGACATTCGCCGCACGCTCCGCACCGCGCCCAGCTGCTCCGAAGCGCACGACAGGTCCCGCCACCCGATCGAGGCCGGCCGATCGGAGATCTTGGACAGTTTCCGTCATCGCCTGACGGAAACTGTCCAAGATCTGCACGGTTCTTCGAAGCCCCGGAACCCGACGGTCGGGTCGAAACCCTTCGTCGTAGTCGTAAGGTTCTCGGATGCAAGGTCAACCTGCGCAGCCCGGCTTCAGCGACCGCAGTTCCCCGTGGCCGGTGGTCGCGGCCGTGCTGGTCGGCTGCTGGACGGTTGCGGTCACCGTGGGCACCCAGACCGGTGGCTGGCTCGCCGACCAGGTGCTGCTGGGCTTCGGACGGGACCGGCTCGGCTGGCTCTGGCTGATACTGGGCCTGGCCACCGTCGTGCTGGCCGGCACGCCCGCCCTGCTGCTGGCCGTCCTGCCCCGGTCGGGCGCGGTCCGAGCCACCGGGCGGGCCTGGTTGATCGGGGCACTCGCGCTCGGCGTGCTCACACTGCTGCGGGTCGTGCCGCCGGTGCACCACGAGGCGTACCTCGCCGCGCTGGCCGGTGCCGCGTTGCTCAGCGCGCTCGCCGTGCGCTGGTCGGCGCGCCGGTGGGCGTACCCCGGGCTGGTTGGCCCGGTCGGCGGCCCGGCACCCACCAGAGACGGCGACTCGACACGGCCTGAGGCCACCGGGAACAGCGACGCCACGCGGCCCGAGGCCACCGGGAACGGCGACGCCACGCGGCCTGAGGTCAACGCGGAGCCGGTCGGACGGCGCGTGCGCCGATCCGGCCCGGTGCCGTTGCTCGCGGTCGCCGCCGGATTGGCGCTGCTGCTGCCGTGGGCCTGGCTGGGCGCGCTCGGCGGCCTCCTGGAGACCGCACTCGCGCTGCTGGCGGCCGCCGCGCTCGGGGTGCTGGCCACGACTCTGCTGGATGCCCCCTTCTGGTCCCCGTTCGCGGTTGGGCGACCGCCTCGGCCGGCTCGGCTGGTGCTGGTGGGCGGCCTGGTCGCCGGGGTGGCGCTGCTGCTGCTCGCCGCCGGGACCGGGCAGTCCGGCGCGCAGTTGCCCGCGCTGCTGACAGTGCCGCCGGTCGGTTTCGCGCTGGCCGCACTCTGGGCCGCGACCTGGCGGCCCGCCGCCGATCCGGCCGAGGCCACCCGCGCCGGCCGAGCGGCGACCGGCTGGCTCGTGGGCCTGACCGCGCTCGGCCCGCTGGCCTTCACCGACCCGGAGGAGATCAGCCTGCTGCTGGTCGGCACCCGGGACATCCCGTTCTGGGTGGCGGCCGCCGCCGGCATCGGGCTGGCCGTCGCGGTCCTGGTCGCCATCGGGTACGCGGTGCTGCTCGCCCGGCCGACGGCACGTACCCCGAACAGGCGGGTCGCCGCGGTGGCAGCCGTGGTGCTGCTGGTGGCGTTCGGGGTGGTCGACCTCGGCCCCGGTCAGCCGGGTCTGTACGGCGAGCGGCTGTTCGTGGTGCTGCGTACGCAGGCCAACCTGAGCGATCTTCCGGCCGCCGCGCCGGGTCGAGCGGGGCGGGACGCCCGCGCGGCGGAGGTCTACCAGCGACTGGTGACGACCGCCGAGCAGAGCCAGGGCGACCTGCTCCGGGGGTTGAACCGGCTGCGTCTCGACCCGGTGTCGTACTACCTGGTCAACGCGGTCGAGGTGGACGGCGGCCCGGCGGTGCGGGCCTGGCTCGCCCGCCGACCGGAGGTGGCGAGGGTGCTGGTCAGCCAGCGCCTGCGACCGCTGCCGGCCCCGGCCGGGCAGAACCGGGGCACCGCACCCAAGCCCACCGGCCCGGAGTGGAACATCAGCCAGATCGGCGCCGACCGGGTGTGGTCCCAACTCCGGGTCACCGGCACGGGCATCGTGGTCGGCAGCTCCGATTCGGGGGTGGACGGCACCCATCCGGCGCTACGAGCCGGGTTCCGTGGTGGGGACGACTCCTGGTACGACCCGTGGGACGACACCCGGAGCCCGACCGACCAGGGCGGGCACGGCACCCACACGGTGGGCAGCGCGGTCGGGAGGGACGGCATCGGGGTGGCACCGGACGCGCAGTGGGTGGGCTGCGTCAACCTGGACCGCAACCTGGGCAGCCCCGCGCACTACCTGGACTGTCTCCAGTTCATGTTGGCGCCCTTCCCAGCCGGCGGCGACCCGTTCACCGACGGCCGTCCGGAGCGCGCCCCGCAGGTGCTGACCAACTCGTGGGGCTGCCCGCCCATCGAGGGTTGCGACCAGCGGGTTCTGCGGCCGGCCACCGCCGCCCTCGACGCCGCCGGGATCTTCGTGGTCGCCGCGGCCGGCAACACCGGCCCGTGGTGCGCGTCGATCGACGATCCGCCCGCCCCGTACCCGGACGTGCTGACCGTGGGCGCGGTGGACGCCCAGCGGCGCGTCGCCCAGTTCTCCTCGCGCGGGCCGGTGCCGGGCGGCTCGGGTAAACCGGACGTGCTGGCACCGGGGGTGGGGGTGGTGTCGGCCATGCCGGGCGGCACGTACGCCGCGCTGGACGGCACGTCGATGGCGACCCCGCAGGTGGCCGGGGTGGTCGCGCTGATGTGGTCGGCGAACCCGGCGCTGGTCGGCGACGTGACCCGGACCCGGCAGATCCTGCGGGACACCGCCACGGCGGCGACGCCCACCTACCGCTCCGACAGCCCCTCCGACGCCTGCGGTGCTCCGTCGAACGTCACCGGCGCCGGTCAGGTCGACGCGTACGCCGCCGTTCGCGCCGCCCAGCAATAGGCAGGTTTCCTTCCTGAAGTGCTGAGCCGGGGGTGCGGCCCGACACTCGGTGATCTAGGGTCGGCGGCCATGGACGCCGAGATCACCGTCACCGAGCTGACCACCGACCTGGTCCCCAGCGTCGTACAGCTCTGCCAGCAGGCTCTCGACCTGCCCGAGGACGCCGCCGAGGCGGCTGCCATCGTGGACGTGCTCTGGACCCGGGCCACCGCCGACCGGCCGGTGGTCGGGCTGGGCGCGTACCGGGGTGCGGACCTGGTGGGGGTGCTGATCTGTTCGGTGCCGTCGACCGAGCCGGGGACCGGGCACGTGGACCTGGTCGCGGTCCTTGCGGATCAGCGGCGTCGGGGCGTCGGCCGCGCGCTGCTCCAGCGGGCCGAGCGGGTGCTCGCCGAGCGCGGGGCGACCGAGGTGTTGCTGGCCGGAAACCCGCCGTACTACGCGTGGCCGGGAATCGACGTCCGCTACACGCCGGCGGTCTGCGCCGCCCTCGCACTCGGCTACCAGCAGGACCGGACCGCCTGGAACATGACCGCGGACCTGTCGTACGACGGGTCGCCGGCACTGCGGTCCACCGAGGCCACGGAGCGGCGGCTGGCCGACCAGGGCGTCACCGTACGCCGGGCGGAGCCGGCGGACCTTCCGGCGCTGACCGCGTTCGCCCGGTCCACCTTCGGCGGAACGTGGGACGGCGAGCTGGCCGGGTCGGTGGGGCGCGCCGACGCCGGTTGCCACCTGGCGGAGCGGGACGGCGAGGTGCTCGGCTTCGCCGCGTACGGGTCGTCCCGGCCGAGCTGGTTCGGGCCGATGGGCACCGCGCCGGCCGCGGAGGGGTCGGGCATCGGTGGGGTGCTGTTGCGGCGCTGTCTGCGCGACCAGCGGGCGGCGGGGCTGGACCGGGCACAGATCGGCTGGGTAGGGCCGGTGCCGTTCTATTCGGGCAGCGCGGGTGCGTGGATCGAGCGGGTCTTCTTCCTGTACCGGCGAACCCTGTCCGGGGCGTAATCGGGGCAAACAGGACATAGATCCATTCGCCCGCATCGGCCATCGACGCCCCCTACCGTTTCGGTAGAGGAGGCAGCCATGACCACGGATGACAACCAGACCGAGGACGGCACGCCGATCACCTGGAAACCGGTGGGCGAACTCCCCGGCCAACTGCCGTTCGACCGGCTCGACTACGGCGACGCCGAGCAACTGGCCGAGATGACCACCGACGGTGAGCCGTCGGTGGTCGAGGAGCCGCAGGAGATGGTGGACGCGCCCATCCAACTGCTTCCGCCGTACAACCGGGCACAGAAGCGGCGCAACCAGCGCCCACTACCGACCTGACGCCGAACGGGGCGGACCGCGTCAGCGGCCCGCCCCGTTCGGTGTCGGAACTGGACTCAGAAGTCCATGTCCCCGCCACCCGGGCCAGCCGGGGCAGCCGGGGTCTTCTCCGGCTTGTCCGCGACAACAGCCTCGGTGGTGAGGAAGAGCGCCGCGATGGAAGCGGCGTTCTGCAGCGCCGAGCGCGTGACCTTGGCCGGGTCGATGATGCCCGCGGCCAGCAGGTCGACGTACTCGCCGTTGGCGGCGTTCAGACCGTGACCCGCTTCGAGGTTACGGACCTTCTCCACCACGACGCCGCCCTCAAGGCCGGCGTTGACGGCGATCTGCCGCAGCGGGGCGTCCAGCGCGACCTTGACGATGTTCGCACCGGTCGCCTCGTCGCCGACCAGGTCGAGCTTGTCGAAGGCGGTCTTGCCGGCCTGGACCAGCGCGACGCCACCACCCGGGACGATGCCCTCCTCGACGGCGGCCTTCGCGTTGCGAACGGCGTCCTCGATGCGGTGCTTGCGCTCCTTGAGCTCGACCTCGGTGGCCGCGCCGACCTTGATCACCGCAACGCCGCCGGCCAGCTTGGCCAGCCGCTCCTGCAGCTTCTCCCGGTCGTAGTCGGAGTCGCTCTTGTCGATCTCGGCCCGGATCTGGTTGACCCGGCCCTGGATCTGCTCGGCGTCACCGGCACCATCGACGATGGTGGTCTCGTCCTTGGTCACCACGACCTTGCGGGCGCGGCCCAGCATGTCGAGGCTGGCGGCGTCGAGCTTGAGGCCGACCTCCTCGCTGATGACCTGGCCACCGGCGAGGATGGCGATGTCGGTCAGCATGGCCTTGCGGCGGTCACCGAAGCCCGGCGCCTTGACGGCGACCGACTTGAAGGTGCCACGGACCTTGTTGACCACCAGGGTGGCGAGAGCCTCGCCCTCCAGGTCCTCGGCGATGATCAGCAGCGGCTTGCCCGACTGCATGACCTTCTCCAGGATCGGGAGCAGGTCCTTCACCGACGAGATCTTGCTGTTGGCGATCAGGATGTACGGGTCGTCGAAGACGGCCTCCATACGCTCCGGGTCGGTCATGAAGTAGGCCGAGATGTAGCCCTTGTCGAAGCGCATACCCTCGGTGAGCTCCAGCTCGAGCCCGAAGGTGTTGCTCTCCTCGACGGTGATGACGCCTTCCTTGCCGACCTTGTCCATCGCCTCGGCGATGATCTCGCCGACGGTGCTGTCGCCAGCGGAGATGGAGGCGGTGGAGGCGATCTGCTCCTTGGTCTCGACGTCCTTGGCGAGCTTGGACAGCTCCTCCGAGACGCTCGCGACCGCGGCCTCGATGCCCCGCTTCAGGGCCATCGGGTTGGCGCCAGCGGCCACGTTGCGCAGGCCCTCGCGAACCAGGGCCTGGGCCAGGACGGTCGCCGTCGTCGTGCCGTCACCGGCAACGTCGTCGGTCTTCTTGGCGACCTCCTTGACCAGCTCAGCGCCGATCTTCTCGTACGGGTCCTCGAGCTCGATCTCCTTGGCGATGCTCACACCATCGTTGGTGATGGTGGGGGCACCCCACTTCTTCTCGAGCACGACGTTGCGGCCCTTGGGGCCGAGGGTCACCTTTACGGCGTCGGCGAGCTGGTTCATGCCCCGCTCGAGGCCGCGGCGCGCCTCTTCGTCGAACGCGATCATCTTGGCCATACGGCGTTGTCCTCCTGGACACTCACGGGCCACCCGAGATGTGTGCCCCGGATGGGCCGCCTGGTGTACGCACCTTGGGACGTCGCCACCTGGCGACGACGACGTCCTTCGGCCGGGCCGGATAGCCCGCGACGACCGGCCATGTGCCGCCCCGGCGTCTCCACGCCGGTGCAACCTGGCCCCACCGTCCCGACCATTGGCACTCACGGTATGCGAGTGCCAATGACTTGTTTAGCACTCTCCCCTGCCGAGTGCAAGCACGATGCCGCCGCTCAGCCGAGTTCCGCGGCCAGTCCAGCGGTGTTCACCGGCCCCTCATGGGCACGCTGCTCGGCGTACGTCACCAGCAGACCGATCATCTGAGCGAGGTGGGCCGGCAGGGCCAGCACGGCGGTGATCCCGATCACCACCACCGTCCCGGCGGCGGTACCCGCCGAGGAGAACGGATCCGTTCCGAGCGCGGAGGTGCCGATCCCTTCCAGGCCACCGGGGATCAGGGTGCCGACGAGCACCGCCACGGCCACCAGGGCCACCCGTCCGAGCAGCAGGCCGAGCCGGTCGTGGAACATCCGGAACGATCGACCGATCGGGTTGCGCCGTTCGAAGAGATAGACCGGGCCGACCATGCTCAGCGCGAAGGCCAGGTAGATGCCCGGCAGCACGCAGAAACAGACACCGACGCCGATGAGCAGACTGACCAACAGGGTCCAGCCCCACAGCCCGAGTGCCCGACGCAGGCCGTAGCGCAGCGCAGACTCCAGGCTGGCCGGCTGACCGGCCGCCTGTTGGGTGATCACCCAGGTGCCGGCGGCCCACCCGACGGCCTGCACCAACCCGACCACCAGGCTGCCGCCGACCAGCAGGACCAGGAGGCTCAGCAACTCGGCGGCGAAATTGTCCGGCAGCGCGGGGGTCGACGTCGATTCGGCCTGGGCGGCCCACTTCGCCGACGGGTCCAGCCCGAGGGAGACCACCGAGAGCACCGCCGCCGGCAGCACCTGGGTGAGCAGCATGATCGGCACCAACTGCCGCCAGCCCCGACGCAGTGCTCCCCCGCACCGGTTGAACCAGCCGCCGATGCCGGCACCGGGCGGCGTGACCAGGGCGTCGTTCGGGTCGAACCCGTAACCCGGCGGGTACCAGCCGACCGGCGGCCCCGGGTACCACGGCTGCCCGCCGTAGGGACCCGACCCGGGCGGGTAACCCCCGGTGGGCGGGAATGCCCAGCCCTGCGGCGGCGGGGCCGCACCCCAGGCACCCTGCCCGGGATCCCAGCCGGGCGGCGGACCGGCGGGACTGGAGGACGGGCCGGTCGGGGGCATGCCCGGCCCCCAGCCGGGGGGCGGACCGGCGTGGCCGGGGCTGCCGGCGGGCGAGGACGGATCGGACGGGTCCGGCTCCCCCGGCCCGGGGGACGAAGTGGGCGGGGGCGGCTGGTCGGTCATGAACGCTCCTCACATCGGCTGGAACGGTTCACGATCTTCCCGGCTGCGCGCCCCTGCCGCAGCCCCGACTCACGGGGCCGATCGGCCAGGAAGCTCAGCCGATGACGCGGACGTGCTCTGCCTGTGGGCCCTTCTGGCCCTGGGTGATCTCGAACTCGACCCGCTGACCGTCGTCCAGCGCCTTGTAACCGTCCATCTCGATCGCGGAGAAATGAACGAACACGTCCTGACCGCCGTCGACGGCGATGAAGCCGTAGCCCTTCTCGGCGTTGAACCACTTCACGGAGCCCTGTGCCACGGTGCACTTCCCTCACTCTGCGCGGCGTTGCCTGACTCGGCGCACGGCACGGCCGGGCGCCCCGGACCACCGACTCAGCGATCGATGACCGCCATTGAAGCAGGTGACCGAAATCGCACGCTACACGAGGAGTGACGGCCGCGCACGGCCACAAATCAGACACACTCCGGGGCGTCCCGACCCCACTGATCGGCCGGGTTCCCGAGCCACCGGATTCGCCCGCGTCATTGTGAATGGAGAAAGGGTTGCAGGGCAGCCCCCGAGACGACGGCGATCGGGCCCAGCTCGCGAAACGCCATCCCCGCCCTGTGGTAGGCATGCGGACATGACCACCGACATGGGCTCGCCGGCCGCGCGGCTCGCGGAGATCCGCCGGGTCCGCCCGGAGGACGCGGCCCGGATGCGGGCGCTGCGCCTGGAGATGCTGGCCGACGCGCCGTTGGCCTTCCTGGAGACCCTGGCGGACGCCGCGGCCCGACCGCACAACGAGTTCGCCGCCCGGGTCGCGTACACCTCGGCCGGTGCCGGTAACGCGCAGTTCGTCGCCGATCCGGGCGGCCGGCTGGTCGGGCACGCCGGCGGTACGACCCACCCGAATGAACCGGGGCTGACCGTGATCTACGCCGTGTACGTCACGCCGGCCTGGCGCGGCAGTGGCCTGCTCGGCGAGCTGATCGACGGGGTGGCCGCCTGGTCGCGAGCCTGTGGCCGACCGGAGCTGCTGCTGGAAGTGGTGGTCGGCAACGACCGCGCCTACCGCGCCTACCAGCGCCTGGGCTTCAAGGACACCGGGGTACGAGTCCCCCACCCGAACATCCCCGCCCTCACCGAGCTGCAGATGCGCCGAACAGCCTGACCCACAAAGCACCCCAAGACCGCCCGCCGCCGGTCGCGGTGCGCGGCGCCAGCCGTAATGATCACGCTCGATCCAGGATGTAGTGGTAACCCTCCGACGAGAGGCCACTACTTCCTGGATCGAGCACGATCATGGGGAAAGCAGAGGCTCTGGGCCGGACCCGTCGACGACCACCGCGCCCACTGCGGGTTTCCGGGGCAGCCCGACCCGCGCAGGGATCAAGCCTGACCGCCCGGAGCGGGGTGGGCTGCCCCGGAAACCCTCAACCGCAACCAAAGATCAGACGTGCCGCCGAGACTGCACGATCCGGAACCGGTTGGCGACGTACGCCCCGTCGGTCAGCGCCGAGTTGGCCGCCGCGTTGGCCCCACTGCCGTGGAAGTCGGAGAACGCCGCCGACTGGTTGACGAAGACACCGCCGGTGAGGTTGCAGGACAGGTGCACCCCGACCTCGACCGCCACCGCCTCGGTGGCATCCAGCACGGCCTCGTCGGTCGAGTAGACCCCGGCGGTGAGCGCGCCCTTCTCCCCGACCGTCCGGCGCAGCAGCTCCAGGCTGTGCGTGGTGGAGTCGGTCGCGATGGCGAACGAGATCGGCCCGAACCATTCCCGGCCGTACGTCTCCGCGTCGTCCGCGGTCAGCTTCACGATCGTGGGGGTACGCACCACAGCGTCGGCGTACGACGGGTGGGCCACGGCCCGCGACTCCAGCACCGGCTCGCCGACCTTGGTCACCTCGGCCAGCCGCTCCAGCACCCCGTCGTTGACGATGGCGCCGGTCAGCTCCACACCTCGGGCCGGGTCGGCGGTGAGCTTGCCGACTGCGGCGGCGATCCCGCCGGCCACCTCGTCGAAGCTCTTGTGCCCCTGGTCGGTCTCGATGCCCCCGGCCGGGATGAGGATGTTCTGCGAGGTGGTGCACATCTGCCCGCTGTAGAGGGTCAGCGTGAACCCGAGGTTGCGGCACATGCCGGCGAAGTCGTCGGTGGAGTCGATGACGACGGTGTTGAGGCCGGCCTTCTCGGTGTAGACCGATGCCTGCCGGGCGTGCATCTCCAGCCAGTCGCCGTACTCGGTGGAGCCGGTGAAGTCGACGATCCGGACGTCCTGGTGCAGGGCCAGGTCGCTGGCGAGCTTCTCACCGGGCGCCTCGGCCGCCAGCATGATCAGGTTCGGGTCGAACCCGGCCTCGGCGAGCACCTCCCGGGCGTACTTCACGGTGATGGCCAGCGGCAGCACCGCGCGCGGGTGCGGCTTGACGATCACCGGGTTGCCGGTGACCAACGAGGCGAACAGCCCGGGGTACGAGTTCCAGGTCGGGAAGGTGTTGCAGCCGATCACCAGCGCCACCCCACGCGGCACCACGTGGAACGTCTTGGTCATCCGCAGCGGGTCACCCTTGCCGGCGGCCTTCTCCCAGCCCGCCGTGCCCGGGTGCCGGGTCATCTCGGCGTACGCGTACGCCAGCGCTTCCAGCGCCCGGTCCAGCGCGTGCGCGCCACCGGCCTGGAAGGCCATCACGAACGCCTGCCCGCTGGTGAACTGCACCGCGTTGGCCAGCTCGAAGATGTGCTTGTGGAGCCGGTCGAGGATCTCCAGGCAGACGCCCACCCGGGCCTGCGGGCCGGCGTCGCGCCACGCCGGCAGCGCGGCGGAGGCGGCACTCACCAGCTCACCGGGGCCGGCGTGTGGGTAACGCACCGCCAACTCCACGCCGAACGGGCTCGTCTCGGTGGCGACCCGAACGCCGGAGCCGGGCTGGTCGAGCGGGAAGTCACCGCCGAGGTACGCCTCGAAGGCGGCCTTACCGTCGGCGGCGGCGGTCTCGCCGTACACCCGAGGGCTGGGGGATTCGGGATAGGCGGACCAGTAGCCCCGCTCCGTGATCGCGGTCAGCGCACGGTTGAGGGTGTCGGCGTGCCTGTCGTACAGGGGATGCGGGGTCTCCGTCATGCCCGCCATCATGCCTGAGTCCGGTCCGCGAGCAGTAGCGCGAATGCCCGACAGCGGCTCATGCCTGAGTCCGGCCCGCGAGCAGTAGCGCGAATGCCCGACAGCGGCTCATGCCGCAGGCGAGTTCCCGAGCAGAAGCGCCAATGGTCGACGGCACGCGGTTGCCCGCGGCGGCAGCGGGTAACCGCGGGCCTCCGGCCAGGGCAGCCGGCCACGGGAGGGCGGCGGGTGAGGATCACCGAGATCCGGGTGCACGGGGTCGCCGACAAGGGGCCCGAGACGATCCTCGACCGACCGATCGTCGCGCGGGTCGCGGGAGACGACAACGCCGGCTTCTACCGGCCACGGCCCGGTTACGGTGCCACCGCGGACCGCAACGGGGTGACGCTTGAGGCGTACCGCTGGAGCAGGCTGACCGGCGGCACCGCCACCCGGACGTTCTCCCTGGTCCTGCTTCTGCCGTTCATGCTCAGCAACATCGCGGTCTGGATGCTGCCGGTCACCGGACGCGGCGGCCACGCCGCGCGGGCGCTGTGCCGCCTGTTGGCCGCGACGATGACCGCGATGTACGTGCTCTCCACCGTCGGGGTGTCCCTCGACCTGATCGCCTGGCAGTGCGCGGCCTACCCGAGGTGCCTGGAGGGGCGGCGCGAGTTTTCCTGGCTGGGCGACGTGCCGCCCGGGCAGCGGCTCGCGCTGCTGGCCGTACCACCGATCATCGCGATCGTCCTGATCTGGCGGCTCGGTGCCCGGACCTGGCAGCTCCCCGAGGACAGCGACCACGCGCCCGGGGTGGGTGCGGACCGGCTCGACGCGCCCGGCTTCTGGGACACCCGCTCGCTGCTGCGCCGCCTGCGCTCGGTCCACGTCGCGGTGGCGCTGGGCACGCTCGATGTGACTCTCCTGCTGGTTCTGGCGCCGCACGACGCCACACTGCCCGGCTGGCTGCTGCTCGCCGCGGACGTGACGCTGCTCGCGGGCGCGGTGGTGCTGCTCTGCCGGCCGGCGATCGAGCGGCGCGGAGAGCAGGACCAGCGGAGTTCGCGGACGATCCGCTGGGCGGCCGTCGCGCTCACCGCGCTGACCCTGGGGTACGCGGTGCTGCCACGGCCGCCGTGGAAGGCCGAGGGGATGTTGCCGGGCTACGGGATGCTGGTCGCCGGGCTGTTCGCCGGGCAGGTGGTACTGCTCGCGATGCTCGGCCTGGTGGTCGTGGTGCAGCGCCGGTCCCTCCGCCGCCCATTCTTCCTGCTGGCCGGGCTGGGCGCGCCGGTGCTGATCACCGTCGCGATCGGGCTGGGCGTCGCCTACTCCTCGGGCGTGACCTACGGGCTCGCCGAGTATCTGGACCGGGGTTCCAGCCCGACGCCCGCACGGCCGCTGCCGCCTGGCGCGCCACCGTTGTCGCCGCCGATCGCCTACCGCTGGGTCACCCTCGGCTTCACCCTCGCAGTGCTCCTGGTGGTCGTGACGGCTCTACTCGTACCCCGGATTCGGCGTGCTCGTCGACGTCGGGAGGCCGAGGAACTGGTCTGGCGGGACTACCCGGAAGCCTCCCGGGCGGCCCCCGAACGGGTCCGGGCCGTCCGCGACGCGATCGTGCGCGCCCGACTCACGGATCGGCTCGGGCCGCTGCTGGCCACCGCGTACGTGGTGTTGGCGCTGCTCACCCTCGCGGCGGCCGGGCTCTCGGTGATCGGTCCCGGCCCGGGTGCGCTCGCGCTGCGACTCGGTGGCGAGCCGCTGGCCCGTCCGGTGATCTTCGTGACCGACCTGGGCGCCCTGCTGATCGGGCTGTTCGCCACGGTCCTCGCGGTGATGGGACTTGTCGCCTACCGATCCGGCCCGATCCGGCTGGTCGGGGTGCTCTGGGAGCTGGCCACCTTCTGGCCGCGTGCCGCGCATCCGCTCGCCCCGCCCTGCTACGTCGAGCGGGCGGTCCCCGAGCTGACCCGCCGCATCGGGCGGCTCACCGCCGACGGGAACGCGGTGGTGCTGTCCGGGCAGAGTCACGGCAGTGTGCTCGCGGCGGTGACGATCCTTCAACTCCCCGACCACTGCCGCCGGCGGGTGGCCCTGCTCACCTACGGCTCCCCGCTCGGCAACCGCTACCGGCGGATCTTCCCGGCATACGTCAGTGACGAGATGTTGCGCGAGGTCGGCGGCCGGTTGGCCTGGCGGTGGATCAACCTGTGGCGGTACACCGACGCGGTGGGCGGAGCGGTGTTCGTCCCGTTCGTCGACGGACCCGACGACCGGGCCGCCCGCGTCGATCGTCGGGTACGGGATCCGAAGGGACTGCTCATCCCGCCGACCGACACCGTGCCCCCGCCGGTGCAGGGCCACCGGTTCACACCGGACGACGACTTCCACGCCGCGATCGGCGAGTTGGTCGAGCGCCTGGAACGGGCGGACGGGTGACCAGCCGGGTCAGAGGGTGAGCTGCCAGTCGGTCCAGGAGTCCACCGGACGGAAGCCGAGCTGCTCGTTGATCGCCACCATGTAGCTGTTGCTGGCGGCGTTGATGGTGTCGATGCTCCGCACCGCCGGCTCGTGGGTGAGCAGGTGGTGCAGGTTCTCCGCCTTGGCGATGAGGCCGAGCCGGTGCCCACGGTGTGCGGGGTCGACGATGGTGATCTGCTGGAACGCGTGCCAGTCGGCGGAGGCGCCAACCTCCAGGAGCGTCCAGGCGACCAGCCGGCCGGACGCCTCGTGTCGCATCCCGAGGTGGTACCGCCGGCGGCCCTTGGCCTCCAGGGCCCGATCGGTGCCCCGGATGCGCTCGGCGTCCACCTGCTCCGGCTCCCACTGCATGTCACCAAGGGGCGCGTCCATCATCAGCCGGCCGTCCAGGTAGGCGATGTCCGTCAGATACTCCTCCGGGGTGGCGCCCTGCCAGCACACCGATCGGTACCCCTCGGCCCGGGGCTGGGCCTCGACGAGTGCCGCGCGGAGCGCGACCCGGTCGATCTCGGCGATCTCCAGCCGGCGACGCACCTCGACCAACGCGGCCTGCGCTCCGGTCGACGCGGCGAACGCAGCGCCCGCCACGTTCCGGGCCGGCCCGCCGGGCAACGCGGAGACGGTCAGCCCGACGACCCGCTTGCGGCCGTGCTCGCGCAGCAGCCGTACGCCGTACTCGTGCAGTGCCCGACCGACGCCCCGGCGCCGCAGCTCCGGACGCACCTTCAGCTCGACGGTGGCGTTGTCGGTGTTGTCGAGCTGCGGCAGGTCCAGTTGCAGGAAGCCGGCCGGGACACCGTCCAGTCGGGCCAGCGCCCAGAGCGTCCGGGTGCCGGGCAACGGCGTGTGGAACAGCGCGTCGAAGCGGCGCCGGCAGAAGGGCGGTAGGTCCGGCAGATCCGCGTCGTTGACCGCCACCCCGATCCGGTACGCCTCGTCGACGGAAGTCCGGTCGGCGCCGTCGAACGACGCGATGGTGATGCTCATGCCGGTGAGCGTGCACCGTACAAAAGCGATCGGGCCAGCGAATTATTCGCTGGCCCGATCGAACGTGGTCGGGAGGGACACTCGCACAACGCCTCCGGCGTTGGGTCGCAAGAACTTCAAAAGTCTTCGGCGAAATGCCCTCCCGCACGGAGCATCTTGCGCCGTCCGGTTCCTGTCGTCAAGTCCGTAGCGGCGGGTTTTCCACACTCACAGCGAAAACCCAGTTACCGACTGATCGACTCGGCCCCGGTCCGAACGAGCCTGTCAGCCGAGGAGGCCGGCGTCACGGGCGGCGCGCAGCGAGGGCTTGATGTGGTGGGTCGGCCCGACCTGGCCGGCCACCGCGTCGATGGTCTTCAGGCCCTCGCCGGTGTTGAACACGACGGTCTCGGCCGTCGGGTCGAGCCGACCGGACTCGACCAGCTTGCGCAGCACGGCCACTGTGACCCCACCCGCGGTTTCGGCGAAGACCCCGGTGGTACGGGCCAGATCGCGAATGCCCGCGCGGATCTCGTCGTCGTCGGCGTACTCCATCCAGCCGCCGGTGCGGCGGACCGCCTCCAGGGCGTAGAGGCCGGCCGCCGGGTCGCCGATGTTGAGCGACTTGGCGATGCCGGTGGGCTTGACCGGGACGATCGTGTCGGTCTCGCCGTGCAGGGCGACGGCGATCGGGTTGCAGCCGGCGGACTGCGCGCCGAAGACCTTCCAGCCGTCGGCGGGCGCCTCGACCAGGCCGATCTCCACCAGCTCGGAGAACGCCTTGTCAATCTTGGTGAGCAGCTCGCCGCTGGCCATCGGGATGACCACCTGCGCCGGAATCCGCCAGCCGAGCTGCTCGGCCACCTCGTAGCCGAGGGTCTTGGAGCCCTCCGCGTAGTACGGCCGGACGTTCACGTTGACGAACGCGGTGTCCTCGAATTCGTCGGTCTCCACCAGCTCGCCGCAGAGCCGGTTGACATCGTCGTACGAGCCGTCGATGGCGACCAGTTCGCCGCCGTAGACGGCGGTGGTGATGACCTTGCCCTGCTCCAGGTCGCTGGGGATGAAGACCACCGAGGGCACCCCGGCGCGGGCGGCGTGGGCGGCCACCGAGTTGGCCAGGTTGCCGGTCGACGCGCAGGCGAACCGGCTGAACCCGAGCGCCTTGGCGGCGGTGAGCGCCACCGAGACGACCCGGTCCTTGAACGAGTGGGTGGGGTTGGCACTGTCGTCCTTGACCCAGAGCGGTGCGGTGATGCCCAGCTCGGCGGCGAGGTGCGGGGCCGCCACCAGTGGGGTCAGCCCCGGGTCGAGGGTGACCCGGCTGGCCGGGTCCTGACCGGCGGGGAGCAGGGCGGCGTACCGCCAGATGTTGTTCGGGCCGGCCTCGATCTGCTCGCGGGTGACGGTGGCCAGTGCTGCGGTGTCGTAGTCGACTTCCAGCGGGCCGAAACACTCGTAACAGGCGTGCTGGGCGGCGAGCGGGTAGCGGGCCGAACAGGCACGGCAGACCAGGGCGCGGGCGGGGCTGGCGGAGGTGTCGATGCCGGAGGCGACGAGCGTCGACGTCATGTCGAGAGTCCTCTCATCTTTCCCCGCATCGCACGGTGCGGCGGGGACGGAATTGGCACCTGCCCCGCGGGTCGCTCAGCGGTGAGCGCGCAGGGTGGTTGCCGGGGCGTCGTCGGGCCGTATCCCTCAGCCCCTCTGGATGAGGTATTCAGTTGTGCCATCGAGTCTAGGACAACGCTGTCGGTCGTTGCTACCGCAGATCCCACGGTGTGAGCCGACCGCCGGCATCCTGGTTGGCGGCGCGCCGCTGGTCAGCGTCGGCGTCGACGCCCGACGTAGAACGCCACGGCCCCGAAGACGGCCAGTACGGCCACGAGAATCCAGCCGGCGGTCGCGATGGCGCCGCCCGTGGGCCGTTCGCTGCCGGCGAGCAGCCAGACCGCACCCGCCACGACGAGAAGCGCGACCAGGACGGACACCATGGTGACCACGGCGCGCTGCCCAGGAGTCATCGCTGCCGCCGCGGTCGGTCGGTGCCGGGCATCGCGGCCCCCGGGTTGGCCAGGATCTCGGCGACCGAGCGGCCGCCGATGGTCAGCGACCCGAGCAGGGCCGTGCGGGCCTGCTCGGCTTCGGCTTCGGCGGCTCGAATCGCATCGCGGACGTGCTCGCCGAGGGTGAGGTTGTCCACGGCACGCCGGGCCTGCGGCGTGATCCGTACGTCGAGCAGTTGACCGCCCACTCCGACGGTTGCGATCACCGCACCGTCGCCGGCCGCGCCCTGGTACTGCTCGCCCGCCGGCCGCTCGACGAAATCCGCCGCCGACTCCATGGCGGCAGCGATGTCACGGCGGATCGCCGACAGGGAATCGGGGTTCATCGGGCCCTCCGGGCGGCGGTACGCAGTGCCTCGGCGGCCGGCGCCGGATCGTACGTCTGTGGAACCGGCGCGGGAACGTCGACCGGAGCGGACTGCCCGGAGACCTCGGCGATCGTCGCGGTCAGGGCCTGGGCGGCGCGCATCCGCGCGTCGCCAACGGCGGTCACGCACGCTGCCCCGAGGGCCTGCGCGTCGAGGTCACGGACCGCCTGCGGGCTCAGGTAGACGTCTTCGACCCGGCCGGCGCCGGTGGCCCTGACCACCACGGTGCCCGTGTCGTCGGTGCCCTCGTAGACCGTCTCCTGCGCCTCGGTGATCCGGGCGAGGACCCCGTTGAGCTGTTCGGTCATCGCTCGCAGCGACCCGCTGCTCAGGGCCGCGCGTTCCGCCTCGCCCGCCGCGCGTTCGAAGGCTGGTACGTCGCTCATTCCTTCACCCACCCCTTCGGCTCGGCGATGCGAACCCGGACCTGCTCGGGCAACTGCAGACTCGTGGTGTCGATCCGGTCGCTGTCGCTCGTGAACATGTTCTCCAGAACGCTGAAGGCGTCGCCGACGTCACGCCCAGCCGTCCACACCTGCTGCACGAAGGTCAGCACGGCGGTCAGCGTCGTGATGGCAAACGCCGCCCACGCTCCGACGATCGCCCACTGCACGGCCGGCGTGTAGGGGCCGGAAAGGTAGGCCACACCGGCGGCCACCAGCGCCGCGCCCGTGACGCTGATGTAGCTGACCAGGTTCGTGGTCAGCCCCCACCACATGTCGTCGCACATGTTCCGTACGTTGCTCGCCGCCTGCGCGATCGCGTCGAGCGCGGGCTCGATGCGCGTTTCCAGGAACGCCTTGAACGCCTCGGCACCCTGATCGGCCCAGTAGGTGTCGACGTCACCGCGCGCCCGGGTCAACCCGGCCTTGCACTGCTCGAACACATCGCTCATGTCGTTCCACGCCTCGGAACCCTTGTCCCACGGATCCGGCGTGCGGATGTTGATCTCGACAAGTGCGGTGAGGCCGGCCACCACCGCCGGGCCGCCACCGGTGGGCCAGACGGCCGCTGCGAGGGCGGTGCCGAGGACACCGACCAGCACCCACAGGTTTTCGCTGGTCTCGCCGTCGAGGCGGTCGGAGTAGAGCGAGGAGTCGGACATCGCGGCTCCGTTCAATCCTGGTATGTGAAGTTCTCGCCCCGCACCCGCTCCTGTTCCTCGTAGTGGGTGGCGATGGTGGTCAGTGCGGTGCCGATCGAGTCCATCGTCTTCTGGAGCGCCGCGGCGACGTCGTCCACGCCCTGCCGGACACGCTCGTAGTCGTCAGGCAGGTTCCAGGCGAACATCGGAAAGGCATCCCGCGGCAGTGTCAGCGCGGCGATCCTGGGCAGCACCGTGTCGGCGAATGACTTCGCGTCCGCGCTGATCGTCTGGCCCGCCTTGCGCATGGCCTCGGTTTCGAGCGACGTCACAACGGCCCCCTCACCAGGCATCGACGGATCGACGGAAACGGCTGGTCCTGGCGGTTGATCCTGCCACGGATGGACCACCGGAGCTGTCCCCTGCTGCCGCCGCCCGGGTCGGCGGTTCAGCGGGCGCTCACCGCCACCGGGTCGGTCACCGCGACCGGGTCCGTCACCGCGCTCGGCCGGGGCAGGGACGTGGTCCGGGGCCGGGCGGCGAGGTTCGCGGCGATCAGGGCGGCGATCGTGATGGCGGCCCCGACCAGTTCGACAGGCTCCGGGCGGTAGCCGCGGGCGATCTGCACCGCGAAGGTGGTCACCGGGACCAGGTTCATGAACAGCGCGGCGTTGGCGGCACCGAGTCGCTGCACGCCGGTGTTCCAGGCCAGGACCGCGATCACGGCACCCACCAGCACGGCGTACGCCAGTTGCGGGGCGACCGCCACGAGGTCGGCGGCGGCCGGCGCGTGCTGCCAGCCGACGGCGTCGGCGCCGATGCTCAGGACGAGCATCGCGGCCGTGCCGGCGAGCGCGGTCAGGGTGGTGAAGCGCAGCGGCGACCACTCGCCGAACCGGCTGGCGCCGTGCGTGTAGATGCCCCAGCCCAGTACCGCGCCGATCATCATGAGTCCGCCGAGGCCGAACTCGCCGAGCCCGGCCAGACTGCCGCGCGTGATCACCAGACCGACGCCGAGGAGCGCCACCAGGGAGAGGGCCAGCAGCAGCGGCTTCGGGCGTACGCCGTCGCGGGCCCAGCGGACCAGTTGGGTGATCACCGGGGTGGTGGCCACGAAGAGGGAGATCTGCTGCGGGGCGGCGTGTTCGAGCGCCAGGTTGGTGAGCAGGTTGAAGCCGGCGAAGCCGACCACTCCGAGCACCACCACCTCCAGCGCCCGGCCACCGTGCCGCAGCGCGCCGACACCCTCGCGGAGCAGCAGGATGGCGACCAGCACGGCGGCGGCCAGCAGGTAGCGCGCGGTGGTCAGGTTGAGCGGGTCGACCCGGTCGAGCGCGCTGGCCAGGATCGGGAACATCACGCCCCAGCCGAGCACGGCGACCAGTGGGTACGCAGTGGCGCGGGATCGCATCGGCAACTCCAATGTTCGAGTATCGTCGAACCAACGACACCGACCATAGGGCGTCGTTCGATAGTTGTCGAACAACGGTTACACTGGTCACATGGAGCCGCACGAGCCCGACCTGACCGCCGTACCGGTCACCAGCGTGTTGGCCGCACTCGCTGACGACGTGCGGCTACAGATCGTCCGGGCGCTCGCCGAGGGCGGCGAGTCCCCCTGCGGCAGTTTCGACTTCGGTGTTTCCAAGGCGACCCGTAGCCACCACCTCAAGGTGCTGCGCGAGGCGGGTCTGACCCGGACCCGGGCCGCCGGCACCAGCCGACTGGTCCGGCTCCGCCGGGACGAGCTGGACAAGCTCTACCCCGGCCTGCTGGACGCGGTCCTCACCCAGCGCCCGCCGGCCTGACCCCGCCTCCACCCCCGTCTCGCCGGCCTGACCCCGCCTCACCCCCGCTCGTCGGCCGACCGGGCGCGCCGCCGAAGCCGCCTCGTCGAGGCTTCGGCGACGCGTGGTTCGGGTGTGGTCAGACGGACACCGCGTCGGGCTCGGCCGCCGAAGCCGATGCCGAGGGGGCGTCGCTGCGACGCCGGGCGAGCAGCGTGTCGAGTGCCCAGGCACCCGGGCCGAGAGCCGCGACCAGCAGGAACGCCCAGCAGAAGAGCGCCGCCCGCTCGCCTCCGTTGTGCAGCGGCAGCAGAGCATCCGGCTGGTGCACCACGAAGTAGGCGTACGCCATCGAGCCGGAGGCGAGCAGCGCGGCGGGTCGGGCGAAGAGCCCGACCAGCACCAGTACGCCGCAGACCAGCTGGATCAGGGCGGCCCACCAGCCCGGCCAGGTGCCGAACGGCACCGCCTTGCCAGTCATCGGGTTGCCGCCGAACAACCCGAACACCGAGGACAGGCCGTGCAACGTGAACAGCAGGCCGATCACGATGCGGAACAGGGACAGGGTCGGCCCGCCGAGCCGAGAGACGTTCATGGCACCTCCATCGAAGGAAATGAATGGGTCTCGTCGATCCTGAGGCATGAAGGCATCGAAAATCATAAGTTCCTTGCTGGTGGGATAATCCCTCATGAAAACGGTGTGAACGAGTACGCCGGCACCCTTCCCCGGTGATGTCGCAAACGATTCAGCTCCAAAGGCGCAGCAGGAGGGGTTCTCCACCAGTTCGGGTGGCGGCGCGGGAAGAGCCGGCGGGGCCGGGGCCGGACGACGGTGTGCTGCCCAAGTGGGCGAGGATCAACAGATGATCACCCGCGACACGGCAGCACTGCGACGCATCACCGCGACGGTCGCGATGACTCTCGTGCTCGGCGGCTGCACTCTCGACCATCGCGGCCAGTCCGGAGATCCCAGCCAGCCACCACCCGGGTCGAGGGCGCAAGCAGGCCCGACCGCCAGCGCCGAGCCGCCAGCCGAGTGCCCGACGAGCGGCGTTCGGATCCGGTCGACCGGCGGGGACGCCGCGATGGGCCTGCGCGCCCTCGGCCTGGAGCTGGTCAACTGCGGCGAGCAGCCCTACCAGCTCAACGGCTACCCCGTGCTGCACGTGTTCGACGAAGCGCGCGAGCCGATCATGCTGCGGGTGGTCAACGGCGCCAAGGAGATCACCTCGGGCTTCGACCAGCCACCCCGGCAGGTCATCCTCGCCGCCGGGGAGCGGGCCACCGCAGTGGTGCTCTGGCGCAACCTGGTCACCGACTCGACAGTGGTGGCCACCAACGGCGAGTTCCTGACGGTGGCGCCCGCCGCCGGGCAGCCGGCCGAAGAGGTCGACCCGGACGGGCCGATCGACCTCGGCAACACCGGCCGGATCGGCGTCAGCGCCTGGAAGAAGGCCGACCCGTCCACGCCGGTGCCGACCCGGCCGGCCCCGCCGCCGGCGCCGAGCGCGGCGCCGTCGTCGGTGAGCCCGCCCGACAGCCGGCTGTGAGCCGACCCGCTAGGACGTGATGTCCTTGCGGGTGAAGCGCCAGAACGCCAACCCCCAGAACAGCGTCGCGTAGCTGATCGCCGAGATGCAGCCGCGCACCACATCGTCGGTCTGCACCGGAGTCGACAGCAGCCCCAGCCAGGCGGTGCTGAAGTGGGTGGGCAGGAAGTCGCGCAGCGCGCCCAGGGCGGTGATCTGGTCCAGGATGCTGGACAGGATCCAGAGCAGAACCGCACCACCCACCGCGCCCAGCGCGGCGTCCGTGATCACCGACAGCAGGAACGCCAGGCCGGCCACCACCAGCAGTACGACCGCCAGGTAGCCCAGCACGGCCAGCAACCGGAGCAACCCCTCGGTGGGCTCCAACTCGGCGGCGACAGTGCTGCGCAGCGGCGACCAGCCATAGCGCAGGGTGCCGGCCAGCAACGCGGTGCCGGCCAACAGCAGCAGTGCCAATGCCGAGTACGCGAGCGCGACCACCAGCTTCACCGTCAACAACCGCGCCCGGGGTACCGGGATCGCCAGCAGATACCGCAGGCTGCCCCAGCTCGCCTCGCTGGCCACCGTGTCGCCGCAGAACAGCGCGACGACCACCACCAGCAGGAACGACGCCGACACGAAGATCGAGAACAGGGTGAAGTTGAGCCCGCCCGAGGTGGCCAGTTCGACCAGGCTGGCGAACTCGTTGCGACCGTTGTCGTCGTCGCCGCCCGAGTCGAACTGGAACGCGATCAGGATGATCAGCGGCAGCAACACCATGAACCCGAGCGCCAACTGGGTCCGCCGCCGGGACGCCTGCCGACGGAACTCCGCCACGAACGGCATGGTGGCCGACGGCCGGTAGCCACGGGCCTCACCCGCGTCAGTAACAACCATCACCGGTCACCGCTTCCCCGAGAGTTCTCGCCCACCAGGGCGAGGAACGCGTCCTCCAGGCGCCGCCGAGGCACCACCCGGTCCACCCCGATGCCGGCGCGCACCAGCTCCGCCACCACCTCGCTGCGGGCCGTGCCGTTGGTGTCGACCACCAGTTGGCCGTCGCTCTCCGGCAACACGCGGACCCCGTGCAGCCGGTCCAGCACCGCCCGCGCCGCCACCGGGTCGGTGACGTCGAAGAGCACGCTCGGCGACTCGCCCACGATCTCCTCCACCGGCCCGGACGCCACGATCCGGCCCTTGTTCACCACCACCGCGTGCGTGCACGTCTGCTCCACCTCTGCCAGCAGGTGGCTGGAGACCAGCACCGCCCGGCCGTCCGTGGCGTACCGCTGGAGCACCCGGCGCATCTCGGCGATCTGCGGCGGGTCGAGCCCGTCGGTCGGCTCGTCCAACACCAGCAGTTCGGGGAGACCGAGCATGGCCTGGGCGATGGCGAGCCGCTGGCGCATCCCGTGGCTGTAGTTCTTGATCCTCCGGTGCACCGAGTCACCCAACCCGGCGATCTCCAGCGCCGCGTCGAACTGTGCGTCCTCCCACGGCCGCCCGGTGGCCCGCCAGTACGCCTTCAGGTTGTCCAGACCCGACAGGTGCGGCAGGAAGCCCGGCCCCTCCACCAGCGCCCCGATCCGGGACAGCACCGGCGAGCCGGGCACCAGCCGACGACCGAAGACGTAGATCTCCCCGGCGGTCGGCTGGGTCAGCCCCATCAGCACCCGCAGGGTGGTGGTCTTGCCGGCACCGTTCGGGCCGAGCAGACCCACGACCTGACCGGGGTGCACCTCGAAGTCCACGTTCGACACGGCGACGAAACCGTCCGCGTACTCCTTGCGCAGCGCGCGCACGGCCAACGGGGTGTCCGCGTACTCCGGGTGCACCGACCGGTCCTGGCGGCGGTGCCGGCGGCGGACCAGGGCGACGACCACGACGAGCCCGATCACGATGGCGGCGAGCAGGCCGGCGAGCACCCAGCGCCAGATCGTCGCCGCGGTGGGGATCGGCTCACCGCTGACAGTGGGCAGGCTGACCGCACCGTCCGCGGCCACCGTGTAGACGGTCGGCGCGGCGGGCGTGGTGTACGCCTGGTCGGAGGTGGCCACCACGAGCCGCAGCCGGTGCCCGGCCTCCACCCGGCGGACGATCCCGGGCAGCGTCACCGTGACCGGGCGGGCGTCCTGCACCTGCTGCGGCAGGCCGGTGAGCCGGATCGGGGCGACCAGGCCGTTCGGCAGGGTGGCCGCGCCGTCCGGGTCGACGTCGTAGAGCTTGACGAAGAGCACCGCCTCGCCGGTCGGCGACGCGGCCCGCAGGCTGACGGTGGGCGCACCGGCCACGTCCACGGCCTCGGTCAGCGGGGTGGACTCGAACTGGGCGTGCTGGCCGGGCACGTCACCGGCCACGCCGTCCAGCAGCGAGGCGAGCCCGCCGGCGAACGGGATCGAGGAGATGGCGGCCGGGTTGCCGTTCGGCGGGTTCGCGATCGGCTGTGCCGGGCCGGCGACCGTCACCTCCCGGCGGGCGTTGCCGGTGAGGCCGGGGTAGTCGGCGCGGCGGAAACCGGTGGCGACGAGACCCCGGTCGAGCGCGTCGAAGCCGGCGATCCGCGACCAGGTGAAGTCGTCGCCGGGCGCGTCGCCCTCGCCCTTGACGTAGTGGTCGAGCCACTGGACGGTCAGGAACTTCACCCGGTCGGAGTCCGAGCGGGGACCACTGCCACCGTCGTGCCCGCCGGTGAACCAGGCGACCCGTACCGGGGTGCCGGTGGCGGCGATGCCGCGCGCGTTCGCGTCCGCCTCACCGAGCGGGAAGAGGGTGTCCGCCTCGCCCTGCACCAGCAGGGTGGGGGCCTTGATCCGGTCCAGCACACCGGCCGGGCTGGAGCGGCGCAGCAGGTCCACGGCGGCCTGGTCGGCGCGACCGGTGGTGGCGATCCGGAGGTACGCGGCGCAGACGTCGGCGGCGAACCGGCCGCAGGACGGGTCGGCGGCACCGGCCGGGGCGCCACCGGGGCCGGTGCCGGGGCCGGCACCCGGCCCGGGGCTGGGCGGGCCGGCCGACGCCGGTGCGCCCTGCGGCTGGGCGGCGGTCGCGCCGGAGAGCCCGGCCGGGCCGGAGCCCACGTTGCCGCCGCCGCCGAAGAAGAGGCCGGCCCAGCCCTTCTTGAACACACCCTCGGTCGGCGCTCCGCCGGTGCTCTCCGGCAGGAACGCGCGGGACAGGTCGTTCCACGTGATCATGGGCACGATCGCGTCGACCCGACGGTCCTGGGCGGCCAACAGCAACGCCAACCCACCGCCGTACGAGCCGCCGACCACACCGACCTTCGGGTCGCCGGCGGCGTCGGTGCGCACCTCCGGCCGCGCGGCCAGCCAGTCCAGCAGCCGCTCGGCGTCGCGTACCTCGTAGTCCGGGTTGTCCAGGTGGATCTCACCGCCGCTGCGGCCGAAGCCCCGCGCAGTCCAGGTGAGCACCGCGTAGCCGCGCCCGGCGAACTCCTCCGCGTCGGAGCGCACCGACTCCTTCGTGCCGCCGAACCCGTGCGCCAGCAGCACCGCCGGCACCTTCCGACCGGACGAGGCGTCGTCCGGCAGGTAGAGGGTGGTGTCCAGGTTCACCGGTTGGTCACCGGACGGTCCGGAGCGGACGGTGAGCATCGCGCTCTCGGTGCGTACGCCCGGCCCCTGTGGCCACACCGCCCAGGTCACGGCGGCGGCCAACAGCACGACGACCACTGCGGCGGCGATCGCCCGGCGGCGGGTGGGAAGGGCACGCCGGAACCACGCGGCCGGCGACGGCGATGTCATGCGGCACACGGTACGGCCCACAGCCTGAGCGTTGGCTGAGATCCGCCGTACGTCCGTCCGGTTGCCCCGATCGGTGCGCAGTGGGGTGCGAGCGCGCACCGATCGACGCGGCACAGTGAGTTGAGTTCGGATCCCGTGAATTCCGATCTTCCGCGGATATCCACCTCGATCCCTCCATGTCACACCCACAGCTGACACAGAGCGTGCCGGTAACGCGGACAAATGGTGACATGGCTCGAAGTGACGCGAACCTGACTAACCGAGGTGGGTCTGCCCAGGCGGGGGTTCGATTAGTTTTCCGGTCCGGTGCACGGGACTTGTCGGCCAGCCCGACGCCGCGCCGATCAGCGCCCCACGCCGGAGGAGACACACATGACAGTCCCCGCGCCGCGGGCCCGTCGACGGCCGTCCACGCTGGGCCGGCTGCTGCCCCTGCTGCTCATCGGAGCGCTGCTGGCACCGCTGGGCCTGCTCGTCACGTCGAACTGGCGGCAGGTCACCGACGACCGGGACCTCGCCGCCCGGGAACGGCTCGGCGTGCAGTACCTCACCGCGCTGGCGGCGGTCACCGACGCCCTCGTGGAGGCCCAGTCCAACGCGGTCAACGGTCGCCCCGTCGCCCGGGAGGCGTTGAACGGGGCGGTCGAAAAGGCCGCCGAGGTGGACGCCCGCATCGGCGGGGAGCTGCTCAGCCAGGAACGCTGGGCCGGCGTACGGGCCAAGCTGGAGGCGCTGCGCGGCCGCAGCGCCACCGACCCCGAGGCCGCCTACACCGCTTACGGCGAGGTCTCCGACCTGCTGCTGGCCCTGCACCGGAAAGTGCGGGAGAGCTCCGGGCTGGTCCGCGACCCCGAGGCCGACTCCTTCTTCCTCCAGGACAGCGCCGGCGAGGAACTGCCCGAGGCGGTGGTGGCCGCCGGCCGGCTGGCCGACCTGGCCACGCTGGTCTCCCGCCGGCCGGCCGCCGAGCAGCCACGCGGCCTGCTGGAGCTGACCGGCCTGCGGGTGTCCGCCCTGGCCCCCGCCGCCGATCTCGTCGACAACCTTCGCTCGGCCGTGGACGGTTCGGAGAGCACCGACCTCGGTGCCAACGTGCTGACCCCGCTGGACACCTACCAGCGTTCGGTGGAGGCGCTTGCCGCGTACTCCGTGCCGGGCAAGGACACCGGCGTGGTCAACCCGGGCCAGTTGAGTGCCGCGGCGCTCAACTCGCACCGCTCTGCCCGCCAACTTCAGCCGGTCATCCTCACCGAACTGGACGCGGTGCTGGCCGAGCGCATCGACCGGCTCGACCGGGACCGCTGGCTGACCGCCGGGGCGGGTGTCGTCGCCGTCCTGCTGTTGGGCTGGCTCGCCGCGTTGCTGGTCGCCGCCGGTCGCCGGGCACAACGGCGGGCCGCCCTGGCCGCGACCCACGCGGAAAGTCCCGACACCCCGCCGCAGCGTGACCCGTGGCAACCGCCGGCCGACGAGCCGCGCGCGCTGCAACCGGTCGGCGCGGCCCGTGACCCGGAGACCGCACAGTGGGGGGCATTCGATGCTGCTCGGTAGGCTCCGGATCCGCGGCAAGCTCGCGCTGCTCGTGGTGATTCCGCTGCTCAGCATGGTCGGCCTGGCCGTGCCGGTGATGCTCGACCGGGTCACCGCGGCACAGCGGGCCGGCGACACCGCCGAACGGGTCCGGCTCGCCAGCCGGGTCGGCAGCCTGGTCCAGGACCTCCAGCAGGAACGCATCCTCTCCGTCGGCTTCCTGCTCGGCCGGGTCGAACGCAGTGAGCTGGTCCGTAAGTCCGCCGACGTGGACGACCGGGTGGCCGACCTGCGGGCGGCGCGGAGCGACGCGCTGACCGACGAGGTCGACCGCGCCCTCGACGGCGTGTCCAGCCTCGTCGAGCTGCGCACGGCCGTCCTGGCCGGGGCCGCCAAACCGGGTCAGGTGATGGACGCCTTCGGCCCGGTCAACAAGGGGATCATCGAGTCGCTGCGGCTGGTGGTCGGGGTGGACACCGACACGTTGCCGGGCCGTCAGGTGCTCGCCCTCGACGGGCTGCTCCGCGCCGACGAGGGCCTGGGCACCTGCGCCACCCTGAGCCTGTTGGTCAAGGCGATCGGCACCCCGGACACCACCGCCGGGTACGTGGCGTGCATCGCCGCGCTCATGGTCGACAACTCGCGCTTCCGCAGCCTGATCACGCCCGAGCAGCTCAAGGTGGCCCAGCTCAACGACGCCGCCGTGGCCGCGCGTACCCAACCCGACTTCCTGGTCAGAAGCGCCCGCGATCCGGCGGCCGCGGTCAGCGATGTGACGATCGAGGCGCTGTTCCCGGCCGTCCGCACGATGATCCGGCTCGGCCAGTTCGTCGAGAAGAAGCTGATCGCCGACGTGCTCGCCGAGGTGACGGCCGAGCAGCAGCGCGCGCTGACCGCCGCGTACCTGGTCGGTGCCGCGGCCGCGTTGATCCTGACGCTGGTGGTGCTGCTCAGCGTGGCGGTGGCGCGGACGGTGGCCCGACCGCTGACCCGACTCACCCGCTCGGCCGACCGGGTCGCCCGGGTCGCCGAGGCGGAGCTGGTCCGGGTCACCGACGACGAGGCGGAGAGACCCCAAGCGGTCCGGCTGGAGCCGGTGGACATCCGCGCCAACGACGAGATCGGCGACCTGGCGCGGGCCTTCGACCGGGTGCAGAACACCGCGGCGCAACTGGTCGAGCGGCAGGTCGCCGGCCGGCGCAACGTGGCGCAGATGTTCGGCCACGTCGGACGGCGTACCCAGAACCTGGTGGGTCGGCAGATCGCGCTGATCGACCGGCTGGAGCAGCAGGAGGCCGACCCGGGCCGCCTGGAGCACCTGTACCGACTCGACCACATCTCCAGCCGGTTGCGGCGCAACGCCGGCAGCCTCGTGGTGCTCTCCGGCTCGGCCGGGGCCGACGCGCACACCGCGCCGGTGCCGCTGGCCGACGTGGTCCGGTTGGCGCTCGGTGAGATCGAGGACTACACCCGGGTGGAGGTGCAGGTGCCAGCGGGTGTCTCGGCCGCGCCGGCGGTGGTCGGTGACCTCGTCCTGGCGCTGGCCGAGCTGATGGAGAACGCCACAGTCTTCTCCCCGCCGCACACCCGGGTGCTGGTGGCCGCCGAGACGTCCGGTATCGGCGCACGGCTCACAGTGGTGGACCACGGCATCGGCATGAGCGAGCAACGCCTGGCTGAGGAGAACGCCCGGTTGACCCGCCGGGAACGGCTCGACCTCGCCCCGACCGAGGTGCTCGGTCTCTTCGTGGTGGGCCGGTTGGCCCGTCGGCACGGCTGGCAGGTCGCCCTGGCGGCCACCGGCGGCGGAGGGGTGACCGCACAGCTGGAGATCCCGTCGACGTCGCTGGTGCTGCGCCGCGCCGACCGCGCCGGGGCCACAGTGGCCCGCGCCGCGGTGCCGGATCGGGACCGGCGTACGACGGCGACGCCCAACCCCGAGCACGAAGCGCGGCCCAGCGCGCTGGCCGTCGCCGCGCCGGCCCGCTTCGACTCGGATCTGCTGAGCCGGGCCACCCTCAGCCTGGACGCCGGCCCTTCCTGGAACGCGTTCGGTCGGGGCCAGCCGGAGCAGGCCGTTCCCGAACCCCAGAGCCCCGAACCGGTGGGCAAGCCGGGCGGGTCACGGGTGCGGCAGCGGGTTCCCGGGGCGACGCTGCACGCCACCGCCCCGACGACCCGGCCGGTGGACGCCACCGGCGCGGACCCCGCCGCCGCCCGCGCGCTGGTCGAGGCCTTCCAAGCCGGTGTACGCCGCGCAGAGCTGCACGTGGCGCCGGGCCTGGACGGCACGACGGCGCGGACGGCCAGCGACCCGACGGCCAGCGCCGGGGCGGCCGTGGTGGACTTGGGCACGACCGTCGACCTGCCCAGCACCCCGGGAGGCGCCGGCCCCACGGTGCCGCGTGGTGGTGGCTCGACCGATGCCGCACCGGAGCGGCCCCGGTTGAGTCGACGGGTGCCGGGAGCGAACCTCACCGCCACCCCGGTCTGCCAACCGCCCAGCACCCACCTCGGTGACCCGGCCGAGGTCCGCGACCTCATCAGCGAGTTCGAGGCGGGCGTCGCCCGCGCTCTCCGCGAAGTCAGCCCCGACCACCGGAACGAAGAAGGATCATCACGGTGACCAGCCCCTTCCTGCACGACAATGTCGACCAGAGTCAGCCCAGCGCCAACGGGGACCTGAGCCCGGAGGCCCGTACGTTCAACTGGCTGCTGGACTCCTTCACCTCCAGCACCGCCGGGGTCCTGGAGGCGATCGCGGTCTCCTCGGACGGTCTGCTGATGGCCATGTCCGCGATCAAGGATCGGTCCAACGCGGAGCGGTTGGCCGCCGTCGTGTCCGGAATGACCAGCCTCGCCGGTGGGGCCGCCAGTTGGTACGCCCTCGGCGGCCTGAACCGGGTGATCGTCGACATGGCCGACGGCTACCTGCTGATCAGCGCGATCAGCAGCGGTTCCGTGCTCGGGGTGGTCGCCGACCGTTCGGCGAACCTGGGCACCGTCGCGTACGAGATGACGCTCTTCGCCGGGCGGGCCGGTGGCGCCCTGACCCCGCGGCTGATCGTCGAATTGAAGAACGCCGTTCAGCAGTGACCCCCGACGTCGCCGGCGAGGATCCGGATCCGGACCCGAGGGTTCGGATCCGCCCGTACCTGCGCACGTCACCCCCGACCGGGGTGGGCGCGGCGGCGACACCGGCGCTGCCCGAGCCGGAGCCGGACGGGGACCAACCGGCCGGTCCCCGTCCGTTCGTGCTCACCTCCGGGCGGGTCGCGGGTGCCGACCCGGCGATCGGGCTGGAGACCCAGGTGACCGTCCGCGTGGACAGCGGCTGGTGGGCCGGCTCACCCGGCGCCCTGCTGGCACCGGAACTTCAGACCATCATCGCGCTCTGCGCCGAGCCGATCTCGGTGGCCGAGATCTCGGCCCGCGCCCGACTGCACTTCGGCGTGACGCGGGTCCTGGTCGGCGACCTACGCGCCGCCGGGCACCTGGACGTGCACGTGACCGACACCGACGACGCTGTCGACCCCGATCTCATCCTGCGAGTGATTGATGGACTCCGTGCGATCTCCTGAATGGCCGGTCGCCCCGCTCGGCGGGGTCGCCGCGAACAGCGCCGCCGCCCGTTACGGCATGTCCTCGGGCACCGGGCCGATAGTCGGGCGGGCGGGCCCACCGCCGACCGCACCGCCTCCGTACCGGCCCTCGTCCGGTGCGGCGTCGGTCCCTTCGCCCGGTAAGCCGGCCGCACCGCCGATCCCGGTCAAGATCCTGGTGGCCGGTGGGTTCGGGGTGGGCAAGACCACCACCGTGGGTGCGATCTCCGAGATCGCGCCCCTGACCACCGAGGCCGAGATGACCACCGCCGGGATTGGCGTGGACGACCCGGGTGCCCGGTCCACCAAGACCACCACCACGGTGGCGATGGATTTCGGCTGCGTGACGATCGACCGCAGCCTGAAGCTCTACCTGTTCGGCACGCCGGGGCAGACCCGGTTCGGCTTCATGTGGGACGACCTGGCCCGGGGAGCGCTCGGCGCGCTGGTGGTGGTGGACAGCGCCCGGCTGGACGACTGTTTCCCGGCCATCGACTTCTTCGAGCGGGCCGGGCTGCCGTTCGTCGTCGGGGTCAACGCCTTCGACGGGCGGCTGGCCCTGGAACTCGGCGAGATCCGGTGGGCGCTGGCCATCGGTGATCATGTACCCCTGGTGCAGTTCGATGCCCGCGACCGGCTCTCGGTGCGGGACGCACTACTGGTCGTCCTGGACCGCGCGCTGGACCGCGCTACCCGGGACAGGAGGGCCTGAGCCGACCAGCTCCGGCCGTGGCGGGAAGAGGTGATCTGGTGAGGGGCGACCTGGACGAGACGCTGGCCCGGCTGGCCCGACGTGAGGAGGCGTCGCGCCGTCGGGCCGCCGACCGTGACGACACCACCGCACCGTCGAGCCCGCCCGGCCTCGGCGGCGACACCCGCAACGCCCGGTCGGGCCGGCACGCGGGGGTGGAGGCCCCGAGCGAGGTGGCCGGATGGGGGCCGGTCGAAGAGGTGGCCGAGGCGGTCCGCCAGGTCGTCGGGGCCTACCCCGGGCTGGCGGTGACCGTGCAGGTGGAGCACGCCGGGCGGACGTACCCGATGCGGGTCTCCTGGAACGGGCCTGCCGTCACGGTCGGACCGGTTCCCCCGCCGACGCCGGTGGAACCCCCGCCGGCCTGGCCGCTCTCCGGCCGGACGGTGCCCGCCTGGGCACCCGGTCCGGACGGGTTGGCCCCGGACCCGGCGGCCCGGTTGGCCGAGCTGATCCGGCGCGACCCGACGCTGTTGGACGAGCTGGATCCGCGGCGCTGACCGGCGGGGCTGGCTGCCGGCGGCTACGGTCGGGCAGTGGCGCAACCCGACCTGACCTTGACGGCGAGCCTGCGGCCGGCGGCGCTGGATGCCCGACGGGGCATCGTGCGCCTGCACCCGGAGGCGCTGACAGCGCTGGGGCTGCGCCCCGGCGACCCGGTCCGCCTTGTCGGCCGCCGGGAGACGGCCGGGATCGCGGCGGCGGCCGGGCCGGGCGCGAGCAGCGCCCTGCTGTATGCCGACGACCTGACGTTGGGCAACCTGGGTCTGCGCGACGGCGGTCAGGTGCGGGTGAGCCCGGTGCCGTTGGTCTCTGCGAGCCGGGTCGTCCTGGCCGGGCCGGTGGGGGTCGTCGCGGCGGTCAGCCCGGAGATGCTCCGGCTCGCCCTGCTGGGCAAGGTGCTCACCGCCGGGGACGACGTGTCGCTGCTGCCGCAGGACGTGCTGCCGGACGCCTCGGTCCGCAGCCTGGTCGAGGCTGCGCGACGCAGCCTCGCCAACACCGTCGGTTTCGCCTGGACCAGCACCCTGCTCAGCGTGGTCAGTGTCGAGCCGGCCTCCGGCGCGCTGGTCACCATGGGCACATCGGTCGCCTGGGAGGACGGTGCGACGACCCACGGAGGGCCCGCCCCGGTCGGTGCCGCGTCGACCCGGCCAGGTCCGAGCGCCGACGCCGTTCCGGCTGAGGACGCACCCGACGTGGACGAGCTGCCCGGGCTGCGGGCCCAGGCCGAGGAGCTGACCGAGCTGCTGGACCTCGGCTTCCACCACCGGGAGGTGCTGGGCCGGCTCGGCACCACCATCTCGTTGGGGGTGTTGCTCGTCGGCCCGGCGGGCTCGGGGAAGTCGGCGCTGGTCCGGGCCGTGGCCGCCCGGGTCGGTGCCCGCGTTCACCAGCTCTGGGCACCGGAGGTGGCCGCGCTGGCCAGCCAGGCCGCCGCCGAGCGGTTGCGCGCCGCGGCATCGGCGGCCCGGGCCGAAGGGCCGGCGGTACTGCTGGTCACCGACGTCGAGGCGCTCGCCCCCGCGGACGATCCCCCTCCGGTGGCGACGGTGTTCCGTCAGGTGCTCGCGGAGAGCATCCACGCCGGCGTCGCCGTGGTCTGCACCACCGGCCGGCCGGAGGCGGTCGAACCGGCACTGCGCGCCCCCGACCTGCTGTCGCTGCGGATCAGCGTCCCGCTCCCGGATCAGGCGCTGCGCCGCGAACAGCTCACCGTGCTGACCCGGCAGGTGCCGCTGGCCGACGACGTCCGGCTGGACGAGGTGGCCGCGCGTACCCCCGGGTTCGTCGCGGCGGACCTGGCCGCGCTGGTCCGGGAGGCCGGGGTACGCGCGGCGCTGCGGCAGAAGTCCGCCGAGACGCCGACGGTGTCGATGACCGACTTCACCGCCGCCCGGGAGGTGGTCCGGCCGACCACGATGGCGGCGTCCACCCTGGATCTGGCCTCGGTGACCCTGGACGACGTGGGCGGCCTGGACGAGGTCAAGCAGACGCTGACCGAGTCGGTGCTGTGGCCGCTGACCTACCCGGACACCTTCGCCCGGCTCGGCGTGCAGCCGCCGCGGGGCGTGCTGCTCTACGGGCCACCGGGCTGCGGCAAGACCTACCTGGTCACCGCACTGGCCGGGTCGGGGCGGGCCAACGTGCTGTCGGTCAAGGGGGCCGAACTGCTCTCCAAGTGGGTCGGTGAGAGCGAACGCGCGGTCCGCGAGCTGTTCCGTCGGGCCCGGGAGGCGGCCCCCACGCTGATCTTCCTGGACGAGGTGGACGCGCTGGCGCCGGTACGCGGCCAGGCCACCGACGGGGGCACCACGGATCGGGTGGTCGCCGCCCTGCTCACCGAACTGGACGGGGTGGAGACGCTGCGCAACGTGGTGGTGGTCGGTGCGACGAACCGGCCGGACCTGGTCGACCCGGCGCTGCTGCGGCCGGGCAGGTTGGAGCGGCTGGTCTACGTGCCGCCGCCCGACGGGCCCGCCCGAGCGGAGATCCTGCGGGCCGCGTCCCGGCAGGTGCCGCTGGCACCGGACGTCGACCTGCCAGCCCTCGGCGACGAGCTGACCGGCTTCTCCGCCGCTGACTGTGCGGCGCTGATCCGCGAGGCGGCGCTGGCCGCGATGCGTGAGTCGCTCGCCGCCGCAACGGTCACCGCTGAGCACGTGGCGACCGCACGGGCCCGGGTACGACCGTCGCTGGACCCGGCCCAGGTCGCCGGCCTGGCCGCGTACGCCGCCGACCGGAAATGATCAGACCAGCACAACCTTTCGTCGCGCCCAGGACGTTCCTAAGGCGTCACATTCCCCAGTGGAGTCATCCACTGCGACGTCAGGTGGTGTTCCTTGCGCAAGCTGCTCTCTCTTCTCATCGTCCCCCTCGTGGCGGCGGCGACAGTGGTCTCGGTCGGTGCACCGGCGGCGGCTCATCCGGCGAGGCCGTTCCCCGCCCGGATCGCCCTGCCGAACGGGTTCACTCCGGAAGGACTGACGATCGGTCACGGCACCACCGTCTTCGTGGGGTCCATTCTTGACGGCGCCGTGTGGCGGGGTGACTTACGCACCGGGCGCGGCTCGGTGCTGATCCCCGGCACACCCGGCACCGACAAGGCGGGCCTCAAGCTCGACGCGCAGGGCCGGCTCTGGACCGCCGACTTCTCCGGCGGGGGCGCGAGCGTGTACGACGCGGAGACCGGCAGCAAGCTGGCCCACTACCAGTTCACCGATGTGCCGGGCAGCTACGTCAACGACCTCGTGATCACCCAGCGAGCGGTCTACTTCACCGACTCCGCGCGGCAGGTGCTGTACGTGGTGCCCCTGGGCCCGGGTGGTCGCCTTCCGGCCCCCACCGCCTTCCGGGTGCTGCAGCTCAGCGGTCCGGCCGCCACTCCGGACGTCTACCACAACGGGATCGTGGCACTGCCGGACGGCGATCTGCTGGTCGCGCAGATGCTGACCGGTCAGCTCGTACGCGTCGACCCGCGTACCGGCGGCAGCCGCCTCGTCGACCTCGGGGGCTACTCGGTGGAACGGGCCGACGGACTGGTGCTGCGCGGTCGCACCCTCTATGTGATCCGGAACCTGACCAACGTCATCGCGGTGGTCCGGATGAACGCCGCGTACACCGCCGGGGTGGTGCAGCGGGAGATCACCGGCCCGCAGCTACGTTCGCCGGCCACCGGCGACCTGCTCGGCTCGGCGTTGTACGTGGTCAACGGCAGGTTCGACGTGGAGTCGACGCCGAGCACCGACTACGACATCGTTCGGCTGCCGGCCTGACCCAGGCGGTCGGCGGCGACCCCTCGCAGGGGTTGCCGCCGGCTGTCCGGTGCGGGCACGGTCAGTCGGTGGGGAGCAGCGGGCCAAGTGGGCCGAGGTCCAGGTTCAGGTCCTCCGGGGCCAGGCCGAAGTGCTCCCGCAGCCCCGTCATCTGCTCCTCCAGCGCCATCAGCGTCACCCCGATGCGCTCGACCTGCTCCTCGGAGAGGTCACCGAGATCGACCCGGCGTAGAGCCTGCCGTTCCATCAGTTGCCGCAGCAGCTCGACGACGGTGAGCACCAGGCTGGCCAGGCCTCGCTCGACCGAGTCACGGTCCACCGCGATCCGACGGTCCAGCGGGGTGACCCGGGGCGGCAGCCACGACTGGGCGCCCAGCGCAGCGACCAGGTCCCCGGCCTCGTCCCGCCCGGTCATCAGGTGTTCTCCGGCGAGGCCAACGCGCCGACCGAGGCGACCAACGCGCGCAGCGAGATCCGGACCAGGTCGACGTCGGCGATGGACAGCGTGATGTCGCCGCTGATCACCACCCCGGTGGCGAGCACCCGGTCGAGCAGGTCGACGAGGGCAACCGGCCGGTAGGCCAGCGAGTCGTCCGCGCTGTTCGGCGCGAGGGTGGCTGTCACCGCGACTCCCCGACGGCGCCGTCGAGGTCCGGCCGATCCGCCACGAAGGAGTACGCCGGCCACGGGCCGGTCAACTCCAGCCGGACCCCCAGGTGCCGGCCACCCAACTGTCCGAGCAGGTCGGTAAAGCGGGACAACGCCGAGACATCGACCAGGTACGCCCCGTTGAGCACCATCGGCGTGGGCGCACCCGAGAGCCTCCGGTCCTGTGGAGCGTGCCGGCGGCCCGCCACGGCAACCTCGCAGAGGGCGGCGTGCACCGCGTCCGCGGCGACGCTCGCCACCTGCTGGTGTTCCTCCCGGGCGGTCAACTGGGCGCGTCTGCGACGCAGATACGCAGTCCCCACCCCGCCGGCGCTCGTCGCTTCGGCGTTCACGCGGGTGGCACCCGGAACCAGGTAACCCTTCACGCCCCACTCGCCGCGCCCGGTCAGCCGGTCCAGGGTGGCGACCAGTTCGGCGCGCCGGGCGGCGAGAGACGCGGCCACCCCGTCGTCGCCGCTGTGCACTGTGGCGAGCCGGGCCGGCACCACCGGCCCCTGGCGAGCCAACGTCTCGACCACGGCATGGTGCGCCCGAGCCGCGCGCTCCAACCAGACCAGGTCCTCCAGGTTGCGGCGCAGCGACTCCTCGCCGTACTCGTCCAGCGGGGCAGCGCTGACCACGGCGATCAGCCCAGCGGCGGGCACCGCGCGGACCGGCCCACCGTCCATTCCGACGATCATCGCCAACGTCGCCGGCTCGATGTCCCGAACCACGCCGTGCAGCCAGGCCCCGGCGACCGGGGCAGGCCGTTCGGTGGTCACCTCAGCCGTCGAACCCATCCCACTCCTCCACTTCGGGGTCGCGACGTAGCGCTCGGGACCGTCGCTCCACCTCGACCTGCGCAGGGTCACGCGGTCCCAGCTCCACCGGCGGACGGGCTCGCGAGCTGAGCCACGGGTCGTGCTCCCACCAGTCGATGCCGATCTGACGTGCGGTGTCGACCGAGGCGATGACCAGTCGCAGCTTCAACGTCAGCAGCTCGATGTCGAGCAGGCTCACCCGGATGTCCCCGGCGATCACGATGCCCCGGTCGAGCACCCGCTCCAGGATGTCGCCCAGGTTCGCCGGCTCGTGGCCGGCCGGCAGGACCTGGCCGGAGTTCTGCACCACCGGCGGCGGCTGCGCAGCGGTCATCTCAATCCACCTCACTCTTCCCGCGCTGGTAGCGCCGCAGCCGCCGATAGCCGAGCAGGTTCCCCTCGAGGTCCAGCTCCACCTCGTACAGCCCGAGCAGGTCGATGGAGTTGGGGATCCGGCGTGCCTCCACCACCTCCACCCCGATCAGCCAGCCGTCCTCGGTGGCCTCCAGCGACGTGGTCACCGAAGGCTCGCGACCGGTCAGCTCGACGAGCTGCCGCAGCCCCGCCTGGGCAGCCTCGGCCGCCGACACCGGTTCGACGTACTCCTCGTCGGAGTAACCGTCGGCGGTCGGATCACGTCGTCGGGCGCGGTCGCCGTCGGTCATGGCGCACTCCTTCCTGGCGGGCCGGGCGCTGCCGGCGCGGACGTGGCCGCTCAGCGGCCTGGCCCACACCCCCGGTGAGCCGGTCCAGCACCCGCTGCTCGGCCCGGTCGCGTTCCTCGGCGCTGAGCTCGCCGGCTGCCTCGGCCGCGTCCAACGCCTCCAGCTCGCGCCGGATGTTCACCGGGTTCCGCTGTCGTGCCTCCGCTTCCCGGGCCACCACCCCGACCACCGCGGTCAGCCCGCGCACCGGCGCGTACGGCAAGGTCAGCAGCGCCCAGAGCAGGTCCATCGGTCAGCCCGCCAGCTGGTGCGCATCGACGAAGTCGTACGGGGCGAGCGGCCCGAGCAGCCGCATCCGCAGCAGGCCCCGGCGATCCCGCGCGTACTCCTCCAGCACGTCGACCAGGGAGTCCTCCTGGTTGGTGTCCACCAGAAGTGCCACGTGGGCCGCGTCCATCTCGTGGCTGGGCGGGCGCAGCTGCGTGGAGACGACGTACTCGGCGGTCGTGTCGAGCAGCCGCCGGTTCTCCGTCTCGCGGCGCAGCTCCACCGCCTGGCTGATCAGCTCCCCGAGCCGGATCCGGGGCTCCCGGCTGGCCGCCTCGGTCCGGCCACGCACCTGCTCGGCGAGCCGGGCGGCGGCCGGGTTCTCGTCGAGGATGGCGCGCAGCAACGCCGGCTCCTCGAAACGGCCCTGCACGACGTACTGCACAGTGCCCTCCAACTCGGCGAGCGCGGCGGCGAACCGGTCGTGGTGTGGTCGCAGCAGGTCGAGCACCGCGTCCGGGCCGGTGACCACGGTGCCGAACCGCACCGGCAGGACCGGCGCCACGACCGCTGTCCCGTCCAGCAGTTCCTGGTACGCCCGAAGGTCGGCCGACCGGCCCAGCGGCGTGTCCAACGGCACCTCGCTGACCAGAGCCGCGAGGTCGCCGTGCCGGACCACAGTCACCTCGCCGGGCGGCTCACCGACCCCGGCGGCGTCGGGCGTCGCCTCCACGTCCGCCGGCACCAGCCCGTAGACGAAGAGTCCCGTCTCCCCTGCCATGTCAGCCCCTCCCGAGGTCCCGCACACTGCCGGTGGCGTCCCTGACCGAGCCGGTGACGTCCCGAACGGAACCGGTCACGTCCCGAACCGCGCCGGTGACGCCACCGACGAGACCACCCAGCCCTTCGCCCAACCCATCGCCCGGGTCGAGGTCGAGCCGGTCGACCGCCTCGGCGAACCGCAGGTACGTCTCGATGCTCGCCACCACCACCCGGGCGTTGATCTCCACCAGGGGGATACCGACGACCCCGACCGTCACCTGCGCGTCGATCACCACGCCCTTGTCGAGCACCGTCTCCACCACGTCGGCGAGCCCGCCGGCGGAGCCCACACGTTCCAGGGCTCCCCCGGCGGCGGCATCGCCGGCGGCCAGCGTCACTCGTCCTCCTCGCGGCGGCGGCGCACCACGGGCCGGCGCGGCGGCTCGGGTCCACGGCGGACAGGCGGACGGGGTCGCTGCGGCTCCTCGCGGGGCTGAGGCCGGCGGGCCCGCTCCGGCGCACGACGTCGGGGCGGCGGCGGAGGCTCCTCGTCGGGTTCGTCCGCGTACCCCTCGTCGTAGCCGTCCTCGTACGCTTCGTACTCCTCCTCGTACTCCGGCTCGACCGGCCGCCGTCGCGGACGCTGGCGCAGTCGTCCGCCAGGCCGGCGGCGCGGTTCTTCCTCGGCCGGCTCGCCCTCAGCGAACTCGTCGTCCTCGGGGCCGGCGGGCGCCCCGCTTCGCTGCTCCTGTTCCCGCTCCTCGCGCAGGCCCGTCTCGTGGTCCTTGACCACCTGCGAGTCACGGATCTCGCCGCGCCAGCCCTCGACCTGGTCCGGGTCGAGCGCCACCTCGGTCATGACGTGCCGGACGAAGTGCTTCAACTCCAGCCGCACCCGCCGGCCCTGGGCGCGCCACAGGTTGCCGGTGTGCTCGAAGAGCCCTTGCGGGTGGTACTCCAGCACCACCAGGATGCGGGTCAGGTCCGGGGTGACCTCGTGGAAGCTGACGGTGCCGTCGACCGAGCCCTTCTCGCCCTTCGACCGCCAGTGGATGAGCTTGTCCGGCACCTGGCGGACGATGGTCGACTCCCACGTCCGATGCGACCAGAAGACCTGCGCCTTCCAGGTCAGCTTCTCGTCCGAGTCGGTGTCGACGTTCTCGACCTTCTTCATGAAGCTCGGGAAGTCGCCGAACTGCGTCCACTGGTTGTACGCGGCCCGTACCGGCACACCGACCTCGATCGTCTCGACGATGTTGGTGACCTTCTTCTTCTTGCCGCCGCCCTTACCGCCGCCCGTGCGGCCGAGAGCCGACATCACCTTCTCCTTACCGCCGGCCACCCCGGCGTGCAGCATCGCTTTCACCGGCGACCCGCCCTCAGCCAGCTTCTGCGCGCCGGTTGCGGCGGCGATCAGACCGGGGCCGCCGCCCTGGCGCGCGTACTCGCTGAGGCGCCCGGTCGCGCCGGTGATCCGCTCGGTCACCACGCTCACCGCACGATCGCCGATCGCTCCGGCGAGGTTGCGCACCTCGTCGGCCAACTGGCCACGGACCTTGTCGCCAAGGCCGCCCGCGTTGGTGTTCCCCGGCATGGTCACCTCCCCCGCCGCTGCCCGGCCGCCGTGCTGTCCTGGTCGTTCGTCGCGTCCTGATCGTTCGTCGCGGACCGGTCGTTCGCCGCGTCGCGGCCCTTGTCGTCGCCGCGCTGGTCGCCGGAGCGCCGACGCAGGGCATCAGCGGAGCCGCGCAGGCGACCCGTGAGCGCGTCGACCCCGCTGCCGGCCGCCGCAGTCGCGGCCGCCCGGCCGGCGTTGACCAACGGCACACCGAGCCGGCTCAGGTTGCTCAGTTGGGGGGAAGACTGAAGTGCCGCGCCGCCCCGCTTCAGCAGCCCGCCGGGGTCCCGGCTGGCCCGGCCCGCGGCAACCGCAGCGGCCAGGGTGAGCGCGGTACGCAGTTTGCGGCGACGGCCCAGCAGGTAGCCGAAGCTCACCGCCAGACCGATTCGTGTTCCGTTCTTCATCAGGTCTCCTTCGCTCCCGGAGGGTCCGGACGCCTGCCCGGTCGGGACCAAAGAAGGGGTACCGGGGAATAGCGCGAACCGTGCCTTCAATCAGGCGTCCACCTCTGCGGACCCGGGCGGCAGTACCCGGCGACGTTATGTCGAAACCGCTACGACAATTTCCGTCGAACGCCGCTGAAAGAGATCCGGAAAGGCGGCACCGGAATACCCAGACCGGACTTTCAGTCGGTCATGAGCAGGGAGATTGCGAGGAAAGGCGAAAAGCCCAAACAGTATTCAGAGAGCGGGCGGCGTCGAATCGAGGCAGATTTCGGCGCGCACCTTGCCGCCGTCCTCGCGCAGTTTCGCGCCACACTTCTGCAACACGGCGACCGCGCCGATGTTGTCCGGGGTCGTCTCGGCAACCACGGCCCGCATGCCCGCCAGCGCGGCGGCGTTCAGCAGCTCCCGTAGGGCGGCCGCGCCGATTCCCTGCCCGCGTGCGGAGCGGCCGAGCCACATCCCGGTCTCCACCGTGCGCGGCTCGTCACAGCGCGTCATCCGGACCATGCCCATCACCTCGCCGCCGACGAGGATGGCGTACATCTGCGAACCGGTCGGGCCGTCCAGCCCGCCGAAGCTTGCCCGGTGGAATTCGCGGAACGCCTCGCGACGGGCGAGCGACCAGCCGGCGGGTGCCTCGACCGGGGGCATCACATCACCCGGCTCTGCCTCCGCAGCCGCTACGGAGAGCAACGGCTCCAGGTTCCGTTCGTCCACCGGCTCCAGCCGGACCGCACCCGCCACGTGCCGCAGTCTGCCGCCCTCATCGGCCGAAGTCCACCCCATTGGCCATCCACTGGCGGTCCGGACAGCGGTACCGGCCGGTCGGGCGGCTCGGGTGTTCCACATCACGCTCTGTTGTCACCCGACCGGGTGTCAGTGGACCAGAACGCCTACCCGAACTCGCAGAACACCACCGAAGCGTCGTCGGTGGACTTGTGTCGGCGCAGCCGATCGGGATGGTCGCGCTCGGCGTCCCGCACCCGGTCGATCAACGCGCCCGGACCGTCGGCGCTCAGCAGGTCCAGCAGACCGGCCCAGTCGGTCAGCGCGAACTGCTCCACCGCGCTGGACGCGCCGTCACTGAGCAGTGCCGCCCGCCGTAGCGCCCCCGGACCGCGCCGGGGCGCGGTCCCGGTGACCGCGTGGAAGGCCGCGTCCGGGTCGGAGGCCGCCACCCAGTAGCCGTGGGTGCGGTTCATCCGCTCCCGCTGGACGCTCACCGCGTGCCGGAACCGGGTGACCGGGTCCGCCGCGCCGCCCGGCACGACGGCCACGGTCTCCCGCAGCTCCGCCATCGCCGCGTCCAACCGGTTGTCGGTGACCACGCTGACCTGCCCACCGGCGTCGAGGACCAGCGGGCTGTCGCAGAGCACCAGGTAGTCCACCTGGTCGCCGCAGTCCCGCAGGAGGCAGACCGTGCTGGACGGGGTGCCCGGATGGTCGAGGTCGCACTGCCCGCCGTGGTCGGCGCGTACGGCGAGGATGGCCGCGGCCAGGTTGCTGGTCAGCCGGGCGGCCGGGCGCACGGCCTCGGCGACGCCGATCCGGGCCGCCAGGTGCCGGACGTACCACTCGGGCCCGTGCACGCAGCCGGTGTCGAAGCCGTCCGGCACCGTCGCGCCGTCCAGGACACCGACCAGCGGGCCGAACCGGAAGACCAGGTCCTCGTTGACCGGCCGGTCCGGGGCCGGCGCGGACGCGGAGCGTACCCGCATCACCGGCGCCGGCCCCGGCACACCGATCGGGTCAGCGCTGTCGAAGGTCGTCGACGGCCGCATGCGTCTCTCCCTGCACCTGACCGGCGGCCGAACGGCCCTGGTCGCGAACCGCGGACACGCCCTGCTGGGCGCTGGAGCGGACCGACTGCGCCGCCTGCTGTGCAGGCTCCCGCAGGTTGTCCTGCATCTGATGGCCAACCTGGCTCGCCTGCTCGCGCAGCTCACCGGAGTGCTCGCTCACCATGCCCCGCGCGCGTCCGGCGAGTTGCCGCTCACGTCCACTCGGCGGGATCAGGGAGGCGGCCAGCAGACCGACTCCGAAGGCGACCAGGCCGGCGGCCATCGGGTTGCCCTGAGCCTGCTCGCGGGGGTGCTGCCCGAGCGAACGGGTTTCGTCACGAACCGAACCGGCCGCGTGCGACATTCGCTGGGTGGCCTCTTGCCCCATGTGACTCGAGCTGCCCATCATCTTCTCCTTCGCTCGGGTGAACGCCCCGCGGGCCTGCCCGACGCGGTCACCGGCGATCCGACGCGGGTTGACCTTGTCGGTCAGCGCGTCGACGTCACTGCTCAACTCGTTGCGGGTGGTCTCGATCTCCCGCCGGATTTGATCCGGATCACTGGACATGACCTGTTCCCTCCCGACTGTTTCACCGACCCCGCAGGGCGTCCGGCAGCTCCCGGGCAGTCTGCTTCGTCCGGGGCAGAACCGCACGAGCCCGCTTCAGCTGGGTCCGGGCGTTGATGAAGAGACCACCGGCCACTGCGGCCCAGATGACCGCGACGATCAGCGCCGCCCATCCCTGGTCCATCGTGTTGGACAGCCCCCACCAGAGGGCGTACGACACGAAGAGCACCGCCAGGAACCCGGCCAGCCCGGCGCCGCCGAACATACCGCCGGCCTTACCCGCCTGACTGACCTCCTCGCGCAGCTCGGCCTTGGCCAGCTCGACCTCCTTGCGCACCAGAGTGGACATGTCCCGGGTCACGTCGCCGATCAACTCGCCGACGGAAGCCTGGGTCCGTTCCTTCTCCGGGGCGCTCACGGGGCCACCCCGCCGGGCAGGTCCCGCGCTTGTTCACCGGCGGGCGAGACGTTCTGCGGCCGCGCCGTCCCCACGTACGGCTGCTGACCGACGTCCGCCGGTGCGCCCTGCGCGGGTGACGGAGCACCGGACGCGCTTGCGCCCTGACCGTTGCCCGAGGCCGGCGCGGTCAGGCCACGGGTGAGCCTCCCGACCAGCAGCCCGGCCACCGCCGCACCCGCGAGGAACGTCGTCGGATGGCGCCGCGCGTACGTGCGAACCTCGTCGAGCACCTCGCCGGGTTCGCGCTCGTCGAGCCAACCGGCTGCCTGCTGGGCGGCGTCGGCCGCCTTGCGTACCGCTTGACCGGCCAGTCCGGAATCGCCGTCCCGTTCGGCCATCGAACTGAGGTTCTGACCCAGGTCGCGCAGGCCCGCAGCGGCCCGCCGCTGCTGCGTCTGCGCCTGATCCCGCAGCTGCCCAGTCGCCTCGCCGGTCAACTGCTGGGCCTGTCGCCGCGCCTCTGCGGCCACCTGCCCGCCCTGCTCAGCTGCGGTGTGGGCGACCTGACCCCCGGCCTGCGCGGCCTGCTGGCCGACGCGCGAAGCCTCCTGGCGGGCCTGCTGACCTCTGCCGCTCTGGTTCGTTGCCGTCATACCCCGCTCCCTTCCTGGGCCCGAGGCCGCGTGCGACCCCGGAACGCCTCTCGCCTACCCGCCTGGCCAGCCGGCATGCGGCTGGCCAGGCGGTCGGCGGGCGAACGACCGCCGGCCGATCTTGCACTTTGTGCCCCGACAAAGACGTGCCAAAGGCGCGAAACGGCTACAGGAAGTGCAAGATCGCGGGGTGTTCGGTCAGCGGCGGCGGCTACGGGCGCGGGGCGTTCGGTCAGCGGCGGCGGTTACGGGCGCGCGACGAGCGCAACCGGCGGAGTCGGCTGATCAGCACGGGGTCGGCGGCGAGGGCTGCCGGATTGTCCAGCAGGCCGTTGAGCAGCTGGTAGTACCGGGTCGACGAGATCCCGAAGGTGTCCCGCACGGCCTGCTCCTTGGCGCCGGCGTGCCGCCACCACTGCTGCTCGAAGGCGAGGATGGCCCGCTCCCGCTCGGTCAGCCCCGCCGCGGGATCAGCGGGATCAGTGGGCTGCGCCGACTCGTTGGCGGCTGGCCCCGACTCGTCGGCGGCTGGCCCCGACTCGTCGGCGGTCTCGATGGGCGGCGCCGGTCGGGGATTCGGGACGGTCGGCCCGGCAGCACCCACGGCCTCACCCGGACGAGCGTCGATGGACGGCTCGGGGGCGGCCGGGGTGGTGTCGGCGGACATGTCGTTCAGCCTAGTCAGCGGCGACCACTGACGCAGCAGGCGGCGCGGCCGGTCCGTACCGCCGGGAACCCCGACGGCCGGGCCGGCCGCGCCGCGTCACTTCGGTCAGGTCAGGAGATGTCGCGGCGACGCATCGCCCAGAGCGCCGCCCCGAGGATCACCACCACCCCGACCGAGAGCAGGACGGAGGACTGCTGCCAGGTGATGTCCATCGTGGCTGGCTTGCACTCCCCGAAGTAGGTCGCGTTGCAGGCGTTCCAGTCCTCCAGCTTGACCGTCTTCGTCATCCAGGCCAGCGCGTACGTGGGCAGCAGCCAGGCCTCGGCGAACCGCACGCCGGCCATGGACAGCAGGATGCCCAGGCCGAACTGGCCGACCACCATCACGGCCACCACGCCACCGAGGGCCATCGCGGTGTGCCGACCGAGCGAGGCGAGGGCGAAGCCGATGGTGGTGAGCACCAACACCAGCACCACGCCACGTACACCGGTCAGCGCGAACGACTGCCAGACCCCCGAGGTCATCTTCTCGGTGCTGCCCCGGAAGTTGGCGACCGCCCAGAACCCGGCGAACCACAGCACCGCGGCCGGAAGCGTCACGGCCAGGATGCCGGTGAGCAGCGCGGCCAGCTTGGTGAGCAGTACGGTGAGTCGCTTCGGCCGCCAGAGCAGCAGGTTCATCATGCCGCCGGTGCTCCACTCGGCGCCGACGAAGGACGCGCCGATGACGAACCCGACCAGGGCGAGGATCGCCGCGAACGGGATCAGGGTCTCGTCGAACGTCTCCTTGAAGTCGAACGTCGAGGGCAGGAACCACTCGGCCTTGATCTCCTCCCGGGGCGGCGGAGTGATCACCGAACAGTCGTCCGGGTAGCGGCCGTCGGTCGCCGTGCCGGCCGTCTTGGCCTGCTCACAGGCAACGCGCTCCTGCTCGCTCCAGCGCACCTGCTCCTGGTACTGCTGGTCGGCCTGACGCTCGGCCCGGGCGAGCTGGCCGGCGTCGATCTTCTGATTGGTGAAGAACACCCCGACCACCACCGCGGCCAGCACCAGCAGGCCGAGCAGTGTCATGTAGCGGGTGAAACGCCGCTTGCTGAGCCGGCGCAGCTCGGTACGAAAGAGGCTCACGCGCCCCACCCTCCCCCGGCGGGACCGGGCTGACCCGTCCCACCGACCTTCATGGACTCGTCGACCTGCCGGTGCTGACCGGGTACCGGCGCGGTGGCGGTCAGTTCGAGGAAGACGCTCTCCAGGTCGACGGCGATCGGCGCCAACTCACTGACGTAGAGGTTCTTCTCGGCGAGCAGCCGGGTCACCGACGCCGGCTTGTCGACGCCGGCCAGCATCAGGTGGTCCGGGTGACCGGTGACGCGGATCCCGGCCTGGGTGAGCGCCTCGGTGGCCACCGGCAGGTCACTGACCGCCTCCAGCCGGATCCGGACGGCACCGGACGAGTGCTGCGCGAGCACCTCGTCGACCGGGCCGAATGCGACCCGTCGGCCCAGCGAGATGATGGTGACCGAGTCGCAGATCAGTTGGATCTCACCGAGGATGTGGCTGGACAGCACCACTGTCATGCCGGACTCAGCGAGCGTTCGCATCAGCGTGCGCATCTCCCGGATGCCGCCCGGGTCGAGGCCGTTGGCCGGCTCGTCGAGGATGAGCAGCTTCGGGTTCTTCAGCAGGGCCGAGGCCACGGCGAGCCGCTGCTTCATGCCCAACGAGTACGTCTTGACCCGCTCGCCGGACCGGTCGCGTAGCCCGACGAGTTCCAGCACCTCGTCGACCCGGACGGCCGGCACCTCGCCCGCCCCCGCGAGCAGGGACAGCGTGTCCCGGGCCGTGAAGTGCGGGAAGAACTGCGGGCTCTCCACGATCGCGCCGACCTGGCCGGCGACAGTGGGCAGCGCGTCGGGGACCTCGTGCCCGAGCAGCGCCATCCGGCCGCCGTCGGGTCGGATCAGGCCGAGCAGCGTACGCAGCGTGGTGGTCTTGCCGGACCCGTTGGGACCCAGGAAGCCGTGCACCTGCCCCGCGTCGACCCGCATGTCGAAGCCGTCGAGCGCGTTGCGGGTGCCGCGTCGACGACTCTTGTACGTCTTACGTAGACCTTCGATCTCCAGGACAGCTGGCAAGCTGCACCTCCCCCGATGGGTGGGCGTGACAGCCGACACCATACGCGGTATGCAGAAGCACGCAATACGCGGTATGCATCGACGCGCCGATCAGGCTAGTTCATCGACGGAGCGTGACCTCTCAGGCGCAGATGACCTGTACGCCGGCAGCGCGGAACGCGTCCACCACCTCGGGCGCGGCACCGGAGTCGGTCACCAGCGTCTCCACCCGCTCGACCGGGCAGATCCGGGCGAAGGCGTGACCCCCCAGCTTGGACGAGTCCGCGATGATCACCACGCGCTTGGCGCGAGCCACCATCAGGTTGTTCATCGCCGCCTCCCCCTCGTGGTGGGCGGCGGCGCCGAGCTGCGGGTCGATCGCGTCCACGCCGAGCAGGGCGACGTCCAGGGTGACCTCGCGCAGCAGCGCCCCGCCCAGCGGGCCGACCAGCTCGAACGACTTCGGGCGCACCACGCCGCCGGCCACCACGACCTTCATCCGGGATCGGACCAGCAGCTCGTTCGCGATGTTCAGCGCGTTTGTCACAACGGTGAGCTGGGCACCCTCGGCGCTGGTGTTCAGATCCGGTCGCACGGCGAGCGCCCTCGCCACCTCGGTGCTGGTGGTGCCGCCGTTCAAGCCGACCACGGTGCCCGGCGTGACGAGCGCGGCGGCGGCCGCCCCGATCCGCTGCTTCTCGGCCGAGTGCTTGGCCGTCTTGTAGCGCAGAGGCAGGTCGTACGACACACCGTTGGCGACCGCGCCGCCCCGGGTCCTCGTGATCATTTGCTGCTGCGCGAGCTGGTCGAAGTCACGCCGGATGGTGGCCTGGGAGACGTCCAGCCGCTCGGCTGCCGCCTCGACGCTGACCCGGCCGTTGTCGGTCAGCATTTCGAGCAGGGCGTTCCATCTGGCGTACCGGTCCACCGCGGGGGCCCTCCCAGCAACTGCACGGACGGTGATTGATTGCGTGCACACTAGTGCGCGAAACTAGGCTGGCGCAAAAGACTGACCTGCGCGATCGGCCGGCCGGTTGCCATGGTCACCCGCGTTCGCGCAGAATAACGCGCGAAATGCGGGTCTAACGAGCCGTATTGCGCACCGATCGGCCCTGCGAGGAGTTTCCCATGGCGTACGTGGACGCGGAGATCGCGAGCCAACCCGACTGCTGGCGGGAGGCGGCCAGGCTGGCCGAGGTCGTACGCGGTGACCTGCCGCGCCCCGGGGAACGGGTCGCCGTCGTCGGTTGCGGCACGTCGTGGTTCATGGCGATGGCGTACGCGGCCCGCCGCGAGCAGGCCGGCCAGGGTGAGACCGACGCGTTCCAGGCGTCCGAGTTCCCCGCCGGCCGCCGCTACGACCGGCTGATCGCGATCACCCGCTCCGGCACCACCACCGAGGTGCTGGAACTGCTCGCCGCGCTGCGCGGACGGACACCCACCACCGTCATCGTCGGTGACCCCACGTCCCCGGCGGTCGAGCTGGCCGCAGCCACAGTGGCCATGCCCTTCGCCGACGAACGGTCGGTGGTGCAGACCCGCTTCGCGACCACCGCACTGGCCCTGCTCCGGGCCCAGCTCGGCGACCCGGTGACAGCGCTCGCCGCCGACGCCGAGGTGGCGGTGCGATCCCCGCTGCCGATCGACCCGGCCACCATCGAGCAGGTCACCTTCCTCGGTCGGGGGTGGACGATCGGGCTGGCCCAGGAGGCCGCGCTGAAGTGCCGCGAGGCGGCCACCTTCTGGGCCGAGGCGTACCCGGCGATGGACTACCGGCACGGGCCCATCTCGGTCGCGGCGGCGGGCCGGCTGGTCTGGGCGTTCGGTGAGCTGCCCGACGGGCTGCCCGAGGACGTGGCCGCCACCGGCGCGGCCTTCGTGCACAGCCGCACGCACGGCTGGCGCACGGTGCTGGGCAGCTGGTCCGCCGGCCGTACCCCGGTCGATCCGATGGCCGACCTGATCCTGGCCCAACGCTTCGCTGTCGCGCTGGCCACCAGCCGGGGCCTCGATCCGGACGCGCCCCGCCACCTGACCCGGTCCGTGGTGTTGGCGTGAACGACCGCGTGGTCGTTGCGCTGGACGTCGGCGGCACCGGCATGAAGTGTGCCCTGGTCCGACCGGACGGCGTCGTGGTGCGCACCGAACGGCACCCCACCGACGCCGCACGCGGCCCGGCCGCCGTGGTCGGCACCATCCTGGAGGTGGCCGGCGGGCTGGCCGACAAGGCCCGCGCCGACGGGCTCACCCCGATCGCGGTCGGCATCGCCGTGCCCGGGGTGGTGGACGAGGCACGCGGCGTCGCGGTCTGGTCGGCCAACGTGGGCTTCCGGGACGTACCCCTGCGGGACCTGACGGTGCAGCGGCTCGGCCTGCCGACGGCGCTCGGCCACGACGTGCGTGTCGGTGGTCTCGCCGAGGCCCGGCTCGGCGCCGGACGCGGCACCGGGCACGTGCTGTTCGTGGCCATCGGCACCGGCATCGCCGCCGCGCACGTCGTGGACGGCACGGCCGCCGTGGGGGCCCACGGCGCCGCCGGGGAGATCGGCCACATCCTGGTCCGGCCCGACGGTCCGCGCTGTGGCTGCGGCCGTCCCGGCTGCCTGGAGGCGATGGCGTCGGCCGCCGCGATCGGCCGCCGCTACGCCGAACTGGCCGGCGACACCGCGGACGCGCCGGTGACGGCGGCCGAGGTGGCCGAGCGGGCGGCTGCCGGCGAGCAGCTCGCCGGCCAGGTCTGGCAGGAGGCGGTCGAGGCGCTCGCCGATGGCCTCGCCAGCGGGCAGGCGCTGTTCGACGTGGCGACGATCGTGCTCGGCGGAGGCCTGGCCCAGGCCGGGGACCTGCTGCTGACCCCGCTGCGGGCGGCGCTGCACGAACGAATGACCTTCCACCGGGAGCCGCAACTGGTCGCGGCAGCCCTCGGCGACGAGGCCGGTTGCCTCGGTGCCGCCCTGCTCGCCCTGGACGCCGTGGGTGTCCGTGACCATCAGGAGAAGCGATGACCGTACGGGTGAACGGCCGAGTGGTGACCCCGACCGGAGTCGTCCGACAGGGCTGCGTCGAGTGGGACGGTGATCGGATCACAGCGGTGGCCGAGTATCCGTCGGTGCGCGACGGGCACTGGATCCTGCCCGGCTTCGTGGACATGCACACGCACGGCGGTGGCGGGCACACCTTCACCACCGGGGACGCCGGCGAGGCCCGCGCGGCGGCCGACTTCCACCTCGCCCACGGCACCACCACGCTGCTGGCCAGCCTGGTCAGCGCGCCCTTTCCACTGATGCGTACGGCCACCGAGGCGTTCGCCCCGTTGGTCGAGGAGGGCGTGTTGGCGGGAATCCACTTCGAGGGGCCGTACCTGTCGGCCGCCCGCTGCGGCGCGCAGAACCCGGAGTACCTGCGTGACCCGTCGACCGACGAGCTGACCGAGCTGATCGAGCTGGGCCGGGGCGCGATCCGGATGGTCACCCTCGCCCCGGAGCGCGACGGCGCGCTGGAGGCGATCAAGCTGCTCACCGCGCAGCGGGTGGTGGCGGCGGTGGGCCACACCGACGCCACGTACGAGCAGACCCGCGCCGCGGTCGCCGCCGGCGCGAGTGTCGGCACCCACCTGTTCAACGGGATGCGGCCGGTGCATCACCGTGAGCCGGGGCCGGTGGTGGCCCTGCTCGACGCGCCCACAGTGATCTGCGAGCTGGTCGCCGACGGGGTGCACCTGCACGACGGCATGCTGACCTTCGTCACCGCGACCGCCGGCCCGGACCGCGCCGCGCTGATCACCGACGCGATGGCCGCCGCCGGCATGCCCGACGGCGAGTACGAGTTGGGCGGCCAGGCCGTCACCGTCACCGACGGGGTGGCCCGGCTCGCCCGCGACGGCGCGATCGCCGGCAGCACGCTGACCATGGACGCCGCGCTGCGGCACGCCGTGAACGCCGGAATCCCGATCGCCGACGCCGCACGGATGGTGGCCACCACCCCGGCGCGGGCCATCGGCCTGGGTGACCGGCTCGGGTCCCTCCAGGTGGGCCTCCGCGCCGACCTGGTGGTGCTCGACGACGACCTCAACGTGGTGCGGGTGCTGCGCGGGGGCTCCTGGGTGGAGTGACGGGGGCGCCGCCGGCGCCGCTCGCATCGACCGGAGCAGGCGGAGGCCCAGCTCAGTTGACGGCGGGGACCTCGACGCCGAGGACGGCCTGCTCGTCGGGGCGGTGCACCAGCACGTCCGACAGGTACGACTGGACCGCGTGGCGCATCCCGACGTCCCGGCCCGCCTTCTCGGAGAGCAGCCACTTGTGCTCGATGATCTGGGCGAACAGCTCCTGCGGTTCCAGCTTGCGGCGCAGGTTCGCGGGCACGGCCCGGACCACCGGCTCGAAGACCTCGGTGAGCCAGCGGTGCGCGGCCTGCTGCTCGTCGATCAGGTCGCTCTCCGCGCGGTAGGCGTCCAGGTCGTTGAGCAGCTTGCGGGCCTGGTTCTCCTCGGCGTCCAGCCCGGTCAGCCGCAGCAGCCGCCGGGTGTGGTAGCCGGCGTCGACGACCTTCGGCCGAACCAGGAACCGCCCGTCGTCGATGGACGACATGGCCACCTCGGCGACGTCGAAGCCCAGCTCGTTGAGGCGCCGGATCCGGCCCTCGATGTCGTGCCGGGCCTCCCGCTCGATCGCCTGCTCATAGGTGATCTCGTGCCAGAGCCGCTCGTAGCGCTGCACGACCTCCTCGCAGACCACCTCCGGGTCGATGGACTCGTGCAGCAGGCCGGCGGCCTGCAGGTCCAACGCCTCACCGAAGATGTTCACCCGGGCGATCTCCAGGTCTTCACCACGCTGACCGTTGGAGAGCTTGTTGTGCAGGGCACCCGTCTCCGCGTCCACCAGGTAGGCGGCGAAGGCGCCCGCGTCCCGCCGGAACAGCGTGTTCGACAGCGAGCAGTCGCCCCAGAAGAAGCCGGTCAGGTGCATCCGCACGATCAGGGCGGCGAGCGCGTCGAGCAGTCGGCTCATCGTCTCCGGCCGGAGGGTGTGCGAGAAGAGCGCCCGGTACGGCAGCGAGAACTGCAGATGCCGGGTGATCAGCACCGATTCGAGCGGCTCCCCATCCTCGGTCTGCCGGTCGGCGACGACCGCCACCGCCTCGACCGAGGGAAAGTCGATCCGTTCCAGGGCCCGGAGCAGGTCGTACTCCCGCTCGGCGATCCGCTCGCGGGTCTCCTTGAACGCGTACACGTAGTCGCCCAACCGGACGAAACGGACGATGTGCCGGGAGATGCCCTGCGGCAGCGCCACCAGGTGTTGGGCAGGCCACTCCTCCAGCGGTGTCGACCAGGGCAGGTCGAGCAGCGCCGGGTCCACGAGGGCAGACGTGATCCGCACGGGCACAAGCATGACTGGTCTCCCCCCGCATCCGCCCCTGATCGTGGTTGGGCCCACAGCGCCGTACACCCCGGGCTCGCGCCGGGCCGGTAGCGTGGTCGCGTGCTCAAACCCACAGCGGTACGACGTGACCTGCGGCTACGGCCCGTCCGCCCGGCCGGCTGGTGGTTCGACGCGCTCCTGCTGGTCGGTCTGGTCGGGTTGACTGTGGCGCTCGCCGCCGACCAGCTCTTCGGATTGGACCGGGCGATCGCCGACTGGGCCGACGGGCACCGGCCGGCCGCCGCGTACTGGGTCGCCCGGGTGCTGAACTTCCTCGGCCAGGGCACTCCGCTGACGTTGATCGCCGCCGGGCTGGGCGTGCTGCTGGCCGTCCGGCTGCGGTCGGTGCGGCCGATCCTGCCTCCGGTGGTCGCGTTCGTGCTGACCAACCTGACGATCGGCCCGCTCAAGATCTGGACCGCGCGGGCGGCACCGAGCGCCAGCGTGAAGGAGCCGTTCCTGACGCCCGAGCAGACCCTGCCGCTGTTCCACGACGACCTGCCGGTGCGGTTCGCCCAGTCCTACCCGTCGGGGCACGTCGCCAACGCGATCGTCTGGTACGGGGTCATCGCGATGCTGCTCGCCCCGCTGGCCCGCAGCTTCGGCCGCCAACTGCCGGCCCGGCTCGTCACCGTGATCCGCGTCGTGCCGCCGCTGGTCGTCCTCACCACCACCACCTACCTCGGCTGGCACTGGCTGACCGACTCGGTGGCCGGGCTGCTGCTGGGCCTGCTCCTGGACCGGCTGCTGCACCGGGCACCCTGGGACGGCGTGCCGCTCCCCGGCCGGTTACGCGGATGGGATCGGCCGTTCACCTCGTACCCCTAGGGTTCTGGATCGTGAATCAACTGGCGCGGCGGCTGGGCGTACCCGATGCGGTTGTCATCGGGTTGGGCTCGATGCTGGGTGCGGGCGTCTTCGTGGTCTTCGGCCCGGCGGTGGCGGCGGCCGGCGGCGCCGGCCTGCTGCCCGCGCTGGCGCTGGCCGGCTTCGTCGCCTTCTGCAACGCGACCAGCTCCGCGCGGCTCGCGGCCCGTTACCCGGAGTCCGGCGGCACCTACGTCTACGGCCGGGAGCGCCTCGGGCCGTTCGCCGGGTTTCTGGCCGGTTGGGGCTTCGTGGTCGGCAAGACGGCGAGCTGTGCGGCGATGGCGTTGACCGTCGGGGCGTACCTCTGGCCGGGCCAGGCCCGGCTGGTCGCCGTCGGCGCGGTGCTCGCGGTGACCGCGGTGAACCTGCGTGGCATCGGCAAGACCGCCACCGTGACCAGGGCGTTGGTCGCGCTGGTGCTCGGGGTGCTGGCAGTGGTCACGGTCGTCGGCCTGGTCGGTGGGCCGGTGCATCTGGACCGGCTCGGCGAGCCCGGCGGTTCGGCGCGCGGCGTGCTCACCGCCGCCGGGTTGCTGTTCTTCGCCTTCGCCGGGTACGCCCGGATCGCCACGCTGGGCGAGGAGGTCCGCGACCCGCAGCGGACCATCCCGCGCGCGGTGCCGCTGGCGCTCGGGGTGGTTCTCGTGATCTACCTGGTGCTGGCCGTGGTCGCCCTCGGCGTGCTCGGCGCCGACCGGCTGGCCGATTCCGCAGCGCCCCTGGTCGACGTGGTGACCGCCGCCGGGCTGCCCGGCCTGGCGTGGGTGGTTCGCGCCGGTGCCACCATCGCGGTCGTCGGGGTGCTGCTGTCCCTGGTCGCCGGGGTCGGTCGGACCACCCTCGCCATGGCCCGTCGCCGTGACCTGCCCGGCGCGCTGGCCGCCGTGCACCCGGTGCACCAGGTGCCGCACCGCGCCGAACTGGCGGTCGCCGCTGTGGTGATCGTGGTGGTGCTGCTCGGCGACGTACGCGACGCGATCGGCTTCTCCAGCTGCACGGTGCTCGTCTACTACGCGATCACCAACGCGGCGGCGCTCACCCTGGGCCGGGACCCGGACCGGCGGTTGCCGGTCCGGGTGCTCGCCGGTCTGGGGCTCTTCGGTTGCCTGCTGCTGGCGGTCAACCTGCCACTGGGCAGCGTTCTCGCCGGCTTCGGTGTGCTCGCCGTCGGTGCCGCCTTCTACGCGCTGCGGGCTCGCCGCTGACCCCAGCGGCCGGCCGTAGTCAGCGGCTCAACCGCTGGTAACGGCGCACGGCCAGCGGGGCGAACGTCGCGATCAGCAGCACCGGCCACAGCACCGCCAACAGCATCGCGTGCTCCGCCGGCCAGGAGTCGCCACCCAGGCCCGGGTTGCCGAACAGTTCTCGGATCGCCGCCACGGTGGCCGACAACGGGTTCCACTCCGAGATCGTCCCGATGACCGGAGGCATCAGCTCGGGCGACACGAAGACGTTGGAGATCGCGCTCAACGGGAACGCCGCCGGAAAGACGATCACACCGACCGTGTCCGGGTTGCGGACCAGCAACGCCAGGTAGATCCCGACCCAGGTGATCGCGATTCGCAGCAGCAGGAGGAGACCGACGGCGAGCAACGCCTTGCCGACACCCTGTCGCCACTGCCACCCGACGAGCAGGCCACACACCAGGAGGGTGGACATCTCCAGCAGGGCGCGCAGCAGGTCGGCGGCGCTGCGACCGGTCATCAGGGCGGACCGGGCCATCGGCATCGACCGGAACCGGTCGACCACACCCCGGCTGAGGTCGAGCGCCACGCCCGTCGCGGTGGCACCCAGCCCGTAGAGCATCGTCATCACGAAGACCCCCGGCAGCAGGAACTCGCGGTAGCTGCCACCGCCCGCTACCTGCATGCCGCTGCCGAACACGTACCCGAAGACCAGCACGAACATGATCGGCAGCGAGAAGTAGAGGATCAGCTCCTCCGGCGCGCGGACCACATGGGTCATGTTCCGCCTGGTCATCGTCCAACCGTCAGCGATCACAGTGGTCATGCCACGTCCGCCTTTCGTCCCGCCGCCACGGGCTCACGGGCCTCGTCCGGCCGGTGGCCGGTCAGGTGCAGAAACGCCTCGTCCAACGTCGCGCGCCGCAGGCCGATGTCCTCGACCGCGATCCCGGCGTCGTCCAGAGCGCGAACCACGTCGACCAGGCCGGCGACGCGATCGACCACCGGCACGCTGAGCCGTCGGACCTCCGGGTCGAGTTCGGGCTCCGCACCGCAGATCGGCGCGACGAGGCGGGCCGCCTGGCTCAGCTCGGCCGCGTCCCGGACCACCACCTCGATCCGGTCGCCGCCGGTCATCGCCTTCAGCTGGTCCGGTGAACCCTCGGCCACCACCCGACCGGCGTCGATCACCGAGATCCGGTCGGCGAGCTGATCGGCCTCCTCCAGGTACTGCGTGGTGAGCAGCACCGTGGTCCCGTCCGCCACGAGACCGCGAACCAGGTCCCACACCTGGTTGCGGCTGCGCGGGTCCAGGCCGGTCGTCGGCTCGTCCAGGAACAGCACGCGCGGCGTGCGGATCAGGCTGGCGGCGAGGTCCAGTCGGCGACGCATCCCACCCGAGTACTCACCGGCGGACCGACTCGCCGCCTCGTCGAGCCCGAACCGTTCCAGCAGCTCACCGGCGCGTCGGCGGGCCTCCCGCCGGCCGAGCCGGAACAGCCGGCCGAACAGCTCCAGGTTCTGCCGGCCGCTGAGGATCTCGTCGACCGCGGCGTACTGCCCGGTCAGCCCGATCCGGGCGCGCACCTCGTCCGGCCGGCGCAGCACGTCGTACCCGGCCACGGTGGCCCTTCCCGTGTCGAAGCGCAGCAGCGTGGTGAGGATCCGTACGGCCGTCGTCTTGCCCGCGCCGTTCGGTCCCAGCAGTCCGTGGACCGTGCCGGGCGGCACTGTCAGGTCGAACGTGTCGAGCGCGCGGGTCGGGCCGTACCGCTTGCCCAGACCCTCGGCGACCACCTCGAATGTCGTCATGCCCCCACGGTGCGGCCGGGCGCTGACCGGTCACGCACCGCCCGCTGACGGTGGCGCACCGGCCTTCTCCGCCTCGGTGATCTCCGTCAGGACGAGAATGATCTCCGCACGGGCGGCCTCGCCGACGTACCAGCCGGTGAGCCCGCCGGTCAACGCCTCCTCGCAGAACCGCCTCGCGGCGGCCAGGTCCCCGCGCACCCGGGCCACCTGGGCGAGGCCGAGCCGGGCGCTGGCCACGAACTCGGGCGCGCCGCTGCGCTGCGCGAGGAGCAACGCACCGGCGAAGTCGTCGTGCGCCCCCGCGAGGTCACCGGCGCGCAGCCTGATCTCGCCCCGGGTACGCAGCATGTCGGCCTGGTCGACGGCCGACCCGAGCGCCTCGACAAGTCCCATGGCCTCATCCATGTGGGCGCCCGCGGTCTCCGGATCGCCCTGCCAGGCCGCCAGTTCGCCGAGCGCACCGAGTGTGATCATGGTGCCCCACCGGTCCCCGGTGCCGCGGAAGCCGTCGAGTGCGGTGGCCAGCGCGGCCCTGGCCCGGTCCCGTTGGTCGCTCCACATCAGCGCCGAGCCGCTGCCCATCGCGCCGAGCGCGTTGATCCACGGGTCCGGGCCGACCAGCCGTCGCAGCTCCCCCATCAGCTCGTCGACATCCTCGGCACCGCCGGACGGCGGTCCCGTCGAGATCCCCGACAGGTACAGCAGGAAGGGCTGTCGGGGCGGCCGGTCGAGGCTGCGGATCACGGACCGCTGCGTCCCGAGGGACGGCAGAGGGCCGGAGCCAGAGAGCGAGGCGTTGTAGACGCAGAGGGCGAACTCCTCACCCAGCCCCGGCGGGGCCTCGGTGCCGAGCAGTTCGAGGACGTCCGCGGCGAGCCGCGCCCCTTCCCCGCGCATGCCGCGCAGCCACCAGTAGAACGACAGGGCCGCGACCATTCCGGCCGCGTCGGACGCCTCACCGGCCGCGGTGGCCCGGCGCAACGCGGCGTGCAGGTTGTCCCGCTCCGCGTCGAGCCGTCGCAGCCAGTGCAGCTGCTCCGCGCAGCGGAGGTGGTCGCTGGCGGTCCAGGCGAATTCCAGAAAGAACGCGGTGTGCGCGCGGCGGAGCTGGTCGGCCTCGCCGGCCTCGGCGAGACGCTCGGCGCAGAAGGCCCGCACCGTTTCGAGCATCCGGTACCGGCCACCGGTCATCTCCACGAAGGACTTGTCGACCAGACCGGTGAGCGCGTCGACGAACTCGGCGGTGGGCAGGCCGCAGACCCGCTCGGCCGCTTCCAGCGTGGCCCCACCCGCGAAGACGGTCAGCCGTCGGGCCACTTCCCGTTCGGCGTCGTCGAGCAGATCCCAACTCCACTCGACCACGGCCCGGAGGGTGCGGTGTCGCGGCGACACGGCCCGGTTGCCCGTCGACAACAGCCGGAACCGGTCGTCGAGACGGGCTGCCACCTCGGCGACGGACAGCGCCCGCAGCCGCGCGGCGGCCAACTCGATCGCCAACGGCAGGCCGTCCAGGCTGCGGCAGATCCGCAGCACCATCTCGACGTTGGCCGGCGTGACGGTGAAGTCGGGAGCGACGTCGGCGGCCCGCTGGGCGAAGAGGCCGACCGCCGCGTACTCGTCGGCGTCCAGTACTGACGCGCCGAGCGGCGGCACTGTGAGCCCGGACAGCGGGCACAGTGCCTCACCGGCCAGCCCGAGCGGCTCCCGGCTGGTGGCCAGGACGCGCAACGCCGGGCACGCGCTCAGCAACCGGGCCGCCAGCCGGGCCGCATCGACGAGGACGTGCTCGCAGTTGTCGAGCACCAGCAGCAGCCGCCGCTCGGCGAGCGCCTCGACCAGCCGATCGGTGGTCTGCCAGCCCGACTCGGCCGGGGCGCGCAGGCCCGCGTCGCGCAGGCCGAGCGCGCTCAGCACCGCCTGCGGAACGTCCGACCCGTCGGCCAGCCCGGCCAGCTCGACGAAACGGACCTCCCCCTCGACCCGGCCCGCGGCCTCGATCGCCAGGCGCGTCTTGCCCGCGCCCCCGGGACCGGTGAGGGTGACGAGCCGGCGATCGCCGAGCAGGTCGCCGACACGCTTGAGCTCCTCCTCGCGCCCGACGAAGGTGGTGAGTTGACTCGGCAGCACCGGCTCGGCCGACCCGCGTTCCTCACCGCGGAGCACCGCCAGGTGGACCGCGGCCAGCTCCGCCGATGGGTCGACGCCGAGTTGCTCGGCCAGCGTGTGCCGGGCGTCCTCGAACTCGGCCAGCGCCTCCGCCGGCCGACCCAGTGCCGCCAGGGCACGCATGAGCTGGCCCCGCGAGCGCTCCCGGAGGGGATGCGCGACGACCAGCTCCCGCAACTCCGCGATCAGCGCGCTCTGTGCACCCAACGCCAGGTCCGCCTCGACCCGATCCTCGAGCGCGGCCAACCGCAGCTCGTCCAGCCGGGCCGCCTGCGCGGGCGCGCCGGCTGCGCCGATGGCATCGGCCAGGGCGGGACCACGCCACAGCTCCAGCGCCTCGCGCAACACCGTCGCCGCCCGGTGCCAGTCGCCGTCGGCGAGCGCGCGGCGCCCCGCCTCGGCGAGCCGTTCAAACCGGTACGCGTCGACGTCGTCGGGGTCCACTGCCAGGCGATATCCGGCCGGGTGAAACTCGACCGGGTCGTACTCGGTGGGCAGGGCCTGGCGCAGCCGCGACACCTGAGACTGGAGCGCGTTGGCCGCACCCCGGGGCGGATGCTCCCCGTACAGGCCGTCGATCAGGCGCTCCGCGGAGACCACCCGGCCCGCGTCGAGCAGGAGGAGCGCCAGCAGGGCGCGCAGCCGCGGACCGCCCACGGGGACCTCTCGCCCGTCGGCCAGTACCACCTGGGTCGGCCCCAGGATGCGGAAACGCATGCCATGGATTGTCGCCCACTGCCGGCTGGTTCCGGCTGACCGATCCGCCGAGCTTTTGATCAGGAGGGTCAGCTTCTGGGCACTGCGGACAAGCCCGCGCGATGGGTTTGTTCGCGCTGACCGGTATACCTCTGAGTCATATTTATGACGCAGAGGTATACCAGTCAAAAGCCAGACATGCCTGGCGCGGAGCGTCGAGGGCCAGCGGCTCGTCGGGCAGCCGGACGCGTGGCGATCAAACGGTTTCTGGTCGCTGCTCTTCGCTCGTTCGGGTTTGAGGATCACTACCGCTGGTAGACGCGGGGCGACCCGCCGGTTGCCCCGTCGCGTCGGGGGCCGAGGCGGCGACCCCCCAATCGGTCGACCCGGGCAGCGACCCGGTGAACGCCGCCGATGCAGACGGCTCCTCGCCAGCGACGGGCCCGGCCACAACGGCGCCCGACTGGGCGGGCACGGGCCGGGGCACCGAACCCACCTGTCCCTGCGGAATGGTCACCTTTGCCGAGGCGGGCGGTGCGCACTGCCGCGTCAGCCAGTCCAACCCGCGCCGCCGGGCGACGACGGTCAGCCGGTCGCCGGCGAAGATCACCTGCCGGGGATCGAGGTCCTTCCACCAGATGGTCTTGGCGCCGCCCGCCGGGGTGCGGGCGATCAGCCGGACCTGTCCGTCCCGGTTGACCACACCCAGTGGTCGGCCGTCCAACTCGGAGCCGGCGGCGACCGGCACCTCGGCGACCGGCAACGCGTGCCGGTCGACCGGGATGGTGCTGATCACGGCGCGTTCGGTGAGCGCCCCGATGAAGGCCGGGGCGGCCAGGTAGGAGACCGAGCGGGACACGCCGAGCGCGAAGGTCTCCTCCACCCGTTCGGCGAAGTCACCGTCGAATAGCCGAAGCACCACGCGCAGGTCGGCGCGGAGGTCGCGGGCGGCGAGCGCCGCCTCCAGGTTGGCCACGTCGTCGGTGGACGCCACCACCAGCGCCTGGCAGTCGGCCACCGAGGCGGCGACCAGCGTCTCCGGCAACGCCGCGTCGCCGACGATCAGCGACACCTCCAGTTGGCGGGCCAGGGCGGCGCCGCGCGGCTCCGGATCCTTGTCGATCGCCACCACCTCGACGTCGTACTCGCGCAGCTGCGCCATCACCCGGGTGCCGACGTTGCCCAGGCCGATCACCACCACGTGCCCGACCCGCGCGGGTTGCAGGCGGCCGGTGTGCAGGGCCAGCCGGGCGTTGACGATGCCGTCCACCACGACGGCGGTGATCAGTGGGATCAGCGCCAACCCGGCCAGGTTGAGCACCACCTGCATGATCTGGGCGTCCGCCGCCTTGGTGGTGTCCGGGTCGGCGCCGCTGAGCGTGGTGACCAACGTCAGGTACAGCGCCTCCAGCGGAGAGACGTCCTCGGCCCGGGAGATCAGCGCCCCCAGCACCGCGATCAGCGCGAGCACCGCCATCACCGCTATCCCGATCTTGCGGGTGGCGAAGCCACGTACCGCCCCCAGGACCACCGCGACCGGACGACGCCGCCGACGTGCCCGGACCAACCGGCGGGCGGCGACCTCGGTGGCCGGTGGCTGACCGGTCGCCTCGGCGAGCACCAGGTCGGCGCCGGCCTGCTCGGCCGGCAGCAGCTCCACCCCCCGCGTCTCGCTGAGGTGCGCCAACGCACAGACCACGTCCTGCGGTCGGACGTCGGCCCGCCGCGCCACCCGCAGCGTCTTGTCCCGATGCTGGAAGGAACTCGGGTCGACCTCGTTGAGCGCGGCGGCCACGAAGGCCGGCGCGGCCATCTCGGCGTCGGAGAGCACCTCGACCGGGGCCTTGAGCAGCTTGCGTACGCCGTCGGCGAGAGTGCCGTTGAACATCCGCAGCACCTGGCGGACCCGCTGGTCGACAGCCTGGGCGCAGAGCGCGGCGTGCAGGTTGCCAACGTCGTCCTGGTGCAACAGGGCGAGCCCCGTCGCGCCGGCCAGACCGGCGGCCTCGAAGGTGGCCACGTCCAGCCGATCCGAGCGGACCACGCGAACGCCGCGCAGCCCGGCCACGTCCGGCCCGTTGCTGCGGTAACGCTCCGGCACCACCACGGTCACCCGGGCCCCACCCGTCGGCAGCTCGGATTCGAGCATCGCCCGGGCCACGTAGTAGGCGAGCGCGTCCTTGCCACAGATCACGTAGTGCGGGCGCGGATCACCGACGGACCGCAGCCGCCAGTTCCACTCGACCGCCCGTCGCGCCCGGTCCCGCCACGGCTCCGCCATGCCCGGATCGTAATCAGCACGGCCACGGTGGGCGACCCCGTCCGGATCATCCCAGGACCAGGTATGTCCGCTCCGGCGACGGGTAGAGCAGCGACATGCAGACGTTCCTCCCGTACCCGGGCTTTCTGGCCAGCGCCCGCACGCTGGACCAGAAGCGGCTCGGCAAGCAGCGGGTGGAGGCCATCCAGGTGCTGCGTGGACTCACCCGACCCGGGTACGGCTGGCGCAACCACCCGGCGGTGAAGATGTGGGCCGGGTACGAGGAGGCGCTCGTCCGCTACGGGCTGGACATGTGCGCGGTCTGGACCGAGCCGGGGCGGGCAGACACCTGCGCCACCACGATGACCGTCGACCTCGCCGCCGCCTGCGGGGCCGGCGTGATCCGAACCCAGGACGAGTTGGCCCGAGCCGGTGAGCTGCCACCGTGGCTGGGCCGCGACGACCTGCACCTGAGTCACCGCTCGTCGCTGCTGCGCAAGGACCCGACGCACTACCGCCCGTTGTTCGGCGACGACGTGCCGGAGGATCTGGAGTACGTCTGGCCCGCCTCCGACCGTCCCCGCCGTTGCTTACCAGCCGACTGATCCAAGGTGGGGCAGACTGAGCCCATGGCGCTGTCGCAAGTGGTAGGTCGGCTGATCGGCGTACGGCAGCACCAGGTGGACCCGGGCGGCGGTGGCGCCGACCGGGTGCCGCGACCGACCACGGCGCTGGTGGTGGGTGGCGGCATCGCCGGGATGTCGGCGGCGGTGGTGCTGGCCGAGCGGGGTGTGGCGGTCACGGTGCTGGAGGCGGCACCCACCCTCGGCGGTCGACTGGGCGCCTGGCCGGAGGCGCTCGCAGACGGCAGCCAGCAGAACGAGCACGGCTTCCATGCGTTCTTCCGGCAGTACTACAACTGGCGGTCCATCCTCCGCCGGATCGACAGTGACCTGGGCTTCCTCAAGCCCATTCCGGGCTACCCGATTCTCAGCGAGCAGTGGCCTACCGAGGAGTTCGGCAGGTTGCCGCCCGCGCCGCCGGCGAACCTGCTGGCGCTGCTGCTGCGCAGCCCCAGCCTGCGCCTGGCCGACCTGCGACTGATGGACCGGGACGCGGCGCTGCCGCTGCTCAGCTACGACCCGGTGCGCACCTACGCCGAGCTGGACGACACCACAGCCGACGACCTGCTGGCGTCGCTGCGACTGCCGGACCGGGCGCGGGCGATGCTGTTCGAGGTCTTCTCGCACTCGTTCTTCAACCACGAGGCGGAGATGTCCGCCGCCGAGATGGTCGCCCAGTTCCACTTCTATCTGCTCGGCAACCCGGAGGGGCTGGCCTTCGACTGCCCCGACGAGGACTACGCCACGGCGATCTGGGAGCCGCTGACCCGGCACGTGGAGAAGCACGGCGGCCGGGTCCTGACCAGCTGCGCCGCCACCGGAGTGCACCGCGACGCCGAGGGCTGGCGGGTGACGACCACCGACGGCGGCAGCCATCCGGCGGGTCACGTCGTGCTCGCCGTCGACCCGCCGGCGCTCGCCGCGCTGGTGGCGGCCTCCCCGGACCTGGCCGAGCAGGCACCCGAGCTGACGGCACGGATGCCGGCCTTCGGCACCCCCGGCCCGCCGTACGCGGTGGCGCGGTACTGGTGTGACGGGGACGTGGCCGCCGAGCGGGCGGTGTTCAGCGGCGTGTCCCGCCAGCCCACTCTGGACTCGGTGACGCTCTACCACCGGCTGGAGAACGAGCCGCGGCGCTGGGCGCAGCGGACCGGCGGGTCGGTCGTCGAGCTGCACGCGTACGCCTGCGAGCCCGGCGTGCCGGCCGAGGAACTGGCCGAGCGGATGCGCCGCGAGCTGGTCGCGCTCTGGCCGGAGGCCGGCGACCTGCGGGTCCGCGAGCTGCGGGCCCGGGTGGAGGCGCAGGCGCCGGCGTTCACGCCGGGCAGCCACGCCTGGCGACCGGGGGTACGCACCGACGCGAACGGCCTCTACCTGGCCGGCGACGGCATCGCGACGGACTTCCCGAGCGCGTTGATGGAACGCTCGGCGGCGACCGGGATCATCGCCGCGAACCACATCCTGCGCGCGGAGGGTGGCGCGGCCGAGCCGGTGCGCTCGATCCGACCGCGTGGACTGCTGGCCGGTCGCATCGGGCCAAAACGACAAAAAACAACATAAGCCACCGTACGCTGCCGTACGCTCGAATGATCAACCGTCGATCGGCCGGGCGGGAGGGCAGCGGGAGATGTCACCACTGCACCGCGCCGGCGCGGAGACCGGTTCGTCGATCGACGAGATCGGCCGCGACGACGCGTACCCGCTGATCCGCGACGAGCGCGCCTGCATCGTCACCGCGCTCCGGCTGGGTTGGTGGATGGCGGACGCCTACCACCACGGACAGCACGCGGAGCCCCGCGCCTTCGTCGAGGCCCGTCCGGCCGTACCGCCGGCCAAACTCTCCAACCTCACCGAGATGTCCGCCCACCGTCGGATGCGGATGTACCTCGACGGGGTGGACGTCGCCCTGGCCCAGATCGCCGACCTCACCCGGCACACCGGGCCGGTACCCGACACGTCGGCCGCCCGGGCCCTGCTCCCCGACCTGGGCCAGCCCGACCCCGCCGACCCGGTGCCGCTGCTGCTCGCCCTCGACGACCTCAACGTGGAGGTGCTGCGCTGGGCGATGGCCGCCAACCACCGGGTCGGGCTGGCCTACCGACTGGGCCGATCGGTGGCCGACACCGTCCGAGCCGGCGACGTCACGCAGTTGCTGCGGCAGTTCGGCGGCCGGCAGGTGCAGATCAGCAGATGGCTGGACGAGTTGGCCAGCGTGCTGCCGCCGTACTCGGCCGCGGTGGTGCGCCGCTCGCTGGCCGCCTGGGCGAGCGCTGTCGACCGCGCCGGCCACGGGGACCCGACCGAGCCGACGCCCGCCACCCTGAGTCGGGCGCTGCGCGGCCAGGGTGACCTCTGGCGCGACGTGCTCACCGGCGGCCTGCACCCGCGCGACCTGCTCGACGAGGAGGACTACGCGGTGATCGCCAGGAACCTGATCATCCGAGACCGGCGACTGGTGGCGCAGGCGGCCCGGGGCATCTTCTGGCCGGTGCTCGTACCCCTGCTGCTGGTGCTCTTCGCGGTCGTCGGGGTGAGTGCCGCCGCGGCCGCCGGCTCACCGACCACCCGGGCCACCGTCGCCCTGGTGGGCCTCGGCGCCGGGCTGGCCGCGATCTGGCGGTCGGTCTCCGGGCCCGCCCTCGCCGTCGCCGGTGAGGTCAACCGGCCGCTGCTGGACAGCGAACTCACCGCACGGATGGCCCTGCGGCTGAACCGGCCGCTGACCACCGCCCAGGTCTCGGCCAAGGCAGCTCCCCGCACCCGTCGCCAGCGGCGTCCCGACGAGGCCGGCCGATCGAAATACGTTGCTCGCGTCTCCCGGGTCGACCTACCGTGAGCGCGCAAGGTCAACCACCACCGCGGGAGCAGCTCATGACGACGTGGCACGTCAGCACCGTGCTGTCGACGCTGCCCGGTGACGGTTACCGAGCGGAAGGTCCCTGGGCGGGCCGGCCCGACTGACGCGTACCCGTACGCGCTGAGCCGCCCCGTCCGACAGCCGGACCGGGCGGCTTCTTGCTGTCCGCTCCTCGTCGCCTTGTTCGTCATCTGCACGGAGGGAGATCCCGGTGGACGCCGTCCTCGTCATCAACGCCGACCTCGGCCCGCTGCACCGGGTCACCGTTCAACACGCTGTCCGCATGCTCTGCCGCCGGGTGGCCGAGATCCACGAGGCCGAGCCGGACCGGGTGATCGGGGTCTTCCCGATGCCCCGGGTGGTGCGGCTGGTCCGCTTCGTGGTCACCCGGTGGAGGTTCAACTCCGGGCCGGCCTGGTCGCGCGCCGGTGTGCTGCGCCGCGACGACCGGTGCTGCGCGTACTGCGGCGGCCCGGCCTCCACCATCGACCACATCCTGCCCCGCTCGCGCGGCGGCCGGAACACCTGGCGGAACACCACCGCCGCCTGCTACGCCTGCAACCAGCGCAAGGGGGACCGGACGCCAGCGGAGGCGGGCATGCCGCTGCGTCGGGAGCCGGTGAACCCGGGCTGGGCGGCGCTGGCCGGGCGGTGACGGACCGGCCGGCGGGAACGGGGGGCCGCGTCCCGGGTACGTCCCGGACGCGGCACCCGCCGGCCTCCGATCAGACGGCGCGTTCCTTGACCTTCGGCTGCAGCTGACCACTGGGGCACTGCACCCGGATCTCGCTGCGGTGCTCCGCGGAGGTCAGCTCGACCACGATCTGCTTGGCCGGCCCCGGGTCGTACCGCTCGACCCGGAAATCGGGCGCAAGCACCACAGTGAGCACCTCGACCGACTTTCCCACGCAGCGAGCGGTGACCGTCCCGCCGCGCGCGTCGACGGGTACGTCGGCGGCAGCGGTGGGAGTCGGCGCGGGCCTGGTCGGGGTCGGGCCAGAAGTGGCGGTCGTCGGGCCTGGGACCACTGTCCCGCCCGGACCGACCGGGGGGCTGATCCGGGTAGCGGGCGCGGTGTTCCTGGTCGGCGGTACGGCGGACGGTCCGGCATCGGCCGTGTCAGTCGGCTCCTCGGTGCGGGGCATCCCCACCGTGGTGGTGCCCGGACCGCTACCGGTCGGCGCGGCGCTCTGTCCCTGTCGACGATTGCTGAAGTCCCCGAGCGACCCGGCGAGCGCCACCGCGGCGATCACGGCTCCGCCGACCGTCAGAATGGCTCGCCCCCGACGCCACGGCCCGCGCCTCATCCGCACCGCCGAATCGCCGGTCGGCCCAGTGCCGGTCGGCCCAGTGCCGCTCTTCTCGGCCTCGGTCGGCTCGGTGCCGGTCAGTCCGGCCCCGGTCTGCTCGGTGCCGGTCGGCTCGGCCTCGGTCTGCTCGGTGCCGGTCTGCTCGGTGCCGGTTGGCGCGGCTCTGGTTTCGGCACCGGTCGATTCGGGGCCGGTCGCGGCGACGTCTGCCGCCGAGGCAGCGGCAACGGCAGCCGCCTCGGGGGCGGTCCCGCTGGCGGCGGCGAGCAATATGCGGGCAGCGTCGGCCGCCGACGGTCGGTCGGCGGGATCGCCGGCCAGGCACCAGCGGTAGAGCCGGTGCACCTCGGGCGGTACGCCGTCGATCGGGGGCAGCGGGTCGGGCTCGACGTGCGTGTGCGCGCGGAGCATCCCGCTCTGCGCCTTGGCGGGCCACGGCAACCGGCCGGTGAGCACCCGGTGCAGCAGCAGGCCGAGGGCGTACACGTCGCTGGCCGGCAGCACCTCGCCGGCCTCCAACCGCTCCGGCGCCAGGTACGCCGGCGTGCCCAGCAACCGCCCCTCGAAGTCGATCTCCGGCGCGCCGGCGGCTGCCGCGATGCCGAAGTCGAGCACCTTTGCGCCGGTCGGCGTGAGCATCACGTTGCCCGGCTTGATGTCGCGGTGCACCAACCCCTGCTCATGCGCGGCGGTGAGGGCCGAGGCCACCTCGGCGCACACCCGCAGACCGGCGCGCGGCGGCAACGGCCCGACCACCAGCCGGTGTTCGAGGGTGTGACCGCCGAGCAACTCCATCACCACGAACGGGACCTGGGCACCGTCCAGCACCGACTCGCCGTAGTCGTAGACGCTTGTGACGTGGGGGTGCGACAGCCGGGCCGCGGCCTTGGCCTCGCCTCGGATCCGCTGTCGGGCGTTGGTGTCCGAGGCGACCATCACCTTCACCGCCACGTCCCGTTCGAGCACCTCGTCGTACGCCCGGTGCACCGCCGACATGCCGCCACTGCCGAGGCGCTCCAGGAGCCGGTAGCGGCCCGCAAGCAACTGATCACGCTGCACAACGGACAGCCTGCCGTACCGGCCCGAGAACCGGCTACCCGGGATCGAAATATCGCGATGAGTGGGACCGGCTTGCGGCTACCGTCCGCTCAGATCCGGGCGGTCTCGCAGGAACGCCTCGCCCCGACGGGCGTTTCGGAGGACCGACACGGTCAGCACCGCCCAGATCATCAGTAGCAACCCGCCGATCACCGCGAAGAACGGCGCGAACCCCAGGAATGCCTGGCCGACGCTCGTCATCGCCAACCCGGCGACCAGCACCACGAACCAGCGCTGGCCGGCGAGCTGTCGGGCGGTCTCCACGAGGAGGGCCGGGTCTTCGTCGGCCTCGGGTGTGCCGCGTCGAACCTGCCCCGCCAGCCGCCGACGGTGCGACCAGCTCAAGGTCAGCAACGGGGACTGTCGGGCAGCCCGGTAGCGCCCGGTGCGTACGACCCAGACGACAGCCACCACCTCGACGATGACTCCGAGAATCACCAGAACGCGTCCGAGATTACCGGCCCAGCGCGGCGGGTCACCGTCGAAGATGCCGCTGTTCTGGCCACCCACCGCGACGCCGACCGCGAGCGCGCCGACCACGGCGGGCAGCAGCACGAGCCCGAGCATCAGACGGAGTCGCCGTTGTTTCCGCCCGGCCCGGTCCGGAGTCATCGCTGTCGCGTCCATAGTGGTCCCCCGATCACCGTGTGGATCGGAGCTACCCATCGACGGCGGCGGCCCAAACGCTTGTCCACCGCCGGTCGGGTGGTCGAGGTTGCCGAATACTGCGGTGAGCCGCGTCAGTCGTGCGACTCCTGCCCTTCCGGCGCCGGATGGGCGCGGAGGAATGCCTTGGCCAGACGGGCATCACGAAAGGCGAACGCGACGGCACCGACGCCCAGCGCCGCCAGTACGGCGAAAAGACCGGTGAACAGCGGTGTGAACTTCAGCAGCGCCTGACCAAAGCTGGTGATCACGAAACCGACCAGCATCAGCGAGTACCAGCTTTGGTTGATCATCATCTGCGCGGTGGCCCGGAGTAGTCCGAAGTCCGCATCGTCCTGGGGCGTGCCCCGCCTGACCTGTTGCTGCAGGCTCCGGATGCCCAACGGGCTCAGCCGCCGCAGCGACGACCCGCGGTCGGCGCGGAACCGGCCGCTGCGCACCAGCCAGACGATCGTGGCGATCGTCAGGGCGAGCCCGGCGAGTTGCAGGACGCCGCCGAGAGTGTTCGCCCAGGCCGGCGGGGCGCCGTCGAGGATGCCGGTGTCGCGGCCGACCACGACCGCGCCGACGATGACGGCAGCCGCCAGAACCGACAGCAGTACTACGAGCATCAGCCGCCGACGACTGCGGCTCTGCGGTGAAGTCACCATCTCCATGAAGGCCCCCGACCCTGGTTGGTCCCGGGATACCCATCGACGGTCGTACGACAAACGCGATCAGCTGTCTCGCGCCCGGGGCCCCGCAGTGTTCAACATTGGCCCGGGTGGCTCTGCGGTTGTCATGGCACCCGCGATAGCCGAGGCGCTCAGTCGCCGGTCGGTGGCCGCCAGGCGAAGCGGGGTTGCCGGCGTTCGGCGATCGCCGCCACCCCCTCGCGGGCCTCGCCGGTCGTCGTCACCTTCCGGTGCCACCAGGCGATCCGCGCGGGCTCGGCCCGCTCCTCGATGATCTCCTTCGCGGCGGCGATGCTCAACGGCGACCGCTGGGCGATCGTCGCGGTCAGTTCGTCCACCCGTGGCGCGAGCCGGTCGGCCGACAGCACCTCGTCGACCAGGCCGATCCGCAGGGCGCGCTCGGCGTCGATCATCTCGGCGGTGAACAGCAGATGCTTGGCGGCGGACGGGCCGACCAGCCGGGCCAGCCGCCGCGTCGTCGGTGCCGGATAGACCAGCCCGAGCCGGGCCGGCGGTACGCCGAAGCGGGAGTTGTCCGCGGCGATCCGCAGGTCGCAGGCGACCGCGAGTTGAGCCCCACCGCCGACGCAGGCGCCCCGGATGGCCGCGATCGTCGGCTTGGCGAACCGGGCCAGCCGCTCCTCGGCGGCGACCGCGATGCTGGCGTCACCGGCGTCCAGCAGCTCGGCCAGGTCACCGAGGTCGGCACCCGCACAGAAGGCGTCGCCGGCGCCAGTGAGCACCAACGCCCGTACGTCGGGGTCGGGCTCCAGCCGGTCGAGCAGTTCGGGGAGCTGACGCCACATGGCCGCGGTCATCGCGTTGCGCCGGGTTGGGTTGCTGATGACAACGGTGGCGACCGGTCCGGTCACCTCGACGGTCAACTCCGCGTCCGACACGTCCGCCCCTTCCCGCGCCACCTGGAGCGACGCCGCCGATCTGGCCGCCGGCGCCGCGCGCCGGTGCGGCGACACTAACGGCGCGGCGACTGGTCAGACCACGCGGACTGCCCGAAGCAATCTTGGACTGTTTCCGTCGGCGCTGAACGGAAACAGTCCAAGATTGCCGGCACCGGCGAGCCCAGCGACCACTGTGCGGGTCGCTGGGCTCGTGGTCAGGTCAGGAGACGGTGACCGCGGTGTCGTCGACCACGAAGGACGTCTGGAGCGAGGAGTCCTCGGTTCCGGTGAACTTCAGGCTGACGGTCTGGCCGGCGTATGCGGCCAGGGAGAAAGACTTCTGGCTGTAGCCGGTGGCCTTGTTCAGGTTCGAGTAGGTCGCCAGGGTGGCCAGAACGGTTCCGCTCGAGTTGAGCACCTGCACGTTGAGCTTGTCGTAGGCGACGCTGCTGGTGGTCTCGGCGGAGTCGATGTGCAACCAGAAGCTGAGGGCGTACGACGCGCAGCCGGCCGCCAGGCTCACCGACTGGGCGAGCGTCTCGGTGCGGGTGCTGCCGTACCCGTTCAGCCATGCCTTGTACGACCCGGTGCGGGCTGCCTGGCTGCTGGAGTTGGTGATGACGCCGGAGCTTGCCGTCCAGCCGGTCGCGCCGGATTCGAAGCCCGGGTTGGCCAGCTTCTGACCCGGCGCGGTGCAACCGCCACCGGCGCCGTTCACGGTCAGCCGGTAGGTGGCGCTGCGGGTGACCGCGCCGGCACCGTTGACGGTGATCGAGTACGTGCCGGCCGGGGTGCTCGCCGAGGTGCTGATGGTGAGGGTGGACGAGCCGCCCGAGGTCACCGAGGCGGGGCTGAACGCGGCGCTCGCCCCGCTGGGCAGGCCGGACGCGGAGAACGTCACCGTCTGCGCCGAGCCACTGGTGGTGGCGGTCGACACGGTGGTGGCGGCGGAGCTGCCCGGGTTCACCGAACCGGCGGTCGGCGAGAGCGACACCGAGAAGTCGTTGCCGGTCGAGCAGGCGGAGTCGCTGCCGGCCACGTTCACCGCGGTCCAGGCTGCCTGTACGGCCTTGTACTCGGTGGAGCAGCTGCCGTACAGGTCGGTGGCCGCCCGCAGGCTGTAGGCGCGGGCGGTGTTCGCCGGGTTGCTGGTGCTGACGTACGCCGTGTTGGAGGTGAAGTAGACGTCGAGTGCCCGGAACCAGATCTTCTCGGCCTTGGCCCGGCCGATGCCGGTCACCGCGGGGGCGGAACCACAGACCGGCGAGGTGCCGTACGAGGTAGCGCCGGTGCCCTCGGCCAGGTTGAAGAAGAAGTGGTTGGCCACGCCGGAGGAGTAGTGCACGTCCTTGTTCTTGGTGCTGGTGGACCAGCAGCTGTCGGACGAGCCGTCCAGCGACGGGTTGTACATGTAGCGCAGCGGCGTGCCGTTGTTGTTGATGTTGATCTTCTCGCCGACCTGGTAGTCGCCCGGGTCGCTCGGTGCGGCGGCGTAGAACTCCACCATGTTGCCGAAGATGTCACTGGTGGCCTCGTTGAGGCCGCCGGATTCGCCGGAGTAGACCAGGCCGGCCAGCGCTTCGGTGACACCGTGGCTCATCTCGTGCCCAGCCACGTCCAGCGAGACGAGGGGGCGGGAGTTGCTGGAGCCGTCACCGTAGGTCATCTGGGCGCCGTCCCAGAAGGCGTTGACGTAGTTGTTGCCGTAGTGCACCCGGCTCGGCACGCCGGAGCCGTTGCCGAAGATGCCGTTGCGGGCGTGCACGTTCTTGAAGTAGTCGAACGTCTTCGCCGCGCCGAAGTGCGCATCCACGCCGGCGGACTGCCGGTTGGAGTTGGCACCGGTGCCCCACGCGTTGTCCGCGTCGGTGAAGGTGGTGCAGGTCGACGTGCCGTTGTTCATGTCGCAGGTACGGCCGTTGCCGTGCGACGGATCGATCATCTGGTACGTGCTGCCGGAGAGCGTCGTGTCGATGCTGACCGTGCCGGTGTAGATGCCCTGGCCGCTGCCGACCACCGACTCGATCTCGTCGTACGACCCGACTGTCGCGCCGGTGGCGGCGTCGGTGATCACGTGCAGCCGGGAGGGGGTCTGCCCGTCGGGCTGCCACCCGCTGACCACTGTCTCCCACGCCAGCCGGCCCGTGCCGGAGCTGGCGTCGACGAACAGTTCCGGTGTGCCCACCGCCTCGGCCTTACCGGCGAACCGGGCACTGGCGGCCTTCTTCGCGGCCGCCGCGGTGGTCCTGGCCGAGGTGGCGAGGGTCAGCGGCGCGGCCAAACCGACCGAACTGCCGGCGTACGTGCCGTTCGGCGCAGTGTGGATGACGAAGTCACCGCCGTACACCCGCAGGCCGTGGTAGGTCCTGGTGTAGCGGGTGTGCGCGGCACCAGTGGCGTCCACCTTGGTGCTGTGCACCTGGTAGGACTCGGCGCTCGAACCCTGGACGGCGCCGGGGTTCGCTCGTAGGACGGATGCCGCTCGGGCCACGGCGGAGGCGTCCGGCGCGGGAGAGGTGGGCGGGGCCGCATGCGCCGGGGTGACGACGCCGGTCAGCAGGCCGCTGGTGAGCAGCACTGAACTGACGGCGGCAAGAGCTCTTTTCACGTGCCCTCCTGAAAGGAGAAGAGTGTGACGGGGGTGGTCACGCATGCATACTGATCTATGAATGACCCAGAAAGAAGCCCCAGGCAACTTCCCGCCATCGACAGTGGCCGTTCGGATGAGGCTCTTGACAAGGGAACCGACGCTGCGGACCATGCGTCCGACGACCATGAGACCCACCTCGACAGCGGGCGTCACGGTCGCGCTGCTGGTTGCCCTCCTGACCGGCTGCACCAGCGCCGACGGCACCCCCACCGCCCCGAGTCAACCCCCGGTCACCACCGCTCCCGGCCCGACCGGCACCCCGCTTCCGACCACCGCCCCCACCACCGGCGGCGCCGAGACCAGCGGCGCGTCCGCACGGGTGACGTTACGTAGCTCCGGCGGCTTCGCCGGCCGCGGTGACGCCGTGACGGTCGAGCCGGACGGTCAGTGGACCGCGGTGGACCGGGCCGGCAGTCGGCGTACCGGTCGGCTCGCCCCCGCCGACCTGGGTCAACTGACAGCTCTGGCCGCCGACCCCCGGCTGGCCGCCGAGGCGCGCCAGACGACCAGTCCGACCAACTGTGCGGACGTCTTCACCTACCGGGTCACCGTCGGCACGATCGAGACGGGGTACGTCGACTGCCCGTCCGAGGCGCCCCCGCCGCCGGTCACACAGGACCTGGTCAAGCTGCTGCTACGGGCCACCGGCACTCACACCAGGTAGTCCGGGGGCAGGCCGGTGCCCCGCAGCTCCGGCGGTAGGTGGGCCACGTCGTTGACGGCGATCAGACTGGGCGGGCCGGCCGCGCTGTACCGGATGACGGTCAGCGCCGCGTTGTGCGAGTTCATACCCAGCCACCGCCACTCCGGCGCGTCGAGGGCATGCCGCACCAGCCAGGCGATCAGGAAGCTGTGCGTCACGACCAGCTCGCGGACCGGTTCGCCGCCGGCGGGCCCCTCGGCGACCGGGCCGGCGAACCGCCGCACCGCGTCCGCCGTCACTCGCGGCCCGTCGACCCGCTCGGCCGCCGAGAACTGCGTCAGGAATTCGACGTACGCGGGCGGCAGGCCAGCTGGATCCGTGTCGTGCGGGAGGTGGTCGCCAGCCAGCTCCGTCTCGTACACCGGAACGTCGGGCAGCGACTTGGCGACCAGCTCGGCGGTCTGCGCGGCCCGGCGCAGCGGCCCGTGGTGAACGGCGGCGAACCGCCGGGCCCGCAGGCGTTCGCCCAGCAGGGTGGCCTGCCGCCGGCCGCGCTCCGACAGGCCGGTATCCGGTTCGCCGGCATCCGGTCCACTCGGCTCGGAGAGATCCTGCTCGGCGTGTCGGGTCAGGTACAGCAACCGGGTCACCATGACCCCCACCTCAACACACCGGGAGGTACGAGTTCGACCCCGTACCTCCCGGTCCTGCGGCCGTCGGCTCAGTCGACCCGACCGGACGCCGCCCGCGCGAAGGTAATCGACACCCACAGCCAGCCGGCCGTCACCGCCAGGCCGAACGCCACCATCACGGCCGGTGCCGGCCGGGCGATCAGCGTCACCCAGGCCACCGCGAAGAACATCCCGGTCACCAGGCTGTACGCGGCTCGACCGCGCGCCCCCTGCCGTGCGGCCCGACGGGCGGCCACCACCGTTGCCACGATCAGCGACACGAAGGCGACCGCCGCCACCAGGAAGTGCAGACCCCCGTGCCAACTGATCTCACCGGCGCCCCGAGGCGTACCGGCCGGGAACCCGTCGGCCGGGTCGGCGCTGAAGATCGCCGCCCCGACCAGGCCCAGGCCGTACAGCGCGAGCAGTCGGGGCAGCCAGACCGATCCGCCGCCTTCGCCGGTACGGCGGCGCAGTGCTTGGGCGGCCAGCACGCAGAGCACCCCGGTGACCAGGAACGTGACGATCTGGATCCAGCCCAGCTCGCCGGTGCTCAACACGCTGACCGGGTGGCGACGGAAGTCGAAGCCGTCCCGGGTCGCCGCCTGCACCATCGCCGAGCCGACGAAGATCGGGCCAGCGAGCACCCCGCCCAGCAACAGCAGGCGGTCCCGACCGACGGCGGTCGGTCGTACCACGGGAAACGCCGCAGCCTGGCTCATCGCCCGCCCCCTACGCCCGGGGGAACATCTGGCCGATGCGGATCCGGTTGCCGAACGGGTCCCGGATGCCGAAGTCGATCCCGTACGGGCGCTCAGTCGGCTCGTCGGTGATCTCGACGCCCTTCGCCACAAGATCCTCGTGCGTCTTGCGGGCGTCGTCAGTGGTCATGAAGAGGTACCCGCCGAGGGCACCCTTGGTGAGCAGCTCCCGGACCTGCTCGGCGGTGGCCGGGTCCAGCGCGGGCGGGCCCGGCTTCTCCAACAGGATCTCGCGCTCCGGGTCGCCGGGCAGGTTGACAGTGAGCCACCGCATGAAGCCGAGGTCCTGGTCGGTGTTGACCTCCATGCCGAGCTTGTTGACGTAGAAGTCAAGCGCGGCGTCCTGGTCGAGGACGTAGATCTGGGAGCGGCTGATCGCGTTCATCGTCATGCCCATGACGCTAGAGGTAGACCGTGACCTGCGGCTTATCCAAAACTGCTGGGTCGGGTCCAGGCTTTGGTGAAGCACGACGGCACGTTGGCCGGCGCGACGCGTCGACGCCGGAAATCCGAGGGGGACTCCCCGACGATCTGTCGGAACGTCCGGCTGAACGTGCCCAGGCTGCCGAAGCCGACGGCGTAGCAGATGTCCGTCACGTCCCGGTCGGTCTCCACCAGCAACGACATCGCCCGCTCCACCCGGCGGCGTTGCAGATAGCGGTGCGGGGTCTCCCCGAAGGTGGCCCGGAAGGTACGGATGAAGTGCGCCTGCGAGACGTGCGCGATCCGGGCCAACGCGGGAATGTCCAGAGGCTCGGCGTACGCCCGGTCCATCGCGTCCCGGGCGCGCAGCATCGCCCGGTTCGACTCCTCCACCGCCCGACTCATCGGCCCGCCTCGCCTTGCTCGCTGCCCGGCCCCAGGTTACCGCCGGGCACCCGTCGTCCAGCCGGGTAGCGTTTCGCCCCCGGCTGCCTCTCGCCAGGGCGGGGGCTATTGCTGTCCCTTGGCCTTCTCGACCTCGTCCATGTCCACCACCTGCGTGCCCCGCCTACCCCGGCGACGCCCGAACGGGCGCTCATCGGGCGACAGGAGCGCCTCCAACTCCTCTGAGTAGGGGACGTTCCGAGTCAGGATCGCCTCCAACTCCTCGGAGTGCGCGGCGCAGCGGTCCGTGATGCCGGTGCGGTCACCGACGCTGACGGTGTACGTCTTCACCTGCGACGAGGGGTTCCGGCAGACGTCGCATACGTCGATTTCGATCCGCACTTGCAACCCTGTCTGATCTGGTCCTAGCATCTCCCACTGCTCGATTCCGAGAGGTGGGCATGACCGCAAGTAAGCTTGTGGACCCGGATGAGTTTATTCGCTGGTTCGGCGAGGGAAAGACCTACTCCTGGATCATCGACGAGTACCGGCGCAAGTACGACCTGCGGATCGGGCACGGAACCATCTCCAACTGGCGCCACCAGCTCGGGCTGAAGAAGCGCACCGTACGCGACAGCAACCTCATCCCGTGGGCGGTGAAGCCCGAGCACCGTCACAACCACATGCTGCACATGCTGCGTACCGAGGCCCGCCGCCGCGCTGGCGAGCCGGTCCCGCCCGACCGGCTGAAACAGCTCCGGGGCTGGCTTAACAACCTGGCCGAGCAGGATGCGGTCGCCCACTACGAGCCGGACACCGCGCAGGGCTGGTGGCTGGTCCCCCGCCGCCCCGGAGTCGACGGGGGCCTGATCCGCGAGCCTGGCCTCGTCACCCGATCCCGCGGGTCCAGGAGATAGCGCAGAGCGTGCCCGTTCGCGCCTCTGGTGCCGCCGGTTGAGGCGTGTCGGAATCAGTGCCGGTTGCTGTCAACCGGTCGACTCGTGGCAGTGCCGTTCGGAAGGCCTGATGTAATTGGAGCCCCCGGCCGGGATCGAACCGGCGACATCTCGCTTACAAGGCGAGTGCTCTGGCCAGCTGAGCTACAGGGGCGCGTGCGTCGAGGTCAGCATAGCGACTGACGTCCGGTAATCCCGATGGCGAGGCCTCCCGAGCACGGGAATCGTCAACAACCCGACGCTGACTCGTTTCACACGGCGTCGATTGATGTCTGACCGTGCCCGAGTGACCGGAATGCGTAGCCCGCCTGATGGGCTGGGCGGCCTCCCGCCTTGGCAGCACGGGTAAACGCGTTTACGGTTCACTGACACGGACGACGACCGGGCGCCCCCGCGACCGCGCCGCCGTCCGCTGAACCGGCACGGACACGTGCCGGTTGCTCCTTCACTCGGATCGTCCGGCACGTTCCTGCCGGTGAAAGGAAGCGCTTCACCATGGCTACGGTCACCTATTCCAAGGCGTCCCGGGTCTACCCGGGCCAAGAGCGTCCCGCCGTCAACGAGCTGGACCTCGAGATCGGCGACGGGGAGTTCCTCGTCCTGGTCGGCCCCTCGGGTTGCGGTAAGTCCACCAGCCTGCGGATGCTCGCCGGCCTGGAGGACGTGGACGCCGGTTCGATCTACATCGACCAGCGTGACGTCACCCACCTTCCCCCGAAGGCCCGCGACATCGCGATGGTCTTCCAGAACTACGCGCTCTACCCGCACATGACGGTGTACGAGAACATGGCGTTCGCCCTCAAGCTGCGCAAGACCTCCAAGTCGGAGATCGACCGGCGGGTCAAGGAGGCGGCCGGGCTGCTCCAGCTGGAGGAGTACCTCAGCCGTAAGCCGAAGGCGCTCTCCGGTGGTCAGCGTCAGCGTGTCGCGATGGGCCGGGCGATCGTCCGCGAGCCGCAGGTCTTCCTCATGGACGAGCCGCTGTCGAACCTCGACGCCAAGCTCCGCGTGCAGACCCGTACCCAGATCGCGTCCCTGCAGGCCAAGCTGGGCGTCACCACGGTCTACGTCACGCACGACCAGGTCGAGGCCATGACCATGGGTCACCGAGTCGCGGTGCTGCTCGACGGTGTCCTCCAGCAGGTGGACACTCCGCGGGCGCTCTACGACACCCCGGCCAACGTGTTCGTCGCCGGCTTCATGGGCTCTCCCGCCATGAACATCAAGACCGTTCCGCTGAACGAGCGGGGCGCCGAGTTCGCCGAGCTGCAGATCCCGCTGACCCGGGAGCAGGTCGAGGCGGCCCGCGCCGAGGGTGGCGACGGCAAGGTCACCGTGGGCTTCCGCCCGGAGGACTGCGAGCTGGTCAGCCCGACCGAGGGCGGCATGCCGGTCGTGGTCGAGCTGGTCGAGGACCTCGGCTCTGACGCCAACGTCTACGGCCACGCCGCGCTGGGTGGCAACTCGGAGCGCTTCGTCGTCCGCACCGACCGGCGCAACATGCCGAACATGGGTGACACCGTGTTCGTCAAGCCGGTCGCCGGTCGCAGCCACGTCTTCCACGCCGCCACCGGTGGCCGGATCTGACGTAACGCCGTACCGACAGGGGCGGTCCGCTTCGGCGGGCCGCCCCTTCGTCGTACCTGGAGTGGCTCTTCACTCTGTGGAGCCAGCGCGGGGGTGGCTCTGTGGGGTGATTCGGCAAGGCTGGCCGTTCTCGTACGGTCACGGCGACCCGAACCGGAGGAGGCGTCGTGCCCACCGATCTCGCCCAGCCCGCTGCTCACCACCCGACCGCGCATTCCCGGCCGTACCGGGTGCTCCGCCTGGCCGGCCGCAGTCTCGCCTACTGCGCGGCGCTGGCCCCGGTCGCCGTACTCACACTGGTGACCGCGCCGCTGGGCGGTGCCGGCGCCGCCGTCGCACGCTGGCGTGCCCTGCGTGGCTGGTTGCTCGGGACGCCACCGACGACAGTGCCGGGCCGGCGGCCCGGCACTGTCGCGGTGCTCGGCCACGCCCTGCTCAGCCTGCTCGTGGGTGCCGTTGCCCTGCTGCCCCTCGGCGTCGAACTGCTGATGGTGCTGCGCGGCGTGCTCTACGGGGTGGTGGACCCGGGGCCGTACGACAATTCCTGGGGTGGTCCGACCCGGGCCGGCGCGTGGCTGGCGCACTTCCTCGTCGGCCTGCCGATGGCCGCCGCCGGGCTGGCCGCCCTGATCGGCATCGCCGCCGTGCACCAACGGCTCACCCGGCGCCTGGACGGCGAACGCGGTCCGCTCTGGTTGCTTCCGACCGTGCTGCTGATGGCGCTCGCCGGGGCTCTGCTCTTCGTCGCGTGGACCCGTCAGATCTGAGCACGAAGGCCCCCTCCCGCGCTCGGCGGGAGGGGGCCTTCGTTCGACGTGCGCTACTGCTCGACGGAGCGCCGGCGGGCGACCTCGGCCAGGGCGACCGCCGCTGCCACGCTGGCGTTGAGCGACTCGACCTCGGAGATCATCGGGATGCTGACGGTCAGGTCGCAGGTCTCCCCGACCAGGCGGGAAAGACCGCGCCCCTCGGAACCGACCACCACCACCAGCGGACCGACCGCAGCCTCCAGGTTGTAGAGGTCGGTGTCGCCGTCGGCATCCAGGCCGACGACCATGAAGCCGGCGTCCCGGCACGCCTTCAGCGACCGGGTCAGGTTGGTCACCTGCGCCACCGGCACCCGCGCGGCCGCGCCGGCACTGGTCCGCCAGGCGGTCGCGGTGATCCCGGCGGCACGACGCTCGGGTACGAAGACACCCTGCGCGCCGAACGCGGCAGCCGACCGGATCACGGCGCCCAGGTTGCGCGGGTCGGTGACACCGTCCAGCGCGACCAGCAGGGGGGCCTGCTGCTCCAGGGCAGCGGCGACCATGTCCTCGAACGGCTGGTACGCGAAGGGCGGCACCTGCAAGCCGACGCCCTGGTGCAGCACCCCGCCGGTCATCCGGTCCAACTCGGCGCGGCTGATCTCCAGGTTGGCGATGCCCCGGTCGGCGGCGGTCCGGATGATTTCGTTGATCCGGTCGTCCATGTCGATGCCCTGGGCCGTGTAGAGCGCCGTCGCCGGCACGTTGGCGCGCAGCGCCTCCAGCACCGGGTTACGCCCGACCAGCAGCTCCGGAGTGTCCTTGGACGGGTTGGACTTGCGCCCCGGCGTGACCCGAGGGCCGGATCGCCCGGTGGGCTTGCCGCCCCGTCCGCCGGTGGCGGCACCCCGGCCGCCCGGTACGCCCCGACCGCCACCCCGACCCCAGGTGGTGTCCTTGCTTCCGGGCTGGCCGATCTTGGGGGCGCGCCCCTCCTCGGCCGCCGCGCGGCGCTCCTTGTCCTGCTTCCAGGCGGTGCGCTGGGGCAGCTTCTCGGTGCCCGAGTAGCCCTTGTGCCACGGCCGCTCGTCCGCGGGCAGGGTGCGACCCCGCCCGGCCAACGAGTCCTTGTTCTTGCCGCCGGTGCCCTTGGGGGCGCCTGCCTTCGACGTCAGTCGCCGGCCACGGCGCTGCGAGTTGCCGGCCATCAGTCCTGCTCTCCAATAGTCCAACGGGGGCCCTGGGGGGTGTCCTCGACCACCACGCCGGCCAGCTTGAGCTGGTCACGCACCGCATCCGCGGCGGCCCAGTCCTTGCGGCCCCGCGCCTGCGCACGCTGCTCCAGGGCCAGCGCGATCAGGGAGTCCACCACGGCACGAAGATCGTCCGATCGGCCGCCGCCGGTCCAGGCCGGGTCGAGGGGGTCGATCCCGAGAATATCCAGCATTGCCCGCACCACGGCCAGCGTGGTGCGGACGGTCACATCGTCGCCGACGCTCAGCGCGGTGTTGCCGTCCCGAATGTGCTGTTGCAGCACGGCCAGCGCGGCGGACGTGTTGAGGTCGTCGTCCATCGCCGCGACGAAGCCGGCGGGCAGCTCACCGAGCGGCCCGGCACCGACCCGCTCGGCGGCCCGCTGCACGAAACCCTCGATCCGCCGGTACGCGGTGGCCGCGTCGCGCAGCGAATCCTCGGAGTAGTCGATCACCGAGCGGTAGTGCGCGGCGGCGTAGTAGTAGCGCAGCTCCACCGGCCGCACCCCGAGCGAGTCCACGTACGCCAGGCCCAGCGCGTTGCCGGCGGACTTGCCCATCTTGGCCCCGCCGATGCTGAGCAGCCCGTGGTGCACCCAGTAGCGGGCGAACGGCAACCCGGCCGCCTGGGACTGGGCGATCTCGTTCTCGTGGTGCGGGAACGTCAGATCCAGGCCACCGCCGTGGATGTCGAACTCCGGGCCGAGATAGCGCCAGCACATCGCCGAGCACTCGATGTGCCAGCCGGGACGGCCCAGCCCCCACGGCGAAGGCCAGTAGGCGTCCGCCGGCTCGTCCGGTTTGGCACCCTTCCACAGCGCGAAGTCGCGCGGATCCCGCTTGCCCCGATCCGGGGCGTCCCCGGCCGACTGCATGGCGTCCGGAGACTGACCCGACAGCGACCCGTACGCCGGCCAGGACGCCACGTCGAAGTAGACGTCGCCGGAGCCGTCACTCGCCGGGTACGCGTGCCCGTCGGCGATCAACTTCGTGATCAGCTCATGCATCTCGGGGACGTGCCCGGTGGCGCGCGGCTCGTAGGTGGGCGCCAGCACGTTCAACGACCGGTACGACTCGGCGAGCAGCAACTCGTTGGCGTACGCGATCGACCAGAACGGACGACCCTGCTCGCCCGCCTTGACCAGGATCTTGTCGTCGATGTCGGTCAGATTGCGAATGAAGGTGACCTCGTAGCCGGCGGCCAACAGCCAGCGGCGCAGGATGTCATAGTTGACGCCGGAGCGAAGGTGACCGATGTGCGGCGGTGCCTGAAGGGTGAGACCACACAGGTAGACCCCCACCTTGCCGGCTTCCCGCGGGACGAAGTCCCGCACCGATCGGGTGGCGGTGTCATACAGGCGTAGCGTCACCGTACAAGGGTAGCTGTCCGTGCCTGTCCGGGTCCGCCGGTGCCGGGTCGTACGCTGCCAGGCGTGGATGCGACCGCACGCTCCGGTGGCTCCGGTGACCCGCCAGCCAACCCCACCGCCCCCGCCGACCCGTCCTTCAACCGGGCTTCCGGGCCGACCGACGCGGCCCTCGGGCGGACCGAGGCTGGCTCGGGGCGGGCCGACGCGGTTGCGGGGCGGGGCGGGGAAACGTCGCAGACGCTCGACCGGGGGTTGCGGCTGCTGCACCTGGTCGCCGACGCCTCTGGCGGTCTGACCGTCACCGAGGCCGCGAATCGGCTCGGCATCGGCCGGGCCGCCGTCTACCGACTGGTCAGCGCGCTGACCGGGCACGGCATGCTGCGCCGCGACGGAGACGGTCGGCTACGCCTCGGTGCCGGGTTGCTGCACCTGGCTCGACGGGCCCAGCCGCTGCTCGCCGAGGGTGCACTGCCCGCGCTACGCCGCCTCGCCGAGCAGGCCGGCGCGACCGCGCACCTGACCGTCGTCGAAGGTGGCGAGGGCGTCGCCCTGGCCGTGGTCGAGCCGAGCTGGACGTCGTTCCACGTCGCGTACCGGGCCGGGGCACGGCATCCACTGGACCTGGGAGCGGCCGGCCGGGCGATCCTGGCCGGTCGCGCCGGGGTGGCCGAGCCGGTGAGTAGCAGCGGAGAGTTGCAGGCCGGGGCGTACGGGGTGGCCGCACCGGTGCTCGGCGTACCCGGCCTGGAGGCCAGCGTCGGCGTGGTCGCGCTCGCCCCGCTGGACGTCGACACGATCGGCCCCGAGGTGCTGGCCGCCGCCCGAGCCATCACCACCGCCCTCAGCTGACCCCGACCGCCGCACCCCACCCCACCGCCCCGCGCGCCACCCACCGCCCCCCACGGCTCGATCAACTCGGGTTCACGGAAGTCGCGGTGTCCCGAGGCCGGTGACCGCCCGACTTTCAGGAACGCGAGTGGATCACCGCCCGTCGACGGCTCCGATGCCTGATTGGTCGGCCGTTCTGGCCGTATCCATAGCACGATCGGCAGGCGGATTCGTGGTTGTCCACAGGTCCAGCGTCGAGCGCGGGCCGGGTTGTCCACAGGGGTTTCGGCGGCCAGTCGGGGGTCGGCAGGCTGCTCGGCATGCCCCCACGTCCGCATCGCCCCGATGCCCTGGCCTGGCAGGTCTTCCGCGGCTCCGACGCTGTCCGGGACGGCCTGCTCACCGAACATCAACTGCGCAACTCTGCCTGGGTGCGGTTGCGCCACGACATCTACGCCGACTCGCGCCTGGACCGTGATCACGCCCTCGCGTGTCGCGCCGCCCTCCTGCGGCTACCGCCCGGCGTGGTGGTCGGCGGCCCGTCGGCCGCCTACCTGCACGGCGTCCAACACGCCGCGAGCTTTACCGACGATGTGCACGTCCTCGTGCCCCGACCGCTGCGGATCGGCCCACAGCGTGGCCTCCGCGTGCACGTCAACGCCATCACCCCGCTCACGGCGAGCGAGACGTCTGAGCCCGCGGCGCCAACCACACGACGACCGACAGCGGGACGACCGTCGAGCGCTGGAGGTCCACGTGATGCAGCGCGACCTACGGGAGTGGGCCGCCCACCTACCGGCGGAATGTCACCACGCCCAGCACGGCAACTGTCCCGCCCGGCCGCCGTGTCCGTCGGAGCAGGGGGCATGGTGGTGGCTGATCGAGGCGACGGGTGCGCGGCGGCCAGCCCGCCCAGGCCCAGGGAGCAAGACCTCCCGATCCCCCGATCCGACCCCGGGCGGGCCGCCTGGGAGACGGCTGTCTGGCTCGACCCGATCCGGGCGGTCACCATCGTCGATTCGCTGCTCGGTCAGGGGCTGGCCGATCGCGAGACGCTTGCTGCCCTGGCTGTCCGCAATGCTGACCGGCCGGGTGCGCGACGAGCACGCTGGGTGTTCGACCTGGCCGACGGCGGAGCCGAGTCTCCGCCGGAGTCACAGCTACGCGTGCGGTTGGTGCTGGGTGGGCTGCCGCGCCCAGCGGTTCAACATCCGGTACGCCTGCCCACCGGCATTGTTCTGCACCCCGACCTTGCCTGGCCGCAATATCGGGTAGCGGTGGAGTACGACGGGAAGTCGCACTCCGACGTGGAGCAGCTGCACCGCGACCGCCGTCGGCTGCATCAGCTGGTCGCCGCGGGTTGGCTGGTCCTGCACGTGACCAGCCGCCGGCTGAACGGCGAGTTCCCGGCGGTGATTCGAGAGGTACGCGACGCGCTGGTCAGCCGCGGCTGGCGACAGGGATCGTCCAGATGACCGGGATCAACTCGGGTTCCTGGAAACCGCGCCATCCTTCAGGCACCAACACCACGCCTTCAAGGAAGCCGAGTCGATCATGAGTGGCGCGGGGCGGCGGCCGGTGACAACAGGCCTGGACGAGCCGGGGCCCGGTCGACGAGGTGTCGACCGGGCCCCGGAGGACGGTGGCGGTTGGGCCACCGCAGTGCGATGTGCGCTACGGGCGGGCGTTCGGCTTGAGCGGGGTCTTCACCGCCGCGTAGGCGTCGACGATCCCGTAGCCGTAGAAGCCGTTGAAGTTGACCCCACCGGCGCAGTACGCGTCGTAGGTCTCGTCCCGGCCCTCGTTGCGGTACTGCTGGAGGCGCGGCTCCGGGCATGCGTGCTCGGCCGCCGTGCGGTAGAGGTGCTGCTCGACCAGGTCCGGCGACATGCCGAAGCCAGTCCGACCCTGCGCCTTGCCGTACCGGCTGACGATCAGCGCGGCGACACCGGCGGCGTGCGGGGAGGCCATCGAGGTGCCCTGCAGGTACGTGTAGTACCCGCACTCGCCGTTGGCCTTGCACTGTTTGAACACGCTCGTGGCGACGCGCGGATCGATGTTGCCGTCCGCGTCCACCTTCGGGTCCGGGATGGTGACGGAGATGGGCTCCTCCTGGAGCACCTTCAGCGGGTAGCTGGAGAGGATCCGGTTACCGGGGGTGTTGTACGTCGGAGTCCCGAAGCCGTCCCGCGCGAATCCACCGGGCGCGGCAACCGAGATCTGCTCGGTGCCGTAGTTGGAGAAGTCCGACTTCTTGCCGGACGGGCCGACCGACGACACGCCGATCACGTGCGGGCCCTCGGTGGGGAGGTCCCAGCAGCTCTCGTTGTCGATCGGGCGGTCATACGGGTCGGCGCCGTAGTCGGGGCTCGTGACGTCGGTGCGCGGCGCGCCCAGGTCCTCGTTGTTGTTGCCGAGCGCACCGACGAGGGTGACGCCCTTGTTGTGCGCGAAGACCAGTGCCCGCTTCATCGCCTTGATGATGGCCCGCTGCTCGGCCTGGTCCTCGGGCGAGTCGGCCGGGTTGGCGGTGCAGTTGTAGAGCCACGGGTCGACATAGAACGACATGTTGACCACGTCGATCCCGGACCGGCCGGCGTAGACCAGGGCGTTGACGACCGGGTCGAGGAAGAAGTAGCCGGAGTCCTGGCCACCCTTGAGCTCGACCAGCGAGACGTTCGGGGCGACGCCGGAGAGACCGAAGCCGTTGGCCGCGGCGCCGATGGTGCCGGCCACGTGGGTGCCGTGGCCGCCGTCGTCGGTGCCGACCGGGTCGAGGCAGCTCGGCACCTCGCAGGGGCCGTCCACATCGGTGAGGTCGGGCGCGAAGTTACGCGACAGCGACCAGTTGAAGTTCGGCGCGATGTCCGGGTTGCTGGCGTCGACGCCGGTGTCCAGTACGCCGACGGTCACCCGACGGTCGCCCGGCTCGATCTTGCGGGCCTTGTCGGCCCGGATCATCTCCAGGCCCCACAGCTTGTCATCGAGCGGATCGAGCTTGGCGCCCTTCTTGGCAGCACCGGCAGGAGCACCGGCAGCGGCCGGCAGGTGCTCCTGCTCGACCCGGTCCAGCTTCGGCTTGCGGCCGATGGCCTTCTGCTCGGCTGCGCCGATCAGCGTCGGTGCCGCGGTCGCCCTGGCCGCGAAGTCGGCCCGGTCGCTGCTCACCTGGAACATGCCGACCTCATCGGACCGGGACACCACAGTGCCGCCAGCTGCCCGGATCGCGGCGACGGCCGTGTCGGCGGCGACGCCATCCTCGGCGACGACGGTGAAGGTCCGGGAGTTGCTCGGCGCGGCGTTGGCCGGCACACCCAACCCCGTAGCCGTAAGTGCCAGCACAGCCGCGGTCGCGACCGTACGGGCGGTGAAGCGCTTGCTCACCACATCGGATCCTCTCGTTGAGGGACGTGGCAGCCATCACACAACAACGACCAGGATTACGCCAGTTGAGCGCCCGTTATGGCCGTGAATCCCGCCAGTTCGAGCCGCATCCCGGCCGCACAGGCACAGGCCGCACAGGCACAGGCCGCACAGGCACAGTCCGCACAGCCACACGCCGCACGGACACAGGCCGCACGGACACCCGCGCCGGCCGCCTCGACCTACACACCTACCGCGTCGACACCCAGATTCGCCAGCGCGACCGGCAGGTCGGCCAGGCTGGAAACCTCGGCGTCGGGTGGGCAGCCGAGGGGGCGAGGCAGGCCGAGCCGGTTCAGCCACACCGATCGCAGGCCGGCCCGGCGAGGCGCCACCACGTCGTGCTCCCACGAGTCGCCGACGTACACGATCTGCTCGGCTGGCACCCCGGCCGCCGCGACCACCGCCGCGTAGAACTCCGGGGCTGGCTTCTTGGGCAGGCCGTTCTCGTGCGCGTACAACTCGAAGGAGAACTCGCCGGCGAGCCCGCACCGTTCGGCGCGGCTGTTGCCGTTGGTGGCGAAGCCCAGCGTGTACCGGCCGCGCAGCGTGGCCAGCGCCGGTGGTACGTCCGGAAACGGTCGGGTGAGAGCGAAGCGCTGGGCGAAGAAGAGGTCCGCGATCTCGTCCAGGTGGTGGACCAGCGCGGCGCGGGCCAGCGACCGGGCCAGTGCGGCGCGCCGGATCTCCGCTACCGGGGCGGCGCTCAGCTCGCCGAAGACCGCGCCCCAGTCCGACTCCAGTTCGGCGAGCGTCACCCCGGCCGCCGCAGTTGTGCGTCGCCGCATCTCGTCGAGGACGGCCACCAGCCCGCCCGTGACCGCCGGACGCAGGTCCAACAGCGTCTCGTCAGCGTCAAACACCACAGTGGTCAGCACGACGCCCACCCTCTCACCGCCAGCAGAACCCACCGCCCGCCGAGGTCACCGACCGACCGCCGACAAGCGCCGACGATCAGGAGCAACGACCGCCCAAAACCTCACCGACCGTCGAGCGCCAGCTCGGGCTCGGGCGTGGTCGGCGCGGGCGTCGAGGGCGACCCGCGCAGCTCGTCGAGGCGTACCAGGGCGACGCCGGCGACGATCAGCGCACCGCCGAACAGCTGCCAGCCGGTGGGCAGCTCGTTCAGGAGCAGCCAGGCGATCAGCACTGCGAAGAGCACCTCGGTCAGCCCGAGGAACGACGACAGGCGGGGCCCGAGGATCCGGGTGCCGGCGATGCCGGCGAGGTACGCGATGACGGCGGCCACCAGCGACAGCCCGGCGATGGGCACCAACCAGGTGGTGGGCTGCCCGGCGAAGGTGACCTCGCCGAAGGTGGCGTGCAGCGGCAGCAGGCCGGTCAGCCCGATGAGGAGCAGCATGGCGGCGCCGACGGCCATTCCGCCGCTGGCCATGGCGACCGAGGGCAGCCGGGGGTCGACCCGGCCGGCGAGCACGAAGTATCCGGCCAGGCCGAACGCCGCGCCCAGCCCCCAGAGCACGCCCACCGGGTGGAAGTCGGCGGTGCCGGCGAGGTCGAGCACGAACGCCAGCCCTGCCAGCGCGGCCACCGACCCGGCGATGGTGAGTCGGCGGGGCGGCTGCCCGTGCCGAAGCCACATCCAGGCCACGACGAGGATGATGCCCAGGTATTCCAGCAGCAGCGCGACACCGACCGGCAGGTAGCGCACGGCGTTGAAGTAGCACACCTGGGCCAGCCCCACACCGAGGAGCCCGAACAGCCCGATGGCGGTGGCGTTGCTCCGCAGCACGTCCCATTTGCCCCGCAGCGACAGCAGGGCGGGGATCGCCAGCACCAGGGCGGCCACGCCGACGCGGGCGATCACCGCGGACTCGGCTGACCAGCCGGCCTCGATGAGCGAACGGGCGAATGTTCCGGAGGTGGCGAAGGTGACTGCGGCGAGCAGCGCCAACCCGACGCCGGCAACAGATCGTGAGTGCATGTCGCGCTCCTCCGGGATGGGCACCGTGTCATGAGCAAACTATCCTTGTACTGATGACGCTAGGCGGAAGCCGTGACAGGAGTCAAGTTGCTATTCGCTCATGACACCGAATGTTCGCTGATTGCCGCCGCGGCGCTGGTCAACACCGCGGGTCGGGACGGTGAGTTGCTGCCCGACATCGCGGCGCTGGACGCGTTCTTCGTCCGTCACTCCTACAGCGGCCGGCACGAGCACACCGAGGCCGAGCTGCGCGCCGTACGGGAGCTGCGGCCCCAACTGCGCCGCATCTGGTACGCCGAACCACCCGAGATCGTCGCGGTGGTCAACGGCCTGCTGCTGGAACACAAGGCGCTGCCCCAGCTCATCGAGCACGACGACGAGCCGTACCACCTGCACGCCGTTCCCCGCGACGCGCCGCTGGCCACCCGGATCGCGGTCGAGGCCGCCATGGCGATGGCCGACCTGGTCCGTACCGGCGAGCTGAGCCGCCTGCGGATCTGCGAATACCCGGACTGCGACAACGTGGTCGTCGACCTGTCCCGCAACCGGTCCCGGCGGTTCTGCGAGGCCGGCTGCGGCAACCGCGCCGCGGTGACCGCCTACCGCGCCCGCCGGGCCGCCGGCCGCTCCTGAGCGACGGTCGTCCACTCCTCGGCCCGCACCTCGTACTCCACCTCGCCCTGCTCGGTGCCCGGAATCGGGTCGTCCCACTGGAGGTGGAAGGTCCGCACGTAGCGCAGCCCGGCCTTCACCATCACCCGCCGGGAACGTTCGTTGACAGTCATCGTCTCGGCCCAGACCCGACGCACCCCGACGGTGTCGAAGGCGTACCGGACCAACGCCCGCGACCCCTCGGTGGCCAGCCCCCGCCCCCACGTCGAGCGGCGCAGCCGATAGCCCAACTCGGCCTCGGTGCCGTCCGTCGACGGGTCCAACGCGAACCAACCCAGGAACTCGCCGGACTCCCGGTCGTGCGCCGCCCACCGACCCAGCCCGGGGTACCTGTCGTACTGGGCCAGCAGCCTCGGCAACTGCTCATCGCGCACAGTGGCCAGCGGGGTCGCGACGCCCCCGGTGAGAAAACGCATCACCTCGGGGTCGCTGTCCAACTCGACCAGCACGTCCACGTCGGCCATGGTCAGCCGCCGCAACCGCAGCCGCTCGGTCCCCGCCGGCACCGCCGCGCCATCGTCACCCATGGCCCGGATCATCCGTCCTGTTCAGGACCCCGTCGAGCCGTTTATCCGGGCCGGGTCCCCCGGGATCTGCCGGCGCCGCACGGGACCGTCCGCTCCCCCGTGCCGGGCGGTCCCACCACCCGGACAGCCACAGCCGGACCGAGCCACGGCCAGAGCAAGCCACGCCCACCATCACAGCCGCGCTCAGCACCCGACCACGCCCACCACCCGACCGACCACTTCGGCCACCGAACCCCGCCGGCATCCCCGGCCGCCCACGCAAGATCGTGCTCGATCGTGGAAAGAGTGGGGTCCTGGCGTGCGGAAGCCACTACATCCAGGATCGAGCGCGATCTTGGGGCAGCCCGGCCCGGGGCGCGCGGGGGCGTGGTGATGCCACAGACGATTCAGGTCGAAAGGAAGGCCGCCGCATGTCCCGGATCGCCCCGGACGGCCGCGCGACGACACCACGTCGACCGCACCTGCCGCCGCGCCCGCTCTGGCTCTGCCGGGTCTGCGCCGCGCCCTGGCCGTGCCCGGTCGCCCGACTCACCCTGCGCCAGGAGTACGCGCACGACCGCATCGGGTTGAGCATCTACCTGTGCATGGCCCTGCACGAGGCCGCTGCCGACCTGTACCGACTCAACCCGCACGACGGCCCCGACCCCGCCGCGCTCTTCGCCCGCTTCCTCGGCTGGGCGAGACCACGGCACCTACCCTGACCAGGGCAGGCGAGCCGGGTCAGGGGTGGGTCATCCGGAGCAGGTCCAACGTCTCGTCCAGCTGGGTCTCGGTGAGCTTGCCGGAGTCGACGTGACCCCGGGAGATGACCACCTCGCGGATCGAGGTCTGCTTGGCCAGCGCCTCCTTGGCGATCGACGCGGCCTCGTCGTACCCCAGGTAGCGGTTGAGTGGAGTGACGATCGACGGTGAGCCCTCGGCGTACGCCAGGCAGACCTCGGCGTCCGCGACCAGGCCGACCACAAGCCGGTCGGCGAAGAGCCGGCTCACAGCGGAGAGCAGCCGGATCGACTCCAGCAGGTTGCGGCCCATCACCGGGAGCATCACGTTCAGCTCGAAGTCGCCCTGTGAGCCGGCGAACCCGACGGTCGCGTCGTTGCCGATCACCTGGGCGCAGACCTGCCGCATCGCCTCGGCGACCACCGGGTTGACCTTGCCCGGCATGATCGACGAGCCGGGCTGGAGGTCCGGGATACGCAGCTCGCGCAGACCGGCGCGGGGGCCGGAGCCCATCCAGCGGATGTCGTTGGCGATCTTGTAAAGGCCGATCGCCACGGTCCGCAGCTGCCCGGAGGTCTCCACCAGCGCGTCCCGCGCGCCCTGCGCCTCGAAGTGGTTACGCGCCTCGCTCAGTGGCAACCCGGTCGACTCGCGCAGCCTGTCGATCACGGCGGCCGCGAAGCCGAGCGGGGTGTTGATCCCGGTGCCGACGGCGGTGCCACCCAACGGCAGCTCGGCCAGTCGCGGCAGCGCGCCCTCCAGCCGTTCGATCCCGTAGCGGACCTGGGCGGCGTACCCGCCGAACTCCTGGCCGAGGGTGACCGGGGTGGCGTCCATCAGGTGGGTACGCCCGGCCTTGACCACCGTCTCGAACTCGGCGGCCTTGGCCTCCAACGCCGACGCCAGGTGGGCAAGCGACGGCAGCAGGTCTTCGACGATGAACTGCGTGGCCGCCAGGTGGATCGAGGACGGGAAGACGTCGTTGCTCGACTGGGAGGCGTTGACGTGGTCGTTCGGGTGCACCGGCGAGCCCAGCTCCCGGCTGGCCAGGGTCGCGATCACCTCGTTGGTGTTCATGTTCGACGAGGTGCCGGAGCCGGTCTGGAACACGTCCACCGGGAACTGGTCGTCGTAACCACCGTCGGCCACGTGCGCGGCGGCGGCAGCGATCGCGGCGGCCACGTTGGCGTCGATCACGCCCAGCTCGCCGTTGACCTCGGCCGCCGCGCCCTTGATCTGGGCGAGGGCCTTGATCTGGGCCGGTTCCAGGCCCCGGCCGGAAATCGGGAAATTCTGCACCGCGCGCTGGGTCTGCGCCCGCCACAGCGCCTCGGCGGGCACCTCCACCTCGCCCATCGAGTCGCGTTCGATGCGGTAACCGGTCGCCTCTGGAGTCGTCACGCGTACCATCCTGCCGCGCCCGTGGCCGACTCGCAGATGATCCGTCAGCCCAACTCGGTGAGCAGCCGTTCCACCTCGTGCCGCTCCGGCGAATCGATCTGCCGGAACAGGGCCAGCGCCTGCTCCAGCGGCGCGCGGGCCGCCGTCGGATCCGTGTCCCGTACGCAGCGGGCGATGCCCTCCAACGCCCGGGCCTTCTCATTGCGGGCCCCGAGCCGGCTGGCGTCGTCGAGCACCCGGCGGTGCAGGTCGAGCGCGCTGGCAGCGTCCCCCTGCTCCAGCATCGCCCGGGCCAGCAGATTCCGGGTGGCGCACTGACCGACCCGGTCGCCGACGTCCGCCATCGCCACCAGCGCTTCCCGGTGCAGAGCGGCAGCATGATCCGGCTGCCCGGCCACGCGTTCCAGCACGCCGATCTCGTTGAGCAACTCCCCTTCGCCGAACCGATTGCCGGCCTTCCGCTTGAGGCGTAGAGCAAACCGCAGCAACCGACGCGCCGGCTCGCCGTCACCCAACCGGTGGCGGGTCATGCCCAGGTGCCCCAACGCGTTGCCGATCTGTCGCAGGTCGCCGAGCTCGCGAGCCAGCGCCAGGTGCCGCCGACACGTGCGCAGCGCCTCGTCGTACCGTCCCCACAGCAGCAGGGCCATCGCAAGATTGTTCAGGTTGTTGGCTAGTGGTACCTGCTCCTGCATCCGCCGGGCCAGCGCCGCGGCTGCCTCCAGGCACTCCCGACCCCGGCGATAGTCGCCATTGGCGACGTAAGAGTTGCCAAGGTTACCCAGGGTGTTACGCACCTCACTCTGCAACCCGAGCCGGCGGTAGACGTCGAGGGCCCTCTCCATCAGCCGGTTCGACTCGGCGAACCGACCCAACCGGTAGTGGGCCGAGGCGAGGTAGTTGAGCATCATCGCCATCGCCGTCTCGTCGCCAAGTTCCTCGGCCACACGCAGCCCAACCATGTGCGTTTCGACCAACTCGTCGAGGTGACCGCCCTCGAACTGGGCATACCAGCAGGCCCTCGATAGCTGCCAGCAGTGCCTGGGGAAGCCCTCCGTCTCGGCCAGCCGGACCAGGGCGGTCAACGCGGCCAGGTTGTCGTCGAACCATCCTCGGCCCTGCCCGACGATGGGCAGGACCAGATCGGGACGCGCCGGCTCCGGCAGCAGCGCCAGGCTGTAGCTGGAGGAGAGTTCCCTCGTGCGGGCAATCGCCGTGGCGACATGCAGGTGATGGTCGAGCAGACCCTCGATGCCGTCCCGCCGTTCACCCGCCCACCCCGGCTCGGCGACGAGCGTCCGCGCGTACTCCCGCACCAGGTCGTGCAGCCGGTAGCGGCCCGGCTCCGTCTCCTCGACCAGGTTCGCGTCGACCAGCTCGTCGAGCAGGTCCTGCGCCTTCGCAAGCGGCTGCCCGGTGAGAGCGGCGGCCACCGGGGTGTCGAACCGCACCCCGGGGTGCAGGCCCAACAACCGGAACGCGCGCTGCGCGACCGGGGACACCTGGGCGTACGACAGGGCGAAGGCACGGCCGACCGACCGCTCGCCCACCTCGAACTCGGCCAACGGATCCGGTCGGCTGGTCAGCCGCTCGGCCAGGTCGGCGATTCGCCAGTGGGGTCGGTGTGCCAGCCGGGCACCGGCCAGCCGGATGGCCAGCGGCAGGTGTCCGCAGCGTCGGACGACCTCGGTGGCCGCCACCGGCTCCGCCGTCACCCGGGCCACGCCGACGACCCGCCCGAGCAACTCGACCGCCTCGTCGCTGTCGAGCACGGGCAGCGACGAGGGCCGTCCCTCATCCACCCCGACCAGCCGGCGGCGGCTGGTGATCAGGATCAGGCAGTGCGAGCCGTTGGGCAGCAGCGGCGTCACCTGGTCGGCGGTCGCCGCGTTGTCGAGCACCAGCAGGGCCCGCCGACCGGCAAGCTCGCTACGCCAGAGCGCCAACCGGTCGTCCTGGCTCGTAGGCACCCTCTCGGCGGGCACACCGAGCTGCCGCAGCAGCGTGGCGACCGCCGCGGCCGGCGTCAACGGAGTGCGCTCGCTGTGCCCGTGCAGGTCGATGTAGAGCTGGGCGTCTGGGTAGTCGCCTGCGAGAGCGGTGGCGAGATGCACCGCGAGGGTGGTCTTGCCGCTGCCCGCCATGCCGTCGATGAGCTGGATCCGGGCCCCCGCCTCCACCTCCTTGACCAGGCGGGCCATCGTCTGCTGCCGGCCAGTGAAGTCGCCGATCGCCCGCGGCAGCGAGCGGACCGGAGCGGTCGGCCGCGCCTCCCGACCGGCCAGGGCCAGGTCACCGGCGAGCACCCGCTGGTGCAGCTCCTGCAACTCGGCGCCCGGCTCGATGCCCAGCTCGTCGGCGTAGGTCCGCCGGCCCTCCCGGTAGACCGCGAGCGCGTCGGCCTGCCGCCCGACCGCGGACAGTGCCAGCATCAGTTGTCCGCGCAGCCGCTCCCGCACCGGGTGCTGGTCGAGGCTCTCGGCGAGTTCGCCGATCAGCTCGGCGGCCCGCCCGAGGCGCAGCTCGACGTCGACGCACTCCTCCAGCGCGGTGAGACGCTGCTCGTCGAGTGCCTGTGCGCGGCGGCGGACGCTGCGGCTCGGGATTCCACCCAGCGCCGGACCGCGCCACAACGCCAGGGCGGCGCGGAATTCGGCACGCGCGTCGACCAGGCGGCCGGCCGTGACGGCGGCCCGCGCCGCGTCCACACCCCGGGTGAAGACCTCGGCGTCCAGGTCGGTCGGTGCGGTACGCACCCCGTACCCGGCCGGGTCGGTGACGATGAGGTCCGGTGCCAGCTCGAGTTCGGTGAACCGGCGACGCAACCGCGACACGCAGGTCTGCAACTGCGCCCGGGCGGTGGCCGGCGGGCGGTCCTCCCACACCGCGTCGACCAGCTCGTCGACCGGCACGAGCCGGCCGGCCCGCAACAGGAGCATGGCGAGCACGATCCGGTCGCGCCCGGCGGTGACAGTGGACTCGCCACCGCCCACCCGCAGGGGCCCCAGGATCCCGAACCGCATCTGCTCTCCCGCGTCAGTGGTGCAACTTCCAGCAGCGTAGTCCGGCGGTAACGGACCGCCTTGGTCAGGCGATAGCGATCTGAGAGCGGATCGACAGCGGTGCGCCGCACACTCATTCCGAGTTGTCGGTGACGGCATCCGACGGGGGCGGTGCGCCCGTCCCACCCCAGGGGGCGGGCGTACCGATGTCGGCAGAGCACGGGCGACAGAGCGGGCGCCGGGCGAGTTCGCCCGGCGCCCGTTTGCGTACCTGTCGGGTCAGCGGCGGCCGACGGTGAGCACCGGCTTGGTGACCTCGGCGAAGAAGTCGTTGCCCTTGTCGTCGACCACGATGAAGGCGGGGAAGTCCTCCACCTCGATCTTCCAGACCGCCTCCATGCCCAACTCCGCGTATTCGAGCACCTCGACGTGCTTGATGCAGTCCTGGGCGAGGCGGGCCGCGGGGCCGCCGATCGAGCCGAGGTAGAAGCCGCCGTGCTGCTGGCAGGAGCGGGTCACCTGACCCGAGCGGTTGCCCTTGGCCAGCATCACCTGGGAGCCGCCGGCGGCCTGGAACTTCTCCACGTAGGCGTCCATCCGGCCGGCGGTGGTCGGGCCGAACGAGCCGGACGCGTACCCCTCGGGGGTCTTCGCCGGGCCGGCGTAGTAGACCGCGTGGTCACGCAGGTACTGCGGCATCGGCTCACCGGCGTCCAACCGCTCGGCGATCTTGGCGTGGGCGATGTCCCGCGCGACCACGAGCGGCCCGGAGAGCGAGAGGCGAGTCTTCACCGGGTACTTCGACAGCTCGGCGCGGATCTCGTCCATCGGTCGGTTCAGGTCGACCCGGACCACCAGCTCGGCGTCGAGCGAATCGTCGGTGACGTCGGGCAGGAACCGCGCCGGGTCGGTTTCGAGGCGCTCCAGCCACACGCCCGACGGGGTGATCTTGGCGACTGCCTGGCGGTCCGCCGAGCAGGAGACGGCGATCGCCACCGGGCAGGACGCACCGTGCCGGGGCAACCGGACCACCCGTACGTCGTGGCAGAAGTACCGCCCACCGAACTGCGCGCCGATGCCGAAGTTGCGGGTCAGCTCCAGCACCTCCGCCTCCAACTCCAGGTCACGGAACCCGTGCGCGCTCATCGAACCCGCAGTGGGCAGCGCGTCAAGATACTTGGCGCTGGCGTACTTCGCGGTCTTCAGCGCGTACTCGGCGGAGGTGCCGCCGATGACGATGGCCAGGTGGTACGGCGGGCAGGCGGCGGTGCCGATCAGCCGCAGCTTCTCCTCCAGGAACTGCATCATCCGCGTTGGATTGAGCAGCGCCTTCGTCTCCTGGTAGAGGTACGACTTGTTGGCCGAGCCACCGCCCTTGGCCATGAAGAGGAACTTGTACGCGTCCGGGTGCCCGTCCGGGTCCTCGGCGTACAGGTCCACCTGGGCGGGCAGGTTGCTGCCCGTGTTCCGCTCGTCCCACATGGTCAGCGGGGCGAGCTGGGAGTAGCGCAGATTGAGCTTGGTGTACGCCTGGTAGACGCCCCGGGAGATGGCCTCCGCGTCGGCACCGTCGGTCAGCACGTGCCGACCGCGTTTGCCCATCACGATGGCGGTGCCGGTGTCCTGGCACATGGGCAGGACACCGCCGGCGGCGATGTTGGCGTTGCGCAGCAGGTCCAGCGCGACGAACCGGTCGTTCGGCGAGGCGGCCGGGTCGTCGATGATCGCCCGGAGCTGCGCCAGGTGCGCGGGGCGCAGGAAGTGCGCGATGTCGTGCATCGCCTCGGCGGTCAGCGCGGTGAGCGCGGCCGGCTCCACGGTGAGGAACCGACGGCCTCCCGGGCCATGTACGACGTCCACGCCCTCGTCGGTGACCAGGCGATAGTCGGTCTGGTCCGGGCCGGTCGGCAGCAGAGGGGCGTACGAGAATGCGGCGGCACTGCTCATGAGCGGCAAGCCTAGGGCAGACCGGTCGATCACTCCCACCCGCCGGGCGGGTCCTGGGACGCCGCTCTCATCCACCGGGCGTGCCGGGCCCGGCACGCCCGGTCGATCATCGGGTGAACGGCCCGCTCAGCCGTCCTTGCCGCCGCCCGGGTCGGGGCAGAGTTCGCCCTTCGGCCCGCAGTCGCCGTTGTTCGGCCCGCCGGGGCCGGGGCCGCCCGGCCCGGGATTCCCACCGTCGCCGGGCGGTCGGGTGGGCGAGCCCCCGGACGCGCCGAAGCGGACGTACCCGATCTCCCGCCCCTCGCCGATGATCATGCCCTGTGACCCGATGGCGAGGGCGTTCGCCGAGGTGCGCAGGACGGCCAACTCCCGGCCGGTGCGCGGGTCCAGTGCCGCCAGCCGGGACGGCTTCTCGTCGGCCACCACCGCCGCGTACGGGGTGAGCGCGGCCCCGGCCTTGCCGCTGGCCTGTCGCGTCCAGAGCACCTTCTCGGTGCCCAACTCGCGGGCGATGACCGAACGCTTGTCGGCGGCCCGGAACACCGCCGAACGGTCGTCCACCGCGATCAACTTGGTGCCCGGCTCACCGACCCAGAGCAGCCGCCCGTCGTACCCGTCGATCACCGCCTCGCGGCCGTCCGGGGCGACGCCGATCAGCACGTTCCGCGCACCCTGCGGGTCCTCGCGTTGCACGCAGCCGGCGGAGTCGGCGGTGCGCAGGTTGATGCCGGCCCGCTGCCAGGCCTCCTGCCCGGTCGCCGAGTCCCGGGCGGAGATGGCGAAGTAACAGGTGCCGTCCTGGGAGCGGGCGGCGATCCGCAGCAGCCGGCCGCCCACCACGGAGAGCCGCTCCTCCCGGCCGGGCTCGACGTTCTGCAGCACCCGGCCGGTGGCGGTGTCGACCACGTGGACCCGACCGTCGACCGGGAAGCCGAGCAGCGGTGGCGCGGCCTCCGCCCCGGCCACGCCGTCGTCGATCCGGGTGGCGGTGAGCCGGCGGGTGCCGCGCAGGCCCGGATTGTCGGCGAGCAGGCCGCTGTGCACCCCGGGCAGGAAGGCCGTCCAGAGCGGCGCGGTGCCACGCGGGTCCCAGGCGCTCAGGGTGCAGTCGGTGGCGTCCGTGCACCTGGCGTCGAGGAGCAGGTTGCGGTACGTCCAGACGGCCACCGCGTCATCGTCACGCCGCCGGGTCACCCCTGTTGTCGGGTCGAGCAGCTCGTACCCCTTGACCAGGAGCTTGCCCACTGCCACGACCGCGTCCCGGTCGCCGCCGGCGACCGCCGCCCAGTCCGCCTTGCGCTCCCAGAGCTGGGCGCCGGTGGCCAGGCTGCGAGCCTCGACCCGGGTGCGCTGCTCGACCACGACGGCGTCGCCGGCGATGGTCACGCTGCGCGGAGTGCCGCCGACCCGTTGCTGCCAGACCACGTCGGGCTCGGAGATGGGTTCGCTGCGGTCCACCCAGTCCCACAGGCCGGGGAACGGGTTCCACACGCCGGTGGCGGCGAGCGCGACGACCACGGCGAGGCCGAGCAGCAGCCCACCGCGCACGCTCCCCTTCGCCACCCGCACACCGTAGCCACGATCACGGATCTTCCGTACGCCCGCGCCGCCGTGTCGCCGCGCTTTCTGCGCTCGGAGGTGTTACAGCACCCTTCCCTCGGCCCGAACAGCACTGCGTACCAGCGGAAGCGTGCGGTAGGGGATCTGCTCGGCCAGCGCGATGATCGTCGAGGCGCGGGTGATGCCGGCGGACGAGACGATCTGGTCGATGACCCGTTGCAGGTCGGTGTTGGAACGGGCCACGATCCGGCAGAGCAGGTCGCTGGAGCCGGTGATGGTGTGCGCCTCCAGCACCTCGGGGATGGCGGCGAGGTGAGCGGTGACCGGGTCGTGGCCGTGCCGCTGACTGATCTCCAGGGTGACGAAGCTGGTCACCCCGAACCCGATCGCGGCCGGCGCGATCTCGGGGCCGAAGCCCTCGATGACCCGCCGCTCGACGAGCTTGTCCAGCCTCGCCTGGACGGTGCCCCGGGCCACCCCGAGCCGCCGGGAGCACTCCAGCACCCCGATCCGCGGCTCCTCGGCGAGCAGTTCGATCAGGCGCACGTCGAGCGCGTCGAGCTGTACATTCTGCTCACCATTCATGAGTGAAGACCATACCGAATGCGCAACCTGACCAGCATTTCTGCCAACAGTTGCCCACCCGGCGCCGGGGCAGCGATCCTCGCCACAAGAACCGACCACGGCGGCCCACAAGGCCGGCCGGTACGCGAGGGAGCCCACCATGACCCAGGCGATCGACCGACCCCAGTCGACCGAGGACGTCGACGTCGACCGGCTCGTCGGAGCTGTCGACCACGACATCAGCCACGACCCGTTCCCGGTGCGGGGCCTCGACCACGTGCACTTCCTGGTCGGCAACGCCAAGCAGGCCGCCCACTACTACTCCACCGCCTTCGGCATGACCTGCGTGGCGTACCGCGGCCCCGAGCAGGGCTACCGGGACCACGCCCAGTACGTGCTGACCAGCGGCTCGGCCCGGTTCGTGCTGACCGGCACGGTGCGCCCGGACGCCGAGGGTGCCGAGCACGTGGCCCGGCACAGCGACGGGATCAGCGACATCGCGCTGGAGGTCCCGGACGTGGACGCCGCGTACGCGCACGCCATCGCGCAGGGCGCCGCCAGCGTCGTCGAGCCGCACGAGGTGACCGACGAGCACGGCACCGTCCGGATGGCCGCCATCGCCGCGTACGGCGACACCCGGCACACGCTGGTCGACCGGTCCCGCTACACCGGCCCGTTCCTGCCCGGCTTCGTGGCCCGGGGCCCGATCGTGGACCGGCAGCCGATGATCGACGCCGGCATCCAGCCGAAGCGCTTCTTCCAGGCCGTCGACCACGTGGTCGGCAACGTGGAGCTGGGCCGGATGGACGAGTGGGTCGAGTTCTACAAGCGGGTGATGGGCTTCTCCAACATGGCGGAGTTCGTCGGCGACGACATCGCCACCGACTACTCGGCGCTGATGAGCAAGGTCGTGGCGAACGGCACCCGCAAGGTGAAGTTCCCGCTCAACGAGCCGGCGATCGCCCGCAAGAAGTCCCAGATCGACGAGTACCTGGAGTTCTACCAGGGCCCGGGCGCGCAGCACATCGCCGTCGCCACCAACGACATCCTGGCCAGCGTCGACGCGATGCGCGCGGCCGGCCTGGAGTTCCTGGACACCCCGGACTCGTACTACGACGACCCGGAGCTGCGCGAGCGCATCGGCAACGTGCGGGTGCCGATCGAGGAGCTGAAGGCCCGCAAGGTCCTGGTCGACCGGGACGAGGACGGCTACCTGCTCCAGATCTTCACCAAGCCGGTGCAGGACCGTCCCACGGTCTTCTTCGAGCTGATCGAGCGGCACGGCTCGCTGGGCTTCGGCAAGGGCAACTTCAAGGCGCTCTTCCAGGCGATCGAGCGGGAGCAGGAAGCCCGCGGCAACCTGTAACACTTGCGAGCGTGACGCAACCTCCGTCGTACCCGACGCCGCCGGTCGGTGGGCCCCGACCCACCCCCGGCGGCGTCGCGCCGCAACCCGGCCCACACCCCTACGGGTACGCCGCGCCGCCGCAGTACGCCCCACCCGGGTACGCCCCACCGCAGTTCTATGGCGGACCGCCGCGACCGGCGGCCCCGCCTCCGACGCTGACCCCGGGCGGACAGCCGCTGGCCAGCTTCAGCGATCGACTCCTGGCCATGTTGCTCGACTCCGCGGTCTTCATGGTGGTCGGCCTGGTGCTCGCGGTGCCCGCGGCGATCATCTTCCTCGTTGTCGTTGCGCCCGACATCTCACTGTTCGCGTCGGACGGCTCGCTTGGCGAGGTCGACTTCTTTCACGACCTCATGCTGCCCCTGATCTGGATCGACCTGGGGGTCATCGCGATCTCGCTCGTGCTCGCGTACGTCTACTACGTCGAGATGATGTTCAAGACCGGTCAAACCTTCGGCAAGAAGATGATGAACCTGCGGATCGTGCCGCTGGATCCGACGCGCTCCCTCGACCGCCGGGCCGCCGCGAAGCGGTTCCTGGTGCAGCAGCTCTCTGGCTTCTTCCCGGGGCTGAGCTACCTGGACGGGTTTTGGCAGCTCTGGGACAAGCCGTGGCAGCAGTGCCTCCACGACAAGTTCGCTGGGACGGTCGTCGTTAAGGTGTCCCAGTGAGCGAGCGTAGCGAGCGAACCAGCAGGCTCAGTAGCGTGGCGCGTCGCGCCGTGGCGCAGCGAAGCGGAGCGACGGCGTGAGCGTTCAACCTGGTTGGTACGTCGACCCCGCCGACACCGAGACCCGGCGTTACTGGGACGGCGAGGGTTGGCTCGGTGCGCCCATCCCCGTCGACGCGACCCCGCCGGACGGTCCTCCGCCGGCCGAGCCGCCGCCCGCGCCGGTCACCCCGGCCGCGCCCGCGGCGTCGACGACCCCCGACTCGGCGACCGGCGCGCCGGGCTGGTCGCCCCAGCAGGGCCCACCCCCTGGGTACGGCCCGCAGCCGGGGCACGGCCCGGGCTGGGGACCGCAGGCTGGCCCTCCCGGCTGGGGCCCGCAGGGCGGTCCGCCGGGCTGGACCCCGCCGGGGGCCCCTCCCGGCTGGGCGCCTCCGGCCGGTCACCCCGGCTGGCCCGGACGACCGCCCGAGCCTCGACCGCACGGCCTCAGGCTGGCCGGCTACGGCCGTAGGTTGGTCGCCCGGCTGATCGACTTCGGCCTCGTCTTCGCACTGAACGTGGTTGTCAACGGCTGGTTCGTCTGGCGCTGGGCTCAGGAGTGGGCGCCGTACTGGCAGGAGGTCTTCCGGCGCGCGTCCCGCGGCGACACCTCCGCGGACGGCCTGCCGCTCCCCAGTGAGCAGGCCAATTCTCTGCTGGTGGCGATCCTGCTGATCGCCACCGCGCTCTGGCTGGCGTACGAGGTGCCGACAATGGCCTCCGGCGGGCAGACCGTCGGCAAGCGGGTGATGCGGATCCGGGCGGTGCCGATGGCCGCCGACCAGCCGCTGGGCGTCCGCCGGGCGCTGAGCCGGTGGAGCACGCTGGGCCTGCCGACGCTGCTCTGGTACTGCGCCGGGCTCGGCCTGGTGCTGCAACTGGTCGACGCTCTCTCCCCCCTCTTCGACCACCCTCTGCGCCAGGCGCTGCACGACAAGCGCGCGCAGACGGTGGTCGTCGAAGTCCCCCAACACACCGACACCGCCCCCTCGAACGACCGTAACCAGCCCCCGGGAGGCACCCCATGACCGACTCCGGACGTCATCAGCCGGCGCTGCGGCTGACCCGCGTCGACCTGGACGCGCTGCCCAGCTACGTGCCGGGGCGCAGCCCCGCCGACCTGGCCCGGGAGTTGGGCCTGCCGGAGGCCATCAAGCTGGCCAGCAACGAGGTACCGTACGGGCCGCTGCCCGGCGTGGTGGAGGCGGTCACCGAGGCGATCACCACCTCGCACCGCTACCCGGACATGGGTGTGGTCGCGCTGCGGGACGCGCTGGCCCAGCGGTACGGGGTGGACGCCGATCGGATCGCCACCGGCTGCGGTTCGGTGGCGCTGGCCGAGCACCTGGTGCGTGCCACCTGCCTGCCCGGCGACGAGGTGCTCTACTCGTGGCGGTCCTTCGAGGCGTACCCGATCATCGTGGCGACCAGCGGCGCGACCAGCGTGCGGGTGCCCAACGACGCCGGGCACGGGCACGACCTGGCGGCGATGGCCGCGGCGGTGACCGACCGGACCCGGGTGATTTTCGTCTGCAACCCGAACAACCCCACGGGTACGGCGCTGCGCCGGGCCGAGCTGGACCGGTTCCTCGACGCGGTGCCGGACGACGTGCTGGTGGTCATCGACGAGGCGTACCGGGAATTCGTCACCGACGCGGAGGTGCCGGACGGTCTCGACTACCTGGACCGGCCGAACGTGGCGGTGTTGCGGACGCTGTCGAAGGCGTGGGGGCTCGCCGGTCTGCGGATGGGCTGGCTGGTTGCCCAGCCGGTGGTGGCGGCCGCCATCCGCAAGGTGGCGACCCCGTTCTCCAGCAGCACGGCAGCCCAGGCCGGGGCACTTGCCGCGCTGACCCAGGTGGCGGAGATGGAGCGTCGCTGCGCCCTGGTCGTCGCCGAGCGGGACCGGGTCACCGAGGCGATGCGCAAGTTCGTGCCCGAGGTGCCGACGAGCCAGGCCAACTTCGTCTGGCTGCCGTTGGGCGAGCGGGCCGTGGCGTTCGGCAAGGCGTGCGAGGCGCGCGGGGTGATCGTGCGGCCGTTCGCCGGAGACGGGGTCCGGGTCACCATCGGGACCCCGGCCGAGAACGACGCGTTCCTGGCGGCGGCCGAGGCCGCCCTGGCCTGAGCGACAGCTCGCCCTAGCGGGCGGTACCGCACCGGCACACAGGCAGGTAACGAAAGACGGGGCGGGCGGGACAGCACTCAGCTGCCCCGCCCGCCAGTACCCGACTAGGGCGCTCCGTCGACCACCGCCAGTCGCCACTGCGCTTCACCCTCGACCCCGACGGCAAGATCGGTCGAAACGCCCTTGTCGACGTAGACCTGCGACAGGTTGGGCACCCCGTCGCACGGATATCGCAGCGGAGCGGCCGTCTTCACGTTCAGTGCGATCCGACCTCCTCCGGTGCAGACGAAATACACAGTGAAGCTGGCCCCACTGGGAACAACATCGGCAATGGTTGCTTCCTTCTGCTCTGCCAGCGGGCCGGCCAGCAGCACCCGACCGGCCGGAAACCACCCCGTCGGCGCTTCCGGAGTGGGGGAAGGCCGGCTCGGCACGGTGGGTGAGGGGCGTTCGGACGGCTCCGCCGATCGTCTCGCCGTGTCACCGGTGCAGCCGCTGACCATCAGCAACGGGACGACCATGCCGATGGCCAGGCATACGGCGGAACGACCAGCACGCATCTCGCGTCTCCAATCCAGGCCCGGACGAGCCTGATGAACGTCACCTCGGTCGTCAAGCCGCCGGGCGGGCACTGTCAGTAGTAGAGCTTCCAGGCTTCGCGGTAGGGCGCGTAGGCGCTGCCCGAGTTCTCGGAGGCCGTGTTGCAGTTGCTGTAGACGTAGTGCGACTTCCAGCTGACGTTCTCCTTCCAGTTGCCATAATCGCCGTACAGGGTGGAGTTGGCGTTGACGGTGCCGCTGACCTCGACACCATAGGACGTCGTGTTGCTCTGTTCGACGCCTGCGTTGATGGTGGCTTCCATCTTGGCGAAGATTGCCGCCTTCAGCTCAGCCGAAACCGAGACCGAAACCGTGAAGGTCGTGGTGCCCGTCTTCGTCGCGGTGAACTTGAAGCTCTTCGCCGAACTGGTGTTGTTGATGACCGACGTACGGAACTTCGCGTCGAAGGTGTTGGTGGTGTTGGTCATCGAGTAGAGGTAGGTCCCCGGAGTGCAGTACTCCGCCTGGGTGCCGAACTCAGGGCCCTGCTCACCCTTCGGAGGTATCGGAGCCGGGATCGGCACGAGGTCCTCGGAGGCCGCCGGCGTGACCCCGCCCGCCGCCATGGCAGGAACTGCCGGCAGCAGTACGGCGGCGACGACGGTCGCAGCAATGGGAAATGCTCGGAGCAGACCTGTAGATTTTTTACTCATCGCCACATCCCTGGTCGTTATTGCGGTGGAGATCGCAGCCTTTCACTCCGATGCACCAGCGCTGCACATTCGCAGCACACGCCGTCCGCCAGGGCGGGCGGCCGAGTCGTCCCCGCCCGAATTGGATCGCGTCGTTCCGGCCGTCCGGTTTGGTGAGCGCAGCGCACACTCGACCGAATCGTCGAGTTCGAGAACCAGTCGTGTGCCCGGATTCGACGCGCTCTGTGGTCGCGTCGACGGGCAAAGAGCGGCCTGCCGGACAGGTCGATACGGAGGTTACAGAGTGTCGCGGCCACACCAATCAAGCCCCTGGCACCTCGTCGCCGGTCCGTCATGTGACCACGTCACTTGTCTTTCCGTTACTCCCGCCCCAGTTACTCCAGGTGACGAGTTACTCCGCGCGGGAGCCTTGGCCCCCGAAGCGACAAAACGGTCGACCAGCCGCAAGGCGCATCGACTCTAGATAAGTCCGTTAAATAATGGCGAGAGCATCCGTTGCCTCGATGCGCGGGCCGATGTAGCGTCCCTGTCGCTGCCCACCCTGACGGTGAGCGACAACGGGGGTGCCAAATGATGTTCCGACTACTCAGATCTCCGGGCGTGACAGTAGACAATGCCTTCCACTTCCCACGGGAAGGACGCGTCCAAGGCATTTTCGCGGCTCTTCTGTTTCGACGTGGGCAGAACGTCAGCTCGACCAGCCTGGCCGCTGCCATCTGGAGTGACCCGCCGGTTTCCGCAGACGCGAACGTGCGGACCTACATCGCCAAACTGCGCCGCTTCCTTGCTGACATAAGTCCGGAACTCCACGAACGTCTCGCAACCGTCCATGGCGGCTACCGGTTCGATATTCTCGACGGAGAGTTGGATCTCACGCGATCCAACGAACTCTGGAACGAGGGCCGCCGGGCGATGAGCCGCTCGGATTTCCGCGGCGCGGTTGAGGCACTGCAAAGCGCATCGGCGCTCTGGGCCGAAACCCCGGGCCAGGACGTGGCCGCTCAGGGGTGGCTCGACCATCGCTTCGCAATGCTCCGCGAGCAACGATTCGCCCTGGCCGAGGACCTCGCTGCCGCCCGTATCGCCAGCGGCGACGGCCTCTCCGCCATTGCCGGGCTGCCGGAGATCGATGATCCGAACCTCGCCCGGGAGAAGTCAGCAGCGCTCATGCTCGTCGCGTGTTACCGGGCCGGCAATCTTCCGGCGGCCCTGCGCATCTTCGCGGCAGCCCGCGCCACGTTGCGCCGGGAGTTTGGCGTGGACCCGGGATCATGGCTGCAGACTCTTCACCACGCAGCACTCCGGCGCGACGACGCCCTGCTGTTCTCCGATCAGCTACTGGTGAGTCTGGGCCGCGACGCCGAACCGCGACCCCAGCACTCCAACCTCACCGCCCGAGTGGCCTGACGGAGAAGGGCGAGGCCGACGGCTCGCAGCGTGACGGCTGGATCCGTACGCCGCCTGCGCCTACCCGCTTCGGCCATCGCAGGCCGGACCAGACGGCCCTCAACCTCAATCGTGAACTAAGCCCTGTTTGTCCGACTTTGCGTTCTTTCTGCCCTATCTTCCGAAGTAGCCGTTGTGCCGAGGACTCACTCCGGCTCACTTCGAGAAAACGGGGTAACGAACAGTGCGTACTGCCAAGATCTGTCTGGCCGGGGCGGCCGCTGCTGCCATGGTGGGCTTCCTCGCCGCGCCGGCTGCCGCCGCGCCCACCGACACCACCGACACCACCTTCGAGGTGCTCGTCGGCACCCTCGACATCGTCGCGCCGGCCGCCGCCGACCTCGGTGACGGTGCCCCCGGTGGCGTCATCACCGGCCAGCTCGGCGTGGTGACGGTGACCGACTCCCGAGGCGCCGCCGACGCCTCCTGGGTCGCCTCGGTGACCGCGAGCGTCTTCCAGACCGGCGGCGGCTCACCGCCCGAGACGGTCCTTCCGTCTGAGATCGACTACTGGTCCGGCCCGGCAACGGCCTTCACCGGTGACGGCACCTTCACGCCGGGGCAGGCCACCGCCGGCGACGCCGACCCGCTGGACAGCGTCACCCCGCTCACCGCGTTCACCCACGCCGGCGGCACCGGCGGCAACACCGTCAGCTGGAACCCCACCCTGGAAGTCAACGTCCCGCTGGACAGCATCGCGGGCGTCTACAGCGGCACGGTGACACATTCGGTGGCGTAGCCGCCGGGGGCGGTCGACCATCGCGGTCGCCCTCGCCCTGTTCTGCCTCGCCGGTCCGGGTCTGTCGACCCGGGCCGGCGCGGTCGAGCCGGAAGCGGGATCGGACGACGGCACCATCGGGATCCGGTTGCTGGAAGCCCCGACCGAGCGCCGCACCGACCCCCGGGCGCTGCGCTACATCGTCGACCACCTACCGCCGGGCACCACCATCAAGCGGCAACTGCTGATCGTCAACCGCACCGACCAGACCCGTCGGGTCGACGTGTATCCGGCGGCCGCGACCCTGGAGAATGCGGCGTTCCGCTTCGGCGAGGGTCGCGCCGAGAACGAGCTGACCTCCTGGGTCACAGTCGACGAAGGCTCGGTCGAGCTGGGGCCGTGGGGCGAGACCCGGGTCCGAGCGACCATTACTGTGCCGCAGACCGCCTCTCGGGGCGAGCGGTACGGGGTGGTCTGGGCATCCACCGCCTCAACGCCACGGGCCGGCGGCGAGATCATGCAGGTCCACCGGGTCGGAGTCCGGATGTACCTCGACATCGGGCCCGGTGGCGAACCCGCCTCCGACTTCTCGATCGGCGAGGTACGCCCTGCCCGCAGCCCCGAGGGCGAGCCGTCGATGACCGTCCAGGTCACCAACACCGGAGGCCGTGCCCTCGACCTGACCGGCGCGGTCCTCCTGAGCGATGGCCCGGCCGGCAGTCGGGCCGGCCCGTTTCCGGTCGGGCAGGGCGTCACGCTGGCACCGGGCGCCTCCGGGCAGGTCATCGTCCGACTCCCGACCACGTTGCCGAACGGCCCCTGGAAGGCGGAGGTGAACCTGGAGAGCGGCCTGGTGAAGCGGAGCATCACCGCGCAGGTCACGTTCCCCGACGCTGGTCAGGTCGGCAAACGGGGCAGTGTCGTCTCCCGGATCTTCTCCGGGTGGACCGTGGCGGCGGCCGTCGTGGGCCTGCTGCTGGTCGTCGGACTCGCCATGCTGGCCCGCCGGTCCGGTCGGCCTCCCACTCGCCGCCCGAGGGAGCGCACCTCGGCCGGCCGTTGATCCGCGCGGGGCAGCCCGACCACCAGCTCCGGCCGGGCCCGTCAGCTCGGCCGGCTGCGGCGGGCCCGTCAGCTCGGCCGGCTCCGGCGGGCGGCGAACCACCCGGCGACGATCAGGGCTGCGCCCAGCACTGTGAGGAGCAGGGCCGACCCGCCCGACCCGGTGACCGGCAACTCACCGCCGTGACTCGGTGTGGGCTGGGGCGGTGCCGTCGGTGTGGACGTGGGCGGCGGCTGAGTCGGGGGCGGGGTCGGCGACGCCGGCAGGATCTCGAAGGTGACGCCCGTGCCCGCCGACGGCTCGGCCCGGACAACGCCGAACCCCCGCGCCGAGGCGGGGTCGGCGGCCAGCACCGGCGACACCGCCAACGCCAGGCTCGCGGTGGCGGCGAGCGCGCCGCCCACGAGGTAGTTGGCTGCCGTCCTGGCCATGCGCGGACCCCTTCCACTGGAAACCTGAACCATGAAAAACGTACCCTTTTATGACAAAGGGAACGGAATGGTTCGGTGTTCCGGGGCCGAGGACGCCACGATCAGGTGGCGGCCAGGATCACCGTCTCGCCGGTGTAGTAGTAGCGCCGGTCGTCGCCGCTGGGGTCGACCGGCTTGCGAAGCCGCTCGATCGCGACGAACCCGTCCTCGGCCGTCACCGCCCCGGGGGCCCAGCCGGTCCCGTCCGAGCCGACATTGAGCACGAAGCGGGACAACTGCCTGCCGGTCACCGGATCCAGCGTCACCAGATCGTTCGCCTCGGTCAGCAGATGCACGCGGCCAGGCTGCCCAGCCAGCACCCGGGGCGCGCCCAGGGCCGCGGACCGCCACAGCTCGGTGCCCGTACGCGCCGATCGGCCCACCACGACCCCGTCGAGCACGGCGACGGACTGCTCACCGACCAGCGCGGCGCCGGCCGGGTCCAGCGCGGGGGCGGCGACCGGCGGACCGGCAGCCAACAACCAACCCCGACCACCCTCGTCACCCGGCCCGGCGGTTCGCAGACCCAGACAGTCCGACCGGCCGGTACGACAGCCGAGCGGCGTGACCACAAAACCGTCCGGGCTGCCCGGCGGTCGCCAACGCTCACGTACCTCGCCCGTCGCCGCGTCCCGGAACTCGACGGTGGCCGCCCCGGCGCAGGTGTCCAGGCCGATCAGCTGCCCGGTGGCGGTGGTGCCGACATCGCTACGGCACCTGCCCGGCAGCTCGACCCGCCACAGCTCCCGACCGCCACTCAGCTCGACCCCGCGCGCCTGGGCATCCCCGGTCACCACCAGCACGGTCCGCCCGTCGGGAAGGTCGGTGAGCTGCAGCCCGCGCGCATCCCAGACGGTCGCCGCCCAGGTACGACGCACCGGCGCCGTGCTCTCGACGGGCTTCGGGCCGTCGGCTCGCCAGAGCACCCCGCCGGTCCGGGCGTCGAGTGCGACGAGCCGCCCGTCGGACCAGCGGCTGACCACCGTGCTACCGCCGGCCACCACCCCGGTCAGCTCCGCCGGCCACCGCCGGTACGACCAGAACGGGCTGGTCCGGTACCGACCGTCGACCGGCCGGTCGGCGTAGACCTGGCGGTGTGCGGCGTACACCCGCAGTCTCCCGTCGACGATCAACGGGGCGACCGGCAACCGACCGATCACTCCGGCAGCCGGTCGGGCCGGGGCCGGATAGTCGGCCCGCGCCACAGTGCTCACCTCTGCCGGTGCGAGGACCCGGTGGACGATGACCACGACGGCCGCCGTCGCGAGCAGCGCCGCGACCGCGATCGCGAGCCGTCGCCGGCCTCTCGGGAACCTCATGCCGCACCTCCGCCCGGCACCCTACCCAGCGGAGGGGGCCGGACCCCGTTCAGGTCACGGCGAGGGCTGACCGCCCGGCCCTCAGGCGGCTTCGACGGAGCCGGTGGCGCCGGCCGCGACGGCGAGGTCGGCGAGATCACGCCAGAGCGCCGCCTCGACCGCCCGCGCGGCCAGCCCGCCGAGCAGCAGCGCCACCACCCGACCGTACGGAGCGGTCGGCACCGCCTCGTGGGTGACGGTGATCGCGGTGCAACCCCGACGGCGGCGGCGGACCGGTCGCAGGCTCCAGGTGATGCGGTAGTCGGCGCCGGTGCCGGAGGAACAGAGCACCAGTCGCTGCGGCGCGAGCGCCTCGACCACCAGGAACTCCTCGGTCAGCGTGCCGCCGCCCGGCTGGACCCGCTCCTCGCGCCAGGAGGTGCCCGGCCCGAACGAACCCGGGGTGAGCACCTCGATCGGGCCGGCTGCGGTCAAGCGGGCCGCGCGGCCGGGCAGGTCGGTCAGCAGACGCCAGACGTCGACAGCGTGCGCCTCGATGATCCCGGTAATCGCCACCGTCGACATGCCACCCTCCCGTGTCCCCGACGGTACGCGGAGTGAGGGCCGGACGGGGCCCCCGGAGCGGAATTTCCACCACCCGGGGGCCACGCTGTCCGATTGGGCGGTCGCTTCGGCACCGGTCGTCGTCGACCGGCGCCGAAGCGCCGGTCAGCGCTCGAAGCGACCGGCCCGAATCGCGCCGATGAACGCCGTCCACCCCGGCGGGCTGACCGCGAGTGTGGGACCGGCCTGGTCCTTGGAGTCGCGGACCCCGACCAGACCATGGACGTCGACCAGGTTGTCCGCCACTTCCACGCAGAGCCCCTGGTCGTTTGAGCGGCTGCTGGTACGCCAGACCGCGCCCGCAAGATCGTGCATCGTCGTTACCTCCGTGTGCGTCGGGATTGCCCCACCGCTGGCGGCCGGGCAGATCCCGGCTCGGATTGCGCGGTGTGGCAACGGAATCCGGACGATCAACGGATCAACCGGGGCCGGTGATCGCACAGCCGGTGCGATCACGGGTCCCGTGCACGAGACGGATGGCGGGTGCCCGCTCAGCGGGCCGGACGAACCGTGCCGGATACCTCACCGAGGGCGATGGTGGTGCCGTCCGGGCCCGGGGCGGTGGCCGTGATGGTCACCGTGTCGCCGTCGTCGAGGAAGGTACGGCTCTCGCCACCCACAGTGACCGGCTCGGCCCCACCCCAGGTCAGTTCCAGGAAGGAGCCGACCTGTCCTCGGTCCGGGCCGGAGACGGTCCCGGAGGCGTACAGGTCACCGGTGCGCAGCGAAGCCCCGTTGACGGTGAGGTGCGCCAACTGCTGGGCGGGGGTCCAGTACATGGTGGCGAACGGGGGCTCACTGACCTGGTCGCCGTTCCACTCGACCGCCAGACGCAGGTCCAGGCCCAGGTGCGGCACGTCCCGCAGGTAGTCCACCACCGGCGGGTCCTGGTCGGGGGCCGGCACAAAGGCGTCGGCGAGGGCGTCCAGCGGCGTCACCCAGGCCGAGACCGAGGTGGCGAACGACTTGCCGAGGAACGGGCCGAGCGGCTGGTACTCCCAGGCCTGGATGTCGCGGGCCGACCAGTCGTTGACCAGCACCACCCCGAAGACGTGCTCGGCGAAGTCGTCCACCGAAACCCGATCGCCCAACGCGCTGGGTACGCCCACCACGAAGCCCACCTCGGCCTCGATGTCGAGGCGTACCGACGGGCCGGTGACCGGGCCCTCGGCGGATGCCCGCTGCCCGGTCGGCCGGGTCACCGGCGTGCCGGACACGACCACAGTGCCGGCCCGCCCGTGGTAGCCGATCGGCAGGTGCTTCCAGTTGGGCAGCAGCGGCGGCTGGCCGGGGCGGAAGATCTGCCCGACGTTCGACGCGTGGTGAACGGATGAGTAGAAGTCGACGTAGTCGGCCACCTCGATGGGGAGCAGCAGCTCCACGTCGTCGAGGGGCACCAGCAGCGGCTCCACCGCGTCCCGGTGCGCCGGGTCGGTCAGCAGCTCGGTGATCCGCTGCCGTACCGCCGTCCACTGCGGACGACCCAGGGCCATGAAGTCGTTGAGCACGGGCCGGCACAGCGTGCCGGCGGCCAGCACCAGCTCGGCGGCCTCGGCCGCCGCGAGGTCGAAGACCCAGGACCCGATCCGTACGCCGATCCGCGCCGGACCCCCGTTTCGCCGGAACACCCCGTACGGCAGGTTCGTCACCCCGTACGGCGAACCGTCGGCGCCGGTCACCCAGGTCATGCGTCGTAGCCCCCGTTCACCAGCCCAAGCCGGATCAGATCGGTCAGTGGTTCCAGGATGCTGCACGAGCCGAAGCCCACCCACAGGGGGCGAGGCCCGTCCAGCCGTGCCGTCGTGCGCTCCACCAGGGGGCGCGGGTCGACCACGGTCAGCAGCTCGGCGACCGAGCGCACACCGTCGCCGTCGGCGGCGGCCAGGGTCGCGGCCAGCACGTTGGCGTAGCCGTGGTGGGTGAACCCGGTCTCCGGGTCCAGGTGTCGGATCGCCTGGTGCAGCCCGGCGGTCAGCTTGAACGGCAGGCCCCGGTCCCGGCAGGCGCAGATCACCGCGGCCAGCTCGGTCGGGGTGGGGAAGAGTTCGGCGGCCAGGCCGCCGGTGCGGAACTTGGCCGCGATCGGCGCCCCGTCGGCCCGCGCGGCGACGAGCGCATCCAGTGCGCCCATCAGCCCGAACGTCAGCGGCAGCTCTGCGTAGACGGCTTCCACGCCCGGTAGCTCGTCGGTCAGCCGCAGCAACTCGGCGATGCCGGGCAGCGGGTCCTCGCCGCGCTTGGCGACCGCCACCTCGACCTGACGCGCGGCGACGCCGTCGGGGGCGAGAAACGACAGCGCGAACGGCAGGTTCCCGATCCCGGTGTCACCGATCACGCCGACCACCAGGCCCTCGCCCGGGTCGACGAGACCGCTCAGTTCACCGGCGGCCACGTCCGACGCGGGGATCAGCAGTGGGCCGACCAGATCGGCGTACCAGGCGGCGCGGTGCTGGCGGTGGGCGGCCAGGGCGTCGTGCAGCGCGGCGCTGCCCGGTGGGAAGACGGCGGCGTCGTCCACCAGGCCGTGGAGGAGTGCTGGCACCTGCGTTGACACGGAACAAGAATGTACGGGACGCTACGAGGAACGGACAACAGCGTCCGATTATCGGACGCCTTCGGCCGGTGAACGGGAAATATCGGGAGGCGAGATGCCGTATTACCGCAGCGTCGGCGAGGTGCCGCGCAAGCGCCACACCCAGTTCCGGCAGCCCGACGGCAGCCTCTACGCCGAGGAGTTGATGGGCCAGGAGGGCTTCTCCTCCGACTCGTCCCTGCTCTACCACCGGCACGCGCCCACAGCGATCCTGGCCGCCGACGAGTTCACCCCGCCCGCGTTCACCCGGACGCCGAACCTGCCGCTCAAGCCCCGCCACCTGCGCACCCACAAACTGGACACCGGCGGCTCCGACCCCATCCTCGGCCGGCAGTACCTGCTCGCCAACGACGACGTTCGGATCGGGTACGTCCTCGCCGACCGGCCTTCACCGCTGTTCCGCGACGCCACCGGCGACCACTGCCTCTACGTCGAGTCGGGCACCCTGCGGGTCGAGTCCCCGTTCGGGGTGCTGGACGCGGTCGCCGGTGACTACGTCGTCATCCCCACCTCGACCATCCACCGGCTGGTGCCCACCGGCGACCAGCCCGTCCGGCTGCTCGCCGTCGAGGCGTCCGGGCACATCGGCCCGCCCAAGCGCTACCTCTCCGTACGCGGCCAGTTCCTGGAGCACTCGCCGTACTGCGAGCGGGACGTCCGCGGCCCCGACGCCCCGCTGCTCGTCGACGGTGAGGAGGTCGAGGTGCTGGTCCGGCACCGGCGCGGCTGGACCCGCTACGTCTACGCCCACCACCCGTTCGACGTGGTCGGCTGGGACGGGCACCTCTACCCGTGGGCGTTCTCCATCCACGACTTCGAGCCGATCACCGGCCGCATCCACCAGCCCCCGCCGGTGCACCAGACCTTCCAGGGGCCCAACTTCGTCATCTGCTCGTTCGTGCCGCGCAAGGTCGACTACCACCCGCAGTCGATCCCGGTGCCGTACAACCACCACAACGTCGACTCCGACGAGATGCTCTTCTACACCGGGGGCAACTACGAGGCGCGGCGCGGCTCCGGCATCGAGCAGGGCTCGATCTCCCTGCACCCGTCCGGTTTCACCCACGGCCCCCAGCCGGGTGCCGCCGAGCGTTCCATCGGCGCGGACTACTTCGACGAGCTGGCCGTCATGGTCGACACCTTCCGCCCGCTGGATCTCTGCGACGCCGCCAGCTCCTGCGAGGACGAGGGTTACGCCTGGACCTGGGCGCGTTCCGTGTAGTCGCCCATTGGGGTTTCGCCGGAGCCCACCCGCTCTGGGCGGTCAGGCTTGATCCCGACGCGGGCGGGCTCCGGCGAAACCCCTGACCTGGTCGAGCTACGCGACGCTGGTGATCTTCTGGGTTATGCCGGGGGTGGGTCAGCGGATGGCGGTTCTGGTGAACACGGCGAACTCGGCTACCGCCGTGGTGGCGATGGCCAGCACCAGGGGCCACGGCGAGCCGACCATGGCGTACACCAGCAGCAGCAGCGGCGCGGCGGCCACGGCGTAGACGGCCAGGGCCATCGCCCGGTCCGAGTGCAGCAGGGCGGGCAGGACGGTCCGGGTCAGCCCGGGCAGCCGGGCCGCGAGCTGCCAGACGATGATCCCGCCGGTCAGGGCGGCGAGCACCGCCAGGACACGGGAGAACCCGTCACCCGCCGACGCCGCGAACGCGACCAGCACCGCCGCCACCAGCGACCAGCCCGCGCCGTAGAGCACCAGGCGGTGCAGCCCGTACGCGAGGGTTCGTGGCGAGTCGATCCGGCTCGGGCTGACCGTCACCGCCTCGGCGACGTGCTCCAACGCCTCCGACCAGCGGCGCTGCTCCAGCCGCATGACACCCACGTCGTGGCCGGCCTCGCCGATCCGCGGGTCGAGCCGCAGCGCCTCCCGGTAGGCCCGCTCGGCCAGGTCGAACAGGTCCAGGCGGGCGGCGACCAGGCTGAGCACCAGGTGCGCCTGCGGCTCCTGCGGGGCCAACTCGACACCGCGCCAGGCCGCGTTCAGCGCCGGCTGACCGTTGCGGGCGCCGGCCAGGATCGCCGCGGCGCTCCGCTGGGCGTACGCGTCGGCCGGGCCGAGGGTGAGGATCCGATCGGCGGTGGCCGCCGAGTCGCTGTAGCGCTCCAGGTCGGCCAGGGCCATGCCCCTGGCGACCAGCGGCGGCAGGGCCTCCGGCGCGGCGGCCACGGCCGTGTCGGCGGCGGCGAGCGCTTCGGCCGGGCGGCCGGCGGCCAGGTGCACCCGGGCCAGCATGGTGAGCGCGTCGACGTCATCGGGCTGGAGGGCCAACCCGTAGGCCAGCTCCCCGGCCGCCTCGTCGTAGCGGCCGAGTTCGGCGAGGAGTTGGGCCCGCTGGACGTAGCCGTCGGCAGCGGACTGGTCGGGGGCGGGGTCGCTGGACATCGCGGCGAGCTTAGGCGGCCGACGCGTCGTACACCAGGGCCACCGCGACCCCGGCCAACCCTTCCTCGCGGCCGGCGAAGCCGAGCCCGTCGGTGGTCGCCGCCGAGACGGTGACCGGGGCGCCGACCGCGGCGGAGAGGACCTCCTGCGCCTCCGCGCGGCGCCGGCCGATCTTGGGGCGATTGCCGATGACCTGCACGGACACGTTGCCGATCTCCAGGCCGGCGGCGCGCACCCGACGGGCCGTCTCGGTCAGCAGAGCCACCCCGGACGCGCCGGCCCACTCCGGCTGACCCACCCCGAAGGCGGAACCGAGATCACCGAGACCGGCGGCGGAGAGCAGCGCGTTGCAGGCGGCGTGCGCGGCCACGTCGGCGTCCGAGTGCCCGGCGAGGCCGTCCTGATCGGGCCAGAGCAGCCCGGCCACCCAGCAGGGCCGGCCCGGCTCGAACGCGTGCACGTCGGTGCCGATGGCCACCCGGGGAACGATCATGATCAGAGGGTACGCGTCAACCGGCAGCGGCAAGCAGATGCTCGGCCAGTGCCAGGTCGAACGGTCGGGTGATTTTCACTGCGTACTCCGAGCCGGGCACGCAGCTCACCGCGACGCCCTGCTTCTCGACCAACCCGGCGTCGTCGGTGAGGGAGTCACCGGCGGCGGCGTGGGCGGCGCTGAGCACGGCCCGACGGAAACCCTGCGGGGTCTGCACCGCGCGCAGGGCGGAACGGTCGACGGTGCCGAGCACCACCTCGTCGGCACCGACTTCCTTGATCGTGTCGACGACCGGCAGGACCGGGATCACCGCGTCACGCCCGCCACGCACCGCCGCCGCGACGGATTCGACCAGATCAGGTGGGGTGAGCGCCCGGGCGGCATCGTGCACCAGGACGATCGTCGGGCCGGCGGGCACCGCGGCCAGCGCAGCGGCCACCGACGCCTGCCGTTCGGCACCGCCGGGCACCACGATCACCGGGGCGACCGGGGCCAACAGCTCGCGGACGGCCTGCACCTCGGCGGCCGGAGCGGCCACCACGATGGTGTGCACCGACGGAGCGGCGGCCAGTCGACGCACGGCGTGCACCAACAGCGGTTCACCGGCGAGCAGGCGCAGCGCCTTGGGTCGGCCGGGGCCGAGCCGTACGCCGGCACCCGCCGCAGGCACGAGGACCGCGACGTCACCGCGCGGATTGAGCTGCGCGGTCACGTCGCGGTCCTCGGTGGTTTCTTCACTACGATGTGGGTACGACGATGCTGTGCGGACTAGGCCTCGGTGAGGACCTTGTCGAGCAGCGTCTCCGCCTCATCCTTGGTGCTCTTCTCGGCCAGCGCGACCTCGCCGACGAGAATGTCGCGGGCCTTGGCGAGCATCCGCTTCTCGCCCGCAGAGAGGCCCCGCTCCCGCTCCCGGCGCCACAGGTCACGCACAACCTCGGCGACCTTCAGCGGGTTGCCGGAAGCCAGCTTTTCCAGATTGGCCTTGTAACGCCGCGACCAGTTGGTCGGCTCCTCGGTGTGCGGAGCCCGCAGAACGTCGAAGACCTTCCCGAGGCCCTCTTCGCCGACCACCTCACGGACGCCCACGATCTCGGCGTTCTCGGCCGGCACCCGGACCGTCAGGTCACCCTGCGCGACCCTCAGGACGAGGTATTGCTTAGGCTCGCCCTTGATGACCCGAGTCTCGATTGCCTCGATGAGTGCGGCCCCGTGGTGGGGGTAAACAACGGTCTCGCCGACACTGAAAACCATAGGTTCGAAACCCCTTTCGCTGTGTCTAGGGTAACACGCTCAGGCACCGATGTCTCACCGATGTCCTGACCGTTGGCGCAGCTCAGGGGCCCTGTGAGAGGTCTTGCTTCAGCTTGACAGGCGGTCAAACCGATGGTTCGAACACGCTCCGTAACGCGGAAATGACTGCCCGGTACGGGTGAACAGAACGTCGAGATCAAGGGCTATGCGCTCCTCCCATGGTAGCCCGGCCAGCAGGACTGCGCCCAGATGTAGCGGGAGGAGCCCCTGGTGCGCGACCCTGGAGACCGAGCCGCACTCCGCTCTCGAGACGCTTCCAGGAGGTCCGATGGGCAAGCCGGACGCAGAGGGTCACGGGCCAGCCGATGGCCTGCCCGGCCTACCGCCCGAATGGGGCCGCGTGGTGGTTCCCGACGACGCCTCCGCGCTGGCCGCCGAGGCCGCTGAGATCCGCCGTGAGCTGCGCCGGGCCAGTGGCCTCCCGGGCGGTCACCGGGCCCTGGGCCTGCCGCTGGTGGTCCTGCTGGTGGCCGTCCTCACCACCTTGGCCGGCCTGCTGGCGGTCACCTGGCCCCGCGCCAACCGCGGCGCCGACCGGCCGACTCCGGCCCCCTACTCGCCACCCGCGTCCCTCGTCGGTCGGGCGCTGCCCGCACTGGACCTGGTCGACGCGGACGACGCACCAGTGCCATTGCGCGGCCTGCTACCCGCCATGATCATTTTGTTGGACGGCTGCCCCTGCCCGGACCGGGTCACCGACGCCCTGACGGCCGCGCCCGCCGGCGTCTCCGTGGTCACCGTCACCGGAGGGCGGACGGCGCCAGCCAGGCCCACCATCGGGCGGCAGGCTCGCGCCCTGGCCGACCCCGCCGGAGGCCTGCGTTCGTTCCTGAGCCTGCCGGCCCGCCCCGGCGCCGCGACAGCCCTGCTGGTCGACCGGGCCGGCACAGTGACCCGGGTGCTGCCCGACCTGGGCACTGTCGATTCCTACCGGGGCGACCTGAGCGCCCTGGCCGCCTGAGCGGCCCCTGTCAGCGAGGGGGCAGGGCGACGAGCTGCGCCTGGATGTCGATGGGCCGGTCGGCGGCCGACAGCGACACCTGGAACGGTCCGGCGCCGGGCAGCACCTCGGCATTGGCGATCGTGCCGTCGCAGTCGATGCGCGCCGGACCGTTGATCTTGGCCTCGTCGCTCGTCACCGCCATCGTGCCCGGCCGGGTGCACCGGTACTGGAGCAGGTAGCGGGCGCCGTGGTTGCCGGCCTGCCGGATCACTTCCTGGCCGGCGGCGAGGTCCCGCTGCTCCCGCCAGATCGTCTCCTGGAACACGGGCAGGTCACCCGCGGAAAAGAGCGCCCGGGGATCGCCCTCGATGTCGCTGATCGAGCCCGTCGCCGGGTCGATCACCAGCCGCGGGCCGCTTCGCACCCGCAGGACCTCGCCGGTGTTGGGGTCCATCCGCACCGTCAGCCGCTCGTCGGGCTCCTCAGCCGCGAGGAGACGTTCCATCGGGGTGCTGACGCTCGGCCCGACCGATGGCACCGCCGCCGCCGAAGGGACAGCCGTCCCTGCCGTCGACGCGGGCGCGGCGGCACGCCACCACCAGCCGCCGACGACCAGGACGGCCGCCGCCGCGCCAAACAGCACCACCGAGCGCAGCCGGTCGTCCGCCGTCGCATCCACCCCCCGAGCGTACCGGCCGGCCCGACGAGGTTCAGTCCTGTCGATCGAGCAGGGCGGCGTACAGAGTGAGGCCGGGGCCGAAGGCCAGCATGACGATGCGCCGAGCCGCCGGTGTCGCCCGACCCAGCCGGTCCAGGATCAGCAGCACTGTCGGCGACGAGCAGTTGCCGTGCTCATCCAGCGTCGCCCGGGACGCCGCCAGCCCCAGCGGGGGCAGCGCCAGCTCCCGCTCCACCACGTTGAGGATCCGCGGCCCGCCCGGGTGCACCGCCCATCCGTCCACCTCGGAGCTGGTGACGCCGTGCCGGGCCAACAGATCGTCGACGAGCCCGCGGACGTGCTTCGACAGCACCTGCGGCACCTTCGGCGACAACCCCATCCGGAACCCGGCGTCGGTGACGTCCCAGGTCATGTGGTCGGCGGTCGAGGTGTCGGTGACGGCGGTGACCTCGCGCACCGCGTACCCCGAGCCGCCCGGCACCACCACGGCGGCGACCGCGGCGTCCGAGAAGAGCGCGTGGGAGACGATCTGCTGGGTGTCCACCCGGGCGCTGGACGGCTGGATGTGCAGGCTGGTCAGCTCCGCGCAGAGCAGCAGCGCCGGTCGCCCCCGGGCGGTGACGAAGTCACTCGCCGCGCCGAGCCCCGGCAGCGCCGCGTAACAGCCCATGTGGCCGATGAACATCCGCTGGGTGTCCGCGGCCATGCCCAGGTCCCGGGCGAGCAGGATGTCCAGCCCCGGGGTGGCGTACCCGGTGCAGGAGCAGACGATGAACAGCCCGATGTCGCCGGCGCTCAGCCCTGCCGCGGTCAACGCCCGACCCACCGCCTCCTTGCCCAGCGGCAGCGCCTCCACCTGGTAGCGGCGCATCCGGCGCTCCGTCGGCCAGTCCGAAACGTCCTCCAGCAGCGGATTGACCGCGGCCTGCCGCCGGGTCACCCCGGAGTTGGCGAAGATCCGCTGGGCCAACGACCGGGTGGTGCCGGAGAAGTGCCGGGAGAAGAAGCCCTCCCACAACTCGTCCTGCGAAGCGGACGGCGGCTGCGCTGTCCCGAGCCCCGCGATCACTGGTACGAACACGATCCCCACCTCTCGTCAGATGCTGTCCTCCCCTGGCCGTCCCACCAGCCACCTCGGCTGGTCGTTCTTCCGTGCGAGCCCGGTGCGGCGGGCTCACCAACGCGGTGCCGATCCGTCACGATCCGGGTCGCCGCCCAGTGCGGCGATGCCGAGCCAGTCGGCGCAGACATCCGACGTGGCCGGGTGCAGCGAACCGCACCGGGCGTCGCGGTAGAGCCGCTCCAGCGGATGTCCACGGCGGGTCGCCGAGGTGCCCGCAGCCTCCAGCACCGACGCCGCCACCTCCGCGGCCGTGGTCCCGGCGAGCAGCTTCGCCCGCCACACCCAACGGTTGGTCTCCTCGTCACCGGGCGCCTCGTCCACCCGGCGGGCCGCCTCGGCCACCACCAACTGCGCGGCGGCCGTCGCCGCGTCCGCCCGACCCAACCGGGCCCGCACCGCCGGCAGACCGGACAGGTTACGAGCGTTGAGGTGCTCGGCCGCCGCGTCGATCGCCGCACGGGCGACCCCCACGTAGACGGCCGCGTAGCTGGCCACCAACCAGTGCGGCATCAGCTGGGCGACCACCAGTGCCAGCCCCTCCACCCCACCGAGCAGCCGGTCGGCGGGCACTGTGACGTCCAGGTGCAGGTCGTGGGAGGAGGTGGCGCGCATGCCGAGCGAGTCCCAGGTCGGCTCCACTGTCAGCCCGTCGCCGGCCGGCACCAGGAACTGTGAGACCACCGACTGGTCGGCCGCGCTGCGCGCCGCCACCAGGTAGCCGTCCGCGTGCCCGGCGCCGGAGCAGAAGGTCTTGCTGCCCTTGAGATGCCAGCCCCCGTCGGTCGGCTCGTACGCCGTGGTCAGCTGGGACAGCCGCGCGCCCGCGCCACGCTCGCTCATCGCGACCGCGTACCAGGAGCCCTGCGCCGCCGCGCTGAGCAGCCGGTCGCGGGCGGCCAGCGCCTCGTCCGGTACGCCCAGCGCCTCGGCCAACTCCTCGGTGACCGCGCCCAGCGCACCGGTCACCGAGGCGTGCATGTTGAACACCAGCGCGGTTGCACCGTTGCCCCGGGCAAGCTCAGTGGCCACCGCGGCGTACTCGGCGAAGGTGGCGCCCAGACCGCCGAGCGCCCGGGGCACCATCAGCCCGAACAGGCCGGCCTCGCGCAGGTCGGCGAAGTCGTCCACGGGGAAGGAACCGTCCCGGTCGTGCTCGGCCGCCCGCGCGGCGAACCGCGGCGCCAACCGGCGTGCTGCCTCAAGCGCGTGCACCGTCATCTCGTTCCTCCTCGGCGTTCCATACCCCGCCACGGCCTGACTATCCTTTGCGGACCCCCCGGCCCTGGTAGAGCACGGCGGTGGAGCGGGTCGGCACGATGCGCGGCGCGCGGCCGGCGGGCACCGCACCGACCGTTCGGCTCGCGCGAGCCCGGCGCAGCAGCCAGGCGAGCATGCCGCGGACCTGCGGACGGATGCCCCGCAGCCGCAGGTCGACACCGTGTCGGGCGCACTCGGCCACCAGCGCCCGGGCGTCCACGAACAACCGTGGATCATGGATGCCCCGGGGCACCGTCGGCAGCCGTTCGGCGATCCGGACCGCGACCAGCCGGGCCAGCGCCGTGTCGTTAAGGGTGTCCAGGACCAGCACACCGCCGGGGCGCAGCAGCCGACACGCCTCGGCCACCGCGCGCGGCCAGGCCGGCACGTGCTCCAGCAGTTCACCCGCCGAGACCACGTCGGCGCAGCCGTCGGGCAGCGGCACCGCTGTGGCATCACCCTGGACCACCCGCACCCCGTGCTCGGCCGCCTGGACGAGCGCCGAACGGGTCAGATCCACCCCGACGTGGCGGTAGCCCTTGCCGGCCAGGTGCGGCGCGAGCAGGCCGGCGCCGCAACCCAGATCGACAAGCAACGCGCCCGGACGGGTGGCCGGCGGCACCAGCGCCGCACGGGCCTCAGCCAGCCAGTGCAGCATCGCGAACGCGCCGTCCGGCCGCCACCACTCACCGGCCAGATCGTCGTACTGACGCGGATCGTTTCGCGGCAGCACCCTCGGACCGGTGGACGCCCCGGCCGCAGCCACGTCTCGCATGGAACCGAGCGTGGCACGACTGCTCGGTAACGACCAGACTTCCCTTATGTCGTCGAGGGTGTTAGGGCTGGTCAGAGCGAGCCATCCGGAACCGGCCGCGGCGGTGACCACGGTGGCCGGTCTGCTGGCCTGGGGAGTGGGCCACCGGCCGGCCGGAATCGTCTCGGTGGTGCTCGCCGTGCTGGCCAGCCAACTCGCCGTCGGCTGGACCAACGACGCGCTGGACGCCGAGCGGGACGCCACTGTGGGGCGTACCGACAAGCCGGTCGCCAGTGGCGCGGTCGGTCGACGCGTCACGGCCTGGGCCGCCGCGGCGGCCGCGGTGGCCTGCCCGCTGCTGGCGCTGACCACGAACCCGGTGGCGGCGTTCTGGCTGACGCTCGCCCTGGTCTCCGCCCTGCTCTACGACTGGCCGCTCAAGGCCACCGCGTTCTCGGTGCTGCCCTACGCCGTGTCGTTCGGCGCGCTGCCCGCCTTCGTGGTGCTGGCGCTGCCCGGTCAGCCGACCCCGCCGGTCTGGCTGGTGGCGGCGGCCGCCTGCCTGGGCGCCGGTGCGCACTTCGCCAACGTGCTGCCCGACCTGGCCGACGATGCCCGCACCGGCGTGCGCGGTCTGCCCCACCGGCTGGGTGCCGCCGGCAGCCGGGTGGCCGCGGCGGGTCTCCTCCTCGCGGCGACCGCGACGCTGGTCCTCGGACCACCCGGGCCGCCGACGGCGATCGGCTGGGCGGCGGTCGGCACAGCCGCCGTGGTGCCGCCGCTGAGCTGGTACGCCGGGCGCTCCGCGATCCGGGCCGGCCGGCGGCCGGTGGCGGCCTTCCGGGCGGTGATGCTGGTGGCCCTCATCGACGTGGTTCTGCTGGTGGCGAGCGGTCGGGTGGTGTGAACGCCACCCGGGCAGGTGGCATTGCCGGGTCCGCGTGCGGGCCTCGATCAGTCCCAACTACCCTGGAGCGCGGTCTGCGCGGGTATGGCCACCGTGCCCGGCGTACGGCCCGGGTGGGGATTGTGACGAGGAGGACCGACGTGACGCGCTCGATCAGGGGATCCCGGCGGGCGGCCCTGTTGCTGTCCGGGATTGCGGCGGCCAGTCTGCTGACGTCCGGCTGCGGCACCGGTCAGATCGCCGAGACCGCCACCAAGGAGGCGTCGGTCCAGGGCGTCAGCCTCACCACCAACAACGGGTCCTTCTCCGTGCGTGGCCTGCTCGTGGACTACCCGGGCACCGAGGGCTACAAGGCCGGCCAGGACGCGGGGCTCAGCGCCGTGATCTACAACGACTCCAAGGAGACGGTGACGGTCACCGTCACCACGGAGAGCGCCCGCGAGGTCGTGATCAGCGGCGGCTCGGCGAGCCCGTCGCCGTCCGCCTCGGAGTCCGCCTCCATGAGCCCGTCGCCGTCCGGTTCGGCCAGCCCGTCGAACTCGACGTCCGGTTCGCCGAGCCCGTCGGTGACGCCCTCCGAGACGGGATCGTCCTCGGCCACCCCGTCCGCCCCGGAGTCGGCGCGGGCGTCCGGTTCGGCCAGCCCCTCCGCCCCGGGTCAGCCGGCGCGGATCGAGCTGGCGCCGTTGAGCTACATCCAGTTCAACTCCGAGTCCACCACGCAGCTCCGGCTGATCGGCCTGACCGAGGCGCTGCGCTCCGGCCAGAACGTCGCCGTGACCTTCGACTTCGGCAACGGCAACACGGTCACCGGGCAGGCGCCGGTCGCCGTGCCGCTCACCCCGGCGGCCCCTCCGTCGCCGATCATCGAGCGCGAGGGTGGCTACGAGGGCAACGAGGGCGGCACGACCCACGAGTGACCCGAACCGCACATCGACAAACGCCCCGGCGTGGTGACCACCACGCCGGGGTGTTTTCGTCGTACGCGAGGGCTAGCGTCCTGATGTGACCACCTCCCGATCGACCCCTCCGCGTGGCGGCACGGCCGGTGCCGCCCGTGGTCGGTCCGCCGCCCGCGATCCGCGTCCGGCCTACCAGTGCGACGCCTGCGGGCACCAGCCGCCCAAGTGGGTGGGGCGCTGCCCGGAGTGCGGCGAGTGGGGGGCGGTGGTCGAGCACACGGTGACCGGCCCGACCGTCTCCGGTCGGGTGGTCAGCTCCCGGATGCCGTCCGAGCCGGCCCGACCGATCGCCACCATCAGCGCCGCTCCGGCCCGCGCCGTGCCCACCGGGGTGAGCGAGCTCGACCGGGTGCTCGGCGGCGGCCTGGTCCCCGGTGCCGTGGTGTTGCTCGCCGGCGAGCCCGGCGTGGGCAAGTCGACCCTCCTGCTGGATGTGGCGCAGCATTGGGCGATCGGCGCCGGCAGCCCCTCGCTGGTGGTCAGCGGCGAAGAATCGGTCAGTCAGGTGCGCCTGCGCGCCGAGCGGATGGGCACGCTGCACGAGCAGCTCTACCTCGCCGCGGAGAGCGACCTCGCCTCGGTGCTCGGTCACCTCGACGCGGTCAAGCCGGGCCTGTTGGTGCTGGACTCGGTGCAGACCATCTCGACCACCGGCACCGAGGGGGTGCCCGGTGGGGTGACCCAGGTCCGCGCGGTCACCGCCGCGCTGGTCTCGGTCGCCAAGGAGCGGGGCATCGCCACAGTGCTGGTCGGGCACGTCACCAAGGACGGCCAGGTGGCCGGGCCTCGGGTGCTGGAGCACCTGGTCGATGTGGTGCTGCACTTCGAGGGCGACAAGCACTCGTCGCTGCGCCTGGTGCGCGGCGTGAAGAACAGGTTCGGCGCGGCCGACGAGGTCGGCTGCTTCGAGATGCACGAGGGCGGCATCAGCAGCCTGGCCGACCCGTCCGGGCTGTTCCTGACCCGCTACGCGGAACCGGTCCCGGGCACCTGCGTGACGGTGGCCATGGAGGGGCGTCGTGCCCTGGTCACCGAGGTGCAGGCGCTGATCGGCGCGACAGTGGCGGGTTCTCCCCGACGCACCGTCTCCGGCCTCGACTCGGCGCGACTGGCGATGGTGCTCGCGGTGCTGCAACGGCGCACCGAGCGGCTGACCCTGCACGACCGGGAGGTCTTCGCCGCCACAGTGGGCGGGATCCGGGTGGTGGAGCCGGCCGCCGACCTGGCGGTGGCTCTGGCGGTCGCCTCCGGCGGGCTCAACCTGGCGATCGCGCCGCACCTGGTGGCGATCGGTGAGGTGGGGCTGACCGGCGAGGTGCGTCGGGTCGGGGCGGTGCCGCGCCGGCTGGCCGAGGCCGCCCGGCTGGGGTTCAAGGTGGCCCTGGTGCCGCCCGGCTGCGGCCCGGCCAGCACCGGCGCGGGCCCCGAGCAGATGCGGGTGACCGAGGTCACCGACGTCCGTTCGGCGCTGCACCATGCGGCCCGCGCGTCCGCCGAGTGACCCACCGTGCCGACGAGGGCGGCGAAACCGGACAGCACGTCCCAAGCGGGAAACGTTGGAAAGGGCGGCATCGTGACACATCACAGTAACCACGACAGCACCCACCGCACGGCAGTCCGTAGACTGTGCCCGTGCCGATCGACCGCGATACCACCAAGCCAGCCGGCGCGCCGCCCCAGGCCCGCACCGGCGCCGTGGGCTCGCCCGCCCGCCCGATCAGCGTGAGCGTGACTGCGGGAGCCGCCGGGAGCGCCGGAGATCCGCTACGCGCCAATCTCGCCCTGATGGCCCCGGGCACCGCCTTGCGCGACGGTCTGGAGCGCATCCTGCGGGGTCGCACCGGCGCCCTCATCGTGCTCGGCTACGACAAGGTGGTCGAGGGCCTCTGCACCGGCGGCTTCCCGCTGGACGTGGAGTTCTCCGCGACCCGCGTACGCGAGCTGTGCAAGATGGACGGCGCTGTCGTGCTCTCCAGCGACGGCACCAGGATCGTCCGGGCGGCAGTGCACCTGATGCCCGACCCGTCCATCCCGACCGAAGAGTCCGGCACCCGGCACCGCACCGCCGAACGGGTGGCCCGCCAGACCGGCTATCCAGTCATCTCGGTCAGCCAGTCCATGCGGATCATCAGCCTCTACGTCAACGGCCAACGGCACGTGCTCGACGACTCGGCGGCCATCCTCTCCCGCGCCAACCAGGCGCTCGCCACCCTGGAGCGCTACAAGCTCCGGCTGGACGAGGTCTCCGGCACGCTCTCCGCCCTGGAGATCGAGGATCTGGTCACCGTGCGGGACGCGGTGGCAGTGGTGCAGCGACTGGAGATGGTTCGCCGAATCGCCGACGAGATCGCCGGTTACGTGGTGGAGCTGGGCACCGACGGCCGCCTGCTCGCCCTGCAACTCGACGAGCTGATGGCCGGCGTGGACGCCGACCGCACACTGGTCATCCGGGACTACCTCCCCGTCGGCCGCAAGTCGCGCACTCTGGACGAGGCTCTCGTCGAGCTGGACCTGCTCGGTGCCACCGAGCTGATCGACCTGGTGTCGGTGGCCAAGGCGATCGGCTACCCGGCCGCGTCCGACGCGCTCGACGCCGCGGTCAGCCCGCGCGGCTTCCGACTGCTGGCCAAGGTGCCCCGGCTGCCGGTGGCGGTGGTCGACCGCCTGGTGCTGCACTTCGGCAGCCTCCAGCGTCTGCTCGGCGCGACAGTGGAAGACCTGCAAGCCGTCGAAGGGGTCGGTGACGCCCGGGCCCGCGGCGTTCGTGAGGGGCTGTCCCGGCTGGCCGAGGCATCCATCCTGGAACGCTACGTCTGACCCGGCTCAGCCGGTGACGGTGAGCTTCACCGGGTCGCTGAGCTTCGTGCCGACCCGGGCGAACACCTGGTACGACCCAACCGGCGGGAACGGCCCGCCGGCCAACGCCCCGTCGCAGCGGCTGGTGTCCCGCCCGTTCCACGGCACCTGGTAGGAGCGCTCGATGTTCGGCGTGAAGGACACGACGTCCGAGCCCTGGACCTTGCCGCAGGTGTCCGACGACCAGACCTTCTCGGCACCGGCCTTGATGAAGATCTCCTGAACGTCCGCACCCACGTTGCGACTGCAGGTCCGATCCGACGTGTTCTTGATCCGCAGTTGCAGCTGGACCACCGCGCCCCGCTGCACCGAGGTCGGGCTCGCCGACGAGATCACGCTGATCTCCCCGTCGGTGCAGGTGCCGTCGTCCTCCGAACCAGCCGCCGCGCCCAGCGGCGGTGTGTTGCTGGTGATCGCCGGGCTCGGACTCGTCGCACCCGAATCAGCGGACGCGGACGACGACGGACCGCCGGTCTGCGGTGTCAGCACCGGCCCATCGGGGCCCGACGTCGCGGCGGACGTCGCCGACGGCGAACCTCCCGCCTTCGGCTCCTTGTCGCCGGAACGACCCGAACCGGTGCAGGAGTAGAGCAGGACAATCAGGAACAGGAACCCCGCTCCGAGTACGACGGCGCGACGCCGCCAGTACACGGCGGGTGGCAGGGGGCCGACCGTCAGACGCATGATGCCCTCCACCGTAGCCGCGCCGTACCCGGCAGTGCGGCGCGACGCGCCGGAGCCACTCCGGGGCGCCCGCACCGCCCTCCAATGAGGACGGTCCGGCACCCGATCACAGGTAGACCTTGCGCTGATAGACCGCGTGCGCACCGGCCACCCGGTCCAGGAAGAGTAGCCCCGCGCAGTGGTCGATCTCGTGCTGCAACGCCCGAGCCTCGAAGCCGTCGGTCACCAGCCGGACCGGCTCGCCGCTGCCCGGCAGCTCACCCTCCACCACCAGCCGGCTGGCCCGCTTCACGTCCCCGGTCAGGTCCGGCACCGACATGCAGCCCTCCCGGCCGGGCTTCCACCGCGTCGCCTCGACCACACGCGCGTTGCACAACACGAAGGTGCCGTGCACCGTCACCGCCTTCGGGTGCCCGGTCACGTCGACGGCGAAGACCCGAGCGCCCACCCCGATCTGCGGCGCGGCCAGCCCGACGCAGCCCGGCGAGACCTTCATCGTGGCTATCAGGTCGGCCGCGAGTTGGACCGTCTCCTTTGCCCTGGGGTCGACCTCGTCCGCGGCCCGACTCAACACCGGATGCGGGGCGGACACCACCGCCCGCACCTCGCCCGGCACGTCCAGCGACTCCGGTGTCCAGTCCCCCAGGCCGACCTCCGGCCCGCGCTCCTCGCCGGTCACAACAGGTCCGGGTCCGCCGGCCGGAGGGTGACCTCCACGCCCAGCTCGGCAGCCGTCCGGTGCAGCCGGTCGAGCAGAGTGTCCGCCACACCGGCCGGCAACTCGACCTCCGCCAGGACCACGTAGAGCGCACCGGTCAACCGGGTACTCAGGTCGGTGACATTCCCCCCGGCATCCACCAGCACCCGCGTCATCGCCGCGACGATCCCCATCCGGTCCGAACCGTGCACCGCCATCACGTACGGCTCACCCACCGGAGGAACATCGCCGTCCGGGGTGACCGCTCGTACCGTCGCCAGCAGCTGCCCTTCGGCGGCCAGCGACGCCAGTGCGGCCTCGACCTCGGCGGCCGCCGGGCCGGTGCAGATGAGGGTCATCGCGAAATGCCCCCGCAGCCGGGTCATCGTGCTGTCGGTGAGGTTCGCGCCCAGTCGGGCCAGCACCTCCGCGACGTCGGCCACGATGCCCGGCCGGTCCCGACCGATGACGGTGATCGCGAGCTCGTTCATCCGCGCATTCTCCCCCGTCCGCCGAACGAGGACGTGGCACCCCGCCCGAGCCGCCCACTCAACGGGAACGCCGGGCGTGACATCATCGACGACGCCATGACTCAACCCGACTTCGCCTCCCTGGTCAGCCGGTGGTTCCAGCAGCACGCCCGTGACCTGCCGTGGCGCGAGCCCGGCGTCACCCCGTGGGCCATCCTGGTCAGCGAGGTCATGCTCCAGCAGACACCAGTGGTCCGGGTGGTGCCGGCCTGGCAGGCGTGGCTGGCCCGCTGGCCGGAGCCGGCCGCGTTGGCGGCGGACACCCCAGCCGAGGCGATCCGGATGTGGGGACGCCTCGGCTACCCCCGTCGGGCGGTCCGGCTGCGCGAATGCGCTGTCGCGATCGTCGACCGACACGGCGGTCAGGTGCCGGACCGGCTGGAGCAACTGCTCGCACTGCCCGGCGTCGGCACGTACACCGCCCGGGCGGTGGCCGCCTTCGCGTACGGGCAACGGCACCCGGTCGTCGACACCAACGTACGCCGGGTCGTGTGCCGGGCGGTGGCCGGCGAACCGGACGCCGGGCCCGTCACCCGACCAGCGGACCTCGTCGCCACCGAAGAACTGCTTCCCACCGAACCGGCAGCAGCCGCGCTGGCCAGCGCCGCGTTCATGGAACTGGGCGCGGTGATCTGCACAGCCCGGTCACCGCGCTGCACGGCCTGCCCCGTCGAGTCGGTCTGCGCCTGGCGGGCGTCCGGCCAGGAGGCGCCGGCCGGGCCGACCCGCCGACCCCAGCGGTACGCGGGAACCGACCGACAGGTCCGCGGTCTGCTGCTCGGAATGCTCCGGGACAGCACCGGGCCGGTCCCGCACCAGCGGTTGGACCAGGTCTGGACCGACGACGTGCAACGCGCCCGCGCCCTCGCCGGGCTGGTGCAGGACGGGCTGGTCGAACCCGCCGGCACCGACTCCTTCCGCCTGGTCGGTGACGGCCCGTCCCTACCAACCGCGGACCTCACCACCTGACCCACCCACCCCGCACGCCGGCCCCACAGGCCGGCATCCGCATGCCCGCACGCGGGAGTGCGAAGGCCCGCAATCGGCGCCTTCCACCTCAAGATCGTGCTCGATCCTGGATGTAGTGGTGTCGGGCGGGCCGGATGCCACTACATCCAAGATGTTGCGCGATCTTGCTAGAGCGCCCGCATGCGGGCGGGTGCGTCGGGCAGTGCGACGCAGGGCTGGCCGGAGGGCACGAGCGGGGGCGGCGGGGTGACCGGAGGGGACGCAACAAGACGGGGCCCCGGTGGCTTGCGCCACCGGGGCCCCGCCCCTTGCTGCTTGTGTTACTCGTCCACGCCTGCGGCGGCGGTGCCAGCGGCAGTGCCACCGAGATCGGCCGGGACGGCGTCCGGAACTTCCACCGGCTTGTCCGAGCCCCGGAACACGAGCTTGGACTTGTCGATGTCGTCCGGGTCGCCCTCGCAGTCCACCACGACGATCTGACCCGGGGTCAGCTCGTTGAACAGGATCCGCTCGGAGAGGTTGTCCTCGATGTCGCGCTGGATCGTGCGACGAAGCGGACGGGCACCGAGCACCGGGTCGAAGCCCTTCGCGGCCAGGTACTTCTTGGCGTTGTCGGTCAGCTCCAGACCCATGTCCTTGTTCCGCAGCTGGCCCTCGATCCGCTGGATCATGATGTCCACGATCGAGAGGATCTCGGTCTGACGCAGCTGGTGGAAGACGATGGTGTCGTCGATCCGGTTGAGGAACTCAGGCCGGAAGTGCTGCTTGAGCTCGTCGTTGACCTTCTGCTTCATCCGGTCGTAGTTGGACTCGGAGTCCTCCGACTGCTGGAAGCCCAGCGACACCGCCTTGGCGACGTCACGGGTGCCCAGGTTGGTGGTCAGGATGATGACCGTGTTCTTGAAGTCCACGATCCGACCCTGACCGTCGGTGAGCCGACCGTCTTCGAGGATCTGCAGGAGCGTGTTGAACACGTCCGGGTGGGCCTTCTCGATCTCGTCGAAGAGGACCACCGAGAACGGCCGACGCCGCACCTTCTCGGTCAGCTGCCCGCCCTCGTCGTAGCCGACGTAGCCGGGAGGGGCACCCACGAGCCGGGAGACCGTGTAACGGTCGTGGAACTCGGACATGTCCAGCTGGATGAGGGCGTCCTCGCTGCCGAAGAGGAACTCGGCGAGCGCCTTGGACAGCTCGGTCTTACCGACACCGGACGGGCCGGCGAAGATGAACGAGCCCGACGGGCGCTTCGGGTCCTTCAGGCCGGCCCGGGTACGCCGGATCGCCTTCGAGACCGCCTTGACCGCGTCCTCCTGGCCGATGACGCGCTTGTGCAGCTCGTCCTCCATGCGCAGCAGGCGCGAGGTCTCCTCCTCGGTCAGCTTGTAGACCGGGATGCCGGTCCAGTTGCCGAGCACCTCGGCGATCTGCTCGTCGTCAACCTCGCTGACGACGTCCAGGTCACCGGCCTTCCACTCCTTCTCCCGCTGAGCCTTCTGGCCGAGGAGCTGCTTCTCCTTGTCGCGCAGCTGGGCGGCGCGCTCGAAGTCCTGCGCGTCGATAGCGGACTCCTTGTCACGACGCACCTGGGCGATGCGCTCGTCGAAGTCACGCAGGTCTGGCGGCGCGGTCATCCGACGGATCCGCATCCGGGCACCGGCCTCGTCGATCAGGTCGATCGCCTTGTCCGGGAGGAAGCGGTCGGAGATGTACCGGTCGGCCAGGGTCGCGGCAGCCACGAGAGCAGCGTCGGTGATGCTCACGCGGTGGTGAGCCTCGTAGCGGTCCCGCAGGCCCTTGAGGATCTCGATGGTGTGGGCCAGCGACGGCTCACCCACCTGGATCGGCTGGAAGCGGCGCTCGAGAGCGGCGTCCTTCTCCAGGTGCTTGCGGTACTCGTCGAGCGTGGTGGCACCGATGGTCTGCAGCTCACCACGGGCCAGCATCGGCTTGAGGATGCTCGCGGCGTCGATCGCGCCCTCGGCGGCACCCGCACCCACCAGGGTGTGGATCTCGTCGATGAACAGGATGATGTCGCCGCGGGTGCGGATCTCCTTGAGCACCTTCTTGAGGCGCTCCTCGAAGTCACCGCGGTAGCGGGAACCGGCGACGAGCGCGCCCAGGTCGAGCGTGTAGAGCTGCTTGTCCTTGAGAGTCTCGGGCACCTCGCCCTTGATGATCTTCTGGGACAGGCCCTCCACCACGGCGGTCTTGCCGACGCCGGGCTCACCGATCAGGACCGGGTTGTTCTTGGTACGGCGGGAGAGCACCTGCATGACCCGCTCGATTTCCTTCTCGCGCCCGATGACCGGGTCGAGCTTGCCCTCGCGGGCGGCCTGAGTCAGGTTGCGGCCGAACTGGTCCAGCACCAGGCTGGTCGACGGCGCGGCCTCACCCGGCGCGGCGCCCGCCGCGGCAGGCTCCTTGCCCTGGTAGCCGGAGAGCAGCTGGATCACCTGCTGGCGGACCCGGTTGAGATCGGCGCCGAGCTTGACCAGCACCTGGGCGGCGACGCCCTCGCCCTCACGGATCAGCCCGAGCAGGATGTGCTCCGTGCCGATGTAGTTGTGGCCGAGCTGCAGCGCCTCGCGCAGCGACAGCTCCAGCACCTTCTTGGCCCGCGGCGTGAACGGGATGTGCCCGCTCGGTGCCTGCTGGCCCTGGCCGATGATCTCCTCGACCTGCTGGCGGACGCCCTCCAGGGAGATGCCGAGGCTCTCCAGGGCCTTTGCCGCGACGCCTTCACCTTCGTGGATCAGGCCCAGCAGGATGTGTTCCGTACCGATGTAGTTGTGGTTGAGCATCCGGGCCTCTTCTTGGGCCAGGACGACAACCCGTCGCGCTCGGTCGGTGAACCGCTCGAACATGCCCTCGTGCTCCTCACGTGCCGTGCGCCTTGATGGTCAAGATCTTGGCGGGGCCGGTGCACGAACGTCCAGGACGGGCGTCCGTGCCTCCTTACTCTATCGTCGCTGACCGACTCAGCTGAGGTCGTGTGTCTCTGCTCTGGGTCGGTTGCACGTCGTTTTGAACAACCGTCCGCGCTCAGGAGGTGTTCCGGTAGCCCTGTCGCTACGCGCAGAGCGAAATCCGACTGGCTCGACGGAAGCCCGATCCGGGGTCCGGAAGCGCTCCGGGAGGCCCCGGAGGGCGGACCGGCGGTCGCGACGAGCGCCGCGCCGGGCCCCTGAAGGAGGTTGTCCACAGGTTGTGGATAGCTGTTCCACTGGTTGTGGACAACGCCGGTGGGCCCGGAATGCTTCCCGGCCCCGGACGCACACGGCGACGCCGCCCCGAACGGGCGGCGACGCCGCCCAAAAGGGCACGACGACCCCGCATACGGCGACGCCGGCCCGGAGAACTTCTCCGGCCCGGCGTCGGTGTCGCCTGCGGTGGCGGCTCGCCACCAAGCTGCTGACGGATCAGCGCTTCGCGTGGAACTCGTCCACGATCTCCTGCGGGATACGACCCCGGTCCGAGATGTCCTTGCCGGCCTTCTTGGCCCACTCCCGGATCGCCTTGTTCTGTTCCCGATCGGCGGTCGCGCCACCCCGACCGCGGGCGGCCCGCCCACCGATCACGACACCGCCACGGCCGACCTTGGTGCCAGCACCCACGTACGACGCAAATGCATCGCGCAATTTCGCGGCGTTGGCGCTCGACAGGTCGATCTCGTACTGAACGCCGTCGAGGGCGAACTTGACGGTCTCGTCCGCGTCCCCGCCGTCCAGGTCATCGACCAGCTTGTGAATGATCTGCTTGGCCACGTCCCACATTCCTTTCGAGCAGGGTGCTCCTGCTAACGAGAGCACAATAACCCGCGCGCCGCTCGTCGCGTCAATAGGATCCGGTTACGGCTCGGCGTACGCCCGGACGGGACTACTCCGGGCGGACCAACGGGAAGAGGATCGTTTCCCGAATTCCGAGGCCGGTCAGGGCCATCAAGAGCCGGTCGATTCCCATTCCCATACCGCCGGCCGGCGGCATTCCATACTCCATGGCCCGAAGAAAGTCCTCGTCGAGACGCATCGCCTCGTCGTCGCCACGGGCGGCCAACTGCGCCTGGGCGACCAGTCGTTCCCGTTGCACGATCGGGTCGACCAGCTCGGAGTACCCGGTGCCCAGCTCGAAGCCGAGCACGTAGAGGTCCCACTTCTCGGCCAGCCCCGGCTCGCTGCGGTGCGCCCGGGTCAGCGGGCTGGTCTCCTCCGGGTAGTCCCGCACGAAGGTGGGCGCCTCCAGGCCGGGAACGACCAGTTCCTCGAACAACTCCTCGGCCAGCTTGCCCGGGCCCCACTTCGGGTCCACGGCCAATCCGACCTTGTCCGCGTACTCCACCAGGCGGGACCGTTCGGTGCGGACGGTGACCTCCTCGCCCAGCGCTTCGGAAAGCACACCGAACAACGTCACGGACCGCCACTCGCCGCCCAGGTCGAACTCGCGCCCGTCGGCATGGGTCACCACCGTCGAGCCGCTGACCGCGATCGCCGCCTGTTGCACGAGATTACGGGTCAGCTCGCCGATCGTGTCGTAGTCGCCGTACGCCTGGTACGTCTCCAGCATCGCGAACTCCGGCGAGTGCGAAGAGTCGACACCCTCATTACGGAAGTTGCGGTTGATCTCGAAGACGCGGTCGACGCCGCCGACCACAGCGCGCTTGAGAAACAGTTCCGGCGCGATTCGCAGATACAGATCGGTGTTCAACGCATTGCTGTGGGTCACGAACGGTCGGGCCGCCGCGCCGCCATGCAGCAGTTGCAACATCGGCGTTTCCACCTCGATGAAGCCCTGCCCGTGCAGTGAATCGCGCAGACTGCGTACCGCGGCGGCCCGGGTGCGCACCATCTCCCGTGCCTGTGGCCGGACAATCAGGTCGACGTAACGCTGCCGGACGCGCGCCTCCTCGGAGAGGGGCTTGTGGGCCACCGGCAACGGTCGCAGCGCCTTGGCGGTCATCTCCCATTGCTGGGCCAGCACCGACAGCTCGCCCCGGCGGCTGGTGATCACCTCGCCGGTGACGCCGACGTGGTCGCCGAGGTCGACGAGGCGCTTCCACGCCTCCAGCCGCTCCGGCCCGACCCGGTCCAGGGAGAGCATCGCCTGCAACTCGGTGCCGTCGCCGTCCCGGAGGGTCGCGAAGCAGAGCTTGCCCGTGTTGCGTACGAAGATCACCCGGCCGGTGACCGCGACCTGGTCGCCGGTCGCGGTGTCCGTGGGCAGGTCGGCGTAGGCCGCCCGGACCTGCGCCAGGGTGGTGGTGCGGGGAAAGCTGACCGGGTAGGGGTCGATGCCCTCGGCGAGCATCCGGTCCCGCTTCTCCCGGCGGACCTTCATCTGCTCGGGAAGGTCATCGGCGGGGTCCACTGGCACGGGGTTCTGCTCGCTCACGGCACGCTTCCTCGTCACGGAGATACAGGGGGTCAGGCCCGAGCGTACTCAAGCGGCCCGGAGGCCGTTACGGGATAACCTGCCCGTCATGGTCGATCACACTCACGCCCTGTCGTTCGGTGCCGCCGCGAGTGATTACGACCGGTTTCGACCACGTTATCCCGAGGCTGCGGTCCGTTGGGCACTCGACGGGCTGAGCGAAGCCCGGGTGGTCGACCTCGCGGCGGGCACCGGCATCCTGACCCGCGCTGTGCTGGCCCTGGTCCACGAGGTCGTACCGGTCGAGCCCGACCCGGGGATGCGGGCGCAACTCGCCGCCAGCACCCTGGGCACGACGGCGCTGGCGGGCAGCGCCGAGGCCATGCCGCTGCCCGACTCGGCGGTGGACGCGGTGCTGGTCGGGACGGCGTACCACTGGTTCGACCGGGAGCCCGCGCACGCCGAGATCGCCCGGGTGCTCCGCCCCGGCGGCACCTTCGCCCCCGTCTGGAACATCCGGGACGGCAGCGTCGACTGGGTGGCTGAGCTGGGTCGCATCGCCCACTTCGGGGACAAGTCGACCAGCGAGGTCTTCGGCGAGCGCCCCGACTTCGGCCCCGCGTTCGACGCCGTCGAAAAGCGCGAGTTCCCGCACCGCACCACGCTCACGCCGGACGAGCTGCTCGGCATGGTCCGCACCCGCTCGTACTGGCTCACCGCCTCCGCCGAGGATCAGCGACGGGTCGAGCGGGAACTGGCCGAACTCCTGAACACCCACCCCGCCCTGACTGGTCGGGACACCATCGAACTGCCGTACCGGACGCTGGTGCTGCGCGCCCGGCGGCGCTGAGGCCGGCCTCCGACGGCGGCCGGGGTCACAGGTTGCGGTCGTAGACCATCCGCAGGCCGATCAGCGTGATCATCGGCTCGTGGTGGGTGATGCTGCGGCACTCGTTGATCACCAGGGAGGCGAGGCCGCCGGTGGCGATCACCGCCCGCACCTCGCCCAACTCCTCGGTCATCCGCTCGACGATCCGGTCCACCTGCCCGGCGAAGCCGAAGTACAGGCCGGCCTGGAGGCACTCCACGGTGTTCTTGCCGATCACCGAGCGGGGCTTGGTGGCCTCGACCTTGCGTAGCTGCGCGGCCCGGGCGGCCAGCGCGTCGAAGGAGATCTCGATGCCCGGGGCGAACGCGCCGCCGAGGAACTCACCGCGCTCGCTGATCACGTCGAAGTTGGTGGTGGTGCCGAAGTCCACGACGATCGACGGACCGCCGTAGAGGGTGTACGCGGCCAGGGTGTTCACCACCCGGTCGGCACCGACCTCCTTCGGGTTGTCGATCGCCAACTGCACCCCGGTCCGCACGCCCGGCTCGACCACGACGCTCGGCAGGTCGGCGTAGTAACGACTGAGCATGGTGCGCAGCGACCGCAGCGCGGCCGGCACCGTGGAGCAGGCGGCCACACCGGTGATCTCGACGTTGTCCCCGGCGAGCAGACCCCGGAACATCAGGCCCAGCTCGTCCGCCGTCGAGCGGGCATCGGTCTTGATCCGCCAGGAGTGCACCAGCTTGTCGCCGTCGAAGGTCGCCAGCACGGTGTTGGTGTTTCCGATGTCGATGCAGAGCAGCACGCACGCAGCCTAGACAACTACTCCGTGCGCAGGTCCAGCGCGATGTCCAGGATCGGCGACGAGTGCGTCAGCGCGCCCACCGAGAGGAAGTCCACGCCGGTGGCCGCGTACCGGCCGGCCACCTCAAGGGTCAGCCCGCCGGTCGCCTCCAGCTCCGCCCGGTCACCCACCGCGGCCACCGCCTCGGCCAGCACCTCCGGCGTCATGTTGTCGCAGAGCAGGAAGTCCGCCCCGGCCTCCACCGCCTCCACCGCCTCCACGACAGTGGTCACCTCGACCTGCACCGGCACCTCCGGGAACGCCTCCCGGACCCGCCGGTAGGCCGCAGTGATGCTCCCGGCCGCCAGCTTGTGGTTGTCCTTGATCATGGCCACGTCGTAGAGGCCCATCCGCTTGTTGGTGCCACCGCCGGCCCGCACCGCGTACTTCTCCAGCGCCCGCAGGCCCGGCGTCGTCTTCCGGGTGTCCAGCACCATCGCCTTCGAGCCGGCCAGCGCGTCCGCCCAGGCGCGGGTGTGGGTGGCCACCCCGGACATCCGGCAGAGCAGGTTGAGTGCCGTCCGCTCGGCCGTCAGCAGCAGCCGGGTCGGGCCGGTCACCGTCGCCAGCACGTCGCCGCGGGCCACCCGCTCGCCGTCGCGGGCCAGCACGGACACCTCGACGGTACGACCGAAGCCAGTCACCTCGCCCACCAGCTCGAACACAGCGGCGGCCACCGCCATCCCGGCCAACACCCCGTCCGCGCGGGCCACCAGGTCGGCGGTGTCGGTCTGTTCCGCCGGAATGGTGGCCACGCTCGTGACGTCCAGGAAGTCCGGGCCCAGATCCTCGACCAGCGCGCCCTCGATCACCTGCCGTACGTGCGCCGGATCCAACCCGGCCGCCCGCAACGCCGTCTCCGTCGACTCGATCACGAGTTTCCCTCCCACTGTTGCGTCACCCGGCCCTGCGCCCCGACCGCCCCGACCAGATGGCCCAGCCACCGTTCGTCGGCCGTCGGGAAGTCCTCCCGCCAGTGGCAGCCCCGGGTCTCACTACGGGCGTACGCGGCGGCAACCAGCGTCGACGCCACGGTGAGCAGGTTCGTCGCCTCCCAGTCGGCGGTCCGCGGCCGGCCCCGGGCAACGCCCAGCTCGGTCAACGTCCCGGCCGTCCCGGCCAGCGTCGCCGCGGATCGGAGCACCCCGGCCCCCCGGGTCATCGCCCGTTGCAGGGTCGGCGTCATCTCCGCCGGCAGCACCCAGCCCGTCCCGCCACGCCAGGCGCCGGTCTCCGCCGGCTGGGCCTGCTCGGGCAGGCCGGCCGCGATGTCCTCGGCGATCCGCCGGGAGAAGACCAGTCCCTCCAGCAGCGAGTTGCTGGCCAGTCGGTTCGCGCCGTGCACACCCGTGCAGGCCACCTCACCGCAGGCGTACAGGCCGGGGATGGAGGTACGGCCGCGCAGATCGGTGCGGACCCCGCCGGAGGCGTAGTGGGCGGCCGGCGCCACCGGGATCAGATCGGTCGCCGGGTCCACGCCGATCGCCAGGCAGGACGCCACGATGGTGGGGAACCGGCCGGCCAGGAAATCGCCGCCCAGGTGCCGTGCGTCGAGGAAGACGTGGTCGGCGCCGGTGGCCAGCAGCACCCGGTGGATGCCCTTGGCCACCACGTCGCGGGGTGCCAGCTCGGCCAACTCGTGCTGGCCCACCATGAACCTCTTACCGTCCGCGTCCACCAGGTACGCGCCCTCGCCGCGCAACGCCTCCGACACCAGCGGCTGCTGCGCGTGCCCCGCCCCGGGCACCCCCGCGCCGGCCGGGGTGATCAGGGCGGTCGGGTGGAACTGGACGAACTCCACGTCGGTCACCGCCGCGCCGGCCCGCAGCGCCAGCGCCACCCCGTCCCCGGTGGAGACCGCCGGGTTGGTGGTGGCCGAGAAGATCTGCCCCATGCCGCCGGTGGCGAGCACGACGGCACGGGCCAGCAGCGCGCCGACGCCGTCCTCGCTGCCCTCACCCAACACGTGCAGGGTGATCCCGCAGGCCGCCCCGAGCCCGTCCGGGCCGTCGCCGGGCGCGCGCAGGAGATCCAGCACGAGGGCGTGCTCGACCAGCCGGATCCACGGGTCGCGCTGTACCGCGGCGTGCAGGGCCCGCTGCACCTCCGCGCCGGTGGCGTCGCCGCCAGCGTGCACGATCCGGTCCGCCCGGTGCCCGCCCTCGCGGGTCAGCATCAGCGAGCCGTCCGGGTGCCGATCGAACTCGGCGCCGATCCGGATCAGCTCGCGGAGCCGGGTCGGGCCCTCCTCGACCAGCACCCGGACCGCCGCCGGGTCGCACAACCCGACCCCGGCGACCTCGGTGTCCCGGGCATGCGCCGCCGGGGTGTCGGCCGGGTCGAGCACGGCGGCGATGCCGCCCTGCGCCCACCGGGTCGAGCCGTCGTCAATGTTGACCTTGGTGACCACCGTGACGTGCAGACCGGCCTCACGCAGGTGCAGCGCCGCGGTCAACCCGGCCACGCCGGAACCCACGACGATCACGTCGGTGGTCTCCACCCAGCCGGGCGCAGGCGCGGCCAGCAGCGCGGGCAGGGCAGGCAGGTCGACGGTCGGGAGGTCCATCCCCCCAGTCAACCCGAACCATCCTCGCCCGGGGCGGCGGGGGCGGGACGAGTGTTTTGGGCGACCCCGTCCGGCGCGCGCCGCGCCGCGCCGACCGTCAGGCCGTGGTCACTTCGTCCGGACCGGCAGACCAGCCGGGCCCGCGCCCTTCAGCGAGGCGGTCACCGTACGGTCGCTGAGCCACAGATAGCAGCGGACGCCCCGGTCACCGACCTTCCAGCGCCCCGCCCCCGGCGGACGGACCACCACACCGCTGCGGAAGCGCAGCGCGGCGTCGTCCGGTACAGCGGCGTACCGGGCCAGGATGCTACGACAACCCGTGTAGAGCGGCAGCCAGTCGGCGTCCCGGGTCGGGTACGCCCGGTCCGGTGCGCGCCACACCCCGACGAACTCGGCGTCGTGCTGTTTGCCGCATTCCACCGGGGTCAGCGTCTGCACACCCCGGCCGGCGCCACCGCGAGTCTGCTGGCAACCGAGTCGCAGCCCGGTGGGGCCCTTCAACGCGTCCCGCAGACTGCCCGACCGGACCACCACGATGGCCGCCGCCTCGACAGTGGTCAGCTCGGTGAGGTCGCAGCGGAACCACCGGGAACCCGCCGCCCACCCCGGCCCGTTGGGCAGCGCCACGGACAGCCGCAGCCGGCCGGACCGCCAGTCGTCACCCACGTAGCCGGTCGCCCGGGTGTCGCACTCGGCGAACGCGCCCCGCAGCTCGGCCGAACCACCCGCCGGAGCGGCCGTCCGCTCGGCCGGGAAGGCCCCGACGTGCACTGTCTCCAGGCGGTGCGGCCCGGCGCAGTCCACCGGCTCATAGCTGGCCAGGCTGACCAGATCGGTGAAGTCGGCGGCGTGACACACACCGGCGGCCGGGGTGAACGCCGACGGTGCCGGCAACGCCGCCCAGTCGTCGGTCAGATCACCGTCCAGGCCGCCGGACCCGGCACAGCCCACCAGCAGCACTGCCGTCACGGCAGCGGCGAACAGGGTCGTCATGGCACGGCTCATCGCGGCCTCCCCCAGCCACCGACCGGCTTCCGCCAGCGTGCCCAGGGTAACCGGAAATGACCTTCTGGTGACAGACCGGAATCGCGGTACCCGGGATCAGACTCCGGACACGGCCAACGGGCTGGGCACCGGGTTCCCGGCCGTGCCGGGTGCCGCCGCAGCCGGGTCGGCACCCAACTCGATCACCCGGTTGTCGGCGTCGACGTGCACGACCCGTGGCCGGTACGACCGGGCCTCCGCGTCGTCCATCTGCCCGTACGAGATCAGGATGACCAGGTCACCGGGGTGCACCAGGTGCGCGGCGGCGCCGTTGATGCCGATCACGCCGCTGCCCCGCTCGCCCGGGATCACGTACGTCTCCAGGCGGGCGCCATTGGTGATGTCCACGATCGCCACCTGCTCGCCGGGGAGCAGGTCGGCGGCGTCGAGCAGATCCTCGTCCACCGTCACCGAACCGACGTAGTGCAGGTCGGCCTGGGTCACAGTGGCTCGGTGGATCTTCGACTTGAGCATGGTCCGCAACATCGGAGTGGCCTTTCGCGGTATCGGTGGGGGTGGTACGGCCGGGTCAGGGACGCGGGGCGAGGTGGATCGCCGCGTTGTCGATCAACCGGGTGGCGCCCACCCAGGCGGCGATCACCAGCCGAGCCGGCCCGGCCACCGGCCCCGGTTCCAACTCGGGATCGGTGAGCACCAGGTAGTCGAGGCGGGCACCGGGCGTACCGGCGCCGAACGCGGCGTGCGCGGCGGTCAGCACCGCCCCCGCGTCCAGGCCGTCGTCGGCGGCTTGCGCGCCGGCCCGCAGCGCGGCGGACAGACTCAGCGCGGCGGCCCGCTCCGGCTCGCTCAGGTAACGGTTGCGGCTGGAGAGGGCCAGCCCGTCCGGCTCCCGGACGGTCGGCACGCCGACCACCTCGACCGGCACGTCCAGGTCGCGGGTCATCCGCCGGACCAGGGTGAGCTGCTGGTAGTCCTTCTCGCCGAAGAACGCCAGGTCCGGCTGGGTGAGCTGGAGCAGCTTCAGCACCACGGTGAGCACCCCGTGGAAGAAGCCGGGGCGGCTCGCCCCCTCCAGCTCGGCGCCGAGCGGGCCCGGATCGAGGCGTACGCGGGGCTGACCGTCCGGGTACATGTCCGCCACCGACGGGGCGAAGACCAGATCGGCGCCCGCCCGCCGGCACACCTCCAGATCGGCGTCGAGGGTGCGCGGGTAGCGGTCGAAGTCCTCGTTCGGTCCGAACTGCAGCGGGTTCACGAAGACCGTGACCAGCACGTGGTCGGCCTGTTCCCGGGCCGCGCGCAGCAGCGTCTCGTGCCCGGAATGCAGTGCGCCCATGGTCATCACCACCCCGACCGTGCCCTTCAGCCCGGCCCGCGCCTCAGCCAACTCGGCGCGCGTGTGCACCACCTGGGTCATGCGGCCACCTCCCGACCGCTGTCGGCCAGCACGCCGAGCAGCGACTGTGCGTCCACCGGCCGTAGCCGGCCGGCGGCGATCGCCCGGTCGGCGGTCCGCCGGGCCAACGCCAGGTACGCGGGGACGGACTCCGGTGCGGTGGCCGCCAACCGGGCCAGGTGCCGCTGCACGGTGCCCGCGTCGCCGCGGGAGACCGGGCCGGTCAACGCGTCGTCGCCGAGCCGCAGCGCGTTCTCCAGGGCGGCCCGCAGCAGCGGGGCGAGCACCTTCTCCGGCCGGGACACCCCGGCGTCCCGCAACCGGTCGGTCGCCTCGTTGACCAGGGTCACCAGGTGGTTCGCGCCGTGGGCCAGTGCGGCGTGGTAGAGCGGGCGGTCCGACTCGGCCACCCACTCGGGCACGCCACCGAGGTCGGCGACCAGCCGGGCAGCCAGCGGGCGCAACTCCGCCGGGGCGGTCACCCCGTACGAGATGCCATCCAGCCGGGCCAGGTCGTCCGGCGTACCGGTGAAGGTCATCGCGGGGTGCAGTGCGAGCGGCCGGGCGCCGGCCGCGACGGCGGGCGCCAGCACGGCCAGGCCGTGGGCTCCCGAGGTGTGCGCGACGATCTGGCCCGGATGCAGCGCGCCCCGCTCGGCGAGGTCAGTCACCACACCGGCCAGCCTGTCGTCCGGTACCGCGATCAGCAGCAGGTCGGCGGCGGCGTGGGCCACGGCGGCGACCGGGCGGCGGTGCACCTCGGGCAACAGCAGGGCGAGGCGGGCGCGGCTGGCTCCGGAGCTGCCGGAGACGGCGACCACCCGGTGCCCGGCGGCGGCGAGCGCGGCGCCCAGCACGGCGCCGACCCGACCGGCGCCAACGACACCGACGGTGAGCAGACGGGAGGTGGCGCGGGCGCCGGGAACGGCGCTATCCCACGAGGCGGCGGGCCCGGATGGGCCGGCCGGACGCGGGCGCAACGGTGCGCTCATGACGACGATCCAGTCCTCGAGAAGGGGTACCGGTCGATCGCAAGTATGCGCCCGGCCTACCGAACCCGGACAAGCATGTGTGAAAACCTTCACCACCGACGAGACGGCGCGTCCGAGTCGCCTGCGATCAGGGCGTTTGGGCCGACGTGATGGCGCGCAGCTCGGCGGCCACCTCCGCGATCAGGTCGCTGAGCGGGGCGTCGCTGTCGGGCGCGACCCAGCGGGCGTACGCGACCCGGAAGACCGTGGCACCCGACTCGGTGGCCAGGGTGGCCGTGGTTTCGTCGAGGCCCCTGGCCCGCAGGGCGGCGGTGACCGCAGCCGCCAGTGAGCCGGTCTTGCGCAGTTCGCGCTCCTGTAGTTCCGGGCTGCTCTCGATGATGGACTGCCGCGCCCGGACCAGTTCGAGACGGTCCGCGAAGAGCTCCTCCGCCACCCGGCGGAAGGCGGCGACGACCGCCTCGAAGGGCCCGGCGTCGGATTCGGTCACCGCCCGGACCAGGACCTCCTCCACGCGCCCGCTGCCGCTGAAGAGCGCCTCACGCTTGTCCCCGAAGAGGCGGTAGAAGGTGCGTTTGTCGAGGCCGGCACGGGCGGCGATGTCGGCGACGGTGGTCTGTTCGAAGCCGCGCTCGCGGAACAACTCGAAGGCGGCCGCCTCCAGGCGGCCGCGCGCGTCCGGTTGCCAGCGGGCCATGCGGCGATGGTATCCGACGTCACACTGCGACATTAATTCCGTGAGCATGTCGCGGTGTGACATCACGCGAGGTACGGTGATGTCGCAAGGTGACATCGACCCTCACGAAGGAATCACAATGCGCGTATTCGTCACAGGCGCCTCCGGCCATCTCGGCTCCGCGGTGGTCCCGGACCTGCTCTCCGCCGGACACGAGGTCATCGGCCTCGCCCGTTCCGACACGTCCGCCACCGCCATTGAGAAGCTCGGCGCTCAGGCACACCGCGGTGACCTGTCCGACCTCGACGTGCTCCGGGAAGAGGCGGCCGCATCCGACGGTGTGATCCACCTGGCGTTCCGCCACGACCTCATGGTCGACGGCGACCTGGCCGGCGCCGCCAAGGCCGACCTGGACGCCCTCACGGCACTCGCCGACGGTCTGGCCGGCTCCGGCAAGCCCCTGGTCGGCACCGGCGGGACGGCCATGCTCGTGATGGGCGGCATCGTCGGCCGCCCCGGCACCGAACACGACACCTTCCCCGGCGGCGGTTACCGGATCGACGCGGAGAACTTCGTGGCCGGCCTCGCCTCCCGCGGCGTGCGCTCCTCCATCGTCCGGCTCGCGCCCACAGTGCACAGCTCACTCGACCACTACGGCTTCATCACCGCCATCATCGCCGCGGCCCGACGGAAGGGGTACGCCGCCTACGTCGGCGAGGGCACCAACCGGTGGCCTGCCGTCCACACGCTCGACGCGGCCGTGCTCTACCGACTCGCCCTCGAGAAGGCCCCCGCCGGTACGCGTCTGCACGGAGCCGCCGACGAAGGCGTCCCCTTCCAGCAGATCGCGGCAGCCATCGGCCACAACCTCGGCATCCCGGTCCGGAGCATCAGCCCCGCCGAGGCCGACGACCACTTCGGCTTTCTCGGCTCGTTCGCACAGATGGACAACCCGACGTCGTCCGCCATCACCCGCGAACTGCTGGGCTGGACCCCCACCCACCCCGGCCTGATCGCCGACCTGCACGAAGGGCACTACTTCCGGGCCTGAACCACGAACGGCGGCCCTGACCGTAGGGTCGGCACGGTGACCCACGCGCAACGCGGAATGCACTGATGCCGATCCTGTGGCAGGACGCGATGGCCAGCGCCCTCTACGGGCCGGGCGGCTTCTTCGTCGCCGACACCGGGCCGGCCGACCACTTCCGCACCAGCGTGCACGCCTCTCCGGGCTTCGCCACCGCCCTGCTGCGCCTGATCTCAGAGGTGGACTCGACCCTCGGCCACCCTGACCGGTTCGACGTGGTCGACGTGGGCGCGGGGCGGGGGGAGTTGCTGAGGGCTCTCGCCGGGCTGGCGGTGGGGGTTTCCGCGCGTCGGTCGCCGGACGAGCCGTCGTTGGTCGCCGCCCGTCCGTCGCTCGCGGAACGAATCCGCTTCACAGCAGTCGAGTACGCCGACCGCCCCGAGAACCTGCCCGAAGAGATCAACTGGACGTCCGAGATCCCCGCCGGAATCACCGGAGTGCTGCTGGCCACCGAGTGGCTTGACAACGTCCCGCTGGACATCGCGGTGCACACCGAAGACGGCTGGCGATATGCGCTTGTCGACCCCGATACCGGTGCCGAATCAGTCGGTGAGCCGGTCAGCCCCGATGATCTCGACTGGCTCACCAACTGGTGGCCCCGCCCCGAAACCCCTCACAACAACCACAGCCGAGCCGAGATCGGACGGACCAGAGACGAAGCCTGGGCACAAGCGGTGGGGAAGATCAGCCAAGGCCTCGCAGTAGCCGTCGACTACGGGCACCTGCGGGGAACCAGGCCGGTCGACGGGACGTTGACCGGGTACCGGGGTGGGCGGCAGGTGCCTCCGGTGCCCGACGGGTCGAGTGATGTGACAGCGCACGTGGCCATGGACTCGGTCGCCTCCGCTGGTGCGGCGGTCGCCCGGTGCGCGTACTCCCTGGTCTTGCAGCGGGAGGCGCTGCGGGCGCTCGGGGCCGACGGCGGGCGACCACCGCTCAGCCTGGCCGGCACCGACCCGGTCGGCTACGTGCGGGCGCTGGCCGCCGCGTCGGCGGTGGCCGAGCTGACCGACCCGGCCGGGCTCGGCGGGCACTGGTGGTTGCGCCAGCCGGTCGGCATCCCGCTCGGGCCGGTCGTGGCACGATGACGGGCATGACCACCGACGCCGGGGACCTCCGTGAACTGACCGTCGGCACCGGGGCCGGGCTGATCGCCGGCACCGGTGATCAGCAGCTCGGCACCGACATGGTGCTGAACATCGGCCCACAGCACCCCTCCACCCACGGTGTGCTGCGGTTGAAGCTGGTGCTCGACGGCGAGCGGGTTGTCGCCTGCGAACCGATCGTCGGCTACATGCACCGGGGCGCGGAGAAGCTCTTCGAGGTGCGTGACTACCGGCAGATCATCGTGCTGGCCAACCGGCACGACTGGCTCTCCGCGTTCTCCAACGAGCTGGGCGTGGTGCTCGCTGTGGAACGCCTGATGGGCATGGAGGTGCCGGAGCGGGCCACCTGGCTGCGGATGGCCCTCGCGGAGCTGAACCGGGTGCTCAACCACCTGATGTTCCTCGGCTCGTACCCGTTGGAGATCGGGGCGATCACGCCGATCTTCTACGCCTTCCGGGAACGCGAGACCATCCAGGCGGTGATGGAGGAGGTCTCCGGCGGCCGGATCCACTACATGTTCAACCGGGTCGGTGGCCTCAAGGAAGAGGTGCCGTACGGGTGGACCGGGCGGGCCCGCGCGGCGATCGGCGAGGTACGCCGCCGGTTGCCCGACCTGGACCACCTGATCCGTCGTAACGAGATCTTCCTGGCCCGCACCGTCGGCGTGGGCGTGCTGTCCGCCGCGGACGCCGCCGCGTTCGGCGCGTCCGGCCCGGTGGCCCGGGCCTCGGGGCTCGACCTGGACCTGCGCCGCGACGACCCCTACCTGGCCTACGACGAGCTGGACGTTCCGGTGGTCACCAAGACCGCCGGCGACTGCCACGCCCGTTTCGAGGTGCTGCTCGACCAGGTGTACGCGTCACTGGACCTTGCCGAGCAGTGCCTCGACCGGGTGGACCGGCTGACCGGGCCGATCAACACCCGGCTGCCGAAGGTGCTCAAGGCGCCGGAGGGGCACACGTACGCCTGGACGGAGAACCCGCTCGGCATCAACGGCTACTACCTGGTGTCCCGGGGCGAGAAGACGCCGTGGCGGTTGAAGCTGCGCACCGCCTCGTACGCGAACGTGCAGGCGTTGGCCACCCTGCTCCCCGGGTGTCTGGTCCCTGATCTGATCGCGATCCTCGGCTCGATGTTCTTCGTGGTCGGCGACATCGACAAGTGACCCGAGCCGCCTGACCGGTCACCGCCAGCGGTCGGTGGGTGGCGCGCCGCCGGCACGCGGTACGTCGTCCTGCGGCGGGTAGCCGTAGCGCTCGTCGACCCGTCGCCGGCCGGTCCGTTCCGGCTCGGGTTCCGCCTGGTGGCCGCGTTGGCGCGGTGGACGCCACTCGTCCGGCACCGGCACACCGCCCACCGGCAGCGCGGGCCTTCCCGGCTCGGCCCGCCAACCACCGTCGTGGCGGCGCGGTTCTTCATACCGGCCGGCGTCCTCGTAGCGGGCGGCGTCCTCGTAGCGGGCGGCGTCCTCGTAGCGGCGCGGTTCTTCATACCGACCGGCGTCTTCGTAGCGGCCGGCGTCCTCGTAGCGGGGCGGCTCCTCGTAGCGGGCGGCGTCCTCGTGACGGCGCGGCTCCTCGTGGCGGACGGCGGCCCAGCGGTCGGCCACCCGGTACTCGGTGCCGGTGGCGTCGGCGTGCACCTCGGCCCGACGTTCGCCGACCCGCACCTCGCGACCGTTCTCGTCGTCGCGGACGGCGGCCCACCGGTCACCGGCCCGCAGCTGCGACCAGTACTCGCCGGTGTCGTCGGCCCGCAGCGGCGGGCCGGCCTGCGGTGCCGGGGCGCCCGCCCGGTCGCGCTGCTCCGACCAGCCCCGATCGTCCGGGCTGTCCCAGGATTCCGCCGCCGGCCTCTCCGGGGTGCGGTGTGACCGGGCCGCCGGGGCGGGTTCGTCGGGCTGGGCGTACGCGTCGCGCCGATCCGTCCACTCCGGTTCGTCGCGGCGGCCTGTCCAACCCGGCTCGTCGCCGTACCCGGCCCTGGGGTGCGGCTCCGGCTCGCTCCTCGCCCGGCCGGACGGGCGAGGGGGCTGATCGGCGTCGCCGCCCCGGGTCCACTCCTGCGCCGGTGGGGTCCACTGACCGGCGTACCCACCGCCGTAGCGCCCCGCCGGCTCGGGCGGGCCGCCGTCCACCACTGTGTGCCGGGTGGTGACGTGCACGGTCTCGGTGTGTCGGACCACGCCACCCGGCCGGTGCGCCGCCTCGGGGCGGTCGTGCTCCCGGGGGCGAGCTGAGCCGTACGCGGTGGCGGCCGGCCGTTCCCCGCCGTACATCCCGGCGGTGGCCGGCGGTTCGGGGGCCTCCCGGGCGTACGCCGGCTCGTCGTCGTCCGGGTGCTCGGGGCGCCGCCACCGGGGCGTGTCGTCGGGGCCGGACACCCGGGCACGGCCGGCCGGCCCGTCGCCCCGGTTACGGGCCACCGGCGTGTCGTCCACCGGCGGCTCGGCGGCAGCCACCCGCGCCCGTCCGGCGCCTGCCGGCTCGACGGCGGGGGCGGCACCGGCGAGGGCAGCACCGCTGGCGTCGAGACGACGCCGCACCGCGGCGATCCCCTCCTGGGCCCGTTGCGCCTGATCGAGCGCCTGGTTGCCGCGCTGGGCGGCGGCCACGATCTCGCTGCGCAACTCCCGACGCAGCTCCTCGATCTCGTCCAGCAACTCGTCGGTCCGCGCCGAGGCGCCCTCGCCGTCGGGCCGCAACGCGATGGAGAGGCCGATCAGCACCACCGCGAGGATGGCGAGCACCGCGGCGAAACGCAGCGGTCCATTGCCGTCGGCCACCAGCAGGATCAGCGCCGCCACCGGCGCGAGAGCGACGCCCGCCCAGAAGAGCATGGTCAGCAGTGGGGGTTGACGCCGGACGTCAGAGGTGGCCGGGGCTGGCATGGCTGTGCAGCCTACCCACGTTGTCCACCGGAGGGAACGGGGTCCCCGGGACGCGCGGACGCCCCCGCCCGGTCGGGGCGGGGGCGTCCTCAGCACGTGCGGAAAGGGCTCAGCTGGTGGCGAAGGCACCATCCGAGGAGAAGATCAGGCCCACGCTGATCGAGCCGTCACGCAGCCCGCTCTTGGTCAGCGGTCCACCCTGGTCCAGCGAGGAGAACTTGCCGACCGACAGCCCGTAGGTCTTCTCCAGGCCCGGCTTGCAGAATGGACGCTGCTCGCACTCCGGCGGGCCACCCAGCACGGTCGCGCTGCCGGAGCACTTCGCCGCCAACTCGGAGAGGGTGCGCACGCCGTACTTGTCGGCGAAGGCCTGGGTCACCGCGAAGGCGTTCTGGTCCTGTGCGGCGGCCGGGGTGCCGAAGGTGAGGCCGGCCTTGTCGCCCTCGGCCTTGAGCGCGGTCACCGTCGTGTTGATGTCCGGCGAGGAGACCGGCTGGGCGTTCTGGCCGTTGGCCTTGGTGTTGAGGAACTCGGCCATGGTCGCCGCGTACTCCGGGACGACCTGGATCTCGCCCTTCTCCAGGGCCGGCGCGTAGAGCTCCCGGTTGCCGATCTGCTGCACCTTGACCTGGTAGCCGGCGGCGGTGAGCGCGATCCGGTACAGCTCGCCCAGGATCTGGCTCTCGGCGAAGTTGCCGGCACCCACCGTGATGTCGCCGCCCGGGCCCTTGGCGATGCCCGCGGTGAGGTTGTTCGCGCTGGCGAACTCCTCGGCCGCCACCTTGGGGGTCTTGCGGTCCTCGTTGACGGCCTTGTTGAGCTGGATCAACTTCGGGGTGTCGAGCGCGGCGGAGACCTTGTCCAGTGCGGCGATCAGCTGCGGGTTGGCCGCCTTGCTGTTGACCGCGGGAATGACGTTGTCGGAGTTCTGGAGCTTCTTGTCGTCCTGCAGAGCGATGAGCTGCTGGCCGGCGACCGGGGCGCACCCGGCGCCGGAGGCGCTCGTCTGGGGTGCGTCGGTGCCGGACGAGCCGGCGTCACCGCAGCCGGTGAGGAGTGCCGCCCCGGCGACGGCGCTGACCGCCCCGATCGCCAGACGTGTACGTGCGCGCATGTGCCCGCCTTCCGTGTCCCGGCGCGACCCGTCCCGGGCCGGCCGCGTGTCCGACGGGCGATCCTGACTGTCGGCCGCCCGCGAATGTCCACCCAACATGCTCCGGGACCGACCGACAACTTGGGATGGACTTCGTCACCCCATCGTCACCGATTTGACGGGCGTGGGTCGCCAGCTCGACGCGGGCTCACCCGGACGGGTCAGGCGCTGCCGGTGGCGTCGGCGGCCCGGGGCCGCCCGAGGCGCTGCCGTCCGCGCCGAAGCGGCTTGGGGGTGACCAGCCGTTCGACGCCGCCGAGGACCACCTCGGCCAGCAGCGCGAGCCCGGCCACCAGCACACCGCCGGCGACGATCTGCCCGCCCCCGGCCGCGATACCGATACCGAAGCCGGTCCGGATGATCTGGCCCAGGCCGCCGCCGTTGACGAAGGACGCCAGCGCCGCGGTCGCGATCACCTGGACCGCCGCGGTGCGGAAGCCGGCCGCCAGATAGGGCACCGCGAGCGGCAACTCCACCCGGCGCAGCAGCTGCGCGCTGGACAGGCCCATCCCCCGGGCCGCGTCGCGGGCCTCCGGGTCCACCTGTCGCACCCCGGTGTACGCGTTGGCCAGCAGCGGCGGCACGGCGAAGACAGCCAGTGCCACCACGACCGGTGTCTTCCCGAAGCCGCTGGCGAAGACGACCGGGAGGATGGTCAGCAGGGCCAGGGTGGGGATGGCCAGGGTGGCGTTGGAGATCAGCACCACGAGGCCGCCACCTCGACCGAGGTGCCCCAACCAGAGCCCGAGCGGCCAGGCCACCAGGCAGCCGAGCGCCACCGCCAGGGCGGAGATCGTCAGGTGCTCGCCGAGCCGGTCCAGCATGCCGCCGGGGTTGGTCCAGTTCAGTGGGTCGTTGATCCAGGTGATGGCCTGCCCGATCGGGTTCGCCGCGACGGTCACCGTGCCCTCCGGGTGGACCAGGGAGTCACCAGTCGGGCGACCAGGATGAGCAGCAGGTCGAGCACGACCGCGAGCGCCACGCAGAGCAGTGCGGCCGTCATGATCTCGGCCTTGTAGAGGTTGTTCTGGAAGCCCGCGAAGATCAGCTGCCCGAGCCCGCCGTGCCCGACCAGCACCCCGACCGTGACCAACGCCACCGTCGAGACCGTCGCCAGCCGTACGCCGGTCACGATGCCCGGGAGCGCCAGCGGCAGGTCGATCCGGAACAGCCGCCTCCAGCGGCCGTAACCCATGCCCTCGGCGGCCTCCCGAACCTCTGGGGGCACCTGGTTGAGACCGGCCACCACGTTGCGCACGATCAGCAGCAGCGCGTAGAGGACCAGCCCGACCAGCACCGTGGTGGCCCCGGTGCCCAGGTAGGGGGCGATGAACGCGAAGAGCGCCAACGACGGGATGGTGTAGACCACCCCGCTGACAGCGAGGATCGGGCCGGCGAGCGGACGGACCCAGTACGCCAGCACTGACAACGGCAGGGCGATCAGCACCGCGATCAACACCGCTCGGCCGGTGAGGGAGGCGTGTTCGCGCACCGCGGCGAGGATCGTGTCAGAGTTGTCCCGCACGTACTGCCAGGAGAACCAGGGGTTACCCGGGTCGGCCCGGTAGCTCAGGCGGAAGGACATACGTGGACGTTACCCCGGAGGCTGCCAGCGTGGCCCAGTCCCCTCGCGCGGCGTCGATCGCGCTGCACGGCATCCAGAAGCGCTACCCGAACGGCACCGAAGCTGTCCGGGACCTGAGCCTGGATGTCCGGGCCGGCGAGCTGGTGGTGCTGATCGGCCCGTCCGGCTGCGGCAAGTCGACGGTGCTGCGGATGATCAACCGCCTGATCGAACCGACCGCCGGTCGCATCACGCTCGGCGACGAGGACGTCACGAACGTCGACCCGGTGCGACTGCGCCGTCGAATCGGGTACGTGATCCAGAACGTCGGTCTCTTTCCACACCAGACCGTGCGGGCCAACGTGGCCACCGTGCCGGGCCTGCTCCGCTGGCCCAAGGGCCAGACCCGGGCCCGGGTCGACGAGCTGCTCGACCTGGTCGGACTGGACCCGGCGGAGTTCGGCGGTCGCTACCCGCACGAGCTGTCGGGTGGCCAGCGGCAGCGGGTCGGGGTGGCCCGTGCGCTCGCCGCCGACCCGGTGGTGCTGTTGATGGACGAGCCGTTCTCGGCCGTCGACCCGATCGTCCGGGCCCGCCTCCAAGAGGAGTTCCTGCGCCTGCAGGCCGAGGTGCGCAAGACGATCGTGCTGGTCACCCACGACCTCGACGAGGCCGTCCGGCTCGGTGACCGGATCGCGGTCCTCTCCGAGGGCGGGCACCTGGAGCAGTACGACACCCCGGCCGCACTGCTCGGCGCACCCGCCACTGCGTTCGTACGCGAGTTCGTCGGCGCCGACCGGGGCATCCGCCGGTTGGCGGTCACCCCGCTCGACCGGGAGGCGCTGGAGCCGGTGCCCGAGGACGCCGCACCGGACCTGCCCACCGTCGCTGTGGACGGCTCGGCGTACGACGCGTTGGCGGTCCTGCTCACTTCGGGCCGGGACCGGCTCCTCGTGACCGACGCCGGCCGGCCGGTGGGCGCGCTCAGCCGACAGCGCCTCCTCGACCTCGGCCGCCCGACCAGCTGACCCCGAGTCGGGGCAGGCACGACCGTCGCGCCCGACCCCGCCTCGGCCGGGTCAGGCGCGACCGCCGAGGCTGGCGATGCCGATGATCCACCCGGTGAGGAAGCCGTAACCGGCACCGGTGCTGGCGTCCTGCAGGGCCCCCAGCAGTGATGGTGCCGGGCCGAGCAGCGCCGCCAGCACGGCGGCCAGCCCGCCGGCCAGCACGTACGCGGCCCAGCCGGAGAAGAACTGACTGACCGGGCCGGGCACCCGGGCGACCTGCGCGGCGGGCAACAGGTAGAGCAGCGCCACCGCGAGGACCACCAGCAGCACAGCTCGCAGGTCGGCGGCGAACAACCCGCCGGCCTGCCCGTCCGCGTCGAGCCGCCAGGCCGGCCAGGCGAGCAGGCGCGCGTAGAACGCGCCGCCCGATTCCGGGTCGGTCAGGGTGGCGGCCCAGCCGGTGTACGCCGGACTTCCGCAGATGCCGACCAGCAGCAATACGGCGAGCGCACCGGTGCCGGCGGCCGTGCCGTAGCGGCTGACCGGGCCGGAACGGTGCACGAACGACGCGATCCGCCCAGGCCGCGAACCGGTGGCTCGGGCGGACCTGGGCTGCCCCGAGCGGCTCAGTGCTTCATCAGGTAGTCGATGAAGGCGGCCCGCAGCAGCGGCGCCGACTCCTCGTAGCCGTGACCGGTCAGCTCCCGCCACAGCGCGTTGGCCTCGTCGATCGTCGGGCCGATCGAGTTCGGTGCGCCGTCCAGCACCGTGGCCTCGTCCGCGTTGGGCAGGTGGCGCAGCACCGACCAGAAGAAGCCAACGTCCCGGTGCTCCCGGGCCCGGGCGAACGCCCGCTCCCGCAGCTCCTCGGTGGACAGCGCGTCAAGCTCCTCGAACGAGGTTCCGCCCGGGGTGGCGGCAGGTGAGTCGGTCATGTCGCCGAGCCTAACGGTCGAGATCAGCTCCGGCTCGGCGGACGCGACGCGGCTCACCGCTCGTCGGTGTCCCACCGTCGCGGGGCGTCCTCCCACCGCGGATCCCGCCACGGGTCGACCGGTTGGGGCGCGGCCTGGGTCGGCAGCGTGGGAGGCCAGTTGTCGACGGACTGCGGCTGCGGCGTGGTCCAGCCCGAGCTGATCGTGCCGTCGCTGACCGGCTCGGGCCGCTCGAGGCTGCCCGGTCGGGGTCGCCCGAGCGTCTCGACCAGCCGCGTGGCCAGCAACCCGACGCCGAGCGCGGCCCCGCCGACCACCCAGTTGCTCAACGTCCAGCCGCGCTCCGGCGCGTACACCTGGAAGACGGTGACCAGGCCGACCGCCAGCAGCGTGCCGAACACACCGCCCCGGCGGCCGTACGCGCTGGTGCCGGCGAGCAGGGCCACGCCGATGGCCAGCACCGTCCAGTCCAGCCCCGAGGTGGGTGCCACCGGCCCGGGGTCGTTGGCGGCGAGCAGCATGCCGGCCAGAGCGGCCAGCACCGTGGAGACGACCAACGCGACGGCGGTCACCACTGCGGCCACCGCGCCCCGCCGACGGGCCGGGTCGGCGATCGGTCGGTACCGGCCGACGAGCCGGCGGATCGCCCGGATCGCGCCGAACAGCCCGCCCAGGACGGCCACCGCGGCGAAGCCGGCGAAGAGGTAACCGGCGCTGCTGGTGGGGTCGTAGTCGCCCTGCACCAGCACGGGCGCCGAACGGCGTTCGATGTACACCACCACGGCGGCGGCGCCGGCCAGGCTGGCGGCCCAGCCCGGCACGTGCAGCACCACCACGGCCAGCGCCAGCGCCAGCCCGCCCACCGCGGCGACCGCCACGGCCGGCCCGAGCGACGCCGGCACGCCCCGGTCGCCCTGCTCGGCGTAGTGCAGGGCGGCCGCTACCGCGATCGGGCCGACGGCCAGGTTCGGCGCGGCCGTCCGCAGGCTCAGCCCGGCGGCCAGGGCGAGCAAACCCAGCCCGACCGCGTCGATCAGCAGCGTACGCAGGTTGCCGTCGCGAACCGCGGCCGGATCCTCGCGCCAGAGCAGCCAGCTCACGGCGGCCAGCCCGGCCAGCAGCAGCAGCTCCCACCACAGGTGTACGCCGATCCGATCCCGGCCGGGCTCACCGTGGGTCGGGTCGTCGAAGACGTTCTCCAGTACGGCGGCCGGAACCCCAGACGCGGGTTCGGCCGACCGGTCCCGGCCCGCTTCTTCGTACCCCATGACGCCGCCTCCCCAGTGGCCGACCGTCCCCAGTCCGGCGCACGGACGGACCCTGGGCGGCCCTTGCTCTCCGATCGCAGGCACCGTACCCGCGCCCGCAGCCGGGCGTAACCCCCTGCTCAGCGCTGGCCGGGGCGGCTCTCCCGAGGGTCCTGCTCGCGCTCGTCGTCCGGGCGTTCCGGCACCCGGCAGGAGCGCTCCAACCAGAGCGCGGCGCCGACCAGTGCCAGCGAGGCCAGCAGGCCTCCGCTGGCGGCCGGTCGATCGTCCAGGGCCGCGCGGGTGGTCTCCACGAAGAGCCAGCCGGTGAGCCCCGCGTAGAAGCCCGCGAAGATCGCGGCGGCCAGTGCCGACGCCTTGGCCAGCACCACGAAGCGGGCGACCAACAGCGGATTGACCGGGTCCCGACCCGGCTTGCGCTCGATCCGGCCCCGGGTGTTGATCGCGGCGTACGCCTCCAGCACGGCGAGCCCGGCCAGCGTCACCACCGGCAGCCAGGGCAGCCGGGGAATGCCGCTGTAGTAGAGGGTGCTGATCAGCAGCCAGGCCACCGCCGCCGCGCCCAGGCCGGCCACGACCAGGGTCGAGATCCGGGTGGGGCCCATCCGCGACCCGTCCGGGCCCGACCCGCGGGGTGGGGGCTTCGCCTGCGTCATGCCGGCCGGTTCCGCTCGGTCATGCCGTCGACTCTAACGCCAACTCCGGCCGGGGACGCAGTTCCAACGCCTCGTCGGCCGCGGGGCCGGTGGTCAGCAGGTCGGTCAGCCAGCCGTGACCGGGCAGCCGACCGTACGGCTGGATGTCGATCCACGGACGCAGCACGAAGGCGCGCAGGTGCGCCCGGGGGTGCGGCAGGGTCAGCTCCGGGTCGTCGCTGAGCACCGGCTCGTCGTCGTCGCCCCAGACCGCGATCACGTCCACGTCGAGGGTGCGCGGCCCGAACCGCCGCTGCGGGTCACGGACCCGGCCGGCCGCGCGCTCCGCGTCGCGGGCCCGATCCAGCCAGTCGCGCGGGGTCGCGCTCTCGTCCTGCACGAGCACCACCGCGTTGAGGTACGCGGGCTGATCGGTGTCGCCCCACGGTGGAGTCTCGTACACCCCGGAGAGCACGAGCACCGCGTCGCCGAGGGTGGCGACGGCCGTGCGCAGGTGCTCCAGGCGGTCGCCCAGGTTGCTGCCGAGCGAGAGGACCGCCCGGGTCATCGGGTACGCGCCCGGGTCATGGTGACGGCCACGTCGGTGAACGTGTGCGGCACCGGAGCCTCCGGCTTGTGCACGGTGACCGTCGCGGCGTCGACCCGAACGTCTGCCAGGCAGACCGCGAGGAGCCGGTCCGCCAGGGTCTCGATCAGGTTGACCGGCTCGCCGGTCACCACCGCGACCAGGCGCTCGGCCAGCTCGCCGTAGTGCACGGTGGCGGTGACGTCGTCGCTGGCCGCGGCCGGGCCGAGGTCCAGCTCCAGGACGGCGTCGACCACGAAGTCCTGCCCCTGAACGCGCTCGAAGTCGTACACCCCGTGCCGGCCGCGGGCCCGCAGACCGGTCAGCTGGATCCGGTCCGTCGTCATCGCCGTACCCCATGTTCATGATCGTCTTGCGTTCGCTTCCTGGCGTGCGGCGGCACGGCAAGGCGGGGGCTGCCGGTCGCCGCCCAGACGGCGAGCGCGTCGGCGGTGGCCTGCACGTCGTGCACGCGTACGCCCCAGGCGCCCGCGGCGACCGCCAGCACGCTGGTGGCCACGGTGGCCGCCTCCCGCTGGGCGGTAGGTCGCGGCGTGCCGTCCGCGGCGGCGAGCAGCCCACCGAGGTACGACTTGCGGCTCGCCCCGAAGAGCAGCGGGTAGCCGAGATCCAGCAACTCCGGCAGGCGGGCGCTGAGCTCCCAGTTGTGTGCGGCCGTCTTGGCGAAGCCGAGCCCGGGGTCGACGATGAGGCGGTCGGCGGCAACTCCGGCGGCCAGCGCCGTGTCGATCCGTTGGGCCAGCTCGGCCCGGACGTCGGCCACCACGTCGGTGTAGGTGGCCAGCTCGCGCATGGCACGGGAGTGTCCACGCCAGTGCATCAGCACCCAGGGGCAGTGCGCGTCGCGGACCACCCGGGCCATGTCCGGGTCGGCCAGGCCGCCGGAGACGTCGTTGACCACCGCTGCGCCGGCGACCAGGGCGGCCTCCGCGACCCGCGCGCGGCTGGTGTCGACGCTGACCGCCACACCGGCGGCGGTCAGTTCGCGGATGACCGGCAACACCCGCTCGGCCTCGGTCTCGGCGTCGATCCGCTCGGCGCCCGGACGAGTCGACTCGCCACCGATGTCGACCAGGTGCGCACCGGCGTCGCGCAGACGGACGCCGTGTCCGACGGCGGCGTCCAGGTCGGCGTACCGTCCGCCGTCGGAGAAGGAGTCCGGTGTGACGTTGAGGACGCCCATCACCACCGGGCCCGAAGCCCGCACCAGATCGGTCACGACTAGACGGTACCGGTCGCGGCGGCGGCGCCCAGCGACCCGGGTAGGCCCGGCACCACTGCCCCTGACGTGCCGATTCGAACAGGTGTACGATCGGTCATCTGGGCAGTATCGGGCAGCCCCTTCGCGGCTTGTCGCAATCCGGGGCGGCCCGTACGCTTTGGAATTGGCCAGCATCGAGATGGCGAAGCTTGGAGGGAGGGCCGAAGCGGGGAAAATCCGCCCAAACCTCGCCACCCTCCGTGGTGAGTAACGAACACAGGGTCAAGAACGCCATGCCCTGTGGAGCACTTTTCCCGCAAGGCTTGCCTATTGCACCGCCGCGGCACCGCCGGCCGCGCTATGGGGAGGTTCCAGTGATCGCCTTCGAGCTCATGGAGACGGCGTCGTCCGGCGTCGCCCACGCGCTCTCCACCCTGGCGTCGACTCCACTCGCGGAGCCGGCACCGAAGGGGATCGACACCAACAGTGTCGTCACCTTCTTCGCCAGCAAGATCGCGCCGATCCTGCTCGCCGTCCTGGGCGTCATCTTCATCGGCCGTGCCAGCCGAGGCGAGATATCCAAGGTGCTGACCAGCTCCGCGATCGCCATCGTCGGGCTCGCCTTCATCGCGGGCGCGGCAACACTCTTCTTCGTCGGCGATTACCTGATCGACCTGATCTTCGAATAGGCGCGTTCACCAGATGCGGCTGCGCACCGACGACGACATCTACCGGGCCCGCCTGGTCTACCTCGGGCCGCCCGGTTACACCCTTCCGGTCCACCTGCCCTACGCCCAGTACGGGCTCTTCATGCTGCTGGTCCCCCTCTACATGTTCATCCACTGGCTGTTCACGTTGACGGTCGAGCTCTTCCCAGCCTGGGAGATCGCGCTCGCCATCGTGACCACGTCGTTCATCTTCCGGCACGTCGACCCCGATCGGCCGGCGCGGGTGGTCATCCGCACCGCGCTGACCGACTGGCGACGCACCCGGGAGCCGGCGGTCGAGCAGCGCGATCCGCGCCTGGTCGGCAGCCGGATCAGGATTCGGGAGGAGCTGGCATGACCGGACGTACGTCGAACGGTCCGTCGCAGGACGCGGGCATGGGTCTGCCGACAGTCGCCGAGGCGATCGCATGAGCCGCTCCTCCACGCCGGGCTCCCCGGCCGGTCGCCCGGGCGCACCAGCCGGTCACCGTGCGCACTCATTCGACTACACCGAGGACGAGGACGAGGTTGCCCTCGACCCCGCGCTGGTGACGTCGCCCGGCCACGGTGCCGTCGGCGTGTTCCAGGCCCCCCGGCCGATTCCCCGCCGGACGCCACCGGCCGAGCCCACCGCCGTGTCGGCCGGCGAGAACGCCGACATCGACTCCCCCTTCCTGGACCTGTTTGGCGGCGGGGGACGACCCGCCTCGCCACGAGCAGTCACCGCCGGCCCGAGCACCCGCGAGCAGCCGGCGATCCCGCATCAGCCGCCACCCACTGCCAGCCCGGCACCGGCCCGCGCGGTTCCCGAGCTCGAGCCACCGTGGACGCCCGCCGACCCGCCCGGCAACGGTGGCCGACCCGTCGAGCCACGGCACGCAGGCGGCCACCCGGCCAGCGAGTCCCGGGTGCCGCACCAGGCCGGCGATCGACGGCCGATGCTGCGTCCGCCGGACGAGCCCGACCCGTCCACCGGCGGCGGGTCGCAGGCGACCACCAGCCCCGTCCGCCGACCCGCCAACCCCGTGCCGGGCGGCCGCCCCGCAGCGACGTCGCCGGCCCGACCGGCGGCTCAAGCGCCCCAGCCGACGGCCACGGCCGGCCGGTCCGCGGCCCCCTCGGAGCAGCCGGCCATGATCACGGCTGCGGATCGGCCAGCTCTCGAACGCGCGCCGCGCCGCGCCACCGACCCGGATCGGCCCAGGAGCACCGGCAAGGAGATCGCCGCACCCCGACAGCGCACGGCGAGCCGTCCGGACCGACCGATCAAGCCGACCCGGGTTCGCGCTCCAAAGATCAAATTCGGGGATCGGGATCCGTCGGTCGAGCTGGCCATCACCGAGATCGCCGGCCACCTGACCTTCACGCCGAACACCGTCACCGCCTGGTACTGGCTGCCCGAGGTCCGCTGGGCGTTCCGGCCGGACGCCGAGCGCGAGGCGCTGCTGTCGGCGATCTCCGAGCAGTACGCCGGCCTGGCCGGCTTCCGACTGCACCTGCGCCGCACCACCCGGCCGTTCCCCGCCGACGAGTGGGCGCGCACCATCGACACGCACACCTCCGCGCCGCTGCCCGACGTCCCCGGCACCACCGGCTGGGCCGACCACCTGGTCGCCGCCCAACGCCACCTGATGGCGGTCAACCACGCCGAGGGCCAGACCTACCTGGGTGTCACCTTCGCCCGGCGCTCCCTCGGCGACTCGCTCACCGAGCGGCTGCTGCGCACCTTCGGCCGGGGCACCGCCGATGGTGAACGCCGCAAGCTGGGTCGCACCGTGGAGCAGTTCGACGAGGTGCTCGGGGCGTTCGGCATGCGCGGCCGGCGGGTCACCGCCCAGGAGCTGGAATGGCTGCTCTACCGCTCGGTGGCGCTGTGCATGTCGCCACCGAGCACCCTCTCCCCCGTCACCGACGGGCGCTGGGAGCGCGGCGACCTGCTCGCCATGACCGAGCAGGTCGAGCGCTACCGCACCCCGTACGGCTCGACAGTCAAGCTGGTCAACCGGATGACCGGCGAGGAGCGGCACGTGGCCGTGCTCGCGGTCGGCCGGATGGAGCCGCTGGAGATCCCGGAACGACACGAGCCCTGGCTGCACTTCCACGAGCGGCTGCCCTGGCCGATGGAAATCTCGACCCGCGTCGACATCCTCGGCTCCGGCGACTCCTTCCGTAACCTGGAACACCGGCTGCGGATGATCCGCTCGCAACAGCTCGACTACGCCGAACACGGCATCGACGCGCCACCGGAGCTGGAGCGACTGGCCAAGCGCGCCCTGGTGATCGGCGACGAGATGACCACCGGCCTGCCGGTCGACTCGGCCCGTGCACACGGCTGGCACCGGATCGCGGTCGGCGGCCGGACCAGGGAGGAATGCCTGGAGCGGGCCCGTCGGCTCATCCAGCTCTACTCCCGGGAGCTGCGAATCTCGCTGCAGCACCCGAAGAACCAGGACTGGCTGGCCCGCGAGTTCATCCCCGGCGAGCCGATCGCCAACACCGGCTACGTGCGTCGCATGCCGGTGCCGTTGCTCGCCGCCGCACTCCCCCAGGCCGCATCCAACGTGGGCGACCGGCGGGGCGACCTGATCGGCCGGACCGCTGGCACCTGCCGCCGCCCGGTCTTCCTCGACCTGCACTTCCCCATGGAGGTCCGGGAACGCTCCGGGCTCGCAGTCTTCGTCGCCGAACCGGGCGGTGGCAAGTCCACCCTGCTCGGCGCCCTGGGCTACCTGGCCGCCCGCCGAGGCGTCCAGGTGACCCTGCTCGACCCGTCCGGCCCGCTGGCCCGGCTCTGCGCGATGCCCGAACTGCGGCCGTACTCCCGGGTGTTGAACCTGACCGGCTCGGAGCACGGCACCCTGGCGCCCTACTCGCTCATCCCGACGCCGCTGCGCTCCGAGTTCGGCACCGGGGCCGCCGGTGACCGGGAGTTCGAGATCGCGGTCTCCAACGCCCGCGCCGAGCGGCGGATGCTGGTCCAGGACATCTGCATGATGCTCGTCCCGCCGCAGGTGGCCAGGGAGGCGTCGACCGCCACCCTCTTCCGGCACGCCGTCCGCCAGGTCCCCGCCGAGGAGACCTCCACCCTGGACGACGTGGTGAGCTGCCTCGGGCGGCTCGACGACGACGCCGGCAAGGAACTGGCCAACCTCCTGCTGGACACCGCCGAGATGCCACTGGCCATGCTCTTCTTCGGCCGACCGCCGGAAGGGCTGCTCGGCGCCGACGCGGCCCTCACCGTGATCACCATGGCCGGGCTACGGTTGCCCGACCTCAAGATCGAACGCGAGTACTGGTCGGCCGAGGAAGCACTGGCCCTGCCGATGCTGCACACAGCGCACCGGCTCGCCGTCCGGCGCTGCTACGGCGGCTCGATGTCATCCCGCAAGCTCGTCGGCCTCGACGAGGCGCACTTCATGGAAGGCTGGCGGTCCGGGCGCTCCTTCCTGGTCCGACTCGCCCGCGACTCCCGCAAGTGGAACCTCGCCGCGCTGGTCGCCTCGCAGAACCCCAAAGACATCCTCGGCCTCGACGTACAGAACCTCGTCTCCACCGTCTTCGTCGGTCGCATCGCCGAGGACACCGAGATCGCCTCCGAAGCGCTACGGCTGCTGCGGGTGCCGGTCAACGACGGGTACGAGGCCACGCTCGCCTCACTCTCCGCCGCCGACACCAGCTCGTCCAACCGGCTGGGCTTCCGCGAATTCGTGATGCGCGACGTCGACGGCCGGGTGCAGAAGGTCCGCGTCGACGTCTCGTACGTCGAGGGGCTGCTGGACCACCTCGACACGACGCCCGCCGCGATCGCCGCGGCGGCCGGAGTCCTGCCGAGCATCCCCCTGCCGGATCTGGAGGCGTGACATGGCTAGGGCCTGGGCAAGGACTGTGTCGTTCCTGCTCGCCCTTGGCGTACTGGCCGGGGCCACCCTCACCTGGCCGCTGATCGGCGCGGAGGCCGCAGCCGCCGCACCGCCCGCCGCCCAGGCCCGCGCCGACCTCTGCACGACCGCGGAATGGCAAGCCGACTTCCGCACCTGCGTGTCGAAGCTGAAGCAGGTCAGCAAGGCAGAGATCGATTGCCTCAAGCCACCTGTGCCTTCCGCCCCGGATTCGGGCCTGGCTGGTTGGTTCGCCTCCCGCCCGGACTCGTCCAAGCTGCCTGGGCCAAAGGGCATCTACAGCGACTACGGCTACGGCGGTTACAGCTTCAATACCTACAACGTGGAGGGCGGATGTGCATCCACCGTCCTCCATCCGGACTACAAGTTCACCACCACCGTCGCCAACGGTGAGCTCATGATCGCCACGGCGGTCGTCGGTGCATCGAATGCCCTGCGGGAGCGGGCCTGGGATCCCCGCTCGATGTGGAATTGGGCCGACCCACTGGTGGAGAAAGCCACCAAAGGCGTGTACGAAAAAGTATTCAGCGTCTTCGGAATCGTCACGCTCTGCGTGGTGGGTCTCTATCTGCTCTGGCGCTCCCGCCAGTCGGACATGAGCAATGCGATGACGACAGCGGGGTGGGCGTTACTGGTGATGGTGGCGGTAACCGCGCTGGCGGCCTGGCCGGTCAAGTCAGCGAACATCGCCGACGGCACCTTGATCACCTCGCTCGGCGTCGTACACGACGCTCTAGGTCCGGCATCAAAAGATATCCCGACCGACAAGTGCGTGCTTCCCAATCCGGACGCTTGCATCGACAAGCGGCCACCGGCCGTCCGGGCCAGCGACACTGCTACTGAATCGATGCTCTACCGCAACTGGCTACGTGGCGTGCTTGGCTCAGCGGACAGCGAGACCGCCAAAAAGTACGGCCGGGCGCTCTACGACGCCAAATCGCTTAGCTGGGGTGAGGCGGAATCAGTCCGCTCCAACCCCACCACTCGTGATGTAGTGATCGGGGCCAAACAGCAGCAGTGGATGACAGTTGCCGAGCAGATCAAGGCCGAGGACCCGGAGGCGTATGAGTTCCTAACGGGAACCCGCGACATGGATCGGATTGGCTCCGGGTTCATCGCGGTGCTCGCGGCCGTGCTCTTCGCGATGTTCGACCTCACCGCGTCGGTGCTCGTGCTGCTCGGCTTCCTGATCTTCCGCTGGGCGGTGATCGCTGCTCCGATTCTCGGCACGATCGGTCTACTGCGACCCGCCAGCGCTGGGCTACGCCGCCTGGCTAATGCGGTTGTTGCCGCAGTGTTCAACATTGCCATCTTCGGCACCGGTGCCGCGATCTACCTGTTCGCGGTTGATTTGATCATGAGTACCCCCACCCTGCCGGGTTGGCTTCAGGTGGTGCTGGTGTGGCTCTGCGGGGTGGTCGGATGGCTGCTACTACGGCCGTACCGGCGGATCACCCAACTCGGCGGCAAGGACAGCAGCGAAGCGGTCAGCTCGGCCGGGTCCTGGCACCGTCGGTTCTTCCGCGACATGCGGACAGCCGCGCGGCTGGACGTAGCCGAGCCGGGCGGCACCGCCGAGCCGGTGGGCGGACGTCGACGGTCGCCCGACGCAACGCAGACCCGGTTACGCCCGGAGGCGCGGCGAGAGGACCCGGCTCCGGTGCCGACCGCTGCGGCCGAGGGCCGGCGCGCAGACGCGGTGCGCCCCGATGGTCGAGAGCGGCCCGAAGAGGCGCCGTCGGAGGAGGGTAGGGGTCGGAGCCGCCCAACCGCCCCGCAGCCCCGACGCCGACAGCCAGCGACCTGGACCGAGCCGGATGTTCCGGCTGAGAACCCGTCGTTCGTGGTCTACCGCCCAGGCTCCACCGAGCGCGTACCGGATCGCAGCGGACCCCGGGTGCGCTCAGAGGCGAGGTGACGGTCATGCGACGGGCGTTGGAATTCCTCTTCACTCGGGCGCTGCGGTCCCGCTTGGGCGTTGCGCTCGTAATCGGAGTGGTGGTCGTTGGTGTGCTCGGGGCAGCCCGGCTGATCTCCAACCCGGGCGATTCAGCCGATGGGTTGAGCAGCCGCCCGGATGGGCCGATCATCACCGTGGATCCGACGGCCGGCGACGACGGTCTGCTCAGCAGCGCAGCTCCGCCGTCACCCGTCACGTCGCCCGGCGCCCGTACGCCCGAACAGACCGCTGACCGCTTCGCCAAGGCTTGGCTGGGCCGTCCCGGGATGACCACCGAAGAGTGGCAGGCTGGCCTGCGGCCACTCTCCACGCCGGCGCTCAGGGAGAAGTTGACCGGCGCCGAGCCCGAGAGCGTGCCGGCCGAGAAGGTCACCGGTCCTCCAACAATGCGAGAGCGGACCGAGACGTTCGTCGAGTTGCTGCTTCCCCTTGATACCGGCGGGCTCCGGTTGGAGCTGGTCACCTCCGACGATGGTTGGCTGGTCGACGTTCTGGACTGGGAGCGGCCATGAGCGACGTTGGCAACGCCGGAACCCGGCGCGGGCCCCTCCGGCTCGGTGTGGTCGCCGCGGTGCTCACCGGGATGCTGCTCCTGCTCTGCTGCACCGGCGGCACCGCGGCGTTCTTCCTCACCGGGCTCGGAGGCGACGACGCCGAGAACGGCGACACCAGGGCAGGCATGGAGTGCGGGCCGGTCCGAGCGGTGAACATCGCGGGCAAGCTGCCGCGATTCGCCCAGTACGGCGACACCCAGGTCCGCAATGCCGCGATCATCATCAAGGTCGGCCAGGACATGGGCGTACCTTCGCGAGGTTGGGTGGTTGCCCTCGCCACCGCGATGCAGGAGTCCGCTCTACGCAACCTGGCCAACAGCGGCGTACCCGCGTCCTTGGCCCTGCCGCACGAGGGCGTTGGCGCGGACCACGACTCGCTGGGCCTGTTCCAGCAGCGGCCGGGGTGGGGCACTGTCGCCGAGCGATTGAACCCCGCGTACGCGGCCCGCAAGTTCTACGAGAAGCTCGTCAAGGTGGAGAGCTGGCAACAACGACCGCTGACCGTTGTCGCGCAGCGGGTCCAGGTCAGCGCATACCCGGACGCGTACGCCAAGCACGAAGAGTTAGCCAGCCGGATCGTGGACGCGCTGGCCGGCGGCGCGGCCCGCACCGTCGAGATCAACGGCAAGGCGGTGTGCAACGCGGCCGAACGCGGTCAGATCGCCGCCTCCGGTTGGACCGCGCCTATCCCCGGCGGAGTCGGCTCCGGTTTCCGCACCGCCAGCCGACCCAGCCACAACGGAGTCGACATCGGCGCGGCCAAGGGCACCGAGATCCGCGCGGCAGCGACCGGTCGGGTGCTGGTCTCGACCTGCGACGAGGACCGCCGCGGCCGGCAGGACTGCAACGTGGACGGATTCCCCGGCAAGGGGGGCTGCGGCTGGTTCGTCGACCTGCTGCACGCCGGTGGTTACATCACCCGGTACTGCCACATGGTGGTCCAGCCCTTCGTCAAGAAGGATCAGATCGTGACGGCCGGTCAGGTAATCGGCAAGGTCGGGAGCAGTGGCAACTCCTCCGGCCCGCACCTGCATTTCGAGGTGCACCTGCGCAACGACCGCAACGCGTCTGGCGCGGTGAACCCGGTCCCGTTCATGCGCGAGCGGGGTGCCCCGCTGCGCGCCGCTGAGTGAGGCCACCACGGGTATGACCGGACCGTTACCTGACCCGTTCGCCGACCAGCCCGACTGGGCACCGCAGCCGCCGAGACCTCTGGCCATCGTCCCCGCGACCGAGCGGGTCGAGCTACGCGGTCGACGGGTGCTGGTCGGGCTGCCCGGCATGGGTTGGCGCGGCGACCTGCGCGCGGACGACCGGGTGGTGCAGAGCGCCCGGACCTACGTGCCGGTGATCCCCGAGCACGAGTGGTACCGGGCCGAAGCCGACCAGGTCGAGGTGTTCGCGCCGTTGGTGCCGGTGGAGCGGGTCTGGGTGGAGACGGTCGGCAGTCGTCCGGGAGTGGACGACACCCGGGACACGGGCATCCGATTGGTCTCGCTGGACGGCCCGGCACACCGAACCCCCACACCGGTATTCGAAGCGGACGCGGTCACCGGCCGACGGGTGGTACACGTCGAGGGCGGCCTGGAGCACCGTGACCTTCGAGCGGTCACCGAGACCTACTCGGGCGCCGAGGGCGACATCTGCGTGCGAGTCACACCCGAGGTGGAGTGGTACCGATGGGCCTGGCGCGGCCAGTCACCCACCACCCTGGAGGTTCCAGTTCATCTCCTGTGGATCGAGTGAGCTTGCTCAAGACCGTTCTGCTTTACATACCCGCCAGCCGTCTTCCTGCCGTGTCTCAAATCGCCAACGCTGACGATCGCTCTGCGATATCCCGTCCACGAAGGCCGAAAGGATGAGGTCTACCTCGACGTTTGCTGAATCGCCCTGCCGCTGAACAGTGAAACTCTCCCAACTTGTCGAGATCTTTGCGCTGAAGCGAAGTTCACGCGCTACCAGATCCTCTCGAAGAAGCCGCAGAGCATCGATATCGGCACCGTTCTGACAGACGAATTCGCTTGCTCTCACGTCGTTCCGGTCTGCAAGAAAAGACTGAATATAATTGGCCACGACCACGTCCGGCGTGCTGCGGTCCGGCGTTGAGGCGCGGGTGTACCACATATAGGCCGTGGCGACTCCGCCGAGGCAGAGCAGGGCGAGCACGCCAGCGACGACCGTGAGCACCGTCCGCATCCGGCGGCGGGGCGGCTGCGGTGCCGGCGTTGCCGGGGCGGGCGGCAGCTGCTCGGACGGTGTCCGCTGGGCCGGTACGCGGGAGACCTGGGAACCGGCGGGGGGCTGCACTGATTCCACCTCCTGAAGTTATCGGCTGGACGCCCCGGAGCCAATGCCCCAGATCCAGCGGATCGTGACGGACCCCTCCCCACCGGTGAGATCCACTACAACACCGGCGCAGCGCCGAGGCACCTCCCGGAGGTGCGCCCTCGGCTGGGATACCGTCTCTGCTTGGGGAGGGGTTGCCAACCTCGGGTAGAGGGGGTGGACGCGGTGGCCGGTCCGAAGGCTCGCACGAACCGCGCCGCAGCCCTGCACCGTCGGGCGGCGGCCGTCGCGACCGCGGCTGCCGGGATCCTGGACGAGACGCGGCCGGCTCCGGCCGATCAGCGCCGCCAGTACGAGGTGGCCGACCGGTTACGGACGGCTGCGGCCCTGCTGGCGCCGGGCTGGTCGGGCGCGGCACTGGACTCGCTCACCGTGGACTCGCCAGCGGGTGATGGTCCGCCGCCGTTCGTTCGGGTCGGCACTGCGGCGCCGTTGGACGACGCTCGTTTCCCCGCGTTGGTGCCACTTGTCGGCACCGGTCACCTCAGCGTGGACGCTGACGCGCGGGAGCCGCGGGTTGCGGGGTTGCTCAGGGCCGTACTTTTGCGGTTGTTGGGTGCGGCACCGGCGGGTGCCCTGCTGGTGCGCGCGGTGGATGCCACCGGAGCGGTGCTGACGCCGTTCGGGGCACTCGGGGATGCTGGCCTGTTGCCGCCGCCGGCGGTGGACGTGGCGGGTCTGCGTGCGGTGCTGACCGAGGCGGAGCAGTGGGTGACGCCGGGGGCGAGTGGGCGACGCCGTCACGATCGGACGCTGTTGCTGGTGGTGGCCGCGCTGCCGGAGTCGACCGGCCCGACCGATCTGGCGCGCATCGAGACGTTGGCCGAGCAGGGGCCGGCCGCTGGGCTGCACCTGGTGGTGGCCGGTTGGCCGCCCGCCGACCCGTACTCGGCCCGGGCACCGCTGCCGCACACCACTTCGCTGGTGCTGCGGAATGCGTACGCGCTGCTCGGCGATCCGCCGCGGGCGTCGTTCGCCGGACCGGGCGCCGACCCGCCGGGTGGTCTGAACTCGCCGGTCTTCGTTGAGTCGGACCCGCCGGCCGAGCTGGTCGACGCGGTCTGTCGGCGGCTCGCCGAGCAGGTGGAGGCGGGTTCCCGGTTGGCGTTGGGTGCTCTGCTGCCGCCGACGGGCGAGCGACTGTGGGAGTCGGACTCGGCCGAGGGGCTGACCACTACCGTCGGCGATGCCGGGGGCCGGTCGGTGCCGCTGGGCTTCACCGAGTTGACCCCACATTGGCTGGTGAGTGGCCGGTCCGCAGCCGGCCGGGCGGCGTTCCTGACCACCGCGCTGCTCGGCCTGGCCGCCCGGTACGGCCCGGACGACCTGGCGTTCTACCTGGCGGATCTCGGCGACGGCGAGTCCTTCGTGGAGTTTTTGCAGACCGAGCGGGACCGGTCGTGGGTTCCGCAGGTGCGCGCGGCCGCGATGGCCGCCGACCGGGAGTACGTCCGGGATCTGCTGGACGAGTTGACGGCCGAGGTCCAGCGCCGTACGGAGGCGGGCGCTCGGGCCGGGGGGCAACGCTTCACGGAGCTGCGTCAGCACCAGCCGCTGCCGCGGATCGTCTGTGTGGTGGACAATGTGCCGCTGCTCTTCGCCGAGCGGGATCGGCTGGCCGCCGAGGTGGCCGCCCAGTTGGACGGGCTCGCCCGGGCGGGTCGGGCGTACGGCGTGCACCTGGTCCTGGCGGGCGCGGGCGAGTTGGGGCTGAGTGCGCGCGCGGATGCTGGTCATCGGGATTCGGTGCTCGGGCAGTTTCCGGTACGGGTGGCGCTGCCGGGTGGCAGTCCGGTGTTGGAGCCGACGAACGACTCGGCGGCCGGTCTGCCGGTGGGCAGCGCGGTGGTGAACACGGCCGGCGGGCTCGGCGGTCCGCGGGGTGCGATCCGGGGTCACGAACGGTTGATCCGTCACCCGGACCCGCAGGATCATCCGGAGGTCGTGGAGAAGCTGCGGCACGAGTTGTGGGCGGCCCGTCCGGCCGGGTCGGTGCCGCCGGTGGTTTTCGCGGGTTACGCCCGCCCGCTGCTGGGCAACGATCCGCGCCATCGGGCGGCCCTGGCGGGACAGTCACACGGACCGGCCGCTCTGCTGGGCCGGGCGGTGGACGTGGCCCGCTCGACGGTCGCTGTGCCGCTGGGTCCGGCGGCCGGGCGCAACCTCGCGGTGTTGGGGTCGGGCACCGCGGCGGGCGGGCTGTTGGCGACGGCGGCGCGGAGCACGTCGGCTCACCACGCACCGGGCAGTGCCCGCTTCCTGGTGGCGGCACCGAATCCGGGCGCCCGGGCCCTGGCGGAGGCGTTGACGGCCGATCTGGCGACCCGGCATTCGGCCAGGTTGGTGGATCTGCCGACGCTGCTCGCGGACGCGGCCGACGACCTGCCGACGTACCTGGTGGTCTTCGGGCTGGACCGACCAGGTCCTCGGGAGTTGCCGGTGGACCGGCTGCGGTCGCTCCTACGGGACGGGCCGCCGGCGGGGCGGCATCTGCTGGGCTGGTGGCGTGCGGTGCCGCCGTTCGCCGCGTTGTTCGAGCCGGCGGGCGAGGTCGACAAGCTGGCGGCGGTGGCCGTGCTGGACGTGCCGGTCGCGCAGCTCACCGCAGTCTTTGGTCGGCCGGTCGAGTGGCAGGTGCGCCCCGACCGGGCGGTGCTCTGGGACGGCCCGGACGAGCGGGGCATCGTTCTGGTGCCGTTCGCCGACGAGGCCGGCTGATCGGGTGGCGCGCGTGGAGGGTGTCGAGGTGGATCCGATCGCGACGGTGACCGGGCCGGGGCGGCAGCGGGCAGCTGCGGCGACCGGGGACGCCGCGCCGCGGGCGGTCGAGCCCAGCACGGCCTGGACGGAGTATCTTGCGGCCGCCCGCCAGCTGGACGCGGTACGCCGGGGCGCGGCTGCCGCCGCTGGTGAGCAGGCCCGGTCGGCGGAGGCCGCCCGGGAGGAGTTGACTGTGGTCCGTACCGGCCTGGCGAGTCAGCAGGAACGGCTGCGCGAGTTGGGCGTACCGGCGATCTCTCTGGTGCCGTCGCCGCCGGAGCTGACCGAGGCGGCCCGGTCGATGGCAGGTGGCCCGGCGGCCGTGTTGGCGGCGCTGCGGGCCGCGCGTGGTTGGGCCGAGGGGGCGGAAGCGGCGCTGGCCGCGCGCCGCCGGTTCCGGCCGGGGTCCTGGCCCGCGCGGGCGCGCAACCTCCTGGTGTACGGGCCGTTCGCGCTGCTGGTGCCGCTGGTCCAGGTCGTGGTTCTGGCGGCGACCGGGGTGGGACCGGCCACCGTGGCGGCGTTGATCTGCGGTCTGCCGATGCCGGCGGTCGCGTTCGTCGCCGGCTGGATCGGCATTGGCCGGTTGTTCCGGGTCAGCCCCACCGAGCGGCTGGACCGTACTGTGCGTTTCGGCGCGTTGGTGTGCCTGGTGCCGGCGGTGCTGGTCACGGCCGGCCTGCTGTTGGCGCTGCTCGCTGGCTGACCCACCCAACCGGAACAACGCGGGGCGGGTGAGGGAAACGCAACGGCCGGCCGTCCCGGATGGGTGTCGGCCGGCCGTGGTGCGTCGGGGTGTCAGCGGGGGATGATCAGCGCCATCGCCTCGGCCCGCGACTTGGAGTCCGACTGCAGGATTCCGCGTACGGCCGACGTGATGGTCTTGGCACCGGACTTCTGGATGCCGCGCATCGCCATGCACATGTGTTCACATTCGAGCACGACGACGACGCCGCGTGGTGCGAGCTTGCTCATCAGCAGGTCGGCGACCTGCGACGTGAGCCGCTCCTGCACCTGCGGCCGGCGGGCGAAGACCTCGACGAGTCGGGCCAGCTTGGACAGGCCGGTGATCCGCCCGTCGGGGCCCGGGATGTAGCCGATGTGCGCGCTGCCCCGGAAGGGCAGCAGGTGGTGCTCACAGAGGCTCATCACGTCGATGTCCCGGACGATGACCAGCTCTTCGTGGTTGGCCTCGAAGGTGGTGCTGAGCACCTGGGCCGGGTCGACCCGCAGGCCGGCGAAGAGTTCGGCGTACGCACGGGCGACCCGGGCCGGGGTCTGCTGGAGTCCGTCGCGGTCCGGGTCCTCGCCGACCGCGATCAGGATCTCGCGGACGGCCTTCTCGATCCGGCCGAGGTCGACCGCGTCCTCGACGGGGCGGCCGGTCAGCTTGCCGCTGATCAGCCGCGCGGCCACGTAGTCCAGCTCGTCGTCGCCGTCGGGTTCGGTCGCGGAGACGGCCAGCTCCCGGTGTGGGGAGCTGGCCGTCGGGTCGTTGCTCAGTGCGTGCCGTCCGAGTTGTTGGACGGCGCGCCGCCGCCGACAGACGCCTGCGCGCCGTCGGCCTCGGCCTGCGCCTTGAGCTTGTCCTTCTCCGCAGGGGTGAGCACGGGCGGCTCGGTGGAGGGCTGACGCTTGCCGAAGCCGTTGTACGGCGCCAGCGGCGGGCGCTTGACCACCCGGGAGCAGATCCGCGCCATGTCGGCAGTGGAGAGGGTCTCCTTCTCCATCAGCTCGAGCACGATGTTGTCCAGGACGTCCCGGTATTCCACCAGGATCTCCCAGGCCTCGTCGTGCGCCAGCTCGACCAGTGCCCGCATCTCGCCGTCGATCTCCGCGGCGACCGAGTCCGAGTAGTCCCGCTCGTGGCCCATGTTGCGGCCGAGGAACGGCTCGTCCCCGCTGGTGCCGTACTTGATCGCGCCGAGCTTGGAGCTCATGCCGTACTGAGTGATCATCGCGCGGGCCAGTTGGGTGGCCTTCTCGATGTCGTTGCCGGCGCCGGTGGTCGGCTCGTGGAAGACCAGTTCCTCCGCGGCGCGACCACCCAGCGCGTACGCCAGGGTGTCGATCATTTCGGCGCGGGTCTGGGTGTACTTGTCTTCGGTGGGGAGCACCAGGGTGTGGCCCAGCGAGCGACCACGGGACAGGATCGTCACCTTGTGCACCGGCGCGGCGTGCGGCAGCGCCCAGGCGACCAGCGCGTGGCCACCCTCGTGGTACGCGGTGATCTTCTTTTCGTTGTCGCTCATCACCCGGGTGCGCCGCTGCGGACCGGCGACCACCCGGTCGATCGACTCTTCCAGCGAGTCGTTGGAGATCGCCCGCTGCTCCTTACGAGCGGTGAGCAGGGCCGACTCGTTGATCACATTGGCGAGGTCGGCGCCGCTGAAGCCTGGCGTGCGACGGGCCACCGCGTCGAGGTCGACGTCGGGCGTGAACGGCTTGCCCTTGGCGTGCACCCGCAGGATGGCCTTGCGGCCCTCCATGTCGGGGGCGTCCACCGGGATCTGCCGGTCGAACCGGCCCGGGCGCAGCAGCGCCGGGTCGAGGATGTCCGGCCGGTTGGTGGCCGCGATCAGGATGACCCCGCCCTTGGTGTCGAAGCCGTCCATCTCGACGAGCAGCTGGTTGAGCGTCTGCTCCCGCTCGTCGTGGCCGCCGCCCATGCCGGCGCCACGGTGCCGGCCGACGGCGTCGATCTCGTCGACGAAGACGATCGCCGGGGCGTTCGTCTTGGCCTGCTCGAACAGGTCACGGACCCGGCTGGCGCCGACGCCGACGAACATCTCCACGAAGTCGGAACCGGAGATGGAGTAGAAGGGCACTCCGGCCTCGCCGGCGACCGCGCGGGCCAGCAGCGTCTTGCCGGTGCCGGGCGGGCCGAACAGCAGCACGCCCTTCGGGATCTTGGCACCCAGGGCCTGGTACTTGGCCGGGTTCTGCAGGAAGTCCTTGATCTCGTACAGCTCTTCGACGGCCTCCTCGGCACCCGCGACGTCCGCGAAGGTCGTCTTCGGAGTGTCCTTGGTGATCATCTTGGCCTTGGACTTGCCGAAGTTGAGCACCCGGGAGCCGCCGCCCTGCATCTGCGACATGAAGAACAGCAGCAGGAGCACGAGCAGCGCGATCGGCAGCAGGTTGACCAGCAGGCTCACCCAGATGCTGTCCGAGGAGACCTTGGCGTCGGCCGGGCCGGTGACCCGGTTGTTCGCCTTGGCGTCCAGCACCTCGTTCCAGATCTGGTCGCCAGCCTGGTACGGGAACTGGGCCTCGATCTTGTTGGTCTCGGTCTTACCGAACTTGGTCTTCTGGGCCAGGTCCAGCTGGAGCGTCTGCTCCTTGTCCTGGAAGACCACCTTGTTGATCTTGGCGGTGTGCAGTTGATCGAGCGCAACGGAAGTGTCCACGCGGTGGTAGCTGGGACCACTGGTGAACAGCTGACTGAGCACAACGGCGCCGAGGATGACCAGGATGATCCAGACCACCGGTCGGCGGAAGAAACGCGTACGTTCCATACTGTTGTCGAGCGCCGGGGCGCCCGCATCCTCCTGATCGACGTCCTGACCGTCTGATGGTGTCGCCGCGTTGAGCGGCGGCCGGAGCCGCCGTGCGGGCCGGCCTCGACCCCGAGGCGCGAAAACTACCGCGCCGCGGTCATTCGACGGTACACCGTGTACGCGAGGAGTGAGCTTGCGAGCCCCGCAGTCGTGCACCATCAAAAGACCGTGTACGCCAGCAGCGAACCTGCGAGCCCCCGCACTCTGCGCGCCTTCGACATCGACGACACGCACCGTGGGCAGGCCCACCAGCCCCGCAGCCAACGTACGGCGAGTCCGGGTGGAAGCCGGCGTGGCGGGGAGTCCGGCTCGGCCACCCGAGCGCCCGGTCACGCGATCGAGAGGGTCGAGCGCGGAGAAACCTCCGGGCCACCGTGCTACACGGTAACCGCATCAGCTGAGAGCGCGCTGAACGTCGGCTTGATGGATGCCGATGCAAGTGGGGCTCATGTCGACCGGCGGGCCGCCGCGACGGGTCGGGCCCGGCGTCAGGAGCGTGCGTAGACCTCGGGCTTGAGCACCCCGACGTACGGCAACTCCCGGTAGCGCTCGGCGAAGTCGAGACCGTACCCGACCACGAACTCGGTGGGGATGTCGAAGCCGACGTACTTCACCGGGACGGGCACCTTCACCGCGTCCGGCTTGCGGAACAGGGCGACCACCTCGACGCTGGCCGCCGAGCGCGACTCGAGGTAGCGCAGCAACCAGGAGAGCGTGAGCCCGGAGTCGACGATGTCCTCGACGACGATCACGTGCCGACCGGCGATGTCCCGGTCCAGATCCTTGAGGATGCGGACCACCCCGGAGGAGGTGGTGCCCTGGCCGTAGGACGAGATGGCCATGAAGTCGAGCTCCGCCGGCGGGCCGTTGCGGCCCAGCGCCCGGGCGAAGTCCGCCATGAACATCACCGCGCCTTTGAGTACGCACACCAGCAGCAGTCCGTCGCCCACGTGGGAGTAGTCGGCGGAGACCTGCTTGGCCAGCTCCGCCGTCTTCTCGCGGATCTGCGCCTCGGAGATGATCACGTGGTCGATGTCGGCGTCGTACCAGGAGCCGTCAGCCATGACTCCTAGCCTGCCGTACGTCGGATGGCCTCCGTCGGCGGGGCCGCACCTTTTGGCGCGGTCCCGCCGAGGATTTTCTGCGCAAATAACGCTAATCACATCAGTTGGTGCGTGACCGCCAGCGGCGGCCATCATCGCTCGGCTTCCAGTCGGCCGAATCGTGGCTGTCGGCGGTGAGGCCGGCCGCCGAGGCGGCGGCGAGGAGGACGAGGAACAGGAGGATGAACAGGAACTCCATGGCGGCGCTCGCTTTCGCATGATTGCTGTGGGTTTCGCCGCCGGTGCGCACCGGACTGAGACCAGTCTGCGACCTCACGAATCAACCGGACAGTGGCAGGAATGCCATTGGTCATCGATTTACTGCCACCTGTCGGGTTACCCTCGTCACATGCTGCGGTCCGTTGCCGTCCTCGCCCTCGACCAGGTCGCTCCCTTCGAGCTCGGCGTGCTCGCCGAGGTGTTCGGCACCGACCGGACAGCCGACGGTTTCCCCGCCTACCGCTTCCAGGTGTGCAGCCCCGACGGCGCTCCCGTGCGTACCTCGTCCGGCTTCCACCTCACCCCACACGCCGACCTCGGCCCGGTCGACGAGGCCGACCTGGTGGCCATCCCCGCGCACAGCCAGGGCACCACCGTCCCCGCCCCGGTGCTCGACGCGCTCCGCCGCGCGGACGCCCGCGGCGCGCACCTGTTCAGCGTCTGCTCCGGAGCCTTCCTGCTCGGCGAGGCCGGGCTGCTCGACGACCGCGAGTGCACTACCCACTGGCGGTACGTGGACGAGCTGCAACGCCGGCACCCGCGCGCCCGGGTGCGGTGCAACTCGCTGTACGTCCAGGACGGCCGGTTGCTCACCAGCGCCGGCACGGCGGCCGGCATCGACGCGTGCCTGCACCTGATCCGCCAGGAGCACGGCTCGGCCACCGCGACCCGGCTGGCCCGGCGGATGGTGGTCCCGCCGCACCGCGACGGCGGTCAGTCCCAGTACGTCGAGGCGCCCATCCCGAAGGCGCCCGAGGCACCCACCCTCGAACCGGTGCTGGAGTGGCTGATGGGCCACCTGGACCGGACTATCACCGTGGAGGAGTTAGCGGCCCGCGCCGGCATGGCGCCCCGCACGTTCGCCCGCCGGTTCCGCGCCGAGACCGGCACCACCCCGCACGACTGGCTCACCAGCCAGCGGGTGCTGCTCGCCCGGCGGCTGCTGGAGGAGACCCCGTTGAGCGTGGAGGCGGTGGCCGACCAGTCCGGCTTCGGCGACGCGGCCGCGTTGCGTCACCACTTCAGTCGCCGGGTCGGTGCCACCCCGCACACCTACCGGACCACCTTCCGGGACCGGGCGCACAGCGGCTGAGACCGACCGGGCAGGTCAGGTGGGGCGTACCGATGCCAGCCGGCCGTCGCGGCGGAGCACCCGGACACCGCCGGGCAGGTCGGCCGGGCCCTGACCGTGCCAATCGGTGACCAGGGCGTCCAGGGCGGCGACGTGCCGGTGCGACAGGGCACCGGGCAGCGCGCCCAGCTCGCGGGCCCAGGAGTGCAGCACCCGGCCGCGTACGGCGGGAACCAGACCGATCAGCGCCGGCACGGACAGCCCTCCATCGGGGCACCGGGCCGCCGCCAGCGCCGTCCCCGCCAACTCGTCGAGCGCGGCGTTGTCGGCGGCCACCAGCCGGGCGGTCCGCGCCAGGTTGTCCACCACGCCCGGCCCGAGCGCCCGCACCAGCGCCGGCAGCAGGTCGCCCCGCACCCTCGACCGGGCGTACGACGGGTCGCTGTTGTGCGGGTCCTGCCAGGGGCTCAGGCCGAGGACGGCGCAGGCGGCGCGCGTCTGCTCCCGACCGATCTCCAGCAGCGGGCGCAGCAGTGGCACCCCGCCCAGATCGCGCCGGGCGGGCATCCCGGCCAGCCCTCGTGGGCCGGCGCCCCGGGCGAGCGCGAGGAGCACCGTCTCCGCCTGGTCGTCACGGGTGTGCCCGGTGAGCACCGCGACGGCGTTCTGCTGCCGGGCCGCCTCGGTCAGCGCCTGGTAGCGGGCCTCGCGGGCGGCCGCCTCCGGCCCACCGGGACGCCCGGCCACTTCCACCCGGACCACAGTCGCCGACGCGAACCCGACCTCTCGCCCCCAGGTGGCCACCGCCTCGGCGCGCTCCGCGGAGCCGTCCTGCAAGCCGTGGTCGACGGTGACGAGCGCCGCGGCGCGGCCCAGCCGCGGCGCCACGAAGACGGTTGCCGCCGCGAGCGCGAGCGAGTCGGCACCACCGGAGCAGGCGACCAGCACCGGACCGCCGGACGGCAGACCGGTCAGGGCGCGGCGGACCGCCACCCGGATCGCGGCCACCGGCGGAGCGAGCGCGGCCACCGGCGGGTGGTCAGCCAGCGGCCGGGATGGTGCCGGCCGGGCCGTGCACCCGGGCGACCCAGGCGTCCGGGTCACCCAACTCCGACAGTCGAGGCAGGGTCAGTGGCGAATTGAAGATCGAATTGAACCCGTCCATGCCGACGCGTTCCACCACCCCGTGCACGAACTTGCGCCCCTCGGCGTACTGGCGCATCTTGACGTCCACCCCGAGCAGCCGGCGGATCGCCTTCTCCAGCGGGTTGCCCGCCTCCCGGCGTCGGTTGAACGACGCCCGGATCCGCTCCACGCTCGGGATCACCTGCGGGCCGACGCCGTCCATCACGAACTCGGCGTGCCCCTCCAGCAGGGTCATCAACGCGGTGAGCCGGTCCAGTACGGCCCGCTGTGCCGGGGTCTGCACGATGTCCAGCACGCTGGTGCGGCTCTCCGGATCACGGACCGCGTCGGACAACGTGGCCACCCCGCGCCGCAACCGCTCGACCAGGTGCTCACTTCCGCTGGACGAGGCGTCGACGAACGCCTGCACCTCGCTGAGGAAATAGGCCCGCATCCACGGCACGGCCGTGAACTGGGTGCGGTGGGTGACCTCGTGCAGACACACCCAGAGCCGGAAATCCCGAGGGTCGGCGCCGAGCTTGCGCTCCACCTCGACGATGTTCGGTGCGACCAGCAGCAGCTGGCCCGGGTCAGCCGAGAAGACCTCGTACTGGCCGAGCACCCGGCCGGAGAGGTAGGCCAGCACGGTGCCGGCCTGCACCCCGGTCAGCCGGGACCCGATCGCCTCGGTCAGCGCGCCCGGTTGCTTGTCGCCGGAGAGCCGACTCACCAGCGGAGTGATCACCTCGCGGAGACCGGCGATGTTTGTCGCGGCCCAGTCGCGGCGATCGACCACCCGGACCGGCGGATGCGACACCTGCGCCCGCAACCCCGTGTAGTCGGCCACGTGCCCGGCCGCCTCGTCGGTCAGCCGACGCAGGTCGCCGACCACGTCGGTGGCTTCCGCGTACGACACGCGGGGGCCAGACTTGCTCAACGCCCCCGCGGTGGCGGCGGCCAGATCCCAGTCCACGAACTGCGCCATGAGCCCACCGTACCCGCGCCGCGACACCCCGGCCCGGGCTCGCGCCCTCGATCGACGCCGATGGCGACCGCGTCGCCCCCTGAACCGGCGACGGTCAGCCGCAGCCGCAACCGGCCAGCGCGGCGGCGATCCGGTCCAGTGCCGGCTGGGCGGTGTCCCGGTCACCCGGCACCTTGTCGGTGAGCACCGCGAAGGTCAACAGCCGACCATCGGCGGTGGTGACCAGGCCCGCGATGGAGTGCACGCCGGTCAGGGTGCCGGTCTTGGCCCGGACGCTGCCCGCGCCCGCGGCGGTGCCCGCGGTGTTGCGGTAGCGCTCGTTCAGGGTCCCGGACCAACCGCCCACCGGCAGACCACCGAAGACGCCGGCCAGCTCCGGATGGTCCGGACTGGCGGCCAGGCGGATCAGATCGGTCAGCAGCGACGGGCTGATCCGGTTGAGCCTGGACAGGCCGCTGCCGTCGGAGACGCTGATCTCGTCGGCGGGCAGGCCGAGCTCCGCCACCTCCGCGTCCATGGCGGCGGCGCCGCCGTCGAACGAGGCGGGCTGACCGCGGGCCAACGCGACCTGCCGGGCGAGCGCCTCGGCCACCAGGTTGTCGCTCTCGCTGATCATGACGTCGACCAGCCGGATCAGCGGCGGAGACTGCACCACGCCCAGTTCGGTACCCGGTGCCGGGCTGGCACCGGCCGCCGCCTGAGGCGGGGCCGCGCCCCGCTTCACCGCATCGGTCGGCACCCCGAGCAACCGGGCGAACGCCTTGCCGGCGGCCAGGTCCGGCTCGGCGAACCGCTGGGCGGACCCGTGCTCGACGCCCGGGTCGGTACGCGCGCCGTCGGTCATCAACGCGGTCACCGCGCCGCCCGAACCGCCGGTGGGGATGTCGTCGTCCCAGCCGGGGCCGTAGACCGGGCCGGAGTAGACCGAGCCGTCGACGGTGACACTGGTCGGGGGCGTGCCGCCGAGCGCGGTACGCACCTGGGCGGCCAGGTCGTCGAGGCGCGCCGCACCCGGGTAGTAACCCTTCTTGTTGATCGCGAGGGTCGGGTCGCCGCCCCCGACGATCACCACCTCGCCGGCCTTCGCGCCGGCCACCGCACGAGTGGGAATCCGGTAGCCGGGCCCCCGGGCCGCCAGCACGGTCACCGCGGTCGCCAGCTTCGTCACCGATGCGGGCACGGTGCCGTCGTCCGCCCCCTTGGCGAACAGCGTCTGACCGGTGATCACGTCGGCGACCGAGACGTTCACCCGGTCGCCCAGGGTGGCGACGCCGACCAGTGGGTCGAGCGCGGCCCGAACCCCGTCCGGGGTGGGCACCGGGGCGTTCGAATCCGGGCCACCCAGCACGTCCGACGGGGCGGGTTCCGGAGTCGCGCCGACCGCGTTCGGCCCGGACCCGGCGTCGTCGCCCAGCCACCCGGCGACCGGGCCGGGACGGGTGATCACGACTCCGACGCTGGCGAGCACCAGCAGGAGCACGGCGGCCAGCGCCACCGGCAGCCGCCTCCGGCGGCTCGGCGCGGCGGGTACGGGCGCGGGCGCGGCGTCGGCGGGTGCCGGCAACGCGGAGATCGGCGGGCCCAACGGGGGAACCCCGCCGGGGGCGGTCGGCCCGGGACCGAACGACGGGCTGACCGGCGCAGGGCTGACCGGGACCGTGGCACTGCCGCGTGGCGGGCCGCTCACCGGTTGCTCACCGCCGGCTGCCGGAAAGTGGCCGGCGTTCGGAGCGGGCGACGCCGGCCCGGCCGGTGGGCGCCAGGGCAGCGGCGGGGGCCGCTCAGGCACCGTCTCCGGTGCCGGGGTCGCAGCTTCGGGCGCCCGTGGGAGGTGCGCCTCCGGCACCGGGACCCGCCCCTTGGCACTGCCGGAGCCGGATCGTCCGGTACCGTGCGCGGAGCCCCCGTCCGGGCGGTAGTGTGAATCTTCCCTCCCCACGACCCCCTCCTCCCCCAGCGAAAATCGGCTTGGGTGACACTACTTCGGTCCGAAGACTATGCGGCGGCCGGAGTCGGCGGGTGGGCATTCACCTGTCCGGAGGGCCGCCATTGGTTCCGTTAGCCAGCGTGGGCAGACGAGGGAGCGTGCAGATGGATTTCGACGTGACGGTTGAGATCCCCAAAGGTCACCGGAACAAGTACGAGGTGGACCACAAGACCGGCAGGATCCGGTTGGACCGCACCCTCTTCACCTCCACCCAGTACCCGGCCGACTACGGGTTCATCGAGGGCACGCTGGGTGAGGACGGCGATCCGCTGGACGCCCTCGTGCTGGTCCCCGAGCCGACCTTCCCGGGTTGTCTGATCCGCTGCCGCACCATCGGCATGTTCCGGATGACCGACGAGAAGGGTGGGGACGACAAGGTCCTCTGCGTGCCCTACGAGGACCCTCGCCAGGAGCACCTGCGCGACATCCACCACCTGGGCGAGTTCGACCGCCTGGAGATCCAGCACTTCTTCGAGGTCTACAAGGACCTGGAGCCCGGCAAGTCGGTGGAGGGCGCGACCTGGGTCGGCCGCACCGAGGCCGAGGCCGAGATCCACGCCTCCTACCAGCGGGCCCGCGACGCCGAGGCGCGCGGCGAGTCCATGCACTGATCGACCGCTGACGCACCGGGCCCGGGGGCCGCTCAACCGAGCAGCCCCCGGGCCCGGTCGTACAGGTCGAGCACCGCGCAGGCGATCGGCACCACGGCGACCACCAGGGCCGTGTCGGTGAGGTCCGCGATCCTTCCGAGGTACGGCGAGACCGGCCGGCGGGCGTACCCGGTGCCGCTGGCGACCGCCACCAGGGCCAGCGCAGCCCCGCCCAGGACCAGCACCAACCGCCCGGTCTCGTCGGCCCGACCGACCAGCACGGCACCCAGCGCCGCGTAGCCGGCCAGCCCGGCGAGCACCGTCGGCACCCGGTGTCGCAGCGCCACGAACAGCCGCGACCGCAGCAGCAGCACGGCCGAGGTGACCGCCACCAGCACCCGACCGGCCGTGCCACCGGCGACCACGAGTACGACCGCGGTGGCCACCACCAGCAGCGCGTGGCCGATCAGCATTCCGGTGAGCATCTCCTCGGTGCGGATCACCGCGGCGTGCACCCGGCCCCGGTCCGGCAGATCCCGCACCCGCTCCGGCTCCTCCGCGGAGGTGGCGGCCGGCAGGCTGATCGGCGGCAGGGGCAGCTTGCCCAGCCGGATGGCCAGCAGCGGGATCACGCCGACGGCGAAGACCAGGGCGCTGAGCAGCACCGCGGCCGTACCGGCCGTGGTCATCAGCAGCCCACCGAGCGCGGCCCCCGCGCCGATCAGGCCGACCGTGACACCGGCCACGAAGACCCGCAGCCGACTGGCCACCCCGAGAAGACCGATCAACGCCGCCAGCAGCAGCGCAACCGAGCCGGCCAGCAACTCGGGAGCGCCCACCCAGCGGGCCGGCCCGAACGGCCCGACCGGGTCGCCGGAGCCCACGGCCAGGGCACCGGCAGTGAACGCGTAGGGCAGCGCGTAGCCGCCGAGCGTCGCCCCGGCCGCGCCGTCGCCGTTGGCGCGGGAGGCGACAGTGCCGGCCACTGTGAGCACCAGCGCCACCGCGACGGCCGCCAGCCAACCGGCCCGGTGGGTCGGGCCACCGGCGAGCAGCGCGAGCAGTCCGACCGCCAGTGGTACGGCGGCACCGGCCAGACCGGCTGCCCGGGTGGCGGTGGGCGACCAGGCGCCGCCGCGGCGGCGGGCACCGTCGGCGATCGCCTCGATGACGTCGTCGTACTCCAACTCGGGCCAGTGCGCGCGGGCCGGCACGAGGTGCAGCACCTCACCGTCGCGCACCCCCTGCGGCAGCAGCGCCTGTGCGGTCACCAGCAACGTCCCGTCGGTGCGGCGGAGCACCCAACCGCCGTGCTGCTCGCCGTCGTCGGCGAGCCCGACACCGGCGTGCCGGAGCACGTCGGGCAGCAGCTCAGCCAGGGGCACCTGCTCCGGCAGGGCGACGTCCACCCGTCGTTGCGGCGCGCTGATGGTGACGCGTGCCAGCCCGGTAGTCATCGACTGGTCTCCATATCGACTGGGATCGGAGGCTGCGCGGACGACAGGACTTTACCTACCATGAGCCAGGCTCGGGTTACCCAGCGCTGTCAGGAGGCCGAGTGTCCACCGTCGTCATCAAGCGCCCACCGCGCCGACCAGCGCCGGAGATTCCCGCCGGTGAGCTGTCGGTCGACGCACCGCCGGAGATCCCAGTGGTGACCGGCGGGCGGTGGCAGCAGCTGCTCATGCTGCTGCCCATGCTCGGCGGCACGGTGGCGATGGCGATGATGTTCGGTCGGGGCGGCGGGGCCTACTCGTACGTGGTGGGCGGCATGTTCGGGCTCTCCTCGTTGGCGATGCTTGTGACGTCCTGGGGCAGCGCCTCCGGCACCCCGAAGAAGTCCGAGATGATGGCCGCCCGCAGGGAGTACCTGCGCCACCTGGCCACGCTGCGGCGGCGGGTCCGGCGGACCGCCGGCCAGCAACGGGCCGGGCTCTACTACCGACACCCGGATCCGGGCCGGCTCTGGTCGACGGTGGACAGCCACCGGGTCTGGGAGCGGCGCCCCGCCGACCCCGATTTCGCTGTGGTGCGGGTCGCCGTCGGGCCGCAGACACTGGCCACCCCACTGGTCCCCCCGGTCACCCGGCCGCTGGAAGAGCTCGAGCCGATGACCGCCGGCGCGCTACGCCGCTTCCTGGACGCGTACTCCGTGGTGCCGGACCTGCCGGTGGCGCTGTCGCTGCGCAGCTTCGCCCGGGTGCACGTACGATCCGCCGGCCGCGGCCTGGCGACCACCCCGACCACCGGTGGGCCACCCACCGGCGACCCGGCGGCGCAGGCGCTGGTCCGGGCCGTGCTGACCCAGCTGGCGGTCTTCCACGCCCCCGACGAACTGCTCGTCGCGGTCTGCGCCGGGCCGGAGCGCCGCGCCTGCTGGGAGTGGGTGAAGTGGCTCCCGCACGCCCACCATCCCGGCCGCACCGACGCGCTCGGCCCGGTACGCCTGGTCACCAGCTCGGCCGCCGAGTTGGAGTCGCTACTGACCGACGTGCTGGCCACCCGGTCCCGGTTCAGCCCGGCCGGCCCGGCCACCGACGGCCCGCACGTGGTGGTGGTCCTCGACGGCGGCGACCTGACCGGTGCCAGTGACCTGACCGGCGACGGCGGCATCGACGCGGTCACCGTGCTGGACCTGGACACCCCGCCGCCCCGACTCCTGGACCGGTACGCGCTGCTGCTGGAGTTGCACGGCCGGCGGCTGCACTCGCGGTCGTCCGACGGGCGCGCCGAGGTGGGCACCGCCGACCAGTTGGACCTGGCCGACGCCGAGGCGGTCGCCCGACGGTTGGCGCCGCTGCGGCTCGCCGGCGCGGCCCGCGGGCCGGACGCCCCGCTCCAGGCCGACCTGGGCCTCCCCGAGCTGCTCGGCCTCGGTGACCCGGAGAGCTTCACGGCGGAACAGGGCTGGTTGCCGCGCTCGGCACGGGACCGGTTGCGGGTGCCGATCGGGGTGGGCGTGGACGGCGGCGCCATCGAGCTGGACCTCAAGGAGTCCGCCCAGGACGGCATGGGCCCGCACGGCCTGCTCATCGGGGCGACCGGCTCCGGCAAGTCCGAGCTGCTCCGCACGCTGGTGCTGGGGCTCGCCGCCACGCACAGCTCCGAGCAGCTCAACTTCGTGCTCGTCGACTTCAAGGGTGGCGCCACCTTCACCTCGTTCGACCGGCTGCCGCACACCGCGGCCGTGATCACCAACCTGGCCGACGCGTTGCCCCTGGTCGATCGCATGGTGGACGCGATCAACGGGGAGTTGGTGCGCCGCCAGGAGTTGCTGCGGCGGGCCGGCAACTTCGCCAGCGTGCGCGACTACGAGCGGGCCAGGGCGGCCGGCAGTCCCCTCGCCCCGCTGCCGTCGTTGCTGCTGATCTGCGACGAATTCTCGGAGCTGCTCTCCGCCAAGCCCGACTTCATCGACCTGTTCGTGCAGATCGGCCGGCTGGGCCGGTCGCTCGGCGTGCACCTGCTGCTCGCCAGCCAGCGCCTGGAGGAGGGCCGGCTCCGGGGGTTGGACACCCACCTCTCGTACCGGATCGGGTTGCGCACCTTCTCGGCGCTGGAGTCCCGGACGGTGCTCGGCGTGGCGGACGCGCACGAGCTGCCCCGCTCACCGGGCCACGGCTACCTACGTGCCGGCACCGACCCGCTGGCCCGCTTCAAGGCCGCGTACGTCTCCGGCGCCGTCCGCCGTCGGGCCGCGCCGGGCGGCGTCGCCGCCGAGGGAGGCGCGCGGCTGCTCACCTTCACCACCCACGTCGTCCCGGTGCCCGAGCCGGCGGCCCCGGTCGTGCCCGTCGTGGCGGAGGAGGAGGGCAGCAGGACGCTGCTCGACCTGCTGGTGGACCGGCTCGTCGGACAGGGCCCGCCGGCGCACCAGGTCTGGCTCCCGCCGCTCGGCCAGCCGCCGGCCCTGGACGAGCTGCTCGGCCAGGTCGAGGTGCACCCGAAACGCGGGCTGACCGTGGGCAACCCCGAGCTGCACGGGGCACTCGGCGTGCCGATGGCGGTAGTGGACAAACCACTGGAGCAGCGCCGGGACCTGCTCTGGCTGGCACTGGACGGCGCTGCCGGGCACGTCGCGGTGGTCGGCGCGCCGCAGAGCGGCAAGTCCACCGCCCTGCGCACGCTGATCTGCGCGCTGGCGCTCACCCACACACCGGCCGAGGTTCAGGTCTACTGCCTCGACTTCGGCGGCGGCGGGTTGGCCGCGCTGCGCGACCTTCCGCACGTCGGCGGGGTGACCGGCCGGGCCGACCCGACCGCCGTACGACGCACCGTCGGTGAGATGACCACCCTGCTGGTCGACCGCGAACGCCGCTTCGCCGAGCTGGGCGTGGAGTCGATGGCCGCGTACCGGCAGCGCCGAGCGGCAGCGGGGACGGCCGGGCAGCCGGGCACCGACCCGTACGGCGACGTGTTCCTGGTGATCGACGGGTGGACCACCATCCGCGGTGAGTACGACGACCTGGAGCCACTCGTCACCGACCTGGCCACCCGGGGTCTGTCGTACGGGCTGCACGTGGTCGCCACCGGGCTGCGCTGGCTGGATTTCCGCCCGGCGATCCGGGACCTGTTCGGCTCCCGGCTGGAGCTGCGCCTCGGTGATCCGGCCGACTCGTTGGTGGCCCGGCGTGCGGCTGCCAACGTGCCGGAGCGCTCCGGCCGAGGGGTGACAGCGGAGGGCCTGCACTTCCTCACCGCGCTGCCCCAGCTCGGTACCGCCGGCGGAGACACCGCCGACCTGGTCAAGAGGGCCGCCGACGGGTGGGCGGGTGCTCCGGCGCCCCGGGTGCGGCTGCTCCCGCCGGTGCTGCCGTACGCCGATCTGGACCTCACCTCGACGACCGGGCTGCGGCTGCCGATCGGGATCGCGGAGGCGGACCTGCGACCGGTGTTGCTCGACTTCGCCACCGAGCCGCACTTCGTGGTCTTCGGGGACTCGGAGTGCGGCAAGTCGTCGTTCCTGCGCGCGCTGGCCACGTCGATCATCACCCGGTTCACTCCCGAGCAGGCCCGGGTGATCCTCGTCGACTACCGGCGCAGTCTGCTCGGTGCCATCGAGACGCCACACCTGATCGGGTACGGCACCGCGGCGGCACACACCGCGGACCTGGTCGAGTCGGCCGCCGGTTACCTGGAGCGGCGGGCTCCCGGGCCGGAGGTCACCCCGCAGCAGTTGCGGGACCGGTCCTGGTGGTCCGGGCCGGAGCTGTTCGTGCTGGTGGACGACTACGACCTGGTGGCGGCGGGGCCGGCGAACCCGTTGCGCGCACTGGAGGAGCACCTGCCGCACGCCCGGGACATCGGGCTGCACCTGGTGCTGGCCCGCCGGTCCGGTGGGGCGAGCCGGGCCCAGTACGAGCCGATCGTGCAGCGCCTGCGGGAGCTGTCCACGGCCGGCCTGGTGATGGCGGGCAGTCCCGAGGAGGGCGCACTCGTCGGGCCGGTGCGACCCGGACCGCTGCCGCCGGGGCGTGGTCGGCTGGTCACCCGGCGGGAGGGCGTACGCCTCGTTCAGCTGGCGCAACTGCCGCCGCAATGACCTGACTCGCCGGTTCTTCCCGTGACGGGTGGGGAAACCGGTAATCTCCGATCGTCATGGTTCCGTCGGGATGAATGGCTGGGGATGTGACTGGGGTGCGGTACAGCGGTCCGTCAGCGGCCCGACGAGCGACCGGCCGGGCGCTGCTCGGCGTGGCCGCGGCGCTTGCCGTCGTGGCCCCGACCGCGGCAGCCGTGCCGGTCGCCGCGCCCACGAACGGTGGACAGCTCGCCGGCGCGCCGATGGCGTTCGCCCCCGGTGACGCCGTCGCCCGCACCGATCAGGTCCGCGACGAGCAGTGGCAGCTCGACGAGTTGCAGGCCGAGACGGCGTGGCGCAGCTCGACCGGCCGGGGCGTGACAGTGGCGGTGGTCGACTCCGGAGTGGACGGCAACCACCCCGACCTGGTCGGCCAGGTGCTGCCCGGGAAGGACCTGGTTGGCCCCGGTGGCGCCCCGGGCCCGGATCCGGTGGGTCATGGCACCACGGTCGCCGGCCTGATCGCTGGACGCAACGACGACAAGCGGGGTGTGGTCGGCCTGGCACCGGACGCCCGGATCCTGCCGGTCCGTGTGCTGGACGAGGAGAACCGTTACGACGACGCGCTGATCGTTGCCCAGGGGGTCCGCTGGGCGGTCGACAACGGCGCCCGCGTGATCAACCTGTCGCTGGGCGGCAGCGGCGACAGCCCGGCCCTGGCCGCCGCCCTGGACTACGCGTTCGTGCGGGACGTGGTCGTGGTCGCCTGCACCGGCAACCTGGCCACCTCCACCAGCACCAAGGTCTGGTACCCGGCTCGTGAGCCGGGTGTGATCGCGGTGTCCGGTCTGGAACGCAGCAGCGACAACATGTGGTCCGGCTCGATCACCGGCCGGGCGACGGTGCTCACCGCTCCCGCCAGCGGGCTGGTCGGCGCCAAGCCGCCCGGCGGGTACTGGCGGGTGCAGGGCACCAGCTTCGCCGCGCCGCTGGTGGCGGCGACCGCCGCGCTGGTCCGGTCCCGCTATCCGCAGATGCCCGCGGGTGAGGTGGTCAACCGGTTGTTGGCCACCGCCCGGGACGTGGGCCCGACCGGTCGGGACGACCGCTTCGGGTACGGGGTGGTCGACCCGGTGGCCGCGTTGACCGCTCAGGTGCCGCCGGTGACCGCCAACCCGCTGGACGACCAGACGTCGCCGGGCGTGACCGGTTTCGGCCCGGCGCCCGGCTCGGCCGACGACGGTCCGGTGGCCGGTGCCGGTAGCGATCCACTCGGTCTCGCCGCATCCGGTCAGCAGAGCCGCTGGACGGCTCGGGCGGCGGGCGGTCAGGACACTTCCGCGCCGGAGCAGCTGTGGACCACTGTCGTGCTCCTCGTCGCTCTGGTCGGCGGTGCGGCCCTGATGGTGCGCCGGCTGCGTCAGCGGACCCGTTGATCGCGACCGACCGGCAGGCCTGACCGGCTGCCCGGCCGGGTAGAACGGACCCATGAGTACGCGCCAGCCGCCCACCCTCGCCCCCACCGGCCAGCCGTCCTGGCGGCACCGCCGATTCGACCCGGACCATGCGCTGGGTCTGCGGCTCACTCTCGCCGCGACGGCGGCGTTCCTCGTGCTGGTGCCGTTCGCGCTGCTCACACTGCTGGTGCTCGGCGCCTGGGCACCGCTGCACCGGCTGGACACGGCGGTCACCGACGCGCTGCACGGCTACGCCCATGATCACCCGGCCTGGGTCGTGCTGATGCGGGTCTGGACCGAGGTGTTCGCACCGATGCCACTGCGCGCCGTCGCCCTGCTCCTGGTGGTCTGGCTGCTGCGCCGGGGAGCCCGCCGGCTGGCCCTCTGGGCGGCCACCACCATGGTCGTCGGCGGGTTGATCGGTCCGCTGCTCAAGTTGCTGGTCGGCCGGGACCGGCCGGAGTTGCTGGACCCGGTGGCCCGGGCCGCCGGCTACTCGTTCCCCTCCGGGCACGCGCTGAACGCCACCCTGGCCGCCGGGGTGCTGCTGCTGGTGCTCCTGCCGTACGCCGGACGGGGGGCGGCGCGGGCCGTGCTCTGGGTGGCGGCGGTCCTGCTCACAGTGGTGACCGGGCTGAGCAGGGTGACGTTGGGCGTGCACTTCACCAGCGACGTGGTGGGTGGATGGCTGCTTGGTGTGGCAGTGGTCGCGGCTACCACCGCCGCGTTCACCAGTTGGCGGGCACACACCGGTCTTCGGCCGGTCCGGCCGACCCGCGACGGCGTCGCTCCCGAGGTCGAGCGGCAGCCGGGAGCGGCCTGAGGAGTGACGACGAGGTCGGCCGGGTACTGGCCGACCCATGTCCGAGACCGTGGTCCAGATCGTCCGGCGGGTGCTGCTGCCGGTGTCCCTCCTACTTGGGCTCATGGTGCTGCTCGGGGTGCTGGTCACCCGGGTGTTCGCCAGGACCTGGCCGTTCACCGTGGAGGACGCGGTGAACCGGGAGTTGGCCGCCGACCGCACCGGCGACTGGAACAACGTCTCGCTGGTGTTCAGCACGCTGGCCAGCACCCAGATGATCGTCGTGGTCACCGTGCTGGTGGCGTTGGCGCTGCGGCTCTGGCTGAAGCGCTGGCGCGAGCCGCTGTTCCTGTGCGCTGCGGTGACCGCCCAGGCGCTGGTGTTCCTGCTGACCACGCTGGCGATCGACCGTCAGCGGCCGGCGGTGGAACACATGGACGTCTCGCCACCCACGTCGAGCTTTCCGTCCGGGCACACCTCGGCGGCGGTGGCGCTCTACGTCGGCATCGCCGTGCTGCTGGCGCTGCGGGCACCGAGCACCGGCGCGAAGGTCGCCTGGTGGACGCTGCTGCTGATGGTGCCGCTGGGCGTGGCGATGACCCGGATGTACCGGGGAATGCACCACCCGAGCGACGTGGTGGCGTCCTTCCTCAACGGCGGCACGTGCGTCGCGATCATGGCCCGTGCCGTGCTGGACCGGGGGCTGCGGTGGGGGCGGGCGAAGCTACCGACCGTCGGGCGCCGCGCCCTGCCGGCTCAGAGCTGAGCTGGCCCCCCGGCCACGCTCAGGTGCACTCGCCGGTGGCGACCTGCCGGTTGCGTTCCGCACCGGCCAACGCCACCGGGCGGGCCTCGGCCGCCGTCACGGCGAAGCCGGTGTTCGGGTCGTCGGACGCCGCCGCGAAGATCACGCCGAGCACCAGGCCGTTGGCGGAGAGCAGCGGACCGCCCGAGTTGCCGCTGCGCACCAGCGCCCGGATGGTATAGATCTCCCGGGTCACCTCGCTGGACGAGTAGATGTCCGGGCCCTTGATCCGGTCGACGTCCCGGACCCGCGCCGACTGCGCGTTGTACGGGCCGTCGAGCGGGAAGCCGAGCACGATGGCGTCGGAGCCGCTGCCCGCGTTGCCGGCAGCGAACCGCAGGGACGGCCCGGGCAGCCCGGGCACGAGCAGCACCGCCAGATCCCGGTTCGGGTCGTAGACCACCACCTTGCCGTCGTACCGCTCGCCGCCCAGCTCCACGGCGACCGAGCGGGTGCCGGCCACGACGTGCGCGTTGGTCATCACCCGGTCGTCCGCGTACACGAAGCCGGAACCCTCGATCCGGCGTGAGCAGCTGGGCGCGGAGCCGAGCACCTTGACGACCGACTGCTGACCGCTGACCACCACCTGCGAACCGGCCAGTGCCGGGTCCGGCGGGTCGACCTGCCGGGCCCGGGTGGGCGCGAGGTCACCGAAGACGTCCGGGAAGCCGTCGGTGTCGACGGTGTCCTCCAGCGCCGTGGACAGCTGCTGGGCCTGCTCCGGCAGGACCTGGTTGACCACCGTGATCAACGCGCTGTTGCGGACCGAGGCGGCGAGCCAGGGCACCGAGGACGAGCCGAGCGGCACCGCGACCAGCCAGGCGAGCAGGAGCACCGCGAACAGCGAGACGAGCGCCCCACCGACGTCGTCGGCCCGTTTACCCACGTCGCTGGTGATCGTCTTGCGCAGGTGCGAGCCGAGCCAACCGGCGAGGGCCTGCCCGACCACCGCCAGCCCGAAGATGGCCACCAGCGAGATCAGCACACGAGTGCCGGCGTCCACGAACTGTCTGGCGAACAGCGGCCCGAGCTGGAGACCCAGCAGCAGACCCAGGAAGAAGCCGGACAACGACGTGACGCCGATGACGAAACCCTGGCGGTATCCGCTGATCGCGAACACGAGCATGAGCAGCAGCAGGACGAGATCCACGACGGACACGGGTCAAGCGTACGGGCAGTGTGCCCACCGGATGACCATCGCTTGCGGATGGTGACCGTGCGGTCAGCGCAGGGCGTTCTCGTCAGCGTCGTCGGTGCCGGCGGACGGGGCCGGTGTCGCCCCGGTCGGCGGAAGCTCCACCACCCGCCCTCGCGACCACGGACGGGCCCAGCCGCCCATCTCGAGCAGGGTGGCGAGCACCCCGGCGGTGAAGCCCCAGACGAGCATCCCGCGCGCCGAGAACGCCGGCCCGATCCAGCCGCTCGGGTGCCGGACCCGCAGTCGGTTGGCCGGATCGACCAGCTCGCTGACCGGCAGGCGGGCGACGTGTGCCACCTCGGCCGGCTCCCGTGGGTGCACCGGGTGCGGGTCGTGCCACCAGGCCAGCACCGGCGTGACCACGAAGTCGCTGACCGGGATCCACAGTTTCGGCAGCTCGGCCAGCACTGTCACGCTGGCCGGGTCGAGGCCCACTTCCTCGTTCGCCTCGCGCAGGGCTGTGGCGCGGACGTCGGCGTCCTCCGGATCGGCCGCACCCCCGGGAAAGGCGGGCTGGCCGGCGTGGTTGCGCAGGGTGGCGGCGCGTTGCAGGACCAGCACGTCGGGACCCGCGCCGGGCTGCTCGCCGAGCAGCACCAGCACGGCGCTCTCCCGACCGCCCTCGGCCGGCGTGGTCAGCCGGGTGAAGTCCTCGGCGCGGGCGGTGCCCAGCCGGGTCAGCAACGGCTCGATCCACTCGGGGGGCCGACGGGTCACGCCGGTACCGCCAGGCCGAGGTGCTGGCGGACCAGCTTGGCGAGCTTGGTGTCGTCGAGAGCGCCGCTGGCGTCGATGTGCCGGACCTGACCGTCGGCGTCGACGAAGAGGGTCAGCGGAATGGCGTTGCGCTTCAGCTCGCGCTGCAGCGCCTCGCCCTGGTCCACCAGGATCGGGAACCGGACGCCGAAGTCCTCACCGATGGACTGGGCGCCGCCCCGGCTGTCCCGACTGTTGACCCCGACCACCTGGAGCTGGCCGGCGGCCCGCTCGCTGAGGCGTTGGAAGGCGGGAAGCTCCTTGCGGCACGGCGGGCACCAGGAAGCCCACACGTTGATCACCGCCGGCCCGGCCACCTCCCGCAGCACGACGGGGGCACCGCCGGTGAAGCAGGAGAGCGTCAGCTCCGGCAGCACCGACCCGCCAGCGGCGCGGGCCGTCGTGCCATTGGGGGCCGTCGTGCCGGGCGAGGCGGGGGTAGCCGTTGTGGGGGTCGCCGGGCCGGAGCCGGGCGACGTGGCCGTGGGCGCCGTGCTCAGCGTGGTGCAGTCCCGGAACGGGGATGGTCGCTCGGCGGCGGCCGGACGGGGGGCTGGCTCGTCGTCGGCCGTACCGCTGGTGCAACCGGTGACCGCCAGCAGCAGCGGCAGGACGGCGAGGGCGAGGCGTCGGCGGTTCACGGCACCTCCGCCGTGATCGCCTGCGCCGGCACCAACTCCGGGTCGACCCCGGCAGCTACCGCGAGGTCGCGCGCCCGAGGGCCCTTGAGCAGCTTGGCGGCGGCCGCCGGCTCGGTCGGGCCGGTGCCGTACGAAGGGCAGAGCTTCGCGAGCGTGCAGGCGCCGCAGGCCGGCTTGCGCGCGTGGCAGACCCGTCGCCCATGGAAGATGATCCGGTGCGAGAGCATGGTCCAGTCGCGCTTGTCGTACAGCGCGCCGATCGCGTGCTCGATCTTGACCGGGTCGGTCTCGGTGGTCAGCCGCCACCGGTGGACCAGTCGCTGGAAGTGCGTGTCGACGGTGATGCCCGGGACGTCGAAGGCGTTGCCCAGGATCACGTTGGCGGTCTTGCGGCCGATGCCGGGGAGCGTCACCAGGTCGACGAGCCGGCCCGGGACCGTGCCGTCGTACCGGTCGAGGAGGGCCTGACCGAGCTTGAGCAGTGAGTCGGTCTTGTTGCGGTAGAAGCCGGTGGGCCGGATCAGCTCCTCCATCTCGCCCCGGTCGGCGCCGGCGTACGCGGCAGCGCTCGGGTAGCGGGCGAAGAGCTTCGGGGTGACCTCGTTGACCTTCTTGTCCGTGCACTGCGCGGACAGGATCGTGGCGACGGCCAACTCCAGAGCGTTGGAGTGGTCCAGCTCACAATGCGCGTCGGGATGCGTCTCGGCCAGCACCCGGCCGATCTTGCGGGCACGGCGTTTGCGCCCGAGATCGGTCTCGCTGGCACCGGGAGGGCTACTGGTCACGACGGTCAGCCTACGTCGCACCCCGGACGCTCCTCGTCGGGTCAGCCGCCGGTCGGCGCCGAGATCTTCCCCTGCCCGTCGAGGCGAGCGCCGCCCTTGGGGAAGTCGGCACGACTCAACTCGGTGACCAGGCCCAGGCCCCGGTCGTCCGGGTCCATGGTCGGCTTGCCGGCGGAGTTCATGTACGTGGAGGTGAACGAGCCGCCGGCCCAACTGCCGTCCGGCTTGAGCGACACCTTCAGCACCCCGCCCCAGCCGAGGCGGCCGTCGTTGCTCAGCGAGTTGCCGCCGCCGGCGAAGTTGCCCAGGCTGTACGCGATCAGGCGCCCCTGGTAGAACTCCATCCCGCGCAGCACGTGCGGGCCGTGCCCGACGATCAGGTCGGCGCCAGCGTCGATCATGGCGTGCGAGAACTTCACCGGGTCGCCCCGGTTTTCGCCCAGGAACATCTCGGTGCCCGGCTTCACCCGGGTCTTGTCGACGCCCTCGCCACCCATGTGCACCTGCACCACGACCAGGTCAGCCATCGTGGCGGCCTTGGCGACCACCGCCTTCGCCTTGCCGATGTCGACGAGACTGTTGGACCAGACGTACGACGAGAAGCCGGCGACGGCGACCTTGACGCCCTTGACGTCGACCACGGTGATCTCGTTCGGTGCGCCGGTGTGCTCCAGGTCGTACTTCTTCAGCGCCTTCTGGGTGTTCTCGTAGCCCTTGGGCCCGTAGTCGTAGCCATGGTTGTTGGCCTGGTTGAGCACGTCGAAGCCGGCGTCACGCAGGTGCGCGGCGTACTCCGGCGGGGCGCGGAACTGGAAGCAGCGGGTGGAGTTCGCCCCGCACTTGCCGGTGCCGGTGTCGACAGTCAGCGGCTCCTCCAGGTTGCCCATCACCAGGTCGGCCTTGAGTGCCTCAGTGACCGAGTTGAAGAAGCCCTTGCCGCCGGCGGCGGGCAGCCGACTGGGCGCGTTGCCCATGATGATGTCGCCGGTGGCGGAGAGCGAGATCGCGCCACCCTGACCGGATGATGCGGGCCCGGTGGCCTTCGGGCTGGTCGTGGAGACCGGCGCGCCGGTGCCACCACCTCCCGCGCCAGGCTGCCAGACGGGTGCCTCACCACCGGGGTCGGCGCAGCCGGCCACGAGGAGGGCGGCCAGCAGCGCGGCGAGGCCGAGGGCGACGCGGCGACGCGGGCGGGACGCGAGGGGGGCGGGAGCGTACATCGCCCGCGACCCTACCGGTCGTTAAACGCGCCGACGACAGCCGATCGGTTGGACTTTGCGCCCCTGAGCTGCTCGGACCACGGCACGACCGGCCGCGAACCGCCGGCGAGCACCGCCGCGTGCACCGCTCGGGCGAGCGGGGCACCCCAGGTGGAGCGCGGACCGCCGTACGCGGCCTCCGGCCCGTCCACTGGGCAGAGCACTGTGACCGCGTCGGTGGGCGTGCCTGTCCCCGGCACCCCCAGCTCGGTTATCGCCTGGGTCTTCGCCTCGGTCGCGGTGGCCACCGCATTCACCAGCGCCGAGTCGGCGAGCCGGGCCGGCACGTACACCACGATGTTGACAGTGCCGACGTGTGGTGCCAGCGCGGCCGGCGTCGGCGCGGCCGCGGGCACCGGCGTGCCGAGCCCGACCGTCGCCCAGGCCCGCACCCCGGCGTCGGTTCGCGCGACCACCTCGGTCACATCGACGCCGGTCAGCAGACCGACCCCGGGCCCGTCGAGGGCCAGCTCGGCGGCGATCGAGGCCAGGTGCGCCGCGGGGTCATCCCGGTCGTACGACATCGGTACGGTCGCGTTCAACACCCACCGCCGGACCCCGATGCCACCGCCCAGCGGGGCACTGCTGACCGCCCGCAGCGGCACGTCCGCACGCCAGACGAGCAGCGGGACGTGCCGCCCGTCCTCGGCGCGGCTGGTCAGAGTCGGCTCGCTCAGCACGTCGGGCAGGTTACGCCCACCGATCAAGATTCCAGGGGCGACCTCTGATTCATGCTCACGTGCGCCTAGACTTGGCGGCGCGCGAGGGGATCAGCGGACGGCGGCCCCGGCCGACGGACGGCACGCGCAACCGGAGGTGCGCAATGGACGAGGTACTGGCCCGCAGCGGGATCTTCCAGGGTGTTGACCCGGAAGCTGCCGAGGCGCTTGCCAAGGAGATGGAGACGATCGAGGTCCGCAAGGGCGAGATCGTCTTCAATGAGGGCGAGCCCGGTGACAGCCTCTACATCCTGCTGTCCGGGAAGATCAAGGTTGGTCGCCGCGCAGCGGACGGCCGGCAGAACCTCATCGCGGTGATGGGGCCGTCGGACATGGTCGGTGAGCTGTCGCTCTTCGACCCGGGTCCGCGTACGGCGACCGCCACCGCGGTGACCGACACCCGGCTGGTGCGGCTGCGTAAGCAGGCGCTGCGGCCGTGGCTCAACAACCGCCCGGAGATCGCCGAGCAGTTGCTCCGGGTGCTCGCCCGGCGGCTGCGCCGGACCAACGACTCGCTCGCCGACCTGATCTTCACGGACGTGCCGGGCCGGGTCGCCAAGAACCTGCTCCAGATGGCGGGCCGCTTCGGCACCCGCGACGGCGGCGTTCTGCGGGTGACCCACGACCTCACCCAGGAGGAGATCGCCCAGCTCGTCGGCGCCTCGCGGGAGACCGTCAACAAGGCGCTGGCCGACTTCGCCTCGCGCGGATGGCTGCGGTTGGACGGCAAGAGCATCATTATCCTGGACCCGGAGCGCCTGGCCCGTCGCGCCCGCGTCTGAGCAGCAGCACCCGACGTCCCCGCCTGCCGTCACCGACGGTAGGCGGGGACGTTTGCCGTCTGCCTGACGCAGAATCGCTGGCCTGGAGACGGTGCCCGCGGTGAGGGTGGGTCCCATGGTGAACCGAGTTGCGGTGCTCTCCGACATCCATGGTGTCCTGCCGGCGCTGGAGGCCGTACTGGCCGAGCCGGACGTCGCCGCCGCCGATCTGATCGTGCTCACCGGCGACATCGCCGCCGGCCCGCAACCGGTCGAGGTGCTGGACGTGCTCGCCGGCGTGGGCGACCGGGTGTGCTGGGTCGGCGGCAATGCCGACCGCGAACTGGTCGAGGCCCGGGCCGGCCGTCCCGCGTCGATCGAGGTGTCGAACTGGGCCGCCGGGCAGCTGCGCGACGACCAGGTGGCCCGGCTCGCCGCGCTGCCGGCGACGGCGACGCTGGAGATCGACGGCCTCGGGCCGACGCTGTTCTGCCACGCCACGCCCCGCGATGACGAGGAGGTCGTGCTCGTCGACTCCCGGATGGCGCGCTGGGCGGAGGTGTTCGACGGTCTCCCCGCCGAGATCACCACGGTGGTCTGCGGCCACACGCACATGCCCTTCACCCGGCTGGTCGACCGGCGTCTGGTGGTCAACCCGGGAAGCATCGGCATGCCGTACGGGGGCGCGGGCGCGTGGTGGGCGCTGCTCGGGCCGGGCGTCCAACTGCGCCGCACCGCCTTCGACGTGGACGCGGCCTGCGTCCGCGTGGCGGCGGAGTCGACCTTCCCCGACGCCGCCGCCTGGGCCGACGAGTACCTGCGCTCCCAGCACAGCGACGCCGACGCGCTGACCGCCTTCGGCCCCCGCGACGGCCGCTGAGCCGGCATTGAGCCGGCCGCCGGCCGCCGGGCGGCAGGCCGGCGGCGGGCGGGCGGCAGGCCGGCGGCGGGCGGGCGGCAGGCCGGCGGCAGGCGGGCGGCAGGCGGGCGGCAGGCGGGCAGCGGGCGGCGGCGGCAGGCGGACGGGCGGCGGCAGGCGGGATACCCGTCAGGGAGCCTTTGGAGCTGAATCGTTTGCGGCATCAGCCAGAGGTGCTCGGCAGGCCGATCCTCAACGAGGTCGACGGGCGCGGTCGACTGGCGCAGTCGACAGGCCCGGTCGACTGGCGCGGTCGACTGGCGCGGTCGAAGGGCCCGGTCGACTGGCGCGGTCGAAGGGCGATTCGTTTGTGGCATCAGCTCCAAAGCGAGACCAAGCACCAAGCCCACCTCCCACGCCGCCCCACCGCGAGCCCACCCGAGCCACGCGGGCTCAGAAAAAGTCAGTCTTGACTGTTTGTTTTGTAGGCACCAAGCTGTCCCCGTGCCCACCGCATCGACGCGTGTCCCTCAGCAGGAACGCAGCCGCGCCACCCAGGCCCGGCTGCTGGAGGCGACCGTCGACTGCCTGATCGAGCACGGTTGGTCCGGCACCACGACCACAGTCGTCGCGGCGCGGGCCGGTGTTTCGCGTGGGGCGCAGCTGCACCACTACCCGACGAAGGCGGCGCTGGTGACGGCCGCCGTGGCCCATCTGGCCGAGCGCCGGGCCGACGAGTTGCGCACCGAGGCCGAGGCGCTCCCGGCTGGCCCGCAGCGGTTGGACCGGGTCGTCGACCTGCTCGCCGTGGCGTTCACCGGGCCGCTGTTCGTGGCCGCGCTCGAGCTCTGGGTCGCCGCCCGCACGGATCGGGAGCTGCGGGACGCCCTGGTGCCCCTGGAGGCGACGGTCGGGCGGGAGATGCACCGGCTCACCGTCGCCCTGCTCGGTGTCGACGAGCGTCGACCCGGTGTCCGCGAAGCGGTGCAGGCCACGCTCGATCTGCTCCGTGGGCTCGGGGTGGCCAACCTCCTCAGCGACGATTCCGCCCGCCGGGCTGCCCTGTTGACCACCTGGAAGCGCCAGCTCGCCACCCTGCTCACGCCCTGACCGCCGGCCGCACCGGCCACCACCGACCGGAGGCACCATGGTCGACCTCAGCGACCTGCTCACGGACCTGGCCGACGAGTCCGCCCACCTGGACGCCCTGGTGGCGCCACTGCCCGTGGCCGACTGGGCGAGGCCGACCCCCGCGCCGGGCTGGAGCATCGGGCATCAGATCGCCCACCTCGCCTGGACCGACCACGTCGCGCTGTTGGCCGCGACCGATCCCGAGGCGTTCTACGCGACGGTCACCGCCGCGCCGGACGTGACCAGACTCGTCGACGTCGGCGCCGAGGAGTTCCTCGCCCCGCCGGCCGAACTGCTCGCCCGCTGGCGGGCCGGGCGCACAGCGCTCGTCGACGCACTGGCCGCCGTTCCGGCCGGCGGCAAACTGCCCTGGTACGGCACCCGGATGTCGGCCACCTCGATGGCCACCGCCCGGATCATGGAGACCTGGGCGCACGGCGCGGACGTGGCCGACGCCCTCGACGTGGTCCGCCCCGACAGCGACCGACTCCGGCACGTTGCGCACCTGGGCGTGCGTACCCTCGGGCACGGCTTCGCCGCGCACGGCCGGGAGGCACCGACGGGCCCGGTCCGGGTCGAGCTGGTCGGGCCGGGCGGGGAGGCCTGGAGCTGGGGTCCGGCGGACGCCGCCGACCGGGTCACCGGCCCGGCTCGGGACTTCTGCCTGCTGGTCACCCAGCGCCGACACCGCGCGGACCTCGCTCTGGTCGCCACCGGGCCGGTCGCCGACGAGTGGCTCGACGTGGCGCAGGCCTTCGCCGGGCCGCCGGGTGACGGCCGGCAGCCGGCCGGCGGGATCGGGGTACGGGCATGATCCGCATCGGCAACGCCTCCGGCTTCTACGGCGACCGGTTCACCGCCTGGCGGGAGATGCTCGACGGCGGTGAGCTGGACGTGCTGACCGGCGACTACCTCGCTGAGTTGACCATGCTGATCCTGGCCCGGGACCGTATGCGCGACCCCGACCTGGGCTACGCGAAGACGTTCCTGCGGCAACTGGAGACCTGCCTCGGCACCGCCCTCGACCGGGGAGTCCGGATCGTCACCAACGCCGGCGGGTTGAACCCGGCCGGCCTGGCCGCCGCCATCGAGAAGCTCGCCGACCGGCTCGGCCTCCCGACGCAGGTCGGGTACGTCGAGGGCGACACGATCCAGCGACCGGACGCGTTGAGCGCGAACGCCTACCTCGGCGCGTTCGGGATAGCCGCCTGCCTCGACGCGGGTGCGGACGTGGTGGTCACCGGCCGGGTCACCGACGCGTCGCTGGTGGTCGGCGCGGCCATCGCCCGGTACGGGTGGGGCCGCGACGACCTCGACGAGTTGGCCGGGGCCACCGTCGCGGGGCACCTCGTCGAGTGCGGCGCACAGGTCACCGGCGGCAACTTCAGCTTCTTCACCGAGCTGCCCGACGGCGGTCATCGGCCCGGGTTCCCGATCGCCGAGGTGCACCCCGACGGCTCATCGGTGCTCACCAAGCATCCGGGTACTGGCGGCGCGGTCACCGTGGAGACGGTCACCGCCCAACTGCTCTACGAGATCGGCGGACCGTCGTACCTGGGGCCGGACGTGGTGACCCGGCTGGACACGGTGACGCTGCACCCCGACGGGCCGGACCGGGTCCGGGTCTCCGGCGTACGCGGCACGCCGCCACCGCCCACGCTGAAGGTGGGCGTCAACAACCTCGGCGGCTTCCGCAACTCGATGACGTTCGTCCTCTGCGGGCTGGACATCGAGGCGAAGGCGGCCCTGGTCCGGGGGCAGGTCGAGGAGGCGGTGGGCAAGGACGGGCTGGAGTTCACGCTGGCCCGGACCGACCACCCGGACGCCGCCGACACCGAGGCGGCCAGCGCCCTGCTGCACGTACACCTGCGCGACGGCGACAAGGCGCGGGCCGGGCGGGCGTTCTCGGCCGCCGCGGTCGAGTTGGCCCTGGCCTCGTACCCGGGCTGCACGCTGACCACACTGCCCGGCGACGCGACACCGTACGGCGTCTTCACCGCCGACGCGGTGCCGCAGGACGCGGTGGCGCACGTCGCGGTGCTACCCGGTGGCGAGCGGGCGCCGGTCGCCCCGCCGATCCGCACCGCCCCCACCTCGCAGGACGAGTCGGCCCCGGGTGGCGAGGTGGCGGTCGACGGCCCGACCCGGCGCGGGGCGCTCGGCGAGGTGGTCGGCGCACGCTCCGGGGACAAGGGCGGGGATGCCAACCTCGGTGTCTGGGCGCGCTCCGACGCCGGGTACGCCTGGTTGCGGACCTGGTTGACCGTCGAACGGCTGGCCGAGCTGGTGCCGGAGACCGCCCCGCTGACGGTGCGGCGCTACGAGTTGTCGAACCTGCGTGCTGTCAACTTCGTGATCGAGGGCCTGCTCGGGGCCGGGGTGGCCGCGTCCACCCGGTTCGACCCGCAGGCCAAGGCGCTCGGCGAGCTGCTGCGCGCCCGGATCGTCGACCTGCCGGCCGACCTACCGACGGGGGCATCCCGATGAGCATCGTGGACACCCCGGAGCGCCGGCAGCTACGCGAGCTGACCCGGGCGTTCGTGACCCGGGAGGTGTTGCCCCACCTGGACGACTGGGAGCGGGCCGGCGAGGTGCCCCGGGCGCTGCACGCGACCGCCGCGAAGCTCGGCCTGCTCGGCATCGGCTTCCCGGAGTCGGTCGGCGGCAGCGGCGGTGACCTGCTCGACTCGATCATCGTTACCGAGGAGCTGATCCGCTCCGGTGGCTCGTCCGGGCTGGTGGCGGCCCTGTTCACGCACGGGATCGCGTTGCCGCACATGGTAGCGGCGGCCGGTGCCCGCACCGGTGGCTCGCTGGGCGGGCGGCTCGGTGGCGTCTCGTCCCCGGGCGACGACAGTCTGATCGAGCGGTACGTGCGGCCCACGCTGTCCGGCACGATGATCGGCGCGCTGGCCATCACCGAGCCGGATGGCGGTTCGGACGTGGCCGGCATCCGCACGACGGCCCGCCGCGACGGCGACCACTACGTGGTGAACGGGTCGAAGACGTACATCACCAGCGGGCACCGGGCCGACTTCGTGACCACGGCGGTGTGTACCGACTTCCCCGGCAGCGGTGAACTCACCCTGCTGGTCATCGACAAGGGGTCGCCCGGGTTCACAGTGGGACGCCGGTTGGAGAAGCTGGGCTGGCACTGCTCGGACACCGCAGAACTGTCCTTCGCGGACGTGCGGGTACCGGTCGCCAACCGGATCGGCGCGGAGAACACCGGCTTCCTGGCGATCATGCAGCACTTCGCGGCGGAACGGCTGTCGCTGGCGACCCAGGCGTACGCGACAGCGCAGCGCTGCGTCGAGTTGGCGGTGCGCTGGTGTCGGGACCGGGAAACCTTCGGGCGCCCGCTGGCCAGCCGGCAGCTCATCCGGCACCGGTTGGCCGAGATGCACACCCGGGCCGAGGCGGCCCGGTCGTACGTGCACGCAGTGGCGGGTCGGGTGGCGGCCGGCGAGCCGGTGGTGACCGAGGTGGCGATGGCGAAGAACGTGGCGGTGGCCGCCTGCGACCACGTCGTCGACCAGGCGTTGCAGCTGCACGGCGGGTTCGGCTACCTGCGCGACGCCGAGGTGGAGCGGCACTACCGCGACGCGCGGATCCTCGGCATCGGCGGCGGCACCACCGAGATCATGAACGAGATCATCGCGAAAGGCATGGGCCTATGACCACCCTGGACAGCGCGGTCGATCCGTCCGCGCCCTCGTACCTGGCGAACCGGGCGGCGTTGCTGGAGCGGTTGACCGAGTTGGACGCCGCGCTGGACCAGGCGCGGGCGGGTGGTGGCGAGAAGTACGTGACCCGGCACCACGCGCGCGGCAAGCTGCTCCCCCGGGAGCGGATCGAGCTGCTGGTGGATGCCGACAGCCCGTTCCTGGAGTTGTCGCCGGTCGCCGCGTACGGCTCGGACTTCCCGGTCGGGGCCAGCGTGGTCACCGGCATCGGGGTGATCGAGGGCGTGGAGTGCCTGATCGTCGCCAACGACCCGACGGTACGCGGCGGTGCGGTCAACCCGTGGTCCCTCACCAAGACCCGGCGGGCCGGCGAGATCGCCCTGGCCAACCGGCTGCCCATGGTCAATCTGGTGGAGTCGGCCGGGGCGGACCTGCCCACCCAGGCGGAGATCTTCATCCCCGGTGGTCGGGTGTTCCGTGACCTCACCCGGCTCTCGGCGGCCGGCATCCCCACGGTCAGCGTGGTCTTCGGCAACGCCACGGCCGGTGGCGCGTACGTGCCGGGGATGTCCGACCACGTGATCATGATTCGGGACCGGTCGCAGGTCTACCTGGCCGGTCCGCCGCTGGTGAAGATGGCGACCGGCGAGGTCACCGACGACGAGTCGCTGGGTGGCGCGGCGATGCACGCCGGCACGTCCGGGCTCGCCGACTACCTGGCCGCCGACGAGCGGGACGGCATCCGGCTGGCCCGGCAGTGCGTCCGCCGGTTGAACTGGCGCAAGCAGGGCCCGTCGCCGCGTACGGCGGTGCCGCAGCCACCGAAGTACGACCCGGAGGAGTTGCTCGGCATCACCAGCGCCGACCTGAAGGTGCCGTTCGACCCCCGGGAGGTGCTGGCCCGGATCCTGGACGGCAGCGACTTCGACGAGTTCAAGCCGGCGTACGGGGACGCGCTGGTCACCGGTTGGGGCGAGTTGCACGGGTACCCGGTGGGGGTGCTGGCGAACGCCCGAGGGGTGCTGTTCAGCGCGGAGGCGCAGAAGGCGGCCCAGTTCATCCAGCTCGCGAACGCCTCGGACACCCCGTTGATCTTCTTGCAGAACACCACCGGCTACATGGTGGGCACCGAGTACGAGCAGCGCGGCATCATCAAGCACGGCGCCCTGATGATCAACGCGGTGTCGAACTCGACGGTGCCGCACCTGACGGTGAACCTGGGCGCCTCCTACGGCGCCGGCAACTACGGCATGTGCGGCCGGGCGTACGAGCCGAGGTTCCTGTTCACCTGGCCGAACGCGAAGTCGGCGGTGATGGGCCCGGCTCAGCTCGCGGGGGTGCTGTCGATCGTGGCCCGGCAGGCGGCTGCCGCCCGGGGGCGCGACTACGACGAGGACTCCGACGCGGCGATGCGGATGATGGTCGAGCAGCAGATCGAGTCGCAGTCCGGTGCGCTCTTCCTCTCCGGCCGGCTCTACGACGACGGGGTGATCGACCCCCGGGACACCCGGACCGTCCTCGGGCTCTGCCTCTCGGCGATCCACAACGGACCGGTGAAGGGCGCCGACGGTTTCGGCGTCTTCCGGATGTAGAGGGGCCACTCATGATCAACAGACTGCTCGTGGCCAACCGGGGCGAGATCGCCCGTCGGGTCTTCGCCACCTGCCGCGCGATGGGCGTGGAGACGGTCGCCGTGCACTCGGACGCGGACGCCGACGCGCCGTTCGTGGCCGAGGCCGACCAGGCCGTACGCCTGCCGGGGAGTTCGCCGGCCGAGACGTACCTGCGGGTCGACCTGATCCTGGACGCGGCCCGGCGCAGCGGCGCGGACGCCGTCCACCCCGGCTACGGGTTCCTCGCCGAGAACGCCGAGTTCGCGGCGGCGGTGACCGACGCCGGTCTGACCTGGGTCGGGCCGCCGGCCAAGGTGATCGCCGCGATGGGCGACAAGCTGGCGGCGAAGGCGCTGCTCGCCGAGGCGGGCGTGCCGATGCTGCCGAGCTGGACCGACACCGACGGCGTCACGGACTTCCCGGTGCTGGTGAAGGCGTCCGCCGGCGGCGGTGGCCGGGGCATGCGGATCGTCCGGACCGCCGACGAACTGGCCGAGGCGGTCGCCTCCGCGCGTCGCGAGGCGGCTGCCGCGTTCGGCGACGGCACTGTCTTCATCGAGCGGTACGTCGAGCGCGGCCGGCACGTCGAGGTGCAGATCTTCGGTGACACCCACGGCACCGTGCAGGTGCTCGGCGTCCGGGAGTGCTCGATCCAGCGCCGACACCAGAAGATCATCGAGGAGGCTCCGGGTGATCTCCCGCCGGGGCTGCATGATCGGCTGCATGAGACGGCCATGGCTGCTGGGCGGGCGGTGGACTACGTGGGGGCCGGCACTGTCGAGTTCCTGCTGGCACCGACCGGCGAGTTCTTCTTTCTGGAGATGAACACCCGACTCCAGGTGGAGCACCCCGTCACCGAATTGGTCACTCCGGCCGGGCTGGACCTGGTCCGGATGCAGCTGCTGGTGGCCGAGGGCGCACCGCTGCCCGCACAGCACCACTACCCGGCCACACGCGGCTACGCGATCGAGGTACGGCTGTGCGCCGAGGAGCCGGCGCAGGGCTGGCGGCCCGCCACGGGCACCCTGCACCGCTTCGACGTGCCGGGGGTGGACCGCGAGTTCGGCTGGATCCAACGGGCGGGCCTGCGGCTCGACTCCGGCGTGGTGGCGGGCTCGGTGGTGGGGGTGCACTACGACTCGCTGCTCGCCAAGCTGATCGCCGTGGCACCGACCCGGACCGAGGCGGCTCGGGCCCTGGCGGGTGCCCTGGCTCGGGCCGAGTTGCACGGGGTGGCCACCAACCGCGATCTGCTGGTCCGGGTGTTGCGCAGCCCGGAGTTCGCGGCGGCGGAGATCGACACCGGCTTCCTGGACCGGCACCCGGAGGTCTTCACCCCACTCCTCCCCGCCGACCAGGTCCCACTCACCGCCCTCGCCGCCGCGCTGGCGGGCGCCGCGCACCGCCGGGCGACCGCACCGGTGCTGGGCGGGCTCCCCTCCGGTTGGCGCAACGTGCCCGCAGTCCCGCAGGTCAGCCGGTTCACCGGGCCGGACGGCGACGAGATCGAGATCCGCTACCGGTTGGACCGGACTGGCCGGCTCGCCGACTGGTCCAGCACGTCGGCGGCCGAGGAGTCCGCCGAGCGGCCGACGGCACCCACAGTGGCGCTGGTCGAGGCCACCCCGGACCGGGTGGTGCTCGACGTCGACGGGGTTCGGCGCGCGTACCGCGTACACCGGGTGGGGTCGGCTGTCTTCGTGGACGGTCCGGACGGGGCGGCGAGCCTGGCCGAGCTGCCGCGTCTCCCGCTGCCCACCGCGGCGGTGGCGGCCGGGTCGCTGCTCGCGCCGCTGCCCGGCGCGGTGACCCGGGTACACGTCCAGGTCGGCCAGCGGGTCGCCGCCGGTGATCCGCTGCTCACCCTGGAAGCGATGAAGCTGGAACATCCCGTGCTCGCCCCGATCGACGGCGTGGTCGCCGAACTGCCGGTGCCGATCGGCGGTCAGGTGCAGACGGGCGCCGTGCTCGCCGTTATCGAAGAAGAGGACGCCCGATGACCTTCGACCTCACCCCCGAGCAGGACCAGCTGCGCGACGCCGTGCGGGCGTTGGGCCGCCGTTACGGGCACTCCTACTTCGTCGAGAAGGCGAGGGCCGGCGAACACACCACCGAACTGTGGGCGGAGGCCGGACGGCTCGGCTACCTGGGGGTCAACATCCCCACCGAGTACGGCGGCGGGGGCGGCGGCATCACCGAGCTGGCCATCGTCTGCGAGGAGTTGGCGGCGGCGGGTTGCCCGCTGCTGCTGCTTGTGGTCTCCCCCGCCATCGCGGCGACAGTGCTCAGTCGGCACGGCACCGAGGAGCAGCGCAAGCGGCACCTGCCGGGCCTCGCCGACGGCTCCCAGAAGATCGTTTTCGCCATCACCGAGCCGGAGGCCGGTTCCAACTTCCACCGACTCGGCACTGTGGCTCGCCGCGACGGCGACGGCTGGCTGCTGAACGGCCGCAAGTGCTACATCTCCGGTGTCGACGAGGCCGGTCACGTGCTGGTGGTGGCCCGTACCGAGGATTCCTCCACCGGGAAGTTGAAGCCGGCGCTGTTCCTGGTGCCGACCGACGCGGCCGGGTTGACCCGGTCCAAGTTGGACATGGAGATCGTGTCCCCGGAGAACCAGTTCCTGCTCTACCTGGACGACGTGCGGGTGCCCGCCGACGCGCTGCTCGGTGAGTCGCTGGACGCCGGGCTGCCGGCGCTCTTCGCCGGGCTCAACCCGGAGCGGATCACGGTGGCCGCGATGGGCGCCGGCACCGGCCGGTACGCCATCGAGCGGGCCAGTGAGTACACCGCCACCCGCAAGGTCTGGGGTGGTCGGAGCATCGGCTCGCACCAGGGGGTGTCGCATCCGCTGGCCCACGCGGCGGTGCAGGTGGAGCTGGCCCGCCTCATGATCCAGAAGGCGGCCACCCTGTACGACGCCGGCCGCGACCTGGAGGCCGGGGTGGCCGGCAACATGGCCAAGTACGCGGCCGGGGAGGCCGCCGCGCTCGCCGTGGACACCGCCGTGCAGGTGCTCGGCGGGGCCGGCATGACCACCGAGTACGGGGTGGCGACCCTGCTCGGCGCCGTCCGGGCCGGCCGGATCGCCCCGGTCAGCCGCGAGATGATCCTCAACTTCGTGGCCCAACACGTCCTCGGCCAGGACAAGTCGTACTGACGTCGCCACGGCCTGCGCGAGCGGGCCGTGGCCGCGTGCCCGCGCCCGACGCTGCAAGATCGACTCGGTTTTCTTGAACTCGCGGTGTCCAAGCGTCGGTGATGCCCCGACTTCCTGAAAGCCGAGTCGATCAAGCGCCGGGATGATGCCGGTGGGACGGTCAGGCTGGGGTACGGCAGGCGGCGTCGATGCGGTGGACCGGGCGGACGCGACGGCCCATGCCCTCCAGCAGCGAATCCTCGACGTGGAAGTCGTGGATGCGCAGTTGGTGGCGGGGCAGCTCCTCCTCGCTCGGGCAGAGCACCTGGGCGCGGACCAGACCGACCGGGACGTACCGGACGCCGCCCCGTTCCTGAAGGATCACCATGTTGACGTCGTCGGTGGTGACCACGTGCCCGCGTACGTCCTCGGTGGGCCCGCTCTCCGGGCCCACCGTGGTGACGGTCAGCGGCAACACCGGTGTGGTGATCACCGGCACCGCGGCCCAGATCAGGGTGGCCAGCACCGCCACCTCGGTCACCGACGCCAGCGGCCGGATCACCATGCCCGGCAGCGGCCCCGCGACGAAGAGCGCCAACAGTGGGGGCACCACGATGAGCGCCAGCACCAGCCACTCGTCGCCCTGCCGCATCGCGTCGCGCATCGTCGGCAGCATCAGCCAGCCGTACCCGGCGAGCAGCGCGCCGATCAGCAGCAGCCGAGGCACCACCCGCTCGTGCAGCCGCGCCGGGCGCAGTTGAAACGCGGCCACGAACGCCGGCAACAGCAGCGGCAGATAGAGCAACGGCCAGGTGATCAGGGCGAGCAGGAAGCTGGCCAGCACCACCCAGGCCGGGGTGATGTCGGCCCAGCGGGCGAAGAGCGGGCGGCGACGGGTGCCCGGCGGAAGTCGATCCGCGCTGACGGCCAGTACCGCGCCGAGCGCGAAGACGGCGACCAGCCCGGTGGAGAGCAGCCGGGCCGCGGTGGTCAGAAAACCGGCGAGCAGGTTGACCGGCCCGACGTTGGCCACCAGCAGCAGCGTGGTCTGGAGCTCCCCGCCGGCCTCCACGCCGAGGCGGAGCACCGAGAAGATCGCCGGTACGCCCACCGCCGCCGTCCAGAACGACTGGCTCGCGCGGGCGCGCCGCTCCGCCGGATCCCACCGGACCCGCCCCGGCTCGACCGCGGCGACGATCGGCTCGGCCGGTTCGGCGACCGGCACTCCGGCCGGCCAGGCAACGTCACCTTCCGCGCCGGTCGCTGGACGATCGACGGCCGGCGGCGCTGCGGCCGTACCGTCGATCGCCGACGCGGCGTCGCCGCCGGGCACTGACGTTCGGGGCGGCGGGACCGGCCCGTCGCCGCTGGTGGCGGTCGGTGCCGCGCTCACTTCGCGGGCGCCTTGTCGTCGAAGTCGACGAGCTTCGGCACCTCCAGCGGCTGTGGCTGGCGCTTCTCGGCCTTCAGCCAGGGGCCCAGGGTCCGGTTGTACGCGGTCTGCCAGGGGCTGGCATCTCCGTCTCGGCCCTGCTCGTAGCTCTTCTGCAGGAAGAACGCGACCAGGTCGCGCAGCGCGGGATCACCGATCGGCACGCCGATGCCCAGCAACTCGCTGGTGCCGAACGGCATGTCCACGATCTCGAACTCCTTGGGGAAGCTGGCCAGGAAGCCGGCAAGGATCGACTCGTCGGAGCTGACCGCGTCGTACCGCCCTTTCCGGATGCCATCGACGCAGTCGCCGACGTCCTTGACCACGAAGGTCTTGACCTGGTGCTTCTCCAACTCGGCCTCGGTGGTGGAGCCGCCGCTGGTGCAGACCTTGTACGCCGGGTCGCGCAGATCCTCAATGGTGCGGACCTTGTCCTTGAGTCGAACCGGCACCATCACCTCCTGCGTGGTGACGAAGTACGGCCCGGCGAAGCTGACCAGCTGCTTACGGTCTTCCGTCATGGAGAAGCTGGACACCACCAGGTCGACGGTGCCACCTTGCAGCGACGGGATGCGGTCCTCGGTGGCGACCGACACGAACTCCAGCCGCTGTTCCCCCTCGTAACCGAGAGAGGCCGCGACGTACCGGGCGATCTCGACGTCGAACCCGACGTGCTGGCCGTTTCGCAACTCACCCATCAGCGGCTCGTTGGTGGCGACACCGATCCGCAGCTTCGACTGACCGTAGATGTGCGTCTCGCGCATCTTCTCCTGCACCGACGAAAGGTCCGGTTCCTTCCGACTGTCGCAACCGGCCGCGGCGGCGAGCACGAGAGTGAGAGCGACCGCCAGCGTCGACGCGATCGAGCGGAGCCGGGACTGCGAACTGCCTGATTTCATGGGCGACCTCGCTACCGGAAAGGGCCTGCGGAACACCGAGAGTAGCCGTTCTTGTCCAATCCGTGTGGGCGCGGTGGACCCTGTCGAGTGGACGGCTCAGATCGACCTCGATCGGCGCGGCGGCCGGCTCTGCTGTTGACAGCCGGCCTGGCCGCGACATGCTGGACGGGTGAGCCGATTGTCCAGACCCGATGCGCGCACGGTGGCGGTGCTCGCGGCGCTGGGAGCCCTTGCGCCGCTGGTCATGCTGGTCGTGTGGCGCCGACAGGACCTCCTCGGCGTGGTTCTCGCGCTGCTCTGCGTGCTGATGACCATGATCGCCGGGGTTGCGGTCTCCGCCGCTCGTCAGGTCGACGATCCGGAGCCGGCGGACCGGTCGGCAGTCGTCGGGCCGCCCGAGCTGATGCCGTACGGGATCGACGCGGACACCCTCGACGCCATGGACCCCCGGGACGCGTTGCGTGCGGTGCGTGACCGCCGACGCGGGTCGAACGGGCTCAGCGGCCGGTGAGCGTGGGTGCGGAGAGCGCGTCCACACCGCGCCCCGCCAGACACCGGTAGGTCCGGTCGATGCTGCCGTCGACCGGGGGTAGCACCTCCAGGTGCCAACCGGTCGCCTCGGCGATCCCGGTGGTCAACCGGAACGTCGTGGTGCTGCACACCTGCCGCACCGGCTCAGCGGCGGCCACCTCGTCGTGGTCGGCGCCGACCAGCGACACCGGCAGGATGCCCTCGGCGTACGTCTCCCAGGTGTGTCGGCCGGCGCAGGACAGCCGAGCCGCCTCGGCGCGGCTACCGCGGATCCGCATCGGGCCGAAGCACTCCAGCTCGGGCAGGCACCGGGCACCCTCGGGCAGGGCGGTGGGCGCACCGGTGCCGTTCGCACAGCCAGGCAACGGCCCGGTCGCCGGTGCGGCGATCTGAGTGGCCGACGGGTACGGGGCGGGTGGTGGCGCCCGGTCGGCGACCCAGGCCCCGGCGGTCGCGGAGGCGGCGAGCGCGAGCACCCCGGCGCCGCCGAAGAGCCAGCGCCGCCACCGTCGACCGGCGGCGTCGCTTCGCTGCGTGTCCTCGATGGGGGATCGGGGCACCGGTTGGCTGGCCGCGTACGGGCCGGAGAGCGTGGCGGCACCGCTGACCGGAGCGCCGCTGACCGGTGTCACCGGCGAGCCGAGGGGGAGGTTGGTGAGCAGGTCGTGCAACTCCAGGGCGGAGGGACGCTCGCCCGGATCGTTGGCCATGCCGACGCGCAGCACGTCGATCAGCTCGTCCGGCACCCCGGGCAGGGCGGGGAGCGGCTGGTTGAACATCTCCAGCACGGTGACCAGGCTCGGGTTGCGCTCGGACTGCCAGCGCGGCGGCCGGCCGTGCATCACCGCGTAGAGGGTGGCGCAGAGCGCGTACACGTCGACGGCCGGTGACGGCGGGCTGTGGCTGAACATCTCCGGCGGCGCGTACGCCGGGGTGAGCACCTCCAGGGTGACCGAGGCGTCCCGGTGCTCGGCGAGGACGGCGAGCCCGAAGTCGGCGAGCACCGCCGAGTTGAAGTGCGAGTGGAGGATGTTGGCCGGCTTCACGTCCCGGTGCAGCACCCCGGCGGCGTGCGAGTGGGCCAGCGCGTCCGCGATCTTGATGCCGAGGTCGCGGGCCTCCACCGGGCCGAGCGGCGAGGTGCGCATCCGTTCGGCGTACGAGCCGTCGCAGAGCTCCATGATCAGGTAGGGGTGCTGATCGACGGTGACCCCCACATCGAAGAGGTCCACCACGTGCGGGTGGGACGACATCCGGCCGGCCGCCCGCGCCTCGCGCAGGAAGCGGGCCTGATCGCGCTCGCTGTCCAGCGTCCGGTTCTCCACTTTGACGGCGACCTCGCGACCCACGGAGATCTGGGTGGCCTGGTAGACGGTCGCGTACCCGCCCCGGGCAAAGACCCGCAAATCAGTCAGGCCGGGCACGATCGGCACTGGCAGGCCGCCGGTCGGGGTGTCGGTCACCGCTCGAAAATACCCAACCCGACCGATGGCTCAGCGCACCGCGTCCGCCGGAGCCGCACCGGTGGGACCGGTACCCTCCTCGGCGACCGCAGTCGTCCCGGCACCCTCGGACGATCCGACCCCGCCGGCCGGGATGCCCCGCCGGGCGTCCAGACGCAGACCGATGGCGGTGGCCACGGCGCCCAGCCCTTCCCACGCCGCCACCCCGAAGAACCGGTCGGGGGCGATGTCGGCCAGCACCGCGATGGCGAACACGGTGAACGTGACCAGCCGGAAGACCACTGTGAACCGGTAGAACGCCCGCCACTCGGTCACCGTGGCGAGCAGGTAGTAGACGCCCATGTTGAAGGCCGCCATCGACGACGCCAGCAGGAACGTCCCGGTGTGATCACCGACGGACCGCGTCGCCGGCACCTCGAACCCGAGCATGCGCAGCTGCGCCTCCGGCCAGAGCAGCCCAACCGCGCCCATCACCAGCGCCAACACGCCGAAGACCGCGATGGTCCAGCCCGCGATGGATCGCGGCAGCTTCATGAAGGGCCTCCCCAGGCACGGCGACGGTCACCACTGTGGACCCGTACGCGGTGCTGACACGCTAGCCGCTCCCCGAGACCACCACATCCCCAGAACCGGCAAAAACTGCACCCCACCCCGGGTCACGTTGATCAAGAGCTTTCGGTCACCGGCGGCCCGAATTCTGACGGGAACCTCTTGATCAACAGCGGAGGGTGAGGGGGGTGGGTCAGACCAGGGCGGTCAGGCGGGTGTGGAGGGCGTCGGCTGCGGCTCGTTCGCTGCGCTGCTCGGTGGCGTACGCCAGGCGGACCGCCTCCTGCGCGCAGGACACCGCCTCCGCTGGGCGACCGCAGGCGGCCAACGCCTCGGCCAGCACACTCGCCGCGATCACCTGGCTGCGCACGTCCTCGGCCGGCGCGGTGACCGCCCGCCGGGCCCAGTCCAACGCCTGCTCCCGCTGACCGTGAGCGAGCAGCGCCGCCGCGTACTGAGCCATCGTCTGGCGGCGGGAGAAGAGCAGCGAGGGTGCGTTCGCGGCGGCCGTGGCCACCGGGGCGAGCAGCCCTACCGCTGTCGCCGAGTCGCCGGCGGCGAGACGGGCCGTCGCCAGCAGCACCCGGGGGGCCACCTGCGCCGGGGCCTGCGGGTTGTGCGGCTCCACGGCGGTCAGCACCGCACGGGCCACCCGCTCGGCCGTCTCGCAGTCGCCCATGTCCAACGCGACGAAGCCGCGCAGTGTGCCGGCCATCCCGGTGAGCAGCGGATGCGAGGTGCGCTCCGCGTACGCCAGGGCGTCGGTGAGCAGGTCGGCCGCGTGCTCCGGCTCGCCCAGGCCGCGCGCCACCACCGCCCGGACCACAAGGGCGAACCCACGCCCCCAGTCGTCGGACGCGGCGGCGAACTCCCGGTACGCCCGTCGGGCCTCCCGGTCCGCCTCGGCCAGGTCACCCAGCTCGGCCGTGGCGAACGCCGCCACCGCGCGCAACGTGCCCACCGCCCACGCCTCACCGACCCGCTCGCCGAACGGCAGGAACACCTGCGCCATCCGACACGCCTCGCGCAGTCGGCCGGCGAGCAGCCGGGCGAACGCCGTGGTGCCGCGCAGCCAGGCCCGCCCGTACGGGTCCTTCAGCTCGGCGAAGAGTCGGGCAGCCCGGCCGAGCACCGCGTCCGTCCCGGCGAAGTCACCCCGGGTGGTGGTCACCCAGGCCAGGTTCTGCAGGGACCACGCCTGCCCGCGTCGGTCCTGCGCACCGAGGCTGACCTGGTACGCGGCCGCCAACCGGCTGCTCGCCTGACTCAACCGCCCGGCCACGAAGTCGGCCATGCCGAGCCGGCGCATCGCCGTGGCGCGCTGCGTGGGCAACCGACCCTCGGTGGCCACCTGCAACGCCTCCTCCCAGGCGGTCACCGCCCGGCTCTGGTCGCCGAGGGTCTCCTGGGCCTGTCCCGCCAGCAGCAGGGCGCTGACCCGGGTGGCCTCGTCCCCCGCGTTCGCGGCGATCTTCTCGGCGTACGCCAACGCGTCGGAAACCCGGCCGACCTGGAGCAACGCCCGGGCGTGCACCACCCGATCGGCTGCCGGCACCCCGTCGCGGGCCAGTTCGGTGGCGCGCTCGGCGTACTCGACGGCCATTGCCGGCTCACCGGCGGAGAGCGACCGGCGGGCGGCCCGGCCGAGCGCGGCGACGCCGAGCGGAACCACCGCCCGGGCCGGCGCGTCCGGGCGCAGCTTCACCGCGTCGGCGAGCGTGGCGGCCCGCTCGACGTGGGTCGCCACGAAGTCGTCCCGGGCCTCGTCGGTGAACCCGCCCACCGTGCTGGCCGTGGACTCGTCCGCTGGCGCCGCCCAGCGGGCCAGCGCCGCGTGCCGCTCGGCCAACTCGGCCTTGCTCACCCCGGCGTACGCGGCCTCCCGCATCAGCGGTGTGGCGAACGAGTAGCCGGCACGCGAGCGGTGCAGCATGCGGCGTTGCAGCAACTCCTCGACCGCCCGGTCGAGTTCGACCGCGACCACGGCCGACGGCCGGCCGTCGCGACCGCCGCGTTGCTCCCGCATCGCCTCCAACGCGCCGGTCGGCACCGTGTCACCGGTGACCGCGGCGTCGCGCAGCACCGACCGGGCGTCCGGCGGCAACGCGTCGATCCGGGCCGCGAGCACGGCGGCGAGGTCCCGGGAGAGCAGCCGACTGCCCAGCGAACCCGGCACCAGCCGCCAGCCGGTCGACCCGCTCTGCTCCCGCTCGCCGGAGCCGGACCGATCCGCCGCGGCACCCCGCGTCGAGGCGGTACCGCGCACTGATTCGGTGGTGAGCGCGCCCCGTTCGATGAGCAGGGTGACCAGCTCGGCCAGGTAGAACGGATTGCCCTGCGCGGTGGCGAGCAACCGGTCGGTGTCGGCCTGCGGCAGCTTGCCGCCGCCGAGGTAACTCGTGAGCAGCCGGGCCGCGTCGGCACCGCGCAGCGGCGGCAGCGAGTGCACCTCGGCGTCCGCGACCCGGGTCAGCGCGCCAGCGGTACGCACCAACTCGGGGCGGCCGAGCAGCAGCACCAGCACCGGGCCGGTGAGCCTGGACAGGGTCAACCCGAGGGCACTGATCGTCTCGGCGGTGGCATCGTGCAGGTCGTCCACCACGATCACCAGCGGCGCCTCCGAGGCGAGCCCACTGAGCAGGTCGGCGACCGCGTTCGGCACCACCTCGGCGTCCGCTGCCGGAGTGCCCGATCCGCCCCACTCGCCGCTGTCGCTGCCACCGTGCGCCGGGAGTTCGGCGTAGCCGAGCAGGGCGAGCAGCTGCTCAGTGGCGATCGGCGGTGTCTCCGCACCGGAGCGGGCGAGCCGCTGCCCGAGCCGGCGCAGCCGCTCCTCGACGGCCGGGCGGGTCAGCGCGGTGGACGCGTCGCTGGGCAGACCGACGGCGGCCCGCACCAGATCGGCCAGGGGCGCGAGCCGTCGCCGCTCCCCGAACGCGGCACAGCGCACCGAGAGCACCCGGGCCCCGGTGTGCGCCGCGTATCGGCCAGCACCGACGTCGTACCCGGCGGCGAGGCGCTCCACCTCGGCGGCGAACCGGGACTTGCCGATGCCCGCCTCGGCGGTCATCAGCAGCACCCGCGGGTCGCCCTGGTCGATCACCTCGGCGAGCCGGCCGGCGACCCGACCGATCTCCGTCTCCCGGCCGACGTACGGTGCCTCGTCGCCGAGCCCCGAGCGGGTGCCCGGCGCGTCCAGCAGACCCAGCAGCTCGTACGCCTCGACCGGCTCACGCTTGCCCTTCAGCCGCAGCGGGCGCAGCGCCCGCCAGGAGGAGACGTGCCTGGTGGCCGCGGCGGTACGTCCACCGGCGTAGACGGCCCCGACCGCGGCGGCGTCGGCGAGCCGGGCGGCGGTGTTCACCGTGTCGCCGATGACCGTGTACTCGATGGCGGCCTGGATGCCCGCGATGACGTCGCCGGTGTTCAGTCCGACCCGCAGCCCGAGCGGCGCGCCACCGCCCCGCTCGTCGTCGAGCACCCGGCGGACGGCCCGTTGCATGGACAGGGCGGCCCGGACGGCACGTTCGGCGTCGTCCTCGTGCGCCACCGGGGCGCCGAAGACCGCCATGATGCCGTCACCGGTCAGCTTGTCGACGTGCCCGCCGAACGTCTTCACCGCACCGGCGAGGGCGGCGAGGACCCGGTCGGTGACCGCGCCGACGCGTTCCGGGTCGAGGTCCTCCGACCAGGAGGTGAACTCGGAGAGGTCACCGAAGAGCACGGTGACCACCCGGCGCTCGGCCGCCGGCAACGTGGCGGCAGCCGGCAGCGCGGCGCCACAGTTGTGGCAGAACCGCGCGCCGGGAACGGCAACGGTTCCACACACGGGGCAGGTCACATGTGCTCCAACCCACTGACCCCGGGCGCGGATTCCCCGGTGTCGACGCCCAGATACTCCAGTTGGGCCCGGACCGACCATTCGGCCGCCCACCAGAGTGAGCGGTCCACGTCCGCGTAGACCGCCGCCACCACGTCGGCGGGGGTGTGGGCGCCGGCGGCGACCGCCGCCCGGACCTGGTCGAGCCGGGCCCGGCGGTGGGCGAGGTAGAAGTCGGCGGCGGCGGCGCAGTCGGCCAGTGCCGGGCCGTGTCCGGGCAGCGCCGGGATCCCCCGGTACGCGGACAGCAGCTCCAGGCTGCTCAGGTAGTCACCGAGGTGCCCGTCGGGGTGGGCGACCACGGTGGTGCCCCGGCCGAGGATGGTGTCACCGGTGAGCACCACCCGCTCGTCGCCGTGCTCGACCAGGAAGCAGACCGAGTCGGCGGTGTGCCCTGGCGTCTGCAACAGGCTGATGTGCAGACCGAAGCCGCCGAAGTGCTCGCCCGGCTCGGTCAGCGGCTCGCCGCCGATGGTGTGCGCCGGGTCGACGGCGAGCACGTGCACGCCGCCGAGCAGCTCACTCAGCCGGGCCGCGCCCTCGGTGTGGTCGGGGTGGCCGTGGGTGATCAGGATCAGCCCGACCGGGCCGTGCTCGGCGATCCGGGTCAGGTGTCCCTCGTCCGCCGGCCCCGGGTCGATCACGATGCCGGACTCGGCCGCCGGGGCGCGTAGCACCCAGGTGTTGGTGCCGTCGAGGGTCATCGGCCCCGGGTTCGGCGCACGCAGCAGTGAGACCCAGCGGGGCAACTCGTCGGCAAGCGCCGCCACCGCCCCCGTCACGTGCCCGCTCATGGCTGCGATCGTACGACCCCGCCCGCCACACCCCACGATCTTGCACTTGCGGCCCCTGATTCATCCCGGTTCGGGGCTTTCGTCCGAGCAGAAAGTGCAAGATCGCGGGGCGATGGGGACGCGTCAGGCGACCTCGACGATCAGCTCGATCTCCACCGGGGCGTCCAGGGGCAACTCGGCCACGCCCACCGCGCTGCGCGCGTGCCGGCCGGCCTCCCCGAAGACGGTGCCGAAGAGATCCGAGGCACCGTTGATCACGGCGGGCTGACCGGTGAAGCCCGGCGCGGAGGCCACGAACCCGGTCACCTTGACCACCTTGACCACGTTCTCCAGGCCGACCAGCGAGTCGACAGCAGCCAGCGCGTTGAGCGCGCACCGCTGGGCCAGATCCTTCGCCTGCTCGGCGGAGATCCCGGCGCCGACCTTGCCGGTCGCCAGCAACTTGCCCTCGGCCATCGGCAACTGGCCGGAAACGTACACGTGCTGCCCGGACTGCACGGCCGGGACGTAACTGGCCACCGGCGGCACGACCTCGGGCAGGTCGAGACCCAGCTCGGCGAGCTTCGCGTGCGGACCGTTGCTCACGCCTTCGGCCGCTTCAGGTAGGCGACCAGCTGGTCCGGATTCGGGCCGGGGACCACGGCGACGAGCTCCCACCCGTCCTCGCCCCAGTTGTCGAGGATCTGCTTGGTCGCGTGGACCAGCAGCGGGACCGTGGAGTATTCCCACTTCTGCATCGCTGAAGGGCTCCCTCTCGGTGCGGAATTGTTCGAGGGACAGCCTACGGTCCGCTGGCCGGGCGAGGTACGGGACGCTGGTCCGGCGCAGCCGGCAGCTCCCCGCAGCGCCCTTCGTGCTCGTACCCCTGGGGGCAGCGGGACCGGTCGGGCAGCAGCAGGTCACAGAAGACCCGGTGCCGGTTGTTCTGATCGTCGGCGTTCGAGACGGTGGTCTCGCCGGCGTCCAACTCGGGCAGGAAGCCCAGGGACACCGCGACCCGACCGGCCAGCACGGTCGCCGCCGCCAGATTCGGCACCCGGATCGGCAGGTGGATGACGAAGCCCGGCTCGTCGTCCTCGCGGGTCCGCTCGGCGGGCTGGCTCGGCATCCGGGTCGTCTCCGCCTGCTCCGGCATCCGGCGGTACGACCGTTCGTTGATCGGCTGGTTGGTGACCTGCCCGCCGGCCTCGACCACGGACCCGAGCCGGCGGGGCCGGTCGTTCGTCGGGAACTGGGTGCGAGGGATGTTGTCCGCGTCGCGCATGCACTGCCTCCGGTCGTACCTCTCGGACCATGCTTCCGGCCCGGACCCATTCGTCCGTTCCGGCCCCCGCACCGGGACGAAGGTAGGTCTGTGGCCACGGTCCCGCCAACAGGACGCGCACAAGAGGCCACCAACAGTCACATATGCGACACACCGCAGGTCGGGGGCCCGACACCGAAACCGACGCGGGTACCGCTCACCGGATCGCTGGGCCGCTCGACAGGCAGGGGCGACACCGATCCGGTCATCGACCGCTACCCTTCCGGTCGGACGGTCGCGCAGCGCCCGGCCGCCCGCTCGATCACGCTCGGCGCCAGGGGTGGCGACGGGCGCCGCACCCCTGGGGGAACGACATGACCCACCCGCCCAGCGGCGACCAGGCCGGCACACCCGCTCACCCACCGGCCCACCCGGATCCCGCCGGTCAGCCCGGCGCGCCAACCATCCCCAGCCAGCCGACCCCTCCACCGCCCGGGCAGCTCGCTCTCCCCGCCTCCCCCGCCCAGCCGGCACTCTCCGCCGCCCCCACCTCACCGGCCTTCCCGGGGCAGCCCAGCGGCCCCAGCCAGCCGGAAGGGCCTGGCGGCCCCACCTCGGCCGCCGCACCGTCGCAACCTGGTGCCCCGAACCCCTCGTCGATTCCCGCGGCCCCGCCGGCCTATCCGCCCTACCAGGGCACGGCCGAGCCGAAGAAGAAGCGTGGTCTGCTGATCGCGGCGATCGCCCTGATCGTGATCATGGTGCTCTGCGTGGGGGGTGGCGTGGTGGCCTTCCTGACCCTGCGCGATGCCGAGACCGGCGAGGGTGCCAAGGAGCCGGCCGTCGCCGTCGACGAGTTCCTCACCGCGGTCTACAAGGATCGCGACGCGACAAAGGCGGCCGGTCGCGTCTGCGCCGCTTCCCGCGACGACGACAAGATCGCCGCGAAGGTGGCCGAGGTGGAGAAGTACGCCTCCACCTACCAGAACCCGCGCTTCCGGTGGACCACCCCGAAGGTGGACAACCAGACCGGGGAACGGGCCACCGTCTCCACCCGGCTCACCATGACCACCGCAGACGAGAAGGTGGCCGACCAGGAGTTGCGCTTCACTGTGGTGCAGAAGACGGGTTGGTGGGTCTGCGAGGTCGCCTGACCGCCGAGCCTGGATAGGCTCGACGGGTGTGTGCAGCTGAGCGTCCGATCGACCCGGCCGGTACCGGATGGCCCGCCCGTCTCCACGTGGTGACCGGTAAGGGCGGCACCGGTAAGACCAGCGTGGCGGCGGCGCTGGCCCTCGCGCTCGCCGCCGGTGGCCGGCGCACCCTGCTGGTCGAGGTCGAGGGGCGGCAGGGCATCGCCCAGCTGTTCGGCATCGAGCCGCTGCCCTACGAGGAGCGGCACCTCGCCGACGCGCCGGACGGCGGTGAGGTGCGCGCGCTCGCGGTGGACGCCGAGGAGGCGCTGCTCGAGTACCTGGACATGTTCTACAAACTGGGCGCGGCGGGCCGGGCACTGCGCAAGCTCGGCGCCATCGACTTCGCCACCACCATCGCGCCCGGCCTGCGGGACGTCCTCCTCACCGGCAAGGTGAAGGAGGCCACCACCCGCACCACCGGGCAGCGGCGCGCGTACGACGCGGTGGTGCTGGACGCCCCGCCGACCGGGCGGATCGGCCGGTTCCTCAACGTGACGGCGGAGACCGCCCGGCTGGCCAAGGTGGGCCCGATCAAGACCCAGAGCGAGGGGGTCGCCGCGTTGCTGCGGTCCCCGATGACCGCGGTGCACGTGGTCACGCTGCTGGAGGAGATGCCGATCCAGGAGACGGTCGACGCGATCGCCGACCTGACCGCCCTCGGCTTCGGCGTCGGGAAGGTGCTCGTCAACGGAGTCCGACCGCCGCTGCCCGCCGGAGCGGCGGTCACCGCCGCGGAGTTGAAGCGCGGGCTGGTCGCCGCCGGGCTGCCGGCCGATCGGGACATCGTGGCCGGGTTGCACGATGAGGCGCGTGATCAGCTCATCCGGCGCGAACTGGAAGATTCGCTCCGCGCCGACCTGGTGGAGTTGGGGCTGCCGATGATCGAGCTGCCGTTGCTGCCCGATGGGGTTGATCGGGCGGGGCTCGCGACGCTGGCCCAGGCCCTCGTCCGCGCCGAATGACTCACACCTGAGCGCAGCACGGGCGCGCGGACCCACCGGCCCGATACGCTCGATTGGTGCCTTCCGAAGACGCGGCGCCGCAGCTGGACGTCGACCAGATCCTCGCCGACCCAGGCGTGCGGATCGTCGTGTGCTGCGGTGCCGGCGGAGTGGGAAAGACGACCACGGCCGCGGCGCTGGCGCTGCGGGCCGCCGAGCACCATGGCCGACGCACTGTGGTGCTCACCATCGACCCGGCCCGCCGGCTGGCCCAGTCGCTGGGCCTGACCGAGCTGGACAACACCCCTCGCCAGGTCAAGGGGATCGACGTCGAGAGCAGTGGCGGCGAGTTGCACGCCATGATGCTGGACATGAAGCGCACCTTCGACGACGTGGTGTTGCAGCACACCGACCCGACGAAGGCCGCGGAGATCTTCGCGAACCCGTTCTACCAGGCGATGAGTTCGACCTTCGCCGGCACGCAGGAATACATGGCAATGGAGAAGCTGGGCCAGTTGCACGCCCGGGGCGAGTGGGACCTGATCGTGGTGGACACTCCACCCTCCCGCTCGGCACTGGACTTCCTGGATGCGCCGGCTCGGCTCTCCCGTTTCCTCGACGGTCGGATGCTGCGGCTGCTCCTGGCCCCGGCGCGCAGCGGCGGGCGGAGCATGTTCAGCCTGGTCACGGCCTCGTTCGGGATGTTCTCGAAGGTGGTGCAGAAGGTGCTCGGCGCGCAGCTGCTCACCGACCTGTCCGGCTTCGTGGCGGCACTGGATTCGATGTTCGGTGGTTTCCGGCAGCGCGCCGAGCAGACGTACCGCATCCTGCAGGCGCGGGAGACGGCCTTTCTGCTGGTCGCGACGCCGGAGCCGGACGCGGTCCGGGAGGCCGCCTACTTCGCGGGTCGGCTGCGGGACGAGCGGATGCCACTGGCCGGCCTGGTGCTCAACCGGGTGCACCGCCCGGCGGTTCCGGAGCTGGACGCCGAGCAGAGCCGGGTCGCCGCCGAGCGGCTGACCCAGCTGGGTGGACATGAGGCCACCGCCGACGTGCTGCGGGCGCACGCGGCGTTGGCTCGCCAGGCGGTACGCGAGCAGCAGGTCGCCGCGCGCTTCACCGAGGCGTTCCCGGCCGTGCCGGCGGTTTCGGTCACGGCGCAGCCCGCCGACGTGCACGACGTCGACGGGCTACGGACGATCGGCGCGGCGATCAGCCGGCCGTGACCGGCGTCAGTTGGCCGCGCTGACGAGAATCTTGTCCTTGCCGGCCTTGTCCTTGCTGTTCTTCTTCATCGCGGCCTCGAACATCTTGCGCCAGCTCGTCACCTGCGGGTGACGACGCAGTAGCGCCCGCCGTTCGCGTTCGGTCATGCCGCCCCACACACCGAACTCGATCCGGTTGTCCAGCGCGTCGGCCAGGCACTCGTACCGAACTGGGCAGCTCCGGCAGATCCGCTTCGCCACGTTCTGTTCGGCGCCCTGTACGAACAACGCGTCCGGGTCCCCGTTCTGACATGCCGCCAGCGACGGCCAGTCAGTGATCATGCCCATGTGTACACGTCCCCCCTTGCAGTACCTACCGACCTCGTCGATGCACGTCAGCCGGCAATTCCCCCCGATCGCCCGGCCCGCCTTCCCCAAGGCGACGCGGACGACATGTGGCGCTGTCGCCGCCCCCATCATGCTCTGTAGTCGACTGATTACGCAACGTTGTCGACGAAATCCATCATTTCGGACACTCCCGGCTTCCCGGGCCTTCGACCGCCGGTTACCCCGCCGAGGTCAGCGATAACGCTGCGCCACCTCACTGAATCGGAGGAGACTCACGCCAGTTCACACGCAACCAAGCACCGGGGGTCGTGCGTTTAGCACAACGAGGGCAGCGCGCGCAGGAAATGGGGAAAGAACGCCCCAGCGCCCCTCGTTCCCTACTCGCGTACCCTGTCGAGGTGACCTGGATGCGGAAACGTGACCACAATGTGCTGACCAATGCCGCATCGCTACTCGTGTGTGGCCTGCTGGCCGGCGTGGTGGTCGCTGCGGCGGCCTTCCCCGCGGTAGCGATGTCCGGCTTGGCCGCGAAGGCCGGCGCCGAGACATTCGGTGCCCTGCCAACGGAGCTGACGGTGGCCCGCGCGCCACAGATCAGCTACCTGCTGGCATCGGACGGCAAGACACCGCTCGCGACGATGTACGACGAGAACCGACGGGACGTCAAGCTCGCCGACATCTCGCCGGCCATGCAGAAGGCCATCATCGCGGCCGAGGACCATGAGTTCTACAAGCACAACGGCGTCGACATCAACGGTGTCGCCCGTGCGTTCGTCAACAACCAGAGCGAAGGCTCCGGCCGGCAGGGCGCCTCGACGCTGACCATGCAGTACGTCCGGCTGGCCATCGCCTACTCGGCCACCCACCCGGCGGACGTCGTCGCGGCGACCGAGGACACCAGCGCCCGCAAGCTGCGCGAGATGCGGCTGGCCCTCCAGGTCGACAAGGAATTCTCCAAGGACGAGATCCTCACCCGCTACCTCAACCTGGCCTCGTTCGGCAACGGCGCGTACGGCATCTACGCCGCCAGCCAGGTCTACTTCGGTAAGCCGCCGAGCAAGCTGAAGATCGAGGAAGCGGCGTTGCTGGCCGGCATGGTCAAGGCGCCGACGACGAACGACCCGACCACCGAGGCGGGTTACCCGCTCGCCAAGGACCGGCGCGACTACGTCATCCAGAACATGGTCGACATCAAGGCCATCACCCAGCAGGAGGCGGACGCCGCCAAGGCGACCGAGCTGGTCGTGAAGGACAAGCGCACCCCGAACGGCTGCGTCGCCGCCAACGTCAACGAGTGGGGCTTCTTCTGCGACTACTTCTACCGCTGGTGGATGGATCAGGAGACGTTCGGCTCGACCAGGTACGACCGGGAGCGGCGGCTGAAGAGCGGCGGCTACAACGTCGTGACCACGATCGACGTCCAGGCGCAGCGCGCCGCGGACAAGGCGGTCCGTAAGGCCAAGAGCGTGAACAGCAAGGAAGCGGCAATGGTCGCGGTGGTCGAGCCGGGCACCGGCCGGGTACGCGCGCTCGCGGTCAACCGGCAGTTCAAGCTCGACGACCCGAAGAACCCGAAGAACAAGCTCTCCAGCGATCCCGCGAAGAGCAAGAAGAAGATTCGGGGCAACTACCCGGCGACGGTCAACCCGCTGCTCACCGGTGGTGACGGCATCACCGGCTACCAGGCCGGGTCGACGTTCAAGATGTTCACCATCGTCGCGGCGCTGGAAAAGGGCATTCCGCTCAGCCACACGATCAACGCGCCGAAGCAGTTCCGGTCGGAATACATCATCCGGCCTGGCCCGGCGGCCTGCCCGGGGACCAACCTCTACTGCCCCACCAACTCGACCGAGAGCATGGCCGGCGTACACAACATGTGGAGCGCGTTCGGCCGGTCGGTGAACACCTACTTCGTGCCGCTCCAGCAGCAGGTCGGCGCCGAGAACGTGGTCAAGGCCGCCAAGCGGCTGGGCATCAACTTCCGGTCCCAGGAAGACCTGGATCTGGAGAAGGGCGCGCACCAGTGGGGCGCCTTCACCCTGGGCGTCTCACAGACCACTCCGCTGGATCTGGCCAACGCCTACGCCACCCTGGCCGCGGACGGCAAGTACTGCGAACCGATCCCGGTGCAGGAGATCCGCGACCCGGAGGGCAACAAGCTGGACATCGCCAACCCGCGCTGCGAGAAGCGGTTCAGCACCGAGGTGGCCCGCGCCGCTGTGGACGCGGCCCGCTGCCCGGTCGGCGACAAGTCGCCGTCGTCCCGGTGTGCGGGGGCGACCGCACCCAACGTGCGCGGCGACGTCGGTTATCCGGTGGCCGGCAAGTCCGGCACCACCGACTCGGAGAAGACCGCCGCGCTGGTCGCGATGACCAAGCAGTACGCGGTCGCCGGCATCATGGCCGACCCGGACTGGCCGCAGACCAACGTCGAGATGAAGCACGCGGAGAAGGACGGCATCAACCCGCCGGTCTGGGAGACGCTGCGCGACGCGATGAAGGGCAAGCCGAAGGTCGACTTTGAGGCGCCGGGTCAGAAGATCTCCGAGGGTGACCAGCGCAGCATCCCCGACGTGAAGTGCGTTTCGGTGGATCAGGCGAAGTCCCGGCTCAAGGGCGCCGGCTTCGAGCCGGTCGTCTCCAGCGCGAAGGTGCCGTCCTCCTGCAAGGCGGGCGACGCGGCCGGCACCAGCCCGGACGGACGCACGATCAAGGGTGGCGTTGTCACCATCGAGGTCAGCAGCGGCGGCGGCAGCACGCCGGGCAACACCGCCGGCAACCAGGGCGGCCAGCCCGGGGGCCGACCCGGTGGTCGCCCCGGCGGCTGAGCCGACTGGTAGGACACAACGGGCGGGCACCCTCCTCGGGTGCCCGCCCGTTTCGTCTGTCCGGGCCCGCGAGCGGCTACGACAACCCGTCGTGCCGCCCCGCTGACCCTGCCGGGTCAGAGACCGAGCTGTCGGCGTACCTCGGCAGCCACCCGGCCACCCTCGGCCTGGCCCGCCACCGCGGCCTGGGCCGCCTTCATCGCCGGGCCCATCTGGGCCTTGCCGGTGAAGCCGCCCGCGGCGAGCGCCCCCGACACCAGCTCGGTCAGCTCGGCGTCTGAGAGCTGCTTGGGCAGGTAGCGGTCCAACACCTCACCCTCGGCGCTCTCCTTCGCGGCCTGCTCGGCGCGCCCGGCGTCGGCGAAGGCGGTGGCCGCCTCCCGACGCTTCTTGGCTTCCTTGGTCAGCACCGCGAGCACCTCGTCATCGGTGAGCTCGCGCTTGGCCTTGCCGGCGACCTCGGCGGTGCCGACGGCGGCCAGGGCCATCCGCAGCGTGGAGGTGGTCAGCTCGTCGCGCGCCTTGAGCGCGGAACGCATGTCGGCAGTGAGGCGGTCCTTCAGCGTGCTCATGGAGGGTCAAACTACCCTGAACGCCATGCGAAAGCGCACACTATTCCGGCTCGCCGCCGGAACCGCCACGATCGGCGCGGCCACCCTCGCGTACGCGTCGCTCGTCGAGCGCAACATGTTCACCCTGCGGCGGTACGACGTGCCGGTGCTTCCGGCCGACGCGGAGCCGCTGCGCGTGCTGCACCTGTCGGACCTGCACATGATGCCCGACCAGGCGCGCAAGCAGCGCTGGGTGGCATCGCTGGCCGCCCTCGACCCCGACCTGGTGGTGGTGACCGGCGACAACATGGCACACCCTGGTGCGGTGCCCGGGGTGCTGCGGGCCCTGCAACCACTGCTGGACTACCCGGGCGCGTTCGTGTTCGGCTCCAACGACTACACCGGGCCGGTGTTGAAGAACCCCTTCACCTACTTCCTGCCCGACCGGGAGTACACCGAGGGCGTCGAGCTGCCCTACGAGGAGTTGCGTCAGGTCTTCACCGGCGCCGGCTGGGCGGACCTCAACAACGCCCGGACCATGCTGAAGGCCGGCGGCCGACAGCTCGACCTGGTCGGCGTCGACGACCCGCACATCGACCGGGACGACTACCCCTCCGTGGCCGGCGCGGTGTCGTCCTCGGCGGACCTCTCCATCGCGCTGACGCACTCACCCGAGCCACGGGTGCTCGACCAGATGGCGGCGGACGGCTTCGGGCTGCTGCTGGCCGGGCACACCCACGGTGGTCAGGTCTGCGTACCGGGCTTCGGGGCGCTGGTGACCAACTGCGGCCTGCCCCGCTCGATGGCGCGCGGCCTGCACCGGTGGCCGGGCTCGGACTCCTGGCTGCACGTCTCCGCCGGCCTCGGCACCCACCCGACCGCCCCGATCCGCTTCGCCTGCCCCCCGGAGGCCAGCATCCTGACCCTCATCCCCCGCTGACCGCCCCGCTGCGCCGCCCCCGCCCGCTTCAAGATTCGCGCACCATCAGGGATGTTGCTGCCTCGGCGCGTCGTGAGGCAGCAACATCCTGGAAGTTGTGCGGATCTTGGCCACTCCGGGCAGGGTCGGAGCGGCGGGGGTACCGAGTTTGACCATCGGGGCGGGTGGGCTACTATTTGTCGGCACGCCTCGGGGTGTGGCGCAGCTTGGTAGCGCGCTTCGTTCGGGACGAAGAGGTCGTCGGTTCGAATCCGGCCACCCCGACCAGAGGCCGAAGGCCAGGTGAGATTCCCTCTCACCTGGCCTTTTTGTCTGCCCCAGCAAGCCCTGTCGACCGGTTCCCGTGACTACGGCTGCGTGGCTGGCGTCCGCGTGTGACCCACCCTCAGGCGCCTCAACCGTGGATCCCGCCCGACGGCACGGCAGCGGCACCCCTTGCTGTTCACCATCACCGCTGCTTTCACCGGCACCTCCTTCACTGCGACCTTCACTGCGACGACCGACCCGACCGATCCCGCCGGCGGGCTGGCCGTGTCCATCGACGAGGACGCCGCCGGTGGCGAGGGCCAGCAGTTCCTGTTCGTGGTGACGCCGGCAGCCGCCACCACGGTGCGCGTCCTGCGCGACGGGCAGGAGGTGGCGAGGAGCGCCGTCAGCGGCTCCGGGACGGCCATGCAGGTGCCCCACCCCACCGCGGGCCTCGTCGTGGAGGCGCTCGACGCGTCCGGCGGGACAATTGCCAACGGTCGGGTGGCCCAGCAGGGCGCACAGCGGGCAACCGAGACCGACACCTGGAACCAGGAGTGACCGCTTCGCGATGATCCCCGGCACGGCGACGCCTTTCGGGCACCCCTCCGACCGGTTCTTGAGCTGCCGATATAGGTGTTTCTACCGATCCCCCCGAATGCTGCCAGCTCTACCGTCAGTGGCACACCACACTGTCCGAGGGAGACCACCGATGACCATCGCACCCGATCTCATCGCCGTGAAGGCACGCCAGCAGGTGACGTGGGCCAGCGGTGACTACGGCGCCGTCGCCGCGCTCATCCATCCGATCTCCGAGCTTCTGGTGACCGCCGCCGACCTTTCCGCCGGCGCCCGCGTACTCGACGTGGCGACCGGGTCCGGCAACGCCGCCATCGCCGCCGCCCGCTGCGGCTGCGTCGTGACCGGCGTCGACTACGTACCCGAACTGTTGGAACGCGGCCAGGCCCGCGCCGCCGCTGAACGACTCCCGGTCACGTTCGTGACCGGCGACGCGGAGCGCCTGGCGTACGCCGACGGGTCCTTCGACGCCGTGCTCTCCGTCGTCGGGGTGATGTTCGCGCCGGACCAGGAGCGGGCGGCGGCGGAGTTGGTCCGGGTCTGCCGGCCCGGCGGCACGGTGGCGCTGGCGTCGTGGACGCCGCAGGGCTTCATCGGCGACCTGTTCCGCACGGTGGGGCGGCATGTGCCGCCACCGGCAGGGCTGCGCCCGCCGGTCGAGTGGGGCGACGAGGGCCGGGTCCGCGAGCTGCTCGGCACGGCAGTGGGTGAACTGCGGACGGTACGCCGGGAGTTCGTCTTCCGCTTCGGCACACCAGAGGAGTTCGCCGACTTCTTCCGGGTCAACTACGGTCCGACGTTGAAGGCGTTCGAGGCACTGCCCGAGGAGCGACGCCCGGACCTGCACGCCGATCTGGTGGAGCTGGCCCGCATCCACAACCGCGCCACCGACGCCACGGTCCGGATCCCGGCGGAGTACCTGGAGGTCGTGGCGCAGAGGACCACCGACCCGGCCTGACACCCGTCCGCGCCACCCCGCTCGAGGTGGCGCGGGCCGGTCGGTCGTGCCATTCGGTGCGCTCGATCTCAGTCCTGCCGTTCGGTGCGCTCGATCTCAGTCCTGCCGTTCGGTGCGCTCGATCTCGGCGAACGCGGCGGCCAGGTAGTCGTCCAACGGCACGCTGGTCGCCGCCAACAGGTCGGCCACCAGCAGCGGAGCGTGTCGAGCCACAGCCGACGCGTCCGGCGGTGACTCGTCGCTCTCGGGGTCGTACACGCCCAACGCGCCGGCCAGCAGGACGAGCACCACGTGCGGGTCGACATCCGTTCGCCACCGCGTCGACTCCTGCACGCAGCGGGTCAACACCTGGCGGATGTCGTCGCCGGTCAACCCGTCCGGATGGCTCTCCTCCAGCAGCAACCGCACCACCGCGCCGAGCACCAGGCCGGAACGCTCGTCCGCGGCGAGACCGCCGACCGCCTCGTCGTACGCCTGACCGTCGCGTGCCTGGGCGGCGGCGACGGCCGTCGTTGCGGTCAACGCGATGGCGCGGGCGGTAGCGGGCAGATGTCGCCAGGTGCCGGTCATCGCGCCAGCATCGCAGACCCGGCGGACACCGATCGGCCGCGACCAGGGCGAGTGGATCAACGTGGGATTGGTCACCCGCCGGCCCCGGTGACCGCGAGGCGTGGCCAAAACGGTTCGCGCGGCGTCAGACCCACCGAACAGAATGCCGGCATGCTGCGTCGTGCCCTGCCCCGCCGTTCGGAAGCTCGCCGGATCCTCCTCGGCACTCTGCTGTCGGCGATCGGGCGGGGTCTGACCCTGCCGTTCCTGTTCATCTACCTGACCGACGTACGCGGGCTCACCGACACCCGTGCCGGGCTCGTCATCGGCTGGTACGGCGTGGTCACCCTGGCCCTGTCGCCGCTGGGCGGGACACTGATCGACCGGATCGGCGCCCGCCGGGTGGTGGTGCCCTGCCTGCTGATCGAGGCGATCGGCACCGGCTCGCTGGCGCTGGTCCACTCGACCGGCTCGGCCCTGCTGGTGATGACGGTGATCGCCATCGGCAGCTCGGCGATCTGGTCCGGGCAGAACACCATCCTCGCGTCGCTGACCGACGACGATGAGCGGCAACGCGTCTTCGGGTTGAACTTCGCCCTGCTCAACCTCGGCATCGGCATCGGCGGCATGACCTCCGGCGCGATCGTCGACACCGCCCGGCCCGGCACCTTCCAGGCGATCTACCTGCTGGACGCGGTGACCTACCTGATGCCGGCGCTGATCCTGCTCACCCTGCCCGGGGTGGGCCACCGACTCGGCAAACGTCGAGGCGTCGGCGAGCCGTCGCCCGGTGGCTACCTGACGGTGCTCCGCGACCGCCCGTTCCGGCGGCTGGTGATCTTCGGGCTGATCCTCACCACCTGCGGCTACGCGCAGGTGGAGGTGGGCTTCGCCGCGTACGCGGTGCGGGTGGCCGAGGTGAACCCCCGTGTCGTGGCCTGGGCACTCGCGGCCAATACCGTGATGATCGTGCTCGCGCAACTCCTGGTTATCCGCCGGATCGAGGGGCGCAGCCGCACCCGGGCGTTGGCAGTGGTGGGAGCGGTGTTCGCCGCCGCCTGGCTGGTCCTCGGCGCGGCCGGCCTGGTCAGTGCTGAGAACGCCGTGCTGGCCGCCCTGTGCGTGGTGCTCTGCTCGGCGATCTTCGGCTTCGGCGAGACGATGCTGTCCCCGGTGATGCCCGCACTGACCAACGCGCTGGCCACCGACGAGCTGCGCGGCCGGTACAACGCGATGAGTTCGATGATCTTCGGAATCAGCGGCGTGATCGGCCCGGTGACCGCCGGCCCGCTCATCGGCGCCGCCAACGGCATGGTCTGGGTGGCGACGGTGGTCGGCGGCTGCCTGGTCGCGTCGCTTGTCGCGCTCTCCCTGCGCCGGCTGCTCACCACGGAGCAGGACGGCCTCCCGACGGCCACCCCGGCATCCCCCACCCCCACGCCCGCCCCCGCCTGACCTCGAACACCCCCTCCGCACCCCGCACCCCGCAGCGCGCCGCCTCGCGCCTCGCACCCCCGCGCCCTGCGCCTCGCGCCCCCGCGCTTCGCACCCCGCACCCCCGCGCCCTGCGCCTCGCGCCCCCGCGCCCTGCGCCTCGGCCCCCGCGCCCTGCGCCTCGCGCCCGAGGCACCAACTTCCCGGAAGTTGGTGCCTCGGGCGCGCGGGAGGCAGCAACATCCGGGAAGTTGCGCGGACCTTCCTTATTGGCCTCGTCATTGATCTTGTCGAGGTCCAAGATCGTGCTAAATCCTGGATGTAGTGGCATCCGGCGCGTACCGATGCCACTACATCCATGTTCGAGCGCGATCTTGCCCAGAGAGCGTGCGCGGGCGGCACGGGCGCAGGCGGCACGGGCGCAGGCGGCACGGGCGCGGGCAGCCAGGCACGAGCGCGGGCAGGCACGGCCGGGGCAGGCGGTGTCTGGGACGGCCGGGGCAGGCACGGGCGCGGGCGGGCACGGCCGGGGCAGACGGTGTCTGAGACGGGTCGGGCCCCGGAGCTGGTGCTCCGGGGCCCGATGATCGCGGGGTCGGCCGTCAGGCGGCGGGGACCTCGGCGGTGGTGCGGATCCGGTCCAGCGTCGGCGCGGAGACCGGCGACTGGGCGGTCAGGTAGGCCACGAACGCGTCCAGGTCGATCTGGCCGGTGACCAGGTTCGTCCCGCCGGTGAAGGTGCTGAAACCGTCACCGCCGCCGGCCAGGAAGTTGTTCACCGTCACCCGGTAGGTGGCGGCGGTGTCGACGGTGGTGCCGCCGAGGGTGAGGCTGCCCCGGACCACCCGGGTGCCGGCGCACGGGTCGGCGACCGTACCGGTGGTGCCGTTCGGGTCGACCACGTAGCCCACGGTGGCCGACGGGTACAGGGTCCGACCGGTGACGAACTGCTGTTCCAGTACGCAGTAGAGCTGCGCACCGGTCAGGTCGAGCGTCACCAGGTTGTTGGCGAACGGCTGTACCGTGAACGCCTCCTCGTAGGTGACCGGGCCGGCGTTGAGGTCCGCCCGGACCCCACCCGGGTTCATGAAGGCGGCGACCGCATTCTGCTCGTCATCGGTGGCGGCGAGCTGCGCGTCGGCGATCAGGTTGCCCAGTGGCGACTCGCCCAGGGTCGTACCAAAGAGGGTTTCCTGGGTCTTGGTGATCGCGGTGGCGGTCACGCCGACCTGGCGGTCGGCGACCGGGCCGAGCACCGTCTTGTACCGGTTGATCAGCGCGGTCTGCCTCCGGTCCGGGGCCACGTCGCGGGTGACCACGACGTTGTTCGCGGCGGCGGAGATCACGTCCCCGCTCCGGCGGTCGATCTTGAGGTCGATGTCGGTGACCAGGCGACCGAACGAGCTGGCACTGGTGACCAGCTTGCCGTTGATGTCGCAGTTGTACGCCTGGTGGGTGTGCCCGCTGACCACCACGTCGATCGACGGGTCCATCCGGTTGGTGATGTCCACGATGGGGCCGGTCATGCCGACGCAGTCGTTGATGCCGCCGGTCGACGCCTGGGCGCCGCCCTCGTGCAGCAGCACGACGATCGCCTGTACGCCCTTGCGGCGCAGCTCGCGCGCGTACCGGTTGGCGGTGTCCGCCTCGTCGGCGAAGCTGAGGCCGGCGACGCCCTGCTGGCTGACGATCTGCGGGGTGCCCTCCAGGGTCATCCCGATGAAGCCGACCTTGACGCCCTGCACCTTGTGGATCGCGTACGGCGCCATCAGCGGCTTGCCGGTGGCGGTCTTGAAGGCGTTCGCGGACAGGTACTGGAAGCCCGCACCTCGGTACGGGGTTCCGTCGGCGCAACCGTCCACCGGGTGGCAGCCGCCGTTCTGGATTCGCAGCAGCTCGGCCGCGCCTTCGTCGAACTCGTGGTTGCCGACGCTGGCGTAGTCCAGCCCGGCCATGCTCAGCGCCTCGATGGTCGGCTCGTCGTGGAACGCGGCGGAGAGCAGCGGGGACGCACCGATCAGGTCACCGGCGGCAACGGTGATGGTGTTCTGCTTCTTGGCTGCGGCACGCAGCTCGGCAAGGTGGGTGGCCAGGAACTCGACGCCGCCCGCGGTCTGCCCGGCGATGGTGCCGCTGGACCCGGTCGGCGGTTCGAGGTTGCCGTGGAAGTCGTTGAGGGCGAGCAGGGTGACGTCGACCGGCTTCGGCCCGGCGTCGGCCTGCTCAGGGCTGGTGGCGACCGCGCCGAAAGCGGCCACCGCGAGCGCGGTCAGGCCGACAGTGGCCCGACGCATCCCGGGTATGAACATGGATCTCCTCGTGAGAATCGGCGCGTACGGTGCCTGGCCTCTGGGTCGACCGGGCCGCCGACGGACGCCGTCGAAAGGGTCGCGGATGACGGTGGTTGAGCATGGCCCCCGCCCCGACAGCCTCTCATCCGGACGCCCACCGGTCGACCCGGGCAGCGCATCGGAGCAGCGCGTACGCCGAGGCCGCTATCGATCATCGTTTAACGCGGTCTGCCGGACAACGTCGGACCCGGGGTCTAGAAAGGACGGGACAGCCTACGAGGAATGGGGACGGCATCGTGAGCGGAACGACACCCGTGGCGGAGCAGGTGCGATCGGTCGACGGCACACCCATCGGGTTCGAGCGGTCCGGTGCCGGGCCGGCGGTCGTCCTCGTCGGCGGCGCGTTCAGCGATCGCAACGCGACCCGCGACCTGGGTGCGGCACTGGCGCCCGATTTCACCGCCTTCAGCTATGACCGTCGCGGTCGGGGCTACAGCGGCGACACCGCACCGTACGAGGTCGGCCGCGAGATCGACGACCTGGCCGCCCTGATCGCGGCGGCGGGTGGTTCCGCCGCCGTCTACGGCATCTCCTCCGGTGCCGTCCTGGCCGCCCTCGCCACCGCACAGGGCCTGCCGGTGACCAAGTTGGTCATGTTCGAGCCACCGTTCCAGGTCGGCCCGCACGTGGGCGTCCGCAAGGACATCACCCCGCAGCTCATCGAGCTGATCGCCGCCGACGACCGGGACGGCGCGGTGGAGACCTTCCTCAGCGCATCGGTGGGGCTGCCGGCCGAGCAGATCACCGGGATGCGGTCACAACCGGTGTGGGGTGGGCTGACTGCGGTAGCGCACACGCTGGTGTACGACTCGATCGTCACCGCCGGAGGGCGGTTCCCCGCCGAACGGCTGGCGGCCATCACCGTGCCGACCCTCGCTGTGGACAGCACCGGCAGTCCTCAGTGGTTGCGGGACGCGAGTCGGGCGGCGGCCGAGGCCGTCCCGGGCGGTCGGTCCGTCAGCCTCGACGGCGGCTACCACGACGTGCCGCCGACGACGCTGGCCCCCGCGCTGCGCGAGTTCCTGCTCGGTTGACCGCACCAGCGGCCCGCCGAGGCGCGGCCCGGCGGATCAGCCGTCAGCCAGGGCCCTGTCGACCAGGGCAGCTACGGCGTCCGGTGGCCAGGCGCCCGCCACGCCGGGCCGGTCCGCCAGGTAGGTGGCGATCCGCTCGGCGGGCCAGCCGTGCGACTCGCGCAGCCCTCGGGCGATCATGCCGAGGTAGATCGGCGCGGGAGGTCGGCACCGCACGGCTGACGCCCCCTCGGGGGCGGTGAAGGTGAGCATCGGAACACCGTCGCGGCTGCCCGGGCAGATCAACGTCTCGTACCGCCCCGGGCCGAGCGTGGCCCGTCCGTTGGCGACGGCGGCGTCGATGGCCGCGCCGGTCGCCGGGATCAGCTCGGTCGTGTCGCCCGGCGGGCGGTACATCTCCTGGGCCGCGATGTCGGTGAACTGCTCCAGGGTGACCAGGTAGGCGCGGGCCGCGGCCTCGCCCGGCAGGTGCGGGTCGTAGAAGGCCATGCCGCCGGTCCAGGCCGCGGACTCGCCGGCGAAGTAGACGCCGCCGGGCAGTGACACGGGCGTCGATCGGCTGGGTGGACGCCGGTCGCGGCAGCCCGGGTACGTCCGCTTTCCTCCGGGTGGGCAGCCACCACCGATGTACCAGCCCAGCCGGGCGGCGTGCATGTTCGAGCCGTACGAGACGTACCAGGCCAGCACGATGACCCCTCAGAAGCCGCAGGTCTGCCCGGCGGAGTGGCTCACCTGCACGGTGTGGGTCACGCATCCGCCGGCCTCGATCGAGTGCAGCAGGAAGGCGGTGGGCTCGTTGACCCAACCGATCTGCTCGTCGGCGCTCATGGTGAGCGTGCTCTGCTTCCAGGTGCTGGGCGCCACGGTGAGGACCGTGCCCGCGTACGCCGTGGTGACCGGGCGGTGCAGGTGGCCGGCGCCGACCCGTACCACGTGCCGGTGCCGGCCGATCACCTCGGCGAGCGCGTCACCGTCGGCGAGCCGGATGGAGTCCGCGACGGGGATGCCGACCGCGACCGGCGGGTGGTGCAGAAAGATCACGGCGGGCACCTCGGGCCGCCCGGCCAGCACCCCGTCAAGCCAGCCGAGTTGTTCCTCGCCGAGTTGGCCGCCGTCGCTGCCGGGGACGAGCGAGTCGAGTACCACGACAGACGCCGCCTCGTGGTCGACGTGGTAGTAGGCCGAGAAGCCGCCGCCGAGCCACGGCGTGCCGCCGAACGCGTCGAGCAGGGACTCCCGGTCGTCATGGTTGCCGGTGGTCAGGTGCACCGGAAGCGGGAAACGGCCGATCACCTCGCGCAGCGCCACGTACTCGTCGGGCTGGCCGTGGTCGGCCAGGTCGCCGCTGATCACCACGCAGTCCGGTCGGGGTCGCAACGCCAGCACCCGGCCGAGCGCTCGGTGCAACCCGGCGGCCGGTTCGGCGGCGAGCAGGCCGGTGGTCAGGTGCGGGTCACTGAGCTGGGCGATGAGCATGGGCTCGCCTCCTCGGCGCCGGGAGGCTCCACGCTAGCGGCAGGCGCGGCGTCGCGGGGGCACACGCCGATGCGGGTGAGTTGGCCGCTGAGGGGGACGGGGCGCTGGGTCCGGCCCGCTCCGGCGATCGAGTCGCACTCGATCGACGCCGGACACGCCGGCTGCCTTGCGGCGATTCAGTGAAAATTCGCTGATGGCACGCACCAATGCCGTCCCGGCACAAGCTGACAATTGCTTGCCTGCTTGCGCCGGGACGGCAATCAGTTGAATTTATCGACTAGGCCAGTCGAACGGGAAGCTCGATGCTGTTGCAGTTGTAGGTCGTCGTGCCGGTCCACCAAATCAGGGTGTTCCGCGTCTGGGTTCCGTATACGCCATCGGCGGTAATTCCCTCGGACCTCTGCGCATTCCTCAGGGCAGTCTTGGTTGCCGGACCGAAATCGCTGTCGATCGCGATGTTCTGGTTGTAGCAGTACTTCAAGGTCTGCTGCAACTTCTTCACGGCCGCGCTGTTGGCGCCCTGCGCCATACCGCAAGCCGTGCTGGCAGCGGTGCTGCCAGCCGAGGGAATGTCCTCGCCCGAGACCCCGACGTCTCCCCCGACAACCGAAACTGTCCGATAGCAGGTCGCCTGAATCGTGAAGTCTCCCGCAAGTGCGGGCGAGGCACCAATCAGCTGAACTCCGCCGAGCGCGAGTGCACCGAACAGTGCGGCTCCAACACGTGCTTTCCCCGTTGCGCGCATTTTGATCCTAACTAGAGGGATAATCCAATGTGGACACATTCACCGTAACGAAGACACCAATGGCGCGCAAGCACTTCGCCCAGAGGGTGCGTTCCGAATAGCGAGGGCCCACGCACATAGTAGTTGATCCATCGGTTAACGTGTGCCCCTCGCGCTGCCGCTCACCACCGCCCAGGACGGTTGGGCGATCGCCGCGGCCGCCCAGAGCCGGCCGCCGCCCACGCCTGACCTGCGGCCCGTACGCCGAGGGGCTGCCACCCCCACACCCCGACCTCAATGCCCACAGGCTGTGTCCACAGCCTGTGGATAGCACGTGTGTACGAAGCCCGGCCGGTCCCAGCCACCGTGAGTACGCTTGATCGAGCGGTTCGGCGTCGGCCGAGCCCCCTCCCCTACCTGGAACGACGTGCGAGTGGATCATCAGCGAGTCATCCGTGACGTCACCGTCCGCCTGCCGATGGCGTCGAGCACGCCGGAGGCGTGTCGGTGGACGGTCACCGCGCTGTCCCGCCACACCCCGGCGACCATCTCCGTGCTGCTCGCGGTCCACGACCGCCTGCGCTGCGTCGCCGCGACCGGGGCCTGGCAGGTCTTCGCCACCGTGCCGGCTCGGACCGGCATCGTCGGCCGGGTGTACGCGACCGGCGCTCCCGCCGTCGTCCCGGACGTCACCGTGGACCCGGACTACCTGCCGGTCCGCCCGGATGTGACGGCCGAGCTGTGCGTACCGGTGCTGGACCCGACGGGACGGGCGATCGGCGTACTCGACCTGCAGTGGAGTGAGCCCACCGACCTGGAGCCGTGGCGGGAGACCGCGCAGCGGCTGGCCGACGGGCTCGGCGCACGGATCGCCGCACTCGGTGGCCCACCTGCGGAGAGTCGCAGCGAGAAGCTGCTTCGGCACGCGGCGGCGCTCTCCTCCGCGCCGACCGAGGGAGAGGTGATGGGGGCGGCGGCCCGCGCCGCCCGAGAGGTCTCCGCGCTCTCCACCGCACTGCTGCTGATCGGCGGTCAGCTCGGCCCGTCCCCGGCGACGCCGAGCGACCTGGAGACCCGGATTCGCGCCGAGCTGGCCGCGGCGGGTCCCGCCGCCCTGGACCGGATGGTCGAGCGGGCCCACCGTTACGGCGCCGGGTACACGCTGGGCGAGACCGGGCATCCCCCGACCGAGGACTACCGCCCGCTGACCCGGGCAGGGGTACGCACGCTGGTGGCCGTGCCGGTCGGGCCCACTGACGCCGGTGGGGTGCTGCTGGTCGCCGACGAACGCGCGCTGCGCCCGGACCCGACCACGGTCAGCCTCATGGAGTTGCTCGCCGGACAGGCCTGGACGAGCGTGGACCGGCTGCGCACGCTGGCCCGGCTGCGGGAGCAGGCCAGCTCCGACCCGCTGACCGGGTTGCGGCACACCGGCCCGTTCGGGCAGCGGATCGCGGCGGCCACCCCCGGGCGTACGGCTCTGCTGGCGATCGACGTGGACGGCTTCAAGACCGTGAACGACACGTACGGCCACCAGGCCGGCGACCGGGTGCTGGTCGGGCTGGCCCGGGCGCTGGAGGGGGCGCTGCGGCACGGCGACGAGTTGTACCGGATCGGCGGCGACGAGTTCGTCGCGGTGATCGAGGTGAGCCGCCCGGAGGAGGCGGTCCGCATCGCCGAACGGCTCACCGAGGCGGCCCGACGCATCGGCCGCACGATCAGCGTGGGCGTCGCACTGCCCCGCCCCGGCGAAACCCCGGACCGCACCCTGAAACGAGCCGACCAGGCCCTCTACGCGGTAAAACGCCAAGGCCGAGACGGCGTCCTGCTCTCCGCCGCGTAGCCGCCCCCACGTCCCCGCCGATCTTGCACTTTCGGTTGTCGTTCTGTCGCCCTCGCCCCTTATGCCGGCACAGAAACTGCAAGATCGCGGCAGCGGGGGGGTGCGGGGGTCAGGGGGTGCGGAGTTCTTTGGCCAGGAGTTCGGCGATCTGGGCGGTGTTGAGGGCGGCGCCCTTGCGGAGGTTGTCGCCGGTGACGAAGAAGTCGAGGGCGCGGGGGTCGTCCAGGGCCCGGCGGATCCGGCCGACCCAGGACGGGTCGGTGCCGACGGCGTCGATCGGCATCGGGAACTCCCCGGCCGCAGGGTCGTCGACCAGGATCACCCCGGGTGCGTTGCGCAGCGCCTCGCGAGCACCCTCGGCGTCGACCTCGGTGGCGAAGACCGCGTGCACCGCGACCGAGTGGGCGGTGACCACCGGCACCCGGACGCAGGTGGCGGAGACCTTGAGGTCGGGGAGGCCGAGGATCTTCCGCGACTCGTTGCGGATCTTCATCTCTTCCGATGACCAGCCGCTGTCCGCCGGGGAGCCGGCCCAGGGGACCACGTTGAGCGCCATGGGTGCGGGGAACGGCCCCAGGTCGTCGCCGACCGCCTGGCGTACGTCGCCGGTGCGCGAGCCGAGCGCCCGATCGCCGGCGACCTTGGTGAGCTGGTCGTGCAGGATGTCGACGCCGGACTGACCGGCTCCGGAGACCGCCTGGTAGGAGGCGAGCACCAGCTCCCGTAGGCCGTACTCGCGGTGCAGCGGCGCGACGGCGACGATCATCGCGAGGGTGGTGCAGTTGGCGTTGGCGATGATGCCCCGGGGCCGGTTGCGGACCTGCTCGGGGTTGATCTCCGGAACGACCAGCGGGACGTCGCGGTCCATCCGGAACGCGCCGGAGTTGTCGACAGCGATCGCGCCCCGGGCGACGGCGATCGGCGCCCACTCGGCGGAGACCTCGTCGGGCACGTCGAACATGGCCACCTGGACACCGTCGAACGCCTCGGGGGTCAGCGCCTGGACGACGAGTTCCTCGCCCCGGCAGCGGACCCGGCGACCGACGGAGCGCTCGGAGGCGAGCAGCCGGATCTCCCCCCAGACGTTGCGTCGCCCGGTGAGCAGCTCACACATCACGGTGCCGACGGCACCTGTCGCTCCGACCACGGCGAGGGTGGGCAGCGCCGTCATCGGCGCTACCTACCCGTCCCCGCGTAGACCACGGCTTCGGTGTCGCCGCCCAGCTCGAACGCGTCGTGGATGGCGCGGACGGCGGCGTCGAGGTCGGTGTCCCGGCAGACCACGGAGACCCGGATCTCGGAGGTGGAGATCATCTCGATGTTGACCCCGGCCGCGCCGAGCGCGGCGAAGAAGCCGGCCGCCACCCCGGGGTGCGAGCGCATGCCCGCGCCGATCAGCGAGACCTTGCCGACGTGGTCGTCGTAGAGCAGGCCCTTGAACTTGACCGGCTCCTGGATCTTGCTGAGCGCCGCCATCGCGGTGGGGCCGTCGGCCTTGGGCAGGGTGAACGAGATGTCCGTCCGGCCGGTGCCCTCGGTGGAGACGTTCTGCACGATCATGTCGATGTTGATCTCGGCGCCGGCGACGGTGTCGAAGATCCGCGCGGCGGCACCCGGCTCGTCGGGCACCCCGACGATCGTGATCTTGGCCTCGCTGCGGTCGTGCGCGACCCCGGTGATCAGTGCCTGCTCCACGGAAAGGTCCTCCATCGATCCGGTGACCATCGTGCCGGTGTTGGTCGAGTATGACGAACGGACGTGGATCGGCAACCCCGCCCGCCGGGCGTACTCCACGCTACGCAGGTGCAGCACCTTCGCGCCGCACGCGGCCAGCTCCAACATCTCCTCGTAGGTGATGTGCTGGATGTGTCGGGCGTTGGGCACGATCCGCGGGTCGGCGGTGAAGATGCCGTCCACGTCGGTGTAGATCTCGCAGACGTCGGCGTGCAGGGCGGCGGCGAGCGCCACGGCCGTGGTGTCCGAACCACCGCGGCCCAGCGTGGTGACGTCCTTGGTGTCCTGCGAGACGCCCTGGAAGCCGGCCACGATGACCACCGAACCCTCGTCGAGCGCGCCCTTGAGCCGCCCTGGGGTGACGTCGATGATCCGGGCGCGGCCGTGCACCGAGGTGGTGATCACGCCGGCCTGCGAACCGGTGAACGAGCGGGCTTCGTACCCCAGGTTGTGGATGGCCATGGCCAGCAGGGCCATGGAGATCCGCTCCCCGGCGGTGAGCAGCATGTCCAGCTCGCGGCCCGGCGGCAGCGGGCTGACCTGGTTGGCCAGGTCGAGCAGCTCGTCGGTGGTGTCACCCATCGCGGAGACCACCACCACCACGTCGTCGCCGGCCTTGCGGGCGGCGACGATGCGCTCGGCCACCCGCTTGATCCGCTCGGCGTTGGCGACGGAGGACCCGCCGTACTTCTGCACCACGAGTGCCACGACGGTGCACTCCCTCCCAGCGACCCTGAGCGTGCCGACGCCGCCGGAACCGGGGCCGGCGGCGCGTGTCAGACCCCATGAGGGTATCCGGCGGATAACGAAGCCGGGTCAGGTGATCCCACCATCCGGCCCGGCCGGGACCGGCCAGGCCGGTCCCACCAGGTCGGACGGGTACGCCGGGACGCCTCGCCCGACACGCCGGAACGAGCCGGGTACGCGCCGGCACCCACCTACCGCCCGCACCCACCAGAATGGGCCGGTGCCCGTCCTCATCCGCTCGGCCGGCCGCGTGCTCGGGCCGCTCGTCCTCGCCCTGCCAGCCCTCCTGGTCGCCTGCACCAGTGAGCAGCCTCCGACTCCGCCGCCCGTCGATCCGGGGCCGGTCGAGGTGGACGCCGCACGGGATGAGCTGGCCGCGCTTGCCGCGGCGGCTCAGGACCGTCACCTGGTGGCCCAGTACGTCTACAGCCAGGCGGGTAAACCGGATCGCACCATCGTGTTCACCAGCGCGAACGACGGCAGCTGGCGGGTGGATGTGCCGGGGGGCGCCCTGGGTGGCACCGCCGATGTCTCGATGGCCAGCACGGCCGACGGGCTGTTCCAGTGTGCCCTGCCGTCGGCCGGTCATACCGGGTCGGCGAGTTGCGTACGCCTGGGTGATCGCGACGACGCGATCCCACGCCGGTCGGACCCCCGGGTCCAGCACCTGCTCACCGACTGGCTGAACGTGCTCACCGACCGACGCGCGCCGTTGGCGGTCGCCCCGGCCAACGCGCCCGAGGGTCTCACCGGCACCTGCTACTCGGTGGATTCCACCTCGGCGTCGCTCAACGCCCCGCTGGATGTGGGCATCTACTGCTACGACCAGGACGGCACACCGACCGGCGTCCGGACCGGGGGCGGGACGCTGCGGCTGGCCGGTGCACCCGGCCCGGCACCGGCCACCGTGCAGCTGGCCGGCCCGGTGGTGATCGACCGGGAGCCGCTCGACACCGCGGCGCCGCCGACCCCTGACCCGTCGGAGAGCCCGAGCGCGGGAACGCCCTGATCTTCGTCCCGTTACGGGTGCTCTTGCCCACATTTAGCCACCCTGTTCTGAGGAGCGAATCGCCCATACAGGACGATCCGGTGTATGGCCGACCTCACCCCGCTGCTCGCCTACCGCTGGAGTCCGCGAGCTTTCGACCCGAGCGCCGAGCTGACCCCGGAGGAGTCCGCCTCGCTGCTGGAGGCCGCGCGCTGGGCCCCGTCGACGGAGAACGGGCAGCCCTGGCGGTTCGCCCTCGGCCACCGCGACGACGAGACCTGGAAACGGATCCTGATCAGCCTCCCGGTCGACGACCAGATCTGGATCCGGCACGCAGCGACCCTGGTGGTCGGCGCCCACACCGGCCTCGACACCGAGCGGGCCGCGTACGACCTGGGACAGGCGGTCGCCCACCTGACAGTGCAGGCCACCGCGCTCGGCCTGCACGTGCACCAGCTCACCCGGTTCGACCGGGCCGGCCTCTCCACCGAACTCGACCTGCCCGGCGGCGTCCGCCCGTTGGTGGTCGCCGCCGTCGGCCGACTCGGGGACCCGTTCGCCCTTCCGGCCGAGCTGCGGGCCCGGGAGACCAGCCTGCGTCGCCGCCGTCCGGTCGCCGAGCTGCTGCTGCGCTGAGCGGGCTCACCCGCCCCGGCTGGCCCGGACGAGGACCGCCGCGGCATCGGTGTTGCGATAGCGCACGTGCCGACCCTCGCGGGACCGGGACACCAGGCCGGCGCCGTGCAGCGCGGCCAGGTGCTGGGAGACGTTCCCGGCGGACATGCCGGTGAGTCGGGCCAGGTCGGTGGTGGTCAGCGCCGTCTCGAGCAGGTACAGCAGCGCGGTCCGGCCCGGCCCGATCACCCGTGCCAGTGGGTCGCCGGACGGCGGCGCGGCCGCCTCCCAGAGCGTCCCGACGGCACGGACCGGGTACGCGCCGGCCGGCAGCGAATCCTCCAGCAGGTTCCACAGCACGTGCTGCTCGGTGAACACCGTCGGGTTCAGCGCCAGCCCACGACCGCGGAGGTCGAAGTCCCGCTCGAACGTGTCGTCGCTGATCACCCTGTCGCCGTGCCAGCGCAGGCTCGGGTGGAGCTGCTCGAAGAACCGACCGGCACCGCTCTCGGCGAGCTGCGCGGCCCGGTACGCCACGTCGGCGTCGAGCAGCGCCCGCATCCGCGGCCAGTCCGGGGCGATCGCCTCGTCGTACCAGACCCGCACCGCGTCGACGACCTGCGGCAGCAGCCCGCCGGGGTCGGCGAGCAGCGCCCGCCCGAACGGGCTCAGCGGTTTCTGCCAGGTGGTCGACAGCAGGTCCTGGACCACCACGGCCGGCGGCGTCGCGGCGATCTGGTCGAGCTGCTCGGCCATCTCCACGTTCGGTCGGGCCGCCGGGGTGAGGAAGTCGGGCAGCCAGCGACCCGGCACGACCAACCCCACCAGAGGTCGGACCCGGTCGGCCACCTCGGGACGACGCAACGTCACCCGGGCCCGGTCGATCCAGGGCAGGTGCACCGCGTAGCGGATCGGGTTGGCCAGCGCCCACATGCTCATGACCGTCTCGTTGGCCGGTGACACGGCGAGCCGCACTCCCGCCACGTCGGCCAGGCTGAACCGCAACTCGGACACACGCCCCCCAGGAACAGGATTCGGTCCAGCCTAAAAGACTCGACCGGACCGATGGGGGCCCGCTTCACTCCCCGGACATGGGGACCAGAGAAACCATCCGTACCGCCGTTCGAGACGTCGTACCGCCGGCCGGGCTGACCCGCGCCCTGGCCGTGCAGGCCATGGTCTACGCCGTCGGCAGCGGTCTGTTCCACGCCGGCAGCGCCGTCTTCTTCACCCGGGCACTCGGGCTCAGCGCCGCCCAGGTCGGGTTGGGGCTGTCCGTCGCGGCGGGGGTGTCGCTGCTGGGCACGGTGCCGCTGGGTGGGCTCACCGACCGGTACGGGCCGCAGCGGGTCTGGGTGGTGGGCCTGGTGCTCAACGCGGCACTGTTCGCGACCTACCCGTTCGTGCGCGGCTTCGCGGGGTTCCTCGCCGTGGTGGTGGCGCTGGCCGCCGTGGACGCCGCTGTCGGCGTGGCCCGGCAGGTCTACTCGATCAACGCGCTCCCGCCGGCCGAACGGGTCACGGCGATGGCGTACCAGCGCTCGTCGCTGAACGTCGGCTTCGGGCTCGGCGCGGTGATCAGCGGCCTGGTGCTGGCGGTGGACACGATCACCGCGTACCGGGGAATGGTCTGGTTCATCTCGACGGTCTTCCTCGTGACGGCCCTCTTCGTGCGGCGACTGCCCCGGCTGCCGCAGGTGGCCCGACCGGCGGAGCCGATGAGTCGGCTCGCCGTGCTGCGGGACCGGCCGTTCATGGCGGTGTCCCTGGTGTCCGGGCTGCTCACCGCGCACGGGGTGCTCTACCTGACGGTCATGCCGCTGTGGATCCTCACCCACACCGACGCCCCGAAGACGATGATCGCCGGACTGGTGCTGCTCAACACCGTCCTGATCGTGCTGCTCCAGGTGCGCGTCAGCCGGGGCGCGGACACCGCGGCGGGCGCGGCCCGGGCCTCCCGCCGGGGCGGGCTGCTGATCGCCCTGTTCTGCCTGGTCCTGCCGATCTCCGGGGTCACCCGGGGCCTGCTGACCGTCGTGGTGCTGGTGGCCGCCGCCATGTTGCTGATCCTGGCCGAGCTGATCGAGTCGGCGGGCAGTTGGGGGCTCACCGCCACCCTGCCGCCGGCCGACCAGCGCGGTGCGTACGTGGGGGCGCTCGGACTCGGCGTGCAGGTCCAGTACCTGATCGCGCCGGCGGGGCTGACCGCGCTCGGGGTGACCACCGGCGGGTGGGGTTGGTTACCGACGGCAGCGATCTTCGTGCTGGTAGCGGTGGCGATCGTGCCCGCGGTGGCCTGGGCGCAACGGACGCCGAGGCTGGGTGCCGAGGCCGCAGAGCCGGCCATGACGCCGGTCCCATAGTCCGGACCTGTCTTTCCACCCCCCGTTCCATCACGTAGGGTGACCTGGTCATGTGGCAGGCGCTTCTCCTCCTTAGCCGCCGCGACGAGGCCTGACCGGCCGGCACCTCGTCGCGGAGTCGCATCGCGCCGTCCAGCACATCCGAACTTCTTCTCGGCACCGCCGCGCACCGTCGCCCGGCATCTCGCCGACACCTTCCGATCTGCTGACGCCACATGTTCCAGGGAGCACTCTGAGATGGCTCAACCTGTCACCGACGCTGAAACCGATCCGATCGCCCGGCAACGCCCGAGCCGGATGCCGTACCACCGTTACCAGCCGTACCGGGAGCAGTTCCGGGTCGAACTGCCCGACCGCACCTGGCCCACCCGCACCGTAGAGGCCGCACCCCGCTGGTGCGCCGTGGATCTCCGCGACGGCAACCAGGCCCTGATCGACCCGATGTCGCCCGAGCGCAAGCGCCGGATGTTCCAGCTGCTGGTCCAGATGGGCTACAAGGAGATCGAGGTCGGCTTCCCGTCGGCCAGCCAGACCGACTTCGACTTCGTCCGCCAGCTCATCGAAGACGACATGATCCCGGACGACGTCACCATCCAGGTGCTCACGCAGTGCCGGGAGCACCTGATCGACCGGACGTTCGAGTCGCTGCGCGGCGCGAAGCGGGCCATCGTGCACTTCTACAACTCGACCTCCACCCTCCAGCGGCGAGTGGTCTTCGGCCTGGACCGGGACGGCATCGCCGACATCGCCACCACCGGGGCGCGGCTCTGCCAGAAGTACGCCGAGATCCACACCCCGGACACGGAGATCTTCTACGAGTACTCGCCGGAGTCGTACACGGGCACCGAGCTGGAGTACGCGCTGGAGGTCTGCTCCCGGGTGATCGACGTGATCGACCCGACCCCGGACCGGCCGCTGATCATCAACCTGCCGGCCACCGTCGAGATGGCCACCCCCAACGTGTACGCCGACTCGATCGAGTGGATGCACCGGCACCTGCCGCGCCGGGACAGCGTGGTGCTGAGCCTGCACCCGCACAACGACCGGGGCACCGGCGTGGCCGCCGCCGAGCTGGGCCTGCTCGCCGGCGCGGACCGCATCGAGGGCTGCCTGTTCGGCAACGGTGAGCGCACCGGCAACGTCGACCTGGTGACCCTGGGGCTCAACATCTTCTCCCAGGGCATCGACCCGATGATCGACTTCTCGAACATCGACGAGATCCGGCGAGCCGTCGAGTACTGCAACCAGCTGCCGGTGCACGAGCGCCACCCGTACGCGGGCGACCTGGTCTACACCGCCTTCTCCGGCTCCCACCAGGACGCGATCAAGAAGGGCTTCGACGCCCTCGTCGCCGACGCGAAGACGGCCGGCGTACCGGTGGACGAGCACACCTGGGCGGTGCCGTACCTGCCGATCGACCCGAAGGACCTGGGCCGCACCTACGAGGCGGTCATCCGGGTCAACTCGCAGTCCGGCAAGGGCGGCGTCGCGTACATCATGAAGAGCGAGCACCAACTGGACCTGCCGCGCCGGCTCCAGATCGAGTTCTCCGGGGTGGTGCAGCAGGTCACCGACCACGACGGCGGCGAGGTCGACCCGACCGCCATGTGGGAGATCTTCGCGACGCACTACCTGCTCGACCACCAGCCCGACCCGGCGGTCCGGCTGGCCGGCTACACGATCGGCACGGCGGACGGCAAGGTCGAGATCGAGGCCCAGGTCGGTGTGGGCGGCGAGCAGCGCTCGCTCGCCGCGGTCGGCAACGGCCCGATCGACGCGTACGTCAACGCGCTCCAGTCGGTCGGGGTCGGCGTACGGGTGCTCGACTACCACGAGCACGCGCTCTCCTCCGGTGGTGACGCGCAGGCCGCCGCGTACGTGGAGTGTGAGGTGGACGGCAGGACGGTCTGGGGTGTCGGCACCGACGCCAACATCGTCACCGCGTCGATCAAGGCGGTCACCAGCGCCGTCAACCGCGCCCGCCGCTGACCTGGGCGCGACACCCCCGAAGTGGGTTCCTACTTCGGGGGTGTCGCGGCGGGCAGTGAATGGCAGGGCTGGGACGGCGGGGCTTTCCGGGGCGGTCGGTGCACCAGCACCAGGGCCAGCAGCGCGCCGGCCACGAGCAGCCCGGCACACCACTCCATCGCGCCCCGGAACGCGTCGGTCAGCTCGGCCTTCTGCTCGTACCCACCGCCGGAAAGCCCGACGAGCAGCGGCAGCGCCGCCACCGCGAGCAGGCCGCCGGCGCGGGACGCGGCGTTGTTGAACCCGCTGGCCACCCCGGAGAACCGGTCCTGCACGGCGGCCAGCACCGACGCGGTCAGCGGTGCCACCACCAGGGTCAACCCGATGCCGAAGAGCAGCACCCCGGGCAGCACGTCCCGCCAGTACGACGCGCCCGGTCCGACGCCGCGCAGCAGCAGCAGGCCGACCGCGGCGACCACCGGTCCGATGGCGAGCGGCAGCCGTGGGCCGATCCGGGCGGACAGCGCACCGGCGCGCGCGGAGCCGACCAACAGCAGCAGGGTCATCGGCAGCAACGCGATGCCGGTGCGGAAGGCCGACCAGCCGACCACGTTCTGCAGGTAGACGGCGAAGAAGAAGGTGAAGCCGCCGAGTGCCGCGTAGACGACGACTGTGAAGAGGTTCAGCACCGAGAAGAGTCGGCTGCTGAACAGCCCGGTGGGCAGCATCGCCGCGTCGCCACGCCGCCGTTCCAGCAGGACGAAGGCCACCGCGGCGAGCACCCCGATCACGGCTGCGGTCAGCACCTCGGCGGAGTCGAACCCGCGGGCCGGCGCGTCGATCAGCGCGTAGGTGACGCCGGCGAGCGCGAGCGCTCCGAGCAGGGCTCCGGCGACGTCGAACCGTCGTCGGGTCCGATCCCGTCCCTCGGTGCGGGAGGCGCTCTCGTCCCGGCTCTCCGGCACCCAGCGCAGGGCGGCCAGCAGCACCAGCACGGCGATCGGCAGGTTGAGGAAGAAGATCCAGCGCCAGGAGAGCGCGTCGATCAGCCAGCCCCCGATGAACGGGCCCAGCGCTGTGGACACCCCGGACAGCCCAGCCCAGGCGCCGATCGCCCGGCCCCGGTCGTCCGGATGGAAGCTTGCCTGGAGCACCGACAGCGACCCGGGTGTGAGCAACGCGCCACCGGCGCCCTGGAGGAATCGGGCCGCGATCAGCATGCCGGTGTCCTGGGCCAGCCCGCAGAGCACGGAGGCGGCGGTGAACCAGACCACGCCGATGAGGAAGATGCGTCGCCGACCGAAGCGGTCGCCGAGCGCGCCGCCGAGCAGCACGAACGCCGCCAGCATCAGCAGATAGCCGTTGATGGTCCACTGGAGATCGGCCACGTTCGCGCCGAGGTCCTGCCCGAGTTTCGGCAGCGCCACGTTGACGACGGTGCTGTCGAGGAAGACCATGCCAGAGGCGAGTACGGCGGCGAGCAGCGTGCCCCGGCCGGCGGTGGTGCCCATCCGGAGGGCGGTCGCCGGTACGGGTGCGGTCATCCCACCAATCTGCCTTGCATCATGTGGGAGACGCCACGAAACGCCGAAACCGTGCCCGGGTACTGTGCGCAATCGCCGGGAGCCCCCAAGCTGGAGAGGTGTCGTCTGTGCGTACCAGATCAGGACCGCGAGCGGCGGTGGCCGCGCTCACCGCGGCGCTGGCGCTCGGCGTGGTCGGTTGTGTCCCGCAGGATGAGCCGACCACACCGCCGTCGAGCGACGGCGGCAACGCCGCGGAGCAGTTGAGTCAGCTCACCGTCGCTACCGCCGGCTCGATGAAGGGCTACAGCCGGGAGCGTTTCCCGCACTGGCGGGACACCGGCAAGAACTGCGATATCCGGGACAGCATCCTCCAGCGCGACGGCAAGGACGTGAAGCTCTCCGGCTGCAACGTGGTCGGTGGGCGCTGGGAGAGCGTGTACGACGGTCGCAGCTTCTCGGATCCCTCCGACGTGGACATCGACCACATGGTGCCGTTGGCCAATGCGTGGCGCTCGGGTGCCGACGAGTGGGACAACGCGAAGCGCGGGGATTTCGCCAACGACACCACCCGTCCGCAGCTCTTCGCGGTTTCCGCCTCGTCGAACCGGGCAAAGGGTGACCAGGACCCGTCGCAGTGGAAGCCGGCAAACCGGTCTTACTGGTGCAAATACGCCCAGGACTGGGTGACGGTCAAGCACTACTGGCGGCTGACGGTGACCACCGCCGAGAAGGCCGCCCTGACCGACATGTTGGAGGGCTGTTCAGTGGGGAGCGATTCGTGAGCGCCGCCGGGGAGAGCGGCCCGTCCGCCGCCGGCATGACCGCCGACGGCACCGCCGAGACCCCCGCCGCCGTACCGGGTGCCGGCATGGTCGCGGATTCGGGCGGGGCGGCCGGCCCGCAGGCCCGCACCACCGACATCGTGCCCGGCCCCGGCGGCGTGATGACCGACGAGGTCGGCGTCGTCACCGGTGACCTGACGCTGCGCACCGAGTACGCGGACGGCAAGGTGACACTGCGGGTGCAGTACAAGGACGCGGACGAGTGGTACGCGGTGACCGGCACGTCGGTCACGCTGGCCGACCCGGCTGGGCTGGACGCGGTGCACGGCGTCGCCGTGGGGCTGCTGAACCGCCCCGAGGGCTGACCAGCGCCGGCACCGCGTCCAGTCTCAGACGTACGAGCCGGGCTCGGTGGGCGCGGAGACCACGCCCGGCGCGTCCCCCTCGCCCTCGGGTCGGACGATCTGCGCGCTGACCCCGTGCGGGCGCAGTTCGCCGCTGGCGATCTGCTCGGCCCAGTGGCAGGCCACCCGGCTGGCGCCGATGTCCCGCAGCACCGGTCGCTCGTCGGCGCAGCGGGTGGGCTGCGCCCACGGGCAGCGGGTGTGGAAGCGGCAGCCGGACGGCGGGTTGGCCGGCGACGGCAGGTCACCGGCGAGCAGGATCCGCTCCCGGCGGTCCTCCACGTCCGGGTCCGGCACCGGCACCGCCGACATCAGCGCCCGGGTGTACGGGTGCAGCGGCTCGTTGTAGAGCCTGTCGCTCGGCGCCTCCTCGACCAGCGCGCCCAGGTACATGACGCCGACCGTGTCGGAGATGTGCCGCACCACCGCGAGGTCGTGCGCGATCACCAGGTAGGTCAGCCCCAGGCTGTCCTGGAGTTCGTCCAGCAGGTTGACCACCTGGGCCTGGATCGACACGTCGAGCGCCGAGACCGGCTCGTCGGCGACGATCAGCTCCGGCCCGAGCACCAGCGCGCGGGCGATGCCGATGCGCTGCCGCTGCCCGCCGGAGAACTCGTGCGGGTAGCGGGACAGCGCCCAGCGCGGCAGCCCGACCGCGTCCAGGGTTTCGCCGATGATCCGTCGACGGTCGGTGCGGTCGGTGCCGATCCCGTGGGTCTGCAGGCCCTCGGTCAGGATCGATTCGACGTTCTGCCGGGGGTCGAGGCTGGACATCGGGTCCTGGAAGATCATCTGCATCCGGCGACGCATGCTGCGCAGCTTGCCGGGCGGCAGCGTCGTCAGCTCGACGCCGTCGAAGCTGACCTCACCGGCGGTCGGCGGGGTGAGCTGGAGCAGCGCCCGGCCCAACGTGGACTTACCGCAACCGGACTCACCCACCAGGCCGTACGTCTTGCCCCGCGCGATGCTCAGGTCGACCCCGTCGACGGCCTTCACCTGGCCGACCACCCGGTCGAAGAGCACCCCCCGTTTGATCGGGAAGTGCACCTTCAGGTCGCGCACCTCGACGAGGACGTCGTTCTCACTCACGCTGATTCCTCCTCGCGCGGGGCGGGCACCATGCCCGGCAGCGGCTCCGGGTTGACGCACCGGTAGCTCCGTCCGTCGTGCGCGTGCACCAGCTCCGGCGGCTCACCCACACACTCGTCGATCCGACGGGCGCAGCGCGGGGCGAAGGCGCATCCGTCCGGCCAGGGCAGCAGGTCGCGGACCGAACCGGGGATCGGGTTGAGCTTCTCGCCCCGCCCGGCGTCAAGGCGCGGCACCGAGCCGAGCAGACCCACTGTGTACGGGTGACGCGGCTGGCGGAACAGCGGACGACGGCGGGCCGTCTCCACCACCCGGCCGCCGTAGAGCACGTTGACGGTGTCGACCATGCCGGCCACCACACCGAGATCGTGCGTGATCATCAACAGTGCGGTGCCGGAGTCCCGGACCAGTTCCTTGAGCAGCTCCAGGATCTGGGCCTGGATGGTGACGTCCAGCGCGGTGGTCGGCTCGTCGGCGATCAGCAGCCGAGGCTGGCAGGCCACCGCCATCGCGATGAGCGCACGCTGGCGCATCCCACCGGAGAGCTGGTGCGGATACTCCTTGAGCCGCCGCTTCGGGTCCGGGATGCCGACCCGGTCCAGCAGCGCCGCCGCCTCCTTCGCCGCGGTCTCGCCCTTCATCCCCCGGTGCCGGGCGAGCACCTCGGTCACCTGCAACCCGATCGGGATCACCGGGTTCAACGAGGAGAGCGGGTCCTGGAAGATCATCGCGATGTCCCGGCCCCGGATGTCCCGCCGCGACCGGTCGTCGAGCTGGAGCAGGTCCGTGCCGTCGAAGACGGCCTTGCCGCCGACCCGCAGGCCGGGCTGCTTGGGCAGCAGACCCATGATCGCGAGCGAGGTGACGCTCTTGCCACAGCCGGACTCGCCGACCAGGCCGACCACCTCACCGGCGTCGACCGAGAAGGACACCCCGTCGACCGCGTGCACGGCCCGCTGGCCGCGGCGCGCGAACGTGACGGAGAGATCTTCAACTTCGAGCAGTGCCATTGCCGGGCCTACTTCCGCAGCTTCGGGTCGAGGGCCTCACGCATCGCCTCACCCAGCAGGGTGAAGCCGAGCGCGGTGATGATGATCGCGACGGCCGGGTAGATCGCCAGTGACGGCCGGATGCCGAGGTACTGCTGCGCGTCGGCGAGCATGACCCCCCACTCCGGTACGGCGGTGTCCGGGTTGCCGAGGCCGAGGAAGGAGAGCGCCGCGGCCTCGATGATCGCGGTGGCCAGGGTCAGCGTGGCCTGCACGATCACCGGGGCGAGCGAGTTCGGCACCACGTGGGTCAGCGCGATCTTCGACTTCTTGACGCCGAGCGAGGTCGCCGCCAGCACGTAGTCGCTGTTGGCCTGGGAGATCATCGAGCCGCGCAGCAGCCGGGCGAACACCGGCACCGAGACCACGCCGACCGCGATCATCACGGTGGTCAGGCTGGCCCCGAGCAGGGCGGCGATGCTCACCGCCAGCAGCAGGCTCGGCATCGCCAGCAGCATGTCGATGAAGCGCATCAGGGTGGTGTCGATCCACCGCCCCCACCGGCCACCGAGGCCGGCCGCAGCACCGGAGACGCCACCGATCAGTGCGCCGATCGCCAGACCGATCAGGGTGGAGACCACGCCGACCAGCAGGGTCTGGCGGGCACCCACGATCATCCGGCTGAACTCGTCACGGCCCTGATGGTCGTAGCCGAACCAGTGGTCGCCGTTCGGGCCGGGGATGACACCGGGCTTGATCAGCCCTTCCCGAATACCGATCGTGTCCGTCGCCGCGTACGGCACGAGGAACGGTCCGACCACCGCGACCAGCACGAAGAGCGCCAGGATGACGGCGCCGACGATCGCTGCCGGGTTGCCGCGCAGCCGGCGGAACGCCTCCTGCCAGAGGCTGACGCCGCGTTCGTCGTCACGGGCGGCCAACTCGGAGAGCCGGTCGATCTTCTCGCGCTTCTTGCCCGGGCTGAGTGTCATCGCACCCTCACCCTCGGGTCGATGAAGCTGTAGGAGAGGTCGACCAGGAGGTTCACCAGCACGTACACCACCGCGATGATCAGAATGAAGCCCATCAGCACCGGATAGTCGCGCTGGCCGATGGCCTCGGCGACGAACGCTCCAATGCCACTGAAGGCGAAGACGGTCTCGGTCAGCACCGCGCCGGAGAGCAGGCCGCCCGCGAGCAGACCGATCGAGGTGGCGACCGGCAGCATCGCGTTGCGCAGTACGTGCCGGCGACGGACCGTCTGCTCGGTCAGGCCCTTCGCCTCGGCGGTGCGGACGAAGTCCTCGTTGAGCACCTCCAGCACGCTCGCCCGGGTGATCCGGACGATGATCGCCAGCGGGATGCTGGCCAGCGCGATGGCGGGCAGCACCAGATGCCAGAGCGCGTCGGCGGCGGCGTCCCACTCGCGGGTCATCAGGCCATCGAGGACGAAGAAATTGGTGACCCGGGTCGCCTCAAGCGTCGGGTCCTGCCGGCCGCTGGACGGGAACCAGTGCAGGTTCTCCGAGAAGATCGCCTTGAGTACGTAGCCCAGGAAGAAGACCGGGATGCAGATGCCGATCAGCGAACCGCCCACTGACGCGTGGTCCAGGAAACGGCCGCGACGACGGGCGGCCAGGTAGCCCAGCGGGATGCCGATGCCGATCGCGATGATCATCGCGGTGATGGTCAGCTCGACGGTGCCGGGGAAGCGCTCGATGAACTCCGTGGTGACCGCCCGCTTGGTGGAGGTCGACGTGCCCAGGTCGAGCTTGATCATCCGCCGGACGAACCGGCCGTACTGCACCAGGATGGGCTCGTCGAGCCCCATGTTGCGGCGGATGGCGGCACGCATCTCGGGCGTGCCGCGCTCGCCGAGGATGGCGGTCTCGGGGCCGCCGGGGAGCCGGCGGAGCCAGATGAAGAGCAGAAGGGAGAGCCCGAACAGCGTGGGTATCAGCTGAAGCAGGCGCCTGACGATGAACCGGAACACGGCGGCCTCGAAGGGGTGCGGAGGGTTGCGGGCGGGCGCTGTGCGACAGCGCCCGCCCGCGTTCCTTGCTGCGTCAGATCAGGACTTACTTGAACTCGGCGGTGGCGAAGCGCTCGTCGGTGAGCGGGCTCGCCTTGACGCCGGTCACGTCCTTGCCGAACACGATCGCCGGCGGCGAGTGCGAGATCGGCACACCGGGCAGGAACTCCATCACGGACTTGTTCAGGGCCTTGTACTTCTCGGTCCGGGCCGCGATGTCCGCGGTGGTGTCCGCGTCCTTGAACTGGTCGAACAGGGCCTTGTTGTTGAAGCCCCACTCGTCCTTCGGCCGGTCGAAGAAGGTGCCGATGAAGTTGTAGGCGTCGCCGTAGTCACCGGTCCAGCCCAGGAAGTGGATGTCGTGCTTGCTGCCCGAGGTGGTGGCGTTCAGGTAGTCCGGGCTCCACTTCAGCGGGATCGCCTCGACGGTGATGCCAACGGCCTTCAGGTCCGCCGAGAGCAACTCGAAGATGTCCTTCGGGTTCGGCATGTACGGCCGGGTGACCTCGGTCGGGTAGTGGAACTTCAGCGTCAGGTTCGACGCGCCGGCCTCGGCCAGCAGCGCCTTCGCCTTGGCCGGGTCGTAGGTGTACTTGGGAACGTCACCGTTCCAGCCCTCGACGGTGTCCGGCATGAAGTTGTCGGCGACCTTGGCACCCGGCGGCAGCTTGGAGGTGACCAGCTGCTGACGGTTCAGGGCGTAGGCGATGGCCTGCCGGACGCGGACGTCGGCGAGCTTCGGGTTGCCCTTCTGGTTCATCGCCAGGTAGAGCACGTTGAACGCCGGGCGCGTGAGCATGTTGAAGCCCTCGCTCTTCAGCGGCTCGACGTCGGCCGGGCCAACCAGGTCGTAGCCCTGGATGTCACCGGAGCGCAGCGCCTGCTTGCGGGCGTTCTCATCCGAGATCGTCTTGAAGATGAGGGTCTTCAGCTTGGCCTTGGCGCCCGAGTAGTCCTCGTTGCGCTCCAGGGTCAGCGTCTTGTTGGCGACGTCCCAGGCCTTGAACTTGAACGGGCCGGTGCCGGTCGGGTGCGCCGTCGCGTACGCCGGGTACTTGATGTCCTCGGCGGTGCCCGCGACGTTGCTCGCGTCGAACTCCTGCAGCGCCTTCGGGCTGTGGATGGAGAACGAGGGGAGCATCAGCGCGGCCGGGATCTTGCTGGAGACCCGGGTGAACGCCAGGTCCACAGTGGTGGCGTCCTTGGCGGCGCACGACTTGAAGAGGCTCGCCGGCAGGTCTTCGCTCTCGTTCTTCGCGAAGCCACCCATGACGTCCTGCCAGTACGCGGTCACGTCCGGGCTCTGCATGAGGCCCTTGGCGTTGTACCAGCGGTTGAAGTTGACGCAGACGGCCTCGGCGTTGAAGTCGGTGCCGTCGTGGAACTTCACGCCCGAGCGGAGCTTGAAGGTCCAGGTGGTGCCCGCGGCGTCCGGGGTCCAGGACTCGGCCAGGCCGGGGGTGACCTTCGTGCCACCCTCCTCCGGTCGGACCAGGGTCTCGAAGACCTGACGCGCCACGCGCAGCGACTCACCGTCGCTGGCGAAGCTCGGGTCGAGCACCTTCGGGTCTCCGGCGACGCCGAAGACGAGGGTGTCCTTCTTGCTACCACCGGATTTGTCGTCGTCGCGGTTGCTCTCGGCGCAGCCTGCTACCGCGAGGGCCGCGACCGCGATGGCCGCGATCGCGACCTTCGGCCTGGGTGCACGCATGTGTGCTTCACCTCGTCCTTGGGGGTACGGACAACGTGGTGACAGGGGTCACCGATGGCGGTGACCATAGCTCCCGATGCGTCCACCCGGAAACCGCTGAGTGGACGGTTGGTATCGGATCGTGCCTCAACCGCCGCTTGACATTCGATTCTTAGGTAAACAGCGGCAAAAACCGATCAATCAGCACCCGCGATGCCAAACTGTTACGTCGAACAGCCCCGATGAGGGCACAGGTGTCAGATCATTTCCGGGCAGAGACGCAGCGGTGGCCGGCACCCGCACGGGTGCCGGCCACCGGCCGTTCGTCAGGGGGATCAGACCGCGCGGCGCCCCTCGAAGGCCCGACCAAGGGTGATCTCGTCGGCGTACTCCAGATCGCCACCGACCGGCAGCCCGCTAGCCAGCCGGGTCACCGAGATGCCCATCGGCTTCACCATCAACGCCAGGTAGGTGGCGGTCGCCTCACCCTCGGTGTTCGGATCCGTGGCCAGGATCAGCTCCCGCACCCCGCCGCCACCGAGCCGGATCATCAGCTCCCGGATGCGTAGGTTGTCCGGGCCGATCCCCTCCAGCGGATTGATCGCGCCACCCAGCACGTGGTAGCGACCGCGGAACTCACCCGTCCGCTCGATGGCCACCACGTCCTTGGGCTCCTCGACCACGCACAGCACCTCGTCGGTGCGACGCTGGTCGCGGCAGATCCGGCACTGCTCGGACTCGGCCACGTTGTAACAGGTCGTGCAGAACCGCACCAGCTCCTTGACCTTGCGCAGCGCGCCGGCCAGCCGGTTGACGTCGGCCGGATCCGCCGAGAGGACGTGGAACGCGATCCGCTGAGCGCTCTTCGGGCCCACGCCCGGCAGCCGACCCAGCTCGTCGATCAGATCCTGGATGGCACCTTCGTACATCTGCCGGCTCAGAAACCGGGCAGGCCGAGGCCGCCCATGCCGCCGGCGACCGGGCCCATCTTGCGCTCGGTCAGCTCCCGGGCCGCCTCGGCGGCGTTGTGCACGGCCGCGACGACCAGATCCTCCAGCGTCTCCACGTCGTCCGGGTCGACGGCCTTCGGGTCGATCTTGATGGCCTTCAACTCACCGGAGCCGGAGACGGTCGCGGTGACCAGCCCGCCGCCGGCGGTGCCGGTCAGCTCGGCCTCGGCCAGCTCGGCCTGGGCGGCGGCGATCTGCTGCTGCATCTTCTGCGCCTGCTTCAGCATCTGCTGCATGTTCGGCTGTCCACCTGGGCGCACGGGATGGCTCCTTCTCGCACTCGTCTGCTCGACCGCCGCTCAGCCTATCCGCTGGGACCGACCTCGCCCCGCCCGGTGCGTCCGCCCACGCCGAGCCTTCGGGTACAGCTACCCCTACCCCGAACCGGCCATCTGCTGGTAGTGCGCCCACAACCGTCGCACTGGTCTGCTCGTGACATGAACCTCAACCGCACCGGCCGGGTCGGCGCACTGTGCTGGGTCGCGGCCGCGCCCATCTTCCTCGTCGCCAGCCTGATCACCGGGCTGCGGTGGCGCGAGCCCGCCTACAGCTGGGCCACCCACAACATCAGCGACCTCGGCAACGCCCACTGCGGCATCTGGGACACCACCCGCCCCCGCTACGTCTGCTCACCGTGGCACCCACTGATGAACACCGCGACACTGGCCACCGCCGTCCTGCTCGCCGCCGGGCTCCTGCTGACCTGGCGGATCCTCGGTCACGGCCCGGTCGTACGCACGGCCCAGACACTCCTGCTGCTGGCCACCGGCGGATACGCCCTCGCGGCCCTCTACCCGGCCGACATCGACGAGAACCTGCACGTCCTCGGCGCAGTCCTGATCATGGGGATTGGCAACATCGGCCTGCTCCTGGCCGGCTTCGCGCCACGCACCACGACGCTCGGCCGGTGGCGACGGCTAACCCTCACCGCAGGGCTCATCGCGCTGGCCGGAACGACACTGTTCGCCGCCCAGCAGGGGCTGGCCATCGGGGTAGGCGGCATGGAACGAGTAGCCGTCCTACCCTTCCCCCTCTGGGCCTGCGCCCTGGGTGTCCTGCTCGCCGAGGCCCCTCCCCTGCGCGATCTTGCACTTCCTGCCGCGACATAAGGGGACATTCCACGCAAGACGACGACCGAAACTGCAAGATCGCCGAGCCAGGTAGGGCCGGGGCTTGTCAGCGGGCGTCGACTTCGTTGATCTTCTCGGCGCCGAAGGTTTCCCGGAGCAGCCGTACCGCCTGCTCCTCGCTGGACTCCCGCGCGGTCTTCTCGTCGATGATCTCGTCCAACGGCTCGTCGCCCGGGTCGAACCCCTCAAAGGCCGGGGCCGCGGCGGGTGCCGTGCCGCCGGGTCGGCCGGCCCGCGCGGGGCCGTCGAAGTCCGGGTCGTAGGGCGGCTCGCCGGCCCACTCGGCGTCCGCGACAGGCCGGGCTGCCGCTCCGGTACGCGCACCGCGCCCCGCCGCCGCCGCGCGAGCCGCGGCGATGGCGCTGCTCACCGGCGCACCACCGGCTGTCGCCGGCTGCCGGGCCGCCGGAGTCGGGTTACCCCGCCCGCCCGGCTTACCGCCACCAGCCGCTGACCCGGAACCGCCCGAACCCCCTGGCCCGGTGCCGTTCACGCCACCACCGTTGGTGCCGCTGCCGTTCCCGGCGTTGCCGTTCGCGCCGCTCGACGCCTGTGCGGAGTGCGGGCTCGACTCGTTTCCGGCCGACGCGCCGCCAGGGCGGGCGGCCTCCGGCCAGTCCTCGTCATCCGTAGCCTCGGCGGCGAGGGTGCCGCCGCCAGGGCGGGCCGCCTCCGGCCAGTCGCCGTCGTCGTCCGCCGCCGGGGCGGAGGGCGCTGCGCCCTGCCCACCAGCACCGTGACCAGCGGAACCCGCACCGACACCGCCACGCGAAGCCGAGCCGGCAGGGCCGGTCGGGTTCGCTGCGGTCGGCGAGGCGTTCGTCGGACCGACGACGGTCGGGGCGTTGGGCGCCACAGTCCCCGGCCCGGCGGCGTTCGCACCTGGCGCTGAGGTCGAGCCGGGCACGGCGCTGGAACCAGGCGCGGCGCTGAAGCCAGGCGCGCTCGAACCTGGCGCAGCGTTCGAGCCTGGCGCACCGTTCGAGCCACGCTCGGGGTTCGAGCCTGACGCGGCGTTCGAGCCGGACGTGGCGTTCGAGCCGGACGTGGCGTTGGACCCAGGCGCACCGTTCGAGGCGGGCGCGGGGTTGGTGCTTGGCCCGGCCGGCGGCGCGCTCGTCGGGCCGGCGGCAGTCGGGGTCGCGGCGTTCGTCGCAGCGGCGGGCGTGGCTGGCGGCGCGGCGGGGCGAGCCGGTGCGGCCTGCTGTGTGCGCGGTGAGCCGGACAGCGACACGCCACCGCGCTCGCCGGCCACCTCGCACCGGATCTGCCAGCGCCCGCCCAACTCCTCGTAGAGCGCGTCGGTGAGCACCGCCGCGTGGTCGGCCATCATCTTGGCCAGCACTGTGGACTTCACCGTCAGCACCAGCATGTCGCCATCGAGTTCGCGGACGACCGCGTCCCGCATCAGGGCGGCGATCCGCTTGTTGGTCCGGTTGACCTTGCCGACCACGTCGGGCCAGACGCGGCGGACCGCGACCGCGTCCAGCGCGGCGGCCGGTGCTCCGGGTCGGGGCGGCGCGGGCGTGGCCGGGTCGGGTAGCACCGCCGACGGTGGCACCACGCGACGCGGGGCCGGCCCGGCGGGTGAGACGGGTCCGGCCTGGTCAGCGGGGGCGGACCCGGTCGACGCGCCGGGGGAGGCCGGGATCGGCGAGTCGGCCGCCACGACGTACGAGGTAGGTGCACCGGAGGTCGGAGCGGGCGAAGCAGGTGCCCCGGTGACCGAAGCAGCCGGAGCGGGAGCGCCCGCAGCGCTCTGGGTCGGGGACGCGGCCGGGTCGACCGTCCACGGCGGTGCGGAGGTCGGGGCGTTCGCGGGTGCCGGGGTGGCGGCAGCCGGGACCGGGGTGGCTTGCTGTGGGCGTACCCCTGGGTGGTTGGTCGGCGCGGAGCCGGCGGCGGCCGACGGCGCGTCGGTGCCGCCCACTGTGAGCCGGCGTTCCATCCGCTCCAGGCGTTGGAGCAGGCCGCCGGTGGAGTCGTCAGCGCCGGGCAGCAGCATCCGGGCGCAGATCAGCTCCAGCAGCAGGCGGGGCGCGGTGGTGCCGCGCATCTCGACCAGCCCGTTGTGCACGATGTCGGCGCAGCGGGACAGCGTGGCCGAGCCGAGTTGCGACGCCTGGGCGGCCATCCGCTCGATCTGGTCGGCCGGGCCGTCGATGAGACCCTTCGCGGCGGCGTCCGGCACCTGCTGGATGACGATCAGGTCGCGGAGTCGCTCCAGCAGGTCGGAGGCGAACCGGCGCATGTCGTGCCCGGCCTCGGCGACCCGGTCGACGGTGGCGTACGCGGCCGCGCCGTCACCGGCGGCCAGCGCGTCGCACATCTCGTCGATCAGCGCCGAGTCGGTGACACCGAGCAGCGCGACGGCCCGGGCGTAGCTGACCCCCTCCGCGCCGGCCCCGGCGATGAGCTGGTCGAGCACGGAGAGGCTGTCCCGCATGCTGCCGCCACCGGCGCGGACCACCAGCGGAAAGACCGCCGGCTCGACGGCGACGCCCTCGGCCTGGGTGAGCTGCTCCAGGTACGGGCGGACCACCTTCGGCGGAAACAGCCGGAACGGGTAGTGGTGGGTCCGCGACCGGATCGTGCCGAGGACCTTTTCCGGCTCGGTGGTGGCGAAGATGAACTTGACGTACTCCGGGGGCTCCTCGACCAGCTTGAGCAGGGCGTTGAAGCCCTGGGTCGAGACCATGTGCGCCTCGTCGATGATGTAGATCTTGAAGCGGCTGCTGGCCGGCGCGAAGAAGGCGCGCTCGCGCAGCTCGCGGGCGTCGTCGACACCGCCGTGGCTGGCCGCGTCGATCTCGATCACGTCGATCGACCCGGTGCCGTCGGTGGCCAGCGAGCGGCAGGACTCACACTTGCCGCACGGCTCCGGGGTGGGGCCCTGCTCACAGTTGAGCGAGCGGGCCATGATCCGGGCGCTGGTGGTCTTGCCGCAACCACGGGGGCCGGAGAAGAGGTAGGCGTGGTTGAGCCGTCCGCTGCGCAGCGCCTGCGACAGCGGCTCGGTCACGTGCTCCTGGCCGATGACCTCAGCGAAGGTACGCGGCCGGTACTTGCGGTAGAGCGCCAGCGTCACTCGTCCCGCCTCCTCTCGACCGAGCCATTCTGCGCCGGTCGGGCGCGGGTGACCACCCACCACCCCGGGCGCCTGGGCCTTCGGGCTTGATCGACTCGACTGTCGGCCTTGATCGACTCGGTTTCCTGGAAACCGCGGTGTCCGCGTGGTCGGGACACCGCGACATCACGGATGCCGAGTGGATCAACCGGCCCACAGACAAAAAGGCCTCCCGTGCACCCGGCAGAGCTCGCTTATCCTTGCTGCCTTCCGGCCCTGGGGAGGTTCACGAGATACCGCCGCACGGGAGGTGACGCCCAGCCTACCCGACCGCCCGTCGATCTTCAGGGGGTGGTGGGGTGGCCCGGCCGACACGGGCCTGTATCCTGGCTCGCGGAGGATTCGCCTAGAGGCCTAGGGCGCACGCTTGGAAAGCGTGTTGGGTTTACACCCTCACGAGTTCGAATCTCGTATCCTCCGCTCGCCTGAGCAGCACGAACGACAGGGCCGGCCCTACGGGGACCGGCCCTGAGTCGTTTGTGCGCCACTCTCGTCTCAATTGTCGTCTCACTTGCCCCGCTCCGGCCCGTCTGGCTGCCCGTTGCCGGCCTGCCCGGCGGCGAATCGCCCCAGAGCAGCCCCCCGAACTGCTGCGCGGCGTCTCGGCGCACCTGATCCGTCATGTTCTGGCTCCGGACGATGTGCTGGCACCGGACAGCGATGGTCGAGAAGACCAACCCATGCTGCCCATCACGGCGCAGAGATCCGAGGACCAAGATGAAGGCGGCGGAGGTCCCCGGGCGCCGTGTAGCCGGCCGTCCCACACTCCGGCGCAGAGCTTGAGCAGCCAGTCGTCGCAGTCGGCCGATTGATGGATCGCCTCGCCGGTCGATGAGGCGAACATCCAGCCTCATCACGCCAGAACCGGGGCGGCGGTTTCGCGCCCGGCGTCCTCTTCCTTCGAGAAAAGCATTGACATTCTCAGTGCGCTTGTCGGGATCAGGGTTCTAGGCACGGCGACCGCCGCAGGGCCGCCAACGACTATCCCGCGCCATATACTTCCCGGATGGAATCCCTTCAGAACCCATCCAATGCAATGCTGTGGCAGGCGGTTCACCGAACCACAATGGACGCGTTGACCAAAATGCGCAGCTACCTGTCAGAGCCGAACGATAAGCCCTCAAATCCAAGACTGAAGGAGCAGGTATCGAAATACGGCTACAAAGCACTTTTCGCGACCCCTATCCGCGACGCTAGCGGGGTTGCACGTCCACACAACTTCGAAGGACTTGATGGGCTTGCCGAACTAATCAAGGCCGTTGAAGCGATCGACCACGCCGCGGGAAAATTCATGTTGCCGGCAGAACTTGCCGACAGTCCTGCTGACCGCCAAGTTATCGAGCGAGAAGTCGCCATGGTTCCGCTAGTGTTGGCTGAGCGGTTCCTCTTAGATCAGACCCCTGAGGCCGATGAAGTGAAGTTGGCTCGCCTCTACTTAGACCAAGAACAGTACATACTAGGAAGAGACCTGCATGTTGATGTCATCGTGCCAATCCTCGGTGCACACTTCGAGCAGGATATTGATAGTGGCGCATACTCCGTGGTGGGAATCGATGAGGACTTGCGCCTAGCGCTTTCGGCGGAGGACAACATCCCTACATCCGATCTTGTAACGGCCGCCCACGCCACCCATGCCCTAGTTATTAGAGATTCCACGGCCGTGATCGGTGGGCATGGATTTTATTTCGTTGTAGACCCCTCACCCGAAACAAAGGATCTGATAGATAGGTTCTTCGAGGGGGCGGCGATCGAACTACCGGCAGGTACGACCTTCGTCCAGGTGGCTGCTAGACCGTTAGGGTGGGTTGGACAGTTCGAGGTACGCAGGGGAGGCGTTTACACTCACCTACTTCGTGACTATCCGGTACGAATGGATAAAGCGGCGAATATCCAATCCTGGCTCATGGTTGATCCCGATCAGTCAGAGCGGATAGCTCACGATGTGCAGGCGTTGGCTGAGAGCCATCCAAGCGTTCGCGTTGCCGCAAGGCGCTTGGTCCGGTCCCGCGATCGGGATGACGACGAAGACCGAATCATCGATTTGTGCATCGGCCTTGAGGCCATGCTTGGGACGGGGTCCGGAGAAACTGTACATCGCCTATCCATACGCGCAGCTGCGATCCTTGGGCCACTGGGATGGGGCAAAAGCAGGGCGGTCTACGATTTAGTCCGCGACGTTTATAGCTACCGTTCGAGGGTAGTGCATGGAACTCCGGGACCACATAAGAAAGACTTGTTGGAAGTCGACGGAATTCCCATGCATGCCTCGCGTGTCGCCATAGCCGCCTTGTGTGCCATATTGCATATCGCACTCTCCCAGCCCGGGTTTAAGCCGGACCATGTCGACAATGACTTCATATTCGGTGCGTTCGATAGATCCGCTGAAGGCCTAACTGAGAATTGATACCGTAGCAGCAATGACTAAAGACCAGCAGTACGCGGCCCGACGCAGGCCCACCTGAACGTTTCATAACCACCCCTGTCCGGCGGCAGGCCCACACGTTGGCTTTGATCCGACTATCCAATGACTGATGGCAACAACCGTGGTATGCACGTTGCCGCACCTTCGGTCTCTTTGATTCAGATCTCGGCAAGAGCGGACTGCACCTAGAACGCATGCTCTAGGTGCAGTCCGAAGCCAATCACCAGTTCAGGTGGGAGTTGGCGAGATAAGCGCCGGTCAGGTCGAGCCGGCTGAGGTCCGCCCTGCGGAAATCAAGAAAATCCCCGGACAGGTACGCCGTGGCCGAAGCGTCGGCGAACCACTCCTGGAGCGCTTTCCGCGCCTCCGGGCTGTCCGGCCAGCGGATCACGTCGTCACTGGCCCGCTTGTACCTGCTCATTTGTCGAACACCACCTTGCCGTCCCACTTCGACCTCGGCCCCGATCCGGAACTTAGCGTGCGCTGGCGAGGTCAGGCGCGGGCGCGGGCCCAGGAGAGGAAGCGGTCGGTCAGCCGGGCCGGGTCGACGTCGGTGAGGTGTTCGCCGGCCTCTGTTTGCAGCGCCGCCAGGTAGACGGTCAACGCGAGCCGGTCGTGCCGGTATTCGCCGAGCAGCCGCAGCTTCGCCGCCGAGCAGGGCCAGGCGATGCCGCACGCGGCACAGCGCCAGGTGGGTCGGGTCGGCAGGTGGTTCCGGTAGCGGCGGCGGGGCATGGGCGGATCTCCTTCGCGGTGGACGGGGGCCGCCCCGCCTCCCCGTCGGGGCGACCCCGGACTGACGCCGACCGCCGGGCTCCTGCGCCTCCACCGGCCACGCCGTCTTCTGTGGACCACCCTCGGGAGAGTTACGAGACAGATACACCGCGTAGCGATATGGTTGCCAGATATTTAGGACATCCGATGGAGGGGCCGTGAACGACGCGCTTCGGGTGGCGCTCAGCGACACCGGGCACACCACCGAATCCCTCGCCGAGACCGTCGGCGTCGACCCGAAGACCGTGGGGCGCTGGTTGACCGAGGACCGCATCCCGCATCCACGCCACCGGCTGGCGGCAGCGGAGGCTCTGCACAAGGACGTGTCGGACATCTGGCCGGACACTTCAAGACGTCGTGATCCCATTTGGTTTCGTCCGTGGCAGGAGATCGAGCGCGAGGCGGTGTCGCTTCGCTGGTTCGAGTCGACAGTTCTGCCGGGGTTGCTCCAGACCGAGGCGTACGCCCGCGCGGTGCTGGGCGACGCGGGCCTGATCCCTCGGGGTGAGATCGAGCGGCATCTCACGGTCCGGCTCGGCCGGCAGGGCATCCTCAAGCGGGACGACCCGCCGCAGTTCACGGCGGTAGTGGACGAGGCGGTCATCCGCCGTCCGGTGGGCGGCCGGTCGACGATGCGCGAGCAACTGCTGGCCGTGGCGGCGGCGTGCGTCGAGCCGCACATCCGGGTGCACGTCGTGCCCAGCACGGTCGGCGCCTATGCCGGCCTCAACGGACCTTTCGTGATCGCGCACAGCCACGACCATCGGGTCGCCGGCTACCTCGACAACCAACTTCAGGGACAAGTGGCTAGCGACCCCGAGGACATCGCCGCCATGATGGCGGCATGGGAGAACGTGCGCGGCGAGGCGTTGTCCCACTGGCAGTCGGTCGAACTCATCCAGGAAGTGGCGGAGTCATGGAGCTGAACGGCGCCCGGTGGCGCAAGAGCAGCCGCAGCAGCGGCAACGGCGGCGCCTGCGTCGAGGTCGCCGACAACCTGCCCGGCGTCATCGGCGTACGGGATTCAAAGGACCCGACCGGCCCGGCGCTCGCCTTCGCGCCCACGGCTTGGCGCGCGTTCGTCAGCCAGCTCCCCCGGCGGGCCTGAGCAGCCCCGACGACCTCTTCGCACAAACGCCCGGCCGGTCCACGACAGACCGACCGGGCGTTGCTGAGCACCACTCAGAAAATCGGGCCACCACTCTGCGGTCCAGCGATCCGGAGACCGTAGCGCAGGGGCCAGACGAACTCGGTCCGGTCGGACAGACCGCTCCACGTCTTGTTCTGCGGCACCAGCCCGCCGGCGGAGGCGTAGAACGGATTCATGACCCCGGACGCATATCCGGCGAAGTCACCCTTCACCTCTTCGCCGGTCGACGCCACGACGGCGTCGAGCCCGCTCGCACGGCTGAGGTTCAGCAGGGCGACGGAGGAGCCGAACCTGTCGCCGTTCTCGGACGCATCCGGAACAGACCCGTAGTTCTGGTCGAACGCCTGCGCGCCGGCCCCCGTCAGCCCACCGGCGGACCCCTTGAGCAGGGTGATCATGCCGGCGTCGACCCGCGAGCCGACGTCCTCGCCGGGGGTACCGACCAGCACGTCCGCTTTGCCATCACCGGTCACGTCGCCGACCGCCAGCACGCCACCGAAGCGGTCGTCGTCCTCGGGGTTGTCCGGCACGCCGGCCGTACGCTGGGTGATGATCTGCACGGCAGTGCTGGACAGGCCGCCGGAGCGGCCGGCGAAGGCCGCGATGAGGCCGCCGTTGATGTGCGGGGTCTGCGCGCCGGGGGCTCCGACGACCACCTCGCCCAGCCCGTCGCCGTTCAGGTCGCCGACCGCGAGCGCGTCACCCAGGTACCAGGCGATGGTCCCGGTCCCATCGTCGGGTTCGATCGCCGCACCGGTGACCGAGGTGGCACCGGTGGACGACACACCACTCGCCGAGCCCCACATCAGGGTGACCATGCCGGTGCCACCCCAGCTCGCGCCGTCGTTTTCCCGCGGAGCGCCGATGACCAGGTCCTGGTACCGGTTGTTGTCGACCTTTCCGATCGCGAGCGTGAAGCCGAACTGGTCGTTGCTCTCAGCCGATCCGGGCACCGCGGCCTGGTCCTGCTGAAGGTGCTGAGCCCCGGTGGCCGTGAGGCCGCCCGACCCACCGAAGAGGACGGTGACCGCCCCGGCGATCGCCTTGGTTCCGATCGACTCGCCCCAGGCGCCGATGGCGAGGTCGTCGCGGCCATCCCCGTTGATGTCACCGGCCGCGAGGGCACCCCCGAACTGGTCGAAGGTCTCCGGGCTGTCCGGAACACCCGGCGAGTCCTGGTTGAAATGGATTGCCGAGTTGACCACCAGACCGTTGCTGCTTCCCGGAATGACCCAGACCCCGCCGGCGTGGGTCTTGGTCCGGGCGTCCGGCTCGTCGGGGTTGCCGATCGCCAGGTCGGCGTAACGGTCGCCGTTGAAGTTCCCCGCCACGAGGGTCGTGCCGAACGCGACGGAACCACCGTCCCCCGGTATGGCACCCATGAGGTAGTCGACCTTTGCGACGGATGAATACCGCACGGTGACCACACCGGCCGGGGTCAGCGGCAAGTTGTAATAGAACGGGTCGCCACTGGCCGCGATGTCGTCGGTGCCGTCGCCGTCGAAGTCGGATTGACCGACACCCGTGCCCCGCAACCGGGGCGTCGCCTTCAGCCAGGACACCTCGTGGTGCTGGAGAACGACGCCGTCCCGGGTGATGGTCCGGACGCCTTCCGCAGCCTTTGCGGGGGCACTGATTGCCAGGCTGGCCAGAACAGTTGGGAGAACCAGAAAAGTTGCGCTTCGCTGCATAGATACCCCGTTTCGATGGGCGCCTGGACACCATAGGCAGCCGACTCGATCTTCAAAATAAGACGAACGGGCAGTGCGGGTGACGGACCATTCGGCAGTGGGCAACTGAGCGCCAACGACGGGTACCGTCCGGAGGCGGCCGGCGGTCCTGCAACCGTCGTACACATGTTCTATCCACAGGCTGTGGACGGCGGAGGGTTCGATGGCTTACCAGCTCAGCGCGGTGGTCGCGGACATTGAGCTGCTCCGCGAGCAGACCGCCGAGCTGGATCACGCGGTCCTCGGCGAGCTGCGCCAGGACTTCGCGTTGCTGCCGATCACCCCGCAGTTGGTGATCGAGCTGACCGGGTCGTTGCCGGATTTCGTCACTGACGACCGGAGCGCCGCGCGCCCGTTCGGCCTGGTGTTGTCGACGGCGCTGGTCGAGGTGCTGACCCGATGGTCACAGTCGGGGCCGGTGGCCTATCTGGAGGCGGAGTTCGGTGGCGGCGTCGGCCACCAGTCGGCAGCGGTGTGGTTGGGCGGGGTGCTGTCCTGGGGCCCACGTTTCGACGACGAGTTGAGCGCGCCGCGCGAGCAGTGGCCGATCAACGGTGCGCTGAGTCAGCTCGGCGTGGAGCCCGGCACCTGGATCGACCCGTTCGCCGAACTGGGGTTGCACCTGGAACGGAGCACCGAGGGTTGGCTGGCGCACGGGCGGCGTCGACTCAGCGCCGACTACTGGGACGAGCTGGTCGAACAGTGGGAAAACCAGTAATCCGGCGTTCGGCAGCAACCTGAACGCTCCCGTTCCGTTGGGGACTGGGGGATTCCATGAAATTGCGACAATTTGCTTTTATCGCCACGCTGTTGACGGCTGCCTCGATCGCGGGCAGCGGCGTACCGCCAACCGGGTCGATTCCGAACGGCCGGCCCGCCGGCAACGTGGAGATCATCGACCTGAACGGCCTGCGCAACATCGAGTTCGGTGCCACCGAGGACGAGCTGACCCGACGCGGCATCCTGCGTACCAGCCTGGAGGCCTGCGGACCGATGCTCGCCGGCCACGACATGGTCAGCCCGGTCTTCGTGGAGGACAAACTCGTGCTGCTCTGGGTCGGCGACCCGATGCGGACACCGGAGGGCATAACGGCGGGCTCGCCCGTCGACGAGGTCTGGGACCGCTACCCGGAGGTCAGCCGGCTGCGGGCTCCACAGGGGACGCGCCGCCTCGACGGGTTGCTCGCCCGCAGTGGCGACCGCGCGTACCTGTTCCTGCACGACGGGCGCACGGTCCGAAAAACCATCGCCGGGTACGCGGACTGGGCGCGCCGCCTCTTCGACGAGGGCGTCGGCCCCTGCTGAACCGTCGTTCAGTAGATGCCCGACAAGCCGATTGTCGGTCATCGAGCTTCGTGAAATCATCCCTCCGCTCGCGCAGATCGCGCGACTCTAGCGGGGGAGCCAAGCGTGCGTACAACCATGTTCGATCCAGTGTGGAGACACGTGGCGAGGTGGGCGGCCGTGGCCGCCCTCAGCGCCGCCGGAGCGGGCCTGCTGGCAGGTCCAGCCACCGCCGCCCCGACCGGCGAACCGTCGGCCAGACCGACAGCGACGGCCGAGCAGCCGCGCCCGGCCACGAAGCCGGCGCAGGCGCCGGTCATCCCGGCGGCCCCCACGGCCACCAAGACCCCGGCGAAGATCGGCAGTACGACGGCCACCTGCGGCGGGCAGCTTCCGCTGGGCACGGTCAAGAACTGCGCGTCGATCTCGGGCGCCACAAAGCAGACGTGGACGATCACCTCCACGGTTGACCAGGACACCCTCTACATCCGGCTCCGAGCAATCTCCGGTGACGGTGTCGGAGCCGAGGTCAAGGGTCCTGATGGGACCCACGCCTGCTACGTCAGCTCGTACCTGACGGACTGCGCGCTCGGCGCTGCGGGCACCTACACGGTGACTGTGGGCCTCGACTACGGCACCGGCAAGGGCACCTACTCGCTGTCGGCAGAGTCGATGCGGACTCCGTCCACCTGCGTCAACCTGCCCGACAGCTTCTTCTCCTTCGCCTCGACCGGACGCAGCGGGACGCTGCCCGCCGGTCTGGCCGCCCGCTGCTTCACGTTCAAGCAGCCCGCCAGCACAGTCCTGCACCTGGCCGACCCGGGCGGTGCCGAGGACATCCAGGGCGCCATCCTCAACGGGCAGTTCCAGCCGGTCTGCACGGTGCGCTACCCCACGGACTGCACGCTCGAAGGGTCCGGGCCGTACCGGCTCTTCCTTCAGGAGACCTACGGCAGCAAGGCCGCCTACACCCTCAAGATGCCGCGGCTCTCGCGGGCCGTCGGCTGCCCCGCCCTGCCCCTGACCGGGTTCGGGGACCCGGGCGCGGCGGTCGGGACCGGCACCGTGCCGCCGAACCAGGGCATCGGCTGTCAAGCGCTGCGAGTCACCACCCCCGGCCCGCTGCTCGTCCGCATGGAGCAGAACGCGAACCAGTACCTCAACTGGCAGGTGTACGACGACGCGGGACGAGTGGTGTGCGCAGAGTGGGACTCCTCGCGGTCCTGCGCCGCACCGACGGCCGGCAACTACACGTTCGTGGCGCAGAACTGGAACTGGGAACCGGTCACCTATCAGGTGGCGGTGGCCCGACTCGACCAGTCCGAGGGTTGTGCCGCCCCCACCGGGCTCGGGTGGGACCAGCCGACCCTGACGGTGCACCAGACCTCGGCGGTGCAGACCAACTGCCAGCCGTTCCACGGCGAGGCCGGTGAGCGCGTCATGGTCTACCGGACCCCGGACCGGTACAACGACCTCTCCTCCTGGCTCGTCGACGAGCAGGGCGGCGTGGTGTGCGCCGAAACGTCGGAGGGGGAGGACGGCTGCGTCCTTCCGTCGACCGGAACCTTCCGGGTCGTCTCCTACCTCTCCCGCTGGGCCTCGGAGGACACCGACCTGACCTACCGGATGCAGGTCCGCAGCCTCTCGGACGCGACCGGCTGCCCGACGGTCACCCCCGGGGCGTACAACGCCGCGCCGGCCGGTCCGCTCGGCGCCGTCCGGTGCCGCGTCCTGGACCTCCCCGCCGCGGGCAACTACCGGGTCAAGGCGGTCGGGGAGGACAACTACCGGCAGTACGCGAACGTCTACGACAGCACCGGCCACCGGGTGTGCACGGACGAGGCGTGTCAGGTCCCCACCGCCGGCAGGTACACGCTCGTGCTCAGTGGCGGTGCTCCGGACTCGGTGATCGACGAGGGCCTGCGGTACCACCTCGCGGTGTTGCCGTGGTTGCCGTCCGGCTGCCGGCCGGCGTCCGACACCGGCTGGCAGGACGCACCGGTACGAGGGCAGCTCGCCAACCCCGCGCAGTTCGACTGCCTCCAGCTGAGCAGCCCTTCCGGCGCTCTCATCACCGAACTGCTCCCGGGTGACGCCACCGGAGCCGGCTCGCCTGAGGTGACGGTGATCGACTCCACCGGGGCGTTCATGTGTGACTCCTCCTGGGCGCTGCGCCAGTACCACTGCGAACTGACCGGCCAGGCGCCGTACTTCGCCGTGCTCAACTCGCGGAACGGCGCCTCGGACGGGCCGTACTCGCTCGCGTTCGCACGTACCGACGGCCCGCCCGCCTGCCCGACGCTGCCGGCGGGTGCGACGGGTGCCACGGTGACGACGGGTGCGGACCGTTTCGGGGTCTGTTTCTCGATCCCGGCCGACGCTCGCGCCGCCACGGAGTCGTTCACGTGGAAGCGGACCGACGGTACCGGTGACGCTCGCCTGTCGGTGTTCGACTCGGAGGGGCGTCGCTACTGCGGCCCGACCGGCTACGCCGTCGAGCGGACCATTTCCTGCTCGCTACCTGACGGACCAGTCACGGTGATCCTGGAGGCGGACGGCGTCGACGCTGCGTACCAGCTGACCCACCGCGACGCCAGCAACCCCGGCGCGTGACGGGCGGCGAGCCGGCTCTCCACTCGGAGAGCCGGCTCGCCGAACACCGCAGCGTCAGCGGCCGAGCGACCGCCAGAAGTCGTACGAGTGTGCCGCCCTGAAATCGCTCGTTCCCGGCCTGCCGTCACCGGCCAGCACCCGCACGTAGGAAGAGCCGCTGCCCAGTCGAGGCCAGCCCGCCCGACCCGTCCGGGCGAAGTCGGTCCAGGTCCGGACCATCGCGTCGGAGAGCCGCCGCTGAGTCGGCGTCAACGCCTCGGCGTAGTCGACAGTGAACAGGTACGGCAGCTCGGCGCAGTGGTACGCGCCGGTGTCGAACGTCGGTTCGGGACCTTCGGTGAAGAACGGCGCGTCCTCGTCGGCGAACTCGTACGCGAAGGTCGGCACCCGCCGCGCGAACGCCAACGCGGCGGAGTAGACCGGCTCGGCGTAGTCGTGATCGGTCAGCACGGCGCCCAACGTCACGCTGGCGGGATGTGCGGGGTCGCGCGGATAGCGGGCCAGCACCTTTCCCGCATGGTCACCGAACATGGCGCGCACCTGGTCGCGGTACTGGTCGTCGGTGAGCGGGCACGACTCCGGCTCCTGGTCCGGCTTCGGCGGCTCCGGGCAGTTGAGCCCGACCCGTTCCATCCCCCACACCATGAGCCGGGACTCGTCCCGGTTCATTCCGGTCAACACCGGCACCGGATGCAGCCTCCCGGTGGTCAGCGCGTCCGCCGGGTCCACCGTTAGCGTGCGGCCGTCGACGACCGGACCCAGGTCGACCCCCGCACCGGGGTAGCCGGCGGTCTCGATCAGCCGGGCGGGGGAACGTCCGCGCAGGCAGGCGGCGACCACAGCCGGGTCGGTGCAGCCGATTCTCCGCGCGAACTCCTGGGCCGCCCCGACCGCCTCGGCCCGGGTCTGGACCGGGTTGGCGCACGAGTTGCTCTGCATGATCGCCCGGTGGAACAGGCCAGCGGTGGCGGGCGCGGCGAGTTGCGCGCAGACGCTGGTCGCCCCGGCGGACTGGCCGAACACTGTGACGTTGCCCGGGTCGCCCCCGAAGGCCGCCGCGTTTCGCCGCACCCAGCGCAGCGCGGCCTGCTGGTCCTGCAACCCGAAGTTGCCGGTGATTCCGTCCCGACCGGCCAGCGCCGGATGCGCCAGGAAGCCGAGCGCGCCGAGCCGGTAGTTCACCGTGACGACGATGACGCCACCACCGACGGCCAGCCGCTGCCCGCCGTACCCGTCACCGCTGCCGAACCGGAAGTCCCCGCCGTGCAACCAGACCATGACCGGTCGAGGCGTTCGTACGGCCGAGCGCGGGGTGGTGACATTCAGGTAGAGGCAGTCCTCGGAATCGGAGGGTGTGTCCATCGGCAGCCCTTGCAGTTGGGCGCAGGCGGCACCGGGCCGGCTCGCGTCGCGTACTCCGGTCCACGTCGGACCAGGTTGCGGCGGTGCCCAGCGCAGCGCGCCCACCGGCGGGCTCGCGTACGGAACGCCCTGGAACGACCGGTGGTCTGCCGCGACTGTCCCGCGCACCGCGCCCTGGTCGGTCCGGACGACGGCCGTACTCCGGCGGTCGTCGGCTGCGGCCGGACCGACGGCCATCGCCGGGCCGACGAGGACGACAGCGCCCACCGTGACGGCCCATCGGGGGTACGAAAGTCTTTCCATGCTCTCCCCATTTCGTCGACGCCGGTACGGCGTACGCACCGGGCTGCGCCGAGCATGTCGAGCTGGCGACCACCCGGCCAGGGAGCTCTAGTACGGCCGTGACAGGAAGGACGGGGGCGCCTGCTGGTGCTCTAGTGCGCTACGGTCACGCGAGGCCGGCGGGAGGCGATCGTGGCGGAGATCGACGAATCCACTCCCCCTTATCTGCGCATCGTCGGCGAGTTGCGACGGCGCATCCTGGCAGGCGAGTTGGGCCCCGGCGACCGGGTGCCGTCCACCCGGCAGATCGTCCGGGAGTGGGGCGTCGCCATGGCGACCGCCAGCCGCGCGCTCACCGCGCTTCGCCAGGAGAACCTGGCCCGGGCGGTGCCGGGTGTGGGCATGGTGGTGACCGGCGCAGCGCCGACCACGCCGGGTCGGGGTGCCCCGTCCGCCGGTCGGCGGCTGCCCGTCCAGGGGTTGAACCGCGACCATGTGGTGCGGACCGCCATGACGATCGCCGACGCCGAGGGGTTACCGGCGCTGAGCATGCGGCGCATCGCGACGGAGTTGGATGTCCCCACCATGTCGCTGTACCGGCAGGTTCGGGGCAAGGAGCAGCTTCTCGTTCTGATGGCGGACGCGGCCTTCGCCGCGCATCGGCTGCCGCGCACCTTCCCGCCGGGTTGGCGAGCCCAACTGGAGTTGCTCAGCCGACTTCAGTGGTCGATCTACCGGCGGCATCCCTGGCTGGCCCAGGTCGTCTCGCTGACCCGCCCGCTGATGGCGCCGAACGCCGTCGCGCACACCGAGTGGGCACTGCGCGCCCTCGCCCGGCAGGGCCTGGACCAGCACACCCAGCTCCACCTGGTGGCCGCACTGGCCAACCATGTTCGAGGCACCGCCATCAATCTGGAGCGAGGAATTGAAGCGGAGCAGGACACCGGCCTGACCGACGACGAGTGGATGGAGGCCCAGGCCGACGTGTTCGGTGGATTGCTCGCGGCGGGCGAGTTTCCGCATCTGGCCCGACTCAGCCGGACGGCGATCGACCTCAATGTCGAGAGTCTCTTCGAATTCGGCCTGCAACGTCTGCTCGACGGCATGGCGGCGCTGCTCGAACGGTGACCGCTCAGACCGGGTCGGTGGCCTGCTCGGGCAGGCGCGCCCCGGACGCGGCGACGAAACCGGCGAGCGCGATCTCCGCGGCCTGTCGCAGGTCTTCCCTGCTGACTCCGGCGGCGGCATGCACCGCGTGCCCCTCGGTGACGATCATGACGAAGCGGGCGAGCGCTGCCGGATCGGCGTGCGCGGGTAGGTCGCCGTCGGCGACGGCGCGGGCGAGCCGGTCGGCGAGGGCACCTTCACCGCCAAGGCGGCTGGCGGCGAGGAACCCGGCGATGGGCGCGTTCTCGGTGGAGCAGCTGGTGCCGCCCTGGATCGACAGGCAACCGGCCGGTCGGTCGGTCCGGGTCACGGCGACCACGTTCTCGTGCAGCAGGGTGGCGACCACCTCGTACGCGGTCGGTTGGGCGAAGGCGTCCCGCGCGTACCCCATGTCCTTTTCGGCGTAGAGGGCCACGGCCTTGCGGAACAGCTCCTCCTTACTGCCGAAGGCGGCGTAGAGGCTGGGCTTGTTGATCCCCATCGCCTCGCTGAGGTCGCTCACCGAGGCGCCCTCGTACCCCTGACGCCAGAACACCTCCACAGCGCGCTCCAGCGCCTCGTCGGCGTCGAAGCCCCGTGGTCGACCTCGCTGCGGCACAGCCCACCACCCCTTCTCCGCCCATCCTACCGGCAGCGAAAACCGATCGGTACAGAAATTTGCGCACCCGGTCGGCGGTTGCTACGGTCGGATACGTACCGCTCGGTACAAAACTTGCCGGAGGCTCGGCCGGCCGCACACCACACCCCAACAGAGGAGATCCATCGTGGGACAGCTCGACGGCAAGACCGCCCTCGTCACCGGGGGCACCACGGGCATCGGCCTGGCCGCCGCCCGCCGCTTCGCCGCCGAAGGCGCGTACGTCTTCGTCACCGGCCGCCGCAAGGGCCCGGTCGACGAGGCAGTCGCCAGCATCGGCGCGAACGTCACAGGCATCGCCAGCGATGTCAGCAAGCTCGACGACCTGGACCAAGTGATGCGCGCGATCGAGGAGCGGGGCGCTGGCCTGGACGTGGTGTTCGCCAACGCCGGCGGTGGCGAGTTCCGGTCGCTCGACTCGATCACGGTCGAGCACGTCGCCACCACCTTCGAGACCAACATCTACGGCACCATCTTCACGGTGCAGAAGGCCCTGCCCCTGCTCAACGAGGGCGCCTCGATCGTGCTGACCGGCTCGACCGCCGCCAGCAACGGCACCCCGGCGTTCAGCGTCTACGCCGCGTCCAAGGCAGCCATCCGCTCGTTCGGCCGCACCTGGGCCGCCGAGCTGATCGGCCGGAAGATCCGGGTCAACACCCTGATCCCCGGCTCGACCGAGACCCCCGGGCTCGCGGGCCTCGCGCCCAGCCCCGCGGAGGCCCCCGGGTTGCTGAAGGCCATCGCCTCGGGCGTGCCCATGCAGCGCATGGCACACCCGGACGAGATCGCCAACGCCGCGCTCTTCCTCGCCTCCGACCAGAGCAGCTTCATGACCGGCGGCGAGCTGTTCGTCGACGGCGGCGAGCAGCAGCTCTGACGCGAAAACGCCCGGTCGATCCTCGCGGATCGACCGGGCGTTTCTGCATTTCAGAGCGGTGGCGGAGGGATTTGAACCCTCGGAGGGCGTTAACCCTCACACGCTTTCGAGGCGTGCTCCTTAGGCCGCTCGGACACGCCACCGCCGACGAGGGTACAGGACCGCCGGTTCCGACGCCGAACCGGTATCGCCCGGGCCGGCCTGGCAGGATCTTTGCCATGAGTACGCACATCGGCGCGAAGCCGGGCGAGATCGCCGAGCGGGTCCTGATGCCGGGTGACCCCCTGCGGGCCAAGTGGATCGCGGAGACCTACCTCGAGGGCGCCACCTGCTACTCGACGGTTCGGGGCATGCTGGGCTTCACCGGCCGCTGGAACGGCGTCGAGGTTTCCGTCCAGGGCTCCGGCATGGGCATGCCGTCGGCCTCCATCTACGCCCACGAATTGATCAACGAGTACGGCGTGAAGACGCTGATCCGGGTCGGCTCCTGTGGTGCCCTCAGCACCGACCTGCAACTGCGGGACGTGGTGGCCGCGATCGGGTCGTCCACCGACTCGAACATGAACCGGATGCGCTTCGACGGGCTGATCGACTACGCCCCGGTGGCCGACTTCGGGCTGCTGCGTACGTCGGTCGAGGTGGCCGAGCGGCGCGGCATCACCATGCACGTGGGGCCGATCCTGGCGGCGGACGCCTTCTACACGGACCGGCCGGACCTGTACGACACCCTCGCCGACTACGGCGTGTTGGCGGTGGAGATGGAGTCGGCGGCGCTCTACACGATCGCCGCCCGGTTCAAGGCCCGCGCGCTGACCGTGTTGACCGTCAGCGACCACATCAAGACCGGTGAGAAGACCACCTCGGAGGAGCGCGAGCAGACCTTCAGCCAGATGGTCGAGATCGCCCTCGACACGATCATCGCCTGATCCATTCCGGCGGCGTCACTGCCGAGAGAGCGGTATGACTCAGAGGTATAAATATGCCTCAGAGTCATACCGCTCTCTCGCATATGCCGGGCCCGGACCGCCACGCCGGCCCGACCGCGCCACGCCGGGCCCGGACCGCCACGCCAGCCCGACCCGCGCCACGCCGGGCCCAGACCGCCACGTCGGCCCGACCGACTACCCCAGTCAGACGGCGGCCAGCGCCTCGGTCGGCGCCAGGCGGGCGGCGCGCACCGCCGGGTAGAGGCCGGCGAAGCCGCCGATGACCAGTGTCGCGCCCACCCCGCCGAGCATCGCCCAGGCCGGCACCACGGTCGGCCAGTCCTGGGACAGCGCGTAGCCCGAGGTGACCAGGATGCCCAGCACCACCCCACCGATCCCGCCGAGCGCGGAGAGCAGCAGCGATTCGGTGAGGAACTGGGCCCGTACCTGGCCGCGGGTGGCGCCGAGTGACCGGCGCAGGCCGATCTCGGCCCGGCGTTCCAGCACCGAGATCACCATGGTGTTCGCCACACCGACCCCACCGACCAGCAGGGCGACCGCGCCCAGGCCCAGCAACAGGCCGGTGAACGCGTCGTCGCTCGCCTCGGCGGCGGCCAGCGCGTCCGACGGCCGGGACACCTCGACCTCGTTCGGCGCCTCCGGGTTGGTGGTCGCGCCGAGCACCGACCGGACCGCCTCGACCTGCGACTCCTGCGCCCGGGTGTAGACGGTGGTCGGGTGACCGTCGAAGCCCAGGTATTCGGCAGCCGCCGCCCAGCCGACCAACGCCGACGTGTCCAACTCGGGGGCGAGCGGTGCGGCGGCGAGGGTGCCGACCACTGTGAACGGCCGCCCACCCAGCCACACCTGCACCTGCGGATCCGCCGAGGTGATCCCGAGCCGCTGCGCGGCGGTGGCGCCGAGCACGACCGCCGGGTAGCGAGCGGTCGCCTCGTTGAGCCAGGTGCCGGTGGTCACCTCGGCGCCCACGGTGCCGAGCAGGTCCAGCCGGGCCGCCCGGGTGGCGATGCCACCGGTCTCCGCCGCCGGGATCCGGTCCGAGCGGTACACCTTGGCGTCGGGCACCTGCCCGGTCGCGGACACCTCGGTCACCGGGCCGATCCGCCCGATCATCGCGATCGACTCCTCGGGCAGTTGCGCGTCCGCGCCGAACAGGGTGCTGCCCGGCTCGACGGTGAGCAGGTTGGTGCCGAGCGCGTCGAGCGCCCGGTCCAGCTCGGCGCGGGACGACGAGGAGATGCCGACCACCGCGATCATCGCGGCGATACCGATCGCGATGCCCAACGCGGAGAGGAACGCCCGCAGCGGACGGGTCCGCAGCCCCACCCCACCGACGCGCACGACGTCCGCCGGCCGCAGTCGGGCCGGGGTCAGCGCCGCCATCAGCCGACCCCGCCCGACGCGAGGGCCGAGTCGTGCCGCACCGCGCCGTCGCGCATCCGCACCTGCCGGGGCAGGCTTCCCGCGATCTCCCGATCATGGGTGATGACCAGGACGGTGGTGCCGGCCCGGTGCAGATCGTGCAGCAACTCCAACACCCCGGCACCGGAGTGCGAGTCGAGGTTGCCGGTCGGCTCGTCGGCGAGCAGCACCGCCGGCTCGCCGACCACCGCACGGGCCACGGCCACCCGCTGCCGTTCCCCGCCGGACAGCTCGTGCGGCCGGTGCCCCAACCGGTGGCCCAGGCCGACCCGGACCAACGCGGCCTCCGCCCGTTCGCGCCGCCGCCGCAGCGGTACGCCGGAGTAGAGCAACCCGTCGGCCACGTTGTCCACGACCGGGACGCCGGGGGCGAGGTGGAACTGCTGGAAGACGAAACCGATCCGGGTGGCCCGCAGCGCGGACAGCTCCCGGTCGGTCAGCTTCGCCGCGTCGTACCCGTCGATGAGCACGCTGCCCGACGACGGCCGGTCCAGGGTGCCGATCAGGTGCAACATGGTCGACTTGCCCGATCCGGATGGGCCGACGATCGCGACCAACTCGCCGTGACCGATCCGCAGCGACACGTCGTCCAACGCGACGACGCCGCCGGCGTACCGCTTGCTGACCCGGTCGAGCACGATCACCTCGCCGCTCACGTCGGCACCACCACCGACGTGCCCTCGGTGAGGCCCGCACCGGTGACCTCGACCCGGCCGTCGGCGAACAACCCGGTGGTCACCGCGAGGACCCGGCTCGCGTCGCCCTCGGCGACCTGGACGCCGTAACCGCCCTCGGCCAGCGCCAACAGGGCCGACACCGGCACGGTGAGCACGTCGCGGCGCTCCGAGACGGTGAACGTCACGTCCGCGCTGGCCTGGTCGAAGCCGGTGAGGGCCTTCGGGTCGGTCACCGCGACTGTCACCTCGATCTTCGTCTCGGCGTCGCCGGCCTGCCCGTTGGCGCCGGCCGCGCCGGCCTGGACGACCGTTTCGACAGTGCTGATCGTGCCCGCCACCGTCCCGCCGTCCGGCAGCCGCACGCTGACCTTCGCGTCGCGCTCGGCCAACCGCTGGTCGTCCACGTCCAATTCGACGGTGACGACCCGGCTGGTGCCGGTGTACGTCAGCACCGCCTGGCCGGGCTGGGTGAGATCGCCGACGTCGACCTGGTGGCTCTCCACCCGGACCTCCCGGTCGGCGTACACGACCCGCCCCGGCTCGACCCGACCGGTCTCGGTCAGGCCCAGGTCCTCCTGCCAGTCCCGGACGGCGTCCGCGGTGGCGCCGGTGTACTCGTCGTCGACAGTGAAGCCGGTGTAGCCCAGCGCTTCGAGGTTCCGCTCGAACTGCGCGACGTCGGGCCCCTCCACCCCGGGGGCGAGGGTCCGGTACGCGGGCAGCCCGCCGTAGAGCAGCACCACCTCCTCGTTGTCTACCAGGTAGAGCGCCTTGCCCCGCCGTACCGTCGACCCGGTGGCCGCCAGCCCGGTGACGGTGCCGTTGAGCTTCGCCGTGGCGGTACGCGTCGCGCCGTACCCCAGTTCACCGTCCGCGGTCTCCGAGTCGGCGAGGGTCTGCCGGGTGACAGTGGCGGTGGCGGGTGGCGCGCTGCCAGCCTGGGCGCGGCCCCCGTCGGCGCCGCCGCCGAAACCCACCGCGGCGACCACGCCCACGGCGGCGACCAGCAGGACGACGCCGCCGGTGACGGCGGCGCGCAGCCGCGAGCGTCGGATGGCGCCGGTCACCGGCCACCTCCGAACTGCGGCGCGTGCTGCCGGCACTTCTCCAGCGCAGCCTTCATGGCCGGGTCGCCGATGTTGATCGCGTTGCCCCCCGCCCCGATACGGACCCGCCCGTCGGCGTCCGGGTCCGGGAAGTCCGGCACCCCGTTCTCCCGCATGCACTTGGCCAGCGTCCGCATCTGCTCGGCCTGCTCGGGGTTGAGCTGCGGCCCCTGCCCACCGTTGGGCAGCTTGTCCTGGCACTTCTCCATGGCCGCCTGGACCTTCTGCTGATCCACGTCCGCACCGAACCGGAAGCCGGGACGCCCGCCCGCCTCCGGGTCGGGCATGTCCACCCCGTTCTCCCGCATGCACCTGGCGAAGGCGAGCTGCCGCTCGGAGTCACTGACCGGCGTGCCGCTCGCCGTGGCCTCTGCCTTCGCCCCACCGGCGGTCGCGACCCCGCCGCCGTCGTCGCCTCCCGCACCGCACCCGGACAGCGCCAGGGCGAGCAGGACGGGGATCGCAAGCATCTGTCGTCGCATGGTGTCCGCTTCCGCTCAGGTCCGGCGCGGTTCGCCGAACGTGACACCCAGTGCACGGCAGCGGGCGTATCCCCGGCGTTACCGTCGGCGGTTATGCCGGCGTTACCGCACCCCGAGCACCATGGAGGGGTGAGAGTGCTGGTGGTCGAGGACGAGAACGTGCTGGCGGACGCCATCGCCGAGTGGCTGCGTCGGGAGTCGTTCGCGGTCGACGTGGCGTACGACGGGGACGCCGCGTTGGAACGGCTCGGCGTCAACGAGTACGCCGTGGTGGTCCTGGACCGGGACCTGCCGGTGGTGCACGGCGACGACGTGTGCCGGGCGATCGTGGACGCGGGCGGGGAGACCCGGGTGCTGATGTTGACCGCGTCGGCGGCGGTCCGGGAACGGGTGGCGGGGTTGGCGCTCGGTGCCGACGACTACCTGACCAAGCCGTTCGCCCTGGTCGAGCTGTCGGCCCGGGTGCGCGCGCTGACCCGCCGGTCCCGCCCGGCGGCGCCGCCGACGCTGCGTCGCGCCGGCATCCAGCTCGACCCGGCCCGACACGAGGTACGCCGCGACGACCGGCACGTGGCGCTGTCCCGCAAGGAGTTCGCGGTGCTGGCCGAACTGCTGCGCGCCGACGGCGCGGTGGTCTCCGCCGAGGACCTGCTGGAACGCGCGTGGGACGAGCACATCGACCCGTTCACCAACGTGGTCCGGGTGACCGTCATGAAGCTGCGCCGCAAACTCGGCGACCCGCCGGTGATCGAGACGGTCCCCGGGGCGGGGTACCAGATCCGATGAAACGCCTCACGATCCGCGCCCGGCTCACCCTCATCTACGGCGGGCTCTTCCTGTTGGCCGGCGTGGTCCTGCTCGCCGTCACGTACGTGCTGGTGGATCAGCGGATGCCGCAGCCGTTCGGGGTGAGCCTGCGCGACCTGCCGAAGACCGCCCCCACGACACCCAGCGGGCAGAACGTCGACAACCTGCGCGCCCTGTTGCAGGAGGTGCAGGACGAGGCGAAGCGCAACGCGTTGGAGTCGCTGCTCACCCAGGGCGGTATCGCGTTGATCGTCGTGTCGACGGTGGCGATCGCGTTCGGCTGGCTGCTCGCCGGTCGGGCGTTGCAGCCCCTGCTCCAGATCACCGGCACGGCCCGCCGGATCGCCGGCGCGGACACCGCCGGCCGTGGCCTGCACGAGCGGATCGCGCTCACCGGCCCTCCCGACGAGGTACGCGAACTCGCCGACACCTTCGACGAGATGCTGGAACGACTGGATCGCTCCTTCGACGGGCAGCGCCGGTTCGTGGCGAACGCCTCGCACGAGCTGCGTACGCCGCTGGCGCTCAACCGCGCCCTGGTGGAGCTGGCGATCACCCGCCCGGACGCGTCAGGGGAGACCCGGCGACTGGGTGAGTCGCTGTTGGCGGTCAACGAACGCCACGAGCGGCTGATCGACGGTCTGCTGACCCTGGCCGACTCGGAGAACGAGCTGACCGAGCGTACGCCGGTCGACCTGGCCGAGGTCTGTGCGCACACAACCGATCAGGCCGGGAAGCAGGCACCCGGCGTGCGGGTTCGGCGGGCCCTGGCCCCGGCACCCACCAGCGGCGACCCGGTGCTGTTGGAGCGGCTCACGTTCAACCTGGTGGAGAACGCGCTGCGGCACAACCTGCCCGCTGACGGTTGGGTGGAGGTGCGCACCGGGCTGGTCGACGGCCGGCCCACCCTCACTGTGACCAACACCGGCCCGGTCATCCCCGGCTACGACGTCGAGACGATGTTTCAGCCCTTCCGTCGGCTGTCGCGGGAGCGGGTCGTCGGGGCGCGGGGCTTCGGGCTGGGGCTGTCCATCGTCCGCGCGGTGGCCCGGGCCCACGGCGGCACCGCCGAGGCGCAGCCCCGCCCGGACGGCGGTCTGATCGTCACGGTCACAGTGCCGCCGGCCTGACCGGCGACCCGGCCTCAGCGGAAGAACGCGCGCAGGACGGTGGCGGTCTCGGCCTCCAGCACCCCGCCGTAGACCTCGGGGCGGTGGTTGAGCCGGCGGTCCCGCAGCACGTCCCAGAGTGATCCGGCCGCGCCGGTCTTGGGCTCCCACGCGCCGAACACGACCGTGGAGACCCGGGCCAGCACCAGCGCCCCGGCGCACATGGTGCACGGTTCGAGGGTGACCACCAGGGTGCAGCCGTCCAGCCGCCACCGGCCGGTGCGCTCGGCGCCCCGCCGCAGGGCCAGCACCTCGGCGTGGGCGGTGGGGTCACCGGTCAGCTCGCGCTCGTTGCGTCCGGTGGCCAACTCGGTGCCGTCCGGCCCGTAGAGCACGGCCCCCACCGGCACGTCGTCGACGTCGGTGCTGACCGTGTCGTCGACTGGTGGGCCGGCGACGGCGATCTCCAGGGCGCGGCGCATCCACAGTTCGTGCCGCTGTCGTCGGCCGACCTCGCCCAGGTCGGCCAGGCCCTCGTGGGCGCCGGGCCCGGCGCGGTCCACCGCGCCGGGGGTCGGCTGCCCCGGTCGGATCGACTCCAGCGACGGATCGGTGGCGTCGGCCGGCTCAGACCTCACGCAGCTCCTCGACCTCGTCGGCGCAGCCGAGCACCTGGCAGATCTCGGCGGTGACGTCCGCCGGCATCATCCCCTCGTGGGTGCAGAGGGTCAGCAGCTTCTGCGCGGAGATGCCCAGGTTGGCCAGCAGGTCGGCCTCACCGACCGGGTCGGCCTCCGGGTCGACGACGGGCTGCTCGCTCTCCTCGTCACCGGTGCTCACCGGGCGTGGCTCGTCGTCACCGTCGAGCCCGGTGACCGAGGTCTTCAGGTCACCGACCAGCAGTGCCCCGAGCTGCGACTCCTCGGCGAACGCGGAGTCCGAACCGAACACGCGCAGGTCCTCGCCCTCGTCGAGGCGCAGAATCACCAGGTACGCGTCGTCGGCCTCGACGAAGAGCAGCGACACGTCGGCCTCCTGGTCGACGTCACGCAGCCGGTCGGCAACCTCGTCGATGTCGGTGGCGCCACGCAGGCTGACCTCGGCGGCGGTCCAGCCACTGTCGTCGCGCACCACGGCCGCAGCGAAGTACGACACGGTCCCCCCAATAGCCCTCGACACAGCGTCGACTCGTTACGCGTGCACGTTAGCCGGTCGGGTCGGCACGCGACCCGTCAACGCCCCGAAGGGCGGGTCATTCCTGACAAAGTCGGATCAGCCGACGACTCGACGGCGGGTGGCGATGAGTTGGCGCAGACGCTCGGTGCGCTGCCGCTGCGGTCGGCTGCGCTGGCGGACCGCCCGGGCGCCCGCCAACTCGGCCAGCAACTGCAGTCGACGGCGATTGCGATCGGGATCCTGCCGGGGAGTGGTCCAGGCCATAGTCCCGAGCGTGCCGAGTCTCGGCGGCCACGTCAAGACGGCGTTCGCTACGCAGCCAACCGGGCACACGGTGCAGTCACCGAGCGCCGTTTCGGAGCCCGTCCGTGCCGGTCACCACAGCGGCCAGTCACCACTGGTGGCCCAGCGGACCGCCACCACGGCGGCCGCGATGCTCCAACCACCCGCCGTGACGATGGCGACCCCGGTGGCCACCCCTCGGTCGCCGTAGCGGACCAGCACCAGGGCGGTGACCCAGGCCAGCAGGCCGGCGAACACCGTCCACCACGCGTAGCTGGTCACGTCGGTGCCGAGCAGGCCGAACAGCAGCAGCCAACCGGCCGCCGCGCCACCACCGGAGGCGACACCACCGCCGGTGACCGGGTGCGGCTCGCGGTAGGTGGGCCGCATCGGTGGCCCGGAGGGGAAGAGACCCGAGGGGGTACGCGGCACCGGGCGGACGGCACCGAAATCCGGGCCAGGGTCGGGTCGGGCAATGGTCACCGTCGCTGCCCTCCCTCACGCGTGCCGCTCGTGCCCACGGTACCGGCTCTGCCAGGATGACCGGATGTCCTCGCCGACGATCAGCCGCCGCGCTCGTCCGGCGTACCCGATCCTGCTGCTGCTCGCCCCGGTGCTGGCCGCCGGCTGTGCGACCACCCGGCCGGGGGTGCCCGACGGCGCCGCGCCGACGGCGCCTTCGGTCTGGGCGACCGCCGAGCAGCCGGCGTCGCAGCCGCCCACGCCGGCGGCGACCGACCCGAGCGCCCCGGCGCCGTCGTCGGCCGGGCCGTCGGCGACGGCACCCCGCGCCGGGCTGAAGCACGTCTTTCCGGTACGCGCCGACGACGTCGACTATCACCCGACGCACGGGGCGTACCCGGCGACGGACCTTTTCGCCGACTGCGGCGAGCCGTTCGTGGCGGTGACCGACGGGACGGTGCTGGAGGTGAGCCGCGTGGACCGGTACCGCAAGCGTGGGCCACAGGGCCCGGACAACGGCGGTCTGTCGGTCGCCCTGCTCGGTGACGACGGGGTGCGCTACTACGGCTCGCACCTGAGCGTCGTGACCAGCGGAGTCGACGCCGGGGTGCGGGTCCGCGCCGGGCAGCAGCTCGGCAAGGTGGGCCGCACCGGCAACGCGAACAACGTGTGTCATGTGCACTTCGGCATCTCGCCGGCGTGCGCGGGCAAGGACGGCTGGTGGATCCGGCGCGGGGTGATCTGGCCGGCGCGTTACCTGGACTCCTGGCGGCGCGGCGGCAACCGGGAGCCGGCCGCCGAGGTCACCGCGTGGCAACGCAAGCACGGCTGCCCGAAGGCGCCCTGACATGGCTCGCGCGAGAGATCCCATCGCCGACCTGCGCCGGATCGCGTTCCTGCTGGAACGGGCGAACGAGGCCACCTACCGGGTACGCGCGTTCCGGTCGGCGGCGAAGGCGTTGGCCGGCCTGCCCGCGGCCGAGCTGACCGAACGGGCCGGCAATGGCACGCTCACCGAACTGGCCGGTGTCGGTGACGTCACGGCCCGCTGCGTGGCGGAGTCCCTCGCCGGTGAGGAACCGGTCTACCTCCGCCGGCTGGTGGCGACCGAGGGCAGCGACCTGGACGCCGAGGCCACGGCGCTCCGCGCCGCCCTGCGCGGCGACTGTCACACCCACTCGGACTGGTCCGACGGCGGCTCGCCCATCGAGGAGATGGCGCTGGCCGCTGTTGAGTTGGGCCACGAGTACCTGGTGCTGACCGACCATTCGCCCCGGCTGACGGTGGCCCGGGGGCTGACCGCGGAGCGGCTACGCCGGCAGCTCGACCACGTGGCGCAGGTCAACGCGGCGCTGCCCGAGGGTTTCCGGATCCTCACCGGGATCGAGGTGGACATCCTCGCCGACGGCTCCCTGGACCAGGACGACGACCTGCTGGCGCGGCTCGACGTGGTGGTCGGCTCGGTGCACAGCGGCCTGAAGGACGAGCGGTCGAAGATGACCCGGCGCATGCTGAAGGCGGTTGCCAACCCGCACCTGGACATCCTCGGTCACGTCACCGGCCGGATGGTGTCGTCCCGCCCGGCCGGGGTGACCGGCCCGGGCGATCGGGGGCACCGCGCGCGTACCCGGGCGGAGAGTGACTTCGACGCGGACGCCGTCTTCGCCGCCTGCGCCGAGCACGACACCGCCGTCGAGATCAACTCTCGGCCGGAGCGACAGGACCCGCCGAAGCGCCTGATCCGCCGCGCCCTGGAGGCTGGCTGCCGGTTCGCCGTCAACACCGACGCGCACGCGCCCGGCCAACTCGACTGGCAACGATTCGGCTGTGAACGCGCCGCCCTCTGCGGCGTCCCCGCCGACCGCGTGATCAACACCTGGTCGGCAGAGCAACTGGTGGCCTGGACGCACGACCGCACCTGACCAGCCTTCCGGCGCTGATCCACTCGCGTTCCTTGAAGTCGGGCTGTTCCGGTCCGCCGGACATCCCGACTTCAAGAAAACCGAGTCGATCGCGCGCCGGATCGAGCGGTGGTCTGTCAGCGGCGGGCGGGTTCGGCGGCGGGTGTGGCGGGAGCACCGACGCCGACGACCGGGCTGCTCCGGCGGCGACTGAACATCCCCTGCGAGACCGCGACCCCGAGCAGCACGATCAACGCGCCGACCGGTTGGTGCCAGTTGAGTCGTTCGTCGAGCGCCAGGGCACCGATCAGCACCGCGAAGATCGGAATCAGGTACGTGACGGTGGACGCGGTGCTCGCGCCGGCCACCCGGATGTTGCGCATGTTGATCACGAACGCGAGCCCGGTGCCGAGCGCGCCGAGGGTCAGCACACTTGCCACCACCCCCGCCGACAGTTCGGTGGGCAGCGGCGGCAGGCCGGCGACGAAGGGGGCGACGATGGCCAGCTGCGCGGCGGCGAGCAGCAGTTGCGCCGTGGAGAGCGACAGACCCGAGTACGAACTGCCGGCGACGAACCGCTTCTGGTACGGGATGGCCACGCCGTAGCAGGCAGCCGCACCGAAGCACATGAGCTGCCCGGTGAAGTGCGCCCCGCCGATGCCCTCCCAGACCCCGAGCACCACCAGCACCCCGACGAAGCCCAGCCCGAGCCCGACCGCACGGCGCACTGTGAGCCGCTCGGTGCGGAAGACCAGCACCGCCAGCGGCAGCACGATCAACGGCGTGGTGGCGTTCCAGATGCCGGCCAGCATCGACTCGACCCGCTGCTCGCCGTAGCCGAAGAGGGTGAACGGCACTGCCACGCCGAAGGCGGCGACGACGGTCAGGTGCGCCCAGACCCGGGGCTCGCGGGGCAGCCGGTCGCGCAGCACGGCGAGGACCACCAGCAGCGTCAACGCGCCGGCGACGACCCGGTAGAGGGTGAGTTGGACCGGGTGCAGCTCGGCCACCCCGACCTTGATGAAGAGAAAGCTGGAACCCCAGATCGCGGCGAGGGCGACAAAGCCGGGCAGCCAGGCGCGGACCGGCGCTTTGTCAGGAGTGGTATCGGTGGTCACCCCTGACACTCTGCCGCAACCGTACGACAAAGTCGCGCGCCTTTCGGCCGTCACGCCGTGCCTGAACCCGCAGGTCCAACACGACAAACGTCGGCGACACAGGGGTGGGGTGGTCACGTAGGGTCGCAGCGTGGGACGAATTGATGAACTCGCCAACCGTTACGTGGCCGAGTGGGCGCCGTTGAGCCCCACCGGCGCGACCTTCGTCGGCATCGCCGGCCATGACGACCAGCTCGACGACCTCTCACCCAACGGCTACGGGGCGCGCGCGGACCTCACCCGCCGGACCCTCGCCGAGTTGGAGGTGACCGAGCCGGAGACCGAATCGGAACGGACCGCCAAGGAGGCCATGCAGGAACGGCTCGGCCTGGATCTCGCCCGGTACGACGCCGGCGAGGTGACCAGCGAGGTCAGCGTCATCACCAGCGGGCTGCACGAGATCCGCATGGTGTTCGACCTGATGCCCACCGCGACCAGCGACGACCAGGCCAACATCGCCGCCCGCCTCAACGGCTTCGGCGCCGCACTGGAGGGCTACAAGACCACCCTGCGTGAGGCTCTCGCCGCCGGTGAGGTCAGCTCGAAGGTGCAGCTGGTAGAGGTGGCCAAGCAGTGCGACATCTGGGTCGACCCGACCGGTGACAACTTCTTCCACGGGCTGGTCGAGCGGCTCGGGGCGGAGGGCACGCTCGGCTCGGAGCTGCGTCGGGGTGCGGCGGCGGCGACCGCGGCGACCGCCGAGTTCGGCCAGTTCCTGCGTACCGAGCTGGCCCCGCACGGGCGGGACAAGCAAGCCGCCGGCCGCGAGCGCTACGAGCTCGCCTCGCAGTACTTCCTCGGCGCCAAGGTCGACCTCGACGAGACGTACGCCTGGGGCTTCGCGGAGTTGGCCCGCCTGGAGGCGGAGATGCGGGTCGTGGCGGGGCGCATCGCCGGCTCCGGTGCCAGCGTCGACGAGGCCGTGGCCAAGTTGGACGCCGACCCGGCCCGGACCATCCAGGGCAAGGAGGCGTTCCGGGACTGGATGCAGGCGCTGGCCGACAAGGCGATCACCGAGCTGCACGGCACCCACTTCGACATCCCGGAGCAGGTCCGCCGCATCGAGTGCTGCCTCGCACCGACCAGTGACGGTGCCATCTACTACACCGGCCCGAGTGAGGACTTCTCCCGCCCGGGTCGGATGTGGTGGGCGGTGCCGCAGGGCATCAGCGACTTCTCCACCTGGCGAGAGGTGACCACGGTCTACCACGAGGGCGTGCCGGGTCACCATCTCCAGGTGGCGCAGACCGCCGTCCGGGCCGACCTGCTCAACCGCTGGCAGCGGCTGCTCTGCTGGGTCTCCGGGCACGGTGAGGGCTGGGCGCTCTACTCGGAGCGGCTGATGGACGAGCTTGGTTACCTGGAGGACCCGGGCGACAAGCTGGGCATGCTCGACGGCCAGGCGATGCGCGCGGCACGGGTGATCGTGGACATCGGCATGCACCTGGAGCTGGAGATCCCGAAGGACAATCCGTTCGGTTTCCACCCGGGCGAGCGGTGGACGCCCGAGCTGGGCTGGGAGTTCATGCGGGCGCACTGCCGGGTTCCGGACGAGAACCTGCGCTTCGAGCTGAACCGCTACCTGGGTTGGCCGGGGCAGGCGCCGTCGTACAAGGTGGGTGAGCGGATCTGGCTCCAGGCCCGCGAGGACGCCAAGGCCCGCAAGGGCGCCGATTTCGACCTGCGGGAGTTCCACCGGCAGGCGTTGGACCTGGGTGCGCTGGGTCTCGACCCGCTGCGCCGGGCGCTGGCCCGGCTCTGACCGGCGGTGGCTGCGCGCGCCCGACGGTACGACGAGTCCGTCGCCGCGCGCGGCCACGCCCCGAGCCGAAGCTGCTCGCGCAACCGGACGCCGAGGCCGCTCTGCGGCTGTGCGCCCGAGGCCGCTCTGCGGCTGTGCGCTCAGCCGAGGGTGAGTGCCAACGCCGGGCGGGCGGTCAGCGTGTCGCTGGTGACGTACGCCAGGTCGATGGTGGGGTCGGTGAACGTGATCGGGATGGGCGAGGTGATCGGAAGGCCGTCCGGTAGGGGCAGATCCGGAGTCAGCGTGATCTTGATGCCGAGCAGTCGGCCGACGAACCGGGTCGCGTAGAAGGCCACGTCTCCCCGCACGGTCAACTGGTTGGTCGCGTACCGCTGGTTGCGCCCTTCGGGGCCGTCGGCCCGCAGCAGGAAGTCGGTGGTCACCGCTTCCCGCATGCTGAACTTCAGCACCTTGAGGTCGCCCTTCACGGTGTGCAGGTCCGTAACCCCGTCGAACCGCAGCCCGGTCATCCGCACCGAGGACCCGGTGAGCTTCGACGGCGTCTGGGCCACCGTCGGCAGGGCCGGATCGGCGGCGATCCGCGGCAGGAGCTTGCCCGGCTGCACCGTTCCCGGCCGGTCGGGTGCCGGTTTTCCGGGCTTGCCCGGGGTCGGCTTGCCCGGGGGCTGCGCCGGGCAGTCGGCGGGGCCGGGGCGGGGCGTCGCCGTGCTGGTCGGCCGGGCTGCCGGCGTGGCGGTGGGGCTCGCCGAGGGCGCGGGGTCCTCGCGGCCTCCGAGGCCGAGCAGATCACCGATTCCGTCCAGGATGTCGGTGATCACGTTGCCACCCTGTCCCGGGCTCGGGGCGGGCGTCGGCGTGGCCGCGCTGCGGCTGGGCGACGGGGTGACGGCCCGGGGCGGAGTGGGGCAGCCGGTCGAGGCCGGTCGGCTCGGCGCTGCCTGTACCGCTCGGGGCTGGCTGGCCAACCCGACGGCCGCCAGGCCGACGACCACGAGAGCGATGGCGAAGGCTCGCGGATCAGCGGAACGTCCCGGCCACTCGGGCGGCGCACCGTCGGACGCTCCGACCCCCGGATGATCGACCCGCAGGACACCGCCCTGACCGACACCGCCCTGGTCGACACCACCCTGGCCAGCACCGTCCTGGTCGATACCGCCCTGGCTGTCGCCGACCCGCCCGACACCGTCCTGCTCGGCGCCGCCACGGTCAGATTCGTCGGCGCCGACATCAGCCAGGCCAACGCCGGCCAGGCCGGCACCGCCCGGGTCGTCGCCGTTCTGCTCGATCTCGGCCGGTGGCGGCGTGGGTGGTGCGGGCCGGATCGGGGTCCAGGAGAAGGCGAGCGCGCTGCCGACGATGCCGAGCAGCAGACCGACGAAGAAGCCGCCGAGGTTGAGCCCGATTAGCGAGTAGACCGTAGTGACCGCCGCGACGACCGAGTAGAACAGCCGCTGCGCCGGGCTCAACCAGAGCAGCAGGGCGCAGGTCACCAGGATGACCGGGATCAGGAGCGAGAGCAGACCGGTGGCTCCGCTGTGGAAGCTCAGGCCGTTGATCGTCATCCGGGTGGAGGCGAACATCGCCACCCCGGCCAGGGCGATGAAGAAGCCACCCCAGAACGGTCGGCTCCGCTGCCAGCGGCGGAAGGTCCGCCACGCCTGGGCCGTGCCGCCGGGTCGGGCGTGGGACGTGTTGGCGGTTGTCACGTACTCCTCCTGGCGGAGCGGGGACGGGGACGGGGACGTGGCCCGCGGTGGTCGGCCACCGCGGGCCCCGACTCACGTCAGAAGCACTCCTTGCCCTTGGCCTCGTCGCCCACGTTGACCTTCAACCGGAGTCCGACGAGGTTGAAGGTGGCCGCCGTGGTGTACCGGGACACCTGCTGCAGGTTCGTGATGGTGACGTGGTCGGAGTTCTGGCCGAACGAACCCTTCTGCGCCGTCGCGTTCAGGTCGGTAGCGTCCCGGCCAATCTTGATGTTGGTGAACGTCGCGTTGCCGTCGAGCGAGTCCATGGCGATCAGCAGGTCCTTGGCCCGGGCAGGCTCCTTGCCCTCACCGGCGTTGATGGTGAGAACCACCGGCAGGCCAGGCAGGTCGGAGCGGATGGACTGGCAGAGGTTGTAGAGCTCTGCGCTGCTGATCTCGGCGACGGCGATCGGGTGGGTCCTGCCGTCCTTACCCTTCTCGCGGACGACGCCGCCGTACTGCTTGAAGCCGTCGCCCTCGAGGCGGGCCGCGCCGATCTTGAACGTCTGCCCGGACACGGTGACGTCGGACGCGATGGCGCCGGTCGACATGCCGAACAGGATGGCGCCGGCGGCGGCGGTGGCGGGGACCGCCATGGCGACGAACCGCCGCCACCGGGTACGACCCTGATTTTCAAACCGATCCTGCACGGGTTCCTCCTCAGGTGGCCGGTCCCGGGACTGGCGGCCCCGCGCCGGGCCCGTCATGTGTTACCGGCGGGTAACGATCGAGCCTGATGGTGCACCCGTTGCGGCGCGGCTCACAACCCCCTGGCCATCCGGCGGCAACACGAGGGTGACTCAACAGCAGGCCAACGTCACGAATCGTAGAAGTACCGGTGTGGACAGAAACCTTGGCAAGTGACAAAGAAGACATAACCCTGCTCCCCAACAGCGGAGAGTGGCAGAGCATCGATGAATTACAATTAGATAACAGATGTAAAGCGCGCAATCGCGGAGAGCCGTTCGGCTCTTCCTCTCGTCCGAATATCCAGGCGATCCGGGAAACAGCAGGACCCCACCGAGCGGCCGGAGGTCCTAGGGTTTCGACGTGCAACTGAACGACGTGCGACGCGACTGGACCAAGCTCGGAGCTGAAGATCCACTCTGGGCCGTACTCGTTGAGCCCGGCAAACGCGGCGGACGGTGGGACGTGGAGGAGTTCCTGGCCACCGGCCGCACCGACGTCGAGGGGACGTCCGGCCAACTTCGCCAACTCGGCCTGCCCACCCGCTGGGAGCGGGTGCTCGACTTCGGCTGCGGCGTCGGGCGACTGTCTCAGGCACTCGCCCCACACGCGGACGAGGTCGTCGCAGTGGACATAGCTCCGACCATGCTGGAGGCCGCCCGGCGACTGAACCGGAGCGCCGAGAACGTCCGGTTCGTCCTCAACGACGCACCGGACCTGAGCCAGTTTCCCGACGGCCACTTCGACCTGGTCTACAGCGCCCTGGTGTTGCAACACCTGCCGCGCCCCGCCATCGATCACTATCTGGCCGAATTCCTGCGCGTGTTGCGGCCAGGCGGCATCGCCGTCGTGGGGTTGCCAACCGAGCCGGGGCGTACGGCCAGGGGCATCGTCTGGCATCTGGCGCCGTCCCGCCTGATCAGCTGGGCACAGTGCCACCTGCTCAATTATCCGGCGCCGATGAAAATGACTGTCGTACCACACGCCGACATGGTGCGGCTCATGGCCGCACACGGCGGGGACATCGTCGGGCAATGGCGCGATCTGCTGTACAGCGAAGACTGGGTCTGCATGCGGTACGCGGTACGCCGCGCAGGGCATTCGAGGCAGGAGCCGCTCCACGACTGAGGGGTGGCCCGCATCGCGGCCCACCCCTCGGTCGTGCTTCCTGTCGTGCCCGTCAGCGCTGCTCCACCTCGCCGTGCGCCGGGCGCTGGGTCGGCACCGTCGGGTCCTCGGACTTCCAGTTCGTCGAGGCCGGCGGAATCTCGTCGGTCAGTGGACCGCCTGCGGGCTCGGTCCTGGGCTGCTCGGCGGTCTCCGCGTCGCGTACCGGTTCCTGGTCCACCCGGGTCCGAGTCGGGTCGGTGCCGGGTGTCACAGCCGGGTCGGCGCGGTGCCGGGCGGCACCGTCGTTGGTCCGCGTCACCAGCCATACGCCGACGACCAGGGCGATCAGACCAAGGACACCGGCGGCGATCGGGCCCCAGAAACTGATCAGGCCGATCTTGAAGCGGTTGTCCTTGACCGTCTCGACACTGCGGCTGATCGTGTCGTCGTTGTAGTTGAAGTCAGCGTCGAGCAGCACCGTGGCGGTGCCGGTGTCTGGGCGCAGCTCCTTGTTCTGCTGTTCCCGGACGTTCACGTACGAGCCCGTCACCGGGTCGACCCAGAGCGTACGGGTGTTGCTGTAGACGATCTGGCCGCTGGTGGCGCCGGGGGCGAACCTGCCCAACAGCGGCTTGAGGCTCGCCTCCGGGGTGTTCAGCACCTCGTTCTCGATCCGCTGCTCGAAGCGGTACGCCTCGATGCCCTTGATCTTTTCCGTGCCGACGAACTTCGCCGGGACGGCCCGCTTCAGGTCACGGTCGAAAACCTGGTAGTCCCGCTTGTCGGCGCCGAACGGGAACTTGTAGATCTGGCCGGAGTAATTCACGTTCCCGACCGGAGTCTGCTCCGCGCCGCTCTCGTTGAGCCACTGCTCCTTCCACGGGGCGGCCGCGCCGGAGATCCGGTAGAGAGCCAGCTCGGTGCTGTACTGGCTGACCACATCCGGGGTGTCGGCACGCCTGACCGTCTGGTAGACGTCCCAGATCACCGCGTCGCCCTTGAGTTCCTTGGGTAGCCGGTCCCTCGTGTCGTCCGGCTGAGGAATGACCTCGACGCTGGAGACGAGGTCACCTTGCAGGACCTCGATGCTCACCGACTCGCCGACGCGAGTGATCTTCAGGAACTTGGCGTTCTTTGCCTCCGCGACGGACGTCGTTGGTTCAAGATCATAAGGGAGCTTGGTCACGGAGGGGGCCACATAGAACGGCAGCCCAGCCGCGAAGACCAGCAACAAAACACCGAGCCCGAATAGCGCGGCGCCCACGCGAAGCTTCACTCATCCTCCTGTAACCTGCCGCCCTACGACCTGTTGTCCGGGGCACCCGATCCTTAACATGGCGGGAGGTTACTCCCCGGTCACCTTCGAAAGCGACCCCCTGGATGTCCAGATGTCCACAGCCGCCGCGCCAACATTTCCGCAGACTTCGGTAACCGATCGACTCCCCGCCCTCGATGCGCTGCGAGCAATTGGCGCCGTGGCGGTCGTCGGTCACCACGTCGGGTTCCAGACCGCCGCCACCATGAACACCTCGTGGGGCGGCTGGCTGGCCCGGCTCGACGTCGGCGTCGCCATCTTCTTCGTGCTCTCCGGATTCCTGCTGTTCCGACCGTGGGCCCTGAACGCCGCGACGGGACAGGCCCGGCCGCGCGCCGGGCGGTACCTCTGGCGGCGGGCCCTACGAATCCTGCCCGCCTACTGGCTGGCGGTGCTGGTCTGCCTGATCGTCCTGCCGCAGAATCGGCCGGCGTCCGCCGGTGACTGGATTCGCCACCTCACCTTCACCCAGATCTACGGGCCTGGCCAGTTGCGCTCCGGGCTCACCCAGACCTGGAGTCTCGCCACCGAAGTCGCGTTCTACCTGATCCTGCCGCTGGTCGCCGTGCTCGCTGTTGGTCGGTCATGGCGTCCCGTCCGAACCGTCGTGATCGTCTGCGGGGGTTTGTTGGTGACCGCGGGATGGCTCGCCCTGATGGGGTTCGGCTGGCTCAGCAATGGTCTGCACACCATGTGGCTCCCCTCGTACGCGGCCTGGTTCAGCGCAGGGATGGCCCTGGCGGCGGCGCACGTCGCCCTGCGCACCGGGACCGCGCCCGCCGCATTCCGCGTACTGGATGACCTCGCCTCCGCACCCATTGCCTGCTGGGCAGCGGCGGTCGGGCTGATGGCGATCGCGACGACGCCCATCGCCGGACCCCGCGACCTCGCCGGTCCGACAGCCGCCGAGTTCGCGGTCAAGCTGGCCCTGTACCTCGCGATCGCGACGCTGATCCTGATCCCGGTGGCCTTCGGCGGGCCAACGCGGGTCAAGGAGGCCTTCGGTGCCCAGTCCGCCCGATGGCTCGGCACCGTCTCGTACGGACTGTTCCTGTGGCACCCGCTGGTCATCGAACTCATCTACCTGATCGACGACCGACCGCTCTTCACCGGCGGGCTGTTCAACATCTTCGTACTCACCATGGTCTTCGGCCTGGTGTACGCCGCCGTCAGCTACCACGGCGTCGAGCGGCCCCTGCAGGTCCTCGGATCGCAGCATCGGAACCGACGGGCCGGGCGCGGGCAGGCGTCCGGCACACCCGCCGTCGACGTGGCCGCACCGGCCGTCGCGGTACCGACGGTCACGCCCGCACCCACTGTCAACGCGTAGCGCCAGTCGATCAGCGCTGCCCCATCGGGGCATTGCCGGGCCGGCACCCCAGCCCCTAGTGTGACGCGCGTCCCTAAATTACTTGAGAGTAGGGTTCGCGTGGAGCGTCGCTTCGGCATGCCCGGACACGTGCTGTTCCTCAACTGGCGAGATACCCGTAACCCCGAGGGTGGCGGTTCCGAGGTGTACGTGGAACGGATCGCCGCCGAGTTGGTGGCGCGCGGTTTCCGGGCCACCCTCTTCTGCGCCGCCCACAGCGAGGCACCCGGCGACGAGATCAACGAGGCGGGCGTCCGGCTGGTGCGGCGCGGCGGCAGACACACCGTCTACCTCTGGGCGGCGCTCAGCTACCTGGCCGGCGCGCTGGGCGTGGGCCCGCTGTCAAGCCGTCGGGGCGGCCGCCCCGACATCCTGGTCGACGTCTGCAACGGATTGCCGTTCCTCTCCCCGCTGTGGACACGGCGACCGGTGGTCAAGCTGATCCACCACGTGCATCGCGAGCAGTGGCCGGTGGTCCTTCCGCAGTGGGCCGCCCGGTTCGGCTGGTGGATCGAGTCGTCGCTCGCCGTACGCGTCTACCGGCGGTGCCGGTACGTCACCGTCTCCGAGGCCACCCGCCGAGAGTTGGCCGTGCTGGGCGTACCGCCGGAGCAGGTCGCCGTGGTGCACAACGGCACCCCGGCGCTGCGCAGCACCGACGCCGAGCGGGCGCCGTTCCCGCTTCTCGTGACGCTGAATCGGCTGGTGCCACACAAGCGGGTCGAGGTGGCGCTGCGGGCGGTCGCGGCCCTCGCCGACGAGCTGCCCCAGCTGCGACTGGTCGTCGCCGGCCAGGGCTGGTGGGAGTCGCACCTGCGCGAGCTCGCCGCGGAGCTGGACATCACCGAGCGGGTGGATTTCCGGGGCTTCGTGACGGAGGAGGAGAAAGCCGCTCTGCTCGCCTCCGCCTGGGTTGCCCTGACCCCGTCACTGAAGGAGGGCTGGGGTCTGACGATTGTCGAGGCGGGTTCCGCGGGCACGCCAACCGTCGCGTTCCGGGAAGCGGGTGGAGTCGCCGAAGCTGTCGTCGACGGGCGCACCGGCCTGCTGGCCGACGACATCGACGATTACCTGGCGAAGGTGCGCACGCTTTTGCACGAGGACGAGATGCGGCGAGAGATGGGGGCGCAGGCCCGGAAGCACGCGGCGAGCTTCACCTGGCAGGCAGCGGGTGGGCACTTCGCGGACCTGCTGAACGGTGTGGAGTCGCCCCGCCCAGTGCAGCAGCGGGGCGAGCCGTCCTACCTGACGCCGTAGACCTCGGGGGCGTACGGGTCCTTCTTTCCGGCACGCTTGGCCGCTTCCGAAACACTCTTGGCCTCGTTGGCCGCCTCTTTGTCGGTGGCGGTCGCGGCGGCCGAGAGCCCGCCGAGGGCCAGGATCCCCAGCAACGCCGCCACCATGCCGGAGACGACCAGGGTCAGAGCTCTACGCATGCCAATCCTCCAATGGCGAGACGTGCGAGCGGACGTTACCACGCGGTAGGGCGCCGGTGTAGTGCCGAAATGGCAGCAGCCATAACCATCAGAAGGGCAGCGCCGAGCGCCATCACGACTGCCCACGCGCCATGTCCAGGGGGGTCCGATTCGGGAGGAACAGTTGGATTTCGGTAGAGAGTGAGAAACGGTCCCTCGTGGACGACTTCGAGATCGCGAAGGGTCGCCGGGTCGACCTCGCTGGGCCCTTGGTGCTGCACCACCACCCAGCGCACGCCGGTGGCCGAGACGGGCCGCCCCTCGGCCAACACCCGGCGCACCTCGCGGATCCGTGGATTCTCCCCGGCCACAGCGACATCGCCGACCCGGAGTGTGTCGTCGGTCAACACCGTCCCCGGCAGATAGCGCGGCAGCGGATCCAGGACGACACGTCCCGGGTTCCACGGGTAGGCCCGGTAGGCGGACAGCGGCAGCGCGAGGATCTCCCCCGGCTCGCCGGCCACCCGCTCGGCGACCGCCTGCCAGTCCGCCGGATAGCTCACCGGACGAAGCCGGCCGGCACCGCCGAATGCGAGGTCGGGCATGACGGCCACCGGCAGGAGCAGCAGGCCGACCAGAACCACCCCCGCCACCTCCCGGTCGATCCTGGCCACCAGCCGCTCGGCACCCAACGCGGCACACACCACCAGCAGCAGGGCGTACGGGGCCAGGAACTTCTGGCCGTCTCGTAGCAGCCCCGCGCCCGGCAGGTGCACCACCGCCCAACGCAGCGCGGCGGCCCCGCCGGGGAGCACCCCGAGGGCAGCGAGGAGGAAGGCGATCCCGGCGAGCACCGCCAGCCGCACCGCCGTACCCCGGGACAGCCGGCGCCGCAGCAGGCCGGCTCCGACACCGGCCAGGATCAGCAGGATCAGGGTCGCCAGCGGCACCAGCGGTGCCGCGCGACTGGCGGGCGTCGCCTGTGCGCTCCAGACGCCACCCGTACCCGCGAGCGCCACCAGCGGACCGGCCCAATTCTCCGAGCGCGCCGCGAACGCAGCCACCCCCGCCGGATCGGATGACCCGCCAGCTCCGGTGACCAGGGCCGCGGTCACCCAGGGGGCGTTGAGTAACGCGACGCCGCCCACCACGAGCGCCGACCGGCGAAGGCGCGTCCCGTCCGACACCAGCAGGATCACCGTGCCCAACGCGATCAACCCGCCGGTCGGGGTGATCGCGGCGGGAGCGGCGGCGAGAACCACTCGAGCGAGCGCGCCATCACGGCCCGCCCGCAGGTCCAGCGCCGCCCGGACCAACCAGGGCAGCGCGGCGTACACGAGCAGCAGCCCCCACTGTCCGATCAGCAGCCGCTCGGCAAGGTAGGGCGTCCACGCGTACGCCACCGCGGCGAGCAACCGGACCGCGAGCCGTTCGGTCGGCACCAGACGGCCGGCGCCGACCGCGGCCAGGAGAACCGCCCCACCGAGCGCCACCCGCTGCACCGCCCAGCCCGGCACGAGCTGGGTGACCACTGACATCACTGCGTCCATCGGCACCGCCCGGGGCAGAGTCTGCGCCGGGGCGACGAGATCCCAACTCAGCGGCTGCCGGGGGACGAACACCATGTCGTACAGCAGCGCGTAGCCGGGTGCCGCAAGCGGGGCCAGCACCAGCACCGTGACGGCCGCCGCAACGGCGTACAGCGGCAGCGTGTCGCGCACCCACCGCACCGGCGGGGCGCCGGCGCCGGTGGTCTGCTCAACCATTCACGGCGCCGGCACCGCCCGGCCGACGGTGATCAGTTGGGTGCACACGCTGACCCCCGAGGTGCTCACGGTGACCTCGACGGCGTCCCCAGCCCCCTCCAGCAGGAAGAACACGTCGTTCAGCCCGCGCTTCAGGGTGATTACCCGGACGGCGTCCCCGAGACGGAAGAGTGCCGTCGAGTCCCCCGAACTGACGTAGCCGAAATGGACCGCGTACGGCCACTCCTCCAGGTACCCGTCCAACGGGATCCGGGCGGGTCGACCACCCTCGGCCAGGTGCCCGCAGTCGGGCACCGTTCCCGGCACGATCTTTCGCCCCTGCACCACGACCGGACGGATCCGGCCGAAGTCGTCGAACATGAACGGCCGCTCGGCCTCCGCCACGAAGGTGGGCCGACGCTCGGCCGGGCGGAAGAAGTGCGACTGGAGATTGTCCGGCCAGAAGTAGCCGGCGATGACGCGGTCCGGGACGGTGGTTTCCAGGAAGACGGTGCCCGGCGCAGCGGCGGCAAGCTCGATCTGCGTCGTCGCTAGGTAGTCCCGTCCGTACTTGGTGCTCCAGTTGTCCCCGAAACGGGCCGTGCTCCACAGCGTGCCCACCCCGATGGTGGCCAGGACGACGATCATCGAGACCAGGCCGACCGCGAAGGCACCCGGCTCCCGCAGAACGGTCGGCACCGGCCACGCGGACACGTCGTCCTCATCGGCGTCCTTCGTCCCCAACAGGGCCGCGCCGACACAGATCGCGGCGACCAGCACCACGTCGGCGACGTACCGGGGAATGATGCCCACCAACGTGCCGAGCGGCCCACCGAGGCGGGTCACGGCGAAGAGCGCGGCGACCAGCCCGAGGTAGCACGCGAGCAGCAGCCAGGCCCGCCGTGCCGACGGGCGCCGCCTCGCGGTGACCACGATGAGAGCCCCCAGCACCGCCCAGGACAGCCACTTGGCGATGTCGTACGGGTCCACGGGCGGCGGACCGTCACCGGCGTACGACCAACGCCAGGGACCTCCGAGTAGACCCGGAACGACGGTTTCGCCGACCAGGTCACCGAGGAAGTTGAGGACCTGACCGACCGACGTGGGTTCGTCCAGCTCGCGGGCGGGACGGGTCAGGTAGAACGCCAGGTACGCCCCCGAGAGCGCACCGAGCGCCAGCCACGCCGGCCAGTGTCGGCGGACCGCCGTCACCAGGCTGCGCCAGGCGCCCCCCGACGTGAAGAGGAAGACGGTCAGCAGGAACAGCAGCGGCACGATCAGCAGGGACTTGGTGTCGAAGAGCAGGCCGAACACCACCCACAGGACGACCGCCACGAGGTGCCGCAGTCGGCCGGTCCGCACGTACCAGACCTGGGCCGTCGCCGCCATGACCAGGGCCAACTGCATCGGCATCACGAGCAGCCCGACCAGCCACAGCGAGGAGACCTCAAGCGTCAGCGGGCTGAACACGAACAGGCACAGCGGGATGAGCAGCCCCCAGCCTGGCCGGAGCAGATGGCGCAGCAACCGGTAGACGGCGAACCCGGTCGCCGCCTGGCCGACCGCCAGCAGAAGCACCCAGGGCCAGGTGACGAAGCCCGCCACCCGCACCATCGCCCACGCCACCAGCAGGCCGCCGGGCATGAGGTGGTTGTTGAAGGTACGCAGGAGGTAGTCCGCGTCCAACCGGGTGTCGAGGACCTGGGCAGCGATGACGAACTCGTCCTGCGAGAACCAGCCACGGGTGGCGAGGCCGGCGCGCCAGGCGACGGACACGACGATCAGGGCGAACGCTACCGCGCGGACACGGTCGGCACGGAACCATCGGCCGATCGGCCCCGGCCGGTCGCCCTCGGACGCGACGCCTTCCAGATGCGTCTCGGCCTCAGCTTCTGGCATTGACATGGTCGGCAGCCTGCCACACGCTTACACGCCGTGGGGACGGCCGTTTTCCCGATAACGCCACCACAGCACCCCTGGTGGCCCGTCCGTGCCTGATCCGGATAACGTCGCGCGACGGTTGTCGGTTGCAGGTGCGCGTCCGGCTGGCGAAGACAGGAGCCGAAATGCGTGCAGAGGTGACCAATGATCCCGCTCGGGGGTCCAGCCGTACCCGGCACACGGCCCGGCGGTTTCGGCACCTGACCATCTGCATCGCTCTCACCGCCCTCGCCTTCCAGCAGGCCCCGGGTCAGATCGTCCCCGACACCAAGATCGACCTGAATGTCAACGCGGCCGGGTGGCTGCTCCGCTCGCTGCACCTCTGGGACCCCACCGGCACGTTCGGTCAGCTACAGAACCAGGCGTACGGATACCTCTGGCCGATGGGCCCGTTCTTCCTGCTCGGATCGGAACTCGGCTTCGCGCCGTGGGTGGTCCAGCGGCTGTGGTGGGCGCTGATCTTCTGTGTCGCCTACCTGGGAGTGGTAAGGCTGTCGGGCAGGCTGGGCATCGGCACGCCCGCCGGACGCATGATCGCAGGTGTCGCCTTCGCGCTGTCACCCCGCATCCTCACCCAGCTCGGCTGGGGCTCGGTGGAGTCCTGGCCCAGCGCCATCGCCCCCTGGGTGCTCATCCCGCTGGTGGGCCTCGCCCGCGGCACCCCAGTGCGGCGTGCCGTCGCCGGGTCGGCCGTCGCCGTCGCCTGCGCCGGTGGAGTCAACGCCACAGCCGTGGCCGCGGTGGTGCCACTCGCCCTGCTATGGCTCGCCACCCTCCAGCCGCTACGCCGCCGCGTCACCGCCATCGCCGCCTGGTGTGGCGCGGTGGCGCTGGCCACGGCGTGGTGGTTGGTTCCACTGCTGGTTCTGGGGCGGTACAGCCCACCCTTCCTGGACTACATCGAGACCGCCCGGAACACGACCAGCGTCACCGACGCGGTGACGACGCTCCGCGGCGCCTCCTACTGGCTCGCCTACCTGGCCTCCCCGTTCGGGCCGAACCTTCCGTCCGGCGCACGACTCGCCAACGAGGCGCTACTGGTCGCCGCCACCCTGGTGGTCGCCGCCCTCGGTGTCCTCGGGCTGTCCCGACGCGGGATGCCGCACCGCCGGTTCCTCATCACCGGTCTGGTGCTGGGCGCCGCCCTCGTCGGTCTCGGGCACGTCGGGGACCTGCCGAACATCCTCGCCGGCCCTCAGCGCGAGTTCCTCGACGGCGTCGGCGCCCCCCTGCGCAACGTGCACAAGTTCGACGTCCTGCTCCGCCTGCCCCTGGCCCTGGGCATCGCGCACCTGATCGGCCTGGCCGTCCGCGCGGCACGCACCGCACCCGAGCAGCACCGCCCGCGAACGGTCGCACGCGCCTGGCTCACGGCCGGCGTGGCCATGGTCGCCGTCACGGCGGTTGCCACGCCCGCGCTCGCCGGCGGTCTCGCCACGCCGGGCGGCGTCAAGGCGGTGCCCGGCTACTGGCATGAGGCCACCGACTGGCTCGACGCGAACACCGGGCGCGGGCGGGTACTCGTCGTACCCGGGGCCCGCTTCCCCTCGTACGACTGGGGCAACACCACCGATGAGATCGCCCAGCCGCTGCTGAACAGCCGGTGGGCGGTACGCAACGCCATCCCCTTCACCCCACCGACCACGATCCGGCTGCTGGACGCGATCGAGTCGACACTCGCCACCGGCGCCGGCTCGACCGGGCTGGCCGACCTGCTCGCCCGGTCCGGGATCAGCCACGTCCTGTTCCGCGCCGACCTTGACCACGGCCGCTCCGATACGGCCCGCCCGGCAGTGGTCCGCCAGGCACTGGATCGCTCACCCGGGTTGACCCGCGTCACCTCCTTCGGCCCCCTGCGCGGCGGGCCCTCGTCCCGGGACGAGTTCCGCGACCAAGGGCTCGACGTGCCCGTCCGGGCGTTGGAGGTCTACCAGGTCGACCGGCCAGTCGAGCCGGTAGTCGCGTACGACAGTGACGACGTGAGCACCGTGGTGGGAGGCCCCGAATCGCTCCTCGACCTCGCCGCGGCAGGGCAGCTCGGCGCGGCGCCAACGGTCCTGGCGGGCGACGCGGCGGCTGCCGGCGTTGCCGGCCCGGTCGCGATGACCGACGGGCTGCGCAGGCGGGACGTGTCGTTCGGCCGATCGCGCGACAACGCCTCCCAGACTCTCACCGCCGATGACACCTTCGAGGTGGCGGCACCCGCTCACGACTACCTGCCCGAGTGGGGGGCGCAGCAGTTGACCGTCGCCCGTTTCGAGGGCATCAGCGCGATCCGCGCGTCGACCGCCCGTTCGCAGGTGGACTCCCCCGGCGGCGCCCGCCCTGAGCACCAGCCGTACGCGGCGATGGACGGCAATCCCGAAACCTCCTGGCAGTCCGCGCCGTACTCGCCCAGCGACCGCCAGTGGGTCGAGGTGGGCCTCGCCAACCCGACACGGGTCACCCGGGTCGAGGTGTGGTTCGACCTGAAGGCCGACGTTCTGCCCACGACGGTGACCGTCACCGCCGGGTACGAGAGCCGCACCGTCGAACAGTTCAGCGATCACATGGTCTTCGACCTGCCCGGCGTCCATGTCACCCGCGCGGTTCAGATCTCGATCGACGACGCTTACGACCTCCGCCCGCTCGGTAACGGGTCGGTCGGCATCGCCGAGATCAAGATTCCCGGCGTCCAGACGAGCCGGACCCTTGTCCTTCCCGCCGCACCGGCCACCGACCGGCCGGCGACCGTCGTCGTGTCGGCGGCGCCCACCACGCCGGCCTGCTTCTCCGTCGACGGCCACCCTCGCTGCTCCACCGACGCCGTACGCGGTTCTGAGGACGCCTCCACCATCGACCGGACCGTCAACCTGCCCGCCGCCGGCGCGTACGACGCCAAGCTGTGGGCGCGGCCGACGGCCGGCCCGGACCTGGACAACACTCTCGACAAGCTGGTGGCCGACGCACAGCCGCTGCGCCTCGCCGCGCAGGCCAGCGCCTCCTCAACGGCCGTTGCCGACCCGACCGGTCGGGCCGGCGCGGCGCTCGACGGGGACCCGACCACCAGTTGGTCACCGGCGGTCAGCGACGAGGCACCGATCCTGCGCCTCAAGTGGCTCAAGCCGCAGACCATCACCGGGCTCCGGTTCTCCGTCGACGACGACACAGCCGCCACCCGCCTCGGCAGTGTGCGGGTGGTCGGCGACGACGGTTTCCGAAGCAGCCTGCTCGGCGACGACGGGCTCCTTCGCCTGGACCCGCCGATGCGGACCGACGAGATCACCATCCAGTTCCTCGACAAGCCGGCCGCCACCAGCACGGACCCGTACAAGCTGCGGTTGCCGGAGAAGCTGCCCGTCGCGGTCGGCGAGGTGGCAGTGCTGCCCGGAGCGGCCATCGTCAAACCGCGCCTCGACGCACCCCTGGCGCTGGCCTGCGGGTCGGGCCCGACGCTGCAGATCGGCGCGTCCCGGGTGACCACCACGCTCCGGGGCACACTCCGCGACCTGCTGGAACTGCGCGAGATGCCGGTGACACCGTGCGGGCGGGCCACGCCAGGGCAGCTTGACCTGGGCCGCGGGGAGCACCGCCTCGTGACCACACCGAGCAAGCTCGCCTCGCCGACTCGGGTCGCCCTGGTGCCGCGGACGCCCACGCCGACCCCGGCGGCGGTCGCCAGCGCCATCGAGGTGGGCTCCTGGGCAGCCACCGAACGACGGGTACGGGTGGCCGATCACCCAGTCGACCGCGTACTCGCCGTGCGGGAGAACACCAACACCGGCTGGGAGGCGACCATCGGCGGGCGGACGCTGAAGCCGCTGGTGGTGGACGGATGGCAGCAGGGTTGGATTCTTCCCGCCGGCACCTCCGGGGAGGTGGTACTCCGCTTCGCCCCGGACACGACGTACCGGGCGGGCCTTCTGCTCGGCGGCATCCTGCTGGCGGTGGTGGTCCTCCTCGCGGTGCTGCCCGCCCGGCAGCCCACCGGGCGCACGTCGTCGACCGCCGTACCGCGGGGCCGTCGTCGGGTCACCCGATCCCTGCCGTTGTTGGCCGTCGGCGCCGCCGCGCTGGTGTTGGCGAGCGGTCTCATCGGCGGCCTGCTGGTCGCGGCGGGGTTCATGCTGGCGGTACCCGGCCCACGCCGCCTGCCCTGGCCAGCCGACCCACGTCGGGCCAGGACGATCAGCCGGGCCGTCGAGACGTGGCTCCCCGGCGCGCTCGTCCTGCTCGCCGGGTGGTTCTATCTCAATTCGACGCAACGCAACACCGACGCCCTGTTGCAACTCATGATCGTCGTCGCCCTGGGTGCTCTCTGGCTCTCCACTGCCTCCCGACGACGGCCCGTACGCCGGGCCAGACCGACCGCCGTGACCTCGGCCGTTGCGGCGACCGCGCTGGTCGGGGAGGGACCAGACCCGGACCTGGCCAAGCCGGACCCGACCGAACCTGACCCGACCGAACCTGACCCGACCGAACCTGACCCGACCGAACCTGGCCCGGCGGGGCCGGACCCGGCGGTGGGGCCGGCCGACGGGCAACTCCCGACCTTCTCAGAGGTCACATGAGCCCTCGGCGACCCGTCCGTCCGACGGCGGCAGAGCGGACGGCGCAGACGGCGCGGCCGGCCCAGACGGGACTGACACGCGGATGGAGTACGGGCCTCGGCGCTGCCGGGGTCAGCGTCACAGTGGCCGGGGTCCTGGTCAACGGCCTGGCCTACCTGGTGCCGGTCCTGGCCGCCCGGCGACTCGACCCGGCCGACCTCAGCGCGCTCGCCGCCGCCCTCGGTCTGGTGGCCATCGCCGGTGTGCCCGGGCTCGGCCTGCAACTGGCCGTCGCCGTACACCGCGCCCGGCACGGCGCCTCCGACACTCGACGGCTCACCGCGGTCACCGCCGCAGTGTGCGCGGGAACCCTCGTCGCGGCGACACCACTGCTGGTCGCCGCCCTGGATCTTCCGATCGAGATGCCCGCACTGCTGGCGGTCACCACCGCGGCGGTCGTGCTCTCCTCCCGGTCCCTCGGAGAGTTGCAGGGTGGCCAACGCTTCGTACGACTCGCCGTCGGGATGGCACTGCTCGCCGCCGGCCGCTACGGCGGCGTGATCGCCGGGTTGCTGCTCGGCGCGGGACCGACCGGCGCGCTGGCGATCGGCGCGTTGACGGCCGCCCTCACCCCTGCGGTGCTGGCCCGACTCGCCCGTGAGCCCGGACGTTCGTCCACCGCGCCACGGCTGACAGTCGCTCAGGTCGTCGCCGGCTGCGGTGCGACACTGGCGATGCTCGTCGTCTCCTACGCCGACCTGCTGCTGGCCCGGCAACTGCTGTCCCCGTCGGATTCCGGTGCGTACTCGGTCGGCACCGTCCTGAGCAAGGGCGCCCTCTGGGCACCGCAGGTCGCCGCCGTCCTCGCCCTACCGCGGCTGGCCCGCGGTGACCGGCGCAGCCGAACGGTTGCGCTCGCGGTGACCGGCGGGTGTGGGGTGGCACTGGTCCTCGCCTCGACGCTCGCCGGAGGGCTCGCCTTCCGCCTCGCCGGTGGGCCCGACTACGACCACCTGGGCCGGTACGCGCCGCTCTTCGCGGCGGTCGGTGCGCTCTACGCGGTGACGTTCGTGCTGCTCAACGACCGTCTCGCGGCCGGCGCGCGCTGGGCGGCGGCACCGCTGTGGGTGGGCGTGGCCGGCCTGGTGGCCGTCACCGCGACCCTCCGGCCCCACACCGTCCCCGGTCTTCTCCTCGTGGCCGTGGGCACGGCCATCGTCACCACCGCGCTGATGGCGGTGACGGCCCGTCGGCCCGCTCCGGTTCCGGCGGCTGAGCCCGACTAGCCCTCCGCGAGCCAGTCCGTCAGCAGTCGGTGGTCGATCGAGTCCACCCGACCGAGCGGACGACCCGAGGCCGCCCGGCCCCGCAGCTCCGCCCGGGTGAACCAGCGCGCCTCCAGCAACTCCTCGCCGTCCACGCGTACCTCGTCGGAGGTGGCGGTGGCCCGGAAGCCCACCATCAGGCCGGCGGGGAACGGCCACGCCTGTGACCCCTGGTAGGTCACGTCGGTGACGGTCACGCCCGCCTCCTCGCCCATCTCCCGACGGACCGCGTCCTCCAGGCTCTCGCCGATCTCGACGAAGCCGGCCAGCGTCGAGTACGCGTCCTCGGCCGCGCCCGCGTGCCGGGCCAGCAGACAGCGCCCCGACCGACCGGGTGCCTCGACCAACACGATGATGGCCGGCTCGATCCGGGGGAACAGCAGACGTCCACACTCCGTGTCGGTGCAGGTCCGCAGGTGCCCGCCGCCGTCGGCGACGGCCGGCGCGCCGCACGTCCCGCAGAATCGCTGCTGCCGGTGCCAGTGCAACAAACCCCTGGCGTACGCCTGGACGGCCGCGTCGCCGGGTTCGAGCCGCCCGACCAGTGCCCGCACGTCGACGGACCGCACCGCACCGGCCATCTCGACGGCGGACCGCTCGGGGAGCGCGGAGAGGTCCGCGGCGAACACGGCGGCCTCCCCGTCGAGCCCCAGGAAGACGGTCTCGCCGGCGGCGGACCGGACCAGCGCCGCGCGCTCCGCGCTGAGCCGAACCGGCCCGTGCCCGTCGACGAGACAACGGTCCCGCCACATCGGCAGCAGCATGGTGGTCGACTCGGTGAGCAGCGCACCCAACCGCGTCGGATCGGTGCGCAACGGTCCCGCCCGGTCCAGCGATCCGCCCCCGTACGCCAACACCCGCTCCGCAGTGTCCACCCGGTCACCGTGCCACGCCGGTGGTCGGCCGTCGGCACCGCCCCCGGACCGGTGCGACACGCCGAACGACACGCGGTAGCAGCGCCTGAAGGGCGCAGCCGACGAGGACGGCCGGGCATTCGTTACCGTAGGTGCCTCCGGGAGGGAGGACCTCCCGCGGCACCCTGGCGATCGAGGTTGCAGTGACGCTGTACGGCGAAAACAGTCCACCCGCCGACGACCGGCCCACCGTGCAGGTCACCGCGGTCACCTGGCCGGACGACGGAGCTGAGCCGGTCACCACAGCCGCTCCCGGCGAGCCGGACGGCGGCCCGCGTCGGCCGCGTCGGATGCGCGTGCTGCTCGCCGCCGGCATCACGGGTGGCGTCCTCGCCGCCGTGGCGGGTGCCGGCGCCTGGGCGTACGCCGGTGACGTTCCCCGTGGCACCAGCGTTCTCGGCACCGAACTGGGCGGCCGGAGCCGCGCGGACGCCGACCGGGAGTTGCGGGCGGAGCTGGACCGGAGGGCGGCAACGCTCGCCACGCCGCTGAAGGTCACCGTCGACGGGCGCACCGCCGAGATCAACCCCGCCGACGTGGGGCTGACCGTCGACGTGCCGGCGACCGTCGCGGCAGCCGCCGAGGCCGACGCCCACCCGGTCAGCCGGTTGGTCGGCTCCCGCACCGTCGAGCCGGTGGTGACCGTCGACGTGGGCCGGTTGGACGATGCACTCCGTAAGGTGCTCGGCAACCAGGCCCAGGGCATGACGATGCCGGCGATCACCTATCAGGGCACCACGCCGAAGGTCGTACAGCCCAAGCCCGGGCTGGCTCTGAACCCGGAACGTTCCGCCGAGGTGGTCCGCGCCGGCTGGTTGGCCGGCGCCCCGGTCACCGTGCCCCTGGTGGAGACCCACCCGGCGACCACTCCGGAGGAGTTGGACCGGATGGTCAGCGAGCTGGCGAAGCCGGCGGTCGCCGCGCCGGTCACCCTGCGTACCAACAAGGGCCAGGTGACGATCCCGCCCGCCGCCATCGCGAAGAGCCTTCGGTTCGGGGCCGACAAGACCGGCAAGCTCACCCCGTCGGTGGACGTCAAGCGGCTGCGGGCGGCGCTCGGCGACAAGCTGGCCGCCATCGAGGTGCCGCCGAAGGACGCCACGATGACGATTTCCGGTGGCCGGCCCACCGCCAAGGAGGGGCGATCCGGGCAGCAGCTGGACACCGCAGCCCTCAGTCGAGACCTGCTGGCCGTGCTGCCGAAGGCGGACGGCCGCGAGGTGACCGGCGAGTTGCAGCCGACGCCGCCGGAGCTGACCGGGGAGAAGCTCGCCGGCCTGGGCATCAAGGAGCGGGTGTCGACCTTCACCACCCGGTTCACCGGCGGCATGGCCTCGTCGCGCAGCCAGAACATCGCGACCATCGCGAGGAAGGTGGACGGCACCGTCGTGCTACCCGGGAAGACGTTCTCGCTCAACGGGCACACCGGCGAGCGCGGCTACGCCCAGGGCTACCGGGACGCACCTGTCATCCTCGACGGCAAGCTGGTGCCGGGCGTCGGCGGCGGCACCTCGCAGTTCACCACCACGCTGTTCAACGCGACCTACTACGCCGGCTTGGAGGATGTCGAGCACAAGCCGCACTCGTACTGGTTCGACAGGTACCCGGCGGTCATCGAGTCCACGATCTTCTGGCCGAATCTGGACTTCAAGTTCCGCAACAACACCGAGTACGGCGTGCTCATCGACACGTCGTACACGTCCAGCACGATCACCGTGTCGATCTGGAGCACGAAGATCTACGACAGCGTGAAGACCGAGTACGGGCCGCGCCGCAACATCACGGCGCCGAAGCAGATCCATCTGGCTCCCGGCCCCTCGTGCATCGAGACCAACGGCATCAACGGCTTCACCCAGGACGCCTTCCGGGTCATCAAGAAGGGCGGCGTGGTGGTCAAGCGGGAGAAGTTCACCTGGCGCTACGACGCGGAGCCCCGCTACGTCTGCGGGCCGAAGACGTCCTGAGGCCCCCGCTCGGGGTCGACCCTGCTCTGAGGCCGACCCTGCTCCGGTCAGCGCGGGTCCGGGGGTCTACTCAGGCCCGACGGTCTGAGGGTCCGCTCAGGTCCGAGGTCAGCCCTTCTCTGAGGCCAGTCCTGCTCCGAGAGGTCGGTCCTGCTCTGCGGTCAGCTCAGGTCCCGGGCCAGCTCAGGCGGCGTTGCCGCCGCGCCCATGCGCTTGCCGCCCTGCGGTGGCATCGGCACCGTGCGAGTCTCCTGCACCCGGATCTCGGCCCGGAACCGGTGCGCCGCGGGGTGCCACATCTCCTCGAACGGCCCCATGACCTCGCCACCGATGCCACGACGACGGACCCGGGACGCGAGCCACCAGAGGATGCCCAGGACCGCCGCCACGCAGCCCGCGAACACCACAAATATCAGGACCTCATCCACAGGCCGAGCCTAGCCCTGGACGCCAGGCCCAAGCCTGGACTGCACACCCAGCCTGCCGACCTGCTGACCGCCGAACCCCTGATCTGCTGACCCCCCGACCGCTGATCTGCTGATCTGCTGATCTGCAGAATCGCTGACCACCACCTGGCCCGTTCGCAAGATCGCGCAACATCCTGGATGTAGTGGTGTCCGCACGCCGTGAGGCCACTACATCCTGGTTCGAGCGTGACCTTGACGGCTTCGGAGCAGCTCGGCCCCTGTCCCCGGCCTGACAGGTCATCGTTCCCGACCTCACCGGGTCATCGGGTAGCCCGGGGGTATCAGGAAACCGAGCCGATCAACCAGGCAGGGGAATGCAGAAAAGGCCACCCCGTTAGGGGTGGCCTTTTCTGAAAGATTGTCCGGCGGCGTCCTACTCTCCCACACCCTCACGAGTGCAGTACCATCGGCGCTGGAGGGCTTAGCTTCCGGGTTCGGAATGTAACCGGGCGTTTCCCCTCCGCCATGACCGCCGTAACTCTATGAACATATCAAACAACCCCGGTAACACTTCACGGGTGTTCGCTTGTTCAGAGTTGCACAGTGGACGCGTAGCAGCTTAGTAGTCAAGTCCTCGGCCTATTAGTACCGGTCAACTGAACCCGTTACCGGGCTTACATTTCCGGCCTATCAACCCAGTCGTCTAGCTGGGGGCCTTACCCCACAAAGT
>NZ_FMCR01000008.1 GCF_900091575.1 Micromonospora saelicesensis
GACTGGCCGGCGGTGCCGACCTCGTGGTGTGAGCGTTCGACGTTGAAGCCGGTGTCGACGAGGCGGCGCACGATCGAGTCACGCAGGTCGGCGTAGTGGTCGACCGGCGGGACGGGGAAGTAGCCGCCCTTGTACGCGGTCTTGTAGCCGCGGTTGCCGCCGGGCTCTTCGCGGCCGGTGTTCCAGGCGCCCTCGATCGAGTCGATGTAGTAGAACGACTGGTGCGCCGAGGTTTCGTGGCGGATCGAGTCGAAGATGTAGAACTCCGCCTCGGCGCCGAAGTAGGCGGTGTCGGCGATGCCGCTGGCGGCGAGGTACGCCTCGGCCTTCTTCGCCACGTTGCGCGGGTCGCGGCTGTAGGCCTCGCGGGTGAACGGGTCGTGGATGAAGAAGTTCAGCGCGAGCGTCTTCTGCGCGCGGAACGGGTCGATGAACGCGGTGGCGACATCCGGGAGCAGGAGCATGTCCGACTCGTGGATCGCCTGGAAACCGCGGATCGACGAACCGTCGAACGCGAGGCCGTCGGTGAAGAGGTCGTCGTTGACGGACTCGACCGGCAGATTGAAGTGCTGCATCACGCCGGGCAGGTCACAGAAACGAACGTCGACGAACTTCACGTCCTCGTTCTTGAGGTATCGCAGCAGTTCCTCGGGATTGGCGAACACACATCCTCCTGGCACGTCCACGGGGTGGCTAGGCTTCTGGCGACGCTAGGGCCGGGGGGTTGCCCGGCCGTGTCTCCGTTGTTTCTGCCGTGTTACGTCCCTCGCGGAGCGTCAGCGACGCCCCGTTCCACGCCTCCGGCCCGCCAGGAACGCCGTACCGACTGTGCCAGTGTAATGACATCTGATCGCTTTAGCCTGAATCGGCACACAGCGGCGGCGGCACCCGGCAAGCCCTCATCCCGGCGCGGATACCCTTGACCGCTGTGACCAATCCGCACCTACCGGCAGCGCCGGCCACCGACCCCACCTTCACCGCGCCGAGCCTCGGTCGGCGGTTCGGGGCGCTGATCATCGACTGGGTGCTCTGCCTGCTGGTGTCCAACATCTTCGCCGACCCGGTACGCGACGGCTGGGCCCCGGTGCTGGTGCTTGTCCTGATGTACGGCATCTTCCTCGGCCTGTTCGCCCAGACGCCGGGCATGTACATCACCAAGATCCGTTGCGTGAACTGGCACGACGGTGGCCGGATCGGCGTGCTCCGGGGGCTGATCCGTGGACTGCTGCTGGCCCTCGTCGTCCCCGCGCTGATCATGGACGAGCACCGGCGCGGCCTGCACGACCGGATCGCCGGATCGGTCATCGTCGACGCCCCCCGCGGCTGACCAACCCTGCCAAGGCCGGTCCGGGGCCGCGCGAACCGCAAGATCGCACTCGATCCAGGATGTAGTGGCATCCGCCGCGTGCGAGGCCACTACATCCAGGATCGAGCACGATCATGGCGAGGGCGAGGGCGGCCGGAGGCGGGCGGCGCGTCAGGCGGGTGCACAAGAGGGTGTACGCGAAGGAGCCGGACCCGTGCGGGTCCGGCTCCTTTACGCGTACACCTGAGGGGTCAGCGGCCCCGCGACTGGCGGAAGGCGCCTGGCGGCCGCATGTTCTTCGGGATCGCGCCCTTGGGCATCTGTGGCCGGGCGGTGAGCGCCTTGAGTCGCTTGTCCAGCGAGTTGACGTCCTTGCCGGAGAGGGCGCGGGGCAGGCGCAGCAGCGTCGTCCGCAGCTTGCGGATCGGCAGTTCGCCCTCCTCCTGCCCGATCACGTAGTCGTGCAGGGGAGCGGAGCCGATCACCTTGGACAGCCGCCGCTTCTCCTGGCCGAGCAGGCCGCGCACCCGCTGCGGGTTGCCCTCGGCCAACAGGATCACGCCCGGGCGGCCGATCACCAGGTGGACCATGTCCATCTGGGTGGTCGAGCTGACCGCCGGGGTCACCCGCCAGTCGCCGCGCATGTTCTCCATGATCTGCGCCGCCGCGCCGGGTTGCCCCTCGGCGGCGTTCATCATCGCCTTGTTGGACCGCAGGTTGAGCACGATCAGCACCGCGAGCAGGACGAACAGGATGCCGATCGGGAGCCAGATCCAGCTCCAGAGGATGACCGCGACCACGGTGAGCGCGAGCGGGATGAGCACCGCTGCGGCGACCAGCGGCGCGAACCACCGGTCCTGCTTGGCGGTGAACTGGAACACCATCCCGATCTGCTTCAGCCGCTGGCCGAACGAGACCTTCTCCTGGGGCTTTGCCATGCCGCAGAGTCTAGTGGTCGCCGCCGGCCCGGTTGATCCGCGTCCGGGTGCTGGGGCAGCTGAGTACCTTACGTCGCCGTACGCGCCCGGAGCGGCCGGGTAAGGAGGCTGTGGGCGGGGAAGATGAGGCACCATGCCCATGCCCGGGTGGGGCCTTCGCGCGAAGAGTCGTCAGCAGAAGACGACGACCCCACGAAGGAGCCCGACATGTTCGGCAACGACGCAGATTTCCTGCTCACCCTGCACCGTACCCACGCCGCCGAGCTGCGCGCCGACGCGGCCGCGGACCGGCTGGCCCGGTCGCTGTCCCGGCCGGTGAGCCGCGGGTGGTTGGGCCGGCGCAGGCAGGCCGGTCGCACCGGCGACGCCCGCCGGTGACCGCGCCCAGCGCGGCTGCCACATCCACCACGGCCGCCGCGTCCACCGCGCTCAGCGCGGCTGCCACGTCCACGGCGCCCAGCGCGGCCGCCACGTCCACCGCACCGGTCGGGCTGGCTGCTCGACCCGATCCGACCCCGCCGCCCGGCCGCCGGCCGATCGGCGGGGCCGGCGGGGCGGGCCGCCATGGCATGCTCGAACACGTGACCGTACGCGCCGCCAGCTCCGTCCTCGTCGGGCGCCACCGCGAAACCGTGGCGCTGCGAGACGCGCTGGGCCGGGCGCGGGCCGGGGAGCCGACCACCGTGCTGGTCGGCGGCGAGGCGGGTGTGGGTAAGACCCGGCTGCTGGAGGAGTTCGCCGGCTGGGCCACCGACGGCGCGGCGCGGGTGCTCGTCGGCCAGTGCCTGGAGCTGGGCGAGGCGGGTCTGCCGTTCGCGCCGTTCGCCGCCGCGTTGCGGGCGGTGCTCCGCGCCGACGGCCCCGAGGTCTTCGCTGGCTACGAGGCGGAGTTCGCCCCGCTCCTGCCGGAGCTGGGCCGCGCCTCCGCGGCGCTGACCACCCCGCGTGCCGTCCCGCTCAGCGACGCCCCGCGCGGCTACCTGTTCGACCTGGTCGCCGAGCTGTTCCAGCGGCTGGCCGATGCTCGCCCGCTCGTCCTGATCATCGAGGACCTGCACTGGGCCGACCGTTCCACCCGCGACCTGATCGGCTTCCTCGTCCGGGCGGCGAGGCCGGGCCGGCTCCTGCTGGTCTGCACCTACCGCACTGACGAGTTGCAGCGCGGGCACCCGCTGCGCCCGTTCCTCGCCGAGCTGGACCGGGCCCGGGGTGTGGAGCGGATCGAGCTGGCTCGCCTGGACCGCGACGGCACCGCCGCGATCCTCGCCGACCTGCTCGGCGCCGAGCCGCTCGCCCGCGCCGTCGACGACGTCCACGACCGCACCCAGGGCAACCCCTTCTTCATCGAGGAGTTGGCCGTCGCCGGTGACCCGATCGGCTGCGCGGCGCTCCCCGAGACGCTGCGTGACCTGCTGCTGGCCCGGGTGGACCGGCTCCCCGAGCCGGCTCAGCGGGTGTTGCGGATCGCGGCCGCCGGCGGCACCCGCTTCGCCCATGACCTGCTCGCCGAGGTCGCCGGGCTGCCCGAGACCGAGCTGGAGGACGCGTTACGCGCCGCAGTCGCCGCCCAGTTGGTGGTGGCCGACCGGGACGGTGACTACGAGTTCCGACACGCGCTGGTCCGCGAGGCCGTACACGACGAGTTGCTGCCCGGTGAGCACGCCCGGCTGCACGCCCGCTTCGCCGCCGCCATCGAGGCCCAGCCGCATCTGGTCGCCGCCGGCCGCGCCCCGGCTGAGATCGCCCACCACTGGCACGCCGCCCACGACCACCCGCGCGCCCTCGTCGCCGCACGAGCCGCCGCGTGCGCCGCCGCCGACCGGTACGCGTACGCCGAGCAGCGCCGACTGCTGGAGCGGGCACTGGAGTTGTGGGAGCTGGTGCCGGATGCCGCCGACCTGCTCGGCATGGACCACCTGGCGTTGCTGGAGCAGACCCTGGACGCCGCGGTGACCGCCGGTGACTTCAGTCGGGCCATCACGCTGACCCGGGCCGGGCTGGCCGAGGTGGACGTCGACGCCGCGCCGCTGCGCGCCGCCCGCCTGCTGGACCAGCGTGGTCGACTGATGGCCCTGCTCGGCAAGAGCGACGGCAGCCGCGAGCTGGATGAGGCGTACCGGCTGGCGGCCGGTGGCCCGCCCGGCGCGGAGCGGGTCCGGCTGCTCGCCGACATCGCCACCCACCTGGTCAAGATCGACCCGCAGAAGGCGGCCCGGGTGGCAGCCGAGGCCGCCGCCGACGCCGAGGCGCTCGGTGAACACGTGGCGCTGCTGTCCACGCGGATCGCGCTGCTCTGTCACGGCGAGCGGGACCTGACCGGCGGGCTGGCCGAGCTGGGCCAGGCGGCCGCCGCCGCCCGTGCGGCGGGGGACGCGCCGACCCTGGTGCTCGCCATGGTGTTCGAGTCGGACATGCTCTGCGAGTTGGGCCGCTACGCCGAGTCCGCGCAGGCCGCCGAGGCCGGTGTGGCCGAGGCGCGACGGGTGGGGATCAGCCGCTCCACCGGGGCGTACCTGCTCTCCAACCGGGCCGAGGCGCTCATCGCGCTGGGCCGGTGGGACGAGGCCGAGGCGGTCTGCGCGGAGGCCGCCCGGATCGACCTGTCCGGTGTCACCGGTCTGCACTGGCTCCAGTTGGGCGCCGGGCTGCGGCTGGCCCGCGCCCATCCGGGCGCCGACGAGCTGGTCGACCGGGCGCTCACCTTCCTCAACCGGCCGTACCTGTGGCCGAACCACCGCCTGCCCCTGCACGAGCTGGCGATCGAGGCGGCGCTGGCCGCGGACGACAAGGTCGAGGCGGTACGGGCGGCCCGCGTCGCGGTGGCCGACGAGAGCCTGCCGCTGCTGCCCCGGGAGGGTTGGCCGGTGCTCAGCGCCGCCGCGCGTACCGCGGCCCGGGTGGGTGACCGGGAGTTGGCGGGCGCGGTGGCGGCGCTCGCCACCGACCTGCCGGCGCGGCACCCGGCGGCCCGTGGGCACGCCGCGCAGGTCACCGCGCTGCTCGCGGTCGGCGACCAGGCGCTGCCGGCGTGGCGTGCGGCGGTCGACGCGTGGCGGGCCGACGGGCAGCCCTACCCGTTGGGCAGGGCGCTGCTGGCGCTGGCCGAGGCGACCGCCGCAGCCGGGGAACGCGACGAGACGGCGGCGGCGGTCACCGAGGCCACCGAGATCGGCCGGCGGCTGGGTGCGACCCCGCTGGTCGAGGCGGCCGCCACCCTGGCGCGGCGGGTCGGCCTGCGCGGTGCCGGGGGCGGGGCCGGCGCGGACCTGCTGACCGCCCGGGAGCGGGAGGTGCTGCGCCTGGTCGCGGAGGGGCACAGCAACAGCCGGATCGCCGAGCGGTTGTTCATCTCACCGAAGACGGCAAGCGTGCACGTCTCCCGGATCATCGCGAAGCTGGGTGTGACCAACCGGGTGGAGGCCGCCGCCCTGGCCCACCGCCTCGGCCTGCTCACCGAGGCCCCCGCGACGCGCTGACGCGCGCACCGAAGCTCCCGCGCTGACGCGCACCGAGACCGTCGCGCTGACGTGGACCGCCGGGGTCAGCGCGGCAGGTAGATGCGCCAGCCCTCGATGGTGACCAGGTCGAGGCTGCCCGGCGCGACTCGCTGCCGCTCGTCGAGCACCTCCGCCAGCGGCGAGCCGGCCGGCGCGACCCAGGCCGGTGCCGCCGCGCTGTCCACCTCCCGTCGGTACGCGGGGTAGCGGTCGAAACCGGGGCGCAGTGTGTCGTCGACGACCGCGCAGACCACCTGCTCCGCGCTGGCGAAGGTGAGCCGGTTGCAGGTCCAGTAGCCGGCGCGCACGTGCCGTACGCCCAGTTGTTGCAGGGTGCCCACCAGCTCGGTGTGCCGGGCCTCGGCGGCCTGGGTCGCCGGGACGGTCTCCGCTGCCCGCCAGGTGGCGTGGGCGGCGGTGCCCAGCGTGGCGGCGAGCAACACCACAGCGACCGACCGGGCCAGCGTCGACCCGACACCGCGCCGGCCGATCGCCGCCGGGCGCAGCCCGTGCCGCGCCACCGTCCACACCGGCCAGAGCAGCGCCGGCAGGGAGATGAGCAGGCAGGACAGGTAGCGGGAACTCTCCACGGGGGTGAGCCCGGCGGAACTGCTCACTGTGTACGCGCCGAGGGTGGCCACCGCGGCCAGCACGAGCGCCAGCCGTGCCGCCGCCGCCACCCGAGGCGACACCGCGTCGGGGCCGACAGCGGCAGGGCCAGCAGGGCCGGGGATGCGCAGGGCCCGCCAGGCGGTGGCGGCGCCGATGGCCAGCAGCAGCGGCAGGGCGAGCGCCCACCACAGTTGCCAGGTGGCGCACTGGCCGGGAGCGCAGAAGCCCATGCCCAGTCCGGGGCCGAGGACCAGGCCGCCGTGCAGCCGGTCCGGCCAGCCCGCGCTGGCGTTGGCACCGCTGGCCGCGAGCACGGCGTGCAGCGGGTTGCGCCCGGTCAGCAGGCTGTGCAGCAGCAGTGGGGCCGCCCCCAGCGCGGCCGCCGCCCCGAGCAGCGCCCCGGCGGCACCCCACAGCTCCCGGCGGCAGAACACGACGAGGACCGCGCCGGTCGCCGCGACGTACGGCAGCACGAGCGGGTCGACCCAGAGCATCAGCCCGGCCAGGAACCCCCACGCGCCCCAGCGCGCCAGCCGCCGGCCGGGTCGCGCGGCGTCGGCCGTCCGCCCGCCGGGTCGCCCGGCATCGGCCGATCGCCGCCCCGGTCGACCGGTGGCGAGATCCACGGCGAGCAGGGCCAGCGCTGCCCCGGCCGCGTTCATCTCGGGGTAGCCGCCGCCGGCGATCAGCTGGTTTTTGACGATCCGGTCGGAACCGAGGGCCAGCAGCGTCACCACCAGCAGCCCGAACCACCGGTCCCCGGTCAGCCGCAGCGTCAACCGCCAGGCCAGCAGCAGGAACAGCGCGTACAGGGCCAGCGTGGGCAACCGCAGCCCGAGCAGCGACGGCCCACCGGCGAGGGCGAACACCGGCGCGGCCAGGTACGCCTCCAGCGTGCCCATGTACTGCTGGCCGTAGAACCAGACCGGGAAGCCCTCACCCCGGGCGATGTGCAGCGCGGCCAGCCCCATGGTGGCCTCGTCGCTGTTCGTCGGCGGGGCGGCGTGCAGCAGCAGCCAGAGCCGGTAACCCACCCCGGCGAGCACTGCCAACCCGGTGAGCCAACCGACCAGGCCGGGCCGTGCGCCGGGTCGCGGGCGGGGCGAGTCGGCGCCGCGCGGCTGCTCGCGTACGCCGACGGTCATCACAGGATCATGACACCCGGACGCCGAACGGCAGTGCGGCGCTGCCGGCGGAGTCAGCTGGCGGTGGCGACCGAGGCGGCGGCGCGGGCGTCGATGGCCTGCTTGTAGAGCCGGCCGGCCCGGTACGACGAACGCACCAGCGGCCCGCTCATCACCCCGGCGAAGCCGATCTCCTCGGCTTCCTCGCGCAGCTCCACGAACTCCTCCGGCTTGACCCAGCGGGTCACCGGGTGGTGCCGGGGCGAGGGGCGCAGGTACTGGGTGATGGTGATCAGCTCGCAGCCGGCCTCGTGCAGGTCGCGCAGCGCCTGCGAGACCTCGGCCCGCTCCTCGCCCATGCCCAGGATGAGGTTGCTCTTGGTGACCAGGCCGTCGGCGCGGGCCTGCCGGATCACGTCCAGCGAGCGGTCGTAGCGGAACGCCGGCCGGATGCGCTTGAAGATGCGCGGCACGGTCTCCACGTTGTGGGCCAGCACCTCGGGGCGGGAGCTGAAGACCTCGGCCAACTGCTCGGGGACGGCGTTGAAGTCCGGGATCAGCAGCTCGACGCCGCAGCCGGGCTGCAGGGCGTGGATCTGTCGGACGGTCTCGGCGTACAGCCAGGCGCCGCCGTCGGGCAGGTCGTCACGGGCGACACCGGTGATGGTGGCGTAACGCAGCCCCATCGAGACCACCGACTCGGCGACGCGACGCGGCTCGTCGGCGTCGAACTCGGCCGGCTTGCCGGTGTCGATCTGGCAGAAGTCGCAGCGCCGGGTGCACTGGTCACCACCGATGAGGAAGGTGGCCTCCCGGTCTTCCCAACACTCGTAGATGTTGGGGCAGCCGGCCTCCTGGCAGACGGTGTGCAGCCCTTCGCGCGAGACGAGCCCGCGCAGCTGGGTGTACTCCGGGCCCATCTTGGCCTTGACCTTGATCCATGGCGGTTTGCGCTCGATCGGCGTCTCGGCGTTACGCGCCTCGATCCGCAGCAGGCGCCGCCCCTCGGGGGCCGCCGTTGCGGTGCGCGCTGCCTGGCCGGTCGTCGGCGCGGAGTGCTCGATCGTCACGAAAATGAGCCTACGCCGGACGGCAGGTGTCTATGTGCGTCAGGCGACCGGCGTCACGCCCCGAACGTTGTGACGCCGGACACCGGGGTGTCGAAAATGTGCGTCACACGAGCGGGATTCGGGTGCTACGGTCTCCGCCAACAGCGACGACGGAGCCGAGTAGCCCCCGACCCGCCAGTGCAGAGAGCCGCCGGTGCTGAGAGGCGGTCTGGCACCGGGGTGCGAAGACCCTCCCGAGCTGCGGGAAGAACGGCCGCGGGTCCCCCGCGCCCAGTAGAGCCCGCCCGGCTGGCCCCGGTCATCAGGCGACGAACGAGGCCCCCGCTTCGGCGGGGGCGAAGGTGTGGTGGCACCGCGAGGTTCCCGCTCGCCCACACCTCCCTGGGGCTGATGCGACGCTTTCACCACCCCAGGGCGGCGAAGGCGTGGCGATCGACCGAGGAGCAGCCCGCCATGCAACGAACCCTGTCCCAGCAACTGCCCGCCAGGATCGGCACGACAGTGCGGATCGCCGGCTGGGTGCACCGCCGCCGACTGCTCAAGTCGGTGGCCTTCCTGATCGTGCGGGACGCCACCGGCCTGGCCCAGGTGGTCGTCACCGACCCGGCCGTCCGCGCCGAGCTGGAGAAACTCACCGAAGAGACGGTCGTCGAGGTCACCGCGACGGCCACCGCGAACGGCACGGCGCCCGCCGGGGTCGAGCTGACCGACCCGACGGTACGTCTCCTCGGGTCGCCCGCCGCACCACCACCGTTCGACCTGTACCGGCCGGCGCTCACCGCGAGCCTGCCCACCCAGCTCGACAACGCGCCCACCGCGCTGCGGCACCCCACCCGGTCGGCCGCGCTGCGGATCTCGGCCGCCGCGGTGGCCGGGTTCCGGGCGGCACTCGACGCCCAGGACTTCGTGGAGGTCCACACGCCGAAGGTGGTCAGCTCCAGCACCGAGAGCGGGGCGAACGTGTTCGCGCTGGACTGGTTCGGCCGACCCGCGTACCTGGCCCAGTCGCCGCAGTTCTACAAGCAGCTGATGGTTGGCGTCTTCGAACGTGTCTACGAGGTGGGGCCGGTCTTCCGGGCCGAACCGCACGACACCGTCCGGCACCTCGCCCAGTACACGTCGCTCGACGCGGAGCTGGGCTTCGTCACCGACCACCGGGACGTGATGGGCGTGCTGCGCGACACCGTGGCCGGGATGCTGGACACGGTGAGCGGCCGGGCCGGCAGCGCCCTGGCGACGCTCGGCGTCACGCCGCCGCAGGTGCCGGCGGAGATCCCGGCGGTGCACTTCACCGAGGCGCTGACGATCGCCGGCGCGCCGGCCGACGAGCCGGACCTCGCGCCCGCGCACGAACGGGCGCTGGGGGAGTGGGCCCGGCGCGAACACGTGTCGGACTTCCTCTTCGTCACCGGCTACCCGATGGCGAAGCGGCCCTTCTACACCCACCCGGACCCGGCGCGGCCCGCGTACTCGAACGGTTTCGACCTGCTCTTTCGGGGTCTGGAGCTGGTCACCGGCGGGCAGCGGCTGCACCGGCACGCCGACTACCTGGCGGCGTTGGCGGCCCGGGGTGAGCCGGTCGAGCCGTACGTCGGCTACCTGGACGCGTTCCGGCACGGGATGCCACCGCACGGTGGCTTCGCCATCGGCCTGGAACGGTTCGTGGCCCGGCTGGTCGGCGCGGCCAACATCCGGGAGGTCACCGCGTTCCCGCGTGACCTGCACCGCCTCACTCCCTGACGGAGGCGGGCCCACACTCGGCGAGCCGGTCGCGTAGCCGGGCCGCCTGCGGGTCGTTGAGGTCGAGCGCGAGTGCCGCCCGGTACGCCGTGGCGGCCTCGTCGGCTCGGCCGAGGCGGTACAGCAACTCGCCACGGGTGGCGTGGAACCACGGGTAGCCGGCCAGCCCGCCGATCGCGTCCACCAGCGGCAGCCCGGCGGCGGGGCCGTCGCGCTCGGCGACGGCCGCCGCCCGGTTCAGCCGTACCACCGGTGTGTCGTGCACGGTGAGCAGGACGTCGTACCAGGAGATCACCGCGTCCCACGGGGTCTGCTGGTACGACGGGGCGAGGGCGTGGCAGGCGGCGATGGCGGCCTGGACGACGTACCGGTCGGGATGGTCGGGGGTGCGACGCAGCCCCCGACCGACCAGGTCGACCCCGGCGGCGATCGCGGCCCGGTCCCAGCGCGTGCGGTCCTGCTCGGCCAGGAGCAGCGGTCGACCGTCGACGCCGGCCCGGGCAGCCCGCCGGGAGTCCTGCAACAGCAGCAGGGCCAAGAGGCCGAGCACTGTCGGTTCGTCAGGCATCAGCTCGACCAGCAACCGGGCGAGTCGAAGGCCCTCGTCGGCCAGCCCGACCCGGATCAGGTCGTCGCCGACGCCGGCCGCGTAACCCTCGTTGAAGATCAGATAGACGGTGGCGGCGACACCGGCCAGTCGTCCGGGCAACTCCTCAGCCGGCGGTATCCGGTAGGGGATGCCCGCCTGGGTGATCTTCTGTTTCGCCCGGGTGAGCCGCTTGGCCATCGTGGCCTCGGGCACCACCAGGGCGCGGGCCACCTCGGCGGTGGCCAGCCCGCCGATGGTACGCAGCGCCAGCGCCACCTGCGCGTCCAGTGACAGCGCCGGATGGCAGCAGGTGAAGACCAGTCTGAGCAGGTCGTCCCGGACCGCCTCGGGTGAGTCCGGCGCGGGGTCGAGCAGCGCCACGGCTTCGGACTCCTTCCCGGCGCGGCGGGCTTCCCGGCGGATCAGGTCGACCGCGCGTCGTCGCGCCACGACCAGCAGCCAGCCGCGCGGGTTGTCCGGCACGCCGTCACGCGGCCAGGTCTGCAGGGCGCGCAGCACCGCGTCCTGGGTGGCGTCCTCGGCCAGGTCGACGCTGCCGGTGACGCGGATCAGCGTGGCCAGGATCCGGGACCGTTCGGCCCGGACCACCTGTTGCGCCGCGTTGGCGGCGGTCTCCGCGTCACCAGTCAGCATCGGGTCACAGTGGAATGACGGGACGGACCTCGACCGCGCCGTTCCAGGCCGCGGGCATCGCCGCGACCGTCGCCACGGCCTCGTCCAGGTCCGCGCACTCCAGCAGGTAGAAGCCGGTCAGGGCTTCCTTGGTCTCGGCGTACGGGCCGTCGGTGGTGAGCACGTCACCGCCCTTGCCGCCGGAGACCCGCACCGTGGTCGCGGTGGCCGTCGGGTAGAGCGCGCTGCCGCCCCTGATCACCGCACGGGCGGCAGCACCGAACTCCCGGTACTCCGCCATCTCGTCAGCCTGTTCGGGGCTGCTCCAGTCGACGTCCGCGGTGTAGGTCAGCGCGATGTAGGTGGGCATGTCCGCTCCTCGCGTCCGGGCCGGGCGGTGGCCGCCGGCTCAGGTGTCGAGCCGGCGCTGGTCGCCGACTCCACCATAGGGACGATCGGTCGGACGCCCCACGGGACACTCGGTGCGGAATTTCTGGTCGGCGAACCCTGGGCCGCCGACGCGGCGCTCAGACCTCGACGAGGGTGGAGAGCCGGCGCTCGACCACCGGCAGCACGTCGGCGACGCTGACCGGGCGGCCCAGTTCGGCGGTGAGCGAGGTGACGCCCGCGTCCCGGATGCCGCAGGGCACGATCCGGTCGAAGTACGTGAGGTCGCAGTCGCAGTTGATCGAGAAGCCGTGCAGGGTGACGCCCCGGGCCACCCGGATGCCGATGGCCGCCACCTTGCGGGCCGGCCCCCGGTCGTCCTCGGGCACCCAGACCCCGCTGCGCCCCTCGACCCGCCCGGCGGTCAGCCCGAACTCGGCGCACACGTCGATGAGCAGCTCTTCGGTCCGGCGTACGTAGGCGACCACGTCCACCGGGTCGGGCAGGCGCAGGATCGGGTAACCGACGAGCTGCCCCGGCCCATGCCAGGTGATCTTGCCACCACGGTCCACGTCGACGACCGGAGTGCCGTCCATGGGCCGGTCCCACGGTTCGGTGCGCTTGCCCGCCGTGTAGACGCTCGGGTGCTCCAGCAGCAGCACGGTGTCCCCGCGCTCGCCAGCCACCACCGACTCGTGCAGGCGCCGCTGCTCGTCCCAGGCGGCCTGGTAGTCGAGCAGGCCGGCACGAACGGCCGTCAGGCCGGGGGTCGTCGTCGTCACGGCAACCAGCCTAGTCCCGTCAGAGGCGATCTTCCCTGGTGAGCCGCCTCACGAGGCCGTCGTCGTGCCGGTCGCGGCATCGCTCGGCGGCTCGTTGTCACGCCGGAGCAGGGACCGTGGCAGCGCGGTGGCGGCGGATCCTGCTGACGACGAGAGCGATCGCGAGCAGCGTCGGCACGGCCAGCGTCAGGTAGACCCAGAGCGGGGCGGCGAACGGTGACGGCCGGGGCTCCGGCCCACCGAACGCGGCCCGGGTCAGCAGGTCGCCCGGCACCATCAGGTCGGTCGACCCGACCGGCGTGGTCACCAGCACCTCGCGACCGCCGTCGGGCGACAGCGCGGCGAGGAAGGCCTGCCGGTCCGTGTCCTGCTCGGTCTCGCTGACATACCGCAGGATCGGGTCGTCTCCGCGCCAGCCGATGATCCCGCTGGCCGAGGTGCCGACCGGCAGCGCCTGGCCGGCCGCCTGACCGGTGGCCGTGTCCAGGAACTCGATTCGCCAGGTGCGCGCCGCCGTCTGCTCGGCCGTGCACCTGGGCCCGGCGCAGCCGTCGAAGGCGAGCAGCGCGAGCCGCCGGCCGTCGGGGTGCCAGGCGGCGGGGCCGGCCAGTATCCGCCGGTCGCCCAGGTCGACCTGCCAGCGAAGACCGCCGCCGGCCGGGTCGAGGACCACCAGTCGCTGGCGCTCGGCGAGCTGGGCAGGCACGTCCGGCGAGCCGGTGACCGCCACCAGGTCGCCACCGGGTGACCAGGCCGCCCCGTTGTGGGCGGCGAAGGTGCCGGCCGCGACCACCTGCTCGGTGCCCTGGTACGGGTCGACGACGAGCAGGTCGTCGGGCTTCTCCGGGTCGTTCAGCTGCTGGTTGTCCGGCCCGTAGCTGATCACTTGATCGTCGTTGCTGCGGGTGCCGAGCACGCTCCGCCCGTCCGGTGACCAGGCGAAAGGGTGCAGCCCGGGTTTCACTGTGCGGCGCTGCCGGCCGGTGGTGAGGTCCAGCAACTCGCCGGACTGCGGCCGCAGGTAGTGGCGCCCGTCGGGGGAGAGCAGCCCGTGCCCCTCGGCGATGCCGATCGGGATGAGCCGGTAGGCGCCGTCCCGCGCGACCAGCACCCCGGTCGACTCGAAATAGCGGGTGCGGTCGGTGAAGAACACCAGGGCGGCCGGACCGGCCGGGCGTTGCCCCACTGTGGCCTGCCACAACCACGGATCGCGCACCCGGCTCGGCACCACCCCGACCGTGCTGTCGGTGACAGTGCTCCCGCCGGCCGTGCTGTCGGTGACAATGCTGTTCGCGGCCGTGGCGGCTGGCGCGCTGAGCGCGACGCTGTTCGCGGCCGTGGCGGCTGGCGCGCTGAGCGCGCTGAGCGCGACGAGACCCAGCGCGAGCCCGACCACGGCGGCACGTCGCAATCGCCCACCGGTCAATCCCATCGGCCCATTAGACGCGACGGCGGTCGGTCGTGATGCCCCGGCCGGCCGCGTCGCGGTCTACCGATCGGCGGGCGGGATACGCCAGAGCCAGACGTCGTCGACCCGTTGCGGCTCGCCGAACAGGGCGGTGCCGGTACGCAGCAGCGCCGCCTCGTCGACTTCGAACTTCGCCCCGTGCACCTCGTCGGCGAGCACCACCGTCTCGATGCGCCAGTGCCGCAGGTCCGACTGGACCTCCCGGATCGTTCCGTCGGTGACGATGGGGACCAGCCCGGTGCGGCCGGCCTGGTCCATCAACGCGCTCAGCGTGCGCGGCACCGGACCGATCCGGCCCCGCCCGTCCGGCCCGCCGGGGCCGAGGAAGAAGCCGCCCGGGATGGCGAACTCGCCCTGGCGGTGCGACAACGCGTACGCCTGCCAGCGTTGGCCGTCCGGGTAGATGTCCACCGTCAGGGGCACCGGGGTCAGCACCCCGTCGGGTGACACGTAGTCCCGCCAGGTGCCGGAGGTGATGAAGCGCGGGATCGGCTCCCGCTCGTCGGTCAGCAGCGGGGTGGGCAGCAGCGGCACCAGGGCCGCCGCGAAACCCAGCACCCAGGCCAACTCCGTGGGGCGGTACCGGGGTGGCGCGGCGCGCAACTGGTCGACGGTGTACGCCAGGACCAGCCCGATCACCGGCGCGACCACCAGTGCCAGCCGGGCCGGTAGCGCGGCGTTCACCACCGGCAGTTGTCCGACCAGGTCGAACGGCATGGGCAGATCGGTGCGTCGGCCGTCGACCTTGGCGACCGGCCCGAAGGAGAGCACCGTGAAGATCAGAGCGAGGGCGCCCAGCGCCCAGAGGGTGGCCCGGCGGTGCGGGTCGGCCCGCCGCCAGAGCACGACGAAACAGATCACTGTGAGCACCAGCAGCGGGATGCCGAAGAACGAGTTCTCCTCGGTCGGGTTCGGCGCCAGCGAGGTGCCCAACCCGGCCTCGCCGGCCAGCGAGCGGCGCGGGAAGGCGGCGAACGCCGCGATGTCCTCGGAGTGGATCACCGGGTCGAAGCCTGTGCCGTGGAACCGTTGCGGCCCGGCGAAGTGCAACCACAGGGGGTACGACAGCAGCACCCCGGCGACCACTGCGGTCACCCCGAGCCCGCGCAGGAAATTGGGCAGCACGGCGCGGGCCTCCACCCGGTTGGCCGGGTGCAGCGCCCAGATGGCGACGAACACCCCCAACGCCAGCGCGGTGAAGAAGAGCCCCTCGGCGGCGATCGAGAAGGCCACCGCGACCAGCACGCCGAGGATCAGCCCGTCCCGAAGCCAGTGCCCGGCGCGGCGCAGCGCGAACAGCCGCCAGATCAACAGCGGCACCAGCCAACCGGCGGTCCAGTTCAGGTGCGCGTTGGCGTGCGACACCATGCCGGGGGAGTAGGCGATGAACAGGGCGCCGACCCCGGCGGCCAGCCGGCTGCGGACCAGGTGCCGGGAGAGCAGCCAGTACCAGACCAGCGCGGTGGCGAGCAGGTTCAGGGTGAGGATCACCAGGAACGTCGCCGGTGGCCCGATCAGGTACGTGAGCGGGGCGAAGACCACCGCGTACACCGTGATCGTCGTGTTGACCGCGAGGTTCACGCCGTCCGGGACGTTGATCAGGTAGGTGAAGAGCGGGTTGTCCCAGTGGGTGACCGCGTGCCCGCCGAAGGCCAGCAGCCATTCGAAGAGCGCCTGGTCGCTGGAGTTGACGGTGATGGTGCGGACGTTCGGGTCCCGCCACAGCCCACTGGTCACCCAGACGGCGAGCGCGAGCGCCACCAGCACGACGATCAGGTCGGCCCGGCGGTCCCGGACGGTGCGCGGCGGTGACGCGGGTGCGGGCCCGGTGGCCAGCGACGGGGAGGACGGCACGCAGCGGACGTTACCAACCGGACCTGGACGGGCCGGTCAGACCTGCAAGGACGGGACCGTTGGGGACGGATTCGGCCTGCCACGTCGACGGTTTGGCGTACACAGCATCCGTCGTGAATGTGTGAGTGTGCCCCATGTCATAGCCGCGACACATCGTCGTAACGTCACGGCAACTCGACCGTGACCCAGTTCACAGTCCGCCCCCTCAGGAGGCCGCCGTGCGCCGCTCCTCGTCCACCCTCACCCGGCTGCTCGGTGCGGTCGCCGGGCTCGCCCTCGCCGTAGCGGGCGCGGTCGCCGTCGCCGCACCAGCCCAGGCCGCCACCCTCACCCAGGTCACCGGGTTCGGCTCCAACCCCGGCAACCTCGCCATGTACGCCTACCGGCCGGACGGCCTGCCGGCCAACTCCCCGGCCGTCGTCCTGCTGCACGGGTGTACGCAGAACGCCTCCGGCTACTTCGCCAACTCCGGCTGGCAGAAGTACGCCGACCAGTGGAAGTTCGCCCTGATCGTCGCCCAGCAGCCCTCCGGCAACAACGCCAACTCCTGCTTCAACTTCTTCGAGGCGGGCGACACCACCCGAGGCCAGGGTGAGGCGCTGTCCATCAAGCAGATGGTCGACCACGCCAAGACGAACTACGGCATCAACGGCTCCCGGGTCTACGTCAGCGGGCTCTCCGCCGGCGGGGCGATGAGCGCGGTCATGCTGGCCACCTACCCGGACGTCTTCGCCGCCGGATCGATCATCGCGGGGATCCCGTACCGCTGCGCCACCAGCATGGTCAACGCGTTCAGCTGCATGAACCCGGGTGCGGACAAGACCCCGGCCGCCTGGGGCGACCTGGTCCGTGGCGCGTACTCCGGCTACACCGGCCCGCGCCCCCGGGTGGCCATCTGGCACGGCACCTCGGACACCACTGTCACCCCGCTCAACGGCACCGAGTCCCGCGACCAGTGGACCAATGTGCGGGGCGTGTCGCAGACCCCGACCAGCACCTCGTCGCTGCCCGGCAACACCAGCCTCGAGGTGTACGGCAACGACGACGTGCGCCTCTACCGGATCTCCGGGATGGGCCACGGCACCCCGGTCGACCCGGGCTCGGCGGCCGAGCAGTGCGGCACCGCTGGCGCGTACTTCCTGGACACCATCTGCTCGACGTACCGTGACGCGCTCTTCTTCGGTCTGAACGGCGGCGGGACCAACCCGACCCCGACCCCGACGGCCACCCCCACGCCGACCCCGACGGCCACCCCGACCACGCCGCCGACCTGCGTGACGGCCAGCAACTACGCGCACGTGGTGGCCGGTCGGGCCTACCAGTCCGGCGGCTACGCCTACGCCAACGGCTCCAACCAGCGGATGGGCCTCTACAACACCTTCTACACCAGCGCCCTCAAGCAGACCGGCCCCAACCACTGGGTGGTCGGCTGCTGACCCCACCCCCACCGGCCTGTCCCTGTTGATCAAGAGGTTCGCGTCGTCCGGAAGCCGGAATCTGACGCAAACCTCTTGATCAACAGGGCTGTCGGCGGGGGCTGGGGGCTGGGGGCTGGGGGGGCCGGTCAGGTTAGGCGGGTCAGGACCGGCTCTAGCGTTTCCAGCGCATTGGTGCGGACCACGAAACGGGTCACCCCCCAGCGCCGTTCGTGCTCGGCGACCGCCGTGATGATCTCGTCCACCGTGCCGATCAGCACGAACGGGGTGGCCAGCAGTTCGACGGCGGTCATGCCGTTGCGCCGGGCCTGCTCCGCGGCGGCAGCCTCCGCGTCGTCGGTGACCACCACCGTCTGCACCAGCGCCTCCAGCGCAGGCGGGTCGGACCGGCCGGCTGCGCCGGCGGCCACGCAGGCCAGCTGCGCCTCGATCTGGTCGGCCCGCCAGCGCGCCTCATGCTGGTGGCCGTCGGCGAGGGTACGTCCGAAGCCGGTCAGCCCGACCACGTCGGCGTGCGCGCCGGCCCAGCGCAGCAGCGTCGAGTTCGCCGTACCCATCGTCAGCGGGATCCTTTCCTGCACCGGCCGGGGTTCGCGCAGCACCGCCTCGCGCATCGTCAGCTCGGCCGAGTCGACGGTGACCGAGGCACCGTCGAGCAGGGCGCGGACCGCCTCGGCGACGGCCACGCAACGGCGGACCCGGCCGGCCACGTCGGGGCGTTCCCGGCCCACCGCGCGCCACTCCGCCGGGGTGTGACCAGCGCCGACACCGAGCCGGGCCCGTCCGCCGGAGATCAGATCGAGGGTGGCCACGTCGGCCGCGAGCAGCATCGGTTCCCGTACGCCGAGGTTCGACACGTACGAGCCGAGCCCGATCGTCGAGGTGACCGGGGCGGCGGCGGCCAGCGCCACGAACGGTGACGTCACGTCGCCGGGGTGGTCCGCGGCGAGCAGAGCGTCGAAGCCGGCGGTCTCGGCCCGACGGGCCAGCTCGGCCCAGCTCACCGCGTCGGTAGGGGTGGCCTGGAGGGAGAAGGTCGCCATTGGTCCAGCATCGGCCCACGCCGGCCCGCCGACGACCCACCGACCGCCGATTCTGCCAAGGGCCGAACCACCGAAGTGCGCAGACTGAAGCCCGAGGGCTGCGCCCCTCGCCCCTGTTGATCAAGAGGTTTGCGTCATCCGGAAGCCGGAATCTGACGCAAACCTCTTGATCAACAAGGATGGGCAGGCGGGGTGGGTCTAGGGGGTTGTCAGGGCTGCTTGGAGGGCTTGGGGGAGGGTCTGGTGGTGGTAGGGGTACGCGGCTCTCGTCAGGACTCCGGGGAGGACCCGGGTGCTGGTGAGGGCCTCGTGGGAGAAGCCGCCGAGGACCACCTTGAGTGCCAGCGCGGGGATCGGGACGATCGCCGGGCGGTGCAGTTGCCGGGCCAGCTCGCGGGTGAACTCGGCGTTGGTGACCGGGTTCGGCCCCACCACGTTGACCGGGCCGGCGATGTCGTCGCGGTCGAGCAGGAAGCGGGTCGCGTCCAGCCAGTCGGCCATCGAGATCCACGGCAGCCACTGCCGGCCGCTGCCCAACCGGCCGGCGATGCCCAGTTTGAACGGCAGCAGTTGCGGCTTGAGCAGCCCGCCCTCGCGGTGCAGCGGCAGACCGGTACGCAGCCGGACCACGCGTACCCCGGCGTCCTCGGCCGGCCGCGTCGCGGCCTCCCACACCCGGCAGACGTCGGCCAGGAAGCCCTCGCCGGCCGGCGCGTCCTCCTCGACCGCCCGGTCACCCGTGTTGCCGTACCAGCCGACGGCCGATGAGTTGAGCAGCACCCGGGGTCGGTCCGCGGCGGGCAGGCCGGCGATGGTGGTCGCCAGCGTGGTGGTGCTGTCCACCCGACTGGTGCGGATCAACCGGCGGTAGTCGTCGTTCCAGCGTTTGTCGCCGACACCCGCGCCGGCCAGGTTGACCACGGCGTCGGCCTCGGCGACCACGGCCGGGTCGAGTTGCCCCGCGGCCGGGTCCCACCGCCGCTCCTGCGGCCCGCCCGGCGCCCGACGGATCAGGCGGGTGACCTCGTGCCCGTCGCGGACGAGCAGGTCGACCAGTCGGGTGCCAAGGAAGCCGGACGCGCCGGCCAGAAGGATCCGCATACCCCCATCTTCGTCCAGAACGCCACCGGTGGATGCGTGGGGCTGCCGAAGGTGGGGGCGTTTCGACGAACGAATGTGCGCGGAATCCTTGTGCGGCGTGAAAGCGCAGGTCAACGAATGTTCCCAGGGCCGAAAATGGCTGCCGCGCGCCGTCGGCGGTCAGCGCGTTTCCGCAGGTCAGGGCAAACATGAATGCCATGTTCGCGATTGCTTGCGGCATCGATCTGGCTGACCATGAGTCATCCGAGAGCGCTCCCGTTTGGCGGGGTCGGCTCGCCGTGCCCGCCGTCGGGCGATCCCTGAGGAGGAACCATGCCGATCCTGGTGACCGGAGCGACCGGGACCGTCGGAGGCAGTGTGGTCCGACAATTGGTCAGCGCCGGCCACGACGTACGCGCGCTGACCCGTGATCCCGCGTCGCCGGCGGCCACCGCGCTGCCCAGCGGGGTGGAGGTGGTGGGGGGCGACTTCGCCAGGCCCCACACGCTGGCGTCGGCGCTGCGTGGCGTGACGCGGATGCACCTGGTCGCGATGGACGGGTACGGGCCGCTGAGCACCGGTGCGGAGATCTTGGAGCTGGCCCGGAAGGCCGGCGTCCGCCGGATCACCCACCTCGGTCACAACGATCCGAGCCGTGCCGACGACGACCCGCTCGAGGCACCGCACCGGCCGCTGCACCGGGCTGTCGAGAACTCGGGCCTGGAATGGACGCACGTCTTCCCGGGCGAGTTCATGGCGAACACCCGCGAGTGGGCGGCCGGCATCCGCACCGAGGGGGTGGTGCGGGCGCCATTCGGGGACTGGAACAGCGCGCTGGTCCACGAGGCGGACATCGCAGCGGTCATCGTGGCCGCGCTGACCGAGGACGGCCACGCCGGTCGGGTGTACCAACCGACGGGGCCGGAGCCGGTCCGTCGCCGGGACGCGGTCCGGATGATCGGCGAGGCGATCGGCCGTCCGGTGCGCTTCGACGAACTGACCCCGGAGCAGGCCCGCGAGTACTGGAAGGACCACTATCCCGCCGAGGTGATCGAGTGGTTCCTGGAGATGGGGCGGTATCTCGACGGCAACGCCTGGGTCGCCCCGGACGTCGAGCGGGTGACCGGACGCCCCGGGCGCACGTTCCGGCAGTGGGCCGCCGAGCACGCGGACGACTTCCGGTGACAACGCCCGGGGCGTGGACCGGCCCGGTGGTCAGGCCGCGTGGGCCGGGCGCAGGTCGGCGAGCAGTCGCTCCACCTCGGCGTACGACTCGGCACTCAGCGGGCCGAGCGTCAGGGTGGCCAGGTTCTCATCGGCCTGGGCCACCGTGCGCAGGCCGGGGATCGGCACGGTACGGGGGCTGCGGGCCAGCAGCCAGCCGAGCGCGCCCTGTGCGAGGGTGCGCCCGTCTGCGGTGAGCGCCGCGCGGACCTGGTCGACCCGGGCCGCCCAGCGCGGCGTCGGCCGGCCGTCGGTGAACCATTCCAGCCACTCCGGTGCCCGTCCGCGCACATCGTCCGCCCCGACCGCCCGGGTCGACCCGGTGAGCAACCCCATCGCCAGCGGCCCACGGTTGAGGCTGGCCAGGTCGTGCTTGTCGCAGACCGCCAGCACCGCCGCGTTGTCGCGCAGCACCGACTCGTCGTGCTGGATCGCCGCGCAGTGCGGGCCGGCGGCCGCGAACGCCTCGGCCGAGGCCGGGTCGTCGGTGCTCCAGCCGTACGCCCGGATCTTGCCCTGGTCGACCAGGGCCTCCAGGGTGTCGACCAGATCGAGCGCGGCGGGCACCGGCAGTGCGTTGATGTGCAGTTGGTAGAGGTCGACGTGGTCGGTGCCGAGCCGGCGGAGCGAGTCTTCCAGGCTGCGCACCGCGAAGGCCGGACTGGCGTCGGTGCCGAGCGCCCGCCGGGTGCTCTCCTCGCTGACGTTGCCGAACTTGGTGGCGATCACCACGCTGTCCCGTCGCCCGGCCAGGGCTTGACCGAGGACCCGCTCGCTGTGCCCGGCACCGTAGTTGCTGGCGGTGTCGAACAGGGTCACCCCGAGATCGAGTGCCCGGTGGATGGTGCGGATCGACTCGTCGTCGTCCACCTCGCCCCAGCCGAACGGCTGCCCGTCGTCACCCCAGAGCGGGCCGCCGATGGCCCAGCACCCCATTCCGATCGCGCTCACCGTGATGCCGCTGCGTCCCAGCGTCCGTGTCGTCGTCATGGTCACCAGCCTCCAACCTGGAGCGCGCTCCAGGTCAAGCACTACCATCTCGCGACATGAGCGGTTACGCCCCCTCGGAGGCCGCCCGCCGCAGCGGCTTCAGCCTCGACACTCTGCGGTACTACGAGAAGATCGGCCTCCTCGCGGACGTGGAGCGGACGGCAGGCGGGCAGCGGGTCTTCACCGACGACGACCTCGGCTGGCTGGTGCTGTTCCGCTGCCTGCGCGACACCGGGATGCCGATCGCGCAGATGCGCCGCTACGCGCAACTGGCCCGCGACGGCGAGCACACCACCGACGAGCGGCACGAGTTGCTGTGCCACCACGCGGCGCGGGTCGAGGAGCAGATGCGCCTGCTCCAGCGCCAGTACGACCACCTGCGGGAGAAGATCCGCTTCTACGAGCGACTGTCCGGCACCGCACCGGGGTCGGAGGCCGGCTGAAGGGCACCGGGTGCGGTGAGGCCGAGCAGTTCCTCGGTCGTTCCGGTTCGACCGGTGAGCGCGTTCAGGGCGGTGACCAGCCGCTTCTCCTCGTAGCGGAAGTGCGACTCCAGCAGGGCGGCCAACCCGCCCAACTCGGCGCGCACCTGGGCGACCGGCATTGCCGCGTCGCCGCCCAGCAGCGCCTCGACCCGTTCCAGGATCCCCGCCACCACCTCGTGATCGGTGATCAGGTTGTCGATGACCGGGCGCAGCTCGGGGGCCTCCTCGGCCAGCAGCCGGAACGCGCCCGCATCCTCACCGGTGTGGTGTCGGCCGAGCGCGGCGCAGAAGGTCAGGCAGTGCGCCCGCAGGTCCCGGGACGGGGTGTCGAGGCTTGCCTGCAGCCGGGCCAGTTCCGCGCTGAGCCAGAGGTGGATCTCGATCATCTGATTGCCGACGGCGGCGAGCCGGCCGGCCGGTGAACCGGTTGGGTGCACGTTTCGTCCCATGCTGTCCCCGCGCCTCCATGCCCACGGCGGCCTTCGGGCCGGGTGCACTGCGACGCTGCGCCGAAGTCTAGGGCCGGCCGGCCACGCCCCCAAACCCGGGAATCACGGCGTGGTCGGTTCGTCGGTCTCCCGGACGTCGTGCCAGCGCGCCCGCCAGGCGGCCTCGTGGGCCTCGTGGCTGGTCCGCTCCTGGAAGACGGCGGCTCGCAGGGCGTGCCGGGATTGCGCCATCACCATCACCTCCACGGCCACCAGCGCCACGCAGATCACTGTCGCGAGGGTGAGCGCGCCCAGCGCCGGCAGGTGCTGACCGACCGGGAGGGCCGCCGTGAGCGCCACGAGGACGCCGACGCGGGTCCACGTGACGGTGTGCAGGGTGCGTAACTGAAAGAGCAGGTTGACGGCGAAATAGCAGATCAACCCGCCGAACAGCATTGGCACCGCCGGCCCCTCGACCTTCTCGGCGATTCCGCCGGCCGGGTCGGTGATCTTGTGCAGGACCTCCTCGTTGCCGATCGAGAAGAGGATCACCCCGGCGATCATCGGCAGGTAGAGATACGCGTACGCGTCGCGGGCCATCGCCACCCGGGGACCGCCCTCCGCCGCGTGCAGGGCGATCCGGGCGGCCGGCCCGATGAAGTCGAAGTGCGCCCACCAGAGGGCGGCGGTGACGACGATGCCGAGCGCGGCGGCGGCCACCGCCGGCCAGGTGACCGGCTTGCCGAGCAGGTTGCCGCCGACGCCGGTCGAGATGATCGACTCGCCCAGCGCGATGATCAGGATGAGGTCGTAGCGCTCCGTCCAGTGCTCGGCGCTGGTCACCCCCCAACCCCAGGTCCCGACGATGAAGCCGGTGGCGTACTGCACCACCACCACGGCGATCCACAGGCCGTCGCGGATCATGGCGGCCTGGTCGGGGTCGGCGATCTGTGGCGGGATGAGCGCGGCGGCCAGCAGCAGCACGATGCTCACCGCCAGCTCCGGGGCGAACCGCCGCAGTTGCCGCCGCTCCTGCGGGCTGTCCCGCACCACGTGCTGATAGAGGATCCAGTGGATGCCGCGGACCACGACGTAACTGATCGCCACCAGCATCGGGCCGGCAGCGCTCCCCTTCGGGTCGGTGAACGCCTGTGGCAGTGCCAGCGCGAACGCGAACAGGGCGACCATCGCGATCACCATGAGCACCGGGACGTAGCCCTCGCCGAGCCGGACCCGGGTGGCGACCAGGCTGTGTACCACCCAGATCCACCAGAGCACGGCGAGCACCAGGCCGGCGTGCAGCAGTTGCCGGCTGGAGATGTTCGCGGCGGTGGCCCGGGTGATGATGAAGAACGAGAAGACGAAGACCAGGTCGAAGAAGACCTCGAACTTGTCCACCCGGGCACCCGGGGCGATCGGGACGGCCGGTCCCAGCTGTCCGCCCCGCCGGTAGCCGCCCACGATCCCACTCTGGCAGCGTCCGGGCTGGTCGGAGGCCCGAACGGCGATGGCGACGGGGGTCCGGCGTTACCTCCGGCCCGGGTCGGGGAAACACCGGGGCCGCGGCCTCTCGCAGCGGGCCGGTCGGTCCGCCCACCCCGGACAAGGATGGACAATGACGACCAACAACCCGATCACCACTTCGTTCGCCCATCACTCCACCGCCATGGACGTGATCCGGGGCGTGGACCTCGTCGGGCGGCGGGCGATCGTCACCGGCGGGTCCTCCGGGATCGGCGTGGAGACCGCCCGCGCCCTGGCCAGCGCCGGCGCGGAGGTCACACTGGCCGTCCGCAACCCGGACGCGGGTCAGCAGGCCGCGAACGACATCACCGGCACCACCGGCAACGACCGCGTCCTAGTCGCCCCGCTCGACCTCGCCGACCAGGGTTCCGTCGCCGACTTCGTGGCCAACTGGGACGGTCCGCTGCACATCCTCGTCAACAACGCCGGCATCATGGCCGCACCGCTGTCCCGCACCCCGCAGGGCTGGGAGATGCAGTTCGCCACCAACCACCTGGGGCACTTCGCGCTCGCCACCGGGCTGCGCCAGGCACTCGCCGCCGGCGACGGGGCCAGGATCGTCTCGGTCAGCTCCGCCGCCCACCTGCGCTCACCGGTGGTCTTCGAGGACATCCAGTACGACAAGCGGGAGTACGAGCCGTGGCAGGCGTACGGGCAGTCCAAGACGGCCAACGTGCTGTTCGCCGTGGAGGCCACCCGGCGCTGGGCCGACGACGGCATCCTCACCAACTCGCTGATGCCCGGCGCGATCCGGACCAACCTCCAGCGCTACGTGAGCGAGGAGGAGTTGGCGCGGTTGCGCGCGGGCAACGCGGCGGCCTGGAAGACCGTCGAACAGGGTGCCGCCACCTCCGTGCTGGTCGCCGCCTCGCCGCTGCTCGACGGCGTGGGCGGACGCTACTTCGAGGACTGTCAGCAGGCTGCCCCCGCCCAGCCCGGTGGGCGGACGGGCGTCGCCGACTACGCGCTGGACCCGGAGGCCGCCGAGCGGCTCTGGCAGGTCTCGACCGCGCTGCTCAAGGGCTGAGGACCGCAGACGGAAAGGGCGCCCCGGTCGACGACCGGGGCGCCCTTTCGGCGTTGCGGGTGGATCAGGCCAGGCCCAGCTCCGAGTCGAAGTTGCCGGCCTCCAGCCGCTCCTTGACCGCGGTCAGGAAGCGGGCCGCGTCGGCACCGTCGATCAGCCGGTGGTCGTAGGACATGGCCAGGTAGACCATCGACCGGACCGCGATGACCTCGCCCAGCTCCGGGTCGTTGACCACGACCGGACGCTTCACCACGGCACCCGTGCCGAGCATCGCCGACTGCGGCGACGGCACGATCGGGGTGTCGAAGAGCGCGCCCCGGCTGCCCGTGTTGGTCAGCGTGAAGGTGGCCCCGGCCATCTCGTCCGGGGTGATCTTGTTGGCCCGGGTGCGTTCGGCCAGGTCGGCGATCCGCTTGGCGATGCCGCCCATGTTGAGGTCACCGGCGTTGTGGATGACCGGCACGAGCAGCCCGCGCTCGGTGTCCACGGCGATGCCGAGGTGCTCGGCGGCCGGGTAGGTGATCGTGCCGCCGTCCAGGTCCATGCTGGCCTGGATGATCGGGTGGGTCTGCAGCGCCTCGATGGCGGCCAGGGCGAAGAACGGCAGGAAGGACAACTTCACGCCGTGCTTGGCCTGGAACGACTCCTTCGCCTGGACCCGCAGCTTGGCGACCTTGGTGACGTCGACCTCGACGACAGTGGTCAGCTGCGCCGTCTCGTGCAGCGACTGCTGCATCCGCTTGGCGATCGTCGCCCGGATCCGCGGCAGCTTCTCCGTGGTGCCCCGCTTGGCGCTCGGCTGCGGCTTCGCGGCCGGCTTGGCCGGGGGCGCGGCGGCGGCGGGAGCGGCCGCCGGAGCCGGAGCCGGAGCGGCCTTGGCGGCCTTCGCCTTCTCGGCGGCCTCCAGCACGTCCTGCTTGCGGATCCGACCACCCACGCCGGTGCCGTTGAGCGCGGCCAGGTCGACGCCGTGCTCACCGGCCAGCTTGCGCACCAGCGGGGTCACGTAGCCGGCGGCCTCTTCGCCAGCACCCGGTGCCGGGGCGGACGGGCGAGGCGGCGTCGAGGTCGACGAGGCCGGCTGCGCGGCCTGCTCGGTCTTCGCCGGCTGCGCCGAGCTCTCGGTCTCCGCGGCGGGCTCGTTGTACGACATGCCGGGGGTCGGCTCCTCGACCTTCGGCTCCGGCTTCGGCTCGGCCTTCGGCGCCGGCTTGGCCTCCGCCTTCGGCTCGGGCTTCGGCTCGGGCTGCGCCGGGGCGGGGGCCGCACCGGCAACGCCGATGATCGCCAGGTCGGCGCCGACCGCGGCGGTCTCGTCCTCGGCGACCTTGATCTCCAGCACCGTGCCGGCGACCGGCGACGGGATCTCCGTGTCCACCTTGTCGGTGGAGACCTCCAGCAGCGGCTCGTCGACCTCGATGGTCTCGCCGACCTGCTTGAGCCAGCGGGTGACAGTACCCTCGGTGACGCTCTCGCCCAGGGCGGGCATCTTCACCGCGGTGCCCTCGCCCGACGAGGCGGCGGCCGGAGCCGGTGCCTCGGCCGGGGCCTCGTCCTGGGCCACCTCGTCGGCGGTGCCCTCGGCGGCGGCCGTCGGCTCGGCGGCCGGCTCGACCGACTCGGCCGGGGCCTGCTCCTGCGGGGCGGCCTCGCCACCGCCGGTCGACTCGCCCTCACCGGCGATGACGGCCAGCTCGCTGCCGACCTCGGCGGTCTCGTCCTCGCCGACCACGATCCGGCTCAGCACGCCCGCAGCGGGCGACGGGATCTCGGTGTCGACCTTGTCGGTCGAGACCTCGAGCAGGGGCTCGTCAACCTCGACCGTGTCGCCCTCCTGCTTGAGCCAGCGAGTGACGGTGCCCTCGGTGACGCTCTCGCCGAGCCGGGGCATGGTGACCGATACCGGCATTTTCTGAGACTCCTTCATTCCCCTGGTGGGATCTTCGCCCGTCGCCGGACGCCGCGGTTTGGATGATCAGGCGTGCGCGTGCAGCGGCTTGCCGGCGAGGGCCAGGTGCGCCTCGCCCAGGGCCTCGTTCTGGGTCGGGTGGGCGTGCACGAGCTGGGCGACCTCGGCCGGGTACGCCTCCCAGTTGTAGATGAGCTGCGCCTCACCGATCAGCTCACCGACCCGGGCGCCGATCATGTGCACGCCGACCACCGGGCCGTCCTCGACCCGGACCAGCTTCACGAAGCCGGTGGTCTTGAGGATCTGGCTCTTGCCGTTGCCACCCAGGTTGTAGTTGTACGTCTTGACCTTGTCGGCGCCGTACTGCTCCTTGGCCTTGGCCTCGGTGAGACCCACCGACGCCAGCTCCGGGTCGCAGTAGGTGACGCGCGGGATACCGACCTCGTCGATCACGGCGGGGGTCTGCCCGGCGATCTCCTCGGCCACGAAGATGCCCTGCTGGAAGCCCCGGTGCGCGAGCTGGAGGCCCGGCACGATGTCGCCGACGGCGTAGACGTTCGGCACGCTGGTGCGCAGCCGCTCGTCGGTCAGCACGTAGCCGCGGTCCATCTTGACGCCCTGCTCCTCGTACCCGAGGTTGGCGGTGTTCGGGCCGCGACCGACGGCGACCAGCAGCAGCTCCGCCTCGACGGTCTCGCCGCCCTGGATGGTCAGCTTGACGCCGCCCTCGGTCTTCTCGACCTTCTCGAACGGCTTGCCGACCTTGAAGTTGATCTTCCGCTTGCGGAACGCCCGCTCCAGCGCCTTGGACGACTCCTCGTCCTCGGCGGCGACCAGCCGGGGCAGCGCCTCGACGATCGTCACGTCCACGCCGAAGGACTTCCACACGCTGGCGAACTCGACGCCGATCACGCCGCCACCGAGCACGATCACCGACGACGGCACCCGGTCCATCGTGAGGGCGTGGTCGCTGGTGATGATCCGCTCGCCGTCGACCTCCAGGCCGGGCAGGCTCTTCGCGTACGAACCGGAGGCCAGGACGATGTTGCGGCCGGTGTAGCGCTTGCCGTCCACCTCGACCACGTTCTTGCCGACCAGCTTGCCGGCGCCCTCGACGATCGTGATGCCCTTGTTGCCCTTCAACATGCCCTGCAGGCCCTTGTACAGGCGGGCGATCACGCCGTCCTTGTACGAGTTGACCCCGGCCATGTCGATGCCGATCAGCTCGGCCTTCACGCCGAACTGCTCCGACTCGCGGGCCTGGTCGGCGATCTCGGCGGCGTGCAGCAGGGCCTTCGTCGGGATGCAGCCGTTGTGCAGGCAGGTGCCCCCGAGCTTGCCCTTCTCGACCAGCGCGACCTTCAGGCCCAGCTGGACGGCGCGCAGCGCGGTCGCGTAGCCGCCGCTGCCACCTCCGAGAATGACAATGTCGAAGGTCGCTTCGTTCGGCTCGCTCACGTCCAACTCCCAGGTCGCGTCGCTGCATCGGGGGTCACGGGGATGTAACACGGACACACCCCACCTCGGTCATCTTGTCACCACTGGGCACAGGGTGCGTACTGAGGTGCCCAACGACACGTCATCGACACGTACCCTTGGCACCGTCGTCGATGACGCAACGTGGGGGAGAGATCCGGTGGGCTTGTTCCGGCGCCGCAAACAGGCGGCTGTGCCGAGCCATGACCGTGCCGCGAGTCGCGGCGATCTGGACCATTTGGAGAACTTCATCCGGAGTCGGCGCGGCGTCGAGGCGTACATCGAACCCCGCACGACGGTGACGGAGACGACCGTCATCCTGATCGCCGACGACGGGGAGTGGACCCGCCGGCGCATCGACGGCCCGGACGGCGCCCGGCGCTTCGCGTACCGGATGGGCATCCCGGTGTACGACGTCCGGCTGATGGGCTACCCGCAGCGGATGCGCGACTTCAACGAGCGCCGCAAGCGTCGCCCCGAGCTGTACTGAGACGCGCGAAAGGGGCCCCCTTTGAGCAGGGGCCCCTTTCGCGTGTCCCGTCAGCCGTTGGTGGCGACATCCTCGACGAGCTGCACCAGCGTGCGGACCGGAACACCGGTGCCGCCCTTGGTCCAGTAGCCGGTCGGCTCACCCGAGTGGTAGCCCGGCCCGGCGATGTCGATGTGCGCCCACGCCACGTCGTCGGTCACGAACTCGCGCAGGAACACGCCGCCCTGCAGCATGTGACCGGCCCGGTCCATCCCGGCGTTGACCTGCGAGATGTCCGCCACATCCGACTCCATGCCCTTACGGACGTCGTCGGGCAGCGGCATCGGCCAGGCCGGCTCGCCGACGGAGTCGCCGACCACCTTCACCCGGTCGCACAGCTGCGGGGTGCCCATCACGCCGGCCATCCGCTTGCCCAGCGCGATGACCTGGCCGCCGGTCAGCGTGGAGGTCTCGAACAGGTAGTCGGTGCCGTCCGCGCAGGCGCGGGCGATGGCGTCGCCCAGGATCATCCGGCCCTCGGCGTCGGTGTTGAGCACCTCGACCCGCTTGCCGTTGAACATGGTGATCACGTCACCCGGCCGGTAGCTGGTGCCCGACGGCATGTTCTCCGCCATCGGCAGGTACGCGCTGACCGCCACCGTCGGCTTCAGCGCGGCGATCGCCAGCATGGCCGCGCCCACCGCGGCGGCGCCCGCCATGTCGGACTTCATCTCCCACATGCCCTGCGCCGGCTTGATCGAGATGCCGCCGGTGTCGAAGGTGATGCCCTTGCCGACCAGTGCGACCCGCTTGCCGTTGCCGCCGTCCTGCGGGGTGTAGGTCAGCTTCACCAGCCGCGGCGGGGCCTCCGAGCCCTGCCCGACAGCGACGATGCCGCCGTAGCCGCCGGCGGCCAGCGCCGCCTCGTCGAGCACCTCGACGCCGAGGCCCGCCTCGCGCGCCGCGCTGGCGACCGCGTCGGCGAACGACGGCGGACGCAGCTCGTTCGGCGCGGTGTTCACCCAGTCCCGGCTGAGCCGGACCGCGCCCGCCACCGCCTGCGCCCGGGCGATCTCCGCCTGGGCGCTCGCGTCGGCGGCGTCCGGCACCGCGATGAGCACCTCGGCAACCGGCTCCCGCCGGGTCGGCTGGGGTCGGGTCTTGTAACCGGCGAACCGGTACCCACCCAGCAGCGCGCCCTCGGCGACCGCGCGCAGCTCGGCCGACGCGTCCGCGTCGTCCGGCAGCGGCAGCGCCAGCGCGACAGTGGGTGCGCCCGCCAGGGCCCGGATCGCCGCACCAGCGGCCCGGCGCAGCGTCTCCGGGGCCGGGGCGGCACCCGACGGCTCCGGGCCGAGCCCGACCGCGGTGACCAGCGGGGCGGTCACGGTGCCCAGCGTGGCCAGCTTGATGACCTCACCCGCCCCGCCGGTCGCGCCGAGCAGCGCGAGGGTCTCGGTCAGCTTGCCGTCGAACGCGGCCGCGATGCTCTCCGCGCCGCTGGCGAGCAGCAGGGTGCCGGCGAGGCCGCTGGTGGCGCCCTGCTCTCCGGTCTGGCTGTGCACGCCGATCACGATCGCGTCGACGGCGAGCTCGGCCGGGTCGGTGTCGACCAGGCTCAGGTTGGTGGTGCGGGGTGAAGTCACTGAAGCTACTCCGGGCGGGCCGGGCCGGTCGCGGCGTCGCGTACCAGCGGTGAAGGTCTCCGGCGGAACCTACCCGCCGGACGTCATGGCTGTCCCGCCGACAGCGCCAGCGGGCTCCCGCCGATGCTAACCAGCGACGTTGCCCCCGGTAAGTTGCCACCCATGACCGACGTGACCTCCGACGCCGCCGCGACCCGGCTGCGCCGTTCCCCGCTGCACGAGCGGCACACCGCCGCCGGAGCCAAGTTCGCCCCCTTCGGGGGCTGGGAGATGCCCCTGGAGTACGCCGGCGGCGGAGTGCTCAAGGAGCACACCGCGGTGCGTACGGCGGTCGGGGTCTTCGACGTGTCACACCTGGGCAAGGCCCGGGTGAGCGGCCCTGGCGCGGCCGACTTCGTCAACTCCTGCCTCAGCAACGACCTGGGCCGGATCGGTCCGGGCCGGGCGCAGTACACGCTCTGCTGCGACGACGCCACCGGCGGTGTGGTGGACGACATCATCGCCTACCTCTACGCCGACGACCACGTCTTCCTCATCCCGAACGCGGCGAACACCGCCGAGGTGGTGCGCCGGTTGCGCGCCGCCGCTCCCGCGCAGGTGACAGTCACCGACGAGCACGAGGCGTACGCAGTGCTGGCCGTGCAGGGCCCGCGCTCGGCCGAGCTGCTTGCCGCCCTGGACCTGCCCACCGAACACGGCTACATGAGCTTCTCCGCCGCGAGCCTGGCCGGGGTGGAACTGACCGTCTGCCGTACCGGCTACACGGGTGAGCTGGGCTACGAGCTGGTGGTGCCGGCGGAGCACGCGGTCACCGTCTGGGATGCGCTCTTCGCCGCCGGCGCGGCGTTCGAGCTGCGCGCCTGCGGGCTGGCCGCCCGGGACACGCTGCGGACCGAGATGGGTTACCCGCTGCACGGGCAGGACCTCTCCCTGGACATCAGCCCGGTGCAGGCCCGCTCCGGCTGGGCGGTCGGCTGGGACAAGCCGGCCTTCTGGGGCCGCGACGCGTTGCTCGCCGAGAAGGCCGCCGGCCCCCGGCGTACGCTGCGCGGCCTGGTGGCCGTCGACCGGGCCATCCCGCGGCCCGGCATGACCCTGCACGTCGGCGACACGCAGGTGGGTGAGGTGACAAGCGGCACCTTCTCCCCAACCCGCAAACAGGGCATCGCGCTGGCCCTGCTGAACACCGACGCCAACCTGACCGACGGCGACGAGGTCGAGATCGACATCCGAGGCCGCCGAGCCCCCCTGAAGCTGACCAAACCCCCCTTCGTAACCCCCTCAGTGAAGTAACCCCACCCCCACCCCCCACCCCCAGACCCGGTTGATCATGAAGTTATTGCCACGACACGCCGACGGCGGTGGCAACAACTTCATGATCAACGCGGAGAGGTAGCCGGGCGGACCGGGAGTGGGGCGGGTTGGGTGGGGGTCAGCGGGAGGGGGTTGGGGGTTCGCCTGAATCCAGGACTGCCTGGGTCCAGCCGCCTTCTATGACGCCTGTGGCGTCCAGGACGGCCCAGTCGACCACGTCGGACGTCTCCACGACCACGGGGGCGCCGATGCGCACGCTCTGGTCGGTGTTGGCGTCGCTGGCGCTCACGCCGACGATGCGTTCCGGGGTCTCCCACGTGGTGACGCCCGCCCAGACGTACTCCGGGCCGTCGTCCCCGGGCAGGCCGTACTTCACCACCAGCTGTGACTCGGTGGGGAACTGGCCGGCGACGAACCGGGCCCGCGCGTCGTCCAGCGCGGCCCGGGCGGTGGCGACCGCACGGCTCATCGCGTCACCGGAGCGGGCGTAGCGCACGTCCGGCTGGATCCCGGAGAACAGGGTCGCGCAGGCGGCGGCGTAGTAGCGCCCGTCCGGGCCGGGGTGCCCGGCCGGCGGGCGCAGGCTGAGGAACGAGTCGGCCTCCGGGTCGGTCGCCGGGTCCAGTTCGAGGCGGAGCAGCACCGGGGCGGTGGCGCCGTGCTGCTCCGGGTTGCCGTACGCCACCGCGATGTCGTGGCCGGTGACCGTGGCCAGTACGGGCAGCTGCACGAACGCCGGCACCTCCTCGCCGGTGAGCCCGTCGGTCCAGTCCCGCAGCAGTCGGCGGGCCGCCCCGGTCATCACCGCACCCCAGGCGCGGGTGAGGTGGTCCGGCACCCCCTGGGTCTGCAACTCGAGCAGACCGAAGCGGCGCAGCCCCTTGGTGGTGAACCACAGGCCCTCGGTGTCCGACGAGTACGGCACCAGCACCCAGTCGACAAGGCGGATGCGGCCCTGCTCGTCGGGGAGGGAGCGCAACGCGGTCGCCGGGTCGAGGAACTGGAGGCCGAAGACGTCCACCACGTCGCTTCCGACGGATTCCGCCACGGCGGCCGCGACCGCCCGGGCGGCCCACTCGTGCGCGGGTGGCCAACCGGGCCGGTACTCGGCCTGTACGACCACCAGGTGCGTCGCCGCCGCCAGCCGGTCCAGTTGCTCCTTGGTGGCACCGAACGCGGTGAGCAGGTCCGGTGGCAGCTCGGGGAACTCGGTGATCGGCCGGGTGTCGACGCTCATCAGCGGGCTGTCGAGCATCTGCCGGGCCAGCCCGTGCACCGGCTCGGCCAGCCGGCCGGTCAGGGCCGCCACCGCGGTCTTCGCACTGACCTTCGGTAGCCCCGCCATCGGCACCAGGTAGGTCGCGCTGAGCGACTCCGGCACCGGAACGGGCAGGAAGTCGTCCGTGATGAGCATGGTGGGATCCCCCGGTGGCCGCGCCGGTGTTGTCGAGCCGAACGCTACCCGGCCCGCCGGGGCCGGTTCAGCCGGACAGCACCAGACCCAGGTAGACCAGCGTGGTGACCACCTCGACGGTCGCGCCCAGGACGTCGCCGGTGATCCCGCCGAGGCGGCGTACCACGTGGTTGAGCAGCGGTAGCGCGACGGCGATCGCGGCGACGACGGCCAGCGGCCCCTGCCATGGACGACCCGGCACCGTGGGCACCGCCAGCAGCACGACGGCGACCGCGCCGGCGGCCACTGCCACCGGGCCGACAGTGCCGGCGACCAGCGCGCCCAGCCCGTCGGGACGGGCCGCCGGCACTCCCCGCCGGCAGGCCACCGTGACGCCGAGCCGCCCGGCCGCGGTCGCCGCGACCACCGCCGCGAGGCACGCCGGCCAGGACCGACCGGCGAGGTCGGCGAGCGCCGCCGCCTGCACCAGGAGGACGACCACCAGGGCGACCACCCCGAACGGGCCGACGTCCGGCTTCTTCATGATCTCCAGGGCGGCCGCGCCCCGCCGGTACGAGCCGAGCGCGTCCACGGTGTCGGCCAGCCCGTCCAGGTGCAGCCCCCGGGTGAGCAGCGCGGCGACGCCGACTGTCACACCGGCCGCCACCAGTGGTGGGGCGAGCGCCCCGGCCAGCAGCAGCACACCGGCCAGCAGGGCGCCGAGCAGCGCGCCGACCACCGGGGCGAGGGCCATCGCCGTGCCGGCGACCGGGCGGTCGATGCGCCCGGCCCGCACCGGCAGCGTGGTGAACGTGGTGACCGCCAGCCGGGCTCCCGCGAGCAGCCGTGGCTCAGCCGGCACGCCAGCCCGTCGCCGGCTGCTCGTCCGCTCCGGTGCTGGCCGGGCCCGGCCCGGCCGGCTCCGGCTCGGCGAAGTCGGGCTCGGTCGAGTCCGGCTCGGTGAGATCGGGGTCGGCGTAGCTCGGGTCGGTGGACTCCGGCTCGTCGGCGGCCGGGTCGGTGTCGTCCGTGCCGGCCAGCGACGGGTGCACCGGCAGCGCGGCGGACAGCGCCAGCACCGAGCGCAGCAGCGGCAGCGCGACAAGCGCGTTCGCGCCCTCGCCGAGATCCATCCGCAGGTCGAGCAGCGGGGTGAGGCCGAGCACGTCGGCGGCGAGCCGTACGGCCGGGTGACCGCCGTGGTCGGCCAGCAGGCACCAGTGCCGGGCCTGCCCGGCCAGGTCGCGGCTCACCATGCCGGCGGCCAACCCGACCGGCCCGTCGAGCAGCACCGGCACCCGGCGGGCGGTGGCGCCGAGCAGCACGCCGGTGGCCACCGCCACGTCGCCGCCGCCCAGCTCGGCCAGGATGTCCTTGGCGCCGCGCGACGAGCGTCGGGTGCGGTGCAACGCGTCGCGCACCGCCGCGCAGCGGATCATCCACGCCGCGTCGTCGATCTCGCCGGAGTCGGTGATCACCCGACCCAGCACGGCGGGCGGCTCCGCGCCCGCGGTCGCCGCGAGCACCGCCGCGGCCGCCGCCTCGGTGCCGGCGCCGCACGCGCCGAGCACCAGCAGTTGTACGCCGGCGTCGGCGGCCTGCTCGGCCAACCGCCAGCCGTAGCGCAGCGCGGACTCCACCTGCTCTGGCGCGAGGGCCGGTTGGTCTTCGATCGGCGCGGAGGCAGGAGTGTCCACCACCTGGAGACTCGCGCCGCTCTCGGCGGCCAGCCGTGCCAACGCGCCCTGGCCGGCGCGGGCCTGTGCGGCGCGGCGCGCCGATTCACCGGCGACGGTGCCGGCCGCCGCCCCGCCGGCGTGGTCGCCGTGCAGCAGCAGCACCCGCACCGAGCCCCAGGGGGCGGGGGTCGAGGTGCCCTGGGTGGCGGCGGCGAAGCCCACCACCCGGTCCAGTACGCCCAGCCCGGCGCCCGGTACGTCCAGCGTGGTCAGCCGGTCGACCGCCTGCGGGCCGGCGTACTCGTCGGGCATCGGCAGCTCCATGCCGGGCTGGATGACCAGCCCGGTGGACACCATCGGCAACGCCATGGTCGGCGCGGCCCAGGCGTTGCCCGGCTCCTGGGTCGGGATGGCCGGCGGTGTGTGGGTCAGCACGTCGGGCAGCTGCACCTCGGGGGTGGGCTCGGCGTCGGCCAGGCTCGTCACCGTTGGGCTGGCAGCGACAGTCGGCGTGGTCACGGTGGCGGGAGCGGCCGGCTCGGTCGCGGTGGCGACCGACTTGAGCCAGACCGGCTGACCGGCGACGACCAGTACGACCGCGTCGCAGGCGTCGGCGACCGCGCGGTTGGCCGCTCCCAACGCGTCGGTGAACGCCCGGCCCAGCGGGGTGGTCGGCACCAGCGACAGCCCCACCTCGGGGCTCACCAGCACCACCCGGGCGGCACACCCGCGGATCGCCTCGGCCAGCTCGGCGATGGTCGCCACGTCGTCGGCGGGCTGGTGGTCCGGGTCGAGCAGCACCGTCACCCAGCCGCCCAGGTCGTCGACGAGCAGCATCTCGTTGGGCTCGGCGGACTCGAGCACGTCGGCCAGCCGGCGCGGGTCCTCGGTGGTCTCCTCGGTGGTCCAGCTGCCCGGCCGTCGGGCGCGGTGCGCCGCCAGCCGGGTCGCCCACTCGGTGTCCTCCGGGTCGCCCTCGGGCGCGGTGGCGACGTAGCGGACCACCGGCGCGTCGGTGACCAGGGACTCGGCGAACTCGGACTTGCCGGACCGGATACCGCCGAGCACCAGGACCGTGTTCCACCCGTCTACGGACATGCCCGTACCTTAAGGCCGCCCAGGGTCGCGGTGCCTGCCGGCCCGTCGTTCAGTCGCAGTGCTCGAACCCACTGCCGTAACTGACCCCGCCGGTGGAGCCGCCCCACTTGACGCACGTCCCGGCGGCGGTGGCCCGCACCGGTCCGGCGTAGTACTCGAAGGACCCGCTGTCGGTGCTGCGTGCCCGCCCCTGCACCTCCAGGTACGCCGAGGCCGCCGACTTCGCGCCGACCGCGCTGTCCTTGAGGGTGACCACGCAGTTGGTGCCGGTGCCCGCGTGGTACAGCAGGAAGACCCGGCCCTTGCGCTGCCCGTCCCCGCCGGTCAGCGTCGCCGAGTCGATCACCTGGTAGCCGCTGCCGCACGCCTGTGCTGCCGTGTACGGGTTGGGCCGGCCCGACGGGGTGCGGCTGGGCGTCGGTCGACTGCTGGCCGTACCGGTCGGTGTGCTGCCCGGCGTCGTGGTGCGTGGGTCCCCGGCGGCGGTCGGCGCGTCGGTCCCAGCGACGGAGCCGGTCGGCGCGGCGGACGCGGTGCGGCTGGCGCCCGGGACGCCGCTCGGTGAGGGCCCCGCGGTGCTCGCACCTCCGTCGAGGAGCGCGCCGCCGTCCGGGGCCGCCGCCGACCCGCCGGCCAGCGCGGGTGGACTGTCCGCCCCACCCGGCTCCCCGTCGGGTCGTAGGGCCGCCACGGCCACGGCGATCAGCGCGACGACAGCGACAGCGCCGACCCCGACCAGCAGGTGCCGCCCTCGGCCGGACGACCCCTTCCCCAACACGTCCTCCCGGGTCGACCCGGGCTCGCTCACCGGCGAGGCCGCGAAGCCTGCCGGCGTGCGCGCGGCGGCGGTCCCGCTCGGCGCGGGCTGCCCGGTCGGCGTCGGCCCGGCCGAGGGAGTCGGCGGCGCGGGGGTCGGCGCTGCGGGGGTCGGGACCGGCGGGGTGACCGGCAGGGCCGAGGGCGTCCCGGAGCTGGGAGCGGCCAGCGCCCACGGTGGGCGGGCCGAGACCGGAATGCTCGCCAGGGTCGCGTCGCGGGCATCGGCGGCGGCAGCGGCCAACTCGGCCGCGCTGCCAAACCGGTCCTCCGGACGCTTGGCCAGCGCGCGGGTCACCACGGCGGCAACCGCCGGTGGGGTGTCCGCCGGCAGCGCCGCCGGGTCCTCCTGGGCGTGCCGCAGCGCCACCGCGAGGGGGTTGTCACCGTGGAAGGGCGGCTGCCCGGCAAGGCAGAAGTACGCCACCGCGCCGAGCGCGTAGATGTCGGTGGCGGCCGAGACCGGCTGCCCGGTGGCCTGCTCGGGAGACATGTACGAGGCGGTGCCGAGCACCATGTTCGCGGCGGTGAGCCCGGCCATGTTGCGGGACCGGGCGATGCCGAAGTCGACGAGCACCACAGTGCCGTCGGCCTTGACCAGCAGGTTGCCCGGCTTCACGTCCCGGTGCACGATGCCGGCGAGGTGGGCGGTGTGCAGCGCGCCGGCGGCCTGGGCCAGCACGGACATGGTGGTGGCCGGATCCAGCCGCCCCACCGTGCGCACCCGGGCGGACAACGGCTCGCCCTCGACGTACTCCATCACCAGGTAGTCGACCTGGCTGCCGTCGTCGAGCGCGGCCTGCCCCACGTCGTGCACCGGGACCACGCCGGGGTGCCGCAGCGCGGCCAGCATCCGCGCCTCGGCCCGGAAGCGGGCGGTGAACTCCGGATCGGCGACCAGCGACGGCAGCAGCACCTTCACCGCGACCTCGCGCTCCAGCAGCACGTCCGTGCCGCGCCAGACCGCGCCCATCCCACCCGTCGCCACCCGCTCGCCCAGCCGGTACCGGTCGCCGAGCAGCACTCCCCGTGTCAGCACCGAGCCACCGTACCGGCCGGCGTCGATCGAATTGATCCACCCCGTCGGTCCCGCCGGGGCGAGCGAGCGGCCGTTGCGCGCCGGGCCGACTACGCTGGCGAGGGTTCGTCCCACGGGGACTTCAGCGGCGAGGGGAGACGCGGCATGGCGTGGAGCTGGCGGTACGAGGGCACGGACGGCCAGACGGTCGAGGGACCGGCGGAGTCGTTCGGCAGCCAGGCCGACGCCGAATCCTGGATCGGTCAGGCCTGGCGGGAGCTCGCGGCGTCCGGCGTCACCTCGGTCGCGCTCGTGGAGGACGACCGGGTGGAGTACCGGATGAGCCTGTTGCCCACGGCCGAGTGATGGCCTACGACCGCCCGGGCGGTGACGGGCTGGTCCTCGGCGTACCCAAGGCGGCGTTCCGGCCCAGCCCGGTCTTCCTCGGCCTGGTCGCGCTCTTCGCGGTCAGCGGGGTGCTGACCTGGAACGGGTACGGCAGCGTCCGGTTCAACGTGTTCCTCTTCGTGGTGTCCGGCTGGCTGGTGTCGCTCTGCCTGCACGAGTACGCCCACGCGGTGGTGGCCTACCGGGCCGGCGACCGGGACATCGCCCATCGCGGCTACCTGACGCTCAACCCGTTGAAGTACACCCACCCGTTGCTGTCGATCGTGCTGCCGGTGGTGGTGGTGCTGCTCGGCGGTATCGGCCTGCCGGGTGGCGCGGTCTGGGTGGACCGGCACGCCATCCCGGGCCGACTGCGGCACACCCTGGTCAGCCTCGCCGGCCCGGCGACCAACGTGCTGTTCACGCTGGTGTTGGTGGCGGCGGTGCGGCTCGGCACCCAGTCGGATGGTCCGGTGGAGTTCTGGGCCGGGGTGGCGTTGCTCGCCTTCCTCCAGCTCACCGCCAGTGTGCTGAACCTGCTGCCGGTGCCCGGCCTGGACGGCGGCAACATGATCCAGCCGTGGCTCAACCCGCAGTGGCGCAAGATGTACGACCTGTTCGCGCCGTACGGCTTCATCCTGCTCTTCGCGCTGCTGTGGAACCCGCGCATCGGCGGTTGGTTCTTCGACGCGGTCTTCGCGGTCGGTGACCTGCTCGGTCTGCCGTCGTGGCTCTACGCCACCGGCCTGGAGCTGATCCGCTTCTGGCGGTGACCGGTGACCGGTGACCAGGCAGGGTTGACCTGACCCGGCGACCAGACGGACCTGACCTGACCCGGCCCGGTCGGCGCGAGGTGTTCGCGCCGGCCGGGCCGGAACGGCGTCAGGGACGCTGCGCGGGGGACTCGGTCTTCGCCGGGTTCCGCTCGACGATCGGCTCGACGGCGTCGTCGATCGCCTTGAGCAGGTCGGCGTCGAGCTTCACACCGACTGCCTTCACGTTGTCGTGCACCTGCTCCGGGCGGGACGCGCCGATGATCGCCGAGGAGACGTTCGGGTTCTGCAACACCCACGCCACGGCGAGCTGGGCCATGCTGAGCCCGGCCTGCTCGGCGAGGGGCTTGAGCTGCTGGACCCGGGTCAGCACGTCGTCGTTCATGAAGCGGGAGATGAAGCCCTTGCCCGACTTCTCGTCGGTGGCGCGGGAACCGGCCGGCGGCGGCTGGCCCGGCAGGTACTTGCCGGAGAGCACGCCCTGAGCCATCGGCGACCAGACGATCTGCCCGATGCCCAGCTCCTCGCTGGCCGGCACGACCTCGGCCTCGATGACCCGCCAGAGCAGCGAGTACTGCGGCTGGTTGGAGATGAGCGGGATGTGCAGCTCCCGGGCGAGCGGGTAGGCGGCGCGCAGCTGGGCGGCGGTCCACTCGGAGACGCCGATGTAGTGCGCCTTGCCGGAGTGGACGACGTCGGCGAACGCCTCCATCGTCTCTTCCAGCGGGGTGCTGTTGTCGTAGCGGTGGGCCTGGTAGAGGTCCACGTAGTCGGTGCGCAGTCGGCGCAGCGAGCCGTTGATCGACTCCATGATGTGCTTGCGGGACAGGCCACGGTTGTTGCGGCTGGGTCCGGTCGGCCAGTAGACCTTGGTGAAGATCTCCAGGCTTTCACGGCGCTCGTTCTGCAGCGCCCGGCCGAGCACGTCCTCGGCTCGACCCCCGGCGTACCCGTCGGCGGTGTCGAAGGTGGTGATCCCCGCGTCGAGAGCGGCCCGCACGCAGGCGAACGCCGCGTCCTCCTCGACCTGCGAACCGTGGGTGATCCAGTTGCCGTACGAGATCTCGCTGACCATCAGGCCGGAACGGCCCAGGTGTCGGAATTCCATGTACCGACCCTAGCTCCAGTGGATCAACACCGGCGACCGGCGACTCAGAGCACCGGGTTGGCGTCGGTGAGTAGCCGGTCGATCTCCTCCAGCACCTCGGCGCGATCGCGGTGCACCGGATCGATGAGCGGCACGCCGCGCCGGTCCAGCGCGCCCCACCGCCCGTTGTCGCTCTCGATCAGGAACGCCACCGGGTGGATGACCAGCATCGGGTGCGCCGGCGGGACCAGCACAGTGCCGGTGCGGTCCACCACGCCCCTTCGACCCGCCACGTCGACCACCGCGAGCCCCTCGTCGGTGAAACCGTCGATCTGCTGGCCGTCGGCCAACTCGGTGACGAAGCCGTGGTAGCGGGTGGGCACGATGACCCGACCGGTCCGGTCGACCGCCCCCCACCCCTCGCGCCGCACCGCGGCCAGCCCACGCCGGAACGGTCGTACCTCGGCGAAGTTGGGCGCGACCTGCACCGCCCCGGTCGCGTCGATCGCCGTCCAACCACCCTCGCCGACCACCCAGGCCAGGCCGTCGCTGAACGGCTGCGCGGCCCGGAAGGACGGCGGGATCACCGTCGTACCGAGCAGGTTGATCAGCGACCAGCGGTCGGTGTCCGGCCTGCGGACCCAGGCCAACCCGTCGTGGAAGGGCTGCGCCTCGGCGTACCGGGCGGGCACGACCATGTCGCCGTCCTGGCTGGTGTAACCCCACAGCGGCCCGTCGCGGTCCGGCAACGGGGGTCGGTCCCGGTCGAGCACCTCGTCCCGACTCCGGGGGTACGCCCCGAAGCCATCCTTCTCGGCCCGGACGGTGACCGCGTCGAGGGCCACCCGGACCCGGCCCAGCAGTTCGGAGTCGCCCGCGCCGCGCAGGTCGAGCGCCTTCTCGAAGTGCTCACATGCCTCCATGAGCCGCCCCTGGTCGTAACACGACCGCCCGGCGTGCTCGTGCAGCGCGGCCCGCAGCCGGTCGGGCAACTCGACCGAGTTGGCCTGGGCGAAGAGCTGGTCGGCCTCGGCGAAGTCACCGCGCCAGCGCAGCACGTGGGCCAGCCGGGCCTGGGCCAGCGCGGTCCGGCGCAGCTCGCCGGTGGCCTCGGCGTAGGTGAGGGCGAGCCGACCGTCGGCCAGCGCGTCGTCCAGGTCGCCGAGAATCCGCGAGGCCACCGCCCGCAGGCTGAGCAGCCGGGCCCGGGCACGGTTGTCGACCGCCGAGCCCAACTTCTCGGTCAGGCGCCGCCGGATGGCCCGCAGGTCGTCCGGCTCCGTCAGCTCCTCGCGCAGGGTGACCGGGTCCAACCGCCACCGGTACGCGGCCAGCACCTGCTCCGGGTCGCCCGGGTCGGCCAGCGACGGGCGGGTCACCATCGGCGGTGCGTCGTCGGGTGGCGCGGACACCGGCTCGTTGTCCCCGTCCGAGCCGATCCTCGGGCCGGGTACGGCCGAGGCGGGTGGCCCGGACGTCGGCACCACCGACGCCGGCGGCCCGGAGACGGGCGCCGCGGCGGGCGGTGGGGGCGCGGTCATGGGCGTCGCGGCTGGCGGCGCGGAGACGGGCGCTGCTGTGGGCGCTGGCGGCGCGGAGACCGGTGCTCCGGAGTACGGCTGCGCTGAGGCGGGTGGTGCGGAGACGGGTGCTGCGGTCGACGCTGGCGGCGCGGAGACGGGCGCGGTGGAGAAGGGCGGCGCGGAGGCGGGCGCTGCGGTGGGTGATGGTGGCGCGGAGACGGGCGCTGGCGGCGCGGAGATGGGCGCTGTCGCGGACGCTGGTGGTGCGGAGACGGGTGCCGCGGGCGGGGCCGATACCGGCGGTGCCGGAGGAGCGGAGACCGGCGTGACCGAGGCGGGCGGTGCGGAGAACGGCGGTGCCGAGACGGGCGGTGCCGGGACCGGCGGGCTCGTGTCGTCCATAGCCGTGACGTGCAGCGCCGCGTCGCCCCGCCACTCGTCGACTTGCGAGCCGTCCACCGGGCTCGCGCTCGGATCGTCGATCGCGTCCGCAGGCTCGTCGGGTGGCGCGAGTTCGTCCGTCGGGGCGTGCTCGACCGGATCGGTGTCGTCGCTGGGCGAAGCGGCGAAGGGCTGCGGGTCGGCTTCGGTCCGCTGGTGGGGCATCGCGACGACAGGTGCGCCGGAGACGGGCTGGTAGCCGTCCACCGTTCCCGTGTCGAAATCGGGCTGCGGGTCGTCGTCCAGGTCGTCCGCCCAGAGCCGGGGCGCATCGGAGACCGGGTGGGCGGGCGGCGCGGAGACCGGGTCGAATGCGTCGTCTGGTGTCGACCCGCCGGTGTGCTCGTCGGCCACGTCGAGGCGGGTGTCGGCCGTCGGCGTCGACGTCTGCGCGTCCGGTGTCGCGGAGACGCCGGGGTCGCCGGCCGTCGACTCGTCGTCGACCGGGTCGAACGACCGCTGGTCCGTAGCCGGCTCGGCCTGGTCGGACTCGGCGGGCTGAGCGGGGCTGAACCACGCTTCTGGCCCGCGGGTGCCCGGGACGTCGTCCGGCTCGTGAACGGCCGCCACCGGCTCTTCCGAGGGCGGCGGGGGTACGTAGCGGCGCGGCGTACCGGGGGCCGGCGGAAGCGTCGGCGCGACCTCCGCCGTCGGTGGCGGCGAGGCCTCCGGAGCCGGAACCGCGCGAATCGGGTCGGCCGGGGTCGGGTCGGGGCGGGTCGCCGGTGGCGGCGGTGCCTGCCAGGTGGGTGGCGGGGCCACCGACGGGCGTGCGTCCGCCGTCGGGGCCAGTCGTTCCGGCGAGTACGGACGCTGCGGCGCGGCCGGGCGATCGGCGGGGTGCGGCCGCTCCGCCGGGGACGAGCGGTCCGGGGCAGCCGGGCGGCGGTCGGTCGGTGGGGTGCCAGCCAGCGGGTCGCCGACCCTGCGGCGGTCCGGGCCCGGCTCCTCGCCGCGCCGCTGGTCCGCCGGACGGTCCTCGGTGTCCGGGCCGGGGTAACGCGGCGGCGGGGCAGGATGCGCCCCGGACGCCGGTGGCGGTTCGGCCAGCGGCCGGCGTCCCGATGCTGGCGGGGCATCCGAGCGCTCGTCGGCGCCGGGCGGGTCCACCGGTGCGGGCAGGTACTCCAGCCGCAGACGCGCGGCGGGTGGCCCCGAGACGGGCCGGTCGGAGGCGGGCGAGACCGGAACGGCCGACACCGGCCGATCCCAACCGGTCGCGGCGGGGGAGACGGGGGCCGCTGACACCGGTCGGTCCCAGCCACGGCTGGCGGGGGAGTCGGGTGCTGGCGACACCGGTCGTTCCGGGGAGACCGGGGCTGCTGACACCGGTCGGTCCCAGCCGCGGGCGGCGGGGGAGTCGGGTGCTGGCGACACCGGTCGGTCCCAGCCACGGCTGGCGGGGGAGTCGGGTGCTGGCGACACCGGTCGTTCCGGGGAGACCGGGGCTGCTGACACCGGTCGGTCCCAAGCGGGTGAGACGGGTGCTGGCGACACCGGTCGCTCCGGGGAGACCGGTGGGACCGGCATGGCACGGCCGGAGGCGGGCGGCGCCGTCGCGGCCGGGCGTACCTGTCGCTCGTCGTACCGTGCCGGAGTGGCCGCCGGGCGCTCGTCAGGCCGGGACGGCGTGGCGGCCGGCCGGTCGGGCCGGGCGGCCGGCCGCGACGCGATGCCCGGCTCGGCGCTGCGGTGCGGGTCTGTGGTGCGGTGCGGGTCTGTGGTGCGGTGCGGGTCCGCGGTGCGGTGCGGGTCCGCGGTGCGGTGCGGGTCCGCGGTGCGGTGCGGGTCCGGGCTGCCGTGTGGGTCGGCGCGGTGCGGGTCGGTGCGGTGGCCGGGCTCCCGGGTGCGGTCCGAGGTGCGGTCCTGGCGCACCGGACCCGGCGCTGGCCAGGGCAGACTGCCGTCCGACCGTTGGCCCGGCTGTGGCCGGGGCTCGCGGTACGCGTCCTCACGAGGCGCGTCCTCGCGGTACCCGTTGTCGCGGTACCCGTCCGGGCGGGCCTGCTCCCGGGGGCGCCGGTCCGGGTACGCCTCGGCGCGGGCCGCCGCCTCACGGGGCTGGTGCCGGTGCGGGTCGGTGTCGGGCCGCCGCCGGTCGTCGTCGAGACGGGGCTGGTCGGGCAGGTCCGCCTCGGGGCGGCGCCGTCGTCCACCGTTGGGTGAGGGCGCTGCGCCGACCCCCTCGTCCGCGCGGTAGCGCGACTCCGGGCGGCGCAGGTCGTCGGCGGCCCGGTCCGGGTACCCGTCGGCGCGGTATCGCGTGCGGCCGTCCACAGGTGCCCACGGGTCGGCCGCGTCGGCGATGCGGCCGTCGTGGTCGCGGGTGGGTCGGGCGCCGTACCCGTCGTCGGTGTGCCGTTCGTAACCGGCGGCCGGTCGTTCCGGTGTGCCGCGCCGACGTGGTGTGTCGTCCGGCTCGGGCACCCAGCCGGGTTCGGGCCGGGGCGCGGGGGAGACCGGCGGCGTGCCCCGGTAACCCCGGTCCCGCTCGGTGGGCTCCTGCCGGGGACGGCGGCTGTCGTACCGCTCGGGGGTGGGCTGGTCCCGGTGCCAGGCGGCTTCCCGCGCGGGCCCCCGCTCGTCGGCGGGGCGTCGGTCGGACCAGGCGGTACGCCGGTCCGACTCGGGCGAACGGCGGTCGTCGCGGCGGGGTGGCTCGGGCAGCGGACGACGGTACGGCTCGTGGTCGTAGTGGCGGGAGTCGGCGCTGTCGGGCCGGCCGTAGGCGGAGGTGTCCGCCGAGCGCTCGTCGCCGCGGAGTCGTCCGTAGGCGGGTGTCTCGCCCGGCTCGTCGTCCACCCAGGAACGGCCGTGCGGTGCCTGTTCCTCCGGTGGTTCGTCGGACCAGGACCGGCCGAGGTAGGTGCCGTCCGGGCGGGTGGGCGCCAGCGGTGGCACCTCGGCGCGACCGGACACCGTCGCGCGGCCGCGCGGTGGCGGCTGGTGCGGCATGCCGATGTCGCCGGCGTAACGCTGGCCGGGGAACTGGGGGTGCCACTCGGTGGTCGGCTCGACCACCCAGGACGGTTCGTTCGGGTCTGACCACCGGTCGGTGTAGCGGCCGTTCATCCGTCGAGCCCGTCGCCACACCCGGCCGCTGGGCCGATTCTCGCCGAGGGTGAGCTGTCCGCAGCCGCCGTCGGGGGACCGCTGGGCGTCCGGTCGCCGCCTGCCACGCCCCGGTGGCCGGCTCGCGTCCGCTCGCTCACGCGTTGTCACCTCGTTGCAAATTGTCGCGCTGGGGCCGCACGTGCCGGTCAGATCGCCGCTCCGGCAGGCCGTGGCTGCGGATGGAGGGTAACGGCGTGGGCTCGCTCACCGCCACTGTGGTGCCGCCCACCGGCGCAAACGTTATCCCATTGGTTTCGGACATTTGGTCCTATAAGCGAATCTGGTCTCCGACCATACCGCACTCGAAGACCGCCCGGCTGCGGCGGGATCGCCGTCCTCGTTCAGGGGTGCTCCATGATGAGGACGGCGAACGTACCGGGAGCGAGCGCCTCGTAACGGTGCGGCGCGTCGCCGGGGAAGGTGGCGTAGTCGCCGGGTTCGAGTTCGACCGGTGTCGCCTCGGGCCCCACCCGCAGCCGGCCGGCAGCGACCACCACGTGCTCGATACTGCGCGGGGTGTGTCCCTGCCCGGCTCGGACCGCGCCCGGCTCCAGCCTGATCAGGTAGACGTCCCGGCGCAGGTGCGCCGCACCGGCGCTGAGCAGCGTTCCGCTGAAGTCGGCCTGCTCCGAGCGGACGTGCGGCCCGTCCCCGGCCCGAATGACCCGTACGACGTCGTCGACCGGCTCCACCAACCGGCTGAACGGCACACCGAGTGCGACGCCCAGCGCCCAGAGCGTCTCCACGCTCGGGTTGCCGGTGCCCGACTCCAGTTGGGAGAGGGTGGACTTGGCCACGCCCGCCCGGCGGGCCAGCTCGGTCAGCGAGATGCCGACCCGTTCCCGCTCCCGGCGCAGGGCGGCGGCGATGGTGGGCAGCGGGGCAGCCGGTTCCGAAGGCATGCCTTCGCTCCATTGGGTCGAACGTTCGGTGTGGCGAACAACGGCAACCCGTTCAGCATGATGAACGCGCGGCAAGATCCGCGCAGATACGGCGAAACTGCTGCCTCGGAGATGTCTGAGGCAGCAGTTTCGCTGAAGTCGTGCCGATCTTGCGGGCGCGGGCGCGGGCGGGTGCGGGCGTGGGAGCCCGGGGGTCAGACCTTGTCGCCCAGCTTGACCTGGGGCGCCGGAGCGCGCATCCGCCGGAAGGTGATCGACCGCATGACCGCGTAGAGGAAGAGCGAGCCCATCCGCTGGTCGGTCTTCGGGAAGCGCTCCCGGACCAGCTTGCTGATCTTGCGGCAGATCAGCACCGAGTCGACGACCACACCCAGCGCCAGCGCGCCCCAGAGCACGTTGGAGATCAGTCGGACCAGCGGCGGCATGGCCGCGTTCGACCCGACCAGCACGATCAGCGCGCCGCCGAAGAACCAGGTGCCGACGGTACGCCGGGAGTCGACCACGTTGCGGGCCAGCAGCCGCTCCGGGCCACGGTCGCGGGGGCCACCCTCGCGGCGGAACTCCGACGCCGCCTCGGCGCGCAGTTGACGGCGACGCTCCCGCTCCTCCTCCTTGGTGAGGGGACGAGTGGGGCCGGCCGGGCGACGGCCGACGGTCGGCCGCTTGGGCGTCTCCCGACCCTTGGCCGGGGTGTAACCCCGGGAACGCTCAGCGGTCTCCTCGGGGGTCACCGAGGTGACGGCCTCGTCGACGAGGTCGGTGGACTTGCGGCGAAAGAGCGACGGCACGCGGCAAGGGTAGCCAACGGTCCGCGCCCGCTGCACATCGCGGTACAACGACCGACGGCTCCAGGTCGCAGCGTGACCTGGAGCCGTCGTAGTCGAACGATGGGGTGACCGAGGTTACGGACGCTCGGCGTGCGCGCCCAGGTCGGCGAGCTTCGCCTCGAAGTCCTCGTAGCCCCGGTTGATCAGGTCCACGCCGTACACCCGGGAGGTGCCCTCGGCCGCGAGCGCCGCGATCAGGTGGCTGAACCCGGCCCGCAGGTCCGGGATGACCAGATCGGCGGCGTGCAGCTTGCTCGGTCCGGCGATCACTGCGGAGTGCTTGAAGTTACGCCGGCCGAAGCGGCACGGGGTGCCGCCGAGGCAGTCCCGGTAGACCTGGATGTTGGCGCCCATCGAGTTGAGGGCCTCGGTGTAGCCCAGCCGCTGCTCGTAGACCGTCTCGTGGACGATCGACAGGCCGCGGGCCTGGGTCAGCGCCACGACCAGCGGCTGCTGCCAGTCGGTCATGAAGCCGGGGTGCACGTCGGTCTCCAACGCCACCGCGTTCAGCTCGCCACCCGGGTGCCAGAAGCGGATTCCGCCCTCCTGGCCGGGGTCGCCCAGCTTCGGCGCGCGGGCGTCGGTGACCTCGTACTCGCCGCCGACCGAGCGGAAGATGTTCAGGAAGGTCATCATGTCGGCCTGCTGCGCGCCCAGCACCTCGACGTGACCACGGGTCGCCAGGGCGGCGGCCGCCCAGCTCGCCGCCTCGATCCGGTCCGGGATCGGCCGGTGGGTGTAGCCGTGCAGCTTGGGCACACCCTGAATCTCGATCACCCGGTCGGTGTGGACCTTGATGATCGCGCCCATCTTCTGCAGGATGCAGATCAGGTCGATGATCTCCGGCTCCACCGCGGCGTTGCGCAGCTCGGTGACGCCCTCGGCCATCACGGCGGTCAGCAGCACCTGCTCGGTGGCGCCGACGCTCGGGTACGGCAGGGCGAACTTGGTGCCGTGCAGCCCGTTCGGCGCGGACAGGTGCAACCCCTCGGGCCGCTTGTCGACAGTGGCACCGAACTCCCGCAGCGCCTGCAGGTGGAAGTCGATCGGGCGCGGGCCGATGTGGCAGCCACCCAGATCCGGGATGAACGCGTGCCCGAGGCGGTGCAGCAGCGGGCCGCAGAACAGGATCGGGATCCGGCTGGAGCCGGCGTGCACGTTGATCTGGTCGGTGCTGGCGCTCTCCACGTTCGCCGGGTCGAAGACGAGCTCGCCGTCCTCGGTGCCGTCGGTGACCTTGACGCCGTGCAGGCCGAGCAGACCTCGCACCACCTCGACATCGCGGATCTTGGGCACGTCGAACAGCCGGCTCGGGCTGTCACCGAGCAACGCGGCGACCATCGCCTTCGATACCAGGTTCTTCGCGCCGCGCACGCGGATCCGCCCTTCGAGCGGAGTACCTCCGTGCACAACCAGGACGTCGTCGGTCAACGCAACCTCCAGCGCGTCGGTGCTGCCGTGTTGATGGTGGGGTGCCTGAACCTTGTCGCTACCCCGGATGCGGCCATGTCGAAACGGCCCGCGTGTGTCGTCGCTTGGGCAGCATAGCCCTCGGTGACGAAAAAGGACTCGGTCACATCGGCGTGTGTGGCATTAATCGGTGATCCGGCACTTTTGCGTACCAAGAGCGCTACGGATCGTGATCAGGACGCCGTCGGCGGCGGAGTGTCCGCGCCGGGCAGCGCGAGCATCTGATCAAGCGCGACCCGGGCGTGGTACGCGGTGTCGGCGTCCACCGTGATCTGGTTGACGACCCGGCCCGCGACCAGCTCCTCCAGGGCCCAGACCAGGTGCGGCAGGTCGATCCGGTTCATCGTCGAGCAGTAGCAGACGGCCTTGTCCAGGAACATGATCTGCTTGTCCGGGTGCGCCAGCGCGAGCCGGCGGACCAGGTTCAGCTCGGTGCCGAGCGCCCACGCCGAGCCGGCCGGAGCCGCCTCGATCGTCTTGATGATGTATTCGGTGGACCCGACGTGGTCGGAGGCCGTGACCACCTCGTGCCGGCACTCCGGGTGGACCAGGACGTTGACCCCCGGCACCCGCTCCCGTACGTCGTTGACGCTCTCCAGGGTGAACCGGCCGTGCACCGAGCAGTGCCCCCGCCACAGGATCATCTTGGCGTCGCGCAGCTGCTCCGGGGTGAGCCCGCCACCGGGCTTGTGCGGGTCGTAGAGCACACAGTCGTCCAGCGACAGGCCCATCTCCAGCACCGCGGTGTTACGGCCCAGGTGCTGATCCGGCAGGAAGAGCACCTTCGACCCCTGCTCGAAGGCCCAGTCCAGGGCGCGCTTGGCGTTGGACGAGGTGCAGACCACGCCGCCGTTGCGGCCCACGAAACCCTTGATGTCGGCCGAGGAGTTCATGTACGTCACCGGCACGGTGTCGCCGGCGATGCCCAGCTCGGTCAGCGTGTCCCACGCGGCCTCGACCTGGCCCAGCACCGCCATGTCCGCCATCGAGCAACCCGCCGCGAGATCGGGCAGGATCACCCGCTGGCTGTCGGTGGTGAGGATGTCGGCGCTCTCGGCCATGAAGTGCACGCCGCAGAAGACGATGTACTCCGCGTCCGGGCGGGCCGCGGCCTCCCGGGCCAGCTTGAACGAGTCGCCGGTCACGTCGGCGAACTGGATCACCTCGTCGCGCTGGTAGTGGTGCCCCAGCACGAAGACCTTGCTGCCCAGCTTCGCCTTCGCGGCGGTGGCACGGGCCACCAGATCCGGATCGCTGGGCGCCGGCAGGTCGCCCGGACACTCCACGCCGCGCTCAGTGTCGGGGTCGCTGCCCCGGCCGAGCAGCAGCAGAGCCGTCGCCGTGTTGGAGGGTTCCACCCAGGTCGAAGTCACGTAGCCCATGGTCCCACAGCGCGAGCGCGACGCAGCCTCGCTCGGTGTGGGCTGCCACACTGCTCGGCATGCGCGTGCTGCTCTGCCCGGACAAGTTCGCCGGCACCCTGTCCGCACCGGAGGTGGCCGCCTCCGTCGCCGCCGGTTGGCGCACCGTCACCGACGGAGACGAACTGCTGATCCGGCCCCTCGCCGACGGCGGACCGGGCTTCGTGGAGGTGCTCGCCGAAGCCCTCGGCGGCCGCCGCGTGGCGGTGCCGACGGTCGACCCGCTGGGCCGGCCGGCGGCCGGTGAGATCCTGCTCACCGCCGACGGCTCGACCGCCTACCTGGAGAGCGCGCAGGCGTGCGGCCTGCACCTGCTCTCCGCGGCCGAGCGCGACCCGAAGACCACCACCTCGTACGGGCTGGGTCTGTTGGTGGCCGCCGCCGTGGAGAGCGGCGCCCGCACGGTGGTGATCGGGCTGGGTGGCTCCGGCACCAACGACGCCGGCGCCGGAATGCTCGCCGCGCTGGGCGTGACCCCCCTCGACCAGGGCGGTGCCGCGCTGCCGTACGGCGGGGCGGCGCTCGCCGCGGCCGACGCGCTGGACGGCGCGCCCCGGCTGCGCGGCGTCCGGCTGGTCGCGGCCACCGACGTGGACAACCCTCTGCTCGGCCTGCACGGCGCGAGCAACGTGTTCGGCCCGCAGAAGGGCGCCGACCGCGCCGACGTGCTGCTGCTCGACGCGGCCCTGGAGCGTTTCGCGGCGGTGCTGGAACGGGACCTGGCCGGTTGCCCGGCGGGGCTCGGCACGCTGCCCGGGGGCGGTGCCGCCGGAGGCATCGGCGCGGCGCTCCTCGCCCTGGGCGGCGACTGCGAGTCGGGGATCGGCCTGGTCACCCGGGCCACCCGACTCGACACCGCGCTGGACACCGCCGACCTGGTGATCACCGGTGAGGGGTCGTTCGACCACCAGTCGCTGCGCGGCAAGGTCGTCGCCGGGGTGGCCGGCGCCTCCCGCGACCGGGGAGTGCCCTGCGTGGTGGTGGCCGGGCAGGTGAGCACCGGCCGACGGGAGGCCGCCTCGGCCGGGGTGACCGACGCGTACAGCCTGGTGGAGCACTTCGGCGGCGAGGAGGGCGGCGGGCTCGACGCGGCGCTGAGCCGGCCCGCAGAGGGGTTGCGCGAACTGGGTGCCCGCCTGGCCCGGCAGTGGAGCCGCTGAGCGTCCCGACCGCCCGCGCCCCCGCCCCGACCGAGGGCCGACCTGCGGCGGGGGTCACGCCACGCGGGTGAGCCCGGCCAAGGCGGCGTACGATCGGTTGAGGACCACAACCGGGAATCACTGGACGACGCGCGACGTTGGCCAGTGCGTCCGGACCCAAACCGCGCAGGGAGACTTCCACGTGACCACGCCAGCGCAGACCGAGTCGACCGAGGCCAAGGCCCCTACTTCCGTCGTCCTCACCGACGTCGCGGCGCAGAAGGTCAAGGCCCTGATCGAGCAGGAGGGCCGCGACGACCTGCGGCTCCGCGTCGCCGTGCAGCCGGGCGGCTGCTCCGGCCTGCGGTACCAGCTCTTCTTCGACGAGCGTTCGCTCGACGGTGACGTCGTGACCGACTTCGGTGGTGTCGAGGTCGTCGTCGACCGGATGAGCGCCCCGTACCTTTCCGGCGCGACGATCGACTTCGCCGACCGGATCGACGCCCAGGGCTTCACCATCGACAACCCCAACGCGGGCAGCTCCTGCGCCTGCGGTGACTCGTTCAACTGAGTCACACCACACACCAGCGACGATGGGGCCGTTCTTCGGGACGGCCCCATCGCCGTACCGGTCGGCGGTCGCACCGGCCGGGGAACGGTCTCGAAGGGGGCCGTGGCGGGCTGGTTGCCGTTGTCCGACCGAGCGGTGACCATCGGGTTGCCGTCCCGGTAGGCTGACCGCGCCCTGCTCCCGACCCCGAGGGTTGACATGAAGATCGCCGTCACCGGCTCGATCGCCACCGATCACCTGATGAGCTTCCCCGGTCGCTTCGCCGACCAGCTCATCGCCGATCAACTGCACAAGGTGTCCCTCTCCTTCCTGGTGGACGACCTGGTGCTCCGCCGCGGTGGCGTGGCGGCGAACATCTCCTTCGGGATGGGTCAGCTCGGGCTGCGCCCGGTGCTGCTCGGCTCGGTCGGCGCCGACTTCGCCGACTACCGTTCCTGGCTGGAACGCCACGGCGTGGACTGCGACTCGGTGCACGTCAGCGAGGTGGCGCACACCGCCCGCTTCGTCTGCACCACTGACACCGACATGTGCCAGATCGCGTCGTTCTACGCCGGTGCGATGAGCGAGGCCCGCAACATCGAGCTGGCCCCGGTCGCCGACCGGCTCGGCGGTCTGGACCTGGTGCTGGTCGGCGCCAACGACCCCGAGGCGATGCTGCGCCACTCGGCCGAGTGCCGCACCCGCGGGTACGCCTTCGCCGCCGACCCGTCCCAGCAGCTCGCCCGGATGCCCGGCGAGGACGTGGTGGCGCTGATCGAGGGCGCCGAGTACCTGATGACCAACGACTACGAGAAGTCGCTGTTGCAGAGCAAGGCGCAGCTCAGCGACGACCAACTGCTGGACCTGGTCAAGGTGCGGGTCACCACCCTGGGCAAGCACGGTGTGGAGATCGCCGGCCGCGGCATCGACCCGATCCACGTACCGATCGCGCGGGAGATCCGCGCGGTCGACCCGACCGGCGTCGGCGACGGCTTCCGGGCCGGCTTCTTCACCGCGCTCTCCTGGGGCCTCGGCCTGGAACGCGCCGCCCAGGTCGGTTCGTTGCTGGCCACGCTGGTCCTGGAGACCGTCGGCACCCAGGAGTACGACGTCCGCCGCGACCTGTTCGTCAAGCGGCTCGCCGAGTCCTACGGCGACACTGCGGCGGAAGAGGTCCGCCCCCACCTCCTCCCGGCGTAATCTACCGCCCCCACCCCGGCGATCTTGCACTTTCTGTCGCCGTATCGCGGCTTCTGCACCGCTTTGTCCCCGCAGAAACTGCAAGATCGCGGGGGTGTCGAGGGGCGAGGGGGGGTCGCGGGGTGGCGCGGGGTTAGTGGGTGCGGCGTACGTCGTAGGCGGGGCCGTCGGGGCCGTTGACGGAGCCGAGGAACTCCTGGCCGCGCATCCGGCACCAGGCGGGGATGTCGACCGCCGCCGCCGGGTCGTCGGCCAGCACCCGGACCACAGTGCCGACCGGCACCTCGGGCATCCGTCGCGCCGCCGCGATCACCGGCAGCGGGCAGCGTTGCCCCCGGCAGTCGATCACCTCGTCCGGCATCGTCACAGCCCCACCACCCCGGCCTCGGCGCGCAGCCCGGCGACGATTCCCGGCAGCTCGGTCAGGAACCGCTCCACGTCCGCCTCGGTCGTCTCCCGGTGCAGGCTGACCCGCACGTTGCCGTGCGAGAGCACACCCATCGCCTCCAGCACGTGCGACGGACGCAACGTGGACGAGGTGCAGGACGAGCCGGACGACACGGCGAACCCCCGCCGGTCCAGGGCGTGCAGCAACGCCTCCCCGTCGACGTACAGGCACGAGAACGTGACCAGGTGGGGGAGCCGGAGCACCGGGTCGCCGACCACCTCCACGTCGGGCACCTCCGCCGCGACCCGCTCCCGGACCCGGTCCACCAGGGGGGCCAACCGGGCCGCCTCGGCCGCCGCGTCGGCCGCTGCCGCCCGCAGGCTCGCCGCCGCCGCCACGACCGCGGGCAGGTTCACCACCCCGGGGGTACGTCCGCTCTCCCGCTCGTCGGCCGGCCAGGGTGACTCCCAGCGAACGCCCTTCCGGACCGCCAGCACCCCCACGCCGGGTGGCCCACCCCACTTGTGGGCGCTCGCCGTGAGCACCGACCAGCCGGCCGGCACTGGCACCCGGCCCACCGACTGCGCCGCGTCCACGTACAGCGGCACACCCACGTCGACGCACGCCGCCGCCGCCTCGGCGACCGGCTGCACCGTCCCCACCTCGTGACTGGCGGTGATCAACGCGGCCAGCGCGACCCCCGGGGCCCGAACGGCGGTCGACCACGCGGTCAGGTCCAGCCGGCCCGACCGGTCGACCGGCACCACTGTGGCGGTCCCGCCCGCGCCGACATGTCGTTCCGCCGCGTGCAGTACCGCCGAGTGCTCGATCGCCGAGTGCACCAGCGTCGACCCGACCCGGCGCCGCCCCGTCAGGCCGCCGAGCACCGCGCCGTGGGCTGCTGTCGTACCACTGGGGGTGAAGGAGACCTCATCGGCGCGGACGCCGAGCGTCAGCGCGGTGGCCTCGCGGGCGGCGTCGAGCAGTTGCCGGGCCCGCCGGGCCTGCGTGTACAGCTTGCCCGGGTCGGCCCAGCCGTCGTCGAGCGCGGCCAGCAGAGCCTGCCGCGCGACCGGATGCATCGGCGCGGCGGTCGCCGCGTCCAGGTAGACCGGGGATGCGCTCACAGACCTGCCTTCGTTCGCGGCTGCGGGGCTCGCGACCCCGGCTCGCTCCTCGCGCTCACAGACCAAGACGCTATCGCGGCGGTATGCCTAGGATCCCCCCGATGGGGGTCGGACAGTGACCCCACCACGGCCGAGTCCGTCATGGTCGAGTAATCTGCGACCGTCGGTGACGCCTTTGCCGCGGGTGCTGAGGAACGACGCACCGCGGCGCGCTAGGGAGGCAGGACCAGGTGGTCGCAAGGAGTTCGGAGGTACGGCCGTCGGCCGTACGGCACAGCGCTTCCCCAGGGGTTGGTGGACGCCGGGGGCGTGGTGCTGGTCGCCTGGCCGGGCTCGGTCTCGGTGGCGTGGCGTTGCTGGTTCTGCTCACGGGCTGTGACGTGGGTCAGACGTTCGACGGCTTCGGCTGGCCGCAGGGCGGCATCTCGCCGGAGTCGAAGCGGATGTACGACCTGTGGATCGCCTCCTGCATCGCCGCGCTCGCGGTCGGCGTCTTCGTGTGGGGCCTGATCTTCTGGTGCGTCGTGCGCTACCGCAAGCGTGGCAACGCGCTGCCGGTGCAGACCCGCTACAACATGCCGATGGAGTTCCTCTACACCATCGCGCCGATCCTGATCGTCTCGGTGCTCTTCTACTACACGGCGATCGTGCAGACCGACGTCGACAAGTTGTCGAAGAACCCGGACGTCACGGTCGAGGTCGTCGCGTTCAAGTGGAACTGGCAGTTCAACTACCGGGACGGCCAGGGCACGGAAGCCCGCACCACCGCGTCGACGCTCGGCACCAGTGAGGTCATCCCGGTGCTGGTGCTGCCGACCAACCGGTCCATCCGGTTCGAGGAGACCAGCCGCGACGTCATCCACTCGTTCTGGGTGCCGGAGCTGCTCTTCAAGCGGGACGTCATGCCGGGCAAGATCCGCAACGTGTTCGAGGTCTCCAGCCTGGACGCCGAGGGTGCCTACGTCGGGCGCTGCGCCGAACTGTGCGGCAGCTACCACGCGTTCATGAACTTCGAGCTGCGGGTGGTCTCGCCGGAGAAGTACGACCAGTTCCTCGCGGCCAAGCAGAGCGGCAAGTCGACCCAGGATGCGCTGTCCGCGATCGGTGAGCAGCCGTACGCGACGACCACGCAGCCGTTCGACACGCGGCGGACGCAGGACAACTTCAACCCGGACGACGTTCCGGCCCGCACGGGAAGCTGAGGCAGCCGCATGAAGACCGAGTGGCGTATCTTCCTGATCATCGCCGGGTTCCTCTTCGGCGCCACCATCCTCTACGGTGCCTGGACGAACGGTGCGTCGGGCGGCATCGAGTGGGTCGGCACCGTCGCCCTGTTGCTGTCGTTCCTGCTCTGCTCGATGTGCGGTGGCTTCTTCTGGTTCGTCTCCCGCCGCATCGACCTGCGCCCGGAGGACCGCCCGGACGCCGAGATCGCCGACGGCGCTGGTGAGGTCGGCTTCTTCAGCCCGGGCAGCTACTGGCCGTTCGGTCTGGCGCTGGCCGCCGCGATCGCCGCGCTCGGCATGGTGTTCTGGCAGTACTGGCTGATCGGTGCCGGCCTGCTGGCCGTGGTCTTCTCCGCCTGTGGGCTCCTGTTCGAGTACTACAGCGGCACCCGGCGTACCGCCGAGCACTGACCCACCCGGTCGCCGTCGCGACCGACCCGGCACGACGAAGGCCCGTTCCCCGAGAGGGGAGCGGGCCTTCGGTCATGTCCCACCCCGCCTCGGCGGCGCGGCGGCCCGGCGGCCCGGCGGCCCGGCGGCCCGGGGGTGAGGCGGCGCGGCGGTGAGGCAGTGCTGCGGTGCTGTGATCAGGCGGCGCGGCGGCGGACGGGCTGACGGCGGCGGGCGGCCAACCGGGTGACCGGGAAGGCGAACGCGCTGACCACCACGGCGGCGCCGCAGTCGGTGCAGATCAGCTCTGGACAGTCGGTGCCGTGGCCGTCGACGCAGGGCGGAGCCTCGAACAGCGCCACGCCCTCGCAGACGTCGCAGTAGAGCTCGCGGTGCGACACGGGCGTCTCCTCTCGGATACCAGGCGGACCGCCCCCGGATGCGACAGTGACGCACCGACGGCAGCAGAGAACTACTCAGCTGTAGTTTCCCAGACGGGTCCGACAAATCTCCGCGCACCGTCGCCCGCTGGTCGGCATCCGCGCGTGATCCACTCGACATCATTGACGTCGGGGCATCCGGGCTGCCCGGACACCGCGGCTTCACGGAACCCGAGTCGATCACCGGCCAAGACGCCGCCGCCCGACGGGCCGGGCGGTGGTGAGGTCAGGCGGTGGCGGTCTCGATCCAGCGGTCCAGGGTAGCGGCAGCCGCGCCGGAGTCGATCGACTCGGCCGCACGGGCCAGGCCGGCGCGGAGCGCCTCGGTCAGGTCGCCGTCCAGCGGGCCCTGGGTGGCCAGCGCCGCCGCCGCGTTGACCAGCACCGCGTCCCGGACCGGACCCGTCTCGCCGGCCAGCAGGCGACGGGCCACGCCGGCGTTGTACGCGGCGTCACCGCCGCGCAGGTCGGCGAGGGTGGACCGGGGTACCCCCAGGTCCGTCGCGTCCAGCACAGCCTCGCGTACGGTGCCGCCCTGCGCCGCCCAGATCCGGGTCGGCGCGGCGGTGGTGAACTCGTCCAGCCCGTCCTCGCCGCGCATCACGATCGCCGAGTCGCCACGGGCCGCGAACACGCTGGCCATCACCGGGGCCATCCGCAGGTCGAAGCAGCCGACCGCGCCGGCCCGGGGACGGGCCGGGTTGGTCAGCGGGCCGAGGAAGTTGAAGAAGGTGGGCACGCCCACCTCGCGGCGGACCGGGCCGGCGTGCCGCATCCCGGGGTGGAAGCGGGCCGCGAAGCAGAACCCGATGCCGGCCTCCTCGACACAGCGGGCAACCTGCTCCGGGCCGAGATCCAGTGGGATGCCGAGGAACTCCAGCAGGTCGGCGGTGCCGCACAGGGAGGAGGCGGCCCGGTTGCCGTGCTTCACGACACGGACGCCCGTGCCGGCGACCACCAGCGCCGTCATAGTGGAGATGTTCACCGTGTGGGCGAGGTCACCGCCGGTGCCGACCACGTCGAGCGCGGTACGGCGCAGCTCCTCGGGCAGCGCCACCGGGACCGCGCGACCGAGCATCGCCTCCACCAGGCCGGCCAGCTCCGCAGGGGTCTCGCCCTTGGCCCGCAGCGCCACGGCGAAGGCGGCGATCTGCGCCGCGCTCGCCGAGCCGGTCATGATCTCGTCCATCGCCCAGGCGGTGTCGGCGGTGGAGAGTTCGTCACCGCGCAGCAGCGCGTTGAGCAGGTGCGGCCAGGTCCGATCGCCCATGGCGGGCCTCCCGAGCATGCGAAGTGCGGGTGGGCTGGAACCGGCGCCGAGGAGATCCGGCGCCGTGGGGGTGCCGGAGGAGCGTGGGACGTCAGGCGGGTGCGTGCGTCCGCAGCAGCTCGGCCACCGTGCCGCCGGTGGTCACCGGGTCGAGCGGGTGGACCAGCGTCGCGTCGACCTCGGCGTACGCGGCGAGCCATCGGTCGGCGGCGCGGGCGATCACCAGGCAGGTCGGGGGAGCGTCGTCCCGGTCGTCCTTGACCTGACGGGCGATGCCGATGCCGCCGCCCGGGCTCGCCTCACCGTCGAGCAGCAGCAGGTCGATCTCGTAGTCGTCGACCAGCCGGATGGTCTCGGCATAGGTCGACGCCTCGACGAACTCGATCTGCAGACCGGGAGCTGGCCGGGTGCCAACAGCCATCCGCATCCGATCACGGACCTGCGGGTCGTCGCTGTAGAGCAACACGGTGCAAAGACGATCGGTCATGCCGGAACTCCCACCTCGTAGCTGCCCGCAGATCGTACCGGTCGGCGTGACGTAGCCGACATCCCGCCCGGCGTCGCGCGTCGGGGCGTACCGTCCGGGCAGCTCAGGCGGGCGCGGCGTCGGCTGCGCGTTCGCGGGCCTCCTGGCGGTCCAGCTCGCGGTCCACCCGGCGGGCCTCCCGCTCGGACTGCTTGACCCACTGCACCACCAGCACCGCGAGCATGGTCACACTGACGAACTCGCCACCGGCCCACAGGATGCCGCCGGCCACCACCTGGTCCTGCCACGGGTCGACCCAACCGAGGTTGAGCGACGGGTACCAGTCACCGCCGAAGAGCGTGCTGCTCTGCATGATGGTGAGGCCGAGCACTGTGTGGAACGGCACGGAGAGCAGCATCAGCAGCGCACGCGCCGGGTACGGCCAGCGGCCGGGCAGCGGGTCGAGGCCGAGCAGCGGCCAGAAGAACACGCAGCCGGTCATGATGAAGTGCGCGTGCACCAGCTCGTGCGCCCAGGCGTGTTCGAGGGTGTAGCGGTACAGATCACTGAAGTACAGCACGAACGGGTTGACCACGAAGATGGCGAACGCCACCAGCGGGAAGCTGTAGACCCGGGCGACGCGGCTGTGCACGATCGCGAGCAGGCGCTTGCGCGGCCGTACCGGCAGGGTCCGCAGGGCCAGGGTCATCGGCGCGCCCAGCGCCAGGAAGATCGGCGCCACCATGGAGAGCACCATGTGCTGGATCATGTGCACGGACAGCAGCGCGGTGTCGTACGCGTGCAGCCCGCTGACCGTGACGAGCGCGATGCCGCCCAGGCCGGGGCCGAGGAAGAACACGGTGCGGGCGATCGGCCAGCGGTCGCCACGCAGGCGCAGCCGGTACACCCCGTAGAGGTACAGGCCGGCGGCGAGCACCAGCCCCAGGGCCAGCCAGCTGTCCAGCCGGGTCTCGGTCAGCACCGCGCCGACGGTGAACGGCGGCGGGGCCGAGGTGGCAGCGAAGATCGGATCGACGTGCAGCACGCTTTTCAGGCTAGGCCAGGCGAACCGGACCCTGACGCTCGGGCCACGGAAGGCGCAGGTTTGCCACCCCGCTGATCGGCGGCCCCGGTCAGGGGCAATAATGACGGCGTGACTGCGGCCCCAGCCATTGACAAGAGCCGGATCCACTCTCTGACCCGACCAAACATGGTCAGCGTCGGGACGATCGTGTGGCTCTCAAGCGAACTCATGTTCTTCGCGGCGCTGTTCGCGATGTACTTCTCCATCCGCGCGGCTGCGCCGGAGCAGTGGGAGAAGCACACCGAGGCGCTGAACATCCCGTACGCGACCACCTTCACGGTGATCCTGGTGCTGTCCTCGGTGACGTGCCAGCTCGGCGTCTTCGCGGCGGAGAAGGGTGATGTGCACGCGCTGCGGCGCTGGTTCACCGTCACCTTCGTGATGGGCCTGATCTTCGTCCTCGGCCAGCTGAACGAGTACCGGCACCTGGTCGCCGACGGCATCAAGATCAACGGAGACGGGTACGGGTCGGTGTTCTACCTGACCACCGGCTTCCACGGCCTGCACGTGACCGGTGGTCTGATCGCCTTCATCATCTTCATGGTCCGTACGACCATGGGCCGGTTCACTCCGGCGCAGGCGACGTCGGCGATCGTCGTGTCGTACTACTGGCACTTCGTCGACGTCGTGTGGATCGGGCTGTACGCCATGATCTACTGGCTCCAGTGATCTTGCGCGTCACATTCCGCGCTGCTGCTCCGTCCCCTGAGACAGGTCCAACCGGTTAAGGACACCGCTCATGACTTCTGACAACGACCGCCGACGCGGTCTGCTCGCGCGGTTGCGTGAGCGGCCCGCCGCGCGCAGCAGGGGCCGCCGCCGGCTGGGCGCCGCGGTCCGGCTGATCGCCGCGCTGATGCTCGCCGGTGGCGCGTACACCGTCTTCGCCCCGGGCGCCCAGGCGCAGGACAACCCGCAGCTGACCGGCGCCGCCGCCGAGGGCAAGGCGCTGTTCGACGTGAGCTGCGTGACCTGCCACGGCCGCAACGCCCAGGGCGTCGAGGGCCGCGGGCCGAGCCTGATCGGCGTCGGCGCGGCATCTGTCGAGTTCCAGGTCAGCTCCGGGCGGATGCCGCTGGCCCGCCAGGAGGCCCAGGCGCACCGCAAGCCCCCGGTCTTCACCGACGAGCAGACCCGTCAGCTGGCCCAGTACATCCAGGAGCTTGGCGGCGGCCCGGTCGTCCCCGAGGGCGACGACCTCCGCGAGGACGGCAACATCGCCGCCGGCGGTGAGCTGTTCCGGATCAACTGCTCGCAGTGCCACGCCTTCGGCGGCGGCGGTGGTGCGCTCTCCTCGGGCAAGTTCGCCCCGAGCCTGCACCCCGCGACCGACCGCCAGATCTACGCGGCGATGTTGAGCGGCCCGCAGAACATGCCGGTGTTCGGCGACAACCAGCTCCGGCCGGAGCAGAAGGCCGACATCATCGCCTACATCCAGGAGACGCTGAAGCACGACCAGGACCCGGGTGGGTTCAACCTCGGGCGGTACGGCCCGTCCACCGAGGGCCTGGCGATCTTCCTGGTTGGCATCGTGGCGCTCGTCTTCGCTAGCCTGTGGATTGCGGGTAAGTCGTGATCGAGCAGGCCATCCGATTCAGTGCTGTGGTGCCGCTCGGCGCCACCCGTAGCGAGGTGACGGCATGAGCACCCACACCGAGCACCAGGCCTCACAGGGCCCGGAGCCGCTCGACGTGAACGACCCCAAGCTGACCCGTTTCGACATCGTTCGTGAGGGCGCGCGCCGGGACGACATCGAGATCGTCCACTACGAGCCGCAGGTGCTGCCGGGCACCAAGGCGGAGCGTCGGCTGACCCGGGTGGTCGCCGGCTTCTTCCTGATCACCGGCCTGGCATCGACCGCCTTCCTGGCCATCTACATCTGGTGGCCGTGGCAGTACGAGGCGGGCCGGGGTGGCGACAAGTTCTACACCCCGCTGCTCGGCTTCACCCTCGGCGTGGCGCTGCTCGCCGTCGGCTTCGGCATCCTGACCTGGGGCAAGAAGTTGCTGCCCAAGGAGGTCTCGATCCAGGACCGGCACGAGGGCCAGGTGGACTCCGAAGGCCGCACCATCACCGGCCAGACCATGCTCTACATGGCGGACGAGCTGGGCGTGAAGCGTCGCCCCCTGCTCGGCATCTCGCTGCTGGCCGGTCTCGCGCCGGTCGCCGCGGTCGCCGCGGCGCCGCTGGTCGGCGGCCTGATCTCGCAGCCGCACAAGAACAACCAGATGTTCACCACCGGGTTCGCCGCGGCCGAGGGCGGCCAGCGGATCCGTCTGGTCCGCGAGGATGGCCGGCCGATCCGCCCCGCGGACATCAGCAGCGGTGGGCAGCTGACCGTCTTCCCCGGCATCGACCACGGCGTGAGCAACAGGCACGCCGACTCGCCGACGCTGCTGATCCACCTCCGCGACTCCGACGCGCAGGAGTCGCGCCGGGCCAACGAGAAGGTCGGCCACGGTGACTACATGTGGGGCAACTACGCGGCGTTCTCCAAGATCTGCACGCACGCGGGATGCCCGGCCAGCCTGTACGAGCAGCAGACCAACCGGCTGCTCTGCCCGTGCCACCAGTCCCAGTTCCTGATCACCGACAACGCCCGGCCAGTCTTCGGCCCCGCCAGCCGGCGGCTGCCGCAGCTGCCGATCGAGGTGGACTCCGAGGGCTTCTTCGTGGCGAAGTCCGACTACACCGAGACCGTCGGGCCTGATTTCTGGGAGCGGCCATGAAGCGTCGAAAGTTTGACCTTGCGGCGACGCCGGGCAAGGCCGCGGTGGGAGTGGACGACCGCTTCGCGGTGGCCACCCCGCTGCGCAAGCTGCTGAACAAGGTCTTCCCGGACCACTGGTCCTTCCTGCTCGGCGAGATCGCGCTGTTCTCGTTCGTCGTGCTGCTGCTGACCGGTGTGTTCCTCACCTTCTTCTTCGAGCCGGCGATGACCGAGGTGGTCTACGACGGCAGCTACGCGCCGTTGCAGGGCACCCCGATGTCCGCCGCGTACGCCTCCAGCCTGGACATCTCGTTCGACGTCCGCGGCGGTCTGGTGATGCGGCAGATGCACCACTGGGCGGCGCTGCTGTTCATGGCCGCGATCGTCGTGCACATGCTGCGGGTGTTCTTCACCGGCGCCTTCCGCAAGCCGCGCGAGACCAACTGGATCATCGGTTCGCTGCTGTTCTGGGTCGGCTTCCTGGCCGGCTTCACCGGCTACTCGCTCCCGGACGACGGTCTGTCCGGCACCGGCCTGCGGATCGCCTCGGCGATCATGCTGTCCATCCCGGTGATTGGCTCCTGGGTCACCTCGTCGGTCTTCGGCGGCGAGTTCCCCGGCACGATCATCATCAGCCGGTTCTTCATCGCCCACGTGCTGCTCATCCCGGGTCTGCTGGTCGCGCTGATCAGCGTCCACCTGGGTCTGGTCTTCAAGCAGAAGCACACCCAGTGGCCCGGCCCGGGCCGGACCAACAACAACGTGGTCGGCGAGCGGATGTTCCCGCGGTACGCGCTGAAGCAGGGCGGCTTCTTCATGGTCGTCTTCGGCGTCATCGCGCTGATGGGCGGCCTGTTCCAGATCAACCCGATCTGGCTGTTCGGCCCGTACGAGGCGTGGGTGGTCTCGGCCGCCAGCCAGCCCGACTGGTACGTCATGTTCCTCGACGGGTCGACCCGACTCATGCCAGCCTGGGAGATCCCCATCCCGATCGGCGACGGGTACGTCATCCCGCCGCTGTTCTGGCCGACGGTCGTGCTGCCCGGCATCCTGGTGGGCCTGTCGACGATGTACCCGTTCCTGGAAGCCCGGCACCTCAAGGACCGAAACAGCCACAACCTGCTCGAGCGTCCCCGGGACGCTCCGGCCCGGACCGCCGTCGGCGCCATGGCTGTCTCGTTCTACATCGTGCTGACGCTCTCCGGCGCCAACGACGTGATCGCGGACAAGTTCCAGATCAGCCTGAACGCGATGACCTGGGCGGGCCGGATCGGCCTGCTGGTGGTCCCGCCGCTGGCGTACTACGTCACCTACCGGCTGTGCCTGGGTCTGCAGCAGCACGACCGGGAGGTGCTCGCGCACGGCGTGGAGACCGGCATCATCCGGCGCATGCCGGACGGCCGGTTCGTCGAGGTGCACCAGCCGCTCAGCGCGTCCAACGGGCACGCGGACGGTCACGGCCAGCTCGACTACGTCGGCTGGGTCGTGCCCAAGAAGATGAACCGGCTGGGAGCCCTCGGCCCGGCCATCCGGGGCTTCTTCTACCCGATCGAGAAGCCGGTCGAGGCACCGGTCTCGCCGGGGCACCCGCCGGTCGAGGCCCGGCCCGAGCGTGAGGAGATCGGCAGCGGCGAAAGCCGCCGCTGACCGCCCATTCGCACCTGAACGGGGCGCCCGCCGGATTCCGGCGGGCGCCCCTTCGTATTCACACCCCCCGACCCATCCGACCAGGAGTCGGACGGCCCTGATGGGACCGGTCGACCCCGCGCGACGGGCGATCGCAGGAATAACCCCGGTGAGCCGGGTATCCGTGCGGTCCAACGTCTCAAGGGGGGGAAGCATGTTGGGTATCAAACGCCTCGGCCTGTTGGCCGCGCTGGTACTGGTCGGTGTCGCGCCGGCTGCGGCCGCGCAGGCCGCGGCACAGCCGTCAACGCAGGACACCCAGTACCTGCAGGCGGTACACCAGGTCAACCTGTTCGAGATCACCGCTGGTGACCTGGCTCAGCAGAAGGGTCAGGACCAGGGGGTCAAGGACCTGGGCGCGATGCTGAAGACCGACCACACCCAGCTGGACCAGACGGTGCAGCAGACCGCGTCGCAGCTCGGGGTGGAACTGCCGAACGAGCCCAGTGCCGATCAGCAGGCGGTCATCGACAAGCTGAACAACGCCAGCGGTGCGGAGTTCGACCGGCTCTGGGTGACCAGTGAGCTGGCCGGCCACGTCCAGGCCATCCAGGCCACCCAGACGGAGATCTCGCAGGGCTCCGAGCAGTCGGTGGTCCAGTTGGCGCAGACGGCACTGCCGACGCTGCAGACGCACTACGACGAGTTGGTGGCGCTCGCCAACAAGCTGGGCATCCCGGTTCCGCAGACCAGCGCCAGCGGTACGCCCAGCCCGGGCGGCACCGGCACTGAGTCCCCGGCTCCGGGCGGCACTGTCACCGAGTCGCCGGCTCCGGGCGGCACCGGCACCGAGTCGCCGGCTCCGGGCGGCGGCACCACCGAGGTACCGGCTCCCAGCGAGAGCTGACGTAGCCACAGCAGACGGCCGGTCCACCCTCGCGGTGGGCCGGCCGCCCTGCGCGCGCTACGCGCCGCCGTGCGGCCGGTACGACCCCCGAAACGGCGAGCGGATCAGTCGGCGCTGGCCAGACCGATCGCGAACGCCTCCTCCAGGTCGTGCTGCGAGTACGCCCGGAAGGCGATGTGCGACTCGGTGTTGAGCACGCCCGGGACCTTGGAGATGCTGCCCGCGATGACCTGGGCGATCTGGTCGAACTCGCGGACCCGGACGATGGCGATGAGGTCGACGTGCCCGGCCACCGAGTAGACCTCGCTGACACCGGGAAGGTTGGCCAGGTTCTCCGCCACCTCGGGGATCGCATCGGTGGCGCAGTCGATCAGCACGATCGCGGTGATCACGGGGCATTTCTCCGTTCGTCGGCGTCGTCGCCCATGCTAGATGTTCCGGAGCGGGACCGGAGGCGGGAGCCGTCGGGGCTCAGCCGTGGGCGGGGCAGGGCACGGTCAGGTCGCTCCCGGCCCGGATCACGTTTCGCAGCCGCTCGCCGGCCCGTACTGTCGCGCCCGGCCACACCACACTGCGGGACACGTCGCCGTCCACCCGAGCGCCCGCGCCGACGACCGACTCCACGCAGTGGCCGGTCACCGTCGCGGTCTCCTCGACGAGAACGCCGCCGGCCGCGGCGTGCAGGTTGGCCGCCAGGTAGTCGGCCGGGGTGCCGGTGTCGAAGAAGGTGCCCGGGTAGGGCACCACCGCCAGGGCGCCCGCCGCCTCGGCCGGACGCCACACGGCGCGAACCAGGTCCGAGAAGACGACCGGCAGGTCCCGGACCAGCCGCCAGGGCAGCAGCGAGAAGCCGGTGAAGCAGTGCCCGGCGAAGGTGCCCGGCGCCGCCGGGTCCGCGGCGGGTTGGCCGAGCAGGCGTACGGTGTGCCCGTCCCAGCCGTCGAGCAGGGCGGCCACGTCCGGGCCCGGGGGAGCAGCCGGGTCGGCGAGGTACGCGTCGGCGTTGCCGACCAGCACCGGCCGCCCGTCGATCCAGTCCCGCAGGTTGGCCACGCCACCCGCGGTGCCCAGCGGGTCGCCCGGTTCCACCGACAGGTGTGCGCGGTCGCCGACGTGCGCCACCACCTGGTCGCCGAGGTAGCAGGCGTTCACCGCGACCCGGTCGGGACCGGTCAGGCCCAGGCCGGCCAGCCGCGCCAACGCCCGATCCAGCAGGGGCACGTTGCCCACCGGGCAGAGTGCCTTGGGTACCCGTTCGGTGAGCGGGCGCAGCCGTGTGCCCTCGCCGGCGGCCAGCACCACCGCGCACAGATCCGCCGGCAGCCCGGCCGCCCCGGTCACGGCGTGTCGTCGGGCACCGGTGGCGGGAACTGCCCGGCCAGCGGCCCGATGTCGTAGTAGGCGAGCAGCCGGGCCGTCGGCCAGGTCAGCTTGGGCAGGTCGTCCAGGGGGTGCCAGGCGGCCTCGAAGACCTCCCCGCCGTCGACGGTCAGCTCGGTGCTGGACGCCGGCACCTCGGCCTCGAAGACCATGTCCACCCAGCCCTTGGCGTGCACGATCGCGTTCGGCACCGCCGGACGCAGCCGTGACGGTGGGAGCCGGACGCCGGATTCCTCGAACAGCTCGCGGGCCGCACCCACCACCGGGGCCTCACCCCGGTTGAGCAGGCCGGCGGGGAGTGACCAACCCTTGCCGGGCGGCTGGCGCAGCATGAGCAACCGGCCCGCGCCCGTCGCCTCGGTGTCCCGGACCAGGGTCACCGCGCCGACGATGTACTTGGGCACGGCCAGCCGGACCAGGCGCCGACGCACCGGCAGCGGCAGCCGGTAGAAGGCCTGATAGAAGAGGGCCCGACCGGTGGCGCGGGAGCGGGGGATCATGACTCCAGGCTAGTGGTCACGAATGTTCTTCGGACGCGCTGGGGCCGCCGGGTCACTGTCGATGGTCGACCAGGTCGATGAGCTGGCGGACCACGGTGTCCGGTTCGATCACCCGGTCGAAGACCGCGACCAGCAGGGTCTCCAGGTCGGGGTAGCCCAACTCCTCGGAGAGGCGAAGCAACGGCAGGTCACTGGCGAGGCCCCGGTTGTGCTGGCGTAGGGCGAGCCCGATGGTGGCTCGACCGAGGCGCACCTTGTCGCTGATCGTGATGCCCGGCTCGGTGTGCTCGGCGAACCACCGGTTGATCTGCATCTGCGCGTGCGGCGACTTGACGAAGGTCAGCCACTCCCGCCGAGGGCCGCGCGGCGCCACACCGGCCTCGAAGCCGTTGTCGCCGTCGTTCTCGGTGAAGATCTCCACCACGTCGCCCTCGTCCAGCTCCGAACTGAGCGGCGCCAGCCGACCGTTGATGCGTGCGGCGAGGCAGCGGTCGCCCCGGTCGTTGCCCAGCTCGTATGCGAGGTCGACAGGCGTGGCACCGGCCGGCAGCACGACCTGTCGTCCGTCGGCGAAGACCTGGATCTGCCCCTCGGCCAGGTCGCAGCGCAGCGACTCGTAGAACTGTGCCGGGTCGGCGGCGTCCGGCTCCCAGTCGAGCACCCGGCGCAGCCAGTCCAGCTGCTCGGCACGGGCCGCCGCGCTGCCACGCCCCGATTGGGGGAAACGGAAGTCGGCGGCGATGCCGTACTCGGCCGAGCGGTGCATCTCCTCGGTGCGGATCAGCACCTCAACAGTGCGGTCCTGGGGGCCGCAGACGCTGGTGTGCAGCGAACGGTAGAGGTTGTTCTTCGGTGAGGCGATGAAGTCCTTGAAACGGCCGGGCACCGGTCGCCAGGTGCCGTGGATCGCGCCCAGCGCGGCGTAACAGTCGGTGGCCGGGCCGTCGACCACCACCACGATGCGGGGCAGATCGTACGGGGCGGTGTGGCCGCCGGCGATGGTGTCCTTCCAGATCGAGTAGAGGTGCCGGGGACGGGGGCTCACCTCGGCGTCGACCCGGCTGCGGCGCAGCGCCACCCGGGTCCGGGTGACCACCGAGTCGAGGTACGAATCCCAGCCCGGCCGATCGTGGACGTGCCGGGCCAGCCGGGCGTGCTCGTCGGGCTCGAGGTGCAGCAGCACCACGTCGTCCAGCTCGCGCTTGAGGGTCTGAATGCCCAGCCGGTCACAGAGCGGGACCAGCACCTCCTGGGTCTTGCGGGCGATCCGTTCCCGCGACGACGCGGAGCGCACCCCGAGCGTCCGCATGTTGTGCAGCCGGTCGGCCAGCTTGATGATCAGCACCCGGACGTCCTTGGCGGCCGCGACGATCATCTTGCGGACCGTCTCCGCCTCGGCGGCCTTGCCGTAGAACGCCTTGTCGAACTTGGTCACCCCGTCGACCAGGTGGGCCACCTCGCCGCCGAAGTCCTCGGAGAGCGCCTGGAGGGTGTAGCGGGTGTCCTCCACGGTGTCGTGCAGCAGCGCCGCGACCAGGGTGGTGGTGTCCATCCCCAGCTCGGCGCAGATCTGCGCCACCGCGAGGGGATGGGTGATGTACGGTTCCCCGCTCTTGCGGAACTGCCCGCGGTGCATGTTCTCCGCGATCGTGTAGGCACGGCGCAGCACCGCGGGGTCGGTGCCGGCGTGGATGCCCCGGTGGGTGCGGACCAGTTGGGTGACCGGGTCCGAGTCGGTGGTCGGCCAGCTGAGCAGCGACCGCAGCCGGCGGGCGAGCGGCAGCTCACCCGGCTGTGTCGGCAGGGCGCCCCCCAGGGCGGCGCCGTGTCCGGCGTCGACGTCCACGAGGGACACCTCCTCACCCCGGCTCCGCACCGCCGGAAGCCGGCGGGGGAGCAGGCCCACGAATCGGGCAGGACTGCACTTCTCTAACAGCCTAAGCGAGTCGACGTAGTCCGATCGGTCAGTTGGTCATGAGCGTTCGGTCGAGAGTTGGTGGGACGCGCCGCCCTCGGCCTTCGCCAGCAGGTCACGGAACCGGGCCGCGCCACTCGCCGGAGAGGACCAACCGGAGGACATCTCGACGAGTCGGGTCTCCGGTCGCTCCAACCAGGACAGGATCCGCTCGGACTCCTCGGCGGTGGCGGCCGGCACCGGACCGTGCCCGCCCGACACCGTCTCGGCGGTGGCCCGGATCGCGGTCAACGTGGGACGCGGGTGCGCGCCCGGCGGGGACACCCCCGCGCCGGCCAGCCGGCCGTGTCGGACCAGCGCCAACTCCCAGCCGCCCCGGGCTGCCGGCCGGGCCGCGGCCAACTCGACGATCCCGGTCAGCGCGGCCAGCCGCTGCATCCGCACGGTGGCCCGCAGCACGGCGGCCAGCCGGGACCGCACCACGGCCGCTTCCTCGTAGCGCTGGTCGCGGGAGAGCACGTCGATCCGCGCGAGCAGGGCGTCCACCACCGGCTGGGGGTCGCTGGCCGTCGCGGTACGGAACGGCGCGGCGGCGCTGTCGTCGTACTCCTCGGGGGTGATCTTGTGTTCGCAGGGTGCCGGGCAGCGACCCAGCTCGGCCAGCGCGCAGGCCGGCGTGACGGTGCGCAGCGAGAGCCGGTGCGTGCACTGGCGCAGTGGCACCGCGTCGTGGAAACCGGCGGCGGCCAGCTCGGCGGCCCGCCGGGAGGTGAACGGCCCGAGGTACGCGGTGTCGGTGGGGGAGAGGTCGCGGACGATCGACAGCCGAGGGTACGGACCGTCGGTCAGCTTGAGCCAGACCATTCGTTCCGGGTATTTGGACCGGCGGTTGTACGGCGGGGCGTGCGCGGCGATCAACCGCAGCTCACGGACCTCGGCCTCCAACGAGTGGGCGCACTCCACTGCCTCGACCCGCTCGGCCGCGCCCAGCATCTCGGAGATCCGGGCACGTTTCTCGCCGGCGGTGAAGTAGCTGCGCACCCGGGTGGCGATGTCGACCGAGGTGCCCACGTAGAGCGGCCGGTCGTCGGCGGCCCGGAAGATGTAGACCCCCGGCACCTTGGGCAACCCCTCGGCCAGGTGCCGTTTGCGGCGCTGGGTCGGGGTGACCGCGCGGGCGAACTCGATGGCGTCGCCGATCGTGTCCACCCGGTGTCCGCCGAGCCGACCGATCAGCCCGTGCAGCACGTCGACGGTGGCCTTCGCGTCGTCCAACGCCCGGTGGGTGGGCTGGGTGGCGGTGCGGAAGTAGGCGGCCAGGGTGCCCAGCTTGCGGTTGGGCACCTCGTCGCGGGTCAGCACCCGGCGGGCGAGCGCCGCCGTGTCCAGGACGCGGGGGTTGGGCCAGCGGTAGCCGTGCTTGGCGCAGGCGGCCTTGAGGAAGCCCACGTCGTACGGAGCGTTGTGGGCCACCAGCACCGCGTCGTCGATGAACTCCAGGAAGCTCGGCAGCACCTGCTCGATCGGCGGCGCCGGCACCAGCATGGCCTGGGTGATGCCGGTCAGCACGGTGATGAACGGCGGAATCGGCTGGCCCGGGTTGACCAGGGTCGCCAGCACCCCCAACTGCTCGCCACCGCGCACCTTGACCGCGCCGATCTCGGTGATGCCGCCGCCGTCCGGCGCGCCGCCGGTGGTCTCCAGGTCGACCACCACGAACGTCGTCGCGTAGAGCGGCAGCGCCGGGTCCACCCCGCCCACCGCCGGGTCGAGACCGGCCAGTGACTCCTGGACGTACTCCGCCTGTGCCATCGGCGGCACGCTAGCGCCCCGGTCCGACACTCCCGTCGCAGCCGTCCCATCCGTCACCATGGGGCTAGGATGAGAGATCGGCTCACTCACCGGGCGGTGGGCCCGGTCGCGGTGGGAGACTTGCCACATGCCCCTCACCGAGCCGTACGACGACCACCTCCCGCAGGAGGATGCGGTCGCGCTCGACGGTGTTGTGGGCAACCCGGACGACAACGTAGTCAACGACACATCGGGCGCATCGGACCCGACGACGGGCGACGGTCCCGCCGCCGAGCCGGAGCCGACCCTGCCCGAGCCGGTCCGGCAGCGGATCGTGACGCTGACCGCCGCGGTGCTGCCCACCCTCCCCACCGACGAGGTCCCGGTGCCGTTGCGCCGGGTGGCCAAGTTCGCCCCCAACCGACGCGCCCGGCTCGGCGCGCCGGTCATCGCCGCCCAGCTCACCGCCGACCCGCTGTTCCGGCAGCGGGTCACCGCGCGGGTCCTGACCGACGCCGGTGACCTCGGCGCGGCCGTGGTCGAGGGCACCGCCCCGGCCGCCGCCGACCCGGTCGAGGTGGCCGCGCTGGCCTACCTGGCCCGGCCCCGTGGCTGGCGGGAACTGATCGACGCCAGCGGCGCGGCCGTGCGCGCCGAGGCGGACAGCGCCGTCGTCGCCGAGTTGGTCCGCGAGGCCGAGCAGCGGGCCACCCGGGCCGAGCACGACCGTGCGGTGGCCCGGGTCGAGGCCGAGAAACTCCGCGACGAGCTGGCCCGCGTCCGCGAGGAGCTGGGTCAGCTCCGCGAGGAGTCCCGACAGGTGGCCCGCACCCTGCGGGAGACCCAGGCCCGCGAGCGGAAGGCCACCGAGCTGCTGGCCACCGAGCGCGGCCGGGCCGCCCGCGCCAGCGCCGACGTGGACGCCGAACTCCGCCGCGCCCGGGCCCGGCTGGCCGAGGCCGAGGCCGCCGCCGGGGTTGCCCGGGCCAGCGCCAAGGAGGCGCGCTCGGTCGACGACGCCCGGCTCTGGCTGCTCCTGGAGACCATCGGCCAGGCCGCCGTCGGGCTGCGCCGGGAGCTGGCGCTCGACCCGGTGGACAAACTCCCCGCCGACTTCGTCGCCGACGCGTTCGCCGAGCAGCCGGGCACCGCCCCGGCCGGCCCCGCCGCCCGCGCCCGCGACACCGACGACCCGGCCCGGCTCGACCAGTTGCTCGCCCTGCCCCGGGCACACCTCGTGGTGGACGGCTACAACGTCACCAAGCGGGGCTTCGGCGAGATGTCCCTGGAGCAGCAGCGCAAACGCCTGATCACCGGGCTGGGCGGGATCGCCGCGCAGACCGGCGACGAGGTCACAGTGGTCTTCGACGGCGCCGAGCGGATGCACGGGCTGCCGCCCGCGCCGCGCGGCGTACGGGTGCTCTTCTCCCGCAAGGGTGAGACCGCCGACGAGCTGATCCGGCGACTCGTCCGTGCCGAGCCGGCGGGCCGGCCGGTGGTCGTGGTCTCGTCGGACCGCGAGGTCGCCGACGGGGTACGCCGGCACGGCGCGTACCCGCTGGGCGCGGACTCGCTGCTACGGCGGCTCGCCCGCTCCTGAGCGCGCGGGCCGACACGCCGGCGGGCCGGGTCCCGGCCATGGTTGGCGAGCCCGGCCGGCGCACCACACGTCGCACTGTGCCTCAACCTGTCCCACCCCGGCGCTAGCATCGCCGCGACCGCCGAGGGATGGGAGTCGCCATGGCACAGGCCGACGTCAAGGTCTTCGTCGACCGGGACCTGCGAGGTGCCCGGTTCAACAGGTCGACGCTGGCCGGTGCGGTGATGCGCGGCGTCGATGTGGATGCCCTGGACATCGACGCGCCGTGGCTGGCCGAGGGCACGTTCCTGATCAACGGCGTCGATGTCGTGCCGCTGGTCGAGGCCGAGCTCAACCGACGATTTCCCGGACGCGACCTCCGGCAGGCCACGAACCCGGACGACCTCCGCGTGGCGTGGGCGGCACTCGAACGGGCCTGGGCGGCGGCGGTCGACCGGGCTGTGTCCATGCCCGAGGGTGCGGTCGACGTCTCGGTCGACGGGGAGTGGTCGTTCGCGCAGACGCTGCGCCACCTCGCGTTCGCCGCCGACACCTGGCTGGGCAAGGCGATCCTGCGACTGCCGCAGCCCTTCCACCCGCTCGGGCAACCCCATGCCGAGTACGAGACGGAGGGCTTCGACATGTCGATCTTCGCCGTCGAGCCGCCGACGTTCGCCGAGACCCTGGAGCTGCGGGCCGAACGGCAGGCGATGGTGCGCGACTTTCTCGCGGCCGTCACGCCGGACCTGCTCGCCGAGACTCGGCCGGCTGCCTGGTGGCCCGAGAAGCAGGTGTCCGTCCTGCACTGCCTTCACGTCATCTTCGACGAGGAGTGGCAGCACCTCCGCTTCGCCCTGCGTGACCTCGACGCGCAGGGCTGAGACCTCGCCCCAACGGCTGTTTGCTCCCTCCGGCGCGGATCCAGGCGGCCCCGGACCCGGGCGCCGGCCATGTTGACCCAGTCGATGCTGAGCCTGGTCCCGTTCGGTCCGGTCAGGTGCAGCGCCTCGTCGGTCAACCGCAGCGGCAGACGAGGTTGACGGCGTAGCTGCCAGTTGGTGGTCAGCGCGACGACGACGCCGATCAAGCCGAACCGCAGCAGCGCCTGCCACCAGGGCTCGTCGAACAGCGTCGCGTGGGCAGCCAGGAGAGCCGCTGCGCCCAGCACGGCGAGGACTTCGCGAGGCGATGTCGGCGCGGGGAGTACCGGAAGTCCACGACGGACGAACCATCGAGGTCGGCCACCGTCGCCCAGTGCCCGGGAGGCCGTTCGGCCAAACGATGCCTCCCATCGCTCGATCGGCATGAATTCCCTGATGCCGTCGGTCCCGGCCGGGTGGGATACCCCGATATCGCTGATCTGGAGTGGATCTAGCCCTGAAAGGGGCGGTCGGACGGGGTTCCTGTCGTACCCGGTGGTTAGTGTCGATGTCACCGACGGTGCTCGGCCGGCGACGACAGGAGTCGCCCGGGCGCCGCGAGCCGACCAGGAGGTGTGATGCTCATCGACTGCGACGGGTGCGCGAAGCGGGCCGACGGCTGTTCCGGCTGCCCGCTGACCGCCCTGTTCGACGAGACGTCCCCGGCGGCCGGGTTGGTCGCCGCCGAGGTCGAGGCCATCGAGGTGCTCGCCCGGGCCGGCTTCGACGTGGAGGTGCTGGCCGCGCCCGCACGCCCGGAGGCAGCTCGCCGTCGCGCCACCCGCCGCGTCGCCTGAGTGCGACACCGCGCCCGGAAGCGGGCTTCTCGCGGCCCATAGGATGAGCGGTCACGGCGGGAGGAGCGCGATGAGCGGGGAACAACGGGCGGTGACGCGGTGACCCCGCGCGGCTGGGCGCTGCTGACCCTGGCCGGGCTGACCATCGCGCTGGTCGTGCTGGCCGCGCTGCTCATCCCGTGGCACCGCCCGCCGGCACCCCGGGCCGACCAGCTCGCCGCGCTGGGCGACCTGCCGGCCGAGCAGGTGGCCAAGGGGCGGGAGTTCCGGGCCGCGCTGCGTCCCGGCGGCTATACCGCGCTCGCCGTTGGGCTGCTGATCGCCCTCGCGCTCGGGTTGACCCCGCTGGGCAGTCGCCTGGTCGAGCTGGTGGGCCGGCCGTTCGGTGGGCACTGGGCAGCGCAGGCTGTGCTCGGCGGGCTGGCGGTGGTGCTCGTCGCCGACCTGGTGACGCTCCCGTTCGCCGCCTGGCGGCAGAGCGTGCTCACCCGCTACGGGTTGAGCACCAACGGCTGGAGCGGCTGGGCGGTCGACCTGCTCAAGTCGTACGCCGTCAGCGCGGTGATCGGCGCGGTGGCGCTGTTCGGCTTCTACGCGGTCATCCGGCTCGCGCCACGCTGGTGGTGGGCGTTCGGTGCGGCCGGCGCCGCGGTGCTGGTGGTGCTGCTGTCGTTCGTGCTGCCGGTGGTGGTGGAGCCGGTGTTCAACCGGTTCACCCCGATGGAGCAGGGCCAGTTGCGCACCGAGCTGATGAGCATGGCCGCCCGCGACGGGGTGCCGGTGCGTGACGTGCTGGTCGCCGATGCCTCCCGGCGCACCAGGGCGGTCAACGCGTACGTCTCCGGTCTCGGGCCGACCCGACGGGTGGTCGTCTACGACACGTTGCTGCGCGAGGCGACCCCGGCCGAGGTGACCGCCGTCGTGGCGCACGAGTTGGGGCACGCGAAGGACTCCGACGTGGCGGCCGGCACGCTGACCGGGGCGCTGGGTGCCGCGGCCGCCGTGGTGGCGCTCTACCTGCTCGGCTCGTGGGGGCCACTGCTGCGGCTGGCCGGGGTCGACTCGGTGGCCCAACCGCGCGCGTTCCCGCTGCTCGTCGCCCTGGTCACGGTGGCCGGGCTGGTTGCCGCTCCGGTGCAGGCGCTGATGTCCCGACGGGTGGAGGCACGGGCCGACGCGCACGCGCTCGCGCTCACCAACGACCCGGAGTCCTTCGAGTCGATGCAGCGCCGGCTCGGCTCGGTCAACCTCGGCGACCCCGACCCGCCCCGCTGGGAATACCTCTATTCGGCCTCACATCCGTCCACCGTGGAGCGGATGGCCGCCGCCCGCGCGTACGCCCGGGAGGTCGGCCGATGAGCCGTACCCTGCTGATCACCAATGACTTTCCGCCCCGTCCGGGTGGGATCCAGTCGTTCGTGCACAATCTCGCGGTCCGTCAACCGGCCGGCTCGGTGGTCGTCTACGCGTCGAGCTGGCGCGGGGCCGCGAAGTTCGACGCCGACCAGCCGTTCGAGGTGATCCGGGAGCGTACCCGGGTGTTGCTGCCCACCCCGTTGATCGCCCGCAGGGCGGCCCGGTTGGCTCGCGCGTACGACTGCGACACGGTGTGGTTCGGCGCGGCGGCCCCGTTGGGCCTGCTCGCGGCCGGCCTGCGGCGGCGCGCCGGCATCCGCCGGGTGGTGGCGCAGACCCATGGCCACGAGATCGGTTGGGCGGCGGTGCCGGCCGCCCGGCCGGCGCTGCGGCGCATCGGTCGTGGTGTGGACGTGACCACCTATCTCGGCGAGTACACCCGCAGCCGGTTGGCCCGGGTGCTGGACGGGGTGACCGACCTGCGCCGTCTCGCGCCCGGGGTCGACGTGGACACCTACCACCCGAGCGTGGACGGTGAACAGGTCCGGGCCCGACTCGGGTTGACCGACCGGCCGGTGGTCGTCTGTGTCTCCCGGCTGGTGCCGCGCAAGGGTCAGGACACCCTGATCCGGGCCCTGCCGGAGATCCGCCGCCGGGTGCCCGACGCGGCGCTGCTGATCGTCGGTGGCGGGCCGTACCGGGCGACCCTGGAAAAGCTGGCCCGCCAGGCCGGTGTGGAACGGGATGTGGTGTTCACCGGCACGGTGCCGTCGGTCGAGTTGCCGGCGCACTACGCGGCCGGTGACGTCTACGCGATGCCGTGCCGCACCCGCAACCGTGGCCTCGACGTCGAAGGGCTGGGCATCGTCTACCTGGAGGCGTCCGCGGCCGGCCTGCCGGTGGTGGCCGGTGACTCCGGGGGCGCACCGGACGCGGTCCGGGAGGGGGAGACCGGCTACGTCGTGCGCGGTCGGGACGTCACCCAGCTCGCCGACCGGGTCGCCCGGCTGCTCGCCGACCGGGACCTGGCCCGTCAGCTGGGCGCGGCTGGCCGGGCGTGGGTGGAACGGGAGTGGCGCTGGGAGGCGCAGGCGGAACGCATGGCGGCGCTGCTCGCCGGCTGATCACCGCCCGCGTTCAGCTCTCCCGGGTGGGCGCGTAGCGCGGCACGTACTCCTGGCCGGTGAGCTGCTGGATCGCTGCCATCACCTCGTCGGTGACCGTTCGGATGTCACGCGGCCCGTTGATCCGCTCGGCGACCGGGATCGGCGGGCCGAACCGCAGGGTGATCGGGTGTCGACGGGGCAGCCGCGCGTCCACCGGCAGCACCTCGGCGGTGCCGAGCACGCCGACCGGGATGATCGGCACGCCGGCGTCGCGGGCCAGCCGGGTCATCCCGACCCGGCCCCGGTAGAGCCGCCCGTCCGGGGATCGGGTGCCCTCCGGGTAGACGGCGACCAGGCCGCCGGCGCGCAGCACCGGGACGGCGGCGTCGAGGGCGCGCAGGGCGGCCCGGCCGTCGGAGCGGTCGACCGGGATGGCGCCCATGCCGGCGACGATCCGCCGGTTGAGCCAGCCGCCCGGACCCCGGCCGTTGAAGTACTCGACCTTCGCCCAGAAGGTGACGTGTCGGGGCGTCGAGGTGACGAGGAACAACTCGTCGGCGACGGACAGGTGATTGCCGGCGAGGATCGCGCCGCCGTGTCGGGGTAGGTGCTCCAGCCCTTCCACCCGGGGCTGCCAGCCAAAGCGCAGCACGGTGCCGACGGTCAGCTTGGTGACGTCGTACAGCAGGGGCACGTGTCCTCCGGGGTCGGTTTTCAGGCGGGCGCCGGGCCGAGGTGGGCGTCCAACGCGGCACGCAGCAGGGCATCGTCGTCGGTGGCGCCGGTGGCCAGCGGCAGGCTGCCCCAGGCCCAGAGTTGGGCGATGCCGTGCAGGTTCGCCCATAGGGCGCCGGCCAGCACCGCCGCGGGCGCGTCGGTGGGCCGGCGCGCCTGCGCCACCAGGTCGGCCAGCACGGCGAACAGCGGCAGGCTCGTCTCGCGCAGTCGAAGCCGGCCGCTGTCCAGCAGGTCGTGGCGGAACATCAGCTCGAACATGCCGCGGTGGGCCGCCGCGAAGTCCAGGTACGTCCGGGCCAACGCGGTCAATCGGGTACGCGGGTCCGGATCGACGTCGCGCAACGTTCGCTCGACCCGGGCGGTGAGGTCGGCGAAGCCCTCCCGGGCGATGGCGGAGAGCAGGTCGACGTGGGTGGGGAAGTAGCGGCGCGGTGCGCCGTGCGAAACCCCGGCACGCCGGGCGATCTCCCGCAGCGACACCGCGGACTGGCCCTCGCGCAGCACCAGGTCCACCCCGGCGGCCACCAACCGCGCTCGTAGCCCCGTCTCGTCCGCGTCCATAGACACTGTCTACCAGCCGTCGTAGACGGTGTCTACCTGCGGTGCCGGATCTCTCCGGCGCAGTCTGCCGTTCGCCGACGCAGGCTCATCCCGTTGCCGCCAGCGCTGCCCGTGGTGCCGGATATCTGGGTGAGCGGTATACCTCTGAGTCATATAAATACCTCTGAGGTATCGCCTTTCATCGACCTGGGCTCGTCCCGGGCCCCGGTCAGCCGAGTGGTCGGGGCGGGGTGGTTCAGCGGATGCGGGCCAGGATGCGATCGGCGGGGGCCGGGCGCCCGAAGTGCCAGCCCTGAGCTGCGTCGCAGCCGATCGCCCGTAGCCGCTCGGCCTGCCCGGCGGTCTCCACCCCTTCGGCGGTGACGGTCAGGTCCAGCGCGTGCGCCAGCGAGACCAGGGAGGCGAGGATCCGCTCGTCGGTACGGCCGACGGACGGCGAGCGCAGGCCGGCCACGAACTCCCCGGCCACCTTCAGTTCGGTCACCGGCAGGTCCCGCAGGTACGCCAGGTTGCTGTAGCCGGTGCCGAAGTCGTCGATGGCGATGCGCACCCCGAGATCGGCAAGGACCCGCAGGGCGCGGACCGGCTCCTCGGCGGTGCTCATCATCGTGCTCTCGGTGATCTCCAGTTGGAGGCGCTCCGGTGGCAGGCCGGTCTGCCGCAGCAGCGCACGGACCTCCTGGACCAACCCGGGCCGGTGCACCTGCCGTACCGCAAGGTTGACGCTGACGAAGGGCGCGGCGACACCCCCGGCCGACCACGCCTCGGCCTCGCGGCACGCCTCGGCCAACACCCAACCGCCCAGCTGGACGATCAGCCCGGTCTCCTCGGCCAACCCGATGAAGCTGTCCGGGCGCAGCACCCCCAACTCGGGGTGTCGCCAGCGGACCAGCGCCTCCACGCCGACCAGGCTGCCGTCGCGCAGCGAGGTCAGCGGCTGGTAGTCGAGGTAGAACTCGCCCCGCTCCAACGCCGCCGGGATGGCCGCGGAGAGTGCGTAGCGGGCCAGTTCACGTTGGTTGCGCTCGGCGTCGTAGAGCGACCAGCGCGCCCCACCGGCGGACTTCGCCCAGTGCAGGGTGCTGTCGGCGGCCCGCATCAGGTCCGTGGGGTTGGCCCCGGCCACCTGGCGCTCGACGATGCCGATGCTCGCCGAGATCTGCAGCTCGTGCCCGTCGACCAGGGCCGGTGTGCGTACCGCGGCGAGCGCGGTCTCGGCCACCGCCACCATGTCGTCGGTGCCGGCGGTGTGTTCCACCAGGATGACGAACTCGTCGCCGCCGAGCCGGGCCACCAGGTGCTCACCCATGGCCTTGCGCAGCCGCTCGGCCACCGTGGCCAGCAGCAGGTCACCGATCTGGTGCCCCAGCGTGTCATTGACCACCTTGAAGCGGTCCAGGTCCAGGAAGCACACCCCGACCCGCTGCGCGCCCCGGCCCGGCTCGTTCAGCGCCGCGGCGAGCCGCTCGGTGAACAGCGTCCGGTTGGGCAGGCCGGTGAGCGGGTCGTGGGTGGCCTGATGCCGGAACCGGGCTTCGCTGGCCCGCAGCGCCCGCTCGGCCTGGGTGCGGGCCCGCATGGCGGCGCGGCGTATCGACTCCTGCTCGTCGAGCGTCCGGTCACGCAGCGCGCGGGCGTAGCCGGTCGCCACGGCCGCCAGCAGCCGGGCCATCCGGTCCTCGACGTCCTCGGCCACCAACCCCAGGTCGCGCACCAGGCGGAGCTGGATGACCTCGACGGTACGACCCAGCCCCTCGGCGGAAGCGATGTGCGCGGCGACCAGCTCGGCGCCGACCCGGTGCCCGGCACGTAGGTCGAACGGCTCGGTGAGCAACGCCCCGGCCAGTTGCCCGGTGAGCCGGTCCAGCAGGGCCTCCAACTGGGCCTGGGTCATCGGTAGGTAGCTGGTGCCGGAGACCGCCTTCGCCCAGGCCCGGGCGAACGCCCCCGGGCAGGGGGTCGCCCCGGGCGACTCAGTCACCGAGGCGCCCGACGCCGCCCATGAAGACCGCGCGCTCGGCGTCCTCCGCGCTCTCCGGAGTGTCCGGTCGCCACTCGGGCACCCAGACCACGCCGGGGTCGAGCAGCTCGAAGCCGTCGAAGAGCGCGGTCAGCTCGGCCCGGCTGCGCACCCACAGCGGGTTGTCCGTGCGCCGGTAGACCCGCTCCGCCTCGGCGCGTTCGTCCTCGCTGCGCCCGTCGTCGCTGGCCTGTGACAGCACCAGGTAGCTGCCGGGCGCCAACGCGTCCCGCAGCGTCCGCAGCAGCTCCGCCGGCCGGTCGTCGTCGGAGACGAAGTGCAGGACGGCCACGACCATCACGGCCACCGGCTGGCTCAGGTCGAGCAGCTTGCGGACGTCCGGATGGGCCAGGATCGCCTCCGGGTTGCGCAGGTCCTCCTGCACGACCGCGGCCTGCTCGTTGCCGGCGAGGATCTCGCGGCTGTGCGCCACCGCCACCGGGTCGACGTCCACATAGACCACTCGCGACTGCGGGTCGAGCTGCTGGGCGATCTCGTGCACGTTGCCGACGGTCGGGATGCCCGAACCGATGTCCAGGAACTGCCGGATCCCGGCGTCGGCGAGGTGGTGCACGGCCCGGCGCAGGAACGCCCGGTTGGCCTGGGCCATCAACGGCGCCTCGGGCACCGCGGCGACCATCGCCTGCGCCGCGGCCCGGTCGGCGGCGAAGTTGTGTGAGCCGCCGAGGTAGTAGTCGTACATCCGCGCGACGCTCGGGCGCTCGATGTCGATGGTGTCGGGTGCCCAGTCCGGCCGCTGCATGCGTTTCACCCCTCGAATCCGCGACGCGAGCATCGTCGCCCGCGCGGGTATTGTGCACCCGCCACGCACGCCAGACCATAGCGCGCCGAAGGTTGGCCGCCGACGTCGGTCGATGCGCGACGGTCCGCGCCGGCCGAAGCTGGCGCGGACCGTCGGTCGCGTCGTCCCGCTCGACGAGCGGGGGGCAGGTCAGAACTTCGGCGCGTCCGGTGCCTCGAGCAGGCCGAGCCGGAGCGCGGTCATCAGGGCCTGAGCCCGGTTGGCCGCGCCGAGCTTCTCGTAGAGCTTCGAGATGTGCGTCTTCGCCGTGGACTCGCTGACGAACAGCTGCTTGGCGATGCCCGCCACGCTCATTCCGTCGGCGAGCAGCCGCAGCACCTGCCCCTCCCGGGGAGACAACTGCGGGCCGGACGGGGCGAGCCGGCGCTTCATCGCCTCGGCCAGGTCGGCCGCGGTGAACGCGCTGGGGGAGGAGGCGGCGTGCCGTGCGGCGGCCACCACCTCGTCGGCCGGGGCGGTCTTCGGCACGAAGGCGCTCGCGCCGGCCTCCAGAGCGCCGAAGAGCTGGTCGTCGCCGGCGTACATGGTCAGCACCACGATGCCCATCGACGCGCTGGACTTGCGCAGTGCGCGGGTGGCCTCCAGGCCGCTGCCGTCGGGCAGCCGCAGATCCATGATCACCACGTCCGGCTGCAAGGCGCCGGCCTGGCGTACCCCCTCCGCCGCCGTGGCCGCCTCACCGACGACCTCGAACTGGCGGTCGCGCTCGAAGGCGTGCCGCAAACCCTTGCGAATCAGGTCATGATCGTCGACAAGGAGGACCTTGGTACGGGTGGCCGGTATCGGACTTGTGGTCATCCTCGGGTTACTCCCCTTCTGGTGCTGCGCTGCCGCGCACGTTATCGCGCCGGGCCGAGGTGCCGAGAACCACCGCCACGGTCGTGCCGCTGGGTTGCCGCGGCCTGATCTCCAACCGGCCTCGGATACGTTCCGCCCTCTCGGCCATGATCGCAAGACCGTACCGCCCGTCCGGGCGCTGGTCAGCCATCCCCTGACCGTCATCCGACACTTCTATTTGCGCGTACGGGGGGTCGATCTCACAGGTGACCCACAAATTCGACGCCCCGGCGTGCTTGCGCGCGTTGGTCACCGCCTCCTGCGCGATGCGCAGCAACTCGGCCTCGGTGGCGGCCGGCAGCCGGGCGGTGGACTCGTCCAGCGAGAGGTGCACCCGCAGCCCGCCGGACGCGCCCACGGTGCGGGCGTACTCGGCGATCGCCGCGGCCAACCCACCCTGCCGGTCCACCTCGCTGCGCAGCTCGAAGAGGCTCAGCCGCAGCTCCTGGATCACCCGGGTCACCTCGCCGCGCAGCGTACGCAGGGCCTCGGCGGTCTCGTCGGCGTCGTCGAAGACGGTGGCCAGGGCGTTGTCGATGCCGTAGCCGACCATCACCAGCTCCTGGGCCACCCCGTCGTGGATCTCCCGGGCCAGCCGCTGCCGCTCCTCGTTGGTGGCCAGCGAGCGCACCTCGTCGAAGAGCAGGGCCGCCTCCAGCCGCAGCGCGGCCGGGCGGGTCAGCGCGGTCACCCGGGACACCACCGGCGGCGGGTACGCGTGCGCGGCGTCGGCCTCCAGCACCACCAGCCCCACCGTGCGCACCCCGGCGACCAGCGGAATGATCAGCGCGGACACGTCGCCGCCGCGGTGCGAGCGGGACTGCGACCGGGCGGCCGTGGTGGCCTGCTGGGTGGCCCAGGCGTCGGCGATCGCGGAGTCCGCGTCCAGCGTCGTCTCCCAGTCCACCCGGTCGACGCCGGCCTGGGCGAGCACCACGAGGCGACCTCCGCCGCTGGCCGACAGCACCGCGCCCCGGTCCGCGCGGGCCACCGTGCGCAGCTCCTCCAGCAGGTGCTCGGAAATGCCGCCCGGGTCCAGGGTCGCCCCGGGCAGCTGCCGGGCCACCGTCCGCAGCTGGGTCAGCAGCCGGGTGGCCTCGGCGTACGGCTGGGGTTTGCCCTCACCGCGGACCGCCATCACCCGGTGCAGAGTGCCGGCGGCGTAGAGCCCCAGCGCCGCCAGGATCAGCCACTGCGCGCAGACCGCGAGGTAACCCAGCTGGCCGAGCTGGAGACCACCGTCGACCCGGGTCAGCGCGCCGCTGAGCAGCAGGGTGGCGGCGGTGACCACGAGCAGCGCGGCGCCCTCCGGGAAGCGGCGGCGCAGCGCGGTGACGGTCACCGGGACCGCCAGGTAGGGCAGCACCGCCGACGCGCCCAGGCCGTCCACCGTGCCGCCGATGGACGCCACCGCGGCGACGTGGCTCGCGGCCAGCCCCAGCACCACCACCTCGGCCACCCGGCTCAGCGGGCCGACCAGCCGGTGCTGCGGTGCCAGCAGCGACGGCAGCCCGGCCACCGCCAGCAGCGCGATCCACCACAGCTGGGTGACGTCGCGGGTGGCGAACAGGGTGAGGATGGCGATCAGCGCCAGCATCACCACGCGGGCGGCCGCGGCGAGGGGATGCGGGTGCGGGGTGGTGGCTGTGGATGCGGGCACGTGACGGATGGTAGTCAGCCTCGGTAGATATCGGCGATCTCCGCCGCGTACGTCTTGTGGACAACCTGGCGCTTGACCTTGAGCGACGGGGTCAGCTCGCCGGTCGCCTCGGTGAAGTCGTGGGGCAGGACCCGGAACACCTTGATCGCCTCGGCCTTCGAGACGGCCTGGTTCGCGGCGTCGACCGCCGCCTGGATCTCCTTGCGGAGCCCCTCGTGCTCGCGCAGCTGCTCGACAGGGGTGTCGAGGGGCATCCCGGCGTTCTCCAGCCAGGTCGGCAGCGCCTCCTCGTCGACGGTGACCAGCGCCGCGATGAAGGGTTTCCGGTCACCGACAACGACACACTGGCTGATCAACGGGTGCGCACGGACCAGGTCCTCGAGCACCGCCGGGGCGACGTTCTTGCCGCCGGCGGTGACGATCAGTTCCTTCTTGCGGCCGGTGATGCTCAGGTAGCCGTCGGAGTCGAGCTGGCCCAGGTCGCCGGTGCGGAACCACCCGTCGGCGCTGATCGTCTCGGCCGTCGCGGTCTCGTTGCGCCAGTAACCCTGGAAGATCAGCTCGCCGGAGATCAGGATCTCGCCGTCGTCCTCGATCCGCACTGTCACGCCGGGCAGCGGACGGCCGACGGTGCCCATCCGGGTGCCGCTGGGCAGGTTCGCGGCGGCGGCGGGCGAGGTCTCGGTGAGGCCGTAGCCCTCCAGGACCGTCACGCCGATGCCCCGGAAGAAGTGGCCGAGCCGGGCGCCGAGTGGCGCGCCGCCGGAGATCGCGTCCCGGCACCGTCCGCCGAGCGCGGCGCGCAGCTTGCGGTAGACCAGCCGGTCGAAGACCACGTGCTGGGCGCGAAGCGCCAGGCCCGGGCCGCCCGGGGTCTCCAGCGCCTCGCTGTACGCGATGGCGACCTGCTCGGCGCGGGCGAAGATGCCGCCCTTGCCGTCCGCCTCGGCCTTCTGCTTGGCGGCGTTGTAGACCTTCTCGAACACCCGGGGTACGGAGAGCACGAAGGTCGGCCGGAACGCCTGTAGCTCGGCGACCAGGTTCTTGGTGTCGGCGCAGTGCGCCATGGTGGCCCGCGCCTGCACGACGCCGATCTGGATGAGTCGGGCGAAGGCGTGCGCCAGCGGGAGGAAGAGCAGGGTGCTCGCGCCGGCGTTGAACAGGTTCGGCAGCACCGGCACCGCGTTGGCGATGTCGGCGTACATGTTGCGGTGGGTGAGCACGCAGCCCTTGGGCCGACCGGTGGTGCCGCTGGTGTAGATGATCGTGGCCAGGTCGCCGGCGCGGACGGCCTTGCGTCGCCGCTCGACCTCGGCCAGCTCGACCGTGGTGCCGGTGGTGACCAGCTCGTCGACCCCGCCGAGGTCGATCTGCCAGACCTGGCCCAGCTCGGGCAGCCGGTGCCGGACACCGGCGATCAGGGCGGCGTGCGCCTCGCTCTCCACCACGACGGCGACCGCGTTGGAGTCCTCGAGGATCCACGCGGCCTGCTCGGCGCTGGACGTCTCGTAGATCGGCACGGTCACCGCGCCGACGGCCCAGATGGCGTAGTCGAGCAGTGTCCACTCGTAGCGGGTGCGGCTCATCAGCCCGACCCGGGCACCGGGCTCGATGCCTGCGGCGATCAGCCCGCGGGCCACGGCGGCCACCTCGTCGCGGAACTGGAGGCAGGTCACCTCGGTCCATTCGGTGACGGTGCCGTCGGCGCGCGGAGTGGGCCGGGCGAACTGGACGGTGTCGGGCGCGACTTCGGCGTTGTCCCAGACCGGGTCGGTGAGGTTGGCCGCGTCGCCAACGGTGACGATCGGCGGGACGGAGAACTCGCGCACCTGCACTCCTTCGTGCTCGCACTGGTTGGGCCGGCCGCCGCCGTGGCGTCGGCATGTGTCGAAACCTACCCGGCGGGCGGTCGGGGGGAGACAACCAGGAGGCGGGTAGCCTCCCCCCATGGCGGACTCCTCCACCCAGTCGATCATCATCGGCGCCGCACCGGATCGGGTGACGGCGGTCATCTGCGACTTCGCGCGCTACCCGGAGTGGACCGACGCGGTGCGTCGCGCCGAGGTCGTCGAGGAGTACGAGGACGGCTACGCCAGTCAGGTGCATTTCACCATCGACGCCGGGGTGATGGCCGACGAGTACGTACTCGCCTACGAGTACGCCGAGGACCTGTCCCGGATCGAGTGGCACCTGGTCGCCCCCTCGAAGATGCAGAAGGCCCAGCGTGGTTCGTACGACCTGGTGGGTAACCCGGACGGCAGCACGACGGTGACCTACACGCTGGAGGTCGACCTGTCGGTCGGCATGCTCGGGATGTTTCGGCGCAAAGCCGAAAAGATGATCATGGACACCGCGTTGAAGCAGCTCAAGCGCCGGGTAGAAGCAACCGGTGCGGCGCAGTGACGTGTCCGGTGGCACGGTAGAGGAGCCGACGGTGGGCGGAACGGATCCGGGTTCGGCCCGGGAAGAGGCGGAGCGGCTGGTCGCCACCCTGCTGGCGGGGGCGCGACTGGCGTCCGCCGGCTCGGCGGGCGGCGCGTTCGGCTCGTTGGGCGGGATGCTGTCCGGTGTCCTCGGTCACAGCGCGGGCCCCGACGCCCGCCCCGGCACCGGTGGTGCTTTCGCCACCGGTTCGGCCGAATGCTGCGTCTGCCCGGTCTGTCGGGGCATCGCCGCGTTGCGGGACCCGAGTCCGGAATTCGCCGAACGACTCGCGACCGGCGCCGGTGACCTCGCCGCGGGCGTCGCCAGCCTGCTCCGCGCGTTCTCCCCGCCGGAACCGTCGGCGCCGAGCCCCGCCGCGCCGGCCACCGAGCCGACCACCCCGCCATCGCCGGCACCCGGCACGAGCACCCACGACGTGCTCCCCGAGCCACCCCCGAGCGCCCCGCAGACCGCTGCCGTCGACGACCACGTGTGGCGCGATGCCACCCGTACCGGGCATGATTCTCAGCCGGCGCCGGAGCGGGATGTCTGGTCGGTCGCCACCCGGACGGCGGACCCACTCGCCCCGGCCGCCGTACCACCCGTCGACGAGGCCGGGACGGCGACCGTACCGGCACCGACCACCCGTCCCGTGGTGCCCGCCTCGCGGGTGCCCGATGACGCCGACGCGGAAGCATCGGGCGACGGCGCCTGAGCGCGGGACCTTCCGACCCGGACCGGCACTGGGCCGGAACCTGGGCCGGACAGCACAGCAGAGGGGGGCGGTAGCGGTGACGCTGACCATCGGAGTCGACGTCGGTGGCACGAAGGTGGCCGGCGGTGTCGTGGACGACACCGGCACGGTCCTCGTGCAGACCCGACGGGACACTCCCGCCGATGACGTGGCCAAGACCCGCGACGTCATCATCGAGTTGGTCGGCGAGCTGGCTGCCGGGCGGACCATCGAGGCCGTCGGCATCGGTGCGGCCGGTTGGATCGACGCCAGCCGTTCGACGGTGCTCTTCGCTCCCAACCTGGCCTGGCGTGACGAACCGCTGCGCGAGTACGTCAGCGAGGCCGTCGGGCTGCCGGTGATCGTGGAGAACGACGGGAACGTCGCCGCGTGGGCCGAGTTCCGCTACGGCGCGGCCCGCGACGCCGACGACTCGATGATCATGTTCACCATCGGCACCGGTGTGGGCGGCGGCATCGTCCTCGGTGGCGACCTGATGCGCGGCGCGCACGGCATCGCCGCCGAGCTGGGCCACATGCTGGCCGTGCCGGACGGGCACCAGTGCGGCTGCGGCCGGCTGGGCTGCATCGAGCAGTACGCCAGCGGCAGCGCACTGGTCCGGTTCGCCCGGGCCGGCGCCCGGCAGGAGCCCAACCGGGCCACCGCCCTGCTGAAGCTGGCCGGCGGTGAGGCCGAGGCGATCACCGGCCCGATGGTGACCGCCGCCGCGCAGGGGGGCGACCCGGTCTCCGCCGAGGCGTTCGCCCAGATCGGTCGGTGGCTGGGCACCAGCCTCGCCGACATGGCGCAGATCCTCGACCCGCAGACCCTGGTGGTCGGCGGCGGCGTGATCGACGCCGGTGACCTGCTGCTCGGTCCCACCCGCCGCTCGTACCTCGACGCGCTCGCCCAGCGCGGTCGCCTGCCGGTGGCCGAGGTGCTCCCGGCGGAGCTGGGCAACAGCGCCGGGGTGATCGGCGCCGCCGACCTGGCCCGCCGGATCTGAGGCGGTCCGGGATGGGCGTGCCGCTGCGCGTGGTGTCGTACAACGTCCACAGCCAGCGCGACGACACCGCCGCGCTGGCTGCGGTGGTCCGGGCCGCGACGCCGGACGTGGTGATCGTGCAGGAGGGGCCGCGCCGGTTCCGGTGGCGGCAGAAGTCCGCCACGTTGGCCGAGTCGTTCGGTCTGGTGGTGGCCGCCGGTGGGCTGCCCGCCCTCGGCAACCTGCTCCTGACCAGCCTGCGGGTCCAGGTCCTGGACACCCGCTGCCAGCGCTTTCCGCTGACCCCCGGCCGGCACCTGCGCGGCGCCGCGTACGCCGACTGCCGCGTCGGTGACGCCCGGTTCACCCTCGCCGGCTCGCACCTGTCCACCGACCCGGCCGAGCGGCCCTCCCAGGCCACCGAGTTCAAGCGTGGCCTGGACGCGGCGACCAGCCCGGTGCTGGCCGGGGCGGACCTCAACGAGGGGCCGGACGGGCCGGCCTGGGCCACCGTGTCGCGGGGGTTGACCGACGCGGCGGTGGCGGCCGACCGGGCCGAGCGGCTCACCTACTCCTGCGCCGACCCGCGCCGACGCATCGACGCGCTCTTCGTCGACCCGCGGATCACGGTGGTCGACTACGACGTGGTGGACACCCCGCAGACCCGTCGGGCCAGCGACCACTTCCCGGTCCTGGTCGACCTGCTGCTGCCCGCCACCGACTGACCCCCGACCCCGGCTCGACCGTCGGCACGTCCGGCCCAGGACTGGACATCCGGCCCGGTTGTGGAGAGGATTTCGCGGCGACCGGCACGCCTGCCGTACCAAAAGGAGATGTCCCCGGTGTCCACCTCCACCGACCACGGCCGGCCCGACCCGGAGGCGACCTCGCCCGCGGCGAACAGCGACGGCCGCCCGGTCTCCGACCGGGGCGACACCGTCTGCGTCATCGGGGCCGGGGCCAGCGGCCTGACGGCCATCAAGAACCTGCGTGAGCACGGGTTCGGCGTGGACTGCTACGAGCGGGAGACAGGCGTCGGCGGCGCCTGGAACTGGCGGCACGACCGCAGCCCGGTGTACGCCAGCACCCACCTGATCTCGTCGAAGCCGTTCACCCAGTTCCCCGACTTCCCGATGCCGGACTCCTGGCCGGACTACCCGCACCACAGTCAGCTGCTGTCCTACTTCGAGCGGTACGCCGACCACTTCGACCTGCGATCGCACATCTGGTTCGGCACCGAGGTGATCCGGGTCGAGCCCGTCGAGGGGGACCGGTGGGACGTGACCACCCGCTCCACCGGCGGGTACGGCCCCGAGCGCACCGCCCGGTACGCCGCCGTGGTGATCGCCAACGGCCACAACTGGTCGCCGAAGCTGCCCCGCTACGAGGGCCTCGAACAGTTCCGCGGCGAGATCATGCACGCCTCGTCCTACAAGGACCCGGCGCAGCTGCGCGGCAAGCGGGTGCTGGTGGTCGGCGCCGGCAACACCGGCTGCGACATCGCCGTCGAGGCCGCCCAGCAGGCGTCGCGCTGCTGGCACTCCACCCGCCGGGGCTACTGGTACGCGCCGAAGTACGTGCTCGGTCGCCCCGCCGACCAGGTCAACGACAGCCTGTTGGCGCTGCGGGTGCCGCTGCGGGTACGGCAGTGGCTCTACCACTGGACGCTGCGGCTGACCGTCGGCGACCTGACCCGCTTCGGGCTGCCCAAGCCTGACCACCGGGTGTACGAGACGCACCCGATCGCGAACAGTCAGCTCGTCTACTACGTGGGCCACGGCGGGATCGGCCCGGTGCCGGACGTCGCCCGGTTCCACCCGTACGCCGTGGAGTTGGCCGACGGGCGCGAGATCGACCCCGAGGTGGTCGTCTTCGCCACCGGTTACCTGCCGCGCTTCGAGTTCCTCGACGCGTCGGTTTTCGGCGACAGCGCGGGCGCGGGCCGGCCCACGCTGTGGCTCAACGCGTTCACCCCGGGGCATCCGACACTGGCCGTCGCCGGCCTGCTGCAACCGGACTCCGGGCTGTTCACCCTGTCGCACTGGCAGACGGTGCTCTTCGCCCGGCTGCTACAGGCCCGTCGGGACCGGCCGGAACGGGCCACGGCGTTCGCGCAGCGGGTGCGCGACCGGGCGGGGGAGCGGTACTCCGGGCCGGTCAAGGACAGCAGCCGGCACTGGTTCGAGGTCGGGCACGCCGACTATCTGCGCGCCATCCAACGCGCCCTGGTCGAGCTGGAGGGCAAGTGAGCGCGAGGAGTGAGCTTGCGAGCCCCGCAGTCGCGAACGAAAGGCTGGCACGGTGAGCGCGAGTAGTGAGCTGCGGATCATGCGGGGCCGGGAGTGGTCCCGGCCGGTCCGGCCGGCCCGGCGGGAGGTGCTCAGCGCGGTCCCCGAGCTGGAGGAGGGGCGTCCGCCGCTGCTGTTCGTACCCGGCTTCGGGCACGGCGCGTGGGCGTTCGCCGAGCACTGGTTGGGTCACGTGGCGTCGCGGGGGTTCCCGGCGTACGCGGTGAGCCTGCGCGGGCACGGTGGCAGCGAGCCGGCGCCGGAGGCGACGCTGCGGGCGTACGCCCACGACGTGGTCCAGGTGGCCGCGAGCCTGCCGCGGCAGGCGGTGCTGGTGGGGCACGGCGCCGGGGCCCTGGTGGTGGCGCACGCGTTGGCCCGCTACCCGGCGCGGGGCGCGGTGCTGGTGGCGCCGGTCTTCGGCGGCTGGGGAGTGCTGGGCGCGGCGTTGCGCCGCAACCCCGCGGGCACGTTGCCGGCGGTGTTCGGCGGGCCGTTGCGGCTCAACCGGGGGCAGTTGTTCAGCCGCGAGTTGCCCGACGAGGAGGCCCGGCGGTATGTCGGACGCCTCGGTCGGGCGGGTCGGCGGGCGCAGTGGGCGCTGCTGGGTGAGCCGGAGGCCGAACCGGCAGTGGGCGCGCCCCCGGTGTTGGTGCTGGGCAGCCCGGACGACCGGGTGGTGCCGGCGTCGACGTTGACCCGGGTGGCCCGCCGGTACGGGTCGGCCCCGCTGCTCTTTCCCGGGATGGGCCACGACCTGATGCTGGACGCGCGGTGGGCGGAGCCGATCGACGCGATCCTGGACTGGCTGGAGAAGGAGCCGGTGGCGCACTGAGCAGCCAGGCCGCCGGCGGTCAGCCGCCGGCCTGGTGGACACCCGGGCTGCCGGCCGGGGTGGCCGGCCGGGGCACCCGAGCAGCGCCGTCGGAGACGGTGTCGGTGCTGGTCAGGCGACTGATCAGGCCGCCGCCCTCGTCCAGGGCGCGCAGGTAGGAGCGGGCCCAGGCCCGGATGTCGTGCTGGTGCAGGTGGGCGCGCATGGCCCGCATCCGCTGGATGGTGTCGGCCGGGTCGGCCCGCAGCGCCGCGCGCAGGCCCTGCTTGAGCCCTTCCAGGTCGTGCGGGTTGACCAGGTACGCCTGGGACAGCTCGGCGGCGGTGCCGGCGAACTCGCTGAGCAGCAGTGCGCCAGTGTCGTCGACCCGGGCGGCCACGTACTCCTTGGCGACCAGGTTCATTCCGTCGCGCAACGGGGTCACCGCCATCACGTCGGCGACCCGGTAGAGCGCGGCCAGCTCGGCCCGGTCGAAGGGCTGGGTGAGGTAGTGGATCGCCGGCTCACCGACCCGGCCGAACTCGCCGTTGATCCGGCCGACCTCGCGTTCGATGCGCTCGCGCAGGATCTGGTACTGGCCGACGCGTTCCCGGCTCGGCATGGCGACCTGCACCAGCACCGTGTCGCGGACCTTGACGTCGCCGCTGGCGAGCAACTCGCTGTACGCCTTGAGGCGCTGCTCGATGCCCTTGGTGTAGTCCATCCGGTCCACGCTGAGGACGACCTGCCGGGGATCGCCGAGGTCCTGACGGAGCCGGTGGGCCCGGGCGGCCACGTCCGGGCGGTCGGCGAGCGCGGCCATCTCGGCGGTGTCGATGGAGACCGGGAAGGCGCCGATGCGGACGACCCTGTCGTCGATGCCGATCCGCCGGTCGGTGGCCGGCAGCTCCAGCACCCGGGTCACCAACTGGGCGAAGTTGTGCGCGGCCTGCACCCGCTGGAAGCCGACCAGGTCGGCGCCGAGCATGCCGCGCAGCAGCTCGGCCCGGCGGGGCAGTTGCATGAACAGCTCCGGCGGCGGGAATGGCACGTGCAGGAAGAACCCGATGCGCAGGTCGGGGCGGAGCGCGCGCAGCAGGCCGGGGACCAGTTGCAGGTGGTAGTCCTGCACCCAGACCACCCCGCCCGGCTCGGCCACCTCCGCGGTCGCCTCGGCGAAGCGCTGGTTGACCCGCTGGTACGCCTCCCACCAGCGGCGGTGGTGTTGCGGTTGCTCCACGGAGTCGTGGTAGAGCGGCCAGAGGGTGGCGTTGGCGAACCCCTCGTAGTGGTCGCGCAGGTCTTCCGAGCTGAGCGCGACGGTGTGCATCCGCACGCCGTCCACGTCCGGCAGGGCGGGGGCCGGCCCGGTGCCACCGGCCCAGCCGACCCAGGTAGCTGGTGTGTGCCGCAGGAGCGGGTGCAGTGCGCTGACCAGCCCGCCCGGGCTGCGCCGCCACTCGCAGGCCCCGTCGGGGGCCTGATTGTCGTCGATGGGGAGGCGGTTGGCCACCACCACGAGAGAACTCTGTCGCATCTCGGGCATTCCGATCAGCAGAGGACTGACCGCCGCGAGCAAGGAAAAACCGGTCAGTCAGCGGGGGAAGTGACGTTCAGCGGTATTCCTACTGACAGTAAGTTACACCACTGTTACGCCCCCGGCGGGGCGCTGCTGTCCCGGGATGCGGGCCGGCCTTCAGACGACGGCGCCGTTGTCCGGGTCGTCCTCGTCCTCATCGCCGGGGCGCAGTCGCCAGATGAGAGTGACGAAACCGGCCAGGATGCCGGTGAACCCGAACAGCGTGACCGCGGAGCGGTCGATCGGGAGCAGCCACGGGAAGAGGAACAGCACGAACCCGACGACCACTCCGAGCACGCCGATCACCGCGTACTTGCTGACCCGCGGCAGCGGCGGCGGTGGCGGCGGGTGGTAACCCTCGTCGTCCTCGTCGTCGGGCAGGTCGGCGCCGAAGGTGTCCAACCCGTCCAGCAGCGACGGCTCGTCCGGTCGGGTGCCGCGCCCCACGGAGATCCCGGAGATGTCCGTCGCGGACGGCAGCCGGCGAACGTCGGTGGCGGTCGGACCGGGTTCGTCGGTGCCGGAGCGGGTCAGCGGTCCGGAGGTCGACTCGTCCCGGTTGTCCCGCTCGTCCACGTCCTCCGAGGCCGGCCACGGGCGGTCACCGGGCGTGGAGGTGGTGTGGAAGCCCGCCACGATCCGCGCCCACTCGGCGTCGATGTCCGGTTCGTCGCGAGCGGGTGGCTGCTCCGGAGCGGTCTCGTCGGCGAGCTGGGTCAGGTAGTCCCGGGCGGTGGTCAGGTGCGAGCGGTCGACGTAGAGCCGGTCGACCGGGCGGGCCGGCACGGTGGTGGTGCGGGTGACCGGGTTGAGGTCGGCGGAGGGCTGGAGGTAGGCGGCGATCCCGCCGGCGGCCAGCACGTCGAGCAGGTGCTCACCGACGCGCGGATCGACGTCGCCGACGACGGCGTACTCGTTCGCGTCGAGCCCGTTGTCCCGCCGTCCCCGGCGGGCCCCACCCGCTGACACCCGGACATCCCCCTTAACGCGCCTGCCGGCGCGGCCGCCGCTGCCCTTCGGCGCCCGTCCGCACGCCGTGCTCTGAATCGTGACACGTCAGGGCATGGTTCCGGGAGTGCGTTGTGTCGCGTCTTCCAAAGTCACGGCTGCTCCCGCAGGTCGCGGCGCGGCTCCTTTGTCCGTTCTTGCGCGACAAGTGCGATCTCGGTGATCGCGGACGGCGATGCCTCGGCCCCCGAACGTCGTCCGTTGTGGTGAGAGCGCTCGCTTCGTAGGCTCGTCGGCGACGACGGCTGGCGCTGTCGCGGGCACACCACGGGAAAGGACGCCGGTGCTCTACTGGCTGCTGAAGTACGTCATCCTCGGTCCGCTGCTCAAGCTGATCTTCCGCCCGCAGGTGGAGGGCCTGCACAACGTGCCGGCGACCGGCCCGGTGATCCTGGCGAGCAACCACCTCTCCTTCTCCGACTCGATCTTCACACCGTTGATCACCGCCCGGAAGGTCACCTTCGTCGCCAAGGCCGAGTACTTCACCGGCAAGGGGATCAAGGGCTGGCTGACCAAGATGTTCTTCGTCGGCACCGGCACGATTCCGGTGGACCGCTCCGGTGGCCGGGCCGCGCGCGCCGCCCTGGACACCCAGTTGCAGGTGCTGCGGGCCGGGGGAGTGGCCGGCATCTACCCCGAGGGCACCCGCTCCCCGGACGGGAGGCTCTACCGGGGCAAGACCGGTGTGGCCCGGCTCGCCCTGGAGAGCGGCGCGGTGGTGGTGCCGGTGGCGATGCTCAACGCCGACGAGATCCAGCCGCCGGGCAAGCTCATTCCCAAGATCGACCGAGTGAAGATCCGGTTCGGGGCGCCGCTGGATTTCGCCCGCTACGCCGGGCTGGTCGGCGACCGGTTCGTCGAGCGCGCGGTCACCGACGAGATCATGTACGAGTTGATGGAGCTCTCCGGTCGGGAGTACGTGGACGTCTACGCCCAGAAGCTCAAGCAGCCCGTACCGACGCCGCTGGCCGCCTGAGCCACCGCCGGGCCGGCCCGGTCGGCGGTCAGGGCAGGTGGAGCAGGGCGGGAGCGTGGTGACGGGTGGCGAAGTCGTGCAGGCGGGCGCGGGTCGCCGCGGCGGCGGGTGGGTCGGTCTCGGCCAGCGGGCCGATGGCCAGCGCCAGCGTGATGATCTCGTCGGTCACGTCGGTCATCCGGGCGTAGCTCTCCGCCGCCGAGCGCAGCAGGTTCGCCGCGGTCGAGGCGTCCCCGGCGTGCCGGGCCAACGTGGCGTCGGCGACCTGACCGGCCGCGTGAGCCCACGGGGTCATCCGGGGCGCCCGGTCGAGCAGTTGCCGGACCAGCCGGGCCGCGTCCGCGCCGAGCACCCCGGCGACGTGCCCGACGGCCGGCACCCACTCCGCGAACGGAATCATCCGGGTCCGTTGCCAGTCCTCGTCCAGCTCGGTGAGCAGCGCCATCGCCTCGTCACGGCGGCCCTGCACCGCCCGGCAGAGGGCGGCGTGCGCCAGGGTGGAGCGCAGCACCCGGTGGAAGCCGGTGCGCCGCGCCGCGACCAGCGCCTGCTCGACCAGATCCCCACCCCTCGCGGCCGGCCCCGCAGTTTCGTCGGGCCGGTCGGGGCCGACCAGCTCGGCTCCGGCCAGCCCGCGCATCCAACCCGAGACCGCCACGATGTGCAGATCCCACTCGGAGGTCGGCCGTCGGGTCGACTCCGCCGCCATCTCCAGCGCCGCCGTCCAGTCAGCCGCGTAGTACGACCGCGCCCACTGGTCGGCGAAGCTGGTGGCCAGGCTGTGCTCGCCGCCCAGGTCGAGGGTGAGCTGCTCGTCGACCAACCGGGCCGAGCCGGCCAGGTCGCCCTCCTCCTGCAACGCCCAGGCCAGGTTCTGCACCGCCCGGCGCCGACTGGTCAGCCGCTCCACCCGGCAGTGCTCGGTCACCTCCGCCAACTCAGGGAACGCCGAGGCGGAGCCGGCCAGGTAGCGCGCCACGGCCAGGGTGATCCGCGCGTTGGCCTGGACCTCGCGCAGCTGGAGCCGCTCGGCGAGGGACGCTGCCGCCCGCGCTGCGGTGCACGCCGGCTCGGTTTCCGCGTTGAGCATGTGCACGCGGGCCAGCTCCAGCAGGGCGCTCGCCTTCTCCTGGCTGTCCGGTAGGTCGCCGTAGATGCCGATCGCCTGGTCCAGGCAGTGCAGGGTCGCCGACCGGTCGGCCCGACTCCAGGCGGCGGTGGCGAGCAGCGTCCAGGCGCGCGCCGCCCCCGTCCGGTCGCCGCTCGTGGTGAGCCGCTCGGCCAGCCGGGTGAGGGTGTCCGTGCCCCCCGCCACCAGGAAGGCGTCCCCGTCCCGATAGAACGCCAGCTCGGCGTCGAACAGCTCCAGCGCCGGGTCCGGCCCGACGTCCAGGGCCAGCGCCCGGCCGACCAGCGCGGCGGCGGTGTCCAGCGCGTGCAGCTCGTACGCGCGGCGGGCCGCCCGGTGCAGCGCGGCCCGCGCCGACGGGGCGTAGGGGGCGGTGTCCAGCCCGACCGTCCGGGCGATCTCGTGGGCCGCCCAGCGATGGTTGGCCAGCACCTCGGCCAGGTCGTACTGCCGGCCGTCGGTGAGCTGTGCCATCCAGTCGGCGGTGCGTTGGTGGCGCAGCACCCGTTCGGCCCTGGGCAGCCGCTGGTAGCAGACGTCGCGCACCAGGATGTGCCGGAACCGGTACTCGGACTGACCGGGCATCGTCGACGTGCTCTGCTCGTACACCAGGTCGCGACGTTGCAGGCGGTCCAGCGCACGCTCCACCCACTCCACCGGCCGACCCAACGCCATCGCCACCGGCGCGGCCCAGAACACCACGCCGACCACGGCGGCGGCCTGGAGCACCGCCCGGTCGGCCGGGTCCAGCAGGTCGAGCCGGTTGGCGATGACCGCCTGCACGGTGCGGGGCATCTCCGCGCCACCGTCGAGGTCGGGGCGGGCGGCCGAACCGACGGCGTCGAGCAGGCCGCCGTCCAGCAGCATCCGGGCGTACTCCTGGGCGTAGAGCGGGTTGCCGTCGGCGAACTCGATCAGCGGGGTACGCGAGCTGGACGGCAGCGTCGCCTGCCCGAGGAGCAGCGAGTAGAGCGTGTCGATGTCGGTGTCGTGCATCGGCGGCACCGAGATGGACATCGCGCCACTGATCGTGCCGGTCCAGGCCGGGTGCCGTTCCCGCAGCTCCGGCCGGGCGGTTGCGACGACCAGCAGCGGTACGCCGCGCGCTGACGCGCCCAACTGCTCGACGAAGGCGAGCATCGCCTGATCCGCCCAGTGCATGTCCTCGAAGACCAGCACGGTCGGGCCGGCGGTCGCCAGGGCGAGCAGGAACCGCCGCCAGGCGGCCTCGGTCTCGCCGGGGGTGAGCCGTTCGCCGGGTACACCGATCAGCGGCCCGAGCGCCTCGGCCAACCGGGTTGCGTGCGGGTCGGCGAGTTGCCCCAGCCGGGCCCGCAGCCGCTCGCGCAGCGCGACTGGGCCGTCGACCTCCGGCACGCCCACCCAGGTCTTCACGATGTCCGACAGCGCTGCCCAGGTGACGTTCTCGCCGAACGGCGGGCACTGCCCGACGAGCCAGGTGATCGGTGGGCCGGGCAGGCTGCCGGCGTGCCGGGCCAGCTCCCGCAGCAGCCGGCTCTTGCCCACACCGGCCGGGCCGAACACCGTCACCAACTGGGAGGTCCGCTCGGTCACCATCCGGTGCAGCGCGTTGACCAGCAGGCCGCGCTCGTGTTCCCGGTCCACCATCGGAGTCAGCTCGGCGCCGCGCGGGTCCCGATGTGGTCGCACCTGGACGGCCAGCCAGATCCGGCTCACCGCGGACCGGCCGCGCAGGGTGACCGGTGGCTGGTCGGCGTACTCCATCTCGTGTCGGGTGGCCGACCAGGTGCTCTCGTCGACGACGACACCGCCCGGTGGGGCGAAGCCTTGTAGGCGGGAGGCCGTGTTGACCACGTCTCCGGTCACGAAGGCCTGCCCACCGTCGCGGGTGGCGGAGAGGTCGACCAGGGCCTCGCCGGTCGCGATGCCGACCCGGAAGCTCAGCGGCGGCTGCGGACCGGCGGGCTGGCGGGCCAGGTTCCGTTGCAGCTCCAGGCCGGCGCGGACGCACCGCAACGCGTCGTTGTCGGTGGCCACCGGCGCGCCGAACAGCGCCATCGCCGCGTCGCCGATGTACTTCTCGACCACCCCGCCGTACTGGTGCACGATCCGGCGCACCGTGGCGAAGTAGGTCTGCTGCAGGCTGCGGGCCTGCTCCGGGTCGGCCCGCTCCGCGTAGCTGGTGAAGTCCACGATGTCGACGAAGAGCACGCTGACCTGACGCCGGTCCTCCTGCACCGCGACTGCGTGGTCCCGCAGCGGTTGACCGCAGCTGGTGCAGAAGTTGACCTCGGTGCTGTTGGCGTGCCCGCAGTGCGCACAGTTGACCCCGAGCGGCTGGCCACACCCGCCGCAGAAGCGGTCGTCCGGCCCGGCCGCGCGTGCGCAGTGTCCACACTTGAGGTCGATGTTCAGCTCCGTGGGCAAGAGAGGCCAGTATCGCGGCCGGTCGGCCAGTCGGGTACCCGACGTGCGGACGGGCAACGGCATCGATCGGTCGGGGTTAGTGTTCCGTACCAGGAAGTTTCATGTCAGGGAGAGTGCCGTGCAGGTACGACTGTCCGCCTCGTGGACCGATCCGGGTGGCACGCTGTGGGCGCCGGGCGACACGATCGACGTCGATGCGGTCACTCTCGCCGAACTGGAGGAGCAGGGCATGGTGGAAGAGCCTGAGGGTCAGTCGGGCGGGTCGGGGGAGACCACGACCACCTCGTCGAGCACGTCCACGGCTGGTAAGCCGACCGATCCGAAGAAGATCGGGCCGGGGCCGGGTGCGCCGCCGGCCGACAGCACGGAGAACTGATCGCCCGAGTGCGGTCGGCGGGCCATCGGCCCACCGGCCGCACTCGTCTGTCCTGCATGTTCGCTGATGCCGGTTGCCAGTGGCGGCCGGCATCAGCCGTGGGTGCGGGTGGGCCGATCGGCGACCGGCGACGGACGTCCACACCGGAGGTCAGGTGGGGGACGAGGCCGGCACGGGCCGGTCGGTCAGCGGTCGGCCATGCCGGCGCGGCGGCGCAGCGCGGCCACGTCGGTCACCACGATCCGGCGGCCCTCGGTGCGCAGCCAGCCACGGCTGGCGAACGAGCCGATCGCCTGGTTGACGCTCTGCCGGGAACCACCGGCCATCTCGGCCAGTTGACTCTGGTTGAGCTCGATCGTGATCATCGGTGCCTGGCTCTCGCCGGCCAACCGCACCAGCGTCTTGGCCACCCGACCGGGCAGGTCGAGGAAGACGTGGTCGGCGTTCTGCTCGGTGAGCCGGCGGATCAGCCCGCCCAGTGAGCGCATCACGGCGTCCAGGATGCGGGGGTTGGAGTGCACCAACTCCATGAACGCGCCACGAGAGAGCGCGAGCGCCGCGCAGTCCTCGATGGCCTCCGCCGAGGCGGACCGGGTGGACGCGTCGAGCAGGGAGACCTCGCCGAGCACGTCCGGTGGACGGATAACCGACAGCACGGCCCGCTCGCCGGTGGGTGCGGTGCGAAAGACCGCCACGGCGCCGCGGCGCAGCACGATCAGGGACTCGCCGGGGTCGTTCTCCACGAAGAGCAGTTGGCCCTTGCGGTAGGTGCGTGGAACGGCGGCGGCGATGACACGCTGCCGCACCTCGGGCTCCAGCCCGGCGAACATCTCGACACCCGTGAGCGCGTCACCCGGCTCCGGCAGGCGAACCTCCACGGCCCAACCCCTCCCCCGGTCATGGACCACAACTCGCTCACCGGGCGAACCTGATGGGCCCCGACAAGGTGAACTGACACCGATTCGGCGTCCGGTAGCGGTACACATCAGATCATGACGGTCCGGTCGCTTGCTGTACACCCCTCGAAGCACTTCCGTGACCGTCACGAGCTGCGACGTGCCGTTCACGAGGTGTCATCGTGGCTCGGTCGGCCTCCGGACGGGCCCCGCCGGGCGCGGCCGTACGGCAGTGGGCGAGGATGCCCGGAATGGTCTACCGCTACTTCTACGACTGCGAGTTCATCGAGGACGGCACGACCGTCGACCTCGTCTCGATCGGTGTCGTCGACGAGTACGGCCGCGAGTTCTACGCGGTCTCCACCGAGTTCGACGACTCCCGCGCCGTGCCCTGGGTCCGACGCAACGTGCTGGACAAGCTGCCCTCCCCGGCGGACCGGGCCTGGCGCTCGCGTGAGCGCATCCGCGACGACCTGTACGACTTCCTGATGGAGCCGATCCGGGACCGGCCGGGGGAGCAGCTGGAGCTGTGGGCCTGGTTCGCCGCGTACGACCACGTGGTGCTCGCCCAGCTCTGGGGTGCGATGCCGGCGCTGCCCCGGGAGATTCCCCGCTACACCAAGGAGCTGCGGCAGCTCTGGGACGACCGGGGCCGGCCGCCCCTGCCGGACGCGGACGCGGCCCGGCACGATGCTCTGGTCGATGCCCGGCACAATCTGGCCCGCTGGCGGGCGATGACCGCCCGCTGAGTGGTGGCCGCTCCACCGTAGGTTTGACCGGTTCTGTCCCGGGCAACGGTTCGACCAGCCGAGCCGAGGGAGATTGCCATGAGCGACCAGCCGAGCAGCGCCGCGGAGGCACGCGCCCGGGTCACCGGCCTGGCCCGGGCCGCGCGGATCTGCATGCTCACCACGACTGCCCTGGACGGGCGGCAGGTGAGTCGACCGATGGGGCTCCAGGAGGCCGAGTTCGACGGCGAGCTGTGGTTCTTCGCCTACGCCGACTCGGCGAAGGTCCGCCAGATCCGGGTGAATCCGGAGGTCAACGTCGCCTTCTCCGATCAGAAGCACAACGCGTGGGTGTCGATCTCCGGCACCGCCACCGAGGGGTTCGACCGGGCCCGGGCCGAGCAGCTGTGGAACCCGCTGCTCAAGGCGTGGTTCCCCGACGGGCTGGACACCTCCGGTCTCACGCTGATCAAGGTGCACGCCAGCTCGGCCGAGTACTGGGACTCGCCGAACAGCACTGTGGTGAACCTGCTCGACTACGCGAGGGCCGCGGTCACCGGCCGGCCACCGACGGCCGGCGAGAACCACGAGGTGACCTACTGACCGGGGGTGGGTGCCCGGGGCGCGCTGTCGTCGTACTGGCGGGCCGACTACAGTTCGCAGTGACGGCCCGCCCCGGGCCGGCAACGGCGCCGATGGTCTGACCTGACACATACCCTGGGGCATATCGGGCTTTACCTGATGCTCCAGGAGGATGAGCGGATCATGCGTATCGGCGTGCTCACCGGCGGCGGCGACTGCCCCGGTCTCAACGCGGTCATCCGGGCGGTGGTCCGCAAGGGCGTCGCCACTTACGGTCACGAGTTCGTGGGCTTCCGGGACGGCTGGAAGGGCCCGCTCGAGGGTCTGTCCCGCCCGCTGGACATCGCCGACGTTCGCGGCATCCTGCCCCGCGGCGGCACCATCCTCGGCTCGTCCCGTACCAACCCGTTCAAGATCGAGAACGGCGTCGAGCGGATCAAGGACAACCTTGCCGCCCAGGGCGTGGACGCGCTGATCGCGATCGGCGGCGAGGACACCCTCGGCGTGGCCACCAAGCTCTACGAGCTGGGCGTGCACGTCGTCGGCGTGCCGAAGACGATCGACAACGACCTCGGCGCCACCGACTACACCTTCGGCTTCGACACCGCGGTCAACATCGCGATGGAGGCCATCGACCGGCTGCACACCACCGCGGAGAGCCACCACCGCACCCTGGTCGTCGAGGTGATGGGCCGGCACGCCGGCTGGATCGCCCTGCACGCCGGCCTGGCCGGCGGCGCCAACGTGATCCTGCTGCCCGAGCGTCAGTTCGACGTCGACCAGGTGGCCGGCTACGTCGAGAAGCGCTTCCAGCACCAGTACGCCCCGATCGTCGTGGTCGCCGAGGGCGCCCAGCCGCTCGACGGCCAGATGGTCCTTGCCAACCAGGAGCTCGACTCGTTCGGCCACGTCCGCCTCGGCGGCATCGGCCAGTGGCTCGCCGAGCAGCTGGAGGCCAAGACCGGCAAGGAGGCCCGCACCGTGGTGCTGGGCCACATCCAGCGCGGTGGCACCCCGACCGCCTTCGACCGGGTGCTCGCCACCCGCCTGGGCCTGCAGGCCATCGACGCCGTCAACGACGGCGACTGGGGCAAGATGGTCGCGATGCAGAGCACCGACATCGTCCGGGTGCCCCTCGCCGAGGCCACCCGCGAGCTGAAGACCGTGCCGCTGGAGCGGTACGCCGAGGCCGAGGTCTTCTTCGGCAGCTGATCGATCGTCGGCGGCGCGGCGGGCCTGCGGGTCCGCCGCGCCGCGACCCAATTCGAGGGGGTACGGGCCGACATGTCAGCCGGAGTGCACACGGTCGCGGTGATCGGCGCGGGCAAGATCGGTGAGCTGATGCTCTCCGGGCTGCTGCGCTCGGGATGGCCGGTGGACCGGCTGCTGGCCACCGCCCGCCGACCCGCTCGCGCCGAGGAGTTGACCGCCCGGTACGGCGTACGGGTGGTCGACAACCTGACCGCGGTGGACGAGGCCGCCGTGCTCGCGGTCTCGGTCAAGCCGCAGGACGCCGCCGCGCTCCTCGACGAGATCGGCCCCAAGGTGCCGGCCGACAAGCTCGTCATCTCGCTCTGCGCCGGTCTGCCCACCAGCTTCTTCAGCCGCCGGTTGCCCGAGGGCACCCCGGTGGTGCGGGTGATGACCAACACCCCGGCGCTGGTCGACGAGGCGATGACCGCGATCTCCGCCGGCGCGCACGCCACCGGTGCGCACCTCACGCTGGCCGAGGAGATGTTCAAGCCGCTCGGCCAGACGATCCGGGTGCCCGAGTCGCAGCAGGACGCGGTCACCGCGCTCTCCGGCTCCGGCCCGGCCTACTTCTACCTGCTGGTCGAAGCCATGATCGACGCGGGGATCCTGCTCGGGCTGCCCCGTCAGGTGGCGCACGAGTTGATCGTGCAGACCGCGATCGGGTCGGCGGTGATGCTGCGCGACTCCGGCGAGCACCCGGTCAAGCTGCGCGAGGCGGTCACCTCGCCGGCCGGCACCACCATCTCCGCGATTCGTGAGCTGGAGAAGCACGGCGTACGCGCGGCGCTGCTCGCCGCGCTGGAGGCCGCCCGGGATCGCGCCCGCGAGCTGGCGGCACAGGCCGACTGAGCGGTCGGGGCGCGTCGCGGGGCGGTGCGTGCCGCATACTGGCCCGGTGTTCACACTTGCCCAGGCCCGGCACCTGGTGGCCACCCTGCAACCACGCGTCGACGAGTTGATCCGGGTCCGGGCCGACCTGGCCGAGTTGCGCGTCGACCTGGCCGACCACGGCGTGAGCGCGCTCGGCGGGCTGGCCGAGGTCAAGGCGCTGGAAGCCCGGCTGCACGCCGTCGTCGACGAGCTGCACCAGCACGACATCCAGGTCAAGGGCATCGCCCCGGTGCTGCTCGACTTTCCCGGCGAGCGGGCTGGCCGCGCCGTGCTCTGGTGCTGGCTGGAGGGCGACTCCGACGTGCGCTGGTACCACCGGGCCGAGTGCGGCTTCGCCGGCCGCCGCCCCCTCTGACCCCCCGCGCCGACTCAGCCTGCCGCGGACGTCGGCAGGATCGGGTCGGGGGCCTCGGTCACCGCGAACACCACCACGTTGTCGAGGTAGTGGCCACGCCGCCGGTCGAAGTCGCCCCCGCAGGTGACCAGGCGCAGCTCCGCCCCGGGCGTCGGGCCGTAGACCACTGCGGTCGGAAACTGCTCCTTGCGGGTACGAAGCGACCCGGTCACCCGGAACGGCAACCGCTGCCCGCCGCGCCACACCTCCACCAGGTCGCCGGGCCGTAGCTCGCCGAGCCGGGCGAAGACCGCCGGGCCGCGTCGTGAGTCCAGGTGCCCGGCGAGTACGGCCGGACCGGTGTCGCCCGGGGCCGGGCCACCGCCGTACCAGCCAGCGGTGTGGAAGTCGGTCGGCGGAATCAACGCGCCGGTGCGGTCCAGACCCAGCACGGTGAGCGGTGAGTCGACGTCGATGCGCGGAACGCGTACCCGCGTGGGTGGACCGTGTGGCGTGGGCGCGGCGGCCGCCGACGGGCAGTCGTCGCCGCAGCCGGGGTGCCAGCTCGCCACCGGTGGTGGCGGGCCGGTGGTGGCCAGCCCGACCCCGGTGCCGGCGGCCAGGCAGACCGCAGCGCCGGCCGCGACCAGCGCGGCCAGCGGTATCCGGCGGTCACGGTGCCGCCGGATCGACGGGTCCGGCCCGGCGCTCACCAGGTGGTGCGCCGCCGCCGACGCCAGAGCAGCAGGGCCACCGCGCCGGCCGCCGCGGCCAGACCGCCGGCCACCAGGGGGTACGCGTCGAGCCCGGCCCCGGCGGTGCCACCGGCGCCGGTGTCCACCCCGCCGGCCGGGACGACGGTGCCGCCCTCGGCGTCGCGGCGCAGCTCGGCGGTGAGCCCGCCCTGTTTCGCGTCGAGCACCAGCAGCGAGTAGACCGCGCCGCCGGTGAGCCGCACCTCGGCGTCGGTGCTCGGCCCGCCGGCACCGGTCAGCTTCAGCCGCCAACTGCCCGGCTCGACCTGCTGGTAGTCGGTGGTGGTGGCGAACTGCACCCCGTTGGCGATCATCGGACCGTCGGCGGCGGCCACGTCGAGCACCGGGGTCCGCACCGACGCCTGGATGACCCGCACCTTGGCGCGGCCGTCGGTGGGGGCACTGAGATCGTCGTTGAGCACCCGCAGGCCGAGGTCGGCGTGCCGACCGACACCGGCCACCGTGAAGGCGTCGCCGCTGGTCACCGCGACCTCGGTGGTGAGCACCGGGGGGTCGCTGGCGGGGGCGCCGGCCTCGCGCATGGCCACCGCGTACCGGCCCGGGGCGAGTTCGAGGTAGTCGGAGACCACGCCGTAACCGACCCCGGGGAAGACCTGCGGCTTCGCCGCGCCCGGTGCGGCAAGGTAGACGTCCACCGCAGGGGTGTCCGGGGACAGGTGCGCGAGCCGGACGTATCCGACGGTGTCCGCGCCGGTCGCGGCGTTCGCCGGAACCGGAATGGCGGCGGTGGCGAGGGCGGTGCCGAGCAGGAGCGCGCCGGAGCCGGCCAGCAGCCGGCGGGGCACGGTACGGAGCGTGTGCATATCGCCTCCGGGGGACACGTTCGGTGAGCGGGCGGCAACCCAGAGAACAGGGTCCCGTGAACAGGACTGCGACGCAAGTTGCCACAGCGATGTTTCTGCCGGCTGTCGCTATCGATCGCGCAGGGCGAGGAGGCCGAACAGGTCCGGGACTCCGCCCGGGCCCGCCTCGACGACCCGGACCAGCCGCAAACCGACGCCCACGGTTGCGTTGATCAGATCGGCGAGGGGGAGATGCCAGGCACCCACCCGTACCCGCACGCCGCTGGCGTTCCAACTGTCGAAGCTGCGCGACCGGTCGGCGTACCGCGCGTCGACGACGACACGCGGATACTGACTCCAGTCGGCGAACGCGCCCACGAAACACGGGTGCACACCCAGGTGCACGAAACGTCCGCCGGGGCGCAGCACCCGGGCGACCTCGCGCAGCACCGCCGGGTAATCGGGCAGGTCGGTGCTGGCCAGCACGCACATCGCGGCCGGCAGCGACGCGTCGGCGACCGGCAGGACGCCCGCGTCACCCCGGAGCACCGGCAACCGCCCTCGCGCGTGCCGCAACTGCCCGCCGGACAGGTCCACGCCCACCGGCGTCCAACCCAGACCCGCCGGCACCGAGGCGTGCGCGCCGGTACCGCAGCAGATGTCGAGGCAGGGCCCCTCGCCCGCGCCGAGCAGGTCCGCCACCGTCGCGTGCACCCGCCGCAGATAGTCGCCACCGCCGGAGATGAAGCCCTCGTACCAGTCCGCGTGGGCGTCGTACGCCGGTGTGCCCGTCGTCCCCATTCGCTGAGGCTACGAATCGACACCTGACCCGCGGCATCCGTTCTTCCGAGGGCAGACGTGGAGCTGGCCCGGGCGTTTGCGCTCGCTCACGAGTGGCAACTGGGCAGCAATGGTGGCGGAGGTCGATGCAGGGGAGATCCGGTTCCGGCGGTCCCGCAGCCGGGTGCTGGCCCGGGTGGCCGGCGCGGCACTTGTGGTCCTGCCGGCCTTCGCGTTGCTCAGCGTCGCGTTCGGCAATGCCTGGTACAACCCGCTTCCGCACGGGCCGATACTCGTGCTGGCGGCGGTCCGATTCCCCGTGCAACTGCGAGGCCAGGGCGGGCTGCCGCTTCGGTTGACCCGCGACTTCCTCGAACTGACCCTGCCTGGTGACGGGACGGTTCAGGTCGACTGGCCCGACCTCAACCGCGCCGAGGTGCGGGGCCGGATCAGCCCGACCCTGGTCGTCGACATCGCCGATCCGGACCGGACCCGGCCGGTTCTAAACCGCTGGGACTGGGGCCGGGTCGGCCTCTGGAACAGGGCCCGAAGGCGGAGCCCGCACGAGATCCACGTGTCGCTGATCGCCACCACGCCGGACGTCCACCGACTGCGCGCCGAACTGGCACGCCGGGTGGCCCGCGTCGCCGACGAGCCGTCGCCCGCCCCCACGACCTGACCCGGCCGAAGCCCCGCGTCTGCCGTTACGGGGTCCGCACGGACCAGGACGGTCGCCTATTCTCGGGCGATGCGGGATCGCCGGGTGGCGCTGGCGTGGGCGGCCTTCGTCGTCGTCGCGCTGGTGTCCTGTGTGCTCGTTCTGCGCCGTCCGGATCGCCTCTCCGACCTGCACATCTACTACGGTGCGCTGTCCGACCTGCGCGCCGGCAAGCCGCTGTACGGGTATGTGGCGGAGAACGACGGCCCGTTCACCTATCCGCCGTTCGCCGCTCTCGTGCTGTGGCCGATCACCGCCGTCAGCGAGGGCGTACTCCAGGGGATCTGGCTGGTGGCGACGTGCGCGGCGGTCGTCGCCATCGCCGGGTCGGTGGGTGTCGCGCTGACCACCCGACAGTCCCGGCGCCCGCTCGTCGTGGCGCTGGCGGCCACCGTGCTGATGCTCTCCGCGCCGGTGCAGAGCAACCTACGCTTCGGGCAGGTCAGCATCTTCATCGTGTTGATGGCCCTGCTCGACGGGCTGGGCGTCGTCCCACCGCGGCTGCGCGGGACGCTGGTCGGGGTGGCCGCGGCGATCAAGCTCACCCCGCTGCTGTTCGTGGTCTACTTCCTCGCCGTCGGGCGCTACCGTGACGCCGGCCGGTCGGCGGTCGCGTTCGTGGCCTGCGCGGGGCTCGCCGCGATCGTGCTGCCCCGGGAGAGTTGGTCCTACTGGACCGAGACCGTGCGACAGACTTCGCGCATCGGCAATCTGTCCTCGTTGGGCAACCAGTCCCTGCACGGAATGTTGCTGCGCGTCGGCGTCGACGAGACGGCGCTGCCAGTGCTCTGGGCCGCCCTGGTGGCACTGATCTGCGTGGCGGCGCTGCTCCGGGCCCGGCAGCTGACGCGGCAGGCCCGTCCCGGGCACGCCGCCGTGCTCGTCGGTTGCGCCACAGTGGCCGCGTCCCCGGTTTCCTGGACCCACCACCAGGTGTGGCCGGTGCTCGCCGCGATGCTGCTGATCGGCGCGTCCGGTGTCACCCAGCGGGCCGCCGGCGCGGCACTGCTCGCCGCCATGGTCGTCTCGTTGGGCGCGGTGCTCAGCCCGGTCTCGTCGCGGCCGGGGGTGCAGTTCCTCTTCGAGAACGCCCGTGCCGTCGGGGTGTGCCTCCTGTGCCTCGTCGGCTTCGGCGGTGTCGCCGTCGCCGCCCAGCGCACGAGCAGACGACCGGCCGCCGGCCGTGCCTGGCTGCGGGTGGGCGTCACGGCCACGGTGGCCGTCGCGTTCTTCGCCGTGCAGCCGCTGCCGGCCGGCGCCGACCCCACCTTCAAGGCGTACACCCTCGACGACGTGGTCAACCCGCGATACTTCTTCGTCTGTCGTGGTCCGGCCGAGTGCGCCGAATACGCCACCGATGCGCCGGTCACCTTCGGCACCCGCGCCGAGAAGACCAAGGTCCGGGTCAACGGCGTGGTCTCCCCGCAGGTGACCCGCCTGGAGTACTACTCCGCACCGGGCGGAGCACCCCGGGCCATTCCGCTGCTCGCCGCGTACCCGGGTTCGCGTACCTTCTCGTTCCGGTCGGCGACGATGGCCCACGGTCGGCTCGTCGCGTACGCCGCGGACGGGCGGCCGTTCGCCAGCTACGACGACGAACTCGCCGCCGCCCTCCGTACGACCACCCGGTAGGCGATCGCGGCAGGGCGGCGGCTGGCGTTGCTCAGCGGGTGGCGGCGGCCAGGGCGGCGCGCAGCTTCGCGGTGTCGCCCGGGGCCGGGTGCTCCCAGTCGGTCGGGCTGGCGGAGTAGAGCGTGCCGTACGCCGGGGTGTCCGGCTGGTAGCGCCACCCCTCGGCCAGCGGGCCGACGTCCACCGTGTCGTAGCCGATCCGGTCCAGGAAGGCGGTCACCTCAGCCTTCGCGGCGGCGTCGTCACCGGCGATCGCGAGGGCGCTGCGGTCGGCCGCGCCGGTCGGCCGGGGGAGCGCGGCCAGACCCTTGAAGTAGATGTTGTTGAAGACCTTGACCACCCGCGAGTCCGGCAGGTGTCGCTGGAGCAACTCGCTGCTGGTGGTCTCGCCGGAGTCCAGCTCCGGGAAGGTGCCATCGCGCTGCGGGTAGTAGTTGTTGGTGTCGATGACGACCTTGCCGGCCAGCGGTTCCACGGGCACCGCGCGGTACGCCTTCAGCGGCACACTGACCACCACCAGGTCGCCGACCTGCGCCGCGTCCTGCGTGGTGCCGGCGCTGGCGTGCTCGCCCAGGGTCTCCACCAGGTCGGTGAGGGTCTCCGGGCCCCGCGAGTTGCTCAGCACCACGTCGTAGCCGGCGTCGACGGCCAGCCGGGCCACGGTGCCGCCGATGTTGCCACTGCCGATCAGTCCCACAGTTGTCATGCTCGTTCCCAACTCCGTCCACCCGCGACGCATTCCCGACCAGGCTGGTGGGTTATTCGCTTTGTCCGCCGGGCGGCTGCTCCGGCTGCTCGCGACGTTCGCCGTCCCGGCGGGTGCCTGGGTGGCGCCACGAGCCCGTCCTGCACAACGTACTGCCCATGCGGGTCGCCGACCGGCTCTCCCGGGACGTGCCACTCTCCGGTGACGAGCGGCTCGCGCGGGTGCCGGACCGCCGGCCGTCCCTGCGGCGTCGACCCGGCACGATCACGCTGGATCCTGGATGTAGTGGCATCCGAGAGTCGGGAGGCCACCACATCCATGTTCGAGCGTGATCAAGGCGGCGCCGTGGAGTACCCCCGGGGGTGTCAGGGGGTGGGGAGGGTCTTTTCGATGGCTGTGCGCAGGTCGTCGGAGCCGGGCTCGACCGTGGGGGCGAAGCGGGCGGCGACCGAGCCGTCCGGGGCCACCAGGAACTTCTCGAAGTTCCAACGCACGTCACCGGTGTGCCCGTCGGCGTCCGCGGTGCCCACGAGCGCGGCGTAGAGCGGGTGCCGGTCGGGGCCGTTCACGTCGACCTTCTCGGTCAGCGGGAAGGTGACCCCGTAGTTGACCTGGCAGAAGTCGCTGATCTCGGCGGCGCTTCCCGGCTCCTGCCCGGCGAACTGGTTGCACGGCACGCCGAGCACCACGAGGCCCTGGTCGGCGTAGGAGTCGGCGAGCGTCTGGAGGCCGGCGTACTGCGGGGTGAGGCCACAGCGGGAGGCCACGTTGACGACCAGCAACGCCTTGCCGCGGTAGCGGGCCAGGTCGGCGGGGCCGCCGTTGAGGGCGTCGATCGGGATGTCGAAGACGGTCATGGGCCGAGGCTACGCGCCGGCCGGGTGTCGACCCGGGGTGGGCGCAGCGTACGCACTCCGTGCACCAGGAGAAATCGAAACATGGACATCTTGACGAACTGATGACGCCGTGAGTACCGTCTCACCATCTCTTTTGGAAAGTTTCCTAACAGTTCGGGAGACGCCTCATGAAAAGATCGCTCCGCCGGGCCCTCTGGGCCGGTGCCGTGGTCGCCCTGACCGTCGCAGCGGTGCCGGTCACCACCGCGTTCGGCGCCGGCACGGTCACCACCACCTTCACCAAGGCGCAGGACTGGGGGACCGGTCACGAGACGAGGGTGACCGTCACCAACGGCTCCAGCGCCACTGTCACCACCTGGCGCATCGAGTTCGACCTGCCGTCGGGCACCACCATCAGCAGCGCGTGGGACGCCGACGTCACCAGCAGCGGCAACCACTACGTCGCGGTCAAGAAGAGCTGGGCCGGCGGCATCGCCCCCGGCGCTTCGTTCAGCTGGGGCTACAACGGCAGCGGCGCCTACAAGGCACCGCTGAACTGCACCATCAACGGTGCCGCGTGCGGCGGCGGGACGACCCCGCCGACCACCACTCCGCCGACCACCACCCCACCGACGACGACGCCGCCCACCACCCCACCGCCCACCACGCCGCCGCCGACCACCAACCCGCCGAACCCGGGCGGCAAGAAGGTTGTCGGCTACTTCGCCGAGTGGGGCGTCTACGGGCGCAATTACCACGTCAAGAACATCCAGACCAGCGGCTCCGCTGCCAAGCTGACCCACATCCTGTACGCCTTCGGCAACACCACCGGTGGCCGCTGCGCCATCGGCGACAGCTACGCCGACTACGAGAAGGCGTACACCGCGGCGGACAGCGTGGACGGCGTCGCCGACACCTGGGACCAGCCGCTGCGCGGCAGCTTCAACCAGCTGCGCAAGCTCAAGCGGATGAACCCCCACCTCAAGGTGATCTGGTCGTTCGGCGGCTGGACCTGGTCCGGCGGCTTCACCCAGGCCGCGCAGAACCCGGCCGCGTTCGCCGAGAGCTGCTACAACCTTGTCGAGGACCCGCGCTGGGCGGACGTCTTCGACGGCATCGACGTCGACTGGGAGTACCCCAACGCCTGCGGTCTGACCTGTGACACCAGCGGCCCGAACGCGTTCAAGAACGTGATCAGCGCGTTGCGGTCGAAGTTCGGGTCCAGCGCCCTGGTCACCGCCGCCATCACCGCGGACGGCAGCAACGGCGGCAAGATCGACGCCACCGACTACGCCGGCGCCATCGGCAACCTCAACTGGCTGATGCCGATGACCTACGACTACTTCGGCGCCTTCGCCGCCCAGGGTCCGACGGCACCGCACTCACCGCTCACCTCGTACACCGGCATCCCGCAGCAGGGCTTCAACTCCGACGCGGCGATCCAGAAGCTCAAGAGCAAGGGCGTCCCGGCCAACAAGCTGCTGCTCGGCATCGGCTTCTACGGTCGGGGCTGGACCGGTGTCACCCAGGCCGCTCCGGGTGGCAGCGCCACCGGCGCGGCGCCGGGCACCTACGAGGCCGGCATCGAGGACTACAAGGTCCTCAAGAACACCTGCCCGGCCACCGGCACGATCGCCGGTACCGCGTACGCCAAGTGCGGCAGCAACTGGTGGAGCTACGACACCCCGTCGACCATCAACGGCAAGATGACGTACGCGAACAACCAGGGCCTCGGTGGCGCGTTCTTCTGGGAGCTCTCCGGTGACACGAGCAACGGCGAGCTCATCGGCGCCATCAAGGGCGGTCTCGGCTGAGCCGAGGGCCGACGCACCACCCACACGGCGGGAAGGGGCCCGCACCGTCCCTTCCCGCCCGTGACACAGCGGCCCGGTCGACGCCCAGCGTCGACCGGGCCGCCGCCGTTGGGCTCGGTCAGCTGGATGTGGCAGACTCGCGGCTCGGCACGTCTCGATCTCACCGCCGACGGAGGTGATCATGCGCCCGACCCACCGCAGGCTGGCGGCGACCGCCGCCGGGCTGATGCTGCTGCCGGTTGCCCTGGTCGGCTGCGGGATCGGCGGCGAGGACGAGGAGAAGTCCGCCGCCAAGCCGGCCCGAGCTCCCGCCGACGAGGCCGCCGCCCGCTCCCGCGAGCGCGTGCAGGCGTACCTCGACGCGATGGCGGCCAAGGACGTCGCCGCCGGCCGCAGCCAGCTCTGCGCTCTGCTGCACGACGGCTTCGACCTGGGCGCCACCGGCCCCAACGGTGACTTCGCCGACCACTTCCAGGTGCCGGAGGCGGCCATCACGGACATCCGGTCCGGTCCGCTCGGGCAGGAGGTCCGCGTCTCGGTCTCGGTCGCGGTCGGCAAGCGCACCGTCGTCCGGCCACTGGTCTTCACCGTCACCCGGGACGGAAGCGACTGGTGCATCGCCGGCGAAGCGCCGGGTCAGCCGGCCGCCCCGACGCCGAGCGGCGTCGCCCCTACTCCCGCGTCCTGACCAGCGCCCGGCAGTTTGATCTCCCATCTGCCGGAACCGTCACCCTCGCCGCCCGGCCACCCCGACCGTCGCCGTACGCTTTCTGTCATGCGCCATGAGTGGCATCAGCTGAGCCATCCCGCGGTGGGCAGCCCGGGCCTGCAGACCAGCCGACCGACCATCGACTCCGCCGAGGACGCCGCGCTCGGTCTGGACCGATGGCGGGAGCTGCCCCGCGAGCAGGTCCCGCCGTGGTCCGACCCGGCTGCCGTGGCCGCGGTCTGCAAGGTCCTCGACACCGTGCCGTCGGTCGTCGCGCCCTACGAGGTGGACCAGCTCCGGCAGAAGCTCGCCCTGGTCTGCGAGGGCAAGGCGTTCCTGCTACAGGGTGGTGACTGCGCCGAGACATTCGTGGACAACACCGAGAGCCACCTGCTGGCCAACGCCCGCACCCTGCTCCAGATGGCGATCGTGCTCACCTACGGCGCGTCGCTGCCGGTGGTCAAGGTCGCCCGGGTCGCCGGGCAGTACACGAAGCCCCGCTCGCTTCCGACCGACGCCCGCGGCCTGCCCGCGTACCGCGGCGACATGATCAACTCGCTGGAGGCAGATCCGGCCGCCCGCGTCGCCGACCCGCAGCGCATGATCCGCGCGTACGCGAACTCGGCGGCGGCGATGAACATGCTCCGGGCGTACCTCGCCGGCGGGCTCGCCGACCTGCACGCCGTGCACGACTGGAACAAGGGCTTCGTGAAGAACTCCCCGGCGGGGGAGCGTTACGAGGCGATCGCCCGGGAGATCGACCGGGCGCTGGCCTTCATCCGGGCCTGCGGCATGACCGACGACGAGGCGCTGCGCACCGTCACGCTCTACTGCTCCCACGAGGCCCTGGCCCTGGAGTACGACCGGGCGCTCACCCGGGTCTCCGACCGCCGGGCGTACGGGCTCTCCGGGCACTTCCTCTGGATCGGCGAGCGCACCCGGCAGATCAGCGGGGCGCACATCGACTTCATCTCCCGGATCGCCAACCCGATCGGGGTCAAGCTCGGCCCGACCACCTCCCCGGACGAGGCGATCGAGTTGTGCGAGAAGCTCAACCCGGACAACATCCCCGGGCGGCTCACCCTGATCAGCCGGATGGGCAACCACCGGGTACGCGACGCGCTGCCGCCGATCGTCGCCAAGGTCACCGCCGCCGGGGCCAAGGTGGTCTGGCAGTGCGACCCGATGCACGGCAACACGCACGAGTCGTCCAACGGCTACAAGACCCGGCACTTCGACCGCATCGTCGACGAGGTGCTCGGCTACTTCGAGGTGCACCGGGGGCTGGACACCCACCCCGGCGGCCTGCACGTCGAATTGACCGGCGAGGACGTCACCGAGTGCCTCGGTGGCGCCCAGGGGATCGAGGATCTCGACCTGCCCGACCGGTACGAGACCGCCTGCGACCCGCGACTGAACACCCAGCAGTCGTTGGAGTTGGCGTTCCTCGTAGCGGAAATGCTGCGTGGCTGAGCTTGCGAGCCCGCAGCCGGCAAGTCAGAGGATGACCATGGCTGACGCGAGGGTGAGCTTGCCAGCCCGCAGTCGGCAGTTGAAAGGATGACAGTGCCTGATCTGTTCGTGGACCTGCGGTCCGACACGGTGACCCGACCCACCGCCGGGATGCGGGAGGCGATGGCCGCCGCTGAGGTCGGCGACGACGTCTACGGCGAGGACCCGAGCGTCAACGCGCTGGAGGCCGAGGTCGCCGCGTTGTTCGGGCACGAGGCGGCGCTGTTCGCCCCGAGCGGTTCGATGGCGAACCAGATCGCCCTGCAACTGCTGGTGTCGCCCGCCGAGGAATTGCTCTGCGACGCCGACGCGCACGTGGTCACGTACGAGATCGGCGCCGCGGCCGCGTACGGCGGGATCTCCTCGCGGACCTGGCCCGCGGTGGGCGCGGACATCGACCCGGAGGTGGTGGCCGGGATGATCCGGCCGGACGGTTACTTCGCCGTCCCCACCCGCGCGATCGCCGTCGAGCAGACCCACAATCGCGGCGGCGGCGGGGTGATTCCGCTGGCGACCCTGCGGGACCTGCGCGGGGTCGCTGACGAGGCGGGCGTCGCGCTGCACTGTGACGGCGCCCGGATCTGGCACGCGCACGTCGCCGACCAGGTGCCGCTGATCGAGTACGGCCGGCTCTTCGACACGCTGTCGGTGTGCCTCTCCAAGGGCCTCGGCGCGCCGGTCGGTTCGCTGGTGGTGGGCAGCGCGGAGAAGATCGAACGTGCCCGGCTGATCCGCAAGCGGATGGGCGGGGGCATGCGCCAGGCCGGCATTCTCGCCGCCGCCGGTCGGTACGCGCTCGCGCAGCACATCGACCGGCTGGCCGACGACCACGCGAAGGCGGCCCTGCTCGCCGAGGCGGTCGCGCCCTTCGGTGTGCTGGCCACCACGGTCCGTACCAACCTGGTCGCGCTGGACCTCACCAAGCACACCCTGGACGCCCGGGCCCTGGCTGCCGCGGCGCGGGCCGAGGGCGTACTGATCTCGGTGCTCGGCCCCCGTACCGCCCGCCTGGTCACCCACCTGGGCCTCAGCGACGCGGACATCGACCGCGCCCTGGCAGCCCTACCCCGCATCCTCGCCGCCGCCTAAAACCCCACCTCAGGCCCCCCTCAGGCCCCCACCCCCGGTGATCATGAAGTTATTGCCACTCGTGTCGGCGTGTCATGGCAATAACTTCATGATCACCGGGGTGGTGTCGGGGACGCCGGGGAGGGGGGTCAGGGGTGGGACAGGCGGGTGAGGGTGGCGATGTCGGCGGCGTGGCCCAACTGCTTCTCGCTGGGCGTTTCCACGACGATCGGGACGCCGGCGGTCGCCGGGTGCGCCATCAGCTCGGCGAAGGCGGGCTCGCCGATGCTGCCCTTGCCGATGTTCTCGTGCCGATCCCGGGTGGAGCCGCACAGATCCTTCGAGTCGTTGGCGTGGACCAGCCGCAGCCGGTCCGCGCCGACGGTGGCCACCAGGGTGTCCAGGGTCGCCGTCATACCGCCCTCGGCCGCCAGGTCGTGGCCGGCCGCCCAGGCGTGGCAGGTGTCGAAGCAGACCCCGAGCATGGGGTGCCTGTCCACCGCGTCCAGGTAGGGCCCGAGCTGCTCCACCCGGGAGGCCAGTGACCGGCCGCCGCCGGCGCTCGGCTCGACCAGCAGCATCGGCCCGCCAGCGTCGGCAGCCCAGTCGAGCAGCGGCAGCAACACCTCGCGGACCTGTCGCATCGCCGCCTCGGCGTGCCCCTCGTCCACCGAACTGCCCGCGTGGAACACCACCCCCCGCGCGCCGATCGCCACGCCCCGACGCAGCGCGTGCGCAAGCGTCTCGCCCGACTTCTCGACAGTGGCCGGGGTGGGCGAGCCGAGGTTGACCAGCAGCGCGGCGTGGATGAACGCGGGAATGCCCCGCTCGGCGCAACCGTCGCGGAACAGGGCGTCCTGCACCGGGTCGCCGTTGGGCAGTGCCCAGCCTCGCGAGTTGGAGACGTAGACCTGCACCACCTGCGCACCGGTCGCGTCGGCGTACGGCAGGGCAGCCTTCGCCAGCCCACCCGAGGTCGGAGTGTGCGTGCCCACCGGCCGCGCGGAGATCGTCGGCATCAGAAGCACGTCAGTGTGACCGGGGTGCCGGGCGCCACCTGCGAATTTTCGCCCGGAATCTGGATCCGGACCACGGCGTTCGGGTTGATCGCCATCGTCACCGGGAAGCCCTGACCCTCCAACGCCTGCTTGGCCTGCTGGCACGGCAGGTCGATCACCCGTGGCATGGCGACCAGCGGTGGCCCCTTGCTGACGTCCAGCTTGACCTCGGTGCCCTTCTCCACGCCGGCGCCATCGGCCGGGCTCTGGCCGAGGATCTCGTCCCTCGGCTTGTCGGAGTCCTTGTAGGTCTCCTTCAGCACCAGGTTGAGCTGGGCCAGGGTCGTCCGGGCGTCGGTCAGGCTCTTGCCGACCAGGTTCGGCACCGTCACCGGCGCCCTGCCCCGGCTCAGGATGAGGGTGATCTTCGCACCGGGTTTGACCTCGGTGCCCACCTTGGGGGAGCTGTCCACCACGACCCCGGCCGGCAGGCTGTCGTCGTAACGGGGGGTGCCCTTGGCCACCACCAGCTTCACGTTGACCAGGTCCGCCTCGGCGAGCTCGAACTCCTTGCCGATCACGTCCGGTACGGGGAAACGCTCCGGGCCGAGGGAGAGGGTCAGGGTGATCGTGCCACCCTTGACGATCTTGGCAGCGGACGCCGGGTTCTGCTCCAGCACGCTGTCCTTCGGGGCCTTCTCGTCGAAGCGCGGCTCAGCGTACTTGACGAGAAGCCCGGTGCGGTCGGCCTGCGCCTGCGCCTGCGCCTTGCTCAGGCTCACCAGTTGCGGAGCGTCCGTGTAGCGGCCGACGCCGAACCACCAACCCCCGAGCGCGGCCACCAGGCCCAGCGTCACGACCACGGCCGCGACGGCCAGCCGGCCACGGGGGTTGCTCAGCACCGTGCTGCGCAGCGCGGCGAGCCGGGCGCCCAGGCCCTCCGCCGGCTCCGGGGCGGCCCGACGCCGCCCCGGCCCCTGGCTGCTGGCGCCCTCGGGCAGTCGTGCCCACGAGGGGCGGTTGGGCGGCTGGACCGTCGCGACCATCATTGTCGGCTGGGAGAGCGACGGTTCGTCACTGACCGGACGGAGTACGGCGGTGTGGCTGTTGGCGTCGCCCAGACGGTCCCGGGCCACCTGCACCTCGGTCAACAACGCGCCGGCGTCTGCGGGCCGCGCTTCCGGATCACGCCGGGTGGCACGCTGCACCAGGTCGTCGAGGACCGACGGCAGGCCCGGCACCAGCGTCGAGGGCGCCGGCACGTCCCGGTCGACGTGCTGCCAGGCGACGTCCACCGGGCGGTCCCCGTCGTACGGCACCCGGCCGGTGAGCATCTCGAACAGCACGATGCCGGCCGAGTAGACGTCGGTGCGCGGATCGGCGCGGCCCTCGGTGACCAGCTCCGGGGCGACGTACGCCACGGTGGCCATCAGCTGGTTGCCCTGCTCCTCGTCGGCGCTCGCCTCGACCGCCCGGGCCAGCCCGAAGTCGGCCACCTTCACGACGCTGTCGACCAGGTTGGCGACGCCACCGGTCGGCGCCTCCGCGACCAGCACGTTCTCCGGTTTGACGTCGCGGTGCACGAGACCGGCCCGGTGCGCGGCGGCGATCGCCGCGAGCATCTGCTCGGCGATGGCCAGCGCCTCGTCCGGGTTGAGCCGGCGTCGCTCGGCCAGCACGTCACGCAGCGTGCGGCCACGGACGTACTCCATCACCAGGTACGGCAGGCCGGCGTGCGTGCCCTGGTCGTAGACCGCCACCACGTTCGGGTGGGTCAGCCGGGCGATGGTCTTCGCCTCGTCGGTGAACCGCGCCACGAAGTTGGCGATCCGGGCCCGTGCCTCGCTCGCCTGGGTCGGATGAATGATCTTGACAGCGACGGTGCGCTCAAGGCGTTCGTCGGTGGCGGTGTACACGGTCGCCATGCCACCACGGGCCACGCGACCGCGAATGCGGTAGCGCCCGTCGATCAGCGAGCCCAGCAACGTGTCGGCGACCTGAGTGTCCATCGGCAGGCAGTCTATGTGTCCAGGGGGTGAAGGATGAACAGGATGCTACAGCCGTACGCCCAACCGGTCCGTCCCGCCGCGTTCCCGGCCCATTGTTCGCTGGTCAGCGGCGATCAGGCAAGAGGACGCAGATGGGCTGCCCGGGGTGCCGGTGGCTCGTCGCGGCGGCGGCGTGGCAGGGTGGTCGGGTGACCGAACCCGTACCCGACCAGGCCGCGCCCGGCCTGGAGCTCGCCGGCCCCACCGACCCGGCCGACTGGTTGACCCTGCCCGACGTCGCCGAACGCCTCGACGTGTCGATCAGCAAGGTGCACCAGATGATCCGTGACCGGGAGTTGCTGGCGGTCCGCCGTGACGGCGTCCGCCGGATCCCAGCGGACCTGGTTGCCAACCAGACCGTGCTCAAGCACCTGCCCGGCGTGCTCAATCTGCTCGCCGACAACGGCTACGACGACGAGGCTGTCCTGCGCTGGCTCTACGAGCCGGACGACACCCTCCCCGGCGCCACCCCAGCCGCCGCCCTCTCCGGCGACCAGGCCCGCGAGGTGAAACGCCGAGCCCAAGCCCAAGGCTTCTAACCCCCGCCCCCGGCCCCCTGCCCCGGCCCCCGCATCGGTTGATCATGAAGTTATTGCCAGGCCGCTCGGCGTGTCGTGGCAATAACTTCATGATCAACGCCAGCGGGCGGGGGCGGGAGGGGGGAGGGGGTGGGGCAGGGTGAGGGGTTAGTCGGATCGGCGGGTTGCGGCTATGGCCAGGTCTACCAGGGCCTGGCGGGCCTCGGTGTCGAGGTCGACGGCGGTCAGGGCGGCCAGGGCGGCGTCGGTGAGTGTGACGATCCGCTGTTCGGTACGGGCCAGCGCCCCGCTTCCCGAGATCACCTCGCGGAGCCGGGCCACCCCGTGCTCGTCCAGCTCCGGGTCGCCGAGCCGGCCGAGCAGCAGCTCGCGGCCCGCGTCGTCGGTGGCCTCCACGGCCGCCGCCACCAGGTAGGTGCGCTTGCCCTCGCGTAGATCGTCCCCGGCCGGTTTGCCGGTCAGCGCCGGGTCGCCGAAGACCCCCAGCACGTCGTCGCGGAGCTGGAACGCCTCGCCCAGCGGCAGCCCGTACGCCGAGTAGGCAGTCCGTACGTCCTCCGGCGCGTCGGCCAGCGCGGCGCCGAGCAGCATCGGACGCTCGACGGTGTACTTCGCGGACTTGTACCGGGCGACCTTGCTGGCCCGTTCCACCGAGGTGTCCCCGGTGACCTGCGTCAGCACGTCGAGGTACTGCCCGACGGTGACCTCGGTGCGCATCTCGTCGAAGACCGGCCGGGCCCGGGCCAGGGACCACAGGTCCAGGCCGGCGGAGTGCAGCAGCTCGTCGGACCAGACCAGGCACAGGTCGCCGAGCAGGATGGCCGCGGCGTCGCCGAAACCGTCCGGGTCGCCGCCCCAGCCGGCCTCCCGATGCTGGGTGGCGAACCGTCGGTGTACGGCGGGCTCGCCGCGACGGGTGTCGGAACGGTCCATCAGGTCGTCGTGGATCAGGGCGCTGGCCTGGACGAACTCCAGTGAGGCCAGGGCGGTCAGCACCTGGTCGCCGTCCAGCCCGCCGGCCCCCCGGAACCCCCAGTACGCGAATGCGGGACGCAGCCGCTTACCCCCGCCGAGCACGAACGCCTCGATCGCCTCGGCCACCGGACCCAGCGCGTCGTCCACGGCGGCGAGCCGGACCCGTTGGCCGGCCAGGAACTCGGTGAGAGCCTTGTCGACCCGCTGCCGCAGGCCGGCGCGGTCGACGGGGGACACGGGAGCAGCGTGGGTCACGCCCCGACGCTAGCCGGTCGTCCGTGCTCGTGCTCCACCGCCACGCGTAGTCCCGCCGGTGCGGCCGGGACCCGTCCGCCCGGCCGGTCGCGGGCCGGCCGCCGCGGCGCGGCCCGGCCCGGTGGCCCGCGTCGAGCCGGCCCGACGGGCGGCCGCGGCGGCCTCGGCGAGCACCACCAGCGGCACGTCCAGGACGACGGCGAGCCAGCCGAGCCAGAACCCGCCCGGCACGCGACGCTGTCGTTCCCACCGGGAGATCTCGTGCCGACTCAGCGTCGGCACCCCGGCGGCGGCACACAACTCGGCGGCGGCTCGCTGCTGGCTCCAGCCCCGGTCGAGTCGGCAGCGAGCCAGCAGCGGCCCGAGCTGCGCGGGGCGCGGCGGTGCGGGCGGGATCATCTGTCCTCCTGGCGGGCGTCGGCGCGGCGCCGACCGGCCCGCCCTGAACGGGCGGGACCAGCGACACCGCTCGGTTGCTGACCCCCGCGCGGGCACCTGGGCCGCCCCCGCCGCCCCTCCCGCACCACCCCTTCCTACCCAGGAGGTACGACGCCTTCCCGCCCGTCGGATCGGGACGCGGGGGGCCGGCCCGGCCGTCAGGGTGGGAAGGGCCTGGGTCCTGGTGCCATCGACCGCTAGAGTCGGGTCGTGGCGCTCGGTCTTCCCTCGACACTCCCCAATCCGCAGCCGGCGATCGGGGAGCTCATCCGTGAGCGCCAGCCGACCTTCTCGTTCGAGTTCTTCCCGCCCAAGACCGAGGCGGGGGAGCAGCTGCTCTGGCAGGCCATCCGCGAGTTGGAGTCGCTGCGCCCGTCGTTCGTGTCGATCACGTACGGCGCCGGCGGCTCGACCCGGGACACCACCGTGGCGGTGACCGAGCGGATCGCCACCGAGACCACCCTGCTGCCGATGGCCCACCTCACAGCGGTCAACCACTCCGTCGCCGAGCTGCGGCACGTGGTCGGCCGGCTCGCCGGGGTTGGGGTGCGCAACGTGCTGGCCGTTCGTGGTGACCCCCCGGGCAACCCGGGTGGTGAGTGGATCCGTCACCCCGAGGGCGTGGACTACGCCGAGGACCTGGTCCGGCTGGTGCGCGACGCCGGTGACTTCAGCGTCGGCGTGGCGGCCTTCCCGTACAAGCATCCCCGCTCGCCCGACGTGGCCAGCGACACCGCCCAGTTCGTCCGCAAGTGTCGGGCCGGCGCGGAGTTCGCGGTCACCCAGATGTTCTTCGACGCCGACGACTACCTGCGGCTACGTGACCGGGTGGCCGCTGCCGGCTGTGACACCCCGATCCTGGCCGGCGTGATGCCGGTGACCCAGTTCAGCACCATCGAGCGGTCCGTGCAGCTGTCCGGTGCGCCGTTCCCACCGGCGTTGGCGGCCCGCTTCGAACGCGTCGCCGACGACCCGGACGCCGTCCGCCGGCTCGGCATCGAGCAGGCCAGCGAGATGTGCCGCCGACTGCTGGACGAGGGTGTGCCGGGAATCCACTTCATCACCCTCAACCGGTCCACCGCGACCCGCGAGGTCTGGCAGAACCTGAAGGCCGGCGCCCGCGTGTGAACGCTGCGTCTGCGACACCTGTTGCCCGGCACGACGGTTGATCCGTGGTGGGCACACAGCTGAACTGGGATCAGTACGCCACGGCGTGGGCGCGGTTGCACGGCGGGTTCGACCCGCGGGTCGCGGCGCCGGTGGTACGCGCCTGGCTGCGATTCGCGTACCACGTCGGATATGTGCTGGGTCGACTGCGGGTCAGCCCCACCGCGGTCACCGTGGCCGGGGTGCTGCTCTGCTTCTGCGTACCGTTGCTGGTGGGCCGGCCGGGGGACGGGCCTTTCCTCGGCGCGCTGTTCGTGCTGCTCGCCGCCGTGGCGGACAGCGTGGACGGTGCGGTGGCGGTCGCCACCGGCCGCACCACCCGGCTCGGCTACGTCTACGACTCGGTCGCCGACCGGCTCGGTGAGGTGGCGTGGTTGCTGGCGTTCTGGCTGGTGGGCGCGCCGGGTGCGCTGGTCGTCGCGGGCGGCGCGCTGTCCTGGTTGCACGAGTACGTCCGGGCGCGGGCGGTCGCCGCCGGCATGCGGGAGATCGGTGCGGTGACCGTGGGCGAACGCCCCACCCGGGTCTCGGTGGCGCTGGCCGGCTTGCTGGTCGCCGGGCTGGCCGGGCTGATCGAGCCGGACCTGGCCGCCGGCACCATCACCATGGCGACCGCGGTCTGGGTGCTGCTGGCCGGTTTCGGCCTGGGGCAACTGCTCTCCAGCATCCGCCGAGCCCTGCTCGACGCCGACTGACCGGGCCAGTCCGACGCCAACCGAAACAGGCGCCGACTGAGTCAGGCGCCGGCTGAGTCAGGCGCCGGCTGAGTCAGGCGCCGGCTGAAAGGTGCCGACCGAAACAGGCGCCGGCTGAGAGACGCTTACCGCGACAGACACCGGCTGGAGCAGGCCGGGTCTACCAGGCGGGGCCGATCTCGTCGGCGACGATCTGCGCGGAGAGGGTCACCATCGGCAACCCGCCGCCCGGGTGGGTGGAGCCACCCACCAGCCACAGCCCGTTCGCCGGGCCCCGGTTCGCCGGGCGGAGCAGCCCACCGGCGGTGCCGTAGATCGAGCCACCTGGCGCGCCGGTCGCCACGTCCAGGTCGGCCGGGGTGCGGATCTCGCGGAACAGCAGCCGGTCGCGCACGTCCACGCCGCGCCGCGCCAGCACGTCCAGGATCCGGTCGGCGTACGCGTCGGCCAGCCCCGGGCGTCGCCAGTCGACCGCGCCCGCCGCGGTGCCCTGCCGGGCGGCGTTGACCAGCACGAACCACGCCTCGTGTCCGGCTGGGCGGACCATCGGGTCGTCGGCCACGGTGACGAACACGGCCGGGTCGGCCGCCGGCCGGGCCCGTACGCCGCGCCCGGGGTCACCGAAGACCGCGTCGAACTCGGCGTCGTAGTCGTCCGGGAAGAAGACGTTGTGGTGGGCCAGCCCGGTGCTGCCGGAGACGCCGAGCAGCAGCACGAAGCCGGCGAGGCTGCGGTCGGTCAGCCCGGCCAGCCGACGCGGGTTTGGCAGCAGGTCACGGTAGACGGTGAGCGCGTCCACGTTGGCCACCACCACGTCGGCGGGCACCGGGGTGGTGACGCCGGCGAGGCGTACCCCGTGCACCCGGCCGCCGGTGGCGTCGATCCGGGTGACCGTGGCATCGGTCTGCACGACCACGCCGAGGTCCAGGCAGCGGGTCAGCAGCGCGTCGGCGAGCGTGCCCAGCCCGCCGCGCAGGTACCAGCCGCCGAAGGCCAGCTCGGCGTAGGGGACCGCGACCAGCGCCGCCGGTGCCCGACGTGGGTCGGCGCCGGTGTAGGTGGCGTACCGGTCCAACATCATCCGCAGCCGCGGGTCGGACAGGTGCCGGCGGCCCAGGCCGCGCAGACTGCGGCCCGGGGCGATGGCGGCCAGGTCGCCGACGCGCCAGGCCAGCGACGCGAGGTCGCGGGGAGAATCGACGGTACGACGCAGGATGTCCCGTGAGGAGGCCTGCCACACCCGCGCCGCCCGGCGCCACAGCCGCTGCCAGTCGGCTGCCGCCCGGTCACCGAACGCGGCTCCGATCCGGGCGGTGAACTCCGCCGGGTCGGCGCACGAGTCCAGGGTCGGGCCACCGTCGGGAAAGACGTGCCGGACGATCGGGTCCAGCGGGACCAGGTCCAGGTATTCGTCGAGCTTCGCCCCGGTCGCCTCGAACAGGTCGTGGAAGACCTCGGGCAGGGTGAGCAGGCTCGGCCCGGTGTCGAAGTGGAACGACCCGGCAGGGGTGTCGTGCGCGTACCGGCCGAGCTTGCCGCCGACCGTGTCGGCCCGCTCGAAGACGGTCACCTGGTGCCCGGTAGCGGCCAGCCGGGCGGCGGTGGCGAGGCCACCCACCCCGGCGCCGACGACCACGATCCGCGCCATGCCGCGTCCTCCCTAGCTGACCGGGCGGCCCCGCCAGGTCAGGCGGCGTCGCTTTCGCAGATGGTACGACCGCAGGGTCAACCAACCGAGGACCACGACCGACACGGGGTGTGCGAGCGCGTCGGGCCACCACCGGCCACCGGTCGCGCGGGCGGTGAGCACCCGTCCGGCCACCCCGAGCACGTACGCGGCCAGGCCCACTGCTGCCACCCTCGGTGCGCCGGCCGCCGCACCCGTCAGCGCGATCAGCGGTGGTGCGGTGTAGAGCAGCAGCAGCGCCGCCACCACTGCTGCCGCCGCGCCCGGGTGCCCGAACGACGCCCAGAGCGACTTCGAGTACCCGTCGCGCAGTTGCGGCCAGTTGTCGTACATCCGGCAGGTGGCCAGCCGGGAGCCGTCGGCCAGGGCGATCCGCCCACCGGCCCGCTTGACCGCCCGGGCCAGCTCGACGTCCTCCAGGATCTTGTCGGCGACCGCGGCGTGCCCGCCGGCGGCGGTGTAGCCGGCCCGGTCCACCACCAGGAACTGCCCGCCCGCCGCGGCCAGCGACGGCCGCGACGAGCACTCCATCGCGCGCAGCGGCAGGAAGGTCAGCCAGAGCCACTGCAACAGCGGCTGCACCAACCGGTCCCCGGCCGTCGCCACCACGATCCGGGGGTACGGCGACAGCAGCGTCGCCCGGGCGGCGCGCAGCTCGGTGACGGCAGCGGCCACGGCGTGCGGGGCGAGCACCACGTCGGCGTCGACGAAGACCAGCGCTGTGGCGTCCGGGTCGGCCCGGGTGGCCAACTGCCAGCAGGCGTGCGGCTTGCCCAGCCAGCCCTGCGGTGGGGCGACCCCGGTGAGCAGCGTGACCCGGGGGTCGTCGCCGGCCACCGCGCGGACCACGTCGGCGGTGCCGTCGGTGGACCCGTCGTCGAGGACCACGACGCGCAGCCCGGGTACGCCGCGCTGGGCCAGCAGAGCGCGCAGGCAGGGCGTGACCCGGGTGGCCTCGTCGCGCAGCGGCAGCAGCACGGTGACGATCTCGTCGACGTCGTCGGGCCGGTCGGTGGGTCGGCGCAGCCACCGGGTGGCGTTGAGCCAGGTGTGCCCGGTCAACGCGGCGACGGCGATGAGCAGGGCGAGCAGGACGGTCATCGGGTCGCGTCGACGCCGGGGCGGTGTGGCTGGTGGGCCTCCCGACCGGAGTCACCGCCCCGGCGGGCACGCAGGAGGGTCACCGCCAGGGGGACGGCGGTCACCGACATGCCGGCGGCGCCCCAGAGCGCCGAGGCGGGCAGGTCGAGGAAGACGGCGTGGGCCAGGATGCTGGAGAAGTACGTCCACAGGTAGAGCGCGACCATCGGGTGGTCCCGCCGGTCGGTGTGCTCGGCGGCCGGCCCGGCCAGCGGGCGCAGCGCGCTCATCATCAGCACCGCGAAGAGCAGCCAGCCCAGGTAGTTGCTGACCGGGATGCCGGCCAGGCCGGGCAGGGCCGGGGTGGCGTCGCGCCAGACCCAGTAGCCCTCGGCCACCATCTGCGGGTCGAGGAAGAGGTCCCAGGCGGCCAGCCCCACGGTGGCCAGCGCGATCCGCCCCACCCATCGACCCACCGTCGACCCGCTGCCGCCGGCTGTCGACCCGCTGCCGTTGGCCGTTGCGGCCCTGCCGCCGGTCAGTCGGACCGCTGCCAGCCAGGCCGGCCAGGCCATCCAGGTCCAGGCCAGCGGAATGATCAGCGGCACGCCGGCCAGCTTGGGGCCCAGCTCTCCGGAGTAGTCGTAGCTGCCGAACGGCACGCCGGTGGCCACCCCGATCGCCTCGATCGCGAACCCGCCGCCGGTGGCCACCGCGACCAGCGCCGCCGCCACCCGTGGGCCCCGGCTGAGCAGCGCGTGGCCGACCGAGAGCAGCCAACCGAGGACGACGGTGGCCACGGTGAGCCCGGCCCGGGTGGCGCCGGTGGTGAGCGGGTAGCAGATCTGGGCGAGCACCAGGACGGCGAGCAACGTCCAGGAGATCCGCCGGGTCATGACGCCGGTGGCTCGAGCGGCAGATCCCGACCGAGTACGCCGAACGGTCGCTCGTCGCCGGGGAAGTGGAAGTCGCGCAGCACGTCGACGAAGCCGAACCGTCGGTACAACCGCCAGGCCCGCGAGGTCTGCTCGTCGGCCTCCGGGGTGGACAGCAGCACTGTGTCGCCCTCCGCCATGCCGAGCAGCGCGCGTAGCTGACCGGCGCCCAGACCGTGCCCCTGCGCTGGTGGCCGGACGTGCAGCTCGACCACCTCGAAGCAGTGGGTGAGCCAGCGCGTGCGGGTCGGGGCGTCCAACGCGCGGTGCACCTGGTCGTGCCACCACTGACCGGAGGCGCCCAGGTAGCCGTAGCCGAAGCCGGCGAGGTGACCCTCGCTGGTCAGGCTGGCGACCGCCCGGAAACCCGGCCGGCGGACGTGGGTGGCGATGTAACCGCGCCGAGCCTCCAGCAGGTCGGTGCGGTATCCCATCGCCTCGCCGTAGACGGCCACCACGTCGTCCAGCCGCCGGACGAGATCGTCCGGCGTCCAGCGCACCAACCTCATGCCCGTCCACCCTTCACCGTTTCCGGGCCGCCGTCGGCGACCCATCCGAGCACCGACCGGTCGCCGACCACGTCGCGCACCTCGAACCGGGCGAACAGCTCCTCGGCGTACCAGCCCGCGGTGGGGGTTCGCATGATCGCCGCCCGATGCTCCGGGTGACGGTACGCGAACGCCACCAGGTCCGTCGGGTCGCGCCACACGCTCACCGTGCCCTGCCAACCCAACGGGGCCTCTCCGACCCCGAACCGGGCCAGCAGCCCGGGCGCGTCGCGCAGGGCGGCGGCCACCGGCGGGATCGCCCGCCAGAAGGTGGCCGCCCGGCGGGCCCGCAGCCGGGCCCGGGTCAGTGCCAGCACCGGGCCGGTGACCCGACCGCCCGACGGGTCGCCGAACGGCCGCTGGCCGGACCACTCGCCCCGGCTGGTCAGCGGGCGTAGGTCGATGCGCGCCTGGGCGTGGGCGATGCGCGCCCAGGCCCGCCCGACCGGCGAGTCGTCGAAGCCGGCCGCAGCGGCGGGAGAGTCCCAGACGGTCAGCGCCGCCCACCGGGTCAGGTCGGCGTCCCGTGGCCCGAAGTCGGTGCCGGTCCCGGTGCCCAGCAGCTTGCCGAACCGAACGCCGGGAAGGGCCCGCAACCGGCGGGGGTCCACCGCCATCCGGGTCAGCGCCCGGGGCAGCGCGCCGCGGGAGGTCCGCCACACGTGCAGCGTGACCAGCTCCGGAGCCGCGCCGGCGTCGTTGCTGGGACTGCTGGTGCGCTCGCTTCGCTCGCTCACGCCACCTCGGCCGGGGTGCCGGCGGTGACCCGCAACAGCTCGGGGTAGGTGGTCGGGAAGACCGCCTGGGGTACGCCACCCGCGGCCCAGATCTCCGGGTACGCCGCCAGCGCCGTGTCCACCAGGGTGCGCAGCGGGTGCGGGTGCCCGAGTGGGGCGACCCCGCCGATCGGCTGCCCGGTGTGGGCCCGGACGAACTCCGGGGTGGCCCGGCGCAGTCGGGTGACGCCGATCGATGCCGCCAGGCCGGCGGTGTCGACCCGGTGCGCGCCGGAGGTGAGGACGAGCAGCGGTGTGTCGTCCGCGTCGAAGATCAGTGAGTTGGCGATCTGGCCGACCTCGACGTCGAGCGCCTCGGCGGCCGCTGCGGCGGTGTGCACCGCGTCGGGCAGCAGACGGACCATGCTGGGCTCACCGGCGCCGTCGAGCGTGCCGGCGGCGGTGAGCGCGTCCTGCACCGCCCGTACGTTCGGGTGTGGCTGCATCCCGCCATTCTTCCCGGTCCGCTGGTGGCCGGTTCAGCCGGCCGGCACGCTCGGCGCGTCACACGTTGCATTTTCGTCGGAGGGGAGGTGTACTGTCAGCAGCAGTTAGAACGAGTGTTCGATTGCCTCGAACGCCCGTTCCAACCAGCCGGAGCGCGGCGTTTCGCGGCGCCACCTCCGGGCGGTGCGGCTCCGCGGGCCGCACCAGGGTTTCCGGGCAGTCGCGAGCCTGGTCCCAACAGGCAGGAGCGTCGCCCGCCGCCCACGACCCCCGGGCGGCGGGCGACGCACCCGCCGGTCCGCCGGCCGGGTGTGGTGTGGGGAAGCATCCACACCCGGCCGGCCACACCCGGTGCGTCTTCCTCCGCACCACCCCGACCTCGGCGTCTCGTCGGCGGCATCAGCCGCCGCAGTGACGTCTCGGCCACGTGGAGGAGAGACACCCATGCCGACCAACCCGGCTCAGGCACCGACGGTGCCGGCGCACGTGCTGCCGCACCGCACCCCCGCCCAGCTCCTCACGTTGGCCCGCCGTGGGCTGGTCGAGGCCGGCCAGACCCGACCTGACGGTCTGCGCTACGCGGCTGCCCACCTGGCCGCCCTGCGCGCGGCGGCGGCCCTGCTCGCCGCCCGGGCCCGACCCGCGCCGAGCCGACGCAACCGGATCACCAGCGTCTGGGTCCTCCTCTGCGCCGTCGCTCCGGAGCTCGACGAGTGGTCCCGGTTCTTCGCCGCAGGGGCCAGCAAGCGCGCCGCCGCCGAGGCCGGCATCCCCCGGGTGGTCAGCGCCCGGGAGGCCGACGACCTGCTCCGCGCTGCCGAACAGTTCGTCACGGTGGTGGAAACCGCGCTCGGTGTGGCCCACCAACCGGCCCTGGACGGCCTCGCCGCCTGATCCCGCCGTGCCACCGGCCGCCCCGTGGGGGGAGCCGGGCGGCCGGTGGCACGGCGTGCCGGTCCTGATCTGATCCACAGCAACGACGGGGGAGTTGGTCCAATGGCGGGCCGCATGGTGGTCGGTTCCGCCGCGCTGGCCGATCTGGTGCGTCCGGCGAGCGCACCCGACCCGGTCGGTGGCCACCGGGTGCTGCCAGTGGTGCCCGAGCTGACCGGTCTGCTGCCCAACCGGGGCCTGCGCCGGGGCAGCACCATCGCGGTCGCCGCCGGCCAGCCCCGCCGCAGCGGTGGCACCTCGCTGATGCTGGCCCTGCTCGCCGAGGCGTCCCGGGCCGGCTCGTGGTGCGCCGTGGTCGGGGTGCCGACGTTCGGCGCGGGCGCGGCGGCTGAGCTGGGCATCGCCCTGGACCGGCTGGCCCTGGTGCCGAACCCCGGCCCCGAGTGGGCCACAGTGGTCGCCGCGCTGATCGACGGGGTGGACGTCGTGGTCACCACCGTGCCGGCCTCGGTCTCCGCCTCGGTCGCCACCCGGCTGGCCGCCCGGGCCCGGCAGCGCGGCAGTGTGCTCGTCCCGTACGGCCGGTGGGACGGCGCGGACGTGACGTTGCAGGTGGTCCGAGGAGTCTGGGAGGGGCTCGGGCTGGGCCGGGGGCGGTTGCGCCGCCGGGAGATCACCGTCTCGGCGCGCGGGCGCGGGGCGGCCGCCCGGCCCAAGGAGATCAAGGTCTGGCTCCCGGGTGACGAGCTGACCCGGGTGATCCCTCGTACGCTGCCGTCGCCCATGGGCCGATCGGCTGTGCCACTCGCCCTGGTCGGTCGGGGGTGACCGGCGCGCCGGCACGCACGCTGCTGCTGTGGTGCCCGGACTGGCCGGTGCTCGCCGCCGAGATCGTCGACGGGGTGCCGGCGACCGGCCCGGTCGCCGTGCTGCACGCCAATCGGGTGGTCGCCTGCTCCGAGCGGGCCCGCGCCGAGGGGGTGCGTCGGGGGCTGCGCAAGCGGGAGGCGCAGGGGCGCTGCCCGCAGCTCACCGTCGTGGAGTACGACCCGGGCCGGGACGCCCGGGCGTTCGAGCCGGTGGTCGCCGCGGTGGAGGAGCTGGTCGCCGGTGTCGAGGTGGTCCGTCCGGGAGCCTGCGCGGTGGCCGCCCGGGGGCCGGGCCGTTACCTCGGCGGCGAGGAGGCGGCCGCCGAGCGGATCATCGAGCATGTGGCGCAGTCGTGCCTGGTGGAGAGCCAGGTCGGCATCGCCGACGGAGTGTTCGCGGCCGGGTTGGCCGCTCGCGCTGGCCGGGTGGTGGCACCGGGCGGGACACCGGAGTTCCTGGCCGGGTTGCCGGTCGAGGCGCTCGGCCGGTCGGCGCTGGCCGACCTGCTGCGCCGGCTGGGGGTACGCACCCTCGGCGACTTCGCCGCCCTGCCGGCCGGCGACGTGCTGGCCCGGTTCGGGTTCGACGGTGCGCTGGCCCACCGGCTGGCCGCCGGGCGGGACCACCGCCCACTCGCCGTCCGGCAGCCGCCGGCCGACCTGACGGTGACCGCGGAGCACGACGAGCCGATCGACCGGGTCGACGCGGCGGCGTTCGTGGCCCGGGCGCTGGCCGAGCGGCTGCACGAACGGCTGGCCGGGCACGGGCTGGCCTGCACCCGGCTCGGCATCGAGGCGGTGACCGAGCACGGGCAGGAGCTGCACCGGGTGTGGCGGCACGATGGCCTGCTCACCGCCGCGGCCATCGCCGACCGGGTGCGCTGGCAGCTCGACGGGTGGCTCTCCGGCAGCAACGGCCGCGCCGGTGCCCGACCGGCCCGACCGACGGCCGGCATCATCCGGCTGCGACTGATCCCGGACGGGGTGATCGCCCAGGCCGGTCTGCAGGCCGGCCTCTGGGGGGAGACCGGCGAGGAGCGGGAACGCGCGCACCGGGCGTTGAGCCGGGTGCAGGGCATCCTCGGCCCGGAAGCGGTGGTCACCGCGGTGCTCGGTGGTGGGCGCTCCCCGGCCGACCAGGTGCGACTGGTGCCGTGGGGCGACGAACGCGTCCCCGCCCGTCCTGGCCTGCCGGCCGATGCCGGCGCCGACCCGGCCACCGGCCGGGGTGGAGGCGGGGCTCCGCCGTGGCCGGGCCGGCTGCCGGCGCCCGCGCCGGCGGTGGTGCTGCCCACTCCGCTCGCGGCGACTGTGCACGACGCCGCCGGCGAGCCGGTGGTGATCAGCGCGCGGTTGGCGGTGAGCGCCCCACCGGCTCGGCTGGTGGTCGGCACCGGCCAGCCGGCGGAGATCGTGGGCTGGGCCGGCCCGTGGCCGGTGGACGAGCGGTGGTGGGCGCCGGCCGAGGCCCGCCGCCGGGCCCGGTTCCAGGTCAGCCTGGCCGACGGTGCCGCCCTGCTGCTGGCCGTCGAGGCCGGGCAGTGGTTGGTGGAGGCGATCTATGACTGAGCCGCTGCTCCCCAGGTCGGAGGCGGATGCTCGATGAGCTTCCACAACCCGAAGATGCCCTGGTCGGAGCTGGAGCAGGTGCTCTCCGGGCGGGCCAGCGGCGGCTCCGGCCGGTCGGGCGGTGGGCGGTCGCGCGAAGAGCGGCACCTGCACGTGGTGGACCCGCTCGCCGTGGACGCCGATGGCGGCGACTCCCCGGCCTGGAGCCGCCGCCGCGAGCAGTACCAGCCACCGGAGCTGACCCGCCCCGACGGCGTGGTGCCCTACGCGGAGCTGCACGCGCACACCAACTTCAGCTTCCTCGACGGCGCCAGCCACCCGGAGGAGCTGGCCGAGGAGGCGGCCCGGCTGGGGCTCACCGCGCTCGCCGTCACCGACCACGACGGCTTCTACGGGGTGGTCCGCTTCGCCGAGGCGGCTCGTACGCTGGGCCTGCCGACCATCTTCGGCGCGGAGCTGTCCCTCGGCCTGCCCGGCCCGCAGAACGGCGAGCCCGACCCGCACGGCGCGCACCTGCTGGTGCTCGCGCACGGCCACGAGGGGTACGCCCGGTTGGCCACCACCATCGCCCGCGCCCAGCTACGTGGCGGGGAGAAGGGCCGCCCGGATTACGGGGACCTGGAGGAGGTCGCCGCCGAGCTGCGTGACCATGTGCTGGTGCTGACCGGCTGCCGCAAGGGGCACGTGCCGGGGGCGCTGCTCACCGAGGGGGTGGACGCGGCGGCCCGCGAATTGGACCGGCTGACCGCGCTCTTCGGCGCGGAGACGGTGGCCGTGGAGCTGACCGACCACGGCCATCCCATCGACGCCGATCGTAACGACGCGCTCGCCGAGCTGGCCGCCGCGGCCGGGTTGCCGACGGTGGCCAGCAACAACGTGCACTACGCCAGCCCCGGCCGGCGTCGGCTGGCCACCACCGTCGCCGCGGTCCGGGCCCGACGCAGCCTGGACGAGATCGACGGCTGGTTGCCCGCGGCTGCCACCGCCCACCTGCGCAGCGGCGCGGAGATGGCGGCCCGGTTCGCCGCGTACCCGGGTGCGGTGGCGCGGGCCGCCGAGTTCGGCGCCGAGTTGGCCTTCGACCTCCAGCTCGTCGCGCCGCAGCTACCGGCGTACCCGGTGCCGCCGGGGCACACCGAGATGAGCTGGCTGCGGAAGCTGACCGCTGACGGGGCGCACGAGCGCTACGGGCCGCCGCAGGCGCACCCGACGGCGTACGCGCAACTCGACCACGAACTGAACATGATCGAGGAGCTGGGTTTCCCCGGCTACTTCCTGGTGGTCTACGACATCGTCACGTTCTGCCGTGACCAGGACATCTACTGCCAGGGTCGGGGTTCGGCGGCCAACTCGGCGGTCTGCTACGCGTTGCGGATCACCAATGTGGACGCGGTCCGGCACCAACTGCTCTTCGAGCGGTTCCTCGCCCCGGAACGGGACGGCCCACCCGACATCGACGTGGACATCGAGTCCGACCGCCGGGAGGAGGTGATCCAGCACGTCTACACCCGCTACGGCCGGGAGCACGCCGCCCAGGTCGCCAACGTCATCTCCTACCGGCCCCGGTCGGCAGTGCGGGACGTGGCCAAGGCCTTCGGCTACTCGCCGGGGCAGCAGGACGCCTGGAGCAAGCAGATCGACAGGTGGGGCTCGGTCGCCACGGTCGATGTCGAGAACATCCCCGAGCAGGTGGTGGAGTACGCCAACGAGTTGCAGACGTTCCCACGGCACCTGGGCATCCACTCCGGCGGCATGGTGATCTGCGACCGGCCGGTGATCGAGGTCTGCCCGGTGGAGTGGGGGCGGATGCCCGGGCGCAGCGTCCTGCAATGGGACAAGGACGACTGCGCCGCGGTGGGCCTGGTCAAGTTCGACCTGCTCGGTCTGGGCATGCTCTCCGCCCTGCACTACGGCTACGACATGATCGGGTCCCGGCTCGACCTGGGCGACATGACCCTGGACGACCCGGAGGTCTACGACATGCTCTGCCGGGCCGACTCGGTCGGGGTGTTCCAGGTGGAGAGCCGGGCCCAGATGGCCACCCTGCCCCGGCTCAAGCCCCGCGAGTTCTACGACCTCGTGGTCGAGGTGGCGCTGATCCGCCCCGGCCCGATCCAGGGCGGTTCGGTGCACCCGTTCATCCGGCGCAAGAACGGCCAGGAGCCGGTGACCTTCGCGCATCCGCTGATGCGCAACGCCCTGGAGAAGACCCTGGGTGTGCCGCTGTTCCAGGAACAGCTGATGCAGCTCGCCATCGACCTGGCCGGCTTCGACGCGGCCGAGGCCGACCAGTTGCGCCGGGCGATGGGCGCCAAACGGTCGGTCGAGCGGATGACCCGGATCGCCGACCGGCTCTACGCCGGGATGGCCGAGCGGGGCATCACCGGTGAGCTGGCCGACGACGTCTACCGCAAGCTCACCGCGTTCGCCAGCTACGGCTTCCCGGAGAGCCACGCGATGAGCTTCGCCTACCTGGTCTACGCCAGCTCCTGGCTCAAGCGTTACCACCCCGCGCCGTTCCTGGCCGCGCTGCTCAACGCCCAGCCGATGGGTTTCTACTCGCCGCAGACCCTGGTCGACGACGCCCGCCGGCACGGGGTGGAGGTCCGTCGTCCGGACATCAACGCCAGCGGGGCTCTGGCGGTGCTGGAGTCGACCCCGGAGACCCGGTGGGGCAGCGGGCCGGGGGAGCCGCCGCACGCCTGGGGGCTGGGCGGCCCCGCCGTCCGGCTCGGTCTGTCCAGTGTGCGGACCCTCGGTGCCGATGTGGCCGAACGGATCGAGGCCGAACGGGTCGCCGGTGGGCCGTACCGGGACATGCCGGATGTGGCCCGGCGGCTCGGTCTCACCGCCGCGCAGTTGGAGGCGTTGGCCACCGCGGACGCCTTCGCCTGTTTCGGGCTGACCCGGCGGCAGGCGCTGTGGGCCGCCGGTGCGGCGGCCCAGGACCGGCCGGGTCGGCTGCCCGGCACTGTGACCGGTGCGGCGGCGCCCACGCTGCCCGGGATGGAGGCGGTGGACCGGCTGGTCGCCGACGTGTGGGCCACCGGGTTGTCGCCGGAGAGCCACCCCGCCCGGTTCATCCGGGGTCAGCTCGACGTGCTCGGCGCGGTGCCGATCGCCCGGCTCGGCCGGGTGGAGCCGGGGCAGCGGATCCGGGTCGGTGGCATCGTCACCCACCGGCAACGCCCGGCGACGGCGGGCGGGGTCACCTTCCTCAACCTGGAGGACGAGACGGGGATGCTGAACGTCACCTGTTCGCCGGGGCTGTGGCAGCGCTACCGGCGGGTGGCGCGGACCAGCGCCGCGCTGGTTGTCCGGGGGCGGTTGCAGCGGCACGAGGGGGTGACCAACCTGGTCGCCGACCGGCTGGACGCCATCGAGCCACCAGTCAGCCCCGCGTCCCGTGACTTTCGCTGATCGTCGGATTCCCACGTTTGAACCCCACCGTTCGAGGAGAAGTGCAGGTCGCGGGCAAGGTAGCCCGGGACCTGTTCGGGAGGGCCTCATGTCACGGAAGCTGCGGACGACCGCGTTCGCCGGGGTGCTCACCCTGGCACTCACCGGCTGTGGAGGAGTCGGTGGCGGCGGTAACGACGAGGGGGGCGGGGGCACCGCCACCAAGGGTGCGCTCAGCACCATGGGTTTCGGCTTCTCCGACGAGATCGCCACCACCCGGGTGGACGCGTTCAAGCGGGACAACCCGGACGTCGAGCTGAAGGTCACCGAGGGCGCGTTCGACGAGCAGCAGTTCCTCTCCGCGGTCGCCTCCGGAAACCCGCCGGACCTGGTCTACATGGACCGCAAGCTGATCGGCACGTACGCCAAGCGGGGCGCCATCCAGCCGCTGACCCAGTGCGTCGACAAGCAGGACATCGACCTGGGGCAGTACCGGCCCGCCGCCCGTGAGCAGGTCACCCTGGACGGCACCGTCTACGGCATCCCGGAGTTCTCCACCGTCCGGGTGGTCTACCTCAACGAGGGGCTGCTCAAGAAGGCCGGACTCACCGCCGACCAGGTCAACCTGGCCGACTGGGCCGCGTTGCCCGCGCTCAACGCCAAGCTGGCCTCGGTCTCCGGTGGTCGGCTCGGCCGGATCGGCATCGACCCGAAGATTCCCGAGTTCCTGCCAATGTGGGCCAAGGCCAACGGCGTCGACATGCTCTCCGCCGACGGTCGCGCCGCCAAGCTGGACGATCCCAAGGTGATCGAGGCGTTGACCACCGGGGTCAACCTGATCCAGCAGCAGGGTGGTTGGGGCGCCTTCAAGTCGTTCCGGGACACCTTCGACTTCTTCGGCGCCCAGAACCCGCTGTCGAAGAACCAGATCGTGGCGTGGCCCATGGAGGAGTGGTTCCTCAACCAGGCCGCCAAGAACTCCCCGAACGCCGAGTTGGTGGTCAAGCCGTTCGTGGACCGGCAGGGCAAGCCGCTGACCCAGTCCGCGGGGCAGGCCTGGGTGATCACCAAGGGCGCGAAGAACCCGGACGCCGCGTGCGCGTTCGTCAAGAAGATGACCGCCACCGACACCTGGCTGGCCGCCGCGAAGGCCCGGGTGGATGCGCGCAAGGCCGCCGGCCAGCCGTTCACCGGCGTCTACACCGCCAACGCCGAGGCCGACAAGAAGATCTTCGACGAGCTGTACCAGCCGACCGGCAACAAGCGTTTCGACGACGCGGTGGCGACCATCCGTTCGGTGCAGGACGCCGCGTTCGCGCTGCCCGCCTCGCCGGCCGGCGCCGAGTTCGACAAGGCGTACTACGACGCGGTGAACCGGGTCCTGGCCGGCCAGGAACAGCCGGCGCAGGCGTTGCAGCGAGCGCAGCGGGAGGCCACCGCGGCGCTCGACAAGGCCGCGAAGTAACCCACGATGGCCACCGTCACCCCTCCCGTCCCGGGCCGGCGGCACCGTACGCCGCTGGCCCGGCGGGAGGCCCGCTGGGCGTACCTCTTCCTGGCGCCCTGGATCATCGGGTTCCTGATCTTCTACGCCGGGCCGATGCTCGCCAGCCTCTGGTTGAGCTTCACCGAGTACGACGTGATCAATCCACCGGAGTACACCGGGCTGGACAACTACCGGCAGTTGATGAGCGACCCGGCGGTGGCCCGCAGTCTCGGCAACACGGTCTACTACACGGCGCTGCACGTCCCGCTGGTGATGCTCATCTCGCTGGGGCTGGCGCTGCTGCTCAAGCGGGTCGGCCGGTTGCAGGGCTTCTTCCGGACGGTCTTCTACCTGCCGGTGATGACCCCGGCGGTGGCGGTCGGGATCCTGTTCCTGCTGCTGCTCAACACCCAGGACGGCCTGATCAACCGCGCCCTGGGCCTGGTCGGGATCGCGGGTCCGAGTTGGACCACCGACCCGCACTGGGTGATGCCCGGCATCATCCTGATGAGCCTGTGGAGCCTCGGCTCCACTGTGATCATCTACCTGGCCGCGTTGCAGAACGTGCCCCGCGACCTGTACGAGGCGGCGGCCATCGACGGCGCCGGCCCCTGGGCCCGGTTCCGGTCGGTCACCCTGCCGATGATCTCGGGCGCGCTGTTCTTCACGTTGATCGTCAACACGATCGCGTCGCTGCAGATGTTCACCGAGGTCTACACCATGTACTTCGGCAACAGGGAGACCCAGAACACGTTCAACAGCGATGCGGCCAGTTTCTACGTCATCCACCTGTTCCAGGAGGCGTTCCAGTTCCTGCACATGGGCTTCGCCTCGGCGATGGCGTGGCTACTTTTCGTGATCATCTTGATCATCACTCTGATACAGGTGAAACTCAGCAACCGGTTCGTGTACTACGAGGGAGAAGACAAGTGACGGGCATGATGGGCCACAACGGCGTGGCCAACGCGCGACGGACCCGACTGACCAACGGTTGGGTGCCCGAGCAGCACCTTGAGCCGCGCGAGTACCAGATCACCGATGGTCCGGTGGCCAACGCCCGACGGTCTCGGGCGGAGGAGGATCCAGCAGCCGGGGACCAGTCGTGACGACCGCCGTCGAACGGGGCGCCGCCGCACCGGTACCCGGCCTCCAGCCGGGCCGGTCGGCGGCGCGCCGCCCGCCCGCCGAGCCGGCCCGCCGGCCGATCTGGCATCGGGTGTTGTTCGTGGCGGCGCTGGTCGGCGCCGCTGTGCTCTTCATGCTGCCGTTCGTCTGGCTGGTCAGCGCCTCGTTGCGCCCCCGCGAGTACGTCTTCGCCCCCGGTTTCCTGCCCGTTCCGTTCGCCCCGGAGAACTACGCCGAGGCGTGGCAGGCCGTGCCGCTGCTGACCTGGTTCGGCAACAGTGTGGTGGTCGGGCTGGCCGCCGCCGCCGCGGTGACCCTCTCCAGCGCCTGGGTGGCGTTCGGCTTCGCCTACTTCCGCTTCCCCGGCCGCAACCTGCTCTTCGGGCTGGTGCTGGCGACAATGATGTTGCCGTTCGCGGTCACCATGATCCCCACGTACCTGATCTGGTCGAACCTGGGGTTGACCGACACCCAGGTGCCGCTCTGGGCCGGCAACCTGTTCGGCTCGGCCTTCTACATCTTCCTGCTGCGACAGTTCCTGCTCTCGCTGCCCCGGGAATACTTCGAGGCCGCCCGGATGGACGGAGCGAGCTACCCGCAGCTGTTCTGGAAGCTGGCCTTTCCGCTGATCCGGCCGGCGCTGCTGGTCGCCTTCGTCTTCGAGTTCAAGGCCAGCTGGACGGATCTGCTCAAGCCGCTCATCTACCTGCGCAACGAGCAGCTGTACACCCTGCCGCGCGGTCTCAAGGTGGTGCTGGACCGGTTCGGTTACGGCGGTGAGCAACAGTGGGAGGTCGTGCTCGCCGGCAGTGTGCTGGCCACCCTCCCGATGATCATTCTGTTCTTCCTGGCACAGCGGCACTTCGTCGAGGGCATCGCCACCACCGGCCGCAAGGGCTGACCGGGTGACTAGGCTCGACCGGGTGGAGCAGACCCGAGGCCGGTTCGCCGAGCCGCCGCTGACACCCCGCACCGCCGTGATCTGGTCGGTGCTCCGCGCCGAGCTGGACCGGCGCGGCGATGCCGAGCTCACCGTGCTGGACGTGGGCGGCGGCACCGGCGGTTTCGCCGTTCCGCTGGCCCGCGCCGGGCATCGGGTTACCGTCGTCGACGCCAGCCCCGACGCGCTCGCCGCGCTCACCCGCCGCGCCGCCGAGGCCGGTGTGGCCGACCGGATCGCCGCGGTGCAGGGCGACGGTGACGCCCTCGCCGGGCTGGTCGAGCCGGCCGGCGTCGACCTGGTGCTCTGCCACGCCGTCCTGGAGGTGGTCGACGACCCGACGCCGGTGGTGACCGCGCTGGCCACCGCGCTGCGCCCGGGTGGCGCGGCCAGTGTGTTGGTGGCCGGCCGAGCCGCCGCCGTGCTGGGTCGCGCGATGAACGGGCACCTGGACGTCGCGACCACCCTGGCCGCCGATCCGGCCGGCACCGCGGGCCCGCGCGACACGCTGCGCCGACGCTACGACGCCCCCGGCGCCGCCGCGCTGCTCGGCGCCGCCGGGCTGGTGGTCGAGGAGATCCACGGGGTACGCGTGCTCGCCGACCTGCTGCCGGCCGCGGTCGCCGACGGGCAGTCCGCCGCCGTGGTCGAGCTGGAACGGGCGTTGGCCGCCCAACCGCCGTACCGGGACCTGGCCGCCCAACTGCACCTGTTCGCCCGCCGGCCGGCATGACCGCCGCGCCCGGTGGCCGGCCGGCGCCGCTGGAGATCCTCGGGCCGGACCACGGCGGCGGCCGCCTCGCCGACGTGCTGCCCAGCGCGCTGGCCGTGCTCGGGGTGCCCGGCTCAGCCGACCCGCTCGGGCTCCGGCCCGCGCTGGCCGGGGTACGCCGGATCGCCGTTCTGCTCGTCGACGGGCTCGGGTGGTACCAGCTGCCGACCGCGGCGCCGTACGCGCCGACCCTCGCCGGGCTCGCCGCGACGGTGGCCCGACCGCTCATCGCCGGTTTTCCGTCCACCACACCGACCAGCCTGGTGTCACTGGGCACCGGTGTCGCGCCGGGCGCGCACGGCGTGCTCGGCTTCACCGTGCGGGTGCCCGGCACCGATCGGGTGCTCACCCACACCGACTGGGCCGCCGATCCGTCGCCGCTGCACTGGCAGCCGGTGCCCACCCAGTTGGAGCGGGCCCGCGCCGCCGGCGTGACGACGACAGTGGTGAGTCGGCCGGAGTTCGGCGGCAGCGGGTTGACAGTGGCCGCCAACCGGGGTGGCGACTTCCGGGGCGCCGCTGGCGGGGACGCGGTGGCCACCGCCATGCTGGCCGCGCTGGCCGCCGGCACCGGGCCCACCCTGGTCTCCGGCTACCACGCCGACCTGGACCGGCACGGCCACGTCAGCGGCGTCGACTCGGCACCCTGGCGGGTCGCCGCCACCGAGGTGGACGCCCTGGTCGCCCGACTGGTCGACGGGCTGCCGCCGGACGCGGCGCTGCTGGTGACCGCCGACCACGGGCAGCTCGACGTCCCTGCCGCGCACCGCTTCGACCTGGACACCGATCCGCGACTGCGCGCCGGCGTGCGGCTGGTGGCCGGCGAGGCCCGGGTGCGCTACCTGCACGTCGAGCCGGGCGCGGTCGACGACGTGCGGGCCGCCTGGTTGGAGGTGCTGGGCGCCACGGCCCGGGTACGCACCCGCGACGAGGTGGTGGCCACCGGCTGGTTCGGGCCGGTGCCCGAGGAGCACCTGGGCCGGATCGGCGACGTGGTGGTGATCTGCAACGACACGTACGCGGTCATGGCCAGTCGCACCGAGCGGCCGATGGCGTCGAAGTTGGTGGCCTACCACGGGTCGGACACCGCCGCGGAGCTGACCGTGCCGCTGCTGGTCGTGCGGGGCTGACCCGGGGACGGTTCGGCCCGCTGGCCGATGGTGGTGTCGTACCTCCGGGTTAACCTGCCGGGATGGGCCGCAGCCAGTCGTTGCCCCGGGGCGACGATCCGCGCTTCGGGCCGGACGCCGACGACTCCGCCAGCCCGATCCTGCACGTCGACATGGACGCCTTCTTCGCCGCCGTCGAGGTGCGTCGCCGCCCCGAGCTGCGCGGCCGGCCGGTGGTCGTCGGCGGCATCGGCCCGCGCGGGGTGGTCAGCTCGGCCAGCTACGAGGCCCGCCGGTACGGCGTCCGCAGCGCGATGCCGACCAGTCAGGCCCGGGCCCGCTGCCCCCACGCGGTCTACCTGCCGCCGGATTTCTCCGCCTACACGGCCGCCTCCCGGGCCGTCATGCAGATCTTCCGGGACGTCACGCCGCTGGTCGAGCCGCTCTCCCTCGACGAGGCGTTCCTCGACGTGACCGGCGCCCGTCGGCTCTTCGGCTCCCCGGCCACCATCGCCCGGCTGATCCGTCGCCGGGTCGCCGACGAGCAGGCGCTGACCTGCTCGGTCGGGGTGGCGCCGACCAAGTTCGTGGCCAAGCTGGGCTCCACCCGGGCCAAGCCGGACGGCCTGCTGGTCGTGCCCCCCGGGCAGGTCCTCGACTTCCTGCACCCGCTGCCGGTGGACGCGCTGTGGGGGGTGGGGGAGCGCGCCGCCGAGGCGCTACGCCGGCTCGGCCTGACCACCGTCGGCGACCTCGCCGAGGCGCCGGTGGGCATGCTCCGCCGAGCCGTCGGTGCCGCCTCGGCATCCCACCTGCACGAGTTGGCCTGGGGGCGCGACCCGCGCGGGGTCAGCCCCGAGCACGTCGACAAGTCGATCGGCGCCGAGGTGACCTTCGACGTCGACGTGGCCGACCCGTTGGAGATCCGCCGTGCGTTGCTCGCGCTCAGCGCGAAGGTCGGTGTCCGATTGCGCGGCTCGGAGCAGGTCGGGCGCACCGTCTCACTCAAGGTCCGGCTGTCCGACTTCCGCACCGTCAGCCGATCTCGCACCCTCGACGTTCCCACCGACACCGCCCGCGAGATGTTCGACACGGTCTGGGCGCTCTACACCGCGTTGGACCCGGGCGAGCGGATCCGACTCGTCGGTGTCCGGGTGGAAGGGCTCGCCCCGGCGCAGGGCGCTCCCCGACAACTCACCCTCGGCGCGCCCGAGCGTGGCTGGCGCGAAGCGGAAGCTGCCGCGGACGCCGCCGCTGCCCGTTTCGGGCGGTCCGTCATAGGTCCGGCCAGTCTGATGGGCGACCGTGATCCCCGTCGAAACGAAAATCCACCCCGCCCATAGGTCGTCCCGCTTTCCGACGCGCGACCCCCCTCGTAGACTTGCGGGTAAGCAGCCGGTTGGCTGCCACGGTCTGTCGGCCCGAGTGGGCCCGACCAACGTGACCGGGGAGGAGTGCCGTGCCGCTCTCGGAGCACGAGCAGCGGCTGTTCGAGCAGATCGAGCGGTCGCTTGCCGAGGACCCCAAATTCGCCTCGGCCGTGCGCGCCAGCGATCCGCGCTTCCATGCGCGGCGTCGCCTGCTCGTCGCCGCCGGCGTCATCATCGCTGGCTTGGCTCTACTGGTCTATGGCGCGGTGATCAAGACTCCACCGCTGGCGGTGGCGGGCTTCGTCGTCATGCTGGCGTCGGCCGCGTTCGCGGTGCAGTCGCACCGGCGGGCGCAGTCACCCGACCTGCACGTGGTGGGCGGCACGACGAGTCGTCGTCGTCCCCGCGGTGGCCGATCCGGTCGCCGGTCGTCACTGCTGGACCGCATGGAGGACAGGTGGCGGCAGCGCCCGGAGGGGCACCGCTGAGCCGGTCCCGCCGCTGAGGCGGGCCGTACGCCGCGACGAGCGGTCGCCGGGCACAGCCCCGGCGACCTCCGGCGTATCCGCGCGCCCTTCCACGGCTGCCAGCTCTCCGCAGGACCACTCTCCGCATGATCGTGCTCGGTCCTGGATGTAGTGGCATCGTGCCCAGGGAAGGGCCTATTTCCTGGATCGAGCACGATCTGGGGGTCGTTGAGCCGCCGCACCCATGCCCGGCCCGGCGTCGCCACCCCACGCCACCCATGATCACTTGATGGTGTGCAGTCGCGAGGATCTATCGGCAACTACCGGTCATCAAGTGATCATGAGTGGCGGAGTGGGCGGGTCGGGTTTCGGTCAGCGAGCGGCGCGGTCGGCCAGCAGCCGTCGAGGGTTCCACCGCAGCAGTCGGTACCGGGCCTGCCCAGTGAGCGCCACCATCCGGCTGGACCTGTCGGCCATGGTGGTGCGCCAACGCAGCAGCACCGAGGGCGGCAGGACGGCGGCGAGCAGGCGGGTCCGTCGGTCCGCCCGTGAGGCGAGCGCCGCACGGACCGCGCGTAGCGCCGGCAGCAACCGCTCACCGGTCAGCGGATCCCGCGCGTAGCGGGCCCGCTCCTCCGCCCGGCCGAGCAGCCGCGCCGACCCGATCGCGTCGTCACCGTCGAGGGCGTCCCGGACAAGCCGGTCCGCGGTCGCCCTGGGCGTCTCGGTCGGATCGACCGGGACCCGGAAGTCCACAAGCGTGTCGAGCAGCTCCGCCCAGGCGGCGTGCGCGTCCGCGCGAGCCCGGTTGGCGTCCGCGCTGACCACCACCGGCCGTACCCCCGGCTCGCTGTCGCGGTCGACAGCGGCGGAGGCCATCGCCACGCTCGCTGCGCGGCCACTGCGTCGGCGGCGTAGGGCCATCCGGCGCAGCGCGGGCACCGCGAGCAGCACCAGCAGGGCCACCAGGGCCGCTGCCCACCAGGGCCAGACCGGTGGCTGTTCGTTCGGCGTCGTCCCGCCGAGAGAGAGCCCGTCGTCGGTGTCCCGGTCGGCGTTGTCCGGGCTGGTCGGCTCCGTCGAGGCGCCCGGGTCCGTCGGGGCGCTCGTGGCGCTGGAGTCCGGGCTGGGCGCCTCCGGCGCGTCAGTGTCCGGCGCCCAGGCCGACCGGGTGGAGCCGGGCACCCCGTACGCCGGGGTGGCGTCGAACGGCACCCAACCCGCCCCGTCGAAGTAGACCTCGGTCCACGCGTGCAGGTTGAGGTTGGTCAGCGTGAAGGTGTCACCGTCGCGCTTGCTGCCGTTGGTGAACCCGAACGCCACCCGGGCCGGAATGCCGGCCGAGCGAACCAGCCAGGCCATCGCGGCGGCGTACTGCTGGCAGTAGCCGACCTTGTTGGTCAGGAAGTTGACGATGTCCTGACCGCTGCTGCCGCTCTCGGTGCTCAACCGGTAGCTGAACCCGTTGTCCGCCGAGAAGTGCTTGTAGATCGACAGCACCCGGTCGTAGTCCGTGCGCTTGCCCTGGATCAGCCCCTTGACCAGCTCCTCAACCTCGGGCACCGGCCCGGGGGTGGCGGTCATCTGTCGGCGTACGGGGTGCTCGGTCGGCAGCGGCTTCGCTGTCCGCAACGCATCGGGCGTGAAGGTCGAGCGGACGTAGTCGAAGGAGTACTTCCGACCGCGGGAGTTCTCCCGGTTGGAGAAGACGACCTGCTGGTTGGCGTCGTAGAGCCAGTTGTCGCTCAGGTCGTCGGCGCGGGTCGGTTCGGCGTACACCGGCATCAGCGACATGCTCAGGCTCTTGGTGACCTCGACGGTCGCCTGGTAGGTGGTCTGCTGCACGCCTGGGCCGGCCCGGTCGGCCGGGTTCGGCAGGTCTTTGTTGACCGACCGGCCGCTGGGGTTGCGCGCCTGGAAACCAGCGGGGCGCAGCTCGTCGGCGACCGCGTAGCGCAGGTAGAACGGGCTCTGCTCGGACGTCTTCACCTTCACCAGGTCGGCCACCTGGGACTGGTTGAGCTGGCCGGCGAGCGAGGCGAACAGGTCGATCCGACCCGACGTGCCGCCCGAGCCGGACCCGTTGCCGGGGCCGTTGCCCGGCCCTCGGCTGAGCGAGTCGAGCAGCCCGCCGGTCATGCCGGGCACCGCCAGCGGCAGCACCACCGCCAGGGCCACCCCGACCGCCGCGAGCCGACGACCGGCGGACGCCAGCGGAGAGGCCTCCCACACGTCGACGTCGCGGCCATCACCGGTGAACCGGCGCCCGAAGCGGCGCACCCGGTCGACGTTGTCGGTGACCAGCAGCCAGAGGTAACCGGCGGCGCCCACCACGAACGGCACCGCGGGGACGCTGTCCACGTAGACGGCGACCGGCACCGAGTAGATGGCGAGCATCGGCAGCCCCGCCAGCGCGGGCCGGCGCAGCCCCACGGCCAGTACGTCCACCAGCACGGCGACCCCGCCGACGCCGAGCACGGCGATGAACAACAGCGGGTCGGTGTCCGGGACCTCGACCCCGTACGAGCGCATGTCCTGCATGGAGCCGGCGAGCAGGTCGCCGAAGTACGCGAACGTGCCCGGAGTGGGCAGGATCGCGAACAGCTCCTGGCCGCTGGGGAACAACCAGGTCAGGGCGAGCATCAGGCCGGCCAGCATGCCCAGCACCTGACCCCACAAGGGTGCCCGGGCGAGGCGGGTCAGCGCGGCCACCCCGGCCACCACGGCGACCGCGATGATGGACTCGATCAACCACGTCCAGCCCTGGAAGATGGCCGACAGCGGCGCGGCGGCCAACAGCGTGGCAGCGGCCGCCACCATGCCGATGTTCCGACTGCTGATCATGAGGGGAGCCTTCCGTTCATCGCACACCGCCGGCGACCGTCTCGGCCAGCGCGGCCCGCAGGGCGAACCCCTGGGCGCCCCGACCGACCTGCGGCCACAGCGCCGGCAGCCGGCCGCCGTGGTCGACGCCGACCACCCGCCAACCACTCTGCAACATGGCGAGGACAGCGGCGGCGTGGGCGTGCTCCGCCTCGGCCCGCGCCTTCTCCGGCAGGCTGAGCCAGGTGGAGCTGTTCAGCAGGAAGCCGACACAGGTGGCACCGTTGCCCCGCAGCCCGGCCAGCAGCTCCGCCTCGGCGACGCTCACAGTGCCGAACAGGCCGATGATCAGACCGCCGTCGGCGCGTTGGCGGACCCGCTGCACGAGGCCGGTGACCTCGGCGCGCTGATCCAGTCGGACCTCCGCGAGGTGGTCGAGCAGCGCGCCGTCCCCGCCGGCCTCCGAGGCGTCCACATCTGCCCCCGAGCCGGTGACCAGGCGCAACTTGTAACCGGCCTGCCGCAGGTGGACGGCGATGCTCGCGGCGGCCGAGACCGACCACTCGAAACTGGCCGTCGGCCCCTCGCCCCGGTGACCGTACGCCCGGGTGTCCAGGACGACGGTGGCCCGGCTCTCCCAGGGTTGTTCCTCGCGGCGCACCATCAGCTCACCGGTGCGGGCCGTGGACTTCCAGTGCACCCGGCGCAGGTCGTCGCCGCGCCGGTACTCCCGGGTCGCCGCGTCGTCCTCGCCGTGCACCGCCACCGAGCGGGCCCGGCTGTCGCCGCTGCCCGCGTACTCCCCGGGGAGCCGGACCGACGGCAGCGGGGTGACCTGCGGGATGACCGTCAGGTGGTCGGTGCTGGGGAAGGAGCGGGTGAGTTCACAGAGGCCGAACGGGTCGGTCATCCGGACGACCAGCGGGCCCACGTCGTAGCGACCCCGCACGTCGGCCCGCACCGTGTACGCCACGGAGCTGGCCTGGTGCGCGCCGAGCCGCTCCAACACCACCCGGGGCCGGCTGCCCAGCGCGTAGGGCAGCCGGTCCTCCAGGAGCAGGGTGCCGGTCGGCAGCCGGGAGAGGTTCTGCAGGCGCAGCACCACCCGGGAGTTGGCGCCGACCGGAACCCGGTGCGGGTCCAGGGAGCGGTTGCAGGCCAGCTTGTAGCGGCTCCGCCCGACGTAGGCGGCGGCCAGCAACGGCAGGATGGCCAACAGCACAGCCACCCGGAGCAGGTCCTTCTCGCCGAGGATGCCGGCCGAGACCGCCGCCGCGACCGCAGCGGCGAGGAAGGACCGCCCGCGGGTGGTCAGCCCGCGTAGCCCGGCACGCACGTCATGGCCTCCGTGGCTCGTAGGGTGCGCGACCGTTGCCGGTGGCGGGGGGCCGGGTGTCGTACGGGTTGCGCTGCCGGTCGTGTGGCAGCGGCAGGCGGTGCACCAGCTCGGAGACGATCGCGTCGGTGGTGCGCCGGGCGAGCTGCGCGTCGGCGGTCGGGATGATCCGGTGGGCGAGCACCGGCACCGCCAGGGCCTGCAGATCGTCGGGAAGGACGTAGTCGCGGCCCTCCAGGGCGGCGACCGCCCGGGCGGTGCGCAACAGTTGCAGGGTCGCCCGGGGGGACGCGCCGAGCCGCAGGTCGGGGGCCTCGCGGGTGGCGGTGACCAGGTCGATCGCGTACTGCTTGACCGCGTCCGCCACGTGCACCTGCCGGACGGTGGCGATCAACTGCCGGACGATGGCCGCGTCGGAGACCGCGCGCAGCTCGTGCAGCGGGTCGGTGGCGCCGTGCCCGTCGAGCATGGCCAGCTCGGCGTTGGAGTCCGGGTAACCCATCGCGATGCGGGCGGTGAACCGGTCGCGCTGCGCCTCCGGCAGCGGGTAGGTCCCCTCCATCTCGATCGGGTTCTGGGTGGCGATCACCATGAACGGGGTCTGGAGCTGATACGTCACCCCGTCGACGGTGACCTGCCGCTCCTCCATGCACTCCAGCAACGCCGACTGGGTCTTCGGCGAGGCCCGGTTGATCTCGTCGCCGACCACCAGGTTGGCGAACACGGCGCCGGGGCGGAACTCGAAGTCGTGCGTCTCCTGGTTGTAGACGCTGACCCCGGTGACGTCGCTGGGCAGCAGGTCGGGGGTGAACTGGATCCGTCGCACGGTGCAGTCGATGGACCGCGCGAGGGCCTTGGCAAGCTTGGTCTTGCCGACACCCGGGACGTCTTCGATCAGGAGGTGACCCTCGGCGAGCAGGACGGCCAGGGCGAGCCGCACGGTGGCGGTCTTACCCTCGATGACCTGCTCGATGTTGGCCACGATGGCCTCGCTGGCGGCGCGGAACTCGTCGTGCGGCAACAGGCCGCCCACCTCGTCCCAGGTCTGTTGTGTCACGGGCCTCCTCCTCGTCGCCGTCACGGCAGCTCTCTAGAGAGCACCTGGACCCGCCGTTGGGTTCGCGACGTCGAGCCTCGTTTGCCGCAGGAATCTCACTAGTCTCTCAGGCTAACCATGTTTGTCGTTATCGCCGACCCCCGCAGGTAGTCCGCCGCTTACGCACCGGAATATCCGCCCTTCGGGAGATGCGTGACCAGTCCGCGCGCGGGTATCCGGTGGCCCGCCCGCACGGCCGACCGGTCGGCGGCCACGTGACCGGGGGAGAGCAGCGTGTGGCGGGAGCGGGACATCTACGGGCAGGCCGACGACGGCGGCGTACGTCTCGGAGGTGGGGTGGCGCAGTGGCGGCTGCACGCCGACCACGTCGACGTGGCGACCGGCGCCGGCGAGCGACGAGCCTGTATCGAGGCCGAGTTGCTGCCTGTCGTGGTGGACCTGGACGCGACCGCCCTGGTCCTGCTCGACCTGCAGAACGACTTCTGTTCTCCGGGCGGCTGGACCGACCGCTCCGGGCTGGACCACACGGCCTGCCGGGCGGCGATCCCCGGCGCGGTACGGGCGGTGGAGGCGGCCCGCCAGCTCGGCGTACCGGTGATCTGGGTGTACTGGTACAACCGCCCTGACCTGCGTAATCTCGGCGCGCCCACACTCTGGTCGTTCAAGCACCGCCTCGACCAGGCCGGCATCGGGGAGCAGCTGGACCACGGCCCGGTGCTGACCGAGGGATCGTGGGGCGCGACGCTGGTGGACGAGTTGCGGGAGCTGGTGCGTCCCGAGGACGTGCAGGTGGAGAAGTACCGGATGAACGGCTTCCATGCCACCCACCTCGACCAGGTGCTGCGCGCCCAGGGCATCCGCACCCTCCTGTTCGGCGGGGTCAACACCGACCAGTGCGTCAGCACCACCGTCGAGGACGCGTACTTTCGGGACTACGCCACAGTGCTACTGACCGACGCGACCGCCACCTCCAGCCCCGCCTACTGCAAGGACGCCGTGGTCTTCAACTCCCAGCAGTGCTGGGGTTTCACCTCCGACACCGCCCGGTTCGCCGCGGCCGCGTGACCGCCTCGCGTCCTACCTGGCGGCGGTACGTCGTCGCACCGCACGGCGAGGTACACTGCGGGGCATGGCCGGAGTCTTCCTGCTTCTTACCGGGCCGTGCTGATGCGCTGAACCCAGCGACAGCACGGCGGCCCCTCCTGCGCGAGGGGCTTTTTTGTGCCCGCCGCCGGCCCGGCCCGGTGGTGCCGAGACGAAGCGAAGCGAAGCGAGGAGAGACGATGAGTGAGGCAGCCGCACCGGCGGGCGACATTCCCCCGTTCCGGTACACCGCGGCCCTGGCCGACGAGATCGAGATTCGTTGGCAGGACATCTGGGCGCGCGAGGGCACCTTCCACGCACCGAACCCGACCGGCCCGCTGGCCGACCCGACCCACCCACGCGCTGGCGCGGAGAAGCTGTACGTGCTGGACATGTTCCCGTACCCCTCCGGGGCGGGCCTGCACGTCGGCCATCCGCTGGGCTACATCGGCACCGACTGCTACGCCCGCTACCAGCGGATGGCCGGCCGCAACGTGCTGCACGCGATGGGCTTCGACGCGTTCGGCCTGCCCGCCGAGCAGTACGCGGTGCAGACCGGCACCCACCCCCGGACCACCACTGTCGCGAACATCGAGCGGTACAAGGCGCAGCTGCGCCGGCTGGGGCTGGCGCACGACGAGCGCCGCTCGGTGGCCACCATCGACACCGACTTCTACCGCTGGACCCAGTGGATCTTCCTGCAGATCTTCAACTCCTGGTACGACCGCGACGCCGGCCGGGCCCGTCCGATCGCCGAGCTGATCGCCGAGTTCGAGGGCGGTAACCGGCCCACCCCGGACGGCCGCGCCTGGGCCGAGCTGAGCGTCGCCGAGCGCCGCCAGGTCGTCGACGACCACCGCCTGGCGTACGTCTCGCAGGCGCCGGTGAACTGGTGCCCGGGGCTGGGCACCGTGCTGGCCAACGAGGAGGTCACCGCCGACGGCCGTTCCGAGCGGGGCAACTTCCCGGTCTTCAAGCGCAACCTGAAGCAGTGGATGATGCGGATCACCGCGTACGGTGACCGTCTGCTGGACGACCTGGACAGCCTGGACTGGCCCGAGCCGATCAAGCTGATGCAGCGCAACTGGATCGGCCGCTCCACCGGCGCCCACATCGACTTCCCGACCAGCGCGGCACCGGTGCGGGTGTTCACGACCCGTCCGGACACCGTCTTCGGCGCCACCTACATGGTGCTGGCGCCCGAGCACGAGCTGGTCGACACGCTGGCGCCGGCCAACTGGCCGGACGGGACGAGGGACGCCTGGACCGGCGGGCACGCCAGCCCCCGGGAGGCCGTCGAGGCGTACCGCAAGGCGGCAGCCGCCAAGACCGACGTCGAGCGGCAGTCCGACACCAAGGAGAAGACCGGCGTCTTCATCGGCGCGTACGCCACCAACCCGGTCACCGGCGGGCAGATCCCGATCTTCATCGCCGACTACGTGCTGGCTGGCTACGGCACCGGCGCGATCATGGCGGTGCCGGCGCAGGACGAGCGGGACTGGGCGTTCGCCGAGGTCTTCGAGCTGCCCATCGTCCGTACCGTGCAGCCGGCGGAGGGCTTCGACGGCAAGGCGTACACCGGGGACGGTCCGGCGATCAACAGCGCCGCGCCCGAGCGCGGCCTGGACCTGAACGGCCTGGGGGTCGCCGACGCCAAGGCGGCGATCATCGCCTGGCTGGAGGCGAACGGGCACGGCGCCGGCGCGGTGACCTACCGGCTGCGCGACTGGCTGTTCTCCCGGCAGCGTTACTGGGGCGAACCGTTCCCGATCGTCTACGACGAGACCGGCGCGGCCATCGCCCTGCCGGAGGAGATGCTGCCTGTCGAGCTGCCGGAGGTGGACGACTTCTCCCCGAAGACGTTCGACGCCGACGACGCCAACAGCAACCCGGAGACCCCGCTGTCGCGGCGGCGCGACTGGGTCGAGGTCGAACTGGACCTGGGTGACGGGCCGAAGCGCTACACCCGGGAAACCAACGTGATGCCGCAGTGGGCCGGCTCCTGCTGGTACGAGCTGCGCTACCTGGACCCGACCAACAGCGAGCGGTTCGTCGACGCGGAGAACGAGCGGTACTGGATGGGCCCGCGCGCCGACGGTGACTGCGGGGGCACCGACCTGTACGTCGGTGGCGCCGAGCACGCCGTGCTGCACCTGCTGTACGCGCGGTTCTGGCACAAGGTGCTGTTCGACCTGGGGCACGTGTCGTCGTTCGAGCCGTTCCGCAAGCTGTTCAACCAGGGCATGATCCAGGCGTACGCGTACACCGACGCGCGCGGCAGCTACGTGCAGGCCGAGGAGGTCTTCGAGCGCGACGGCGCCTACTACCTGGGTGACCTGGAGGTCAACCGCGAGTACGGCAAGATGGGCAAGTCGCTGAAGAACGTGGTGACCCCCGACGACATGTGCGCCGCCTACGGCGCGGACACCTTCCGGGTGTACGAGATGTCGATGGGCCCGCTGGAGGTCTCCCGCCCCTGGGAGACCCGGGCGGTGGTCGGCTCGTACCGGTTCCTGCAGCGGGTGTGGCGGGCCGTCGTCGACGAGCAGACCGGCGCCCTGCGGATCACCGAGGACCCGGCCGACGAGGCGACCCGCCGGCTGCTGCACAAGGTGATCGACGGGGTCCGTGGCGACATGGACGGCATCCGGTTCAACACCGCGATCGCCAAGCTGATCGAGCTGACCAACGGGCTGACCCGACTGTCGGCCACGCCCCGCGAGGTGGCCGAGCCGCTGGTGCTGATGGTGGCGCCGTTCGCCCCGCACGTGGCTGAGGAGCTGTGGCGCAAGCTGGGCCACGACACCTCACTGACGTACGCGGACTTCCCGACCGCCGACCCGGCGCTGCTGGTGGCCGACACGGTGACCTACCCGGTGCAGGTCAACGGCAAGGTCCGTGGCCGCATCGAGGTCCCCGCCGACGCCTCCGAGGAGAGCGTCCGCGCGGCGGCCCTGGACGCGGTGGCGGCGACCCTGGCCGGCAAGGAACCTCGCAAGGTCATCGTGGTCAAGGGCCGGATGGTCTCGGTCGTCGCCTGACCCCTTGCCGGTCAGGGCAGCGGGCGGTCCGGCGCGAGCGATACCGACTGTGACGTCCACGGAGGCGGGCACCGCGTTGAGCGTTATGACTCAGAGGCATAAATATGCCTCTGAGTCATAACGCTCTCCGGCGCATCCCCGCCGGTCACCGGACAACCGGCTCGTACTGGAAGATCACCAGATCCCCGGACGGCCGTGGGCCTGGCAACCGTGTGGAAGGGGTCGACGGTCGGGGGCCTGGTGCCTGGTGGCAACAGGTAGCGGCAGCCGGAGCCGGGCGGAGGGGTCACCCGGAACACGCGGACCGGTGCCGCCCAGTCCGGTCGCCAGACGGTCAGGGTGCTCGTCGCGCGACACCCAGGCCGTGGTCTGGCCGTCGGTGGTGACTGCAGGTCAACGGCACGGTCAGTGGACCTGTCGCCCCGGCGGAGGGCAGGCGGTCACCGCTACGACACTGCGATGGGTATACAGCCAGTTGTGCCAGCGGCGTATTCCGTCGACCACGCCTGAGGCGCGCAGCCGGAGCATGGCCGGCTCGCCCCGCTCGGCACCGGCGTCGATGCCCCGCCAGGTGCTCCCGATCTGATCGAGCATCACGTCCACCAGCTCACCCCGGTCCAGTGCCGGCGACGCCGCCTCGTAGGCGTCGCAGAGAACGCGACACCGTCGGCCCAGTTCGGCGGGATCGGCATCCTCACCCAACGCCGCCCAGTGCCAGCCGGCGAACGCCACGTCCTCGATCCGCCGGCCTGGCGCGGCCAGGTCCCAGTCGAGGAAGGCAACCGGGAGCGGCCCGGCGGGGGAGTCCCGGTACACCGTGTTCTTCGGGGACAGGTCGCGGTGGCACACGGTCTCGGCGTCGCCGGACAGGTCGGTGTCCGCGCACGCGTCGTGCAGCCGCCGGATCAGCTGGCCCAGTCGCACCAGCGCCGGGTCGGCGAAGAATTCGGGGTCCTCCCGGTCCCGCCACGGCACCCGCCCGGCGACGTAGCTGAGCATCTGCCGACCGTGGGCGTCGACGCCCAGGTGGCGGGGCGCGAGGTCCGCGCCCACCCCGGCCAGGTGGCGCAGCAGCGCGCCGACGAAGTCCAGGTTGGCGGGCGGGGTACGTCGTACCGTGTCGCCGACCCGGACCACGGCGGCGATGAATCCGCCGGTGAGTGGCTCCTCGGCAAAGCTGTCGGTCGGCTCGGGCACGGTCATACTGGCATCCGACGGCGCTGGCGTTCGGCGCGCCACCACTGGTGGATGAGCACCAGGCTGGCGATCAGGCCGAGGCTGGCCGGGGCGGCGGCGTACCAGTTGACGTGGCCGGGTGAGCTGACCGCCGCGCCGATCGCCGCGTAGCCGAAGGCGGTCGGCGCGGACGCGATCACGCTGCCGGCCAGGAACGGCAGCACCCGGGCGCCGGTAGTGCCGTAGCCGTAGCTGACCAGGCCGAAGCCGGCGATCGGCAGCAACCGGACGGTGACCACACCGAGCACGCTCTGCCGGGCGAACCAGCCGTCGAGGCGGGCCAGTCGACCGCGGACCCGTTCGGCCACGAACTCCCGACCGAGCAACCGGCCGACCGTGAACCCGATCGCCGCCGCCACCAGCGCGGCGCCCAGGGCGTACGCGGCGCCCTCCAGCGGGCCGAAGATCGCACCTGCGGCGAGCGTGATGAAGGTCCGGGGTACCAGCGCGACCAGCAGCAGCGCACCACCGAGGATCGCCGCCACCGGGGCGAGGTCGCCCAGCCGGTCGGCGACCAGCGGCAACTGCGCCGGATCCGGCCGGGGCACCAGCAGCAGCAGTAACCCGCACCCGCCGATCAGCAGGACGAGCAGGGCGAACCGGGCGGCCGACGGCTGCCGGAGCAGCCGCCGGACGGCACGGATCATGCCCGGGCGGCGGCCACCGCGGAGCGGCGCTCGTTGCGGAGCCGGTCCGACCAGGTGTCGTCCAACGGCGGGAGCTGGTGTGCGCCGGTGGCCCAGCGCAGCAGCAGGTCGGCCAGGGCGGGGTTGCGAGCCAGCGCCGGCCCGTGCGAGTAGGTGCCCAGCAGCTTGCCGCGCCACGCGCCCTCGGTGGCACCGTCGTTGCCCACCCCGGCGGTGACCCGGGCCAGCGGAGAGACCTCCGGACCGAGGTGGGTGCGGCCGCCGTGGTTCTCGAAACCGGTCAGCGGGGGCAGGCCCAGCCGGGGGTCGATCTCACCGGCCAGCTCGCCCACGGCCCGGCTCTCGCCCCGGTCGGACCGCAGGTCGAGCAGCTCCAGCCCGCGGCACTGCACACCCTTGGCGAAGAACGAGGTGCCGAGCAGTTGGTAGCCGGCGCAGACGCCGAACACCACCGAGCCCTGCGCGACGGCGCGGTGCAGGCCGCCGTCGGCCAGCAGCCGCTGTGCGCCGAGCGCCTGCGGGCCGTCCTCGCCGCCACCGACCAGGTAGATGTCGGCGGTCGCGGGCAGCCGCTCGTCGGAGCGGACCTCCAGCACCTCGACCGGCATCCCACGCTGACGGGCCCGGCGGGCGAGGATCAGGGCGTTGCCCCGGTCTCCGTAGGTGGAGAGCAGGTCGGGGTAGATCCAGACGATGCGCAGACTCTCAGATGACACGGTCCAACTCCGCTCGGATGTCCTGGAACGCGGTGTAGTTCGCGATGACCTCCAGCCGCCCGGGCGGGACCGACCGGAGTGCGTCGTCGAACGTGCGGACGTGCTGGAACGGCACGTCGTTGACGTCCAGTCGAACCGCCAGGTCGTATGCCCGGTCACCGGTGATCAACACCTGCCGGCCGCGCAGCGGGGCGAAGTCGACGTCGTAGAGCCAGGAGGTGTCCAGACCGTCGGGGTCGCGCGCGTTGATGGAGAGCAGGGTCGGCGCGTCGTCGGCCATGTCGAACGCCTCCAGCCAACTGGCCGGGTTCTTGGCCAGCAGCAGCCGGATGTTGCGCCCGTCCTTGTCGACCTGGGCGTAGCGGCCGGCCACCGAGGTGACGATGCCGAGGCGGGACACCGCGTCGACCGGGCGGACGCCGAACTCGGCGGCCACCGCCAGCGCTGTCGCCGCGTTACCGAGGTTGACCTTGCCGGGCAGTTGGAGGGAGACCTTGTGCCAGGCGCCGGTCGGGTCGAGCACGCCCTCGTCCTCGACGACCCAGTGCGGCTCCGGTCGGCGTAGCGGGCAGCCGGTGCACCACCACTGCTCGCCGGAGCGCTGGATGGTGGAGCCGCACTCCGGGCAGACCCAGGAGTCGTCGTGCCAGCGTTGGCCGGCACTGAACCACGTCACGTGCGGCGGGTTGATGCCCCGGGCGGGGTCGCCCGGTGGGGTGGCGGCCCACACGACCAGCGGGTCGTCGGCGTTGGCCACCACCCGTACGTCGGTGTGCCGGACCAGCGCCGCGCGCCAGAGCTGCGCCATCATGGCGACCTCCTTGGCGCGGTCGAGCTGGTCGCGGGAGAGGTTGAGCAGCGCGACCACGTGCGGCTCGGTCGCCTCCAGCACCTGCGCCAGGTAGTGCTCGTCGACCTCCAGCACCGCGTACGGGGTGCTGCCGGCCTTGGCCAGCGCCGAGGTGTGCCCGCTGGGCATGTTGGCGCCGAACGAGTTGGTGGCGACCCGGCCGAGCACGCCAACCGCGGCGGAGGTCAATCGGGTGGTGGTGGTCTTGCCGTTGGTGCCGGAGACGAGCGCGATCGCGCGCCCGGCCGACAGGTGGGCCAGCAGGTCCGGGTCGATCTTCAGGCCGATCCACCCGCCGATCACTGAACCGTCGCCACGGCCGGCCGCCCGGGAGAGCGCCGCGGCGGTCCGTGACACGGAGCTGGCCACCTTGGCCCGTAGGGGCATTTTCGCGTCCGTCACGCGAGCGAGGTTACCGGACCGCCGGCCCCACCAGATCGCCGCCGACGGTGAACCGTTCGGCCGTGGTGGCTGCGCGGGCGGCCGGGTCGGCGTCCCCCGGACGGAGTCGATCTATGTCGGAAAGCGGACCACGCCGAGGGGCGCTCAGAGCCCTCCACTCCGCTCCACCCCTTGTGACGTGCGGTTTTGTCGTCGGGTCGGGCGCGCCACGCGGGCGAATTTGGTTGCGGGTGGAGGGAAGTGGAGTAGAGTGGGGACCAATGGTGAGGCCGGGAGGGCTCACCGGCCCGGGGGGTCAGCGGCGCCGCGAACGCCGCTCAAGGGCGAGGGGGTTGGGCCGATGTTCCTCGGCACCCACACTCCGCGCCTGGACGAAAAGGGCCGGTTGATCCTTCCGGCCAAGTTCCGGGATGAGCTGGCGGGGGGTGTCGTGGTCACCAAAGGGCAGGAGCGCTGCCTCTACGTCTTCCCGACCCCTGAGTTCCAGCGGATCGCGGAGCAGTTGCGCGCACAGCCGATGACTCACAAGGCGGCCCGGGCCTACAGCCGGGTCTTCTTTGCCAGCGCGCACGACGAGGTTCCGGACAAGCAGGGTCGGGTGACCATCCCGGCTCACCTGCGGGCCTATGCCGCGTTGGACCGCGAGTTGGTGGTGATCGGCGCGAGCACGCGGGTGGAGATCTGGGACAAGGTCGCCTGGGAGACCTACCTCGCCGAGAGCGAAGACGACTTCGCCGACATCGAGGAGGGGGTGCTGCCCGGCGGTCTGTAGGGCGGTAACGGCGCCCGACGTACTGCGAGATCTCCAGCCGCTTTCGAGTTCCTGGCATCACTTCCCCGGTGCCAGGCGCACGATCCAGTCATTGGGCGACGGTCCGGTGTCAGGCGGGAGCGGATGGGGATCTGGCGGTACGACGGCAGCGCCGTCCGACGACAGGCGCACGAGAAGAACGGACGTTTCAACCAGTGGGGGTCATCATGGGGGAGTTGCGCGGCACGCACGTGCCGGTGCTGCTCGAGCGGTGTCTCGAGCTGCTGGCCCCCGCGCTGGGTCGAGGCGGCCGGACGGTCTACGTCGACGCGACGCTCGGTCTGGCCGGGCATGCGGAGGCGGTGCTCGAGGCGCATCCGGAGACGGTCCTGATCGGGCTCGACCGGGACACCGAGGCGCTCGCTCACGCGCGGGTCCGGCTGGCCCGGTTCGCCGATCGGGTGCACCTGGAGCACGCCGTCTACGACGAGTTGCCGGACGTACTGGACCGGCTGGGCTATCCGGCCATCGACGGCATCCTGTTCGACCTGGGTGTCTCGTCGTTGCAGTTGGACGCGCCCGACCGAGGGTTCGCGTACGCCCAGGACGCGCCGTTGGACATGCGGATGGACCAGACCCGGGGGGTGACCGCCGAAGAGGTGGTCAACACGTACGCGCATCCGGACCTGGCCCGGGTGCTGCGGGTCTACGGCGAGGAGAAGTTCGCCGGCCGGATCGCCTCGGCGATCATCCGGCAGCGGGAGCGGGCCCGGATCACCTCGTCCGCGCTGCTGGCGGAGCTGGTTCGAGACTCCATTCCGGCGCCAGCCCGACGAACGGGTGGGCACCCGGCAAAGAGAACGTTTCAGGCTTTACGGATCGAGGTAAACAGAGAGCTGGCAGCGCTGGAGACAGCGTTGCCATCCGCACTAGACGCACTGACCGTGGGCGGTCGCATGGTGGTCCTGTCCTACCACTCGCTGGAGGACAGGCTCACCAAGGCGGCCCTCACGGACCGGGTCCGCAGTAAGGGCCCGATTGACCTCCCGGTCGAGCTTCCCGGGTCCGGTCCGACGTTCCGGCTGCTCAGCCGGGGCGCCGAACTGCCGGGGGAGGCGGAGGTCGCCGCGAACCCGCGGGCCGCCTCGGTGCGGCTGCGGGCCGCGGAGCGCCTCGACCCGAACGCGACAGAGCAGGGGCGGACCGACCGCGAACGGTCTCGCCGACGGGTGAAGGGAATGCACCAACCGGGCACGGGGTCCGCCTGATCCGTGGGGGGTCAGGGGCGCCGGGACGGCTAGAGGGACGGACGTTGAGGGGGAGGGACATGAGCATTGACAAGCGCGACCGCCGGGACGTCACCGGCGGCGGGCAGCGCGCACCGCGGTCGGGGGGCCGGACCGCGGCGGAGCGGGCTCCGCGCCTCGGAAACGGTACGCCACGCATCGATCGAACGAATCGGCAGGGGGAGACTCGTGCCCGGGGGGCGCGCGAGTTCCCGACTCAGGGCTCCGCCGCGCTGCGACCGGTCGAGAAGGCCGCCAGCGCGACCAGCGCCCGGCCGCCGCGGCTGCGGGTGGCGCCGCCGCCGCCCATCTCGGTGCCGCGTGCGCCGTTCGCCGCGCTGATCGTGGTGCTGGTGGTCGGCGGGGTGCTGGGCATCCTGGCGGTCAACACCAAGATCAACGAGAACGCGTTCCGGCTGGAGCGGTTGCAGCAGCAGCAGGCTCGACTGGACCTGGAGAAGCAGCAACTGGACAAGCAGATCGCCGACGCCGAGGCGCCGGGCAACCTGACCGCCGAGGCGCGGCGGCTGGGCCTGGTCGACGCCGGCGAGCCGGGCTACATCCGGCTGCCGGACGGCAAGACCATCGGTGTGCCGCAGCCGGCGAACGGCCAGCCGTCGGTGACGAGCCAGGGTGCGGGAGGCTGACCGGTGCCACCAAGGTCGGACGAGCCGCGCCGGGACCCTACGGGGTCCCGGCGCGGTTCTGCACGTGATGCCGGGCCCGCCGACGGCGAGCCACGCACCGGCGAGCCGGGCATCGGGGGCATCTCCGGCGCCCGGGCGTACACCCCGAGGGGTCGGACCGTCCGCGAGGAGCGCGGCACGCCGGCCCGCGGTCAGGGCGCCGAGCAGCGGCGTACGCCGCGCAGCACCCGGTCCGGTGACCCGTTCCGGCCGGCGTTGCAGGTGCTCGACGGCGGTCGGGCCGCCGCCCGGGCCGGCCGGCGCGACGCTCCGGCGGCCGGACGCGGTGCTGTGGTGCGCACCGTCGCGCCGCGTACCCCCCGTGGCCCGGCTGGGGACGAGCCGCCGCCGCGCCGCCGGACCACGCCACGCGCGCCGCGACGCACCGACCGACCGGCGGCCCGGCGGCCGTCGCGCAAGCCACGACGCCCACCGAAGCTGGCCGACTCGCGGCTGCGGCTGCGGCTGGGCACCGTGCTCGCCCTGACGCTCTTCGCCTCCATCGGGATCCGGCTGATCTTCCTCCAGACGGTCGATGCTCCGGCGTACGCCGGGGGTGGCATCAGCGACCGCCTCCGCACGGTCGAGCTGCCGGCGCCGCGGGGCGCGATCTACGACAGCACCGGCGCGCCGCTGGCCCGCAGTGTCGAGGCGCGGTACGTGTACGCCGACCCGACCGAGGTGAAGGACCCGGCCGCCGTCGCCAAGGCGCTCTCCCCACTGCTCGGCATCCCGGTGTCGAAGCTCGTGGAGCTGATGAAGCCCCGCAAGCTGGAGGACGGTAAGGCGTCCCGATTCGTGTACCTGGCGCGGGGAGTGGAGATCTCCACCGCCAAGCGGGTGCAGGCGCTTGAACTCCTCGGCATCGGGGTGCACCGCGACGAGCGCCGTGAGGTGCCCGGCGGTGACCTGGCGGCCAACCTGATCGGCTTCACCAGCCAGGACATGGTCGGGTTGGAAGGGCTGGAGGCCCGCTACGACGACGTGCTCGCCGGTCAGGACGGCAAGCGGGTGTACGAGGCCGGCCTCGGCGATCTCGCCGCGCCCATTCCGGGCGGCTACAGCCGGACCACGCTCGCCAAGCCGGGCAGTTCGCTCGCCCTCACCGTCAACCGCGACCTGCAGTTCCGGACGCAGCAGATCCTCAGCGCGGGCATGGCCCAGGCGCCGGGCGGCACCGGCGCCGCGGTGGTCATCGAGATTCCCTCCGGCGCGGTGCTGGCCCAGGCCAGCAACCCCACCTACGACGCGGCGAAGCCGGTGCCCAGCGACCCGGTCGCCCGGGAGGACGCCGCGACCAGCTTCGTGGTCGACCCCGGCTCGGTGCACAAGGCGATCACCTACGGCGCGGCCCTGCAGGAGGGGGTGATCACGCCGGACACCACGTTGCCGATCGCCAACAGCATCAAGATGGGCGACACCTGGTTCTCCGACACGCACCCGGCCGACGGCAAGCGGATGAGTGTGCCGGGGATGCTCGCCTACTCGTCGAACGTCGGCACGATCACCATCGCCGAGCGGCTCGGCCGGGACCGGCTGATCGACTACCAGAAGCGGTTCGGGCTGGGTAAGCCCACCGGCGAGGGGATGCCCGGGGAGGCCAGCGGGCGACTGCTGCCGGCCGACGAGTGGAGCGGGTCGTCGCGCGGGTCGGTGCCGATCGGGCACAGCGTCGATGCCACCCCGTTGCAGATGGCCGCCGCGTACGCCGCCATCGCCAACAACGGCACGTACGTGCAGCCGCACCTGGTCAAGGAGGTGATCGGGCCGGACGGCAAGCGGACCCCCGCGCCGGCTCCGGTGACCCGGTCGGTGCTCAGCCCGCAGAACGCGGCGGCCCTGCGCACCATGCTGGAGGCGGTCACCACCGTCGACCACGCCACCGGCCTGACCGCCGCGGTCCCCGGTTACCGGGTCGCCGGCAAGACCGGCACCGGGTGGCGGCTGGTGAACGGCAAGAAGCAGCCCGGTGAGGTGTCCTCGTTCATCGGGATGGCCCCCGCCGAGAACCCCCGCTACGTGATCGCCGTCTTCGTCTACGCGCCCAACGGCGGGGGCGCGGCGATCGCCAATCCGGCGTTCCGGGACATGATGCAGTTCACGCTGCGTCACTACCGGGTGCCGCCCTCCACCGGCGGATCCGCGCCCAAGTTCGTGGTCTATCCGCGCTGAGCAGCAACGGCGGGACATCATCGGTGAGTGCCGACGAACCACCGGGGCGGCTGTGCGGCCGGAACCGGACGACCGGGTAGGGTCTGACGCCGTGCCCGGCAATCCACGTCCACGTACCGTGACCGGAGTCCGGCTCGGTGATCTCGCCGTCCGGCTCGCCGTCGACCTTCCGGCGGACGCCGCCGCGGTGGTCGTCTCCGGGGTCACCCACGCCAGCCAGGAGGTTCGCCCCGGCGACCTCTACGCGGCGCTGCCCGGTGCCCGTCGGCACGGCGCGGAGTTCGCCGCCGGCGCCGTCGAGGCGGGTGCCGTGGCGCTGCTGACCGACCCGGCCGGCGCGGAGTTGGCGGCGGGAACCGGCCTGCCCACCCTTGTCGTGCCCGACCCGCGCGCCGTGCTCGGCGAGCTGGCCTCGGCCGTGTACGGCGACCCGACCGCCGATCTCACAGTGATCGGGGTGACCGGCACCGCGGGAAAGACGTCCACGGCGTACCTGATCGAGTCGGGGCTACGGGCCGCCGGGCACACCACCGGGCTGGTCGGGACGGTGGAGACCCGGCTCGGCGATCTGGTGATCGACAGTGTCCGCACCACCCCCGAGGCGACCGACCTGCACGCCATGCTGGCCACCGCCCGCGAGCGTGGGGTCACCGCCGTGGTCATGGAGGTCTCCAGCCACGCGCTGGCCATGGGCCGGGTGGGCGGTGTGCGGTTCGCCGTCGGTGGTTACACCAACTTCGGTTCCGACCACCTGGACTTCCACGCCGACAGCGACGACTACTTCGCCGCGAAGGCCCAGCTGTTCGACGGGCGCTGCGCGGTCGAGGTGCTCAACCACGACGACCCGGCGTTGAAGCCGCTGCTCAAGCCGGCCACTGTCACCTACTCGGCGGCCGGTGACCAGGGCGCAACCTGGTGGGCCGACGGTGTGGGCGGCGAAGGGTACGCCCAGCGGTTCACCGCGCACGGCCCGAACGGCGTGGCCCTGGCCGCCGGTGTCGCGCTGCCCGGCCGGCACAACGTGGCCAACGCGCTGCTGGCCATCGCCGCACTCGTCGGTGCCGGGGTCGACCCGGTGACCGCGGCGACCGGTGTGGCCGCCTGCGGGGGCGTCCCCGGCCGGCTGGAACTGGTCGACGTGGCCGCGCCGGTGCGCGGGGTGGTCGACTACGCCCACAAGTCGGACGCGATCGTGGCCGCGCTGGCCGCGTTGCGCGAGTTGAGCGCCGGCCGACTGATCTGTGTGATCGGCGCAGGTGGGGACCGGGACCGGGGCAAGCGGCCGGTGATGGGCGCGGCCGCGGCGGAGGGAGCCGACGTGGTGCTGGTGACCGACGACAACCCGCGCACCGAGGACCCGGGGGAGATCCGCGCCGAGGTGCTGGCCGGGGCGTACCGGGCCGGCACGGCCGCTCGGATCATCGAGGTGGCGGGCCGCCGCGCCGCGATCGACGAGGCGGTGCGGCTGGCCCAGCCGGGCGACGTGATCGCGCTGCTCGGCAAGGGCCACGAACGCGGCCAGGAGGTAGCGGGCCAGGTGCTTCCGTTCGACGACAGCATCGAGTTGGCCGAGGCGCTGCGGGCCCGCTTCGGGGACCTGGCGGGTCAGCGGTGATCGCGCTGAGCCTGGCCGAGGTGGCCGCGGCGGTCGACGGGCGGCTGGTGGCCGCCGACCCGGCCGCCACCGTGACCGGATCGGTGGAGTTCGACTCGCGCAAGGTGGGACCCGGGTCGCTCTTCGTGGCCTTCCCGGGGGAGAAGGTCGACGGGCACGACTACGCGGCGACGGCGATCCAGGCCGGCGCGGTGGCGGTGCTCGGCAGCCGCCAGGTGCCCGGGGTGCCGATGGTGCTGGTCGACGACGCCCTGACCGCGATGGGCCGACTGGCCCGCGCCGCGGTGGACCGGCTGACCGGGCTGACCGTGATCGGCGTGACCGGCTCGTCCGGCAAGACCACCACGAAGGATCTGATCGGTCAGCTCACCGCCCGGCTCGGAGCCACTGTGGCGCCACCCGGCTCGTTCAACAACGAGCTGGGGCACCCGTACACCGCCCTGCGGGCTGACCCGGACACCCGCTACCTGGTGATGGAGAAGGGTGCGCGCGGGGTCGGGCACGTGCGGTACCTGTGCGAGCTGGTGCCGCCCCGGATCTCCGTGGTGCTCAACGTCGGCACCTCGCACATCGGCGAGTTCGGCTCGCAGGACGCCATCGCCCTGGCCAAGGGCGAGCTGGTGGAGGCGCTGCCGCCGGACGGGCTGGCCGTGCTGAACGCCGACGACCCCCGGGTGGATGCGATGGCGAGCCGCACGCAGGCCCGGGTGGTCCGCTACGGCGAGGCGTCGGATGCCGACGTGCGCGCCGAGGACGTCACGCTCGACGAGCGGGGTCACCCGTCGTACACCCTGGTCACCCCGGAGGGACGCGCGCCGGTGCGGCTCCGGCTGGCCGGCCGCCACCAGGTCGGCAACACGCTCGCGGCGGCGGCGGTCGCCCGGGAGCTGGGCATGCCGCTGGCCGAGCTGGCCACGGCCCTCGGCGAGCTGGGGCTGGTCTCGACCCGACGGATGGACGTCTTCGACCGCCCCGACGGGGTGACCGTGATCGACGACTCGTACAACGCCAACCCGGCCTCGATGGCGGTAGCGGTGCGGGCGCTGGCGAGCATGGGCCAGGGGCGGCGTACCGTCGCGGTGCTTGGTTACATGGCCGAGCTGGGCCCGTTCGAGTACGACGGCCACGCCGAGGTCGGCCAACTCGCGGCCGAGTTGGGTGTCGACCGGCTGCTCGTGGTGGGTGAGCCGGCCGCGCCGATCCACGAAGGCGCGACAGCGGTAGCAAACTGGGGAGGAGAGTCGGTGCTGCTCACCGATCAGGCGGCGGCCGTCGAGGTGCTGCGGAGCGAGCTACGACCGGGTGATGTCGTCCTGGTCAAGGGCTCCCGGTACCGGACCTGGGAGGTGGCCGACGCCCTGCGCGCCGACGCCGGTGGGGAGTCGACCCGATGAGGGCGGTCATCGTCGCCATCGGGGTGGCCTTCCTCGTCTCGCTCTTCTGCACCCCGATCGCGATCAAGGTGTTCACCCGGCTCAAGGCCGGTCAGCCGATCCGGTCCGACGGCCCCGCCATGCACCAGGGCAAGAAGGGCACGCCCACGATGGGTGGCGTGGTCTTCATCCTGGCCACGGTGATCGCGTACGTGGCCGGGCACCTCGCCCTGACCACCCTGCCGGACCAGCAGATCGCCCAGGTGGAGCCGACCATCACGGCGCTGGTGCTGCTGGGGCTGATGGTGTTCTCCGGCGCTGTGGGTTTCCTCGACGACTTCCTCAAGGTGCGCAAGCGCAACAGCGCCGGGCTGAACAAGCGCGGCAAGTTGCTCGGCCAGATCCTGGTCGGTGCGGTCTTCGGGGTGATAGCGCTGTGGTTCCCGAGCACGATGACCAACGGTTCGGGCCTGGCGACCAACACCGAGACGGTGGGCAGCACCACGCTGAGCTTCATCCGGGACATCGACTTCCTGGAGGTCAGCAAGGTCGGCGCGGTGATCATCTTCATCTTCGTGGTGATGGCCGCGACGAACGGCGTCAACCTCACCGACGGCCTGGACGGTCTGGCCACCGGCGCGTCGGTGATGGTGCTCGCCGCGTACGCGCTGATCGCGTTCTGGCAGTACCGGCACTGGTGCGCCGACCCGAACTACACCCAGCCGTACTGCTACGAGGTCCGCGACCCGTTGGAGATCGCGCTGATCGCCGGGGCGGCGGCGGGGGCCTGTGTGGGCTTCCTCTGGTGGAACACCTCCCCGGCGCGGATCTTCATGGGCGACACCGGGGCGCTGGGGCTGGGCGGTCTGATCGCCGGCATGGCGATGTCCACCCGCACCATCCTGCTGCTGCCGATCATCGGCGGGCTCTTCGTGATCATCACGATGTCCGTGGTGATCCAGATCATCTCCTTCAAGACCACCGGTAAACGGGTGTTCCGAATGTCTCCGCTCCAGCACCACTTCGAGCTGGCCGGCTGGAGCGAGGTCAACATCGTGGTGCGCTTCTGGATCATCGCCGGCATCGGCGTGGCCATCGCCCTGGGCCTGTTCTACAGCGAGTTCCTCGCCAACATGACCTGATCCGCAGGGCCGACACGCCCGAGGGGGCGTTCTGGGGGTCTCGGGCGTGTTTAGCGGTGATGATGTCGGGGTGGGGGAGGACATCGGCACTGAGGGCAGGGCAGGCGGGCGGGCGCGGCGGTCGCCGGGCGCGTCGGGGCGTACCGCGGAGGCGGTTGCGCCAACCGACGACGCGCGGGGGCCGGAACCGGGCGCGGCGGCGCGTGCGGCGGAACCAGCGGCGCCCGTGCCGCTGCGCGGTATCGACGGGGCCGGCGGGCTCGCCGCGCTGCGCGGCCTGCTGGACCGGCCGCTGACCTCGTACTACCTGCTGCTGTCCTGCGCCGGCCTGCTGCTGCTGATCGGGCTGACCATGGTCTTCTCGGCGACCAGCGTGAAGGACTACGCCGAGGACGGCAACGCCTCGGCCTCGGTGACCAAGCAGGCCATCTTCGCGGTGATCGGCATCGGCGCGTTCTGGGTCTGCCAGCGCCTGCCCGCCAGCACCTACCGGTCGCTGGGCCGGCCGCTGCTGTTCACCTCGATCGCCCTGCTGGTGGTGCTCAACCTGCTGGTCGCCTACGCCCGGCTGACCAGCCAGCAATCAGGGCAGATCGGGCCGATCGAGGCCCGGCTGAACTGGCTGTTCATCGGTGGGATCCAGGTGCAGCCCTCCGAGTTGGCCAAGTTCGCGATGGTGCTCTGGGGTGCGCACATCGTCGCCCGCAAGGGCGCCGCGCTCGGTTGGTGGCGTGAGCTGGCCACCCCGCTCTTCCCGGTGGTCGGCCTGCTCTTCGTCCTGGTCGGTTACAACGACACCGGCACGATGCTCTGTCTGCTGGCCCTGGTCGTGGGCCTGCTCTGGGCCGCCGGGGTGCGGATGCGGGTCTTCGGCGCACTGGCCACTGCCGGTCTGGTCGGGATCGGCCTGCTCGTGGCGGTGGCCTCGCTGGGCGCCGGCTCCGGCGAGCGCGGCGCGGACAACTACCGCCTCGCCCGGCTGGACATGTTCTTCAATCCGCCGGACCCGGAGACCTGCAAACTCAACGACTGCCTCCAGTTCTACCAGGGGCGGCTGGCCATCGAACACGGTGGTTGGTTCGGTGTCGGGCTGGGCAAGGGCAGCCTGAAGTGGGACTGGCTCCCCGAGGCGCACAACGACTTCATCTTCGCGATCATCGCCGAGGAGTTGGGCGTGATCGGGTGCGTCGTGGTGCTCAGCCTCTTCGCGGTCCTCGCGTACACCGGTTTCCGGATCGCGCGGCGGGTCGACGACCCGTTCCGCCGGCTCGCCGCCACCGCCGTTACCACCTGGCTGGTCAGCCAGGCCGTGATCAACATCGGTGGGGTGGTGGGGCTGCTGCCGATCACCGGTCTGCCGTTGCCGTTCATCTCCGACGGCGGAAGTGCCCTGGTGGTGACGTTGGCCGGCATCGGCATGCTGGCGTCCTTCGCCCGCGCCGAACCCGATGCGGCCAGAGCGCTGCATGCCCGTCCGCCGGCCCGGTGGGTCCGACTACTCTGGGCCCCGTTGCCGCCGCTTCCCGGCCGGCGTCGCCGACCGGCGACGCCGCCCGCTGGCCGAGGGTCCGTGCCCCGGTCCCGCGAGCGGCGCCATGACGATCAGGCCGCACCGCGCGGGGTCCGACAGGACCGCAGCCGCGGGGGTACGGCGAGCGAGAGGAGACGCTGATGGGTCCGCTGCGTTCGGTGGTGCTCGCGGGAGGTGGCACCGGGGGGCACGTCTACCCGCTGCTCGCCTTCGCCGACTGCCTGCGCCGACACGACCCGGGCGTCCGGATCACCTGCCTCGGCACACCCCGCGGCATGGAGAACGACCTGATCCCGCCGCAGGGCTACGACCTGCGGCAGATCCCGGCGTACCAGCTGCCCCGGTCGGTCAACATGAACCTGGTCCGCACCCCGGGCCGGATGTGGACCGCGGCGCGCGCCGCGGGCAAGGTGATCGACGAGGTGCGCGCCGAGGTGGTCGTCGGCTTCGGCGGGTACGTCTCGGTGCCGGCCTACCTGGCCGCGTGGCGTCGTGAGCTGCCCATGGTGATCCACGAGGTGAACGTGCCGCCGGGCGTGGCCAACAAGCTGGGCATGAAGTTCACCAAGAACGTGGCCGTCGGCTTCCCGAACCAGCCGAGCCAGGCCGAGTCGCTGCGGGACGCCACAGTCGTCGGTGTGCCGCTGCGCCGCAGCATCGCCGGTCTGGACCGGTACGCGCTGCGCAACGCCGCCCGCGCCCACTTCGGGCTCCGCCCGGACCTGCCGGTGCTCTTCGTGTCCGGCGGCTCGTCCGGCGCCCGCTCGATCAACCTGGCGGTCTCCGGGGCGGCCAAGGAGCTGGCCCGCAACGGCGTGCAGGTGCTGCACGTGATGGGTGCCCGCAACGAGCCGGTGCCGATCCCCACCGACCTGCCGGTGCCGTACGTGACGCTGCCGTACCTGTCCGAGATGGAGCTGGGCTACGCCGCCGCCGACCTGATGCTGGCCCGGGGCGGGGCGATGACCGTCGCCGAGGTGGCCGCGATCGGGCTGCCCACGATCTACGTGCCGTACCCGCACAGCAACCAGGAACAGCGGCGCAACGCGCTGCCCGTGGTGGAGGCCGGCGGTGGGCTGCTGGTCGACGACGCGGAGCTCACCCCGGACTGGCTGGAGCGCACCGTCATCCCCCTCATCCGCGACCCACAGCGGCTCTACAACATGGGTGCCGCCGCCGGTTCGTACGGCCGGCGCGACGGCGACGAGGCGTTGCGGTCCTTCGTGCTGGCGGCGGTGGCCCGATGACCGCGCAGTTCACCCCGGCCGGCACGCTCACCGCCGAGGACCTGGGCGCCGTCCACCTGATCGGAGTGGGTGGGGTGGGCATGCTCGGCGTGGCCCGGCTGCTGCTCACCCGTGGCATCCGGGTCTCCGGCAGCGACCTGCGGGAGTGGCCTTCGCTGGCCGGCCTGCGGGCGCTCGGCGGCACCATCCACCTCAGCCACGAGGTGACCAACCTCGACGGCGTGGACACCGTCGTCTACTCGTCGGCCATTCCGCAGGACCACCTGGAGCTGGTCGAGGCGCGTCGGCGTGGCCTGCGCGTGCTGCACCGCTCGGAGGCGCTCGCCGCGGCGATGACCGGCCGTCGGGCGGTGGCTGTCGCCGGCACGCACGGCAAGACCACCACCACCTCGATGGTGACGATGGTGCTCCAGCAGGCCGGAGTGGACCCGTCCTTCGTGATCGGCGGGGAGATCTCCGAGGTCGGTTCGGGCGCCCACCACGGCACCGGCGAGCACTTCGTGGTCGAGGCGGACGAGAGCGACCGCTCGTTCCTCATCTACCGCCCGTACGTCTCGATCATCACGAACGTCGAGGCGGACCACCTGAACACCTACGGCGACTACGCGACGCTGGAGGCGGCGTTCGTGGAGTTCGCCCGCCTCACCGACCCGGACGGGTTCATCATCACCTGTGCCGACGACCCGGGCGGTCGGCGGTTGGCAGAGAGCCTGCGGTCCGAGGGACGGCGGGTCTTCACCTACGGCGAGGCCGCCGACGCCGACCTGCGGTTGACCGAGATCGTCTCCTCCGCGCGTGGGGTGCGCTACCTGGCCGCGATCGACGGCCGGTCGCTGGGCGAGTTCCGGCTGCCGGTGCCGGGGCGGCACATGGGGCTGAACAGCGCGGCCGCGGTGCTGGCCGCGTACCTGCTGGAACTGCCGCTGGAGGCGGCGGAGGCCGCGCTGGCGGTCTTCCCCGGGGTGCGACGGCGCTTCGAGCGCAAGGGTGTCGCGGACGGCGTGCTGGTCTACGACGAGTACGCCTACCACCCGACCTCGATGACCCTCGCCATGCAGACGTTGCGGGAGGTCGCCGGGGACGGCCGGCTGATCGTCGTCTTCCAGCCGTACCGGCTGTACCGCACCCGCGACAACCAGGCGGAGATCGCCGAGGCGCTGGCCATCGCGGACGAGGTGGTGCTCCTGGAGGTCTTCGGGCCGGGTGAGTTGCGTCAGCCCGGCGAGGGCTCGGCGGCGCTGATCGCGGCGGTGGATCTGCCCGCCGACCGCAAGGTGTTCGTGGAGTCGTGGGAGCAGGCCCCGGTCGAGGTGGCCCGTCGCGCCCGCTCCGGGGACGTCGTGGTCACCATGGGTGCCCCGCCGATCTCGCTGATGGGCGACGAGCTGCTGGCCGCCCTGGGTGAGCGTACGGCCGGCTCGGCACCGACCGCGACCGTCGACCCGGTGGCCACCACCCCGGCGATCGGTGATCCGGTGCCGGGTGGGACGACGTCCGGCGGCGACGGCGCGGCTCTCGGTGGCACCGCCGTGCCCGGCGGCTCGGCGCCCACGGCCGGATGAGTCCCGGCCCGGCCCGAGGGCGGACCAGCGCCGCCGACGGCGGCGCCCCGCGCCGCGGTCCGGCCCGGCGGTGGCAGTTGGTCCGGGCGGGCCGCGACGCGGTACCGCCCTCGACCCGCCGGTTCATGGCCCGTGCCCGGCAGCGTCGCATGCGTGCGGCGCTGCCGTGGGCGGTGGCCGCCGGGGTGCTCGCCCTGGCCGGGCTGGTCGCCTGGACGGTGCTCGGCACCGGGCTGTTCGGTGTGCGGGAGGTACGCGTGGAGGGTGCCGACCTGGTCACTCCGGTGCAGGTGCACGACGCGGTCGGGGTGCCGGACGGGGTGCCGCTGGCCCGGGTGGACCTGACCGCCGCCGCCCGTCGGGTCGGCGCGCTGCCGGCGGTGGAGCGGGCCACGGTCTCCCGGGACTGGCCCGGCGCGTTGGTGGTGCGGGTGACCGAGCGGACCGCGGTGGCGGTGGTGCCGCAGGGCGAGGCGTTCGCCCTGATCGACCGGAGCGGGGTGGCGTTCCGGACCGTGGAGCGACGGCCCGCCGACCTGCCACAGGTGACGGTGGCCCGGCCGGCCGCCGACGACCCGGGCACCCGGGCCGGGCTGGAGGTGCTCGTCGCGCTGACGCCGCAGCTGCGCGCGGAGCTGGTGGACGTGAACGTGGCGGGGCTGGCCCGGATCAGCCTGCGGTTGCGCGGCGACCGGACGGTGGTCTGGGGCGACGCGAGCCGGGGTACGGACAAGGCTCGGGTGGCCACCGCGCTGCTCGACGAAGACACCGACCGGATCGACGTGAGCGCGCCGGATGTGGTGACCTTTCGTTGACCGGTGAGCGTGCGCGGACGTGACCCGTGGCGCTCCGCGCGGCGACACGCCGCCCGGGTCCTTGGCTCATCGCGCGGTGGCGCTTACGTTGCCTCGAAGAGCTTCAGTGGTTGACATAACTGTAAGCCTCTAGTAGAGGGTTAGGGTTTACCCCTGATCCTCGTTGGTGACAGCTGTCGTCGGCCGCTGGTCTGGCCACGCCGTAACCGGTCGGCCGAAGCCAATCTCGAAGGAAAGGACCGGAGATGACACCTCCGCACAACTACCTGGCGGTCATCAAGGTCGTCGGCATCGGGGGTGGCGGCGTCAACGCCGTCAACCGGATGATCGAGGTTGGGCTCAAGGGCGTCGAGTTCATCGCGATCAACACCGATGCGCAGGCGCTGCTGATGAGCGACGCCGACGTCAAGCTCGACGTCGGCCGGGAGCTGACCCGTGGCCTGGGGGCCGGGGCCAACCCGGACGTCGGGAAGAACGCCGCCGAGGACCACCGCGACGAGATCGAGGAGGTGCTCAAGGGCGCCGACATGGTCTTCGTGACCTGCGGCGAGGGCGGCGGCACCGGCACCGGCGGCGCTCCCGTGGTGGCAAACATCGCCCGCAAGCTCGGCGCGCTGACCATCGGCGTCGTGACCCGGCCGTTCTCCTTCGAGGGCAAGCGCCGCCAGGTGCAGGCCGAGACGGGGATAGACGAGCTCCGCAACCAGTGCGACACGCTGATCGTCATCCCGAACGACCGGCTGCTGGCCCTGGGCGACCGCAACATCAGCATGATGGACGCGTTCCGCACGGCCGACCAGGTGCTGCTCTCGGGTGTGCAGGGCATCACCGACCTGATCACCACCCCGGGTCTGATCAACCTGGACTTCGCCGACGTCAAGAGCGTGATGAGCGGCGCCGGCAGCGCGTTGATGGGCATCGGCAGCGCCCGCGGCGAGAACCGCGCGGTCGAGGCGGCCGAGGCGGCCATCTCCAGCCCGCTGCTGGAGCAGAGCATGGACGGCGCGCGGGGCGTGCTGCTCTCCATCGCCGGCGGCTCCGACCTGGGCCTGTTCGAGATCAATGACGCCGCCCAGCTGGTCACCGACGCGGCCCACCCGGACGCCAACATCATCTTCGGCGCGGTCATCGACGACGCGCTCGGTGACGAGGTGCGGGTGACTGTCATCGCGGCGGGCTTCGACGGCGGCACGCCCGCGTACAAGGCGGCCGAGCCGACCCGCAAGACCAACACCAACCAGCCGGCGCCGCAGAGCACCCCGGCGCCCGCGCCGGCCACCAACCCGGCTCCGGCCCAGTCGCCGCGTCGCGTGCTCTTCGACGACGTGGACGTTCCCGACTTCCTCAAGAACGGGTCCTGAGCACCGCCGATGACCGACAGCTCAGCCACGGTACGACCAGATCGGCACGCCGAACTCGCGGCCGGTCTGGCCCAGGTTCGGACCCGGATCGATGACGCCTGCGCGCAGGCCGGCCGGGACCGCGCCGAGGTCACGATGATCGCGGTGACGAAGACCTACCCGGCCAGCGACGTGTTGGCGCTGGCCGGGCTCGGGGTGACCGACGTGGGGGAGAATCGCGACCAGGAGGCAGCCGGCAAGGCCGCCGAGGTGGCTACCGCCGGGGTGCGTCCCCGCTGGCACTTCATCGGCCAGTTGCAGCGCAACAAGGCCCGCTCGGTGGTCCGCTACGCCGACGTGGTGCACTCCGTCGACAGTGTCCGGCTGGCCCGGGCGTTGGCCACCGCCACCGCCGACCGGCAGGAGCCGCTCGACGCCCTGGTCCAGGTGAGCATCGACGGCGACGCGGCCCGGGGCGGAGCCCTGCCCGGTTCGACCGATCCGGCCGCCGGTCTGGAGCCGGTGGCCGAGGCGGTGGCCGACGCGCCGGGGTTGCGTCTGGTCGGTCTCATGGCGGTCGCTCCGCTGGGATGGGAGCCGGAGCGGGCGTTCGCCCGGCTCGCGGAGGTCGCCGACGCGTTCAGGGCCGTCCATCCGGGAGCCACCGCGTTGTCCGCCGGTATGAGCGGAGATTTCGAAATCGCGATCCGTTACGGCGCGACACATGTCCGCGTCGGTAGCGCGTTGCTCGGAATGCGTCCCACGCTGCGGTAGCCTGACCGCGAGACAAGCAAATTACATCAGTGTTGTTTCAGGGGCGGGTGTCTCCTAGTCGGGGGTCATGGCGCGCGACGCGAATCGCGCGCCGGGGGGATTGCCGTTCCGGTCCGATGGGCATGGTTGTCCACTCGCGACGGGCGACATGGCACGGGGGCGCGTGCCGCACGGCGGACGGAAGGGCGCGGGATGGGTGCACTGCGCAAGGCGGGGGTCTGGCTCGGTCTGGTCGAAGAAGACGACGAGCGGGCCTACGACGACGGTGGCTACGAAAAGGGTGGCTACCGCGACTCGCGTTACCGGCAGAGCCGGTACGCCGAGGAGTTCACCGACGACGACGAGGACGACGCCGAGGAGCCGCCGGCTCCCCGGCCGCGCGACAGCGGGCGGGGTCGACTCTCCGAGCGGTCGAGCGGGCGGTTGAGCGAGTCCGAGCGCGGTGACGGTGAGCGGCCGGAGCGGATCGAGCGGTCCAGCGTCCGGTCGATCACCCGGTCGTCGGCGGGCGAGACCTCCGGTGCGCTGACCTACCACACTCGGGACAACCTGGCCCTCGCGCCGCAGGTCACGTCGCGCGAGCGGGCCCTGCCGGAGGAGGAGCAGCGTTACCAGATCACCACGCTGCACCCCACCACCTACCGGGAGGCGCGCACCATCGGTGAGCACTTCCGCGACGGCGTCCCGGTGATCATCAATCTCACCGAGATGGATGAGGCCGATGCCCGCCGTCTGGTGGACTTCGCCGCCGGACTGGCGTTCGGCCTGCGCGGTACGATCGAGCGCGTGACCAATCGGGTGTTCCTGCTCTCACCGGCTAACGTCCAGGTCACCGCAGAGGACAAAGCCAAGATCGCTGAGGGCGGCTTTTTCAGTCTGAGTTGATCCCGCCCGACCCGAGGGACGTCGCTGACCGTGTTGTCGATCTTACTGCAAGTGTTGTACCTGATCCTTTATGTCTTCCTGCTCCTTCTTCTGTCCCGGTTCGTGTTGAGCGCCGTCCTGCAGTACGGCCGTCGCTGGCAACCGGGGCGTGGAGCATCGGCAGGATTGGAATCCGTGTGGAGCGTCACTGATCCCCCTCTCAACGCGTTGAGGCGTGTGATCCCTCCGCTGCGAATTGGTACCGTGAGCATCGACCTGGCCTCCCTTGTGCTCCTGGTTATCCTGTTCGTGCTGATGGAGTTCGTGTTAGGGCCGTCGATCAGGGCATCTGCCTGATGACCGACGCGCTTTCGCGGCCGCAACTGACCCGAGGAGTTTCGATGCCGCTGACCCCGGCCGACGTCCACAACGTCGCCTTCAAAAAGCCGCCGATCGGCAAACGGGGGTATGACGAGGAGGAGGTCGACGCCTTCCTGGATGAGGTCGAGCGCGAGCTCGCCCGTCTCATCGAGGAGAACAACGAGCTGCGCGCCCAGGTGGAGCGCGGCGGCCGTGGCGGTGCCCCCGCCGGCCCCGGCGGCGACGCCCGACTGGCGGCGGAGCTCAACGATGTCAAGGCCCAACTGGACCGGGTGCAGCGCGACAAGTCGGCGGCCGAGCAGGCTGCCCGCGCGATGCAGGCCGAGCTGGAGCAGGTCCGCGCGACCGGCGGCCCGGCCGGCGGCGTCACCGGTGACGGTGAGCAGCAGGCCCTGCGCGTGCTGATGATGGCCCAGCGCACCGCCGACGACCACGTGTCCGACGCTCGCCGCGAGGCCGACCAGCTGTTGTCCGAGGCTCGCAGCAAGGCCGAGGAGGTGACCCGGGAGGCGCGCGCCAAGGCTGACGCCCTTGAGCGGGACGCCCGCCAGCGGCACCAGGAGGCCATGGGCGGCCTGGACGCCAAGCGCACGGCGCTGCAGAAGCACATCGAGGAGCTCAAGCAGTTCGAGCGCGAGTACCGCACCCGGCTCAAGGCGTACCTGGAGAGCCAGCTGCGTGACCTCGACGGTCGTGGCCAGGGCCTCGAGGCCGAGATGACCCGCTCCGAAGCCGGCCGGGTCGCTGGCGGCAACGGGCTGGCCGCAGCAGGTCTCGCTGGTTCGTACGGCGGCGGCGGGCGCTCCGGCGCCCTCGAAGCCGGACGCTGAGCACCGGCCGGCGATCGCTGTCCGCCAATGGTGACGGTCGCCGGCCCGGCCTGGACGGTTCGACGCGGCGGGGGTGAGCCGTGATAGTCGCAAGTCTCCTGCTCATCCTCGTCGCGGTGGTGCTACTGGTGCTCGGCCTGGCCGGTGGTTCCAGCTTCTTGTTGGTCATCTCCATCGCGGCCAGTCTGCTGGCCGCCGTGGCGTTGGTGGTGGGCGCCCGCCAGGCAGCCGCCAACCGCGCCATGGCGGATCCCGGCCGGACCGACCGGCGGCACCCCGACGCACCCCGCACGGCCAGCCAGGCCACACCGGGTGTCGCGTACGGGCCGCCGCTGGTCGAGCCGGAGGTGCCGGTCCAGCACGTGCCCACGACGTTTGGTACCGGCGGCACCGGGTGGCGGCAACCACCCGAGCCGCCGGTCGACCATGCGCCGCCGGTCGATGAGACCTCGCCGGTCGACGCGCCGCACGTCGATGACGCGTCGCCGTTGGTGAGTGCGGCGGACGAGGCGCCCGCGCGGGCCCGGCCGGTCAGCCCGGCGTCCCCGGTCGCGGCGTCAACCGATGACGTGTTCGACCCGGCGGTCGCGGCGGTCGACGAGCCGGCAGCCCAGCAGATCACGGCCGCCGAGGCGGCCCGGGTGGCCCGACTGCTCGAAGCCGTCGAGGTCGTCGACGGCCGCCCCCGTTACCACCTCGACGGCTGCCCCCACCTGATCGGCTGGCAACCCGAGACGTTGCCGGTCGCCGAGGCAGTGGACCTCGGCTTCACCCCGTGCGCGCACTGCGCGCCGGCGACCGCTCTCCTCGCCGACGCCCGGCCGATCTGAAGCGGCGCCGGTGCCCGCGCAGGACACGCTCACCGTGGCGGTACGGGTGAAGCCCGGCGCCTCCCGGGACCGGGTGGGCGGCCGCTTCGACGGCCCGCATGGGCCCGCCCTCGTGATCGCGGTCCACGACCCGGCCGTCGACGGTCGGGCCACCGAGGCCGCCCGCCGGGCGCTGGCGGGCGCGTTGGGCGTCCGACGGGCCGCCGTGTCTCTGCGTGCCGGCGCGGCCAGCCGGGACAAGCTCTTCCTCGTCGATCGGCCCGGCCCGGAGTTGCCCGAGGTGCTGCGCCGCCTGCGCGACGGATCCGCCGAGTGAGGACAGCCCAGGCAAGGCAGCCGTGACGCCCGGGTTGGATATCGCGCTGCTGCTCGGTGCGGCCGTGCTGCTGGTCGCTGTCGGCGCGGTGCGACTCTCCACCCGGCTGGGTGTGCCCAGCCTCCTGGTCTACCTGGCTCTGGGTGTGGCGATCGGCGAGAATGGGCTGGGCATCCGTTTCGACGACGTCGAACTGACCCGGACCCTCGGCTTCTGTGCGCTGATCGTGATCATCGCGGAGGGCGGCCTCACCGCCCGGTGGACCACGCTGCGCCCGGTGCTCGGGCTGGCCTCCGCGCTCTCCACGGTCGGTGTGATCGTCAGCATCGTGGTGGTCGGCGTGGCCGTGCACCTGCTGCTGGGGCTGGACTGGCGGTTGGCGCTGCTCTACGGCGCGGTGCTCTCGTCCACCGACGCGGCCGCCGTCTTCGCCACCCTGCGCCGACTGCGGTTGCCGCCCCGGCTGGTGGCGACCTTGGAGGCCGAGTCGGGGATGAACGACGCCCCGGTGGTGCTGCTGGTGGTGCTGCTGTCCCACCAGGGTTTTGCGCACCCGTGGTGGTACGAGGTCGCGCTGGTCTGTTACGAGTTGGGCGTCGGTGTGGCGGTGGGCGTGGTCGCGGGCGTCGCCGGCACCTGGGCGTTGCGCCGGGCGGCGCTGCCCTCGGCCGGGCTCTACCCGATCGCCGCGGTCGGCATCACCGTGCTGGCGTACGCCGCGGGGGCCGTTCTGCACGCGTCGGGCTTCCTCGCCGTCTATGTGGCCGGGGTGTTGCTGGGTAACGCCCGCCTGTCGCACCGGCAGGCGATTCTCGGTTTCGCGGACGGGCTGGCCTGGCTCGCCCAGATCGGGTTGTTCGTGCTGCTCGGGTTGCTGGCCTCGCCGGGCCGGCTGGACGCGGCGGTGCTGCCCGCGGTGGTCGCCGGGCTGGCCCTGGTGCTTCTGGCCCGACCGTTGTCGGTGGCCGTCTCGGCGTTGCCGTTCCGGGTCGGCCTCCGGGAACAGGCGTTCCTGTCCTGGGCCGGGCTGCGCGGGGCGGTGCCGATCGTGCTGGCCACCATTCCGCTCTCCGAGCGGGTGCCCGGCGCGGAGCGGCTCTTCGACGTGGTCTTCGTGCTGGTGGTGATCTTCACGCTGGTGCAGACCGGGACGCTGGGGCCGTTCGCCCGCCGGTTGCGGGTGACCGCGCCGGCCGAGGCCGCCGAGATCCACGTGGAGACCGCGCCGCTGGAGCGGATGCGGGCGGACCTGCTCCAGGTGGAGGTGCCACCGGGCTCACGACTGGCCGGCGTGCACGTCGACGAACTGCGCCTTCCGCCGGGAGCGTCGGTGACCCTGGTGCTGCGCGACGGCGTGGGCTTCGTGCCCGCACCGGACACCCGGTTGAAGACCGGCGACAGTCTGCTGATCGTGGCGACCGCCGGGGTGCGGGACGCGGCGGAACGGCGGTTGCGGGCGGTCAGTCGGCGGGGTCGTCTGGCCCGATGGTTTGGTGAGTACGGGGATGAGGTGCCCAATTGATCTGCTAGCGTTCCCTTTGCCCCAGTTAGGCAGGGCTAGGGGCTGTTAGACGGTGCGACGGTGCGGCACGTTGTCGGACGCCTGTACGTTCCGTATTCTTGCCAACCTCCGGAGTGCGCGGCCATCGTCGCCGTGCGCCCCTTTTCGTACATAGGGGACGCCCTGGCCGGCGCCCCCTGACCAGGCGCCGCGGACCGCGCGGTTCCCCGGCCGAGGGAGCGACCCATGGCGAAGCCATCCGACACCAGGACCGCCGGGCGCAAGCCGGTGGCGAAGGCCACCCGCAGCACGGCGGAGACCGAGAAGATCCGGGCGGCGCTGGCGGCGCGTCGGGACGAGCTTCGTGCCGAGTACGATCAGACGCTGAGTGAGATCACCGAGCTGCAGCGCGATCGGCTGACCGACTCGGCCGGGGACGACCAGGCCGACACGGGCACCAAGACGCTCGAGCGGGAGCAGGAGATCTCTCTCGCCAACAGCATTCTGGAACGGATCACGCAGGTGGAGCGCGCTCTGGAGCGCCTCGACGAGGGTGGTTACGGCTGGTGCGAGCGGTGCGGCAACCCGATCCCGGTCGAGCGCCTCGCCGCCTTCCCGTCGGCCACCCTGTGTGTGACGTGCAAGCAGCTGGAGGAGCGGCGCTGAGGTCCGTTCCCCGGCGGCGATGAGACGGTGAGCGATCACCGCCAAGACTGTCGATGGGGAGCGCATGACCGCAGTACCGTCCGCCGAACCCGGCCGCACCGATCCGGGCGGCGGCACCCGCCGGCCCCGGGCCGTCGCGATTCTCGCCGGAGTCGCCCTGGTGGCCCTGCTGGCCGACCTGGTCACCAAGCACCTCGCGCTGGCCGCGCTGACCGATCGGGAGCCGGTCCGGCTGCTCGGTGGGTTCGTCTACCTGAGCCTGACCCGCAACAGCGGCGCGGCCTGGAGCATCGGCTCGGACCACACCTGGGTCTTCCCACTGATCACCATCGGTGTGGTCGGCTGGATCGTCTGGATGGCACTGCGACTGCGCTCGCTGCCCTGGGCGATCTCGCTCGGCCTGGTGCTCGGTGGCGCGTTGGGCAACCTCGTCGACCGGATCTTCCGGGCGCCGTCCCCGTTCCACGGGCACGTGGTCGACATGATCAGCCTCTTCGACCCGTACGGTCAGGTCTGGCCGGTGTTCAACCTGGCCGACAGTTCGCTGGTCTGCGGCGTGCTGCTGGCCGTCCTGTTGGAGCTGACCGGCCGCCAGCGTGACGGCCGGCGGGCGGGACGCGACGGCGACCCGGCCACGACGGACGCCGCCGCGCCGGGCGCCGAGCAGCGGGAGCGGGCATGACCTCCGCGTTCGCCGCTGGCGGCGACCACCGTTCCCTCCCGGTTCCCGACGGCCTCGACGGCATGCGCCTGGACCAGGCCGTGTCCCGTCTGTTCGGGCTCTCCCGCACCGCCGCCGCGGCCCTGGTCGACGCCGGGGACGCGCTGGTCGACGGCTCCGCCCGGCCCAACTCGCACAAGGTCAAGGCCGGCTCCTGGCTGGACGTCACGCTGCCCGCCCCGGTCGCGCCGCCGACCGTGGTGCCGCAGGCGGTGCCCGGCCTGCGGGTCGTCTACGCCGACGACGACATCGTCGTGGTCGACAAGCCGGTCGGGGTGGCCGCGCACCCGAGCCCCGGATGGACCGGGCCGACGGTGATCGGCGCGCTCGCCGCGATCGGGCACCGCATCTCCACCAGCGGCGCCGCCGAGCGCCAGGGCGTGGTGCACCGGCTCGACGTGGGCACCACCGGGATCATGGTGGTGGCCAAGAGCGAGCAGGCGTACACGGCGTTGAAGCGGGCCTTCAAGTACCGCGAGGTCGACAAGGGCTACCACGCGGTGGTGCAGGGTCACCTGGACCCGTTGCGGGGCACCGTCGACGCGCCGATCGACAGGCACCCCACCCACGACTACCGCTGGGCGGTGGTCTCCGGCGGCAAGCCGAGCATCACCCACTACGACACCCTGGAGGCGTTCCCGGCGGCGAGCCTGGTCGACGTCCGGTTGGAGACCGGTCGGACCCACCAGATCCGGGTGCACTTCTCCACCCTGCGGCACCCCTGTGTGGGTGACCTCACCTACGGCGCCGATCCCACCCTCTCGGCCCGTCTCGGCCTGGCCCGACAGTGGCTGCACGCCCGCGAACTGAGCTTTTTGCACCCCCGAACGGGGGACGAGGTCCGGTTCGTCAGCGACTACCCTGACGACCTGGACCGTGCGCTTCAGATCCTGCGTGACTGAGCGGCGACCGCCCGACACCGTTCCACAGAGGGGATCCCGCCCGTGCGCGCCGGCAACCTGCTGCGGCAGCTGGACCAGCGGTTGCTGCCGCCGCTGACCCGGGCCGTGGCCCGGCTGGGCGACCGGTCGGCGCGCTCCGGCGTGCTCAGCTGGGCCGCGGTGCTCTCCGCGGCGGCGGTGTTGGGCACCGCCGTCTGGGCCGTCGACGACACTCCGGTCGGTGACCGGACGGTCGGCGAGGTGACCCGGGTCGGCGTTGCCGACGGTGACTCCGTCCCCGGCTACCTGCGGTCCGCCGCGGCCGACCTGGCCGCGCTGCCCGCGTCCGCCCCGGCCGCCGAGGACGGGACGTACGCGCTGGTCACGCTCGACGCGTACCTGCCTCCGCAGCGGCTGGCGACGGTGCTCGGCGACGTCGGGGTCTCGACCGTCTTCGGGCGGGTTCCGCTGCCCGGCCGGCAGACCGAGATCGTCAAGATCCCCGCGCTGCGGGTGCCCGACGACGTGGTCGCCGGAATGGAACAGGTGGCGGTCCGCAAGGAGACCGAGGCCGCCGACTACCGGGCCAGGGCCGCCGCGGTCGACGGCGACGGGGTGGGCGAGCGGGAGTTGCGGGAGCAGTACGCCAGCGGCGCCGAGGTGGCCGCCGCCGAGGCGGCCGCGTACCGCACCGGCTGCGCCTGCGTCTACGCGGCGGTGGTTCGCGCGACGCCGGTGGCGCTGCGCGATGTCGCGGCCCGGCCGGATGTACGGGCGGTCGACCCCGCCCCCGAGGTGTACCGGCTGGACCGGACGGTCTTCACGCCGCCCCTGCCCGAGCAGCGTGACGTGGTGCGCCCGCCGGTCGACACCGGGCCGAGCCCCGCACCGACCCGGTCCGAGCGGCCAGCGCCGGTGATCAGCGCACCGGCGCCGTCGCCCCCCGTGGGCGAATCGTCGGAACCTGCACCAGTCGTGACCATTCCGTCACCCGAACCGTCGAAGCCGGAGCCCACCGAGTCGGCGCCGCCGAGTGTCACCACCTCGCCGGACGCCACCCTCGCCGAGCCGTCGCCGCCATCGCCGTCGTCGTGATCTGCACCGGCTGGTGTGCGCTCTGAGGTGTGGTCCGAATAGGGTTGGGTTCGTAGCCTGTCAGACAGAGATCGATGGCGCTGGGAGGGCGGGCCGTGGAGGGCAGTGAGACCGGCTGGGGCCGGCCGGCCGAACCAGCGCCGCGGTGGCGCGCGCTGTTGGACCGTGCCCGGCTGGGCGGTCGCGGCGCGGAACAGACCGAGCCGGAGCGGCGCGGCGAGGAACCGCCGCCGGACCCGCTGCCACGGCGTGCGGCCCCCAACGGCTACGCCGGGCGGGCACCCGCCATCGGGCATCCGGCCGACCTGTCGTACGGCGCGGAGCCCGGTTACCGGGCCGAGGCGACCTACCGCGTCGACCCCGCGTACCGGGCCGAGCCCGCGTACCGGGCCGAGCCGGACTACCGGGCCGAGCCCGCGTACCGGGCCGAGCCGGCTTATCGGGCCGAGCCGGACTATCGAGCGGAGCCCGCGTACCGGACCGAGCAGCCGGACTACCGCGCTGAGCCCGGCTACCGGGCCGAGCCGGGCTACCGCACTGAGCCGGACTACCGCGCTGAGCCGGACTACCTCGCCACGCCCGGCTACCGGGCCGAGCCGGACTACCGGGCCGACCCGGGTTATCGGGCCGAGCCGGACTACCGGGCCGAACCGACGTACCGGGCCGAGCCCGAGCCGCCGGCACGCGGCCCCGACCCGGTCCCGTCGCGCTACGCGTTGCTGGACAACGGCTACCGACCGGGCGACCCGCCGGTGGAATCGCGCTACGCCCTGCTGGAGACCGGCTACCAACCGGAGACCGGCTACCCGGCCGCCGCGCCACCGGCCCCGCCGGTCGCCCCACCGCCCGCGCCGCCGGTCGCCGTGCCGGTCACGCCGCCCGTCCCGCCACCACCCGCCCCGGCGGTCGGCTCGGCGGTCGCCGAGCGTGCCTACCCGGCCCGGATCGAATGGCGGCCACCGGCCGTCGACCCGGAGCAGGAGCGCGCCAACGGGGTGCTCCAACGCGACCTGGGCACGCCCCGGGTGTTCGCCTTCGCCAACCCCAAGGGCGGGGTGCACAAGACGACCGCCACCGTGCTCGCCGCGGCGACGGTCGGCAGCGTCCGCGGCAAGGGCGTGCTGGCCTGGGACGACAACGAGCTGCGCGGCACCCTCGGCCTGCGCGCCGGCAGCGCCCGGCACGCCCGGACGATCCGGCACCTGATCAGCGACCTGGCCCACATCGAGATCCTGGAGGACGCGACCCTGCTGGACCGGCTGGACGACTACCTGCGGCACGCCTCCGACGGCTCGTACGACGTGCTGGCCGGCGAGGAGAGCCCGCGCTTCGCCCAGCGACTGGACCAGTTCACCGTCCGACGGGTGCTGGAGCTGCTGCGGCGCACCCACGACGTGGTCTGCGTGGACACCGGCAACAACGTGGAGAGCCCCAACTGGCGCACGGTGATGCAGGCCGCCGACCAGCTGGTGGTGACCACCGTGCCCCGCGAGGACGCGGCGTTCAGCGCGGACTGGATGCTCGACCTGCTGCACGAGGAGGGCATGGGCGAGTTGGCGGACAACGCGATCACCCTCATCTCCTGCCCGACCCCGGGTCGCTCGACGCTCCAGGACGACCTGGAGCGGCACTTCGCCACCCGTACCCGGGGCGTGGCCGTCGTGCCGTACGACCCGGCTCTGGAGACCGGGTCGTCGATCGAGTACCACCAGCTCCAGCCGGAGACCCGGCAGGCGTGGCTGCGGGCCGCGGCGATGATGGTGGAGCCGTTCGCCCGGTGAGCTGGTCTGCCGCCACCGGAGCCCCGGCCGCGCACCGGGCCTGAGAGGATCATCGGGTGAGCCCGGACAACCCCGACCGTGAGCGGCCCGTCGACGAGCCCGACCAATCCGCGCCACCCCGTACGCCGGACGCGAAACCGCCGGAGGTCGACCCGTCGGCCGGGACAGCGCCGGGCGAGTTCGGTCCGGGCCCACTGCCGCCCTCGGCGGCGTACCAGAGCTCGCTGGAGCTTCGGTTCGACGAACCGCGTCGTCCGCTGCGTGCCCTGGCGACGGTGCTGGGCGTCGTGCTCGCGCTGGCCGCGCTGGGTGTTCCGCTCGGGTTGCTCTGGGCCGCGCTCGCGCCGGACACCCCGGTGCTCAAGACCGCCGAGGGTGCGATCTACGCCGAGCCGCAACCGGAGCAGCCGATCGCCGCCGACGGCTGGTTCAGCCTGCTCGGGCTCGCCTTCGGGCTGCTCGTGGCGCTCGCCCTGTGGTTCGTGCTGCGTCGGCGGCGCGGCCCGGTCGGGTTGCTCGCCGCGGTGCTCGGCACCCTGGTCGCCGCGCCGGTGGCCTGGCAGGTGGGACGGCGGATCGGTCTGGCCACCTTCGACCGGCTGCTGGCGACCGCCCCGGCCGGGCAGGCCTTCAGCAAACCCGCCGACCTGCGGGCCGGCGGAGTGGACTGGCTGCTCGGCGTGCTGCCGGTGCCGCACGGCAACCTGCTGCTGCCGGCGTTCGGGGCCGCGGTCATGTACACCCTGCTGGCCGGCTGGTCGCGGTGGCCGGGGCTACGCCCGGAGCCCGAGCCGGGGGAGTTCAGTTGGGTGTCGGCGGGGACGCCAGCTCCGACAGCGGCACCGGAACCGCCCGCACCTGACGCAGCAGAGCCGCCTCGCGGTTGAGCAACCGCAGCTCGGCGCGCAGCCGGGAGGCGGTGTCGTCGATCGCCAGCAGCCGTTGCCGGTCGTCGACGGTGAGCGCCGCTGTCGCCGCCACCAGGTGCGAGAGCACGGTCGGGTCCTCCGGCAACTGCTCGGAGATCTCCTCCGGGTCGGACCGGATCAGGCCGAGGTACTGCCGGAACACCGCGATCACTCGGGCGGCCAGCAGATCGGCCACCTCGTCCGGGCCGCCCGGGTCGGGCAGCCACTCGACATCGGCGGTCAGGTAGGGCTCGGCGCTGTCGTCGACCTCGGCGATGCGGAACCGGCGGCGGCCGACAGTGACGATGTCGAAACCACCGTCGGCCAACTCGGTCACCTGGCGCAGCTCGGCGGTGCAGCCCACCTCGTGCAGCGTCACCTCGCCGACGCTCGACGTGGCCGGGGCACCGGCGGGACCGGCGGGCGCGACCTCCCAGCCGGCCTGGATGGCCACCACGCCGAACTCGCGCGGGGCACCCTCGGGCAGGCCGACCAGGTGCCGGACCAGCGCCCGGTAGCGCTCCTCGAAGATGTGCAGCGGCAGCACCAACCCGGGAAAGAGCACCGTTGCGAGCGGGAACACCGGCAGCCGTGCGGTCACATGGTCGAGCCTAACCAATCTCGGCACCGGGGGCGTGGCCCGGCTCACCGTCCCGGCGGACGGGCGGCTCGGGTGGACGTCGGCCCGGCCGCCTAGACTCGCAAGGGTGCTGAATCGGATCGACCTGCGCGACGGTCTCGGTGACCCGCGCCGTCTGCTGCCCCGTGCCCAGCTCGACGTGTCCGTCGCCGTCGAGCGCATCCGGCCCCTGGTGGAGGCGGTCCGTGAGCATGGGTACCCAGCGATCCAGGAGGCGAGCGTTCGGTTCGACGGCATCTCCCCGGAGGTGCTGCGGGTGCCGGTCGAGGCGATCACCGAGGCGGAGGGGGTGCTCGACCCGGCGGTGCGTGCCGCGCTGCTGGAGTCCATCGCCCGGGCCCGTCGGGTGCACGCCGACCAGCGGCGCACCGACCACACCACGAAGGTGGTGCCCGGCGGCACTGTCACCGAGCGGTGGCTGCCGGTCGACCGGGTCGGCCTCTACGTGCCCGGTGGCCTGGCGATGTACCCGTCGACAGTGGTGATGAACGTGGTGCCCGCCCAGGCGGCCGGGGTGCGCTCGCTGGTGGTGGTCAGCCCGCCGCAGAAGGACAACGGCGGCCTGCCCGATCCCCGGGTGCTCGCCGCGTGCGCACTGCTCGGCGTCGACGAGGTCTACGCCGTGGGCGGGGCCCAGGCGGTGGCGATGCTGGCGTACGGCGCTGCGGTGGACCCGGCGGGTGAGCTGCGGTGCGACCCCGTCGACCTGATCACCGGCCCCGGCAACATCTGGGTGACCGCGGCCAAGCGGCTGCTGCGTGGCGTGGTCGGCATCGACGCCGAGGCCGGGCCGACCGAGATCGCCATCCTGGCCGACGACACCGCCGACCCGGCGCACGTGGCCGCCGACCTGATCAGTCAGGCCGAGCACGACCCGCTCGCCGCGAGCGTGCTGGTCACCCCGTCGGTGGCGCTGGTCGAGGCGGTCGAGGCGGAGTTGGCCCGGCAGGTGCCGGCGACCAAGCACACCGAGCGGGTCACCACGGCGCTGACCGGTGAGCAGAGCGGCGTGGTCCTGGTCGACGACCTCGAGGCGGGGCTGCGGGTGGTCGACGCGTACGCGGCCGAGCACCTGGAGATCCAGACGGTGGACGCCCGGGAGTGGGCGCTGCGGGTCCGCAATGCCGGAGCGATCTTCGTGGGCGCCTGGTCGCCGGTGTCGCTCGGCGACTACTGCGCCGGCTCCAACCACGTGCTGCCCACCGGCGGCTGCGCCCGGCACTCCTCCGGCCTGTCCGTGCAGTCGTTCCTGCGCGGCGTGCACCTGATCGAATACACCGAGGCCGCGCTGCGCGAGGTGGCCCCGCACGTGGTCACCCTGGCCAACGTGGAGGACCTGCCCGCGCACGGCCAGGCGGTCCAGGCCCGTTTCCCGGGAGGGCAAACGTGACCAGCCTGGACGATCTGCCGATCCGGGCCGACCTGCGGGGGCTGTCGCCGTACGGGGCGCCGCAGTTGGACGTGCCGGTGCGGCTCAACACCAACGAGAATTCCCACCCGGTGCCGGAGCCGGTGGTCGAGGCGATCGGCAAGGCGCTCGCGGCCGAGCTGCGCGAGCTGAACCGCTACCCGGACCGGGACGCGGTGGCGCTCCGCGCCGACCTGGCCGAATATCTGGGGCACGGGCTCACCGTCGAGCAGGTGTGGGCGGCCAACGGCTCCAACGAGATCCAGCAGCAGCTGCTCCAGGCGTTCGGCGGGCCGGGGCGCACCGCGCTCGGCTTCGTTCCGGCGTACTCGATGCACCCGCTGCTGGCCCTCGGCACCAGCACCCGGTGGGTGCCCGCCGCCCGCGGCGTGGACTTCGGGTTGACCGCCGAGGAGGCGGTCGCCCAGGTCCGCGAGCACCGGCCGGACGTGGTCTTCCTCTGCTCGCCGAACAACCCCACCGGTACGGCACTGGACCCGGCGGTGATCGCCGCGGTGCTCGACGTCGCGCCCGGCATGGTGGTCGTCGACGAGGCGTACGCCGAGTTCGCCCGACCCGGGACGGTCAGTGCCCTCGCGGTGCTGCCCGGCCACCCACGGCTGGTGGTCACCCGGACGATGAGCAAGGCGTTCGGCTTCGCCGGTGGCCGGCTGGGTTACCTGGCCGCCGACGCGGCGGTGGTGCGGGCGGTGCAGCTCGTCCGTTTGCCGTACCATCTCTCCGCGCTCACCCAGGCCGCCGCACGCGCGGCGGTGGCCCACCGCGACGCCCTTCTCGGTACGGTGAGCGCGATCATGGCGCAGCGGGACCGGATCGTGGCGACGCTGCGCGAGCGGGGGTTGCGGGTCGCCGACAGCGACGCCAACTTCGTGCTCTTCGAGGTGGGCGGCGACCAGACCGTCGTCTGGAACGCCCTGCTGGCGCAGGGGGTGCTGGTCCGTGACGTCGGCCTGCCCGGCTGGCTGCGGGTGACCGCCGGCACCGCCGCCGAGACCGACGCCTTCCTTTCTGCAATGGAGACTTCGCAATGAGTCGGACCGCCCGGGTGGAACGGATCACCAAGGAGACCAAGGTCCTCGTCGAGATCGATCTCGACGGCACCGGTGCCGCCGAGATCAGCACCGGCGTCGGCTTCTACGACCACATGCTGCACCAGATCGCCCGGCACGGCGGCTTCGACCTGACCGTGCGCACCGTGGGTGACCTGGAGATCGACGCGCACCACACGATCGAGGACACCGCGCTCGCCCTGGGTGCGGCGTTCGACCAGGCACTGGGCGACAAGGCCGGCATCCGGCGGTACGGCTCGGCGACCGTGCCGATGGACGAGGTGCTGGTCCGGGCCGCTGTGGACCTCTCCGGTCGGCCGTACGTGGTGCACGACGAGCCGGTGCTCGCCCCCTACATCGGGCCGGTGTACGCGACCAGCATGACCCGGCACATCTGGGAGTCCTTCGGCCAGGCAGCCCGGGTCACGCTGCACGTCGACGTGCTGCGGGCGGCCCGGCCGGGTGGTCACCCGGACGCGCACCACGTGGTGGAGGCGCAGTTCAAGGCGGTCTCCCGCGCGTTGCGCGAGGCCACCTCGATCGACCCGCGTTCCGCCGGAGCGATCCCGAGCACGAAGGGCGCGCTCTGATGAGCGCGAGGAGTGCAGCGAAGCGGAGCCCCGCAGTCGCGAATGGAAGGCGGGTCTGATGGGTGCCGCGTTGCCGACGTTGCTGCTGATTCTGGCCGGGGTGCTGGTGGGCGGCACCTGGTCGCTCTACCGGCAGGGCGCGCCGAAGGCCGCCGTGCTGATCACCGCGGCGCTCGCGGTGCTCGCCACGGTCGCCGGGGTGCTGCGGCTGCTGCCGGAGAACGGGTGATCGGGGTGACGACATGAGTGACGTGGTGGTGCTCGACTACGGCTCGGGCAACCTGCGCTCGGCGGAGCGGGCGCTGGCCGCCGCCGGAGCGGACGTCCGGGTGACCGACGACCTGGCCGCGGCGGCTGCCGCCGATGGTCTGGTGGTGCCGGGTGTGGGCGCGTACGCGGCGTGCATGGCGGGGATCGAGGCGCTGGGCGCCGGCCCGGTGATCGCCGAACGGGTGGCTGCTGGCCGGCCGGTGCTCGGCATCTGCGTGGGCATGCAGGTGCTCTTCGAGCACGGTGACGAGCACGGAGTGGTGACCAAGGGGCTGGGGCTGCTGCCCGGCGGGGTGACCCGGCTGGCCGCCAACCGGTTGCCGCACATGGGCTGGAACACGGTCCGGGCTCCGCGGGAGTCGGTGCTGTTCGCCGGGTTGACGGAGCAGAGCCGGTTCTACTTCGTCCACTCGTACGCGATGGGCGACCCGGCGGCGCTGGCCGCTGCCGGTGCCACGGTGACCACCGCCCACCACGACACGGATTTCGTCGCGGCGGTGGAGCGTGGCTCGTTGTCGGCGGCCCAGTTCCACCCGGAGAAGTCCGCCGACACCGGTGCCGCGCTGCTGCGCAACTGGCTCGCCACGTTGCCCAGCGGTGACTGAGCGGCGTCGCGCGGTGCCCGAGCGGCGGGCGTCGCGGTGAGCCGGGAGCGCGCCCGCCGGCGGGCGGAGCGGGAGGCGGAGCAGGCCCGGGAGCGGGCGGTCCGGCAGCGCCAGGTCGCCCGGCGGCAGCGCCGTCGCGCGGTGGTCCGCAGCTTGACGCCGCGGCTGCGGCGGGGTCGCTCCGGGCGGCTGGCCCGGCACACTCGGGGTGAGCGGGCCGCGATCGTGCTGCTCACCGGCGCGGCGTTGATCCTGATCTGGACGTTCGTCGACAACCTGGCGTTGCGTATCGCGCTGATCGTGCTCTTGCTGCTCGTACTGCCGGCGATCGTGGTGATCGCCCTGGACCGTCGTACCTGATCGAGGAGAAGACCTTGAGCCTCACCCTGTTACCCGCCGTGGATGTCGCTGACGGCCGGGCTGTCCGGCTCGTTCAGGGCGCCGTCGGAAGCGAGAGCATCTACGGCGACCCGTTGGACGCGGCGCTGGCCTGGCAGCAGGACGGCGCGGAGTGGATCCACCTGGTCGACCTGGACGCGGCGTTCGGCCGGGGCACCAACGCGCACCTGCTCGCGGAGGTGGTGCGCCAGTTGGACGTGAAGGTGGAGCTCTCCGGGGGCATTCGTGATGACGAGTCCCTGCGCGCGGCGCTGGGCACCGGAGCGGCCCGGGTGAACATCGGGACCGCCGCCCTGGAGGACCCGGTGTGGTGCGACCGGGTGGTCGCGGAGTACGGCGACCGGGTGGCCATCGGGCTGGACGTGCGGGGTCACACCCTGTCGGCGCGGGGTTGGACCCGCGACGGCGGTGACCTGTACGAGGTGCTGGAGCGACTGGACAAGGCGGGCGCGAGCCGGTACGTGGTCACCGACATCACCAAGGATGGCACGATGCGCGGGCCGAACCTGGATCTGCTGCGCGAGGTGTGTGCCCGTACGGACCGGCCGGTGATCGCCTCGGGTGGGGTGTCCACCCTGGACGACCTGCGGGCGTTGGCGACCCTGGAGTCGGCCGGGGTGGAGGGCGTGATCGCCGGCAAGGCGCTCTACGCGGGTGCCTTCACGGTGGCCGAGGCGCTGCGGACGCTGGCCGAGGCGTGACGACGACCCGGCTGGGGTCGGGCGGCCCGTGGGAGCAGCGCTACGGGTACTCCCGGGTGGTCCGGGCCGGTGAGCGGGCCTGGACGGCCGGTTGCACGGCGACGGTGGACGGCCGGGTGGTGCACGTCGGTGACGCGGCCGCGCAGACCGCGCAGGCGCTGCGGATCGGGCTGGCCGCGCTGGCCGAGGTGGGTGCGGAGCCGAGCGATGTGGTCCGGACCAGGATGTACGTGACGGACCGGCTGCACGCCGACGAGGTGGGCCGGGCGCACAACGCGGTCTTCGGCGCGGTCCGGCCGGCGGCCACCCTGGTGGTGGTGGCCGGTCTGCTGGACCCGGAGCACCTGGTCGAGGTGGAGTTGGAGGCGTACCTCGGCGATCGCTGAGGTACCCGCCCAGGCGGCCTGCCGGGCCGTCCTGCGGCCCGATAAGTTGTGCACAACTTAATTGTGGGCTACGGTTCAGCGGTGACCGATGACCTGGTGCTGCGCCGGCAGGTGTGCTTCGCGCTCTACGCCGCGTCGCGCGCACTGACCGACGTCTACCGGCCGATCCTCGACGAGGTCGGGTTGACCTACCCGCAGTACCTGGCGCTGCTGGTGCTCTGGGAGCGTCCCGACGACGCCCCCACGGTGTCCGAGTTGGGCGCCGAGCTGCGACTGGACTCCGGCACGCTCTCCCCGCTGCTCAAGCGACTGGAGGGGGCGGGCCTGGTGGTGCGGCGGCGGTCGGCCCGCGACGAGCGGCGGGTCGAGGTGGGCCTCACCGAGCAGGGCCGGGCGCTGCGCGAGCGGGTCTGCGATGTCCCGCTGCGGATCGCGCAGGCCACCGGGCTGGGCTTCGACGAGCTGGTCGCGCTGCGCGACACCCTCACCCGGGTCACCGACACCATCCACCGACAGAAGGAGCAGTGACCACCATGCAGGTTGTCTACACCGCGTCCGCGACCGCCACCGGCGACGGCCGGGACGGCCACGTCGAGACCTCCGACGGCACGTTCGCACTCGACCTGGCCGTGCCGAAGGAGATGGGCGGCACCGGTGGCGCGGCCAACCCCGAGCAGCTCTTCGCCGCCGGTTACGCGGCCTGCTTCCACAGCGCGCTGCGGCTGGTGGCCCGCCGGGCCAAGGCCGACGTGACCGGCTCCGTGGTCGGCGCCGAGGTGGGCATCGGCCCGAACGGCAGCGGCGGCTTCGGGCTCACCGTGCAGCTCGTCGTCGACCTGCCCGCCGCGCCCCGCGAGGTCGCCGAGCAGATCGTCGAGCAGGCCCACCAGGTCTGCCCGTACTCCAACGCCACCCGTGGCAACGTCGACGTCACCCTGACCGTCCGCGAGACCCTGTCCGCGTGACCTCGCGGCCCCAGGCCCCCATCCGCGGACGAGAGGACGACCACCCCGTGACCAGCAACCGTGAGATCCACCTGGCCAGCCGCCCTCAGGGCTGGCCCACCGAAGACACCTTCCGGCTCGTCGAGACCGAGGTCCCGAAGCCCGGACCGGGCCAGATCGTGGTCCGCAACCAGTACATGTCCGTCGACCCGTACATGCGCGGACGGATGAACGACGTCAAGTCGTACGTGCCGCCGTTCGCGCTCGACGCGCCGCTCGACGGTGCCGCGATCGGTGAGGTGGTGGCCAGCGAGGCGGCCGACATCGCCGTCGGGACCACCGTCCTGCACGGGCTGGGCTGGCGGGAGTACGCGCTGCTCGACGCCGCCGCGGCCCGCCCCGTCGACCCGAACATCGCCCCGGTCAGCGCGTACCTGAGCGTGCTCGGCATGACCGGGTTGACCGCGTACGCCGGTCTGCTGGAGGTGGCCGCGATGAAGCCCGGCGAGACGGTCTTCGTCTCCGCCGCGGCCGGCGCGGTGGGCAGCCTGGTCGGCCAGATCGCCAAGCTCAAGGGTGCCGGCCGGGTGATCGGCAGTGCCGGCTCGCCGGCCAAGGTCGAGCGGCTGCGGGCGCTGGGCTTCGACGCCGCCTTCGACTATCACGACGGGGTCCGCGAGTCGCTGCGGGCGGCCGCCCCGGACGGCGTCGACGTCTACTTCGACAACGTCGGGGGTGACCACCTGGAGGCCGCGATCTTGGCCATGAACCTGCACGGCCGGGCGGCCATCTGCGGCATGATCTCGCAGTACAACGCCACCGAGCCCCCGGCCGCCCCGCGCAACCTGGCGCTGGTCATCGGCAAGCGGCTCACCCTGCGCGGCTTCCTGGTCAACGACCACAACGACGTGCGGGCGGCGTTCGTGCGCGACGTCTCGGGCTGGCTGCGCGACGGCACGCTGTCCTACGACGAGACGATCGTGGACGGCATCGAGAACGCCCCGGAGGCGTTCATCGGCGTGCTGCGCGGCGACAACCTCGGCAAGATGCTCGTCAAGGTGTGACCCAGGCCTCTCTCACGGCGGTCGACCCGATCGGGTCGACCGCCGTGCCGCGTGCGGAGGATAGGCTCGCGGCATGACGGTGGCGGTACGGGTGATCCCCTGTCTGGACGTGGACGCCGGGCGGGTGGTCAAGGGGGTCAACTTCCTCGACCTGCGTGACGCCGGCGATCCGGTGGAACTGGCCGCCGCGTACGACCGGGCCGGCGCGGACGAGTTGACCTTCCTCGACGTCACGGCGTCCTCCAGCGACCGGGGCACCATGCTCGACGTGGTGCGCCGCACCGCCGAGTCGGTGTTCATCCCACTGACCGTCGGCGGTGGGGTCCGGCAGGTCGCCGACGTGGACACGCTGCTGCGCGCCGGTGCGGACAAGGTCGGCGTGAACACCGCCGCCATCGCCCGTCCAGAGCTGATCGCCGAGATCGCCGACCGGTTCGGCCGGCAGGTGCTCGTGCTCTCCCTCGATGTGCGGCGCGCGCCGAACGGCGGCACGCCCAGCGGCTTCGAGGTCACCACCCACGGGGGTCGGCGTGGCACCGGCATCGACGCCGTGTGGTGGGCGCACCGGGGCGCCGAGTTGGGCGCGGGGGAGATCCTGCTCAACTCGATGGACGCCGACGGCACCAAGGCGGGCTTCGACCTGGAGCTGATCGCCGCAGTGCGCGCGGTGGTGGACGTGCCGGTGGTGGCCAGTGGTGGCGCCGGCGAGGTGGCCCACTTTCCGCCCGCGATCGGCGCCGGCGCGGACGCGGTGCTCGCCGCCAGCGTCTTCCACTTCGGCGAGCTGACCGTCGCCGAGGTCAAGGACGCGCTGCGCCTCGGCGGCCATCCGGTGCGCTGAGCCGCTCAGCGCTCGCCGGAGTGCCCCTCCGGTGACCGACGTGGGGTGGGAATCGAACGGACCGCGTACTCCTGGACGGCGGCCGCGTGGTCGGCCTCGTCCAGGATCCAGTCCGCGCTGCCGGGCGCGTGCCGGCGGGTCAACACTCCCTGCACAGTGTCCACCATGGTCGCCACACCCGCGCGCGGGCGGGTACGCCACAGCTGCTCACCCTCGGCGGTGATCCGGAACCAGCCGTCGGCGACGCTGACCAGCCCGGCGCCGACCAACCGCTGGACCGCGGCCTCCACCTCGTGTCGCTGCGGAATCGCGTGGTTGAGGTGATCGGCGGTGGAGAGCACGTCGGTCAGGCGGACACCCTCCGGCCGCCGGCTTGTCGCCGACCGACGGTGCCGTCCGGCACCGCTCGCGATGACGAGCGACACGAAGATCCAGGCGTCGTTCCAGCGCCAACCGTTCTCCCCCATGCAGAGATGATGACGGCGCGCGTGGCGGAAGGGAACACCCACCCGCCAACCGGTGCCCAGCGCCACCGCCACGTACCGGTTCGCGGACGGTCGGTGAGGGTTCAGCCGGTCGGGGTGGCCGGCGCGGCGTTGCCCGCCGGGGGCGCGGCGCTGTCCGGCGCGGTGCCCTCCGGCACGGCGAACAGTGGGATGAAGAACTGGGCCAACGGGCCGATGGCCAGCGCGTACGCGACGGTGCCCACGCCGACCTTGCCGCCGAGCCACCAGCCCAGGGCCAGCACGGTGACCTCGATGACGGTGCGCACGAGCCGGATCGACCGGCCGGGCCGGCGGGCCACGTAGCCGGTCATCAGACCGTCGCGGGGGCCGGGCCCCAACTGGGCGCCGAGGTAGAGAGCGGTGGCGGCGCCGTTGGCGACGATGCCGGTGACCAGCATCGCGATCTGGACGCTGAGCGGGCCACCCGCGGGTAGCAGGGCCAGGGTGGCGTCCACGACCAGGCCGATCACCACGACGTTGCTGACCGTGCCGAGGCCGGGCCGCTGCCGCAGCGGGATCCAGAGCAGCAGGACCAGCGCGCCGACGCCGATGGTGACAGTGCCGAAGGAGAGCCCGGTCAGCTCGGAGAGCCCCTGGTGGAACACGTCCCACGGGTCGAGGCCCAGTTGGGAGCGGATCATCAGGGCCATGCTGACGCCGTAGAGCGTGAGCCCGAGGTAGAGCTGGACCAACCGTCGAACCGGCCGGTGCCGCAGATTGCCAAGCAGTGCCATGCATGCCACCCTAGGTGCCAATCCTCGTCGAGGAAGAAGCCAATATCCGAGGAGTGGTTATGACCGGGCAGGTGCGCGGCGTCCAATTGGCCCGTCTGCTCGGGCAGTGGCATGCCCTGCCGGGCCGCCGCCGCAGCCCCGACTACGCCGCGCTGGCCGGCTCGGTGCGCGGGCTGCTCGCCGACGGCCGGCTGCCGCTGGGCGTCCGCCTCCCGGCCGAACGGGAGCTGGCCGAGGCGCTGCGGATCAGCCGGACCACTGTCACCGCCGCCTACCGGCAGCTACGCGAGACCGGGCACCTGGCCAGCCGTCGGGGCGCCGGCAGTTGGACGATGCTGCCCGGCAACCACCGGGTGGCCAGCACCGGCCTGTGGACCCCGCTGGACGACCGGGAGATGCTCGACCTCGGCGTCGCCGCGCTGGCCGCACCGCCGCAACTGCTGTCGGCCGCGCGGGCCGCCACCGAGGACCTGCCCCGCTACCTGAGCGGGGCCGGTTACCACCCGACCGGCATCATCGAGCTGCGCGAGGCGGTGGCCGACGCGTACACCGCCCGGGGCCTGCCCACCTCGGCCGACCAGATCATGGTCACCAGCGGCACCCAGCACGCACTGGATCTGGTGCTGCGGCTCGCCCTGGCCCCGGGCGGCACCGTGCTGGTCGAGTCCCCGACCTACCCCAACGCCCTCGCCGCGCTGGCCGGTCGGCGGGCCCGGATCAGCACCCACGGGCTGGCCGCCGACGCCGGCTGGGAGCCCGACCTGCTGCTGGGCACTCTCCGACAGACCCGGCCCAAGCTGGCCTACCTGATTCCGGAGTTCCAGAACCCGACGGGGCACCTGATGCCCGCCTCGCTGCGCGAGCGCGTGGTGGCCGCCGCGCACGCGGTCGGCACCGATCTGATCATCGACGAGTCCTTCGTGGACCTGTCGTTGGACGGCACCGAGGTGCCACCCCCGGTCGCCACCTACGACCGGCACAGCCGGGTGGTCAGCATCGGCGGGATGAGCAAGCCCTACTGGGGTGGCCTGCGGATCGGCTGGGTGCGCGCGTCCGCGCCGCAGGTGCAGCGACTGGCCGCCGTGCGGGTCGGGGTCGACATGGCCAGCCCGGTGCTGGACCAACTGGTCGCGGTGCACCTGCTCGCCGACGCCGAGGCCATCGTCGCCGACCGCCGCGTCCAGTTGGCCGTCCAGCGCGACGCCCTGCTCGGCGCGCTGGCACACCAACTGCCCGAGTGGCGGGTCACCGTGCCACGAGGTGGCGTGACGCTCTGGGCCGAGTTGGACGGCCCGGTCTCGAGCGCGCTGGCCCGGGCCGCGGAGGAGGTCGGCGTACGGCTGGCCCCCGGCCCCCGGTTCGGCCTGGACGGCACCCTGGAGCGCTTCCTGCGGCTGCCCTTCACCCTGCCCGCGGCGGACCTCGTGGAGGCCGTCGGGCGGATCGCGGCGATCCGCTACGACCTGGACCGGGCCGGCCGCCAGCGGTGGCGGGAGCCCGCCGTCATCGCCTGAGCCAGCGCCGAACAAACCATCGGCATCCGCCGGCACCGTTATGCCGGGAATATGCCACTCGCCCCAGCTCGGCTGCCACACTCTCCTGGTGGGCCAGGGTGGCGGGACACGCGGCGTCCGCCGGAGTGCGCCGGGCTCGCGGGCGACCCCGCTGGAACTCTTCTACGACCTGGTCTTCGTCTTCGCCTTTCTGCACGTCACCACGGCCACCGCCGGCAATCCGACCGCCCGGGGCCTGGTCCGGTGCCTGGTGCTGCTGGCCCTGCTCTGGTGGTGCTGGTCGGGGTTCGCCGTGCTGGGCAACCTGATCCGCACCGACCAGGGCATCGTCCCGGCGGTCGGCTTCGTCACCATCGCCGCCGCCTTCGTGCTGGCGCTGAGTCTGCCGAAGGCGTTCGTCGACCGTCCCGGTGGACTGTTCGGTCCACTGGTCTTCGCTACCTGCTACTTCGTGGTCCGGGTGAGCGAAACGGTGATCTTCCTGTGGATCGGTCGCCGGAACCGTGACGTGCGTCGACGTTGGCAGCTGCTCGCCCTGCCGGCGTTCCTGGCCACGGGCCTCATCGTGGTCGCCGGGTTGCTGCCGCAGCGTTTCTTCGACGGATCGGCCGAGTCGGTGGCCCGCCTGCTGTGCTGGCTCGCGGCCATCGGCGTGGAGTACGGGGCCGGACTGGCGTTGCGGGGCACCGGGTGGACGGTGCTCTCCGCCGGGCACTGGGCGGAGCGGCACGGTCAGATCGTCCTGGTCGCCCTCGGCGAGGCGATCATCGCGCTCGGGTTCAGTCCCGGTGAAACCGCCGGTCTGTCGCTGACCTGGCCGGTGCTGTTCGCGGCGGTGCTCGGCATCGCGGTGGCCGCCGCGATGTGGTGGGCGTACTTCGACACCCTGGCGCTCGGTATGGAACAGACCCTGCACCGCACCCGCGACCCGGACGCCCGCGCCATCCTGGCCCGGAACGCCTACAGCTACCTGCACCTGCCGGTCATCGCCGGCGTCATCCTCTTCGCGCTCGGTCTCAAGGGGCTGATCCACGAAGGCGCCGATCCCACCACACCGAGCTGGGGCGTTCCGCTGCCGAGCTTCGACCTGCTGGCGCTCTACGGAGGGGTCGCGCTCTACCTGCTCGCGCTCATCGTGCTCGGCCGGCTGATGCTCGGCGCCCCCCGTTGGCCCACGATCGGCGGGATCCTGCTGCTGGTCGCGCTGGTGCCGGTTGCCGGGACGCTGCCCGAGCTGATCGCGTTGGGCATGTTGGCCCTGGCGGCGGCGTTGGCCGTGGCGGCGCAGACGGTTGTCGACTCGCGGCGCCGGGCCGGGGTCCGGCAGACGGCGTTCGAGGAGCAGCTCGCCGCGGAAGAGGAGCAGACGAGGTGGCGGGGCCACCACCTGTGAGGGGTCCGTGCCGGCTTCCTCGCCGGCACGGGCCCCTCGGTCGGCTCAGAGTTCGGCGAGGGTGCCGGCGTACATCTTGTCGATCTCGGCGGAGAAGTTGCTCTCCACTCCACGCCGCTTGATCTTCAACGACGGGGTGATCTCGCCGTCCTCGATCGTCAGGTCGCGCGGCAGGATGGCCACCTTCTTGATCGTCTCCCAGCGGTTGAGCTTGGCGTTGAGCTGGGCGACGTACTCCTCGACCATCGTCTGGGCCTCAGCCGACGCGACGATCTCGGTGTAGCTGCGTCCTTCGAGCGGGCCGCCGGCGACCCAGCCCTGGATGGCGTCCGGGTCCAGGGTGACCAGCATCGTGCAGAAGTTGCGGGCCTGACCGACGACGACCGCCTGCGAGGTGTACGGGCAGATGGCCTTGAACATCCCCTCGATGTGCGACGGCGCGATGTACTTGCCGCCCGAGGTCTTGACCAGGTCCTTCTTGCGGTCCGTGATGCGGAGGTAGCCCTGCTCGTCCAGGGTGCCGATGTCACCGGTACGGAAGAAGCCGTCCTCGGTGAACGAGGCGGCGGTCTCCTCCGGCAGGTTGTGGTAGCCGCGCATCACCGGCCGACCCCGTACCAGGATCTCCCCGTCAGTGTCGATCTTGCACTCCAGGTCGCCCATCGCCCGGCCCACGGTGCCGATCCGCAGTCCGGCCGGCGGGTTGACGAAGTTGCCCGCGCTGGTCTCGGTCAGGCCGTAGCCCTCGGAGATCGGCAGGTTCGCGGCGGCGAAGAAGGTGGCGATCTCCGGGCTGAGCGGCGCGGCGCCGGAGACCAGCACCCGCATCCGGCCGCCCAGGCGGGCCTGGAGCTTGCTGAACACCAGCTTCTCGGCCAGCCCGTAGCGCAGCTTCAGCCCGGCGGGCACCGGCTTGCCGGCCTGCTCCAGGGTGACCTTCTCCTTGCCGACGCCGACCGCCCAGCCGAAGATCTTCGCCTTCGCGCCGCCGGCGCCCTGCGCGGTGGTCACGGCCTTGTTGTAGACCTTCTCGAACACCCGGGGAGCGCCGCACATCAGCGTCGGACGGATGACCGAGAGAAGGTCGACCAGCTTGTCCACCCGCCCGTCGACGTAGGTGGGCAGGCCGACGTGGATGGCGCCGCAGAGCAGGGTCTTGCCGAACGAGTGAGCCAGCGGCAGCCACAGGTACTGCAGGTCGTCGTCGCGCAGCAGCCCGACCTCCGCCTGCGCCACGGCCTCCCAGCACCAGCCGCCGTGCAGCAGCTCGACGCCCTTGGGCTGGCCGGTGGTGCCGGAGGTGTAGATCAGGGTGGCCAGGTGGTCCGGGCCGATGCCGGCCACCAGCATGTCGATCAGCTCCGGCTCGGCGGCCAGCGCCTGGGTGCCGCGCTCCTCCAGGTCGGCGAGCGTCAACTGCGCGATCGGGGCGTTCGGGTCGACGGCGCCGTCGAGGAGCACCACGTGGGTGAGCGCGGGCAGGGATGCCCCGGCGATCTTCGCCGCCTGGGCCGGGTTCTCCGCGAACAGCACCTTCGACCCGGAGTCGGCGATGATGTACGTCGCGTCGGCCGGCTCGGTGGTCGGGTAGACGGTGGTGGTCGCGCCGCCGGCGCACATGATGCCGAGGTCGGCGATCACCCATTCCAGCCGGGTGTTGGCGAGGATCGCGACCGGGTCCTCCTGGCCGACGCCCAGGCCGTGCAGGCCGGCGGCGACCGCCTTGGCGCGCTGGCCGACCTGCGCCCAGGTCAGCCAGACAGGCCCCGAGTCGTCGGAGTTCGGGGACGCGAACGCGAACCGGTCGGGGGTGGCCGCCACGCGCTTGAGGAACATGTCCGGGATGGAGCGGTACGGTACATCGAGAGCCATCGCTGTAGCCGCCTTCGGGGGTGGTGGCGTGACGGTCGTCACGTCATGATGGTTACCGAAGAGTATTGCGTGGCACCGTGCATCGGCTAGTGCGGTGTCCATTTACGTTTGCCGGGTTGGCGGCCGGGGGGGTTTTGTCGTACCGATGGTGTTGGGTTTGGTTATGCCTCGTCGTCGGGATCCGGCCGCGCCTCGGGTGGTGTATCGCACCGCGCGGGTGGCGTTGCGGGTGACGCCAGGGCAGCGGCGGCGGTGTTTTGGGTTGCTGCGTTCGGCTGGTGATGTGTGGGCGTGTGTGTCGGAGGTGAACGCGTGGCGGCGCCGCCGTCGGGACGCGCCGTTGTCCGGCTATCAGGAGTTGTGTCGGGAGTTGGCGGCCTCGGGGCCGGGCACGTTCGCCGAGTTGGACTCGGCGGGGGCCCGGTCGATCCCACCAACCGGTACGGCCGATCAGGCGTACCGGGCAGCCACCACTGACCAGTCGTAGGTGGCCCGGACCCAGTTGCGCCGCGCGGCCAGGGCGTCGCGGATCCCGTCGTCGCCGGCGGCGCGCAGCGCCTCCTCCGCGTCCAGGTACGTCGCCAACCCCTGGTTGAACCGGTGTGCCGCACTCCGGAGCGCTGTCGCCTCGTCCGCGTCGCTGTCCTGGGCGAGCACCGTGACCAGGTTGTGCGCGTCCGGGTCGGCCTGGCTCTCCTTGCCGTAGGAGAAGAGGTCGTTGCACCAGCAGACCAGGTCCACCGCCAGCAAGTCCAGGGCGACCAGCCTCGGGTTGGCGCGCTGGGCCGGCTCGGAGGGCCGCGTCGACGCCAGGTCGGTCAGGGTGAGGCAGGGGTGCACGCCGCCGATGTGCCGGCGTAGCTGCACGTACTCCGCCACCTCGGGCACACGCCGACGTTCCCGGTTGCCCGCCTCCCAGAGCAGCGCCAACAGGTACTCGCGCATCTGGCTGACGAACCGCAGCAGCAGTCCGGCGTGATCGTGCAGCCGGGTCCGGCGGCAGAGATCGTGCAGCGCGTCACCCAGTGGCCCGACGGCGGGCGGTGCGACGTACGGGTCACCGCACCGGTCCAGCACGTCGAGCAGGGTGCTGATCGCCGGGCCGAGTCGGGCCGGGTCGGCACCGAGGCCGTCCTCGTCGCAGGCGTCGTCCATCACGAAGAGCCAGCTGATCAGGTCGGTGAGCAGCCGCAGGCCCTCCACCGAGCCGTCCGGGCAGGCGCGGCCGGCCAGTCCGGCGGCGTCGGCCCGCTCCAGGCGGTGTACGCGTTGGCTGGAATCGACCAGACCGAACGTGCGCGCCCAGTCGATGCTCTCGCTCGCCACCTGGTCCGTGGCGCCGTGGCGCCCCGTGGGAAACGGGGGTTCCCGCAGCGCCGAAATCGCGAAGTCCCGCACAGTGTGCCCCCACTCCGTGCCGCCCGGCGCGGAGCGGCGCGGTGAAGCGTACGGGAGGAGGTATCAGCGTGTATCGTTGGGTGTGGAAATTCCACAGGCGTCCTGTGACCGTTTAAGTACAGGCGGTCACATGCCCAGGTTGGCGGCGCGCAGCCGCCGAGCCGCCTCCGCCGAGCCGTTCAGTTGGACCCGGGCCACCCGTTGCCGGCCCGAAAAGAACAGCACCAGCTCGGCCGGGGCGCCGACCAGGCGCAGTGGCTCACCACCGCGACCGAGGGAGACCTCACCGTGGCCGGGCGCCTGCACGTAGAGGTCGGCCGGAAAGCGCCGCAGTGCCAGCCGGGCCATTGGGGCCGCGCGTTTCCAGAGCGCGCTCTGCAGGCCGGTGGGCAGATCGCGCGGCTGCCACCCGGAGCCGGCCCGCCGGACGTCCTCGTGATGGATGAAGAACTCCATCGTGTTGGCCAACTCGTCGGTCAGCGGGTTGCTGACCGGGCTCCACAGCGGCGGTCGGCGCACCTGTGCCACCAGGTCGGGGTAGGGCCGTGCGGCGAGTCGCCGACGGACCCGCTCGGAATAGCCGCGCAGCGGCGGCAGCACGATCCCACCCGCCGCGTCCGGACGGCGCTCCCGCAGCACCAGATGCGCGGCGAGGTCACGGGTCGCCCAGCCCTCGTTGATGGTCGGGGCGTCCGGCCCGAGGGCCAGTAGAAGATCGGCCAGCGCCTCGCGCTCGGCTCGGGCGTACCGCGGCATGGCCCGATCGTAGGCCCGGTGACCCGTCGGCGCGCGACAGCGGACGCCGGTCGGCGCCTGCGGCACGCCGCCGCCCGGTACGTGATGGTCGACATATCCAGTCAGGGTCGGCGGCACTGGCCCCGACCGGTAAGGATGAGGGAGATAATTGCGGCTTACGGCGGGGGAGAGCGTGGCGAGCAAGACAAGTCGGGACGTTCTCAGTCGAGGGCTGGGGGTCCTGCGGCAGGCGATCCGTGAGCAGCCGCGGATCTTCGCGGTGGCGGTCGTCGGCAGCGTGCTCTTCGGCGGGATGATCATTGTCAGCGCCCGGGTCGTCGGGTCGGTCATCGGTGAGGTGGCGCTTCCGGCCATCGAACGCGGCGAGGTGGGCGCCGGCACCCTGGCGTTGGCCGCGGCCGCGTTGTTCGGGATCAGCGTGCTGCGGGTGGCGGGCATCTTCGGCCGCCGGCTCGGCGCCGGCTACATGCAGTACCGCCTCCAGGCCTCCTACCGCCGCCGGGTGACCCGTCGGTACCTGGAGCTGCCGCTGTCCTGGCACCACCGCAACTCCACCGGCACCCTGCTGTCCAACGCCAACTCCGACGTGGAGGCGGCCTGGTACCCGATCGCGCCGCTGCCGTTCGCCGTCGGCACGTTGGTGATGCTGGTCGGCGCGATCGTGTCGCTCTTCGCCACCGACTGGGCGCTCGCCCTGGTCGGGCTCGCGGTCTTTCCCGCGCTGTTCGCGCTCAACGTCGTCTACTCCCGCCGGATGGCCCCGCGGCAGGCCCGGGCGCAGCGCCTGCGCGCCGAGGTCAGCGGCATCGCCCACGAGAGCTTCGACGGCGCCCTGGTGGTCAAGACGATGGGCCGCGAGGCCCAGGAGACCGCCCGGTTCGCGGGCCGCGCCGGTGAGCTGCGCGACTCGCTGATCGCTGTCGGCCGGCTGCGCGGCATCTTCGACCCGCTGCTGGAGACGCTGCCCAGCCTCGGCACCCTGGCCGTACTGGTGGTCGGGGCGTTCCGGCTGCGCCAGGGCGCGATCAGCGTGACCGAGCTGGTCAGCGTGGCCTTCCTCTTCACGGTGCTGGCCTTCCCGGTGCGGGCCATCGGTTGGGTGCTGGCGGAGCTGCCGCGCAGCGTCGCCGGCTGGGACCGGGTGCGCCGGGTGCTCGACGCCACCGGCGAGATGCCGTACGGGCAGCGGGTGCTCGACCCGGTCGGCGCCGGGCCGGCCACCCTCACCTTCACCGACGTGCACTACTCCTACCCGCCGGCCGAAGCGCACCCGCCCGGCGCGCAGGTCCTCGGTCAGGTCGGCTTCACGGTGCCGTCCGGTCGGACGGTGGCCCTGGTGGGGCCGACCGGCGCCGGCAAGTCCACCATCGCCTCGCTGGCGGTGCGGCTCGTCGACCCGGACTCCGGCACGGTGAGCCTGGACGGCGTGGACGTGCGCGAGCTGACCTCCGCGTCGTTGGCCGGCACGGTGGCTCTGGTCGCCCAGGTGCCCTTCATCTTCGACGACACGGTCCGCGCCAACATCGCCCTCGACCGGCCCGGTGTCGACGACGAGGTGGTCTGGGCGGCGCTGCGGCTGGCCGAGGCGGACGGGTTCGTCGCCGCGCTGCCCGATGGTCTGGACACCATGGTCGGCGAGCGGGGCACCTCGCTCTCCGGCGGTCAGCGGCAGCGGCTCACCCTGGCCCGCGCGCTGGCCGGTCGGCCGCGCCTGCTGGTGCTCGACGACGCGACAAGCGCGGTCGATCCTCGAGTGGAGGCGGCCATCCTGGCGGGGCTGCGGTCGTCGACCAGGCAGGCGGGAGTTCCGGCCGCGTCGATCCTGGTGGTGGCGTACCGCCGGGCCACCATCGCGCTCGCCGACGAGGTCATCTACGTGGAGCAGGGGCGGGTGGTCGCCCGGGGCACCCACAGCGAGTTGTTGGCTACCGTGCCCGGCTACGTCGACCTGGTCACCGCCTACGAGCAGGCCGAGGTGGAGCGGGCACAGGAAAGTTCCTACGGCGACGACGTGGCGCCGCTGCCGTCGGGCCTGGAGATCGAGGTGGACCGGTGAGCGCGAGGAGTGCAGCGCAGCGGAGCCCCGCAGTCGCGAACGAGAGGCGGGCCCGGTGAGCACGACCACGGAAACGAGTGACACGCCGGAGGCCCGGCAGGAGACGACCTGGCAGACCCTGCGTCGGGGCCTGGCGCTCTCGCCGGAGCTACGGATCGGTCTGGCCGGCACGTTGGCCCTGGCGCTGGTCTACATGGTCGGTCGGGTTGCCGTGCCGGTCGCCGTGCAGCAGGGCATCGACCGGGGCCTCGTCGGTGGTCTGAATCTGGACGTGGTCTGGACGGTGGTGGCGATCACCGCCGCGATCCTGACGATCACCACGATCTGCGGCTACCTGATGATGCGCCGGCTGTTCACTGTCAGCGAGACGGCGCTGGCCAACGTCCGGACGCGCGCGTTCCGTCACGTGCACGACCTGTCGATGTTGCACCAGCAGTCGGAGCGGCGCGGTTCGCTGGTCTCGCGGGTCACCAGCGACGTGGACCAGATCACCCAGTTCCTCCAGTGGGGCGGGGTGATCCTGCTGGTCAACCTCGGTCAGCTGGTGGTCACCACCGCCGTCATGCTGGCGTACTCCTGGCAGTTGACAGTGGTCGTGTTGGCCGCGTTCCTACCGGCGGTGTTCGTCATCCGGCAGTTGCAACGTCGCCTCGGCAGCGCGTACGCGACGGTGCGCCAACGCACCGGGACGTTGCTCGGCGCGATCGGCGAGAGCGTGGTGGGCGCGCCGGTGATCCGGGCGTACGGCATCGCCGGGCGCACCGAGCGGCGGCTGGACGAGGCGATCGACAGGCAGCGGCTGGCGCAGCAGCGGGCGATCCGGATCAGCATCGTGGGCAGCTCGGTCGGGGAGTTGGCGGCGGGGGTGGCGCTGGCCGGTGTGGTGGTGCTCGGCGTGCTGTTGGGGGTGGACGGCACGCTGTCTATCGGGCAGCTGACCGCGTTCCTCTTCCTGGTGACGCTCTTCATCCAACCGGTGCAGATCGCCACCGAGGTGCTCAACGAGGCGCAGAACGCGATCGCCGGCTGGCGTCGGGTGCTGGACGTGCTGGACGTCGCCCCGGACGTGGCCGACCCGGGGGAGCACGGGCGGGAGCTGCCGGGCGGGCCGCTGGACATCCGGTTCTCCGGTGTGCGGTTCGCCTATCCGGGTGGTCCGCCGGTGCTGCACGACATCGATCTGGAGATCCCGGCGAAGAGCCGGGTGGCGGTGGTCGGTGAGACCGGCAGCGGCAAGACCACCTTCGCCAAGTTGCTGACCCGGCTGATGGACCCGTCGGACGGGGCGGTGCTGCTGTCCGGGGTGCCGCTGACGGACGTCCGGTTCGGCTCGCTGCGCTCCCGCGTGGTGATGGTGCCGCAGGACGGGTTCCTCTTCGACGCGACGGTGGGGGACAACGTCCGGTTCGCCCGGCCGGAGTTGACCGACGAGCAGTTGAGCGCCGCCTTCACCGAGCTGGGCCTGTCGGACTGGCTGGAGGGTCTGCCGGCGGGCCTGGACACTCCGGTCGGGGAGCGCGGCGAGGCGCTCAGCGTCGGGGAGCGGCAGCTCGTCGCGTTGGCCCGCGCGTACGTCGCCGACCCGGACCTGCTGGTGCTCGACGAGGCGACCAGCGCGGTGGACCCGGCGACGGAGGTGCGGTTGCAACGCACGCTGGACGCGGTCACCCGGGGCCGGACCACCCTCGCCATCGCGCACCGGCTCTCCACGGCGCAGGCCGCCGACGAGGTGATCGTGGTGGACCGGGGTCGGGTGGTGCAGCGCGGCCCGCACGACGAGCTGGTTCGCGACGCCGACTCGGTGTACGGCCTGCTCTACGCCTCCTGGCTGGAGCAGACCCGGTGAGGTGCGGCGGTGTGGTGGACGCCGACGGGCGGGTGCTCTAGGCTCCGGGTTAGGTAAGCCTAACCTTCTAAGGAGGTCGCGCCCATGCGGCCCAACTCCGCCGAGATCGTCCGTACCCTCGTCGCCGGCCGCCTGCCCGGCCTCGTGCACCTGGCCCACCGGCCGGGCCCGCACCACGCCCGGCACGTCACCGACTCGGACGGGCGGGTGCTGCTGCTGGTGCCGGTGGCCAGCCACCTGGCCGCCGCACTGCAACCGGCCGCCGGAGGCACCGACGTCGCGGTGGTGCTCGACGTGCTCGACCTGCCGCCCGCCGCCGGCGCGCCCGGCCTGGGTCGCGCCTGGGTGTCCGGCTGGGCGGCCGAGCTGCGCGGCGACGAGGCCCGCGACGCGGCGGTCGAGTTCGCCGCGGTGGAGCCGACCGGCGACCTGCTCGACCTGGGCACCCGGTTCCGGCTGTTCCGCTTCGAGGTGGTCGAGGTCCGCTGGGAGCGGGCCGGCGTCGTGCACCGGATCGACCCGGTGGAGTACGCCGAGGCCGAGCCGGACCCGGTGCACCCGGTCGAGGCCCGCCTCCTCGCCGACCTCGCCGAGTGCCACGGCACCCAGGTGACGGAGTACCTGTGCCGGCAGCTCGGGTTGACCGAGCACACCCCGGACGGGCCGCCCCGGGTGGTGCGCATCGACCGCTACGGGCTGGTGGTGGCCCTCGGCCAACCCGGTGCCCGGCGTCGGGTCCGGCTGGCCTTCCCTGGCCCGGTAGCCGACCCGGCCGAACTACCCCGCCTGCTGCCCCCGTTGCAACCCACAGCCAACGCCCGCCCCCCACGCTGACCCCCGCCGCCCCGCCCCGCCCCTCAGCCCCGCCCCTCAGTCCCGCGCCGATCTTGCACTTTCGGTTGTCGTTATGCGTGTCATATCCCTTTGATCGGGACGGTAAGTGCAAGATCGGCGCAAGGCTGGGGCGGGGCGGCGCTGCCGGGTCAGCTTGGCAGCGGGCCGGTGAGGTAACGCTGGATCGTGGGGCCGATCGCGGCCACCAGGGTTTCCGGGTCCGCCGAGGCGACCGGCTCGAGGCGCACGACGTGCCGCATCATGGCCAGGCCGATCATCTGGGTGGCCACCAGGGAACCCCGCAGCGGTAGCTCGACCGGGTCGACGTCGAGGTTTTCCAGCACCCGGCGCAGCACCTGGGTGGTGACGAACTCACGCAGCAGTCGAGCGGTCCACTCGTTGCTCACCGCGGAGCGCAGCAGTGCCTGTGCGGCGCTGCCGGCCGGGGAGTCCCAGACGCCGAGGAATATGCGCACCATCCGCTCACCGACGCCGTCCCGGTCGCCGGCGAGCACCTTCGGCACCAGCTGACCGGGGTCGACCGGAAAGTTCATCGCGGCCAGGAAGAGCTGATCCTTGCTGCCGAAGTAGTGGTGCACGAGCGCCGGATCGACCTGCGCCGTAGCGGCGATGCCCCGGATCGAGGCGGCGTCGTAGCCACGTTCGGCGAACGCCGTCCGCGCCGCGTCGAGAATCGCCTCCCGGGTGCCCGGGTTGCCGGGTCGCCGGCCGGTCCGCCGCGTCATCGCCGCCCTTCGTTCGTCCGCCTCGGCCCGTCGTGGGCCCGGCCACGCCGGGGTCGGCTGCCGCGCTGGCCGCCGCCCCCGCCCCCGGCGGTCAGCCGCTGCGTCGGCGCAGGGTGGCCGCCGCGAGCACCAGCGCCAGCACCACAGCGCCGAACACCACAGCGACGTCGCGCCACATCCGGCCGGTCGGTTCGGCGTGGGCGCCGACCTCCTGCAACGCCTCGATCGCGTACGACAGGGGGAAGGCGTCACTGAGCGCCTGGAGCCAGCCGGCCATCTGGTCGCGGGCCACGAACAGCCCGCAGAGCAGCAGTTGGGGGATCACCACGACTGGCAGGAACTGTACTGCCTGGAACTCGGTGCGCGCGAAGGCACTGCACAGCAGCCCGAGGGCGACGCCGAGCACGGCGTCGAGCACGGCGATCCCGATCACCAGCCCGATGCTGCCGGCGGTCTCCAGATCGAAGATCCAGTACGCCACCGCGGCGGCGACGGCTGCCTGCACGGCGGCGGCCAGCCCGAACGCGATGCCGTACCCGAAGAGCAGATCGAGCTTGCCCAGCGGCGTGGTGAGCAGCCGCTCCAGCGTGCCCGAGGTGCGTTCCCGCAGCATGGCGATGCTGGTCACCAGAAACATGATCACGAAGGGGAAGATGCCGAGCATCACCAGCGCGATCCGGTCGAAGGTCGTCGGCTGGCCGGGCGGGGTCGGTTGGTCGGCGTACATGAAGTAGACCAGGGTGAGCAGGACGGCCGGCACCAGCACGAGCAGCGCGATGGTCCGCCGGTCGTGCCGGAGCTGACGCAGGATGCGGCCGGTGGTGGCGGCGAGAATTCGCGCGTTCATGCTGTCTCCCGTGCGGCTGTCGCGTCGGTGCTGGTGGAGGCGGCCTCGCCGGCCCGGATGAGCCGCAGGAACGCCTCGTCGAGGTCGTCCACGCCGGCGGCGGCGCGGATCGCGGCGGGGCTGTCGTCGGCGATCAACCGCCCCTGGCGGATCAGCAGCAGTTGGTCGCAGCGCGCCGCCTCGTCCATCACGTGGCTGGACACCAGCAGGGTGGTGCCGGCGGCGGCCATCGCGTGGAAGCGGGCCCACAGGTCGGCCCGCAGCACCGGGTCCTGGCCGACGGTCGGCTCGTCGAGGATGACCAGCTCCGGCTCCCCGACCAGGGCACACGCCAGCGAGGCTCGGCTGCGTTGACCGCCGGAGAGGGTGGCGACCAGCTGACCGGCGGCCTCGGCCAGCCCGACGTCGCTGATCGCCCGGTCGGCCTCGACGCGCCCACGCCCGTACAACGCCGCGAAGTAGCGGGCGTTCTCCCGGACGGTCAGGTCGGCGTAGACGCTCGGGGCCTGGGTCAGGTAGCCCACCCGGTGCCGCAGGGCGGGGGTGCCCGCCGGTTGGCCGAGCACGGTGACCGTCCCGCCACTGACCAGCTGCACCCCGACCACCGCCCGCATGAACGTGGTCTTGCCACTGCCGCTGGGGCCGAGCAGCCCGGTGACCGCGCCGCGCGGGACCCGGCAGCTGATGCCGTCCAGCACCCGCCGCCCACCCCGGTCCACGACCAGGTCTCGGACGGCTATCGCATCGTCCATCACGCACCTCCACAGAAACTCATCACCTGTTGAACTCAACGCTAGATGAAATACCGCGCCGGGCGCAACGCCCGCACCGGTGTCCGGCGGGTCGACCGTCGCGCGGAGCGCGAGAACGGGCAGTAGGCTCCGGACCGGACACGAAGTCCGCCAACGGGCATTGCGCGCCGATCGGACGTACGGCACGATGGCGCGGTGGGTCACGCTCCGTTACCGGATAGCGGTTTTCTTGAGGACTGGGCCGCGCGGTTGCGGCAGGCCGCCGAGCGGCCGGTGGTCGGCATCCTGTTGCGCGGCAGCCACGCCCGCCGCGCCGCCACCGCGCACAGCGACGTCGACCTCGACGTGTTGGTCGGCGGCGCCCCGTACGCGGCCCGTCGGGCCTACCTGGACGAGTCCGCGGGCCAGGTCACTCACGTCTCGGTGGCCGCCCGGGACATCCGGTCCTGGGTGCACCGACTGGGCGAACCGGCCGACTGGGCGTTCGGGCTGCCGGTCACCGCGCCGGCGCGGCTGCTCTGGGCGGACCCGCACTGGCGGCCCCGGATCGACCTGCCGGTGCTCTGCCAGCCCGCCGAGCCACCCCGACTGGAAGAGATGATCGCCACGCTGGGTAAGGCCGCCTCCGCTCGCGCGGCCGGCGACCGTCTCGGGGTCCGGCTCGCCGTCGCCGATCTGGCGCGGCTCTGCCCCTCGGTGCTGCGACCGGCCAACCCGTCCGTGCGGGTCCACTCCCGCCGGGCGGCCTTCGCGGCGGCCCTGGAACTGCCGGTGGCCCCACCCGGCTACCGGACGGACATGCTGCTCTGCCTCGGGCTGCGACCGGGCGCCACCGGGCAGCTCTGGGCCGCCGCCGTACGGCTGGTCGCCGGCACGCTGCCGTTGATCCGGCCGTACGCCGAGGAGATCGCCGACACGGCCGGCCCGGACCTGGCCGCCGCCCTGGTCGACGGCCGGCTGGACCGCTACGTCGCCCAACTGGCCCGGCCGGCCGGGCCCCCGCAGCCCCGGCCCTCGTCGCAGGCCGGGCCCTTGTCGCAGGCCGGGCCCTTGTCGCACTCCGCGCCCTCGTCGCAGTCCGCGCCCTCGTCGCAGGCCGGGCCCTTGTCGCAGCCCTGGCTCTCGGGGCCTCCGCCGCCGCCCTGGCGGGAGCGGTCGGCGGTGCCCGCGCCGCGTGCGGGAGAATTGGTGACTGTGCCCGTACCTGACTCGCCGGTGACCGGCGTCCCCAGCGATCCGAACGAGCTGGCCGCGCCCGCGCCGGCGCGCCCGTCCCGGCTCGACCCGGCCATCGCGGCCCAGCTGCGCCGCACCGCCGACGGTCTGGTCGCCGCCGTGGTGCGCGCGCACGACTCCGGTGAGGTGCTGATGGTCGCCTGGATGGACGACGAGGCGTTGCACCGCACCCTCACCACCGGCCGGGCCACCTACTGGTCGCGCAGCCGCCGCGAATACTGGGTCAAGGGCGCCACCTCCGGGCACCACCAGTACGTGCGGTCGGTCGCCCTGGACTGCGACGGGGACGCGCTGCTGGTGAGCGTGGACCAGGTCGGCGCGGCCTGCCACACCGGGCACCGGACCTGCTTCTTCACCGACCTGCCCGTCACCGGGACGGAGGCACCGTGAGCGCGCGGAGTGCAGCGCGGCGAGGCACCGCAGTCGCGACCGAAAGGCGGGTCGGCTGATGACCGACGGCACGCTCAGCCCCGACCTGGCCACCTTCACGGCGCTGGCCGCCGACTGGCGGGTCGTGCCGGTCACCCGGCGGCTGCTGGCCGACGCGGAGACCCCGGTCGGGGTCTACCGGAAGCTGGCCGGTGGACCGGGCACGTTCCTGCTGGAATCGGCCGAGCAGGGCGTCGGCTCGGCCGGCATGGCCTGGTCGCGGTACTCGTTCATCGGCGTACGCAGCAGCGCGACCCTGATCGAGCGCGACGGCGTGGCGACCTGGCTCGGCCAGCCGCCGGCCGGGCTGAGCACCGAGGGTGACCCGGTTCGGATGCTGCGGGAGACGGTGGCGGCGCTGGCCGGCCCGGTCGGGGACCCGTCCGACGGTCTGCCGCCGCTGACCGGGGGCATGGTCGGCTATCTCGGCTACGACCTGATCCGGCGCTTCGAGCGGTTGCCCGAGCTGACCGAGGACGACCTGGGCGTCCCGGAGCTGGGCATGATGCTCGCCACCGACCTGGTGGTGCTCGACCACTACGACGGCTCCGCGATCCTGGTGGCCAACGCGGTGCTGCCGCCGGTGGACGCCCCGGACCGCGCCCCGCAGGTCGCCGCCGCCTACCACCACGCGGTGGGCCGGTTGGACGCGATGACCACGGCGCTGTCCCGGCCCATCCCGCCGATGATCTCCACGGTCGAGCGTCCGCCGGCCGGCGAGGTGCTCTGCCGTACGCCCGACGGCGGCTACCCGAAGGCGGTGGAGGCGGCCAAGGAGGCGATCAGGGCCGGTGAGTGCTTCCAGATCGTGCTCTCCCAGCGCTTCGAGCGGACGACCCACGCCGACCCGCTGGACGTCTACCGGGTGCTGCGCACCAGCAACCCCAGCCCGTACATGTACCTGCTGCGCTTCGACGGGTTCGACATCGTCGGCTCGTCCCCGGAGGCGCACCTGAAGGTCACCGGGGCCGCGGACGGGCGGCGCCGGGCGTTGTTGCACCCGATCGCCGGCACCCGGCCTCGGGGCGGCACCCCCGCCGCCGACGCCGCGCTCGCCGCCGAGCTGCTCGCCGACCCGAAGGAACGAGCCGAGCACGTGATGCTGGTCGACCTCGGCCGCAACGACCTGGGTCGGGTCTGTCAGCCCGGCAGCGTGGAGGTGCCCGAGTTCGCCACCATCGAGCGGTACAGCCACGTCATGCACATCGTCTCCACCGTCACCGGCACGCTGCGTGACGACCAGAGCGCCTTCGACGCGCTGGCCGCGACCTTCCCGGCCGGCACGCTCTCCGGGGCGCCCAAGGTGCGCGCCATGGAGATCATCGAGGAGTTGGAGCCGGTCCGTCGTGGCCTCTACGGCGGCACCGTCGGCTACTTCGGCTTCGGCGGCGACCTGGACATGGCGATCGCCATCCGGACCGCGCTCATCCGCGACGGCCGTGCCTACGTCCAGGCCGGGGCGGGGGTGGTGGCCGACTCGGACCCGGCCGCCGAGGACCAGGAGACGCGAAACAAGGCCGCGGCCGTGCTGGCCGCGATCGCTGCCGCCGAAACCCTCCGGCCGGCACGGTGAGCGCGAGGAGTGCAGCGAAGCGGAGCCCCGCAGTCGCGAACGAAGGGATGACATCGTGAGCGGCGGGGAGCGGTCCGTGGGGGGCCGGCGCGCGTTGACGTACGCCGTGCTGCTCTGCCTGGCCGGCGCGGGCCTGGCGCTGTGGGCCGCGACGCGCAGCTGGTCGGTCGAGCTGACGGTACGTCCGGCGCCGCTGCCGCCGGTGCGTGACACCCGCAGCGGTGCGAGCCTGCTGCCCTGGCTGCCGGCGTTGGCCCTGGTGACCCTGGCCGGAGGTGGCGCGGTGCTGGCCACCCGGGGCCGCCTGCGTCGGGTGCTCGGGGCGCTGCTCGGCGTGCTCGGTCTGGCCGTGGCGGCCGGCGGCGGGTATGGGCTGGTAGCCGACGTGGATGGCGACGTGAGCCGGCAGTGGCCGGCGCTCTGCCTGCTCGGTGGCCTGCTGGCCGCCGGGGGCGGCTGGTGGACGGCGGCGCGTGGCGGTGACTGGCCGGCGATGGGCGCCCGGTACGAACGTCCGACGCGGACCGCGCCGCAGGCCGCGCCGGCCCAGAGCGACCCGGCCGGGCCGCCGACGCCGTTGGCGGGGCGGCGGACCACCGAGGCGTGGGACGCGCTGGACCGGGGCGAGGACCCGACGGCCGACTGACGCGGTGACCGGCTGACGCGGGGGCCGCGAGGGTGGGCTGATGCGGTGGCCGGCTGATGCGTGACCGCGACGGCCGGCTGACGCGGTGGCCTGCGGGCGGTCAGCCGACCGGCTGGCGCTCCCACTGGGTGCGGCTGCTGGCGGCGCGGGCGGCGGTCAGCTCGGCGACCAGGCGGTTCAGCTCCGCGCGTTGGTCGGCGCGGGCCCGGTCGGCGCAGACCGCCTCCCAGGCGTTGCCCCGTGCCGTCCGCATCCGTCCCTCGCCCACCACGGCCCGTTCCACGGTGTGTACCACTCCGACGGCGAGCGATGCCACCGTCCGCGAGATGGTGGTCAGTCCGATGGTCTGGTTCGGCTCGGAAATGCTCATGGTCACCTCGCACGAGGAGTTGCTGCGGTCGGGGCAGGCGCGCCATCGAGTCTGCCCGAGGACGATGCTCGCCCGTCGACGTTTCGCCGCGGTGACCGCCCGGTCAACTGTCTCGCCTCGGCCGTGACCAGGCACCGTCCGTTCGGCCTTGAGCTTGCTCACAGCATCGATTGGCATCGTTGCCGTCAGGCGCCGAGCGGAAACTGGTGGCATGATCGATGGATCGGCCCGGTCTGACTGCGGCCGCCAGGCTCCATACCGCGTGACGGTGGTCGATACCGGAGGTGGCGCTGCGTGACATCCCCTTCACGGCAAGTCGGCCATTATGCCGCAGCCCTTTTCGTGAGCAGCGCCATACCCCCGGCATTCGGCGTCGGTCGGCTGCCCCTAGCATCGGCCCATGACGCCCGGAGAGGGGAGTCCGTTCGTGACTGCTGAGCATGCGCACGCGGAGGGGGACGAGGCCGGCCAGGCAGCGTCCGTAAGCGTGCTCGACGAGATTCTGGCCGGCGTGCGTGAAGACGTCGCCCGACGCCAGGAGCAGGTTCCGCTGGAGCGGATCCGTGAACTGGCAGCGGCGGCGCCGCCGCCCATGGACGCGTACGCGGCGCTGCGCAAGCCCGGCGTGGCCGTGATCGCCGAGGTGAAGCGTTCGTCGCCGTCCAAGGGCCGGCTGGCCGAGATCGCCGATCCGGCCGACCTCGCGGTCGACTACGCGGCCGGTGGGGCGCGTGCGATCAGCGTGCTGACCGAGGGGCGCTGGTTCGGCGGTTCGCTGGACGACCTGGCGGCCGTCCGTGCGGCGGTCACCGTGCCGGTGCTGCGTAAGGACTTCGTGGTCTCCAGCTATCAGATCCATGAGGCCCGCGCCCACGGCGCCGACCTGGTTCTGCTGATCGTCGCCGCACTCGAGCAGAACGTCCTGATGGGCCTGCTGGAGCGGATCGAGTCGCTGGGCATGACCGCCCTGGTCGAGGTGCACGACGAGGAAGAGGCCGACCGCGCGCTGGAGGCCGGCGCGCAGGTGATCGGGGTCAACGCCCGTGACCTGCGTACCCTGGAGGTCGACCGGTCGGTGTTCGAGCGGATCGCGCCCGGCCTGCCCAGCAGCGTCGTCAAGATCGCCGAATCCGGCGTTCGTGGCCCGCACGATCTGATCCGGTACGCCTCCGCGGGCGCCGACGCGGTCCTCGTGGGCGAGGGCCTGGTCACCCAGAAGAGCCCCCGCGAGGCGGTCGCCGAGTTGGTCAACGCCGGCAACCACCCGGCAACGCCCCGGCCGGTGCGCTGACCCCGCGCCGGTCTGACGTCCCACCGAGAGGATTCCCGATGAGCGCCGACGCGCTGGCCCCCGTGGCCGGCCCGCAGCCCGACTCCGCCGGCCACTTCGGCCGCTTCGGCGGTCGGTTCGTTCCCGAGGCCCTGGTGGCCGCGCTGGACGAGCTCGACGGGGCGTGGCGTACGGCGATGGCGGAGGAGTCCTTCCGGGCGGAGTTCGGCGCGCTGTTGCGCGACTACGCCGGCACGCCTTCGCTGCTCTACGAGGCCCGGCGGTTCTCCGCGAAGGTCGGCGCGCGGGTCCTGCTCAAGCGCGAGGACCTCAACCACACGGGTGCGCACAAGGTGCGCAACGTGCTCGGCCAGGCGCTGCTCACCAAGCGGATGGGCAAGACCCGGGTGATCGCGGAGACCGGCGCCGGCCAGCACGGTGTCGCCACCGCGACCGCCGCCGCCCTGTTCGACCTGGAGTGTGTGGTCTACATGGGCCAGGTCGACACCGAGCGGCAGGCGCTCAACGTGGCCCGGATGCGGATGCTCGGCGCGACCGTCGTCCCGGTCACCAACGGCTCGCGCACCCTCAAGGACGCGATGAACGAGGCGATGCGCGACTGGGTGGCCAACGTCGACGAGACGCACTACCTGATCGGCACCGCCGCAGGCCCGCACCCGTTCCCGGCGATGGTGCGCGACTTCGTCCGGGGCATCGGTGACGAGGCCCGTCAGCAGTGCCTGGACCTCACCGGTGGGTTGCCGGACGCCGTCACCGCCTGCGTCGGCGGCGGCTCCAACGCGCTGGGCATCTTCCACGCCTTCGTGGGCGACGAGGCCGTGCGGCTGTACGGCTTCGAAGCCGGTGGCGACGGGGTGTCCACCGGCCGGCATGCGGCGAGCATCACCGGCGGGTCCGCCGGGGTGCTGCACGGCACCCGCACCTTCGTGCTCCAGGACGCTGACGGGCAGACTCTGGAGTCGCACTCGATCTCCGCCGGCCTGGACTACCCGGGCGTCGGGCCCGAGCACGCGTGGCTGCACGACACCGGCCGGGCGAACTACCTGCCGGTCACCGACGACGAGGCGATGGCCGCGTTCGAGCTGCTCTGCCGTACCGAGGGCATCATCCCGGCGATCGAGAGCGCACATGCGCTCGCCGGCACCGTCGCGCTGGCTCCGAAGCTCGCCGCGGAGCTGGGCCGGGAGCCGACCATCGTGGTCAACCTCTCCGGGCGGGGCGACAAGGACGTGCACACCGCCGGCGACTACTTCGGCATCCTCGACAAGGAGCGGTGAGATGAGCCGGATCGGGGTGGCCTTCGACAAGGCCCGCGCCGACGGACGGGCACTGCTGGTCGGCTGCATGCCGGCCGGTTTCCCCACCGTCGAGGGCAGCATCGCCGCGATGACCGCCATGGTCGAGGCCGGCGTCGACGTGATCGAGGTGGAGATCCCCTACTCCGACCCGGTGATGGACGGGCCGGTGATCCAGCGGGCCAGTGACATCGCGCTGGCCGGGGGCGTACGCACCGCGGACACGATGCGCATCATCGAGGCGGTCGCGGCCACCGGCGCTCCGGTGGTCACCATGACCTACTGGAACCCGGTCGAGCGGTACGGCGTGGACGTCTTCGCCCGTGACCTGGCCTCCGCCGGCGGCACCGGCCTGATCACCCCGGACCTCATCCCCGACGAGGCCGACGAGTGGCTGGCCGCCTCGGACGCGCACGGGCTGGACCGCACGTTCCTGGTCTCGCCGTCGTCCACCGACGCTCGGCTGGCGATGACGGTGCAGCACTGCCGCGGTTTCGTCTACGCGACCGCCGTGATGGGGGTGACCGGTGCCCGGGCGCGGACCTCCGACGCCGCCCCGACGCTGGTCTCCCGGGCCCGCGCGGTCACCGACCTGCCGATCGGTGTCGGCCTGGGTGTGGGTACCGGCGCGCAGGCCGGCACCGTCGCCGGTTACGCCGATGGGGTGATCGTGGGCAGCGCGCTGGTCCGGTGTGTGCTCGACGCGCCCACCGAGGCCGACGGGCTGGCGGCCCTGCGCACGCTCAGCGCCGAACTCGCCGAGGGCGTCCGTAACCCCACCCGCTGAGCCCGGCCCGCGCTGGGCCCCGGCCTGGCTCAACCCTGGGCGCTCGTGCCGGCTCGACGGCCGGCTGGCCGGAGCGCTGGGGCATGTCTGTCTGTTGAGCGGTATACCTGTGAGTCATATTTATGCCTCACAGGCATACCGCTCAATCGGATGTGGCCTGGCAGGCGAGGCTGTCCGCGAACACGCGGCGGACCTCGGGACGGTTGCGGCTTGTCAGGGGTGCAGGGGGGACCGGTCCGGGGCCTCGCCGCGTTGCTCGGGCGGCTGCCCCGCTCCCGGATACCCGTCCTGGCCGATCCCGGATGGCTGCCCGCTGTGGCCGGTCTCCGGGGGCCGCGCGTCCTGGTCGGCTGCCGGCGGGCCGTCCTCGGCTGGGCGCGCCGCCGGCAGCGGCGCGGAGGCGACGGTGCCGGGTACGTAGCCGACGTCGCGGAGCACGCCGGAGCGGCCGGCGGTCGCGTCGGTGACGGCGGCTCGGGTGAGCGGGGTGACCATCTCGGGCAGCGCGTCGGGGGAGTGCCAGGACAATCGGCAGCCAGGCGGTGGGTCGGTGGCGGGTCGGACCCCGGCCGCGCGGGCCCGGAACACGTGCACGAGGACGTCCGGCAGCGGGCCGGCGCGTCCCGCCGCGGCCTCCCCCGAAGGGCAGCTCACCTGGTAGATACCGACAAGGTCGGTCAGCTCGATGTCCCAACCGGTTTCCGCGCGAATGTCCCGCAGCGCCGCCCGCACCGGGCCCTCGGCCGGGCGCAGCCGCCCGCCGGGCAACGCGTAGCGGCGGGCACCCCGACCCTGCTGGCAGAGCAGCACTCGACCGGTGTCGTCGGTGACGACCGCGGCGACCGCCCAGGTGAGCGCGCTCATGGACAAAGAGCCTACGGCGGTGCAAACCAGAAGTCACCGGGATGTGCCCCGCAGCGGCCCGGGGTGCCGCTGCGGGGGTGTGCAGCGGTAGCGTGTGCACCCGTGACCCTCGCCTCGCTCTCCCCCCAGGCGGCCCTGCCCAGCCCCAGCACCGCGGTCTGGCAGCTCGGGCCAGTGCCGATCCGGGCCTACGCGCTCTGCATCATCGCCGGCATCGTGCTGGCCTGCTGGGTGACGGAGCGCCGGCTGCGGCAGCGCGGCGTCGCGCCCGGCGCGGTGCTCGACATTGCCGTCTGGGCGGTGCCCGCCGGCATCATCGGCGCCCGGATCTACCACGTGGTCACCTCACCCGAGAAGTACTTCGGGGCCGGTGGGGACCCGATGAAGGCGTTCGCCATCTGGGAGGGCGGTCTCGGCATCTGGGGCGCGGTCGCCGGTGGCGCGCTCGGTGCCTGGATCGCGGCCCGACAGCTCGGCATTCCGTTCGGCGTGGTGGCCGACGCGCTGGCCCCCGGGCTGCCGCTGGCCCAGGCCGTCGGCCGCATCGGCAACTGGTTCAACAACGAGCTCTTCGGTGGCCGGACGACCCTGCCGTGGGGTCTGGAGATCCACCGGATGGACCCGGACAACCCCGGGCACGCCCTCCGCGACGACGCCGGGCAGCCGATCCTCGAACCGGGTCTCTACCAGCCGACCTTCCTCTACGAGGCGCTGTGGAACCTCGGCGTCGTAGCTCTGGTCCTGGTCCTCGACCGCCGGCTGAAGCTGGGCCGGGGCCGGGCGTTCGCGCTCTACGTGATGGGTTACACCGCCGGCCGGTTCTGGATCGAGCTGATGCGCACCGACGAGGCCAACCAGATCTTCGGCGTCCGGCTCAACGTCTGGACCGCCGCCCTGGTCTTCCTCGGCGCACTGATCTACTTCGTGCGGGTGCGTGGCCCTCGGGACTACCTGATCCCGCTCGGCCCGACGACGACGACCCCGCCCCCCACGTCCGACCTGTCCCAGGTCGACCTCTCCGAGCGGGAGACCCCCGCGCGGGCCGCCGCGCCGGAGGGCTACCGGGTGGTGAGCGAGGAGCAGTACGCCGCCTGGCAGGACACCGGCGTCGTACCGCCGGCGGACGACGACTCCCGGCCGGATGATGGCCAGCCGTCCGACGACACGGCAGCCGCCGACCTCACGTCGAGCGACGACGAGCCGGTGGACGACCCGTCCGCCGCTCGCACCGACCGGGCCGACGCCACGGGCGCGCGTCCCGCCGACCGGGACAGCTGAGCGGCACCGATGCGAAGCGCGGTGGTGGTCGGCGCAGGGGTCGGTGGCCTCGCGGTGGCCGGCGCGCTGGCTCGTTCCGGCTGGCAGGTCACCGTGTTGGAACGCGCCGAACGGGTCCGCCCCGAGCCGACCGCAGTGGTGCTCTGGCCCAACGGCGTCCGCGCGCTCCAGGCCCTTGGCCTCGGCGCCGGCCTGGCCGCCATCGCCACCCCGTTGCCCGACGGCGGGGTCCGTCGCCCGGACGGGCACTGGCTCGTGCAGCCCCGGCCCATCCCGGCCGACCGGATGCCGGTGGTGGTGCACCGGGAGGATCTGCACGACGCGCTGATCGCCGGCCTCGGCGAGCGGGTCGAGTTGCGGACCGGGGTGACCGTGCGCCACGTCCGCGTCGAGCCGGGCGAGCGGCCGGGAGTCAGCGACGGGCGGCACACCATCGAGGCCGATCTGGTGGTGGCCGCCGACGGCACGGACAGCGGCATCCGCCGCCAACTCGCGCCCGAGTCCCGGGTGGTCAGCTCCGGATGCGCCGCCTGGCGGGCCGTCATCCCCTGGTACCAGGCACCTCGACTCCCCGACGATCAGCCGCTGGCCGGCGAGATTCTCGGCGCGGGTTACCGGTTCGTGGCCGCGTCGCTGGGCGAGCGCGGCTCCTCGGGCGGGTCCAGCCGGGGCGGCATCTACTGGGTGGCCACCGCCGCCGGCGCGCCCCGCCCGGAACCACCGGAGACCCAGCTCGCCCTGCTGCGCCGCTGGTACGCGGGCTGGCCGGCGCCGGTCGGCGCGCTCCTCGACGCCACCGACCCGGCCGACCTGGTCCAACAGGAGGTTCGCGAGCTGCGCCCGCTGCCCCGGGCGTACGGCTTTCCGGTCGGGCCCGGTGGGGTGGTGCTGCTCGGCGACGCGGCGCACGCCATGCCGCCGCACCTCGGGCAGGGCGCCTGCCTCGCGTTCGAGGACGCCGCCACCCTCGCGTCGCTGCTGCGGGAGGCCCGGCTGCCCGACGCCGTCCAGGCGTACGACCGGGTGCGCCGCCCGCGGGCCGCGACAGTGGTCCGGCAGACCCGGCGGATGTCGGCGGTGCTCCAGACCCGGGGCCGGTTGGCGCTGCGCGCCCGGGACGCCGCACTGGGCACGATCAACTCCCGACTGCTCTCCAGCGCCGCCGCCTCCGCCGCCCAGTGGCGCCCACCGACCTGACCTCTGCCGCGAGGCACGTCAGCGGAGCGAGGCAGGTCAGCGGAGCGGTGCGGGTCAGGGGATGAGCGCGGCGGGTTCGGCGATGCAGGCGGTGCCGATTCGGCGGAAGCCGACCCGCAGGTAGACCCGCGCGATCTCCTCGCTGCCCGCGGAGAGGAAGACCAGTTCGGTGCCGGCCGCCAGTAGTTCCCGGGCCAGGGTGGCGGTGAGCGCGGCGCCCAGCCCGCGTCGTCGGGCGGACGGCAGGGTGGCCACCCCGGCGATCTCCGCGACGTCGTCCACCCGCATCGCCATGCCGCTGGCCAGCGCGCCCTCGGTCGGCGTGCCGGCCAGCGCGGAGATCCGTCGCCCGTCGGCGATCCGGACGCGCTCCTCGTCGAGCGCGGCCAGTTCGAGTTCGGTGACGGCGGCGTCGCGTTCGGCCGGGCCGGCCTCGCCGGGCGCGGTGCCGGCGGCGGCGAACGCCACCGCTGCCACCGCACGCCGGGCGGCGACATCGGCGGCGAAGCCGGGGGAGTCAGCTGCCAGCACCCGCACCGCCGCGTCGGAGAGCGTCGCCGGCTCGGGTAGCGCGCTCGGGTCGAGCACCATCAGCGGCGCCTCCAGCACGCTGAGTCCCGCCGAGCGCGCCACCGCCAGCAGCTCCGGGGTCGTCTCGTGCACCCACTCGAAGGCTTCTGGCAGGCCCAGCTTCCGCTGGCGCTCGCGGACCGAGACCACGTCGGCCAGCGACGGCGGCTCGGTGGCGTCGATCCGGGGGCGGGCGTAGAACGGCCAGCCGGCACCTTCGCGGACGAACAGCACCAGCGCGCCATGCTCCTCCGCACCGGCGACGTCGCGGGGCACCGCGTCGTAGAAGCGTTCCAACCGGTCGAAGACGTGCTTGTGTCGCGGATCCACCGCGCGAGACTACACGTCCCAGCCAGTGGACGGTGTGATCAATCTCGGGTGGCCGTGCGGCCCCGGCCCTAACGTAGACTCAATAGACCCACGGGCCGACGTCGTCCCCACCATGATCCAACCTGAGTGACGACAGGAGGCCCGGTGGCTCAGCCGTACGCGGACACAGAACAGCCGCACCCGCACAGCCCGCAGGCGTCCCCGACGCCCCACACCCGTCCGTCCGCCCAGGGCCTCTACGACCCAGCGCAGGAGCACGATGCCTGCGGCGTGGCCTTCGTGGCGGACCTGCACGGCCGGCGTTCACACTCGGTCGTCGCCAATGGGCTCGGCGCGCTCTGTCGGCTGGACCACCGGGGCGCCCGTGGCGCGGAGCCGAACACCGGCGACGGCGCCGGCATCATGATCCAGGTCCCCGACGCGTTCCTGCGCGCGGTGGCCGACGTCGCGCTTCCCCCGGCGGGCGAGTACGCCACGGGGCTGGTCTTCCTTCCCGACGACGATGCCGCCGAGGCGCGTGCCCGCCGGGTGGTCGAGAAGTACGCCCTGGTCGAGGGCGCCGACCTGCTCGGCTGGCGGGACGTGCCGATCGACCCGAGTGACCTGGGCGAAACAGCCCTCGCGGCGATGCCCCGGGTCCGGCAGCTCTTCCTGGCCGCGCACCGCCTCACCGACGCGCCCGACGGGCCGGCCGGCTCCCCGCTGCGCGGCATCGAGCTGGACCGGGTGGCGTTCTGCCTGCGTAAGCAGGCCGAGCGGGAGACCGCCGAGCGCGGCGTTCCGGCGTACTTCCCGTCGCTGTCCAGCCGCACCATGGTCTACAAGGGCATGCTCACGCCCGACCAGCTGCCGGCGTTCTACCCGGACCTGCGCGACGAGAGGGTGGACAGCGCCATCGCTCTGGTGCACTCCCGCTTCTCCACCAACACCTTCCCGTCCTGGCCGCTGGCGCACCCGTACCGGTTCATCGCCCACAACGGCGAGATCAACACGATCCGGGGCAACCGCAACTGGATGCAGGCCCGCGAGGCGCTCCTGCGCTCGCCGAACGTGCCGGGCAACATCCGGCGGGTCTTCCCGGTCTGCACCCCCGCCGCCTCCGACTCGGCGAACTTCGACGAGGTGCTGGAGTTGCTGCACCTGGCCGGGCGGAGCCTGCCGCACGCGGTGCTCATGATGATCCCCGAGGCCTGGGAGAACGACCCCGGGATGGACCCGGCCAAGCGCGCCTTCTACCGCTTCCACGCCAGCCTGATGGAGCCGTGGGACGGTCCGGCGTCGGTGGCCTTCACCGACGGCGAGATCGTCGGCGCGGTGCTGGACCGCAACGGGCTGCGCCCGGGGCGCTGGTGGCAGACCGACGACGGGCTCGTGGTGCTCGGCTCCGAGGCGGGCGTCCTCGACCTCGACCCGGCCCACGTGGTCGCCAAGGGGCGACTCCAGCCGGGCCGGATGTTCCTGGTCGACACCGTGGCCGGGCGGATCGTGCACGACGAGGAGATCAAGTCCGAGTTGGCCGCCGCCCAGCCGTACGGTGAGTGGCTGCACGCCGGGCTGATCGAGCTGAACGACCTGCCGGCCCGCGAGCACACCGTCTACACGCACGACTCGGTGCGCCGCCGGCAGCAGACCTTCGGCTACACAGTGGAAGAGCTGAAGATCCTGCTCGGGCCGATGGCCCGCACCGGCGCCGAGCCGCTCGGCTCGATGGGTACGGACACCCCGATCTCGCCGCTGTCCACCCGGCCGCGGCTGCTCTACGACTACTTCCACCAGCTTTTCGCCCAGGTCACCAACCCGCCGCTGGACGCCATCCGCGAGGAGTTGGTGACCAGCCTGGCGTCGACCATCGGGCCGGAGGGCAACCTGCTCGACCCGGGCGCCGCGAGCTGCCGGCAGATCGTGCTCCCGCACCCGATCATCGACAACGACGAGCTGGCGAAGATCCTCTCCATCGACGAGGACGGCGACCTGCCCGGCTTCAAGGCGGTCCGGGTCTCCGGGCTGTACCGGATCCGGGAGGGCGCCGCCGGGATCAAGGCGCGGCTGACCGAGATCTGCCGGCACGTCTCCGAGGCGATCGAGGACGGCGTACGCATCCTGGTGCTCTCCGACCGGGACTCCAATGCCGACCTGGCGCCGATCCCGTCGCTGCTGCTCACCGCCGCCGTGCACCAGCACCTGGTCCGCGAGCAGACCCGTACGCGGGCGGCGCTGATCGTCGAGTCCGGGGACTGCCGGGAGGTGCACCACGCGGCGGTGCTGATCGGCTACGGCGCGGCGGCGGTCAACCCGTACCTGGCGTTCGAGTCGGTCGAGGACATGATCGCCACCGGCACGTTGGCCGGGGTGGAGCCCGCCGCCGCGGTCCGCAACTACGCGAAGGCGCTCGGCAAGGGCGTCCTGAAGATCATGTCCAAGATGGGCATCTCGACGGTCTCCTCGTACTGCGGTGCGCAGGTCTTCGAGGCGGTCGGCCTGGACAGCCGGCTGGTCGACCGCTACTTCCGGGGCACCCCCAGCCGCATCGGCGGGGTGGGTCTCGCCGGCGTGCACACCGAGGTGGCCGCCCGGCACGCGCTGGCCTGGCCGCCGGCCGGCACCGCCACCTCCGACCGTTTGGAGGTCGGTGGGGAGTACCAGTGGCGTCGCGAGGGTGAGCTGCACCTGTTCAACCCGGAGACGGTCTTCCTGCTGCAGCACGCCACCCGCAGCCGGCAGTACGACGTCTTCCGGCAGTACACCGCCAAGGTCGACGCGCTCGCCGCGCAGGCCGGCTCGTTGCGCGGGCTGTTCACACTGCGCACCGGGGTCCGTCCGGCGGTGCCGATCGAGGAGGTCGAGCCGGCCACCGAGATCGTCAAGCGGTTCGCCACCGGTGCCATGTCGTACGGGTCGATCTCGGCGGAGGCGCACGAGACGCTCGCCATCGCCATGAACCGGCTCGGCGGCAAGTCCAACACCGGTGAGGGCGGCGAGGACGTCGAACGGCTGCACGACCCGGCCCGGCGTTCGGCGGTCAAGCAGATCGCCAGCGGCCGCTTCGGTGTGACCAGCGAATACCTGGTCAACGCCGACGACCTCCAGATCAAGATGGCCCAGGGTGCCAAGCCGGGCGAGGGCGGTCAGTTGCCCGGCAACAAGGTCTGGCCGTGGATCGCCCGGACCCGGCACGCCACCCCCGGCGTGGGTCTGATCTCCCCGCCGCCGCACCACGACATCTACTCCATCGAGGACCTCGCCCAGTTGGTGCACGACCTGAAGTGCGTCAACCCGGCGGCCCGGGTGCACGTCAAGCTGGTCAGCGAGGTCGGCGTCGGCACCGTCGCCGCCGGGGTGGCGAAGCTCAAGGCGGACGTCATCCTGATCTCCGGCCACGACGGCGGCACTGGCGCCTCCCCGATGAACTCGCTCAAGCACGCCGGCACCCCGTGGGAGCTGGGGCTGGCCGAGGCGCAGCAGACGCTGTTGCTCAACAAGCTGCGCGACCGGGTCACCGTGCAGGTCGACGGCCAGCTCAAGACCGGCCGGGACGTGCTGATCGCGGCGTTGCTCGGCGCGGAGGAGTTCGGCTTCGCGACCGCGCCGCTGATCGTCGAGGGCTGCGTGATGATGCGGGTCTGCCACCTGGACACCTGCCCGGTCGGCATCGCCACGCAGAATCCGGTGCTGCGGGAGCGCTTCACCGGCAAGCCGGAGTTCGTGGAGAACTTCTTCCTCTTCCTCGCCGAGGAGGTCCGGGGCTACCTGGCCGAGCTGGGCTTCCGGTCGATCGAGGAGGCGATCGGGCAGTCCGAGGTGCTCGACGTGGCCCCGGCGCTGACGCACTGGAAGGCGCACGGGTTGGACCTGGCGCCCGTCCTGCACCTGCCGGAGCTGCCCGCCGGCGCGGCCCGACGCGGGGTCCGCGCGCAGGATCACGGCCTGGAGCAGGCGCTCGACAACGAGCTGATCGCGCTGGCCCGTCCGGCTCTGACGGACGGGGCGCCGGTGCGGGTCGAGGTGGCGGTGCGCAACGAGCACCGCAGCGTCGGCGCGATGCTCGGCGGTGAGGTGACCCGTCGCTTCGGCGGCGCCGGCCTTCCCGAGGACACCATCGAGTTCGTGCTGCACGGCACGGCCGGGCAGTCGTTCGGCGCGTTCCTGCCGCGCGGGGTGACCCTGCGCCTGCACGGCGACGCCAACGACTACGTGGGCAAGGGCCTCTCCGGAGGTCGGCTCATTGTCCGTCCGGACGCCGCCGCGCCGTTCCTCGACCCGGACGCCGAGCCGGGGCAGCGGGCCGAGGATCAGATCATTGCCGGCAACACCATCCTGTACGGGGCCACGGCGGGCGAGGTCTTCCTGCGTGGTCGGGTGGGGGAGCGGTTCGCGGTGCGCAACTCCGGCGCGATCGCCGTGGTCGAGGGCGTCGGCGACCATGGCTGCGAGTACATGACCGGCGGCACGGTGGTGGTGCTGGGCGCGACCGGCCGGAACTTCGCGGCCGGCATGTCCGGCGGCACGGCGTACGTGCACCACCTGGACCGTTCCCGGGTCAACGCGGAGCTGGTCGACCTGTTGCCGCTGGGCGAGCAGGAGCAGTCGCTGCTACACGAGCTGGTCCAACGGCACGTGGCCGAGACCGGGTCGGCGGTTGCCGAGGAGCTGCTCAAGCGGTGGCCGGAGGCGGTGGCCGAGTTCACCGCGGTGGTACCCCGCGACTACCGCCGGGTGCTGGAGATCATGCGGGCCGCCGAAGCAGCCGGCCGCGACGTCGACGACGCGGTGATGGGCGCGCTCAGCGCGCCCGCCGCGCCGGTGCCGCCCGCCCCGCGGGTGGCTGCCCAGGAGGTGGCACGTGCCTGACCCGAACGGTTTCCTGCGCTACGACCGGCGGCTGCCGGCCCGCCGCCCGGTGCCGGTGCGGATCAGCGACTGGCGGGAGGTGTACCCGCCGGCCGGCGAGGAACTGGTCCGTGAGCAGGCCACGCGATGCATGGACTGCGGCATCCCGTTCTGCCACGACGGCTGCCCGCTGGGCAATCGCATCCCGGACTGGAACGACCTGGTGCGGACCGGCAACTGGGACGCCGCGGTGGAGTCGCTGCACGCCACAAACAACTTCCCGGAGTTCACCGGCCGGCTCTGCCCGGCGCCCTGCGAGGCGGCCTGCGTGCTCGGCATCTCCGGTGGTCAACCGGTGACCATCAAGCAGGTCGAGGTGGAGATCGCCGACGCCGCAGCAGCGCGGGGGTTCACCCCCCGCCCGGTGCCGGCGCCGTCGGGCCGGTCGGTCGCCGTCGTCGGCTCCGGGCCCGCCGGCCTCGCCGCCGCGCAGCAGCTGGTCCGCGCCGGTCACGCGGTGACGGTGTACGAACGCGACGACGCGATCGGTGGCCTGCTGCGGTACGGCATCCCCGACTTCAAGTTGGAGAAGCGGCACATCGATGCCCGGTTGGCCCAGCTCACCGCCGAGGGGGTGCGCTTCCGCACCGGCGTGAACGTCGGGGTGGACGTGACAGCCGAGCAGTTGCGCGCCGAGCACGACGCGGTGCTGCTGGCCTGTGGGGCGTTGCAGGGCCGGGACACGCCGGAGACCCCGGGGCGGGCGCTTCGGGGCGTACACCAGGCGATGGCGCACCTGGTCGCGGCGAATCGCGCGGTCGCCACCGCGGCCACCGACCAGGCCGGCGTGGTGGCCACCGCCGAGCGTCGGCTGGCGCGGGCGGTGTTGCCGGACGGCACGCCGATCGACGCGGCCGGCAAGCACGTGGTGATCATCGGTGGCGGTGACACGGCGGCCGACTGTCTCGGTGTCGCGCACCGCCAGGGCGCCGCGGGCGTGCACCAGCTCGACCTGTACCCGCAGCCGCCGCAGGAGCGCGACGAGGCACGGGACCCGTGGCCGACCTGGCCGTGGGTGCTGCGCAGCTACCCGGCGCACGAGGAGGGTGGCGAGCGGGTCTTCGCCGTGGCGGTGCAGGAGTTCGTGGACGACGGCACCGGCCAGGTGCGGGCGGTGCGGATCGCCGAGGTGACAGTGGAGAAGCGTGACGGCCGGCGGGTCGTCACAGTGGTGCCGGGCTCGGAGCGGGAGTTGCCGGCCGATCTGGTGCTGCTGGCGATCGGTTTCGAGGGCACCGAGCAGCAGCCGTTGCTGGCCCAGTTCGGCGTGACCCGCAACCCTCGGGGCGCCATCGACGCCCGCGACGACTGGCAGACCGACGCCGACGGGGTGTTCGTGGCCGGTGACATGCACCGGGGCGCTTCGTTGATCGTCTGGGCCATCGCCGAGGGGCGGGCGGTCGCCGCCGCCATCCACGGCTATCTGGGCGGTGTCGGTGCGCTGCCGGCCCCGGTGGGTCCGGCCGCGCAGGCTCTCGCGGCTCGCTGAGGTGCGGGCGTCCGGTCGGTGCGGCAGGTCCGCCGCCGCACCGGCCGGACATTCCCGCTGGTGAAGCCGCTCACAAATGTGGGCAAAAAGGTTTAAGCCGGCAAGACTTGCCGGCTGCCGAACCGCGCCGCGATCGGTGTGAATGATCATGCTGCCGATCGCTGGAGGTTCGTCGTGGCCAGAGGTGCCACCTTCGCCGCGTTGCGCCACCGCAACTACCGGATCTGGGCCCTCGCCGGCTTCATCTCCGTCATCGGCACCTGGATGCAGGTCCTCGGGGTCAACTGGTACGTCCTGAAGGAGACCGGCTCGGCGACGTCCATGGGCTTCGCCGTGCTGCTCCAGGCGGCGCCCACGCTGCTGCTCAGCGTCTGGGGTGGCGTGCTGGCCGACCGGCTGCCCGCCCGCCCGTTGCTGATCGCCGCCCAGGGCGCCCACGCGGTGCTCGCCGCCGGACTGGCGGCGGTCGCCCTGACCGGGGTCGGCGGCCTGCCGTTGATCTTCGCGATCTCGCTGGCCACCGGTGCCGTCTCGGCGATCGAAGGCCCGGTGATGGGTCGCTGGGCCGCCAGCCTCGTCGACCGGGAGACGTTGGGCAACGCGCTGGCGCTCGGCTCGCTCACCAACTCCGCCGGCCGCATCCTCGGCATGAGCCTCGGTGCCGTGGTGGTGGCCGCCGTCGGACCCGCCCTGCTGTTCGGCATCAACGCGGCCAGCTTCGCCGCGGTGGTGGTGGCGCTGTTCGCCGTACGCCCGGGAGCCGTGCCCGGCCTCCCGGTCCCGGACGCCGGCCGGGCCCGGGACGGTGTCCGCGCCGGGTTCGCCTACCTGCGCGGGCAGCCGGTGCTGCTCCTCGCGCTCGCCCTGTCGTTCGTGCTCGGCAGCCTGGGCCGCAACTACCAGGTGACCATGGCCGCGATGAGCGACGGGCCGCTGGACGCCGGCGCCTCCGGGTACGGCCTGTTGTCGACGGTGTTCGCGGTCGGAACGGTGGTGGGTGCGCTCGTCGCGGCCCGGCGGCGTTCCCTGGGCTACCGGACGCTCGTCGTCGCGGGCCTGTTCGCCAGCGGACTGCAGATCGTCGCCGGCCTCGCACCGGGCACCTGGAGTTTCGCCGCGGTGATCCTGCCGATCGCCGCCGCCGCGGTGGTCATCGACACCACAGTCGGCACCCGCGCCCAGCTCGACACCGACGGCGCGATGCGGGGCCGGGTGCTCGCCGCCCTGGCGGTCACCGGCTCCGTCTCCGCCGCGGTCGGCGCCCCGCTGCTCGGCTGGCTCGCCGAACACGCCGGGCCCCGGCAGACGCTCGTCCTCGCCGGAGCCGCGGCGGCGATCGCCACGACGGCGGCGGGCGTCGCCCTGGACCGCCAGCGCGGCAGCGCGGCAACCCTCGCGCTTGTCGTTCCGCGACCTCGCCATCCGGTACGACGAGCGGCGTTCCGGGCCGCCCGCGTCGTCCGGCCCACCGGTGCGGTCTGCGTCATCGCGCCCGCCGAAGCCGGTGCGGTGCGGTCGGGCGGGTTCCGGCTCCGGGAGTTGGTCACCGCCGGGCCGGTGGCGAACCGCTGAGACAGCGGTCACCCCCCGGCGGCCGCTTCCGGGACAGGGCGACCTGAAGATCATCGTTACGCTGCGATCATGGACATTGAGGAGCGGCTACGGCGAACCCGCCGATGGCTGTGGATCGTGTTGGTCGGGCTCTTCCTGAGTGGTGTCACCGCGTTTCCGCTGGAGATCGAGGTGCGCTGGCTGCTGCGCGTACTGGATCCGCTCGCCGGCCAACTGCCCGCGCTGGTCGCCTGGATCGAGCGGGTGCACACCGGGCTCGTGACGGCCGGCGAGGACTACCCGTTCCTGCTCTACGGCACCGACTGGTTGGCCTTCGCCCACCTGGTGCTGGCGGTGGCCTTCTGGGGGCCGCTGCGCGACCCGGTGCGCAACGTCTGGGTGGTGCAGGTCGGCATGATCGCCTGCGCCGGCATCATCCCGCTGGCGCTCATCTGTGGCCCGATCCGGGACATCCCCTGGTTCTGGACGCTCGTCGACCTGTCCTTCGCGGTCGGGGCGTTCCCGCCGCTCTGGTTCGCGTACCGACACATCCGGGCCATCGAGGCGAGCACGGCGGAGGCGACAGGCGCCCCAGCGGTTCGGTGAGCGCGTCCCGGTAGGCGGCTGCACCTCGCGGCCGGAGACCCCCGCCTGCACTGCGGGCGCCTCCGGCCGACGTCGGGTACTAGTGCGACATCAGGTGGTGCGACTCGCGGATCTTGGCCCAGGACCTGGGCTCGGCCGGCGGGGCGGCCTTACGGGCGGCGCTGGCCACATCGGGCCGGCCGGCGGTGAACAGCCAGGTGGTGAACAGGTCGTCCAGGTCCAGCCCGGAGATCCGCTCGGCCAGGGCCTGGAACTGCTCGATGGTGCCGTTGCCGTAACGGCGCTCGGCGGTCCAGGTCGGCAGGATCTCGAAGAACGCGTCGTCGCCGACGGCCAGCCGCAGCTGGTGCAGGGTCATCGCGCCCCGGTCGTAGACGGCGTTGTCGAAGACCCGAGCGGCGCCCGGGTCGCCGGGCAGCACCTGCCAGAACTCGTCGTCGGCCGGGTAGCTGGCGTAGGTGAAGTCGAAGACCTCCTGGGCGGTGCCCTCACCCTGCTCCTCCGACCAGAGCCACTCCGCGTACGAGGCGAAGCCCTCGTTGAGCCAGATGTTGCGCCAGTCGGCCACCGAGACCGAGTCGCCGAACCACTGGTGGGCCAACTCGTGCGTCACCACGTAGGTGTTGGCGCCTCGTCGCCAGAAGCCCGGCCCGTACACCGGTCGGGTCTGCGTCTCCAGCGCGAAGCTGATGCCGTCGACCGGCCCGGCCACGCCGCCCTGCGCCTCGAACGGGTACGGGCCGAAGATCCCGCTCTCCCAGTCGACGATCTCGGCGGTCCGCTCGATGCTGGCCCGCGCGGCCGGCCCGAGGGTGCCCAGCGAGGTGCTGTACGCGTTGATCACCGGCTGGCCGCTCGGGGTGGTGTCGGTGACGATGTCGTACTGGCCGATGGCCATGAAGGCCAGGTAGGTGGCGGTGGGGGAGGTGGTCCGCCAGATCCACCGGGTGCGGTTGCCGGCCTCGGCCAGCGGTGGCCTCGGCTGCACGCCGTTGCTGATCACCTCGACGCCGGTGGGCACCGACACCGAGATGTCGTAGGTGGCCTTGTCCAGTGGGTGGTCGTTGCTCGGGAACCACCACCACGCCGACTCGGGCTCGTTGACGGCGAGGGCGCCATCGTCGGTACGCGTCCAGCCGGTGTAGCCGTTGACCAGGGTCTCCGACGGGACACCGGAGTAGCGCACGACGATGGTGAGCTGCTGGCCCCGGGTCACCGTGCGGGCCGGGGTGACCACCAACTCGTGCGCCCCCGCGGTGCTGGTGCTCGCCGCCCAGCCGTTGACCCGGACCGACTCGACGTCGAGCAGAAAGTCCAGATTGAACGTCGAGAGGTCCGCAGTGGCGGTGGCGAGGATGGTGGTGGTGCCGGTGAGCAGGTCGGTGGACGGTTCGTACCGCAGCCGGACGTCGTAGTGCTCGACGTCGTAGCCGCCGTTGCCGTAGTCGGGGAAGTAGCTGTCGCCCAGTCCGGGCGCGCCGGGTTGCGGCGCGGCGGAGACGACCGGACGGCCCCAGCCCGTCGGGGCGGCCTGGCCGGGGGTGCCGGCGAGCATGGTGCCGGCGGTGGTGAGGGTCAGGGCGGTGGTGGCCGCCGTGAGGACTCGTCGCACGGGGTGGACTCCCTCCATCGGGTGTTCGCCAGGCCAACCTAATCGACAACTGTGAACGTCGCCGGCCCGGCACGCGGTGCCGTCGAGCCATTCCATTGATCTGCATGTTTCGATAGCATTACCGACTAGTAACAACAGATCACCCCTGGCCACGCGCGCGGTCGCAGGATCCCACCACCCCTGTCCTGTGGAGGTCCCTCATGCCCCACCGCCCGCTCGCCCGCGTCCTGGCCGTGCTGGTCGCACTCCTCACCGCCGCCCTCGGCGTGGTGCTCGTGCCCGGCACCGCCCACGCCGCCGCCGTCAACTACGTCGCGCTCGGCGACTCGTACTCCTCCGGCGTCGGCGCTGGCCCCTACGACTCGTCCGGCTGCCTGCGCAGCCAGAAGTCGTACGCACCGCTCTGGGCGGCCGCCCATGGCGTGACCAGCTTCAACTTCCGGGCCTGTGGCGGCGCGGTCACCGCCGACGTGCTCAACGACCAGGTCAGCGCGCTCAGCGCCAGCACCACACTGGTCACCATCACCATCGGCGGCAACGACGCCGGTTTCGTCAACGTCATCACCAGTTGCCGGTTCGGCAGCACCTCGTCCTGCACCAACGCCGTCAACACCGCGAAGAACTTCGCCACCACGACGCTGCCCGCCCGGCTGGACGCCACCTACGCCGCCATCCGCAACCGGGCGCCCAACGCCCGGCTGATCGTCCTCGGCTACCCGCGACTGTTCGAGACCGGCTCCTGCGGGTGGTTGGCGATGAGCACCTACAAGCGCACCATCCTCAACGAGGCCGCCGACGTGCTCGCCTCGGTCACGGCTGGCCGGGCCAGCGCGGCCGGCGCCACCTTCGCCGACACCCGGCGCACCTTCGCCGGACACGGCGTCTGCGCCGGCGACCCGTGGATCAACGACATCTCCGGGATCATCGAGGCGTACCACCCGGACGCCGACGGCTACCGCTACGGATACCTGCCGGCGCTGAACGCCGTCACCGGCTGACCTGAGCACAGCACCGGATCCACACCGTCGCACCCGTACCGGCCGGCGGTCGAGCGTCCCCTGTGGGCACTCGGCCGCCGGCCGGCTCAACGCCTGTACACGATGCGTCACACTGAGTGGGATCGGAGGTGATGCATGCGACGGTCGGAGGTTCCCGGGTGGGAGTTGACCGGGCAGAGGCAGTCGACCGCGGGTCGGGAACGGCTGCCGGCCGGCGGGTTGGAGTTGTTCGCGCTGCTCGCCCGGCTCTTGCGGCGACCCCGTCGCGGCGACCGCCGGCTGCCGCTGCTGTGGCTGGTCCGCTCCGACACCGCGGATCTGATGGTGCCGCTGCGCCGCTTCCTCGGCCAGGGCCCCCGGCGGCGGGTCCCGCACGCCGTGCTGGACGCCGACGCGCCGCCCGGCGCCGGGGACGTGCCGGCGCTGCTGCGCGAGCTGCACCGGCAGCTCTCCCTGGAGGCCTTCGGCGCCGCCCGACTGCGCTTCCGGCACTATCCGCTCGCCGACTGGCTGATGCAGCAGAGCCTCAGCCTGGGCATCGACGCCGACGACAGCCGCGCCGCCCTGGTCCGCCGGTTGCGCGACCGCAAGGGCCCGCGCACGCCGGAGGCGTTGCCCTCCGGCGGTGACGCGGTCAGCATCGCCTCGCAGGTGCTGCTCTGGCTGGTCCGTCGCGCCGTGCCGGGGGTGGTCTTCCGGGCCGCCGTCTCCGGTCGGGTGCCGGTGCTCGGGCGGCACTACAACTGGTTCATGCGCCAGCAGTATCTGGCGCCCCGGCAGTCGGTCACCTTCCTCGGCTTCGCCGAGCGCCTCACCGCGGGCTGGCGCGACGGGGAGCAACCCGACCAGGTCAACAAGCTGCTGCTGCACGCGTTCCTGGAGGACCTGCGGCAGGCGTACCGGCGTCGGCCATGGCGCCCGTCGGACTGGCGGCGCACCGCGTACCCGGCTCTGCTGATCGACAACGTCGCACCCGGGAACGTCGGCGGGGAGCTGGTCCGCCTGATCGGCGACGTCCGCACCGAGACCGGCCGCAACGACCCGCTGCTGATCGTCGCGTCCGGTGGGCAACCCCCACCGGACCTGCCCGAACCGCACCCGTTGACCGAGGCCGACGAGGCGTACGACGAGTGGGCCGGGGCGCTGCCGGAGATGCGACGGCTGCGCCGCCCGGCCACCTGGCTGGTGGCGCTGCGTCCCGACGAGACGGACACCGGCCCACCGTCACGTGGCGGGCTGCGGCCCTTCTCCGCGCCCGACCCGCCGTGGTGGTCGCGGCGCTTCCTGCCGACGGCGCTCTGCCTGGTGCTGGTGGCGGTGCTCGGCCTGTGGGTGGCCAGCCGGTGGGGGCCGGGCTGTCACCCCTCGCTCACCGGCCAGGTCTCGGTCGAGGTGGTCGGCAGCGGCGAGTGTGTCGGCTACAGCGACAGCACCGCGCAGGTGTTCAACAACGACCCCGGTCAGGACCGGCTGCGCACGGTTCAGGAGCGCATCTTCGCGCAGAACCGCTCCGCCGAGGAGGTCTGGCAGCGCAGCGACCGACGACGGCCCTTCCTCACCCTGGTCTACCTCGGCACCCTCACCGGCAACCGGACCCGCGCGGACGAGGAGTCGTACGTCTCCGAGCGCGAGGAGCTCGAAGGGATGGCCACCGCCCAGTACGCGTTGCTGAAGGAGTCGGCCGGCGCCGACGGCGCCGCGCTGCTGCGCATCGTGGTGGCCAACGGTGGCCGCCAGATGATCTACGCCGACCGGGCCGTGGCGATGCTGGCCGAGCTGGCCCGGGACGACCCCACGGTGCTCGGGGTGGTCGGGCTGGTGGAGAGCCGCACCAGCACCGCCCGCGCGCTGCGCGAGCTGAACCAGGTCGGGCTGCCGGTCCTGGCTCCCACCCTCTCCGCCGACAGGATGGACGCCAACTCCCGCCTCTACCTCCAGATTTCCGCACCGAACAAGGACCAGGTGAAACTGGTCGACGCGTACGCCAAGCAGGTGCTGAAGGTCAACGAGGCGCACGTCTTCTACACCACCCTGGAGGGCAGCTCACTCACCGAGGACCTCTACGTGGGCACCCTCGTCGACGGGCTCCGACAACAGTTCGGCCCCCGGATCACCCGCCTCGACGAGTGGCGCACCGGGCAGCGGCTGACCGACGAGTGCGGCTACCCCGGGATGCTCTTCTACGCCGGTCGTTGGTCGGAGTTCGACGGTTTCCTGCGGGCGCTGCGCGAGTGCGGCGGCAACCCGCCCCGGCACCTCGTCGCCGACGACTCGGCCAACCGGTACATGGCCAACCCGGGGCTGCGCGCCGCCGCGCCCGGCAACCTGCCCGTCACGTACGTCTCCAAGGCGTCCCTGGCCACCTGCGCGGTGCTGCGGGCCGCCCAGGACCGGCGCGACGACGCCCGGGCCAGCTTTCTGTCCTGGATCCAGGCCGACGACCTGCTCGACCCCCGCGCTGCCGGCCGGGCTCCGAGGAGCAGGTCGGCGAGCGGGTCAGCCTCGCCTACGACGCGTCGATGATGCTGGTCCGGGCGGTCGAGAGCCTCGCCGCCCGGCTGCACCACGCCGACCCCCGGCAACGCTGGGAGCCGGATTCGGTCAACCCGGTGGGCGTGCACGCGGAGGTGCTCCGGCAGAACGCCGGGCAGGGCTACCCGGGGGTAGCCGGGCTGATCCGGTTCACGCCCGACTCGGGGGAGCCGGTCGACAAGCGGCTGGCCCTGATGCGGGTGGAGCAGGTGCCCGACGTGGCGAGGGCGCCGGTGGAGGTGTTCCGCTGCGGGGCGGCCGACGCGTCCGGTCCGGCGGCGTGCGGCCCCGCCTGACCGGGCCGGCGTGACACGTCCTGGCAGGACTGTCCGGGTGCCGCCGGTGTCCGTTAGGGTTCCTGGGACCAGACGGCCGTGGCGTTGGGGGCAGAGGGTGGGCAGGCTCGCGTCGGCGTACGGGCAGGCGGTCAGCTCCCACCGGGCGGCTCGCGCGCATCTGGACACTGCCCGAAGCGTTCTGGGGGCGGCACCGACCACCGTCGCGCCGGTCGGCGGCGACGACCTGGTGACCCGCCTCGCCCGCCTCGGCGGTGCCCTGGCAACCCCCGCCCCGGGTGTCACGCCGCTGACCGACGAGCCGGCCGCGGTGCGGATCGGCGAGGCGTCCACCTCGGACGGCGCGTTTCCGGTGCTGGTCCCGCTCGGCGGCGGCCACCACCTCGCCCTGGACACCGACGCCCGGGACCCGCAGGTCGCGGGGCTGCTGCGGGCGCTGGTGCTGCGGCTGGTCGCCACCGCGCCGCCCGGTCAGGTCCGCGTCGCCGGCATCGACACCGCCGCGCTCGGCGCCACCTTCGGCCCGCTGCGACCACTGCTCGACGCCGGGGTGCTCGACCCGCCGGCCACCGGTGAGGCCGAGGTGGCCGCGCTGTTGGACGCCGCCGAGCAGCACGCCCGCGCCGCGCAGCACGGTCAGCCCGCCGCCCGTCGCCTGTTGGTGGTGGTCGCCACCGCCGCGCCGCCGCCGCGCGAGCTGGCCCGGCTCGCCGCGCTCACCCACGCCGGCCCGGCCGCCGCGGTGTGCGTGCTGCTCGCCGGCCACCCGTCCCGGCTGCCCGGCGAGACCGCGCCGCCGCTGGGCGGCACCACCGCGGTACGGCTCAATCAGGGGTACGCGCACGTCGGCGACCCGCCCGGCAACCCGTTCAGCGCCGACGGCAGCGGGCTCGCCGCACCCGTCCTGCTCGACGGCGACCCGCCGCCCGCCTCGGTACGCGCGCTCGCCGAGCACCTCGGCACCGCCACCCGTCGCGCCGACGCGTTGCCCTTCACCGACCTGCTGCCCGAACAGCGCTGGGCCGAGTCCGCCGGCAACGGCCTGCGTACGGTGATCGGCCGGGCCGGCGGCGGTGGCGCCTTCGGCACCGCGCTGACGCTCGCCTTCGACGACGCCACCCCGCACTGGCTGGTCGGCGGGCGCACCGGCGCCGGTAAGACGGTCTTCCTGCTCGACGTCCTCTACGGGTTGGCCGCCCGCTACTCGCCGGCCGAGTTGCAGCTGTACCTGCTCGACTTCAAGGAGGGCGTGAGCTTCACCGAGTTCGTGCCCACCGGCCGGGACCCGTCCTGGCTGCCGCACGCCCGTGCCGTCGGCATCGAGTCCGACCGCGAGTACGGTCTCGCCGTGCTGCGCGAGCTGCGCCGGGAGGCGCAGCGCCGGGCCACCGCACTCAAGCGGCACGGCGTCACCAAGCTCGCCGACCTGCCCCCTGACAACCCGCTGCCGCGCATCGTGACGGTCATCGACGAGTTCCACGTGCTGCTCGCCGGCAACGACGCGCTGGCCCGCGAGTCGGTCGACCTGCTGGAGGAGTTGGCCCGCAAGGGCCGCTCGTACGGCATCCACCTGGTGCTCGCCAGCCAGAGCATGACCGGCATCGAAGCCCTCTACGGGCGGGCCGAGGCGATCTTCGGGCAGTTCGCGTTGCGGGTGGCGCTGCCCGGCGGCGGTGGGGTGCTCGACCAGCTCAACGACGCCGCCGCGGCCCTGCCGGTCGGCTCCGCCGTGGTCAACACCGCCGCCGGCGCGGTCGGCGCCGACACCCTGCTGCGCTTCCCGGACGCGCACGCCGCCGCGGCGGACCTCGCCGCGTTGCGCCACGACCTGTGGCAGGCCCGCCCGCCGGGCTCGCGGGCCCCAGCGGTCTTCAAGGGGTACGAAGCCGCGCGGATCGAGGACGACCCCACCTTCGCCGGGCTGCGCCCCGGTGGTCGACGCCCGATGGCCCTGGTCGGCCGGACCGTCGACGTGCACGGCACGACCGCACTGTTCCTGATGGACACCACCCCCGGCCGGCACCTCGCCGTGGTGGGCACCGCACCGACCGGTGCGGACGTGCTGCGCGCCGCGACGCTCAGCCTGGCCCGCCAGCACACCCCCGGCGACGCCCGCTTCCACCTGGCCTGCCTGGTCACCGTCGCCGACCCGGTCGCCGACGACACCGAAACGCTGCTGCGGGCCGCCGGCCACCCGGTGCAGCGCCTCGACGTGGCCGGGCTGCGCGACCGGATCGCCGCGCTGGCCGCCGAGCCCACCGGCCGCGAGTACCTGGTGGTGTTCGGCATGGACGCCGCCGCGTCCGTCCTCGGGGCCACCGACCCCGACACGTTCCGCTCCGGCCTGGACGACCTGCGTACCGTCCTGCGCCAGGGCCCCGGGCAGGGTGTGCACCTGCTCGGCTGGTGGCGGGGGCTGCGCCGGCTCGCCGACGACCTCGGCGGCACCCAGAACCGCGACGACGTCGCCTGCCTGGTCGCGCTCAATGTGCCCGGGGCCGAGCTGGCCCTGCACCTCGGAGCGCACGACCTGACCTACACGCCCCGCCCCGACCGGGCGCTGCTGATCGACCGGCACGACCAGCGCACCCGGCTGATCGTCCCGTTCGTCGGCGACGGGCACGACCCCGACGGGGAGCGGTGACAGTGTCCTTCGAGGAGTACGCGGCGCTGGCCCGGCAACTCTCCGCCCAGCACCGCGCCGGGGAACAGCACGCCGCCGCCGAGTCCGCGCGCCGCCGCGACCTGCACGCCGCCGTCGACTACCTCCAGCAGCGGCTGAACGCCCAGGGGCAGCGCCTCGACCAGCTCGGCCGAGCTATCGGCGTCGACCAACCACCCGCTGCCCCTGGCCCGGGGACGCCGGGTGAGACCGCCGCATGGCCCGGCCCGCCGTCCGGCGCCGGGGCGCCCACCGCTCCCAGCTCCGGCCCGCCCTTCGCTGCCGGCGCTCCCACCGTGCCCGGAACCCGGGACGGGGAACCCGCCGGCGCAGCCGGCGTGCCGGGGCGGGCGGGGGTCGGGGCGTACCCCCAGCTGCCGGCGGGGGAGGCGCGGCTGGCGCTGCCGACGGCGGTGAGCCCGGCGGGCGGCGGGGTGCCCGCGCAGCGTGCGGCGGCGGCCGACCCGGCGGTGGAGTTGGAGTTGGCCCGGCGGATGGCCGACGAGGCCGACCGGCACGGGCAGCAGGCGGAGTTGCTGGCCCAACGGCCGGCGCTGCTCCCGACGTGGTCGCCGCTGGCCCGGGCGGTAGCCGTCTACGCCGGGTGCGGCGCCGCCGCCGGGGTGCTCGTGCTGATGCTGGTGCTCGCCTCCGGGGTCGGTCTGGTGGACGGGTTCACCCTCGGCGCGTGGATCTGCGCCGGGTTGCCGGCGGTGGCGTTCTTCGGCGGCTACCTGGTGCTGGGCCGCTGGGGGCGGCCGGCCATGGTCGCCGGCACCCCGCCGCGGTACCTGCCGCTCGGGTTCCTGATCTGTTTCCTGGTGGTGCCGATGGCCTACTGCGCCTACCTGCTGATGGTGCGCGGCCTGCGCTGATGACCGCCGACCTGGCATCCGGTCTGCGCTTCGCCGCGCAGCCGGTCGTCAGCGTGTTCGTGCCGGGCGTCCCGGCCCGGGCGCCGGAATTCGCCGGCGGTGGCGTCGTGCCGCTCGAGGTGCAGACGTATCCCCTTGAGCGGGACGATCCGTACGCCCGCGTCACCGAGTACGACCTGGTCTTCGACGAACTGCCACCGCTCCTGCACCGCTACCTCGCCCACTGCCTGCGGGTCGCCTGCGCCGCCGGCGACACAGTGGTCTGGCTCGGCTTCGAAGGCTCGTTCCACTTCGACCACCTCCTCACCGAGGCAGTCGCGCCGCAGGTGTACGGGGTCTGCGCGCCCGGCGGCGAGCCTGTCGTGGCCCCGGATCTGCGAACCCTCGGAACACCGGAGTGGCGACTGGTCGTCACCGCCCACGGAAGCCTGCTCCAGGGCCCTAATCCAGGTGGTAGGTGATGCTGCCGGCGTCGCTGAACCTCTGCTCGGCGCCGCTGTTCGAAGGGCTGAAGACGCGGCAGGCGCAGCCGTCGGCGGGCCGCCCCGCTGACGCCTCGGCGTAGTACCAGACCTGACCCAGCTGGGCCTTGAACGTGCGACTGGTTCGCGGTGGCACCTCGATCGCCCGGTGCGGTTCACACTGAGCGTCGAAGAGCCACAGCACGTACGCCTCACTGGCCGTCGAGGCAGTGCCCCGCAGCGGTTCTCCCCACCGGCGCTCGGGGATGTCCTGTTGGAAGAAGACCAACGCGTCGTGGCCCTTGGTCTTGGCGATGCAGGCCCGGTAGAACGGTGCCCGAGATTCCGGGGTCGGACTGGGCACGGCCGTTGCCGACGACGATGACTGGAGGCTGCTGAGGATGCTCTGCCCGTCACCGGTCGCGACGGAGACGACGAGCAGGAGGGCGAGAAGCCCGATGAGACCGCCGGACAGCCCAATGGCGCGAGCCCGGCGCCCACGATTGGCCGATGTCGCGTCTGTCTTCTGAACCGTCAAGCCACGTCACTCCCTCAGCCAGGTGCCACCGAGTCTAGGAGGCTTCGCGCTCCGGCGTGGTCCCCGAGCCCGGCGTCGCGGGCTTGCCGGTTGGTTGCTCCGCTGTGCTCTGCGCGCCCTCGAAGCGTCACACCTGCCGGCCGTCCACCGTGCCCACTCCGGTGCCGTAGTCTCGCGCCCCGAGCGCAGTCGGTGCGCAATCCGCTCGCCGAGGGTCTGGACCATCACGCCTCGACGCCTCGCGAACGGCAGGTCGAAAGGTTGGTCAGGAAATTGCAGGGACAGACGTCCACCCAGGTTGAGCCGATGCCGCCAAGCGGCGGGCTTGCCGCATCGCCGGGCAACGCCGACGCTGCCGCAGCAACGGCGACGCCTCGCTCCGAACAGGAGTCGGGGCTGTCGGTCGTCGCCGCATCGCAGCAGGCCGGTGCGGGCGCGGTGGTTGCGGGTTTCGGGCTGATCGCCGTCGGCGCGGTCGGCGGCTGGCTGATCTGGCGCAGCGGCGCGTCCGCGGCGAAGATCCAGCCGGAGGACACCACCGGTGTATTCCTCACCCTGCTGGTCTTCGCCGCAGCCGTCGAGCGGATCCTGGAACCGTTCTCGCGGTGGTTGCCGGGTCGCGCCGCCGAGGCCGCGCTGTCCCGAACGGTGACCGACGTGAACAGCCGGGTCGACGGCCCCACCGAGGTTGACCGCGAGGCGGTCGCCGTGGCCACCGCCAAGGTCGCGCGGGCGAAGGCGAACCGCACCATCGTCGCGTGGGGTCTCGCCAGCGGGTTGGCCACCGTGGCGTCCAGCGCCGGAGGGTTCTACGTCCTGCACGCGGTCGCCGGCGCCGACTGGAACGGAGTCGCAGTCTGGGTCGATGCCGTCGTGACCGGTGTGATGGTCGGCAGCGGCACCAAGCCGTTGCACGATCTGATCACCCGGGCGCAGAACGGCACGCCGTCGCCGTAGCGCGCTGCCCCGCCTGTCCTGGCTCGTCGGCGGGCTTGATCCACTCGGTTTCATCGAAGTCGGGGTGTCCGCGCCAGCGGGATACCCCGACTTCAGTGGTCCCGGGTCGATCTGGGATTGGCTTGGCGGCGGTCGGACTCGACTGGTGCGCCTACCTGCTGGAGATCCGCGCCGTGCCACATGTCGTCGGCGGCGTATGCGTCGGCCACGAGGACTTCGTTGAGTTCGCGGTCATTGAGACCTTCGTCTTCGAGCAGACCGAGCAGTTGTACCGTCCGCGTGACGATCGCCGCCGCGGCCTAGCGTTCCCGGGCGGACGCCACGAACCGGATCACCGACGCGCGATCCTGCCCCGAATGGCAGGGCAGACCTGGGCGACACCAATGCCCGCCAAAGCGAAGTTGCGCTGGCGTCACTCCAGATCTTGGACAGTTTCCGTTACGAGCTAACGGAAACTGTCCAAGATCTGGTCGCCGTTCGGACTCGGTGGCCGTCCGCTGGGCAACGCCGTCATCGTTGCTCGGGCGGGGCGACCGATGCTCATCAGGTGACGCGGGAGCAAGCGGCCGGTCGCGCTGGGTGCGCGGATCTCGTACGCTCCCATGTGGTCTCTGCCGGTGCGGTGGCGGGGGCGATGGTCGACCACGGGGAGGTGCGCGTGAGCGCAGCACAGATCATCGCGAGGTTGGCGGCGGCGTCACAGAAGCTGGACGAGGCGAAAGCCAAGACCGCAGCGGCAGCACAGGACGCGGCCGAGGCGAGGGCACTCGTCGCCGGTGCGCTGGAAGGCGTAGCCGCCGGTCCGCTGGTCGGCATGATCGACTCGTACCGTCAGGCGCTCGCGCAGGCGTCTCAGGGTGGCGACCCGGCCAAGCAGCATGTGCAGGAGACGATAGCCAAGGTCCGAGCGCTGGGAAACTGACCACGGGTGGTGGCAGCGCAATCCACCAACCACCCGCGGCAGTCAGTGTCACCTTGCGACCCGCAGTGCCAAGCCAAGCAACAGCCGCCACGCCCAGCGCCAGTGGTTTGTCTCCTGCGTTCCGCGATCTGAGTGCTGCCAAGGCGCCGAGTCCAACGCGCAGAGAGCGGGTGAGCCCCGAGGCGCCGAACTGGCTCGCCGGGGCATGACCGTGACGGCGGAGGGGCAGGCTCGCGCCAGGGCCCAACGCGCCCAGGTCGAGCAGGAGTGGTCGCCTGGTCGACGTGCCGCACTGCGGGACCGTTCCCGCCGCGCGGCAGCGGAGATGCTCGACGGCTCGGGCAGCCGGGCCCCCGCGGCGTGACGAGTCCCGAAGCGCCGTCGGTTCGGCTGATACTGGACCGCTCCGCGTTGCTTGCCTACGTTGCCGGATCCATTGATGTCGCCGAACCCATCCACGAGGTGGCCCACGACGGGCGCTTTCCTGGCTAGAGCCCTCGACCGGTTCAGCGCGTGATGCGGAACGTCTGCTCGAACCGCGGTCCGCCACAGCCCACATCGCCGCACAGGTCGAAGCCTCCGCTGATCAGGGCCACACCGGGCTTGATGACGAGGCCGCCACCCTCCACCCACGCCCGCCCGGTCGCGATCTGCGGCTGGCCGGTGCAGTGGACAGGACCCCAACCGGAGGCGTACGCGACCCTGTCGCCCGACCGCTGTCGGATGATCAGCTCGACGCCACCGGACAGGCCGGATTGGCAGGTCACGGCGATGCTGACGTCCACGGCGACGCCTCGCGCGACCAGGGTCGCGGACGTGACCTCGCCGTCACTTGCCGCGCTGGCCGGCGTGGGCGCCAGCACCACGAACAGTGACAGCCCGAGTAGTGCGATGGTGGTGATGATGCGGCGCACGACGGTTCTCCTTGCCGGAGTGGGTGCTTACCTGGCGTCACCATAGCCCTCTCCGACAGTGACGGAGATCAATCAGTAGGAGATTCTTTCCGAGGCTCGCGTTCGATGACGACGACCGGGATCTCGCGGTCGGTCTCCTTCTCGTAGCGGGCGTACGTCGGGAAGACCTTCGTCATCACCGGCCACAGCCGGACGCGCTCCTCGCCGGTGGCGGTTCGGGCCTGACCCGTGATCCGCTCCGCTCCGACCTGGATCTCCACCGCAGGGTCGGCGCTCAGGTTCAGGTACCAGGCGGGGTGCTTGGCCGCGCCGCCGTTGGACGCCACCAGCAGATAGTTGTCGCCGTCGCGCCCGTACATCAGGGCCGTGCGGCGCAGCGTGCCCGATCGGCGTCCACGGGTGGTGAGCAGCAGCGAGGGTACGCCGTGGAAGGTGCCCCCGTCCGCGCCGTCGGTCCGCACGTAGCGCCGGATGTGGCTGGCGACCCAGCCGACCGGGCTGTCCTCGACCGTCTCGTGCTGCTCGTGTGTGGTCACGCCATCGCCTTCATCGTCAAGTCGAACGGACGCATCGACCATACGTCGGGGTCTGAGCGCCCGAGACAATCAGCCGCGCGAGCGCGGCAGGCAGCACTTCTTGTACTTGGCGCCGGACCCGCACCAGCAGGTGTCGTTGCGGCCGGGCGGCCAGGCTGTCACGCCCGACTCGTCGAGGCTGTCGGCGTACTCGTCGAGGGTTTCCTCGCTGGTGGGGTCGCTGTCGGTGCGTTCGGCGAAGGCCGCCAGGTCGACGACCGTGCCGACGACCACGCCCAGGTCGGCGCCGCCCATCCCGGAAGCGTCGACGAGGGCGCGTTCGATCTGGGCGCGGTGCTCGTCCCAGGTGGCGGGGTAGCTGTCGACCAGAGCGGGCCAGCGCAGCAGCAGCGCGGTGAACTCCGCCTGCGGCCAGAACAGCAGTGTCGCCGGGCCGTCGTCGAGGGCGTCGAGCGCGTGGGTGCTCGCGGCACGCAGCCGGTCGGCGAGGTTGTCGTACTCGTCGTGCTGTAGGCCCTGCTCTTCGCGCAGGTCGTGCCGCCGCTGGGCCAGGCCGTAGATCATGGCCGCGGCCTCGTCCTGGGCGTCCTCGGAGTCGTGCTGCTGGGTGCGGGTCCGTTCCAGGATGGCGTCCAGTGCCCCGGTGAGCCATTCCAGCGCCGTGTCGGCGTGGCCGGACTCGGCCAGCTCGTCGACCAGGTACGTGGCCACGGGGTCGGTCTCCAACAGCGGACGCAGGGCGGTCAGCTCGGCCATGCCCTCGTCCGAGCGGTCGAGGCGCAGCAGCAGACCGCCGCGCACCGCTCGCGCGTACGCGTTGTCGTCCGGCTGCTCGGCGATGGCACGGGTGGCCAGGGCGAGCGCGTCGGCCAGGTCACCGGCCTGTTCCAGAATGTCCGCGGCGACCAGCAGGGCGTACCCGGTGTCGTCGGGGTCCGCGACACGCCCCTCGTCGACGGCACCCACCAGTTCGGCGACGAGCGCGGCCGGGTCGGGGCTCTCGACGCCCAGGGCGCCGATCTCTTCGATGCGGTCGGCGGTCAGCAACTCGGACATGGGCGCATCCTGAAAGACGACGGTCGGTGGGTGGGGGAGCGGCCAGCGTACTCCTGGACATGCAGCAGCCCGGGCGGCGAACCGCCCGGGCTGCGACACGTTCCCTCAGCGGGTCGCCGGCATGGTGGCGAACTCGCCGGCTAGCTCCGACTCGACGATCGTCGCGGCGGACGGCCGGCGACCGGCCGACGTCCGCCGGGCGGACGGGACGGCGAGGGCCGCGAGCGCGGCGGCCAGGGCGATCGCCGTGAGGACGAGAAACCCCATCGTGAAGCCGGCCTCCCGGGGCAGGCCGTTGGCCTGCGGGTGCGCGGTGATCACGCCGCTGACCACGGCCGCGCCGATCGCGCCGCCGATGGTGCGGATGTTGGCGTTCATGCCGGTCGCCACGCCGGTCTGGCTGGCCGGCACGCTGGCGACGATCAGGTTGGCCATCGATGCGAAGGCCAGGCCGATGCCGAGGCCGACCAGGCCACCGGCGATGGCGACCTCCCAGCGGGTGTCGTGCGCGGTGGCGAGCATCGCGGAGGCGGCCACGTTGAAGGTGGCACCGGTGGCGAGCTGCGCCTTGGCGCTGAAGACGGCCTGGAGTCGCCCGGCGATGACGCCGGCGACGAACATCGCGCTGACCATCGGGAGCATGAGCAGACCGGCCTGGCTGATGCTCGCCCCGAAGCCGTAACCGGCGGCGGTCGGGGTCTGCAGGAACTGCGGGAGGAACGCGTACACGGAGAACATCGACGCGCCGTAGAGCAGGGCGACCAGGTTGGTGGTCCAGACGCCGGGCAGGCGCATCATCCGCATGTCGATCAGCGGGTTGCTGGACCGCAGCTCGGTGACCAGCCAGCCGACCAGCAGCACCACGGCCAGAGCCAGCAGACCGAGCACCCAGGCGGAGGTCCAGCCCCAGGTGGCGCCCTGGCTGATCGGCAGCAGCAACGCGACCAGCCAGCCGGAGAGCAGCACTGTGGCGCGCCAGTCGATGCGACCGGGCGTACGGACCGGCGACTCGGGCACGAACAGGTGCGCGGCCACGGCGGTCAGCCCGACCACGATCATCGGGATCCAGAACAGCCAGCGGTAGTCCAGCGTGCTGACGATCGGGCCGGCCAGGACGATGCCCAGGCCACCGCCGACGGCGACGATGGCCGAGATGGCGGCCACCGCGGTGGACACCCGTGCGGCCGGGAACTCGTCGCGGATGATGCCGAACGAGAGCGGGAAGACCGCTCCGCCGATGCCCTGGACGACCCGGGCGAGGATGAGGACGCCGATGTTCGGCGCGATGGCGGCCAGCAGGCAGCCGAGGGCGAGGGCGGCGAGCGAGACGACAAGCATCCGCTCCTTGCCGACCATGTCGCCGACGCGTCCGAGGATCGGGGTGAAGATCGACGCGCTGAGCAGGTAGGCGGTCAGGACCCAGGTCACTGTGTTCTGGGAGGTGTGCAGGTCCTGCTGGATGGTCGGCAGCACCGGGGTGATCAGCGACTGGAGCATCGCGAAGAACCCGGCGCCGGCCGCGAGCACGGTGAAGGTGAGCCGACGCGAGCCGCGTCGGGAGGTCACTGCCACGAGAGAAAACTCCCTGATTACGTACGGGAATGAAGGCTTGTCGTCCGTCGTCTTCGACGGGTGGTTTGTCGGGCCCGGGCGATCGGGGTGGCCAGGCGGCGATCGGGCGGGTCCCGAGGTAAGCTAACCGGAGGCAGGCCTCCGGGATTCCGGAGGGGTGCCTCCACTAAGTTAGCGGAGGGGTGCCTCCGGATGCAACCAGGGTGAGGTGACGCACGTCATGACCAGCGCGGGGCAGGCGCCCGAGGTCTTCGCCCAGCGGCCCAAGCGGGCCGACGCGCGGCGTAACTACGACGCCCTGATCGCGGCGGCACGCGAGGCGTTCGCCGAGAACGGGGCCGCCGCCTCGCTGGAGGACGTGGCCCGTCGGGCCGGCGTGGGCATCGGCACGCTCTACCGCAACTTCCCGACCCGTCGGCATCTGTTCGAGGCCGTCTACGTCGAGGAGGTCCGGGAGCTGTGCCACTCCGCCGAGGGTCTGGCCGAGCTGCCACCGTGGGACGCGCTCGTCGCCTGGCTGCACCGCTTCGTCGCGTACGTCGCCACCAAGCGAGCGCTGGCCGAGCAGTTGCTGCGTGACTCCGAGATCTTCACCAGTTGCCGGACGGAGATCTTCTCGGCCGGTGAGCCGCTGATGCGCCGCGCGCAGTCCGCCGGCGTCGTCCGTGACGACATCGGCTTCGACGACGTGGTGCGACTGATCAGTGGCCTCACCATGGCCCAGTTCCCGTCCCCCGAGCAGCGCGACCGGGTGCTCGGCGTGGCCCTGGACGGCCTGCGCCCACCAGCCACGCCGCGCTGACGACCCCGCCGGCCACGCCACGCTGACGACCGTCCCGACCGCGTCGCGCTGACTCCCGTCCGCCCGGTCAGCGGTCGACCAGCAGCAGCCACTCGTCGTCGAGGCGTTCCACGGTCGTGTCCGCCGGCCAGCGGTGGCCGGGATCGGCCACCGCCCGGGCCTGCTCGACCTGCGGCGGCCGGCTGAACTGCGTGTCGCGGAAGCTGACCATGCTGTGGAACCGGGCCCGGCCGAAGTTCGCGGCGTCGACGAAGCGGGCCCGGTCGAACAGCGCCTCCGCGCCGAATACCGTCCAGCGGAACAGCGCCATGTTCGTGAAACGGACCGAGTGGAAGTTGGCCGACCGGCCGAACTCGGTGTGCTCCATCGACAGGGCGCCGTCGAAGACGGCCTCCCGGAACGTGGCGGTGTCCTCGAAGCGGGTGGCGTCGAAGCTGGTCGGCTGACCGAAGGTCACCCGGCGAAACGAGGTCGGGCCGGCGAAGCTGGCTCGCCGACAGGACAGGCCGTCGGAGAACGCTGCGTCGTCGAAGCTGGCCCCACCGCCGACGCGAACGTCGTCGAGGATGACCTCGCCGTCGGCCGCGAGCCCCTCGAAGACCGCCTCGTCGAATGTCGCCGCCCCGAGCAGGAGCCGCCCCCGCGCCGTCGCGCCCGCGAAGGTGGTCGTACCGGTGAACACCGCTTCGGTGAAGTTCGCGTCGACGAGCGTGCAGCCGGCGGCGTCGAAGTCGACGAGCGTGGCGCCGGCCAGGTCGAGCCTCAGTTCCGGCCAGTGCGCCGCGTCGTCCGCGCGCAGGTGCCGGGTGAGCACGCGCTGCGCGCTGCGCCGGACCTCCGTCTCGCGCGGCTCGCCGTCGGGCGCCGGCATCCGCAGGTACGCGCAGAGCACCGCCGCGATCGTCGGGCGCTGCCCGGGGTTGTCCTGACCGAGGCGCTCGAGCGCGTGCAGGCCGCCGAGGCGTACCGCCGCGCTGTCGTTGCCGAGCAGCTCGACCGCCCGGGTGTAGAGCTCAGTCAGTCGGCGCTCCGCCGCGTCGTGCTCGGCGGCCCCGGACTGCCGGTCCTGGTGGCGCTGTGCGGCGTCGGCCACCGCCTCGGCGTGCGCCTGCACCCGGTCCCGGTGCATCTGGTCCCGTGCGGCGACGGTCTCCTGGTGCCGCTGGGCGCGTTCGGCGATCCACTGGCGGCGGGCGGCCAGCAGCAGCGCGAGCCCTCCGCCGGTGCCCGCGACGACGGTCAGGCCGGTGCGGATCGCGTCGATGCGCAGCGTGGCGCGAGTGTCCGGTTGGCTGGCCCGGTCGGCCTCGGTGAGCAGCAGGTCCAGCACCAGCCAACCCAGGGCGATGGCGACCAGCAGGCCGACCAGGACCAGCCACCACGGCATGACCCGCAGCTCGCGCTCGGTGGGTTCGTCGACAGCCACGGCCACAGCATGCCAGGCAGATTTGGTGTCCGATATGGAGCGTGACGGTATGACCGTTTACGCCTCCGTCGGAACAACGGGTTACCGGCGCGTAACAAGTCATTGACGTTTCTGAATTGTTACGGGGATGATCGTCGCACGGTCGACCGGACACCCCCACCCACCTGCCCGGTTCGCCGGGCGCCTCCCCCCGGAGGTGCAGCCATGCTGCTCCGAAAGACCGCCCTCGTCCTGGCCCTCGCCACCGCCGCGCTGCTCGCGTCGACCGCTACGGCGACCGCCGCCCCCGCCGATCCCACCCCGGCCACCGCCGCCCCCACGACACCCTTCGCCGCCGCGGCGGCCAACCCCGTCATCGTGGTCGGCGGGCTCAGCGGCGTCGCCGTCGCGTACGAGCCGATCGCCGCCCGCCTGCGCGCCGACGGCTACCGCACCTTCATCTACCAGCTACCCGGGCTGGGCCTCGGCGACATCCCCACCTCGGCCCGCGCGTTCGCCGGCTACGTCAACCAGGTCCGCGCCAGCACCGGCGCGGCGAGCGTGGACGTCGTCGCCCACTCCGAAGGGGGCCTGGTCAGCCGGTACTACCTCAAGCGGCTCGGCGGCACCGCCACCGTCGGTCGCTACGTCAGCCTGGGCACACCGCAGTACGGCACGTACGTCGCCAACATCGTGGCGTTCCTGGGCCTGGGCAGCTGCGCCGGCATCGTGGCCTGCCAGCAGATGAGCATCGGCTCGGCGTTCCTCGCCGACCTCAACGCCGGCGACGACACCCCGGGCGCGGTCCGCTACACCACCATCCGCACCTTGCAGGACGAGTTGGTCCGGCCGACCGGGAACGCCGCCGTCAACGACGGTGCGACGAACGTGCTGATCCAGTCGTACTGCCCGCTGCGGGTGGTGGGGCACCTCGGTCTGGTGCTCGACGGCACGGCGTACACCATCGTGCGCGGCGCCCTGGTCGACGGCCCGGTGCGACCCAACTGCCTCGCGCTCTGATCCGGTCCGGTGCGGTGGTCCCGGAGGGGACCGCCGCACCGGATCCGCGACGGTGAGTGTCGGGTGCGCGACGTTCGTGGGAAACGGGGTTTCAGGCATCAGAGGTCCTCGATAGCCTGCTCCGGCTGTCCATTCCCGACAGTGGACACCATCCTCCGAGAGGGAGCAGCGCTCATGACCGAGCCGCCCACCGTGCCGCCGGAGAACACCCCGCCGACCGTGCCGCAGCTCGACGTCCGGGCCGCCCAACCGCCGTCGGCCGACACCCCGCCGCCCACCGGCGGGTTCGCCGCCAGACCACCGGGCTACCCCAGCGCGCTGGTCTGGCTGCGGGCCGGAATCCTGCGGGACTGGCGCGGCGTGCTCGGCGCGTTCCTCGCCACCTGGTTCTACCTGCCGATCGCGCTGCTCGTCGCGTTCTGGGGCGGTCTCGCGTTCGCCATCGCCGGGCTCTTCGCCATCGGGTCCGGCGCCAACGACCAGGTGCCCCAGGTGCTGCGCGACGCCCCGCTGATCGGCACTCTGATCGAGGCGTTCCTGACCCGCTCCGGCGGGGTGCTCGGCGGCGTGGCCGGCTTCGCGATCGGCTTCCTGGTCGGCTTCCTCGTCGTGCTGGCGCTGCCCTGGCTGGGCGTCGCCGACGAGCCCTTCGCGCTGCTCACCGGCCTGATCGGCACTGTCGTCGCGGCGGCGCTGATCGGGGTCCTCTACACGCTCTACCGGGTACTGCTCGAACCGCGGCTGCTGGTCGTCTCGGGTGCGCGCCAGCCCAGCCGCCGCGAGGACGCGCGGCTGCGCCCCATCCTCGATGACTGCGCCCGACGGCTCGGTCTGCCCAGCGTGCCCCGGCTGCTCATGGAGGACGACCCGGTCCTGAGCAACGCCCGCACGTACGCCCGACACGTGGTGGTCACCACCGCCGTGCTGACCGAACCGGATGACGAGGTGGCCGCGCTGCTCAGCCACGAGCTGGTGCACTGGCGGACCGGGGACGAGATCACCAGCGCCTTCGTCCGCGGCGTCGGCCTGCCGCTGACCCTCGCGCACGCCCTGCCGACCTGGCTGATGCGGACGTTCCCGCACCCGGGCACCAACTTCGTGGTCTTCGTGTTCTTCTGGCCGGTGCTGCTCACCATGCGGTACGTGGTGCTGCCGCTGCACGCCCGCGACGTGCGGGCCGCCGAGTACCGGGCCGACCTCGGCGCCGTGCTCACCGGGCACGTCGACGGACTGCGGCGCATCCTGGAACGGCGGCTGTCCTTCGAGACCGGCCGCAGCGGCTGGGACGAGGCGGTCTGCGCCACCCACCCGCCGCACGAGCTGCGGCTCGACGCGTTGGAGCGGGCGTCGCTGGCCGGCGCGCCCGCCGGGGCGACCCAGCCCGTCACCGTCGATGGGCTGTTCAACCCCTCCGGCCCGGTCGGCACCCGCCGCACCTGGCTGCTGGTCGGCGCCCTCACCCTGGTCGCCTGTCTCGGCACCAGCGGGCTCGGCGTGGTGCAGTGGGCGTTCTTCCGCCCCCAGGCGGCGATCGACGGCTACTTCTCCGCGCTCGCCGACCGGGACAGCGACGCCGCGCTCGGTTACCTGACCGACCAGGGCAGCGGCGCCGACACCAAGCTGCTCGCGCAACTGCTGCGCGGCAAGGGCTACCAACCGCCGACCGACGTCGAGATCAGCTCGTTGAAGCGCGACGGCGACACCGCCACCGCCACTGTGGCGTACCGGCTGGGTGACGCGCGGGAGACCGCCACCCTCACCCTGCGCCGCGAGGACGAGACCACCGCCGGGCTGTTCCACGGCTGGCGGTTGAGCGGCGGGCCGACCCAGCTCAACGCCGCGATCGCCGACCCCGGAGTACGGCTCAACGGGGTGGAACTGCCGGTCGCCACCGAGGGCCCGCCAGTGGTGCTGTTGCCCGGCGGCTACACCGCGACCGGCCCGTCCAGTGCGCTCAGCGAGACGCCGAGCACGACGGTGCTGGTGGACCCGGGGGAGACCGCCGCCGTCCTGCAACTGGCTCCGGTGCTCAAGCCGGCGGCGATCGAGGCCGTCGAGGCCCGGGTACGCACCTGGTTGGACGAGTGCGCCAAGCAGACCGTCGCCGCCCCGCCGGGCTGCCCGTTCCGCTACTACGGCGGCTCCGTCCAGAAGATCACCTGGAAGATCCTGGAGTACCCGAAGCTCGCCGTCGAACTCACCGGCCCGGCCAGCGCCCAGGTCTCCACCCCGACCGAGACCCAGGGCAGGGTGGAGGCCAGTGGCACGACCACCTACTTCGGCGGCAGCTCACCGTTCAAGGACGACAATGCGTTCACCGTCGCGGGCGTCGCCACCGCCGACGGGGACAACGTGACCTTCCGACCCGCCGCCGACTGACCGGGAGACAGACCGTGACCGACAGCGACACCGCAGCCCGGCTGCCCGTCCGGCTGACCATCAACCCCCGGCAGCGGCAGCCTCCGTCGGTCGACCTGCTGACCTGGATCCACCGCCGCCCCGAGTACCGGCCGGGAGTCCGCCCGGCCGGTAGCGGCGGGGGCCGTCCGGGTTTCAGCGACGCGGTGATCATCGCGGTGCTCGCCCAGGGGCTACTTCCGGGGCTGTTCAACCTGTTGCAGTCCTGGGTCGACCAGCAGCGCACCGAGGCCAGCATCCGGATCCAGACCGGGGACACCGAAGTGGAGTTGCAGGTGAGCGGGCGGACCGACTCCGCCCGCCTGCTGGCCCAGGCGACCGAGGCGCTACGCGCCGCCCGGGAGCCCGGTCCGGACGCCGTCGACTGACCGACGCCACCCGAGAGCCCGGTCCGGGCGCCGCCGCCGGCTGACCGACGCCGCCCGGCAGCCGGTTTCGGACGCCGCCGGCTGAGCCGACGGCGTCCGGATCGGCGGGTCAGCTCGCCTTGGCGAGCGCCTCGAACTCGTCGTCGGTGAGCCGCACGTCGGCCGCGCCCACGTTCTCCTCCAGGTGCGCCACCGAGGACGTGCCGGGGATCGGCAGCATCACCGGCGAGCGACGCAGCAGCCAGGCCAACGCGAGCTGCGCGGGCGACGCGCCGTGCGCGGTGGAGATGGCGTCCAGCGGGCCGCCCGGGCGGGCCAGCTCACCGGTCGCGATCGGGAACCACGGGATGAACGCGAGGTCGTTGCGCTCGCAGAACTCCAGCACGTCCTCGGCGCTGCGGTTGGCGAGGTTGTACAGGTTCTGCACCGACGCGATCGTGGTGATCGCCCGGGACTCCTCGATCTGCGCGACGCTCACCTCGGACAGCCCGATGTGCTGGATCTTGCCTTCCTCCCGCAGCAGGGCCAGCTCACCGAGCTGATCGGCGAGCGGCACCTTCGGGTCGATCCGGTGCAACTGGTACAGCGGGATGCTGTCCAGGCCGAGGTGACGCAGGCTCAGCTCGCACTGCTGGCGCAGGTACTCCGGGCGGCCCAGCGCACGCCAGTCGCCGGGACCGGAGCGGCTCAGCCCGGCCTTGGTCGCGATCACCAGGTCATCGGCGTACGGGTGCAGCGCCTCCCGGATCAGCAACTCCGAGACGAACGGCCCGTACGAGTCGGCGGTGTCGATGAACGTCACGCCCAGCTCGACCGCACGGCGCAGCACGCGAACCGCTTCGGCCGGGTCCTTCGGGTCACCCCAGACACCCGGGCCGGTGATCTGCATGGCCCCGTAGCCGAGCCGGTTGACTGTGACGTCGCCACCGATCCGGTACGTGCCGGACGCCTTCGCGGGCTGCTCACTGATATTTGTCGCCATTGCCCGATCCCCAATCGTCTCGTCGTGGCGGGCGTGGACAGCGCGGGCGTGAAGAGCCCACCCACCACCGAAGGATCATCCCCCGGAACCCCGCCGCCATGCCGCCGGTCGGCCGAGTGTGGGCGCGGACACGCCGTCAGCGCGCCGAACCGAGTTGCCGGGAAGCACCCGGTACGACCGGGGTGTCCGTGCGACGCTGGCCGGAGCCGGTGCGTTCCGGCGCGACGGCGGAGGGAGCACCCATGGGAGTGCCGCAGGTCAACTTCGCGCTCGACACGTACGAGTGCATCGTGATCTATCCCGGCGCGGCCGGGCGGGCCCTGCCCGCGGAGACCGTGCAGCGGTTGCAGGCCGAGCACGCCGAACACATGCAGGCGTTGCAGCGACGCGGCATCGTCCTGGTCGCCGGCTCAGTGGACGGGCCGGCGCGCGAGCCGGATCCGCCGATCGGCTTCGGGCTGGCCCGTACCGGCAGCGTCGACGATGTCCGCAGCGTGCTGGAGGCCGACCCGGCGGTGCAGGCCGGGCTCTACCGGGTGGAGGTGCTGACCTTCCTCTGCCCGGCCGGTTCCCTGGAGTTCCCGCTGGTCAAGGCGGGCAGCTGAGCCACCGGTCCATCGGTGGCTGTCGTGATGATGACGGCGCTCGCACGCCTGCCGGTGCTACGGTCGCGCCCTGCGCGGGCCGCCGCCGGGGCGTACCCGGTGTCGTGGGTCGGCCCCGGTCGAGGAGTCGCCATGATCTCCGCCGCCACCCCCGATGTCGCGTCGGCCGCCGCCCGACTGCGTGCTCTGCTCGGCGACCGGCTGCACGAGCCGGGCGATCCCGGCTACGCCGTCACCACCCGGCTCTGGAACGGCGCGGTGGCCCGCACGCCCGCGCTGGTCGCCAGGTGCCAGGACTCCGACGAGGTGGCCGAGGCGGTCCGCATCGCCACCCGCTGCCACCTGCCCCTCTCGGTCCGCTCCGGAGGACACGACTGGGCCGGCCGGGCCCTGCGCGACGGCGCTCTGGCGCTCGATCTGACCGGGCTGCGCACCGTTCGGGTCGACCCGGACGCGGCCACGGTGATTATCGGCGGCGGCGCCACGGCGGCCGAGTTGCTCGCCGCCGCCCGCCCGTACGACCTGGTTGTCCCCACCGGCGTGGTCGGAGCCGTGGGGATGGCCGGGCTCACCCTCGCCGGCGGGTACGGCCCGCTGTGCGGCCGGTTCGGTCTGGCAGTGGACAGCCTGCTCGGCGCGGAGGTGGTTCTCGCCGACGGCCGCCGGGTCACCGCCGACCCCCGGCACGACGCCAAGCTGTACTGGGCGCTGCGCGGCGGTGGTGGCAACCTCGGCATCGTCACCGAGCTGCGCTTCCGCGCGCACCGGCTGCCCGGCGTGCTGGCCGGCATGATCATGTTCGCGCTCTCCGAGGCACCGGCCGTGCTGCGCGGCTACGGCGCGCTGGTCGCCGAGGCACCGGACGAGCTGACCGTGATGGCCGGTTTCCTGCCCGGCCCGGCCGGCGAGCCGGTGATCTTCGTCTGCCCGTTCTACAGCGGCCCCGACCTGGACGCCGGGGCGCCGTGGATGGACCGGCTGCGCGCGTTGGGCACCCCGCTGGTCGACCAGATCGGCCCGATGCCGTACGCGGACGCGCTGCGGATGTTCGACGGTGGGATGGTCGACGGCAACCACTATCTGCTGCGTACCCGGTGGTTGCCCGCGCTCACCGACGGCGCGGTGGACACGCTCGTCGACGCGGCCCGGCAGGTCACCTCACCGTTCTCCGCGTTGGCCGTGCACCACTTCCACGGCGCGGCCACCCGGGTCCGACCCGGCGACACGGCGTTCGGGCTGCGCACCGATCACCTGATGGCCGAGATCATCGCGGTGTGGGCTCCCGGCGACCAGGCCGGTCCGCACCGCCAGTGGGCCGAGCGGACCTCTGCGGCGCTCGCCCCGCACGCCCTGCCCGGTGGTTACCCCAACCTGCTCGCCCCCGAGGAGACCGACCGGGTCCGGCTCGCCTACGGCCCGAACTGGGCGCGGCTGCGCCGGGCCAAGCGCCGCTACGACCCCCGCGACCTGCTGCACGCGGTGCCCACCCTGCCGCCACCGGAGCACCAGGAATGAGCCGTCGCCTGCGGCCCCCCGGGGCACCCGAAATGCGGCGTCGCCTGCCGCCCTCGGGGCACCCGGAGTGAGCCGCCGCCGGGAGCACCCCGACAGCGCACGCCGACGGAGGCGTACGATTCCCGGCGCGCGGTCGCTGATGCCCGTCGCCACAACGTTCCCGGTGCGGTTCCGCCCGCCGGCCCGACGCGCACCGCGCGTCGTTGGACACCTGTTCCGCTGCCTGCAAGGGGTCGGCCCCGAGTCCGACCTGAAGGAGAGACTAGCCTGATGGGCGTGACACGCCGCGCGAAGATCGTCTGCACTCTTGGTCCCGCCACCTCGTCCCCGGAGCGCATCCGGGGTCTCGTCGAGGCCGGCATGAACGTGGCGAGGCTCAACTTCAGCCACGGCAGTCACGCCGACCACGAGGCGGTCTACCGACTGGTCCGGGAGGCGTCGGAGGCAACAGGTAAGCCGGTCGCCGTCCTCGCCGACCTGCAAGGCCCCAAGATCCGTCTCGGTCGGTTCGCCGACGGCCCGCACGAGTGGCGCACCGGTGACTCCGTCGTGATCACCGGGGACGACGTCATCGGCACCAAGGAGCGGGTCTCCTGCACCTACACGAAGCTGCCGCAGGAGGTGAAGCCCGGCGACCGACTGCTGATCGACGACGGTCGGGTCGCCGTCGAGGTCACCGACGTCACCGGCAACGACATCCGCTGCCTCGTCACCGAGGGCGGCCCGGTCTCCAACAACAAGGGCGTGTCGCTGCCCAACGTGGCGGTCAGCGTGCCCGCCATGTCGGACAAGGACGCCGAGGACCTGCGCTTCTCCCTGGGTCTCGGCGTCGACCTGGTGGCGCTCTCCTTCGTCCGCTCCGCCGAGGACATCAAGCTCGTCCACAACATCATGGCCGAGGAGGGCGTCTTCCGGCCGGTGCTCGCCAAGGTCGAGAAGCCGGAGGCGGTGGAGCACCTGGAGGCCATCGTGCTGGCCTTCGACGGCGTCATGGTCGCCCGCGGTGACCTCGGTGTCGAGATGCCGCTGGACGAGGTCCCGCTGGTGCAGAAGCGCGCCGTGCAGCTGTGCCGGGAGAACGCCAAGCCCGTCATCGTCGCCACCCAGATGCTCGACTCCATGATCGAGAACTCCCGCCCGACCCGGGCGGAGGCCTCCGACGTCGCCAACGCGGTGCTCGACGGCGCCGACGCGGTGATGCTCTCCGGCGAGACCAGCGTCGGCAAGTATCCGGTGCTCACCGTCAGCACCATGGCCAAGATCGTGACGACCACCGAGGCCGGTTCCATCGGGGTGCCGCGGTTGCAGCACGACCCGCGTACCCACGGTGGCGCCCTCACCGTCGCGGCCTCGTCGATCGCCCGGGCCATCAACGCCAAGGCGCTCGTCGCGTTCTCGCAGACCGGTGACACCGTGCGACGGCTGTCCCGCCTGCACTGCGACCTGCCGCTGCTGGCCTTCACGCCGGTCCCCGAGGTGCGCGACCAGCTCGCCCTCACCTGGGGCGTGGAGACCTTCCTGATGCCGTTCGTGCAGCACACCGACGACATGTTCCGCCAGGTCGACCAGGCGCTGCTCGGCCTCGACCGGGCCAACCCCGGTGACTACGTGGTGATCGTGGCGGGTAGCCCGCCCGGCACCCCCGGCTCGACCAACACGCTGCGCGTACACCAGCTCGGCTCGCTGGTCGACGCCGCGTCGGCGCGGGCCCTGCAGTGAGCGACGGTCGGGTCGCGGTCGGCCAGGCGGCGGTGGACCAACTGCTGGAAGTGCTGGACCTCGACCCGACCGGGGAGATGACCTTCCGGGGGATGAGCCCCCCGGTCGGCCCACAACGGGTGTACGGCGGCCAGGTCGCCGGTCAGGCCCTGGTCGCCGCCGGCCGCACCGTCGACCCGGAGCGGTTCGTGCACTCGCTGCACGGCTACTTCGTCCGCCCCGGCGACCCGGTCGAACCGATCGCGTACGAGGTGGAGAACATCCGCGACGGCCGGTCCTTCTCGGTCCGCCGCGCGGTCGCCCTCCAGCACGGTAAGCCGATCTTCTTCATGTCGGCGTCGTTCCAGCGGGCCGAGGAGGGGCTGGACCACCAGGCCCCGGCCCCGCTGGACGTGCCCCCGCCGCAGGAGGTGCCGACGATGACCGACCGGCTCTCCCGCTACCCGGAGCGGCTGGGCATCTGGGGTCAGATCCCACGACCGATCGACGTGCGCTACGTGGGCGAGCCCGGCTGGGTCCGCCCCGGCGACCGGCCCGCCGACCCGCACCAGCGCGTCTGGATGCGCATCGACGGCAAACTGCCCGACGATCCCCTGCTGCACGCCTGCGCGCTCACCTACGCCTCGGACCTCACCCTGCTGGACTCGGTGCTCTCCGCGCACGGCGAGGTGTGGGGGCCGGGCGGGTTGGTCGGCGCGAGCCTGGACCACGCGCTGTGGTTCCACCGCCCGTTCCGGGCCGATGAGTGGTTCCTCTACGACTGCCTGAGCCCGTCGGCGTCCGGCGCCCGCGGGCTGGCCACCGGCCGGATGTTCACCACGGACGGCCGGCAGATCGCCAGCGCCGTCCAGGAGGGTCTGCTGCGTCGCGTCGGCGCCTGACGCTCCGGCTCATCTCCGCCAGGTAGTCGTCGCTCGTCCCCACCAGCCAGGTGTCTCTCGTCTACGCCAGCCAGTGTCGCTCGTCCCCGCCAGGCAACTGGCGGGGATGATGTGCTTCAGGCCTGGTGGATGGCTTCGCCGGCGATCTCGATCTGCACCGACTTGCCGACCAGCACCCCGCCGCTCTCCAGGACGACATTCCAGAGCAGGCCGTAGTCCTCACGGTTCATCTCGGCCGTCGCGCTGAATCCGAAGATGTTCTGCCCGTACGGATCCTGACGAGCACCACCAAAATTCACCTCCAGGTCGACGGCCCGGGTGATCCCCTTCACGGTCAACTCACCGGTGAGGACGAATCGTCCGGGAATACCGTCGGACTGCGGCGGAACAATGTGACTTCGGCCTCGTCCACCCAACCGATGGTTGCGCAGACGCGCCCACTGGAATATGGGGTCCTCGTTGCCCCGCCATTTGATACCGGTGCTTCGATATTCGAGGGTGGGAAAACGCTCCACATCGAGGAAGTCGGCACTCTTCAGATGCGTGTCCCGGTCGACACTCCCGGTGGTGATGCTGGCCGACATGATGGTAGCCGTCACCGAGGAGAGCAGCGGGTCCTCCGCCACGAAGATCTCCGCCGTGGCCTCGGCGAACTCGCCGCGCACCGGACTCACCATCATGTGCCGGGACAGGAAACCGATCCGCTTGTGCGCCTGATCGAGAAGATAGGTGCCGGCCGCCGGGATGGTCATGCCGTCCCAGGTGCGTGTCGCGATATCGGTCATCGTGTTGCCTTCCCCCCGAGCGGCACCCGGGTGTTTATCAATATGTTGCTGGCGGCCCGGTAAACGGCCAGACATTCGTAGTCACGCCCAGCATAGGGACGCTCCGGAACGGCATTTCGGCCGCCACCGTGCGGTGGATCATGACGTACTTCACCGGTCCCTACCGGCGGCCGCTCATTGGTCCCGCCCGGCGGCCCGGACCGGTGCCAGCGGGGCCGTTTCCCATCGACGCGTGGCTGATCGGCCGAGGGTCGCCCGCCCGCCCGGTTGACCAGCGACTAACCTTGCCGACATGCGCCTCTCCGCCCGGGTCGACTATGCCCTCCGCGCGGCCGCCGAGCTTGCCGCGACGGCCAGCGGCCCAGGGCGCGGCCGGCCGGTGACGGCCGACCAGATCGCCCGCGCCCAGGAGATCCCGCCGAAGTTCCTGGAGAGCATCCTTCTCCAGCTGCGCCGGGGCGGCATCGTGCACGCCCAGCGTGGCCCGGAGGGCGGCTACTGGCTGGCCCGCCCCGCCGAGGAGATCTCCCTCGCCGAGGTCATCCGGGTGATCGACGGGCCCCTCGCCCACGTACGCGGGCAACGCCCCGAGCAGCTCGGGTACCACGGCCCGGCGCACGCCCTCCAGGAAGTCTGGATCGCGCTACGGGCAAGCGAGCGCGAAATCCTGGAACTGGTCAGCGTCGCCGACGTGGCCGCCGGCACCCTGCCCGCGCGGGTCACCGAGCTGGCCGCCGACCCGCGCGCCTGGATCTGAGCGCCGGCTCGCCTCCCGGCCCCACATCACCTGTCGCTGACCCGGGCTCCTGTCCCTGGCTGCCGGCTGGTCCTCTGGTCTGGCGTCATCTGGTCCCTGTCCCTTGCGTGCCGGCTGGTTCTCCGGCCTGGCGTCATCTGGTCCCTGTCCCTGCGGCCCGGCTCGTTATCCGGCTGGGCGTCACTTGGCTCCTGCCCCTGCGTGCCTGGATTGCCGCCGCTCGGTTCGCGGCCCTGCGCCACGGGCCGCTGAGCCGGCGCACCGCCGGCCGCGTCCCATCCACCGATCGGGGGCTTGACCCTGGCTGCCCCATCCCGCATTGTCGACCAAGTCGATAGGAGATGCCGAAAAGTCTGGGGGCGCTCGTGCGCAAGCTGTTGGTCCTCGCTCTGGTCGGGCTCGTCGCGCAACTGATCGATGGTTCGCTCGGCATGGCATACGGCTTGACCTCGTCCACTCTGCTGCTGGTCGCCGGAGTCGCCCCGGCCGCCGCCTCGGCCTCGGTGCACCTGGCCGAGATCGGCACCACGCTCGCCGCCGGGGTCGCGCACTGGCGGTTCGGCAACGTCGACTGGCGGGTGGTGACCCGCATCGCCCTACCCGGCGCTGTCGGCGCCTTCGCCGGCGCCACACTGCTCAGCTCTATCTCCACCGAGGCCGCCGCACCGTGGATGGCCGGCATCCTCTTCACGCTCGGCGCGTACCTCCTGATCCGCTTCGCCCGACCACTGCGCACCGACCGGGTCGGCGGACGGCTCCGCGGTCGTTTCCTCGGCCCCCTGGGCCTGGTCGCCGGCTTCGTCGACGCGACCGGCGGCGGCGGATGGGGCCCGGTGGCCACCCCCGCGCTGCTGGTCTCCGGTCGCATGGAACCCCGCAAGGTGATCGGCTCCGTGGACACCTCCGAGTTCGTCGTGGCCGGCGCGGCCAGCGTCGGCTTCCTGATCGGGCTGGGCTCGGAGGGATTCCTGCTCCCCACCGTCGCCGCACTGCTCATCGGCGGGCTCATCGCCGCCCCGCTGGCCGCCTGGCTGGTGCGAATCGTGCCCGCCCAACTGCTCGGCGCGGCAGTCGGCGGCGTGATCCTGCTGACCAACGCCCGCACCCTGATGCGCTCCGCCGAACTGGACGGTCCGGCCCGCCCCGCCCTGTACGCCCTGCTCGCCGCCGGCTGGCTGGCCGCCCTGGTGTTGGCCGTACGCGCCCTACGCCGGACCCGCCGCGCCCGCGCCCGCGCCGAAGCCGCCACCGCTGCTCCCGCCACCGCTGGCGGTGTGCCCACCGAGGCCTCCGACGCTGCATCCGCCGGCGAGGTCCCGGCCGATCTGGCCGCAACGGGTACGCCCACCCCACGCTGAACCCCCGTTGGCCCACCCACCAGCCGATGCCCGGTCAAACGTCGTCATCGCCGAGGTCGAGTCACCAAGATCGCGCAACATCCTGGATGTAGTGGCTTCCTGGTGTTCCGTGGCCACTACATCCAGGTTCGAGCGTGATCTTGATGGCTGCGGGCGTCGCCCATTCCGGTCCCGTCCAGATACGTCATGCCTCGTGGCGTGCCTTGCGTCGTGTCCACCGCCGTCAGGATCGCGCAACATCCTGGATGTAGTGGTTTCCTGGTGCTTCGTGGCCACTACATCCAGGTTCGAGCGCGACCTTGGCGGCGGTGGGCGCCCTGAACCCTGCCCCTGGTCGGCCGGGCATGGTGTTCGTCGTCAAGATCCGCGCAACATCAGGGATATTGCTGTTTCTCGCGCCTCGGAGGCAGCAACATCCGGGAAGTTGCTCAGATCTTGGCGCGGGGCGCGGGGCGCGGGGCGCGGGGGCGCGGGGGCGTGGGGAACGTGAGGTGCGGAGGTGTGGGGGAGCGGGCGGGGCTACGGCGGGTTAGCGGGTGAGCAGGGTGTTGGCTGCCTCGGAGAGCAGGGTCCAGGCTTCGTCGATGTGCGCTTCGGTGGTCTGGGGTGAACCGACCGCCAGCCGCAGCGTGTAGCGGCCGGCGACGCGGGTGTGCGTGAGGTGCACCCGTCCGGTGGCGTTCACCGAGGCCAGCAACGCCGCGTTGGTGTCGTCGTCGGCGCGTAGTCGGAAGCAGACCAGCGAGAACGGGTGCGCCGCGGCCAGCTCGAACCGGCCGTCGGTGCGGACCCGCTCGGCGAACCGTTCGGCCAGCGCCACCCCGGAGCGGATGTGCGCCCGCAGCCCTTCGGCGCCGTACCAGCGCAGCACGAACCACAGCTTGAGGGACCGGAACCGCCGGCCCAGCGGCACCTGCCAGTCCCGGTAGTCGATCACCGCGCCGGATTCGGAGGCCGCGTTGCGCAGGAACTCCGGCAGTACGGTCAGCGCCTCGATCAGTTCGGCGCGGTCGGCCACCCAGAACGCGTCGCAGTCGAAGCCGGTGAGCAGCCACTTGTGCGGGTCGAAGCAGTAGGAGTCGGCGTACTCCAGGCCTGCGTGCGTCCACCGCAGTTCGGGGCAGACGGCGGCGGCTCCCGCGTACGCGGCGTCCACGTGCAGCCAGATTCCGTACTCGGCGCAGATGGCCCCGATCTCCGGCAGCGGGTCGACGGCGGTGGTGGAGGTGGTGCCGATGGTCGCCACCACGATGGCCGGTACGTCACCGGCGGCCAGGTCGGCTTCGATGGCGGCCCGCAGCGCGCCGGGGAGCATCGCCTGGGTGTCCGGGTCCACCTCGATCGAACGGATTCCGTCGCTGCCCAGCCCGGCGATCCGTACCGCCTTCTCGATGGACGAGTGACCGTGGACGGAGGTGTAGGCGCGGTAGCGCCGGTCGATGCCGGTCTGCCGCCAGCGGCCGCCGCTGGCCCGGTGCAGTGCGGTCAGGGTGGCCACCAGCGTCGCCGAGGACGCCGAGTCCTGGATGACCCCACCGCCGGCGCCGGTGGAGCGGAACCGCTGTGGCAGGTCCATCAGGTGGGCCAACCAGTCCATCATCACCGTCTCCAGCTCGGTGCAGGCCGGGCTGGAGGCCCAGAGCATGCCCTGGACGCCGAGCCCGGAGCTGACCAGGTCGCCGAGCACGCTCGGGCCGGAGGTGTTGCCGGGGAAGTAGCCGAAGAAGCCCGGGTGCTGCCAGTGGGTCAGCCCCGGTACGACGATCGAGTCCAGGTCGGCCAGGATCGCCTCGACCGGTTCGCCGCCGGTGGTGGGTGGCTCGCTGGGCAGTGCGGCGGCCACTGTGCCCGGTGGGTCGGCCGGGGCGACCGGTCGCTGCTCCACTGTCGCCCAGTAGTCGGCGATCCAGTCGACGACGGCGTGGCCGGCGCGACGGAATTCGGCGGGATCCATGTGGTGAGCGCTCACCTGGACGAGTTGATCAGGCATCGGTCACCGAGGCAAGAGCGAGACGCCACCGAGGCAAGAGCGAGCGTGACCCCACCGAGCAAGAGCGAGAGCCACCGAGGCAAGAGCGAGACGCGCAATCAAAGCGACGGTGATCGATGTTGCGTGGTGGAAAGCGCTTGCCTTACGATGCGCGGTGAGTCGGATCCGTGAGTTCCAGGGCGTTTCACCCCGATCAGATCGCCGTCCGCCGCCGTCGCGGTGGGTTGGTCCACTGTGCTTCCCGGGCAGGGCCGGTGGGTCGTAGCGATCATCACCGGATCCCCGGAGGCAGTGCATGCACCCGTCCAGACATCGGCTGATCCTGCTCGCCGCCACGACAGCGGCCACCGTCGTGGCCGGCACCCTCGGCACGGTCGTCGCCTCGGCCGCCGCCGTCGGCTGCCGGGTCGACTATCAGATCACCAACCAGTGGCAGGGTGGCTTCGGCGCCAACGTCACAGTCACCAACCTCGGCGACCCGCTCAATGGGTGGGCCGTCACCTGGTCGTACGCCGCGGGCCAGCAGGTGACCCAGGCGTGGAACGCCGCCGTCACCCAGTCCGGCGCCCAGGTCACCGCGCGCAACGTCGACCACAACACCGCCATCGCCACGAACGGCAGCGCCTCGTTCGGCTTCAACGGTTCGTGGACCGGCAGCAACCCGGTGCCGGGCAGCTTCGCGCTCAACGGCACCACCTGCACCGGCGCCCCACCCACCGACGAGCCGACCACCCCGCCACCCACCACCCCGCCACCGACCACGCCACCTCCGACCACGCCTCCGCCGTCGGCCGGGTTGGTGCAGATGGAGAAGCTGGACCGAGGGCTGGTCAGCGTCCGCTCCGGCAGCGGCAACCTGGTCTCCTGGCGGCTGCTCGGCACCGAGACCTCCGGGGTGGCGTTCAACCTCTACCGGGGATCCACCAGGGTCAACGCCAGCCCGATCACCGGCGCCACCAACTACCTCGACAGTGGCGCGGCGGCCGGCTCGGCGTACACCGTGCGGGCCGTGGTGGGCGGCGCCGAGCAGGCGGCGTCACCACCGGCGTTGCAGTTCGGCGCGGGCTACCTGGATGTGCCGTTGCAGGTCCCGGCCGGGGGCAGCACCCCCAGCGGCGAGAGCTACTCGTACAGCGCCAGTGACGCCTCAGTCGGTGACCTCAACGGCGACGGCAACTACGAGATCGTGCTCAAGTGGGAACCGTCGAACGCCAAGGACAACTCGCAGTCCGGCTACACCGGCAACGTCTACGTCGACGCGTACACACTGACCGGCACCCGGTTGTGGCGGGTCGACCTGGGCCGCAACATCCGGGCCGGTGCCCACTACACCCAGTTCCAGGTGTACGACTACGACGGCGACGGCCGCGCCGAGGTGGCCATGAAGACCGCCGACGGCACCCGCTCCGGCACCGGTCAGCTCATCGGTTCGTCGTCGGCGGACCACCGCAACTCCAGCGGCTACGTGCTCTCCGGCCCGGAGTACCTGACCATGTTCAACGGGCAGACCGGCGCGGTCGCCTCCACCGTCAACTACGACCCGCCGCGCGGCACCGTGTCGTCCTGGGGCGACTCGTACGGCAACCGGGTGGACCGTTTCCTCGCCGGCACCGCGTACCTGGACGGGCAGCGCCCCTCGCTGATCATGGCCCGGGGTTACTACACCCGCGCGGTGATCGCCGCCTGGGACTTCCGCAACGGCACGCTCACCAGGCGCTGGACGTTCGACTCGAACTCCTCCGGCAACGGCGCCGCCGCCGGACAGGGCAACCACCAGCTCTCCGTGGCCGACGTCGACGCCGACGGTCGCCAGGAGATCGTGTACGGGGCCGCCACCATCGACGACAACGGCCGGCTGCTCCACTCGACGGGCAACGGCCACGGCGACGCCCTGCACGTCGGGGACCTGGACCCGGGCCGCGCCGGCCTGGAGGTGTTCAAGGTCGACGAGGACGCCAGCAAGCCCAGCTCCTACTTCGCCGACGCCCGTACCGGTCAGGTCCTCTGGTCCACGACGGCGTCCGGCGACAACGGCCGGGGTGTCTCCGCGGACATCTGGGCGGGTAGCCCCGGTGCGGAGTCGTGGTCGTCAGCGGTCGCCGGACTGGCCAACACCAGGGGGCAGAACGTCGGGCGCAAGCCGTCCTCGGCCAACTTCCTCGCCTGGTGGGACGGCGACCCGGTGCGGGAACTGCTCGACGGCACGAAGATCGACAAGTACGGCACCGGCGGTGAGACCCGGCTGCTCGACGGCAGCGGGGTGGCATCCAACAACGGCACCAAGTCCACGCCGGCGCTCTCCGGCGACATCCTGGGCGACTGGCGCGAGGAGGTGATCTGGCGAACCACCGACAGCCGGGCGCTGCGCATCTACAGCACACCCACCCTGACCAGCACCCGGATCTACACCCTGATGCACGACCCGCAGTACCGGGTGGCGATCGCGTGGCAGAACACCGCCTACAACCAACCGCCGCACCCGGGGTTCTTCATCGGCAACGGAATGGGCACCCCACCCACGCCAGACATCCACCTACGTTGATGCAACCTCTGGCGGTCCCGAGTGGGGTCGCTTAAGGTGGCAGGCACCGGGCCGCAGCCGCGGAATCCGCTCAGCTCCGGCCCGGTGCGCCACACCGCGGCATTCCCAACCCGTCCCGACCGGGAATGCCGTACCACCACCGGCACCAACATTAGGCACCGTCCGGGTCGGCGGGGTGACGCTGACGTGAAGATCGTGTTTCACGCGCTCCGGCGTAGACCGCCCGCCACCTGCTCGGCGATCAATTCGTACGACCGCACCCGGTCCTGTACGTCGTACACCAGCGTGGTCAGCATCAGCTCGTCCGCGCCGGTGCGCTCCACCAGGTCGGTCAGCTGCCGACGCACCGTCTCCGGCGAGCCCATCGCCTGGCCGTCACGGCGCGCCACGATGAACTCCCGCTCGATCTCCGAGTACGGGTAGGCCGCCGCCTCGTCGGGGGTGGACAGCGGCTCCGGCCGCCCGGAGCGCAACTTCAAGAACGACAGGGCGCTCGGCCCGGCCAACCACTCGGCCCGCTCGTCGGTCTCCGCGCACACGGCGTTGACCGCCACCATCGCGTACGGCTTGTCCAGCCACTGCGACGGCCGGAAGTTCTGCCGGTACAGGGCCAACGCCGGCAGGGTGTTCTGCGAGCTGAAGTGGTGCGCGAAGGAGAACGGCAGACCGAGCAGGCCGGCGAGCTGGGCGCTGAAACCGCTGGAGCCCAACAGCCACACGGCCGGCTGCTCACCGCGGCCCGGCGTGGCGATGATCTGCCCCGGCTTCTCCCCGCTGAAGTAGTTCATCAAGTCGGTCAGCTCGCGCGGGAAACCCTCCGCCGACAGGCCCTCCATGGTGCGCCGCAACGCCAGCGCGGTCACCTGATCGGTGCCCGGCGCCCGCCCGATGCCCAGGTCGATCCGACCCGGGTGCAGCGCCTCCAGGGTGCCGAACTGCTCGGCCACCACCAGCGGCGCGTGGTTGGGCAGCATCACCCCACCCGACCCCAGCCGGATCGTCGAGGTGTTCGCCGCCAGGTGTGCCAGCAGCACCGCGGGGGCGGAGCTGGCGATCGCCGGCATGTTGTGGTGCTCGGCCACCCAGAACCGGTGGTAGCCCAACTCCTCGGTGCGGCGGGCCAACTCGGTGGTGGCCTGCAGCGCCGCGCCAGCGGTGGTGCCCTTGGCGACCGGGGCAAGATCAAGAACAGACAACGGTACGGTGATCACACGGTCAGCCAACCCGACACCGGCCGGCTTTGTTCCGGCATACGGGTTTTCGTCGGCCACCTCACCCGCCGCTCAGCCCATCCCGCGCGCCTGCTCGAAGATCAGACTGGTCTGCGTGTGCTGCACCACCGGGTCCACCGCCAGATGGTCCAGCACGAAGTCCCGCAACGCGTCGCCGGACGCCGCCCGCACATGCAGCACGTAGTCCTCCGCACCGGCCACGTGGAACACCGACACCACCCCCGGCAGCCGCACCGACCGGGCCCGGAACGCGTCCACCGCGGCCCGCTCGTGCGCTGTCAACCGCACCGACACCAACGCCTGCAACGGCAGACCGAGCGCCGCCGGATCCACCTCGGCGTGAAAACCACGGATCGCACCGCGCTCGCGCAACGCCCGGGTACGCGTCAGGCACGTCGACGGCGCCACACCCACCCGCTCGGCGAGGGCATTGTTCGGCAGCCGTCCGTCCGCCGCCAGCTCGGTCAGGATCGCGCGGTCCACCTCATCCAGGGCCGGGTGCGGCCGCAGATCATTCGGCTCAGGGGGCATTGCACCATCCTCGCCCGAACCCAGCACGGAAACAAACCCGATTCACAGAATCATCTGCCGAACCGTTGCCCTTCAGCCGCCAGATGTTCGACGCTACCGCCATGACAACGATGGACACCCGGGCCGTCCACGCCGGCCGCGACGACCTGCGCACCCTCGGCGTGCACGTACCACCCATCGACCTGTCGACCACCAACCCGCTGCCCTCCGTCGACGACGGCGGCGCCGCGTACGAGCAACTCGCCACCGGCGGCACGCTCCCCGCCGACGGCGGCGCCGTCTACCAACGGCTCTGGAACCCCACCGTCGCCCGCTTCGAAACCGCCCTCGCCGAGTTGGAAGGCACCACCCAGGCCGTCGCCTTCGCCAGCGGAATGGCAGCCCTCACCGCCACCCTGCTCGCCGCCGCCCGCGACGACCGCCGACACGTCGTCGCCGTCCGACCCCTCTACGGCGGCACCGACCACGTCCTCGCCACCGGCCTGCTCGGCACCACAGTCACCTGGACGCGCCCCGACGAAGTCGCCGCCGCCATCCGCCCCGACACCGCACTCGTCATCGTCGAGACACCCGCCAACCCCACCCTCGACCTGGTCGACATCGCCGCCCTCGCCGCCGCGGCCGGCGACATCCCACTGCTGGTCGACAACACCGTCGCCACCCCCGTACTGCAACAACCCGCCCGCCACGGCGCCACCCTCGTCCTGCACAGCGCCACCAAGAGCATCGGCGGACACGGCGACGTCCTCGCCGGCGTCGTCGCCTGCGACGACACCTGGGCCGTACGCCTACGCCAGGTCCGCGCGGTCACCGGCGCGATCCTGCACCCCCTCGGCGGCTACCTGCTGCACCGCGGCCTGCAAACCCTGCCGCTGCGCGTCCGCGCCCAACAGGCCACCGCCGAGAAACTCGCCGGCTGGCTCGCCGACCACCCCGCCGTACACCGGGTGCACCACCCCTCGGTGTACGACCCGGCGGCGCTGGTCGGGCGGCAGATGTCCGGACCCGGCAGCCTGCTCGCCTTCGAGGTACGCGGCGGCGCGCCCGCCGCGGCCGCCGTCGCCGGCGCCTGCCGCCTCATCACCCACGCGGTGTCCCTCGGCGGCGTGGACACCCTCATCCAGCACCCCGCCTCACTCACCCACCGGCCGGTCGAGGGCGACGCCAAACCCGCTGCCGCCCTGCTGCGCCTCTCGGTCGGCCTCGAAGATCCCGAAGACCTGCGCGCCGACCTGGCCCACGCCCTCGACACGATCGCCTGACCCTCAGCGCAGCTCGCGGTTGCCCAACACCCGCACCGGCGAACCCTCCCGGGCCACCCGCACCATCGCCCGACCGATCCCGTCGGTCGTGGTGACCTGATTCGGCAGCAACCGGCGCAGCACCGGAAACAGCGGACGGGTGACCGCGTACCCGAACCGGTACCACCGCGTCTTCGACACGGCCCCGTACGTCGGCTGGATGAACCCCGGCCGCGCCGCGTAACCGTTGGGCAGCAGATCCATGATCGCGTTCTCGGCACGCCCCTTGACCCGCGCCCACATCACCCGACCCTGACCCGACGAATCGGTCCCCTGACCCGAGACGTAGACGAAGGTGACCTGCGGGCTCACCTGCGCGAACAACCGCGCCGCCGCCATCGGGTAGTCGTAGCTGACCCGCGTGTACGCGGCCTCATCCAGACCCAGTGAGGACACCCCCAGGCAGTAGAAACACGCGTCCACATCGGTCAGCTCGGCCCGCACCGCGTCCAACTCGCCCACGTCCGCGACCGTCAACTCCCGCAGCTTCGGATCCCGCGCGCCGGTCGGCCGCCGACCGACCGTCAGCACCTCCCGCACGTCATCGGCAAGCAGGCACTCGCGCAACACGCCCTGACCGACCATCCCGGTCGCACCGAAGACAACCACCCGCATCAGATCCACCCCTGTCGCCAACCACTGCCACCGGCCACCCGGCCACCCGGCCGCGCGTCAGCCAGGCTGCCACGGCTGGCGTGATCCGCGCCGCACCGGTCAGGACTTGGGGCCGACGTGCCGGTCCAGCGTGGCGACGGCGTCGCGTCGCGCCACCGACAGCGAGTTGCGTCGGTTCATCCGCCAGGCGACGCCGAGCAGGTCGAGGCTCCACTGGCAGAGCCGCATGATGTCGGCCGACTCGTTGACGAACATGTAGCGCGGGTAGACGTACGCCTTGCCGCGCACTGTTACCCGGTTGGCGATGCGACAGCCGTCGGAGTGGAACAGTCCACGCAGGAAGTCACCTGGGTGTCGTTCGAGGATCGGTCGCTGCCAGTCGGCCAGGACGATCGGTCGCTCGTGCTTCTTACCTGGGCCGTGCTGGGGGAGCAGACAGGGCCAGTGGGTGCCGTAGCTCTGCACGCCGACGCAACCCTGTTTCTGGACCCGTTGCACCTTCGATGCCAGCACGGCCCGCATGGCCACGTCGCACGCCTCGATCAGCCCTGGCCAGGTATCGGAGCAGTAGATGCGTAGTACCGGCACCCGGGCCGTCGTCACCAGGTGGCCGTCGCCCAGGTAGAGACCCAGAAGGTAGGCGTAGGCCTCGGGGTTTGTCGGACTGTCGACACCTTCGCGGCAGCGGAAACACCGGTCCTGTGTGCCCTGGAACTTCGCCTCCGGCCGGTCGTTGCACCAATGCCAGACCGTCAGATAGGGCAGCCCGACAGCTCGGGCGGTGTCCGCGACCGTGCTGCCCGCGAGGAAGAACTGCCGTGCACGGGCACGGATCTCAGGTGGATGCACGAGGCCATCCTCGAACACCCGTACGACATAAATTTGTGCCCTCGGTGGGATTCGAACCCACACTGTATGGAGTTTGAGACCATTGCCTGCTGCCAGTTGGGCTACGAGGGCGCTTCCCTGATTCAGCCCTGACAGGATACCCACTACGCTGAAGGCGGTGACACCCGGCTGGGCGGGTGCCTCGTTCGAACTGGTGGGGGTAGGGCTGGTGGCTGAGACGCCGACGGATGCCGAGCGTAGGCGCGTACTGATCGCCGAGGACGAGGCGCTGATCCGGCTGGACCTCGCCGAGATGCTGGTCGAAGAGGGTTACGAGGTGGTGGGGGAGGCCGGTGACGGCGAGACAGCCGTACGCCTCGCCGAGGAGCTGAAGCCCGACCTCGTCATCCTCGACATCAAGATGCCGATCATGGACGGGCTGGCCGCCGCCGAGCGCATCGCCGGTGCCCGGATCGCCCCGGTGATCATCCTGACCGCGTTCAGCCAGCGTGATCTGGTGGAGCGGGCGCGGGCGGCGGGCGCCATGGCGTACCTGGTGAAGCCCTTCCAGAAGAGCGACCTGGTCCCGGCGGTGGAGATCGCGCTGTCGCGTTACTCGGAGGTCGCGGCCCTGGAGGCGGAGGTCGCGAGCCTGACCGACCGCCTGGAGATCCGTAAGTCGGTGGAGCGCGCCAAGGGCGCGCTGATGACCACGTACGGGATGACCGAGCCGCAGGCGTTCAAGTGGATCCAGCGCACGGCGATGGACCACCGGATGACCATGAAAGAGGTCGCCGAGCGGATCCTCGCGGAGACCGCCGGCGGCGAGGTGACCCTCCCGGCACCCTGACCGGCATCGACCCGTGTCGAGGCGGATGGGGGCGGTGCTCGGCGTTCTCGCCGTGCTGGTGGCTGCCTGTGAGGCCTCGGCCTGTCCCGACTGTGCGGAGCCGCTACCGGTCCGGCCGGCCTGGCAGTCGGTGGTCCTGCCGGACACGCCGGGTGTGCCAGGCCGAGCGGTGCTGCGCGACGCCACCGCCTGTGCCGGCCGGTGGTACGTGGTCGGCGGCGTCATCGATCTGGCCGGGGAGACCCGTCCTGCCGCCTGGAGCAGCTCGGACGCCAATTCCTGGGTGCCGCTGCCGACTGCGCCAGTGACGTTCTACGGCCGGCAGCACGTGCTCTCCGCGGCGGCCTGCCGGGACGGACGGCTGGCGGCGGTCGGGGCGAAGAGCGGGGGCGCGCACGGCAATCCCCGCACCGGCACCTGGAGGCAGGCGTCGGACGGCACGCTGCACGAGGTGGATGCGCCCTTCGAGCGGTACGCCGGGCCGCGCGCGGTCAACGTGGCCCGACTGGCGGCGGGGCCGCAGGGCTGGTTGATCGCCGGTAGTCGGATCGATGGTGCGGCGGCCTGGATCTCCCCGGACGCGGCCGGGTTCACGCTGGTGGAGGGCGCACCAGAGCTGGCTGGTGACGAGCGGGGGCGGACGGCGGCGTACGACGCGGTCGCCGTGCCGTCGGGCTGGCTGATGGTGGGTTCGCTGCTGCCACCCGGGGGTACCGCGCTGGCGCCGCTGGCCTGGTCCTCGACTGACGGCCGGAGCTGGCAACGGGCCGCCCTGCCGGTGGTGGACGGGCGGGGGCAGGCGCAACGGGTGGCGGTGCTTGGCGACGTGCCGGTGGCGGTCGGGTCGGTGCGGGCTGGATTCGGCAGTTGGCGACTGACCACGCAGGGCTGGCGGCCGGCGGGCGGATTCGGGGCGGCCGGACCAGGTGTGGCGTCGGCGGCCGGGCTGGTGGCCGTCGGGCAGAGGTTGGTGGCGGTGACGAGGGACGGGGACCGTCACGGACTGTGGCTCTCGGTCGATGTGGGCGAGTCATGGCGGCCGATGATCATGCCGCAGCCGGTACCGGACAGCGGAGACACCGCTGTCGCGGTGACCTCGACGGGAGATCGACTGCTGCTGGTGGCGGACGATGGGAAAACGTCGCGTGCCTGGTGGGCAGGGGTGTCAGACCTCGATCGGTAGCTGACGGAAGCCCGCTGGCCGGCGCCGACGAAACAAAGGTGAAAACCCTTCACGACCGAAGGTTCTTACAGGGATCGTTTCCAATCCGCCACGGCGTGTAACGGTTCGGTCAACCCGCTCGCTTGGGGCTTACGTCACAGCTCCACGGTGGGATAACGTCCGGCCCCAGACCGGCGACGACGGTCTGGTTCGTCCGCCCCCGCAAGGGCCAATAGCCAGCGGGTGGTTCGGACCATGGGACGAGGAGGGTTCGGGCCTTGAGGCAAAAGCTCGCGCGCGTTATCGGTGGGGTCGCCATGGTGGCGCTCGTCGCCGGCGGAACCGCATGCTCCAGTGGCGACGATGCGGCAGGCGGGGGCGGTGACGCCTGCGGCAGCAAGATCGCATTCTTCGGCGCGCTGACCGGCAGCTCGGCCGCGCTCGGCATCAACGAGAACAACGGTGTCAAGCTCGCCGTCGACAAGTACAACAAGGAAAACGCCGACTGCAAGGTCGAGCTGGCCTCCCTGGACTCGCAGGGCAGCCCCGACCAGGCACCTGGTCTGGCGCAGAAGGCGATCGACGACACCAAGATCCTTGGCGTCGTCGGCCCGGCCTACTCGGGTGAGTCCGAGGCCGCAGGCCCGCTGTTCAGCGAGGCCGGCCTGGTCACCATCACCCCGTCCGCCACCCGGCCGAGCCTGGCCGACCAGAAGTGGAAGACCTTCTTCCGCGCGGTCGGCAACGACTTCAGCCAGGGCCCGGCGGCCGGCAACTACATGAAGAACGTGATGAAGGCCGACAAGGTCTACGTCATCGACGACCAGTCCGCGTACGGCGCCGGCCTGGCCGACGAGGTCAAGAAGCTGCTCGGCTCGGCGGTTGTCGGCTCGGACAAGGTCCAGGGCGAGGGCAAGCAGACCGAGTTCTCCGGCGTGGTCACCAAGGTCAAGGCCGCCAACGTGAAGGCGATCTTCTACGGCGGTTACTACCAGGAGGCTGGCCTGATCCGTAAGCAGCTCACCGCTGCCGGGGTCACCGCGCCGCTGGTCGCCGGCGACGGCGTCAACGACGGTGCGTACATCACCTCCGCTGGTCAGGCGGCGGCCGAGGGCACCATCCTCACCTGCCCGTGCCAGCCGGCCGCTGAGGCCCGGGGCACCTTCGTGCAGGAGTTCAAGGCGCTCAACGGCACCGACCCGGGCACCTACAGCGACACCGCCTACGACGCGGCGAACATCCTGCTGGCCGGTATCAAGGCTGGCAAGACCACCCGTGAGGGCCTGCTGGAGTTCGTGAAGGGCTACAGCGGCGAGGGTGTCGCGGCGAGCTACAAGTTCACCGAGAACGGCGAGCTGGACCCGGCTCAGGTCAAGGTCTGGGCCTTCAAGGTCACCGGCGGCAAGGTTGTCCCGGACCAGGAGATCCCGAAGTCCTGATGTTGGTCGCTGCTTCGGCGATTGAGTTGTGATCGCGGGTGCGGCCGGGAGCTGCTCGCTCCCGGCCGCACCCCAATTTTCTCTCCAGACGTGATGGAGCGTCCCTCCCTTGGACTTCAATGGACTGTTCTCCAACTTCGGGGAACTCACCACGACCGGCCTGACCCAGGGCGCGATCTACGCCCTGGTCGCGCTCGGCTACACGCTGGTCTACGGCGTGCTGAGACTCATCAACTTCGCTCACTCCGAGGTCTTCATCGCCGGCGCGTTCGCGGCGATCTGGACCTGGAACGGCTTTGGACTCGACCAGAACTCCCAGGTCAGCGGAATTGGATCGATCCTGTTCTACCTGCTGGTGGCGATGATCGTCGCCGCCATCGCTTCGGCGGGCACCGCGACGGTGATCGAGCGGGTGGCGTACCGACCGTTGCGTAAGCGCAACGCCCCGCCGCTGGCCTTCCTGATCACCGCGATCGGCGCCTCGATCGCGATCTCCGAGGCCTTCGGCATCTGGACCCGCCGACTGCCGGAGGGCGCGCCCAGTCTGGTGAGCAGCAAGCCGCTGTTCCATCTCTTCGGCGTGCCGATCGACTCGGTGCAACTGCTGACGATCGGCGCGGCGCTGCTGATGATGGTCCTGCTGGACCTCTTCATCAACCGCAGCCGTACCGGCCGGGGCATCCGGGCCGTGGCCCAGGACGCCAACACCGCCGCGCTGATGGGTGTGAACAAGGACCGGATCATCCTGATGGTCTTCATCACCGGTGGTGCCATGGCCGGCGTGGCCGGTCTGCTCTACGACGTGCGGATCCAGACCCTCACCTACAGCGTCGGCTTCCTGCTGGGGCTCAAGGCCTTCACCGCCGCGGTGCTGGGTGGTATCGGCAACCTGCGCGGCGCGCTGATCGGTGGCCTGCTGCTGGGCGTCGTGGAGAACTACGCGGCAGGTCTGTTCGGCAGTCAGTGGAAGGACTTCGCTGCCTTCGCGGTGTTGGTGGTGCTGCTGATGTTCCGGCCGACCGGTCTGCTGGGCGAATCGCTGGGGAGGGCACGGGCATGACGACCGTCCTGGAGAGGGTGCGTTCCGGCCGCGAGGCGGCCGGAGAACGGTGGCGTGGCGCGCCGCGCTGGGTGCGCTGGGCGCTGCTGGTCGCGGTGATCGCGTTCTTCTACGCGCTGCCGAACAGGGAGTTCTACCAGTATCTCGGGCCGATCCCGACCCCCGGTGCGAACTTCACGCAGGTGCTGTTCACCGTCTCGATCTACGTGCTGCTGGCCGTCGGGTTGAACATCGTGGTCGGTTTCGCCGGCCTGCTCGACCTGGGCTACTTCGGCTTCTTCGCCGTCGGCGCGTACACCGTCGCGGTGCTGACCTCGCCGAGCAGCAACCTCAAGACGCTCTGGCCGTGGCTGCTCGTGGTGCCTCTGGCGATCGGGCTGACCATGCTCTCGGGTGTCATGCTCGGTACGCCGACGCTGCGTCTGCGCGGTGACTACCTGGCGATCGTGACGCTCGGCTTCGCCGAGATGATCCGGATCGCCGCGGTCAGCTCGGAGTTCCTCAAGGGCCAGCGGGGTTTCAACCAGATCCCGCACCCGCCCGGCAAGTACGCCGACGGCAAGCCGTTCTTCGGCGTGCTGGACGCCCGGCCGTACTACTGGCTGGTGCTCACGCTGATCATCCTGGTGGTGATCGGTGTGCGGAACCTGACGCACAGTCGGGTCGGTCGGGCCTGGATCTCGATCCGGGAGGACGAGGACGCCGCGCAGCTGATGGGTGTGCCGACGTTCAAGTTCAAGCTCTGGGCGTTCGCCTCGGGTGCCGCGATCGCCGGCCTGGCCGGCGCGCTCTTCGCGGGTAAGCAGAACTTCGTCAACTCGCAGAACTTCGAGCTGCTCAACTCGATCATCATCCTGGCGGCGGTGATCTTCGGTGGTTCGGGCAACATCGTCGGCGCGATCGTCGGCGGTGGCCTGGTGGCGTACATGATCGAGCGGTTCCGTGGCATCGAGCTGTTCGGCGTGGAGCTGTACGAGTACCGGTTCCTGATCTTCGGTCTGGTCCTCGTGGTGATGATGATCTTCCGGCCGGAGGGCCTGATTCCGAACCGACGACGGGCGGCGGAGTTCAAAGACCGTCGCAAGGAGGTGATCGTCGGTGAGTGACACCGATCAGACGCCGGCTGTTCCGGCGCAGGCCGGCGCGCCGGCGATGGAGGCGGTCCCCAGCCGGGAGCCGCTGCTGGAGGTCGACAACGTCACGCTGCGCTTCGGCGGCGTGGTCGCGCTCGACAACGTCAACTTCACCCTCTACAAGGGGGAGATCCTCGGGCTGATCGGCCCGAACGGCGCCGGTAAGACCACCTGCTTCAACGCGATGACCGGCATCTACCAGCCCACCAACGGTGAGATCCGGTTCCGTGGCGGCAAGATCAGCGGGAAGAAGCGCCACCAGATCACCCAGATGGGTATGGCCCGGACGTTCCAGAACATCCGCCTGTTCCCGGAGATGACCGCCCTGGAGAACGTCCAGGTCGGCGCGGACGCGCACCACAAGACCAGCGTGCTCTCCGCCCTCTTCCGGTTGCCTCGGCACCGGCGCGAGGAGCGCGAGGGACGGGAGAAGGCCGAGCGGCTGCTGGAGTTCGTCGGCATCCGGCACCGGCTGCACGAGTTCGCCCGCAACCTCTCCTACGGGGAGCAGCGGCGGTTGGAGATCGCCCGGGCGCTGGCCACCGATCCGGTGCTGCTCTGCCTGGACGAGCCGGCCGCCGGCTTCAACCCGGCGGAGAAGGAGGAGCTGCTCCAGCTCATCCGGCAGGTCCGGGACACCGGCGTGACCGTGCTGCTGATCGAGCACGACATGCGCCTGGTCATGGGCGTCACTGACCGGATCGTCGTGCTGGAGTTCGGAAAGAAGATCGCCGAGGGGCTGCCCGCCGAGGTGCGGGACAACCCGAAGGTGGTCGCGGCGTACCTGGGGGTGCCGGACGATGTTGCTTGAGATCGACGATGTGAGCCTGCTCTACGGGCGGATCCAGGCGTTGCACGGCATCAGCCTGACCGTGGCCGAGGGTGAGATCGTCGCGCTGATCGGCGCCAACGGCGCCGGGAAGTCGACCACCATGCGGGCGATCTCCGGGATTCGGCCCATCGCCACCGGCAGCATCCGCTTCGAGGGCGAGGACATCTCCAAGCTCCGGGCGGACCTGCGGGTCCGGCGAGGGCTCTGCCAGGCGCCCGAGGGTCGGGGGATCTTCCCCGGCATGTCGGTGCTCGAGAATCTCGACATGGGGGCGTACACCCGGCGCGACCGCGCCGGGATCGCCGAGGACCTGGCCCGGGTGCTCGACCTCTTCCCCAGGCTGGCGGAGCGACGTAAGCAGGCCGGAGGTACCCTTTCCGGCGGCGAGCAGCAGATGCTGGCGGTCGGTAGGGCGCTGATGAGCCGGCCCAAGCTGCTGTTGCTCGACGAGCCCTCGATGGGGTTGGCGCCAATGCTGATCCAACAGATCTTCGACATCATCAAGGAGATCAACGAGCAGGGCACCACCGTCCTGCTGGTGGAGCAGAACGCGCAGCAGGCGCTGGCCCGAGCGCACCGGGCGTACGTGCTCGAGACCGGCAAGATCGTCAAGACCGGAACCGGCGCCGAGCTGCTGCACGACCCGGCGGTCAAAGAGGCCTACCTCGGCGTGGCCTGAGCGGCCGTCACACCCCTCACGCAAGGAGTGCAGAGACATGTTCAATACCAACGGTGCCCGTCGGGCGGCGCTCGGTGCCGCCAGTGCGGCGCTGATCGCCCTCTCGCTGACGGCGTGTGGGGAGAAGGAGAACAGCGGCTCGCCCGGCGCCGGTCCGACCGTCACGGCGGCGGCCGACTCGGCGCTGGCCGGGAAGGTGCCCGACGCCATCAAGTCCGACGGTGTGATCAAGGTCGGCACCGACTCGACGTACGCCCCGGCGGAGTTCCTCGACGCCGACGGCAAGACGGTCGTCGGCTTCGACGTCGAGCTGTTCAACGCGGTGGCGCAGAAGCTCGGTCTCAAGGCCGAGTACGAGTCGGCGCCCTTCGACGCGATCCTGCCCGGTGTCGACTCCGCCAAGTACGAGATCGGCGTGTCGTCGTTCACGATCAACGCCGAGCGGCTCAAGAGCGTCAACATGGTGAGCTACTTCTCCGCCGGCACCCAGTGGGTGACCAAGGCCGGCAACGCGGCCAAGATCGACATTGAGAACGCCTGCGGCAAGAAGATCGCCGTGCAGACCGGCACCGTGCAGTTCGACGACATCACCGCCCGGTCGAAGAAGTGCACCACCGGCGGCAAGCCGGCGATCACCATCGACCAGTACCAGGCGCAGAGCGACGCCACGGCCGCCGTGTTCAGCGGCAAGAACGACGCCATGCTCGCCGACTCGCCGGTTGGGGCGTACGCGGTGAAGCAGAGCAACGGCTCGCTGGAACTGGTCGGCGAGATCTACGAGTCCGCCCCGTACGGCTACGCCGTCAAGAAGGACCAGACCGCCTTCGCCGAGGTGCTCAAGGAGGCCGTCCAAGCGGTCATCGCTGACGGCTCGTACCAGACCGCGTTGAAGAAGTGGGGCGTCGAGGGCGGCGCCATCACCTCCTCGGCGCTGAACCCCGCCAGCTGACGCATGTCGTCGGAAACGGACACAACCGAACGGGCACGGCCGGAACCCATCCAGGCCGTGCCCGTCCGGCATCCCGGGCGTTGGGTAGCGGTCGCCGTGATCGGGGTGCTGGTGGCCATGTTCGTCCACCTGCTGGTGACGAACAAGGCGTTCAACTGGGCGTTCATGGTCGACGAGATGTTCCGGCCGCCGATCATGGAGGGTCTGCGCGGCACGCTCGCGCTGACCGTGCTCGCCATGGTGATCGGCGTCAGCCTCGGCGTCGTCGTCGCCATCATGCGGTTGTCGGAGAACCCGATCCTGCGGGGCGTCTCCTGGGCGTACACCTGGTTCTTCCGAGCGGTGCCCCGGCTGGTGCTGGCGATCCTCTTCGGCAACCTCGGCATCCTCTGGGCCCGGATCGAGTTCGGGCTCCCGTTCGATCGGCAGATCGGCGCGCTCTTCGGCGTCAACGACTTCGAGGCACGTCTGTTCGGTTTCTCCGCGCTGGAGATCCTCACGGGATTCGTCGCCGGCATGCTGGCGCTCGGGCTCTCCGAGGCGGCGTACATGGCCGAGATCGTTCGGGCCGGGATCCAGTCGGTGGACGAGGGGCAGACCGAGGCGGCACAGGCGCTGGGCCTGAGCCGTACCCAGATCCTGCGCCGCATCGTGCTGCCGCAGGCGATGCGGGTGATCATCCCGCCGACCGGCAACGAGACCATCGCGATGCTCAAGGACACCTCGCTGGTGGCCTTCGTGCCGGTCTCCACCGAGCTGTTCTTCCAGCTCAAGGCCGTGGGTAACCGGACCTTCCAGGTCTTCCCGATGTACGTGGCGGCCTGCCTGTGGTACTTGCTGCTGACCAGCGTGCTGCTCGTCGGGCAGTACTACCTGGAGCGGCACTTCTCCAAGGGGTTCGGCAAGAGCGCCCAGGCGAAGATCAGACTGCGCGGGATCACCGCGGAGGCCGGCGGTAGCGCGAGCGAGGCGGGTCGGTGATGACACAGGTGACGACACCGGCGGGGGCCGCGGGAACGGCTGGCGACGGCGTGATGGTCCGCGCTGAGCAGGTGCACAAGTCGTTCGGGTCGGTGGAGGTGCTCAAGGGCATCGACCTGGAGGTCCGCAGCGGAGAGGTCTGCTGTCTGCTCGGACCCTCCGGCTCGGGCAAGTCGACGTTCCTGCGCTGCATCAACCATCTGGAGAAGATCAACGCCGGCCGGATCCGGGTGGACGGCGAGCTGATCGGCTACCGGGAGCGCGGCGGCAAGCTGCACGAGATGCGGGAAAAGGAGATCGCCACCCAGCGCCGCGCGATCGGCATGGTGTTCCAGCGGTTCAACCTCTTTCCGCACATGACCGCCCTGCAGAACGTCGCCGAGGCGCCGGTGCTGTCGGGCCGGGAGCGCAAGGCCGCCGCCCGGGACCGGGCCGCCGCGCTGCTCCAGCGGGTCGGGCTCGGCGACAAGCTGGGCAACTACCCTGGGCAGCTCTCCGGCGGGCAGCAGCAGCGGGTGGCCATCGCCCGGGCGTTGGCGATGCAGCCGAAGCTGATGCTCTTCGACGAGCCCACCAGCGCGCTCGACCCGGAGCTCGTCGGCGAGGTGCTCGACGTGATGAAGGACCTGGCCCGCGACGGCATGACGATGATCGTGGTGACCCACGAGATCGGCTTCGCCCGGGAGGTCGGCGACTCGCTGATCTTCATGGACGACGGTGTGGTGGTGGAGTCCGGCGCCCCGCGCGAGGTGATCGCCAACCCCCGGCACGACCGGACGAAGGCGTTCCTGGCCAAGGTGCTCTGAGCCCGGGGGTCAGGAACTCCTGCATGACCCTGCGGTCAAGGAGGCCTACCTCGACGTGGCCTGACAGCCAATGCGGGACGAACGAGCCGGCCGGTGAGGGGTGCCCTCACCGGCCGGCTCGCAGTCCATCAGACCGGGATCTGCGCCCTGTCGGTCTGTTGGATCCGGAGCGCGTACACGCGCTCCGGCGGAGGAACCGCCAGGCGTTTCGCCATCTTGGCGAATCGGGCTAGCTGATGTAGAGCCGGAGCCAGAAGCCGCGCGTACCGCACCGATCGCAGGCCACGGCCTGGGTGGTTGCCGAACCGGCGATGCGCTCAGCCGCGACTGGACGGCTACCGCTGAACCCCGGTGCGCACCAGTAGGTGGTGTAACCGGCGGCCACCTTCGCTTGGCCGTCGGCCTCGCATTGGGGCAGCTCCGAGGGATAGTAGAAGGACATCGTGATCCAGCCGCCCGCCTGAGCCGGGGCGGCCGTGGCCGTGAGCCCACCCGCCGCGACAAGCATCGCCACGACGACTTGCATGATCGTCTTACGCATTCGCAACCCCCGTTGATCGAAGTTGCAATCAACCTAATCGATGGACACAATCATCGCTGCCCCGTCGGCGGCAGGGTCGTCGCCGACGACGGGCATGCGGCCAGTAGAGGTCCTCCCGGCCGCACCGCCGACCTCAGCTCGCGGAGTGGTTGAGGTGGTGACCCCTCTGCGCGAGGTGGTCGGCGGATCTGTCAGGGCTACGGACTAGAGTCGCTGCCGTGACAGCTACGACACCGCGCCTGCTCCTCGTCGACGGACATTCCATGGCATACCGGGCGTTCTTCGCCCTGCCTGTGGAAAACTTCTCCACCACGACGGGTCAGCCGACCAACGCGGTGTACGGCTTCACCTCGATGCTGATCAACGTGCTGCGCGACGAGCAGCCCACCCACATCGTGGTGGCCTTCGACGTCTCCCGCCACTCCTTCCGCACCGACAAGTACGCGGAGTACAAGGCCGGCCGCAGCGAGACCCCGACCGACTTCAAGGGCCAGGTCAGCCTGGTCAAGGAGGTCCTGGCCGCGCTGCAGATCCCGGTGGTGGAGAAAGAGGGATTCGAGGCCGACGACGTCATCGCCACGCTCGCCTGCCAGGCCCGCGACCAGGGCATGTCGGTGTTGATCAGCAGCGGTGACCGCGACGCGTTCCAGCTGGTCGACGATCAGATCACCGTCCTCTACCCGCGCAAGGGCGTCTCCGACCTGGCCCGGATGGACCCGGCGGCGATCGAGGCGAAGTACGGCGTTCCGCCACAGCAGTACCGGGACCTCGCCGCGCTGGTCGGCGAGACCAGTGACAACCTCCCCGGCATCCCGGGCGTCGGCCCGAAGACCGCGGCCAAGTGGATCACCACGTACGGCGGGGTGGAGGGCGTGATCGCCCGGGCCGACGAGATCAAGGGCAAGGCCGGCGACAGCCTGCGGGAACGGCTCGCCGACGTGATCCGCAACTACGAGATCAACTGCCTCGTCTCCGACCTGGAGCTGCCGCTGCGCCCGGAGGACAGCCGCTGGACGGGTTGGGACCGGGAGGCGGTGCACCAGGTCTTCGACACCCTGGAGTTCCGCATCCTGCGCGACCGTCTCTACCAGTACCTGGAGGCGGTCGAGCCGGAGGCCGAGTCCGGCTTCGACCTCACCGGCGAGGTGCTCACCGAGCCCGGTGCGCTGGCCGGGTGGCTGACCACGCACGTTCCGACCGGCACCCCGGTCGGGTTGGCGGTCAAGCTCGACACCGGCCCCAACCGCCGGCACACCGCCTCGATCACCGGTCTCGCGCTGGCCACCGCCGGCGGCGCGGCGGCCTGGGTCGACCCGGCAACGCTCGACCCGACCGACGAGGGCGCCCTGGCCAGCTGGTTGGCCGACGAGCAGCGCCCCAAGGTGCTGCACGACAGCAAGCCGGCCGTGCTGGCCTGCGCCGCGCACGGCTGGCGGCTCGCCGGAATCGTCCGGGACACCCAGATCGCCGCGTACCTGGCCCGCCCCGACCAGCGGTCCTACGACCTGACCGACCTGGCGCTGCGCTACCTGCACCGGGAGCTGCGGGTGGACGTCCCGGAGTCCGGTCAGCTCACCCTCGACGGCCTCGGCGACGAAGGGGTGGTCGAGCAGAACCTGATGCTCCAGGCCCGTGCCACCCTCGACCTGGCCGACGCGATCGACGCCGAGTTGTCCCGCGACGGCGAGCAGTCCGCCCGGCTGATGGCCGGCGTGGAGCTGCCGCTGATGCGGGTGCTGGCCACCATGGAGAGCACCGGCATCGCCGCCGACACCCACTATCTCTCCGAGTTGGAGGCCCACTTCGCCGCCGAGGTGAAGGCCGCCGCGCAGGGCGCGTACGAGGCGGTGGGTCGGGAGTTCAACCTCGGCTCGCCCAAGCAGTTGCAGGAGATCCTCTTCACCGAGCTGGGTCTGCCGAAGACCAAGAAGATCAAGACGGGCTACACCACCGACGCCGACGCCCTGCAGTGGCTCTACGCGCAGCAACCGCACCCGGTGCTGGCCCACCTGCTGCGTCACCGGGACGTGGCCAAGCTCAAGTCGACAGTCGACGGGCTGCTGAAGTCGGTTTCCGACGACGGCCGGATCCACACCACCTTCAACCAGACCGTGGCGGCCACCGGTCGGCTCTCCTCCACCGAGCCCAACCTGCAGAACATCCCGATCCGCACCGAGGAGGGCCGTCGGATCCGTCGGGCCTTCGTGGTGGGGGAGGGCTACGAGTGTCTGCTCACCGCCGACTACAGCCAGATCGAGATGCGCATCATGGCGCACCTCAGCTCGGACGACGCGCTGATCGAGGCGTTCAACTCCGGCGCCGACTTCCACGCCGCCACCGCCTCGTCGGTCTTCGGGGTGCCACTCGACGAGGTCACCCCCGACCAACGCCGCAAGATCAAGGCCATGAACTACGGCCTGGCGTACGGCCTGAGCGCCTTCGGCCTGTCCCAACAGCTCACCATCAGCACCGAAGAGGCGCGCGGGCTGATGGAGAACTACTTCGCCGGCTTCGGTGGGGTGCGCGACTACCTCCAGCAGGTGGTCGCCCGGGCCCGCCAGGACGGCTACACCTCCACCATCCTCGGCCGACGCCGCTACCTGCCCGACCTGGTCAGCGACAACCGGCAGCGCCGTGACATCGCGGAGCGGATGGCCCTCAACGCCCCCATCCAGGGCTCGGCCGCCGACATCATCAAGGTGGCGATGCTGCACGTCGACACCGCGCTGCGCGAGGCTGGGCTGGGCTCACGGATGCTGTTGCAGGTGCACGACGAGTTGGTCTTCGAGGTCGCCCCGGGTGAGCGGGAGTCGTTGGAGGCCCTGGTCCGGCGGGAGATGGGCGAGGCTTACCCGTTGTCGGTGCCGCTGGAGGTGTCGGTCGGTCTGGGCCGGGACTGGAACAGCGCCGATCACTGATTCTGGGTTGCGGGTGGGGGGTTCCGGGGCGGCCCGACGTACTCCGGGCGGTCAGGCTTGATCCCTGCGTGGGTCGGGCTGCCCCGGAACCCCTGACTCGGTCGTCCTGGTCGTGGCCGCTGGCGTGTCATCGACGTTGCGCGGATCTCGCGGCGGGTGACCGGCTACTTCAGGGGGTCGTGGCCCCAGTTCATGAGGGACCAGCGCCACTTGGTGTCGCGGACATTGCCGGAGGGGCGCTGCGCCATGTGCCGGCGTACGTAGCCGACGACCTTGCGCATGTGCTTGTAGTCGCCGTCGGACAGGTCACCGCGTTTGCGACGGAGCAGGTTGATGATCTTCCGCCCGGATTCGTGCCCGACGGACTCGCCACCACCAGCACGACCGCCCTTGTGCCAGCCGACCTGCTTCGACTCGTCGGTCTCCAGCCACGTGGACAGCTCACCGGGCTTCATGTTCACCGCTTCGGTGAACTCCCGGTAGGTGTCCCGGCCGTCGTCACTTCTGCTCATGACGCAGCGCCTCGGGGCGGTGGGCCACGTCGCGGCCCGTGCCGTCACTGCGGACCCGGTACTGCGGGTCGTCGGGGTCCGCGTTCACGGCCCGCCCGCGGATCCGCGTCCGCTCGGTGATCGTCCCCCGCACCACGCCGTACGCGCGGCTGCCGTGGGCCGACCAGGAGACATGGTCGCCCTTGTGGAATCTCTGTTCGGCCATGGTCGTCGGCTACCCGAGGCGGCCAGGGCGAAACGACTATGGGGTGATCTCGGCGACCGGCAGCTTGAGGTCGAACGGCTCGGTCAACTCGATCACGTCGGGCCCGTCGGCGACCAGTTCGTACTGCCGCTCACCGCCCGGCCCCACCCGGTCGCCGATCCGGTACGCGTACACGTGCACCGGGTCCTGCTCGATGCGCCAGTAGAACGGGATGCCGACGGCGGCGTACTCACAGGGCTTCGCGAATCGGTCGATCCGTCGCGTGCCGGGCGAAACGATCTCCACGGCGAGCACGACATCCTGCGGCCGTAGCGAGGACCGGTCGGACGGTACGTCGGAGCGGCACAACAGGACATCCGGGCACCGGCTGGTGTCGTGACTGAGCTCGACCGCGACGGCCTGGGTGGCCCGCACGTCCGCCGGTGCGTGGCCTCGCAGCCACGCCCAGAGCAGGCCGCAGATGTCCTGGTGAACCAGGGTCGGGAAGGGCGCCACCTGAAGGGCTCCGTCGACGAGTTCGACGCGCCTGGAGTCGTCGTCCGGCAGGTTCCGTAGGTCGGCGAGCTGATAACCGGCGCGCTGTTGACGTGCCGGGTGCGGACGCCAGCGGTCCGGTGATGTCGGATTCGGCCATGCGCTCACCGGGGGACCGTAGCGCCGGTGACGTGTGGGTCCGTCGCACCCCGCGTGCGGCGCTCACCCGGCGGGCTTCTCGGTGACGAAGATGGCGGTGCCGGGGAAGAGTCGTCCGCGCAGCGGGCTCCACTGCCCCCAGATCCCCTCGTGTCCTTCCGGCCACTCCGGCTCCACCAGGTCCAGCAGCCGGAACCCGGCGCCGACCAGCTCGCGGATCCGGTCGCCGAGGGTGCGGTGCTGCTCGACGTAGGTGGCCACGCCGCTCTCGTCCTGCTCCACGTACGGGGAGCGGTCGAAGTACGAGTGCACAGCCGTCAGGCCGCCCTCGCCGGGGTCGTCGAGGAAGATCCACCGCATCGGGTGGGTCACCGAGAACACCCACCGACCGCCTGGGCGCAGCACCCGGTGCACCTCGGCGAGCAGCGCCGCCGAGTCGTCCACGAACGGGATCGCGCCGAAGGCGGTGCAGGCGACGTCGAACGACCGGTCGGCGAACGGCAGGGCGAGCGCGTCGGCCTGCACCAGCGGTACGCGTACCCCGGTGCGGTCGGCGGCCTCGGCGGCGTGCCGCAACATGCCGGCGGACAGGTCGAAGGCGACCGGCCGGGCGCCCTGGGTGGCGAGCCAGCGGGCGGCGGCCGCGGCGCCGGCGCCCACCTCCAGCACCCGCCGCCCCGACACGTCGCCGAGCAGCCGGGCGTCGGCCTCGCGTAGGCCCTCGGGGCACCACACGAAGTCCACGTCGCCGAGGAACGCGCCGTGTTCGGCCTGGTAGTCGTCGGCGTCGGTGTCCCACCAGCCGCGGTTGGCGCGCCGGGCCTCGGCGTCACCCACCCGGCGCCGGGTAACCCGGCTGTCGTCATCCACGCGCTCACGCTAGGCCCCACCCGCCCCATCGGGTACGGCGGCGCGTCCACGATCTGCGCGACTCCTCGCCCGGCGGGCTTGATCGATTCGTCTTCGGTGAGGTCGCGGTGTCCGAGCGGGCGGGCCGCACCACATCCAGGAAGCCGGGTCGATCAAGCCGGTGCGCGCCGGCGGGGCGGGAGGGGCTGCTGTGACGCAGGAGACAGCAGGGGTCTTTTCCGGGCGATTGTTCGGCTTTCGCAGGTCATCGCATGAAGAGAACCCGGGAGGGCTTGCACGCTGTGGTAATGCGCACGGTAGGCTAGACGATGCGCTCGCGGATCGCGTTGCCTCGGCAGGGAGCAGGTGCGCGGTCGACGGAGCCACATCATGATCTCACTAGGCGATCGTTCGGTGTGCCCGGCGACGGATCCGCTGGCGCGAACAGGTCACTGCGACACACCAGCCTGCTGTGACAACCCACCGACCGGAGCAACCGCCCACATGACGAGCAGCATCGAGGCCCCCTCGAGCGCCACCCGGGTCACCCACGACGATCTCGGTTCCGAGGAGGCATTCCTCGCCGCGATCGACGAGACCATCAAGTACTTCAACGACGGCGACATTGTCGAAGGCACCGTCGTCAAGGTCGATCGGGACGAGGTCCTGCTCGACATCGGCTACAAGACCGAGGGTGTCATCCCCTCTCGGGAGTTGTCGATCAAGCACGACGTGGACCCCGCCGAGGTTGTGACGGTTGGCGACCACATCGAGGCCCTGGTCCTCCAGAAGGAGGACAAGGAGGGTCGTCTGATCCTCTCCAAGAAGCGGGCGCAGTACGAGCGGGCCTGGGGCACGATCGAGAAGATCAAGGACGAGGACGGCGTCGTCCGCGGTTCGGTCATCGAGGTGGTCAAGGGCGGCCTCATCCTCGACATCGGGCTGCGCGGCTTCCTGCCCGCGTCCCTGGTCGAGATGCGTCGTGTGCGCGACCTGCAGCCGTACGTCGGGCGGGAGCTCGAGGCCAAGATCATCGAGCTGGACAAGAACCGCAACAACGTGGTCCTGTCCCGCCGGGCCTGGCTGGAGCAGACGCAGTCCGAGGTGCGCACCGAGTTCCTCAACAAGCTGCAGAAGGGCCAGGTCCGCAAGGGCGTCGTGTCCTCGATCGTCAACTTCGGCGCCTTCGTGGACCTGGGCGGCGTCGACGGTCTGGTGCACGTCTCCGAGCTGTCCTGGAAGCACATCGACCACCCGTCCGAGGTCGTCGAGGTTGGCCAGGAGGTCGAGGTCGAGGTCCTGGACGTCGACCTGGACCGCGAGCGGGTCTCGCTGTCGCTGAAGGCGACCCAGGAAGACCCGTGGCGGCAGTTCGCCCGCACCCACGCGATCCAGCAGATCGTGCCGGGTAAGGTCACCAAGCTGGTTCCGTTCGGTGCGTTCGTCCGCGTGGACGACGGCATCGAGGGCCTGGTCCACATCTCCGAGCTGGCCGAGCGCCACGTGGAGATCCCGGAGCAGGTCGTCCAGGTTGGCTCCGAGGTCATGGTCAAGGTCATCGACATCGACCTGGAGCGCCGCCGGATCTCGCTGTCGCTCAAGCAGGCCAACGAGGGCTTCGTCGAGGGCGAGGAGCACTTCGACCCGACCCTCTACGGCATGGCCGCGACGTACGACACCGAGGGCAACTACATCTACCCCGAGGGCTTCGACCCGGAGACGGGCGAGTGGCTCGAGGGGTACGACAAGCAGCGCGAGACCTGGGAGAACCAGTACGCCGAGGCTCGTCTGCGCTGGGAGGCCCACACCAAGCAGGTGCAGACCTCTCGGGCCGCCGACGCCGAGGCTGCCGCCAACCCGACTCCGGCCGTTCCGGCCGCTGCCGGTGGCGGTGGCGGTGGCACCACCTCCTCGTCCAGCCCGGCCCCGAGCCGGCAGGCCGAGGAGCCGGCCGGCACGCTGGCCACCGACGAGGCGCTCGCCGCACTGCGGGAGAAGCTCGCCGGCGGTAAGTGACCCGCTGAACGACGACGACGGGCCCCGTCCCCGCGATCTCCGGATCGCTGGGGGCGGGGCCCTCGCCGTACCGGCCGTGCCCCGCACTCGCCGTGGGCGGCGCGTGCCCGGGGGCGCGAGGTGCGGGGGGCGCGAGTTGCGGGCGCGGCGTGCCCCAGGCGAGTTGCTGGCGTGGTGCGCCGGGGGCCGGGGCGCTGTGGCGGCCGCGGTGAGCCCGGCGGCTGGTGCGGGCCTCCAAGATCGTGCTCGATCCATGTTGTAGTGGCCTCCCGGGCGCGCCGCACACCACTAAATCCTGCTTCGAGCACGATCTTGGCGCGGGGCGCGGGGCGCGGGGCGCGGGGCGCGGGGCGCGGGGCGCGGGGCGCGGGGCGCGGGGCGCGGGGCGCGGGGCGCGGGTCGCGGGTCGCGGAGCCGGGACTGGGGCGCGGGGCGCGGGGCGCGGAGCCGGGACTGGGGCGCGGAGCCGGGACCGCGACCGGGGCCGGATGCTGGGCGTCGGGGCGCGAGCGGGTTGCGGCCGGGGCGGGATGGTTGGGAGGTCGCCGGGCCGTGGGTGGGTTTGGCGGCGGGCTTGTCGATCCGGTTGACTGTTCGGGTGCTGAGGGTGGGGTTGACCGGCGGGATCGGGTCAGGCAAGAGCGCGGTGGCCGCGCGGCTCGTCGAGCGGGGCGCGGTGCTGATTGACGCCGACCGGGTGGCCCGGGAGGTGGTGGCGCCGGGTACGGAGGGGCTGGCCGAGATCGTCGCCGCCTTCTCCGACGCGGTGGTGGATGCCGACGGCGCACTGGACCGTGCCGCACTGGGAGCGGTGGTGTTCGCCGACGAGACCGCCCGCCGTCGGCTGGAGGCGATCACCCATCCCCGGGTCCGGGCCCGCACCGCGGAGCTGGCCGCCGCGGCGGCACCCGACGCGATAGTCGTCAACGACGTACCGCTGCTGGTCGAGGTGGGTCTCGCGCCGACGTACCACCTGGTGGTCGTGGTGCAGACGGCCGTGTCGACCCGACTGGAGCGGCTGGCGCGCGACCGGGGGATGGGTCGCGCGGAGGCGGAGCGGAGGATCGCCGCCCAGGCCGACGACGCCCGCCGCCGGGCGGCGGCGGACGTGGTGCTGACCAACGACGGGAGCCTGACGGCGTTGCACGACGCCGTCGACAGGCTCTGGAAGCAGCGGCTGGTGCCCTACGAGGACAACCTGCGTCAGCGGCGGGTGGTCCCGCCGGACGCGGCCGAGCCGGCCGGGGCCGACGCGAGTTGGCCGGAGCAGTACGCGCGGCTGGCCGCCCGGATCCAGCATGCGCTCGGCTCGGATGCCCTACGGATCGATCACATCGGTTCGACGGCGGTGCCCGGCCTGGCCGCCCAGAACGTCATCGACGTTCAGGTTGCGGTCGCCAGCCTTGCCGACGCCGACGGGCCGTTGACCGATCGGCTGGCGAGCGCCGGGTTTCCGCGGGTGCCGGGGCAGTGGTGGGACGACCCGCGCCCGGCCGGTAGGGGCCGGTGGGAGAAGCGGCTGCACGGCAGTGCGGATCCGGCCCGCCCGGTTCGTCTGCACGTGCGGGTGGCGGATTCGCCGGGTTGGCGGTACGCGTTGCTGATGCGTGATCACCTGCGTGCCGACCCGGATCAGCGGGCCACGTACCTACTGCTCAAGCGTGATCTGGTCGACGCGGCACCGGAGGCCGGTGATTCCGGCACGGCTCGCAACCCGTGGTTCGACGAGGAGTACCTGCGGGCCGAGCAGTGGGCCGCGCAGACCGGCTGGCGCCCCTGAGGCATCGGTCAGCGGGCACGGGGCCGAGGGGTCGGAGACCGAGGCGCCGAAGGTCGAGGGGCGGTGGGCCGAGGGTTGGCAGCCAGTCGGGGCACGACGGCGGGCTGGAGATCCAGGTGTGCCCACGCGCCGGCGTCGGTCTGCAACTCGAGCCGGCGGAGCGACCCGTCCCGGTCGAGCCAGTACCGCAGCCGCGCGTCTGCCGGACCGGACTCGATGACGTCCACGGTCCGTCCGGCGGCAACGTCCTCGCGTACCCGCACGGCCGCGCCGCGCTGCCCGATCGACCCGGCGGCTACTGCGGCGTCGACCAGCACGCTCAGGTCGTCCCGGCCGGGCCGGGAGATCCGCCATCCTCCGGCCGGGGGTGGCAGCGGCGGCCGGGCCGGCGCCTCCGCGGTGCCGCCGCCGGCGTCCGCCGCCGGCAGGTCCGCCCGGGCCATCCCGGCGGCGTCGCGTCGCAGCAGGGTCCGGCGATTCGGTACGCCCAGGTCGGCGACCGCGAGATACGCGGTACGCGCGGTCCAGCTCAACCAGCCGGCGCCCCGCAGGTTCGTGTCCGTGCCCATCGGCGCGGTCAGCGTCACGGTGGCACCGCCGTGGGTGCGGAGCCGGGCCGGCAGCCGGTCGAGCCGACGCTGCTCGGCGTCGGTCAGCGCGCGGGGCAGACCGGGGCGGCCGCCGAGTGCGTCCACCGGCCGTAGTGTCGGCCGGTCCGCGCGGTTGAAGATCATCGTGACCGGACCGGTGCCGGGCAGCACTGTCACCAGCTTGTGCAGCCGGGCGTCCTGATCGAGCCAGTACCGGGTCTGTCCCTCCGGGGCGGGCGTCACGGCGCTGGGGGCGCCGATGGCCGTGCTGGCGGCTGGCGCGCCGGCGGGCAGTGGCGCCTGTATGACGTCCCGTGGGCCGGCCGGCACGGTCTCCCGGGTGATCCAACGCGCCCCGTCGGGCGGTGCCGTCCGGGTGGTGGTGTCGGGGCGGTCGGCGGCGAGATCGAGGAGCAGGTCGAGCACCGGCGCCAGATGCGCCCCGGGTGCCAGTCGGTGCAGCCGCCACTGGTCCGTCGGGGGCATCAGTGGTGGGGCGGCGGGAGTGGGCACCGCCGCCGGATCGGGCCGGATCACCAGCACCGGACCGCTCTTCTGCAAGAGCCCGCGTTCGGCACCCGCTCCCGGCCCGCCCACGTCGAGGTAGAGCAGTGACCGGGACCAGTCCACCCAGCCCACCAGCTCGATGCGGGCGGCGCCGGTGCCGGCCGTGACCCGTACGCCGGCGCGAAGGTCGCGCAGGTTGGTGACCCGCACGGCGGCCAGCCGCTCGCCCTCCGTCAGGGTCAGCGGCCGGGCCGGCTCGGGCGGGTCGGGCGCCCAGCTCAACAGCCCGAGCACCAGCGCCGTCGCGGACGTCACCGCCGTCAGGCCGAGCAACAGCAGCACCGTACGTCGACGACGGCGGGCCGAGGACGGCCCGGTGGTGTCGGCGGCCTCGGTGGTGTCGGCGGTCTCCGGGGTGTCGTCGCGGCGGATGGTCGCGCGGTTTCCCGCGAGGCTTCGATCGGCGGCGGCCCGCCGCGTGTCGTCGGTCTTGCGGCCGGCGGTGGCCCGGCGCGCGCCGCCGCTGGTCCGGCCGGCCGTGGGCCTACCTCCGGTGTCGCTGGGGGTCCGGCTGGCCGCCGAGGCGCTGCCGGCCGGGCCGGTGCGGTGCCGCCCGCTGCGGGCGGTGCCCGGGTCGTCCGGCCGGGGTGTGGCGGTGCGGGCGGTGCCCGGGTCGTCCGGCGGGGGTGTGGCGGTGCGGGCGGTGCCCGGGTCGTCCGGCGGGGGTGTGGCGGTGCGGGCGGTGTCGGGCGCCGGGGTCGGAGAGGTGTCCACGGAGATGAAACGGGCGGGGAGGCACCGGGGTGACGAGCAGGGGCGCTCGCGGCGGCCGGTCTGCGCCTCGAGCGCGACCACACGGGTGCGCACGCCGGACGAGCCGGGTGCTGCGACCGCTGTGCCGGGGGTGACTGGCCGTGATGTCGGCCTGGCCACCGGCCCGGTCGGCCGCCGCGAGCGGCCTACATGAAGAGGGTAGTCCCGGTGACATGGGCCACACAATGGGAATATTGAAGCTGATCACGTACCTCCCGTGACGGCCGTTCCTGTCGGACCTCCGGCGTACCGTTGATGGCATGGCGCTCGACATTCCCCGGCTGGACAGCCGCTTCCAGGTCGTCAGTGATTTTCAGCCGGCCGGCGACCAACCGGCGGCCATCGATGAGCTTGAGCGTCGGGTTCGGCGCGGCGACCGCAACACCGTGCTGCTCGGCGCGACCGGCACCGGCAAGAGCGCCACCACGGCGTGGCTGATCGAGCGGCTGCAACGCCCCACCCTGGTGCTCGCCCCGAACAAGACGCTCTGCGCGCAGCTGGCCAAGGAGTTCAGCGAGCTGCTGCCGCACAACGCGGTCGAATACTTCGTGTCGTACTACGACTACTACCAGCCCGAGGCCTACATCCCGCAGACCGACACCTACATCGAGAAGGACTCCTCGATCAACGAGGAGGTGGAGCGGCTGCGGCACTCGGCGACGATGTCGCTGCTCACCCGCCGCGACGTGATCGTGGTGGCGACCGTCTCGGCGATCTACGGCCTGGGCACTCCGGAGGAGTACCTCAACCGGGCGGTGAAGGTGCAGATCGGGCAGGAGCTCGACCGCGACCAGTTGCTGCGCCGGCTGGTCGACATCCAGTACACCCGCAACGACATGGCCTTCCAGCGGGGCACCTTCCGGGTCCGCGGCGACACGCTGGAGATCATCCCGGCGTACGAGGAGCTGGCGATCCGGATCGAGCTGTTCGGTGACGAGGTGGAGAAGCTCTACTACCTCAACCCGTTGACCGGTGACGTGGTCCGCGAGGTCGACCAGCTGGTGATCTTCCCGGCCACCCACTACGCGGCCGGTCCGGAGCGGATGGAACGGGCGATCCGTGACATCGAGGTGGAGCTGGCCGAGCGTCTCGCCGAGCTGGAGCGGCAGGGCAAGCTGCTGGAGGCGCAGCGGCTGCGGATGCGCACCACCTACGACATCGAGATGATGCGGCAGGTGGGCTTCTGCTCCGGCATCGAGAACTACTCGATGCACATGGACGGGCGGCTGCCCGGCAGCCCACCGCACGCCCTGCTCGACTACTTCCCCGACGACTTCCTCACCGTGGTCGACGAGTCGCACGTGACCATCCCGCAGATCGGCGGCATGTACGAGGGCGACGCGTCCCGGAAGCGGATGCTCATCGACCACGGCTTCCGGCTGCCCAGCGCGGCCGACAACCGGCCGCTGCGCTTCGACGAGTTCCTGGAGCGGGTCGGCCAGATGGTCTACCTCTCCGCGACCCCCGGCACCTGGGAGATGGAGCAGGCCCAGGGCGAGTTCGTCGAGCAGGTGATCCGACCCACCGGTCTGGTCGACCCGGAGGTCGTGATCAAGCCGACCAAGGGCCAGATCGACGACCTGATGCACGAGATCAAGCTGCGGACCGACCGGGACGAGCGGGTGCTGGTCACCACGCTGACCAAGAAGATGGCCGAGGACCTGTCCGACTACCTCCTGGAGAACGGCATCCGGGTGCGCTACCTGCACTCGGAGGTCGACACGCTGCGCCGGGTGGAGCTGCTGCGCGAGCTGCGCAAGGGCGACTACGACGTGCTCGTCGGCATCAACCTGCTCCGCGAAGGTCTGGACCTGCCCGAGGTGTCGCTGGTGGCGATTCTCGACGCCGACAAGGAGGGCTTCCTGCGCAGCGGTCGGTCGCTGATCCAGACCATCGGGCGGGCGGCCCGTAACGTCTCCGGCCAGGTGCACATGTACGCCGACAAGATCACCCCGTCGATGGCGGCGGCGATCGACGAGACCGATCGGCGTCGGGCCAAGCAGATCGCGCACAACGAGGCACACGGCATCAGCCCGGAGCCGCTGCGTAAGAAGATCCACGACATCCTGGACGACATCTACCGCGAGGCGGAGGACACCGAGAACTCCCGGGTCGGTGGCGCGGTGCGTCAGCTTTCCCGAGGTAAGGCGCCGGTCAAGGAGACCCGCAGCCGGAGCCGGTCCGCCGCGAGCACCACCTCACGGGAGGGGATGGCCCGCGCCGACCTCGCCCAGCTCATCCAGGAGCTCAACGACCAGATGTTGGCCGCCGCACGCGAGCTTCAGTTCGAGTTGGCGGCCCGGATCCGCGACGAGGTCTCCGACCTGAAGAAGGAGCTGCGCGGCATGGACGCCGCCGGCGTGAAGTGACGGCCACCCGGTCGGCCCCGCCCAGCGCTCCGCTTGGGCCCGGCCGGCCGGGGCACGTGAAGGGCGGGCACGGTTGACGGCGGTGGCGCCGATCGGCGAGATGGTCCTCGGGGTGCCCGGCGCCAGCCTGCGTCCGTTCGTCGACCGGTACGTGGGCTACCGGGAACGGGCGGACGTGCCACTGGTCCGCCGGGAGTCGGCGGGCGTCTTCGTGGTGCTGATCCTGGGCTGGGGCGCTCCGCTGGACGTGACCGACCCGCGTAGCGCGCAGCGCGGCGTCACCGCGGTCGACTCGTTCGTGGCCGGCACCTTCGACAGTTGGTGCACCACGCGCACCGTGGGCGTGGGAGAGGGCATCGAGTTGCTGCTCGCCCCCCTGACCGCCCGCCGGCTTCTCGGTCTGCCCCTGAGTGAGCTGACCAACCGGGCCGTCGACGTCGGGCAGCTCCCGGGCCGTTGGCTGGATCGGCTGCGCGGCCGGCTCGCCGAGGCCCCCGGCTGGTCGGACCGGTTCGACCTGCTCGACCGGGTGCTCGCCGCCCGGCTGGCGGCGGCCCCGCCGGTGGACCCGCGGCTCGACTGGGCGTGGCGGTGGCTGGCCGCCAGCGGTGGGCGGGGGAGCGTCGGTGTGCTCGCCGACGAGTTGGGCTGGAGCCGCCGGCACCTCGCGTCCCGGTTCCGGCAGGAGGTCGGGCTGCCGCCCAAGATGGCCGCGCGACTGCTGCGTTTTCAGCGGGCTCACGCCGCGTCGACCCAGGCCGGCGGGGTCGGGCGGGGAGTCGACTGGGCCGCCGTGGCGGCGAGCTGCGGCTACTACGACCAGTCCCACCTGATCCGGGACTTCCACGAGTTCGCGGGGGCCACGCCGGCCGCGCTGCTCTCCGGCCGCTGACGACCGCCGGCCGACCGGAGCCGGACCGGCGACCCGCCGAGCCGACCGGAGCCGGGCCAGCGACCCGCCGAGCCGACCGGAGCCGGACCGGCGACCCGCCGAGGTCACATTCGTCCAATCCGGAGCCACGCCGCCGGCCGCAGAATCGGGTCATGCGAACCATCTATCCAATCTTCCGTTATCCCGATCCCCGCGCCGCGATCGACTGGCTGGGTGCCGCCTTCGGTTTCCGGGTGCATGCCGTGCACGAGGCGCCGGACGGAGCGGTCGCGCACGCCGAGCTGGTCCTCGACACCGGCATGATCATGCTGGGTGCTCGGGCCGACGCCCCGCCCCGGCCGGCCGACGACGAGTGGTCGGTCTACGTGGCCGTGCCGGACGTCGACGCGCACTGCGCCCAGGCCCGCGCGGCCGGCGCCGAGATCATCCGCGAGCCTTTCGACACCGACTACGGCTCCCGTGACTACTCGGCCCGCGATCTGGCCGGCAACGTCTGGTCCTTCGGCACGTACCGACCCTGAGCCGGCCACGCTGACCGGGGACGGGCGGCCCGCCGGGACCAGCCTGAGCGGCTTGGAACCGCACTGAACTGCGGAAACGGTGTGTTCGGGCTGGCCCGGCCGGCCGGCGGCGTCGAATGCCCTGATTGCGGTGCGCGAGCGTGCTATTGCACTGGGTGATCGTCCTGCGTAGTCTCCCTCGGTGGGGAGGCCGGGATGCCGCTGCCAACAAGTCCTGTCATTCGACGTGCACGTCTCGGCGCAGAATTGCGCCAACTTCGTCGGCGCGAGTCGCTGACCCTGGAGCAGGTCTGCGACCGGCTGGGCTGGGCCTCGACGTCGAAGCTGTCCCGCATCGAGCTGGGTCAGAGTCGCCCGGACCTCGCCGACGTGCTCGATCTGCTGGATGTCTACAAGGTGCCCACGCCCGCCCGGGAGGCGCTGATCGTCATCGCCCGGGACGCGGCGACCAGTCGAGGCTGGTGGAAGACGCTGGGCGAGATGAGCGAACGGCAGCGCACCTACGCCGAGTTGGAGGCCGGCGCCGCCGACATCGTCGAGTACCAGCCGTCGGTGGTGCCGGGACTGCTCCAGACGCCCGCGTACGCCCGGGTGTTGGTCACCGCCGGCGCCCAGCTCACGCCGGAGGTCGACGTGGAGGCCGAGGTGCGCGCGAGGGCACTGCGGCAGGAGGTGCTTCGGCGGGCCTACCCGCCGCGCTACACGGCGGTGCTCGCCGAGGCCGTCTGCGACCCGGGTGACCTGCCGGTGGCGGTCTGGCGTGAACAGCTGCGTCATCTGGTCGCGGTGACCGGCCTGTCCCACGTCACGGTGCGGCTGTTGCCACGCGGATCGGCCGGTGGCGGGCTGCATCCGCTCACACCGTATTCCTGCTACGCCTTTCCCGACCCGGCGGACCCGCGCACGGTCATGCTCGAGGCGTTGACCACCGACGTCCGGTTGGCCACAGTGCTCGACGTGGACCGCTACGAACGGATGACCGGGGCGCTGCTGGCCGCGGCGCTGTCACCGGAGGAGACGGTCACCGTGCTGGCCCGCCGCGTCGGCGAGTAACGGTTGACGGGGTGCCGACGGTGACGCGCCGCGCGGCCACCGGGCCCGGCGCCCCCGAGCCCGTCGGGACCGGCGGCCGGCGCGTGCGCCCGGCACGATAACCGTGGGGTACGACAGCTCGGCTCAGGCCGGTACGTCGAGGAAGTGCTCGACCACTGGCGGTCCCGCGAAGTGCGGCCCGATCAGCGCCCGCCACTTGTCGAACCGTTCGGTGGCCCGGAAGTTCTTCTCGTGCGCCTCGACCGAGTCCCATTCGACGAGCAGCACGAAGCGGCTCGGTGACTCGATTCCTCGGGTCATCCGCACGGACCGGCAGCCGGTCGCTCCGGCGAGCACCGGGTGACCCTCGGCGTACGCGGCGGCGAAAGCGTCCTCGTGTCCGGGTAGTACGTCGATCAGCGCGACCTCAAGAACCATGCCGGACAGCCTCCCACGGCGGTCGGGGCCGGCGGTGTCGCGGGTCTGTGCCGGACCACTGCCTGGACTCCGCCTCGGCTCGACCGAGGGCGTTGACACAGACCCTAGGGTGGCCTCGTGATCATCGACTGGCTCACCGGCACCGCGTTTCGGGTGGCCGGTACGGGCACCACCTGGGCGGAGCTGCTGGGGTTCGCGACCGGTGTGCTCAACGTGTGGCTGGTGGCCCGGCAGAAGATCGCCAACTGGCCGATCGGCATCGCCAACGTTCTGCTGCTCATGGTGCTGTTCTGGACCGCCGGGCTGTACGCCGACGCGGGGCTCCAGGTCGTCTACGTCGCGCTCGGCTGCTACGGCTGGTGGCACTGGCTGTTCGGGGGCGAGCGGCGCACCCGGCTCACGGTCAGCCGCACGGGGCGGCGGGAATGGCTGGCGCTGGCCGCCGTCGGGCTGCTGCTCACCGGTGCGCTCTGGCTGCTGCTGGACCGGGCCACCGACTCGACGGTGCCGCTGCCGGACGCGTTGACCACGGCGCTGTCCCTGCTGGCCACGTATGGGCAGACCCGCAAGCGGGTGGAGAGCTGGTGGCTCTGGATCGCCGCCGACCTGATCTACATCCCGTTGTACGCGTACAAGGGGCTGCACCTGACGGCCGTCCTCTACCTGGTCTTCCTCGCCCTGTGCGTACTCGGGTTGCGGGCCTGGCGCGCCGACCTGCGTCGGGCCGACCGGCCGAGCGCGGTCCCGCCCGGCCCGGCCCCGGTCACCGCGTGAACGCCGAGACGTCCGGCCGTGCGCCGGCACCACGCGCGCCGGCCCGCTCGGCGGAGTTCGGGCACGGGATGGTGGTGGGCAAGTTCTATCCACCGCACGCCGGGCACCACGCGCTGATCCGGGCCGCCGCCGCCCGCTGCGCCGAGGTGACAGTCGTCGTGGCGCCCTCGCGTCGGGAGTCCATTGCGCTCCCGCTGCGCCTGGACTGGCTGCGCGAGGTGCACGCGGACACGCCGTGGGTCCGTTTCGTCGGCCGGTACGACGACCACCCGGTGGACTACGCCGATCCGGCGGTCTGGGACGCGCACTGCGCGGTGTTCCGCGAGGCGGTCGGGTCGGGGTCGGTGGACGCGGTCTTCTCCTCCGAGGCGTACGGCGCCGAGCTGGCGCGCCGCTTCCACGCCGTACCCGTGTCGGTGGATCCGGATCGGCGGACCGTGCCGGTGTCCGGGACGGCCGTGCGCGCGGACCCGGCGGGTCACTGGCGGTGGCTGAGCCCGCCGGTGCGGGCGTGGTTCGTCCGGCGGGTGGTGGTGGTCGGGGCCGAGTCGACCGGGACCACGACGATGGCGGCGGCGCTCGCCGGGCACTACGGCACGTCCTGGGTGCCGGAGTACGGCCGGGAGTTGACCGCGCGCAAGCTGGCCCGGCTGCGGGAGCGAACGCCGGAGGCGACCGTCTTCGACGTCTCCTGGGACCGGGATGACTTCCGCGCGGTGGTCCGCGAGCAGCAGGCGGCCGAGGACGCGGCGGCCCGGACGAGCGGGCCGCTGCTGGTCTGCGACACCGACGCGCGGGCGACGGCGGTGTGGGAGGAGCGCTACCTGGGCAGCACGTCGGAGGAAGTACGGGCGGCGGCGCGTCGGCCGGCGCTGTATCTGCTGACTGATCACCGGGGGGTGCCGTTCACCGATGACGGTCTGCGCGACGGTGAGCACCTGCGGGCCTGGATGACCGAGCGCTTCCGGACCGAGCTGGCCGGGTGCGGGGTGCCGGTGGTGGAGTTGGCCGGATCCCACGCCGATCGGTTGGCCCGAGCGGTGCGGGCCTGCGACGACCTGCTCGCCGCAGGCTGGTCGCTCACCGACCCGATCGCCGCACCCGATATGCACTAGCCTCCTAGGAAGCCCTAGCGGGTGTGACACGGCGAACGGTGTCCGGCGCCACCGGATGCCCGGGGTGTGATCACGGGGCGTGGTGGGCAACAATGGTCAACGAGGAGGGGAGTATTCCCCCGCAACGGAGTCGTCAGCACGGTCGATCGCCGGAACCACGGCGGCCCGACCCGGCCCCGTAGGTCGCCGCCCCGCACCGGGGCGACGGCGGAAGAGACCTCCGACAGTCACCAGAGTGAGCGACAGCGGCACGCCGGCTCCCGCAGGGGCGTACGGTGTGCCCGACGCCGCGTGTCTGCCGGAGGAATGAACGTTGGACGTGTCCGGATTGGTGTGGGCGGGGACGCTTGTCGCACTGACTGCGGTCCTGCTCGTCGACCTGTTGATCATCGGTCGGCGTCCGCACGAGCCGAGTGTGCGGGAGTCGAGCCTCTGGGTCGGCTTCTACGTCGGCCTCGCCCTGCTCTTCGGTGCGGGTGTCTGGCTGACCTCCGGGGCCAGCGCCGCCGGCCAGTTCTACACGGGCTGGCTCACCGAGTACAGCCTCTCGGTCGACAACCTCTTCGTCTTCGTGATCATCATGGCTCGCTTCGGGGTGCCCCGGCAGTACCAGCAGAAGGTGCTGCTCGTCGGCATCGTGCTGGCGCTGGTGATGCGCGGCGGGTTCATCGCTGCGGGTGCGGCGCTGATCACGCAGTTCTCCTGGGTCTTCTACATCTTCGGCGCGTTCCTGATCTACACCGCGGTGAACCTGGCCCGGCAGGGTGAGCCGGACGAGGACGAGTTCTCCGAGAACGTGCTGATCCGGTGGAGCCGCAAGGCGTTGCCGATCTCGAAGGACTACGACGGCGCGAAGCTCACCACCCACGTGGCCGGCAAGCGGCTGTTCACCCCGATGCTGATCGTGATGATCGCGATCGGCACCACCGACCTGATCTTCGCGTTGGACTCGATCCCGGCGATCTTCGGCATCACCCAGGAGCCGTACCTGGTCTTCACCGCGAACGTCTTCGCGCTGATGGGCCTCCGGCAGCTCTACTTCCTGCTCGGTGGCCTGCTGGACCGGCTGATCTACCTGAGCTACGGCCTGGCCGTCGTGCTCGGCTTCATCGGGGTCAAGCTGGTGCTGGAGGCACTGGCCGACAACAACCTGCCGTTCATCAACGGTGGCGAGCACGTCGGCTGGGCGCCGCACATCCCGATCTGGTTGTCGCTGCTGGTCATCATCGGCACCCTGGGCACCGCCACCGCCGCCAGCCTGATCAAGTCCTCCCGGGACCGGCGTCGCGAGTTGGCCGACGCCCGACACTGACCGGTCACCGGCCGGGTGCGGACACGCGCCCGGCCGGTGAAGGGCGTGTGTCGCCCTAGACCCGGTGCGCGCCCACCAACGTGGCGGTCCGGTCGGCCGGCAGTTCCTCTTCGATGACCCGCCGCCGCCGGTAGCAGGCGTGCAGCATCCGGCGCTGGCCGTCGTCGCCGGGGACGGCGGTGACGATGCCGATATGGTGGATCTTGCGGCCGGGTCGGGCGAAGAAGTAGAGATCGCCGGGGCGTTCCGCGCCCAACGACAGCGGGGTGGTGGCCACGGCCTGGTCGTCGGCGTCGCGGGGCAGCAGCACCCCGAACCGCCGCCAGGCCAGATGGACCAGCCCCGAGCAGTCGATGCCGTGCGCGGAGAGACCGCCCCAGATGTAGACGACGTCCAGCAGGCGCTGTGCCACCGCGAGCGCCTGCTCGGCGGTCGGCGACGCGGCCGAGGACGGGACCAGGTGCCCGTCCGGCAGCCAGAGCGGCGTGGCCCGGCCGGGGACGTGTACCGGCCGCCAGTCGTCGAGTGTGGGGCCGGCCGGGACGAGCCGGGTGCCGACGACGACGCCGGGCAGCGCCACCGGCCCGTTCGGGGCGGCGTGCAGCCCGGTGACCGTGGCGTCCACCACCAGCGGATGATCGATGCTGGTGTGGGCCGGGTCGGGAACGGCCAGTTGCTCGGCGGGGAGCCAGCCTGGGTAGCCGCGGGGGTCCAGCTTGGCGGCTGGTTGTTCGACGGCGACGACCCGGGCCCAGCCGTCCGGGCGTAGCTCGCTGATGAGGACCCGTTCGCCGAGCAGGAGTTGGCTCAGCACGCAGTCGCCGACCTGCTGGTCGGTGTCCATGCCCGAGACCCAGGTCCGGATGTCGGCGCCGGCGGTCAGCGCCGGACGGTCGACCGGGCGGACTGCCTCGGGGGAGGTCCACAGCGTCGCCACGGCGACCCGGACGACGGCCTCGCGGCCCGGTTGCAGCTCCACGTCAACCCCCAGATCGTGTCGGCTGTCCAGGGGAACCCTATGAAAGAAACCGACGGTCATCAACCACGAGTCTGCACTTTTGCTTCAGCGAGGCCGGAGATGCCCAGGCCAGGGGCGTCCGGCAGCACCACGGTCGCCCCGTCGTAACGGATGCCACCCTGCACCGGTGACCAGGCCAGCCACCAGGCGGCGTCCAGGTCGGCGACCGCTGTGGTGCCGTACGCGGCGACCAGACTCGCCGCCGCCCCGATGCCGACCTGGCTCTCCATCATCGAGCCGACCACAGTGCCGAGCCCGTGCGCGGTGGCCAGGTCGAGGAGGGTACGGGCCGGATGCAGCCCACCGCACTTGGCCAGCTTGACGTTCACCAGGTCGGCGGCCCGGCGACGGATCACCTCCACCAGGTCACGAACCCCGAAGACCGCCTCGTCGGCCAGGATCGGCACGGACACCCGGTCGCTGACCCAGGCCAGCCCGTCCAGGTCCCAGCGGGCCACCGGCTGCTCGACCAACTCCACGTCGAGCCCGGCGTCCTCGATGCCGCGGATCACCCGGACCGCCTCCCGGGGCGTCCAGCCCTGGTTGGCGTCCAGCCGGATCCGGGTGCCGGGGCCGACGGCTGCTCGTACCGCGCGCACCCGGTCCAGGTCGCCGGCCGCGTCGGTGCCGACCTTCAACTTGAGCACGCCGAAGCCGTCGGCCTGCCGCTGCCGTGCCGCGGCCGCCAGGTCCACCGCGTCACCCGCCGCCAGCGTCACGTCCGTCGGGACCCGCAGCGTGGTGCCCCCGAGCAACCGCACCAGGGGTACGCCCAGCCGCCGCGCGGCGAGGTCGTGCAGGGCGACGTCCACTGCGGCCTTCGCGGCCTCGTTGCCGACCACGGCGCGCTGCACCTCGGCGCAACGGGTCACCAGGTCGTCCGGGTCGCGGCCGATCAGCTGTGGGCCGAGCAACTCGCGGACGCACGCCTGCGCGCCGGCCACCGACGCGCCGGTGACCTGCCAGACCTGGGGCGCCTCACCGAAGCCGGACCGGCCGTCGCTGTCGACAAGCTCGACGACCAGGGTGTCCACTGTGGTGGTACGACGTAGCGCGGTGACGAATGGGGTGTGTAAGGGGGCGGAAACCCGGTGGGTGCGTACCGCCGAGATCGTCATGTGAGGCACCCTATACGGAGGTTCACCGCGGGAGGGGAGACCGGATGACCGGGCAGGGCTGGGAGCTGGTGGGTGCACCGAACGCGCGTGACCTGGGTGGGCTCGTCGGCGCGGACGGGCGGCGGGTCCGGGTCGGCCAGTTGATCCGCACTCCGGCGCTGGGTCGGCTGACCGACGAGGACCTACCGGTGCTGGCGAAGCTGGGGCCGGCGTGCGTGGTGGATCTGCGCGACGCCTCGGAGATCGCGGTCGCGCCGGAGGACCGGTTCGCCGGTGAGCCACGGGTGGTGCGCCTGCCGGTGCACGACGCGGAGCATCCGGTCTTCACGTACGTCTCGGCGGTGCTGCTCGGTCACGACCTGAACGCGTACGCGGAGCTGGCCCGGCAGGGCACGGCGGGGGCGATGGCGGCGATCTACCGCTGGTTCGTCACCGGTGAGTCGGCGCGGGTCGGTTTCGCCGAGGCGGTGCGGCTGGCGTCCCGGCCGGAGAATCTGCCGCTGCTCTACCACTGCTCGGCCGGCAAGGACCGCACCGGTTGGCTGACCGTCATCCTGTTGACGGCGCTCGGGGTGGACGAGGCGGCCATTCGCGCCGACTACCTGCGCAACAACGAGCTGACCGACAGCCTGCGGGCGGTGATCGTCGAGGCGATGCGCCGGCGGAATCCCGAGTTGGACGTCGACGCGGTGTTGCCGGTGCTGGAGGTCCGCGCCGAATATCTCGACGCCGGTTACGCCGAGGTGCGTCGGGTGCACGGCTCGTTCGACGCGTACCTGCGCGACGGGCTGGGGCTCACCGACTCCGACCTCAGGGCGTTGCGGGCGCAGTTGCTGGAGTGACAGGTGCCTGCGGGGGTGCGCCGAGGCGGGCGGCCAGGCCGGTGACGATCAGTGCCTGGCCGGCGGCGTAGGTCGCCATGACCAGCACCGGCGCGCCGGGTGGCTGGGCCACCTCGGCCACCCCGGCGGCGATCAGCAAATCGGAGCCGAGGAAGAGCGCGGCGCCGAGACCGACCCGCCAGCCCTGGGTGGCGGCGGTGCTCGCCATGGCGGCCAGCGCGATGGCGTAGCCGGCCACCGGTACGGCCAGCCCGACGTCGGTCAGCCCCGCCCACATCCAGGTCAGCGCGACGACGGTCAGCACCGCGTACCCCAGGGGGACGGCGACCAGCGGCGTGCGGCGCAGCGCGGTCGCGGCGCCGTGTCGGGTGAAGGCCGCGAGGTAGCAGAGATGCGTGCCGAGGAAGCAGGCCATGCCGGCGAGGAACCAGCCGGTGCCGTCGATCATGAGGGCGACGTCGCCGCCGGTGGCGAAGGCCAGCGCGGCGAGCAGCAGCCGGTCCGGTCGGGCCGCGCGTTCGGCGCTGACCCGCCAGAGGTACGCGGCCAGCAGCGGCATGAGCAGCGGCTTGGTCAGTAGGAGGGCCAGGCCGCCGCCCGTGGCGTTGGCCAGCAGGTTCGCGGCCGTCACGACGAGGAAGGCGATCAGCACGGTGCGACTGCGGGGCATCTGCGGCTCCGGGGTGGGGGTGCCGAGCAGCTTAGCCGCAGTCGGGGGCGCTGGCCTCGCCGCCGAGGCTGTCGGGTCAGAGGTGGTGGCGGGCGGCCCAGACCTGCGCCGAGATGTGCGCGAGCAGCAGGCAGGCGTCGTCCTCGACCTGGTCGTCGCCCCCGGCCAGCTCGGTGGTGGTGCAGACGGCGATGAGGTACGGCGGGGCGTCGTCGGGCAGCACCACGCCGGCGCCGTGGCGCACGCCGCGTACCCAACCGTTCTTGTGCGCGATGCGGGTGCCCTCGGGCAGGCCGGCGGCGAGGTCCTCGCGGTGTTCCTGGGCGAGCAGGACGTCCAGCATGGTGGTGCAGGCGGCCGGTGAGGCGAGTGGGCCGGGGGTGTCGGCCCCGGTGGCCAGGGTGCCGAGCAGGGCGGCCAGGTCGGCGGCGGTGACCGTGTTGGTGATGCCGGCCTCGCGGGCGGCGAAGTCCTCGATGCCGCGGCCGGTGACGCTGTTGCGGGCACCGGCGAGCGCCCAGACCTCGGCGACCGCGGGCAGCCCGACGTGGCCGAGGACGAGGTTGGTGGCGAGGTTGCTGGAGCGCACGATCATCCGGTCGGCCAGCCAGCGCAGCGACGCGGTGCCGCCGATGCGGTCCCAGACCGCGTCGTCGTTGTCGTAGGACTGCGCGTTGGCGAAGCGGGGCGCGCCGGGCTGGGCGGAGTCGAAGTGGTTGACGACCGGGACCGGGGCGTCCAGGTCCAGGGTGCCGGCCTCGGCGGCGCGGTGCAGCGCGGCGAGCACCGCCACCTTCATGGTGCTCGCGGCGTAGTGGCCGGCGTCCGCGTGGCGGGTCCAGGTCGGCGGAGCGGCGAGCCGCCCCACGTACGCGGAGACGGTGCCGGGCACCCGGTCCAGGTGGGCGTCGAGATCATCCCAGGTCATGCCGGTGACCGTAGCGGATCAAGCGGGGGTGGGCTCGGGTAGCCGTCGGGGGAAAGACGACGGGCGCGTCGGCCGCAAGCGGCCGACGCGCCCGGTGTCGGGTGCTGGTGGGTCAGCCGGCGTGCTTGCGGCGGGCGGTGGCCCGGCCCCGCAGCTGCTGGTCGAGCACCACCTTGCGGATGCGCACCGTGGCCGGGGTGACCTCGACGCACTCGTCCTCGCGGCAGAACTCCAGCGCCTGCTCCAGGGTGAGCTTGCGCGGCGGGACCAGCTTCTCGGTCTCGTCGGAGGTCGACTGCCGCATGTTGGTGAGCTTCTTCTCCTTGGTGATGTTGACGTCCATGTCGTCGGAGCGGGAGTTCTCCCCGACGATCATGCCCTCGTACACCTCGGTGGTGGGCTCGACGAAGAGCTGACCGCGCTCCTGAAGGTTGGTCATCGCGAAGGCGGTGACCGCGCCGGCCCGGTCGGCGACCAGCGAGCCGTTGTTACGGGTGCGCAGCTCGCCGAACCACGGCTCGTACGACTCGAAGACGTGGTGCAGGATGCCGGTGCCCCGGGTGTCGGTGAGGAACTCGGTGCGGAAGCCGATCAGGCCGCGCGCCGGCACCAGCCACTCCATCCGGATCCAGCCGGTGCCGTGGTTGACCAGCTGCTCCATCCGGCCCTTGCGGGTGGCGAGGAGCTGGGTGATCGCGCCCAGGTATTCCTCCGGGGCGTCGATGGTCAGCCGCTCGACCGGCTCGCAGGTCTTGCCGTCGATTACCCGGGTGACCACCTGCGGCTTGCCGACGGTCAGCTCGTAGCTCTCCCGGCGCATCTGCTCGACCAGGATGGCCAGCGCCAGCTCGCCGCGGCCCTGCACCTCCCAGGCGTCCGGCCGCTCGGTGGGCAGGACCCGCAGGGACACGTTGCCGATCAGCTCCTTGTCGAGCCGGTCCTTGACCATCCGCGCGGTGACCTTGGAGCCCTTGAGCCGGCCGACCAGCGGCGAGGTGTTGGTGCCGATGGTCATCGAGATGGCGGGCTCGTCGACGGTGATCAGCGGCAGCGCGACCGGGTTCTCGACGTCGGCGAGGGTCTCACCGATCATGATCTCCGGGATGCCGGCGACGGCGATGATGTCGCCCGGGCCGGCGGTCTCGGCCGACGTGCGCTCCAGGCCCTCGGTCATCAGCATCTCGGAGATGCGGACCCGCTGGGTGCTGCCGTCGGTGCGGCACCAGGCCACCGTCTGACCCTTGTTGATGGTGCCCTGGCGGACCCGGCACAGCGCGAGCCGGCCGAGGAACGGCGAGGCGTCCAGGTTGGTGACGTGGGCCTGCAACGGCGCGCCCTCCTCGTACGAGGGTGCCGGGATGGTGTCCAGCAGGGTGCGGAACAGCGGCTCCAGCGAGGTGCTGTCGTCGGGCACCGAGCCGTCGGCGGGCTGGGTCAGCGAGGCGATGCCGTCGCGGGCGCAGGCGTAGACGATCGGGAAGTCGATCTGCTCCTCGTCGGCGTCCAGGTCGAGGAAGAGTTCGTAGGTGTCGTCCACGACCTCCTTGATCCGAGCGTCCGGACGGTCCACCTTGTTGATCACCAGGATGATCGGCATCCGGGCCCGCAGCGCCTTACGCAGCACGAAGCGGGTCTGCGGCAGCGGGCCCTCGCTGGCGTCGACGAGCAGGACCACGCCGTCGACCATGGTCAGGCCGCGCTCCACCTCGCCGCCGAAGTCGGCGTGGCCGGGGGTGTCGATGATGTTGATGGTGACCGGGTCGGAGCCGTCCGCCGGCAGGTAACGCACGCCGGTGTTCTTGGCCAGGATCGTGATGCCCTTTTCCCGCTCCAGGTCACCGGAGTCCATCACCCGCTCGGTGTTCTCGCCGCGTGCGCCGTACGCGCCGGCCTGCCGCAACATGGCGTCGACCAGGGTGGTCTTGCCGTGGTCGACGTGAGCGATGATGGCGACGTTGCGGAGGTCGGTGCGAAGCTGCATACCCTCTATCTTTCCGCCTGCGCTCGCGCAGGCTGCGTCGGGGTCACCCCCAGGTGCCCCTGATCTATGGTGAAACCGCTGTGCTGGTGGTTCCCCCGGCTGGCATGCTGGCACCCGTGTCCCGGGGGCCTGAGTGCACGACCTGCTGACCTGGGTGCAGGGTCTGCCCACCCTGTGGATCTACCTGGTCGCCGCGCTGATCGTGGCGGGCGAGACCGCGGTGATCTTCGGCCTGCTCGTGCCGGGTGAGGCTACCCTGCTGCTCGTCGGCTTCCTCACCTACAACGGTACCTTGCGGCTCGGGCCGGCGTTGCTCGCGATGATCGTCGCGGCGGTCCTCGGCGATGGGCTGGCCTTTCGCGCCGGACGGCGGTACGGCTCCCGGCTGCGCGCCGGGCTGGGTCACCGGGTCGGGCCGCAGCGGTGGGCCCGGGCCGACGCCATGCTCGCCCGCCTGGGTGGGCGGGGGGTGTTCGCCGCCCGATGGGTGGCTTTCGCCCGGACCCTGGTGCCCCGACTGGCCGGTGCGGCCGGTATGCCGTACCGGCGGTTCGCCCTCTGGAACCTGGCCGGAGTGGTGACCTGGGTGGGCGGCTCGGTGCTGCTCGGTCACCTCGCGGGTGAGTCGTACGACACGGTCTCCCGGCTTCTCGGCCGGGCCACCGGGGTGGCGTTCCTGCTGCTGGCCGGCCTGGTGGGTGTGGTGCTCGTGGGTCGGTGGCTGGGCCGTAACCCCGACCCGGTGCGCGCGCTGCTGTCCCGGGCCGGCGCCCTGCCCCCGGTGCGGTGGCTCACCGCCCGCTACGGGGTGCTGTTCTTCCTGGTGGCCATGCGGATCGGCCCAGCCTGGACGCTGCTGCTCAATCTGGCCGCCGGGCTGCTGCTGCTGTTCGCCGCCGGGCTCGCCATCGCCGGTCTGCTCGCGGTGGCGGTCCGCAACAGTGGGCTGGCCGCGCTGGACGGCGCCATCGCGGGGTGGTTCGCGGCCCGGCGTACCCCGGACGCCGCCGACGCCACACTGGTCGTGGTGTCGGTGGTGCGCGGGTCGGTGCTGATCCTGTTGGTGGCGCTGGTGGCGGCGGTGCTGGCGTGGCGCAACCGACCCTGGCGGGCGGACCTGCTCAGCGTGGTCGGCACGGTGGGCGCGTTCGTGCCGCTGGTGGTGCTGGCCGTGGTGGCCGAGTTGACCGGCCCGAACGGGACCGCCCCGGGCGGCGGTGAGGTGGCTCCGCTCTCGACCCAGAACGCCGTGGTCGCGGCGAGCTTCTGCACCCTGGCGTGGCTGGTGTCGCGCAGCGCCCGCTGGCCGGTGGCGGTGGCCGCCTGGACCGCCGCGGCGGCGGGGGTGCTCGGGATCGGCGGCGCGCGGCTCTACCTCGGACTGGACACGGCGAGCGGGACGGCCGCGGCGGTGCTGCTCGGGGTGCTCTGGACTGTGGTGTTCATGGTCGCCTGGGCGACCCGGGACCGGGCGGTGGGCAACGGTCAACCCCCGGTGGACCAGGCCGCCGGGCGGCCGTCGCAGGGGCACCGCCGCCCGGTCGAACCTTGTTAGGGTGCGGCGACAATCACACGGGGGAGGCAACGGCATGGTTCGACGCACCCATCGGCTGGGCGCCGCGGTGCTCGCCGGGCTTCTGCTGGCGAGCGCGCTGGTCGGCTGCGCCGCGAAGGGGGAGAGCCCATCGGGCCTGGCCGCGCCGGTTGCCGTCACCGACGGGTCGACCGATGCCCCGTCCGACGAGGTCAGCGGGGAGCCGAGCCCGTCGGTGAGTGCCGTGGAATCGATGGGTTCCGCGCCGAGTCGTAGCGCGACCCCGAAGGCGAAGCCGACGAAGAAGCCGACCCGGGCGGCGCCGAAGCCGCGCCCGGTGGCGAAGCCGCCCACCGAGACCGAGGTTCCGCCGGCGCCGCCGAAGCCGGCGCCGAGCTCCTGCAAGCCGACCTACAAGGGCACCCAGGCGACCCGGGCCGAGGTGAAGGCGGCACTGACCGACGCGGCCAGCCGCACCTACTGGCCGGTCTCGGCACCGGACATCAAGATCCCGCTCAACCTGCTCAAGGCCACCGCGTGGCAGGAGAGCGGCTGGCAGTCCAACATCTACGCCTGCGACGGTGGGGTCGGGCTGTTGCAGGTGATGCCGGACACCGCGACCTGGATGAACCAGCGGTTCGAGAAGAGCTACCAGATCGACGACTACCAGGACAACGCCTACCTCGGCGCCACCTACCTGGCCTGGGCGACGAAGTACATCGGCGACATGTACTTCGAGTCCGACTTCCGGCTCGACCCGGCACTGTGCACCAGCGAGCTGAATTCCTGCCTGCTCAACGCCGTCATCGCCGCGTACAACTTCGGGCACGGTGCGGTGGCGCAGGAGGGAAAGCCGCTGGCCATCCCCAACCCGTCGTACGTGCGCAACGTGCGGGCGCTGATGAGCGAGTGCGTCTGCCTGGCCTACTGACCTCGTCGGGGCCGTGGCGGCTTCGCCACGGCCCCGACGAGTCGGTCAGTCGTGCGCGGCGACCGGCTCGGGTGAGCGCGGCGTGGCCTGCACCGGGTCGCGCGTGATGCGGCCGGGCCACCAGAAGCGGTCGCCGAGCAGAAACGCCAGCGCCGGCACCAGGACCGTACGGACCAGCAGGGTGTCGAGCAGGACACCGATGCAGACGATGATCCCGATCTGGGTCAGGGTGATCAGCGGCAGCACACCGAGCACGGCGAAGACCGCGGCGAGCAGCACTCCGGCGCTGGTGATCACACCGCCGGTGACCCGCAGGGCGGAGAGCATCCCGGCGCGGGTGCCGGCGGTGCGGGCGTCCTCCCGGGCCCGGGTGACCAGGAAGATGTTGTAGTCCACGCCGAGCGCCACCAGGAACACGAAGGCGAGCAGCAGCACACCGCTGTCCAGGGCCGGGAAGCCCAGCACGTGGTCGAAGAGCAACCAGGCCGCGCCGAGGCTGGCGAAGTACGACGCGATCACGGTGAGCACCAACAGCAGCGGCGCGAGCAGACCGCGTAGCAGCAGCACGAGCACGGCGCCGACCAGCAGCAGGATGATCGGCAGGATGAGCCGCAGATCCCGGTCGTTGGCCTCGTCGGAGTCGTACGTGGCGGCCACGGAGCCACCGACGATCGCCCCGGACGGGGCGTCGGCGCCGGCGGCGGCCGGCGGCGCGGAGTCGGGGACGGCAGCGACCGCCGCCCGTAGCGCCTCGATCGCGCGGTCCGAGGCGGTGGTGCCGGGTTCGGCGTCGAGGACCACGTCGACCTGGGCGACGGCCGCGCCGGCGTCGCCGGGGCGCGCCGAGGCGACACCGGGTACGGCGGTGGCGGCGTCGGTGACCGCCCGCACCGCCGCCGGAGTGGTGATCACGGCGACGGGTTGGGTGCTGCCGGCGGGGAAGGCCCTGGCCAGGGTCTGTGCCCCGGTCACCGCCTCGGGCTCGGCCCGGAACTGTTCGGTCTCGGACAGGCCGGTACGGATGCCGAGCCCACCCAGTGCCAGCCCGCCGAGCAGCACTGTGGCCAGCGTCGCGACCACCACCGGGCGGCGTTGCACGGCGGCGCCGAGTCGGCCCCAGAGCCGACCCTCGCGCACCGGGCCGCCGACCCGGGGTACGAACGGCCAGAACAGGCCGCGACCGAAGAGCACCAGCACGGCGGGGAGCACGAACAGGGCCGAGAGCATGGCGAAGACCACACCGGTGGCGCACGCCACGGCCAGCGCCCGGTTGGTCTCCTGCTCACTGAGCAGCAGGGTGAGGACGCCGAGCACGACGGTGCCGCCGCTGGCGAGGATGGGCTCCGCGGTGCGGCGCAGCGCGGCGCGCATCGCCGCGAACCGGTCCTCCTCGCGGCGCAGCTCCTCCCGGTAGCGGGCGATGAGCAGCAGCGCGTAGTCGGTGGCGGCACCGAAGACCAGCACGCTGGCGATGCCGGTGACCTGACCCTGTTGGAGGTTGATGCCGACGCCCGGCACGATGACGTCCACCGCGCGCAGGGTGAGCTGCTCGGTGGCGGCGACCACGACCAGCGGCACGATCCACAGGAACGGGCTGCGGTAGGTGATCAGCAGGAGCAGCGCGACCACGGCGGCGGTCACCACGAGCAGCGTGACGTCGGCGCCGTCGAACACCGAGGAGAGGTCGGCGGTGAACGCCGGGGCGCCGGTCACCTCGGCGGTCAGCCCGCCGGGCAGGTCCGCCAGGGTGGCGCGTAGCTGGGTCACCGTGTCGGTGACGACCTCCTGCCCGCCGGCGGTGTCCAGCGGCACGGCGACCAGGGCCACCGCGCCGTCCGGGGAGACCTGAGCGGGGCTGACCTGCCCACCCACCGCGAAGCGGCGCAGGTCGTCGGCGCGAGCGCCGACGCTGGCCCGGTCGGTCTCGCTCAGCGCGCCGCCGTCACCACGACTGATCACCACGATGGCCGGCTGCACGTCGCGCGACGGCAGCTGATCCTGGAGACGTTGCACCTGGGTCGACTGCCACTGCACGGACAGGCCGGTGGCGGAGACCGGCGCCGGGTTGTCCGGCTGGGGTGTCCCGAAGACGGCCGCGCCCACGACGATCGCGGCGGCCACGGTGAGCCAGGCGGCCAGCCGGCCACGAGCGACTCTGGTGAACACAGACATCAGGTGACCTCAAGGTCCTTCGAAAGACGAGTATCTTGATAGCCGAGATTATCCGGGGCTGTTCTATGCTGCAACCCGGGGGACCGACGATGGGAAGAGCGGCGCGAGGTGGCGACTCACGGCATGTACCGACGGCGCGACACGCGCCGCGAGCAGCTGGTCGCGGAGATCACCAACAACCTCCGGCGGTACGCGGTGGACGCCCAGCAGGTCGGCCACGCCTTCGCCAACCTGCACGGCCTCAACCCGACCGACCTGCAGGCGTTGATCGCGGTGATGGACGCCGAGCTGCTCGGTGACCCGATCACCCCCGGCCGTCTCGGCGAGCAGCTGAACCTCTCCTCCGGCTCGGTCACGGCCCTGATCGACCGGCTGGAACGGGCCGGGCACATCCGCCGCGACCGGGACACCGTCGACCGGCGCAAGGTGCTGCTGCACTACGCCGACCAGGGCGCTGCCCTGGCCATGGAGTTCTTCCGGCCGCTGGGCGCCCGCACCGACACGGTGATGGCCCGCTTCAGCGAGGACGAGCTGGAGGTGGTGCACCGGTTCATGGCGGAGATGAGCGAGTCGCTGCGGGGGCACCGCGACGCGGTGCGCGCCGCCCGGCCGGAGTCACCCCGCCGCCCGACGGGCTGACCGGTGCCGGACCTCGTCACCCGCCTCGCCAGCGCCGCGCTGCGCCTGCCACCGACCCGCCCCGGCCTGGTGCGGGTCAGCCGTGACCTCCCGGTGCGGGCCCGCGACGGTGTGGTGCTGCGCACCGACCACTACGCCCCGGCCGTCCGCGGCGCACCGACCGTGCTGATCCGCACCCCGTACGGGCGGGGTGGACCGCTGCGGTTGCTCGGCCGGCTGCTCGCCGCCCGGGGTCGACACGCGGTGATCCAGTCGTGCCGGGGCACCGGCGGCTCCGATGGAACCTTCGCCCCGCTGGTGCACGAGCGCGACGACGGCGCGGACACGTTGGACTGGCTTCGTCGCCAGCCCTGGTGGTCCGGGCGACTCGGCATGTTCGGGGTCAGCTACCAGGGCTTCGCCCAGTGGGCCCTGGCCGCCGACGCCGGCGAGGAGCTGCGCGCCATGGTCGCCGTGGTGACCGCCTCGGCCACCCGCGACTCGACGTACGCCGGGGAGTCCTTCGCCCTGGACACCGTGCTGACCTGGGCGGAGCTGCTGCACGCGCAGACCGTGCCGTGGCTGGCCCGGCAGTGGGAACTCAAGCGCGGACAACCCCGGCTGGCCGCCGCGCTGGAGCACCTGCCCCTGACCGACGCCGACCGGGTGGCCACCGGCGCGACCATCCCGTTCTTCCAGGAGTGGTTGCGCCACCACACCCCGCAGGCCGCGTACTGGCGGACCCGGGTCTTCGCCGACCAGGTCGCGAAGGTGCGGGCCCCGGTGGTCATGGTCACCGGTTGGCACGACATCTTCCTGCCCGCCCAGCTTGACGACCACGCCGTCCTGCGTGCCGCCGGCACACCGCCGCGTCTGGTGATCGGCCCGTGGACGCACGGCAGCCCCGGACTGTTCGTGGCCGCGCTGCGCGAGGGGTTGGCCTGGCTCGACGAGCACCTACCGGCCGCGCCGCGATCGCCCGTCCCGGCGGGACCGGCCCGGCCGCCCGTGCGCATCCATGTCAGCGGCGCCGGCGGCGGCTGGCGGGACCTGCCGGACTGGCCACCCCCGGCGGTCGAGACCGCCTGGCACCTGCAACCCGGTGGCGAGCTGGCAACACGCCCACCTGCCGCGTCGGCACCGGACGCACTCCGCTACGACCCCGCCGACCCCACCCCGTCGCTGGGCGGTCCACTGCTCGTCGCCCAACGGGCCGGCCCGGTCGACAACCGGCGTGTCGAGGCCCGCCCCGACGTGCTGACCTACACCAGCGCCCCACTGACCGCGCCGGTCGAGGTGATCGGCCCGGTCCGCGCCGAGATCCACGTCCGCAGCGATCTGCCGTACCTGGACGTCTTCGTTCGTCTGTGCGACGTGGACCGCCGGGGTCGCTCGTGGAACGTGTGCGACGGCCTGGTGCGGGTCACCCCCGAGCGCTTCCCGGCCGATTCCTCCGGGGCGCTGCGGATTCCGGTGCCGCTCTGGCCGACCGCGTACCGCTTCGCCGCCGGGCACCGACTGCGGGTGCAGGTCTCCGGCGGCGCCCATCCACGATGGGCCCGCAACCCCGGCACCGGGGAGCCGCTCGGCACAGCGGTGACGCTGCGTGCCGGCTGGCGGCAGGTTCTGCACGACCCGGCGCATCCGTCGGCGCTGCTGCTGCCGATCGTCCACTCTGCCCCACCACAACCTCCAATTTGAACAGACCCCTCCTGAGCTGGGCGTTTGCCGAAACTGCGGGCTATGGTTGAGTCAACGCCCGGCGCCGTGCACCAGTAGGCCGGGCTCGCCCCAAGCCCAGCACCGCGTACGCGGTGTGACGTCGTGCCCGGTCCCCGCCTCTCGGAAAGGGGGACCCCATGACCCGGGCCCCGGCTAATCTTCTGGCCGTCCGAAGCCTGCTCCTCACTCACCTCGACAACGCCCCCGGGCCAGACGACCTGGACCCGGGCGAGGTCGGCATCGTCGGCGACTCGGCCCACCGGGGCGGCTACCACTGCGGATCGGACCGGGTCGTCACCAACGACTACTCCGTGGTCGAGTCGCCCCGCGACCGGGCCGGGCTGACCCTCGACGCGGCGGCGCTGGACGTCGGCCAGTTCAATGTCCGCTCCGGTGGCCGTACGAACACGCTGCCCAGCTTCTCGGTCTGGTGCGTCGCCCAGTGCGCCGCGAACGCGGCCGACACCCGGGACATCCGGGAGATCATCTACAGCCCCGACGGCACCACGGTCAGGCGATGGGACCGCCTCGGCAAGCGCACCAGCGGCGACAGCTCCCACCGCTGGCACACCCACTTCAGCTTCTTTCGCGACGCCATCAAGGCGGGCCGCGACCAGCGGCCCCTGTTCCGCCGCTACCTCAGCTCCATCGGACTCCTGGAGGACGACGACATGACCCCCGAAGAACACAACTGGCTGGCCACCGTCCACAAGAACCTCACCGTGCTGGACGGCCGCAACCCGATCGGGCAGATCTACACCCGGATGGCGATGGGTGAGGATGCCACCGTCCCGAACTTCGTCTCGGCGCACCCGACGCTGACGTCGCTCGCCGCCCAGGTGAGCGCGTTGCAGGCGGCGCTGACCGCGCTGTCCAACCGGGACTTCACCGATGAGCCGGCGATCGTCCAGGGCGTCCTGGCCTCGCTGACGCCGGAGAAGATCGCCGCAGCCATCCCGCCCACCATGGCCAAGCAGGTCGCCGACGAGTTGGCCCGCCGGCTGGTCGCCTGAGCGAGGGGCGGCCCGAGGCCGCCGGGCCGTCCCTCTTGGCACTTCCGCAACGACTGTTGGGCAATAGATATTGCGCAAGAGCCGTTGCGGATGCCATTCTGTCCGCATGGACAGCTCCGACGTACGCCAGATCACCGACTCCCGGGTGCTGGCCGCCATGTCCCACCCGCTGCGCCGCCGGCTGATGGACGTGTTCAAGGTCCACGGGCCCTCCACCGTCGGGCTGCTCGCCGAGCGCACCGACCAGGCCCCCGCGAACGTCAGCCACCACCTCAAGGTCCTCGCCGCCGCCGACCTGGTCACCGAGGCTCCCGAGCTGGCCCGGGACCGGCGTGAGCGGTGGTGGCGTCTGGTCACCCGAGGGCTGCGCTGGTCCAACGCCGACTTCGACGCCGACCCGGCCTCCCGAGCGGTCGCCGACGCCGCCACCTCGCTCAACCTGGACCGGCACGTCGCCCTGGCCCGGGCCTGGCACGCCGCCGATGAGGCCGAGCAGGCATCCTGGCACGACGCCGCGTTCTCCACGGACCACTGGCTGCGCCTCACGCCCGAGGAACTGGCCGAGCTGAGCCGCGAGATGATCGGCGTCCTCTCGCGCTGGGCCAACCGGGACCTGCCCGACGACGACGCCGAGCGCCGACCGGTCTTCGTGTTCGTCCACGGCGTGCCGGCGCGACCGTGACCGCCGCCACCCGCAGCGACCCGACCCCCGTGCGCCAGGCCGGTGGGCTGCTGCGGCACCGGGACTTCCGGCTGCTCTGGACCGGCCAGACGGTCAGCAGCATCGGCAGCAACGTCACCACTGTCGCGCTTCCGCTGGTCGCGGTCGCCGTCCTGGACGCCGGCACCTTCCAGGTGGCGGTGCTCACCGCCGCGGCCTGGCTGCCCTGGCTGCTGATCGGCCTGCCGGCCGGCGCGTGGGTGGACCGGCTGCCCCGCCGGCCCGTGATGGTGGCATGCGACCTGTTCCGCGCCCTGCTCTTCCTCAGCGTGCCGCTCGCCGCCGCACTCGACCGGCTCACCGTCTGGCACCTGCTCCTGGTGGCGCTCAGCGCCGGCGTCGCCCGGGTCTTTTTCGAAACAGCCGACCAGGTGTACCTGCCGGTGCTGCTGCGACCCGAGCAACTGCCGGAGGGCAACGCGAAGCTGCACGCCGCCCAGACCGCGAGCTATGTCGTCGGCCCCGGTGTCGCAGGTCTGATCGCCCAGCTCATCGGTGCGGTCACCGCTCTGCTGCTGGACGCGATCAGCTTCCTGGTCTCCGCGGTGTGCCTGCTGCGGATCCGCACCGTCGAACCGCGCGTTCGCCGAGTGGACCAGTCCCGCTCACTGCGCCGCGACATCGCCGAAGGGCTGCGCTTCGTCATCAGGGACCCGTACCTGCGGGTGCTCACGCTCTTCGGCGCGGCCAGCAACATCGGGCTGACCGGCTACCAGGCCGTCCTGGTGGTCTTCCTGGTCCGCGAACTGCGTCTCGAGCCGGGCCTGGTGGGTGGGCTCGTCGGGGTGATGAGCGCCGGCGGGATCATCGGCGCGTTGCTCGCCACCACGGTGGCCCGGCGCTGCGGCACCGCACGGGCGCTGCTGATCGCGGCGGCGCTCACCGGCCCGCCCGCGCTGCTCATCCCGCTCGCCGCACCCGGCGTCGGGCTGGCCTGGCCAGCCCTCGGCGGCCTGCTGATCGGTCTGGGGGTGGCCATCGGCAACGTGGTCAAGGGTGCCTTCCGGCAGACCTACACGCCGCACCACCTGCTGGGCCGGGTGACGGTGAGCATGCATCTGCTCAACTACGGCACGATCCCGCTGGCGGCCGTGCTGGCCGGTGCCATCGGCGCGCGTTACGGCGTCCAGACGGCAATTGTCGTGATGACCGCCTGGCTGGCGTTCACCCCGTTGATTCTGCTGGTAGGGCCGATCCGGAGGCGGCGGGACCTGCCCGCCGCCCCGGCGGCGTCTTGAGTGCGCTGCGACGGCGGCCGGAGACCGGCCGCCGTCACCGGCACGGAGCTACATCGGGCGGACGTTGTCCGCCTGCGGACCCTTCTGCCCCTGGGTCACCTCGAACTCGACCTTCTGGCCCTCGTTGAGCTCCCGGTAGCCGCTCGAGGCGATGGCGGAGTAGTGGACGAACACGTCCGGCCCTCCACCGTCCTGCTCGATGAAGCCGAAGCCCTTTTCCGAGTTGAACCACTTAACCGTGCCGGTTGCCATGCATCTCTCCCTGTTCAAAGCGGCTGACCCTCGGCCTCTGGCCGATGATCGCCCGTACCTGTTCGACAGTAACGGGCAAAACCCCGATCCGCTGGCCGAAGTGCCGTAGGTATTTAACCGAACTCGGGTGAACTCTGCGCGGCGGCATGCGAAACCCGCCCCGACCAACCGCCGCTGGGGCATGCTTGCGCCGATGAGAGATGCCGCAGCCGACGCGCTGACCGAGCTGGAACGCGAGATCCATGCGCCCGGCGCCGGTCTGGACCGGCTCCGGTTGGTGCCCACCCCGTTCGTCCCCGAGGTGCGGCTGCACCTGGCCGAGGACGCGATCGTCTGGTGGGCCCGGATGGAGGCCGTCGCCGGACACGCGCTGCCTGCGCCGTACTGGGCGTCCGCCTGGGCCGGAGGACAGGCCCTGGCCCGCCACCTCCTGGACCACCCGGAGCTGGTCGCCGGCCGCCGGGTGCTCGACCTCGCCGCCGGGTCCGGGCTGGTGGCCATCGCCGCCGCGCTCGCCGGCGCCGCGGAGGTGATCGCGAACGACATCGACCCGTACGCCGTCGCCGCCGTCAGACTCAACGCGCGGGCCAACCACGTCGCCGTCGACGCGACCGGGGACGACCTGCTCGACAGCACCGAAGCGAAGGTCGACCTGGTCGTCGCCGGAGACGTCTTCTACGACCGCGCGATGGCCGACCGGATGCTGCCCTTCCTACAGCGGGCCGCCGCAGCAGGTGCCGACGTGCTGGTCGGCGACCCCGGCCGCGGGCACCTACCGACGGACCGCCTGACCGTGCTGGCCGCCTACCCGGTGCCCACCACCGAACCGTCGGTCGACTCGTCGCTACGCCACGTGCAGGTGCTTCGTCCCGCCTGAGGCGGACCCTGACTCAGGGGCGACCCCGAGGCGGATACCAGGGGTCACTGGGGGCTACGACCCGATGTCCGAAGTGGCGCTACGGCCATAGCGTCGACGCATGACGCAATGGCTGGCCCAGATCGGAGAACTACCCATTCTGCTGCTGATGGGTGCGCTCGGGCTCGTCATGCTCTTCGACGCCGTACCCCTGCTGGGTGTCCTCATCCCCGGCGACGTCGCGATCCTCGCCGCCGTCGGCGTCGGCCGCCCGAGCACCGGGCTGGCCACCTTCACCGCGGTGCTGATCGGCTGCCTGGCCGGCTGGTCGCTGAGCTTCCTGGTCGGCCGTCGCTACTCCGACCGACTGCGCGACAGCCGCGTCGGCGGCTGGATCGGCGAGGCCCGCTGGACAGCGGCCGAAGGAATCCTGCGTCGCGGCGGCGGCCGGATGATGGTGGTCGCGCCGTTCCTGCCGGTCTTCAACGCGCTGCTGCCACTGGCCGCCGGCGGGCTGCGGATGTCGTACCGCCGATTTCTCGGCTGCGCGACGATCGGCGCGGCCGCCTGGGCCGGTCTCTACCTCGCCCTGGGCACCGCGTCGCGGTCGGTGGCCGGGCTGCTGCCGGGCGACCCCAGCCCGCTGCTGGTCACGATGGGGGTCGGGCTGGTGCTGGCCTCCGTCGCGTTGCTGGGGGCGCGGCGGCGGTTGTTCTCCGTCGTTGGCTGAGCTTTCTTCGTTCCGGGGGCGCGGGGTCGCGGGGGGCTCTAGGGCCGGGTTGCGGTGGGTGGGGGCGGGGGCCCGCCGTGCCCGGCTCCGGGCGGTCAGGCTTGATCCCTACGCCGGGCACGGCGGGCCCCCGCCCCCGTCGTGGTTCCGGTTCGTGCGGGGTGCCGCCGCCGTCGGTGGGGTTTGATCTTGGTGGTTCCTGGTCGACGTTGGGTCTTCTGTTTGGTGGTGGGGTGGGGTTTACCAGCCTCTGGCTTTCCACTGGGGGAGGGCGGGGCGCTCGACGCCCAGGGTGCTGTCCTTGCCGTGGCCCGGGTAGAACCAGGTGTCGTCCGGGAGTTGGTCGAACAGCTTGTGCTCGACGTCACCGATGAGCGCCGCGAAGCGCTCCGGGTCCTTGTCGGTGTTACCCACCCCACCGGGGAAGAGACTGTCGCCGGTGAAGAGGTGCGGGGTGCCGGCCGGATCGCGGTAGAGCAGCGCGATCGAACCCGGGGTGTGCCCCTTGATGTGGATGACCTCCAGCGCGCAGTCGCCGACCGCCACGGTGTCGCCCTCGGCCAGCCGCTCCGCCTCGATCGGCAACCCCGACGCGTCCTCGGCGTGCACCAGCGCCCGGGCGCCGGTCGTGGCGACGACCTCCTCCAACGCCACCCAGTGATCCATGTGCTGGTGGGTCGTCACCACGGCGGTGAGCCCACCGTCACCGATCAGTTCGAGCAGCCGGGGCGCCTCGTTGGCGGCATCGATCAGCACCTGATCACCGGTGCCCGTGCAGCGCAGCAGGTAGGCGTTGTTGTCCATCGGACCTACCGACAGCTTGCTGATGGTCAGCCCGTCCAGCTCCCGAACCGCCGGTGCGCCGCCGTGCGTGACGTCTCCGCTGTATGTCATGACGTTTCTATATCCATTCCGGTGGAGTAGGCAGGGGACCGTCAGGGGTGACGGAGAGCGGGGCGCCGTCGGCGCGGCCGATCAGCCAGGCGGCGAGGTCGGGGGCGGGGCCGGCGACGATCGGGGCGTCCACGCGCTCCCCGATCACCACCTCGTGCTCGCTGCCGTCGAGGCGCAGGACCATCGACGGCGGTGTCGGCCCCATGCCGTGATGACTGGCCGCCTCCCGCAGCAGACGGTGAGCGAACGTCTCCGACCAGTCGGCGGCCCGGTAGTCGGCGGCCAGATCGAGGTGGTGCACCTCGATCTCCCGCAGCCGACCCCAGACCAGCAGCGCCGCCGGCCAGGGGCCCTTACGCGCCTGCACGGTCGCCGCCCAGGCGTCGGCCGGCATCGCCGCGACCGCCTCGGAGAACAGGTCCGCGGTGCGTCGCAGGTCGTCCAGGTGCGCGGCTGGTGGCCGGCTCGAACCGGCTTCGATGTCCGCGGTGCGGGCGTCCAACGAGGCGTACATCGGCAGCGCCGCCCCGGTGCGGGCCGCGGTGAGCAGGTTGACGAAGCCGTCGGCGTTGCGCGCCACATGCGCCAGCACGTGGCCGCGCGTCCAGCCCGGCAGCAGCGACGCGGCGGCCAGGTCCGCGGTGTCGAAAGAAGCGGCGGTACGCAGCAGTCGGCTGGTGGCCGCGTCCACCTCGCCCATCAGCAGGAGCGGATCCGTGGTCACCCGTCGACCCTAGCGGTCCGCCGTCGCGCCGTCGCCGGGGAAATCGCTTTCGGCGCGTCGGCGCGCGACCTACCGTCAGCGGCAGACGCGGCACCGGGACATCGGACGGAGGTGGTGATCATGCCGGACGTGGCACGCGTGTTCCGCCATCACCAGCTTCGACACCGATGAGGATGACATGACGATCGATCTGACCGCCCTCGGCTGGGACGCCGAGCGGACGGCGTACGCCGCGCGTCGCGGCGAGCACCAGCCGGGTCGGGTGGCCCGGGTGGACCGGGGGGTCTGCACGGTGCTCACCGCAGTCGGCCCGGTCCGGGCCAGCCTGGGTGGGGCGGTGCTGACCGTCGCCGCGCGGGACCCGTCCGCGCTGCCCTGCGCCGGGGACTGGGTGCTGCTCACCCACTGGCCGGACCGCCGCGTCACAGTGGAGGCGGTGCTGCCGCGGCGAGGCGCGCTGATCCGGCGTACCGCCGGCAAGGACGCCAGCGGTCAGGTGCTGGCCGCCAACCTCGACGCCGCCGCCGTTGTGGAGCCGGTGCACCCCGAGCCGGACGTGGGCCGGATCGAGCGGCTGCTCGCCCTGGCCCACGAGTCCGGCGCCCGGCCACTTGTCGTACTGACCAAGGCGGACCTCGCGGCCGACCCGGCCGCGCTGGCCCGCCAGCTGGCCGCGGTCGCCCCGGGGGTGCCGGTGCTGCCGGTCAGCGCCGAACGTGGCCTCGGGCTGGAACCGCTGCGCGCGGAGGTGACGCCCGGCCGCACGCTCGGCCTGCTCGGCCCGTCCGGTGCGGGCAAGTCGAGCCTGGTCAACGCGCTTGTCGGGGCGGTGATGATGCCCACCCAGGCGATCCGGCGGGTGGACGGCAAGGGTCGGCACACCACCACCTGGCGGGCCCTCGTACCCATCCCCGGTGGCGGTGCGGTGATCGACACGCCCGGTGTCCGGGCGGTCGGCCTGCTGGACGGCGCGGCCGGGCTCGACCGGGCGTTCGCCGACATCGCCGGGCTGGCCGAGGGTTGCCGGTACGCCGACTGCGGCCACGACGGCGAGCCGGCCTGCGCGGTCCGGGATGCGCTGCACACCGGCGAGCTCTCCACCCGTCGGTGGGAGAGCTGGCGGCGGCTGCAGGGTGAGGTGGCCCACGAGAGCCGACGGCGGGAGGCCCGGGTGGCGGCGGAACGACGCGGCGGGTGGCGTTCGGCCCGACGTCGGGCCGCGCGTCCGCCGGCGCCCGGCGGCTTCTGACCGGGCGCCCGCCGACGCGCGGGAGCCCGGGCTTTCGGGTGGCGCGCGTTTTCGGCTGGCCCGGGCTTCCGGGTGGCGCGGCCGACCGGGCTGAGCTGGGGGAATGTGCGGGCGAGGGAAACTGTCGTACCTCGGGGCTAGAGTTGCCGAGGCGTGTTTTCCGCGCCCGCACGACCGCTCAAGACCACCCAGAGCGGGACAGATCCTTCGCTTCGTCTTCTCCCGGGAGTACACGCACCGTGGCCGACCGACTGATCATCCGTGGCGCGCGCGAGCACAACCTGCGTGACGTCAGTCTCGACCTGCCCCGGGACGCACTCATCGTGTTCACCGGGCTGTCCGGGTCGGGCAAGTCGAGCCTGGCCTTCGACACGATCTTCGCCGAGGGGCAGCGCCGCTACGTCGAGTCGCTCTCGTCGTACGCCAGGCAGTTCCTCGGCCAGATGGACAAGCCAGACGTCGACTTCATCGAGGGTCTGAGCCCGGCCGTCTCGATCGACCAGAAATCCACCTCGCGTAACCCGCGTTCGACCGTCGGCACCATCACCGAGGTCTACGACTACCTGCGTCTGCTCTACGCCCGCATCGGTGAGCCGCACTGCCCGGTCTGTGGTGAGCGCATCTCCCGGCAGAGCCCGCAGCAGATCGTCGACCGGGTCCTCGCGATGGCCGAGGGCACCAAGTTCATGGTGCTCGCCCCGGTGATCCGTGGTCGCAAGGGCGAATATGTCGACCTCTTCGCCGAGCTGCAGGCCAAGGGCTACGCCCGGGCCCGGGTCGACGGCGTGGTGCACCCGCTGACCGAGCCGCCGAAGCTCAAGAAGCAGGAGAAGCACACCATCGAGGTGGTGATCGACCGACTCACCGTCAAGCCGAGCGCCAAGCAGCGGCTGACCGACTCGGTCGAGGCTGCCCTGGGCCTGTCCAGCGGCCTGGTCCTGCTCGACTTCGTCGACCTTCCCGAGGACGACCCGGACCGCGAGCGCCGCTACTCCGAGCACCTGGCCTGCCCCAACGACCACCCGCTCGCCATCGAGGATCTCGAGCCTCGGGTCTTCTCCTTCAACGCGCCCTACGGCGCCTGCCCGGAGTGCACCGGCCTGGGCACCAAGAAGGAGGTCGACCCCGAGCTGCTGGTCCCCGACCCGGAGCGCAGCCTGCGTGAGGGCGCCATCCAGCCCTGGTCCACCGGGCACAACCTGGAATACTTCCTGCGCCTGCTGGAGGCGCTCGGCGAGGCCCAGCACTTCGACATCGACACGCCGTGGCGGGCGTTGCCGGCGCGGGCACAGAAGACGATCCTGCACGGCTCCGACGACCAGGTGCACGTGCGCTACCGCAACAAGTACGGCCGTGAGCGCTCCTACTACACCGGCTTCGAGGGCGTGGTGCAGTGGATCGAGCGCCGGCACTCCGACACCGAGTCCGAGTGGTCCCGCGACAAGTACGAGGGCTACATGCGCGACGTGCCGTGCGCGGCGTGCGGCGGTGCCCGGCTCAAGCCCGAGGTGCTCGCTGTCACGTTGGCCGGCAAGAGCATCGCCGAGGTCTGCAACCTGTCCGTGGGGGAGTGCGCCGACCTGCTCGCCGGCATCGAGCTGACCGACCGGCAGAAGATGATCGCCGAGCGGGTCCTCAAGGAGATCAACGCCCGGCTGCGGTTCCTGCTCGACGTCGGCCTGGACTACCTCTCCCTGGACCGCCCGGCCGGCACGCTCTCCGGCGGTGAGGCACAGCGCATCCGGCTTGCCACCCAGATCGGCTCCGGCCTGGTGGGCGTGCTCTACGTCCTCGACGAGCCGTCGATCGGGCTGCACCAGCGCGACAACCACCGGCTGATCGAGACCCTGATCCGACTGCGCGGGCTCGGCAACACGCTCATCGTGGTCGAGCACGACGAGGACACCATCCGCACCGCCGACTGGATCGTCGACATCGGGCCGGGCGCGGGTGAGCACGGCGGCAAGATCGTGCACAGCGGCTCGGTGCCGGCGTTGCTGAAGAACAAGGAGTCGATCACCGGGGCGTACCTGTCCGGTCGGCGGTCGATCCCGACGCCGACGGGCCGCCGTCCGCAGGATCCAGCCCGCGAGCTGGTGGTGCACGGCGCGCGGGAGCACAACCTGCGCAACCTGACCGTCTCGTTCCCGCTCGGCCAGCTGATCGCGGTCACCGGGGTCAGCGGCTCGGGCAAGTCCACGCTGGTCAACGACATCCTGTACGCGGTGCTGGCCAACCAGATCAACGGCGCCCGGCTGGTGCCGGGGCGGCACACCCGGGTCTCCGGCCTGGAGCACGTGGACAAGGTCGTCGGCGTGGACCAGTCGCCGATCGGCCGGACGCCGCGCTCCAACCCGGCCACCTACACCGGCGTCTGGGACCACGTCCGCAAGCTCTTCGCCGAGACCACCGAGGCGAAGGTGCGCGGGTACGGCCCGGGTCGGTTCTCCTTCAACGTCAAGGGTGGGCGCTGCGAGGCGTGCTCGGGTGACGGCACCATCAAGATCGAGATGAACTTCCTCCCCGACGTGTACGTCCCCTGCGAGGTCTGCAAGGGTGCCCGGTACAACCGGGAGACCCTGGAGGTGCACTACAAGGGCAAGACCGTCTCGGACGTGCTGGAGATGCCGATCGAGGAGGCCGCCGAGTTCTTCTCCGCCATCCCGGCCATCCACCGGCACCTGAAGACCCTGGTCGACGTCGGCCTGGGCTACGTCCGCCTCGGTCAGCCCGCGCCGACCCTCTCCGGCGGTGAGGCGCAGCGGGTCAAGCTCGCCTCCGAGCTGCAGAAGCGCTCCACCGGGCGGACTGTCTACGTGCTCGACGAGCCGACCACCGGTCTGCACTTCGAGGACATCCGCAAGCTGCTGATGGTGCTGGAAGGGCTGGTCGACAAGGGCAACACGGTGATCACCATCGAGCACAACCTCGACGTGATCAAGACCGCGGACTGGCTGATCGACATGGGTCCCGAGGGTGGCCACCGGGGCGGCACCGTGCTCGCCACCGGCACCCCCGAGGAGGTCGCCGAGGTGGCCGAGAGCCACACCGGCGAGTTCCTGCGCCAGGTGCTCAAGCTCGACGGCAAGGCCAAGGGTGCGGCTGCCGCCACCACCCGGGCCGCCAAGGCCAACGGCGTGACCAAGGCGCGGGCCAGCCGTAAGGTGCCGGCCGCCGCGCGCTGACCTCTCTGTGCGTGTACGCGGGGCGGGGCGGGTCGTCAACCGACCCGCCCCGCCCCATTTGCCGGGTCGGACGAGTGCCGCGATGAACCATCCGGCACAGTTGCCCGTGTGGAGAAGTGTGGCCGGCTTTCGACCGGCAGCGGGCTAGAGAGAGGCGAGGCATGAGTGACGATCAGGCGCTGACCGGTCCGGGTACGCAGACGCGTCGTACCCTGCTCACCGGCGTCGGGGCGGTCGGCGCGGCCGTTGTCCTGGCTGCCTGCGGCAGCGACGACGGCGGGAACGGCAGCGGCAGTGACGCACCCACCAGTGGTGGCCCCGCCGTGCCCAGCACTGGCGACGCCGGCGGCGGCGACCGGCAGAATGCCCAGTCCTTGGCCAGCACCGCCGACATCCCGGTGGGTGGTGGCAAGATCCTCGCGGCTGAAGGCGTGGTGATCACGCAGCCGAGCCCGGGGCAGTTCAAGGGCTTCGACCCTATCTGTACGCACCAGCGCTGCCCCGTGTCGAATGTTGACGGCGGCACCATCAACTGCACGTGCCACTTCAGCAAGTTCTCGATCGAGGACGGGTCGGTCAAGGCTGGTCCAGCTACCAAGCCGCTCCCCGCGAAGCCCGTCAAGGTGGTCGGCGACCAGATCTCATTCGCCTAATAATTGACTCTAGTCGGAAACGCAGCCGGCGAGGCTCTCCTCGATGAAGCCGTGGATGAATTCTCGCTGAAATTGAATATGTTGCCGTGGCGCCAGCATTAATTGTCGTTGTGGTCGACCGTGTTCGTCGAATGTGCCCCAGGCCCGCCTCTGGCCTGGGGCACATTCTCTCTATCGGAGCGGGCCCAGAGGGTTCCGTCCGGTCAGCGCGGGAAGCCGGGCGGCGGGGTCGATGGCAGACAGACGGCCTGGCCGTCCTGAATAACCCCGCAGTACGGGCCGTAGCCGCGGTTGCCGGCGGGGACGCCGACCCAGTTGTTGTGCGTGACACTGCGGGTGGTGCTTGCCAGCACCGAACCGCCCGGCTGGCTCAGCAGCCGGAGGGTGATGCTCCGGGTGACACCGGTCGTGTTCTGCGCGTTCGCGGCGGCAGTGCGGCTGGTCCAGTTGTAGGAAACGCAGACCTGCCCGAGGGTGTTCGGCCGGCAGACCTGGTAATAGACGTCCGCGTGGGCGGGCAGCGCCGGCAGCAGCGACGCGGCGGCCACCACGCCGACCACGCCGACCCGGCCGAGCCAGGGCCGCCGCCGCGCGGACGTGGTTTCGCTTGCGCTGACGATCTCTGACATCTCGTCCCCTTCCGCTGGATGCCCGCGGACAAGGCAGGGCATCACTCTTCGGATTGCAGGATGCAGTGCCAGGGAGAGGTGGTCGATGCTCCGGTCGCGCACGTTTTGACAGGTGAATCTGTGGAACGCGTCAGGCATCGATTGTCCCCCGTGGACACCGAACCCATCAATCGCTTCGGTGATCAAAACCTACCGAGTTGCAGATGCCGTTGTCAATGTGTGCATTGATTGAGGGTGATGTGGATGGCAATCGGTTGGAGTTATGCGACGGCGGCCTCGTGGACGTGCACGGTCCCAAGCGCGGCATCCGTAATGGTCGGCCCTGCGGTGCCGTCCGCCCGTCGAACCGGGCGGCGAGGTCTGCTGTGGGGGCGGACGCAACGACGTCGATGTCGCTGTCGCCGAGCGGTCGGCGGGGACGATCTGGGGTGTCGGGGCCGAAGGCTAGTCTCGGAGTGTGGCTGACCCCTCGACCTACCGCCCCGCACCCGGCACCATCCCGGAGCTTCCGGGGGTCTACCGCTTTCGCGACGGCACCGGCCGGGTGATCTACGTCGGCAAGGCCCGAAATCTGCGCAGCCGACTCAACTCCTACTTCGGCGACGTCTGGAACCTGCACGAGCGCACCCGGCAGATGGTCACCACCGCCGAGTCGGTGGACTGGATCACCGTCGGCACCGAGGTCGAGGCGCTCCAGCAGGAGTTCACCTGGATCAAGCAGTACGACCCGCGGTTCAACGTCCGCTACCGCGACGACAAGTCGTACCCCTATCTCGCTGTCACCCTCGACGAGGAGTACCCCCGGCTGCAGGTGATGCGCGGTGCCAAGCGCAAGGGCGTGCGGTACTTCGGTCCCTACTCGCATGCCTGGGCCATCCGGGAGACCCTCGACCTGCTGCTGCGGGTGTTTCCCGCCCGGACGTGCTCCGCCGGCGTGTTCAAACGCGCCGGCCAGGTCGGTCGTCCCTGCCTGCTGGGCTACATCGGCAAGTGCTCGGCGCCGTGCGTCGGCACCGTCTCCGCCGAGGAACACCGGGCCATCGTCGACGGGTTCTGCGACTTCATGGCCGGGCGCACCGACACCATGGTCCGCAAGATCGAGCGCGAGATGACCGAGGCGAGCGAGCAGCTGGAGTTCGAGCGGGCCGCCAAACTTCGTGACGACGTGGCCGCGCTTCGCCGGGCCATGGAGAAGCAGACCGTGGTGTTGGGCGACGGCACCGACGCCGACGTGGTCGCGTTCGCCGACGACCCGCTCGAGGCGGCCGTGCAGGTCTTCCACGTCCGCGACGGTCGGGTCCGCGGCCAGCGCGGTTGGGTGGTGGAGAAGACCGAGGATCTGACCACCGGGGACCTGGTGCACCACTTCTGCACCCAGGTGTACGGCGGCGAGCACGGCGAGGCCGACGTGCCCCGGGAGCTGCTGGTCCCCGAGCTGCCCGCGGACGCCGACGCGCTGGCCGAGTGGCTCTCCAACCACCGGGGCAGTCGGGTGTCGCTGCGGGTGCCGCAACGTGGCGACAAACGCTCACTGATGGAGACGGTGGAGCGCAACGCCAAGGACGCGCTGGCCCGGCACAAGCTCAAGCGCTCCGGTGACCTGACCACCCGGGGCAAGGCACTGGACGAGATCAGCGAGGCGCTGGGCATGAGCACCTCGCCGCTGCGCATCGAGTGTTTCGACATCTCCCAGATCCAGGGCACCGACGTGGTCGCCAGCATGGTGGTCTTCGAGGACGGGCTGCCCCGCAAGAGCGAGTACCGGCGGTTCATCGTCCGGGGCGCCACCGATGACCTCTCCGCGATGTCCGAGGTGCTCCGTCGCCGCTTCGCCCGCTACCTGGACGCCAGGGCCGAGACGGGCGAGGTGGGCGTGGAGTCGGCCGACGACTCGGCCGCCCCCCAGGACGCGGTCGAGCCCCAGGTCGGCGTCCTGATCGATCCGACCACCGGCCGGCCCCGAAAATTCGCGTACCCGCCACAGTTGGTGGTCGTCGACGGCGGCGCCCCGCAGGTCGCGGCCGCCGCGCAGGCCCTCGCCGATCTGGGCATCGACGACGTGGCCCTGTGCGGGCTGGCCAAGCGGCTGGAGGAGGTGTGGCTCCCGGACGACGAGTTCCCGGTCATCCTCCCGCGTACCTCCGAGGGCCTCTACCTGCTGCAACGGGTGCGTGACGAGGCCCACCGGTTCGCCATCACCTTCCACCGGCAGCGCCGCTCCAAGCGGATGACCGAGTCGGCGCTGGATCACGTACCCGGCCTGGGCGAGGTGCGTCGCAAGGCACTGCTGCGGCACTTCGGCTCGCTCAAGCGACTCTCGGCCGCGACGGTCGAAGAGATCACCGAGGTGCCGGGGGTGGGGCGGCGAACCGCCGAGGCGATCCTGGCCGCCCTCGACGAGGACCCGAAGGCCGGCGACGGCGCCGAGGCGAAGCCCAGCACCTGAGCGCTCTCATCGCGCCCGGCCGGAGGCGCAGCCGACCGGCCCACGCTGACTGTTTTCGCCCGCCCCACGCGCCCCCATGATCGTGCTCGATCCTGGATGTAGTGGCCTCGTGGCGCGGGGAGGGGCCTGTTTCCTGGATCAAGCACGATCTTGCGGGACGCGAGGTTCCGTACGGCGCGCTGCCGACCGATCAGCGCCGCGCTCTGCCCCGGCCTCGGACCGGCCCGGGGCGGACGAACGGGGCACACCGGCATGATCCACTCGGCTTTCATGGTGTTGGGGCATCCTCGGCGCCCGGACACCGCGACTTTCAGGAACCCGAGTGGATCGCGCCGTCATGGCCTCCGTGTCGGGTTCGCCGGCCAGGCCGGGTGGGTGTTTGTCGGGTTGCGTGTCGGGTGTCGGGTGGTCGGGGCCACCCCGGCGGCGGAATCGGCGGCCGGGCCGGGTCGTTATACCTGGCAGACCACCGCAACAGACCGAGTCATGCCGCGGCGGCCCCGCCCGAGCACCACAACGGCCGGGCACGGCAGCCGCCGGGAACACCCGCCAGGCCTCCCCGGTTACACCCCCCGAACGGCCGAGCACCACAAGCCGGGCAGGGCAGCCGCCGGGAACACCGGCCAGGCCGCCCCGGTTACACCCCCCGCACGGCCGAGCACCACAGGCCGACCCCCCGCAGGTAGGCGGAATGACCCGCCACCGCGAACGGTTACAGCCTGTCCCGACGCCGACCCCCTCGTCGCGGGTCACCGGGCAGGACCCCTCGAACTTCCCCCGCACCACCACCCACCCCCCGAGGTGGTGCGGGCACCCCCGATGCAGAGGAGCACGCCATCATGCGTACCGATCTGATCCGTAAGACCGCCCTGACCGCCGCCGGGCTCGCCTTCACCGGCGGCGCCATCGCCGGCCCCGTCACCACCGCCTTCGCCGCACCC
>NZ_FMCR01000005.1 GCF_900091575.1 Micromonospora saelicesensis
AAGAACATCAACGTCGATGACATGGCCAAGGAAATGGGCACCACCGAGGCCGGCACCAACTCCATCAACGACATCACCCCCGTGCTGAACAAGGAAACCGGTAAGAACGACGCCTACCGGTCCGTGGAAATCAGCACCCCCGACGCCGACGCCAAGCAGACCGACACCCTGCGCGCCGACATCGTCAACACCGTTGACGACGGCCGGGCTGTGGTCGCGAACATCGCCGGCACCAGCACCGACACCGACGGCAACACCCACTCCTACGAGGGCGGGCACTACATCAGCGTCGTCGGCTACCGCGACAACGGCAACACCGTCACCATCGCCGACTCCGCCGACCCCAACCAGGCCGCCTACCAGATCAGCGTCGAGCACCTCGCCGACTGGATCGCCACCCGCGGCTACGCCACCAGCTGACCCCACACCACCAGCACACACCGAAGGGCCGGACCCCACCACGGGGCCCGGCCCTTCGGCATGACCTCAGTCGGTGGCGAGGACGGCCAGGATCTGCTCGCCGTACTTGGCGAGTTTGTTCTCGCCGACTCCGCTGACCCCTGACAGGTCGGCCAGCGTGCTGGGCGCGTCGCTGGCGATCTGTCGCAGCGTGGCGTCGTGGAAGATGACGTACGCCGGGACGCCCTGCTCCTTGGCCGTGGTCGCGCGCCAGGCTCGCAGCCGCTCGAACAGCGACGCGGCGGCCGGGGTCAGCTCGGCCACGACGGTGGACGCGCCGCGCGGCTTCGATGAGCGGCTCGATGCCGGCTTCTCCGGCTCGCGGCGCATGGTGACCGTACGGCGGCGAGCGAGGACGTCGGCGCTCGCCTCGGTCAGCGCCAGCGTGCCGTAGTCGCCCTCCACGGCGAGGAGCCCTTCGGCGAGCAACTGCCGGACGACGCCCCGCCACTCGGCCTCGCTGAGTTCGGAGCCGATGCCGAAGACGGTCAGCGAGTCGTGACCGTACTGGCTGATCTTGTCGTTCTGCTTGCCGAGCAGGATGTCGATGCAGTGCCCGGCGCCGAAGCGCTGGTTGCGTTCGCGGTCGAGGCGGAAGACGGCGGAGAGCAACTTCTGGGCGGCGACGGTGCCGTCCCAGGACTCCGGTGGGGTGAGGCAGGTGTCGCAGTTGCCGCAGGCGGCCGTCGACGTCTCGCCGAAGTATTCGAGCAGTTGGACCCGCCGGCAGCGCACCGTCTCGCAGAGGGCGAGCATCGCGTCCAGGTGCGCGGCCAGGTTGCGGCGGTGGGCGAGGTCCCCGTCGGACGTCTCGATCATCTTGCGTTGCTGGACCACGTCCTGAAGCCCGTACGCCAGCCAGGCGGTGGACGGCAGGCCGTCACGGCCGGCGCGGCCGGTCTCCTGGTAGTAGCCCTCGACGGACTTGGGCAGGTCGAGGTGGGCGACGAACCGCACGTCGGGCTTGTCGATGCCCATGCCGAAGGCGATGGTGGCCACCATGACCAGGCCGTCTTCCCGCAGGAAGCGCTGCTGGTTGCGAGCGCGGGTGCCCGCGTCCAGCCCCGCGTGGTACGGCAGCGCGGCGACCCCGTTGGCGGTGAGGAACTCCGCCGTCTTGTCGACCGAGGCCCGGGACAGGCAGTAGACGATGCCGGCGTCGCCGGGGTGCTCGTCGCGCAGCAGGGTCAGCAGCTGCTTGCGGGGCTCCCGCTTGGGCACGATCCGGTACTGGATGTTGGGCCGGTCGAAACTGGCCACGAAGTGCCGGGCGTCGTCGAGTTTGAGCCGGGTCGCGATCTCGGTGCGGGTGGCGCTGGTCGCGGTGGCGGTCAGGGCGATGCGGGGGACCTGCGGCCAGCGTTCGTGCAGCATCGAGAGCGCGAGGTAGTCGGGGCGGAAGTCGTGCCCCCACTGGGACACGCAGTGCGCCTCGTCGATCGCGAACAGGGAGATGCGGCCCCGGTCGAGCAGGGCGAGGGTGGATCGGACGCCGAGTGCCTCCGGGGCCAGGTAGAGCAGGTCCAGCTCGCCGGCGATGAAGGCGGCCTCCACCCGCCGCCGGGCGTCCAGGGTCTGGGTCGAGTTGAGGAACCCGGCGCGTACGCCGACCGCGGTGAGGGCGTCCACCTGGTCCTGCATGAGCGCGATCAGTGGGGACACGACGACGGCGACCCCGTCGCGGACCAGGGCCGGGATCTGGTAGCACAGGGACTTGCCGCCACCGGTGGGCATCAACACCAGCGCGTCGCCGCCGGCGACGACATGGTCGATCACGTCCTGCTGGAAACCGCGGAAGGCGTCGTAACCGAACACCCGGCCCAGCACGTCCAGGGCGTCGGAGGCGGCACGCAGGTCGGTGGGAGAGGCCATCCGGGGAGTCTACGAGCCCAGCCCGACAGCGCCCGTCCGGCGCACCCGGGCCGGGTGCACCGGACGAGCGACGCGGTCAGCCAGGCTGGCTGGACCGGTTGGCCAGGCCGCGCGGCGGAGCCTTCATCCCGACCACAATGTCGACGATCTCGATGTAGCGGGCCTTGTTGCCCATGCGGAAGGCGGTGGCCGCCGCGTTGATCTCCTCAAGGGTGTCCGCCTCGACCATGGTGACCTGGTCGTACTTGCCGTTCACCCCGGTGCAGACGACGTGGGTGAGCTGCTTGGCGAAGCGGCCCAGGTCGCGGGCGTGCTCGGCGGAGATCTCGTGGATGCCCTCGCGACCGAGGGCGAAGTACTCGGGGCTGATTCGCATGAACAGGAAGCCGACGTACTTGTTCTTGTCCGCCAGGTCGTGCATCGCGCCCTCCTGATGTCGGTCTGACCTGCGACGATCACGTTGAGCGTATTGACAACTACTGATCGTCATCAAGCGTGCGGGCTGTCGGGAGGGCGACCCTCGAAACGGTCCGCGACCGCCGCCCGGCCACGGGTGCCGGGCCGCAGCCCGGCGGCGGGATAGAGTCGCTGATTGACCAATCGCGGCCGAGGGCGGCCGCGGCGCCACGGCTTGGGGGTACGGGTGAGCGAGGCGCGCACAGCCGGTGACCGGATCGACGGCCCGGATGCCGGTGACGAGCAGATGGCGGCTGAGTCGGAGACCACCCTCGTGGTGGTCACCGGCCTCTCCGGGGGTGGCCGCAGCACGGTGGCCCGGGCGTTGGAGAACGTCGGCTACTACGTCGTGGACAACCTGCCGCAGGCCCTGATGCTGGACATGGCCGAGCTGGCTTTCAAGGCGGGCGGCGCGGCCCGGCGTACCGCGATGGTGCTGGACGTGCGGTCGCGGGCCTTCTCCACCGATCTGGTCGGGGCGATCCGGGAGCTCAAGGAGCGCGGATTCTCGCCCCGGGTGGTCTTCGTCGACGCCGACGACGAGGTGTTGATCCGGCGGTTCGAGAGCGTTCGGCGTTCGCATCCGTTGCAGGGTGACGGGCGGCTGGCCGACGGCATCGCCGTGGAGCGCGGCCTGCTGGAGGAGGCCCGCGACCAGGCCGACGTGATCATCGACACCAGCCACCTGAACGTCAACCAGCTCCGGCGCCGCATCGAGGAGCTGTTCGGCGGCGAGGACGCCCGCCGGCTGCGGGTCACGGTGTTGTCGTTCGGCTTCAAGTACGGCCTGCCACCGGACGCCGATTTCGTGTTGGACGCCCGTTTCCTGCCCAACCCCTACTGGGTGCCGGAGCTGCGTGAGCACACCGGGCGGGAGGAGGCGGTCAGCGCGTACGTGCTGGGCCAGGAGGGCGCGGACGCCTTCGTCGCCTCGTACGCCGACCTGGTCAACGCCACCACGACCGGCTTCGAGCGGGAGGGCAAGCGGTACCTCACGGTCGCCGTGGGCTGCACCGGCGGCAAGCACCGCAGCGTGGCCATCGCCGAGGAGTTGGCCAGCCGACTGCGTCACTCCGGGTTGGCGGCGAACGCCCAGCACCGCGACCTGGGGCGGGAATGACGGCCCGGCGGGTGGTGGCGTTCGGCGGCGGACACGGCCTGTCCGCCTCGTTGCGTGCGCTGCGCCACTGCGCTCCCGAACTCGACCTCGACATCACCGCGGTGGTCACGGTGGGTGACGACGGGGGCTCCAGTGGCCGGCTGCGGGCCGAGCGGGGTGGCCTGCCGCCGGGAGATCTGCGCCAGGCGCTGGTGGCATTGGCCGGGGACCACCCGGCCACCCGGCGTAGCGCCCGGCTGTTCCAGCACCGCTTCGCCGCCGTACCGGTGGGCGTACCCGGATCCGGCGCGACCGGCTCAGGCCCGGCGGCGGGCGACGACCCGGACCGGGACGGCGCGGCCCCGCGCGGCACGGACACAGCCGACCGCGGCACGGACACAGCCGACCGCGGCACCGGCGCGGCCCAGCGCGGCACCGACGGGGCGTCGGCCGGGACAGACGGTCTGACCGGGCACGCGGTGGGCAACCTGGTGCTCTGCGGCCTCATGGAGCTGCTCGGCGACCCGGTGGCCGCGCTGGAGCACGCCGGCGCGATGCTCGGCGCGGTGGGCCGCGTGCTGCCGATGTCCCGCCAACCGGTCGGCATCGAGGCGCGGGTACGGGGTGCCGACCCGGCCGCCCCGGACGAGGTGAGCACGGTCAGCGGCCAGCACCAGGTGGCCGTCACCACGGGCCGGGTCGAGTCGTTGCGCCTGACCCCCAGCGCCCCACCGGCGTGCGCCGAGGCCATCGAGGCGATCCGGGCGGCCGATTGGTTGATCTTCGGGCCGGGCAGCTGGTACACGAGTGTGCTTCCGCACCTGCTGGTGCCGCAGTTGGCCGACGCGATCGTGTCCACCTCGGCCCGGCGGCTGGTCACGCTGAACCTCGCTGCGGAGAAGGAGACCCTCGGGCTCTCCGTCGCCGATCATCTCGCAGCGCTGCACTGGTACCTGCCCGAACTCAAGGTCGATCTTGTGCTCGCCGATGCCAAGGCGGTGGGTGACCCCGAACCGGTCGAACGTGCGGCAGAATCGCTGGGTGCCCGCCTGGTCCTCGCCCCCGTCGCCGTTGTCGACGGGACTCCCCGCCATGATCCGGCTGCCCTGGGCGCCGCGCTGGTGCCTGTCCTGGGCGCCGATCGTTAGACACGTACGTAATCTCCGGCGACACGCCGGAACAGGTCCGTGAGGGGACGCACAATGGCGATGACGGCCGCGGTCAAGGACGAGCTGAGTCGGGTCGACGTGCCCAAGCCCTGCTGCCGGCGGGCGGAGATGGCCGCGCTGCTGCGCTTCGCTGGCGGGCTGCACATCGTTTCCGGCCGCGTGGTGGTGGAGGCTGAACTGGACACCGGGGCGGTGGCCCGGCGGCTGCGCCGGGAGATCGCCGAGGTCTACGGCTACCCCAGCGAGATCCACGTGCTGGCCTCCGGTGGGCTGCGCAAGGGCAGCCACTTCATCGTGCGGGTGGTCAAGGACGGCGAGGCCCTGGCACGGCAGACCGGCCTGCTCGACGTGCGGGGTCGCCCGGTGCGTGGGCTGCCCCCGCACGTGGTGGCGGCCAACGTCTGCTGCGCGGTCGCCGCGTGGCGGGGCGCGTTCATGGCCCACGGCTCGCTCACCGAGCCGGGCCGCTCCAGCGCGTTGGAGATCACCTGCCCGGGGCCGGAGTCGGCGCTGGCGCTGGTCGGCGCGGCCCGCCGCATCGGCATCACCGCGAAGAACCGTGAGGTACGCGGGGTCGACCGGGTGGTCGTCAAGGACGGTGACGCGATCGCCGCGCTGCTCACCCGGATCGGCGCGCACTCCAGCGTGCTGGCCTGGGAGGAGCGTCGGGTACGCCGCGAGGTGCGGGCCACCGCCAACCGGCTCGCCAACTTCGACGACGCCAACCTGCGCCGTTCGGCGCGGGCGGCGGTCGCCGCGGCCGCCCGGGTCACCCGTGCGCTGGAGATCCTCGCCGACGAGGCGCCCAACCACCTGACCGACGCCGGTCGGCTGCGTCTGGAGCACCGGCAGGCGTCTCTGGAGGAGTTGGGGGCCCTGGCCGACCCCCCGCTGACCAAGGACGCCATCGCGGGGCGGATCCGCCGGCTCCTGGCGTTGGCCGACAAGCGGGCCCGAGACCTTGGCATCCCGGATACGGAAGCAGCCGTCACGCCCGACATGCTCGTGGTCTGATAGGACGGTGGGGCCGCACGGTGCGCCCGGGAGCACGACCCGGCGCAGCGTGGTCTCGCACGCTCGGATAGGGTCGCTGCGTACGGCAAGGGGGCCGACACCGGCACTCCTCGTCGTGCCCCACCGCCTCGGGCGGTCAGGTCCTCAGACCGCGCGGCGGGGTGGCCGAGATGAACCGTCGACGGCCGGCTCCAACGGTCGGCGCACACCATTCCCGCCGGCCCGTTGTCTGAAGCCGGCGGACCAGAACGCGAGGAGATGGGACCTGTGACCATCCGGGTTGGCATCAACGGCTTTGGCCGAATCGGCCGTAACTTCTTCCGGGCAGTGCTGGCGTCTGACGCCGACATCGAGGTCGTGGCGGTGAACGACCTGACCGACAACGCCACGCTCGCCCACCTGCTCAAGTACGACAGCATCCTCGGCCGCCTGCCGTACGAGGTCAAGGCCACCGCCGACGAGATCACCGTCGGTGGCAGGACCATCAAGGCGTACGCCGAGAAGGACCCGTCGAAGCTGCCGTGGGGCGAGGTCGGCGCCGACGTCGTCATCGAGTCGACCGGCTTCTTCACCGACGCCACCAAGGCCAAGGCGCACGTCGACGGCGGGGCCAAGAAGGTCATCATCTCCGCCCCGGCGAAGAACGAGGACGTCACCGTCGTCATGGGTGTCAACCACGACACCTACGACCCGGCGAAGCACACCATCATCTCCAACGCCTCGTGCACCACCAACTGCCTCGCCCCGATGGCGAAGGTCCTGCACGACACGTTCGGCATCCAGCACGGTCTGATGACGACGATCCACGCGTACACCCAGGACCAGAACCTCCAGGACGCGCCGCACTCGGACCTGCGTCGGGCCCGGGCCGCCGCGCTGAACATCGTGCCGACCTCGACCGGCGCCGCCAAGGCGATCGGCCTGGTCCTGCCGGACCTCAAGGGCAAGCTCGACGGGTACGCCCTGCGGGTGCCGATCCCGACCGGCTCGGTCACCGACCTCACCGTCAACGTGGGTCGCGAGACCACCGTGGACGAGGTCAACGCCGCGCTGAAGGCCGCCGCGGACGGCCCGCTCAAGGGCATCCTGGTCTACAACGAGGACCCGATCGTCTCCACCGACATCGTGACCGACCCGGCGTCGTGCATCTTCGACGCGCCGCTGACCAAGGTCGTCGGCAACCAGGTCAAGGTCGTCGGCTGGTACGACAACGAGTGGGGCTACTCCAACCGCCTGGTCGACCTCGTCAAGCTGGTCGGTTCGTCGCTGTGAGCATCCGGACCCTCGACGATCTGCTCGCCGAGGGGGTGTCGGGTCGGCGCGTGCTGGTGCGCGCCGACCTGAACGTCCCGCTCGACAAGCAGACCGGTGCCATCACGGATGACGGCCGGATCCGCGCGGTGCTGCCGACTCTCGGTGCGCTGGTCGAGGCCGGCGCGAAGGTGGTCGTCTGCTCGCACCTGGGCCGCCCGAAGGGCGCTCCGGACCCGCAGTTCAGCCTGGGTCCGGTCGCCGGGCGGCTCGGTGAGCTGCTCGGCGCGCCGGTGCACTTCGCCACCGACACCGTCGGTGATTCCGCCCGCTCCACCGTCGCCGACCTGGCCGACGGCCAGGTCGCCCTTCTGGAGAACCTGCGTTTCAACGCCGGTGAGACCAGCAAGGACGAGGCCGAGCGGGGCGCCTTCGCCGACCAGCTGGCCGCGTTCGGCGACGCGTACGTGGACGACGCGTTCGGTGCCGTGCACCGCAAGCACGCCAGTGTCTTCGACGTGCCGGCCCGGTTGCCGCACGTCGCGGGCCGGCTGGTGCTGCGTGAGGTCGAGGTGCTCTCCAAGCTCACCGGTGACCCCGAACGCCCGTACGTGGTGGTGCTCGGTGGGTCGAAGGTGTCCGACAAGCTCGCCGTGATCGAGGCTCTGCTGCCCACTGTCGACCGGCTGCTCATCGGTGGCGGGATGTGCTTCACCTTCCTCAAGGCCCAGGGCCTGGAGGTGGGCACCTCGCTGCTGGAGAAGGACATGGTCGAGACCTGCCGCAACCTGCTGGAGCGGTCCGGCGGCAAGATCATGCTGCCGGTCGACGTGGTGGTCGCGGACGCGTTCGCTCCGGACGCGGCGCACGACACGGTGCGGGTCGACGGCATCCCGAGCCACCGGCTCGGCCTGGATGTCGGCCCGGAGACGGTGGCCGGCTTCAGCGCCGCGCTGTCCCAGGCGAAGACGATCTTCTGGAACGGCCCGATGGGCGTGTTCGAGATGCCGGCATTCGCGGCGGGCACCCGGGGGATCGCCGAGGCGATCACCAAGGCCGACGCGTTCAGCGTCGTCGGCGGCGGTGACAGTGCAGCCGCGGTCCGTGCGTTGGGGCTGGACGAGTCGTCCTTCGGGCACATCTCCACCGGTGGTGGCGCCTCCCTGGAATACCTCGAGGGCAAGACCCTCCCCGGCATCGCGGCCCTGGAGAACTGAATGTCGAGCACCACCCGCCGGCCGCTGATGGCCGGCAACTGGAAGATGAACCTCAACCACCTCGAGGCCAACCTGCTGGTGCAGAAGCTGGCGGCGAGCCTCACCGAGAAGCAGCTCACCGCCGTCGAGACGGTCGTGCTGCCGCCCTTCACCGACCTGCGCACCGTGCAGACCGCGGTGGACGGCGACAAGCTGCTGATCGGCTACGGGGCGCAGGACCTCTCCCCGCACGCGTCCGGCGCGTACACCGGGGACATCTCCGGGCCGATGCTGGCCAAGCTCGGCTGCACGTACGTGGTGGTCGGGCACTCCGAGCGGCGGGCCTACCACCACGAGGACGACGTGCTGGTCAACGCCAAGGTCAAGGCGGCGCTGACGCACGGCCTGACGCCGATCCTGTGCGTGGGGGAGGGGCTGGACGTCCGCGAGCTGGGCACCCACGTGGCGCACTGCTCCGACCAGCTCGACGGGGGCCTCGCCGGGCTCACCCCCGAGCAGGTGCGGCAGGTCGTCATCGCGTACGAGCCGGTCTGGGCGATCGGCACGGGCAAGACCGCGACCCCGGACGACGCCCAGGAGGTCTGCGGGGCGGTTCGTCAGCGACTGGCGGAACGCTTCGACCAGGAGACCGCCGACCAGGTTCGGGTTCTCTACGGCGGCTCGGTCAAGGCGTCCAACATCGCCTCGATCATGGCCCAAGCGGACGTGGACGGGGGCCTGGTGGGGGGCGCCAGCCTGGACGCCGAGGAATTCGCTCAGATCTGCCGGTTCCCGGAGCACCTCGCCCGCTGATCGCTCGGTATCCTTGACACCGCCCGTCCGCCGGTCGGTGCCGCCGTGCCCGATCAGACCGGGCGAGGATCGCTACGAGAGGAACTGACCCCAGCCATGCCGATCTGGTTCGCATACACGTTGATCGTGTTGCTGGTCATCACGAGCATTCTGCTCACCCTGCTGATCCTGCTGCACCGCGGCAAGGGTGGCGGTCTGTCGAGCATGTTCGGCGGTGGCGTCAGCTCCAGCCTCGCTGGCTCCTCGGTCGCGGAGAAGAACCTGGACCGCTACACCGTTCTGGTGAGCGTCGTCTGGTTCGCCGCGATCGTCGGCCTCGGGCTCTGGCTGCGCCTCCAAATGAACAGCGGCGCCTGAGCAGGCTCAGTAAGTCGTACAATCTGCGCGCGGTTCGTCACTCGACGGGCCGCGCGCAGGCTTTTCTCCGCTGCACCGCGTCGCCCGCCGCTCCACCCCCGAAGACGGCGGGTCCCCTCCGACGACAGGAGCGAGCAGCCGTGCCGAATGGCAACGTTATCCGGGGAGCCCGGGTCGGGTCCGCACCGATGCGCCCGGACGAGCGGCACCAACCCGCCCCCCGACAGGACGTCAGCTACTGGTGCCGTAACGACCACCGGGTCGACATCCGGATCGCCGCGGACGTCGAACCGCCACCCCTGTGGGACTGCCCCCGCTGTGGCCTACCCGCCGGTCGGGACGCCCAGAACCCGCCGGGCCGGGTCCGCGCCGAGCCGTACAAGAGCCACCTGGCGTACGTGAAGGAGCGGCGCACCGCCGAGGAGGGGGAGGCCCTGCTCGCCGAGGCGCTCGCCGCGCTCCGCCGTCGGCGCGGCGAGTAGCGGGCTCCTCCCCGCGCTCAGCGCAGGCTGCGCAGTCGGACGGGTACGTCGGCTGCGGCCGCCCGGTCCAGCAGCCAGCGGGTGCGGTTCACGCCGTGCACGCCGGCCGCCGGCAACTGCACCGGGCCGGCGCCGGCCAACGCCATACCCACCGCGCGAGCCTTGTCGGCGCCGGCGGCCACCAGCCAGACCTCCTCGGCGGTGTTGATCGCCGGCAGGGTGAGGGTGGTCCGCGTCGGCGGCGGCTTGGGGCTGCCCCGCACCGCGCTGACCGGCCGGGTCTCGTAGCCCACCGGGTGCTCGGGGAAGACCGAGGCCACGTGGCCGTCCTCGCCGACGCCCAGCATCAGCACGTCGAAGTGCGGCAGGGTGGCGTGCCCGGGTCGGGCGGCGCGGACCAGTTCCTCCGCGTACGCGGCTGCCGCCGCCTCGGGGTCGTTGCCGGCCGGGCCGTCCGAGGCCGGCATCGCGTGCACCCGGGCCGGGTCCAGTGGCACCACGTCCAGCAGGGCGGCCCGGGCCTGCGTCTCGTTGCGGTCCGGATCACCGGCGGGCAGGAACCGTTCGTCGCCCCACCACACGTCGACCCGGGACCAGTCCACCGCGTCGCGGGCCGGCAGCGTCGCCACCGCCCGGTACACGGCGGCGGCGACCCGGCCTCCGGTGAGCACCACCGAGGCTTCGCCCCGGTCGGCCTGGGCGTCGAGCAGCTTCACCAGCAACCGGGCCGCCACGGCCTGCGCCAGCAGGTCGGCGTCGGCGTGGACGGCGACACTCGCCTCACTCATGGTTACGCCTTCGTTTCCCGACCGCGCGGCGGTCGCTGTCGTGCCCGGGGCGGTGTGCCCGAGGTGGTGGGGCGAAAACCCCGGAGATTGCGGGGCAGGGCCGGTGCGTACCGGCCCTGCCCGACGTTGTGCCCCGGCTGGGCTCAGCCCTCGCCGCTCGTGCCGACGTGCGCGGTCACGCCGGCCTCGGCGCGCTGCGCGGTGGCCGGATCCTTCCAGACGTGGACCCGCTGCGCGGGGCGCTGCTCCAGCCCCCGCAGCCCGACCGTCGCGCCCAGCGCCTCCGCGTACACCTGGTCGGCGTCCAGCCGGCGCAGTTCCTCGGCCAGCTCGTCGCCGAGCGGGCGGCGCACCAGCGGCAGGGCCCGGTCGTCCTGGCCCGTCCGCCGGAACACGGCCAGGCTGTCCTCCCGGGTCAGCGTCAGCTGGTCGCCGTTGGCACAGCTGAGCTGCACCTCCCGCATCCGAGGGAACTCGTTGCTGTCCACCCGGCGTGGGGTGATGCCGAGCCGGCTGGACAGCCAACCGGCCATCAGCGCCGCCGTCGGGTCGGTGGGAGGCGCGACGATGGTCGCCTCGGTGACCTGGGCGCTGGTGGTGTCGAACGCCCCGGCGACCAGGGTGCGCCACGGGGTGATCCGGGTCCACGCCAGGTCGGTGTCGCCTGGGGCGTAGTCCCGGGCACGCTGCCGCAGCGCCTCCACCGGGTCGGCGGCCTGCGCGGAGTCGGTGATCCTCCGGTCGGCCACCACCCCGAGGAAGTCGGTGGCGATCTCCGCCGGTGGCTCACCGTGCCACCAGGTGACAACCGGTACGTCGGGAACGAGCAGCGGCATCACGACCGACTCGGCGTGCAGGGACAACCGGCCGTACATCCGGGTGACCACCGCCTCGCACGGGCCGAGCCGGCCCCCGACCACGATCTCCGCGTCCAGTCGGTTGCGGTCCCGCTCGATCTCCGAGCGGACCACCACCACGAGGCGACACGGGTGCGCGGCGGCGGCGATCGTCGCCGCGGCCTCCGCCTCCCGGACCCGCTTCTCGTCCACGACCACGATGAGGGTGAGCGCCATGCCGCTGGCCACCCCGCCGGCGCTGCGCCGCTCGGCGGCGAGCGCCTTGACCACCTCGTTGCCGGTGGTGTCCCACAGCCCGATCATGCTCGTCTCCAGGCGCGGCCCTCGCGGGCCAGCATCTCGTCGGAGGCCCGGGGGCCCCACTCGCCGGCCCGGTACGGCTCCGGGGTGGTGCCCTCCCAGGCGTGCTCCAGAGGGTCGATCACCTGCCAGCTCTGCTCGACCTCGGCCGCGTCCGGGAACAGGGTGCGGTCGCCGATCAGCACGTCCAGCACCAGACGCTCGTACGCCTCGGGGCTGGACTCGGTGAACGCCTCGCCGTACTGGAAGTCCATCGCGATGTCGCGGACCTCCATGGTCGTGCCCGGCACCTTCGAACCGAACTTGAGCACCACGCCCTCGTCCGGCTGCACCCGGATGACGAGCTGGTTGTTGCCCAGCGACTCCATGTCGGCGTCGTTGAACGGCAGGTGCGGCGCCTTCTTGAAGATGATGGCGACCTCGGTGACCCGCCGGGGCAGCCGCTTGCCGGCCCGGATGTAGAACGGCACCTCCGCCCAGCGGCGGTTCTGGATGCCCAACCGCACCGCCACGTACGTCTCGGTGGTGGAGTCGGCGGGGACGTCCCGCTCGTCCAGGTAACCGACAGCGCGTTCGCCGCCGACCCAGCCCGGCAGGTACTGGCCGCGCACGGTGTCCCGGGCGACGTCCTTGGGCAGGGTGATGGCCTTGAGCACCTTCAGCTTCTCGGTCCGGATCTCGTCGGCGTCGAAGCTGGTCGGTTCCTCCATCGCCACCAGGGCGAGGAGTTGGAGAAGGTGGTTCTGCAGCACGTCGCGGGCGGTGCCGACGGTGTCGTAGAAGCCGGCGCGGGTGCCGATGCCGACGTCCTCCGCCATGGTGATCTGCACCGAGTCGACGTACTTGGAGTTCCACAGCGGCTCGAACAGGTTGTTGGCGAACCGCAGGGCGAGGATGTTCTGAACCGTCTCCTTGCCCAGGTAGTGGTCGATCCGAAAGACGTCCTGCCGGGTGAACACGTCGTCGACGAGGTCGTTGAGCGCCTTCGCCGAGGGCAGGTCGTTGCCGAACGGCTTCTCCACGACGACCCGGCGCCAACCGCCGGACTTGTTGTTGTCGGCCATCCCGGTGCGGGCCAGCTGCTTGAGCACGACGGGGAAAGCGGCCGGCGGGATGGAGAAGTAGAACGCGGCGTTGCCGGTGATGCCGTGGGTCTGGCGCAGATCGTCCAGCGTCGAGGCGAGAGTGTCGAAGGCGGCGTCGTCGTCGAACGACCCGCCGACGAACTTGATGTTGCCGGCCAGCCGCGCCCACACCTCGTCCCGCCACGGGGTGCGAGCGTGCTTGCGGGCAGCCTCGCAGGCCAACGTCTCGAAGTCGCCGTCACCCCAGTCGCGACGCGCGAAACCGAGCACCACGAAGCCCGGCGGCAACAGCCCCCGGTTGGCCAGGTCGTAGACCGCGGGGAGCAGCTTCTTGCGGGCCAGGTCGCCGGTCACCCCGAAGATCACCAGAGCGCAGGGCTCCGGGATTCGGGGCAACCGGCGGTCCTGCGGGTCGCGCAGCGGGTTCACCGAACCGCCTCCTCGCTCCGCTTCAGTCACGTCGTCCATCCTCACGCCCGCAGATCACCGGCCGCGTCCAGTAGTTGGGCGACACCGGCGGCCCGGTCGGTCAGGTGCAACCGCAGCACCGGCCGCTCCCGACCGGCGAGAGCCTGCCGGTCACCGGCGGCCTGCGCCGCCTGCAACTCACCAAAGGTGTACGGCTTGCCCGGCACCGCCAGGTCCTCGGCGACCGCGCCGGTCACCTGGAGGTAGCTGCCCACCTGCGGGCCGCCCTTGTGGTACTGGCCCGTCGAGTGCAGGAAACGCGGACCCCAGCCGAAGGTGACCGGTCGGCCGCTCGCCTGAGCCAGCAGCGACCGCAGCCGGGCCGTGTCGGCGTCGGCGAACCGGTCGAGGTACGCCATCACCGCGAGGTAACCGTCGTCGCCCAGCCCGTCGAGCAGCCAGCGCAGGACACCGGCCAGGTCCCCGGGGGCGCCCTGCGGGGCGTACACCTCGATCGCGCCCTCGGTGAACGACGGCGTCTCCGCCGGCAGGCCCGAGGCCAGGATCTTGTTGGTGTTCTCCTTGGACTCGGTGACGTTCGGCTGGTTGAACGGGTCGATGCCGAGCACCACGCCGGCCACCGCGGTGGCGTACTCCCAGGCCAGGAACTGCGCGCCCAGCGGGCCGTTGACGGCCACGTCCGGGTTGGCCCCGCCGCCCGGCATGTCACCGGGGGCCAGCGCGCCACCGTAGCTGACGGTCAGCACGTCCGCGCCGGTGGCGCCGGGGCTCTGCGGAGACTCCACGACCACCGGGAGGATGCCCACCCCGGCCTTGCCGGTCGACTCGGCGATCAGCTGCTCGGCCCAGTCGCCGAGCCCGTCGATGCCGGTGCCGTCGGAGACCAGGGCGACCTTGTCCCGCGCCAGCGTGGCCGCGGCGCCCAGGGCGGCGCCGAGCGCCAGCGCCGGGTTGTTCTGGTCCGCGCCGAGCGACGTGGCCAGCGCGTCGGCCTGGTCGAGCAGCTCAGCGACCTCGACCCCGGCCAGCGCGGAGGGCACCAAACCGAACGCGGTGAGCGCCGAGTACCGGCCGCCGACGTTCGGGTCGGCGAGCACTGTGAACGCGCCCATCTCGGCCGCGGTGGTCTCCAGCGGCGAACCCGGGTCGGTGACGATGACGAAGTGCCGGCCGGCCTCCGCCTCGGTCATTCCGGCGTCCAGGAACGCCTGCCAGTACGCGCGCCGGTGGCTGTCGGTCTCCACCGTCGACCCGGACTTGCTGGCCACCACCACGACGGTGCGCTCCAGCCGGTCACCGAGCGCCGCCCGGACCTGGCCCGGGTCGGTGGTGTCCAGCACGGTCAACGGGCGACCCAGCGTCCGGGTGATCACCTCGGGCGCGAGCGACGAGCCGCCCATGCCGGCGAGCACCACGTGGTCCAGGTCGGCCAGCTCCGCGGTCAGCTCGGCCAACTGGACGAGCAGCTCGCGGCTGCGCCGGTGGGTGTCCACCCAGCCCAGGCGGATCTTCGCCTCGGCCTCGGCGTCCGGACCCCACAGGCTCGCGTCCTTGCCCGCCAGCTTGCCCGGGACGCCGGCCTTGACCAGCGCGTCCCGGGTCGAGGCGGGCGCGGCCTTGTCGACCGCGTCCGCGCCGTACACGGCGAGCCCGGCGGCTGCCTCCACCGGCCCAGAAAGTAGGTCGCTCATGCGCCACCGGCCTTCTCGGCAGCCTTGGCGTTGCCCTTGGCCGCCTTGTTCGGGGCACCCTTGCCCTTGGCCGCCGCCTCCAGCGACTTGCGGACCCCGTCGAGCAGTTCCTGCCAGCTGGCCTCGAACTTCTCCACGCCCTCGCGCTCCAGGGTGACGATCACGTCGTCCATGTCCACCCCGACCGACTCCAGGTCGGCGAAGACCTTCCGGGCCGCGTCGTAGGCGCCGGTGATGGTGTCGCCGCGGGTCTCGCCGTGATCGGCGTACGCGTGGATGACCGACTCGGGCATGGTGTTGACCGTGCCGGGGGCGATCAGCTCCTCGACGTAGATGACGTCCCGGTAGTCCGGGTTCTTCGTCGAGGTGGACGCCCACAGCGGCCGCTGCGGGTGCGCGCCGGCGGCAGCGAGCGCCTTCCAGCGGTCGGAGGAGAAGACCTCGGTGTAGCGCTCGTACGCCAGCTGTGCGTTGGCGATGGCGGCCTTGCCCTTGAGGGCCTTCGCCTGGTCGGAGCCGATCTTCTCCAGCCTCTTGTCGACCTCGGAGTCGACCCGAGAGACGAAGAACGACGCGACCGAGCCGATCTTGGACAGGTCGTGGCCGTTCGCCTTGGCCTGCTCCAGACCGGCAAGGAACGCCTCCATGACCGCCGAGTAGCGGTCCAGGCCGAAGATCAGCGTGACGTTGACGCTGATCCCCTCGGCCAGGGTGGCGGTGATCGCCGGGAGGCCCGCCTCGGTGGCCGGGATCTTGATGAAGAGGTTGGGACGGTCCACCAGCCACCACAGGGCCTTGGCCTCGGCCACCGTCCGGTCGCTCTCGTGGGCCAGCCGGGGGTCCACCTCGATCGAGACCCGGCCGTCGACACCGTCGCTGCCGTCGTACGACGGGCGCATCACGTCGCAGGCCCACCGCACGTCGTACGTGGTGAGCATGCGCACCGACTCCTCGACCTCGACGCCACGGGTGGCGAGGTCGCGCAGCTGCCAGTTGTACTCGTCGGCGTCGCTCAGGGCCTTGGCGAAGATCGTCGGGTTGGTGGTGACGCCGGCCACGTGCTTCTCGCGGCGCAGCTGGTCCAGCCCGCCGGAGCTCAAACGCACCCGGGAAAGGTCGTCGAGCCAGACCGCCACGCCTGCGGCGGTCAGCTCATTCAGCTTGTCGGTCATGCCGTCCACGCTCCCTCAGTTGCCGGTCGTGAAACCGGTGATGTCGCCCACCCGGGCCAGCGAGGCGTGTGCCGCCGCCACGATCCGGTCACCGGTGAACCCGAACTGCTCGAAGAGCACGGTGTGCGGGGCACTCGCGCCGTAGTGCTCCAGGCTCACGCTCTCGCCCAGGTCACCGACGATCCCGCGCCAGGACATCGCGATGCCCGCCTCCACGCTCACCCGTGCCTTTACCCCGCGCGGGAGCACCGACTCCCGATATGCCTCGTCCTGCTCGTAGAACCACTCCTGGCAGGGCATCGAGACGACCCGGGTCGGGGTGCCGTCGGCCTCCAGCCGCTCCCGGGCGGTCAGGCAGAGCTGCACCTCGGAACCGGTGCCGACGATGATCACCTGAGGCTTGCCGTTGGACGCCTCGGCCAGCACGTACCCGCCCTTGGCCACGCCCTCGGCGCTGCCCAGGACGTCGCGGTCCAGGGTCGGCAGCGGCTGACGGCTCAGCGCCAGCGCGGTCGGCCGGTCGGTGTGCTCCAGCGCCTGCCGCCAGGCCCAGGCGGTCTCGTTGGCGTCCGCCGGGCGGACCACGTCCAGGCCCGGGATGGCGCGCAGCGCGGTCAGGTGCTCCACCGGCTGGTGGGTCGGGCCGTCCTCGCCGAGGCCGATCGAGTCGTGCGTCCAGACGTAGGTCACCGGCAGCTTCATCAGCGCGGCCAGCCGCACCGACGGACGCATGTAGTCGCTGAAGACCAGGAACGTGCCGCCGTACGGGCGGGTGCCACCGTGCAGGGCGATGCCGTTGAGGATCGCGCCCATGGCGTGCTCACGGATGCCGAAGTGCAGCGTGCGGCCGTACTCGTGGCCGGGGAAGTCCTTGGTGGCGTGCGCGGCCGGAATGAACGACGGCTCGCCCTTCATGGTGGTGTTGTTGCTCTCGGCCAGGTCGGCCGAGCCGCCCCACAGCTCCGGGAGCACCGGCGCGAGCGCCTCCAGCACCTTGCCGGAGGCGGCCCGGGTGGCCACCCCCTTGGCGTCCGCGGGGAAGACCGGCAACGCGTCGGTCCAGCCGTCGGGGAGTACGTGACCAGCCAGCCGCTCGTAGAGCGCGGTGCGCTCCGGGTTGGCCTTCTTCCAGGCGTCGAACGCGGTGGTCCACTCCTGCTGGGCGTCGGAGCCGCGGCCCATCACCGTGCGGGCGTGGCTGAGCACCTCCTCGTCGACCTGGAACGTCTGCTCCGGGTCGAAGTCGAGGATCCGCTTGGTGGCCTTCACCTCGTCGGCGCCGAGCGCCGAGCCGTGGATCTTGCCGGTGTTCTGCTTGTTGGGCGCGGGCCAGCCGATGATGGTGCGCAGCGCGATGAAGGAGGGGCGGCCGGTCTCCGCCTTGGCGGCCACCAGCGCCGCGTACAGCGCCTCGGCGTCCTCGTGGTAGTCGCCCTGGTCGGCATCGCCGCTGCGCCAGTCGACGGTCTGCACGTGCCAGCCGTACGCCTCGTAGCGGGCGGCCACGTCCTCGCTCTTGGCGATCCGGGTGTCGTCCTCGATGGAGATCTCGTTGTCGTCGTAGATCACCGTGAGGTTGCCCAGCTGCTGGTGCCCGGCGAGGGCGCTGGCCTCGTGGCTGATGCCCTCCTCGATGTCACCGTCGGAGACGATGCACCAGATGTCGTGGTCGAAGACGGACGCGCCAAGCTCGGACTCGGGGTCGAACAGGCCGCGCTCGCGGCGGGCGGCCATGGCCATGCCGACCGCGTTGCCCAGACCCTGCCCGAGCGGGCCGGTGGTGGTCTCCACGCCCGGCGTGTGCCCGTGCTCGGGGTGCCCCGGCGTCTGCGAGCCCCACTGCCGCAACGACTTGAGGTCGTCCAGGCTCAGCGGGTAACCGGAGAGGAACAGCTGGATGTAGAGCGTCAGGCTGGAGTGCCCGGCGGAGAGCACGAACCGGTCGCGGCCGGGCCAGTTCGGGTCGGCCGGGTTGTGCCGCATGACGCGGTTGAAGAGGAGGTACGCCGCGGGCGCGAGGCTCATCGCGGTGCCCGGGTGACCGTTGCCGGATTTCTCTACGGCGTCCATGGCCAGCACGCGGACGGTGTCTACGGCCCGGCGATCGAGGTCGGACCAGTTCAGTGCGGAGTGCTCGGGTCGTTTAACAGCCACGATGGTTGTGCTCCTCGGCAGATGGGCGGAACCCTCACCGATGACCTTATCGAGCGTCCCTAAACGTGCGCCCGGGGATCTGCGCATGGTGTGCGCTACGTGACCATCCGGATGCTCGGTTCAACCCGGTGGTGTGACGGCCCGCACCGTTGTCGGGTCGGCCGGGCAGCCAAAACGACGACGCGTAGTGTGTGGGGCGGTATGCGGACCCGAGTGGTCCCGACCGATCCGATCTCCCCGTGCCCGATGCCGGAAGGTGGCAATCCGTGAGCATGATCACCGAGCGCCCCGCGAGCAACCCGGCCGGGCCACACCCGGCGCGGGCGGCCGAGGGCCCGGTGGCCCGGCGGGACGTACGCGCTGTCCTCTCGGCGTACGTGGCGCTCACCAAGCCGCGGATCGTCGAGTTGCTGCTGGTCACCACCGTCCCGGCGATGATGCTCGCCGAGGGCGGGCTGCCGTCGCTGTGGCTGATGGCCATCGTGCTGATCGGCGGCTCGCTCGCCGCCGGCGCGGCCAGCGTTCTCAACTGCTACATCGACCGCGACATCGACCAGCTGATGCGGCGCACCAAGCGTCGGCCGCTGCCGGCGCACACCGTGTCGCCGCGAAGCGCGCTGATCTTCGGTCTGGTGCTGGCGGCGGTGTCGGTGGCACTGATGGCGGCGTTCACCAACCTGCTGGCAGCCGGTCTGACCCTCGCCGCGATCGCCTACTACGACCTCGTCTACACCCTGTGGCTCAAGCGTTCCACCCCGACGAACACCTTCTGGGGCGGCGCCTGCGGGGCCGCACCGGTGCTGATCGGGTGGGCTGCGGTGACCGGCTCGCTGGCGCCGGCCGCCTGGGGGCTCTTCGCGGTGGTCTTCTTCTGGCAGATGCCGCACTTCTACCCGCTCGCCATGAAGTACAAGGACGACTACGCCCGGGCCGGCATCCCGATGCTCCCGGTGGTGGCCTCGATCCGCCGGGTGAACGCAGAGATCCTGATCTTCGCGTGGCTCACCGTGCTCACCTCCCTGGCCGTCTGGCCGCTGGGGCTCAGCGCGATCTACGGAGTGCCGACCCTGGTGGTGGGTGCCATCTTCGTGGTCGAGGCACACCGGCTCTGTCGGCGCGCGACCCGCGGCGAGGCGGTCAAGCCGATGCGACTGTTCCACTGGTCGACGACGTACCTGACGATCGTCTTCGTGGCCGTCGCGCTCGACGCGCTGATCTGACCCCTCCCGCACGGCCCGGCTCCGCGTCCTTCGCGCGTCCAACGCAGTGGCCTCCGCCCGCCGTCTTCCGCTGGCTGTCGGCTTCCTTGGGCGCCGGACTGCCTCGTGCGTCGGGGCTCCCTCGGGCACCGCGACTTCCTTGCGCGCTGCGGCTCGGCGGCCCTCGCGTCGTCCGTCAGTTGTCGCGCCGTGGCTCTGCCCGGCGGCGAACGGCGCCGATGATCTACTGACTAATCATGGACGTGGATGAGTTGTCCAGGTTTAACGTCACATCAGGGTAACTTTCAGCATGAGTCGGATCGACTCAACCTGGGGTGGTTCGAAGGCGATTTCCCGACGTGTTTTGCGCGTAAAAGTCGGTAAATAAACGGACAGGCAACTTGTGGTCGTCCTTAAACCTGTAGGTAATTGGCATCACAAAAGGTTCATGGTTCTCGCGCGACGGGGTGCGACTCTGCTTAGGCTTCGCGTCATGGCAGATGGTTCCGATACGACGCTGACGGCCGAGCAGACCGCCGGCGAGCAGGCGCCCCAGGGCCTGGTCGCGGGCCTCAAGGCGTTCGCCGCCGGACACGGCGGCGCGAAGGCGGTCATCGAGTACGTCGGCAAGCGTGGCGCGCGGATCGTCCTGGTGGGTTCCGACGGCGAGTGGGGCGACCAGTTCGCTGACGACACCGTCACCGCCCGGGAGGCGTGCGCCAAGGCGGGAGTCACCGTCGAGAACGCCTGGGAGCGTGAACTGATGGACCAGATGCGTCCGAGCAACGACCTCTGGCGGTCGATGGCCCGGCGCACGATGGCCCGCTGAACAGACACCTGAATTGACCACATATCACCAGTCGACCCGGGGGAAACCCCGGGTCGCTCTCGTCACCTGCTCAGCCCTGGCCGACCTCGACCCGGACGACCGGCTGGTCCTGGCCCCGCTCGCCGCCCGTGGTGTCGCCGTCCAGTCCGCCGTCTGGGACGACCCCGACGTCGACTGGTCGTCCTACGACCTGGTCGTGCTCCGCTCACCCTGGGACTACGCGCTACGCCGCGATGAGTTCGTGTCCTGGGCGGCCACCGTCCCGATGCTGGTCAACCCGGCGGACGTGGTCCGCTGGAACACCGACAAGCGCTACCTCGCCGAGCTGAACGCCGCCGGGGTGCCAACCGTGCCGACGTCGTGGATCGAGCCGGGGGAGAGCTGGCAGCTGCCCGCCGAGACCGGCGAGTACGTGCTCAAGCCGGCAGTCAGCGCCGGCAGTCAGGACACCGGCCGGTACGACCTGGCCGACCCGGAGCACCGGGACCTGGCCGCCGCACACGTTCGCCGGCTCTTCGAGGCCGGCCGGGTCACCATGGTCCAGCCGTACCTGCGGGCCGTCGACACCGAGGGCGAGACGGCCCTGCTCTTCCTGGCCGGCCCGGAAGGGCTCGCGTTCAGCCACGCGATCCGCAAGGGTCCGATGCTGTCCGGTCCGGATCTCGGTCCGGACGGGCTCTACAAGGCCGAAGAGATCACCGCCCGCACCGCCCGCCCCGAACAGCTGGCGGTGGCCGAGCGGACCCTCGCGACGGTGCCCGGCGGCACCCGACAGCTGCTCTACGCCCGGGTCGACCTGATCCCCGGCCCGGACGGTGAGCCGGTCCTGGTCGAGCTGGAGCTGACCGAGCCGTCGCTCTTCATCGGGTACGCGGACGGAGCCCCCGACCGCCTCGCCACCGCGATCACCACCCACCTGGCCCGCACCGCCTAACCCCCACCACAAGCAACCCCCGAACGGCCGCCCGCGCCGCCGTGGCCGCCCGCGCCGCCGTGGGCGCCCGCGCCGCCGTGGGCGTCCGCGCTGCCGTGGGCGTCCGCGCTGCCGTGGGCGTCCGCGCTGCCGTGGGCGTCCGCGCTGCCGTGCGCCCGTGCCGCTGGCCGTCCGCGCCGCCGACCAGCCGGGCTGCCGTGCGTCCGTGCTGCGGTGCGCCCGTGCTGCCGCCGGCAAGATCGCGCAACATCCTGGTTGTAGTGGCTTCCTGGCACTCCGTGGCCACTACATCCTGGTTCGAGCGCGATCTTGGTGGCTATGGGCGGCCAACCCCGGGTCCGGGACCCTCCGGCGCGGGGTTCGTCGTCAAGATCCGCGCAACTTCAGGGATGTTGCCGTCTCCCGCGTGTCGGAGGCAGCAACATCGGGGGAGTTGCGGAGATCTTGGCGCGGGGCGCGGGGCGCGGGGCGCAGCATCCGGCACCTCGACGGCGCGGGGTACGGCGCCCGCTCGGGTGGCGTTCGCTGTGGGGCCAGTCGTTGCGGGCCAGCTCGGTGGTGACGGCGGGGCGGGCTGGGCCAGCGGGGAACGCGGGGCCCGGCGGCCGAGCGGCCTAGCGGCCGGACGGTCAGGCGGTGACTGGTACCGGGGCGGTGGCGTCGGTCGGGGCGGCCTGGGGGGCCGACGTGACCGCGCGGCGTTCCCGGGTGGACCACTGCACCGACAGGGCGGCCAGCAGCACCAGGCAGGAGCCGAGCATGTGCGTGCCGACCAGGATCGCCGGCACGTGGGTGAAGTACTGCACGAAGCCGATCAGGCCCTGACTCAACTCCACGGCGACCAGGATGATCGCGGCGCGGGTGGCTCGCTGCGCACCGACGGCGCGGAACGCGAAGATCAGCGCCACCGACAGCCCGATCAGCAGGAAGACCCCGTCGGCGTGCACCTGCGAGATCGTCTCCGGGTCGAGCCCGTTGCGGGCGGCGCCGTGGTCGCCGGCGTGCGGGCCGCTGCCGGTGACCCAGGTGCCGACGACCAGCACGGCGACGGTGACGCCGGTGGTGACCCGGGCCAGCGCGCGCAGCGGTGCGGGCACCACGGCCACGGTCGGGCCGTCGGGGTCGCCGATGCGTCGCCAGAGGGCGTACGCGGCGGCGATCACGGCCATCGAGGCGAGGAAGTGCAGCCCGACCACCCACGGGTTGAGGTTGGTCAGCACGGTGATGCCACCGATCACCGCCTGGGCGGGGATGCCCAGGAAGACCGCCACGGCCAATGCGAGGAGCCCGGGTCGGCGGGGCCGATGCAGCAGTACGGCCAGTACGGTGGCCAGTGCGATCAGACCCACCGCGAAGGTCAGCATGCGGTTGCCGAACTCGATCACCCCGTACACGCCCATTTCCGGCGTGGTGACGTAGGAATCGTCGGTGCACCGGGGCCAGGTGGGGCAGCCGAGGCCCGAGGCGGTCAACCGGACGGCCCCGCCGGTGACGACGATGCCCACGTTCGCGATGATCGAGGCGAGCGCGAGGCGGCGCAGCAGGATGCCGGAGACCGGACGGACGATTCGGTTCACGGCGCAAATCCTACGCACCGTAGTGATCGAGGTTCGTCCGACTCCGTCGGCTCGGTGGTTGGGATCACCGGGGCCCGGGTTTGCGACCCTCCGGGTAATTACGTAACGTTGGCGTTGTGAAAAACGCGGCGGCGCTCTCCGGGCACCAACCGACGGCCGTACCGGCCCTCGGTGCGTCCGCCTCCGCGCCTGCCGTGACCACGTCGGCCGGCCTCGCCGGGCCGGCGGCGGCCGAGGTCTCCACCCGGGACCGGGTCACCCAGTTGCTGCTGGAGCAGGGTGCCACCACCGCCGCGCAGCTTGGCGCGGCGCTCGGGCTCAGCCCGGCGGCGATCCGCCGGCACCTCGACGCGATGCTTGCGGATGGTGACGTGTACGCCCGCGAGCAGCCCGTGCAGGGCAGCCGCGGTCGGGGGCGTCCGGCCAAGGTGTTCCTGTTGACCGAGGCCGCCCGGGTCCGCTGTGGCACACACCACTACGACAACATGGCCACCGCCGCGCTGCGCTGGATCGCCCGCAGTGGCGGCTCGGACGCGGTCGAGGCGTTCGCCACCGAGCAGGTGTCGGCTCTCGAGTCCCGTTGTCGGACGGCCATGGAGGACGCCGGCGACGACCCTCTCGCCCGGGCCGAGGCACTCGCCGCAGCGCTCACCGGCGAGGGTTACGCTGCCAATGCGACCACGATCGCCTCCGGCGGCCAGCTCTGCCAGCACCACTGCCCGGTGGCGCACGTGGCCGCCGAGTTTCCTCAGCTGTGCGAGGCCGAGACCGCGGTCATCTCCCGTCTGGTCGGCACCCACGTGCAGCGTCTGGCCACCATCGCGCACGGCGACGGGGTGTGCACCACGCACATCCCGACTCAGCCGGGCCGCGTTCAATCCGGTAATCCCGTAACCACTGTGAGGACAGATAGATGACCGAGCAGATCGTCCAGCCCCTGACCCAGGAAGAGCAGCTCGCCGCCCTGGGCCGGTACGAGTACGGCTGGTCCGACCCGGACGCCGCCGGGGCGGTCGCCCAGCGCGGCATCAACGAGGCGGTGGTGCGGGACATCTCGGCCAAGAAGAACGAGCCGGCGTGGATGCTCGACCTGCGGCTGAAGGGCCTGCGGCTGTTCGGCCGTAAGCCGATGCCGGCCTGGGGCGCGGACCTCACCGGGATCGACTTCGACAACATCAAGTACTTCGTGCGGTCCACCGAGAAGCAGGCCACCAGCTGGGAGGACCTGCCCGAGGACATCAAGAACACCTACGACCGGCTGGGCATCCCGGAGGCGGAGAAGCAGCGGCTGGTCGCCGGTGTCGCGGCGCAGTACGAGTCGGAGGTCGTCTACCACAAGATCCGCGAGGACCTTGAGGAGCAGGGCGTCCTCTTCCTGGACACCGACACGGCGCTGCGCGAGCACGAGGACGTCTTCAAGGAGTACTTCGGCACGGTGATCCCGGTCGGCGACAACAAGTTCGCCGCCCTGAACACCTCGGTGTGGTCCGGTGGCTCGTTCATCTACGTGCCGAAGGGCGTGCAGGTCGAGATCCCGCTGCAGGCCTACTTCCGGATCAACACGGAGAACATGGGCCAGTTCGAGCGGACGCTGATCATCGTCGACGAGGGTGCGTACGTGCACTACGTCGAGGGCTGCACCGCGCCGCTCTACTCCTCCGACTCGCTGCACAGCGCGGTCGTGGAGATCATCGTCAAGAAGAACGCGCGCTGCCGCTACACGACCATCCAGAACTGGTCGAACAACGTCTACAACCTGGTCACCAAGCGCGCCGTCTGCCACGAGGGCGCGACCATGGAGTGGGTCGACGGCAACATCGGCTCCAAGGTGACCATGAAGTACCCGGCGGTCTACATGACCGGCGAGCACGCCAAGGGCGAGGTGCTCTCGGTGGCGATGGCCGGCGAGGGTCAGCACCAGGACGCCGGCGCCAAGATGGTGCACGCCGCGCCGCACACCTCCTCGACCATCGTGTCGAAGTCGATCGCCCGTGGCGGCGGCCGCACCTCGTACCGGGGTCTGGTGCAGGTGCTGGAGGGTTCGCACCACAGCCGGAGCACTGTCAAGTGCGACGCGCTGCTGGTCGACACCATCTCCCGCTCGGACACCTACCCGTACGTCGACATCCGTGAGGACGACGTGTCGATGGGGCACGAGGCGACCGTCTCCAAGATCAGCGACGACCAGCTCTTCTACCTGATGAGCCGGGGCCTGAGCGAGGACGAGGCGATGGCCATGATCGTGCGCGGCTTCATCGAGCCGATCGCCAAGGAGCTCCCGATGGAGTACGCCCTGGAGCTCAACCGTCTGATCGAGCTTCAGATGGAGGGCGCGGTCGGCTGACGCCGCCGCTCCCCGTGACGGGCCGGAACCTCGGCCCGTCACACCCGGCCCCAACTCGTCGTCACGGAACAGACAGACCAAGGAAGAAATGACTACCCAGGCTTCCGCGCCGCCGCCCAGCACCAAGTCGCAGGCGCTGCGCTCGTACGACGTCGCCGACTTCCCGGCCCTCACCGGCCTGGAGGAGGAGTGGCGCTTCACCCCGCTCAAGCGCCTCCGCGGCCTGACCAGCGAGGCGCCGGCCGCGCCCGGCGCGGTCCGACACGAGTACGGCGACCTGCCCGAGGGCGTCGCCATCACCCGGGTCGGCCGTGACGACGAGCGGGTCGGCAGCGTGCTGACCCCGGTCGACCGGGTCAGCGCGCTGGCCTACGGTGCCGCCGCGGACGCCCTGCTGCTGCGGGTGGCCCCCGACGTGGTGCTCGGTGAGGCGGTGCGGCTGCGGGTGGTCGGCGAGGGCGTCGAGCAGCCGGCGTTCGGTCACACCTTCGTCGAGGTGGGCCGGTTCGCCGAGGCGACAGTGGTGCTGGAGCACGTCGGGTCGGCCACCCTGGCCGACAACGTCGAGGTGGCCGTGGCCGACGGCGCGAAGCTGACGCTGGTCACTGTCGCCGACTGGGCCGACGACGCGGTCCAGGCCCAGCACCTGAAGATCAAGCTGGGCCGGGACGCCAAGGTCATCCACATCCAGGTCTCCCTGGGTGGCGACCTGGTCCGGCAGTTCACCAGCGTGGAATACACCGGGCGCGGTGGCGAGGCCGAGCTGTACGGCGTCTACTTCGCCGACTCCGGCCAGCACCTGGAGCACCGGCAGCTGGTCGACCACAGCATCCCGGACTGCCGCAGCTACGTCGGCTACCGGGGCGCTCTGCAGGGCGAGAGCGCACACACCGTCTGGGTGGGCGACGTGCTCATCCGGGCCGAGGCGACCGGCACCGACACGTACGAGATCAACCGGAACCTGCTGCTCACCGACGGCGCACGGGCGGACTCCGTACCCAATCTGGAGATCGAGACCGGCGAGATCTCCGGTGCCGGCCACGCCAGCGCGACCGGCCGCTTCGATGACGAGCAGTTGTTCTACCTGATGGCCCGGGGCATTCCGGAGAGCGAGGCCCGCCGGCTGGTGGTGCGTGGTTTCTTCGCCGAGCTGATCAACAAGATCCCGGTGGAGTCGCTGCGCGAGAGCCTCGGCGACGCGATCGAGGCCCGGCTGACCAAGGCGGGCGCTTGATGATCCGCATCTGCTCCACCGAGGACGTGCCGAAGGGCACCGCGATCAGCGCGGACGTCGACGGCACGCCGATCGCCCTGGTGCACGGCGAGGACGGCGGCTTCTACGCCGCGTACGACGAGTGCTCGCACGCCTCGGTCGCGCTCTCCGAGGGTGAGGTCGATGGCTGCACGCTCGAGTGCTGGCTGCACGGCTCGCGCTTCGACCTGCGCACCGGCGAGCCGACCGGCCTGCCCGCCACCGAACCCGTCCCCGTCTACCCCGTCGAAGTCCGCGACGGCGACATCTACCTCAGCCTGACGCCGAGTAATGGAGTGACCCGATAATGAGCACCCTGGAGATCCGCGACCTGAAGGTGTCGGTCAAGCTGCCCGAGGGTGAGCTCAAGCCGATCCTGGCCGGTGTCGACCTGACCGTGAAGTCGGGCGAGACCCACGCGATCATGGGCCCGAACGGTTCCGGCAAGTCCACCCTGGCGTACTCGATCGCCGGTCACCCCAAGTACGAGATCACCGGTGGCACGGTGACCCTCGACGGCGAGGACGTGCTGGCCATGACGGTCGACGAGCGCGCCCGCGCCGGCCTCTTCCTGGCCATGCAGTACCCGGTCGAGGTGCCCGGCGTCTCGGTGGCGAACTTCCTGCGGACCGCCAAGACCGCCATCGACGGCGAGGCGCCGAAGCTCCGTACCTGGGGCGGCGAGCTGCGCGGTGCGATGGAGCGCCTCCAGATGGACCCGGCGTTCGCCCAGCGCAACGTCAACGAGGGCTTCTCCGGTGGTGAGAAGAAGCGGCACGAGATCGTCCAGCTGGAGCTGCTCAAGCCGAAGATCGCGATCCTCGACGAGACCGACTCCGGTCTCGACGTGGACGCGCTGCGCGTGGTCAGCGAGGGCGTCAACCGGGTCCGCGACACCGGTGACACCGGCGTGCTGCTGATCACCCACTACACCCGGATCCTGCGCTACATCAAGCCGGACTTCGTGCACGTCTTCGTGGCCGGCCGGATCGTCGAGCAGGGCGGCTCGGAGCTGGCCGACAAGCTCGAGGCCGAGGGCTACGAGCGGTACGCCGCCGGGGCCGGCACGGCCAAGGCCTGAGCGGGAGAGGCGCTGCCGAGATGACCAGCATCGCGATCCCCTCGGGGATGCCGCAGTACGACGACGTGCCGCGTTTCGACGTGGCCCGGGTGCGCGCCGACTTCCCGATCCTCGGTCGGGACATCAACGGGCACCCGCTGGTCTACCTCGACAGCGCCAACACCTCGCACAAACCGCGCCAGGTGCTCGACGTGCTCGACGAGCACTACGCGCGGCACAACGCCAACGTGTCGCGCTCGGTGCATACCCTGGGCACCGAGGCCACCGAGGCGTACGAGGGGGCGCGGGCGAAGATTGCCGCGTTCATCAACGCGCCGAGCACCGACGAGGTGGTGTTCACGAAGAACTCCACCGAGGCGATCAACATCGTGGCGTACGCCTTCTCGAACGCCTCGCTGCGCCCGGACGCCGATCCCCGTTTCCGGCTCGGTCCGGGCGACGAGGTGGTGATCTCCGAGATGGAGCACCACTCGAACATCGTCCCGTGGCAGTTGCTCTGTGAGCGGACCGGCGCGACCCTGCGCTGGTTCCCGGTCACCGACCAGGGGCGGTTGGACGAGTCGGGCCTGGAGGATCTGGTCACCGAACGGACGAAGATCGTCTCGCTGGTGCACATGTCCAACATCCTCGGCACTGTCAACGCCACCTCCCGGATCACCGCGCGGGTCCGCGAGGTGGGTGCGCTGCTGTTGCTGGACTGCTCGCAGTCGGTGCCGCACCTGCCCATCGACGTGGTCGACCTGGACGCCGACTACATCGTCTTCACCGGCCACAAGATGTGCGGTCCGACCGGCATCGGTGTGCTCTGGGGCCGGGGTGAGCTGCTGGCGGCCATGCCGCCGGTCTTCGGCGGCGGCTCGATGATCGAGACGGTCACCATGGCCCGCTCGACGTTCGCCGCGCCGCCGGCCCGCTTCGAGGCGGGCACGCCGCCGATCGCCGAGGCGGTCGCGCTCGGTGCGGCGGTCGACTACCTGACCGGCATCGGGATGCAGGCCATCCAGTGGCACGAGAAGGAGCTGACGGCGTACGCGCTGGAAGCTCTCGGCTCGGTGCCGGACCTGCGGATCTTCGGTCCGACCGTGCCGGTGGGCCGGGGCGGCACCATCTCGTTCGCACTCGGTGACGTGCACCCGCACGACGTGGGTCAGGTGCTCGACTCGCTCGGCGTGCAGGTGCGGGTGGGCCACCACTGTGCCAAGCCGGTGTGCAGCCGGTTCGGCGTCCCGGCCATGACCCGGGCCTCGTTCTACCTCTACACCACCACCGAGGAGATCGACGCTCTGGTGGCCGGTCTGGAGCAGGTGCGGAAGGTGTTCGACTGATGCAGCTCGACCAGCTCTACCAGGAGATCATCCTGGACCACTACAAGCGCCCGCACGGGCGTGGCCTGCGCGATGCCGACGACCCGGGCGACCAGGTCGCGGAGGCGCACCACGTCAACCCCACCTGCGGTGACGAGGTCACCGTCCGGGTGGCCACCGACGGCACGGTGCTGCACGACATCTCGTACGACGGGATGGGCTGCTCGATCAGCCAGGCATCGGCGAGTGTGCTGCACGAGTTGCTGCGTGGCCGGGGCGCCGGGGAAGCATTCGAGGTGCACGAGGCGTTCGTGGAGTTGATGTCCGGACGTGGCCAGGTCACGCCGGACGAGGACGTGCTCGGTGACGGGGTGGCTTTCGCGGGTGTGGCCCGTTACCCCGCCCGGGTCAAGTGCGCGCTGCTGCCGTGGATGGCGTTCAAGGACGCCGCGGCACGCGCCGGTGTGGGTGTGAGCCCGGAGGTGAAGGCGTGAGCCAGCGTCAGCGAGCGAATGACACAGTGGTGCCTTGTGGCATCACGCAGCGATGCGGAGGGACGGCATGAGCGAGAACACCGCTACTGAGGCGACGCCGGAGGCCGGTGACACCACCGTGGAGCCGCAGACCGACGCCGCGACGACCGGCGGCACCGTTGACGCCGCCGCTCCCGCGGGCGGCGTCACCAAGGCGATGATCGCCGACATCGAGGAGGCGATGAAGGACGTCGTCGACCCGGAGCTCGGCATCAACGTGGTCGACCTCGGCCTCGTGTACGGCGTCCACGTCGACGACGAGAACGTCGCCACCCTGGACATGACGCTCACCTCGGCGGCCTGCCCGCTGACCGACGTCATCGAGGACCAGACCCGGCAGGCGTTGACCACCGGCCCCGGCGGCGGCCTGGTCAACGACATCAGGATCAACTGGGTGTGGCTCCCGCCGTGGGGCCCGGACAAGATCACTGACGAGGGTCGGGACCAGCTCCGTTCCCTCGGCTTCAACGTCTGACACGATCCACTTCGTCGAGCGCGGTACCCGTCCGGGTACCGCGCTCGACGCGTTCCAGGCCCGCGCGGGAAAATAGTGGAACGGATCGTTCCGGTCTGCTAAGCTGAGTTTATCGAACGGAGCGGAATATTCCGCTCCGGAGGCGGGTGGGGAAGCTCGCTGAAAGCCGGCAGAGAGGGCAGGACGATGAGCGAGATGGCAGCGGGGCAGTGGCGGATCGTGCTCGAGCAGGCGCACGAGGCGCTTCGGACGACCGTCGAGGGGGTTCCGGCCGACGCCTGGGAGCGGCCCACCCCGTGCGAGCGGTGGAACGTCACCCAGGTGCTCCAGCACGCGACCGGCGACCAGTTCGCCTTCGCGTCGGCGATCAACGGCGGTCCGGGGCCGACGGAGGACCCGTTCGCACCCTCCGGTCGGATTGACGGCGACAAACTTGCCGACCTGCGCGCTGCCCTCGACGCGTCCGCCCGGGCCTGGAAGAGCGTCGCCGACGACGCCCCGGAGGTGCCCACGCCGCTGCCCCAGGGCAAGCTGCCGGCCGAGGTCGGCGCCGTAGCGTGCGCCCTGGACGCGGCAGTGCACGCCTGGGACATCGCGGTGGCCACCGGTCAGCCGTCCCCGCTCGGCGCCGAACTGGCCCGCCCCCTGCTGGTGGTGGCCCGGCAGATCGTCGAGCCGCTGCGGGCCTACGGCGCGTACGCCCCGGCGATCGACCCCGCTTCGGAGGCCGACGAGGTCGCCGCCCTGCTCTCCTACCTCGGTCGCGACCCTCGGTGACCGCCTGAAGTTCGGCTCTGCCCGGTCGGCCGACCCCCGAACAACCCAAGATCACGCTCGATCATTGATGTAGTGGCCTCGGTGCGTCGCCGAGGCCACTACATCCTGCTTTGAGCACGATCTTGGCGCGGGGCGCGGGGCGCGGGGCGCGGGGCGCGGGGCGCGGGGCGCGGGGCGCGGGGCGCGGGGCGCGGGGAAAATCGGTGGCGGGGGCGCGGGTCCGGCGCGGAGGATGCACGTGTGATTGAGGCGTACCCGAAGCAGGTTCCTGTCCGTGCGGCCACTGCCGTGCGTCGACAGCGGCCGCTCCGGGGACGGACCTCGACCCGCCACCGACGTCCATGACCGGGGCGTTCCTCGCCGGTCTCGTGGCCGGCTACGGCGTCGCCATTCCGGTCGGCGCGATCGCGATTCTCATTCTGGGGCTCAGCGCCCGCACCTCGTTTCGGGTTGGTGCGGCCGCAGCGCTCGCGGTGGCGACGGCTGACGGGCTCTACGCGGTGGTGGCCGTGCTCGGCGGGGCCGGCCTGGCCGGAATCATCGGGCCGGTCGCCGGGCCACTGCGGGTGGTCGCCGCCGTGGTCCTGCTGGGTCTTGCCGGGCACGGCCTGTGGCGGACATGGTCCGCGCACCGCTCGCAGCGGTCGCTGACGACACGCGACGGTGGGGGTATGAGCACTCCGGGGCGGGCCTACGCGGCGCTGCTCGGGTTGACCCTGCTGAACCCGATGACGGTGCTCTACTTCACCGCGCTGGTGCTCGGCCGCCGGAACACGGCCGATTCGGGTGTGGTCCCGGTGGCGCTCTTCGTGGCCGGGGTGTTCCTGGCGTCGGCGAGTTGGCAACTGGTCATTGCCGGCGGTGGCACCGTGGTCGGCCGGGCGTTGACCGGGCCGCGTGGCCGGCTGGTCACCGGCCTGGTCTCCAGCGCGCTGATCGCCGCGCTGGCGGTGGCCGCGCTACTGCCAGGCTGAACGGTCACGGCAGCCATCCGACGGCTGAACCACCCGACCGCGACGGGGCGACGGTGTCGCCCGGTCGCGGGCCAGGCCCGGGGCCGCCCGGGGTCGCGGGTGGGTTCGCTGTGCCGTACGGTCGGGCGGTGACCAGTCGACCCGCAGCCGGCGGAGGCCGGTGGGTCGAGGTGGACCCGGCCCGCGTCGGCCGCTGGGTCGAGGGCTTCGCCGACCGGCACGGCCCGCCCACCACCAGCGCCCAGGAGTACGGCCTACTGCTCGCCGCCCCGGACGGGGCAACCGCTGAGCTGTACGCCCCACCGGGTGCCCCGGTCGGCGCGGATGTGGCCGGGTTCGTGGCCTCCGCCGTCATGCCTCGCCGGATCGGCCTGCTGCTGGCCCGCAAGGGCGCTGTGGCGCTCGGGGTGGCCGAGGGCGGCGACCTCGTCGTCTCCAAGGTGGACACCCGGTACGTGCAGGGGCGCACCGCTGCGGGGGGATGGTCGCAGCACCGGTTCGCCCGTCGGCGTGACAACCAGGCGAAGGCTGCGCTGGGTGATGCGGCGGACCTGGCCGTACGGCTGCTGTTGCCGCAGGCGGCGACGCTCGCCGCGCTGGTCTGCGGCGGTGACCGGCGGGCGGTGGACGGGGTGCTGGCCGACCGGCGGTTGGCCCCGCTCGTGCCGTTGCGGGCGGAGCGGCTGCTGGACGTGCCGGAGCCCCGGCACGCGGTGCTGGTCGCGGCGGTGGGTGCGGCCCGGGCGGTCCGGATCCTGGTGCGCGACCCCGACTGACCTCGGCCTTCACTGGCGGCGGTGTCGGTGGGGGAGACGATCGCCACGCAAAACGGGGTTCGCGGCGTGCTGCCGGGCTGGCCGCCGGAGGATGGGCGCGTGGAGTTTCTGGTTGACATGGTGACGACGGTGCCGCAGGGAACATCGGAGGACGGCGTCGCCGACATGCGCGCGCGAGAGGCGGCGCGTTCGGCCGAGCTGACGGCCCAGGGCAGTCTCCTGCGGCTGTGGCGGCCGCCGCTGGCGCCGGGGGAGTGGCGTACGTGGGGGCTCTTCCAGGCCGCCGACGCCGATGAGCTGGAAGCCGTGCTCGCGTCGATGCCACTGCGCGCCTGGCGGCGCGAGACCGTGACGCCGTTGACGCCGCACCCGAACGACCCGGGTCAGCCGCCTCGCTGAGCCTGGAGGGGGTCGCCTCGCACCTGGGGCAGCTCGACAGGCACGCAACGGGGCACGTCCGTCCAGCAGGGAGATCATCATGTCCGAGGCGCAGATTCTGCGTACCGTCCTCGACCGGTGGAAATCGGCGGTCGACGCCCACGAGCCCGATCGGGTCGCGGCGTGCTTCACCGAAGACGCGATCTTTCAGGGGTTGCAGCCGTACACGGTCGGTCCTGCCGGCGTCGCCGCGTACTACGCCGGACAGCCGCTCGGCCTGACCGCCGCGTACGACATCCGGGAGATCCGCCGTCTCGCCGACGACGTGGTCCTCGGCTACCTGGAGGTGGAGTTCGGCTTCACCGACCGGCCGGCCCTGACCGTCAACCTCGGCGTGCTCCTGAGGCGGGTCGACGACGACTGGCTCATCGGCCACTACCAGGTCTCGCGGCTGACCTGACCTGGGAGCTTCGGCAGGAATGACGATCGTGGCAGGCCCGCCGATGGGCCTGCCACGATCTCGGAGCGGATGTCAGAGCTGGTCGGTGCCGAAGGTGTCGCAGGTCTTCGGGTCGCCGCGGTCGTAGCCCTGGTTGAACCAGCGCTTGCGCTGCTCGGACGTGCCGTGGGTGAACTGGTCGGGGTTGACCCGCCCGCCGGAGCGCTCCTGGATGCTGTCGTCGCCGATCGCCTCGGCGGCGTCGATGGCCTGGCTGATGTCGGCCTCGGTGATGGACTTGAACAACGGCTGCTGGCCGGTCTTGTCCTTGCTCTCGGTGGCGTGCCGGGCCCAGGCGCCGGCGTAGCAGTCGGCCTGCAACTCCAGCCGCACGGAGGCCGAGCGAGGCCCGCTCTGGTCGCCCTGGCCGGCCTTCGCGTTGGTGCCGAGCAGGTTCTGGACGTGGTGGCCGTACTCGTGGGCGAGCACGTACGGCTGGGCGAACTCACCCTTGGCGCCGAACCGGGAGGCCAGCTCGTCGTAGAAGCTCAGGTCGATGTACACCTTCCGGTCTGCGGGGCAGTAGAACGGGCCGACACCCGAGTCGGCCTGCCCGCAGCCGGTGTTCACGGCCGCCTGGAAGAAGTTGGTGGTGGTGACCTCGTAGTCGCTTCTGCCCAGTTCGGGGTACGCCTTCTTCCAGTAGTCCTGGATGCTGTTGACGTAGAGCAGGTTGCGGCAGCGTGCGTCGTCGAGACGCTCGGGGTTCGCGGTGGAGCACAACTGCTCCAGGTCGGTGCCGCCGGCCTGACCGCCCTCGTCGCCGTTGGTCATGGCGTTGAGACCGAACCCGCCGCCGAGCAGGGCGACGAGAACGGCCACCACGATTCCGATGATGCCGCCCCGGCCGCCGCCGCCGGGGATGGGGATGCCGAAGCCGCCGCCTGACCCGCCGCTACCCCGGCCCAGGTCGTTGGCCTGGGAGGTGTCGAGCTCGGCCCGCTCGTTGAGTTCCATGCGTGACCCCGATCGCCGTATGCCGGTGAGTGTCGTTTGTGTGTCGTTTCGTCCATCGAGTGCCGGACGGGGTCCGGACAGGCGTTCCGATACCCGATGATCTTGATCGGTAATCCGGGCGGGCCGTCCTGCGGCGCCCGGTACACTTGTCAGGTGCTGCGCTGCGAAGGCTGAACCGCCCCGCGCCGTCGGGCCCCTTGAGCCCGCCGGCCGTTTCGCGTGCCCCGAGTCAGCCTTCCAAACCCCGAGAGCGAGCCCGCAAACATGATCACTGCCACCGGCCTGGAACTGCGTGCCGGTTCCCGGATCCTGCTGTCCGACACCACCCTGCGCGTGCAGCCCGGTGATCGGATCGGCCTGGTCGGTCGCAACGGCGCCGGCAAGACCACCACGCTGAAGGTGCTCGCCGGCGAGGGGCAGCCGTACGGCGGCCAGATCGACCAGCGCAGCGCCATCGGCTACCTGCCACAGGACCCGCGCACGGGTGACCTGGAGGTCACCGGCCGCGACCGGGTGCTCTCCGCCCGCGGCCTGGACGTGCTGATGGCGCAGATGCAGGAGGTCGAGGCCCGCCTCGCCGAAGACGCCAACGACAAGCTGGTCCGTCGGTACGGCGCGCTGGAGGACCAGTTCGCCGCCCTCGGCGGGTACGCCGCCGAGGCCGAGGCCGCGCGCATCTGCGCCAACCTCGGCCTACCGGACCGGGCGCTCGCGCAGACCATCGGCACCCTGTCCGGTGGTCAGCGTCGCCGCATCGAGCTGGCCCGGATCCTGTTCCGCGACGCGGGCGAGAACGGCGGCGGCATCCTGCTGCTCGACGAGCCCACCAACCACCTCGACGCCGACTCGATCACCTGGTTGCGGGGCTTCCTCGCCAACCACAAGGGCGGCCTGATCGTGATCTCCCACGACGGCGCGTTGCTGGAGTCGGTGGTCAACAAGGTCTGGTTCCTCGACGCCACCCGGTCGGTCATCGACGTGTACAACCTGGGTTGGAAGGCGTACCTGGAGGCGCGCGAGACCGACGAGCGGCGCCGCCGCCGGGAGCGGGCCAACGCGGAGAAGAAGGCCGGCGCGCTGATGGCGCAGGCCGACAAGATGAGGGCCAAGGCCACCAAGACCGTGGCCGCGCAGAACATGGCCCGCCGTGCCGAGAAGCTGATCTCCGGCCTGGAGGAGGTGCGGGTCGCCGACCGGGTGGCCAAGGTGCGTTTCCCCAGCCCCGCGCCGTGCGGCAAGACCCCGCTCACGGCGACCGGCCTCTCCAAGTCGTACGGCTCACTGGAGATCTTCACCGACGTCAACGTGGCGGTGGACCGGGGCTCCCGGGTGGCCATCCTCGGGCTCAACGGCGCCGGCAAGACGACCCTGCTGCGGATGCTCGGCGGGCTGCTCAGCCCGGACACCGGCGAGGTGCACGCGGGGCACGGCCTGCGGCTGGGCTACTACGCCCAGGAGCACGAGACGCTGGACGTGGAGCGGACGGTGCTGGAGAACATGCGCGCCGCCGCCGTCGAGCAGTCCGACACCGACCTGCGCAAGATCCTTGGCGCGTTCCTCTTCTCCGGTGACGACGTGAACAAGCCGGCCGGCGTGCTCTCCGGCGGCGAGAAGACCCGACTGGCCCTGTCCACTCTGGTCTGTTCCGGCGCCAACGTGCTGTTGCTCGACGAGCCGACGAACAACCTCGACCCGGTCAGCCGGGAGCAGGTGCTGGACGCCATCGCCAACTACCCGGGCGCGATCGTCCTGGTCACCCACGACCCGGGTGCGGTGCTGGCGCTCAAGCCGGACCGGGCCATCCTGCTGCCCGACGGCGACGAGGACGCGTGGAGCGACGACCTGCTCGAACTGGTCGAGCTGGCCTGACCGAGGCTGCTCGGCCAGCTCTCAGCCGAGCAGGTCGACCAGTCGGCCGAGCACGCCGGAGCTGACCAGGATCACCAGCCCGATGGCGATGAAGACCGTCGGCACCAGCCAGGCGCCAGCGCGCTCGACCAGCCCGACCACCCTCCGGTGCCCGCCCAGCCAGGCCCCGGCCACGCACCAGAGCGCGATCAGCAGCACGAAGACCAGCAGGAACACCGCGCTGTCGGCCACACCGAGGGCCCGGAACACGGGTACGTAGACAGCGACGTTGTCGGCGCCGTTCGCGATCGTCACCCCGGCCACGCCGAGCGCTCCGGTGACGACCGCCGGTGCCTCGTCGTCGCCCGAACTCCGCAGCGCGCGTACGCCGAGCGCGATCGGCAGCAGGCCGAGCAGCCCCGTCCACGGGTCGGGCACCACCAGAAGTCCACCCGCGACCACCGCGCTGGCCAACGCGAGCGCGCCGATGCCGAGGTATTGCCCGGCGACAATCTCCCAGGTGCGGGGCTGGCCGGTCGTGCGGGCCGCGACGAAGAACAGCGTCAGGATGACGATGTCGTCGATGTCGGTGGCGGCGAAGACCACGGCCGCCGCGCCGGCGGTGCTCAACAGGTCGATCACGACCGAAGGCTACGGGCCGCCGGCAGCCGCCAGCTTCCGGCGGTGGTACGCCCGGATGCCGCGGCGGGCCGGATCGCCAGGATCACTCTATCGGGAAGCTGACATTGCATAGCGTGTCGGTTGGCGAAGAGTTGATATCTGGCGCATGATCGTTCGAGGCGGTCTAATAGGTGGGACCGTATCCGAACCGCACAGTCTGGGACGTGAGGACACAGCATGGCAGCCACTGGCACAGCCACCAGCACTGAGAAGGGTCGCCGGATCGTCGGAGCCGAGCGTCAGACGCTCGCCAAGGACCTGGTAAAGCGGTACACCTCGGGGGAGAGCATCCGCGCGTTGGCGGCCTCGACCGGCCGTTCCTACGGGTTCATCCACCGAGTGCTCACCGAGTCCGGCGTGCAGCTGCGTCAGCGCGGTGGCGCCCGGCGCCGCAAGAAGGCGTGACCCGCCCCTCAGCGTCGTGCACCAGCGCCGCGCCCCGGGACGTCCGGTGACCGCCGAGGCGACCGGGGTTCGGCTGACTTGCGACGGGCCGGTCGCCACGGTGACGTTGTGCCGGCCCGACGTGCTCAATGCCCAGACGCCCGCGATGTGGCAGGCGATGAGCGACTTCTCCCGCGACCTTCCCGGCGACGTGCGGGTGGTGGTGGTCCGCGGCGAGGGTCGCGCGTTCTCGGCCGGCCTCGATCTCGCGGTGGCGGGCGCTTCCGGCCCGGGGTCCTTCGCTGAGCTGGCCACACTGCCCGAGCAGGAGTGCGCCGAGCGCATCGCGGAGTTCCAGGCCGGTTTCACCTGGCTGCACCGGCCGGATGTCGTCTCCGTCGCGGCCGTACAGGGCCACGCGATCGGTGCCGGCTTCCAGCTCGCGCTCGCCTGTGACCTGCGAGTGCTGTCCGCGGACGCGAAGCTGTCGATGGCCGAGGTGACCCTCGGCCTGGTGCCCGACCTGGCCGGCACGAAACGCCTCGTCGAGTTGGTCGGATATTCGCGGGCGTTGGAGATCTGTGCGACCGGCCGCCGGTTGGACGCCGCCGAGGCGGATCGGATCGGGCTGGCCACCCTTGTCGTGCCCCCGGCCGAGCTGGACGGCGCGGTGCGGGACCTGACCGCCGGCCTGCTCTCCGGGGCCCGCGACGCGGTGGTGGAGATCAAGGCGTTGCTCGCCGGTGCCGGCGGGCGGTCGCACGCCGACCAGCAGCGCGCCGAGCGGGAGGCACAGACCCGTCGGCTGCGTGACCTTGCCGGCAGGGGAGAATAGGTAAGGACCGCACGGGAAGATCCGGGTTACGACCGAGGTTGTCACACTCGTCGGGAGAATTGACCTGACGGTGCGGTCCGCCCGGCAACCCGGAGGTGAGCGATGTCCAACCCGATGTCCGGCGGTGGCATGGCCGGGTGGAGCATGCTCCGGTCGATGCGCAACCGCGACGAGGTCTCCACCCACCGGCTCAAGCGCGGGGTGGCCCGTCGCATCGTCGCTTTCGCCCAGCCCTACCGGCGCGACATCATCGTCTTCCTGGCCACCGTGGTGCTGGCCGCCATCATCGGCGTGGCCACTCCGGTGCTCGCCGGTGACGTGATCAACGCGATCAACCGGGGCGGCACCGAGGCCGGCCGGCTCGTGGTGCGGCTGGCCCTGTTCATCGCCGCGCTGGCGGTCGCCGACGCGCTGCTGTCGCTGGCCCAACGGTGGTATTCCGCCCGTATCGGCGAGGGCATCATCTTCAACCTGCGCACCCGGGTCTACGACCACGTGCAGCGGATGCCGTTGCAGTTCTTCACCCGTACCCAGACCGGCGCCCTGGTCAGCAGGCTCAACAACGACGTGCTCGGCGCCCAGCGGGCGTTCACCTCCACCCTGTCCGGTGTGGTCAGCAACGTCATCCAGTTGGTGCTCACCGCGGCGGTGATGTTCACCCTCTCCTGGCAGATCACCGCGCTCTCACTGGTGCTGCTTCCGATCTTCATCATTCCGGCCCGTCGGGTCGGTCGACGGCTGGCGGACATCACCCGCGAGGCGTACAACCTCGACGCCAAGATGAACGCGACGATGACCGAGCGGTTCGGGGTGGCCGGTGCGCTGCTGGTGAAGCTCTTCGGCCAGCCCGAGATCGAGGCCCGCAGGTTCGCCGACCGGGCCGAGCGGGTCCGCGACATCGGCATCCAGTCCGCGATGTACTCCCGCACGTTCTTCGTGGCGATGCTGCTCGTCGCCTCACTGGCACAGGCGCTGACCTACGGTCTCGGCGGCTGGCTCGCGGTGACCGGCGGCGTCAGCGCCGGCACCGTGGTGACGCTCGCGCTGCTGCTCACCCGCCTGTACGGGCCGCTCACGGCACTCTCCAACGTCCGCGTGGACGTGATGAGCGCGCTGGTCTCCTTCGACCGGGTCTTCGAGGTGCTCGACCTCAAGCCGGGCATCGTGGAGAAGCCCGACGCGGTGCCGGTGCCCCTGGGCGCCGGCCGGGTCGACTTCCGCGACGTGCGTTTCCGCTACCCGAGCGCCGCCGAGATCTCCCTCGCCTCCCTGGAGGAGGTCGCCACGCTCGACCGGACCGTCAACGAGCCGGTGCTCAAGGGGGTCTCGTTCAGCGTCGAGCCGGGGCAGATGGTCGCGCTGGTCGGCCCGTCCGGGGCGGGCAAGTCGACGCTGTCGATGCTCATCTCCCGGATCTACGACGTCAGCGACGGGCAGGTGCTCGTCGGCGGGGTGGACGTGCGCGACGCGACGCTCGCCTCCCTGCGCGACGAGATCGGTGTGGTCACTCAGGATTCGCACCTGTTCCACGAGACGATCGCCGAGAACCTTCGCTACGCCAAGCCGGACGCCACCGACGACGAGATCTGGGCCGCCCTGGCCGGCGCCCAGGTGGCCGATCTGGTCCGGTCGCTCCCCGACGGTCTGGACACCACAGTGGGGGAGCGCGGCTACCGGTTCTCCGGCGGCGAGAAGCAACGCATCGCGATCGCGCGGCTGCTGCTCAAGGCACCGTCGATCGTGATCCTCGACGAGGCGACCGCACACCTGGATTCGGAGAGCGAGGCGGCGGTGCAGCGTGCGCTGTCGGTGGCGCTGGCCGGGCGTACCGCCCTGGTGATCGCGCACCGGCTCTCCACAGTGCGCGACGCCGACCAGATCCTGGTCCTGGACGGTGGACGGATCGTCGAGCGGGGGCGGCACGAGGAGTTGGTCGCGGTCGGCGGGCTCTACGCCGAGCTGTACCGCACCCAGTTCGCTGTCGCCGACTCGCCCACCCCGTTCGTCGACGCGACCGGCCCCGAGCCGGTGGTCATGCCGCTGGGCACCTACCGCGCCGACGAGGTGCTGCCGCCCGCCGCCGCCAACTGACGGCCGCGTCCATCACAGGGCCGGTAGGTCGGTTGCCGTTCGCAACTCGGCGAACGCCAGGCCCAGCGTGACCGGGGTGAAGTGCGCGTTCAGGCCGCTGGGGTTGGGCAGCACCCACAGGCGGGCGCCGGCCAGCGACTCCGGCTGCGGCCCGAAGGTGGCCTTCGGCCGCTGAAAACCGATCCGGTACGCGGTCACCCCCACCACGGCCACCCAGCGCGGCCGGTACCGGGCCACCTTGCCGGTCAGGATCGCCGCGCCGTCGAGGAGTTCCTCGGTGCTCAGTTCGTCCGCGCGGGCGCTGGCCCGGGCGGCCATGTTGGTGATGCCGAGCCCGAGCGCGGGCAGCTCGTCCTGTTCGCTGGGGTGCAGCAGCCGGGGGGTGAACCCGCCCCGGTGCAGGGCGGGCCAGAACCGGTTGCCGGGTCGAGCGAAATGCCATCCCGTTGCCGCCGACCACAGGCCCGGGTTGATGCCGACGAAGAGCACCGCCAGCCCCGGCGCGAGCACGTCGGGAATGGTCCGGTCCGCAGCCGCCGCCAGGTCCGCCCGGGTCGGCCGGGTCGTCCCGGGCGGCGTCACGGCACGGGCGGGTCGGGCTCCGTCGGGGGTCACAGCCCGCGCAGCGCGCCGCCGTCGACCGGCAGGGTGATCCCGGTGAGGTAGCTCGCGGCGGGGGAGAGCACGAACGCGGCCACCCGGCCGAATTCGGCCGGGTCGCCGACGCGGCGCAGCGGGATGCCGGCCTCCGCCTCGGCGCGGGCCCGCTCCGGGTCGCCGGTCGCTCCGAACAGCTCCCGGTTGCGATCGGTCATGATCCGGCCGGGCAGCAGGCCGACCACCCGGACCCCGCGCGGGCCGTAGTCGTCGGCGATGTCCTTGGCGGCCCCGACCAGGCCGGGCCGCAGACCGTTGGAGATGCCGAGACCGGGCACCGGGCCACGCGCCGAGGTGGAGAGCACCAGCCCGATCGCGCCGCCCTCGGGCAGGGCGTTGGCGACCGTGCGTACGGCGCGGATGGTGCCCAGGAAAACGGTCTCGAAGGAGAGCCGCCACTGCTCGTCGGTGACCGCTGCGGCGTTGCCCGGCGGTGGCCCACCGACCGAGATCAGCGCGCCGTCGAGCCGGCCGAAATGCTCCTGCGCGGCGGCGACGAGCTGCTCCGGGGTCTCGGGGTCGGCCAGGTCGGCGGTCAGTCCGACGGCGTGCTCCGGGCCACCCAGTTGCTGCGCGGCGGCGGCCACCGCGTCCGGGTCCCGGGCCGAGAGCACCACCCGCGCACCATCGGCGACCAGGCACTGCGCGGTCGCGTAACCCAGGCCGCGGGAGGCGCCGGTGAGGACGTACACGCGGTCGGTCAGTCCGAGATCCATAACTCCGATCCTGCCGCATCCGGTACGCCGTCGCCAGCACGGGTGGGTACCCGTGGGGCGGGGCGCAGCAGGCGTACCCGGCCGGCGATCTGCACCGCGACGGCGCCGCCGGCACGGCCCACCGCCGGCACCCGGCGCGGACGCGGCGCCCGAACCCCGTCGTAGCGCAGGCGTGCCTCCCGGACGGCCAACTCCTCGGCGGCCGCCGGGGGGAGCGCGTGCCGGTCGTGCAGCGCCCGGGCCAGGTCCCAACCGTCGCGCAGCGATCCGGCGGTGGGTCGCCGGGCGGCCCACTCGGCGAAGGTGGTCGGCCACCTGGCACCGAGGCCGGCGGCGAGCAGTGGCCAGTGCCGGGCCACCTCGCCGGCCCGCTTGCGCAGCAGGGCCGCGCGGGTGGCGGCCAGCGGTCCCGGCGCGAACCCCGCCGGTGGCTCACCCCCAGCGACCAGCGCCGCGACCAGTTCCGCCTGCCGCTCGGCCAGCCCGGCCCGGGGCGCCGGCGCGGAGCCGCCCTCGGGTGTGCCCGTCATGTCACGGCCGGGAAGCCCGCAGCGGAGGCCAGGGCGTCCAGTTCGGCGCGGAGTTCGGCGGCCGGCGGATAGTGGCCGTCGCGCTCCAGCAGCAGCGCCGGCGGTCGCCGCCGGGCGCAGAGCGCGCCGACCAGCTCCAGCACCGCCGCCGGCACCGGGTCGGTGTGGGTGTCGTGGTAGAAACCGCCGCGCTCCGAGCCGCCGGCCACGTGGGCGTACGCGACCCGCTCCAGCGGCAGGCGGTCCAGCAACGCCAGCGGGTCGGCGCCCCGGTTGCGAGCGTTGGCGTGCACGTTGGCCACGTCCAGCAGCAGCAGTGCCCCGGTCCGGTCGAGGATCTCGGTGAGGAAGTCCGCCTCGTCCAGCTCGTCGTCGGGCCAGTCGAGCAACGCGGCGATCGGCTCCAACGCGATCGGCACCGGAAGCTCGGCCTGCGCCCGGGCCACGTTGGCGCAGACCGCGTCGACGGCTTCCCGGCTGCGCGGCAGCGGCAGCAGGTGGCCGGCCTCCAAGCCGCCGGCCCGGACGAACGCGATGTGCTCGCTGACCAGCGGGGCGTCCAGGCGTTGCGCCACAGCGGCCAGGTGGGCGACCCGGGCCGGGTCGACCGGCTCGGCGCCGCCGAGGGAGAGCCGCACCCCGTGCGGTACGACGGTCACCGCGCGGTCCCGTAGCTGCGTCAGACCGGGCGGGAGCGGCCCGGAGGCGGGCACCCCCTCGGCCACCACCTCGACGAAGCGCAGGCCGGGCAGCTCGGCCACGAAGCCGGCGATCTCCGGACGCCAGCCGATGCCGACCCCGGACGGGCCGGTCATCCGCCGCACCCGCCGCCGCCCCCGCATCCGCCGCCTCCACCGCCGCAGGAGCTGCCGCCGTCCCCGCCGGAGCTGTCCCCGCCGCCGGAGGACCCGTCGGAGCCGCCCGTCCAGCCGCCGCCGGAGGCGGCCTGGCGCTGAATCTCGGCCTGCTCGGCGAAGCCCGGGTCGAGCGCCCAGAGTGAGGCGGTGCCGAACAGGGCCACGCCCATCGCCGCGCCGGCCAATCCGTAGGTGGCGTAGGCGGGCGCGGAGGCCGGCGCGAGGTGGGTGTGTTCGCGGCGGACGGAGCGTAGGGCGGTGCGACCGGCCCGGGTGAGCATGGGTGCCCGGCGCAGCACCAGCGTGATGGTCAGCAGCGGAACCAGGGTCAGCAGCAGGTAACCCACCGGGCGACCGCTGAACAGGCCGGAGACCAACCGGAGTACACCGAGGCCCAGCAGGGCGAACAGGATCATGGACCAGAAGCGGGCACGGGCGCGCTGCGCGTCGTCGGTGAGCAGGCCGCGCTGCTCCAGGCCGTTGCGGATCTGGTCCAGCGCGGTGCGTACGCGCTCGTCCCGCGGCAGGTCCCGGACCCGGGAGTGCTGGTGGGCGGCCCAGTGGATGGCCTGGTCCAGTGGGGTGAGCCCGGTCGGCGGGGCACCGCCGGTGGTCAGCCGACGGTCCGGTCGTACGCCGACCGCGCCGCTGCCGCGCAGCCCGCCCAACGCCGCGTGCACAGCGAGCTGAGGACCACCGTTGAGGTACGCGACCTGCTGTGGTCCGAGTGGATCGAGGGTGTTGTGCGCCGGGGCGGTCAGCAGGCGGATCCGGTAGTACGCCGCGATCGCCACCACCAGGATGGCCGCCGCGATGTAGTACCGGAGGAAGGTCGGGCCGGAGATGCCCCAGGTGTCGCCGGACGCGGCGTGGACGTTCATCGACTGCTCCTGTCACCGGAGGGATCGGCGGCCCCATTGTGGAGCAGCCTCGCCACGGGTGTCCGACCGGTGTGCGCGCGGTCAGTGGCGGCGGACCGCCTCCTCGACGAGGTCGAGCACCGGGCCCAGGTCACCGGCCGGTCGACCCATGGCCAGGTGCAGCACCAGGCCGTCGTAGGCCAGTTCCAGGAACTGGGCCAGCACGTCGATCGGTACGTCCTCGCGCAGCACCCCGGCGTCGCGCTGGCGGGCCAGCCGGTCCCGGGTCGCCTCCGCGATCGCGGCGGACCGCTCCGCCCACCGCCGGGCGAACGCCGGGTCGGTGCGCAGCCGTCGGGAGACCTCCAGTTGGCTGCCCAGCCAGCCGGTGGTGTCGGGGGAGACGGCGCGGGCGAGCAGGTCGCGCATCACCTGCACCAGACCGTTGCGGGCCACCGTCTCGACCATCGCCGCGGCGTCGTCCTCGGCGACGGCCAGGAAGAGCGAGTCCTTGTCGCGGAAGTGGTGGAAGATCGCGCCACGGGACAGGCCGGTGGCCTCCTCGAGGCGGCGTACGGTCGCTCCCTCGTAGCCGAGCCGGGCGAAACACGCCCGGGCCGCGGCGAGGATCTCCTGCCGGCGAGCGTCGAGCTGGTCCTGGCTTACTCTGGGCACACGTCGATCGTTGCAGGTCACCCCGGGGCATGCAAACCGTACGTACGGCTTGGGACGTCGCCGATTACCATCGCCCCCGTGACCCAGCCCCACACCCTGCCCAGCTCCCCGCTGACCGTGGCCACCGTCCAGGCCACCCCCACGCCGGGCGACGTCGCCGGCAACGCGGTCATGGCCGCCGACCTGGTCCGCCGAGCCGGCGAGGGGGGTGCCCGGGTGGCCGTCCTGCCGGAGCTGTTCCTCTGCGCGTACCACCCGCCGGTTCTCGCCGCCGACCCGGCCGGCACGGACGTCGCGGCCGATCCGGCCGGGATGGTCGCGGATCCCCGGCTCGACCCGCTGCGGGCGGCGGCGCGCGAGGCCGGCGTCACCGCGCTGGTCGGCGCGGCCGTCCGGCACCCGGACGGCCGGCGGACCATCGCGGCGCTGGTGGTGGACCGGACCGGCGAGGTGCGGGTCGGGTACGACAAGCAGCAGTTGTGGGGCGACGAACGGGAGTTGTTCACCCCTGGCGATCGGGGTGCCACGCTGCTCGTCGACGACTGGCGGCTCGGGCTGGGCATCTGCTACGACGGCTGTTTCCCCGAGCACGGCCGGGCCGCCGCCCTCGACGGCGCACACGCCTACCTGTGCCCCAGCGGATACCTGGCCGGCTCCGAGCACCGGCGGGACCTGTACTACGCCGCGCGTGCCCTGGACAACACGATGTTCGTGGTCTTCGCCAACGCGGTCGGCGGCGTCGACCCGTGGCGGTTCAACGGCGGCGCGGCCATCTACGACCCCGAGGGGCGGGCGCTGGCTCGCGGGGCAGACGACGGCACGGCGGTGCTGGTGGCGACGCTGCATCCCGCCGTGCTCGCGGCCACCCGGGCGGCCCACTCGATGCTCGTCGATCGGCTGTCGGACCAGGGCGGCGCGCGGCTGTCGATGCCTGGCTGAGCCCTTCGTCAGCTCGATACCCGCCGCATCTGTTGGCGGACACGTCGGTCCCGTAGGGTGCCCGAGTGCCACTGCTCCTGCTGGACCTGGACAACACCCTGCTGGATCGGGCCGGGCCGTTCCGCCGCTGGGGTGAGCGCTTCCTGGACAGCATCGGCGCGCCCCACACCGACATCGACTGGCTGATCTCGATCGACGCCGACGGTCTGACCGACCGCTGGGACCTCGCCGACGCCATCCGGGACCGCTACGAGCTGCGCATTCCCTCGATCGACCTGGTCGAGGAGCTGCACGACGGGGTGGTGGCGCAGACCCGGCTCGACCCGCTGACCGCCTGCGCGCTGCGGATCGCCGACGACGCCGGCTGGGTGCCGGTGGTGGTCTGCAACGGCACCGTACGCGTCGAGGACGCCAAGATTCGCCAGACCGGACTGGACCAGTACGTCGCGGACTGGGTGATCTCCGAGGAGGCCGGCGTCAGCAAGCCCAACCCGAGAATCTTCGCGCTCGCCGCCCAGCGGGTCCGGATGCCGCTGCGCGGGGCGTGGGTGATCGGCGACAGCCCGGAGGCGGACATCGGCGGAGCCGCCGCCGTTGGGCTGCCGAGCGTCTGGCTGCACCGGGGGCGCACCTGGTCGGACGTCCGGTTCGCGCCGAGCCGCACCGTGGACGGGTTGATCGCCGCGGTCGCCACCGTCCTGGCCCGCTGAGGGTTTCCGCGCTGCCGGCCGTGCGTCCGAGCGGCCGTTCGGGTGGCGGCTCGGTAATTCGGTTGACCGGCCGACGTGGTGGTACGAGCATTGTCCGCGCATGGTGCATCCCGGGCGAGTGCCCGGTCGAGGAGAGGGGGTCGGTCATGGCCGTCTTTGCAGGTCGCTTCCAGCTGCCTATCTCAGCCTCGACCAAGGGAACCTCACCACAGTGCGCGATCATGACCTTCCGGCGCTCGAGCGCCGCCGCGGCAAGAGCCGCTTCGACGACGACGAACCGCAGTTTCTGAAGCGCGGGCGGCCCACCGAGCCGCTCGCAGACCCGGACAGCGAGCCCGACCCGGACACCGGCGAGCGCTGGTCGTCCTGGGACGACGCCGTGCACGGGCCACACCCGCACCCCGCCTGGCTGGTCACCGAGTTGGCCGCCAAGGACACCGAGCTGGGTGTGTTGAAGACCGGCAAGGAGGCGGACGTCCATCTGGTCCGCCGGGCCGTGCCGGACACCGACCGGTCCTGCCTGCTCGCGGTGAAACGCTACCGCGATCCCGAGCACCGGTTGTTCCACCGCGATGCCGGCTACCTGGAGGGCCGTCGGGTGCGCCGGTCCCGGGAGAACCGGGCGATGGCCGGCCGGACGGCGTTCGGCCGGCAGATGATCGCCGGGCAGTGGGCGGCGGCCGAGTTCGCCGCGCTCAGCCGGCTCTGGGAGATCGGCGCCGGGCACGACCGGATCGCCGTGCCGTACCCGGTGCAGTTGCGGGGCACCGAGCTGATGCTGGAGTTCGTCGGTGACGCCGAATCGGGGGAGGCGGCACCCCGGCTGGCCCAGCTGCGACCCGACCCGACCGAGCTGCGTGACCTGTGGGCCCAACTGGTGGAGGCGCTGAGGGTGCTGGCTCGGGCCGGCTACGCGCACGGCGACCTGTCGCCGTACAACCTGCTCGTGCACCGGGGTCGGCTGGTCGTGATCGACCTGCCGCAGGTGGTCGACGTGGTGGCGAACCCACAGGGGCCGGAGTTCCTGGCCCGCGATGTGCGGGTGGTCGGCGCCTGGTTCGCGGCCCGGGGTCTGCCCGCCGAGCAGGTGGACCCCAGCCTGTTGACCGGAGAGCTGCTGCACGAGGCGGGCCTGCGCTGATCGGAGCGGGTCGGGCGGCCACACCGCCCGACCCGCCACGTCGGCTATTGCAGGTAGCGCTCCACCTCGGGCTTGGGGCGTTCGCCCTGGGCGTCCGGGTCGCCGTGGGTCTCCCGGGCGGCCCGTCGGCGGCGCAGCAGGTCCCAGCACTGGTCGAGGGACTCCTCCAGGGCGCGCAGTCGCTCGCTGGCCTCGCCCTCGGTGCCCGACTCGTGGGCCTGGGCGTCGGCACGCAGCTTGTGTTCCTCGTCGACCAGCTCGGAGATCCGGTTCAGGATGGTCTTGTCGTCCATGCCACAGAGCCTGGCACAGGGTGCCGGGCATCGCCCGGATTCGGGGGTACCGGTGCGTCCCGGGTCACTGACCCCGCACCGGCCGGCCCGACACCGCCCGTGCGGTGCCGATGCCGCGGCCGGGTCGGCGGCACGCGGCCGTTTCGTCCGTCGCGCCGGTTCGTCGGCCCGCCCGGCGCGGTGTCGTGCCTGAGTATCCATTCAGGAATCGAGCATGGTGAGAACATCGACGAGCGTGCGTGTACTTAGATGGAAATTGCGCCTTCCGCAAGTCTGGAGGTGCCCCTCGTTTGGTGAGATGCTTCCGTCGGCCCAGAAGGTGAATGTTTCATCAACCCGCCCGACCGAAGTGGACCGCTGCGGTCGCCGGGACGACGAGGAGACGTGGTTCGATGTCGCAGGTGTCCGAGGCGCGCCCCGCCACTGTCAGCACCGAGCCCCGGACAATCCCGTTACGACGCGCTCTGCCGGCGCTGGTCCGCGATCCGCTGGGCGCGCTCGTCGACTTCGCGCAGGACGCCGACGGCGACGTCGTCCGGCTCAACCTCGGCTCGTTCCGCCCCTATCTCGTCAGCCATCCTGAGCACCTGCAACGCGTGCTGCGGGACAACGTTGCCAACTACACCCGGGACGGCGACGGGTTGCTCTGGCGACCGGTCCGCCGCATCGTCGGCGACGCCATCCTGGTCGCCGAGGGTGAGATCTGGGAATCCAGTCGTGGCGCGCTGCAACCGTTGTTCACCGCCAAGCGGGCCGAGACGCTCGTCGACAAGATGGCCGAGGCGATCAACGAGGCGGTCGACGAGTGGCTCGAACCGGCCCTCGCCGGGCGCCCGATCGACGGCGGCGCCGAGCTGACCCGGATCGTCCTGCGCACCACCATGCGAGTGCTCTTCGCCGATCGGATCTCGGTCCCCGACGCCCTGCGGATCAGCGCCGCGCTGGACACCGTCACCACCGCGATGCTTCCCCGACTGCTGATGCCCGCCGTGCCGTACGCGGTGCCGATGCCCGGCGACCGGCGCTTCCGCGAAGCGGTGCGCACCATCGACGAGGTGGTGCTGCCGATCATCCGGGAGGCCCGGGCCCATCCCACCGACGGCGACGACATCATCTCCACGCTCTGCCGGCCGCGCGCCGACGGCAGCGAACCCGACGAGTACGCGATCCGCGGCGACGTGGTCGCGATGTTCTCCACCGCCACCGAGACCACCATCGCCCTGCTCTCCTGGCTCTGGCCGGTGCTGGCGTCCCGGCCCGACGTGGCCGAGCGGATGACCGACGAGATCGAGCAGGTGGTCGGCGCCGAACGGGTCGGCCGCGAGCACCTGCCCCAGCTGCGCTACGGCCGGATGGTGCTCGACGAGATGCTGCGGCTCTACCCGGCCGGCTGGATGATCCCGCGCACCGCGGTCGGCGACGACGTGCTGGGCGGGGTGCGGATCAAGGCCGGTGGCACCGTGCTGGTCAGCCCGTACGTCACCCAGCGGATGTCGACGTTCTGGACCGACCCGGCGCTCTTCGACCCGGAGCGGTTCGCGCCGGAGTTGCCCCGGCGGCGCTACCGCTACTCCTACTTCCCGTTCGGCGGGGGCCCGCACCAGTGCCTCGGGCAGTACCTGTTCCTGCTGGAGGCCCAGCTCATCGTCAGCACCGTGCTGAGCCGCTACCGCTTCCGGCTACGCGAACCGGTCGACCTCACCCCTCGGATGGGCGCCTCGCTGCAACCGAAGCAGCGGGCCGAGGTCATCCTCACCCCGGTCGAGCGCCCGGTCGCATCGTGACGGAGACCCCGCGACCGGCGCGGGCCGGTCAGGACGCGGTCGCCGAACAGGGACGGGTGTGCGCACTCGCCGTCCGGGGCGTACGCGACCTCCAGAACGTCACCGCCGCTCACCCGGAGCTGTTCGACGCCGCACCGTTCGACGCGGCGCTGCTCAGCTCGGTGGCCACCGCCATCGCCTTCACCGCGCCGTGGCACACCGCCGCGGAGCTGCGGATCACCACCCGTACCCTGCTGTGGGTCTTCGCCGCCGACTGGCAGGTCGACTACCTCGCGCGGTCCGTCGACGACGTGCGGGAGATGGTGACCGACTGCCTCGCGGTGGCCGACGGCGCCGCGCCACCACCGGGGCGTCACCTGGCCCGGCTGCTGGCCGACCTGCGCGACGAGCTGACCACCGTCCCGGCGTTCGCCCGGCTACGGCCGATCTGGCGTGACGAGCTGGCCCGGATGCTCGCGGCAGTGGCGCGGGAGTGGGACTGGAAGCACCTGCCGACAGACCCGACCACCGGGCGGCGCCTGCCGGACCTGGACCGCTACCTGGACAACGCCGACAACCTCGCCTGCTCCTTCGTCAACGTCACCCACTGGATCGCCACCGGCGACGAGAAGACCCTCGCCCAGCTGACCGACCTGCTCGACGCCGGTCGTGGCGTGCAGCGCGTACTGCGGTTGGTCAACGACCTGGCCACCCAGGGCCGGGACGCCGAGTGGGGTGACCTGAACGCCCTGCTGCTGGTCGACGACCCGGCGCAGGTGCACGACCGGCTGGCCGAGCTGACCGCGCGGTCCCGGGGGGACCTGGCCGCCCTCGCCGAGCGGTGCCCCCGCCAGGCGGACTACCTCGGCCGGCAGATCTCCTTCACCGGCGGCTTCTACCAACTGTCGGACTTCTGGGGGGCACGCGATGAGTGACGGCGCCACCCGGGTGTTCGCCGACGCGGGGACCGCCGCCGACCCGGTCGCCGACGCCGCCCGCGAGCTGATCGCCGGCCTGGCGCTGCGGCCGTGGGGGCAGGTCGCCCCCTCGGTGTACGAGAGCGGCCGGCTCGTCGCCGGTGCGGCCTGGCTGCCGGGACACCACCAGCGGATCGGTTTCCTGCTGCGCGAGCAGCGCCCGGACGGCGCGTGGGGCCCACCCGAGGGGTACGCCCTGGTGCCCACGCTCAGCGCCACCGATGCTCTGCTCGCGGCGCTGGCCGACGGCGGATGGGCCGGTGCGGATCTACTCGCCCCGGTGGCGCGCGGACTGGACGCGCTCACCGGCCGGCTGCTCCCCATCCACGCGCGGGCGTTGCCGGACACTCCGGCGCTGGACCTCATCGTCCCCGCGCTTGTCGAGTCGATCAACGGCCGGTTGACAGGGCTGGACCGGGCGACCGCCGAGCGGCTGCCCCGTCCGCCGCTGGCGCTGCCCGCGGGGCTCGGGTCCGACCGGCTGCGCGCGGTCCGCGCCGCGGTGGCCGCCGGGGCGGCGCTGCCGACGAAGCTGGCTCACTTCTACGAGGTGCTGGACGCGACACCGGCGGACGCCGGACCGACCCTCACCGCCGTCGGCGCGTCACCCGCAGCGACCGCCGCCTGGCTGACAGCGGCTGGCCCGGCCGCCGGCCCCGCCGCGCACGCCTTCCTGCGGGAGTTGATCCGCGAGGCTGACGGGCCGGTGCCCTGCCCGACCCCGATCACCGTGTTCGAGCGGGCCTGGGTGCTCAGCGGGCTGCGCCGCGCCGGTGTCGCTGTCAATCCGCCGGCGACAGTGCTGCGTACCCTGGCCGCCGCCACCGGCGCCGAGGGCATCGCCACCGGCGAAGGACTGCCGACCGACGCGGACACCACCTCGGTCACGCTGGACGCGCTGGCCCGCTTCGGCCGCCCGGCGGACCCGGCGAGCCTGTGGGCGTACGAGACGGCGGAGGGGTTCTGCACCTGGCCGGGGAGCGAGGACGGCTTCTCGGTCACCACCAACGCGCACGTGCTGGACGCGTTCGGCCAGCACGTGGCCGCACACCCCGGCGCGGACGCCCGGTACCACCGGACGGTTGAGCGGCTCAGTGCCGTGCTGCCGGCACACCAGCTCGCCGACGGCCCCTGGCAGGACCGGTGGCACGCCTCGCCGTACTACGCCACCGCCTGCTGTGTGCTGGCGCTGGCCGAGTTCGGGCGGGGTGCGGCCGCCGCCGAGGCGGTGGATCGGGCGGCCGGCTGGGTGCTGAACAGCCAACGCGCTGACGGTTCGTGGGGGCGGTGGGACGGCACCGCCGAGGAGACCGCGTACGCCCTCCAGGTGCTGCTGGCGGTGCCGACGACAGTGCCACGGGTCGACGACGCGGTGGCTCGTGGGCACGCCTACCTGCACGAATCCGCCGGCCGGGAGCACCCTCCACTGTGGTATGGCAAGGAGCTGTACTGTCCGACCGTCATCGTTCGCGCCACTGTGCTCGCCGCCTGCCGGTTGGCCGGCATCCGTACCTTCGGCGTGGACCGATCGGTGGTGGATTGCGGTTACCGGTCAACAAAAACAGCAACTTGAGGGGTTGTGTGGACACTGCTAGCGTACGCAGAGCCTCAGCCCCGGATGCCCCGCTGCGGTGGGACGTCGCCCCCTCTGATCATTCGTTGATGAGCTGAGTCAACGCCCGGCCTGGGACGGTTCAATGCGTTCTCGCGGTACGAGTATCCGCACCAAGGTTGTCGCCCTGCTGCTCTCCCTGGTCGCGCTCTGGATGTTCGCGGCGTGGGTGACCCTGCGCGACGGCTTCAACCTGCTCGGTGTCCAGTTGCTCAACAGCAAGGTCTACACACCGAGCGAGCCGCTGTTGCAGGAGCTCCAGGTGGAGCGGCGGTTGACCCAGGCGTACCTGAGCAACCCCGAGACCGCGCAGCGGACAGCGCTCGAGGCCGAGCAGCGTAAGACCGCCGAGCTGGCCGCCGACTTCGCCGCCTCGGTGCGCAACTGGCAGGTCGACATCGCCGGCAGTTCCGCACTGGACACCCAGCTCGGTATGACGATCGCCCAGGTCAACGCGTTGGAGCAGACCCGCGCGGAGGTGCTGGACCGCAAGATCGACCGGATCGCCGCCGCTGAGGCGTACACCGGCGCGATCGAGTCGATCTTCCAGATCTACGACGTGACGGGCAGCCTGGACGACAAGCAGATCGCCGGCGAGGCGGCGGCCCTGATCCAGCTCAACCGGATGAAGGAGCTGGTCTCCCAGGAGGACGCGCTGCTCAGCGGCCTCTTCGGCAACGGTCGGATGAGCGGCCCCGAGTACGCCCGCTACGTCGCGCTGGTCGGCTCGGAGCGGTTCCTCGGTGAGGAGACCCGGGTACGGCTCGCCGACGCCGACCAGCGCCGTTACCAGCAGCTCGTCGAGGGCGAGGCGTTCACCCGACTGCGCGCCGTGCAGGACAGCATCATCCGCGAGGGCCGGCCGTCGACCCAGCTGCCGGTCGGCGCCGAGCAGTGGCGGGGCACTGTCGAGCCGGTGCTGGCCGAGGTGAACGGCGTCGTCACCGCTGGTGGCGAGGGCATCGTGGACCGGGCCACCGGCGTGGCCGTGATGGTCGTCGTCCGACTGGTGCTCGCCACCGGTCTGGGCCTGCTCGCCGTCATCGCCTCGGTCGTCGTCTCCATCACCACGGCCCGGAACCTGCTGCGCCAGCTGGACCGGCTGCGGGAAGCCGCCTGGCAGCTCGCCGACGAGCGGCTGCCCCGGGTGGTGGAGCGGCTCGGGCGCGGCGAGGAGGTCGACGTGGCCACCGAGGCGCCCCCGCTGGAGTTCGGCACCGACGAGATCGGCCAGGTCGGCAAGGCGTTCAACGCCGTCCAGGAGACCGCGTTGCGGACCGCCGTCGAGCAGGCCGACCTGCGTCGCAACGTCCGCGAGGTCTTCCTGAGCCTGGCCCGACGCACGCAGGCGCTCGTCCACCGCCAGCTCACCCTGCTCGACGCGATGGAGCGCCGCGAACACGACGCGGAGGAGCTGGAGGACCTGTTCCGGGTCGACCACCTGGCCACCCGGATGCGGCGCAACGCGGAAAACCTGATCGTGCTCTCCGGTTCCACCCCCGGTCGGGCCTGGCGGCGCAACGTCCCGATGGTCGACGTGGTGCGCGGCGCCGTGGCCGAGGTGGAGGACTACACCCGGGTCAACGTGCTGCCGCTCGGGCCGGTCTCGCTCGCCGGTCGCGCGGTCGGCGACGTCATCCACCTGCTCGCCGAGCTGATCGAGAACGGCCTGTCGTTCTCCCCGCCACACACGACCGTCGAGGTCCGTGGCCAACTGGTCTCCAACGGGTTCGCCATCGAGATCGAGGACCGGGGTCTCGGCATGAGCGAGGAGGACCTGGCCGCGGCGAACCACCGGATCGTCGACCGGTCCGAGCTGAACCTCGCCAACGCCGCCCGCCTCGGGCTCTACGTGGTGAGCCGGTTGACCGAACGCCACGGCGTGCGGGTACGGCTCAAGGAGTCCGCGTACGGCGGCACCACAGCTGTCGTGCTGATCCCGCTGGATCTGGTCACCCAAGCCGACGTCTCCCCGGAGGACTCCGGGTCGTTCCGGACCGGCTCGGCCATCCCGATGCCGTCGGCGCCCGCCACGGACAGCGGCCGTCCGGCGTCCCTCGCACCGGTCGCGCTCGCCGCGCCGACGACCACCGCGTCGGAGGTGGCGGTGACCTCGGCGGCGCCGACGCCGGCCGACACCGCCGCGCCGACGACGGACGAGGGGGCCGAGGCGGACACCGTTCTCCCCACCCGACAGCGGACCACCCCGGCAACCGGCACCCCCGACCTGCCCACCCGCGCTCGGCGCGGGCCGGCTCAGCCAGCCCTGGAAGCCCCGACCGTGCCCACCGGCCTGCCCGCCGTTGACCCCAGCCGCTCGGAGACCGCCGACGGAGAGCCGGCCGGCGACGGTGGCCCGGTGCCCGCCCGCGCCGAGGCGGAGCGGACCGACTCCGGCCTGCCCGTCCGGGTCCGACAGGCGAACATCGTTCCCGAGTTGCGAGACGACCCGGCGGTGTCCGAAACCGACGACGAGGATGTGGTGCGCCCACCGGAGCAGGTTCGCCGGATGATGAGCTCCTACCAGACCGGCACCCGGCGTGGGCGGACCGACGCGGCTCGGCTGCTCGGCGGCGCCTCCGGCGCCCCGGCGGCGACGCCGTCCGAGCCGACCGACGAGGATCCACAAGCGACCTGACCGAGCACCGACGACGCGGGTTTCCGCGCGGTGTGACGGTCGAGCCCCAGACGAACAACGGCGCACAGCCGGGCGAGAAGAGGACGACGAAGTGACCCAGAAGACGGCTTCGAGCGCCGACCTGACGTGGTTGCTGGATGACCTGGTGGGCCGGGTGAAGCAGGCCGAACACGCGGTCGCGCTCTCCACCGACGGCCTCTTGATGGCCTCCTCCCAGGGGTTGAGCCGGGACGACGGCGAGCACCTCGCAGCGATGGCGGCCGGCATCCAGAGCCTCGCCCGAGGCGCCGGCAAGCGTTTCGGTGGTGGGCAGGTGCAGCAGACCATCATCGAGATGCAGTCATCGTTCCTGTTCGTCACCGCGGCCGGCCGCAACGCCTGCCTGGCGGTACTGGCCAGCGAGGACGCCGACGTCGGCCTGATCGCCTACGAGATGGCGATGCTGGTCACCCGCGTCGGCAAGTACGTCGCATCGCCGTCGCGCGGCACTGATCAGCAGGTCGGCGAGAGGTAGCGGCGATGACGGTCCAGGGGGAGTCCGCAGACCATCAGTGGGTGGATGACCACGCGGGTCCGGTGGTGCGTCCGTACGCGGTGACGCGTGGTCGGGCCCGCCCGGTCACCGGCACATTCGACCTGATCTCCCTGGTCACGGCGACCCGAGCCGAGGTCACGCCCGAGGTCGGTCTCGGTCCCGAGCATTTGGCGATCGTCGGGCTGTGCCAACGCATACAGTCCGTCGCCGAGATCGCCGCCCATCTCGACCTGCCGGTGGGCACCATCCGGGTGCTCCTCGGTGATCTGGCGGCCCGCAGCCTGGTGCAGGTCCGCGAGCCGCAGACCACGGCCGGTCTTCCCGACAACAGCATCTTCGAGGCGGTAATCAATGGACTACGGGCACTCTGACCGGCCGGCGGGAGCGACGCCACTGCCCACCGCGATCAAGATCCTGGTCGCGGGCGGCTTCGGCGTGGGCAAGACGACCATGGTTGGCGCGGTCAGCGAAACCCGGCCGTTGCGCACCGAGGAGGTGCTGACGGAGACGGGGGTCGGCATCGACGACCTCTCCGGGGTGGAGGGCAAGACCACCACCACCGTGGCCATGGACTTCGGCCGGATCACCATCAGCGACGACCTGGTGCTGTACCTGTTCGGTACGCCGGGGCAGGACCGGTTCTGGTTCGTCTGGGACGAGTTGGCGTTGGGGGCGATCGGCGCGGTGGTGCTGGCCGACACCCGCCGGCTCGCCGACTGCTTCCCCTCGATCGACTACTTCGAGGGTCGGGGCACGCCCTTCGTGGTGGCGGTGAACTGCTTCCAGGACGCCCGGCAGTACCGGCTCGACGAGGTGCAGGCCGCGCTGAACCTGGACCCTGGTGTGCCGGTGCTGCTCTGCGACGCCCGGCAGCGTGAGTCCAGCAAGGAAGTGCTCGTCACGCTGATGGAGCACGCCATGAAGACCCGCGAGGCCCGTCGCCGCGCTGCCAGCGGAGACTGACCGAAGTTTTTCGGGGGAGGGTGTCCGGAACACCGCGGGCCGATCGTCATGCTGGCGACACCCCGAGAAACCAGGGAGCGACCAGATGAAGTACATGATGTTCGTTTGCAGCGACACCCAGCCGGACACCGACCCCACCGAGCTACCCGACATCGAGAAGTGGGTGGCGGAGAACGACTCTCGGGGCCGCCGCCTGACCGGCAACGTCTTCGCGTCGCCCAGCGCGGCCACCACCGTCCGTGTTCGCGACGGTGAGCTGCTCGTGTCCGAGGGGCCGTTCGCGGAGACCGCCGAGGTGATCGTGGGCTTCGACCTGCTCGACTGCGCCGACCTGGACGAGGCGATCGAGGTGGCCCGCACCCACCCGATGGCCCGCAACGGGCGACTGGAACTGCGTCCGTTCGCGGACCTGTCCGACTGACGAGGTTGTCCACCTCGCAGCGCCGGTCGGTGCGCAACCCGGCACCGGCCGGCGCGGCGGCGGCGGAGGCCGTCGCGGAAGCCAGCCTCGAGGCGTACCCCCGGATCGTCGCGACCCTGATCCGGGTGACCGGGGACTGGGCGTTGGCCGAGGACTGCGCTCAGGAGTCGTTGACCGTCGCGCTGGAGCGTTGGCCCACCGACGGTGTGCCGGCCAACCCGGGCGGCTGGCTCATGACGGTGGCGCGCAACCGGGCGATCGACGTGCTGCGCCGGGCCACAGTGGAGCGGCGCAAGCTGCACGACCTGGCGTTGCTCACGCCAGACGAGGCGCAGCCCGAGCCCGAGGCGGGGCAGGACGTGGTGGACGACCGGCTGCGTCTCATCTTCACCTGCTGCCATCCGGCGCTCGCGATCGAGGCCCGGGTGGCGTTGACGCTGCGAACGGTCTGCGGCGTGCCCACCGCCGACATCGCGCGCCTGCTGCTGGTCAGCGAGTCGACGATGACCCGCCGGTTGACCCGGGCGCGCACCCGCATCGCCCAGGCCGGCATCCCGTACCGGGTGCCGAGCGGGCCGGCGCTGACCGAGCGGCTGCCCGGCGTCCTCGCCGTGCTGTACCTGCTGTTCACCCGGGGCTACGTCGCCGACGGCGAACCGGCCTTCGCCGACGAGGCGGTCCGGCTGGCCCGGCTGCTCGACCGGCTGATGCCCGACCAGTCCGAGGTCGCCGCGTTACTGGCGCTGTGCCTGTTCCAACACTCCCGTCGGGACGCCCGCCGCGACGCTGCCGGCAACCTGCTCACCCTGGAGCGGCAGGACCGTGACCGGTGGGACCGCGCCGCCATCGCCGAGGGCCTGGCCGCCCTCGATCGGGTACGCCACGACGGGCCGTACGCGTGGCAGGCCCGGATCGCCGCCTGCCACGCCACCGCCGCCTCGGCCGACGAGACCGACTGGCCGACGATCGCGCGAGCCTACGACGCGCTCGCCGACCTCCGCCCCTCACCGGTGATCGCGCTCAACCGTGCGGTCGCACACGGGTACGCGTACGGGCCGGCCGCCGGGTTGGTAGTGCTCGACGCGGCGCGCGCCGGGGGCGGCCTGGATGGCTATCCGCTCGCCGTGGCGGTGCAGGCCGATCTGGTGGCCCGGCAGGGCGACCGCCTGCGTGCGGAAGGGCTGTTCCGGGAGGCGGCGGCAGCGGTGGGCTCAACCGCCGAGCGCCGTGCGCTGCTCGACCGGGCCGACGAACTCGCCCGGTAGGGCAGTGGGGGGTCAGCCGCGCTTGGCCAACACCAGGAACCGGGCCCAGGCCGCCGGGTCGAAGGCGAGCGCCGGACCGGCCGGGTCCTTCGAGTCACGTACGCCGATGACGCCCGCGAGGTTGTCGGCCACCTCGACGCAGTCGCCGCCGTTGTTGCCACTCTTGCTGCTCTTGCGCCACCGAGCGCCGGTCAGGTCCATGATGCCGCCGCTTCCCTGATGAGATTGAGGGACTGCGCGCGCGACAGGGCGCCGTCGCGAATGCGTTCCCACCGTCGGTCGAATGTAGCAACGTCGGCTACCTTGTCGATGAGCTGTGCTTGGGCCTGGCTGTCGACGTGCGCGACCCGCGCTCCGTCCGGCATCTCGGCCACTGTGAACGGGCCACCGAGGCCCGGATACATGCCGACGTCGGCGGGCACGACGAACAGCGACACGTTCGGCAGCGCGGCCTGCTCGGCCAGCCGCTCGCACTGCTCCCGCATCATGGCCCGGTCGCCGCCGAGGGTGCGCCGCAGGACTCCCTCGTCGAGGACCGCGACGAGCAGCGGCGGGCGTTCCCGGCGCAGGATTGCCTGCCGGCTCAGCCGCGCCTCGGCGAGGTCGTCGGCCTCGGCCGGTGTCAGCGCCTCACCGACCAGTGTCGCCAGCGCGTACGCCTTGGTCTGAAGGAGGCCCGGTATCCACGCGAGCTGAAACGACCGCAGCGACAGTGCCTCGCGCTCGATCTCGGCCCAGGGCCGGAACCAGGCCGGCGTCCGGCGCTTCAGCGCGTCCGGCCACAGCTCATCGACGTTCCGGCCGAGCAGCTCGGCGACCCGCGCGCGATGACGAGTCTGCGGAATTCGTCCCGTGCTCGCCCACTTGGCGGCCGTCTTCGGATCGACACCAATCTGAGCAGCGAGACTGTCCGCCGTGTGGCCCCTCTCGGCCATCGCCGCCTGTACGGCTCGATTCATCTCCAGCCCCTCCAGAACGTTCCAGACGTCGGAAGGAAATACTTCTACGCGGTGTGATCGTTTGGCAACCCTCGGCAGGGTGCTGTGTAGACAGCATCGACGAGGGAGCACCGGATGGCCGAGGACAGGTCCTGCAACCGCCCACACCGGCCGGGCAATCGACCGGGCCAGCCGGCCTCGCTCCGCGCGAACGTCACCGGCCCGACCGGGCCACGACACCCTCCGTACCGTGGTCCCGGTCGCGCGGAGAACGTCGTACCCGAATCACGCTGGCGGTCCCGGTGCGTCCCGCCGGTCGCGCACACCGCCGACGGCCCGCTGTGGACGTGCGACGCCTGCGGTCAGGACTGCCCTGCCCGGCGCTGCGAGCGACCCCGACGGACGCTGCCCGTCGCGCGACCCTGATCCCCGAGTTCTCCCGGATCACCCGCCGGGCGATCCGCGACCTGCGCGGCCAGCCGGGCGGCCCCGATCCGGTCGCGATCGTCCGCCGCTTCCTCTGGTTCCTACCGCTCACCGACGAGGAGGCCCGAGCGGTCGCGCTGCGGCTGCGCTGAGCGCTCACCCCTGTCCCGCACCCCTGCCGGCGCAGCGGCTATCGATATGGTGGCCGCATGGCGTTGCCGTTCGTCGTTGCCCTGCGCGGTTATGACATGCGTCAGGTCGAGACTCTCTTCGCCGAGGTCGATGGGGCTCTGGTCGCCGAAAGCGCTGCGTCACGGGCTGCCGCGCGAGACGCGCTTCGGGCGACCACCCTGCGGCGGCGGATACGGGGTTACGCTCCCCGGGACGTGGATGCGGCGATAGCCCAACGGCTGGCTGCACTCGCGCTCCCGGCACCCCGGAGCGGCGCGGTACGACCACCTGCCATCACGCCGTTGTCGTTCGTGGTGACTCTGCGCGGTTACGACATGCGTCAGGTCGAAAGTCTCTTCGCCGAGGTCGATGGGGCTCTGGCTACTGACAGCGCTGTGTCACGGGCTGCCGCGCGAGACGCGCTGCGGGCGGTCAGCCTGCGACGACGGTTACGTGGCTACGAAGTCCAGCAGGTAGATGCGGCGATAGGCGAGCGACTCCGGGCGCTCTGACCGCAAGCCCTCTTCGGTGGACGGCGAAGGCCGCCCCCGCCGAAGCGGGAGCGGCCCTCGACCAGCCGTACGCGATCAGTTGGCGATCATGCGGCGCAGCACGTACTGCAGGATGCCGCCGTGCCGGTAGTAGTCCGCCTCACCGGGGGTGTCGATCCGCACCACGGCGTCGAACTCCACGCCGGTGTCAGTGCTGACCTGCACGGTGCGCGGGGTCTCACCGTCGTTCAGGGCGGTCACCCCGGTGATGGTGAACGTCTCGGTGCCGGTCAGGCCGAGCGACTCCGCGGTGACGTCCACCGGGAACTGGAGCGGCAGCACGCCCATCCCGATCAGGTTGGAGCGGTGGATCCGCTCGTACGACTCGGCGATGACCGCCCGGACGCCCAGCAGCATCGTGCCCTTGGCCGCCCAGTCGCGCGACGAGCCCGAGCCGTACTCCTTGCCGGCCAGCACGACCAGCGGGATGCCGGCCTCCTGGTAGGCCACCGAGGCGTCGTAGATCGAGGTCTGCTCGCCGGTGAGGTGGTTGACGGTGAAGCCGCCCTCCACCCCGGGCACCAGCTGGTTGCGCAGCCGGATGTTGGCGAAGGTGCCCCGGATCATCACCTCATGGTTACCCCGGCGGGAACCGTACGAGTTGAACTCGTGGCGCGGCACGCCGTGCTCGGCCAGGTACGAGCCGGCCGGGGAGTCCGCCTTGATCGCGCCGGCCGGCGAGATGTGGTCGGTGGTCACCGAGTCACCCAGCTTGGCCAGCACCCGGGCAGCGGAGATGTCGACGACCGGGCTCGGCTCCTGCTGCATCCCCTCGAAGTACGGGGGCTTGCGCACGTAGGTGGAGTCGTTCTCCCAGGCGAAGGTGTCGCCGGTCGGGGTCGGCAGCGACTGCCACCGCTCGTCGCCGGCGAAGACATCGGCGTACGCGGCGCTGAAACCGGTGGCGCCGATCGCCTGGGCGATGACGTCCTGGATCTCGGCGCTGTTCGGCCAGATCTCGCGCAGGTAGACCGGGTTGCCCTCGGAGTCCTCACCGATCGGCTCGTTGGCCAGGTCGATGTCCATGGTGCCGGCCAGGGCGTAGGCGACCACCAGCGGCGGCGACGCCAGGTAGTTCATCTTGACGTCCGGGTTGATCCGGCCCTCGAAGTTCCGGTTGCCCGAGAGCACCGAGACCACCGACAGGTCGTGCTCGTTGACCGCGGCGGATACCTCCTCGGGCAGCGGGCCCGAGTTGCCGATGCAGGTGGTGCAGCCGTAGCCGACCAGGTTGAAGCCGAGCTTGTTCAGGTACGGCGTGAGGGCGGCCCGCTCGTAGTAGTCCATGACGACCTTCGACCCGGGCGCCAGGGTGGTCTTCACCCACGGCTTGCGGGTCAGGCCCTTCTCCACAGCGTTGCGGGCCAGCAGCGCGGCACCGATCATCACCTGCGGGTTGGACGTGTTGGTGCAGGAGGTGATCGCGGCGATCACCACGGCGCCGTGGTCCAGCTCGTACTCGACGCCGTCCGCGCCGGTGACGCGGACCGGGTTGCTGGCCCGGCCACCCGCGCCGACCGCGGCGGTCTCCAGGTCACGCGGCTCGTCGGCCGGGTCGCTGAACTCGTTGGCCGGCGGGTCGCTGGCCGGGAAGGACTCGGCGCTGGCCTCGTCGGCCGGGCCGTTGGCGCCGCGCGGCAGCTCCTCGCGGGGGACACCCGGCTTGAGGTCGCGCTCGCCGACGGAGTCGTCGGCCACGTAGTCGGTCAACGCGGAGCGGAACAGCGTCTTCGCAGCACCCAGCGGCACCCGGTCCTGCGGGCGCTTCGGGCCGGCGAGCGACGGCTCGATGGAGCCGAGGTCCAGCTCCAGGCGCTCGGAGTAGTCCGGCTCGGCGTCCGGGTCGTGCCAGAGGCCCTGCTCCTTGGCGTACGCCTCGACGAGCGCGACCTGCGCCGCGTCGCGGCCGGTCAGCTCCAGGTAGCGGATCGTCTCCGCGTCGATCGGGAAGATCGCCACGGTGGAGCCGTACTCCGGGGACATGTTGCCGATGGTGGCGCGGTTGGCCAGCGGCACTGCGCCCACGCCGGGGCCGTAGAACTCGACGAACTTGCCGACCACACCGTGCTTGCGCAGCATCTCGGTGATGGTCAGCACCAGGTCGGTGGCGGTGGTGCCGGCCGGCATCTCACCGGAGAGCTTGAAGCCCACCACCCGGGGGATCAGCATGCTGACCGGCTGGCCGAGCATCGCGGCCTCGGCCTCGATGCCGCCGACGCCCCAGCCCAGCACACCCAGGCCGTTGACCATGGTGGTGTGCGAGTCGGTGCCGACCACCGTGTCCGGGTACGCCTGGCCGTTGCGCTCCATGATCGTGCGGGCCAGGTACTCGATGTTGACCTGGTGCACGATGCCGGTGCCCGGCGGGACGACCTTGAACTCGTTGAACGCGGTCTGACCCCAGCGCAGGAACTGGTAGCGCTCCTTGTTGCGCTCGTACTCCAGCTCGACGTTGCGGGCGAACGCGTCCTCGCGGCCGAACAGGTCGGCGATGACCGAGTGGTCGATGACCAGCTCGGCCGGGGCGAGGGGGTTGACCTTGCTGGCGTCGCCGCCCAGGTCACGTACGGCCTCGCGCATGGTGGCCAGGTCGACCACGCAGGGCACGCCGGTGAAGTCCTGCATCAGGACCCGCGCCGGGGTGAACTGGATCTCCACGCTCGGGGCGGCGGTGGAGTCCCACCCGCCGAGCTGGCGGATGTGGTCGGCGGTGATGTTCGCGCCGTCCTCGGTCCGCAGCAGGTTCTCCAGCAGGATCTTTAGGCTGTACGGCAACCGCGCGTGGCCGTCCACCTTGTCGATCTTGAAAATCTCGTAGCTCGCGTCTCCGACGCGTAGCTGGGTCTTCGCACCGAAGGTGTCGAGGCTCGCCACGTCGTACTCCTTCACACCAGCGACCGTGAGTAGTCCTGAGCAGTCTGTCGCACCGGTCGGGGTGCCGCCGAGGTTAGGTGACACTTACCGCCCGATTCCGCTTCCAACAAAACCGTACGTCCGTCTTGCTATCTACGCAACCTGGCGTCACGGGTCGGGTGACCCACGACCGCGCCGCGCCGTCGGCTCGGCGGGGTAGGGTCGGGGCCGATTCGGAAGGGGTGCCGAGTGATCGACGTTCAGCACTGGCTCTCGGCGCTGCCTCCGGGCGTGGTCTACCTGCTCGTCGCCGGCGTGATCGGCGTGGAGAGCATGGGCGTCCCGCTGCCCGGCGAGATCGTCCTGGTCAGCTCCGCCCTGCTCGCCGCCACCGGAGTGGTGGAGCCGGAGTGGGTGGCCAGCGCTGCGGCGTTCGGCGCCATCGTCGGCGACTCCGTCGGGTACGCCGTCGGCCGACGCGGCGGTCGCCCGCTGCTCGCCCGGCTGGGCAGACGGTTCCCCAAGCACCTGGGCCCGGCGCAGCTCGCCCGTGCCGAACAGAGCTTCGCGCGGCACGGAGTCTGGGCGGTCTTCTTCGGTCGGTTCGTGGCACTGCTGCGGATCCTGGCCGGGCCGCTCGCCGGGGCGCTGCACGTGCCGTACCGCCGCTTCCTGGTGGCGAACGCGGCCGGCGGGTTGGTCTGGGCCTTCGGCACGACATACCTGCTCTACTCCGTTGGCCGGGCGGCCGAACACTGGCTGAAGGACATCTCCTGGGCCGGGCTGGTCCTCGCGGTGCTCGCCGGGCTCGGCAGCACCTGGTGGCTGCGCCGCCGCGCGCACCGCGTCGCGTCGGCCGACGGCGCTGCCGACATGACGGCGGCCGAGGTGCCTTCCGGCGGTCAGTCTGCCGGGGCGGCTTCGGTCGGTCAGTCTGCTGCGGCGCCTTCCGGCGGTCAGGCGGCTGTGGTGGCCCCCGGCGTTGAGCCGACCCGCGCGGGCGAGCACTGACCTAGGCATGCCGAAGGGCCGGGCCCCGTGGTGGGGTCCGGCCCTTCGGTGTGTGCTGGTGTGGGGTCAGCTGGTGGCGTAGCCGCGGGTGGCGATCCAGTCGGCGAGGTGCTCGACGCTGATCTGGTAGGAGGCCTGGTTGGGGTCGGCGGAGTCGGCGATGGTGACGGTGTTGCCGTTGTCGCGGTAGCCGACGACGCTGATGTAGTGCCCGCCCTCGTAGGAGTGGGCGACACCGTCGGTGTCGACGCTGGTGCCGGCGATGTTCGCGACCACAGCCCGGCCGTCGTCAACGGTCTGGACGATGTCGGCGCGCAGGGTGTCGGTCTGCTTGGCGTCGGCGTCGGGGGTGCTGATTTCCACGGACCGGTAGGCGTCGTTCTTACCGGTTTCCTTGTTCAGCACGGGGGTGATGTCGTTGATGGAGTTGGTGCCGGCCTCGGTGGTGCCCATTTCCTTGGCCATGTCATCGACGTTGATGTTCTTACCCTGCACACACAGGGCGTTACGGGTCGCGGCGGGCCCGCAGTAGTAGAAGTTCGGCTGCGCCTCGTAGCGCACACCCAGCTCGCGCTCGCTGTGGCCCTTGCGGTCGGTCTGGGTCTGCGTGGTCGGCTTGCCGGTGGTGGGTGCGGCGAAGGCGGTGGTGACGGGGCCGGCGATGGCGCCGCCGGTGAAGGCGAGCCCGGCGGCGGTCAGGGCGGTCTTACGGATCAGATCGGTACGCATGATGGCGTGCTCCTCTGCATCGGGGGTGTGTCCGCACGGCACTCAACGGGGGGTCAGTGCGTGCGGGGAAGTTCGAAGGGGTCCTGCCCGGTGACCCGCGACGAGGGGGTCGGCGTCGGGACAGGGTGTAACCGGTGCCGGTGGCAGGTCATTCCGCCAACCCGGGGTCGGCCTGTCGTGGTGCTCGGCCGTTCGGGGGTGTAACCGGGGCGGCCTGCCGGATGTTCCCGGCCACTGCCACGCACCATGACCTGGGCTGCTGCGGTGGTCTGCCAGGTATAACGACCCGGCCCGGCCGCCGATTCCGCCGCCGGGGTGGCCCCGACCACCCGACAGTCGAGGCAAAACCTGACAAAACACCCACCCTGCCCGGCCGGCGAACCCGACACGGAGGCCAGGGCGGCGTGATCCACTCGGGTTCCTGAACGTCGCGGTGTCCGGGCGCCGAGGATGCCCCGACACCATGAAAGCCGAGCGGATCATGCCGGTCGCGGGGCCCGGATTGAAGCGAGCTGCGCGGTCCAACACGCATCACGTCCCCAAGATCGTGCTAGATCCAGGAAAGAGGCCCCTCGCCGCGCTCAGGAGGCCACTACAACAAGGATCGAGCACGATCATGGGGGCCGCGACGCCTCCACCGTCTTTGCGGGCCGACGGTGCGGGGTGGGCGCGGCCGATGGTGCGGGTGGGCGGTGCGGCCCGACGGTGCGGGGTGGGCGTTGTGGGGCGACGGTGCGGGGTGGGCGGTGCAGGTCGACCGTGCGGGGTGGGCGTTGTGGGGCGACGGTGCTGGCTGGGCGTTTGGGGCGAGAGCGGTCAGGTTGCGCTGAGTAGCTTCACCACCGCGTCGCGGGCGGCCAGGACGGCTGCCTCGGATTGCGGGCCGTGGTTGAGGATCTCGAAGGAGTGCTGGCCATCCGGCACCTCGATCACCTGCATCGGCCAGCCCTGGGCGGTCGCTGCGGGGAGGAACGCGTCGATGCCGGCAAGGACCGGCGGGATGTCCTGGCCGGCGCGGGTCAGCACCAGTGGCACGCCGGTGCCGGAGCTGAGCGCCTCGACCGGTAGGAACCGAGCGTCGACCTCCCAGCCGGGGAACGGGATGAGCAGCGGGTACGTCAGTGCGATCCCGCGTAGCCATGGCGGCGGGACGCGCAACCAGTCGGCCGCGAAGAGGCCGCCACCGGAGAAGAACCACAGCACAACCCGCTCGGGGTCGACCCGCGGATCGGCGCGGACCTGCTCGACCATGGCGGCGATGTCGTCCGCTGCGGCGGGCAGCGCCGACAGGTCGGACACCTGGTAGCTGACCAGCGCGGTGACCACGCCGCTCGCGGCGAGCAGCGCGCCGTAGCCGCGGTAGAGCAACCAGTCGCGGGGGTCGGGCGCGTCGGGTGGCAGCGGAGCGCCGTGCACCACCACGACGGCGGGCGCGGGGCCGGCGTCGGTGGGCAGGTGCAGGTCGACGTTGCCGTGTCGTTCGACCGGCGCGGCCGGGATGGACAGGACGAAGGGCCGCTGTGCGACGGGCGTCGTCATGGCCTCATCGTATCGATCATCAACCTGCCCGGCTGCCCCGATGATGATCTACAAAGGACGGTGGGTCAGGTCGGGTCGCTGGGTTTCGCGGCGTCGCCGGCCTGGGCGTGCCGTTCCAGCAGGCGCTGCCGGATCTCCTCGGGGGTGTACGCGCGCCGACGCCGTTCGGCCCGCGCGATGACCACACCGGAGGCCGCGACGCCGGCGAGCCCGGCCAGCCCGAGAACCTTCCACCACCGCATTCGTTGCCGCATCGGCCTAGGCTAGACCCTCATGAGCATCAGCCTGGATGAGGCCGTCGAGTTGACCCGCACCGGTGACGTGTGGGTGTTCCGGGGTCGTAGCGTGCCGGACCGGGCGATCCAGTTCACCACCAACAGCCCGGTGAACCACGTCGGGATGGCGGTGGTGCTGGACGACATGCCGCCGCTGATGTGGCACGCGGAGTTGGGCAGGTCATTGCCGGACCTGTGGTCGGGCAGCCACCAACGCGGCGTCCAGCTGCACGACCTGCGGGACGCGGTCTGCGTCTGGGCCAACCGGTACGGCCAACGGGCCTGGCTGCGGCAGCTCGACCCGCCGGCCGACGCGGAGATGGAGCGGGCGGTGCTGCGGACGATCGCGCGATTGGACGGCACGCCGTTCCCGTCTACCGCCCAGTTGGCGTGGCGCTGGGTGCGGGGTCGGGTGCCGGCGCTGCCGCGCCCCGGCCGGCTTCCCGCGCTGCCGCATCTCGGTCGGCTGTCGGCGCTGTCACGCCTCGGCCAGCCGACATCTCGACCAACCCCGGGCGACCGCGCCAACCCGACCGACCGTGCCAACCCGGCCGACCGCGTCAACCCGGGCGACCGCGTCAACCCGGGCGACCGCGTCAACCCCTCCAGCTCGGCCCGGTCGGCGGGGGAGCGGGACCGGGCGCTGGAGACGGCGTACTGCGCCGAGGTGGTGGCGGTGACCTATGAGGCAATGGGGTTGCTGCCGGCGGGCCGGCGTCCGAACTGGTATGACCCGGGGCGGTTCTGGAGTGGGGACGACCTGGGTCTGGCCGCTGACGCCCGGTTGGGTTCCGAGATCGAGGTTCAGGTACCGCCGCGCTGAGGTTTGACCTGGGCGGTGACCGGCAATTGCTGTGACCGTGAACGCCTCCACGGATCTTGACACGTTGGCCGACTTCTTCGACCGGTACGGCGTGGCGTTGACCTCCGGCGACCTGCCGGCCATCGCCGGCTGTTACGCCCTGCCGGGGCTGGTGGTGGCCGACACCTACAGCTTCTCGTTCACGTCCGCTGCGGCGGTGGCGCTGTCCTTCGTGGGCGCCGCACCCGACTACCAGGACCGGGAGTTGGTCGCGGCCCACGCCCGGATCGAGGACGTGCAGCCGGTGTCCGCGCTGTTGACGATGGTGGCGGTGGAGTGGGAGTTCCTGGACAGTCGGGGGCAGGCGGTGCCGGGGGAGCGGTACCGGTACCTGCTGCGTATCTCGGATGGCGGACCACTGATCTGCACGGTCGTCCGGACGGGCTGACCGACGGGGGCCGGTCGGCCCGATCCGTACCCGCCCGGTTCCCGGTCCGTGCGGCGCTGGCTACGCTGTCGCGTCGGTGGGGACGAGGGGAGACCTGATGGCGGTGCGGCCGGACGGTGCGGCAGCTTCGCGGGCGGCGCGGGTGTTGGCGTCGGTGCCGTGGATCGTGGTGCTGCTCGGTGTGTGCGCGCTGGTGGTGCTCCTGGTGATCGCGCTGTTGTCGTTCCGGACCAGGGAGCGGGACGCGCCACCGCAGGCCGCGCCTCCGGCGTTCCTGCCGACCCTGCCGGCCGCCGCGTCGGCCACCGGCGGGCCGACTCCCGCCGCTGTGGAGCGGCGCTCGGTGTCGCCACGACCGTCGCGCAGTAGTCGGACGCCGTCACCGCGGGCCACCGTCACCGGCTCGCCGACTTCGGGGCGGACGAGCGTCCTGATGGCGCCATCGGCGGACACGGTCAGCGCCCGCTACCAGGTCGGTACGAATGGCTGGGACGGGGAGGCGGCGGTGCTGGCGATCGCCAACGAGTCGAGTCGGTCGGTGGACTGGCAGGTGGAGTTGGTGTTCGACGACGACACCTGGACTCTGCGAGTGAGTGATGACTCGGGCATCTCGGTGCGGGGGCGCGGGGACGGGGAGTTCGTGTTGCGGGGCACCAGTTCGATGGATGCGGGTGACTCTCGGACGCTGCGGCTGCGCGTCGGCTGGGGTGACTCGGCGCAGCGACCGGTCAAGTGCACGATCAACGGGGCCGACTGCCGGATCGGCTGAGCCAGCGCCGAACCGCTGCACCGCTAGACCGCTGCACCGCTAGACCGTTGCACCGCTGCACCGCTGCACCGCTAAACCGTTGCACCGCTAGACCGTCGCGCCGCTGGACCGCCGCGCCGCCAAGGCTTTCCGGGCCGGGCCGCCGGTCGCTACGCTGCGCGGACGGTCCGCTGAAGGAGGTACATGTCCGGCATGCGCCGTGTTCCGCGCCCGCCACACGGTCCGGTGGCGATCGCCACGTCGCCCTGGATCGTGGTCGGCGCCGGTGTCGTCGTGATGGTGGTCCTGCTCATCGTGGCCCTGGGCGCGTACCGGGGACGTAGCCCTGCGCCGGACGGCGCGCAACCGCCGGCGCTGCCGGTGCCGTCCGCGGTGGTGGCACCGAGCGTGCCCACCTCGGTGCCGTCTCCGGCGCCGGTGCTGCCGGGGATATCCGGCCGTGCGAGCGGGCTGCCGCCGAGCACCGCGGCCGGTTCACCATCGGCCGACCCGACGCTCGGTCCGGTCGGGAGGCCGACGGCGACGCGGTCGCCGAGCCGGGCCGCGCCGGAGCAGCCGGCGATGACCGGGCGGTACCGGGTGGTGCAGAGCTTCGACGGGGGTTTCATCGGCGAGGTGGCGATGGTCAACACATCCTCCCGGAGCCGTGGTTGGACGGTGCGGTTGGAGTTCTCCGGTGGACGGCTGGTGACCGCCTGGGTGGAGGGCGTCCCACAGGGGACGGTCCGCCAGTCCGATGACGGCTTCACGTACGTCAGCGGGGTCGAGGTGTCGCCCGGCGGTTCGGTGTCGTTGCGGTTCCACATGGAGCGGGCGCCCAGCACGCCGAGGGAGTGCACTGTGGATGGGGTCCGCTGCAACGGGCTCTGAGCGGCGCTTCCGCAAGGATGCTGCTTTGTTGCGACCATGTTTGCAAGGTATTGCAGAATGTTTCGGCAAGCGTTAGCGTGCGGCCAATCAGCGACCAGAGGAAGGCGTCGATGAAACCCCCGCCGATACCGCGCACTGCCCTGCTGGCCCTTGCTTCCCTGCTCACCGTCACGCTCGTCGGTGCTCCGGTCGCCGTGCACCCCGCCGCCGCGGGCCCCCGACCGTCCGACGGCGCCCCACTCGCGATCGGCGGCGCGACCCAGTGGCGTGACGAACCCACCGCCGAGGCGCTGCTGAGGGCCGGCGGCAACTCCGCCCGAGCCGAGCAGTTCTACTTCGTCCTGCCGGACCGGTTCGCCAACGGAGACCCCCGCAACGACCGGGGCGGCCTCACCGGCGACCGGCTGCGGACCGGCCTCGACCCGACCGACAAGGGCTTCTACCACGGCGGCGACCTCAAGGGCGTCATCGACAAGTTGGACTACATCCAGGGGATGGGCACCACTGCCATCTGGCTCGCCCCGATCTTCAAGAACCGGCCGGTGCAGGGTGCCGGCAACGACATCTCGGCCGGCTACCACGGCTACTGGATCACCGACTTCACCCAGGTGGACCCGCACTTCGGCACGATGGAAGAGATGAAGCGGCTGGTCAAGCTCGCCCACCAGCGCGGCCTCAAGATCTACCTCGACGTGATCGTCAACCACACCGCCGACGTGATCAAGTACGCCGAGGACAAGTACGCGTACGTGGACAAGGCGACCTCGCCGTACACCGACGCGCAGGGCCGGGCGTTCGAGGACCGCAACTACGCCGATGGCTCCCGGGCGTTCCCGCCGGTCGACAAGGAGTCCTTCCCGTACACGCCGACGTTCGCCGAACCGAAGGACGCGAGCGTCAAGGTCCCCGCCTGGCTCAACGACGCCACCATGTACCACAACCGGGGTGACTCCACCTTCGCCGGTGAGAACAGCGAGTACGGCGACTTCTTCGGCCTCGACGACCTGTGGACCGAGCGTCCCGAGGTGGTGCGGGGCCTGACCAAGGCGTACGGGGACTGGATCGGCGCGACCGGCGTCGACGGCTTCCGGCTGGACACCGTGAAGCACGTCAACATGGACTTCTGGCCGCAGTTCAGCCAGGGTATCGAGCGGGCCGCCGAGAAGGCCGGCAAGAAGGACTTCTTCATGTTCGGCGAGGTGTACAGCGCCGACCCGGAGATCAGCTCCAGCTACGTCCGGCAGGGTGGCCTGCCGGCCACCCTCGACTTCGCCTTCCAGGAGGCCGCGCGGGGCTTCACCGCCGGCGCCGGGTCCGCGAAGGCGCTCGCCGACGTGTACGCCCGCGACGACCTCTACGCGGCCCGGGACACGGACGCCGGCCGGTTGACCACGTTCCTCGGCAACCACGACATGGGCCGGATCGGCTCGTTCATCGCCGGTGGCGGCACCGACCCGGCCAGCCACCTGCGTCGCGACCAGCTCGCGCACCAGTTGATGTTCCTGACCCGTGGCCAGCCGGTGGTCTACTCCGGCGACGAGCAGGGCTTTACCGGCCCGGGTGGGGACAAGGACGCCCGCCAGGACATGTTCGCGTCGAAGGTTCCCGACTACCTCGACGACGACCTGCTCGGCACCGACCGCACCCACGCCAGCGACCAGTTCGACAGGGCCCACCCGCTGTACCGGACCATCGCCGACCTGGGCCGGCTGCGCCAGGCCCACCCGGCGCTGCGCGACGGTGTGCAGGTCACCCGGTACGCGGCCGACGGGCCGGGCGTCTTCGCCGCCTCCCGGATCTCCCCGGCCGACCGCACCGAGTACGTGGTGGCCGTGAACAACGCCGACACCCCGCAGACTGTCACGGTGGACACCTGGTCGGCCGGCGCCACCTTCACCGGCATCTACGGCGGCTCCGGCGAGGAACAGGCCAGCGGTGACGGGGAACTGACCCTCACCGTGCCGGCGCTGTCGGCGCTGGTGTACCGCGCCGGCAGCCCCATCGCACCGTCGGCCGACAAGCCGACCATCACCATCACCAGCCCGGCTCCGGACGCGTCGGTCGCCACCCGGGCGGCGGTCACCGCCCGGGTGACCGGCGACCCGCTGGCCACCGTCACCGTCGCGGCCCGGGTGGCCGGCGGCCGGTGGACGCTGCTGGGCAGCGCCGATCACGCCCCGTACACAGTGCAGCACGACCTGACCGGCCTGGCCGGCGGTACCCCTGTCGAGTACAAGGCGGTGGTCCGCGACGGCCGAGGCCGTACCGCCACCTCCCGGTCCACCGCGGTGGTGGGGACCCCGGCGCAGGGCAGCTCCCGGGAGTGGGCGGTGGTGCACTACCAGCGCCCGGCCGGGGGGTACGACGACTGGGGGCTGTACGCCTGGGGGGACATCGACCCGGCGTACGTCACCGAGTGGCCGAAGGGGCAGCCGTTCGCCGGGGAGGACTCCTACGGCCGGTTCGCCTGGGTGAAACTCAAGCCGGGCGCGACGTCGGTGAACTTCCTGGTTGTCGACAAGGCTGGTACGAAGGACGTCGCCCAGGACCGCAGCATCGACGTCACCCAGACCGGCGAGATCTGGCTCAAGCAGGGCGACCCGGCGATCTACCCGAGCCGGCAGGCGGCCGCCGGTGAACCGGAGCCGCCGGTCGAGGAGGGCACCGCCGTACTCCACTATCGGCGAGCCGACGGCAACTACGACGGCTGGGGCCTGCACCTGTGGGACGGCGCGGCAAACCCGACCGAGTGGTCCGCCCCGCTGCGGCCGACCTCGGTCGACGCGTTCGGGGCGGTGTTCCGGGTGCCGCTGGCGGCCGGTGCCACCGGCCTGAACTACATCATCCACCAGGGCGACACCAAGGACCTGCCCGACGACCAGCGGCTCGACTTCGCCAGCGTCGGCCGGGAGGTGTGGCTGCTCGCCGCCACGCCGGGCCGCCTGCTGCCGTCGACGGCCACCACGGCCAGCGGGGACACCGACATCGGCAAGCAGAAGGCGCACTGGATCGACCGGTCCACAGTGGCGTGGCAGACCCCGCCGACCGACGGCAAGACGTACGCGCTGGTCACCGCGCCGACCGGCGGGGTCAGCGTGGTCGACGGCGAGCTGACCGGCACGTACACCACGTTGCCGCTGCGGGCGCAGCGCAACGGGCTCACCGAGGCCCAACGCGACAGGTTCCCGCACCTGTGGTCGTACCGTAGCTTCGCCCTGGACCGGTCGGACCTGGCCAAGGTCCCGGCGGCGCTGCGGGGGCAGCTGCTGGTCACCGAGCGCGACGCCGAGGGCGGGCTGCTCGCCGCGACCGGCGTGCAGATCCCCGGCGTGCTCGACGACGTGTACTCCCGGGCGACCGACGCCACCCTCGGGCCCACGTACGCGGGGCGGACGCCGAGCCTCGCGCTCTGGGCGCCGACCGCCCACAGCGTGCGCCTGCACCTGTTCGACTCGCCCACCGCCGCGCCGAAGACGGTGCCGATGCGCCGCGACGACCGCACCGGCGTCTGGTCGGTGCGCGGCGACCACACCTGGACCGGCAAGTTCTACCGGTACGAGGTGCGGGCGTGGCAGCCGGCGGCGCAGCGGATGGTCACCGCGTCGGTGACCGACCCGTACTCGGTGGCCCTCGCCGCCGACTCCACGCACAGCCGGCTCGTCGACCTGAACGACCCGGCGCTGGCCCCGACTGGCTGGCGCACGCTGCGCAAACCGGCACCGGTGCCGGCCGCGAAGGCGCAGATCACCGAGCTGTCCGTGCGGGACTTCTCCATCGCCGACGACACCGTGCCGGCCGAGCGGCGGGGGACCTTCCTCGCGTTCACCGACCCGGGAACCGCCGGCATGACCCACCTGCGGGCACTCGGCGACGCCGGGGTCACCCACCTGCACCTGCTGCCGGCGTTCGACTTCGCGACGATCCCGGAGAAGCGGGCCGACCAGCGGCAGCCGGCCTGCGACCTGGCGGCGCTGCCGCCGGACTCGGCCGAGCAGCAGAAGTGCGTGGCGGCGGTCGCCGAGAGCGACGGCTACAACTGGGGGTACGACCCGCTGCACTACACCGTGCCCGAGGGCGGCTACGCCGTCGACCCGGTCGGGGCGGCGCGGACCACCGAGTTCCGGCGGATGGTCGCCGGGGTGAACGACGCCGGGCTGCGGGTGGTCATGGACGTGGTCTACAACCACACGTCGGCGGCCGGCACCGACGCGAAGTCGGTGCTCGACCAGATCGTGCCGGGCTACTACCACCGGCTGCTGGAGGACGGCACGGTGGCGAACTCCACCTGCTGCGCCAACACTGCCCCCGAGCACGCCATGATGGGCAAGCTGGTGGTCGACTCGCTGGTCACCTGGGCCCGGCAGTACAAGGTGGACGGCTTCCGCTTCGACCTGATGGGTCACCACCCGAAGGCGAACATCCTGGCCGTCCGGGCGGCCCTGGACCGGCTCACCGTCGCTCGCGACGGCGTGGACGGCAAGGCGATCATGCTCTACGGCGAGGGCTGGAACTTCGGCGAGGTCGCCAACGACGCCCGTTTCGTCCAGGCCACCCAGGCCAACATGGCCGGCACCGGCATCGGCACCTTCAACGACCGGCTGCGCGACGCGGTGCGCGGCGGCGGACCGTTCGACGAGAACCCGAGAGTGCAGGGTTTCGCCTCGGGGCTCTACACCGACCCGAACGGCGACGCGGTCAACGGGTCACCGGCCGAGCAGAAGGCCCGGTTGCTGCACGCCCACGACCTGATCAAGGTGGGGCTCACCGGCAACCTGCGCGGCTACCGGTTCACCGACACCGCCGGGCGTGAGGTCACCGGGGCGCAGGTGGACTACAACGGCTCCCCGGCCGGCTACACCGCAGCGCCGGGGGAGGCCGTCACCTACGCCGACGCGCACGACAACGAGATCCTGTACGACGCGTTGGCGTACAAACTGCCGCAGGCCACGACGGCGGTGGACCGCTCCCGGATGCAGGTGCTGGCGCTGGGCACTGTGGTGCTGGGACAGGGCACCGGGTTCGTCACCGCCGGCACCGAACGGCTGCGGTCGAAGTCGCTGGACCGCAACTCGTACAACTCCGGTGACTGGTTCAACCAGATCCGCTGGGGCTGTGAACGGGGCAACGGGTTCGGTGCCGGTCTGCCGCCCGCGCCCGACAACGAGGACAAGTGGTCGTACGCGAAGCCGCTGCTGGCCGACCCGGCGCTGGTGCCGGACTGTGCAGCGATCAACACGACAGACGCCCGGTACGCCGAGTTGCTGCGCATCCGGGCATCGTCGCCGGTGTTCGGGCTGGCCACCGCCGAGCAGGTACAGCGGAGGGTGGCGTTCCCGCTGTCCGGTGCGCAGGAGACACCGGGTGTGCTGACCATGACCCTGGACGCTCGTGGGCTGGGCGGGCCGTGGAAGTCGCTGGCCGTCGTCTTCAACAGCACCCCGTCGGCGGCCAACCAGACGGTGACCGCACTGCGCGGAGCCGACGTGGCACTGCACCCGGTGCTGGTCGACTCGGCCGACCCGGTGCTGCGTACCGCCTCGTTCGAGCGGGCGGCCGGCACGTTCACCGTACCGGCGCGCAGCGTGGCGGTGTTCGTCCAGAAGTGACGTGAACCGGCCCCCTCCCGCGTCTCGCGGAAGGGGGCCGGTCCGTTGTGCTGGCGCTACGCCGTCGTCACCCGAGGGTGAGCGATCAGGCGAAGCAGTTCTCGATCGTGCCGCCCGGAATGGCCAGGCAGTTGGTCGGACGGTTCGCGGTGATGGCGGACTTGTCGTCCACGTTCACGTCTCCGAAGAAGCTGAAGACACCGCCCGGCTCGAAGGTGGAGAAGTTGTGGGCGACCTTCGTCTTCGACAGGTTGACCTCGCCGAAGATGTTGAAGATGCCGCCGCCGACCCCGATCGGGCCGATGGCCCGGTTGCCGACAACCTCGCTGTCGCGCAGCGTGGTGACGCTGCCGACGTTGAAGAGCCCGCCGCCGAAGAAGCCGGCGGTGTTGTCCTTGATGCTGCTCTTCTCGAACGTGACCGCGCTGTCGAAGGCGATGGCCACACCGCCACCGACACCGGCGGTGCTGTTGCGCTCCACAGTGACGTTGTGCAGGTTCAGCTGGCTGTCCGCCGCAGCGATACCGCCACCAGCGAGAACCGCGGTGTTCGAGACGAACTTGGTCTCGTACGCCGTGGTGTTGCCCTCGATGTCGAGGTAGCCACCACCGAAGCCGAGCGTCTCGTTGTCGGTGATCTCGGCCTTCTTGAGCTCGACCGTTCCGCCGTCGACGTCGTCGGTGAAGATCCGCGCGGCACCGTTGGAGATACCGCCACCACCGATGATGGCGGTGTTGTCCTTGATCTTCGACTCCTCGACCTTGAGCAGGCCGGCGTTGAACACACCGCCACCGAAGAAGAAGGCGGTGTTACGGGTGACGGTGCTGTGCCAGATCTTCGTGGTGCCGAAGTTGGCCACGCCACCGCCGTTGCCGCCCGACTGGTTCAGGACGACCTCGGACTCCAGGATCTCGGCCGTGCCGCCCGGCTGCACCAGGATGCCGGCGCCGTCGGTGGCGTCCGGGTACTCCACGAGCGGCGTGACGACACCCGCCTTCGCGGTCGGCGCGGCCTTGGGCGTCACCTTCGGCGTCGCCGTCAGGCCCGCCTTCGGGTTGGCCTGACGGGCGGTGAGCGCCTGGTTCAGCGGGACGCCCGCCTTCACCTGCGCCGCGATCGCCTCGGAGTCCGAGTACGACGCCCAGACGGCCGCCGGCTCGACGCTGTTGTACAGCTCCAGGGTCTGGCCACCCTTGATGGTCAGGCCCTTGATGGTGAGGTGACCACCGGCGCCGACGTTGAGGATGCGGAAGTAGTCCGCCGTGGCTTCCCGAGAGATCGTGGTGTGCTCGCCCTTGAGCGTGATCCGCTCGGTGATGACCGGCAGGCCGTTGCCCTCGTAGTCGTTGCGGGTCAGGTTGTAGGTGCAGCCCTTGGCCAGCTCCAGCACACCGCCGTGCTTGTTGTTGGCGAACACGATCGCCTGAATCAGCTTGTCGGTGTCGCAGGGCACCTCCTTCCCGCGCTCGTGGTCCTTGTCGCGGTCCTTGTCCCGGTCCTTGTCGTCCCGGTTCTTGTCCTTGTCCCAGTCGCGCGCCTCGTCACCCCGCTGGTCGCCGTCCTTGCTGACCTGCGCGGTGTTCCAGTTCAAGCCGACCGCTCCGGCGCTGCCCGCGACGCCAACCGCCGCGAGACTGATCACGCCCGTCAAACCGGCCACGCCACTGGCGAGCCAGAGCTTGCGGCGGCTCTTGGCCGTCGCCCGCCCGGAGGCTTCGTTGTTCGTTAGGTAGTTGGACATCGGAGCTCTCTGCCCTCTCCTCGTACCAGACAGGGTCGCCGCCGTCAGACGGGCGTCCCCTGCTACAAATCGGTTGTAGCTCCCAAAACCACCGTATGAGAAGGTTCCTCGCCTCGCGGGCTTATCCGAGAGAAGCCCACATTCGGTTCATGTTGCCCCCAGCGGGGCCCGGACCGACACACCGCCGCCCAAGCCGGCCTGCACGCGCCTGACCTGCCCAAATGGGTACGCCCCTCCGAGCCGGTCACGGCTCGAAGGGGCGCGCCCTCTATGTGTTTCGGCCCCACCCGATCAGGCGAAGCAGTCCAAAACGTTGAAGCAGTTGGTCGGGCGGTTGGCAGTGACGGCGGACTCGTCGTCCAGCGTCACGGTGCCGCCGATGCTGTTGAAGATGCCCCCCGGCTCAAGGGTGGAGAAGTTGTGCGCCACCTTCGTCCGGTGGAGCGTGACCTCGCCGCCCTCGGTGTTGAGGATGCCGCCGCCGCGGCCGAACGGACCGACGGCCCGGTTGCCCGACACCTCGCTGTCGCGCAGCGTGGTGACGCTCTCCTCGTTGAAGAGGCCGGCGCCGGAGAAGCCCGCGGTGTTGTCGTTGATCCTGCTGTTCTCGATCGTCGCAACGCTGTCGTCGGTCACGGCCAGGCCACCACCCGAGCGACCGGCGCTGTTCTTGACCACCGTGGCGTCCTTGAGGGTGAGCTGGCTGTCGACCACCGCGACGCCACCACCGTCGAGCAGCGCGGTGTTGTCACTGACAGTCGTCTGGTGCAACGTCGTGGTGCCCTCGACATCCAGGACGCCGCCGCCGAAGCCGAGCGTCTCGTTGTCGGTGACCTCGCTCTTGTAAACCCAGACGGAGCCGCCGTCGACGTCCTCCGTGAAGATCCGCGCCGCACCGTTGGAGATGCCGCCGCCGCCGATGATCCCGGTGTTGTCCTTGATCTTCGACTCGTCGACCTGGAGTACACCGGCGTTGAAGATGCCGCCGCCGAAGAAGAAGGCGGTGTTGTGCGCAACCGTCGTCTTGCTGAGCCTGGTGCTGCCGAAGTTGGCCAACCCGCCGCCGTTGCCGCCGGACTGGTTGTAGAGCAACTCGCTGTCCAGAATCTCCGCGCGACCACCGGGCTGCACCAGCACCCCGGCGCCGTCGGTGAACCCGGGCTGCTCGACCAGCGGCACCACCGCCGTACCGGCACCCACCGGCTTCGCCGCCGCTACCGGCTTGGCCGTGGCGGCCTTGGTGGCAGTCGGGGCGGCCTTTGTTGCTGCCGCTGCGGGCTTGGCTGGCGCTGCCTTGGCGGGCGCTGCCTTGGCGGGCGCTGCCTTGGCGGTGCCCTTCGCTGCCGGCTTCGCTGCCGGCTTCGCTGCCGGCTTCGCTCCCGGTGACTCGGCCACGGTCGAGCGGACCTGGACCGAGTACGGCGCCCAGACCGTTGCCGGGTCGGCGGTTATCGGGGACTGAAGGGTCTGGCCACCCCTGATGCTCAGGCCCTTGAGAGTGAGGTGCCCGCCAGCGCCGACGTTGAGAATGCGGAAGTAGTCGGCCGTGGCCTCGCGACCGATGGTGGTGTGCTCACCCTTGAGGGTGATGTGCTCGGTGATCACCGGGAGGGCGTTGCCGTCCTGGTTGCGAGTCAGGGTGTAGGTGCAGCCCTTGGCCAGCTCCAGCACGCCGCCGTTTTCGTTGTTGGCGAACGTGATCGCCTGGATCAGCTTGTCGGAGTCGCACGGGACCTGCTTGGTGCGGTCCTTCTCGTCGTGCTTGCCGTCCTTGCCGTCCTTACGGTCCTTGCCATCCTCGCCGGACCGGTCGTCGAAGCCGCTCCAGTCGCCGCCGCTCCACTCGTCGTCCTGACCGCCGTCGTCCTTGGCGCCGCCCTTGTCCGCGCCGCCGTCGTCGCTGACGTTCTGCCGGTTGGTCGACGGCTGCGCGTCGGACACCTGGTCGGACTTCGGCTTGTCGTCCCGAGCGGCGACGCCGCCGAGGGCCGCCAGGCCGACCACGCCCGTCAGCCCGGCCACGCCGGCGACCCAGAGCGCCCGCCTTCGCCGTGTTGGCGGAGCTGTCGAGGCCCCGCCGTCGGTACTCGTTACGTCGTTGGACATCAGAGCCTTCCGCCCTTTCCTGCTACCAGACGGGATCGCACCGCCCGAGGCGCCACGACCAGCTACAAATGGGTTGTAGCCTCTGATCCTCACCGTATGAGAACTATCTTCGCGATGCGGACTTATCTGAGATAACCACGCATTCGGCGCAGGTCAGGTGAGGGTGGCCAACCGGTCCGGGTCGGTAGAAAGGTCCCGAGCAGCACGAACACCGGCCGTTGCCGGCCCTCGGGGGATCACGAAAGAAACCCCTGGCCCGCCAGCCCTCAAGAAGGGGCAGGCGGACCAGGGGCGGGTGGGCCAGGGGCGGGGCTTGATCCGGCAGCCCCGGCAGACAGCCGGCTCAGCTGGGCAGGCGGGGGCCAGCTTCGCGCTGCTCGGCCAGCCAGGTCTCCACCTCGTCGGAGGTGCGGGGCAGCCCGGCCGACAGGTTGACCGCGCCGGTGGCGGTGACCAGTACGTCGTCCTCGATCCGAATGCCCATACCGCGCAGCTCGGCGGGGACCAGCTCGTCCTCCGGCTGGAAGTACAGACCGGGCTCGACGGTGAGCACGTAGCCCTCGCCCAGCGCGCCGTCGCGGTAGGTCTCCTTGCGGGCGTTGGAGCAGTCGTGCACGTCGATGCCGAGCATGTGGCCGAAGCCGTGCAGCGTCCACCGTCGGTAGACGGTCGACTTCTCGTCCATCGCCTCGTCCACGCTCACCGGCAGCAAACCCAGATCGGACAGGCCCTCGGCGAGCACCCGCATGCAGGTCAGGTGGACGTCCTTGAACTTCACCCCGGGGCGGATGGCCTCGATGCCGGCCTGCTGCGAGGCGTACACGATGTCGTAGACCTGGCGTTGCAGGGCGGTGAACCGCCCGCTCACCGGCAGCACCCGGGTGACGTCGGCGGTGTAGAGGTTTCGGCCCTCGACACCCATGTCCATCAGCAGCAGGTCACCCGGCCGGGTGGCGCCGTGGTTGTGCACCCAGTGCAGGATCGTGGCGTGCTCGCCGGCGCCGACGATCGAGCTGTACCCGACGTCGTTGCCGTCGTGCCGGGCCCGCAGCGCGAAGACGCCCTCCAGCAGCCGCTCGGAGACCGCCCGGTCGGCCGGGAGGATCCGGGCGACGTCCTCGAAGCCGCGTACGGTGGCGTCGATCGCGTCCTGGAGCTGGCCGATCTCCCACTCGTCCTTGACCAGCTTCATCTCCGAGATGGCGATGGCCAGCTCACGGTCCCGGGCCGGCTGGCCCTCGGTGCGAGGCCCGTCGTAGGGGCGGACGGCCGCGTCCACCTGGGCGTCGAAACCGCGCAATACCCGGGTACGCCCCGGAGCCAGGTCGGCGAGCGTCGCCTCCAGGCCGGTCAGGTCGGCGGTGGGCAGACCCAGCTCGGTCGACTTCTCGCCGAGGGTGTGCCGCCGGCCTACCCACAGCTCACCGTTGCGGCTGCGGAAGAACTCGTCGGTCTCCCGGGAGGACCGGGGCCGCATGTACAGCGTCGCGTCGTGCCCCGAGCCGTTCGGGCGCAGCACCAGCACGCTGTCGGCGTCGTGGTCGCCGGTCAGGTAGGCGAAGTCGCTGCCCGGCCGGAACGGGTAGTCGGTGTCGTTGGCCCGGACCTTCTCGGTGCCGGTGGGGATCACCAGCGTCTCGCCGGGGAAGGCCGCCGAGAGGGCCGCCCGCCGCTTGGCGTAGTTGGGCGTCTCCGGTCGGGGCGTCACGGGGAGCGCGGTGTCGCTCCAGCCCTGCCGCATGAAGGACAGGAAAGCCTCCGGGAAGTCCGGATCGTGCGATTCCGTACCGTCCGTCGGCGTACCGTCGGTCTGTCCCTCGGTCATTGCGCCGCTCCCTCCGCTTCGTTGCTGGTCCCGACGGTACCGCGCGTCCGGTTGGCGGTAACGCCCCCTGGGAGTCGGGTGGATCGACGGACGGCTGCAAGGGCCGACAGCGCGCGTGGAAAGATGGCCACCATGTGCGGACTTCTGGCCTTCTTCAGCGCGAACGGCAACGCCGCAGCGCATCGCGACCACATCGCCGGAGCGTTGGAATGCCTGCACCACCGCGGCCCCGACGAGACCGGGGTCGAGGTGGTCGGCGACGCCTCCGGCCGGTACGCGGACGGCGTGTTCGCCCACAAGCGGCTGGCCATCATCGACGTCGCGTCGAGCCACGAGCCACTGCCCTACGCGAACGGCCGTTACCTGCTGACCTTCAACGGCGAGATCTACAACTACATCGAGCTGCGCGAGGAGTTGATCAGAAACTTCGGTGCCCAGTTCGCCACCGCCGGTGACGGCGAGGTGATCGTCGCGGGCTACCACTTCTGGGGTGAGCAGGTGCTCACCCGACTGCGGGGCATGTTCGCCTTCGTCATCTGGGACCGGCAGGAGCGCCGGGCGTTCGGTGCCCGCGACTACTTCGGCATCAAGCCGATGCACTACCTGGAGACCGCCGACGGCCTCTACCTGGCCTCGGAGAAGAAGGCGCTGCTGCCGTTCGCGCACAGCAACTACCAGGGCGACGCGGGCGTCGACACGGCGAACCTGAGCCACTACCTGACCCTGCAGTACGTCCCCGAGCCCGGCACCCTGCACAAGGGCATCAGCCGGATCGGCTCCGGGGAGTACCTGAACTGGACCCCGGGCGGCCGGATCGACGTACGCCGGTGGTACCGGCCGGTGTTCCGGCCGGCGCCGGTCGACGACGAGCAGAAGCTCTACCACGAGATCCGCGAGACGCTGCGGGAGAGCGTGCGCATGCACATGCGCTCCGACGTGCCGGTCGGCTCGTTCCTGTCCAGTGGCATCGACTCCACAGCGGTGGTGGCGCTGGCGCGGGAGTTCAACCCGAACATCCTCACCTTCACCGTCGGCTACGACGTGCCGGGTTACTCGGAGATCGACGTCGCCCAGGATTCGGCCCGGCACCTCGACGTCACCACGATCCCCACCAAGATCGGTCCGCAGGACATGATCGACGCGCTGCCGAAGATCGTCTGGCACCTGGACGACCCGGTGGCCGACCCGGCGCTGGTGCCGCTCTACTTCGTGGCCAAGAAGGCCGCCGAGCACGTCACTGTGGTGCTCTCCGGTGAGGGCGCGGACGAGTTCTTCGGCGGTTACACGATCTACCGGGAGCCGCTGTCGCTGGGCACCGTCAACGGTCTGCCCGGCGGTGTGCAGAAGGGGCTGCGCGCGGTCTCCAAGGCGATCCCGCAGGGGGTCAAGGGCAAGAGCTTCCTGGAGCGTGGCACCACCCCGATCGAGGAGCGTTACTACGGCAACGCCCGGATGTTCACCGAGGAGGAGAAGCAGCACCTGATGCGCCGCTACGACCCCTCGGTGCGCTACACGGACGTCACCGCCCCGATCTACGCCGAGTGCACCGAGCTGGACGACGTCACCAAGATGCAGTACGTCGACCTCTACACCTGGCTGCGCGGCGACATCCTGGTCAAGGCCGACCGGATCTCGATGTCGCACTCGCTGGAGGTGCGGGTGCCGTTCCTCGACCGGGAGGTCTTCGACGTCGCGGCGAAGATTCCGGTCGACCTGAAGCTGCCGCCGCGCTCCGACGCCACCAAGTACGCGATGCGTCAGGCGTTGCAGGGTGTCGTGCCGCCGGCCATCGTCAACCGCAAGAAGCTGGGCTTCCCGACCCCCACCCGGGTCTGGCTGCGGGGCGAGATGTACGAGTGGGCCCGGCACGTGCTCAGCACCTCGGGTGCGGGTGACCTGCTCGACCTGTCGTACGCGCTGCGCCTGCTCGACGAGCACAAGCGGGAGGAGGCCGACCACTCCCGCAAGGTGTGGACGGTGCTGATCTTCTGCATCTGGCACGCGATCTTCGTGGCCAAGACCCTCGACCCGGGTATCCAGCGCAACCAGTCCGCCCTGCTCACGAAGCCGGTGGTCGGCTCCATGGTCCGCTGACCCCCTGCCCCACCCTGTTGATCAAGAGGTTTGCGTCATCCGGAGCGTTTCCGGTGACGCAAACCTCTTGATCATTTCAGGGGGTGGTGGTGGTTAGCGGCGGGCGCAGGTGACTGTGGGGAGCCCGTTGGTTCCTGTGGAACTCGCTAGGAAGCCGAACGTTGTGGTGCCTTCCGGTGCGACAGTGCCGTTGTAGGCGACGTTCGTCGCCGTCACCGTCGAGCCGGACGATGTCTGGGTGGCACCCCAGATCTGACTGATCGCCTGCCCGTTGGGCCAGGTCCAGCTCGCTGTCCAACCGGCGAACGGCGTACTGCCGTGGTTCATGATCGTGACCTCGCCCTGGAAGCCGCCCTGCCAGGTGCTGCTCACCTTGTAGGCGGCCATGCAGTCACCGCCCGGCGGCGGGGTGGTGGGCGGCGGGGTGGTCGGCGGCGGGGTGGTGGGCGGCGGGTCGGTGGGCGGCGGGGTGGTGGGCGGCGGGTCGGTCGGCGTGCCACCCGGACCCACGCCGGTGACCTGGCCGTTGCCGCCGTCGAAGGTCACGTCGGAGCAGCCGAAGAAGTTCTCCTGCGAGTCCGAGCGGACCCAGCGGGAGTAGATGATGTGCCGGCCACTCTTACCCGACGGCAGATTGCCGCTGAAGTAGTAGTGCCCGTCGTTGCTGCCGACCGAGCCGCGCTGCGGCGGGTTGGTCACCGTCAGGAACGGCTCCTCCAGGTCACTCCAGGCCAGGGCCCGGGTCGGGCTCCAGCTGTTCTTCGTGACGTAGAAGTAGAACGTGCCCGGGTGGTGCGCCCAGTTGCTGTACTTGAAGTCCAGCCGCGCCCCGGCGGTCAGGTGGGTCAGCGGCCAGTCGGTGCGGGGCAGGTCGTAGCCGCGGAAACCGGTTGCGCCGCCGCTGCACAGTTGCCCGTCCGGAATGAAGCCGGTGGTCCGGCCGCCAGCGTCGGAGCGCAGCACGCTGAACCAGTTGTACAGCGAGTTCGCCCCGCTCTGCGCCACGGCGGCAGAGCACGCGGGGTTGTTCGGCTTGATCTCACCGGTCTGGCTGCGGCCGTCCTGCCAGCACAGGTAGGTGCGGCTGCCCGGCGTCATCGCCGCGCCGTGCGCGGCGGCCGGCTGAGGATTGGACGCCAGGGCGACAGCGCCCAGCGCGAGGGTCATGGCCGCGGTGAGCAAGGCGGCCGTACGGGAACGGTTCACGGGTTCTCCTGACTCGCGAGGGGCGCTGCCTGAGCCGCCCCGCCGCAATCGGGTGGGATGTGGCGTGATCGCCCCGCTGTGGTGAGCGGTCGACGATCACGGCGACGTGCCCCGGCGGAAAACAGCCAGTGGACGTGCGCCGTCGACGGTCCTGTCCTGGACCGGTGCCCTCGCGTCTAACCAACCCGGCAACCGGCGGTGCCGCAGCCCTCGCACCCCCGGTACGCGTCATCCCACCACGCCGCAGGGCCGAGCGCAATAGGCCTTCCTCGATGCATGAGAAGACCCGCCGGCCGCCGCTGGACGCCATATCCTGCGTACGGGGAGCGGGAACGGAGAGGCGGCAGCCGGTGCCGGACGTGTTCGACGAGGTGCACCGCCGCTGCCGCGACGGCGAGCCGATCGCGTTGGCCACAGTGGTGGCCACCTGGCACTCCGCCCCGCAGCCACCCGGTGCCGCCATGGTGGTCGCGACCGACGGCACTGTCATCGGCAGCGTCTCCGGCGGCTGCGTCGAGGCGGATCTCTACGAACGGGCCCGCCGTGTGCTCGACACCGGCCAACCCGAGCTGTGCCGCTACGGGATCAGCGACGACGACGCGTACGCCGTGGGCCTGACCTGCGGCGGCATCCTCGACGTGTTCGTGGAGCGCGTCGACGCGAGCGCCCTGCCGGCGCTGGACGCGGTCGCCGTCGCCCGGCGCAGCGGCCACCCGGCGGCGATCGTCACCTGCGTGGCCGCCGACGTCAACGACGGTCCACCCGCCGACGCCGGCAGTTCTCCCGGCACCGGGCCGACCGACCCCGCCCGGCGGCTTGGCCGGCGGCTGGTGTTGACCGGCCAGCGGTCCGTCGGCTCGCTCGGCGACGACCGTCTCGACGACGCCGTCAGCGCCGACGCCCTCGGGCTGCTCGCCGCCGGACGCAGCGGCATGCTCCGGTACGGGTACCACGGGCAGCGCCGAGGCGGCGGCATCAGCCTCTTCGTGACCGCGTACGCCACCCCGCCCCGGATGATCGTCTTCGGGGCGATCGACTTCGCCGCCGCGGTGGCCCGAATCGGCGCCTTCCTCGGGTACCGGGTGACCGTCTGCGACGCCCGGCCGGTCTTCGCCACCGCGCGGCGCTTTCCCGAGGCGGACGAGGTCGTGGTGCAGTGGCCGCACCGCTACCTGCGTAGCGAGTTGGCGGCCGATCGGCTCGACGAGCGGACGGTGCTGTGCGTGCTCACCCACGACCCCAGGTTCGACGTGCCGTTGCTGGAGTTGGCGCTGCGCCACCCGCTGGCGTACGTCGGCGCGATGGGCTCACGACGCACCCACGACGAGCGACACAAGCTGCTGAGCGAGGCGGGGCTCAGCCCGGCTCAGCTCGCCCGGCTCGCCTCCCCGATCGGGTTGGACCTCGGTGGTCGTACCCCCGAGGAGACCGCCGTGAGTGTGGCCGCGCAGATCGTCGCGGCCCGGTGGGGCGGCACCGGTCGCCCTCTCGCGGTACTCGACGGGCCGATACACCAGCCGGGGTAGCGCGCACGTCGGTGCGTGGCCTTCGGCGCCCATCGGGCCGTGCGCTGTGCCAGCCTGGTGCCACGGAGATCGGCTCGGCGATCGGCGGCCGGTGGCGACGACGAGAGGATCGGCATGGGATACGCGGTGGTGCTCGGTGAAGCGCTCGTCGACCTGCTCGACAGCGAACTCGACGGGGAGCGGGTCTATCGGCAGGCCATCGGCGGCGGGCCACTGAACGTCGCCGTCGGGGTGGCCCGACTCGGCGGTGCGGCACAGTTCGTCGGCTCGCTCGGTGACGACGCGCTGGGCGGCCGGATCCGTGCCTTCCTCACCGCTGCCGACGTCGGGGTGGCCGGTGCGATCACGGTCCCGGCGCCGACCACGCTCGCGGTGGTCACGTACGCCGGGCCGGAGCCGGACTTCCGTTTCTACGGCGAGCCAGCCTCCTACGGACTGCTCGGCCCCGACGATCTGGACCTGGCGCTGCTGGAGGGCGCCGACGTGCTCTACTGCGGCTCGATCGTGCTGCTCCGACCCGACACGCTGGCCGCCGCCCGCCGGGCCTGGGGGCTCGCCACCGGTCTGCGGGTCTTCGACCCGAACGTACGTCCCCGGCTGCTGAACGGGCCGGCCGCGCTGGAAGGGCTGCGCGAGGTGGTGGCCGAGTTCGCCGCCGGCGCGCACCTGGTCAAGCTGAGCGCCGCCGATGCGGTGCTGCTCTATCCCGGCGAGCCGGTCGAGGGGGTGGCGGCGTACCTGCGTGAACTGGGGGCGGCCACTGTGGTGGTGACGCTCGGCGCGGCCGGTGCGGTGCTGGCCGCCGCCGACGCCGACCCGGTCCGGGTGCCGGCCCCCAAGGTCAACGCCATCGACGCCACCGGCGCGGGTGACTCCGTGATGGCCGCTCTGATCGCGGACCTGCTCGTCGACGGTGAGCCGGAGGGCCCGTCGGGCTGGACCGACCGGGTCGCCTTCGCGCTGCGGGTTGCCGGCCTGGTCTGCGAATCCCCGGGTGGCGCCACCGCCATGCCCACCCGCACCGCAGTAAAAAACCGCTTCAACACCTAACCCCTCCACCCCGCGCCACCCCGCGCCACCCCGCGCCACCCCGCGCCACCCCGCGCCACCCCCGCGCCGATCTTGCACTTTCGGTCGTCGATTGATCCGCTTTTGTGCGGCTTTGACCCCACACAAAGTGCAAGATCGCGGCAGGGGTGAGGGTGGGGGTGAGGGCGAGGCCGGGGTTGACCTCGCGGTTTTGTGAGCGTTAACATCGACGGTGCACGATGGAAACATGGCGTCGTCGGGGAGGCTCTGATGCGGGTGGTTCTTGTACCTCTGGCGTTCCGCCGCGTCGCGGCCCTGCTGGCCATGCTGCTCGTGGCTGCCGGGATGGTCGTCGCCGACCCGCCGGAGCGGGCGGTCGCGTGGGACAACGGGGTGGCCGACACCCCACCGATGGGGTGGAACAGCTACGACTCGTTCAACTGGAGCGTCACCGAGGCCGACGTCCGGGCCAACGCCGACTACATGGCCACGAACCTGCGGCAGTTCGGCTGGGAGTACGTCGTGATCGACTGGGCGTGGTACTACCCCGGTCGGCACAACAACAGCCCCAACCAGGACGCGAACCTGCAACCCCGGCTCCGGATGGACGCCAACGGACGGCTGCTGCCGGACACCACCCGGTTCCCCTCCGCGGCCGGTGAGAACGGCTTCAAGCCGCTCGCCGACTACGTCCACGCGCAGGGGCTGAAGTTCGGCGTCCACCTGATGCGAGGCATTCCCCGCCAGGCGGTCGCCGACAACGTCCCGATCCTCGGCACCACCTGCCGCGCCAACCAGATCAACAGCACCAACACCGCGGCCTGGCTCAACCTGATGTGGGGCCTGAACATGTCCAACCCCTGCGCGCAGACCTACCTGGACTCGATGTTCCAGTTGCTGGCGTCCTGGGGGGTCGACTACGTGAAGGTGGACGACATCGCCGCCCCGACGTACCGGCAGTCGGAGGTCGAGGGATACCGACTGGCCATCCAGCGCAGCGGCCGCCCGATGGTGCTGAGCCTGTCACCCGGCCCGACCTCGCTGGCCAGCGGCGCACACGTTCAGGCCAACGCGCACATGTGGCGGATCGTCAACGATCTGTGGGACAACTGGTCGTCCGTGGACGCGCTCTTCGACCAACTGCGCAACTGGACGCCGTACCGCACCACCGGCGCCTGGCCCGACGCCGACATGATCCCGATCGGCCGGCTGTCCAGGAACGGGCCGGTTGGCTCGCCGCGATACTCCAACCTGACCCCGGACGAGCAGCGCACCCTGATGTCACTGTGGGCGATCAACCGGGCGCCACTGATGTGGGGCGGCAACCTGGTCGAGAACCGCGCCGCGGAGCTGGCGTTGATGACCAACGCCGCGGTCATCGGGGTCAACCAGAACAGCACGAACAACCGTCAGCTCTACGGCGGCAGCCGGCAGGCGTGGGTCGCCGACGTGCCGGGCAGCAACGATCGGTACGTCGCCCTGTTCAACCGGGACGGCGCCGCGGCGCAGGTGTCGGTGAACCTCGCCGACCTCGGGATCGGGTCGGCCGCCGTGACCGACGTGTGGTCCGGCGCGGCCCTCGGCACGGTGACCGGCACCCTCACCCGGTCACTCCCGGCCCACGGGGCCGGGCTGTACCGGCTGACCCCGGACACCACAGTGCCGGTGCCGACCACCTACACCCTCACCGCGCGACACAGCGGCAAGCTGCTGGACGTCTACAACAACGCGACCACCGACGGTGCCGAGATGGTGCAGTGGGCCGCGAACGGTCAGCCCAACCAGCGGTGGCGCTTCCAGGACGCGGATGGCGGTTACCAGACGGTGGTCAGCGTGCACAGCGGCAAGTGCCTCGACGTCTTCGGCGGCGCGAGCGCCACCGCCGACGGGGTCCGCGTGATCCAGTGGAGCTGCAACGGCGGCACCAACCAGCAGTGGCGCGTCCAGGATGTCGGCTCGGGGTACGTGCAGCTCGTCGCCCGGCACAGCGGCAAGTGCCTGGAGGTGCTCAACGCCGCCACCACCGACGGTGCCCGCCTGGCCCAGTGGACGTGTGGCACCGGCACCCACCAGCAGTGGCGGCGTACCCAGGCGTAGCTGCGCCGGGTGGGTCAGGCCGTGCCGGTCAGTTCCAGGTAGCCGCGGTGGGCGGCGACCAGGGCCGGGCGGGCCCCGAAGGGAGCCTCGGCGGCCACCCGCTCCGGCGGGGCGCTGCCGGTGTGCGCGGCCCGGATCAGCCAGGCCAGCTTCGCCAGCTCCGCGTGCTGGGCCCGGACGAAGTCGACGTCCACCGGGTCGCCGTGGCCCGGGATCACCACAGTGCGCGCGGTGGTCAGCCGCAGCAGGTCCGCGACCGCGTCCGGCCACTGCAAGGGGTACGAGTCCTCGAAGGCGGGCGGACCGCTCTGCTCCACCAGGTCCCCGGCCACCAACACGTCGGCGTCCGGCACGTGCACCACCAGGTCGGCCTCGGTGTGCCCCCGCCCCGGGTGGCGCAGCAGCACCCGTCGACCGCCCAGGTCGAGGACCGTCTCGACGTGCACGGTGTGCGTGGGGGCGAGCAGCGGGGTATCGGCCAGCTCGGCGGCGAGCGCCGGGTGCTCCGTGCGCAACTCCTCGTACGCCTCCCGGCGCAGCCGCTCCGGCTCCTCGCGGAGGGCGGTGGCGGCCAGTTCGTGCGCGTACACCGGGCGGGGTGGGTCGCCGGCCAGGACGGCGTTGCCGAAGCAGTGGTCGTAGTGGTGGTGGGTGTTGACCAGCGTCAACGGACGGTCGGTGACCGCCCGGACGGCCGCGGCCAGCTCGGTGGCCTGGGCGGCCGACGAGAGCGTGTCCACCAGTAGCGCCTCGTCGTCGCCGACGACCAGTGTGACGTTGACCCGCAGCAGTGGTTCGGCCAGCACGTGCACCCGGTCGGCGACCTCGACGAAACCGGCGTTCACGACGCCCGCCCGGCCCGTTCGACGAAGCGCGCCCGGTCGACCAGGATCCGGTCCACCCGGCCCCGGGCCACCGTCTGGTCACCGTCGCTGACCGTGACCTCGAACGACAGCCGGCGACCGTCGACGGTCGCCAGCAGCGCCTGCGCGCGGACCGTCCGGCCGACCACGGTCGGCGCCAGGTGCTCCAACTCGACCCGGGTGCCCACTGTCGTCGAACCGGGTGGCATCCCGGTCGCCGTCGCCGCGACGGTGGCCGCCTCGGCCAGCGCCAGCACCCGGGGAGTGCCGAGCACCGGTACGTCCCCGGAACCGACCGCCTGGGCGGTGTCCGCGTCGGTGACGGTCAACTCGACCTGGGCGGTCAGACCCGGCGCGAAGGCCGGCTCGGGCTGCTCCTGCATGGTCGTCAGCCTAGGTGCTCGCTGGACGCGTCGAGCACGCGCCCGACGATCCGGGCGCGGCCATCCCCGACGGCCAACGGGTGGTCCCCGTCGGTCGATGCCGTCCCCGTCGTTAACCTTGACCACGATGGCCGTCGTGACTGACCCCCAGCCCCCCGCCCGGACCGACCCGCCCGCGTCCCCGGACGGGGGTCGTCGGCGCGTCGTCGCCATGACCGTCTGGGCGGTCGCCTTCGTCGCCGCGTGGCTGGCCATCGGGCTGCCCACCGACCCGGCGTACGCCTTCGTCTGGATCTGGCTGGCGACCATCGCCTGGAACAGCGAGCGGCCGTGGCGCAGCCACCTGCGCTTCGCCCGGGACTGGGTGCCGGTGGTGCTGCTGTTCGTGATCTACAACCTCTCGCGCGGGTTCGCCGACAACGGGGCCACGCCGCACGCGATGGAGTTGATCGTCGCCGACCGGTTCATGTTCGGCTGGGCCACCGGCGGTGAGGTGCCCACCGTCTGGTTGCAGCAGCACCTCTACCACCCGCAGGTGCACTGGTGGGATGTCGCGGCGAGCTGGGTGTACTTCTCCCACTTCGTGGTGGCGCTGACCGCCGCCGCGGTGCTCTGGCTGCGTGACCGGCACCGCTGGGCCGCGTACATGAGGCGCTGGGGTTTCCTCTGCGCGGCCGGCCTGGTCACCTACTTCATCTACCCGGCCGCCCCGCCCTGGTGGGCGGCGCAGAACGGCCTGCTCACCGAGGTCGCCCGGATCTCGACCCGGGGTTGGAAGGCGTTCGGCATGCACGGCGCCGGAAACGTCCTCAACTCCGGTCAGATCGCCTCCAACCCGGTCGCCGCGATGCCGTCGCTGCACACCGCGTGGGCGTTGTTCGTGGTGCTGTTCTTCCTGACCGCGACCCGTCGTCGCTGGTGGCCGCTGCTGCTCGCGTACCCGCTGGCGATGACCTTCACCCTGGTCTACTCGGGTGAGCACTACGTGATCGACGTGCTGGTCGGCTGGGCCTACGTGGGGCTGACGTTCCTGGTGGTCGGTCTGGCGGAGCGCGGCTGGGCGGCGTGGCGCGTCCGGCACCCGAGCGCCAAGTCGGAACCGGCCACGGAACTTCCACCGACGCCCACCGACCCCCCGCCCGGCGAGCCCGAGCCCCCCACACCACGGGAACCGGACACCACCACCCACCCCGCGATCCCCGCCGACCGCTAACTCCCACCCCGCCCCCGGAGTTGGTGTTCAGCGCAGCACGGGTTCGTCGGGTGGTAGCGACCGCACCTCGGGCCTGAGGCGACGGGTGAGGCGATTGATGCCGGCCATGGCGGCGGCGATCACCGTGATGAGGATCGCCAGCGGCAGCGGCTGACCGTCGAAGTGCCGCATCGCCGCATTGGAGAGCAGCGGGTCGGGGACGAGCCATCCGGCGATGAAGCCGGAGAGTCCGACACCGATGATGACGGCGGGCCGGTGGCGGCGGACTGCGAAGGCGGCTCCGACAGCGACGGCGGCGGCGGTGAGGATCCCGATGACGGTCGGCACGGCGTCGGGAACGTAGACGCCGTGGCGCCCCCACTCTCCGGTGCCCTTCCAGGCGAGGATCCCGAGCGGGACGAGGGCCCACCAGAACAGGCGCGGCCGGGGCACGGCCCACCGCTCGCGGGCGGCGATCGCGAGCAGGACGAGGGTCAGGGCCGGTGGGGCGGCGGACGCCACGAGTTGCTGGCCGGGGTTGATTCCCAGGCCGGCGCCGCTGACCACGTCGATGACGAGCCAACCTACGGTGGCCGTCAGGAATATCGCCTGCAGGGTGAGGGCGGTCCGGGTCGCGCCGCACAGCCAGGCGATCAGCGGTGCGAGGGGCAGCAGGCCGAGAGCGACAAGCTGCGGCCAGCCGGCGATGACGGCCGACATGTCGGTGGCGAGGACGGCACCGGTGAACAGATCCAGTGTGTGACCGGCGGGCTGGGTTCCGGCGGCGACGAGCAGGGCGGTGAGCCCGGTGGTCAGGGCCGTGGTGGTGACGGGCGTGGTGAGTCGCAGCCGGATCGCCAGGGCGATGATGTGCAGTGTCTCGTGTCGGCTGGGGCGCTGGCGGCCGTCGTCGAGGTCGAGCAGCAGCCCGAGCAGTTCCTCGCCGCGGGTGGTGCGGTGCGTGGCCGGCAGCAGGCGCAGCAGCCGCCGATATCGTCGTTCCAGGGGGCTGATGTCCGGGCTCATCCGATGGCCCCGAGGCGCGGGGCGTTGCGGGCGGCACGCTTGTTGAGGCGCTCCTCGGCGAGCCGGACCGCGGTGGCCATCCGCTGGCTCTCGTTGCGGATGGCGTCTGCCCCCGCGTCGGTCAGTTTGTAGAAACGGCGCAGCCGGCCCTTCTCCACCTCGTCGTGGTCGGGGGCGATGAGCCCCTGGGTGACGAGGCGGTCGAGGGCCCCGTAGAGCGTGCCGGCGCGTAACCGGATCCTGCCGTCGGTCATCTCGTCGACCTCTGTCACCACCGCGTAGCCGTGGCGGGGTTGGTCGGCGAGGGCGGAGAGGATCAGGAACGTCTGCTCACTGATGTCCATGGGCTATATATACCGCACGACGATATATATAGCAATGACGTCGACCGTGGCGGGTCAGGGTTGGGTGCGGGCCTGGTGGGCTCTCGTGGTCAGCTCGGCTGCCAGGGCCCATGCCTCTGCCAGATCGCGGTCCTGGGCGGTGGCGCCGGAACCCCCTGCGGTGTCCGCGTGTACGGAGGCCAACCCCAGCCGGCGCTGGATGGGCCCCTGGACCACTCGCACGCTCTGGATCCGGGCGTACGGCACGATCACCAACTGCCGGGTGAGCCGGCCGGACCGGGTGGCGAACACCCGCTCGAACAGCCCCGCGCCGAACGCGGCACGGCCCAGCGGGTGCAGCCAACGGGTCCGGCGCGGCGGCGGGCTCAGCGTGAGCGTGTCGAGTCGTACCCCGGGAAGCACCTCGGCGACGATCATCGTCGCCGTCGGCAGGTCGCCGACCGGCAGCAGCCGGTCGGGCCGGTTGCGGTCGTCGGCCTCCGCGACGGAGTAGCCGGCCACCTCCAGCCGCAGCCGCAGCCAGCCTTTCATCCGCCACAGCAACGGCCAGGTGGCCCGCACGGTCTGCACCCGCTCCAGCGGCACGGTCTGCGCCCGCGTCTCCAGCAGGCCGTTGTGCACTCGCAGCGTGCCGCCGTCGCGGGCCAGCCGGAAGTTCCAGTCGTCGAGGACCCGGCGGATCGGTTGCAGCAGTACACCCGCCATCGCGGTCAGGGTGCTCGCCACCGCGACGAACGACCACGAACCGGCGGTGAGGAACTGCACCACGACGAAGGCCACACCGAACGGGAGCAGGAACGCCTGCGGCGTGAGCAGTTGGCTGATCAGCAGGTTCTGGTTGCGTACCGCGTGCAGTGGCCGGCCCGGCACGGCCGCCGGTGGCGCCGTCGCACCCGGGGCCACCGGGGCCGCCGCGTCGCCGGGCGCGGGCTGCTGCGCCACCCGCCCGGCCAGCGCCAGCAGACGCTCGCGCAGCACTGCCGCGTCGGCCACCCCGAGGTACGCCAGTGGCGCCTCGGTCTTGCCTCCGCCGACCACTTCCAGGCGCAGCTCGGCCAGGCCGGTGAGCTGGGCGAGCAGCGGCCGGACCACCTCCACGGCCTGCAACCGCTCCAACGGGATGGCCCGGGTACGCCGCCAGAGCAGCCCCTCGTACACCCGTAGTTCCCGGCCGACGACGTGGTAGCCGGTGTTGTACCAGCTGACCACCGACAGCACTGTCGCGCCGAGCGCCAGCACCGCCACCATGGCGGCGAACCAGCCGAAGCCCACCCGGGACAGCGTCGACCAGGACAGCCCGGCGATCACCACGACCAGGGACTTGGCGCCGTGCAGCACCGGGCTGAGCGGGTGCAGTCGCTGCCGGGGCTCGCCCTCGCCGCCGCCCGGTGGTGCCGGCCACGGCGCGGGCGCTCCCGGCGGCCCAGGGGGAGCCGCGTCGGTGGCTGCCGTGCCAGCGGGCAGCACCGGCCCCGGTGGCGTCGGGCCGGTGGGTGGCACGGTGCTCGGCTCGGCGGGCCCGTCGCTCATCGGAGCGGCCCTCGGCGCGGTCGGCGGCTGCCCGCGCGGGTGCTCACAGCCCCTCCGCCCGGTCCTCGCCGAGCGCGGTGAGCCGATCGCGCAGCCGGGACGCCTCCGCCGGACGCAGCCCGGGCACCCGGGCGTCGCTCGCGGCCGCCGCGGTGTGCAACTGCACGGTGGCCAGGTCGAAGGCGCGCTCCAACGGCCCGGCGCTCACGTCGACGAACTGCATCCGCGAGTACGGCACGATGGAGAGCCGGCGGACCAGCAGCCCGTGCCGGACCAGCAGGTCGTTCTCCCGCTCGGCGTACCCCCAGGCCCGGACCGCGCGGACGATCGCGACGGCCCGCCACGCGCCGAGCACCAGCACGACGGCCACGGCGAGCCCGAACAACCAGTGGCCGCTGAACGCCCAGCCGGCTCCGGTCACCGCCAGCCCGATGGCGACCACGATCGCCAGCCGGATCAGCTCCACCCAGATCAGGTCGGTGGAGATCGGCTGCCAGTTGACCGTGTCCGGCCAGGGCTCCAGCGGACCCCGGCCACCCGGCGCAGCCGTCAGCAGCGCGCCGGGCTCGGGCGGCAGGAGGCCCGGGGGCGGCAGGTCGGGCGCGCGCTGGTCGGCGGCGGGTGCCGGCCGGTGGCCGGGCGGCAGCGCGCCCGGTGGCAGCGGGGCGGGCGTCGAGACGTCCGGCGCGGTGGGCTCCGGGCCGAGCGTGCCGGGTGCCGGGAACGCGCCGGGCGGCGGATCGACGCCGGGTGGTGCGGTGGCCGGGGTGGGCGGCCAGGACGGGGAGGTGGGGCCGGGGGAAGCCGGAGGGTCGCCGCTCACAGGTCGAGCGTAGGCGATCCGGGCACCGGAGTGACGGCACGCAGGAAGCCTCGAGCGTCGAGGAAGTCACCGAGGCTGCCCCGGTGCTGGGCGCAGGCCAACCAGGTCTTGCGCCGATCGGCGTCGTGCAGACGGGGATTGTTCCACTCCAGCGCCCAGATGGCGGCGGACCGGCAGCCCCGGGCCGAACAGACCAGGGCCTCGTCGGCGGGGGAGGGGATGCTCATCCCGGCCAGTCTAGGGCGGCGGGACGGAGAAGTTGAGCGCCGGGCGACCACGGGGGGAGCCGCCCGGCGACGGGGTGAATCGTACACGCGACGGGCCGCTCCGCGCATACCCGCGATGCGGGATTCGGCCGCTGGGGACGGCGCGGTCAAAATCGGCTTCTCCCCACCTCGACACTCAGCAAGGCGTGCGAGTCTTGATACCGCACGAGCCGCGACGACCGACAAACGCTGTGGAGGACCGGTGGCCCAGCCGACCATGCCCGACGCCCCGACGCCGAACGGAGCGGCACCTGCCCCGGTGACCACACCCGCACAGGACGCCAGCCTGCTGGAAAAGGGCCTGTTCGAGATCAAACGCGTGATCGTCGGGCAGGACCGGATGGTGGAGCGGATGTTCGTCGCGCTGCTCGCCCGCGGTCACTGCCTGCTCGAGGGCGTGCCCGGGGTGGCCAAGACCCTCGCGGTGGAGACCCTCGCCAAGGTCGTCGGTGGGTCCTTCGCCCGGGTCCAGTTCACCCCGGACCTGGTGCCCGCCGACATCATGGGCACCCGGATCTACCGGCAGTCGAGCGAGAAGTTCGACGTCGAGTTGGGCCCGGTCTTCGTCAACTTCCTGCTCGCCGACGAGATCAACCGGGCGCCGGCGAAGGTGCAGTCCGCGCTGCTGGAGGTCATGAGCGAGCGGCAGGTGTCCATCGGTGGGGAGAGCCACCGGGTGCCGGACCCGTTCCTGGTGATGGCCACCCAGAACCCGATCGAGCAGGAGGGCGTCTACCCGCTGCCGGAGGCGCAGCGGGACCGGTTCCTCATGAAGATCGTGGTGGGCTACCCGACCGACGCGGAGGAACGGGAGATCGTCTACCGGATGGGCGTGGCCGCGCCCGAGCCGACCGCGGTGTTCGACACCCCGGAGCTGATCGCCCTGCAACGCAAAGCGGACCAGGTCTTCGTCCACAACGCCCTGGTCGACTACGCGGTCCGGTTGGTGCTCGCCACCCGGGCCCCGGCCGAGCACGGCATGCCCGACGTCGCCCAACTGATCCAGTACGGGGCCAGTCCGCGCGCCTCGCTGGGTCTGGTCCGGGCCACCCGCGCCCTGGCGCTGCTGCGCGGGCGTGACTACGCGCTGCCGCAGGACGTGCAGGACATCGCGCCGGACATCCTGCGGCACCGGTTGGTGCTCAGCTACGACGCGCTCGCCGACGACGTGCCCGCCGACCACATCGTGCAGCGGGTGATGTCGACGATTCCGCTCCCGGCGGTCGCTCCCCGGCAGCAGGCCACCCCGCCGTCGATCGCGCCGCCGCCGGGCGCTGGCTGGCCCGGGCAGCGCCCGTGACCTCACCCACCCCTCGTCCGGCCCCCCTCGCCGACCGCAGCGAGGCCGTGCTGTCCCGGCTTCAGTTGCTCGTCACCCGCAAACTCGACGGTCTGCTTCAAGGCGACTACGCCGGCCTGCTGCCCGGACCGGGCAGTGAGGCGGGAGAGTCGCGGGAGTACCGCCCCGGCGACGACGTGCGCCGGATGGACTGGCCGGTCACGGCCCGGACCACCACACCGCACGTGCGGCGTACGGTCGCCGACCGGGAGCTGGAGACCTGGCTCGCTCTGGACCTCTCCGCCAGCCTGGACTTCGGGACCGGGCAGTGGCTCAAACGGGAGGTCGTGGTGGCCGCCGCGGCCGCCATCACCCACCTGACAGTGCGCGGGGGTAACCGGATCGGCGCCGTGATCGGCACCGGCGGCGGGGCGTCCGCCCCGGCCCGACGGTGGCGGGGCGGACCACCGCCGTCCGGGCCCGGGGTGTTCACCCGGCTGCCGGCCCGCTCCGGGCGCAAGGAGGCGCAGGGCCTGCTGCGTGCCGTCGCCGGCACCGCCATCCAGCCCGGCCGTGGTGATCTGGGCGCCCTGATCGAGATGCTCAACCGTCCGCCCCGCCGTCGCGGGGTGGCAGTGGTGGTCTCGGACTTCCTCGCGCCGGCCGAGCAGTGGGCGCGGCCGATGCGCAAGCTGCGCGTCCGCCACGACGTGCTGGCGATCGAGGTGGTCGACCCGCGTGAGCTGGAGCTGCCCGACGTGGGCGTGTTGCCGGTGGTCGACCCGGAGAGCGGTGAGCTGCACGAGGTGCAGACCGCCGACCCACGGCTGCGGCAGCGCTACGCCGAGGCCGCCGCCGCCCAACGGGCAACGATCGCCGCCGCCCTGCGCGGCGCCGGCGCGGCCCACCTGCGTCTGCGTACCGACCGAGACTGGCTGCTGGACATGGTGCGATTCGTGGCCGCGCAGCGGCACGCGCGTACCCGGGGGACGACACGATGATCCGTTTTCTGCAACCGTGGTGGCTGCTGGCTGTGCTGCCGGTCTTCGCCCTCGCCGCGTTCTACGTCTGGCGGCAGCTGCACCGCCGGGCGTACGCGATGCGGTTCACCAATGTGGACCTGCTGCGTACGGTCGCGCCGAAGGGCCTGGGCTGGCGTCGGCACGTCCCGGCGACCGCGTTCCTGCTCTGCCTGCTGGTGCTGGCCACCGCGCTGGCCCGTCCCGCTGTGGACACCAAGGAACCGCTGGAGCGGGCCACAGTGATGCTCGCCATCGACGTGTCGTTGTCGATGCAGGCCGACGACGTGGCGCCGAACCGGCTGGAGGCGGCCCAGGAGGCGGCCAAGCAGTTCGTCAGTGAGCTGCCGGAGAGCTACAACCTGGGCCTCGTGTCGTTCGCCAAGGCGGCCAACGTGCTGGTGCCGCCGGGCAAGGACCGGGACGCGGTGACCAGCGCCATCGACGGGCTGGTGCTGGCCGAGGCGACCGCGACCGGCGAGGCGGTGTTCACCTGTCTGGAGGCGATCCGGTCGGTGCCGACCGACGGCGCGGCGGGCATTCCGCCGGCCCGGATCGTGCTGCTCTCCGACGGCTTCCGGACCTCCGGTCGGGCGGTGGAGGAGGCGGCGGCGGCCGCGCAGGCCGCCAACGTTCCGGTCTCCACCATCGCCTTCGGCACCGACACCGGCCAGGTCGACATCGGCGGGCAGTTGCAGCGGGTGCCGGTGGACCGGTTGGCCCTCGCCGAGCTGGCCGAGACCACCGAGGGTTACTTCTACGAGGCGGCCTCGGTGAGCGAGCTGAAGCAGGTCTATCAGGACATGGGCAGCTCGATCGGGTTCCGCACCGAGCCGCGTGAGGTGACCCAGTGGTACGCCGGGGTGGCGTTGCTGCTGGCGCTCTGCGCGGGCGCGTTCAGTCTGCTCTGGTCGTCCCGGATGCTCTGAAGCTGGCTCAGGGTTTCATCAATGGGTCCAGGGCCAGGTGGGCGGGCAGGCTGAGCGCGGCGCGGGCCAGGACGGGTGGCGTGGGCCGGCGGGTAACCAGGTGAAGTATGAGCCGACCCGCCACCGCTACGGCCCCGAGCCGTTCCTGCGGTTCGGCGTAGGCGAGGCCCATTCCCCGGGGCAGGACGACCGGGCACCGCAGCAGACGGCCCATTCGTACGGCTGTTTCGGCGGTGGCTGCCGCGCGTGGTCGAGCACCCAGTTCGGAGAGCCGCCGGTGCAGCGCAGCCGTGGACATGTCGTAGGTGTACGCGATGACGTCGAGTCCGGCGAACGGCCGACGTCCGGCATGGAGCGTCACGTCCGGCGGGGTGAGTACGGCCAGCCTGTCGGCGCCGATGGGCAGCGCGCTCACGGTGCCGGGCAGCCGCATCTGATTGGCGATCGCGACGAAGGCCGCATCCAGTGAGCCCTCGCCGACCCAGTCGACCAGTCGGTCGCCATGGTCGGTGACCTGGTGCAGGTTTCTTCCGGCCAGCAACTCCTCCAGCGCCGGAAACAGCCAGGGGGCGAGGCTGCCGAAGGTGCCGATCGTGAGCGTCCCGGTGTGCGCTGCCACCCGGGTGCGATCGAAGATCTCTGCCAGATGGGCGAGGACGTGTGCCGCCTCTGCCGCGAGGGCCCTGCCGGCCGGGGTGGGCCGCGCCCCGGTGGTGTCCCGATCGAAGAGCCGTTCGCCGATCCGCCGTTCCAGCGCCGCCAGCCGGTTGCTGGCGGCCGGCTGGCTGATCAGCAGTTCCCGCCCCGCCGCTCCGAGCGAGCCGTGTCGAGCGAGCGCCTCGACGAGCCGAAGGTCCTCGACCGATGGCGATGAGTTCATAAGCCAAGGTTATGAGCTACTCCGCCGATCCGCGATCTACCCGACGGTGCCAGGCAAGATCAGGATTGGTTCCATGACCGCTCGACGTGACATCGCCGTCATGCTGACGACGACATTCCTGACCTGGATGGGGCAGCGTACGACAGCCCTCGCGCTGCCCCTCGTGGCGCTCGCCGAGACCGACTCCACCTGGGCCACCGGGCTGGTCGGCGGGGCGGTCGGGTTACCCATGCTCACCTCGGCCTGGTGGGCTCGCCGCATCCGGCAGCGGCTCACCACCGGCCGTGCGCTGGCCGGCGTGCTCGCCGTCCAGGTGATCGGGCTGTTGGTAGTGCCTGTCGGCGCCGTGCTCGGCACCGTCGGCCCGATCCACCTGATCGCCGCGGGCCTGATCACCGGCTGTGGCACCGCGCTCAGCGGCCCGGCCCAGCGGGCGTTGCTCGCCGACATCTGCGACGGACTGGGCACCGAACTCGCCGCCCGGATGCTCGCCTGGCAGGACTTCGCCCATCGCGCCACTATGATCCTGGCACCGCCGCTGGCTGGGTGGGCGATCACGCTTGACGGTCCGTTCCGGCTGCTCTGGGCCGAGGCGCTCGGCGTCGGGATTGGTGTGGTCGCGCTGCTGACCGTACGGGGCCGCGCCCCCGTCGCCCCGGGTGGGGCAACGAGCGACGCTCCTGCCCTGCGACACGTCCTGTCCCGACATCCGGATGTGCGTCGCGCTGTGGTCATGGGTGGGGTCGGAGGGCTCGCCTGGTTCGCCTTCACGCTCGGCCTGGCGATCCTCGGCGCCGAGACAGGTCGGCCGGGCCTACTCATCGCGGCCGGTATGACCGGGTACGGTGCGGGCTCCGTCGTCGGCGCACTGCTCGCGCCGATGCTCGTACCCCGGCTGCCGCCACTGGCGACCATCGCCGCCGGTTGGGTCGTTCTCGGTGCGACCTTCATGGTTCTGCCGCTGTTCACCGCGTCGCTGGCGTCGATCGCCTACCTGGCGGCGGTCGGCGGCTTCGCCATGCCTCTCGGTATCGCGGCGGTGAACCGGTTGATCAGTGTCCGCACCGACGGCGCGGAACGACGAGCGGCCTTCGCCGCAGAGAGCTTGGTGCACGACGGGGCTGTGTCGCTCGGCCTGCTCGCCGGCGGAACGATCATCGGCCTGGTCGGCACGGGAACAACGCTGGTCGTCGCTGGCGTCGCGCAGATCGGCGCCGCGCTCCTCGCCGGGCCCTGGCGGATTCCCGCACCGTTACGGGTCAGCCGAGCAGGCGCCCGCGGCGACGGGACACCTCCTGCCACGATTCGCCCCAGGTGGGCAATCGCGCGCAGGAGTCGTGGGTGAGCAATCGGTCCAGATACTCCCAGCGCTTCGTGTCGGTGACCAACTTCTACGCTTCGATGGCGTTGCGGCGCACCCACGCCGGCAACCGACAACCTCGGACGAGCGACGGTCAGTGACCGCCACCGGCGAGCACGAAGACGATGGCCACCCAGACGGCGGCGAGGGTGAAGCCCAGCGGGGCGACGTAGCGGCTCATGGACGGCTCCGGGTGGCGGCTGGACGGTCCGCGTGCGGGGGCGGACCGCAGGGGGTGGGGACGCGCACACGAAGTCGTGACCGGGCGGCTCCCGGCGACCGCCCGGGATCGGGCGGCGCGGCACACTCACCTCGGCAGTTGCCGACGTGGTGGGGAGCGGAGCGGGGTCAGCTCACCAGACTGAGTCGTGGCTCAGCGGGACTGACCATCGGCCCGGCCACGACTGGGAGGATCGCTATCTCGCACAGCGATCACCTCCTGCAAGTCGGGCGGGCCGGAACGTCGATGATCGTACACCTGCGGTGCCGGCGGAACGCACTCGGCCGACCGGCCGGCGACCCCTCCACCGCCCGGTTGGCGACGCCGCTCGCCACCAGCGCGTACGCCCCGCCGTAACGACCTCGGCTGCCCGACCCGCACCACAGTGACCAGCACCACGGCGAGCAACGGCAGCCAGCAGCAGCGCGCCAGCACCCACCCCGGGCCGTCCGGGGCGGTGTGCAGACCGGGCAGGGCCAGCCCGCTGCGGGCGGTGAGCGCGGTCACCGCCACCAGTACCGGCTGGTGCCACAGGTAGATCCGGACCGCGGACCGGTTCACAGCGGTCACCGCTGCGCCCGGCAGCGGCCGGGTCAGCAGCCGGTGCAGTGCCGGCCGGGCGAGCAGCCCCAGCCCGACCTGGGTCACCGCCAGCGCCACGACCAGCAGTGACGGCGGGTTCAGGTTGGACACCCCGGCCCCGGGCACGCCGACCGCGCTCACCGGGTAGCCCAGCGCCAGCAGCGCCGCCAGCGCGACCGCCCCACCGGTCGCCAACGTGCCGCCCGCCCGCCGGCCGTCCAGCCGCCCGTCGGCGTGCGCCACACCCAGCAGGTACGGCACCGACCAGGCCGCCAGCACGGTGACCGGGGGCAGGTCGGTGCCGGACGGCAGCAGCCGGACGGCCAGGTCGACCGCGGCCACCACGGCCACCGCCGGCGCCCCGCACCGCGCCACCCCCCACCGGCGTACGGCGACGCGCAGCGGGCCGGTCACCGCGACCAGGATCACCAGCGGTAGCAGGAACCACAGCGGGCTGACCGCCAGCCGCAGCGCGACGGCGAGCGTGTCGTCCGAGGTGCCGAGGACGGTGGCGGCGAGCAGCACGGCGGCACCCACACCGAGCAGCGCCACGGTGGGCAGCAGCAGCCGGCGCAGCCGCCCGGCCAGCCAGCCGCCCGCGCTGCCCGGGTAACGGGCCAGCGACCGGGTCGAGCCGAACCCGGCGGTGAAGAAGAACAACCCGAGCGTCTGCAACACCCAGGTCATCGGGGCCAGGTCGGGCAGGGCGGTCAGCGGGCTTGCCTGGTGCAGCCCGCCGTCGCCGGCCAACACCAACCCGGTGACCAGCCAGTGCCCCAGCACCACCCCGCCGATGGCGTACGCCCGCAGCGCGTCGACGGCACGGTCCCGGCTCACCGGGCGTCCCCGATCCGGTCGGCGTCGACGCCGCCCAGCACGACCGTCGCCACCGCGACCAGCGCGGCGCTGCCCGGCGTGAGGTAGCCGTCGTGCCCCGCCACCCCACCCACCGGCAGGGGTCGGGCACCGAACGCCGGGTCGCCGGGTCGCCGGCCGAAACCCAGGCCGGGCAGGCGCACCTGCGGTACCCGACGGATCCAGTCGGTCGGCGCCTCGGCCGCCCAGAACCGCCGCCCGCCGGGCAGGTCGTCGGCGCGCTGCACTCCGGCGCCGACACCGCCGAGGCTGACCACGTCGGTGACCTGGGACGGTGCGTCCGCCGCCGCCAGCGACACCACCAGCGACCCGTAGCTGTGCCCGACCAGCGTGATCGTCGCCGCCGGACGCCGCCCGGCCAGCTCCCTCAGCAGGGTGGCCAGCCCGGCCGCGCCGCGCCGCGCGCTGACGCCACCGGCGGCGGTCAACACCCCGTCGGGCGGGTCGTAGCCGAGCCAGGCCAGCACCGCGACCCGCGCCGCCGGGTCGGTCGCCCGCAGCTCCCGGTAGAGCTGCCCGGCCTGCACCGCCGGCGCCCGCCGGGCCACCCCGCCCAACCCCCTGTCGAAGTCGGCGAGGGTGCTGCCGACCCCCGGCACCAGCACCGCGATCCGGTCCGCGTCGGCGAGGTCGCCGAACACCTCGACCGCGCGGCCGTCACCGCGCTCGTCGAACAGCAGGAACCGGCGTCCGTCGGCCGCCCAGTCCGCGTACGGGGGGCCGGCCGCGCGCATCGCCGCCGCCATCACGGGGTACGCCTCGACGAACCCCGCCGCCGTGGCCGGCTCGGGTCGGGTCGGCAGGACCAGGTTCACGCCGAGCAGCGCGGCCATCGCCACCCGGCTGGCACCTCGTCGTCGCATCACGTTCTCCCTCCGGAATGTCGTCCGGAGGGAGAGTGCGCCCAGGGGCGGGGCCCGGTCGTCGTCCCGCAGAGCCGTTCCCGGGCTGGCTCCACAGGGCTACTCGCCGGCGGCCACCAGACCCGTCTCGTAGGCCAGCACCACGGCCTGGGCCCGGTCGCGCAGACCCAGCTTGGCCAGGATCCGTCCGACGTGCGTCTTCACTGTCTGCTCGGCCACCACCAGGTCACCCGCGATCTCCGCGTTGTTGCGGCCCCGGGCGATCAACCGCAGCACCTCGGTCTCGCGCGGGGTGAGCCCGGCCAGGTCGGTGGGGCGCGGGCGGCGGCGGTCCGGACGGGCCGCGAACTCGGCGATCAGCCGACGGGTGACCCCGGGGGCGAGCAGCGCGTCCCCGGCCGCCACCACCCGCACCGCCTGCACCAGGTCGGCGGCCGGGGCGTCCTTGAGCAGGAAGCCGCTGGCCCCGGCGCGCAGCGCCTCGTACACGTAGTCGTCCAGGTCGAAGGTGGTGAGGATGAGTACCCGGGGTCGCTGCGTCGACCGGTCACCGAGCAGCTTGCGGGTGGCCTCCAGCCCGTCCATGACCGGCATCCGCACGTCCATCAGCACCACGTCCGGGTCGAGGTGGCGGGCGGCGGCCACCGCCTGCGCGCCGTCGGCGGCGTCACCCACGACCAGCAGATCCGGTTGGGCGGCGAGCAGCGCGCCGAAACCCTGCCGGACCATCGCCTGGTCGTCGGCGATCAGCACCCGGATCATCGGTCCCCGCCCTCCGCGTCGTACGGCAACTCGGCCGCCACCGCGTAACCCCCGTCGGGCAGCGGCCCGGCGGTGAACGTACCGCCCAGCGAGGTGGCCCGCTCCCGCATGCCGGTCAGCCCGTGCCCGGAGCCGCCGTCGGCGGTCGGTCGGACCTCGGCCGGTGAGTTCTCGACGCGTACCCCCAGGCCGGATCGACCGGTGCGGACGGTGACCCGCACCGCGGCGCCGGCAGCGTGGCGGGCCGCGTTGGCCAGGCCCTCCTGGACGATGCGGTACGCGGCCAGCCCGACCGGCGCGGGCACCCGGTCGTCGTCCACCGGCTCGACGTCCAGGGTCACCGGCAGCCCGGCCCGGCGTGCCGCGTCCACCATCGCGCCCAGGTCGGTGAGGTCCGGCTGCGGCGCGGTCTGCGGCCCGCTCGTCTCGCTGCGCAGCACTCCCAACAGCCGCCGCATGTCGGTGAGCGCGTTGCGGGCCGACGCGGCGATGGCGACGAACTCCGCGGCTGCCGGGGCCGGCACGTCCGTCAGCCGGTACGGGGCGGTCTCTGCCTGCACCGCGATCAGTGACATGTGGTGGGCCACCACGTCGTGCATCTCCCGCGCGATGCGGGTGCGTTCCTCCAGCACCGCGCGGCGCTCCTGCTCCCGCTCGCTCAGCTCGGCCTGCGCCGCCAGCGCGTGCCGGGACAGCCGGTTGCGGCGGATCAGGTCGCCGACGATCGCCAGCGCGCCGAGCAGCAGCAGGACGGGGACCCGGTTGTCGGGATGGACCAGGGTGAGCACCGGCACCGTGCTGATCGCCACCACCCAGACCAGCACCGGCCGGTCGACACGTGCGACGACCACCGCCAGCACCGCGATCGACCCGAGCGCCAGCGGCGGGGTCCACGGCCAGGCCTGGTCGTCCGGGGCGTTGAACGTGCAGATCAGCAGGGCCAGCACCGTCAGCCGCCAGGCCAGCAGCGGACGTCGGGGCAGCGCCAGCAGCGGCGCCACCGTCATCGCCGCGAACAGCAGCGCGATCGGCGGAGCCAGGCCCCAGTCGCTCTCCACCGTCAACGTGATCAGGAAGAGGCCGAGCGCGGCGAGCAGGCCGACCGGCGCGGCGTAGCGGGCCGGCCCGGGCCAACGGGCCAGCAGCGGCCGTTCGGGCCGGGCGTCCGGGCCGAGCACTGTCTGCCGCAGGGCCCGCAGGGCCACCGCGATCGGATGCCGGTTCACCACCCGGAGGCTACGGGCCGACCCCGCCACGAGGCGTGCCACCAGGGGTTGATCCCGGTGTCGTACCCCAGTGTGACGCGACTCCCGTTAGCGCTTACCTGCCGGTAACGCCTAGGCTCCGACGCGTCCGTGCTGACCATTCGCAAGGGGGAACAGTGGCCCGTACCGTGCTGGTGACCGGGGGCAACCGGGGAATCGGCCTGGCCATCGCGCAGGCCTTCGCCAAGCAGGGCGACCGGGTGGCGGTCACCCACCGCAGCGGCGAGGCACCCGACGGGCTGTTCGGCGTACGCGCCGACGTCACCGACGCCGCCTCGATCGACGCCGCGTTCGCCGCCGTCGAGGCCGAGCTGGGTCCGGTCGAGGTGCTGGTCGCCAACGCCGGCATGACCGCCGACACGCTGCTGCTGCGGATGTCCGAGGAGCAGTTCACCGACGTGGTGGACACCAACCTCACCGGCGCGTTCCGGGTCGCGAAGCGGGCCTCCGGCAAGATGCTCCGCGCCAAGTGGGGCCGCATGATCTTCATCTCCTCGGTGGTCGGCCTCGCCGGCGGCGCCGGGCAGGTCAACTACGCCGCCAGCAAGGCCGGCCTCGTCGGCGTCGCCCGCTCGATCACCCGGGAGCTGGGCAGCCGCAACATCACCGCGAACGTGGTGGCACCCGGCTTCATCGACACCGACATGACCGCCGGCCTCTCCGGCGACCGCAAGGCGGAGATCCTCAAGTCCATCCCGGCCGGCCGGATGGCCAGCCCGGACGAGGTCGCCGCCGTGGTCACCTGGCTGGCCTCGGACAGCGCCGGGTACGTCTCCGGCGCCGTCATCCCGGTCGACGGCGGCCTCGGCATGGGCCACTAACCCTTTTGACTACGGAGGAAATCAGCGATGTCCGGACTGCTCGCCGGTAAGCGACTGCTCGTCACCGGTGTCATCACCGACGCCTCGATCGCCTTCTCGGTGGCGAAGCTCGCTCAGGAAAATGGCGCGCAGGTCGTGCTCACCGGCTACGGCCGGCTCTCCCTGGTCGAGCGCATCGCCAAGCGGCTGCCCGAGCCGGCGCCGGTCATCGAGGTGGACGTCACCAACACCGAGCACCTGGCCGGCCTCGCCGACCGGGTACGCGAGCACGTCGACGGCCTCGACGGTGTCGTGCACTCGATCGGCTTCGCCCCGCAGAGCTGCCTGGGTGGCGGCTTCCTCGACGCGCCCTGGGAGGACGTGGCGACCGCCCTGCACGTGTCCACCTTCTCGTACAAGTCGCTGGCCATGGCGGCGCTGCCGCTGATGTCGCCCGGCGGCGCGGTGGTCGGCCTGACCTTCGACGCGACGAAGGCGTGGCCGGTCTACGACTGGATGGGTGTGGCCAAGGCCGGCCTGGAGTCCGCGTCCCGCTACCTGGCGCTGCACCTGGGCAAGCAGGGCATCCGCAGCAACCTGGTCGCCGCCGGGCCGCTGCGCACCATCGCCGCGAAGTCGATCCCCGGCTTCGACCAGTTCGAGGACGCCTGGGCCGAGCGGGCCCCGCTGGGTTGGAGCCTCACCGACCAGGAGCCCGCCGCGCGGGCCTGCCTGGCGCTGCTCTCCGACTGGTTCCCGGCCACCACCGGCGAGATCGTCCACGTCGACGGCGGCTACCACGCCATCGGCTCCTGACGCCGCACCTTGACGCTCCCTGGTCACCGTCCACGTGATCTACGCGTCCGGACCAGGGGGCGTCGCCGGGACGTCCCGGCCGAGGGGCAAGAATGACCCCATGTCGTACGACGCGCTGGTGCTGGTGTCCTTCGGCGGGCCCGAACGGCCCGAGGACGTGATGCCGTTTCTGCAGAACGTGACCCGGGGTCGGGGTGTGCCTCCCGAACGACTGGTCGAGGTCGCCGAGCACTACCAGCACTTCGGTGGGGTGTCCCCGATCAACCAGCAGTGCCGGGACCTGCTCGCCGCCGTCCGCGCCGACTTCGCCGCGCACGGTGTCGACCTGCCCGTCTACTGGGGCAACCGCAACTGGGACCCGATGCTCGCCGACACCATGACCCAGATGCGCGACGACGGGATCACCCGGGCGCTGGCCTTCGTCACCAGCGCGTACGGCGGCTACTCGTCCTGCCGGCAGTACCAGGAGGACATCGCCGCCGCCCGTGCCGCCGTCGGCCCGGACGCCCCGGTGATCGAGAAGCTGCGTCAGTTCTGGGACCACCCCGGCTTCGTCGAGCCGCACGTCGACGCGGTCCGGGCGGCGCTGGGTCAGCTCGACCCGGCGAAGCGGGACACCACCCGGCTGGTCTTCACCGCCCACTCCATCCCCAACTCGATGGCGGCGAACGCCGGCCCGCACGGCGGCCGGTACGAGGCGCAGCTGCACGAGACCGCCCGGCTCGTCGCCGCGGCCGCCGCACCCGACCTGGCGTACGACCTGGTCTGGCAGAGCCGCTCCGGCCCGCCGCAGGTGCCGTGGCTGGAACCGGACATCAACGACCACCTGGCCGCCCTGGCGCAGGGCGGCACCACCGCTGTGGTGGTCAGCCCGATCGGGTTCGTCTCCGATCACCTGGAGGTCGTGTGGGACCTGGACACCGAAGCGCTGGAGACGGCGAAGCAGCTCGGCCTGGACTTCGTCCGGGCCGGCACGCCGGGCACCGACCCGCGCTTCGTGACCATGGTGCGTGAGCTGGTCACCGAGCGGACCGACCCGGACGGCGCGCAGCTACGCCGCCGCCTGGGCGAGCTGCCCATGTGGGACACCTGCCCCACCGTCTGTTGCGTGCCGACCCGTCGCCCCTGACCTCTGAGGATCATCATGCATGACCGTAAGCCCGTGCAGAGTTGGCTGACCGACATGGACGGCGTGCTGGTGCACGAGGGCCAGCCGGTGCCCGGCGCGCCGGAGTTCATCAACCGGATGCGCGCCTCCGGCAAGCCGTTCCTGGTGCTGACCAACAACTCGATCTACACCCCGCGGGACCTGACGGCCCGGCTCAGCCGGATGGGGCTGGACGTGCCGGAGGAGTCGATCTGGTCCTCCGCCCTGGCCACCGGCCAGTTCCTCGCCGACCAGCGGCCGGGTGGCACCGCGTACGTCATCGGTGAGGCCGGGTTGACCACGGCACTGCACGCCGTCGGCTACGTGTTGACCGACTTCGCCCCCGACTACGTGGTGCTCGGCGAGACCCGCACCTACAGCTTCGAGGCGATCACCAAGGCCGTCCGCCTGATCAACGACGGCGCCCGGTTCATCTGCACCAACCCCGACGTGACCGGCCCGTCCGTGGAGGGCGCGCTACCCGCCGCCGGCTCGGTCGCCGCCATGATCTCCAAGGCGACCGGGGTCGAGCCGTACTTCGTCGGCAAGCCCAACCCGATGATGATGCGCTCGGCGCTCAACACCATCAACGCGCACTCGGAGAGCACCGCGATGATCGGTGACCGGATGGACACCGACATCCTGTGTGGCCTGGAGGCTGGGCTGGAGACCATCCTGGTGCTCACCGGGATCAGCAGTCGCACCGAGGCGGAGCGTTACCCGTACCGCCCGTCCCGGATCATCAACTCGGTCGCGGACCTGCTCGACGAGATCTGACCAGCCCGGTCGCCTCCGTGCCGGCGGTGGTGATCGTGCCGTCCCGGCGGCGCTCCGTGCGGAGGCCGGTCAGGGGCGCAGGGGGGCGTTGCAGGCGGCCACCAGCGCCTGCCGGCAGGCAGCGGTCAGGGGGCGAAGTGCCGCGTCCCGTTGCTGCGCCTCGTAGTTGTTGATCGCGCCGCCCGGGGCGGCGTGCCCGGCCAACGCCAGCACCCGGTCGAGCACCGCGGCCCGGGCGAAGAGCCGGCGGGCCCGCGGGTCGAAGCCCGGTGGGAGATCGGTGGTGCCGTCCGGGCGGCGGAGCGCGGCCAGCGCACCGGCCAGCTCGGGCCGCCACTGGGCCACGTCGAGGCGGGTCAGCACGGCGGTCGTCTCGGCCAGCGCGGCGGCCAACTCGGCCTCCGCCTCGGCGGCGCCAGGCAACGAGAGTGACGCGGCGGCTGCGTTGGCCGGCAGCGGGTAGACCCGCCAGAGCACCGTCTCGAAACAGTCTCCCGAGCCGGAGGTGTGCAGCCGCACCTGGGGGATCAGCCCGAGCCCGCCGGCGACCACCGCCTCGCCCGTGACCAGCGCCGCACCGGCGAAGTCGCCGGGGCCGGGCAGACCCCTCGGGTCGCCCGGCGCGGGCAGCACCAGGCGGATCTCGTCCGGGGAGAGCTTGGCCAGGGTGGGCAGCGCGGCGCCCAGCGGGACGTCGGTCCAGGTGCCCGGGGCGTCCGCAACGAGGTGTTCCTCGTCGCCGGCGATGGCGTCGGCGACCTCGTCGTAGGGCACCAACCCGGCGCGCCACGCGCGCACCCAGGCAACGAACCGGCTGGACCGGCGCGGCGCGAGTGTGGCCGCGCCCGTTGCGGGGGTGGACATGCCGAAAGGGTACGTGGTCACGACCGGCCCTGTCTCGGCTGCCGCTCCGGTCGCCCGGCCTGCCCCCAACTGCCCTGTTCGCCCCAATCCCCGCCCCCTGTGGTCTGCGGTCAGAGGGCGGGGCGGTGTGTCGGGGGCCGGGGTGGGCGCGGGCTGGGTTTAGCGTGATCGACATGGCGGGGCGATACGGCGAGGACGTGTTGGCGGGCGACTGGCGACGGCGCAAGGTCACCCCCGAGGTGGACGCCGAACCGGATCTCGTGGTCGAGGATGCCGACTCCGGGTTCTGCGGAGCGGTGGTGGGCTTCGAGGCCGGCGCGGTGGTGTTGGAGGACCGGCACGGTAAACGGCGTAACTTCCCGCTGCTGCCGGCGGCGTTCCTGCTCGACGGCCGCCCGGTGACGCTGCGCCGTCCGACCCGGGCTGCGGTGCCGACGGCCCGTCGGCGGACCGCGTCCGGCTCGGTCGCTGTGGACAACGTCCGGGCCCAGGTGGCGAAGGCCAGTCGAATCTGGGTGGAGGGCATCCACGACGCCGCGCTGGTCGAGCGGATCTGGGGCGACGACCTACGGATCGAGGGCGTGGTGGTCGAGCCGTTGGACGGCATCGACGCCCTCGACGCCGAGGTACGCGACTTCGGCCCCGGCCCGACCCGACGGCTCGGCGTGCTCGTCGACCACCTGGTGCCGGGCAGCAAGGAGAGCCGGATCGTCGCCCGGGTGAACTCGCCGCACGTGCTGGTGACCGGGCACCCCTACGTGGACGTGTGGCAGGCGGTCAAGCCGGCCGCGTTGGGCATCGCGGCCTGGCCGGTGGTGCCGCCGGGGCGGCCGTGGAAGGAGGGGGTCTGCGCGGCCCTCGGGGTGGCCGAGCCGGCCGACATGTGGCGGCACATCCTGTCCCGGGTGAACAGCTTCGCCGACGTGGAGACCCCTCTGATCAACGCCATGGAACGCCTCATCGACTTCGTCACCGAGCCGGCCTGACCGCACCCGTTCCTTCCCGCGGGTCAGGGGACCTCGTCCGGGCTGCGGGTGAAGACGAACGTGGCGATGTCGACCGCCTGCGCCCGTCCGTTGTCGTCGCGCAGCACCGACAGGATCTCGCCGTTCTCCGGGCCGGAACGTCCCCGCCAGCGGTCCGTCCCCTCGGCGGTGAACCGGCTCACCCGCTCACCGCGTACGTGGGCCACCAGGTCACCCGCGTCCCAGCTCAGGTCCAGCGACGTGCCCATCCACCACCAGCGGCCGGTCAGCTCGCCCGACTCGGCATCCGGCGCGGCGGTGGCCGGCCGCCACGGCTGCGGGAACGCCGGCTCGGCGTCCAGCACGGTGGTCAGCAGTTGACGGCCGAGCCCGGTGATCGGAAAGCCGTACGAGTTGGCGAAGCCGACCACGGCGGTACGGGTGGACCGGTGCACCAGGAGGGCGGCCACGTACCCGGGCATCGAGCCGCCGTGCCCGACGTACACGCGCTCGCCGTCGCGGTAGAGCTCCAGCCCCAGGCCGTGCCCGCCGGTCCAGGAGTCGAGGTCGCTGATCACCACGGGGGCACACATCTCGGTCAGCGTCTCGGCGGCCAGCACCGCCGGGTCGGGGTCGGCCAGGAACGCGGCCCAGCGGCCCAGGTCCTCGATCGTCGACCAGAGCTGCCCGGCGGGGGCCATGGCGCCGGTGTCGGTGCGGGGTTCCTCGCGCAACGTGCCGTGCCAGGGATGGACGACGTAGCCGCGGGCGTACGGCTCGGTGGCCGCGTAGGTGGTGCGACGCAGGCCCAGCGGCGTGAGGATCCGTTCGTCGAGCAGATCGGCCCAGGGTGTCCCGGTGAGCCGTTCGAGCAACCCGCCGAGCAGCCCGTACGCCAGGTTGGAGTAGTGGTACGCGCGGTGCGGCGGGTAAGCGATCTTGTCGGCATCGACCTCGGCGAGCAGGGTGGTGAAATCGACGCCCGCCGCGCGCTCCCACCAGTCGCCCTCGGGTTCGCGTTGGATGCCGCTGGCGTGGCCGAGCAGTTGGCGCACTGTGAGCGCGCCCACACCGGTGCCCGGCAGGTGCTGCTCCAGCCGGTCGTCCAGGGCCAGTCGGCCGGCGTCGCGTAACTGCATGATCAGGGTGGCGGTCATCGTCTTGCTGATCGAGCCCACGCGGTACTGCAGGTCGACATCCGGGCGGGGGTGTTCGCCGGCGACGGCCACGTGCGCCAGCGTGCCGTCGCGGACCACGCCCACCACCAGCGACGGGGTGTGACCGTCGGCCTGTGCCTGGGCGACCCGGGTGTCGATCTGTCGGGCGGTCTCGGGGAGCACTGTCAACGGGATCTCCTCGGGTCGGGCCGCCGATTCGTGGTGTTTCTGACGGGCCGGAAAGGGTCTCGCAGAGCCTACTGATCTTCGCGGGAAGGTCGCGCGTGCATTTGCGTGTCACGATTGGGTGGTGGACGCCGTGGTGTGGATCGTTTTGGGTGTACTGCTGGCCGTCGCCGAGATCTTCACGACGACGCTATTTCTGATCATGTTCGGGGCCGGTGCGTTCGCCGCCGCCGGTGCGGCCGCCCTGGGCGCGCCGGTCGCCGTGCAGGCGCTGGTCTTCGCGGTGGTGTCGGCGTTGAGCCTGGTGGTGGTCCGACCGGTTATCCGGCGGCACAGCCGCTCCGCGCTGGAGAGCGGCGAGCAGCCGTTCGGCGTGGAGGCGATCGAGGGCTCCACGGCGCTGGTGCTGGAACGGGTGGACGCCGAGCAGGGTCTCGTCAAGATCGACGGTGAGCTGTGGAGCGCCCGGTCGTACGACACGACACAGGTCTACGACCCCGGTCAACGGGTTCGGGTGATAAAGGTCCGGGGCGCTACCGCCCTGGTGTGGCAGGACGATGTTTCTTCCGCCGGCGAGCTGCCGGAATCGAGAGGGTGAACGTAATGACCTTAATCGGGGTGGTGGTGATCGCGGTGGCGTTGATCGCCGTGATAACGCTGGCCAAGGCTGTGCGGATCGTGCCGCAGCAACGTCAGGACGTGGTGGAACGGCTCGGCAAGTACAAGCGCACCCTCAGCCCCGGCCTCAACCTGCTGGTGCCGTTCATCGACGCGGTCCGTACCAAGGTCGACATGCGGGAGCAGGTGGTCAGCTTCCCGCCGCAGCCGGTGATCACCTCGGACAACCTGGTGGTCTCGATCGACACGGTCCTCTACTTCAAGGTGGTCGACTCGGTCCGGGCGACCTACGAGATCTCCAGCTTCCTCCAGGCCATCGAGCAGCTGACCGTCACCACGTTGCGTAACGTGATCGGTTCGCTCGACCTGGAGCGGGCGCTGACCAGCCGGGACGAGATCAACCGGCACCTCTCGGGTGTGCTGGACGAGACCACCGGCCGCTGGGGCATCAAGGTGACCCGGGTCGAGATCAAGGCGATCGAGCCGCCGGCCAGCATCCGCGACTCGATGGAGAAGCAGATGCGCGCCGAGCGGGACCGTCGTGCGGCGATCCTGACCGCCGAGGGGCACAAGCAGTCTGTGATCCTCACCGCCGAGGGTGACAAGCAGTCGGCGGTGCTGCGGGCCGACGGTGACCGGCAGGCCCGGATCCTGCAGGCCGAGGGTCAGGCGAAGGCGATCCGGACGGTCTTCGACGCGATCCACCAGGCCAACCCGAGCCAGAAGGTGCTCGCCTACCAGTACCTGCAGGCTCTGCCGCAGATCGCCCAGGGCAGCGCCAACAAGGTCTGGATCATCCCGGCCGAGTTGACCAAGGCCCTGGAGGGGATGGGTGGCGCGCTCGGTGGGCTGAGCCAGATGGTGGGGGATCTGCCCGCACCGGAGGCCGCGGACCAGGCGAGCCAGGTCGAGCGCGAGGCCGCGGAGGCGGCGCAGGCCGCGGCGGACGCCGCCCAGCAGATCCACGACGAGGTACGCGTCGCCGAGGCGCAGGCCACCGGCAGCAAGGGGCCGAAGGGGCTGCCCGCACCGGAGCCGGTGTCGCCGACCAGCCTCGTCGAGGACCCGGCCGACCAGCGCGAGCGCGGCTGATCCTGTACGCCGGCCGCCCGGTCGGCTAAATACGAGAAAGACTCATGGGGCGCTCCGACGCCTGCCACGATCGGTCCTAGGACGGGTGGTGACCAGGCAATCGGGGCGCCCCGGCGCGTCGGTGCACCGCTCGACGACGAGCGAGGTGACGCATGAAGGATCCGGCGAATCGGATGTGGTCCTCGGCCCCGGTGCCCGGCGCGCACGACCCGGTCGCCCCGCTGGGCTCCCGGCGCAGCGGTGGCGGGTTCGGCGTACTGCCCTTCGTCGGCGAGCCGACCCCGGGCGCCCCCGCCACGAACGCCAGTTGGGCCTGGTCGGTACGTCGGTTCGCGCGCGCGGCGGTCTGGCTGCTGCCCGCGTACGCCATCCTCTACGGCGCGGTGGCGATGGCCAGCGACGGAGGGGTGGGCAACGACCCCTACCCGGCCGATGGTCAGGCGGTGTACCTGGTCGGTTGGGTGGCCGCGGTCTGGCTCGGCCTGCTCGCGTTGCTGGCCCTCACCGGGCTGCTGGCCGCGACCCGCAGCCGCCGGGTGGCCGCCGCCGGGCTGCTGGTCAGCATCGCCGGCACCGTGCTGATGCTGCCGTTCGCCGGGTTCGAGGAGCAGACGCCGGTCTTCGGCACCACCGCGCGGTCGCTGGTCCTGCTCGGCGCGACGTTCTACAGCGCGGGCTGGTTCCTCACCGGGTGGGCGGTGGCCCGCTCGGGCACCTTCAGCCTCGGCGACGGCGTCATGCTGATCATCGCCGCGCCGCTGCTCGGCCTCGGCGGTGCCCTGATCGGCTCGTTGCAGACCTTCGGCGCGATCTTCGTCCTGATCGCCGGCATCGGCATCGGCTACCGCTCCGGCCGCCTGATGCCCCGCGAAACCGCCAGAGACGCCGCCACCGCCAGCCTAAGCACCCCAAACCCCTAACCCACCCACCCACCCACCCATCCCACCGGTCAAGCCCTCGCCTATCGGCCGGTGATCAAGAGGTTTGCGTCAGCCGAAGGCCCTTTCCTGACGCAAACCTCTTGATCACCGGGGGCAGAGGGTGCAGGGGGCGGGGGCGGGGGCGGGGGCGGTGGGTGGGTGGGAGTTGGCTGGTGGGTGGGCGTGAAGTTGCTGACAATCGCGGCGTGGGGGTGGTCGGTTGGCGGCTTTCATGGCAATCCTGGGGAGCATGGCCGCCCCCCGCTCGCCGCTGTCGCGGCTGTTCACCGTGCTGCTCGCCGGCGTGTTGGCCGGGCTTGTCCTGGCCGTCGCCGCGCTGCCGGGCAACCTGCTGCTCGGGCTCACCGCCCGCTCCGCGCTCGGGTCGTACGCCGCGTTGCCGGCCTCGCTGAAGACCCCGGCCACGCCGCAGCGTTCGTACCTCTACGCCAACGACGGCAAGACGCTGATCACCACGTTCTACGACGTGAACCGCACCGACGTCCCCCTGTCGGAGATCGCCCCGGTCATGCGGCAGGCGATCGTGGCGGCCGAGGACCGGCGCTTCTACGACCACGGTGGCGCGGACCTGCGCGGCCTGGCCCGGGCCCTGGTGGCCAACGTCAAGGGTGGCGGCACAGAGCAGGGCGGCTCGACGCTGACCATGCAGTACGTCCGTAACGTGCTCAAGACCGACCCCACCCGCACCGCCGAGGAGCGCGCCGCCGCCACCGATCCCACCGTGGGCCGCAAGATCCAGGAGATCCGGTACGCGAGCGCGCTGGACAAGAGCCTCGGCAAGGACGAGATCCTCGACCGGTACCTGAACATCGCCTACTTCGGGTCCGGCGCGTACGGGATCGCGGCGGCCAGCCAGCGGTACTTCGGCAAGCCTCCGGCGCAGTTGACCCTCGCCGAGTCGGCCCTGCTGGCCGGTCTGGTGCAGTCCCCGGACGCGTACAGCCCGATCAGCGGCGACAAGGACGAGGCGCTGGCCCGCCGGTCGTACGTGTTGGACTCCATGGTCGCCACCAACGCGATCACCGCCGCGCAGGCCGCCCAGGCCAAGGCGGAACCGCTGGCCCTGCACCCCACCGCCCAGCCCAACGGCTGCACCGCCGTCTCCCAGGGCCACGACGACTGGGGTTTCTTCTGTGACTACCTGCGCCAGTGGTGGCTGACCCAGCCGGCCTTCGGGGCGACCGTGGCGGAGCGCGAGCAGGCACTGCGATCGGGCGGCTACACCGTGGTCACCTCGCTGGACCCGAAGATCCAGGCCACCGCGCAGCAGCAGGCCACCAAGGTCTACGGGTACGACAACAAGCGCGCCCTGCCGATCGCGGCGGTCCAGCCGGGCACCGGGCGGGTGCTGGCGATGGCGGTCAACCGGCACTACAGCCTCGCCGACAACCCGGGCGGGCAGGCGAACCATCCGAACACCGTCAACCCGCTGATCTCCGGCGGAGCCAGCGTCGACGGGTACCAGGCGGGTTCCACGTTCAAGCTGTTCACGATGCTCGCCGCGCTGGAGTCGGGCCGTACCCTGTCCACCGGTTTCGACGCGCCCGCCAAGCTACCCACCCGGTACGCCGCCGAGGGGCCGGGCAGCTGTGACGGCCACTGGTGCCCGGCGAACGCCAACCCGGACTGGATGGACGGGTACCGGATGATGTGGGACGGCTTCGGCCGCTCGGTGAACACCTACTTCGTCTGGCTGGCCGAGCAGGTCGGCCAGGACAAGGTGGTCCAGATGGCGCAGCGGCTCGGCATCACGTTCCGCGCCGACTCGGACGCCAACTTCGCCAAGAACAACGCCGCGAACTGGGGTTCGTTCACCCTCGGCGTGGCGGCCACCACTCCGCTGGACCTGGCCAACGCGTACGCGACGGTGGCCGCCGAGGGCACCTACTGCACGCCGGTGCCGGTGGTCTCGGTGACCGGCGTGGACGGCACGAAGGTGCCGGTGGGGCAGCCCTCCTGCAAGCGGGTGCTCGACGCCGACGTGGCCCGTGCCGCGACCGACGCGGCGCGCTGCCCGGTGGGTCAGCAGTCGGCGTTCGGGCAGTGCAACGGTGGCACCGCCACCGGTGTGAACGACATCCTCGACGGCCGACCGGTGGCTGGTAAGACGGGTAGCTCGGAGGAGAACTCCACCGAGACGTTCGTCGGCTTCACCCCGCAGGTCGCGGTGGCCGGTATCGCCGCCAACCCGGACGACCCGGCCGACTCGGTGGGGTCGGCGGTGCAGACCAAGGTGATCGACGCGGTGGCCCGGGTCATCGCCACCGCCGTGAAGGGCCAACCGGAGAAGGCTTTCGCCGCACCGAGCCGTGAGCTTGCCGGCGACGCGCGCCGCCCGGTGGAGCGCCCAACGGTCCCGGAACGCCGGCAGGACCCCACCACCGACGACCCCCGATCAGCCCTCCAACGCTGGCTAGACCGCCGAGGCTGACGGTCTCAGCGGTCTCGGCGGCGGGGGCGGTAGCTCGCGAGCGTCGACGGGAGGCCGCGGCGGATGATTCCGGCCCAGTCGGTGTCGCCGCGTAGCACCGCCGCGGCGGTCTTGCGGGCCTGCTCGACGGTGAAGTGCGGTGGCAGCATCAGCTCCGCCGGGTCGACCAGGGCGTTGATCACCACCGGCCGGTCGGCGGTGAGCGCCCGGTCCCAGACGTCGCGCACCTGATCTGGTGAGTCGATCAACTCGCCCTGCAGGCCGAGCACCTCCGCCCACTGGTGGTAGGCGATGTCCGGCAACTGCTGGCTGTCCGGGAACATCGGCGTCCCCTCGGTGGAGCGCTGTTCCCAGCTGACGAACGCCAGATCCCGGTTGTTGAGCACCAGCACCACGAAGCGCGGGTCGGCCCAGCTGCGCCAGTACTTCGCCACGGTGATCAGCTCGTTGACGCCGTTCATCTGCATGGCGCCGTCGCCGATCAGTGCGACCAGCGGCCGGTCCGGGTGGGCGAACTTGGCGCTCAACGCGTACGGCATGGCGCCGCCCATGGACAGCAGCGTGCCGGAGAGGCTGGCCAGCATGCTGGGGCGTACCTGGATGTGTCGGGCGTACCAGGCGGTGGTGGTGCCGCAGTCGACAGCGAGCAGCACGTCGTCGGGCAGGCGTTCGTTCAGCGTGTGGAAGAGCAACTGCGGGTTGACCGGGTCGGCGGCCTGCTCGGCCAGGTCGTGCTGCACCCGACGCCACGCCGAGGTGGCCTCGGCGACCTCTGCCCGCCAGGCGGTCGGCCCGGGGCCGGGGCCCAGCTCGTTCAGCAACGCCCGCAGCGTGGGGCGGGCGTCGCCGGTCAGGTTCACCTCGGTCGGGTACCGCAGCCCGAGCTGGGTGCCGTCCAGGTCGATCTGCACCGCGCGGGCCTGCCCGGGCTGCGGGTAGAACTCCGAGTACGGCATGTTGCTGCCCACGATCAGCAGCCGGTCGCAGCCGCTCATCAGCTGCCAGCTCGGTCGGGTGCCGAGCAGCCCGATCGCGCCGGTCACCCACGGTTCGCGGTGGTCGACGGCGGTGAAGCCGAGCAGCGCGGTGGCCACGCCGGCCCCGAGCCGATCAGCGATCTCGCGGACCTCGTCGCGCGCGCCGAGGGCACCCTGGCCGACCAGCATGGCCACCCGTTGCCCGCCGCGCAGCACCTCGGCCGCCCGGCGTACGTCCGCCTCCGGCGGCACCGTCGGTGTGCTGCTCGGCGCGTTGCTGGTCTGGTAGTAGCCGTGCGCGTGCGGCGGGTTCGGTACGGCCGGCTCGTCCTGCAGGTCCAGGGGCAGAATCAGGGCGGTGACGGTACGCCGGGCCAGCGCCGTCCGGCACGCCCGGTCGACCAGGTGGCGTACCTGCGCCGGGTGGTCGAGCTGAGCCAGGAACGCCGCTGCCACGTCCTTGTAGAGGGCGAGCAGGTCGACCTCCTGGTAGTAACCGCCGCCCTCGGCGGTGGTCGCTGTGTGACCGACCAGGGCGACCACCGGTTGGTGGTCGAGCTTCGCGTCGTACAGGCCGTTGAGCAGGTGAATGGCGCCCGGCCCGCTGGTGACCAGCGCGCAGCCCAGCGGCCCGCCGCCGTACTTGACGTGCGCGGAGGCGGCGAAGCCGGCGGTCTCCTCGTGGCGGACCTGGATGAACTGGGCGCGGCCGTTGGTGCGTTGCAGCGCGGAGGTGAGGCCGTTGATGCCGTCCCCGGGATAGCCGAAGTAGCGGTGTACACCCCAGCTGAACAGTCGCGACACGATGTGGTCGGCGACGGTCGGACGCCGGGGCAGGGTGCCCGCTTCGCCCGCCGTGGTGTCGTCTGCGCTCACCTGGCTGGTCCTTCCCGTCGCGTCCCGATGTCCGCCGGTCATTCCCCTTCTTCTTCGGACAAAACACCCCGCCGGACGGGCGTCGAGGCGCACTGCTCCGCGTCCGGCAGAATCGTCGGGTGCCCGTCCACGAGATCACCGACCCTGACGACGACCGGATCGCCGACTACCGGGCGCTCACCGACGTCGAGCTGCGCACCCGCTGGGAACCACCGCACGGCCTGTTCATCGCCGAGGGGGAGCTGGTGCTGCGCCGGGCGCTGCGCGCGGGCTACCCGGCCCGGTCGTACCTGGTCGACGCCAAGCGGGTCGACCAGCTCGCCGACCTGGACACCGGCGACGCGCCGGTCTACGCAGCGACCCAGGACGTGCTGCAGCGGGCCACCGGCTTCCACGTACACCGGGGGGTGCTGGCGTCGTTCCACCGCCGGCCGCTGCCGACGGCGGCCGAGGTGCTCGCCGCCGCGCGCCGGGTCGTGCTCCTGGAGGACGTGAACAACCACACCAACCTCGGAGCGGTCTTCCGGGGTGCCGCCGCGCTGGGCATCGACGCGGTGCTGCTGTCGCCGTCCTGCGCCGACCCGCTGTACCGGCGCAGTGTCCGGGTCAGCATGGGTGAGGTCTTCGCGATGCCGTACGCGAAGCTCGACCGCTGGCCCGAGGGCCTGGACCAGGTACGGGAGGCCGGCTTCACAGTGCTCGCCATGACGCCCGCGCCGGACGCCGTACCGATCCAGCGGTTGACCCCGGCGCAGCGCGAGCGGGCGGCGCTGCTGCTCGGCGCCGAGGGGCCCGGCCTCACCGCGGCGGCCCAGGCCGCCAGCGACGTGCGGGTGGTCCTTCCGATGCGCCGCGGCGTGGATTCGTTGAACGTGGCCGCCGCGGCGGCGGTGGCGTTCTGGGAGCTGGGCCGCGACGATCCGCCGTTCGGCGGCGAGTAGACCGCATCGGCTTGCATGGCCATGCGTTCTATTGCATAATTTTCCCCGTGTCCAAGGTTCTCACCTCCCTGCCCACCGGCGAACGTGTCGGCATCGCCTTCTCCGGCGGCCTCGACACCTCGGTCGCGGTCGCGTGGATGCGCGACAAGGGCGCCATTCCCTGCGCCTACACCGCCGACATCGGCCAGTACGACGAGCCCGACATCGCCTCGGTGCCCGGCCGCGCGCTCAGCTACGGCGCCGAGGTCGCCCGCCTGGTCGACTGCCGCGCCGCCCTGGTCGAGGAGGGCCTGGCCGCGTTGACCTGCGGCGCCTTCCACATCCGTACCGGCGGGCGGGCGTACTTCAACACCACCCCGCTGGGCCGCGCCGTGACCGGCACCCTGCTGGTGCGGGCGATGGTCGCCGACGACGTCCAGATCTGGGGCGACGGCTCGACCTTCAAGGGCAACGACATCGAGCGGTTCTACCGGTACGGCCTGCTGGCCAACCCGATGCTGCGCATCTACAAGCCGTGGCTCGACACGGCCTTCGTCACCGAGCTGGGTGGGCGTAAGGAGATGTCCGAGTGGCTGCTCGAACGCGGCCTGCCCTACCGGGACAGCACCGAGAAGGCGTACTCGACCGACGCCAACATCTGGGGCGCCACGCACGAGGCGAAGACCCTGGAGCACCTCGACACCGGCATCGAGACGGTCAGCCCGATCATGGGCGTCCGCTTCTGGGACCCGTCGGTGGAGATCCCGACCGAGGACGTCACCGTCGGCTTCGACCAGGGCCGCCCGGTCACGATCAACGGCAAGGAGTTCGGCAGCGCCGTCGACCTGGTGCTGGAGGCCAACGCCATCGGCGGCCGGCACGGCCTGGGCATGTCGGACCAGATCGAGAACCGGATCATCGAGGCCAAGAGCCGGGGCATCTACGAGGCGCCCGGGATGGCGCTGCTGCACTACGCGTACGAGCGGCTGGTCAACGCCATCCACAACGAGGACACCCTGGCGAACTACCACAACGAGGGTCGCCGCCTCGGTCGGCTGATGTACGAGGGCCGCTGGCTGGACCCGCAGGCGCTGATGCTGCGCGAGTCGTTGCAGCGGTGGGTCGGCACGGCGGTCACCGGCGAGGTGACGTTGCGGCTGCGCCGGGGCGAGGACTACTCGATCCTGGACACCACCGGCCCGTCGTTCAGCTACCACCCCGACAAGCTGTCGATGGAGCGTACCGAGGACTCGGCGTTCGGCCCGTCGGACCGGATCGGCCAGCTCACCATGCGCAACCTGGACATCGCCGACTCGCGGTCGAAGCTGGAGCAGTACGCCTCCCTCGGCCTGGTCGGCGGCGGGAACCCGCAGCGGATGATCGGGGCCGCGCAGGCCGCCTCCACCGGGTTGATCGGCGCGATGCCCGAGGGCGGCGCGGAGGCCATCGCCTCCCGGGGTGTCGCCTCGCCGGAGGACGAGGCGCTCGACCGCGCCGCGATGGAGTTCGGCGTCGACTGAACCCCTCGCGCCGGTGGCAAGTCGAGTTCCGGCGTCACGGACGGTAGCGTGTCGGCCGTGTTCCCTACCGTCCGTGAGGTCCTCGCCCTGGACCCGGTCCGCCACGGCGCGCCACGCGTGGTCGCCGGCGACGAGGGGCTGGACCGACCCGTCCGGTGGGTGCACGTCGCCGAGGTGCCGGACATCGCCACGCTGCTCGGCGGTGGCGAACTGGTGCTCACCACCGGCATCGGTCTGCCCGGGGACGACGCCGGGTTGCGCGCGTTCATCGGTGACCTCGCCGACGTCGGAGTCTCCGGTCTCGTCGTCGAGCTGGGCCGCCGGTACGTCAGCGGTGTGCCCCGGGTGATGGCCGCCGCCGCCGAGCGGCGCGGGCTGCCCCTGGTGGAGCTGCGCCGGGCCACCCCGTTCGTCCGGATCACCGAGGCGGTGCACGCGCTGATCGTCGACGCGCAGCTCACCGAGCTGCGCGCCACCGAGGAGATCCACCAGCGGTTCAACGACCTGTCCGTGGAGGGCGCCGACGCCGCCGAGGTGATCCGCCAGGCCGCCGAGCTGTCCGGTTGCCCCGTGGTGCTGGAGAACCTGTCCCGGCAGGTGCTCGGGTACGACCCGGCGGGCGAGAGCGCCGAGCTGCTGCTCGACGGCTGGGAGCAGCACTCCCGGCGGATCCGCCCGGCCGGGCGGACCGCGTACGACCCGGACAGCGGCTGGCTGGTGACCACCGTCGGTGCCCGGGGGCAGGACTGGGGTCGGCTGCTGCTGCGCTGGCCGGCCAGCGGCGACGTGCCCAGCGTCCGGGCCGTCGAACCGACCGCGGGCTCGCCCACCCGGCTCACCATCCTGATCGAGCGGGCCGCGTCCACCCTCGCGTTGGGCCGGCTGATTCGCCGCGACGCCGAGGGCCTGGAGCGGCAGATCCATCGCACCCTGCTCACCGCGCTGCTCGACCACTCCCGCCCGGTGGACGAGGTGGGGCTGCGGGCCAAGGCGCTCGGCGTGGTGCTCGACCGGCGGCACCTGGTCGGCGTGATGGTCCGGCACCGCGCCGACGACCCCGCCGGGGAGATCGGCCCCGAGGCCGGCCAGGCCCGGCTACGCGATCTCTCCGAGGCGGTCGGCCAGGCCCTGCGGGAGGCGAAGCTGACCGCGCTGACCAGCGCCGTCGACGACAACTCGGTGGGCGCGCTGCTGGCCCTGCCGGACGCAGCCGCCGAGGACCGCGCGCTGTCCGCGTTCGCCAGCGCCCTTCGTCGGGTACGCCTCGACGCCGGCACCGGCCGACCGGCACCCGGTGTCGAACCGGCGCGGGCCGCCTCCGGCGTCGACGTGTCCCGTCCCGCATCCGACGCCTCCCGTGCGGCGGTCGGCGCCGATCCAGCCCGCACTGGCTTCGGCGTGGATCCGTCCCGCGCGGCGTTCGGTGTCGAGGCCGCTCGGTCGGGGGTCGGTGTCGACCCGTTCCGGGGCGCTGGCCCGGGTGCCGTGATCGTGGCCGCCGGCTCCGGGGTGGGCACCCTGCGGGAGGCCCGGCGGTCGCTGGTCGAGGCGCGGCAGATCGCCGAGGCGGCCCGGCGGGACCGGCGTGACCTGCCGATCTTCCGGCTGCCGCACGTCGGTCTGGCCGGGCTGCTGCACCTGCTGCGCGACGAGCCCCGCCTCCAGACCTTCGTGGAGCGTGAACTCGGCGCGCTGCTGGAGTACGACGCCCGGCACCCCCGGGAACGGCTGCTCGACACCCTGCGCGCCTACCTGGAGCAGGGGCGCAACAAGTCGGCCGGTGCCGCCGCCGCCCACCTGTCCCGGCCGGCCTTCTACGAACGCCTGGCCCGGATCGCCCGCATCCTCGACGTGGACCTGGATTCGGTAGAGGCCAGCCTCTCCCTACACGTGGCCCTACTAGCCCTGGAAGCAGTCCGCACCCCCTAACCCCCACCCCCGGCCCCACCCGCCCCGCCCTGCGGCGGTGATCAAGAAGTTTGCGTCAGGAATCTGGCGCGCGATGACGTAAACCTCTTGATCACCGGGGCAAGAGGCCGGTGGGACGCCGGGGAAGGGGAGGGGGGAGGCAGGGGAGGGGTGGGGGTTGGGTTAGGTGAGGGAATTCAGGGCTTTGGCGTAGGTGGGTGGGATGTGGTTGGGGCCGCCGGGGGTGAAGACGTCAGAGTTGGCCACCGCGGACCAGGCCGTTTCCGGGACGGCGTCGACCAGGGCCTGGATCACCGGGGCGTCGCGCCACTGGTCCTGCTCGGCGAGCAGGCCGAGCGCCACCACCGACTCCTCGACCTCGCCCACGCACTCGAACGGCTTGTGCCCGTCCACGCCCAGCAACTCGCGGTAGCCGGGGATCTGCGACTCGTCGGCCAGCAGGTCGCCGCCGAAGATGTGGGTGACCCGCTCCCGTGGCATGAACGGCGCCATGGCCAGGAAGACGAAGCGGCACTTCGGGCAGTCACGGCACCAGCGTTCACTCGCGTCGCGCAGCTTGAACGCCTGGTTGCAGCTGGTCACCACGTCGTCGTACCGGGTGAACTCGGCGAACAGCCGGGCGATGTGCAGCTCGGACAGCGAACGCAGCAGGGAGAAGTACGGGTCGGTCAGGCCGGCGTGCTCGGCCAGCGACGCCCGCAGCAGCCCCTCCGCCTCGACGCCCTTGGACCACTGGTGGTTGATCTCGTGGCCGTTCCACACCAGGTTCGGGTCGGACGCCGAACGCTCGTTGGACATCACCACCGGGCCCAGCCCGTGCAGGACGGCGGTGGCCACCGCGATCAGGGAGTTGATGGCGGTGACCGGGATGTGCCCGTTCAACGCGCCGGCCGCGTTCAGGTCGAACAGCACCGGGTCGATACGCCGCCGGGCGGCCAGCGGGACCAGCCCGGACGCCTCGTTGACGGCGACGATCACGTGGTTCGGGTTGACCGAGAACGGCACCGGGTCCAGCTCGGCGCGGCGCAGCGCCTCCAGGCTGACGATCGAGTCCTTACCACCGCCGACCGCCGAGAGCGGGCGACGGTCCGAGTCGTCGTACACCCGGGGTGACTCCGGCGTGCCGGCCGGCACCTCCGGACGCAGCTCGAGCACGTGCGGCAGTTGGTTGCGGTATGCGTACTCAGCGAGGCCCCTGGTGTAGACGGCCGTGACGTAGTCGACGGTGGCAGCGCCCAGCGGCGCCGGCAGCACGAGTCGGGGCGGCGCGGCGGCCTTGTAGTAGCTGACCCCGGCGACGAGGTGCAGCACCTCCAGCACCCGGTTGAGGGTCGCCACCGTCTCGTCGGAGGGCGGTTCCGCCGGCAGCGGAAGCGTGATCACCTCGGTGAACCGCTGCTCACCGGCCGGGCCGGTCAGGGCGTAGTCGAACAACACCTCGCCGGTGGCGAAGTCGATCGAGTAGGACGGGAAGGTGAAGGCGTCCATCCGCCGGAGCTGCTCGTTGGGCACACGCCATACTAGGCCCTGGTTCGTCCGGCCGTGTCCGGACCGGGCCCGCCCTGCCGCCGCCGTGACCCACGAGGAGAGCCCCGTGCGCCTTTCTGACCTGCGCGGACGTACCGTCGCCGTCTGGGGCACCGGTCGGGAGGGCCGGGCCGCTGTGACCGCCATCGCCGCGCACGGCCCGGCCGAGCTGGTCGCCGTGGACGACAGCGCGAACTTCCTGTCGCTGCCCTGGGACGGCCCCCTGGCCGAGGCGGCACCGCTGATCACCGGCGAGGCGGGCTTCGAACGGCTGGCCGCCGCGGACGTGGTGGTCCGCTCCCCGGGCGTGCCGCAGACCCACCCGTGGCTGATCGAGCTGCGCCGACGCGGGATCCTGGTGACCCAGGGCACCGCGTTGTGGATGGCCGACCATGCCGCCCTCACCGTCGGGGTCACCGGCAGCAAGGGCAAGAGCACCACCTCCAGCCTGATCAGTCACCTGCTCACAGCGATGGGCCGGCCGAACGTCTTCGGCGGCAACATCGGGGTGCCGACCCTGGACCTGCCGGACGCGGAGCTGTACGTGCTGGAGTTGTCCAGCTACCAGTGCAGCGACCTCACCGACTCGCCCCGGGTGGCGGTGGTCACCGCGCTCTTCCCCGAGCACCTGGACGCGCACGGTGGGGAACGGGAGTACTACCGGGACAAGCTCAACCTGCTCGCCCACCACCCGCAGACGATCGTGGTCAACGGCGGCGACCCCCGCCTCGCCGCGGAGCTGGGTGAGCTGCCGGCGGTCCGCGCCGGTCACCCCGACACCACCCACGTCGCCACCGGTGCCGACGGCACGCAGTGGTTCCACTTCGGTGACCAGCCGCTCTTCCCGCGTGCCGTGCTGCCGCTGGTCGGCCGGCACAACGAGGGCAACCTCTGTGTCGCGCTCGCCGTGCTCGACGCCCTCGGCGTGGACGTGGTGGCCGGTAAGGACCACCTCGCCGTCGCGGTCGCCGAGTTCCAGGGGCTGGCGCACCGGCTCACCGAGATCACCGACCCGTCCGGGCTGACGTTCGTCGACGACACGCTGGCCACCAGCCCGTACGCGGCCATGCACGCCATCGACGCGTACGACGGGCGGCCGTTGACGGTGATCGTCGGGGGTAACGACCGGGGTCTGGACTACACGCCGTTGGCCGAGCACCTGGCCGAGCGGGAGCTGACCGTGATCGGGATTCCGGACAGCGGCACCCGCATCGTCGAGGTGCTCGCCGGCCTGCCCAAGGTGCGTACCGAACTGGTCGACGACCTGGTGGACGCGGTCCGGCTGTCCCGCGAGGTGACCCCGGCCGGCGGGGTGGTGCTGCTGTCCCCGGCCGCGCCCAGCTACGGCCGGTTCCGCAACTTCGAGCACCGCTCCGAGGTCTTCGCCCAGGCCGTCGCCGACACCGCCCGCTGAGCCCGCTCAGCCGACACCGCCCGCTGAGCCCAGCTCAGCCGACACCGTCCGCTGAGCCCGCTCAGCGACGGGCCGGGCCTCCCACTCAGCGCGGGTGAAGCCCGGCGTGCAGGGCGCGCATCGAGCGGATCGCCGAGCGGATCTCCTGGAGGTAGCGCCCCGGCGTGAGCGTCTGCTCGGGTAGCACCGCCAGGTCGGCCAGCGTCGGGTCCACCCCGACCGTGTCGATGGCGCACCCGTACGGCACGGCCAGCGTGCGCAGCGCGTCGCAGTGCTGGAACGGCACGTAGATCGGCGCGGTGACCATCAGGACCTTGTCGCCTGGCGCGAGCCGGACGTGGGCGGCCCAGAACCGCTGGGTGTCGGCGGTGTGGGCCCGCCGCTGATCGGGTTCGCTGGACGGCGCGGCCAGCACCCGGATCGGCGGCAGCCCGTCCGCTCGATAGGTCCGCGACGACCAGGAGTGGTGCGGGTGGCCGGCGTCCACGCCGTCCTGCTCGGCCGGGGCGGCCACCTCGAACACTCGGCGGACGGCCGTGTCCAGCACGTCCACCTCGGTCTCGTCGGCCGGTAGGCCCGCCTCGGCGAGCGTGCGGCGTTCCCAGTCCGACAGTGGTCGGAAGCTGCCCAGGACGGCGACCTCGCCGGTCACCGGCAGGCCGGCGCGGAGCAGGTGCGCGGCGTAGCCGACGCGGCGTACGCAGGCGTGCGCCAGGCCGCCGAGCACCACCAGGTGGGCGTACGCCGACCGGGCCGGCGGCACGGGGTGGATCAGCCCGAGCGCGGCAGCCGCGTCGAGCACCAGTGTCGCGGTGGCCGGGTCGAGGTCGGGCTCCCGGGCGTCGGGTCGTTCCCGCCCGCCCCGGAAATCCCAGTGGCGGGCGGAGAAGTCGTCGAGGAAGCGGAGCACGTCGGTGAGGTCACCGTCGGGCCAGGTGCCGCCGAAGTGGGCGACGAGGCCGCGGAGCGGGGTGGAGCAGACCCAGGTCTGGATCTCCGCCGTGATCCGCTCGTCGTCCGTTCCGGTCGACGGCGCCGCGTCCGCTCTGTGCACAGCCGGATGCTACCGGCCTGCTGTGGCGGGGCCGGTGGTTGTGGTTGCTGTCTACGCTGGCGGGACCGGCGGATTGGGGGATCTCGATGACCCGTGACGTGGCCCGTCAGCGGTTACGGGAGGGCGGCGGTTCCACCGCCGGCTTCGTCCGGCTGGTGGCGCACACCGACCCGGTGGCGTTGGTCGGCATCACGCTGTCGATCACCCTCAGCATCGTGCTCGACCTCAGCAACGCCGCCTCCGGGGTGGAGTCGCTGTTGGCCGGCCTGATGGGCATCACCATCTCGCTGCTGGTCGACTCACTGGCCCGCGCGGAGCGCCGCTTCCACCTGCGCACCCTGTTGGACGGCCCACCCTGGCTGGTCCGCACCACCACGGAGCTGGCCGGGGCCATCCGGGAGGCGGCCGAGCAGCACGCGGGCACCCGGGTCGCGGTGGAGGCGCAGCGGCGCTACGAGCAGTTCCGGTTGGAGGCCGAGCAGCTCGCCGACGGTCGGATCATCCGGCGCGGTGACGAGGGCGAGGATCTGGTCGGCGCGACCCGCGCCTGCGTACGTCGGCTGGACGGGTTGACCAACGTGATGCCCCGGGTGAGCGGGGAGCTGAGCTGGTGGCGCAGTGAGATCGGCCGGCGCTACTGGGAGGCCAACGTGGAGGCCCTGCAACGAGGTGTCCAGATCACCCGGGTCTTCGTCTACGCGACGCTGACCGACGATCTGTCCGCCCTGGTGGAGAAGCAGCGCGCGGCCGGGGCGCGGGTGGGTCTGCTGCCTCTCGGGGTGGTGAGTCCGCACCTGCACGTGAATTTGACACTCTGGGACGGGTCGAGCTGTTGGGAGGCCCACATGACCGCGCACGGCGAGATCGGCGAGAATCAGTTCTCGGTCAACCGGACGGACGTCGCTCGGCTCACCCGCGTGTTCGACCTCTGCGCGAACGCCGCGACCTTCCACGACTGACGGCCCCCAACCGGGGCGGGAAACGGGTGAGCCATGACGTGGAGCGCGGTCCTGCTGGTGACGGCCGTGGTCTGGGCGGTCAGCGTGATCCGCTCCGTCCGGCTCCGCGCACTGGTCTACAGCCTGCCGCTGCCGATGACGCTCGCCCTGGTCACCACCGGGTACCGGGTGGACGGCGCGCAGGTGCTCGGCGTGCTCGGGCTCAACCTCTTCTTCGTCACCGTGGCGGTCACCCACCAGCGGTGGCGTTGGCCGATCCTGCTCGCCGACGTCGCGGGGATCGCCGTCTACGTGGCGCTGAGCGCCGGCCTGTTGGCCGTCGACATTCCGTTCGAGGTGGCCCTCGCCGGCACGCTCGTGCTCTGGCTGGCGGCCATCCTGTGGCTGCGCCGTCGCGCCCGCCAACGTGGGGCTTCCGTCGAGGAGGCGGCCGCCGTCGCGGAGACCCGCCCGGACGGGCTGCCGGCGTTGCTCAAGCTGATGGTGATCTTCGTTGGGGCGGTCCTCACCCAACTGCTCGGCGCCGTGCTGCGTGGCATGGTGGTGACGTTCCCGTACTCGGGGGTGCTGGTCGCCGTCGAGTCCCGCCGGCAGTTGGCCGAGTTCAGTCGGCACTTCGCCCGCAACAGCCTCGCGCTGGTCGGCTTCCTCACCGCGTACCACTACCTTCAGGACGTCTCGTCGGCTGCGGCGCTGGGCGCCGGCTGGGCGGCCTTCGCGGTGGTCGCCGCCGCCCTGCACCTGCCGTTGCGCCCCCGCCAGGTCGCGCACGCGCGAGCGGCGAGCCGCCCGCCGAGGGCCTTGCGGCCGGCGACCGAGCCACAGACGCCTACCGGCCTGCCCTGACCAGCTCGGCGATCCGGGTGAGCGGTTCGGCGTACCCGGGCCAGTCGAGGCCGTCGACGCTGAGCGTGGGGCGGCGGCCAGCAGCCCACCTGCCGCGGGCGCGGCCAGCGCCTCGCTGCCCCGGCCCACCTCGCGCGCGGCGACGCGCTCCAGCTCGACGATCGTCTCTTCGATGCGCACCGCGTGCCTCCCCGGCGACAGTGGACCGACCCAGGGTAGCGGTGGACGGCCAGGCTACGGATCGAGTGGTCGTTTCCCGTGAGCACTGCGGAAATCATGAGTCATGGCCAACCCTTGCCGTGGAAACCGTTGACGTGCTGTCAGGTCGGGGCGTCCATGCGCTACAGGCTGACAGTTGTTCGCGTCGGCCGGCGGTGGGAGCGTGCGGTATCCACGAACGCCGCTGAAGGGTTGCCACGATGACCGACGACCTGCTGGCCCGGCACCGGGCCGTGCTCCCGTCCTGGATGCCGTTGTACTACGCCGAGCCGCTCGAGTTGGTCTCCGGCTCGGGCCGCCGGGTCACCGACGCGCAGGGGCGCAGCTACCTGGACTTCTTCGGCGGCGTGCTGACCAACATGATCGGGTACGACATCCCGGAGATCCGGGAGGCCGTCGAGCGGCAGCTCGCCACCGGCATCGTGCACACCTCGACGCTCTACCTGATCCGTCAACAGGTGGAGCTGGCCGAGAAGATCGCCCAGCGCTCCGGCATCCCGGACGCCCGGGTGTTCTTCACCAACTCCGGCACCGAGGCGAACGAGGCGGCACTGCTGGTCGCCACCAACCACCGCCGCTCGCACCAGATCCTGGCCGTGCGCAACAGTTACCACGGCCGGTCGTACGCGGCGATGGGCGTCACCGGCAACCGCAACTGGTCGGCCAGCGGCCTCAACCCGCTCCAGGTGGCCTGGCTGCACTCCGGTGACCGGGTGCGTGGCCTGCTGGCCCGGCTCAGCGCCGACGAGCAGGTCGACGCGGCGGTGGAGGACCTGCGCGAGGTGCTGGCCACCCAGACCGCCGGTGACGTGGCCGCGCTCATCGCCGAGCCGATCCAGGGTGTGGGCGGTTTCGTGCACCCGCCGGACGGGCTCTTCGCCGGCTGGAAGAAGGTCCTCGACGAGCACGGCATCCTGTTCATCGCCGACGAGGTGCAGACCGGCTGGGGGCGTACCGGGGAGCACTTCTGGGGTTACCAGGCGCACGGCGTCACCCCCGACCTGCTCACCTTCGCCAAGGGCATCGGCAACGGGTTCGCCCTGGCCGGGGTGGTCGGCCGGGCCGAGGTGTTGGAGTCGGTGCCGGCCATCAGCTTCTCCACCTTCGGCGGCAACCCGATCTCCACCGCCGCCGGCAACGCGGTGCTCGACTACCTGATCGCGCACGACCTCCAGGCGAACGCGGCCCGCGTCGGCGCGATCCTCGCCGACGGCCTGCGGTCCGCCGTGGGCGGGCTCGACTGCGTCGCCGAGGTACGCGGAAAGGGGCTGATGCTCGGCGTCGAGTTCGTCCGACCGGGCGGCAGTGAGCCGGATCCGGCGCTGACCAACCGGGTCTTCGAAGCCGCCCGCGACGGTGGCCTGCTCACCGGCAAGGGCGGCCTCCACGGCAACGTGCTGCGGATGGGCCCACCGTTGACGCTGACCGAGGAGGAGGCCCGTGAGGGCCTGGCGATCCTCGTCGACGCGATCCGAACGGCTGCGGGGGTGGCGGCATGAGCATCGGTCACTTCATCGACGGCAAGCGGGTCGGCGGCACGTCCGAGCGGCGCGGTGACGTGTTCGACCCGGCGACCGGTCGGCGTACCGCCGAGGTCGAGCTGGCCTCGACCGCGGACGTCGACGTGGCGGTGCAGGCCGCGGCCCGCGCGGCGCGGGCCTGGCGGGACGCGTCGTTGGCCCGGCGGTCCGCGGTGCTGTTCGCCTTCCGGGAGTTGGTGCACGCCCGGCGGGACCGGCTCGCCGAGGTGATCACCGCCGAGCACGGCAAGGTGCTCGCCGACGCCGCCGGCGAGGTGCAGCGCGGTCTGGAGGTCATCGAGTACGCGTGCGGGCTGCCGTCGGCGTTGCGCGGCGCGTTCAGCGAGAACGTGTCCACCGAGGTCGACTCGTACACCATCCGGCAGCCGCTCGGAGTGGTCGCGGTGATCTCCCCGTTCAACTTCCCGGTGATGGTGCCGCTGTGGTTCGTGCCGGTGGCGGTGGCCTGCGGCAACGCGGTGGTGCTCAAGCCGAGCGAGAAGGACCCGAGTGCGGCACTGCTGCTGGCCGGGTGGTTCGCCGAGGCGGGTCTGCCCGACGGGGTGCTCAACGTGGTCAACGGCGACAAAGAGGCGGTCGACGCGTTGCTGGAGCACCCGGAGGTGCGGGCGGTGTCGTTCGTCGGCTCCACCCCGATCGCCCGGTACGTCTACCAACGCGCAATGACCGCCGGTAAGCGGGTGCAGGCGCTCGGTGGGGCGAAGAACCACATGGTGGTGCTCCCGGACGCCGATCTGGACCTGGCCGCCGACGCGGCGGTCAACGCCGGGTTCGGCTCGGCGGGGGAGCGGTGCATGGCCATCTCGGTGCTGGTGGCGGTGGAGCCGGTGGCGGACGCGCTGGTCGAGCGGATCGCCGCGCGGGTGACCGGTCTGCGCACCGGCGACGGCCGGCGGGGCTGCGACATGGGCCCGTTGGTCACCGCCGCGCACGAGGCGAAGGTGCGCTCCTACGTGGACGCCGGTGTGGCCGCCGGCGCGGTGGCGGTGGTGGACGGGCGGGACGTGACGCCGGACGGCGACCCGGACGGTTTCTGGCTCGGCCCGACGCTGTTCGACCGGGTGACCCCGGACATGTCGATCTACACCGACGAGATCTTCGGGCCGGTCCTGAGCGTGGTCCGGGTCGGCTCGTACGACGAGGCGGTGGACCTGGTCAACGCCAGCCCGTACGGCAACGGAACGGCGATCTTCACCAACGACGGCGGGGCGGCCCGGCGCTACCAGCACGAGGTGGAGGTGGGCATGGTCGGGATCAACGTGCCCATCCCGGTGCCGATGGCGTACCACTCGTTCGGTGGCTGGAAGTCGTCCCTCTTCGGTGACCTGCACGCCCACGGCGAGGACGGGGTGCGCTTCTTCACCCGGGGCAAGGTCGTCACCAGTCGCTGGTTGGATCCGCGCCACGGCGGGGTCAATCTCGGGTTCCCCACCCAGACCTGAGCAGTCGCAGCACGCCCGCCCCGGCCAGGTACGCCACCAGCGCCGGGACGGGCGTGCCGAGCGGCTCCGGGGCCTGCCGCGGTGTGGTGCTGTTGACCAGCAGCGCGGCCACCACGGCGGCGTAGCCGGCTACCGCCAACGCCGACCGGGCCGGGGTGCCCCGAGGGGTCCGCCGCCCGGTGCGGTGCCGCCCGCTACGCGCCTCCACCGGCCCGAAGATGGCGACCAGCACCGCCAGTACGGCGCTGAGCAGCAGCAACCAGGGCACCCGCCAGGCCCACCAGGCGGCCGTGTCGACTGCCGGGGTGGGCAGCGTCCCGACCGCGTCGAGGAACCCGATCAGCAGGATCGCGGCGGTCAGGTGCCAGAGGAACACGGTCAGCACCACCAGGTTGACCCCGATCACCAGCTGCCACGGCCCGGTGCGGCGCAGCAGTCGCTCCGCCGGGCCGCGCAGCAGCAGGATCAGGCCGAGCTGACCGGCGGCGACGGCCAGCAACGCGAGGCTGGGTGGCGCGGCGTTGTCGAGCCGCTCGTCGGGCACCTTGAGCATGGCCACCGGCCAGGGGCCGAGCACGGTGAGCAGCAGCACCGCGCCCAGCCCGCCCGCCAGGAAGACCAGACCGGCCCGGCGGGAGGTGGGCAGCCGCCGTCGGCGTACCCCCGGACGGTCGGGAGTCGACGGCCCGGCAGCGTCGGTCCCGGCCGGTGGCGGCGCGGTTGTGGCGCCGGCCTCTGCCGGTGGTGACTCGCCTGGGCCGGCAGGTGGCGGCGCGGCGCGGGCGTCGTGCCAGGCGAAGCCGAGCTGGTGGACGGCGAGCCAACCGAACAGGTAGTTGCCGTAGCTCAGCTCCTCCGGCCCGCTCAGCCGGCCGAGGTCGCCGAGGCCGACCAGGGCGACGAGCACCAGCGGTACGGCCAGGCCGAGGCGGCGATGCAGCGCGTACATCGGTGGGGTGAGCACGACCGCCGCCAGGTAGGCGACCAGGAACCAGAGCGGGATGGTGGCGAACCAGAACACCTGGCGGATCTGGGCCGGATCGATGTTGCGGAGCCAGGCCACCGCCGCGGCTGCGGTGAGCACCAGCAGCAGCGTGCTGGTGGGGCGGACCAGGCGGGCACTGCGGTCGATCAGCCAGCCGGCGGCGTCGCCGCCGCGGGCCCGCAGCCGGGTCAGCGAGGCCGCGTTGGCGTACCCTCCGACCAGGAAGAAGACCGGCATCACCTGGGCCAGCCAGGTCAGCGGGTACGCCCAGCGCAGGTCGCCGAGCGCGGAGTGCCCGGTGGCCTGCCCGGCGGCGTCGCGGCCGATCACCGTGACGCTCCAGTGTCCGAAAACGACCATGGTGATGGCGAGCGCGCGGAGCAGGTCGACGTACCGCTCCCGCCCAGCCGGGGTGCGCTCGGCCAACTGGCGCAGACGGCGCATCGCCCAAGGCTAGGCGACCCGGCGGCGGCTGGTGGTGATAACGGTTCGACAGTCAGGACTTGAAGTCCGAGCCCGGCTGTCGTAGAAATTCTTCAGCAACAGAGCATGAACTGAAGAGAACTACCGTCCCTCGCGCGGCGAACGCCTCCCCCCACAGACCGGCGATCCGCCCGACCCGACCCGAGGAGAACCCATGAACAGGCGTGACATCCTGCGGCGCAGCGCCGCCGCCGGCCTCCTGGCCACCCCCGCCGCCGGCCTGCTGTCCGGCTGCGCCACCAGCGGTGGCGGTGACAAGAAGGATGCCGAGACCTACCAGGGCACCAAGAGCGCCCAGAACCCGCTCGGCGTGAAGGAGGACGCCCCACTCGAGGTGGTGATCTTCGGGGGCGGGTTCGGTGAGGAGTACGCCAAGGCCCACGAGGCCATGTACACCGAGAAGTACCCGAAGGCGAAGATCAAGCACTCTTCCACCCAGGAGATCAGCAAGACCCTCCAGCCGCGCTTCGTCGACGGCACCCCGCCGGACGTGGTCAACAACTCCGGCTCCGGCCAGATCGACTTCAACGGCCTGGTCAGCCAGAACGCCCTCGCCGGCCTCGACGACCTGCTGGCCGCCCCGAGCCTCGACATCCCCGGCAAGACGGTCAAGGACACCCTGCTGCCCGGCGCGGTCGAGGTCGGCTCCTACGACGGCAAGTTCCTGGTGCTCAACTACACCTACACCGCCTACGGCATCTGGCACTCCGCCAAGCTCTTCGCCGACCGCGGCTGGTCGTACGCGAAGACCTGGGACGAGCACATCGCGCTCTGCAAGCAGATCAAGGCCGCCGGCATCGCCCCCTGGACGTACGCCGGCCTGCACCCGCGCTACATGAGCTGGCCGCTGATCTCCACGGCCATCAAGTTCGGCGGCCCGTCGGTGGCGACCGCCATCGACAACCTGGAGCCGAACGCCTGGAAGTCCGACTCGATGCGTGCCGCCGCCGACGCCTGGCACCAGATCGTCAAGGACAAGTACATCCTGGAGGGCTCGCCCGGCCTGGACCACAAGCAGTCGCAGACCGCCTGGTGCCAGGGCAAGGCCGCCTTCATCTCCTGCGGCTCCTGGCTGGAGAGCGAGCAGAAGGACGTCACCCCGGCCGGGTTCAACATGACCATCGTGCCGACGCCGAGCCTGGGCAGCGGCGACAAACTGCCGTTCGAGGCGATCCGGGGCACCGCCGGTGAACCGTTCATGGTGCCCGCCAAGGCCCGCAACGTCGCCGGTGGCCTGGAGTACTTCCGGACCATGCTCTCCAAGAAGGGCGCCCAGGACTTCACGAAAAAGGTCGCCAGCCTCACCGTGGTCGCCGGCGCCACCGAGGGCGTCGAGCTGCCGTACGGGCTGAGCACCGTGGTCAAGGCCCTCGACGCGTCCGGGGCCAACGGCTTCAACTGGGTCTACAACAACTTCTACCGCAAGTTGGAGCGCAACCTCGTCGACGCCGCATGCGGCGAGTTCTTCAGCGGCCGGATCGGCCCCGCCGAGTTCCTCGAACAGTGCCAGAAGGGCGCCGACTCGATCGCCCAGGACAGCTCGATCAAGAAGTACAAGCGAACGGCCTGACCTGCCCGGCCGGTGGGGGAGAAGCCCGCCCCCACCGGCCGTACCCCAACGGAGAGGTCCCTCTCGTGAAACATGGCAAGTGGCCGTTGATCGTCACGTTCCTGGTGCCACCGGTGCTGCTGTACGTGTTCTTCGTCGTCTCGCCGTACCTCCAGGCGTTCCAGATCTCCACCACCGACTGGCTCGGCTACTCGGCCGACGCCAACCCGGTCGGCCTGGCCAACTTCAAGACCCTCTGGCACGACGACTACGTGTGGAACGCGCTGAAGAACAACGCGATCCTGCTGGGTCTGGTGCCGGTGCTCACCATCGTGCTCGGGCTCTTCTTCGCCACCATGCTCGCCATGGGCGGGCGCAAGGGCAGTGCCGGCGTCACCGGCGTACGCGGCGGCGCGCTCTACCGCACCGTCTACTTCTTCCCGCAGGTGCTCTCCGTGGTGATCATCGCGTTGCTGTGGAAGGAGGTGTACCACCCCAACAAGGGGCTGCTCACCACCGCTCTGCACGGCCTCGGCCTGCCCGCCCCGACCTGGCTCGGCGATCCGGCGACCGCCTTCTGGTGCGTGCTCGCGGTGATGGTGTGGAGCAACGTCGGCTTCTACGTGGTGCTGTTCGGCGCCGCGATGTCGGCCGTACCGAAGGAGATCTACGAGGCCGTCCTGCTCGACGGCGCGTCCCGGTTCACCACCCTGCGCCGGGTCACCCTGCCGCTGCTCTGGGACACCGTCCAGGTCGCCTGGGTCTATCTGGCCATCTTCGCCCTGGACGGGTTCATCCTCGTGCAGCTGATGACCAACGGCGGGCCGAACTTCTCCACCGACGTGATCGGCGTACGCATGTACGACACCGCCTTCGGCAGCGAGACCAAGTTCGGCTACGCCTCGGCGATCGGCGTGGTGATGTTCTTCCTGACCCTCTCGGTGGCGGTGCTGTCGCTGCGGGTCGGCCGGCGCGAACGGATCGAGTACTCGTGACCACTCTGGATCAGCCCACCGCGACCGCCCCGACCCCGGTCACCAGCGGGGACCGCCCGGTACGCCGGGAACTCGGCGTGGCCAACGCCCTCTCGCACGGCTTCCTGCTGATCTGGGGCCTGCTCACCGTACTGCCACTGCTGTGGATGTTCATCAGCTCGTTCAAGACCAACGGTGAGATCCTCGCCGACCCGTGGGGGCTCCCCGGCGCGCTGCACCTGGACAACTGGGCGCGGGCCTGGACCGGCGCGCACATCGGCCGGTACTTCCTCAACAGCCTGGTGGTGGTGACCGGCTCGGTCAGCCTCACCATGCTGATGGGCGCCACCGCCGCGTACGTCTTCGCCCGCTACGAGTTCCGTGGCCGCCAGATCGTCTACTACCTGTTCGTCGGCGGCCTGATGTTCCCGGTGTTCCTCGCCCTGGTGCCGCTCTTCTTCGTGGTCCGCAACGCCGGCCTCTTCAACACCTGGCTCGGGCTGACCCTCGTGTACGCGGCCTACTCACTGCCGTTCACGGTGTTCTTCCTGACCGCGTTCTTCCGGACCCTGCCGACCTCGGTGGCGGAGGCGGCGTTGGTCGACGGCTGCGGTCACTTCCGGCTCTTCTTCCGGGTGATGCTGCCCATGGCACGTCCGGGACTGATCAGCGTGGCGATCTTCAACTTCCTCAGCCACTGGAACCAGTTCCTGTTGCCGCAGGTGCTGTTGCAGGGCGACGAGTCCAAGTGGATGCTGGCGCAGGGGCTGTTCGCGCTCTCGGTCAGCCAGGGCTACGCCGGCGACTACGCCCGGCTGTTCGCCGGGCTGAGCATCGCGGTGCTCCCGGTGCTCGCCATCTACGTGGCCTTCCAGCGCCAGGTGCAGTCGGGGCTCACCGCGGGGCAGCTCAAGTAGGGCCCGTTCCTGCCTCCTCGCGAGAGTCCTCCAGGCAGCCCAGGTCTGACCGATCCTGATCGGTCGCCGGTGAAGCCGGCTCGGCGCCGACGCGCCGAGCCGGCCTGTCCTCAGATCGCGAGGGCCCCGCCGTCCACGGGGAGGAGTACACCGTGGATGTGTGACGCTTCCTCACTGGCGAGGAAGATCACTGCCGCGGCGGTGTCCTGCACGGTGCCCGTACGCCTGTCCGGGTTGCTCTCGGCGAGCTTCTCCAGGAGCGGGCGGAGGTCTTCGTTCCCCTGCGTGATGGTGGGTCCTGGGGCGACGGTGTTCACCCGCACACCGGCAGCGGCCAGCTCCGCGGCCCACGACCTGGTCAGCGAGTGCAGGCCTGCCTTGCTGGCGCCGTACAGCGAGGTGAACTTGATTCCATCCACGCCGCCGATCGAGCCTATGTTGATCACTGAGCCGCCGCCATGCTCCACCATGCCGGGCACCAGGGCCGCCGTCAGAAGGTACGGGGCCTTGATGTTGACCTCCAGCACCTTGTCGATCTGTTCCTCGGTCGACTCGGTCATGGGGTGAGGCGGCACGAGAAAGGCCGCATTGTTGACCAGGATGTCGATCGGCCGACCCGCCAGGGTCGTCGCCTCCTGCGCAAGGCGGCGGATCTCGGAGCCGCCCGCAGAGAGGTCCGACTCGACGAAGTGGGCGATGCCGCCCTCCGCGACGATTCCGTCGACGACCTGAGCACCCTGCTCCGCGCCAAGTCCGGTCACGACGACGATGGCGCCCTCGCGGGCCATCGCCTCCGCCACACCGCGCCCAATTCCGCTCGTCGAGCCTGTGACCAGTGCAGCGCGCCCTTTGAGCCGATTCATGTCAGTGCCTCCGGTTCCTACGGTGATCTCATGACGCGGAACGGCTGAACCTCTCGTCGAACCCGTCAGTGATTGCTTGAACAAGCAAATAGAGCCGCTGATTCCTGGGAGGTAGCGGGCTCTGGTGCAATGCCGCCACCGGAGGCGGGTGCCGAGACCGCGTCCCCCTGTACGGCCGTCCCTGCGGGGGTGCGGCGTCGACAAGCGCTGTCACCTGCTCGGGGACGGGGGCAGCCCGTGCGGTCTTGTGGCCCACCGTGATCGTGCTCGTCTCGGGCGCCCGCGCACCGGTGATCGCGCTAAATCCTGGAAAGAGTCCCCTCGTCGCGGCCGGAGGGCACTACATCCTGGATCGAGTGCGATCATGCGCGCGCATGGCGCGGTGCGGCGCGCGGCGCGGTGTGCGGGGCGCGTGGGGCGCGGGGCGCGTAGGGCGCGGGGCGCGTGGGGCGCTTGGGGCCAGTGGGGCGCTTGGGGCCCCTGGGGCCCGCGGGGCGCTGGTGCAGGGCGGTGGCTGGGCGCCCCGCGCCGAGGGCTTCAGGGGGTGGGGAAGAGGCGGGCGTGCAGGGCCGCTGGGTCGGTCACCTCGGGTAGGCCACGGGCGGCGAGCCAGGCTGCGGCGGCGGCACCGTCTCCGGCGGTACGCAGTGGCGCGTCCGGCCAGTGTCGCGCGATCTTGGCCCGGACGGCGGCGGCGAGCGGGGTGTCCGCGGTGAGCAGGCCGCCGCCGAGCACGATCGGTGTCACCGCCCCGGCGGGGCGGATGCGGCTCACGCTCTCGGTGAGGTGCCCGGCGGCGTCGGTGATCAGTTCGGTGGCGACCGGGTCGCCGTGGGTGGCGGCGTCGACGACCAGCGGCGCGAGCCGGGCCAGTTCGATGGGGGGTCGACGGGTCACCGCCTGGATGGTGGCGTCGACGGTGTCCCGGGGGCGGGCGGCGATGTCGGCGCTGCCCAGGATCTCGGTGAGCACCGTCGTGGTCAGCGCGCCGAGCCCGCGGCCGGCGTCGAGGTCGGCGAGCAGTCGACGCACGGCTTCCCGACCGAGCCAGAAGCCCGAGCCGGCATCGCCGAGGAGCCAGCCGTGGCCGTCGGCGATCCGGTCGAGCCGCAGCTCGTGGACCTGGGCGGTGATCGCCCCGGTGCCGGCGATGAGGATGGTTCCGTCCGGGGCGGCGGTGCCGGAGGCGTACGCGACCAGGGCGTCGCCGTGCACCTCGTACGGGCAGCGCAGGCCGGCGTCGTGCCAGGCCTGGTCGAAGGCGGCCCGCCCGGCCGGGTCGGCGAGCAGCCGGCCGGCTCCGGCGAGCCCGATGGTGCCGGCGGCCGCCCGCGTCGGGTCGACGTCGGCGAGCGCCTCGCGGAGCGCGGTCAGCAGTTCGGCGGCGGCGCGCTCGGCGCCGTGACTGGTGGGGTTGCCGCCGCCGGCGCGGCCGGTGCCGACGCGTTGCCCGGTGAGGGTGAGGACGGTCGCCCGGGTGGACGTACCGCCGATATCGAGACCCACCACGACGCTGTCGGACATCGGCACGAGTCTCCTTGCGCGGAACGGCGATCTGGCTTGTTCATGCTGGTCGGCGGGGTCGTGCGGGGCAAGTTGTGGCAGGCGTGGAGGCCTGTGCGCCAGGTAACAGTTTGAAAACTTCGCCCACAGTCTTGACACAGAGGGTCGGTTAGTAAGAACTTTTACCACTAACAGTTAACAGTCTTTTCGGAAAGCTGAGGCGTCTCATGGTTGATCACGAGGTGGACACCGCCGCGGGGACCGCGGTGGTCGACGCCAACGTGATCGAGCGACGGAGTTCCGCCTCCGACGGTGTGCTGGCCCGCGTCCGCAACGGGCTCGGCGAGTTGACCGGAGCCCTGCGCCGGGTTGCCGAGCACGTGCTCAGTGACCCCGAGGCCGCCGCCCGCGCGACAATCGTCGAGTTGGCCGAGCGGAGCGGCACCTCACCGGCGACCATCACCCGCTTCTGCCGGGCGATGGGCTTCGAGGGGTACGCCGACCTGCGACTGGGCATCGCCTCCGAGACCGGCCGGGCCCGCTCGGCGGGTTGGACCGTCGACATCGGACGGGAGATCCAACCGAGCGACCCGCTCGCCCGGGTGCTCGACCAGATCATGGCCGCCGACACCCGGGCCATGCACGACACCGCCACCCTGCTCGACCTCACCGAGGTGGAGCGGGCCGCGGTGGCGATCGCCGGCGCCAGCAGGGTGAACATCTTCGGTGCCAGCGGCAGCGCCCTGGTCGGTGAGGAGATGCAGTTCAGCCTGCACCGCATCGGTGTGGCGGCGTGGGCGTGGAACGACGTGCACGAGGGGCTGGCCAGCGCCGCCTTGCTGCGGTCGGGGGACGTGGCGCTCGGCATCTCGCACACCGGGCAGACCCGGGAAACGATCGAGATGCTCGCCGAGGCGGGCAGCCGGGGCGCCACCACACTCGCGCTCACCGGCTTCCCCCGCTCCCCGTTGGCCGAACTGGCCGACATCGTGCTGCTCACGGCCAGCCAGGCGACCACCTTCCGGCCGGACGCGCTCTCCGCCCGGCACCCCCAACTGGTGGTGCTCGACCTGCTCTACATCGCCGTCGCCCAACGCACGCACGACCGCGCGCACGCGGCCTTCCGGCGCACAGCGCAGGCCGTCGACGGGCACAAGGCAGCGAAGGGAGCCGTCTCATGATCAGCGCCCAGGGGTACGCGGACGCCGTCCGCCCGGTGCTCGACCGGCTGCTCGACTCGGAGGCCGACGGGATCACCCGGGCCGCCGACCTGATCGCCGACAGCCTGCGCGACGGCGGCGTGCTCCAGGCGTTCGGCGCCGGCCACTCGGAGGCGTTCGCCGCCGAGTTGGTCGCCCGGGCCGGCGGGCTGGTCCCCACCAACCGGCTCTCGGTACGGGACCTGGTGATGCACGGTGACGCCCCGCGTGACGTGCTCGCCGACCCCAAGCTGGAACGTGATCCCTCCATCGCCCACCAGATCTACGCGCTCGCGGCGCCCCAGCCGCGCGACGTGTTCGTGGTGGCGTCCCAATCCGGCATCAACGGCTCGGTGGTCGAGCTGGCGGCGCTGGTCACCGAGCGCGGTCACCCGTTGATCGCGGTCACCTCGGTCGAGCACACCGCGCGGGTCGCCCCACGGCACCCGTCCGGGCACCGGCTCGCCGACCTCGCCGACGTCGTGCTGGACAACGGCGCGCCGTACGGCGATGCACTGCTGCCGCTCGAGGGCGGCGGCGCGGTCTGTGCGGTCTCCTCGGTCACCACGGCGCTGCTGGCGCAGTTGCTGACCGCGGAGGTCGTACGACGGTTCCACCAGGCCGGGGAGGTACCCCCTATCTACCTCTCCGCCAACGTCCCCGGCGGGGACGAGCACAACCTCGCCCTCGAGTCGCGGTACGCCGGACGTCTCCGGCGTACCGCATGACCCGAATTCCACAAGGAGACACGACGATGTCGATTACCCCCGAACACCCGGCCGCACTCGACCGTCGCGCGGTGCTGCGTCGCGCCGCCGCCGTGGGCGTGCTCGCCACTCCGGCCATCGGCCTGCTCGGCGCCTGCGCCACCAGCGGCAGCGACGGTGACAACGAGCAGGTCGCCGGCGGCACCAAGAGCGAGAAGAACCCGCTGGGCGTCAAGGAGGACGCCGCGATCGAGGTGGTCATCTTCAACGGTGGCTACGGCGAGAAGTACGCCACCGACGTGCACGAGCCGCTGTACAAGAAGGCGTTCCCCAAGGCGGAGGTCAAGCACCAGGCCACCCAGGCCGTCTCCACGGTGCTCCAGCCGCGGTTCGCCTCCGGTAACCCGCCGGAGTTCGTGAACAACTCGGGCGAGAAGCTGATGGACTTCGGCGCGCTCGTGGCCGACGGTCAGCTCCAGGACCTCACCGAGCTGTGGGACGCGCCGTCGGTCGACGACCCGACCAAGAAGGTCCGCGACACGGTGGTGCCGGGCACCATCGAGGCGGGCTCGTTCAACGGCAAGCCGTTCGTCCTGTACTACGTCTCCACGGTCTTCGGCATCTGGTACTCCGGGAAGCTGTTCAAGGACAACGGCTGGGCGCCGGCGAAGAACTGGGACGAGTTCATCGCCCTGCTCACGAAGATCAAGGCCAAGGGCATCACCCCGTACGGCTACGCCGGTGCGAACGCGGCCTACTACCAGTGGAACGTGATCCTCACCCACGCCGCCAAGATCGGCGGCACGGACGTGCTGAAGAACATCGACAACCTGGAGGACGGCGCCTGGCAGCAGGACGCCGTGAAGCAGGCGGCCACCGCATGGGCCGAGGTTGGGGCGAAGTTCAGCGACAAGAGCTTCGAGGGCCTCAAGCACACCGACGTGCAGCTGCGGCAGAACCAGTACAAGGTGGCCCTGTACCCCAGCGGTGACTGGCTGGAGGGCGAGCAGAAGAAGGACACCCCGGCCGGCTTCGACTACCAGCTCATGCCGGTGCCGAGCATGTCCGCCTCGGACAAGCTGCCGGCCACCGCGCTGCGCGCCACCGCCGGTGAGGGCTACTTTGTCTCGGCGAAGAGCAAGAACCCCAAGGGCGGGCTGGAGTACATGCGTCAGATGCTCTCGACGGCGGGCGCGAAGGGCTTCACCGAGGTGGTCAAGGCCCCGACCGTGGTCACCGCCGGCTCGGAGGGCTTCGCCTTCCCGCCCGGTGTGGCCAGCTCGCAGGCCGCGCTCAAGGCGGCCGGTCAGGACGTGTTCAACCTGTACTTCGACGGTTGGTACAAGGAGCTCGACACGGAGGCGCGTACCGCCACCAACGAGCTGATGTTCGGCCGGATCAACGCGGACGCCTTCGTGGAGCGGATCCAGAAGCGCGCCGACGCCATCAAGAAGGACAGCTCCGTCACCAAGTTCAAGCGCTGATCGATCGGAGCTAGGGTCATGCGGCACGGCAAGTATCCATTCGTGATCGGGTTCCTGTTCGCCCCGGTCGCGCTGTACGTGACATTCGTGATCTGGCCGTACGCGCAAGCGTTCCAGATCTCGATGACCAACTGGCGGGGGCTGTCGGCCCCACAGTGGGTGGGCTTCGACAACTACCGGAGGTTGCTCGACGACGGGGCCTTCTGGAAAGCGGTCCAGCACCACGGCGTACTGCTGCTTGCCCTGCCGCTGATCACCATTGCCATCGCCCTGTTCTTCGCCTTCCTGCTCAACGTGGGCGGCAAGAGCAGCGGCGGGCAACGCCAGGGGGTCTGGGGGGCGAAGTTCTACCGGGTGGTGTTCTTCTTCCCCCAGGTCCTGGCGGTGGCCATCATCGCGGTGTTGTTCCAGATGGTGTACCGGCCGAACGAGTCCGGCCTGATCAACGGCGTGTTGATGAAGTTCGGCATCGAGCCGATCCTCTTCCTCGTCAAGCCGAACCTGGCCCTCTGGTCGATCATCGCGGTGCTGGTCTGGCAGGCGGTCGGCTTCTACGTGGTGCTCTTCTCGGCCGGGATGGCCTCCATCCCCGGTGAGATCTACGAGGCCGCCGAGATGGACGGGGCGACGAAGGTGACCTTGTTCTTCCGGGTCACCCTGCCGCTGCTGTGGGACACCCTCCAGGTTGCCTGGGTGTACCTGGGGATCGCGGCGTTCGACGCGTTCGCCATCGTGGCGGTGCTCTCGGTGGACGGTGGCGGCCCGGACGGCGCCACCACGGTGCTCGCCATGGAGATCTACCGCAACGCGTTCGTCTACTCGAAGTACGGCTACGCCTCGGCGATGGGCGTGGCGCTGTTCTTCCTCACCCTCACGTTCGCGGCGCTGACGCTGCGGCTCACCAAGCGGGAAAGCGTGGAGTACTGATGAATCCGCAGTCGACGCTGCCGCCGACGCCGGCGGCCCTGCCGCCGAAGACCGGTGACCCGTCCGCCCCCGCCGGGTCGGGGCACAAGGGCCCCCGCTCGGAGGTACGGTTCTTCGCCGGCCTGGGGCATGTCGCGCTCGCCGTGTGGGCGGTGATCGTGATCGTGCCGATCCTCTGGACCTTCCTCGCCGCGTTCAAGAACACCAGCGAGATCTTCAGCAGCCCGTGGACGCTGCCGGCCGAGCTGCGCTGGGAGAACTTCGGGCGGGCCTGGACCAAGGCCCACGTCGGGCGGTACTTCCTCAACAGCGTGATCGTGGTGTCGTGCAGCACGTTCCTCACCATGCTGCTCGGCTCGATGGCCGCGTACGTGCTGGCCCGCTACAAGTTCTGGGGCAACCGGGCGGTCTACTTCCTCTTCGTCTCGGGGTTGGCCTTCCCGGTCTTCCTGGCACTGGTGCCGCTCTTCTTCGTGGTGAAGAACCTGGGTCTGCTGGACACCCACACCGGGGTGGTGCTGGTCTACAGCGCGTACTCGTTGCCGTTCACGGTGTTCTTCCTGGCCGCGTTCTTCAAGACGCTGCCGTCGTCGGTGGCCGAGGCGGGGATGATCGACGGCTGCGGGCACACTCGACTGTTCTTCCAGGTCATGATGCCGATGGCGAAGCCGGGCCTGATCAGTGTGACGATCTTCAACATCATCGGTCAGTGGGCGCAGTACCAGCTCCCGTTGGTGCTGCTCTCCAACGCCAAGGACAAATGGGTGCTCACCCAGGGCATCGCCGACATCTCCGTCAACGCCGGCTACGAGGCGGACTGGTCCGGGCTGTTCGCCGCGCTGACCATCGCCATCCTCCCGATGATCATCGTGTACGCGGTGTTCCAGCGTCAGATCCAGGCCGGCCTCACCTCCGGTGCGGTGAAGTAGGACGTCTCAGCGCTCGTCGACGCGGGTATGCCAGGAGTGCCACAGGGCTGCGTACGCCCCGCCGGCCGCGACCAGCTCGTCATGGCTGCCGATCTCGGTGATCCGTCCGTCGGCGAGCACGGCGACCCGGTCGGCGTCGTGCGCGGTGTTGAGCCGGTGCGCGATCGCGATGACGGTCCGCCCGACCAGTACGGCGGCCAGCGCGCGTTCGGTCCGGCGGGCGGTGGACGGGTCGAGCGCGGCGGTCGCCTCGTCCAGGATCAGCGTGTGCGGGTCGGCGAGCACCAACCGGGCCAGCGCGAGCTGTTGGGCCTCGGCCGCACCGAGTTGACGGGCCCCGTCGCCGAGCTGGGTGTCCAGGTCGTCGGGCAGCTCGGCAAACCACTCGGCGCCCACGGTGAGCAGCGCGGCGCGCATCTGTTCGTCGGAGGCGTCGGGCGCGGCGAAGGAGAGGTTGTCGCGAACCGAGCCGATGAAGACGTGGTGTTCCTGGGTGACCAGGGCGATCCGGCGGCGTCGCTCGGCGGGGTCGAGGTCGGTGACCGGGCAGCCGCCGATGCTCACGACGCCGTGCCGCGGCGCGTCGATCCCGGCCAGCAGCCGGGCCAGGGTGGACTTGCCGGCGCCGGACGGGCCGACGACGGCCAGCCGCTCACCGGGCTGCACCTCCAGGTCGATGCCGTGCAGCACGTCCGGCCCGTCGGAGTAGGAGAACCGGGCCCCACGGACGACGAGCCGCTCACCCCGTGACGAGGCGGTCGTGCCGGGTGGTTCCGGCGGGACCATGCCGACGCCGAGCAGCCGCGCGTACGACGCGAAGCCGCGTTGCGCCTGCTCGGTCCACTGCAACAGCCGGTCCATCGGGTCGATCGCCTGTTGCAGGTAGAGCGCGGCGGCGACCACCGCGCCGAGCGACACCATGTCCCGGGAGAACAGGTAGCCCCCGACGAGCAGGACCATGGCGACCGGCAGCGGATAGCTGGCCTCGACGACCGAGAAGAACACGGTACGCAGCGCGAGGGTCGCCCGACGGGCCCGCCACACCGTTGTGACGCGGGTGGTGCCGTGCTTGATCCGGTCCTCGGCCAACCGCAGCGCCTCCACAGTGCGTGCGCCCTCGGCGGTGGTGGTCAGCGTCTCGGTCAGCTCGGCCGCCGCCGCGCCCTCGGTGAGGTACGCGGAGCTGGCCCGGCGCAGGTACCAGCGGGTCACCGCCACGATCGACGGGAGCCCGGCCAGCGCGGCCAACCCGAGCAGCGGGTGCAGCAGGAAGACCGCCCCGAACAGCAACGTCAACTGCACCGTGGCGATGACGATGGTGGGCACCACGTCCCGGACGGTGGTGCCGACCGTCGACACGTCGACCGAGCTGCGGGTGGCCAGGTCCCCGGAGCCGGCACGCTCGACGACCGAGACGGGCAGCCCGAGGGTCCGGGAGACGAACTCCTCGCGCAGCTCGGCGACGGCCCGTTCGCCGAAGCGGTGGCCGGCGTACTGGGCGTAGCGGGAGAGCAGGGCGCTGACCAGGACGCAGCCGGCGATGGCCAGTGCCAGCCGGTCCACAGTGGCCACGCCCGCGCCCGCTGTGACCCGGTCGACGATGGTGCCCAACAGCCAGGGCGGGGCGAGCCCGGTGACCGCGGCGGCGCTGTGCAGCGCCAGCACGACCCCGACGGCGCGCCGGTGCCGGCTGATCATGTCCCGCAGGGCCCGGCGTACGGTGCGGCGGTCGGCCACCGGCAGTCGGCTCACCGGTACGCCTCCTCGCTGCCGCGGGCCACCAGGTACCGGTAGGCCGGGTCGTCGTCGAGCAGGTCGGCGTGGCTGCCGGTGGCGGTTATCCGGCCGGCGCTCAGAAGCGCGACCAGATCGGCCCGGCCGAGCAGCAGCGGCGACGTGGCGATCACCACGGTGGTCCGCCCGGCCCGCGCGGCCCGCAGCCGCTCGGCGATCCGCGCCTCGGTGTGCGCGTCCACCGCCGACGTTGGGTCGACGAGGATCAGCACCTCCGGTTCGCTGCTCAGCGCCCGGGCCAGGCGGAGCCGTTGGCGTTGACCGCCGGAGAGCGTCCGGGCCCGGGCGTCGATCGGGGTGTCCAGCCCGGCGGGCAGGGCGTCGACGACGTCCTGCGCCGAGGCGGTCCGCAGGGCCGCGCTGATCCGTTCGTCGTCGTCGGCCCCGGCGCCCAGGATGTCGCGCAGCGTGCCGGCGAAGAGGTAGGAGTCGTGGTCGGCGACGAGGATTCGCGCGCGGACCTCGTCCAGGGCGACCTCGCGCAGCGGCACGCCGGCCCAGGTGACCTCGCTGGCGACGTACCGGCCGAGCCGGTCGGCCAACGCCACGGCCGCCGCCGGGTCGTCTGCCGCCACCCCGGTCAGCTGGCCGGCCCGCACGGTCAGGCCGGTCACCGGGTCGTGCAGGTCGGCCGGGCCGACCGGTGCGGCCAGGGCATCCGGCCGGCGTGCCTCGGGCACGGCGCCCGGCCACCGGCGACCCGGGCCACCGACGTCGTCCGGTGTCACGTTGAGCAGGTCGGCGATCCGCCGGGCGGCGACCCGACCGCGGATGAGCTGGTGACTGCCCTCCAGCAGGAACCAGACCGGCACGATCAGGGTCGCCACGTAGCCGTAGACGGCGACCAACTCGCCGATCGTGACGTCACCGGTCACCGCCATCCGGGCCGTCAGCCACACCACCGCCGCCAGGAACAACCCGGGGATGGCGACAGTCGCCGCGTCGATCCAGCTGTTGACCGCGCCGACCCGGTAGCCCTCGGCGCGCAGCTCCTGGGACCGGGACGCGTACCGCCGGGCGAACAGGTCCCGGCCGCCCACCCCGGCGAGCACCCGCAGCCCGGCCACGATGTCACCGGATCGGGCGGTGAGCGCGCCCTGCTGCTTGCGATAGACCGATTCGACCTGCTCCAGGCGGCGCAGCAGCGGCCCCACGATCAGACCGACGACCGGCACCCCCACCAGCACGCAGAGCGCGAGCATCGGGGAGATCGACCAGAGCACCACGGCGATCACCCCGTACGCGACGACCGCGCCGACGCCCGGCCCGGTCAGCGTCAGCACCTGCGCCGTCCAGTCGATGTCGGAACCGCCGATGGTGGACACCTCGCCCGCCCCGACCCGGCGGGGCAGCACCGCGCCGATGCGGGACAGGTGGCGCAGCAGAACCTCCGCCGAGCGGGCCTTGGCATCCTCCCGGATGAAGGTCATCGTGCGGTGCCGCATGATGCCCAGGTAGGACAGGGCCACGCCCGCGACGACGATCGCCGCGACCCAGAGCGCCAGGGCCTGGGTGTCGCGTTCGCGCAGCCCGTCGTCGACGGCGCGGGCGATCAGGTAGGGCCGGGCCGAGAGCCCGATCATCCAGGCCGTGCCGATCAGGCTGCCGCGCAGCACCCGCCAGGGTTGGCAGCGGACCAGCCACCAGAGGTAGCGCATCGGGCCGCGGGCGTCGGGGGTGCCAGGATCGGGATGCGGGATCTGGGGAGGCACCCGATCACGCTACCGAGCGGCCCTGACACCCCACCGACCCGATCATGGTGAGGTGCGCCTCCGTTTCTGTCGGACGGGAGAGGCAGAATCACGTTCGTGCTGGTGGCGGTGGTGTCCGACGAGCGGGGTGGGGGAGTGCTGTGCCCGCTGGACGCCACCGGCCGGCCGACCGGCCCGCCCGAGGTCGTCACCGATCTGGTCGCCGCGGTCGCCGCCCGCGAGGCCGCCGAGCACCCGCGCTGGGTCTGGTCGACCGCCACGGCGGTCTACCCACCGCTGCTGCGCGCCGGCGTCCGGGTCGATCGGTGTCACGACGTGGAGTTGACCGAGGCGTTGCTGCTCGGGCACGCGGGCCGCTGGGGCGAGCCCCGCTCGCTGGCCGCCGCCTGGGCCCGGCTGACCGGCGCGGCCGTGCCGCCCGACCCGCCGCCGCGCGCCGCCGCGCCGCCCGGGCACGGGCAGGGCGCGCTCTTCGACACAGTGCCCGGTCCGCCAGGCCCGGGCATCGAGGCACTGACCCAGGTGTACGCCGACCAGCTCACCCGCGTCGCCGCGACCGAGCACCCCGGCCGGTTCCGGTTGCTGGTGGCCGCCGAGTCGGCCGGCGCGCTGATCGCGGCGGAGATGGGCGTCGCCGGGCTGCCCTGGCGCGCCGACGTGCACAACGAGATCCTGCACGAGCTGCTCGGCGAGGCGTCCCCGGTCGGTGGTCCGCCACGCCGACTCGCCGAGCTGGCCGCCCGGATCGCCGACGCTCTCGGCGTACGCGGCCTGCACACCGATTCCCCGGCGGAGCTGCTGAAGGCGTTCGCCCGGGTCGGGGTGGAGCTGCCCAACACCCGGGCCTGGGTGCTGCGCGGGGTGGACCATCCTGCGGTGCCGCTGGTGCTGGAATACAAGGAGCTCTACCGGATCTGGACGGCGCACGGCTGGGCCTGGCTCGATCAGTGGGTGCGGGGCGGCCGGTTCCAACCGGAGTACGTGCCGGCTGGCGTCGTCTCCGGCCGGTGGGCCACCCGGGGTGGTGGCGCGTTGCAGATCCCCAAGGTGATCCGGCGGGCGGTGGTGGCCGATCCGGGTTGGCGGTTGGTGGTCGCCGACGCCGGCCAGTTGGAGCCCCGGGTGTTGGCCGCGGTCTCCGGCGACGCGCGGTTGGCGACGGCTGGCGCTGCCGGCGACCTCTACGCGGCCCTTGCCCGGGACTCGTTCGGCGGTGACCGGGCCAAGGCCAAGGTGGCCCTGCTCGGGGCGATGTACGGGCAGACCGGCGGGGCCGCGGTCCCCGCGTTGGCGGTGCTGAAGCGCAGTTACCCGACGGCGTTCGGTTACGTCGAGGCGGCGGCGCGTACCGGTGAGAACGGTGGGCTGGTGCGGTCGTGGCTGGGGCGGACGTGTCCGCCCGGCTCTGCCGGGTTCGGTGATCTCGACGACGAGCCCTCCGATCCGGAGGGGGCGGGTGACCCGCACAGTCCGCGGGCGCGGGCCGCCCGGTCCCGGGGGCGCTTCACCCGCAACTTCGTCATCCAGGCCACGGCGGCGGAGTGGGCCTCCACGTTGCTGGCCACGCTACGGACGGAGTTGTCCGGCACCGACGCCGAGCTGGTCTTCTTCCAGCACGACGAGGTGGTCGTGCACGCGCCGGCCGATCAGGCGGACGCGGTCGCCGAGGCTGTCAACCGTTGCGGCGAGCGCGCCTCCGCGCTGCTCTTCGGTGCGACGCCGGTCCGGTTCCCACTGGACCTGTCCATCGTCGACTGTTACGCCGACGCGGCCTGACCGGCGGAGTGCTCGTGCCGGGAGATGCCGGTCGTGTAACGGTTGTGCTATTTCTCCTTTTCGCCCCGCCACCCACGGCTGGCCGTCCTCGTTGCAGTGTCCGTAGGAGGGGACGGATCGGTCACGGTCCGTCCCGTGCTGGAGGGGGCGCAGCTGAACCGGATCGCAGGAATGATCATCGCCGCAGGCGGGGGACGACGGATCGGTGGTCCCGAGGCGCTGCTGCACCAGGGTGACAAGCCCCTGGTGAATCAGATGATCGACACGATGACCGAGGCGGGCTGCGAGCAGATCGTGGTCGTCCTGGGCGCTGCCGCCGAGCAGGTCCAGGAAGCCGCCGACCTGGGCAAGGCGACCGTTGTGATCAACAAGGCGTGGGGCACCGGAGTCGGCTCGTCCATCCGGGCCGGCCTGGCCGCCATGGACGACGAGGGGATCGAGGCGGTGGTGGTGGTCCCGGTCGACATGCCGGGTCTGACCGCCAAGGCGGTCAGCCGGGTGACCGCGCTGCCGTACCCGGACGTGCTGGTCTGCGCCACCTACGACGGTCTGCGCGGCTACCCGATGCTGTTCGGCCGCCGGCACTGGCCCGGCATCGCCACGCTGGCCAGCGCCGACGTGGGCGCCCGGCCGTACCTGTTGGCGCACAAGGACCAGATCGTCGACATCGCCTGCGACTCGGTGGCCGACGGCAGCCGGATCGACACCCCGGAGTTGATGGAGCTCTACGGGCTCACGGTCCCGCCGCAGCGCGTCGGCGTCTAGACGAGTAGGTCCTGGCCTGGCTGGGGCTGTGGGCGCAGCCCGGCGGTCGGCGGTGACCGTCGGTCGCCTCCGTCGGAGCGGACGCGGTAGTGAGCGATATACCTCAGAGGTATGAATATGACTCTGAGGTATATCGCTCACCAGCACATCGACATGCCGGGCCGGCGCCGGCACCACCGGATTCCAGGAGGCGCGCTGCCGGTGTCAGCGGCGGGTGGTGGCGCGAGCGACGATGTGCCACCGATGCTGCGGCGAGGCCTGGGTGGGGCGCCCGAGCGCCACGCGTGCGCAGTGGGCCCCCTGGTCGCGCAGGGACTGGGCCAGGGTGGTCAGTCCGGCGTCCGCAGCCGCGTCCGAATCGTCCCAGCCGGTCAGGGTCAGGTCGTCAGGTAGGTGCAGGCCGGCTCGTGCGGCGGCGCGCAGGGCCCCGAGGGCCAGCTCGTCACTCATCGCGGCGATGGCGTCCGGTGGCTCGGCACCCTGTAGCAGCTCAAGAGCGAAGGTCTCCCCTTCGGTGCTGTGGTTGACCGGGCAGCTGGCCAACCTCAATTGCGTGGCAAGGCGTCCCGCCTGCGTCCAGGCGTCGAGGAAGCCCTCCCATCGGTGGCGGGTGACCGGGTACTTCATGTCGACCACGTCGCCGCCGGTGAGGAGGTGGCGGGAGCGCCTCCGGTCCAGCGGGAAGCCGAGCACCAGCGGGCGGCGGGCTTCGGCGAACGCGGTCTGGCCGATCGCGGCTGCGGCGGCTCGGTCATCGATTCCGATCACCGGCATTCCCCGCCCGTGCGGACCGGCGTGCACCACCGCGGGCAGGCCGGTGTCGGCGACGGCGTCCAGGACCGGATCATCGTCGCTGGTGGTCCAGACGACGAAGCCGTCCACGGCTGCCTGCGCGACGCGCTCGGCGTCGGTGGGTGCGCCAGTGATCGGGACCAGGGTGAGTCCGACGCCTTCGGCGGCGCACACGTCGGAGACCCCGGCGAGGAAGCGCGCCGCCTGCGGATCGTCGAAGGCGTAGCTCAACCGCTCGCCGAGCACGACGCCGAGCGTGCCGACCCGCCCACGGCGCAACCCGCGGGCGGCCGGGTGCGGCCCGGGGTAGCCCAGCTTCTGTGCCGCCGCGCGTACCTTCGCCGCAGCCTCGGCGGAAACCCTTCCAGGCTGGGAGTAGGCGTAGGAGACCGTCATCGGCGAGACGCCGGCAGCGCTCGCCACCTGCCGCAGCGTCGGCCGCTTGGGGTTGTCCGCAGGACGGTTCATGGCACAGACTCTATCTGTGTATCGATACACAATGCGGCAGCAGACCGAAACCGAGACGTTCGTACGGGATTCGCCGACAGTGCTCTCGTACGCCGCCCTGGGCTGCTGGACGTTCTGGCTGTACGCCTTCGGGCCGGCGCTGACCTTCCTGCGCGAAGAGTGGGGGTTCTCCTACACCCTGCTCGGCGTCTATCAAGTGCTCTTGGCGGCGGGCGCGGCCCTCGCCGCAGTGGGGTTCGTGTGGGCGGCTCGCCGTCTGGCGAGGGGTGTGCTGTTGTGGTGCTCGGCCCTCGCCACGGTCATCGGCGCGGGCCTGTTCACCCTCGGCGGTGGCGTACCGGCCACCCTGCTCGGCGCCGTGGTGCTCGGTCTGGCCGGGACCACGATGCTCACAGTGGTCCAGGCGGTACTGTCCGACCGACACGGTGATCGGCGGGACCGGGCATTGACCGAGGCCAACGTCGGCGCTGGCGCCTCCGCGGTGTTCGCTCCGCTGATCCTCGGCGTGCTGGCGGCCAGCGCGGTGGGTTGGCGCGCCACGTTCGCGTTGCCCGCCGCCGTCCTCCTGGTGCTGTACCTGCGCTACCGCCGCCAACCGCTACCGGCGGTGCCGCAGCCCGCCACCCCGGCGGGAGTCGGAGGCCTGCCGCTGGCCTGCTGGCTGTTCGCCGTGCTGACCGCTGTCAGTTCGGCGATCGAGTTCTGTCTGGTGTACTTCGGCCCCCAGATGCTCATCCACGCCGGCATGTCCGCCACCGCCGCCAGCACCGCGCTGAGCAGCAATTACCTCGGCATCCTGATCGGTCGTCTGCTCGGCGCGCGGCTCACCCGTCGCCCCGGCCGCGGCGTCGCGCTGTTGTACGCCTCGTTGGCGGTCACCGGCCCCAGTTTCGTCCTGTTCTGGCTGACCGACCAACCGGTTCTCGCCGTCCTCGGGCTGTTCCTGTGCGGGGTGGGCATCGCGAACCTCTATCCGCTCTCGCTCGCGCTCACCCTCGGCGCGGCCGGCGGGCACGAAGACCGAGCCAACGCCCGCTCGCAACTGATCCTCGGCGTGGTCGCCGGCGTCTCCCCCTTCCTGCTCGGCAGCCTGGCGGACCGGTACGGGCTGGTCACCGCCTTCGCCCTGGAGCCGGTCCTGATCGGCGTCTGCGTTCTGATGCTGTGGGGTGGGCTTCGTGCCCGCCGCACCAACGCCTGAGCCGGACGCCGTTCCCGGTGGCAGGGCGGGCGGCGAGGTTGCGGTCGGGGTGCCGAAACGGCGTCGCCGCCACCAGCCCTCGGCGGGCGGGTGACGGCGACGCCGTGTGGGTCGGTGTCAGTCCTGTGCCTGGTCCAGCTCGCCGGTGGCGGCGAGGCGCTGGTACCAGTGGGCGCTGTCCTTCCAGGTGCGTACCTGGGTGTCGTAGTCGACCCGGATGATGCCGAAGCGACGGTCGTAGCCGTAGCCCCACTCGAAGTTGTCCAGCAATGACCAGACGAAGTAGCCGCGCACATCCGCGCCCTGCGCGCGGGCGTCGGCCATCGCGCCGATGTGCCGACGCAGGTAGTCGATCCGCCGGTCGTCGTGGATCCGGCCGTCGGCCGACACCACATCGTCGAACGCCGCGCCGTTCTCGGTGATCATCATGGGCTGGCTGGGGTATTCGCGCTGGAGGCGCAGCAGCAGCTCAGTCAGCGCCGGCGGGTCGATGTTCCAACCCATCGCCGTGTACGGGCCGGGCTGCGGCAGGAAGTCGACGTTCTCCGCGGCGACCCACGGCGTCGAGGTCGACGCGCCGTGCCCGTCGGCGTCGGAGCGGGCCGACACCCCGTCCCAGGCCCGGACCAGGGTGCTGGAGTAGTAGTTGACCCCGAGCACGTCCAGCGGCACCGCGATCAGCTTCTCGTCGCCCTCGCGGACGAACGACCAGTCGGTGACCGAGGCGGTGTCGGCCAGCAGGTCGGCCGGGTACTCCCCGTCCAGCATCGGACCGAGGAACGCCCGGTTCGCCAGCGCGTCGATCCGCCGGACCGCGTCCTGGTCGGCGGCCGAGTCGGACGCGCCCCGGACGACGTGCAGGTTCAGCGTCACCGACAGCTCGGCGGACGGGGCCAGCTCCCGGACCACCCGACCAGCCAGACCGTGCGCGAGGTTGAGGTGGTGCACAGCGGCCAGCGCCGCCGCCGGCTCGGTCCGACCCGGCGCGTGCACGCCGGAGGCGTAGCCCAGGTACGCGGAGCACCACGGCTCGTTGAGCGTCGTCCAGGTGTGCACCCGGTCGCCCAGCGCACCGACGATGCCCGCCGCGTACTCCTGGAAGCGCAACGCGGTCTCCCGCGCCGCCCACCCTCCGGCGTCCTCCAACTCCTGCGGCAGGTCCCAGTGGTACATGGTGGCCACCGGGCGGACGCCCCGCTCCAGCAGCCCGTCCACCAGCCGCGAGTAGAAGTCGATGCCGGCCTGGTTGAACCGGCCCGAGCCGCCCGGCTGCACCCGGGGCCAGGAGATGGAGAACCGGTACGCGCCGAGCCCCAGGTCGGCGATGTGCCCGAGGTCGTCGGCCCACCGGTGGTAGTGGTCGGCAGCCACGTCACCGGTGTCACCGTTGAGGGTCCGGCCCGGTGTGTGGCTGTAGGTGTCCCAGATGGACGGTCCGCGCCCGTCCTCGGTCGCCGCGCCCTCGATCTGGTACGCGGCCGTAGCCGAGCCCCAGACGAAGCTCTCCGGGAAGTGGTGTTGCGTCATCGTTCCGTCCCCTGGATCTCGCAGATGTAGCCCGTCGAGGTGCCGGCGACCAGTTCGGCGCTGGCCGTCCCACCCTCGTAGCGCACGTCGAACTCGGCGCCCGGTCCGTTGCCGGGTGACGGTACCCGTACCCGGGTCCGCTGCCCCTCGGTCGGTGCGTACACCCGCAGCCGCACATCGTCGGCCCACTCGTAGTCCGGTCGGTCGGTGCGCGAGCCGAACGGGATGACCGCGCCCGGTCGGGCCAGCACCGGCAGACTGTCGAAGTCGTGCTTCTCGGTCAACCAGGCCGGGCCGGTGACCTGCGCGCCGGTGAGCAGGTGCGTCCAGGTGCCGGCGGGTACGTAGTACGTGACGTCGCCGTCGGCGCTGAGCACCGGGGCGACCAGCACGTCCGGGCCGAGCATGTACTGCCGGTCCAGGTGTGCCGTCGCCGGGTCGTCCGGGAACTCCAGGAACATCGGCCGCATAACCGGCGTCCCGTCGTGGTGCGCCTCCTGGGCGGCGGCCGCCAGGTACGGCATCAGGCCGAGCTTGAGGTGGGTGAAGTGCCGCAGCACGTCCACGGCCTCCTCGTCGTACGCCCACGGCACCCGGTACGAGCCGGACCCGTGCAGCCGGGAGTGCGAGGAGAGCAGCCCGAAGGCGACCCACCGCTTGAACACCGCCGGGTCGGGAGTGCCCTCGAAGCCGCCGATGTCGTGGCTCCAGTAGCCGAAGCCGGACGCGGCCAGGGACAACCCGCCGCGCAGCGACTCGGCCATCGCGACGAAGGTCGACTCGCAGTCGCCGCCCCAGTGCACCGGGAACTGCTGCCCGCCGGCGGTGGCCGAGCGGGCGAACAGCACCGCCTCGCCCTCGCCGCGCTCGGTCTCCAGCAGCTCGAAGACCGCCTTGTTGTAGAGGTACGAGTAGTAGTTGTGCATCCGCTGCGGGTCCGAGCCGTCGTGCCACACCACGTCGGTCGGGATGCGCTCACCGAAGTCGGTCTTGAAGCAGTCGACGCCCATGTCCAGCAGGGCCTTGAGCTTGCCGGTGAACCAGCGGACCGCGTCCGGGTTGGTGAAGTCGACAAGCGCCATGCCGGCCTGCCACTTGTCCCACTGCCAGACCGAACCGTCCGGGTTGCGCACCAGGTAACCGGCCTCGCGGCCCTCCTCGAAGAGGTACGAGCGCTGCGCAATGTACGGGTTGATCCAGACGCACACCTTCAGGTCGCGCTCGTGCAGCCGGCGCAGCATTCCCTCCGGGTCGGGGAAGGTCGCCGGGTCCCAGACGAAGTCGACCCAGTGGAACTGACGCATCCAGAAGCAGTCGAAGTGGAACACCGACAGCGGCAGCCCGCGCTCGGCCATCCCGTCGACGAACTCGGTCACCGTCTTCTCGTCGTACGAGGTGGTGAACGAGGTGGACAACCAGAGGCCGTACGACCACGCGGGGATCCGGGCCGGACGGCCGGTGAGGGCGGTGTACCGGCGCAGCACGTCCTTGGGGTTGGGCCCGTCGATGACGTAGTAGGTGAGTGACTGGCCCTCGACGCTGAACTGGGTCTGGGTGACGACCTCGGAGCCGACCTCGAACGACACGTGCTCCGGGTGGTCCACGAAGACCCCGTAGCCGGCGCTGCTCAGGTAGAACGGCACGTTCTTGTACGCCTGCTCGCTGGCGGTGCCCCCGTCGGCGTTCCAGATGTCGACGGTCTGCCCGTTCTTGACGAACGGGCCGAAGCGCTCGCCCAGCCCGTACACCGTCTCGCCGACACCGAGGGCGAGCCGTTCGTGTACGTGCCGGCGGCCCTCGGCGTCGGTGACGACACCGATGCTGCGTGCGGTGGACGCGGTGACCAGCCGGTCGCCGTGCAGGAAGTCGACCCGCCACCCGTCGATGAGCGCGACCCGCGCGGTCAGCTCGCCGGTGGTCAGCGTCGCGCTGAGCCCGGTGACGTCGACGGTGACCGGGTGCGTCTCGTCGGTGCTCAGCCCGAAGTGCGGCTCGCGGGGCAGCCCTCCGGTGTGGTGGGCGATGGTCACCCCGATGACGCCGGGGGCGGGGGAGAAGAACCGGACGGTGACCAGGGGACGGTTGAGGGTGTCGCCGCGGCCGGTGATCTGACCGGTCGGTGCGAAGACGGTGAAGCCGCGCGCGTCCGGCTCGACCGACTCCACGGTGCCGGGGCGCAGGACGCTGACGCCGGGGCGCAGCTGCCAGTACCCGTCGGTGAACTTCACTTCTCGGCTCCTGCCGTGATGCCGCGCGCCAGAGTGCGCTGGAAGATGAGGAAGAAGAGGATGGCCGGCACCAGGCTGATCAGCGCGCCGGCGTTGGTGGTCGGAGCGTCCATCAGCCGGTCGCCCTGCAACGACGCGAGCGCGACCGGAATGGTCTGCGTCTGGTTGTCGATCAGCATGACCAGCGGGATGAGGAACTCGTTCCACGTCCAGATGAAGAAGAAGATGAGCAGCACCGCGAGGGTGGGCCGCAGGTTGGGGAAGACCACCCGCCACAGCACTGTCCACTTGCCGGCGCCGTCCAGCGCGGCGGCCTCCAGCAGTGAGCGCGGGAACGTGCCCATCACCGAGGCGAGCAGGTACGTGCCGAACGCGCTCTGGATCACGGTGAAGATGATGATCACCGAGAGCTGGGTGTTGTAGAGGCCGACCTGCTTCGCCACGTAGTACAGCGGGTAGATCAGCGCCTCCTGCGGCAGCATGTTGGCCAGCAGGAAGAGACCGACGATCCACAGCCGGCCCCGGACCCGGCCGATGCCCAGCGCGTACGCGTTGAGCAGTGACACGGCGACGCCGAGCACGGCCACCGAGCCGGCGATGACCGCCGAGTTCCAGAACTTCAGCGGGAAGTTCACTTCGGTCCAGTACGTGCGCAGACCCTTGGTGTAGAACTCCGTCGGCCAGCTCAGCGGGCCGCCCGAGGAATAGTCGCCGGGCGACTTGAACGCGTTGAGCAGCATGAACGCGAACGGCACCAGCATGACGAGCGCGCCGAGGGTGACCAGAGCGAGCACCACCCAGCGGCTGACGCCACGGTGGTGTCGATCGCGTACGGGCCGGGCCGGCGTCACCGGCGCGGTGCTCGGTGTGAGCGTGACGGCCATGTCAGATCCCCCGGTCCCGGCGCTCGCTGCGGGCCTGCATCCAGATGAAGATCCCGGCCACCACCACGATGATCAGTGTCAGCACCATGGAGATCGCGGAGCCGTAGCCGACCTGCAGCTTCTTGAAGAACGTGTAGTAGGCGAAGTACGACGGCACGTTCGTGGCGTTGTCCGGGCCGCCCCGGGTCAGGGCGAAGATCGGCCCGAACACCTTCAACGCGGCGATGGTGCAGGTCAGGGCCACCACGAAGGTCTCTGGCCTGATCTGCGGAAGGGTGATCGCCCGGAACCGGTGCAGCCAGTTCGCACCGTCGACCTCGGCCGCCTCGTACAGCTCGGGGTCGACCCGCTGCAACGCCGCCATGAAGACGACCACCGGGTAGCCGATCTGCACCCAGATCATCACGGCCATCACGGCCGGCAGGGCGGTGCCCGGGTCGCCGAGCCAGTCGTGGCGTAACGCCCCGAGACCGACCGCGTCGAGGAGGCTGTTGAACGCGCCGTCGGGGCGCAGGATCCAACCCCAGACGATGCCGGCCACCACGACGGGCAGCACCTGCGGGAGGTAGAACGCGGCCCGCAGCGCGGCGGCGGTGCGGGGCTTGAACCGGCGGCCGATGACGTCGAAGAGCACCGCGGCGAGCAGCAGCCCGAGCACTGTGGGCACCACCACCATCGCGACGAGCATCCAGACGGTGTTGCGGAACGACGCCCAGAACACGTCGTCCTGCAGCAACTGCTGGTAGTTGTCCAGGCCGACCCACCGGGGGTCACCGATGCCGGACCACTTGGTCAGCGACAGGTAGAGGGTGCCGATCAGCGGCGCGCCGATGACCAGGAGGAAGAGCACCGCTCCGGGGAGCAGGTAGAGCCAGTACGCCGCGTTGCGGCCGCGGCGTCTGCGGCTGGGCGCGGGCGGGGTGGGGGTCGCGGCCGGCGGTGTGGCGGCGACCGTCTCGGAGACAGCCATGGAAGATCCTTCCCGGCGGGGGCTGGCGGGCGCGCCGGTCGTGCCGGTCGCGCCCGCCGCTCGCCGTGTCACTTGCCGGTGATCTCCTTGACGCCATCGGCGTACGGCTTGGCGATCGTGTCGAGAACCTGGTCGGGCGACTTCGAGCCGTTGATCAGACCCTGGAAGCCGGAGACCAGCACGTCGTAGTAGCCGGGGACCGGCCAGTCCGGGTAGAAGGCGAGTCCGTCGGACTTGCTGACCGTGTTGAAGTCCTCGATCAGCTTGCGGTCCTTCGGGTCGCTGATCTTCGACGCGTCAGCGGCGACCGGAACACCGCCGTTGTTGCCGATCAGGTCCTGGATCTCCGGACGCAGGGTGATGTCGATGAAGTCGTACGCCAGGCTCTTGGCCTTGCTGTTCTCCGGGACCACCCAGAGGTTGCCGGAGGAGCCGGCCTGCAGGGTGTTGCCGGGGAAGAGGAAGGTGTCCCAGTTGGCCTTCATCTCGGTCTTGAACCGGCCGTACCACCAGCTACCCGAGACGATCATCGGAACCTTGCCGCCGATGAAGGCGGTGCCCATGTCCTCGGCCTTGAGGCTGGCCGAGTTCTTCGCGACGTAGCCCTTCTGCACCCACTGGGCGAAGGTGTCCGCGCCGTACTTGAGCGGGTCGGCCTTGAAGTCGACAGGGTTCTTGTAGAGCTGGTAGTTGTCGACGAACTGCCGGTCGCCCTTGGAGAGGGCGAGCTGGTAGAAGAGCTGCCCGGCCGGGTACTCGGCGCCGGCCATGCCCAGCGGGGTGATGCCCTTGCCGACGAAGGTGTCCATCGCGGCGGTCATCTCGGCCATCGTGGTCGGGACCTTGACGCCGTTGCTCTGGAACAGGTCCTTGTTGTAGTAGACCGTGACGTACTCGCCGTAGTTCGGCACACCGAACCACTTGCCCGAGCCCATCACGCCCTTGTCGCTGTACCGGGCGGTGGTCTGCAGGCTGGGGCTGAGCTTGTCGGCCCAGCCGCGCTTGTCGGCCTCGCTGCTCAGGTCGGCCAGCAGGCCCTGGGAGGAGAGCAGCCCGGCGGTCGCGTTGCCCTTGTTGTACTCCATGATGTCCGGGCCCTCGGACGAGTTGATGATCATGCCCGCGTTCTGCTGGATCTGCTCGAACGCCTTGCGCTCGAAGCGCACCTCGACGCCCGGGTGCTCGGACTTGAAGAGCTCGATCGCCCGGTTCCAGCCGACCCCCATGGCGCTGTTCTCGCTCTCGTAGTGCCAGAGCTTGAGAACCTTGGCGTCGCTGCTGTCCCCGTTGTCACCACCGCCGCAGGCGGCCACGGTGGTCGTCGCTGTCGCCGCCAGGGCGATCGCGGCGACGAGCCGGCGGAATCGCTGCATTAGCATCCTCCTCGTTGAGTATCTAGCCGGTACTTCACGGGGCCCGTCGTCGCGTTGCAGCGCGACGGCGGGCCATTTACTGATCGGCCCCCATTGGCTGGCGGCTTCGGGGCGGTGCGGTCGACCCCCGGATCTCCAACGCGCACGGCAGCAGTTGCTGGTGACGAAGGTCAGCGGGGCCGTCCAGGTGGCGCGTCAGCGCCTCGATCGCGATCCGGCCGAGCGCCGAACCGGGTGACGTCATCGCGGTCAGCGCCGGGGTGGCCAGTTCGGCGACCTGCGGCGAGGTGACCATCGAGACGACGGAGACGTCGTCGGGCACTGACAACCCGCGGCCGGTCAACTCGCCGAGGATGCCGAAGATCGCCGTCTCGTTCATGGCCAGCACCGCGGTCAGCTCCGGGGCCTGCGCGAACGCGGCGGCCAGGGCGGCCCGCCCGCCGGCGGCGCTGTCCTCGGCCGCGATCATCACCGGCTCCAGGCCGTGCCCGGTCATCGCCGCGGTGAAGGCGTCACGGGTACGCAGCGCGGGCCCGTAACCGCTGGCCAACGTGGCGGCCGAGTGGTTGACGTAGACGATCCGCCGGTGCCCGAGGCCGACCAGGTGCGCGACGGCCTCCCGGACGGTCTGGTCGAAGTCGATGTCGACGTAGGAGAGCGTGCTGGTGTCGCCGGTGCGGCCGATCAGCACCAGCGGCACCCCCGCCTCCTGGAGCACTGTGACCCGCTCGTCGGCCAGCTGGACCTCCATCAGCACGACCCCGTCGAGCATCCGCTGACTGGCCAGCCGGCGCAGGTCGTCGAGGTCGCCTCCACCGACCGGCGAGAGCACCAGGTGGTAGCCGGCGACGCTGGCCGCGGCGGCGGCACCGGTGACGAAGGCGGTCTCGGTGGCGCCGAGGCCGCGTTCGTCCATCGGCATCAGCAGGCCGAGGATCCGGCTGCGACGACTGGCCAGCCCGCGGGCCATCGCGTTGGGCTGGTAGTCGAGCTGTGCCATCGCGGCGAGCACCTTGTTGCGGGTGGCCTGCGAGATCGGCCGGGTGCCGGTGAGCACGTACGAGACGGTGCTGACCGAGACCTGTGCGAGGCGGGCGACGTCGTGCATGGTGGCCACCGCGCACCTCCTCCGGCCTGGGGTGGGACCGCTCCCGAACTTCGTCGAAGCGTTTCGACGAAGCGGTTCGACAGGACGCTAGGCCACCTGTTACGGCGACGTCAATAGCCGATGTCGAAAAGAATTCAGCGGGGGTGTGCGGCCCCCCGCGCGTCCCTCCCGAGCGCCCTGCGCGTGCGCGCGGCGGCCGGCCGGAGGCCAGGGGTGGGGTCAGGGCAGGTTGAAGAGGGTGGCGGCGCTGTTCCAGCAGACCGCGCGTAGCCAGTCGTCGCCCAGGTCCAGTCGGGCCAGCCCGGTCACCTGGTCGGCGTACGGGTACGGGATGTTCGGGAAGTCGCTTCCCAGCAGCACCTTGCCGGCCAGCCCCAACTCGCGCAACCGGGGCAACTCCTCGGCGGGGAAGGGGACGAACTGGTCGAAGAAGGGCGTGAAGGCCATGGTGGTGTCCAGCCGGACCCGCTCGTACATCTCGGCGAGGTCCAGGAAGGCCCGGTAGTCCGGGGCGCCCAGGTGCGCTACCACGGCGGTCAGCCGAGGGTGACGGGCGAGCAGGGCGGCGAACGGGTCGGGACCGGTGTTGGTGGTCCCCACCGGTGCGTGCCCGGCGTGCACCACCACCGGCACACCCGCGTCGGACAGCATTCCCCACACCGGGTCCAGCGCCGGATCGGTCGGCGCGAAGCCGCCGACCTGCAGGTGCAGCTTGAACACCTGGGCGCCTTCGGCGAGGGCCGCCTCGACGTACCCGGGGGCCTCCGGTTCGGGGTAGAACGTGGCCGAGGCCAGGCACCCGGGGGTGTCGCGGGCGAAGTCCAGCGTCCAGCGGTTGAGTTCCGCCGCCATGCCCGGTCGGTGCGCGTACGCCAGGGCACTGAACGCCCGCACCCCGAGCCGGCGCAGGTGCGCGACCCGGTCGGCGTCGCTCCACCGGTAGCGGATCGGCCACTCGGTGCCGACCAGCGGCCCGGCGGCGTCGAAGTAGGCCCACACCCGACGCAGCAGGCGCGGCGGGAGGAAGTGCACGTGCACGTCGGCGAGGCCGGGCAACCCCAGGGCGCGGCAGAACTCCGGTACGCGTTCGTCCTCGGCCGGCGGGATCGCCGGCGCCGGATCGGTCATATGTCGATGTCGAAACGGCTCAGCACCGAGGGCGCGATCAGGCCGACGGTGGCCAGAGCCGAGACGACGGTCAGCGCGATGCGCATCCCGACCACCTCGGCCTTGCTGCCGACGCGCAGGGCGATGCTGTTCGGCAGGCCGATCATCATCCACATGCGCCGCTTGATCGGGATCGGCCAGAGGATGGGCACGCCCGCTCTGGTGATCATGTCGCCGAGGATGTGCACGAAGCAGCCCACGCCCAGCGCGGTGCCGATCAGCGGATAGCCGCGTCCGCCCGGCAGGTTGGCGAAGGTGAACCAGGCCGCCCCGGCCGACGCGAGAGTGATGATCACCCACCCGGCCCGCTCGGCCCACTCGTCGAACAGCCCGCGCAGTGCCAGGCCGAACATGAAGAACAGGATGGTGATGACCGCCCACTTGCCGTACGCGGCGCAGAGAGCGGTGGTGCCCCAGCCGACCAACAGGGTGAACGGCAGCGTGTGGGTCAGCGTCCGGTGCCCGTTGTTACGGCGGGGGTCCCTGCTGAGCTTGGTGGCGTAGTAGACCCCGAGGGAGATCTTCTCCATCACCTCGGCGGCGAAGAGCGAGAAGACCCCGAAGGTACGGGCCACGGTGGCCCCACCCTGGTTCTTGGTCACCTTGCCCGACATGTCGAGATCGGGAAAGAGCGCGCCGCCGGCGCACACGGCGGTGCCCACCGCCAACGCGAGCGGCGACTGGTGGTAGTCGGCGAACTGCTCCAGTGCCCAGGAGCCAGCCAGCCACACCGCCGCGCCGGACAGCGCGTGTTGCGGTCCCATCATCTCGGCTCACCCTCCCCAGGGATCTTGAGCGCCCAAAACTACGCCACTGTAGTCAGCGTCGGCGCCGCAGGGGCATCACCCGGCAAGTCCACATCGGACCGTGTCACAGGGTGGGGGTGAAGCTCTGCCGGATCATCGGCAAGTATGCCGCGTTGACCTGCCAGTCGAACTCTTCTGTCAACCACGAGACGGTGTATGAACGGTCGGCCGAGGTGTTGGCCAACAGCCGGAAGCTGTGCACCGGAACGCCGACAGCGTTCTGCCAGCCGCACTCCCACACCGCGCCACCCTCGAAGATGTCCATCGCGGAGATGTCCACCTTGCGATAGTCGGGCAGCGCGGCACTCGCGGTCAGCCGAGCCTCCTCGGTCTTCCAGTACGCCACCGGATCCGCGCGGGCCGGCCCCGCCTCGACGCTGAGCACCCGGGACCCGCCGGATTTCCGGAAACAGGTCACCGAGCCCTCGGTCCAGCGCGCCCACCCCACCGGCGCGGCGATCCGGAACCCGGTCGGGTCGTCGTACCAGGTCCAGCCCTCGCGCAGCCCGTACTTCACGTCGGGTGGCGGTGACACCGCCACCACCGGGGTCGCCGACGGTGGCGGGGACGACGTGCAGGCGAACGCCGCCGGCCGGGAGGTCGGCGCGCCACCACCCGAGCCGGACGGTGGGGTCCGGTCATCGTGTCGGTTGACAAACGCCAGCGTGACGCCACCCGCGACGAGCAGAGCGGTGGCCGCACCACCCAGGGCGATCAGGCGCCATCGCCGGCCGGGTGGGCGCCGCGGGCGCGGGCTCGGGGCTGGCGTGGCCGGCTCGTCCGGCGGGGCCACCGGTTCGACCGGGTGCGGCGCGATGGCCCGCCCGGCGCTGAGGACCGCCGCGACGGCCGATGAGCGGACCGACCCGGCGGGCTCGTCATGACTCGCCGCGGCGCTGCGCAACAGCGGCTCCGCCTCGGCGGCGGTCAACCGTCGCCAGGGGTCGCGCTGCAACAGGCCGATGAGGGCGGGACGCAACGGGCCGGCCCGACGCATCGGATCCGGTGGTTCGGTGGCCAGCGCGCTGAGCGTCGCCATCGCGCTCGACCGTGCGTACGGTGACTGCCCCTCGACCGTCGCGTAGAGCGTCGCGCCCAACGACCACATGTCGGTGCGGGCGTCGGACACCCCTTCGCGGGCCCGCTCGGGGGCGACGAACTGCGGCGAGCCGAGCACCGTGCCGGGCCCGGTCATCACACCGTCACCGCCGTCGAAGGTGGCCAGCCCGAAGTCGGTGAGCACCACCCGCCCGTCGTCGGCCACCAGCACGTTGTGCGGCTTCACGTCGCGGTGCAGCACCCCGGCGGTGTGCGCGGCCCGCAACGCGGCGAGCACCGCCAGCCCGATCCGGGCGGTGCGCTGCGGGCTCAGCGGCCCCTCGGCGCCGATGATCTGCTGCACCGATCGCGACGGCACGTACTCCATCACGATCCAGGGGCTCTCTCGGTCGTGCACCACGTCGTAGATGCGGACCACGTTGGGATGGTTGAGCCGGGCGGCGGTGCGCGCCTCCCGCAGGGTTCGGAGCCGCAACTCCTCGCGCTCGGTCTCGGCCAGCCAGGACGGCGGCACGACCTCCTTCACCGCCACGTCGCGATGCAACATCTCGTCGCGAGCAAGCCACACCCGGCCCATTCCGCCGGTGCCGACCAGGTCGAGCAGCCGGTACCGACCCGCGATCAGCAACTGATGCACGGTCGCTCCCCCTCGGTCACCCCGGGATCCACGATAGCCACCAGTGCCGGCTTTCTCATCCACTGAGCGGCCTCGATCCACGACGGACGGTGGTCCGGATCATGGCCATACGGCGCAGGTCAGCGGGGTGGTCGGAAACTCTTTCGCACCAGCTCCCAGTCGGCTGCGGCCCCGGCCCAGTCCTCGTCCCGGGTGATCCAACCCAGCGTCCAGCCCTCGGCACCGAGGACCTCCTGCCGGGCGTGCAGCCATGGGCCGTGCGGCGTCTGCCAACGCAGCTCCCACTCGGCTCCGCCGTCGCCAGTGGCGAGCCGGATCTCGTCGTACCCCGGCAGGGCGCCCGCCCCGGCCGCCGTCTCGCGGGCGGTCCGTAGAAGCTCCAGGGGATCGGCGGCGCCGCCCTCTGCGACGCTGAAGGCCCGGCCGGTCGCCGGGTCCTGGAAGCACGCCACCGTGCCGTCGCGGGAGGTCAGCCACGTCGCCGGTACGGAGACCCGGAAGCCGGCCGTGTCGGCGTGCCAGACCCATCCGGGCGGCGGCCGGAGTTCCTCGCCAGAGGTCGGCGCGCCGGCCTGCACAGGCGATCCGACGACGTCCGGGCGGACACAGGCGAACGGGGGCGGGGGGACGTTCCGCCCCCTCGGGGGCGGGCCGGGGCCGATCGGCCCGCCGCCGGGCGGGCGGTTCGGCGGCGGGGAGGACCAGCCGGTGGGGTCGCGAGGCTTGTCGTCGGCGACGGTCAGCGCGGTGGCGACGCCGGCCACGACGGCGACCAGCAGCGCGACGGCGACCACTGCGACCCGACGCGCGGTACGCCCGGCGGCCGCCGGATCCGGGGCCGGCGTGGGGGAGGCGCCACCGGCTGTGGCCGGGTCGGCCGGGTCGGGCAGCGGGACGGTGGGGTCCTGGTCGTCAGGGTCGTCCGCCGTGGCGGGCTGGCCAACCAGCCCTGGCACCGGCCCGTCGGCCGAGGGTCGGTCGGTCGCCGACGGCCTGTCGGCGCGGCCGGTCGCGGCCGTCCTGAGCAACCGGCGGGCCGTCTCGTGGTCGAGGCGCTCGCGGGGGTCGCGGCGCAGCAACCCGTCAAGTAGCGGCGCGAGCGCCCCGGCGTGCGGGGCAGGGTCCGGCGGGCCGGCGGCCAGCGCGCTCAGGGTGGCCATCGCGGTGCTGCGGGCGTACGGGGACTTCCCCTCCACGGCGGCGTGCAGGGTCGCCCCGAGCGACCACAGATCGGCGGCGACCGTGGACACGCCCTCGGCGGCCCGCTCGGGAGCCACGTACTGCGGGGAGCCGAAGACCATGCCGGGGCGGGTCATCGCGCCGTCGCCGCCGTCGAAGGTGGCCAGCCCGAAGTCGGTGAGCATCACCCGCCCGTCGTGCGCCACGAGCACGTTCTGCGGTTTGATGTCGCGGTGCAGCACCCCGGCGGTGTGCGCGGCCTGCAACGCGTCGAGCACGGCCAGCCCGATCCGGGCCGCGCGGGCCGGCTCCAGCGGCCCTTCGGCGTCCACGACGTCCTGCAGGGTGCGGGACGGGACGTACTCCATGACGATCCATGGGCTGCCGTCGACCGCGACGACGTCGTAGAGCCGGACCACGGCGGGGTGGTTGAGTCGGGCCGCGGCGCGTGCCTCCCGCATGGTGCGTGAGCGCACCTCGGCCCGTTCGTGATCGGCCAACCAACTCGGTGGAACGATCTCCTTGACCGCTACCTCGCGGTGCAGCATCTCGTCGTGGGCGCGCCAGACCCGACCCATGCCCCCGCGACCGACCAGGTCGAGCAGCCGGTACCGACCGGCGATCAGCACGTGTGCACGCTCCTCCTCAGCCGCTGTCCGGGCTACACCCTAACCAGCGCATCGGAAGTCACCTATCGGTCGTCCGACTCGGCTCAGCAGGCGGCGTGGTCGGCGGCGGCGGCGAGCAGGTTCCCTTCCGGGATGGCGATCCGGGTCCGCCCGCCGCTCAGTCGGGCGGCGGCGCGTCGGGCCTGCACGGGGCCGTGTTCGCGACGAGCGGTGGCGTAGCTGGCGGCGGTGCGGGCCGCGATGGTGGCCCAGCCGTACCGCTCGCCGACCATCGTGCGGGCCCGGCGGGCCAGCCGTCGGGCGAAGACCTCGTCGCCGAGCAGTTGGCCGACCGCGCCGGCGAGCGCGTCCGGGTCGCTGTGCGGGAAGGTCACCCCGGTCACGCCGGATTCGACGATCTCGGCGAGGCCGCCGGTACGGGCCACGGCGAGGGGCGCCCCGGCGGCCGCCGCCTCCAGCGCCACCATGCCGAACGGCTCGTAGAGGCTGGGCACCACTGTCGCGTCGGTGGCGCCGAGCATCGCCGGTAGTTGGTTGGAGTCGAGGAACCCGGTGAACCGGACGGTCGAGCTGAGGGCCAGTCGTCGCGCCTCCGCCTCCAACTCGGTGCGGTAGGGGCCGTCGCCGGCGATCACGACGCGCAGCCCCGGGTGTCGTTCGCGCAGCCGGGGTACGGCGTGCACCAGGTGCTGGACGCCCTTCTCGTAGACCAGCCGCCCGGCGTACCCGACCAACGGGCCGTCCCCGGCGAACCGTGCCCGGGCCGACGCGACCGCTCGGGGGCGGGCCCGCCAGGCCCGGTCGTCGACCCCGTTGGGCACCACGTCGACCTGGGCGGTCGGTACGTCGAACAGTGTGGTCACCTGATCGCGCATGTACCCGGAGCAGGTGATCACCCGGATGGATGAGCTGCTGAGCCAGTGCTCGACGCCGTGGATGGTGCGGTTCATCTCCTCCGGCAGCCAGCCCTGGTGCCGGCCGGCCTCGGTGGCGTGCATGGTGGTGACCAGGGGGAGGTCCAGGTGCTCGGCGAGGGTGACGGCCGTGTGGGCGACGAGCCAGTCGTGGGCGTGGATGACGTCGTAGGAGCCGGCCTCGGTGGCGCGCAGGGCGGTGCGGGTGAGGGTGTGGTTGAAGGCCATCGTCCAGGCCAGCAGCGAGTTGGTGGCGAGGGGGAAGGTGACCGGGTCCTCGGGGGCGCGCAGGATGCGTACGCCGTCGGCGTACTCCTCCAGGGGTGCGCCGTCGCTGTGGCGGGTGACGACGGTGACCTCGTGGCCGGCGGCGGCGAGGGCGACGGAGAGGGCGTGCACGTGTCGACCGAGACCGCCGACGAGCACCGGCGGGTACTCCCAGGAGAGCATCAGCACCCGCAGCTGTCGGGCGGGGTTGATGTCGATCACGTGGGCATCGAGTGACATGCGGCCCCCTTTGAGTTGTCCCCGGGCGCGCGCCGACCGACACCGAATCGATGTCGCCGTCGCGTCTGGATCGAGGCCAATCCTGCCGGGATCGCGATAACCAGCGGCGACACCACCGTTGCGGTCGTGTAAAGCGCTACTGGCTCTTTCGCCGCACCCGCAGCAGCTCGGCCACCGACCATGCCTGGAACGGGCACCCGGTAGCGGTGTGCGGCGCGAGGCCATCGGCCGTCTCGCTCACCGAGCCTAACCCAAATTCCATCAAATGGGACTCAATGCCAACGAATACGTCATCGACGGACATCTTCCCCCGCCGGGCGGCGTCCACGTACGGGCCGAGCAACCACGGCCAGACCGTGCCCTGGTGGTAGCCCCCGTCCCGGTCGGCCGGGCCGCCCCGGTGCCGGCCCACGAACTCCGTGGAATCCGGGGCCAGACTGCGCGGCCCGAGCGGGGTGAGCAGCCCGCCCCCGACCCGTCGCAGCGTCGCCTCGTCCGGCTCCATCGGCGCGTACGGCAGCGACCAGGCCAGCAGCTGGTTGGGGCGCAACGCGTCGTCGTCGTGCAGGGCGGCACCACCCAACGGGTACGCCGGCGCGGGCGCGTCCAGCACGTCGTGCAGCCAGCCGGTCGGGGCCGGGAACCGCTCCCGGAACGAGGCGGTGGCCTGCCGGTGGCGTCGCCACAGCTCGTCGGCGTCCTGCCCGGCCAGCTCGGTCAGCTCCGCGAGCCCGGCCAGCCCGTTGATCCACAACGCGTTGACCTCGACCGGCTTGCCGGTCCGCGGGGTGACGGGCACCCCGTACACCCGGGCGTCCATCCAGGTCAGCGCGGTGCCGGCCGCGCCCTGGGTGAGCAGCCCGTCGGCCGGGTCGACCCGGATCCCGTACCGGGTGCCGGCGGTGTGGGCGTCGATCACGGCGCGCAACGCGGGCAGCAGCTCGTCGCCGAGGTCGGTGTCGCCGGTGACGGTGACGTGCCGGCTCACCGCGTGCAGGAACCACAGCGTGCCGTCGACGGTGTTGTACTCCACCCGACCGGTGTCGGCCGTGTTGGCGAGCATCCCCTCCGACAGCGTCGCCGCGTACGCCCGCAGCAGTTCCCGGCCCTCGTCGGCGCGAGCCGTGCAGAGGAACAACCCCTCGTACGAGATCATCGTGTCCCGCGACCACGCCCCGAACCACGGGTAGCCGGCCACCACGTCCACCGCCGCCTGGTTGGTGCGCACCACGAACGCGTCGGCGGCCAGCGCCAGGGTGGCGTCCACGTCGTCGGCTGGCTTCGCCGTCGCGACCACCCGCCGGTTGCGTCGCCTCGCGGTGGCCACGATCTCCGTGGCCGGCGGCGGCTCCTCGTCGAGTCGACCGGCCCAGGCCCGCACCGACACCGTGTCGCCGGGGCGTTCCAGCTCACCGGAGAAGCGGCCCGCGTACCAGAGGTCCTCGTCCGGGTGCAGCCCCCGGTTGGCCTCCTCGCGGTGGTGCACGCCCAGCCACCACTGCCCCTCGGGCGCCCAGCCCGGGCCGGCGAGCCGGTACGCGCCCTCGACCACCGCGCCGTCGGCCACTGCCTCGACCTGCGGGATCGGGCCGTCGGCCCGCCGTTCGCCGTGCGCGTCGCGCCAGGTGCAGGCGGCCGACAGCTCCAGCCGGACCGGACCACCGGCGACCAGCCGGTGCACCACCGCGACGCAGGAACGGCCGGGCAGCATGGCCAGCTCCCGTTCGATCACCACCGCGCCGATCCGCCACCGCCACCGGGGTAGCCCGTCGACCAGGTCGAAGCGCTCCAACAGCTCGAAGCCGCGCGGGTCCACGTCGCCGGAGGCCCACTCGTGCGCGCCGAGGCGCACCCGCGCGCCGGACGGCAGGGTGACCGCCGGATCGAGGCTGACCAGTCCCACCTGGCGGGACGCCGGCGTTTCGCCGGGAACCACCAACAAACCGTGGTAGCGACGTGTCCGCAGCCCGCCGACGGTGCCCATCGCATAGCCGCCGAGGCCGTCGGGGACCAGCCACTCCCGGCTGGCAGCGCTGGTCAGGTCGCCGCAGATCTGCGGGCCGAAGTGAATGTCGATCAACTTTCCTCCACCGGCGGCGGGGTGTAACACGCCACGACGAGAATGGCCGCTGTGGTCAAGTACCGCGGCGACGTCAAAGATGTGCACGTGATCACTGACCGATCGTCCTCCGACGCCTCGCCACCCGACGCTGAGCGGCTCCGGCTCGCCCAGGCCGACTCGGGGGAGCAGGACTGGCGTGCATGGGGTCCCTATCTGTCCGAACGGGCGTGGGGGACGGTACGGGAGGACTACAGCGAGCACGGTACGGCCTGGGACTACTTCCCGCATGACCACGCGCGGTCCAGAGCCTACCGGTGGAATGAAGACGGGATGGCCGGCGTCTGCGACGAACGACAGACCTTCGCGTTCGCCCTGGCCCTCTGGAACGGCAAGGACCCGATCCTCAAGGAGCGGATGTTCGGCCTCGGCGGCGACGGCGGCAACCACGGCGAGGACGTCAAGGAGTACTGGTGGTACGAGGACTCCACACCCACCCACTCCTGGATGCGCTGGCGCTACCACTACCCGCAGGCCGCCTTCCCGTACGACGAACTCGTCGCGGTGAACGCGTTGCGCGGCCGCGACGACACCGAGTACGAGCTGGTGGACACCGGGATCTTCGACGACGACCGGTACTGGGCGGTGACCGTCGACTACGCCAAGGCGTCCCCGACCGACCTCTGCATGGTGGTGACCGTCGCCAACCGGGGCGACCAGGCGGCCACCCTGCACGTCCTGCCCACCCTGTGGTTCCGTAACACCTGGTCCTGGGGCCTGCCCGGCGGCGACCGGATCCCCCGGCTGACCGGCCAGGGCACCCGGCTCGTCGGCGAGCACCGGGTGCTCGGCCAACTGCTGCTGGAGGGCGACGGCGGCCCGGTGCCGCTGCTCTGCGACAACGACACCAACGCCGAACGGCTCTGGGGCCTGCCCGGCCGCTCCCCGTACCCGAAGGACGGCATCAACGACCACGTCGTCAACGGCGCGGCCACCGTCAACCCGGCCCGGGAGGGCACCAAGGGCGCGCTGCACTACGTGCTCGACGTGCCGGCCGGCGGGCAGCGCCAGATCCGGCTGCGGCTGACCCGCACCGCGTCGCCGCCGGCCGCCGCGCCGCCGCCCCCGGCCGACCTCAGCGACGGCTTCGAGGCCGTGGTGTGGGCGCGGCGGGCCGAGGCGAACCGGTTCTTCGCCGGAGTGATCCCGCCGGCCGCCACACCCGACGAGGCGCTGGTCGCCCGGCAGGCCATCGCCGGACTGATGTGGGGCAAGCAGTTCTACCACTTCGACGTCAAACGCTGGCTCGAAGGCGACCCGGGTTCGACCCCGCCGCCGGCCGGACGTCGACACGGGCGCAACAGCGCCTGGTGGCACATGACCAGCTTCGACGTCATCTCCATGCCTGACCCGTGGGAATACCCCTGGTACGCGGCCTGGGACCTGGCCTTCCACTGCGTGAGCATCGCCCGGGTCGACCCGGGCTTCGCCAAGGAGCAGATCCTGCTCCTGCTCCGCGAGTGGTACCTGCACCCCAACGGGCAGATCCCGGCGTACGAGTGGGCGTTCGGCGACGTGAACCCGCCGGTGCACGCGTGGGCGGCGCTGAAGGTGTTCGAGATCGACGGCGGCCGGGACTACGAGTTCCTGGCCCGGGTGATGCACAAGCTGCTGCTCAACTTCACCTGGTGGGTCAACCGCAAGGACACCGGCGGCAACAACGTCTTCGAGGGCGGCTTCCTCGGGCTGGACAACGTCGGGCCGTTCGACCGCTCGGCGGCGCTGCCGGTCGCCGGGGTGCTGGAGCAGTCCGATGGCACCGGCTGGATGGGCATGTACGCGCTCAACCTGCTGGACATGGCGATCGTGCTCGCCGAACACGACCGGACCTGGGTGGACACCGCCACCAAGTTCTTCGAGCACTTCGCCTACATCGCCGCCGCCGCGTACGAGCAGGGGTTGTGGGACGAGGAGGACGCCTTCTTCTACGACGTGCTGCGCCTCGCCGACGGCACGAAGGTGCCGCTGAAGGTCCGCTCCGTCGTCGGGCTGCTGCCGTTGGCCGCCACCACCCGGCTCACCGCCCGGACCCTGCACCACCTACCGGAGTTGGGCGCCCGGCTGCGCTGGTTCCTCACCAACCGCCCGGAGTACGCCCAGGTGATCGGCACCCGCCGACTGGGCCCCGACGGCCGGCAGCAGCGACTGCTGTCCATGGTCGGCCCGGAGCAGGTGGTCCGCCTGCTCGCCCGGATGCTCGACCCGGACGAGTTCCTCTCCGACTTCGGCCTCCGTACGCTGTCCCGCGCGCACCTGGACAAGCCGTTCTCGGTCACCCTCGGCGGGCAGGAGTTCTCCGTCGGCTACGAACCGGCCGAATCGACCAGTGGACTGTTCGGGGGCAACTCGAACTGGCGCGGTCCGATCTGGATGCCGACGAACTTCCTGCTGATCAGCGCGCTGCGCGACTATGCGGCGTTCTTCGGCGACGACCTCCAGGTGGAGTACCCGACCCGCTCCGGGGTGAAGCACACCCTGGACGAGATCGCCGACGACCTCTCCGCCCGGCTGATCTCGCTGTTCACCCAGGACGACTGGGGTCGGCGGCCGATCTACGGTGCCGCTCAGATGTTCCAGACCCACCCGGACTGGCGCGACCTGATCGCCTTCCCCGAGTACTTCCACGGCGACAACGGGGCCGGCCTTGGCGCCTGGCACCAGACCGGCTGGACGGCCCTGGTAGCCGACCTGATCCTCACCCTGCGCCGCTGACCCCGCCCGCCCTCGCCCCGCCCTTGCGGGCGGGCCCGAGTCCGCCCGCCTCTGCGCCTCGTCGGCATGATCGCGCTCGATCCAGGTTGTAGTGGCATCGCCGGCGTCGGGAGGCCACTCGATCCTGGATCGAGCACGATCATGTCGGTCGACGGAGGCAGCACCACCCTCGGTGCTCGCCGACAACTAGCTAGCGCCCTGCGAGACACTTCCTCGGTTGAACCGACAGAGCGGACCAAGCGCCCCATGGATACCTCGACAGCATTACAGCTGCTCGAACTATTCGGTGAGCACCTTCACGGTGTCTGCTAGTCCGTCGTTCCGGTTGATGCCGACGAAGAATTCGCTCCCCACGTGGGTGACATCTTCGATCTCATCGACCAAGTTGTTGCCCGGAATTCCGATGTCACTCTCCACATCGCCTCCAGACCAGTTGTACTGGTACACCCAATTCCACCCGGTAGCGGGCGTTGAGGTGTTGATCGACTTGGTGTTCCAGATATAGTTCTCTGAGCAGTCAATGCCTTGGTCGGAACGATTATCGTGACTCGTCAGATTGCTCTTCACCAGCGTCCATCCGCTCGTAAGCGCGCCGGCGCCGGGATGGGTCCACAGGCTACCCAACCGTCGGGCAGCATATTTGCCGGCTCCGCCGGCGGCCGTAGCGCTGTAGCAGAGACCGCTGATGTTGCCTATCGGTAGACGCACTTCCCCGGCTGTGCCAATAGATCCGTCGGCGTTCAGGCGCACGATTGTCACCTTGTCGCTCAGAAACGCGGATTGGCTCCCCTGGGTAGCAATCAGGGCCGGGCCCTGGCCCAGATAGTTCGCGTTGTAGGCGAGGTCGTTACCGTGGCCGAGTGTGGGTATGGGCGTTGGTGCCCCGGCGCAGACCCAGCTGGTGCCGTCCCAGGTTGAGCCGTCGCGCAACCACCTGGACAGGACGGGTTCCGCGCCGGCCGCCTTGGTGAAAATGATGTAAAGCTGGCCGCCTGGCCCTGCCACCATGCCTTGCATGACCGTGCGACCGTCCTTGCACGCACTGCTGTTCGGGATGTTCAGCCGTTCCGCCCCGCTCCTGTCCGTAGCAGCGTAGGCAGATGCCGCTGGGGCGATAGCGATTCCAGCTGAGAGTGCGAGCACGGTCGCGACGCTCGATAGTTTCTTCAATTCGGTGTCTCTCCTCTACGGGTAAGGCGAGGGGAGAGTATCAGTTGATGTCGACGTGTCTATGCCACCTGTGTCGTGGTGGCGAACCGGGCCTCGCCTGCTGCTTGGCCTCGATGATTCGCGCTGGGGGTGGGCCCCTTCGCCCGGCAGCCGCTGTGGTGTGTTGCCGCCGCACGTGCCCGCTACCGGCGTACCGGTAGCTGCGGCGTCGAGCCTTGGTGCGATCCTCCGTAACCAGCCCGAGCACGCTGCTGATGTGCCGGTGGTGCTGGCCCGACGTACCCGGCGGCGCTGAAGGTCGCCGCAGCGCACGGGTATCGAACGATCGTGTTTGGCACGCATGGTCGCGCTCGATCAATGTTGTAGCGGTCAGGTGGTGACCACGCCGAGCTTGATCAGGCTGACGCGGGGCACCATTCAGCGGTTCGCCCGTTCGATACCTCGTCGGACGAGGCCGCTGATGCCGGGCACTGTGATCGCCCGGATGGTCAGATCGCTCATCCAGACGTGGAATCGGCTGGGTGGCGCGTACTGGGCCATTCCCCGGCGGGCGAGTGCCTGTCGTTTGCCGACCTCCGGGCGTAGTCCGGCCTCCCACTCGGCGAGTGCTGCCGGGAGGTCGTCGGCGTGCCGCCGTAGGGCGGCGCCGAGGTGGTCGGCGCCGGCCAGGGCGAGAGCCGCGCCGTGTCCGGCGAAGAGCGTCACGCACCACGCCGCGTCTCCGAGCAGGACGACGCGACCGGTGCTCCAGCGTGGCATGACCACCTGGCTGACGGCGTCGAAGTAGGCGCTGGCCGGGTCCTTCGCAAGGTGGTCGATCGCGTCGGGCACGCCACCCGACAGATCTCCGAACGCGGCCCGCAACGCGTCGACCGGCCCGCGCCTCAGGTCGGCGGCGGGCTCCGGGCTGCGATAGGTGAAGAACGCCGACGACCGTTCCGGGCCCAGGTTGACCATCGCCGCGGTGCGCCCGGGGCCGATGTACGTGGTGGCGGACGACTCGGGCACGCCAGGCACCGGGTGGGTCAGGGGGAAGGCGGCCACGAGGTACGGGAGGTCCACCCGGAAGTCGGGGCCGAACACGGTGGTGCGGGTGGCCGAGTGCACCCCGTCGGCACCGACCAGCAGGTCGGCCTGCTCGATGGTGCCGTCGCTCAACTCCACGCGTACGTGATCGGTGTGCTGGTCGACGGAGTTCACGGTGGTGCCGAAGCGGATGTCGACACGGTCTCGCACCGCTTCGAAGAGGCTGGATTCCAGGTCGCCGCGGAACACCGAGAGGGCCCGCTTGCCGAGTGCGGCCTCGGCGATGACGGACGGCACTGTGAACTTGGGCCGTCCGTCGGCGTGGACCAGCACGGTGGTGAACAGCCCCAGGTCGGCGGCGGACAGCGCGGGCAGCAGGCCGAGGCGTTCGGCGGCGTCGTACCCCGGCCCGAGCAGGTTCACCATGTAGCCGCTGCTGCGCCGGGCTGGGGCCCGTTCGGCCACGAGGACCTGCCACCCGTCCTGGTGGAGTCGCAGGGCTGTGGCCAGCCCGGCTATGCCCGCACCCACGATCACCGCACGTTTCATCCAGCACCTCGCCACCTAGAATGAGCATTTGCTCAAACTAGTATGAGCGACTGTTCATACCGTCGCAAACGGCGGCGTCGCAACCGCCTAGACTTCAGCCATGCCGCGCGGAGTCGCCATCCCAGCGCTCAGACAGCAGCTCTTCGCTGCCGTCGAGCGGTTGATCGTGGAAGAGGGGCCGAGTCGGCTCACCGGCCGGGCCGTCACGCGCGAGGCCGGCGTCGCGACCGGCCTGCTCTACGCGCACTTCGCGAACTTCGACGACTTCCTGACCGGGTTCGCGGTCGACCGCGTCTTCCAGATCTCCGGCGAGGTGGCCGGCCTGCCGGAGCGCGCCGGGTCCGGCACGGTTGCCGACAATCTGCGTCAGGCCGTCCTGGCCACCCCGTTGGGCACGCTGACGGCGTTGGCCCGGCTGACCGCGTTCCGTCCGGAGTTGTCGGCGAACGTCGAGGCGGTCCTGGGTAGCGGTATGTCGGGGCTACGCGGGATCGAACGCGCGGTCGCCGACTACCTGGCCGCCGAGCAGAGCCGCGGGCGCGTGCCGGCCGGCGTCGACACCGACGCACTGGCCCTGGCGGTGGTCAGCGTGCTGCACCACGTCGCGTTGACCGGCCCCATCGACCCGACGGCGAACCATCGGATCCAGCGGGTGATCGGCGTGCTCACCGATGGTTTCCCCGCCGCCGCACCCTCCTGAGCGCCGCGCCGCGCCGGGTGGGCCGAGTCGCCACTCTGCGGCGCTACCCAGGCCCGGAAGGGCTCACTGATAACCGACGTGGACGATCAACTCGCCATCCTTGGGGCGGGCCCCCACGTAGACAGTCGCCGGGTCGAGCAGCGTCGGCGGCAGGCGCAGGCCCTCGGAGAGACCCATCTCGTGTGCCAGGTCCTCCGGAGACTGCCCCGCCGCCGGCACCAGTGTGATCGTCCGCCAGCATCCACCGGAGGCGCACTCCATGCTCTCGTCGGCGACCGTCGCGCCGGACGGTACCCGCGGTGTCCGTGACTCCGGTGGCAACGCGCCCTCGGTCTTGGACATCTGCAACCACAGGAACGACAGGCCCCACAGGCACGACAGCAGGCCCAGCGTGACGGACGCGGCCACGAGGATGCGCTTGGTGCGCCTCCGCAGCGCGGTCCGCGACGTCATCGCGCGAGGATAGCGGGCGCCATCGGCCAGCCGGGGCGGGAGTGGTTCAGGTCAGCCGGTGAAGGGCTCGGGTCCGAGGCGGCCCCAGGCCACGAACGCGGCCATCGCGAGGTAGGCCAGATTCAGCACGATGAACCGTGCCTCGCCGTAGCGCAGGTGGGTGATCATCGCGCCGACCATCAGCAGGATCCAGCAGACGGCGGTCACCGGCACCAGCACCGGTGCGATGTCGAGCACGCCGGGCAGGATCAGGCCGACCGCGGCCAGGAGTTCGAGGACCCCGAGGGTCTTGACGAAGCCCACGCTGGCGTCGCCGGTCCACCCGCCGCCGTTGGCAGCGGACAACTTCTGCTTGGGTACGAACATCTTGGTGATGCCGCCGGCCAGGGCAATTGCGGCCAACAGACCGGCCACGATCCACAGTGCCAGGTTCATGAGTTTCCCTCCGTATCGGGTCGCACAGGAGACACCGCCGACCGGTGCGCTGTGACAGCTCGTGAAGTGACGCGGAGCACGGACGCCCGGTGTCACAGAAGTCGAGAGGCCGGTGTCTGGTGGGCGACGCGGTCGAGTTCGGCGAGACTGGAGGACGCATGGATGCGGGAGGCGGAATCATGAGTGCGGACGGCCGGGGGGACCGCGCCGTCGACGCGTTCGTCGGTCACCGGAACCTGCTCTTCACAGTGGCCTACGAGATGCTCGGCTCGGCCGCCGACGCGGAGGACGTACTCCAGGAGACCTGGCTGCGGTGGGCGGACGCGGACCTCGCGACGGTGCGGGACCAGCGCGCCTACCTGGTCCGGATCACCACCCGGCTGTCGCTCAACCGGCTGCGTGCCGTCGGTCGGCGTAGGGAGTCCTACGTCGGCTCCTGGTTGCCCGAGCCGCTGTTGACGGCACCCGACGTCGCCGACGACGTCGAACTCGCCGAGAGCGTCTCGATGGCGATGCTGCTGGTGCTGGAGACGCTGGCGCCGACCGAGCGGGCGGTGTTCGTCCTCCGAGAGGTATTTGACCTGGCGTACGACGAGATCGCCGAGGCGGTCGACAAGAGTTCGGCCGCGGTCCGTCAGATCGCCCACCGTGCGCGGGCGCATGTCGCCGCGCGCCGGCCGCGCGGGATGGTCTCCTCGGCGGACACCCGGCGGGCGTTGGACGCGTTCCGGCGGGCCGTCGAGACCGGCGACGTGCAGGGCCTGCTCGACGTCCTCGCGCCGGATGTCGTGCTCCTCGGCGACGGCGGCGGGATCAAGCAGGCCGTGCTGCGGCCTGTCGCCGGGGCCGACAAGGTGGCCCGTCTGCTGTGCAGCACACACGCCAGGACCGAGACAATGTCGCTGCACCTCGCCCAGGTCAACGGTCACCCGGCGCTGGTTCTGCGGCTCGACGGCGCGGTCGACACGGTCCTCGCGCTGCGTATCGACGACGGTCTTATCAGCGGGGTCTACGCCGTGCGAAACCCCGAGAAGCTGTCGCACATGCGGAGCGAAACGGCCCTACGCCGCTGATCGACCGCCTGGGTCTGCGCCTCCTCGCCGACTTTAGTCTGCAACGACCGACCATGGACGCCGTCGACAGACGCAACCCTCGGCAAGGGCTTCGACACAGCGCTAGTACGGGGGCGTTGGCGTCTCCGGCGACCGGTGGCGGGATCGTCGCGCGTCCGCTCCGGCGACGCCGAGCAGCACCACGGCGGCGACCGCCCCGGCGGTGAGCGGCTGGAGGTGCAGTGCTGCCGGGGTCAGCAGGCCGAAGGCCAGCAGGCTGGCCAGCCGGGACCGGGAGACCCGACCGAAGACCTGGTATTCGAGCGCCGATCGTCCGGCGAGGAAGAGCACCGGGCCGCCGAAGATGGCGATGAGCCAGGTCGCCGGGAGGTGCCCGAGGGGCTCGGCGATGAACAGCTCGAAGCCGACGCCGGTGAGCACGATCCCCGCGATCATGACCATGTGGGCGAACGCCATGTCAGTCGCGAGCCGGGCCGGGTTACGGGAACGGTCGACGGCCGTGCCCAGCATTCCTCCCGCCACGTGGAAGTAGATCCGCCAGAGCAGGACGGTGCTCGCCAGCGCCAGGACGAACCCACCCGTCTGGTCGGTGTGGAACTCGCTGCCGCTGAAGGCGAGGCCGATGACGAAGATCGCCTCGCCGAGAGCGATGAGGAGGAACTGTTGGTACCGCTCGGCCAGGTGCTCGGCCGCGATCATCTGGACGCCGAGCCGTTGCGCGCCGAGTCGGGGGGTCGGCCAGCCGAGGAACAGCCCGGTGTAGTCGACCAGCACGGCGAGGGTCCAGAGTGCCCCGCGGACCGTGCCGTCGTTGACCAGCCCGCCGACGACCCAGAGCGGTGCGCTCAGGCCGAACCAGAACAGGATCCGGATCGACTGTCGGGGGTCAGGCCGGCCGTGCCCGGCAACGTGGAAGAACACCACTCGGCCGATCTGGAGGGTCACCAGGGTGATGGCGAAGAGGGAGGCCCGCGCGCCGAACCCGTGCGGCACGGCGACGGCCATCGTCATGGCACCGACCAACGTCATGATGATGACGGTCTGGACGATCGGGGCGTCCGGGTCCAGCCAACTTGTCGACCAGACCGTCACCGACCAGACCGCCCACAGCGCCAGGAACAGCAGCAGAGCCTGGCCGAGACCCGCGTACACGCCGCGCTGGCCGTCGGTGAAGTCGGCGATCAGCCGCGCGGAGATCCGGGTGAGGGCGAAGACGAAGACCAAGTCGAGGAAGAGCTCCAGAAAGGTGGCCCGCTGGCGGGTGGCTTCGCTGCGCAACAGTCTGTCGGGGGTGTTCCTCATCGGCTCGCCACGCGCCGGTGTCGCCGAACGACCACGTGCCCTCCCGTCGCGGTGATCTCCTCGCCTAACGAGTCAGGGGCGGCTGTGGCACGTGGAGCGAAGGGCCCGGCCCACCACAACAGTCACCAATCCGTCACCCGACCGCTACGGCAGGTGTACGCCTCTACGCTCGTGGGCGTGCCCGGACCTGCCGAGAAGGCCACCGAACAGGACCGGCGTGACCTCATCGTCACTGTCGCGCGGGAGTTGGCTGAGACGGAGGGCTGGGCGGGTGTGACCACCCGACGGCTCGCCGAACGAACCGAGATCGACATGGGCGACATCTATCGGCACTTCGCCGATCTGGAGGCGCTGATCGCCGCCGTCGCGGTGTGTGCCTTCGCCGATCTGGCCGCCGACCTCGCCGAGGCGCACGCGGAAACCGCCGGGAGCCCCGAGGGGGTCTGGCCGGCGGTCGCGACCGCGTACCTCGACTTCGCGTACACGAATCCCGAGGTCTATGACGCGATGCTCGCGCTGACCCCCGACCTGGCCCTCGGCGTGGATGGCGTGCCAGCCGCGCCACGGGCGGTCTTCGCCGAGCTGCGGGCGGCCCTGACCCCGCTGGCCGAGGGGCGGGACCCGGACACCCTGGCCGAGGTGGGTTGGAGCCTGCTGCACGGCGTGGTGATGCTCACCCGCGGTGGCCGGCTGCGACCCGAGGGGCAGGAGGACCGCGAAGCGTTGATCGCGCAACGGTTGCTGCGGTGGCCCTGACCAGGCCGCCACCGACGCCCCCTGATCGTGGTCAGGTCAGCGACCGGTTCACGAAAATCCGGAAGATCTCAAATGGATCTCCCGCCTATCCTGTCTCTCGGCCTTCGGGGCGGTGGCACGGGAAGGGGATGGCATGACGGTCGGCTTGGCGGCGCGACGGCAGGCACAGGTGTTGATCTTTGATGCGGACGACACGTTGTGGGAGAACAACGTCGTCTTCGAGCGGGTGATCGACGACTTCCTGGGCTGGCTGGACCACCCCACCCTGGACCGGGCCGAGCTGCGGGCCGTGCTCGACGACATCGAGCGGGCCAACGCGGTGGCCCACGGGTACGGCAGCAAGGTCTTCCTGCGCAGCCTGGCGGACTGCCTGGAGCGGCTGCGCGAGCGGCCGGCCACCGACTCCGAACGTCAGGAGATCGACCGGCTGGCGTTGGCCCTCGTCGAGCACCAGGTGGAGCTGATGCCCGGGGTGGCCGACGCGCTCGACGAGCTGGCCGGCCGGCACGAGTTGCTGCTGCTCACCAAGGGCGATCGGGAGGAGCAGCAGCGCAAGCTGGACGCCTGCGGTCTGCTGCACCACTTCGGCGCCGCGCACATCGTCGCCGAGAAGAACGTCGACACGTACCGGTGGCTCACTCGGGAGCACGGCTTCGCGCCGGACGGCGCGTGGATGATCGGCAACTCCCCGAAGTCCGACATCCTGCCGGCGCGGGCCGCCGGATTGAACGCCGTGTTCATTCCGAACGCGAACACCTGGGTGCTGGAGGACGACGAGCTGGACCCGACCGACGGCGGGGTGCTGCGGCTCGCCGCGTTCCGGGATCTGCTGCGCCACTTCTGACCGTACCGAAGCCGAACAGCGTCGGCGATCATGGTCGTGTTACGCCAACCTGCCCGATTTTCATCATGGGACAAGTCCAGCCGCCGGTCGTCCGACGCGGCTTGTCCGGTCGGTCGGAGCGCGCCTAGCCTGGTCCGGCGCTCACGGCCCTTCGGGGTGTGTCGGGGGCGCGTCGGCGTTTGGCGGGTGAGCACCGTGGAGCTGAGTGCGAAGTGGCCGGCTCACCCCGTTCTGGCGCGTGGCGTCGTGCCACGCCCGCGCGGCGGGGTGCCGGAGCTGTCCGCTTCCCTGCCGAACGGCCGAGGGTCAGGGCCGGGTAGTTGCGGACCCGGTCCTGACCCGACCAGCGAATCGTTCGACCGTTACGGGCGGGACAGACCGCGCGCCGGTCCGACTGTCAGGATGGCGGCATGAAGCGAAGATCTCTCCTACTCGGCGCGGCGGCGGGTCTGGCCGCTCCGGCCGTGCTCACCCCGGCCGCGCCCGCACTCGCGACGGACCGGCCGCTGCGGCCGGGCTGGGGCACGGCCCCGGCGCAGCGGCCCTGGCCGGGGATGCAGCTACCGACCCGGGCCAGCACATTGACCACGCTGCCGGTGGAGACGAAGCAGGTGATCATCGTCGGCGCCAGCAGTTACACCACCACGTACGCCACGCTGGAGGCGTACGTGCGGGTCCGGAACGGCTGGCAGCCGGCCTCGCCGTCGTTGCCCGCTCGGATCGGCTCGAAGGGCTTCAGCGACAACCACGTGGAGGGTGTGGCGACCACGCCGACCGGCGTCTACTCGATCGGCCCCACCATGTACGGCATCGCCGCCAACCCGGGCGTGCGATTCCCCTACCACCGGCTGGTCAGTGGCGACTGGTGGAACGAGAACCCGTCGTCCGCGCGCTACAACACCTTCCAGCAGAGTGCGACCAACCCGGGCGGGGCCAGCGAGGCACTGTGGACGGAGGTGCCCGCGTACACGCACTTCGCGGTGATCACCTACAACATGCCGCCGAACGTGCCGAAGCCGGTGCCGAACGCGGGCAGCGGGATCTTCCTGCACCAGTTCAGCACCAGCGCCGGCAACGCCACCGCCGGTTGCGTCTCCCTCGCCCACGATCACCTGGTCGACGTGCTCAACTGGCTGGACCCGGCGCTGTCGCCACGCATCGTGCTCAGCCCGTACGCCCAGCTCAGCCGATACTGAGAGTTGCTGCGGCTCAGCCGGCCTCGCGCCGGACGATCGCCACCGCCACCCGACAGAACTCGTCCATGTCCGGGTTGAACCCGGCAGCGATGTCGGGATGCAACCCGGAGCGGGTCTCCTCCAACAGTCGCTGGCAGACCTGCTCGACAGGTTCGCCGGCGTAGTCGGCGCGGATCCGCTCGGTGGCCGCCTGAAGCGCCGAGGTCAGCTGCTCCTCCAGCGGGCCGCGCAGCTTCTGCTGCACAGGATCGAGCCCGCGGGGGTCGAGCGTGACATGTGGCTCCGACATCGGTGCTCCCTTCGTCGGCGTCCGCGATACCCCACCGCGAACGTCGGTCAAACCCCGGCCGGTACGGCGGCGACCCGCACCTGGTACGAGAACTCCTCCGCCGGCTCCTCGTGGTACGACAGCCGGCGGATCTGCCGGTCGTCGTCGTACAGGGCGACGTCCACCAGCACGCCGAGGTGGGCGAGGCCGATGCTCGACACCCGCTTCTTGTCCTGCAACACCGCGCAGACGCCACCGAGAAGGGTGCTGGCGTCGGACGTACGGTGCCCGGGCGGGCAGCGCAACACCAGGTCCACCTCGATCGGCCCGGGCAACGGCGTCCAGCCGGTGCGCTGGGCCGCGGCGAGGGCGGCCTGGAGCAGGGTGCGGACCCTCGTCGCCTGCCGGTGCCCGGCGGCGAAGATGGACAACGCTTCGGTCTTGACCGGTGGCAGGCCGCTCACCTCGAACGTCAGGGCGAGAGCGCGGGTGTCCTGCACGACGGCACCTCCTCGTTGGGACGATCCTGCCGAACCGGGGGAGCGGCGGTGGGGGGTTCCCGCGATTACCAACCGATCGGGCAGGCATGGGTCGGCCGGAGGCGTGTCGACGGCGGCGGCGAACGCGCCGGCTACGGCGCTAGGAAAACGCTAGCCGACGACGCCCGCTCTCGGTAGTCGGTCGTTCACCCGGTGGGGCGTGGTGCGAAGGCGCAGAACTCGTTGCCCTCCGGGTCGGCCAGCACCCACCACCAGTGCGCCTCGTCGAGCGGCTCCCGCAGCAGGGTCGCGCCCGCCGCGATCAGCGCCATCGGCTCCGGGTCGACCAGGTCGACGTCCCAGTGCAGCCGGTTCTTGACCGTCTTGGGCTCGGGCACTGCGACGAACACCCAGTACTCCCACGGGAACCCGGCCGCGCCGGCCACCGACGAGGTGCTCGGCTCGTGCTCGACGGTGCCGCCGACCACCCCGGCCCACCAGGTAGCCTGCGCCGCCGGGTCGGTCGAGTCCACCACCAGTTCGAACGGGCCCGGTCGGGTGCCGTCGCGGGCCGGGAACGCGCAGAACTCGTTGCCCTCCGGGTCGTCGAGCACCCACCAGGTCGCCTCGCCTCCCGGTTCGCGGACCAGCCGGGCGCCGTCCGCGAGCAACGCCGCCGGGTCCGCGTCGGCCAACCGCAGATCCAGGTGTACGCGGGTCTTGCCGACCCGAGGCTCCGGCACCTTGTTCACCCAGATCGACTCGGCGTTCGAGCGCGCCGAGCGGGGGTCCACCCGGGTGTCGTCGTCACCGGCATCGGCCACGTCACCGTCGAGCATCCGGGCCCAGAAGGCACCCAGTGCGAGCGGGTCGGCGGCGTCCAGACAGAGGTCCTTGAAGCGCGCGATCATCGTTCCAGCATGCCTGGTCCGGTCCGGGCGAACATGTCCGGGCAGAAGGTTCGGGGCTGGAGCGATTCTGAATAGAATCCTTGCCGTTATATAACGCCCCGCGTACTATGCGCTCATGCATGAATCTACCTTCCTGATCCTCACCGCTCTGGCCGCGCAGCCGTTGCATGGCTATGGGGTCGTACAGGCGGTGGAGGAGTTGTCGGCGGGTGACGTCAAGCTGCGGCCTGGCACCCTCTACGGCGCACTCGACCGCCTGGTCGAGCAAGACCTGATCGAGGTTGACCGGGAGGAGGCCGTCGACGGGAGGCTGCGTCGCTACTACCGGCTCAACGAGGCGGGAGCGGCCGCCCTGCAAACCCAGGCCGAGCGGTTGCGTCGGCATGCCACGGCGGCCGACACCCAGCTGAGCAAGCGCCTCGGTGGCGCCCCGGGCGTCGGGACGGTGATCGCATGACCGCCGCCACCGGGTCGACCGACGACCACAGTCTCGAACGCCACTACCGGAAGCTGCTGCTGGCCTACCCAGGCCGGTACCGGCAGCGGTACGCCACCGAGATGATCACGACGCTTCTTGAGATGGCGGCCCCCGGGCAGCGCCGCCCCCGGCCCGGGGAGGCACTGCACCTGCTCGCCAGCGGTGTGCGCCACCGGCTCCGGCTCCCCGCACGCCGGCCGCTCGCGGTGATCGCGGCGGTCCTCCTCGCCCTGACAATGGGCGCGTTCGGTGGGGCCGCCGGGTCGTGGGCAGGTTCTCAGACGTTCGCGGACCTGCCCGACGACGCCACGATCGCCAGCCTGGCCCAGCGGGCCAGCGGTGCCGCCAGCGATTCCATCCAGCTGCGTGTCGCGTCACCGTGGCTGGAGGAGTCGATCTCGACGGCTACCGAGGTCGATGGCGCCTGGGACGCTGAGAAGGCCCGGCAGCGGTTCGCAGCTGACGGCTGGTCGGTCTCCGACATCACGCCGCTCGGCGGCAAAGCGGTCGCTTTCAACAGTGACAGCAGATCCTTCGTCGACCTTCCGATGCGCAACTCCACGTTCAGCGCCAAGTCGAACGGGCTGACACTCCAGGTGCGGGGCTACCTCACCGCCGACCACGGCTCTGTCCACCTCGACGGCTGGGCGCAGAGCAGGCCCATGTTCCTACCCCTGATCGTGACGGGCATCCTGATCGGACTTGTCGTCGGGTGGCTGTTCGCAGCGGCTCTCGCCTACCGGATCGTGGAGGCGTCGGCCGAACGGCGACGCGCCTCCGCCGGGCTCTGGGCCGTCGCGCTGGTCGCGCTCGCTCTGCCGGCAGTAGCCCTGTACGGCAACGTGCTGCGGGCATTTCGAGATCACGGCGACGTCGGTCCGGTTTTCACCGTGCACAGCGCATTCACACCCGGCTCCTATTACCCGTTGGGGCCGGCCTGGCAGATTCTCGCCCTGACCATCGCCGGTGCCGTGCTCGCGGGTGCCGCGATCTGGCTTGCCCGTCCGGACAGCCAGCCGGAGACGCAGGAAGCGGCGATAGCTAGCTGACTGCTGTCCGATGGCCGGGACGGTAGGTCGTCATCGAACTGACTGACGGCGGTCGGAGACCTTTCAGGGTAGATCGTGGACAGTTTCCGTTCTGGCAGAACGGAAACTGTCCACGATCTCCAGATCCGCCGGAGCGTGCCTCAGGCAGGAGGGATCTCTTCCGAGTTCACGTTCAGTGCTGCTTGGCGTACGCGACGAATGCCTTCCAGGCCGTCGGGTCGACGTGCAGGGTGCCGCCGTCGCGGTCCTTGGTGTCGCGCACCAGCACCACGCTCGGGAGGTTGTCGGCGACCTCGACGCAGGCTCCGCCGTTGCCGCCGGACCGGGTCGACTTCCGCCACTGTGGGGTCAGCATGCCCATGACTTCGCCACTTCCTTGATCAGCTCGGTTGACTGCCGGCGGGGGAGCGCCTCGTTTCGCACGATCTCCCACGTCTTCGCCAGCTTAGCGACGTCGGCCGGTGCATCGACGATCTGCGCGGTGAGCTGGTTGTCGGCATAGGTCACGCGCTCACCGTCCGGCATCTCGGCGATGATGAACTGACCGCCCATCCCCAGATACATCCCAGCATCCACCGGCACGATGTGCACCTGGATATGCTCCGCCGTCGCCAACTGGACCAGGTGCTCGCACTGCTCGACCATGAGGCCCGGCTGGTCGAGCACCGGCCGGCGCAGCACCGCCTCGTCCAGCACGGCGATGAGCTGCGGCGGGCGCGGGCGTTGCAGGATCGCCTGGCGCTCCAGCCGGGAGGCGACGATCCGGTCCACGTCCTCGGCAGCGAACCGGCCACCGGCCAGCGTCGCGCGGGCGTACCGCTCGGTCTGGAGCAGGCCCGGCACGTAGGCCAACTCGAACCAGCGCAGCGTGGTCGCCTCCCGCTCGAACTCGATCCACTCGCGCAGCCAGGCCGGCTCGGCGTCGAGCCGGGCCAACCCGTCCAGCATGCGGAGGAAGCGTCCGCCGGTCTGGTGGTGGGTGTCGACCGCCCTCATGTACTCCTTCGTGGGCGGTCGCCCGCCGGTCTCTACCGAGCTGACGTGCGAACCCGAATAACCGATGCCCCTGCCGAAGTCGTCCTGACTGAGCCCGAACCCCGTCCGGAACAGACGCAGTTCCTCCAGTACGTAGTCGGTGACAGTCCCCATCGATTCCCCAACCTTCGCTCGGTCTGGCTCGGCGTGTCCCTCATGGGTGCTCACCTGGACCGCTGAGCTGCACAAATGGCGCGAGCACGTATCGACGGTAGTCGCCTCATCACCACACTGTCACCAGTGGCGGGTCCGCTGGTGGCCGCAATGGCGGCGGCGGGCCCTGCCCTGCGGGGTCGCTCCCGTTTCCCCCTTGCGGGAGCGGCCCCTTCCCCGTCCCGAGGAGGTCGATGTGCTCGCCCCGACAACCCAGCAGCCCTCGGCGCGGTGGCGGTGATGGTGGTCCGGCCGCCCGTCCCGCACGTCGCCATGCGCCCGCTGTGGCGGTGCCGGAACTGTGGCACCGAGTGGCCCTGCCAGCCGGCCAAGCTCGCCCTGCTGACGGAGTACCGGACCAGCCGAACCGCACTGCTGATCTACCTCGGCACTCTGATGCACGAGGCGACGAACCAGCTCACCCAACTTCACCCGGCTCATCCACCGACCAGGATGACCGAGCGCTTCCTCTCCTGGGCCAGGGCCCGGAGTTGACGCTCGGCCCGCCGTCGTTCATCCCGGAAAGTGGATCAGTGGCACCCCGTCGGAGTATCCAGGCCCCTCACTGGTCAGCACCGCGGCGTCGTGGGTCAGGCCCGCCACGGCGGCTGCGGCCAGGTCGAAACGGCGGGTCCTGCGCTGCCAGAAGGTCAGCTCCGGTAGATCCTCCGCCTGCTCGGGCAGCAGCGCGCAGGAAGTCAAGGCCAGCAGCTTGTGCAGCAGGGCCAGGTCCTTGCCGGTCGCCATGGTCAACGCTTCGGTCGCTGCCACCACCGGCACCCCGAACCGCACCCCGTCCTCAATCACCTCGTGGACGGGCTCGCCCACGTGCACCGTCCGGAGGACGGCGTATCCCAGCAGGGCCGACCGGTCCAGGATGAGCCGAACTGGTGGTGTTGTCTCCGAGTTCATGCGGCGTCGGCGCGGGGCGCGGTGTCGTCACCGTTCATCTCGGCCTCCATGGCGGCGCGGATTTTGGCGCGTTCCGCCTCGAACCGCTCCGCAGACCACTCAGCCTCCACGCCCAGGCGGCGGGCCCGAGCCTCGGCCACACCCTGCTCGCTGACGTGAATGCCGGCGGCGAGCAACAACTCCTTGTGCTGCTCCACCCGCTTGCGCCGACGCACCGACTCGGTGACGTAGGCACTGGCCATGCGATTGCCCTGGCTCTCCAGGATCTGACTCACGTCCGGGGGAACGGAGATCGTGAAGCGGCGTTGAGGCTCTGTCATACGCGCAGCCTACACCTGTCATACTGTTGCGCCTCCACGCGCGGCCGCCGTCTGGCTCAAGGGCCGCGGTCCCAGCCCATGATCGACTCCGCTTCCTGAAAGGCGGGGACTTCCTGGCGCGGTGATGGCGCGACTTCCAGGAAGCCGAGTCGATCATCCGCGTTTTGGGCGGCCGGTTCAGGAAGTCGAGTTGATCAGGCGCGCGGCGTCGGGGCGCGGGGCGCAGAGGGCCGGTCGCTGTGCGCACGCTTGCTGTGACAGCCAGGTTTCGCGACTTCACGGGTGGGGCAGAGTAGCCGCTACAGAGCATCCGAGCCGGAGTTTCCGCAGCTTGCCGACTCGGAGTCGGCTCGCCGTGCGCCGGGGCACGGATGCCCTCCCCGGTCTTTCGCCGAGGAGAGGGGGAGGGCGATGACGGACCCCGAAACGGCTCGACACCGACGCCGGCCGGTTGTTCGGCTGGGCGCGGCGGCTGCCGCGCTGGCACTCGTGGCGCCGCTGGCCGCGTGCGGCGCGGACGACGCTGGTGGCCCACCGACGATCAACCTGTACTACCCGCCCGAGCAGAACCTGCAGAAGGTCGTCGACGACTGCAACGCGCAGGCCCAGGGACGGTACGAGATCGCCTACCGGGTGCTGCCCCGGCAGGCTGACGACCAGCGGGTGCAGATGGTGCGCCGGCTGGCCGCCGAGGACAGCGGGATGGATCTGCTCGGGCTGGACGTCACCTGGACCCAGGAGTTCGCCAGCGCCGACTGGATCCGCGAGTGGACCGGCCAGGACAAGGCCGAGGTCGAGCAGGGCACCCTCGCCGGGCCGTTGGACACCGCCCGGTACGAGGACAAGTTGTACGCGGCGCCGAAGAACACCAACGTCCAGTTGCTCTGGTACCGCAAGGACCTGGTGCCGCAGCCGCCGACCACCTGGGACCAGATGATCAGCGCGGCCCAGCAGCTCAAGGACCAGGGCAAGCCGTACCAGGTGCTCACCATGGGCGCGCAGTACGAGGGTCTGGTCGTCCTCTACAACACCCTGGCCGAGAGCGCCGGCGGGAAGATCCTCAACGACGACGGTACGAAGGCCGTGATGGACGAGGGCACGGTCCGGGCGTTGGAGCAGCTGAAGAAGTTCGCCACGTCGGGCGTGACCTCGCCGTCGTTCAGCAACGCCACCGAGGACCCGGTTCGGCTGGAGTTCCAGTCCGGCGCGGGCGCGTTCCAGGTGAACTGGCCGTTCGTCTACCCGGCTCTTCAGGAGGCGAACCCGGAGCTGGCCAAGCAGGTCGGCTGGGCTCGGATTCCGGGCATCGACGAGGGCACCCCCAGCAAGGTCACCATCGGTGGGGTCAACCTGGCGGTCAGCTCCTACTCCAAGCACCCGGAGCAGTCCTTCGAGGCGGCCCGGTGCATCCGCAGCGCCGAGCACCAGAAGTTCTCCGCCATCAACGACGGTGTGCCGCCGACCATCGAGGCGGTCTTCGACGACCCGGAGATGACCGAGGCGTACCCGATGAAGGACACCATCCTGGAGGAGCTGAAGGAACCTGCGACGCGTCCCCTGACCCCCGCCTACCAGAGCATCTCCACAGTGATGTCGGCGATCCTGTCGCCGCCGTCCGGGATCCGCCCGCAGCAGACCGCCGACGACCTGCGCGGCGCCATCGCTGACGCCCTCCAGTCCAAGGGGGTCCTGCCGTGAGTATCAACGCCACGCCGACCGGCGCCGATGTCGCCGCCGACGAGACCAGCGAATCCACCGGCCGGCACGCCACAGTGCCCACCCAGCGTGGTGGCCGTCGCAAGCCCCCGTTGAGCGAGAACAAGAAGGCCGAACGCCGGCTGGGTCTGCTGCTCTGCGCGCCGGCCGCGCTGGTCATGATCGCGGTGACCGCGTACCCGATCATCTACTCGGTCTGGCTGTCGTTGCAGCGCTTCGACCTGCGCTTCCCCGACCAGCGTGAGTTCATCGGGCTGGAGAACTACGTCACCGTGCTCACCAACGAGTTCTGGTGGACCGCGTTCGGCGTGACCATGCTGATCACGGTGGTCACCGTCGCCGTCGAGCTGGTGCTCGGCATGGGCCTGGCGATCATCATGCACCGCACCCTGGTCGGGCGCGGCCTGGTCCGGACCTCGGCGCTGATCCCGTACGGGATCGTCACAGTGGTCGCCGCGTTCTCCTGGCGGTACGCCTGGACGCCCGGCACCGGCTACCTGGCCGACCTGTTCAGCGACGGCGCGCCGCTCACCGAACGGGCCAGCTCCCTGGCGATCATCATGTTGGCGGAGATCTGGAAGACCACCCCGTTCATGGCGCTGCTGCTGATGGCCGGCCTGGCGCTGGTCCCGGAGGACCTGCTCAAGGCGGCCTCCACCGACGGCGCGACCGCCTGGCAGAAGTTCACCAAGGTGATGCTGCCGGTGATGAAGCCGGCGATCCTGGTCGCGTTGCTGTTCCGCACCCTTGACGCGTTCCGGGTGTTCGACAACATCTTCGTGTTGACCGCCGGAGGCAACGAGACGTCGTCGGTGTCGATGCTGGCCTACAACAACCTGATCCGGGGCCTCAACCTCGGCATCGGTTCGACGATGTCGGTGCTGATCTTCATCACCGTGGCGATCATCGCCTTCGTCTTCGTGAAGCTGTTCGGCACCGCTGCTCCGGGCAGCGACGACGGGGAGAGGCGCTGACATGGCTGTCGAAACCACTACCAGGGCAAAGCTGCGCTGGGGTCTGCTCGACGTCCTCGTGGTCGTCTTCGCGCTGGTCCCAGTGCTGTGGATCGCGTCGCTGTCGTTCAAGACGCCGGCCACCCTCACCGACGGGAACTTCATCCCCCGGGAGTGGACGCTGGACAACTACCGGACCATCTTCGACACCGACCAGTTCGTCCGGGCGCTGGTCAACTCGATCGGCATCGCGCTGATCGCCACGCTGATCGCTGTGGTGCTCGGCGCGATGGCCGCGTACGCGATCAGCCGACTGGACTTCCCCGGCAAGAAGCTGCTGGTCGGCGTCTCCCTGCTGATCGCGATGTTCCCGCAGGTGTCACTGGTGTCGCCGCTGTTCGAGATCGAGCGTCAGCTCAAGATCTTCGACACCTGGTTGGGGCTGATCCTGCCGTACATCACCTTCGCGTTGCCGCTGGCGATCTACACGCTGTCGGCGTTCTTCAAGCAGATCCCGTGGGATCTGGAGAAGGCCGCGAAGATGGACGGCGCCACCCAGGGGCAGGCGTTCCGGCGCGTGATCGCGCCACTGGCCGCGCCCGGGCTGTTCACCACGGCGATCCTGGTCTTCATCTTCTGCTGGAACGACTTCCTGTTCGCCATCTCGCTGACCTCGACCGAGCGGTCCCGCACGGTGCCGGCCGCGTTGTCGTTCTTCACCGGCGCGTCGCAGTTCGAGGACCCCACCGGGGCGATCTGTGCCGCCGCTGTGGTGATCACTGTTCCGATCATCCTGTTCGTTCTCTTCTTCCAGCGTCGCATCGTGTCCGGTCTGACCTCCGGCGCGGTAAAGGGATAGGTGGGTAGTCATGGCTGACATCGTGCTGGACAAGGTGAGCAAGAGCTTCCCGGACGGGACCGTCGCCGTGCAGGACGTCGACCTGGAGATCGCCGACGGCGAGTTCGTGATCCTGGTTGGGCCCTCGGGCTGCGGCAAGTCCACCACCCTCAACATGATCGCCGGGCTGGAGGACATCAGCTCCGGTGAGCTGCGCATCGCCGGGCAGCGGGTCAACGACAAGGCTCCCCGGGACCGGGACATCGCCATGGTGTTCCAGTCGTACGCGCTGTACCCGAACATGACAGTGCGGGAGAACATGGCGTTCCCGCTGCGGCTGGCGAAGCTCGACAAGGAGACCATCGACCGTAAGGTCGACGAGGCGGCGAAGGTGCTGGAGCTGACCTCGCTGCTGGACCGCAAGCCGGCCAACCTCTCCGGTGGCCAGCGTCAGCGGGTGGCGATGGGCCGGGCGATCGTCCGCCAGCCGAAGGCGTTCCTGATGGACGAGCCGTTGTCCAACCTCGACGCCAAGCTGCGGGTGCAGATGCGCACCGTGGTGTCCCGCCTGCAGAAGCAGCTCGGCACCACCACCGTCTACGTCACCCACGACCAGACCGAGGCGATGACCCTCGGCGACCGCGTGGTGATCATGCGCGGGGGCGCGGTGCAGCAGGTCGGACCGCCGCAGGAGCTGTACGACCACCCGAAGAACCTCTTCGTGGCCGGCTTCATCGGCTCGCCGTCGATGAACTTCCTGCACGCCGCCGTGCAGGACGGCGAGCTGCACACCGCGCTGGGCAAGGTGCCGATCGGTGACCGGGTCCGCCGGGAGTTGGAGTCGGCCGACGCGCCCCGCGAGCTGATCCTCGGCATCCGCCCCGAGCACTTCGAGGACGCCGAACTGGTCGACGACGACACCCGTCGGCGGGGCATGGAGTTCGAGGCGCCGGTGGACATCGTCGAGTCGATGGGCTCGGACAAGTACGTCTACTTCACCGTCGAGGGTGAGAAGGCCAGCGCCGCCGAGCTGGAGGAGCTGGCCGCCGATGCGGGCGCCGCCGACTTCGCCGGTGCCGGCGGCAACCTGGTGACCCGGTTGTCCGCCGAGTCCCCGGTCGCCGAGGGGCAGACGCGACGGGTCTGGTTCAACCTGGAGAAGATCCACCTGTTCGACCCGGCCAACGGCCGCAACCTGACCCTGCACGAGGGTCGAGCCGCCGGCGCGCTCGCCGACTGACGGCCCGATCGCGCCGATCTTGCACTTTCGGTTGCCGATACAGGTGGAATGCCCCTTGTGTCGGGACAGGAAGTGCAAGATCGGCGCGGCGGGGGTCGCGGCGCGCGTGTTCTGCGGCGCGGGGGCGGGCGTGGCAGGGTGGTTGCAGGTTTCGTCGTGAAGCGGGGGACGGACGGGATGAACCGACGATTGGCCGCGCTGGCCAACGCGCACGGTGTTTCCACCTGGTACGAGGATTGGCGGCACCGCCGCGTCGAGGTCGCACCGGAGACCGTGGTGGGGGTGCTGGGGCTGCTCGGCGTGGACGCCACCAGCCCGTCGGCGATCGCCGATGCGCTCGCCGCCGCCCGTGCGGTCGACCGGAGCGCCCTGCCGGAGACGGTCGTGCTCGCCCAGGGTCGCAGCCGGGCGCTGCCCGGCCCGGGGGTGGTGATCCTGGAGGACGGTGGCCGTCGCGTGGTCGACGGTGAGCTGCCGGCGGACCTGCCGCTGGGTTGGCACCGGCTGGCCTGCGCCGACCGGGAGGTGACACTGGTGGTGGTGCCGCGCCGACTGCCGGTGCCGCCGTCGAGCTGGGGGTGGATGCTCCAGCTCTACGCGCTGACCTCGGAGCGCTCCTGGGGCATGGGAGACCTCGGTGACCTCGCCGAGTTCACCGGGTGGGCCGGTGACACCGGGGCCGGGCTGGTGCTGCTCAACCCGCTGCACGCGGTCGGGCCGGCGCACCCGGTGGCCACCTCACCGTATTCGCCCGCCAGTCGACGCTTCGTCAATCCGCTCTACCTGCGGGTCAGCGACACCGCTGCGTACCGGGCGGCCGACCCGGCGACCCGTGCGGTGGTCGACGCGTTGCGTCCCGACCGGGGGCCCCTGATCGACTACGACGAGGTGTGGGCCGCCAAGCGGCGTGCGCTGGAGTTGCTGCACCCGTACGCCCAGCCGGTGGATCTTGCCGCGGACCCGGCGCTGACCAGCTTCGCCACCTGGTGCGCGCTCGCCGAGCGGCACGGCAACGACTGGCGGGCCTGGCCGGCGGACCTGCACCACCCGGACGCCCCGGCGGTCGCCGAGCAACGTCGGCGCCTCGCCGACCGGGTCGCCTTCCACGCCTGGTTGCAACACCTCTGCGACGAGCAGCTCGACGCCGTCACGGCGGCGGCCCGCTCGGCGGGGATGCCGGTCGGTGTCGTGCACGATCTGGCAGTCGGCATCGACCCGGGCGGCGCGGACGGGTGGCAGCTCGCCGACGTGCTGGCCCAGGGCGTGCGGGTCGGCGCGCCACCGGACGACTTCAACCAGCTCGGCCAGGACTGGGGGCTCGCCGCGTGGCGCCCGGACCGGCTCGCCGCCACCGGTTACGCCGCCTACCGGGACATGCTGCGCCGCGTCCTGCGGCACGCGGGTGGCCTGCGGGTCGACCACGTCGCCGGCCTGTGGCGACTGTGGTGGGTGCCGCCGGGCGGCGGCGCCGCCGAGGGCACCTACGTGCGCTACGACGCCGAGGCGATGCTCGGCATCCTCGCGTTGGAGGCGCACCGGGCCGGCGCGGTGGTGGTCGGTGAGGATCTTGGCACGGTCCAACCGGCGGTGACCCGAGGGTTGCGGGGGCGCAACATGCTCGGTTCGACAGTGCTGTGGTTCGCACGCGACGAGGCCGGTGACTTCGTCCCGCCGGCCCGGTGGCCGCGCAACGCCCTCGCCACCATCTCCACCCACGACCTGCCCACCGCGCCGGGCTTCCTGACCGGTGAGCACGTGCGGGTGCGTGACGAGTTGAAGCTGCTCGGCACCGACGTGGCGGTGGAGCGGGCCCGCGCCGCCGCCGATCGGGACCGGCTGCTCACCATGTTGGCTGCCGAGAACCTGCTGCCCGAGCCGACGCCGGGGTCTGGGTCGGCTGAACCGGCGAAGACGCCCGACGACGGCGAGGTGGTGGTGGCGATGCACGCCGCGCTCGCGGCCAGCCCGACCCGTCTGGTCGGCGTCTCCCTCTACGACGTGTTGGGTGAGGTGCGCCAACCCAACATGCCGGGCACTGTGGACGAGTACCCGAACTGGCGACTGCCGTTGCCGGCCAGCGTGGCGCAGATCCGCGCCGACCCCCGGGTGACCCGGATCGTCGACCTGCTCAGCGCCGCCCGCCCACGACCGGCCGACCCCAGCACCGCCGAAGCGGTGACGCCGCCGGGTCAGGTCAGCCAGTCCAAGCGGGCCGGCAGCCCGAGGAAGTCGGCGTAGCGCCCGAGCGCCTGCTCCACCCGGGCCCGCGCGGCGACGTCGAGCGTGGTGAGCGGCTGGATCGTCACGGTGACCGCGGTGCGGCCGACCTTGCGCTTCCACACACCCACCACCCGACCGGCGCGGACCACTGTGGCCTGGAAGATGCCGTTGTTGCCCGGCACCACGGCCGCCTGGTGGGCCGGGTCGAGCATCAACGTGCGGTCCCGGAAGCCGAGCAGGTACTCGTCGAAGCCGGGCAGCGCCAACACGTCGTCCGGCGCGGTGCGTGGCGCGTCGGCCACTGCCGCGTCGACGTACATCGGAGTGCCGTCGACGCGTACCGTGCTCAGCGCGTCGTCGGCGGCGGCCAGGCCGCGCCGGGCGTCGGTCAGGGTGAGCCCGCTCCACCCGGCGAACTCGCGGTCGGTGACCGGGCCGTGCCCGCGAACGTAGCGGTGGGCGAGCAGGGCCAGCGCCTCGTCCCGCTCCAGCCGGTGGGAGGTGGGTGCCCACTCGTCGAGCAGGGCGAAGGTCTGCTCGGTGCCGACGTTCGGCGCCACGCAGGTCACGCCGCGAACGCTCGCATACCACAGCAGGTGGTAGCCACGCTGCCCGTCGGTGCCCAGGCCGGCCGCCCGCAGGGTGGCCAGGCACTGCGCGCGGGTGAGCCGACCGCCGCCGGCCAACGCGGTGCCGAGCACCTCCACCGCGCGGTCCGCGTCGGCCTCGGTGAGCCCGAGCTGCGCCCGCCGGGTCGCCGCGCCGGCCAGGGATCGTACGCCGGTCAGCTCCAGCATCCAGCGGGCGTCGGCGGACGGGACGAGGTGCACGGTGCCCCGCATCGGCCAGGTGCGCAGCGCCTCACGCCGCTCCAACGCCGCCTGCACGTCGGCCACGCTACGACCGGGTAGCCGGGCGCCCAGCGACCACAGCCCGCTGGCCAGATCCTGTGCCTGCATCGCGCCGAACCACTCGACCACCTCGGCGACGGTGCCGGGTCGGGTGCTCGGGTGTGGGGGCAGCAGCAGGCTGGTCATCCGCAGCGCCAGCGCGTCGGCCGCGCTGAGGTCGACAGGCATCGGCAGCCCTTCCCGAGGAAAAGACCCAGTTTAGGGAGCCGTCCGCATCGCCAGGGCACCCCGGCCGGTACGCGGGCCGACAGCCGCACGCGGCAGCACCTTCGCGCGTCGGGCAGGTACGCGAGAGCTCAGTCGATGAGGTCGAGGCCGGTCAGGTCCGCCGACAGAGCCCAGAGGCGGGCTGCCGCGCTGCCGTCGGTGGGGCTGGCGTCGGTGCGGCGGCAGTCCACGCAGTAGTCGCCGCCGTTCGCGTCGAGGTGAGGTGACGTGGCGGCCCAGACCTGGGTGGCCGCGCCCTGCTCGACGGTCTTGAACAGACCCGGCGCGGAATTCCCGTCCGCGTCGATCCAGCCCGCGCCGACCATCTCCTCGACTGCGAGGTGTCGTTGCAGAGGGGTGCGGATCCAGCCAGGGTTCACGGAGAAGGCCCGGACGCCGTGCGGTCTGCCGAGCAGGTCGAGGTGACGGGCGAACAGGATGTTCGCGAGCTTGGACTGGGTGTAGGCCTCCCACTTGTCGTAGCCGCGCTCGAAGTGCACGTCGTCCCACCGGATCCGCCACGCCGGGTCGCGGCCGGAGGCGACCGCGACGACACGAGCCGTTCCGGCGGCGGTGAGCGCAGGCCACAGCAGGTTCGCCAGCGCGTAGTGACCGAGGTGGTTGATCGCGAACTGCGCTTCCCAGCCGGGTCCCACCCGCGTCTGGGCGCACGCCATGACGCCGGCACTCGCGATCAGGATGTCGAGGGCTGGATGGCTGCTGAGGAATCGTTCGGTGAACGCGCGGACGGAGGCGAGGTCGGCGAGATCGAACTGGTCGACCTCGATCTCGACTCCGGCCGCGTCGGCGAGCGCCCGCTGCGCCACGTCCGGCCGGAGAGCTGGAACGACGACCCGAGCCCCGGCCTGCGTGAGCGCGAGGGTGGTGGCGAGACCGAGGCCGGAGTAGCCGCCCGTGACGACTGCGGTCTTGCCGGTGAGGTCGATTCCGGTGAGGACGTCTGCGGTCGTGCTGTGGGCACCGAACGTGGTGTGGGCCGTGTCGCTGGTCATGCCGCGGACGCTAGATGCTAGACCGAGGTCTAGGTCAACGCGTTACCGTCGACGCCATGGCGGACGGGGGCCTGAGCATCGGGCAGGTGGCGCAGCGCACCGGATTGAGTGTGCACACCCTGCGGCTCTACGAGCGTGAGGGTCTGCTGGCCAGCGAGGTGCGGCGGGACGGGTCGGGCAGGCGCGTCTACAGCGCCTGGGACGTCGAGTGGCTGGCGAACTGCGTCAAGTTCCGGGCCTCCGGAATGCCGCTCACGACGATCAGCCGCCTGGCTCAGCTCGTTCGCGCGGGCAGCGGTAACGAGGCCGAACGGCTCGAACTGCTCCGCGCACACCAGCGCCACATCACCGAGCAGGTCGCGCAGCTGCGCGACTGCCTCGACCTCATAAACGTCAAGGTGGCCAGCTACGAACGACACCTCACCGCCGGCGCCTCCGGAGATCCCTGGCACCAGCAACGCCCGCCCGCACCGCAAGAGCACCGGATCGACGGGGCATAACGGGCCGCGCACGGGGGATGCGGCGGCCGGAAGTGCGCGCGTCGCGCGTGCGGAAGGGAGCGTCATGACTGCCGCAAGTGAGCCGGCGCGGGGCGCCGGCGTAACGGCCGGATCCCGCGGCCATCGTGGGGACACCCGCGCGAAGACGAGCGCCGCGGCCACCTTCGCCCTGGTGTTCGGAGTGGCCGGTCTGTTCAGCGTGTTGACGGCGATCCTCGCCTGGCTGGGGTTGGTGCTCGGCATCATCGGGATCATCCTCGGCATCGTCGGCCTCAAGATGGCGCGGCGACCCGGGGTCACCGGTCGTGGCGTGTCGATCGGCGGCCTGGTGCTCAGCATCCTGGCCGTGCTGATCGGGCTCGGTCTGGCCGCGGGCATCACCACGTTCGTCAACAACGAGAACGCGGTGGACCGCCTGCAGACCCAGGTCGACAAGCTGCGCGACAAGCTCGACTGACCCGGGCGTGCCGGTCTGGGCCGGCCCGCCACCCGTCCCGGCCGGCCCCAGTAGGGTGGGCGGCGTGCTCCGCCAGGTCACCGCGATCCGTTACGTCACCCCGCTGCGCGAGGGTGGGTCGCTGCCGGGCGTGGTGGAGGCCGACGACCTCGGCACCTACGTGGCGAAGTTCCGAGGCGCCGGGCAGGGGCCCAAGGCGCTGATCGCCGAGGTGATCTGCGGTGAGCTGGCGCGCCGGCTGGGGTTGCGGGTGCCGCCGCTGGTGGTCCTCGACATCGACCCGGTGATCGGGCGGGCCGAGCCCGACCAGGAGGTGCAGGAGCTGCTGCGCAGCAGCGGCGGCGCCAACCTCGGGATGGACTTCCTGCCCGGGGCGCTGGGCTTCGACCCGGTGGCGCACCCCGTCGACCCGGCGCTGGCCTCCCGGGTGCTCTGGTTCGACGCGTACGTGGAGAACGTCGACCGGAGTTGGCGCAATCCGAACCTGCTCGTCTGGCACCGGGAGCTGTGGCTGATCGACCACGGCGCCTCGCTGTACTTCCACCACAACTGGCCGCGCGCCGAGGCCGCTGTGCACCGGGCCTACCGCGCGGAGGACCACGTGCTGGCCCCGTACGCGTCGCGGCTGGCCGAGGCCGACGCCGAACTGGCCCCCCAAGTCACCCCGGAACTGCTCACCGAGGTGCTGGCCCTGGTGCCGGGGGAGTGGCTGACCGCCGCCGACTTCGAGACGGCCGACGCGGCGCGCGACGCGTACCTGGATCACCTGTCCCGCCGGGTCGCCCGCACGGCCGACTGGCTGCCATCGGGGAGCGGGGCATGAGGCAACCCTTCGAGTACGCGCTGATCCGGCTCGTGCCCCGCATCGAGCGCGGTGAGCAGATCAACGTCGGGGTGTTGCTCTACTGCCAGCAGCGCGACTTCCTGGCCGCGCGGACGCACCTGGACGCCGACCGGGTTCGCGCCCTGGCGCCCGACGTCGACCTGCCGGCGGTGGCCGCGGTGCTCGACTCCTGGGACCGGACCTGCTCGGGTGACGGGCCGGCGACCCGGATGCGGCTCGGTGAGCGCTTCCACTGGCTGGCCGCGCCGCGCAGCACGATGATCCAGACCGGGCCGGTGCACACCGGTCTCACCGTCGACCCGGCGGCCGAGCTGGACCGGCTGATGGCGACCCTGGTCCGCTGAGCCGGAGCGGGGCGCGGGAGCGGTGATCGTCCCCTGATCGCGCTACGCCAGCGCCGTTGCCGGCGGAGCGCGATCCCCCGTTCAGGTGCCCGGTGCGGGGCGGCGGCTCGATCCCGCCGGCACCGATGGCACCAGGATCGCGGTCCGCGCGCGACGTCGGGCCGGAACGACCAGGAAGTTGCGGAAAACTTGAGCCGGCGGACCGGTAGCCGGCAGCGCGGAGGCTGTCGTTAGAGCACGTCCGCAGCGGGTAGTCGCGGGAGCTGATCCGAGACGAGAAGGGGACACTCTGATGGCTGCCCAGACCAAGGTAGCGGTGATCTACTACAGCGCCACCGGCATCACGTACCAGATGGCGCAGGCCGTGTGTGAGGCCGCCGGGGACGCCGGTGCCGACGTGCGCCTGCGCAAGGTGCGCGAGTTGGCGCCGGACGAGGCGATCCGCTCCAACTCCGGCTGGCAGGCGCACCGCCTGGAGACCCAGGACGTGCCCGAGGCGATGGTCGACGACCTGGCCTGGGCCGACGTGGTGATTCTCGGCGCGCCGACCCGGTACGGCATGGTCGCGGCGCAGCTGAAGCAGTTCATCGACACCACCGGCCCGCTGTGGGCCCAGGGCGCGCTGGCCAACAAGGTCTACTCCGCCTTCACCTCGACGGCGACCTCGCACGGGGGCCAGGAGACCACGCTGACCTCGCTCTTCAACGTCTTCTACCACTGGGGCGGTGTGGTGGTCACCCCCGGTTACACCGACACCAGTCAGTTCATCGCCGGCAACCCGTACGGCCCCTCGCACACCAGCAACAACGGGGAGATCGCCCCGGACGCCGTGGCACTCGGGGCCTGCGCGCTGACCGCCCGGCGCGCCGTGCAGATGGGTGCCGCGCTGAAGGCGGGTCTGGCTGCGTGACGGACGTGGGCGACCGGCGGCGCGGGCGGGGGCTCTCGACCCGTCCGCGCCGCCGGTCCATCCAGCCCTACCCCCGGGCCGGGGCGACTATGCGCCTCCGCGCGTCGCGGACAGCTCGTCCGGGCGCGGCGCGGGCAGCAGCTCGGTCAACAGCTCGCTGAGCACGGCGAGCCCGTCCGGGCTGAGCACCGACTCCGCGTGGAACTGCACCCCGGCGAAGCCGCGCCCCCGCAGGGCGTGCACGGCGCCGTCGTCCGGGTCCCGGGCCAGCTCCACCGGCCCGTACGCGGTGGTCAGCCGGTCGGCCTCGCAGCGGGCGGTGAACGTCGAGTAGAACCCGACCCGGCGGGTCCGGCCGAACAGCTGCACCTCCCGCTGCAATCCCTGGTAGGGCGCGTCCCGGCGGTGCAGCGTCAGCCCCAGCAGCCCGGCCAGCACCTGGTGGCCGAGGCAGACCGCGAGGGTGGGACGGCCGGTGGTCAGCAGCCCGGTCAGCAGCTTCCGAAGCGCCAGCATCTTCGGCTCGTCCGCGCTGCCCGGGTCGCCCGGTCCGGGACCGGCGACTACCAGGTCGTAGTCGTCGACCGGGCCGCCCGCGTGCCAGGGGCGGGTGGTCACCGCGAGACCCAACGCGCTCAGTTGGTGGGCCAGCATTCCGGTGAAGGTGTCCTCGGCGTCCACGATCAACACCCGGCGGCCGACCAGTCCGGGCAGTCCGGGCGCGTCCGGTGACCGCTGATCGAGCCAGAACCGCGCCAGCGGTGCGTTGCGGGCGGCCAGCGCGTCGCGTACCGCCGGGTCGTCGGCCAGGCGAGCGACCGGCCCGCGGTCGCCGACGGACGCCGCCGGCCCGAGGCCGAGCGCGGCCAGCACACCGGCGGCCTTGGCGTGCGTCTCGGCCACCTCGCCGGCCGCCGTCGAGTGCCGGACCAGGGTCGCGCCGACCGGCACCCGCAGTCGGCCGGTGGGGGAGATCTCGGCGGTCCGGATCAGGATCGGGGCGTCGAGCGTCTGCCGGCCGGCGTCGTCGTGGCCGAGCAGTGCCAGCACGCCCCCGTAGTAGCCCCGGCCCCGGCGTTCGTGGCGGGCGATCACCCGGCAGGCGTTCTCGATCGGGCTGCCGGTGACGGTGGGGGCGAACATCGTCTCGCGCAGCACCTCCCGCACGTCACGGGTGCCCCGGCCGGCGAGCAGGTACTCGGTGTGCGCCAGGTGCGACATCTCCTTCAGGTACGGGCCGATCACCTGCCCACCGTGCTCGGCGACGGTGGCCATCATCTTCAGCTCCTCGTCGAGCACCATGTACAGCTCCTCGGTCTCCTTCTCATCGGCGAGGAAGCGCAGCAGGGCCGCCCGGTCCGCGACGCCACCGGGGCAGCGGAAGGTGCCGCTGATCGGGTTCATCATCACCAGTCCGTCGTCGACGCTGACGTGGCGCTCCGGGCTGGCACCGACCAGCGTCCGGGTGCCGGTGTGCACCACGAACGTCCAGTACGCGCCGCGTTCGGCGACCAGCAGCCGGCGCAGTGCGGCCAGCGCGGCCCCCAGCGGTGGGCCCTGCACCGTGGCGTGCAGGGCGCGGTGGATGACGAAGTTCGCGCCCTCGCCACGGCCGATCTCCTCGGACAGCACCCGCTGCACGGTCCGCGCGTACTCCTCGTCGCTGACGTCGAAGCCGGCGTCGGTGGTGTGTACCGGTTCGTCGGGCAGCGCGGCGAGGGCGTCGGTGAGCGTGATCCGCTGGTGCTCGCGGACCTGGAGGAACTCCAGCGGGGCGCCGTCGTCGACGCAGGCGAAGCCGCGCTCGGTGATCTGCCGGTACGGCACCAGGGCCAGCGTCCGTGCCCCGGGCGGGCCCGTCGGCAGCGGGAGGTCGGTGAGCTCTTCGACGGTGTCGACCGGGCCGGTGAACAGGTCCAGTTCGTCCGCGCCCTCGCGGCGCAGCAGCGCGAAGGGGCCGGGGTCGACGCCGTGCGCGACGGCGGCGAGCAGGTCGGTCAGGTGGGTCATCGGGAGTCTCCGTCGGGCCGGGTGCCGCCGTCGGGCGGCCCTCCGGCCGGGAGATCCGGCGACCGCCTCGATGGCGGCCGCGTGGATGGAGCTACGCGCGGGAGATGGCCGCCGGGTCGGCGGGCCACCAACTGGTCAACTGCGCGAGCATGTGATCCACCCTACGCGCCCGTCGCCCCGCTGGCACGGGGTAACTTGACCGGCGATGAACATTCTCGCGCTCGACCTGGGCACCTCCTCGGTACGTGGGCTGGTGCTGGACGCGGACACCCAGCCGCTGCCCGGCGCTCTGGCCCGCCGCAAGGTCGACCTTGCCATCGGCGACGACGGCACCGGCACGCTGTCCGGTCCGGACTATCTGGCGAGCCTGGTCGAGTGCCTGGACGAGCTGGCCGACTCGGGTCACCTGCACGACGTCGGCCTGGTGGCGGTCTCCGCCCAGTGGCACTCGGTGCTCCCGCTGGACCGCGACGGCGCCCCCATGGGGCCGGTGGTCACCTGGCTGGACACCCGGCCCGCCCCGGTCGGGCGCACCGCCGGCCCTGCCGACCCGGACGGCTTCCACCAGCGCACCGGCTGCTGGTGGCACCGTTCGTACTGGTCGATGCGGTTGCCCTGGGTGCGCGAGCAGTCCGGCACCCCGATCGCCCGGTTCGTCGGTCTGCCCGAGTACGTGCTGGGCGAGCTGCTCGACACGGCGCCCATGTCGATCTCCCAGGCCTCCGGGACCGGTCTGCTCGACCTGCGCACCCTGCGCTGGGACGAGGAGGCGCTGACGCTGGCCGAGGCGCGACCGGAGGAGCTGCCACCGCTGGGCGAACTGGACTGGCACGGCCGGCTCCGGGTCGACCTGGCCCGTCGGTGGCCGCAGTTGGCGCAGGCCCGGTGGACGCCGCCGGTGGGCGACGGTGGGGCGTCGAACGTCGGCTCGGGCTGCGTCGACCCGAGCCGGGCCGCCGTCACCGTGGGCACCTCAGCGGCCGTACGGTTGATGCAGCGGGTCCCAGCCGGCGAGCCGATGCCGCGCCTGCCCGAACGGTTGTGGCGGTACCGGGTCGACCACGACCACGTGGTGACCGGGGCCGCGTACGCCAACGGGGGCAACCTGTTCGCCTGGGCGAACAGGGAGCTGCGGTTGCCGCGGGGTGCCGAGCTGGACGCGGCGCTGGCGCTGGTGCCGGCGGGTGGTGGCCGACCGGCGGACCCCCGCTTCGGTGGCGACCGGCCGCCCGGGTTGGCACCGGCGGGCAGCGGTGAGTTGCGCGGTCTGAGTTTCAGCACCACCTCGGTCGACATCCTGGCCGGGCTGATGCAGGGGTTGTGTGAGCTGGTCGCCGAGGATCTCGGGGTGCTGGAGTCCACCATCGACAAACCGGTCGGTGTGGTGCTGGGCGGCGGCGCGGTGGCCGCCTCGGTGTGGTGGCGGCAGGCCTTCGCGACCGCCCTCGCACCGCGACCGGTGTCGCATCAGCGCAACCCGGAGATCGGCGCCACCGGTGCCGCGTTGGTGGCGCTGGGGCGCTTCGGTGACGCGATCCAGCTCGCCGACATCGGCCGGACGGACGAGCTGGTTTTACCGACCACGGCAGGACGTTCCCACCCGCAGTATCCTTCCTGAACCTCGGCCTCGCCCGGGCCGTTGACAGCGGTACCGAGCCTGGTTGGATGGACTGCGCTCCCCCGACCGCGGTGGACGCGGTAGGACGGAGGAGGCAGGGTGGCGGCAGGTCCCGACCCGGCGAACGGCGCGGTGTCGAACCATCGCCGACGCCGCTTCGATGTCCGAGTCGTTCCGCATCGACGGCGGTCGCCGTTTCGGCTGCGCGACTGGCGGATGAGCACGAAGCTCGCCACCGTGCTGCTGGTGCCGTCGATGGCGTTCCTCCTGCTCGCCGGGGTGCAGACCAGCACCCTGGTGGGGCGGACGACGGCGTTGAACGACTTCTCCAGTCAGGTCGGCATCGGCCGGCAGATCACCGCGGCGGTGCACCAGCTCCAGCAGGAGCGGGACCGCTCGGCGGGGGAGCTGGGCGAGCTGCGTAAGGGCGGTGACCGGCAGGCCGCCGCGAACGACCTGAAGCCGTTGCAGGCTGCCACCGACAAGGCCATCGTGGACCTCAGCCGGGCCGCCGAGCCGTTGGCGGACGCGGACGCGTCCTGGCGGGTGGCCTTCTCCGAGGCGTTGGAGGCGTACGACCAGGTGGTCGACATCCGTGCGGCGATTCCGCCGGCGGTGCTCAGCAGCGAGACCATCCTGAGCAACTACCACCGGGCCGTCGGGGCGTTGCTGGACCTGCTCGCCGAACCGACGCCGGGGCAGAACCAGCCGGCGTTGAACGACGCGGTGCTGCGCTACGTCCAGTTGGCCCGGGTCAAGGAGCTTTCCTCCCGGGTGCGGGCCCAGCTCTACGCCGCCGCCCGCGTCGGTGCGTACGGCACCGAGGACCGGGTGATCCTCGCCGACCTGCGCGGTCAGCAACTCACCGCGCTCGGCGCGTTCCGGGTGGCCGCGACCAGTGAGCAGATCCGCCGCTACGACGAGACCTCGGTGTCGCCGAGTTTCCTGGTCGCCACCGGGTTGGAGGAGCGCAGCCTGTCCTCCGGCGGCGCGTCGCCGCAGGTGCTGCCGTCGGAGCAGTGGTGGTCGGCCAGCCAGCAGCGTCAGGAGCTGCTGCGTCAGCTCGAGGCGGGTGTGCTCGACGACGCCGTACGGCAGGCCGAGGAGGCCAGCGACGCTCAGCTGCGGACGACCCTGCTGGTCGTCGGCGGGGTGGTCACGGTCCTGCTGGCCGCCCTGCTGATCTCGTTGCTCATCGGGCGGTCGGTCGCCCGGTCGATGCGGATGCTGCGCAGCCAGGCGCTGCGGATCGCCCAGGTCGAGTTGCCCGACGCCCTGGACCGACTGAAGACCGTCACCGGTGGGGTGCCGCGCATCGATGTCGCGCCGGCGGTGGTCCGCTCACTCGACGAGATCGGCGAGCTGGCCGAGGCGTTCGTGGCGGTGCACCGCAGCGCGGTCACGGTCGCCGTCGAGCAGGCGCTGATGCGGCGCAACGTCAACGCGATGTTCGTCAATCTGGCCCGCCGTAGCCAGGTGCTGGTGGAGCGTCAGCTGGAGCTGCTGGACGACCTGGAGCGCGAGGAGAGCGACCCGGACCAGCTGGAGAACCTGTTCAAGCTCGATCACCTGGCCGCGCGGATGCGCCGTAACGACGAGAGCCTGCTGGTGCTCGCCGGCACCGACTCGACCCGCCGGTGGAACCGGCCGGTCGGGCTCGGTGCGGTGCTGCTGGCCGCCGCTGCGGAAATCGAGCAGTACCAGCGGGTCCGGATCGAGTCGGTGGCCGACGTGCACGTGGTCGGGCACGCGGTCGGCGAGTTGGTGCACCTGCTGGCCGAACTGCTGGAGAACGCCACGGCCTTCTCCCGTCCGGACACCGTCGTGGTGGTGACCGCCCGGGTCGAGGCGGGGGGTGCGCTGATCGAGATCGTCGACCGAGGTCTGGGTATGAGCCCGACCGCGTTGGTGCAGGCGAACGAGGTGCTGGCCAGCCCTCCGGCCGCGGACGTCGCGGCGGTGGAGCGGATGGGACTCTTCGTGGTCAGCCACCTCGCGGCCCGGTTGGGCGTCCGCGTGCGGTTGGAGGGCGGCGAGGACGGCCTGGTCGCCCGGCTCGCCCTGCCCGCGGTGCTGCTGGCGCCGGCGGGCAGTGTGGAGCTGGATGCGCCCCCGTCGGCGCGGATGCTGGCGGCGAGCGCGGCGCGGGGGCTGGTTCCGCAGTCCGGGGCCGCCCGGCAGGCCGCTGCCCCGATGCGGAACGGCGCGGTGCGGGACCTGCCGGTGGCCGGCCGCCCGCCGGGCGTCGGCGTGCCGCGTCAGGGTCGCCCGGTGCCGGTACGCGCCGAGGACGTGTTGACCCCCGCCGCGGATCGCGGTGACGGCGGGGGCTGGTATTCGCGGCAGGGCCCGACCGCGCCGGTGGTGCCCGCTGCGGCGGCGCCACCGACGATCCCGGTGACCGCCGGCACCAATGAGCGGGGATTGCCGGTGCGGGTGCCCATGGCGCAGTTGAGCGCGGTCACCCGTTCGGCACAACCGATGACGGCACCGACCCGCACCGACCCGGACCCGGAGGCGGTCGGCGGCATGCTCTCGCGGCTCTACAGCGGAGTACGGCGCGCCGAGGCTGAGGACACCACCGAGATACCCGTGCCACCGTCCGGGGGGCACGACGAAGGGGGACGACGACAGTGACGACGTTGAGCCAGGAGGCGCGTGACCTGAGCTGGCTGGTGAGCGCGTTCGCGGAGCGGGTGCCGGGTGTGGCGCACGCGGTGGTGGTCTCCTCTGACGGGCTGCTGGTGGCGATCTCCGATCACCTGCCGCGTGACAACGCGGACAAGCTCGCCGCGGTGACCTCCGGGTTGATGAGTATCACCGCGGGCGCGGCCTCGATGTTCGACGGCGATGTCGTCAAGCAGACGGTGGTCGAGATGGGCCGTGGCTACTTCCTGGTGATGCAGATCCGCGACGGTTCGATTCTGGCCACGTTGGCCGCCGGTGACGCGGACATCGGCGTGGTGGGCTACGAGATGGCCCGGCTGGCCAAGCAGGCGGGGGAGATGCTCACCCCGGCTTTGCGGGCGGAGTTGCAGCAGGCGCTGCCCCGCGAGTGAGCCGGCCGAGGCCCGGACGGTCGCGGCTCACCCGAGCCGAGCCGTCCGGGCCCGGCCGTCCGGGTGGCGGCGCGGTCAGAAGCCGCCGTCGGCGATGACGGAGCGGTACCAGGTGGCGGAGTTCTTGAGCACCCGACGCTGGGTGGCGTAGTCGACGTAGACCAGGCCCCAGCGCTGGTCGTAGCCCTGGTCCCACTCGAAGTTGTCCAGCAGCGACCAGACGTGGAAGCTCTCCAGCGGCACTCCGTCGGCGATGGCCCGGTGCGCGGCGGTGAGGTGGTCGCGCAGGAAGCTGATCCGCCCGGCGTCCTGGACGGTGTCGTCCGCGCCCAGGGTGTCCGGTGTGGGCAGCCCGTTCTCGGTGATGGTGAGCGGGATCGGCCCGTATTCGCGGGTGATCCGGGTCAGCAGGTCGTACATCCCCTCGGGGTAGATCTGCTGCCATTCGGCCTCGGAGGTCGCCCAGCGGTGCGCGGTGCCGCCGTCGCCGGTGACGTAGATCGGGGTGTAGTACTGCACGGCCAGCAGGTCGACCGGCGCGGAGATGGTCTTCAGGTCGCCGTCGCGGATGCCCTGGACCATCCGGCTCTGCGGGCCCAGGTCGGCCAGCAGGTCCTCCGGGTAGCTGCCCTTGAGCAGGGAGTCGAGGTAGAGGCGGTTCTCGTAGGCGTCGTAGAGGTGGGCGGCCGCGGCAGCCTGCGGGGAGTCGTCGGCGGGGTAGCAGGGGTGCAGGTTGAGCGCGGGGCCGATGCGGCTGTCGCTGCCGGTGGCCCGCAGCGCGGCGACGGCGAACCCGTGGGCGAGTTGCAGGTGGTGGGCGACCAGGTAGGCGGCGTCCGGGTCCTGCCGCCCGGGGGCGTGGTGGCCGGTGAGGTAGCCGTTCTGGACCACGGTCTTGGGTTCGTTGATGGTGAGCCAGGCCGGTACCCGGTCGCCGAGGGCGCGGAAGACCACGTCGGCGTAGTCGGCGAAGCGGTGGGCGGTGTCGCGTGACTCCCAGCCGCCGGCGTCCTGGAGCGCCTGCGGGAGGTCCCAGTGGAACAGGGTGGCCATCGGGGTGATTCCGCGCTCGTGCAGGCCGTCGAGGAGGCGGCGGTAGAAGTCGAGGCCGCGCTGGTTGGGCGTGCCGGTGCCGTCGGGCTGGATCCGGGGCCAGGAGATGGAGAAGCGGTAGCTGCGCAACCCGAGGTCGCGCATGAGGTCGAGGTCCTCGGCGTAGCGGTGGTAGTGGTCGATGGCCACGTCGCCGGTGTCGCCGTTGCGGGTGCGCCCTGGGACGCGGCTGAAGGTGTCCCAGACCGACTCGCCGCGCCCGTCCTCCTTGGCGGCGCCCTCGATCTGGTAGGCGGAGGTGGCCGCGCCCCAGCCGAAGTTTTCCGGGAAGCGCAGCGGGCCGGCGGGCCCGATAGGTATCGACATGGATTCTCCTCATGGATACGGGGCCACCGCCGAAAGATTCGGGAGCGCTCCCATGATAGGGCAGACGCTGCCGGCCGGTCAGCCGGCCGTCAGGACGGCCGGCGCTGGCGGGTGAGAGGCGGGTGTGTGGCCCCGGGCAGCGAACGAGGCCGTCCGGGCGGCGCGGCGCGCCTGTCCCGTCGGCCTCTTTTCCTATCGTGTACGGGGGTTTAGTGTGGGGACGGGGGAGGGCAACCCCCGTCCCCACCGTAACTGCACACACACGGGCGGAATTTGGGTCCTGCCGTGCGTGTCGCGCGGGAGCCGGGCCACGCGAGTGGCTCTGGTTCCACCTCCCTCCCTGTGGCGGGACGATGGCTGACGACGGCGTCCGGGCTGGCCCGTCGTCGGCCCTCGGTCTGGTTCCCTGGGCTCGTCAGGACGACCCCAGCGATCTTCTTGTTGGAACCTTGTCGATGGAAGCGCTCCCATCGACCGATGTTGCGACTGTAACGCCCGTCACGCCTTTGTGAAAGACCCAAAACGAGATCGAAACAAGGAGCTGATCCAGCGCTCCCTGCGCTTGTTGTGGGAGCGCTTCCATGGCACACTGTCGATTCGACGCGACAGGAGCCACATCGCGTAGTGCGGGTCCACCGAGGGCAACCGGCAGCACCAGCTCCGGTCACGGTCACCCGAACGCAGCCGGCGGGACCCCCTCCCGTGCGGGCCGCACGCCCTACCCCGGCCGGGCCCGGGGAAGACCACCTTCCCGGCGCCTCGACATCCCCGCGGACCACCACCACCCTCGCGGGCAGGCGCCTCGCCGGGGACCATCCCGGCCTGGTCCGAGGAGACACCGCGCACATGAGACAACTGGCAATACGCCGGCGCGTGGCGCTCGCCGCCGCCGCGCTGCTCGCCATCGGCGGGGTGACCCTGCCTGCCGGCGCCGCACAGGCCGCACCCGCCTGCGACGTGGTCTACGCGACCAACGACTGGAACACCGGCTTCACCGCGAACGTCACCATCAAGAACCTGGGTGACCCGGTGAGCAACTGGACGCTCAAGTGGACCTTCCCGACCAGCGGTCAGCGGGTCACCCAGGGCTGGTCGGCCAGGTTCAGCCAGACCGGCAGCGAGGTCACCGCGACCAACGAGTCGTACAACGGCAACCTTGCCACCGGGGCCTCCACCACCATCGGCTTCAACGGCGCCCACTCGGGCAGCAACCCGAAGCCCACCTCGTTCACGCTCAACGGCACTCCCTGCAACGGCACCCCGGCCAACCAGCCGCCGACGGTCTCCCTCGGCCTGCCGGCCGGGCCGTTCACCGCGCCGGCCGACGTGCCGCTGACGGCCACCGCCAGCGACCCGGACGGGACGATCAGCAAGGTCGAGTTCTACCGCAACGGCCTGCTGATCAACACCGACACCTCCGCCCCGTACGCGTACACCCAGGAGGACCTGCCGGCCGGCAGCTACACCGTCCAGGCCAAGGCGTACGACAACGCCAACGGCATCGGGGTCGACGAGAAGGCGTTCACCGTCGGGGCCGCCAACGGCCCGACGCTGGTCGCCACCCCGTCCGCGGTGAGCGTCACCGAGGGTGGCACCGCCACCTTCAACCTGAAGCTCAGCGCCGCCCCGACCGCCAACGTGCCGGTCACTCTCACCCGCACCGGTGACACCGACGTCACGGTCTCGCCGGCCACCGCCACGCTGACCCCGAGCAACTGGAACACCGGGGTCACCGTCACGGTCGCTGCGGCGGAGGACGCCGACACCGTCGGCGGCGCTGCCACCATCACCGCCTCCGCCACCGGTCTGGCTTCGCTGGCGGTCAGCGCCACCGAGATCGACAACGACACCCCCGGCGGCGACAACGCCTACACCGCGAAGTTCCTCGAGCAGTACGGCAAGATCAAGAACTCGGGCTACTTCAGCCCCGAGGGCGTGCCGTACCACTCGGTGGAGACGCTGATCGTCGAGGCGCCCGACCACGGCCACGAAACGACCTCGGAGGCGTTCAGCTTCTGGCTCTGGCTGGAGGCCTACTACGGCAAGGTCACCCAGAACTGGGCCCCGTTCAACAACGCCTGGACGGTGATGGAGAAGTACATCATCCCCACGCACGCCGACCAGCCGACCGCCGGCTCCGCGGGCACCCCGCAGTACGCCGCGGAGTACAACCTGCCCAGCCAGTACCCCTCGGCGCTGAACCCGAACGTCCCGGTCGGTCAGGACCCGCTGCGCTCGGAGCTGCAGTCCACCTACGGCACCGGCGACATCTACGGCATGCACTGGCTGATGGACGTCGACAACACCTACGGCTTCGGCCGCTGCGGTGACGGCACCACCAAGCCGGCCTACATCAACACCTTCCAGCGGGGCACCCAGGAGTCGGTGTGGGAGACCGTTCCGCAGCCCTCCTGCGACACCTTCAAGCACGGCGGTCAGTACGGCTACCTCGACCTGTTCGTCAAGGACACCGGCGCCCCCGCCAAGCAGTGGAAGTACACCAACGCCCCGGACGCCGACGCCCGCGCCGTGCAGGCCGCGTACTGGGCGCTGACCTGGTCCAAGGCGCAGAACAAGCAGGCCGACGTCGCGGCCACCATCGCCAAGGCCGCCAAGATGGGCGACTACCTGCGGTACGCGATGTTCGACAAGTACTTCAAGAAGATCGGCAACTGCGTCGGGGCGAGCACCTGCCCCGCCGGCAGCGGCAAGGACTCGGCGCACTACCTGCTGTCCTGGTACTACGCCTGGGGCGGCGCGTACGACGCCAGCCAGAACTGGTCCTGGCGGATCGGCTCCAGCCACAACCACTTCGGCTACCAGAACCCGTTCGCGGCCTGGGCGCTGACCAACACCCCGGAACTCAAGCCGCAGTCGTCGACCGCGGTCGCCGACTGGACCAAGAGCTTCGAGCGGCAGCTGGAGTTCTACACCTGGTTGCAGTCCGCCGAGGGCGGCATCGCCGGTGGCGCCACCAACAGCTGGGACGGTAGCTACGCCCAGCCGCCGGCCGGCACCAGCACCTTCTACGGCATGTTCTACGACGTCGACCCGGTCTACAACGACCCGCCGTCGAACCAGTGGTTCGGTATGCAGGCCTGGTCGATGCAGCGCATCGCCGAGCTGTACCAGCAGACCGGCAACGCGAAGGCCAAGGCGCTGCTGGACAAGTGGGTGCCCTGGGCGATCGCCAACACCACCCTCGGCACCAACTGGTCGATCCCGTCGGACATGGCGTGGACCGGTCAGCCGACCACCTGGAACCCGTCCAACCCGCAGCCCAACACCGGCCTGCACGTCGAGGTCATCAGCAAGGGTCAGGACGTCGGTGTCACCGCCGCCTACGCCCGGATCCTGATCGCGTACGCGGCCAAGTCGGGCAACGTGGCGGCGAAGAACACCGCCAAGGGGCTGCTCGACGCGCTGTCGGCCGCCAGCGACGCCAAGGGTGTCTCCACCACCGAGAAGCGTGGCGACTACCGGCGCTTCGACGACGTCTACAACGCGTCCACCGGACAGGGCCTCTACGTCCCGTCGGGTTGGACCGGGAAGATGCCGAACGGCGACACCATCGCCGCCGGCAAGAGCTTCCTCGACATCCGGTCCTTCTACAAGAACGACCCGGACTGGCCCAAGGTGCAGGCGTACCTGGACGGTGGTGCGGAGCCGAGCTTCAACTACCACCGGTTCTGGGCGCAGGCTGACGTCGCCATGGCGTACGCCGACTACGGCAGCATGTTCCCGAACGGCTGAGACGACCCGGGGTGGGTGGCGTGGACCGCCCACCCCGGGGTCCGGCCCGGGTCCGGGGAACGACGGACCGGGGCTGGCGGGACGGCCTGACACCCACGGTCAGGCCGGGGTGGGCCGGCCATCTGGCCGACGCAGCGGATCGGCTGGCCCACCCCACCGCCCGGACTGGAGCCAGCCGCGAAAAAGCCCAGAAATTCGGGCCGTCGCGGGATCACACCGAGGTCCGTGACGGAGTAACGTACGTCACCGGAGAGGCCGCTCCCCCCGTGGCGGCCTCTCCACTTTTTTGCCCCAAATCCAGCCGCTTCTCTGCCCCGAGCCGGCCGCGTGGGGCCGGCTCAGCGAGGCGGCGCGACCGGGTGGCGCAGCCCCGGGTGCCCGGCCGGCAGCGAGCGCCGCAGCACCACCCAGCTCAGCGCCAGCGCCGCGGCGACCAGCGGCCAGGTCAGCGCCACCCGGGCCACCACCAGCGCGAGCACCTGCCCACCCAGGTAGAGCGGCACGAACACGGCGAGCCGCAGCAGGTAGGTCGCCGTCCACACCCAACTGGCCCGGCCGTACCCGCGCAGCAGCGCCGGGTCGCGCCGCCACCCGGCCCGTTGGCCCAGCACCGCGCCGACCAGCACACCGAGCAGTGGCCACCGCACCACGATGCTGACCGTCCACGCCAGAGCGCTCGCGGCGTTGGACAGCACCTGGATCAGGAAAAAGTTCTCGGCCCGACCGGTGCGCACCGCGATCAACGCCGCGACGCAGACGGCCAGCAGCCCGATCAGCACCGAGCGCGGCCGGTCACCCCGGCGCAGCCGTACGCCGGCCACCACCGCGCCCACGGCCAGCGCCGCGCCGACCCCGCCCCACAGCGACTCGCCGCCCAGCAGCCAGCCCGCCGCGAACGCCAGCGGCGGCAGGGTGGCGTCGATGGCACCGCGTCGCCCGCCCAGCAGATCCGTCAGCGACTCGGCGCGCGCCGGCCCACCCGGACCGGTGTCGGCGCCGGCCCGCACCGGCCCTGCCGACCCCGGGTTATCGCCTTCACGCTGCTCCGGGCCGGGTTCGGCCGGGCCGCTGTCGCGCTCCGGTGTTCCGCTCACCACCGCCTCCTCGCCTCCGGCACAACCTAACCGGCGATTGGCGGCGGGCCACCGCTCGGACCGCCGACACCTGCCGCTACGGTGTGCGGATGCGCGCGACGGCACGGGGTTGGACCGCGGTCTGGTTGGTCGTACTGGCCCTCGTCCAGGCGGCCGCCTTCCTCGCCGTGTGGCGGGTGGCCGTGCACCTTGAGATCGGTCAGTGGGTGGACACGGTCGCCCTCACCGGCAACCGGATCGGGCAGGACACCATCGACGGTCCGGTCGACCGGATCCTCAACGCCATGTCGGTGGTCTCGCTGGTGGCCGCCACCGCGACGATCGGGTTCATCGCGCTGATCCGGGGGCGGATCGCCCTGGCGATCACCGCGACCCTGCTGATCGCCGGAGCGAACGTCACCACCCAGCTGCTCAAGTACGGGCTGAGCCGGCCCGACTACGGTGTGGACCCGGAACGCGCCGCGGTGGGCAACAGCCTCCCGAGCGGGCACGCCACGGTGGCCGCCTCGGTGGCGGTCGCGCTGATGCTCGTGCTGCCACGCAAGGTGCGCGCCGTCGGTGCCTTCATCGGTGCCGGCTACGCCGCCGCCGCCGGAGTCGCCACCCTCTCCGCCGGCTGGCACCGGCCCAGCGACGCGGTCGCCGCGTACCTGGTGGTGGGTGTGTGGGCGGCCTTGGCCGGGTTGCTGCTGCTGGTCACCCAGCGGGAGCAGGCCGAGATCGCTCCCGGCGACGCGCACCGGGTCGCGGCGCTGGTGCTCGGGCTCGGTGGTGTGCTCGCCCTGGTGGTCTGCGGGCTCTCCCTGTCCTGGCTGCTCGACCTGCGCGGCACCGGGCCGGAGGAACTGGCCCGCCGCCCCCTGTTCGTCGGGTACGCGGGCAGCGCCGCCGGGATCGCCGGCACGATGGCCGTGGTGATGGCGTTGGCGCTCACCGTCGTGCACCGACTGGTGCCCAGGGTCAAGGGCTGAGCCGGCATCAGGAGGATCCGCGGATGATCGGGAACCTGGATGCCCGCAGCCTGAGGGACCCCGTCCGCGTGGCGTTCTCCGCCGAGTGCGCGCAGCTCACCGAGATCCTGGCCGAGCTGGTCGACGCCGACCTCGACCGACCCACCGACTGCCCGCCGTGGACCGTCCGGGAGTTGATCGCCCACATCCGCACCGGAGTGGGCCGGCTGGCCGACATGCTCGCTGCGCCGGCCCCGCCACGCCCCGAGGTGGACGCCGCGGGCTACTTCGGCAGGGCGAAGTTCACCCCGCAGGTGGACGCCGACCGGATCGCCGGTGGCCGGCAGGACGCGCGACAAGTGGACCGAGCAGCGCTGGCGACCGAGTTGGACCGGGCCTGGCGCACCACCGACGTGGCGGTCGCCGCCGCGCCAACCGATCGGGTGGTACGCACCCGGCACGGCGACGCAATGCTCCTCACCGAGTTCCTGCGGACCCGGGTCGTCGAGGTGGGTGTGCACGGTCTGGACCTGGCCGCCGCGCTGGGCCGGCCGCCATGGCTCACCCCGCAGGCGTCTGCGGTGATCGCCGACCTGCTCACCGGCGGGAAACCGACACCGGCCGTGCTGCGCTGGGACGAGCTGACCCTGATCCGCAAGACCACCGGCCGAGCGGCGTTGACCGACCCGGAACAGGCCGCGATCGGCGCCGCCGGCTTCCGCTGGCTAGCCTTCGGCCGCTGACCCTGGTCGCGGCCGGCACCGGCCGTGGCCTGTCAGCTCGCGGCGCGGGGTGCGGGAACGTGCGGGGCGACACCGCGCAGGTGCGTCAGCACCACCGGGTCGATCCGCCCCGGCACGAGCCGCTCCTCCAGGTTCTCCAACCCGGCCCAGGACACCAACGCCGCCTCCGTGCCGTCGTCCGCCACCGGATGACCCAGCGCGCCGAGCAACGCCGCCACCTCGTCGGCGACCGCGCCGCTCAGGTCGAGCAGGGTGGCCGGGTCGGGTCGGCCGAACAGCATGGTGTGCACAGTGAGCAGTCGACCCAGCTCGGCGACCGGGTCCGGGTGGTCGTCCACGCGCAGGTCCACCACCACGTCGCTGGTGCCGCCGTACCCGCCGCCGCGCTCGACCACGAGCAGGCCGGCGCTCTGCCGGCCACGCCGGTCGCCGCCGGCCTCGTCGCCGGCCCGCAGCGCGGCGACCAGCCGCTCGGCGAAGGGCAGCGCCGTTCCCGCCAGCCAGGCTTCGCCGAGGGCGTCGACGACCTCCGGGCCGGTGAGCACGTTGCCCTGCGCCGCCCAGCCGTCGCCGGTCCGCCCGCCGGCCCACGGGTGGCAGGCCGGCCCGGTCCAGCTGGCGCCCGAGCCGGTGGCCCCCACGACGCCGAGCTGGCGGTGCTCCCGCTCGGGGTCGGCGGCGATCAGCCCGGCCACCACGTCGGCGGCGGCCACCCCGGTGCGCAGCAGGGTGAGGCCCTGCGGGCGGTAGGCGAGGTTGACGTGCGCCTGGGTGGCCAGCGCGCCCACCTCGGCGGCGGCGGCCGGCACCAACGCCCCGGCGGCGAGGAACTTGCTGGCGACGGCCACGCCGTGCAGGCGGCCGTCGGCGGAGCGGGCGACGAGCGAGAAGGTCACCGGCCGAGAGTAGCCGTCCGCGCCGGCGCGACGTCGGCTCGCGAGGCTCAGAACGGTGGGGCGGCGGCCTCCGGTGGGGCACCGTGGGCGCGACGGGCGTCGACCACCGCGACAGCGGCCAGCACCAGCACCCCGACCGTGGTCGCGATCACACCGGGCAGGTACAGCAGCGGCACCGACGACGCCCCCAGCACCGTGAGGGCGATCCACCGGGACGGGGAGATCCGGCCGAACACCTCGTACTCCAGGCGGGCCCGGCCGGCCAGGAACAGGACCGGTCCACCGAGCACCATGGCCAGCCAGGGCCCCGGGATCCGCTCCAGCGGATGATTGATGATCAGCTCTTGACGCCCTCTCCGCCCTGAAGGGCGGAGATTCCGGTCTGCTACGCCCCCGAAGGGGCAAGCTCCCGGTGGGTTACCGCTTCCCTGCGCGGTGCCGGCACGGGTGCCGGTCTTACCTGCGCTCCACGGTCGTTGAGGTCCGCCCGTCCGGCGGCCCTGATGTTCTTGGCGGCGTTCACGTCTCGGTCGTGCAGGCTGCCGCATGGGCAGCCCCACGTCCGGACGTTGAGCGCCATCTTGTCGTTGATCCGGCCGCAGTCCGAGCACATGCGGGTCGACGGGAAGAACCGATCTACCCGGGCGAAGGTGCGCCCATGCCGGGTGGCCTTGTACTGCAGCATGGCCGCGAACTGCGACCACCCGGCGTCGTGCACCGACTTCGCCAACCGTGTCCGGGCGAGACCGGTCACGCACAGGTCCTCGACGAACACCGCTTGGTTGTCGCGGATGATCTGCGTCGAAAGCTTGTGCTGCCAGTCCCGCCGGGTGTCGGCCACCTTCGCGTGGGCGCGGGCGACCTTCCGGACGGCCTTCTTGCGGTTGTTGCTGCCCCGCTGCTTGCGGGACAAGTCCTGCTGCAACCGGCGCAGCTTGCGGGCTGCACGGCGCAGGAACTTCGGCGCGGCCACCTTCGTCCCGTCGGACATCACTGCGAAGTGCGTCAACCCCAGGTCGATGCCGACCTCCGAGTCCAGCTCGGGCAACGGCTGGTCGGCGGTCTGCACGACGAACGAGGCGAAGTGCCGACCGGCGGCGTCTCGGACCACCGTCACCGACGTCGGCGCAGCCGGCAACTCCCGCGACCAACGGACTTCCAGGTCGCCGATCTTCGGCAGCCGCAGTCGACCGTTGTCGAGGATCTTGAACCGGGCGTTGGCGGTGAACCGGACGGCCTGCCGGCTGTCCTTACGGGACCGGAACCGGGGAGCGGCGACCTTGCGACCCTTGCGCTTGCCCGACAGCGAGGCGAAGAAGGTGCGGTAGGCCTTGTTCAAGTCCGCGAGGGCCTGCTGCAACACCACCGATGACACCTCGCCCAGCCACGCCCGCTCCGGGGTCAACTTGGCCACGGTAACCCGCTTGGACAGCTCGGCGTCCGTCGGATACGGCAGGCCAGCCTCGTGTGCTTCCTGTCGCACGCGCAGCCCGTCGTTGAACACCACCCGCGCGCACCCGAACGCCTTCGCCAGCGCCTCGCGCTGGGCGGCATCCGGGTAGAGCCGGTAGTTGTACCGAAGCTGCACGCCTCGAGTCTGCCATTGGTCTATGTCTGATCTCGGAGACGTCCGCACTGGTAGTCCTGCAGCAGTACATCGAGCAACAAAACCGTCCGGTCTAGGGCACGATCGGGCCTTGACGGCCCTCCCGCGCGGGCTTTCACCACCGCCCTGAAGGGCGGTGCACTAGCCCGCATTTCGGTAGCACTACCCGCCGGACCGCACGGCTGGAAACCGGTGATTCTGCCCAACCCGGGGATCTTGCTCGGAACCCGCGTCAACGGGCACGATCGACCGGTGACGAATCGATGGGGCATGACGGTGCCGCTGGGCGGAATCGCGCTGGCGCAGCACGACGCGGCCTATGCGGCCCTCGACCGGGCCGGGTTCACCGACGTCTGGTCGTCCGAGGTCGCCGGGACCGACGCGTTCACCCCGCTGGCGCTCGCCGCGGCCTGGCAGCCGGGGCTGCGGCTCGGCACCGCGATCACACCGGTCTTCACCCGGGGCCCCGGGTTGCTGGCAATGAGCGCGGCGGCGCTGGCGGAGGCCGCGCCGGGCCGGTTCTCGCTCGGCATCGGCGCGTCCTCACCCGTGCTGGTACGGGACTGGAACGCGGTGCCGTTCGACGAGCCGTTCCGCCGCACCCGCGACGTGCTGCGTTTCCTGCGCGCCGCGCTGGCCGGCGAGACCGTCGACGAGGCATACGACACGTTCACCGTCCGCCGGTTCACGCTGGAACGACCGCCAGCGGTGCCGCCACCGATCCTGCTCGCCGCGCTGCGCCCGGGGATGCTCCGGCTGGCCGGCGCGGAAGCCGACGGAGTCATCCTCAACTGGCTCAGCGCCGACGACGTGCCGCGCGCCCTCGCCGAACTGGGCGAGCGCCGCACCGGCTTCGAGGTCGCCGCCCGGATCTTCGTCTGCCCCACCGAGGACGCCGCGTACGCCCGGGCGCTGGGCCGTCGGCTCATCACCAGCTACCTCACCGTCCCGGCGTACGCCGAGTTCCACCGCTGGCTCGGCCGCGACGAGGCGCTCGCGCCCATGTGGGCGGCCTGGGCCGCCGGTGACCGGCGCGGGGCCAGCGCGGCGGTGCCCGACGAGGTGGTCGACGCGCTGGTGCTGCACGGCTCACCGGAGCGGTGCCGCGCCGAGGTGCGCCGCTACGCCGACAACGGGGTGGACGTGCCGATCGTCGCGCTGCTGCCCACCCCCGAGGTCACCGCCGGCGGCGCGACCGCGCTGCTCAGCCTCATCGCCCAACTGGGCACCAACTCCGTGGAGGCGTCCGCGTGAACCTCACCGACCGGATCGTGGTGGTCACCGGCGGAGCCGGCGGCATCGGCGCGGCGCTGTCGCGCCGGTTCGCCGCCGAGGGGGCCGCCGCCGTGGTGGTCGCCGACCTGGACGCCGACGCGGCCGACGCGGTGGCCGAGGGCATCGGCCCGGTCGCGCACGCCATCGCCCTCGACGTCACCGACGAGGAGCAGGTCCGCGACCTGGTCGCCGACACCGAGGAGCGGTACGGCCGGATCGACCTGTTCTGCGCCAACGCCGGGGTGACCACCGGCGGGGGAGTGGAGGTCGACGACGCCGGCTGGGACCGCTCCTGGCGGGTGAACGTGCTGGCCCACGTCTACTCGGCTCGCGCGGTGCTGCCCGGAATGCTGGCCCGGGGCGGCGGGCACCTGCTGCACACCTGCTCCGCGGCCGGTGTGCTGACCGCGGTGGGCGACGCCGCGTACACCGCGACGAAGCACGCGTCGGTGGGGTTCGCGGAGTGGCTGGCCATCACCTACCGGGACCGGGGCATCCGGGTCAGCGCGCTCTGTCCGCAGGGGGTGGACACCCCGATGCTCGCCGACGGGCTCGCCGAGGGTCACCTCGGTGCCCGGGTGGTCGCCGCGTCCGGTGCGGTGCTCACCCCGGACCAGGTCGCCGACGCGGCCATCGCCGGGCTGGCCGAGGAACGGTTCCTGATCCTGCCGCACCCCGAGGTCGCCGACTACGCGCGCCGCCGCGCCGAGGACCCGGACGGCTGGCAGGCCGGCATGCGCAAACTCATCCGCCGGCTGACCGCCTGACCCGCTACCGCGCCGGAACGCGTCCGACGGCCAGGAGGTGAGCACTGGAGCTGATCAGCGCCGGCTCGCTGCTGTAGAGCCGGGCGAGGTCCAACGCGGCGGCGAAGACCACGTCCTGCGCCGGCCCGTTCGCCGCCGCCTCCGCCGCCGTCCAGGCCGGGCCCTCCACCCCGTGTACGACGACATCGGTCAGCCCCACGGCCGCGCACTCGTCGGTGATCTCCTCGACGCGGTGGAAGTAGGCGTGGGTGAAACCGATCCGCGGATCGTTGACGCCGTCGCTCAGCAGCGCCCTGGCCTCGTCGAGCAGCCTCTCGTCGAGTCGTCCGGTGGCCGCGAAGTCCAACGGGCCGGCGAAGCGGGAGATGACGGCGGCCACGACGAGACCGCCGGGGCGGGTGACCCGGACCGCCTCGCGGAGGGCCTGTAGCCGGTCGGCGCGGCGGACCAGGTGGTAGAGCGGGCCCAGCAGCAGCGCGGCGTCATACCCACCGTCGGCGTCGGGAAGCGCACGCGCGTCGCCCACCTGTGCCTCGACCGGAGGGTGCCCATCGCGGGCCTGCGCGACGTGGCTCGGCACCAGGTCGACGAGACGGACCTGGTAGCCGGCGGCGACGAGGGCCCGCGCGTACTCGCCGGTGCCCCCACCGATGTCCAGCACCCGGGCGCCCGGACCGGGCAGGAGATCCCGCAGGAGCTGCGTCGTGCGGATCCACTCCAGTCGCGCCTGCGGGCGGGCGGTGAGCCGCTGGTCCTCGCGGTAGCGCTGCGTGTAGTAGTCGACGATCTCGCTCGAATGCTGATCCACGCTCTGATGGTCACCGGTGTGCGGCGCGCGGGCCAACGGATTTCACCCGGGCCCTGCCGCCGCTCACCCTGCCGCCGGTGATCAAGAAGTTTGCGTCAGAAGTGGACCCGCGGTCGACGCAAAGCTCTTGATCAGCGCGGGGAGCGGCGGGCGCGGCGCAGGGGAGTGGGGTGCACGGACCAGAGCAGGCGGCGCCACCAGGGGCGGGCCGAGCGCAGGGTGGTCACGTAGGCGGTGGCCACCTCGGCGGCGCGAGCCGCCTGGTCGGGCGTCGCGGCGCCGGGGGCGAAGCCCACCTGATTGAGCAGGGCCGCCAACTCGTCGACCGCCAGGTTGGACGCGCCCACCGCCGCTGTGCCGCCGATGGAGGCGTCGACGGTCGTGTCGTGGCCGGTCGTGCCCGCTCGGGCGTCGGCGAGGGTCTGGCGGGCGTGTCCGGCGATCTCGGTGGCGGCCAGGTCGTCCCCGACCGGTCTCCCGGCCAGCCGGAGCGCGTCGGTGACCTCCCGCCAGGCGCCGGCGATGCGCTGGCCGGGGTCGCCCCGCACGAGCCGGCTGCGGGTGAGGGAGCGGCGCATCGCCAGCAGGGTGAGCAGGAGTGCGCCCACCACCAGCAGCAGACCGCCGCTGCCGCCGGCGACCAGCACCGGGGTGGAGACCCCGTCCGGGCCGGGCGGGGCGTCGGCGGCGTCCGCCGGCTCCGGTGAGGCGCTGGGCTCGACGGTCGGTGCTGGCGCCTCCGAGGGCGGCGGGTCCTCCGGCGTCGGGCGGAAATCCTCCTCCACCGGTCTCGGTTCGTCGTTGGGGCGGGGCAGCGGGTCGAACGGCACCCAACCCAGCCCGTCGAAGAGCACCTCCGGCCAGGCGTACGCGTCACCGGCCAGCACCGGCCCCTGCCCGCTGGTCCGGAAGCCCACCACCACCCGCGTGGGCAGCCCGGAGAGCCGGCCGAGGACCGCGAAGGCCGCCGCGAACTGCTCCGAGGTGCCCTCCTGCCCGCCGCCGTTGCGGGGCCCGAACAGGAAGAAACCCAGATTCGGGTACGCGTGCCCGCTCGGCGCGTCCGCCACCACCCGGTAGTGCTCGGCCAGGAACTGCTCGATCGCCAACGCCCGTGCGAACGGCGCGCCGTTCTCCTCGGCGAGTTGGGTGGCCAGCCGGCGCATCGGCTCGGGCACCCCGTCCGCGACCCGCAGCACCCGGGCCACCTCATCGCCGGCGGGCACGTTCGCGCTGGCCAACAGGTTCGAGTCGGGGCGTTCCTCGGCCGAGGTCACCGTGTACCGCAGCCCCGGCGTCAGCCCTTCCGGTCGGATCAGCGTCCCGCTCGCCGGGTCGTACGCCACCCGCGCCCCACTGACCTCCCGGGGTGTCGCCACGGCGGGTAGCAGCCGGCCGCTCAACTCGGCCACGCTGATCTGCTGCCGGACCGTCTGTACGGTGCTGTCCCGGGCCGCGGTCGCGGCCGGCAGGATCCGCCCGGCGTTGCGGTACGTCGCGCCGACGCGCCAGGTCACCCCGTCGTAGTCGCTGAGCACCGCCAACCGGATCCGCACACTGCGCGCGGTGTCCGCCGCCGGGTCCGCCTCGGGCGGTGCGTCGGCGGGCGGTGCGTCGGGGCGTTGCGTGCTCACGTCGAGGAGCTTCTGCTCCGGGTGCAGCGCCCAGCCGGAGATTCGGATCAACGGGTTCTCGTCGAGCGTCTGCACCTGCGGCGGCTCCACGTACCGGCGCGGGTCCACCGGCCGGCCGTCGACCTGCTCCGCGACGACCGGGCCGAGCAACGCCACCAGCCCGACCACCACTGCCACCCCGAGCGCCGCGCTGGTGGCCAGGCGCAGTCGCACCGCCGCGCGTACCCGGGGGGTCAGCTCGGCGGTCGGATCGCCGCCGCCGGGCGTGGTCCGGGTGGGGGTCGCCAGGCCGAGGGCCGCGACCGCGACAAACGCCACTGTCGACCCCAGCGCCGGTTCGGCGTTCGGGCCGACCACGTAGAGGGCGGCGGCGTAGAGCCCCGCCGCCGGCAGGTAACCCAGCAGCACCCGGCCGGTGCGCAGCGCCACCTCCGCGCCGGTCAGCCCGGCCAGCCAGGCCGCGACGACCGGCACCAGTACCGTGTCCGGGGTGGGCTCCACCGGGATCATCGCGGTGAGCAGCCGGGGGATGCCGTTGCGGGCGGCGTCCGCGGTGACCTCCAGCAGGCCGCCGGGCAACTCCGCGCGGGTGGCGGCCAGCCGCAGCGACCACAGTGTCCAGCCGGCCATCGCGGCGACCGACACCGGTGCCACCAGCCAGGACGGCAGCCGCCGGGCGGCCACGCTGACCAGCACCGAACCCGCCGCCGCGCCGACGACCAGCCAGGTCAGCAGGCCACCGGCGTACACCCGGCCGAGCACCACCCCGGCGAGCGCCGTCAGCCCGATCAGCGCCAGCGGCAGGACCGCCGCCCGCAGCACCCGTACGGCGCCCGTCACCACCGGCGTACCCCGTCCCACTCGGCGGCGAACTGCGCGCCGTCGGCCGCGTCGACGACAACCAGGCCGGCGGCACCCGGCGGCGTCGGCTCGGCCGCGCCGAACACCCCGACCACCACCGACGGGTACGCCCCGCGCAGCGCCCCGACGTGGCCCAGCTCGTCGCGGCCACCCGGCCCGGTCAGGAAGATCAACGTGTCGCCGAGCCGGCCCTGCCGCAGCCGGGTGGTGGCCGCGCGCACCGCGTCACCGTCGGCGGACAGGTCGGCGGCGGCGAGCCGGTCCAGTGGCCCGAGCGGGCCGTCGGCCTCGCCGTCGGGCCCCGTGGCCTCGGCCGGCTCCGCGGCGGCCAACAGCAACAGCACCGGCAGGTCGGCGCGGTGCGCGGCGGTGACGATCGACGCCGCCGCCTCACAGGCCGACTCGAACGACTCCGCCACCCCGCCGACCCGCTGCGGGTGCGCGGCGGCGCGGTTGTCCAGCAGGACGACCAGGCGCGGCAGGCTGGTGTCCACGTTCTCCCGCACCATCAGCTCACCCACCCGGGCGCTGGTGCGCCAGTGCACCCGGCGCAGCTCGTCGCCGACCACGTACTCCCGCAGCGAGTCGAACGTGATCGACCCGTGCGGGACCCCGTCCACCCGGCCGTCGAGGCTGCGCCCCGCGCCTCTGGGCACCGCCGTCAGCGGATGGATCCGGGGGTGCACCCAGACCGGCACCGCCGCGCCGTACGGGCGGGCCAGCGCCACCAACCCCAGCGGGTCGCGTCGGATCACCCGCAGCGGACCGACCGGCACCACCCCACGACGGTCAGTCGGCACGTCGTAGCGGACCTCGGTGTCCCGGCCGGGTCGCAGGCGCAGCACCGGCACCGGCACGGTCCGCTCCCCGCACCGGTCCTCGGCCAGCAGGTTCGCCGAGCGCAGCCGCCCGGTGTTGCGCACGGTCAGGGTCATGCTCGCCGGCTCGCCGCGCGCCACCCGGTCCGGGTCTGCGCGGCGGGTCACCGTCAGCCGGGGTCGCCAGGCCGCGACCAGCGCGGCGTAGCCGACGGCCGCGCCGGCCGCAGCGCCGAGCAGCGTCAACTCGGGGTACGCGAACCGGAAACCCACCCCCAGCAGCACCACGGCGGCGACGAGCAGCCCGACCCCACGGGCGGTGATCCCCATCGCGCTGCTGCCGGTCAGCCCTGCACCGGAGCGGGTTGCCCCGAGGGCAGCGGCACCGGCACCGAGGCGACGGCCTGGCGCAGCACCTCCGCGGGGGTCATCCCGCGCACCTGGGCATCCGGGGTGAGCAGCAGCCGATGTGCGAACACCGCCTCGACCAGCGCCTTCAGATCCTCCGGCATGATCCAGCCCCGCCCGTCGATCAGTGCGTACGCGCACGCCGCGCGGGTCAACGCGATCACGCCCCGGGGGCTGACCCCGACGCGTACCTGCGGGTGGGTGCGGGTGGCCGCGGCCAGCCGGACCGCGTACGCGTAGAGCGGCTCGGCGATGTGCACCCGGCGGGCCATCCGGACCATCTCGCCGACGGTGGCGGTGTCGGTGACCGGGGCGAGCGCCTCGGGGGACCGCACTGTCGCGCCGCGCAGCACCTCGACCTCGACGGCCTCGTCCGGGTACCCGACGGAGAGCTTCACCAGGAAACGGTCCAACTGCGCCTCGGGCAGCCGGTAGGTGCCGTCCATCTCCACCGGGTTCTGGGTCGCGACCACCAGGAACGGCGACGGCACCGGGTGCCGGACCCCGTCCACTGTGACAGTGCGCTCCTCCATCACCTCCAGCAGCGCCGACTGGGTCTTCGGCGACGCCCGGTTGATCTCGTCGGCGATGACGATGTTGGCGAAGACCGGCCCCGGGTGGAACTCGAAGTCCCGGGTCGCCTGGTTGAAGATCGTCACGCCGGACACGTCCGAGGGGAGCAGGTCGGGCGTGAACTGGATGCGCCGCCACTCGCCCTTCACCGTGGCGGCGACGGCCCGCGCCAGGGTCGTCTTACCGACCCCGGGCACGTCCTCCAGCAGCACGTGACCCTGGGCGAAGAGCGCGGTCAGTGCCAGCCGCACCACCTGCGGCTTGCCGAGCACCACCGCGTTGACGTTCTCGGCCAGCCGGGCGGCCAGGGCGGCGAAGCCCTGCACCTCCGGCTGGGTGAGCGGCTCGTGGGTGTTCACGGTCGGTGGTGCTCCTCGCCTGGTGTCCTCAGCAGGTGGGCAGGACGTTGATGGTGTCGCCGCCCTCCAGGTTGAGCCAGGCCCAGGGGATGTAATTCTTCCCCTCGTAGTTGACCTGCACCCACCAGGTGCTGCGCTTCTCATTGTTGTAGATGTAGGCGTAGACCTCTTCACCCGACTTCTTGCAGTACGCCTGCAGCCGGCTGCCGGGCTTCGCCCAACCCACCTGCTTGTCGTTGTCCTGCCGGGCGACCGAGAAGATCTCGTTGCCGTTGCGGCCTTCCCTGTCCCGGTCACAGTAGGTCGACTCGGGGCCGGACGCCCCGTTGCGGCAGGTCGCGATCCCGTACAGCGGCTGCGTCTTCTGGGCCCGCGTCGCGGTGCCCTTACCGGCGGCGTTGCTCGCCGTCACCGTGAAGGTGTAGTCGGTGCCCGGCGTCAGGCCCGTCATCGTGATGCTGGAGCATGCCCCGGCCTTCGGCGTCTGGCCCGGCCTGCTCAGCGTGCAGGTGGCCTGACCGCCACCGGCGTCCACTGTGAACGTGACAGTCGCCCCGGTGGCCGTCGACGACGAGCCGGTCACCGTGACCCGTGGCTCGGCCACCGTGCGGGCGGTGGCGGTGGCCTCCGGGCCCGGCCCCGCCTCGTTGACCGCCTTCACCTTCACCGTGACGTTCTGGCCGTTGCCCAGCCCGGTGACTGTCGTGCGGGTGTCGGTCACCTCGCTGACCCGCCCACCGACGTCCACCAGGTACTTCGTCACCGGCCGACCGTTGGCTTCGGCCGGTGCCCACTGCACCGTCACCGCGCCCGGCTGGTTGGCGACAGTGCCGGCGCGCAGGTTGAGCGGCCGACCGGGCGCCGCGAAGGGCACCACCGTGTTGCTGACCGGGGAAGCCGCCGACCCGGCGCCCTTGCTGTTGACCGCCACCACTGTGAACGCGTACTGGGTGCCGAACTCCAACTCACCGGCGGGCACCACCAGCTCCGTCTTGGTCGACTCACCGGCCGGCGCGTTCGTCCCCGCCGAACTGGCCGTCACCGCGTACCTCGCGATGGTGTTGCCCTGCCCGTTCGCCGCCGGCCACTTGACCAGCACCGTGCCGTCCGGCCGTTCCTGGGCGGTGACGCTCGCCGGTGGGTCGGGCACCGCGGCGGTCGGCGTCACCGGGTTGCTGTTGCGCGGCGGGCCGTCGCCCTTGGCGTTGACGGCGTGCACCGCGAACCGGTACGTCTCGCCGTTGGTCAGGCCCTTGACCTCCACCGCCCGCTGGTTCGCGCCCACCTCCAGGCGCTGCCCGGCACCCTGCACCACGTACTTGATGATCTCGGCGCCGTTGGCGGCGGCCGGACGCCAACTCACCCGCGCCTCGGCGTTGCCGGCGGCAGCCGTGACGCTGCGCGGCGCGCTCGGCTTGCCCACCCGCGGCTTCTTCGGCGGAGGCGGCGGCGGGGGAACCGGCGGCGGGTCACCGCCGAGCACGTCGTTGGCGTACTTGTTGACCTCGCGCACCTGGTGCTTGTCGTCCACCACCCGCGCGGTCGCCGAGTCGGGGGAGTTGATGAACAGGTGGTTCTCCCGGACCTCCAGCTCCAGCGGCCCGTTGGCCCGCCCGCGGATGGTCTCGACCAGCTGACCCGCCGCGTCGAAGGAGTAGATGGTGCCGGTGGCCTCGTCGGCGCAGTAGAACCGGTTCGCCCAGGCCACCGCCGGGCTGAGCCGGTCCCCCTCACCCGGCACGGTGAACCCGCTCTCCTGCCCACCGTCACCCACCAGCAGCACCCGCCGGTCGGCGGTCACCGTGACCGGCACCCGTGGGCCGCTGGTGCGCGCGGGCAGCGCCGCCGGGCCGGACAGCGTCAGCGCCGTCGGGTGCACCTCACCGCGCTGCACCCGCACCAGCTTCCCGGCCGTCCGGTCGAGCACCGCCACCCCGTCGTCCAGGGTGGAGACGACCAGATCGTGGCTGGCATCGGCGACGTCGTACGACTCGACTTGCTGCGGGCTGAGCCCAGCACCCGCGGGCGCGGCCGACGCCGGCGCGGACGGCAGCTTGGCGGCGGTGATCGCCGAGACGGTGCCCTGGCTGGGCACCGCGATCCAGAGTCGACCCTTACCGTCGAAGGTGCCGCCGGTGATGCCCGGCGGATAGCGCACCGGCTCGCCGACCGGGGTCAACGATCGCGGGTCGAGCTGCCGGACGATGCCCTGCACGGCGTCGACGACGAACGCCGCGTCCTCGTGCAGAGCGACACTCACGCCCAGGCCGGGGGTGGTCCGGGTGGTCGCGCTGAGCTGGAGGGTGGCCAGGTCCAGGGAGCTGACCTGCCCGGTCTGCAGGTCCCGCAGGATCAGCAGCCGGTCGGTCTGGGTGATCTGCATCGGATGCTGCCGGGCACCGGGGATCTCGGTGCGGGTGTCCACCCGGGCGGTGACCCCGTTGACCCGGGCCAGCTCGCTGCGCGCCGCGCTCCACAGCCAGGAACTCGCGTCGTAGTTGGCCACCGCGTTGTCCGCCGCGCCCAACCCGAGGACGGTCAACCCCATGGCGGCCAACAGCGCGGCCACCGTGCCCATGGTCACCAGCCCGCCGCGCAGCCGGGACCGGGAGCGGGGGGCCTCGGTCTGTACGGCGTCGTCGATGCTGGCCACAGCCGGCTGCCTCCCCTGAGTCGTGGCAGGTGGAGCGCCTTCCGGCGACCCCTCCCCTGAGCCGGGTGCCATCATATGGCGCTGGTGGTGGCGGGGGAACCCGCACCGTCACCCCTGTGGATACCGAGAGTGTGCGTTGTGGACGTCCAGCTCAGCCCGGTTTCGGCTCGGCTCAGCGCGGCGACGCCCGGCCGGAGGGCTCCCCGCTCGACGTGGCTTCGCGCTCGCGCGCGGTGCAGACCTGCCCGGAAGTCGCAAAGCTGTCAGTGGAGTAGACCGCCAACACGGTGAAACAGTGATCCACTCGGGAGTTCAACCCGTTGACCGTGTAGCTGGTCCGTCCCGGGTCCACGGTGGCGATCACGCCCAACGCCTGCCCGGCCCTGCCCGCGGCGACCATGAACGGCACCCCGCCGCCGGTCGGGTCCGTCCAGGTCAATGTGATCGTGGCCGAATCGTCGCGCAGCTTCAGGTCGCCCGGCGGAAGCCCGGCCGCCGTCGGTGCCGCCGCCGTCGGCGCGGTCCCGGTCGGCGGCGGGTCGTCGCGGGTCAGCATCACCGCACCGAGGCCGGCCACCGCCACGACGGCCACCCCGGCCGCCACGACCGCGCCGATCAGCGCCGCCCGGTTGCGGCCCGTCGACCCACCCTCATCGACGTACGCCGGCCGGTACGCGTCCGGTGCCGGGTGGTACTGCTGACCCGGGTACGGCGCCTGGTGCTGGTCCTGGCTGTACGGCGCCTGGGGCGGCTGGTGGTGGTACTGCTGGACCGGTGGCGGTGCGGCCGGCGGCCCCAGCGCCGGGTCGGCGCCCGGTGACCAGGCCGGTTGCGCAGCCGGGTTCGGCTGGGCGGCAATGGGGCTTGCCTGAGCGAGGCTCGGGTCTGCCTGGGCGGCGGTGAAGTGCGCCTGGGCGGCACCGGGGCTTGCCTGCGCGGGGGCAGGGTTCGCCTGCGCGGCTGTCGGGGCGGGCTGGGCGGCGGTGGGCCAGCCCGGACCGGTCTCCACCCCGGCCGGGCCGCCTTGCGCCGGAACGGACGGCAACACCACGGTCTGGTCGGACAGCGCGCTGCGGGCCCGCTGAGTCGGCACCACCGGGGCGTCGAGGATGCCCAGCCCGGAGTCGCCGTCCGCACCGGTGCCGCCCGCGTCCATCCTGGTCGGGGCGGACGTGCTCTGCCCGGCGGTGACGGCCTGCGCAGCCGCCGTGGTCTGCGGAGGTGTCGTGGTGTGGGTGGGGGAGTCGGCACCTGGATCTGGCAGGGGCTGCGGTGGGGCGCTGCTGCTCCAGGGCGGTGCGGTCAACCCCCAGGGCGGTACGGGTGGTGCGCTCACCGGAGGCGCGGAGACGGGTGGTTCGTAGGGCGGCCCGGAGACAGGCGGCCCGAAACCGGGTGGTGCGGACACCGGGTAGGTGTGCCCGGGTGGTGCGGATACGGGTTGGCCGTCGCTGGGTGGTGCGGATACGGGCTGGCCGTGGCTGGGTGGTGCGGACACGGGCTGGCCGTAGCCGGGCGGCACGGGTTGGCCGTAGCCGGGCGGCACGGGTTGGCCGTAGCCGGGCGGTGCAGATACAGGTGGGCCCCAGCCGGGCGGTCCGGAGACGGGTGGGCTGTAGCCGGGTGGTGCGGAGACCGGGTATGGCGGGGCCGGTGGTCCCGAGACCGGGTACGGCTGGCTGGGGGGAGCGGAGATCGGAGGCGGGGTCACCGGCGGTGCGCTGATGGGCTGGGCCGGTGGTCCGCTCACCGGGTACGCCGGCCCCGGGTGGCCAACGGTCGGGGAGGGCCTGCCCGATGATGTCGCCTCGGCGCCGGACACGTTGTGCGATTCGCTCGGCGCGGTTGACCGGGCGGCGGCTCGGGCGGCCTCCTCGGCGAGCAGTGGCTCGATCTGCCGTACCCGGATCGTGGGGTTGTCCCAGCGAGGTGCCGGCACGGCCGGTGTTGCCGGCGGGGCGGTCGACGCCGGGGCGGTCGGGGTTGGCGGCGGGGGTACCACCGGCGGGGTCCCGTGGCCACCAACCCGTTGACGTGGTGCCACGGGCGGCCCGGACGGCGGTCGGTCTGGTGACCCTTGCCCGGCCGGCGTCGTCGGCGCGCCTTCAGCCCTCGGCCGGGGCATCGGGCCGGCCGCTGGCCGGGACGGTCCGGGCGGTTGCTCATCCGGGCGTTGACGGGGTGGCATCGCACGCTCGGGTGGTTGCTCATCGGTGCGCCGAAGCGGTGAATGCGCGTTCGTGGGGGGTTGCCCGCTGACGCCCGAGCCGAGCGACATCGCATTCGCCGGCAGTGGCGCGTCGGCGCGCGGGCGGGGCGGCGTCGCAGGTCTGGGTGCGGCCGTCGGCGGGCCGGGCTGCGCTGGCGCGATCGAGGGAGCTGCCGGCTGAACGGGCGTCGCCCGAGGGGCTGGGACCGGTGCCGGGGTGGGGTGGCCGGGCGACGTGTGTGTGGCTGGTGCGCGTACCTCTGGAGGGGTTTGTTGGGGTGCGGTCGGCGGTTGCGGCGCCCAGGGTGAGACGGCGGGCGGCGGGCCACCGGCGGAGGGCCGCATCGCGGCGAGGGTCGCCAGCGACAGGGTCGGGCCGGAGAGCGCCGACCGGGCGCCGGGCTCGGTCACCGGGCCGACCGCGGCCGGACCGGACGTCGGCGCGGAGTGCTGCTCGCCCGCCGTCGAGGGGGGTGGGCCGAGGTAGTCGCGGGCTGCGCGTACCGCCGGGTGGTTCTCCCCCAGTGCGGCGGGACCGGCGGTGGCGACGCGGGTGTAGTTGCGGCGGGCCTCGTGCCGGTTGCCGAGTTCCTCCGCCACCTCGGCGAGCTCGAAGGCGAGCGCGAGCATCAGCGGGTCGGAGTGCTCCCAGCGCCGCTCGCCCGCCGCGAACGCCTCCTCCAACACCCGGCGGGCGGCGAGCGGGTCGTCCCCCTCCCGGTGCAGCCGTGCCAGCAGGTGTGTGGTGTGCAGCACCTCGGGATGGTCGTCACCGTATGGCGGAGGAGCGGATTCGATGGCCTCCGCGAGCAGTTGCCGGGCGGCGCTGAGGTCGCCCGCGGCGCGCAGGGCGAGGGCTCGGTGCTGGGCGGCTGCCAGGGGGGAGGGATGGGACACGTGGCAATGCTGCCGTCAGAGGGCCGCCGGACGCTACCCGGACACGCCCCGACGGTGTGTCGGCGCGGCCGTTTTGAGGCGGCTTGATCAGCGGCGGAAGCGCCGGGGGAGAGGCGCCGGAAGGCGATGTGCATGATCCACGAGCGGCGTGTACAGTAACTCCCCGTGCGGCCCGCTGTGCTGACCACCGGATGAAAGATCATCTGGTCGGCGAGGTAGGCTGAACGTGTAGGTCCGGGTGGCGGAATGGCAGACGCGCTAGCTTGAGGTGCTAGTACCCGTATAGGGTGTGGGGGTTCAAGTCCCCCCTCGGACACGAGTATCTTTCATTTGTGCACAGTATGACGTAGCGGTGGTCAAGTATGCTTGACCACCGCCGAAGCTCCTACGACACAGGCGCCGGCGCTGCCCCTCGTGACAGGCCTCCCGGAGCGAGAGCTGCGACAACACACGCCAGCTCATCTGTCATCCCCGCTGTTGCCCTGCCCGGTCAGCAGACCAGCGCACGTGGTGCTCCTGGTACTCCTGCCGCAGCGATGAGACGACCGCCGCTACCCCTTCCAACCCTCGCCGCCACCCGCAGTCGCCTGGCTGTCTACGGACTGGTCACGCTGAATGCGCACGGCCGGATCGCTGATCGGTCGGCGATGAAGGTGCTTCAGTGGGCGCCCGGACTGCGATTGAGCATCAGGGAGCGCCATGGGCTGATTGTGGTTTCCGCGGATCAACAGGGCGTCTTCAAGGTGGCCAAGGAAGGTCATGTCCGGCTGCCGGCGGTGGTTCGCCAGTGGTGCGGCCTCGCCGCCGGTGACCGCGTACTTATCGTCGCTGAACCGGCCAGCGGACGGCTGGTAGTTCACCCGCCGGCGAAGCTCGACGAGCTGATCACCCAGGCTCACGACGCGGTGTTCGGGGGCGAGCATGAGTGATACCGCGGCGAATCGTGCTGAGTTGGACGCGGCTCGGCTGCTTCTTGCTCGGATGGGCATCTCGCCTGCTGAGCTGTTGGACGCTGCGGTGGCTCGGCCTCCGTCGCCGACCTTTGCCGAGTACGTCCCGGTGGTGGCGGCTGCGGTCACGGCGGGGACGCGGCGTGCCTACGGCTCCTATTGGAAGCGGGTGGTGGAGCACTGGGGGCATCGAAGATTGGACGAGCCCACTCCGTCGGAGATCGAGCAGTTGGCGGAGTACGTCAAGACGCACGTGGTGGCGCGGCGGAACGCCCGTGGAGGTCGAAGCGCGGCGGAGCATCTGATTGCCGCCTTGCGTTGTCTTTACAAGAGGGCAGTCGCTGATGGTTTCATCGTTGCTTCGGACAACCCTGCATTGAAGGTGGCGAAGCCGCGACGGCTGCCGAGCACGCGCAGGGCAGTGGCGGATACCCGGCTGGCCGAGATCAACGAGGTTGCAGCCAGCACGGGCGACGATCCGGCGCTCGACACGTTGCTTCTGCGGTTGCACACCGAGACGGCGTGTCGACGCGGTGGCGCGCTGGCGCTTCGTCCGGCCGATTTGGATCCGGATCAATGTCTGATCCTGCTGCGAGAGAAGGGGGACTCAAGGCGGTGGCAGCCGATTTCTCCGACGCTGATGCGGTACCTGCAACGGCATGCTGAGGAGCGGGGTGCGACGGAGGCGGGGCAACTGCTGCGCTATCGGAGTGGGCAGCCCATCACATACCGGCGTTATGACCATCTGTGGGTGCGGATCGGCGAGCACCTGCCGTGGGTTTACACACAACAGATCAGCACACACTGGTTGCGTCACACCACGCTGACCTGGGTGGAAAGGAACTTCGGCTACGGCGTCGCACGAGCCTACGCCGGTCATTCGGAGGGCGGTAGTGATGCTGGCACTACAGCCACCTACGTGCGGGCGACGATGCAGGAGATCGCCGCAGCGTTGTCGGCGCTCACAAATGAGCCGCATCCCCTGAGTTAATTGTGCGGTGGGACCTGGCCTTGCGGGGTTGGGTCCCACCGCGCCGTGCGGCGGGATTAACAGAACCTTCTTCCGCCAGCCCGCTGTGGACGGCAGCAGGTCTTTCTAGCCCGAAACATCGCCCTGAATAGGGCAGATGTTGTCAAGCGGCGGGCACTAGACGGGGCGCTGGCCGGTACACGGTAGCTGGGCCACCGACAGCTTCGCGCCGAAACCCGCCACGGGGTGCGGCGCTCTCAGCCGGGCTTGCGGCCTTGGTCAGGGCCGGTTTGACGACGCCGACACGGGCTTGCCCCATCGACTCGTCGGCACTTTATCCGTCGCCTCACGGGCTCAAATACCTTGATCGGCGCCGGCGAGCAAGTTGCCGTCGCAGGCAGTGCTCGGGTCGCGTGACCAGGTCTTCCACCAAACCGCCAGCGGTGTGGGCACGGATCCTGGTCGGGTCGGCGAGGTCACCGCTCGAGCTGCCGGACACGGCCGCGTGCAGGTGGAACAGCTTTGGCCGCAAGCCACTGACCTCCGGTCCCTGCGGCGGCACGTTCCGCTGCGGGAACCGCTTCCTCTCCACGCCGTTCGGGTCGGAGGTGATCCTGTACGCCGGGCTGAGCCCGCGCCAGTTACCTACCGTCGGGCTATGGAGGAGTTGCTGCGGGGGCAGGCCGAGGTGGTCACCGGCGATAGGGAAACCGTTGTGTAGCGGGCCTGCCTGTATGAGATCACGCCCGAGCTCGGGCGACGACACGGGCGTGACCTGCGGTTGTACCGGCATCGCCCCGACTACTGCGAACCCCACGGCCGGGGCGGCGAGGACCGGTGCGAGTAAGTCTTGCGCACGGCCCCGCCGCCACCCGCCCTCGAACATGCGTACGATCACCGCGTGCAGGCAGTGATCCGACGGTGGCGGCAGTTTCTTCTCGGCCGCAGTGCCGCTTGGATGCCAGCTCGCTGCTAGGAGGTGACCCGGGCCCGTTTGGTCAGCTCCGAGGGCGTCAGGCGGCCTATCGGCAGTACACCGATTGCGACGAAGCGCGGAGTCTCCGTAGGGCTACGCGACCGCCATGTGCTCCACACGCTGTCCTCAAGGCTGGTGTAGCCCTTGGAGTGGTCACTGTGATCGCCTAGGAGAAGGATGCAGAATGGCGGTGTAGTCGCCGTGTAGTTGACGGCTTGGGCCAGGTATTTGTTTTCGACTTTCTCCCGAGTCCACTTGTTCTCGTGCCGTTTCACCTCCACCACGAACCGCATGCCGAGTTCGGGAGTGTACGTGATGTCGGCACGCCCTGATGCGACGTCGATGACCTCCCGCTGCACACTGCCGGCTTCGAGCATTCCGGCAAGGTATTGCAGGCAGTCGTTCTGCAGATCCTCCTCAAGCCACAGCTTGCCCTTGGGGTGCGGACCGAGATACGCAGTGACACCACCCAATAAATCTGCCTGGGCGTTGAAGCGAAGGTGCAGGAACCGAAGAACGTGGTTCAGCAGGGCGCTGAAGTAGCTTCGCGCGGGTTCCTCCCACTTCGGGCTCTGCACTAGTTGTCCATGAAGCTGCGCTAGCTGAGTATCGAGCAGGAGGTCGCCGGTGAGTGCGAACCCTCTCTCGTGCTCTTCTAGGAGCCCACGCACTTTTTCCTTCAGGACCTCGTCAGTCCCATTGAGCAGCGAGCCCCAGGGCCCCTGCCCGGCCTCGGATTTTCCCGGCGGCTCCGCTGAGGACCCAGAAGCGAGCGCGTGTTGCCGCGCGGAGATTCTCTGGTCGAGTTGAAGAGCGTCGGGGTGCTGCGCCAACTGCGGGTCGTGCTTGAGGCCTTCTCTCAGGTGGTGCAGGAGTCCCATCTCTCGTATGAACGCTGCCTCAATCGGCGGGGAAATGAGTCTCTCCAGGCTGTTGTCGGCCCCCGTGACCGCGTAGACCGACCTGCTGGCTCGATAGACCTGCAGCACCCCTGCCAGGACCTTGCTTGCGTCGAGCCAACTCGGCTGCAGCAGCCAATTTCCTGCGTTGCGAAGTGTCGCCACCAGTTCGAGCCAGGATGCTTCAGTATGGCCTCTAGCCTCTAGCCAGGGAGGCTGGTGCATCCGCGCGGACCACGCGACACGCTGAGAGACGGCTTTGTCAAGATCATGTGCGAGAGAGGCGAGCCGGTCCTGCACATCGATGTCTGGCTGCTGCTCGAGTTCGGTGAACGTGAAGAGCGCTTCCAAGGCAAGTCGGTAGGCTCGAGCGTCTAGGCGTGCTTCTTCCGCATGTTCAACGGCTTGCAAAAGGATGGCCGCTGAGCGGAGCAGACGCAGAATTTCCTGCTGGTTGTCGGCGTGTAGTCCAGCCCGTAGCGTCGCCAAGGCCAGTTCGTAGCGGGCGTCGTTCCGAGTTGCCGGCGGCAGCGACTCAGCATTCTCAAGGGCTTGGAGTACCTTGATCAGGCCGGCGTCCTCGTAGTGGTCGTGCGCGATGCCGATCAGCAGTGGTAGCCGCTCGAGGGCCTCAGCAGGCTCGGTCCCGTCGATCTCCGTGAGCAGAAGCAGGAGGCGGTGGTGATTGGTGTGTTCCCCCAGCGATAGAAGCAGCAGGCCCGCAACGGCGTCGTGTGCGAACGCTGGCGCTTGTTCGCCAGCAAAGGCGTCCTCCGCGTGTCGCAACAGGGCCTTCGCGGTGATGGTGGCGTAGGAGTCGAGGAGAGCCGGCTGGCAGCACAGGAGCTCGATCGCTTCGGCGAGTACCCAGGCAGCGGAAGGAGCCATGAGTCCAGCGGATATGGCGGGCTTCAGAACCTTTCTGATGTCCTCCGCATCGTGCGTCTGGTGGGCCAATGCCTGGAGAAGGTACGGCAGCATCGGTCCTGCGGCTAGGGCTTCCGCCTCGGCCGAGACGGTCTCGCTGCCGCCGAGGTCGTCGAGGCTTGGGCCGAGCTCGAGTTGCTCCTCGGTGGCGCGCGCTGCCCACTCGGAGAGAGCGGCTTCGACGGAGCCCATCGCGTCCTCCTCGGTCAGCGGTGCGATCTTGAGGTCCTGCGTAGTCAGCTAATCATGTTTCGCCTCTAGAACATGTAGTCGCCTTTGCTGGTGATGATCCTTTCCTCGGGCAGCACGTCGCCGATGTATTCCGGTTTGGCCGTCGTCAGGATGACCTGAAGCCCGGGCAGGTCGTCGCTTAGCCGGTTCAACTCCCTGACCAGCCGCGTCGCGTCCGAGGTGGTCACCTCCTCGCTGCCAATCGCATCGATGAGCAGGAGGCCGGGATGGGCCGGCACCCCACGTTGCGTGCTGACCCGAAGCATGGCTATCACCATGGCGATCCGCACCCGTAGACGTTCCCCAGGTTGGAAGTCCGGGAATGCGGTCTTCTCGCCGCCCTTGACGGCGTTTAGGTTTCCGTTGCGCTTGACGTCAACGGAGTCGAGGTTGGGCACGCCGAAGTCGCGAGCGAGTGCGACTATCTGGCGGTCCAGTTCCGGGAACAGGTAGTCAGCGGCCTCTTTGACGACGCCCCCGAGAACCTTGATGACCGCGGCCAGGACCTGCTCAGTTGCGTCAGGCGTCGGCTCGGGCAGCGCCCCATCAGGAGATCCGGTGGCTTGCAGTTGTCCTTCCAGCCGCGCCGCACGGATTTCGAGGTCGCGCTGCGCGCGGTACGCCGTCGCGACGCGCACCTCATCCAGTCGCTGGACAGCCTCGTTGTGGCTCCGTTGGGACTCTGTCAGGATTCGCGTGCGCTCGGCAAGGTCCTCCTTAGCCTTCCCGCGCGCCTCCTGCTGTCCTGCCAGTTCCTCCTCCAGCTCGTGGATGCGCGCTTCGGCGAACTCCTCGTCCACCTGACGCATAGGCCGGGCACATACGGCACAGGACGCATCTTGGCGCTCCGCGTCGTGTCGTGCAGGCTCGATCGGTTCCTCGCAGCGTGGACAACAATCCGGGTCGAGAAGCCCAAGCACCCGACGGGCCTGCCAGGTCTCCTTGGCGTCCATCACCTGCTGCCCGGCAAGAAGACATGCTTGATCAGCCCTAACCTTCAGCTCCTCGGCGTCGGCATGGGCTAAGCGGGCTGCCCGAAGGTCATCAAGGGCGCTGTCGACGGCCGCGATCGCATCAGTGATGAGAGGGTCAGCCGCTCGGTTCGCATGCTCCAGCTGCTTGCGAACCTCGCTCAACTCGTCTTGCCACTGCTTCCGCTCGTCCTGTCGGGCCGTCCGGTCCGACTCAGCACGGTGGGCTGCTTGCCTAGCTGTCTTGTTGAGGCGCTTCTGTGCGGTGTTCAGGGAGGAAAGGATGCCGGCGTAGGGAAGGCCGATGAACAGGTCCAAGAGCTTGGCGGGCAACCATCTCAGATTCGCAATGTCCCCGAGGAGCAGCTTGTTACCACCATGATTGAGGTAACACGCGCCAAAGTAGGCCGCCCAGCCATGATTCTGTGAGGCGCCTCCGCCATCGAGTCCCCCTGTCGGATCCCAGATCGACGTATATCCGAGGCCGAGTGCTTCCATCATGAAGGTGCCGATGAGCTTCTCGATTTCGGCCTCGCCCTCGGCCTCGGCGAGCAGGTGGAGGCTGTCGTCCTCCCCGGTGACGAGTTCGTCGGCGGAGCCGGCCGAGAGGATGCTGCACGAGAGATCCCCGTACGAGCCCTGGACCAGGATCACCCGTACTGCCTGCCCGCTCACCACGACATCGACGATGATGCGGCGAACCCAGGCTCGCACGTCCGGGGCGATCTCTCGCGGAGCGCCGCGGAGCGCCCACACCAGGAACTCGAGCAGGCTCGTCTTCCCGACGAAGTTCTTTGGAAACATGATTGCCCACACGCCGGGGCCGATCGTCCGATCAATGGTGAACTCGGTGCCGTCGTTCTTGACGCCGTTGACCCTCAACCGCTGGACGTCGATTCGCCGGGTTGCCGGCACCGGGCTGGGAAGGGCTATGCCGGCTTCCGTCAGCACCGTCTCCACGTCGGCAACGTCCATAGAACATTTCGCCGCGACGCGTCTGAGGACTTCGCCCGGGCTTGGTGCGGTCCACGCTTGCGCACCAGCGCTCTCTGCTCGGGTCATCACGAAGCCTCCGTCGAACTCGTGCCCAGCGCATGCGCCTCCCGAATTTTCGTCAGACGCGCACGTACCTGGTCGGTGATTCCAGGGATGTAGGAACCTATCGGCGTGTCCGCGTAGTCGCGCTGGAGGTACTGGCGTTGCTTGATCTGGCTCCCTCCAAGCCCGTCCACCAGGTTCACCACGAGCCGAGTGCGCTCGACGTACCAGGCCAGCGCCGGAGCTTCAGCCACTAGGCCAACAGCCGTCATGCGGCCTCGGTCGAGCAGGTAGTAGTTGTGCTGGATGATCCTGGTGCCGCCACCCAAGCGGTGCCGCTTGCGAGCCAGCCCCCGCTCGACGAGAACCGCCAATGCATTGTCGAGGTGCTCGAACGCGCCGAAGCGGTGTCGCAGCATCGGGAAGCGGCGGAGGTCCGGCTCCTCCTCGGTCAGGATTCGTTCGGCCTCACCGACCAGGCCGGGAGACTCAGGGTCTCGCTCGAAGTCGTTCAGCAGCTCGTTGGCCAGGTAGTCAGGATTCCGAACCCAGAAGTCCAGCTTCTGAAGTCGAACCTGCGCACGAACGACACCCGCGGCTCCTGGTGGCGCCTCGGAGTCATCGCCAACAGGTTCCACCGCCGCGTCGAGGAGCAGCAACAGCCGCACGGCGTCCTGCCACAGGCTTGCACGTCGAACCGTCAATCCGCCCACGGGTACGAGCCAACCCGATTATGACTGCCTGTGTCCAGTAGGGAGCCCGCAGTTGAAGCGCTCGCGATACGGCGCGCGCTTGCCGCAGCGCGGGCAACGCCCACCGTCTATCGATCTTGGCCGATCACCCTAGTGCTGTGGGCTGCGACATCCGGTCCGTCCCGCGCCTACGCCGCCGGTACTTGGTCAGCTGCACTGTTCTCGGCACGATCGTACGCCGATCTGGGCGTGCCCCCTGCCGCCATGTGGGGACCAGCCACTGGAACAGGTAGGTGATCGGGTCTACCGCTAACCTGAACCACCGCGTCGCTGTCCATGGCCGCCGCGATCCGCCCGTGGCCGCAGGTCTAAGGTTTTGAGTCGGCGGAAAGGGATCACGTTGTTGGGAACGCCTGCGAAGCCTGGGACATCACCGATGAGTGAAGGTGATCGAGGACCAAGCAACGACGTCATGGTGACCATCGCCGCGAACCGGAAGTGATCCACGTCCGGTGTTCAGCGGTAGTGGCCGTTACCCGACTGGCGGTAGACGCGTGCGTACCCATCGCATCGGGGTGGCCTCGATACGCGAGGATTGTGGGATGTCTAGCCCTGCCGCCCGCCTCGTGCCGCACATCGTGGCGCTAGTTGACCACGCCCGACATGTGGATCTATCCATCGAGGCGCACCCCCACAACAGCTACGGCCACATGGGCGCCATTCTCGTCGATGCGATTCTGCAGGCTGGGATGCGATACGAGACGGTTAACGCCCGGGCGCTTCGATTTCGCTCCGACCAGCCAGGGGCCGATACAACAAGCGGTCTGTTGGCGTTCGGCGGCCCCGACCGCCTACGTGAGGTTCTCAAGTGGCCCGGCAGGAAGCCAGACCGCATCCATCGACTTGCGCTCCACCTGGCCGACCATGGCGTGAATACCGTCGATCAACTTGCGGTCTTCCTGAGTAGCCCCGAGAACGTCATTGGACTCCGTTCGGTAAACGGTGTCGGCCCGAAGACTGCAGACTACCTCTGCATCCTCGCTGGCAAGTCGACGACGGCAGTCGACGTTCACCTTCGTTCGTTTGCTGTCGAGGCCGGGGTTCCGGCTCTCTCATACGCCGATCTGCATAGCTGTTACCTGGGTGCCGCCGATCGCCTTGAAGTAGATCCTCGGGAGCTAGACCATGCGGTGTGGAGGTACGTCTCCGGCCGCGCCGTACAGTGATCGCCGTGAGGCCGCATCTGGCACCCCAAGGGGTGACGACAAGTGCAGAGGGTTAGCACCCCGATGGCAGGGAATGCAGGTCGGCCGTTGAACGAGTTCGTCTACCCAGTCAATGAGAACGACCCAGAAGAGTGGGGGTACGACGAGCCTGTACTCGACACGTTTCGAGCCGTCCGTCCAGGCGGCATCGCCGATTGGCATCTGGGCAGCAGCTTCCGCCTGATGAGAGCCGGCGACACAATCTGGGTGTACGCCGGCGTCCCCTACTCTCGGATCGTCGCACGCGGCATTGCCACTGATGATCCTCGCTGGTCAGAAGACGGCAATCACTGGCGGATCTACATCCAGTGGGATACGCAGACGACCAGGCGCCTCCTCTCCGCCTCGACGCCACCCGGGATCCTCTCCTCTTCACCGCGGACCGTACGCAGGCTCGACATGGATGAGATCAGCCGCATCCAGGACTGGCTCGATGCCTTGCAGGCACCGCGACCACAGGTACTGCCGGAGGCCCGCATACGGCGACTTCAGCAGGTACTGGACCGGCAAGGCCAACCGGCATTCCGGGCCGAGCTCATGAAGGCCTACCGTGGACGGTGCGCGATCAGCGGGTGCGAAGTCAGCCACGTGCTTCAGGCCGCGCACATCGATCCAGTCGCTCATGGCGGTCGCGACCACGTCAGCAACGGCCTACTGCTGCGCGCTGACCTGCATAACCTCTTCGACAAGATGCTCATCTGGATCGACGGCCGCAACCACGTCCGGGTAGATCCGAAGCTCAGGGATACGGAGTATGCAGAGTTCGATGGAGTCTTGCTGCGGCGGCCGATCGAATCCGCTAGTCAGCCAGACAAGGAGGCGCTCCGTCGTCACCGAGAACGGGCCCTCCACGGCGGGTAACTCCCGATCATCGGTGCGTCCGCGCCTCCACCCACCGAGTTCGGTGATGTTCATCCGATCATCGGCACGCGGCAACCGATGTTTGGGCGGCTTCGTCGATGACACCCAGGTCTACCAATACCGACGGACAGTTCATGGGTAGGCCGGAGGTCGTCAAGGACCTTGGCGAGGATGAGCCGGTTTGTCGCGCCTGGCTGCGACGCTCACTCGCCGATCTCTACGTTCAGGACGGAGCACTGCTGAGGTACCGAGTCGGTGAGTGGGGCGCTACGTTCCGTCTCGCCCTGCATCTTGGTCGTCACTCCGTTGGGTAGGACGTGGACGCCGAGTACGAGCGGCAGGTACGGACGGAGAGCGCAAGGCCCGCGATTCAGCCTTGACCATGCGACCTGACCTCATCCAGGTAGCCAGCGCACGGGCTGCGTCAGTCGGGTTGGGCTCGGCACCGAACCACTTGACGATACGGACTTCCCGACCGTGATGCGGCTACGGGTCAATGAGTAGCACGAAGTGCACCGGCCGATTTGGGACCGGCAGATCAAGGGTCGACTGATCGGCTCGCTCGACAACCCCGTCCTCCCGAACCCGATGGCCGAACCGTCCCCCTGATCGACATCATCCCGGGTGTGAACGTGATGGAGCAGCAGGTCCCGGCCGACGTCGGCGGATGGGACGATCCGCCGACGTCGGCCGGATGCTGAGCCGGCTCAACGACGACGAACGAGCCGTCGGCGCGGTGTTTGCGCAGAACCCCGACGCTCCTAAGGGGTGGCCGTGAGGGTGAGCGGCCGGGACGAACAGTTCGGCATCCGGGTACAGCGCAAGCTGAAGTGCGAGGGCGAGCGTCTCCGCCCGCCTCACCGCTGCTGGCGCAGGTGATCACCGTGGCTGACCTGTCGACCGCGTCATGCGACACCGAGGCTGCTTAGTGTGTGATCGCCTCCTCGTCGACCGCCCACTTCGCCCCGTGAAGCGCCGCCGTGGTGCTCCTGCTCGCCGTCCTGACCGGCGTGGCGGCCGGTGTTCTGACTCACCTGGCCGAGCAACTGCTGGCCGCCGCCGTCCTCGCTGGCGGCGCGGCCGCCGGTGGCGCGATGACCCTGTTCCACAACATCATTCGGCACCGGTGACCGGACACGGTCGCTTTGCCTGGCCCCGTAGCCAATTTCCGCAGGCCAGTGCGGGTGCTTCGCCAGCACGGCAGCCAGCCAGTGGTCGGATACGGGAAGTTTGTATGTGATGCAAAAACTGCTGCTAGCCTGGTTGGTGCAGGAGGCCCTCTCGGGGATCCCGCAGCCGCCTTAGGGCCCGCTCATGCGGGCCCTTCGTGCATCTGGCGGATGGCCGGGAATCAGCACCGGGAGTGGTATCGGCGGGAGTCGACCCACGACCACCGTCGTTGGTTGGCGGCCGCCTCTCAGGCATCAGGGACGGTGCCACCGGCCATCCACAGGAACAGGAATGCCACCAGGTGCTGTCCAGACCGCAACAACGACCACTGGATACAGAACGGTCGTCATGGCGGACAATACTGCCGGGGCCGGTCCCTCGTCGGGACCCGCTGGCCGATCCACCACGAGAAGGTGCACTTCTACGGCATCTACTCGGTCGACATCGACGGCGAACTCGCTCAGCTCGACACCGGCGGGTATCCCTCACACCGGGCGGCCGGGCGAGCAAGACCTGGCAACAGCCCGGTTCGGCCACGGCGGTAGGGCTTGTCCGCTGCTGCCAGCGAGCCCCCCGCAGCAGGGATCGCGTCGGGCATACTTTCTTTATGTCCTATTCGGAGCGTGATGTGACCGGCTGGTCCGATGCTGTGGCGAACTTGCACGGCAGTACCGCGCAGGACGAGGGTGACGTGCGGCGGGCCTACGAGGCGATGGCCAACGTGTGGTCGGCTTACGGCTACCAGGACGCACCGACCGAGGTCCTGAGGATGCTTATCGACGCCACTGAGGTTGGATACATGGCCGCCTTGAACGACATCCGCAGCGGCGACCTCGACGATGAGATCACGATGTGGCGCCCGGACCTGGCTGAGCAGTAAGCCCAGGCGAGCCACCGTGCTGCCGGCGGTAGGTCGTGGCGGCGATCGTCGGGATCACGGGCGGTGCAGGACGCAGATGACCTTGCCGAGGATCGTCGCGTGATCGCCGGGCAGTACCGGGTAGCGGGGGTTGCGGGGGACGAGTTCGGCGCGGCCGTCGCGGGTTCGGTACTGCTTGACGGTGGCTTCCCCGTCGAGCATTGCGGCGACGAGGTCGCCGTTGTCGGCGACCGCCTGCTGCCGTACCACGATGATGTCGCCGTCGGCGATGGCCGCTTCGATCATGGAGTCGCCTCGTACCCGTAGCGCGAACAGCGTGCCCCGGCCGACCAGCTCGGCGGGCAGGGACAGCACCTCCTCCACCAGTTCCTCGGCGAGGATCGGCGTTCCGGCGGCGATGGCTCCCAGTAGAGGCACGGCGGTTCCGCGCGGGGCTTCCGACTTCACCGGCGGGTCGTGGCCGAGCATGGGGCGGGCGTCGACCGCTCGCGGCCCGCCAGGAGCCCGTCGGATCAGGCCGTGGTGGGTGAGGGTCTTCAGGTGATGCGCCACCGAGGAGGGGGAACCGAGCCCGACGGCCGCACCGATCTCCCGCACCGTCGGCGGGTAGCCGTGCCGCTGCACCCAGCCACGGATCACGTCGAGGATCTGCCGTTGCCGGGCAGTCAACGACACCGGATCAGGTGGCACGTCAGGAGCGGTCATCCCAGGACGATATCGCGAACTTAGAACGGATGTGCTAAACGGGTGAATGGGGCACGGTCTGCGCGTGTCTTCGAGACGTGGCCGGCGCCTGGCGCATCCCGGCTTGTTTACGTGGGGCAGGGCGACCACGGGGGGGAGCCGCCCTGCCCAACGATGCCGTCACGGTAGACCTGGCCATCGGCGCAGGACAACCCCAAGGGCGGCCCCACGCCGGCGCCTGTGCGATTCGGATCAACCCCATCGGGGTTCCCCTGCGCTGGCCGTCAAGCGCCGTCACCAAGCAAACGGCCCGTCGGCGTTCAGCGTGCAGGGGAGCGCCTGATGGACCGGATGGTTCGGGTGCGGCGACCGAGGTCATAGCAAGAACGCCAGTCCGGTATCGCGGAATGCGTCGGGAGCGGTGCCGGTCGTCGCATTATCTGAAGCTGGCGGCGTGTTCACTCCGGCGGGAGGATCTTCAGGTCGGCGTTCATGCGGGTGGCGACGTCGGCGTCGAGTTGCGGGCCGTGGGCGAAGGTCCAGCCGCCGTCGCGGATGTTGGTGATGGTCTGGGTGAGAGCGCGTCGTGCGTACACGACGCTTTCGTCGCTCCAGAGCACGGCGGTGCCCTGGGCGGTGGTGTGGCTGTTGCTCACGGCTTCGCCGAGCAGGGTCAGGCAGTTGCTGGCGTCGTCGAGGACGCCGACGGCCTCCCACTTGTCGCGGCGTCCTGTTGTTAGCCGGTCGTGGTTGAGGCTGACGCATCGCACCGCTTGGGCGAGCGACGCGATGAGCCGGCCGGTGTCCTCCAGCTTGATCACCGCGGGGGAAGCGTCGGCCACTTCGCGTTTCTGCGCGTCGTCCGCCTGCTTGAGACGGGTCACGAGGTCGGCGGGGTCGACGTTAGGAAGGTGGGACCGTACGTAGGTCTCTGCGCGGATGCCGAGAGTGGCGGCGGTGGTGTTGACAAGGTCGGCGAGGATGTCCTGGGCGGTGACCGCCGAGATGTCCAGGCCTTGACGGCGGCCTTCCTCGCGCAGCCGCTCGACCGCTTCCTGGAACTTGATCGTCCGACGCACGCGTCCTCCTGTGGTGGCCCTCCATCCGCACGATAGCCGGCCGGTGCGTGGGCAACCCGGAAGCTGTCCACAGGGCGGATCTGGTCGCCGAGCCAGGTAAGGCAGGCGCGCCCGAACGGGCCTGTGTCGCGGAGCCGGATCGGACTGTCGCAGAGGGATAATGCCCCAGGTCGCCCGTCGAAGGGGTGGCGGGAGGAGCGGGTTATGCCGAAAAAGCGCACACCTCGCCAGCGTCGCGCCGCGCAGCAACGCGCACGCCTGCAGCAGCGGCAAGACGTGGCTCGGCAGGAAGAGTTCCACGAACAGCATGCCCGTCTGGTCCTCGACCGGATGGGGGACCCCCGGTTCGTGCAGCGCACCGTCGGCGCGGACGGCGCTGCCACGTTGACGTGGGACGCGGGGTCCGAGACGGGTACGGAGTTGCGTGAGGGGTTCCAGGCGCAGTTCGCGGCGTTCCGGGAGAAGTTCGGCCGCGAGCCGGGACCGAAAGATCCGGTGTTCTTCGACCCGGACGCTGACGAGCCGACCCCGTTGAGCCAGCGGAACTTCGATGACGCCGTGGACCACATGCTCAAGGCCGCCGAGGACGCGGGGGTGGACCCGGCCCCGATCCATGCCTGGCGGGAGGTCGGCTACCTCGTCACGGAGGAGAACCAGCACCTGTTCAGCGCCGCCGAGGTACAGGCCTACGCCGACGCCGTGACCCGCCATCGGGGCGACGTCGAGGATATTGACCTCGCGGCGACGGTCGAGCTCTCCGCGGACGGGCTTCGGGACCTGATCGACGAGACGATCACCAGCGGTATGGAGGAACCCGCCTGGCGGATTGGGGAAGCCCTCGACCACGCCGACGATCCCGACGCCGCCGGTCTCGCCGCCACCACCCTGACCGCCGTTCTGATGACCTGGCTGACCAGCGCGAAGGCAACCGCGACCACTGACCTCGCCGGCCCCGCGCTGGGGTGGATCCGCCAGAACCTTGACGACGAACCCGCCGATCAGGCATTCCAACTCGCGGGTCTTCTCGGTAGCCCTCTGGCACCGACGGTGACCGTCAACGAGGCACTCGACCGGCTCGGCGACGCGTTCCTTCCCGCCCTGATCTGGCTCGTCTCCGGGTTGGTCGCCACCGAGGCGAACGGCGACGTGGAATGGCTCGTCCAGTTCGACCCCGACATCGACCAAGACGACTGAGTTACCTCACCGGGCACGCGAATGCCGGCCCAGCGATGGTTCGGTTCGGGTGAGGGTCGACCGGCACTTGAGCTGCGGAGCTTCCATCCCAGCCGTATGGAAGTGGCATGTGCGGGCTCCGAGGACGGGCGGTGATGGCGGCCTCGGCCTGGTAACCGAGACGGTGACGGAGGCGGCCCGTGTGAACGGGGCGGTGAAGTCGACGAGGCAAACGGTGGCAGCCGGGCAGGCGCGCACGGCTGGCAACGAGGCGGATGGGGTTGCAGGGTGAAGACGTCGTCGTTGGGAATGGAGCGCCGCGGCGTTGCCGAGGTGCAACTCGCGTTCACCAATCTGACCTGGGCGTTTCGGGAGCAGCGCGAGGCGGATCAGGGTATCGATGCTCATGTCGAGGTCGATGGTCTGACCACAAACCCCACCGGCCGGTACATAGCCGTTCAGATTAAATGCGGGCCCACGTTCTTCAAACGCAGGACGCGGATCGGCTGGCGCTTTACTGGAGAGCCTCGGCACCTCACGTACTGGCTGGCCAACCTGATGCCCGTGGTGCTCGTCATCGTCGACCCGGAGACCCGAGTCGGCTACTGGGTTCAGATTACCGCCGACGCGGTGCGCGAGACCGACCGCGGCTGGTCGATCGAGGTGCCGTCCGCGAACGTACTCGACGCGTCATCGCGTGACACCCTGCGTGACATCGCGTTCGCCGCTCCTTCGGCCAACCCGGATCCTGTCGCGGAGGTTCTGCCGCTGCTGCCACCTTCCACGGTGGAGATGCTGTCGGCTCTCAGCCAGGTCGACCCCGATGGTGCGCGGCGTCTCGCGCGGATGCTCAGCGGAGGCCGCGATGACCCGAGGGCGGTCGTGGAGCCGCTCCTTGCCGCGAGCCGGGGCTGGGTTCACGCGACAGTGGCGCGGCTTGCGACCGTCGGGGCGTATGCCAACGACCACGGCCACCAGGACCTGGCAATGGAAGCGTTCGCGCTGGCGGCCGAACGGGATCCGGACAACCAGCCGCGGCTGCGTGGCATCGCGGCGATCATGGCCATCACTGTCGGGGACAGGAGCCAAGCCGCCGGCCTTCTCCGTCCCGTCCAGGGCCCGCAACGGGCAGGGACAAACCTGCTCATGGACGTCGCCGTCTGCGCCCTCGAAGCCGATGAATCAGGCAGGGAAGACCTGCTGGAGAAGCTACTAATCGATCGGTCTGACGGTGAGCTCGATGCGGAGCCCACCTGCCTGTTGTTCCTCGCGGAGCGCGCTGCCGGCCGGGGCGACTTCGACCAAGCGCTGGCCCTGTATGACCGCGTCTGCGAACGGCAACCGACCAGCACCGGTGGCAGGCTCGGCCGGGCCAGGGCGCTCATGGAGCGCCTGCTGCGCGGCGCCACGACGCTACCGTTTCAAGACCAGCAGGAGGTGGTAGCGCTCGCCACGTCCGTCCGGGACGACCTACGGCGATGGGCTGGACCCAGCGAGACCGTGCACCGCCTTCTCGTACAGGAGCGCATGCTCGTCGGCGCGTTCATGGAGGTCATCGAACTGGCCACGCCCACCGCATTCGGCGGCCAAGCAAACGACCGCGAAGCGAGCGACCCCGTCGTCGCGATCGTGGGCGCCCAAGCCAGCATTGCCCTGGACGACCGCATTCGCGCCGTCCGGTTCGGCGACGCCATGCGCGGCACACCCGCCGAGCCACTGATCCGCGCGCTCGCTGCGGACCCGCGTCAACCCGCCACGGCTACGGTCGCCATGTGGCGGATCGCGCTCGACAATGCGGACACCCCGCTCGCGGCGAGGATCTGCCTGAACCAACTCGCCTCCAGAGGCGCCCTCGATGCAACGGACCTCGACCGGGTGGCGGTGTTGGCGAATCTCGACGACGGCGACCGTGTCGCTTACACCGCACGCAACGCCGCTGCTAGCGGTGACCACGACGGAGCTGTCACGCTGCTGCGGTCTGCCTGGTCACCCGCTGCGGGAGAGTTGCTGATCGAGATCCTTCGTGAGGCAGGACGCTACGACGAGGCCCTCGCCGTGTGCGAAGAAACCTGGACAGGATACGGGGCGCTCCAGGCGCTCCAGGAGAAAGTCAACATCCTGGCTATCCGAGGCGACCTCGACGCCGCCGACGAATGCGCCAAGGATCTCCTCGCCACCGGCGAACTCGCAACCGAGCACCGCAAAGCCCTGCATCGCCGCCTCATAGAGCGCAGAGCCACGCGGAACGACTGGGCTGGCGTAGAAGCGTGCTGCCGGGCAGCACTCAAAGACGAACCCACGAACCGTGATCACGCATGGGCGTTGATCATCTCTCAGCTCAACCAGAACCGGTGGGACGCGGCGTGGACGTCGTACCGCCATCTGCGACCCGACGTGACCGATCCAGGCATCGTCTCCGCCTGGGTCGACCTGCACCTACGTTTCGACAATACGCCGCAAGCCCGAGCCACCGCTACGACGCTGGCCAGCCGCTTCGCGCACGAGCCGCACACACTCGCCCTACTCGAAAGGCTCAACAACCCGGCGCCGTAACGACTCCGCGCACCCGCGCCGCCCTCCCCTCAACGCAGCCGTGACTGGATGGCCCTACCGGAGGCCCCGTCAGCCTGCCTTCGCGCCCCGTCGGGCAGACCGATCAACTATCGCGGCCGAAGCACCACAGCGAAGACGATCTCCGCGAACCGCCGTCCGCGCGATCCCACCGCTGGCCCTGCCCATCGCCGCTCTGCGGCCAGCCAACGGACACCTGGGTCAGGATCGGCCGCACAGGGAAGGCAGACCGTTGCCCGCCGAGGTCGAGCGACTGGCCCGGCCTCGGACCTCGACCTCCAAGTCGTAGTACCGCAACCGCCCGCGCCATTCGCCCAGGCCGGCCCAACGGCGTGCGCTGCCCGGCTCTCCCGTTTACATCGCCGGAGGGAAGAAGAGGATCGAGTCATCACCGACGGTGCCAGCCCCTGCACGACCTAACCAAGGCTCTCGCCGAGCTGCTCGATTCCTGCCAGGTCGAGCGATGCCAGAGCGCTACGACATTGTCGCCGATTCAGGCTGCGTGATCCACTCTTGCCGAACAAATGTACGAAGGGCGGATTTTGTCGCACCCATCTGTAAGCATCCACTGCATTGATGGTCGCGCGAGAAGGGAGGATGATGCGAACCGATTGGTGGCGGGCTATCGAGCCGGACATGTGGCGGTTCGTCGGCGAACCGCTGGGTAACGCCCGCGAGGACTACGCCGCTGTTCTCTCCGCTTTGCTGCGATTGAGCGGCACTGCGCCGCTGTCAACGATGCGCGACATCGCGGAGCAGATGACGCGGGATGGCTACGGCGAGCCTATGCCCGCCGACCTTCTCCGAAGCCGGCTCGATGAGCTGGTCCAGATGCGTCTGGTACTGCCGTTCTTGAGCCCAACGGCATCGCGAGAGGACCTCCGCGACGGCCACCGCCGTCAGGAGGCGTGGGCGTTGAGCAAGAAGGGCCGCATCATTGTCCGGTCGGTCCGCGACGCGATCAACGACCTCGATCGGGTGCTTGCGCTGCCCCCGCGGCTAATCGACTCAATCCAGGACACGCTACGTCAGCTCCTCCTTCACCTCGACAAGGAGCCCATGCGGGTCGCCCTGGACATCGCCGCCGTGCGGTCGCAGGTCGGTCAGCTGCTCAACGCAGCCGGCGACTACTACGAGGCGATGCGCATGCTGAATCAGCATGACGTCACCGACGATGAGGTCTTCGGCGAGAGCCGGACGCGCATCATGGTGGTGCTGCGGCAGTTCGTGCAGCACACTCAGACAGCGCTCGCGCCGTTGAGGCGCAGCCTCGAGGCTATCCGGGTGGAAGGCTACGCCGTTATCGCTGAAACAGGCGCATCCGGCGCGGGCGCCGTCGAAATGGGCGACACGGCGGCGTGGATCGACGACGCTGTGACGCACTTGGAGAGCCTCGACGCGTGGTTCACGCCCGGCGGCAACATCGACAAGATCATCGACTCGGCCATGTATGCAATCGATGCCCTGCTCTCGGCCATCACCCGCCGCTACCATGCCTCCAACCGCACCAGCGATCTCGCGGCGGACTTCCGGCAGCTGGCGCTGATGATCCACGCCCAAGGCGCCGACGCCGACGCCTACGCCGTTTTCGCCGCCGCCACCGGGATGTGGGCAGCCCAACACCCGAAGGTCCCTCATGAGGACGACGACATCCTGCCGGCAGTCACCGTCGCCGCCGGGCCCAGCGTCAACGTTTCTGTGAGCCTCCGCAGTCGCGCCCCCAGCACATCGACGCCACGGACCGCCCACCGGATGGAAAACCTGGCGCTGTCGCGCGAGGCGGAGGAGCAGGCTGCCCTGGCAGAGATGGCCAGGCTCGCCGAGCTGTCCGAAGGCCTGTTAACGCCGGGCCAAGTGGGCCTGACCCACTTCGCTGGCATCGACAGCGCCCATTTGCAGGTACTGATCGACCTGCTGGAGGAAGCCATGGACAGCTACGACGCCGACCTAGGGTACGGGGAAGCGCTCACCTTGCGGTGCCGCATGCGACTCAAACCAGGCCGTATCGGCAGGGTGACCACCGTCCAGACCGCCGAGGGCAGCCTCACCGCGCCCGACGTCTGGATCGAGATCTCTCCCGTCGTCGCCGATTCGACCAGGTCGCATCGATGACCGCCCTCGACGAGTTCCTTCTTGAGCCCCGTGAGGACAGACTGGCCAACCTCGCGCCGGTCATCCCGGCGCTTCTGCGAAAGCCCTTCCTGACCGAGGAGACGGAACCGGAATTGTTCCGAGCAGCCCGGGCCCGCGAGGACGACCTGCGGCAGTGGTTCCACGCGACCCTGGGATGGCGGGTAAGGATTTCCAACCTCGGGCGGTACGTGCGGCTCTTCAAACGGCGTCACCAACCGCCGCAGGACCGCAGCTGCCTGCCGCGCGAAGGCGCAGGCAAGGTATCCGTGCTGGTGCTCACTCTGCTGTGCCTGATCGCTGAACAGCTCTGGCGGCGTCCCGAGATCACCTTCGGCGATCTGCAGCGAGAAGTGATCCGCACGTGCGCGGCAGAATCCGGCGCCGGCAGGCTACCGGCGTTCCAGGTCGTCACACAGGCCGGAGAGCCGCGTGCCAAGGCCGAGCAACACCGGCGAGCGTTCGTCGACGCGTGTGAGCTGCTGCGCGAGTGGGGCTTCATCACCAGCGACGGCCCGTTGACGGCCGCCGGCACAGATGCCGGCAACGACATCGTGATCACCTGTAACCCTGAACGACTCAACGATCTACTGGCAGCGCCAGCCATCTCCCAACTGCAGATCGACCTGAGCCAGCCGCACACACACGTCGCCAAGCTGTGCGAGGACCAGGCCGCCCTTCCCGACCACGCCTCGGAGAACCAGCGTGACCTGCAGCGGCGGCACCGCGCGCTCCGCGCGGTGATAGACGATGCCGTAGTGCCTCTCGGGGGCGACGGCATCGAGGCCACCTATCTCGCCTCGCCGGGTGGCCGCCGCCAGGCTGTTCAAGCCGCGATGGTCGCCGGGCTGACCTGCGTGGTGCGCCGAGATCTGTGGCTGACCGCCGATTCCGGCCGCCGCAGCACGGACCTCGACTTCCCTCAACCCCACTCCATCCCGGGCCAAGCCGCCCTGCTTATCGTGCAGTGGCTGAACACCGGCGGGGCGCCGCAGCCGCTGACCGAGGATGCCTGCCAGGCGGTCATCGCCGAGGCCAAGGCAGACCAGCCCGAGTGGGCCAAGTCCTTCCGATCGAACGCCGCGCTCCAGACTCTGACCCAGGAAGCCCTCGCAAGCCTCGTCGCCGCCGGGATCCTCATCCGAACCAGCGACCGGCCGCCCGCCTGGACCACCACCGGCGCACACGGCCACTGGCGGGTGCGCGTCGCTACCCCCGACCGCCGCGGCGAGCTACCCCTGACCGACGACGCTCTCTTCGACCAGGACGGCAAGCATGAGCAAGTCCATTGATCAGCCCGCGAACGTCACCCTGTTCGACGCGGGATTCGGCGCCACGCACGCTCTCACCGTTGACGCCCTTCCCGCTGCAGTCGGACGCTGGCAGCCGGTGCGCGCTGGCGTCGTCAACTCCTGGGCCTGGGTTGATGAGCAGTTCCTGTTCCACAACGGCTGGTGCGCCCTCGTCGGGCCCAACGGCTCCGGTAAGTCGCTGACCAGCGGGCAGTGGTTTCCCACCATGATCGACGGCGACACTAGCCCGGCGGCCCTGTCCATGTCGCAGCGGGGATCCGGCAACCTGGCTGACCGCCACCACAACCGGACGCCGGGCCGAGAGAAAACCGGGGTGTGGTGGCTCGAGTTCGGGTTCCGGGCCCCCGACGGCGAGTTGCGGTGGACGACGCTCGGGTTGTGGATCCGCTGGCGCGGCGACAAAGCGGGGACACTTGACCGCGCCTGGTTCACTTCGTATCGATTCCGTCGTCACCCCGATCCGCGAGCGGCTCGCCCCCGGTAGCGCGATGGTCATCTCCCACATCAGCGCCGTCGTGACCGATCGGTACGACAACACGACCGTGTCTGAGGGCAAGGCCGTCTTCCGAGCCCGTGCCGCCACCGAGATTACGCTGCGCACCGACGCGCAACTCGCTGCTCTCTTCGGCGACCTGACGCTGATCGAACCGGGTCTGGTGCCGCTCAACGAATGGCGCCCCGAACTCGGCGAGCCGGACCCCTACGCCGACGGCCCCACGGCTTCGCCAATGCGGGGAGCCGTCGCCATCGATCTCTGATTGTGGCGGTGAGAGGCGCCAAGTCCGGGTCCTTGTCGAATACCCGGCGGGCGGCGGCCGTCCTTTGATCATGCAATAGCTGGCCTCGGCCACGCCGCCGATGTCCGCACCCGCGCCCCGGCCTGATTAGCCTGCCTATCGGCGATGGGTAGGCCTGCCGCTCGTGCCACGTTTGGCAGGTACCCCGCCTGCGGGGTGTTCTCGTCGACCTCGATGGTGTTTCTTCGGGCTCGGTGCCCGGTGCCAGCGGGTACACATGCCTGCTCCGCGGCTCGGTTGAGGCACTGGGTGGCGTCGCGTGAGAGACCGCGTTCGGTGCCGGCAATGTGCGGTTGCTCTCCCCAACCTCCTTGCGCGACACCGGCCGATGGCGCGGTGCCGTCGGCCCGCGCCGTCGCTGACGTGGCAGCGGCGCGGATCGACGGCCCAGTTCGTCCACCGGTGGCGGTCAGCCCGGCAGGGCCACCTGTGCCGGGGTCGACCGGTGAGTGGTGGTGCCGTCGCCGAGCTGCCCGAACGAGTTGTCGCCCCAGCGCCACAGGCTGCCATCGGTGCGCATCGCGCAGGCGTGATAGGAGCGGCGAGGCTGTCCGCTCAAGTGGTGGCGCTACCGACCCGGGGCGGGGTCGACCGGTTCGGCTCGGTGCTCAACGGCGACCGCTAGGCCGACCTCCGGACCCTCGCCATCCTGGAAGTCGCCCTCAAGTCGAGCAGGTTCACGCCGTAGCGCTTGTGCTTTCGAGCAGGGCGAATCGCCTGCCCCCGAAAGGCGCATTCTTCGATTGTGCGTCTGATGAGCGCTTCATCCCTGCTCAGGTGTTGTACGAGCGTGTTACAACAGGGCAGTAAATGTGGCTAGGGGTAGCCGAAACTGTGGACACTGAGGTCAGGGCTGTGCTGAATTTGCTGCGTTAACGACGCAGTCCCGATGACTGGGGAGCGGGTCTGCGTCAAAGCATGCCCGGTTAATTCGCGCGGGCAACTACCCTGTATCCCCGGGATAGGTGGATCCTGTGATCCTGCCCCCATTGTCTGCCCTAAATCAATACCGTGACCGCCGTAAGGCGTACCCGTTCTTTGCGCGGCACCGCGCAGTTGCGGCGATGGCCGTCTTTGTCGCCGTGGTCCTGGCGGCAACGGGCTGTACCGAACATCCCGGAGTTCAAGACGCTTCGGGCACGACCACGGCGACCACCGCTTCCGACACCGCCGGCACCACCAGGACGGCCGAGGCAACGACGCCCACCGCAGGCGCGTCGACCGCAGCGCCGTATCGCCCGGTAGACGCGCTGTGCTCGAAGGTAGCCCTCACACCGATCTCCGAGATCGTCGGTCCGGTCGGAAGCCAACAGGACGACTCCCGCGCGGCCGGCAGCACCGTCAGCACGGCATGCACTGCCACGGTGGGTCGCCTGCCCAACGGCATCGTGGTGACGGTACGTGCCGACATCGGGGCGCCCGGCTCCGGCAGGCTCCTGTACGAGGGCCTGCGCCAGGCCCAGCAGTCTGATGGGCCGAGCATGGACGTGATTGGCCTTGGGTCCGCCGCCTACGCCTACGTGGACCGGGCCAGCGGCTTCGCCATCTGCGCCTATGACGCGAATCTCTACCTGACTGTCACTGCCGCTCCGCTGCGTCCCGGGACGGTCCTGCGCGGGGATCTGCCTGCCCGAGTGCGCGCCGTAGCGGCCTCCACGCTCGCCGCCCTGCGCACCTGACCCGGCATGTGCCACCGGCACGCCTCTGCCGACGCGATAGCCACCCGGGCAGTTGCCCGAACGCCCTTGGAGACCCCTATGCCTACGTCCCCTCTGCCCGCTGTGCTGCCGGGATCCGGTGACACCGACTACGCCCGCTACATGCGTACCGACGACCTGCTGTCCCTACAACGAGGGCCGGGGGAGTGGGTGCACGCCGACGAGCTGCTGTTCCAGATCGTGCACCAGAGCACCGAGCTGTGGCTGAAGCTCACCCGATCCCACCTGTTGCGGGCCCTGGCGCACCTCGACGCGGACCGGCCGTCCGCAGCCGAACTGCTCCTGCATCGCGCCGCGGAAACGCTGCGCCTGACCACCGAGCAGCTACACATGCTGAGGTCTCTGCCGCCGGCCCGGTTCGCCGTCATCCGCACGGCACTGGGCAACGGCTCAGGCTTCGAGTCCCCCGGGTGGGACCTACCGAGACTCCCGGCGCCTCGACGTGGCCCGTATCGCCGACACCGCGCACGCCACCGGCGCAGCCGTGTTCGTCGACGCCTACCAGGCCGCCGGCGTGATGCCCCTCGAAGTCGACGCCCTGCACTGCGACTACCTCGTCACCGGCACCGGCAAGTACCTGCTCGGGCTCCCCCGGCTGGCCTTCCTCTACGTCCGCAACCCCGACGGACCACGGCCGACCCTCACCGGCTGGCTCGGCCGCGCCGACCCCCACGCCCACCGCGCCACCGTCCTGGACTTCCCGCCACACGCCCGCCGCTACGAGACCGGCACACCCGCTGTCGCCGCCGTCTACGCCGCCGTCGCCGGCCTGTCCATGGAGATTGTGCGCCTGGCCGCCGACGTCGACACGCAAGGCCCGCACCTGGCGCTCGTCGAGCCACACGCGGAGGCCATGGCGGCCTGGCTCGGACACCGCGGCGTCATCGCCGCACCCCGCACTGGCGTCCTGCGCCTGGCCACCCACGCCTACACCACCACCGACGACCTCGACGCCGTATCCGAGGCAGTCGCCTCCCACCGCTGCCGCACCCGCCCAGGAGGCCGCATCCCCCTGCGATCGACTCAGCCCCGTTCGGCCATTTCGGCTTCACCGGCGCGGTCAAGCTCCCGATCAGGCCAAACGTCTTCCGCCGGGCCGGGTGCCGGCAGCAGCGGACGGACAAAGCCACTCAAAGGCGCAAAGCCGCTCAGAGGTAGGATCACGTCCACTACTACCGACCATCAGTCCATGACTTGAGGGCCGACCCGGCCAGCCTCACAGTCAGATGAGCTTTTTACCTGACTTCGAGTTGGGTCGGCTCGGGCTGTGTGGCGTTCGGCCCAAGCGTGGAGGGCGTCGCGATCGCCGATCGCGTCCAGGTTCATGGCCGCCTCGATGAGGGCGAGGTGGGTGAACGCCTGCGGGTGGTTGCCCAGTGCGGCTGCGTCGGCGTCACGTTCCTCGGGGTGCAGCCCGAGGGGTCCGGCATAGTTCGTGAGTTGGTCGAAGAGGCGCCGGGCTTCGGTGTGCTGTTTGGCCAGCGCAAGGGCGGAGACCAGTTCGAAACAGCTCAGCAGGAACGCGCCCTCTTCACCGGGTAGGCCATCGTCGATCTTGTATCGGCGGATGAGGGCCGGTGCGATGGTGAGGTCCTCGCGGATCCGCTCGATGGTGGAGACCACCCGCGGATCGTCGCCGGGCAGGAATCCGACCAGCGGCATACGCAGCAGCGCGGCGTCCAGGTCGGTCGAATCGTACGCGATGACGAAGGCGCCGACCCGCTCGTCGTAGCCCCGGTCGAGGATCTCGGCGTGCAGTGTGTCGCGTGCCTGCTGCCACCGCGACACCGGTGCGTCCCGGTCGTGGAGCAGTTCGGCGAGGCGGATTCCCCGGTCGAGGCAGACCCAGGTCATCATCTTGGAGGCGACGTAGTGCCGGCAGGGACCGCGGATCTCCCAAGGGCCGTGGTCGGGTTCGTGCCACCGCTGGGCCATGGTGTCGACGTGTCGCCGCAGCAGCTTCCACTGGTCGCTCGCCAGTTCGCCGGTGAGCTGCTGGTAGGCCAGGGCCGCGTCGAGGACGTGCCCGTAGGTGTCGAACTGGGTCTGTTCGGCGGCGGCGTTGCCGATCCGAACGGGTCGGCTGTGGGCGTAGCCGGACAGGTGTGGCAGTTGCCGTTCCTCGTCTGTCCGGCCGTGGATGCCGGTCAACGGAGGAAGCGGCTGCTCGTCAGCGCACAACTTGAGCAGGAATTGCATGTAGCGGCGGCCTTCCTCCACGTGGCCGAGGCGGAACAGGGCGAGCAGCAGCAGGGCTGCGTCGCGGTGCCAGGTGTAGCGGTAGTCCCAGTTGCGTACCCCGCCGACCTCTTCCGGCAGCGAGGTGGTCGCAGCGGCCAGCAGCGCGCCGGTCCTGTCGTACGACAGACCGCGCAGCACCAGGGCGCTGTGCCGCACCGCCTCCGCGGCGAAGCCGGTGTAGGTGCTGCGCGCCGACCAGTCCCGCCAGGTGGCGCTGGTCCGGGCGGACAGCCCGTCGGCGGCGGCGAGAGGGGGGACAGTGTCGGCATAGCCGAACAGGAGCGTGACGCTCTGTCCGGCCCGCAGCTCCGCCTCGCCGATCAAGGTCCCATCGGCCACCGACGTAGGCAGGTCCGTGATCACTCGCAGCGGTGTGCCCCGCGCGTGCCAGCTGTCGCCGCAGCGTTCCCACCGCACCGGATGCTTGCCGAAGCCGGGGCGCGGGGTCAGCTCCACCCGTAGCCGGACCACACCTGCTTCGGCGCGCACCCGGCGCAGCAGCACGTGCTCCGCCCTGATCGGTTGAGCTGCGTCGCCAGGCGCGATGGCCAGCATGTCCTGGCCGACCGCCGTGCCGTCCGGGCCCTCCCACCGGTTCTCCAGCACCAGGGTGCCGGGCGGGTAGCGGCGGGCCGGCACCGGGCAGCCGGCGACGGCGAGGGAGAACCGGCCCCCGACGTCGCGGTCCAGCAGCCGGGCCAGGACCGCGTCGCCTGCCGCATCGGGTACGCACATCCACTCGACGGTGCCGTCCGGTCCCACCAATGCGGTGGTGTGGGTGTCGGACAGGAAGGCGTACGAGTCGATAGGTGAAAAGCTCATGCCAGTTCCGGCAGCACCCGGGTACCGAACACGTCGAGGAAGCGGTCCTGGTCGCGCCCGACGTGGTGCAGGTAGATCTCGTCGACGCCGAGGTCGGCGTATTCGCGCAGCCAGTACGCGTGGCGTGCCGGATCGCCGGACACGAGCACGTGCCGCCGCATGTCCTCCGGCCGGACATACGCGGTCGCCTCGGCGAAGTCCGCCGGGGTGACCAAATCCCAGCCGACGTCGCTGCCCAGGATCGCGGCGCGCCACTGCTCGTGCGCCACCCGCAGCGCCGTGTCCTCGTCGACGGCCCAGGACAGGTGCACCTGCAACAGCACCGGCCCCCGCCCACCGGCGTCCCGGTACGCCGCGAGCACCCGCCGTACCGCGTCGACGCCCTGGTTGATGGTGATCAGCCCGTCCGCCCACGACCCGGCCCAGCCGGCAGTCTCCGGAGTCACCGCCGCCGCGTACACCGCAGGCGGTTGCGCCGGTCGCGACCACAGCAGCGCCCGGTCCACGGTCACCAGCCCACGATGCGTCACGCACTCGCCGGCGAACAGCCGGCGGATCACCTCCACGCACTCCCACAACCGGGCGTTGCGTTCCGACTTACTCGGCCACCGATCCCCGGTGATGTGCTCGTTGAGTGCCTGCCCGCTGCCCACCGCCAGCCAGAACCGGCCCGGGAACATCTCCGCCAGCGTCGCGGCGGCCTGCGCCACGACCGCCGGGTGGTACCGCTGACCGGGAGCGTTGACCACACCCATCGGCAGGCCGGTACGGGCCAGCGCGGCACCCAGCCAAGACCAGGCGAACCCGGAGTGCCCCTGCTCGGCGCCGAACGGCGCGAAGTGGTCCGAGCACATCGCCCGTCCAAAACCGGCCTCTTCGGCGCTCTCCGTCAGCCGCAGCAGCTCACTCGGCGGGAACTGCTCGTGCGAGGCGTGGTAGCCGTAGACCGGCATGGCTTCTCCCACCCGTGGGTCGATCGGTCTGCAGGACTACCCACTATGACGGTGGGTAGTCCTGCGCGTTCGCCAACATATCGACCCGGTGATCACGACATCCGTCATCAGGTGCTGCTCCTTGATCAGGAGTTACACCGTTCGTCTTACAGTCCCCGGGGCAGGCTTGCTGTCAGGTGTGCTACCCGAGGGTCTGGCCATAAAACGTCGATCGGCGCGGCGGTGGAAGTCACAGAGTGGTTAGCCCTCCTGCTTATGGAGTCTCGGAGTGGGGGTTTCGTCGGTCCAGGAGGCCAGGAACCGTAGGGCGTCGTGGTGGGCTGCCGGGTGGGGCGGTCCAGATCACGAGCTGTTGTTCCGTGTCGTTGGCTTCGACGAGGGTGTCCCAGTCGAGAACCAGTTCGCCGATTGTGGGGGTGGATCAGGGTTTTGCTGCCGGTCGTCAGGCTCGCGACGGTGCGGGCGGCCCACCAGGTGCGAAATTGGGGGTCTCGCACGGACAGTTCTTCGACGAGCCCGGCCAGGCGGGGGTCGTCGGGGTATTTCGCTGCTTGCATGCGCAGTTGCGCGACCGCAGTTCTGGCGACGGATTCCCAGTCGGCGTAGAGGGTGCGCATGGCCGGATTGGTGAACAGGATACGCACATAGTTGCGGTGCTTTTCCGCAACTTTGGCGAAGTCGGTGATCATGGCGGCTGCCAGGCGGTACCAGCCGAGGATGTCCATCCGGCGGCCCATGACGATCGCGGGGGTGGTGGCGAGGTCATCGACCACCATCCGACCCTTCGACCACATCCATCGACGGTCACGATGGCGACGCCGACACCAGTACCGCGCCAGAACAGCCCACTACCAGCGAAGACTCCGACTCCACCAGCTGCGGCTGGAGTACTAGGAGCCAGCCGGCCACGACCTAGCGGTCGGCCTCGGTTTGACCGAGGAGCCCTTACCCACCCGACAGGTTACCGAATTCGACATGTCAGCAGCCGACGGTACTCATCCATGGCGGCCCCCGGCATGGGCCACGCGGGCGGCAGATCATGTGGGTGACTGTCTGTCGTATCGGCGGGTAAGCCATTGCGTCCAGTGGGAGGAGGAGGGGACGTGGAACGAGAGTTCGTGAACTGGTCTGGCAGCCTGTCGTTCATCCCGGCGGAGTATGCCGAGCCTGCGGACGAGGACGAGGTGCGGGCGTTGGTGTGGCGGGCCCGCGAGGCCGGGACGACGTTGCGGCCGGTGGGCTCTGGGCACTCGTCGAGCCCGCTGGTGCGTACCGATGGGATCCTCGCCAGCCTCGACCGGCTGGCTGGGGTGATCGCCGACGACGGCGTGCGCGCCACGGTCGGCGCCGGCACCAAGCTCAGGGCGTTGGGTGAGGGCTTGTACGACGCGGGGCTGGCGATGGACAACCTCGGGGACGTGGACTACCAGTCGATCGCCGGCGCGACCGCCACCGGCACCCACGGCACCGGCCTCGGCTTCGGCAACCTCTCCACGCAGGTGGCCGGCGTCCGGTTGGTCACCGGCACGGGCGACACGGTGGACGTCAGCGCCGACCGCAACCCGGAGCTCCTGCCGGCGGCCCGGCTCTCGCTGGGCGCCCTCGGCGTCCTCACCCGGGTCACGCTGGCCGTGCAGCCCCGCTACCAGCTGCACCGCCGGTCCTGGTGCGCGCCCGTCGCCTGGACCCTGGAGCACCTGGCCGAGTTGCAGCACACCAACCGCAACATGGACTTCTACTGGTATCCCCGCAGCGACCTGACTCAGGTCCGGGTCATGAACCGGGTCGACGAGACGCCGGACGAGCGGGTGTGGCACGCGCCGCGGGTACCGGGCTCGGCGGCCGTGGACGAGCCCCGCGAGGTCCACGTGGCCCCCACCCACCGGGCCATCCCCCGGCACCGGGAGCTGCGCTTCGAGGAGATCGAGTACATGCTGCCGGTGGAGGCCTTTCCGGCCTGCTTCGCGGAGGTACGGCGGCGCATCATGCAACGGCACCGCCGGGTGGCCGGGTGGCGGGTGCTTGTGCGCAGCGTCGCCGCGGACGACATCTGGCTCAGCAACGCCTACGGCCGGCCGACCGTGACCGTCGCCTGCCTGCAGAACACCTCGCTGCCGCACGAGGAGTACTTCCGGGACATGGAGGCGGTCTTCCGGCAGTACGGCGGCCGGCCGCACTGGGGCAAGAGACACTGGCTGACCGCCCGCGACCTGCGGCCCCTCTATCCCCGCTGGGACGACTTCCAGGCGTTGCGTCGCCGACTGGACCCGGACGGGGTGTTCCTCAGCCCGGACCTGGCCCGGCTGCTGGAGGAGGCGTGATGCCGCAGATCGGCGCGCGGACGTGGGTGGTCCCGGGTGGGCGCGTGCCGTTCCCCGGCAACGGCCCGGAACCGGAGTTCACCAGCTTCGACCAGCTGTGCGTGCTCAACGCCACGGATCAGGACACCGAGGTCAGCCTGGACGTCTACTACGAGGACGCCGAGCCCGTCGGGCCGTACCGGATCCTGGTCGGCGCCCGGCGGATCCGGCACGTGCGGGTCAACGACCTGATCGACCCGGAGGCGGTCCGACTCGACCGTCCCTACGGCTGCCTGCTGCGCTCACCCGTGCCGGTGGTGGTGCAGTTCCTGCGCCAGGACACCCGGCTACCCGGTGTCGTCGCGCTGACCGGCGCCATGGCCCATCCCGTCTGACGTTCGGCGCCGGATGAGCCGGGTACCCGCGCCTATGCGGGTCTCGGAGTGTGAACAGCCAGCGACCAAGGCGGACTCCGGGCTGCGTCGGGCCTGCCAGGAGGCATACCGGCGGTTGCAGACGTACTTCATCCTCGCGGTGCAGGCCGGCCTCGCCGCAGCACTGTCGTGGGTGGCAGCCAGGGAGTTGCTGGGAAACGAGGATTCAACCTTCGCCCCGGCCGCCGCGGTCGGTGTGATCGCCGCCGCTATCGGCAACAACGCCCGCCGCACCGTCGAGCTGATCGCCGGGGTGGTGCTCGGCATCGCCGTGGGCGACATGCTGATCGGCCTGCTGGGCACCGGGCCGTGGCAGACCGGTGCCACCGTCTTTGTGGCGATCGCCGTGGCAGCGGTGGTCCGCGGCACTGGCGCCCTGATGGCCCAGGCCGGCGCTACGGGCGTGCTGGTCGCCACCGTCACCCCGAACAACCCCGACCTGGAACTGCCCCGGACCATCAACGCACTGATCGGCGGAGCTATCGGACTGCTGGTCGTGCTCGTCATCGTCCCGCTCAACCCGACGCGGACGCTACGGCGCGTCGTCGACCCCGCGCTCGACGTATTCGCCAGACAGATGAGCGCCTCCGCACAGGCCCTGGCCCGCGGCGACGCCCGCGCCGCCGAGGAACTGCTCGACCGGATGCGCGCCGCCGAGCCGGAACTCAACCGGCTCGACGAAGTCGTCATCGCCGCCGACGAGGTGGCCCGACACTCGCCGCTGCGCTGGCGCCGCCGGCGGAGGCTGGCGGCCTACCGGGACGGCGTCGAGCACATGAAACGGGCCTTCCGCAACAGCCGCACCCTGGTCCGCCGCATCGGCACCACTCTGCGCGACCACGAGCCGGTGCCACCCGGCCTGCCCGCCGCCGTCGAACACTACGGCGAGGCGGTCCGGATGCTGCACCGCGAGTTCCTGGCCGCCCGGGAGCCCGTCGGCGCGCGGGAGCGGGTGCTGGCGGCGGTCCGGGAGGCCGGCGAGGCGTGCCGCCAGGACATGGGATTCTCCGGCACCATCGTCGTGTCCCAGCTGCGGACCATCGCCAACGACCTGCTGCGCGCCACGGGCGTGCCCCGCGACGAGGCGCGCCGGATGGTGCGCCGCGCCGCTGCGGGGCAGGGCTGAGCCGGCGACGTCCCGTCTCACCCTTCACCCGCTGATCCGACCGCACCAGCGGGTGACCACGTCCGCGGCGAACGCCTCAAGCCGTTGCCGCACAACCGAAAGCTCGTCAGCTGGACAAGCCGGCCGCGAGTACGTGGGTAACGACGGCAACGCCGTCGTTACCCAGGTGTGCGTCGCTGCCGGCGATTTATCCGCGCCACCGGCTGCTCCAACGATGAAGCCGCTGGCATGATCCGAGACGCGGCGCGCCGCGGCGAGGGCGACCACCCAATCGACGACTGACGCAACGAGCCCGGCCACGCTTGGCGTAGGCCGGACCGTCGCACTGGCAGGGTTGAGCGAGCTGCCCTGTCTTGCGTCTGCGGTCCAGCCCGGCGCGGCGTTGACGGGGGCGATGCGGCCAGGGTTATAGCGGGTCCAGTCGTCGTCTGCTGCGGCGTGTTCCACCATCACACCACCGCCGGTGCTGCCAAGGGCTTGGGCGCGGACTGGCGGAGGCGCGGTTAGGCGGCCCGGGACGGTGGGAACGGCTGAGGTCGCGGAGGGGGGATCGCTTCGGTGGCCAGCGGTTGGCCGGGTGCAGGCCCGGCGCATCATGGCCGGCTATCGCTGGCCGGGTGCCGTGTCGGCCTGCGTCCACAGGTCACGTAGCGGCGTCCACGAGGATGCCAGATCATTCCAGTAGCAGGTGAAGACTCCTGCGACCGGTTTTGTGGGGTCGCTCCACCAGATCGCGGCCACGATGTGTCCTGCTGTCAACGCCGGCCGAACTTTGACCCCTCTGTTCCGGCCGAATGTTGACCCCCTCGCTGGTTGTTGATGTTCAGTCGTTGGTCTTGGTGGCTGCGGGAACGCGGCCGAGGTCGCGGTCTTTGAGCCGGTAGCTGTCGCCCTTCATCGAGATCACTTCGGCGTGGTGGACGAGGCGGTCGATCATGGCTGCGGCGACGACATCGTCGCCGAACACTTCGCCCCACCTTCCGAAGGGCTTGTTGCTGGTGACGATCAGTGAGGCTCGTTCGTAGCGGTTGGAGACCAGTTGGAAGAACAGGTTCGCGGCTTCTGCTTCGAAGGGGATGTAGCCGACCTCGTCGACGATCAGCAGCGGGATCCGGCCGAGTTTGACCAGCTCGTCCTGCAGCCGACCGGCGTGGTGGGCATCAGCGAGGCGGGACACCCACTGGGCTGCGGTGGCGAACGCGACCCGATGCCCGGCCTGGCAGGCCCGGATCCCGAGGCCGATGGACAGGTGCGTCTTGCCGGTGCCGGGCGGGCCCAAGAAGACGACGTTCTCCTTCGACGCCACGAAGTCGAGGGTTCCCAGGTGAGCGATCGTCTCCCGCTTCAGAGAGCGTTGGTGCTCGAAGTCGAACTCCTCCAGGCTCTTGCGGGCCGGAAATCTCGCTGTCCGGATGCGTCCTTCCCCGCCGTGGGCTTCGCGGGCGGCGACCTCGCGTTGCAGGCAGGCGGCGAGGAACTCCTCATGCGTCCAGGACTCGGTCCTGGCCCGTTCCGCCAACCTCTCGACTGAGGCAGCCAGAGACGGCGCCTTGAGGGCGCGGGTGAGGAACGCGATCTCCGAGGCGACGTTGCGGCTGGTCTTGGCGGCCATCACGCAGCCACCTCGACGTCCAGGCCGAACAGGCGGTCGTAGTCGCTCAACGGCCGGCGTTCGACCTGGGCGTCGACGGCGGTCGTCGGGGTGTGTTGGGCAGCGACGCGCAGGTCTGCGGCGGCTTGCCGGTGGGCGGGATCGGTGATGCTCTGATGGCTTGCCCAGCAGCGGTCGTGCCGGGCCGCGGGTCGGCCGTCGCAGAGCACCGTCACGTGGTCGCAGTCGGCGGTGACCTCGACCCGCCGGCCGACCACCGCTGGGTGCACCGAGTAGTCGTTGCCGTCCAAGCGCACGTAATGATCGCGGGGCAGGCGGGTGGTCTGCCGCCAGCCGACCACCGGCGCAACCGGTGGCAATGGCAGCATCGCGGCCCGGTCGGCGTCCCACCGGTCCAGCGGGCGGCAGCCCAGCATCCGGTGCTGGCGGTTGTTCGCCCGCACCAGCCAGTCGGTGAGCTGCGCGTTGAAGTCCTGAGGTGAGGCGAAGCGGCGACCGGGCAGGAACGACGTCTCCAGATAGCCGTTGGCCCGCTCCACCAGGCCCTTCGCCTCAGGGTCCGCCGGCCGGCACTGGATCACCTTGATGCCGAGGGTGCCGCGGAAGGCGTTCATCGCCTCGGTCAACTGCGGCCGCCCGGCCCGCCACTGCCCGACCGCAGACTCGTTGTCCCACACCAACGCCTTGGGCACCCGACCCCAGCCGGAGATCAGCATCCAGTGCCCGACCAGCAGGTCCGGCGACTGCCTGGTCGGAATCATCACCGCTGACAGCCACCGCGAATACCCCGACACCATCACCAGCACCGGCGGCCGGCCGACCTGCCCGAAGCCCAACGGCACGTCCGCCGGCGGGAACCACAGGTCGCACTGCGCCAGCTCTCCCGGCAGATACTCCGTCCGCTGAACCGGGTCAGGGCGGCGGAACAACGGCCGCAGCTGCTGCACCCGATCGGCGAACACCGTCTTGCCACGGGTCCACCCGACCCGCTCCATGATCACCGTCGTCGGCATGTCCGGGAACTCCGCCAACAACGCCCTGATCTGCGGCTCGACCGCGTCCACGGCCGAACCCTTCGCCGCCCGCTGATAACGAGGCGGCTCATGACTGGCCAAGGCCTTGCGCACCGTGTTCCGCGACACCCCCAGCCGACGGCAGATGGCCTTGATCGCCATCCGCTCCGCCCGGTGCAACCGACGGATCTCCGCCCAGTCCTCCACGCTCAGCACCTCCCGATGCTTCCGGAAGGGGTCAAAATTCAGCCGGAACCACGGGGTCAGTTTTCAGGCGGAGCCGACACCTGCTCGATCGCCTGAGGGAATTCGATAGGCGTACTCGATGTACTGGACCCTTCGGCCGGCGGCGATCTGCTGCGTCGGGGCCGTCGCACCTGCCGCCAGGCCCGGAGTGCTCATCGCTTGGGTGCGGTATCGAGCGTGGGCAGCATCCCTGTCGGTGAGGTTGCGATAGGTGATCCAGTAGCTGGTGACGATGCCGGCTGTGCAGCGTGTGCGGGCTGATTCGCCGTTGCCGCGTTGGGCCTCGCTGATGGCGTCGGTCGAGCAGCCTCCGATGCCGAGCCACGGGCTGGCGAAGTCGGCGAGTTCGGGCGTCGGTAGGCGGGCCCGGTTGACGGCTGCCTGACGTTGGGAGAACAACGCCCCGGCGGGTGGGGTGGGTGCGGTTGCCGCCGCTGTGTGGCGGGCCTGAGGCAGTACCCATGGCTGGAGCCCGAATCCGATGGTGGCGCCGGCTAGCAGAGCCGCCAGAGCGAGTGCCGCAGTTCCTCGCGCCCACCGGCGGCGCCGGCCATGCCCAGGGGCAGAGGCAGCTGAACGTTGGCAGTCGGGGCGCGGCGGGTCCGCCGTTGCGCCCATGCCGTTGTCGGGCGGGGGCGACGCCGTGGGGCGTACGGGTGAGAGCGCAGGCACCCGGCCGGGCGCGGTTGCCGGGACGTCCTCGGTCGAGGATGGCCAGACTGCCCGGTCCGGGTGCGGCGTCCTCATTGGCTACTCCTTGCTGTCGCAGATGATGCGAGCGCGGCTTAACGGGTCTTGCGGCGACCGGCCAACAGCAATCCCACACCGGCTACCAGGGCCACGCCTCCGGTGCCGACGAGCGGAGCGACGCTGCCGCCCGTGACCGGCAGCGAAGGGCCTGAGTCTGCGCGGGGAGCCTGCGGTCCGCCGCCGCTGTGCGCGGTGCCTGTGCCTGGCTGAGGTCCGGTGTCCCCGCCTCGGGGCGGTGTGTTTGACGGCCGGGGGCTTGTCGGGGTCGGCTCCGGCGGGGGAGGGGAGTCGGTCGGTGGGGTGCTCGGATCGGGGCCTGGCGGAGGGGTGGGATCGGGCGAGGGAGTGGTGGGATCCGGCTCGGGCGGCGGGTTCGTCGGATCGGGAGCTTCGGTGACTGCCGGCTCCGCCGCCGCAGAGGGCTTGGTCTCCTCCGAGGATCGCTGCGGCGTGGGTTCATCGGTGCCGACGGTCGTGGCTGCGGCAGCCGGTGGGGTCGCCTCGGCCCAGGCAGGTGACGCCAACAACGCCACGGCCGTCAGAGTTGAAGCAATGACCGCTGCGGCAGTCAGGTGTCCTCGCCTCCAGGGTGCATAGGAATTCACGAACTCGTACCTCTCCATCTCGGGGATGCTCATGCGGTGGGGCAAGTTCCGCTGCTGCCGCGACCGCTAATGCCGGTTGGACGCTAGCGCCTCCGGGACTTAAGCACTAGTTCGCTCTTCGTCGGAGACTGCTATGTCGGCGGCTGTTCCAGCAGCTCAACGTGTCTGTGGAAGGTTGTTGGCATCGCCTGATATGCGGCTAGCTTTAGTTGCATTCATGGACACAGGCGTGGGTGTTGTGGTGGATTCGTTGCCGGTTGGACCCGGTCCTCGACAAACGGGGGAGGGACGCGGGTCTGTGGCTCGCCGTATTGCTGCGTCGGGTTGATGCGCTATGCCCCCAGATTGGTATCGCCGACGAATGAGGATTCGAGTAACTCAACCCGCCGCGGATGTGAGGTACCGCGACCGACAACGGGCAACCGCCGCACTGGTGTCGGTCGGCACCACCGGGCGACACCGCGCGGCCCCGCCTCTTCACCGGGCTACAGGCAAGCTGCTCGTGCTTTTCAGTCTCACGGTGTTGGCCCTGATCGGCTGCGCACGGGCCGACGACAAGCCCCGCTCCGCACCCGCACGCACGTCTGCCGCCTCCTCGCCGGGCACCGCCGGTCGGCGACCAGCCGCAAGCTGCCTACCGACGCGTCGACGGGTGGTACGCGGTACTGGACTCCCTGCCCGCCAGCGACGTGATGGACCCGGCAAGAACGCGACCACCAGGCGCCAACGACCCGCTCACGAAAGAACCACCCGTCACGAACAACACGACCCTCGGCGTCGACGCCCATCGCAACGACGTGAGGGCCACCTACGACACCAACCTCTGCCTCGCCGTGTATGCCCGCGGTCCTGCGCGGCAAGGCCGCTTCATGCCGAGCCGATGCCACACGAGGCAGCCGTCGCCCTGGCCTCGCGGCACGCCTGACCCTCGCACCCGGTCAGCGCACACCTCCCAGGCACCGCCACACGGCGACAGCGCCGAATCAATCAACGCGGAGGACCACATCGTGCCCATGACATCTCTGCCCGCCGTGCTGCCCGGTCCGGGCCGCACCGACTACGCCCGCTACATGCGCACCGACGAACTGCTGTCACTGCAACGCGGTCCCACCGAGCGGGCCCACCCCGACGAGCTTCTGTTCCAGGTCGTCCATCAAGCCTCCGAGCTGTGGTTCAAGCTGATCCACGACGACCTGGCGCGCGCGCTCCAGCACATCGCCGCTGACCAGCCCGGCGCGGCCGACATGCTCATCCAGCGAGCGGCGCTGAGCCTGCGGCTGGTCACCGAGCAGCTGCACATCCTCCGGCACCTGCACCCGGCGCGGTTCGCCGCCTTCCGCAGCGCCTTGGGCAACGGCTCCGGCTTTGAGTCACCCGGTTGGAAGCATCTGCGCGACGCCACCACCGAACTCGACATCGCCTTCAGCCGGATGCTCGCCTCCCTCGACCTCACGCCGGTTGACCTTCACCGCGGCGAGCCCTCCGACCCGCTGTACCGGCTCGCCGAGACGCTGGTGTCCCTCGATGAGCAGATCGCGTTGTGGCGTACTGAGCACTACACCGTCGCCACCCGCATCATTGGCCACGGTGTACTCGGTACCCGCAACACCCCGGTCGACAGCCTGACTCGCCTCATCTCCCATCGCCGCTTCCCCACTTTGTGGGAGGCACGTAGCGAGCTGACCGAGTCCAGCCCGCGGGGCCGCCAGAGCCGGCAGGGCCCGCGATGAACGCTGCCACCGCACCCCTGCCAGCAGCGCTCCGCGGCCGGTTTCCGAGCCTGGAGCAGACGACGCACCTGGCCGCCTGCAGCATCGCCCCCCGCAGCAGTGACATGGACCAGGCGCTGACCATGATGTTGGACGACCTGGTCCGCCCTGGCTTCTGGGGCGCCGCCGAAGAGCAGGTATCCGACGCCCGACGTCGCTTCGCCCGACTCATCGGCGCCGAGGTCGATCAGGTGGCGATCCTGCCCAACGTCAGCATCGCCGCCCACCAGGCGGTGTCCGGCCTGCGATGGCGCCGACGACGCGACCTGCTCACCACCACCGCCGAGTTCCCCGGCGTCGCCCACGTGTGGTTGGCGCAGGAGAAGCGGGGCGCGCGGGTGCGCTGGTGCGGCACCCCCACCGGCCGGGTCACCTCCGCCGACTACCTGCACGCCATCACCACCGACACCGCGCTCGTGTCCGTACCCGCCGTCACCCACCGAGACTCGACACGCCTGAACATCCGACGCATCGCCGGCGCCGCCCACGCCGCCGGCGCCGCCATCATCGTCGACGCCTACCAAGCCGCCGGCGTGATGCCGCTGCACGTCGACGCTTTGCGCTGCGACTACTTGCTGGCCGGCACCGGGAAATACCTGCTGGGCCTGCCCGGCCTTGCCTTTCTCTACGCCCGCCACCCGAAAGAATCCACGCCAGCCCTGACCGGCTGGTTCGGGCGGTGCGACCCGCACGCACTCGACCCGACCCGGCTCGACTTCCCCACCCACGCCCGCCGGTTCGAAACCGGGACACCGTCAGTAGCCGCGGCCTACACGGCAGTCGCAGGGCTGTCGCTCATCGAGAACCTGAACCTGGCGGCGGTCCGCACGCACACGCAACGGCTCCTCGCCTCCGCCGCAGATCGCCTGACCGCCCAAGGCGAGATCGTGCATCTACCGCAGACGGCGGACGAGCGTGGCGCGCACCTCGCGCTCATCGAGCCCCACGCCTGGGCGATGGCCGCATGGCTCGACAACCACGGCATCACCGTCGCACCCCGCCGCAACGTCATCCGCCTCGCCACACACGCCTACACCAGCGACAGCGACATCGACGCGCTCTGCGAAGCCATCGCCGTCTACCGAGTCAAGTCCCGCACCCGCACCCCGATCGGAGCATCGCGATGACCACCGCCGAACCCGTGCGCCGGTGGCTCGCACAGCGCCGTCCCTCGGCCGACCGCTTCCCGTACGACGCGGTCGTCACCGCCTACCAGCACCACGGCAAACACTTCGTACCCGACGAGTGGACACGCGCCTTAGCCGCCGCGAGAGACCGACTCCCACAGCTCATCGGCACCAACACCAGGTACCTGTCCGCATTCCTCGCCTGCGCGCTCGACAAGGTCGACGGGACCTACGACTACCGCTCCTACCTCGGCCTGGCCCTCCTGCGGCTACCCGGTCCCGACCAGGTGCCGCGCACGGCAGCACAGCAGCTCGCCCGGCGCGACCGCCTGCACGTAAACCTGCTGACCGACCTCATCGCCTTCGAACTACGAGCCGCCTACAACGAGCACACGCCGCTCCCTCAGATGCGCCCGGCACCCGCCCTGGTGGCCAAGCGGCTGCGACACGCGGTACGCGCGGCGATGCCGGCACTGCGCCGCCTCAGCCTCGTCGAGCACACCACGGACAGCTCACAGGTCACCCTGGCCCGGCGCGTCGTTGCCGCCGTCAGCATGGTCCTCACCGCCGAAGACCGACGCGCCCTGCAAGTCAGCATGCTGCCGGTCCACATCGCCCACGACGAGTGGCTGTTCATCCGCGTCCTTCAAGCATTCGAGACAACCTTCGCGCTCCTGGCCACCGACCTCACCGACGTCATCACCGCCGTGGAGGCCGGACAGGTACCGCGAGCCGCGAGCAGGTTGTCCGCAGCGGCATCGCTGCTACGCGAGAGCGCATCGCTCTGGCCTCTGATGGCCACCATCCAGCCCGCCGCGTTCCACGCCTTCCGCACGTTCACCGCGGGCGCCAGCGCCATCCAGTCCCGCCACTACAAGATCGTCGAGTCCCTGTGCCGTACACCCCGCAACGCACGCCTCGACTCTCCTGCCTACCTGTCAGTGCCCGACGTCCGCACGGCGATCATGCACGGCCAGGTCAGCCTCGACGATGCCCTCAACGCCGCCCAACAGTCGACACCCGACCCGTCCCTCGGGGCCGCGATGCGCGAGTTCGCCGCAGCGATCAACCAGTGGCGGCAGACCCACTACCGGCTCGCCGTGCGCATCCTCGGACCCGAACGAAGCGGCACCGGCTACACCGAAGGCACCCCATACCTAGGCGACGCCCGCCAGGAGCCGGTCTTCCACCACTGCCCCACCGGCCGACCGGAGGCCGGGGCGGAGATATGAGCACCGCGCCTCCGTCGCCGGCCTTTCGCGCGGCTCCCGATGCCGCAGCAGCTCCGGGCGACACCGGCCCCCATGCCCCCGGTCGATGACGACACCCCACGTCATCCCGACCACCAGCGCGCCGCCCCTCCCGGCCGCTGCCAACTGCCCGCACGACAACCAGGAGGAAGAATGTCGTCGCTCAACCCCACCCGGCCCGACGCCGACAGGCCGCAACTCGCCACGAAGACACCGCGGCTCCTGGCCACCGCGGTCACCCTGCTTCTGACCGCTGCGGCTCTCGTCGTGACGACCACCTCGGCCCAGGCCGCCTCCGGCTGCCGCAGCGCCCCGTACAGCGCGACGTTCGGCATGCACGACTCGTTCGGCATGTTCGACGGCTTGGAGGACGCCTACTTCCCACGCTCGGGCAGCTACCGCACCACGAGCCAGTGCCGCGACATCCAGGTCAGAAACACTGGGAACGGTGGCGCCTGGGGCGGACCCTTCTGGGCCTGCGTGGTGTGGGTCGGCCGGGCTACCTGCTCCAACGGTTGGACCTACGTCCCGGCCGGGCAGTGGCGCAACCTCGCCACCAACGTCAAGGACGGCACCCGGTTCTACCTGTTCATGCAGACCAACCTCGGCACCTACAACGCCGCGAACGGGGTCGGTGAATGGTGATGCAGGAAAAGACCGTGCCGGCTGCCCCACCTCAGATGGCCGGTTAACGGAGGGCAGTGTCCGGACCTCGGTCCGGCGCTGCCCTCCGGGCAGAAAGCGAAGCTCGGCAAGAGCCGGGCGACATGCAGGGAAGATCGCCGTGATCACGGGGGCGAATTCGGGCATCGGCTCAAGAGCTGCCAACTAGCCACGACGACTACACATAGGAGGGGCGACCATGGCGTTTGCGCCGAGGGGCGAATCATCTGGATCCTTTCCACTCCGGCGAAGTGGCCCTCGTGCTGAGGGGGATGAGGTTGATTTCCTCCCGTCTAACAATTCGGGTCTCCCTCTTGCTGATCTCGTCGCACGTCGTCAAAGCCCGACAACCTACTACTCCATCACCGTAATCGATAGCCATGGACGCCTGGCTAGCCGCTCGGCGCTTCGCTTTATGGGGTGGACTGCAGCACAAATGGTCGACTTCGCCGTTGGCTCGGGAACAGTCGAAGTTGCCATCGGAGAATCGAGCGGTGAGCGAATCACTAGGCAGGGGCACTTGCGCCTCTCGCCGAGCATCCGACGTTCGGTAGGAATCGCCGACAAGGACCGTCTAATCCTCGCGGCGGACAAGCGTACCGGAATTCTCGTGGTGGGAACTATGGAATGGCTCGATCGGGCACTCGGAGTCAGCATAAGCTCCCGAGAGGATATCAAGCGATGACCGGCAGCGCATCCGAGCGTCTAGGAAATAGCGAAGTGGAAGCGGTGCGGCTGCTATTGGACCGGCTCGGACTGACGGCTGAGGAACTTCTCAAAGGCGCCTCCCCGAAGAAAGAGGTTCCGACATTCGATGAGTACATCCCGCATGTCTCCCTCGCCGTCGCCGCAGGCACCCGACGCGTCTATGGAACCTATTGGAGAAGGGTCGGGGAAGTCTGGGGGAAACGCCGTATCGATGAGCCGTCTCCGATGGAGATCAAGCAATTTGCCGAAACCATGAAGAAGACTGTAGTAATAAGGCGAAATTCCCGTGGCGGACGAACCGCCGCAGAGCACTTCATATCCGCTATGCGATGCCTGTACGCCTACGCCGTCACCGACGGGCTGATCTCCGCCGCCACCAATCCCGCCGCCCGCGTGCCCAAGCCTCGCCGACTTGCCAGTACTCGCCGAGCTCTGTCCGAGGCCCAACTGAGATCGATTAACGAAGTCGCAAGCAGCACCGGGAACGATCCTCAACTCGATGCGCTCCTTCTCAGGCTTCACGAGGAGACCGCATGCCGGCGAGGCGGGGCCCTCGCCTTGACGCGCTCCGATGTAGATGTCGAGCAATGCCTAGTTCAGCTACATGAAAAAGGCGAGACGGTGCGGTGGCAGCCAGTATCACCTACACTCGCGCGCTCGTTGGTAGAGCACTACGACGACAGAGCAACAAGTGGTTTTAACAGGCAAGTCCTGAGGTATCAAAGTGGGGCACCAGTCACGCGCCGTCGTTACGACTACCTCTGGAACCGTCTGGGAAAAAATCTCTCGTGGGTGGCCACACAGCAGGTCAGCACTCACTGGCTGCGCCACACGACCCTAACCTGGGTAGAGCGCAACTTCGGGTACGGCATCGCGCGAGCTTACGCTGGTCATGACAGCCGCTCCGCTGCTGGAACAACCAGCACTTATGTCAAGGCAGATGTATACGAGGTGGCGCGCGCGCTCAGTGCTCTCACCGGGGAGGACCACCCGATGGTTGCTGGGTTACCTGGATCGCTCTCAGCTGGCGACGGTGTTCGCGCCCTACCGGCTATACCGTTGCGGATCGCTGAGGGTTAAAGGTGTCCGGTGCAGAAATTCCGACCGGGTCCCGGAACTGCCGGTATCAGAGTTGCGGCCGAGATCGGCGCGCGTAGGGAGGCCGTAGGCAAGCTAGGTCTCGCTGTGCGAGTGGAGCCGGGCTGCACCGGCAGGAGATCCGCCTCATCCGTTGCGTAACCTAGCCAACACGCCTGGCTATTTGAACTTAAGTTGGTCGCACTGTAATCTATGAGCATGTGCACCGAGTTTGGTGCACAATTGGAAGGTGTGGGGGTTCAAGTCCCCCCTCGGACACAAATGATTTGCCCACGGTGTGCGCTGAGATTGATTGCAGCGCGCACCGTTTGCGTTTCGGTCTGGTAGGTGAGTCGCAGTCCGAGTTGCCGGTAGACCTCGGCTTTGTCGTCCGGGTCGGCGTCGCGCAGCACGGCGACGATGTCGCCGAGCGCTCGGACTAGCTGTACTGCCCAGGGACGTTGGTCGAGATTGTATGACGACACGATCTGATGTCGTAGGTAGGTGAAGGCCTCCGGTTGTGGAGTGGAGCTGTCTAGGAACCGCTCCGGCAACAGGAGGCCTTCGTGTCCCACGCTAACGCCGCTTTGACTCCTCGTGCACGTCTGCGCCTGGCGCGTCTGATCGTTGATGAGGGCTGGCCTCCTACAGGGTCTCACTTCAAACAGCGGTCTCTGCCTACCTCGGTCGCTACCGCGGCGAAACCCGCCCGCACCCTGAGTCAGACCTGCGCATCTTCCTGAGCTGGTGCACCGACCACGAACTCGACCCGCTCACGGCCAATCGGGCCGACATCGAGCGGTACGTGTGATTTGACGGCCCGACTCGGCCGGCTGCCTGAGATCGCCGCGATGGAGTGTTCGCCACGGTTGAGCTGGTCTTCACGGGGGTCGCCGGGCGCCGGGGAGGTGGCGCCGGGTCGGTCCATTCAGACGACCTCAGCGCCGAGGGCGGCCAGTAGCACGGTGGCGAACAGGATCGGCCCGAGCCCGGCTAACTCCACGACGTGCAGCCTCCACAGCGGGCCGATCCTCTCCGACATCATCCCAGTGATGGCCCGCAGGCCGGCCGTCCCGGGATCAGTTCACGTCTACAGTCACCCGCCATGGCAGCACCGGTGCGCCGCAGGGTATCTCGGGCGGGCAGACGTCCCGGTAGGAGGCCAGGCCGCCGCGGCCGGGCTGGACAGCCCGGTATGCGGCAGCGGTCGTGCCGGGCGGCGGAGGCGCCGGCAGCGGCAGGGCGACCATGACGTCGCCGCTGGCTTGGACTGGGGTCCACCAGTTGTACGGGTTGGGGTATCGCACCGGGTCTACGGCGAGCGTGACGTACAGCCGTTGCCACCGTCGCAGGCAGATGGTGCGCCCGTTGTCGGCCTGCCCGAGCTGGATCGGCCGACCGGTCGCATCGGTAGGCACGCAGCCGGTCGGTGTCAGCGGGTCGGCGGGAGCCGCCGAGCTGGCCGACGCCGGTGTGACGGCCAGCGCCGCGACGACGACCACGGCGGTGAAAAATGTTCTCGCGCGCACGAAACCTCCTCCGCTGTAGTAACCAACATATCCGCCTGAGTCTATCTTTCGGCGTACGTCTCATGAAGGGCAGAAGGGCCGCGCGGCTCCTATCCGAAATGCAGGCAATTCCGTGCCCCCATCCGACGCAAGAGCGGCCGAGGTGCGCGGCTGGATTACCGGGCATCGCCGGCTCGTACGGGGCAACACGCCGGCGTCGACGTCGCGACGTCCTGGGCTCCGGGTCGTGCTCGATGCTGGGCTGAGCGACCTGCTCGCAGGCAGCCCGGCGGGCCGGGCCGGCAACGGGCTTCGGTGGCCACCTCGGAAATGCTCGAACGCGAGTTCATCAACGTCGTAAGTCGCCGGCCGGATGCCGTGTGGTCGTTGAGAGACTTCCCGCGACGTGCCTGGCTGCGAGAACAGGCTGGCGGAAGCGAGCTCTTCAACGGTTCCCACCGAGCGGCGGCCTTGTCGGTGGCGGCAGTAGTGATCGTGAAACTCTACGGATCCTGGCTGGTCCTCTGAGACGACCTCCTGCCGGAGTATCCCGCTGACATCGCCGAGGCGGACGGGGCGATCGTGGCTGATGTCCCGGTCGCCTCGCATGTGGGCCGCCGATCCGTCGCGACCTCACCCCCGTGCCTGATCGGCCGATCTGCAGGAGGAACCGCAGACGCCGCGGCAACTGCTCGCCGCTGGCGTCGATGCCAGCGAGGTCGAGGTGCAGCCGGTGGGCGACAAATCGCAGCAGCCGCAATGTGACCCGGTTCGGCTGGTGCAGAACGATCGCGTCCTGGCTCGGTAACCGAGTGACGACGCGATCGATCGGGCCGCGGCTACGACACCCTCCGTCGCCAACCCAGGTTCCGAACGTCGAGATCCCGGCTGCGGTGGAGTACTAGCCCGCTCACCGCTTTCCGCGTCCTCGGTGAGCCCGGTCAGCCACCCGGCGAGCGGCACCGATTTGGTGCGGCGGCTGATCGCCCGAGGAAAGCAGCTTGTCGGGGCATTGCTCCGGCCGGGGGCGGGGGGAACGCTGAGGACGCCGGTACCCACCGGTCACGTCCATGAGGGAGTGTCATGCCGGACGGAACGACCGATGAGGTCATGGTGCGGGCGGCGAGCACCGTTCGCGCGTACCTCGAGGATCTTCTGCCCGAGAGCGAGCGGGCGGCCTACGACGAGCAGTTGCTGGCCGTGCTGCGCCGGGCCGGCGAGGAGGACGTGGAGGACGAACTCGACCGGCTGCTCGAGTCGCAGCCAAGGGTGAACGACTGGGTCGCCGGCTTTCTCGAGTTCGGCCTGCCGGCCGATTCCCTTCGGTACGTCGAGCGCGGCGCCCGCCCGCCCGGCGAGCCGGCGCCACTTGCTCTCCCCGAGCTCTACGTCTGCCCGGTCGACGGGATCTACGCCAAATTTCTCCGGCTGGCCTACGAGTCGCCGGGCACCTGCCCCGACCATCCGGGCACCGTCCTGGTCCTCGCACCGGAGACGCGGGCATGAACGCCAAGTTCCTCGAAGGCCTCGCCGGCAAGTTATCCGAGCGCCTGGTGGCGGCGGTGCTGTCGCCCGCGTTCACCTTTCTGGGCATCGGTCTGCTGGCCTGGTTGTGGTCGCGGGGCTGGACCGCCGGGTGGGCGACGCTGGCCGCCTGGGTGGGCAAGCGGACCGCCGGGGAATCCCTGGTCCTGATCGTCGGCGTGCTGATCGGCGTCGTGGTGCTGGGCAGCCTGGCCGAGGCGCTGACCGTGCCGGTGATCCGGATGCTGGAGGGCTACTGGCCGCGCTGGCTTGCCTTCGCCGGCTGGCCGTTGCGCAGATGGCACATCGGCCGGTTTCGGCGCCGGGAGCAACGGTTCCAGGCAGCGGCGCTGGCTGCACGCCCGGCTGAGGCGGCGGCGACGCTGCGGTGGGCGGCGACCCGGGCCGAGGACGCTCTCTACCGCTACCCGCCCGACGAGTCCCTGCTGTTGCCGACCCGGCTCGGCAACACGTTACGAGCATCGGAGATGCGGCCCTACTACAAGTACGGGCTGGACCCGGTGCGGTGCTGGAACCATCTGTGGCTGGTCCTGCCCGACTCGGCGCGCGCCGCGATCACCGAGGCCCGGAGCCGGCTTGATGCTGCCGCCGTCGCGGTCACGTTCAGCGTCGCGGTCGCGATCTGGACGATCTGGGCGTGGTGGGCGTTGCCGCTCGCGCTGGTCGCGGCGGCCGTCGCCTACCGGGTCTACGCGATCGCCGCAGCCGAGGCCTACGGCGACTTGGTCGAGGCGGCGTGCGACGTGTACCGGCCGGCGCTCTACTCCGCGCTGCGCTTTCAGTTGCCGCAGACCCCGGACGACGACCACGAACTGGCCGGCTTCGTCAACCGCTACCTCCAGACCGGCGCCCGTTCCAAGGACCGCATCTTCATGCGGCCGGCCAACTGAGCTCCGAGGAGGAAGCGGCGTGGACCCCGACCACCTCAACCGCGTCTTCAACCAGCTGCTGGCCGTCACCGACCCGGCCGGGATCCGGTCGTTGCTCGAGCAAAATCCGGAGGTACTGACCGATGAAGTGGAGGGGGCGCTGGCAGCCACGATCGAGAGCCTGACCGCTGCGGGCGACACCGAGGTACTGCCGGCGGCCGGGTGGATCGCCCGGCTGATCGCGTATTGCCGCATCGTCGGCGTGGACCGGTTCACGCGGGCCCTGGCGGCGGGTGACCGCCCGGATGCCGACGACCTCTTCCCCTCGGCTCAGGAGGCGCTCAACGGCTACCAGGCCACGCGTGATCCGGATTTGCTCGACACCCTGGCCGATCTCGTCGCGTATGCCTACACCATCGAGCCGCCGGGCCCGCTCCAGGCCCTGTTCTCCGACGCCATGGGCGTCGGGTGGCGGCGACACTTCCTCACCACCGGCGACGAGGCCGACCTAGTCCGCGCCGTGCGGGCGCTGCGTCTCGCGGTCGCGGACGCCGGCGAGAGCTCGCCCGCTCGGGGCACACATCTGAGCAATCTCGGTAATGTGCTGCGCACCGCGGCCTCGGCCGGTGGCTCGCCGGAGCTGCTCGCGGAGAGCGCCGAGGCTCAGCGGACCGCGCTAGCCGCCGTCTCCGGCGAGGAGTCCCACGCGGTCGCGGCGAACCTCGGCGCGTCGCTGATCGAGCTGTTCGCCCGCACCGGCGACCACGCCGCACTCGACGAAGCGGTAGAGGTCCTGACCTCAGCACGCAACGGGTCACCGGCTCGGTCGCAGGTCGGCCGGCTGATCCGGTCCAACCTGGCGCTGGCCCTCAGCCACCGCTACGACCTCGCGAGCGACGTGGACGACCTGTCTGCGGCGGTCGACGCCGCCGAGGCCGCGCTCGCCGGCCAGCCCGCGGACGATGCCGGGGCGACCCGCGAGCACATCCAACTCGCCACCGACCTGCGCCGGCGGTATCTGGTGCTCGGCGCCGACGCCGACATCGAACGCGCCATCTCGTTGCTCCGCGCCCGCTTCGCGAGGGGCAGCCTGGAGGCTGGCTTCGAGCTGGCGACGGCCCTTGAGGTGCGGTTCCGGCAGACCGGCAACCGCGAGGACCTCCACGAGGGGCGGGCGCTGCGGGAAGCAGCCGTCGCCGCGACCGCGGCCGAACCCCGCGCAAGTGCCCAGGCCCTCAACAACCTCGGTCTGGCCTACCGCAACGAGTTCGACCACAGCGACCGCCGCGGCCCGGCGGCGGACCTGATCACCCGCGCGATCGACTGTTTCGAAGACGCGCTCGCGGCGCTGTCCGAACAGGGCGAACCGGTGTACCCGGTGCAGGGCAACCTCGCGATGGCGCTGCTGATGAGGTACGAGCGGACGGGCGACCGACGGGACCTCGACCGGGCGGTCGGGCTGGAGGAAATGGCACTGGCCGCCACCCCGCCGGGGAGCCACGACCATGGAGTCCGGCTCGCCGAGCTCGCCTCTGCCCTGCGCGCTACGTCCGGGGCGGACGAATCGGCCGAGAGCGCGAGCCGGGCGGTCACGCTCATGGAGGAGGCGGTCCGGGTGATCGGCGGCTCACCGGTCCGCTTCGGGGTGATGCACAATCTCGCCCTCGCCCTCCTCGAGCGGCACCGTCGGACCGGCGACACCGCGGATTTCGACCGTGCCGCCGAGCTCCTCCTCGTTAGCGTGACCGACGCGACGCGGCTCAGCCCCCGGGTGGCGGTGCAGAGCGGGATGGTGCTCGGCGGGCAGCTCCGTGAGCGGGATCGCTGGGCGGACGCCTCGCATGCGTACGCGCTCGCGATGACCGCGGCCCGCCGGCTGGTCGAGACTCAGTTGCGCTGGGACGACGCCAATTCCACCATTCGCATGCTGGGTCTCCTGCCTCAGCTCGCGGCATACACCCATGCACGGACGGGCAACGCCAGGGCCGCCGTCGCGACGATTGAGCGGGGCCGGGCCTACCTGCTGAACAGCATGCTCGACCGGCGGTTAGCCGACCTGCGCGACCTGGACGCGGCCGGCCAGGACACCCTCGCCGAAGAGTACCGGCGAGCGGTCGACCACCTGCGTTTCCTCGAGACCGCTACGGCCGACCACCCGACGGTGGCCCCGGACCGGGCCGGCCTGATCGGCGAGATCCGGGCCGCCCGGCACGCCTTCGCCGAGGTGGTCGGGCGGGTCCGGGCCGTACCGGGGTTCGAGCGGTTCGCCGACGAGACCGGGGATCACGACGAAGCCGCGCCCATGCCGGTGGTCTATCTGGTCGCGGCCGAGCCCGGCGGTGTCGCGTTGATCCGCCGGCCGGGGCAGACAGCGGGCGAGAGCCTGATCATCGACTGTCCCCGGCTCGGGTTCGTGGACGTCCTCGGGCAGGTCCAGACCTTTCTGGCCCGGCCCGCCTCGGCGGCGGACGACAGCGGGGCCTGGGCCCGGATTCTCGACGAGCTCACGCGCCGGCTCTGGGAGATCGCGATGGGCGCCGTGATCGCGGCCCTGACGCCGGGCGAGCGGGTGGTGCTGATCCCGGTCGGCCTGCTCTCGCTGCTGCCCTGGCATGCCGCCTGGCGCCCGGACGCCACCCGGGACCGGGTCTACGCCCTCGACGAGCTGCGTATCAGCTACGCGCCGACCGCCCGGGTCCTGGCCGAGAACGCGCCCTCCGCCGGCCTCGGCAGCGAGCCGGCGACGCTGATCGTCGAACAGCCGGCGCCGGTCGATGCTCCGCCCCTGCCGCTGGCCGGCGTCGAGGCCGGCGGGGTCGGCGCCCGGTTCGCTCGGGTGACCCGGCGCCGCGGCGAGGGCGCGACCCGGGAGACGGTGCTGGATGACCTCGGCCGGCACGAGGTGGCTCACCTCATCTGCCACGGGTCGGTCGCGCTGGAGCACCCGCTCGACACGTTCCTGCTCATGGCCGGGGACATCCCGATGACCATGCGGGACGTCCTGTCCCGGCCACACGACGGGTTGCACCTGGTGGTGCTGAGCGCGTGCGACACCGGCAGCTACTGGTTCGACAACCCGACCGAAGTGTTCAGCCTCGCGTCCGCGTTCCTCGGCGGCGGCGTGTCCGAGGTGATCGCGTCGCTGTGGCCGGTGCCGGACACCAGCACCACGCTGCTGATGAACGCGGTCTACCGGCTCTGGCGCGACGACGGCGAGTCACCGGCCGACGCGCTACGCCTCGGCCAGCAGTGGCTCCGCGAAAGCACGAACGAGGAGAAATTCGAGGCCTGCCCGGATGCCTTCGGCGCCGCAGTTCGCGCCCTCGCGCCCGCTGCCCGCCGGGTGTGGGGCCGGGCGCGGGCGCATCGCTCTCCGCTGCACTGGGCGGCCTTCGCCCATCACGGTTGGGCGGGCTAGTACTCCAGCCGTACCTGATGAATGCCCGGACCGCTCATCACGGTGGATGGTGCCGAGCACGCTGCGGACTTGCTTTGCTCCTGCGGCTCCGAGGTATGGCAGGTGTTGGCGTCACGCCTCGGGGCGGCGCGGTCAGCGCCGTTGCCTCAGCTCGGGTACGGCGCCGGGCCCGGTATTTGATCACGGTGTCCCACATCTGAAGCTTGTGCTGCGACTCCTGCGGCACCAGGAGCTGAACCAGTGCGATCACCGTGGTGCTGATGATGATGAGGATGGCGACCGCGAGTAGCGCACCCCAAGGCACGCCCACCATGTTGCCGAAAAACGACAAGACACTGGTGAAGCCGAGTCCACCGAGCACGCTCTTCATGATGCCCCCACGGTGATTTTGTAGTCGGGAGCAGACTGCACGCGCTTGCGGAAACTGCTGAGCCGGCTTTCAACCGCCTTGACCGTCAGATTCAGTTCGGCGGCGATCTGGACCTGGGTCTTGCCGGCTGCGATCATCCCGAGGATCAGCTTGGTCATCGGCTGCGCCGTGTTGATCACCCGCTGCAGGTCTACGCGGAGGACTGCGAGGTCGGCGATGCTGGCCGTAAGCCGAGCGCCCACCTGGTCGAAGTCGATCTCTTCGGTCACCGCGAGCCGTTCCAGCTGCCGAGTTCGACGTCGACCTGATCGCCCCGCGCGATCTGACCTCCGGCGCCGTCCAGCTGCACCGCACCGGAACGCGCTGAACCGGTATCCGGCGCCGGCCGATCACGGCCGGCGCCGGACCCGGATCTACTTAGCGCGGAGTCGCTGCGGGTGGGCAGCGGCGTGTTTCTTGAGCGCACAGATTTCGCAACAGCTTGCCGGACGCCGGATCGCCTTCCAGGGCGGCGTAGAGGAGGTGCATCCTCATCGGCTGCGGAGTGCTCGCCGTTGCTGCAGCCTCCGTGGCTATCGGCTCCCACCGTGAGTACTCGGCGTTCAGGCCGGCGTTGGTTGGGGCGGCTCCGAGATGCGGGCTTGTCAGACCGTCAGGCATGTGCCGAGGCGCGCCAGAGGCGAAGTGCTCGGTAGCGGAGCGGCTGGGAGAGCTCGCACGAGTCCTTCATGTCGGCCAGGACGTCGAGCAGATCCCGGGTCGGCCATCCGGCGTCCAACCAATCGAGTGCCAGCGTCGGCCAGTGCTCCCCCCAAGCCGTGAGCGCGAACCGCGCGAGAGCGGGAAGCGGCGTGTCGGCAACAGGCACGTCGGGCAATGCCGCACTGACGTCGCTCGGGGTGCTCTCCAGCAGTGGCAACAACCACACGAGGCGGTCCCCGGCCGGGTAGACCAACCCGTCGGCAGCGCCCTGGATTAGCCAAGTGCCGACGCCATCCCGCACGAGGAGCAGGCCGTTGCTGATCCTGAGCGTCAGATAGGGACCATCGCCGGCAGAGCTCATACCCAACAGGCTGCCATGCCTCGGTAAGGCGCGGCATCCGAGAAGACGGCCGGTTGTCACCGTCGTCGTCGGCGTTCTCCCGCGCGTCGATGCCGAAGTCGATGAGTCAGAAGCTGTTACTTGACGGCGTTCAGTTCGTGGGGGAGAGCCGGCCTGTCTCGTCGCCGTGGGCGTTGAGAAGCACGAGAACGTTGCCGTCGAGACCGGCTCGTCTGGCCGTCGTGAGCCATTGGTCGATCGGTACGCTGTCGGCGCAGAACGCCAGCGTGGTTGGTCTTACGGTGGCGAGCAGGCTGCCGCCAGCAGCCGTAACCCATCGGCCGGCCTGGTCGTTGCAGCCGTCGGGTTGCGGGTGCGCTGCCGGACGTGTTGTCCAGGCTCGGATGCCGCCCGCCGGATCCGTATCGGTTGATCCGGCGGCTGCGGCACCAACACACCCGACACCCCGGCCGCCGCCCCGCCAGCGGCCACCGCCATATCGGCTGCCCCCGCGCCAGCCCAGGCGCCCGCAGAACCGCTCACCGCCGAACAGGTGCTCGGCAAACTGTCGGCGGCGAAAATCGGCCTCACTATCAAGCAGAAGGGCGGCAACGCCGAGCCGAAGCCGTACAGCCCCCAGGCCGTTCAGCGGCACTTCGACAACGCCCTGTGGACGTTCAGCACCCAAGCGCTGCGCATCTGTCGGCTCCGCCTGAAAACTGACCACGTGGTTCCGGCTGAATCGGGACCACCTCCTGAAGCATCGGGAGGTGCTGAGCGTGGAGGACTGGGCGGAGATCCGGCGGCTGCGGCGGTCGAAGGGCATGGCGATTCAGGCCATCGCACGGCGGTTGAGGATGTATCGGAACAGAGGTCGAAGTGGTCAGGCGTTGCTGCTCCCGGGATGACTGGCGCCGGCCGGCGTCTCGGGTCGACTAACGCGGCGCCTGCAGGGTGCTGCAGATCGACGTAAACGTTGCGGGTGAGCTTGCTGGAGTCCGCCGCAGTTCCGTCATCTGAGACACCGGTCCCAGGGGCAACGCCCTGACCCTTCGGGCTGGTGCCTCTTCGGTGAACCCGAAGGCGCCAGCCTTGGCGCACCCCCGCGGAAGCGGTAGGGCGGCGTCCGCACATGCCGATGAGCGTTCACTCGATCATCAAGCAACCGTGAACGGATATCTCTCCGATCACGGTCTCGATCTTGGGACAGCGGAGCGACTCGCCCAGCCGCTAGCATCGCGCTGATTCCCACTCCCCCTTACGGAGACCTCCATGCGCAAACTTGCCGCCGCTGCCCTCGTGGGCATGGTCGTGGCCGTCCTCCCGGCAACGGGCGCCCTAGCCGCCGACCCCAAGCCGGATATCGCGGTGAGCTCCGCCGCCGACAAGGCCAACTACGCCGAGGGCGAGACCTTCACCATCACGGTCACGGTGAAGAACAAGAGCTCCGTCGACGCTAAGCGCGTGCACTACACCGGCGGGGACAGCGAGGGCGTCGAGGATGTCGCCTACGGTGTGCTGTCGACCGGCTTCGATCTCGCCGCCGGCGCCACCAAGACCGTTCAGCTCACCGGCAAGACCAACCGCATGGCGTGGCAGGCCGGCTACGGATTCGTCGCCTTCTCGCTTGCCGCCGACAACGGTGAGGCCAACGACGCCGACAACGTCACCAGCGTGCGGCTGCTGGTGGGGGGCGCCTTCGACGATCTCGGCGGCTACGTCTTCCAGGGTGAGTCCTCTGGCGCCGAGTGGACGCCCCGGACACCTGGCGTCCCGGGTGTCAAGGTCGTCGCCACCAGTGCCGACGGCAAGACGAAGTACGCCGAGGCCATCACGGACGCCAAGGGCCTGTTCCGTTTCGCCCGCCTCCCCGTCGGCGACGTCCTGCTGACCTTCACCGCACCGGCGGGCTGGAAGATCCTGGCCGGCGAGAACGGCGAGGAGAACTACACGCTGGCGCAGGTCCGCGTCGATGACAGCGACGAGCCGCAGATCTTCGTGCCGGCGAAGAAGGTCGCCGTGAGCTCGCCGAGCACCTCGCCATCGGCGTCGCCGTCGGCATCAGCGTCGGCGTCGGCGTTGCCGTCAGCGTCAGCGAGCGCCGGCCCGGGCCTGCCGGTCACTGGCGACAACACCATGCTGCTCGTCGGCGCGGCTACCGCCGCCGTCGCGGTCGGCCTCGCGCTGGTGCTCGTCGCACGGCGCCGCCGCCTACACCTGCGGGCCTGATCGACCAAGGTCCCTCCAGCGGCCGAACACCCGCAGGCTGCAGCGCCCCCTAGTCGTGCAAGGCGAAGGGCGCCGAGGCCCCAGCACCCCGCTGGAGCCTCGGCGCCGCGACTCCGGCCGCGGCAACGTCCTCAACGCGCGCTCCTCTGGTGTTCACGTTCATGGCCGTCGTCGGCCACTCGAACACCCCCGGCCTCGGGATCTTCCTGTGGGGTCTGTACGCGTTGATCAGGTTTACGCTCATGGCGATTCGGTCGCTACGGGCAGCGGTTTTCTCGGTAGGCGTAGGCGTAGCGCGAGGACCGCCGGCGCTGCAGACCATACGTGTCTCCTGACAGGGGGCGTCCCACAGGCCAAAGCGGTAAGGAGCCGATGGTTGGCCCGGCCTTGCAACTGGGAGCAGATTGGGTGCAGGCTGGTTAAGAGGTCACCACGCCCGAAGTGCTCACCGACGCTGCGCGGAGCCGACGGCTTTGACCTGCGATGATGCAGTCAAGCGGTGTGGTGTGACCTCCCAGTGAATACCGAAGAGGTCAAGCCTCCAGCCTCCCGACTGGCTTGTGCCGGCCGACGTCCCGGTTCTCCTATGGCCACGTCTGTAGGCGTGCTGCAGCCCAACGAGCACAACCGTCGCCAGGGCGTGAGCTGAGGATCAATCAGCGTACTGTCCGACTCGGTCCGCGTGAAGGCGTCTCCGCAGTCTCGCCGCTATCTGAGCCTGCGGAGACGCCGGTGGTTCAGCCGTTCTGCGGGTTGGTGTTGTCCGTGCCGCCGAGGCGGGCCAGGAACTCGTGGCACTTGTGGGCACGCGCGGAGTCCTCCGCCATGACCTGCTCGAAGAACGACGCGATCTCGTCTTGGCCGGCGTTCTTGGCGTCGCGGACGTATTGCCCGTAGTCGTGCCCCGCTTTGAGTGAGTGGTACTGCACGGAGATGAGGTCGAACGTCACGTCGTCGAAGCCGGTTTCTCCGGTAGCCATGTGCTCTCCTTCCCCTCAGGTGCCGCGTACGCGCGGGTCGTCCGGTAGTCCTACCCACCCGGACGTCGTGCACTCCCGAAACCTCATGTCACGGCGGCGGCGCGCTCCAACACCGGCAGTCATGACGGTCTCAGGCTCTGCCGAAGACGGCACCGCTCTCTGAGCGCGCAGGGCGGCGGTGCTGTCTGCCGGCCCGTTGTCGGGCCCGTTCTTGAGACCATCTCGCGGGGCGTACGCCGCGTGCGCGGGGGACTGGTGCCGGCGCCACCAAGGGCCGACGCGGCGATCGCGGGGCAGGGTCAAGGCGGTAAGGAGTCGTTGGTTGGCCCGGCCTTGCAACTGGGAGCAGATTGGGTGCGGGTTGGCGAAGACGTCTCCGCGCCCGAAGCGCTCACCGATGTGGGACAGCGACGAGGCCAAGCGCGAGCAGGGCTGGATCAAGAACCGGTATTCCTACTGCCAGAGCCACATGGTGTACATCGGGGCGATCGAATGCGGACTGTTCCCGCCGTCGTGCCGGTTGAGCGGTGACTACCTCTCGCAGAACATGCTGCGCGGCGAGGGCAAGCAGGGCGGCCACATCAACGACCCGAGCAAACTGCGGTGGGCAGGCTTCACTCTCGACGTCGGGGTGCTGTGGGCCCGGGGGGTGTTCTCGGCGCCGACGGCGAAAATGAAGGCCACCATGGAGTGCGACGGCGGCTATCGCGACCCCGTCTTCGACGTCGACGACGACAACGCGTGCTTCCCGGGGCCGGACGACGGCACCGAGAAGACGATCCCGGGCTGGCGGGCCAACAACTACGCCTCCGTGCCCGGCTCACTGACGGCGCTGTGATCGTCGGCCAGGACGTTGACGAGATCTCCGCTGGTCTCGTACTGCGGTTCGAGAACGGCGACCTCGTTATCGGCACACTCGGCCACGAGTTGGTTCTCGCCGTCGGCCAGGTGCCGGCGGCCGCCGCTCATTACTGGGCTGTGCAGCCCTTCGTGCACGGCGGTTGCCGGTAGCGGCGACTTCTTCATCTCCCAGCGGACCTGGCTGCGCAGATCATGACGTGTCACCGCGGGCGCCGGCTCGGTACTGGCGGGCTGTCGACCTGGTGGTTCGCACTCGATAGCATGAGCTTCCCAGCCAGGAGCACGTCGCGCTTTCTGCAGTAGCCGATGACAGCGCGCAAGCGGCCGATGGGTGCCGATAGGGTCCTCGGCGTGGACGCGAACGAGATCACGCCGCATCTGCTTCCCAATCGCTTTGCGGATGCGGTCGGACATCATCTGACGTGCCGCTTGAGTCGTAGGTCCCAACCTGGAGAATCATTGTCCTCGTTGAGGACGAGGGTGAGTCTGTACCAGTCCGCGACGGGTCGTGCGGCGTGTTCCCATTGGTCGAGCCCGGTCCGCAGCGCTGTGAGGGATGCGGAGTTAGGGCTGTCGGCGATGATCGTGGAGTCGGTCAGGATTACGGCGGCTTTCCCTGTCAAGGGTTTCTGTTCAATGTTTTGAGCCGTCCGGACTTCGAAAACGTGATGGGGCCGGCCCCTGTCGGCGTAGGTGTTGTGCGGCCACGTACGCCACCGTTGCACAGCAGCCATCGATGCCCATAAGTCGGCGGCGAGCGTACGCCAGCCCAGAAATTGTTGACTACACACAGTGCTGTCTACCGGCCCCTCGGCGGCCTCTGGATCTGCCGAGTTGAATGCATTGCTCGGCTTCTATCCGACGGTTAATGCCGAGGGTTTGGTTGGCGCTAGTCACCGAGGGCTGGCGTTTGCCTCACCAGGCAGGTCTTCGATGTGAAGTCAGGGAGGACGCCGATGTTGGACAGCTCGTCTACCATAGACTTTAGTGAATATGAATCTCAGTTAAGGGGTCGGCCAGTGATTGGCGATATCGTCCAGATTATTAGCTTGATGGCAGTCGCTGTGACGATCTACTTCGCCTCACTGCAAACCAAGGGTCTGCGAGAACAGGTAAAGATTTCTAACCTCGTAGGAAGATATGAGACTCTAAATCACGCGAGTGAGCGCTACGACGTCGGACTTCAGCTAATTTTCCATTGGCCTAGCCTCCGTCCTTACATCTTCGGCGGGAAGCCTGTCGACTTGCATGGAGACGACCTTGGAAGAGCGCTCATCGTTGCGGACCTAATGGCGGGAGCGACGGATTATGGTCTCCGAGTAGGTGAACGCTTCCCAGATGATCCGCAGTCTGTTTGGGTCAGCATCGCCGTAGCCATGGCGGGGCAACCGCTCTTTCGAGCCCTTCTGGACGAGCGTCCATGCGAATTTCCTGATCTCGTCAGATACTTCAGTCGTTCCAGCGATCCGAATCAAGGTCCCCTCGCTGAATAAGCCATCACCGATGGCACACTCTATTGCCGCCGACCGTGCGCGCAACTCACCGAGTGTTGATCATGGGGATTCGATCGGCCGCGCTGGATTGCAGAGTCGTCCCCACTTGTCCTTCCTTGCCGTAGGTGTGCTGCAGATCGATGTGGAGTGTTGCGGGTGAGCTCGCTGGAGTCCGCCGCAATTCCGTCTTTCGAGACACCGATCCCATGGGCAACGTCCTGAGCTCCCCATTCAGCTGGAAGCCTCTTCTGCGGGCCCGAAGGGTCCAGGGCCGGTGGGCTCCCAGTGGAGAGCGAAGTGGTCAGGTGGTGCTGCTCCCAGGATGCCTGGCGCCGGCCGGCGTCTCGGGTTGCCTAACGCCGCGCCTGCAGGTTGCTGCAGACCGACGCAGAGTGTTCCGGGTGAGCGGGCTGAAGTCCGCCGTGGGTCCGTCATCTGAGACACCAATCCCGCAGAGCGAACTACCACAAGACCCTCAAGAGGACGACCGGCGGCAGGCCGGCAGGAAACCGCGAACGTGCTCCCTGCCGGCTTTCCCTTCGGGCGCTACTCGTCGTTCACGCTGAACGCTCGAAGTCCAAGGCTTGGTGCCAGCGCTTCGACAAGCCAGGTAACACGGTGATCACCAGCGGCCAGCCCAGCGCGAGCGACCGTGCACCAGTCGTCGCGATCGAGCAGGGAAAGATAGCCGCTCAGAACGCGCTCTCGTCCGCCCTCGGGCCAAGCTATTCGTTCCGCCGCTGGGTGATGTAGATGCTCAGCCAGTTGCGCGGCGATGACGAAACGCTCCACCGACGGCTCTAGGCGACCGACGTGCTCGCAGTGGGCCTCTAGAACGGCGGAGGCGGGCGGATAGTGCTCGAGCGTGATGCCCGTGCCGCCGCTGTCAGCCATGATGGTCAGCAGCAGGCCGGTGTGATCGACCAACTCGCTGTCAGGATTCGCCGCGGTGATCGCCTCTTGCAGGTGCGCCTCAGTGGCGACCTTTCCGGCGAAGTAGCGGTTGAGGTAGTCGCCATCACAGGCGCGTCGCAGCATCCATGGCCGCGCTGCGGTGCTGCCGATCGTGCACAGGGACTCCACGACATAGACCCGTCCCCAGCCTGTGACCCGCTCGGCTAGCCACAGCAATGCGTCCGAGCCGCCGCACCACGACCGTCGTTCGAGCGCGCGGGCGGCCAGTGGGCCGAAGCCCTTCGACAGCAACCCGATCGTTTTGATCAACTCGATGTCGTCCTCATCCCATACGGTGGTCAGCAACGCCAGACCAACAGTCGTAGCGCACCGATCGGTCGCGTGCTGGACAAGCCATCGACCGGTCGCTCGAACACGCTCGGCGTCCACTCGACAAGCCGCAGCCATGATGTGTTCGTTGGGATGGATCGGAACATAGATGTCATGGAACGCGCCGGCAAGATCGCCTGGAACGGCGGACCCGTCGGCGAAATGCGTGTCCAAAACGGCGGCGACATCAGCACCGCTGCGGCGCCGATCCTCCGGCTCGCGAGGACGGGACTTCCGACCTCGGTGCTGTCCCTCATCCGGATACGGCTCACCGTCACGGAAAAGAGGCGCGTCGGGATCCTCGCGATGCATCCGCAACGCATGATCAAATAACGACAAGTGGGGTCCGAGCAGGCCAGGCTCGGGTGTCACGCTCACCGGCGGACGGAGGACTCGATTCTTTCGATCATGCCCGGATCATGCCAGGCGCTTCACCCGACCAGCAACCCCGCGCCGGATTGGTTGACCTCCCGGGCACGTGCTGGACGCTCCTGCAGAGCGACTGGCCACCGCGGTGCTGTACGTGTCGAAACCGGAAACAGGAGTCGATGCGGGGATCACGCCTGTGTGTGCTCAGACAGTCGGTGATCCGGTTGGCTCGGGTCGCCCGTCGGGCGGTAGCCGAACTTGACGATCCGGCGTGCGGAGTCGGTGTAGGCCTCCTGCCCGTCGGGCGCGAAGGCGCCGAGGCCATCGACGTAACGGTTGTACATGCAGAACGCGGCGGCGATCAGGACGCTGTCGTGAATCTCCAGGTCGGTGGCGCCTTCCGCGCGAGCGTTCGCGACCATCTCGGCGGTGACGCTGCGGCCGTCGACCTGTACCGCGCCCGCGATGCGCAGCAGCGCGCGTAGTTTGGCCGGGATCGGGGCGGTATCGAGGTCGGCGCGCACCTGATCGACGAGGGTCATACCCTGCTCGAGCTGCGTTGCGGCGGAGGCCGAATGCGACGCGCAGCAGAAGGTGCACTCGTTGAGCCCGGAGACGTATGCGGCGATCAGTTCGCGCTCGCCGGCCGGGAGCGAATGCGGGGCGCGCAGCAGTACCTCGGCCAGCTCGCTGAGCGGCTTGGACGTTTCCGGGCGGTACCGCATGAGGCCGGTGATGCCGGGGAACCGGGTCTCGTCGACGCCGAGATCGATGTGTGCCATGGTCTTCTCGCCTTCCAGGCATGGGCCGCGGCCCAGTCGGACGTTGCCTCTGCCGATCACGCTGGCCAGCACGGGGGCGCGTGACCGATGCTGCGCAGCGTCGCCCGAGCCCCGTTGACACCGGTCCGGGACACCGTCGTCACGCCGATCACGCTCTCGCCAGGTCCACCGGACGGATCTTTCCTTCGTGCTCTCCGTAGCTCGTGACGGGTCGATCCGGGCCGTCGATCGATGATCGTAGTGGTCAGGTTGGCCGCCGTCGACCGGGCGCTGATCAGCGCAGTGCGGTCGCTGGTCATGGCCCGTGGGCCCTGCGCCGGGCTGGAGCTGGTGGTCACCCCGGTCACGGACGAGCCGGGCCGCACGACTGGACCCACGCGGCGACCCGGCGCTCCGGGTCGCGCGCGCCCCTGCCACATCGACGGGAGTTCAGCTGTCGAGTACGTTACCGGCAAATCGATCCGGCGATCGTGGACGGCGGGGAGGCCGCGTGGCCGAAAAGCACCGTTCGTGGTGGGGCTGGGGGGACGTCGAGGACGCGGTGACTGGCGCGGAGGCCACGGCCTTAGTCAACCGGGTGCGTACCCTGCTGCCCGATGCTGACCTGACCGAGCACGTCGCGCCGCCGGTAGCCGAGCTCGGCCTGCGCCAGCCGCGGGTCGATCCGCCGGCGTCACTCGTGCGGTTGTGCTCGACGGACCCGGCCGACCGGGCGGCGCACACACACGGTAAGGCGTTCCGGGACGTCGTTCGCAACCTGCACGGGGACGTTCACGATCCGCCGGACCTGGTGATCCGGCCGGCGACCGAGCAGGATGTCGTTGACGTGCTGGACTGGTGCGCGGGCCGGGGCGTCGCAGTGATTCCCTATGGCGGTGGCTCGTCAGTGGTTGGCGGCGTGGAGCCCCGGTTGGACGGCCGGTATCCCGCGGTGGTCAGTCTCGACCTGGGGTGCCTCGACCGGGTGCTGGAGGTGGACGGGACCAGCCGGGCGGCCCGCATCCAGGCCGGCGTGTTCGGCCCGGCGCTGGAGGACCAGCTCCAGCGGCACGACCTCACGCTGCGGCACTTCCCGCAGTCGTTTGAGTTCTCCACCCTGGGTGGCTGGTTGGCCACTCGCGCCGGCGGTCACTACGCCACCGTGCTGACTCACATCGACGACGTGGTGGAGTCGTTGCGGGTGGTCACCCCGGCGGGCATCAGCCAGTCGCGGCGGCTGCCCGGCTCCGGCGCCGGACCCGCGCCGGACCGGCTGTTCCTCGGCTCGGAAGGCACGCTCGGCGTCATCACCGAGGCGTGGATGCGGCTGCAGCAGCGGCCGCGCTGGCGGGCGGACGCCGCGGTGCACTTCACCGACTACGACACTGCGGTCGCCGCCACCCGGGCCATCGCCCAGGCCGGGCTGTACCCGAGTAACTGCCGGCTGCTCGACCCGGCGGAGGCGCTGCTCAACGCCGGCGCCGCCACCACTGGCGGCGTTCTCGTCCTGGGGTTCGAGTCCGCCGACCATCCGGTCACACCATGGCTGGACCGCGCCGTCGAGCTGTGCCGCGACCACGGGGGAGCCCTGCCGGAGCCACCCAGAGGCGACGACTCGTCTGGTCCACGGCAACGGACCGCCGCCGCCGAGGCCTGGCGGTCGGCGTTCCTACGGATGCCGTACCAACGCGACGCGCTCGCCGCCCGGTCGATGATCGTGGAGACGTTCGAGACCGCGTGCACCTGGGACCGCTTCTCCGCCCTGCGGGCGGCCGTGCTCGCCGCGGCCGGCGACGCGCTCCGAACGGTCGGCGCGACAGGCGTGGTCACCTGCCGCTTCACCCACGTCTACCCGGACGGCCCCGCACCCTACTTCGGCGTATACGCCACCGGCCGCTGGGGCGCCACCGTGGACCAGTGGGACCAGATCAAGCACGCCGTGTCCGACGCGCTGCTCGCCGCAGGCGGCACCATCACCCACCATCACGCCGTCGGCCGCGACCACCGGCCGTGGTACGACCGGCAGCGTCCCGACCCCGTCGCGCTCGCGCTGCGCGCCGCCAAGAGCGCGCTCGATCCGTCTTGGATCCTCAACCCTGGCGTCCTCGTCGATCCGGCCAGCTGATGGGGTACCGAGCATTCGTAGCGCGGGCCGGCTTGTGCGACCATCGCCTCGTCGATGGGGGTGGACCGCACCGACGAGGCGATGGTCAAGGGAAGAGCGCTACTTCTTGGCGATCGTGATCGTCGCCGCGCGGTAGTTGCCGCGCTTGTCGCTCTTCGTCGGGTCGTAGTTCTTCTCGATGTTGCCGGCGCTGTCGACGGAGAACCAACGGAACGTGGTGGTTTCAGTCACGTGGAACACCTGCCCCGGCTCCCGGAACTCGGTCGGGGCGACTCTAGGGTGGCCCGGCTGCCGTCCGTCGTGCCCGCCGCGGGTGTGCAGAGGGAAGTCGCCCAGCCACTCCGAGTCGTTGTAGATGGTGCCGGTGATCAATGCCTTGACGAATGCCCGTGAGAACGCACGTCAGCAAGCTGCAATGTTTGGTTGGACGTTGGCGGCCGAGCATGTTGGCGGGTTTGGCGAGGTCTCGCGGCGGGGCACCCTGGATTCGCGGTGCTGCCCGTTCGGGCCCCGTCAGGATCACACCCCCAGGAGACGAGACGGGCTGGCTACAGCGTTGTTCATGAGCGCATCGACATCGGTCATCCAGAGGATCTTAAGTAGTTTCAAGATCAGATGCTCTCATGGCCGCTGAGACCGATCCCGACGATCCGGCAAGCCTCGAAGGTTCCCACGCCTGCCTGCAGCAGCCGCCAGTACTCCGTCTCGACATCGAGCCGGCGTTTGCGTCCTCGTCGTCCCATCAACACGCCTCACATGATCAGCTGTGTTGCGACAAGTACTGCAACCCGCCGGAACGGAGGGGTCAACTTTCAGCCGGCGTTGACAGGCGTCCTGTGAGATTCCGAAGTAACCAGGGCTCGCTGCTTGCAGCATTTCTCGTGTGCCGGGGTCGCGGGTCGCTGATGGTCACAGTGACAGGCTTGGTGTGCATCGATAATGGCCTGGTGCTACACCGATCCGAGGCTGATCTCGAGTCCGACAGCCCGCCCGCCGTGCTTGCGGAGGCGACCGGCCAGCGTCACGAGCGTGAACCAACGGAATTTGTTCCCGTACTTTGCGGTCATCGCGCGCTTGGCGATGCGCAACTCTGACGCGGGGAGTACCCGCGCCTGGCCCGGTCGCCACCGGTCATGAGGTTCACCGGCAAAGTTGGACGGCGCCACCTCGACTTTCGGGTTCCGCCGGATCCGCTTCACTTTCCAGGAGCGGCCGGGTGTATACGCGTACAGGTTCCCTCCGGCTGACGCCAGCCAGACCGGCGTCGACACCGATGACCCATCCTGACGGAACGTCCGCAATGCAAAATACTCATGCCCATCAGCATTGACTTGACTTGTCATGAGTCCAGTCTTGCCGAGATCGGCTAGGGGCAGCAAGCAATCATGCGCGGCGCATCAACGCCACGGACTCTCATGCCGCTGACAAGGCGCGGCGATCGTGAGCGTTCTGCGCCCGATCGACCGATGCGGCTGCGGGAACCAGCGCTGGCGCCAACCAAGCACTGGCCGGCAGCTCACGGCCGGTCGGCGGTTGGCGGTCGGCGGCTCGGGGCGAGCCCCGGTCTTGGGGGACCAGGTTGGGACCTGCGGGGTGACGCGGTCGAGCGGTGAGGTGTGACCTCCCAGTGAATGCCGAAGTGGCCAGGGCTCTCTCCGTAGGGATCGCCGGGTCGTGAAGCGAATTTAAGGGTGTCGCGGCTTCAGTTCCCGTTGAGACGCGCGACTGCGGCCTGACGCACGGATGCCTCCTCAATAGGGTCGTCGCGTAGCGTGAGCAGCCAGCGTTGCGTCTGGTCCGTGAGCGGCGCGTGCTGAGCGGCCAACAGCCGGACGTCCGGCTCACAGTCGAGGAGACAAGACGGCAGCACGCCAGATGTTTTGTCCGGATCAAGGAGCAGCAGGCTACGCAGATAGCTGCCTCGCTCGTAACTGTGTGGCGATGCAATGGTCAATCGGCGCAGCCGCCGGATCAGGGTTGCCCGCAGGTCGGCCTGGGAGGCTGATGGGGAACCGGTGAGGATCCGGGCCAGGCCTTCGGTGAGTCGGTCGTGGCCGCACCACTCGTCGGTGAGCCGGTCGAGTGCGGCAAGGATCGACGGGATGTCCTGCTCCTCGCCGTGCTCGGCGAGGAGGTGTGCGGCGGCGTCAAACAGCGGGTGCTCGGTGTCGGCAGCCCAGCTTCGTGCAGCTGGGAGGACCTGCGGGCCGAGGACGCGGAGCGCACCGAACAGTCCGGCTTGCCGTTCGGCGGCCAACTGCTCGACCACGTCGAGCAATTCCGGTACGGGCCGTGCTCTGCGACGGATCTGGTGCAGTGCGGTCACCTTCACGGCACGACCGGTGTCCGGTGCCTGCAGGAGCGCGATCAGTTCGGCGTCACTGGTGGTCGAGAGGTCGACCCGGCGACCTTGAGCATCCTTTCGGCTGCGCTGCGCGGCGTTAAGCACGCTGTCGATCCTCGGATCTCGACCCCGCCAGCGCAGCCATGGCTCAGAGGTCGGCAATATCTCGGCCACGTCTCCGGGCCTGATACGCGTGGCTGCGGTCTCCCACAGGTCGTCCCACCACTCCGCTGGCCAGCTGGAGGCCAGCGTTGTCAGTGCATCGATCCAGCGGATGCCGTCGCGGACGTATCCGCGCAGCGTCTCGTGTGCCTGCGTGTTCCCTTTGCGGGCGAGCGCCTCCAGAACGCCGACCGCAAGGTTGAACTGGTTGTCGTCATCGGTCGGGTCCGTTTGGGGCCAGGGGCGGTACGGGCCGCAGGCGCGAAGCTGCGCGACCAGTGGGGCTGTGTCGAGGCGCAGGTCGTGCAGCAGCCGAGCCAGGTAGGTGTAGCGGTCGTCGACCTGCCAGTCCCACCGGGTGTCGCGAGTGGTGCAGGTGTAAACCACGTGCCCGTGATCCGGCTGACCCAGCAGCCAGGCCACTGCGGAACCCTGGCCGCGCTGCAGCGCGCCCAGCCCGGTGCGGTACGGCGCGTAGTGCCACTCGTGCGAGCAGCCGTCGTTTTCACAGCCCATCACGAGACAGAATGAACCCGCGGCTTCCCCCGCTCCACCGAATTTGTTGCGATAAGCGGGGTGCGCAGCACAGCTCCCACCGTAGGGACCACCTCAGCGCTGCGCACCCGAGCCGGCGAGAGATGCCTTCAGCCCTCATAAAGATCATCGCGACTTCAGCGCTGGTCCAGAGACCCGACATCGCCGGCGATCCGGTCCGGACGAGCCGCTGATCAGTTGTAGAACGAGTCTAGGGTGTCGGGTTCATGGCGCAGGTGCTCGCCATCCGGGTACGGCACTCCCATCTCTCGGAACCAGACGTGGGCCAGCAGCTCGGTGTGGTGGTAATACACGGCTGCGGACCGAAGCGACTCGAATGAGCCGGGGGCCTCGAGCAGGTTGTTCACCGCTTGAAGCAGGTACCGCCTCGCCCGATCGGGATGTCCCGGGTACCGGCCGGTGTGGCGTGGCGAGGAGGAATCGATGGCGTTGATCGCGGCGGTGATCCGGTCGCCGACAGTTTGGCAGTACTGGTGCACGATTTGCCGCGCGGTGACTGCCCGGACCGCGTCCGGGTCGTGTACTCCCGTCTCGGCGAGGTCGGCCGCTGCGTCACCGACCGGTGACACCGTCCCGTCCCGGCCGATCGTGAACAGGTACGCGCCGATCTCCGCGGCTGTTTCGCGTGCTGCGGTCGTGTACCCGGATGTCGAGTAGAACAGGTGATGTGGTGAGTGCGGCCGGGTACCGCGAAGCTGCTGCACCTGCGGGGCACCTACCGGCTGCGCCTGCATCTTTACCTGGGCGACACCGGCCCCGGCGACAACGTCTAGGCCACCATCGCGGCTGCCACCGGTCAGCTCCGCATCGGCGAAGCCGAGCGCCCGCATGTGAGCGGCGGCCACCTCCTCACTGGTGCGCCAGTCCGACGGCAGGAAGCGCTGAGCCGCCGCAGCCCCGCGTGCGGACTCGGCAGCGCCCAGGTCGGGAAGGGCCGGCACCTCGGCCTGCTCGGGAAGCAACTTGATCTCCTCGGCTGCGCCTTGCTCGATGAGCTTTTCCAGCCGGTCGAGATGGTCGTCGTCCGAGAAGACCTTGAAAGCGAGTTTCCGGCCGTCGTCAGCGGTGACGCCCAGGGTCCAGCCGACGTTCGGCCAAGTCGTAGCCCTGCTGGTGCCCGCGATCGAGCCCGGAAACGCCGGCCCGGTGCAGACCACGACGGCGCTTGTGGCGCGTTCGACGAGAATCCACCGACGCATCGTCCGGGCAGCGACGAACGGCGCAGTACCGTCGCGGGTCAGCTCCGCGAAAAGGTTGGCCCCGTACCGAACCGCAGCCTCGGCGATGAACTCAACATGGTCGTCTGGGTCGACCGCGGCTAGCAGCCGTGCACCGGCGTCCGGGTGTAATGGCTGGGAACCGCGCGCTCGCAGGTAAGTCCGGTACGCCCATGCTGCGCGGGCATCCTCTCTCAGCGGATCAGGACCGCCGCCATTGGCCATGGAGGTCGGAGCGGATGTCTCGGGAAGACGTTCCGGCACGGGAACCTCCAGATCAACGCGAGGGGCAGCCAGTGGATCATGCATGATTCAAGATCTGCCGTCGACCGTCAGTACCTCGACCGCCTGTGATGTCCACCACCCTCGCCGAGCGGGCCTCACCCTCCTCTTGACCTGGGGACTCGACAGCCGGCTGGCCCGGCCTTGCGACTGGGAGCAGATTGGGTGCAGTTTGGCGAAGTGGTCTCTCTGCCGAAATGCTCATCGACGCCGGAACAGGGGCGAGGGCTTCGACCTGTGGTGATCGGGTGAAGCGGTGCGGTGTGACCTCTAAGTAGAGGTCGAAGTGGTCAGGCGTGTTGTTCCGGGATGGCTGGCGTCGGTGTCTCGCGCCCGCCGCATCATCAGCCGATGATCGTGGCTGCAGACCCGGCCGCGAGCGCCATGGTCGGCGTGACTCACCATGATTGCTGGACGAATCAGCTGACGGACGTACCCGAGCAGTGCCGCCGCCGCGGCCAGGGTGGCCAGCGACAGCGTCGTGGTCACCACCACCGCCCGGTTGGCCACCGACTCGCCGACGCCGTACTCCTGGGCGAAGATGAACGTGTTCTGCGCTGTCGGCAGGCCTGCGCACACCACCACGGCGAGCAACTGCGGTGCGGATAGGTGCAAGGCCAGCCCGGCCGCGTATGCGATGACCGGCTGTGCGACGAGCTTCAGTGCGGTGATCACGGTCAGCTCGGCCAGCGCGGCCGGCTCGGTCCGCGACGGCGCCGTGCGGTGCATCGACGCGCCCAGCGCGACCAGGGCGGCCGGAACCGCGGCGCCCGACAGCAGGGTGAGCGACGTGTCGACTGTCGACGGCAGATGCAGGCCGGCAGCCGAGCACGCGACACCGAGCAGCGACGCCAGGATCACAGGGTTGCGTATCGGCAGGGAGGCGATGCGGCGGACCCGTACCCGCCCGGCCGGGTCGCTGTGCCGGTCCAGGGCGACCAGGATCACGGGCGTCACTACCAGCACCTGCAGCAGCACCACCTCCGCCAGGAACGACACGTTGCCGAGAACCTGCGTTGCGACGGGGATGCCGAGGTTCGCCGAGTTCACGTAACCGGCGGTCATGCCCCAGATCGGCCGTTCACCGGGCTCGCGACCGAACAGCCGGCTCGCGCCGACCCACCCGAACCCGACGGCCGCGGCCGTGCTCACCCCAAAGGCGAGCAGTGAGCGGCCGGCGAACCCGGAAAGCGGCATCCCGGCCAGGGCTAGGAACAGGGCGGACGGCATCGCAAGATGGAACACGAATCGGCCGAGGACCGACGCCACCGCCGCGCCCAGCAGGCCCCAACGACAGGCCGCGTAGCCGACTGCGGTAAGGATCCAGATCGGTGCGAACGCCGGCACCAAGCTCATACGGGCGTCACCGGCGGGCGGGCTTCGCGCCGGCTCAGGGACTGGCGGATGTCCGGGGCGGACGAGCCGAGAAACCCGGCGACAAACCACACCTGGGCGAGGACGTCATCGACCTGCGCAGGGCGAGCCTGGTTCCGTAACACTCCACCGCGCTTGCGCGGGTCTCCAGATACACCGACGCGTCCAAGCTGCGTACCAAGCCGCCGGGCAGCCGGAGACGCCCACGTGTACGTCGATCTGGAAGCCACGCGTCCAGCCTCGCATCCCGTCCGGACCGAGCAAACATCCCGCTCATCCGCAACGTCACGGGGTCATCCCCAACGTGCACATCTGCCGCTGACGAGGCGCGGCGATCGTGAGCGTGTTCCCCGATCGACCGATGCGGCTGCGGGAGCCAGCGCTGGCGCCAACCAAAGCATTGGACCGGCAGCTCACGATCGGTCGGCGGATGGTGCGAGCCCGACCTAGGGGGAGCAGGTTGGGAGCAGCGGGGTGCCCTGAACGGCCAGCGCCAGCCGCCACCCGCCGGGCACTTCTTTCTCCCGTGCTCACCCGTCGGGAGTGCGGCGCCACCCGGCCACTCCGGGTCGCGCACTGTAGTCGACGCCGGCGCCGAAGAAGTTCCGGCCAACCGATGAACGCCGCAGGCTGATCGTCCCGCAGGCGCCTCAGCCGGAGGCCGGTGCGTCGACGGTGGTGCCGTCGGGTTTTTCATCCTACCTTTGCTGCGGCCTTTGCCAGAATTGGTAGTATTTAAGGCTTCGGCACGAGATGGATGAGCCGAAATCCTTGACTCAGCACCCGTGTTGCCGGTTAATCACATCTATGTGTCGGCCGTGTTTACCCTCCCCGGTGGTCAACGACGTCAGCGGATGACGTACATCAATGTGACCCATGTTCTTGCCGAATCGCTTCGAGAGTGCGGAACCGTTGTTCGTAGCCCAGACCCGACGGGTTGCGGGTGCCGGAACGGTATGACGCACAACCCTTCAGCCTCGGTGTCGAGAGGAACTTCTGATGACGGACCTGCCCGTGGGCCGTAGGCGCCTGCTCGCCACCGCCGCTTTGACCGCCGGCTCGGCTGCCCTGATCCCGGCTGTGGGCGCCGGACGGGCCGCCGCCGTTGCGCCTCAGGTCGCGCTGCCCGAGCGCGGGATCTACGACGCGACGGCGGCGACAACCTGGACGGACGGGTTTCTCATCGGCAACGGCGAGTACGGCGCCGTCCTGTACGGAACGCCGACCCTCGAGAAGGTGATCTTCAATCATCACCGCTTCGTGATGCCCAACGGCAGCCGGGGCGTGACCCCGCCAGTAATCTCCGGGCGGCTGGCCGGCGTCCGAGACAAGGCGCTGGCGGGGAACTACGCCGGAGCCAACACGGACTTCGCGGCCGGCTGGAGCCTGCGCTGGACCCAGACCTACCACCCCGGCTTCGAGTTGCAGATCAGCACGCCAGGCATGACCACGGCCAACGGGTACGCCCGCAGCACCGACTTCCGGACCGGGGAGGTCACCTCCACCTGGACCGACAGCTACGGCACCTGGACTCGCCGCGCCTTCGCCTCCCGGGCCGACAACGTCGTCGTACACGAACTCACCCCGGCATCCGGCCGAACGATCGACGCGACGCTGAGCGTCAACACATCCCTCGCGGGCGTCCCCGGCTCGGTCCGTTTCACCACCCAGGCCAGCGTCACTGACGGCTCCGGCTACCTGAACCTGCGCGGCACCTACCCGTCCGGGCAGGGCGCGTTCGGCTTCGAGGGCGTCACCCGGGTCGTCGCCACCGGTGGCACGGTAGCCGCGAACGGGTCGAGCATCGTCGTCACCACGGCAACCAGGCTCGTCCTGCTGACCAAACTCGACAGGTACGAGTCATCGACGGCCTGGGACAGCAAGCCGTTGCACGCGGCGCTGGCCGCGGTTCGCGCCGACTATGCCGAGCTGCGGGCCCGGCACGTCACCCTGCACTCGGCGATGTTCGACCGATCCCGCCTGGACCTGAACGTCTCCGCCGCCGACCGGCAGCTGTCGACCACCGAGCTGATCGCCCGGCAGAACGCCAACCGCAACACCATCGATGTGGCCCTGCTGGAACGGCTCTACGACAGCGGCCGTTACCTGTTCATCAGCTCCAGCGGCGTACTGCCGCCGCGGTTGACCGGAATCTGGGCCGGCACCTGGAATGGCGCCTGGGCCGACGATTTCACCACCGATGCCAACATCAACCTGCAGGTCGCCGGCGGCAACATTCTCGACCTCACGGATGCCATGCAGGGCTATGTCAACCTGATCCTCGGCCAGCTCGCGCACTGGCGCACCAACGCTCGCAACCTGTACGGCGCGCGCGGCTTCCTGGCCCCGTCGCGAACCGACGGCGAGTACGGGTACATGCTGCACTTCGACCCCGGCTTCCCCGGCCAGTGCTGGACCGGTGGAGCGGACTGGTTGCTCTACCCGCTGCTGGAGTATTACCAGGTCACCGGGGACCGGACGTTCCTGGCTGAGAAGCTGGGACCGGCGCTGATGGAGCTGGCGCTGTTCTACGAGGACTTCCTGACCCGCACCGACTCGGCCGGCCGTGTGGTGTTCGTGCCGTCGTTCTCGATGGAGAACTCGCCGGCCAGCACGAACGTCCTTCTGGCGATCAACGCCACCGGCGACATCCAGGCCGGCAGACACGCCCTGCGGGCGGCTGTCGAGGCTGCCAACGCGCTCGGTGTCGAGCAGGGCGCCGGTCAGGGTGTCGCACGCTGGACGGCCCTGTTGGCGAAGCTGCCGCCGTACACCGTCAACGGCAGCGGCGCTCTCGCCGAATGGTCCTGGCCGGGCCTCACGGATCGCTACAACCATCGGCACGTGCATCACCTGTACGGCGCGTGGCCCCTGCACGAGATCAATCCCGAGGAGGCGCCCGGCCTGGTCACCGCCGCGCTCAGGGCCCTGGCGCTGCGCGGTGACGAGAACACCTCGGCGCACGGCAGCCTGCATCGAGCCCTCGCCTCGGCTCGACTGAAGGACGCCGCCGGCGTCTACAGCAACCTCCGGAAGATCATCGGCAACAACATGATCTTCCGGTCGCTGATGACCGCACACAACCCGAACCTGGAGACCTACAACGCCGATGCGGCCAACACGCTGCCGGCCGTGCTCAGCGAAGCGCTTGTGTACACCAGGCCCGGCATCATCGAACTGCTGCCCGCCGTGCCCGGCCAACTCGCCAAGGGCACCATCACCGGCGTCCGCGGACGCAACCAGGTCCGCATCCACAGCCTCACCTGGGACCTGCCCGGTCGCTCGGCAACCGTGGTACTCACCTCGACGATCACCCAGGCGATCACCCTGCTCAGCCGCCGTGGGATGGCATCCATCACCACTACCGCGCCGGTTACCCCCTCGCCGCTCGGTCCGCACGCCCGGGTGATCTCGTTGACGGCCGGGCAACAGATACAGGTCGTCGTCGGCCTGCCAGCCTCCGCCGGCGGCGTTGTTCGACTGGTCAACCGGCGCAGCGCAAAGGTGTTGGACGTCAACGGCGGCTCCACCACGGACGGAGCAACTGTCATCCAGTGGCCGTGGACTGGCGCGACCAACCAGCAGTGGCGCCTGCTGCCCAACAGCGATGGCTCATTCCGACTGTCCGGTGTCAAGAGCGGAAAGGTCCTGGACAGCCCAGGCGGCTCCGGCCAGGGCGCGGCACTCGTTCAATGGACCGACAACGGCGGACGTAACCAGTGGTGGAAGCTCGTCTCCGCGCCGACCAGCGGATACCACCGGCTCGTCAACGTGAGCAATGGCTGGTGTGTCGGGGTCGAAGGCGGCTCCACCGCGGACGGCGCCAGAGTGGTCCAGCAACCGGTCAGCGGCGAGATCAGCCAGGAATGGCAGATTTTTGATGCCTGAGGCGGGAGGTCAGCGGCATTGGTCGCAGCGGCTCCAGGTGATGGCCGCCAGGACCTGCGTCACGCTGAGCGCCGCCACGCCGGGTCGGTCTCGGCCACCGGCGTGCGTGGTGCCGGGTACGGCGGCGGCGTCGGGTCGGCCGCGGGGACCGGCCGGGCCCGGAGGGTACGTCTGACCTTTAGGGGGCACCCGTCAGTCGATCGCCTCTTGCGCGCCGTATCCCCAGGGCGATGACACGAACAGGAAGGTGCCGCGCCGCCCATAGAAACTGATGCCAGCGCGAGTCAAGTGGCACCTCGTGCGGCACGGTGAGGTGAGACGGGCGGCAGCTCACGCAACGACGGGCACTCCGCCAACAGGGGCGGGAACGGCCCGAACCCGTGACCCGCCCCGCCTCCAACACCACGACGGTGTCAGCTCGCCGCAGCGCTGGGAGCTTGTTCGACACGACCAGACATGGCGCGGACCGTGCGTCGCTAAGGAGTCTGCCGATGCGGGCTTTGTTCACGGTTGCCCAGGGCTCCTCGGTCGCGGCGGCGGTGCTCGCCTATCGGGCGGTCTGCCGCAGGGCCGTGCTGGTCTGCGGCCGGGTGCCGGTCGGCGAGCGGCTCGCCCGCGGACCCCTGGACGTGCTGGTGCTCAACGGCGCGGACGACCGGTTCGTCCGGCCCGACGACGTCCGCGCGGACCTGGCGTCGAGCTTCCTGGGCGGGCAGGCCCGCCACGTCGTTCTTCCCGGTCTGGGGCACGAGTTCAACAACATCCGGGCCGGCGACCGGTTGGTGGCGTGCGGCGGGAGGTCGCGAGACTGACGATGGCACACGCGACGAGCGATGAGGTGAAAGATGATCGGTGAACAGCAGTTCTTCGAGTCGGCCCGCGAGTTCCTCCGGGAACGATTCGGCGAACAGGCGGCCCACGTGGACGTCGACACCGAGTTGATCCAGTCCGGCCTGCTCGACTCCCTGCTGGTGCTGGAGTTCTTCTTCCTGGAGGGCGTGCGCGGCGCGGCGATCGCCGCAGACGCCGCGACCGTCGAGGAACTGTCCACGTTGCGCAACGCCTACCGAATCGTGGTGGCGCCGTGACGCTGAGTCTGACGGAGGTCCGCGCCGGCTGCGAATGGCAGCGCGAGTTGTGCCGGAAGAACGGCTCTTCCAGCTATGTCGCGCTCATCACGGAACTCCTCGATCGCCTCGGCACCGACGACACGGTCACCGGGTTGCTCACCGCGGACGACCGGAATCCCATCCAGTCCGCGCTCTGCCTCCGACTGTTTGGCGCGGTCAACCGGATCGCCATGGCCGAGGACGCGGACTGGCTGGGAAGCTATTACCCGACCTTCGGCGGCACGACCGATGTCGACGCTCTGATACCGGCCTTCTTCGACTTCCTGACCGCGCACGACGATGCGGTCCGGGTGCAGATGAAGCTCGGGGTGCAGACCAACGAGGTCGGCCGAGCGGCCCCGCTGTCCGCGGCGATGAACGTCGTCGCGGCACTGACCGGCCGACCGCTGCGGCTGCTCGAGGTTGGTGCCAGTGCGGGCCTGAACCTCCTCCTGGACCGCTACTTCGTCGCCGGTGGCCGGCAGGCGTGGGGACCGCCGGAGTCGCCGCTGCGGCTGACCGGGCACTTCGAGTCCGGTGAACCCCCGGCCGGGGAGCTGACGGTGGCCGAGCGTCGTGGCTGTGACCTGAATCCTCTCGACGTGCACGCCCCCGGCACGGCGGAGTTGCTGCGCTCGTTCGTCTGGCCCGAGCACGTCGACCGGGCACGTCGCCTGGACGCGGCTCTCCAGGTGGCACGGTCGGCGCCACGGCTGGCCATCGACGCCGTCGACGCCTGCTCCTGGTTGATCGACCAGGCCGAGGATCCGGTGGGCGGGCGTACCACCGTCATCTACCACTCGATCGTGCTGCCGTACTTCGACCCCGACGAGCGCACCCGGTTCGAGTCCCTGATCCGGGAGCGGGGTGCGGCGACTGACGCCGACCGCCCCCTGGCGTGGATCTCCCTCGAACCCCGTGCCGACGACTCGAGCGTCGTCGAGCTGCACTGCGAGCTGTGGCCGCAACGCCGGCGCATCAGGCTCGCCCGGACCACCCCGCACGGCACGCACGTCCGCTGGGACCCACAGGACGAGTCGATATTTGACCTGTGCTGATGCGGTTAATTGGTACGCCGTGACCTCACAGTGAGTGGCGAAGTTGTCAGGTGGCGCTGCTCCCAGGACGGCTGGTGCCGGCCGGCGTCTCGGGCCGCGTAACGCCCTGCCTTGAGGTGCACTGTGGATCGATGTAGAGCGTTGCGGGTGAGCTCGGTGGAGCCCGCCGCGGTTCCGTCATTCGAGACACCGATCCCAGGGGCAACGCCCTGACCGGGCACTTCAAGCCTGTGAACTCTTCGGCGGACCCGAGGGCGTCCGCGCTGGCACCCCGTGCGGCATCCCCGCCTGGCAATGCGGTCACATTGATGCGGATGGCAGGAGTTGGTGGGGGGTCCCATGACCGCGACGACGTCTTTTTCTCGTAGCGAGCGTGAGTGCCGGTCGTTGGCACGTAGTCCTGTGCTCATTGGCCGGCAGCCTCGGAACGGCTGTTGAGCCGATGTGCTCGATGGCGTGTGGAACCCCTACCCTGGCGGACCACCGGTCGCACCATTGTGCAAGGACGATGCGAAAGTGGGGCGTTCCCTGACCATCCGTCCAGTGCATAGCGTCCTCGACAGGTCGCGGCAACAACGCCGCAACTCGACGAGGGGAAGCATCTCTGTAGAAGCTCGTGAGGACGGCCCTGGCGACGATGATCGTCGCGGCGGGAGTCGTCGCACCTCAGGCTCCGAGCGCCGCAGCCGTCGCGCCGGCCGGCAACATCACCACGAGCCACGTGGCAACCACCAGCACGGTCCCGGCTCCTTCGGCTCCGTTGGCGATCCAGACCGGGGAGTACGAATACAACTGCATCGGAACCGATGGCAGCAGCTTCTGGATCGGCCCTGGAAGGCCGACCACCGACTGTCGCGGTAGCTACCTGCAGAAGTACCTCGACGGCAACCTGCTTGCGACCTACAACCTCGCCTACGGCGGCGGAGCAGCACAGAATCCCCCGTGGGACACCGGATGCGTCCTGGCGATCGCCGGCGGGGTTGCGCTATTCGTCTTCCCTCCGAGCGGCGCCGCGGCGTGGGTCACATTGGGCGGCCTGTCGGCCGCTGGCCTTCTCCACTCGTGCGTGGTCTATCGCGTCGCGGCGGAAATTCGCCTACAAAATGGTGCGAGTGATCCGAGGACCTCCTCGGCGATCTTGGTCCAGATGAATGGTCGTGGATCGCTGCTCCAGTCGGCGATCCACGACCGGATGTCGGCTTCGAGGGACTGCACCGATTTGTGGACGCCGCGGCGGATCTTCTGTTCGGTGAGGTACCCGAACCACCGTTCGACCTGGTAGATCCAGGAGGATCCGATCGGATTCAACGTGTCGCTCGGTGCGGGCCCGGCCGCTGCTCATCGATCAGCCCATCGAGAGGCTCGACCAGGACCTGAGACGCCATTTGCCCACAGTGGAGTGATGGCACCCAGACGCGTCCGACACCTTCCCGGCATGCCGGACAGCTACTGACTGCTACCGCCAGCTTGCGCGGATGGCTCAGTGCACGTCAAAACCATCTTCGCGCGCATCGCCAGGGCCTGAGCCGCACCACTCGTCCGGATCCTGAAGATCTTGACTCAAAATGGAGCGAGGTGTTGACTTGTGGCCATGGGCCCGGCTTCAGCAGGAGACCAAGGATCGTTCGCCAGTTCGGATGCGGCTGACCGCCAGCTTGTCGTTCCGGGGTGGTATTACGCGACACTCGGAGTAATCGCGGGCGCTGCGGTCGTGGCATTTGCGCTTCTGCCGCAGCCAATCGCGGGCCCCACTCTCGTCGTCGCAGCCCTGCTTGTGGCAGTGACGAGCCGTATCGCGGCGAAAGCCTCGGGAACTCGTCTGCCCATTCCGGCTAGCGCTATCGGCGTCGGTTATCTGGTAGCCCTGGCGGTCGTCCTGGTCGGGTCCTTGATCGTTGTATGGACCGTGGTGCGTCCTGACGGTACTTCCGGGCTCGCCTGGATGCTTGGCGCTCTCGTGTTCGTGGTCGCACTCAGCGGGACATGGGTGGCCAGGGCGGGGCGTTCGGCATAGGCCTCAGTGGTCCTCGGCCGTAACGGGTCAGCACGCACCAATCGCATCTGCGGGTGCCCTCTGATCTGGGCTGACGGAACCCTGGAGGGCTCCCGTCATCCCAGATCAGAGGGCATTTCCCAGATAAGGCGTGGACGCAGCGACAAGCCGTCTCAGAGGTCACGTGTCGGTGCAGCGGACCCGACTCACCCGACCGCTACGCCCCCATTCGTGAAAAGTCCGTCGTGCGGAGGAACGCAAGACGATCGCGAGTGATCTGGGCGGCGTCATCGATCAGCGAGAGACGAGACCCCGTCTCCATCGCCACGGCAACGAGGCCCACTATGCCGCAGAGGAGGAATTTTGCTTCTACAGTCGGATCGACGCTCGGCGAGATCAGACGCTTCTGCTGAGCCTCTTCGAGGTAGTCGGTAAGCCTGACATACCATCCGGACAAGCGACCGCCGAAACCCTTGTCGCCGGACACCTCATCACCGAGTTTGATCGCCACCCGAGCAGTGGGCTGTAGAGCACGTTCGTGGTCACATGCTCGGCAACCCACACGATCGCGTCGAGCGGATCGCCGGCGGGGCGAGGGGACCCCATGAATACGCCCCCGGGTACGCGAGATTGATCACGGCAGACGCGAGCGTCTGCTTGGTGGGGAAGTAATAGGTGACCAACGACTTGGAGGTGCCGGCCAGCTCCGCGATGTGTTGGATGCTCGCCCGCTCGTACCCCGACTCATCAAAGGCCCGAACCGCGGCCTCAAGGATCTCAGGCGCGGCATTTTCCTCGCGATTGTCACTCAGACTGACCTCCACCGCTCGCGGGCACGGCCGCCGCGAGATCCGCACCGTGAAGGTCCTGACCCTCTCCACCGGCATCGACTTCCCACACGCCGCCCAAGCACTGCAGATCCGCCGCCGCAGACGTCGCCTGGACCAGCCGAAACGCTTCACCACCGAGACCGTCTACGCCATCACCGACCTGCGCGTGCACCAGGCGAAACCGGCGCAACTGGCCACGTGGATTCGCGGCCACTGGTCCATCGAAAACAAGATCTACTGGGTGCGGGACGTCACCTACGACGAAGACCGCTGCCAGATTCGCACCGGAACCGGGCCCGAGGTCATGGCCGCCCTACGCAACGCCGCCATCGGCGCCCTCCGCACCGCCGGAGTCGCCAACATTGCCGCCGCCAACCGACATCACGCCCGCGACAGCACCCGGCCCTACTCGGCATCACCTGACGACTTTACCGGGGCCCTGAGCGGGCATGACTCTCGATTCAGACTCACCCAAACTGCTTGGCCCACCCGCCACGCCGCGTCAGCTCGTCACTCGTTGCGAGGACCCTGGGCATCGTCTTGTCGGCACCGGGAGGCGCGGCAGCATGGTACGACTGCTTCAGCGCTGCCACGAAGCCGACAGAACGGGCGAGCCGATGACGACGAGCAGGGCGGGCGAGCTGATGCGCATGCCTGAGGATCCGCAGATGGCAACGTTCCTGGAACTGTTCTACGACCTGGCGTTTGTCTTCGCGCTCACCCAACTCTCGCACGCGCTGATCCAGGACCTCACCTGGAGCGGCGCCTTCCAGACGCTGTTGCTGCTGCTGACCCTGTGGCGGGTCTGGTTCAACACGGCGTGGATAACCGACAGGTTCAACCCGCAACAACCGGCGATACAGTTGCTGGTCATCGCGAATTTGGTGGGCACCCTGGTGATCGCGATCGCGCTGCCCGACGCGTTCGGCAGGCAAGGCCTGGTCTTCGCAGGGGTATTCGTCGCCCTATTCATCGGCACCAACATCTTCCTTGTGATCGCCCTGCGGGGCCACGCACCGCGACGCACCTCCGGGCGGATACTGTTCTGGTACGGCGTGGCCGCCGTGCCGTGGATCGCCGGGGCGCTCTCGCATGGGACGACGCGTGTGGCGCTGTGGACACTCGCGGTGGCCCTGGACTACGCCTCATACGCGCTTTACTACCCCACGCCGAGGATCGGCCGCACGCCCCCGTCGGATTTGCCGACCATGGCCGAACACCTGTCCGAGCGCTACCGGCAGTTCTACATCATCGCGCTCGGCGAGCTGATCCTGGTCACCGGACTGGCGTTTCGCGACACCGCCTTCACGCCCGACCGGACCGCTGCGTTCCTCGTGACGATCACCACCACCGTGCTGCTGTGGCGGATCTACATCTACCGCGCCGGGGAACTGGCGGCCGCAGCCATCAAAACGGCCTCCGACCCGGCCCGCCTTGCCGGATCGACGTCATACGCCCACCTGGTCATGGTGGCCGGCATCGTCGTCACCGCCGTCGGCGACGAACTCGTCATCACCCACCCGTTCGGACATACGCAACCGGCCTGGATCGCCGTCATCCTCGGCGGACCCGCACTCTTCCTCGCCGGGCGTGCCGGCTTCGAGTACGCGGTCTTCGCCCGCGTATCCCGGGATCGGACGATCGGCCTGGTCGTGATGGCTGCCCTGACACCGGCGATGCTCCTCCTGCCGCCGCTGCTGGTCGCCCTCGCCCCCACCGCAGTCCTCGCCGGGGTCGCCATCTCCGACGCCACTCGCGCTCGAGCACATCCAGCCGAACCACCGTCGCCACCAGGCGCACCATCGTGACAGGTCGCGGGCAGCTACCCCCCCGGTCCAGTCCACACAGAATCCCGGCCGGCCGCCGGCGGTCCGCCGGCAAGTTGTGCAAACTTTCTGTACGGGTTCAAGCGGCCCGAAACGGGCCGCACGAGCCGCCGCCAGGGCACGCGGCCTGCACTCCGCTGCCGCTCCACTCCGGCCATGCAACACGCCCGGCGGCTGGCGCGGACAGCGGGGGGACACCGCCACGACTTTGCCGGGGCCCTGGTCGCGGAGCACGGCGATGATGTCGCCGAGCGCGTTCACCAGGGTCGTGATTTCTGCTCGGCTCATCCTGCGCGGGCGGTGCCCGTGTTCGCCTACGCCGCAGTCGTCAGGCCGCCCGACGACGGGCCGCTGGACGCGCCACCAGCCTGGTGGTTGCCTCCTGGCCGCTGCACGAGGCCGGCACGACGGCCCGGGTCCGCCTCGCCTGGCTCCTCGCTGCCTGCCCGCGGCTGCCGCGCTGGTTACGGACGAGCCACGGTGCCGCTCCCTTGGCGTTCGCAGTGCGTGGCGAGCTGCTCGCGGCTCTCGAACAGTCGGCATCGTGGACTTTTCGGCTTTGTTCGGCTGTCTCATGTTGGTCGGCATCAAGATCCTCCAGTCAACCCACCGACACCTGTTCAGGCGTCGTGGTCGCGTGGGTCTTCGATAAAGGTCAGGAAGGATCGACCGAACCGGGTGACCGCGTCCAGCCTGACGTAATGGGCGAAGTAGCTGTGCTCGCCGTTGTATCCGGCTTCGGTGAGTGAGCCGACGTCAAGCAGGCCCTCGTCCTTCAGACGCTCGCACTGCTTGTCGAGGAGGACCTCGATGTCGCCGCTGGCACCGCCCGGAGATTGCACCGGTGCTAGCCGGCGCGCGATGTCGGCAACGAGCACCAGTTCGGTCTCCGGAAACGGCGACTTGGCGCCATCTATCTCCTCGCGGTACTGCGAGTCCGCCAAGACTTGAGCAAACGCAGTGAGACCGGCGGCAGCCGTTCGATCAGATAAAAGAAGACATGGTGTCGGTCTTCGTCCGGGTCGACAGCGAGGGCGGTGTTGAGCACCGCTTTACGGAGCAACTCGCGCTTCTCTCGGCGGCTCCGTTCGGCTATCCGCACCATCTCGGCAACCTTGCCTGCCCAGTCCTTGGCGGCGATCGCTCTGTGCGGGTGGTCTCAGCTCCATGCCGACCATGGTGAACGAGGACGTCCACCTCGATCAATCACCGGGCCTGCTTGTGCGGGTAGTGCCGCTCAGGATGCCGATGGCGGCCAGGGCGCAGCATGCGGCGACGGCCGTGAGCAGGGGTGTGTATCCGGCGGTGGTGTGCAGGAGGGTGGCGGCGACGAGGGGTGCAGCGGCTTTGGCGATGGTGACGGGGGCGGCGAGTCGGCCGGCGATGGTGGCGTAGGCGGTGGTGCCGTACCGGTCGGTGAGTAGGGCGGGGGTGGCGAGGCTGGTGATGCCGAAGCCGAGTCCGAAGCCGATGACGGTGAGGACCGCGCCGGTGCGCGTGCCGGCGAGCAGGGGCATGGTGAGCACGGCCGCGGCCTGGGTGGCGAAGACGGCGGCGACGATGGTGGTGACGCGGAGGTGTCGGCGGGCGGCGGTGAGCACGAGTCGTCCGGTGACGGACAGGACGCCGAGTAGCCCGGTCAGGGTGGCGGCGACGGTGGCGGGGTGGCCGCGGCTGGTGAGGTAGCCGATGAGGTGCACGGTCATGGTGCTGGTGGCCGCGCCGTGGGCGATCAGGGTCGCGGCGAGGATCCAGAACCGGGTGTCGCGCATCGCGGCCTGGGCGACGGCGCGCCGCTGGGCGTGCCCGGACCGCTCGGTGCCGGCGGGTGCCGTGGTCGTTGCCAGTCGGGGCCGGCGGATGGTGAGGGCGTGCAGCGGCACGGTGACCGCGCCGTGGATGGCGGCGAGGACGAGCAGCGCGCCGCGCCAGCCGAGGTGGGCGGTCAGGAGACCGGTGAGGGGCATGAAGATGGTGCTGGCGAACCCGGCGACGATCGTGACGGCGAGCAGGGCGGTGGCGCGCCGCTCAGGGCTGAACCAGGCGACGATGACGGCAAACGCGGGTTCGTAGAGGACCATCGCGCCGGTGATCCCGATCGCGATCATGACAGCGTAGAGCTGTTCGATGGTGTGGACCTGGGACCAGGCGACCAGCAGTGCGGTGGCGGTGATCGAGCCGGCGGTCATCAGGGCACGTCCGCCGTGGTGGTCGAGCCACCGTCCGACGGGGATCGTCGCGAGGGCGCCGGCAAGGACACTCGCGGTGAGTGCGCCGGTGACGGCGGTCGTGGAGGTGCCGAGGGTGGCGGCCATTGGGGTGAGCAGGACGGCGTAGGCGTAGTAGAGAGTGCCGTAGCCGATGGTGGAGGTGATGGCGAGGGCGGCGACGATGCGCCACCCGTGGTGCCCGCCAACAACAGGGTCGGCGGGCACCGTGACGGTGGTGGGCATCAGCTGGCGCAGCAGCCGCCGGTCTGAGCGTCGGCGGGTGCGGCGTCGAGGGTGAGCAGGCTCAACGGTGCGGCGAGCAGGCCGCCGGAGATGCCGGTGGCCAGGCCCCGTCCGGAGCTCGGGGCGGCCGGTGCCGGACCGCAGCAGCTGTCGGCGGTGGCGGACTCGTCCGGGTTGCTGTTGCACACCCCGGTCTCGGGGAGGTCGAGTTGAACGTCGCGGGCGGCGGCCCAGTCGTTGGCGAGGGCGGCGACGACGGAGCGGACCTGCTCGTAGCCGGTGGCCATCAGGAACGTCGGCGCCCGCCCGTAGGACTTCATACCGACGGCGTAGTACCCCGACTCGGGATGGGTGAGCTCGTCCACGCCGTGCGGGGGCACGGTGCCGCAGGAGTGCTCGTTGGGGTCGATCAGCGGGGCCAGGGCGCGGGTGGCGCCCAGCACCGGGTCGAGGTCGAGGCGCAGTTCCGCAGCGATGGTGTGGTCGGGGCGGAAGCCGGTGGCCGCGACGATGCGGTCCACGGTGGTCTGCTCTTCGCTGCCGTCGGCGTGGCGCACGACCACGCTGACCCGGCCGCCGGTGGGGGTGAGGGCGTGCACCGCGAAACCGGTGAGCAGGCGGATCCGGCCGGCGTCGACGTGCGCGCGTAGCCGGGAGCCGAGCGCACCGCGCGCGGGCAGCGCATCGGCGTCGCCGCCGCCGTAGGTGCGCGCTGGCGAGGTGGTGCGGATCGCCCAGGTCACCTCGGTGCCCGGGGTGGATTCGGCCAACTCGGCGAGGGAGAGCAGGGTGTTGGCAGCGGAGTGGCCGGCGCCGACGACAAGGGTGTGCCGGCCGGCGAACCGGTCCCGGTCGGTCCCGAGGACGTCGGGCAGCGCGTGCTCCAGATACCCGGCGACGTCGCGCTCACCACGGGCGGGCAGTCCGGAGGCGCCGAGGACGTTCGGGGTGCCCCAGGTGCCGGAGGCGTCGATGACCGCGCGGGCCAGCACCTCCTGGCCGTCGGCGAGGCGGATCAGAAACGGAGTGGACTCGCGGCCGGCGGTGCGCAGCCGGTCGAGGCCGAGGCGGCTGATCGCCTCGACGCGGGCGCCGTAGCGCAGGTGCGGCTTGAGCTGCGGCACCTCCGCCAGGGGCTGGAGGTAGTCGTCGGCCAACTCGGCGCCGGTGGGCAGGACCTCCAGGTCGGGAGCGACCCATCCGGCGTCGTCGAGCAGCCGGCGGGCGGCGGGGTCGATGTTGTAGCGCCAGGGGGAGAAGACCCGCACGTGTCCCCACTGCCGCACGGCGGCGGCAGGGGTGTCGCCGGCTTCCAGGACGAGGAAGGGCAGGCCACGCTCGTGCAGGTGCGCGGCGGCGGCCAGGCCGACCGGTCCGGCGCCGATCACCACGACCGGCAGGTCGTCCAGGGCGTTCATCAGGTATCTCCTCTGTCGAGAGTTGTCGAATCAAGCAGGTAGACGGCGGCCGTGCGGCGGGGTCGAGGGTTGGTCAGGTGATGACGGGGCTGCGGCGCTCCAGCAGGATCACGTCGCGCCACCGGCCGTGGTGGCGGGCGACCCGCTCACGCACGCCGATGACCCGGAAACCGGCGCGCTCGTGCAGGCGGAGGCTGGCGGTGTTCTCGCCGAAGACACCTGACTGGATGGTCCAGACGCCCGCTGCTTCGGTGGAGGCGATCAGGGCGTCCAGCAGGAGGCGGGCGACGCCGCGGCCGCGGGCGGTGGGGTCGACGTAGACGGAGTGCTCGACCACGCCGGCGTAGACCGCGCGGGCGGAGGTGGGTGAGACGGCAACCCACCCGATCACCGTGCCGTCGCCGCCGACAGCGACGAGGCGGTGCGCGGGCAGTTTGCCAGCGTCAAACTGTGCCCAGGTCGGCGCCGTGGTCTCGAAGCTGGCGTCGCCGCCGTCGAGACCCGCTTGGTAGATCGCGAGCACTTGTGCGGCGTCGCCGGCCGTCATGGGGCGAACGGTGATGTCGGCCATCAGCAGGCTCCGTTCGGGTGCGGGGCGGGTCGGCCCATAACGACGTCGGCGGCGGAGGGGAAGCAGTCGACGCAGGCGTCGTTGATCCGGTAGTGCCGGGCGGTGCCGACCGCCTCGACGAGGACGAACCGCACCTCGGTGAGGATCTTCAGGTGCTGCGAGACGGTGGACTGGGCCAAGCCGATCGCGGCGACGACCTCGCCGACGCTCATCGGTCGGGCGTAACGGGCGAGGTACTCGACGATCTGGACCCGGGTCGGGTCCGCGAGGGCCCGGAACCACGACGCGTACTGCTGCGCGGTGCTCCGGTCGAGCAACTCGTCCACACCTCACCCCTTCTATCGTTCATCGCCGATTGACGATGAAAGTGTAGCGGGCGCGGCAGCGGCGAGGCCGACGGTCGCGACAACGAGGCGGACGATCGCCTTCAGGGTGTGCGGGTCGACGCGGTCCGGGGTGTCGGCGGGACTGTGGTAGCCGGCCATGCCGGCGCCGATGCCGGCCGCCGCGAGCCCCGCGGCGGCGTAGCGGCGGTTGTCGGAGGCGACCGGTCCGGCGGCGAGCGGAAGGCCGGTGTGCCGCCCGGCCTGATCGAGCAGGGCGAGCAGGGCATGGGCCGGCCCGCCGGCCTCGACCGCGGCGGCTTGGTCGAGCTGCCCGGCGCCGTCGACGTTGATGACCAACGGCCGGGCGTCGCCGGCGTGCAGCTGCTGGCTGTGGTGGGCCGAGCCCAGCGCGCCGACTTCCTCGGCGTCGAGCAGCGCGACCGCCAGCCCGACCCCCGCAGGGCGGGCGGTGGCAAGGATTCGGGCGGCTTCCAGGACTACCGCGACGCCGCTGGCGTTGTCCGACGCGCCGGGCTGACGCAGGCCGGGATGGTCGCCGACGCCGTCGTAGTGGGCGGTCAGCAGCACCTCGGTCCCACCCGGCGCCGCTGCCGGGAACCTCGCGTGGATGTTGGCGCCGGTCACGTCGCGGCGGCGCAGCGGGGTGTTCGCGCTCAACCAGCCCGCACTGGTGGCGGCGGCGAGGATGGCGCGGTGGGTGCCCGCGTCGAGGGTCAAAATGGGCAGGGGTCCCGGGTCCGGGCCGGCGAGGACCGTGTACTGCCAGCCGTCGGCGTCGACGGCCCGGCTCAGCAGCAGACCGGCGGCGCCCTGGGCGTCGCGGGCGGCGTCGAGCGGGTTCCCGCCCGCGGGCACCACCAGCCACCGGCCGGTTGGGTCGCCGCTGCCGGCCACACCCAACGGGCCGCGCCTGACCTTAGAAGTGTCGGCTGAGGTGGGGTGGACCGCGGCCTCGCGGCCGAAGGTCAGCCGCGTCGAGGTGTCGCCGTCGCCCCAGACGACGGTCGGTGCCGCGTACAGCTCGGGCACGTTGCGGACCGGGAAATCGTCGGTGTCGACCACCGCGCCGAGGTCGGCAAGATGCGCGACGAGCCAGGCGCGGGCGGCGGCACCGCCGGCCGTGCCGACCCGCCGGCCGGTGAATTCAGCCGAGGCGAGAGCAGTGACCGTGGCGGCCATCCGCTCGGCCGACACCAGGGGAAGTGTCGCGTCGAGGTGGGCGGCCGACTCCGACGAGGCGGTCATCCGCAGCATCCCTGACCCGTCGTGACGGCTTCGGTCTTCGCCTCGGTCCCGCAGCAGGAGCCGGCCGCTTGGGCGGCCTGCTGGCTGCCGCAGCACGGTCCCGCCGTCGGCGACTGCCCGGCGGGCGGAAGGATCGAGCCAACCGCCTGCGCGGGGCTGCCACAGCAGGAACCGGAGCCGGTCACGGCCAGGGCGGCGCCCGGATCACCGGCGAATCCGCCCACCGTCGCGGGGTTGGTCTGGGTGTTCTCGCTCATCACACAACCTTTCGATTAACGGATGCCGGTCAGGGCGTAGGCGGTGTCACGGACCTGACGACCCCTCCCCGCGACGTCTGTCTTGACGTTCGTCGAATCAGAGAGTTGCACGCTGCTTAGACACCTGTCAACCTAGAGGAATGTCAAAGCAAGCCGGATTGCTTCCCGCCATCGACCTCACCGCCGACACACCGTGCTGCCCGCCGCTGGCGCAGAGCCGGGTGCCCGCGCAGACCGCCGCGGTGCTCGCGCCGGCGTTCAAGGCACTCGGCGACCCGGTGCGGCTGCAGCTGATGTCGATGATCGCCTCCGCGAAGGGCGGGGAGGCGTGCGTCTGCGACCTGACCCCGGCGTTCGACCTGACCGGGCCGACGATCTCGCACCACCTCAAGACGCTGCGCGAGGCTGGCCTCGTCGACGCCGAACGGCGCGGCACCTGGGTGTACTACCGGGCCCGGCCGGCCATCCTGCGCCAGCTCGCTGGACTGCTCAGCGTCGAACCGGCCGCCGTGGCCTGAGGCCTGGGCGGCGACCCAGGCCGGGTAGGCGCTCGGCCAGGGCGGTGGCGACGTGCGTGGCGTCGCGGCCGACGCCACGCAGGGTGTTCGATGAGAACGAGCGTTGGAACTCCAACCCCAGGTAGGCCAGCGCGGGGTGGGTGGTGGAGATCCCGCCGACGTGTTCGGGCCTGCCGTCAGGCGTGAGGGCGCCGAGCGCGGCGAGGTATCCGAGGTGCGGCCGGTAGCCGGTCGCGAAGATCACCGCGTCGACCGGCTCGCACGTGCCGTCGGGCCACCTGACGCCCTCGGGGGTGAAGGCGGTGACCATGTCCCGGCGGTCGAACAGGCCGCGGGCGATGGCGTCGCGGTAGAGGCCGGTGTCGAGCACCGCGGCATGACGGATCAGGCGGGTGAGCACCGCGCGGGGGAGGCGGTCCGCCCCGGTGACATCCAGCCAGTGGTGCAGGTCCCGGCCGCGGATGCGCTGCGGCACGAACTGGATCGGCGCCCGGGTGGCCAGGGTGACCCGGGCGGTCGACGCCAGCTCGTGGGCGACCTGGACGGCGGAGTTTCCGGCGCCGACCACGATGACCCGCTTGCCAGCGTACGGCTCGGGCCTGCGGTACCGCGCGACGTGCCGCACTTCGCCGGTGTAGTCGCCGAGACCGGGCAGCGCCGGCAGGTACGGGTTTCCGAACGAGCCGCTGGCCGCGATGATCCCCGTCGCCGCGATCTCGTCGCCGCTGTCGGTGCGCACCAGGTAACCGCCGCCGGGGCGTTGACGCACGGCGGTGACACGCACGCCGGTGCGGATCTCGGCGTCGATGCCGCTGGCGTAGCGGCGCAGGTAGGCGACGACCTCGTCGCGCGTCGGGTACCGCTGCGGATCGCCCCCGCCGAACGCCAGGCCCGCCAGCGCGCTGAAGCGGGCCGGGGAGAACAGGGTCAGGCTGTCGTAGTAGTCCGGCCACGAACCCACCGCCTCAGCACCTGCCTCCAGCACGACGGGGTTCAGGCCAGCGGTCAGGACGGCGTGAGCGGCGGCGAGGCCGGACTGGCCGCCGCCGACGATGATCACAGGATCTTCAGAGGTGGTCACATCACCATCGTATCGTCATTTCGTTGAATGACAATATGACTGTGGTGCGGGAAGGTGTCAGGCATGGATGAGCCCAACCCCGCGCAGGTGGCCCCGCCCGCGACGGCGCCTCCCGGCGCCCCGGGCGGGTTGGCGCCGGACACGCAGGAGTTCCTCAAGGCGCTGGGCAGTCCCACCCGCCAACGGATCATGATGCTGTTCGCCCAGGGCGCCGAACTGTCCGTCGGGCACGTCGCCGAGCGCGTCGGGATCAGCCAGGCGACCGCGTCGCAGCAGCTGACCCTGCTGCGACGGGGGCGGGTCGTGACCTCGCGGCGTGACGGCAAGACGGTCTACTACCGGGCCGACCGCGACGGCGCGCAGGCAGCGCTGGCCGAACTGCAGTCCTACCTCAAGACCTGCTGCTGAACCGACCCCCGCACCGAGGCGACGGCGGACCGGTCCGCGCCCACCCAGCCGTCGTTTGACACGCCGCGATCGCTCAGTAATCATTGAGTCAATGATTACTGAGCTTGCCTCCTTGCAGGGGCGCGCCCGGATCCACGCCGCGCTCGGCGACCCGGCGCGCCTGGCGATCGTGGACGCGCTCACCCTCGGCGACGCCTCGCCTGGAGAAATCGCCCACGACCTTCAGATACCGACGAACCTCGTCGCCCACCACGTCAAAGTCCTTACCGACGCAGGCCTCGTCGTGCGCGGGCGCTCCGAGGGCGACCGGCGTCGCACCTACCTGCGGCTGCGCCCCGAAGCCCTCACCGCACTGAACCCCGCGCCCCTGACCGGCGTGGGACGGGTGGTGTTCGTGTGCACCCGCAACTCCGCCCGCTCGCAACTGGCCGCCGCTCTGTGGTCTGAGCGCACCCACACCCCGGCCGCGTCCGCGGGAACACAGCCCGCCGAGCGGGTCCACCCCCGGGCCGTCGCCGTGGCCCACCGGCACGGTCTGGCCCTCGACCCGAGCAGCACCAACCGCGTCGCGGACATCGTGCGCGACGACGACCTGGTCATCGCCGTCTGCGACAACGCCCACGAGGAACTCACCGCCCCGGCCCGGCCCCGCCTGCACTGGTCGGTGCCCGACCCCGTGCGCCTCGACACCGACGATGCGTTCGAGACGGCGTTCGCCGACCTCGCCGCCCGCGTCGACCGGGTCGCCCCCGTCATCACCCCCGCCATGACCTCGCGAGGACCCCATGACTGACACCCACGCCCACCCGCAGATGTCCATCGACCAACAGCTCGCCCTGCGCACCGCCGCCACCCGCCTCGCCGAGGAGTTCACCGGCGTCTACGGCACCGAAACCATCGCGCGGTTCCTGCACACCAGCTACGACCAGTTCGCCACCGCCGGCAGCATCCCCCACTACCTGCCGCTGCTCGCCGAACGCTTCGCCCGCCAGCGCCTGCAGGCCCTCGCCCGCGTCGAGGGCCACCACCGCGACGGCCGCCCCGTCGCCCTGTTCCTGTGCACCCACAACGCCGGCCGCTCGCAGATGGCGTTGGGGTTCTTCACCCACCTCGCCGGCGACAACGCCGTCGCGTGGTCCGGCGGCAGCGAACCGGGCGCCGAGGTCAACCCCGCCGCCATCGCCGCGATGGCCGAGCGCGGCATCGACATCGCCGCGGAATTCCCCAAGCCGTGGACCGACGAGGTCATCCGCGCCGCCGACGTCGTCATCACCATGGGCTGCGGCGACGCCTGCCCGGTCTTCCCCGGCACCCGCCACGAGAACTGGGACCTCGACGACCCCGCCGGACGCGACCTCGCCGACGTCCGGCCGATCCGCGACGACATCGAACGCCGCGTCCGGCGCCTCCTCGACGACCTCCACGTCGTCCACCCGGCATGACAGACCCGACCCACACCACCAGCGACCGAGAACCGACGGGAGTGCCCGTGAGCACCCGCACCACCCCTGACACCGACCCCGGCGAGAACGCCGTCGTCGGCCGCCTCTCCCGACTCGACCAGTTCCTACCCGTGTGGATCGGCCTGGCCATGGTCGCCGGCCTGCTCCTCGGTCGGCTGATCCCCGGGCTGAACAGTGCCCTGGACGCGGTGCAGATCGGCGGGATCTCGCTACCGATCGCGGTCGGCCTGCTGATCATGATGTACCCGGTGCTGGCGAAGGTCCGCTACGACCGGCTCGACACCGTCACCGGCGACCGGCGGCTGCTGATCTCCTCGCTGGTCCTCAACTGGCTCGTCGGCCCCGCCGTGATGTTCGCCCTGGCCTGGATCTTCCTGGCCGACCAACCCGCCTACCGCACCGGGCTGATCATCGTCGGCCTGGCCCGTTGCATCGCAATGGTCATCATCTGGAACGACCTCGCCTGTGGTGATCGGGAGGCCGCCGCCGTCCTGGTCGCCCTCAACTCCGTCTTCCAAGTCATCGCCTTCGGCGTACTCGGCTGGTTCTACCTGTCCGTACTGCCCGGCTGGTTGGGGTTGTCGGGTGCGGAGCTGAACATTTCGGCCTGGGACATCGCCAGCAACGTGCTCATCTTCCTCGGCATCCCGCTGCTCGCCGGCTACCTCACCCGCCGCCTCGGCGAGCGCGCCAAGGGCCGCGCCTGGTACGAGGCCCGCTTCCTGCCCCGCATCGGCCCGGCCGCCCTCTACGGGCTGCTGTTCACCATCGTGATCCTGTTCGCCCTGCAAGGCGACGCCATCACCAGCCAACCCCTGGACGTCGTCCGTATCGCCCTGCCCCTGCTGGTGTACTTCGCACTCATGTGGGCCGGCTCCTACGCCCTCGGACGCGCCATCGGTCTCGGCTACCAACGCACCACCACCCTCGCGTTCACCGCCGCCGGCAACAACTTCGAACTCGCCATCGCCGTCGCGATCGGCACCTTCGGCGTCACCTCCGGCCAGGCCCTCGCCGGAGTCGTCGGCCCGTTGATCGAGGTACCCGTCCTCGTCGGACTCGTCTACGTCTCCCTGTGGGCACGCCGCCGCTACTTCACGTCAACGCCTTCCATCTCGACAACCGCCTAACCGGTAAGGGAAACACCGTGAGTGACAAGCCCAGCGTCCTGTTCGTCTGCGTCCACAACGCCGGCCGTTCCCAGATGGCGGCCGGCTGGCTGCGCCATCTCGCCGGCGACACCGTCGAGGTCCGCTCCGCCGGCTCCGCCCCCGCCGAGACGATCAACCCCGCCGCCGTGCAGGCCATGCGCGAGGTCGGCATCGACATCACCGACCAAACCCCGAAACTTCTGGAGTACGCCACGGCGGCGTCGTCCGACGTCATCGTGACGATGGGCTGTGGGGACGCCTGCCCGGTATTCCCCGGCCAGCGCTACGAGGACTGGAAGCTCGACGACCCGGCCGGCAAGGGTGTCGAGTCCGTGCGCCCGATCCGCGACGACATCCGTACCCGGGTGGAGAAGCTCCTCACCGAGCTGCGCCCGAGCGCCTGACGCCACCCTTGCCGCCGCCCGCCGGCCCAACCACCGGCGGGCGGCCACCCCTGTGTGCAGGAGTCCCTCGTGTCTGACCCGCACCCGCTGATGACGACCGGCTGCCCGCGGAACTCCAGCGGCGAGGCGTAGTCCACGGTATGCAACTGCCGGCCACTCAACTCCTCCCGACCTGAGACGTCCGGCAGGTACGGGCACTGCCACGTCCCGGTCGCGGAGATGAGGTACCGGGCCGACCACGATCCGGAGTCGGTTTGCACCGCCAAGGGCGCACCCGCCGCCCGCACCTCCCGCACCCGGACCGCAGATCCGGGGCAGGTGCAGCCGCACCAACTCGATGATGTAGTCGCGGGCCGCATCGCCGGGAAACAGGAACATGTGCACCTTGGCCTTGACGAAGGCTCGCAGCTCCAGTACCCGCTTGCGGATGTACTGGTCGCGGCCGAACGCCACCCAGCCTTTTTTCGGCCGATCACCGGCAGCCAGTCCTCGCACCGGGTGACCGGCATATGCAGTCGGCGATACGGGGCTACCGTGAGGCCGAGGCGGGTCAGTCGCGCGTCGCGCCGAGGATCTGGATGGTCGACATCGTGTACGTGTTTGCGTTCAAGACTTCAGCCGGCCTGCTGGAGACACCGGTCAGGGTCGTCGGCTCTTGCTGGGTCGAGGTCCGGTGAGCGCCGTCGAGGTTTTGGTGGTCGGGGCGGGGCCAACCGGACTGGCCATGGCCGGGCAGTTGACCGCCTTGGGTGTGCGGGTCCGGGTGGTGGACCGATCTCTTGACCGGGTGCAGGAGTCCCGTGCCCTGGCGATCCAGCCCCGCACCCTGGAGGTCCTCGCCAGTCTCGGGGTGACTGACGAGATGACGGCCGTCGGGAACCGCGCGGTGCGGCTGTGTCTGCACGCACGGGGGCGGGCGCGCACCGTGCCACTGTTCGACTTGGGTCTGTCCGGCACCGCGTATCCGTATCTGCTGTTCCTGTCGCAGGCGGAGACCGAGCGCATCCTGAATGAGCACCTCGCGGCGGTGGGGCTCGACGTAGAACGGGGTGTCGAGCTGGTGGGGCTGGACCGTGCTGCCGACGGTGCGGTGGCGACGCTGCGGCACGGGGACGGCCAGACCGAGCGGGTCGCAACCCGATACGTGGTGGGTTGCGACGGCGCACACAGCGCTGTGCGGCACCTCGCCGGAATCGGCTTCGAGGGCGCTGCGTATCCGCAGACGTTCGTCCTAGCTGACCTGGAGGCCGACGGCCTCGACACGGGGACGGCGCACGTCTTCTTGTCCGAGCGGGGAATGCTGTTCTTCTTCCCACTCGGGCACCCGAGCACCTGGCGGCTGCTGGTCATGCGGCCACCCGCCGAGGTGGCCTCACCAGACACCCCGGTCACCCTCCACGAGGTGCAGGCACTCGCCGACACCTACACCGATGCGACGGTGCGCCTGCGTGATCCTGTCTGGATGACCAATTTCCGGCTGCACCACCGCGCCGCCACCCACTACCGGGCCGGGTCGGTGTTCCTGGCCGGCGACGCCGCGCACATCCACAGCCCCGCCGGCGCGCAGGGCATGAACACCGGCATCCAGGACGCCGTCAACCTCGGCTGGAAACTCGCCCAGGCCCTGCGGGGCAACGCTGACTCGACGCTCCTGGACACCTACGAGATCGAACGGGCGCCTGTCGGCCGGATGGTGCTGCGCTTCAGCGACCGGGCGTTCACTGTCGCGACGTCCACCAACCCGGCCGTCCGGTTCGCTCGGACCCGGATCGCCCCCGCTCTCATCCCGGTCATGCTCGCGTCGCGGTCAGTGCGGGCCTCCGCCTTCCGGACGGTTTCGCAGCTGGGCATCACCTACCGGAACAGCCCGCTGTCAGTGGAAGGGCCGCGCCCGTCACGCAGCGGTCCACGACCCGGAGACCGGCTGCCCGACGCCCCGCTGTCCGGCACCGCAGACGCCAGCACGCTGCGTCGGCTGACCTCCACGCCCGGATGGCACCTGCTGCTGTGTGGACCAGCCGCTGGCTGGCCTGCGGGCGACACCGTGAGGCTGGCTGGGGAGCAACTCACCGTGCATTGGTTGACCGAGCCCGATGCCGTCGGAGAGGCACCGACGTCCGCTGCTCAGGCGTTGCGACGGTTGGGTCTCGGCACCGGCGCTAATGGCGTGTTACTGGTCCGTCCCGATGGACACATCGGCTACCGGGCTGGTGGCACGGATCTGACCGGGCTGTTCGCCTACCTGGACCGCTGGCTCGGCTCGTAACCCCGCCCGCTGCTGTCATCGGACGCAACGGCCCGGTCGTCGTGCCCAAGTCGGGCGAGCCACCATATCTCAGTGCCTCTGGCAGCCCCATCGAGGACCAGATCCAGCTCTGACACGGCGGGGAGGCAGCCGATGTCCCAGCAACCTTCTGACCCTTCCTGCCGATAGACCTCTTCGGCGTCCCCGAAGAGGTCAGCCATGGTGCTTCCGGTTGTCAGTCGGGCGGCGTCCGCGCATGTCTGAGCGCGTTTCGGAGGCCGGCAGGCCATGGATTGAGGCCGCGTCACTGCATAGCGGTGGCCGGGGGATGATCGATTGATTCGGGGCAGCGGAAGGTGTACAGCGAGTAGCCGCGCCCGATCTGCACGCCGACGGTGTCTGGGGAGGTGGTGGGGTTTTCCTCGGACGGGCGCCAGCTGCAATGCATGCCGTTCCAGTCGCTTGAGTCGACGGTGAGAATCAAGGTCATCGTGGCGCCGCAGGCAGCACAGTTCATCGGGTACGGATCGGTCAGTGACCAGTTGGCGTACCCGCCGACCTTCCATCCTGGAGCGAGCGACAAGTCGCTCTGATAGTGGGGACGGCTCTCGTCTTCGTCGTCATCCCAGTCGTCGAGCCGTTCGCGTAGGTCATCGGGGAGCAGGTCGGCGTATTGGTACTCGCGGACCTGCTCGGGGTGCACCACGCACGGAAGCGGCAGGTACATGTCGCTGATCACCGGCGGTTCGGGAGGCGCTTCGAGCAGCGGGCCGACGGCGGAACTGTCGCGCCAGTAGAGAAAGACGCGAGGGCTGTAGTGCCGGTCCGAGTGGTCCACCGGGCACCACAGCACCTGGAGCAGGTCGGTGCCGTCTGGACCGACGTAGTCCGGGATATCTCGTCGGTACAGCTGCGCGACCGGAACCAATGGAATGGGATCCTCGATCAGGTCGTCCAGGTCCAGAGCGTCGGCCGCATCGAGCTCGGCCCGCTCCTCCGCAGTCAAGAAGTCTCCGCCCGGCAGCGGCTCCCGCGCTTCTGCGGTCGCGAGGATCTCCCGCCTGCGGTGCAGGGCGGCCGGGGTCGTCAGGTTCCATGGCTCGTGCGCCTCGGCGTCGTCGCAGACCGGCCATACCTCGTCGGCCGGCCACAGCAGCGGTCCGCCGACCGAACTGTCCGTAACGGTCGGAGCGCCGGGTCGGGGATGCAGGCGGGTAGCGGTGATGGAATGTGCCCGCAGTTCGGGGAAGAGCGCGGTGATGTCCAGAGGACGCGGAGGTGTGGTGCGGACCATGGAAGTGGATCCTATGGCCCGCACGTTGGTGCGAGTTGGTGCGAGCCCCGTCTAGGGGGAGCAGGTTGGGAGCAGATCGGGTGCAGGTTGGCGAAGAGGTCATCGCGACCGAAGTGCTCTCCGACGCGGGCGGAGACGAGGGTTCTGATCTGCGGTGGTGCGGTCATTCGGTGCGGTGTGGCTTCCCAGTGGATACCGAAGTGGTCGGGGCCCCCTGCTCCCCGCATTGCTCGCGCCACCCGATCACGGGTGGCTGATCGTCACCCACGCCGAGATCGCTGCGTTCGTGAGGTCAGCCGGCCTGCCAACCGGCCGGGTCGATACCGCCGGGCACTGGCGCCGCAGGGTCGTAGGGCTGCCGGGTGAAGATGAAGGTGCCAAGATCGAGGTGGCTGACGACTCCCGCCGCGTCGCGTTGCACCCGCAGCTGTTCGCCGGCGAAGTAGCCGTTGATCCCCTCCCAGCCGCCGTCGTCGGTGGGGCGTAGCCGGGTGCCGCGCCCGCCGGACAGCGGGGTCAACTCCAGGAAGCCATCAGCTTGCGGGCGCAGCACATAAGGGGCCGGCCCCCAGTACCACGGGCCGGCGAGATCCAGTAGCTGTGGGTCAACTGAGGGCAGCGGTCGCCACGGCGCAGGGATCCGCGGCTCCCGCTCGGCGACCGTCTGCAGTAGATCAGCGGCGAGAGTACCGGCGGGCAGGCCGGCGGTCAGGTTACCCATGACGACCGCGCCCAGAGCGTCATCGGGGCTGACCCACACGGCCGCGACGAAGCCCGGCATCGAGCCGGTGTGCCCGGACAATAGTCGGCCGTCGCGGCGCAGCAGCTGCATGCCGAGCCCGTAGCCGCTGTCTGAGTCCGTCGCCTCCGGCGGGCTCGCCGGGTTGCGCATCTGGGCGACGGTGTCCGGATGGAGTACCCGGTCGTCGCCGTCGATGAGGAACGCGGAGAATCTGGCCAGGTCCGTCACGGTCGACCACAGCTGTCCGGCAGGCGCCATCAGACCGGTGTCCACGGCGGGCTCCGCAAGGAGCACGTCGGCCCAGGGATGCACTGCCCAGCCCGTGGCATGCGGTGCGATCGGCAGCAGGGTGGTGCGTGTCATCCCGAGCGGCTCCAGCACCTCGTGCCGTAGCACCTCGCCCCACGCCTGGCCCCGAACCCGTTGCACCAGTGCGCCGAGCAGCGCATAGCCGGGGTTGGAGTAGTGGTGGCGCTGTCCGGGCGGATGCACCTGCGGTTCGCCGCCCAGCACGTCGGCCAGGTCGGGTCGCAGCGCGCCCGGGGTTCGTTCCCACCACGGGCCGGGCGCCTCGGCGATCAGCCCGGCGGTGTGCGCCAGCAGCGCACCGACCGTGGCCTTGCCCGCCGCCGTGCCGGGGAGGTGCTCGGCCAGCGGGTCGGTAAGCGCGAGTCGCCCCTCGTCGCGCAGGCGCAGCACCAGCACCGCCAGGAAAGTCTTGGTGATCGAGCCGATCCGGTATTGGAGGTTGCCATCCGGCACCCTGCCGTCCACCGTTCCCCACCCGTCCACCCACACAGGACGGCCATCACGCACCACGGCAGCGACGACCGAAGGCGCCCGACCCGCTACCTGACCAGTGGCCAGCCGGTGGACCAGCGCACGTCGGGTTTCGGGTAACAACGGCGTCGGGATCGGTGACATGCGGGCAAACCTACCGGGTGCCCCGCACTGCCCCGTGACGATCTGACGCGTCTGGATCTGCCGCTGATGAGGCGTGGCGTCCGTGAGGGCGGCCAGTGATGGCCGGGCCGTGGGAGCAGGCCGGGCGTCGGCGTAAGCCGAGGCTCCTGGGACCAGCAGCCAGAACAGGGTGCACTGAACGGCCTGCAACTGCACCGAACGGCACCCGACGGCGTGTAGCTGCACCCACCCCTGCCTGCGGCTCCACGTTGTCGCAGGTCAGAGTGGGTGCGGCGTCCTGTTTCACAGCGGAGTGCTCCGCGCTTCTGCGCAGCGGTCGACCAGGCTCTATTCCGCCTGGCAAGGGAGTGTGCGCAGGTCAAGGCGCCAAGGAGCCGTTGGTTGGCGTGGCCTTGCATCTGGGAGCAGATTGGGTGCAGGTTGGCGAAGAGGTCTCCGTGCCCGAAGTGCTCACCGATGCCGGAGAGCAGCGAGAAGCTTTGACCTGCGGTGATGGAGATCGAGCGGTGCGGCGTGGCCTCCCAGTGGATGCCGAAGTGGTCTGGGCTCGCTGCTCCCAGCATTGCTCGTGTACCCCGGTCGCTGATCGTCCTCGTGACCGGTCCGCTGTACATCGATGCCCGGGCGCCCACTTCCGCCGTGCCGGACCAGTAGCTGGTCCCGTTAGCTGAGACGCCGATCCCACTCGCGATGCCGTAACCAGCGCATCCTCTTTTGAATCCTGGCCTCAGGTTGATCGGGGACAATGAGCGGCAAAGCATCGACTGGAAGGGGGCGGGCCAGCGTGCGGATCATGATCGCGGATGATGATGCGGCCATCCGTCAGTCGCTGGAGCGGGTGCTCCAGGTCGAGGGTTACGACATCAGCACTGTCGCCAACGGTCTCGCCGTGCTCGACGGGGTCGGTGGGGCCGGCGGTGACACGCTGGATCTGCTGATCCTCGACGTCATGATGCCCCGCCTCGGCGGGTTGGAGACCTGCCGGCGGTTGCGGGCCGCGGGTCGGGATCTGCCGGTGCTGATGCTGACCGCCCGTGACCAGGTCTCCGACCGGGTCGCGGGGCTGGACGCGGGCGCCGACGACTACCTGCCCAAGCCGTTCGCCACTGAAGAGTTGCTGGCCCGGGTGCGGGCCCTGCTGCGCCGTCGTACGCCGACCGACGGGGAGTCGCAGATCCTGTCGTTCGCCGACGTCCGGCTCGATCCCGACAGGTTCGAGGCGTGGCGGGGCGGGCGACCGCTGCGCCTGACCCGGACCGAGTTCTCCCTCCTGCAGGTCCTCATGCGCAACGCGACCCGGGTCTTGACCCGCGACGCGCTATTCGAGGCGATCTGGGGCTTCGACATGAGCGCCACCGCCAACAACCTCCAGGTATACGTCAGCTACCTGCGTCGAAAGATGGAGGCCGAGGGTGAGCCGCGATTGATCTACACGCTGCGCGGCCTGGGATACACGTTGCGGGAGACTCCTCCGTGAGCAGGCCCCCCGGCCGGGAACCGCGCCGGCTGACCCGATGGTGGCGCCGGCGGTCCCTGCGGACCAGGCTGACGGTGATCGCAGCGACGGCCATCGCGGTCAGCGTGTTCGTGGCCTTCCAAGTGGCCATCGAGCTACTGGACTCGGAGCTGCAGGACACCGCCGAGAATCAGCTACGCGCCGACTCCCGCATCCTGGCGACGAACGCGGAGCGCGCCGGTTTGGCGCAAGTCCAGCTACCGCCGTATCCCGGATCCGGTCGGCTGGTGCGGGTCATCCTGCCCGACGGCTCGACCCGGACGCCGGCCGGCCAACCCGTGCTGCCCCCGGTCAGCGAGCACGCCGGGCGCGTGGCGCAGGGCGCGTCGGCCGATCTAATGGAGTCGCACGACGGCGACGACGACGGCTACCTCATCTACACGCTGCGGGCTGGCGACGGCGCGGTCCAGATGGCCCGCGTCACCGACGACAGCCCGATCACCCAGCTCGGGTTGGGCATGCTGCTGATCGGGCTGCTCTGCGTGCTTGGCGGCGCCCTTGTCGGGCGGACCGTGGCGCGGACCGGGCTGGCACCGATCGACCGGCTGACCGCCGCCGCGGTACGCGTCGCGAACACCCAGGATCTCGACGCCGCCATCCCGGATGAGGGCGGTGGGGAGATCCGGCGGCTGATCCAGTCGATCAACGACATGCTCGCCGCGCTCCGGGACTCACGGCGGGCCCAGCGACTGCTCGCCGAGGACGCCGCCCACGAGCTCAAGACCCCGCTCACCAGCCTGCGCCTCAACGTCGAACTGCTGATCCGGCTCGATCGGCGCGGCACCCTGGACAGCGCACTGCCGGCGGAAAGCCGGACCGCGCTGCTCAACGACCTCGGCGCCCAGGTGGCCGAGTTGAGCACCCTTGCCGCCGAGCTGACCGACCTGGCGCGCGGTGACGTCACCGACGAGAACACCGAGCTGCTCGACCTCGCCGACGTGGTGGTGGCCGCCGCGACCCGGGCGCGTTCCCGCGCGCCCGACATCGAGATCGCGCTCGACCTCACCTCCGTGTGGGTGAGCGGCCGACCCGCCGGCCTCCAGCGGGCGGTGCTCAACCTCATCGACAACGCCGGCAAGTGGTCCCCTGCGGACCAGCCGGTCCAGGTCCGGCTCCGCGCCGAGGGCGCGTCGGCGGTGCTCGAGGTCGACGACGCCGGTCCCGGCATCGACGCCGCCGACGTACCGCGGGTGTTCGACCGGTTCTACCGTGCCGACAGCGCCCGGGCGATGCCGGGATCCGGTCTGGGGCTGTCGATCGTGCAGCGGGTCGTTCACGCCCACGGCGGCCGGGCCACCGTCGCCCGCTCCGCACGCGGTGGCGCGCTGCTTCGGGTCGACCTTCCGGCTGCGGCCCCGCCCGCCTCGATCACGCGGCTCACCGCCGGGGAGGACACCGCGGTGCGCTGACCCCAGCCGCAGCGCGTGGCGCAGGACCAGAGGACGGCGACCGCCGGACCCATGAAAATATCCGGGACGGGCCTGAGCCCGTCCCGGATATCGACCGTGCCGCCGCGCTCACCGTCGCAGCGCGGGCTCCTCGTCGGCGAGCGACTGTTGACCGTCCGGCGGCTCTGCTGTCGGACGGGACAGCCGGTTCGGCCACCAGATCCGCCGGCCGATCAGCAGGGTGAGGGCGGGCACCAGGACCGACCGCACCAGCAGGGCGTCGAGCAGCACGCCGAAGGCGACCAGGAACCCGACCTCGATCAGCATCACCAGCGGAAGTGTGGCGAGGACCGCGAACGTGGCCGCAAGGACCAGGCCCGCCGAGGTGATGACGCCACCGGTGGCGGAGAGGGCTTTGAGCATGCCCTCTCTGGTGCCGAGACGCGCGGTCTCCTCCCGGGCCCGGCTGACCAGGAAGATGTTGTAGTCGACGCCGAGCGCCACCAGGAACAGGAATGCCAGCAGCGGCACCGAGTAGTCAATACCCTTGAACCCGAGGATCGTGTCGAAGACGAACACGCTGCCGCCGAAGGCTGCGGCGAATGAGACGATCACGGTGGCCATCAGGACCAGCGGGGCCACGATCGCGCGCAGCAGCAGCCCGAGGATGATCAGGACGACGGCCAGCACCAGCGGGATCACCAGCTTCTCGTCGCGGCTGGTGGTCACCTGGGTGTCGAGGTTCTCTGCACTCGGCCCGCCGACGATCGCCTCCGCCCCGCTCACCGCGTGCACGGCGGTGCGCACCCGCTTGATCGTGTTGTACTCCGCGACCGTGTCCGGCGCGTCCGTCGGAAACACGGAGATGTCGGCCCAGCCACCGCTGGCCTGACCCGGGATGGCCACTGCCACGCCGGAAGTGCCCTTGACGGCGTCGAGCACCCGCTCTTGGTACGCCGGCCGCGTGAAGATCGTCATCGGCTGGCCGCCGAGCTCCGGGAAGTGCTGGCGGAGAACGGTGAAGCCGGTGACCGACTCCGGCGGGGACAAGAACTGGTCCTGCTCCCGCAGGGCGCCGGTGTTGCCCGCCAACCCGATGGCGAGCACGCCGAGGATTCCGAGCGAGCTGAGCGTCGCCACCCACCGGCGGCGGCTGATGGCGGTGCCAAGCCGTCCCCACAGCCCCGGCTTCTCCTCCACGGTCGTGCTGAACCGCGGGATGGCCGGCCAGAAGATCCGCCTGCCGAGCACCACGAGCACCGCCGGGAACAGCGTCAGCATGGCCACCAGCGCGCACAGGATGCCGGCCGCTCCGATCGGGCCCAACCCGCTGGTGCTGTTCAGGTTGGCGACGAGCAGGCAGAGCAGGCCGGCGATCACGGTGGCCGCGGACGCGACGATGGCCGGCGCCGCGCCGCGTAGCGCCTGGACCATCGCAACCCGGACGTTCTCGTGGTGGCGCAGTGTCTCCCGGTATCGAGCGATGATCAACAGCGCGTAGTCCGTGCCGACGCCGAATACCAGGATCGTCAGCAGCGCTGAGTTCTGGTCGTTGACCACGATGCCGAAGCCCTTGACGAGCAGGTAGACGGTCGCCATCGCGGTCAGTGCGGCCGCGCCAACGACCACCAGCGGGATGAACCACAACACCGGACTGCGGTAGGTGAGGATGAGCAGGAGCGTGACGACGACGACGGTGGTGAGGAGGACCTGCACGTCGATGCCGTCGAAGACGGCGTCCATGTCGCCGTCGACCGCGGCCGGGCCGGTCACGTCGAGTTGCAGGCCGGCGGGGCGGTCCTTCGCGGCGTCACGCAACGGGCCGACGATGGCCTCCGGTACGCCGTAGGTGGTGCTCACCTCGAGGGTGAACATCATCGCCTTTCCGTCGGTGGAGGGTCTCGTCGGCGGGCCCTCGTCGTCCTCGCCGGCCGCCGTCGCCACCTTCGGCGGGTACCGCTTGGCAAGGGTGTTGTAGTGGCGCTCGACCGTCGCGCGGTCGGCGTCGGTCATACCGCCGGCGCGGTGGTACACGAACACGAACGTGTTGTCCTCACCGCCGGGGAGACTGTCCTCCAGCACCGCCACCCTGGTGGACTCGGCACCGGCCGGCAGGGTGTCCACGGCTCTGTCGGTCGTTACCGAGCTCAACTTCCCGCTCAACGGCACCATGACCGCCGCCAGCGCCACCCACATGCCAATCACCAACCACGGCACCCACCGGCCTGCCAACCGACCGGCCGGCGCTTCCCCGGACGGCGCTGCGTTGACTGCCATCACTAGCCTCCTACAGACGGGTCACATCGCTTATCTGACGCCGACTTCATACCGAGCGCACCTGAGACGACTGTTAGAACGGCGCTCAGGCCGGTTGGCCGAACCAGGTTCCCAGCGCACGCGCCAGCGTGGTGGCGTCGAGGGTTCAAGGCCCAGGCGACACAGCCGTCGGGCCGGATGAGCAACGCGTAGACGTCCACCCGGTCTGTGCGGGCAGCGACGGTGTTGACCCGTCCGATCCACGCGGCCGCAGCGGTGTCGATCCAGCGAGTCCGGGACGACATCATGGTGATCGTGTGACGTCGGTGCCGCTCACCGCCGGATGCTGTCCTTCAGTCCCTCGACGATGAGCGGCTACACCTGCCGCAGCGGGCCGCCTGACTCCACTGGGGACAGCCGACTCACCCCGAGCCCGTGCACGTACAGGTCTCTTTGGTGGTTTTACCGACGTCGGGGTGGGGGCTCGGTGATGGTCTGTGGAGCCGCGGGGCGTCTGGGGCCTGATGCGCTGGGTTTCGACGCACAGGCAGGATGGGCGGTTTTCGGGTGGAGGTTTCGAAATCCGCGACCGACCTGCGCCGGCGTGGCTTGGGCCCAGTTGCGACGGACCTTGATTCTCGTGCGGGTGTCGAACACCACGGCGCTGCCGACAGCGTTCCCAGTCGTCGCCGTCAGGAAATCGATGCGCTAACGGGAGCTACTGGTTGCTCGGGCTGGCAGCGGCAGGGCTCCGCCTCGGTCTGCCTGTTAGCGCGTTGCCGGTCGTTCTGACGCCTGATGGCTCGGCCTCGTGGGCGCTGAGGCAGATTCCGTGGACGTGGGCGTCGTCCGAATCGCGGCAGAAGTGGATGCCGCAGCGGCCCTCCGGTCGGCGTGGCCGGGGTCGGGGTCGGGGTCGGGGTCGGGACAAGCGAACCGGAATGGCGCTGAGAAACTGGTGGCATGACGAGCCGAATCCACGGGGATCTGCAGTTCGTTCGTGCGACGGCCGCGGACGTGGCGGACGTCCTGGCGGTGCTCGACCACTCCGCGGCCTGGCTCACCGCCGCCGGCATCCAGCAATGGCCGGACCGGTTTGTCACCGAATGGATAACACCGGCCGTTGAGCGCGGGGAAACCTGGCTGGTACGTGCCAACGGTCGCACCGCGGGCACGGTGACGCTCGACTGGTCCGATCCCGTATGGAGCGACTGCGTGGGTCGAGCCGGCTACCTGCACCGGATGGCAGTGGAAAGGTGGGCTGCCGGTACCGGCAGCGCCATCCTGACCTGGGCCGCGGATCGGGCACGCGCCCACGACGCCGCCGTGCTACGGCTCGACTGCGTGGCCACCAATCCCGGCTTGCGGGCCTACTACGAGACCGCCGGCTTTCACCACCGCGGTGACGTCGAAGTCGGCGGCGCTCCCGGTCAGCGCTCCGGCGGCGGCACCCGAACGCTTGTCAGCCGCTACGAGCTACTTCTCTGACGAGAACGGCGGCCGCTCTCGATCGCGTACACGCAGTTACGATGGCCCCGCCAGCGTGCACGGTCGGCGGCAGAAGAGTGAGCAGCGATCTGGGCTTGGCGGACGAAAGCTCGCTTCCTGGTCATCGCCACCGACCTCGGGCTTGACGTGCGCGCGGACTGACGGCAACGTCCGTTGCCCCGATCATGGCGGATGCTCGTCGATCGGAGGTCAAAGCACGTACATCAGGCGATGATCGGCGGATGCTGTCCACGGGGGACGCCGGCCGAGCCGCTTAGCTCCGCCAGGAGGGCGTCCACCGCGGGCCGTCTCGGCGTGCCGCCGAGGGCGCGAGTGACTGCGAAGATGCGTCGCTCGGTGACCGGCTCGACCAGTGGCTCCACGTGCACCCCGAGTGGCACGTGGCGCAGCGCCAGCTCCGGCACCAGCGCGGCGCCCAGCCCGGCCGCGACGAGGTCCAGCGTGAGCGCGAAGTCGACGGCACGGTGCCGGATGTCCGGCTCGAAGCCGGCGAGCCGGCAAGCGTGCAATGTGGACCGTAGGCACGGCGTGTGCTCGGCGCTGGCGATCCATGGCACGTCGCTCAGCTCGGTCAGCCGGCCGGTGTGGCGGCGCCACCGGACCGGGGTGATCAGGTGCATCGGGTCGGTGGTGACCGGATGCCGGTCCAGGTCGTCGACCAGCGGCGCGGGCACGTGGTCGTACTCCTGCAGCACCGCCACATCGAGGGTGCCGGAGCGCAGGTCGAGGCGGCTCTGCTGGTCTTCAGCCTCGATCACCCGCACGTCCAGCTCCGGGTGCTTCGCCCGCAGGCGGGCGGCGGAGGGAGCCACCAGAGCGCCGGCTGCGGACGCGAACGCGCCGACCCGCACCGTACCGCTGACGCCGTGGCGGAGCGCGGCGAGTCCGGCCACCGCCTGCTCCACCGCGCCCAGCACGTCCTTCGCGTGGCTGGCCAGAACCTGGCCGGCCGGGGTGAGGACGATCCCGCGCCCGGCCCGCTCGACAAGCTCGTGCCCGGCCTCTCGGGACAGCTGGACGAGCTGCTGGGAGACCGCCGACGGAGTGACGTGCAGCGCCGCGGCGGCGGCGGTGACGCTGCCGCGCAGCGCGACCTCGTGCAGCACGCGGAGCCGGCGTACGTCAAGATTCATGTAGCCACGCTACAGCAGAAATGAAGAACGTTGAACTGGTCCTTAAGCGTTGCCTCGGGCAGCGTAGCCGGCATGAAAGCATCACACCGACTTCTCGCCCTGCTCGTCGCCGCTATCTGGGGCGTCAACTTCGTCGCCATCGAGCTGGGCCTGCGCGACCTGCCGCCGCTCGTGCTGACCGCGCTGCGCTTCGTCGCGGCGGCGGTGCCGCTGGTCTTCCTGGTGCCGCGCCCCAGCGCCCGGCTCCGCTACGTGGTCGCCTACGGGCTGGTGCTCGGCGTCCTGAAGTTCGGCGCGCTGTTCACGGCGCTCGCGGCTGGCATGTCGGCCGGTCTTGCCTCGCTGGTGCTGCAGGCGCAGGCCCTGATGTCGGTGCTGCTGGCGGCGGCGGTGCTGGGCGAGCGGCCGGCGCGGGCGCAGGTGGCCGGCGTGCTGGTCGGATCGGTCGGGATTGGCTTGCTGGCGATCCACAGCAGCGGCCACGCCTCCGTGATCGGCTTCGTGCTGACGCTGTTCGCGGCGGCAAGTTGGGCCCTGGCAAACCTAGTCATGCGGGCCAGCGACGAGACGCGACCGCTCTCGCTGCTGGTCTGGTCGAGCCTGGTGCCGCCGTTGCCGCTGCTCGGCCTGGCCGGCGTTGTCGACGGCGGACAGGCGGTGCTGGATGCGATCACCGGTCTGTCGTGGCGCGGGCTGCTAGCCGTGGCGTACGTCGCGTACGTGTCGACCCTCGTCGGCTTCGGTATCTGGAACCGGCTGATCGCCCAGTACTCGGTCGCGAGAGTGGCGCCGTTCAGCCTCCTGGTGCCGGTCTTCGGGCTCAGCGCGGCGTGGCTGCTGCTCGACGAGCCCGTCGGCCCGACGGAGCTGGCCGCAGCCGCGACCGTCCTCGCCGGGCTGGCGCTGGTGGTACGGCGTTCCACAGCGGACCGCAACGCCACGGATCCGAGCGAGGGTCGCGAGCCCGAGTACGCCCCGGCCGCGACTGCCTAGTCCGCGGCTACGACACCTCAGCACGCTGGTCGCAATCAAGACGGATACCGGTGCGGCGCTCGCCCGCAGCGAGCATTCCTGCCACCCACAGACTGGGAGTACGCATGGCGCCGTAGCGATCCGCAATCTCGGCGTCGAGCGCGTCGGATCTGACTCCTCCGCGTGGCCAGCCAGCTTCCATCGCGGTGATGAGCTCGCACTGTGTGGCAAAATCGGGACGTCTGACCTGGGCACGTCGACTGGCAACTGTGGTGACGTCACGCGGATCCGAGGAGGTCCCACCGGTTGCCGGCGATGTCGAGGAAGACCGCGACCCGGCCATAGGGCTCGGTCCGTGGCTCCCGGACGAAGGTGACACCGGCCTCGGCCATCCGTCGGTAAGCGGCGTCGAAGTCGTCGACTCGGAGGAAGAACCCGACTCGGCCGGCTACCTGGTTACCGGTTGCGGCACGTTGTTGTTCTCCGTCGGCGCGAGCGAGGAGAATCCCGGTCTGGGCACCCGGCGGCCGGACGACGACCCACCGCTTGGGTCGACCGTCATTGGTCAGCGATGGGGAATCCTCGACGAGATCGAAGCCGAGTACGTCGGTGAAGAACGCGATCGCGGAGTCGTACTCGTCAACGATCAGGGCAACCAAGTCGATCTGCACCACGGCAGCGTACGCAGGGTCCGTCGTGCTCGCCGCCCGCGCGCCGACAGCGGCATGAGAGTGCGCTTTTGGGTCAGCCCTGTGGGCGCCGATCGCGTACCTTGCAGGCATGCCAGTGGCATCCGCCGACGCGCTGCAAGCTGCGGTCGCTACCCCGCCAAATCGTCGCCTCGTAACGATTGCGTTCTCCCTAGCGCTGGTCGCCGTAGGGCTGGTCGGCGGCTTCGGGGCGGCCAAGCTTGCCGACGATCCGCACACCGCCAAGCCGGAGTTGCTCGTTGGGACGGTCACATGGTCGAACGACCAGACCAGGTCCATCGCCTTTGAGGAAGACGGGGCCTTACGGGGCCCTCTCGATGGCGACACGATCTACTCAGTAATCGCCGAAAGCTGGCAGGACGTGAGCGGCGCACTGCACAACGACGGTACCTATCCAACCTGCCTGGCCGGCGAGAAGGACGACCCTGTCTCAAAGGACCGGCACCGGGTCGAGCTTGAGGTCCTACACCGAGACACGGGCGGTCAGCCACAGCACATCGTCGTCCACGTCCACTGCCTCGCTTGATGGCATGAGCCCGGGCCTCCGCTTCTGGCTTTACCTCGGCCACGAGACCGGCCCAGCGTGATCGTTTGGTGACACGCACTCAATTCGGCAGATCCGGACGCCGCCGGGTCGACCAACATGACTGGCTGTAGTTGATCGTTGCAGAGCAAGCTCGGCCGCGAGCCGCAGCCGCACTCGCAGATGTCGATAGCTTCCGTGTGCTCGATCCGCCGCCAGGCGTTCGCCAGGCTCCGTGGATGTCGACGGCCAGCAGGTGCGTCTCGTCCCAGTAGCAGCCAAAGCCTCGGCGCAGAACCGTGTGGCGGCGACGTCGCCGCCCACGTCGACCGCGACCGGCGCGAAACGACAGCGCCGACTCAACCGCACGGGCCGTCTCCGGCGAGCCTGAAATGATCAGGCGCAGACTCTCGGCCGGGGCGTCGCCCGCCACCCGCTGACCGCACCCGAACCGAGGCACCCTCGGGTCGCGGGTCGATCATCTACGGGCCGGATCCGTCCCGGTTTCCGGGCCTGGTCGATCCGGCCCGGACCGCGTCATGCTGCACAGACCGGAATGGAGGACGACGATGGCTGCTGGCGATGCCGTACAGGTGCGGCCGGCGCGAGGGTCGCTGCGACCGCTGGTGTCCGGGGCGACGCTGGTCGCGGTCCTGGCGTTGCTGTTCGGGCTGCCGTGGTGGACGTTGACGGTGGCGGCGCGGTGGCCGGCGCCGGTGGTGGCCGCCGGCACGAGCGTGTTCGTCGTAGCGCTGGTCGCGTTCCCCGTTCTGATGTATCTCGGGCACGGCCGCCGGCGGCTGGACGCGGCGGCCCGGGCGGGGGACACACTCCTTGGCCTGGTCTGGATCCTGTTCGTCTGGGCGCTGCTCGGCAACGTGGCCCGGCTCCCGCTGGCAGCCGCGGGGGTCGCCGATCCGGCGCGGTCCCGGGCTGTGGCGGTCGGTGCGGCGGTCGTCTCGGTCGTCCTGGCCGTCTGGGGGTACGCCGAGGCGGTGCGAGTGCCTCGGGTCCGGCGGGTGGACGTCACCGTGGATCGGCTGGGTGCGGGTCTCGACGGTGTCCGGGTGGTGCTGCTGACGGACACCCACTATGGGCCGATCGACCGGGCCCGCTGGTCCGTCCGGACCATCGAGGTGGTCAATGGGTTGGCTGCCGACATCGTCTGTCACACCGGCGACATCGCCGACGGTACGGTCGACCAGCGCCGGGCGCAGGCCGCGCCGCTGGGAGCCGTCCAGGCGCGGCTGGCCCGGGTGTATGTGACGGGCAACCACGAGTACTACGGCGAGGCGGAGGGCTGGGTCGAGCACATGCGGACCCTCGGCTGGGAGCCGCTGCACAACCGGCACCTTGTGGTCGAGCGGGGCGGCGCCCGGCTCGTCGTCGCCGGGGTGGACGACGTGACCGCCGCCTCGTCCGGCGTCGCCGGTCACCGCGCCGATCACGCCGCGGCGCTGGCCGGCACCGACCCGCGGCTCCCCGTGCTGCTGCTGGCGCACCAGCCCAAGCAGATCGACGACGCGGTCGCGGCCGGCGTGGATCTGCAACTGTCCGGGCACACCCACGGCGGACAGATGTGGCCGTTCCACTACCTGGTCCGGCTGGACCAGCCGGTCGTGCAGGGCCTCAGCCGGCATGGCCAGACCCAGCTCTACACGAGCCGGGGGACCGGTTTCTGGGGTCCGCCATTCCGGATCTTCGCGCCGAGCGAGATCACCCTGCTCACCCTCCGAGCGAGGTAGCCCCGACCGGGCCGACACCTACCGCCTCACCCGAAGGTGACCGGGGATTCCCCGGTCAACCCCGGCCCCGGGATCCACCCGCATGCACCCGATGCCCAGGCGCCTCGGTGAGGCCGGCCACGTTGAGGAATGCGAAGACGAAGATGAGGTCGACGAACAGTTCAAGCCGGGGTGACGCGGGTGCCGGAGACCACCGGGAGGATCCATCGCGAGCGGCGCAGCGGCGGGATGGCACTCACCGACAGAGTCTCCATTGTGGAGCGGTGCTCGCGCGGGCGATCCCTTCCTGTTCCGCCGGTTGGGTGCCGACCCGGGACGTGAACTGCGAAACGACGTCAATTGAAGGGTGTCAGGGCAGGTTGTCAGCGGCCGGCGTTGGTAACCGACGCCGGATCGCGGCGTGGTGGACGGGAAGCGCGACGGATGCCACGTCGCGGACGACGGAGTCCAGCAGGCGTTGGACGCGTGGCTGCTGCCGGGAGACGAGTCGAATGTCGTCGATGATCATCGCGAGGATGGTGTCGTACGAGATGCTTCTCATCTGAGCGCGGACAGTGCCGTCGTCGTCGCGGACGATGTGGGTCGGGTCGGGGCGGGTGGCGAGCCGGCGCAGGAGGTCGTGTGCTTCCTGCACGGCGCGTACGGCGGTGGTGACGTCGTTGATGCCGGGGGACAGCGCGCGTTCGGCGATGTCGGCGAGCTGGCGGAAGCCGAACCCGAGGTCCTGGCCCGGGGTGCGTTCCACGCCGATGGTCACGCCCTGTTCGGCCGCCTCGACTGGCACCGGGCGAGGCGTGGCGTCGGCGATCCGGTGGATGCGCAGCAGCGGTGCTCCCGCGACGACGAAGTCACCCGGTGTGGGTACGACGGTGATGGCGCAGTCGTGCTCGCGGGCCAGCCGCGCGAGCAGGGGGAGATCGACGTTGCTGACCATGCCGGGTTCCGAGGCTGGCACGGTCTGTGTCACCTCACCGAGGACAACGACCTGCGGGTCGTCGGGCGGAGGGAGGCCGGCGATCGACCGTCGGGTCTGCGCGCCGATGGAGCCGATGATGTGCGACACCCGCATCACCGTGGTGATGTGGTGCAGGTAGTAGATGAAGGTGGCGCTGCTGACCAGGACGAGCGCGATCGACACCGCCAGGGACAGCTCGGGCAACCCTTGGTTCGCCTGGTCCGGTAGCGCGGCCAGCACCACCATGGCGAACAGGAACGTCGCGACGAACGTACCGAGCGTCGCCTGGATGATCCGGTCCTGCAGGAAGGTCCGCAGGACGCGGGGGGAGTACTGGCTGCTGGCCAACTGCAGGGCCACGACCGTGATGGAGAAGACCAGCGCGGTGAAGGAGATCATCGCCGTGATGATCGAGGACAACAGCGACCGCGCGCCGGAGGGGCCGCTGGGCACGACCCCTCCGAAGGGAAGATCCAACTGCAGCTCCAGCGCAGATAGCCCGATCGCCGACAGCACCGCGCCGACTGAGAAAATCGCCGGCAGCAGCCAGAAGCTCTCCCGTATCTCGGCGAGCCGCGCGGCGGCGGTACGGGGTCGGCTCACGGCGCGTAGTTCATCGTCGTCACAGGGTCATCGTGGCGCATGCCCGAATGCCGCGCGCGCTGTCCGCCGATGTCGACGAGTGGCTGGTACGTCAGGGTGTGAAGTGGGGATGAGGGGGTAGCGGCGTGGGATGTATCCGCTGCACCTCAGTTACGCGCTGGTGGGGGTCCTGGGGGTGCTGCTGGCGTTCTGGGGCAGCGCCATTCGCCGGGCACCGGTCAGTGAGTCGCTGCTCGCGCTGCTGGTGGGCGTACTGGCCGGTCCGGTTCTCGGGCTGATCGACCTGCCTCCGCACGAGGCGTCGGTGGTGACGTTGGAGGTGAGCCGGATCCTGTTGGCCATCTCGCTGATGGCGGTGGCGCTGCGTTTCCCGCTGTCGGCGTACCGGTCGGTGATCCGTCCGGTCGGCGTGCTGCTCACCGTCGCGATGGTGGCTATGGCGGTGGTCAGCGCCGGCCTGGCCTGGCTGGTCCTCGGCCTGCCCCTTGCCCTGGCGGCCCTGCTGGGCGCCTGTATGACGCCGACGGACCCGGTTCTGGCATCAAGCGTCGTGTCGGGTGGTCCCGCCGAGCGGCAGCTACCGGCGCGTCTGCGTCAGGTGATCAGCGGTGAGTCGGGCGCCAACGACGGGCTTGCCTTCGTCTTCGTCGTGCTCGCCCTGTACGCCGCGACGTCGGGATCCTTCGGAGGTCACCTTCGGGAGGCGGTGTGGGGGGTGCTGGGGGCCGTGGCGATCGGCGCGGCGATCGGTTACGCCGCGGGGCGTGCCGTCATGGTCTCCCAGGCTCGGGAGGATGTTGATCCGGGCTCGCTACTGATCTTCACGGTCGTGCTCGGTGTCGCGGCACTGGGAGCGGCCAGGCTGGCGCGTACCGACGCGATCCTCGCGGTGTTCGTTGCCGGTCTGGCGTACAACGCGGTCATCGGCGACCGGTCGCGGGCGTCAGAGCAGAAGCTCGACGACGCGTTGACCCGCTATCTGGTGTTGCCGCTGTTCTTCCTGCTCGGGGTCGAGGTGCCGTGGCGTGCGTGGCGCGAGTTGGGCTGGCCACTGGCGGCGTTCGTGGTCGCGGTGTTGGTGCTGCGTCGGCTGCCGGTGGTACTTCTGCTGAAGCCGGCGCTGGGGCTGCCCTGGCGGGGTGTGGTGTTCCTGGGGTGGTTCGGGCCGGTCGGCGTGTCGGCGCTGTTCTATCTCACCTACAGCCAGGACGAGGGGGTACGGGACCCACGGCTGTGGGCCGCCGGGAGTCTGGTGGTGGCGGCGAGCACGGTGGTGTACGGGGTGACGGCCATGCCCGGTCGTCGCTGGTACGCGCGGCGGTCGTCGGTCTTCGATCGCTGACAGCGGCGGACCGTCGGAGACCGCTACCGGTGGTCGGCCGAGGTGATGGCGGCTGGTTTCATCGGGTGGGGTGTGTGGACGGTGATGTCCTGGGTCTCCGAGGCCACCCGGATGCCGCTGTCGGCGAAGCGATCCAGCACTCGCCGGGTGACCTGGTCCTTGACCTGACGGGCGCCGCGCACCGGCACGACGAACCGTGCCGAGAGCTCGATCCAGTTCGAGGTGGCGCGGACGAACACGCGGGGATCGACCTCCGCCTCGGCGGTGGGGTAGCGGTGCCGCATCGCGTCGATGGCGTTGCGCGCTTCGGCCGTCGAGGAGACGTTCTGCGCTTCCTCGCACAGGATGCTCTCCGCGAGGTGCCAGTCGGCCTCGTAGGGGATGGGCAGGGTCAGTTCCTCCCACAGGTGGTCCAGCACCATGCTGCTGTTGTAGACCGGTGTGCAGAACACGAAGCGGTTCGACAGCGAGACCACCCGGCCGGTGTACTGGCGGCCCCGGATCCACGATTCCGGGTCGGTGGAGGAGCCGCTTTCGAGGATGCGGGTACGCAGGGGAGTGATTTCGAGGACGTCACCGCGCACGTCGCACATCTGGATCCGGTCACCGACGCGGAACTGCCGGCCGGTCATGATGCTGATCCATCCGGCGAACGCGCCGATGACCTCCTGCAGGGCCAGCGCGAGACCGACGCCGACCAGTCCGACGACCAGGCCGAGCCGGCCGGCGAACGGCTTCCACAGCAGTGCCAGGGCGAACAGCAACACCACGACGGTCAGGTAGTGCGTCGCCTTGCGCAGGTAGTAGCGGTTGGTGGTGTCCTTCACCCGCAGGGTCGACAGGCGCCCGGCCAGGGCGGCGATGACGAGAGCCAGCACGATCAGGACGATGCTGGTCACGAGGCGACCGCTCACGCTGCTCGTGTCCCAGAGTGCCTCCAGGAACCGCTCCATGTTGCTTGCCCATCGTTCTCGGCGGCGACCGGTCGGTGCGTTGCTGTCGCGTCTGCTTCACCATAGGCAGCCGTTGTCAGCGGATTCTTGGAAACGGCTGGTGCGGGCTGGGCCGGCCGGGACGTGCCCGGCTCGGCGATGCGACGTGCACCTCTCTCCGGCGCGCGGGGGATCGTCACCAGACGGTCAGCTCCCGGGCGACGAGCGCGCGTCCACCCTCGAAGGCCCGGTACGGTCCCGGCGGCCCGAGGTGGTAGCGGCCGGTGAGGTCGCGGTGGGAGAACCGGATCACGGTGCCCTCGACGGTCACCAACTGCGGCGCGGCGGGCATCGTCAGGCCCGTCGAGGTCTGGCCGGCATCGTGATGACGTGTGTCCGTGGAGCGTGACCGATGCTGTTGTTGTCGTTCGCCGCTGTCCTTCTGGTGGCGGTGCTGCTCTCGGCGCTGGTTCACCGCACCATCCTGTCCACCGCGGCGTTGTTCCTGGTTGCCGGCTTCATCCTCGGCGAGGACACCACCGGGCAGGCACCCGCCTGGTTCGGCGTGCTACACCGGGTCCAGCGGCCGTTGCGGCCCTGGCGGCGAGATCGGGACAGCTCGTCCGCTGACCAGTGATCCGTTGGGGCCGTCGATCGCGGCCCAGACGGTCTTGCCGTCGCCAAAGGGGAAGAAGCCCCACTTGGTGGTGAGGGCGGCGATGATCGGCAGACCGCGACCACCTTCGGTGACCTGACGAGGGAGGGTAGGGGTGGTGGAGTCGGGTGTTTCGCCCTCGCGGTCCCGGACGCTGATCCTCAGCGAACCTGCCACATTGGCGACGGTGATATCCATGTCGGTCCCGGCGTGTTGGACGACGTTGCTGACCAACTCCGAGGCGATGACCATCGCTCGGTCGGCCACCGCGTGCATGCCCCAGGCCTCGCACTGCCGGGCGACGAGTCTGCGGGCAGCGGCGGGCGACTGCGCGTCGGCGGGCAGTCGCAGGTGCGCGCGGTACGCAGAGATCGGTGCACGGTCGGCGGGGTGTTCGAGCAGAGCTTTCCCGAGGATCGCGTGCTGACCGAGTGTGGCGCGCAGCAGGCGTCCCGGGGGAGTCAGCGGATTGGCCGACACTGTCAGCTCCGGCCCGTCGGTGCGGTCGGTGGCCCACTGGGCGAGGAACGCGCCGATCGGGGCGATGTCCGACGTCGTGATCGTGTCGAGGTCGACCACGAGGGCCAGTGGGGCGTCCAGGGCACCTGCGAGCAGCAGGGCGGCAAGGTGTGGTTCCGCTTCTGGGGTGAGGCCGCCGGCGAGGGTGATCCGGGTGCTCCCACTCTCGAAGTCACGCTGGATGGTCCATTTCATTCGTGGCACGGGAATTGTCATCTGCCGGTCGGCGAGCCGTAGATCGTGCCGGTCGGCCGGTTGGCGGGACGCCCGAGCGTGGCAGCCACCCCGGTGACCCGGAGCACCTCGGCCACGATGCCGTTGGCGTTGTGCAGGATCAGGACGCGTCCCTGCCGGGCGGCGAACCGGTGGACGTCGACGAACTCCTTCACCGCACCGGAGTCGATCAGTGTGGTGTCCTGAAGATCGACGATCAGCCACTGCGTTGAGGTCGCCGCGAGCGTGCGTTCGACGGCGTCGCGCAGATGCCCGGAAACGGCCATGTCCAGTTCTCCGGAGAGGTGCAGGGTCCGCGGCGCGAGCCCCGCACCGGAGGAACGGATGCTGAACACGGGCTTCTGCCCCCTTCCTGAGCTGACGCCGCTACGGCCACGGGGGCCCAAGATACCTGCATGACTGCAGGTAACGTCGCGGCTAAACGGTACCTGCTCGATGACTGCCGTCGTCAGGTGCCGACCGACGCCGACTGCTCCCAGCGCTGCCACCACAGCTCCTCCGTCGGCTCACCGGCGGCGATCACCAGAGAATTGATCAGCTCGGCCGGCGTCCGTCGGCGCCCGGAGTCGGCGACGTGCAGCAGACGCCGGATTTCGGCGGTCCGGCGTCGCATCACATCGCCCACGAGCGTTTTGCCGCCCTCGGTGAGGCTCAACCAGGCGACCCGCCGGTCGTCGGGTTGCTGACGGCGGGCCACCAATTCCCGCCGTACCAGGCGATTGCACGTTCTCGTCGCCGTCGACGGGTGCACCCCCAACAGGGACGCGAGATCCACGGTGCGCAGCGGAGCGCGGGACGCGAGGACGACAAGTGTCCGGTACTGCGGCAGGGTGACCTCGGCGTCCACCGACCCCAGCGTTCGGGCGGTGATCCCCACCAAGGTGCGCGCCAGCGCGGACAGGCCGTCAACCAGCTGATCCTCGGCTGCGGTCGACGCAGTGCCGCCTTCCCCGTACAGTTTCACCCAGAAATGATTGCACGGATGCACGCATAATTGTCGGGTGGGCCGTTCATGCAGATGAGGACTGAAGCGCTGCCCGCCGACCGGGCCGCGCGGTGGGAGCGGCTGACAGCACTCCCGTTGACGGTCCTGTCGGTCCTGTTTCTCGTGGTCTACGCCGCACCAATCCTGCGGCCCGACCTGGCGGAACCCTGGATCCGGGTCTGCGAGGCGACAACTGTTCTCATCTGGCTGACGTTCTGGGTCGACTTCGTGGTGCGGCTGAGCTTGACCAGAGCCCGGCGGCGTTTCCTGCGGGATCACCTCTTCGACCTCGCGGTTCTGGTGCTCCCCGTCCTGCGCCCGCTGCGTGCCCTGCGGCTGATCACCGTGGTGCTGAGCCTGAGCAGACGCGCGGAGTCGTGGGCACGTGGCCGGCTCGCCGTCTACGTGGGCGCCACCACCATGCTGCTGGTGCTGGTGTCCGCGCTGGCGGTCCTGGACGCGGAACGCTCGGCTGCCGACAGCAACATCACGTCGTTCGACGACGCCCTGTGGTGGGCGACGGTGACCATCACGACCGTCGGCTACGGAGATCACTTCCCCGTCACCGGGGCAGGCCGGTTCGTCGCCTTGGGGCTCATGATCGGCGGCATCGGCCTGATCGGTTTCGTCACCGGCTCACTGGCGACCTGGATCGTGGATCGGGTCTCCCAGAAGGGCGGAACCGCGCCGGCCACCGCCGACGACATCGCGGCCCTGCGCGCGGAGATCGAGGCGCTACGTCGACAGCTCGCCCCGGAGACATCGCCGGCGGGCGACGATCCGGATCGGCGGAGCCATGCGGCCCAACCCTCCGGTTGAGCGCGGCGAGGGCAGGGGGCCGGCAGCCCGGTCCTCCGTCGCTGACGCGGCGCCGGACAGGTGGACCCGCTGGCTCGGCATGCGACTGGCCATGGGATTCATCGCGGTGGTCCTGCTGATCGACGTCGCGGCGGCCACCCATGCCGTACTCATTGGCTTCCTGGCCCTCGCCCCGCTGTTCGCCGCCGCCGTCGAAAGCCCGCGCCGCACCGCCGTGGTGTCGGCCACCGCGACCACGGCAGCGGTGGGGGCCGGGCTGCCCAGCGGGATGCTCGGCAGTCTCGATCACCTGCTGCGGGTGGCGGTGGTCATCACGGTCAGCCTGATGGCGGTGTACGTCGCGCGGGCTCGAACGGGACGGGAGGAGCGTCTGCGCCGGATGGCCGAGATCGTGCGGATCACCCAGGCTGCGATCCTGCGCGAACCGCCGCAGTATGCGGCCGGAGTGGAACTGGCCGCCCGGTACGTCTCGGCCTACGAGGAGGCTGGCGTGGGCGGCGACCTGTACGAGGTGGTGGCCGACCAGGACCGATTGCGGATCATCGTCGGTGACGTCTGCGGCAAGGGGCTTGCCGCGGTGCGGCTGGCTTCGGCGGTTGCGGGGGCGTTCCGGCAGTCGGCGATCGTTCGGCCCGACCTGACGCAGGTGGCGCGTGACCTGGATGATCTCGTCGCTCGGGAGCCGACTCCCGCCCGGGGCGCGACGTTCGTCACCGCCGTCTTGGTCGAGCTACACGGGGGCGAGATCCGGACGGTCAACTGCGGTCACCCCGCGCCGATCCTGCGGCACCGCTCCGGAGACCTGGAGGAGTTGACGGTGTCTGCGCCGGATCGACCATTGGGTCTGGGTGGGCCTCGGACATCGGAGAAGGTGGGCCGTTGGGACGTCGGTGACCGGCTGCTGATGCTTACCGACGGGCTGCTCGAGGCACGTGACAGCGATCGGCGCTTCTTTCCGATGCCTACGCTGAGGGCGTGTCTGGCCGAGCCATCGGTGGGCAGGTGTCTTGACGCGGTCTGGGACGCCGTGCACCGGCACGTGGGCGGCGAACCACACGACGACATCGCACTTCTGCTGGCCGAGCGGAGCCCCACGGCACAGTGAGCGACGAAAACGCCTCGCGCTTGGCGATCTTGGACACGGCTCCCGCAGAAGTTAGGCTGGCCTGCGAAAATGGTTCATTGCATCCATGCATGTTTCACCTGGCACTGCCACGGTTAGGAGTCGTGCGTTGGAGTTGACAGTCGACACGATGCAGACGGGGGCCGCCACCCGCATCCGGTTGGGCGGGGAGATGGACCTCGCAACGAGCGGACTCGTGCACGACGCGGTCATTGCGGCGTTGGCGTCCGAAGCGGTGCGAGACGTCATCCTCGATGTCGCTGACCTCACCTTCATCGACTCCACCGGCATGGGAACGCTCGTGGCGTGCCAACGCGCCGTCGCCGTGCGCGGCGGCGCCCTGCGGTTGGAGAACCTCGCCCCTGTCGTCCGGCGGCAGCTCTTTGCCGCCGGACTGCTCGGCCTGCTGGGCGCGGGGACCGAAGACCAGGCCGCCCCCTCGAACTGACCCCGCCGTCCCCTCGGTTACCCCACAGATCGGATCCCCTCGTGACTCCGCCCTCGGACGCGGCCCCTCCGCGTCGCACGGCCCTGGCCGAACGCCTCAGGTACGCGGCCGCTCGGCCGCGCCAGATCATGCGCTCGCCGTGGGCAGGCCGTGTCCTGGCGGCGGTCGCCCTGGTCGCCGTCACCGCCACGGGCATCACGATCGGCACCCTCCTCGGTGCCAGAGGCGCCAGTGACGTCGGGCCGTTCCGGGTCGTTTTCCAGCTGACCCCGTCCGCGGGCGGTGGCACGGAGATCGCCATACCCCCGCTGGGGTCGCTCTTCCTCGACAGCCACGACGGCCCCGCGCGGCTGACCGTCCGCCTCGACTCACTCGACCAGCGACGCACCGAGGCTCTGCTCGACGACCCCGCCGGCCTCGCCCACGCCGGCGCCACGGCGCCCGAGGACCTCCGCGATGCCCTGGTCCGGCTCGGGCTCCGTACGCTCGGCGTGTCGGTCCTCGCGTCCATGCTGCTCGCCGGGTTGACGTTCCGATCCGTGCGCCGCGTCGCCTGGTCGGGTGGTCTCGCGCTGCTGGTCACCGGCGGCACCCTCGGCACGGCCGCCCTGACGGTACGACCGCAGGCACTGGCCGAACCCCGGTACGAGGGCCTGCTGGTCAACGCCCCGGCGCTGATCGGTGACGCGCAACGGATCGCCGATGACTACAACCGCTACGCCGAGCAACTCCAACGCCTCGTCGGCAACGTCGGCGAGCTGTACACCACCGTGTCGACCCTGCCCATCTACCAGGCCGCGCCCGACACCACCCGGATCCTGCACGTCTCGGACCTGCACCTGAACCCCGCCGCCTGGCCAATGATCAAAACCGTGGTCGAGCAGTACGACATCGACCTCGTCATCGACACCGGGGACATCACCGACTGGGGCAGCGAACCCGAGACCTCGTACGTTTCCATGATCGGCCAGCTCAACGCACCCTACGTCTACATCCGAGGCAACCACGACTCACCCCGAACCGCCGCGGCGGTGGCCAGCCAGCCGAACGCGGTCGTGCTGGACGACTCCGTCACGATGATCGCTGGAGTGACGATCGCCGGCATCGGCGACCCCCGGTTCACTCCCGACAAGCAGGAGACCGAGGTCGGGCCCTGGGAGGAGCCGGCCGCGACGGTCGAGGGCACGGGAAAGCAACTCGCCGCGACGATCCGCTCGCGGAACCTACCGGTGGACATCGCACTGGTGCACGACCCCGCATCAGCGACCGCGCTCAACGGCGCCACGCCGCTCGTCCTGGCCGGCCACACACACCAGCGAAAGGTGACGACGCTGCCGCCGACCGGCGCGGTCACCACCCGGCTCGCAGTGCAGGGCTCCACCGGCGGGGCGGGGTTGCGCGGACTCGAAGGTGACAAACCGATGCCCCTGGTCATGTCGGTGCTCTACCTCGGCGCGGATCACCAACTTCAGGCGTACGACGACATTCAGGTCGGCGGCGCCGGCACCGCGCAGGTGAGCCTCAACCGCAAGGTGATCGACGCCGCATCGTCAGTAAACCCGGCCGCGCCATCCGCGACTCCCACCGACAACTAGCTTTCTCGCGTTCGCGCCTGTTCTGCTCGGCCTGCAGGTTCGAGGGCCCCTCGGGCTGCCAGCGGTCGCCGACTTTCTCTTGGGTGTACTCCAGGCGGGCCCACCCGGTGCAACGGCACCCCGCTCTCCGCCGTGGTGGACCGCAGCACCGGGGCACAGTCCACCGCTCGACCTTTCGCACTCCGCGATGTGGACGTCGGGGCCGACGGCGATAGGACACTGTGCATCAGCCGCGCCGACGTCCCCAGATCGTCACCTCCTGTGCGGCGAGCGCCCGGCCGCCTTCGAAGGTTCGGTACGGTCCCGCAGGTCCAAGGTCGTAACGGTTGGCGAGGTCGCGGTGGGAGAAGGGGACCACGGCGCCCACCACGGTGACCAACTGCGGTGGAGCGGGCGCGGAGGGGCCTGTTGACAGCACGAGCAGGGTCCCGTCGGTCAGATCCGCGTCGCGGACGATGAACGCGTTGTCGGTGATGACCTGCTCGACGGCGGCGGTCACGGTGAGACGATCACCCACCGCGGCTCGGGCGACCGTGCCGGGCCGGGTCGCCGGCTCGGGGTCGGGGCGGGGTGCTGGAGCCGCAGTCGGGTGGGTGCAGCCCACGGCCAGGAGGACCACCGGCGCGAGAGCGGTCAGCGCCGGGCGTGTCCGGTCACGCCATCTGTTCATCCGCGGTTCCGCCTCCCTGTCTGTCGTGCCTCGTATCCAACAAAGTTCCCTGGGATGTGGCGGTACGACCGCGGAACCGTGACGGTCGTATGACAATCCCCGGCGCTTGTGAAAGGACGTGTTGAGCAGGGTTTTGGTCCAGATCAGGTCGGGTAGGGCCGAGCGTCGAGGGAACATCAACGCGGCCCGGACGGACGCAACGGAATTCACCGTCGCGAGCTCGCGTCGATGTCGTGCGACGAGTGGAGAGACGGGGCAGATGCGAATCCTGCAGCAGCGCTACCGGCTCGACGAGCTACGCACGGTCGCACTGCAAGAGGCCGTGCTGCAGCCCACGATGCCGTGGTCGCCGTCCTGAGATCAGGTGTCGGGTTACCGCGATGACCGGCCGGTGCGAGCGCCGCGAGTGGCGGCGGACCGCGAGTCCCTCACGCACGCCACCGGGACGGGCCAGAAGCTGGTCCGCTGGGCCATTAGCCGGATGTCACTGCGGGCGACGCGTCCGTCGTCCCTTGATGTCCACTGCGGCCGCATCACCACGTTTGGACCGTGCCCTGCGGGCCCATGACCCGCAAGTAGGAGCTGACTCGCCCTGCGGGCCTGCGCCCGCGCCTGAGGTTGGCCGGGTCTTTCGATGTCTCCGCCCGCAGCCAACACCGATGGGCGAACGGTGCGGACACCGCGCTGGGCGGGGTATGACCAGTCCATGTGGCTTAACGACCCCTCGGATCTGCTCCGCCTCACGCTGATCGCGATACTGACCTATCCGGCCTTGGTGGCGCTCCTGCGCGTCTCCGGCAAACGGACCCTGTCGAAGCTGAACGCCTTCGACCTGGTGGTCACCGTCGCGCTGGGCTCGACCTTAGCGACGATCCTGCTTTCCCGTAGCGTCTCGCTGGTCGAGGGTCTGCTGGCTCTGTCGCTGCTGGTGGCGCTCCAGTACGGGGCCGCGTTCCTGGCCGTGCGCTGGCCACCGTCGCAGCGGCTGCTCAAGTCCGCACCCACGATGCTCATGCGAGACGGCGTCCTGCGACACGACGTAATGCGGCGGATGCGTATCTCGGACAGTGAAATACGGCAGGCGGCGCGCAGCCAGGGACACGGCGACCTGAGCCATCTTGCTGCCATCGTCCTGGAGACCGACGGCAGCCTGAGCGTCATCGGCCGGGAGTCGTGTGGCGACGGGAGCGCCCTGACTGACGTACGCGGGAGGTGAGCCTCCGCGTGCCCTTCCCGACTTCCGGGAACGGTGGGGGGAGGTCGCGGTGCGGCGCCTGGCCAGGGTGATCCGCCGCAGGTCACCAATACCCCGGGGAAGAGGCGCGCCCGCTGGCCGGTCAGATTGCTCATCCGCCGCTGACCGAATGCCGACCAAGGCCTTCCGCCGGCACCGGCGTGGATATCTCATGTTGTCGGACCGTTATCGATCATGGACGTCGCTCGGTGGGGAGCCAGCCGCATGGAACAGGTCTTTCGGATGTTATTGGTGCGCAACGCCGAAGCGGCGGATCCCCGGACCGATGCGGTATCGGTGTCGAACACACCGCTGCAGCAGGAGTTGGGCAGCGTCACCGGCGACGAGTCACGTAGCGAGGTCATGGAGCGCGCGAAGGCGTTCGTCGCCAGTAGCCGGTTCGTCGACGACGCCGAGCGGGTAGCCGGCGGGCCGAAGCTGCGCGAGCTGCGTACCAGGCTGACGGAGCTGCGGGACCCTACCGAGGAGCAGGTGGAGCAGACCGTACGCGACATGCTCGGTGACGGCTACGCCGAGCAGGTCGGCGCTACGACGTGGCGGGAACGCAAAGAACAGTTGGCCGACAGCGCGCTGGCGCTGAAGCTGCTGTCCACCAGCGATCCGGGCGCGATGGCAGAGCTGGTCGGGTTGCTACGCACCGTGCACTTCGTCGAAGCCTGGGTAGACCGCAGCGGCGCCGACCGGGCGGCGGCCACCCTGCCGATCCTCGACATGCCACTGCTGTTGCCGGTGCTCTCCGGGCTGAAGCTGGCGCCACAGCGGCCGAACACCACCGCACCTCCGGCACGTGCGGTGCCGCCGCTTGCGGACTTGCAGCAGGTCGGGCGGCAGGGGCAGGTCATCGACAGCGTCGTGCGAGAGCTGACCACTATCGCTCCCCGGTTCTTCCGCACTCAGGACGGCGACCCGCAGAAGCCGGGCGGCGCACGGCTCGACGACGGCAGACCCACGCCGAAAGCTGCCGCGAAGGGCGCTGGCATCAGCATCGCGGGCACCCAGGACGGCCCCCGCCTCGCGCTCTCCGAGGCCGGCGTCAAGGTGATCAGCGAAGCCAGTCGCCGTTACCTCGGTCAACTGGGGCTGGACCTGTCGCGGGACTCGGTGAGCCAGGTGGTGGCTCGGCTGGACACGGAGAAGGCCGGGTTGGTACGCGACCTGCGCCCCACGGCGGGGAACACCGTACTGGCGCTGGCCGACATGTTCCGTGCCGGCTCGTACGGGCTGGGTGGTGCGTTCCTGTGGCGGTTCCCCGGAGGCGATCGGCAGCCGCTGCCGACCACGCACGGCACGGTACGGCCCATCGGGGAGGGTGAACTGCTGGTAGTGCGGCAACAGCTCACCGGATACGAGCCTGGCGAGGTCGCCCACATCGAGAATGTGCTGCGGGGTGAGAACAAGCAGCGCACCCACCGGCGTCGCGAGGTCACCGAGGAGATCTTCGTGACCGAGCGCGAGACCGAGCGGGAGGAGGAGCGCGATCTGGAGACCACCGAGCGCTTCGAGCTCAGCCACGAGGCGTCCGAGGTGCTCAAGGAGGAGGCGGAGGTCGAGGGCGGGCTGCGGATCCGCGCCCAGGTCAGCCCCGCCGTGCTGATCGAGGCAAACGCACGGGCGGCGTACACCAACGCCCGCGAGAGTTCCCGGAAGAAGGCCAGCGAGTACGCCCGCGAGGTAATTGACAAGTCGGTGAACAGGCTCGCCGAGCGAATCCGTACCCAGGAGACGCTGCGGGTGACCCGCGAGGTGGAGGAGATCAACGACCACAGCGTCGACAACGTCGACGGGGACGGCCACGTGGTCGGTGTCTACCAGTGGGTGGACAAGTGGTACGAAGCCCAACTGTTCCGCTATGGCGGTCGCACCATGTACGACTTCGTGATTCCGGAGCCGGCGATGTTCCTCACCGGTGCGCTGGAGGAGGACGCCACCCGGGACGTGGGGCGACCGCGGCCGGAGCCGTTCCACCTCGACGCCAGCCAGCTCACCGAAGCCGATTACCTCTACTGGGCGAACAAGTACCACGCCACCGGCGTCCAGCCGCCGCCGCGTTTCGAAGAGACCCGCTCGGTGACGTTCTCCTCGGGTGGCGGCGGTGAGGCCGGCGACATGTCGCAGCGCCAGGACCTGCCCATCCCCGAGGGGTACAACGCGGTGCAGGCCCACGTCACCGCGGGCTTCTCCGGATCCCAGATCTACATCTCCGTTGGGCGCAAGGTGTTCCTGTACGAGTCGCACTCCGGTCTGCGGTCGACGAACCTCGACCTGGAGGAAGGCACGATCCCGATCACGATGGTCGCCAACGACACGCCGCTGTTCGCGGTCAGCATCGAGGTGGTCTGCCGGCGCACGGAGCGGGCGATGCTGGACTGGCAGATCCGTACCCACGCCGAGATCAAGCAGGCGTACCTGGAGCAGCAGGCGCGGTTCGACGAGGCGACGGCCCGTGCGGCGGTCAACCACGGGGTGGTCATCGATGGCCGCAACCCGGGGGCCAACCGGGCGTTGGAGCTCACCGAGCTGAAGAAGGCGTGCATCTCGGTGCTGACTCACCAGCACTTCGACGCCTTCGGCGCGGTGGAGACCGGTGCGATGGGGGTGCCGCAGGTGGACGTGGCGGTAGTCGAGGAGCAGGGCAACTACATCCGGTTCTTTGAACACGCCTTCGAGTGGCAGCTGATGAGTTTCCTGTTCTACCCGTACTTCTGGGGCCGGAAGAGCACCTGGCTCGACCGGGTGCGGTACGACAACAATGACCCGGAGTTCGCCGAGTTCGTACGCTCTGGTGCCGCCCGGGTGCTGCTGCCGGTGCGGGAGGGGTTCGAGACCTCGGTGGAGCACTTCATGCGTACCGGACAGGTGTGGCAGGGCGGGCCGCCACCGGAGATCACCGACCCCGAGTACCTGCCGATCGTCAAGGAGATCCAGGAACGTACCGGCGCCCCGGGCGACGAGGTGCCGGAGGGGGCACCCTGGCGCGTACGCGTGCCGACCCGACTGGTCCGGCTGCGCCCGGAAGGCGGGCTGCCGAGCTGGGTCAAGCATGACGACGGCACCTGGCGGCCGGACGAATCGGACGCCCGGTGACGGGGCCGGCGGCTCGGCTCCAGCATGGACGGTAACGAGGACTTCGGACGGTTCCTGGAACTGCTGCTGGCCGACAGCATCGCCGCCGGCTGGTTCGATCCGGACGCAGCGGGCTCATCGGCAGCACTGACCGGTGACGTGATCCCGTCGTACCGCATCACCCTGCCCCCGGCAGGTGAGGACGGCGGCGGTGACCCGCCCGACGGTGGTGGTGCCGACGGCGGGAGCGAGTCTTCTCCGCTGCGGCAGGCGTTGGCGGCGGTGCTCGCCGACGGCGGCACCGCCACGCTGGGGCGTGCCAGCTCACCTACGGTGCGTGCGCTACTGGACCCCACGGCCCGCGACGAGGTGCGGCGTACGGTGAGCGCTGTCGTCACCGCGACGGACGCGTACCGAAGCGAGCTGGACGTTGCCGTACCAGCCGACGCGCCGCACGACATGGTGCTCGCGGCGCTCCTGTCGCTGCTGCACGGACCGGCGTGGGGTGCCGCCCAGACCCGGCTGCACGCGCTGCTCGCCTGGTACGAGCGGACGATCGCACTCAGCGTGGTGATCAGCGTCGAACGGTTGGGCCGCCGCGATTCGGAGCCAGCCGTGTTTCGCGACCTGACCACTGCGGTGCGGCTGGGCCGCAACCGGCTCACCGCCGTAGTACGCGCCCTCGTCGACGCCACCGTCCACGTGCCGCACACCCACCAGGCGCTGGTGGAACGGCAACTCACCATGCTCACCGGCCGGCGGACCGACTGGCAGCGGCGACAACTGGTGGCGCAGTTGGCCGGGGTAGCACCACCGTCGCCGGCCGACCTGGAGGTGTACCAGCGGCTGCGGGCGTTGGCCCGCCGCCGGACCGACCTGGAGGCGGTGCTGAGCGCCGACCGGGCGGAACGGGAGCGGCTGCGCCGGCAAGCCGGCTCCTCCGCGGAGACCCGCGAGACCCGATCCGCTAGCAGGGCCCAGCTGCGGGTGCTCTGGCCTCGGATTCAGGAGCAACAGCAGGAGCTCACGACGACGAGCCGCGAGATCGCCAGCCTCCGCCGGGCGCTCAGCGGCGCGACGATGAGCCGGATCGCGGCGTACGAGGACGCCGAACGCCGCGGGATCCGGGACGACGAGGCCCGCCAGGATCGCGACGCCCTGCTGCAGCGCATGGACCAGGAACTCACGTCGTTGACGAGCCATCGGCTGTCGGTCGCCGACGAGACCGGCCGCTGGGAGCGGTACGAGCTGCTACTGGAGCGGCTGCTGAAGAACAGTCACAACCTCGGGCTGGAGCTGTTCATGGACTCGTTCCTGAAGGTCAGCTCGTCGGCGGAGCGGCGCCGCGACATCGGGATCTCCGCACACACCAACGGCCAGGTGCAGTGGTTGAGCTACCCCGGCCACGGCGACAACGCCGTCGACTGGAACTGTCATGCCGGCCTGCCGCTGCTGCTCTCCGCCCCGCAGGAGTTCCGGCTTCCCGAGCGGTTCCGCGCCACCCCGGACGACGCGGTGGCGTACCGCCTGGCGGGGGGAAGCGCGGTGGTCGAGGCGCGCGCGTCCGACGACCTCCAGGACATCTTCGGCAAGATCGCGTACGGCCTGCTCGGCCGGCAGGGATCGCGGGAGACGGAGCTGGGGGCGCTGCTGCGCGCGCACGGAGACGACGAGATCGCCCCGGCCGAGGTGCTCACCCGTTCGTCCAGTGGCAGCGAGGTGTCCCGGCTGCTTACCGGTCTGGTCGCCCGCAATCTCACTCCGATCGACAACGCCGCAGCCTTCGACGCGCTGCGCGCGGGGATCGTCCGGGACCTGGAAGCCGGTGTGGTGCGTGCCCGTGGCCTGCCGGTGGGGACGGTGCTGTTCCGTCGGGATCGGCTGCATGCCGATTCGGGCGCGTTCGGGCTGGGTCGCATCGTCACCCCCCACATCACGGTGGGTGAGCTGCTCACCTCGGTACGGGAGTTGCTCTCCAGCGACAGCAGCTCCGGGTACGACACCGAACGGCGCAGGTTGGTCAACCGGATCTGGCAGCTGTTGCTGTGGCTGCGCTCGGCCGGCGCCGACGACCACCGGCGCGCGGCCTCGGTGTCGGTGTGCCACACCTACCGCGGGAATACGCCCGACGACCTGACAGTACGGGTCTACTACTCCCACATGTATGACATCGCGGTGCGCGCCGGCAGTCAGGTCAGTGCCGGCGACCGGCTCGGGCTCACCGGCTCCACCGGCAACGCGGTCAACTCGCACGTACACATCGAGATCTTCCTCTCCCGGGGCGGCAGCCAGCTCGGCGCCTGCCTGCCCCACGAGTTCTTCCCGCTCACGTCCTAGCTGGGGCTGACAGCCCAGGCCCACAGGCGGATTGGCTTGCTATCCGCCGATCGGGATGGCGTCGTGAACGCGCAGCACTAGCTGAAACAAGTGCGTTGGTGAGCGCGAGAACGGTGCTCGCTCGAGTTCCTTGGCCCTGCTGATCACGGCTGACGTCCAGCGGATTTCGCGGTGGAACTGGGGGAGCGTCCCGCTCGCCGAGAGCAGTGCCGCGAGCGCCGCGGCACCTGCCGGACGTCCGCGAGGAGACGCGCCTCGCACCTCCTACGCCGGTACCACCTGCCAATCGCCAGCAGCGTCGTGGGCGGTCATGGTGTCCTGCCGGCCGGGTTCCTCTCGCAGGATTGCGCAGTGCAGCCAGGTGTCCGGGATGGCGAAACCGTCCACGAGCGTGCGCAGGTGCGGGCGCAGGTCTTTGAGTAGGCCGTTCACGACGCTGGTGATCGCCTTGGAGCGGGCTGGCGTGAGTCGGCCGTGTTCCAGGAACCAGCCCTTGTTGGTCTCGATGACGCTGAGCGCGTACAGGTCACAAACGCGCGAGAGTAGCGCCCGGACCGCGGTGTCGGCGGTGTCTTCGATGCCGGCGACGAACGCCTCCAGGGTGATCCGGTCGATGTGCGCCGCGGCGACGGCGAGGACATGGTCCTGCACGTCATTGAAGATGTCGAAGGGGTGGTCCTTCTTGGTGGCCGCGCCGTTGCGCAGGCGGCGGACCGCGCCGTCGAGGAGGTGCTTCTCGCGGTCCTCGAAGACCTTGAGCTGCCAGCCTCGGTCGGTGACGGCGACTTCGTCGTCACGGCCGGGTACGGCGCTGATCAGCCGTTCGATGAGCGACCGCGCGGCGGTGCGTTCGAGCACCATCTCGCGGACCTGCTCGGCGACGAAGGAGGCGCGCCCCCAGCCGTCCAGCGAGCCGAACTCGTCCCGGTAGCCGGTGAGCAGTCCCTTGGCCACCAGCTGCAGCAGCACGGTGTTGTCGCCCTCAAAGGTGGTGAAGACGTCGGTGTCGGCCTTGAGGCTGGGTAGCCGGTTCTCGGACAGGTAGCCGGCGCCGCCGCACGCCTCGCGGCACATCTGGATGGTGCGGGTCGCGTGCCAGGTCTGCGCGGCCTTGAGACCGGCGGCCCGGGACTCCAGCTCCCGTTGCCGGTGTTCGTCGACCGGCCCGTCGCCGCCCTGCACCTCACTGAGCGCGGCGACCAGCTCGGTCTGGGCGAAGTGCAGCGCGTACGTGGTGGCCAGGGCGGGCAGCAGCTTGCGCTGGTGGGCCAGGTAGTCGTTGAGCAGCACCTCCCGGTCGGCGTCGGGCGTGCCGAACTGGCGGCGGATGTCGCCGTAGCGCACCGCGATCGTGAGCGCCGACTTGGTGGCCGCCGACGCGGCGCCGCCGACGCTCACCCGGCCACGGACCAGGGTGCCGAGCATGGTGAAGAAGCGTCGGGAGTCGTTCTCGATCGGGCTGGAGTACGTCCCGTCCGGTGCGACCTGACCGTAGCGGTCCAGCAGCATGTCCCTCGGCACCTGTACGTGGTCGAAGGTGAGCCGCCCGTTGTCCACGCCGAGCAGGCCGGCCTTGGGCCCGGCGTCGCCGATGCGCACGCCAGGCAGCGGGTTGCCCTGCGCGTCGCGGATCGGCACCAACCACGCGTGTACGCCGTGCCGCCGGCCGTTCGTGATCAGCTGTGCGAAGACCACCGCCATCCGCCCGTCCCGGGCGGCGTTGCCGATGTAGTCCTTGCGGGCCGCCTCGTGCGGGGTGTGCAGGTCGAAAGTCTGCGTCTGCGGGTCGTACGTGCAGGTGGTGCGCAGCTGCTGGACATCGGAGCCGTGCCCGGTCTCGGTCATGGCGAAGCAGCCGAAGACCGTGCCCGAGACGATGTCCCGGAGATAGGCGTCATGGTGCCGGCGGGTGCCGAGGGCCGCGACCGCGCCGCCGAACAGGCCCCACTGCACTCCGGCCTTGACCATCAGTGACAGGTCGACCTGCGCCAGCATCTCGCTGGCGATGATCGAGCCGCCGACATCGGAGCTGCCGCCGTACTCGGTGGGGAAGGCCGACGCCATACCCAGCTCGGCGGGGAGTTCGGTGAGCAACCGGGTGATCCGCTCCCGTGCCTGGTCGCCGGTCTCCCCGTAGACCGGCAGGAAACGCGCGTCGAGGTGCTCCCGGTGCGCGTTGCGGACTGCGGCCCACGGTCCGTCGAGCACGTCCCGCAGGCGAGCGAGGTCGATGTGATCGAGCATGGTTCCCCCCTCAGCTGACGGCAATGGTGTCGGCAGCGCCCGATCAAGAATACCGACGCCTCGGTGAGTCGCTAAGGGGAGACCGTGGTGAGAGGGCGCACCGATCACGTAACCCCACGCCCGCCTGATCGCTTGTCACGACGATTTGGGGTGTCGGCTGAATGGAGATGGTGTCTTCGAAGTCGGCCGCAATCGGAAGCTGCGGCACTGCGCCGAAGGTGAGATTACGCGATCGAGCCACGATGGAATATGACAGTTGTATGACAGTTCTCTATCAACCCCAACAAATTCTGGAACTGCTCTCCCCGGTCGGGCATCGGCCCGCTGGTGGGAGGCGTTCCAGGGTGACGATCGGCGCAGGCTTCACCAATCCTGCCCGGTCTGGCCGCTGCGGGCGATGGGTTGCGCAACATCCGCTGGACGACCAGTCCGGCACCGGTGCTCGCAAATTTTTGTGTGCATATCCACAACCCTGCGGTGCCGACTGGATTTGTGGCGAGTGCGTCGGTAGGTTTCGCCGCCGGGCCTATGTGCCCTGCGGAACGTGATCGATGTTGATATCGACGAAGAGACGCGAAGATGGCGCCGGTGATGCGATACACCAGCCGGTTTCCGTCGAAAGGGGGATCGTGTCCGCGCTCATAGTGCAGTCGCTCTACAAGATTTTCGGCAGCCGGGCTGACGAAGCGGTACGACGCCTGGCGGACGGCAAGCCCCGCGCCGAGGCGCTCGCCGGGCTGCCGGCCACGGCCGCGGTGATCGATGCGAACTTCGAGGTACGCCCCGGCGAGATCTTCGTCGTCATGGGCCTCTCCGGTTCCGGAAAGTCGACCCTGATCCGGATGCTCAACGGCCTGCTGCAGCCCACCAGGGGAAGCGTGCGGGTCGATGGGGTCGAGTTGACCACGCTCAAGCCGGCTGCGCTGCGCAAGCTGCGCCGCGAGAAGGTCAGCATGGTGTTCCAGCACTTCGCGCTCATGCCGCATCGGACGGTGCTGGAGAACGCCGGGTACGCGCTGGAGGTCGCCGGGCTGCCCAAGGCCGAGCGGCGTGAGCGGGCCATGGACGCGCTGCGCATGGTGGGCCTGACGGAGTGGGCGGACAACCTGCCGCACGACCTTTCCGGCGGCATGCGGCAGCGGGTCGGGTTGGCCCGCGCGCTCGCGGCCGGCACCGAGATCCTGCTGATGGACGAGGCGTTTTCGGCGCTGGACCCGCTGATCCGCCGGGAGATTCAGGACCAGCTCCTGGAGCTTCAGGCCGAACTGGGCAAGACGATCATCTTCATCACGCACGATTTGAACGAGGCCATGCGGCTCGGCGACCGGATCGCGGTGATGCGGGACGGTCGGATCGTTCAGATCGGCACCGCCGAGGAGATCCTGACCGACCCGGCCAACGACTACGTGGCGCAGTTCGTCGCCGACGTCGACCGGACCCGAATCCTCACCGCCGCATCGGTGATGGAGAAGCCCCAGCAGGTGCTCGACGTCAACGCCGGTCCGCGGGTCGCCGCCAAGGCGTTGCGGGAAAGCCAAACCTCGGTGGTCTACGTGACCGGTCCGATGAAGCGGTTCCTCGGCACGGTCACCGAGGACGAGGTGTTGCGGGCGCTCCGCGAGGGCCGTCCCCACCTCGACGGTTACGTGTCGACCGAGCGGGTGCGCACGGTCACCGCGGACACCTCGGTGGCCGACCTCTTCGCCGACTGCGCGGAGAGTCAGCACCCGGTGGCCGTTCTCGACGAGCGTGACCGGCTGATCGGGGTGATTCCCCGGATCACGCTGCTCAGTGCGCTGGCCGCCGCGACCCCGGACGAGCCGACACAGGACCAGGTGGAACTGGTTGGAACGAAGGGAGAGCCGGCATGAGCCTGACGCAGTCGCCGCTGGACAGTTGGCTGCCCCGGGTGCCGCTGGGCGCCTGGACCGAGTCCGCCGTCGACTGGGCCACCGGTGCCCTCGGCCCGTTCTTCGACGGTGTCGCCGCGGTGGTCGAGGCGTTGGTGCGACCGCTCAATGACCTGCTCACCGGCGTACCGGCGGTGGTGGTCGTGCTGGTGCTCGCCGGGCTGGGTTGGTGGCTGCGTGGGTGGAAGTTCGCCCTCGGCACCGCGGTCGGCCTTGGCCTGGTGGCCGGAATGCCGTACTGGGAGGAGACCATGAGCACGCTCGCGCAGGTGCTCGTGGCCAGCACCCTGGCGTTGCTGATGGCTATCCCGCTGGGTGTGCTGGTCGCTGAGAACAAGCGGGCCTCCGCGGTGGCCCGGCCGGTGCTGGACCTGATGCAGACCATGCCCGCGTTCGTCTACCTCATTCCGGCGATCTTCTTCTTCGGCATCGGCACCGTGCCGGGCGTGCTGGCCACCCTGGTCTTCAGCATGCCGCCCGGCGTCCGCCTGACCGAGCTGGGTCTGCGCCAGGTCGACAAGGAAATCGTCCAGGCCGCCGAGTCGTTCGGTGCGCCACCGTGGATGGTGCTGCTGCGGACCAAGCTGCCGCTGGCACTGCCCACGATCATGACCGGCGTCAACCAGGTCATCATGCTGGCCCTGTCCATGGTGGTGATCGCCGGCATGGTGGGCGCCGGCGGCCTCGGCGACGTGATCATGTTCGCGTTGTCCCAGGTCGAGGTGGGCAGCGGCTTCGAAGGTGGGATCGCGGTCGTGATCCTCGCCGTGGTACTCGACCGCCTCACCGACTCGGCGGGCGACCGTTTCCCGTCCGCCCGGGCGCAACGCCTCGCGCGGCAGGCCGCCTGACCGTCGCTCTCCGCCGGCAGTCCCCTTTCCCGCGTACGCGGGTTCGCCGGCATACCCAAAAGAGGAAGGACAACCCTTTGTTCACGACACTGAAACGCGCCCTCGCGCTCACGGTGACCGCCACCCTGGCTCTCGGTGGTGCTGTCGCCTGCGGCGAGCAGGACGACGCGTCGGACAACGGCAAGAAGATCACCATTGGTTACATGGCCTGGGACGAGGCGATCGCCGCGTCCCACCTGTGGCAGGACATCCTGCAGGACAAGGGCTACGAGGTTGAACTCAAGAACCTGGAGGCCGGTCTCGTCTACGGCGGTCTCGCCAACGGCGACATCGACCTGTTCCTGGACAGCTGGCTACCCCAGACGCACGCCTCCTACCTGGAGAAGTACGGCGACAAGCTGGAAAAGCTCGGCATCTGGTACGACGACGCCAGCCTGAGCATCGCCGTGCCGAAATATGTCGAGGGCGTCAACTCGCTGGCTGATCTGGCCGGCAATGCCGGCAGCTTCGGCGGGGACATCATCGGGATCGAGCCGGGTGCAGGTCTGACCAAGGCCACCCAGGAGAAGGTCATCCCCGAGTACGGCCTGGACGGCAAGCTGAAGCTGAAGACCTCCTCCACCCCGGCGATGCTGGCCGCCTTGGACAGCGCGATCGCCGACAAGAAGCCGATCGTTGTCACCCTCTGGCACCCGCACTGGGCCTACGCGAAGTACGAGCTGAAGGACCTCGCCGACCCCAAGGGCACCCTCGGCCAGGCCGAGCAGATCAACACACTCGCCCGTACCGGCTTCGGCAAGGACTTTCCCGAGGTCACCGCGATGCTGAAGAAGTTCAAGATGGACGGTGAGCAGCTCGCGTCCCTGGAGGACCTGATGTTCAACACTCACAAGGGCGACGAGGAGAAGGCCGTTGAGGAGTGGCTGAAGGCCAACCCGGAGTATCTCAAGACGCTCTCCTGAAACCGCGTGACTCGTGGGGCCCCGCCGGTTCGGCGGGGCCCCACGTCGTTTCCGCCAGTGGCTCGACGTCCCGTCACGCACCGGCACGGTGAGCCGTCACGAAAACGGGCCGGAAGCGTCATCGCTCTGTCGTCTAGTCCCGGCCGTTGCCTGGGTAGCGAACAAGGATCAGACGCTACGGAAGGAGCAGCTCATGCCACACGACACGACGGCGATTCTGGTCAAGCTCGGTGACTCCGGGCAGACGATCGCGGATGCCGAGCACGACGTGCGCGGTCGGCGCGTCCTCGACGTCGACGGTGACGACCTGGGCAAGGTTGACGACCTGCTGATCGATCGCGACGAGCACAAGGTGCGGTTCCTACGTGTCGAGCACGGGGGGATCCTCGGCATCGGCGCGACCGCGACGTTCCTCCCCGTCGAGGCGGTCAGTGACGTCACCGACGACACCGTGCGGGTCGACCTGACTCGGGAGAAGATCGAGCAGGCCCCAACGTACGACCCGGAGGTCGTCGAGGAAACCGGCTACTACGAGGACGTGTACTGGTACTACGGCTACGCGCCGTTCTTCAGCCCGCGTGGGGTTGCTGCGCCGTACCCGGTGCCCCCGACCCGACGCTGAGTTTCGGCTGTCCCCCCGACCGGCCGGTGTTTCGGCGGCCGGACACGGCCCGCCGAAACACCGAATCATCTGTGAGGGAACGTCATGACCTACGTCCCCTGGTTTCTGCCCGAGAACTTTCCATCGTTGATCCAGGTCCAGCCGGCCTCTGAGGATGCCCGGCTGGCCTGCCGGCTACTGGAGAGCATGCAGCGCGATCCCCGCTTGCGTCACGAACGCATCTGCATCGAGGTGCAGAACCGCGTGGTCATCCTGGACGGCGTGGTCACGTGCGCCGACGTGAGTAGGGAGGCCCACGCGCGCGCCTGGAGCACTGCGGGAGTGCACGACGTCAACAACCGGCTACGCCCGCTGGAGCGGTGACAGTCGGTCCAACGGACACCGTTGACGGTGGGCGCCCCGGCCACAGCACATGCCGGTGGCCGCTGGTGAGGGCGGGCCGGTCTGATGACGACCATCGGACCGGCTCCCCTCAACCTCCCGGCACCATCGGCCAGATGGCCCAGATCCGCCACCGTCGTTCGCGCCGCGCATGTTGCCGTGGTCGGTGATCGCCACAGCTGCGCGGTCTGCCTGCGGTGTGGCCCCGGACGCTGGTTCTCAGCGAGCCCGGCAGGGCGGTAACCGTGATGTCGACCTCGGTTCCGGCATGCAGAACCGCGACGCCACCTTGATGGCGTTTTCCGCGAAGCGGTCCCGTACTCGTCGGGTGACCTGGTCCTTGACCTGTCGGGCGGCGCGTACGGGCACCACGAATCGTGCCGACAGTTCGACCCGGTTTGAGGTGGCGCGGACGAACACGCCGTCGGCGGGCCGTTATGATCTGCGAGGTCTGTGGAGCGCCGGGAAGTCTGGTCGGCACCGTGTTGAACCCTGCGCCCCGGAGGTTTCCTGTGCTGCTCCTCTGCTTCGCCGCTGTCCTGCTCGCCGCCGTGCTCGTGTCGGCGCTCGCGCACCGGACGATCCTGTCCACGGCGGCGCTGTTCCTGGTCGCCGGCTTCGCCCTCGGTGAGGACACCACCGGGGTGTTGCACCTGCAGGCCGACTCGCCGATCGTGGCTCAACTGGCCGAATTGGCCCTGTTCACGGTGCTGTTCAGCGACGGGATGCGCGTGGGCTGGGCGGATCTGCGCAGCGCGTGGCGGCTGCCCGGCCGGGCGTTGGGCTGGGGTCTGCCGCTGACGCTGCTGGTGACCGCAGTGCTGGCGCACTATGTGGCCGGGTTGGGCTGGGCGGAGGCCCTCCTGATCGGGGCGATCCTGGCGCCCACGGATCCGGTGTTCGCGGCCGCGTTGGTCGGCAACGACAAGGTGCCCGCGCGGCTGCGGCACCTCCTCAACGTCGAGTCCGGGGTGAACGACGGACTCGCGCTGCCATTCGTGGTGGTGCTGCTCGCGGTCGCGGCCGGCTCCGACAACCTGCACCTGGGCGAGTTGACCACCGAACTGGCCGTCGGCCTGGCGATCGGGGTGCTGGTGCCGCTGGCGGCGCTCGCGCTGGAGCGAACCCGCTTCTTCGCTGCCTCGGCGGCGTACGCGCCGCTGAACGGGGTCGCGATCGGCCTGCTGGTGCTGGCGCTCGGCAAGGCTACCCACGGTAATCTGTTCCTTGCCGCGTTCGCTGCCGGTATCACGGTGGCGACCTTCGGGCCCAGGGAACGTGCGGCGTTCGAGCATTTCGGGGAGAACATCGCCGAATTGCTCAAGCTGGGGGCGCTGCTGGTGTTCGGTGCCCTGATCTCGGTGGAGTTCCTCGGCGACATCTCCTGGACCGGTTGGGTCTTCGCCGTTCTGGCCATCGTGGTCGCCCGCCCGATCGCACTGTGGATCTCGTTCCTGCGCTCAGGGCTGAGCCTGCGGGAGCAGGCGGCCGCCATGTGGTTCGGGCCCAAGGGCTTCGCCTCGGTCGTCTACGGCCTGCTGGTAATCGAATCCGGCATCGCCGCAGCCGACGAGATCTTCCACCTGGTCGCGCTCACGATCGTCATCTCGATCCTGGCGCACTCCTCGACCGACGTCGTGATCGCTCAGGCCTTTGACGACACCCGCGACACGCCCAACTGGCACAACGCGCTACGCCGGGTGCGTCGGCGGATAGCGGTCCCACGTCGGCCTGCCGGCGACCCTGCGGCGGTTGCCGCGCCGGATATCGACGGTGAGGCCGAGGACGGTCAGGCAAACGCGAAGTAACGGAGCGGGTGGCGCTGACGGCGATGACGTTGCCACGGAGGCCGACGTCAAGCGCGAGTGCCACCATGGCAGGGGACGACGGCAAGGTCACGGCTCGCACGATGACTCGGGTGCTCTGAGACGCCACCGAGCCGGCGGTCTGCAGGTGGATGACGCGACGTCTGAGTGCGCCACACCGCGGACCGTGTTTGTGATGGGGCTGGTCAGGCACTCAGGTCGCGCCGGCGGTAGCCGATCGCGCCGGCGACCGCTCCTGCTGCGGCGGTGCCGGCCATCACCCACGCTGCGAGCCGGGCCGGTTCGGTGGCCGGTACCGCGGCCAGGTGCGCGAACGGGGACAGCGCGCGGATCCAGGAGGGCGCGTTGACGCTGTCGGCGATGACCTGCCAGATGAACCCGCCAACGGCCGGAAGAGCGCCGATCGCCGCGACGGCGCGTGGTGTCCATCCGAGCGCCAGGACCGCAGCTCCCAGACACAGCAGCACAACCGGCACGACGTTCCAGGCGCCCGCGATCGCGTCGCCGAGCGTAAGGCCGGCATGGACAGAGGCCGTGCCGGCCCACATGGCGACTCCCGCGACCGTGATCAGGACCAGCGCGGCGCAGCCAGCGACGGCCGCCTCGGCGCCCAACAGCCGCACCCGGGTCACCGGTGCGGCCAGCAGCAGGGTGAGACGCCGGGCATTTTCGTCCGCCGCGACGGCGGCGAGCCGCACGGCGACGAACACCCCGACCGGAACGGCCAGCAACGCGAACATGGTGGCCGCGTAACCCTCGACCGTGCCGAGCGCCGGAAAGCCGGCCTGGGCCGCCATGGCCGCGAACTGGGGGTTGCCGGTCAGGAATTCAGTCATGGACCGGGCAATCAGTCCCAGGAGCAGGAAGTACGCGCCGATCCCGGCTGACCATGCGACCGACGGCCGCATGGTGCGCCGTACGGAGAAGCTGAGCACCGAACCGAGCAACGCGGTACGCGCCGGCCGGCTGCCGACCGTCGCAAGAATCCCCGCGCCGACGTCACGCCGCGCCGCGAGCCGACTGGCGAGGGCCAGCAACAGCACTGCGGCGCACGTCAGCACCAACACCGGTAGCCCTCGATTGGTGTCGAACGGGCGGGTGAGCGCCAAGAGCCCGATCGGGGACAGCCACCGAAGCCAGGCCAGCGTGGGCACACCGTCGCCGACCATCCGCATCAGGAGCCCGACGACCAGGACAGCGGACGCGGCACCGTTGGCCGCCGACCGGCTGGCGAACATCTGCGCCGTGACGCCCCCGACGGCGACGAAGAAGAGCCCGACGGCAGCGAGCCCGGTTCCGTGCAACAAGGAACCCGGGGCGTCCACTCCCGCAGCGATCATCGCCGCCGCGGTCGCCGCTCCGACGAGGACCGGAACGACGGCCAGGACACCGAGGTGCTGGCGGACAGCCTCGGCGAGGGTGGTGCGGCCGGACAGCAACAGACTCCACCGGCCGGCATCCTCCTCTTCTCGGGTGATCCGGGTGGCGGCGAGCATCGCCCACACCCCGAGCAGGACGGCCAGGACGGTGCCCGTGCGCCACACCGTGAACCCGCCCGCCTGGTCGAGCGCGACCGGCTCGCCGAACAGGGTGCGGATCGCGGGGTTGCGGGCCAGCGCCGCCAAGGCGGCCGGATCCAGGGCGTCCGTGCGGTAGCCAACCACCACCAGGGCAGACATGCCCGCACACACGGTGGTCACGACCAGGGCGCCGCGGCGTACCTGGCGCACTGCGAGCCCTCTCAGTACATGCTCCGGGCGGGCTGCTGTCGTCGCGGTCATCGGGCGTTCTGCCCGTAGTAGGCGAGGAAGATCTCCTCCAGGCTCTGCTCGCGGACGACGATCGTCGCCACGTCAGCGTCGGCCAGGGCGCGCAGCGCCGCGGCGGGGGAGCCGTTCAGGGTGAACCGCACGGACGCGGCACCGTCTTCGTGCAGGCCGTTGACGCCGGGGACGCCGGTGAGGTCCGGTGGCGCGCCGGTGAATGTGGCGGCCACCTCGGTGTGGTGCAGTCGACGCAGCTGTGCGACGGACGCCACCTCCACCAGTTCGCCAGCGCGCAGGATGCCGACGCGGTCGCAGACGGCCTCGACCTCGGCGAGCTGGTGGGAGCTGAGGAACACCGTCTGCCCGTTGTCGCGGGCAACCCCGACCGCCTGCCGGAACTGCAGTTCCATGAGCGGGTCCAGGCCGCTGGTCGGTTCGTCCAGCACCAGTAGAGGTGCCCGGGTGGCGAACGCCGCGATCAGAGCGACCTTCTGCCGATTGCCCGTCGAGTAGGTGCCGGCAGGTTTGGACACATCGAGTGCGAATCGTTGGACGAGCTCGTCGCGGTAGGCGGTGTCCGTGCCAGGGCCGATGCGGGCGAGCAGGTCCAGCACCTCGGCGCCGGTCATCCGTGGCCACAGCGCCACATCCGCAGGCACGTAGGCGAGGCTGAGGTGGGCGGCGGCGACGTCGGCGGCGTCCTTGTCGAAGATCCAGGCCTGTCCGGAGGTGGGTCGGGCAAGGCCGAGCAGCAGCCGGATCGTGGTTGACTTTCCGGCGCCGTTGGGGCCGAGAAACCCGAACACCTCGCCCGCTGCGACGTCGAGGGTGAGGTCATCGAGGGCGAGTAGCCGCCCGTACCGCTTGGACAGATGTTCGGTGCGCAGGGCAGAAATGCCCATCGGAGCCTCCAGAGCCGCAGCACGACATGACCTGCCGACCAGACTTCCCGGCGCACCTGAGGCGAGAGTACTCCCGGCGGTCGCGGCGCGGAGGCCGCCCGGCCTGACGATCGGGCTACGGGCTTCCGACGTTCGGCAACGGCCTCAGCGAGATGTCGGCCGAATGCTGACCTGGATGCCGTCGAGGAAAGCCCGCGACGATGTGGGCATGACAAGCGACATCGCCCTACTCACCGAGGACCTGACCAAGTTCTATGGTCAGCGTCGCGGTATCGAGGGGCTCAGCCTGGAGGTTCGTGCCGGGGAGGTGGTGGGTTTCCTGGGACCGAACGGTGCCGGGAAGACAACCACGATCCGGCTGCTGTTGGACTTTCTGCGCCCCACTCGTGGACACGCGACTGTGCTCGGGCTCGACCCGCGCAGGGACAAGGCCGCACTGCACCGTCAGATCGGCTACCTGCCCGGTGAGCTCGTGTTTCCCGGGCGGGACAAGGCGGAAGACCTGCTGCGTTTCTTCGCTGCGGCGCGCGGTGGTGTGGCCTGGTCGCAGGTGACCGAGTTCGCGGAGCGGCTCGACCTGGACCTCTCTCGTTCGGTACGGACGATGAGCAAGGGCAACAAGCAGAAGGTGGGGTTGGTGCAGGCGTTCATGCACCGACCGGCGGTGCTGGTCCTGGATGAGCCGACCAGTGGGCTGGATCCACTCATGCAGCAGGAGTTCCTGGCCATGGTGCGCGATGCCAGCCTTGCAGGGCAGACCGTCTTCATGTCCTCTCATGTGCTGGCCGAGGTGCAGCAGGCGGCCGACCGGGTCGCCATCGTCCGCGACGGCCAGTTGGCCGCGGTCCAGCGGGTTGAGTCACTGGGAAAGCGGGCGGTCCGCGCCGTCGAGATTCATTTCGATGACCCGGTGGACCCGGCGGAGTTCAGTGTCCTGCCCGGAGTGAGCGACGTGGTGGTGTCCGGGCCGGTGCTGAAATGCACTGTCGACGGCCGCATCGATCCGCTGATCAAGGCGGCGGCGCGTCATGAGGTGGTGGACATGTTGTCGGCCGAGCCCGACCTGGAAGAGACGTTCCTGTCGTTCTACTACCACGGGGAAGGAGCCGGCGATGCTTCCCGCGCTGGTGCGTAAGACCTGGCGTGACGACCGCCTGGCATTGACCGGTTGGGCCAGTGGCGTTGCCGCTTTCACCGCCATCTACACCTCGTTCTACAGCCAGTTCCAGGGTGCTGCGGAGCTGAAGCAGGACGCTCTGCCCCAGGGCATGCTGGACTTCCTCGGCATCGCCGACATGCTGTCCCCGGCCGGCTATCTTCAGGCGACCATCTTCAGCCTGGTCGGCCCACTGCTGGTCCTGATGTGCGCCATCACGCTGGCTGCCCGCACGATCGCTCGGCCGGAGGAGGACGGTGGCATGGAGCTGATGCTGGCCAACCCGGTCTCTCGCGCCGCTTTCGCCTGGCAACGGGCGGTCGCCGCCGGCAGCGCGCTCACCGGGATCGCCGCCATCCCCGGGCTCCTGCTGATGATCATTGTTCCCTGGATCGGCATGGACATCCCCCTGTCCAACGTCGCCGCCGCGTCGGCCGGCCTGGTCGCCATGGTGTGGAGCTTCGCTGGCGTCGCCTTCCTCGTTGGCGCCGCCACTGGAAAACGGGCTGCCGTCCTCGGGATCACCGGTGGCCTCGCCGTGGCCGCCTACATGGCCAACGCCATCGGCGGCATGCTCGACGGGTGGCACTGGGTGCGCTGGTTGTCACCGTTTCACTACTTCATCGGCACGGACCCGCTGCACACTGGTTGGCACCCAGCCGAGCTGCTCACCCTCGTGCTCCTCGGTGCGGTAACCACGACCGCCGGAGTCATCGTGTTCGACCGCCGCGACATCGGTGTGTAAACCTGAGGCTGGTGGCCTCCGGTTACCGGCGGCCACCAGCACGCCGACAAGGAACAGCCCATGAACGACGACACCTGGCTGGCGGCCAACTGCCAGGATCTGCTGTACGTCCCGGCCAGTGCCCGGCGTCAGGCAGCGGTCAACCTGGGTGCCCGCGCCGCGAATGAGGGGCTCAAGCTACGCGAGCTGGTCTCCGGCCTGCTGGATGCCACCACCGCCCGCTGGAGTGCCACCCCGGTCGAGCCAGCCGACACCGCCATCGCCGTGCATTCCCGGGCCGAGACACTGCTGGACAGCACCCGTGTCCTGCTTACTGCCGCAGTGGACGGTTATACCCGCCAGAACCGTGCCGAACTGGATCGCCACGACAACGAACGTGCCGCTTTCGTCAACGACCTGCTCACCGGCCGCGCCGACCCGGGCGGTCTGGCCGAGCGCGCACACCGGTACGGCATCCGCCTGTCGGCCACCCACACCGTCCTCATCGCCCGTGCGGCCGGCTTGACTCCCGGCATCACGCACCGTATCGATGCCGCACTGGCTTCCAGGTTCGGCGAAGGCAACACCCTCACCACCCTCCGCGACGACGACGTGGTCTGCATCAGCGCCGGCGGCCTACGCGGCGTTGCGGCCGAACTCGCCCACCTGCTCCTCACCGAACTCGGCGCGGGCAACTGGCAGATCGCCGTCGGCCGCGCCCAACCTGGTGTGCACGGCCTGGCCACGTCCCTGGACGAGGCCCGCCACACCCTCGACTACGCCGTCAGGCTCGGCTTCGTCACACCCGTACTCAACGCTGCCGATCTGCTGGTGTTCCCCGTGCTCCTGCGTGACCGCGACGCCATCATCGACCTGGTGACCACGGTCCTCGGGCCACTGACCACGGCGCGCGGCGGTGCCGAGCCGTACCTGGAGACCCTGTCCGTGCTCTTTGACAACCAGGGCAACCACACCGCGACCGCTCGGCAGATGCACCTGTCTGTCCGCGCGATCACCTACCGACTCGACCGCATCCGGGATCTAACCGGCTACCACCCTGGCGAAGCCACGCAACGGTTCACCCTGCAAACAGCCGTACTCGGCGCTCGGCTGCTCGGCTGGCCACCGTAGCCGAGAGCTCAGGACGGCCTTGTCGTGGTCGGCTGTTCCTCGTAGACGTCTGGCACCCCGTCGGCGTCGCTGTCGCGCTCCTCCAGCGCGCAGACCCCCTGGTAATGCCGATTACGAGCGCGTAGAACGACGGTTGCCAGCACCGCCGACAGCAGCGATCCGAGCAGAACACCGATCTTGGAGTGGTCGTCGCGTTCGGTGCCAGCGCCGAACGCCAGCTCGCCGATCAGCAGCGACACCGTGAAACCGACCCCGGCCAGCAGCGCCAATCCCACCATGTCCCACCAGGCGAGCCCTTCCGCGAGCCGGGCCCGGGTGAACCGCTGCACGAGCCAGGTGGCACCGAGGACGCCAGCCGCCTTGCCCACCACCAACCCGACCATCACGCCCAGGGCGACCGAGTCGGTCAGGGTCGCCCCGAGGCCACCCGCCCCGGCTACCGAGACTCCGGCGGCGAAGAACGCGAACACCGGTACCGCGACCCCGGCGGACAGGGGCCGGATTCGGTGTTCGAAGTGCTCCGCCAGGCCAGGGCCAGGTCCCGGCTTGCGGCGTAGCACCGGCACGGTGAAGGCCAGCGCGACCCCGGCGACGGTGGCATGCACCCCGGAGGCGTGCACCAGCGCCCACGTCGTGGCGGCAAGCGGCAGCAGCAGCCACCAGGACCGCACCCGGCGCTGAACCAGCAGAGCGAACAGCGCCATCGGGGCCAGCGCGAGCAGCAGCGGCCCGAAGTGCAGGGAACTGGTGTAGAAGACCGCGATGATCACAATGGCCAGCAGGTCGTCGACCACCGCGAGGGTGAGCAGAAAGGTGCGCATCGCCGAGGGCAGGCTGGTGTTGATCACGCCGAGCACGGCGAGGGCGAACGCGATGTCCGTGGCGGTCGGGATCGCCCACCCGGTCAACGCTCCGTCGCCGGCCCCCACGTTGAACGCCACGTAGATCAACGCCGGCAGCGTCATGCCGCCGAGAGCGGCGGCGACCGGAAGCATCGCCCGGCGGGGCTCCCGTAGGTCACCGGCGACGAACTCGCGCTTGAGCTCCAGCCCGGCGACGAAGAAGAAGATCGCTAGCAGGCCATCGGCGGCCCACTGCGCCAATGAGAGGTCCAGGTGCAGCGCCTCGGGGCCAACGGTGACGTCGGCGAGTGAGCGGTACCCGTCGGACCAGGGAGAGTTCGCCCAGGCGAGAGCAAGCACGGCGGCGACCAGCAGCAGCACCCCACCGACCGTTTCGGTCCGGAGAATGTCTCCGATCCGGCGTACCTCAGGCCAACTCCTGCGGCTGAGCAGGAGTGGCGTGTGGTTCGCCGGTGGGCGGCTCATCGTGGTCCTCCGGTGGGGTCGGTGACGAAGTCGCCGACCAGTCTTCCCGGCACACCGGCTACTACGTTAGCCAAACGACGATCATCAGCCTGTCACCGCCCCTGAAAACGGGAGCGTGTCATCCACGGCCAGGCAGTGTGCAGTCTGAGGGGTCATCAGCGCCGTGGATGTGGCTTTGAGCCGGAGTCACCGTCGGCTACGCCGCGGGCCGCTGAGCCGCAGTGTGTTGCAGATGTCGAAGATGCCCGGCACGTCGTAGGCGAGGTCCGCCGCAACCTGCCGCGCGTTCGCATCACTCACCACGCCGGCGAGGATGACGACCCGGTTCTGCACGGAAACGGTGATCTGCTGGCGCCTCGTGGTCCAGTCGATGCTCAACCGCTGTGCGACCAGCGCCTCAAGTCTCAGGTCCTCGTGGTCGGGCTCGGGCTGGTGCGAGGTGTCGGCAAACCAATTTTCATCGGGCAACGGCCATGGCATGTACATGGTCAGCTCCTTGATTGTGACGAGGCCGGGCGGGATAGCGGACGGTGAGCCGCTGATGTCCTCAGGCTGGTCAGGAACGCGGTCGGGTGAGACTTGTCAGGTCCTCGTCTCCGGTTCAGGGCGAGTCGGATGGATCGGGCCTGGCGGTGGCCACGACGAGTACGACGCCGATGCCGGCGAGGCCGGCCTGGACGACCAGGGTCCTGAGGTTGAGGCTGCTGGTATCGACGCCTGCGAGACGGGCGACGATGCTGCCCGCCAGCGCGGCGACCACCCCGACGGACACTGTCAGCCAGATCGGGGTCTCCTGGCGTCCTGGGACGACGAGCCTGCCGAGCAGGCCGGCAGCGACGCCGACGAGGAGCGCGGTGACGAGGCCAACGATGCTCATGGGCTCCCTCGGATCTCCTTCAAGTACGAGTGCTACGACAATTGAGGGCCGGTTCTCGAGATTCGCCGCGCCATCAGCGGCCATTCGAATGGCCACTGGCTCCTTGTGACCCGATTCCAGGGGTGTCGGTTGTCCCCACCGGCGGCGAGGATGCCTTCGGTCCGGAGGAGTGCGATCAATAACGGGTGGCGGCGACGGCGGTTGGCCGCTCCGGCACCGACCCCTTGGACAGTTGGGCGAGGGCGTCTTCGCGGCTGTCGAAAATGGGGAAGGCTCCGTCCAGGCGCATCGTGTGCAGGACGGTGCGGATGAACCGCGACGGCGCGGCCAGACAGAGGGTGGCCCCACGATCTCGGGCTTCGCGGTGGGCGCGGACGAGGTGACCGAGGCCGGTGGAGTCGATGAGGTGTACTCGGCTCAGGTCGACCACGACGTGCCCGCCCATGTCGGCTGCATGCCGCAGGGCGGTGCGCAGGGTGTCGCCGGTGTCGAGATCGACGTCACCCCCGGCGGCGACAACGGTCACGTCGTCGAGGTGGTCGATGCCGAGGATGCCGCCAGGACCGTGGTCGCCGCACGACGCGTGGCCGCCACCAGGGAGCGGCAGGAGGCTGCAGTGTGGGCAGCGGTGCGGGCCGGTGGCGAAGGGGGAACCGCTCCAGCCCTGTTCGGACACCAGGGTCCAGACGACCTCGGCATCGGGGAGCACGCACGCGGTGGCCTTGACGGTGTCGCCGCAGGTGTCGCAGATCAGGGTCATGAGGTGGTCGTCCGGGACAACGGTCATTCTTCTGGTCCTTCCTGGGGCCATGTCTACCGATGGGGTGGGACACGGCGATCGTGCAGAGCTGATGCGGAGGTCGCGCTCTCGAGCGTGGCGTTTCCGGCGCTGATAGCCGTTGTGCCCCATGGTGGGCAGGGAAGTCCGCTGGGCGGTCGTCAGTGAGCGACTTTTACCGAGGCGCGACCATGAGCGACCAGCGCCGGCTGTGTGCGGGTTGGTGCCTGCCCGCCCGGTGGGGTGCCGGGCGGCGACGATGGGGCAGTGTCGACGACCGGCAGGACCTGGTGCAGGCGGGCGGCGTGCAGGATGCGTCGGATGCGCGGGTTCGGATCGCGGACGGTGAGGACCCCGTCGGCGCGGGCCAGCCGCCGGTGCACATCGAGTAGCAGGCCGATCCCAGCGGCATCGATGTGCCGGCACCCGGACAGGTCGACCACCATCTGTGCGGGATGCAGGGCAAGCAGGCGATCGAACACTGCTCCGGTCGCCGGCAGACAGGCCAGGTCGAACTCGGTGACGCGCACCTCGACCAGCGGCAGCGTGCACGGCGTAGTTGCGAGCGGCCCTGTCACAGGCACACCCCTCTCCCTCGCGGATCCGGTCACCTGTCACCCTGCCGGGCGGGTTTCGCGGCTACCACGCGGATCTGTGACAGTTCCGTGACAAATCAGCCAACCGGCCGCCACGGTTGGCAACCGAGCCGGTCGGCTGGGGATGATGCCGGGTATGACGGCCGTACTGGTGATCGAGGACGACGACCGCATCCGCTTGGCGTTGTTGCTCGCACTGGAGGACGAGGGTTACGACGCGGTGGGCGCGGCCACGGCCGAGGAAGGGCTGCGCGCGCAGCGGCGCGATCCCGCCGACTACGTGCTGGTCGACCTGATGCTGCCTGGTCTCGACGGCTTCGAATGCATTCGGCAGCTGCGCCGTGACGACGACGTCCCGATCGTGGTGGTCAGCGCCCGCGACGACACCCACGACATCGTCGCCGCCCTGGAGGCCGGCGCCGACGACTATCTCGTCAAGCCGGTGGCGATCAAGGAACTGACCGCGCGGCTGCGCGCCCTTCGCCGCCGCGCCCGTACCGGCGCCGCCGGGCACACGCCGGAGCCGGTGCCCGTGCTCGTGGTCGGTGAGCTGGAGATCAGCCCTGACGGGGGAGAGGTGCGCAAAGCCGGCCAACCCGTACCGGTCACCCGTACCGAGTTCCGGCTGCTCTGCGAGCTGGCCGAGCACGCCGGCCGGGTGCTGTCCCGCCAGCAACTGCTCGAACGGGTCTGGGGGTACGACAGCGGCGACGAACGGCTCGTCGACGTGCATGTCGGCCGTCTGCGGCAGAAGATCGAGTCCGACCCGGCGAACCCCCGGCACCTGGTCACCCTGCGGGGCCTGGGCTACAAGCTGCAACGATGAGACGTCTCGGACTGCGTACCCGGGTGACCGCCGCGTTCGCGGTCGGCGCGCTTCTGCTCTCGGCGTCGATGGCCCTGGTCTCCTACGAGTTGACCCGCCGATCCCTGCTCGATGAGCGGGAACGCACCGCCCTGCGCGCAGCCTACTTCGACGCTACCGTCGTCCGTGCCGGGCTCGACACTGACACCCCCGATGTGGTGGAGGTGCTTCGTTCGCTGGACACGGGCGGGAGTCGGCGGCCGGTGCTGCACCTGGACGGCGAGTGGTATGCCCGTACCGCCGACCCCAGCACCACCGCTGCCATCCCCGTTGAGCTGCGTCGGGTCGTCGCGGCCGGCGAGCCCGCGGTGCAGCGGGTACGCGTCGACGGCCAATCCGTCCTGGTCGTCGGGGTGCCCCTGTCCGCGTCCGCGACGTACTTCGAGGTCAACTCGCTCCGAGAACTGGAACAGACGTTCCAGGTCCTGGCGCTCGCGCTGACCACCGTCGCGATCATGGTCGCCGGCTCCGGCGCGGCCCTCGGCTGGTACGCCACCCGGCACGGGCTGCGGCCGCTGACTGCGGTCGCCGACGCGGCCGAGAAGATCGCCGCGGGTGACTTCACCGCCCGCCTCGACACGGCCACCGACCCCGACCTGACCCGGCTTTCCTCCTCGTTCAACCAGATGGTCGACCGCCTCGCGCACCGCATCGAGCGGGACCGCCGCTTCGCCGCCGACGTCAGCCACGAGCTGCGCTCACCACTGCAGACCCTCGCCGCGGCGGCCAGCGTCCTGGCCCGCCGTCGGGAACACCAGGACGAACGCACCGCCATCGCGGCCGGGCTCGTCGCCGACGAGATCGACCGTTTCCAGCGGCTCGTCAACGACCTGATCGACCTGGCCCGCAGCGACCAGCCCGCCCACCGGGCCCCCGTGGACGTCGTCGCGCTGGCCCGCGACGCCTGCCGTGCCCTCGACCTGCCCACGACGCTCGTCCATCTCGCACCCGACGTGCCGGCGACGTGGCTGGTCGAGCGGCGCCGTGTCGCGCAGGTCCTGGCGAACCTGCTCGACAACGCGGTGACCTACGGAGGCGGTCCAGCCGGCGTCCGGCTGAGCCGCGACGGCAGCACTGGCGTGATAGAGGTCGAGGACGACGGACCCGGTGTGCCCGTCGAGGACCGCGAGGCGATCTTCGACCGTTTCGTCCGGGGGCGAGCAGCTCACACCCGGGGCGCCGGCGACGGCACAGGGCTCGGACTCGCGCTGGTCGCGCAGCACGCCGCAGCACACGCCGGACACGTCACCGTCGGTGACCGGCCCGGCGGAGGCGCCTGCTTCCGTGTCACCCTGCCGGAGAGCCTGCCATGAACCATCGTTATCTCGTCGCACTGGCGCTTGCCGCGCTGCTGACCAGCTGCAGCATCCCCACCGACGATGCCCCCCGCGTAGTGCAGGCACCACAAGGGCCGTTTCAGAGCTCCACGCCCGTCGACACCAGCCCACCAGTCGGCCCTGCCGCCGAGACGCTCTGCTTCGTCCGCGACAACCGCATCATCTCTTTCGTCCGGCGCGTCGAGCGGCCACCAACGATCGAGGACCAACTGCGGCATCTGCTGGCCGGGCCCACCGCCGCCGAACGCGCTACCGACTTGACCAGCGCGCTGCCAGGAGCGGTCAACGCCGCCGGTGTCACAGTGGCCGGCACCCAGGCCCGCGTTGGGGTCGACGAACCCGGCGACGACGCCGGCCGCAGCGACGAGGTCCTCGCCTTCGGGCAAATCGTCTGCACCCTCACCAGCCGCGACGACGTCACCACCGTCACATTTTCCCGTGATGGCCGACCTCTCAGAGTGCCGCGCGCTGACGGTTCACTGTCCGACCAGCCCCTCACTCGCGCCGATTTCGCGCCACTGATCACCCCTCGTTGACCTTCGCCTCTACCGCGCCTGGACCCGCGCGAGCCTCCGGGCTGCCCTACAGCGCATCTATGCAAACAATGACCGACAGGCGGTTTACGGTCCATCGGTAGTCCAGCGAACGCTCCTCGTCAGTCCACTTCGGCACCTGCCTGACCTCGGCCGCCGCCGTCATCCTGCTGCTCCTGCTCGCCGAGCTGCTGATGCTGCCGCTGGGTCGAAGGGGTGCCCCCGGGCCTCAGAATCACCCTGGATCGTCTTGTGCGGCTGACCGAAACGGCGCTCAGCAGCACCGACGTAATTTTGAAACGAGACCAGGAGACCACTGAGCGAGCTGATGCCGAGAGGCGGCAGAGCATCCGCCGCGAGCGTTGGATGCTCGTCATCGGAGCCCTCGCCGGTCTGCTCCTCGCCATCCTGAGCCACCAGGTGGGGCTTACCTGAGGCGCGTGATCACTTCGGTCAGCTCCAGCCGTGTGTGAGGTCACGGTAAGCACGGCCTGCCGCAGCTTCTCGCCTAGATCAACGTTTTAACGATGATCTTCGCTGGAAGTTGTGGCCGTCCCCTTGGCGCGGTACCAGCGGTGACGCGGCCCCTCGCTGGCATAACGGCGATCGTGGCCCGGATCTCTCTCGACGCTGGGGGGTGACTGCCGTGGGCGGGTGAGTCGATCACTACGGGGCAGGGACCGGCGAGACCGTGGCCGCGCTCGACGTGATCCCGACGCCGGGACACACCGCACCGGACCAGTGACCTCCCGGAGGCGCCAGCTTCAAGACCACGAAGTCGATCACGATCTTCAGTGCTTCGCTCGACGTCCGCATCCCCGCGGCGGTCAGGCGGAGGCCCGGCTTCATGAGAATCCGGGCCGCCCGCCGGGCGTACGCCCGTTGACCAAGCCGCTTACTCCGGCAGGCGGATTACCGGTGAAGTCAGGCGAAGAGGTTGCCGGTGATGTCGGCGTAGAAGTCGGCGGGATCGCGGGAGAGGGAGGCCTTGACGTTGGCGGTGGGCTTGTCAGCGATGACTTCGATCTTGCCTGCTTCCAGTCCGTCGAGGGCTTGGGCGACCACCTCGTGGGGCGCGAGCTTGGGGATGTCGATGCCAGCCATCATGTCCGTGTCGGCGATCGCCAGCGCCAGGGCGGTGACCAGAGTCTTCTGGTCGGCCAACTCGAGTCGGATGCCATTCGTCAGGGACCACTCCGCGGCCTTGGAGGCGGCGTAGCCGTTGCTGCCGGGGCTGAAGGTGTACCAGCTCAGCGCCGAGATGACGTTGAGGATGGCGCCGCCGCCCAGCCTGGGCGCGAAGGCGCGGGTGACGTTGAGAGTGCCCCAGAAGTTGGTGTCGAGGTCGCGGCGGATGTTCTCCGTGGACGGGCCGAGCAGTGGGGCTTCAGTGGAGGTGCCAGCGTTGTTGATGAGGATGTCGAGGTCGCCCACCTTGCCTGCGGCGGCCTCGATGGACGCGGGATCCGTGATGTCCAGCTGGAGCGCGATGGCACCGGGGATGTCGATGCTTTCCAGGCGACGGGCGGTCGCATAGACGGTGGCGCCCCGGGTGAGGAGGGCCTCGGCGAAGGCCTTGCCGAGGCCGCGGTTAGCTCCGGTCACGAGAGCTGTTGAGCCGTTGATTTGCATATCGCCACGCTAAAACCTCACGTTGACGTCAGGGGCAAACTTGTGCGAGGTGAATCACCCTCGCCCGTGTCGGCGGCGCTCGGCTCAGGGCGACCCGGGTGCGGCCGGTAACGCCCAGTCGGGCGGATCGGGCGTCTCGAGCCGTTCGCGTAGGTCATCGGGGAGCAGGTCGGCGTATTGGTACTCGCGGACCTGCTCGGGGTGCACCACGCACGGAACCGGCAGGTACATGTCGCTGATTACCGGCGGTTCGGGAGGCGCTTCGAGTAGGACGACCGACAGGTCCAGGGACCAGCCGCAGGGCGACCCGCTGCCGCCGCCCGGTGAAAGCCACTGACCGACATGCGGTTACAGATGTCGGATCGGTCGATGACGCAGCGTGCCAAAAGCGGTTTGATCGAGTTCGATGCCGGGCATCCAGTATGGAGGTACGTGCCATCGAAGGCTCGCAACAGCGCCGCCAGCATGAGGCCGAAGCAGCCAAAGACGTCCACCAACTCGCGACACGCACTGCTGCACTCGACTCCAGCGGGAGATTGTGATGACGACACGCAAGCCCGTCGACTTGGTGTTCGTACACGGGCTGTTTTCGTCGCCCTCGACCTGGCAACCGTTCGTGGACCTCATCCAGGGTGATGCGGAGCTGGCGTCGTTCGTCAGCGTACATACGTTTCGGTACGAGTCGCCGCCCATCAGGGTTCGGATCGACCGCCGCATCGCTGAGGTCGACGACATCGCCGACAGACTGTGGACGTACTACGAGAACGAGTTACGAGACGCCGCGTCGATCGTGTTCGTCACCCATAGCCAAGGTGGCCTCGTCGTGCAGCGACTGCTGGCCCGGCAGGTGTGGCGTGGCCGCGCTGACAAACTCAGCCGGATCAAGAACATTGTGATGTTTGCCTGCCCGAACTCTGGAGCGGAGTTCCTGCTGTCGGTGCGGAGATTCACGTTCTTCGCTTCGAGGAATCCTCAGGAGCGACAGTTGCGCCCCTTCGATCGGGCCGTTATGGAGGCGCAGGAAACCGTTGTACGCGCGGTCGTGCAGGCCCAAGGCGTCAGCAAGACCGAGTGCTTCATCCCGCTCGCCTCATACGGTGGCGTCAGCGATCGGATCGCGCCGCCGATCGTCACGTCGATGCCGTTCTCCTCGAATGGCGTCGTCGACGGTGACCACTTCTCGATCATCAAACCGACAGGCCGGGAGACCTCCCAGTACCGAATCGTCCGCAGGGCACTGCTCGGCGCTGGCGAGTCGGAACAGCCGCCTGCGAGTTCCTCGGACACTTCCTCCGAATGGCAGGTGCGGGCGTCGGTCACTCCGCCCTATGGCCGTAGGGACACCCCTTTGCAGGGGCGAGCAAGCCTGATGCGATCGATCGAGTCGCCCAATCCGCTGCGGAGGGTCCATGTACTGGCGGGTCTGGGCGGCTCGGGCAAGAGTCGCCTGGCGTTGGAGATCGCTCATCGGGCGGAGGCGACCGGCTGTCGGGTGTGGTGGGTCCCCGTGACCCGCATCAACTCCTGCATGCGAGCGGTGGCCGTGCGATTGGGCGCGCCAGAGGTCGAGATCGAACGCGCCTGGGTGGGTTCGGCAAGCGCGACCGATCTGGTATGGCGCCTGCTCAATAGCCAGGAGGATCCCTGGCTACTCGTGTTCGACAACGCCGACGATCCCGGGCATCTGGCGCCCTACGACGGGCCGGTGTCAGACGGATCCGGGTGGCTCAGGGAGCCGACAATCGCCAAGGGCAAGGTCCTGGTGACCAGCCGCGACCGGAACGAATCAACCTGGGGAACGTGGAGCGCAGTGCACCATGTGTCGCCGCTGCAAGAGAGCGACGGTGCGGCTGTCCTGCTGGACCGGCTCCGACCCGAGGTCAGCGGGCGTTCCTTCGAGGAAGCCCGGAAGCTGTCCGCGGTGCTGGGAGGTCTCCCACTGGCGCTCCGCGCGGCAGCCGACTACATCAACGACGTCAACACCAAGAAGATCTGGGGCTCTGACTCCGCTGGGATACGGGATCTGGCTACCTACCGGGCAGAGGCTCGTCGGCGTCTCGAGTCAACGACCAATTCGGACAGTGGCGATCTCAACGAATCGCTGGGCTTGGAAATGGAGCATGTATTCGGGTTGTCCCTTGAACTTCTGACGGAACGCGGTGTGACTCTGGCGCCGCGACTGCTGAAGCTGTTCGCCTGCCTGAACATCGCCCCGATCCCATATCACGTGCTGCTACGGCAGGACGTGGTGGCAGAGTCACCGCTGTTTCACGGCTCGAGCCTGAAGCAACGGATCGCGGCGCTCGGCGGCCTGGCCGACCTCGGCCTCGTGGAACCCCATGTGCTGCCGGACGTCAACGACGAGGAACTGGCGCAGGTCCTGTCTCTGCATCCACTCGCTCACGGGGTCCTTCGGCAGGACAAGGAGGTCAGGCAGCGACACCTCGACTACTACGGGCTCAACGTGCAGATGCTCCTGGCAATGACCAAAGGTCTCGATCCGGATTACCCAGAGAGCTGGGTCATGTGGAACGTTCTCGCACCGCACGCGGTCAGTCTCGTACCGGCCACGCTCCTGCAGGGCACCTGGCCGCGGGACCGACAGGTCACCGCATCGGCGCTGGAACTCGCCCGGCTCACCGCCCGCTACCTCATCGTCACGGGTTTACTGGGACCGGCGCAGGACCTCATCGACTCCCTGATTTCCCAGTGTCACCTGTTTGGTCTTGATCGCGACGACCGCGAGATATTGGCGCTGCGCCACGAGGAGGGCCGCATCGCTCTCGACCGAGGCGAGCCAAAGGCCGCGGAGGAGAAGCTCCGGCAGGTGATTGCCGGACGCACCCAGATTCTCGGTGAGGACCACGCCGACACGCTCGCCAGTCGACACAAGTTCGCCAAGGCAATACTCGAGCAGGGCCGCTGGGCCGAGGCGGAGCCACTGCTGCGCTCCATCGTCAATGCGGAGAACTCCGTCCGCGGCCCGGAACACGCAGACACCATGGTGGTGCGGCACAGTCTCGCCCGGGCCATCCTCAACCTGGGTCGCGCCGCCGAGGCGGAGCAAATGATTCGGGAGGTGCTGGACATCCGACGGCGGATCTGGTCGCCGACCACGCCGGAGACGCTCTTCGTCCGCCGCACACTCGCGAAGAGCCTTGCCGAACAGGGAAAGGACGCCGAGGCCGAGGCCGAGGCGAGGGACGCAATCCGCGAGGCCGGTGACCGTTGGCACGCCCCGGCGGTGATGCACCTGCGATACATCCTGGCGGTCGCCCTCGTCCACCAGGGCAAAGAGGCAGCCGCCATCACCGACCTGAGCCAGCTCCTCGTCGATCGGATCAAGGCGCTGGGGCCGGACCACCCGGAGACGGAGCGCACTCGGGTGTTGCTGGCCCAGGCAAGGGGCATCCCGCCGGATCAGACGGACGGCTCGTCTCGTCAACCAGGAGCGGCTGCCCGGCAGGCACCCATGCCGAGGACCACCGCGGAGGACTCCCCTGTCGTGTTGCCGACAGATTGAACCGGGGAAGATCGCCGGAACGTATAGCTACCAGACAGCCCCGTGCACGCTAGCCTCAGGTATCAACATCAGCCGATTTCGCGAGTACTGGGAGACCAGATGACGATACCCAGCAGCCAGAACGAGTCCAGCTCAACCTGGGCTTCCGGGCCGGCGGGCGATGACGCTCAAGCGCAGACTTCACGCCTCGAAGTGGCCCGGCGGATCGCCCGAGAAGCACTGGAAGCGGATCGCCAAGCAGTTGAACTGGACGCCCGGTTTGCCTTTGGCGTCAACAGTAGATGAAGAAGCTTCCCAAACGGCCTTACCGCCGAAAGTAATATGACCAAGCGGGAATCCCACGCAGCATCATGTGTGTAACGGGTACGCGATATGGACTGTTTGGTCTCACCGCCAGCGCAAAACCTAGCCGCCGGCACGGCTCCGGCCGCCCGTCGACGTGCGCAGCACTCCACATCCAGGTGGCGACATTGACGCTCATCATGGGGTATCCTGCGCCCATCGCAGGTTCTACGAGAGTGCGGTGATCAGTGTGATCGAGTCCGTATCCCATGACTCGTTTTTCAAGTCCGTGACCACCGACCACTTTGATCGAGGCCGTATATCCGACCTGGCCGCAGGCAGAATTGCTGCCATTCGGGTCCCGGATCTACTGCCTCGCTCGATTTGCGAAGAAGTGTTGGAGGCGCTTACCCAAGCGAAATTCGAATCGTACGGTCAGGAGCGGGTCTATCCGACGGTCCTACGCTTCGGCGTCGGCGTCAGCGACCACAGACACGGGGGTGCGGTTGCCGACTCGTACTGGCCTGCCGTCAGGGAGAATGAAGACAGGTGGCGCAGTCTCGGGTTGTCCATCGACCCATTCGAGCTCTGCCGCAAGGCGATCGGCACCGACTGGCCCGGCGGCATCGCTGTCGGCCGCAGCGGTGGCCGACAAATGTGCCCCGGGGTCGCCCGCGAGCCCAATGACGGGTTTCAGGTTCACTTCGACAACGTGTTGCGTGAATTCAAGGGCAACCTGCTCGACGCGAACATAATCAGTCAGTTCGCCTTCAACCTGTACCTCAGCATGCCCGATGATGGCGGTGAGACGGTCGTATGGAGGCATCGTTGGAGCCCGGCCGACGAGGCTTTCAGGCTGCCCAATTCGTACGGCTTCTCGGAGGACGTGGTAGCTGGCGTAGAATCGTTCGTGCTAAAGCCAGCAGTCGGTGAAGGGCTGTTGTTCGACCCACGTAACTACCATGCGGTGCGACCCAGTCGTGGCGCGCGACGCATGGCGCTGGGAATGTCGATCGGCCTGAGCGACACCGGTCAACTTCTGACGTGGGGGTAGCGGGCCTGGACAGCGGAGATTCCCATTGACTGCCCCTCCGGGGAAACATTATAGTTGCGAAATGGAAATTCTCCGCTACACCGCCTTCGCGAATGATTCTCGGGGCGGAAATCCGGCCGGCGTGGTGCTCGACGCAACCGGGCTAGATTCCGAGAAAATGGCAGAGATCGCGGCCGAGGTGGGTTATTCCGAGACGGCCTTCCTTTTTCCCGTGGCCGGCGAACACACGGTCGCGCGATACTTCAGCCCTCGCATCGAAGTCCCGTTCTGCGGTCATGCGACGATCGCAGCCGCAGTGGCCCATGCGCGACTCAACGGCCCTGGCGTTCTGCACCTGGCGACGAAGGCCGGCTACATCGAGGTACGTACATCGATCGAGCCGAGCGGATCGGTCTACGCCACTCTGGTGAGCGTGCCACCGCGGACGGCACAGATCCAGGACGACGATCTGGTAGCCCTCTTGGCGGCGCTCGACTGGTCGCCAGACGAACTTGACCCTGGTCTTCCTCCGCTTGCTGCCTACGCCGGGGCCTGGCATCCCGTCATTGGCGCCGCCAGCCGTGAACGTCTGGCCGATTTGCGGTACGACGAAGGCGCCCTACTGGAAGTCATGGAGCGCAACGACTGGGCGACCGTCGACCTGGTCTGGCGCGAGTCCGAGCATGTCTTTCACACTCGGAACCCCTTCCCGACCGGGGGCGTGTTCGAGGACCCGGCGACGGGTGCCGCCGCTGCCGCGTTCGGCGGTTACCTCCGGGAGCTGGGCCTCGTGCGACCGCCGGCGCGTGTCACCATTCACCAGGGTGTCGACATGGGGCGGCCCGGCGTGATTCTTGTCGACGTGCCCGCCGAGCCGAACAGCGGCATAGCGGTTTCCGGGACGGCAGTCCAGCTGTGAGGGGTGCGGGCAATGCCCGCACCCTTCACCTCAGCCACAGGCCTGGGGCGATGTCAGTCAGCGACTTCAACAATGATCTCGACCTCGACAGGTGCGTTCAAGGGCAGGATCGCAACCCCGACGGCACTGCGTGCATGACGGCCGGCCTCGCCGAAAATGGCTACGAACAGGTCGCTGGCGCCATCTATTACGCTTGCCTGCTGGGTGAAGTCGTCAGCTGACGACACGAAGCCCAGCACCTTCACTACCCTGGTGACCTTGTCGAGGCCCACTGCGGCGTCTACCGCAGCGAGGGCAGCCAGGGCGCAACGACGGCTCAGTTCCTTCGCCCGCTGCGGCGTCACCTCTGCGCCGACCCTGCCCGTCTCGACGACCTCGCCGTCCACCATCGGCACCTGCCCGGCGACGAAGATGAGGTTGCCCGAACGAACCGTTGGGACGTAGCTGCCCCTCGGTGGACTGACCGCCGGAAGCTCCAAGCCGAGGTGGGCGAGGCGAACTGACGGGCTCGTATTGGCCTCCACGTCGCGCAGCATCGTGCTGAACCTACCCCTTCGTGAAGCTCTAGGGCTTGATCACCTGACGTCGATCTGAAGCGCGACAGGGCCCACCCTAATAAACGCCACCGAGGCGGATAGGACGTGGTACAGGAAGATACCCGAAGCAGTCCTCTCCATGTCACCAGTCGAGCGGCTCAACAGCCCGTCCGCGCTCATCGTCCAACGTGGCGTTCCGTCCAGGCTGAGTCGGTGCCGTCGCAGCGACGACCGCCACCCAGACTCGCGTCAAGAGCGTGCCCAGGAACAGCGTCAGGCCTCCGATCAGCACACCCCGCAGCCATGCGCGGTCGTCGATCAGGCCGCCGAGCACCAGGAACACGCACAGAAACTCGCACATCAACAGCGACGCGACGGTCAGGACGTAGACACGGACCCGGGGCTTGGTCCAGAAGTACCCGCCCTTCGGCTTCTCACGTCGCGAGGGCCGATGATCACGGGCCAGCACGTCCAGGTAGCGGGAGTCGAAGAGCATGGCGAGCAGGACCACGGGCAGGACCTGCGCCAACGTCGCGTAGAAGTCTCTGAACACGTCCCCACCCATCGGCGTCACGTGAGTGGGCAAGCCTAGGGCTCATCCCGGCCGACACCTATCAGATCGCCGACAGTCACTACGATCAGACCGGGCCCAGGACGCCGTGGATACACCTTTCGCGGGCTGCCTAACTGCACCGTTCGGCGGCGCAGGGTGAGGATCAGGTCGGCTACCAGGGCCGTCCAGCCGGTCTGGTGCCAGGCGCCCAGGCCGGCCCCGTTGTCGCCGTGGAAGTACTCGGGGAAGGCGATCAGGTCGCGCCAGTCCGGGTGGGTCTGGAACATCTGAGCGGCACCGTAGATCGGCCGCCGACCCCAGTCGTCCTGGGTGAACAGCGAGATCAGCCGGGCGGAGAGGTCGTCGGCGATCTCGTCCAGGGTGTGCCTCACCCCGGAGCGGGTCGGTGGCCGCCTCTCGGTGACCAGGGCGCGGTGGTACTCCACCAGGTGCCGCTGGAGTACTAAGAACTTCTAACGATCGCTGTGGTGGCTGCCGGTGGAGCGGAGTGACCGGCGACCGCCTTCCTGGTCCGGCTCGTTGTCCGCCACCGGATTGCCCAGCCGGCTCACCCAGTCGACGAACTCCGCGTCCTGCCTCGGCAGCGGCTCGCCGTCCGCCGGGGCGCCCGCGCCGCCCCCGTCGGCCCGGGACTTGTTGCGCCGGAACAGGCCCAGCCGCCCTCTGGCCCGGCCCGCCTCGACGACTGATGTCGGGTCGGCCGGCGCGGGGGCCCGGTCGGTCCCGGCGGGGCGGGCCGGCACGGCGTCGGTCGTGGGCGGGGGCCCGGCTCGCTGGGCGGTCGCGAGGGCGTCCCAGTTCGCGGCCAGGTTCAGGTTGGGCAGGGGCGGCCGGTGCCGAGGTGGGAGCGCCGGTTCGGGCCTCTCTTGCGTGCCGGCTGACTGGGTCGCCTCGGCGCCGGGAGCGGGCTCGGCCGAGGGCGGCACGCGCCGCGCCGGAACGACCGGCCAGGTCGCCTGAACCCGCGTCCGGTCGGTCTTCGGCGGTTGGTACATCCGGAGGGTCCCCGGGGCGACGAGTGTCTCCGGGGTGTCGTCGAGATCGCCCGGTGTGGCGAGGTCGGCGGGTGCGGGCGATGCGGCGGTAACAGCCGGTGCACCGACGCCCAGCGGTTCGGCTGCGGTCGGGAGCTTCGTTGCGGTCGCGCCGGCGACCGGTCCCGTGCCGGCCAGGTCGACGGGCTCCGGCTCGTCGGTCGCACCACCAACGGCCGGCCTCATGGGCAGCCGCACGGCGGGACCGGCGGCCAGCGGACCGAGGAGGTCGGTTGACTCGGCGACCCGCGCTTCGGCGGTGCGCGGCAGGAGCGGCCAGCGGAACAACGCGGCGGCGGCCGAGCCGAGCACGCCGGCGGCGACGGCGAGCAGCGCCCCGTAGTACGGCGTGATCTGGTACCGGTCGACGGCGTCGCCGGGACCGGCGGTCAGATAGGTGAACGCGACCAGCACCGTGCCGGCCGCGCCGGTCACGCCGTTGACCAGCGGCGGATGCCCGCGCCAGCGGGCCAGCCCGCCGGTCGCCGCGCCGATGAGCAGGGCCACCGACGGCAGAATCAGGATCGCCAGCCGGTGTGCCGTGTCGGCGTCGAGCCCGGCCGGCTCCAGCACACCGAGCCGTACGGCGGGCAACGGCCCGGCGGTTGCGAGCGACGGGACGGCCGAGACGAGCGCCAGCAGCCAGACCACGCCGCCCACTGCCGCCATGTTCCAACCCAGCGGCGGCTTCAGCAGTACGGCGATGGCGGCACCCGCGCCAACCAGCGCGCCGAGGGTCGCGCAGATGCCTAGGGCCCAGATCGGGTCCACAGAGAAGCGCTCGGCGGCCTGGGCCGGCCGGATGCAGAGCGGCGCCACGACGGTGGCGCCCAGCGCGGCGGCGGCGGCGACGGCCACCAATCTGCCAGTGCTTCCCAGCACCCCGTACCGGCGGGCCAGGCGTGCGGCGACGACGGTGCCGGCTACGGCGGCGTGTGCCGCGAACCAGCCGACCCAGACGAGCTGGGCGGGCCACTGGTTGACGGCGGCGTCGGTGGAGGCGTCCGCGAGCTGGACGATGCCGAAGCTGAACGCGATGCCGAGTTGACCGGCACCGGCGAGCATGCCCATCCCGAGCGCTGTGAGCAACAGGTTACGCCAAGTGCGAGAGAACATGTCCGGCACGTTACGCACTCGGTGCGGGTGTTTTTCACCGAATGTCGGTTTTCGCGTCCGACCGCCGTGCCAGCGGTCACCTCAGTTCGACCTGGGCGCGCAACGAACCTGGTGCCGCCCACATTGCTGAGCATGTGGACGGTGTCCGCGTCGCGATGGATGACGTCGGCCGCGGGCACGTCGGCGTCGCTGCAGACGCGACGCCGATGGGGTTCGGCGCAGCGGTGGGTGGGAGCCGGCTCCCACCCACCGCTGCGCGTCGATGGTGCGACCAAGCGATCGGGCTCAGCAGCGTGGTCACATTCGTTGTGGCAGTGTCACGCGGAGTTGCGCCACTTGCGGCCGTGCCCGCCGATGAGCCGGTCGGCGTCGGTCGGGCCCCAGGAGGCGGCCTCGTAGGTGGGGATCGGCGAGTTGTCCTTCTCCCAGTTGTCGATGATCGGGTCGACGATCCGCCAGCACTGCTGCACCTCGTCGCTGCGGATGAACAGCGACGCGTCACCGATCAGCGCGTCCAGGAGCAGACGCTCGTACGCCTCCGGGGACTCCTCGACGAACGTCTGGTCGTAGGAGAACTCCATCGTGGCGGTGCGGACCCGGAAGGAGTGGCCCGGCACTTTGGCACCGAAGCGCAGCGAGATGCCCTCGTTCGGCTGGATCCGCAGGATCAGCGCGTCAGCATCGAGGCCGGTCAGTTGGTCGGTCGGAATCGGCAGGTGCGGCGGCCGCTGGAACTGCAGTGCCACCTCGGTGAGTCGGGCCGGCAGGCGCTTGCCGGTGCGTACGTAGAACGGCACCCCGGCCCAGCGCCAGTTGTCCACGTTGAGCCGCATCGCGGCGTAGGTCTCGGTCCGCGACAGGGGGTCCACGCCGGCCTCCTCGCGGTAGCCGGCCATCAGTTCCTCCCGCGTGCCGCCCCGGGTGTACTGTCCCCGGACCGCAGCCTCGGCGATGTCCCGGTCGGTGGGGAGCCGGATCGCCTGCAGCAGCTTCACTTTCTCGTTGCGCAGGCCCTCAGCCTCGAATGAGGCCGGCGGCTCCATCAGTGCCAGCGCGAGAACCTGAAGCACGTGGTTCTGCACGATGTCCCGCATAGCCCCGGCGTCCTCATAGAAGCCGCCGCGGCTGCCGACGCCGAGGGTCTCGGCGACGGTGATCTGCACGTGGTCGACCCAGGAGCGGTCCCAGATGGGCTGGAAGATCGAGTTCGCGAAGCGCAGCGCCAGCACGTTCTGGACGGTGTCCTTGCCCAGGTAGTGATCGATGCGAAAGACCTGGTGCTCGTCGAACGCGCTGTGCACGACGCCGTCGAGCTCGCGGGCCGTGACGAGGTCGCGCCCGTACGGCTTCTCGATGACCAGGCGGGAGAAGGAGCCTTCGCGTGGCTGGTTGAGCCCGACACCGGCCAGTCCTTTGATCACCGGCTCGAAGGCCCCGGCCGGGGTGGACAGGTAGAAGAGCCGGTTGCCGGACGTGCCCCGCTGTGCGTCCAGCTCGTCGAGGGTCTCCACGAGCCGCTTGTAGGTCTCCGGGTCGTCGTAGCCGCCGGCCACGTACCGCACGCCGCCCTGGAGTTGGCGCTTGCTGGCGAGGGTGCGCTCGCCGAGGGCGCTCTCGGCGAACTGCTCGTCGGTCATCGACGTGCGCGCGACGCCGACCAGCGCGAACTGGTCCGGGAGCCGCTCGTGCCGAGCCAGGCTCTCGACTGCGGGCAGCAGCTTACGCCGGGTCAGGTCACCGGAGGCACCGAAGATCACCAGCGTGGCCGGCGGGGCACTCCGCTCCTGGATGAGCTGAGATGCGTGGTCCATGGTCTGCGTTCCTCCGGGCACAAGGGGTGTGGGGTTTGGGGGTGTCGTGCTGTCATGCCAGGAATTGTGGCTATGGCGGTGGTGTTCGGGGGCCACGCGGCGTGGCCCGTTGGTCGCGGAGCTTGAGCGTCGCATGCCGGGCCGCCGGGTAGGCGACTCGGTGGCGATTCGAGCACCAGGCCGCAGCGAAATTTGAGGTATCAACGCCCGTCAGCAGGGTTGCCTGATTCAGGAGTGTCTCCCAGCACTCGTGCGCCCTTGTTTCCTTGGACGCTGTCGTTGGCGCAGGGCCATGGACTGGCGGCGAGTGGCGCCAAGTCGGCGTCGTGGAAGATGAGCAGCTCGTTGTCAAGGCGTTGGCAACAGAGGGATCCACAGTCCCTCGTGGGTCCATCGCCATTGGTACTGGTCTCGCGGGCGGCCTTTGCGGCTGGGCGGTCTTCAGCGGTGGAGCAGCCGCGGCGGTGGTTCTGACTCCAGCCCAGGCGGACTTCGGACCTGCCCGCGGACGGGCGGCGAAATTCCGGACGCGGCCTCGTTCGAGGCGCAGACCAGGGACGAGCAGGGACGGTTGAACCGGCCGAGTTTTCTCGTGAGTTCGGTCAGCGGCGAGGGCTACGTTGATCTCGTCAGCACCATCGACGACGCGAACGTGGTGGCCGAACGCGACCCACGGGAAATCACCGGCTGAGTCCACGCTCCGCCGCGTTCGGTGGCGTCAGTGACGATCGCCTCCTACCTGGCCATCACCGCCAAAGGGGGCCATTTGGAGATGCCTGCAGGTCCTGCGCTTGCTGCATCCACCCAGCCTGCGGCTCCACGTTTCCCTAGGTCCCATCCTCTGTAATGACCTCCTCGGCGTATCCGAACGCGTTGTCCTCGCCCTCGGTCTCGGCCAACCGGTCGGGCGGCGCCTGCGCTACCGGGTGACCGGTGTCGTCGACCAGCCCCGGCGCCATGCTGCCACCGTGGGCGTCCTGTACCGCCCGGGTGTCGCGGGCCGCCTCGTCCTGCGGCACCCCGGTCTGCCCTCCGTCACGCTGCTGTTCCCGCTCGGCCATGGGCGTCCCTTCCTCGGTCCTGACCAGCGGCGGTACCCGCACGAGTGGCCGGGAAACCGATCAATGACCGGTCCTTCGTCCAACTCGCCAGTGGCGGGCGAGCACGGAGGTTCGTCGGATCAGCTTCGGTTGGTGGCGACCGCGGCGATGACGGCGTGCGGCCGATGAGTGCCGTCAGCCGGCCGACGAAGGCGCTCGACCTCCGTGCATGCCCATGAGTGGATGTTTCTCTTGGCGTGTCTTGGATACTTTCCGCGCATGTTTGACGGTTTCGAGGACGAGCGGGTCGATGTCGGGGAGGTGGAGCTCCGGGTCCGGTATGCGGGGCACGGGCCTGCGGTCCTCCTTATCCACGGACATCCGCGTACGGGGTCGACGTGGCATCGCGTCGCGCCGCAGCTGGTTGGTCGCGGGTTCACCGTCGTCTGTCCCGACATGCGCGGCTATGGGCAGTCCGGCAAGGCGCAGATCCTCGCGGATCACTCGCAGCAGTCCAAGCGGGTGGTTGCCGCGGACCTGGTCCAGCTGATGGAGAAACTGGGCCACCCGACGTTCGCGACGGTCGGACATGACCGTGGGTCGTACGTGGCGTTGCGCCTGGCGCTGGATCATCCCGACTTGGTCAGTCAGTTGGTGGTCATCGACGGTGTTCCCATCAGTGAGGCTCTTGCCAGGTGCGATGCGAAGTTCGCCCATGACTGGTACCACTGGTTCTTCTTTGCGCAGCCGGACAAGCCAGAGCGGGCCATCGCGGCCGACCCCGATGCTTGGTACGCCGGTAAGGCCCGGCCCGAGAGCATGGGAGCCGCGAATTACCAGGAGTTCCGGCGGGCCATCCACGATGCGGCCACCGTTCGGGCCATGCTGGAGGACTACCGGGCGGGCCTCGGCGTTGACCGAGCGCACGAGGAAGCCGACCGGCGTGGCGGTCGTACTGTCGGCTGCCCGACTCTCGTGCTGTGGTCGACCCGGGACGACATGGAAGACCTGTACGGCGACCCGCTAGCCGTCTGGCGCCCGTGGGCCTCCGATCTACGCGGGCACTCGATTGAGTCCGGCCACCACGTCGCCGAGGAGAACCCCGACGACTTGACCGCAGCCCTGCACCACTTCTTGTCCTGAGCCTCCCGCCCCACGCGACACCATGCCCAGCTGTGGACGGGCGGGCAGCCAGACGGTTTGAATGCCGAGTTGCTCGTTCATCGCAGCGAGCTGGTACTCGTAGCGAAGGTCCGCCACCGTCAGCGGTGATACTGGACCAGGCAGAACTCGTGGTCCTCAGGGTCGGCCATAACGACAACCACGCCCTCGTCGTAGTCGTGCCGCTCGCCGGTGAACCGGCCACCGAGATCGACGACCAGGGCCATTGCCTCGTCGATCTGGTCGACGGAGATGTCGAGGTGAATCCGCACCTTGCCTGTCCTGGCTTCCGACACCGGTTGGAACACCAGCCGTGGCTGAGCTTCACCTCGTTCACCGAGGTAAACCCAACCCTCCTGCGACGGACCGGGCTCGCGACCGAGCAGGCCGCTCCAGAATCGGGCTACCCGCTCGGGGTCAAGGCAATCAATCGTCACACCGGACCAGACGTTCGCCATGTACCGATCCTGACGGAACTGCCGTCGCTCGACACCATCCGCCTCTGCCGCTTATAAAGCGCAGCGTCCGTGGGGGCAGCTGGTGATGGCCGGGGCCGTGGGAGCAGGTCGGGCGCGCCTGGGGTCAACGGTCCCTGGCCGTGTGTCGCCGTCAGCCACGGCCGCCGCCGAGACTTTGCCGCGGCCCTGGGGCCACCCGTAGCTGGGACACCAGTGCGACCGTGCCGCCTCAGCGATGTACGCGGAGGCGGCACGGTCGCCGACATTCGAGCCGCGACGCCTACTCCTTCACCCCGATGTTGTCGATCGGAGGAGCGTTGAGCAGCCGTCGGACGGGCCACACAGTGGTTGCCAACGCCAGCAGTGTCGTGCCGCCGAGCACCGCCACCCATCCGAGCGGCGGGACGTACGGGATCGGGCTGCCGGTCAGTCCGTTGACGATCGCGCTCAGGGTCAGCGCCGCGATCGTCGCGCCGATCAGTACCGCGGTGCCGAGCAGCCCTGCCTGTTCGGCCTGGACCATCCTCCGAATCTGACGGCGGGTGACCCCGACCAGTTGGAGCAACGCCAACTCGCGGCGGCGGGCCAGCGCGGCCATGACCATCGTGGTGGCCGCCGCCAGCGCCGCGTACCCCACCATCACGCCGATCAGCAGCCGGTTCAGCCAGGCCCCGATCGCCAGATCGGTGCTGATCAGGCGCGTTCGGGTGGCGGCGTCGAGAACCTCGGTGCCCGGTCGCCCAGCCGACCACGTGGCCAACGCGGTGTCGGCCTCCGGGCCGGCGCTGACCAGGACCTCGTCGTCGGTATCCCCGGCCGTGTGCCCGGCGACCGTCTCGGCGGCCAGCGTGACGTCGCCGAAGCCGAGGCCACGGCCGTAGATCGCGACGACGTCCAACGTGACCGGGGTGCCGTCGCCCAGCCAGAGTTCCGCCTGATCGCCGACATCCCAGCCGGACGAGGACGCCTGCATCGCCGACAGGGCGACAGTGCCCGCGCGCAGGTCGGCCAGGTTGCCCTCGCGCACGGCGAGGTCCATCGTCGACGTGATGCCCGCCGGGTCGACCGACTGCGCGCTGACCGGCTCGATTCCGCCGAGCGCCCGCACCAGCACCTGCGTACGGTGCACACCAGTGGCCGCCCGCACCCCGGCCAGCTCGCGGATCTCCCGCGCCGTGTCCGCCGGCAGCCCACCCGGAGCGACAAGCACCCGCTCGGCGAGAGTTCCCGCGCTGCTCTGCGTGGTGGTCTGCCGTTCCAGGTTGGTCTGCAGGAACCAGACCGAGCCGCCGAACCCCACGGACAGCACGAGGGCGGTCAGGACCGTCGCCATGCCCTGCGCGTTGGCCCGCAGATTGGCCGCGGCCAGGTAGCCGCTGACCCGCCACATCCGCGGCAACAGCGGTGTGAGCAGGCGTGCCGCGTACGCGTTGATCCTCGGTGCGAGCAGCGCCACCGCGATGACGAACAGGTACAGCATGCCGACCGCTCCGGCCAGTGCCCCGGTCGACCCGCCGGCAGCGACCGTGAACGCCCCGGAGGTGCCGGCCGCCGCCAGCGTCAGAACGCCGGCGATCAGCCGTACCCGGCCGCTACGCCGAGGCTCGACAGCGATCTCGCCGAGCGCCTCGATCGGCTTGATCGCGGTGACCCGGCGTGCGGCGACCAACGCGGCGAGCACTGCCACGAGGACCGCCGTACCGACCGCGGCCGGCACCGCGAACAGGCCGTCGGCCATCGGGAAGCTGGCCGGCACGAACCCTCGCCCGACCAGCTCGCCGTGTACCCAGCGGGCCGCCAGCAGGCCGGCCGGGCCGCCGATCGCAGAACCGATCAGGGCGAGCAGCGCGGCCTCGGCGACCAGCATGCGGCGCACCTGCCCCGGCGTGGCCGCGACCGCGCGTAGTAACGCCAGGTCACGTCGACGGTGCCGGACGGACAGCCCGATGGTGCCGGCCACCACGAAGACGATCAGCAGGACGACGTACCCCCCGAAGGCCGATCCGGCCGTGACCAGCAACGCCTGGGCGGCCTGGTTCTCCGACTGTTCGACGTTCCCACGGTCTTTCCCGGTGTACGTCGTGGCGCCGGCCGCCGACGCGACCTCGCGTACCGCGCCGAGGTCGGCGCCGGGCGCCATCCGGACGCCGATCGCATCCACCCGGCCCGGGTGGGCGGACAACCGGGCGGCCTGCGCGTCGGTGAAGAACACCGCCGCCGAACCGGTCTCGGCGGTTCCACTCACCAGGTACGACCGCCTGACCCCGCCGACGACCAGGTCGATGCGGTCGCCGGGTGCCGCGCCGAGCCGGGTGTCGACAAGCACCTCGTCGTCGGCCCGTGGCGCGGCACCCGCGGCGACGGGACGACCGGTGAAGGAGTACGTGTCCCAGCCGTGTCCCACGGCGGCGGGTGAGCCGATCAGCACCCCTTCGTCGCCGGTGACGGCCGCGACGCCCGGCACCTGGCGGATCTGGTCCACCAGGGCCGCGTCCACCGTGCCGCCCTCGGGCAGCGTGACGGTGCTCGTGGTGGTGTCGCCGCCGAACTCTTTGAACGTGTGGCTGACCGTGCGGTTGGCGACGACCGCGTCGGCCGTTGCCCAGAGCCGTGGCTCCGTACGGTAACGCAACCCGGACTCGACGAGGGTGCCCATCGCTACCAGGATCAGCACGCCGGCGATCAGGGCCAGCAGGGTCGCGGCGGCGGGGCCGGCGCGGTGCCGCAGCAGGCGGGCGGCGAGGCCGGTCATCGGAGGACCCGCCGATCCAGCGATGCCAGGTGCTCGGCGATACCGGCCGCTCCGAGCTGCGGAAGGTCGGCGACGATCGCACCGTCGGCCAACACGAGCACGCGGTCCGCGTACGACGCGGCGATCGGATCGTGGGTCACCATCACCACGGTCAGCCCGTGTTCGTCCACGACCGCGCGAAGCAGCGTCAGCACCTCCGCCGCGGTCCGCGAGTCGAGGGCGCCGGTGGGCTCGTCCGAGAAGATCACCTCGGGGCGGGTGGCCAGCGCCCGGGCGATCGCCACCCGCTGCTGCTGGCCGCCGGAGAGCGCGGCAGGCCGGTGATGCAGTCGGTCGGTGAGGCCGACCCGCTCGACCACCTGGGTCAGCCAGGCCCGGTCCGGACGGACGCCGGCCAGGCGCAGGGGCAGCACGATGTTCTCCTCGACGGTGAGCGCGCCGATCAGGTTGAACGCCTGGAAGACGAACCCGATCCGGGTACGACGCAGCTCGGTCAGGCGGGTCTCGGAAAGGCCGGACAGGTCGGTGCCTCCGATGACCACCCGGCCGGAGGTGGGCCGGTCGAGCCCGGCGGCGGTCTGCAGCAGCGTGCTCTTGCCGGAGCCCGAGGGCCCCATCACCGCGGTGAAGGTGCCCCGGTCGAACCCGACATCGATGCCTGCGAGCGCAGTCACCTGGTTGCGGCCGGCGCCGTACACGCGGGTGAGGTGTTCGACGCGTACCGCCGGTTCGATGGTCTGTCCCGGATAATCCGGCATTCTGGTGGCCTCTCTCCGTGTCATCGGCAAGAACTGCGCGCACCAGAAACGCTATTGACGTGCGAGAACGGCGACGATCCCGCGGGCTGCCAGGTCCGGGTACAGCAGGCGCTACCGCCGACCGCCGTCCAGGTAGCGCAGCACCGCGGTGACCCGGCGGTCGGCCTGGTCGTCCGGTGGAAGCTGAAGTTTCGAGAAGATGCTGCGGATGTGCTTGTGCACCGCGCCGTCGGTGACGAACAACCGCTCGGCGATCGCGCTGTTGCCGAGCCCTTCGGCCATCAGCCCCAGCACCTCACGCTCACGCGGCGACAACTCGCTCAGCGCCGTGTCCGTCCGGCGGTTGCGGGCGAGCAACTGCGCCACCACCTCCGGGTCGATCACGCTGCCACCGTCCGCGACGCGGTGCAGCGCGGCGAGGAACTCCTCGACCCGCCCCACCCGCTCCTTCAACAGATAACCGAGCCCGACGGCGCCGACCGAGAACAGGTCGGTGGCGAACGCCTGCTCCACGTACGCCGACAGGACCAGCACCGCGAGGCCGGGGCGGCGCCGTCGGGCCTCCACCGCGGCCACGATGCCCTCGTCGGTGTGGGTCGGCGGCATCCGCACGTCCACGATCGCGACGTCCGGCGCATGTTCGTCGACGGCGACCAGGAACTCGCCTGGCGTACCGGCCGTGGCGACCACGTCCAGATCCTCCGCCCGCAGCAGCAGAGCCAACCCCTCACGCAGCAGCGGGTCGTCCTCGGCGATCACGATCCGCATGGCAGCTCCACGTCCATTCTCGTCGGCCCTCCCGGTGGGCTCGTCAGCGCCATCCGGCCGTCGTACGCCTCGACCCGCCGGCGGATACCGGTGAGCCCTGAGCCACGTGTCTCGTCCGCGTCGCCGTGCCCGTCGTCCTCAATGCACACCAGCAGCCGACCGCGCTCGCGGCGCACGGCCACGTCCACCCGGCTCGCACCGCTGTGCCGGACGACGTTGGTCAGCGCCTCGGCCACCACGAAGTACGCGGTGGCCTCGACCGAGGCCGCGCACCGCACAGCCACGTCAACCTCAAGTCGGCAGGGCACCACGCAACTGCCGGCCAGGCCCGCCAGAGCGCCGACGAGACCCCGGTCGTCCAGCACCGGCGGCAGGATCCCGCGCACCACCGTACGAAGCTCACCGAGGGCCTGTTCCGCGGCGTCCTGCGCCTGCCCGAGGATCTCGTCTGCCCGGTCCGGGTTGCGGCGCATGGCCCGCCGCGCGGCGCCCAGCAACACGTTGACCGCGACCAACCGGTTCTGGGTGCCGTCGTGCAACGAACGCTCGATCCGGCGCAGCTCGACCGCGTGGGCGTCCAGCGCCGCAGCGCGGGTGGCGGTCAGCTCGGCCACCCGCAGCGACAGGTCGACACCCGGCGGCGGAGGCAGCAGCAACCGGCCCGGCCACGCCTGAAGACGGGCCAGGACCGGGCTGATCCAGATCGCGGCGGCCAGCGAGCCGACCCCGAGCAACCCGACCGCGAGTGCCTCGGACAATCCGTCGATGCGCCACCAGACGATCCCCGGGGCGCCGGCGTCGGCAGGGATCAGCCGGTACCACAGCGGGAACGTGACGTACTGCACGGCAGAGAGGGGCAGCGCGAGGCCGACAAGCCCCGTCGCCAGGCCGATGAGCGAGGAAAGCCCGACCCAGCCGAGCTCCCGGCGCACGAAGGGATCGCGCGTCGCCGTCCGCAACCCGGCCGGCACCGGACCCGGCGTGGGGATCGGCTCGCCCCAGCGGGACAGCCGGGCCCGCTCGCGGTCGCTCACCCAGCGCACCGCCCGCAACGCACCGGGCGCCGCCAGCAGCCCCACCCCGACCAGGCAGGTCACCGCCACGATCGCCGCCCAGAGCAGCGCGCCCAGCGCCAGCGTGGCCGTGCCCAGCCCTCCGACCAGGTGCTCCAGGGCGTCGACCGAGGCGCGAACCCGGCCCCGCACGTACGCCATCGACCCACCTCCCCCGCCAACATAGGCCACCACCCGCCGCGCCCGGCAACGGCCGGCACGGAAGGTACAGCCTGCTGTACCACTGTCGTCGAGCTGGCGGGATCGTCCCCGCCGTGCCGCCCACCTAGCGTTGACGGCGTCGAGGAACGTTCGCCGAAGGAGGCAGTCATGACTGATCCGTACCGCATCACCGAGGCCCCGGTCGCCGCACCGAAGAAGCCGGGCGGCCTGCTACGCCCACTGCTGTGGCTGGTGCTCTTCGTCAGCGCCGCGGCCAACGTGGTGCTGTCGACCGCGGCGGACAACCAGTGGATCAGTTCGGCGTTCGGCCTGGTGGCGGTGCTCTGCGCGGTCGCGCTGATCGTCCACCACCGCCGTAACCGCACGCGAGAGTCGTAGGGACACAACCCTCACCCCCGTCGCGCTCGATCACCCTCGCCATTCCGCTCAGATACCTACCCCCGGGGGGTATATTGAGGGCGAGGAGGCGATGAGTATGTCGCACGAGAACGAGCACCACCGGATGCAGACCCCGGGTGAGACGGTGGACCGACACGGCGACCACGGTGATCACAAGAGCCGCCGGGGGAACCCGAGCGGACAGCCTGCACAGCCCGGCGCCCACGACGGCCATGCCGGGCATGACAAGCACGCCGGGCACGACCCGGAGATGTTCCGGCGCAAGTTCTGGCTGAGCCTCGTCCTGACGGTGCCGATCGTGGCCACCAGTCACATGGTGATGGACTGGTTCGGCTACCGGCTGGACTTCCCGGGCGTCGACTGGGTGGGCCCGGCGCTGGGAACGGTGGTGTTCGTCTACGGCGGGTGGCCGTTCCTGCAGGGCGCGGTGCGGGAGGTTCGTGACCGGGCGCCGGGGATGATGCTGCTGATCGCGATGGCCATCACCGTCGCGTACGTGGCCTCGGCGGCGACCGCGCTGGGCGCGTTCGACCTGGACTTCTGGTGGGAACTGGCGGCTCTGGTCACGATCATGCTGCTCGGGCACTGGCAGGAGATGAAAGCCATCGGTCAGGCCCAGGGCGCACTGTCGGCGCTGGCCGCGCTGCTGCCCGACGACGCCGAACGCCTCGGCGGTGACGGGCAGCCCGAACGAGTACGGGCCGGTGACCTGGGCGTCGGCGACGTGGTCCTGGTGCGGCCGGGCGGGCGGGTGCCCGCCGACGGGCGCATCACCGACGGCCGCGCGGAGTTGGACGAGTCGATGATCACCGGCGAGTCCCGGCCGATCGGCCGCGAACGCGGCGACCGGGTGGTCGCGGGCACGGTGGCCACCGACGCGGCCATTCGGGTGCGCGTCGAGGCCGTCGGCGAGGACACCGCCCTGGCCGGCATCCAACGCCTGGTCGCCCAGGCCCAGCAGTCCAGCGGCAGGGCGCAGGTCCTCGCTGACCGGTTCGCGGCCTGGCTGTTCTACATCGCCACCGCCAGCGCCGCCGCGACGCTGTTGATCTGGACATGGATCGGCAACCTCGACGAGGCCGTCGTCCGCACTGTCACGGTGTTGGTGATCGCCTGCCCACACGCGCTGGGCCTGGCCATCCCGCTGGTGATCGCCCTGTCGACCGCGGTGGCTGCGAAGGGCGGCATCCTGGTCAAGGACCGCCTCGCCCTGGAGCGGATGCGCACCATCGACGCGGTTCTGTTCGACAAGACCGGCACCCTGACCCGTGGCGAGCACGTCGTCGCTGGAGTCGCCGCCACCGGCGGCGTCAGCGAGACCGACGTACTGACCGTCGCGGCGGCGGTGGAGGCCGACAGCGAACATCCCCTCGCACGGGCCATCGTCACCGCCGCCGCCCAGCAGGGCGCCCGGCGTACCGCGACGGGTTTCCGGTCACTGACCGGCCGTGGGGTGCAGGCCGACGTCGACGGCGTCAGCTACGCCGTCGGCGGACCCGCCCTGCTGCGCGAACTCGACGCCACCGCGTCCGGTGACCTCGACGAGCACCGGGCCGAGTGGTCCCGGCGGGGAGCGGCGGTACTGCACCTGCTGCGTCTCGACGGCGCGCAGGCAACGGTCATCGGCGCCCTCGCCCTCGAGGACCAGGTCCGTCCCGAGGCTCGGCAGGCCATTACCGAGCTGCGTCAACAGGGCATCCGCAAGATCGTCATGATTACCGGGGACGCACGGACGGTGGCCGAGGCGGTCGCCGCCGACCTGGGCTTCAGGCCCGGCGAGGACGAGGTGTTCGCCGAGGTGCTGCCCGCCGACAAGGACGAGGCGGTCGGTGAGCTGCAACGCCGAGGGCTTCGGGTGGCGATGGTCGGTGACGGCGTGAACGACGCTCCCGCGCTGGCCCGCGCCGACGTCGGCATCGCGATCGGCGCCGGCACCGACGTCGCGATCGAATCCGCAGGCGTCGTGCTCGCCTCCTCCGACCCGCGGGGGGTCACCGGAGTCATCCGGCTCTCGCGCGCCTCCTACCGCAAGATGATCCAAAATTTGGCCTGGGCCGCCGGCTACAACGTCGTCGCCCTGCCCTTGGCCGCCGGTGCTCTGGCCTGGGCCGGCGTGAGCCTGAGCCCTGCGGTCGCCGCGGTGCTGATGTCCGCCTCCACCATCGTGGTCGCGCTCAACGCCCAACTACTGCGCCGCGTGCAGCTACGCCACCCGGATGACTCAGGTCTGGATCGCGGGTTCGCCCCGAAGGATCCGGTGCCGGCCCCTTAGCAGGAACGCGTGGACCCGCCTGAGGTGCTGCTCAGTGTCTGACTCCCCAGGTTTCCGGGATCGTCCTGGCTGTACTAAATGCACCCTGCGCAGCGTAGTTGGCGCGCGTCCTGGTTCGTGTTCCGTGAACGGACCTGCATGCCTCAGCCCGGGTTAGTTCTCGCCGTCGAAGAGGTGGTGCAGGTAACGCTGTGGGTTGGCCAGGAAGGATCGGGTCAGCAGCACCGGCTGGGCGTTGTCGTAGTCGACGTGGCTGATGGCGCCGTCGGGTTCGATCTGCAGGATCCGGGCGTGTGGGGCGGCCAGCAGGATGGGGGAGTGGGTGGCGATGACGAACTGGGCGCCGGCCTGAGTGAGGTCGTGGATGCGGGTGAGCAGCGCCAGGCAGCCGTGCACGGGCAGGGCGGCTTCCGGTTCGTCGAGTAGGTACAGGCCTTGAGGCTTGAACCGGTGGGTGGCCAGGTCGAGGAACGACTCGCCGTGGGATCGTTCATGCAGGCGCAGGCCGTGGACATGCGAATCGGCGGTGACCGTCCGGGTGAGGGCCACCGCCGATTGCGTGGTCGAACCGGTCAGGCGGCCGAGCAGGCGGTGTCCAGCTCCTTGATGGCGGCTTCCAGGGCCTTCTTGCTGGGCTTGGCCTTGGCGGACTTGTTGTACGCGTCGCTCAGGCCCATCATCTCGTTCTGAATTTTCTCGGAGGCCGCGGCGACTGCCTCGTTGGCGCCTATCGAGTGCGCCAGGATCGCGACCGAGCCGGCGGCCCACTGGGCACTGACCGCGAAGTGCCCGGCCGGCGGGCCGATCTTCTCGGCCTCGGTGACCTTGGTCGCGTTGTCCTTGATGTCCTTCTTGATGTCGGCGCAGGCCTTCACTGTGGCCGCGTCGTTGCCTGCGGTGCTGGTCGCGGTGGTGGCCGCGCCGCCGGTCGGGGCGGCGCTCGAGGCCGCCGGGGACGGCGAGGTTGCGGTGCCCTCAGATTCGGGCTGCGGATCGCAGCCGGACATCGCGATCGCTGCCGCAACGGCCAAACCAGTCAGGACGAGTCGAGTTCGGTTCATCGATGTTCCCCCATGATCTTCATGTTCGGCGCACGCTACCAGCCCCGTTCGAACGGGTGGGATCAGTTATTGGGCCGACGAGCACCGAGCCCTGGGTGTGGAGCTGGGTGCGAGGCGCGTCGTGAGCGTGGACGACGGGTGCCCTGCAGTGCTCGCAGGTGTCGGCCTGGGCGGCGAAGATTGGTCTGCGTCGAGAACGTGCCCGACTGCGGGCCCGGTAGCGCTCCAACTTGGCGTCGCACTCGGTGATGATCGTCTGAGCTGCTGTGCCCGCTTTGCGGGCGGATGATCCAAGGGCTCAGCTTCGTTCATCGCGGTGATCGTTTGTCTGATGTGGTGGGCTGCGAAGACGGAGGCCAGTCCGATGCCGATCGGGTCGGTGCGGACGTGTCGTCGGCATCCTGCCACCGTCCTGTCGTTGTCATTCCCGGCGGTTGGTGAAGTTCCTACACTTGTGAGCCAACACCACCTCCGATACATAATGGGCAGTGCACTGAGCGCCGCTCCAGCGACCTATGTGATTCGCCGACCCGATGGAGGCCCGTCCATGGCGTTGAGCCCGGCGACTGGGGGCGGTTGCGGCGAGTCGACGCCACGCTCGCCGATTCAGTCGCCGAGGCCGGTCAATTCCGACGTCGAGTGGGACAGCTTCGACCCGCAGGCATATGTCCGGCACAACTACGCGGATCTGCGGTCCGACGATCGGGAGATCCTCTGCCGCATCCGAGACTTCTTCGCCGAGGCGAAGCTCTCCGACGCGCGGTGCGTCGACGTGGGGTCGGGAGCGAATCTGTACCCGGCGTTGTCGCTTCTGCCGTTCGCGAAGGCCGTCGACCTGTGCGAATGGTCGACGGCGAACGTGAACTGGCTGCGCGCGCAGGTCGACAGTTACGACGAGCTCTGGGACCCGTACTGGCAGGTGTGTGCGGAGCACCCGGCGTACGCGGCACTGGCGGACCCGCGCCGGCGCCTGGCGCAGGTGGGCCGGGTGGTGCGGGCCAGCGTCTTCACCCTGCCGAGGCACGCCTGGAGCGCCGGCACGATGTTCTTCGTGGCCTGCTCCATCTCGGCGGACCGGGGCGAGGCCGAGCACGCGATCGGTCGGTTTCTGGACGCGCTGCGGCCCGGGTCGCCCTTCGCCGTGACGGTCATGCTCGGGTCCCTCGGCTACAGCGTCGGTCGGCGGATGTTCCCGGCGGTGGCACTGCAGCGCGCCGACGTGGTGGCCAGCATCGCGACTGGCGCGTACGACCTGGACGTCCACGAGGTGCGGCCCAAGCCGCCGCTGCGGGACGGGTATTTGAGCATGCTGCTGGCCACCGGCCGTACCCGCGGATAGCGCCGACGCGGGCCTGTGGGACGCGCGGATGTCGTGCTGTCGGCGCAGCGTGGCGGCGCGGCATTCCATCGCGCCCGATTGGCCGGAGTGCCGACACGCGACCCTCGAAGCCTTTCAAGTGGCACTCGACTGGCCCGCTACCATGATGCTGTACGTCATAGTGGACCATCGTGGGCACGGCAATACCAGAGGTTTCGAGTCGACGACTACAACAGACGGCGGTGGATCATGCGGATGCAGCCGCGCCAGGAGATCCTCGACATCTGGCGGGCTACGGTTCGCAGTTGCTGGGCGAACGGTGAATGGCACTGGGGTAGCCGAAGTGGTAGCAACTCGATCAGCGACGCAGAGCAACTGCTGACCCTGTTGCTTCCCGCGGCCAAGGTCCCCGTGTTGTCACTGGACGACCCGGACCGCGCCGACGAAGAGGTGATCGACGCGCTCAGCCCGATCGGCGGCGCGATCGAGATTCCCCGCCGGCTGGTCAGCGTGATGATCGACTATTTCCGGCGGTACACCGACGACGCTGGCGCTCCGATCTTCGGCGGGGGTAGTTACCTCACCCCGCTGGAGGGCGGTCCGGAGCTCACCGACGAGCAGCGTTCCCTGGACATCGTCGACTCGTTCGCGGTGTCGGTCACACTCACGCTGGCGACGATCGGTTTCGTCAAGGTCTACCGGGGCTCCACCCAGCGGCGCGACCTGTTGGCGCAACTGGACGAACTGGAGGCGATGGCGGGCGCGCGCCTGACGGCGGCGATGGTCGGCCTGCTCCGCAGCTTCAGCACCTTCGTCTTCACCTCCAGCGACGAGTACGGCATTCGTCTGTGCGACATGGTCAACCAGGACGAGTTGCCGCGCCGCGAACTGGTGGCGGCGCTGCGCGAGCAGTTGCGGGACACGATGGCGAGCCTGCGTAGCGTGATCATCGGATCTGGTCGGGTGACCGAGGACCTGGACAACAGCGAGATGCTGTTCGAGTGCGGCTGGTCGTGGGGGATCATCTCCGGGGCCGAGGAGGTTCCGACCACAGAGCCGATCGGGCTGCAGCGTGAGGGTGCTGCGGAGAACGCTCCCTACCTCTACTTCACAGTGATCGCGATGGACGCCATCGAGGACCTGAACTCCGAACGCACCCGGCTGCTCGGGTTGCTCAACGAGGAGCAGCAGCGGCTGTCCCGGGCGCTGCAACTGCGCTGGGAGCTCACCCGGACGTACTGGGCGACGGTGGCGACCTTCGGCAACCGACGGCGGTGGCCCATCGAGGACATTCCCTGGCGGACGACCGACGGTGACCGGACCGACTACTACACCCTCCAGGCCACGTCGCTGGCGGTGAAGGGCCTGATCGCCGTCGGGCGCGGCGGTGACGAGGAGCTCGGGCGGATCGCCTCGGTGCTGGTGGAGCTGGCGCAGCGGGCGCGGATCACCCGGCGGGCGTCGCCCGGCGAGCCGGCGCTGTTCGTGCACGCGCCAGGCAAGCGGGTGACACTGAACGACGACACGTCAAAGCCGATCATGACGTGGAACGTGAACGAGTTCTCCACGGTGCTGCTGCAGCGGGCGACCACCGTCGCCGGTCTGCTGAGCAACGCCCGACGGCGCAGCGAACTGCTCGAGCTGGCCGACGAGGTGTGGGACCACCTGCTGCTGCGGCGCATCCCGGACGGCCGGCACCAGGGGCTGTGGGACCACGCCGGTGGTGCTTTTCCCGGCCTGGCGCCGAAGCCGGACGCACCCTCCTGGTATCTGACCGAGCGGGTGGTGCAGGCTCTGGTCACCTCCGGTCAGCTGCTGTGGGAGCGGCCGTTCCCGCGAGCCGGTCGGCTGGCCGACTACGCGCAGGATCTCATCGACGAGGCCGAATACCTGTTCGACCGGGAGTTGATGCGCGGCACCTTCGACGGTGAGGCGATGCAGCGCAGCATGCGCAGCATCCGAGCCAGCCTGGGCCGGGCGCAGTTGCTGGTTGACGAGCGTCCCGGCACGGCGGCCGCTCTGGCGAACACTCTCCTGTTGCTGCTCAACGACGTCGCCACCGGTCAGCAGAAGGCCAGCGAGGGGATCTGAATGCTGGTCTTCGTCACGTCGCACAAGGGCGGCACCGGGCGGTCGGTGACCGCGGCGAACATCGCCTACCGCAGCGCGTTGTCCGGTCGCCCCACCTGCTACCTGGATTACGACTTCGGCTCGCCGACCGCCGGCATCACGTTCCAGATTCCGCAGGCCGTCAATGGCGTGGAGGGCGCCGGGCCCAACGGTGGCGGCCTGCACCGATATCTGCGCGGGGAGATCCCGTCTCCGGAGCAGTTGGACGTGTGGGGCACCTCCGAACGTGCCAGCCTGCGTCAGAGGCCCATCGGGTCCGGTCCGCTGGTGCTCCTGCCGGGGCAACGCAACGGTAGCGAGTTCGGTTTCACCAACGACATCGCCAAGCGCTGCGCCGAGCTCTTCCTCCGGCTGGAGGAGGAGTTCGACCTGACCCTGGTGGACCTCAGCGCCGGCCGGTCGTACGCCAGCCAGATCGCGCTGGCCGCCACCGCGACCTCGACCCTGCGCAAGGTCGCCGTGCGCTGGTTGGTCTTCCACCGGTGGACACCCCAGCACGTCACCGCAGCGGCGGACCTGGCCTTCGAGGCGGGTGGGATCGTGGCCATGGGCAAGGAGTACGGCCACGAGCCGGACAGGCTGCGGGAGTCGCTGCGCTTCATCCGTACGGCGGTGATCGACTCACGTGGCCCGGAGGTCGGCCACCTCGGCCTCGCCCAGCAGGCCTTCCTGCGCAAGTGCGACGCGGAGCTGTCGGAGCTGGCCCGACGACGAGGTGTCGGGCGTACGACGCTGCTCGGCATGGTGCCGCTGGATCCTCTGCTGCAGTGGCGGGAGCAGCTGATCTCCGATCACGACGTGCAATCCAAGATTGCCAACGTCAAGACGGTGGACGCGTTCGTTGACCTGACCGAGAAGCTTTTCGACGAGACGGCATGGGACACCGCGTGATCGGCATGGATGTCAGGTTCCAGGAGGCAGCTGCGGTGCGTCGTACAGAGAGCGTGGCGTACTCGCATCTGTCGGTGGAGCTGGGGCACTTCTACGCTGAGGACTTCGGCGACGGGTGTGAGGAGCTCAGGCGCAAGTTCGAGCGGATCGCTGACTGGTCGGCCGCGATCCCGGCGCTGGCCCGACGAGGGTTGCCCGCACACCGGGAGCCGCGGATCAGCACCTGCTTCATGTTGGACGACTACTTTCACCGCTTCGGTACCCCCCGCGAGGTGATCCCGCAGGTGCAGAGCGCTGCGGCGGAGCACGGCCTGATCTTGGACTACGTGGCCCGGGAGTCCAGCTTCGCCCGGCACGACGGTGCCGAGCTGGCCCGGTTGGTGGTCGACACACTGGTGGTGGAGCCACCTCGGCACACCACCGGGAGTCGTCCACCGTTGAGCGAGTCGGGCTGGCTGTCCAACGGTAAGCGGTCCCCCGGGCACGTCGACGCGCCGGCGATGACCCTGCCACGTCCGTGGTCTCCGCCGTTGCAGTCCGGCGACCCCCGGCACTCCATCTTCGTCGACATCGAGCTCTGGTCCGACGAGCCGGACGCCCGGGTGTGGGCCTGCGCCCTGCTCGCCTCGGTCTGGCAGATGACCCGACTCGGCGTGCTACGGCATCGGGGCGAGACGATGACGCAGCCGTGTCGGCTCGCCGGTGAGTTGCCGACGGACTGGGACGAACTACCGGCGATCGTCCAGTTGAACCCGGCGGCCGCGCCGTTCTGCGCGTATCGCACGCTGACCCTGATGGGCACCCAGTACCTGCCGGTGGAGCTGGCCGTACGGACAATCCTCGGCCAGGTGGCGGTGCCGCCGGCGGTCGCGCAGCAGGTCGCCAAACGGGCCGGCGGCGAGGGCCTGCACCTGCCCAGCGAGCTGGTCGACCGGCTGAGCTACGTGTTCATCAGCGACTGAGCGTGCTCAGCGTCGGCACGGCTCGTCGACGGCCACCCGACCGGCCAGGTCGCGCAGCAGAGCCATGTTGCTCACGCTGATCTGATCCCGGATCCAGTTGACCGACGAGTTCCATTGACGGCTGAACCCGGGTACCTGCTCCAACTGGTCCCAGATCGGCCGCAGCCGCGGGTGCACCCGCGCGCCGGGCAGCCACAGGTGCAGCAGGTGCTCCAGCACCGGCCGCAGCCGCTCGACGTGCTCCTGCCCGGGGGCCGATCGGGTGACCACGGACTCCACCAGCGAGGACAGCATGGTCAGCAGCCAGTCGTGCAACGCGAGATCTTCGCAGAGCCCGGCCACGGCGGCCGGCACGTCCTGCGGGTCCAGCACGAGTTCGACCGTACGCAGGGTGGGCGAGTCCACGGTGACCACCGCCGAGACGTCCCGGTTCGGACGCTCGTCGGCCTGCGCGGTCCAGCGCAGCCGTGTGCGGGCGGTGCGTAGTGGCGGGCGCCGGTCCAGCAGGTCGGACATCTGCACACCGTCGAGCACCCTGCCGGTGATCGCCTCCAGGTTCAGCACGTCGGCGTTGTTGCCGTGCAGGAAGCCCGCGCCCAGGTCGGCGACGTCCAGCTTGCCGACCGTCTCCAGGACGCCGGGGTTGGCCAGATAGTGCGACCACGGTTGGCGGCGCTCGCCAGCGACGACGTGGATGACCGAGGAGGCCTGCACGATCCGGCCGCCGGTGATGATGGCCCGGGTGACGACGGCTCCCACCCCACGCAACTGGCGCTGTCTGGCGCTCGGGAGCCAGCAGTCGACACCGGTGCGGACATCGGGTGACACCGCGTACAGCGATGGACGCCGCGAGGTCAGCACCGCCTCGCCCTCGATCAGGCTGAGCACTTCGGCGCTCTGCTCCTGGGCCAACGCCGTGCTGTGCTGCAGAAGGCTGGTGTGCACCTCACCGACCGTGAGCATGGCTTCCTCCGCAACGCTGCCACCGACCCGCGCTCATCCCGCGGAATGCGGCTCATGCTGATTGACGTACACACCTCGCGACCGGCACTGACACGGATCCGCGGACAACCGAAACTCCGCGAGTACGAGATTCGACCGCCCGGATCCGTATCTGTTGATGGCCATCATAAGCCCGGGGTCGGCGGGAATCCCATGTACGGCGGGCGTTCGGAGTGTTCGCGGGTCGGACGGACGTGACAGCGGCTGATATTTTCAATGGTGCGGTCGCCAGCCACCCCCTGGAGTTTGCCGTTCATGAAGGTCTACATTTCGGCCACACAAAAGGACCTGCTGGAATACCGCGCTGCCGTGCACGCCGTGGCTCGCCGTCTCGAGATCGACGACGTGGCCATGGAGGCGTACGGCGCCGACATCCGGCCGCCGCTGGAGCGCTGCCTCGCCGACGTGCGGCGGTGCGACCTCTACGTGGGGCTGTTCGCCTGGCGGTACGGGTTCCGGCCGCCGGGCCAGGAGTCCTCCATCACCGAGTTGGAGTACCGGGAGGCGCTGGCGGCGGGAAAGCCCTGCCTGGTCTTCCTGCTCGCGGAGGACACGCCCTGGCCGGTCGACATGATCGACCGGGATGCCGACTGGCAGCAGATCGTCGCGTTGCGCCGTGAGCTCAAGGAGCGCCACCTCTGCGCCTTCTTCTCCGGCGTGGACGACCTCACCGCCAAGGTGACCGCCGCACTGGCCGACGTACGCAGTGGCAGGTCCCCGGCGCGCGAGCCCGCCGACCCGGACACCCACCTGCCGACGGCCGTCCGCAACCAGTACTACAAGCAGTTGTCGCTGAGATACCAGGCCGTCTCGGTGGACGCGGTCTCACCGCGTCCCACCATCGGCTACCTCACCGTCGGGCTGCCCAAGGTGTTCGTGGAGCCCCGCGTCCACGAGGACGCGCGACCGGAGATGCCGCTGGCGTGGTGGCGTTGGGCCGGGTCCACGCCGGGCGACGACGTCGGCGGGCTGCCCGGGGTGGTCAACCCGGAGGAGGTGGAGCGGCTCTGGGAGGAGTACGCAGCCAAGGACGAGCTGTCGTTGTTCGACGTGGTGTCCGACCCGGGCCGGCGCATGATCGTGCTGCTCGGCGACCCCGGCTCCGGCAAGTCCGCGGCCGCGCGGTACCTGGCGCTGACGCTGGCCGAGGTCTGCGTCGAGCCTCGACTGAGCGCGCTGGACCGGTACCTACCCGTCCTGATCGAGCTGCGCTCCTACGCCACCCATCACGGGGACGGCCGGTGCGACGGCTTGCTCGACTACGTCGGCCACCGCCACCAGCAGGGGCTGGCCGGTATCGACCAGAACGTGCTGGAGGCGTACCTGCGCCAGGGCGGCCAGGCGCTGTTCCTGTTCGACGGCCTCGACGAGGTGTTCGACCCCGCGCAGCGGGAAGAGGTGGCCGCGCAGATCGCCACGTTCGCCAACGAGTACCCGGGGGTGCTGACCGTGGTCACTTCGCGGGCGGCCGGCTACCAGCGGCACACCTTCGCCAACGCAGGCTTCGACCACTTCACGCTGGAGGATCTCGACGACGAGCAGATCGCGAGGTTTCTCGGCAACTGGTACCGCTATGTGATGCCCACGCCGGCTGCGGAGGCAGAGCGGCAGCGGCGGCAGATCCTCGACGTGGTGGGCAGTTCTCGAGCGATGCGCGAGATCGCCGGCAACCCTCTGCTGCTGATGCTCATGGCGATCGTCGGCCGGGGTCACCCGCTGCCCCGCAACCGACGCCGGCTCTACGCGCACGTGACCGACGTACTGATTTCCGAGTGGGATGTGACCAAGCAACTGCGCGAGAGCCACGGCGACGTGCCGTCGCTGGACCTGCAGGCGAAGCGTCGGCTGCTGCGTCACCTGGCGTATTGGATGCAGTTCCGCGAGTCCGGCCCCGCCGGAAACTACATTGAGTCCGACGAACTGGCGCGCATCTTCCGGGACCACCTCGTCGCGTTCTACGGTTTTGAGAATGAGCGGGCGCTCGCCATGGCCTACTCGATGATCGACAAATTGCGGCAGCGAAGCTTCATCCTGGAACGTTACGGACTGCGACTGTTCGGGTTCGTGCACCGCGCGTTCCTGGAGTTCTTCTGTGCCGAAGAGATCGTGGACAGATGCGAGCACGATCCGACCTGGGACCTCGATCGTCTGCGTTCGCTGTTTCGCGAGCGCTGGGCCGATCCGTCGTGGCGGGAGGTGCTTCGACTGGTCGCCAGCGCCCTGCCCGCCCAGACCGCCAACGAGTTGGTCACCCTGCTCGCCACCGAGGCCACTCAACCGTGGCCGCCGCTGAACCTGACCGGGCCGCCGTGGAACCTGGTGCTGGCGGCGCAGTGCGTGGCCGAGGCGCCGCAGCCCGCCGAACTGGCCGGCGCGGGCGACGCCGTGCTGCGCCAGGTCGTGCGTCTCATCGAGCATGGCATCTCCGCCGACGACCCGAACCTGGTGGATCTCACCGAGCAGGAGCTGCTGTCCTCGATCCGGGCGCTCGGCCCCAGTTGGCCCGGCCGGGAGATCTTCCTGCACTGGTACCGCCGCCGTGGGGTCCGGACCAGTTGGCGATCCGGCTCTCCCTTCGCCACCCGGATCGCGGCGGTGCTGTCCACCGCCGAGGAGCAGATGGAGGACCTGCTCGTCCGGGAGCTGGGGCAGGGCCGCGAGCGGCAGGCCCACCTCACCCTGGTCGCCGGGCTGGCCGAGGCCGCCGGCCGCCTCGAGGCCACCGGCGGCAGCAGTCACCGATGCCGGGACATCCTGCTCGCCCAGGCGCAGGCCGAGGTCTCCACCGCGGTGCGGCAGGCCGCCGTCCGCGCGCTGGTCGCCCACTTCGGCGCCGACCTCGACCTCGTGGACGTACTGCGCGACCTCGCCAAATCCCCTGATCTCGCGGTGCGGGCGCTGGCCGTGCAGTCCCTCGGGACCCGGTCCGAACTCTCCGACGACGTCCGTCAGGTGTTGGCCAGGGCCACCGGGGACACCGCCGTCGCGGTACGGCGAGCCGCCGCCGCAGTGCTCACCGCGCGTTGCGCCGACCTGCCGGACGCACCCGAGACGATGCAACGGCTGCTGGCCACCGACACCGACCCCGGTGTGGTGCAGTGCGTGCTGAAGGGTCTGCTGGTTCTGCCGGAGTACGCCGAGACCGCACGAACCACGGCGTTGCAGCGGGTCACCGGCGATTCCCCGGACGAGGTCCGACGCTGCATTCTGACCCAACTGCTGCCCGAGCGACCCAGCCCGGAGAGCACCGAGCTGTTGCTGAAGCTGGCCTGCTCGGACACGTCCGCGCGGGTCCGCGTGGTCGCCGTGCAGCGGTTGGCGCTCGTACCCGACCCGGAGGGGCGCTGCCGGGCCCGGCTGATCGATCAGATCGAGCAGGACGAGGAGTCCTCCGTGCGGGCCGCCGCGGTCACCGCTCTGATCGACCGGGACCGCGCCGACGACACCGGGTGGACCGTGGTGGCCCGCTCGGCTCACGTCGACGAGGATGCGACGGTACGCCTCGCCGCGGTGCGCGCGCTGGCCGAGGCCTACCCCGACCACCGCACCGGGGAACTGCTGCTGGAGAGCGCTCGACGCGATCCGACCGCGAGCGTCCGGCTCGCCGCGGTCGACCTGCTCACCGGGCGACCGCTGTTCGGCCACGCGACCCGGGATCTGCTCATCAGCCGCGCCTCCCAGGAGCGGGACCCGATCGTCCGGCTGCGGGTCACCCGTAGCCTGGCCCGTCTCGCCGACCCACCGGACCTTGAGGTGCGGGAGTGCCTTGCCGAGCAGGTCAGTCGGGACCCCGACCCGAACGTGCTGTGCGCCGCCGCCCAGGCGCTCGCCCGCCACGGCGACGCCCCGGGCCTGATGGAGACACTGTGCCGGCGGGCCCGCCGAGACAGCTACGTCGGCATCCGGTTGGCCGCCGTGCAGACCCTCTGCGCGTACGGGAGCCCGGAACTGGTGACCGACGTGCTGCTGGAATGCGTCGAGTCCGACACCGACCCGACCGTGTTCGATGCGGCCGTGCGTTGTCTGACCGAGCAGGGCTCGGCGTCCATGGCGGTGACGCTGCGGCTCATGCGCCGTCTGTCGGACCAGGACCCGGCGATCCGCGCCCGCATCGCCGCCGCGCTCGGCGAGCACTTCGGCGCCGACCCGGAGGTTCAGGTGCTGCTGGTCGGGCTGGTCCGCGACGATCCGGCCCTGGAGGTTCGCCGCCGGGCCGTGGAGCAGCTGGGCGCCAGCCTGGCCGGCCGCACGGGGGTACGGGACCTGCTGCTGCGGCTGGCTGACGACGACGACTGGGAGATCCGCCGGACCGCGCTGCTCGCGTTGACCCGTCACTACGACAGGGACACCCGGACCCGGGAGGTGCTCGTGCGGCTCGCGCATCAGGAGGATGACGGCGCGGTGCGGCGGCTGGCCGGGCAACTGCTGGCCACGCTGCCCGACACCCGACCCGACGACTTTCCGTGATCGAGCCGGAGCCGTAGGTGCACGCGCGTGCGCGTCAAGCGACGATCCGATCGACCTCGTCAAATACCATGAGCTCATGACGGATCCCGTCGCCGGCTCGTCCCGCCCGGTCGGCTGGAGTCTGCGAGTCCTCTTCGGAGTGATCGGGCTGGCCGCTCTCGTCCTCGGCTATGTCGGCTTCGAGCGCCTGCTCCAGGCCCGACCGGGCGTCGCCCACGATCCGTACGACGTTCTCTACTACGACCTGCAACTCTTCGTCTTCGGCGCCGAACCCTTCCAGGACGCCGGCCCCTACCCGTGGCAGCTGCAGGTCGCCCGGTTCGCCGCCCCGCTGTTCACGCTCCTCGCCGTGGCCGAGGCCAGCCGGCTGCTGCTGGCCGCCGAGACTCGCCGCCTGCGCGCCCGGCGGGCACGTGGCCACGTCCTGGTCTGCGGCGACTCCCAGTTCGCCCACATGCTCGCCGACCGGCTCTTCGCCGACGGTGAACGTGTGGTGGTGGTGCGCTCCGAACCGTTCGGGCCGCTGGAGTACCGGTGGCGCCGGTACCTCGGCGTGGTCGGCGACCCGACCAGCCCCGAGGTGTTGCGCGGCGCCGGTCTGCCCCGAGCCCACACCATCTACGCCTGCAGCGAGGACGACGACCGCAACCACGCGATCGCCAACACCGCCAACCGGCTCATCCAGGACCGACGGCAACCACCGCGGGTCTACATCCTGGTTCACGACTCGGAGATGTGTCTGTCCCTGCAGGCCCGACGACTCGGTGCCGCCGGGTCCAGCCGGCTGCGGCTGGACTACTTCCACGTCGACGACGTCGCCGCACGCGCACTGCACCGGCACCACCCGCTGCCCAGCGGGGGAGACCAACCAACCAGGATCCTCATCGCGGGCACCGGCACCTTCCGCCGGGCTCTCCTGGTGGAGACCGCCCGGCACTGGCGCGCATCCCGAGCCGACACCCCGGGGGGCCACGCGGTGCCACCCCTGCGGGTGGACGTCGTGGCACCGGATGCCGGCACCGAGATCGCTCTGGCGTCGTCGCGTTACCCGTTCCTGGCCACCGTCTGCCAGTTGACCGCGTACGACCTGGATCTCGACGGTGTCGTCGGTCTCGGCCGCGACGGCTACGACCGCATCTACGTCTGCGCACCGGACGAGATCAGCGGCCTGCAGTTCGTGCTGGACACGCCCGCCCTGTGGCAGGGCGCCGAGAGTGCCGTGTTCGTGCCGGTCTACCGGCAGGCGGCGCTCGCCGCGGCCTTCCACGGCGACTCCCGTCACGACCTGCTCGACGAGGTGCACGGCAAACTCCGCCTCTATCCGGTGCTCACCCACGCCTGCGACGCCCGGCTGATCGCCGAGGACCTCACCGAGCGGCTGGCCCGGCTGATCCACGAGCGGTACGTCCAGGCCCAGCAGCGCGCCGGGGTACGACTCGGCGATGCCCCGGCGATGGTGGACTGGTCACGACTACCCGAGTCGTTGCGGCGGGCCAACCGGGCCCACGTGCAGGACATCGCCGCCAAGCTGTTGGATCTCGGTTGTGTCGTGGCGCCCCGGCACGGTGGCACCGGTGACGCCTCCGCCGCCGGGCAGGCCATCGACGACCGGATCGAGGAACTCGCCCAACTGGAGCACGACCGGTGGTGCCGGGAACGGCGCGGGGACGGGTGGACGTACGGCGACCCGCGTGATGACGTCCAGCGGCGACATCCCGCCCTGCGGCCGTGGGACGAACTGCCGTCCGACGTGCAGGAGCAGAATCGCGAGGGGATCCGGGCACTGCCTGACGTGCTGTCCGACAGCGGGTTCGAGCTGATCCGGCTGGCACCCCCGGTGCCCGCGCAGCGGAGAGGCCCGAGGGATGCCGCCTGACCTCGCCCCGGTCCGCGTCGGCGTGACCGGGCACATCAACCTGACCCGCGACACCGAGCTGCTCGTCGCCGACGCTCTCCGCGTCGAGTTGGGCCGGATCAGCGACCGGCCCGTGCACGGCGTGACCTGCCTGGCGGCCGGCGCAGACCAGGTCTTCGCGCGCACGATCCTCGATCTGGGCGGCACCTACGAGGTGATCCTGCCGGCCCGCGACTACCGGGTCGCGGTGATCAGGCCGGAGAATCGGCTGGCCTTCGACGAGCTGCTCGACCGGGCGGCAGCGGTTGTCCACACCGGTTACGACCGCTCGGACACCGCCGCCTACGTGGTTGCCAACCGGGAGCTGGTCCGACGGGTGCAGCGACTCGTGGCGGTGTGGGACGGCAAACCTGGCCGTCACCCCGCGTCGACGGACCGGACCATCGACTGGGCGCGGCACCACGGCGTCCCGACCACGATCCTCTGGCCTGTCGGTGCCCGCCGAACGCCCACCGAGGGCTGACGGGCCGGTCCTGCTGTCGGTGGAGAATGGTGAGTTACCGCAGTGCTGCTGCGAGGTCGGCGGCGTTGTCGAACGCGGGTGACGCCCTTTCGGATTGGTCTTGCGTGAGCGTGACGGACCGGGCACGGGCCAGCATCTCGGCCGCAGTCTTTGGATCGCGCAGCACCATCGCGAGTTCGGCGCGGTAGACCAGGACCTCTACCTGCTCGACCGGGTCGTCGTCGGCGTGCGGGCGGGCCAACGCGCTGTCGAGGATCCGAACGGCCTGTTCGGCGCTTCCCCTGGAATCTGCCTGCACGACAGCATTCGCCAGGGCCTTGGCCAGCCGCCCGGCAGGCGTGGCGGCCGGCATGGGCGCGGCGGCGGCGTCCCGAAAGACGCGGATCCAGTTGCCGCCCGGGTCGATGACGCTGAATCCGCCCAACCCGTCGGCGTTCTTCCGCGCCCGGGGCCGGGTCATCCGCGGCGTTCCGGACACCAGCACTTTGCCGTACGCGGCGCGCATGCCGGCCGCGAATGCCCGATGTAGTCCCTCGATGTCCGTGGTGAGTACGAGGCAAGAGCCGTAGGACTGCTCCGGGTCGAATCCGGCGATCTCGAAGAACTGCAGATGCAGGTCTTCGCGCTGCACCCCCACACACGCGTTGGGCTTGCGTTGCTTGTAGGTGGTGCGGAAACCGAGAACTCCATAGAAGGTTTCGATGTCGTCAATGGATGCGCACGGCAGCAGGGGAACGGTCCGCTCGTTGGTCATGCCTCCTTCCTAGGCGTCGCAGGGTGCTCGTCGCACATGGAAATAGCCGATCATCGCCCTCGGTTGTCCGATCGGCTGATGACCGAGAGCGTCGGGGGTTGGGAGGTCAGGCGGACTGCCGGTGGCGGCCGAGTGACAGGAGCAGGCCGGCGACGGCCAGGGCGATTCCGGCGGCGGCCGTGTACGCAGGGAGTTGGGCGGGGATGCCGAGGTGGACGGTGATGCCCAGGATGCGGGACAGGCCCCAGGGCAGCAGCGCGAGCTGGTCGTTCCACACCGTCAGCGCGCGTTCCAGGCCCACCACCGAGACCAGGGCGGACAGCACGCCGAGGGGCACACCAGCGGCGGTGAGGGTCAGCCCGACGGCGCTTCGGCGGCGCAGACCGTACCGGTCCCGCAGGACCACGGCGACGACCACGAACAGCCAGCAGAACGCCGCGAACGCGACGGTGACGTACGCCGCGCGCAGACTCGGAGCAGTCCAGAAGGCGAACCAGTAGCCGCCGGGTCCTCGCCCGGCGAGCGCCGCCAGCAGCAGCACGCTGCGCAGCAGCGCGACGCCGCCGACCACGGCCCACAGATGGAACGGATCCCGGCGGCCGACGACGAGGCGTACGACGAGGGTGAACAGCGCCCACCCACCGAGGGTGACCAGCAGGTGCGCCGGCGCGGCGAACCAGGTCAACACGAGCCGGCTCGCCACCAGCACCACGGCCGGGACCAGCCACACCAACACCCGGTCCGCCCGCGTCACGGGCGTCGGCAGCGCGGCGACCCGCCACGGCCGGAGCGCGCCGAGCAGCAACCCGCGCGCGGCGGCTGCGCCGAACCCGCGCCCGTACAGGCCGAGCAGCACCACCAGCAGGATCGACCCGAGCATCGCCCGGGCCGCCCAGGCCATCGCCGGGTCCCGGTCGGCGCGCTGCGCCCCGAGGTCGGCGGCGGTGAAGTTGTACGCGGGCAGGTCCAGGTCGGCGCCGTAGCGCTGCCGGTGCGCGTCGCGCGCGTCGTGGTACGCCGCTGCGGCCAGCCGCCAGTCGTGGCGGGCGGCCGGGGCACCCGTGTCCAGCCACTGCGCGTGCCGCAGCACCATGGCCCGGTACGCGCTCAGCGTCTCGAACAGGTCGACCTGGTAGTCGAGAGTCGCGGCGAAGCGCCCGCGCAGCTCGGGGTCCCGCCAGGTCGCCGGTTCGGTCGCAGCGACCAGGTCGCGCATGCGCCGGGCCAGCACGACTGCCTGCCTGCCCTCCTCGATCGCCTCGTCGACGCGGCCGCCGGTCACCGCGTAGATGCTGTCGAGCGCCGCGGAGTCCCCGGTCGGGATGTCCCACTCGAAAATCCACATCATGGGCGGCGGTTCCAGCCCGAGCGCCCGCACCGACCGGTCGGCGTACGGACCGATGTAGAGGCCCTTGGTGACCGCCTGCCGGGACAGAGCCATGGCCTGCCCGATCGCGGCGACGGTGCCCGGGTCGCCGGAGAACGTGCGGTACGCCCAGTCCGCCGTGACCTGCGCCGGGTCGGCGTGCGGATCCCAGGCCAGGCGGCCGACGGCGTACGTGTTGAGGTCGTAGAGCTGCCAGAACCCTGCGCGCAGGTACAGCGACATGGGCCCGGCGCGCAACGGCCCGCCGTCCTGGGTCCAGTTCCAGACACCCTCGACGTTCGGGTTGGCCGCAAGGAATGCGCGCAGCGCCTGGCGGTGAAGCGGGCCGAGGTCGTTGGGCAGCGAGCCGAACGCCTCGAACTCGCGCCGGGCCTGGAACTCCACGATGCGGCGGTGCCTGCCGCCCAGCAGCGTGGTGTTCAGCGGTAGGTGGCTGTAGAAATCGCCCAGGGTGTACTTGGTGGACACGATCAGATGCGGATCGTCGAGCCCGCCGAGGACCTGCGCGTACGACACCGGGTTGGTGTGCAGGTCGCCGACGGCACCGACGCCCACCGTCCAGGTGCGGAAGATGATCTCCTTCCCGGCTGGGCCCGCGGTGTCCAGCAGCGCCCGCAGCATCGCGCGCACCGACGTTTCCGTGGTGACCGCGAGCCTCGACGAGTAGTCCCAGCCGGTTCCGGCGTACACCTCGCCGCCCTCGCCGACGCGGACCATGAGGCCGTCGACGAACGGCATGCTCTCGAACAGCTCGGCCAGACCGGCCTGGTAAACCGCCCACAGCCGGGGGTCGGCGACGTCGAGGCCGCCGACGGTCCGCGTCAGGTATGCCTCCAGCGGGGGCGACACCGCGAGCATGTCGGTCAGCAGAAAGACCCGCACGCCCATGTCCTCGGCGTACCGGAAGACAGGGCCGAACGCCGCGACCATCGCCCGCGCGCGGTCGACGTGCGGGTCTCCGGGCGGGTAGACCGCGCGCCCGTCGCCGACCTTCACGAACGTGACGTACTCCAGGAAGCCGGGCACGACGATTCCGTTGAATCCCTGTGCCACCGAGTGGTCGACGAACTGCCGAAACTGCGCGTCGATGCGGGCCACCGCGCCGGCGTCCACCCACGGCGCGCGAGGCAGCACCGCCGACCCGACCACGTCGGTGTTCAGGCCATAGTCGTCGCCGGCGGCGAAGACGGCCGGGTCGGGCTCGCGCCCCACCGAACCCGCATCGGTCAGCCGCAGGCCGAGCCGGGGGATGACCACCCGACCCGCGTCCGCCGCGGGGAGCGCCTCGGCACCGGAGCGGATCCGGTCGGCCACCCGGTACATCCCGGCTGCCACGCCCGCGACGTCGCCACCCTGGACAGCCAGCTCGTTGCCGTGCACGTCGAGCCGGTACGACTCCGGCGCCCCGCCGAGGGCGGCCAGCACGCCCGCCCGCAGCGTGCTCACCGCCGACAGGTCCGGAGCCGCGGCGCGCGCCGTGCCGGTGCCCGGCGCGGCCGTCGCGGACCTGGCCGGCCTCGACGCGGCCGGGACGAGCACCGGCCGGGGTAAACCGCGGAAGACGACCGCGTCGGCGACGGCGGCTGCGGCCTTCCTGATGCGCGGCTCGTCGGGTACGACGAGGGACGCCAACGGCGGGACCGGCGCAGGCGTCCGCGTCGGCGCGGCGACAGCGTCCTCGCGCGGCACGGCGGCGGGGGCGTGGCTCAGCCCCAGCGTGTCGCCGACTCCCCAGGCCGTGGCCGCGCCGAGTGCCAACAGGACCGCTGCGGCGACGAGCAGCGGGTACGGCCTGCGGACCTGGGCAACGTGAGCCACGCTCGCATGATAATGGCCTCACCGGCCTCCGTCCTCGACGTGCGGAAGCACGGCGGGAAGACCGAATGTGAATCTCCTGTGAGTTGCCGGTGGTCGGTCGGCAGCATGGTGCCGACGGCTCAACGACGCCTATACAATGCACCTCATCTATATCGAACTGTGGCCATGGCTGAGGTGGATCTGCTGCGTACTCAGGTAGCGCTGATCGGCCTGTTCCGGTTGGCGGCCGGACCGGCCACAGGTGCGACGGTCCCGACCGTATTCGCTCTCGGTGACCCGGGAGTGTGCCGGTGAGTGACCATGTGGCGAGTGGTCGGATGCACGTCTCCATACTGGGCCCCATACAGCTGCGCCGAGACGGCGTCCTGGTCCCGCTGGGTCCACAGCTCACCACGCTGCTCGCCATCCTGCTGTTGGAACTCGGCAAGCCGGTGCCGAGCCGGCGACTGGCGACACTGCTGACCGGCGACGATGTGTCGGACGCCGCGCGGGCCACCCTCCGCAGCCATGTCGCCCACCTGCGGCGTGCCCTCGAACCGGGTGAGCGGGGGCGGCGTGACAAGGGGCTCATCGCCACGGTCGGCCGCGGAACCGCAGCGGGATACCGGCTGGACCTGGACCCGGCGTGCATCGACGCCGTCCAGTTCGAGGAGTCGCTCCGGGAGGGCCGTCGACTTCTGACGTTCGGCGATGCCGAGCAGGCCGACCGGGCCGCCGCGATCCTGCGTACCGCGCTCGACCACTGGCACGGCGAGCCCTACGGAGACCTCGCGGACAAACCTTTTGCGTTGGCCGAAATCGCGCGACTTCGGGCAGTTCACCGTGCGGCGTTGCTCACCTACGCGGAGGCGATCAACGGGTTGGGGCGGCACGCCGAGGCGATGGGCGACCTGACCGGCGCGGTGGCCGCGGATCCGTACGACGAGGGCCTGCGTTGCATGCTCGCTCTCACCCTCTACCGCGACGGCCGGATTGACGAGGCGGCGGAGGTGTGCCGGCAGGGCTTGGCGCTGTTGGGTCGCCGGGGCATCGACGCATCGGAGCTGCACGCCCTACAGCGCGACATCCTGCGGCGGGAGGTGCGACAACCGGTCGGCGGTTCGGCCGGTCGGCCTTCGGTGCCCCGGATGCTGCCTCCGGACGTGCCGTGTTTCGTCGGCCGTGCGCAGGAACTTTCCAGGGCGGAGGCCCGACTGACCGACCGCGACGAGCAGCGGTCGGCGATTCTGCTGGTCCTCGGTCCGGCCGGGGTCGGCAAGACCAGTTCGAGTTTGCGTCTGGCCCACCGGCTGGCCCCTCGGTTCTCCGACGGGCAGCTCTATGCCAACCTCCGCGGCTTCGACGCCACTGCCGCAGCGCTGGCGCCGACCGAGGTGTTGCGCGTCTTCCTCGAGGCCCTCGGCGTGGCACCGGAGCAGATTCCGACCAACCTCAACGGACAGATCGCCAGATATCAGGCCCAGTTGCGGGACCGACGGATCCTGATCATGCTCGACAACGCTCACAGCGCCGACCAGGTCCGGCCACTGCTTCCCTGCTCGACCACGTGCGTGACAGTGGTGACCAGTCGAAATCGGATGTCATCCCTGATCGCCGTCGACGGCGCCCACCCGCTCACCCTGGGCCTGCTGGACGAGGGGGAGGCCGGCCAACTTGTCCGCGACCGAATCGGCACCGACCGCGCCGGGAAAGAACCCGAGGCCGTCTCCGAGATCGCCCGGCTCTGTGCGGGCCTCCCGCTGGCACTGTCCATCGCAGCCGCCCGGGCCGCTGCCAACCCTCAGTTCACCCTCCGATCCCTCGCTGGCGACCTGGCCGGCGCCGGGGTGCTGGACCGGCTCACCGACAGCGACTCTTCGGTGGACGTACGCGCTGTGTTCTCCTGGTCCTACCAGGCCCTGACCCCGGCGGCCGGTCGACTGTTTCGGCTGCTCGGCCTGCATCCGGGCCCGGATTTCACCGCCGCCTCGGCTGCCAGCCTGGCCGGTCTGAGTCGGCGCACGGCCAACGCTATGCTCGCCGAACTGACCGGTGCTCACCTGACTCAGGAACGGGTCCCGGGCCGTTACGTCCTGCATGATCTGCTCCGGGCCTACGCCGGTGAACTGAGCGAGGCCGAGCCCGAGCGGCAGGCTGCACGGCGCCGGTTGCTGGACCACTACCTGCATTCGGCCGTCGCGGCGGACAGGGTGCTGATGCCGTACCGGCCACCGGTTGCGGTGGTCGCACCGGAGGAGGGCGTGACGCCCGAAGACATCGCGGAGGTCGACCCCCTCGCCTGGTTCACAGTGGAGCACCAGACGCTGATCGCCATGGTCGATTGCGCTGCCCAAGCCGGTCTCGACCGGCACGCCTGGCAGCTGGCCTGGGCGACGGCGACCTATCTTGGCCGGGGCAGCTACTGGCACGACGTTCTGACCACCCAATCCCTGGCCCTGTCGGCGGCGTCCCGCCTCGACGACCGGTCGGCGCAGGCCCAGTGCCGCAGGGAACTCTCCCACGCGCTCGCCGGGCTCGGGCGACCCGAGCAGGCGCGGGATCAGCTGCACCGGGCGCTGGCCGACCTCGCCGACGTCGCGGATCCGATCGGCCAGGCGTACAACCACCTGAGCCTGGGTTGGCTGTATGAGTTGCAGGGTGATCGGCGAGCGGCGATACACCACGACCGGGTCGCGCTCGACCTGTTCAGGCGAGGTGGCGACCGCAGCGGTCAGGCCCGGGCACTGAACGCGGTGGGTTGGGATTACGCACAGGTCGGCAACTATCGGCAGGCCATCGGTTACTGCCGGCAGGCGCTGTCGCTGCATGCCGAACTGAGTGATGACGCCGGAGCGGTGAACACCTGGGACACCCTCGGCTACGCCTACCACCACCTGGGCGAGTACGGCATCGCCGTCGAGTGCTACGAGCAGGCACTGTGCCTGAACGTCGGGCATCGCTTCAAGGAAGCCGAGGCCCTGGCACATCTCGGTGACTGTCACCATGCTCTGGGTGACATGGCGGCCGCCGCAAACAGTTGGGGACGGGCGTACGCGATCATGACCGAGCTGCGCATCGGCGGTGCCGAGGCCGTACGGGCCAAGCTGGAACTCACCCGGACAAGTCTGCCGGCCGTTGGTCATGCCGAAGGCGAGCGTCGGGCGTTGAGAACCGCCCCCAGTATCCGCTCGCCGGCGAAGTAACCGATTCGCCGTGAGTCGAAGCTCGAGTCTGGATTATCGCCCAGGAGCACCACCATGCCTGGCGGTACTCGTTCCTCAGCCAGCGCTGGCACCCGGTCACGGGGTACCGGATCACCAGGCACCGCCGCCACCCTCTTGATCAACCAACGGCGTCGGCCCACCTCGGATGCCGAGGCGCCGTCACGCAACGGCGGCAGCGGCCATGTGCCGTCGAGGGTCGGATACTCCACGACCACCACATGTCCTGTGGCCGGCATGCTGCCCCGCCGGACCAGCACCCGGTCGCCGCCGCGGTAGGTCGGCTCCATGCTCGCGCCGTACACGGTCACCGCGACGAGACGACGTGTCAGTAGGCACCGTCCGAGCAGGACCGCGCCGGCCAGGGCAGCCAACGACCCGAAGATCAGCATCCACTCGTACGGCGGGGTCCCGTCGACGAAGGTGACAGCGCGGATCATCTCGCCTCCGTCGCCAGCGCGCTCTCGGCGTGTTCGCCGTAGCCGGACGCCTGAAGATCGAACAACCGGCGGTAGGTGCCGTCGGCCGCCATCAGCGAATCGTGCGTGCCTCGTTCCGTCACGCCGCCGTCGGCGATGACGACAATCAGGTCGGCGTCGCGGAGGGTGCCCAGACGATGGGAGATCAGCACGCTGGTCCGGCCCGCGCGGTACCGCAGCAGGCGGTGGTGGATCTCGTCCTCGGCCGCGGCGTCGAGCCCGGACGAGGGCTCGTCGAGGATCAGCAGGTCCGGTCGGTCCCGCAGGAAGGCGCGGGCAAGCGCCAGCCGTTGCCACTGGCCACCCGAGAGGACCACACCGGTGGTCGGGTCCTGCTTGTCCGACTCCTGGTAGAAGATCCTGGACAGCAGGGTGTCGTAGCCGTGCGGCAGTGCGGTCAGCACGTCATGAATGCCGGCCGTACGCGCGGCGGCGGTGATCCGTCCTCGCTCGCCAAGGGCGGTGAGATCACCCAGAGCGATGTTCTCGGCTGCGGTCAGGTCGTAGTGCATGTAGTCCTGAAAGACGGCGCCGATACGGAGCCGCAGCTGGGCCGGATCAACCTCGCGGATGTCCACCCCGTCCCAGAGAACCTGTCCACGGGTGGGGTCGTGGAACCTGCACAACAGCTTGACCAGTGTCGACTTGCCGGCGCCATTGAGCCCGACGACCGCGAGGGTGGCGCCGGCCGGGATCCGCAGGTTCACCCCACGCAGGACCCACGGCGTCTCGTCGGAGTAACGGAACCACACGTCCCGCAGCTCGATACCACGCCTCAGCTGGTCGATCGGTTGTGCGACCGAGGCGATGGGCAGGTCGGGCGGACTCGTCGTCACCGCTACGTAGTGGTCGAACATCAGCAACGCGTGGTGCGCGCGGGCGATCTCCGCGGCCAGCGTGGCCAACGCGTTCTGCACGCCGGCGACCGCCGCGACGAAGACAGTGACCTCACCTATGGTGATCCGACCGGCCGCTGCGGCGCGGACCGCCAGCAGCAGGCCGATACCGGCGACGACCGCGGACACGAGCGCCAGGCCGGTCTGCGCCAACAGTTCGCGGCGGTCGTTGAGGTGCTTGGCCCGGTTGACCGTCCGGCGGTCGGCCAACATCCGCGCCCGCAGATGGCCGCCGGTGCCGAACAGTCGCACCTCCTTTGCCGCTGCGGAGGTGGAGAGCAACTGGCTGTAGAAAAACTCGCGGCGTTCCGCCGGCCCGATCCGCCACTGCATCCCGGCCCGATAACGGGCCAACAGCATCTCGGTCGCGAGCATCGGCACCGCCGACGCCAACACCAGCACGGCCAGCATCGGACTGAACAGGTAGAGCGACCCGAGGAACCCGGTGACGGTGATCGCCGTACGGGCGGTGCCGAGGACACCGTCCACGACCTGGCTCGGGGTGGTGCCACCGGTCTGCTGGGCGAGCCGGAGTCTATCCAGGAAGTGGGGGTCCTCGAACCGGTCGAGACCGACGAAGCGGTCCACTGCCGTGAACAACCGTTCCTGCGCGAGCAGGCCGACCGACCGGTCCAACTCCGCCCGCAGGTATCGGGTGAGGTGCGGCGTCGATCCCGCCACCATGCCGGCGACGGCGAGCGCCAATCCGATCTGGGTCAGAGTCTTCGGCGCCGCGTCGCCGACGATCCCGTCCAGAATCCCCTTGGTCAGCCACGCAATCAGCACGGGCAGCGCACCGGCGCCGAGCATGAGCACCACGTACCCGAGCAGGGTCACCGGGGCGGCCCGGCCGACCAGCAGGCAGGCCGTACGGATTCGGCGTGCCGACCGCGCCGGTGGTGCCAACACCCTCGACCCGCGGCCGCCATCCGCCGCGATGACGCTCCGCCGCGTCCGCCACCCGATCATGCCGGGGCCGGCGCCGTTTGCTTGATCCGAACCACCCGGCCGGCGTCGTCCGGACCGACCCACATCATGGTGGGATAGGTGAAGGCGCGGAAAGCGTTGCTGAGGGGACCGCCCTTCGGCTCGACCACGACCCGCGCCACAGCGGCGAGCCGCTCGACGAACGCATCGGCATCGTCGGCTCCGGCCGCGACGACAGCGAGCACCTGCTCCCGGCCGCCGGGCACCCGCCGGGCGTGCTCGACGAGTTCGGGCAGTTTCTCCCGGCAGGAGTCGCAGGACGTGGAGACGAAGGCCACGAAGGTTTCCCCCAGCAGCAGCTCGCGGCGCACTGGTGCGCCATCGATGTCGAGGGCAGCGAAGTCACCCACCGGGTCGGCGATGCCCAGTTCGGCGGAGAGCCCGGCCTCGTTCGAGAGCAGCGCCGTGTGCTCACGGAGACGCTTCAGTACGCCGAAGGTGAGTAGGAAGTTCACCGCACTGAGCAGGCCCACGATCAGAACGGCCGAAACAAGAATGGTCATCTGTTGCTCCTGAGGAGTAGTCAACGACTGGGGGTCGTAAGTCGCGGATCGTGGTCGACCCTGCGGAACAGAGCCACCAGGTCGTCGGATCTGGTGGCCAGGAAGCCCAGCAGCAGGCCGACGAAGCCAGCGAGCACCAGCCCCGCCGGCCGGAGGGGGCCGGGCGGTGACGCGGCCGCCGCGACGGCTCCGCCCGTCGCCAGGCCGGTGAGCAGTATGTTGCGGACGACGTGCCTGCGGCCGAGCCTCTCGGCGGTCGCACCGAAGCAGCGGCAGGTACTCGCGGTCCCCCGTTGTACCGCGATTCCCACGCCCACCGTGAAGATGCCCAGCAGCAGGGCCGCACCGACGAGCGCGAGGCTGGGAACGAGCCCCGTGGGCACCGCCAACGCCGCACACAGCGCACCCTCCACCACCACCAGGACGATCGCGGCCGGACGGACCAGGCGTCGCGGCAGCAGGCCGACTCCGCGCAGGGAGGCGACGAATGCGGGGAACGCACCCCGTCCCCACAACTTGCCGACCGAGGACGCAAGGAATACCAACCCGATCGCGCACCGCACACTGATGGCCAGATAGTGCATTGGTGTTCCCTTCGCTTCGACTCATTGACGCCCGGCCACCCCGGCCGAGGATCGACCAGCCGATTCCGATCATGGATTCCACATCGGAGATCTGGCTTCACGACCTCGGCCGGAGGCAGGAAAGCCGCATGGTGACAGCGGTCAGTCGCCCTGCAGCCTCATTTGTCAGCAGCCCTTGCAGTAGATCCACTCGCCGGGCTGATCGATCTCGCCGACGGTGCAGGCGTCGCAGGGCAGCGCCCGTCCGCACCGGCTGATGCACTGCCAGCACGAAGGCCAGCTGCCACAGCCCGCCGACGCATTGATCTTCGGCACGAACATGGCCAGCAACCGGCCGCCCATGCCCTCGATGATTCCCCTCATCCGAGCCTCCCGACATACCCGAGGAGCACCGTGCTCCCTCTGAGGAACACCCTGCCGAGCCGTGGTGCAAGGCTGGTGCAAGGGCCGTGGAAGAGGTGTGGAAGCACGGCTGGCTTGCGCTTCGACTGGCGATCGCCGGCGACCAGTTCAACGCTGCCTGCGGTCCTGCAGGCAGTGCGGCAGGCAGCTATGACATAGATGGGATTACATGTCTTGCGTGATCTCAGGTATGAAGACCGAAGGCACGTCTCGGTGCTGATTCCTGAGAAGGAGCGACAGATGAAACATGCCCTGCGCCGCCTACGAACGGGGGCGGTCGCGCTCGCTGCCTGCTCACTTGGGCTGAGCCTACTGTCGGTACCCGCCGCCGAGGCGTACTCGGTTGCCCCTCTCGCGCCACAATCCGAGCGGGCACCGGAATCGAACCAGTTTTCGGCAGAGGGGGTGACCACGGTCGGTGAACTCCGCACCGTCGCCAGCTCCCTGTCCTACGCCCCGAACGGCGGGACACAGATCATTCAGCATCCCGGCGCCACCTACGTCAAGGTGCACTTCAGCTCACTGCGACTCGCCCAAGGCGACTACGTCACCGTGTCGAGCCGCGACGGCAAGGAGAGCTACCGGTACGACCGCCACCTGAACCGGGCGACCGGTTCGGACTACACCACCGACGGGCAGCCGGGTTTCTGGGCGATGTCGGTGGAGGGCGACACCGCCGTGGTGACACTGCACAGCAGCCGCCCCTCACGTGGCAGCGCCGCCATCATTGACCGGTTCTGGCGCGGATACGACCGCACGGAAATCGCCGCGCACAACTTCTCCACCCAGTCCGTGTGCAGCACCGACGCCCGCCGGGACGTGGTCTGCTACCAGAACAGCCACCCCACCGAGTACGCCCGCGGCAGGGCGGTGGCGCGGCTGCTGATCAGCGGCGGTGGACTGTGCACCACCTGGCGGGTCGGCAACACCAACCGGATGCTGACGAACAAGCACTGCTTCTCGACGCAGTCCGCCGTGAGTGGCAGCGAGATGCAGTTCAACTACCAGTGCGCGACCTGCGGCGGCGCGAATCCCGGCGCCGGCACCAAGGTCAGCGGTGCCACCCTCTACAGGGTGAGCAGCGGCGGCTCCAGCCAGCTGGACTACACCCTGTACTCGGTCAACAACTTCGCCGCCATCCAGGGTTTCGGCACGCTGTACCTGGCAACTACCGCCACCAGCAACGGCACCCGGATCTATGTCCCCGGGCACGGCGACGGCACTGCGAAGCGGCTGTCGATCTACGAGGACACCCAGAACGGCGCGACGTGCGCCGTCCGCAACGCGAACTACAACACCTGGAACATCAGTTACAGCTGTGACACCTCGGGCGGCAACTCGGGTTCACCCGTGCTGAACGCCAGCCACCGTGTGATCGCCCTGCACCACCTCGGCGGTTGTCCGTCCAACCAGGGCGCGAAGGCGCACCTGATCTACAACGAGATCGCCAGTCTGATCGACAACGGCTGAGACCGCGCCAGGGCCCGCCGTTCGGCGGGCCCTGGCACCCGGGAGAAGATCAGCGAAGGGTGTCGATGTCGATGACGAACCGGTAGCGCACGTCCGAGGCGAGCACGCGCTCGTACGCGTCGTTGACTGCCTCGGCGCCGATGACTTCGACCTCGGGAGCGATGCCGCGCTCGGCGCAGAAGTCCAGCATCTCCTGCGTCTCGGCGATGCTGCCGATGCTGGAGCCGGCGAACGAGCGTCGATTGCCGAACAACGCGAAGACGGGCACCGGCAGCGGCTCCGGCGGGGCGCCCACGCTGACAAGCGTGCCGTCCAGACGTAGCAGGCCGAGGTAGCTGGCCATGTCGATCGGTGCGCTGACCGTGTTGATGATCAGGTCGAAGCTGTTCTTGAGCGCCTCGAACGTCGCCGGGTCCTTGGTGGCGTAGTAGTGCTCGGCTCCGAAGCGCAGGCCGTCGTCCTTCTTGCCCAGCGTCTGTGACAGCACGGTCACCTCGGCGCCCATCGCCGCGGCGATCTTGACGGCCATGTGGCCCAGGCCACCCAGGCCCACCACGGCGACCTTCTTGCCGGGACCGGCGTTCCAGTGCGCCAACGGAGAGTACGTGGTGATGCCCGCGCACAGCATCGGCGCGGCCGCCTCGTACGGGATGCTTTCCGGCACCCGCAGCACGAAGTCCTCGTTCACGACGACGTGGGTCGAGTAACCGCCCTGGGTCACGGTGCCGTCCCGGTCGACGCCCGCGTACGTCTGGGTGTTGCCCTTGAGGCAGTACTGCTCGTTTCCGGTGCGGCAGTTCTCGCACTCGCGACACGAGTTGACCATGCAGCCCACACCAGCACGGTCGCCGACCGCGTGGCGGGTGACGTCGGCGCCGACCTCGGTGATCCGGCCGACGATCTCGTGGCCGACGGTGAGCGGGTAGGGAACCTTGCCCCAGTCGCCGCGCACGGTGTGGATGTCCGAGTGGCAGATGCCGGCGTAGCGGATTTCGATGAGAACATCGTGCGGGCCCAGGTCCCGCCGTTCGATCGTGGTACGCACGAGCGGTTCGGTGGCAGAAGGCGCGGCGATGGCGTTGACGGTGAAGATGATGTCCTCCGGTGACGTGATGCTGACCTACGTGCAGCTCGCCACAGCCGTGGCGGCGCTGCGAGTCTCTGTCGGGCGCGTACTGCTGGTACCCCCTCAGGCGCGCCGGGTGTCGCTCCGGCTGACCAGGCTACTTCTTTGCCTACCGCGCGGCCCGTGAGTGAGGAGCCCGCACGCTTCGCTGGGTGCTGGCTCACATGACCGGCGAAACCACCCGGCATGCCGGAGACACCGACATCCTTCGCGAACTGGTCGACGGAGTCACAGTCCGTTGTTCGCGGTCAGCGTGACGAGTGGGGTGGCGGCCCGCGGGCCGAATCGTAAAGGGTGTGGTCATGAATGCCGCCTACGTCCTCGTGCATAGTCCGTCGGCTGCCTGTTCGTTGATGCGGCGCTGCCGTCGCCTGTCGGACCGACGCCTGTCGCGCCACCAGAGCTGTTGGACTTTCTACGCCCCAAGGTGACCGGCGGTCGGCTTCCGCAGTGGACGGCGTGGTGGGACGAGTCCGACGTCGCGCTGGCGATCCTCGACGTCCTGGGTCCCGACATGATCCGATGCGCGGCCTCGCTGGCGGCGACGAGGCGAAGGCGACCACACCGACGACCCGGTGAGGTGCCATCCGAGGATTCCACTCGACCGGACAGTTCGGTGGCTTATGGTGAAAAGCCGGCGTTTCCAGCGCCGTGCGCCGTCCGGATCCGGACCACAGACCTTCACGTTGTCCAGCCGAAGGGCGGATCCATGACCGAGAAGACGTCGCGGTGCCGCGTGCCGACCGGCGCCGCCGACGCGCGCGACGTCCAGCACGGCTGAGATGGACTGGGCCGGATGGGCGTTGTTCGGGTTGGTCGCCACCGCGGTGCTGACCGCCGCGCTGATCACCGCTCAACTGGCCGGCCTCACCCGCCTCGACTTTCCCCTGGTACTCGGGACGCTGGTCACCGAGGACCCCGACCGGGCCCGAGTCGTCGGTTTTTTCATCCACCTCTGCGCCGGTCAGGGCTTCGCTCTCGGCTACGCGGCCACCTTCGCCCTGCTGCACCGCGCCACGTGGTGGATCGGTGCACTGCTCGGGACCGTCCACGTCGGAATCGCGCTGACGGTCCTCCTGCCGCTGCTTCCGGGGGTCCACCCGCGCATGGCCTCCCAACGGGCAGGTCCGGCCAGCACGGCCGTGCTGGAGCCGCCCGGCCTGTTCGGCGTCAACTACGGCATCCAGACTCCAGCGGTCGTGGCTGTCGTACACGTCTTCTACGGGGTGGTCCTCGGGCTGCTTCTTCGGGCCCACTGACCCTCGTCCCGCGACTCGTCGGGAAGCGATCACCATGACCGGTGGATACGAGAGGACGCCTCCCCGGCCCCTGGCGCCGATCAGCGACTACGGGCTGCTGGGTGACACCCGCACCGCGGCTCTCGTCGACGGTGACGGCGGGATCGACTGGCTCTGCGTGCCCCGCTTCGACGGCGAGCCCCTGTTCGGCCGGCTGGTCGGGGGCCCCGATGCGGGGACGTTCCGGCTCGGCCCGGCCCAACCGGCCACGGTCGTCGAACGGCGCTACCGGCGGCACACCGCCACCCTGGAGACGACGTGGGAGGTACGCGGCGGACGGCTCACCCTCACGGAGGGGATGGTGGCCGAGGTCAGTGGTCGCCTGCTGCCCACGACACTGATCGTGCGGCGCCTGTCGACCGATGATTCGGCGGTCGACGCCGTCGTCCAGTTCGACCCCCGCTTCGGTGTACGGCACCGCCGGCCACGGGTCCAGCACCGCCGCCAGGCGCTGGTGTGTCAGTGGGGGTCGCTCGCGGTCTCCCTGGGCAGCGCGCCGCGGCTCTCCATCGAGCCAGGCCGCCCCACCTCGATCACGGTCAGCCCGGGCCGTCCGGTCACCCTCGTGCTTGCCGTGGCGCACCGCGAACCGCTGATCCACGTCGACCCGGCAGCGGCCTGGGACCTCCTGACCGAGGACGAGGACCGCTGGCGGGACTGGACTGCGGAGATCGACCGGTCGCTGCCTTTCCGGGAATACGTCGTTCGAAGCCTGCTGACCCTGCGGCTACTGACGTACTCGCCTTCACGTGCCCCGGTGGCCGCACCCACCACGTCTCTGCCGGAGGATCCCGGTGGGGTACGGAACTGGGACTACCGCTATGTCTGGCCTCGAGACGCCAGCATCGGCGTCAGCGCCTTCCTCAGCGTCGGCAAGCCCGACGAGGCACAGGGTTTCCTCGCCTGGCTGCTGCACGCCAGCCGGCTACAGCGGCCACGCCTACCGGCGCTGCTCACCCTTCATGGGCGCCGGGTGCCCGCCGAACGGGAGCTGCCCGGCTGGCCGGGCTATCTCGGCAGCGTCCCGGTACGGGTCGGCAACGGCGCCGCCGGGCAACACCAACTCGACGGCTACGGCTGGGTGATCGACGCCGCCTGGGCGTTCGTGCAGGCCGGGCACCGTCTCTACACCGAGACATGGCGGGCGATACGCGGCTTCGCCGACATCGTCGCCCGTTACTGGCAGGAGCCCGACGCCGGCATCTGGGAGGTACGCGAACCTGCCCAACACGTGCATTCCAAGCTCATGGGGTGGCTCGCCCTGGATCGAGCCCTGCGCATCGCCGACACCCACCCCCTGTCCGGCCGCCGACGCCGACGTTGGCAGGAAGCACGAGATGCCATCGCCGCCGAGGTACGGACATCCGGCTTCAACCCGACGGCGGGCAGCTACGTCCGCAGCTACGGCTCCGATGCCTTCGACGCGGCCCTGCTCGTCCTGCCGCTGCTGGACATGGACAGCGTCGAGTCGCCCCGTGTGCAGGGCACCATCAATGCCGTTCGGGACCGGCTCTCCGCCGGGGGTCCGCTGCTCTACCGCTATCCGCCGGGCAGTGACGGCTTCCACGGCACCGAGGGCGCATTCCTGCCGTGCTCGTTCTGGCTGGTGCAGGCCCTCGCCCGCACCGGGCGCCGCACCGAGGCGGTCGAACTGTTCCAGTCCATGCTCGACCACGCCAGCCCACTCGGGCTCTACGCCGAAGAGTTGGACCCGACGACCGGCGCTCACCTCGGCAACTATCCCCAGACACTGACTCACGCCGCGCTCGTCCAGGCCGCGCTCGCCATTCGCGACGCCCCCGCCGGCTAGGTTGGCAGGCCCCGGCTAGGAATCGGGGCGCTCCAGTGAGATCTCGACGAGGCCGTCGGCGGCGTAGCCGAGCCGTATCCGAACCCCCTCCACGACGAACTCGTCAGAGGTCGCCTGCACCGGGTCGCCCAGGATCGTCGGCGCTTGTTCGCGATCGCTGCCCACGGTCAGTCCTGCGATCAGCGCGGCGGGACGCGGATACGCGTCGTCGCCGACGAGGCGAAACGTCATGCTGCTCACGCCATCAGGACCGGCCGCGATCAGCGCTCTGCCGGCGGCAAGGCTCCGCGAGATCTCGACCTGTTCGCCGTCCGCCGGCCCACCCAGCGCATCGACGTGCCACCAGAGCTCGCCCGCGAACCGAGCTGGGATCAGGCGCTTCCGGCACGAGAACCACCGCGCTGGTCGCCACGCCGCGCCGCTCGGGTGGAGGAGACGCAGGTCGTCATGCTGGCCCTGCCAGCACTCGCCTTGGAACGCGCGACGATCACGCCCAGTGCCCGAGTTCGGCGTCGATGCGGGGATCGGAGCGCACCCACACTTCGCCGCTGCCGGCTCCGGCCGGGGCGTCGACGCGCTCGAGCCCGAGGGCCTGGATCAGACTCAGCAGTTCGTCGCGAGCCTCGCCCGCTTCCTCGAGCGTGCGGCAATCGAAGAGGACGTAGTGCACACCCCAGGGATCGTTGTAGCCCGAGTCGGCCCAGATGCGACAGAAGCGGTCAACGGCATCCCGGTCGAGCGGCGCGGTCAGTGACCGCTCGCCGCTCAGCGCCGCAGCCGCGGCGAAGCCGCGCGCGATGTCATCGTCGCTCCACCATGGCGCTGCCTGCGCGACTGCGGTAGGCGTGAAGTCCTCCAACGCGAGGAAGCGCTCCAGCAGCCTGCCGACCTGGGCATCCTCGACGTCCAGCCGGTCCTCCTGCAACCGCACCAGCAAGCCCTCGGACATCATGCAGGGGCCCGAATACGTGAAGATGCCGGTCCCGGCCACGAGCCTGCCGCCGTTCGGATGTGAGCTGGTGCGGATCGTGCTGCCCGGCTGCGGCATGTCCCGCACCAGCGCGAGCAGGTCAGGCGGCACGCCGTCGTACAGCGCGGCCCGCGCTTGGGCGTCGATGGAGGCCAGCGGGCTCCCGCGGTCAAACGTGACCACCAGGCCGCGACCGTCCGCGGCGAACCACCCGTCGACGGAGTCACCACTGCCGTCGCCGAACCCATAGTGCGTGAACCCCGCGACCGTCGTCGGCTCGCGCCCGTCGATGTGGGTCAGGACGGCCAGTCGACGGCACAGTTCGCGCGGGTGGGTCCGTCGGAGTACCGACCTGTCGAAATCGAATCGGAGCTGTTCACGCATGGCGCTGGGCACGTCAGGCCACCATGGGCCGTACCGGCCGAGCTTGACGAAGCCGCCGCGGATGAACATGAACGCGAGTTTGCGAAAGTCGCCGGCGTTGACGAGACGGAACTCTGTGCGCGGATCCTGCCCCCCCGATGACCCGTGCGACGATCCCGTGGTCGAGCCAGAGGACCAGTCCCTCGTCGCGCTCATCCGTGATGCAGAACAACGCGTTGTCGTCCGCACGATGCCGATCGATGAACTCCAGGAACGCGCCGAGGGCGTCTGTCGGGCCACCGGGGACCCACTCCTGCTCGTTGTCCTTGTCGTCGCTGAAGGTCAGGGATCGCATTGCCGTCCTCGGTGCTTCGGGCCTCGTACGCCTACTGCCAAGGCCAGACGTTGAAGCGGAACTCTCCCACGCCGCCGTCCGCCACGACATCGACTGCGCCGCGACCAGGTCGTCGAACGCGACCACCTCGTCCTTGGCGAAGCCACACCCTAAGTCGGAGTGGCTCAGCCGGTGTGCGGCTGCCCGGCTGGTTCTGGCCGGGACTACAGGTCGGCGCTACGTTCGGCGTGGTCGTCGTCTACGTCACGCTGCACAACCTGCGTGATCACAGTGCTGCGCTTGCCCCCCGTTCGGCGGGTGTCGGTGGTGCAGCACCCGTCGTCACATCCGCTGGCGTCGCTGCGGTGGGCGGGGGAGCGCAGGGCGGCGCCGGGGGCGCAGCAGGCGTCGCCGCGCCAGGCTTCGCGGCCTTCCTTGACCGCGACCGCGGCGATGATCAGAGCCGCGGTCGGGTCGGCCCACCACCAGCCGAACAGCGAGTTGACCGCGAGCCCGACCAGCAGCACCGCCGAGAGGTACGTGCACAGCAGGGTCTGCTTGGAGTCCGCGACGGCCGACGCCGACCCGAGTTCGCGGCCCGCGCGGCGTTGTGCGGCCGACAGGACCGGCATCACCGCCAGGGATACCGCGGCCAGGACCAGACCGATCGTGGAGTGTTCTGCGCGGTCGACGCCGACGAGCGCGCGCACCGATTCGACGGACACGTAGGCAGCGAGGGCGAAGAACGACAACGCGATGATCCGCAGCGCTGCGCGTTCCCGGCGTTCATGGTCGGGGCCGGAGAACTGCCAGGCCACGGCGGCGGCGGAGGCCACCTCGATGACGGAGTCGAGCCCGAACCCGATCAGCGCGGTCGAGGAGGCGATCCTGCCGGCGCTGATGGCGATGACCGCCTCGATCACGTTGTAGGTGATCGTCGCGGCGACGAACAGGCGCACCCGCCGGATCAGGATCGAGCGACGGGCTGGTGACGGGCCAACCGACATCAGCGGAAGTGGCGTGTTCATCAGCAGCACGCCTCGGATTCGGCGGCCGGGCAGGCGGCTGGATCGACGGCCAGGACCAGACCGAGCAGGTCCCCGAGGGCGTGCGTGAGCCGGGCGTCGGCGAGTTCGTAGCGGCTGCGGCGGCCTTCGGGCACGGCGACGACGAGGCCGCAGCCGCGCAGGCACGCCAGGTGGTTGGAGAGGTTCTGCCGGCTGGTGCCCAGCAGGTCGGCGAGCTCTGCCGGATAACCGGGCCCGTCGCGCAGCGCGAGCAGGAGCCGGGCGCGAACCGGGTCGGACAGGGCATGGCCGAAACGGGCCAGGACCTGCCCATGCGTCAGCGTCTCCACCCGAAAACCATACATCGAACCGTGAATTAACACCTAGCTGAACTGTCGCTTTGGAGAATTCTGTTTGGCGGCACGGCTGCTGCGGCCACTGACACCCCCAGTGCGCCGCCCGCTGTGGCTACCACGGCGGCCGGGGTTGCCGACTGTCCCTCGGTGGCGACCCTCCAGACGCTGGTCGAGCTGCCAAAGGGCTCGTCTCTCACGACAGCGCGCGTCACCCGCTCACTGACGGCTCTCCTTTATCTTCGGCAACAGCGTGCCGTCGTCACACCGCGCCCTGATCTCGCTCCTGTTGCCTGCGGACAGCAGCACCACCTGGATTTCCTTGACGGGCCCGGCGTTGTAGTCCTTGAGGCGGTAGCCGGGGGCAGGAGCGACGTCGACAACGCGAACCTGATCGCCGGTGCAGAGCACAGTCACCACGCCGCCGAGTGCCCGAAGGGGTGTACCTGGATTCGAGGACGTCGGCGTCGACGCGGCGCTGGACGGCCCCGCCGGTTGTTCGGCACTGGGTGACGTTGCAGGGCCAGGGCCGGCCGTCGAACCGGCTCTGGCGGTCGGTCCAGTCGGCCCACCAGGTGCGGTCACCGTACGGCTCGGTCGTGAGACTGGTGTGGGCTCCGCGGACGGCTGCCATGGAGCAGGTGCCTCAGTGGCAGACACATCGAAGGCGGCGTCGGGCGGGGTGGCACCGTCACGTGTGGCGACCCCGCCCGATCTGCCATCGGTGGGTATGAACTGGGGGAGCAGGAGCGAAATGGTCCCTGCCGTCACCACGAGAACGGGGATCAACACGGCGTTGGGGATGCGGCGACGCCGACCGGGGGAGGGACCGGCGGTGGTCGGGGTCGACACGGGCGAGACGGGCGCGGGCTGCGTCGCCTGTTTCACCCGCCGTTCGGCGTCATCGGTCAGATCGTGCAGGGCCGTGGCCACCTCCGCGGCGTCCGGCCGATCCGCGGGGTCCCTGGCGAGGCAGCGGTCGAGGAGGTGGTGAACCTCGGGGGACACTCCCTCGATGTCAGGCAGCGGTGCCGGATCGACGTACACGTGAGCGGTCAACATCTGCGTGGGGGTCTCCGCCGACCACGGCAGCTCATTGGTCAGCGTTCGGTACAGCAACAGTCCGAGCGCGTAGACGTCGGAGGCAGGCAGAACATTGCCACCGGCGAGCCGTTCAGGCGCGAGGTAGGCCGCGGTGCCCAACAGCTGTCCGTCCGCCTCCAGTTCCGGCCGACCGACAGTGGTGGCGATACCGAAATCGACGACCTTCACACCGGCCGGTGTCAGCATCACGTTGGACGGCTTGATGTCCCGGTGCACCAGCTGACGATCATGCGCTGCGGCGAGCGCCTCGGCGACCTGCGCGCACGTCCGCATCGCGGCGGCCGGCGGCAGTGGACCGGCGGCAAGTCGCTGGGACAGGGTCTGGCCGGGCAGCAGTTCCATCACCACGTACGAGACCTGGCGGCCGGTGGCGTCGGTGTGCTCACCGTAGTCGTACACGCTCGTCACGTGCGGGTGCCAGAGGCCGGCTGCGGCCCGGGCCTCGGCCTGGATGCGTTGTCGTGCGCCTCGGGCGGTAGCTTGCGCGCCGGCCAGGACCTTGACGGCCACCGCGCGTTCGAGGACCCGGTCCCACGCCCGCCAGACGGCCGACATGCCACCAGTACCGAGACGGCTCTCGACCTGATACCTGTCGTCCAATAGATCACCGAACATCACTGGGACAGCTTGCCAGAATGGACCCGCAGCGGCATGGCGGTCTACTCCGATGCTGGTCACCGGCCGTCCCCTCGGCTCTACCCGCCTCATCGCCCGGCGCACCTGACCGGACCGGTGAGAGCGGCGGTAAGGGCCGGCCGTGCTCGGCCGGCACTTCGGTGCGCGGTGGGGGAGAATCGCAGCATGTTTGTCATCAAGGAGCGGTTCTTCTCGATCGGCGACGACTTCGACGTGCTCGACGAGCACGGCACCAAGGTCTTCCATGTCGACGGCAAGGTGCTCAGCGTCCGCAACAAGGTCGTCATCGAGGACGCGTCCGGCAATGAGGTCGCCACGCTGCACCGGCACCTGGTGGCGTTGCGTCCCACGTACGAGATCCGGATTGGTGGCGAGAAGGCCGCAGAGGTCCGCAAGAAGCTGCTCACGCCGTTCCGCGACAAGTTCACCATCGACGTGCCGGGGCCCGACGACCTGGAGATGAAGGGTGACCTGCTCGACCACGAGTACGTGATCGAGCGCGGCGGCACCGAGGTGGCCTCGGTCTCCAAGCGGTGGCTGACGATCCGGGACACCTACGCCGTGCAGGTCACCGCCGGCGTCGACCCGCTGCTCATCATCGGCAGCGTCCTCGCCCTCGACCTGGCCATGAACCGCGACAAGAAGAAGGGCGACGACGACTGACCCCTGCGGCAGCCGCATTGCCAGGGCTCGTAGCCGGGCCGGTCTGACGCGTTCCTACGCCGCGAACAGCCCGTAACCAGGCTGGGCAGGAGCAGCCGGCTGCGTTACTGGCTGTGGGGCCGGATGTTGTGGTTGAGGTGGAACACATTGTGCGGGTCCCAGGTCGTCTTGAGTGCGGTGAGCCTGGCGAGCTTGGCGGCCGGGTAGGCGCGGCGTACCCCGCGTTGCCCCTCGTCGGCGGCGAGCGAGTTGACGTAGACGCCGTCGGCGTACGGGTCGAGCGTGGCTGCGGCACTGCGAGCCGCCGCCATCCGGATGTCGTCTTCGGATGGCTCGGTCCAGCGGGAGCCGGCGCCGAACTCGAACATGGTGCCGCGGTGGCTGAACGAGGCGTCGGCATCCGCGACGTCGGCGATGGCGCCGCCGTGCGCCTGTAGGCCGACGTTGGCCAGGTGGGCGCCGGTGTGCAGGTCCGACGCGCCGCGCAGCAGGAACGCCTCGATCGCGGCGGTGGGGAACTGCCGGAGGTAGTGCGCACTGGAGTACCGGCGGTAGGCGTGGCCGCCGACGGTGTCGTCGCGTTGCTGCAGTTCCAGGTACGACGGCGTGCTGACCCGTTCGGCGACCGGGCGGCCGAGCGCGCGCAGTGCCGGCAGCAACCGGTGACCCTGTGCCGGGTCGCCGACCCATACGAAGCCGACGGTGGCGAGAGGCCCCCTGGCCGTGCTGTGGACGTCGGCGGTGAACGTCGCCTGCCGCGGTGCGACGGCATTGAGGTCCCGCCAGCCTTCGAGCACCGGTACGGCGTCCTCGGCGCGGAAGTCGAACTCGGCGACGAGGGTCCGCGTTCCGGTGTGGTGCAGTCGGAAGTCGAAGTCGGTGACGATGCCGAAGTTGCCGCCCCCACCGCGCACGCCCCAGTAGAGGTCGGGGTTCTCGGTTCGGCTCGCGGTCACCACCTCCCCGTCCGCGGTGACCATCGTGTAGCAGACGACGTTGTCGCAGGCCAACCCGTGTTGCCGGGCGAGCCAGCCCATACCGCCGCCGAGGGTCAGGCCGCCGACCCCGGTGTGCGAGACGTTGCCGGCGGTCGTGGCGAGGCCGTATGGCTGCGACGCCCGGTCGAGTGCGCCGAGCAGCGCGCCGCCCTGGACCCGGGCGCGTCGCCGGATCGGGTCGACCCGAACGCCGTTCAACGGGGTCAGGTCGATCATCAGGCCGTTCGCGGGGACGGCGAGGCCGGCCACGTTGTGCCCGCCGCAGCGCACCCCGATCTCCAGGTCGAGTTCGCGGGCCAGGCGTACCGCGGCCACCACGTCGGCGACGCTCGCGACCTGCACGATCATCCGTGGGCGCCGGTCAACCATGGCGTTCCAGACGGTGCGGGCCGCGTCGTAACCCGGATCACCCGGGGTGAGGAGGCGGCCGTCGAAGCGGGGACTTGTCGTCGTCATACGTCTGAGCCTGACGGAAATCGGTACACCCGGTAAGGTCCGATTCCATGGGTCGTACCAGGACCAATTCGAGCACGGCGGAGGACCTGCTCGTCCATGTCGACCGGTCGGCGGCCGAACCGCTGCACCGGCAGATTGCCGCCTCGATCCGGGGCAGCATCCGGGCCGGCCGGTTGCGTCTCGGAACGTCTCTGCCGCCCACCCGCACCATCGCAGCCGATCTGGGAGTCTCACGCGGCGTCGTGGTCGAGGCCTACCAGCAACTCGTCGCCGAGGGCTACCTCACCAGTCGGGCGGGCGGCTACACCCAGGTCGCGGTCGAGCCGGTTCCTCCGTCGGCGGGTCGGCGCGGCGGGGACCGGCCGGCGGCCCGGATCGACTTCGGCTACGGCCGCACCGACGTGGCGTCATTCCCCCGGGCCGCCTGGCTGCGTTCGGTGCGAACGGTCCTCACCACCACGCCGAACGAACGCTTCGCCTACCTCGACGGGCGTGGCGTACCCGAACTGCACGCAGCCCTGATCGACTACCTCAGCCGGGTCCGCGGCACATCGGCCCGCCCGGAGAACGTCGTGATCTGCAGTGGCTACGGTCAAGGCGTCGCGCTGATACTCCAGGTGCTCGCGGCGCGCGGCGCCCGCAGGGTGGCCGTCGAGGACCCGTCCGCGGACGACGACGCCCGCCTCGTCGCGGCCGCCCTCGGCCTGGACGTGATCGGCGTCCCGGTCGGGCCGGACGGCATTCTCGTCGAGAAGCTCGAACGGACCGACGCGGACGCCGTCGTGCTGACGCCCTCGCACCAGTGGCCCACCGGCGGCGTCCTGTCGGCCACCGCGCGGGCCCGGGTCATCGGCTGGGCGCAGCGTCGCGGCGCCGTGGTGATCGAGGACGACTACGACGCGGAGTACCGCTACGACCGCTCGCCCGTCGGCGCCATGCAGGGGCTGGCACCCGACTCCGTCGTCTACTGCGGCACAGCGAGCAAGACCTTGGCGCCAGGGCTGCGCCTCGGGTGGCTGCTCGCGCCGTCACATCTGGTCGACGACATCACGGCGGCCAAGGTACGGGCCGATCGCGGCTCTCCCGTCATCGACCAGCTGACCTTCGCCGACTTCCTCACCCGCGGCGAGTTCGACCGGCACCTACGGCGCATGCGCCCGGTCTACCGCCGCCGCCGCGACGCACTCCTGGCCGCGCTGCGCGCACGCCTGCCCGACCTGGAACCAGTCGGTGTCGCGGCGGGCCAACACGTCGTCACCTGGCTCCCGCACGACCTCGACGAGGCTCCGGTCGTGGCCGCCGCCGCCCGGCGCGGACTGGTCGTGCAAGGCGTTTCCCGGTACCGGCTGCGCCACGCCGGACCCGGCGGGCTGATCTTCGGCTACGCGACCCTCACCGAACGCTTGATCACCGACGGAGTGGAAGCCCTCGCCGACGCGGTCGCAGAGGTCCGTGCGCACACCTGCCGCTGATGGTGCGCATCGACGAGCGACAAAGCCTTACGTCGTCTCGCGCGCCGAAGTTCCTGGCGCGCTGGCTGACGCCGCGCTAACGGGTCGCGTAGACGGGGCAACACCTTCACCCAGTTGCGAGACGTCCTTCAGAACGTCGGCATATTCCGGATGAGCATGGACGAATGCCGTCGCGAACGGACAGGTGACGCTGGCAGTCCTTCCCTGCCTGCGCAGCTCGTCGAGGACGCCGCCGATGAGCCTGGCGGCTATCCCCTTCCCCCGGAACTCCGGGAGCACGGATGTCGCCAACAGCACGAGGCGATTCCCGACCTGGCTGTAGACGAGCCCAGCGGCTGTCCGGCCCGCAATCGTGGCCTCGTAGATGCCGAGCGCGCTGTTGTTGGTGATGACGAGGTCTTCCGCGCCGGACGCGTTGACTCCCGACAGGTTCGAGCCACCCACATCCTGCTGGGCATTGGTCAGCGTGATCATCTCCGCGGGGTTGCCCGCCATGTTGTCCCCTCAATTTCGTCTCTGGTCAGCGACCTGACCGGATTCTCAGCGCTCAGGCAGTCGGCACCGGCAGGCTGACGATGAGCGATCCACGCACGTCAACCAGGACCCGCCCGGTCATGCGCACCACGCGCATGACGACGTCCTCGCAGCCGGGACATCGTGCGACGAGGCCGGGCGCTCGGTCGAACACGCGCATCGCGGCTAGCGGACGGGTCGTCCGACAGCCAGCGCAGGTGAGTTCGGCAACGGTCAGGTCGGTCCCCATGATCTCGCCGAGCGGTCCGGCGAGGGCGTTACCGTCGACCCAGGGTGCGTCGTCTGCTTCGACATGGACGGTCAACATGCTCATCCTCCGGTGGGTCCGAACCGTTCGGTGCGGATGTTCGTGGGGTCGTGCCCGATGTCGACGAGGAGGTCGGCCATGGTCTCGACGAATCCGGTAGGCCCGCAAACGAACGCCACAGCATCAGCCTCGCGTGGCCAGGCGACCTGTGCCAGGGCATCCGCGTCCAGTCGTCGAGGTGGGGCCGGCCAGCCGGGAGGCGCGACCCTGGTGTAGACCTTTGTGACTGCGACGCGACCACCGCCTGCGGCTTCTGCAGTTGCAAGATCCGCAGAGAACAGCGCATCGGACGGGGATCGGGTCGAGTAGAGCAGCCTGGTGGGATTCGTCGCCGCACGCACCATCGACATCAGGGGCGCCACGCCCGACCCGCCGCCGATCAACAACGCCGGGCGCCGATCGGCGAGTCGGCGTACGAACCAGCCTCCGAGCGGCCCACGAATCTCGAGTTGGTCACCTGGCTCTGCGACGTCGACGAGATAAGGCGAGACCTCGCCGTCGGTCACCGCCTGGACGGTCACCTCGAGCCGGCCGGGCCCCGGGGCGGACGAGATCGAGTAGCTGCGGTGCGCCATGTAGCCGTCGGGAGCCGTCAACCGAACGTCGACGTGCTGGCCCGGCACGTGACCTGTCCAGCCGTCAACGTCGAGGACCAGGGTCCGCGCCGTCGCAGTCTCCGCGCGGGTGGCGGCGACGATCGCCGGCTGCCAGGTCAGTCTTCCAGGTACCGCTGCTCGCGCCATGGGTCACCGTCGTTGTGGTAGCCGGCCGTCTCCCAGAACCCGGGCTCGTCGTCGAGACGCAGTTCCAGAGCGCGCAGCCATTTCGCGCTCTTCCAGAAGTACAGGTGAGGAACGAGGAGGCGAGCTGGCCCGCCGTGCACAGGAGCCAGCGGCTCGCCGTCAAACTCGTACGCCACCCAGGCCTGGCCGTCGAGAAGGCCCTCGAGCGGGATGTTCGTGGTGTAGCCGCCGTAGGAGTGGGCAACGACGTACTCGGCCGCGGTGTCGACGTCGGCCAGCAGCGTGTCCACGGAGACGCCTCGCCAGCTCGTGCCGAACTTCGACCAGCGCGTCACGCAATGGATGTCCACGGTCGGCTCGTCGGCAGGAAGGGCGGTGAACTCCGCCCATGACCACGTGCTCCGCTCGCCGGTCTCGGTGACGACGGCGAACTCCCACTCGTCGAGGTCGATGCGCGGTGTCGGTCCCGCCGACAGTACCGGGAAGTCGTCGGTGCGGTACTGGCCAGGCGGGAGGTCGGCGTCGTCGCGTCTGCGGCCGCCGAAGCCGCGTGTGATCACTGCCATGCGCCCCTCCCCAAATGGCCGAGCAGCCGCGATCCCGCTGCCACCCGTGCTTCCACTCGGTCGGTAAATGTTGATGTGGTCCCCGCCCGTGCCGTCAACGTCAGCGAGTGCCCCGATGATGAGATTCTCCGCGGTGGGGACGAGGTCGCCCGCAACGCGAGATGTATTAACTGGACCATCGCGTCCAGGATAGGCTGGCGTGAGGGGGTCTGCAAGCTGGCTGGCGGCGGTGCGTGGGCTGGCAGCAGCTTCCGTCGATCGCTATGGTGCACCTTCTCTGGGCGGACGCCTCCTCAGTGAGCATTACTGGACTCTAGCGTCCAAAGGGTGCGGCTGGAGAGTTCGCCCGGGCAGCAGCGCTTCTGGTGGACTTCCCCTTCCCGGTGTGTAGGGGTGGCCCGGCTCGGAATACGTGCCTCATGGGCCAATCTTGTTCGCCCGACATCCGGCAGGATCCGGGTTCAACACTTAAACCCGGCAGCCGCCGCTTGCAATGCTGGATCAGCTTTGTCACGCCTACCGCTGCGTAGCGGTCGATCTCACTTCGGGCGAGGTCGCTGCGGAGGCGACGGTTGGTCGAGTGGGGGCGGACCGGCGCGCATTCCCACGGATGATCTCGCCCGAGCTATACGCTTCCTGAGTCAGGTAGGCCCGCCGGATCAGACTGGGCACCTGCTCTCGAACGTCTGCCGCCGGCATCCGGCGCTGGCGCAGGTGAACCTGCTGACCATCAACGCGAGCAGCAGGTTCGGGGCTGCCCAATCTGACGTCGGCTCCCCGCCCAGTGCCCTTCTCATTGTGACCCAGAGGGAGTCATCTCTTGGATACCAGGATCCAGAACGTCCGACTGAACGCCACGTCGAACGAGCAGCTCATGGCTCTGGCGAACGCCGGGGCCGCAGCTTTCGGCCATACCGCCAAACTCCAGGTGGACCAGGCCCTGGCCCAGCTTCTGCGGCTACGGGTCGCGCAGATCAACAATTGCAGCTACTGCCTTCTGGTGCACCACGCCGCCGCCCGTACCGCCGAAATTCCGCCGTCCAAGGTCGAGACCCTCAGCGCGTGGTGGGAGACGCACCTGTTCACCGAGGAGGAGCGAGCCGCGCTGGCGTACACCGAGGCCTTGACCCGAGCCGCCGACGCTACTGTCAACAACCGGGTCCAAGAGGCACACGAGAGGATGACCACGCACTTCACGGCGGAGGAGATTCTGGAGATCGTGGCCGTAGTCATCAACATGAACATTTGGACGCGACTCAAGCTCGCCGAGGGTGCCATGCCCACGATGGCGCCTCACGTGTGAGTTGATACCCGGCCCCGTCATTCGAGCATGATTTCGCCTTTCTGCACCTTCAGCGGCCCGCGTCGTTCCCTGCCATCGCGTGGTCCGGTCAGACGCCACGATAGGGGAGCTGAGGCGCTGGCCGAGAAGAAGAGGACAGGGCGAGCCTGGGAGGCCAGAACTGCCGATGGATAGTATCCGGACATTGGGAGCCGGGCAGCACCCGGCGTATGTCGGCGACTGTTTGCGCTCGGTGCAGGGTCGACCGCGCGGAGCGTAGTCGAAGTGCGATCCGCCCCGTACCGCCTTTCAGCAAACAATTCCTGAGGTTCGTCCGCCCAACTAACGTGAGGTCATCCATTCCAGTCAGGTCGGCCGTCACGGACAGCTAGGACCTGGATGCACCAAGACGGAGGCGGCATGGACAACTGGTTCATCTCAGAAGCGGTGTCACGCAGTGCGGAATCCGAAACGGATCGGCGAAGGCTCGCGGCTTTGGTGGATCCAGGGGTGTGCAGTGCCGACCCGGCGGGTGGTGGCTCGCCAAGCGACGCGGCTATCCTCAACTTCGCGCTCAATCTCGAATATCTCGAAGCGGAATTCTATCTCCGTGCGACGACGGGATCCGGACTTCCTGACGAGATGACCACCGGCACCGGGACGCGCGGCGAGGTGTCCGGTGGACGTTCCGTCAACTTCAGCAGCAACTTCGTGCAGAGGTTCGCGAAGGAAATCGCCTCCGACGAGATGCAGCACGTCGCCTTCTTGCGATCCGCGCTCGGCAATGCCGCCGTTGCTCGTCCCGCAATTTCGTTGGACGCGAGCTTCACTGCGGCGGCAACTGCCGCTGGTCTGGTCAAGCAAGGCGAGAGCTTTGACCCGTACGCGAACGACCTCAACTTCCTGTTTGCGGCGTTCCTCTTCGAAGACGTCGGAGTGTCGGCGTTCAAAGGTTCCGCGTCACTGCTGTCCAACAAGACGTACCTTGATGCGGCAGCCGGCCTGCTGGCCACCGAGGCATACCACGCGGGGATTGTCCGGTCCGCGCTCTACAGCGCCGGACTCGCCAACGACACGGTATTTGACTCGGTACAGAAGATCTCCGACGCCCGCAACAGTCTTGATGGTCCGGCGGATGACGACCAGGGTGTCGGCACGGCGGCGGACCCGAACTTCATCCCCACTGATGAAAACGGGATGTGCTACGGCCGATCGGCCCAGTCCATTTTGAACATCGCGTACTTGAGCCCCACCCCGGTGGCTTCGGGTGGCTTCTACCCAGCCGGCATGAACGGCGAGATCGCGATGAGCGCCGGAGCGGCCTGAGGGTTCAGATGTCCGGGGCTGGGCCCTTGAGAATGCCCCGGGTATGGAGGGCGAGAGGTCGGCACCGGTAGCCGGGCGTACCGAAACCTCCGACGGCCGCTCGCCGTGCGTGGTGAGCGGCCGTCGGTACCTCGTTCCAGTGGCCGCTCAGCAGCGGCCGAGGTCCTCCCACTGCTGGGTCCTGCCTGGCTCGGATCCCTGCGTCCAGTGCCGTGCCCGCCACACGTGCTTGCCCTCACCCGACGACGGACCGCTCGGGTCGCCGTACTTGCTCTTCTCGTGCTTCACGTCGGGGTCGCCTGGCTCGCACTACGTCAGATCACCGACCAGGAGGCGGCGGCGCGCCTGCACCACCGCATGCTTCGACCCGCTCGTGAAGCGTCCCTGGCCAGACACTGACCTGCCGAGAGTTGCCAGCGACCGTGCGACGCGGGGTTGCGCAGGGTTGGTTGCGGCACAATGATTGCGATGATCTCGTGGCGTGATGGGCCGTGGTGGGTGGTGGTCGGTCCGGCCGCCGGGGTGGCGCTGGGCGCCGTCGACTCGATCGTCAACCATGTGCCGGTGCTGCTGGGCGAGGTCGGCACCGCGCGTGCTGAGCGGGGCGGCTGGTCACAGGCCGCGGAGTTCGCCAGCCTCATCCTCGACGCCGGATGGGCCTGGGCGGCGATGGCCGTGCTGGTGGGCTGGCTGGTGAGTCAGAGCGTACGACTGGCGGCGGGGATGCTGCGCGGCGCCGTGGCGGGCGGCTGCACGCTGATCTCCGCCACCATCGCCTACTACGGCGTGGACGTGATTTTCGACGGCGACACCTGGTGGGGTGGGGCGACCCAATACTGGCTGATCGCTAGCGTGTGTCTCGGCCCTCTGCTCGGGGCTGCCGGGGCGTTGATCCAACGTTCTGGTCCGGTCGGAACGCTCGCTGTCCTACTTGTTCCCGCCGGTGCGGCGCTGCAGATGGTGCTGCTGCCCCCGCCGCCGGAGAGCGCGATGGCCTGGCCGGTGCGGTTGAGCGTCTGGGCGGCGGCCGCGGGCGCCGCCGTGCTGATCGCTCGTCGGACAGTCCGACCCAGAGGGCACTCGTTGAAGATCTCGCGGTGGGATGGCGAGCTGCGCTAGGGGTCGGCACGCAGGCGTTTGATTCGGGAGTGGTCGTGCTGGCCTACGCTCCGGCCGGGGAGAAGCTCGCCGGGTGGGGTCAGGAGCCCGGGGTCCCGAGCGGTGAAGGGTGAGAGCGCGGCGGCGCCGCACCCTCGTCCACCACAGACGCGACATCAACTGAGCACCATGAAGGGGATCGCCGTGAACAACGATGTCACCGAGTACATCAACAAGACGCAGCCGTGGCAGATCGACGTGTGCGAAAAACTGCGTGCCATGATCGGCGAAACTGTTCCAGGTGTCGAGGAGCGGCTTCAGTACGGCAAGCCGCACTACTTGAAGAACGGCCATTACGCTGCCGTCATCGCGGTAGCCAAGTCCAAGGTGTCGTTCATGGTCTTCAACGCGACGGACATCCCCGAGGTCAAGGGGTTCCTGCGGTCGATGGGAAACGGTGAACGCAAGACTGTCGACATCACGGAAGGGCAGGACGTCGACTATGGCCAACTCGCCAGTTTCCTGAGCAAGACCACGGCGGCCCTGTAGGCGCAGCCCGCCCGACGTGGCCACGGGTCTGGCCCGAAGGGCGGTCGAGAGTGGAGGGGGCGGGGTGCCGCTGCGCCCCGGCCCCCTCCGGCCTACTCCGTCGGTACGGAGTAGGGATCTCTCAGGTCACCCGCAGCGTTGACCGTTGAGGTTGAAGGTGGTTGGCGCCGGATTGGTGCCGCTCCACGTGCCGTTGAAGCCGGTGCTGGTGGACGCACCGGGGGCGAGTTTGCCGTTCCAACTCATGCTGTCCGCGGTGACGCTCGTTCCGTTCTGTTTCCAGGTGGCCGACCAGCCCTGGCCGACCTTCTGGCCAGTGGTGGGGAAGTCGAAGGCGAGTTTCCAGCCGTCGATCGCGGTGGTGCCGGTGTTCTTGACCGTCACGGTCGCGGTGAAACCGCCCGGCCAACTGTTCGCCGTGTAGCCGACCGTGCAGCCGAGGGTCGGGGCGGTGGGCGCGGTCCGTACGGTCAGGCCGGGGGAGGCCGCCGAGACGTTGCCCGCCGCGTCGCGGGCGGTCACCACGAAGGTGTACGGGGTGTCCGGCGTCAGCCCGGTCACGGTGTACGTGGTGCCGGTGGCGCTGCCCACCTTCACGGTGCCGGTGGTGTCGACCCGGTGCACGTCGTACCCGGTGACGCCGGTGTCGTCGGTGGACGGCGTCCAGGCCAGCGCGACGCTGTCACCGGTGATCGTGCCGGCGGTCGGCTTGCCCGGGGCGGTCGGCGCCTGGGTGTCGCCGGGCGTGGTGTCGCGCGGCAGCACCAGGTGGGTGATCGAGTTGGCCGGGAAGGTGGCCGTGAGGCCGCCGGCGGTCACCTGCTGGTCAGCCTCCCGGACGACGCCGGCGAGGTCCGCCCCGCTGTAACGGTAGACCTCAGCGGTGCTCGCGGAGGCGCCGGTGAGGGCGATCGGGCTGGTCAGGTCGTCGCCGGTCTTGTTGATGACGACCAGTGTGAGCGCCTTGTCGGCGCTCCGCTCGGCGGCGTACACGGCCAGCTTGCCCTGGTCGGCGCTTGTCGCCTGGACGGAGGTTTCGCCGAACGCGCCGCCCTTGCCGTCGTAGTTGCGGTAGACGCGGAAGGCGTTGGCCACCGGCTGGTCGGCCTCGGGTGCGGTCCAGAGGGTGGCCAGGTCGAGTCCTTCGCGGCCGAAGATGCCGAGTACGTCGGCCTGGGCGAGCGCGCCGTTGAGCGACCCGTGGCCGCCCCAGTTGTACTCGGTCATCGCGATCTTCGTGCCCGGGTAGTGCTGGTCGACCAGCTCGCGTAGGCGCGGGATGTACCGGACCGGACTGTTGATCCAGCTCTCGTCCACGTAGGTCGGGTCCCAGAGTTGGCGGGTCGAGCGCAGTCGCAGCGCCTGGGTGTTGGCGTCGCCGGCCGCCTCGCCCAATACGCCGGACTGCTGCGGGTAGAGGTGGACGTCGAAGTAGTCGAGGATGCGTGTGCCGTGCTGCTGCTCGTACTCGCGCATCCGGTCCAGGTACCACGGTCCGAGGTCCTGGCCGCCGTGCGCGGCCTTGTCCGGCGGGTTCGACCAGCAGCCGGTGCGCGAGCAGGTGTCCTGGTCGAGGCCCGAATAGAGGATCGAGTTCAGGCCCCAGCCGACGGGACCGAGCGTCTTCGCGCCGGGGTCGGCAGCCTTGATCGCGGCGGCGTACTCGTAGGTGCGGTCGCGTAGCTCGTCGTAGCCCAGCCCGGTCGGGCGGACGTCGCGGTGGGTGGAGTGCCACAGGTCCGGCTCGTTGTCCAGGTTGTAGAACTGGACCCCGCCGTCGGCCGCGGCACCGAACTGCCCTTTGAGGTGGTTGACGAAGTCGGTGGCGTACTCCGCACCGACGGCGACGCTGGTGTCCTCCGGATCGTTGCCGGTGACCGGTGACCCGTCCGGCTTTATGCCGTTGCCGCAGTCCGGTGCCCAGGTGTCGGTGGACTGCTGCGGGCCGTACTTGGCGACGCTGAAGCCACACGCCCGCGACCGGTCCTTGGCGATCCAGCCGAGCATCGGCATTGTCATGACAGTGGCGGCACCCGTGGCCTTGTTCTGCTGCACGAACCGGTCGCTCTCCGAGCCTTCTGGGAGGTCGTCCGGACTCGGGTTGTCGTTGGGGATGTTCTCGAAGTACCAGTCCGACGCACGGTTGGTGGTGTCGGCGCGGAAGTTGTAGCGGGTGGTGGCGTTGCCGCCGTAGCGGTGCACCGGCAGCCGCAGGTCGCGGGCGAGAGCCTCGTCGGCGAAGTTCATGCCGTAGACGTACGGGCTGATCTGGTGCCGGGTGGCGGTGGTGTCCACGGCCAGGGCCGGACCCGCCGCGGCCAGGGCGGGCTCTGGCAGGGCCAGACCGCCGAGGGCCGTGGCGAGCACGACCGGAAGTAGAGCTGTGGTGGGACGCACGAGCAATCCTTTCGCAGAGGAGCTCGACGATGGGAGCGCTTCCACAGCGTTACGCTTTCCTGGCTCGGAGTCAACGTCGGAAGGGTCAGGCCGGCCCCCCGCATCGGCCGTGCCCAGCTCGGGGGCAGTCGGGGAGCACGTCCACTGCCGGCCGACCGACGTCAACGTCATCACATACAATGACGTCCATCAATGGTCGTAGCTGGTGCGGCGGTGCCGGAATAGCTCGGATCGCCGCAGCGTGGGGGCAACCGCGCCGCAGCGGTGCGAGCGGGAGTACCTCAGCGTCGCACGGCCGGAAAGTTCCTGCTGGCCCGGCCCCTGTGCTGGGAGCCAGCCGTCTTGGAGGATGACAATGCGCAGCTTTCTCGCGGTGTTCAGCGCCGCCCTGATCCTCGGCGCCGCAGTCGGCGGCGTTCCGGCCGGCGCGTCGGGGGCCTCCCCGCCCTCATGCCCCCGCGGCCTGCTCTTCTGCGAGGACTTCGAGCGACTGCCTCCCGGAGGGCCCAGCACGTTGAACTGGGGCGTCGACACCCGCCACGGCACGCTCACCGTCGAGCGTGCCCGTCGTGGCAACCAGGTGCTGCACATCCACACCGTCGACAACGGACGCGCATTCCTGCGCGTCGACGACTTCGCCGCGCCGGGCAACCGCTTCTACGGTCGGATGCGTCTGCGCGTCGACGCCTTCCCCACGGCCCCGGACTGGGCGCACTTCACGCTGGTGGAAGCGACCGGCACCGGCAGCGCGGAGGTCGTCCGTCCGGTCGGTGGGCAGTACGCGCCCACGGTCCCCGGAACCTTCTGGGGGGTCGGCGCCGACGGCGGTCCGACCGGCGACTGGACCAACTGGCGGGAGTCCGCGCCGGTCGCTGAGGACACCTGGCAGTGCTTCGAATGGAAGATCGACGCGGCGGACAACCGCGTCGCGGTGTGGATCGATGGCGTGGCGAACCCGGAGCTGACAGCCTCCACGAGTGACCACGGTGGCAACGATGTTCCCTTCGTCCTGCCGACGGTCGACACGGTGAAGATCGGCTGGCAGCTCTATCAGGGCGGCACGACACCGGGCGAGTTTGACCTCTGGATTGACGACATTGCCCTTTCCAGCAAGCGGCTCGGCTGCTGATCTGGAGCCCGGGTGGCTCGGGAGTTCTCGACACATGTGGTCGTGATGTCAGTCCCGAGGGTTGCCCTGCCGGGGTGCGGCTTGCTGCCGCACCCCGGCGGCGGCCCAGCCTCCATGGCGATCATCGACATCTCTCGCTACGATCCGACATCGACGGATTACTGAGCGTTGATGTGTGCTGCCCCCAAGCCCTGGACGCTGGCAATCCGACGCCGCCACAAACGTGGTGCCGGCCTGAGGATCACGCCGTCTCGACGAAGGGAATCCGGATGACCGGGAGCGCGCAGACCACCGAGAGCCGAAGTGTTCCGCCCGCGCGGCCGTACCCGTTCAGTGTGCCCGACCGCCTCGTCGTCGACCCGACCTACAGCGAGCTGCGTGAGAACGAGCCGATGACCCGGGTGAAGCTCCCCTACGGCGAGGAAGCGTGGCTCGCCACCCGGTACGAAGACGTCCGTACAGTCCTCGGCGACGTGCGGTTCGGCCGCGCCCCGGCCGTCCAGCGCGACGAGCCCCGACTCACCCCGCGCCAGCAGTACAGCGGCATGCTGACCCTGGACCCGCCCGATCACACCCGGCTGCGCCGGCTGGTGGCGAAGGCGTTCACGGCACGTCGGGTAGAGGCGCTGCGACCCCGAACCCAGGAGATCGCCGACGTACTGGTCGACAACATGGTCCGGCTCGGTCCTCCGGCCGACCTGGTGGAGCACGTCGCCACGCCGCTGCCGATCCAGGTGATCTGCGAGCTGCTCGGGGTCCCGTACGCCGACCGCGACCGCTTCCACATCTGGTCCGAGGCGATCGTCTCGACCACCTCCCTGCCGATGGAAACGATCCAGGAGTACCTGAACAGTCTCTGGGGCTACATCGGTGGTCTGGTCGCCGAGCGCCGCCGGGAGCCGGGAATCGACGACCTGCTCGGGGCGTTGGTCCGGGCCCGCGACGAGAACCAGGATCGGCTCAGCGAGACCGAGCTGGTGGAGCTGGCCGGAGGGCTGCTCGCGGCCGGCCACGAGACCACGGTGACCCAGATCCCCAACTTCGTCTACGTCCTGCTGCACAATCCGGACCAGCTCGCTCGGCTACGGGCCGACCCGTCGCTGGTGCCGGCCGCGGTCGAGGAACTGCTGCGGTACGTGCCGCTCGGCGTCGGCTCATCCTTCGCTCGGTACGCCAAGGAGGACGTCGAGGTCGGAGGCGTGCTGGTCCGGGCAGGTGAACCAGTCCTCGGCTCACTGTCGTCGGCGAATCGGGACGGTGCCGTCTTCGCCGACCCGGACCGGCTGGATCTCCAGCGCGAGCAGAACCCGCACCTGGGCTTTGGGCACGGCGTCCACCACTGCGTCGGTGCGCAGCTGGCCCGCATGGAGTTGCAGGTCGCCGTCTCCACCCTCGTGACACGCCTGCCCGGATTGCGGCTCGCCGTACCGGAAGCCGAGCTGGAGTGGAAGCGGGGCATGTTGGTGCGGGGCCTGCTCGGCATGCCGGTGGCCTGGTGAGTACCGCCTGGCGGATCGGGGTGGACTCGAGCCGGTGCATCGGCACGAGCATCTGCGCCGGTACCGCGCCCGAGCACTTCCGCCTGGTCGACGGCCTGTCCGCGCCGCTGGCCGACGTGGTCGCCCCGGCCGACGTCATCCTCGACGCCGCCGACTCGTGCCCGGTGGAGGCGATCACGGTCCACGACACCACCGACGACCGCCTGATCGCGCCGCAGGAGTGACGCGGAATATCCATTGCCATCCGATTGGCACAGCGCCTACCTTGAATGAGCAAGGCCGTTCCGACCAACCCAAGGAGTTCCCCGTGTTGCAGTACGCCTACGCCGAAACCACGCGGTTCATGCCGCGCGGCGGTGTCGTGCTGCCCTCGATTGGGCGAGCCCACGATCTGTGCGCGAGTGAGCAGAACTGGAAGCCGGGGTGGCGGCGCGAATAGCGCCAGCGCAAGCTGCGAAGCCGCCCACCCCGACCGGGATAGGGCGGCTTTCTCGTTACTGGAACAACTTCATAGGGGCGTAGCTCAACTGGTAGAGCACCGGTCTCCAAAACCGAAGGTTGCAGGTTCGAGTCCTGCCGCCCCTGCTTCTCGTCCCGGCTTCGGCCGGCGGCGTTGCAGATTCTCAACTCCACAGTGAATGGCATGAGCAATACCCCGGCCGCGTGGACCAGTCGGGGGCACTACGTCCGGGACGAGGGAGACGGCTGACCCGCTCGCTTTGGGAGCGAGAGACACGGGGTTCGACACCCCGGTCCCGGACCATGGGGTTGTAGCTCAGTGGGGAGAGCGCCGGTTCGGCAGACCGGAGGTCGAGGGTTCGAATCCCTTCTTCTCCAAAAATTCAGGCCCTCCCGCCGTAACCGGTAGCGCACGGGAGTGAAACTCCGTTCGAGCCGGGGGAGGGCAGGCTGGCGGCGATTCCCGCCGGCTCCATGGGCCGTTGGAGCAAGCTGGCAGCTCACCTGGTTCTCAGCCAGGAGGTTACGGGTTCGAGCCCCGTACGGCCTACGCAGGAAAATGCCATGCGGTCGTGGTGAACTTGGCGGACACGTCGGTCTTCCAAACCGAAGAAGCGGGGTCGGTGCCCGCCGACCGCTCAAGCCGACGTAGCTCAACGGCAGAGCATCCGGCTCATGACCGGAAGGCCCCCGGATCGACACCGGGCGTCGGCACCACGCGCTCGTGGTGGAACTCAGGTAGACACACCGGCTCAGACCCGTGTGCCGAGGGCGTGGGGGGCGACTCCCCCCGACTCCACTCACCGGCTGCGAGCCGGTCCCATGCTGGCGTAGCTCAGCGGCTTGAGCACCTCGTTGTCAGCGAGGCGGTCGCGGGTTCGAGTCCCGTCGTCAGCGCCATGGAGAGGTCGCCTAGTCCGGCCGATGGCACCGCGTTGCTAACGCGGAGCGGGTAACACCGCCGAGGGTTCGAATCCCTCCCTCTCCGCCATGTCGTCGTGGCCAAGCTGGTTAAGGCACTGCGCTGATAACGCAGAGATCGTGGGTTCAACTCCCTCCGACGACACCATGCCCCCGTGGCTCAGCGGACAGAGCACCAGATTACGGATCTGGGGGTCGCGCGTTCGAATCGCGCCGGGGGCACGCATCGGGATGTGGCGCAGTTTGGCAGCGCGCCCGCCTCGACGACGGAAAGATCGCTAGGCCTTGGGGGTTCGAATCCCGCCCCCGCTCCCGCCCCGGTAGCTCAGCGGGAGAGCATCGGCTCGACAAGCCGAAGGCCGCTGGTTCGACACCAGCTCGGGGCACGCACCGCGCGTTCGGTTATGGGTAGGCCCCTAGCCTTTCAAGCTGGTGAAGCGGGTTCGAGTCCCGCACGCGCGACCATTCCGGCGCCCAATCGGTAGGGCGGCGGACTGTGATCCGTACAGGTACTGGTTCGAATCCCACCCTTTCCGCGCATGCCCGTGTAGCTCAACGGAAGAGCACCTGGTCCACACCCAGGGGGTCGGAGGTTCGACACCTTCCGCGGGCACTGGCCCTCAGGCCGAAGTTGTGGCTGTAGCTCAGCGGTAGAGCGCCGGTTTGTGGCACCGGAGGACGAGGGGTCAGCACCCTCCAGTCACCCCAAGGGAGTGCGCCACCGATGGTGAGGTGGGCCGGGTTGTAACCCCGGTGCGTTCGCGCTCAGGGAGTTCGAATCTCTCCACTCCCACGCTTGCCCGCGTAGCTCAGGGGACAGAGCACCAGCTTCCGGAGCTGGGTGTCGGGGGTTCGATTCCCTCCGCGGGCGCTTCTGCCTGGTCGTGTGCCCGAGTGGTGAGGGAGCGGTCGGCAAAACCGCGTACGCCGGTTCGATTCCGGTCACGGCCTCGAATGCCATCCACTGTGATTAGCGAGCTCGTCCCGCTACTGGTGGCGTGGTGACATGCCCGTCTCCGCCACCGGCCGTACCGGCAGTGCCCGCTGCCGATCAGTCAGACGGGTAGGCGGATCTTGGACAGTGCGATGCTGGCGGGCTCCTCTGATCCGCAGGATGCCAGGTAGCTCCCGGTCGCACCGGCGTCAGACAGCCGCCGTCGCCGGCTGTCGGACGATCGGAGATGCTCATGACCACCCCGATGGGCTCGCGCCGGCACCGCCCCAGCGACGACGTCCGGCGGCTGCACACCGCGCTGCTGCGGATGCCCGCCGACATCGCCACCGACGAACTGGTCGACGGCCGGTACGGGCCGACCACCCGTCGTGGCGTGGCTGAGTTCCAACGGGCGCACAAGCTGCCGGTGACCGGCACGGTGGACGGGGCGACCCGGGACGCGGTGCAGATGGTGCTGGCCGAGCCGCCGTCGCGGTTCGTTGTGGTTGGTCGGGTGCGTTGGGTCGACGGGCAACCGGCGAACGCTCTGACTGTCGGCGCGTTCGACCGGGACCTGCGGGACGCCGAGCAGCTCGGCGAGGCGACCACCGGGGACGACGGGCTGTATCGCGCCGACTATTCGCGGGACCGGTTCACCCGCTCCGAGAAGCAGTCCGCTGACCTGTTCGTCCGGGTGTCCGCTGGCGATCGCCTCCTGTCCGACCCGCCGCTGAGCGCGGTGCTGTTCAACGCCCCCGAGCTGGCCGTGCTCACCGTGGATCTGTCCGGTGGTGGGGACCGGGAACGCAGTGAGTACGAGCGGATCCTCGCCACGATTGTCCCGCTGCTCGGCCAGGTCCCGCTGTACGAGCTGCGGCAGGACGACGAGGCCGAGGACGTGACGTTCCTGGCCGCCGAGACCGGACTGCCCGCGACGGCGTTGGCGCACTTCGGTGTGGCGCAGAAGCTGGCCGCGTCCTACAAGCTGCCGGCGGTGTTCGGTTACGCGCTGTTCGCCGAGCGGACGTTGTTGACCGCGAGCCGAACCGGTGCCGCGCTCGCCCGGTTCGACGTCGATCTGAACACCGAGCTGCGGCCGCTGTACTACGACATCGCTCTGCTCGACGAGCACACAGTCCGGAACGCCGTCGCCGACGCCGTGCGCCATCGGTTCGTTCCCGAGGACCTGCTCGGCGAACTGGACCGGATCCTCGACATGCTGGCCCGGGTACGGCCGGAGGCCAAGGAGTACGTCACGCAGGAACGGCCGAAGGTGTTGTACGGGCGGGTGGAGCGGTTCCTCGCCGACGGCGCGCACGAGCGGGTCCAGAGTCTCCTCGCCGTCGACGCTGCTGGCGACCTGCCCGGGCTGATCGCCCGGCTGGCTGACGCGGCGGCGTTTCCCGACCGGTCGGCCGCCGAGGCGGCCGGCGCGGCGAGCGTGCTGGCCGACGTGCTGGGCTACGACGAGACGATTGTCGACCGGGTCCGCGACCGCGAGGGGATCGAGGGTGCGGCCGACGTACGCCGGCTGGCCCGGCTGGCCCCGGCGGACTGGCGGCGGGTGTTGCGGGACAGCACCACGGATGTCCGGGTCGCCGGTCAGCCGGTCCGGCCGGAGCTGATCGACCTGCATGCCGGCGCGCTGGCCCGCAAGCTGGAGAGGCGCTATCCCACCACGGCCTTCACCGCGCAGCTCGAACGCGACGCGGGCGCCGTGGCCGCCGCCGCAGCAAACGCCGACGCCGCAGCCGACACCGGAGGCGAACGATCCGACGGCAGCGGCGATCGGTCCGGCCCGGGTCGACGGGCTGGAACCGACGAACAGCCCGGCAACGACGAGCGGGCGAGCGCCGCCGAGCGCGCCTTCGGTGGGCACCGGGACGCGGTGCTCGAACTGCTCACCGGGAATCCGGACTTCGACCTGGCGACCGGCAACGTGGAGCGGCTGCTGCGGGACCACCCGGAGCGGCTGCGGACCGGCCGGCCGGCGCTCAAGGCGGCGCAGCGGATCTTCAAGCTGGCGCCGACCTATCGGCAGACGACGGCGTTGCTGGCGGCCGAAGTGCCGTCGGCGGCACGGATCCATGCCCTCGGCGAGACGCGGTTCGTGGCCACCGCCGTGAACACCGGCCGGTTCACCGACGAGCAGGCCCGGTCGGTGTATCGCCGGGCCGTGGACGTGCACGTGGCGAGCGGGCTGCTGGCCGGCGAGCTCCAGAGCGCGGCGCGGGCGCTGCCGGTCCGGGCCCTGGGCGGCTCGGTGGCCCCGGACCTCACTCCGGTCAGCGCCGACTTTCCCAACCTGAGCAGCCTGTTCCAGCTCGCCGACTCCAGCTACTGCGAGCCGTGCCGCAGCGTGCACAGCGCCGCCGCGTACCTGGTGGACGTCCTTCAGTTCCTCGGCAACCGGCTGGTCACCGACGCCGACACACCGGGTCCGGCCACCAAGGTCGCCCGGGACGTCCTGTACGGACGCAGGCCGGACCTCGGTGACCTGGATCTGAGCTGCGAGAACACCGACCTTCCGCTGCCCTACCTGGACCTGGTGTGCGAACTGCTGGAGGAGGCGGTGGCGCCGGACGCGGGCCTGGCGTTCGGCGGCCCGCTGAGCGGCGGCGTCGATCCGGTGGAGGCGCCGTCGGCCGGGCTGCTGAGCCTGTTGCAGGGCCAGGGATGGCCGTTCACCGACCGTTCCCTCGTGTACGAGCCGGACCTGGCTGGGGCCCGGGTGGTACGGGACGTCGGCGTGGTGGCCAAGGCGACCCCGGACGGGGCCGGCGGGTGGTTCGTGCGCCGACTGCGCCAGACCACCGGCACCGCGCTGGAGTTGGCGGCCGCGCCGCAGTACGTGAACGCCGCCGCCTACACCCTGCTCGCGGGCAGCCGGTACGCGTTCGCCCTGCCGTTCGACCTGGCGCACGAGGAGACCCGCAGCTACTTCGCCCAGTTCGACATCGCCCGGGCCGACGTGATGCGGGCGCTGCGCCGGTCGGCGGGCCCGAGCGGCGAGGCCATCGCGGCCGAGGAACTGGGGATCAGCGACGCGCAGCGGCAGTTGGTGGTCACAGCCGACCCGGCCGCTCAGGACGACATCTGGAACACCGCACCGCTCGGCGCTCTGGGCGGCATCGCCCGGGTGGACAACTTTCTCGCTCGGGCGCGCCTGGACTATCGGGAGTTGACCGAGCTGCTGGCGCTGGCCTGGGTCAATCCCGGGAACGCCATGTTCGTCAAGCACCTGGACACCGGGTCCGACCTCAGCGCAAAGCGGATCCAGCAGCTCACCGACGCGCGCCTGGACCGGATCCACCGGTTCCTGCGCCTGCTGCGTGCGCCGGCCTGCACCGGTTGGACGCCGCAGTTGCTGGACCGGGCGATCCGGGCCGACGCGCTGGGCGGGGGAGCCCTGGACGACGACCTCCTGGTCACGGTGGCGGCACTGCACCGGCTCGCCGCGCGGCTCGGGCGGCCGTTGCCCGAGGTGGTCGACCTGTTCGCCCCGCTGGACGAGTCGCGGTACGCCGAGGTGTTCCGCAACTCGGCGAACGGCCCGGTCCTCGAGGCGTTCGAGCCGGCCAACGTGCTCGCCAACGAGCAGGCGGAGCTGGCCACACCCGGCTCGGGTGCCCCGCTGTCGACGCACGAGGCGTACCTGGCGACCTGCCTGGGGGCCACGACGGCGGACACCGCCCTGCTGGTGGCCGACCTTCCGGCCCCGGCGATCGTCAGCAACGTCGGCCTGCACGCGGTGTACGCCGGGACACTGCTGGCCCGGGCGCTCGGGCTCACCGCCACCGAATACCTGATCATGAAGGGTCTGATCGGGTCGGATCCGCTCACCGCACCGGCCACCGCGCTGGCCTTCGTCGAGCGGTTCGACGCCGCCCGGGCCGGCACCGGCATCCGCCCGGCAGACCTGCGCTACCTGCTCCGACACGTTGCCGACGACCTGGCCGCGCGGGACCTGCCGGACGAGACGCTGACCACGGTGCTCACCGGGTTGCAGGCCGGCTACCAGAGCGGGTACGCGGCGACCCGACCCGCTGTCGATCCGGCGGCGCCCCCCGAGGAGAACCTGCCGGGGATGCGTGCCCTGCTGGCCACGGTTCCCGGGATGACCGAGGCGGACCTGGCCGGCTTCGCCTCGATAGTGGACGGCGGTTGGACCGACGCGGTGACCACCCCGGCGCAGTTCGTCGACGCGAAGCTCGCCGCCCTGGTGGACACCACACCGATAACGGCCGCGATCGTGGCCAACCCCACCGAGGCCCAGCAGACCACGCTGCTGCTGGCCATCACCACGGCCCTGTCCAGCTACGCGTACACCCGTACCAAGCAGGAGTTGGCGGTGGCGGCGGTGGCCGACACCTTCGGGTTCTCCGCGGACGCCGCTGCCACCGTGCTGGTCGGCGCGGAGCTGACCCGGCCGCTGCTCGCAGTGCTCACCGACGACGCGCTGGTGGACCTGGTGAACGAGCCGCCGGCGCCACCGGCGGTCACCCCGGCCGGGTTCGACGAGCAGTACCGGGCACTGCGCCTGCTGCACGTGCTGAGCCAGCTCGTCGAGCACCTGACGGTGCCCGACGCGGACCTCGGCTGGCTGCTGACGAACGCCGATTCGCTCGGCTGGCTGGCCCCGGACCGGTTGCCTTACCAGACCGGCCGGCCGCCGGCCGCGTTGGCCGACTGGATCCGGTTGGCCGCCGGGGTCGAGCTGGCCCGCACCTACCCGCCGGTGGCGAACCCGCTGGACGCGGCCGCGCCGTGGACGGTGTACGGGCTGTTCGACCTGGTCCTGGCCGCCGGCACGACCGTCACGCAGGTCCACACCCAGCTGGCGCAGCTCGGTGGCTGGGACGCCAGCGTGCTGGCCGACCTGGACACCCACCTCGAACTGTCGGCGGTGGACCTCACCGCGTACCGGTCGCCGGCGACGATCCTGCGGTTGGCCGATGCGCTCACCCTGCTGCGCCGGCTGGGCCTACCGGTGGCGGCGGCGGTGCCGCTGGGCCAGCCAGTCACCACGGCGGCGGGGGCAGCCACCATGCGGCAGGCCCTCAAGGCGCGCTACGCCGAGGCGGAGTGGTTCGGGGTGCTCCAAGGGGTGCAGGACCGGCTGCGGGTGGCCAAGCGGGACGCGCTGGTCGCGTACCTGTTGGCCGAGAACCCGGGGCTGCGCGACACCAACGACCTGTACGACCACTTCCTCATCGATGTCGAGATGGGCGCCTGCATGGCGACGTCGCGCATCGTGCAGGCACACGCCACCGTCCAGTTGTTCGTGCAGCGCTGCCTGCTCGGCCTGGAGCCGGACAGCGTCGCGGCGGTCACCGAGGATCCGGGTTGGGACCAGTGGAACTGGATGGCCAACTACCGGGTGTGGGAGGCCAATCGGAAGATCTTCCTGTATCCGGAGAACTGGATCCTGCCGGAGTTGCGGGACGACAAGTCGGAGCTGTTCACCGAGCTGGACGATCAGTTGCAGCAGGACGAGCTGACCGACCTGGCGGTGGAGAACGCCACCATCACGTACCTGGAGAAGCTGGACGACCTGGCGCACCTGGACGTGATGGCCTGCTACTACCAGCACGACCGGCATCTCATGCACGTGTTCGCCCGCACCCGGGGCGGCGACCCGACGGTGTACTACCACCGGCAGTTCGAGCGGGAGCGGTACTGGACGCCGTGGCGGCGGGTGCCGCTGGACATCGCGGGCGACCACCTGCTCGCCTTCGACCGCAACAGCCGGCTCACAGTGGCCTGGCCGGTCTTCACCCAGGAGACCGACACGGCGCAGACCTCCCAGATTCCGGACCCGGACGGCATCCCGCCGGGCGGCACGGAGACGGAGCGGCCGCGCCGGCGGTGGCGGATCCAACTGGCCATCGGCGAGCGGACGCAGGACCGCTGGCAGCCGAAGAAGATCTCCAAGGACGCGCTGTACTACCCGGCCAGCGGCTACCGGGAGGACCTCCCCGCGGCGGACGAGTTCACCTGCTTCGCGTACGAGGCCGGAGCGGCCGGCCAGGCGATCAGCGTGCTCACCGGTACCGAGTTCGTCGGCTCGTTCGCGTTGACCGGCTGCCGGGGCTATCCGGAGCCGGTGCCGGGCGGCGGTTCGGGCAACCTGCTGCTGTCGCCGGTGTTCAAGGACACCGAGCTGCTGGCCGAACGGTTCACCGAACTGGTCTCCCGGACACAGAACGACCTGGCGATCAGCACCCCGCTGATGGGCGCGTTCCAGACGCTGGTGGCGCAGACGCCCGGCCGGTTCCGGGTGACGTACCCCATGCAGATGTCGTTGCTCGACTGGATCATCATGCTGCTGGGGCTGGCGCAGAGTGTCCGGGGCACCCACGACCGCCGGCCGGTGCTGCCACTGGGCACCCTGATGCCGTACTTCTACGGCGACTACGACCGTGGCTACGTGATCATCCCGGGCTTCTACGACCGGCGTGCCGAGGACCCGGCGGACCGGATCGAGAAGACGTACAGCGACGTGGACGAGCTTGCCCGCGACGTGTTGGCGCTGCTCACCGAGTACCTGCGTCGGTACGCCGAGGATCCCGCGCACGACCTCGCGGCCGCCGTGCAGGCGATGACCGAGGACGCGGAGTACCACCGGCTGATCGCCGAGTTCGAGGTCTACGGCACCCTGTCGTACGGGGTGAGGTTCGCGAACTTCTATCACCCGCTGCTGTGTTTCCTACGGGCCACTGTCTACCGGTCGGGCGTGCCGGCGTTGCTGAGTCGGACCACCCAGCTCACCAACACGGGGTTCGACTTCGCCGCCACCTACCAGCCGGCGCCGGTGGTCGTGTCGCCGTACCCGGTGGAGGACCTGGACTTCGCCGCGGACGGCGCGTACGCGGGATACAACTGGGAGCTGTTCTACCACCTTCCCTTCGACATCGCGCTGCGGCTCAACCGGGACCAGCGGTTCGCCGAGGCGCGGAACTGGTTCCACCACATCTTCAACCCGGTCGGCACCGCCGACGGCGCCTCCGCCCCGCAGAAATACTGGGTCACCAAGCCGTTCTTCCAGACCGGCGTGCCCGAGCTGCTCAACCAGCGGATCGGCGACATTCTCACGGCGATCGCAGCCGACCCGTCGGGGGCCAGCATCACCGACCTGAAGTTCGCTGTGGAGCAGTGGCGGGCGAAGCCGTTCAACCCGCACGTGGTGGCCCGCAGCCGGCCGGTCGCCTACCAGCTCGCCGTGGTGGTCAGCTACATCAAGAACCTGGTCGACTGGGGTGACCAGTTGTTCCGGCAGTTCACCCGGGAGTCCGTCACCCAGGCCACCCAGCTCTACATCCTGGCCGACAAACTGCTCGGACCGAAGCCGAGCGTGGTGCCGCCGCTGGTCACCCCGGCTCCGGCCACCGTCAACCAGCTCCAGGCCAAGGTGGACCTGTTCGGCAACGCGCTGCTGGACCTGGAGAACCTGATCCCCGACCTGGACCTGCTGCCGCACGGCGGGGCGGAACTGCCCAGCCCACTGAGCTACTCGGCGCTGTACTTCTGCATACCGCCCAATGAGGAGATGCTCCGGCTGTGGGACCTGATCGCCGACCGGCTGTTCAAGATCCGCAACTGCCAGAACATCGACGGGGTGGAGAGCATGCTCGCCCTGTTCTCGCCGCCGATCGATCCGGGAGCGCTGGTCCGGGCCGCCGCCGCCGGCATGTCCGTCTCGTCGTTCCTGGCCGGGCTCGGCGCGCCGCTGCCGAACTACCGGTTCCGGGTGCTGGCCCAGAAGGCCACCGAACTCGTCGGGTACGTCGGTGAGCTGGGCGGCGGGCTGCTCGCAGCCATGGAGAAGCGGGACGCCGAGCAACTCGCCCGGCTGCGCGCCGGCCAGGAGATCGCCCTGCTCGACGCGGTACGGGCGGTGAAGGTCGCCACCATCGCGGAGGCCGAGGGCAACGTCGCGGCGTTGGAACTGAGTCGCAAGGTGGTGGAGGAGCGGCAACGCTACTACGCCGGCCGGCCGTACATGAACGCCTGGGAGATCACCGCCACCGCGTTGTCCGGGGTGTCCCTGCTCGGCGAGACCGCGATCGCGGTGGGCTACATCCTGTCCGGCGGGCTGAAGCTGATTCCCAACTTCACCGCCGGCGGCGCCGGCTTCGGTGGCTCACCCACTGTGACCCTCACCCTCGGCGGGGACAAGGTCGGTGCCGCCGCCGACTCGGCGGTGATGACCCTGGAGGCGATCGCCCGGGCCCTGGACAAGGCCGCCGGGATGGCCGCCAACCAGGGCGGCTACCGCCGCCGGATGGACGACTGGGAACACCAGGCGGCGCTGGCCGGTCTCGAACTGACCCAGCTCGACCAGCAGCTCCTCACCGGGCGGCTGCACGTGGCCATGCTCACCGACGAGCTGGCGGCGCACGACCGGGAAGCCGACAACGCCCAGGCCACCGAGGAGTACCTGCGCGGCAAGTACACGAACACCGAGCTGTACCAGTGGATGGTGAGCCGGGCCAGCTCCGTCTACTTCGGGGCGTACCAGCTCGCCTTCGACGTGGCGAAGAAGGCCGAGCGGTGCTTCGCCCACGAGCTGGGCAGCGATGCCACGTTCCTGCAACCCGGCTACTGGGACAGCCTGCGCAAGGGGCTGACCGTGGCGGACGCGCTGCGCCACGACCTGAAGCGGATGGAGGTGGCCTACCTCGATCAGCACAGCCGCGAGCGGGAGCTGACCCGGCACGTCTCGCTGGCACAGCTCGACCCGGCGGCGTTGATCGAGCTGCGGGCCACCGGCAGTTGCGTGGTCAACGTGCCGGAGGCGCTGTTCGACCTGGACCACCCCGGGCACTACTTCCGCCGGCTCCGCACGGTCAGCCTGTCCATCCCGTGCGTGGCCGGCCCGTACACCCCGGTCACCGCGAAGCTCTCCCTGATCGGCAACCGGTACCGGACCGCCACCGCGGCCCGGCAGGGCGCCACCAGCGCCAAGGACAAGTACACCGAGGTGCCCGGCGACGAGCGGTTCGCGTACAACGTGGGCGGGATCGAGTCGATCTCGACCAGCAGCGGCCTCAGCGACAGCGGCATGTTCGAGCTGAACTTCGCCGACGACCGCTACCTGCCGTTCGAGGGCAAGGGCGCGATCGGCACCTGGCGGCTGGAACTGCCGACGGCAGTCCGCCAGTTCGACTACGACAGCATCAGCGACATCATCCTGCACCTGCGGTACACGGCCCGCGACGGCGGCTCGACGCTGCGCGGCCTGGTCGAGGACTCCCTGCGGGAGGTGCTCAACGAGATGCTGGTCGACGCCGGCCGGACGGGGTTGTACCAGGCATACAGCCTGCGCCACCACTTCCCGGACGAGTGGTGGCAGCTCACCCAGCAGCAGAGCACCGAGCTGACCGTCGGGCCGGAGCACCTGCCGTACCTCGCCCGCGACCACCAGCCGGTGGTGGACCAGGTGACCTGGTATGCCCGGGTGGACGGTGATCCCGGGACGTACGACCTCACGGTGGCCGGTGACCCGGTGACGTTGAACCGGGACGCCGACCTGCGGCAGTGCGTGGGTCAGTCCGATCCGCTGGTTCTCGGCACCCCGGTCACGCTGGCAGCCGACCCGGACGGCCTGACCGACCTGGTCGTCCTGCTGCACTACCGGCTCGACGGCTGAGGGGGCGCGGTGACGACCAGCTACCCGGTCGGCGGTGGATCGTGGGGGCCGGGGCCCGGCTCCCGGTGGCGCGGCTCCGCCGACCCGACCGGCGCCGGCACTCCCGGCGGAGCGGGTGGGGCATTCGGACCGGGCGGGCCGCCGACCGACGCGACCGGCGCCGCGCCGCCGCCGGCCGGTCGGGGCACGACCGGACCGGGACTCGGCGGACCGGCGATCAGCCTGCCCACCGGCGGCGGCGCGATCCGGGCCATCGGCGAGACGTTCGCCGCCCACCCGGTCACCGGGACCGGCGGCATGTCCGTTCCCATCCCGGTCAGCGGCGGCCGGTCCGGGTTCCAACCCGACCTGACGCTCAGCTACGACTCGGGAGCCGGAAACGGCCCGTTCGGCCTCGGCTGGCAGCTGCCCGTGCCGGCCATCAGCCGGCGCACCGACCGTGGCCTGCCCCGCTACGACGACACCGACACCTTCCTGCTGTCCGGAGAGGACGACCTGATCCCGGTGCCCGGCGGCACTCCGGTCGCCGGGCACACGGTGCAGCGGTTCCGGCCACGGATCGAGGGGGCGTTCGCCCGCATCGAGCGGTGGACCCGGGACTCCGACGGTGACGTGCACTGGCGCACCCTGTCCGGGTCGAACCTGCTGGCCGTGTACGGCCGCGACGGCAGTTCCCGCATCGGCCTGGGCGGGCGGGTGCACACCTGGCTGCTCTGCGAGACCCGCGACGATCGGGGCAACGGTGTCACCTACACCTACAAGGCCGAGGACGCCGTCGGCCTGGACCTGGACCGGCCGCACGAACGGCACCGCACCGACCGGAACGCCAACCGCTACCTCAAGTCGGTGCGTTACGGCAACACCGTGCCGCTGCTCGACCCCGACGGCCGACGCCCGGTGGACCTGACGCCGGCCCAGATCGCCGACGCCGGTTGGCTGTTCGAGGTGGTGCTCGACTACGGCGAGCACCACCCGGACACCCCGTCACCTGCTGACACCGGGGACTGGACCTGCCGGCCGGACCCGTTCTCCACCTACCGCGCGGGATTCGAGGTCCGCACCTATCGGCTGTGCCGCCGGATCCTGATGTTCCACCACTTCCCGGACGAGCCGGAGGTGGGCGCGGACTGCCTGGTCCGCGCGGTGGAGCTGGAATACGCCGCCGGGCCGGTGCTGTCCACCCTGGTCGAGGTGACCCAGCGCGGCTACGCCCCGGCCGCCGGTGGCGGGCACACCAGCGCCGCACTGCCCCCGGTGACCTTCGAATACACACCGGCCACCATCGCGGCGACCACCCGGGAACTGGAGCGGGGCAGCCTGGAGAACCTGCCGGCCGGCGTGGACGGGCGGACCGAGCTGTGGGTGGACCTGGACGGGGAAGGACTCGCCGGGGTGCTGACCGGGCACGAGGGCGCCCTCTACTACCGGCCGAACCTCGGCGCCGGCCGGATCGGTCCGGTCGCCGCGCTGCCCACCGTGCCGTCGCTGACCGACCTGGCCGGCGGACGCCAGCAACTGGTCGACGTGAACGGTGACGGCCGGATCGAGCTGGTCCAGCTCGGCACCGTACCGGCGGGTTTCGTCCGCCGCACCGACGACGCCGGCTGGTCCGGCTTCCAGCCGTTTCGCGAGCTGCCCGCCGTCGACTGGGCCAGCCCCGACCTGCTGTTGCTGGACCTCACCGGGGACGGCCGGGCCGACCTGCTGATCGCCGGCGACACCGTGCTGGCCTGGCACGAGTCGTTGGCCGAGGCGGGGTACGGCCCGGCGCGACCCGCGCTCTGGCCCGCGGACGAGGACCGTGGGCCGCGGCTGCTGCGCTCCGACGACCGGCAGAGCATCTTCCTCGCCGACATGTCCGGAGACGGGCTCACCGACCTGGTCCGGGTCCGCGACGGTTCCGTCTGCTACTGGCCCAACGTCGGCTACGGACGATTCGGCGCCACTGTCGAGATGGACGACGCGCCGTGGTTCGCCGGGCTGGACGAGTTCGACCCGGCCCGGGTGCTCCTCACCGACGTGGACGGCACCGGCGCGATGGACCTGTGCTACCTGGGCCGGCGGGAGATCCGGCTCTGGTACAACCAGTCCGGCAACAGCTGGTCGCCCCCCTTGGAGCTGCCCGACCTGCCGCATGTCACGCCCGATTCGACGGTGACCGTGACCGACCTGCTGGGTGCCGGCACCGGCTGCCTGGTGTGGTCGTCACCGCTGCCCGGCGACGCCGCCGGCCCGGTGCGCTACCTGAATCTGGCCGCCGACGGCAAGCCGCACCTGCTCACCCGGGTGGTGAACAACCTGGGCGGCGAGACCACCATCCGGTACGCCGCTTCCACCGCCTTCCAACTGGCCGACCGGCGAGCCGGCCAGCCGTGGGTCACCAGGCTGCCGTTCCCGGTGCAGGTCGTCGAGCGGGTGGAACAGGTGGACCGGATCACCGGGACCCGGCTGGTCACCGCCTACCGCTACCACCACGGGCACTACGACGGCGTCGAGCGGGAGTTCGCCGGCTTCGGCATGGTCGAGCAGATCGACGGCGAGTCGTTCGTGGACCACGTGTTGGGCGTCGAGGCGGTCGACGGGAACCAGGACACCTCGCCCGAGCTGTTCCAGCCACCTGTCACCACGAAGACCTGGTACCACACCGGCGCCCCGGTCGACCTGTCCGCCGAGTGGTACTCCGGCCGGCACCTGCCCACCGCGGAGCTGCCGACCGGAGTCTCCGCCACGGAGCTGCGGGAGAGCCGGCGGGCGTTGCGCGGCCTGCCGCTGCGGCAGGAGGTGTACTCGTACGACGGGAGTGCCGCGCAGGAGCACCCGTACGGGGTGGTCGAGCAGACCTACCAGGTGCAGCGGCTGGACGCGCGGGTGTTCGTCGCCGTCGAGCGGGAGGCGGTCAGCCTCTCCTACGACCGGGAGCCGGACGAGCCTCGGATCAGCCACCGGCTCAACCTGGTCCTCGGCCCGTACGGCACCGTCGTCCAGGCCGCCGCGGTGGTCTACGGCCGCACCACGCCCGACCCGGAACTGCCCGCCGAGGTGACCGCCGAACAGCGGCGCCGCCACGTCACGTACGGCGAGCAGCGGTACACCCCGGACATCGACGAGACGCTGCCGGTGCCGGCGTACCGGATCCGCGCCGCGTACGAGGCGGTCGGGCACGAACTCACCGGGCTGGCCCCGGCCGGCCCACTGTTCACCCGCGCCGAACTGCTCGCCGGGTTCACCGCGGCCACCCCGATCGGGTACGAGGTGGTGGCCGACGAGGTCAGCGCGCAGCGGCGGTTGCTGTCCCGGTCGCAGGTGCGGTTCCGGGACAACGTGCTGACGCCGCTGCCGGCCGGTCAGTGGGACAGCCTGGGGCTGGGGCACCAGACGTACCACCTTGCCTTCACCCCGGCCGCGCTGGCCGCCGGCTACGGCACGGCGGTGACGGGCGCGGACCTGACCGCCGCCGGCTACGTGCACCTCGACGGCGGCCCGGACTGGTGGATACCGTCCGGCGAGCTGCGCTATCCCGCCGATCCCGCCGCGCACTTCTACCTGTCCAACGGGGCCCGGGACGCGCTGGGAATGGCGACGGCGGTCACCTTCGACGGCTACCACCTGCTCACCGAGCGGGTGACCATCGACCAGGCGGCCTGGTCGGTCACCACCGCGGTCAACAACTACCTGGTGCTCGGCCCGAGCCTCGTCACCGACCCGAACGGGCAGCGCCGCGCGGTGCGCTACGACGAGTTGGGTCGGGTGGTGGCCTCGGCGCTGCTCGGCCGGCCCGGCGCCGGGGACGGCGACACGCTCGACGATCCGACGTTGACGTTCACCTACGACCCGTTCAACTGGATGGTCAACGGCCAGCCCGCGTACAGCCGGGGCCGGCACCGGGAACGGCACGGCCCGACCAACCCGCGCTGGCTGGAGAGCTACGAGTACAGCACCGGCACCGGTGGTGTGGCGATCACGAAGTCGCGGGTGCATCCGGGCAAGGCCCTGGAGGTGGGTGAGGACGGGGTGGCCGTCGAGGTGGACGCCGACCCGCGCTGGGTCGGCACCGGCCGTACGGTGGTCAACAACAAGGGCAACCCGGTGAAGCGGTACCAGCCCTACTTCAGCACCACCCACGAGTACGAGGACGCGGCGGCGCTGCGCGAGATCGGCGCCACCGCGATCCGCTACTACGACCCGCTGGGCCGGGCCGTGCTGACCCGCTATCCGGACGGCACCCTCAGCCGGGTCGAGTCCACGGCCTGGTCGCACCGGTTGTTCGACGCCAACGACACGGTGCTCGACAGCCAGTGGTACGCCGAGCGGGGCAGCCCGGCCATGTCCGATCCGGAACCGACCGACCCGGCCACCCGCGCCGCGTGGCTCGCCGCCGGGCACGCCGGCACGCCCTCCGTGATCCACTTCGACAGCCTGGGCCGGGCCGTCTACACGGTGGCCGACCGGGGCGCCGGTCAGCGGTTCGGCGTTCGCACCAGGGGAGACCTCACCGGCCGGTCCTCGGACGGGTACGACGCGCTGGGCCGGCACATCGCCAACGCGGTTACCGCCATGCACGGCGCGGGAGTGCGGTCGTGGAGCGCGGAGAAGGGCGAGCGGTGGGTGTTCCAGGACGTTCTCGGCGGGGTGCGCCGGATCTGGGACGAACACGGCCGGACCTTCCGCACCACGTACGACGCCCTGCACCGGCCCGTCGGCCTGTACGTCAGCGAGTCCGCCGGCGCGGAGCGCTGCGTGCAGTACGTGGTCTTCGGCGACCGGCATCCGGACGCGGTGACGCTGGGCCTGCACGGCGTGCCGTACCTGGTGTTCGACCCGGCGGGCCAGGTGCGGGTGCCCGAGGTGGACTTCAAGGGCAACCCGCGCCGCGCCGAACGGAGACTCGCCACCGATCACGTCGACGGCCCGGACTGGTCGCCGGTGGCCGCCGCGCCCGACCACGCCGCGCTGCTGGCCGCCGCGGCGCCACTGCTGGAGAGCGAGGTCTTCGGCACCGCCGCCGAGTACGACGCGGTGAACCGCCCGACAGTGGTCACCCTGCCCGACGCCACCGAGCTACGACCGACCTACCTCGAGGGCGGCATGCTGGGCCGGCTCACCGCCCGGCTGCGCGGCCAGGGCGCGGAGGTGGAGTTCCTGTCCGAGCAGGACTACGACGCGCTGGGCCGGCGGCGGTTCGCCCGGCACGGCAACGGGCTGGTCACCGAGTACTTCTACGACCCGACAACGTTCCGGTTGGAACGTCTGCTCACCGCCGGGGTGCGCGACCTGCGCTACACCTACGACCCGGTGGGCAACCTCACCCGGGTGGCCGAGCCGGGCACGCCCACCTTCTTCGGCAACGCGGCGGTGCCGGCCGCCAGCGACTACGCGTACGACCCGCTCTACCAGTTGATCCGGGCGAGTGGACGGGAGCTGGCCGGGGCGCCGAACGACGCGATCCGCGACCAGACCGACGTGCCGCCCGCCGGAAGCCTCACCGATGCCGGCGCGGTACGTGCCTACACCGAGGAGTACGAGTACGACCCGCTGGGCAACCTCACAGTGCTCCGGCACCGCTTCCGGACGCAGGCCGGGGTGGGTGCCGGCTGGACCCGGCACCACCGGTACGCGTACCAGGACGACCCGGCCGACGCCACGAACCGGCTGGCGGCCACGAGCCTGCCCGGCGACGCCGACGGCGGCCCCTACTCGGCCTTGTACGCGCACGACGCCGTCGGCAACCTGACCGTCATGCCGCACCTGCCGGCCCTGGAGTGGAACGTCCACGACCAGCTCCGCCGGGTCGACCTCGGCGGCGGTGGCGAAGCCCGGTTCGTCTACGCCGCGAGCGGGCAGCGGCTGCGCAAGGTCGTGGACCGGCCGGGCAGTGTCCAACTTGAATGGATCTTCCTGGGTGCCGTCACCGTGTTCCGGCGGCGCAACCGGGTCACCGGCACCCTCCAGCACGAACGGTGGACCACCACGATCGCCGACGACACCGGCCCGGTGGCTCAGGTGGACGTCAAGACCGTCGACGTCGGCGGCTTCGACCCGGCCAACCCGCTCGGCGTTCCGCTGATCCGTTACCAGCTCACCAACCACCTCGGCTCGGCCACGCTGGAGACCGACGCGGCCGGGGTGCTCATCTCCTACGAGGAGTACCACCCGTACGGCACTACCGCGTACCGCTACGGCCGGCCGGGCGCCGACCTCAGCCTGAAGCGGTACCGCTTCGGCGGGCACGAGGTGGACGAGGAAACCGGCTTCTGCTACGCCGGGGCCCGGTACTACGTGCCGTGGCTGGGCAGATGGGCGAGCAGCGATCCGGGCGGCTTCGCCGACGGGGGCAACCTGTTCCGGTACTGCCGCAACAATCCGGTGGGAATGGTCGACCCGTCCGGGTTCAAGCCCACCACTGTCAAGGGGCCGGAAACCCACGACATCTCCATCACGGAGTCCCACTTCACCGGGTCCGAGAACCCCACGGTGGAGGACTTTCGCCGCTATCTCAGCAGCCACGGCGCGACCCTCGATCCACGGATCAACAACAAGAACTCGGTCATCTACTACCAGGCCAACGTCACCCTCAACCTGGAGGGAGGCAACTGGTCCGAGCACCCGGGCGGCACCTGGGTGCTGCACGCCGTACTGCCGCCTCCGGCACCACCGAAGCCGAAACCGGCGCCGCCTCCGCCGCCACCGGAGCCGCCACCGGCCGAGCCGCCGCCACCCGCGCCGGCCCCGCCACCCGAACCGCCGCCGGCCGCGCCGCCGGCCGACTCCGCCGGCAAGGCGCCGGCCGCACCCGGCGCCGTCGGGGGGGCCGCCGCGCACACCGCGCCCGCCGCCGAGAAGTTCATCTGGAACTTCAAGTTCAAGGGCGGCCGGGGGACGTTCCGCGGCAACATCCTCGAATGGCTGTACGGCATGCCGTGGCGCGACAACACGGCGAACTTCGACCTGGAGACCAGCACCGCGGTCAAGCAGATCAAGTCGACCGACAGGTACGGCAAGGCCGGCGACATCGCCCGGTCGGCGACCCGGGACGCCGACCGGGCGGTCCGGGCCAACCCGAGCATGGCCGGCAAGCGATCCCAGGCCGTCATCATCACCGAGACCGACGCACCGGCCAGCGCCGGAAACGCGATCCGCACGGCGACCAACCCGGGACGCGGGCGGAAGATCCCGGCCAGTGCCACGGCACCGGAGCACGTGCGTGGACTGCCGGGCCGGACCGGCATGCTCGGCAAAGGGCTCGGCGTCGTCGGGTTCGGCCTGTCGGCGTTCGCCCTGTGGGGCGACTACCAGCACGGCGACTGGGAGATGGGCGTCGGTGACGCGCTCGGCGCGGTCGGCGGTGGCCTTGAGCTGTACGCCATCGCCGTGCCCGGTGCCACTGTCGCCACCGTCAGCGCGATGACCGCCGGACTGGTGATCGGTGGCATCGGTCTGGCCGCCGTCTCGTACGTCAGCATGAACCGGGCCGCCGAGGCCGGCGACACGCCCGGGGTGGTGGCCGGTGGCGTCGGCATCGGGGCGGGTCTGGCCATCGCCGCGGGTGCCATCGGCATCGCGGCCGGCAGCGTGGTGATCGCTCCGGTCGTGCTCGTGGTCGGCATCGTCGCCGCCATCGGCGTGGGGATCTTCCACGCAGGCCGCTACTTCGACTGGTGGTGACCCAGGTTTCCCGGGGGCCACGTCGGCGATACTGTCGGCGTGGAGTACGTGTCCAGAGTGCCGCGACCGCCGCTGGACGGGCTGATCGACGACCTTTACTACCTGGAGGGTGCGCGGCCGTACGCCCGGCTGACGCTGCCGGCAAGTCCGGCGGCGTTCCTCATCGTCAACCTCGGGGCACCGTTTCGCATTCGTGCCGGCACCGACGTCGAGACGGCCGAGTACGCCGACGGCTGCGTGGTCACCACGCCCACCCGCGCGTTCGAGTTCGGCTACCCACTCCGGACCCGGTCCGTCGGCGTGCACTTCAAGCCGTGGGGGCCGGCACCGTTCCTGCCGATGCCCGCAGCGGAGCTGTGTGACCGGCCGGTGACGGTGGAGCAGGTCTGGGGCCGACCTGCCGTTGCTGAGCTGCGAGACCGGCTGGCTACGGCCGAGGGACCTCACGAGATGCTGACGCTGCTCGAGGAGGAGCTGACGCGCCGGCTGGGCGAGGCGGCCGGCCTGGGGCTGGTCCGCCACACGAGCCGCATCATCGCCGCGACCAGCGGTGCGGTGGCGATCGACGACCTGAGGGTTTCCGCCGGTGTCAGCAGCACTCACCTGGCACAGCGGTTCAAGGAGCTCATCGGCGTCACGCCGAAGCGGTTGGCCCGCACCTACCGCTTCGCCGCCACCGTGCTCTCGATCAACCCCGCCGAACCGATCGACTGGGCCGACCTCGCCGGTAGCGCCGGCTATTTCGACCAGGCCCACTTCGGCCACGAGTTCCGGGCCTTCACCGGGCTCACACCGACCCGGTACGTCGAGATCAGGCGGCGGTTTCTGCGCGAACATCCCGGCCACGTGCTGGACGGCTGGCCGCTACCGACCGATTGATTCCTTACAAGAGCGACAGCCCACGAAACTCTAGCCTGAGGGCATCCCCAAGCAGAGGAGCGCGCCCATGGGCGAAGTAGTCCTGTACAGCTCGGTGTCGGTGGACGGCTTCATCGCGGACGAGAACGACCAGCCCGGACCGCTGTTCGACTGGTTGACCAGCGGTGACGTCCCGTTGGACGAAAGCGGCGTGTTGAAGGTGTCACAAGCGTCCTACGACCACACCCGGCCGTACTGGGACCAGATCGGGGTGACGATCGCCGGCCGCCACGTCTTCGACCTGACCGACGGCTGGGACGGGAAGCCGCCGAGCGGGGTCGACCACGTGGTCGTCGTGACGCACCGGCCGAAGCCCGAGGGCTGGGACCCCGAGGCGCCGTTTCACTTCGTCGACGGCGTCAAGGCAGCAGTGGCCAAGGCGCAGGAGCTCGCTGGTGACCGCATCGTCGAGGTCGCCGCTGGCGACGTCGGCGGACAGGTGCTTGCGGCGGGCCTGGTCGACGAGGTGCGCATGGACGTCGTACCCGTGGTGTTCGGGTCCGGCAAGCGCTACTTCGGGTCGGTCCACGCCCAGCACCTGTTGGAGGATCCTGACGTGGTGATTCAGGGCCACCGGGTGCTTCACCTGCGCTATCGGGTGCGCCGTTGACCGATCTGAGCGGGCTGGCGGGTCGCGCGGTGGGGAAGAGTCCGAAGTGACGCTCCTGCCTACTCCTGCCCCGACCTGACCACCCAACCCGCCTGGAGGGCCTCGGCCTGGAGGTCGCGGGCCGGCTGATCGAGTCCGATGGGCTGTGCCAAGCGTCCGTTAGCCGCGGGTGCGCCTTGTGATGCGGGTCTGGGCGGCGAGGCTGATGAGCGTGAGGAGGACCGTCAACGCGGTGTAGCAGACGACTGCCGGCACCTCGCCGAGAGGGCCTACGAGCTGCCCCTCGATGACGATTGGTAGCCCGAAGCGGCTCCTACGCGCATTCGGCGTCGGCGGCGTCAGTGGCGAGACCGACAGGTGCCGCAATCTTGCTTTTTTACCGGTTCAAAGCCGTCGACCGTCACCGCCTGCTCACAAGGGACGTGGCAACGGGTGCAACTCCAAGCTTGACCCTGGGTGCTGTGAAGCAGAACCTCTATCCTGGTGGATCACGTGTAGACAGCGCTTGGCCTCACCGTATTCACTTGCTTCTGGCGCAGGCGTCGATGGAATTCGTCACAACGGTCAGGATCTTCGCTCCAAAGTCAAGAACGAAATAGACAAGACATCAGGAACTCCCCAGATACTCTATATGCTCCAGGTTTTCAACAAGTTCCGCCGCACTTCGATGCCCCACGATTGCACTCGATACGCCTGATTTAGAAACAACGAATTGTAGCGCCCGCGCCCGGAGATCGGCCGCTGCCGGCACATCTTTCGCCATCGTTGCTACTTGCTGCAAAGTGGCTGCTACTTTGCGAGGATTGCGGCGAACGTTCCAGCTCCAATAGTCATCCTCCATGGGTAAATCTTCGAGCGACCGGTACCGCCCTGTAAGGTAACCACGTTTGTACGGCCCGCCGACAAGCACACCTATGCCGCGTTCCTGGGCTCGATCTATCGCCTCCCCACATTGCGAATCCAAGATATTGTACTGAAGCATGATTACGTCGATCGGCTGGTCAAGTGCGTTCATTACGTGACAGGGTTCGTTTTCGAAGCTGTACCCAACTGCTCGGATCCAGCCGATTGCCTGAAGGGTTCTCAGCACCTCGATGGCTAGCCCTCTGCGTACTTCTGAGAGTGAAGGGGCATGCACGAGGCAAATGTCTAGGACATCAGTGCGAAGCCGCCGCAGCGACTGCCGCACTTGCTCAACGAGCCGTTCAGCGCCGAAATTACCTCGATGCGAAAGCTCGTCATACTGGCCGACTTTAGTGCAGATGAAAATATCATCTGCCATCGGTCCGAACGCCTTGCCAAGTAGTTCCTGAGATCGACTCTGGCAGTACCCTCTTGCATCCGCGTACTGTCCATAAACGACAGCAGCATCGAAGATGTTAACGCCAGCATCACGAGCTGTCCGAAGCGTCCGCAGCGCCTCTTCTTCTCCACTCGTAGCCCAACGGCCTCCTCCAATTTGCCACGTACCGAAGCCGAGCACCGATACGTCAAATCCAGTGCTCCCGAGCTTTCGATAAGATGGGTACACGTCCCTCTCATTTCCCCGTTCGGGAGCGCCGTCTCCGGCCTTGTTATCTTCATCGCCGTAGGGTTAGCGTCCCAAGTTTAGTGAATAATGGCGACCGAGCTGCCCTGCCGGGCTCATCGATTTCTCTGTAGCAGTCTTAGTGAAGCTCATTGACTCGGGCCAAGGATCCGCTCTCGCTCTAGTACACCTCGCAACTCATAAAATGCCTGCTTGATTCGCTGGCGAGGAAATCGGATTACCTGCAGTCCTGCGATGTTACTGAATGCCTCGCACGATTCCTCAAGGAGTACAGCTACTTTCTGAAAACCCAGCCGCCCCTGCATGAGACCCATCTCATGGATGACATTTGGCCGCGGACTTGATTGTCCGGTGGTGGACGCGTCCTCCGCGGTAGCGACGATGACGGCAAAGCTGCTGTTCAGTGCCTGCGACGCCAGAATGTCATTGACAGAATGGCCCGCGACCGGAGTTGACTCGAAATATGAGGGACGAAGCCCAAGTCTTTCTAAAAAGTCCTTTACCTCAAGCCATTGGCGGTCATGTCCGTGAGCGATAAATATTCTTGGTGGGGAGGGCTCCAGGGTTAGGCGTCTGGACTGATCTACCACGTTAGCAAGGAAGTCTCGAAAGTCATTCTGGAAGAGCGCCGGCTCAAGCATTCCTTCAAATTTTAGCTTCCGTCTCGCCATGCGTAGCCCAAGATCGATGGCATCGTGGAACTCCATCCCAGGCAGCAAAAGCGCGGATAGCACCCCACCCGCAAAGACGTCGCCCGCCCCGGTATCGTCGACTACGTCCTGCGGCTCAAGAACTTCACTATTCGAGTAAAGTTTAACTAATAGTTCGCGCGCTACAAGCGAAAACAATCCAACGCGATCGTAGCGTTTCAGCACGAACATTGCATGCTTGGCCCCGTACCGCTGCATCGCATAACGCCCAGCATCTGCGTCGGACATGTTTGGAAGACGCATTGCAAGCGTGTCAAACTCTCTGGCGTTGAGAAAAACGATGTCGCTCATGCGCAAGATCTTTTCCGCCGACTCGGGGCGGTCAGGCCTCGCCCATATTGCACCAGGATCGCATGAAATGGTTATTGCGGGGCACCGCTCTTTTAGCTCGCGTATAAGTTCTGCCAGGCGGTCGGGTGCCACCCCATTGGCGCTGCCTGCTATATGAACAATTCGCGTGCCGCTAAGGTAGTCTAGCAACTTCGAATGACTCTGGCCGATATAGTCATCGAGTTCGCGGTTGGCTCCCGGCCAGGTAAGCATCGATCGCTCATCGTTCAATGAATAGGAAAGGCACGTACCGGGATGATCGGTTGTATAAGACACGAAGCGATCGTCGATATCAAGTAATCGGAACCAAGAACGAAAATCGAAGTCGTTTTCTTTCTCCGGCTGACCGCAGACACCGACAGCGCCGACACGTATGTTGGCGTTGGTGCTCACCGCCGCAGTCACGGCGTTCAATGCGGATCCACCCGGGCTTAGCTTGGGATGGTACGGCTGCATCTGCTCGATCGCGTATAATATCTCGTCATCGCGAGCAACACGATCTGAGCCTAGTTCGAATGCGGCAGGCAGACTCGTGCGATGGGTGGGAAGTCGCGCAATGTAATCGACGTTTATCATGCCGATGCCAATCAGTTCCGGAATTTCCTTCTGCATATCAGGGTCCTCCCCGAGAGGGTGGGCGTTCGTTCGTCCGGCACTTGGCGTCGAGGTGTGGGTTTTGGCTGAGAGGGCAGATCTGCCTCCTGGGTCGCCATCCCCCGTGGAATCGATCGACCTTGATGCATGTGGATTATACACGCGGGCATGGAAAGTTCGACATCCAGCAGGGTTCCCGAGGGGAATGTAGCGGGGATTCGCTGAGCCGTATCCGAAATTAGTGCGCCGGTCCAGCCCTGTCAATTGCCCACATTGATCGTAGGCGCAGCAGAGGTGCGCCACCCAGAGTTGCGCCGCCCCCTGCGTCCACCGGGATGACCGGGCCGGTTGGCGCGATCGACGCAACCACGCCCTGAACGACCAGGCAACCGATGCGCCCGTCACTCACTCACGTTCCCGGGCGAGCTGTTACAGGTGGTCGCGGTCTCGGAGCAGCCAACCTGCTGATTAGTCCGGCGTCACCCACCGATCCTGCTCGACCGGCCCGCTCTGGACGCGGTGAATCCCCTACTCGTCATTGTCGGGCTTAGGGCCACGGTCAGGATCACGGCCTGATCCGATAAACATTAACTGTGGAATCAGGCCGAACACCGGTAGGGCTCTACGTTCCACTGTTCGTCGAGGGCGTACTCGGTGCCCGTTTCCCGGTCGGACGGCCATGCAAGTTGCTGCTATCCGGGCGCGGGCGAGTTCTACCGCGCCGATGAACGCGGTGGTGCCGCCGGTCGCTGTCATCTCGAGGACCTTCGTGGGGTGGCGGCGGGTGCGACGAGCAGGGCGGCGGCGCCGAACGTGATTGGCGGCGCGGACCGCCTGGGCGCTGTTCGCGGCACGGGCGAGGATCCACGCGGCTAAGGTCCTCGGCGCGGCGGTAGGAGTACATGGACCCGGAGGTGCCGACGAGGACGGTCAGGCGCAGCGTCGGTTGTGCGCGGCACTGGACTCTGCCGCTGCCATGGGGCGGCGGTGGGCAGCGCGTCCCCGGCGGCGACCTGGGCCTGGGCGATGATCGCGTGGCGGGTGCCAGCCAGCACCGACCTCGTTGCCGCTCGGGAGGAACTGCGCTCCTCGGTGTGGTCGCGCGTGCTGCCCGTAGCACGCTAATCGCGTTCACTTACCTGGTGGTGGTCGCCGGCCTGTGGCCGGGTCAGCGTAAGGCGTACCGGCAAGTGATCTTCAATTCGGTGATCGTCCTGCTCGGCACCGGTCTGACCCTGTTTCAGCCGTTCCCGAGGTGGGTGCGACCGGTCAACGTCGGGAAGGAGCTCGTGGTGGTCGCGCCAGTCTTCCTGGCCGGCAAGGCCTCCGGGCACAGTAACCAGACGCGCTCGATTTGCCTCAGCTCAGACAACCCGCGCTGGACTCCGTGCACAGAGTGCAACCTCCAGTCCGCGCTGAATGTTGCCGGGACATCCGCTGATGACGCGACTCGCTCGTCATGCAGGGAGGACCCTTCCCGGCTCGTAGTACGAATCGGCCGACGATGTCGTCTGGTCCCGCCCGGTCAGGCTGGGCCGTTGACCAGCGGGTCGTGGACCCGACCGAGGAACAGCGGTACGCCGGTGAGCCGGTCGTGGATGACGTACAGGAACGGCCGGTTGACGAAGAACTGCGGCCCTTGGGGGATCGACGGCGGCCGGACGATGACGGCCGACGCGGCTGCCGCCTCGGTGCCCTTCTCGTCCACCCCGATGAACGTCTCGTGCACCACGTCGTCGATACACAGGGCCGGGTCGGTGCTCATCCCGGTGAAATCGGCCTGTGACGTGAACGCCGTGGGCATGCCGAGGCTACTCAGCGCGGCACCCAGCTCGGCCGGCAGGCGGAACGTCCACCGGGGCAGGCGCAGTTCGACGTCGGTGATCCGGAACCCGGTCAGCAACGCACCCAGCCAGGTCGCATCGAGGCTCGCCTCGACCGCGGCGAGATCGTCCCGGGTCGGCATGACGATGGCCATGGCAAGCCCGTCGCCCGCGTACGGCACGTCGACTGCGCGCCACCCGTCGCCCTCGAGGTAACCCATCCGGTCGAACGGCCCACGCATGATCGGGACGTCGACAACGGTCCCGTCGTCCCTTGTGAACGGTCCGACCGCGGTGGCCGTAGCGGTGAACGGGTACTTCCAGGCTGCCTTGAGGTAGATCGTGTTGGTCAGCATCAGGCTGGTGTTGGGGCTCACGGCGTCGGGTTGCAACAGCTCCGGAATCTTCGCGTTGGTCCGATCGGACACCCAGGTGTTGATCTCCTGGCGGGCCACCTCCGGCGCGCCGCGGAAGTCGACCGGTCGCGGCGCGGCACCGTAATAGCCGGTCAGCGCGTCCTGGAACCCGGGTCGCAGGACCAGGTCGAGTCGTGTCCACAGCGCGTTGGCCGTGGTCAGCCGAGGCTGCTTGACTCCGTCACCGTCCTGGTAGCGGCCGGCGAGCGTCTGCTCGACCGTGTTGAGCCCGCTGTCGAGCGCGCCGGGACGCGGATGCGGCGCATGGAGCACCGCGTCCATCTCGTCCGCCGTGGTCGAGCCGGCGCCCGCCCTGGTCATCGCGAGCGCGAGCCCGACCGAGTACGGCGCGCACACGACATTGCTGCCTGCCCGGGTCGCCGCCAGCGTGCCGTAGAGGTCTGCCGTGAAGCCGCGAACCGCGGTAGCGGCGGCCTGCATCGTGGCCGGGTCGGGTGGTACGCGGTCCACTGCCGTCGCGGTGGACGGCGGACCGAGCCAACGGGGAGCACCTGGGGCGGCGGTAAGGGCAGCGGCCGCAAGGGGGACCGCCCGCAATACGGATCGACGCGAGACCATGTCCCGAGGTTAGAGCAGTCCCACGGAAACTCACCAGACATAGACCTGAATTCATTGAAACTCAGCAATGCCTGTCACTCGCTCGTTGAAAAAGCGCGAGACAGCACAACGATCGCTGTGCGGCTTGCTACTCGTACCGGTACTTCAGCGAGTCTGCCTCGGCTTTTTCGATGTCAGCGATTGTCAGCTCGGGCATTCGTAGCTGGGCCAGCGTCACCTCGGCCGAGGTCGGCTGGGCGTCCGCCGGCAGCCACTGCTCGGGCTTCCAAGCCCCGCTGCGCAGCAGCGCCTTGGGGCAGTGCGGGTAGACCTCATCGATCCCCAGCACCAGTGCACTGGCCGGTGGCTTGCCCACGGCGGTCAGCTGTGACGGCAGTTCGGGGCGAGTGGAGACGCAGGCCCGGCCGTTCACCCTGAGCGTCGTGGCGCGCCCTGGGATGATGAACAGCAGCCCGGCTCGTCCGGTGGCGACGACGTTCTGCAGGCTGTCCAGGCGCTTGTTGCCGGTGGCATCCGGTATTGCCACCGTCCGTGCGTCCAGGACGGCGACGAAGCCGGCAGGGCCGCCGCGCGGGGAGACGTCGCAGTTGCCAGTGGCGTCCACGGTGGCGACCAGGACCAGCGACGAGCCGCCGATCAACCGCCGGGTCTGTTCGGTGAGTTCCGTCATCTGCTTTCGCACGGCCGCGTCACTGGGGAGTTCGTAGGCCCGGCGCAGCGCCTCCTGGTCGGGCACGGCGTCGAGGCGCAGCGAGTCGAAGGCGCTGGCGGCAAGGGCTGGCGTCATGCATCGACACTAATCCACCCCCGCCGGGCGGCTTGGCGGGCCGCGGCGTGGCATGCCGGCGGCCTTGCCCAAATCACCTTAGTCATTAAGATAACCGTGTGAGCATATCGACGGACTTCTCGGTAGCGATCGCCGGCGCCGGCCTCTCCGGCCTCTGCCTCGCCCAGTACCTGATGCGCGCCGGCATCGACGTGCACGTCTACGAGCGGGACCCGGGCCCCTTCGTCCGGCGGCAGGGCTACCGGATCATTCTCGACCGGTACGGCATCGAGGCGCTGCGCGAGAGCCTGCCGCGCTCGCTGTACAACCTGGCGCTGACCACCGGCGACGAGCCCGGCGGGCACCTGCGCTTCACCGACAGTCGGCTGCGGGACGCGTTCACCATCACCTTCAAGGACGAGCCGAATGCGACCCGCCAGGTCGACCGGCTGACCCTGCGGTCGATCCTGCAGTCCGGGCTGAACGGGCGCATCCACTACGGCAAGGACGCCGTCGCGGTGGACAGCGGTGACCCGGCAGGGCCGCGGCTGCTGTTCTCCGACGGCGGGGCCGCCTCGGCAAGCGTCGTCGTGGGCGCGGACGGCGTCGGCTCGGCGCTGCGCGCGCAGATCATGCCGGACGCGAACCCGGCGAACACCCCGATGGCGGGCATCTACGGCCGGTCACCCCTTTGGCGCAACGGCGAGAGCATCATCCCGGACGCGCTGCGTACCAGCGGGGTCCTGGCCATCGCCGACCGACCGGGCCGCGCCTTCTTCTTCACCTCCATGCGGTTCGGCGAGAGCCCGCCGGAGGCGTTCGCCCGCCTGGCCCCGGGCAGCTACGCGCCCACCGGCGACGACTACGTCATGTGGGGACTGCTGCTCCGGCAGGAGGAAGTGCCCACGGGCATCCGGGGTGACCTGCTGGCGCTGTGGAGACTGGCCTCCGGGATGAGCATGGATTTCCACCCGGTCATCCGGCGACTGGTCGGCACGGCCGAGCTGGACGCCACGGTGCTCAACCTCTTCGCCACCGGCCAGCGCCCGCGCCGGTGGGCGGTGCCCCGGGCGACGATGATGGGCGACGCCGTGCACGTCATGCCGCCGTTCGGCGCGCACGGCGGCAACACCGCGCTGCGTGACGCCGCCCTGCTCGGCCACAAGCTGGTCGAGGCCCGGGCCAGCGGCACACCGGTGGAGGAGGCGATCGCCAGCTACCAGGACGAGATGGTGCCCTACGCCTTCCATGCCGTCGACACCGCCGCCAGGCTGATGCGCCGACTCACCGGGGGAGCGGCCGCACCCCACTGGGTGCTGACCCGCGTGTTACCTCGGCTGCATCGGGTCACGGTGCCGGAGGGATGATTGCTGGCATGTCCCACGAGCCGGCCCGTGCGTCCGCGATCGCCGACCTCATGCGCGCCGGGCGGGAGATGTCGCGGCTGTCCATGGTGTTCCGGTACGCCATCGCGGAGCGGCTGGGCCTCACCGTGAGCGACCTGGAGTGCCTGGACTACCTGGCCGACGTCGGATCCGCCACCGCGGGGCAGGTCGCCGAGCGGACGAACCTCACCACCGGTGCGGTGACCAGCATGCTCCGCCGACTCCAGCAGGCGGGCTACGTGACCGCCGAGCGCGATCCGGCGGACCGGCGGCGGCTGATCGTCACCCTGCGGCCGGAGCGGTCCGCCGAGTTGAAGCAACCGTACGAGCAGTTCGCCGAAGGGGCCGAGCGACTCATCGAGGGCTACAGCGTTGAGGAGGTCCGGCTGCTGGTCCGGCACTACGACCGCATGCAGGCGATGTACCTCGCCGAGTTGGACCGCCTGCGCGGCGGCGAGACCGCACAGCGGTCTGCCTGAGCTGTTGTCGGCCTGGCGGGGCATTACTTGGCCGGGCGGCTTCACCGCGACCGTGACGCCGGACTGCCGGTACGCTGAGGTGGTGATCGACTTTCGTGCGGCGGTCGAAGCACGCGACCCTGATGCCCTTGAGGCGACCCTCGCCGACAACGTGCTGTTTCGCAGCCCGGTGGCGTTCAAGCCCTATCCGGGCAAGGCGATCACCGCAGCGATCCTGCGCGGTGTGCTGCGGGTGTTCGAGGACTTCCGGTACGTCCGGGAGCTGAGCGGCGAGGGCGGTCGCGATCACGCGCTGGTGTTCGAGGCGCGGATAGGCGGTGTCGCCGTCGAGGGTTGCGATTTCCTGCACCTCGATGAGAGCGGCTTGATCGATGAGTTCACGGTCATGGTTCGTCCGCTGTCCGCCGCGCAGGCCCTGGCCGCCGCGATGGCAGATCAATTCGAGCAGATCCAGCGTGAGGCGGCCGTCGGCTAGCGGGAGTCAGGGCGTTCACGTCTCACCGATCCCGCCGGCTACCGGCGGTCGCCAGTGAAGAGGATTGAGCCCGCACGTTGTACCACGTCACCTACGGTTCTCCGCCGCCCGCTGACGCCGCCGGGACCGCTGGGGCGGCCAGCTTCAACCGGGGCGGTCGGCGTCCGGGTGGCCGGCTGGTGGAGCCTCAACGGGTACGGCATCTGCGGGAGCTGATCCGGGGCCGGGGCCGCCGCTGGCGGCCCCGGCCGATTGTCAGCGGAAGGCGTCGATGTTGCGCGTGGCCCAGGCGGCAAAGGGGCGTGGTGATCGGCCCAGGACCTCGGAAACGTCCGGGCTGATCCGCTGTTCGGCTTCGGTCGGCGTACCGAGGATCGCCAGCGTCCCCTCGACAACCGGCGGCGGCATGAACCGCAGCATCTGCTCGCGGGCTTCGTCGGGCGTCTGGTCCACGAAGTGGATCGGCTCGCCGAGCGCGGCGGCGAGATCGGCGACCCGTTCGCGTGGCGTGCGCAGGACCGGGCCGGTCAGTTCGTAGGTACGGCCATCGTGCGAGCGGTCGAGGAGCACGGCGGCCGCCACTTCGGCGATGTCGGCCGGGTCGACCACGGGCAGACCGACGTCGCCGAACGGTGCGGCCACGGTCCGCCTGCCCCGGATCGGTTCGGTCCAGGCAAAGGAGTTGGAGGCGAAGCCGCCGGGGCGAAGGATCGTCCAGTCGAATTCGGATCGGCGGACGAGATCCTCGATGGCGCGCAGCGGCGCGTGTGACGGCGAGTCCGGTCGTGTGGCGACCGCCTGCGAGGACTGGAGCACAACGCGCTTCACGCCGCCGGCTGCGGCGACCCGCAGGATTTCGCGCATGTCGACGTGGGCTCCGGCGCCCTCCACGAGCAGGTACAGCGCCTCGGCGCCGGCGAGCACCGGGCGCAGGCTCTCCGGCTGCTCGAGGTCCGCGCGATGGTGGCGGATGCCCTCTGGTACGGCGCCCGGACGTCGCCCCCGGGACACCGCCGTCACCGCGGCACCCGAGGCCGCGAGGGTTGACGCGAGCGTACGGCCGACGTTTCCGGTTGCTCCTACCACGACAAACATGTCTGAGTCTCCAGTCCGACCGTGTCGTTCGCACGGCCGAAGAAGACGCTAATAGCGTCGATATAGTAGGTACCTAGAGGATAGTAATGCGTTTGTGACGGGGGACACATGAAGCAGTCGACAGATCCCGAGTTGGCCTGCCCGGTCGCGCCGGTTGTCGACATCGTCTTCAGCCGGTGGACCACACCGATCCTGTGGGCACTGAACGAGTACGGTCGGCAGCGCTTTGTCGAGTTGGAGCGCCGACTGACGAGCATCACGCCGAAGGTGCTCACGCAGCGGCTTCGCCAACTCGAGCGTGACGGGCTCGTGTCACGCACCTACCACGCCGAGGTGCCTCCCAGAGTCGAGTACGAGATCACCGAGTTGGGCGCCAGCCTGGGCCCGCTCTTCGCGCACCTGACCACGTGGGCCGACGCCAGCCTCGGAGAGGTCGAACGCGCACGGCGCGCCTACGACGCCCAGCGATGAGGCCGCGGAAGACATGCTGCGGGCCGGCCGCTCCGAGGCCGTCGCGCAGGGCATGCTCGACATGGCCGCGGCCATGACGCTCTTCCGTTCGGCGTGCCGATGCGGGCGGCCCGCGTCCGGCTTCGCCTGATGGCGGTCGCTCGGAGCGCGGGCCGAGGGTACGCACCCGGGCGGTCACCTCCTCCGTCGGTATCGGGCCGGTCCTGACGTTCGTTCGCGCGTCAGGAGCGACCTCGCGCGGACCGCGGCCTGATGCAGCCACGGGCGGGGCCAGCGATGCTCTCGCCCCAACGGCGGCCGACGACCCGAGGACCTGCCGGAGTGGCCCGTCACGAGGATCGGGTGCGCATTCTGGCCCGGGAAGCCGGCGCCGTAGGCGACCAGGGGTCTGTTGTGGACGATCCCGCCGTCGGCCGTGATGCGGAACGGCCGGTCGCCGATGCCGGAATCGCAGTGGACGCAGCCGAGTGCGAGCAGGGGAAGCCCGGTGCGCCCGGCGGGCCAGGGCAGCGCGGTATGTGGACGCGTAGACATGATCTCTCCAAAGACCTGACGGAAGGCATGGGAACGAACCGACGGCGACGTCGGCAACCCAGGCGCGGGAACGTGTCAGGTCTAGAGAGCAGGCGGTGTCACGCGGGTGAGGTCCTCTCGTGAATGCGTCGGAGATGGATACCTCGTTGCACGGTAGGTCGGATCGGGTCGGCGAGGCCATTCATTTCGGTGCGGTGTCGGTGCAGTCGCCGGACACCACCAAAGCCGTGATCCGGGAAGTCGGTGAGGGCAAATCGGCGAAACGTCGGCATTGGCGCGTGGTGAACGACGGGTATCCCGGGCGGGGGTCCTGCGTCGATCATTGCCCGAGGATAGATGCGAGTCACTCTCACCTCCTGGTGGAACGCCCGGGCGCGGAGGGCGAGACGTCGGCACCGGAAGCCGGGCGTGACCGAACGGCCCGACTCCGCGTCCCCGGAGGATCGCCATGCCCCGTCCCGCTGTCCGTAACCAGCTCGCGGCGTTCACCGCCGCCGTCCTGACCGCGAGCGTCCTGACGGTGACCCCGCCGTCACCGGCGCTTGCCGCCACAACGTTCGCCGCCAACGACTACTGCCTCGGCCAGTGCGCCGACATCCTGCCCCCTGGGCAGAACGGCAACGCCACGCTGGTCGCCATCCTGGCGCACCAGGCGCTCGGCACCCGCCCGGCGCACTCCAGCGACCAGCTCGACGAGTACGCGAACCTGGTCTACAACTACGCCGGGCTGACCGACGAGCAGATCGCCCACTTCTACAACGACGCCTCGTTCGGTGTCCCGGCCGCACAGGTGGAGAGCACCGTCTCGCCGCGATCGGACGTCACCATCGTGCGGGACAAGGCCACCGGCGTCCCGCACGTCACCGGCACCACCCGCGCCGGCACCATGTTCGGCGCCGGCTACGCCGGAGCCCAGGACCGGCTCTGGGTGATGGATCTGCTGCGGCACGTCGGTCGTGGCAACGTCACCTCGTTCGCAGGCGGCGCGCCGGGCAACCGGGAGCTGGAGCAGAGCGTCTGGGCCAACTCGCCCTACACCGAGGCGGACCTCCAGGCCCAGGTGGACGCGCTGCGCCTCAAGGGCGCCCGGGGTCAGCAGCTCTACACCGACGTGGTCGACTACATCGCCGGCATCAACGCCTACATCGACAAGTCGATCGCCGACGACAACTACCCGGGCGAGTATGTGCTCGCGGGCGCGGGTAAGCCGAAGCACTTCACCATGACCGACCTCATCGCCACCGCCGGCGTGATCGGCGGGCTCTTCGGCGGGGGCGGCGGCAGCGAGATCCAGTCCGCGCTGGTCCGGGTGGCCGCCCGCGCCAAGTACGGCGCCACCGAGGGCGACCGGGTGTGGGCGGCGTTCCGCTCGCAGAACGACCCGGAGAGCGTGCTCACCCTGCACGACGGACAGAGCTTCCCGTACGGGGCCACGCCGCCCGGCGCGAGCAGCGCGGTGCTCCCCGACGCCGGCTCGGTGGTCGCCGAACCCTTGGCGTACGACGCCACCGGCGGGGCCGCCGCCCGCACCGGCGCCAGCACCGCTACGAAGGAGCTGCTCGGCGGCCTGGCCAATCTGCGCGCCCACGGCATGTCCAACGCGGTAGTGGTCTCCGGACGGCACACCACCACCGGCAACCCGGTGGCCGTGTTCGGGCCACAGACCGGCTACTTCGCGCCGCAGTTGCTGATGCTCCAGGAGTTGCAGGGGCCCGGCATCAGCGCGCGCGGCGCCGCGTTCGCCGGGCTGAACCTCTACGTGCTGCTCGGCCGGGGCCAGGACTACGCGTGGAGCGCGACCTCCGCCTCGCAGGACCTCACCGACACGTACGCGGTGCCGCTGTGCACCACCGACGGCAGCGCCCCGACGCTGCGCACCAACCGCTACCTCTACCACGGGCAGTGCCTCGCCATGGAGGCGCTGGAGCAGCGCAACTCCTGGTCCCCGACGCTGGCCGACTCCACCCCGGCCGGCTCGTACACCCTGCGCGCGCTGCGCACCAAGTACGGGCTGGTTTCCTACCGGGGCCTGGTGAACGGGCAGCCGACCGCGTTCACCAAGCTGCGCTCGACCTACCGGCACGAGGCCGACTCGGCGATCGGCTTCCAGGCCTTCAACGACCCGTCCGCGATGGGCAGCGCCGTGGCCTTCCAGGCCTCCGCGGCCACCGTCGGGTACGCGTTCAACTGGTTCTACGTCAACTCGACCGAGGCGGCGTACTTCAACTCCGGCTCGAACCCGGTCCGTCCGGCCACCGCCGACCCGAACCTGCCCACGAAGGCCGAACCGGCGTACGAGTGGGCCGGCTGGAACCCGGACACCAACGACGCCACCTACACCCCGGCGTCGGCGCATCCGCAGTCGGTCAACCAGGACTACTACGTCAGCTGGAACAACAAGCAGGCGCGGGACTTCGGGGCGGCGGACGGCAACTTCAGCTTCGGCTCCGTACACCGGGCTCAGTTGCTCGACGGCCCGGTGCGCGCCGCGATCGCCCAGCGCAAGCTCGGCCGCGCCGACGTCGTCAAGATCATGGCGGATGCGGCGGTGACCGACCTGCGCGGCCAGCAGGTTCTCGGTGACCTGCTGCGGGTGCTGGACAGCACGCCGGTCACGGATCCGGCGCTGGCCGACGCGGTGGGCAAGCTGCGCGCCTGGCAGCAGGCCGGGGCCCGCCGGGTGGAGACGTCCCCCGGCTCCAAGGTCTACCAGCACGCCGACGCCATCCGGATCTTCGACGCCTGGTGGCCGCTGCTGGCCTCGGCACAGTTCCGCCCCGGCCTCGGGCCGGACCTCTACGCCGCGCTGGTCGACGCCATCGAGGTCAACGAGGCGCCGTCGGGCGGCCAGAACGGCGGACGCGACGGCGCCGCGAGCTGGGCGTTGCAGGGGCAGGCGCACAAGGGCTCGTCGTTCCAGCACGGCTGGTGGGGCTACGTCGACAAGGACCTGCGGACCGTACTCGGCGACCCGGTGGCGGGTGGGCTGGGCCGCTCGTACTGCGGCAACGGCAACCTCGGTGCGTGCCGGCAGGCCCTGCTCGACGCGCTCGGCCAGGCCGCCGCGGTGCCGGCCACCACTGTCTACCCCGGAGACAAGTCCTGCGGGGCCGGCGACCAGTGGTGTGCCGACTCGATCGCCCAGTCCGGGCTCGGCGGCATCACCCACCCGGTGATCGCCTGGCAGAACCGCCCCACCTACCAGCAGGTCGTCTCGTTCCCGGCGCGCCGGGGCGACGACGTCACCAACCTGGCGCAGGGCCGTCCGGCCACCGCGTCGAGCACCCAGTTCCTGACCAGCCACACGCCGGACAAGGCGGTCGACGGCAGCCTCGGCAGCCGGTGGGCCAGCAGTTACAACGACAACCAGTGGCTCAGGGTCGACCTCGGGGCGCCCCGCAGCGTCAGCCGGGCCGTGCTGCGCTGGGAAGCCGCGCACGGCACCTCGTACCGGATCGAGGTCTCCGGCGACGGCACCTCCTGGACGCCGGTGTTCGCCACCACCACCGGCAACGGCGGCGTCGACAACGCCACCTTCGCCCCGGTCACCGCCCGCTACGTGCGGGTGTACGGGGTCAAGCGGGCCACCTCGTACGGGTTCTCGCTCTACGAATTCGAGCTGTACGGAAAGTGACAGTGCCCGGAGGGGTCAGTGGAATCACTCGCCGGCCCCTCCGGACGTGCGCAGCGCCGGGTATCACCTCACACAGCAGGCGCCGTCGTGGGCATGGCATCCTCGGCGAGCGTGAGTCGCGTGTCGACTGTGACGTCGGAGGCCCGGGTCAACGCCTCGGCGTAGGCCAGGCCGGCTTGCTCCTCTTCGCTGGTGCGTCGTGGCCGAGGCGGGCGCGGGCTCGGGCCATGCGAATGGCCGCGGTCAAGGCCGTGATGTCGTAGGCGCCGTAGTGGCGGCGGCCGTTGATGAAGAACGTCGGGGTGCCGGACACTCCGCTGTTGTCGGCGGAGTCGATATCACTGTCGATGCGGGCGGCATGGGCCTGGCTGGTCAGATCGTCGTGGAATCGTCTCTGATCCAGACCGAGGTCGTCGGCGTACTTGATCAGAGCGGTGATGTCCAGTTCGCCCTGGTGGTCGAGCAACAGGTCATGCATCTGCCAGAATTTTCCCTGAACGGCAGCTGCTTCGGCGGCCTCGGCTGCCAGTCGGGCCTGCGGATGCACGTCCGACAGAGGCAGGTGACGCCACACGAAGCGCAGGTCGGCGTCGCCCAGCAGCTGCCGGACGACTGGTTCGGCCTTCCCGCAGTACGGGCACTGGAAGTCGCCGTACTGCACCAGCGTTACCGATGCACCGGCTGGGCCGCGGACGTGGTCCTGCTTCTCGTCGACCGCCGGGGTGAGGTCGATCAGCTCCGTCATGTCGCCGAAGAGGGCCCGGACGCGCTTGTCCTGGGGAAGCGTGTTGGTGACGCGGAACGCGACCCAGGTCAGTGCTGAGGATACGATCGCGGCGCTGAGCACCCCGACTTTGGCCTCGGCCAGTTGGTCGCCGGTGAAGGCCAGGCTGGCGACCAGCAGCGAGACCGTGAAGCTGACACCGGCGATCGTGCCGCTGCCGAGCACGCCCGCCCAGCCCACGGCCGGACGGATACGCCCGTGGGAGAGCCAGGTGAGCCCGGCGGAGGTGCCGATCACGGCGAGCGGCTTGCCGACGACATACCCGAGCAGCACGCCCCAGGTGACAGGCGACGCGAACGCCTGGGCCAGGAACGGACGGTCGATGCTGATGCCGGCGTTGGCCAGGCCGAACAGTGGCACGATGACGTAGCTGGACCATGGGTGGTAAATGCGCTGAAGGCGGTCGTTGGGCGACAGCGTGTTCGCCAAGCCGATCGAGGCCGTACGCGCGAGCGTGGGCGTCGGCTGCTCACGGAACGACCGGAACAGCCCGGTGACCTTTTCGAGGTCAGATCGGCCGGGAGAGTAGGCAAACGCGGTCAATCCGATGGTCAGGCCGGTCACCACAGGGTCGACTCCGCTGACCAGCAGCGCGCCCCACATCACGACGGCGACCGGCACGTACGCCCAGCCCCGTCGGACGCCGCCTGCGTGGATGGCCAACATGACCGCGAATGCGACCACGGCCACCACGATGGGCGGCACCCTGATGTCCTCGCTGTAGACCAGGGCGATGACAATGAGTGCGATCACATCGTCGACCACGAACACGGTGAGCAGGAAGATCCGGACCCGGTCGGGCACACCTCGGCCGAGCAGTGCCAGCAGACCCAACGCGAGGGCCGTGTCGGTCGACATGGCCACGCCCCAACCATGCGCACCCGGCCCACCGTGGTTGATCCCCAGGAAGATCAGTACCGGGATCAGCATGCCAATCAGGCCGGCCACGCTGGGCAGCACGAAACGTCGCCGGTCGCGGAGGTCGCCGAGGTCGAACTCGCGCCGCGCCTCAAGGCCGATGACAAGGAAGAACAGCGTCATCAAGCCACTGTTGATCCAGGTGTGCAGGTCGCGGGAGAGTTCGAGGTGCCCGAGGCGCAGGGACAACTGGGTGCGCCATACGGCTTCGTAGGAGCCGACGTCGATGTTGGCCCAGAGCAGTGCGGCGACGATGGCGGCCACGAGTATGCCGGCGCTGCCGGACTCGATTCGCAAGAATGCCCGCAGCGGTGACGCCAGGTTCGGCTTCCAGATCGTTCGGCCGCTCTTGGTTTCGGTCACACGTCACCCTTCGACGTGCTGGCCAGGCCAGCACGGATAGCCAGACCACGTGGCGCAATGAGGCACGCGACCCCGGGACCCGGCGCTGCTGGCCGCCGCTCAGGCAACCGTCTGCTGCACGGCCGTGATCGCCGAGCAGCAGACGGTCTGTTCTCAGCGCGGCCCGACGAACGCGGTCCGCACGCTCCATGCGAACTGAATCAGCAGGGTCACCGGGGACCTCTCGGCAATGTCGTGCATCACCTTCAGGTCGTCGGGGTCGGGCTCCTCGCTGAGCGTGATCGTGCGCTGCAGGTAGCGCTCTGCGCCTTCCTGCTCGGGTTCGTGGTAGTCGATCTCGACGGTGATGTCGCCGGCGGTGTCGTACTTGTAGTCGACGTACTGCCGCAGCGTCTGGGCAGTGCACGACGCGAGCGCCATCAACAGGTACTCCGTCGGCGTCGGGCCGTCACCGAGTGCGCCCCTGTGCGGTTCATCGGCGATGAACGTGAAGCCGCGGGTCGTCATGTCCGTGCGCCGGCGCTCAGTGGCCGGAAGGACAACTCGGGCCGATGCGACGACGTGATCCTGATCGGTTTTCATCAGCCGCGCCTTCCTGTGGATCCAGTGGGTGAGGGTCCAGGGATACGGACCCAGTAGCAGCCGAGCCCGCAGTCCGAGCGGAGGCTGTGGCCAGGCGTATCACCCTGGGCCGGTACCTCCGCAGGCTAGCCCGCGTGGACTGAATCGTCCAACTGACCGTTCGCTGCCGGAGTCGTCTGCCCTGATGGTCCTGAGCGGTGTGGTGGCCCAGGCTGCACTGAGAGGCGGCCGGGCTCAACATTCCCGGACCAGGACCGATCACTTCCAGATCATAGAATGGACCGAACAGTCCCTCGTTGGCGCGTTGGCCCGGAAAATCGATGCGGATGTCAAGCAGCGTTGCTCGAACAGTAAGGCGCCGACGTGCCGGCACTGGTGCGCGCGCGACGTTGGGGTAGGTGGGCGACGGCGGGACATCGGATCGTGGTTCGACTGCGGCCTCACCTGGAGAGCGCCAGCTCTCACGATCTCGCTCTCATCGGCCTCCGGGCTGCTCGGCACCCGCCGTGAGCAGCCTGATCACGACCAATGGGCCCAATTAACGGGTCGGCTCACCGGACGGCTGCGCGAGGAACGATCTGATGTGTTCCAGCGCCATGTCCAGAGCGACTTCCATGGGTGCGATGTTGTGCGAGGCGTTCGCGAGCAAGTAGCCGCCTTGCAAAGCGGCCATCAACCCCGTGGCCAACTTCTCCGGGTCGGCGTCCTGGCGCAGCAGACCGCTGTCCTGCATCCGGTGCAGGCCATCACTGATCAGCTTTTCCCATGCCGCGAACGTCTCCGACAGAGACGATCGAGCCTGCTCATCTTGATCGGACAGCTCGAGAGCCATCGACCCGAGGCCACACCCGTATTTGCCGTTGTTCAGCGAATTGGCCTGGACCAGGGCGTTGCGCCACCGGACCAGCCCTGAGAATGATCTCAGTCGTTCGAGCCCTGCCCGCTCACGTTGAAGCACAAGCGCGCCTCGATACTTGACCAAGGCGCGCACGAGTTCCTGCTTGTCGGCGAAGTGGTGGTAGAGCTGAGACTTGCTCGTCTGGCTTGCCTCGCGGATGTCGTCAAGGGTCGTCGCGTTCACTCCGCGCACGAGCATCAGCCGGTTCGCTGCCTCAAGGATCCGGTCTCGCGTCGCGATGCCCCGTTGACTGATCCTCCGCCTATTCGTCGGCGCAGCCACCTGCTCGTCGCTCATCTGTCAAGTGTATCCAGCGCGCCAGATAATCGAGGGAAAATGGGACCCTGGAGTCCATCCGATGTCATGTCGCATTCACGCGACGGTGAAGGGCGGGCCTGCGCGCCGTTGGCTGGATGAACGGGGCCGCCACCGCTAGATCATCGTTAGCAGGGGGTTTCCTGGACTGCTTGGTCCTATTTCGGGAAGTCTTCGCTTGCTGGCCAGGCACCGTGAGTGGCTCTCTGGCGAAAGCCCGCACCCATCCGGCGGACTCCTTGTCCGGGCCGACCGCCTCGGCCCGGACCGGCGCGCGGACCCGGGGTCCGCGCGCCGGAGGGGTCAGGCCGTCGCCCGCTTCGGAAGCTTCCACCCGGGGCGGGGGAAGTGGCAGGTGTATCCGTCGGGGTAGGTCTGCAGATAGTTCTGGTGCTCCGGCTCGGCTTCCCAGAAGTCGCCTGCCGCGGTGACCTCGGTGACGACCTTGCCGGGCCACAGACCCGAGGCGTCGACGTCGGCGATGGTGTCCTCGGCGACCCGCTTCTGCTCGTCGCTGGTGTAGAAGATCGCCGAGCGATAGCTGACGCCGATGTCGTTACCCTGGCGGTTCTTCGTCGAAGGGTCGTGGATCTGGAAGAAGAACTCGAGCAGCGCGCGGAAGTCGGTCTTGTCGGTGTCGTAGACGACCTCGATGGACTCCGCGTGGGTGCCATGGTTGCGGTAGGTGGCGTTCGGGACGTCGCCGCCGCTGTAGCCGACGCGCGTGGACACGACGCCGGGCTGGCGGCGGAACAGCTCCTCCATGCCCCAGAAGCAGCCGCCGGCGAGGATTGCCTTTTCGGTGTTCACACCGTCTCCTTGTCTGTCGTCGTGCCAGTGTTGGTGGCACTCGTGAACAGGGTGCGATATTCGCCGTACCCTGCGTCCTGCAGGTCGTCGAGGCGGATGAACCGCAGCGATGCCGAGTTGATGCAGTAGCGGAGTCCACCCTTTTCGGGCGGACCGTCGTTGAAGACGTGACCGAGGTGGCTGTCCCCGTGCAGCGAGCGGGCCTCAATCCGGATCATTCCGTGGCTGGAGTCTTCGCGCTCGACGACGTTCGTCTTGGCGATCGGCTTGGTGAAGCTCGGCCAGCCGGAGTTGCTGTCGTACTTGTCGACCGATGCGAACAGCGGCTCGCCGGACACCACATCGACGTAGATGCCGGGCTCATGGTTGTCCCAGTAGGCGTTGGCGAACGGTCGCTCGGTGCCGTCCTGCTGGGTCACGCGGTACTGCTCCGGGTTGAGTCCCGAAACGGCCTCCGGGTTCTTGCGATACTCGGTCTGCTGGGGCACAGCTCTCCCTTCACGGCCTTGCGACGCACGACTGCGGCGCCAGGTGGAGTGCGCCTGGACGCGCAAGTACAGACGCTCTCCGGGGCGGTGGTATTCCCACAGCCTCCACAATCCCTGGACGGCAAGGTCCAGAAACCGATTTCGATCGACGTCAGACGTTTCCGTCTTGACTGAGCTTGAGCTGGTACTTTCCACAGTCACAGCAACAACCACGTGCCCCAATAGTGGACTTGACAGACCAGTTTTACCGCGACTAGGTTCGGGACGTCCGACGGGGCACTCCGGTAGTGACGAGCTGCCCGACTTGCCCGCTGGCGTCGGGTTCGGCGGACATCCCCACCACTTACGGCGAATCCTCGCGCCCCAACCACGCCCGACCACCGTGGCGTGGTGCGGCGCCGAGGCTTGGCGCCGTCATTGCTGGGAAACGGAAAGGTGCTCCTCGTGGCAGTGCAGACGAGGGCTGGATACGAGGAGGTATCTGATGAAGGCGATCGTGGTGACGGACCAGGCTGCGGGAACGGCCGGGATGACGCTGATGGAGCGGCCTGACCCGGAACCGGCCCTCAACGACGTCGTCGTCCAGGTTCATGCGTCGGGGTTCGTCCCGACCGAGTTGGCGTGGCCCTCGACCTGGACCGATCGCCTCGGGCGTGACCGGACGCCGTCGATCCCTGGGCACGAGTTGGCCGGAGTGGTCAGCGCCCTCGGGTATGGCACGACGGGGCTGTCGCTGGGGCAGCGGGTGTTCGGCCTCACGGACTGGACCCGCGACGGCACCCTGGCGGAGTACGTGGCTGTCGAGGCGCGCAACCTTGCGCCGCTGCCCGGCGACGTCGACTTCGCGGTGGGCGCGAGCCTGCCGATCTCTGGCCTGACCGCCTGGCAGGGACTGTTCGAGCACGGCCGCCTTCGGACGGGGCAGAGCGTCCTCGTGCACGGCGCGGCCGGGGCAGTCGGGTCGATGGTGACACAGCTCGCACGTGAGTTCGGCGCCTACGTCATCGGCACCGGACGCGCTGCCGACCGTCAGACCGCGCTCGACTTCGGCGCACACGAGTTCGTCGACCTCGGCAGCGAGGCCCTGGAAGACGTCGGCGGAGTGGATCTGGTTTTCGACGTCATCGGCGGTGACATCGGGAAGCGGTCGGCAGGCCTGATTCGAGCCGGAGGGACACTGGTTTCCGTTGTCGGGCCGTCTGAGGCGCGGCCCGCGGACGGCCTGGCGATCGATTTCGTCGTGATGCCTGACCGTGCCCAACTGGATGAAATCGTCCAGAGGGTGCGAGGCGGGCGACTGCGGACGAACATCGGCAACGTCGCAGACCTCGACGACGCCGTCGCCGCTCTCAACCCAACCAAGCGGATCACCGGAAAGACGATCATCCGCGCTCGCTCCTGAGGATCCGGGGGCAGCCACCAGGTGCGTGAGTACGGTCTGAAACCACGAACCTGGACAGCAGTGGTCAGAGCCTCCACGGCGAAACTTTCCGTGGAGGCTCTGACCACTTGTTGGCGAATCGGTTGGCTAGCTCAGAGGCGTGGGTCCTGCTGGACCTTCAGGGCGTTGAGAATCGGGTCGCTCTCACCCTTCTCGCGGAGAAGCTCGATCTTCAGATCGCCACCGGTGTGCTCGACCGTGACCGCGTTCAGGTCCGCGGTCAGCGCACCCACCTTCGCCCGCACGTCGTGGTCGTAGAGCACGACCTTGCCGTCGACCAGCACATCGAAGGCACGCTTGCCGGCCTTGACCTTCTCGATCTCGGCGAAGTCGAGGCCGATCCGGTACTTACCGGCGGGGGCGTTCTTGAACACGTAGCTGAACGTCTGGCCGGACCGCTGGGTGCGGAACAGCGCGTCGTCCTCGGTGCCGGCGATGTCGGCAGTGGTGGCACGCGCCTTGCCGCCGACGTAACCCCACGGCCGCGAGCCGAGCCCCTGGTCGGGTGACCAGAAGAAGCCGTCGGCACCGACGTACCCGGATCCGCCTACGTCGACGCCCTTCCAGTAGGCCGAGGTCGCCAGACGGACCGGCTTGAGCTGGGCTTCGCCCTTGCCGGCGTTCGATGCCACCAGCACGTCCCCGACGAGTACGCCGGGCTCGACCCCGGCGTTGTCGGCCGTCACCGTGACGGTGGTGGACGTGCCGGCGGCGAGCGTGACAGTGCCGGTTGCTGCCGCGCCCGTGAGGGTCAGCCAGGCAAGGTCGGCGGCCTCGTGCCCACCGTCGCTGGTGCGCTTCTGCTCGCTGACCCGCACCTCCAGCGGGGCGGACCCGCTGTTGGTCACAGTCACGTCGGCCGTCGCCTTCTGGCCCTTGTCGAGGAGCCAGTCGAAGTCACCTCCGGTGACGGTGGCGACGCCCGTGGTCAACGCCGTGTCGACCACCTCGGCCTGATCCTTCCTGGTGATGGTCACCGGGTGGCTGGCGGTGACGTAGTTCGGCGCCTCGACCTGCACGGTGTTCTCGCCGACCAGCGCCTGAGCCTTCCACCGGCCCTTAGCGTCGGCGGTGATGACCCGCTCACCGGCCGGCCCCTTGAGCGTGACGATCGCGCCCTCGATCGGCTTGCCGTCGTTCTTGTCGGTGACCGTACCCTCGATCGTGCCCGCGCCCGGGAGGGTGTACTCCAACCCCAGACCGGCCTTCAGGACGGGCTGGTTGAAGGAGTACTGGCTCGCGGGGTTGCGTGTCAGGCTCTCCACGCCGACCGTCGCCGACGACCCGCGGGTGAGGGGGTTGTCGCCGCCGACGCCGTCGCCGTACCCGATCTGGATCCGTCCGTCCGCGATCAGGGTGACCGAGAAGCTCACGCGTGCCGTCCGGTCACTGTAGAAGGCAACGTTGCGCCACTCGACGACCTGCGCCGCCAACCCGTCCACCTCGGTCTTGCCGAAGTAAATACCCGCCTCGTCGTCGACCATGAGGTCGTCCCAGAGCGGATAGATCGCGTCGATCGGGTACGGCGACGGCAGTGCCGTGTTGCTCCCCGACGTGCTGGCGCGGTCGAAGGTCAGCGCGCCGTTCGTCGTCACGCACACGCCGTCCCAGGCCGTGTCGTAGAACGGTTGCAGGAAGTTGGAGTCGAACCACAGCACGCCGCACAGGTCGTCGCCGTGCCACCCGGACTCCTCCGTGCCCTGACGGTAGAGCCCGTCGGTCACCTTCATGGAGTACGAGCGACCGGCGGGGGCCACCGGCACCGGGCCCGGCTCCGGCTGCTCGGGCTCGGGCTCCGGCTCCACCGTGTCCGCGCGCGGGTCGAGCGTCACCCGCAGCGCGGCGATCGTCGGGGCCTTCAGGCCCTTCGAGCCCCGCAGCTCCACAGTCAGCGGACCGCCCGCGTGTTTCACGACGGCGGTGCGCCAGTCGGCGGCGTTCGGCCCCACCGCCGCGGCCGGGTCGTACGCGTACTCCGTCAGTGTTCCGTCCACGAGGACGTCGAACACCCGCTTGCCCTTGGCCACGTTCTCGATCTCGGCGAATCCGAAGTCGATCGCGTAGGTGCCAGTGGGCGCGTCGGGGAAGCGGTAGAACAACTGCTTGTCCGGCGTGGTGCGCTGCGACTGGAACAGGGTGTCGTCGGTCGTACCGGCGATCGCGGTCGTCGTGGCGGCGACCTTCGTCTTCCCCTCGTAGCCCCACACCTTCTTGCCGGCGGCCTGGTCGGCGAGCCAGGTGTAGCCGGAGCCGTCGGTGAACTTTGCGCCGCCGGCGTTGAGGCCGACCTGGTACTTCGTGGTCGTGAGCGTCACCGGGACGTAGGTCTTGGACTGGCGTCCGGAGTCGGACCTCACCACGATGTTCGCGCCGAGGACCCCTGGCTTGGTGCCCTTCGAGGAGATCGAGACCTTGACTGTCGTCGACTGGCCCGGGGCGAGGGTGCCGCCGGTCGAGGAGAGCGACAGCCACGGCAGGTCGGTGAGCAGGTCGTCCTCGACATCGACAAGCACGACGTCGTCGGCGACCTGGTCCGCCGCCCACAGCGCACCGGTCGAGTCGGTCTCGAGGCCGCCGCCCTGGCCCGCCTTTTGGCCAGGGAACCACCACGCGTTCACCAGCGAGCAGTCGTCGGGGTCGACCTGCAGCAGGCGGGTGGGCCGGTTCGAGGTGAGGTCGGTGTACCAGATGGTGTCGGACGCCTGGTTGTAGGCCAGGCCCATCACCTCGGGCAGCGGCGGGGAGCAGAAGGACAGCAGCGCACCCGGGTTGTCGTGCGACGTCCCGGCGACGGTGCCGATCATGCCGTTGGCCCGGCCGCCGACGTAGAACACGTCAGCGGTCGGGTTGTAGGCGAGGCCGGTCAGCTGCAGAGTCGACCAGTCACCCTTGATCTGCCGGGTCTCCTTCCCGGTCTGCCGGTCGAAGCAGTGGATGTAGCTGGCCGGGCTGTCCTCCATCTGGCACATGTCACCGGTCCTGGTGTCGAGCGCCATGTCGAACGCCCGGTACGCCGGGTTCCACGACGCGTCGAAGACCTTCCCAGTCGGCTTGCCCGCCACCGTCCAGGCGGTGTTGGTCCGCGCGTTGTAGTCGTGGACCCAGACGTCGCCGTCGTACCCGACGCCGGACGGCTCCTTGTCCTCGATCTTGCCCGGGATGGCGATCCGGGTGATGACGTCGCCGCCGGAGGTCGCGCCGACCTTGCCGGCCGCCTGTGCTTCCGCGGCGGGTGCCGTCGCGGCCTTGCCGTCGACGTTCGACGGCTTCATGCCGCTCGCACCGGCCTTCCACGCGGCGAGGTCGATCGTGCTGGCCGCACCCGTGCCGGTGCGCCCGGTGGTGCCGGCGGCGTCGAGTTCGGGGTGGCGGGCGGCCTCGCCCAGGTCGTACGTGAGTGGGGCCGAACCGTTGTTGGTCAGCGTCAGCGAGCCCACGCCGTTCTGGTCGGCACCCAGCAGCGCGTCGAGACCGTCGCCCTTCAGACCGGCGGCACCCGTGGTCAGGCGCGCGTCGATCTTGGCATTCGCGTAGAGCTTGTCGAGCGAGAAGGGGTACGCCGCGGTCGTGTAGTTCGGCGCGTCGACAGTCATCGTGTAGTCGCCGACCGGGAGCTGGCGATGCACCACGCCGGTCCCGTTGGTCGTGACGGCCTCGACGAGCCCGGACTTGTTCGTGAACGAGACCTTGGCTCCGGCCACCGGCAACCCGTCGTTCTGGTCGACCACTGTCGCGTCCAGGTACCCGAAGTCAGGCATGTCGTAGGTGACGATCATCCCGTCGCGCAGCACCGGGGCGTTGTCGGAGAACCGGATGCCGTCGACGCCGGCCCAGCCCTGGATGCCGGTGATGGCGTGCGCGCCGGCGGTCACCGGGTCGCCGGTCCCGATGCCTGCGCCGTACCCGAAGATGACGGTGCCCGAGCGGGTGAGCGTGGCCGAGTAGCTGACCGGCTCCGTGTACTCCGACCGGTCCGGGTAGGCCCAGAGCTTCGCGTCGCGGAACTCGACGACGAACGCGTCCTCGCCGTTGACCTTGGTGGCTGCCGTGAAGACACCTCCGCCGGGGGCGAACTCGACGGGGGTCTGGACGGAGAACGGGAAGATGCCCGCGCCGCCGCTGCCGGGTCCGGTGCTGGTGTCCGGGGAGATCACGCCGCGCAGGCCGATGCCGAGGGTGTCGTGGCTGCCGTTGTACAGCGCGATCGGGAACGGCAGCTTCACCGTCGCCCACACGCCACTGGTGAACGCCACCGGATCGGTGCCGCGCAGGTACGCGCCTTCGGAGACGGCGCAGCTGTAGCCGCCCTTGTCGACGACGAGCCCGACTTGGATCTCGCGCGACTCGTTCTGCGTGCCGACGGTCAGCGGGACGGACGTGGGGGAGAAGCAGGCGTTGGGCTTGACGCCCAGCGTGTACCCGCCCTCGGGGACAGCGGTGATCGTGAACGCGCCGTTGGCGTCCGTGCGTACCGGCTTCAGCGGCGTGTCCTTGACGGAGACGTCGGCGTTCGGGACGGGCCGCTTCTTGTCATCGACGACAGTGCCGCTGATGTCGTGCCGCACGGCGGCGGTGAGCGGCAGCTTGACGGAGGTGTCCTGGCCGAGGGTGATCGTGACGTTGGCGGTCGCGGTCAGGTAGCCGAAGACCTTGGTGCTGAGCTGGTAGTCGCCGACCGGAAGGTTCGTCGTGAACCGGCCGTCCTTGTCGGTTCCGATCGACCGGCTGAACGGTCCGCTGATCGTCACGTCGGCAGCGGGGACCGGGGCGCCGTTGGCGGTGACGACACCGGTGAGGGTGCCGCCCTGTCGGGGCGCGAGCTCGAGCAGGCGGACGAGGTCGAGCCGGCCCTCGCCGTACTTGTTGTTGACCTCGGCGGTGCCGCCGCACTCGCTGTCGTCGACGTCGACGGCCGACTCGGCGAGCAGGCGGCGGGTTGCCTCGACCTGCCCGATGAGGGTCGGGTCGTAGCTCCACAGCGCCGCGACGGCACCGGCGACGTGGGGTGCCGCCATCGAGGTGCCGGACATCTCGGTGTAGCTGTTGCCCGGGTAGGACGAACGGACGCCGTCGCCCGGAGCGGAGATCTCGGGCTTGATCCGGCCACCCTCACCCTCGCCCTTGCGGGAGAACGACGCGAGCGTGCCGTCGGATGAGTATGCGCCGACGGAGTAGGCGCTCTCGGCGGAGCCGGGCGAGGAGACGGTGTCGCAGGCCGCGTACGGCGTGGTGTTGCCCGAGGACCAGACGCTGAAGATACCGGCGGCGGTCCACGCCTCGTCGATGGCCTGGAAGAAGTCGTCGAAGCTGTGCTCGACGGTCTGGCCCCACGAGTTGTTGACGACGTGGGGGCGCTTGGACGGGTCGGGGTTGTTTCCCTGGACGTCGGTCGGGGCGAGCAGCCACCAGCCGGACCGCAGCAGCGACTCGACGCCGGTGCTGTCGCAGCAGCCGTTCGTCGCGATCCACTGCGCGTCCGGGGCGACGCCGACGTGGTTGGTGCCGTCGTCGCCGACCATGGTGCCCATGGTGTGCGTGCCGTGTCCGTTGTCGTCGCACGGTGTGCCAGTGCACGTGCCCCGGGCGCCCATCCAGTTGTAGTTGTGGTCGACGGTGCCGTCGGGCTTCGTGCCGCGGTACTGGTGCACCAGGGCGGGGTGGTCGAACTGAACGCCCGAGTCGAGGTTGGACACCGTGATGCCCGCACCGGTGGCGCCCATGGCCCACGCCTGCGGGGCGTGGATGGCGTCCAGACCCCACGAGACGGTGCCGGCCTCGGCGGCGGCCTTCGGGGCGGCGGGGCGGGCAGCCTGGTCAGTGGGGATCTTCTCGTCCACGGGCTCGACCAGCGCGACCTGCGGCGTCGCGTGGATCTCGGCGACCTGCACCTTGGAGGCCACGTCGAGGGCGAGCTTCTCGGTGCCTGCCTTGACGAGCACGGCGTTGGCGATCGGGTAGGAGGTGTACTTGACGCCCGCCCGGTCGAGATCGGTGGAGACGGATGCCAGGGAGTCCTTCGTCGCTGCGGTCAGCGCGTCGTAGACGAATTGCCCACGAGCGGTCCAATCGGTGAGCTTCTTCGCTGGCCCGAGGTCGGCAGTGGTCTCGAACCTGATCCAGAAGTCGGAAGCCGGAGACGTGCGGAAGCGGTCCTTCAGGCTCGGGGCGATCTTGTTGACGGCGGCGCCGGGATCCGGCTCAGCGGCAGACGCCGGTGGAGCCTGGATCATGCTCAGGCCGACCGCTGCGGCAAGCGTTGCCGCGAGGGCTTTGAGTCTCATGAGAATCCTTCGACCTACAGGGGTTGGTAGGGGTCGTGGTTCTTGTGGTCGTCGGCACCGTCAACGTCACGGGCGTCGGGGGCGCCGACGTCCGGCTCGCGGGGCAGCTCGGGTGGTGGCAGGTGCTCGACGGCGGCGTCGTCACCTGCGACAGGTCGCTCAGGCATGCATCGCCAAACGGCTATGAATCATGAAGTCATGCTCGGCGGGACGAGTGACAGTCGCTATCCAGCGGATACGTCAATCTTCACGACGCGTCGTGGAGGGAGTCCTCTTCTGCGAACACTCCGGCCTCCACCGCCTTGACCGCGAGCGCGGTCCGGGAGCTCACCTTCAACTTGCGCATCGCGGCACGCAGTTGCTGATCCACTGTGGCCGGTGACTTGGCCAGGATCCGGCTGATCTCCCGGTTCGTCTTGCCGGCGACGACCAGTTGGACCACGTCGAGCTCGCGAGGGGAGAGCTGGTCGCCGTACCCGCGTCGGCCGCCGCGCCACAGTCGCGGGACCTCGGCGCCGTGTTCGCGAAGCCGCTGTGCGACCCGGTCCGCATCGCCGCGGGCCCCGAGCCTGAACAGCTGCTCGTACTGTGCCGCCAGCAACTCTCGGCCCTGCTCGACCTGACCCTGCGCGATGAGCGCCTCGGCTTGGCGCTCGCGGGCGAGCATGGCGTCGTACGGTCGCGGCAACGCGCTCCAGGCGCTCGCCGCCCGACCGTATGCCGTAGCCGCGCGGGCGTGGTCTCCGGCTGCGGCGAGCAGCAGGGCACGGCAGACGGTGAGCGCGGCGCGAGGCGCAGGCGCCGTACGGCCACGCAGCCCTCTGGCGAACTGGTCGGCCAGACGGGTCGCGGCCTTCAGATCCCCCGCGACGAGGTGCGCCTCGACCCGGGCCGGAACGAGGTCCGTCGCCCAGACCCAGATGCCCTTCCTTCGGACGGTGTCCATCGGCTCATTCGTGATCTGCAATGCCCGGCCGCTGTTTCCGTCCGTCAGCCACAGCCTGGCCAACGCGGCGGCGGCCTCCATCGTGTCGTCGGCTGCGCCGAGGCGGGCGGACTCCTCGAGGACCAGCCGGAACTGCTCCTCCGCCGCGCGCCGCCGGCCGGCTGCGGCTGCCAGCCGGGCAGCGAGGCGAATGCTGCCGAGGTAGTGCGCCGGCCGGTCCCGGTCGGCATCGGCGAGTGCCGTGCTTCGCTCCGCGAGACCCTCCCACCGGCCGGTGAGCCACGCCAGATTGGCCTGTTCGAGTCCGACGTTGTGGTGCAACCGGGACGCCTGCTCGGCCTCGGCAAGGCGCATGGCCACGGCGAGGTGTTCCTCCGCGTCGGCGTACCGACCCCAGATCAGTGCGCCGGTCCCGACGTTTGCGTGGATGCGGGCCACGTCGAGACGCTCCGCCGGCGTCGCGCCGTCGACGGGCAGGTCGGCGACGACGTCCCAGGCCTCCTCTTCGCCGAGCATGAGCAACGCCGCGGCCCGGTTGCCGGCCAGGTTCAGCCGCTCCGCGGGAGAGTCGAAGTCGGCGGTGAGTTCAGCGGCGCGATCCAGCCAACGCCGATGGGTCGACGCCGGCCACGGTCCCGCATAGGCCCAGCCAAGGTAGGTCATTGCCCGAGCCGCCTCGACCGGGTCATGGTCGAGGTTGGCAACCGCCTGCTCCAGCTCGCTGAGTGCGGCCTGCGCCTCACCCCCGGTGATCAGGAGCCGACCCAGGGGGTTGCGGATCTCGGCCTGCTGGCGGGCGGAGAGACCGGGGGTCTCCAGCACCGAGCGCAAGGTACGAATCACGCGGTGGTAGACCTCGTCGACCGGTTCACGACGGCCCAGTGCGGCGACTCCGGCGATGCGCGCCACCCGTGCCCGGTCCACCGGCGCCAGCACGGCCCACGTCAACAGGTCGACCAGCAGGTCGACCGCCTTGGTGTGGTCGCCCGAGGCCATGGCCAGCTCGGCACTCTGCTCGGCGTACCGTGCCCAGGACTGCGTCTCGCCCGCCTCGCGGAAGTGGTGGGCAAGCTGTGCCACCGGCGGCGGATGGATGTGCTCCACGGCCCGGCCGGCCCGCAGGTGGAAGTGCCTGCGGTCGGTCAGCGGGATCGCTTCGTAGACAGCCGTGGCGGCCAGCACATGACGGAATCGCCACCGGCCGCGGTCGTCTCCGTCCAGCACACCGGCGCCGGCCGCCTCCGCGACAGCGCCTCGGCACGCGGCTGGTGACAGACCGGCGGTCATCGCGATCGTTTCGATCAATGACCGCTCAGCCAACGTCGCCGCGGCCCGCAACACCTGCTGCGCCGTCGGCGACAGACGGCCCACCCGCTCCCGGGTGGAGTCGCGCACCGTTGGCGGCACCTGTAGCTCGCGCAACTTCAGCCGGACCCACTGCCCGTCGCGGAAGACGAGGTCGGCGCGGTCGCACATGAGGCGAACCGACTCCTCCACGGCCAGCGGAACACCGCCGGTCCGCTCGTGCATGAATGTCGTGAACTCCTGGGATATCGGGTTGCCGTCCAGCATCGAGGACACCAGCGCTGCCGTGTCGTCGGGTCGCATGGGCGCCAGGGCGATCCTCAGCTGGGTCACGCCAGCAGGCAACCGGGACGTCAGCCGCAACAACAGCGAACCGTCGTCCACCTCCTCCGGCCGATAGGAGATCACGAGGCTGGGCCCTTGCGACTGCTGTCGGGAGGTGACGAACAGCAGGAACTCCAGGGTCACCTCGTCGGCCCAGTGCGCGTCCTCGAGCACGAGAACATCGACACGCAGAGCCCGCAGCAGCTCCTCCAGGGCGCGGAACAGGCGATGCCGTGCCGCCTTCGCATCGTCCAGGGGCTGCAACGCGGGCGGCAGGTCCGTGGACCACTCGGGGAACAGGGGCCGTAACGCACCCGCAAGCTCGGTGAGCCGCAATCGCGACACCGGACGGTCGATCCCACGGAACGCGTCGACGATCGGCCCCAACGTCAGCGACTCGCGAAGCGGTGGGCACACGGACACCAGGGCAGTGCGCTGGTCCGGTGCGGCCAGCCACTCTCGCAGCAGTCGGCTCTTCCCGATCCCCGCCTCGCCCTCGACCAGCACGATCGCCGGTGGCCGGGCCAAGGCACCCCGAAGCGCCGCCAGCTCCCGATCACGACCCATGAAATGCGGAGTGGAGACGGTCGGTGAGGTCCCGTCGTCCTCGGGCGAGGGGTCGAGCATGCGTGATGATCTCGCTTTTCGCTGCCCGGACACAAGTACCCCCTCGTGGCGACTCGCGTCATGGGATCCTTCTCGCAGCACGCCGGGGACTGATCGGCGAGGGGCTGCCGCACTGGTCTTCGCCGCATGGGTTTGCATCCGGACCAGTTCAATGACCACGCCGTACGACTGCAGGTCCTCGGTACTGCTCCGGGAAAGCGACTCGGGCGACTGACGCAGGCGTGGTCAGCGGTTGTTCGCCGATGTTGGCCGCCTGCCACTGGACGGGGTGGCACCCTGAGCAGGTGAACTGGGCAGTGAGCCGGGGGAAGCTGGCATCGGGACTACGGTGAGCGGCCTCTGATGCGTACCGCGTTGATCGTAGTAGCCGCGCTGGTGACGGCGGTGGTCGTGGACCTGATCACTGGCATGGTCGTCCGCCGCATAGCCCGTGGCCGTTACCAGTGGCTGTTGGAGCCGCTGCGGCATGCCTGCCGCCGCCCGGCGGCAGCGGTCCTGCTGGCCGGGGCCTTGTACTACGCGCTGCCCCTGGGACCGGTCGGGTGGCAGCCTCAGCTGCGGCACGTCGCCCGGGTGGCGCTGGTGATATCCGGTGCATGGTTGGTGAACAAGGCGTTGCACGTCGCCGAGGCGGTCGCGTTCAGTCGACTGCCTGGCGACGCGGTCGCCAGCCGGCGGGTCCGACGGGCCCGGACGCAGATTCGCCCCGTGCGGCGGCTCACCGTCGCCGTGGTCACCATCGTCGCGATCGGCCTGATCCTGATCACCTTTCGGCCGGTACGCCTCTTCGGCGTCTCCGTGTTGACGTCGGCGGGGGTGATCGGCGCGTTGATCGGCCTGTCGGCCCGTACCGCGCTCGGCAACGCGTTCGCCGGTGTCCAGGTAGCTTTCGCCGACGGCCTGCACGTCGGCGACGTGCTGGTGGTGGACGGCGAATGGGGCCGGGTTGAGGAGGTGAAGCTGACCAACGTGGTGATCCGGCTCTGGGACGAGCGGATGCTCATCCTACCGACCACGTACTTCACCGAGCGGCCGTTTCAAAACTGGACCCGGAACGAGTCCAGGGTTGTCGGCAAGATCCAGATTCATGTCGACCACACCGCCGACCTGGACGACCTACGACGGGAAACGCGCCGGCTGGTCGAGTCCTCACCGCTGTGGGATCGCCACCAGTGGGTGCTCCAGATGGTCGACTCCACCCCCCAGACAGCGGTCATCCAGGTTCAGGCCTCGGCCGCCGACGGCGCCAGCGCCTGGGACCTGCGCTGCGACCTGCGCGAGGGACTGGTGCGCTACCTGCGCGACCGCCATCCCCAGTGGTTGCCCCGCACCCGCAGTCAGTATCAGCCCTGAATGGGCGGGCCCTGAGCTCACATCCGCTCGATGACGACCCCGTTCAGCCCGCATCTCTTGAGGGCAACCCGTCAATGGCGCCACTGCGGCGGGGCCTCCTCTCTCCGTTGCGAGTCCAGCGGGCGTCTTGGGGCCGGGTACCTGCTCCAGCCCGACTTCTGGAACCGCACACTGGAGAACTGGCAGTCGGAACTACTGGCCGTCTCCCGATGGTCGTTCTTTCGATCTACCTGCGACAGCGAGGGTCCTCACAATCCAAGCCGGTCGGCGTGGCGCACACCGCCACCGGAATGGAGGGCTGAGACCTCTCCACGATTCCAGGATATTCACAACCTGATCCGGTAATCGCTTCCGGTTTTTCCTACGTGATCTGCTTCAGCTGGAACGCTGACCAGGTGGAGCAGCAATCGGGACGACCGGCGCGGGGACGGCTCCTGTCGGTCAGGCGTGCCCTGTGGTCGTTAGCCGTCGGTGTCGTGGCAGGGACCGCCATCGCGTTGGTCGGGGCACCGGAGTTGACGCCGCTGGTGATCTGGACGATCGCGGCGGGCACGGTCCTCGTCTGGGTGTGGCGGGCCTGCTGGCCGGCGAGCCCACGGCGCACCGAGCAGCTTGCCGAGGCGGAGCAGCAGTCCCGTTCCACCGATGCGGCGGTCCTGATCGCGTCCGTCATCAGCCTCGTCGCCGTGGCCGAGGCGCTCATCCGCGCCTCGAACCAGCAGGACGTGGTGGCTGTCACGCTGGTGATCCTCAGCGTCGTCGCGGTGGTCCTGGCGTGGGCGCTGGTGAATACGGTCTTCGCACTCAAGTACGCGCGGCTGTACTACCGCCACGATGGCGGCATCGATTTCAAGCGGGAAGATCCACCGGCCTACGCCGACTTCGCGTACGTCGCCTTCACCGTCGGCATGTCCTACGCCCCGGGCGAGAACGAACCCACAAGCAACCGCATGCGCCGGATCGCGCTCGGGCATGCCCTGCTCTCCTACACCTTCGGAACTGGCATCCTGGCCGTCGCCGTCAACCTGGTCACCAACCTGGGCCAATCTTGACCCCCGCGGAGCATGCAGTGGCGTGACCTGGCCCGCTGCCATGTCGCCACCACGGTGGACGTCGATCAGCCCGGCGGCTGCTGCCCCTGCGGTCCTGCTAGCCGCGTCGTGACCTGCCTCAGCGGCTGACTACTGTGGACGGTTCTCTTCATCCGTCGCCACGCCGCTCGGGCCGGAGACCCGCCCAGCACGCTGCCGAGACCCTCCACACCGCCGCCAGCCGTCGTTCCGCTGGTCTGAGCCAGTTGCTGGGTGGACTGCCCGAGCTGCTGGGCGGCCTGCCCGAGTTGTTGACCGACCTGCTGGGTGGCCTGCTGCAGCGTCTGCGACAGCGGACCATTGGGCCCCAGCGCCTCCTGCGCTGTCTGCCCCACCTGGTCCACGGCCTTGTCCACCGTCTTCACCACCGACTCGATGATCTGAGGGTTGCGCTCGATCGTGCGGAGGGCGCTGTCGAGAATTCCCCGTACCTCGTCGAGCCGAACCTCGAGCATCGCCTCGGCCTCGACGCCCTTGATATCGATCTTCACCGTGCCGAGACGCGCCTGAACGCCCACGTCGAGCTGGAGCAGGCTACCCAGCCGGGCTCGCAGCGAAACAGAGGCGTCCAGATCGTCGACCTCGACGTAGATCTGTTCGACCTTGACCTGCGGAATCTGGAGGACGACGTCCGGGTCTGACATGGTCTTGCTGCTGTGCCCACCAGCCGGCTGGGGAAGGCCGTGCTCACCACTCGTCGGGGCGGGCAACTCTCGTGCGCCCGTGTCCCGGCTCTCCGGTTCGGTCATCCCGCACTCCTCGGGCCTCGCCTGACATCCGGACCGAATGGAGCCCACCTATCGGTGTGGCCTAGGTGCCGATCCGGCGAGGCTGGAGCTGTCCAGAGCCAGGCCCGGTCAACTGCCAGAACTCCTGCGGCAACTGGTCGACGAAGTCTCCGTACTCCTTCGCGCTGGCAGCCTCACGCAGGGTATCCATCACGGCCCGCGCTCCCTCCGTGGCCATCTCGCGATCGACCCCTGCCCGGGACTGCACCCGTTCCAGGAATTCGGTGAGACCGAACCGTTCCGGATCTTCGGTGGGCCTGGACACTAGGCCTCGTAGCTCCTCGGGGAGCTGGGAGGCGAGGTCCCTTGCCTGGCCACCAGTGATCCGTTTTGCCGCAGTCTCCAGCGTGGCACGGGTGATCGGTTCCGCCTGCCCCGGTGAAACCTTGGGTCGTGCTGCCACAGACTGAATGAACTCGCTGTAGTTCACCTCGGATCCCCTCTCGAAACGGATTGCGGCGGGTTCCCGCCCCCGCCCGGGTGAAACGGCGGTTCGCCCGCCCTCAGCGTGGTGGCGGAGGGCGGTGGCTGATACGCCGGGTCACCCGCAACTGGTACAGGCCGGCGCTGGTGAGGGCATAGAAGACGGGTAGGAAGGGAAAGATGACCAGGCCGATCAAGGGTTCCACCAGGTAGCCGATCACCCCCGCGAGGAGGTACAGGACGACCCCGGCAAGGGCCCGGAACCGCTCGACGTGAAAGAAGCCGCCCTTGACCTGCTCCTTCAGCAGGTCAGGGTGCCTGGCCAGGTAGTGGTAGAACGCCAGCCACGTCGCGCACAGAAACGCGCCGATGAGCGCGTAGAAGGCGATGGCCACCCGCTGGTCCGTGTTGTTGTGCTCCCGCAGCGCGTGCGACACGACAATCGTTGGAAACGGCAGCAGCGCCGTGCTGAACAGTACGAGCAGGTTCATCCAGTGCAGCCCACGATCGACCTGCCGAATGCGGTTGAACGCCGCCTTGTGGTTGAGCCAGACGACGGCCACGTACGAGTAGGACGCGAGATAGGCGACGTACGACGGCCACTGACTGAGCAAACCGGACAGGAGACGACCAGGCGGGACGTCCGGTATCCCGAGGTCCAAGACGAGCAGCGTGATGATGATGGCGAAGATCGCATCGCTGAACGCCACGGCACGGCTGGTGTCCGATCGGGTGCCTAGGTCTGTGTCTGGCCCGCTCACCGACCGCGCCTACCCAGGTTCGTCTGCGGCAAACAGCTGGGCAGCTCGGTGGCGAATGCAGGGCCGCCCGCAGATCCCCGCCTGTGGACAGACAACGCATCCGGCCACCGAGCGTGCTGCGGTGGCCGGATGCGTGGGTGATGGCGGTCAGGGCTTGAGGACGACCTTCTCGCAGTTGTCCTGCTTGTTCTTGAAGATCTCGAAGCCGCGTTCTGCCTGGTCGAGCGGCAGGGTGTGGGTGATGACCCGGGTCGGATCGATCTCCCCGCGTTCGATGCGCTGCAGCAGCGGCTTCATGTAGCGCTGCACGTGACACTGGCCGGTACGCAACGTCAGCGCCCGGTTCATCCATGCCCCGGCCGGGAACTTGTCGAGGAAGCCTCCGTACACGCCGATCACCGACACGATGCCACCGCTGCGGCACGACAGGATCGCCTGCCGGAGCGCGTGCGGTCGCTCGGTCTCCGAGCGGACGGCCTGCTTGATCCGGTCATACGCGTGCACGTGCGCGCTGCCGTGGCTGGACTCCATGCCGACGGCGTCGATGCACTTGTCCGGGCCCCGCCCACCGGTCAGTTCCAGCAGCCGCGACCGCACATCGACATCCTCGAAGTTCACGCCGTGTGGCCCGCCCGTTCGGCCATCTGCAGGCGGTACGGCTCCTTGTCGATGGCGATGACCTTCGCGGCGCCGAGTGCCCGGGCACTGTCCATCGCGAACTGGCCGACCGGACCCGCCCCCCACACCGCCACCACGTCGGTGGACTGGATGTCGCACATTTCGGCACCCATGTAGCCGGTGGGCAGGATGTCGGAGAGGAACAGGACCTGCTCGTCGGTCAGGTCCGACTCGATCTTCAGCGGGCCGACGTCGGCGAACGGCACCCGCGCGTACTGGGCCTGACCGCCGGCGAAGCCGCCGGTCAGGTGCGAATAGCCGAAGATCCCGGCGACCGGGTGGCCGAACATCTTTTCCGCGATGCCGGCGTTGGGGTTGGAGTTTTCGCAGCAGGAGTACAGCTCGGCGGCGCAGGCGCCGCACGCACCGCAGGCGATCGGGAACGGGACGACGACCCGGTCCCCGACGCGCAGCCGGCCTGGATCGACGCCCTGACCGACCTCGATCACCTCGCCCATGAACTCGTGGCCCATGACGTCGCCGTCCTGCATCGTGGGCACATACCCGTCGAGCAGGTGCAGGTCCGAGCCGCAGATCGCGGTGGAGGTGATCCTTACGATGGCATCGCGCTCGTTCAGGATCTTCGGGTCCGGCACGTCACGAACCTTGACCTTGTTGCGACCCGCCCAGGTGTTCGCCCTCACGAATCGGCCCCCTTCGCCAGCTCGGAGTCCGACAGCGGTTGCGCCGGACGCTGCGGGAACTCCTTGCGGGCCCGCTTGCCCCACGGGGCGCCCTCGGATCGGACCACCTGGCCGGTCTCCAGCACCTGCTTGAGCCGGCGCAGGTCGTCGTCGAGCTGCTGGTGCGGTTCCTCGCCGAAGTACTTGGCGACCGCCTTGCCGACCGCGCCGCCCGGGATGTCGTACGACAGAACGACGTGCACCTCGGTACTCACCCCGTCCGGGGCGGGCACGAACCGGACCGTGCCGGCGTTCGGCACGTCGGCGTTCCCGGTCGACCGCCAGGCGATCTTCTCGCCGGGTGCCTCGTCGACGATCTCCGCGTCCCACTCGACGTCCTTGCCGAACGGAGCGCTGGCGGACCAGTGGCTCGTACGATCGCCGGTGGTGCGGATCTGCTCGAGGTGGGCCATGAACGTCGGGAGGTTGCCCAGGTCGCGCCAGAACGCGTAGACCTTGGGCGGGGGTTTGCGGATCGTTGTTGTGGCTGTCAGCTCCATGGGTCCTCCTTCGCGTGAGCCTCGTGCCGTCGGCGCTGAGCCGATCTTCTTCGCCCGGGTGGCCTGCACGGCGGTCAGCAGATCCACCACAGTGATCCCGACGACGGCGCCAGTGACAGCGACGAGGCGACGCCGGCGGCGCCCGCTGCGGTGGGCAATGGCCACCCCGAGGGAGGCCAGGTCCATCGCGTCACCCACGACCCGGGTCCACGCCCACACGCTCTTTCGCCGGCTCGTCAGGAGCCCGGCCGCGTGTACCAACTCCCGCGCCCCGACCAGCGGCACCACCGCCCGGGTCGTCGGGGAGTCGTCCACTCCGCTGATCCGGCGCACCGTGTCCGGTGCCGCCAGCTGTGCCACGCCCAGGCCGAGACTCACCCAGCCGAGCCGGCGCCCTCGCCGCTGCACGTCCTCCTGCCTGGCCTTCGCTGCCTCTCGGGTTGCTAGTTGAGTCACGGGTAGCCTCCGTATCCGGTCGCACCCGGCCGCGCCTATCGGTTCACGACGGTCCGGGGCACGACCCGTAGGGCCCGGATACCCCCCGGAAACCACCTCAACCCGCCCATCGGCCGCGGTAGGGAGGCCATCCCTGTCTCGCTGCTCAGCCGACGGAGGCCGGCCCGCTGTGGGGGCCGGCTGACCGTCGCTCTGGACGGGTCCCACAGCCGCTGTTCGGCGGGAGCGGCGGAGTGTCGGGCGGCGGGGCAGCCGTCGCCACGGGCTCAGGACCGGCCTGATGCTCCCGGCCCTGAGCCCCGTCGGTCAGGCCGTCGCCATCTGGCGGACGTTCTCGCCCTGGGCGAACTCCTCGACCATCTTGGCGCAGAAGGCCGGAAGGTCGCTGGGACTGCGGCTGGTGACGAGGCCGTTGTCGACCTGCACCTGCTGGTCTACCCAGTTCCCGCCCGCGTTGCGGATGTCGGTGCGCAGGCTGGGGAACGAGGTGAGGGTCCGACCGTTGACCATGCCGGTCTCGACCAACGACCACGGGCCGTGGCAGATCGCCGCCACCGGCTTGTGCTGTTGGAAGAAGGCCCGGACGAAGTCCATCGCCTGCGCGTTCATCCGGAGCCGGTCGGGGTTGACCGTCCCGCCCGGCAGCAACAGGGCGTCGTAGTCAGCCGCATCGACGTCGTTCACGGTCCGATCCACCCGGTAGCGGTTGGCAGGGTTGATGTCCTGGTTCATCGACTGGATCTCGCCGGACTGCAACGAGATCAGGTGAACCTCGGCTCCCGCCTGCTCCGCGGCGGCTCGGGACTGGGTGTATTCCACGTCCTCCACTCCGTCGGCGGCGAGGCAAGCGACTCGCTTGCCGGTCAGTGGCTGCTGGCTCTGCGCCATCTCGGTGGCCTCCCCTTCGCGGCGCCGCCCGGTCGGCGGCGCGTCGCTGGATCGCGGTCGCCTTCCCGGTGCGGGGGACGGGCAAACAGGCCAGCAAAGCCCGCCCGATGGTGGACGAGTGCCTGTGGGAGCGGGCGCGTCGTGCGCGTGTGCTGCCTGTCGCAGCGGGTAAGGCAGACAACCCAACTGGAACCGGGAAAGGTCGACATGACCCTCGCCAGCGATGCGATCGAGATGCCGTCCGGCCAGCCCATGCCCGTGCTCGGGCAGGGAACGTGGTACCTCGGCGAGAACCCTGCAAGGCGCCAGGACGAGCTGGCTGCCCTGCGTACCGGGCTCGACCTGAACATGACCTTGATCGACACTGCCGAGATGTACGGTGACGGCGCTTCCGAGGAACTCGTCGGAGAGGCGATCGTCGGACGACGCGCCGACGTCTTTCTGGTCGACAAGGTGCTGCCGTCCAACGCCAGCCGACGGGGAACCGTGCAGGCCTGCCGCCGCAGCCTGCAACGACTCGGCGTCGACCATATCGACCTCTACCTGCTGCACTGGCGCGGCACGCATCCACTCGCGGAGACGATCGAGGCGTTCGCCGAACTTGCCGACACCGGTGACATCGGACAGTGGGGCGTGAGCAACTTTGATCTTTCGGACATGACGGACCTCTTTGAGGCGGGCGGGAGCGCCTGCGCGACGAATCAGATTCTGTACAACCTCACCCGCCGTGGTCCCGAGTACGACCTCCTACCGTGGCTACGTGAGCATCGGATTCCTGTGATGGCGTACTCGCCGATCGAGCAGGGTCGGCTGCTCGGCCACCCCCAGGTCGCGGAGGTCGCCGCCCGGCACGAGGCCACGCCCGCTCAGGTCGCGCTGGCCTGGCTGCTACGGCAGGAGATGGTCGCGGCCATCCCCCGATCATCCAAGCCGGAACACACCCGGGAGAACGCCGAAGCGCGCGACGTGCAGCTGACCGAGGAGGACGTGGTGGCACTCGACACGGCGTTTCCGCCGCCGGCAGGCCCGCAACCGCTGGAGATGTTGTAGGGCCAGCGGCCGTTCCGGCGGGAGACACCTGATCGGCAGGAACGCGTTCCATGCCAAAACCGCCGCGACGCGGTCGCCCTTTATGGAAGGGTTTGCTCCGAAGGTTGCCAGTAATTGACGGCGCCCGCACGAGCAGACCAAGCGACAGGGGCGGACATGAGGTGGCTGATCGGCGGAGCGGTCGTGGTTGCCGGCGGGATGGTCGCGCGGCGTCTGCTCGGCGGGACCGACCAGGGTGACGGCCACCGGCAACGGGGTCAGACACAGCGGCGCGGGCCGCGGTGGCACGTGGCGACGGTGAACCGGCCAGCGGGTGACGTCGCCCCGGGCGGGCAGCTCCCCGAGCCGCTGGCCGGGCTTGGGGACGCCGTCGAGGTCCAGCTCCGGCCTGCCCCCGGCGACCAAGGGACGGAGATCGCCGTACGGCTGCGCGATGGCTCCCGACTGCCTGTCGCCGCCGCCGCTCGACGAGCCACCGGCCGGGATCCGGAGCAGGCGATCCGGGCTGCGCTGCGAGAGTCGAAGCAGCTGATCGAGACCAGCGAGGTCCTGCACCCCGACTATCCACCCACCACCGAGCCGACTCCGATGAACAAGCCACTGCGGATGGCCACCCAACAGGGTCGGCGGGAGGGACGACTGTGAAGGCCCTGGTCTGGGAGGGAGCCAACGAGCTCGCAGTGCGGCAGGTTCCGGACCCGCAACTCCGCAACGAGCAGGACGCCATTGTCCGGGTCCGTAAGACGGTGACCTGCGGTTCGGACCTGCACCTGCTCGGCGGGTACATCCCGTTCATGGAACGCGGCGATGTCCTCGGGCACGAGTTCCTCGGCGAGATCGTCGAGGTCGGTCCGCAGGTACGCAACCACAAAGTAGGCGACCGGGTCGTCGTCTGTTCGTTCGTCTCCTGCGGCAAGTGCTGGTACTGCCAGCACCAACAGTTCTCGCTGTGCGACAACGGGAACACCAACCCGATGATCACCGAGAACGTCTGGGGTTCCGCGCCTGGAGGCTGCTACGGCTACTCCCACGCACTCGGCGGCTTCGCCGGCAGCCACGCCGAATACATCCGTGTCCCCTACGCCGACCAGGGCGCTTTCACCGTCCCGGACGAGGTGAGCGACGAGCGCGCGCTGTTCGCCTCCGACTCCGCGCCGACCGGCTGGATGGGCGCCGACCTCGCCGGAGTCAAGCCGGGTGATGTCGTGGCGGTCTGGGGCGCCGGTGCGGTGGGGCAGATGGCGGCCCGGGCGTCCGTGCTGCTCGGTGCCGATCGGGTGATCGTGATCGACCGGCTCGACAACCGGCTCCAGATGGCCCAGACGCATCTCGGCGTCGAGACGTTGAACTACGAGCAGCAGGACGTCAGCGGCGAGTTGCTGGAACGCAGTGGCGGTCGAGGCCCGGACGTGTGCATCGAGGCAGTCGGCATGGAATCCCACAGCAGCGGTCCGCAATTCTGGTACGACCAGGTCAAGCAGCAGTTGCGGATCGAGTCCGACCGTCCGATCGCGGCGCGAGAGGCGATTTACAACTGCCGCAAGGGCGGCAGTGTGTTCGTGCTGGGCGTGTTCGCCGGGCTGGTGGACAAGTTTCCGCTGGGGGCGGTGATGAACAAGGGGCTGACGCTGCGCGGCGCACAGCAGCACGGGCAGCGCTACATCCCCATGCTGCTGGAGCGAATGGCCCGCGGCGAGTTGGTCACGGAGCATCTCGCGACGCACACCATGCCGTTGGACGAAGCGCCGCGCGGCTACGACATGTTCAAACAGAAACTCGACGGATGCGTACGAGCCGTCTTCCAGCCAACCAGCTGACCGTCGCGACCAGGGACTACCCCCACTTACCTCCCGCTGTGGGACTGCCCGCTCTTCTCGTCCCGCCAGCCATCGGGGTGGGGATGATAGCCGTAAGCGGCAGCCCGAACCGTTTCCTCGTTTTCCAGCCCGGAGCCGATCGCGCCGCCGACGGTGGCCAGCGAGCTGGTGATCCAGGCGAGCGTCAGATAGTCGGTGAAGTGGACTGGCCGCTGCAAGATCTGCTCCAGCACGGAGGTGTCGATCAGCAGCGCCGCGACGAGCACCGTTCCCACGAACAACGCCACGTAGGACAGCACCGTGGCCAGAGTGAGGGTGAGGATCGTACCCAGGTTGAACAGCCGTGCCAGCTCAGTCGGCGTCTCGCGGCTCGGTTTCTCCCACAGGTCGTGCGCGACGATCAACCAGGCCACCAACGCTGTCAGCCCGAGCAGCATGATCACGGCGAGCCGCAGTCCGCCGAGCGCAGCGCCCATCTGCCAGATGGTGTCCGTGGTGAGTGCGAACGCGGCCGTGCCGAACGCGCCGACCAACAGCTTCGACAGGCCCAGCAGGGCACGCCCCGGACGGTTGGCTCGAACCATGCCGATCAACAGTCGTAACCGGCCGATGAGTCGCGAGGCGACGTAGCGCCGCTCACCGGCGTCGGCCTCGCCGACCACCCGGTGGACGGCGGGAATCCGGCTTGTCATCTCGGTCGATGCCCGGCCGGCCGGCGGCAACCGCTGGTTGGAAGCCTCGTTCAGCAGCCGGCTCACCAGATCCGGAACGGCGGCGCGGGCCGCTCGCAGCTGGCGCAGTCCCAGCGCGGGCAGGGACACCACAGCGACCCGACGCCGAGCGGAGGTCTGCGCGACCAGCGGCACCCGATCGGCATGCAGCGGCAGATCGGTCAGGCAGACGGCGACGTCCCACTGGTCGTCGGCACGCCGTTGGGCGAGATCATCGAGTAGCGCCTCTACGCCGCCGTCGCGGCGCGGTGCCACTTCGCCCCAACCTTCCCGGACGATCCACCGCACGTCGGCGTTCACCCGCTCGGCGAGCCCGCTGGTCAGCTCGGCGGTGAGCCGCGCGGCCACCCGGGCCGGGTGGTCCGGCGGGGTTGCCACCAGTCCGACGACGATCTCCGGGCGGTCCTGTTCACTCTGCGTCATCGGTGCTCCTCACCGGTAGCCAGGCTCGGCCGCTGACGGCGAACAAACCGGGGGCCTCAGGCGCCGTCGCCGCAGCTCCCCGTGCCGGCTGACGTAGCGGTACGGCCGAGCCGCCGAGAGGAGCACCCTGACCAGCCCGTACAGCGCCACCGCGACGCACTCGTCGAACCGGGCGCCCCGCCCACGCAGCCTAAGAGACCACCCCGATCGGTGCAGCGGATTCAGTGGAAGGTGTTCTTGTGGCTCGCCCCAGCTGGGACTGGCTCGGTGTGCGCCGCCGAAGTCGTCCGGCCGATGCTCCTCGGCATCGTCGGCGGCACCATGGAGCACACAACCGGACCTATGAGGAGCGGGCGGCCGACGGTATGCGGACAATGGGGGAATGAAGCGAGACGTGAGCCTGATGCGGTTGACCGGGGCGCGGGCCAACGGCGCGGTGGCGACAGGCGCGGCGGCTACCGGGGCGCGGGCTGCGGGAGCGGCCTCGCTCGGCGCCCTCGCCGTGGGGGCGCTGGCCGTCGGGGCCGTGGCAGTCGGGGCGCTGGTCATCGGGCGGCTGGCGATCCGCCGGGCGGTCGTGCGGGAGCTGCGCGTCGGCCGATTGGAGATCGACGAACTGGTGGTGCACAGCCGACCCGCCGCTGAGGGATGACCTCCGGCGAACTCGGCCGCTGTGCGTTCCCGCCGCAGCCCGCGTCGCCTTCTGGACGAGTCGCAGCAGCGGGCAGGATCGATGCCTGTCTCATTGGGCCCAGGCGAGTAGACCCGTCCCGCCGGGTAGTGCGACCGCCATGTGGGCAGCTGCGCTACCAGACCCGGCGTACTCCTTGGTCTTCCTTCACGAGCTTTGACGTCAGATGGACGCAGCGCGGCTACCTGTGACGGAGGCGTATCGGGCCGGTGTGGTGGAGGTGTGTCGGCGAAAGTGCCGGGTCAGGTGGGCCTGGTCGCAGAAGCCGACGGTGATCGCCACTTCGGCCGGCGGGATGCCGGCGAGGAGTAGTTTGCGGGCGGCCTCGATCCGTCGACCGATGATGTATGCGTGCGGACTGATCCCGAAAGCCTGGCCGAAGCTGCGGACCAGGTGAGGTACCGACCGGTCCAGGAGGCGAGCGGCGGCGGCAAGGCTGACAGCCTGCACAGTGTGCTCGTCGAGCAGCGCCCTCAGCGCGCGGGCGGCCTGCGGCTCCGGACGTGTGGACGTGGAAGGGGCGGCGGCCAGGTGGTCGGTGAGCCGTTGCTCGATCATGGCCAGCCTGGCTTCGGCGTTCAGCGGGTCCTCGTCGGCGTCAAGGACATGGTGGAGCCTGGCGAGGGCGCGCCGCAGTGGCCCGTCGCGGAAGGTGGTGTGGTCGACGGCGGAGCCGATCAGATTGGCGGGTAGGAAGGTGGGGTCGAGGTACAGGTTGCGTTTGCGGAAGCCGGGGGCGTTGGCGGCGGGACGGCCGTCGTGGACCACTCCGGGTGGCAGGACAGCGACATAGTCGCCGCCGCTTACCGCGCAGTGGCGGTTGTCGAGGTCGTAGCGTATGGCCCCAGCGTCGAGGATCAGCACCGTCCAGGTGTCGTGGGCATGCAGCGGGTAGGCGTAGTCGACGATCTGGGCGTGAAACACCTCGCTGATCCCTGGGACTCGTGGCCGCCAGGCCCGGACTCGGCAACCAAGCGGTCGTGTGCCGTCGGCGTCAAGAACGTCCAAGACCGGCGCGACGGCCACGGTGGAGACTCGGCTTATGTCGATCACTCCCGTCAACCTCGCCGTCGTGAACCTGTCCGAGGCGCTTGCGTCGTTCGACGACATCTACAGCCCACGGATCGTGACCCGGATAAACGATTATGACGTGCGGATCGCCCACGCCCGGGGCGAGCACGTCTGGCACGTCCACGAGGACACCGACGAGTTCTTCCTGGTCCTGGACGGCCAGTTCAATGTCGCCTACCGCGACGCCGACGGGCAGGAACACACCGTCGTCCTGCGCCAGGGCGATACGTTCGTGGTTCCCAAGGGCATCGAACACAAGCCTTCCTCGCCGGGCGGCTCGATTCTGATGTTCGAGCCAACCGGGACCTCCACCACCGGCGATCGCCACGAGGGTGAGGTTCCTGATCATGTGGACAGCACTGCGGGGCATGCCTTGGGTGACTCCTGAGAGGGTCTCCACCTGCGGACGGTGAGCACCCCGGCGGTCGCCAACAGCGTCCCTGCCAACAGGTACGTCCATCGGTCGTGGGCGGCGCCCCAGCCGTCGTCCATGCCGGCGAGTAGAGCCGCCGGGGCCGGCAGCAGCGCCACCACCGTCATCCCGAGCGTGCTGGGTGGCAGCGTTGATGGTGACTCGCTCCGGGCAGCAAGCCGCGTCGCTGCCGTACGCGGACCTGACCCGTGAGGCCACGACCGTCGCGGCGGTCGCGTTCCTCTCGTCGGCTATCGGCTGGCGATGTTCGTCGCGCGGGGTCGGCAGTCCTCGAGTACGAACGTGCCGTTCCGATGCCGACCTCCCGAAAGCGGAGCGCCGGGCCTACCGCCTGCCGGAGGACCGGCTGGCGGTAGGCCCGGCGCCGTCACCCGTCAGCGGCCCTGCAGGCGCTTCACGTTGTCGCCGAAGGTCCAGCCCTTCGACCCGTCCCAGTTCGCCGACCAGGTCATCAGGCCCTTCAGGCCGGGCACGGAGTTCCAGGCCTGCGTGACCAGTGACGTCGACATGTAGCCGCCGCCCGCCCCGGTCTGTGCCGGCAGGCCCGGGACCTGCTTGTCGTACGGCACCCGGATGGTGGTGCCCTGGATGGTGAGCCCGTTGTTCAGGCACTGTGTCTGCACCGTGAAGCCCTGCACGGTGCCGGCCGGGTACGAGTCGCCGGCGCAGCCGTACATGCTGCCGTTGTAGTACTGCATGTTCAGCCACCAGAGCCGGCCGTTGTCCGCGTACTTCTTGATGATCGGCAGGTACGAGCCCCAGATCGAGCCGTAGACCACACTGCCGCCGGTGACGTAGGCCGTCTCTGGTGCCATGGTCAGGCCGAAGTTCGACGGCATCCGGGCCAGCACGCCGTCGATGATCCGGATCAGGTTGGCCTGCGAGGTGGACAGGGTGTTGATGTTGCCGCTGCCGGTCAGGCCGGTCTCGATGTCGATGTCGATGCCGTCGAAGTGGTAGGCCGTCAGGATCGGCACGATCGTCGCGACGAACCTGTCGGCGACGGCGGCGGAACTCAGGTCGATGCCCGCCGCGGCTCCGCCGATCGACATCAGGATGGTGGCGCCGGCCGCTTTGGCCTGGCACATCTCGGCCGGGGTGGCCACCTTCACGCCGGCGTCCATGCCGTTCTCCCAGAGGACCGTGCCGTCCGAGCGGATCACCGGGAACGCCGCGTTGATCACGTTGTAGCCGTGCTGGTTGAGCCGGCTGTCGGTGATCGGGATCCAGCCGAGGCCGGGGTGTACGCCGTTGGAGGCCCCGTCCCAGTTCTCCCAGTAGCCCTGCAACACCTTGCCGGTGGGCCGCGACTTCACCGCGCAGGTCCCACCGGTCGGCGGTGGCGTGGTGGGGGGAGGTGTGGTCGGTGGCGGCGGGGTCGTCGGTGGTGGCGTGGTGGGCGGCGGCGTGGTTCCCGAGCACGCGCCGAGGTCACGCCAGAGCGATGGGGTCGAGGCGGGGGTCCAGCCGGCGCCGGGGTGCGCGGTGTGGGTGACCAGTGCCTGGTAGAGCCGGCCGCTGTAGGTGACCTGGGCACCCGCCTGGTAGGTGGGGCCCTCGGTCCAGGTGGGGGCGGTGCAGGCGACCATCGGGACGGCGTTGGCCGAGGGCACGGCCGCCATGCTGCTGGGGACGAAGGCGACGGCGGCCGTGACGGTCATCGCCGCCCCGGCTACCACTGCGAAAATTCGACGGCTTCTCATGGCTCACTCCCCAGGCTTCGATGACCCGCGACCTCCACATATTGACGTTCGTGACGCCTAATATCAAGGGTTGTTTACAGATCCCGGGAAGTTGGGGAGTGGCCGGGCCGGACAGCGGCGGCGAACCCAGGGACGCCCGTTTCAGCTCGCTGGGGAAGGCTTCTCGGGCGGCTGGTGGGCCGCGCGGCGGGCGTCGGCGACAGCGACACCGAGCAGCACGAACGCGGCCACGACGGAGGCGGTCAGCGGCGGGGCGTGATGCAGCGGTCCGGCAGCCGCCGCCAGTGCGGCAATGGCGACGACCCGGCGGATCGACAGCCGGTTGAACACGATCCGTTCCAGCCGGATGCGGCCGTAGAGGAACAGGGCCGGACCTCCAAGGATCATCGCGAGCCAGACTGGTTCCGGCCGATCCGCAGGGTGTTCGAGGACTATCTCGTAGCCCACGGCGGTGGTGACGATGCCAACGACCATGACGACATGGGCGATGCCGGTGGCGCGGCCGGCAGCAAGCCGGTCCCGGGCGGCGGCGACCGCCTCGGCGAGGACCTGCCCGGACCGGTAGAAGTAGATCCGCCACAGCAGCACTGTCGACAGGTACGCCACCACCAGCGTCGCCCAGGTGGACGTGGTGGCCGGTAGGTCGGTGAAGGTGATACCCACGGCCAGGACGGTCTCGCCGAGGGCGATCATCAGTAACTGCTGGTAGCGCTCCGGCAGGTGGTGGCCGCTGTCCATGGCCCAGGCGCTGACCGGTGGTCGGGCCCGGCCGTAGACCGGCCATCGCAGTTGAGCGGCCACGATGTCCACGGTGATGGCGATTGCCCAGAGGGCGGCTCTGGCGTTTCCACTGACCAACGCGCCGGCCACCCAGATGCCCGCGCCGGCCGCGCACCACGCCACCGATCTCGCGTAGAGATCGCGGAGGGCGTGCCCGTGCAGGCTGGGCAGCAGGATCAGTGGACGGACGCAGTGCAGGACCACGTACGGAAGGACGAACGACCAGCCCTTGCCGGTGAACGCATAGGGCAGGGACGAGGCCATGACCAGCAGGCCGAAGGCGCTGGCCAGCACCACCCATTGGATCTTGCGGCGGCGGGGGTCGAACCAGCTGGTGATGTGCGCGGTGGTGATCCACAACCAGATCAACGGCAGGGCGAGCACCAGCAGGTACGCCAGCGAACGCCACTGCACGACGCGGTTGACTGCCGTGGCGTCCCTTGCCACCCGGGTCACCACTCCGGAGAGGGCGAAGACCAGCACCAGGTCGACGAAAAGTTCCAGGAAGTTCGCCTGTCGCACGTCCTCGCGGCGTTCCAGCAGATCCCGTCCGCCACCTCCCGGAAACCCCATGCCGCCCATGCTGGCTCCCGCGACACTGCCTTGACGTCAGGTCGGCCGTCCATCACACCGTCGAAGCGGGCCCACCGCCTGGTTCGGCGCCCGCCTCGCGGATGTCCGCCCCGGTGAGACCGTCGCCGTGTTCGGCGCCGGACCGGTCGGCCAACTCGCCGTCCTGTCGGCCTACCTGCAGGGCGCCGGGCGGGTCATCGCCGTCGACGGTCTGGAGGACCGCCTCGCCATGGCCCGCGCCCAGCACGCCGAGGTGGTGAACTTCAACGCCGAGGATCCAGTGCAGACCATCGTCGACATGACCGGTGGCATCGGCGTCGACAAGGTCATCGACGCCGTGGGCGTGGACGCCGAACGCCCCGCCGAGGGTCCCGCCACCGAACAGACCGACGAGCAGGCCCAGCAGTTCGACAGCGAGGTTCAACAGGTCGCACCGGAGACCGATCCGGCCTGGGCGCCGGGTGACGCGCCGAGCCTCGCCGCGCGGTGGGCCGTGCAGGCGGTGGCGAAGGCCGGCACCCTCGGTGTGATCGGCGTCTACCCGCAGACCGTCACGACCTGGCCGTTCGGCGAGGCGATGATGAAGAACCTGACCATCCGCAGCGGCAACTGCCACCACCGCAGATACGTTCCGGAGTTGCTGCGGCTGGTGACCAACGGCACCGTCGACCCGGCGCGGCTGCTGACGGAGCACGAACCGATGACCGACGTGCTGCAGGCGTACCGCCAGTTCCAGGACCGCGACCCCGGCTGGCTGAAGGTCGCCCTCACCGTCTGAACCACCGATCACCTCGCGCGGCGCCGGCATCGCGCCGTCGCCGCGGCGGGGTAGGTCCGGCCGTCGCTGGGGTCGCACCTGCCGGAAGAGGAAATACCCGAACGCGGGGCGGCACTGCGAAACGCGCAAGCCGGTCTTCAGCCCGCCTAGCCTGTGAAGACGACATGATCCTGACGAAGGAGTGATTGATGCAACGGCGCCCGTCCCCGGTACGACCGCCGGGAGAGTCGACGAGCCTGTGGCACCAGGGGTTGTCGCTCGGCTCCAAAGCCCTTCAGGAAACGACGCCTCTGAAGGGCTTCGATGCCTACGTTGTCGGGTTTCACCCCGCCAAGGACGACCCGTCGATGCAGATGGAGGCACATCACTACTGCCGTCAGGTCAACGACGACTTCCTGCAGTGCGTGCTGTTCGACGGCAACACCGCCGAGGCCAACCTCATCGGCGTCGAGTACATCGTCTCCGAACGGTTGTACGGGACGCTGCCCGAGGGTGAACACGGGTACTGGCACCCGCACAACTTCGAGGTGCTCGGCGGCTCGCTGATCGCCCCAGGCTTGCCGGAGCCCGCCGAGCGGGCGCTGATGGCGATGTTGATGAACAGCTATGGCAAGACCTGGCACACCTGGCACACCGGCCGCCTCGACACCGGCCCAGGGGACACGCTGCCGTTGGGCGAGCCGATGCTGATGTGGTCGTTCAACCGCGATGGGCAGTGTGATCCGGCCCTGGAGCAGCACCGCAATCAGGCCATGGACGTCGACCGCGCCAAGAAGCGCGCCTCCCGGTCGGAGCTGGTTGAGCGCGCACATCCTCAGGACGGGGTGGCGCTGCTCGACGACGCATTCCCGGACAGCACCCCGCTCCCCGGCGTGGTGGACCGCAGCACGGGGCGGTAGCCCACCGATCGACCTTTTCGCGTCGTAACGCCCGACGAACTGCCTGGCAAGTGCAGGCTGAGGCAGTTTGCGCCCGGTAGCGACGGGAAGGCGATGGGCGATGGTGGCGCGGAGTCGCCTGCGCCACGGCACCTCGGGGAGGGTGACATGGGTGACCGGGATCAGCTGCACGATCTTCGCCAGCAGGCCCACGACGCGGGCATCGAGGGGAACTCCAAGATGACCGAGGACCAGTTGCGTGATGCCCTGCGCAAGGTCGGCAAGGGTGAGCGGCCCCAGATGGCCAAGCACGACGCCAAGCGATGACGAATGCGGCGGTGCCGGCACCCTCTCGGGTGCCGGCACCGCACGCGTTCGCAGCATGCTGGCTGGTAGGTCCCGGCGGGACGGCGCGGCTACGAGTCGATGGTCACCCTTCGGCGGAGGCCGCCTGTTCCGCGTGACGTGCTGTCTGTCGAACCTGCCGATTCGCCTCGTCCGCCGAGCAGCCGGTTGCCCTGAGCAGATCACTGGCCGTCACCCGGACTTGCGTGGCGGTGGTGACACCGAAGTTCTGCAAACCGATGGCCATGGCCCGGCCGGCTTCGTCCGCGGCCCGCAGGGCATGGTGCCGAGTGCGCTCGTGCGGCTTGTCTGCCCGTGTCTCCCGGTGCAACTGGCAAATGGCCTCGGCCAGGGCGGCGACGGCGTCGGGAAGGTGGCCGGGCAGCTTTTCCTGATACTGGATCATCGTGGCTGACCGTCGGGCCAGCGCTCTGCTGTCGTCGATGACCCGAACCAGGTAGTTCACACCTCGGTCGTAGTGTTCGACGTGGCGCCGCCAGTGCCACCGGGCCGGTGCGACAGTCACCACCTCTTCGGCGCCGCTGAGGGCTTCGCGGAGTCGTTCCACGTCCGGTCCCATGGCGCGGAGTCCGTCCAGTGCCTGTCTCGCGCGGTTCCGGTCGCTGGTGCGCAACGCCGTCTCGATGTCACGCAGGTACGCGGCAAGCGCGTCGAAGACCGGCGCGGCCGCGCGGTGCATGACGCGCATGGGGTTCAGGGGCAGCAGCAACGCCACCACGACCAGGCCCACCACGCTGCCGGTGACCGCGTCGACGACCCGGGGTAGTTCCAGATTCCGTTGGCTGGAGGAGAGCGTGGCGATCAGCACGGCCGTACCGCCCACCTGACTGACCACGGTGCCGCCTCGGCCCACGAGGCCGAGGGCGATGGCGATGGCGATGGCGAAAGCGACGATGATGCCTGTCTGCCATGCTCCGGTGCCGATGAGCCGGACCAGTCCGTCGCCGATGGCGATGCCGAGCCCCACTCCGACAAGCAGTTCGACTGTGCGCCTTGTCCGCTGGCCGATCGCCGCCGCGATGGTGCCCACCGCCGCTGTCGGCGCGAAGACGGGGTTCGGATTACCCAACAGGTCGTGCGCCAGCCACCAGGCGAGTGCCGCCGCGAGTCCTGCCTGCACCGCGATCAGCCCGATGATCTCCATTTGGCGCCGCCGCAGCCGACCCGCCCGACTTCCTCGACGTCGGGTACCGGCCATCAGGCTCCGGATGCGGCTACCCACCGCGACGAGCGGTGCCTGATCACCGGATTCGGATCGGGAAGCGGCCACGTGGCGGACTACCCGTCACGCCCTCTCTCGAACCAGGCCACCGGCCGTCGGTAGGTGCGGCGCTCACCGCCGGCGATCAGGGGGTGGGCATGCCACCGGTGGCGCTCAGCGTCTCCCCGATGACGTAACTGGCCTCCTGACTGGCGAGGAACACGAATGCCGGGGCCATCTCCGCCGGTTGCGCGGGACGTCCCAGTGGGGTCTGGGCACCGAACTGCTTCAGCGCGGAAGCCGGTTGGCCACCGACGACCTGCAGTGGAGTCCAGACCGGACCGGGCGCCACGGCATTGACCCGGATGCCCTTCGGTGCGACCTGTCGGGCCAGGGATTTCGTGAAGGTGTTGATGGCCGACTTCGCTGCGGCGTAGTCCAGCAGGATGGGTGCCGGCTCGTACGCCTCGACCGAGGTGGTGTTGATGATGGCACTACCGGCCGGCATCTGCGGCACCGCTGCCCGGCATGGTCACCGCCCGCTGCCCGGCGTCCTCGATCAGCTGGACCACCTGCTGAGCGTCCGGTTCCTCCTCGGTCAAGCAGTCGGGCAAGGGCACCCGCCTCCAACCATGCGCCGGGGTCACGGGAACGGGTCCGGCGTCTCGGCGATTCAGGCTGGGCGGGTGACGATGGTCAGCGTCCTGCGGACGAACTCCAGTGCTTCGTCGCGGAGCGCCGGGGTCTCGGCCGAGACGATGAGGTAGCCAGCGCGTTCGGCGCTCCAGGTGGCCGCCGGCACGGCGTCGCCGGGGTTCTTCCACCAGCCGTACCTGACGAAGGCCGGGTGTGCTTCGATCTCGGCCATGCCCCGCATCTCGACCAGGATGCCGGGCGGCGCGACGGGGAGGTAGCTCGCCGCGTACGCGACGGGGCGTGGCGGTGGATCGGGCAGGGGCATCGCCATGGCGAGCCGGACGACCATCTCGAACCAGTCCAGCCCGTAGGTGAGGCTGAGCAGATCCATCAGGTAGTCGCCGGGGGTCCGGACGGCGATCTCCATCAGGGTCGGCCCGTCGGCGGCGAGCCGGAACTCGAGGTGCACGATGCCGGTGCGCATGCCAAGGGCGGCCACCACCGCGGTGCAGAATTCCGTCACCTCGGCGGCAGCCTCCTCGTCGAGCTGGATGCCGGTGCGATGCGCGATCTCGACGAAGTGGGGCGGCTCGGCGGTCTCTTTGGCGGTGAGGTTGGCCAGCCACACCTTTCCCTCGCTGAGCAGGGCCTCCCAGCTGTATTCCGGGCCGTCGACCGCCGTCTCCACCAGGAGCGGACCCTCGTGGTTTCGGCGTGTCACCGCGTCCTGGAAGGCGTTCACGTCCTCGACCAGTTCCACTCCCTCGCTTCCCGCTGAGGACAGTGGCTTCACGACAACCGGCAGGCGGGCGGTGGCCCAGTCGCGCGCCGATTCCAGATCGTCGGTCATCAGGTACTCGGGTTGGCGGATGCCCGCCGCCGCGAACAGGCCCCTCTGCAGGGCCTTGTTGCGGGAGACGGTCGCGGCGTGCAGGGACGGGCCGGGAAGGCCGAGCCGCTCCTGCAACAGGGCCGCGCCGAGCACGTTGTTCTCGGTGAACGCCACCACTCCCGCCGGCCTGCGGTCAGCCGCGGCGGCCCAGGTTCCCTGTGCCCACTGCTCGTCGTGGTTGCCGGGGGCCACCCGGATGTGGTCGACGAGCTCGGCCGTGTCGGCGGCTCGGGACGCGCCCTCCACGGCTGCCACCTGCAGACCCAGCCGTCGCGCGGCGGTGAGGTAGGGCCTGCCCATGAAGCCGACCCCGACCAGCAGCAGCTCAGACATGGTTGGCCGCCTTGTCGGCAGCGGTGACCTTGATCGAGGCGAACATGTCCCGCAGGAACTGCTCGAGCACGGCAGTGGGTGCCGGGCCGACGATACCGGCGATGGGTACGTCGTACTCGGCGTAGCTGAGGGCCTGACTGACCGGCTCGTCCTCGGTGCGCTGCACCCAGCGCCAGGTCAGCGGGCTGTGTTGGAACTCGTCCGCACCCTTGATCGTGCAGAACCTCCCGCCCAGTGTGTGACCGGGGAAGATGAACCAGCCGTACCGCGCGTCCGGGCCGGCGTCGCGCGCCTCGGGGGCGGACGCACCGGACGTCGAGAGGGCCCGCAGTTGCACCGACGGCATGTGCACGCCGGTCGCCAGTTCGAAGGTGTCGGCGACGCCGGCCCCGCCAAACCTGCTGGCCACCTCGAGGAAGACCAGGCCGTCGGGCGTCTCGATGCCTTCGAGGTGGAACAGGCTCGTGGTGATGCCGACGGCCTGTAGGCAGGCGGTGGTCCACTCCACGACGGCAGGCGGGGCGTCCGTCTGCACCGAGCCGAGCGGGCTGCCCTCGGCGTACCCGAGGCAGGTGCCGACGTAGCGGCTGGCCTGGAGCGTGACCGGTGTGCCGTCTACGGCCAGCCCGTCGACGTGGATGATCGGGCCGCCGACGAACTCCTCGATCTCGAAGCCGCTCGGGTCCGCCTCGGAGGGCAGGCCGTCGTGGCGTACCGCTGCGAGGGCTGCTTCGGCGGTGTCGAATACGCGTACGCCCTGGCTGGAGGCGCCGTCGAGCGGTTTGAGAACCGTCCTGCCCGACCACGGGATGGCGGCCCCGGCGAGGGCCGAGGTCAGCGGGAGGTAGCGCGGTACACGCAGACCCGCCCGGGAAGCGGCGGCCTTCATCATGACCTTGTCCCGTACGGGAAGCACGTCGGCCTCGCGTGGGCCGGGCACGCCCAGCGCCTCCCGGATGCGGGCGGCGGCGATCAGGTCGAACTCGGACTGGGCGATGACCAGGTCGGGTCGCGGCTGGCCGGCGAGCGCCGTCACCACCTCGGTCTCCGTGGCGCCGGTCCCTGGTCGTTCGATCCGTGTGCCGGGCAGCCGTGCGGGCAGTGTCGCCATGCGCTCGGCCGTACCGATGAACGTCACCTCGTGGGCGTCGAAGTCGAGGCCATCCGCGTAGCGGATGATGTCATCGGTGATTCGGTGCAGGATCAGGATGCGCATGGGGATACCTCAGTTGAAGGACCAGTGGGAGCAACAGAACGGCGATGAGAACGGACCCGAGCACCGCGCCGAGTAGTACGGCCTGTGGGCCGTGCGCGGTGGCGAAGACGGCGACGACGAAACCCGAGATCGGCAGGGAGACCTGGTTCAGCAGGACGATGAGGCCGATCGTCTTGCCGAGGTGTTCGCGGGGAATGCGACGGACTCGTTCGGCGCGGATGAAGACGTTCAGGATGCCGACGGTGCCGATCAGCATCGTGTAACCGATGGCGAACTGGGTGAACGAGTTCGCTTGGCTGATCGCGAGCCCGCCCAGGCAGATGATCACGAACGTGCCCAGGATGGCGACCAGCGGGCTGATCCGCCGGGACAGTCGCGGGATGATGAAGAAGATCAACAGGGAGAGCACGCCTTCGGCGAAGGACAGAACCCCGAAGTAGCGGTCGGGCTTGCCGAAGGTGCCGGTGGTGATGGCGGCGCTGGTCGCCATGCCGACACCGACCATGAGGTTCACCATCATCGTCAGCCCGACCAGGCCCACCATCGGGGGGAGCTTGAACAGCGTGCGCCCACCCTCGGCCACCGAGGCCAGCACGCCGCGTACCGTCGTGGGCTCCGCATTGGTGACCGCGCTGCTCAGGCTGCCGCGCAGCGTCAGGACGTTGAGTGCGGTGAGCGCGAACAGCGCGCCGGTCACCAGCAGGAGATCGGTCGTTCCCAACAGGGTGGCCAGCAGGACCGCGAGAGCCGGTCCGAGCACCGTGCTCGCCTGCTCGGTGCCCTGGATGACGGACTGGGCCCGCACCATGTGCTCGGCGGGCACGAACCGGGGGAGGGTGGTCTCCATCGCGATGTACGCCTGGGCACTGGCCAGGGACATGGATGCGGCGAGAACGCTCAGCGTCACCACCGTCGCGTCCGGCCAGGCCAGAACGGCGGCGAAGGCGGCCGCGGCGAGGCACGCCCGGACGCTGTCGGCGATCAGGTAGAGCCGGTAGCCGTCGACCCGATCGGCGAGCACCCCGGCGACGGGGACGAAGATGACCCGCGGAAGCCACTCGACCAGGAAGACCAGCCCGCTCGCGGCGACACTGCCGGTGGTCTTGAAGACCAGCAGCGGGATGGCGAACAACAGGAACTGATCGGCCAGCGCCGCGACCCCGCGGCCACCGACGAAGCGCACGATCTGATGCGGCCGGATGTCTGTCGTCTGGGGCTCTCTGGCGGCGGTACGCAAAGGTCCATTCACGCAGAGATCCCCCGTCTGTCCATCGAGGAGCGTAACAGCGGTCGATCAGCGGCGACAGCCCCGTCCAATCGGTGCGCGGTGAGCAGACCGTGGCCGGTGGCCGGGTTCGGGCTCGCTCCGCCGCACTCGTCCCCGGTGATGGAACGGCCCTGCGTAACCGGCACGCAGTCCGCAGCCAACGATTCCACAGTGCTCGCCCGACCCTGCTGAATCGCCAGTGCCACCACGCCGGCGGCGTACGCCGTGGCACCTGACGTCCCGCTCGAAACGAGCCAGCCGTCGTCCGCCCCCGTACCGTCGTACTTGCTGTTGCGGCGGTCGAACAGGCAACCGGGCTGGGTCGGGAACACTATGTAGTTGCCGTTGGGCAACATGCCGCACGGGCCGGACACGTCCGGCACGGCCCGTCCAGGAAAGACCGCCGACCGGTAGCTGGAGGCCAGATCGGCGGCCCGCAGCGCGCCGTCGGGGCCGATGTGCACCCCGCCGACGGTGATCGCACCCGGGGTGGCGACGGACTGGAACATCGCTGTCGGCCGGTCGGTCGAGCCGTTACCCGCGGCGAACAGCACGGTGCAGCCCCGCCGGATCGCGTTGGCGACCTCGAGATGCAGATGGGGTTCCGAGCGCAGGGTGCCCCAGCTGCAGGAGATGACGTCAGGCTCCAGCTGCACCGCCCGCTGGAACGCGGCGACGGGAAATGAGAAGCCCTCGGTGGCCATCTTCACCATCGTGAGGGACACCTCGGGCGCCACCGCCAGGAGCAACGCCGACATCGCGGTGCCGTGACCGCGTTCGTCGACCGCGGGATCGAGCTGCGGCAGCGCGGCCACGACCGAGGTCCGGTAGCCGTGCTGCCGGTGATGCGGATGGTCGTAGAGGCCGGTGTCGACCATGACGACCCGGACGCCCTGGCCGCGGATGCCGGCGGCGTGGAGTTCCCCGGCTCCGGCCACTCGGACCGCGTCGCCGGGAAGGCTGAGGTGGTGCCCGGTTCCGCGCACCACCGGCGGCGACACGGTCGCGGTCAGCTCGAATCCGGATCGCGGTGCCGAGACCGCACCGATGAGGTCCGTGCACACCCGGGAGCGCAGTGGGCCCTGCGCCACGAGTTCGTACCGCGGGGAATCGCGGATGTACTTGTTGCGTACCACGGCGACGACGCTGCCGAAGACGTCCCGGAGCAGCCTCTGCTCGCCGCTGACCGTCAGACCCACGTCGGTTCGCGCCTCGATCGCCAGGCCCTCGCGGGTGAGCGCCTCGGCGACCCGGTCGACGGTGGCCGGCGCGGGAAGGAACTCCTCGACACTGTGGCGGAGCAGCTCGGCGGGGTCGTCGGCGAGGGTGCGCCCGGACGCCGCCCGTGGGACGACGGTCAGCACACCCCGCCGGTTGAACGCGGCGATCTCGTCATCGATCATCGGACGCCACCAGTTCGCGCAGGCGGCCCCTGTCGAGTTTTCCGGTCGGCGTCAGGCCGACGTCCCCCTCGTCGATCAGGACGATCTCGGCCGGGACCATGTACGGCGGCAACACCCGGGCGAGCGCGGCGCCCAGTTCCGTCTCGGCTCCGGCCCGGTCGGCGCCGAGGACGAAGAGGGTGATGGCCCGGCCGGCGACGCGGTGCTGGGTCACCACCGCGCAACAGTCGACCACCCAGTCCACGGCGAGCGCGGCGGCTTCGACCTCGGAGGTGTGCACGAGGTTTCCGGCGATCTTCACGGCGTCGTCGCGGCGGCCGACGAAGACGAGCTGACCGTCACCGGCACGCCGGACGAAGTCGCCCGACCGGTAGTACCGGGTCTCCGGAGAACCGCGCGTGATCAGCACCTGCCCGGTCTTCGTCGGCTCCTCGCAGTAGCCCAGCATGACCTGCGGGCCGCCGATGAGCAGCTCACCCGTATCGCCGTCGGGCACCGGTCGCAGGTCGTCATCGACGATCAGGACGTCGACGGCGGGCAGCGGCGTCCCGATCGGCAGATACTCGTCGTCGTGGCTGGCGATGTCGTCGGTCAGGTAGAGGGTGGCGCTGTGCGTGGTCTCGGTCGGACCATAGCCGTGCACATAGGTCAGACCGGGAAGCTTCTTGTCCAGGGCCCGCAGGAGCGAGGTCGGGCACGACTCGCCGCCGAACCACAGGCGCCGCAACGAACTCAGGTCGCGGCGGTCGATGTCGCTGAACCGCCCGAGGAGCATCCGGATGACCGAGGGCACCAGCAACACATCGGTGATGCGCCACTGCTCGCACGCCTGCGTCACCTGGCCGGCCATCGACAGCCGGGGCAGCAGGTGCACGCTACCGCCGACCAGGAAGGTGGAGTACAGATCGACCACCGACGCGTCGAAGAACAACGGCGCCACGTTCAGGTAACGCATCCGTTCCGGAAAACCGACCACCTCCTGTACGCCTTCGAGGAGCGCGCACAGACTGCGGTGGCTGATCATGACGCCCTTCGGGCCGCCGGTCGATCCCGACGTGAAGATGACGTACGCCTGGTCGTCCGGCGTCCTGTCCCCGTACGCCGAGGGCCGGTAGTCGGCCTCGGCCCGCACGTCCCAGGAGTCATCGGTGACCACCAGGGTGCCGGCCGCCGCCTCGGCGACCAGCCCGAGATGCTGCGGATGCGCCACCGTCACCGTCGGACGGCACCTGGCGAACAGCACTGCCGTCCGGGCCGGCGGCAACGACTCGTCGACGGGGACGTACCTCGCGCCGAGCCGGAGCGCCGCCAACATGCAGACCACGGAGTCGATGGACTTGTCCATCACCATCGCGACGGTGCCGTGTCGCCCGACGAGGGGAGCCAGCAGGTCGGTCAGCGCCTGGGTGCGCCGGGCCAGCGTCCGATAGGACACCTGTTCGTCGGTGGCCAGGTCGACCACCGCCACGGCGTCGTCGTCGTGGCGGCGATCGAGGACCTCGTCGGCGAAGCGGAGCGGGCCACCGGTCACCGGTCGACCGTCGCGAGTTGCTGGCACACCGCCTCCAGCAGTTCCGGGAACGTGTCCAACTTCTGGTCGTAGGACCCGAAGTGGCCCATCCCCTCCATCAGGGTCAGGCGGCTGCCGGTCAGCCGATGCAACTCCCGGGCCACATCGACGGGCACCCACGGATCGTCGGTCGAGTGGAACTGGACGATGAAGCGCTGATTCCGCTTGATCGCCGCCCAGTCCCATGGCCGGTCGAAGAATCCACTGCGCCGTTCGAGTTCGAAGCCGCAGTCGGTGTGGTGCCCGGCCACCACGAAGGTGCCCAGCAGCGGCGCCGACTCCGCGTACCGCAGTGCGGTCAGGGCTCCCGACGAATGCCCGACGATGACCGTCTGGTCGTCCGGCCGGATGACATCGGTCAGGTAGGGCAGCCAGTACCGCATCCGGCCCTTGATCGGATCGGGGAAGGTCTGTGCCACCACGTTGTGGCCACGAGCCTCCAGCTCCCGTTTGAGGTACGGGAACCAGATGCCGTCGATGGTTGCGCCGGCGTTACCGTGCACCAGGACGACCCGGACCGCATCAGACATAGGAGTCGTCGTTGAGCTGGTCCTCGAGCATTGTCGCGAGCGAGCCGAGGGTGGCGAAGTGCTCCACCGTCAGCAGCTCCGGTTCGAGCTCGATGTCGTAGTACGACTCGAAGGCCAGCGTCAGCTCGATCATCTGGGTGGAGTTCAGGGAGAGTCCACCGTTGAACAGGGGTGTGTTCGAGGTCAGCTCGACGTCGTGGTTCGGGAAGACCTCGGCCGCGATCTTCCGCAGGTCATCCTCGATGTCCGCGCGGGTCTTCCGGTCAGCGCTCGTCACGTCAGCCCGCCTTCGGCCCGGTGCTGGAATCGGCGGGCCGGGTCGCCAGCTTGGACTGCAGGAAGACCGGAGTCCGGGGGATGTTCATTTCGTCCTGGTGGAACGGGTTGCGCTTGTTCTTCAGCGAGAGGTACATGGTGCGGCGCGCCCGCGCCTTCTCCTCGTCTGAGTAGAACAGGAAGGCGATGTTGCCGGCGTTCTCCCGGCCGACCTCGGTGAGGGTGATGTCCTCGTCGGTCTCGATCGCGTACCCGCTGTCGACCATCCAGTTGATTTCCCGGCGGTACTTCTCCAGGTTGGCGACATCCGCTTTGCGTACGGTGCCGAAGACCGGGAAGAACACCATGACTCGGTTCTCGACCTCGTCCTCACTGCAGATCCGGCCCTGCTCGATGGGGATGATGCCGTCCTCGACATCCTTGATCCAGCGGTCCACGTTGGTGTGGTTGCGGTAGCTTCGCTCACCCATGTAGTTCTCGGCGGCCGGACCGATGCCCAGGGTGTAACTGGCGCGGTAGCCGTTGCCTCCGCAGGCGTGGTCCAGCCCGATCGGGCCGGTCTCGTCGAGGTGGGTGAAGAAGTTGATCAGGAGCTGCTTGTCGTACCCGTAGTCGGCAAGGCTCTCCTTGATCTGGCGGTACTGGACCCGCTCGATGCTGCCGGACGGCAGCACGTCGCTCACCTTGCCGGCCCGGATCTGCTTGTCGAGCCGGGTGCCCTCCCACTGGTTGAACCGGTACGTCTGCACGAAGCTGGGGCGCAGTTCGGCGCAGATGCCGTGGATGTCGGAGGCGAGAATCTCGTCGGTCTGACCGGCGAGGTTGTACATGAGGTCCAGGGCGAACGTCCTGATCCCGGCTTTGCGGATGTTCTCCGCCGTCTGGTACACCTGCTCGACGGTGGCCTTGATGGTCAGCTTGCGCCGGATCTCCTCGTTGAGCGTCTGCACGCCGAACGAGATGCGGGTGATGCCCAGGGACTTGAGCATCTCGATGTAGCCGTCCGTGGACAGGCCGAGCGGGCTGCCCTCCAGCGAGATCCCGTCGACCTCGCTCAGGTCGAACTCGCGATGCACGGCCTGGATGATGGTCGCCATCGACTCCTGGTCGAGCGCCGACGGCGTGCCCCCGCCGAACTGGACGTACTTGATCTTCGTGCCCTGGAAGTACGCCGAGCGGGCGTTGCGCTCGATCTCCTTCACCATGGCCTTGACGAACCGCACCCGCTGCTCGCCCTGGTACTTCGCCGAGGACTCCTTGAAGCAGGCACAGAAGTTGCAGAACGCCTCGCAGAAGGGGATGTGGAAGTACAGCAGGATGTCCGTCTGCTGAGGGTGCGTCTGACGGTCCAGGAAGGAGAAGTACTCCGCCTTCTCCTGCTCGGTGCGCAGCGCGTCCTGGAAGCCGCAGATCTTCGGATAGAACCAGGTGACGTTGGTGCGCTTCTCCGGGCTCTCGAAGTCGTCCTTGAGGTAGAAGTTCGAGTCGAGACCGAGCATGAACGAGTTCTCGGTGGTGGTCATGTCTGTCGATCCCATCCCTTATGAGGTGGACTTCTTGCTGACGGAATTGGCGTCGCTCTGGTAGATGACCGGGTACTGCTGGCTCATCTCACCGTTGATCTGGATCCACTCGAACTTGTCCTCGGGCAGTTCGACGTCGGCCCAGATCGCCTCCGGCGGGCATTCGGCAACGCAGGCGTTGCAGTCGATGCACTCCTCCGGATTGATGTAGAGCATCTCCGGGCCCTCGTGGAAGCAATTGACCGGGCAGACGTCCACGCAGTCGGTGTACTTGCAGCCGATGCAAGCATCGGTGACGACGTAGGCCATGATCTGGATCTCCTGATGGGTTGCGCCGCCGTGGTCAGGCGTGGACGGTCGAAACTTCGGTGAGCCGTCGCATCCAGCCGAACCGGTCGATCACGTCGCCGCGGTGGATGCCCTCGAGCACCTCTCGGAGGTGCGACGCCACGGCGACGCTGCCGGGCAGCCGGTATTCCTCCCCGTTGTAGCCGAGGCCGTTGATGGAGACGACGCCCTCGACCGTGCCGGTGCCGAAGCACTCGGTGATCCGACCGTCGGCGACGCCCTGCAACACCTCCGTCAACGGAACCGGCCGTTCGTCGACAGTGGTCCCCGCGTCACGCGCCAGCTTGATGATCGAGTCGCGGGTGATCCCCGGCCGTACGGTGCCGTCCAGGGACGGCGTGGTCAGAACGCCGTCGATGACGAAGAACGCGTTCATCGCGCCGACCTGCTGGACCCTGCGCTCCGGATCGCCGCCGACCCACAGCACGTGGTGGTAGTCGTAGTTGGCGGCGATCTCCCGTGGGACCAGCCCCGGCCCGTAGTTCCCGACGGCGTTGATGTCGCCAGTGCCGCCCGGCCATGCGCGGACGTAGTCGTTCACCACCATTGCCCGTACCGGCAGCTCGGCCGGAGCCTGCCGCGCCAGCGGGCTCGCAACGATCGTGAAGAGGCACTCCTCGGCCGGGGCGACCTCGAGCGTCGGGCCGTTGCCGGCCAGGACGGAGCGCAGCAGCAGCGCCGACCCGGGCTCCGCCGGGATCCACGCCGAGTCCAGGTCCACGAGCCGGCGGATCGCCAGCCAGACGCGGTCGAAGTCGAGTTGCGGGAGTGCCATCCGCCGGGCCCCGTTGTTGAACCGCTTGACGTGGCTGTCCGGGCGGTACACCGCGACGGACCCGTCGGTCATCCGGTAGGCCGCGAGGTCGTCGAACAGCGCCTGCCCGTAGTTCAGCGCCGAGGACGTGGGCCGCACCGACGGCAGTGCGTCGCGGTCGGCGATGGTCATGCCCTGCCAGGACCGCCGCTTGCTCCACCGCATCGAGTACGCGTGATCGGTGAGGGCGCCGCCCGGGCGCGTCGGCGCGTCGGCCTCCGGCTTGGAGCGAGGTGTGGTCGTCGCCTCGACGACCAGATCGTTGTCCTTGCTCACGATCGATTGCCTTCCTTGTCGGATATATCAACCCGCACGTCGCGGAGCACGGCGCCGACCAGGTCCTCGACCCGGCCTGGATCGCCGACGAAATGGACCTGGGCGACCCGGTTGTGGAAGATGTCGTCGGGATCGAGCGCCGCGCCGCGCTCGGCCTCGAAGACGATCCGTACGAACTCGTCGGCATCGAGGAACGGCTCGATGCCGGACAGGCTGCCGGCGAAGACGCCCGGCCGATCGGTGGTGACGAAGGCCAGCCCGGCGCTCACCGAGGAAACAGGCTGGTCCACGTAACGGCCGCCGCGAGCCGCCTCGGCCGCCGCCAGGTAGAGGTCCACCCCGGGCCCCGCCATGACCAGTTCGGGAATGCAGTCGCCGGCCAGCCGAGCGCCCACCTCGATCAGCACCGGGTGACCGTCCGCGGCGATGCGGGTCTCGATGTGGAACGGCCCGACGGTGATGTCGAAGGCGGCGACCACCTGCGCGGCGAACTCGTGCAGCAGCCGTCCGTGCGGCGAGCGCTGCGGCGGTGTGGCGACGTGGCCCATCTCGAAGAACTGCGGCGGCGCGCTGAGGAGTTTCGTGGTGATGCTGACGATGTGCGGCCCGGCCGTGTCCACCCAGCCTTCGAGGGAGAACTCGGGGCCGTCGACGTACTCCTCGACCAGGGCGACCCGCCGCGGATCGTGGTGGAACTTGACCTCGCCGTACCGGTGGATCTCCGCGCAGGCGCGCTGGTACTCGTCGGCGTCCCGGACGAGGCGCACCATCAGGCTTCCGCCCCAGTCGGCCGGCTTGACGACCGCCGGGAACGCGAAGGGGCATTCGCCCACCTCGTCGGCCGGGACCGTGATCGATGCCGGGACGGCGATGCCATGCTTGACGCAGCGTTCCCGCATCACGTCCTTCTGCCGGACGGCCTCGGCCGTGTCCTGGCTCAGCGCCGGCAACCCGAGGGCGCGGGCCAGCTCGGCCGCCGCGCCGACGGCGTACTCGAAGCCTGCGATGACGCCGGTCGGCGTCACCCCCAGCCGGTCGACGAGGTCCAGCAGAGCGGGCACGCCGTCATCCGGATGCCAGTCGACGACGCGCGCACCGGAGTGGACCTCCGCCGGCAGCAGGTCGGGGAACTGCGTCGGGATCAGGCACGGGACGCCGGTGGCCACCAGCCGGCTCGCCAGCTGGATCCCGGCCGACAGCGGCTGGACGATTATCAGCACGTGACGCCGGCCTTCCCCACGTGCAGGGTGAACACCATCGGCACCGGACCGAAGTTCTCGAGCGTCCGCAGCCCTTCGGCCCGCGCCGCCCGGTCGGTGGTCACGCAGGCGTCGTAGTCCCCGGCGGCGCAGACGGCAGCGGCCACGGAGTTGCTGCTCGCGTACGAGATCGTGCCCCGATTCGTGACCAGGCAGCTGGGGGCGGGATGGGTGACGATGGTGCTGACGGACTCCTGTCCCGGACGTGCGGCGAGCACCATGTCGTACGTGTCCAGGATGAAGCTGTCGGCCATCGTGAGCCGATGCAGGTTGCCGAACACCAGGTCGTGCAGGCGCGGGTAGACGGCGCAGGCGAGGATCGCCTCGGTGCCGTCGAACGTCATGGCGTCGAGCCCATCCTCGACCTCGGCGTGCAGGATCACCCGGCCCGGGCGCTGTCGGTCGGCGAACCAGCGGTGAGCGGCTTTCTCCAGGTTCGTTCCCGTTGGTCCGAGCGTGTGGATGGTGGTGACGTGCGGCAGTGCGGTTGTGCCGGAACCTGCTGTGGAACGGCCGGTGGCGTCAGGCATCCGCCATCTCCCTTACTGTCGGTCGGTCGAGCTGTGAACGGAGGCAAGGTCTTTGCGTACGCTCCGCAGCCATCCATGGGTGTCTGGACGGTTGCCGTGCTGGATCTCCATGAGCGTGTGCCGCACCCGGGCGGTCACCGCGCCTTCCTGTCCGTCGCCGATCATCGTGTCGTCGTCGTCGCCGTCGCCGATCCGGCCGACCGGGACGACCACGGCGGCGGTCCCGCACGCGAACATCTCGACGAGCTGTCCGGATCGGGCACCGGCCATGAGGGCGTCGATCGGGGTCGGCTCCTCGGTGACCGGAATGCCGAGGTCACCGGCCAGGGCGATGACGCAGTCGCGGGTCACGCCCCGCATGATCGTTCCCTGGCACGGCGGGGTGGTCAGCCGCACACCGCGACGCTCGTCGTCGTCGCGCCAGACGAAGAACACGTTCATCCCGCTGAGCTCCTCGACCCAGCGGAACTCGAGGCCGTCGAGCCACAGCACCTCGTCGTACCCGCGCGCGTTGGCCTGTTTGCGGGTCAGCAGGCTGGCGGCGTAGTTGCCGGAACACTTCGCCTCGCCCATGCCGCCGCGTACCGCGCGTACCGTGTCTGCGGAGGTCAGCACGGAGATCGGTGTGAAAGCCCGCCCGAAACACGGGTCGGCCGGATACGCCAGGAAGGTGCACCGGTAGCGCCGGGAGTCGCGGAGCCCGAGCGCGGACTCGGTAGCGATCATCAGTGGGCGCAGATAGAGGCCCTGGCCGGGCTCCTCGGGGATCCAGCTGTCGTCGGCGGCGACGAGGTGGGTGCAGGCGTCCAGGAACAGGGAGACCGGCATCTCGGCCATCGCCAGCCGTCGTGCCGATCGGGCCAGCCTGTGGGCATGGTCAGCGGGGCGGAACAGGGCGGCGGAGCCGTCGGGCTGGCGGAACGCCTTCAGGCCTTCGAAAACGCTCTGTCCATAGTGCAGCACCAGGGTGCCGGGATCCATGGTCATCGGGGCGTACGGCTCGAGGGAATGGTCGGACCAGCCGTGGTCGGCCGACCATTGGACGACGACGGTGTTGTCGGTGTGGAAACGGCAGAAACCGGGATCGTGAAGGGCAGCGGCACGGTCGGTGATGGTCAGGGTTCGGTCAGACATGGACCTCACTGCCCCAGAGGCTCAGGGATGCCCGGGGGCCGCCGTACCTGTCCGTCTTGTTTTCGGGCTCCAGGAGCAATCTCTCGTACAGGAAATCGGTGATCTTCTCGCGATAGGTCTCGTCGTCGGCGATCGCCTCGAATTCCTCGATCGTCCGGACGAGTTCCTTGGCCGACGCGACGATCTCCGCCTTGCTGGCCAACCGGCGCCGGCCGTCGTCGCCGATCGTGAACAGGCCGTGCTCGGCAAGCCACGTGCCGAGGGCGAAGCCGGTGCCGGAGTCGAAGTTGCGCAACGGGCGCGGCTCGGCCGGGTAACGGAAGAGCCGTTCCAGGATGATGTACTCGAAAATGACATCGCCGTACGGCACGGATTCCTCGTAGCAGGCTATCGCCGATTTCAGGTCGACCTTCAGCTCCTCGGAGAGGCCGGGGCGCCATTTCGTCTTCAGTGCCAGGTGCTGATCCAGTGGGCGGGGTCCAGTGTGGTGGTAGTAGTCGTGCAGGTAGCCCCAGACGCAGCGAGCCTGATAGACGTCCTCCGGGTCGACCTCGGCGGATGCCAGCACCTTCGTGTCCGCGAACGGGGAGCCGGCGCCACAGAGGCGAGCCACGATTTCCAGCGTACGGGCGTAGATTGCCGTATGCCGGTTGAAGAAGAACCACGCGAACGACTGATTGACTGTCGGTGTAGCTGTCGGAATGTTTTCCGGGAAGAAGACGACGCAGTTGCCGTCGCGCAATCCGGGAGAGGCGGAAAGGAGCCGGGTCGACTGGAACACCGCTTTGTCGTGCGGATAGCGGGACTGCAGTTCGGGGGTGCAGTCCGGGTCCTGGCGAACGACGGTGAAGGCCTCGAGGAAGGCGCCGCGGGAGCCGTCGCCGTTCGGGAGGGTGACCGGTCCGACGAAGGCGGCGACCTCTCCGTCCTCCGGTGCGGGGACGGTGTCACGGGTCGCGTCGAAGGCCGGCTTCTCCAGGAAGCCGGCCTCTGACCAGGCCCGCAAGTCGTGAACGGTGGCCTCGATCTGGCTCGCCGGCATCAGCGGGTCGAGCTGCTCGACGTCGCGGCAGAGCCGGTCGAGCTGCGCGGTCGCCTGGTCGCCGTCGCCGCGGATCTGGGCCGCGCGGATCAGGCCGGCGACCGGCACAATACGACGCTCGAATTCCAGGACCTGAGAGAGCGTGCGTGGCTCCACATTATCCTCTCGGCAGCATCGACGCCGTTCGGCATCCCACCCCTGATGCACCTCGAAGTATGCACGAAAGTAGCCCATCCCCCGAGGAACCCCTTGATCGGAATCCTGCGGTGCCGCTCCGGCTCCGTCAAACGGCTCTCGCTATTTGGGATATAGACGTCAGTATCTAGGTGCGATTGATGATCTTGCGTGCTTCTTGTTTTGTCCGATTGTGCTGCAATTATCTGCTCATGGTCAGCGTCGAACCCCCGACGCCGCTCCGCTAAAAGCCAATAATGCGGCATCGGCCCGTCAATCAAAGGGTATGAGCTGTATGTCCAACTTGGATTGACGGGATAAATGGGACGCCGCTCAGGATGGTTGGCCGACGCCCGCGACGAAGGCGTAAGCCAAATGTCGGCTATGCGTCAGGGTGATCATCCATGAATGGACACCGGCCGCCGCGGAGAGCGCCGCCGCACGCCCGGCCAGGGCGAGTGCCGGCTGACCGGAGTGGCGGCGGACCACCTCGATCTCCCGCAGGGCCACCCCGGTCAGGCCGGTCCCGAGGGCCTTCAACACCGCCTCCTTGGCGGCGAAACGGACGGCGAAGCGTTCCGCCGGGTCGCGCTGAAGCAGGCAGTAGGCGCGCTCTCCCGGGGTGAAATGCCGATCGGCGAACCGGGGCTGCCGGGCCAGCAGAGCCCGGATGTCATCGACGTCGACGAGGTCGGTGCCCGCACACACGACCACCCGGCCCATCACCTGGCGAGCGACGCTGTCGGCGGCCGTGGCGATCCATTCGTCACCCCGACTCACGGCCGCACCGTCCCTCCGAGTCGCCGCAGTCTGTCTACGATCGGCGACAATACGGTCGGTATTCTGCACCTGTCATCCGACAATCTTCCCCTGCGTGTTCGTTCTCGCTGACCTGAGCGCCCAGGGATGCGGCCATTGAGAGGACCCGGCGATGAGCCTGTCGTTCCCGTTGCACCAGAATCCGAGCCCGGCGAGCGCGCAGCGGCGAGCCGAGATCATGGCGAATCCGGGGTTCGGCACGTACTTCACCGACCACATGGCACGGGCGGTCTGGAGGCCGGACGGCGGCTGGCAGGACTCCGAGATCATCCCCTTCGGTCCGATCCTCATGCACCCGGCGGCGGCCGTACTGCACTACGCCCAGGAGATCTTTGAGGGGATGAAGGCGTACCGGCACAGTGACGGCTCGATCTGGTCGTTCCGGCCGCAGGCCAACGGCGAGCGCTTCGCCCGGTCCGCCCGGCGGCTGGCACTGCCCGAACTGCCGGTGCCGGACTTCATGGCCTCGGTCGAGGGACTGGTCCGTGCCGATCAGGTGTGGGTGCCGGACGAGGACGAATACAGCGTCTATCTGCGGCCGTTCATGTTCGCGTCCGAGCCGTTCCTGGGGGTTCGCCCGGCGAAGGAGATCACCTACATGGTGATCGCCTGCCCGGTCGGGGCGTACTTCTCCGGTGGCGTCAAGCCGGTCTCCATCTGGCTCTCCACCGAGTACACCCGGGCGGCGCGGGGCGGCACGGGCGAGGCGAAGTGCGGCGGCAACTACGCCTCCAGCCTGGCGCCGATGGTCGAGGCCGCCGAGCACGGCTGTGAGCAGGTCTGTTTCCTGGACGCCGCCGAGGGCCGCTACGTGGAGGAGCTCGGTGGCATGAACCTCTACTTCATCACGGCCGACGGCCGGATCATCACGCCGGAACTCGGCACGATCCTCGAGGGCGTCACCCGGGGGTCGATCCTCATCCTTGCCAAGGATCTGGGCCTGGAGGTGGAGGAGCGCCCGGTGGAGATCCGGGAATGGCAGGAGGGCGTGGCCTCCGGCGCGATCACCGAGGTCTTCGCGTGTGGCACCGGCGCGGTGGTCACGCCGGTCGGGCGCCTGGTCTGGGAGGGTGGCGAGGTGACGGCCCCGAAGGCCGGCGCCGAGGACTCGGTGACCATGCGGCTGCGCCGCCACCTGCTCGACATCCAGTACGGTCGGGCCGCCGACCCGTACGGCTGGATGACCCGCCTCGTATGACGAGGAACGCTCGGGACCGGCTGTCCGCGGTGGCACCAGGGCGGGCGGCCGCGTCACGGCGTGCGGTAATGGCCGCTGAGCCGACCGAGCTTCATGGCCAGGTGCAGGCACAGCCGTTCGTTGCCGTCCTTGAGGTCGGTCCCGGCGAGCTGCTCCACCCGTTGCAGCCGGTAGTAGAGCGTCGTCCGGTGCAGTCGGAGCTTCTCGGCCGTCGCGTGCGCGTTGCCCGCCAGGTCGAGGTAGGCCTCCAGGGTCTCCAGCAGCACCTGGTGGGCGTCGTCGCGCAGCAGCCGCTCCAGCCCGGGATGGACACCCGCGACGTCGAGGTGCTGGCTGTCCAGTTGAGACAGCACCCGGTAGATGCCGAGGCCGGCCCAGGAGACCACCCCGCCCAGCGCGGGCAGTTGCGTGCCGACCCGGGCGGCCTGCGCGGCCTCCTGGTAGGACTCCACCGCGCTGGACAGCCCGGCGCGAGGCTGGCCGATCCCGGTTACCGTCCGGTCCACCGAGGCCAGGCCCCGGGTCGCGGTGCCCAGCGCCTCGTTGAGGTGCCCGGCGGCGACTTCCGGTGAGGGCCGGCCGGCGATCCGGTCGCCGCAGATCAGCAGCACGCCGTGGTCGTGCCAGACCAGGTGCAGCGTCTCCCGTACGCCGATCCACCGGCGGGTGGTGACCAGGGCCTGTTCCAGGGCGATCCGGGCCACCTCGTCGGGCTGCCGTCCGGCGGCCGGCACGAGCTGGGCGACGAGCGCGACTGTCGACCCGTCGGCGACCACCACGCCCTCCTCCAGCAGCGCTCGCGCCGCGTGCTCGCGCGCCTGCCGGCTCTCCACCAGCAGGGTGCGGGTGGCCTCGGTCTCCCGCTGTGAGGCGAGTTCACCGAGCAGGTTCTCCCGGTACAGGGCCAGCGACAGGTCGGTGAAGGGGCCGGTCGCGGTGGCGATGTCGGCGTCGGTCATCGAACCGTCCGCGTCGATGAACCAGACGAACCCGAGCAGCAGGTCGTCGTGCCGGATCGGCACGCAGACCCTCGCCAGCAGGTCCAGCTCGGCGCACGCGGGGGTGCGGATCGGCGCGTGCGCCGTGAGCACCCCCATGCCCCGGAACCAGGCGATCACCTCCGGCGTCGTCTGCCGGCGCAGGATCGACGTCCGGCGGACGTCGTCCATCGGGCCGTCGTGCTCGCTGTAGGCGACCACTCGCTGTCGCCGGTCCTCGATGAGGGCGGGTCGGCCCACCCGGGCGGCGACGGCGTCGACGATTCGCTGGAGCTCACCGTGCATCTAACTCCCATGGTTGCCCTGCGTGACAGGGATCGCGCGACCGCCAGTCCTTACCCTCCGGTGCCGGTGGGCCATCGCGCAAGGTCCACTGTCGAAGTCACGACAAAAGACGGGCGGTGTCGCGACGGTTCCGGCATCTGTCCGAAGACCGGGGAGACAGACGTTCCTAAGGTTCCGGTACGGACCGCACCAGCGCCGCCGCGCACGGTGCGGGTGGGATGACGAGCGGTGCGGTGGGGAGGGGATTGCCGAGTGGGAACTGGTAGGCCCGGGCACGGGCGTGGGCCAACCACCTCAAACCCGGCGGGAGAACCGGCATGCACGCCGACCTGGGTTACCTGGGCACCCCATCGATCACCGGCACCCGCAAACCCCGCGGCGCCGAACCCGGCCACGTGCGACGCGCCAGCAACCGAGCGATCAACAACACCCGCGCGGCGGTCGAACGAACGGTCGCGCACCTGGTCAACTGGAAAGTCCTTGACACCGGCTGACGCGGACGCCTCACCGACTTTCCCGAAGTTCTACGCACGGTAACCGGACTGGAAATTTGTCGACCCTGGGGATAACCCCATTCTGAATAGCGCGCCTTCTATAGTGGTGGCGTGAGCCTGAAGGAGTAGGCGGCGGGAACTGGAGTCTCGTACGTGACCGCACGTAGACGCTACGAATCTGGGACGCTGCCTGTTCCCACCTACTGACTTGGGCGTCTGAGCATGGTGGGTGAGCCGTTGATCGGCTTGGCTTCGGGCAAGGGCCAGGTTGGGGTGTATGCCTGCGTGTCGTCGGCCGACCAGGAGACGGACCTCGACCGGCAGGTTGCCCGGGTCATGGTCTGGGTCACCGGGCAGAAACCTCCCGTAGACCGGGTGGTGACCGAGGTCGGCTCGGCGTTCAATGGTCACCGTAAGGGTTCTTCGCTCTGTTGCGCGGCCCGGCTTGTGTCCACGATTGTGGTCGAGCATCGTGATCGGTTCGCCCGGTTCGGTGCTGAGTACGTAGGGGTATTGTCCGCGCAGGGTCGCCGGCGGTTGGTGGTTGACCCGGTCGAGGTTGGCGGCAACCTAGTGCGTGATGTGACGGGGATCCTGACGTCGTTGCGGGCCCATCTGTGCGGACGGCGCGCTGGCGTGAGCCGTGTCCGCCGTGTGATCGAGGCTCTCATAAGGGACAGTCCGGCGTGAAGACGGTTCAGGCGTATCGGTTCGCTCTCGACCTGACTCCGACGCAGGAACGCACGCTGTTAGCGCACGCGGGGGCCGCCCGAGTCGCACACAACTGGGCGCTGGCCCGGGTGAAAGCGGTGATGGACCAGCGGGCCGCCGAACGTTCCTACGGCATAGCAGAGGACCTGCTTACCCCAGCCATGCCGTGGTCACTGTCGGCGTTGCGTAAGACGTGGAACACGGCCAAGCACGAGGTTGCGCCGTGGTGGCGTGAGTGTTCCAAAGAGGCGTTCAACAGCGGCCTCGATGCCCTGGCCCGAGCTTTGAAGAACTGGGCCGATTCCCGATCGGGCAAACGCGCCGGCCGTGCGGTCGGGTTCCCCCGGTTCAAGTCGCGCCGCCGCACCACCCCATCGGTGCGGTTCACCACCGGCGCCATCCGGGTCGAACCCGACCGTACACACGTCGTGTTGCCGAGGTTGGGTCGGATGAAGCTGCACGAGTCGGCGCGGAAACTCGCCCGCCGCCTCGACGCGGGCACGGCGCGGATCATGTCCGCCACGGTGCGCCGCGATGGCGGCCGGTGGCAGGTGTCATTCACCGTCGAAGTGGAACGCGCGCAACGGGCACCGGCGCGCCCAGGCGCGGTGGTCGGCGTGGACGTGGGTGTGAAACACCTCGCGGTGTTGTCGACGGGTGAGTTCGTACCCAACCCACGCCACCTCAACAACGCGCAACGCACGCTACGTGTTCTCGGACGGAGCCTGTCGCGCAAGGTCGGCCCCGACCGGCTGTCCGGGCAGCGGCCGTCCAGGCGGTGGCAGCTTGCTCAAGCCCGGCTCGGGCGGGCACATGCGCGGGTGGCGAACCTGCGCCGCGACAGTCTGCACAAGCTAACCACCGGCCTCGCCCGCGAGTACGGCACAGTCGTAATAGAAGACCTGCACGTGGCCGGGATGCTGCGTAACCGGCGGTTGGCTCGGCACATCTCCGACGCCGGGTTCGCCGAACTGCGCCGCCAACTGGCGTATAAGACCATATGGAACGGCGGTCGGTTGGCCATAGCTGACCGCTGGTATCCCTCTAGTAAGACCTGCTCGGGTTGCGGCGTGGCGAAAACCAAACTCGTCCTGTCCGAGCGGACCTACACCTGCACCTCCTGCGGCCTCATCCTGGACCGGGATCTGAACGCCGCACGTAACCTGGCCGCTCTCGCGGCCCACTGCGATACCGCCGGGAGTGGCCCGGTGGCTGGACGTGGAGCCGACCATAAGACCCGCCTCGGCGGGCCGGTGGCTGTGAAACGTCAACCCGGCACCGCACCCGCGGAAAAGACCGGGACCGTCCCACCGCAAGGCGAGACTGCTGATCGTGTGCCTGCTAGAGCACACTGAGAAGTAACGGGAGTACCGGGCTCTCTTCGACGACGAGCTGGCCCGCCGTGGTGAGGGCGACATTGCAGGCCGCGCCGTCCGGCTGCGCGGTGGTGCCCGGCGTCGGTGGCTACGGCAGCAGGCAGGCCCGCCGGTGGGCGGAGCAGGCCGCCGAGGCCGGCGCGCACGGCGTGCTCGCGCGGCCACCCGACGGGCCCGCCGCCCGCGCCGCCGACGTGGTCGCCCACTACCGGGAGGTGGCGGCGGTCGGCCTGCCGGTGGTCGCCCACAACGACCCGTACGACTCCCGGTTGGACCTCACGCCGGACCTGCTGGCGACCGTCGCCGAGATCGACGGGATCGTCGCGGTCAAGGAGGTCACCGGCGACGTACGCAGGTTGCACCGCCTGCGCGACCTCTGCCCGCACGTCGACGTGCTGGTCGGCGCGGACGACGTGGTGCTCGAACTGGTGCTGTGCGGCGCCACCGGATGGGTCGCCACCCTGCCCAACGCGCTGCCCCGCCAGGCCGTGCGCCTGTACGAGCTGTGCGTCGCCCGCGACCTGGGCCGGGCGCTGCCGCTCTACGCCGAGCTGCACCCGATCCTCGGCTGGGCCTCCCGGCCGGAAGCCGTGCAGGCCGTCAAGCTCGCCATGGAGTGCGCCGGACGGTTCGGTGGGCGGTGCCGCCCGCCGCGCGGACCCCTGTCCGGGACTGCCGCCGACCTGGTGCGCCGGGACGTGCTGCGGGCCCTCGGGGCAACGGCCGATCCGGCTTCCGGGGCCGGCCCTGGCTGATCCGCCGGTGGGCGCCGGTCATTCAGGTGTCGGAAGTCGCCGGCCCACCTGCCGACATCTGCACAGTGACCGGCACCGGCCCGTACTCCTAGATTCGCTGCGCGGTCTGCTGACAGATGTTCCGCGGCACACCCACCGGGACGCCAGCGCCGCGTTCCCTCCGACGAGAGGTGGTTCCGTGCACCGTGCTTCCCCCCACCGCACCCGGCTGAGGCGGGCCGTGCTGGCCGCAGCCGTGGTGACCACGCTCGTGGCGACCGGTGCGGCGCAGGCCGCCGCGGCCCCGGCCAACCCGGCCGGCGGCACCGCGCCGTTCCAGGTCCTCGATCCGCAGGCCTGGCAGAACCCGGACACGATGACCTGGAACGACTACAAGGCCGTGCCCGGCAAGAACTGGGCCGACCCGAGCGTGTCCGGCTCGGTCCGCAACTTCAAGATCGCCCTGGTGGCGCTCGACTATCCTGACGAGACGTTCGCGGTCTCCCAGCGGGCCCGCTCGACGGTCTTCGGCAACCCCCAGTCCGTCGCGACCAACATTCCCCGGGCGGACGTGCCGAAGTTCTACCAGGACTTCCTGAACACGCCGAACACCCTCAACAAGGGTCACACCCTGCACGAGTACTGGATGCAGGACTCCAACGGCCGCTACGGCGTCGACCTCACCGGGTTCGGTCCGTACCAGATGCCGGCCAAGTCCTACCAGTACGGGCTGGACAACGGGTTCAACCCGGGCGCCTGCCCGAGCGGGGACGTGTGCGGCAAGAACATCCGCACCGACGGCCTGGGCGCCTGGCGGGCCGCCGTCGGCGAGGAGGTCGCCAACCAGTACGAGCTGGTGTTCATCCTCAGCGCCGGCCAGGACGAGTCGTCGACCTGGCAGGAGTTCGGGCAGATGATCTTCCAGAACAAGGAGGACGTGCCGGACGCCTGGGGCCCGCCGGACCCCAGCCTGCCGAACTGGGCGAAGACCCGCTACGTGGACTGGACCTCGTGGAAGGCGGCGGCGACACTGTGGCCGAACGCCGGCGGCGGTTCCTCGACGCAGGGGGAGAGCTCCGGCATGGGCGTCTACGCCCACGAGTTGACCCATCTGCTGGGCATCGGCGACAACTACAACAACCCGTACGGCGAGCCGCTGCGCAGGGCGTACACCGGGATCTGGAGCATGATGTCGCGCGGGTCGTTCAACGGCCCGGGTGGTCCGCACACCCGCTGGCAGATCCCGCCGACCAACGGCGGCTCGATGGGCTCGCTGCACACCGTGCGGGACAAGCTCAAGATCGGCCTGCTCGGTGAGGAGCACGTGCTGCGGCTGTCGCGGGAGTCGCTGGCCTCCTCGGGCCTGGTGGTCGCGCAGGTCACGGCGCGGGCGGTCGACGCCGGCCAGAAGGGCCTGAGCGGCGTCAACATCGCGCTGAACAAGGACCTGTCGCCGACGTGTGGTGTCACCACCGACCCGTTGTGCGACGGTGGCAACTTCAACAACTACACGGTCGAGGTCGTCGACCGGATGGGCGCGGACTCCTTCACCCCGGACAGCGGCGTGCTGGTCAGCAAGACGAAGAACGCCGACAGCGCGCCGTTCCAGTGGGTGGTGGACGCCAACCCGCAGGACATCGACATGATCGACTTCTACCGCCCGGACGGCACCCCGCAGAAGATCACCATGGGTGACTACCGGCAGCTCTCCGACGCGCTGTTCCACGCCGGCGCGGACACCGGCAGCCAGTACGAGTACGTCGACGAGGCCAACCGGCTGCACTTCTACATCATCGACCTCAAGCGGGACTCGGCCGGCTCGCTCTCCTACACCGTGGCGGTGCGTTCGCTGGACGGCGCCGGCGGGCCGAGCACGCACGGCGTGCTGCTGGGCAAGGGCGAGGTGAACGGCGGCGGCAAGCCGACCAACCGCGGGGTGACCTGCTCGTTCGAGCTGACCAACACCGGTTCCTACTCGGCCGGCGGGCAGCAGCACCCGGAGGACGTCAGCGCGTACCTGAAGTCGGACGTCTACCGCCTGTCGGCGGAGGTGGCCGGCAAGGGATGGCGGACCTGGCTGCCCAACCAGCTCGCCACCGCGCAGTTCGGCAAGGCCACCACGGTCAAGGTGTCGGTGGGTGCCACCGCCGCCGCCGCGAACACCGGTTTCGTGAAGCTCACCGCGACCTCGGAGAGCGACCCGACGAAGACGGTGACCAAGCAGTGCCGGGTCGAGAAGTCCTGACCGACGCCCGAGGTTGACCCCGTTCCTGCCGGGTCCGCGGCGGAAGGCCGCCACGGACCCGGCAGGCGGACGGAAGGAGGATGACGTGCGGCGAAGCATCACGACTCTGCTGCCCCTGCTGCTGGCCGGAGCGACCGGCTGTGGCACCGTCGGCGCCGCCCAGGAGGCGGTCGATCCGACGACCGTCCGGGTCCTGGTTCGCGACATCAACATCCGGGCCGCGGGCGTGGACTGCGCCGGCACCGGTCCGTACCAGCACTTCCACAACCGGGCGCCGTTCCGCGTGCTGGACCCGGACGGAGCGGCGCTGGCCAGCGGGCAGCTGCCGGCGGGGACCGCGGTGGCTGCCTTCGCCGAGGATCTGGGGGTCGAGCGCCTGCCCACCTACTGCGAGTTCGCCGTCGGAGTGCGCGTGCCGCAACGGGCCTCCTATCGGCTGGAGGTGGACGGCCGCCCGGCGCTCGACCTGACGCCGGACAGCAGCGAAGGCCCGGCGCTGGTGGCGGTGGTCCCGTCATGAGGCGGGCACTCCTGCCGTTGTTGCTGGCGGCGGCGCTGCTGGGCGGATGCAGCACGCCCGAGCCCGAGCCCGCGCCGGCGCCCGCCGGAGGGGCGGCGGCGCTGCCCGGGCCGGTCCCCGCCGACCTGGCGCTGCGCCCGGCGCCCGGCAGCGCCCCGGCCGCCCCGGCGTTCACCGGCGCGCTGACCGACGGCACACCGTTCGCCGCCGCCGAGCTGTGGGCGCAGCGTCCCGTCGTGCTGACCTTCTTCAGCTCCTGGTGCACCACCTGCGCCAGCAGCCAGGCCGCGCTCAGTGAGCTTGCGCGCAGCTATCGGGACCGGGTGGTCTTCGTCGGCGTGGCCGGCGCGGACCAGGCCGACGAGGTCCAGGACTACCTCCGCGCTCACCGGGTGGAGTACCCGGTCGTCCTGGACGACCAGCAGACGATCTGGCGTTCGTACGCGGTGCGGGAGCCGCCGGCCGTCGTGCTGGTGGCCAAGGGTGGCGCCCTGCTCCGCGGCTGGCCGGGTGGGCTGGACGCCCCGACACTCGACCAGCGGCTGCGGGAGCTGGTGCTGGCCGACAAGCCGTAGTCCCGTCGCACAGGCACCTCTGGTGCGGCCCGCGTCGAACCACAACCGGTGAAGTTCCTACACGTGCAGGTGGTGGCACTGGCCACCGGCTCGTAGCGTACGCAGCCTCGGACACATCAAGGAGACTGCATGCCTACAGTGGGAACGCGCTGGCGCACAGGCGTGGCCGTACTGTCCGCGACTGTGCTCGCCGCCCTCGGCGCGGCGCCGCAGGCGCTGGCTGCGGACGGCCCGCCGTCGATCGTCGTCCAGGACGGCGTCACCCAGCCGGTGTTCGGCTACGCCGACGCCATCAGGGAACGACTGTTCATCGACTCCACCTTCGACAGCGACAACGACGGTCTGCGCGACATCATCGCGTTCGACCTGATGCGGCCGGCGGCCACCGCGCAGGGGCTCAAGGCCCCCGTGGTGATGGACGCCAGCCCCTACTATTCGACGGTCTGCCGAGGCAACGAGTCCGAATGCAAGGCGGACCTCGACGGCGACGGGCTGCTCGACAAGTGGCCGCTGTTCTACGACAACTACTTCGTGCCGCGCGGCTACGCGGTCATCCTGCTGGACATGGTCGGCACCAACAACTCCACCGGCTGTCCGACCACAAACGCCAACCAGGACAACCTGAGCGCCAAGCAGGCCATCAACTGGCTCAACGGCCGGGCAACGGCCCGCAACGCCGCCGGTGAGGTCGTCAAGGCGGACTGGCACAACGGCAAGACGGGGATGATCGGCAAGTCGTACGACGGCTCGCTGGCCATGGCCACGGCGGTGACCGGCGTGAAGGGCCTGACCACTGTCGTGCCCATCAGCGGACCGACCGAGTACTACGACTACGTGCGCAGCAACGGCGTGGTCACCCGTGGCAACAGCTACGTGTCGTCGCTGGCCAACACCGTCACCAACCCCGAGCGCCGGGAGTACTGCAAGCCGGTGCGCGACGCGATAGGCGCCGCCGACGGCGACGAGCACGGCGACTACACGGCCTTCTGGAACGAGCGCAGCTACGTCAAGAAGGTCCCCAACGTCACCGCCAGCGTGCTGCTCTACCACGGCCTCAACGACGACAACGTCCGACCGGACCACTTCAGCAAGTTCTGGTACGCCCTGGCGGAGAACAACGTGCCGCGCAAGCTGTGGCTGTCGCAGGAGGGTCACGTCGACCCGTTCGACTCGCGCCGCGCGGTGTGGGTGTCGACGCTGCACCGGTGGTTCGACTTCTGGCTGCAGAACGTCGCCAACGGCATCATGGACGAGCCGCGGGTCGACCTGGAGCGGTCCGCCGACGTGTGGGAGACCCACGCCGACTGGCCGATCCCCGGCAAGGCGGACACCGAGGTGTTCCTGCAGCCCGGCACCACCGGCGCGGGCGGTCTCGGGCTGGTGCCCACCGCGAAGCCGGCGACCGGCGCGTTCCAGGACAGCCGCACGCAGAGCCAGAACACCATGATCCTCAACCCGGACGTGGTGCAGCCCAACCGGCTGGCCTTCCTCTCCGCGCCGCTCTCCGCGCCGCTGCACATCTCCGGCACACCCACAGTGCAACTACGGGCCTCCGCCGACCAGACCGACACCAACCTCGGGGCGATCCTGGTCGACTACGGCACCGACGAGCGGGTGGCGCACCGGGCCTCCGGCGAGGGGATCATCACCCTGACCACTGAGGACTGCTGGGGCCAGAGCAGCCCGACGGACGACGGCTGCTACAAGCAGACCACGAAGCGGGCGGCCACGGCCGACTACGAGCTGGTCACCAAGGGCATCATGGACGCCCAGAACCGGCAGTCGATCCGTGTTGCCGTGCCGCTGGTGCAGGGGGAGTCGTACAACTTCAGCTTCCCGCTGCTGCCGGAGGACTATGTCTTCAAGCCCGGCCACCGGATCGGCGTGATCATCGTGGCCAGCTACCCGCAGTACTCCAGCCAGGCGGACACCACCGCCGCGAATCTGCAGGTCGCGCTGAAGAGCAGCAACATCGTCCTACCCGTGGTCGGCGGTACCGCCGCCGCGCACGCCGCAGGCCTCTGACCGGCTGACCGGCGGGCCGCCACGCGCGGCTCGTCACCGGGACGGCCCGGCGATCAACCCTCCGCGGAGGGCCGACGATCGCCGGGCCGTCCCGCTGCCGACACCCGACGAACTTCGCCGGGGATGCCGCTCGGGCCTCGCGCGGCGATGGTCAGCGGTTCGACACGTCCATCCACACGGTCAGTGGAGCTCGAGGATGATGCCGTCCTCGGATTCGCTGCCGCCCGGGCCGTGGTCGCGGATGATCTCGACGATCATGTCGAACAGCGTCTGACCTCGGCCACGCTGCGCGTTGCTGATCCTGACCTCGATGCTCGCACGATTCGACGGGTGGCAGGTGAGGAGGATCTGCTCCAGCCAGCGGACCGTCGCGTCATGACCGAGCGTCTCCCGGGACATGCCGGAGTTGACCCACCTGAGTACCCAACTGGTCTCCGGGGTGCCGAAGCCGCCGCGCAGGATGTCGTTGAAGGCGTCGAGGCTTCCGTTCCAGGCGCCGGGATACAGCAGCCGCGAGAACTCGCGTACGAAGCCAGCGAAGTCGCCGAACGAGGTGCCGTCGATGACCAGGACGGGACGGGCATCGCTCTGGTTGGTCACGGTGCAAGTATGGGCGCGATCCATGGGCATCCGGATTTGCCGCCCGTGGTGCGCGGCGCCGCTCGCTGGGAAACCCCGTACGCTGGCGTGGTGATCGTGGCCGCGCTGATGCCCGGCCCCAGCGGCCCTTGCGGATCTACCTTGAGCGCTGGCCCATTACCGCGCCGGCAGCGACGGAAACCGCCACCGCCGGCGCGGCGCGGCGTCAGAGCCGTGAGGTGAAGGTGGCCAGGAAGCGGTGCGGGGTGACGACGGCGGCGTTGTCGAAGCAGATGACGTCGACGTCGGCGTTTGTGGTGTACGTCCAGGGTTGGGTGAGGTGGCAGTAGTTGCTGCCGGTGCCCTGCGCCACCACCTGGGCGTGCGTCTCCTTGAGGCCGACCTGCGGGAAGGTCGCCAGGTAGCGGCCGGCGGGCGCCAGCGCCGCCACCGTGTTCGCACCGACACCGAGCACCGAGTTGTCGTTGGTCGGCCCGCCGACGGCGGTACCCAGGTAACCGAAGTGCGAGGGCGGGCCGAGGGAGCCGATCACCGGCCGCCGACGGTGGTACGAGAGGACGAAGTCGGTGTTGACGAACGCGCCTGCCTGGTCGTAGCAGAAGACGTACACCTGGACACCGGTGCCGACCGCGCTCCAGGAGTTGACCTTGCAGCGGCGGGGACCGGCGTTCGGCTGCACGGCGGTGACCTGCACGTTGCCCGCGAGCAGCCCGGCCAATCCCACCCCGGGCAGCCGCACCAGGTACTGCCCGACGCCCAGCGGCCCGACCGTGTTCACCACGCCCGTGGAGTTGTACGACTGCGCCACCAGGCCGCTGCTCCACTGCGCGTACGCGTGGGCGGTGCCGGCCGGCAGCACCCCCGAGCTGGTCGTCCAGAGCACTGTGAACGGAGTGTCATCGCGGGTGCCGCCCGGCTTGTGGCACTGCACGTCGACGATCTCGTCGGCGCCGGACTGGAACCACCGGACCACCTCGCAGTAGTGACCGGTCCGGTTCACCGGGGTCACGTGCGGCACACCCCGTGAGCTGGCACCTATCTGCGGGAAGCGGACCTGGAACCGGCCGGGCGCGAGCTTGATGCCGTCGGCCCAGGCGGCCGGGAACGCGGTCTTCCAGCTACCCCACTGCCGGCTGGTGTCCAGCACGGTCCAGGCCGGCACTGTGGGGTCCTTGACGTACGCGAAGCCCCAGCGGTCGGCGGTGGCCGCCGCGGCCGGCGCCGGCGGCGCGAGCGCGCCGGCGGCCAGGACGGCGGCCAGTGCCGTGGTGACGAACGATCGGAGACGCATCTGTTCCTCCAGTCGACGCGAACATGTCGGAGAGGAGTGTGCGCGCAGTGATCCGATGGTCACAGTCGGCTACCTCGTGCTCTGGTGTCGGCTGTCCGCTACCCGTGACCGAACTTCTGAGCAGTGCCTCGACATCGGCGCCTGGGAGAGGTGGCCGCTGGAGAACTCGAAGGTAGTTGGCGTGCCATGATCGATGGCGATGAGCACCAGGTGGAGTCCGAACGCCTTCTTCGGAAGGCCCGTCAACATCACCTGGCGCAGGTGAACGGTGTTCTTCGTCGTCCCGGAATGTATGGCAGGGACGAGATGGCCGAGCGGCTTCTCCTGGAGGCGATGGCTGCCGTGGATGGGAGCCTGGCTCGGTGGCAATCGGAGTGTGATGGACTGCGGGAACGCGACGCGTTCGCCCCGACGGGTGTCAGGGGTGCGTACTCGTACGTCCTGCCGGTTGAGGCACTGCGTGATGCCACTGCCTCGGTCTACGCCGAGATCGCCCATCGCCTCGGCTGGTTGGAGCTGGACCGGACGTTGGCCGAGCGCACCGGAGGGGCAGCTTCACCCCGGAAGGTGTGAGCCGTAGGCCGACGGGCGATCGGTGTGGGCTTGGATCCAGCTGAAGACAGATGAGGGCTGCTGCCGCTGACCGCATCAGCCGAGACCCCAGGCGCCCTGGTGTGTGGCCCGCCGGCATTCTTGGCTTATCGACTCGACGACCTGCCCGGCGTGGTACCAATACCCAGACAGGCGAAGCCGGCAGGAATGGGCGGCCCATGTCGACAAGGGCAGCAGTGCTGCTTCGAAAGCCTGGGCAACCGCAACGACCGAGCCTGCTGGAACTCTTCTTCGACCTGGTCTTCATCTTTGCCCTCAACCGGGTTTCGCAGCGGTTGGTCGAGGAGCTCACCGAGCAGCGAGTCGTCCTCATGGAGGCTGGCGAGACGCTGTTGTTGCTGCTGGCCTTCATGGTGCTGTGGTTCGTCACGGCATGGGTCACCGACCTCTATGATCCGCAGCGGCCGCAGCTTCAGGTGCTGGTCTACACGGCCATGCTCGGGGCGCTGGTGATGGCAGTCGCGGTGCCGCAGGCGTTCGGGGACAGAAGTCTGGCCTTCGCTGGCGCGTACGTCGCCGTCCACATCGTTCGTGGGCTGATCATCGTGCCGCTACTGCGTGGCCACGAAGCTCAGCGCCGAGCGGCCGGGGTGTTCTTCTGGTTCGCGTTGTCGGCCGTGCCGTGGATCGCCGGCGCGATCGTGACGGATCTGGCCCGCAGCCTGTTGTGGACGCTCGCGATCGCCATCGACGGCGCGGCACTGCTGCTGTTCTACCCCGCGCCGTGGTCCCGCCCCACCCAACGGCAGTGGCCCGTTCTGGCCGAATACCTGTCTGAGCGCTACCGACAATTCTTCATCATTGCGCTGGGCGAACTGATTTTGACGACCGGCTCGGCCTACAGCGACACATCGTTCCGGCAGGGCGGGGCCGCGGCAGCCTTCGCGGTTTCATTCATCACCACTGTGCTGCTGTTTCGCGTCTACGTCTTCAGGGCGGGTCAGCTGTTGCCCGAAGCCATCAGAGCCGCCGCTGAGCCAGCGCACCTCATCCGGGAGGCTTTCCTCGCGCACGTACTCATGGTGGCCGGGATCGTCGCCGTCGCCGTCGGATACGAAATCGTGATCGAACATCCGTTCGGGCACACCAACGCGGCGTGGATCCTCGTTGTCCTCGGCGGACCGATGCTCTTCCTGATCGGGCGGGCCCTGGTGGAACATGCCGTATTCGCCCGGGTGTCCCGCTCCCGGATCATCGGCGCTCTGGCGCTTGCCGGCGCCTCGCCGTTCATGATCCTTCTGCCGCCGCTGGCGGTGGCCGTCACCGCCGTCATCGTCCTCGCCGGCATCGCCGCTTCCGACGCCGCCCACGCCCGGGGAAAACCGCCCGAACGGCCGCACCCGGCCAACTCCAGGCAGTGAGCGGCGGACGCGCCCTAGCTTCGAGGAAGCACGGTGATGGCCACGACGGCACTGTTGACGACGGTGGCCGTCACGGTGCGGGTGACGGCCGCCGCCGCGGCGTCGGCACCCCAGTTGCCCCGCTCGAGTTCCTTGGCTCGGCTGATCACCGATGACGTCCACGGGATCTCGCGGTGGAACTGCGGGAGCGTTCCGCTCGCCGAGAGCAGCGCCGCGAGCGCGGCGACACGGGCCTGCGGCTCCGCACCGTCCACGAGGACCCGACGCACGTCGGCGAGCAGGCGGGCCCGTCGTTCGGTCCTGCCCTCCCGCAGGGCTGTCGTCCGGAACAGGCCGAGCACCTTACGGGGCTCCTGGTCGATGTCGCCTCGCGCAATGAGCCGCTCCAACACCGGCTTGCGCAGGGCTGGACCGATCGCGGCCAGGGCCGTCTGCACCCCCCTTGGTTTCTCGGCGAGGTAGTCCCACGCCGGACGCAGGAGACCATCCGATGGTGGGTGGCCCGACACGCTCCGGAGCCGCTCCCGGTCCGTCGTTGTCAGGTGGTCGCCGAGGGCGAGGTCCGCGAGGACGGCGCCGCCGAGGACGTAGAAGAGGGTGTTCTCTCCCGCGATGGTCCCGGACCTGGGTTGGAACAGGAGCAGCAGGAGATCTTCCACCAGGGTCGGCGCGTCCGACAGGGCTTCGGTGGTCATCGGCGGGGCTCCCAGCGGAAGAGTCGGGTGGCCAGGGCGACGGCGACGACGACCCAGCCGAGCGTGGGCGCGAGCAGGAGCAGGGAGTCGGTCACGGCGACGCCGCCGTTCCAGGCGTTCATGGTCAGTTCGGTGGCCGCGCCACCGGGCAGCAGCCGCTTGAGCCAGGCGAGGTTCTCGGTGCCGGAGATTCCCACCCAGCTGGCCATGGCGATCACGCCGAGGGTAACGGGCAGGGTGGTGACCTGGGCGTGTTCGGGAGAGTTGGTCAGCCCGGCCGTGGCCAGCGCCAGGCCGATCATCATGGCCACGGTCGCGAGGACCGCCACCACCAGCAGGGCGACGTTCGCCGGTCCGCCGGCGACCACGGCCAGGGCGGTCAGGATCGCGGTCACCTGCACCACGGCGAGAAGGAGTACGGGCAGCAGCAGGCCGGCGAGAATACCGGCGTCGCCTTCGGCGGTGGAGCGCAGACGCTTGAGGAAGAGATTCTGTCGCCGGGAGGCCAGGGTGGTGACGGCGGTGGCGTAGAGCCCGAACGCGGCGACCGTGAACACGACGATCGCGGCGATGTAGCCGAGGCTCCCGATGGCGGCGTAGGTCTCGTGCTGACGGACGAAGAACGCACAGACCGCGACCGGGATGATGAGGCTGGTGATCAGCACCAGCCGGTTGCGGAAGATCTGGATCAGTTCGCTGGACGCGATGGACAACACGGTGAGGCTCCTCGCGGAAGATCGAATCAACTGTTGATGGCGCGGAAGACGTCGTCGAGCCGGGTCGGCCCTGCCGCCAGGTCCCGCAGTTCCACGGCGTGGTCGTGCGCCCAGCCGAGCAGGAGGTGCAGGTCCTTCTGCAGCTCGAAGGTCTCGACCGTGACCTTTCCGTCCGCGTCGACGGCGGCCCGCACCGGCAGCGTCGGCGCCGGTGTCGGGAGGGAGAAGCGGATGACCGCGGGCAGGGTGCGGGTCAGCTCGGAGACGGTGCCTTCCCGGTGGAAGGCACCCTCGTGCATCAGCCCGATCCGGTCCGCGCGTTGTTGTGCCTCCTCCAGGTAGTGCGTGGTGAGCACGATGGTCGCGCCGTTCTCCCGGAGCCGGTCCACCGTCGTCCAGACGGCGTCGCGGGACTGAATGTCGAGGCCGGTGGTCGGCTCGTCCAGGAAGATCAGCTCCGGGGTGCCGTAGACCGCGGTGGCGAAGTCGAGCCGCCGCTTCTCCCCGCCGGACAGCTGCGACACCTTGCGGCCGGCTCGGCCGGTGAGGTCGACAAGGTCGAGCACCCGGTCGACGTCGTCGGTGCGTCGGGTGAGCCGACCGACCAGACCGACGGACTCACGGACGGTGAGGTCCGGGGAGAATCCGCTCTCCTGGAGCATGACCCCCATTCGGGGACGTACCGCTCGCCGGTCGTCGGGGCTGTGCCCGAAGACGCGCACGGTGCCCGAGGTTGGCCTCCGGTGTCCCTCGACAACCTCCAGGGTCGAGGTTTTTCCGGCTCCGTTGGTGCCCAGCAGTGCGTAGAGCTCGCCGGGTCGTACCTCGAAGGAGAGGTCCTTGACGGCGTGGAAGTCGCCGTAGGTGAGGTTCAGCCGTTCGACTTCGATGACGGGTGTGGTGGACATGCACCAATGACAGCGCGGGCGCGGCCGACCCGTCAGTGGCACCACGTCATCACCACATGTGACGTGGTGTCACTGGTCGTGGCCCCGGGCTGCCGGATACTGAGGTGGTGACCGGGAGATCGCCACGCTTCACCGAGTCGACGCAGGGAAGGCTGCGCCGGCTCAACCTGGCCACGTCACTGCCGCCGGTGGTGTTCGCCGCGGTGGTCCTGCTCTACACCGACGCGCGTACCTGGTGGCACGTCGTCGTCCTGGCGCCGGGGGCCGTGGCGGCCGTGGTGGCCTTCGAACGGTGGACGGCCAACGACCTCGCCCGGGTCGCGCTGCCCTGTCTGGTCGTTGCGGCAGCGGTCTGGCCGCTCGGGGTCCTGGTGACCGGCAGCCCCAACGCCTACTGGGGTGTCTGCGCCGTAGGTTCGCTTGCCCTGCGCGAGGTGCGACGACGCCGGAAGCTGGTGATGGCCGGGCTGTTCGGCTACGTCGCCGCCGTCGGCGCGGCACGGCTGCTGGTGCAGCGGGACGACATCGGTCACGTCCTGGTCACCTACGTTCTCATCCCGACCGTCCTCACCGTCGTCGTGACGGTCTTCACCGTGGTGGGCGAGCGGTTCTACGACCTCATCCGGGAACTCGAACAGACTCGGGAACGCGAGGCGGAGCTGGCCGTGGTCCGGGAGCGCGTGCGGTTCGCCAGCGACCTGCACGACATTCAGGGCCACACCCTGCACGTGGTCAAGCTGAAGATCGCCCTGGCCCAGCGACTGCTGCTCCGCGACACCGCTCGGGCGGAGAAGGAGCTGCGGGAGACGTACACGCTGGTCAGCGACACCATCGCGCAGACCAAGGAACTCGCCTACGCGCAACGGCGGCTCAACCTCACCGCCGAGATGGAGAACGCGAAGAACCTGTTCGAGGCCGCCGGCATCCGGGTCCGGGTGACCCGGGAGGCCGAGGTCGATGCCCGCGCCAGCGAACTGCTCGGGCAGGTGCTGCGCGAGACGACCACGAACATCCTGCGGCACGCGCAGGCCACCCAGGTGCAGATCACGCTCGCCGCGTCGGGCATCACCATCGTCAACGACGGCGTGACCGCCACCACGCCCCCGGAGCTCAGGGGACTGGCGGCACTGAGGCAACGGGTGGCGGGCGACGGGGGTGAGCTGACCGTGGAACAGGAGGACGGGCGGTTCCTGACCGCCGCGGTCCTCCCACCCGCTCGGGCCGACGCGGCCCCGAGGGTCGGCGGGAAGGACGGCCGATGACCAGCATCGTGCTCGCCGACGACGAGGCGCTGCTGCGCACGGCCCTGGCCGCGCTGCTGCCGATGGAGGGCGACATCAGCGTTCTCGCCGAGGCGCAGGACGGCCGGACGGCGATCGCCGCCACCCTGCGGCACCGGCCCGACGTGCTGGTCATCGACCTGGAGATGCCGGGCGTGGACGGCCTGGGCGCGGTCGCCGAGATCCGCCGCGAGCGACCGGAGCAGGTGATCCTCATGCTGACCCGACATGCCCGCCCCGGCGTGCTGCGCAAGGCGCTGAAGCTCGGCGTCCAGGGCTTCGTCAGCAAGTCCGCCGAGCCAGCCCACATCGCCTCGGTCATCGCCACCCTGCATTCGGGAAAGCGCTGGATCGACCCGGACGTGTCCGTGCTCGCCGTCACCGAGGACTGCCCCCTCACCGACCGTGAAGCCGACGTCCTGCGGGTCACCGGCGAGGGCTACTCGGTCGCCGACATCGCCGCTCGGCTCCACCTCGCTCCGGGTACCGTCCGCAACTACCTCTCCAATGCGATGCGCAAGACTCAGACCCGGACCCGCCACGAAGCGGCCCGCTACGCCCGCGAACACGACTGGCTGTAGAAGCGTCCACCGTCGCTCAAACCGTCAGTAGTCGGTGAAGGCATTGACCCAGGCGGGCAGCTGTTCGGACGGGAGGAAAGCCTGGAGGTCTCCGACTGTCTGTGTCGCCGTGCCCCACACCTCGTACGGGCTCCCGGCGCTGATCGGGGTGCGGTCGTGCAGCAGTCCGTGGAGCAGCTCCAGGGTGATGGCATCCACCCGGCCGTGGAGCCGGGCGGTGTGCATCAACGCGAGCAGGCTCTGCCGGCGGGTCTCCGGATTCGGCGAGCGTAACCCGCGGGCGACCCTGGGCAGGACCGCGTCGGTGTCGGGGTTGTTGTAGACCAGAGCGATCAGTGCGGCCCCGACGTGCTCTTCCCCGCGGTCGAAGGCCGCGTCGATGTCCGCGGGCTCCTGGCAGCGGTTGAGGTTGCTGGCCCGCTCCCAGTCAAGGTCGACGGGCTCGGCGTCGTCGCCCTCCGGGGCACTGTCGCCCGCGGCCGCATAGATCACCCGCCGAGTGTCCGCCAAGGCGGGCAGGACATCCAGCAGGGTGGCGGCGATTTCGCCTGCCAACCGGGGGACATCGTGTACGCCATCGACGGTCTACGGTGCTGACGTGGCAGCGGCATGCAGCACCAGCGCCGCTGATGTCCACAGCACACACGGGGGAGTATCCATGGATCAGTCGTATGACTCCGTCGCCGCCTGGCGGACCGCCGGCGAGGCCGGTGACGCCGCCGGCGCGGTCGCCGCCCTCAGCCCCGATGTCACAGTGGTCTCGCCGATCACCGAGCAGTTCACCTTCCAGGGCCGCCAGCAGGTACGCACCTTGCTCGAAGTGGCCCTGGCCGCGATCGATGACATCACCTACACCGACCAGGTCGCCGAGGGCCGTACGGTGGCGCTCTTCTATGAGGCGCAGGTCGGCGCCGTGCGCCTCTACGAGGCCCAGCGACTGCGCCTGGGCGCCGACGGCCTGATCACTGACATCACCCTCTACGTCCGACCCTTGCCGGCGCTCACCCTGCTGATGGCTCGCCTCGGGCCCGACCTGGCCCGACGCAACGGACAGCCGGGCCTGGCCCGGCTGATCCCGCTCGCCAGCGGCGCGATGCACTCGATGGCCGCCACCGGCGAACGGAGAATCATGCCGAGAGTGGCACCCCGGTAGCAGCAATCGCCGCCAGAACCCCCGCTGCCGATCGGAGGCGCCCTCGTCCAGCCGGGTTTGGTGCTCCCGCACCTCGCTCTCGTGGGGGAGTGGAACCCACCCAGGGCGGGAGGCGTCACGGTGCTGCGTTGGCGAGAGTGCTGGTATGCAAGCTCTCAGAGGCCGTCCCTGGGCGTACGGTGCCTTGGCCTGGTTGATCTTCTTTGTGGTGTCCCACGTGATCCTGGTGTTCTTTCCTGGGCCCGATCCAACCGGTGACGGACCGTGGGGCATGAGGGCCTACGTGATCTTCAACGTGGTGCTCATCTCGATGTCGGCCATCGGAGCGGCCGTCGTTCTGGCCACGGTCCGTCCGCCGGCTCGACGTCTTCCCCGGTGGCTGCTTCTGACGCCACTGTTGTTCGGCAGCATCCTGCTCGTCTTCCGGGGTGTTCCAGGAATGGTCGAGAATTTGCTGATGGTCACCGGTATCCGTCGCGGTGGTTTCGTGGGGGTGGCGGACATCTCCACTGGCGAGTTCTGGACCGGCATCGGAATCAACACCTACTTCTTCGCAGGAGCAGTGCTGTTGGTTGGGACAACCGTTTCGTACGGCCGACGATCAGCGAGCCCGTTTCGGTGAGGCGTACCCGTCGTCCGCGCGGGCGATCTCCTGCCGCAACAGCGCCGCCTCGTCGTCGCGGTCACAGAGCAACAGCACCGTGAACTCTGGCTGGCCGAACGGGCTGGCCCAGTGATGTACGGCCTGCGACAGGATCTGGAACAGCGTGTGCCGGTCCTCGGCACTGCTCGACAGCACCCGGGGCGCGTTCTCGACAACGATGAGATACCCGTCCGCGGGCAACCAGTTCAGATCGCGGAGACAGTCGGACAACGCGTCCCAGTTCCAGCCGAAGTAGCCCGGAAAGAACAGCGCGTCGGAGAACTCGTAGAAGGCGTGGTCCGCATCCGTCATCCTCGCTCCGTCGAGCCGGGCCACGACGAACCTGCCCGCTGCCGGTAACACCGCCGACAGCTCGACCAGGGCACTGCGCGAGCAGACCACGACCTGATCGGTGGAGCCGTTCCATCGGCTGCTCATCACACGATGACCAGGTTGGCCATGTCGACGACCGGCCGGTAGCCGAGGGCGGCGTAGAGCTTGTTCGACGTCGGGTTGGCCTGGTCGGTGAACAGGCAGACCCGCGCGCCCTCGGCCTGGATACGGCGGGAAACCTCCGCGACCGCGTTGCCGGCCCAACCACGCCCCCGCTGGGCCGGCGGTGTGTACACCGGGCCCAAGCGGGCCACTCCGAACGACGGTGGGTTGGCACCGGTGAGGTGCACCGGCTCCCCGGTCTCGTCGACCCAGAACCACAGCCGTCCGGCGTGGATCCGACGCAGCACCTCCGCGTGGTCGGGCGCTTCGTGCGCACTCGTACCGCGCGGGCGGCCCGCCTGTTCGTCGGCGTCGCCCATGAACGCGGCGAGCCACTCCGTGACCAGTCCCGCGTCGTCCTCGGTCGCGGCCACCAAGCCGCCAGGCACTGGTGGTGGCCACGTCAGCTCGCCGAGCTCGTGCAGCCGTGTGTGCTGGGAGACCTGGACTTCGCCCCCACCGAGCCGGGCCAGCGCGGTGGCGCACAGGTCGACCGCGGGCAGGGCCCCGTTGACCGCGAGGATCTCCTCCCCGCGATCGTGCAACGCGTGGGCCAGCGCAACGGCCGCCTCGTCGGGCATGGGCAGCAGGAATGGCGGATAGGGTGCGTACGGCGCCGAGCGCATCCCGGCACCGACCACGGTGCCGGAGTCGTCGCTGACCACCAGCCACCAGTTGCGGTCGGACTGCGGGATCCCCTCGGCCCGCTGCGACAACAGCCGGTGCGCGATGGTGGTCACGACAGTGCTGACGACCGGATCGGTGCCCAGGTGGTCGCCCGCAGCGGCCAGGAACTCGCCCGGATCGCTGAGGAACCGCAGCCGCAGTCCGGTCCTCGGGACAATGCTCATCCGCGTACGCTAGCCACCTCCTGCCGGATCGACGCAGTAATTTTGTGCTGCGGAGGACCTGTAAGCGGCGAAACAACCGTGAGGCGGGCCCACGGTTGGTCCCGGTCGGGCGGGGTACACCGCCGCGAGTGGCGCGGGGGGCTGGGTTCACCCGGCTTGGCCACCGAAGGTGCTTCGGAGGGGCCGATGTCGGGTGCGTCAGCGCGGTCAAGCGGGCCCGGGATGTCCGATGACGTGGTGGAGCTGCGGGTACACGGGGCCGCCAGCGCGAGCGCCGCCCAGGTGTTGAACGTGGCGCAGGTCGAGCAGGTCGCAGGCGACCGCAGTGGGGGCTTCTACCGACCCCACCGCCCATGTTCGTGCGGCAGCGGCGAACGGGTGACGGAGGCGTACCGCTGGGGTGATCTGCCCGCCGGAAGCGTGGTCCGAACACTGACGCTGGTGTTCCTCCTGCCGTTCATGCTGGCCAACCTTGCGATCTGGATGCGACCGGCGAGCCCTGGCTCCGATGCGATGGTCAGATCCCTGTGCCGGTTGCTGGCACTCACTCTCACCGTGCTGTATGTGCTTGCCTTCGCCGGGGTCACGCTGGACCTGATCGCGTGGAAGTGCATGGGCTCGCCACGTTGCCTGGCCGGGCGCACCTGGTTGTCCTGGTTGGGTGGGCAGCCCGTGGGCCTGCGCCTCGCGGTGCTCGCTGTGGTTCCGGCCGCCGCCATCGGCCTGCTCTGGCGGGCCAGCACCCGCCCGCGAAAGATGTTCGACGCGTTCCGCGCTCCCGCTGACGAGGTCTCCGAGCATCGACTCAGCGGGATCGGTCAGTGGGACGCAGGGCCGCTGGTGGGTCGGCTGCGCTCGATCCACGTCGCGGCGGCGTTCGCGACACTGGACGTCGCTCTGCTCGCCGCCCGAGCCGCGAACGGCGCCTCGGCGAGCACGATCGCGTTGGCCGTGGCCACCGGGACGGTGCTGGCCAGCTGCGTGGTCCTGCTCTGCATGCCCCCGCTGCTCGACCGGGCCGCCTCGGATCAGCGACGGGACCGGATCACCCGCACGGTGCGGACGGTAGCCGTGGCCCTGACCATCGTGGTGACGGTCCACGTCCTCGCCAGCTCAGCGCCGTGGCACGAGGGGGGCGGGCTACCCGGCTACGGCGCAATTCTCACCTCGCTGTTCGTTGCCCAGACGACCCTGCTGGCCGCCCTCGGCGCTGTGCTGCTCTGGCGCCGGGTTCGGTGGCGGGACGCCATCCCGCTGCTCGGGCTGGGCGCACTGGTGATGGCGGCCAGCGCTGTCAGTCTCGCGGTGGCAGTGTCCGCCGAGCTGGTCTACCGGGTGGCGGATTTCCTTGATCGCGACGCGCCGACCGGAGCGGGCCTGGCCTCAGGTCTGCCGCCGGCGTTCACCTGGGCGATCTTCGGCTTCCTCCGGACAGTGCTGTTCACGCTGGTAGTAGCGGTTCCGGTCATCCTCATCTCTCGACGCCGTCGACTGCGTGCCGCTGCGGCAATCGTCGCCTGCGACTACCCGGACCGCCCGCCCGCAGCCGCGACCCGACTGCGGCAGGTGCAGAAGGCGATAGCCAGGGCCCGCTTCACGGAAAGACTGATTCCGTTGGCGGTGGTCTACGCCTGCCTGGCCGGGATCGGCACGGCCACCACCACCCTCGGTCTGCTGGAGTTGCTGCCGAGCGAATCTGTGCAGCGGTACGCACGGGTGCCCGGCGACCTGATCACCTTCTCCATCGCGTTCGGGAGCTGGGGGATCGCCGCGATCATCCTCGGCCTGACCCTCGGCGGAATCTTCGCCTACCGGACAGTCGAATTCAGGCGCCACGTTGGTGTCCTGTGGGACCTGGGCACGTTCTGGCCCCGGGCCGCCCACCCGTTCGCGCCACCCTGCTACGCCGAGCGAGCCGTGCCGGAGTTGACCCGACGAATCACGTACCTGGTCGGACGCGGCAACCTCGTGCTGGTCACCGCACACAGCCACGGTTCGGTCCTGGCCGCCGCGACAGTGCTCCAGTTATCGCCGCAGGTCAGCAGTCGAGTCGCTCTGCTCACCCATGGGTCACCACTGAGGCGACTCTACGCACGACTGTTCCCCGCCTTCGTCGACGACGAGGTGCTGCACGAGATCGGCGCTCGCGTCGGCTGGCGGTGGGTGAACCTGTGGCGCGACACCGACTCGGTTGGCGGCTGGATATTCAGCGCCCACCGGACAACCGCGTCGGTAACCGTCGGCGGGACGGCGGCAACGGTGGACCGCCGGCTACGGGATCCCGCCGACGTGGTGCCGCTACCTGGCGACAGCGTCCCGCCGCCGATCCAGGGACACCGACCCCGCGGATCGGAGCAGCGGTACGCCGAGGCGGCCCGCGAGTTGATCGAGCGCCTTCGCCAGCCGGTGGACTCAGTGCCGCTTCCGGGCGACCCGCCGACCGGGCAGTGACGGATCCGCGGCAGTGACGCGGGCACGCCCGAAGTACATGAGCTCCCAGATCGCGTCCTCGGCGAACGTCTCGACCACCTGTCCGCCCTTGTGGTGCTCGATCGTGAGCAGGCCGGCGAAGCGGAGGTAGGCGCCGTCGAACCGGATCAACCGGGCCGCTGCCCGCTTCAGCCAGGGCAGGTCCTTGGTGAGGGGATTGCGGACCAGGTCGCGCTCGCGGTCGAAGGTCACCACGTACGTGTCGTCGTCGTCCACGTACGTGTAGCGGACGATGCCGGCCACCGGCTTGCCGGTCTTCGCGTCGGTGTAGGCCCCGTCCCGCTCGAACGTCATCTTCGCTGGATCGTCGCCGATGATCCGGCCGTCGCGGGCCAGCATGAAGATGGGGATCTCGGCGAAGCCGTACTTTTCGGCGCCAGTGATGAACGAGGCGATGACCGTGTACGGCCCGGCCTGCCCCCGTCCCCAGTACCAGTCATTGATGATTTTCGGCAGCCCGACGTTGCCCCAGTTGTGGTCGTGGTAGCCGACGCCGGTCGTCTCATGCCGCACCCCGTCGATCGTGTACGAGCCCCGCACGGCTCCTTGGGGCACCGAGGGCAGCCAATTGAACTCGAGGTCGCGCTCCGGGCCGAACAGCATGTGCCCGGTGGCCGGACGCCAGGCCGGGACCTCGGACGTCAGTGTGAAGTCGACCCCTAGACCCCCGGCGGTCGCCTGGATCCGGTACTCGCGCAGGCTCTCGCCCCGGAAGCGGTTGCCCGGCCCCATCCGGACGTCAGTACGCCCGCTCGCCGCCGACCACTCCGCTGCGGGGATCGCGATCGTGTTGTTGGACATCGTCCCGTCAGGCAGTTCCAGGTTGACCCGGAGCTGCGGTGACAGCGGGCTACCCGCCGCGCCGAGGTCCTTGTTCATGAACACCACGACAACCTTCGCGCCGTCGTCGAGGTGGGCGTCGAAGTACCACCACTCGTACGACCCGGCGCGATTGTCGGTGCGGGCGCCGTCCTCCCATTCGCGTACGGCATCGCGTTCGAGCCCGAAGCGGGCATAGTCGTCGCTGAGCGCGGCGAGTTCGGGGTGATCGGACATGACTCTTCGTCTCCGTTGCTACTGCAAGATCAAGATTTGCGGACGCCTCACAGGGTGGCGAATCCCTGACGCCAGGACGGATGGGCCGGGCTCCAGCCAAGGTGCGTGCGGGCGTGGCGGTTGCTCGCTCCCCGCGCCCAGCCATGCCGCTCGCCCTCGGTCACCGCTGGCGCTGGCACGTTGGCCGCCGCGCAGAACGCGGGCACCCACTGCGAGGCGGCGGCTGGCTCGTCGTCGCAGACGTTGACGACGCCGACGGGCCACTCCAGAGCCGCAACCGCGGCGGCGACGGCGTCGTCGATGTGCAGCAGGCTGCTCACGTCCGCGTCGGCGGGGACCTTGCCGGCGGCGGCGAACTGGGCCATCAGACCGTCGCGGGCGTACCAGGTGCCCGGGCCGTAGAGGGTGCCGTACCTCAGCACGACCCACTCGGGCGCCTCCTGGACGGCGGATTCGAGCGCGGCGGCACCACCCACACTGGTCTGGCGTGGCTCCGGGGCGCCGAGGTCGAGCGGGGTCTCCTCGGTCGCGGGCTCGGCGCCCGGCTCGTACGCCCAGGCGATGCTCTGTGCCACGATCCAGCGTACCCCAGCGGCGAGCGCCGCGTCGACCAGGTTGCGGGTTCCGGTCCGACGCAGCCGCGAGTTGGCGGCGAAGTCGCCCGTGCTCAGGCTGGTCAGCTGGTGCATCACCACGTCAGGCCGGGCGTCGCGGACGGCGGCCGCCACCGCGTCCCGGTCGAGCACGTCGACGGCGACCGGGCCGTTGCGGGCCAACCCGATGACCTCATGCCCCTGGGCGGTCAGAATCGGCTCAAGACGGCGGCCGATGACGCCGGTCGAACCGGCGAGAACGATACGCATGACGTGCCTCTCCGTCAGTTCGGCCGGGTTGAGCGGCGGTCCTTACGCTGTTCGAGCTCCTCGGGGCTCACCAGCACCAGCATTTCCTGGCCGGGCGCGCACACCATCACGACCAGGAACTTGGTCACCCGATCGGACAGGTTGTTGGCGGACCGGTAGTGGATGACGTCGCCGCCAGGCTCCCAGAACGCCTCACCGGCCCTGATCACCCGTTCGGGCTCGCCCTCCAGCTCGAAGATCATCTCGCCCTCGAGCAGGTAGCCGAAGACCGGGCCGGAGTGCCGGTGGGGCGGCGTGCCCGGGTCGCCCGGTGGCAGTTCGATCGTCGCTGTCATCACATGGGAGCCCTCCGGCAACTCCGGGGGCATGGCCGTGCCCAGGAGCACGATTTCGTTGTTTCCGATCTTCATGGTCTGCATGAATCGAACGTATCCCCGACCGGACCAGCAGGATGGACCAGTTGGTGACCGGTCTGATGGACCAGTTGGCAGAGTCCGGACAGTGCCTCCTGCCAGGCATGAGCCGGCGGCGCCGCGTATCCGAGGACCAGGGCTGCCGCCTGCCGCTCATCCGCGGGGTCGTGCCAGTAGCCGTTGCTGTGCAGGCCGATCAGGTGCAGTCCCTCGCGGCGTCCGGCCTCGATCAGCCAGCGCTCCTCCGCCACGCAAGCCAGCGGTAGCAGCGCGTGTACGCCGGCAGCGATGCCCTCCAGTGCAGTGGTGGTCACCTCGGCCAGGCGGCCGGCCAGCTCGGTCCGGCGACGCCGGTAGGTCAGCCGCATGCGGCGGATGTGCCGGTCGTAGTCGCCGTGCGTGAGCAGGTCGGCCATGGTGAGCTGGTCGATCGCGGAGACTGCCGCCCCGGCCTCCACGATCGTCGTCGTCAGTTCGCGACGCAGTGGCTCGGGTACGACGAACCAGCCCAGGCGGACGCCCGGCGCCAGCGACTTGCTCGTGCTGCCGGCGTACACGATCCGCTCTGGTGCCAGCGCCTGCATGGCGCCCACCGGCCGCTGGTCGTAGCGGAACTCGCCGTCGTAGTCGTCCTCGATCAGAAACGCGTCGTGCTTGCGTGCCCACGCGATGAGCCGGTAGCGGTGCCCTGGGGCGAGCACCACTCCGGTCGGATGCTGGTGCGCGGGAGTGAGCAGCGCGGCCTGACCCGCCGCGTCATCCGGGTCGGCCCCGCCGGGGCCGACGGTGAGCGGGGTGACTGTCAGGCCCGCGGCACGCAGCACCATGCGGTGATGGGCCAGGCCGGGGTTCTCGGTGGCGATGGCGTGGACGCCGCGCCGGTGCAGCGTCCGCGCCAGAAGGGAGAGGCCCTGGGTGAAGCCCGCCGTGATCACCACCGCATCCGGGTCGCAGAGCACCCCACGAGTACGCGCGAGATAGCCGGCCACCGCCGCCCGCAATGCGGGTAGACCCGTCGGTTCGGAGTAGTCCAGCGTGCCGCGTGAAGCCGTCGTGAGCGCCCGCCGGACACTGTCCGCCCAGGCCGTTCGGGGGAAGGACGCGAGGTCCGGAATCCCCGGCCGAAACTCGATCAATGACCCGGCCGGGGGCGACGGCCGCGGTTGCCTGCGCGAGTCGGGCGGATCATGGAGTACGTCCGCGACCCGGGTGCCCGAGCCGGGTGCCGCCAGCAGCCACCCTTCCGCCACCAGCTGCGCGTACGCCTGCACCACAGTGCCCCGGGCCAAGCCCAGGTCGGCGGCCAGGCTCCGGCTCCCGGGTAGGCGGGACCCGGCCCGCAGCCGACCTGTCCGAATGCTCTCCCGTAACGCGCTCTCCAGCGAGCGACCCGGGAAACCCGCACTCCGATCGAACTCCAGATGCAGGTCAAGCGACTTCGTCACTCAGCAACGATCCCATTCGTTCGAGCAGCGCCGGCAGGTTCGGCGACGACTCAGGCGCCAGACCATCGACCTCGACTCACGTGCCGTCGACGAACCAGGCGCCGTTGCCGACGGTCACCGCTGGAACTGGGCTAGCTTCTGCGGGTTGAGGATGATCAACACTCGTTCGATCCCGGCGGGTGAGGCGTCGATGGTGACCAGAGCGACGGTTGTCCCGGGCCGCGAGACGAGGATCGCGGCTTGGCCGTTGGATTCGACGATCTCCGGCGAGAGGTCGCGGCCGAACTTCCGGATCAGGCCCAGGACGTAACGCGCGACGTTGTCACGTCCGACGACGGGCAGCTGGGCGGCCCGGACGGCGCCGCCGCCGTCGGCGTAGGAGATGGCTGTTTCGGCGAGCAGTTCCTCGAGCTGGGTCAGCTCACCGGAGCGGGCTGCGGCGAGAAAGGCATGCAACAGGCGGTCGCGGTCGGCGTGGCCGACCGGTTCGCGCCGCTGCTGGGCAAGGTGCGTGCGGGCGCGGTGGCCGAGCTGTCGTGCGTATGCCTCGCTGACGTCGAGCACCTCACCGATCCGTCGGAACGGGTAGTCGAACGCCTCCCGCAGCACGTACACCGCCCGCTCGGCCGGGGTGAGCCGTTCCAACAGGAGTAGCACGGCGAGTTCGAGTGACTCGTTGCGTTCGGCCTGGAGTGTCGGGTCGGCGGCGGTGTCGACGGGCTCGGGTAGCCACGGTCCGGGATACAGCTCCCGGCGGGCGCGAGCCGACGTCGCGGCGTTCAGAGCGAGCCGAGAAGTCGTCGTGACCAGGAACCCGATCGGGTCCCGTACCTGGCTGCGTTCGGTCTGCTGCCACCGGAGCCAGGCTTCCTGCACGATGTCCTCCGCCTCCGCGACGCTGCCGAGCATCCGGTAGGCGATGCCGAAGAGCCGCGGACGGACCGCGTCGAACGCCGCTAACGCGTCGACGAGTGCCCCGTCTTTTCCTCGCCCTACCATGGCCGCCGCCTCGTCGCTTCCATCCCTGAATGTGCAGGTGAGTTCGAACTGCCGCCGATATCGCTGCTGTCTGTCGAGCACCAGTCACACAGGTACCCCTGCGGGGCCGTACTACAGCACGTGAGCGGCGTTATGGCCAGCGGCTTGGGTCGGCGACGATTCGAGCAGACCGATACAGATCTGCACGAGCATGCCGACGAGCCAGGTAAAGGGACTGTCGACGCCATCCTGTTTGTCGTTCGGCATCGTGTACCAGACGGTGTACGTGGTTTGTACCGCGTGTTCGGCGGCGTCGACTGAACCGAGCAGGTGGTACGCGAGGTTCTTGAGGAGGCGTCGTTCGGCGACGGCGACGCAGAACGCGCTGGGTAGCGCGTTTGACCGAAGTGGCCGGAGGGGTTCGGGAACCATCGGCTCTCCCAGTGGTTGACGCAGCAGGTTCAGTGGGCGGCCCGAGCCGGGGCGAGGTCGCGCCGAGCCGCCGAACGGTCGCGCAGCGCCGTCAGCAAGATGATCACCAGGCCGATGAGCGCCACGGCCGCGTTTGCGGTGGTGAGGAGGATCGCCTCACCTACGGTCGCCCCCTGCATGTTGGTGAGGTGATAGAAGAAATGCGGCAGCGCGAAGACCGAATAGGCGGCTGCGGCAGGGATGACGAAGTGGGCCTTGGGTTTGACCGCCGCGATGCCCAGCACCAGGGCGATCGCCAGTGACGCAGTACCGAAGTCCCGCGCATAGTGCTCGCTGAACGGCGGCGTGAGATCCACTGTCGGGAAGTTCGCGTAGAAGCTGGCCGGCCAGATCGCGTTCCAGGCTCCGACCACGAAATTGTCGAGAAACAAGATCGCCAGTGCGATGCGGATGATGGCGGTCATGATCGTCGCTCCTTGCGCTGTACCGGCTCGGCGTCCGCGGTGTCGTCCTTGACACGCCAGCCGACGTGGCTGGACATCTCAGGAGCCCGCCGGTGGTGGGCGAGTGTCACCAGGTACGGACCGAGCAGGGCTCCGATTCGTGACACACGACCCCGGCCGCGACCTCTGCTGTCACGAATCGCGGGGCCGCTCGGTCCAGTTCGCAGACGTCGCGGTCGTTCGCGGCGGAGGGGAGCACACCATGAAGAGAAGCGTTGCGGCGCGCGTGACGGACACGTCAGACACCGGTCGGGCGCCTCGCACTTGTCGTCGCGTCAGATTGATCGTCACGGTCGCGCTTGCTGCCGGTTTCCAGCTGGCGGTCACGCCCGCGCCCGCGTTCGCGCACGGCGCTCTCACGCGGTGTCTATGCCGCCAGCAAGCGCACCGATACAGATGAGCGTTCCACCCTTTAGGGCTATCTGCGCAGTCTATTCCTGGACGAGAAGTCTCGGAGAGGTAGAACCAACAGTGACATCACAGCGGTTCATCCCCCTTTCACCCCGGCCCCCGGTCCGGGCTACGCGCCATCGCGGCGTTACGGCGAACACAGATCGGGAGGTAGCTCGGTGCGTATCGCGGTAGCTGGCGGCACCGGCGGGGTTGGACGTCTCGTCGTCAACGCCGTACGGGCCGCCGGCCACGAGCCGGTCATACTCGCCCGCTCCACGGGAGCAGACCTGATCCGCGGTTCCGGGCTGGACGAGGCGCTGACCGGCGTACCGGTCGTGATCGACGTCAGCAACGTGTCGACGATCAACCGCAAGAAATCGGAGAACTTCTTTGGTACGGCGACAACCAACCTGCTTGCCGCAGGCCAGCGCGTCGGGGTTCGGCACCACGTCGCGCTGTCGGTCGTCGGTGCCGACCGGGTGAACTGGGGTTACTACGCGGGCAAACGACGCCAGGAGAAGCTCGTCCTGGACGGTGCGGTTCCCGCGACGGTGCTCCGCTCGACGCAGTTCTACGAGTTGGCCGCGCAGATGCTCGCCACCATTCCCGGTCCGATCGCAGTGGTGCCCCAGATGCTCATGCAGCCGATCGCGGCCCACGAGGTCGCCAACTGTCTCGTCGACCTCGCCCTGGCAGACCCGGCCGGCCGGGCGCCCGACATCGCCGGCCCGCAACAGTTGCGCATGTCGGACATGGCCCGCCGCCTGCTACGCACCCGTGGGAGTCACCGCCTTGTCCTGCCCGTCCGCCTTCCGGGAGCGACCGGTCGAGCCATGGCCGGACACGGCCTGCTGCCCACCGGCCCCGGTCCGCGGGGCACACAGACCTTCGACCAGTGGCTGGCCAGCCCGGCAGCGCAGAACGACGCCGGGCGGAGCCGATGACCGAAGGCCGATCACCCACCCCCGCCGCACCGCAGGCAACGTCAACAGACGGGCGGGACACCGCGCTGACCGCGTTGATCCGGATCGCCCTGGCCGTCCTCTTCCTCGACGAACTCGTTGTCGGGTTCTGGAACCAGGTCTTCCCCGAAAGCTTCTACGACAACTTCCCGACCGTCACCCTCACCCCGCCGTTCAGCGAGCACTACGCGCGAGACTTCGGCGGGGCCACCCTCGGCCTGGCCGTCGTCCTCGGCATCGCGCTCGTGGCACCTCGAGCCGCATTCACCATCCCCGCCGCGGCGGCATTCTCCACCTTCGCCATACCCCACTTCTTCTTCCACCTGACCCACCTCCACCACGCCACCGGTGGCGAGAAGGTGTTCCTCACAACGGCCAATGCCGGTGTCGCCCTGCTCGGCCTTCTCGTCATCGCCCTGACGCTCGTCCGGGACGCCAGGCGTCGCCGCCCTCCGGCCACGTGATGCGGGCGGACCCGGCGCGACGCCGGGTCCGCCCGTTTCAGACGAGCTGGATCTCGCCCTGCCGCTGGTCGATCCGCACACCCTCGAACAGGTGCTGCGCGGAGTCGGTCGTGATCAACGCGCGAGGGCGGCGAGCCTGAACTGCTGGTTGGTTTGTCCGTGGCAGTCGTAGAGCTGGATCTGGGCTCCGTTGGTGGTGCTCCAGGCGTCCAGGCATCGTCCGGACTGGACGTTGCTGATGGTGCCGTTGGAGTTGACGTTCCACTGTTGGTTGGTCTGGTTGTGGCAGCTGTAGATCTGCACCGCCGCACCGTTGGCGGTGCCTGCCGCGTCGAGGCACATGTTCCCGTACACCTGGAGTTGTTTGTTCGAGGTGTAGGTCCAGGCCTGGTTGGTTTGTTTGTTGCAGCCGTAGAGCTGGACGCGGGTGCCGTTGGTACGTGAGGCGTTGGGTACGTCGACGCACCGACCGGACTGCGTGCCGACGATCTCGGAGGCGGAGCCGGGTGGAACTGTCGGCGGATCGGTGGGGGTCGGCGGATCGGTGGGGGTCGGCGTCGAGGGCAGCAACGGGCAGGTGCTGCGGTAGGTGACCACGCCGCTGGAGTCCAGCAGGGGGCAGAGGAACTGGCTGTACCGGGTGTCGTTGTCGATGAACATCTTGACGAACGGCAGCATGGTCCGGACCATCACCGGGTTCGACCGTCCGACCATGAAGCCGTGATCGGCGCCGGCGACCTCCACGTAGACGCTCTCCGTCGTGGCCGGGAGGCTGTTGTACAGGCCGGTGGCGTAGGACGGGGTGACCACCGTGTCCGCCTGCCCAGAGAAGATCATGGTGGGCACGCGGTCGTTGGCCAGGTTCGACGACGGCGAGTACGGCGCGATGCCGACCACTGCCTTCAACGACGAGCGTCGGGTGGCCGCACTCAGCGCGCCACCGCCGCCCATCGAGTGACCGGCGACCGCCAACCGGTTGGGGTCGACCCGGTCGCGTACGGGGCTCTGCTGTGTGAGGTAGTCCAGTGCGGCGAGCAACTGGGTGCCTCGGGCCGTGTCGAAGTCGTTGCGGCTGTTGGTCTCGATGCCGATCACGACGAAGCCGTGGGATGCCAGCCACGGTCCCATCCAGGCCAGCTCGGCGGAGAACAACGCTGTGTAACCCGGCGAGATCGCGATGGCACCGAAGGTGCCCTGGCTGGTGTCGGTCGGGTAGTAGATCCTGCCGCCGTTGAAGCCGTACCCGGTCGGGACGCTGACCGACGTGTTGGCGAAGGGGCCGTTCACGGCGGTGACGCTGGTCCGGGTGGGGTCCGGGCCCCGCTGGTACGGGTTGTCGGCGGCCGACGCCGACCCGGTCGCCACGGTGATGGTGAACAACCCGACTGCGGCGGCGATCCCGGCCGCGGCGAGCTTGAACAGCCGTCCCCGAAAACGGGGGGACACTCGGTCGGTGTGGGAATTCCCCGAGGGTGGGGGGTGGTGTCCGTGTCCTCGCACTATCGCTACCTCCTGGTGGTGGATGGGTGCGGGGCGGACGGGCTCGGTGTGGTGCCGAGCCTGCCCGCCCCGGCGATGTCCGGTCGTCAGCGTTGGAGCGTCAGCAGACCCGGCCGGTACGGCAGGAGGCCGTAGTCGCCGCCGGAGCTGGGGGAGCGCCCCTGGTAGAGCAGTTGCAGGTTGCAGGCGTCAACGGTCATGGTCTGATCGGCGTTGCTGCGGATCAGTTCGCCGTGACTGATGTCGTTGGTCCAGGTGGCGCCGCTGTTCGCCTTGCCGGCGAAGGGGTTGCTCTCGGACGTCGCCTGCGGCGTCCACGTACCACCGAGGCTGGTGGCCGTGAACGAACGGAAGTACCGGCCCTGCGAACCGATCGCCTCGACGATCATCAGGTACTTGTTCAGGCCCTGGAGCTTGTAGACCTGAACGGCCTCGAAGAGGTTGTTCGTCGTGTCGGTCATGATGGTCGTGTAGTTGGAGCCGAAGCTGCCCGGGAAGTTCCCGATGGGCATGCTGGCCCGGTAGATCCTCCCGTTGTCGCCGGCGAAGAACAGGTACATGTTCTGGTCGTCACCGATGACCGCCTGGTCGATCGGGCCGGTGCTGGAGTTGGAGATGCTTCCGGTGAACAGCGTCTGCGCCCCGGACCAACCGTTCGGGTTTGTCGGGTCACTCGAGGTCCGGTACGAGAACGCCGTGCCGCCCCACTGGTAGGCCAGCACCCAGATGTTGCGCGGCGCAAAGTAGAACAACGACGGCGCGACGGTCGCCGAGTTCATCGCGTTCTGGCTGGCCGAGCCCATCTGCGAGTAGTTGCTGAAGAGGCCGAAGTTCATCGAGCCCCACGTGGTGCCGGTGTCGTGGGTGGTGGCGTAGACGAGCTGCTGGCCGTTGTACGGCGCGACGGTGAAGTCCTTCAGCGACACCCACCCCGACCTCGGCTGCGCCAGCGCACCCGACGACGACCAGCGGTACGACGAGGGAAGGTCACACGTGCCGCCGGTCGGCGGCGGCGTCGTCGGGGTCGGCGTCGGGGTGGAGCCGCCGCCCAGGGCGGCGAGTCGGAACTGCTGGTTGGTCTGTCCGTGGCAGTCGTAGAGCTGGATCTGGGCCCCGTTGGTGGTGCTCCAAGCGTCCAGGCATCGTCCGGACTGGACGTTGCTGATGGTGCCGTTGGAGTTGACGTTCCACTGTTGGTTGGTCTGGCTGTGGCAGCTGTAGATCTGCACCGCCGCACCGTTGCCGGTCCCGGCCGCGTCGAGGCACATGTTCCCGTACACCTGCAGCTGTTTGCCCGAGGTGTAGGTCCAGGCCTGGTTGGTCTGCTTGTTGCAGTCGTAGAGCTGCACCCGGGTGCCGTTGCTGGTCGAGGCGTTGGGCACGTCGACACACCGGCCCGACTGCGTGCCGACGATCTCGCTGGCGGAGCCGGGCGGGTTGGTGGGCGGGTTGGTGGGTGGGTCGGTGGGCGGGTTGGTGGGGCCCGCGCTGTTCAGCGCCTCCAGGGTGGAGGTGTAAGCGGCCTTCTTGTTGCCGTTGCACTCGAAGAGCAGGGGAGTGCCGCTGGAGCGCCACGAGTCGCAGTCCCGCACCCCCCACACGGTGAGCCCGTTGCAGCGAGCCACGGCAAGGCAGTCGTTGACCACACTGCGGTAGGTGTTGGCCTGCGTCGTGCCGGATCCCTCGATGTCCAGCTCGGTGATCTGCACGTCCACCCCGAGGGCGGCGAAGCTGGACAGCGTGGTGCGGTAGTTGCTGTTGTACGGCGAGTTGGCGTTGAAGTGCGACTGGAACCCGACGCAGTCGATCGGCACCCCACGAGACTTGAAGTCGCGCACCATGTTGTACACGGCCTGCGTCTTGGCCCAGGTCCAGTTGTCGGTGTTGTAGTCGTTGTAGCAGAGCTTCGCGTTCGGGTCGGCCGCGTCGGCGGCGCGGAACGCCGCCTCGATCCAGTCGTTGCCGGTGCGCTGCAGGTTCGAGTTGCGGCGGGCGCCGCTGTTGCCGTCCTCGAACGCCTCGTTCACCACGTCCCACGAGTAGATCTTGCCGCGGTAGTAGGTGGCCACTCGGGTGACGTGGTTCAGCATCGCGTTGCGCAGCGCGGTGCCCTCCATGCTCTGCATCCAGCCCGGCTGCTGCGAGTACCAGGCCAGGGTGTGGCCCCGGACCTTCCAACCCCGGGAGATGGCGTGGTTCACGATCCGGTCCGCGTTGCTGAAGGTGAAGTTGTTCTGCTGCGGCTCGGTCGCGTCGATCTTCATTTCGTTCTCGGGAGTGATGGCGTTGAACTCGCGGTTCAGGATCGTCGTGTAGGCGCTGTCGTTGAGTTTGTTGGCGGCCACGGCGGCACCGAAGTACCGGCCGGACTGGGCTGCGGCGGCACCGAGGGTCGTCTCGGCGGCCTGGGCCAGATTGGGTAGCAGCGACACGATCAGGGTCAGAATTATCGCGGCTGTTCCGGAAAGAGTGAGCGTTCGCAGTCGGGTGCGCCCGATGGGACGGGTCCGGGGAACCATGCTGATCCTCCTGTGGTGGGGGTAAGAGATTCCTGTCGCTGTTCCATTTGGAGGCCCCGCTCGGATGGTGGCGGGCACGATGTCGAGTCCGCCCGAGCGGGCCGGGATCACGTCGGGCACCAGCCCGGATGCGAGTTGTTCGGGCTATCTGGCCAGCGGGTGAAGGGCGGTGGCAGGTAGGCCCGGTCGCCCGTCGGGGGTGGTTGCGGGCGTTGGGCTCTCTCGGTGGTGGATGTGGTCACCTGGCGGGTGGGTGGGCCCGACGGTCGCGTGGAGCGCCTCCAGTGCTAACGGATCTTGTTAACGTTCACACTTGTCGATGGCTCTCAGGCTGGCAGAAAATTCCAGAGTTTTCAACCGGTAGTTTCGGACCTGTTACGGATCCGAGCGGTAGGGGTTGGAGTCGCCGCGCACAGTGGCTGGTCGACCCGCGTCACGCGGTGGTGCGGGGCCTCGCGCCTCTGACCGACCGCTTCCGCCCGGACGGTGGACCAGCTCGGAAGCGACAAGATGGACGTACGCATTGCCGGGCTCCACGCGCTGTGGCAGATCGCGGAACATTCCGCGTACGCGGCGCAGAGCGCGAGTCGACGAACCGTTGGGCTTACGGCTGCTCGTCGGCCTCGGGGGTGAGCTGCCGCATCAGCACCGCGAACCCTTGCCCCGACTCCACAAAACCCAGTTTCCGGTAGAGCGCCAGAGCGGAGTGATTGCTGTCGGTGACCTTGAGTCGTAGTCGTCTGACGCCGGCTGAGCGCGCACGGTGCAGGACTTGCGAGATCATCGCTGTGGCCAAGCCACTGCGGCGCCAGGGTGCTCGGGTGCCCAGACAGTGCAGAACCGCCGTCGGCGTGTCGGTGCTGCCGTCGGCGAGCGCGAAGAGGAAGGCGGCCACCGGGTTGTCGCTTCGGTCGGCCTCGGCGAGCACCAGGCAGGAGAGGTCGGGCAGGAAGCGCGGATGTCCGGTCGCGTGCTGCGGCCAGGTGCGCCGGTCTGGTCGAACCGCTGTCGGGCTGTCGGCGTAGGCCTCATTGTGGGCCAGCCGGGCCAGTTCGTCGTAGCGCTCGTCGACAGGTGTCAGCACCAGACCGGGCGGTAGCGCGGGCGCCGGCGGCTCATCAGGCACCGCCAGGACGAGGTCCCGTTCGTGACGGGCCAGCGCGAAGCCGCCACTGATCAGCAGCTCGCGGCCGGCCCGGTCGTTCTCGGCACACCGGATGCCGAGGATGGCCCGCGCCGAGCCTCGGCTGTCCCGTAACTGCTTCGCCTGGTCGATGAGCCAGTGGTGCAGCTCTGCACGGACGTCGTCGGCAATGTCGGGATGAAGCACGTTGGTCAGGCGGATGCGGAGAACGTCGTCCGCTGTTCCCATGTCGGCGACCTCACCGTATGCGGCGACGCTGCCGGTGTCATCGCGGCCAACCCGGGTGCGTCCGGCACTGTCTGGCCCGAGAGTGGCCAGTCGATTCCGGACGTCCTCAGCGCGCTGCTCCATGCCGACAGGGGCGACCGCCTCGGCGCGCTGGAAGAGTGCTGCCAGCGCTGCCGCGTCGGCTGGCGTGGCGCGACTCCAATCCGCGATCCTCATCGATGGTCATCTTATGGACCTGATTCGACGAAGGTCAATCGCACGCCGGATCGCCGGAGAGCGTCGAGCATCCAGATTTCTGAGCTGCCCGAATACCGCGGCCTTCGATCAGCCTCCACGTTGACGAACCTAACCTCCTAGGACGCTCCGCAGGTTGTGCCTCGACCCACACGCACTGAAAACACCGGGTTACGACGACTCGAGTGGCTGAAAATTCGTGCCAAAACTCGGTAACCAAATCGGCGGGTCAACCCGTCAGGTCAGTGACGGATCGCCACTGCGGGCGGTCGGCCGAGGAGGCGTAAGGACATGGGCGACGTGCGTGGGCGTTTCAGGGACGACCTGGCCCAACATCCCGCCCCGCCGCTGGGTGACCTGGTCCAGCAGTCGGTGGTGCAGGGCCGTCGGCTGCGCCGCCGGCGCCGCCTGGCGCAGTTCGGCGCCGGCGGATCGGCGTTGGCGATGCTGCTCGTGATCGGCCTGGCCGCCGGGCCGCTCGGCGTCGGTGCGGATGACGCCGGTCAGCCTGGCGGGATGAACGTCGGTTCGCCGGGTGGGTCGATCGACACCGCCACGCCATCCCCGGCTGGGTCGTCCGATGGCGCCCCGGGCGGGTTGGAGTCGGGCACCGGCGGGGACCCCCGTCGGCCAGCGCCGCCGGCTCGCTCGACCACGGTGATCGACACCGTGAGGATCGGGGCGGGGCCGGACGGTGAACTGCTGACCACCACACCGCAGGGCGCCCTGGAACTGCTGACCCGGTTGCTGCCCAAGGGGAAGACCAGCGGTTATGCGAGCCTGGAGAGCAGCGGGGCGGGCCCCGGCATGCCGTACGTCCAGCTCTACCTGGACCGAGGCGATGGACCGGGCATGCTGCGTCTCTCCATCTACCGGGACAACCTCGGTGGCAACCCGGTCCCGGGGACGGTGGAGCTGACCGAAGTACCCGACAACTGCGTGCAGAACCAGATGGTCACCGTGCACCACCGCGGCGGCCTCCAGGTCGATCTGATGATCTCCACCTGTCTGTTCTGGGACGCCAAGGGAACCGTGCCGGCACCGCCCGTCCTCTCCGTGAAGGAGGCGACCGAGATCGCCGGCAACCCGATCTGGGGGACGGAACTGCCGGCCGAGTTCGTCCTCAACGGTGCCAAGAGGTTCCCGACGCTGGACCGGTCGAATGGCTGACGAAGACTTCGTGGAGTTCGCGCAGGCGACCGTTGGCCGGCTGCGTGACGCCGCGTTCCTCATGTGCCGCGACTGGCATCTCGCCCAGGACCTCACCCAGACGACGCTGGCCAAGGTGTACGCCAACTGGAGGCGGGTCCGCCGGGCCGACGACCCCCACGCGTACGCCCGCAAGATACTGCTGCGCTGCATGATCGACCAGCAGCGACGCCGCTCCAGCCGCGAGTTGGCGATGTCGGCGCCGCCGGAGCGGGGCGAGGAACATCCCGCCGAGCTGCGCATGACGTTGCTGGAGGCGGTCGCCACCTTGCCGTTGCGGGACCGGGCGATCATCGTCCTGCGCTACTGGGACGACCTGAGCGTGGAGACGACCGCCGAGGTTGTGGGCGTCTCCACCGCCGTCGTCAAGAGCCAGAGCATGCGCTCCCTCAACCGCCTGCGCGAGTTGCTCGGCGAGACCCGTTCCGAGCTGTTCGCCGAGGAACGCCATTGACCGGTCCCGTCTGCCGCCGGGATGTGGCGGGTCCCGGTGGTGTGGGGCCGCCGGCCGGCAACCGCCGCGTCGGTGTTGCGGCGGCGACGAACGTGCCGCCACGCGTCGTCGGCTGAGGCGCCACCTGGGGGTGGCAAGTATTTGCGTCTGGGGGAGGTTTTCGGTGTCCGTATCGAGCAGCAGGACGAGCCGAGGCCGGATTCGCGGCAGAGGCCGAGGTTCGGTCGCCATCGTGCCGGCGGTCCTGTCGGCGTTGTTGGTGATGGCCGCGGGGTGCCATCGGGAGGAGTCCGGTGTCGGCCCCGACGAGCGACACACCGCGAACGCGGAACGGGGCGATCCGAGCCCGCTGCTGGGAGCGGGCGAGCTGGGAGCGGACTGGCATGCGGACGACGCGCGAACCGGCCTGGCTTCCTGGCCGTGGGAGCAGGACAGCTGCCCGAACTACAAGAGCAGCGACTACCCGGCCAAGTCGCATCGGCGCGCTGCCGTGGAGCGCTCCTACCGGCTGTCTGACGGCTCATCGTCGGCCCACCACGTCGTGGAGACGTACGAGCCTGGATGGGCCGAGCGGAACGTCGATGACGTCCGTCGCGTCCTCCTACGGTGCGCGACCTACCCGGTCCTCGGGTCGCAGGTTTCGTTCGACGTCGTCGATCCGCACTATCTGGAGGGCACCGGCATGCTCGTTCGAGGTCGCATCGCGCATGTGGACACCCCGAACACCGTCACGTACTTCGTGATGGTGAAACGAGGCGAGACGGTCTCGACGGTCCGCCTGCCCGATCCGGGCAGTCAGGCCGTGGTGGACTCGATCGCGGCGAGGGCGGTGGCCCGCCTTGGCTGAGGGGAAAGGGCGGCAGCTGCCGCGACGCTGGGTCGTCTCCGCGGTCACCATGTCGCTGGCCGGCGTCGCGACGGCCGCCTTCGGTGCCACGCGCGGTCGCGACGGCGACGGAGCCGGACCGTCGCACGGTTCTTCCCCTGCCAGTCCGATCCCCACGACGCCGGCCATCGACCGGATCGACCAGGCGAGAACGCGCATCAAGGCCTACGTGCAACGGTACGACGGCCACCTGGCGGTCGCGGCACTGGATCGACAAGGAACGGCTGCGGTGACGGTCGGTGCCAAACGGTTCGAGACCGCCAGCATCGTCAAGGTCAACATCCTCGCGGCTCTTCTGCTGCGTCAGAACCCGCCGGGCAAGGCCCTGGGTTCTGAAACCCGACGGTTGGCCGAGGCCATGATCGTGTCCAGTGACAACGACGCGGCGGTCGCCCTGTGGCAGCGGATCGGGGGCTCGCGCGGCCTCAACGCCGCGAACCGCGCGCTCGGTCTGCGTGAGACGAAGCCCAACTCGCACTGGGGACTCACCACGACCACTGTCGCGGACCAGCTCCGTCTGCTGACCGCGCTGACGTCACCGACGGGACCGCTGACCCCGCAGGACCGTACCTTCATCATGGGCCTCATGAAGAAGGTGACCCCCGAGCAGCGATGGGGAGTCACCGCCGCGCGGGAGCCGGGCAGTCGTTCCGAGTACGTCAAGAACGGCTGGGACACCGCTGATGTCGACGGCGGCCGCTGGTTGGTCAACAGCATCGGACGCATCGTCGAGACCCGTCATGACTGGCTGATCGCCGTGCTCTCCGACCATCACGTGAGCCAGAAAGAGGGCATCCGCGTCGTCGAGAAGGCCGCCACGTACGTGCTCAAGGAGCTACGCGCCGCCACTGCGAGCGACGGCCCTCCGCAGGGGTAGGCCCGGGCGCCGGGCAGGCCGACCGTGGTGCGGACGAAAAGAGATTGCCCAGGGGCCAGGGCTCACGTTGGCTGGTCAGCATGGCTGAACTACGTACGGATCGCCTCGTCCTGCGCCGATGGCGTGACTCCGACCTTGAACCGTGGGCGGCCATGAATGCCGACCCCGAGGTCCGGGAGCACTTGGGCGACCTGCTCACCCGCGAACAGAGCGATGCCTCCGTGTCGCGGTTCCAGGCCGATTTCGACCAGCGAGGCTACGGGTGGTGGGCGGTTGAGGTGCAGGCCACGGGCGAGTTCATCGGGTTCGCGGGCTTGGATGACGTGGACGACGACATGCCGTTCACAGGAGTGGAGATCGGCTGGCGGCTCGCCCGCTCGGCCTGGGGCCAGGGCTACGCCACCGAGGGGGCGCTGACCGTCCTGGCCCACGGCTTCGGCGCTCTTGAGCTTCCCGAGATCCTCGCTGTCACAACGGCCACCAACCTTCGTTCCCAGGCGGTGATGCGCCGGATCGGCATGACCCGGAACCCGGCCGACGACTTCGACGATCCCACCGAACCCGAAGGGGCATTGCGTCCGAATGTGCTGTATCGCATCTCCCGCAGCGCGCGGACGTGACGGTCTCCGATTCGGCGCCCCGATTCGTCGAGCACCTGCCAGAGTGGTTCATGCCCTTGAGTACGTACCATCTCAGAGCCTCGGTCGCCGTGTCCGACATTCGGAAGGCCGTGGCCTTCTACGAAGGGGTGCTGGGTCTGCGGGCGCTGCGGTCCGGCCCCAGCGCCACCATCGCCGACGGCAGCCGCGTCTATGGCTCCGGTGGCGGTCCGGCGCTGAACGTGTACCAGTCGGTCACCGCCGGGAAGACCTCGGCGACGGTGGCGACGTGGTACGTCGAGGATCTCGACCAGATCGTCGACGAGCTCGCTTCGTCCGGCGTCGAGTTCGTTCGCTACGAGCAGTTCGAGCACGACGACAGGGGGATCACCGCGCGGGCCGGCGGTGGACGTATCGCATGGTTCCAGGACCCGGACGGCAACACCTTCGCTCTCGAAGCGGACGTGTGACCTCCGACGGAAGGACCGATCCGGCTCAGGGCGTCAAAGCCCTGAGCCGGATCAGCGTCGCAGTTGCTGGTACTGCCGATCAGGTGACGTTGATGTCGCTGCACCACATGTAGGTCTGGTCCAGGTGCGACGCCCGCCAGAGCACGAACAGGATGTGGTTTCCGCTGCGCGACGGGAGCGAGACGTTGAACGAGATGTTCTGCGCCGGCGCGTAGCGCCCGGTCGTCGTGATCAGGTCGAGGTTGCCCCACCCGAGCTTCTGGGTGGATGGGTTGAACCCCTGCTTGGTGACGTAGACCTGGAAGTAGTCAGCGCCGTGGCTGGCCTGGTCGTACAGCTGGACCGTGAGGTTGCGGCTGACGGTGGTCGTCTTCCACGCCCCGGGCTGGTTCACACTGTCGTTCCTGGACAGGGCGTTGCTGCACAGCTGCCCGTCCGGGGTGCGAGCCTGGTACTGGCCGCCGAGACCGTCCCGCAACTGGCTCATCCAGTTCCACATGGTGTCGGGGTTTGCCTGGAACGCCCGCCAACACATGGGGTCTTGCTGCTGCATGGCGGGGTTCATGTGCTGGTTGCCCCAGGTCTTCCAGCACTGGTAGGCGCGACTCATCGGGTTGATGATGGTGCCGTGGGCCTGGGCTGCCCCGGTGAAGGGCAGCATGCCGGCCACGATGGCGAACACCATGACGAATGCTCGCAGGGACCGACGGACTGGTGACCGGGACCGTCCGCCGGATCGATCGGACTTGAGTGAACGCACTGTTCATCCTCCGCTCTCGGGACTACAGATCAGAATGGGAACGCTCCCAAACCAACTGTTGCATCTATCGGTCCAGATATCAATGTTTATCGATCTATGGTCGGATGTGGATCGAGCTGACCGGGGTGTCCGCAGCCGCCCGGTTCGGAGGCGGGTGCGGGTAACGACCGCGCCACCGGCTGCCCGGCATGGTCACAGGTCCGCTGCGGCGTCGTATCGGCGGCGCTGGTCGGCCATCTCCGACTCGGTCAGCGCCTCCTTGAGCGCCAGCTCCGCGTACTTGGGCGGGAGCATCTGCCGCACCCGGTCGGTGAACATGACCTCGGCGGTCGCCTCGACAACCTGGATGCCCGGAGGCTCGGTGGACATGTCCATGATCACGGGACCGGCCAGTTTGACCGCCACGTCCCACGGGCGCTTCTGTTCGGCGACCCCGCAGAGGTGGAAGCCGTAGACCGTCCGCACGTCGGCGAGCACGGTGGCCTCGGTCGGCTCGTAGCCGTAGACGCGGACCCCGCAGATCACTGCCGGCTTCGCCGTGCTGGCCGTCTGCTGGGCCCCGTGTCCGGCGTGGTTGTGCTGTCCCGGGTCCGCCTGTTCGAGCGTGGTACGCATCCGGGCGATGATCTGCGACTGCAGATCCGCCGGCTTCGCCTCCGGATCGGCCCGGTTGACCAGTACGACCGCGCCGGCCGACGCCACCAGCACGATCACCGCCACCCACACGAAGCGGTTCCGGTACCAACCCGCGAAGTTCTCTCGGGAAATCATGATTGCTTCTCACCTCGTCGCCGGTTCTGGTGCTGGCAGGCCGAATCGGACGCCCCGGCGGGTCAGGCGTCGAGCGCGTCAGCCGTCGGGGACACGTGCCGGGGGTTACCTACGGCGGGCGGGAACGACTGCCCGGCAAGGCGCCCGTCGTCGTAGAGGTGGCCCGGCGATCCGCCAGGCGAGCGTCCGCCAAGGCGACGCGCTGCCGGCGCTGCGATGCTCCCGTGCTGGCCGTTCCCAGCGCGGTTGCCCCCGCGCTGCGGCGATATGAGCCATTCCAACACGTCTGGATCGGCTTTGGCAACATCGACGAGCATCAGCGTGGTTTCGGACCGGCCCACCCGCACCTTCGTCGTACGCGGGTGCTCATCGCCGCACCGCCGCCGGCCCCCGGAACAGATCTGCGGCGAGCGCAATCGGGATTGGATATGGTCTGTTGCACCCGATTTGCCGCTTGTAAGGGGAAACATGAGTCGCTTGCCGTACGTGAACCCCGCCGACGCCCCGGCGCCGGTCCGCGAGGCGCTGCAGGCCGCGCTTCCCCTGAACTTCTTCCGCGTCATGGCCCACGCCGAGACGGCGTTTCCGGACTGGATGCGCTGGGGCGGCACGCTGCTCAAGGACCTGGCCCTCGACCCGCTGCTGCGCGAAATCGCGATCCTGCGAGTTGCCCAGTTGAGTGACGTCGCATATGAGTGGGCTCAGCACGAGCCCATCGCCCGCTCCGTCGGCGCCACGGACGAGATGATCCACGCGCTCGGGCGCGACGAGATCGGGGACGACTGTTTCACGTCAGACCAGCAGATCGTCCTGCGTTTCACGACCGAAGTCGTCCGCGACGTCCGCCCGCCCGACGACACCACCGCCGCACTGACCGGCCTGCTCTCCCCGCGCGAGGTGGTCGAACTCCTGATGGTGATCGGGCAGTACATGATGATCGCCCGGGTCGCCGCGGTAACGGACCTGGAAGTCGACAAGCCGATGGGCGCCGCCGTTTACGGTGCGCGGCCCTGACTAATGTCATGAGTACCTGTGCACCCCGCATCGAACGTCGTGACTAAGCGCACTGGAGCCCACCACGTCCCGTCGATGAGACTCGATTCAACGCCGGAACAACAGCCGGCCGAGTTCGAGGGGCGGCGGGACGGTGGACGAACGCTACGACAGCTACTGCGCCGCGGATCGGCTGTTCTACGACTCGCTCGGCAGCGCCGTCGCACAGCCCGTCTTCCCGGCCGCCGACCGGCCGACGCCGACCGGCTGGCGCCGTGAGCCGCTCGACGACTGGCTGATCTACGCGCCCGACGGCGGCTCGCTGCCGCAGCAGGGCTGGAAGATTCATGTGTCGGCCGGTCTGGCGAACGCCGAGCGGGTGCTGGACGCGGTCTGGAACTACTGCGTCCCCCGCGGCCTGTCCTTCAAGTTCCTGCGCGGGCCGCGCACGCTGCTGCTGCGCAATTCCAAGTACGCCGCCCGGGCCGCCAGCGGCAAGTTCATCACTGTCTATCCGCGCGACGACGCGGAGCTGGAGCTGGCCTGCAAGGAGCTCGACGAACTGCTGACCGGCGAGACCGGGCCGTACATCCTCAGTGACCTCCGCTACGGCGCCGGCCCGGTCTACGTGCGCTACGGCGGCTTCGCCGCCCGCTACTGCCACTCGCCCGACGGCCAGGTGGTGCCGGCGATCGAGGACGACTCCGGCACGCTGGTGCCGGACCGCCGGGAGCCCGTCTTTCACGTACCGTCCTGGGTCACCCTGCCCGACTTCCTCGGCTCGCACCTGGCCGCCCGGAGCGGCACCAGCACGGACCAGGTGCCGTACCGGATCGAGCGGGTGATCCACTTCTCGAACGGCGGCGGCCTGTACGTGGGCAGGGACCTGCGTACCGACACCGAGGTGGTGCTGAAGGAGGCCCGACCGCACGCCGGCCTGGACGCCGACGGCACCGACGCCGTCGCCCGGCTGGCCCGCGAGGCGCAGGCCCTGCGGCAACTCGCCGACCTGCCGCAGGTGCCCCGGGTGCACGACGAGTTCGTCCTCGGCGAGCACCGGTTCCTCGCGCTCGAGTTCATCGAGGGCCGACCGCTGAACAAGGTGCTGGTCGACCGGTACCCGCTGATCGACGCCGACGCGACCGACGGCGACCGGGCGGCGTACGCCCGATGGGCCCGCCAGACCTACGAGCAGGTCGAATCCGTCGTGGCGGCGATCCACGAGCGCGGCCTGGTCTACGGGGACCTGCACCTGTTCAACATCATGATCCGGCCGGACGACCGGGTCGCCCTTGTCGACTTCGAAGTGGCCGCCCCGATCGCCGGGCACCGCCGACCCGGGCTGCGCAACCAGGGCTTCGCGGCACCGAGGGACCGTAGTGGGCCGGCGGTCGACCGGTACGCCCTTGCGTGCCTGCGGTTGGCGCTGTTCCTGCCACTGACCCAGCTGGTCCGGCTCGCCCCGGAGAAGGTCACTCACCTGGCCGACATCATCGCCGCGAACTTCCCGGTGCCGAGGTCCTTCCTCGATCCGGCGGTCGAGGAGATCACCGGTGCGCCGCACGTCACCGCGCAACCGCGAGGGAATCTCGACGCGGATGACTGGCGCACCACGCGGGACCGGCTGACGACGGCGATCGTGGCCAGCGCCACCCCCGAGCGCGACGACCGGCTCTTTCCCGGTGACATCGAGCAGTTCCGCAGCGGCGGCCTCAACCTCGCCCACGGGGCGGCGGGCGTGCTGTACGCGCTCGACAAGAGCGGTGCCGGTCGGTGGCCCGAGCACGAAGACTGGCTCGTGCGGCGGGCGACAGCGCCCCCGTCCGGCACCCGCTGCGGCTTCTACGACGGGCTGCATGGCGTCGCGTACGCGCTCGTTCACCTCGGACGCCGGCAGGACGCGCTGGACGTTCTCGACATCTGCCTGCGGGAACCCCTGGACGGGCTCGACCACAGCCTGGCCAGCGGACTGTCCGGGATCGCGCTCAACCTGGCCGAGTTGGCCGCGCGCACCGGGGAGGTGTCGTTGCGCGACGCCGCGTGGCGGGCCGCCGAGCGTGTGATCGGGCAGCTGGCCGACGACCCGGGCCCGGACGTCAGCGGCGGACGTAACCCGTACGCCGGGCTGTTGCGGGGCCGGACCGGACCGGCGCTGATGCTGTTGCGGCTCTACGAGCTCAGCGGCGACGACGAGCTGTTGGGGCACGCCGCCACGGCGCTGCGTCAGGATCTGCGCCGGTGTGTGCTGCGCCCGGACGGTGCCCTGGAGGTCAATGAGGGCTGGCGCACCATGCCCTACCTGGCGCACGGCAGTGTCGGTATCGGGCTGGTCCTCGACCAGTACCTGCGCCACCGGGCCGACGACCGGTTCGCCGAGGCGAGCGCCGGGGTGCGCCGCGCGGCGCGCTCACCGTTCTACGCACAGTCCGGGCTCTTCGCCGGCCGGGCCGGCATCATCGCCTACCTCGCCGCCTCGACCGACGACACCGACCGCCGCGAACTTCGCGCGCAGGTGGATCGGCTGGCCTGGCACGCGCTGCCGTACCGGGAGGGGACCGCATTCCCCGGTGAGCAGTTGCTGAGGCTCTCCATGGACTTTGGCACCGGCACCGCCGGCGTGCTGTACGCGCTGGCCAGCGCGCAGCACGACCAACCGCCGGCGCTGCCCTTTCTCGCGCCCCTGCCGGGCGCGGACAGACTCCCTCGCGACAGCGGGGGCGACCCGATCGGCGAACGGAAGGAAGGGAGGTGAACGACATGGCACTTCTGGACCTCCAGGGCCTGGAGATGGCTCCGGCCGACCGCACCGGTGGCGGTAGCCGGGCGAGCCTGCTGCTCTGCGGCGACAGCTCGCTCTCCGTCACGACCTGCAACTGATCCACGCACACGTGGGGCCCTGGGTGGGTAGACGTACCCACCCAGGGCAACCGCGTACCAACGGGAGGACCGATGCCGACGTTCGCCGTGGGGGACAGGCTGCTGCGGCAGACGGTCCTGGCGGGCGGCGGCTGGACGGCCGGACTCGCGGCGGTCGCGCTGCTCGGCGCGGCCGCCGAACTGTTGCTCCCCGCGGCCCTCGGCCGCGCCGTCGACGCCGCCCTCGACGGCGGCTCCGCCTGGTGGGCGGTGTCCGCCTGTGCCCTGGTCGTCGTCCTCATCTGCGTCGACACCCTGACGGATCTCGCCAGCGGCTTCGGTGCGGCGCGCGCCACCGCCGCGCTGCGCCGGCGGCTACTGCGTCACCTGTTCGCCGTGGACGTCCGCGCCACCCGCCGGCACCCGGTGGGTGACCTCGTCGGCCGGTTGGTCGGCCAGGCCGCCGACGCGGGACAGGCCGGCAACGCCGTGGTCCTGGCCGTCGTGGCGGTGCTTCCGCCGCTGGGCAGCGTCGTCGCGCTCGCCATCATGGAACCGGTCCTCGGTCTCACCCTGCTCGCCGGTCTCGGCCTGCTCGCCGTCCTCATGCGCGCCTTCGTGGCCGACGCCTCGGCCGCGACCGCCGGGTACCAGCGGGTGCTCGGCACCATCGCCGGCCGGCTGTTGGAGTCGCTGACCGGCGCCCGGACCATCGCCGCCGCCGGCACCACCCGCCGCGAGGAGGACCGGGTGCTGGCGGCCCTACCGGAGCTGGACCGGCACGGCCGGCGTACCTGGGGACTGCTGGCCCGGGCGAGTGCGCGCACCTCGGCCGTGGCGCCGCTGCTGAACCTGAGCGTCATAGCGGTCGGCGGGTACGCCCTGACCGCCGGCTGGCTCACACCGGGCGAACTGGTCGCCGCGGTCCGGTACGCGGCCATGGGCGCCGGGCTCGGTGCGGTGCTGGCCACCCTGAACCACCTGGTCCGCAGCCGCGCGGGAGCACACCGGGTCGCCGAGCTGCTGACGCAGCCCGCCACGCCGGCAGGCGATCGGCCTCTTCCACCCGGCGGCGGCGCCCTGCGACTGCGCGGGGTGTGCGTGCACGCCGACGACGGCCGGCCCATCCTGGACGGCGTCGACCTGGACGTGCCGGCCGGCGCGACAGTGGCCGTCGTCGGAGGGTCCGGTGCCGGCAAGTCGACCCTGGCCGCCGTGGCGGGACGGTTGTACGACCCCGACCGCGGTGAGGTGCGACTGGACGGGGTACCGCTGCGGGACCTCGACACGGTGGCGCTGCGCCGGGCCGTCGGCTACGCCTTCGACCGGCCGGTGCTGATCGGCGCGACCGTCCACGACGCGATCGGCTTGGCGCTGCCGATCGACTCGGCGGCACCGCCGACCGATCGGAGCCCGGCCACCCCGGCGGTACTGCGGGCGGCCCGGACGGCGGCGGTCGCCGACGTGATCGAACGTCTGCCCGGCGGTTACCGCACCCCGCTGGTGGACACACCGCTGTCCGGGGGCGAGACCCAACGCCTCGGCCTGGCCCGCGCGTTCGCCGCCGAACGGCTGCTCATCCTGGACGACGCGACGTCCAGCCTCGACACCGCGACCGAACACCGGATCACCGAGGCTGTTCTCGGGCGCGCCGGGGGGCGTACCCGACTGGTGGTCACCCACCGGACCGCGGCGGCCGCGGCGGCCGACCTCGTCGCCTGGCTGGACGGCGGTCGGCTGCGCGGCCTGGCACCGCACCGGCAACTGTGGGCCGACCCGGACTACCGTGCCGTCTTCCAGCCGGCCGGCGGTGGGTCGTGAGCCGTCCCGGCGTACGCCGAGTGACCTGGCGGGCGCTGCGGGCCCGGCGGCGGGAACTCGCCGGGCTCGGCGGCTGGTCGCTTGTCGAGTCGCTGCCCGCGCTGCTCGCCGGCTACCTGGTCGCCCGCGCCGTCGACGAGGGCTTTCTGGCCGGACGTCTGCTCAACGGCCTGGCCTGGTTGGGGGTCCTCGCCGTGGCCGTACTGGTCGGCGCGGCGGCCACCGGTCGGACGTACCGGAGCCTCGCCGCCGTGGTCGAGCCGTTCCGCGACGAGGTGGCCGCTCAGGTGATCCGGGGCGCGCTACGCGACGCCACCAGGGTGGGTGGCCGTCCGGACAGCGCCGCCGTGACCCGGCTGACCCACCAGATGGAGATCGTCCGCGACACCTTCGCCGGTCTGCTGATGGTGACCCGCGGTTTCCTCTTCTCCGCTGGCGCGGCCCTGCTCGGCCTGCTCGCCCTGGCGCCGGTGGTGGCGGCGCTGGCGGTCGCGCCGCTGCTCGCCGGTCTGGTCGTCTTTCTCGCCGCGTTGCCGGCGATGGTCACGCACCAGCGCGCCTACGTCCGGGCCGGCGAACAGCTCGGCCAGTCGGCGGCGACCGCGCTGGCCGGTCACCGCGACGTGCTGGCCTGCGGCGCACAGACACGCGTGACGGCGGAGGTGGCAGGCTGGGTGGCGGCGCAGGCCGCCGCCGAACGCATGCTCGCCCGGATGGCGGCGATCCGCAGCCTCAGCCTCGGCATCGGCGGCTGGCTGCCACTGCTGGTGCTGATGGTGACCGCCCCGTGGCTGGTCGAGCGGGGTCTCACCGCCGGCGCGGTGCTGGGCGCACTGATCTACGTCTCCACCGGGCTGCAACCCGCCCTGCACACCCTGGTGCAGGGCCTCGGCGGCGGCGGGCTCCGCTACGCGGTCACCCTGGAGAACATCCTGCGCACCTATCCGGTCTCCGACGACCAGCGCCCGTCAGCCCTCGCCGCCCGGATGCCCCGCTGCCGGCCACCCGGTACTGCCGATCGCCCGCCAGCCCTCGAGGTCCGGGGACTGACCTTCGGCTACGGCCCGCGCGCCCGGCCCGTCCTGCAGAACTTCTCGCTGACACTGGCCGACCGGGACCATCTCGCAGTGGTGGGCCCGAGCGGTGCGGGCAAGTCCACACTGGCCGCCCTGATGGCCGGTCTGGTGCCGCCGCAGGCAGGCACGGTCCACCTGGCCGGCACGAGGGTCGCCGAGGTGGAGCCGACCGTTCTCGTCCGGATGCGAGTGCTGGTGCCCCAGGAGGCGTACGTCTTCACCGGCAGTCTCGCCGACAACCTCCGCTACCTCCGGCCGGACGCCGACGATGACACGCTGGAGGTCGCCCTCGACGCGCTCGGCGCGCGTCCCCTGGCGACCCGCCTGGGCGGCCTGGGCGCGCCGGTCGCGCCGGCCCTGCTCTCCGCCGGCGAGCGGCAGCTCATCGCGGCGGTCCGGGCCTGGCTGGCACCCGCCCCGCTGGTGATCCTCGACGAGGCGACCTGCCACCTGGACCCGGTGCTGGAAGCGACGGTCGAGGCCGCCTTCGCCCGGCGGCCCGGCACCCTCGTGGTAATCGCGCACCGGATCAGTTCCGCCCTGCGGGCCGGTCGGGTGCTGGTCCTCGACGGCGACGAGCCCGTGGTGGGGACGCACGAACAGTTGATGGCCCGCTCGGCCACCTACCGGGTGCTCGTCGGCTGCTGGGACGACTCGGTGGTGCCGTCCCCGGCGGCGTCGGCGCGGCAGGGCTGAACCCCGCCACATCGGCGCCGACGGCGCCCGTCAGATCCAGCCCGCCTCGCCGGCCATCCGCACGGCCTCCACCCGGGTACGCGCACCCACCTTGCGGGCGATCCGCCCGAGATGGTTGCGGACGGTGCCACGGGTGAGCCCGAGCGACACCGCCACCTCCGCGACCGGCGCACCCGCTGCCGTCAGCCTCAGCACCTCCGTCTCGCGGCTGGTCAGTGGGCCGTCCGAGTGCAGCGCCGCGACGACGAGATCCGCGTCGAGCACGGGCTCCCGGCGGGCGAGCCGGCGGATCCCGTCGATGACCCGCTGGGGGGCGGCGTCACTGCGCAGGATGCCGACGGCCCTGGTCGGGCAGAGCATGCCTCGCAGCCGCCGGGCCCGATGCGGGTGGGCCAGCACCAGGACGGGGCACCGGCCGAGGCGGTCGGGATCGACCTGCTCGACGAGATCGAGGTCGGCCACCACCACGTCGGGGCGTTGAGCGTGGACGGCCGCGGGGACCGCGTCGCCGCGATCCACCTCCGCCACGACACGGATGTCCTCCTCGGCGGCGAGGACGAACGACAGCGCGCCCAGAACCAGGGCGCCGTCCAAGGCGAGCAGGGTACGGATCACGATGAACCTTCCCGCACTGCGATGGCAATCACACAACGTCAACATTCAAACACGCAACCGGTGGCGCCGCACGGCGACGGGGGCGGGTCCTGTGGAGTTCCGGACCCGCCCCCAAACGGTCACAGCCAGCCGTTACGCCTCGCGCGCGACACCGCCTCCAACCGGTTGCGGGCCCCGGTCTTACGCAGGATCACCGACAGGTGATTGCGCACCGTCCCGTGTGCCAGGTAAAGGCGGACGGCGATCTCCTTCAGGGGCAGACCCTCGGCTGCCATCCGCAGCACGTCCATCTCCCGAGGCGTCAACGGCATCTCCGGGGGACTCAGCACCGCGATCGCCGCGGCCGGGTCGATCGCCCGTTCCCCGGCCGCGAGCGCGCGGATCGCGCGCACCAACTCGGCCAGCGAGCAGTCCTTCCCGACCAGGCCGCGCGCGCCGGCTGCCAGCGCCGCCTCCACCAGCGCCGGACTCCACCGCGGGCTCATCGCCAGCACGGCGGCGTGCGGCGCCTCGACGTCGATCCGGGCGACCACCTCCACCGGGTCGGGCAGTTCCGGTGTCAGTGCCAGCACCACCACCTGTGGTCGGCACCGCCGGACCACCGTCAACAGTTCACCGACACCCTCGACGTCGGCGACCACCTTCATGTCCTCCTCGCGTGACAGCGCGGCGCAGAGCGCCCCGCGGAGCAAACCCATGTCCTCGGCGACAACAACGTGGATCACCACGTTTTCTCCGATCTCCGGTACGCGCCACGACGGCCACCGATCCCGGAACGTCCACGGGTTGGTCAGGGCGTCGTGCGCTACAGACGGGTGGGCATCGGCCCGCGGCATCGTCGCGGCGGACGGCGCGGGCACTGATCGACCGACCAGCGGGTGCGACAGGCCGGCCGCTCGGGCCAGCCACCGGGGTCGGTCGACCCGCCTCAGCCCGGGCGGGCGATCGCCGACGGAGTTCGGCTCTCGACCATAAGCGGCACGAGATCGCAGCGTTGCCCGGCACCGAGGTGCGACTGCCGGTCGACCGGCCGGACCAGCCCCGGTGCGGGCGCCGATCCATTGTCGACGCCGGCGGCGTCCTGGTCGGCGGGTGCGACGGGCTCACCAGAAAGTAGACCCGTCGCGGCCACCGGTGCCGGGCGTGCGGCGAGGTGCCCCGTCGGGGCCGTGGCCCGCGCGGGGCCGACGACGGACATCGGCGGTGGCGCGGCCGGGGCCGGCGGCGCCGCGACGCGTACGGGGGTCAGCGTCGGACCCGTCGGTGGCGTCGGAACTGTCAGTGCGGGAGCCGGTTCGGTCACCGGCACGGCGGTCGGCCCGAGCGCTGGGGGAGCGGGCAGTGGAGGTGCCGCCGCCCCCGGAACGATCACGGGGCAGAGAGGGGGTGGCAGAACGGCATCGGTGACCCGGAGGAGCCCCATGACGACGGGCCTGATCGGCACCGCTCTCACGATGTCGACGACGTACGGCAGGGGAGCGGTGACCAGGCCGACCACTGTTGACTCGGTCGGCGTACGCACCGCCGACGGGTCGGGGGCGACGGTGGCCGGCTGTCGCGGTGGATCGGCGGCCGGCCGCGACAGGCCCACCCGGTGAGCCGAACGATGAACCGCGCGGGCCACGGAGACCGGTCGGAGCCTTTCGCGCTCCGCGGCGCCGGGTGAGACTGATGCGCCGAGCCTCGACGCACCCGCCGCCCGTCGCGGCTCCGTCGCGGGCGGATCCTCGCGGGGGGCGGCCACCCCACCGCTGGGCACCACCAGCGGGGCACGGGGCCTGTCGCCGCGGCGGTCGTCGGCAGCCGCGGCTCTTTGACTGTCCTGGCTGGGGCGCTCGGCGACCGTGAGCCGCGCAACCGACTCGACCAGAGCACCGATCCTCCGATGAGGCTCGTCACCGGACCCGCTGGGCATCCCGTCGGCGGCGGCCGGCCCCTGAAACACTGTGGCCACGACGAAACCGGCCCCGACGGCGGCCGCGATCAGCACCAGTCGTCGGGCGAACCTGCGCAGCCGACCGGCCGCAAGCGGCGCGGACCGGTCCGGCGCAGACGCCGGCGCGGTTCCGCTGACGGGACTTCGCACGCGGGCACGATCCCTTCCCTCTGGACTGCTGACCCATCGTAGCGGTGCGCTCACGCAACCGCATCCGGTGAATGCGCGCTCGTCGGCGGGATGCGGGCGCACTCCATCCGATGCGGAGGCCGGCTGCCCGTCGCACGGCTGGTCCCTGATCGGCGAACGTCCCGGACGGGGGGGGTGACCGCCTACGCGGGTGGCGGCGCGGTCGACTCCCGGATCCGCAGCGATGGGCTGATGACGATCCGGTGGGTCGGGCGGTCGGGGTCGGCGAGCCGGTCGGCGACGAGACGCACGGCGGCTCGTCCGATCGAGCGTCGCGGCGGTCGGACCGCGGTCAGCGGCGGGCTGAAGAGCCCGGCGACCTCGTCGTCGTACGCCACGATGGAGAGGTCGCCGGGTACGGACAGGTGCCGTTCCTCGCAGTGTTGCACCAGCGCGATCGCCTCGGCGTCGGCGTGCACCAGCAGCGCCGTCGTCCCGGTCGCCCGGCACTGGTCGAGGATGCCGTTGAGCACGACGTCTCGCTCGGGTGACCGCGCGTCGGGTACCACGGCCACCACCGTCGCGTCCGAGTCGAGGCCGCACTCGGTCGCGGCGTCGAGCCAGCCGCGCCGCACGTGCTGGCTGGTGGGGCTGTTGGCATCGAGCACCAGGCCGACCTTGCGGTGTCCGAGTGAGGTGAGGTGGCGCACCGCCATGGCCGCACCGAGGGCGTGGTCGGTGACCACCGACTCCATGACCGCGTGGTGGCTGCCTACCGTGGCGGTGCGTTCCAGCAGGACAACCGGGACACCGACCTGGTCGAGCCACTCGATGGTGCGCTCGGCGGTGGGTGCGTCCATGCTCGGCGCGATGATCAGCGCGTCGATGTCCATCCGCCCCACCATGCGGGCCAGTTGCGGCTGGTCGTCCTCACTGTCGTAGGAGGAGCCGCGCAGGACCACGCGCATGTCCAGTTCGCGGGCGGCCCCCTCGACGCCGCGAGCCACGTCCGGCCAGTAGTAGTCCAAGGAGGGCACGAGCATGCCGAGGGCGCGCCCGACCAGCGGGTCCAGGCCTGCTGCGGGTGGCTCGTCGGCTGCCGGGACGTCGTCCGGCAGGATCAGGGCGACCCCACCGTGGACCCGGCGAACCAACCCTTCGGCGGCGAGCTCCGCAATGTCGCGCCGGATGGTGACCGGCGCGGCACCAAGCACGTGGGACAGGTCAGAGATGCGCATCGAGCCGTCGCGTTGCAGGGCTGCCAGCAGTTGCTGGCGGCGGGCGACCTGAAGCGGCGCTCGGGGGGCCTCCGCCGTGGCGACGACGGGGCTGTCCTTGGTCATGGGGGACCTCCGAGGAACGCTTCGTGCGGCGAAAGCTCTTGCATGGTACGGACGACCTCGCCGGCCGGGCCGATCCCGGTGACGTCGACCGCTGGCCATGCCGCCGCCAGAGGGCCCGCGAAGCGGTCTGCGCCGGTCATGGCTCCTCGGACTGATAGAGCGACTGTGAACGATTCTGATCGTATCAGAGCACTTGGCGTGTCAATACCGTGTTGTGTGCTCTCTTGATCGAGTGTGTCCACATCGGTTTGGGAACGGCATTGACTTGCTCCTTTGTGAGCGTTTTACTTCGGAAACCCTGCGGATGCCTGCGCGTCACATTCATGGGCAACGCCCCGCTCGCCACATTCGACGGAGACGGATCGATGCGACAGGACCACGGATGACGTTCGGGACGACCGGCCAGGTGGCACCGGCGACGGACCCGGATGTCGCTACCGCCGCGACCTGGAGCCGGGATGACTGGTTGGCCCTCGCCGACCGGATGCTCGCCGCCGCCCGACCGTTCGCGTCGCCCGGACACGCCCTCGTCACCGTTCCCGGGCCGGAGGGCGGTTACGGGCGGGCCGTCGACGGACTGGAGGGTTTCGCCCGCACCTTTCTGCTGGCCGGCTTCCGCATCGCGGGTGCACGAGGCGTGGGCCTGGACGAACTCGTGGACCGGTACGCGGCGGGTGTCACCACCGGCACCGACCCGAGCTCTCCAGACCGTTGGGTGCGCCTGGACGAGCACCCCCAGGCGAAGGTGGAGGCCGCCTCCATCGCGCTGGTCCTGGACATGACCCGCCCGTGGATCTGGGATCGACTGCCGTCCGTGGTGCGCGATCGGGTAGTGGACTATCTGCGCCCGGCCGTCGGCGACGACACGTACCCACGGATCAACTGGGTCTGGTTCCGGCTGGTCGTACAGACCTTCCTGCGTTCGGTGGGCGGGCCGCACTCGCTCGACGAGATGAACGAGGACCTGACCACTCATGACGGCTTCGTCCGCGGGGACGGCTGGATGTCCGACGGGCCGCACCGCGCCTACGACCACTACGTGGGCTGGGCCCTGCACCTCTATCCGACGCTGTGGGCCCGGATGGCCGGCGCAGCGGACCTGGCCGAGCAGCGCCGCGAACGGGACCTGGCCGGCCTCGACCGCTTCCTGAGCGACGCGGTCGCGCTCGTGGGCGCCGACGGATCACCGTTGATCCAGGGGCGAAGCCTGACCTACCGCTTCGCCGCGGCGGCGCCGTTCTGGGTCGGCGCCATCGCCGGCGTGCCCTCGGTCAGCCTCGGGCGGTTGCGCGGCGCGGCCACCCGCATCGTGCGTCACTTCGTCGCCAACGGCGCCCTGGACGAACGAGGCCTGCTCACCCTCGGCTGGCACGGGCCCTGGCCGCGACTTGCGCAGTCGTACTCCGGGCCGGGCTCGCCGTACTGGGCCAGCAAGGGACTGCTCGGCATCGCGCTACCCGCCGACCATCCGGTGTGGACGAGCGCCGAGGAGCCGCTGCCGGTCGAGGAGCCGGACGAGGTGCGGGCGATACACGCGCCAGGCTGGCTGGTCTCCGGCACCCGTGCCGACGGCATCGTCCGCGTCGTCAACCACGGCACCGACCACGCCGTCGAGGGTGCCACCGTCTCGGATTCCCCGCTCTACGCCCGACTGGGCTACTCCACCGCCACCACCCCGGTCCTCGACGACAGCGGCTGGGCCAGTCCGCTCGACCAGTCCGTCACTCTCGTCGACGACGCGGGCCGGGTCACCCACCGCGCCGGTATGCGCCTGCTGACCGTTCACGTCGACACCGACGGCGTGGGCGTGGCCGGGTCACGTGCCATCGCCCACTGGGTCGACCCGGATCCGGGTCAGCGCGACCATGGCGGCGGCCGGGTGGGCCGGTCCCGACCGGCCGGGCACCTCACGGTGTATTCGCTGGTCCGCGGCCCCTGGGAGCTACGTCTGACCCGCGTCGACGGCCTCGCCGACGGCGTCGAGGCCGCTGCGCTGCGGCTACGGATCGGCGGCTGGGCCGTTGCCGGGGATGCGACGGCCACCGCCGGCGGCGGTGTGGCGGTCGTGACCGGGGCCTACCTGACCAGCTGGCTCGAAAGCGTTCACGGCGGCGGAACGGCCGGCGTCACCGCCGTTCCGCACGGCGGGCCCCTGGCCGGCGGGCTGGTCGTGCCATGGCTGGACCACCCCGTCCGGCCGGGCGCATGGGCCGCCACCTTCACCGAGCTGTCCAGGGTGCCGGCGACCACGGCCCGGCGGGCATGCCAGGCCGTGGTCGACGAGGACGGCCGCGGCCTCCACCTGGCGGTCGACTGGCCCGACGGGATCAGCACGTCGACCCGTCTGGACACGGAGCGTGCCGGGCCCACCCCGGCGTCCTGGTAGCAGTGCGGGCCCGTCCGGGCCCCTTGACCTAAGGAGAGAGGGATGAAGCGTGCGATACCGGCCGTCATCAGCGCTGCGACGGCCCTGACGCTTGTTCTCGCCGGTTGCGGCGGCGGAGACGAGCCAGTCGACCCCAATGCCCCGGTGACCATCACCCTGGCTGGCTGGAGCCTGTCGTCCACGCCCGAGTTCAAGACGCTCGCTGACGGCTTCAAGGCGAGCCACCCGAACGTGACGGTGGAGCTCAAGGAGTACGCCCCGGGCAACGACTACGACACCCAGATGATCACGGATCTGGCCGCCGGCACCGCCCCGGACGTCTACGTCATGAAGAACCTCAAGAACTTCTACACGTACCAGAGCGGTGGTCAGCTGCTCGACGTCTCCGACGTCACCTCAGATCTCGGCTCGAGCCCGGCGCTCGCGTCCTACCAGGTGGATGGCAAGACGTACGCGGTGCCGTACCGGCAGGACTCCTGGGTGCTCTTCTACAACAAGGATCTGTTCGCGAAGGCGAAGGTGGCGCCGCCGGACGGCAGTTGGACCTGGGACGACTACACCGACGCGACGAAGCGACTGCACACCGGGCTGAAGGGGGCCGGCTCGAACGCGACCGGCGCGTACCAGCACACCTTCCAGTCGACAGTGCAGGGATTCGCGCTCGCCCAGACCCCCAACGCGGACCTGCTCTCCGGAGACTTCGGCTACCTGAAGCCGTACTACGAGCGGTCACTGGACCTGCAGGCGGCCGGCGCGCAGCCGAGCTTCGGCACCGCGAAGACCAACAAACTCACGTACCAGGCGCAGTTCGGCAAGCAGCAGTCGGCGATGGTGCTGATGGGCACCTGGTACGTGGCCACGCTGCTCAACCAGCGACAGAGCGGTGACGCCGACAAGTTCCAGTGGGGGATCGCCCCGGCGCCGCAGTTCGACAAGTCCACCACCGGCACCTCCGCCACACCTGTGACCTTCGGTGACCCGACCGGCTTGGGGATCAACCCGAAGATCAGCAAGTCCAAGACCGCCGCGGCCAAGGCCTTCCTGCAGTACGCGGCCGGTTCGGATGCCGCCAAGGCGCTGGCCGGGATCGGCATCACCCCGGCCCAGGTCACCGACGCGGTCACCGCGACGCTGTTCGGGCTGGACGGCGTACCGCAGGACGACCTGTCGAAGTTCGCCTACGCCAAGCACACCATCAAGCCGGAGAACCCGGTGTCGAAGCACACCGCCGGCCTGCAGAACCTCCTCAACGAGACGCACTCGGCGATCCTCTCCGACAGCAAGGGTGTCGACGCGGAGCTGAGCAAGGCGCAGGCCCGCGCCAAGAACGAGGTCCTCAACCAGTGAGCTGATGGCGGGTCCGGCGCGCCTGAGCCGCACGCCGGTCCCGCCACCATGCCGAACGCTCCCGGAGACTCCCTATGGCAACATTGCCGCGCACGAGACCCAGGAACCGGCGGCTGGTGTCGCGCAACACGGTCGCCGGCTGGTCGTTCATCCTGCCCAACTTCGTCGGCTTCGCCGTGCTCACCCTCCTGCCCGTCGCGGTGCTGTTCTACGTGGCCTTCACCAGCTGGAACGTCTTCGGGGTGGCCGAGTGGACCGGCACCGCCAACTTCCGGCGGATGTGGGGTGACGCGAGCTTCTGGACCGCTTTGCGCAACACCGTCTACTACACCGTCTTCCACATCCCGCTGACCCTCGCGGCGTCACTCGGGCTGGCGCTGCTGCTCAACCGCAAACTGCGCGGCGTGCGGTTCTTCCGCACCGTCGCGTTCTTCCCCTACATCACCTCGATCGTGGCGATCGCGATCGTGTGGAACCAGCTGTTCAGCCCGGAGTACGGCCCGATCAACGCTCTCCTCGGCGCCGTCGGGGTGGACAATGCGCCAGGCTGGACCACGTCGTCGACCTGGTCGATGCCGGCGGTCATCATCGTCGGCACCTGGCGGTACATGGGTTACTACATGCTGCTGTTCCTGGCCGGCCTGCAAACCATCCCGGCCCAGCTCTACGAGGCGGCCGAGACCGACGGCGCCTCACCGTGGCAGCGGTTCGTGCACGTGACCCTCCCCGGGCTGCGGCACACCACCTTCTTCGTCACCGTGCTGCTCACCATCGAGAGCTTCAAGGTCTTCGACCTCATCCTCGTGATGACCGGCGGCGGACCGGGCCAGTCGACCCTGGTGCTCTCGCAGTACATCTACCAGAAGGGCTTCGAGGAGAACCAGTTCGGCTACGCCTCGGCGGTCTCCGTCGTCCTGTTCGCCATCTGCTTCACCATCACGGTCATCCAGTTCATGGTCAACAAGCGGAGGAACAGCTGATGACCGCTACCGACCTCCCGCTGCCCGCCCCGGCCGTCGCCGCCCCCGGCAACCGCAGCGCGCCCAGCCGACCGGTCCGGTCCCTGGGCTGGCGGCTCGTCGGGTACGCCGCCCTCGTGCTCGCGGCGGCCGGGCTGCTGCTGCCGTTCTACTGGATGGTGGTGGCGTCGTTGAAGACCAACAGCGACGTCTTCACCATCCCGATCACCTGGCTCCCCGATCCCGTGGTGTGGCGGAACTACCTCGACATCTGGCAGCGCTCGGACATGACGACGTGGTTGGGGAACACGCTGCTGCTGTCAGTGGTCGTCACCCTTTTGCAGGTGGTGACCGGGAGCTTCGCCGCCTACGGCTTCGCCCGGGTCCGCTTTCCCGGCCGCAACGCGCTCTTCCTGGCGTACGTCGGGACGATCGCGGTGCCCTGGCAGTCGTACATGATTCCGCAGTTCATCCTCATGTCGAAGTTGCAGTTGTCGAACACGCTGTGGTCGATCGTCGCGCTGCAGGCGTTCGGCGCGTTCGGCGTGTTCCTGATGAAGCAGTTCTACGAGACGATCCCCGAGGAGCTGAGCGAGTCGGCGCGGGTGGACGGTCTCAGCGAGTTCGGCATCTACCGACGGATCATGCTGCCGCTGTCCCGACCGGCGCTGGCCAGCCTGGCCCTGCTCACGTTCGTGACCACCTGGAACGACTACCTCGGCCCCCTGATCTACCTGCGCAGTCCGGAACTGCGCACCATCCAGTTGGGGCTGAACACCTTCATCTCCCAGTACAACGCCGAGTACGCGCTGATCATGACGGGCTCCGTGCTGTCCGTGCTGCCGGTCGCTGTCATCTTCCTGCTCGGCCAGCGCCACTTCATCGAGGGCATCGCCACGACCGGACTGAAGGGTTGAGGTCCATGCGTTCGCGCCACAACACCATCACCGCCATCTTCGACGGGTTCTACGTCGCGCTCGTCACCAACCTGTTGCTGGTGCTCGGTTGCCTTCCTCTGGTGACGCTCGTGTTCACCACCGAGGCGGCACGCTCGTGGCCGCTGTACGCGCTGACCGCCCCGCTCTGCGCGCCCGGGCTCTGCGCGGTCTTCGCTGTCATGTCCGCCTACTCCGCCGGCGACTCCGGCGGTGTGTTGCGCACCTACGGCCGCGCCTGGCGAGCCACTGCCCGGCCGGCGATGCTCTGGACGGCGGCAGCCATGGCCGCCCTGGTCGTGCTCGCCGTCGACGCCCGCGCCGCGTGGGGCCACCGGGTCGGCGCACTCGCCCTGCCGGTGTTGGCGACCCTGATCGTCCTCACCATCGCTACCACGCTGCTCGGGCTGGTGACCATCGCCGACCGACCCACCGCGCGGTTGCGTGAGGTGGCCCGCGCCTGCGTGTATCTGGCGGTGCGCCGTTGGTACCTCACCGTCGCCTCCCTGCTCATCCTCGTGCTGCTCGCCCAGATCCTGGCGGCCCGCCCCGCGATCGCCCTCGGCCTCGCCGCCGCGCCGCTGCTCTACGTCGTATGGGCCAACAGCCGTTTCACAGTGCGCGCCGCCCTCGACCCACCGACGACCGCACCCCAGAGCACCTGAACACCACGTTCCGGCCACCAAGCCGGGACGCCGATGAGACACCTGCCCGGCACCGGACCGGACACACGAGGGAGAACAGCATCCATGACGGCGACCGACGTCCGTCCCAGCTCCGACGCAGAGGCCACGGCGGCCGCGGTGGCCGCCGCGATACGTACCGTCGACGCGAACATCGCCACCTTTGGCGACCGGTACCCCGCGGACACCACCGTCGCCAACCGCTACCCGCTCCGGCCACCGAGCGGAGGCCAGCCCGAAGGCGCCAACGTCGGCTGGACCACCAGCTTCTGGCCCGGCATGCTCTGGCTGGCACACGACCTCACCGGTGCGGAGCGCCACCTGCGGGCCGCGCTCTCCCATGTGGACAGCTTCGCGGCCCGGATGACCCACGGCATCGACCTGGACACCCACGACCTCGGGTTCCTCTACACCCTCGCCTGCGTCACCCCGGCCCGCCGTACCGGCGACCCACAGGCCCGGGACGCAGCTCTCGCCGCCGCCGACCACCTGATGACGCGCGTCCTCGAACCCGCCGGAATCATCCAGGCCTGGGGCGACCTGAACGACCCCCGCCAACGCGGGCGCACGATCATCGACAGCCTCATGAACACGCCGCTGCTCTTCTGGGCCAGCCAGACCACCGGCGACGACCGCTACGCCGCCGCGGCCCGCCGGCACACCGCTCAGTTGCGCCAGCACATCCTGCGCCCGGACGGCACCACCTTCCACACCTTCTACTGGGACCCGGCTAGCGGCGAGCCGCTACGCGGGGAAACCGAACAGGGCCACGCCGACCACTCCTGCTGGGCGCGCGGGCAGGCATGGGGCATCTACGGGTTCAGCCTCAACCACCGGCACATCGGCGACCCGGCGCTGCTCACCGCCGCGAGGACCTGCGCCGACCGTTTCCTCGCCCACCTGCCCGACGACCACGTCGCGTACTGGGATCTGGTGTTCGGCGACGGCAGCGGCCAGGAGCGGGACAGCTCGGCCGCGGCCATCGCCGCCTGCGGCCTGGTCGAATTGGCAGACGGCCTCACCGACACGGCCAGCGCCGACCGGTACCGGACAGCAGCCGCCGAGATCCTGCGCTCGCTCATCGGCCACTACTCCACCGACGGCCATCCGGTCTCGAACGCGCTGATCCTGCACGGCGTCTACGACAAACCCAAGAGCGTCGGCGTCGACGAGGGAACCCTGTGGGGCGACTACTTCTACCTGGAAGCCCTCACCCGCGCCACCATTCCGGGCTGGACCAGCCCCTGGTGACCACCGTGCACCGACCCGCTCCGCCCCGCATCCCGAAAGGTGACCATGGACTACCGCTACCACTGCTCCGTTCCCGCCGTTGACGGCCGGAACACGCTGCCCTTCAATCCCTGTCGACTGCTGGACTTCACAGTGCTGCGGCTGTCGGCCGGCGAGTCCTGGACCGGCGAGTCCGCTGACCGGGAGATCCTGGCCGTCATCCTCGGTGGCACGGCCAGCTTCACCGTCGCCGACCGCCACTTCCCGCAGGTCGGCCAACGTCCGGACGTCTTCTCCGGCAAGCCGCACTCCGTCTACATCCCGGCCGGCTCCGCGGTGACCGTCGAGGCGGTCACCGCCGTGGAGATAGCCCTACCCAGCGCACCCAGCGAACTGGCCACCGATCCCTATGTCATCGCACCGGAGCAGGTCGTGAGCGGCCGCTGGGGAGCGGCCAACTTCGGCCGTACCTATCACCAGATCCTCACCGAAGTCTCCCAGCCGGACCTGCCCGCCCGCCGGCTCATCGTCGGCGAGACCTACACGCCCTCGGGCAACTGGAGCACCTACCCGCCACACCGGCACAAGGTCGACGACCTGCCCGCCGAGGCCGCACACGAGGAGATGTACTACTACCGCGTCAACCCGGCGAACGGGTTCGGCATCAGCCGGGTCTACACCGACGACGGGTACGAGGAGAACGTCACCATCCGTGACCACGTGATGCAGATGATGCCCGAGGGGTACCACACAGTGGTCAGCGCACCCGGCTACACGACCTATTTCCTGTGGTTCCTGGCCGGCACGCAACGCACCCAGGGTGCTCGCGAGGACGCCGACCTCGCCTGGGTGGGCCAGACGGTACCCACCCTGCGGGGCCTGGGCCTGTAGTGACGTCGGAGGGACCCATCGCAACGGCGGCTGCCGTCGTTCCTCTGCCTCCGTTCCGGGGCCTTGGCGGGGCTCGACGGGTGGTCGTCCGAGAACCCGTGGTGCGAGGTGACGTCATTCGCTAGCTAACAGACCTTCGATGGCCCTATTGTGCTAGGCAACTAGTGAAATGGGGTGGCGAGGTGATCGAGTTCCACCTGGACGCACGGTCCGGGGTCGCGCCGTACATGCAGCTCATCCGACAGGTACGGCACGCGCTCCGGCTCGGAGTCCTGAACGAAGGCGACAAGCTGCCCACCGTGAAGGAGGTGGTGGCCCGGGTCGCGATCAACCCGAACACGGTGTCCAAGGCCTACCGCGAGTTGGAATACGAGGGCCTGGTCATAGCCCGGCCCGGGCTGGGCACGTTCGTCACCCGCACGCTGGTCGGCGACTCGCTGAGCAAGCACGAGCCGCTGCGGCAGGGCCTGGCCCGCTGGCTGACCGAGGCACGGGAGGCCGGCCTGGACGACGAGAGCATCGAGGCGCTCTTCCTCAGCAGCTTTCGGGCATTTTCGGAGGCCCGAGGATGACTAGCGCCCTGATCGCGGACGGTCTGACCAAGCGCTACGGGCGGCGCTCGGCACTGAAGGACTGCACTCTGGACATTCCGGCCGGCCACGTCGTGGGCCTGGTCGGGCCGAACGGCGCCGGTAAGTCCACGCTGCTGCAACTGGCCTGTGGGCTGCTCGATCCGACCGCGGGGCGGATCGAGGTGCTCGGCGCGCGGCCGGTCAGCGGGTCGCCGCAGGTCGGGTTCGTCGCGCAGGACACGCCGGTCTACGCCGGCCTGACCGTCGCCGACCACCTGCGGATGGGCGCGCACCTCAACCCGTCCTGGGACGCTGCGCTCGCCAAGCGGCGGATCGACCAGGTCGGCCTGGACCCGGCGCAGAAGGCGGGCAAGCTCTCCGGGGGCCAGCGCGCCCAACTGGCCCTGACCGTCGCTGCGGCGAAGCGCCCCAATCTGCTGCTGCTCGACGAGCCGGTGGCGGCACTCGACCCGCTCGCCCGGCGCAACTTCCTACAGGGGCTGATGGAGCTGACTGCAGAGCAGGGCATGAGCATCGTGATGTCCTCGCACCTGGTCGCCGACCTGGAACGGGTCTGTGACCACCTGATCGTGCTGGTCGCCTCTCGGGTGCGGGTGGCCGGCGACGTGGACGACCTGCTCGCCACTCACCACCGTCTGGTCGGGCGGCGGCGCGACACCGCCGACCTGGGTGCCGGGCGAGCCCTGGTCGAGCAGAGTCACACCGAGGTGCAGTCGACCCTGGTGGTGCGCAGCACCGCGCCGATCGTCGACCCGTCCTGGCAGGTCGACCGGCTGGACCTGGAGGACATCGTGCTGGCGTACATGAGCGGTGCCACCGGCGACGGGCCGGACCGGGTTCTGGAGGGACAACGATGATCTGGATGACCTGGCGGCAGTTCCGGACCCCGGCCCTGGCCACCGGCACCCTGTTGCTGGCGCTCCTGGGCGGTCTGGCGCTGACCTGGTCGGAGGTGACGCAGCTGGCCAGAGAGACCGGATACACCGGCTGCCAGGGCGATGCCTGTCGTGCCGCCGGCGAGGCGTTCCTCCAGGCGCTGCAACCGGGATGGGCGAGTGAGTTCCACATCGCCGCCATCGGGGCCCTGTACCTGCTACCTGCCCTGGTGGGCATCTTCTGGGGCGCGCCCCTGGTGGCCCGGGAGTTGGAGTCCGGCACATACCGCATGGTCTTCAGTCAGTCCGTCAGCCGCGGCCGCTGGCTGCTGGTCAAACTGGCGGCTGGCTGCGGTGCCGCCGCGCTCGGTGCCGGCCTGCTCAGCCTGGTGCTGACCGAGTGGGCACAGCCGATCGACGGGGCCTCGGCGGACCGGATGAACCCGCTGGTGTTCGCGGCCCGGGGGATTGTGCCGGTTGGCTACGCGACGCTGGCCTTCGTGGTGGGTGTCGCCACCGGGCTGCTGCTGCGGCGGACTCTCGCCGCGATGGCGGTGACCCTGCTGGTGGTGATCAGCCTGCAGATCGCCGCCCCGTTCGTGGTGCGCCCCTGGCTGGCCCAGCCGGTCACCACGGTGAGCCCCCTGCACTTCGACGGTGATTTCGGGATCTCGATGAGCCCCGACACCGGGCGGATGACGGTCCATGTCGAGCCCGACCGTAGGGGTGACTGGATCGTGTCGAGCACCACGATCACCTCGACCGGAGCGGAGTTCACTGGTCCGGCCGACATGACCCAGTGCGGTCCGAGGGCATCCGGGGGGCGCGAGGCGTGCCAGAGATGGCTGGGGGAGCAGAACCTCAGCCTGAAGGTGAGCTACGTGCCCGGCTCGAAGTTCTGGGACCTGCAATGGCGGGAGTTCGGCGTGCTGTTCGCGTTGACCGTCGCGCTGTCCCTGTTCTCCCTCTGGTGGGTCCGCCGCCGACTGGTCTGACGGCAGGGCGGGTGGGGGCAGGTCGAGCGCCTGCCCCCATGGGTCTGTCAGCCCGTAGCTGTCGGCCGGGACGCCTCAATGCCAGCCGGCAGAGCGTCAGAAGCTGCTGACAAGCTTCACGAACGCCTCGTCGATCTTCGCGGGATCGGTGGCGTCGAAGGCCTTGCCCGAGGACGCCTTCGCGATCCGGTCCAGGGTGGCGAAGTCCGACTCCCGGTCGAAGGCGATGCAGAACACCTTCACCGGACGCCGCGGGTCCAGGGCGACCTCGGCGAGCAACCGGGCCAGGTCGTTGTCCTTGTTGTACTCGTTCTTGCCGTCGGTCAGCACCACTATCGCGTTGATCCGCTGCGGGTCGTACCGGTCGAGCAGTTCTCGGTGTGCGGCCCGGATCGTCGCGTAGAGCGCGGTGCTGCCCGCGACCTCCAGGCCGGCGATCTTGCTGTTGATCCGCTTCTGATCGAACCCGCCGAGAGGTACCTCCTGCCGATAGGGGCTCTTCGGCTGCTGCTGCGTCTCCGAGGAGAACGACCAGAGCCCCACCCGGTCTTCGGTGTTGAGCAGGGCGAGGCCCTTGCCCGCCGCTGCCGAGGCCACCTGGAAACGGGTACGGGTGCCGACCTTGGCCAGCATGGACCCAGAGGTGTCCAGGGCGATCAGGATGTTGGCCTTCTTGCGGAGTGTGCGCCAGCCGTCCAGCATCGCGCCGACCACCTGTGGCTCCGGCGGCTCGAAGTAGCTCAGCCCGCCGGTGGGTTCGGCGCCGACGCTGGCAAGCAACTCCGCCGAGGCGCGGCGCTCATGATCCCGGAAGCCGAGGCGGGCAAATCTCTCCTGCTGGGTGTCCTCGGTCAGGAATTTCTGGAAGTCGGCTGCCGCCGCGCGCTGCCGCTCATCGGCGGAGGGCAGCACGACGAACGGGTGGTCCAGGTTGAACGTGCCCTCCTTAGGATGGATGGCGACCAGCGGGACGTTCGGCCGGCGGCCCCGCTCCTGCCCTTCCTGCCGAGGGCTCAGCGCGCCGGTGTTGTAGAGGTCCACCAGCTCCTCCTGCAGGACGATGGCACTCATGTCGTCCGTGCTACCCGCCCCGCCGGCCAGGTCCGCCTCGGCGAGGCTGCGCAGCAGGTCCACCGAGTCGTCGCTGTAGTGCGACACGTTGGCCTCGATCCGGCGGACGAACTGGGTGACCTCCGGGTCTGCCAGGTCGGACTGGGTCAGGTCACTGGCCCGTTGCACCGCCGCGTAGTAGGTGGCGATGGTCGCCGCCAGCCCGGAGGTGGACAGGTTCGGGTTGTCCTTGCCGAAGGTGAAGCGGCCCCACTCCGGCTTGCCGAAGCCCGCCCACCCGTCCCGCCCGGAGAGGTCCAGGATCTCTCCCCAGCCCAGCGGTCCTTGCTTGCGTACCAGTTCGGCCTTGGGCTGCGGCATCGCGATCACCAGCGGGCTGTTGGCGATCGACGGGTACTGGTCCGGAGTCTGCAGCTCCCGCCCGGCGGCTTCGTCGAGCAGCCGGAGCTGGCCGGTCCACAGGCTCGACGTCGGCAGCCAGACCTGTGGTTGCGGCAGGCCGGTGTGGGTCCAGCCGGTGGCCAAGGCCTCGGTGGCCTTGCCCGAGTTCAACGCGCTGACGTGCACCTGGGCGCAGCCGCCGCCCTTGATCGATCGGTCGCTGCGGTTGTAACGCTCGGCCAGGTCGACCAGCAGAGCCGCCTTCTCCGTCGAGGAGTTGACCTGGAGGATGGTGGCGCAGTCTCTGCCCGCTTCGCGCTGCCGGACGAACACGAACGCCCCGGCGATGACCACCAGCCCGGCGGTGACGGCGGCGCTGTACGGCAACCACTGCCGCGTACGCGTAGCGGGTGGGGCCATCGGGACGTCCTCCTCGGCGGGCGGCTGGTGGCAGTCAACCTATCGATCCGGCGCCAGTCGGCGACCTCGACCCCAGGGCGCCGGTCACCCGCGGTCGGACCGTCTCCCGAGGGCCGTCGCGACCAGCAGTCGAACCACGTAGACCACGACGAAGGCGACCGCGCCGACCGCGGCGGCCGGGCCGACCGCGCTCGACGCGACGTAGCCGGCGGCGGCGCCAACCGAACCCAGGAAGAGCGCGGTCGAGATGCCCCAGGCGTCAAGGGCCTCACTATGCAGTCGCCGCGACGTGCCGCCTCCTACAGCACCAACGCCGGGCTCCGTCGGTGGCAGGTGCGTCGGCTGGGTCTGCACCGGCAGGTGCGCCGGCTGAACCGGTCGGGCCTGGGTCGGCACCGTCGGCCGGGCCGGAACCTGCGTCGCGCCCGGTTGCGGCGCCGTCGGCGTGATCTGGGGGAGCGGTTGGTCCGGCGTCGGCGCGCCCGCGGTCTCGTTGCCGACCTCGAGCAGGCTCTCCCGACGTAGCGGCTCGGTGACCCTGCCGTCCTGCCGAAGCAGCCGCACCAACACGCGCTCGGCAGCCGGCCGGTCCGCCGGATCCTTGGCCAGGCACTCCCGGATCAGCTCGTCCAGAACGGGAGGCATCGCCGGCAGGTCGGGCGGATCGTGCAGCACCCGGTGCATCACGGCGAAGAGCGAATCGCTGCCGAAAGGCGGCCGACCACCGGCGGCGAAGGCGATCGTGGCCGCCCAGGCGAAGACGTCGCAGGGTGGACCGATCGCGTCGTCGCGGAACCGCTCCGGCGCCATGTACGCGGTGGTCCCCATGACCCGGCTGGACGCCGTCTCGGTGTTGCCCAGCGCCCGAGCGATACCGAAGTCGATCACCCGAGGACCGTCCTGGCCCAGCACGACGTTGTCCGGCTTCAGATCGCAGTGCACCACCCCGGCACTGTGGATCGCCGCCAGCGCCGTGACGGTGCCGACCGCGAGCCGGTGCAGAGCGTTACCGGTCACCGGACCACGCTCGCGGACGTGCCGGTGCAGGGTCAGGCCCTCGATGAACTCGCTGACCACGTAGGGCCGCTCGCCATCCACCTCGGCGAAGAGCACCTGCGCGGTGCAGAACGGAGCGACCCGGCGGGCGGCGGCGATCTCCTTGACGAACTGCGACCGCGCCCGTGGATCACTCAGATCGACGTTGACCATCTTGACCGCGACCCGGTCACCGGCGTCGTCCTCGCCGAGATAGACGACCCCCTGCCCACCCGCCCCCAATCGCCCGACCAGGCGATACGGGCCGGCGGTGACCGGGTCGTGCGTCCACAGTTTCGTCAACCCTGGCACCGGCGGGCCGGCCAGCTCTGACATCCCGACTCCATCAGCGTCGTGCCCGGCCACCGGCGGCGCAGGACATGGTCATCGTGCCATGTCGGCCGCCGACGACCGAGGACGTTCAACCGTGGATCGAGGTCGAAGAGCGCCCACTCGCCGGGGACGTTGCCGACCTAGGTCTTCGTGCGGCCGGCGACCCGGCGGAGGGCCAGGTAGGCGACCCCCGCGGCCAACACCCAGGGTGCGGCGACGAGGACCGGGTCGAGTGGGTGGTGTACGCGATCGACCCGCTTGCCGCGCAGGCGTGACGATAGCCCGTGGTGCGTGAACTCGCTCAGGACGCCGGTCTCGGTGATCGGATTGTCAGGATGGCGGGTCAGGAACGACGCCAAGGTGCCCTCGACCACGTCCACGCGGTCGGCGGCGAGCAGGAGCAGCCAGTGGGCGGCGCGTCCCTCGCTGTACCGGCGGGAGCTGGGTGAGCGGCGACTCAGCCTGTCGGAGTGGAGCGACACCCACCGCAGCCCGCGTGCCGGCGCCGCGGTTTCGTGTCGGCGCCGGGCGGCCGGCGCGGTTGCGGTCCAGTGGCAGAACTTCACCGACCGTTCTAGGCTCTTCTCTGGGTCAAGCCACGTGCCCGACACGATCCCGAGTCTCGGGAGGTCCGCACGTGACCCGACGAGCCAGCAACCGCAGCGGCCGTGAAGGCCCACCTGATGTCCATTGATACAGGTTTGCAGACGGCTGGCGACTCGCCCGGTCTGAGCACGACGCGACCTCCCCACGCGGGGGTCGCGACGACGCCCACACCGGACAGCGGAGGAACCATGACCATCACTTCGACAGGCCGGCCTGCACAGACGAACAGCCTGGCTGACCGCAGCACCACACCTGAGTCGCCGGCCAGTCACCTCCTCGCCGTGATGGTCGCGCTGCCGGCTGGCCACCCGTCCAGGCCCGCCGCCCGCGCCCGGGCCATCGAGGCCTGGCTTCCGCTGGCCCATCACCTCGCCCGGCGCTACAACGGCCGCGGCGAGCCGAACGAGGACCTGACCCAGACGGCGGCACTGGGGCTGATCAACGCGATCGACAGGTTCGACCCGTCCCGTGGAATCGAATTCGTCAGCTTCGCGGTCCCCACCATCGTGGGGGAGATCAAGCGTCACTTCCGTGACCGCACCTGGGACGTCCGCGTTCCCCGGCGGCTGCAGGAGCGGCGGATGGCCATCGGCGAGGCCAACAACAGCCTCACCCAGCTGCTGGGCCGCTCGCCGACCGTCGCCGACATCGCCCGACACCTGGACCTCACGGAGGAGGAGATCCTCGAAGGGCTGGAAGGCGCCCGCGCCTACAACGCGGTCTCACTGTCCACCCCGTTCGGCGATGGCACGACCTCCAGGGAACTGGGCGACACTCTCGGCGGCGACGACAACGAACTCGCCCTGGCCGAGCTGAAAGTGGCTCTCACGTCGGCGGTGGCGATCCTTGACGACCGGGAACGGAGGGTCATCGCACTTCGCTTTCACGGCAACCTGACCCAGCAGAGCATCGCCGAGCAGATCGGGGTGTCACAGATGCACGTCTCCCGACTGCTGACCCGTGCGCTGGCCAAGCTGAGGGTGCAGCTCACTGCCATCCCGTGAGGGGCGGGCCGGTGACCTGCGGCGGTCGGTGGGTCCGGCCGCCGCAGGGCCGACGGCGCCCTCGCCGTGATGCCGGAACGGCAGGGTGGCGATCAGGGTGTGATCTTGGCAGCTGGTCCAGCGCCCTAGCTTCCGGGTATGGGCCTGTCATCGTGCTGTCTGGTGGAGGTCGCGGTCTCGATGAGCGATCTACCGGTCTCGGCCGCCTTGACCCGCAGGATCAGGTAGGCCTCCTCGGCCGTGCTGTGCCGCTGGTGCATGATCATGCCGAGGGCCTGCTGGATCACGGCACGCACGGCGAAGGCCTCGATGAGTCCGCTGACGAGTTCCTCGGTGCCCGGATCCGACGACGGCGGATCGGAGGCTCCGGTGCGGGTGCGCTCCGGGTCGTACACCGTCCAGATCCGGTCGGTCAGCGGTGCCATCATGTCGGGATCATGGCCGTAGAGGTTGAGCGCGGCGACGGGCACGCCGGCACCGGCGAACAGCGGGATGGACAGCGATGCCCGCAGACCCAGGCCCAGCGCCGCCTCGCGGAACCTGGGCCAGGCCATTGTCGCCGCGATGTCCGGCACGGCGACGGGCACACCGACGTCGAGCGCGTCCAGGCACGGCCCGGTCTGGTCGGCGTACTGGGCGAGGTCGACAGCGAGTGCGATCTCGCTGCTCATGGCGACCGTTGTCGGCGCGCCGTCGCGCGTCCGTGTGACCGACGCATAACTCACCGGGGCTACGAGGTCAGCGGTCAACTGCACGATCCGCTGCAACAGATCATCGATCAATGAGGCGTCATTCGGGGTTTCGGCGAGACCGACCAGACCATCCGCGAGCGCGCCGCGTACTTCCCGTCGGGATCCCGGCGGTGAATACGGTGGCTTCGCCATGAGAAATCTCCTTCGACAGTCGATGGTCCAGTGCCCCATCCGGGTCAACTTACGCATCATCCGAGCAGCCGGCTGAGCCCACTGATCCGCAGGAGTCGCAGGACCCTGTCGTTCGCGCCCAGCACAGCCAGCCGACCCGATGCGCGCTCCTCCGAGCACGTTGGCTCCGGCCGCGCTGCGGTTGCAGGCGTTGACCGATCCGACAACGGCGCGATAGCCGTCGGTTATCGCAGTACATCCGAATCAGCTGCCCCAGCGGCTTGATCCGATGGTGGTTGGCGGCGGATGACCAGCAGAGCGATGTCGTCCGTAGGGTGCTCTTCCGCGGTGGTGACCATGATGTGGTCGCACAACGCCTCGGCTGGCCCGGACCGCACGGCGCCGGCGAGGCGCCCGATGCCGGTATCGATCAGCTCATTGCGACGTTCGACCAGTCCGTCGGTGTAGAAGACGAGCGCCGCGCCCGGCGGTAGGTCCAGGACGGTGGTGCGGCGACTGGTTGATGGTCGGCCCACGCCGAGGGGCCGGTCCACCGTCAGGTTGACAGGCTGGGTGGGATGGCCGGGGACAGCCAGCAGCGGTGGCAGATGGCCTGCGGAGGAGAGGTGCACCGTCGTGCGGTCGGGTGCAATCAGGGCGTAGACGGCGGTGGTGAGAGTGCCCGCCTCGAAGTGGTGGATCTTGCGGTCGAGGGAGGTCAGCGCCACGGCGGGATCGTCGGAATCGAGCGCGTAGGCGCGTAGCGCGCTGCGGATGCGTCCCATGACGACGGCGGAGGGCAGCCCGTGGCCGGAGACATCACCGATGACGGCGCCCAACCAGCCCGAGGGCAACGTGAACACGTCATACCAGTCGCCGCCGATGCCCAGGTCGTGGCCGGGCACGTACCGGGCGGCCAGGTCCAGGCCGGGGATGTCGGGTAGTCGGCCGGGCAGCAGGCTGTGTTGCAGGGCAAGCGCCGCCTGCCGGTCGAGGACCTGCGCTCGAGCCTGACCTGCGAGGCTGGCGCGATCGGCAACGAGCTGCAACAGCTTCACGTCTTCCGGGCCGAACCGCCGCAGGGCCAGGGAGCCGACGTGTAGTACGCCGACGAGGCTGCCGTTGGCGAGCATGGGCACACCCAGCAGGGCACGTACGCCCGTGGCGAGCAGGATGGGATTGACCACATCGTCGGGCGTGACGTCATGGATCGTGACCGGCGCGCGTGTCGCCGCCACTCGTCCGGCGAAGCCGCGTCCGACCCGGACGCGGAAACCTCGACGTACTTCCTCCTCCAGGCCCTTGGCCGCTGTCGCGACGAGCTCGCCGGTGTGGTCGTCCAGCAGGAGGATGGTGGCGGTGTCGACCTTGAGCAGGTCCCGGACCCGCTCAAGTAGCTCGTCGAGCAACTCGGCGACGTTCAGCCCCGAGAGGGCAGCATCGGTGATCGCCTCGATACGTCGCAGCCGCTCCTCGTTCGTCACCACCTCCGCATCAGCCACTCAAGCAGCCTAGACGCCGGCACGCCGCCGACGGCACGTCAGGAGCGAGATCAACAGTGTCGTGCCTCCGACGTGGGGTACCTTCCCAAGTCACATTGATGCAATGGTCGACTGGTGAACCCGTTCCGGGACGCTGTCCACCCCAATGCCACCGGCAAGGTCACCGGCTTCACGTCCGACAGGGAGGGGAATCGATGGTGAACCCGCCGCTCGACCACCATGCCCCCACCGCCAGGAAACCCCTGCTCTCGACGTCATTCACCCTCGCCGACCTCAACCGCGTCCGACACGAGGTTGAGGCCGTCAGTCGCCGGTGCGGCCTCGACCACGACGACATCGAGAACTGGGTCATCGCGGTCAACGAACTGATGATCAACGTGGTTCGGCACGGGGGCGGCAGCGGTGACCTACGCCTGCTCCTGGACCGCCGGCTCACCTGTGAGGTCAGCGACCAGGGGCGGGGGTTCAACACCGCTCGCTACGTTCCGCCCGCCGAGCGACCGCCCCTGTCCGATACGGGAGGAATGGGCCTGTGGGTGGTCGGGCAGATGGCCGACTACCTCCTCGTCGACAGCGGACCCGCAGGCACCACCATCCGCATCGCGGCGCGCGCCAGCGGCACTCTCGGCTAGCCGTCAGCCGCGCGGCTGAAGGAACTGCTCGTAACTGTCTCGCCGGCGCTGGCGCGGCACGGCGACCTGCCGTACGTCGAGTTCAGCAGTCGAAATAGAGGGCGAACTCGTGCGGGGTCGGGCGTAGCGCCATGGGCTCGACCTCGTTGGCGCGCTTCCAGTAGACCCAGGTGGAGATCAGGTCCGGGGAGAAGACGCCGCCCGCGAGCAGGTAGTCGTGGTCGTGAGCCAGGGAGTCCAACGCCTGCGCGAGGGAGCCGGGGACCTGCTTGACGTCGCCCCACTCCTCGGGTGGGAGGTCGTAGAGGTCCTTGTCGATCGGCGTCGGGGGCTCGATCTTGCTCTTGATGCCGTCGAGGCCGGCCATCATCATGGCCGAGAAGGCCAGGTAGACGTTGGCCGACGGGTCCGGGACGCGGAACTCGACGCGCTTGGCCTTCGGGTTCGCGCCGGTGACCGGGATGCGGGTGCAGGCCGACCGGTTGCGCTGCGAGTAGACCAGGTTGACCGGCGCCTCGAAGCCCGGCACCAGGCGGCGGTACGAGTTGATCGTCGGGTTGGTGAAGGCCAGCAGCGACGGCGCGTGGTGCAGCAGACCGCCGATGTACCAGCGGGCCATGTCGGACAGGCCGGCGTAGCCGGTCTCGTCGTAGAACAGCGGCTCGCCGTTGAGCCAGAGGCTCTGGTGGGTGTGCATGCCGGAGCCGTTGTCGCCGAACAGCGGCTTGGGCATGAACGTGGCGGTCTTACCGTTGGCCCAGGCCTCGTTCTTCACGATGTACTTGAACAGTTGGAGCTGGTCACCGGCGTGCAGCAGGGTGGAGAACCAGTAGTTGATCTCAGACTGGCCGGCGGTGCCGACCTCGTGGTGTGAGCGTTCGACGTTGAAGCCGGTGTCGACGAGGCGGCGCACGATCGAGTCACGCAGGTCGGCGTAGTGGTCGACCGG
>NZ_FMCR01000010.1 GCF_900091575.1 Micromonospora saelicesensis
TGCGGTGGTCTGCCAGGTATAACGACCCGGCCCGGCCGCCGATTCCGCCGCCGGGGTGGCCCCGACCACCCGACAGCCGACACGCAACCCGACAAAACACCACCCTGCCCGGCTGGCGAACCCGACACGGAGGCCAGGGCGGCGTGATCCACTCGGGTTCCTGAAAGTCGCGGTGTCCGGGCGCCGAGGATGCCCCGACTTCATGAAAGCCGAGTGGATCATGCCGGTCTGCGCCGTTCGCGCGCCAAGGGGCGGTCCGAGGGCGGGCAGAATGTGGCGCTGATCGGTCGGAAGCGCGCCGTACGGAACCTCGCGTCCCGCAAGATCGTGCTTGATCCAGGAAACAGGCCCCTCCCCGCGCGACGAGGCCACTACATCCAGGATCGAGCACGATCATGGGGGCGCGACCGCCCATCAAGGGGCGGGCGAGGCAGCCAGCGTGAAATGGTCGGCCATCTCCGGCCTGCGCCGTTGGCGCGCCTGGGCCGAGCCGACGCGGTGGCACGTCACCGCGTGGATTGGGTCGGCCTCGGGTAGGGCGCTGCGTGGATCGGGTCGGCCTCGGGTAGGGCGCTGCGTGGATCGGGTCGGCTTCGGGTGGGCGCTGCGTGGATCGGGTCGGCCTCGGGTGGGGTGCCGTGCGGACAGGGTCGGCCTCGGGTGGGGTGCCGTGCGGACAGGGCCGGCCTCAGGTAGGCGCCGTGTGGACCCGTCCTGCCCGGAGTTGAGCACCGGGCAGGACGGGCTGAGCCGGGGGATCAGGGCGTGGCGGTGTCGGTTTGGGGCATGTTGCGCTGTGTCGGGATGGTCGGAGCGGTGGGCCAGGGGATCTCGGGCGCGCGGTGGAAGGTGATCCCGGCCGTCGTCCAGCGCGGGCCCTGGCCGGCGAGGCGGTCGCGGAAGTCGGCCCAGTCGTGGGTCGCCCGGGTGGACCAGCCCAACTCGGCGATGGCCGGGAGGCGGGGCAGGAGCAGGAGTTCGATGTCGGCCAGCGAGGTGACCGATTCGGTCCAGAGCGGGGCCTCCACACCGAGAACCGCCTCGGCGGGTACGTCGGCGATGTGCGTACCCGGATCCCAGTCGTACGCCTTTCGTACGTCGATGAGGCCGGCCCAGTCGTGCCCGATCGGGGTGTCCGGGGCGTACTTCATGTCCAGGTAGGCGTGGTTGCCGGGAGAGACGATCAGTCGGGCGCCCCGGCGTACGGCGTCGACGGTGGTGAGGTCTTCGCCGTTCGTGCCCCACCACTGCAGGACCCGCCCGTCGAGGTGGGCGGCGGGTGCGAGCTGGTGCCAGCCGACGACGGTCTTGCCGAGGTCGGCCACGATGCGCTGGACCCGCTCGACGAAGCCGGTGTAGACCTCGCCCTTCACCTTGAACGCCTCGTCGCCGCCGATGTGCAGCCAGGGGCCGGGGGTGAGCGCGGCCACCTCGCCCAGCACGTCGGCGACGAAGTCGTACGTCCGCTCGTCGGCCGGGTCGACGTAGCTGAAGCCGACCTCGGTGCCGGTGTACGGCGGCGGTGCGATCTTGTCCGGTGCCAGCTCCGGGTACGCGACCAGCGCCGAGTTGGTGTGCCCCGGGAGGTCGATCTCCGGGACGACGGTGATGTGGCGGGCGGCCGCGTAGGAGACGATCCGCTGGTAGTCGGCCTTCGTGTAGTGCCCGCCGGGGCCGCCGCCGACCTCGGTCGCCCCGCCGACGGTGGTCAGCTTCGGCCAGGAGTCGACGGCGATCCGCCAGCCCTGGTCGTCGGTGAGGTGCAGGTGCAGGTGGTTGAGCTTGTAGCGGGCCAGGTGGTCGACCACCCGCAGCACGTCCTCGACGGTGAAGAAGTGCCGCGCGACGTCGAGCATCGCGCCCCGGTAGGGGAACCGGGGTGCGTCGGTGATGGTCCCGCTGGGCAGCGCCCAACGTTCGGTGACCGGGCTGGGGCTCTCGATCGCCGCCGGCAACAGTTGGCGCAGCGTCTGTACGCCGTGGAAGAGGCCGGCGGCGGTGGCGGCCGTGACGCGTACCCCGTCGGTGGCGATGTCGAGGCGGTAGCCCTCCGCACCGAGGTCGGCGCTGTAGCCCTCCGCACCGAGGTCGGCGCTGTAGCCCTCCGCGCCGAGGTCGGCGCTGTCGTCGAGCACCAGCGCGATGCCACCGGCGGGCTCCGGCGCGGTGGCGTCGGTGACCGGCAGCGGGTAGCCGGTGGCCGGACGCAGGAGTTGGGCGAGCTGCTCGGCGACCGCCAGCGCGGCGGGGTCGGCGCTGGACACGATGACCGCTTCGGCCGGGAGAACCCAGTCGGCGGTCGGGTCCGGCTGGACGTGCTGTGGGGCGGGCACGACGTCGGCCAGCCGGTGCGGGGCCGCTGGGGCGAGCAATGCGCCAGCGGTCTGCTCGGCCGTGCGGGCCAGCGTGGCCGCGTCCGGTTCCCGCGCGGAGAGCGGCATGCGGGCCAGCGTGGCCGCGTCCGGTTCCCCCGCGGAGAGCGGCGTGGGAACGGCGGTGGGGCCGGGGGAGGGGGTGGTCGACACGGCGGCGACTCCGGGGGGTGTATTCGCGTCGGTTATGGCAAAAGTGAGGTTCACCGGCTGGCGTGGCGTCAAGCGTACGACGCTCGGCCGGGATGCGTGATGGTGCGCATGGAAGCGTTCCCAAAAACCGGTACGAACACGGATAGTCGTGATGGCTGTGCCAATTGTCACCGAACGGTCCCAGGTCACTCGATGTTCGCTTAACCTTCGCCCACCGATCGACGTTGACCCCGGGATTACCGGCGGTCCGTCCCGGGGAAGAAGAAAACTGAACCTTCGTTAAGTGTCAATCCGGCGCGTGTGTTGTGGAGGCTCTGGTGGCAGCGCAAGAGACCGTCGATCACAAGTACGTCTACGACTTCTCCGAGGGCAACAAGGAACTCAAGGACCTGCTCGGCGGCAAGGGGGCAAACCTCGCCGAGATGACCAACCTGGGCCTGCCCGTCCCGCCCGGCTTCACCATCACCACCGAGGCGTGCCAGGCCTACCTCGCGACGGGACGGGAGCCGGACGGGCTCGCCGGCCAGATCGAGGCGCACCTGGAAGCGCTGGAGCGCGAGATGGGCAAGCGCCTCGGCGACCCGCAGGACCCGCTGCTGGTCTCCGTCCGCTCCGGTGCCAAGTTCTCCATGCCCGGCATGATGGAGACCGTCCTCAACGTCGGTCTCAACGACCAGAGCGTGGTCGGGCTCTCCGCACAGGCGGGGGGCAACGACAGGTTCGCCTGGGACTCCTACCGGCGACTCATCCAGATGTTCGGCAAGACCGTCTGCGAGGTGCCGGGCGAGGAGTTCGAGCACGCGCTCGACGAGGCCAAGCACGCCAAGGGCACCCACGACGACCTGGATCTGGACGCCGCTGACCTGCGCGGGCTGGTCGACGCGTACAAGAAGATCTTCTTGAAGCACACCGGTCGGGAGTTCCCGCAGCAGCCACGCGAACAGCTCGACCTGGCGATCCGGGCGGTCTTCGAGTCGTGGAACGCCGAGCGCGCGGTGCTCTACCGCCGCCAGGAGCGCATCCCGGCCGACCTCGGCACCGCGGTCAACGTGGTGACCATGGTCTTCGGCAACCTCGGGCCCGACTCCGGCACCGGGGTCGCTTTCACCCGTGACCCGGCCAGCGGCGCGCAGGGCATCTACGGCGACTACCTGGCCAACGCCCAGGGTGAGGACGTGGTCGCCGGCATCCGCAACACGGTGCCGTTGCAGGAGTTGGAGCAGCTCGACAAGACCTCCTACGACGAGCTGCTCGGCATCATGGCCCGGCTGGAGGAGCACTACAAGGACCTCTGCGACATCGAGTTCACCATCGAACGCGGCAAGCTGTGGATGCTGCAGACCCGGGTCGGTAAGCGCACCGCCGCCGCCGCGTTCGTCATCGCCGGGCAACTCGTCGACGAGGGTCTGATCGACCTGGACGAGGCGCTGCACCGGGTCAACGGCGCGCAGCTGGCCCAGCTGATGTTCCCGCGCTTCCAGCTCGACCACGAGTTCCAAGCGGTCGCCAAGGGCATCGGCGCGTCGCCCGGCGCGGCGTCCGGCACTGTGGTCTTCACCTCCGCCCGAGCCGTCGAGCTGGCCGCCGAGGGCAAGTCGGTGATCCTGGTGCGCCGGGAGACCAACCCGGACGACCTGAACGGCATGATCGCCGCCCAGGGCATCCTCACCTCGCGCGGCGGCAAGACCAGCCACGCCGCGGTGGTGGCCCGGGGCATGGGCAAGACCTGCGTCTCCGGTGCCGACGAGATCGAGGTGAACGTGCCGGCGAAGCGGTTCACCGTCGCCGGGCAGACCGTCACCGAGGGCGACGTGGTGTCCATCGACGGCACCACCGGCAAGGTCTATCTCGGCGAGGTGCCGGTCATGCCCTCCGAGGTCGTGCAGTACTTCGAGGGCAGCCTCGACCCCGAGCACATCGACAACGCGCTGGTCCGGGCCGTACACCGGATCATGACGCACGCCGACGGGAAGCGGCGGCTGGCGGTCCGCACGAACGCCGACACCGGCGCGGACGCCGCGCGGGCCCGGCGCTTCGGCGCCGAGGGCATCGGTCTGTGCCGCACCGAGCACATGTTCCTCGGTGACCGGCGGGAGCTGGTCGAGCGGCTGATCCTGGCCCGGGCCCCGGGCGAGCGGGAGGCGGCGCTGGCGGCGCTGCTGCCGTTGCAGCGGGCCGACTTCGAGGAGATCTTCCGCGAGATGGACGGCCTGCCGGTCACTGTCCGGCTCATCGACCCGCCGTTGCACGAGTTCCTGCCGCCGCTGGAGCAGCTCGCCGTCAACGTGGCGGTCGCCCAGGAACGCGGCGAGGACGTGGCCAAGGAGGAGGCACTGCTCGCCGCCGTCCGGCGGATGCACGAGGAGAACCCGATGCTCGGGCTGCGGGGCGTACGCCTCGGCCTGGTCATCCCCGGCCTGTTCGCGATGCAGGTCCGGGCCATCGCCGAGGCGGCCGTCAGCTGTGCCCGCGGCGGCGGGGTGGCGAAACCGGAGATCATGGTGCCGCTGGTCGGAGCCGTGCAGGAGTTGGAGACGGTCCGCGCCGAGGCCGAGAAGATCATCGCCGAGGTGGTCGGGGACAGCGGCGTCGAGGTGCTGATCGGCACCATGATCGAGGTGCCCCGGGCGGCGCTGACCGCCGGGCAGATCGCCGAGGCCGCCGAGTTCTTCTCCTTCGGCACCAACGACCTGACCCAGATGGGCTGGGGCTTCTCCCGCGACGACGTCGAGGGCGCGTTCTTCTGGCGCTACCTGGAGTTGGGCATCTTCGGCATCTCGCCGTTCGAGTCGATCGACCGCGACGGCGTCGGTCGGCTGGTGCGGATCGCCGCCGAGGAGGGTCGGGCCGCCCGGCCCGGGCTGAAGCTCGGCGTCTGCGGTGAGCACGGTGGCGACCCGGACTCGGTGCACTTCTTCCACGAGGTCGGCCTGGACTACGTGTCCTGCTCGCCGTTCCGGGTGCCGGTGGCCCGGTTGGAGGCCGGCCGGGCGGTCGTGGAGACCGGCGGGTCGGACAGCCGCTGACGCACGCCGGCGGCGGCCTGGTCACCCGGCCGCCGCCGGCGCTCAGATCGGCGGGCGACGCCAGGTGGGTCGGGACGAGCGGCGCAACTGCGCCGGCAGGGTCGCCATCGGGGTACGCGTGGCCAGCGGGGCGTGCGCGTCCGGTACGGAGGTCGCGCGGACGCCTCCGCCGCGAACGTCCAGGAACGACCCCGCCCGGCGGGCCACCGCCCGCGCCTCCTCGTGCAGCCCCTCCAGGTCCCCCGCCGCCGACATGGTGACGAGGGTCAGCAGGGCGCTGCGCCCGGCCGGGTAGGTGACCACGCAGCCTGCGGTGGTGCACACGACCGACTCCCGGAACTCACCGTGGCGGACGGTGTCGGCCACCCGGTGCCCGAGCCCGAAACTCGCGGCGGCGAGCGCGGCGAGATGGGTGGCGTCGGTGCTGGGTAGGTCGCTGGAGATGAGCAGGCCGTCGGTGCCCGCGAGCACCGTGCCGGCGATGTCGGGTCGTCGCTGGCGCAGGCCGCGTAGCTCCGTTCCCATCACCGTGTCTGCGTCCACGAGCGTTACCCCTCACCGGTCGGCTCTGCGTGTCAGTCGGCTGGTTACGTTCCGCGCTGGGAACGCTACCGGTGGCGACTTCCGGCCGCGAGCCCGTAACCCTCGGCGATCGGTCGGCAACTGCGGGCCAATCGGTGGTTGTGTGCCCTTCGTCGATGCGTCGTGAGCGGGTCGGGCAGTGGTGGCGGGCGTAATCTTGGCTCGCTCGCACACGGCCGATTGGGCGCCGCGTCGAACGGGAAGAGGTGACTGCATGACCAGTGTCTGGGAGAGCCTGACTGTCGACGCCCGCGATCCGGCCCGGCTGGCCCGTTGGTGGGCCGAGGCGCTCGGCTATCAGGTCGTCACCGAGACTCCGAGCGGCGTGGAGATCCGCCAGTCCCCGGACCAGTTGCCCGCCCTGTTCTTCGGCCCGGTGGCCGAGGGCAAGGAGCGCAAGAACCGGCTGCACCTCGACCTGCGCCCCGCCAACCAGGAGGCTGAGGTCGAGCGCCTGGTCGACATGGGCGCCCGGCACGTCGACATCGGTCAGGGCGACGTCGACTGGACGGTGCTGAGTGATCCGGAAGGCAACGAGTTCTGCGTCCTCCGTGAACGCGAGGAGTGAACCGGGGGCGGCGGACGCGCGGTTGGTCGAGGAGCCGCCCAAGGACACCGGCCATCGTCGGTCGCCGTACGAGCGCGACCGGGCCCGGGTGCTGCACTCGGCGGCGTTTCGCCGGCTGGCCACCAAGACCCAGGTGCACACCGCCGGCACTGACGACTTCCTGCGTACGCGGCTGACGCACTCGTTGGAGGTGGCCCAGATCGCCCGGGAAATGGGTGCCCGGCTGGGCTGCGACCCGGACGTGGTGGACGTCGCGGGGCTCGCGCACGATCTCGGGCACCCGCCGTTCGGGCACAACGGCGAGGCTGCGCTGGATCTGCTCGCCACGCCGTGCGGCGGCTTCGAGGGCAACGCGCAGACGCTGCGGGTGTTGACCCGCCTGGAGGCGAAGGTGCTCGCCCCGGACGGCTCGTCCGCCGGGCTGAACCTGACCCGGGCTTCGCTGGACGCGATCGGCAAGTACCCCTGGCCGCGCCGGCCGGGGGAGCGCAAGTTCGGGGTGTACGCCGACGACGTGGCCGTCTTCGACTGGATCCGCGCCGGCGCGCCCGGCGACCGGCGCTGCCTGGAGGCCCAGGTGATGGACTGGGCCGACGACGTCGCGTACTCGGTGCACGACGTGGAGGACGGCATCCACGGTGGTTATGTCACGTTGCACCCGCTGCTCACCGACGCCGACGAGCGGGCCGCGCTCTGCGCCGACGTGGCCGCCGCCTACTCCGGGGAGTCCGCGGCCGACCTGGCCGAGGTGCTCGTCGATCTGCTGGCCGGTCCGCTGCTCGCCCCGTTCGCCGGGTACGACGGCAGCCATCGCGCGCAGGTCGCGTTGAAGGCCACCACCAGCGGGGTGACCGGGCTGTTCGTGTCCGCGGCGGTGGCGGCGACGGAGGAGCGCTTCGGTCCGGGCCCGCACCGCCGCTACGCCGCCGACCTGGTGGTGCCCCGCCTGGTGCGGGCGCAGTGCGCGCTGCTCAAGGGCATCGCGTTGCGGTACGTGATGCGTCGCAGTGGCTTCCGGGGCCGCTACGAGCGGCAGCGGACGATGCTGGCGGAGTTGGTCGCCGCGCTGGTCCGGCGTGCCCCGGAAGGGCTCGACCCGATCTTCGCCCCGCTGTGGCGGGCCGCCCCGGACGACCGGGCCAGACTGCGGGTGGTGATCGACCAGGTCGCCTCGCTCACCGACCCGGCGGCGGTGACCTGGCACACCCGCCTGGTCGGCAACGGGACACCCCCGATTGACCACGAGTCAACTTAGGCTAACCTAACTGGCATGACGGAACGCCCCAGGAACGTCACCTCGGCCCGGGTGCTGCGCACCGAGCGGCCCACCCCGCACCTGATCCGGCTCGTCCTCGGTGGGGACGAACTGGTCGGCCTGCCGGTGGGCGAGTTCACCGACCACTACATCAAGGTGGTGTTCCCGCAGTCGGGGGTCGCGTACCCGCAGCCGTTGGACCTCGCCGCGATCCGCCGGGACCTGCCCCGGGAGCAGTGGCCCCGGCTGCGCGCGTACACGGTGCGGCGCTGGGATCCGCTGTCCGGAGAGCTGACCGTCGACGTGGTGCACCACGGCGACGAGGGGTTGGCCGGCCCGTGGGCCGCCGCGCTGCGTCCCGGCGATCCGGTGCACTTCGTCGGCCCCGGCGGCGCGTACGCCCCGAACCCGGACGCGGACTGGCATCTGCTGGTCGGTGACGAGAGCGCCCTGCCGGCGATCGCCGCCGCCCTGGAGCGCCTCCCGCTGGGTGCCCCGGCCCACGTCTTCGTGGAGATCGCCGACCCGGCGGAGGAGCAGAAGCTGCTCAGCCCCGGCGCGGTCGAGCTGACCTGGCTGCATCGCGGCGAACGCCCGGTGGGCGAAGCGCTGGTCGCGGCGGTGCGGGCGTTGGAGTTCCCGGCCGGCCAGGTGCACGCGTTCGTGCACGGCGAGGCCGCCTTCGTCAGGGAGCTGCGCCGGCTGCTGCGCGGCGAGCGGGGCGTACCCCTCGACCGGCTCTCCATCTCCGGCTACTGGCGGCGCGGCATGGACGACGAGGGCTGGCGCTCCACCAAGGCCGACTGGAACCAGCAGGTGGCGGCCGAGGAGACAGCCCTTCCGGAGCCCGCCGCGGCGGCCTGAGCGCCGCTCACCCCTCGGGGGTGTCCATCTCCCTGCCGGCCCGGGCGAGGCGCCGGCTGAGCAGTACGGCGTACCCGACGACGGCCAGGGAGAGCAGCGACAGCATCAGCCTCGGCTGATGCACGGTCGCGGTGATCAGGCTGACCGAGACCACCCCGTAGGCGGCGATCGCCAACCGGGCGGCGCTCGGTCGGGTCCACAGCCAGTACAGGGCGAGCCCGCAGGCCGTCCACACCACCATCGACGCGCCCAGCAGCAGCCGCAGCTCCAGCGGCAGGCGGTTCGCGTTGTCGTCGACCAACCGGACCACCTGCCCGAGCGCCCAGCCGAGCAGCAGCAGCGCACCGCCGAGCGGAATATGCAGGTAGCTGTACGCCTGCCCGCCGCGTAACCGGCTCTGGGTCAACCGGGTGGTGACGAAGGTGGTGTAGACCCACCAGACCGCCGCCGGGATCAGGAAGGCCATCGCGGCGGTGAGGATCATGTGTGGCGGGGGGTGGTCCGGCACGGCGAAGAGCAGGCTGGCCAGCGCGCTACCCAGCACGATGATGGTGAACTGGCCGATCCGTTCCGGCAGGTGCCGGTTGTCCACCGGCCAACGGTTGAGCCAGCGCACCCCGACCCAGGGCGTGGCCAGCTCGATGACCATCGCGACGATCCACAGCACCGGGCGCAGCTCGGTGGGCACTGTCAGCGACACCAACCAGATCAACCAGCCCGAGCCGAAGCCGATCAGATAGACAGTCGTCACCATCCGGGCGCTCGGGCTGGTCGGCCAGGCACGCAGGTACAGCAGGAGCAGCACACCCCGCACGATCAGGTACCCGACCGGCAGGAGCACGCTCTCCGGCACCTCGTCGACGCCGAGGGTCATGGCTCCCGCGCCGACCAACGCGACAAGCACCAGCAGTCGGTGCAACGCGTCGTCCGGATCGAACCGGGTGTCGTAGTACACCTGCCCCATCCAGGCCCACTGGATCACCACGAAGAGCCCGATCACGGCCAACACGGCCCTCGGCGACGGGGACGGTTCGTTGCCCAGCCGGGCCACCACCGCCGCCAGCGCGTACACGAAGATGAGGTCGAGGAAGAGCTCCAGCCAGGTGGCGTGCCGGTGGCCGGCCTCGTCCGCCTGCGGGGTCTGCCCGGGTAGCCCCATCCGAGCGGCCAGCCATCTCGGCAGGCGAGGGGCTTCGGTCCGTACCCGGCGCATCTGGTCATGGTCCCCGTGCGGACCAGGCCTGCGGGCCGGAACCGCCCAGCCGGCAGCGGCCGCCGCCACACCGGCGTCCCCCGGCCGGCGTGTCGCCAGTCCGGCAGGGCAGGATGTACGCCGAGGGGGTGGCGCATGGCTGGGCGGATCCGGGACGAGGACATCGCACTGGTCCGGGAACGCACCTCGATCGGGGATGTGATCTCCGAGACGGTCACCCTGAAGTCCGCCGGCGGCGGCAACCTCAAGGGCCTGTGCCCGTTCCACGACGAGAAGAGTCCGTCGTTCAACGTGTCCCCGGCCCGCAACGTCTGGTACTGCTTCGGCTGCGGGGCCGGCGGGGACGCGATCAAGTTCCTGATGGACGCCGACCACCTCAGCTTCGTGGAGTCCGTCGAGCGGCTGGCCGGCCGCGCCGGCATCCAACTGCGCTACATCGAGGACGACAGGAGCGCCCCGCGCCCTCGCCCGCAGCAGGGTCAGCGGCAGCGACTGGTCGCCGCGCACGCCGCCGCCGTCGAGTTCTACCGTGGGCAACTGACAACCGCCGGCGCCCGGCCGGCACGGGAGTTCCTGGCGCGACGGGGCTTCGACCGGGCCGCCGCCGAGCGTTACGGCTGTGGCTTCGCGCCGGACGGTTGGGACCTGCTCACCAAGCACCTGCGCCAGCAGGGCTTCACCCACCAGGAGCTGGTCACGGCAGGGCTGTCCCGGGAGGCCCGCTCCGGCAGCCTGATCGACCGGTTCCGCCGCCGGCTGCTCTGGCCGATCCGCGATCTTGCCGGCGACGTGATCGGCTTCGGCGCGCGCAAGCTCTTCGACGACGACGACGGCCCGAAGTACCTGAACACCCCCGAGACGCCGATCTACAAGAAGTCGCACGTGCTCTACGGCATCGACCAGGCCAAGCGGGAGATCGCCAAGCAGGGTCGGGCGGTGATCGTCGAGGGTTACACCGACGTGATGGCCTGTCACCTGGCCGGGGTGACCACTGCGGTGGCGACCTGCGGCACCGCCTTCGCCGCGGACCACATCTCCGTGCTGCGTCGGCTCCTGTTCGACAGCGACGAAGTGGCCGGCGAGATCATCTTCACCTTCGACGGTGACGCCGCCGGGCAGAAGGCAGCGCTGCGCGCCTTTGAAGACGACCAGCGCTTCGTCGGGCGCACGTTCATCGCGGTCAGCCCGGACAACATGGACCCGTGCGACCTGCGGCTGGCCAAGGGCGACCTTGCGGTGCGTGACCTGGTCGCCCGCCGCGAGCCGCTCGTCGACTTCGCGTTGCGACACATGATCAGCCGCTTCGACCTGGACACCGTCGACGGCCGGGTCGAGGCGATGCGGCACGCCGCGCCGCTGGTCGCGCGCCTGAAGGACCGGGAGAAGCGCCCGGAGTACGTCCGCAAGCTCGCCATGGACCTCGGCATGGAGATCGAGCCGGTGCAGCGGGCGGTGCTCGCCGCCGGCAACACCGCGCCGTCCGGCACCCGCGAGGCCGCCCCCGCCGCCCGGCCAACCTCGGCCCGCCCGGAACCGGCGGTGGACAGCCCGCAGTCGATGGTCGAGCGGGAGGCGCTCAAACTCGCCCTCCAGCAACCGGTCCTGGCCGGGCCGATGTTCGACGCGGTCGAGGCCACCGAATACCGCCACCCGGTGCACGTCGCGGTGCGTACGGCCATCGCGGCGGCCGGTGGTGCCGCGTCGGCGACCGGCGGCGCGGTCTGGATCGAGTCGGTCCGCGACGCCTGCGACGACCTGGCGGCTGCGGCGCTGGTCGGTGAGTTGGCCGTCGAACCACTGCGGATCGACGGCGAACCGGACCCGCGCTACGTGTCGATCACCATGGCGCGCGTGCAGTTCGGGTCGGTGACTGCCCGGGTCCGGGACCTCAAGTCACGCATCCAGCGCATCAACCCGGTCAACAACAAGGACGAGTACTTCGCCGCCTTCGGTGAGCTGCTGTCCCTGGAGCAGCACGCCCGGGCGTTGCGCGAGCAGGCTGCGGGAGGCCTCTAGATGGGACTGTTCAGCCGCAAGCCGAAGCTGCCGCCGGCCGACCGGCCGCCGCTGACCGCCGACGAGCGGGTGCTGGCCTGGGCGGCCGCCGGCAACGGCGAGGGCGACGGGGTGGTGGTCGCCACCAACCTCGGGTTGTGGCTGCCCGGTCGAGGGCACCGGCTCGGTTGGCACACCATCCTCAAGGCGGTCTGGTCCGGCCGGGAGCTGACCGTCACCCCCGCCGAGCCGCTCGTCGAGCGGGACGGCTACACGGTGGTCGCCGACGGCCCGGCCGAGACGTACCTGCTGCTCGACCCGGGGGAGCTGCCGCACCAGGTGCGGGCCCGGGTGACCCGTTCGGTCGCGTACACCGAGCACCAGCCGGTGCCCGGTGGCGCCGCGCGGGTCGCGGCCCGGCGCGTGGCCGGGGTCGACGGTCTGACCTGGACGGTCCGACTCGACCCCGGCACTCCGGCGGACGACGAGGCAGTGCTCGCCGAGACCGACCGGCTGGTCGGTGTGGCCCGCGCCGCCACCGCGCCGGCCGACACCTGACCGGTCGGGTCAGTTCGCGCCCAGGTCCTTCAACGCCTTCTCGGCTCCGCGGTGCAGCGGCACCGGCAGGGTCCTGCGGGCCTTTTCCAGCGAGATCCCTTTGGCCGCCGGGTTCGCCTGGGCCAGCGCGTCGCGCTTGTCGAACACCGTCCGGGTGATCGCGCAGGCCACGTTGGCGTCCAGGTCCTTACGGACCAACAACACGTTGGGTACGACGATCGTCGGGGTGTCGGCCGCCGTCTTGTACGCGTCCCGGCCGATCGTGCCTTCCTGGTAGCCGGGGCTCAGCGCGGCCATCTTCGGCAGCAACGGCGAGATGTCGACGAACTTCACCGAGTCGCCGGCCGTGGTGAACAGGTCGGTGAGACCCCCGGTGGGCAGACCGCCGGACCAGAAGAAGCCGTCGACGCTGCGGTCCTTGATCCCCTCGACCGTCTTGGTCAGGTCCAGTCGCTGCGCCCGGATGTCAGTGGCCGGGTCGAGGCCGGCCGCCTCCAGCAGCCGGTTGGCGATCACCTCGGTACCGGACTTCGGTGAACCGGTGGAGATCCGCTTGCCGCGCATGTCGGCCACCGAGGTGATCCCGGAGTCGTTGCGGACCACCACCTGCGTGTAGTTGTCGTAGATGCGGGCCAGCGCCTCCACCGGCTGCGGCGCGGTGAAACTGCCCTGGCCCTCGACCGCGTTGACCGCCGTGTCGAACAGGGAGAACGCCACGTCGTACTGGCCACCGACCAGTTGCTCGATGTTCTGCACCGAGGCGCCGGTCTCGGCGGCGGTGCCGGTGAGCTTGCCGCCGGTCGACCCGGACAACTGGCCGGCCAGGGCGTTGCCGACCACGTAGTAGACGCCTGTCGCGTTGCCGGTGGCGATGCCGACGCGGGTTTCCTTGGTCACCTCGCAGGTGACCTCGCTGGCCGTGTCGTCAGTGGCCGCGCCGCCCTTCTGACCTCCACAACCCGCGGCACCGACAGTGACGAGGGCGAGCACGCTCAGGCCCGCCGCGAGCCGTACGTCGATTCGTCTCACAGTTGTTCCTCCACAGGATTGGCTGGTGATCCGGACGATGACCGGTCGGCGGAGCCGCGTCGGACGAACACGCCCGCCGCCGCGACGACGGCCAGAGCCACGCCGACCGTGACCGGCACGGGTTCGAGCCAGAGCACTGTGACGCCGGCGAGGGCGCCCAGCACCCGTTCCGGAGCGCCGGCCCTGCCCACGCCGGGCAACCAGCCACCGGCGGCGACGGCGAGCACCGCCACGCTGAGCGCGGTGACTCCGGCGGCGAAGGCGATCCGCTGGACACCACCGATGCCGAGCAGACCAAGCCCGGCCGGCGTGATGACGAACGCGATCGGGGTGAGGTACGCCGGCAGCGCGTACCGCAGGGTCTGCCACATGGTCGGCACCAGCCGGCCGCCGGTGACCGCGGCGGCGGCCACCGCGGCGAGCGCGGTCGGTGGGGACACCTCGGACAGCACCGCGAAGTAGAAGACGAACATCGCCGCCGCCGGCGCGGCGACGCCCAGGTCGAGCAGGGCCGGACCGACGATCACCCAACCGATCACGAACGACGCGGTGACCGGCACGGCCAGGCCCAGCAGGCTGAGCGCGACGGCGGCGAGCAGCGCGGTGAGCACCAGCACCAGCGTCGGGTCCGAGGTGGCCGCCTGCGCCCCGCCGATCAGCAGGGCCGCCGCCTGCGGCCCGAGGCCGGTCTTCGTGGTGGTCGCCGTGATGATGCCGGCGGCGGCGCAGACCGCGGTGACGGCGAGGACGCCGCGTACGCCGGTGACGAGCGCGGTCACCAACCGGCCCGGGGTGAGTCGGTGCGCGCGGTCCTGGCTCCTGGGGGCCAGGAACGACAACGCGACGGTGAGCACGATGGCGAAGACGACAGCCCTGGTCGCGGACACACCGACCGCGAGGAACACGATGATGGCGATCAGCGAGGCGAAGTGGTAGCCGAACCGAGCCAGCAGCCGCCACGGCGAGCCGACGTCGATCACCACGGGGCGTACGCCGGACCGGCGAGCGTCGATCTCCACGGCGAGCAGGATGCCGAGGTAGTAGAGCACCGTCGGTACCGTTGCCCAGCCCAGCACCTGGAGGTACGAGACGCCCAGGTACTCGGCGATGATGAACGCCGCCGCACCCAGGGTGGGCGGGGAGAGGATGGCGCCCACACCGGCCGCGGCCAGCATGCCGCCGGCCCGCTCCGGCGGGTAGCCGGCGCGGCGCAGCAGCGGCCAGGTGACCGCGCCGATGCTCACCGTCGTCGCCGCGCCGGAGCCGGAGACCGTGCCGAGCAGGAAGCCCGAGGCCACCGCCGTCCGGCCGGCGGCGGTACGGGAACGGCGGAACGCCGCCGCCGACAACTCGACGAAGAACCGCCCGGCCCCGGACAACTCCAGCACCGCGCCGTAGATGGTGAACAGCACGATGTACGAGGCGGCCACGTCGAGCGGCGTGCCGTAGAAGCCGCTGTCGGAGTTGTAGAACGCGTCGACCAGTTGACTGAAGTCGAGCCCGGCGTGCGCGACCGGCCAGGACTGCGGCAACAACCCGCCGTAGTAGCCGTAGCCGAGGAACAGCAGGCAGACCGCGGGCAGGATCCAACCGGTGGTGCGTCGACACGCTTCGAGCAGCAAAAGCAGCAGGACGGTGCCCAACACCAGATCCGTCGGCGCCAGCAGGCCCTGCCGATCGAGGAACGCGTTGTAGCCACCGCCACCGCTGCCGATCCGGATCGGCAGGACCGGATAGAGACAGGCCGCGACGGCCAGGACGACCAGAGCCCAGTCGGCCACTGTGGGCCCCGACGACGCGAGGGCCGGGGTGCGCCTGTCGCCGTCGCTCTCGGTGGCCTCGGCGCGGTTGGCGCGTCGTCGCCGGGAGCGTAGGCGGGCCGGCAGCCGCAGGTCGGCCGGGTAGGCGAGGAAGACCAGCGGGAGTACGCCGGCCAGGAAGATGATCAGGTAGTACTTGCTGCCCTGCGACAGAGGGCGGAACACCTGCCACAGGGCGAGAGCGCCGACCGCCAGCGCCGCCATGGTGAGGAGCAGACCCGCCGGCCCGGAGAGCACCCGTCCCGGCTTCTCGTCCTCGAACTGGGCGGCCAGGTCCCGAGTCGCCCGCTCGGCCACGCTCGGGTCGGGCTTGCCCGGGCCGGGCTCCGTCGGCTCGGTTTCCGGTCGTGGTCGGGGTGGCCCGCCGCCGGGGTTCGCTGCGGACCCATCAACGGGAGAGTTGGCTGGTCGGGCAGGTGACGGCGAACCATCGGGCGAGCTGATGGGCGACACGAAGGGACGATACACGTCGATTGGCTGACGGGTGGGGCATCGATCGGTGTTTCGCCTCCGGTGGTACGGACACCGGGGTGATCGGCCGGTCGCCGGCGGATATTTGCGTGGAGGGCTGTCGGACCCGGCGGTTAGGGTCGGGCGGTGACTTCGGGGCGACCACTGATTCAGGCTCGCGGGCTGGTGAAGCGGTTCGGTGATTTCACCGCTGTGGACGGCATCGACGTCGAGGTTCGCCCGGGTGAGGCGTTCGGCTTCCTCGGGCCCAACGGCGCGGGCAAGTCGTCGACCATGCGGATGGTCGGCTGCATCTCCCCACCCAGTGGGGGTGAGCTGCGCATCCTGGACATGGATCCGGTGGCTGACGGGCCGGCGATCCGGGCGCGTCTCGGGGTGTGCCCCCAGCTGGACAATCTCGATCCGGAGCTGACCGTCCGGGAAAACCTGACCGTCTACGCCCGCTACTTCGGCATCTCCCGCCGGGCGGCCCGGGAGCGCGCCGCCGAGCTGCTCGACTTCGTCCAGCTCACCGAGCGGGCCGACAGCAAGGTCGAGCCGCTGTCCGGTGGCATGAAGCGTCGGCTGACCATCGCCCGCGCGCTGGTGAACGATCCGGAGATCGTGCTGCTCGACGAGCCGACCACCGGGCTGGACCCGCAGGCCCGGCACCTGGTGTGGGAGCGGCTGTTCCGGCTCAAGCAGCAGGGCGTCACGTTGGTGCTCACCACGCACTACATGGACGAGGCCGAGCAGCTCTGTGACCGCCTGGTGGTGATGGACGGCGGCCGGATCGTCGCGGAGGGCTCGCCCCGCGCGCTGATCGAGCAGCACTCGACCCGTGAGGTGGTCGAGCTGCGCTTCGCCGCCGAGTCGCAGGAGCCGTTCGCCGGCAAGCTCGACGGGCTGGGGGAGCGGGTCGAGGTGTTGCCCGACCGGGTCCTGCTCTACGTGCCCGACGGCGACGCGGCGGTCGCCGAGGTCACCGCGTTGGGGCTCCAGCCGGCGAACGTGCTGGTCCGGCGCAGCGGCCTGGAGGACGTCTTCCTGCACCTGACCGGCCGCACCCTGGTCGACTGACGGGCCCCGACTGATCGTTGGCAGCCCAGCGACAACTTCTTCGGCGTGTCGCACGGCTCGGCTGCCAACGATCGCCACTCGACTGCCTTTGATCTTGGGCGTAGCATCGCCCAGCCGAATCAGTGAACTCACCGAGTCGGCTTCCGACCACGGGGGTTTCATGTCTGATCTGGTGACCGCCAACCGACGTCAGGCCGGGCTGACTGCCCTCTACCTGGGCATCTTCGCGATGGTCTGGTTCAGTGTGCCGGCGGCGGAGCAGCCGCTGCGTGCCCTGCTCGTGGTGGCCAGCATCGCCGCACTGCTCACTGCCGTGCTGGGCGGTGTGCTGGCCTCCCGCCTGCGGGGTGCCGGCAGCCCCCGGGACCGGGCCGCCGACCGCCCGTACCTGCTCATCGTCGTGGCCGAGTTCGCCGCCGCCGGCCTGGGTGCCGCCGTGCTGGTCGCCGCCAACTGGTCCGAGTACGTGCCGGTGCTGGTCTGCCTGGTGGTCGGTCTGCACTTCTTCCCGCTCGCCCCGCTCCTGCGGGATCCGTTGCTTCGCCCGCTCGGTGCCGCGCTGTGCGTGGTGGCGGCGGTGGGCCTCGTCACCGGCCTCGCCTCGGCGGTCTCCGCCGGGCTGGTGGTCGGCATCGGCGCGGGGGTGCTGCTGCTCGGGTACGCCGTACAGGCGCTGGTTCGCGCGTACCGGCCGGCCTGACCGGCTGCCAACGAATTGCCGCTCAACGGGCTCTGGCCCAGGTGATGAATCGGTCGGTCAGTCGGTCCTGACCGGCCTGGCCGGCGAGATCCCCGGCCGCCTCGTTGAGCAACGCGGCGAGGTAGATGAGCAGGCCGATCCGGTCCTCGCGGTATTCGCCGAGCAACGCCAGGCGGGCCGGCGAGCAGGGCCACGCCGCGCCGCAGACCCGACAGCGCCAGGACGGGCGTGCCGCCACGTGTGGGCGGTACCGCGGCATCAGTGCCCGCCGCCGTGATGAGCCGGCCAGGTCAGTCGCACGAGGGAACCTCCGTCGGGTGGGTGGGAGCGCCCCGGATCGGGGGTCACGGGGCGCTCCCGGCCTGGTTCCGCCCGCCGTCTGGATCCCGTGAGCGGTTCCGCTGCGTGACAGTCTGGTGAGGACACGACTACGGTGGGAGGTTCCGCACGCCGACGACCAGCGCGTACGGCAAACGGCCCGACACGGTACGGGAATGTACGGAGGGTGTCCGTGGAGAGTTCGTCCATGCTGGAGCACTTCGCCGAGGAGCTGCGGCTGGCCCGGGCCGCCAACGGGATGTCGCAGTCGGCGCTGGCCGAGGCGTTGAGCTATTCCGGGGCGCTTGTCGCCAAGGTGGAGACATCCGAGCGCCGGCCGAGTCTGGACTTCGCCCGCCGGTGTGACGCCGTGTTCTCAGCCGACGGTCGGTTCGAACGCATCCAGCGGCGGATCAGCCGGGAGGCAGTGGTGCCGTGGTTCCGCGACTGGGCCGGCATCGAGCAGGAGACCACCGCGCTGCGGTGGTTCGAGCCGCTGTGCGTGCCAGGCCTCTTGCAGACCGAGGGGTACGCCCGCGCGCTACTGACCGGCGGCGGCTTGTTCGCGGCCGACGAGGTCGAGCAGCAGGTAGCAACCCGGCTGGACCGTCAGAGACTGCTCACCCGAGACCGGCCTCCGCTGCTCACTGCGGTGCTCGACGAGCACGTGCTGCGCCGATCTGTCGGTGGGCCGGGAGTTATGCGCGAGCAAGTTCAGCACCTCGTGAAGCTCGGCACGGCGTTCCCGAGGGTCCGAATCCAGGTAGTGCCGACTCCCGCCGGTGCTTACGCTGGGCTCGGAGGGCCGTTCGTGATCGCAAGCTTGTCGCAGGGGGAGGACCTCGTCTATCTCGCCGGACAGCGACATGGGCAGGTCATCGACCGCGCCGAGTACGTCCGTCAGATGGTCGAGGTGTGGGAGTCGATCCGCGGTGAGGCACTATCGCACGGGCAGTCCCTCGATCTGATGGCGGAAGTGGCGGAGACATGGATTTAACCGGTGCCCGGTGGCGCAAGAGCATTCGTAGCGGCCCGGATGGCGGCAACTGCGTGGAGGTTGCCAGCGACCTGCCTGGGCTGGTGGCCGTGCGCGACTCCAAAGACCCGACCGGCCCCGTGCTGGTCTTCCCGCCCGGCGCGTGGCGCGCGTTCGTCGGTTCCGACGCCGTCCGCCGGTAGCTGGCGGCCACGCGGTCGAAATCCACTCGGCTTTCCGGAAATCGGGGCATCGGGGCGGCTCTGACACCGCGACTTCCTGAAGATCGAGTCGATCAAGCACGACCCCGCCCACGGGCGAGGCGGCGAAACCCGGACGACACGTCGGCGGGGTCGTCGTAACGTGACCGGCGGTCTGTCGTACCCCGGGGGTAGACAGGTCGTGGTGGCCGGCGCGGTGGGCGGGGTGATCGGGTGAGTGTGGCGGGATCGGCGCGGTTCCCATGGGTGCCGGCGTACGCGGTGTTCGAGCACTACCTGGTGGGTCTGCGGCGCACCTGGCGGGCCGGGGTGTTCTCCTCGTTCCTGCTGCCGGTGCTGACCGTCCTCGGGTTCGGGGTGGGCGTCGGCGCCTACATCGACCAGGGCGTCGGTGGGGTGCGTTACCTCGACTGGCTGGTCCCCGGGCTGATCGCCTCGACAGCGCTCCAGGTGACCGTCGGCGACTCGACGTGGCCGGTGTTCAGCAACTTCCAGTGGGTCAAGACCTACTTCGCGCAGGGCGCGTCGCCGCTGCGGGTGGGTGACATCGTGGCCGGGCACCTGGCCTTCGTGCTGTTCCGGGTGCTCACCACGATTGTGGCGTTCCTGCTGGTCACCGGGCTGTTCGGGGCGCTGCGGTCGCCGTGGGCGGTGGCCACCCTACCGGTGGTGGCGTTGCTCGGGCTGGCCGTCGCCGCGCCGACCTTCGCGTACGCCGCGTCGGTGTCGAGCGACAGTTGGCTGGCGATGCTGTTCCGGTTCGCGGTCATCCCGATGACGCTCTTCGCCGGGGTGTTCTTTCCGGTCGAGTCGTTGCCCGAGGCGCTGCGCTGGCTGGCGTACGCGACACCGTTGTGGCACGCCGTGGACCTGTGCCGCGCGGCCACGCTCGGCGTCGCCCCACAGTGGTCGATCGTCGGGCACCTGCTCTACCTGACCGCCTGGGCGGTCGCCGGCTGGTTGCTGGCGGTGCGCGCGTTCCGTCGCAAGCTCGTCGTCTGAACAGCAACCCGAAGAACAAGCAGAGAGGGTGTCGTGGTCACGCTGATCCTGCCCCGGCTGGTCGACGTCTCCGCCGCGTCCCGGCGGTCGGCGTCGGTGGTCGGGCGCAACGTCGCGGCGCTGAAGTCGGTCTACTGGCTGCTGCTGCTCTCCGGCTTCGTGGAGCCGCTGCTCTACCTGCTCTCCATCGGGGTGGGCGTCGGCGCGCTGGTCGGCGACCTGCCGCTGCCCGACGGGCGGCTGGTCTCGTACGCCGAGTTCGTGGCCCCGGCGATGCTGGCCTCCTCGGCGATGACCGGGGCGCTCGCGGAGACCACCTTCAACTTCTTCGGCAAGATGAAGTACATGAAGCTGTACGACGGGATGATCGCCACCCCGGTACGGCCTTTCGAGATCGCCGTCGGCGAACTGGGTTGGGCGATGCTGCGGGGCAGCGCCTACTCGGCGGCGTTCCTCGGCGTGATGGTCGCGCTGGAGTTGACCAGCGTCACCCGCGCGCTGACCGCTCTCCCGGCCGCGGTGCTGGTCGGGTTCGCGTTCGGGGCGCTCGGCATGGCGATCTCCACCTTCATGCGTAGCTGGCAGGATTTCGACCTGATGGGCTCCGCGCAGTTCACGCTCTTCCTCTTCTCCGGCACCTTCGTGCCGGCGCAGGCCTACCCGACAGTGCTGCACTGGCTCGTCGAGATCACCCCGCTGTACCGGTCGGTGCACCTGATCCGGGGGGTCGCGTTGGGCAGTGGTGGTTGGCTCTGGCTGCTCGACGTGCTCTACCTGTTGGCGATGGTGGCGGTCGGCCTGCTGGTGGCTTCTCGCCGAATGGCGAGGTTGCTCTACAAGTAGGGGTTATCCGCGCCCGTCGACGGGGCATGTCCGGAGGTGACACCGCCGACCAGGAGGAGGGGCGATGGCCTCGGACGAGTCTTCCGCCCAGCGTGAGCGTGATCCCGTCACCACGCCGGTCGGGCCCGACGCGGGCCCGGACAGCCCCACCGACCTGCCCGGCAGCGGCTGGAAGGCGGCGTTGCGCCGGACGATCACCGAATTCCAGGACGACAGCCTGACCGACTGGGCAGCGGCACTGACCTACTACGGAGTGCTGTCCATCTTCCCCGGCGTGCTGGTGCTGATCTCCCTGCTCGGCCTGCTCGGCGAGAGCGCCACCGAGGGCGTCAAGGACACCGTCAACCAGGCGGTGCCGAACGACAGCATCCGGCAGATCATCGAAAACGCGATCAAAACCGCCCAGGAGAGCGGCGGCCTGGCCAGCCTCGCCGCGATCATCGGTCTGGTGGCGGCGTTCTGGTCGGCTTCCGGTTACATCGGCGCGTTCATGCGCGCCTCCAACACCATCTACGACGTGCCAGAGGGTCGGCCGATCTGGAAGACCCTGCCGATCCGACTCGGCGTGACCGCGGTGATCGGGGTGCTGTTGCTGGCCAGCGCGGTGATCGTGGTCTTCACCGGTCGCCTCGCCGAATCGGTCGGTGACGTGATCGGGCTCGGCCCGACGGCGGTAGCGGTGTGGGACATCGCGAAGTGGCCGGTGCTGCTGATCCTGGTCAGCCTGATGTTCGCGATCCTCTACTGGGCCTCGCCGAACGCGCGGCACGGCGGCTTCCGCTGGGTCAGCCCGGGCGGGGTGCTGGCCGTGGTGATCTGGCTGGTGATCTCCGGCCTGTTCGCCTTCTACGTGAGCAACTTCGGTTCGTACAACAAGACGTACGGGGCGCTGGCCGGGGTGATCATCTTCCTGGTCTGGCTCTGGCTGAGCAACATCGCGATCCTGCTGGGGGCGGAGTTCGACGCGGAGTTGGAGCGTGGCCGTGCCATCTCGGCCGGCCACGCGGTGGACGACGAGCCGTACGTCGAGCTGCGCGACGACCGCAAGCTCCGCAAGAAGCGAAATTCTGCCGGCCGTCGCTGACGGCCCCGCGCCAATCGCCCCGCCACCGAGGATCGGCTGGCGGGGCGTTTGCGTGTCCATCGATGGAACTGCTGGCGAGGGGACGCGGGCGTTCCGTGATCCTTTCCTTGATCGACTAGTAGCTTTTGTTCTTTCGGACAAAAGTTGGTCTCGGAACGGCTGAAGCTCTGGACAGGCGGCGTGGAACGCTCTTACTGTGTCGGACACAACACATCGACATTGCGTCGATGTGAACGCTGCCAAAGAAGAGGGGGCCCCGGGTGCGCACCGTCGACCCCCTACACGTGCGCCTGTTGCGGCTGCTTCGCGACGAGGGCGCCGTGTCCCGGGCCGAGCTGGGCGACCGGCTCCAGATGCCACGTCCGCGCATGCTGGCCGAGCTGGATCGCCTGGTGACGCTGGGTTATGTGGCCGAGGCCGGGCTCGCCGCTTCCCGAGGTGGGCGTCGCTCGACGCTTGTCGAGCTGAACCCGAAGCTGCGCTTCGCCGCCGTCGACCTCGGTGCCAGTTCAATGGACGTCGAGGTGGTCAACGGCCGCCTCGAACCGGTGGCCCACTACGCCGAGGCAGCCGACATCCGCAACGGCCCGAAGGTGACCCTGCAACGGGTCAACGAACTGCTGCACAAGGCCCGGGTCGACGGCGCGTACGAGCGACTGGACGCGGTCGGCATCGGCGTACCCGGCCCGGTCAGCTTCCGCGACGGCGTTCCGGTGTCACCACCGATCATGCCGGGCTGGGACCGGTTCCCGGTGCGTGAGCTGCTCAGCCGGGAGCACGGCTGCCCGGCGGTGGTCGACAACGACGTCAACATCATGGCGATCGGCGAGCGGCACGGTGGGGTCGCGCACTCGGTGGACGACTTCCTCTTCGTGAAGATCGGTACCGGCATCGGGTGCGGCATCTACCTCACCGGCGAGGTCTACCGGGGCACCGACGGATGTGCCGGCGACATAGGGCACATCCAGGTCGACTCGCACGGTCCGATGTGTTCCTGCGGCAACGTCGGCTGCCTGGAGGCGCTGTTCAGCGGCGCCGCGCTGGCCAAGGACGCCGCAGCCGCCGCCCGCAGTGGCACGTCGCCGGCGTTGGCCGAGCGCCTGGCGCTGCGGGGTGTCGTCACCGCGCTGGACGTCGCCGAGGGCGCCGTCGAGGGCGACGTGACCTGCATCCAGTTGATCCGCGACGGCGGACGGCGGGTCGGCGGAGTGCTCGCCGGCCTGGTCAGCTTCACCAACCCGTCCATGATCGTGATCGGTGGCGGGCTGGCCCAACTGGGCCACATCCTGCTCGCCGAGATCCGCAGTGTGGTCTACCGCCGGTCACTGCCGCTGGCCACCGGCAACCTTCCCGTCGTCCTGTCCGAGCTGGGCGGCCGTGCCGGCGTCGCCGGCGCGGCGGTGCTCGCGAGCGACGTCGCCTTCGGGGAAGCCGCATGAAGCTGTTCGAGATTCCGTCGTGAGCGAGGAGGAGACTGTGGCTCTGCCCGAGGATGACCCCGCCACCGCGTCGGCCGAGGCCGTCGCCGAGGCGCCGCTGGTCGAGGCTCCCGCCGACACCGTCGCGGGCGAGGTGGTCCTGCGCCTCACCGACCTGGTGAAGACCTTCCCCGGCGTACGCGCGCTCGACGGCGTGCAGCTGGAGGTGCGTGCCGGCGAGGTGCACTGCCTGCTCGGGCAGAACGGCGCCGGCAAGTCCACCCTCATCAAGGTGCTCGCTGGGGTGCACCAACCGGATTCTGGGCAGGTGGAGTGGCGCGGTGAGCCGGCCACGTTCGCCAACCCGCAGGCCGCCATGAAGGCGGGCATCGCCACGATCTACCAGGAGCTCGACCTCGTCGAGGATCTGTCGGTGGCGGAGAACGCGTTCCTCGGACACGAGTACCGCAGCTTCGGTTTCGTCCGGCGCGGCCGGATGGCCCGGCACACCCGGCAGATCCTCAGCCGGCTCGGCCACGGTGAGATTCCGCCGGGGCGGATGGTCCGGTCCCTGCCGGCGGCCGGCAAGCAGATCGTCAGCATGGCGCGGGCGCTGTCGCACGAGGCCCGACTGATCATCATGGACGAGCCGAGCGCGGTGCTGGCCCACGACGAGGTCGGCAACCTGTTCCGGATCATCCGAGAGCTGACCGCGCAGGGCATCGCCGTCATCTACATCTCCCACCGCCTGGAGGAGATCCGCGAGATCGGCGACCGGGTCACCGTACTCAAGGACGGCCGGACCACGGCGGCGAACCTGCCGGCGCGCGACACCCCGACCCGCGACCTGGTGAGCCGGATGACCGGCCGCACCATCGAGTACGTCTTCCCGGACCGGCCGACCGACGACTCCGCGGGTGCCGACCTGCTCCAGGTGCAGGGGTTGACCCGCACTGGCGAGTTCGCCGACGTGTCGCTGACCGTGCGTGCCGGGGAGATCGTGGGCATCGCGGGGCTGGTCGGCTCCGGTCGTTCCGAGCTGCTGGAGACGATCTACGGTGCGCGCCTCCCGGAGGCCGGCACGGTGCAGATGGACGGAAAGGTCCTGCGGCCCGGCGTCGGCGCGGCGGTTCGCGCCGGCATGGGAATGGCCCCGGAGGAACGCAAGAGCCAGGCGCTGCTGCTCGGCGAGCCGATCTACCGCAACGTCACGCTGGCCACCTTCGGCCGGTACGCGCGGCTCGGCTTCACCAACGCCGCCAAGGAACGCGCCGAGGCGGACCGGATCGCGGAGACCCTGGAGCTGCGGCCCCGGGACGTCGACCGGCCGGTGCGCACGCTGTCCGGCGGCAACCAGCAGAAGGTGGTGGTCGGGCGTTGGCTGCTCGGCGGCACCAAGTTGCTGCTTCTCGACGAGCCGACCCGGGGCGTGGACGTGGGCGCCCGGGCTGAGCTCTACCAGGTCATCCGGGCATTGGCCGCTCAGGGCGTGGGGGTGCTGCTGGTCTCCAGCGAGGTGCCCGAGGTGCTGGGTCTGGCCGACCGGGTGCTGGTGATGCGGGAAGGGCGGGTCGTCCGCGAAGCCGCGGCCGGCGAACTCGACGAGAACACTGTGCTTGACCTCGTGATGGCGGGGTCCTTGATGGAAGGCGCACCGGCATGAGCGACGCGACTCCCACTCCCACCGCGACACCGGAGCGCCCGCAGCTTCCGGCGCAGTCGCCGCCGGTGGACCCGGCGGAGACGGCGGTGGCCAATAACAAGGCAGGATCCGGGGGCAAGCTCTCCTGGTGGCGGGGTGACGGTGGCGACGGCGCCAAGCGCAACCTCGGTCTGATCGGGGTGCTGGCCGCGCTCATCGTGGTCGGCGCGGTCACCAAGCCCGACCTGTACGGCGACCCGAACTGGGTCTGGAACAACGTCCTGGCCATTCTCCAGTTGGCCTCGGTCGTCGGCGTGGTCACGGTCGGGATGACCTTCGTGATCATCGGTGGTGGCATCGACCTGTCGGTCGGCGCGATCGTCGCGCTGGCCGGGGTCTGGTGCACCACGGTGGCCACCCAGAGCTACGGCGCCGGCGGCATGATCTTCGCCGCCCTCGCGGTCGGCATCTGCGTCGGCCTCGTCAACGGTGTGCTCATCTCGTACGGGCGGCTGGTCCCCTTCATCGCGACGCTCGCGATGCTGGTGGCCGCGCGAGGGCTCGCGGCGTCGATCTCCAACAAGCAGACCCAGGTGTCGAGCAGCACGTTCATCAACGACATCGCGGCGCGCAAGGTGATCGGGATCCCGATCCTGGTCTACATCCTCGGCGCGGTCGTGCTGGCCGGTTGGGTAGTGCTCAACCGCACGACCTTCGGCCGGCGGACCATCGCCGTCGGCGGCAACCCGGAGGCGGCCCGGCTGGCCGGCATCAACGTCCGGCGGCACACCATGCTGCTCTACGCGCTCTCCGGTCTCTGCTGCGGCATCGCCGCCATCATGCTCACCTCGCAGGCGACCTCGGCGCAGGCGGCGATGGCCAACCTGTACGAGTTGGACGCGATCGCCGCGGCGATCATCGGCGGGACGCTGCTCAGCGGCGGCCGGGGCACGATCGTCGGCTCGCTGCTCGGCGTCATCATCTTCGCCACCATCACGAACCTCTTCGCCATCAACGGCCTCTCCATCGAGGCGCAGAACATGGTCAAGGGCGGCATCATCGTCGCCGCCGTCCTGGTCCAGCAGTTCCAGTTCAAGTCAGTCACTCGGCTCCTCGCGCGGAACAGGGTCACCACCGCAACCTGACGCACCGCACCGTTGTCCTGGCGACGTCGAGACACTCGACGGTGGCCGGGCCTCGCACACCCTCAATAAGTCAAATCCCGCTCCCAGGAGGTCATTCATGACCCAGCACAGTCGCGACCTGTCGCGCCGCCGGTTGCTCTTCGGTGGAGCCGCAGTGGGCGCTGCCACCCTCCTCACCGCCTGCACCAGCAACGAGACCCCGGCCGCCAGCACCCAGACCAAGGCCGCCGGAAACAGTGAAGGCAACAACGCCCCGGGCAAGAAGGTCGTCATCGGCTTCTCCGCCCCGGCCGCCGACCACGGCTGGATGGGCGCGATCCACGCCAACGCCAAGGCCCAGGCCGCTGCCTACTCGGACGTGGAGTTCAAGGAGGTCGACGGTGGGTCGAACTCCGAGGCCCAGCGCTCCACGCTCGGCACGCTGATCGCCCAGAAGCCGGACATCATCGTCGTGCTGCCGCACGACGGCAAGGAGGTCAACGCCGTTGCCCTCCAGGCGATGCAGGCGGGCATCCCGATCGTGAACCTCGACCGGGCGTTCCCTGACGCGCTGGCCTCGCGGCTGGTCATCAAGGGCGACAACTACGGCATGGGCGTCTCGGCCGGGCACTACATCGGCAAGATGCTCAAGGACAAGGGCGTCGCCAACCCGGTCATCGGTGAGATCGCCGGTCTGGAGATCCCGCTGACCGTCGAGCGCAGCAACGGCTTCAAGGCCGCCCTGGCGACCTACGGGTTCACTGTGCGGAACCGTCGTTCGGCCGAGTTCACCTCGGACAGCGGCCAGCGCGAGGCGTCCCAGCTGCTCCAGGCGCTGCCGAAGATCGACGCCATCTGGAACCACGACGACGACCAGGGCATCGGTGTGCTCGCGGCCATCAAGCAGGCCAACCGGTCGGAGTTCTTCATGGTCGGCGGCGCGGGCTCCAAGCTCGCGATCGACGCCATCAAGGCCGACAACAGCGTGCTGAAGGCCACTGTCACCTACAACCCGTCGATGGCCTCCTCGGCGGTCTCGCTCGCGCGGCTCATCGCGCAGGGTCGGGGCCTGGGCGACCTGACGGAGCTGCAGGTGCCGAAGGAAGTGACCCTGGCCTCGGAGACGATCACCAAGGAGAACGCGAGCAGCTACGACAAGCTCGGGTTCTGACATACCGGGGGGAGACCCACCTTGTCCACGACAGACAAAGAACTGCGGGTCGGCATGGTCGGCTACGCGTTCATGGGCGCCGCGCACTCACAGGCGTGGCGCACCGTGAATCGCGTCTTCGACCTGCCGGCGCGGGCCCGGATGGCGTTGATCTGCGGCCGAGACACAGCGAAGGTGGCTGACGCCGCCGACACACTCGGCTGGGACGCGTACACCACCGACTGGCGTGATCTGATCAACCGGGACGACATCGACGTTGTCGACATCTGTACCCCGGGCGACAGCCACGCCGAGATCGCTCTCGCCGCGTTGGCCGCAGGCAAGCACGTTCTGTGCGAGAAGCCGTTGGCCAACTCGGTGGAGGAGGCACGGGCGATGACCGCTGCGGCGGACGTCGCCCGGGCCGCCGGAGTGCGGTCGATGTGCGGGTTCAACTACCGCCGGGTCCCCGCGGTCACGATGATGCGCCAGTTGGTCGCCGACGGACGGCTCGGGGTGATTCGACACGTCCGTGCGACGTACCTGCAGGACTGGATCGTGGACCCGCAGTTCCCGCTGGTCTGGCGGTTGCAGAAGGACAGGGCGGGCTCCGGCGCGCTCGGTGACATCGGTGCGCACATCATCGACCTGACCCAGTTCGTCACGGGTCAGCGGATCAGCGGCGTCAGCGCGGTCACCGAGACCTTCGTCAAGGAGCGGCCGTTGCCGGCCGAGTCGAGCGGTCTGGCGGCCTCGGTGGACGGCCACTCGGCGCCCACCGGGACTGTCACCGTCGACGACGCCGCGGTCTTCGTGGCCCGGCTCGACGGCGGCGCCCTGGCCACGTACGAGGCGAGCCGCTTCGCGACCGGCCGTAAGAACGCGCTGCGCGTCGAGATCAACGGCTCGCTGGGCAGCGTGGTCTTCGACCTGGAGCGCCTCAACGAGCTGGAGTTCTACGACGCGACCCGCCCGGCCGTGGAGCAGGGCTTCAGCCGCATCCTGGTCACCGAGGGCGAGCACCCGTACATGTCGGCGTGGTGGCCCCCGGGCCACATCATCGGCTACGAGCACTCGTTCACGCACGAGATGCGCGATTTCATCGAGGCGGTCGCCACCGGTGTCGACCCGACTCCCTCCTTCGCCGACGCGTTGCAGGTCCAGCTGGTGCTGGACGCGGTGGCCCGCTCGGCGGAGCTCGGCTCCTCCTGGGCCGAGGTGGAACCGACGCTGACAGCGGCGGCCGTCTGACCATTGACCATCCGCGACGGCGGTGTTCGCACCGCCATCGCCCGACCGGCTTTCCGAAGCCGACCGGCGAGGGACCAGCCACGGATTGCGCCCCGTGGCCGGGACAGAGGTCGGCATCGGAGAGCGTGCAGCCGGGCCCTACGGCCCGGTGGCGCACGAGCAGGACGGTCGTCCGGTGCGACCGGACCGGGATTCCCCGGCCGCACCGGAGGACCGCCACCACCGGTGACCTCCGGAGGACCTGATGACACCGCCCGCCGCCGCCCCCACCCGTACCGCATCCGCTCGCCGATTCCCGGCGGGGCGTGGTTCGGTAGGTGTTCCGGTGGGCGCGGCGGCCTGAGACGCCCGGCCGGGGCATGCCAATGCCCCGACCGGCCGGATGCGGGGGAGGCAGGGTCGAGACGCCGACCCGACCCTGCCTACCAGCCCCGTCTGCTCGCACCTGCCGGGATCCGGTCCGGCGTCGTCGCCGCCGACGCCGACGTCGGAAGCCGGTGCTGTTCCGGTGCGGGGCGAGCGGACGGGGCCCATCCACCCGACCCGAAACTTTCCGAAACCGGGCCGTATCTTTCCGAAACATATTCTGATATTCCTATATTTAGCGGTACCGACGGTTCCTCGTGAATGGGGAAGGAGCACCATGCGAACAGGTGTCTGGCTGGTAGGAGCGCGCGGATCCGTCGCGACCACCAGCATCGTCGGGGGGCTCGCGCTGCGAGCCGGCCTGGCCGGGCCCACCGGCTGCGTCACCGAGCTTCCCGAGCTGCGCGGCCCGGCCCTGCCGGCCTTCGCCGACCTGGTCTTCGGCGGGCACGACCTGGCCACCACTCCGCTGTGCAAGCGCGCCGAGGCCCTCGCTGACGCCGGTGTCATCCCCTGGCGACTGGTCGCCGCGCTCCGCGACGAACTGGGCGTGGTCGATCAGGAACTGCGCCCCGCGCCGGTCGGCGACACCCAGGCCGACCGGGCCGAGGCCGTGGTCCGCGACCTGACCAGCTTCCGCGAGCGGCACGAGCTGGACCGGGTGGTGGTGGTCAACGTCTCCGCCACCGAGCCGGCCCCTCGACCGCACCCCGCGCACGCCGACCCGGTCGCGCTACGCGCCGCCCTCGACGGTCCGGACGAGGTGCTGCCGGTCAGCTCCCTCTACGCGTACGCCGCGGTGCTCGCCGGCTGCCCGTACGTCGACTTCACCCCGTCCACCGGGCTGCGGCTGCCGGCGCTGGCCGCGCTGGCCGAGGAGGCCCGACTGCCGTACGCCGGGCACGACGGCAAGACCGGGGAGACCCTGGTCAAGTCGGTGCTCGCGCCGATGTTCGCGATGCGCAACCTGGCCGTGGGCTCCTGGTCCGGGGTCAACCTGCTCGGCGGTGGCGACGGCGCCACCCTCGCCGACCCGGCCGCGAACGCGGCGAAGGTGCAGAGCAAGCAGCGGGTGCTCGGCGAGACGCTGGGCTACGTCCCGCAGGGCGGCACCCGCATCGAGTACGTCGAGGAGCTGGGCGACTTCAAGACCGCATGGGATCTGATCACCTTCAGCGGATTCCTCGGCACCGGCATGCGGATGGAGTTCACCTGGCACGGCTGCGACTCCGCGCTGGCCGCGCCACTGGTGCTCGACCTGGCCCGACTCACCGCCGCCGCGCACGCCGCCGGGCAGGTGGGGCCCCTGGCCGACCTGGGCTTCTTCTTCAAGGACCCGCTGGGCGCGCCCACCCACTCGCTGGGTGAGCAGTGGGCCCGGCTGACCGCCTTCACCCGACAATTACACGACGGCGGAGACGGTGATCATGACAACGTTGGCTGATCTCGCCGAGCTGGTCCGGGCGCCAGCCGCGCTCTCGGTGCCCGGTGACGTGATCGCCGGGGCCGCGGCGGCCGGCGCGTTGAGCCCGCGTACCCCTGCCCTGGCCGGCGCCTCGGTGCTGCTCTACTGGGCCGGCATGGCCGCCAACGACTGGGCCGACCGGCGTCTGGACGCCGAGGAAAGGCCCGAGCGGCCGATCCCGAGCGGACGGGTCACCCCGGCCGCCGCGGTCGGTCTCGCGGCGGGCCTCACGGCCGCCGGCGTGGGCCTGGCCGCCGCGGTGGGCGGTCGCCGCGCCGCCGCACTCGCCGTGCCGCTGGCGGCCACCATCTGGGGGTACGACCTGCTGGCCAAGAACACCGCGGCCGGCCCGGCCGTGATGGCCGCCTGCCGGGGGCTGGACGTGCTGCTCGGCGCGTCCGGCGGCCGGATCACCCGGGCGTTGCCGGCGGCGGCCACCGTCGCCGCGCACACCTGGACGGTCACCGCGCTGTCCCGCCGGGAGGTCACCGGCGCCGACGCCACCCTGCCGATGCGCACCCTCGCCGGCACCGCGCTGGTCGCCGCCAGTGCCGCCGTCGCCGTGCCGGGCGCCCGACGCGCAGCCCTGGAAACGCCGAACCAGGCCGGGGCCACCGACCGGGCCGAGACCGTCGACGGGACCGGCGTGCGCGCGGGTCGCAGCCGGTCGGCCACTATCGCGGCGGTGCTGCCCGCGGTGCTGGCCGGCTGGTACGCCGCCCGGTACGGCGCGGCCCAGGCCGCTGTGGTCCGGGATCCGTCCGCCGGGCGGGTCCGCGCGGCCGTCGGCGCCGGGATCACCGGGTTGCCGGCCCTCCAGGGGGCCCTCACCGCACGGGGTGGAGCGGGTCTGCTCGGGGTGGCCGTCGCGGCGGCCGCGCCGCTGGGTCGACGGCTGGCCCGGAAGGTCTCCCCGACATGAGCGTCCCCGAGCCCCGGCCCGGTGCGCCGGCCGCCGACGCCACCACGCTGCGCCTCGGGTACGGCACGAACGGCTTCGCCAACCACCGCCTCGACGACGCGCTCGCCGTCATCGCCGACCTCGGCTACGACGGGGTGGCGCTCACCCTGGACCACGACCACCTGGACCCGTTCGCGCCCGGGCTCACCCGCCGGGTCGCCGCGGTCGGTCGACGGTTGGAGTCGCTGGGCCTGGCGGTGGTCATCGAGACCGGCGCCCGCTACCTGCTCGACCCGTGGCACAAGCACGCCCCGACGTTGCTGCACGACGACCCGACCCGGCGGATCGAGTTCCTGCGCCGGGCCGTGCGGATCGGCGCCGACCTGGGCGCGGAGGCGGTCTCGTTCTGGGCCGGTGTCCGACCCGAGGCGGTGTCACAGCAGTGCGCCTGGGACCGGCTGGTGGCCGGCTGCGCCACAGTGGTCGACGCGGCCGACACCGCCGGCGTCACAGTCGGCTTCGAACCGGAACCGGGCATGCTGGTGCAGGACATCGCGGACTGGCGTCGGCTGCACGCCGCTCTCGACAACCCGGCCCGCTTCGGCATCACCCTCGACATCGGACACTGCCGGTGCCTGGAGCCCTGGCCGGTGCCGCAGTGCGTCGCCGAGGTGGCCGACCACCTGGTCAACGTGCAGATCGACGACATGCGCCGCGGCGTGCACGAGCACCTGGAGTTCGGCGTCGGCGAAATCGACTTCCCGCCGGTGCTGGCCGCGCTGCGCGACGCCGGCTACCAGGGGCTGGTCGCGGTGGAGTTGCCCCGCGACTCGCACGCCGCACCCGCCGTGGCCGCCCGGTCGATCGAGTTCCTGCGCGCCGCCGCACTGGCCGGCCGCGCGAAGGACGAACTGCCCGCAGACATTCCTGGGGTGCCTGCGTAGCAACAAGGGGAGGAGACGGGATGACACCGGATTCACTACGGGCCGCGCTGGGAGGCGTACCCGATCCCGATTGGCTGGACACGGCGCTGCGCCGGGTCACCACCGAGCCCACCGCGATCACCCGGCTCTTTCCCGCCGTCGGCCGACGCTGCGGGCGGGCCGCGCTGCCCGACGCCCCCGGCTGGACCGCCGACGATGCGGCCCGGGTGCTGCTGCTCACCAGCCTGCCCGGCGAGCACGCGGCGTACGCCGAGCGCCTCTACCAGCACGGTGACGCGGCCGAGCGACGAGCCGTGCTGCGCGCCCTGCCGCTGCTGCCGATCGGCGCCGACGGGGTTCCGTTGCTGCACGACGCGATCCGGACCAACGACACCCGGCTGGTCGCCGCCGCGCTCGGCCCGTACGCCCGGCACCTCGACCAGGCCGCCTGGCGGCAGGCGGTGCTCAAGTGCGTGTTCAGCGGCGTCCCCCTGGCCAACGTGGCCGACCTGGACACCCGGGCCGACGGCGAGCTGACCGCGATGCTGGCCGCGCTGGCCGCCGAACGGCACGCCGCCGGCCGGGAGTTGCCCGCCGACGCCAACGACCTGCTCCACCGGCTCACCGCCGCACTGCCCCGGGAGGCGTGAATGCGCATCTTCGACCCCCACATCCACATGACCTCACGCACCACCGACGACTACGAACGGATGGCCGCCGCCGGAGTGCGCGCCGTGGTGGAGCCGGCGTTCTGGCTGGGTCAGCCGCGCACCAGCGCCGCCTCGTTCACCGACTACTTCGACTCGCTGATCGGCTGGGAGCCGTTCCGGGCCGGGCAGTTCGGGGTGCGCCACTTCGCCACCATCGCGCTGAACCCCAAGGAGGCCAACGACCCGCGCTGCCGACCGGTCCTCGACCTGCTGCCCCGCTACCTGGACAAGGACGCGGTGGTGGCGGTCGGCGAGATCGGGTACGACTCGATGACGCCCGAGGAGGACGAGGCGTTCGCGGCGCAGCTCGCCCTCGCTGTGGCGTACGACCTGCCGGCCCTGGTGCACACCCCGCACCGGGACAAGGCGCGCGGCTGCGAGCGAACCCTCGCCGTGGTCGCCGAGTCCGGCATCGACGCGGGTCGGGTGGTCGTCGACCACCTCAACGAGGTGACAGTGAAGCTGGTCCGTGACAGCGGCTGCTGGCTGGGTTTCTCCATCTACCCGGACACCAAGATGACCCCGCAGCGGATGGTGGAGTTGCTGCGGGAGTACGGCACGGAACGGATGCTGGTCAACTCGGCAGCCGACTGGGGGCGCTCCGACCCGCTGCTGACCCGGGCCACCGGCGAGGCGATGCTCGCGGCCGGCTTCAGCGACGACGACGTCGACAAGGTGCTGTGGCGAAACCCGGTGGAGTTCTACGGGCAGTCGGGGCGGCTCGACCTCAGCGACCTGGACGCCGCCGCCGCTGTGGACCCGCAGACCGGCAACTCGATCCTGCGTGGCGGCAGCTGATGCGGCTGCGACATGCCGGCGGCGAGACCGTCCACCTGGGCTACTGCACCAACGTGCACCCGGCCGAGGACCTCGCCGGCATCCTCGGTCAACTGGACACCTACGCGGTGCCGGTCCGCGAGGCGCTCGGCAGCGACCTGCTCGGGCTGGGCCTGTGGCTGGCCGCCCCGGTCGCCGCCGAGCTGGCCGCCGACCCGACGCTACGCCGCCGGTTGCGCACCGAGCTGGACGCGCGCGGCCTGGAGGTGGTCACGCTCAACGGCTTCCCGTATGCGGCCTTCCAGGCCCCCGTGGTCAAGCAGGACGTGTACCACCCGGACTGGACCACCGAGCAGCGCCTGGCCTACACAGTGAACCTGGCACGGGTGCTCGCCGACCTGCTGCCCGACGACGCCGCCCGAGGTTCGATCTCCACGCTGCCGCTGGCCTGGCGTCAACCGTGGGACACCGGCCGGGCCGACGCGGCCCGACGTCGACTGGACCAGCTCGCCGCCGGTCTGGCCGACGTGCAGCGGGACACCGGCCGCGAGGTGCGCGTCGCCTTCGAGCCGGAGCCCGGCTGTGTGGTGGAGAGCACGGGTCAGGCGGCCGCGCTGCTGTCCGGGATGGACACCGATCGGCTGGGTGTCTGCCTCGACCTGGCCCACCTGGCCTGCGCCTGGGAGGAGCCGGCCGAGGCGCTGGACCGACTGCGGGCGGCCGGGCTGCCGGTGGTGAAGGTGCAGGTCTCCGCCGCCGTCGAGGCCGCCGACCCGGAGGGCGGGGCCGAGGCGTTGCGCCGCTGGGTGGAGCCGCGCTTCCTGCACCAGACCCGGGGTGCCGGTTGCGCCGGTCTGGCCGACCCGGCCGACCCGACGTACGCGGCCGACGACCTGGACGAGGCGCTGGACCGGGCGCTGCCCGGGCCGTGGCGGGTGCACTACCACGTGCCGCTGCACGCCCCACCCGAGGAACCGCTCGGCTCGACAGTGCCGGTGCTCCGCGCGGCCCTGAGAGCGCTCTTCGACGGCCCGACCGCCGGCTGCGACCACCTCGACGTCGAGACGTACACCTGGGGGGTGCTGCCGGCCGCCCGACGACCCGGCACCGACGCGGAGCTGGCCGCCGGCATCGCCGCGGAGCTGGCCTTCGCCCGGGACGAACTGGTCGGTCTCGGCCTGACCGCAGAACGAACCGTGAGCATGGGAGTGACGCGATGAGTCGGCGACTGGTGGTCCTCGACGTGGTGGGGTTGACGCCCCGACTACTGGCGCACATGCCTCGACTGCGGGGGGTCGCCGACGGCGGCTTCCGGGCCGAGCTGGGCACCGTGCTGCCCGCCGTGACCTGCTCGGTGCAGTCCACCTTCCTCACCGGCGAGCAGCCCAGCGGGCACGGGATCGTCGGCAACGGGTGGTATTTCCGGGAGTTGGGCGAGGTGCTGCTGTGGCGGCAGCACAACGCGCTGGTCGGCGGGGACAAGCTCTGGCAAGCCGCCCGTCGGGCCGAACCCGGCTACACGGTGGCCAACGTCTGCTGGTGGTACGCCATGGGCGCCGACGTCAACTGGACGGTGACACCCCGCCCGGTCTACTACGCCGACGGGCGCAAGGAGCCGGACTGCTACACCGACCCGCCGGAGCTGCACGACGCGCTCACCGGGCGGCTGGGCACCTTCCCGCTCTTCACCTACTGGGGGCCGACCGCCGGGTTGCCGTCGTCGCGGTGGATCTGCCAGGCGGCGGAACAGATCCTCGCCGACGTGTCACCAGACCTGACCCTGGTCTACGTTCCGCACCTGGACTACGACCTGCAACGCTTCGGTCCCTCGTCGGCCCAGGCCGCCGCGGCGGCAGCCGAGCTGGACGCGGTGCTCGGCCCGCTCCTGGACGCCGCCCGGGCCCGCGACGCCACAGTGGTGGTGCTGTCGGAGTACGGCATCACCGACGTGTCCCGGCCGGTGGACGTCAACCGGCTGCTGCGCGCCGAGGGCCTGTTGCGGGTGCACACCCAGGCGGGCATGGAGTACCTCGACCCGTGGACGTCGAAGGCATTCGCTGTCGCCGACCACCAGATCGCGCACGTCTACGTCAAGGATCCGGCCGACGTGGCGGCGGTGGCGAAGCTCTGCGCCGGCCTGCCCGGGGTGGCCGAGGTGCTCGACGCCGAGGGCAAGGCCGCACACGGTCTGGACCATCCGCGCGCCGGTGAGCTGGTGCTGGTGGCCGAGCCGGACGCCTGGTTCACCTACTACTACTGGCTGGACGACGCCCAGGCACCGGACTTCGCCCGGCTGGTGGAAATTCACCGGAAGCCGGGCTACGACCCGGCGGAGCTGTTCTTCGACCCGGCCAACCCCGGTGCCGCGAAGGCCCGGGCCGGGGTCGCCCTGGCCCGCAAGAAGCTCGGCATGCGGTACCTGATGAGCGCGGTCGGCCTCGATGCCGGCGCGCGGGCGGTGCGGGGCTCGCACGGGCGGCTGCCCGACGACCCGGCGGACGGCCCGGTGCTGCTCTGCTCCGACCCGACAGCGGCCCGGGACAAGATCGCGGCGACCGAGGTCAAGGCGCTGCTGCTGGAGCTGGCCGGGCTGAGCCCCGGCGGTGCGGGCGGGTCGGGGGAGGGCTCATGACGGTCACCGTCGCGCCCACCGACGCCAGCGGGCTGCGGGCGCGCTTCGACACGGAGCTGGCCGGGTTTCTCAGCCGGCAGGGCCCGGACTGGCCGGACGGGGCGCCGCGGGGCGTGTTCACCGCGCTGCAACGGTTCGTGCTGGCCGGCGGCAAGCGGTTACGGCCGCTCTTCTGCTACTGGGGCTGGCGCGGCGCGGGGGCGGCCGACGGCACCCCGATCGTGGTGGCCGCGGCGGCCCTGGAGCTGTTCCACGCGTTCGCGCTGATCCACGACGACATCCTGGACGGCAGCGACCGCCGCCGGGGTGAGCCGTCGGTGCACCGGCTCTTCGCCGACCTGCACGCCCGCTCGTCGTGGCGCGGTGACCCCGAGGCGTACGGCCGCAACACCGCACTGCTCTGCGGGGACCTCTGCGCGGCCTGGTCGGATCAGATGTTCCACGAGTGCGGGCTGAGCACCGAGCAGGTGCACCGGGGGTACGGCGTGTTCGCGCTGATGCGTACCGAGGTGATCGCGGGGGAGTACCTGGACCTGGTCTCGGGCGTGGGTGACGGCTCGGTGGCCAGCGCGCTCACCGTGATCCGGATGAAGGCCGCCCGGTACACGGTCACCCGGCCGTTGCAGATCGGTGCGGCCCTGGCCGGCGCTGGCCCGGAGCTGATCGCCGCGTTGGGCGAGTTCGGTGACCCGCTGGGTGACGCGTTCCAGCTCCGCGATGATGTCCTGGGCGTGTTCGGTGACCCGGCGGTCACCGGGAAGTCGGTCCTGGACGACCTGCGTGAGGGCAAGCCCACCGTCATGATGGCGCTGGCCCGCAGCGCCGCCGACCGGACGCAGACCATCCGGTTGCGGGAGCTGTTCGGCAACCCGGCGTTGGACGCCGAGGGCGCGGCGGAGCTGCGCGACATCATCGAGGCGACCGGCGCGCGGGAGCGGATCGAGCAGATGATCCGGGTCCGGACCGAGGCTGCGCTCTCCGCCCTGCAGAACGCCATGGTGGCCGATGAGGCCCGCGTGGCCCTGGTTGCGCTGGCCGGGCAGGCGATCGACCGACGCGCCTGACCGGCGACTTTCGATCAAATCGACAAAAGTTGATGCTGAACCGCCGGAAGGTATGGACACATCGACACGTGCGACTTAGTGTCGTGACCAACACGACAATGTTTCGTCGAGGTGAACCGGCGGCGCGGTAACCCATCGACCCCCCACCACCGCTACGGCATCCGGCGCGACGGCGCGCGCCCGGCCTGGCAGTCACACGTCAGGAAGGGACAGCACAGATGTCCATGAAGGACGCTCCCAGACAACGGTCCCGACGATGGTTCTCCGCCGGATCCGCGCTGCTGCTGGCGGTCGCCGCCGGCACGGTCACCTTCGCCGCCGGCTCGGCCCCCGCCCAGGCACACACGATCGTCGCCAGCGACTTCCAGCAGGTCGAGCTGGCCCGTGGCGTGACCGACATGGGTGAGCCGATGTCGCTGGCGGTGCTGCCGGACCGCTCGGTCCTGCACACCGCCCGCAACGGCACCCTGCGCCGCACCGACGCCAACGGCACCACCTCCGTGATCGGCACCCTGTCGGTCTACCAGCACGACGAGGAGGGGTTGCAGGGCGTCGGCGTCGACCCGGGCTTCGCCTCGAACCGTTACATCTACCTCTACTACGCCCCGCCGCTCTCCACCCCCGGCGGTGACGCGCCGGCCACCGGCACCGACTTCTCGGCCTGGAACGGCGTCAACCGGCTCTCCCGGTTCACCCTCAACTCGGACTACACGCTCAACCAGGCCAGCAAGGTCGACGTGCTCGACGTTCCGGCCAGCCGGGGCGTGTGCTGCCACGTCGGTGGGGACATCGACTTCGACGCCGCCGGCAACCTCTACCTGTCCACCGGCGACGACACCAACCCCTTCGAGTCGTCCGGCTACTCACCACTGGACGAGCGGACCAACCGCAACCCCGCGTACGACGCGCAGCGCAGCGCCGGCAACACCAACGACCTGCGCGGCAAGATCCTGCGGATCAAGGTGAACGCCAACGGCACGTACTCCATCCCGTCGGGCAACCTGTTCGCCCCCGGCACGGCCAGGACCCGGCCGGAGATCTACGCGATGGGGTTCCGCAACCCGTTCCGGATCAGCGTGGACAAGGCCACCGGGGTGGTCTACGTCGGTGACTACGGGCCGGACGCCGGCTCCACCAGCTCCACCCGCGGGCCGTCCGGCCAGGTGGAGTTCAACCGGGTCGCGGCACCGGGCAACTACGGCTGGCCGTACTGCACCGGCACCAACACCAGCACCGAGACGTACAACGAGTTCGACTTCGCGACCAGCGCCAGCGGCGCGAAGTACAACTGCACCGGCGGGCCGACCAACAACTCGTTCCGCAACACCGGCCTGACCACACTGCCGCCGGCCCAGCCGGCCTGGATCCGGTACGCCGGCGACGCCGGCACCCCGACCGAGTTCGGCGGCGGCTCCGAGTCGCCGATGGGCGGCCCGGTCTACCGGTACAACGCCTCGTCGACCTCCACCACCAAGTTCCCGCAGTCGTTCGACGGGCAGTTCTTCGCCACCGAGTTCGGCCGGGGCTGGATCAAGCCGATCCACGTCAACGCCGACGGCTCCCGGGGCACCATCGACACCTTCCCGTGGGTCGGCAAGCAGGTGATGGACTCGGCGTTCGGCCCGGACGGCGCGTACTACGTGCTCGACTACGGCACCGGCTACTTCAACGGGGACGCCAACTCGGCGCTCTACCGCTTCGACTACGTCGGCGGCGGCAACCGGGCGCCCACCGCGAAGGCCAGCGCCAACCGCACCTCTGGCGCGGCCCCGCTCGCTGTGACGTTCTCCTCGGCCGGCTCGGCCGACCCCGAGGGTGGCGCGTTGACCTACGCGTGGGCGTTCGGTGACGGGACCACCTCGACCGCCGCCAACCCGACGAAGACCTACACCGCCAACGGCACCTACACCGCCACGCTGACGGTGCGCGACCCGCAGGGCGCCACCGGCAGCAGCAGCGTGCAGATCAGCGTCGGCAACACCGCGCCCACGGTCACGATCAACAACCCGGGCAACGGTCAGCTGTTCGGCTTCGGGGACACGGTGGCGTACAGCATCACGGTGTCCGACCCGGAGGACGGCACCATCGACTGCACGAAGGTCAAGATGACCTACGTGCTCGGGCACGACCAGCACGGGCACCAGATCACCTCGAAGACCGGTTGCTCGGGCTCGATCACCATCCCGGTCGACGGTGAGCACGACGACGCGGCGAACATCTTCGCGATCTTCGACGCCGAGTACACCGACGCCGGTGGGCTGACCACGCACACCCAGCACACGCTGCCGCCGCGGCACCGCCAGGCCGAGTTCTTCGGCACCTCGTCGGGGATCAACGTGTTCAGCAAGACCCCGGCCGAGGGTGGCAAGACCGTCGGCGACATCAACAACGGCGACTGGATCGCGTTCCAGCCGTACCGGCTGGGCAACGTGACCTCGTTCAACGCCCGGGTCTCCTCGGCGGGCGCCGGTGGCACCCTCCAGGTCCGGGCCGGCTCGGCCACCGGCACCGTGCTCGGCTCGGCCACGGTCCCGGTGACCGGCGGCTGGGAAACCTTCACCACCGTCACCGGGACGATCAGCAACCCGCCGACCGGCACGACCACGCTCTACCTGACCTTCGCCGGGTCGGGCACCGGGGCGCTCTACGACCTGGACGCCTTCACCTTCGTCACCGGGACGCCCCCGGCCGGTGGGGCCGGGGCGATCAAGGGCCTCGGCGGCAAGTGCCTGGACGTGCGCAACGCCGCCACGGCCGACGGCACGCAGATCCAGATCTACACCTGCAACGGCAGTGCCGCGCAGACCTGGGCGGTCACCCCCAACTCCACGATCAAGTCGTTGGGTAAGTGCCTGGACGTGTCGGGCGGTGCCACCGCCGACGGCACCAAGATCCAGCTCTGGACCTGCAACGGGACCGCCGCGCAGAACTGGGCCGCCCAGGCCGACGGCACGCTGCGCAACACGTCGTCGGGCAAGTGCCTCGATGTCTCCGGCAACAGCTCCGCTGACAGCACGGTGGTCCACCTCTGGACCTGCACCGCCGCCGCCAACCAAAAGTGGACCCTGCCCTGAGCTGGCGGGAGGGGCCCTTCGACAACGCCTAGTGTGATGCGAGGGGCCCCTCCTAACCGCAATTAGGAGAGCGATATGCGCAGACGCCTGCGACCCGTCCTCGGTGCGGCCATGGCCGCACTCGCCGTCATCGCCTGCACCACCCCGGCCACCCCGGCCAGCGCCGCCGACGCCCCGTACGACGTGCTGGTCTTCTCCAAGACCGCTGGTTTCCGGCACGACGCGATCCCGGTCGGCATCCAGACCATCCGCGACCTGGGCGCGGCGAACAACTTCACGGTCACCGCGACCGAGGACGCCGCCGCGTTCACCACGAGCAACCTCAACCAGTACGAGGCGGTCGTCTTCCTCAACACCACCGGCGACGTGCTCAACGCCAGCCAGCAGACCGCCTTCGAGTCGTACATCGGCTCCGGCCGCGGGTACGTGGGTGTGCACGCCGCAGCCGACACCGAGTACGACTGGCCGTTCTACGGCAACCTCGTGGGCGCGTGGTTCGCCTCGCACCCCGCGATCCAGCAGGCCAACATGAAGGTGGAGGACCGCGGCCACGCGGCCACCGCTCACCTGCCGCAGACCTGGACCCGCACCGACGAGTGGTACAACTACCGCACCAACGCCCGGTCGAGCGCCCACGTGCTGGCCACCCTGGACGAGTCGTCGTACTCCGGCGGCGGCATGGGCGCCGACCACCCGCTGAGCTGGTGCAAGAGCTACAGCGGCGGCCGGTCCTTCTACACCGGGGCGGGGCACACCCAGGCGTCGTACGCGGAGTCGGGGTTCCGCAACCACCTGCTCGGCGGCATCCGGTACGCCTCCGGTCGGAGCAAGGCCGACTGCCGGCCCGAGACCGGCTACACCCCGCTGTTCAACGGCTCGACGGCCGGCTGGTCACAGGCCGGCCCGGGCAGCTTCACCAACACCGACGCCACCCTGACCTCGGTCGGCGGCATGGGGCTGTACTGGTACAACGCCAAGCAGTTCACCAACTACTCGCTGAAGCTGGACTGGAAGCTGGCCGGTGACGACAACTCCGGCATCTTCATCGGGTTCCCACCGTCGAGTGACCCGTGGTCGGCGGTCGACAACGGGTACGAGATCCAGATCGACGCCACCGACGCGGCCGACCGCACCACCGGCGCGGTCTACACCTACAAGTCCGCCGACATCGCCGCCCGCGACGCGGCGTTGAACGCGGCGGGGGAGTGGAACACGTACGAGCTGCTGGTCGAGGGCGAGCGGCTACAGATCTTCCTCAACGGGGTGAAGATCAACGACTTCACCAACACCAACCCGGTCCGCTCGTTGGCCGGTCACATCGGCATCCAGAACCACGGCACCGGTGACGACGCCTCCTTCCGCAACATCCGGATCAAGGAGCTGGGCACCACGCCGCCGCCCACCGGCACGATCCAGGCCGAGGCGTTCAGCTCGGCCAACGGTGTCTCCGCGTTCACCAAGGCAGGCGCCAACGGTGGGCAGACGGTCGGCTACATCGACCCGGGCGACTGGGCCGCGTACAACGGGGTCAACCTGGCCGGGGTCACCTCGTTCACGGCCCGGGTCGTCTCCGGCGGCGCGGGTGGCGCCATCCAGGTGCGCACCGGTTCGGCCACCGGCCCGGTGCTCGGCACTGTCGCGGTGCCCAACACCGGCAGTTGGACGACCTTCGCCAACGTCTCCACGGCACTGTCCAACGTCCCGTCCAGCACCCAGAACCTCTACCTCACCTTCACCGGTAGTGGCACGGGGCTCTTCGACCTGGACGACTTCACCCTGGTCAAGGGCGGCGGGGGCGGCACCGGTGTCGGCCCGATCAAGGGTCTCGCCGGCAAGTGCCTGGACGTGCGCAACGCCGGCACCGCCGACGGCACCCAGATCCAGATCTACACCTGCAACAGCAGCACGGCGCAGACCTGGACCGTGACGCCGAACTCGACGATCAAGGCGCTCGGCAAGTGCCTGGACGTCTCCGGCAGCGGCACCGCCGACGGCACCAAGATCCAGCTCTGGACCTGCAACGGCAGCGGCGCGCAGAACTGGGCGGCCGCGTCCGACGGCACCCTGCGCAACCCGTCGTCGGGCAAGTGCCTGGATGTCTCCGGCAACAACTCCGCCGACAGCACCATCGTGCACCTCTGGACCTGCCTCAACGCGGCCAACCAGAAGTGGACCCTGCCCTGATCGACTAGGGCTGGAGGGGTCGACGCTTACGACGTTGGCCCCTCCCGCTCCGGCGCCGACCATGCCGGGCCGGGTGTGCCCCGACCGGCCGGGTTCGTCGGCTCTGGCGGAGCGGCGAGGTTCGGGAGGTGTCACCCGCGAGCGCTATACCTGTGAGTCATAGTTATGACTCACAGGTATAGCGCTCGCACCGGTGTGTGCCCCCGACGCAGATCTCGCCCGTGGCACGCGGCCCGTCGACGCGGTGCCGTCGAGAGCGCCGACCGGGTGGGCGCGTTGCGGGGACGCCGGGGGTTGGCGCACAGGTGGCTGCCGTACCTTGACCTGCATGGGGTTGTTCGCGCAGTGGCGTGGGACGGTGCTGGCGCGAGGCCATCAGCTGCTCGGTGCGCTGGGCCGGGCCGATGAGCCCGACGACCCGTCCGAGCCGGCGCCCAGCCTGAACCGTCTCGACGCGCTGGTGGAGGGCTTCACCGCCGGTCAACCGGTGCGCTGGACCATGGCCGGGCAACCCCGGCCGCTGCCCGGCCCGGTCGACGTGGTGGCGTACCGGATCATCGAGGAAGCGCTGACCAACGCGTGCCGGCACGCGCCGGGCGCGCCGGTCGGGGTCCGCCTGCGCTACGACGCCGCGGGCATCACCATCGAGGTCCGCGACGAGGGCGCCGGTCCCGCTGCCTCCGGCGGCGGCACCCAGGGCGCCGGTCGGGGTCTGCTCGGGGTACGCAGGCGCGCCGAGCGGCTCGGCGGCACGTTCTCCGCCGGCCCGCGCGCCGGTGGCGGCTTCACCGTACGGGCTGTGCTGCCCGCGCCCGAGGAAATGATCGGATGATCGGCCGACCGCGGGGCTTCCCCGATGGGGTACTGCGGAAATAAGGTGGGGTCGGCGACCGTGCTGGTGGCCGGTGACCCGGTGGGAGGCGCAACCCGCCGGGCTCAGGTGTGCTCCGCACCCACCGGTGACCGCTCGGGTGCCGCGCACGTCCGGTCACCCTCGCCCCGGTCCGCACAAGGAATCCCCATCACAACAGGGGAGAAGGACAATGGCGCGACCCATCACGCTCTTCACCGGCCAGTGGGCCGATCTTCCGTTCGAGGAGGTCTGCCGGCTCGCCTCCGAGTGGGGCTACGACGGTCTGGAGATCGCCTGCTGGGGCGACCACTTCGAGGTCGACAAGGCGCTCGCCGACGACTCGTACGTCGAGCGCAAGCGGGAGACCCTCGCGAAGCACAACCTTGAGGTCTTCACGATCTCCAACCACCTGGTTGGTCAGGCGGTCTGCGACCACCCGATCGACGAGCGGCACCAGGACATCCTGCCCGGCCGCATCTGGGGCGACGGGGAGCCCGAGGGGGTTCGTCAGCGGGCCGCCGAGGAGATCAAGGACACCGCGCGGGCGGCGGCGAAGCTCGGGGTGAAGACGGTCGTCGGCTTCACCGGTTCGTCGATCTGGCACACCCTGGCGATGTTCCCGCCGGTGCCGCAGGCGATGATCGAGCGCGGCTACCAGGACTTCGCCGACCGGTGGAACCCCATCCTCGACGTGTTCGACGAGGTGGGAGTGCGGTTCGCGCACGAGGTGCACCCCAGTGAGATCGCGTACGACTACTGGACGACGAAGCGGACGCTGGAGGCGATCGGCAACCGGCCCGCGTTCGGGCTGAACTGGGACCCGTCGCACTTCGTCTGGCAGGAGCTGGACCCGGTGAACTTCATCTTCGACTTCGCCGACCGGATCTACCACGTGGACTGCAAGGACGCGAAGGTGCGTACCGGCGATGGCCGGCGTGGCCGGCTCGCCTCGCACCTGCCCTGGGCCGACCTGCGGCGCGGTTGGGACTTCGTCTCCACCGGTCACGGCGACGTGCCCTGGGAGGACTGCTTCCGCGCGTTGAACGCGATCGGCTACACCGGCCCGATCTCGGTCGAGTGGGAGGACGCCGGAATGGACCGGCTGGTCGGCGCCCCGGAGGCGTTGCAGTTCGTCCGCCGGCTCGCCTTCGACGCACCGAGCGCCGCCTTCGACGCGGCGTTCAGCAGCAAGGACTGACCGCACGTCGGACAGACCACGGGCCGGTCGCCCTGCGGCGACCGGCCCGTCGACGTGCGGTTGGTCAGAGCGTGCTGGCGTTCGTGCCCGAGCCGGACGGCTTGGTGCGGGGGTTCGTGGACGACGGCGACCCGGAGGTCGTGCCGACCGTGCTGGTGCCCGCCTTCGCGCCCACGGTGGCGGGCGTGCCGGCGAACGCGTCGTCGGCTGCGGTCAGCTCCTGCTTGCCGGTGCTGCCGTTGGTGGTGCCCAGCTTCTCGCCCAGTTTGGTCTGGCCGAGCTTGTCCTTGCCCTCGCTGTAGAGCTTGTTGGCTTGGGCCTGCGCGACCCCGGCCGCCTCCTGCACGGTCGGGTGGTCGAGCACCTTGCGGCCCTTGACCACGAGCTCTTCGTACTTTTCCCGGCCGGCACGGGCGCCCAGGACGAATCCCGCAGCCAGCCCGCCAAGAAACATGATCTTTCCGCGCATGGCGGCTCCTTCCGTACCTGACGCGCCGTCGCCCCGGCGAGTTGCCCCGTCGGAAGGCGACCTGTTCGCGCCTGCGTCCTCTGTCCGCAGCTAACTACCCATCCTGCTCTCCGCTCAAGCATGCTTGTGCCGGGATGGCGATTTACCCCTATTGTCAATGCGACGGCGGGGAGGCAACCCACTGGACCACCACCGGGGGATGTCCTGTACTCTTGTCCCGTCGCACGGCGTCGGGGAGATCCGAAGTCGGGCGGAGCACGATCCCCTGTAGCTCAATTGGCAGAGCAGCCGGCTGTTAACCGGCAGGTTATTGGTTCGAGTCCAATCGGGGGAGCTTTTCCACGTACGCCCGTCAGCCACCGGCCGACGGGCGTTTTCGTGTGTGTGACCCGGTTTCACCCACCCTGGACCTGCTTGCCCGGCAGGATGGTCGATGTCGACTGAGGCTACCGCTGCGTCGATTGATGCGTCGATCCTTGAGGTGAGTGCGGATGTCCGGACGAGGCGGCAAGGCCACGCTGATCGCGGTGGCGGTCGTGCTGGCCTGGTTGGTGATCGGCGGCGTTTCCGGCCCGTACGCGGGGCGCCTCAGCGAGGTCGCCACCAACGACAACGCCGCCTTCCTGCCCACCGACGCCGAGGCGACCCGCGCCCAGGACCTCGCCGGCGAATTCGTCGACCGGCAGACCATCCCGGCTCTGGTCGTCTACGAGCGGCCCTCCGGGATCACCGACGCGGACCGGCAACGGGTGAGCGCCGACGCCGCCCGGTTCGCCCAGATCCCCGGCGTGGTCACCCCACTGCCCCCGCCCATCCCGAGCGACGACGGCCAGGCACTTCAGGTCGTCGTACCGGTGGACGACGCCGAGGGCGAGGAGATCGGCACTGTCGTCGAGCAACTGCGCGACATCACCGGCGGTGACCGGGACGGCCTCACCGTGGACGTCTCCGGCCCGGCCGGTCTGCTCGCCGACCTGATCGAGGTCTTCTCCGCCATCGACGGACCACTGCTGCTGGTCACCCTGGTCGTGGTGCTCGTCATCCTGCTGATCGTCTACCGCAGCCCGGTCCTCTGGATCTTCCCGCTGCTCGCCGCCGGGATGTCGTACGCCCTCGCCTCGGTCTTCGTCTACCTGCTCGCCGACGCGGACGTGGTCAAGCTCAACGGGCAGGCCCAGGGCATCCTCACCGTGCTGGTCTTCGGCGCCGGCACCGACTACGCGTTGCTGCTGATCGCCCGCTACCGGGAGGAGCTGCACCGGCACGACCGCCCGTGGGACGCCATGAAGACCGCCTGGAGGGGCGCCGCGCCGGCCATCATCGCCTCCGGCGGCACTGTCATCGTCAGCCTGCTCTGCCTGCTGCTGTCCAGCCTCAACTCCAACCGGGCACTCGGCCCGGTCGCCGCCATCGGCATCGCCGCCACCCTGCTGGTGATGCTCACCTTCCTACCCGCACTGCTGGTGCTCGGTGGACGGTGGGCGTTCTGGCCCCGACGGCCCCGAGCCGACCAGGCCGACCCGCGGGCCGAACACGGCATCTGGAGCCGGGTCGCCGGCTTCGTGGCCCGGCACGCCCGGCCGATCTGGCTGACCACCGCCGTCGTGCTGGCCCTGCTGACGCTCGGCCTCACCCAGCTCGGCGCCACCACGCTCGGCCAGTCCGACCTGTTCACCCAGCGCACCGACTCGGTCGACGGCCAGGAGGTGATCTCCCGGCACTACCCGGCGGGCACCGGCAGCCCGGCCACCATCTTCACCACCGAGCAGACCGCCCGACAGGTCGCCCAGGTCGCGAAGGACGTGCCCGGGGTCGCCGACGTCCGTCCCCTTCCGACCGGCCCGCAGACCGGCCCGCCCAACCCGAACGCCGCCCCGAAGGTCGTCGACGGGCGGGTGCAGCTGGAGGCGACCCTGGCCGACCCACCCGACAGCGACGGCGCCGAGCGGACCATCCGCGAGCTGCGGGTGGCCGTACACCAGGTGCCCGGCGCGGACGCGGTGGTCGGCGGCTTCACCGCGATCAACGTGGACACCTCGGACGCCGCCAAGCGCGACCAGAACGTCATCATCCCGGTGGTGCTGGTGGTCATCGCTGTCATCCTGGCCCTGCTGCTGCGCGCGCTGCTCGCCCCGCTGCTGCTGATCGCCACCGTGCTGCTCAGCTTCGCGGCGACCCTCGGGCTCTGCGCGCTGCTGTTCCGCCACGTCTTCGACTTCCCTGGCGTGGACTCGTCGTTCCCGCTGTTCGCGTTCGTCTTCCTGGTCGCGCTCGGCATCGACTACAACATCTTCCTGATGAGCCGCGTCCGCGAGGAGTCGGTCAAGCGCGGCACCCGCGCCGGCGTGCTCGCCGGCCTCGCCGTCACCGGCGGGGTGATCACGTCCGCCGGCATCGTGCTCGCCGCGACGTTCTCCGCGCTCGCCGTCCTGCCCCTGGTGGTGCTCGTCGAGTTGGGTACGGCGGTCGCGATCGGGGTACTGATCGACACCATCATCGTCCGGTCGCTGCTGGTGCCCGCACTCGCGTACGACATCGGGCCGAAGATCTGGTGGCCGGGCCGGTTGTCCCGGGCGAACGGTGAGCGGGAGGCGCGCGGTGCTGGCTGAAACCGATGTGGTCATCGTCGGCGGCGGCCTGGCCGGTCTCGCCGCCGCCCGCCGGCTGCACCGCGCCGGCGTGCCCTGGCGGCTGGTGGAGGCCGAGGGCCGGTTCGGCGGTCGGGTCGCCACCGACGTGGTCGACGGTCACCTCATCGACCGGGGCTTCCAGGTGCTCAACACCGCCTACCCCCGGCTCGGCACGCTGCTCGACACCGACCAGCTCAACCTTGGGTTCTTCACCTCCGGGGTGCTGGTCCGCAAGGGCGACAAGCTGCTGCGGCTGGTCAACCCGCTGCGCGAACCGACCGGTGGGCCCGGCACCGCGCTCGCCGGGGTCGGCTCCCTGCTCGACCGGCTGCGCTTCGCCGCCCTCGCCACCGGCTGCGCCACCCTCCCCGCGTCCCGGCTGCTCGCCGCGCCTGAAGCCACAACCGAGACGGCGCTGCGCCGCGCCGGCCTCTCCGACGCCATCATCGAGGAGCTGCTGCGACCGTTCCTGTCCGGTGTGTTCATCGAGCGGGAACTCTCCACCTCCAGTCACGTGCTGGCGATGGTGCTGCGCTCCTTCGCCCGCGGCCGGATCGGCCTGCCCGCCGAGGGCATGGCCGCGCTGCCCCGGGCCATCGCCGCGCCGCTGCCCGCCGACCTGCTCGACCTGGACACTCCCGTCGCGGAGGTCACCCCGGGCCGGGTCCGCACCCAGGCCGGCGACATCCGCTGCCGGGCCGTCGTGGTCGCCGTCGACCCGCCCGCCGCGTCCGCGCTGCTGCCGGCCCTGGCGACGGTACGCATGCACAGCTACACCACCTACTACCACAGCGCTCCCGAGCCGCCGCTCACCGAGCCGATCCTGCTGGTCGACGGCGACCGACGCGAACTCGTCGCCAACACTGTGGTGCTCAGCAACGCCGCCGCGACGTACGCGCCGGCCGGACGGCACCTCATCGCCACCTCGGTGGTCGGCCCGACGGCCCCACCCGAGCCGACCATCCGGGCCGAGTTGACCCGGCTGTACGGCCGCTCCACCGCGGACTGGACCCACCTCACCACAGTGGCCATCCCCGAGGCGCTGCCCGCCGCACCGCCGCCGCAGGGACGGCTGCGCAAGCCGGTGGCGCTGGGGGAGGGCCTGTTCGTGGCCGGTGACCACCGGGACAGCCCATCGATCCAGGGTGCTCTCACCAGCGGCTGGCGCGCCGCCGGCGCTGTGCTGGACGAGCTGCGCGCCGGCTGAACCGCGCCGCGAATGAGGGCACCGCAGCCGTAGTTGATCACCTATGATCGCCGCCATGCCCGCCCCCCTACCGGCCCCCACCTTCGACGCCGGTGCCGCGTACCCCGAGGTCGAGGACCTGCGTAAGGCGCTCGATGCCGCCGACTGGCCCGCCGTCCGCGCGATGGTCGCCGACCGCGACCCGGACGGCCGGACGCTGCTGGCCCGGGTCGTCGGCGATCAGGTCGGGATCGAGGCGTTCCTCCAGCGGGCGTACGACGACAACCCCGAGGACCCACATGCCGGCCTGCTGCTCGGCGCCTGGCTGATTCGCGCCGGCTGGCGGGTCCGCAGCTCCTACCGCGCGCAGCACGTCAGCCGGTCCCAGTTCGCCAAGTTCCACGAACACCTGCGCCGCTCCGAGCAGGTGCTCATCGACGTCACCGCCCGGCACGCGGACGACGCGGCCGCCTGGACCCAACGGATCACCAACAACCGTGGCCTCGAACTGGGGCAGGCCGAAGCGCGCCGCCGCTACGACCGCCTCGCGCAGCACCACCCGCACCACGCGCCCGCGCAGTCGAGCCTGCTCCAACAGTTCTGCCCCAAGTGGAGCGGCAACTGGGACCGCGCGTTCGGCTTCGCCAGGGAGTGCGCCCAGGCCGCCCCGGACGGCGCGCTCAACGCGGTAGTGATCGCCGAGGCGCACCTCGAACGCTGGCTGGAGTTCGACACCGAACGGGAGCGTGCCGCGTACCTGCGCGACCCGGCGGTGGTGGACGAGGTCATGCAGGCCGGGCAGCGGTCAGTGCTGCACCCGGACTTCGTCGACCGGCCCGGCTGGGTCTCAGTTCGCTCGGCGTTCGCGCTGATCTTCAGCCTGACCGAGCAGTGGACCGCCGCCGCCAGTCAGTTCACCGCCCTCGGCAACCGGGGCACCGAATACCCCTGGGACTACGTCGACGGGGCCGCAGGCTTCACGAAGTTCCGCGCCAAGGCGTACGCGAAGGGCGGCCAGTCATGATCCAGCACCTGGACGTGGACGGGGTTCCCACGCTGCTCGCCGCCACCGGCGGGCCGATGCGCGCGGGGCTGACCTTCCGGGTCGGCACCGCCGACGAGACGCTCGTCCGCTCCGGCATCACCCACCTCATCGAGCACCTCGCGCTCGCGCCGCTCGGCCTGGCCGACTACCACGTCAACGGGGCGACCGCCCAGGCGTTCACCACGTTCCACACCCAGGGCTCCGAAGCGGACATCGCGACCTTCCTCACCGCTGTCTGCGGGAACCTCTCCGACCTGCCGGTAGCCAGGCTGGACGTCGAGAAGGAGATCCTGCGGACCGAGTGGAGCAGTCGGGGCGCCGCCGCGGTCGACAGCATCCCGCTGTGGCGACACGGTGCCCGCGACTACGGGCTGATCAGCTACCCCGAGTGGGGCCTGGGCGCGCTCACCGCCGACGACCTGCGCGAGTGGACCGCCCGGTGGTTCACCCGGGAGAACGCGGTGCTCTGGATCGCCGGCGACCGGGTGCCCGCCGAACTGCGGTTGGCTCTGCCCGCCGGGACCCGCCAGCCCGCACCGACGGCGTCGTCGGCGCTGCCGCAGACGCCCGCGTACTTCGTGAGCGGCTCCCGGGCCATCGTGCTCGACTCGGTGGTGCGCCGCCGCGCCGCCGCCAGTGTCTTCAGCGCAGTGCTGGAGCGGGAGCTGTACCGCTCGCTGCGCCAGGAGGCCGGCCTTTCCTACACCACCACCACGGGGTACGAGCCGCGCGGCGACGGTTACGCAATGCTGCGGGCACTCGCCGACGCGCTGCCGGAGAAGCAGGACGCCGTGCTCGGCGGCTTCATCGACGTGTTGGCCAAGATGCGAGTCGGGCGCATCGAGCAGGCGGACCTGGACGCCACCATCGCCAAGCGGGAAGACTTCCTCGGCATCGCCGAGGTGGACGCGGCCCGGCTGCCGTCGTACGCCCTCAACGTCCTGACCGGAGAGCCGAACCTCAGCGTCGACGAGCACCGGGCCGAACTCAAGGCCGTCGACCTCGCCGACCTGCACGAGGTGGCTGGGGAGATGATCGCGTCGGCGCTGCTGATGGTGCCCGGCGGACTCACCGCCGACTGGGCCGGCTTCGCCGCCGCACCCACTCACTCGGCCGAGATCCTGCAGGGCACCACCTACTCGTCAAAGGAAGGGAACGCCGCGCTGCGCGTCGGCGTGGACGGGGTGACCCTCCTTCAGACCGGCGACCCGCTGACCGTCCGGTACGACGACTGCGCCGCCATGCTGGTCTGGCCGGACGGCGCCCGGCAGCTCATCGGCTCGGACGCCATCGCGCTGCACATCGAGCCCACCCTGTTCAACCTGCACCCGGGGGCCATCCCCGCCATCGACGCCAAGGTGCCCGGCGACCGGCAGATCCCCATGCCGGCCCGTGCCCCAGACGCGATCCCACAGCCACAGGCCCCCGTACGGCAGCCCACGGCCTCCGCAACCAGCACCTGGTGGGAACTCCCCGCGATGGTGCTCAGCGGAATGGGCGTCCTCGTGGTCGGCGCACTGAGCGTGCTGCTGACCCTCGCCATGCTCCTCACCGAGACCAAACCGGGCGAAGAACCACTCTGGGGCGGCGTCGTGGTGCTCTGGCTGCTCACTGTTATTCTCACGTTGCCCATCGTGAAGCTGCGGCGACGGCGGCGGAGTCGATGAGGTGGGGCTGGATCGCTGCTGGCCCGTGATCCACCGGGCGGGATAAGATCCGGCGCGGTGTTCGGGGCGGTAGCTCAGCCGGTTAGAGCAGGGGACTCATAATCCCTCGGTCGCGGGTTCGAGTCCCGCCCGCCCCACCAGGCACACAAGAACGGATGAGCGGGATGGATAGGTCGCTAACGACCCTGCCCGCGGCATTCCGGGCACTCATAGTGGCCGATGGGCGCGATGTGTCCCGCGCGCTGGCACGGGCAGCGCAGGAGATCGACGCGCAAATCATCGGCAGTGAACATCGCTGGTCGCTCGGGGACGCCGTCGATTATCTGCACCACAGCGCGGTGCGTCTGGAAGCCGTCTGTGAGTCGCTTGCGGACCGTGATGTCGAACGGCCTCTCCGTGTCGTCCTGATGGGCCAGACGATGGCAGGCAAGAGCACTCTGTTCGAGTATCTGTCAGGTGGCGATGGGGCACGTGTCGGCGATGGCCGGCAACGGTTCTCTCGAGATGCCTGTATCCGAGTCGCGACGGAGATCGGTGTCGAGATCGTCGACACCCCAGGTGTCGGCGCCATGGACGGCAAGGAGGACTACGAGTTCGCGTTCAGGCAGGTCGCCGACGCGGACCTGATCCTCTGGGTCGCCACCACCCGAGCCACCCAGGAACAAACCGGGCAGGCGCTCGAACGGCTTGCCGACCTGGGCAAGCCGATCCTCGTGGCCCTGAACTGTCTCAAGGACGTCACCGACGAGATCGGCCTGCTCGACATGCTCGAGGAGCCCGAACTCGTGTTCGGTGGCGACGCCATGGGGAACCTGGCGCCGATCCGCCGCTATCTTTCCCGCGCGGGCGGGCGTTACATCGATGCGGTGGCGATTCACGCCCAGGCCGCCCGCCTGGCGCTCTCCGGCGCGCTGGACACCGATGAGGCCCGCACCCTGCACGCCAACAGCCGGATCGACTCCCTGGTCAGCGCGCTTCGCCTCCACGCGGACGGTACCTTCGCTCAGCGGCGCATTGTCAGCATCTGCGATAGTCTGCGCCTCGCGCTCCTGGACACCGCCGACGCGGTGGAGGCCGCACACGCCACGGCATCCTCGGCCCTCACCGCCGGCCTGGGGATGCAGCTCGAATTCCGTAAGCGCGGATCCCGGCGGGTAGACGATGCGTACGAGGAGCTTCAGGCCGCCTTCTCGGCAGCGATCACCGCCCGTGAACGCTGGGCCGAAAGCGTTGACGTCGACCGGGACCTCGACGAGCTCAACGAACGGCTGAACAACGAAATGGCAGCCCTCCGCACGGATTTCGAGAGGTCTATCGCCGACGTCGGCCAGCGACTGCAGGCGGACCTTGAGGGCGTCGCGGTCGATGTGGCCGACGACTGGACGGGGTTCGGTGGCGGTGGCTTCCGTGAGCTCGGTGGCAGAGGCACGGTCTGGGGTAATCGCGCGGTCAAGGTCGGCGGGCGTTTCGCCGTGGGGATGGGCGGACTGATGGCTGGCGCGCTCATCGGTAGCTTTCTGGGACCCGGACTCGGGACTGCGATAGGCGCGGTGTCCGCCGGCGTAATCGGCCTCGTTTCCAGCCTTCTCGGGCTCGACCGGTTGATCGACTGGATCGGCGATCGAAGCTTCCGAAGCGCTGCGGAGGTGCGCGAGCGCCGGCGCCGGAAGGTCCGTGACCAGATGTCGGAGCTGCTGCTGGAGTTCCGGAAGAGTCTTGTGCCAGTGGGTGAAAGGGTGCGGCAGGACTGGCTCGACGCGGTCGAGGGTGAGGCCGCCCGGCAGTACGCGGCCAGTGCCGTACTCGAGCGGTCCATCGCGGTGTTGCGGCGTCTCGCATCGGAGGAGATCGAGCCGGTGAACGTCCGGATCGATACCGAACTCGTTCGTGAGCTCCTGCGCTGCACTGGCCGGGAGCAGGCGGCGTCGGCCGTCATCCGTGCGACCCGATGGCGGGGTGCGGGCATGGCGATCGAGGTCCCGGAGCCGGTCTTCGATGAGCTCGTGCACGCCCCGGCAGCGGAGTGCGTGGAAAGGATCGTGCCCACATCGGCGCAGTCGTCCGCGGCCGCCAGCGCGCTCCAGATCATCCGGCACCTCGCGGATCGCGAGGTGACCGTCCACGAGATGGGCCCGGACAGCCTGGAAATCGCTCTAGATGCGCCGGTGGCGCCAGGAGCTCAGGAAGCATGGCATGCGCTCGCGCGCGTTCACACCGGAGTCGATGTGCGGATCAGGGACGTAGTCAAAGGGGGCCTCTCGTGACGAACGTTCTCGTGCATGAACTGCCATCGCGTGCGCAGGAGCTGATGTCACGCCTGCAGCAGCTCCTGCGATCGAGTTCCGGCGATTTCGCTGGAGAGCTTCTGGCCCGCGCGCGCATGCAGTCCCGGCAGAGGCCGCGGATGGTCCTCACCGGTCAGTTCAGCAGTGGTAAGTCGAGTCTGATCAAAGCGTTGACCGACGGTGGCGTGGACCCCGTCATCGACGCGGATATCGCCACCGACGCCGTCACCGAGTACGAGTGGGACGGTGCGGTGGTACTCGTCGACACGCCGGGTGTGCAGTCGGGTCTGCGCAGCCATGACGAGCTGGCCGTCGGTGCGATCGGCGACGCGGACTTCATCCTGTTCGTCGTCACCGTAAACCTCTTCGATGACGCATCCAGGGACTACCTGCGGCGTCTGGCGCACGATCTCCGGCTGTCCGGGCAGATGATCGTGGTAATCACGCAGGCCGGCATGCAGACAGCGGGCGAAGGCATACGCGAACAGGCGGTCCAGGACGCGCTCGGCACCTCGAATTTCAATCTTCCGATCGCAGAGGTCGACTCCGTCTATTACCTCCGGAGCCTGGGCGGCGGTCCGCGGGCCGAGATGCTTCGCACACGATCCGGTATCGACGAGCTGCGCGCGCAGATCAACAAGATTAGTGAAGAGCGAGGACAGCTGGCTCAGCTCCGGCAGCCGTTGCACTTGATTCGCCTGCTGTGTGACGAGGCGCAGCAACTGTTCGTGGCGGACCCCCAGTCGCAGACCGCGCTCGGCCTGCTCGCCCGGCAGCGTTCTACGATTTCCGACCGTCGCTACATGATCGAGCGGTCGTTCCTCCAGGCCGAGTCGCAGTTCAAGTCGGCGTGCCTGGTCGATGTGACGGCGTTCGTCGATACGGCGACGAGTCTGCCCGCTGACGGTTCACGGGCGAGAGAGGTTCTCGACGCGTCCGAGGCGGGGCTGGTGGAAGCACTTGATCGCCATGCCGAGCAGTTCGCCGACGCTATCAACAGGCTGACCGAGATGCAGTTCGGTAGGTTGTCGGAACAGCTGCTGGAGATCGGCACTAGCAATCGCGCTCATCAGCTTTCTCCGCCGGCGGGCGACGTGGCACTGGAAACGCCGGGCGGCGTGCCGGCCACGAGATCGGGCCAGGCAGCGCATGATCGGGCCGCCGCAACAGTGGACTGGCGGAAGGTCACCGACCAGATCACCAAGGGGCAGAAATGGTGGGGCGCCGGGGACGGGCTCAAGAGCGCGTCAGGGTCGGTCGGCCACAACATCGTCAAAGATGTCGGTCACCTGTTCGGGAAGAAGTTCAAGCCCTGGGAGGCGCTGAAGATCGCTGACAGGATCGGCAAAGCCGCCAAGATCGGCGGCTTTGCGATACAGATCGGGCTGACCGGTTATGAGGTTTGGAGAGGCGAACGCGAAGCGCGTACGGCTCAGCTCGAGAGCGAGCGCCAGCACGCGGCGTTCGTTACGGAGATCATGAGACATGCCGACAAGATCGCGGCCGATGCCCGCCGGCAACTCTGGGAGATCATCGACACGCCCATGGACGCATTTCTGGCCGACGTTCAAGCCGCACAGGACGAGATTCTCGGCGCTGAGCTCGCGCGCGGAACCGCCACCCGCGAACTGAGTGCGATTGCATCGGAGGCGGATCGTCTCCTGACCGAGAGTACTTGAGACGAGCAACACCAGGGCAACCAGCGGTCCGCAGGCGACAAGCGGCGGGCGGTGTGTCAGGACCAGTTGAACATCCGCACTGGCAGGAGTATGAGAACGACCGTCGCGGCGACGGCCAGCAGAACGCGCACCGTGCGGAGACCTCGCCACCACGGGATGACCCAGAGCAGCAACCACATGGCGCCTGAGATGACCACATGTACGCCGACCGCCCCGAGGCTGGTCTCCTCGCACATGTTCTCCGCGATGGCCTCCTTGCACAGCGCCGGTGGACCGTTGTGGTCCCCGAGGCTCCCCAACACCCCGACGAGGCAGGCCAACACTGGAGCGGCTACCAGGGTGAACAGCGGCGTCACCAACCACCCGGCGAGATCACGGTGCCGGTCCACTAGCCGTCCCACTGGCAGAACGCTACAGCTGGATATCGACAGATCTCAAGCCGATGCTTCGGGCCCCCGCGCCAACGGCACGGTCCGCATCCAGTCCGCACGAGTTCCAGAGGGCGTACGCCGGGAACGACACCGCTACGTGCACCTGCTGACTGCATTGACCGAGGAGGACGGCCGTCGGCTCCTACCCGTCGCAGCCCCTGAACGCCTCACCCCTGCCGCTCTCGTCGGAGGGCAGATCCGAGGCGGGCGGGTCGTCTGCCGGCACCTGACCATCGCCTGGTCGAGGCCGGCGGCCAGTGTCTAGTGGACCGGATGAATGACGCCTAGCATGAGCCGATGATCGAGCAGAGTCAGCGACGCGTTCCTATGCCGGTCGCCGTCGCCGCCGTGCTTCTGCTTGTGGGCGCCGCCATCCCGGCGTCGATGATGTTGGCGAATGGTCCATCCGTTGCCACCGGGTTGATAGGCGTACTTCTTCTCCTGGCGTTGGCTTACGGCTTGTGGCGCGGGAGCGGGCGGGCCCGGTTTTGGACGACCGTTTTCTCGACTGTCAGCGTGGGGTACGGCGTCGTCACGATCACCGAGGCCGGTGCGTCAGGGCTGCTGCAGATCGTTGCTGCGGCAGTCATCGTCGGCCTGTTGCTGGTACCCGCGTCGTCCCGCCGGTGGTTTCACGACTTGCCGGCGGAGGGGTAGCGCCGGCCGGGCGTGCGGTCCCTGAGCGGTGTCTTAGCCGCCTGTTACGGTGCCCCCCAGTTGGCCGGTCGGAGCAACCCACATGGGACAGCGCGGCTACGGGGGGCGGGCACTGGTAGGTCCCCGGAGTGATCCCGGGACTGAATATGGGACACCGCGACCCGCCCCCCGCCACGCACGGCACGAGCCCGGAGTGTTGAGGTCCGGCGCACCTGTGCGCTGAGTGTCAGCGTGTCCGGCTGACGGACGAGACCCTCGGGTCTACGGAGTAGCGGCGGACGACGTCGTCGGCGTCGCCAGCGGTGGCACCGGGATCGAACAGCACCTCCAGGCACGGCGCTTGCGGCCCTTCCGACCCGAAGCCCGCAACCACGTGGTTCGGGTCGAAGCGATGGTTCTCGCCCACCAGTTCCTCAGCGGACTGCCCCTCCCGCACGCAAACCACCGCCTCGGGCTGACCACCACCCCAGGCCAGTGCTGGAGCCGACACGCCGATGGTGAGCACCACTGCCGTCCCCACGCCGATCACTGTCGTCCGGCCGAGCCCTGGCCTGCTGGTCGGCGAGATCACCGCCACCAGGGCGGAGAGCGCGTACACCCAGAGAGCCCGCTTGTCGGCCGAGTCATGGAGAGCCAACGCGATGACGCCGGCTCCGACGGTTTGTGCGACCAGGGTGATCGGCCGGAACCCTGGCGAGTCGACCAACGCCGCTGGTATCGCGGCAAGCGCACCGAGCACCAGGAGAAGCATGACAAGCCCGTACGCACTCCATTCACGGCGCGCGTCCAGGACGAGCAACACCAGGGCAACCAGGTGTCCGCAGACGACAAGCGGCGGGCGGAGGTACGCCAGGAACCGTGCGACCATCGGAAGACCCTACGTGATGTGACCGACTTCGATGGGGGCTCTGATCCGGCCCGACCGACGAGCGGTGGACGTGAGGAGGGGGCGGGACATGGTTCAAGGCACGCGCGATGAGCTGCTCGGGCGCTTGGCTGAGGCGGTTGGCGCCGTCACGGTCGCCCACCCGACGCGGGTCGCCGTCGACGGACCGCCCGCCGCAGGCAAGACCATCCTCGCCGACGAGTTGGCCGTCGTCCTGCGCGAACAGGGCCGTGACGTCGTCCGCGCCACGATCGACGATTTCCTCTTCCCCCGGGCGCAGCGTTATCCGCGCGGCGAGTACTCGGCCGAAGGCTGCTACTACGACACCCACGACTACGACGCGCTGAACCGGGTTCTGCTCGATCCGCTCGGCCCGGGCGGAGATCGACGCTTCCAACCCGCGGTCTACGACCGCACCGCGGATGCCGTGCTGTCCCCGCCGGTCACGGCCGCCCCGGCCGACGCCGTGCTCGTCTTCGACGGCGTCTTCCTCCTGCGCCCGGAACTGATTGATCGGTGGGACCTGCGCATCTTCGTGTCGACGGCACTGGAGAGGACCGTGGAGCGTGCTGTGATCCGAGAGCGCCGGGTGTCAACTCGGGCCGACGTCGAACGACGCTGGCGGGAGCGTTACATCCCCTCGCAGCAGCTCTACTTCGCTACGGCCCGCCCGACCCGGCACGCCGACATCGTCGTGCACAACGACGAGCCCCAGCGGCCGGTCTGGGAGACTGCGCGGCAAGGAAACTCCGAAGTCCTGGCGGCCGGTGAGTGACGGCGCTTACGGGTGGTCCACATACTCGCCGAACGGCTCGATGGACCCGTCCCAACCGTTCCAACCCTGTTGGGTGATCTGCCCGTTCGCGTAGGTGTATGACCAGCGGGCGCCGTCCTCGCCCTCGATCTGGACGGTTCCGGAGCGAACGAACGGCGCAATCGCGACGTAGAAGGCCGTCGTCTGGTTCGACCACTTGGGGTCGCCCTCGTCGTCGTAACCGAACTCGATCCAGTCTCCGTCGCGGACGATTGTGGCCCTGGCCGGATCCGCCAGGTCAACCAGCGTGCCATCCGACGGAAACTCTCCCGGCCTGTACCAACCACCGTGCTCAGCCAGGGCGGCCTGGACGGCGGCGACCGCAGCGGCGTCCTCCGACTCCGGGAGGTTCAGACGGCCTGAGGGCATCACCGAGTATCCCACCGCACGCACCCTACAACGGTCGATGCCACCACACCGCAGGCGTTGGCTCTACTCCTATGGGTCACCCTTGCTCTGCTCGCGGGCGCGCTGAATGCTGCCGACCTCACCTTTGATCGGCAGCCAGTAGAAGGGGATGAACGCGACGACCACCACGAGGCCCACGACCGGATGAAGGGCGCCTAGCGCGGTCCCGACGGCGATCCAGAGTGGCGCGGGGCGGAAGCGTCTGCTGATCGCCCGGGCGGTGTCGTTGTCGGTGGTGGAGGTCAGCAGGCGACGGCCACGCCTGGCGTACTCCCAGATCACGTTGAAGAGGATGGCGGCCACCTCGTAGGTGGCTCCGTAGAAAATGAGCGCGGTTCGCTGGCCGTGCCCGGACTCGAACGCGTGGGCCAGGAGGGACGAGGCGAACGGCAGGAACGCGATCACCATCAGCAGCAGGGTGTTGAGCAGGAGCAGCATGCGGTCGGCCGAGCGGATGTGGTCGAACATGACGTGGTGATTCACCCACATCTGCCCGATCAGCAGGAAGGTGATGGCGTACGCCACGTATGAGGGCCACAGTTCGAAGAGGCCGCGGAGCAGGTGCTCGGTGTCCTCCGGCGGCTGGATTTCCAGGACGAGCAGAGTAACGGCGATGGCAATGACCGCGTCGCTGAAGGTGACCAGCCGCTTCGGATCTCGTTCCGCACCGATCGGGTTGCTGGATCTGGTTGCGCCCTTCGTGGAGGCGCCGCGAGCCGCGCGGAACCAGCGCATCAGCCTCCCCCAAGGTGAGAGCACCCGGTCACGCACCGCGGGCAGGGGCTGCCCACGGTGGTCGTCCACGAGCCTTTCGGTGCCGCGGGTTCCCGCCGTCGCTTGAACCAAACCGGCCTGCGGCTGCCGTACCAGCCCCTGCTGCCGTCACCGCTCCCTGATCCGTTGCCGCCACCACGCCTGCGCGTGCCACGGACTCAGCTCGGCAGCTCGGGGGTCGGGCAGCGTCTTCCGGAGAAACTCCTCGTCCAACGGGCCGACGACACGCCGCAACTCGCGGGAGGCGGCCGTTGGCAGTCGGCGCATCGCGTCGCCCAGGACGTCTCGCTGGTACAACACATCGCAACCCGGACAGGGACAGTCATCCCCTAGATCCAGCCACCGTCCCGAGCGTCGAATGGCGCGACGGTAACCGGCCAGCGCGGTCGCTACTGGAACGAAACCCGGATGGGTGCCTTCGACGAGCACCTTGCCACACCACGGCCATGCCCTGCCAACCCATTCGCGCGCTGGTGACGCCGCCTGGATGAGTCGGCCTCAGCCGATGTTGATCAGCAACACCTGGTCGTCGCGAAGGTCGGAGACGCTGTCACGCAACAGCCTCAACGTGTCCAGACCGGCCGTGCCGCTCTCCTCGAAGTCCACCCCCATCTCCTCGAAGTGGGCGACCAGTTCCTCCTCGCGGTGTGCGCTGGGATCGAGCTGTTCCGACAGCCCCGGGGCTGGAGTGATGAGCGTGGTCAGGCCGTACGCGCTGTTGATGGCCTCCGACTCGGCATTGAACTTCGGCGACTCCAGGTCGATGCCGCGTTCCTCCAGATAGGTCAGGACGTAGAGCATGCAGTAGCCGGACCAGTCGTACTCCTGCCGCGCCCTGCTCCCGTGTTCGGCCAGGGACGCGCGGAACGACGACGGCGATGTGCGGGCCAGGCGAGCCAGCTCGGTGATGCTGTCCCTGGGGACCACTGTCAGTGACGCGATAGCAGACAACGCATCCTCCGTCGTACGACTCTGCCGCTACGGCTCTCCGCCGCCTCGCCGGGCAGGCTACCGAGAAGGAGTGACGAGCACGCGGTAGGTGACGTGCAGGACCGTGCTTGCTGCCCGCGCCGTCACCTGTTCGAGGTTCAGCGGCGGGACGCCCTCGAACAGCCGGACGCCGGCGCCGAGGGTGACCGGCACGATGTGCAGCCGCAGCTCGTCGACCAGACCGGCGGCGAGGTACTGGTTGATGGTGGTCGCACCGCCGTGGATCAAGATGTCGCCGCCACCGGCCGCCGCGCGCGCCTGCGCGAGCGCCGACTCGATCCCGTCGGTGACGAAGTGGAAGGTGGTGTCGCCTTCCATCGGCTGTGGCTCCCGCGCGTGGTGGGTGAGCACGAACACCGGCTTGTGGAAGGGTGGGTTGTCACCCCACCAGCCGTTCCACTGCCGATCCCACGCGCCGCGCACGGGGCCGAACATGTTGCGCCCCATGATGACCGCTGAGGCGAGTGTGGTCTGGTCGAGCTCGGCCTGGTTCTCCTCGCCGAAGTCGAACATCCAGGAATGCAGCCGCCGGCCCCAGCCGTCACCGCCGTCGTCGCCGAACGGGCGTTCCTCGCTCTGGTTGAGCCCGGCCGAGTACCCGTCGGCGGAGATGGTCTGGTCGACGATCACCTTGCCGTTACGTGTGGTCACAGCGCTCTCCATTGGCGACGCGTGGGCGAGAGGCCAGCCTACGGCCACCCCTGGTCGGGTTGCGCTAGAACGAACATGAAAAGCAGCGCGGCGGCCATCACCACGGGGGCCAGGGCGCACGCGACGCGACGCGCCGCAGCCGATGGCCCACCGGCGCACCTCCCTGCCGTAGTGCGCTAGACGGTAGCTCCCGGAGTCCGTTCCTGGTGCCCCGTGGATCGTGTCCATTACGCGACGAATAGATCGAGTTTGCTGGGCTGGGGACGTTAGTTTGATTCGGTGATTTCGATGGTTGGTACGGGCGTGCGCGTCAGGCTGCTCGGGCCGGTGGAGGTGGTCGTCGCCGGCAGTCCGCAGGCGGTGAACGGCGTGCGCCGCAAGGCGGTACTGGCCACGTTGGCGCTGCACGCGGGCCGTGTCGTCAGCATCGACCGGCTCATCGACGTGGTCTGGGGCGACCAGCTACCGGCCACCGCGGCGAACACGTTGCAACGCCACGTCTCCTACCTACGCGGGGTGCTCGGCGAGCCTGGGTCGATCGTGGCGCGGCAGCCCGGATATCTGCTCGACACCGGGCCGGACTCCACTGATGTCCAGGCCGCCGAGCGCCTCATCGAGCTGGCCCGACGCTCGACGGACCGCAACGAGCAGGTGCGGCACCTGACGGCCGCAGTGGCACTGTGGCGGGGCCCACCGCTGGCCGACGTGGCCGGGTCGGCCTGGCTCGAGGAGCAGGCGGAACATCTGGCACGCCTACGGTTGGAGGCCGAACGATCGCTGGCCGAGGCCCGGCTGTCCGTCGGTGAGCACGCCGGCCTCGTCCCCGGGTTGGAACGGCTCGTCCGACAGCATCCCTTCGACGAGCACCTGCACGCGCAGCTGATGCTCGCCCTGTACCGCGACGGCCGACAGGGCGAGGCGGTCGCCACGTACCGGCGGCTGCGCGACAACCTGCGGGAGAACCTCGGCCTCGACCCCGGTCCCCGGCTACGCGACCTGGAGTGCGCCATCCTGCGCCAGGACACCGCTATCGCCGCACCGGCCGCGGCGGCACCGACGCGGGTCGCGGCGCAACTGCCTCCCCCCGTACCCACGTTCACCGGACGCGACGCGGAGCTGGCGGCCCTCGACGCGCTGGTCGACCGGGGCGGTGCCGTCGTGGTGTCCGGGACCGCCGGCGTCGGCAAGACCGCCCTCGCCGTGCACTGGGCGCACCGCGCGGCCGAGCGCTTCCCCGACGGGCAGCTCTACGTCAACCTGCGCGGCTTCGACCCGGCGGCGACCCCGACCGAGCCGGCGCGAGCGCTGCACGGCTTCCTGGAGGCGCTCGGCGTTCCGGCGGCCCGGATGCCCCGCGACCCGGACGCGATGGTGAGCCTGTACCGCACGACGGTGGCGGGCAAGCGACTGCTGGTGGTGCTGGACAACGCCCGCGACGCGGAACAGGTCCGGCCGCTGCTGCCCGGCTCACCGGACTGCCTCGCCATCGTCACCAGCCGCGACCAGCTCATTCCGCTGGTCGTCACCGAAAGCGCCCAACCGGTGCCCCTCGACCTGCTGAGCCCCGGCGAAGCCCGCGACATGCTGGTCCGCCGGCTCGGGGAACGCCAGGTCGCCGCCGAACCCGCCGCTGCCGACACCATCGCCGACCGGTGCGCGCGGCTGCCCATCGCCCTGGCCATCGTGGCCGCCAGAGCCGCCACCAACCGGCACTTCTCGTTGGCCGCCGTCGCCGGCGAGCTGGGCGACCTGGACGCCTTCCGCGCAGGCGACGAGGCCACCGACGTACGGGCGGTCTTCTCCTGGTCGTGCCGGACGCTCAGCCCACCCGCGGCCCGGCTGTTCCGACTGCTGAGCCTGCATCCCGGCCCGGACGTCTCGGCCCCGGCCGTGGCCAGCCTGGCCGGCGTCGACGGTCAGGCGACCGGCCCCCTGCTCACCGAGTTGACCCGGGCGAATCTCTTCACCGAGCACACGTACGGGCGCTACGCGTTCCACGATCTGCTGCGCGCGTACGCCGCCAGCCTCGCCGACGAGACTGAGCCGCCGGCCGAGCATCGGGCCGCCGTGCACCGGCTGCTCGACCACTGCCTGCACACCGCCCACGCCGCCGACCTGGCACTGCACCCGCACTTCAGCGCGATCAGCCTCCCGCCACCCCGCGCGGGTGTGACGCCGGAGCGTCCCAGGAGCCGGTCGGCCGCCGCGGCGTGGTTCACCACCGAGGTCCCTGTCCTGCTCGGCGCGGTCCCGCTCGCGGCGCGGTCCGGGTTCGAGGGACACGCCTGGCGGCTCGCCTGGACCATGGCCGGCTTCCTGCACCGGCAGGGGCACTGGCAGGACTGGCTCGGCACGCAACAGATCGCTCTGGCCGCCGCGTCCCGCATCGGGGATCAGGCGGGGCAGGGCCACGCGCACCGCAGCCTCGGTCTCGCCTGCTCCCGGCTCCGACGGTACGACGAGGCCGACGACCACCTGCGGCGCGCACTCGACCTGTTCACCGACGTCGGCGACGACGCCGGACGGGCACACACCTGCCTGAATCTTGGTCAACTGGCCGAGCGGCAGGGACAGCACCAGCAGGCGCTGCGCCATACCCGGCGGGCTTTGGCCCTGTTCCGGGGGACCGGAAACCGGGCCGGGCAGGGGTACACCCTCAACGCGGTCGGTTGGCAGGAAGCGCTGCTCGGCAACTACCACCACGCCCTCGAATCCTGTGGCGAGGCGCTGCGGATGTTGCAGGAGGTGGACGACGTCCAGGGGCAGGCCGACACCTGGGACAGCCTCGGCCACGCCCACCACCAGCTCGGGGACTACCGGCGCGCTATCGCCTGCTACGAACACGCCCTCGAACTCTTCACGCAGGTCAACGACCGGTACGCCGAAGCCAGCACGTACGTCAATCTCGGCGGCAGCCACCGGGCCCTCGGCGACCTCGGCGCCACCCGCGCCGCGTGGCGCCGAGCCCTGACCATCCTCGACGAGCTGGGTGATGCCGACGCCGACTCGATCCGCGCCGACCTCGACCAGCTCGACGCCACGCGGCTGCACTGACGTACCCCGCTTTCTGCGCCGTTTCCGAACCGCTTCAGCGTGCCCCGCCACTCTTCGGACACCAGTTTCTTCCGTACCAGGAATGGAGCGTTCGATGAGTCGTTTGGCACACCGCCTCGGGGTGATCGGGGTGGTCAGCGGGACATTGCTGGCCATGTCCTCCGCCGCCGTGGCCCAGACCGAGAAGCCGCCGCAGAAGGGCGCCGACTGCGTGGTCCAGCACGTCGACGAGCGCGGCGAAGTCGTCCGTACCGAGACCGCGTCCGAGGGCCGGGAGTACGGCCAGTTCCGCTGCGTCGCCGGGCAGTGGACGTTCGCCTGGGCGCCGTTCGGAGCGGACGACATGATCACGGCCGACGAGATCCGGATCGACCCGGCGGGTGCCGTCTCGGTGCGGCGGTTCACCGGGCCCGCGCTCGGCAACGACCTCACGGTGGGCGAGATGGCCGACATCGCCCAGGCCGTCAGCGGCAGCCGTGAGGCGCTGATCGACCGCGCGATCGTGGCGGTCGACGACGGCAAGGAGCGGACCCCGGAGCAGGTCGAGGCGCTGCTGGCCGGCAAGGACACCACCGGGGTACGGGTGCTGGACATCATCGAGAAGCCCAATGCCGCCATGTCGACGAAGGACGTCATCGACGAGGCCGGCGGCACCCCCGAGACGACAGTCGTCTACTTCAGCATCTGGGGCGCGATCAAGTCGGCGATCGCCTGGATCGTGGACACGATCGGTGACATCGGTGAGTGGATCGACGACCACTGCGACCTGGGGTCCCCCAACGACTTCGGCGACATCGTCACGTGTCGCTGGTAGCCCGTCCCACCCCGCCGACACCGATCACCGAGATGAGGACAGGATGACAAATCTGCGGGACATCACCAGGCGCGCCACCATCGTCACGACCGCCCTGATCGTCGGGCTGACCGCTTCGTACGCACCGTCGCAGGCCGCCGAGGGGGAGGCCCGGACGACGATCACCGACCACCCCGGTGCCCCGGGCACGATGCTTCAACAGTTCGAGGACCTGACCGGCCGACCCGTCGGCGACCTGGACAAGGTGCTGGCCGTCGACACCGGCGGGCGGACCCTCACGGCCGACCAACTCGCAGCGCTCGCCGCGGGCAAGGAGGTCGACGGTGTCAAGGTCGTCGGCACGATTCCGGGCAGCCGGGACGTCCTCGGCACGACCATGGCCGACCTCGCCGACGGCGCGTACGACGGCAGCGGCGACAGCGGGACAGCAACGTCGCTGCTCTTCTCCTCCTCCACCCCCGACGGCCGGGAGTGGTGCCTGACCATGTGCGTCGCGTCGGGCAAGACCATCTGGCAGTGCCTGCTGTCGCGCCGGACGGGGGATCTCATCTTCACCCTCGACCTCGCCGGCAGCACCACGATCGGCGGGACGAAGGCTGCCTTCGAGAAGGCCAATGGCGTCGCCGTCGACGGCCCGTACACGGTGGACACGCTGGTCGGCGATCGTGAGCCCTCGGCGGACGAGATCAAGATGCTGCTCGACGGCAAGGACATCGAGTCGATGCGCCGGGTGGCGACAGTGGACGGGCCGGACCCCGAGTGGGCGCTGGCCGACATCGCCGAGAAGTCCGGCGTTGTGTACGCGAAGACCAAGGGCCACCTCTTCACCCTCAACCTGCCCATCCTCGGCAAGATCCTCGTCTTCTGCGTCTCGCAGGATGGCGGGAAGACCTGGAAATGCTCGGCCAAACAATGGGGCGGGTTCTGACGGGTAGCCCGTCCACGGTCCCGCTCCGCATCGACCTCCCCGGTCGAGGCGGAGCGGGACTTGCTTCCGGGCGGCAGCGCTGACGAGTGTCTGACAGGGACAGACGGTGCCGAGCGCGTCCCCGATACTCGGCAGGTGATCAGCAATGACCCTCGCGTCCCGTGGTTGCCTCGCGCGCCCCATCCAGCCGACAGCTCGACGCTGCCGCTCTACATGGTCATCTTCTTTGTCCTGGGCCTCCTCGGCTTCGCGGCACACGGGTTGGTCGACGGCAGGGAAGGGTTCGTCCTCGCGAGCATCATCTCGGGAGTGTTCTTCGCGTGCTTCCTGATCCTCTTCGCGATCTACTGGATCGGATACCTGCTCAAAGGCCACGCCATCTGGCAGGCCGAGCGCCAGGCCGGGTCCGAAGGGCCGTCCGCGGGTCAACAACCGGAGGACTGAGCCCGTCGGGTTGAGCCCGGCGTGCGGTCCTCCACTCAACCCCGAAGGTCGCCGGTGGCGTCTCACTCTGCGTCCGCACTTAGACGCGAGGTGGACGCGACCTGGAGGTGGCGTGAGTCGGCACGAGGACGACGAAGAGTTTCGGCTGTTCGTCCAACGACAGTGGGGGTCGCTGCTTCGAACGGCCTACCTGCTGACCGGCGACCGGGGGACAGCCGAGGACCTGACGCAGTCGGCGTTGGAGAAGACCCATCGGCGCTGGGGGAGGGTTCTGCGCCGGGACGCGCCCGAGGTCTACGTACGCCGGGCGATGGTGAACACGGCGATCTCCTGGCGGCGTCGGCGGCGGCCGTTGGAGGTGCCGCTGCTGACCTCCGACAGCCAGCCGGCGCATGACGCGTACGTGCAGGTGGAGCAGCGGCAACTACTCCTCGCCGCGTTGCGGCGATTACCGCCCCGGACGCAGGCGGTGCTGGTGCTGCGCTACTTCGAGGATCTCAGCGAGGCGGACACCGCCAAGGTCCTCGGCTGCTCCGTCGGCGCGGTGAAGAGCCAGGCGTCGCGCGGGTTGGCCCGGCTGCGCAGCGACTTCGCCCCACCCGCCGCTCAGTCCCCGGTACGGCTCGAGGAGGAACTGGCATGACCGGAAGCTTCGCCAATTCGACGCTCAGTCCCGCACTGCGGCAGGCCGCGCACGGCGTCGACGTACCCGAGGACCCCTGGCCCGGGTTCGCCCGCCGGGAGCGACGGCACCAGCGGACCCGGCTGATCCGCACGGCGTTGGCCGCTGCGGTCGGGGTGGCGCTCGTCGGGGTCCAGACCAACGTGGTTCCGCTGCCCGGATGGGCACCGGGCATCGCGGTCGCCGCCACTCCGACGGCGCTGCTCGACGCGCCACCGCGGGGCGCGCTGGCCGGGGATCGGGCCTGGCTGGACACGCTCCGGACGCGGATCAGCGCCGATCCGCCGGTGCGAATCGACGCCCCGGTGGGTGCCTGGAAGATCGGCGATCGTGACCGGATCCGGCTGATCTACGGCAGTGACCAGCCTGGCCACCGGGTCGCGCTGGTCGCGGTGCCGCTGCGGTTCGGCCTGCTGACCAGGGAGGCACTGGTCTGGTACATGGGTCCGGCCGGAGCCGGTGCCCAGCAGATGCGGTACGGCGGCCACAGCGAGGGCGACGACGACCCGGTGATGACGCTGATGCAGGTATACCCCGACCGGGCCGGGTTCGCGGTCGCCGTCGGTCCGCCCGAATCCACGGTGACGATCAGTGGCGAGCCTCGATACACGTCGAGGGGGACGGTGGAGTACCAGGACATCGCCAGGGCGGACGGCGGCGGGGTCGGGTTCGCCGTGCTGCCTCCCCAACCCCTGCCGCACGAACCCGTCGTCCGGGTCAGCCGCGGCGACCGGGTGTTCTTCCAGGGCGGTCTGGGTGGCGGCCCGTACGCCGGGCTCGACCCGACCGGGCCGGAGATGGACGCCCTGCTGACCGGCGCTCGCCGACCCGTCCGAGGCACGCCGCTCGACGAAGCCAACCTCCGCAACTTCGTCCATACGGCACTCCAGAACAGCCAGCTCCCGGCCGTCGACACGACGGTACGGGTGCGGTGGTCGGGCCGCGAGCACGGCCAGGCCGCCGCGCTGCTCACCGTGCGGCCGGCCGGCGGTGGAGTGATCGCGTACGCCATGCACGGCGACGATCGGACCGGATGGTGGATCGACCTGCGGCTGCTGTTGCCGGCCGAGGGCGCCGATCGCCGACCGATCGGCTGGCGGGTCCGGACCGAGGACGGCGCCCGGCCCCCCACCGGCCAGGTGCGGGTGATCGCCCCGCCGGACGCGGCCCGCGTCACGGTGACGGTCGGAGGCGCACCCCCGGCCACTGTCGTCCTCGACGCGTCGAACGCCGGCACCACCCGGGTACCGCCGGACCAGCCGGCCACTCTCACCGCGTACTCCGCCGACGGCGGCATCCTCGGGACCACCCCGCTGCCGCCTGTGGAAACGATCAGCGACGCGGGAGGTCTGCCGGGCGACAGCCCGGCCACCCGGGTGACACCCTGACGCAGCGGCCGAGCCGTCCGAGGACGGCTCGGCCCGCGTCGGTCTCTAGGATCGACAGCCTTGATGGCGAAGACGGCCTGCGGGAGCGCATGTGACAAGCGAGGCAGAACGGCCACCCGACCGGCTCGGCGACATCGCCGAGCGGGCCGAAGCCGTCCTCGTCGACTTCGACGGTCCGATCTGCCGCCTGTTCGGCAGCAGGGCCGCGCCGCGTATCGCCGCGGACCTGCGTCAGCTGATCGTCGACCGGGGCGTCGTTCTGCCCGCTGAGCTGCGCGACGGGGACGACCCGCTGGAGCTGTTCCGCGCGACCGCTGTGGTCGCGCCCGAGCTGGTCGGCGTCGTCGGTGCGGCCCTGGCGGCGGCGGAGGTCGAGGCGGCGGCGTCTGCGGAGACCACGATCGGAGCCTTCGACCTGGTCGCGGCGTGCCTGGCGACCGGGCGTCCCCTCGCCATCGTCAGCAACAACTCCGCCGCCGCCATCGGCGCCTATCTCGGGCGCCGCGACCGGGCCCGCTACTTCGCCGCCGTCATCGGCCGGGGTGAGCATCCCGATCTGCTGAAGCCCAACCCGGTGCCGGTTGAGCAGGCCCTGCGAGCGCTGAAGGTCGCACCCGGTGCCGCTGTTCTGGTCGGTGACTCGATCACCGACATCGCCGCCGCCCGAGCAGCCGGTGTCGCCTGTATCGGGTACGCCAACAAACCCGGCAAGGCCGAACGCCTCGTCGCCGCCGGCGCCGACGCGATCGTGACCGACATGACCGACCTGGCCGGCGTCCTCGCTCGTACGCGCAGGCCGGTCAGCCAACTGCCGTGGGTCGATTCGGGCGGCGGGCCGCTCATCGTCGTGCCGACGACGGCGCTCGGCGACTGGAAGGGCGCGTCGGACGACGACGATGACTCCTGGGGTGACTACGACCGGGCCTGCGAAGTCGACGGTTACGTGGGGGTGCTCGATGTCGGTGCGGCCCAGGCGCTCGTTCTGGCCGACGAACCGGCTTCCACCACGTACCTCCCGGACCGGCGGATCTTCGTGCGGTGGCTCTACGCCGTCTCCGAGGCAGAGGTCGTCCGCCTCGTTCCCCGGGCGGTCGAGATCGCCGACTGGGAGGACGCGGGCACGTGGACGACCAGCGGGCCAGCCGAGTTGTTCGACTCCGGCTATACCGGCGACGGGCTGGAGCACACCACCCACCTCACCGTGGACGTGGCTCCTGGCACGTACCTGATCCGCACCGCTTTCGTGCAACCCGACAAGAGGACGGCGCTGATGCTGGTCCACCTGGTCGAGCAGACGCAGTCAGCGTGAGTCACCTGGCGGCCTCCACCGTGCGTTCGGCTGGCCCGCCATGTCGATCTGCCGAGGAGCGGTATACCTCAGAGGCATATTTATACCTCTGAGGTATACCGTTTAAAACCGCATCCGCCCCGACGAAGGTGACCGACGGTGACCGGCCTGGCCATACCGCGCCGGTCCGACAGGTCGGTGTTCGCGGCCAGAGCCAACGAGCCTCCAGAGCCCTACGCACAACACCTGCGCCACGGCGACTCCCTGCGCCCGCAGTCCCAGCCAGGGTTAGGAGTTTTTGCCTAGCACCTTTCGCTATGAGTCCAGCCGGGGCTCGCACAGGCGCATGGCGTCCTCCTGCCAGGCACTTCCGACGAGAGCGACCGGGTAGCGCACCTCCCTGAGCCGCCTGTCCTCGGTCTCGACGGAGAACCGCACCGACAACGGCTCCAGGTCGAACGCCGTCGCGCACTCCAATTGCAGATCGACGGCAATCTGACCGGTGCCACCCGGGCGGACGTGCCGGGCCTGGCCCATGCCGCGTACCTGGACGCCCGGCCTTTCGGCCTGCACCGCGCGGATCGTGATCGGCGCGGGGCCGGTGTTGATCAGTGTCAGCTGCCCGTTCAGCACGACGGTTCCCCTGCTGTTCGAGCCTCCCGAATAGCCCGACTCGGGTAGGGCCACGAGGGAGACCACAGTGGACCGCTCGCGCTGTGCACGAGAGTCTCGCAACTCACCGACACCGATGCCGCCGAGCACCACACCGATCACGAAGGCGGCGACGAGCGCAAGGAGCACGTTCCGCCTGTTCGCGACGTTCCCGTGGGTGATGTCGCTCCGTTCGGCCGGTTCATGACCGTGTTCGTCGAGATCGATCACCACATGCTCCGCCGCCATTGCGACAGCCTAGGGCTGGCGCATGTCCGGTCAGGAGGCGGCCGTGCGGACCTCCGATCGGGTCGGGACGACGCGGTGGCGGCGGACCGGGTACAGGACCGGGTGTGCGATGCTCCAGGCGGCGCCCGTGCAGACGAACTCCTTGTAGCGGGCCGCCAGCTTCCCGGTGAGGAGGGCCGGCCTGGCCCGGTCGTCGGCGGTCACGTACTGGATGATGCCGTCGCGGCGGCCGAGGCTGATGCACTGGTTGAAGTAGCGCAGTGGGGCCTTGGGGAACTTCGCCCGACCGGTCAGGCGTGCGGCGATGGCGTCGGCGGCCTGCCAGGCCATCGGGATGCCCGAGGCGCAGGACATCCGCAGCGGCTTGCCACCCGGTCCTTCGGCGATCGCGGCGTCGCCCACCGCGTACACCTCGGGGTGTGAGACCGACCGCATGCTGGCGTCGACGATGATCTGCCCGGTCTCCGCGACCGCCAGGGTCGTGGCGGCGGCGATGGGGTGCACGGCGAAGCCGGTCGTCCACACCGTCACCTGGGCCGGGATCTCCCGACCGTCGCGGGTGACCGCACCGGCCGCCTCGACCCGCGCGATGTCGGTGTGCTCGTGCACTGTGATGCCGAGCCGGTCGCAGACGCCGCGCAGGTGCTGCTGCGCCTTGCCGTTGAGCCAGTCGCCGAGACCGCCGCGGGCGGCGAGCGCGACATCGAGGTCCGGCCGGGTCTCGGCGATCTCAGTGACCGCTTCGAGGCCGGTGAGGCCGCCGCCGACGACGAGCACGGTCCCACCGGGCGTGAGGTGGGCGAGGCGGTCGCGCAACCGCAGCGCCGAGGGCCTACCGGCGATGTCGTACGCGTGCTCGGCGACCCCGGGGACGCCATGGTCGGCGGTAACGCTGCCGAGGGCGTAGACGAGCGTGTCGTAGGTGATCTCGTCGGTGCCGTTGTCGTCGGCGAGCGCGACGGTCCTGCGATCGGCGTCGACGGCGGTGACCCGGGCCAGCCGGGGCTTGACGCCGGTGCCGGCGTAGACCTCGCTCAGTGGGCGTCGTTTGAGGTCCTGCCCGGTGGCCAGTTGGTGCATGCGGACCCGCTCGACGAAATCCGCGTCGGGGTTGATGACGGTGATCTCGGTGTCGTCCGCGTGCAGCCGCTTGGCGAGGCGCCCGGCGGCCATGGCTCCGGCGTAACCCGCTCCGAGGACGACGATGCGGTGCTTCATGGTGGCACTCCTGTCTCGGTGGTGGTCGCTTCCTGAACCGGACAGCGACGCGATTCCTGACAGGAGTTGGCTATGAGCTGGATCACCAGACGTGGAGAGTGGGCTCCCCATGCTCGGAGGCGGACCACTGCCGGGTGGCACGGACGAGCTTGTCGGGGTTGACCTGGTTGTGGATGGCCGTGACACCCTCGGGCGTCACCTCCACCGACATCACGCCGATGACCCGGTCGTCGATCACGACCACCACGGCCGGAGCGCCGTTGGCGGTGGTGACGTACATGGCCGGGCTGCCACCGACCAGGTCCCGTTTGACGTCGGCGGGCCTGAACAGGCCACGCAGGAACTTCGCCACCGCCAGCGCGCCGACGATCGGCGCGGCCCGGGCCGGGATCTTGCCGCCGCCGTCGGCGGTGCTCGTCGCGTCGTCGGTCAGCAACTCCACCAGCCGCTGGATCTCACCGTTGTTGGCCGCCGTGAGGAACTCCGCGACGATCTTCCGGGCGGTGGCCCGGTCGACCTCCGCGCGGGCCCGTTCGGCGGTGACGTGCTGCTTGGCACGCCGGTAGGTCTGCTGGCAGTTCGACTCGGTGATGCCGAGGATCTCGGCGATCTCACCGTGGGAGTAGCCGAAGGCCTCCCGCAGCACGTACACCGCGCGTTCGTTGGGCGACAACCGCTCCAGCAGGGTGAGCACCGCCATCGAGACCGACTCGCGCTGCTCGGCGGTGTCGAGCGGGCCGAGCATCCGGTCCCCGGCGAGGACCGGCTCGGGCAGCCACGTGCCCACATAGGTCTCCCGCCTGGCCCGCGCCGAGGTCAGCTGGTTGAGACACACGTTGGTGAGGACCTTCGTCAGCCACGCCTCGGGCGTCTCGACGTGCTCCCGGTCGGCGCCCTGCCAGCGCAGGAAGGTGTCCTGGACGGCGTCCTCAGCGTCGCTGGCCGAGCCCAGCAGGCGATAGGCGATCGCCTCCAGGCGGGCCCTGGAGTGCTCGAACACCTCGACCTCGTCCGGACTGAGCGGCATGGTTCGATAGTCAACCACGCGCGCGACCTCGCCGACCGGTCGACTTCGTACCTCGAAACCGCTCACCTCAGGGGCCGGGCGCGTGTGGTGGTCGTACCCTTGCCGCGGTGACGTCCGATTCGTTGCGCCGCGCCCTCACCGCACCCGCGGACCCCTCGCTACGGCCTCTGCCCGACCAGGTCGCGGCCCTGTTGGAGGCCCTGCACGCACCGCCGCGTCTCGCCGCGCACCTGCGGGCCGTGCACGACGTCGCCGCGCAGCTGACCGACGCGATGGCGGAAAGGTTCCCGCAGCTCTCGTTCGATCGCGAGGCGGTGCTCTTCGGCGCCGCCACCCACGACATCGGCAAGGTCCTGCACCCGGAGGAGCTGTCCGGGCCCGGATCCGCCCACGAGCCCGCCGGCTACGAGCTGCTGCTGGGGCATGGTGTCTCCGAGGCGCTCGCCCGGTTCGCGCGTGACCACGCGTCCTGGCAGCAGGACGGCATCGGCGTTGACGACCTGCTGGTCAGCGTGGCGGACAAGGTGTGGAAGGGAAAGCGGGTCACCGACCTGGAAGAGCTGCTCGTGGACCGGCTTGCCGACGCCACCGGCCGCGAGCGGTGGTCGGTGTTCCTGGACCTGGACGACATCCTCGACCACATCGCCGCCGACGCGGACCGCCGGCTGGCCTTCCAGGCGACCCATCCGGTACGCGGGTGAACCCGGTCAGCGGCTCGCCGGACCCGTTCCCGCCGTTCGGCGCGGCGAGGGCGCGGTCGGCGTCTCGTCGGGTGGCGTCGACCGGCGGCGGAACGTGGCCACCACCACGGCGGTCAGGCAGATCGCCGCGGCGGCGATGAGCGGCGGGCGGGCGCCGAGGTGGACGGCTGCGGAGCCGAGCGGGATCGCGACGACGAGCGGCCCGAACATCGCGGTGTTGGCCGTCGCGGAGACCCGTCCCAGCAGCGCCGACGGCGTGTGGGTCTGCACGGCGGTCACCGCCGCGACGAGGGTCCAGGGCAGCCCGACGCCGGCCACCACAGCCCCGACGACGGTGGCCGGCCACCACGGCAGGCAGCGCGCCAGGCACCCGATCGCGAACAGCGCCGTTCCGACGGCACCGACGGCACCGGGACCTCTTGCCGTGATGAGTCGACCGACGATCAGGCCGCCGAGAATGGAACCTGCGCCCTGCGCGCTGGCCAGCACACCCAGGAACGTCGTCGGCAGGCGCAGCTCGGTGACGACGATCGCGTAGATTCCCGCCGTCGTGAAGCCGGACATGGCGATCGACACCGCGGCGAGCACGACCGGCAGACGTGTCGCTGGCTGTCCGAACAGGACCGCCAGTCCGGTACGCGGGCCGCCGCCGCGTTCCGTGCGCCGGTCGGTGGGCGTCCGGTTCAGGCGAAGTAACGCGTACAGGGTGGCGACCAGGACCGGCATGGCCGCACTGAGGACGACGACCGCGTGGCTACCCCACCACGCGTAGAGGCCGGCCCCGGCCAGGGGAGCGACGAGCTTCATGCCCTCCTGTGCGCTCGAGCGCCACCCGTTGACGTCGCCGAGTTCGGTCGGGGCGAGTGCCGACGGCAGCAGCGCCGTCTCGCCGGCGTCGATCAGCACGTAGCTGACGCCGTAGGCGCACGAGACGGCGAAGATGAGCCAGGTCTGCCCCGGCCCGCGTACCGCGAGGAGCGCCAGCAGGGCGGCCGCCAGCATGAGGTTGACGGCGATGACCAGCGGCCGCCGGGGTGCCCGGTCGAGCAGACCGCCCAGCCACGGTCCGGCGAGCACCGGGGCGTAGACGCAGAGCCCGGCGAGGGCGGCGAGGCTGGTGGAGCCGGTGAGGTCCAGGATCCAGATGCCGGCGACCAGGGACATGGCGCTGCTGCCGAAGCCGGACAGCAGGGAGATCGCCACGAACAGGCCCGCGTTGCGACGCATGAGCACTCCGAGTTGAGTCGAGGTGACTCATATCCTCAAGCTTGAGCGAGGCACAGGCAATGCCGCCGCATGTTGTCAATGATCCATTGACAGGGCGATCTCGATCTTCGTGGCGGCGGTCCGAGCGGGCGCGGGCAGTCGCTCACCCGCTTCGGCGAGATCGGTGGCAAGGAGCAGTGCCAACGCGTGCAGCGAGCCCGGGGCGGCGTCCAACGCGGCGTCCACAGTGCTCCGTACGAGCGCCGCTCGACGAAATCGGCTGTCCCACCGCTGGTCGGCGCCGATCCACCGAGCCAGGTCGGCCACCGCCGCCCGCAGCGCCGCGATCTGCGGAGGCATCCGGAGGTCGAGCTGCTGCCGCCGCGACCATCGTGCCGCCACCAGCCGTTGTCGACGCTGCTCGGCGGCCTGCCGGCTGCCGAGGCCGAGTGCCGTCGCGATCTGGGCCCACGTCGCACCGTCGTGGCGCGCGCGGTCGATGATCTCCAGCTCCTGCTCGTCCAGGCGAGCGCGGGTAGCGCAGACCTCCGCCAACCGAGCCAGCTCCGACGTCATCTGTCAACGTTACATTGACACTGCGCGAGACTCGGCGGTGATCGTCCTGGGCGCGCGGACCATGAACACGTCCACCGGGTCCTCGGTGTCGATCGTGAATCCGTGTCGCTCGTACAGCCTCCGGGCCGGGCTGCCCCGCAGCACGTTCAGCCGCGCCGGCGTGCCGAGGCGGTCGCACCGGTCCAGCAGTTCACGCAGCACGGCCGTGCCGATGCCACTGCCCTGTAGCCGCGGGGCCAGGTAGAAGTGCTCCAGCCAGTGGGCGTCCGCGTCGGGCCGCAACGCCACGCAGCCGGCGAACGCGCCGTCCACCTCGACGACCCAGGTGTACGCCGGTGCGAAACCGTCCCGCAGGCGCTGCCGCACCCGCTGTTCGTCGTACCGCCCGAGCCGCTCCAGATCGGCTCGCAGCACCACCGCCCGCAACTCGGCCACCGCCTCGACGTCCGCCGCCGAGGCCGGCCGAAGCTCCCAGTCCGCCATGATCAATAAGCTAGCGCGGCCCGGTGCCCTGGGGGTGCTGTCGCAGCCCGGCGACGAGGATTTCGACCATGCGACGCGCGTCGTAGCGGGGTTCGCCGGCACCGATGCAGAGATTGCCGACACCGCGCAGCAACTCGAAGGCCGTCACGTCGGGGCGGATCTCGCCGGCTGCGGCAGCGGCGTCGAGCAGTTGGGCGCACGCCGGCACGAGGCGGTCCAGGAAGTAGGCGTGCAGGGTCTCGAACGCCGCGTTATCGGACTGGAGCGCCTCGGCGAGGCCGTGCTTGGTGACCAGGAAGTCGACGAAGAGGTTGATCCACTGGGCGAGGGCGGCGTGCGGTGTGCTGCTGTCGGCCAGCAGCGTCGGGCCCGCCTCCGCGCACGCCTCGACCTGATGCCGGTAGACGGCGACGATGAGGTCGGCGCGGGTCGGGAAGTGGCGGTAGATGGTGCCGACACCGACGCCGGCCCGGGCGGCGATGTCGCGTACGGGCGCGTCCACGCCCGAGGCGACGAAGGCCGAGGCGGCGGCGTCCAGCAGTGTCGCCTCGTTGCGCCGGGCGTCAGCCCGCTTCCGCGGGGTTGACCTCCCCGATTCGCTGTCGATGTCGGCCACCGCGCCGTTACCCCCGTCACTTGGCAAACGGAACGCTGTTCCGTATCGTTCTTAGCGGAACGTGGTTCCACTTGCTCAGGATGCCAGAGCGGGTGGACCAGTGTCACCTCACCCTTCCGTGGAGGAACAGCCATGCAGTACCGCACCCTGGGGCGCACCGGCGTCCAGGTCAGCACCCTCGTGCTCGGCGCAATGAACTTCGGCAAACTGGGGCACACCACCCAGGACGAGGCGACGGCGATCGTCGACGCCGCGTTGGAGGCCGGGATCAACCTGATCGACACCGCCGACATGTACAGCCAGGGCGAGTCGGAGCAGCTGGTCGGCAAGGCCATCGCCGGCCGCCGCGACGACATCGTGCTGGCCACGAAGGCCGGCATGCCGATGGGCGACGAGCGCAATCAGCGGGGCAGCTCGCGCCGCTGGCTGGTCACCGAGTTGGACAACAGCCTGCGCCGCCTCGGCGTCGACCACGTCGACCTCTACCAGATCCACCGGTGGGACCCGACCACCAGCGACGAGGAGACCCTGTCGGCGCTGACCGACCTGCAACGGGCGGGCAAGATCCGCTACTTCGGCTCCTCGACCTTCCCCGCGTACCGCATCGTCCAGGCCGAGTGGGCCGCGCGGGAGCACCACCTGGGCCGGTACGTGACGGAGCAGCCCAGCTACTCGATCCTGCAACGGGGGATCGAGGCCCACGTCCTGCCCGTGACCGAGCAGTACGGGCTCGGCGTGCTCGCCTGGAGCCCGCTCGCCTCGGGCTGGCTCTCCGGTGCGATCCGCGCCGGCCGGGAGATCACCACCAGCCGCTCGGCGCTCCTGCCCGCCCGCTTCGACCTCAGCGTCCCGGCCAACCAGGCCCGGCTCGACGCCGTCGAGCAGCTGGCCACCGTCGCCGACGAGGCGGGGCTCACCCTGATCCAGCTCGCACTCGGGTTCGTCACCGCGCACCCGGCCGTGACGAGCGCGATCATCGGCCCCCGCACCATCGACCACCTGCACGCCCAACTCGCCGCCGCGGACACCGTGCTCCCGGCCGACGTGCTCGACGCGATCGACGCGATCGTCGCACCCGGGGTCGACCTCGCCGCAGCCGAGAAGTTCGACACCCCGCCCGCCCTGCTCGACCCGGCGCGGCGGCGTCGCTGAGCCAACGGGTGCGGTGATCGACCCCGTTGGTCACCTAGGATGTGACTCATGAGCGCTGAGGCTGTCGGCATGCACATGCCCGCCGTTGTGACGCTCGACGACGTGGCGGCGATGAACGCCGCCGATCCGAACGGTCACCGCTACGAGACCAGCCCCGAGGGGGTCCTGTCGGTCATGCCGCCGCCCGATTCGGAACACGCCATGATCGCCAGTCGCCTCTTCGCCTGGTTGATCGTGGCGGGTTGGCCCGCCGAGCAGGTGCTTCAGGCAGTCGGTGTGCGCATCTCCGGACCGGACGGTGACGGTGGCCGCATCCCCGATGTGAGTGTCTGGCGTAAGCCGCCGTCCCGCAGCGTCTGGGCCGCAGTCGCCGACGTCGTACTCGTCGTGGAGATCGTCTCGCCGGGCTCGGAGGCGATGGACTCCGTGACCAAGGTCCGCGAGTACGCGTCGGCGGGGATCCCGCAGTACTGGGTGGTCGATCGGGACGGCGCGCAGACGGTCACCCTGCACCGGCTGGGCGGGGACGGCAGCTACGAGACGCGGGCGCGGATGCCGTTGGCCTGGCTGCTCCAGACCGCCCCCGCCGACCATCTCGACTGAACGTCACCACCGACGGCCTGCCCAGGCCTGTCGTATCGTTCCGGGATGGTACAGCCGGTGTGGGCGAACGGTGACGCGTACGAGGCGTACGTGGGTCGGTGGAGCCGTCTGGTCGCTGTGGAATTCCTGCGCGGGTTGGCCGTTGCGCCGGGGCGGCACTGGCTCGACGTGGGCTGCGGCACCGGAGCGCTGACCTCGACGATCCTCAGCCACAACGACCCCGTCGAGATCACCGGCATCGACCCGTCGGAGGGGTTCGTCGCTGTCGCGCGTACCCGGGTCACCGACCCCCGGGCGGCATTCCAGGTCGGTGACGCGCGGGCCCTGCCGCTACCCGATCGTGTAGCGGACGTGGTGGTCAGCGGATTGACGCTCAACTTCGTGCCGGAGCCCGCGCGGGCGGTGGCGGAGTTCGCCCGGGTGGTCCGGCCGGCCGGGGTGGTGGCCGCCTACGTCTGGGACTACGCCGAGGGGATGGCGATGATGCGGCACTTCTGGGCCGCCGCCGCACAGCTCGACCCGGCCTCGGCGAAGCTGAACGAGGGGAACCGCACCACGGTGTGTCAGCCCGACGCGCTCCGCACGCTGTGGGAGCGGGCCGGGTTGCGGGACGTGTCGGTCTGGCCGGTCGACGTGCCCACGACCTTCACCGATTTCGCCGACTACTGGACACCGTTCCTCGGCGGTCAGGGGTCGGCGCCGGGGTACGTCGCGACGTTGGCCGAATCCGACCGGGCCGCGCTGCGGGAGTCGCTGGCCACCCGGCTGCCGGTCGAGCCGGACGGGTCGATCCGGCTCACCGCGCGGGCCTGGGCCGTACGCGGCACGCCGCCCGAGTAACCGTCGCGCCGAGCCTCGCCGGAGGTTGTCGCAAACCGGACAAGACGGTAAAGCCCCTGGTAGAGCACCCTTGGGGCAGGTGGAGGTAGACGGGTGGCGGGCCACATCCCAATCCTCCGGCCCGGCGGGGACAACATCGTCCCCACCGGTGCCGCCCTCACCCAGCCCGGCCTCGAAGCCGCGGCGGTCACGGCACAGCTGCCGTGCCGATCGCGCGTACGACAGGCCGTGGCTGCCACCGACACCCCTGCGGGCGCCCGCAGCGGTGCCTCCGCCCACCGGGACAAGGACGTCAGCACCGTCGGTAGTCAGGCGACGCCGCCCACCGGCCGTGCCTGCCGTCCCCGTGCCCCGCCGGCCTTTCGCACTGTGGACCCCGCCGGGTCCGACGTCGCTGAACCGCGCGCCGGAGCCCTGGCGACCGAGCCAGAAAGGGCCCGACATGGCCGCTCCCACCGCAACCGCAGCCTTGAACGCATCCGTCTTCGCGCCGGGTGAGCAGATGCTGCTGACAGTCACCTACTCAGACGCCGACACCAAACCGCTGACCGTCACCATCGTGGTCACCGACGCGCAGGGCAACAGCAGCGCGCCGGTCAAGGTCACGGCGGTCATCGACCCGCTCACCGTGACCGTCACCGACAACTCCGGGCGTACCTGGACCCGGGTTTCCGACAACGGCTCCGTGGCCGTGTATCGGTCGGTGGCGTGATGGCCCGGGTCACCGTCCAGGTCCGCGACGCCGCCGGAAACACCGCGACGGCCACCGCCGACTACAGCCTGGGCCAACCCGTGCTCGGCGGCTACTACCTCTCCGGCGGCGCCGACCCGACCGCCGACATGGCCGGCGGCAACTTCCGGTCCCTCACCCAGTACCGCAGCTTCGCCGACGGCTACATCTTCCCCGGGTACAACCGACCCTGGCTGGTCAGCCTGGGCAAGGCCGGGGTGCAGATGAACATGGTCCTGGAGTTGAAGCACTACGGCGCTCCGAACTACGGACCGCAGAGCTTCACTGTGGACGGCACCAGCTACACCGTGCCGGCACCGACGATGACCATCCAGCAGCGCCCCGGCACGACCTGGCCGAAGGCGTACGGGTACGGCCAGGTGCTCAAGGGGCAGTGCGACGGGTTGTTCGCCCGTGCCCTGTCGCAGTACCGGACGCTCGGTTTCGGGGTGAACATCCAGCTCGCCTCGGAACTGGACACCGATCACGAGTTCGGCACCACCGAGGACGGAAAGGCGTACACCTGGGCCGAGTCGGACGCTCGGGCGGTGCAGGCGATGAACTACATCCTGACGTGGTTCAAGGCGCGGACGCTGCCGGCCGGGACGACCTTCTCGGTGGGGCTGGGCGGCTTCGACAGGGCCTGCTTCCAGCGCACCCACCCGGAGTCGCTGATGTCCCGCCTCGACTATCTCCAGTGGAACGCGTACGGCACCAACGCCAGCCACACGGCGCTGGCCCGGTTTCGTCGTACCAAGGACTGGGCGGTCGCGGATCTCGGCCCGGTGGCGCTGTCCCGACCGGTGATCATCGCCGAATGGGGGGTCAGGTCGGCCGAGATCCCGGACCAGGCGGCCTGGATCGCCACAGTGCCGGCGGCGATCGCCCAGCTCAACGCCGAGCGTGGGCCACGGATCGTGCGCACCAACTACTTCAACTCCGGGTGGGGCACCCTGACGCCGAAGGCGGTCGGGTTGGCAGCGCTCCGCGAGGCGTACGCCAAACGGCCGTACGTCTGACCGGGTTCCGGCGGCTCCGGGCTCCGGGGCCGCCGGGACTGCACGGGTCAGCCCTCACCGAGCCGTTCGGCGTACGCGTCGCGCAGCTCGGGCCAGCCGTAGTCCTTGGCCTCCGCGCCGCGGATCGGGCCGACCGGGTCGCCGCCGAGCAAGTGGTCGGCCACGTCGAGGCAGAGGTGCCAGCCGGCCGCGACCATCGGCAGCATGCCCCGGTCGGCGAGGGTGTGCCGCAGGGTGAGCCGGGTGCCGCTGCCCAGCGGGCTCAGCTCCCAGCGCAGCAGGTCGTCGCCCCAGGTGTACTCCAGCAGGTGCGGCGGTTCGGCCCGGCGTACCGTCGCCGGATCCTCCTGGGTGGTCTCGCCGTCGACGAGGGTGAGCACCGCGGCGCCGGCGCTGCCGAGATCGCGGTCGGCGAGGAACGGCGCCCACTGCGCGAGCTGGGCCGGGTCGGTCAGTGCCGCCCAGACGGTGGCTGGCGGATGCCGCAGGTCGCGGACGAAGACGAGGGTCCCTCCGGCGTCGGTGGGCTCGGCGCGCACGTCGGCGGGTGGGCTCGGGCGGAACGCGTCGCGGTCCATTCACTGCTCCTGACTGTCGAGGTGCCGTTCCAGGGCGTCCAGGTGTCGGGCCCAGAGCCGCCGGTACGGCTCGAGCCAGCCGTCGACGTCCCGCAGTGGGCCGGGGTCGAGGCGGTAGATCCGCTGTCGGGCGGCCGTCCGGCAGGTGACGAAGCCGGCGTCGCGAAGCACCCGCAGGTGTTTGGAGACGGCTGGCTGGCTGACCCCGAGCCCATCGACCAGTTCGCCGACGCTGCGTTCGGCGTCGCGGAGCTGATCGAGGATCCGGCGCCGGGTGGGCTCGGCGAGGACGGTGAAGGCGTCGGTGGACACCTTGCCAATATGCCTCCTCCGTCATATGACTGTCAAAGCATACGACGACGGTCGCCGTCCCGACGCGCCACCGCCGATCGGCTCCCTATGCTCGGATCATGGAACTTCGGATCTTCACCGAGCCCCAGCAGGGTGCCACCTACGACCAGTTGCTCGCCGTCGCCCGCTGCGCGGAGGACGCCGGCTACGGCGCGTTCTTCCGGTCCGACCACTACCTGATGATGGGTGACGTGAGCGGCGAGCCCGGCCCCACCGACGCGTGGACCACGCTCGCCGGCCTGGCCCGGGAGACCAGCCGCATCCGGCTCGGCACGCTGATGACCGCCGCAACCTTCCGGCTGCCCGGCCCGCTGGCGATCACCGTGGCGCAGGTCGACCAGATGAGCGGCGGCCGGGTGGAGCTGGGCATCGGCACCGGCTGGTTCGCCGAGGAGCACAGCGCGTACGGCATCCCGTTCCCGCCGCTGGCCGAGCGGTTCGACCGGCTGGAGGAGCAGCTCGCCGTGATCACCGGGCTCTGGGCCACGCCGCCGGGGGAGCGGTTCGACCACGACGGCCGGTACTACCCGGTCCGTGACTCGCCGGCCCTGCCCAAGCCCGTGCAGCAGCCGCGTCCCCCGATCCTGCTCGGCGGGACGGGCCCGAAGCGCACCCCTCGGCTGGCCGCCCGTTACGCCGACGAGTTCAACCTGCCGTTCGCCTCGGTACCGGACACCGCGGCGCAGTTCGACCGGGTCCGCGCGGCCTGCGTCGAGATCGGCCGGGACCCGGCCGGGATGGTCTGGTCCAACGCCCTGGTGCTCTGCTGCGGGCGCGACGACGCCGAGGTGGCCCGCCGGGCCGCCGCCATCGGCCGCGAACCCGACGAGCTGCGGGCCAACGGTCTGGCCGGGACGCCCGCCGAGGTGCTGGACACCATCGGCCGGTACGCGGAGATCGGCAGCGAGCGGCTCTACCTCCAGGTGCTGGACCTCAGCGACCTGGAGCACCTGGAGTTGGTCGCCAGCGAGGTGATGGCGAAGCTCTGAGTCGACCGGGTGGCCGTGGGACGACGCCTCCGGGTCAGGCCCGGTGGGCGCCCGTCCCGACCGCGTTCGGGTCGCCCAGCACGGTGTCCAGCCGCCCGTCGCGGTCACTGTCCACGTAGGTGATGTCCGGGATTCCGTCCCCGTCCACGTCGATCTGGACGACGTCGGCGACGCCGTCACCGTCGAGGTCGGTGACCACCTCCACCGAGCCGTCCAGGTGACGCGTCACGATCGACTGTGCGCCACTGGCGCGCGGCGGCGGGCCGGGTGCCGGCACCGGCGTCGGGGCGGGCGCGGGCGCCGGTGTGGGCCGAGGACCGGGAGTGGGCGACGGGTGGCTCGGAAACCCGCCGGCCGGCGGCGCGCTGGCCTGCTCGACCTCGGTGCCGGTGGGGTCCAGCTCCTCCTCGGAGGGGAAGACGTCACCTCGTGCGGCCGGATCGCGGTAGCTGCTCATGGGCGTAGGGTTCCCCGACGACGACGAGAACAACCGTGCCCGATCGACCGGTGTCCCTGGTGCCCGGTCTGGCGGAAGATGTCGGGACCGACGCCACGGTCATGAAACGGGGGTCCGAGCGTGGAACTGCGCCGGAATCGGGGGGCCCGTGCGCTCGCCCTGGTCTGCGTACTCGGTGGAGTGCTCCTGTTGGTCTATCCCACCGACGGTGCCCTGCTACGGACGATCATCGCGGTGGGGGCGATCGCGCTCGGCGCGGTGGCGCTGGTCAGCGCGATGCGGCCGTTCCGATTCGGGATCCATGCGGAAGGGCTCAGCATCCGGCGACCCGGCCTGCGTCGGGAGATCGGGTGGGCCGAGGTGGACGCGCTGGTCCTCGACGAGCCGCCCCGGCGCGACGGCCATCCGGAGCCGCCGCGACTGCTGTTGGTGCCCGTGCCGGGTGTGACGATTGAGCCGGTGACCGCCCGCCATCCGCTCGACGGTCGCCCGGCCGTCGAGTTGCTCGTCCTCGACCAGGTCCGCGAGCAGCCCGAGCAGGTGTCCGCCGCGCTCGCCCAATATGCGGGCAGCCGTTTCGTCGACCTGCTCGCGCTGCGTCGCGCCGCCTTCGAGGCCCCGGAGCTCTCGGTCGGCCTGCGTGGCTACCAGATGGACCGGGTCGACCGGTTGATCCGACGCGGCCAGGACGCGCTGATGTCCGGGGACGCCTCGGCCCGGCAGGCGGCCCGGGGGGAGATCGAACGCGCCACCACTGCCGGTCTGCCGATCGCCCAACGTGGTTACAGCACGTTCCAGACGGATACGGTTCTGGACGCCCTCGTCACCGCGTTGGCCGACCACCAGAGCACCGATCGGGAGACCGCAACATGACCGCGCAGGGATCGCACGCCGCGTCGACCACTGACGTTCCGCGCCGCAACTGGGCCGGCAACGTGCGGTACGCCGCGAAGGCGTTCCACCGCCCCACCTCCGTCGACGAACTGCGCCGGCTCGTCGCCGGCAGCAGCCGGATCCGCGCGGTGGGCAGCGGGCACTCCTTCAACCGTATCGGCGACACCGACGGTGACCTGGTCAGCCTCGCCGGGCTACCCCCGGTCGTCGAGGTGGACCACGAGCGGGGGCAGGTCACCGTGAGCGGCGCGCTGCGCTACGGCGACGTCGCCCGACAGCTGCACACCCAGGGGTACGCGCTGGCGAACCTCGCCTCGCTGCCGCACATCTCGGTGGCCGGCGCGGTGGCCACCGCCACCCACGGCTCCGGCCAGACCCACGGCAACCTGGCCAGTGCGGTCGCCGGCCTGGAGCTGGTCACCGCCGACGGCGATCTGCTCCGGGTCGACCGTGACACCGACACGTTCGCCGGCATGGTCGTCGGGCTCGGCGCGCTCGGCCTGGTCACCCGCGTCACAGTGGACGTCGTGCCGACCTTCGCGCTGCGTCAGTACGTACGCCTCGACCTGGACCGCACGGCGTTGGACGAGGCGCTCGGCTCGGCGTACAGCGTGAGTGTCTTCACCGACTTCCGTGAGCCCCGGCTGCGCGAGGTGTGGCGCAAGCAGTTGGCCGACCAGCCGCCACCCCCGGCGGACTGGCTGGGCACCACCGCCGCCGACCAGCCTCGGCACCCGGTGCTCGGTATGCCGGCGGAGAACTGCACCCCGCAGCTCGGCGAGCCGGGCCCGTGGCACGAGCGGCTGCCGCACTTCAAGCTCGGCTTCACCCCGAGCAGCGGCGACGAACTGCAGTCCGAGTACCACGTCGCGCGGACGGCGGCGGCGGACGCGCTCGCCGCGCTGGACGACCTGGCGGATCTGATCGCCCCGGTGCTGCTGGTGTCCGAGTTGCGGACGGTGGCGGCCGACGAGCTGTGGCTCAGCCCGAACTACCGGCGGGACAGCTTCGTGCTGCACTTCACCTGGGTCGACGACACGGCGGCGGTGCTGCCCGTGGTGGCCGCCGTGGAGGAGCGGCTGGCGCCCTTCGCGCCCCGCCCACACTGGGGCAAGGTCTTCGTCACCGACCCGACCGAGCTGTCCGCCCGCTACCCGAGGTACGCCGACTTCGCCGCCCTCCTGGCCGACCTGGACCCGAAGGGCACGTTCCGCACCGACGCCCTGGACCGCTACTTCCCCCGCTGACCGCCCTGGCCAACCAGCGTGCTGCGTTGGACGGCGCGGCTGATGTCGCTATGGGAGACGATCCCGGTCAGGTGGCCGTCTTCGGTCACCACCAGGGCGCGGCCGTCGGCGCACTCGGAGAGCCGGGGGAGCAGGTCGTTGAGCTGTTCACCGGGCTGGGCCAGCACCAGTTCGTCGGCTCGACAGGCCACCTCGGCCAGCGTGGTCGACGCCCGCCGCTCCGGCGGCACGCCCCGCACCCGGTCGACGGTGACCAGGCCGGTCGGTCGGCCGTCCTCGGTGAGCGGCAGCGCCGAATGCCGGTACGCGAACAGGTAGTGGTCGACGAAGTCCGCGACAGTCATCTGCGCCGAGGCGGTCTGCGGCTGCGGGGTCATCACATCGCCCACCCGAATCCCGCGCAGCGCGTTGCCGGTGCGGGCCTGCCGCTCCTCCATCCCGGCCGCCCCGATCAGGAACCAGCCGATCAGCGCCAACCAGAGCCCACCGAAACCGACCCCGGACAGGAACTGCCACAACCCCAGGCCGATCAGCAGCACACCCAGCACCCAGCCGGCCCGGGCGGCGACCACTGACGCTCGGGTCCGGTCACCGGTGGCCTTCCAGACCGCGGCACGCAGCAACCGACCACCGTCCAGGGGCGCGGCCGGCAGCACGTTGAAGACGGCCAGCAGCACATTGATTCCCGCCAGCCAGGCCACCGCCCCGAACAGCAGCCCACCCTGGCCGGTCAGCGCGAGCAGCGCCGCGATGGCACCGAAGAAGGCCCCGATCAGCAGGCTGACCAGCGGGCCGACGCCCGCGATCCGCAACTCCGCGCCCGGGTCACGCGGCTCGCCCCGCAACTCGGCCACACCGCCGAACAGCCACAGCGTGATGCCGTCGACCTCCAGCCCGTTGCGCTTGGCCACCACCGCGTGCGACACCTCGTGGGCGAGCAGGCCGACGAAGAAAACCACCGCCGCGGCCAGCCCGGCGATCAGGTACGCCACTGGCGAACGGTCGGGGTACGAACGGGGGAACTGGTTCGCGGCCAACCCCCACGCGATCAACGCGAAGATGACGAGCACGCTCCAGTTGACGCCGACCGGCACTCCCGCGACCCGGCCAAGCCGGAAACTGGCCCTCATCGCACCGAGATACCCCGCCAGAGGGTGGGCATGCCCACCTGACCCAAGCTGGGCCCGTGCCGCCGGATGTCCCGGTGAGCGGTATACCTCTGAGTCATAAAAATGCCTCTGAGGTATACCGCCTTCGATCGACCTGGGTCGCTCGGGCCCGCACCCGGTGAGCCGAGGTGGTCGTGCGGTGGCCGGCTGAGGTGGTGGGTGGCCCCGACCACGGGCCGGCCGACCTCCACACCGAGCCCCGGTCAGCGGCGGGGGGCCTCGCTGGCGATGGTCGCCTCCCGGGGCAGGGCCGCCGCGCGCAGCGCCCAGTCCAGCGCGTAGTCGGCGATCTGCTCCCAGCCGTCCTGCCCGACGGTGAAGTGGGATCGGCCGGCGAACTGCTCGTACGCGGTGAGGGCCCGGGACTTCTGGTAGAGCCCCGCGTTGGCGCGGACCACCGACGCCGGCACCACATGGTCGACCTCGCCGGCCATCAGCAGCAACGGCGCCCGGTCGTTACGCCCGACATCGACCCGGGCCGGCGAGCGCGGGTCGAGGTTGGCGAACGCGCCCTCGAAGTAGACCCGCCCGGCGCCGGGAACGGCGTAGCGCCGCCACGCCCGGTCGGAGTCCTCGCGGCTCATCGCGTTGCCGAAGGTGTAGGCGAAGTCGTCCGCTGTGAACGGGACGGCCTTGCTGCGGTTGGCAGGGCTGCGCAGGATCGGGAAGCCCGAGCGCAGCTGACTCAGCGGCACCTTGAGCACGCCCTTCACCTGCGCGGGGTGCACTCCGACCGCCGCGGCGCCGAGGCCCCGGTCGACGAGGATCTGGGTGAACAGGCCGCCGAACGAGTGCCCCATGATGATCGGCGGTCGGGGCAGCCCCCGGATGATCCGGTCGTAGTGCGCCACGATCGTGGCGATGCTCTGCTCGGCGATCGGGCCGGGGTCGTCGCGGAGCTCCTCCACCGAGCGGTCCATGCCGGGCCAGGCGGGGGCGATGACGTGCATGCCGCGCTCGGTGTACCGCTGGGCCCACCCCTCCCAGCTGCGCGGCGTCATCCAGAGCCCGTGGATCAGCACGACCGTGTCGACCTGACCCTGCGGCGTGGCACCCATCGCGTCCTCCCGGTGTCGCAGCTCGGCCCGGCGGTTACCCGCTGTGTCCGTCCGAAATCCGGCTGCCCTGACAAATGTCACGGTCGGAGCGTGACGACCGCTCCGGGCATCGGGGTACGCCGCGCCGGAGCATCAGTGGCATGACCAGTACGCATCCGGCTGTCGAGTTGGACGGCCTCACCAAGAGCTTCGGCGCGGTCACCGCTGTCGACGGGTTGAGCCTACGGGTGCAGCCCGGCGAGGTGGTGGCGTTCCTCGGCCCGAACGGCGCGGGCAAGACCACCACCATCGACATGCTGCTCGGGCTGTCCCGCCCGGACCGGGGCACCGTCCGCGTCCTCGGCGGCACCCCGGACGACGCGGTGGCCCGAGGTCGGGTCGCCGCCGTACTCCAGACTGGCGGGCTGCTCAAGGACCTCACCGTCGGCGAGACGGTACGGATGACCGCCCACTTCTACCGGCACACCCGCCCGGCGGCGGAGGTGCTGGAGCGGGCCGGTATCACCGACATCGCCGATCGGGTGGTCGGGCGCTGCTCGGGCGGTCAGCAGCAACGACTGCGCTTCGCGCTGGCCCTGCTGCCCGACCCGGACCTGATGGTGCTCGACGAGCCGACCACCGGCATGGACGTCGAGGGTCGGCGGGACTTCTGGCAGGCCCTGCGCCGAGACGCCCGGCGCGGACGGACCGTCATCTTCGCCACCCACTACCTCGACGAGGCGGACGCGTACGCCGACCGGATCGTGCTGGTCCGGCAGGGGCGCATCGTCGCCGACGGCACCACCGCTGAAATCAAGAACCTGGCCGCCGGCCGTACCGTGCGGGCCACCCTGCCCGGCGCCGACCAGGCCGCGCTCGCCGCGCTGCCCGGCGTGGACGCCGTGGAGGTGCGCGGCGACAGCGTGCTGGTACGGACCGGCGACTCGGACGCCATCGCCCGGCACCTGCTGACCCGGACCGCCGCCCGGGACGTCGAGATCACCTCCCGCAACCTCGAGGACGCCTTCCTCGCCCTGACCACAGCGCAGACCGGAGCCTGAGATGACCACCTCCACCCCCACCCGCGCCGCTGTCACCGAGCCGGACCGTCGGCTGCCCGCGCTGGGCGGGTTCGCTCCCGGCGCCCTGGGCATCGAGCTGCGCCGGGTGCTGCGCAACCGTCGCACCCTCGCCTTCACGCTGATCATGCCGGGCGTCTTCTTCCTCATCTTCGGCCTGCCGCAGGGCGGGCAGTCACTGGACAACGGTCGGCCGGTGACGGCGTACATCATGATCAGCCTGGCCGTCTACGCGGCCATGGTGGCGACCACCAGCGTCGGTGGCGCGGTGGCCACCGAGCGGGCGCTGGGCTGGAGCCGACAACTGCGGCTGACCCCGCTGCGTCCGGCGGCGTACGTGGCGACCAAGCTGATCACCGCGATGAGCCTCGGTCTGCTCGCGGTCGTCATCGAGTTCCTGGTGGGTGCCGTGGCCGGCGTCCGCGTCCCGGCGTACGTCTGGCTGCTGTCCGGGCTCGCGGCCTGGGTCGGCTCGCTGGTCTTCGCGGCGTTCGGTCTCTTCATCGGCTACCTGGCGCCGGCCGAGAACGTCATGCAGATCATCGGCCCCGTCCTGGCGGTGCTGGCCATGTTCGGCGGGCTGTTCGTTCCCGTCGAGGTGCTGCCGGACGTGCTCCAGCAGGTCGCGAAGTTCACCCCGGTGTACGGCATGGGCGTGCTGGCCCGCGCCCCACTCACCGGCGACGGGGTGAGCCTGGCGGCGGTGGCGAACCTCGTCGTCTGGGCGCTGCTCTTCGGCGTCGGCGCGGCCCGGCTGTTCCGCCGGGACACCGCGCGGGTCTGACCGGCCGCGACCGCTAGCGTGAACCCGATGGACCTCTCGACCGGGCAGCCCTGGCCGGTGAGCCGCCACTGGCGGGTGACCGGCTGGCTGCTGGCCGCCGTCTGGCTGTTCTTCCTCAACGTGCCGCTCGCCACCGCGCTGCACCAGCCGGAGCCGTGGCGGCGGGTCCTCGGCGTGGTGGCCCTGGTCGTCTTCGGCATCGGTTACGTGCTGCTGTTCCAGTGGGCCCGCAAGCTGCGCCAGTCCCTGCTGCCGATCCCGGTGGGCCGGGCGCGGGCCGGGCTGGCGCTGCTGCTCGCGGTGGGCCTGGCCAGCCTTCCGGGCGCCGAAGGGGACTGGCTGGCCACCTTGGTCTACGTGGCCGCGGCGGCGGTGTTCCTGCTGCCGCTGTGGGAGGCACTGGCCGCCGTGGTGCTCTGCGCGGTGACCCCCGTGCTGGCGTCCTGGCTGGTGCCGGGGTGGGAGGCGGAGAGCGGCATCGTCTTCGCGGTGCTGCTCGCCTCGTTCGCCATGTTCGGGGTGTCCCAGCTGGCCCAGCGCAACAGCGAACTCCGCGCCGCCCAACAGGAGATCGGTCGGCTCGCGGTCGCCGAGGAACGGTCCCGCGCCGCCCGCGACCTGCACGACATCCTCGGGCACTCGCTGACCGTGGTGGCGATCAAGGCCGAGTTGGCCGGGCGTCTGATCGAGGTCGACCGGGAGCGGGCCGCCACCGAGATCGCCGAGGTGGAGGCGCTGGCCCGGGCCGCGCTGGCCGACGTACGACAGACGGTCGGGGCGTACCGCGAGGTCAGCCTGGCAGCCGAGCTGGCCGGCGCCCGCTCCGCGCTGGCCGCGGCGGGTATCGCGGCGGACGTGTCGACCGAGGTGCCGGAGCTGCCGGAGGAGTGGGACCGATTGTTCGGCTGGGCGGTACGGGAAGGGGTGACCAACGTGGTCCGGCACAGCGGGGCGCGGTGCTGCGTGATCCGGGTGTACCCGGATCGGGTCGATATCAGTGACGACGGTCGTGGCCCGTCCACACCCGACCCGAGCGGGCACGGGCTGGTCGGCCTGCGGGAGCGGGCGCGGCGGCTGGACGCGGTGGTGACCGTCGGCCGTCGGCCGGCGGGCGACGGCTTTCTGCTGCGGGTGCACGCGCCGGGGGAGGCCCGGTGAGCGGCGGTTCCACGCCGATCCGGCTGCTGCTCGCCGACGACCAGGCGCTGGTCCGGGGCGCGCTGGCCGCCCTGCTCTCGCTGGAGGAGGACCTGACAGTGGTCGCCGAGGTCGGCCGGGGCGACGAGGTGGTGCCCGAGGCCCGACGCAGCGCTCCCGACGTCGCCCTGCTGGACGTGGAGATGCCCGGCCTGGACGGGATCGCCGCCACCTCGGCTCTGCGGGCCGCGCTGCCGACCTGCCGGGTGCTGGTGGTGACCACCTTCGGCCGACCGGGCTACCTGCGCCGGGCGATGGAGGCCGGTGCGAGCGGTTTCGTGGTCAAGGACACCCCGGCCCGGCAGCTCGCCGACGCGGTCCGCCGGGTGCACGCCGGCCTGCGGGTGGTCGACCCGACGCTGGCCGCGGAGACGCTGGCCGCCGGGGTCAGCCCGCTGACCGAGCGGGAGACCGAGGTGCTGCGGACCGCCCGGGGCGGTGGCAGCGCCGCCGACCTGGCCAGGGCGTTGCACCTCTCCGAGGGGACGGTACGCAACCACCTGTCGGCGGCGATCGGCAAGACCGGTGCCCGCAACCGGGCCGACGCGATCCGGGTCGCCGAGCAGAACGGCTGGCTGCTCGGCGAGTGACAGTGCCGGCCGGTGCTCAGGCGGTCGGCGGTGGGGCGGCCAGTTGGTCGACCACGACGACGCTGCTGCCGGGACGGACCTCAGCGAGCAGTTCCCGCTGACCGCTGCGGGTCAGCCGGATGCAGCCGTTCGTGGTGTTCTCGCCCAGCTCGCCGTCGTGGTACCAGGTGTGCACCCCGATGTGCGCGCCGCGCAGCCCGGACGGCACCGACTCCGGGTCGTCGGGCACCGAACCGAGGGCGTAGATGTCGACCCCGCCGTAGACCTCCTCCGGCGGTGGGGTGCGGCCCAGGATGAAGGTCCGCCCCAGTGGGGTCTCCTGGCCCGACTGGCCGAGGCTGACCTTCCAGGAGCGCACCGCCTTGCCGGCCCGGTACCAGGTGAGCCGGTGGACCTTGCGTTCCACCACGATCTGGTCGCGCAGCGGCACCGTCTCGAACCCGCCCGGCGGCAGCCAGGCGAGCCGTCGGTTGGCCGAGGGCAGCAGAACTGCCGTCCAGCCGGCACGCCGCTGGGCGATCGGCATGGTCAGCTCGACACCGCTGATCGTCGGTTCGAGGAAGGCGCGCGGCCGACCGCCGGGCGCGTCGTACGCGGCGATCCGTCTGGTCGGGTGCACGCCGTCGCTCAGCGGTGTGACGTCCATGGTGTTCGGGTCGGCGGGGAACCCTCCGGGTGCGGGGTCGTAGTCGACCACCGGCAACCCGTCCGGGGCGGGCGCGGCCGGGGGGATCGACTCCTCCGGGCTCTGGTCCACACTGCTCGGAGTGGGGTCGACTGCCACCACGTTGCTGTCGTCGGGGGCCGTCGAGCTCGGGGTGAGGGCCTGGCCGACCAGCAGCGCGGTCACCAGCAGCGCGGGTACGCCGATCGCGGCGGCCACCCAGACGCCGCGACGACGGTACGGAGTCTTTCGGTCAAACGGCACGAAACCACTCTATGGTGGCGGATGCCTCGGGGCCCCCGGTTCGGCGAGACCCGCCGTCCGGAGGCCCCTGTCGAATCAGATTCGTGCGCCGATGTGGATGGCCACGGCGTCGTGCGCCGGCACGTTCGCCGCGAACCAGCCGCTACCGTCCACCGTGATCACCGGTCCGCTGCACGTGCCGCCCGCGTAGGTGCCGTGGATGACGTCGCAGTATCGACCGGCGGGCAGCCCCGTGTAGTAGGAGCGGCCGTTCACAGCCGCGTCCTCGTCATTGACTGTGATGAAGCCCTTGCCGCTGCGGCTGAACGCGATGTGGTTGTTGCCGTTGTCGTACCAGTTGGCCACGCCGGCGCCCTCGGTGGCGTTGCGGAAGCCGACCATGTTGGCGATCACCGGCCAGCGGTGTTCGCACTCCCAGCCGGAGTAGCAGGTGGTGTTGAGCGTCTTGTTGGCGCCGTCCGATGGCGGGCCGGCGTCCCGGTTGCTGAAGGTGTAGCTGGACATGACGGTCGGGGAGCCGTACGGCCAGGCCAGCATGAACGCGTTCGCCAGCGCGTAGATGCCCCGGTCGCGGTAGGTCAGCACCCCACCGGAGTCGCGCTGGGTGTCGTGGTTGTCCACGAACACCGAGGCCGGGCCGGTGGGCAGGTGTCCCCAGCCTTCGCCGAAGTTGCGCAGGTACGCCAACCGTTCGGAGCGGAACACCCGGGCCAGGTCCTTGCCGTAGCGGAACTCGTGCACGTCACCGTTGCCGGTGTACTCGGTCGGCTGGACCGGCTCGCCAGCGCCGTGGATGACCTCCTGCACGATGTACGCGGAGCGGGACAGCTTGCCCCTGATGGCGGCGATGTCGGCAGCCGGCATGTGCTTGCTGGCGTCCATCCGGAAGCCGTCGACGCCGAGCGAGAGCAGGTCGTTGAGGTACGAGGCGATCTTCGTGCGGACGTAGTCCGACTCGGTCCTGAGGTCCGAGAGGTTGACCAGCTCGCAGTTCTGCACCTCGTACCGGTCGTTGTAGTTGGCGATGTCGTCGCCGCCGTTGCGCCCGCAGTGGTGGAAGTCCTGGGTCTGGTAGATGCCCGGGTAGTCGTAGTGCGAGTAGGACGAGCCGGCCCAGCCGGTGCCGCCGTTGTCCTGACCGGACATGTGGTTGATCACCGCGTCGACGATCACCTTGACCCCGGCCGCGTGGCAGGTGTTCACCATCGACTGGAACTGGGCGCGGGTGCCCTTGCGGGACTCGATCCGATAGCTGACCGGCTGGTACGCCAGCCACCACTGGTTGCCCCGCACGTGCTCCTGCGGGGGCGAGACCTGCACGTAGCCGTAGCCCTTCGGGCCGAGGGTGCTCTGGCACTCGCTGGCCACCGAGGGCCAGTTCCATTCGAAGAACTGGACGATGACCTTCTTGCCGCCGGACGGGGCGGCGACGGCCGGGGGTGCCGTCACGGCGGTGGGGACGAGCAGGCTGGCGATCAGGCCGAGGGCGAGGAGCGCCGAGCCGCGCCGACGTCGGTGCATGGGGACTCCTGACGGGAGCGGGGGTGGTGGTGTGCGGGGTGGGGGAGTGCCGGGTTGCCGGAATCTTGCAAGCCTGGCTGAAATTTGCTGAAAGGTTACAAGCGTGTTGCAGCGACTGTCAATGCATGGACATTCGTCGCTGTCCGGACCGCTGGGTGGGGGCGGTACAACGCACGGCCGCGCCCCTCGGTTCGATTCCGGCCCAGAAATTTCTGTCGGCGGGTGATCCGCGCGCCCCGCCGGTCCGTACTGGATGGGGGAGCAGGGGTCGGCCGGTGGTGCGCCGCCGCGAGACGATCGAGGAGCAGATGGCCCGGGCACAGCAGGACAAGAAGGCGGCGACGGTCCGGACCAGCGCCAGCAGTCGGGGGGTGCGGACCCCGTCGCGGTCGGCGAGCGCCCTGCTGATCGCGTCGGTGCTCGCCGCGCTCTGGGCGGCGATCATGCTGACCGGCGTCGGTCAGACGGCGTACGCGTACGGCTTCTTCTTCACCGAGTTCTTCGCCGGGGTGGTCTCCCTGGTGGCGTTGAGCCTCACCGTGATGCTCGGCCTGCTCGCCACCGACCGGCTGGTGCTGCGCATCTCGCACCGGGTGCTGATGCAGTCCGCGCACCGGGCCACCGGCGTGCTGGGCGTGGCCGGGCTCGGCTTCCACGTCCTCACCAAGGTCGCCACCGGGCGGGCGGCGGCGACCGACGCGCTTGTGCCGTTCGTCGGCGGCCGGGGGCTCTACGTCGGGCTCGGCACGGTGGCCGCGCTGCTGATGGTCAGCGTGATCTGGACCGGCATCATCCGGGCCCGCTTCGCCGGCGTCGGTCCGAAGTGGCTGTGGCGAACGCTGCACTCCACCGCGTACCTGGCCTGGCCGTTCGCTGTCTTCCACGGCCTCAACGCTGGTCGGGCAGCAGCGCCCTGGGTGATGTTCAGCTACCTCGGCTGTATTTTGCTGGTCGTGCTGGCCCTGCTGGTCCGGTTCTCGGTCACCATCGGTCGGCGCAGCCGCGAGCAGCACCAGGCCGCGGTGCGCAACGCGGTGATGGCCGGCCGGGCCGAGGAGGCGAAGACCGCCCGATCGCTGCTGGCCGGGTTGGGTCGGCGCAGCAAGGCCGCCGACAAGCGTCCCGCCTGGGCGGAGACCACCACCGCCACCTGGGCCGCACCGGCCGCGCGACGTGACCCGGAACGGTTCACCGTCCCGGTGGTGCCCGAGCCCGGTTCCCTCGTCGAGCCGACCCGGCCGAGTCGACGTCGGCGGGAGGAGGAGCCGGCGGCCCGCCGCGACACCGAACGGTCCTCGCGCAGCCGACGGGCCGAGGAGACCACGACCAGCCGATCGGCGCGCCGCAGCGTGGAGGACACCGGCACGTTCCGACGCGACGAGGAGGAGCTGGATCCGGTGACCCGGCGGCGCGGCTCCCGCACCCGCGACGAGGCCGTGCCGAACGGCCGGCGACGCGCCGACGAGCCCACCTCTGAGCGGTCCCGTCGCCGGTCCCGCAGCGAGGACGACGGCAGCCGCTACTCGGCGCCGCCGCGGTCGACCCTCGACGACGCCGAGGAGCCGTGGGACAGTCCACGCCGGTGGCAGGCCGACGAGCCCATCTCCGCCGGCCCGATCTCCGTCGAGCCGATCTCGGCCGGCCCGATCTCCAGCAGCCCGATCTCGTCGGCGCCGCGCAGCGGCAGCGGCCGGCACAGCGCCGAGGACGACCTGCCCGAGGAGCCGGACTACTGGCGTCCGCCGGCCCGGTACGTGCCGGACGAGGTGGCACCGCCCGTCGACGACACCCCGACCCTTGTCGACCTGGCGTCCCGCCGTGCTCGACGGGCAGCCGGCGAGGGCAAGTCCAAGCGCCGCAAGGCCAGCGCCGACGCGGTGGACGGGGCGTACTGGGCCGGGCTGCGGGGTGAGGCGAAGTGATGCGGACCGCCGTGCCGCCGGTCGCCTGTGTGGGCGAACCGCGGCTCACCGCCGGCTTCGCCGAGTACGGCCGGCTCGACCTGCTCGCGCACGAGGAGGTGCACGGACCGATCGGCCCGATGGAGCCGGCGCAGCTGCTCCAGCTCGCCGAGGGCATGCAGCTCAAGGGCAAGGGCGGGGCGGGTTTCCCGTTCGCCCGCAAACTGCGCGCGGTGCTGGAGTCCTGCGAGCGGCAGGACCTCGCCGCCGTGGTGGTGGTCAACGCCACCGAGGGGGAGCCGGCCAGCTGGAAGGACAAGGTCCTGCTGACCCGCGCCCCGCACCTGATCCTGGACGGGGCGGCGCTGGCCGCGTACGCGCTGGACGCCGACGAGATCGTGATCGGCGTGGCGGACGACGGGGTCGGCCGGGACTCGCTGATGGATGCCCTCGAAGAGCGCCGGATGCCGGTGCAGACGACGATCGTCACAGTGCCGCACCGGTTCATCTCCGGCGAGGGCGGCGCACTGGTCAACGGGATCAACGGGCTGCCGCACATCCCGCCGGGCACCAAGAAGCGCTCCAGCGACTCCGGGGTCAGCGGCCTGCCCACCCTGCTGTCCAACGCCGAGACGTACGCCCAGCTCGCCGTCGGCGCCCGACTGGGCCCGTACGAGTACGCGGCGCTCGGCACCGACGACGAGCCCGGCACCGTGCTGCTCACAGTGACCGGCGCGGCAGGCCGACCGGCCGTGGTGGAGTGCACCGCCGGCATGCCGCTGCGCGACGTCCTCGACCTGTGCGAGGTGCCGGACGTCCAGGGCATCCTGATGGGCGGCTACCACGGCAAGTGGATCACCCCGGAGGCGGCGGAGAAGGCCGAGGTCTCCCGCAAGGGCCTGGCCGCTGTCGGCGGCACCCTCGGCGCCGGCATCATCGTCCCGCTCGGTGTCGACACCTGCCCGCTCGGTGAGGCCGCCCAGGTGGTGCGCTACCTGGCCGGCGAGTCCGCCGGCCAGTGCGGGCCGTGCAAGATGGGCCTGCCGGACCTGGCCCGCGCGGTGGACCTGGCCGTCGCCGGCAGCCAACCGGCGGACGTGGTGCGCGCCGCCGCCGGCGAGGTGAAGGGCCGGGGTGCGTGCAGCCACCCGGACGGCACCGCCCGCTTCGCGCTCTCCGCGATCGAGGTCTTCGCCGAGGACCTGCGGCTGCACAGCACCGGCGACGGCTGTGGCCGACGGGTCAAGGGCGTGATGGGCCTGCCGGGCGCACCCGACGCGAATCCGCAGAAGCTCACCCTGGACTGGTCCCGCTGCGACGGGCACGGCCTGTGCGCGCACGTCGTACCGGATTTCATCCGGCTCGACGCGAACGGATTTCCCGCCTTCCCGGCCACTCCCGTGCCGACCTGGCTGCGCGAGGGCGCGCTGAAGGCGGTCAAGGTCTGCCCGGAGCTGGCTCTCCGCCTCGCCAAGGCCGAATAGCGAACCGCGAGGCCCAGCAAAGGGTCCCTTCCGGACCGGAACGGAGAAGCGGATGCGGATCAGCAGGGCGTGGACAGGGGCCGGGCAGCTTCGCCGTGCCGCCACCGCCGGGGCGCTCGTGGTGGCCCTGTTCGGTGTTGCCGCCTGTACCGGCACGGCGCCGGGTGGGCCCGCCGCCGCCGGATCGGCCCCGGCCTCGATCGGCGCCTCGCCCACGCCCGGCGACGCCCCGCCCACCCCGACCGGCGGACCACGCGCGGCGCAGGTCCCGGACGTGCTGCGCTTCACCGGGACCACGCTCGGTGGGGCCGCGTTCGACGCGGCACAGCTCGCCGGCAAACCGGTGGTGCTGTGGTTCTGGGCGCCGTGGTGCGCCACCTGCGCCAGCCAGGCCTGGACGGTTGCCGAGATCGAACCCAGGTACCGGGACACCGTGCCGATCGTCGGCGTCGCCGGGTTGGGCGAGCGGAAGGCCATGAAGGAGTTCGTCACCGAGTTCGACCTCGGCGCGACGCCACAGATCGAGGACACCAAGGGCGCGCTCTGGAAGCGGTTCAAGGTGACCGAGCAGAGCATCTTCGTGATCATCGACCGGAACGGCGCAGTCGTCCACCACGGCTTCCTCGACGGTGAGGCGCTCACCGCCAAGGTCGCCGCACTGGCCGGGGCGTGACCGCCGCACTGCTGCTCGCGCTGACCGCCGGCATGCTCGGCGCGGTCAACCCGTGCGGCTTCGCGTTGCTGCCCGCGTACCTCTCGCTGTTGGTCGCCGGGTCGGACACCCGCGGCGCGGTCGGCCGCGCGCTCACCGCGGCGGCCGGGCTGACAGTGGGGTACGTGCTGGTGTTCGGCGCGTTCGGCCTGGCGCTCGCGCCGCTGGCCGGCTGGTTGCGGCCCCGGCTGCCGTGGCTGACAGTGGCGCTCGGCGTGCTGCTGGTGGTGGCCGGCTGCTGGTTGCTCGCCGGTCGGCGGCTGCCCGCCCCCGGCTGGTCCGCCCGGGCACCCCGGCTGACCCGGTCCTGGCCGTCGATGGTGCTGTTCGGCGCGGCGTACGCGCTGGCGTCGCTCGGGTGCGCCATCGCGCCGTTCCTGGCCATCGTGGTGACCAGCCTCCAGGCCGGCTCGACCGGTCAGGGGATGGCGCTGTTTGGCGCGTACGCCCTCGGGATGGGTCTGGTGGTCGCTGTCGCCGCGCTCGGGGTGGCGCTGCTGCGCGACGGCCTGGTGGCCCGGCTGCGCGTCGCCGGCGCGCTGGTGCCCCGCCTCAGTGGCCTGATGCTGCTGGTCGCCGGCGGCTACGTCGCCTGGTACGGCTGGTACGAGCTACGGCTGGCCGCCGGCCGCCGCGACGCCCTGCACGACCCGGTCATCCAAGCGGCGTCCCAGCTACAACACACACTGGCCAACGCCCTGGACACCCTCGGCCCGGCACTGCTCGTAGCCGCCCTGGCGGTCCTGCTGATCCTGGCAGCCCTAATCCAGGCCCGCACCCACCGCCACCGCCCCCGCACCCCACCCAGCCTCGTTGATCATGAAGTTATTGCCACGACACGCCAAGGCGACGGGCAATAACTTCATGATCGACGGCCGGAAGGGCGGGGGTGTCTTGCGGTACCGGAAGCCGCGCCGGCCGAAGCCCTGAGGCAACGATGTTGGTCTTGACATCCGGAAACGATCGTCAGAGTCTGTCTGACAACGTTGTCACACCGAAGGGCCACCATGCGTATATCCGAATTCGAGTTGAGCAGGAGGCGGCTCCTCATCCTTGGCAGCGCCGTCGGCGCTGGACTCGCCATCGCCCGACCCGCCGCCACCGCCCACGCCGCGCCAGCCGCCACCACGTCATACGCTGCGCCCACCGGCCCGGTTGCCAACACCTACCACGCGCTGCTGCTCGCCCACACCCGATGGGCCGAGGAGCAATGGGATCCGGCGATCAACGCATACCGCCTCGCGGACTTCAGGTTCGCGGTCGTCCTCGGTAACGCGGTCCTGCTCATCTCGCCCGGGTACGACCCAGCGGCCGCGGGCGTCGACCGGGACACGCTCCACACCCGTACCGTCGCCACCATCCGCCGATTTGCGGCCACCAACCGGCTCGCCGGCGGCACCGAGTGGGGCCGACAGCTCTTCTGGGACAGCACCTTCGAGCTGTACTTCGTCCTGGCCGCCCGACTGCTGTGGTCCGAACTGGACGACGTGACCCGCAACAACGTTGACCGCATCGCCCGCGGGCAGGCCGCGTACGCCCATTCCCTCGGCACCGGTAACGACCCGCTGAGTGGCAGTTGGACGCCGAACGGCCTCACCGGTGGCTGGATCGGTGACACCAAGCTCGAGGAGATGGGGGTTTACGCCCAGGCGATCGCGCCCGGCCTGGCCTGGGCGACGGACGACCCCGCAGCCGCGGCGTGGCGCGAGCGGTTCCTGACGTGGACGCTCAACGCGACCGGACTACCCGCGGCCGACCGCGCCAACCCCGCCGTCGTCGACGGGCGGGCGGTCGCGGACTGGAACACCGCCCACAACATCCACGACACGTTCCTCGTCGAGAACCACGGCTCCTTCGGCCCGCACTACCAGGAAGAACTGTGGCGCACTGCGGGTCGTACCGCTGCGCACTTCCTGACCGCCGGCCAACCGCTCCCCGAGGCACTCACCCGGCAACCCAGCGCCGCCCAGCTGTGGCGGACCATGCGGCTGCTGGCCAGCGATGCTGGCGAACCCTTCATGCCGATGGTCGCGGACCGCTACCACCTGTACGGCCGTGATGTCCTGCCGCTCGCCTTCCTCGCGCAGGTCCAGGGCGACCGGCACGCCGCCCGGGCCGAGGCGGACCTTGCCGACCGGCTCATGCCCTACCTTAACTACCCGCCCGAGTATCGGCTCACCAAGTTCAGCGGCGAGCCGAAGTACGAGCCCGAGGCCCGGGCCGAACTCGCCATCAGTTACCTCTTCCATTCCTGGCGGGCAGCCAACGGCGGCGTGGTCGAGCCGGTCGCCAGCACCACGTTCTTCGCGACGGCGGCGGGCACCCGGGACTTCGGGGAGCAGGCCGGGCTGACCGCCCAGCAAACCCCGACTGCCTTCGCCGCGGCGGTCAGCAAGACCGGGTACGTCTCGTTCCTGTGGGCCCCCGCCCACGACAATTGGTTGTTCGACACCCGGGCCGCCTCGCTGCTGCCGAAGCAGTCGGCGCCGGTCCTCGGCCGCACCTCCGCTGCGTACACCATGGCCCGGGACGGTCTCGACGCCACGGCCACCGTTCTACGCGTCGCTGGCGGCACCGCGGGATACGTCACGCTGCCCACCGGTACGGTCGTGTACGCCACCACCGGCCTCGGTGCCGATGAGGGCGCGCTCACAGTGTTCAACCTGGACATGCCCGGTGTACCCGGGCTCACCGGCACCCGCACCTTCACCGGCGAACAGGGGTCCGTCACCCTGGCTGGACAACAGGGCCTCGGCGACGGCGGAACCGACCAGATCAGCTTTGCGCCTCGTCCAGCCAGGTACGTGCGGATGCTCGGCCGATCACCCGTCAACCAGTACGGCTACTCGCTGTTCGCCTTCGCCGTGCTCGACGCCAGCGGGATCGACCTCGCCACCGGGCGGCCCACCACGGCCTCGTCCGCCGACCCCGCCTACCCCGCACCGAACGCGACCGACGGCAACTCCGGCACCCGCTGGGCGGTCGCCCGGGAGGAACGCGGCCGCGCGGACAGTTGGCTCGCCGTCGACCTCGGCGAGTCCATCGACATCAGCGGCGTACGCCTCGACTGGGAGGCCGCGTACGGCACCCGGTACGTCATCCAGACCTCTCTGGACGGCACCAACTGGAGCGACGCGGCGGTCGTGCCGGACAGCCCGACCATCGCCGGCTCCTGGCTGGACGTCGACGGACGAGCGGGTCTGGTAGTCCACAACGGCCAGAATCCGATCACCGTGACCGCCACCACCGTCACCCTGTCCAGCGGACCGGCCACTGGCAGCACTCGGCTGATCATCGAGGGGTACACGGGCGCGAGCAGGTCGGCCCTGGCCGCCGCGGCGTCTCGAACCCTGCCCGATGGCGGTCCGGAGGCATTGCGGGCGAGTGACGCGGACGGATACCTGAGCCTGTTCAACCTGTCCGACGACGACATCACGACGGCGGCCGTCACAGTGTCGCAGCACGCCACGCTGCGGCTGTACCACGGGAGCCAGGTCACCGGATCCGGGACCACCAGCTACCAGGTCGACCTTGCCGCTGCCACCGCACGCGTCGAGCCGCCGCGGTTCACCGCGACCGCAGCACAGCCGGCGAAGTCGATTCCCGCCGGTACCCGGTTCGACGTCATCGACTCGCACCACCTCCGAATCACCGCACCCGCCGAGCACATCGTGATGGTGCAGCTGGAGTCCGTGGCCGGCGGTGACCGACGGAAGGTGACGATACCCGCTGGACGCAGCCGGGACGTCGCGTTCGCGGGTGGGACGGTGACGCCCACCAGCGACCTGGCCCGGTCTCGGACGACCTACCCGACGTCACCGCTCCCGGCTGGCATGACCGACCCGTCGGCCGCCGTCGACGGCGACCCCGGTACCGCCTGGCAACCCGGCCCGACCGGCCGATTGGTGATCGACCTCGGATCGCTCCACGATCTGGCATCGGTCCGCCTGACCTGGACTCCCGGTCGGCGGCGGCCGATCACCGTAGCCACCTCTGCCGACGGGCTCGGCTACCTAGCGGTCGCCTCGGTCCCGAAGCCGCGACCCGAGACCACCATCTCGACCAGGTCCTCCGGGCGGTACGTGGCGATCGCGGTCGCCGACTGGCAGCCCGGTGACGCCCGACTGACCCACGCGGAGGTGTTCGGTGCCTGAACCGGCACCGCACGTCCGCGCCGGAGCCGGAACAGCTCCGCGTCGGGATTGACCACGGTGTCACACTCGTGGCCGAGTGGACGGCGGCGGGACTGGTGCGAAGGCATCAGTCCCGCCGCCGTCGACCAGGTGCGGGGAGCGTTGTCCTCCAGCTAGCGCAGCGGGGTCAGACGGTCGGTGCCCAGGCGGTCCTGGAGGACCTTGGGGACCAGGACGCTGCCGTCGGCCTGCTGGTACTGCTCCAGGATCGCCGGGAAGAGTCGGCTGGTGGCCAGCGCCGACCCGTTGAGGGTGTGCACGAAGCGCGTCTGCTTGCCGCCCGGCTCGCGGTAACGGATGGCCGCCCGACGAGCCTGGTAGTCGCCGGCCCAGGAGACCGACGACACCTCCTTGTACTTGCCGGTGCTCGGCATCCACACCTCGATGTCGAGGGTCTTCTTCATCGAGGCGCTGGCGTCACCGGCCGAGAGCAGCGTGCGCTGGTAGTGCAGGCCCAGCCCCTCGACCAGGCTCTCGGCGTGGGCGAGCATCTCCTCCAGCGCCGCGTCGGCCTGCTCCGGCAGGGTGAACTGGAAGATCTCCACCTTGTTGAACTGGTGCCCCCGCACCGTGCCGCGCTCGTCCGAGTGCGAGCCGGCCGACTCCCGCCGGTAGCACGGGGTGTACGCGAACGCCTTCAGCGGCAGCTTCGGGGTCTCCAGGATCTCGTCCTGGTACGCGCCGAGGATCGCCGTCTCCGACGTGGGCAGCAGGAACTGGCCACGCGGGGCGGACGCCGAGTCCAGGTGGTAGACGTCGTCGTAGAACTTGGGGAACTGCCCGGCGGCGAAGCCGGCCGAATCCAGCAGCAGGTGCGGCGGGAGCAGGAACTCGTAGCCGGCCTTGATGTGCTGGTCGACGAAGTAGTTGAGCAGAGCCCACTCCAGCCGGGCGCCGACCCCGGTGTACATCCAGAAACCGGACCCACCGAGCTTGACCCCGCGCTCGTAGTCGACCAGGCCCAACGCGCGGCTCAGCTCCACGTGGTCGCGGACCTTCTCGATCACCGGTGGCTCGCCGAAGGTCTTCACCACCCGGTTGGCTTCCTTGCCGCCGGCCACGACGTCGTCGCTGGGCAGGTTGGGCAGCTCACTCATCGCGTCGCGCAGCCGGGCCTGCACCTCGTCCAGCTGGGACTCCAGCTCGGCGAGTTGCTTACGCTCCGCCTCCGGCGCGGCGGCCTGCGGCTCCTCGCCGGCCCGCTTCGCCTGCGCGTACGCCCGGGCCTCGGCCTTGCGGCGCTGCCGCTCGGCGTCGATCTCCGTGATCAGGGCGCGGCGTTCCTGGTCGAGCCGCTGGATCTCGTCCAGGGCACGGGTGACCTCGGCGGGATCCAGGCGCTTCGCCAGCGCGGTTGCCACCGCCTCGCGATCCTTCCGGATCAACTCCATGTCGAGCATGCTGCTCCGTACGCCTCCGTCCGGGGTTCACAGGTGAACCACCAGATGCTACCGTCGCGGCCTTTTCCTCCCGGACGGGGAGTGCTGGCCGGCGGCTCAGAGCCGGATCGGCATGAGCACCGAGTAGGTGTCCGCGTCGTCCGGTCGGCGTACGGCCAGCGGGGCGATCGGCCCATCCAGCTCCAACACCAGTTGCGGCGCGCCGGCCGCGTTCAGCGCGTCCAGCAGGTAACCGCCGTCCACCCCGACCCGCAACGCGTCGGTGCCCAGGTCGGCGGCGGGAAGCAACCGCAGCCCGCCCTGGTCGTCGACGCCGAGCACTGTGACCTCCCGGGTCGTGCCGTCGTGGTCGAGGGCGACAGTGGGGGCCGCCGGGTCGGCCAGCGCGGCGCGCAGCGCGGCCACGTCCACCGGGATGCGGCGCGCGGTCGGCCGCTCACCGACGGACTTGCGCAGCAGCCGGTGGTAGTCCGGGAAGTCGTACGGCAGGGCGGCGCCGGTCAGCGTGCGGTCGGCCACCCGCACCCGCAGGTCCGCGCCCGCCACGGTCAGCCGTACCGGCCAGGTGTCGGCGGTGTCGAGCAGTGGCCGGAGCTGGTCGGCGAGGGCCACCGGCACGAACACCCGCACCGGCGGCCCGTCGACGTCGGCACCGGCCCGAGCCAGCGCGAGCCGGTACCGGTCGGTGGCGACGAGCCGGACGCCGTCGGACTCCACGTCGAACAGCACGCCGGCGAGCATCGGCAGCTCCCTGTCGACGCCGACGGCGAAGCGCACCGCGTCGAGCGCGGCGGCCAGGGCGGCCGGGGCGACCAGCAGTGTGGTGGCGGTCGACGGGGCCGGGTCGACAAGGGCCCGGAGCCGGTCGGCCTCGCGGCGGGCGTCGCTGAGCCCGTCGGCCAGCCGGCGCAGGTGCGCGTCGAGCAGTTGGTGCACCACGGCCGGCTCGGCGCGTACCGCGGCGGCGATCTCCGGCACCGGCATGCCGATCCGGCGCAGCCCGGCCACCAGCAGGGCCGGGGCGATCTGCCCCTCGGTGTACCAGCGGTAGCCGGTCACCGGGTCGACCAGGGTCGGCTCCAGCACCCCGGCCGAGTCGTAGAAGCGCAGTGCGCTGACGGTCAGGCCGCTGGCCCGGGCCAGCTCGCCGATGCTGTGCAGGTCGCTCACGCTGGGCATCCTGCCCCCTCGACCCGGTTGAGGGTCAAGCCGACGGTTCCCGCGTCTCCTGCTTGAGCACCCGGAAGGTGAGATCGGCCCGGACGAGCCGGTCGAGCAGCGCGTCACCCATCGCGGCGACCGGGGTGAGCTGGCCGGCGGTCGGCGGCAGCTCGTCGAGCGCCAGGCACAGCGCCGACTCGGCCAGCATCTTCGCCGTCTCGTCGTAGCCGGGGTCACCGCCGGCGACCTCGGTGACCACCCGCTGCCCGCCGCCGGTGCCGACGAACCGGACCCGGAACCAGGACGACGCTCGCTGCTGGGCGGTGGGCCCCTGCCCGGACGCGAGCCGGCCGAGCAGCCAGCGCCGGCTGGGCGGCAGCTTCACCAGCCCGATCAGCGCACCGAGCCCGGCCGCGCCGGCCAGCACGGTGGGCAGCCGCTTCACGGCGGCGAAGTGCCGGTAGCGGAAGTCCGGGCCGTACTCCGGGCGGGCCGCGGCCGAGCGGCGGACCACCTGCGGGTCGATGGTCGGCAGCGGCACGGTCCAGATGCCCAGCTCCGCCGAGCGGGCCAGTCGACCGGGCACCGCCCGGACCCGCCGGTCGGTGGGACGCGGCTCGACCGCCCGGCGGGCTCGTGCGGCCTGGCTGGCCTGCCCGGTACGGGAGAACGCGGTGAGCGCCGAGTGGTAGGTGCCGGCGGAGAACCGGCCGCCGGCACGCACGTACCCGTCCACGGTGATCGGGACGTCGGCAGGCAGCTGCTTGACGGTGAACCAGACGCCCAGGTCGTGCGGGACGGAGTCGAAGCCGCAGGCGTGCACCAGCCGCGCGCCGGTGCGTGTCGCCTCGGCGTGGTGGCGCACGTACATGAGGTCGACGAACTCCGGCTCGCCGGTGATGTCCAGGTAGTCGGTGCCGGCCCGGGCGCAGGCCGCGACCAACGGCTCCCCGTGGTGGATGTACGGGCCGACAGTGCTGGCCACCACCCGGGCGCTCTCCGCCACCGCCCGCAGGGAGTCGGCGTCGGTCACGTCGGCGGTGACCAGCGGCAGGTCGGCCAGGCTCGGGTCGATGGCGGCGAGCCGGTCCCGTACGGCGGCGAGGCGCTGCGGGTTGCGCCCGGCCAGCGCCCAGCGCAACTCAGCCGGTGCGTGTCGGGCCAGGTATTCAGCGGTCAGGCCGCCGGTGAACCCGGTCGCTCCGAACAGCACCACGTCGTACGTTCGCTCGCCAGTCATCCTCAGAGTCTGCCATTCGTGATCGCCGATCAGCGATCACGAGGAGGCGTCACGGCGTGAACACGGCGCGTACGCAGCCGTCGGCCCGGTCCCGGAACAGCGCGTACCCCTCGGGGCCCTGCGCCAACGGCAGCCGGTGGGTGGCCAGGTGTTCGGTCCGCAGCTCGTCGCGGGCCATGCGGTCCAGCAGCATCGGCACGTCCCGCAGATCAGGTCGACCGGCGCCGCGCAGCGTGAGCCGCCGCTCGGTCAGCGCGCCCAGCGGGAACGCGTCGACGAACCCGGCCGTGCCGCCGAGCACCACCACCACGCCGCTCTTGCGACACGCGTGCACGGCCTCCCGCAGCGCGTCCGGTCGGTCGGCGTGCTGGCCACCGAACCGGTCGGCCCTCGACCGGGCCGGCGGCGTGCCGACCGCCACCACGCACACGTCCGGCCCGCGCCCACCGCTACGGTCGCGCAGTTCGGCCGCCACGTCGGTGCGCCGGTAGTCGAGCCCCTCGGCGTCGGAGTGCCGCTCGACCATCCGCAACCGCTCCTCGTGCCGGTCCACGACCAGCACCCGGGCGGCGCCGCGCAGCACCGCCGCCCGGGCGGTCAACTGACCAACCGCCCCGGCGCCCCAGATCGCCACCACGTCGCCGGGGCGCACCGCACCCAACTCGGCGGCGAGCCACCCGGTCGGCGCCACGTCCGCCGCGAACACCGCCCGTTCGTCGTCGACGGCGTCCGGCACCCGGAAGGCGCTCACGTCGGCGTACGGCACCCGCACGTACTCCGCGTGGCCGCCCGCGAAACCGCCCGCCGCCCGGGGCCGGCCGAAACAGCCGGCGTCGGAGCGGGCCCAGTCGGGGTCGGCGCTGGCCAGGTCGGCATGGGCGTTGTCGCAGCAGGAGTGCAGGCCCTGGCGGCAGTACCAGCAACCGCCGCAGGCCACGCTCGCGCCGACGACCACCCGATCGCCGACGCGGTGTCGGCGGACCTCGGGGCCGACCTCCACCACCTCGCCCAGGAACTCCGCGCCGAGCACGTCGCCGGGCCGCAGCAGCGGGTGCCGGCCGGCCAGCAGCGGCAGGTCACCCCCGCAGGTGGCGCTACGCCGAACCCGGACGATGACGTCACGCTCGTTGCGCAGCTCCGGGTCGGGGACCTCGCGTACGGCCAGCTCGCCGATCGCCACCCAACACAGCGCTCTCACCCGTGGACCTCGGGGCGGTCCAGCGCGGACCGGTCCGCGCGGAGCACCTCACCGGCCTCCACCCGTTGCTTGATCTGGCGCAGGGTCCGGCGGACCAGCAGACCCGGGTCGTCGCCGACCAGATGCGCGGCCAGCCCGGTGGGCGGGGTGACGCCGGCCAGCGGCCGAGCGGCCAGCTCGGTGCCCCGGTCACCGGGCGCCGGGCGCACCCGCACCTCGACCGCCCCGTCCAGGCGGCGCAGCGGCTCCGGCCAGCGGCCCTCCGGAAGCACCTGCTCCGGCGGCCGGTCGACGGTCACCACCTCCCACCGGGCCGGCGCGGCAGCGTCGCCGTCCGCGCCGGGCCGGGCACCCCGACGCGGTACGCGCAGCAGCCGCGCCGCCCCGGCCAGCGCCGCGCCGCCCAGTGCGGGTCCCGCCCGCGCCAGCCGTCCCATCGGTACCACCCGTCCTCCCGGTTCACGTCCCCCGATCGTCGGTCGCACCCGGGTGAAGCGCGCTCGCCCGGAAGGGGTGAACCGGCCCGTGCCGGGTAACCGCTCGCCGACCGGGGGCGGAGCGCGTGGTGGGGGTGGGGCTGGGTGCCGGAACAGGATCACGTACGCGTCGAACCGGCACCGGGGCCACCGCTGTTGGCGTCCCGGCTGACGCCGGCCGTGCCGCCGGAGCCGGTGGTCGCCCGGCCCCGCCTGCTGCGCCGGTTGGACGAGGGCAGCGCGGGACCGGTCACCCTGGTGGCCGCCCCCGCCGGCTGGGGCAAGACCACCCTGCTCGCCTCCTGGATGCGGCTGGGCGGGGCGCCACCCGACGTGGAGCCGGGCGCGATCGTGCCCGACTCGGGCGACCTGTCGGTCTCGTCGGCTGACGACCCGGTGTCGGCGTGGATGTCGGTGGAGGCCGGCGACGACTCCGACCGGCTCTGGGCGTACCTCGCCGCGGCGCTGCGCTCGGCGACCGGGGCGACGGAGGGTGGCCCGTTGCCCGATCGGCCGCCGCGCCCCGACCAGTTGGAGGCGCTGGCCGCCACGCTCGCCGCCGCCGACCGGCCGGTGCTGCTGATCCTGGACGACCTGCACCGGGTCGCCGACCCGGCGGCGTTGACCGGCCTGGAGTTCCTGCTGCGGCATGCCGGGCGGCGGCTCCGCCTGGTGATCGGCGCGCGGGCCGGACTGCACCTGCCACTGCACCGGCTCCGCCTCGCCGGCGAGCTGACCGAGATCGGCCCGGACGAGCTGGCGTTCACCGACGACGAGGTGGCCGACCTGCTCACCGCCCACGGTGCCGCGCTGCCGGCCACCGCCGTGCACCGGCTGCGGGAGCGCACCGGCGGCTGGCCGGCCGCGCTGCGCATCGCCGCCCTGGCGGTACGCGGACAGCCCGACCCGGAACGCTGGGTGGGGCAGTTCGGCGGAGACCAGCCGGAGATCGCCGGCTACCTGCACGAGGAGGTGCTGTCGACGCTCGACCCGGCCGAGGAGGATCTGCTGCGCCGTACCGCGGTCGTCGACACCGTCTGCGCCGACCTGGCCGAGGCCCTGACCGGCCGCGCCGACGCCGGGCAGGTGCTGGCCGACCTGGCCGGGACCGGTGGTCTGCTGCACCGGGAGGACACCCGGCCGCCCTGGTACCGGTACGAGTCCCTGCTCGCCGATCTGCTCCGCGCCGACCTCGCCCGGTTGCCCGCCGACGAGCTACGCGAGCTGCACGTCCGGGCCGCCGACTGGTACGCGGGCGACGGCCGGCCCGCCGACGCTCTGCGGCACGCCCTGGCCGCCGGCCGCTGGGACCTGGCCGGTGACCTGTTCGTCGCCCACTGGCCGGAGCTGACCCGCTACGACCGGGACCCGGTGCACGCACCGGCACCCACGCCGCCGCCAGCGGAGGTGATCCGCGCCGACCCGGAGGTGGCGTTGGCCTGCGCCGCCGAGCGCGCGTACGCCGGTGACCTGCCGGCCGCCAGCGGTCACCTGCGGGCCGCCGCCGGGCACGCCGCGACCCTGCCGGTGCCGCGCCGGGACCGGTTCCTGCGGTTGGTGACCGCGCTGGAGCTGACAGTGGCCCGGCTCGCGGACGACCGCACCGAGGTCCGGGCTGCCGCCGCTCGCCTGCTGCGCACCCGCCCGCCGGAGGCCACGCCGACCCGCGTGCCGACCGGGATGACCGGTTCCGCCCCGACGGCCGGTGGTGGCGGTGCCGCCGACGACCTGGACCTGCGGGCGTTCACCGGCACCGCGCTTGGGCTGGCCGAGTTGGCCGACGGGGCGCTGCCCACCGCCCGGTTCGTCCGGGCCCGGGCGGCCGCAAGGGAAGCCGGCCGGCCGCGCACCGAGCTGGTCGCCGCGAGCCGCGCCGCGCTGCTGCTCGCGGTGCGCGGCGAGCTGCGGGCAGCAGAGCAGGCGGCCAGGGACGCACTCGGCATGCCGCCCTGTCGGGGCTGGTCCTGTCGGCTCGACTGCGGCTACGCGTACCTGGCTCTCGCCGTGGTGGCGCTGCTGCGCGACCAGCCAGAGGAGGCCACGGCGAACCTCGCCCTCGCCCTCCCGGCGCTCAACGTGACCGGCGGCCGGGCCGGCGACCCCGAGGTGGGCGACGACTGGCTGACCGCCGCCGCCGACGAACCGGTGGCGGCGGCGGTTGCCGCCCTGTGCCAGGCGCAGCTGCACCGCGACTCCAACGACCCGGCGACCGGGCAGCGGCTGCTCGTCCGGGCCCGGGAGGCGTTGGCCGACCGGCCGTCCGCCGCAGAGCTGGCCGGTCTGCTGCGGGCCGCCGAGGCCGAACTGCGGGCCGCGCGGGGCGACCTTGACTCCGTCCGCGATCTGCTGGCCGATGCCGCCGACGAGGAGGCCGATCCGGTGCTCGCGGTGACGTTGGCGAAGGTACAGCTGCTGGCCGGCGACGCCGCCACCGCCGAGCGGACCCTGCCGGACTGGCAGGCGCCCGCCGCCACGGGCTGGCCGCTACCGGTACGCCTGGACGCCGGTCTGCTCGACGCCGTGCTGGCCCAGCGCGCCGGGGACGGGCGTCGGGTGGGTCGGATCCTGGAGCAGACGCTGGACCTGGCCGGCCCGCAGGGCTGCCGCAGGGTCTTCACCCGCGCCGAACCACCCGTGCGGGACCTACTGGCCGCACACCTGGACGCGGGCACCGCGCACTTCACGCTGGTCAGTGACCTGGTGCGGGGCGCGGGACAGAGCGCCGCCCGGCCGGCCGCCAGGCCCAGTGGCGTGCTCGACGAGCCGCTCACCGAGCGGGAGCTGACCATCCTGCGCTACCTGCAGAGCATCCTGTCCAACGTGGAGATCGCCAGCGAGTTGTCCCTCTCGGTCAACACCGTGAAGACCCACGTCCGCAACATCTACCGCAAACTCGACGCGACCCGCCGGCGTGAAGCGGTCCGGCGGGCGCGTGAGTTGCGGCTGATCTGAGCGGGTCAGGCGTTGGCGGCGGCGTCCGCGGCCGTCAGCAGGTCGGGCAGGTCGTACCCGCCGTCGTGCCTGATGCCGTTGACGAACAGGGTCGGGGTGCCGTTCACCCCGCTGCGGATGCCCCCCACGAAGTCCCGGCGCACCCGGTCCGCGTGCGCACGGTTCTCCACCTCGGCGTTCAACTCGTCCGGCGGCAACCCGACCTGCTCGACGCCGAGCGAGAGGTGCACCGGGTCGAGCTGGTCCTGATGCTCGTAGAGCCAGTCGTGCATCTCCCAGAACCGGCCCCGAACCCCGGCGGCCTCGGCCGTCTCGGCGGCCCGTTCGGCGTACGGGTGCACGTTGGCGATCGGGAAGTAGCGGTAGACCAGCCGTACGGTGTCGGCCCGCTGCCGCAGCAACTCGTGCAGGTTCGGGTACGCGGCACCGCAGAACTGGCACTGGAAGTCGCCGTACTCGACGATGGTCACCGCCGCGTCGGCCGGCCCCCGGATGTGGTCGTCGGTGGTCACCGGGTCTCGAAGTCGGGCGGTGACCTGCAGTGGCGTGCTCATCCGGCCATCACCTTCCGATCGGCGGCGAGTTGGTCCAGCGCGTCGAAGATGCCGTCGGCGCCGGGGTTGACGTCGGGCGGCGACAGGTAGCTCCAGGTCACCTTCCCCGCCGGGTCCAGCACCACCAGCGCGCGGGCCGCCTCACCGTTCGGCATGTACGCGCCGTACCTGCGGGCCACCTCGCCCTTGGGCTCGAAGTCGGCCAGCAGGGGAAACTCGATGCCCCGGCTCTCCGCGAACGCCCGGTGTGACCAGATGCTGTCCACCGACACGCCGAGAACCACCGCCTGGTACTGGGCGAAGACGGGAGCCGCCGACTGGTAGAGCGACATCTGGTCACCGCAGACCGGGCTCCAGTCGGCGGGATAGAAGGCGAGCACGACCGGCCGGCCACGGAACTGCTCAGGCCCCAGCAGATCCCCGTCCGGGGTGGCCGGCAGGGTGAAACCGGGCGCGGTGCGCCCCGGTTGGATCAGCCCGTTCGGATCACTCATGCCACCAGCCTGCTCCCGGGGCGGGTGAGGCAGGCTCACCCACCCCGGGTGGTTCCGCGCCCGTTCAGCGCCCGCTGGGCGGGCGCCCGCGCCCGCTCAGCGCAGCACCGGGGCGACCGCGATGTGGTTCTGCACCTCCCGGATGCCGGGCGCGGACCAGGCCACCTGCTCGACCTCGGCCCGTTCGGGCATCGAGTGCACCAACCCGGCGAGTATCGCGGTGTCGCCGTGCACCCGGACGCTGATCCGTTCGGCCTCGGTCGCTCCGGCCCGGGCGAGGGCGTCGACGATCCGGTCGGCCACGTTGCGGGCGTCCGGCGCGGTGGCCGGTCGGACGGTGATGCCGTTGCTCACGCCGCGTACGCCGGTCAGCCGGGCCACCGCGCGTTCGGCGGCTCGACGCTGGTACTCCCACTCGACGTCGCCGTGCAGCGTCACCCAGCCGGCCGAGACGGTGACCTGGAGCTTCTCGATGGGCACGAACGCGTCCCACTCCAGTCCGTGGCTGGCCGCCGCGGCCAGGTCGCTGTCGGCGCGCTCGGTGCCGTTGGTGAGCTGCACGGCCACGTCGTTGGCGACCGCCCGGACCGAGGCGACCCGGTGGGCGGCCCGCTCGGCGGCCCACTTCTTGGCGTAGCTGTCCACGCGGCCGGTCAGGGTGACGACGCCCTCGGCGACGGTCACGCCGATCTCGTGCGGCTGCACCCGCGGTTCCCAGGTCAGCTCGTCGAGCACGGCGGACTGGATGTCCTGGTCGGTGCGGTTGATCTCCGCGATGGCCATCTGTCCCTCCTCCGCTGTTCCGATGGCGGACCGGGTGCTGGCCGCGGCCGGAGGTCCGCCGTGCTGCGATCCTGCCGCCGCCCCGGGTGAGTCGCCCTCGCCCGGACCGGGTGACGGCGCGGTCCGACCTGGGCGGCGCGGGTGGGAGGTGGGGACGAACATCGATGGTGGGAGCGCTTCCAAAGCGAGCCAATTTCGGTTACGGTAATCGCGTTCCTCGATCGCGGGAGCCGTCGCGTCGGGTGGTGGAGCCAGGGCAGCTCTGCCCGTCCCCGTCGTCGTGCTCGTCCCCCGGGCCACGGCGTCACCCAGGCGATCGACCCCGTCCCCCGGGGCTCCATCCCGAGAGGAACCGCAGATGCGGAGAAGTCTCGCCGGCACGGTCGTGTCCGTGTTGGCCGCCGCCACAGCCGTCGTGGTGGTCCCGTTCACCGCCGCTGGGTCGGCCCCCACCCCGGCCGCGGCGGAGGCGTACACCTGGCGGAACGTCCCGGTGGGCGGTGGCGGCTTCGTACCCGGCATCGTCTTCAACCCCACCGAGAAGAACCTCATCTACGCGCGCACCGACATCGGTGGGGCGTACCGCTGGGAACAGGCCAGCCAGTCCTGGACGCCGCTGCTCGACTGGGTCGGCGCCGACCGCTGGGGCTACAACGGCGTGGTCAGCATCGCCACCGACCCGGTGCAGACCAACCGGGTGTACGCCGCGGTCGGCATGTACACCAACGGCTGGGACCCGAACAACGGCGCGATCCTGCGCTCGGCCGACAAGGGCGCCACCTGGCAGGCCACCGAGCTGCCGTTCAAGAACGGCGGCAACATGCCGGGCCGGGGAATGGGGGAGCGGCTCGCCGTCGACCCCAACCGGAACAGCATCGTGTACTACGGCGCCGAGGGCGGAAACGGGCTGTGGCGCAGCACCGACCACGGCGTGACCTGGGCCCGCGTCGCCGCCTTCCCCAACGTCGGCAACTACCGGGCGGACCCCAGCGACCCGAACGGCTACAACGGGCAGAACCAGGGCCTGACCTGGGTCAGTTTCGACAAGAGCACCGGCACCGCCGGCTCCACCACGCAGACCATCTACGTGGGCGTGGCGGACAAGGAGAACCCGGTCTACCGCAGCACCGACGGCGGCGTCACCTGGGCGCGCATCCCCGGTCAGCCAACCGGCTACCTGGCCCACAAGGGCGTCGTCGACCCGGTCGGAGGTCACCTCTACATCGCCACCAGCGACACCGGCGGCCCGTACGACGGCGGCAAGGGCGACGTCTGGAAGTTCACCCGGTCGACCGGGGCCTGGACGCGGATCAGCCCGGTGCCCTCCACCAGCGCCGACGCCTACTTCGGCTACAGCGGGCTGACCATCGATCGGCTTCGCCCGAACACCCTGCTGGTGGCCACCCAGGTCTCCTGGTGGCCGGACGCCATCTTCTTCCGCAGCACCGACGGCGGGGCGAGCTGGACGCGGATCTGGGAGTTCAGCAACTACCCGGAGAGGTCCCGCCGCTACACCATGGACATCAGCTCGGTGCCCTGGTTGACCTTCGGCCTCAACCCGGCACCCCCGGAGGACGCGCCCAAGCTCGGCTGGATGAACGAGTCGGTGGAGATCGACCCGCACGACTCCAACCGCATGATGTACGGCACCGGCGCCACCATCTACGGCACGACCGACCTGACCAAGTGGGACACCGGTGGTCAGTTCACCCTCCGGCCCATGGTCAGGGGGCTGGAGGAGACCGCCGTCCTCGACCTGATCAGCCCGCCCAGCGGCGCACCCCTGATCAGCGCGCTCGGCGACGTCGGCGGCTTCCGGCACACCGACCTGGACGCGATTCCGTCGATGCTGTTCACCCAGCCGGTGTTCACGTCCACCACCAGCCTCGACTACGCCGAGAGCAAGCCCGCGGTGCTGGTGCGCGCCGGCAACTTCACCGACGCCGACCGACCCAACGACAGTCACGTCGCCTTCTCCACCGACGGCGGCGCCACCTGGTTCCAGGGCACCGAACCGTCCGGCGTCAACCTGGGCGGTACGGTGGCCGCCGCGGCCGACGGCAGCCGCTTCGTCTGGGCGCCCGGTGACGCGGGCCAACGCGTCGTCCACTCGGTCGGGTTCGGCAACTCCTGGGCAGCGTCGACCGGCATCCCGGCGAACGCCACTGTCGAGTCCGACCGGGTCGACCCCACCCGGTTCTACGGCTTCAGCGGCGGGCGTTTCTACCTGAGCACCGACGGCGGGGCCAGCTTCACCCCGACCGCGGCGACCGGGCTGCCCACCACCGACGTGCGGTTCAAGGCCCTGCCGGGCCGGGCCGGCGAACTGTGGCTGGCCGGGCCGGGTGGTCTGTGGCGCTCCACCGACGCCGGCGCCAGCTTCACCAGGCTGGACGGCGTCAGCGCCTCCGGCAACGTCGGTTTCGGCAAGGCGGCACCCGGGCGGACCAACCCCGCCGTGTTCCTCTACGGCACTGTGAACGGTCAACCGGGCGTGCACCGCTCCGACGACACCGGCGCGACCTGGGTACGCGTCAACGACGACCGCCACCAGTACGGCAATCCGACCGAGGCGCTGACCGGCGACCCGCGCGTCTACGGTCGGGTCTACCTCGGCACCAACGGTCGCGGCATCCTGGTCGCCGACCGCACCGGCGGCGAGCCCCCGACCACGCCACCGCCGACGACGCCACCGCCGCCCACCACGCCGCCGCCCACCACGCCGCCGCCGTCCGCCGGCTGCGCGGCGACGTACCGGGTGACCGGCTCCTGGTCCGGCGGTTTCCAGGCCGAGTTGGTGGTCCGCAACGCCGGAAACGCCCCCATCTCCGGCTGGACGGTGGGCTGGACCTTCACCGACGGCCAGCGGATCGACCAGCTCTGGGGCGGCACCCACACCCAGACCGGAGCCGCCGTGTCGGTCCGGGACACGGGCTGGAACGGCGCGCTCGCCGCCGGGGCCAGCACCACCGCCGGCTTCCTCGGTTCGTGGACCGGTCGCAACACGTCCCCGGCCGCCATCACCTGCACAAGTCGCTGAGCGGGTGATCCGGGTCGGGACCCCGGATCACCACCAGACACCGGTCCGCCGGGCCGCCTGAGGGGTCCGGCACCCGGCGGACCGGGTCCACCCCAGCACCACGACGGGCCCCGCTCGACCTGAGTCGATCGGGGCCCATCGTGGTGCTGTCGTTCAGATGGCGGGGGAGTTGGGGCGGTCGACGTCGACGAACTCCACGTCGTCGACGGCACGGTCGTCGCGGCTGCCGGCGGCCCGCGCGGCGGAGCCGACGGCCCAGCCGACCGCCGCGCCGACGAGCGCGGCGCCGATCAGGAGCGTCCAGGGCAGTGCCGGCTGCCGGCCGGCGAGCGCGTCGAAGGCCAGCGAGGCTCGGCGTCGCGCCTCCTCGGCGGCGGATCCCACCAGGTCACCCGCCCCGTCGGCGAGGTCGCTGCTGTTTTGGCGGGCCGAGCGGGCGGTGTCCCGCACACTGTCTCCGGCATAGCTGACGGCCGAGAGCAGGTGCTCCCAGGCCTGGTCCGCGATCCGCTCCGGCTTGCTGCGGCGGTCCAGCAGGTTGGTTCCGAACATCGTGGTTACCTCCTCGGGTGCCGAAGCCGCCGGCCACTTCGGACTTCGGCGTCTTTCCAGCGCGTCACGGTGTCGCCTACCCCGCAGTGCCCCGCGTCAGCCGAACGCAAACCCCGACGTCCGCGGAGCACCGGTAGCTCGGCGGGCCGAAACCCGGTGCGCCACCGAATCAGCGCACCGCTGACACGGCGACACCTCGGGCGAAGTCGTCGTCGTCATCGTCGTCATCGTCGCCCCCGCCACCGAACCCGCAGGCCAGGACGAGGGCGAGCAGAACACCGACGCCGGCCAGCCCGGCAAGTCGCTTGATCATCGAAGATCCTCTCCGTCGCGGTGGTGTCCCGGCCGATGCTAGGGCGCGTGGGCAACCGGGGGCGCGGATCGTGCCGGCCGGCGGTGGGCGACACGCCGACGGCACACGGGGCAGGCGTACGTCCTGGGCCGGTTGTCGGGCGCGCCGGGTCCGGACCGCTACCCTGGTTCGGCGGCGCGTCGGTCACGACCGATCGTCGATGGTCAGATAACGAAAAGTCTTGAGTAATCAGATACTGAAAAGTGCGGATATGGGTGGCTTTGTCGGCCCGGATCCGCGAATTGCTCATCCCGAGGGGTGGCGACCGAGGCCGTCGGAGGAATACTCTCGGTCGCGGCCCGCGTACTGATGAGGCGCCCGGGGGACGGGCGGGTGGAGGTGCTCGCGTGAGCCTGTCGATCGTGAAGTCGGTTCTGTCCGGTGGTGTCGTGGAGATCGCCCCACGGGGTGAGATCGACGTCGACACAGCGTACGAGGTGCGCGAAGCGATCGCAGAGGTGCTGGCCAAGGGCCGCCCCCTGCGCATCGAACTCAACATGAGGTTGGTCACCTTCATCGACTCGGTCGGCATCAGCGCCATGGTCGCCGGCTTCCAGACAGCCGAGGTCAGCGACGTCAAGCTGGTGGTCACCGAGCCGAGCCGGTTCGTGCACCGGCAGCTCTGGGTGACCGGTCTGCTGGGCCTCTTCGGCGCTCCGGAGCCCTACTTCGCCGGTGCCGCCACCCCCGAGGTGCTGCCCGGCGCCTGAGCGCGCCGGGCGTCCCGTCAGGACTGCTCGTCCAGGCCGGTCAGGTCGATGTCGGTCGCCTCGGTGACCGCTCGGATGGCCGTCACCGACGCGTACCCGGCGGCCAGCAACGCCACGTCCGTGCCCGGCTGTGCGGCCTGCCCCGGCTCCTCCAGCGAGGTACGGACGAACCCGTGGCCGGATTCGGCCACCGTCATCTGCACCTGACCGAAGCTGGCCAGGGTGCCGCGCCGCACCCCGCGCAGCTGCCCGTGCGGCAGGTCCGGGGTGTTCACGTTGAGCACGCTCTCCATGGGCGCGGAGGTCAAGCGGGGGAGCAGGTCCAGGGCGACCCGCGCGGCGGTGCCCCAGTGCCGCTCGGCGTCGCGTACCCGGGCGGCGGCGTCCACGGCGGCGCCACCGCTCGCGGCCGTCGCCTCGCCGGCGGAGAGCACGTCGAGGGAGACCGCCATCGCCCGGCAGCCGTTGGTGGCGGCGGTGAACGCGGCGCCCACGGTCCCGGAGTGCAGCACCGCCCGGCCGGCGTTGGCGCCCCGGTTGACGCCGGAGAGCACCACCGACGGCGGTGGGCCGAACGCCCCGTGCAGGGCGATCAGCGTGATGAAGCCCGGGGACCCGGCGACCCCGTACGCCGACACACCCGCCAGGTCGGGCAGTGGGTGGTCGTTAACGACGACCCGCCCGTCGCGCTCCATGGCGCTCATCGCGGCGCTGGTGCCGCTCGCCTCCTCCATCGGCGCGGCCACCACGACGTCCAGGCCCCGCTGCCGGGCAGCCCAGGCCAGCGCCTGGATGCCCGGCGCGGCGATCCCGTCGTCGTTGGTGATCAACACCCGCAGGGTCATCGCTCGACCACCCGGCCGGCCAACTCGTCCGGGGTGGTCCGCTCCTGTTGCCGGCTGTCCGCCGGCACCAGCCGGACCCGGTCCACCAGGCCGGTGATCGAGTCCAGCCGCCCGGTGCCCAGGCCGTGCCGGGTCACGTTCAGCGCGCCGGCGGCGGCGCCGGTGCGGATGGCGGTCCGAATGTCCCCGCCTCTGGCCACGACGGCCGCCACTCCGGCCGTCATGGAGTCGCCCGCGCCGCGCGGGTCGGCGGCCTCCAGCCGGGGCATCTCGACCTGGAACAGCTCCCCGTCGATGAGCGCCAACGCCGGCTGGTCGGCGCGGCTCACCACCACCGTCTCGGCGCCGCCCGCGTGCAGCTCGTACATGGCCCGGGTCAGCTCCTCGATGTCGTCGCTGCGGGCGCGGCCGTCGCGGATCAACTCCTCGTGACTCACCTTGAGGAAGAACACCCCGCTCTCCAGCACCGAACCGAGGTGATCGCCGGAGAGGTCGACCACCACCCGGCCGCCGTTCGCGCCGAGGTCGGCGGCGAAGCGTCGGTACAGGTCGGCCGGTACGAGCCACGGTTCGTTCGGCCCACTGAGGATGCTCACCGAGGCCCGCAGGCCCTCGCCGAGGGCGAGGTTGTACAGCTCGTCGATCTCGTGCCGGCTCAGCGGCTGCCCGGGCACGTCGGCGATCTCCTGTCGGGAGCCCTCGCGGCGATCGTGCACGTACCCGCCGCTGCCGGAGTCACGGACCACCACCTTGAGGTCCACGCCCTCGCTGACCAGCAGCGGCTCCAGCACCTGGCCGATCTCACCGCCAAGGGCGGCGCAGAGCACCACGTCGACTCCGAGGGAGATCACCATCCGGGCCTGCCAGACGCCTTGCCCACCAGGGTGCAGGTGCAGCTCGGGGTGGTCGTTGGGCTGGTCCACCGTCACCGTCAGCTGTGGAGTGGGCGCGAACACCATCACGTGCCCACTCATCGGTCGTCGCCGTTCATGCTGGCCGCCCTCCGGCATCTACGGAAGATTTTGTACTAACCGACCTTAATGGCGCAGGTGGTGACAGGTCGTCGCATCGGACCGGTCCGGCGCGGCGCTGAGGGCCCGGGGGCGTTGCCAGCCAGACATCGGTACGGGACGATCGGGCGACCAACGACGGCGGGAGACGGTGTGCTCAGCAGCGGTACCTTCAGCTACACCGTCCAGGCCCGGTGCTCACCCGCCGAGGCGGCAGCGTTGCTCAGCGACCTGACCCGGCAGGGCGAGCTGCATCCGCTGATCGTCCGGGTTCGCCGGGTGCCGCCCCGGCCCGGCGCCCAGGCCAGCTTCACGATCAACGACCGGTTGGCGGCCGGCCCGCTGCGCTTCCGGACCACCTACCACGCGGACGTGCTGATCAGCGAGGCCGACGAGATCGTCATGGTTGCCCGCCAGTGGCCGGCCACCACCGTGCGAAACCACACCCGACTACGCGCCGAGCCGGACGGCCTGGTCCGCATCGACGTCGAGATCACCCTGACCGCGCCGACGCCGCTGTTCCGGTACGCGTTCCGCCAGGCCCAGGCCGCTCACCTCGCCCTCGCCACCCGGCTGGGCGCCGCCCTCGACCGCACCGGCAACCCCCCGCCCGCCTGACCTGCCCCCGGGCCGCCCCGCTGTAGCCGCGCGTCGCCCCGCTGTACCCGCGCGCCGCCCCGCTGTACCCGCGCGCCGCCCCGCTGTACCCGCGCGCCGCCCCGCTGTACCCGCGCGCCGCCCGCCGTGCCCGGCACCGCCCCGCTGCCGCTCCGCCCGCAACCACTCCGCGCCGCCTGCCGTCCCGCGCCGGCCGCCGTCGCTCCCCGCCGCCCGGTGCCGCGCCGCGTTCGGCGCTGGCGTTGCACCATCGTGCTCAGGTCTGGGTGTCACTGTCGTTTCAGCAGGCAGAGGTCGCCGTGGCGACATCCGTCGGGGCGCTGCTACTCGGGTGAGCGACATACCTCAGAGGTATAAATATGACTCCTTGGTATAACGCCTACCAGCGACACTCCCACCCGAGCAGCAAGGCGAGCTGACTACGGCAGTTGGTCCAAGGGGCGACCTGGACTGGCTCACGCGCCCGCTGCGTCGATCTTGCAGTTACGGTTGTCGATATCGGCGGGATGCCCCATGTGTCGGCGCAGTAAGTGCAAGATCGCGGGACGGGGCAGGGCTCTGCGCTTAACGCGGGACGGCCTTGACCTGCTCCCCGCGCGCAGCGGGGGCGGCGCCTACTTCTTGGCTACAGCGCGATCGCGGTTCGTGCGGGCGGGCCGGGCGGCGGGACGCCGGCCCCACGGCTTGTAGGTGGACAGCACCGTCGCGATGATCATCAGGCTGGTCGACACCGCCGGCGCGATGACCAGGTCGGCGCGATCCCGGGCGGGCAGGGCGGCGCCGACCGCTCCGGCGTGACGCAGGTTCGGGGTGAGCAGGAACAGCACCAGCCCGACCATCACCGTGGTGAGCACGAGCTTGACCAGCACCCAGCGGTGGCGCAGCAGGCCCCACGGGGTGAGCAGCGAGGCGGCGACTCCGATCAGCCAGACCAGGACGCTCAGCGGCGCGAACAGCACCGTGCCGACCAGGGCCGTGACCGGATAGACCACCGCCGGGTCGGCACCCCGCTGCACGGCGATGCCGAGGGTGAGCAGCACCAGGTCGGCGCCGAGCCAGCCGAGCGAGGTGACGAGGTGCAGGGTGAGCAGCGCCTTGCGGGTGGTGGGTCGGATCCGAGGCATACCGCGATGCTGCCCGCCGACCACCGCCGGGTCGTCCGACGAGCGACGACATCAGGGGTACGCCCAGTGACGTAGCCCGGCCCCGACGCACGTGATGCCTGTGAGCCATCACGATGACTCACAGGCATCACGACGCGTGGGTCAGTAGACCGACAGGTGTACGTGGTTGGTGTGGTCGGTCGACGGGGTGCCGTGCGCCCCGCTGTACGACTTCCACCCGCTGCTGGGCAGCCAGATCTGCCTGTACCAGATCACGTAGAGCACGGCGAGCCGGTCTGAGTTGCGGATGAAGTACGCGGCCAGGTTGTTGCCGTACGTCTTGTCGCCGCCGGTGGCGTTACCGCCGAAGCCGCCCTTCTGCGCAGCGAAGTCGCAGGCCCGGCCCTTCGGGTGTTCACCGGAGCCGCTGGGGCGGTGGCACGAGACGTACCGGGTGAATCCTGCGGCCTTGGCCTGGTTGAGCGCGTGCAGGGTGCGGGGGGTGATGCAGCCGTTGGCCGGGGTGGGGTCGTTGACGCTGCACGACTCGGAGGGCCAGGAGCCGTCGGAGTTGCGCGGCGCGGCCGTCGCGTTGGCGCTGGAGGTGCCCCGGTTGGAACCGGTGTCGGCGGTGGTCTGCGGTTTGGGTGTGGTGGCCACGGTCAGGGCCCGTTCGGCCTGCTCCTTGCGCTTGGCCATCACCGCGACCTGCTTGCGCTGTTCGTTGATCTCACCGTCCAGGGCGACCCGGGTGCGGTTGGCCTTGTCCTTGCTGTCCAGCAGGTCGCGGAGCACCCGGTCCTCGTTGGCGGCCACCGCGTCCAGAGCGGCCGCCCGGTCCATGAAGCCTTCCGGGGTGTTGCTGTTGAGCAGCGCCGACATCGCACCGAGCCGGCCGGTGCGGTAGGCCACTTCGGCGATCTCGCCGACCTTGCCGTTGCGCTGCTCGATATCGACCTCGATGGTCTTCAGCTGGGTGGCGAGCTGCTTCTGCCGTTGCACGGAGGTGTCCAGGGCGCGCTTCGCGTCCAGGTAGCCCTTGCTGGCCGCCTCGAGTTGGGCGCGCAACGCCGGGGTGCCGCCCTCCTCGTCGGAGTCGGGTGCGGCGGCCCGCAGGCCGGTCGGGGGAGCGGCCGAGGCGGTGCCGGCCGGAAGCGCGACGCCGAGGGCGAACATCGCGACGATCAGGGCCGCCAGTCGGGCGGCGGGTGGTCGTGCTGGTGCCACTGCGCATGTCCTTCCGTCAGCCGCCGACCGGGTTAGCTGACGGGTTCGGGACGGAAGATCCCTACCGCTGACGCGGATACACCCCAGGAACATGGTTCCCCGGTTCGCCCAGTTGGGCGATTAGGCGGCGACCGCCACCGGCGCCGGGAGGGCGCCGCCTGGTGGAGGCCGGGACCGAGCCTACCGGTGCCAATGGGGCCGTTGCAGCCGATGTGACGGACGGTGCGTGCGTCACCACGGAAAAATGCCGCGAAACCGGAGGAATGCTACGAAAGGGGCCGGTCACCACTCGATGGAGCCACACGCTCCGGAGGCGGCGCCGGGCTCGATCTGCAACGTCGCGTGCTCGATGCGGAAGTCGTCGTGCAGGGCCGTACGCGCCGCGGTGAGCACCGCGCCGACCTCCGCGCCGGGTGCCATGGTCAGGTGAGCGGAGGCCACCTCCATGCCCGAGGTGAGCGTCCAGACGTGCAGGTCGTGCACCTCGACGACACCGGGGACGGCGGCGAGCCGGTCGTGCACGGCCGTCACCTGGAGGTGCTCCGGGGCGGCCTGTACCAGGATGCGGATGGCCGCGCGGGCCAGCCGCCAGGTGCGCGGCAGGATGAACACGCCGATGGCGACCGCGACCAGGGGGTCGGCCCACCACCAGTTGGTGACGGTGATGAGCAGCGCCGCGCCGATGACGCCGAGCGAGCCGAGCAGGTCACCGAGGACCTCCAGGTAGGCGCCCTGGAGGTTGATGCTCTCCCGGGCCCCGGCGCGCAGCAGCGCGAAGGCGGCGATGTTCGCGAGCAGGCCGAGCACGGCCACCGCGAGCATCGGGCCGGCGATGACCTGGTGCGGGTCGCCGAAACGGCGGATCGCCTCGATCACCACGTAGATCGCGACGCCGGAGAGCAGGACGGCGTTGGCCAGCGCGGCGAGCACCTCGAGCCGGTAGAGCCCGAAGGTGCGCTGCGGGTCGCCGGTGGCCCGCCGGGTCGCCGTGATGGCGGCGAGCGCCATCCCGATGCCGAGCACGTCGGTGAACATGTGCCCGGCGTCGGAGAGCAGGGCGAGCGAGCCGGTGTGCAGGGCGGCCACGGCCTCGACCACCATCAGGGTGGCGAGCAACCCGAACGCTGCCCAGAGTCGACCTCGGTGCTGGTGTGCGGCATTGGCGACGGACCCATGGTGGTGGTCATGACCTGCGCCCACGAGAACCACCTTCCGCCGCTGGTCGGGACCCGGTCAAATGTATGCTCACATCGCTATGTGTGCAAGTGTACGGGCTGCGTCTCCCGCTGGCGGCAGTCCGCACACGTCAGCCGGTCGGGTCGATGGTGGTGAGCCGCTGGGTGGCCCGGGAGAGCGCCACGTACAGGGTGCGCACCCCGGCACCCGGATCCGCCCGGATCTCGCTCGGGGCGACCAGCACCACCCCGTCGTACTCCATGCCCTTGGCCTCCAGGCTGGTCACCACCTGCAACCTCGGCGCGCCGAGTGCGCCCAGCCACCCGGCGACCTCGTCCCGGCGGGGGACCGGCGTGATCACCCCGACAGTGCCCTCCACCTCGGCCAACAGGCCGGCGGCGGCCTCCACGGTCGCGGTCTCCAACCCCGTCGGGGGCACCACCAGCTCCACCGGCTCGACACCAGTGGAGCGCACGGCGGTGGGCAGCGGCAGGTCCGGGTAGAGCCGACGGATCTCCGCCGCAGCCACCGCGAAGATCTCCGCCGAGTTGCGGTAGTTGGTGGTGAGCGTGAAGTCGTGTCGCTTGCGCCGGCCCAACGCCTGGTCCCGGGCCCGGTCCAGTTCGTCCGGGTCGCCGGTCCACGCGGTCTGCGCGGGGTCGCCCACCACGGTCCAGGAGGCCAGTCGGCCGCGTCGACCGATCATCCGCCACTGCATCGGCGAGACGTCCTGCGCCTCGTCCACCACCACGTGCGCGTAGTCCCGGTAGTCCTCCGGACGCTCCCGGGCCGCCGCGCGGGCGGCCCGCTGCCGTTCACCGAGGGTGCTCAGCTCACGGACGCCGCCAGCGAGCTGGAACGGGTCGCGTCGCGCGCGGGCCGGCTGCGCGGGCTTACCGAGCAGCGCGTCCAACTCGTCCAGCAGCGCCACGTCGGCGATGGTCAGCCCGGCCGAGTCCAGGTTCCGGTACGCGGCGTTGAGCAGCCGGATCTCCGCCGAGGAGAGGATCCCCCCGGCGTACCGGCGCAGCCGGTCCGGCTGCGCCAGCCAGCCGAGCACGTGCCGGGGGTGCAGCCGAGGCCACCACGCCTTGAGGAACTCCCGGAACTCCGACCGCTCGGCGATCTCCGCCTCGAAGGCCGGTTGCTCCGGCAGCCGACCGCTGCTCAGCTCACGGGCCTGCGCCCAGAGCGCGGCGAACACCCCGTCGAAACCGGCCCGGCGCACCTCGTTGCGTCGTGCGCCGCGTTGCAGCGCCCGGTCCCGGATCCGGTCCAGCGCGGCCCGGTCCAACCGCAGCAGCGTGCCCCGGTAGAGCAGCCGCAGCTCACCCGGGCCGCCCGGCACCGCGTCGCGGGCCGCCCGCTCCAGCACCCGGCGCATCCGCAGCGAGCCCTTCACCGCCGCCACCTCGGGCGGGTCGGGGCGGGTGGCGGTCATCCCCGGGAAGAGGGTGCCCAGCGAGTGCAGGGTCGCGGTGTCCTCACCGAGCGACGGCAGCACGGAGCCGATGTACTCGACGAAGACCGACGACGGGCCCACCACCAGGATGCCGCCGCCGGCGTAGCGGCTGCGATCGGAGTACAGCAGGAACGCGGCCCGGTGCAGGGCGACAGCGGTCTTGCCGGTGCCGGGGCCGCCCGCCACGATCGTCACCCCGGAGCCGGGCGAGCGGATCGCCTCGTCCTGCTCCCGCTGGATGGTCGCCACGATGTCACGCATGCCCCGGCCGGTGGCCTTGGACAGGGTGGCCAGCAACGCGCCGTCACCGACGACAGTCATCCCCTCCGGGGCGGCCGTCGGGTCCAGCAGGTCGTCCTCGATCCGGGTGACCCGCTCGGCGCGGGACTGGATGGTGCGGCGCCGCACCACGTCCAGCGGCTGCGCCGGGGTGGCCTGGTAGAAGGCGGCGGCGGCCGGCGCGCGCCAGTCGACGACAAGCGTGACGGCGTTCTCGTCGCGGATCCCCAGTCGCCCGACGTGCAGCACCTGACGGTCGCGCAGGTCCAGGCGGCCGAAGACCAGTCCCTCGTGCTCGGCGTCCAGGGTGTGCCGCCGCTGCGCCGCGTGGAAGACCATCGCGTCGCGCTCGACCAGGGCACCGTGCGTGCCCACCCGGGCCATCCGGTAGCCGTCACGCTCGGCGCGGACGGCCGACTGCCGCAGCTCGGCCAGTCGGGCGTACACCCGGTCGAGGTGTCGTTGCTCGACGGCGATCTCCTGCTCCAGGCCGGTCTGGTCGGTCAACGCACGCTCCTTCAGAGGTCGCCGGCAGGCGGCGGGAACCGCGCGGGCCAACCGAGAAGAGTACGGCCCTGGGCCCGACCCGCCGCGCCCGAGGTGCGCGAACGCGCTCAGGCACCAGTCTCGGCGGGGGCCGCGCCACGGTGGGCCGGCGGCGATGCGCCACGGCGAGCCGGCGGCGATTCGGCGAGCACCCGCCGCACCACGCCGGTGAGCGCGGCGTTGACCTCGTCCGGACGTTCCATCATCAGCATGTGCCCGGCACCCGGGCAGACGGTCAGCTCGGTGGCCGGCAGAGCCGCCGCTATCGACTCGGCGCACGGCGGCGGGGTCAGCCGGTCCCGGTCGCCGACCAGGGCGGCGGCCGGCAGGTGGGCCAACGCGGCGAGGGTGTCCAGTCGGTGCTGGGTGCCGATGGAGGCGCGGAACCCGCCGATCGAGCGCAGCGAGGCCCGAGCCACCGCCGACGTCACCAGGCGGATGTCGGCCGGCTCGCAGCGATCACCGAAGAGCATCCACCGGATGCTCGGTTGCAGCGCGTTCAGCAGTGCCCGGGGCGCGCGCCACGACCCACACCGGGCCAGCACGCCGGCGCCGGTCGTCTCGGCCAGCCGGATCAACCGGGCGATCCGCGGCGAAAGACCGTAGACGGTGTGCGTGTGCCCCTCGGCGGTGGTCGAGACGAAGACCAGTCCGGCGGTACGGGCGGCGAAGTGCGCGGGGTGGCGGTGGGCGTACTCCATGATCGTCATGCCGCCCATCGAGTGCCCGACCAGCACCACCGGGCCGGTCGGCGCGACCGCGTCGATCACCGCGGCCAGGTCGTCACCCAACTGGGCCACTGTGGCAGTGGGCAGCGCCATGCAACTGGACCGGCCGTGCCCGCGCGCGTCGTAGGCGACCACCCGCACCCCACCGCGCAACGGCGGTGCCGTGAGCGCGTCGACCTGCCGGTGCCAGGCGCGCCCGTCCAGCGTCCAGCCGTGCAGCAGGATGGCGGTGACCTGGGCGTCCGTCGGACCCGTCGCCTCGACGTTGAGCCGTACACCGTCCGGCAGACCGACCTCGAACCGCTCCGGCATCGCCACCTCCCCAGGGCCGCCCAGTACCACCAGCACCGGGATACCCGGCGGTAACACCGGCTACCCGCCATGACACCACGCCAATCACGCCGTGGCGAACATTCCTGACCTCGCCCGTGCCGGACGGCGGCGGGCCAAGCTGAACGGCATGGTGTCGTCGGGAGCGCCCATGGGTGCGACGTCGGGGCAGGGGCGGCAGGCCGGCGGTACGCCCCGCGCCGCGCTGGCCGACCTGCTCGCCGGCAATCGGCGTTTCGTCAGCGGCCAGCCGGTGCACGGACACGACGTCACGGCCGCCGCCGCGGCCTCCGGCGACCAGCAGCCGTACGCCGTGGTGCTGGGCTGCATCGACTCCCGGGTGCCGCTGGAGGCGATCTTCGACCAGACCTTCGGCGCGATCTGCGTGATCCGTACCGGGGGGCACGTGCTCGATCGCGCGGTCTGCGGCTCGATCGAGTACGTGGTCGGCCAGCTCGGCGTACCGCTGGTGATGGTCCTCGGCCACGAGCGATGCGGTGCCGTGCAGGCCACGGTGGAGGCGCTGCGCACCGGGCAGCGTCCCGGCGGGTCGCTGGCGCACCTGGTGGACGAGATCGCTCCGGCAGTGATCGAGGCGGGGCTGGACGATCCGGCGGTGCAGCCGCTGGCGATCCGCCGGCACGTCCGGCGCACGGTGCGCAGCCTGCGCGAGGACGATCTGCTGGCCGGGCCGGTGGCCGCCGGCCGGGTGGCAGTGGTCGGCGGCCTCTACGACCTGGCCAGCGGCGAGGTCGCCCTGCTCGATCCGGGCTGACCCGGCCCCCGACTGACCGGCCCCGGATACGCGAAAGCGCCCGCCGGGACTCCCGGCGGGCGCTTTACGTGTTGCGGTGGTGGAGGGGCTCAGCCCTCGAAGACGCCGGCCGCGACCAGGCGCTTCTCGGTGGCCTCCCAGCCGTCACCCGGGTGGGTGGCAGCCAGGTTGTTGATCTCCGCCCGGATCTTGGCGGCGTGGCCGGCGGCGGCCAGAACGCGGATCTCCTCGACGAAGGCGTCGGAGTCCGTGCGCAGGTGCGCGGTCTTGCCGTTGGTCAGGTTCCGCACGTAGGCGTGCTTGCCGCCGTTGAGCGGGATGAGGTACTTGAACTCGCCCAGCACGCTGAGGGCGCCACCCTGGCCAGCCTGGCCGGCCCGGACGGACGCGCGCGCGGTCTTAGAGGTGTTGCTCGCCACGGAGGTACTCCTTGCAAGACGTACGGGAGGACTGGACGTCCGGGGGCTGTGTGCGGGTCGTACGTGACTCGACCCGCGAAGGTGTAACGCGGCATAAGCCGCCGGTGGAACTGTACAGGACCACGACATCATGCTGGTCGTCGCGGTGTCCTGAGAGGCAACGGCGACCACCCGTCCGGCTATTCCACCCGGCGTTTTTTCCGATTCCCTGGCGCACCATGCGTCACAGGAGTCATCATGTGTTGCAGCAGCCACCTGGGTGGACGAGGTCGTAGGGGAAGACGCACCTCGCTCTCCGGGAGGTCACCGTGCCAACGCGTGGCGTCGTATACGTCCATTCGACCCCGCTCGCCGTGTGCTCACACGTCGAGTGGGCGATCGCGCGCGTCCTAGCCGCGCCGGTCAACCTGCAGTGGACGGCTCAGCCCGTCGACCCCGGCGCACGCCGGGCCGAGTGCGGGTGGACCGGTCGTCCGGGGACGGGCGCCGAGCTGGCTGCTGCCCTACGGCAGTGGCCCATGATCCGTTTCGAGGTCACCGAGGAGCCGAGTCCCGGTGCCGATGGTGAGCGCTTCATGTACGTGCCTGCCCGTGGCCTGTTCCGGGCAACGGTCGGCGTGGCCGGTGACATCCAGCTCGGCGAGGATCGCCTTCGGGCGCTGATGGCGGCCTCCCGGGCCCCTGAGGCGCTGGCGCACGCCCTCGACAAGGCGCTCGGCACGGCGTGGGACGCTGACCTGGAGCCCTACCGGTACGCCGGGGACGGTGCCCCGGTGACCTTGCTCACTCGGGTCGGCTGACCCGGCCGGCGGGCCGCTGGCCGTACGCCGTCGCGCCGGTGACGACCGGTAAGGTCAAGTTGCCCCGATAAGGGAGAAGCTGGTGGGATGGGCGGCGTGTCGAATCGCCCGTGGCGCGCCAGTGTCGCTGTCGCCGCCCTGACCGCCCTGCTCGTCTCCGGCTGCTCAGGTGACCCGGAGCGCCCCACGCCGACGCCCAGCCCGGTCGGCACGTCCGCGGGCCCGAGCGTCCCGGCCACGCCGCCGGCCAGCGACCCGGCCAGCCGCGCTGCCGCGCTGGTGGCGACGCTGTCCGACGAGGACCTGGTCGGCCAGGTGCTGATGCCGTACGCCTACGGCGACTCGGCGACGAAGGTCTCCGCCGGCTCGGCGGCCGGTAACCAGGCCCTCGCCGGGGTGGACACCCCCGCCGACATGATCGCCAAGTACCGACTGGGTGGCCTGATCCTGGTCGGCTTCAGCGCCGACGACCCGACCAAGGGCAACCAGGAGACCACTAACGTCGACAACCCCAAGCAGGTGCACGAGCTCACCACCGGGCTCCGTACCGCCGCCGGTCGGCTCGCCGCCGGTTCGGCGCCGCTGCTCATCGGTACCGACCAGGAGTACGGCGTCGTCACCCGCGTGACCGACGGGGTCACCGTGCTGCCCAGCGCCCTCGCGGCCGGCGCGGCCGGTGACCCGAAGCTCACCGAGGCCGCGTGGCGGGCCGCCGGCGCCGAGTTGGCCGCGATGGGCATCAACATCGACTTCGCCCCGGTGGCCGACGTGCTGGCCACCCGCAGCACCGTGATCGGCTCCCGGTCGTACGGCGCCGACCCGAAGCAGGCCGCCGGGCAGGTGGGCGGCGCGGTCCGTGGCCTCCAGGCGGTCGGGGTGGCGGCCACCCTGAAGCACTTCCCCGGGCACGGCCACAGCGCCGACGACTCGCACCAGGACCTTCCGGTGCTCACCCAGTCCGCCGCGGCGTTGCAGAGCGGCGCGTGGCCGCCGTTCACCGCCGGCATGGAGGCGGGCGCGATGGCCGTGATGTCCGGTCACCTGGACGCGCGCGCGATCGACCCGGGGACCCCGGCGACGTTCTCGCACAAGCTGCTCACCGACGTACTGCGCGGCCAACTCGGCTTCAAGGGCGTGGTGATCACCGACGGGATGAACATGCCGCCCGCGAAGCGCTGGGCTCCCGGCGAGGCGGCGGTCCGGGCGCTCAACGCCGGTAACGACCTCATCCTGATGACCCCGAACGTCGGTCAGGCGTACGACGGGCTGCTCGCCGCGCTGCGCGGCGGATCGCTGCCCCGGACCCGGCTGGTCGAGGCGGTCACCCGGGTGCTGACCATGAAGTTCCGGCTCGCGGAGCTGCCGGCGGCGCAGATGTCCACGCTCAACACCCCGGAGCACCGGGCGGCGGCCGACGCGCTGGCCGCCGCCGCCGTCACCGTGCTGAGGGGCGCCTGCGGCAAAGCGGTACGCGGGCCGGTCACCGTCACCACGTCCGGCGGTCGGGACGGCACCCGGGCCACCCTCACCGCCGCGTTGACCGCCGCCGGGGTGCAGGTCAAGCCCAGCGGCGGCACGATCGTGCACCTGGTGGGCTACGGCGACGGCGCCAAGGACCTGAGCCCCGACGCGGCGGTCACTGTCGCCATGGACACCCCGTACGTGCTGGCCGACGCGAAGTCACCGACGCTGCTGGCGACGTACTCCTCCAGCCGGGCGTCGATGACCGCCCTGGCCGCCGTGCTCGCCGGCAAGGCCCGGCCGGGCGGCCGGTCCCCGGTGGCCGTTCCCGGACTGCCCGCGACGACCTGCGGTACCTGACCGTCCGGCACGGCCAGGTCAGCGCCCACCTCACTCGCCCTTGGCGAGCCCTCGCACCGCGAGCCGGTACGCCGGCAGCACGTCGGTCCGTTCGGTGATCAGCCCCTCGTTGACCGCGAAAACGAGCGTCTGCCCCGCCGGCTGGACGGCCAGCGCCCAGTTCCGCGACTCGTCCTCCTCCTCCACCAGCGGGTTGGTGGCGAGCCAGGTCATCTCGGTGGCGTCGAAGCCGCCGGCGCGGAGGTCGCGGAACTGTTGGCCGGCGACCGTCTCGCCGGCCCCGGCGGCGAAACTCTCCAGCACGGCGCGCGGCGTGACCGTCGGCGAGTCCGCCGCCCAGATCCGCAGGAATCCGCCGCCGGCCGGCCGGCCGTCCACCTCACAGCGCACGGTGGTGCCGCCGCGCTTGGTGAGCGCCTCGCCGACCAGCTCGGCCAGCTCGCCCTTGGGTGGCTCGATCGCCTTCGCCGTCCACCCGTCGGCCAGCGGAAACGTCACAGGTACCGGGCAGGGGGAACCCGTGCCGCCGGTGGTGCCGCCGGACGACGCCGGAGCCGTCTCGTCGTACCAGGGCTCACCAGTGGCCTGCGGGGCCGGGGCGCCGGCCGCGGGCCCGGCGGGAGCGGTCGAGTCGTCGCCGCAGCCGGTCAGCAGGCCGAGGGTGAGCGCCGCCGCCGACACGGCGACGAGGGTACGAGTGTCCATGGTGGTGATCCCCGTCAGTCGATCTTCAGTCGGCCCATCTAAGCCGTGGGGTCTCCCGACGTCAATCGGGATCGCTGCACCCCCGACCGAAATCGGGTCGCCTCGCCCCCGGTCGGTCTGACAACCTCCCCCCATGGGAGCGGCAGCAGGATTCCGGCACACGCAACGGGCGGACGGCACTGTGGTGATCACACACCACGGCCGGGTCGCCGGCACGCTGCGCGGCGCTCGGGCCGCGGAGTTCCTCGCCGAGGTCGACGACGACCCGCAGTTGGTGATGGCCCGCTGGACCGGCAACTACCGCCACGGCAACGAGCGCACCGCGAAACAGCACCCCCGCAATCGAGGCTGATCGACGAAGGGCCCCTCCTCTCGACGAGGAGGGGCCCTTTCGCGGGATCTCAGGGACGGGCGAAGACGAGCGCCACGTTGTGGCCGCCGAAGCCGAACGCGTTGTTCAACGCGGCCGGGATCTCCATGTGGCGGGCCTTGTGCGCGGCGACATCCAGGGTGAGGCCTGGGTCCGGGTCGTCGAGGTTGATCGTCGGAGGGACGACACTGTCGCGGATCGCCAGGATGGTGGCGATCGACTCCAGCGCACCGGCCGCACCGAGCAGGTGACCGGTCATTGACTTCGTCGCGGACAGCACCGGGTGGTCGCCGAGCGCCTTGTGCAGCCCGCCGATCTCCAGCATGTCCCCGATCGGGGTCGAGGTGGCGTGCGCGTTGACGTGCACGATGTCCCGCTTCGCCACGTCCGCGTCGGCGATCGCCTTGGCGATGGCCCGGATGGCGCCCTCGCCCTCGGCGTGCGGCTGCACGATGTCGTACGCGTCGGACGTGATGCCGGCGCCGGCGAGGCGCGCGTACACCCGGGCGCCCCGGGCCGCGGCGTGCTCGGCCCGCTCCAGCACCACGATGCCGGCGCCCTCGCCGAGGACGAAGCCGTCCCGGCCCCGGTCCCACGGGCGGGAGGCCCGCTCCGGGTCGTCGTTGCGGGTCGACATGGCCCGCATCGAGCTGAAGCCGGCGATCGGCAGCGGGTGGATGACCGCCTCGGTGCCGCCGGCCACCACCACGTCGGCCCGGCCGGAGCGGATGATGTCCAGACCGAGGGCGATCGCCTCGGCGCCGGTGGCGCAGGCGCTGGCCACGGAGTGCACGCCGGCCTTGGCGCCCAGTTCCAGCCCGACCCAGGCGGCCGGACCGTTCGGCATCAGCATCGGGATGGTGTGCGGGGAGACCCGCCGTGGCCCGGACGCCTCCAGGATGTCGTCCTGGGCGAGCAGGGTGGTGGCACCGCCGATGCCGGAGCCGACGCTGACGGCCAACCGCTCACCGTCGAGGTCGGAGCCGGCGAGGCCGGCGTCCGCCCAGGCCTGCTGCGCCGCGATGATCGCGATCGCCTCGGAACGGTCCAGGCGGCGCAGGCGGACCCGGTCCAGCACCTCCGACGGCTCCACGGCCAACTGGGCGGCGATCCGGACCGGCAGTTGCTCGGCCCACTCCTGGGTGAGGGCACTCACCCCGGAGCGGCCGGCGAGCATTGCGTCCCAGGTCGACGCGACGTCCCCGCCAAGCGGGGTCGTCGCGCCGAGCCCGGTGACGACGACGTCAGGACGACTCATGATCAGGACTGCGCCGCGATGTAGCTGACAGCGTCGCCGACGGTCTTGAGGTTCTGCACCTCGTTGTCCGGGATCTTGACGCCGAACTTCTCCTCGGCCGCGACCACTACCTCAACCATGGAGAGCGAGTCGACGTCGAGGTCGTCGGTGAAGGACTTCCCCTCGGCCACGTCGTCCGGGTTCACTCCGGCAACCTCTTCGAGGATCTCGGCGAGGCCGGTGGTGATCTCGTCACGGGTCATTGCGGTTGGTTCCTTTCATCGGGGTTCTCCGGCGGCCGGCGTCGCCGACCGCCACTCCTGGACGCGTACGCGCCCGAGGGGGTCATCAGGGGCAGCGGACGACCTGACCGGCGTAGGTCAGGCCACCGCCGAAGCCGAACAGCAGCACCGGTGCGCCCGAGGGCACCTCCCGGCGCTCCACCAGCTTGGACAGGGCCAGCGGCACGCTCGCCGCCGAGGTGTTGCCGGACTCGACGATGTCCTTCGCGATGATCGCGTCGGGGATGTTGAGCCGCTTGGCGATGCCGTCGATGATCCGGGCGTTGGCCTGGTGCGGCACGAACGCGGCCAGCTCCGACGGGTCGACCCCGGCCCGCTCGCAGGCCTGGAGCGCGAGTGGCGCGATCGCGGTGGTGGCCCAGCGGAACACCGCCTGCCCCTCCTGCTGGATGTACGGGCGCCAACCCTCGATGCGGACCGCGTCGCTCTTGTCCGGCACCGAACCCCAGACGACCGGGCCGATGCCGGTCGGCTCGTCGTCGGCGGTGGCGGAGACCACCGCGGCACCGGCCCCGTCCGCGAAGATGATGCAGGTGGAGCGGTCGGTCCAGTCGGTGAAGTCGGACAGCTTCTCCGCGCCGATGACGATCGCGTTGCGCGACGCCCCGGCCCGGATGGCGTGGTCGACGGTGCCCAGCGCGTACGCGAAGCCCGAGCAGGCGGTGTTGAGGTCGAACGCGCCCGGCGCGGTGATGCCCAGCTTGGCGGCGACCCGGCAGGCCACGTTGGGGCTGCGGTCGATGGAGGAGCAGGTGGCGACCACGACCAGGTCGATGTCGGCGGCGGTCAGGCCCGAGTTGGCCAGCGCCTTGCCGGCAGCCGCGGCGGCCATGTCGGCGACCGTCTCACTGTCGGCGATCCGCCGGCTGACGATGCCGACGCGGTCGCGGATCCACTCGTCGTTGGTGTCGACGAGCTGGGCGATGTCGTCGTTGGTCACCACCCGGGAGGGCTGGTAGTGCCCCATCGAGACGATGCGACTGCCAGTCATGAACGACCTCCGATACGGGCGATCAGGTCCCGTGCGGCCGGCAGGTCGTCCGGGGTGTTGAGGGTGACGATCTCCGGGGCGCCGTCGCCCTTGAGTTCCCGCTTGACCAGGCCGGCGAGGGTGCCGGCCGGGGGCAGTTCGATCACGCCGGTGACCCCGAGGTCGGCCAGCGTGCGCATGCACAGGTCCCAGCGCACCGGCGCGGTGACCTGACGGACGAGGCGCTGCACCATGGCCGCGCCGTCGTCGACAGCGGTGCCGTCGAGGTTCGACAGCAGGGTCCGGACCGGGTCGGCGGGGGTGATCCCGGCGGCCTCCGCGGCCAGCGCGGTCTCGGCCGGAGCCATGTACGGCGTGTGGAACGCGCCGGCCACCTGGAGTCGGATGATCCGGGTCCGGGCGGGCGGCGCGGCGGCGAGCTTGTCGAGCCCGTCCAGGGCGCCCGCGGCGACGATCTGCCCGGCGCCGTTGCGGTTGGCCGGGTAGAGCCCGTTCGCCTCGATCGCGGCGATCACCTCGTCGGGGTCACCACCGAGCACCGCGGCCATTCCGGTCGGCTCCAGCGCGCACGCGGCGGCCATCTCCCGGCCACGGACGCCGGCCAGGGTGATCGCGGCGTCGGCCGACAGCACACCGGCCAGGGCGGCGGCACCCAACTCGCCGACGCTGTGGCCGGCGGTGAGTGCGACGCCGTCCAGCGGCAGGTGCTCGGCCGCGAGCAACGCCGCGGCGACCAGCAACGGCTGGGTGCGGGCGGTGTCCTTGATCTCGTCGGCGTCGGCGGCGGTGCCCAGGTGCAGCAGGTCGACCCCGGCCAACGCCGACCAGTCGCGCAGTCGCGCCTCAGTGCCGGGCAGGTCGAGCCAGGGGGTCAGGAAGCCGGGTTTCTGAGAACCCTGGCCGGGACTAAGTACGGCGAGCACGTCTATGACTCTCCCGGATAAAGGCGGGTAACGCGGTGCCGCCTTCGACCAAACCACACTAGGACCTTTAGAGGTTTCCTACAAAGATCGGCGGGGATCATCCTCGGTTTGGGCGGATTTCCGGGTAGCCGGGGTCATTGTCTGAGTCGGGACCGGCGAGGCCAGCGGGGCGACCGGATCCAACCGACCCACTGTCAGCGCGACCTGAAGGGCGAACGCGTCGCGCGGCGACAGTGGCGAGAAACCGGTCACCTCGGCGATCCGGCGCAACCGGTAGCGCACCGTGTTCGGGTGCACGAACAGCGCCCGGGCCGCGCTCTCCAGCGTGCCACCGGCGGCCAGGAAGGCGTCCAGGGTCGCCAGCAGTTCCCCACCGGCGCGCACCAGCGTCGCGTACACATCGTGACGCAGCCGCCGACGGGCCTCCGCGTCGCCGGCGAGGGCCCGCTCCGGCAGCAGGTCCGCGGCCGGCACCGGCCGGGGCGCGCTCGGCCAGGCCGGTGCGGCCCGGAAGCCGGACAACGCGGCCCGCGCCGACTCGGTCGCCTCGTCGAGGCTCGGTACGGCGGGACCGACCACCACCGGGCCGTCCCCGAACGCGCTCAGCAGCTTCGCCGTGGCGGTCAGCGGGTCCGGTGCGCCGCCCAGCACGATCACCAGCCGGTCGCCGTGGACGCCACCGATCACCTCCACGCCGATCCGGCGGGCCTGCCGGTAGACCACGTGCAGCACTGCGGAGACCTCGCCGCCGGGCGACCGACCGACAGCCACCGCCACCGGCGGGGCGTCCGCCCAGCCGAGCGCGGCGGCGCGACTGGCCAGGACGTCCGGCGAGTCACCGCGCAACAGCGCGTCGACAAGCAGCGCCTGCAACCGGGCGTCCCAGGCACCGCGCGACTCGGCGGCCCGCGCGTACACCCGGGCGGCGGAGAACGCGATCTCCCGGGAGAAGCGCAGCACCGCCTCGCGTAGCTGCTGCTCCTCGCCCTCGGCGGCCAGGTGCGACACCTGCTCCTCGACCACGTCGATCGTCACCTTGATCAACGCCACGGTCTGCTGGAGGGTGATCGACCGGGCCAACGCCTGTGGGGCGGCGGCGAAGACCTCGTCCGAGACCTCCTGGGTGCTGTCCGCCGTGCCGCCGCCCTCGCGCAGCCACTGCACCAGCGACCTCGCGCCCGCCTGGGCGACCAGCATCACCCAGGAACGCTGGTCGGCCGGCAGCGCCCGGAACCAGGGCAGCGTCTCGTCCATCCGGGCCACGCTGGAGGTGGCCAACGCCCCCGCCGATCGTTCGATCCGGCGCAGCGTGGCCGACAGCTCCCCACCGCCCGGCGTGCTCACCGCCCTAGCCTGACACGTCGTGAGCAGGCCAACCACGCCGGCACCGGTCCGCTGACCATCGTCAGCGCGCCCAGCGGGCCCGTCTCACGGCTGTGGGGGAGCGGGCAGGCCCACCTCCTGGGCCAGGATCGCGGCCTGCACCCGGCTGCGAAGGCCCAGCTTCGCCAGGATCCGGCTCACGTGGGTCTTGGTGGTGCTCTCCGCCAGCACCAGCCGATCGGCGATCTGCTGGTTGGACAGGCCCAACCCGAGGCAGGCCAGCACGTCACGCTCACGCGGAGTGAGGGTGCCCAGCGCGGCCCGGGCGTCCGCCGACGCACCCGGCGCGGTGGCCGCGAACGCGGTGATCAACCGGCGGGTCACAGTGGGCGCGATGAACCCGTCACCCCGCGCCACCGTCCGCACCGCGCTGACCAGGCCATCGGCGTCGGTGTCCTTGAGCAGGAACCCGGCCGCGCCGGCCCGCAACGCCCCGAAGACGTACTCGTCCAGGTCGAAGGTGGTGAGCACCAGCACGTCGGCGAGCCCGTCGTTGACGATCGCCCGGGTCGCGGAGATCCCGTCCCGGTGTGGCATCCGCACATCCAGCACCGCCACGTCGGGGCGCAGCTCCCGGCACAGGCGCACCGCGGCGTCGCCGTCGGCCGCCTCGCCGACCACCTCGACGCCCGCTGAGCCGTTCAGGATCAGAGCCAGTCCGGCCCGTACCGCCGGCTGGTCGTCGGCGAGCACCACCCGTACCGTCGCCGGGCCCGCGTCGTCCGCCGGCCCGGTCACCCGCCCTCCCCGGTGGGCAGGGCCGCCCGCACCTGCCAGCGGCCGTCGTGCGGCCCGGCGGTGAACCGGCCGGCCAGCAGCGTGGCGCGCTCCCGCATGCCGATCAGCCCGGCCCCGGCGCCCGGCAGCCCGGCCCCGCCCCGGCGCACCGGGTTCTCCACAGTCAGCACCACCTCGGCCGGCCGGTACGCGATCGTCAGCTCCGCCTCACCCGTACCGTGCTTGAGCGCGTTCGTCAGCGACTCCTGCACGATCCGGTACGCGGCGAGGTCCACCCCCACCGGCAACGCGCCCGGTGTGCCATCGGTCCGGACCCGGACCGCGAGGCCGGCCGCCCGGACCCGGTCGACCAGTCCGTCCGCCTCGGCCAGCCGCGCGGTGACCACCTCGGGGGTGGCCAGGCCGTCGCCGGTTCCGGGCTCGCGCAGCACCTCGATCATCTGACGCATCTCGGCGAGGCCCTGCACACTGCTCTCCCGGATCACCCGCAACGCCGACTCCACCTGACCGCGATCCAACCCGGGCACGGAGAGCACGGCGGTGGCGTGGATGGCCACCGCGCTGAGGTGGTTCGCGACCACGTCGTGCAGTTCCCGGGCCATCCTGGCCCGTTCGGCGCTGACCGCCTGCCGACGATCCAACTCGACCAGCCGGGCGGTCTGCTCGGCCCGCGCCCGCTCGGCGGCGGCCTGGTCGCGGTACTGCCGCACACTGATGCCGGTCAGCACCGGCAGCAGCCCGGCGAGCACCACCAGGACCCCGAGCGCCGCCCCGCGCCACTGGCCGTAGGCGAGCACGCCGACGACCACCCCGACCAGGCTCAGCGCCACGGTGATCCGCAGCAACCACCGCCACAGCCGGGGCGGGCCGTACACGCAGGCGTCGTAGAGCACCTGCGTGTAGACCAGGACCGTGCCCAGCGAACTGCCCAGCGCCGTGTCGACCACCAGCGCGCCGGTCCCCACGGCCAGGCTGGCGCGCGGTGCGACCCGCCGTAGGCCGACGGCGACGCAGACCGCCACCAGCGGCGGCAGGAACAACGCCGACGGCACGTTCCCGTCCGGACGGACCTGCGGTTGCCAACCCAGGGCGTGCAGCACCAGACCACCGGCCAGCGACGCGCCGGCCAGCACGAGGTCGCGGCCGAGGGTGCCGGAGTCGAGCCACGGTGGCGCACGCATGCCCCGATCCCACCACAGTCGTCGCCCGCCGAACTCCCACCGGGGGAGGACCTCGACCGCACCGCCATGCGCCGAAAGGGGTACGCGGACCCTTACCGACCGCCAGTACGGTCCTCGGCCGTGACGCGTCGGGTGAACGGCACGAAAAGAAGCTGTGAACTGCGTAACCGGCCCCCGCGCTCGGCGGCGTCCTCAAGGACCGGCCGGTCCGCACCCCGGGTACGCTGCCGCGCGGCCCGTCGGTCCCGGCCAGTACGGTGACAGGGCACCTCGGGGAGAGCACCCGAGGGTGAGGCGAGCGTGAGGAGACCGGGGATGGCGCACGGGGAGGCCGAGCACGGCTGCGCCCAGGGCGAGCCCTGCCGGCCGGGGCACCACGACCCGCAGGCGGCTGGCAAGCACCGGCGGCCGGTCGGCGGCGCACCAGCACACCCGGTGGAGCCACTGCACGGGCGCGTCGATGACGAGCCCGTGCTGCCGCGTCAGCGCTCCGCCGAGCCCGCCGGCCTCGCCGAGCCCGACTCGGACGTTCCCGCTGGTTGCCTCAGCGAACTTCCTGGATGGGCCGGGGCGCACCGGCACGGCGCGGTCCGGCCGCGGCCGCGGGCCACCCGCCGGGAGCGCCCACCACGCCGCTGGTGCTGAGCACCGCCGACGCACTCGCTGATCAGCGAGTGCGTCGGGTCAGCGCCAGCTCAGCGCGTGCGGCGGCGGATCAGCAGGGCGATCCCGGCGAGGCCGACCGTGATGGTCAGCATCACGCCGACGTTGAGCAGCAGTAGGCGTTGCAGGTCGCCGAGCGCCTCGTCGAGGTCCTTCGCCGGGTCCAGCGTGTCCTCCGGGAGCACACGCTCGCCGCCGCCCGCGCCGCCACTGACCGTGTCGAACTGCCGCTCCAGCGGCACACCGGCGGTGCGCAGGGTCTCGGACATGCTGAGCCGACCCAGGAACCAGCCCGCGCTGGTCTTGCGGCCGTCCGGCTGCTTCGCCGGCCGGTAGACGCGGGGGCCGCCGATCGCCTTGGGATAGAGGTCGTAGGTCTGCTTCGGCGTCTCGCCGGCGAGCACCACGACAGTGTATTTCGGACCGAGGTTGGCTGCCTTCGGACCGGTCGGCATGCCGGTGCGAGCGAGGAAGTTGACCTGGTCGATGACCGCGCCTACGAGGGCGGGCTCCTTGTCCGCGTGCAACCGCAGCGGCTCGGACAGCCCCGTGCCGGTGATGTCCACTCCGGCGGGTGGCGGCTTCGGCGCCGCCGAGGCCGAGCCGGCGGTGCCAAGCGACAGCAGTGCCACCGCCAGCGTGCCCGCCAACACGGCGCCCAACCGCCTCATGTGTCGGACCATCCCGCCTCCTCGCCCCGTTCGATGGATGGCTTCGTCGTGACGTCTGGACCGATCTGCCGGTGCGGCATCGACCGGATGGTCGCGTCCACTCCTACAGACTCCGCAAAACGTCGATGAGTTGCAGCTTTCGGAACAGTAATTGGAACTATCTGCGATCTCTGCTCGACTAATGAGGAGCCGTTTGATCAGCGGGCGGATCGTACCCTTACGGAGGGGTTCATGGGGGGCAGGGTTACACGTACGGTGCGGGTCATGCCAGTGGTGCTCGGCGTGGCGTTCGGTGTGTCGTTTCTGGTGCCGGCGACTCCGGCCGCCGCCCACAACCAGCTGACCGGCAGCGACCCGCGCGACGGCGCCCGCGTGGCGACGGCACCCGCCCGCGTCGAGCTGCGGTTCCTCGCCAAGCCGTCGCCGACTACGACGAAGATCACAATAACCGGACCGGACAATGTGGTCGCTGGCGGGACTCCCGCCTTCGACGGCAGTCGGGTGCGGGTGCCGTTCAAGCCGGCCGCCGCAGGGCTCTACATCGTCGGCTACCAGCTCGCGTCGTCCGACGGGCACCCGGTGAAGGGCGAGGTGCGGTTCACCCTCACCACCGGCACCGCGGCCGACCCGTCCGCCTCGCCGTCGGCAGCCACCAGCACCAACCCGGCCGGCTCGCCCTCGGCTGGCGCGTCGGCCGAGGGCACACCCTCTGCCGGCCCCGCGTCGGTGACCCCCGGCAGCTCGACGGCCTCCACTGTGCCGGCGGCGTCGGAGCAGTCCGACTCCGGCGGCCGCTGGTGGATCTGGGCGCTCGCCGGCCTGTTGCTGCTCGCCGCACTCGGCGCCGGCCTCGTGTTCCGCCGCCGACGTGGAGCCCAGTGATCAGCGGAGCCGAGTGATCACTTGATGCCCGGTAGTTCAGGATCGGTAGTGACAACTACCGGGCATCAAGTGATCAAACTGTTGTACTCCGTCAGACCAGGCGCAGGCGGGCGGCGCGGATCCGGGTCAGGGTGCGCTCGCGACCGAGCACCTCCAGCGACTCGAACAGCGGCAGACCCACGGTGCGGCCGGTGACCGCGACCCGCACCGGTGCCTGCGTCTTGCCGAGCTTGAGGCCCCGCTCCGCGCCGACCGCCTCCAGCGTCGACTTCAACGACTCGGCGTCCCAGGACTCCAGCGCCTCGAACGCCGCGACGGCGTCGTCCAGCAGCTCGGCGGAACCGTCCTTCATCGTCTTGGTCCAGGCGGCCTCGTCGATCAGAGGTGAGGCCAGGAAGAGGAAGTCGACGTTCGGCACGATCTCGCTGAGCACCGCGATCCGCGTCTGGGCCAGCGGCGCCACGGCGGCGAACGCGTCGGCGTCGAACTCCTCCGGCTGCCACGGCGGCGGCGCGATGGTCCCGGTGCCGGTCAGCCACGGCTGGCAGGCGTCGATGAACTCGGCCACCGGCAGCGCGCGAATGTACTCGCCGTTGAACGCGCGCAGCTTCTTCTCGTCGAAGTACGCCGAGGAGAGGTTGACCTCGTCCAGCCGGAACTCGTCCTCGATGACCGACCAGGGAACGATCTCCCGGTCGCCGGAGGGGGCCCAGCCGAGCAGCATGAGGTAGTTGCGCATCGCGCCGGCCAGGTAACCCTCGTCGCGGTACGCCTCCAGGGCGACCTTGTCCCGGCGCTTGGAGAGCTTCTGCCGCTTCTCGTTGACCACCACCGGCACGTGCGCCCAGATCGGCGGCTTGACCCCGAGGGCTTCCCAGAGCAGCTGCTGCTTGGGGGTGTTGGGCAGGTGCTCCTCGGCCCGGATCACGTGGGTGATCCCCATGGTCATGTCGTCGACGACGTTGGCCAGCAGGAAGACCGGCGAGCCGTCGCCCCGGGCGATGACGAAGTCCTCGATGAGCTTGTTCTCGAAGGTGGGCTCACCACGGATCAGGTCGACCACCACTGTCGCGCCCTCGTCGGGCGTACGGAAGCGCAGCGCGTGCCCCGGGCCGGGGCCGAGGCCACGGTCGCGGTGGTAGCCGTCGTAGCCCTGGTACTGCGAGCCGGTGCGGGCCTGCACGTCCTCGCGGGTGCAGTCGCAGTAGTAGGCGCGGCCCGAGTCGTACAGGCGCGCGGCGGCGGCCCGGTGCTCGCCGGCGTTCGCCGACTGGAAGTACGGGCCCTCGTAGCTGCCCCGGGAGATCCCGATCCAGTCCAGCGCGGAGAGGATGCCCTCGGTCCACTCGGGCTTGTTGCGCGCCGCGTCGGTGTCCTCGATGCGCAGCACGAACACGCCGCCCTGCTGCTTGGCGTAGATCCAGTTCTGCAGCGCCGAGCGGGCGCCGCCGACGTGGAACATACCGGTCGGGGAAGGGGCGAAGCGCACACGTACTGTCACGTCCCCCAGCCTACGGCGGTACGCGACTGCTTTCCGCCACCGCCCCCTGGCTCACGGCACCGAGCGGATCTTGACGACCAGCGCGCTGCCGAGCAGGGTGACCACGGCGGTGACCGCGTAGAGCGTGGGATAGCCGCCGAGGTACACCACGAGCGGGGCGGAGAGCGCCGGGCCGAGCACCTGCGGCGCCGAGTTGGCGATGTTGATGACGCCCAGGTCCTTGGCCCGGTCGGTGGCCCGGGGCAGCACCTGGGTGATCAACGCGGCGTCCACCGAGAGGTAGACGCCGTAGCCCGCGCCGAGCAGCAGCGCGGCGACGATCGCCATCGGCCAGACCGGCGCGACCGCGAGCAGCAGTGCCGCCACCGCCATGATCAGCCCGGAGACGATCACGTAGATCTTGCGGCGGCCGGACCGGTCGGACAGCCGACCGGCGATCACCGCGGTCAGCATCATCCCGAGCGTGTAGAGCAGGATCAGCACGAGCAGGCCGCCCTCGGGGTCCGGGTGGCGCACCCCGTCGCTGAGGAAGTACAGCAGGTAGAGGGTGCCCAGGGCGTTGCCCAACTGCACCAGGAACCGGGTGATCCAGGCCCAGGCGAAATCCGGGTGCCGGCGAGGGCTGATCCACATCGAGGCCAGCAGCGCCCGCGTCCGGATCGCCGGCCGATGGGTACGCGGCAGCGGTTCGTCGGGGGTGAGCAGCGCGAACGGCAGCGACAGCAGCAGGATGGCCACGGCGATGGCCAGGTAGCCGGCGGCGTTGCCGGTGACCACGGCGGTGACCAGCACCGCGCCGAGCACCAACCCGAGCGCCTGCGGGATGCCCACCCACCCGGAGACCCCGCCGCGCTGGCGCACCGGGACCCGGTCCGGGATGGCGGCGGTGAGGCTGGCCAGCATCGCGTTGAAGCAGACCTGAGCGGCGACCCAGCCGAGGGCGACGCCGAGGATGGTCCGTTGCTGGGCCAGCAGCACCAGGGCCGCCGCGCCGAGCACGGCCCCGCCCGCCGTCCAGACGTGCCGACGACCGAACTCACGGCCGGCGATCCGCAGACAGGTCCGGTCGGAGAACGCGCCCGCCAGGGGGTTGGCCAGCACCGCGGCCAGCGCACCGAGGCCGGTGACCACGGCCAGCATGTTCTCCTTGTCGCCGGGCGCGATCTGCTCGATCTGTTGCGGCAGCAACACCTGGATGGGCGTGAAGAACGCCATCCACACGCCGAGGTTGGCCGCGAAGATCAAACCGATCCAGCCGCGCCGCACCGGCACCGTCGGCTCGGCGAGCGCCGCCGGCAGCGACGCCGGCGTCGGGTCGAGGGTGGTCACCGCGCCGACCCCGGCCGGCTGGCCGTGATCACGTCCCGCAACCAGGTGTACGACGACTTCGGCGTACGGGTCTGGGTGGCGTAGTCGACGTGCACCAGACCGAAGCGCTTGGTGAACCCCTCGGCCCACTCCCAGTTGTCCAGCAGCGACCAGACGAAGTACCCGCGGACGTCCACCCCGTCGTCGATGGCGGCCCGCACCGCCCGCAGGTGCCCGTCGAGGTACGCGATCCGCTCCGGGTCGGCCACCTGCCCGTCGGCGTCGGGCGCGTCGTCGTACGCGCAGCCGCTCTCGGTGATCTCGATGGGCGGCAGCGCGTCGCCGTAGGTGTCGCGCAGCCAGCCGAGCAGCTCGCGTAGCCCGTCGGGGGCCACCGGCCAGTCGAAGGCGGTACGCGGGTAGCCGTCCAGCGGCACGAGGTCGAACGGCAGGGGCGAGCCCTCCTCGGCAGCCCGTACTCCGGTGGGGTTGTAGTAGTTCACCCCGAGCACGTCGATCGGCGTGGCGATCGTGTCGAGGTCGCCGGGGTGGATGACGCTCGGGTCGAAGCCGGGCAGTTCCGGGTAGCCGCGGCCGAGCAGCGGGTCGGTGAAGAGCCGGTTGTGCAGCGCCTCGTACGCCGCCCCGGCGGCCCGGTCGGCGTCGTGGTCGCCGAGCACCCGCACCGGCGAGTAGTTGTTGGCGATCGCCACCGGGCTGGCGGTGTGGGTCCGCAGCGCGGCGACCGCGAGCCCGTGCCCGAGCAGTTGGTGGTGGGCGACCGGGATGGCGTCGAACAGCAGCAGCCGGCCGGGGGCGTGCACACCCATGCCGTAGCCGAGGCTCATGTGGATGAACGGCTCGTTGAGGGTGATCCAGAGCCGGACCCGGTCGCCGAGGCGGGCGGCGGTCTTCTCGGCGTACTCGGCGAACCGGGCGGCGGTGTCGCGGTGCAGCCAGCCGCCGGCGTCTTCGAGAGGTTGCGGCAGGTCCCAGTGGTAGAGGGTGGCCACCGGGTCGACGCCGGCGGCCAGCAACTCGTCCACCAGGCGGTCGTAGAAGTCCAGGCCGGCCGGGTTGGCGGGGCCGGCGCCGGTGGGCTGGATCCGGGGCCAGGCGATGGAGAACCGGTACGCGGAGACGCCCAGGCCGGCCAGCAGCGCCACGTCCTCGGTGTGCCGGTGGTAGTGGTCGCAGGCCACCTCGCCGCTGCTGCCGTCGCTGATCCGCCCGGGGGAGCGCGCGAAGGTGTCCCAGATGGACGGAGCTCGGCCGTCGGCAGTGGTGGCGCCCTCGATCTGGTGGGCCGATGTGGAGACGCCCCAGCGGAAGCCGGTGGGGAACTGGGGCAACGGTGCGATCGACATGCGCCCTCCCGGTCAACGTGAAACGTGCTCGGGACTTTAGGGCGCTGTCGATGAATGCGCCATAGGCCGGCCTGGCGCATTCCGCAATGGTTGATCGGCGTGTCTTTTTCCGAACCCGTCCAGGTAAGTCCGATTTAGCGCATAGAGTGCCGATATCGTGGGATGTCCTCACCGGAGGAAAGACGGAAATGATCCTCGTGGAACGCAGTGCGCACGTGGCGGCGCCAATTGAAGTGGTCTGGGATGTCGTGCAGCGGGCCGAGCAGTTGCCGGCCTGGCTGGCCGGGGTCCGTGCGGCCGAAGTGCTCTCGGGAGAGGGCTTCGGGCGGCGACAACTGGTCCAGGCGGGGCGCGGCTCGGCGCATGAGGCCGAGGTGATCGCCTACCAGGAGCCGACGCTGATCGGCTGGCGGGAACGGGCCAAGGGCGCTGGATCTCGGGCGGAGGCACGCACCGAGATCTACGTCCAGCTCACCGGAGACGAGGAGGAGGGCGGGACCATCGTGCGCCTCATCGTGGTCCGCTGGCCGGCCGGCCCGGTCAAGGCGGCCCTCCTGCGCCTCGGACTGCGTCGGGTGGGCGCCGACCTGGAGGACTCGCTGGCCCGGCTCACCGACCTGGCCGCCGTCGGCTGACGAGCGCCCATCCTCCCGGCGTCACCCGCGACGGCGGTGGTCCGGATCCCCGCCAGGGCCCCCGGACCACCGCCGCTCCCTACACCGAAAAGGGCCCGGCGCATCCGCGCCGGGCCCTCCTCAGTGGTGCTGGATCAGCTGTCGCCGCCGGTCTCTCCGACCGGGGCGGCGTTGACGTCGTCGATCGCGTACTTCTTGGCGGCCTCGGCCGGCACCGTGGTCGCCACCGCGCCGCTGCGGGCGAGCTGCCGCAGCGTGGCCACCACGATCGACTCCGCGTCGACGTGGAAGTGCCGGCGCAGCGCGTGCCGGGTGTCCGACATGCCGAAACCGTCGGTGCCGAGCGAGGTGTAGTCGCCGGGTACCCAGCGGGCGATCAGATCCGGTACCGCGCGCATGAAGTCGCTGACCGCGATCTTCGGCCCGTCCGCCTCGGCCAGCTTCTGCTGGATGTACGGAACCTTCGCCTCGGCGCCCGGGTTGAGCAGGTTGTACTCCTCGGTCTCCACCGCGTCGCGGCGCAGCTCGGTCCAGGAGGTCACCGACCAGACGTCGGCACCCACCCCCCAGTCCTGGGCGAGGAGCTGCTGGGCCTTGAGCGCCCACTGCATCCCGGTGCCCGAGGCGAGCAGGTTGGCCTTCGGGCCGTCGACCTGCGGGGCCGGCGAGTAGCGGTAGATGCCCTTGAGCAGGCCCTCCACGTCCACGTCGGCCGGCTCGGCCGGCTGGAGGGTCGGCTCGTTGTAGACCGTCAGGTAGTAGAAGACGTTCTCCTGCGCGTCCCCGTACATCCGGTGCAGACCCTGCTCCAGGATGTGCGCGATCTCGTACGCGAACGCCGGGTCGTACGCCACCACGGCCGGGTTGGTCGCGGCGATCAGCAGCGAGTGCCCGTCCTCGTGCTGAAGGCCCTCACCGTTGAGCGTGGTCCGACCCGCGGTGGCGCCGAGCAGGAAGCCCCGGGCCATCTGGTCGGCCGCGGCCCACAGCCCGTCGGCGGTCCGCTGGAACCCGAACATCGAGTAGAAGATGTACATCGGGATCATCGGCTCGTCGTGCGTGGCGTACGCCGAACCGGCCGCCGTGAACGAGGCCACCGAACCGGCCTCGTTGATCCCCTCGTGCAGGATCTGCCCGGTCGTCGACTCCTTGTACGACAGGAACAGCTCCCGGTCGACCGAGGTGTAGCGCTGGCCGTGCGGCGAGTAGATCTTCGCGGTCGGGAAGATCGAGTCGAGACCGAAGGTGCGGGCCTCGTCCGGGATGATCGGCACCCAACGCTTGCCGAACTCCTTGTCCTTCATCACGTCCTTGAGCAGACGGACGAAGGCCTGCGTGGTGGCCACCTTCTGCTTGCCCGAGCCGCGCTTGATGTCGGCGAACCGCTCCGGCCCGGGGATGGCCAGCCGCTTCGTGCTGGTCCGCCGGGACGGCAGGTACCCGCCGAGCTGCTCGCGCCGCTCCTTGAGGTACGCCAGCTCCTCGGACTTCTCACCCGGGTGGAAGTACGGCGGCAGGTAGGGGTTGTCCTCCAGCGCCGAGTCTGGGATGTCCAGGTAGAGCCGGTCGCGGAAGGTCTTCAGGTCCTCCAGCGTCAGCTTCTTCATCTGGTGGGTCGCGTTGCGGCCCTCGAAGTGCGAGCCGAGGGTCCAGCCCTTGATCGTCTTCGCCAGGATGACGGTGGGCTGACCGGTGTGCTCGGTGGCCGCCTTGTAGGCCGCGTAGAGCTTGCGGTAGTCGTGCCCACCCCGCTTGAGGTTCCAGATCTCGTCGTCGCTGAGCGGCTCGACCATCTTGCGGGTCCGTGTGTCACGGCCGAAGAAGTGCTCCCGCACGTACGCGCCGGACTCCGCCTTGTAGGTCTGGTAGTCGCCGTCGGTCGTGGTGTTCATCAGGTTGACCAACGCGCCGTCGGTGTCCGCGGCGAGCAGCGGGTCCCACTCACGACCCCAGACGACCTTGATCACGTTCCAGCCGGCACCCCGGAAGAACGCCTCCAGCTCCTGCATGACCTTGCCGTTGCCCCGGACCGGGCCGTCCAGCCGCTGCAGGTTGCAGTTGATCACGAAGGTGAGGTTGTCCAGCTCCTCGCGGGCGGCGACGCCGATGGCGCCGAGCGTCTCCGGCTCGTCCATCTCGCCGTCGCCGAGGAACGCCCAGACGTGCTGCTGGGAGGTGTCCTTGATGCCGCGGTGCTGCAGGTACCGGTTGAACCGGGCCTGGTAGATCGCGTTCAGACCGCCGAGGCCCATCGAGACGGTGGGGAACTCCCAGAAGTCCGGCATCAGCCGAGGGTGCGGGTACGAGGGCAGCCCACCACCGGGGTGCGACAGCTCCTGGCGGAACCCGTCGAGCTGGTGCTCGCTGAGCCGCCCCTCCAGGAACGCCCGCGCGTACATGCCCGGGGAGGCGTGGCCCTGGTAGTAGATCTGGTCGCCACCGCCCGGGTGGTTCTTGCCCCGGAAGAAGTGGTTGAAGCCCACCTCGTAGAGCGACGCCGAGCTGGCGAAGGTGGAGATGTGCCCGCCGACGCCGATCTCCGGGCGCTGCGCCCGGTGCACCAGCATGGCGGCGTTCCACCGGACGTACGCCCGGATCCTCCGCTCGACGTGCTCGTCACCCGGGAACCAGGGCTCGCGCTCCGACGGGATGGTGTTGATGTAATCGGTGGTGGTCAGGGGCGGAACCCCGACCTGGCGCTCACGGGCCCGCTCCAGCAGGCGCAGCATGACGTAGCGGGCGCGTTTGGCGCCGCGTTCGTCGATGACACCGTCAAGCGACTCGACCCATTCGCTGGTCTCTTCAGGGTCGATGTCCGGAAGCTGGCTCGGTAGGCCGTCGCTGATCACCGGGCGCTTGCGTTCCGTAGCCACAGGCGTTCCCTCGGTTGTGTGTGGGATAGGTCTCTAGCGCCATCCTGCCCCCTGGTGGCACCCCTCGTCACGTCTAGGTCCCCCCGACGCGATGCTGAACACAGGTACTCGCCGGTAACTTAGCGCGACGACCGAGTGGAAGCTGAGCGGTTTGACCGCCACTCCTACCGTTGCCGCCATGAACGGACGCCGTGTCGCGGTCGCCGCGACCATGATCGTTGTCGGGGTGGTTGGCCTGGTCATCGGCGCCGTCGCCCTCGCCTCCGGCAACCTGCCGATGGTCGGACTGGTGGCCCTGGGCGCCCTGGTGGCCGTGCTCGGCGGAGGCCTGCTGCGCGACGCGATCCGCGCGGCCCGTCTGAGCGGCCAGGATGGCCGTCGCCGTCGTCCGGACCCGGACGGCGGTGGGTACGGCTTCTACCCGATGCCCGCCGGGGACGCCGGGAGCGGACACGTCGGCCGCCAGCGGGACGGCGACCACGACGGCTCCGACGGTGCGGAGCCGGCCGGCGGCAGCGGCGACTCCGGGGGAGGCTGGTCCGGCTGGGGCTGGTCCAGCGGTGACTCCGGTGGCGGATGGTCCGGTGGCGGCGACTCTGGCGGCGGTGGCGGCGGCTCCTGACCTCAGGCTGCGGCAGAATGCGACGTATGCGCAGCGATGTGATCACCGTCCAGACCGGGTCCCGGCCGACCGTCCGGGACATCACCGCGGAGGCCCAGCAGTTCGTCTCGGGCGAAGGCGACGGCCTGCTGCACGTCTTCGTGCCGCACGCCACCGCCGGCCTGGCGATCATCGAGACCGGGTCGGGCTCCGACGACGACCTGCTCAGCGCCGTGGACGACCTGCTCCCCACCGAGGACCGCTGGCGGCACCGACACGGCTCGCCCGGCCACGGCCGCGACCACGTGCTGCCGGCGTTCATCCCGCCGTACGCCACGCTGCCGGTGCTCGGCGGCCGGCTGGCACTCGGCACCTGGCAGTCGATCTGCCTCGTCGACACCAACGGCGACAACCCGACCCGCCAGGTCCGCTTCTCCTTCCTCCCCGCCTGACCGCGCGCGCCCGTCCCGGGACGCCGGCCCGCCTCAAGATCTGCACAACTTCCCCGAAACTGCTGTCTCAGCGCGTGGCGAGGCAACACGTTCCCTGATGTTGCGCGGATCTTGAGGCGTAGGGCGGGTTACGGGCGAACGGTCTCCTGCTGGACGGTCTGCTGGCCGGGGTCCGCGGACGGCGCGGCAGTGCGGGCCGCTGACGGGACCGGGTTGTCCGCCGTCTGGTGCAGGCCGGGCACCCGGTCCTCGATCACGAACGAGGCCCGGGTGTACGCGGGCGCGCCCGGCCGGCTGACGTACGGCAGCACGTCGAAGTCGGCGGTGAGCTGTCCCGGGGTGATCGTGGTGCGTACGTACCCCCGGAGGTTGTTCTGGAAGCGCAGGTGCGGGTTGAACGCGAACCACGGGTGCGAGCCGGACGCCGAGTCCGCGCCGTCACCGGTCGAGGTGATCGAGGAGCAGACCAGTTCGGTGCCGACGCTGCGCGAGGTCGGGTCGGCATAGTCCAGCTTGAGATCGCTGGCCCAGTGCGCGTGCACGTCGCCGGTCAGCACCACCGGGTTGCGTACCCCGGCGGCCAGCCAACCCCGGGTGATGCGGTCCCGAGAGGCGACGTAGCCGTCCCAGGAGTCCATGCTGGTGACGGTGAGCGGGCCGGAGTTGTTGTCCCGTTGAGCGAAGAAGACCTGCTGGCCCAGGATGTCCCACTGGGCGTCCGAGCGACGGAATCCGTCCAGGAGCCACGCCTCCTGCTCGGCCCCGGTGATCGACCGGGCCGGGTCGGATGCCGCCGCGCAGTCCCGGTAGCCGTCGCCGCAGGCCTGGTCGTCGCGGTACTGCCGGGTGTCGAGCATGTGGAACGTGGCCAGCCGCCCCCAGCGCACCCGCCGGTAGAGCTGCATGTCGATGCCGCGGGGGATAGAGGTGCGCCGCAGCGGCATGTTCTCGTAGTACGCCTGGAACGCCGCCGCCCGCCGCGCGGGGAACTCCGGGTCCGGCGCCTCGGGCACCTCGTCGGCCCAGTTGTTCTCCACCTCGTGGTCGTCGAACACCACAGCCCACGGCGCCACCGCGTGCGCGGCCTGCAGGTCGGCGTCGGTCTTGTACTGAGCGTGCCGCTGCCGATAGTTGGCCAGCGTCCGGGTCTCCGGGCCCTCGTGGTCACGCGGGTTGCCACCGGGGACGTTGTACGTGTCCGGGGCGTACTCGTACTGGTAGTCGCCCAGGTGCAGGATCAGCTCCGGCTCGGTCTCGGCCAGCCGCCGGTAGGCGGTGAAGTAGCCGTGCTCGTACTGGGAACAGGAGGCGAAGCCCATTGCCAGGGCGGCTGGCATGGTCCACGGTGCCGGGGCGGTGCGGGTGCGTCCGGTCGGCGAGATGTGGCGTTCGGCCCGGAACCGGTAGAAGTACTCGCGTCCGGCCAGCAAACCGGCCAACTCCACGTGCACGCTGTGCGCCGAGCGGGTGCGGGCGACAGCGACCCCGCGGCGCACCACATGCCGGAACCGCTCGTCGGCGGCCAACTCCCAATGCACCGGCACGTCGCGGTCCGGCATGCCGCCGAGGCCGTCCTCGGCCAGTGGTTGTGGGGCCAGGCGGGTCCACAACACGAACCCGTCGTGGTCGGGGTCGCCGGAGGCCACACCGAGGGTGAAGGGGTAGGCCAGCGGCCGGCCCGGTGCCGCGCCGGCCGTCGCCGGCAGCCCGGTGACCGCGCCCGCGGCGCCGATCGCGGCGCCGGACAGCAGGATGGTACGTCGGGACAGTGACACGAATCCTCCCCAGAGTCCGATCTTCGTGACTCCGGGAGCCTCGCGAGTCCCGATGGCCGACAGATGACAGTGAGTGGCCCTGCTTGTCGCCAGCAGTCGAACACCGATGACCGCTGTCGATCGGTGCTGACCGCCGTCCGACGGGTGTGATCCGGCCGGACCCTGACCGACGACGCCCGTCTCTGCGTACCATGTGGCCGTGACGCAGGAGCTGGTTCCCTCGGCAGGTGAACGGGTGGATCGGGTCGGTCTCGCCGTCGATGTGGTGCGGCGGATGGCGCACGTCACCGCTGCGCTGCGACACCGGCAGGGTTCCGCGTTCGCCGAGTTGGGGCTCACCCCGGCGGCGGCCCGGGCGCTGCGGGAGTTGGACCCGGACCACCCACTGCCGGCCCGGGATCTCGCCGGTCAGTTGGGTTGTGACCGGTCGAACGTGACGGTGCTGGTCGACAAGCTGGAGCAGGCCGGGCTGGTCGAGCGCCGCACCGACCCGACGGATCGGCGGCAGAAGACGCTGGTGGTGACCGGGGAGGGCCGCGTCGTGCGAGCCCGGGTGATCGAGGTGATGTCCGACTCCCGACTCCTGTCCGGGCTGAGCGACGAGGAGCTGAGCACCCTTCGTGACCTGGTCTGGAAGGTGTCCGACGGCGGCTGTCCGGAGTCCCTCGGGCCGGAGTGAGCGCACCCCTGCCGGCCGTGTCCCACTGGGCGAGCAGGGCTTCCGTCGGTAATGCTGTCCGACGTGACCACCCCGCAAGATCTCGACGACCGGTTCCGGGAGACGCTGGCGGCGCTGCCTGCCGCCGATCGGCGGCGTGACCCCGCCGACCCGGTCACCGACGACGCCCCGCTGACCGGCGCGCAGGTGCTGGACCTGTTCGACGCGCAGGTGACCAGCCGGCAGCTCGACCTGGCCGGCCGCTGGTTGCGCAGCTTCGGGGAGGGTTTCTACACCATCGGCTCGGCCGGGCACGAGGGCAACGCCGCGGTCGCCGCCGCGCTGCGCCCCACCGATCCGGCGCTCCTGCACTACCGCTCGGGCGCCTTCTACTGCCTGCGCGCCGCCCAGGTCGCCGCCGACCCGACGCTGGCCACCGACTCCGAGCCGCCCGCCGTCCCGGCGCGGACCGTCGACCCCGATCAGGACGACGACCGAGCGCGGACCGCCGACCCCGACCAGGACGACGACCGAGCGCGGTCCGCCGACAGTGAGTCGACCGTCGACGGCGCAGCGACACGTGACCCGGAGCCGACCTCCGATCCGCAGGTGTCCGAATCGGAGCCGGCCGGGACCGAACCGCCCTCGGCGACCGGGGCCGCCAACGGGTTCGCGGCGTACGCCGACGCGGCCCGGGACGTGCTGCGCGGGATGGTCGCGTCCAGCCTTGAACCGATCGCCGGGGGCCGGCACAAGGTGTTCGGCCGGGCCGACCTGGCCATCGTGCCGACCACCTCCACCATCGCCTCGCACCTGCCCCGCGCGGTCGGAATGGGACTGGCAGTGGAGCGGCTGCGCCGGCTGGACAGCGCCGGACGGCGTACCGGGGCCGGGGTGCGGGTCGGCAGCGGCGCGGGCGCCACACACGCTCCCTGGCCACCGGACGCCATAGTGGTCTGCTCCTTCGGCGACGCCTCGGTCAACCACGCCAGCGCCACCGCCGCCTTCAACACCGCCGGGTGGTACGACCACGCCGGGCTGCGGATTCCGGTGCTCTTCGTCTGCGAGGACAACGGGCTGGGCATCAGCGTCCGCTCGCCGGAGGGCTGGGTCGAGACGACCCTGCGGGCCAAGCCGGGCATCCGCTACTTCAGCGCGGACGGAGCCGATCCGGTGCGGACGTACGAGGTGGCGGCGGAGGCCGCGGCCTGGGTACGCCGCAACCGGCGGCCGGCCGTGCTGCACCTGCGCACGGTACGGCTGATGGGGCACGCCGGGGCGGACGCGGAGTCGGCGTACCGGAGTCCGGCCGAGCTGGCCGATGACCTGGACCGGGACCCGTTGGCCGCCACCGCGCGGCTGCTGGTCGACGCCGGCGTGGCGACCGGCGAGGAGCTGCTGGCCCGGTACGACGAGACCGGCTGGCAGGTACGCCGGCTGGCCGAGGAGGTGCTGGGCGAGCCGAAGCTGGCCTCCGCGGCCGACGTGGTGTCGGCGCTGGCCCCACGACGTCCGGTGCGGGTGGCGCGGGCGGTGGCCGACGCCGCGGCGCGGGCCAGCGGGCCGGGCGCGGGCGCCCGGGCGGAGGCGTTCGGCGGCAAGCCGCCAGAGCTGGCCGGGCCGATGACACTGGCGCAGAGCATCAACGCCGCACTCGCCGACGGGATGCTCGACCACCCGCAGATGGCGCTCTTCGGTGAGGACGTGGCCGCCAAGGGCGGCGTGTACGGGGTGACGAAGGGGCTGCGCGACCGGTTCGGGGCGGCCCGGGTCTTCGACACCCTGCTCGACGAGACGTCGGTGCTCGGGCTGGGCCTCGGTGCCGGGCTGGCCGGGATGCTGCCGGTGCCGGAGATCCAGTACCTGGCGTACCTGCACAACGCCGAGGACCAGCTGCGCGGTGAGGCGGCCACCATGCGGTTCTTCTCGCAGGGGGCGTTCCGCAACCCGATGGTGGTGCGGGTGGCGGGCCTGGCGTACCAGGAGGGGTTCGGCGGGCACTTCCACAACGACAACTCGGTGGCCGTACTCCGGGATGTGCCCGGGCTGGTGGTCGCGGTGCCGGCGCGGCCGGACGACGCCGCGCCCATGCTGCGGACCTGTCTGGCGAGCGCGGCGGTGGACGGCAGTGTCTGCGTGTTCCTGGAACCGATCGCGCTCTACCACACCCGCGACCTGTACACGGAGGGTGACGGGGAGTGGTTGGCCGGCTATCCGGAGCCGGGCGGGTGGGTGGCCGGCCACGTGCCGATCGGGCGGGCCCGGGTCTACCGGGTCGGCTCGGCGGACGACCTCACCATCATCACCTTCGGTAACGGGGTACGGATGTCGCTGCGGGCCGCGGCCGTCCTCGCCGAGGAGGGGGTGGGCACCCGCGTGGTGGATCTACGCTGGCTGGCTCCGCTGCCGGTGGCCGACATCATCCGGGAGTCCTCGGCGACCGGCCGGGTGCTGGTGGTGGATGAGACGCGCCGCTCCGGTGGGGTCGGCGAGGGCGTGATCGCCGCGCTGGTCGACGCCGGATATGTCGGTGCCGCACGTCGAGTGGCGGGAGTTGACTCGTTTGTACCATTAGGTCCGGCAGCACGTCACGTACTGGTCTCCGCGGAAGCCATTACCGACGGTGCCCGTACGCTGCTGGCACGGTAAATTCCGTTCCACCCGGTGCGCCACTTGCGCGCAGACCAACAACTGTGTGGACTTTGCCTGACGGTCGTCGCACCGACGCCGCGAGCAGGGACGAGATGAGGAGGCACGCGACAGTGAGCGCGACCGCTGGTCAGGCCGCCGACGGGGTACGCAGCCTGGCGGACCGGTTCGGAATCGAACCGGGGATGGTCGTCATGGAGATGGGGTACGACGACGACGTCGACCAGGATCTCCGAGACGCCCTGACCGACCGCTGTGGAGATCTGGTCGACGAGGACACCGACGAGGTGGTCGACGCGGTGCTGGTCTGGTACCGGGACGGTGACGGCGACCTTTTCGAGCTGCTCGTCGATGCCCTCGGCCCGCTGGCCGACAACGGCGTCGTGTGGCTGCTCACCCCGAAGGCGGGGCGCGAGGGGCACGTCGAGCCGAGTGAGGTCGCGGAGTCCGCGCCCACCGCCGGCCTCCAGCAGACCTCGACCGTCAACGCCGGCCGGGACTGGAGCGGCGCCCGTCTGGTGCTGCGTCGAGGGGCCAAGGCCAAGAAGTAGCCAGCGCCGCTCCGCTCGCCCGACGGTCCGCCCACCGCCGGGTAGCAGGCTGGTGCCGTCACCCCGACTCGACGCGAGGAGAGTTCGCATGCCCATCGAGGTTGGTGCCGAAGCACCCGACTTCGTGCTCAAGGACCAGAACAACCAGGAGGTCCGTCTCTCGGACTTCCGGGGCAGGCGCGTCGTCCTGCTGGTCTTCTACCCGCTCGCCTTCACCGGCACCTGCCAGGGCGAGTTGGGCGAGGTGCGCGACAACCTCGGCGAGTACGTGAACGACGACGTCCAGGTGCTGACCGTCAGCGTCGACTCGGCCTACAGCCACAAGATCTGGGCCGACCGCGAGGGCTACCAGTTCCCCATGCTGGCCGACTTCTGGCCGCACGGCGCCGTCGCCCAGGCGTACGGGGTCTTCAACGACGTGGCCGGCTTCGCCAACCGGGGCACGTTCGTCATCGACAAGACCGGCGTGGTCCGCTTCGCCGAGATGAACGGCCCGGGCGAGGCCCGCGACCAGCAGGGCTGGCGCAAGGCCATCGCCGAAGCGACAAACTGACCGGGGTACGCCGTGCGCCCGGGTCGGCGGCGGGCAGGTAAGCTTGCCAGCCACCGGCCCGCCACACGGGCGATCCGGGCGCGTAGCTCAGTGGGAGAGCACCCGCCTTACAAGCGGGGGGTCGCAGGTTCGAAACCTGCCGCGCCCACCCTTCATCACCAACGAAACCTTCCCGAGAAAATCAGTTCCCGGGGCGGAGGTCGGGTCGTATCCATCGCGGCCGTCGTCGTGATCGTCATCAGCCCTATGGCAGCAGCTGACATGGCAGAGCGTGAAGCTCGCGAGGCGCAGGCCCACCATGAGCAGTCAGACGAGGCATCGGGAGACCCGTCGTCCCCCGACTAGCTGCGCCGGATGCGGCGATACCTGCTGCCGCCCAGGCTCCTCAGCTGGTGAATCCGCCGTCCACGTTGACCACCGCACCGGTCACGTAGCCGGCCTCGGGGCTGGCCAGGTGCGCGACGGTGGCCGCGATATCGGCGGGGCGAGCGTACCGGCCGACGGCGGTGAATCCGCTGATCGCCGCCGCGTTCGGTCCGTCCGCCGGGTTGGCGTCGGTGTCCGTCGGCCCGGGGTTGACCAGGTTGACGGTGATGGCCCGTGGGCCCAGTTCACGGGCCAGGCCCCGGGTCAGCCCGACCAGAGCGGTCTTGCTCATCGCGTAGAGCGTCAGCCCGGGAAAGACCGCCCGCTCCCCGACGTTGCTGCCGATGCTGATGATCCGTCCGCCGTCGCCGAGATGCCGCAGGGCCGCCCGCGCGGCGACGTACGGTGCCCTGATGTTGACAGCGATCGTCTGCTCCATCTCTGCCGAGCCGAGCTCGTCCAGGGCGCCGACCAGGAACACCGCTGCATTGTTCACCAGGATGTCCAGCCGACCCAGTTCGGCGGCTGCCCGGTCGACCGCGCCCCGCACAGCGTCCGGGTCGGCACCGTCCGCCTGGATCGCCAGCGCTCTGCGGCCCAGCGCCTCGATCTGCTTCACCACGATCGCGGCCCGCGCGGCGTCCTGCCGGTAGGTCAGCGCCACGTCGGCCCCGTCCTGTGCCAGGCGGAGCGCGATGCCGGCTCCGATGCCCCGGGAACCCCCGGTCACCAAGGCGACCTTGTCGTTGAGTGTCGTCGTCATGCAAACGATCATCCGGCCGCGCAGCCCTCCCGTCTGGCGGCCATCGGACGTCTCGCTCGGACCTCCAGGTCCGATTCCCGCGATCCTCGACGGCCTGCGGACCCGGCGGGCCGCCATGATCCGCGCAACTTCACGGGTCCTGCTGCCGCACCAGGCGCCGACAGCAGGATCACCGAAGTTGCGCGGATCTTGCGAGGTGGGGGAGGGTGGGGCGAGCGATTCGGGGAGCGTGTGTAGTGGAACTGGCGGGCATTGGCGCGGTGCTGTTCGACATGGATGGCACCCTGGTCGACTCCGACGCCGCCGTGGAGCGGGCCTGGGAGCGGTGGGCCGCCGAGTACGCCGTCGACCCGGCGGCGGCCTTGGCGATCGCCCACGGCAGCCCGGCCGACCGGACCATCCGTCGGCTGCTGCCCGCGCTCGACGACAGCGCGGTCGCCGCCGCCGCGGCACGACAGCTCGCGTTGCAGTACGACGACCTGTCCGACGTGACGGCCACGCCCGGGGCGCACGAGCTACTGAACGCGCTGGCCCGGCTGCGGTTGCCCTGGGCGGTGGTGACCAGCGCCGACGCACGGCTTGCCGAGGCTCGGCTCGGTGCCGCCAGCATCAAGGCGCCGGTGCTCGTCACGGTGGAGGACGTCAGCGTCGGCAAGCCGGACCCGGAGGGCTATCTGCGGGGCGCGGCGTTGTTGGGCGTACCCGTGGGGCGGTGCCTGGTCGTCGAGGACGCCGAGGTCGGCCTGCAGGCCGGGCGGGCGGCCGGGGCGATGACCGCCGCACTGAAGGGGCTCGACGGCGACCTGCGTCTGCGCGACCTGGCCCAACTGGCGCACCAACTGGAGTCGACGCCGTCGACACCCTGAGCACTGTCGACCAGTGCGCCGTTGAGTCAGGCGAACCGCGGTCACCGCAGCCGGCCAGCCGACCTGGCCTCCGCGTCACCTCGCCGCGCCTTTGATGGCAGTTCCGCCGCGCTGACGGGCGGCAGCGACGCGTACAGCTTGACCAGTTCGGCCAGATAGCGCTCCGCGGACCACTCCGTCGCCGCCGCCCGGCCGTCCCGGATCACGGCCCTGCGTAACTCCCGCTCGGTCAGCAGCCGGGTGACCAACGCCCCGAACGCCGCCGGGCTGGGCTCGGCGACCGGTCGGGTGGTGCCGGTGCCGGGCCGCTCGGCGAGCAGAGTGTCCACCATGGCCACCGGCAGTCCGTACGTCTCGGCCTCGGCGAGCACCAGGCCCTGCGTGTCGGTGGTGGAGGTGAACGCGAGCACGTCCGCCGCCCGGTAGTAGCCGCCGACCCGGTGGCGTGGCACCGGACGGAGCAGGTGCAGCGCGCCGGTGACGCCGTGCCGGCGGGCCATCCGACGGACCGCGAGCCGGTGCCGCCGGGCCCCGAGCAGCACCAGCCGGGCGGCCGGCAGCTCGCGGCGCACCTGGGCGAACGCGGCCAGCAACAGCTCGGGGTTCTTCTCCGGCGTGGCCCGCCCCACCGCGAGCAGCACCGGCGCGTCCGCCGGGATGCCGAGCCGGGCCCGCAGCCGCCGCCGGTCGTTGGCGTCGGCCTGCGGCGCGGCGGCCGGGGTCGGCAGGACCACGACCGGTGTACGCCCCGCCATCGTCGCCATCATCGCCGCGGTCTTCGCCGAAGGGGCGATGAGGACAGTGGTGTGGGCCAGGAGGGTTCGCCCGAGCGCCGCCAGTCGGGCCTGTCGACCCGGTCCGGGATGCGCGAGCGCCCACAGGTCGCCCGCCCGCCAGCGCAGACCCAGCCGCAGGCCGGCGTACGCGGCCCCGATCGGGATCTCCGGGTAGTGCGCGGCGTACGCGACGAGGTCGGTGTGCCAGGTCAGCACGGTCGGTACGCCCCGGGTGGCGGCCCAACGCAGGCCGGCGACGCCGAGCGGGCCGGTGGTGTGCACGTGCACCACGTCGACCGGCGCGCGGGGCGGCCGGGGCAGCGCCAACCGGTACGGCCGGGTCGGCACCGACAGCGAGGGCACCTCGCCCGGTCGGCGGCGACACCGGGACAGTGGGCCGGGGCAGTGCAGCACGACCCGGTGCCCGGCGGCCCGCAGCAGCGCCACTGTGGTGCCGACCGAGGTGGCCACCCCCTCCGGGTTGGTGAGGTGGCTGTCGCTGACGTGGGCGATCCGCACCTTGCCATCGTGGCCGGCCCGCGCACCCTCGGCCGTCCCGTCCGCCCCGGGCGAGGAAACGGTTGGCGTGCCCGGGCCGGTTCTGCTGCACTACCCGCTGGCGACGACGAAGGGGGAGACGCTGTGGAGTTGACGTTGACGCCGATGACGGCACCGGAGCTGGACCGCTTGCGGGGGCCACTGGTGCAGGGGTACGCCGAGGACCTGGTGGCGCACCGGGGGATGACCCCGGAGGCGGCCCTGCAACGGTCGGTCGACCAGATCCGGGAGTCGCTGCCGGCGGGCGTGGCCACCGAGAGGGCGTTGCTGCGGATGGGCCGGGTCGGCGACACCGAGGTCGGCTGGATCTGGGTGACCCTGCCGGCGGCCGCCGCCCCGGACCAGGCCTGGATCCACAACATCGAGGTGCACGAGGAGCACCGGGGACACGGGTACGCGCGGCGGATGATCCAGCTCATCGAGGCCGAACTCGCCCAGCTCGGCGTGCCCGAGCTGGGTCTGAACGTCTTCGGTACGAACACCGTGGCGATCGGCCTCTACCGCAGTCTGGGCTTCGAGGTCACCTCCCAGCAGATGGCGAAGCGCCTCACCCCGGCGAGCTGAGCCGGCGGCGGCCCAGGGACGGGTCCCCTGGGCAGGACTGTTCACCTGCCCAGCGGGAAACCGGCGCGGACCGCACCTGGGGAGGAGCGACGGATGACGCATGGCGCCGGACTGACGATCGGTGTGCTGGGCTCGTACGGTGGGCGAAACCTCGGCGACGAGGCGATCCTCACCGGCCTGCTCACCGATCTGCGTACGCAGGAACCGAACGCCCGGATCATCGTCTTCTCCAGGAACCCGGAGCACACCAGGGCCGCGCACCCGGACGTCGAAGCGGTGCCCTGGGAGGGCGTGAGCCGTACCGATTCGGCCCTGGTCCTGGCCCAGCTCGACCTGCTCATCCTGGGCGGCGGCGGCATCCTGTACGACCGGGAGGCCCGCCGTTACCTGCGGGTGGTCCGGGTGGCCCAGGAACGCGGCCTGCCGCTGATCACGTACGCGGTGGGGGTCGGGCCGCTCAGCGACGGGGTGGACACCGGCATGGTCCGGGAAACGCTCTCCAGCGCGACCCAGGTGACAGTCCGGGACCAGGAGTCCCGGATGGTGCTGGAGGAGGCCGGTCTGCTCAACCCGATCACGGTCACCGCGGACCCGGCGTTCCTCCTGCAACCGGAGGAGTTCCCGGCCCACCTGCTGGCCGAGGAGGGTGTGCCGGTCGGTAAGCGCCTCGTCGGGATCAGCGTGCGGGAGCCGGGCCGGGCCGCCGAACGCCTCGACGTGGACGGCTACCACCGGTTGCTGGCCCAGATCGGTGACTTCCTGGTGCACCGGATCGACGCGTACGTGCTGTTCGTACCGATGGAGCGCGACGACATCCGGCACTCCCACGGAGTGCTGTCGCACATGGTCGCCGCCGAGCGGGGTCGCATCCTGCACGGCACCTACTCTCCGCAGCAGGTGCTGGGGCTCATGCGCCACTTCGACCTGGTCGTCGGCATGCGCCTGCACTTCCTGATCTTCGCGGCGATGGTCGGTACGCCGTTCCTGCCCCTGCCGTACGCCGGCAAGGTCTTCGACCTGGCCCAACGACTCGGCGTGCCGGCGCTACGCGGCGTGGAGCGGGAGGTCGAGGGGCCACTGTTGGCCGAGGTCGACCGACTCTGGGACGAGCGGGAGCAACGCGCCGAGGCCACCGCACGACGGGTGGCGGAGGTGTGCGATCAGGCGCGGGGCACCTCGGAGGTCACCCGCGGCGTGTTGGAGAGCCTGCGAGGCCAGGCCCTCACCCGGGTCTGAGCCGGGCGGGTCACACCGCCGGGCCGGTCCACCGGTAGCGCCACTCGCGGGCCTCCTCGCGTGCGGTCTCCAACTCGTAGATCTGCGCGTCGGCCAGCCCACCGGAGCCGAGGTGGTGGTGGGTCAGCGGCGGACGGCCGTTGCTGTCCAGTTCGACGGTGATGGTCTGCCCGTCCGCCGTGCCGCCGACGAGAAGGATCTGCACGGATGAAGCCATGCGCCCATCCTGCCCGGCGTAGCGCCCGCCCGCAGCGGATAGCGGGGCAGCGGGGCGCGGTGCCCGTGGCTAGGGTCGGCGGATGGAGCAGACGATCGATCCCACGCTCGGTCCGGTGCTCGCCCGCACCGGCGACGAACGCGCCGTCCTGACCTCGTTTCTCGACTTCCACCGGGCCGTGCTGCTGCGCAAACTGCGCGGTCTCTCCGACGCCGACGCCCGCCGCCGGCTGGTGCCGTCGGCGACGACGCTCGCCGGGCTGGTCAAGCACCTGACCCTGGTCGAGCGGAACTGGTTCCCGACCCTGTTGGCCCCCGAGCCCGGCGACGTCTACCTGACCTCCGAGGAGGACGCGGTCGCCAGCTTCACGCTGAGCGACCAGGAAACCATCGTCGGGCTCACCGAGGCGTACGAGCGGGCCTGCGCCCGTTCCCGGGCCGTCGCCGCGAGCATCGACCTCGACCACGTGGTGCCGCACCCGCAGCTCGGTGAGGTGTCGCTGCGCTGGATTCTGGTGCACATGATCGAAGAGACGGCCCGGCACGCGGGCCACGCCGACATCCTGCGCGAGCTGACCGACGGCGAGGCCGGCGCGCTCTGAGCCCCGGGTCGGCGCACGCCGCCGGCCGTCAACCGGTGGGCAACAGGCCCGGCGGGTACTCCATCCCGTCATGCGTACAGGCCGCAGCGGCAACCCTCGCCGCGTACCGGGCGGCCCGCGCCAGTGGCTCTCCGCGCAGCCGGGCAGCGATCAGGCCGGCCGCGAAGGCGTCGCCCGCCCCGTTGCTGTCCACCACCGGCTTTTCCGGGACGGCGGGCGGCACGGGCACCGCCGTGCCGTCGCCCGGGTACAGCTCGGCGCCGTCCGCCCCGCGGGTCACCACCACCGTTCGGGGCGCCAGCGTGCCGGCGAGCGACGCGGCCCGGTCGCCCAACCGCACCCCGCTCAGCAGAACCAGGTCGGCGACCTCCGCGAACGGCTGATGGTAGGTGTTCTCACCGTCCCAGTCGTGCAGGTCGGTGGAGAGCGCCACGCCCGTCGGAACGGCGGCCCGCACGGCGGACAGCAACGGCACCGCCCAATCCATGATCGAGAGGTGGACGTGCCGGGCGTCGCGGATCAGTGCGGCCAACTCGGTGGCGGGAAACGGTGGACCGCCCTGCCATGGGCGCGGGTCGTACAGCGACGTGCGCCGCCCGCCCGGGTCCACCAGGTTCACCGACCGGCGGGTGCCGCCCCGGTGCTCGGCCAGCAACGCCGGCACCTCGGCCCGGGTCAACGCCGCCCGGACCAGCTCACCGGCCGGATCCGCACCGAGGGTGTCGACCACCAGTACCCGCAGGCCGAGCGCCCGAGCGGCCAACGCCACCCCGGCGCCGGTGTTGCCGATCCGCAGCTCGATCGGCTCGACGGTGTGGGAATCGGCAGCCGGGAGCGGCAGCGCGGGCACCCGAACACGTACGTCCACCCCAAGCCCGCCAAGAACCAGCAGATCGACCACGACGCCGACGCTAGCCCGTTGCCGCTCCCACCTCCAGTGCCCCGCGATCTTGCACTTTCTGTTGTGACAAAAGGTGCACCGTTCGCAGAACGCCGACACGAACTGCAAGATCGCGCAGGTGGGGCGGTGGGTGCGGACGCCTGGTCAGGGGGGCCGCCTATTCTGGGGGCGGGCGGCGACTAGGGGGAGCAGGTGCTGGTCATCCACGGGCTGTGGTTGCCCGGCGGCAGCTCGACCGGCGGCCTCGCAGTCTGGGCCGAGGACAGCGCCGCACCGATTCCCGCTGCGCGTTCGGGCCGGCCGGCCCGGGAACGCCCGCATCCCTTCGCCGCCGGGCACACCGACCTGGCCGCCGTCCTCGCCGACGCCGCCGAGCCGACCCGGCCGGACACCGCGTTGCTCACCCTGCCCACTCTGGCGGGCGCGCCGACCGACTCACCCGAGCTGATCCGGACCACCGTCGCACCTGCGTCCCGTGGCCGGCTCACAGTGGCCGGCTGGCGGGTCCCCACCCTGGTGTACGCCCCGGACGACGCCCTGTCGCTGCTGCAAGCCCTGGACGACATCCCGGCGGTGGCCGGGGCCACCCTGCGGCACCTCGCCGAACTGGCCGACTTCGCCGCCGACCTGGTGACCCGTGGCCGCGTCCTCCCCGGCGTACGCACGACGACGGCCGACCAGACGTCCGGCGCGGGCACGACGGCGGCCGACCAGACGCCTGGCGCTGGGGCGACGGGGGCGTCAGGCGCTGCTGAGCAGGTGCCCGCGCAGGCGGTGTGGCGTCCGCTGCTGACCGGCACCGACGCCGCCTGGGCGCGATCGCTGGCGCTGGCCCTGCCACCGGCCGCCCGAGCCGCCGTCCTGCCGCCAGCCATCGCCGCGTTGCCGGCGCCCACCGCCGTGCTGGCGTCCACCGCTGCCGCCGCTCAGGGGCCAGCCGGGAGTGCCCCCACCTCCGCTGCGGCGACCGTCGGTTCGGGCGGGCCCGAGCTGACCGCTGCCGCAGTGGTAGCGGATGCGCTGGACGCGTTGACCGACGCTGCCGCGCGGGCCGCGCTGGCGACCACCACGCTGGCCCGGGGACTGCGCCCGGGTGGTCCGGCACCGGCCTGGCTGGCCGCGCTCGCCGGCCCGCAGCGGGACTTCACCATCGACCCGGCCGGGCTGGCAACCCTCTCCGCCGAACTGGACGCCTGGCAGCGCGACGCCGCCGGTGGCCCGGTGCGGGCCAGTTTCCGCCTGGTGGAACCAGCCCCCGACGAGGTGACCGAACCGATCCTGGCCACCCGGGCGGTGCCCGCCGACGGTGCGCCCGTTCCGGTGCCCGCCGACGGTGCGCCCGCGCCGGTGCCTGCCGACAGCGCGCCGGTGTCGATCGGTGCCGGGCGCTGGCGGTTGGAGTTCGGGTTGCAGGCCGCGGACGAACCCGGCCTGCACGTCGACGCCGGGGACATCTGGCGAGCGCCGCAGACCCTCGGCGGCCTGGCTGGCCGGACGAGCAGCCCGCAGGAGACGCTCCTCGCCGAGCTGGGCCGGGCCAGTCGGCTCTGGCCGGACCTGGACGCCGCACTGCGTACCGCTGCCCCGGAGGCGATGGAACTCGACGTCGAGGGGGCGCACCGGTTCCTCAGTGCGGGCGCCCCGGTGCTGCACGCGGCCGGTTTCGGGGTGCTGCTGCCCTCCTGGTGGCAGCGTCCGTCGGCACGACTGGGCGCCCGGTTGCGAGCGCGCAGCCGCACCGCGCCGGGCACTGTGGGTGGCGCCGATGCCGGTGTCGGTCTGGACGCCCTGGTCGACTACCGCTGGGAGATCGCGCTCGGTGACCAGCCGCTCTCCGCCGAGGAGTTGGCGGCGTTGGCCGAGACGAAGACCCCGTTGGTACGGCTCCGCGGCCGGTGGGTGGAGCTGGACCCGGGGCGGCTCGCGGCCGGGCTGCGCCTGCTCCGCTCCGCGGGCAAGCTGACCGTCGCCGACCTGCTCCGCCTCGGGCTGGCCGACGGCGAGGCCACCGGCGAGCTGCCGGTGCTGGAGGTGAGCGCCGACGGGGCGCTGGGCGACCTGCTCGCCGGCGCGGTCGAGCGGCGGCTCACCCCGCTGGACCCGCCACCGGGCTTCCGGGGGACGCTGCGGCCGTACCAGCAGCGAGGGCTGGCCTGGCTGGCCTTCCTGCGTTCACTGGGCCTGGGCGGTGTGCTCGCCGACGACATGGGGCTGGGCAAGACGGTGCAACTGCTCGCGCTGCTCGCCGGGGACGCACCGGAGGCCGGGCCGACCCTGCTGGTCTGTCCGATGTCGCTGGTCGGCAACTGGCAGCGGGAGGCGGCCCGGTTCACCCCGGAGCTGCGGGTGCACGTACACCATGGTGCCGAGCGGGCACGGGGGGCGGAGTTCACGGCGGCCGCGCACGGCGCGGACCTGGTCCTCACCACCTACTCGGTTGCCGCCCGCGACGCCGCCGACCTGGCCGGCATCGACTGGCACCGGGTGGTGGTGGACGAGGCGCAGGCGATCAAGAACGCGTCGACCCGGCAGGCCGAGGCGGTTCGCGCGCTGCCCGCCCGGCAGCGGGTGGCGGTGACCGGTACGCCGGTGGAGAACCGCCTCGCCGACCTCTGGTCGATCATGCAGTTCGCCAACCCGGGTCTGCTCGGGCCGGCCGCGACGTTCCGCAAACGGTTCGCCGAGCCGATCGAGCGGCACGGCGACGCCGAGGCCGCCGAGCGGCTCCGCCGGATCACCGGCCCGTTCGTGTTGCGCCGGCTCAAGACCGACTCGTCGATCATCTCCGACCTGCCGGAGAAGCTGGAGATGGAGGTGCTCTGCAACCTGACCGCGGAGCAGGCCGCGCTGTACCGGGTGGTGGTCGACGACATGCTCGCCCGGATCGAGACCAGCGACGGCATCGAACGACGCGGCCTGGTGCTGGCCACCATGACCCGCCTCAAGCAGGTCTGCAACCACCCCGCCCAACTGCTGCGCGACGGCTCACCGCTGGAGGGCCGCTCCGGCAAGCTGGCTCGGCTCACCGAAATTCTGGAGGAGGTGCTGGCGGCGGGGGAGCGGGCACTGCTCTTCACCCAGTACGCCGAGTTCGGTGCGATGTTGCGGGGTCACCTGTCCGCGCGGTTCGGCCGGGAGGTGCTGTTCCTGCACGGTGGTCTCGGCAAGGCCGAGCGGGACGCCCTGGTGCAGCGTTTCCAGTCGGCGGAGGGTCCGCCGCTGTTCGTCCTCTCCCTCAAGGCCGGCGGCACGGGGCTGACCCTGACCGCCGCGAACCACGTGGTGCATGTGGACCGTTGGTGGAACCCGGCGGTCGAGGACCAGGCCACCGACCGGGCGTTCCGGATCGGGCAGCGCCGACGGGTGCAGGTGCGCAAGTTCGTGTGCGCCGGCACTGTGGAGGAGAAGGTGGCCGCGCTGATCGCCGACAAGCGCAGCCTCGCCCAGCGGGTGGTCGGCACCGGCGAGCAGTGGATCACCGAGTTGTCCACCGGCCAGTTGCGGGACCTGTTCGCCCTGGAAGCCGGCGCGGTGGTGGAGTGACGGACTTCGCCGACTACGGGCGCCCGCGTCGGGTCGACGGGGGTCTGCGGGCGCGCAGTGCCCGGGGCGCGATCGGCAGGTCCTGGTGGTCGCGGCGCTTCCTGGAGGTGCTGGAGTCGTTCGCGCTCGGCACCCGATTGACCCGGGGTCGGTCCTACGCGCGGGCCGGTCAGGTGCTCACGCTCGACATCACACCCGGCCGGGTCGACGCGGTGGTGCAGGGCTCCCGGCCGCAGCCGTACCAGGTGTCGATCGCGCTGAAGCCGTTCCCGGCGGCGCTCTGGTCCCGAATCGAGGACGACCTGGCCGGGCAGGCGTTCTTCAGCGCCCGGCTGCTCGCCGGGGACCTCCCCGACGAGTTGGAGGAGCTGTTCGCCGCCGCCGGTGCGCCGCTCTTCCCGGCCGCCGTGGACGAGTTGACCCAGCGCTGCAACTGCCCCGACTTCGCCGTGCCGTGCAAGCACCTCGCGGCGACGTTCTACCTGCTGGCCGAGGCGTTCGACGCGGACCCGTTCGAGCTGCTGCACTGGCGCGGTCGGTCCCGCGCGGAGTTGCTCGACGAACTCCGCGCCCGGCGGGCCGCGACCACCGGTGCCACCCCGCCACCCCCACCGGTCGACCCACCGTCCGGACCGGACGGTGCGGTGTCGACAGTGGAGGCCGTGGCACCGGTCGGTGCCGCCCGGGCGCTCGCCGGGCTGACGGCGACGCCGCTGGCGGATACGGCGGACCGGTTCTGGTCGGCGCCGGTGCCGCTGCCGGATCGGCCGCCCCGACTGGGGACCGGCACCGACCTGCTGCTGCGCCAGCTCGGAGCGCCGGCCCCGGCCATCGGTGGGCCGGGACTGCTCGAACGGTTGCGCCGCGCGTACCGGGCGTTCGGTCCGGCCGACAGGTGAGCTGTCACGTCCACCGGTTGAGCCGTCCCGTCGAGCGGTTGAGCAGTCACGTCCAGCGGCGGCGGAACCGCCACATGATCGCGGCATTGGCCACCAGCACCACCGCGCAGATCGCGCCGGTGAGTCGACCGGCGAACACGGCTATCGCCGGCAGCGACGCCCACAGCACGATGGTCAACAACATCAGGTAGCGGCCCCTGCGGGCTCGGGCCCGGTGGTCCAGCCGGTTGAAGAAGGCCGGGTCACTTTCCCGGAGCTGACGGGTGATCTGGTCGAATCTGCGCTGATCCTCTTTGCTGAGCATGGCGCTGCCTTCCCCTCACGCGTTCAGCGGTTCGGCGGCATACCCGCTGCGGTGGCGGCTCACGCTCGCCCGTTGCTGCTACTTTTCCTCCACGCGAGCGCGTCTCACGTCCGGCTTACCTGAACCTTAAGTTTGCCTTTGGTGGTGAACGACGCCGAAACTGTCGCGTACGGCGGCCTGGTCCGATCCGTGCTCGGCTGCCGCACGTAGGCCCTGCTGGGAAGGTCTGCGGGCAGGTCCGTCCCACCGCCCGCCGCCGCTGTCGCACTGAGCGCTGTCTTAAGTGCCCTCACGAGTGGGTTCCGGCCACCTTGAAGGGCCCTGGGGCCTTGGTTACCTTGCCGTAGCAACCCCCTCAGGCAACAGTCGCCGCACCTGCCGCACCTGCCCGGTAGCAGCTTCCGGCGCTCATCAGAAATCGGGATTGGTACATGGCCGACCAGAATGTGCCACCACGTCGACCGCGGGACGACCGCGGTTGGGACGGACATCAGCACCCCAGCGCTGACGGCTACGGCGACCCCCACACGCCGGCGCCCTACGGCTACGACTCGCCCCACCCCCACCAGGGCGGCTACGCCGCGCAGGCCGACCCGCGTGAGCAGTACGCCGCGCAGCCGGCGCCCGCCCCGCGCGGTCCGCAGTGGGTCGGCCCGGAGGGCCTTGGCCGTCCGGCCCCGGCACGACCCGCCGGCACCGGACTGCCCACCCTCGACGATGACAACGAGCCGGGTCGCAAGGTCGGCCGACGTAAGGCGATGGTGGCCCTCGGCGGCACCGCCGCCGTCGTCGCCGGTGGCGCGGCGCTCGCCATGACCCCGCAGATCCGTGGCCTCTTCGGCGACGAGGCGGCCGGCGACGCGACCGGCAGCACGGTGACCGACGGCACCGCGGCGCGGCCCAGCGGCCAGCAGCCCAGCACGGTGCGTACCTACACCGAGCAGAACGAAAGCTACATGGGTTCCCGGGCCGGTGAGGCGCTGAAGAAGAACGCGCCGGCCGGTGGGCGGACCTTCTCCGGCCCGGCAGCGGCCGCGGCGGCGACCAAGGTGACAGTGAAGACGGTGCTGGCCAAGGACCCGATCCTGCACCTGGCCCGGCGCGCCACCTTCGGCGCGACGCCCGCGGTGGTCGCCGACATCAAGCGCGAGGGCATGGACGCCTGGATCCGCGCCCAGCTGGACCCGGAGAAGTTGGAGCCGAGCAAGGGCGAGCTGAAGCTCGCCGAGCTGCCGACCCAGAAGCTCTCCGTGCAGCAGTTGCGCGACCAGCGGGACAAGCTCAACGATCAGGACGCCCACCCGGAGCGGGAGATGGTCGACGCCACCATCGCCCGGCAGATCTGGTCCAAGCGCCAGCTGTTCGAGGTGATGGTCGACTTCTGGAACGACTTCCTGCACGTCGCCGCCGACTTCGACGGCGGCGAGGTGTACCGCAACTCGTTCGACCAGGACGTCGTGCGCAAGCACGCGCTGGGCAGCTACCCCGAAATGCTGGTCGCCGCGAACAAGCACCCGGCGCTGCTGATCTACCTGAACCAGAAGGACTCCCGCAAGGACGCGATCAACGAGAACCTCGCCCGGGAGAACCTCGAGCTCTACTCGGTCGGCGTCGACGGCGGCTACAAGGAGCCGGACGTCCGGCAGGCCGCCATGCTGCAGACCGGCCGTGGTGTCGACGACAAGGGCAAGTACGTCTTCCGCCCCGAGCAGCACTACGTCGGCAAGGTGAAGATCCTCGGCTTCACCCACGCGAACAACTCGGCCGACCCGAAGAAGGCCGAAGCGGCGATCGACGCGTACATCACCTACATCGCGACGCACCCGTCGACCGCGAAGTACGTGGCGCAGAGCCTGGCCACCCGGTTCGTCTCGGACACCCCGCCGAAGTCCCTGGTGGACCGGCTGGCCAAGACGTACACCACCAACAAGGGCATGATCAAGCCGGTCCTGATGACGCTGTTCTGCTCCTCGGAGTTCTGGGCCGGTGTGGGTCAGAAGGTGCGTCGGCCGATGGAGTACCTGGTCGCCACGTACCGCACCCTGGGTGTCTCGCCGGAGGCGTCGCCGAAGCACAACAACGGCGACAGCAAGCGCACCGCGTACGCCCGGGGGCTGCGCCAGATCCACGACAAGATGCGCGAGCTGGGCCAGTCCCCGATGGGTCATCCGACCCCGGACGGCTACCCGGACGTCTACGTCGCCTGGACCTCGGCCGGCACCATGGTCAACGGCTGGAACGAGGCGGGCGAGATCCTCGCCGGCTACCGGACCACCTTCACGTACACGGCGCCGGAGAAGCTGGTCGCCAAGCCACCGACGACGGCCGGGGCGTACGTGGACGCGCTCTCCCTGCGGCTGGTGGGCCAGAAGCTGAGCACGCGGGAGAAGAACCTCATCCTCGGCGTGGCCGGTGTGGTGACGACCACCAAGGTCGACGCCACGTTCAACGGGGCCATCACCGCCGTCGCGCGGGCGATCCTCGCTTCCCCCCAGCACCACCTCCGGTGAGGCACCCGATGGAGAAGACTGTGTACAACTCTTTCCCCCTGCACCCCGAATGCCCCGACGTGCGACGGCTGGCCGACAACCCGGCCGAGGCGTTGCTGCGCGCTGAGGCGGACATCGTCGCCGCCGAGAACGCCGCCGAGTTCGACAGGTACCGCACCCTGGAGAACCTGGAGGAGGCCCAGCAGGACGGTCGCGGCGTGACCCGGCGGACCTTCGTCGCCGGTGCCGCAGCCACCGCCACCGCGCTGGCCACCGCCCAGTTCGTCACCACCTCGGCGTCGTTCGCGGCGACCAAGACCGGCACTCTGATCCACGTCTTCCTCTACGGCGGGCTGGACGGCCTGAGCCTGATCGCGCCGGACAACGACGCGGTGCTCAACAAGGCCCGGCCCGACCTGCTGCTCGGCAACGACTCGCTGGCCCTGGGCCGCGGCTTCAAGCTGACCGGCGCGTTCAAGCCGTTGGAGAAGTGGCTCACGGCCGGTCAGCTGGGCTTCATCCCGGCGGTCTCCGACGAGCGGCTGTCCCGCAGCCACTTCCAGGCCGCGGACGCCTGCAACCTGGGCGGGCTGCCCAACGAGACCGGTGGCCGGGGTTGGCTCGACGGTCTGGTCGACAACCTGGGCAAGGGCACCGCGTTCCGCAGCGTCGGCATCGGCAGCACGCTGCCCCGCTCGCTGGTCGGCAACAACGGCGCGCTGTCGCTGAACAACGTCGGCTCGCTGCGGCTCAACGGTGACGAGCGGTTCCGGGCCGCCACCGAGAAGGCCATCAAGGGGCTCTTCACCGGGATCAACCACCCGGTCGAGGAGGCCGTGCAGGAGGGCATGGGCGCGCTGGCTACCGCCCAGAAGCTCGCCGCCAAGCCGTACCAGCCCGCCGAGGGCGTCAAGTACGAGGGCGTCGGCAACGCGTTCCAGCAACTCGCCCAGCTGATCAAGGGCGGCGCCAACGTGCGGGTCGCCACTGTCGGCATGGGTGGCTACGACACCCACGAGAACCAGGGCACCCGCGAGGGCGGCCAGCTGTACCGCCGGCTGAACGAGCTGGCCAGCGCGATGGCCGCCTTCTTCACCGACCTCGGCCCGAAGGCCGCCGACGTGACGATCATGGTGTCCAGCGAGTTCGGCCGTCGGGTCGGCTCCAACAACAACGGCACCGACCACGGGCACGGCGGCGTGGTCACGCTGCTGTCCGGTAAGAAGCTGGCCGGTTCGCTGCTGGGCACCTGGAACGGTCTGGACAAGCTGGACTCCGGTGACGTGCCGGAGTACAACAACATGTTCAACGTCTACGGCGCGGTGGCGCAGGGCCGGTTCGGGCTCACCAACGCGGAGGTCGACAAGGTCTTCCCCCGCCAGAAGTACGCCCCGATGAAGCTGTACGCGTGACGCATTCGCACACCCACGCCGCCGGCCGTCGTACCGGGACCTCGTCCCGGCACGGCGGCCGGTCGGCTGCGCCCGTACCCCCGCAGATCCCGGACCGGCGCGGGCCCGGCGGCCGACGGCTGCTGGGCGTGCTGCTCCTGGTCGGCCTGCTCGCCAGCGTGCTGCCCTGGTGGCTGGGCACCCCGGCCGGATCGCTGCGCAGCACCGCGGCCACGGTCACCTCGGCCGGCCGGATCACCGGCCTGGTCGCCGGCTACCTGCTGCTGGTGCAGGTGCTGATGATGAGCCGACTGCCGGTGCTGGAACGGTGGATCGGCGGCGAGCACATGGCCCGCTGGCACCGGGACATCGGCGCCACCCTGCTGGTCACCGTGCTGGCGCACATGTCGCTGATCCTGGTCGGCTACGCCGACCTGCGTAACCAGTCGATCCTCGCCGAGGTCGGCACGTTGCTCGGCGACTACGAGGACATGGTCTCGGCGTTCGTCGCCACCGGCATCATGATGCTTGTCGGGTTCAGCAGCATCCGGGCGATCCGGCGGGCACTGCCCTACGAGCTGTGGCACCTGCTGCACCTGTCCAGCTACCTGATCCTGCTGCTCGGCTTCGGCCACCAGTTCACCCACGGCGCGCAGCTGTACAAGCCCGGCCCGGTGCGCACCGGCTGGATCGCGCTCTACCTGCTGGTGATCGCCGCCCTGCTCTGGGGCCGCGTGATCGCGCCGCTGGCATTCAACCTGCGCTACAAGCTGCGGGTCGCCGACGTGGTCGCCGAGAGCCCCGACACCATCTCCATCTACCTCACCGGGGAGCGGCTCGGCCGGCTCGCGATGCTCGGCGGCCAACACTTCCGCTGGCGGTTCCTCACCCGGGGCTGCTGGTGGCAGTCGCACCCGTTCTCCGTCTCGGCCGCCGCCAACGGCCGCTGGTTGCGGGTCACCGTGAAGGTGGTCGGCACCCACACCGCCGACCTGCGCGACCTGGAACCGGGCACCCGGGTCTGGGCCGAAGGCCCGTCGGGCACCTTCACCGCCGCGCACCGGCTCCGGGAGCGGGCTCTGCTGATCGCCGGTGGCAGCGGCATCACGCCGATCCGGGCCATGCTGGAGGAGTTGCCGCCGGGCGCCGCGCTGATCTACCGCGCCCGCACACCGGCCGACGTGCTGCTCAGCCGCGAGTTGGACTGGCTGGCCCAGGAACGCGACACCTCCGTCTGGTACGTCATCGGCTCGCGCGACGACCCCGGCCCCCGCCAGCTGATGAGCCCGGACGGGCTGCGGCAACTGGTGCCCGACGTGGCCCGGCGCGACGTCTACCTGTGCGGTCCACCCGGTCTGGTGGAACAGTCGGTGCGGGCGCTGCGGCGGGCCGGCGTGCCCCGACGGCAGATCCACCTGGCCACGTTCGAGCTGTAGGAAGGGCATCCCCATGCGTCGCGCGCTCCTCGCGATCACCGGCCTGGCCGCCAGCACCACCGCGCTCGTGGTGTTCAAGGGCTCGCCAGGCACCAGCCAGGTCGCGCAGAACCTGCCGACCGCGCAGCCGGTCAACCCCTCCGGGGCGGGCACCGACCCCGGCGCCCTCGCGGATGCGCCGGGCACCGACCCGGCCGGCGGCACGCCGACGTCGTCGGAGAGCGCCAAGCCGTCGACGTCGCCCAAGCCCGGCAAGACCACCGCCCGCCCGTCGGGCACCAGGACGACGAAGGCCCCCAGCGCTCCGCGGACCACCACCAAGGCACCCCAGTCGACCACCCGCCGGGTCACCGGCAACGGCTTCGAGAACGAGTACGGGTACGTGCAGGTGCAGATCGTCGTCTCGGGTAACCGCATCGTCGAGGCCGTCGCGCTGTCGCTGCCCAGCGGGGGTGAATCCGACATCCACAGCGGCGACGTCCGCAACCGTTACGACGGCAGGGGCGGCGAGGTGGTGCAGAAGCAGAACGGGAACCTCAACACCGTCTCCGGTGCCACCGAGACCAGCAACTCCTACAAGCAGTCGCTGCGGTCCGCCATCGAGCAGGCATTCTGACGTGCGGGCCACGCTGACCCGACCCGGGCTGTGCCGGGTCGAACAGATCATGGGTACGGCGATCACCCTGGACCTCGCCGACGACCTGCCGTTGGCGACGTTGCGCGAGCTGGCGGACGAGGTCTTCGCCTGGATGCGCGAGGTGGACGCGCGGTTCAGCACCTACAAGCCGGACAGCGAGGTATGCCGCTTCGACCGGGGTGAGGTGCTGCTCTCCGAGGCGTCAGCGGACCTGCGGTACGTGCTGGAGACCTGCGCCGACCTGTGGGGCGCCACCGACGGGTTCTTCGACGCGTACGCCACCGGTCGGCTCGACCCGTCCGGCTACGTCAAGGGCTGGGCCGCTCAGGTCGCCTCGGACCGCCTCGTCGCCGCCGGTGCCGTGAACCACTGCGTGAACGCCGGCGGCGACGTACGGGTGCGGGGCCTGTCGCCGTCCGGCGAGCCGTGGCGCATCGGCATCCGGCACCCGTGGGACGCGATGGCGGCCTGCCTGGTGCTCAGCGGAACCGACCTGGCCGTGGCCACGTCCGGCGTGTACGAGCGGGGCCGGCACGTGTTGGACCCGCGCCGGGGCGCACCGGCCAGTGGGCTGCGCTCGGTGACGGTGGTCGGCACCGACCTCGGGGTGGCCGACGCGTACGCCACCGCCGCCCTAGCCATGGGCACCCCAGGCCTCAACTGGCTCGCCCGCCTGGACGACCACACCCATGCCGCGATAACCGACAACGCCCGCCAGCACCACTCCGTCGACCTCCCCCTGACCGACTAGCGGAGGGGGCGGTGGGTGCCGGCTGGGCGGGAGCCGGTGGGGCGTGGGCGGCCGGGGCGGGACCCGGACGGTCGGGTGCCGGCCCAGCGGCGCCCCGGGTGGCTGCGCCGGGGCGGCTCGGTGCCGCCGGGGTGAGCCGCTCTGTCGTTGGTGGACATCGTTCCCCCGTTCGTGGCGCGCGTTCGCACCGTCCCCCTGTCAACGAGGACCGACGCCTCGGCGACGCTGTCGGGCACCGGATCGAATCGTCAACCGGGCCGGTTTCACATGCCTCGTCGGGGCAGCGGCAGGTGACCGGGGAGCAGATCGGGGGCGAGGGTCACCCCGGCGGCGCGCAGCGCCCCGATCAACGTGTTCTGCACGAGGTACGAATCCGGAAGCTGCCAGCGCGCCTGCTCCGGGGCGACCGCCCAACGGACCGTGCCCTCCGGCAGCCGGGTGGGCGGCGCGGGAATCCACGAGCCCGGCCCGTGCCGGACCACGTGGAAGCAGTGCTCCAGCTCCGGCCGCAGCGGATCGCCGGGGCGGACCAGGAACATCCACCGCCCGGTGGGCGTGACCAGCACCGGCCCGCGTACGCCGGTGCCGGCCGGGTGGATCTGGACCGCGTCGAGCACGTGCCGGCCGAGGTGGGCGGGCACCTCCAGCACGTCGAAGGCCCGGCCGGTGGGCAGCAACACCCCGTGTGGTCGGCTCCGCCACCAGGTCGCCACCCGGGCCGGGTCGGCGCTGGCGGCCAGCTCCCAGTTCTCCAGGGCGGGGTGGCAGCCCACTGTGGGACAGCCGGCCCGGCCGCAGACGAAGCGGCTGCGGGCCAGACAGGCACCCGGGGTGACCTCCCAACCGTGTACGGCGTACCGGATGGCGACCCGGCGCAGCCGGACCCGCTCCAGCGGCGACAGTTCGGCAACGCGCGGTACGACATTCCCCCACATGTGTGCCAACTCCTCTCGTCGGGCCCGGCGTTCGCCAGGTCGCATGTCGAGCACCGTCACTGCCGTAACCCACGATCGTTGAGGTTGACGAACGGCTCGTGCAACTTGCACGAAAAGTACGAGGACTGGCTGTACGGCTGACGTACATCCTGTGCGACCAGGCAAAACCTGAAAGTGAACGGCAGTCGCCGCACCCGCGGACATCGCCCCGACTCGATTGGTCGTCGGTGGCAGGGGAGGATGGGGAGATGGACGAGCTACCCATAGGACGGCGAGTTGCCTACTGGCGGGGGCGACGCAAGATGTCGCAGCAGGTCTTCGCGGACCGGCTGGGCAAGTCCAAGAGCTGGGTGGACAAGGTCGAACGCGGCGTCCGGCGGTTGGACAAGTTCTCCGTCCTCTACGAGATCGCCGACATCCTCCAGATGGACGTCCAGCTGCTGATGGGCAAGGATCCGGAGCGGCGCGCCGACGCCCTCAACTGCATCGACCAGGTCGAGGTGCAGGAGATCCGGGCGGCGCTGGAACGCTACGACTCGATGAGCGCGTACTTCGACGCGGCGCCGTACCCGCCGCCGATGGACGACATGCGCAAGGCCGTCAACCACGCCTGGCTCACCTACCAGTACGGCCGCTACGGGATGCTCACCCGGGCGCTGCCGAAGCTGCTGCGCGACGCCCAGGCGGCCGACGCCGCCTACGGCGGTGAGCAGGCCGCCGAGGCGGCCCACCTGCTCGGCCAGGTCTACCAGATCGCCTCCTCGGTGCTGCGCAAGCTCGGCGAGTGCGAGCTCGCCTGGTTGGCCGCCGACCGGTCGATGGCGGTGGCCCAGCGGGCCGACGACCCGCTGCTCGCCGGGATCGCCACCACCCGGGTGTGCAACGCCCTGGTCGCGATGGGGCGGGCCCGCCCCGCGCTGGAGCTGAACGTCCAGATCGCCAACCGGCTGGCGCCGGGTGGGAGCAACGAGGTCTCGCCGGCCCGCCTCTCCGTCTACGGGATGCTGCTGCTCCAGGGGGCGATGGCGGCGTCCCGCATCGGTGACTCGGCCAGCGTCGACGACCTGATCAACTGCGCGCAGGAGGCCGCCACCCTGCTCGGCGGCGACCACAACCACTACTGGACGTCGTTCGGCCCGACCAATGTCGAGCTGCACCGGGCCGCAGCCGCGGTGGAGCTTGGCGACGGGGGGCGGGCCGTGGAGGTGCACCAGCTGCGCATCGCGGAGCCCGCCTTCAACGCGCTGCTGCCCGAGCGCCGCGCCCACCACCTGCTCGACATCGCCCGCGGGTACGCCCAGATAGGCGACGTGGCGAACGCCGGCGAGATGCTGCTGCTCGGTGATCGGCTCGCCCCGTCGGAGATCCGCTGCCGGCCGATCGCGCACGAGGTGATGTCCGACATCCTCCGTCGCACACGTGGTGCGCCGCCTTCTCCGGTAGCGGAGTTGGCTGAGCACATGGGAGTAGGGGTATGAGCGCGGAGCCGGTCTGATGGCCGGTGCAGCGCACAACAGCGGGCACCGCGAGGTGCTCTACGTCATCGCCTGCGGTTCGCCGCTGGCCCGGCACGTCGGTCGTCTGGTCGACCTCGCCCAACAGGACGGTTGGGACGTCTGCGTGATCACCACGCCGGACGGCGCGAAGTTCATCGACCAGTCGGCCCTGATTCGGCAGACCGGCCACCCGGTGCGGACGCACTACAAGAACCCCGGTGACCCGGACGTGCTGCCGCCCGCCGACGCGATGATCGTCTGCCCGGCCACCGTCAACACGGTCAACAAGTGGGCGGCCGGGATCACCGACACGTTGGCGCTCGGGCTGCTGGTCGAGGCCCAGGGCAAGGGCGTCCCCATCGTGGCGGTGCCGTACACCAACGCGGCGATGGCCTGCCACCCGGCGTTTCGTGCCGGGGTGGCCCGGTTGGCCGAGTGGGGGGTCACGGTGCTCTTCGGCGACGATGTGATCGCTCTGCACCCGCCCGGGACGGGGGAACAGCACCTGCACGCCTTCCCCTGGGCGATGCCGCTGGCCGCATTGCAGACCGTCTCCTGGACCGCCGCCTAGCGCGTCCGGCAGATCTTCCAACCGACGCGGCCGGGCCGGGTGTCACCGCCCGGCCGCCCCGACGCCGGTAAGCTGGCCCGCCGTGAGCACAAGCGGATCCGCCCCCACAGTCAGCGACGTGGTGGCCGCGCTGGAACGGCGCTTTCCGCCGGTCTGGGCGGAGGAGTGGGACCGGGTGGGCCTGGTGCTCGGCGAGCCGGCCACCCCGGTCCGCCGGGTGCTCTGCGTGGTCGACGTGGTGCCCGAGACGGTCGACGAAGCCCTCGCCGCCGACGCGGACATGATCGTCTCGCATCACCCGTTGCTGCTGCGCGGGGTGTCCTCGGTCGCCGCGACGACCTTCAAGGGGCGGATCATCCACCAGTTGATCCGGGCCGGGGTGGCGCTCTACGCGGCGCACACCAACGCCGACGTGGCCTCCCCGGGCGTCTCCGACGCCCTCGCCGCCCGCTTCGGGCTCACCGGTCTGCGCCCACTTCAACGACCCGCGCCCGGCTCGCCCGCCCACGGCGACGACAGGGGTTTCGGCCGGATCGGCGAGCTGCCCCAGCCGATGACCCTCGCCGAGCTGACCCGGCACGCGGCAGCGGTGCTCCCCGTCACGTCCTGGGGAGTTCGCGCGGCGGGGGATCCCGGGCGTATGGTTCGTACCCTCGCCGTCAGCGGCGGGTCGGGGGACAGCTTCCTCGGCGCCGCGACCGCCGCCGGGGTGGACGCGTTCCTCACCGCCGACCTGCGGCACCACCCGGCCGGCGAGCACCTCGCCGCCGATGGTCCCGCCCTGATCGACGCCGCCCACTGGGCGACCGAACGACCGTGGCTGGACGACCTGGCCGCCTTCCTCCGGGAGGCGCTGGACGTCGAGACGCTGGTGTCCGACCTGGACACCGACCCGTGGACCGTGCACGCCGCCGCACCCGCTGTGGACGACAAGGAGCCCGACCGTGAAGGCTGACCCCAAGGTGCAGCGCCGCCTGCTCGACCTCCAGGCGATCGACACCAACCTCGCCCAGCTCGCCCACCGTCGGCGGTCGCTGCCCGAGCGGGCCGAGCTGGAGTCGCTGGCCCGGGAGTTGTCGTCGATGGAGGACGAGCGGGTCCGCGCCCAGGTGGCGGTGGACGACCTGGACCGGGACATCGCCCGGTTGGAGAAGGACGTCGAGCAGGTCCGGGCCCGCAAGGAGAAGGACGAGAACCGGCTCGCCGCCGGCACCGGCCCGGCCCGCGAGCTGGAGGCGCTCCAGCACGAGCTGGTCTCGCTCAAGCGCCGCCAGGGCGACCTGGAGGACGCCGAGCTGGAGCTGATGGAGCAGCGGGAGACCGCGCAGGGCGTACTGGACGGCGTGGAGCAGCGGCTGGCCGAGACCCGGGACAAGCGGGCCGCGACCGAGCAGCGCCGCGACGAAGCGCTGGCCGAGATCGCCAAGGAGGAGGAGTTCAAGCGGGGCGCCCGTCAGCCGCTCGCCGCCGACCTCCCCAGCGATCTGGTCAACCTCTACGACAAGATCCGCGAGGACACCGGGTTGGGTGCCGCGCTGCTCACCGGGGGCCGCTGCGGCGGGTGTCGCCTGGACCTGTCCGGCGCCGACCTGGCCCGGATCCGCAAGGCAGCCCCCGACGACGTGGTCCGCTGCGAGGACTGCCGACGGATCATGGTCCGCACCAACGAGTCGGGCCTGTAGGTCGTGGCGCCGCGCGTGGTCTCCATGGAGGCCGACGGTGGGTCCCGGGGCAACCCCGGCCCCGCCGGGTACGGCGCGGTGGTCCGCGACCCGGAGACCGGCGAGGTGCTCGCCGAACGCTCCGAGTCGCTCGGCACTGCCACCAACAACGTCGCCGAGTACCAGGGCCTGATCGCCGGGTTGACCGCCGCCGCCGAGCTGGGCGCCGCCGAGGTGGACGTCCGGATGGACTCCAAGCTGGTGGTCGAGCAGATGTGCGGCCGGTGGCAGATCAAGCACCCCGGCCTGCGCCCCCTCGCCGCCCAGGCCGCCGCGCTGGTGGGCCGGTTCAGCGCGGTCCGGTTCAGCTGGATTCCGCGCGAGCAGAACCGGCACGCCGACGCCCTCGCCAACGCCGCCATGGACGCCGCCGCGGGTCGTCCCCCGGCGACTGCGGCCCCCGCCCGTCCTGCGACGACGCCGGCTGCCGGCCAGCCCTCGACGACGCCCGCCGCCCCGATCATCGGCAGTGACCCGGCGACCGCGCCGGCCTCCTGGGAGCCACGGCCGACCTTCACCGCCACCCGGCTGATCCTGGTCCGGCACGGCGAGACCCCGTACACCGAGCAGCGGCGCTACTCCGGGCGCGGCGACGTGCCGCTCTCCGAGCGTGGCCGCGCCCAGGTCCGCGCCACCGGCACCCGGGTGGCCGAGCTGGCCCCGTCCGTCGCGGCCGTGCTCAGCTCACCGTTGTCCCGGTGTACGGCCACCGCGGCGTCGATCGCCGAAGCGCTCGGCGGCGACGTGCCGGTCCGCACCGAGGACGACCTGATCGAGTGCGACTTCGGCCAGTGGGAGGGGCGCACCTTCGCCGAGGTGCGCCAGCAGTGGCCTGGGGAGATGGACGCCTGGCTCGCCTCACCCCGGATCGCGCCACCGGGCGGGGAGTCGTTCACCCAGGTCGCCGAACGCGCGCACCGCGTCATCTCGGGGCTGCTCACCGCGTACCCCGGTGAGACAGTGGTGGTCGTCTCGCACGTCTCGCCGATCAAGCTGATGCTGCGCGACGCCCTCGCGGCCGGCGACGGTTTCCTGCACCGGCTCTTCCTGGACGCGGCCGGCATCTCGGTGCTCGACATGTGGCCCGACGGCGGCGTGGCAGTGCGCACTGTCAACGACACCGCCCACCTCGCCAGCCTCGACTGAGCCGCCGCACCCTTCGTTGGTAGGGCCGGTCGGCCGCGCCGTTCGGCGCAGCCGGCCGGCCGTTCGGCGCAGCACCTTCCGAACGGGTCAGGTGACCGCCATCACAGAGTCGTAGCCTCCGGCCGTTACATCGAGAGCCACGACTCCCCGGAGGTGTGTCAGATGGCTGCACCCGAACCGGAGGCGCCGCCCACGGCGCCGACCAGGGCTAAGGACCACAGCCCCTGGAACTGGTTGCTCTTCATCCCCATCGTGGTGCCGCTGATCCCGGCGTTCTTCAATGGCGACTCGCCCCGGGTCTTCGGCTTCCCGCGCTTCTACTGGCTGCAACTGGCCTTCATCCTGCTCGGCGTCGGCACCACCACGTTGGTCTACCAGATGACGAAGAAGCGGGGAGGCCGCTGATGTGGCGCGACCATCTCACCGAGATCATCGTCTTCTCCCTGCTGTTCCTCCTGGTCAGCGTGATGGGCTTCGTGGCCGCGCGGTGGCGGGCACCGAAGGACATGGCGCACCTGGACGAGTGGGGGCTGGGCGGGCGCAGCTTCGGCGGCTGGATCACCTGGTTCCTGGTCGGCGGTGACCTCTACACCGCGTACACCTTCGTGGCGGTGCCGGCGTTGGTGTTCGGCGCGGGCGCGATGGGCTTCTTCGCCGTGCCGTACACCATCGTGATCTACCCGTTGGTGTTCCTGGTGCTCTGCCGGCTCTGGTCGGTCTCGCACCGGCACGGCTTCGTCACCCCGGCGGACTTCGTTCGCAGCCGGTTCGACTCGCCGGTGCTGGCGCTGCTCGTCGCGATCACCGGCATCGTCGCCACCATGCCGTACATCGCGTTGCAGCTCGTCGGCATCGAGGCGGTGCTCAAGACGATGGGGGTGACAGGCGATAGCGCGCTGGCCCGGCACCTGCCGATCATCATCGCGTTCGCGATCCTGGCGGCGTACACGTACCAGTCGGGGCTGCGCGCGCCCGCGCTGATCGCGTTCGTCAAGGACGCCCTGATCTACGTGGTGATCCTGGTCGCGGTGATCTGGCTACCGCAGAAGCTGGGCGGCTGGGGCAGCATCTTCGACGCCGCCGAGGCGAAGTTCCAGGCCACGGCGCAGAACCCGAACGATGGGATCCTGCTCAACGCCAACAACCAGCTCCAGTACGTCACCCTGGCGTTCGGCTCGGCGTTGGCGCTCTTCCTCTACCCGCACAGCATCACCGGCGTGCTGGCCAGCAGGAACCGCGACGTGATCAAGCGGAACATGTCGGCGCTGCCCGCGTACAGCCTGATCCTCGGATTGATCGCGCTGCTCGGCTACATGGCCATCGCGTCCGGGGTGAAGCCACTGCCCGGCGCCAAGGAAGGCACTGTCGACAACAACACCGTCGTGCCAGTGCTGTTCGACCAGCAGTTCCCGGACTGGTTCGCCGGCGTCGCGTACGCGGCGATCGGCATCGGCGCGCTGGTGCCCGCGGCGATCATGTCGATCGCGGCGGCGAACCTGTTCACCCGCAACATCTACAAGGAGTACCTGAAGCGGGACGCCTCTCCGGCCCAGGAGGCGAACGTCTCGAAGATCACCTCGCTGGTGGTGAAGGTCGGTGCGGTGGCCTGCATTGTCTTCCTCGACCCGCAGTTCTCCATCGACCTCCAGCTGATCGGTGGCGTGATCATCCTTCAGACGCTGCCGGCGGTGGCGCTGGGCCTCTACACCCGCTGGTTCCACCGCACCGGTCTGATCGTCGGCTGGGTGGCCGGCATGGGGCTGGGCATGTGGATGCTCTACCAGGTGGCCAGCCCGACCCGGAAGCACTTCGGCGGCTCGGCGTTCCCGCTGTCGGAGTTCGGGTTCGACACCACCCGGACGATCTACGTCGGCATCGTGGCGGTGGCGGTCAACCTGGCCGTGGCGGCGCTGGTGACGCTGGCGCTGCGGGCCGCCAAGGTCGGGGAAGGAGTCGACGGCACCGAGCCGGACGACTACTTCGCCGACGAGGGCGACCCCCGGGTCACCCCGGGCACCGACCGCGACGCCGACTCGGCCCGCGAACCGGTCGCCTGACCTCGGGTACGCCCGGGCGCCGACGTCGGTCGGTGCTCGGGCGTACCTGTTCCGCGTGGCGGCCGTGTGGTGTCTCCGCCGGACGCTGTAGAGCTGATGTCACAGACGATTCAGGCGCAGCCTGGCCTCACCGATGGCCGTGGCGGGGCCTGGTGGGCTGGCGCCTCCGGCGGCCCGGGCCGGTTTTGCCGGCTTTGCCGCCAAGATCATGCTCGATCATTGTTGTAGTGGTGTCGGACCGCGCGGGATGCCACTACAACAAGGATCTTGCGCGATCTTGGCGGATTCGGCGACGGGAGCCACGCCACCTGGCTGGGTTAGCGGGGGCGGCTGGGTTAGCGGGGGCGGTTGCGGTTGATCAGGGCCTGGTTCAGGCGGCCCAGTAGGGCGGCCAGGGTGGAGCGGTCCTCGGGGCTCCAGTCGGCCAGCATGTCGCCGTAGAGCCGGGTGCGGGCGGCCTGGACGGCGGCCATCCGTTGCAGACCGGCCGGGGTGGGGGAGATGACAGTGCCGCGGCCGTCGGACGGGTCCGGCGTACGGGTGATCAGACCGTCGCGCTGAAGCGCGGAGACCTGCCGGGTGACTGTCGAGCCGTCCAGGTTGAGTCGGGCGGCGAGCGCCGAGACGTTCTGCGGGCCGGCGTCGGCCAGGTGGCGCAGGATGACGTACGCCGCGCGGTCCAGCACCCGGTGCTCGGCGGTGCCGGTGGCCCGCCGGGTGGCCTCGCCGAAGCGCATCAGCAGGGCCACCTCGGTCTCGATCTGGCCGAGGGTGCTCTCGTCATGGTCGTCGCTCATAGCTGTATGATACAGAATAAGTACCTGTACGATACAGCTATCTGAGGAGTCGGAGTGGATCGGCGTTCCGAACCGAACCGCAGTGCCATCTACGCCACCACGCTGGTGGCCTTCCTCGCCATCGCCGGCATCGCCGTCGTCGACCCGATCCTGCCCGCCATCGGCGAGGCGATCGGGGTCACCGCCTGGCAGGTCGAGCTGCTCTTCACCGCGTACATCGCGGTCATGGCCCTTGGCATGATCCCGGCGACGCTGGCCAGCGGCCGGTTCGGCTTCAAGCCGGTGCTCATCACCGGCGTCTCCGTGGTCGGCCTCGCCGCGATCCTCGCCTCGTTCAGCGACAACATCGTGCAGCTGTCAGTGCTGCGCGGCGTCTGGGGGCTGGGCAACGCGATGTTCTTCGCCACCGCCATGGTCGTCCTGGTCAACCTGGCCGTCGACCGGGAATGGGTGGTGGGCCTCTTCGAGACCGCCCTGGGTCTCGGCTTCGCCGTCGGACCGCTCATCGGTGGCCTGCTCGGCGAGGTCAGCTGGCGGCTGCCGTTCTTCGTCTGCGGCGTCTTCATGGTCCTCGCCCTCGGCGTGGCCTCCCGCAAACTCCGCGAGCCCACCAACCGGCAGGCCCCGGTACGCGTCGGCCAGATCTTCGCCACCTACCGCCGGCCGGCGTTCATCGCCCTCTGCGTGGTCACCGCCGCGTACAACTTCGTGTTCTTCGTGGTGCTCGGCTACACGCCGCTCTTCCTCGGCCTGGACGTCATCCCGCTGGGGCTCGCGTTCACCGGCTGGGGGCTCGGCCTGGCCGCCGGCATCATGGTGATCGGTCACCGGCTGGCCCACCGCATCGGCGCGGTACAGACCGTCGGCGTGGCCATCGCCGGACTGCTGGTCTGCATGGTCCTCTTCGCCACCTCCACCAGCACCGCCGAGGCGCTCGTGGTGCTGGTGCTCGCCGGGCTCTGCATGGGGCTGGCCAACGCCAACCTCACCGACCTGGCGCTCGGCCTCGGCTCCAACGACCGGCGCGTCGCCACCGGCGCGTTCAACCTGGTCCGCTGGGGTGCCGCCGCGCCGGCACCGATCATCTCCGGCAAGCTCGCCGAGCAGTCGCTGTCGCTGCCGTTCTGGGTCGGCTTCGGGGTGCTCGCCGTCGGTGTGCTGGTCTACCTGGCCTTCGCGCACGTGATGGCCGCCGGCTACGGCGAGCGGGTCCTCTGGTCCCGCTGGAACCGCGCCGCCGCGAGTGCCGAAAACACCGCCGAGGAGCCGGTAGGCGAGGCGTACTGACCGCAGGCTCGTCTCCAAGATCCGCGCACTTTCGGGGAAACTGCTGCCTCAACGCTGATGGAGGCAGCACTATCCCTGAAGTTGCGCGGATCTTGGCGTCGGGCGCCCGTCAGTTCAGGGCGCGCCAGAGCAGGTAGAGGCCGATCGTCGTACCGAACACCACGATCACCGTCTTGAGCACCACCGACGGCAGCCGGCGGACGAGCCGGGCGCCCGCGTACCCCCCAATCAGGGTGGCCGGCGCGACCACCGCGACGGCCGCCCAGTTCAAGGGGCCGAACAGGGCGAACACCACGAGCGTCGTGCACCCCACCACCGCGGAGAGCAGGTTCTTGATCGCGCTCACCCGCGCCAGGGTCGCGTCCAGCACCAGGGCCAGCCCGGCCACCAGCATCACCCCGAGCGCCGCACCGAAGTAACCGCCGTACACCGCACCGAGCGCGACCATCGTCTGCACCGTGACCGTCCGCCGGCGTGGCGACAGGTCCCGAGGATGACCGACCAGGCGGCGCAGCGGATCCTGGAAGGCCAGGACCGCTGTCGCGCCGAGGACCAGAAACGGTACGACCAGCTCGAACGCGCGGGCCGGAGTGGCCAGCAGCAGCAACGCCCCGAGAATCGTGCCCACGATGGTGGTGGGCACCAGCGTGGCCAGCGCGCGGGGGCGCGGCAGGTCCTGCCGGCTGCCCGCCACGCTGGCCAGATAACCGGGGAAGACGGCGACGGAGTTGCTGACGTTCGCCGGCACCGGGGGCAACCCGATCGCGATCATCGCCGGAAAGGTGATCAACGAACCGCCACCGGCCACCGCGTTGACAGTGCCAGCGGCGAGACCGGCGGCGAGCAGCAGCGCGGCGTGGGAGAGATCCATAGCCCCACGAGGCTAGCCGTCGCCTCGCGAAGCGGATTCGCCGGATCGTTCTTGAGCTGCGCGATCTTGCTCAGGCGGGGCGGCAATACCGGCAGCACGCTCGTCGTTAGGATGAGAGCGCGACGGACGAGTCGACCGGGCGGCCGCGTCGGCGGGCTTCGGCCCGCCGCCGAGGAACGTCCGGACTCCACAGGGCAGGGTGGTTGTTAACGGCAACCCGGGGCGACCCGCGGGAAAGTGCCACAGAAAACAGACCGCCGACCCCAACGGGGACGGTAAGGGTGAAACGGTGGGGTAAGAGCCCACCAGCACCCCGGGTGACCGGGGTGGCTCGGTAAACCCCACCCGGAGCAAGGCCAAGCAAGGGCCGTCACCGCAAGATGACGACCCGGCGCAGACGCTTGAGGGCTGCCCGCCCGATGTCTGCGGGTAGGCCGCTGGAGCCTGCCGGCAACGGCAGGCCGAGATGGATGGCCGCCGCCGGCGCAAACCCCTTGGGGTACGCGCCGCGCACAGAATCCGGCGTACAGGTCGACTCGTCCGTCGCCCACCAGCTCAGCCGCCCTCGCATGGTGGCTGACCTGTTGTTCCTTCGGGTGGTGCTGGTCGTCGTCGGCCATTCTCGGTTGGCGTTTGACGGCCTAGTGACGGTCAAACAGCTCGGTGAAGGCCCGGGGCGACGTGACCGCCGCCCCGGCCTTCTATGAGACTCGGCCAGGCTTGTGTGACCGTCGGTGCGGCCAACGCTTCCCGCAGCGGCAGCACACGCGCACCCCGCCTACTACCTCACCCGGAAAATCCTTCTGACCGAGAGGGCAATAATCTCCACCGAACTTGCCATCATTCATAACTCTGTTTGAATTCATAATTACTCCTTAAAATAGACACAACAAGCTCCCGAGGGCATGAAGAATGCGGTCCTAGAGGGCGCCGTAATCGACTTGATCTAACGGTAGGCATGAAAGTGCCCGATGGCAAGCCTTGCAGATCCCCTGCGTTATTACCAAGACGCTGACCAGGTAAAACGGCCTGAAATCACGGCTGGCGTCAACAATTAATTCGCGTGCGGTGGGGTGTAGTAGATTTATGCCGACAACTTATAGGCAATCTAAACTAGAAAAGTTGCGGCTACTAATAATGAAGACAGGCTTCGGGCTTCGGCCCAGAGGTCCCTTTCTTGCATCCCGTCGCCGCCGACCCGGGCAAGCCGAGCAGACCACCACCCGGCCCGCCAGCGTCCGAACCACCGGTTGCAGTCAGACCGTCGTGGCGGACCGGGCGACGGGATGGCCTACCGCAACCAACACGGACCGCGACACGCCGACGGAGCCGCCGGCCAGTCATAGGCACTTGGCGACGGCGAGTCCTTGGGTGAAGGCGAGGGAGACAATCTGCTGTGACCATTGCCCCGCCTTCGCCAAATTTCCTAGCAACTAATCAAGTAGCGAACGACCCGCATCCCGTGAGAGTGTGTGACGGTGATCCAACTGCCGGAGGGCTACAGCTGGGCTGAGCCACTGAATGGTGGCGAGTCTCTCGCCTTCGATCGGAACAAGCACGGTGACGAGTGGATTGACTTTGTCTTTCAACGGCTTGGGGAAACGGTTCGGTCAAGTGGCTATCAGATGTCGTCGCATGATCATTTCCCCGGCGGCCACATCTACCAACTGGCTGGATCTCAGCTGCGGAGCGCGCTTTGGCTGATACTCCCTTCCAATCGCGGGCCTGTCTGCGTGGTCCTAGGGCGCGAACCGCAACACGAGGACGACATCGAGCCGTGGCGCGAAGCGGTTGCACATGCGGTCCGCCAGATTGGGACCGCTATGGATTTTGGATGGTGGGCGATCATTGGTCCAGACCCAAAATCTCGTTACAGTGGCAGCTTGCGTCTCTCCTCGCCCTCAGAAGTGGGCGGTTTGAAGCTGGATCCGTCACCAGAAATGTTTTTTGAATATTCACCATCGCGCTTCAACCTTTTCAGTGCCAATGGTAGTCGCAATGGCCTTGTCAAGGTTCGGGGGACTTCTGCTGCCTACACCTGGGCGGTGGCGGCCGAGGACGCGGCGAAACGTCTTCGTCTGCTCTGCGCGATGTTGTCAGTTGAATCGAGAGTGCCATGGATGCAACGTTGCTCCATCAGCCCTCTGACTCGCACCAACGCGTCCGGCGAGTCAGAGGCAATTGATGGCGAAGATATTGAATTTCCGGTCAGATCGCCATGGGATCGTGATGAAATATTCTCGCCAGAAGGTCGCTTTCAAGTAAATGACGTCACCATTCCAGACTGGATTCCCTCGCGATGGAGTGCAATAGCGTCTGATGCCGGCCTTCTAGGTGCCCTGATTAACTATCACGAGGGCCTGCTCATGATGGAGGCTCATCCTTCGTACGCCGCTCTAGCGTTTGTCGCTGTTATAGAGGCGCTCGGAAACCGAACAGTCAAGAAGTTGCCTCGATGCGCTGAATGCAGGTCAGTAAGGGGGTCCGGGCAACGCTTCCGAGAGGCGCTTGCGAAGGTGATCCCGGCAGAGGAAGCCGAGTATTTTGGTCGCAAATTCTACGACCGTCGATCCCGTACAGCTCACGAAGGAATATTGCACGGAGCCGAGCCGACCTTCGGCGCATTTTCGCACTGGACTGGCATCTCAGATAACTCGGTGCGCGACTTCGAGGCCCTTTTGCATAGCCTGTCCGCAGTGACTCGCCGGATCTTATTGGTGGAGGTTGCCGAGATTGATGTGCCAAGGTCTTCGCTGCTTCCCCCGCCGATTAGGGCTTTGCCTTCGCCTGCTAGCACCTCGCCGCCGACCAGCGAGGGTTAACGCCGCTCTAGTCGAGTACGGCCTGCTTGATATCTCGTACGCCGACGCACGTCTGCTTCCAAATTTGCGCGGGACGGAGCGCGCAGCAGGCTGGAGGCGGCACTACCTCGCCGATGGAGCCGCGTCTAGGCGGTCGCATTCGCGCGTATGGCTCCCGCTTACGGTCGCGCGATGACTTGAGCGACGAATGCGGCCCAGGCGACGGGGCGAAGGTCAGCGCCGGTCCGGCGGTGCCCTTCGAGTCTTGGACGGCTACAACACCGGGGAGGCTGCCTGCCACCTCGACCCAGTTCCGCCGCTCGCGCCGCTGCGGGTGGACTGCGCCACCAGGCGGTACTGAGGTCCATGATGGCTCTCAGCGTCCTTCATCAGCTCGTTGGACTGCCGGCGCAGGAGCGCTTCGTTCGCCGACTCTCGCTCATTGGTGTAGCGCGCCGACGCGGAGCCGGTTGCCGTCGGGGTCCAACGCCTCGAACTCACGACCCCAGTCCTTCTGGTCGACAACGCCGCCGCAGGCCGCCGCCGCATTGTTGTCGTCGACGTATAAGTACAACAGGGCCCCGGCCGGGCCCGGCGTCGCGCCAACTCACCGCCGCAATCAGCGTCCCCGGTGTGCTTAGACAGATGGATCTCGACGGTGCCCCGGGCGATGCTCACGTAGAGCGTCAAGCCAGGGGCGAGTCGGTGCTCCCGCTTGACGAAACCAAGGCGGCGTACCAGGCACGGCGGTGTTCGCGTCCGTGGTCCGCAGGGCAGGCGCTAGGCGTTCGGGCATCCGGGCGGTCTGGCAGCCAGTTGTGCCGAGACGATCCCGCGACGGTCGGGTAAGCAATCCCACGGCTGTCCCGTGGACGACGCATACCCGGGTTACGCCGAACGCCTCGCGCTTGCCTCGAAGTCGGAGACGAGTGCTTGGGGGCGCCGAATTACGTACTCTGGCCGGGTGCGAAGCCCTTTCGTGGGTCTGGCGTCGGTTAGCGACGCGCGCCAACCTGGGCGACGAACGCCCGCCAAGCCGCCGGGCCGAAGGTCAGGGCCGGGCCGGCAGGGTCCTTGCTGTCCCGGACGCCGACGATGCCGGGCAGGTTGTCGGCGACCTCGACGCAGTTGCCCCCGGACGATCCGCTGCGCCGGGACTTGCGCCAGGTGGCGTTAGTGAGGTCCATGATGACTGTGCACTTCCTTCATCAGTTCGTTGGACTGGCGGCGCGGGAGTGCCTCGTTCCTCACGTTCTCCCACCTCGTCTGAAGAGTATGTAGCCCATCTTCGTTATCGACCACGATCCCGCCTAGCTGATTTTCGAGGTGCCCGACCCAGGCCCCATCGCCAGCCCGCGCCAGCGCGAACGGCCCGGACAGGCCGATGTGGAGGCCGGCGCCCGCGGGGATCACGTGGACGTGAATGTGGGGTAGCTCGGCGACGGTAATGAGGTGGGCGACCTGCTCGGCCATGATGCCGGCGTGTTCGTCGCCAGCGCGGCGGAGCGTGGACTCATCCAGGACGGCCACCACCTGTGGCGGGCTGTCACCGGTGAGGATCTTGTGTCGGCTCAGCCGAGCGCTTACCTGCTGGTCTACCTCGGTGGCCGACATGAGGTCGTTCAAGCGCATCACGACGCGGGCGTAGTTCTCGGTCTGGAGTAGGCCCGGGATCAGTAGTGGCTCGAAGAGACGAAGCTGTCGCGCGCCACGTTCGGCGTCCAGCCAGGGCAGAAACCACGACGGTGCGCCCAGTTTCACCACCAAGCGGCCGAACAACCCGTCGTTGTTGAAGGCGCGGTCCGCTCCCCGGATGAAGTCCATCGTCAGCGCTCGGGTGCCGCTCTCCACGGCGCTGACGTGCGAAGCGCTGAAGCCCGCCCCCCTGCCGAACGACTCTTGCGTCATCCCGGACGCTCCACGAGCGCGGCGTATCTCGCTCACGACGAAGTCCGCGAGGGGACTTGGCACGTCAGCCATCCAACTCTCCTCAAATCGGAGATCGACTACCCGAGGCGCCACACGCCTGGAGCCTGTTCTGCCAGCTCCGGCCCGGAGAGCTGGAACACCTTCCGAGCGTAGTGGTCTCCACAGCAGAGTGTCACCAAGCGGCGCGGCTGGCAGGCCCACGAGATCCGGCGGTCGCGTTCGTAGCGGGGCCGCTCCCGACGGGCGAGCACTCACGGGAGCGGCCCCTTCCCAACGGCACCAAGGGGAGACCGTGCCTGACAACAATTCCGAGAAGGTCGGGAAGATGAAGGCCGGCGACGTGGTCCACCTGACCACCGCGGCGAGCGTGCAGTTCCTCCGCCCGATCTTCGTTCGCGTCATCCGCGAGCTGCCCGAGCGGCACACGTACGACGGATGGGTCTGGATTGATTGCTACGAGCTGAACGCGGCCGGCGACGCGGTGGCACGGCGCGAGTTGTACGTGATGCGTACGGGCGTGCGGTTGCAAGCCCTGCCCGTCAGACCGACCAGGCCAGGCAAACGCCGGCGGAATCCGGTGCGGGTCGGATGACCGCGCGCCCTCGCCCGCACCTGCCGATGCGGCCGGCGTGGCTGTGCCGCAACTGCGCCGCGCCCTGGCCGTGTGCGCCGGCGCAGCTCGCCCTCGTGACCGAGTTCTACGGCCATTCGATCGCGCTGGCGTTCTACCTGGCCGCGTCGATGCAGGAGGCGATCGACGACGTGTACGGCCTCGGCCTGCGCCCGGACCTGCCGGCGATGCACGCCAGGTTCCTCGGCTGGTTGTCTCTGGCCCGCCGGTCCCACCGACGCTGAGCCCAGCCAAGCAACGAACCGGCCGGGCGGGTTGCCCCACCCGGCCGGTGTCCGGATCCCTGCAAACAGGCTTTAGTGCTTCTTGAACACCGGCATGGTGTCCAGCGTGGTGGTGATGTTCTGCGTGGTGCCGCCCCGGTACGTCTTCCCGGTGAAGATGTCGGTCCAGTTGTCGCCCGGCGGGAACCACACCGACGTCGTGGCGGTGGTGCCGGGCGTCGTCACGGGTGCCACCAGGTAGTCCGGGCCGTAGAGGTACTGCGAACCGGCGGTGGCGTACGCGGCCTGCTCATTCGGGTACGCCAGGTACATCGAGCGGACGATGGGCGTACCCGTGCGGGTTGCCTCCTTGGCGGCGGCGTAGGTGTACGGCAGCAGCTTTTCCCGCAGGTTCAGGAACTTCTTGGCCGACGCGTTCGCCTCCGGGCCGTACTGCCAGGGCAGCCGGTCGCTGTGGTTGGAGTGCAGCCGGTCGATCGGCTGGAACGTGCCGAACTGCACCCACCGGGCGTAGAGGTCGTCGGGCAGCTTGGTGCTGCCCGGTTCGCTGCCCGGCTCCTGGAGGCCGCCGGTGTGCCCGCCGATGTCGTGGCTGACCGCGGCCAGCCCGGTCGCAGCCGACTCGCCCGGCGTGTAGCCGACCTCCATCTGGAGGGTCTGCCAGTCGGAGGTGGTGTCGCCGGTGAAGTGCAGCGTGGTGCGCTTGTCGGCCCACGGTCCGGTCGACACCGGGGTCGGGCTGCTGTAGCCGCCGGCCTGCAACGAGCCGTACGCCCGGGAGAACGCGAAGCCGGTCTTGTCGGCGTACTGCTGGTTGATCCACGCGTCGGCGGTCACCCCGGCGAGCGAGGACTTCGTGTTGTCGCAGCACCAGTCCAGCCACCACAGGTCCGGGCCCTTGGTGCCCTTCGGCAGCATCCCGTCGTGGAGCTGCATGTACGCAGTGAGCTGGTCCGGGTCGCCGAAGTCGAACGCGTAGCAGTCGGGACCGCCGTTGCAGCCGACGCGCTGGAGCTTGCCCTTCGCGGTGGCCTGCGCCTGCGCGAACTTCGGGTCCGAGCCGAGGATGCTCGGGTGGATGTTGATGCCGGTGTGCAGGCCCTGCTTTCTGGCCCAGTCGAAGAACGCCTTCGGGTCGGGGATGCGGGTGGGGTCGATGCTCCAGCCGTTCCACTTGTCCGGCGCCTTGACGTCGGTGTCGAGGACGAGCACATCCAGCGGGACACCCTCGGCCTTGGCCCGGGTCACCAGGTTCTGGAACTCGGTGGCGGTGCGGTCGTAGTACTCGGAGTACCACACCCCGTACGCCCACTTCGGCAGCAGCTTCGTGGGGCCGGTGAGGGTCGACAGGTCCTTCAAGGCACGGGTGAAGTCCTGCCCGTACGCGAAGACGTAGCCGTCCTGTTCGGCGGCGGGCCGGGGCTTGGTGGTGCTCAGGGCCGAGGCCGAGTCGTCGAGCAGGTACCAGCCGTCCTGGTAGAGCAGGCCCGGAGCGGTGAGGGCGGAACCGGTCACGCCGTCCAGGCCCCGGCGGTAGCCGCCGAGCGGTGCGTGCGGGGCGAGCAGCGGGGAACCCTTGCTCGTGACGGCGACCGTGTCGACGTTGACGTTGCAGCTGGAGTCCGTGGGGCATCCCAGCGTCACCGTGTTGGTGCCTTGGCTGAGGTGGACCGGGACGGAAACGGTGTTCCAGTAGTCCCACCCGCTGGTCGGCGGAAGGGTCGCCGTGACCGGCGCAGCCGTTCCCGCGGTGACCGACATGGTGCGCGTCTGGCTCGGCTGGGCGCCAGCCTGGCCGTTGGCGTACCGGATCTGCACCTGGTAGTCACCGGCGGACGGAACATCCGTCACGGTGAGCGTGTCGGCGGACGTGGTGCTCTCCAGGCCGGCCAGGAAGCCCGTACCGGAAGCGCCGTTGTGGTCGTTCGCGGGCCTCGCGCCGCCGGTCAGCGCGCCGGTCTCGGCCTCTGCCAGCGTGCCGAACCGCAGGGGCTGCGGCTGGGGCGGGGTCGGCGCCGGGAACGAATCACCCGGGTTGGCCACCGCGAGGCTGTCGACGTTCACGTTGCCGGAGTCGCTGGGACCCCGCACGACGCTGATTTCGTGTCGGCCGGCGGTGAGGTCGACCGGCACGGTGGCCAGGCCCCAGGTGTCCCAGTTCGCCGTGGGCGGCAGCGTCAGCGTGTGGCCGGCGTCGCCGTCGACCTGAACGGTCAGGGTGCGGGCCACGTTCTGGCCGTCGCCGCCGGTGCTGTTGGCGTAGCGGACGGCGAGCTGCTTCGTGCCACTCTCGGGAGCGTCCAGCGCGAATGTGATCGAGTCGCCGGACGAGGCGAAGCCGGCCGCGAAGCCGCGCCCGGTGAATCCCTGGTGGTCGGTGGCCACGCCAGGGCCGTTCAACTGCAGCGATTCGGCCTCGCAGAGCGCGCCGAACGCGCAGGCCGGGGCGGTGTGGCCGGCCCAGGGTTGGCCCTGCACGGTCTGCTTGCCGGCCTTGAGCTGGACGGTGAGGTTGTCGGCGGTGAACGCGCCCGAGCCGACCCGGTAACGCAACGTCATCGCGCCGGTGTCGATGGTGAGCCAGCCGTGCTCGACGTGCTTGGTGAAACGCGTACGGGGGAAATCGTCGCGCCCGATGGCGTTGAACGTGGCGGCGTCGGTGAACTTGCCGTCCTTCTGGTACTCGGTGCGGATCAGGGTCGGGGACAGCACTTCGAAACGTGCGTCACCCGACCGTACGGCTCCGTCCTGCGCCCGGTGACGGCTGGCCTGGGCAGGCGCGGACGGGGCGAGCGCCAGCCCCGTGATGAGAATGCCGACTGCGGCGGCTGCTGCCGCGCTGCGGCGGGGTGAGTTCCGATAGAGCAAGATGCGCTCCTCGTCTCAAATGGAGGAAATGAGTCGATGACAACGCTGTCACTCGCTCGAAACGCATGTCAACGGGCCTCGGAGGGTGTCCCTTCTCTCTTTCGTCACCTGCCGTACTCGTCCGACAGGCGCCGCTGCACCCGGTGACGACGACGGGCCGCCAGGTAGGTGGACTGCCGCCCGACCACCAGTTCAGACGTACGGGATCCAGGGCTCGGGCTGTTCGGCGTCCCAGCCCAGCTTGTCGAGTGCACGCAGGACCGCGCCCGCGCGGAGAGTCCAGAAGAGCAGGATCTGGTCGCGTCCCTCGACGTCGAAGGAGACGGCGGTCGCCGGCACCGGGAACCGTCGGTGAAACGGATGGTGCACCAGCGCGGCCACGGAGAAGTGCTCCAGGGTGTCCGATCCGGTACGCGACGTGAAGGTCAGTGTGCTGTCGTCGGCGTGCAGCTTCACGGTCGGCCAGACCATTCGTCGGACGGCTCTCAGGGGGTTGCCTCGGGTGAAGTCGAGGCGGTCAACGTAGGTGAGCCCGCCGCGCATCGAAGGTCTCCGAGATCATCGTGAGATGGTACGGCGGGTACGAAGGCCGAGGTCGCAGCGGCGGTAGCTACCAGATAAGCCCGCGCTCGTCGATGAATCGAGGCGGTTCGCCGAGGAAGGTGTCGGCCGGAACCGCGCCATGTGCAAGGTTGAGCGTGTCCAAGCGGTACAGCCAGGCGCCGTCAGACGTCCCGGTGAAGCGGTAGTTGATCTGCCAGCGCAGCCATTCGCCGTGAGCGAGTCGCACCGCGGGCGGCCGGCGGTGACGGCGCGGCCTACCCCAGGCCGACGCGAGCAGTTCAACCCGGAGTTGACCGTCCACCAGCCGGAGACGCACATCGCTCCGGTACGACACGCGTCGCAGGCCCTCGCGAGGCTCGAACCCATCGGCCTCCGCCATGTCTACCTCGTGGGTGAGCGGCGCGGCCCGTGCCGGCAGGGCGAACGACAGCGGTACGGCGTTACGCCGGGTCGCCTCGGCTCCGCCGCGCGAACGCTTGGTCCACGACGTGCGAACCCACTGCACCACAGCATCCACCCGGCGATACTCGGCCGCTACCTGTCCTGACGCAACCCGGATTCGCCCACCCAGCGTTTCAACACCACGGGCTCCTCCCTTGGGGCTGGCCACACCTGCACGCGCAGCCGCTCCATCGTCTGCGGGGCTTCGTCGGAGTCGACCCCCACGCGCTCCGCCTCGGCGAGATTGCTGCTCGCTGCCCGGACACGAACGGGCCCTACCGGCACCGGGACCCGCACAGCATCCGGCTCGTAATCGGTGCAACCCATGACCACGATGCGGCCCGACCGAACCTGCATGCTCCCCTCGACCACATGGTCGTAGTCGGCGAGGTCGGCGGCGGGCGGAGCGTCCAACACCTCGACTCTTACCGCGACCGTGACGTTGACCGACGTGCCGATGGCCATCGCGTCGTCGACCACGGCCAGCCGGTCGACAACCGCCTGGTCCGTCCATGCCTCGCTGAGGTCGCCCGCCGACCCGTCGTCACTCAGGTGGATCTGGTGGTAGTCCGCGAAGAGTTCCACGTCCAAAGAATCCACGCCACGCTCCTCTGTCGATCTGCCTGCGATGATCTGGTACATGATTCGGCGACGTGCAGACAAGTTGGCGAATGCCGTCGGTCTCGTGACGCTCGGCTTCGGTGTGGTGCTGACGGCCATGCCACGACGCAGCGCGGCAGCCCTCGGATTGGGTGATCGCCCTGTCCTGGCCCGAGCGGTCGGTTTGACTGATCTCGTCGTCGGTTCCGGCGTCTTGTGTGGGCGCCCCCGTTGGCCGTGGATGGCGGCGCGCGCTGCTTTGAATCTCGCGCTGACCGGCTGCTACGCAGCGGAGGCCAACCGCTCGGACGGTGGCCGATGGGCCCATACGGGAGCGATCGCCATGGCGTCACTCACCGTCGTGGACGCGACCTTAGCCCGTGCTCTAGTCAATTGATGCGCTCAGTCGACTGATGACTCGAAGCAGCTCGTCCCGATTGTTGGCGGCCTTGAGCCAGTTCGGCAGCCGTGCCACCAGCGTCATGCCGCCTGGCGCCGGGCCCCGCTCCCGAAGTCGAGCGCCGATGTATCCGGACAAGATGTCAAGGTGGGTGCGGTTGAACGCCCAGAGCGTGTGCCCGCCACAGCACTGGGCCCTCAGCCACAAGGGCAGGTGGAAGAACGGATCGACTGGACCGTTCCAGGACGAGACCTCAGATCCCCGCGGGGACCAGGACGCCGAGTACGCGCACCCCGGGCACGTGAGTCGACGGGGCCAGGAGGCCACCCACCTACTGTCATTTGGCTGTGGGGAGTTGACCGCCCGATGCCCGCAGCGTGGGCAGACGACGTAGATGTCCTCGGCCGCCAGCTCGTACAGACTGACCAACGGATCGCGGAACCGATCCTGCTCGTCGCCCTGGCGTTCGTTCACGACGGAGACTCTGCCGCATCTCGTCCAGCCGGCTTTCGTCGTCGACGAGGCTGGTGGACCGAGATCGGCTTGAGGTCTTCATGACCTAGCCGGTCCGCGATGGCCTGGGCTTGAACATCCGGGTCGGTACCGTCGACCGGAAAAGTCACGACGTAGCTGCCCGGTAGGGCGTAACGCTGCCCGCTCAGATCGCGGGCGTAGTAGCTGATCTCGACCACGTCCGGACGATCCTCGGGCGCGCGGATCGCCACGTAGCGGCGTATCCAGGCTCCGCCGTCCTGGTCCCATCCCTCACGCCACAGTGTGACCTGAAGGTTCTCGGCAACCAACCGCGCCGGCCACGTCCGGGTGGTGCGCTCCGTCGCCTTGGTTAACTCCTCCGCGTACGCGTGCGAGTCGAACTGGAAGCTGCCCAGCCCGATCTCCGCCCCCTCCTTGTGCACCCTGTCGATGACTCGCAGACGCCAGCGGTCCCAGAGCACTTCAGAGCCGGCCTGACAGACGCGGACCGTCAGTTGGTCCTCGCTCATGTCCGATCCGCCTACCGCGATCTCTCGGGCTTCCGGTGTGGCAGCGAGCCCGTCCGGTCCTAGGAGCCATGAGGGCGCGAACCCCGCTACCGGCTGTCCGTAAAAGCCGTCTGCCGGGTACGCCGTCGCAGCGACGTCGAGTCCGTTGACGAGGATCCCCATGCGGTGCGACGTGAACTCGGCGGGGAACAACAGCGGCTCCAGCCTCAGGACGTCGACCACCGGGGCAGTCTAGTCAGCGCAGACCTCGGCCAGCCGCCGCTTATAGCGGCACCGCGACCGGGTCACTCAAGACCAGGCGGTCAGCAGCGGGGGCGGTCGAGTGGAGCGGCGGCACCCGCGAGCGCTTCGACTGTCGCCGTCGGTGCGACTGACTCCGTCGGCGTCGGTGCGGGCGCGGTGGTGGGGCTCGGCGGGGCAGAGGGTGAACTGCTGGGTGTGGGGGAGGCGCTGGCGAGGGTGACCGTGCTGCGTTGCACCTGCTTGGTGACCATGCGGATGCCGGTGGCGGTCGCCTGGCGTCCGTACACGTCGGTGACCCTGATGCTGTACGGCCCGGGGCCGATCCCGCCCTCGATGGTCCAGTGGTTGTCGCTCTGCCGGGCGGCCTTGCGGAAGCCGCCACCCGGTCCCATCGCCTCCACCGAGCGGAGGGGGTTGCCGTGGTTGCCGACCTGCACCGCGAACCAGTACTTCGAGGCGCCGCCCTTCAACCGGAAGGTGAGCCCTCCGTCGAGCGGCGGGTTCACCACCGCCCGGTACGTCACGGGCGCGATGCCCTGCGACCGGTCCGCGATCTTGGTGAACGCCTCGGTGGACAGGTCGATCTTGCTGGGCCCGCAGCCGCCGCACTGGTCCATCACCATGACCCGGACCTTGCCCTTCGGACCGGTCACCTCCAGGTAACTGCCGCAGGCCGCCGATCCGGAGTACTGGGATGCGCCGAGGGCCACGTAGAGCCGGTCCGCCGGAGGGCCCGGGAAGGAGCAGTTGCCGCCCGAGCGGCCCGCGTCGTAGAAGCTGGCCTTTCCCTTGTGGACGGCGTTGCCGGTCGGTGGCGCGGCGCAGGCCGGGGTGGCGCCGCCGCGAACCGCGAGGGTGATACCCAGGACGGCGGCCAGGGCGGTGACCCCGGCACCGGCCAGCCAGTGTCTGACCCGCCGACTCGACCGGGGCGTGCCGTCGTCGCCGGCCGGGATGTCGTTGTCGGGGGCCGTGCCTGGTGCCGTCACGGCGCCTGATGTTGCCGCACCGCGCTGTGGCAGCGCAAAGCCGTCCCACCGATCGTCACTCGCCGGATCGGCGGGGGCGCAACCCGTTGCGGGCGGTGGCGACGACGAGATCGGCGTCGGCGGCAGGAGTTGGTGTCTGGCGGTCACCGACGCGAGCGTGCTGTCCCGGATACTGATCCGGTGATCAGCTTGCCGCATGCCGCTTCAGGATTGTCCAAGGCGACCTGGACCGACGCCGACTTCCCGAACATGGGATGGCATGACTGCCGGATCCATGCGGTGAGCATCGGCGTGGATGACACACTTCCGCCCGCCAGGCTCCTGCTGGACCTCGACTACATCGTGCGGTGGGTGCAACCTGCGGGAGAGGAGCGCCACTTCACCTTCTGGATCGCGCCCGCGACGCTGGTGTTCGAAGGTGCGTGGAACATCGACGGCAAACTCGGACCGCTTCACGACCTCATGGAGATCGCCGACCTGCACCGGCTCGAATCCCCGGACAGTAGCCCGGAACCGTTGTGGCACATCGAGGGTCAGAACTTCGATCTCCGCCTTCGAGCTGCTGGCTACACCCAGTTCCTTCGGATGCCGCCGCAGCACGTCCCCCAGCAGATCCTCACCCCCGCCGAGCGCGCCGGGATCAGCTTCGCCGAGCAGCCGTTCGCCTGACAACGGTGCCGATGCCCCGCTGATCAGGAGCGCTCGGGATCAGGCATCCCTGAACGTGCTGACGCTGACCGGGGCGGAACGGGCCTGTCGACGGGGGCGTAGGCCGTTGAGGGCGGTGGCGACGACGAGGTCGGCGTACTCGGCGGTGAGCGGCCCGCTGCGCTGCAGCCAGCGGTTGAGCACCGGCCCCCAGATCATGTCCACCGCCACGCCGAGGTCGACGTCGTCGGCGATCTGGCCGGCCTGCTGGGCGCTGCGCAGGCGCTGCCGCTTGGCCTCCTTCAACGGCCCGTCCAACCGTTCGGCGTACGCCGCGGCCAGCTCGGGGTCGAGCGCGATCTCGGTGGCCAGCGCGCGCATCGGTTGCTCGTACCGGGGGTCGTTCATCTCCTCGACCGTCGCGCGCAGCACCACTGTCAGGTCCGCCGCCAGGTCGCCGGTGTCCGGCAGCGTCGGCGGCCCACCCTCGGTGGCCTCGCTGAGCATGAGGAAGGCGTCGAAGATGACAGCGCCCTTCGACGGCCACCAGCGGTAGATGGTCTGCTTGCCGACGCCGGCCCGCGCGGCGATGCCCTCGATGCTGAGCTTCGCGTACCCCGTTTCCTGAAGCAGGTCGAAGGCCGCGGTGAGGATGGCGCGCCGGGAGGTCTCTCTCCGGCGGGCCGTGTTGGGCGTCATGGGTGGAACGATACCAGTTTGCGAGACGAACCGTCTCGTCTTGACGGTGATGATGTCCCGGGCCTAGTCTCGGTCCATCACGAGACGGACCGTCTCGTCTTGAAACCCCTGGAGAACACATGCGTACCTGGTTCATCACCGGTGCCAGCCGCGGCCTGGGCCGCGCCTTCGCCGACGCCGCGCTCGACCGGGGTGACCGGGTGGTCGCCGCCGCCCGGACCATCACCCAGGCCGACTTCGACGAGAAGTACGCCGACAAGCTGCTGGCCCTGACCCTCGACGTGACCGACCGGGCGGCGGTCATCGCCGCAGTGGACACCGCCGTCGAGCACTTCGGCCGGCTCGACATCGTGGTCAACAACGCCGGCATCCTGTCCATGGGCATGATCGAAGAGTTCACCGAGGCCGAGGCGCGCGCCCAGTTCGAGGTCAACCTCTTCGGCGCGCTCTGGGTCAGTCAGGCCGTGCTGCCGCACCTGCGCGCCCAACGGTCCGGCCACATCGTGCAGGTCTCCAGCATCGCCGCGCTCGGCGGCTTCCCGAGCACCGGCCTGTACAGCGCGAGCAAGTTCGCCCTGGAGGGCATGAGCGAGGCGCTGGCAATGGAGGCGGCGGCCTTCGACATCACTGTCAGCATCGTGCAGCCGGGCGGATACTGGACCGACCTCTACACCAGCGTGCGCGCCACCACCCCGATGGACGCCTACGCGTCACTGCGCGCCGAGCTGGAACGGCAGTGGGCGGAAGGCTCGATCGACAGCGAACCGCGGCTGGCCGCCGAGGCGCTGCTGCAACTGGTCGACAGCGACGAGCCGCCGCTGCGGCTCCTGCTCGGCAGCATGGTGTACGACCTGGCGTTCGACATCGCCCGCCGACGGATGGACACGTGGGCGAGCTGGGAGCAGGTCAGCCGCGCCGCCGAACACGCCGTCGCCGATCCCGGGTATGCGCATTGACGGGCATCGCCACCCCTGCTGGCGCAATGGTCCAGCCACAATTCCGACCCATGATCATGCCTGAATGCGGTCAGCCTGGGAAACACCTGGTCCCCTCGTGAGGCGCGATTCAGACGGAGAGGAAGCACCCATGGCTGTCAAGACCATGACGCGACCCGGCACCACGGAGATCCGGCCATTCAAGGTGGAAATCCCCGACGCGGACCTCAAGGCGATGCGTGCCCGCATCGCCGCCACACGGTGGCCCGAAAAGGAAACAGTGCCGGATCAGTCGCAGGGCGTGCAGCTCGCGACAATGCAGGCCCTCGCGCGTTACTGGGAGAAAGAGTACGACTGGCGCAAGGTCGAGGCGCGGCTGAACGCCCTACCGCAGTTCATGACCGAGATCGACGGCCTCGACATCCACTTCCTCCACATCCGTTCGAAGCACGAGGACGCCCTGCCGCTCATCGTCACGCACGGGTGGCCCGGTTCGGTGATCGAGCAGATGAAGATCATTGACCCGCTCACCAATCCCACCGCGCACGGTGCGAGCGCCTCGGACGCCTTCCATCTGATCATTCCATCGATGCCCGGTTACGGCTTCTCGGGGAAGCCGAGCCAGCCCGGCTGGGACCCGCAACACATCGCGAACGCCTGGATCGAGCTGATGAGGCGCCTTGGCTATACGCAATTCGTGGCGCAGGGCGGCGACTGGGGTGCGCTCATCACGGAGTTGATGGGTGTGCAGGCGCCTCCGGAACTGATCGGCATCCACACCAACATGCCGGGTGTGTATCCGCCCGACATCGATGCGATGCTCCAGTCCGGTATCACCGGTGCGAACAATCCCCTCGGGTCGCTTCCGTCCAACCTCTCCGACGAGGAGAGGCGCGCTTGCGAGCAGGCCGACTTCTTCTGGAAGCACTCCAGCTATGCCCTTGAGATGGGACGCGCCCAGACGCTGACCGGATTGGCGGACTCGCCCGTCGCCCTGGCGACGTACATGCTCGACCATGACGCCGCCAGCCTGAAGCTCATTTCCGAGTCCGTCGCCGGGCAGCCCCGAGGCATCACGCCGGAGGACCTCCTCGACAACATCTCGCTCTACTGGTTGACGAACACCGGGGTTTCCTCGGCTCGTCTGTACGCGGAGAACCAGCTCTCCTTCTTCGCGGCCAAGGGCGTAACGATCCCGGTTGCGGTGAGCGTGTTCCCTGACGAGCTCTACCAGGCTCCCAGGAGTTGGGCGGAGCAGGCGTACCCCAATCTCATTCACTACAACAGGCTGGACAAGGGCGGGCACTTCGCCGCCTGGGAGCAGCCGCAACTCTTCTCGGAAGAGATGCGGGCCGCCTTCCGGTCGCTGCGCTAGATGGCCGTGCACCTGCCCCCGCTGAACGGGGCGGCCGAGTGGCTCAACTCCGAGCCACTCGGCCCCGCCGACCTGGGTGGGCGCGTCGTCCTGGTCAACTTCTGGACGCTGACCTGCATCAACTGGCTGCGCCAGGAGCCGTACGTGCGGGCCTGGTCGCAGGCCTACCGCGATGACGGGCTGGTCGTCATCGGGGTGCACACCCCGGAGTTCGCGTTCGAGCACGACGTTGACTGGGTGCGGCGGGCGGTGGCGGCCCGGTCGATCGACTACCCGGTGGCGGTCGACAACGACTACGCGATCTGGAGTGCGTTCGACAACCACTACTGGCCGGCGCTCTACTTCGTCGGCACCGACGGGGTCATCCGCGACGAACACTTCGGCGAGGGACGCTACGAAGAGTCCGAGCGGGTGCTCCAGCAACTGCTCGGCATCGAGCGGGAACCCGTACCCGTCAACGGGCTCGGCCCGGAGGCGGAGGCCGACTGGACCAACCTGCGCACGCCCGAGACGTACCTCGGTTTCAGTCGCGGCGAACACTTCGCGTCGCCGAACGGCCCGGCGCTCGACGAACGCCGCGCCTACCAGGTGCCGGAGAGCCTCGGCCTCAACCAGTGGGCGCTGGCGGGGGAGTGGACGATCGGGTCGGAGAACGTCGTGCTGGACAAGGCCGGCGGCGGTATCGCCTTCCGGTTCCACGCTCGCGACGCGCATCTCGTGCTGGCCCCCGGGGCGGGAGCGTCGATCCCGTTCCGCGTGCTGCTCGACGGTGACGCTCCCGGCCCGTCACACGGCGTCGACGTCGACGAGGACGGCAACGGCGTACTCCAGGACGGCCGGCTCTACCAGCTCGTCCGCCAGGACGGCGCGGTCCGGGAGCGGACCTTGGAGATCACGTTCGGCGAGCCCGGCGCCGAGGCGTACGCCTTCACCTTCGGCTGACGCGCAGATCGACAGTGTTCTCCGTGCCGGAGACCGGTGAGAGGCTGCGTACCTGAGCGCCGGGACGCAGACGGCTGTCGGTCGCGTACCGGTCGGCGAGCGCCTTCTCCGCGGCCTCGTCGCCGTCGTCGGCGTCGAGCAGCAGGGCGGCGATCTCGTCGGCGAGCGTGAGGTCGGCGTTGGCGAGGTCGTCGGTCATCGCGCCGAAGCTGTCCCACAGCAGCAGCTCGTCCTTCTGCCGATGGGCCAGTTCGTGCAGGAGGTAGTCGTAGATGAACCAGGCGCCGTGGACCGGCATGTCGGGGGCCACACCGTAGACGTCGGGATCGATCGTCCCGGCCCGGTACGCCGACCACACCCGCGCCGCCGAGTCGAAGAGGCCTGCCGTCGGGTCGATGTCGTAGCCGTCGAACCGCCAGTCGCCGGCCGGGTCGAGCTCCGGGTCGGCCCAGACCCAGCGTTCGCCGTTCCAGTACTCCACCAGCACGTGATCGTGGTGCCAGCCGGGAGTGAAGTAGGAGGCGAAGCCGACCCGGCTGCGGCTGGGAATGCCGTGCTGACGGAGGATCGCGATCGAAAGCAGTGTGTGGTCCCGGCAGCAGCCGGCCACCCGGTCCACGGCCGGGCGCTCAGCGGTGAGTGGCACTGGAAAACGGGACTGGTCGGTGTCGAGGATGCGGTCCACCCAGCGGCGGTTCACCTCGTCGAGCCGGTCCACGGGCAGGTCAACTCCGCCGGCCCGGTAGTGGACGATCACGTTGCGGGCGGTCGCCGCCACGCTGGGGATGTCGGACGACACGGCGTCGAGGAGACCACCGTGCCGACCGGGGTCGCTGTAGGGGGAGTGTCTGCGGTAGTCATCGAGGTCCATGGGGCCAGTCTCGGGGCCGCCACCGTGTCAGGGTCAAGGCGCTTTTCCGGATAGTGTCGACTGCTGTGACAACGCCCGAGATCACCATCGCCACCCCGGCGGACCGCGATGCGGTGGTTCATACGCTGGTCGCCGCGTTCGTCAAGGATCCGATCCTGCGGTGCCTCTTCCCCGACGAGGAGACCTATCCGCGGTACGCCGCCGCCTTCTTCGGGCACCTCTTCGACAAGCGTGTGCACCAGTCGTCGATCTGGACGCTCGGCGGGGGCGCGTCGGTCGCCATCTGGGAGCCACCGGCGGGGTCGCTGACCGGGTCACCGGAGGGCGGGCTCGCCGCTCACTACCCCGCCGACGTGCTGGCCCGCGTCCAGAGCTACGACGACGCCGTGCACGCCGCGCTGCCGACGTTCCCGTTCTGGTATCTCGGCGTCCTGGGCACCCACCCCGACAGCGCCGGGCGCGGTTGGGGCCGTGCCGTCATGCGGGCCGGCCTGGCCCGTGCCGCCGCCGACGGCCTGCCGGCGATCCTGGAGACCAGCAACCCGGCCAACGTCGAGCTGTACCGCCGGGCCGGCTGGGAGGTGGCGGGCTTCCTGCCGGAGCCCGTGCCCACCTGGATCATGCAGCAGCCGCCGCGCTGAAAACGCGGCGCGCTCACTCACCTGCGGGTGAGCGGGACCGGTTGCCCTTGGCGTACCTCGAGGACCGGCCGCCTGCCCAGCGGTTGGGCCAGATTGAGGGTTGCGGTACGCGAGTAGCCCGCGAGGGTGCACAGCTCGCCGCTGTTGTGGTGCTGCGCGATGACGATGACCACGACGGCGTTGGCCGACTCGACCGACTCCGCGTGATAGTCGGCGCCACAGGGTCCGGTCGCCGGCCCGAAGGTGCCGGTGAAGTCGACGGTCAGCTGCGTACCGGCCCCGGTTGTGGTCGCCGACTCGATGGCGATGCCCGGCGGGGAGTTCCACGGTGGTGGTGTCGGGGTGACGGCGCCAGCGCCACCTGCGTCAATGACGGCCTGGTCGTACCGGGCCAATGCCTCCCGTGCCTGCTGACGCAGCTCGCCGAGGCTTTCACCGCGGGGTAGCGCGGGGTCGACAGGGGCGTTCGCGTCGGTGCCACAACCAGCGAGCATCGCCGCCACCACCACCGCAACGACCCAGTGCCATCGCATCATCGAAGACCCCTTTTCCGGCAGCGTGACAGTCAGGATTATCAACCGTCGGCCCGGGTGGTTCCGCCCGGCTGATCGACCTCGGCTGCTGCCGCCGAAGCGGCGAAGATGCGCGCGTAGATCTCGTCGATGACGTCGTTCTTCGCGAGGCTGTAGTCGCGGGGCCGGTGCTCGGTGTCCCGCGCGACGCGCCGCTTGGTCGCGGCGTACCGCTCCCGGTCGTGCGGATGCGAGCGCAGCCAGTCGCGGAAGAGCAGGTGCCGGACCGGTTCCGGCGCACCCTGCGGCCAGACGTGCAGGTTGACGTCCTCGGCGGGGCTGAGAAGCATCCGGTGCCCGTGCCACCAGGGCTCCCGAAGGACGAGCCGGTACCCGAGCCGTTGCAGGGCGGGGAGATAGCCGGACTCGTCGGCGGTGTCCTCGATCACGAGGTCGACGTCGATGACGGGCTTGGCCGCCAGCCCCGGCACCGCCGTCGACCCGACGTGTTCCACCCCGATGATCAGACCACCAAGCGCCTCGGTGAGCGACGACCGGACGGCAATGAACCGCTGCGCCCAGGCCCCGTCGTACTCCTCGATGACGACGGACTCCCACGTCCGTGGCGGCTCGCCCACCAGGCCGGCGTCGACCTGTTCGGGGGTGCCGTGGAAGCGCTGCACGACGTCCTGCGGATACTCGGCCACGTCAACCTCCTCGGGAAGCAAAGTCCGCCAGGCTACGACACGACGACCGGTGCGGCCGCACCCGACCGATGCGGGCATCGGATGTCGGGTGGGCGACCGACCCCGCGACCTAGCGTCGGTACTCGAAAGGGAAGGAGGCCCGGGTGCTGGATCGGCTCAACGAGGCCATGGCGTACATCGAGCGTCACCTCGACCAGAAGATCGAGGTGGCCGAGCTGGCGCGGATCGCGCTGACGTCGGAGTACCACTTCCGGCGGCTGTTCTCCGCACTGGCCGGAATGCCGCTGTCGGAGTACATCCGGCGGCGTCGGCTCACCGTCGCCGGTGCGGACGTGCTGGCGGGGGAGCGGACGTTGCTCGACGTCGCGGTGCACTACGGCTACGGCTCGGCGGAGGCGTTCGCCCGGGCGTTCCACGCCGTGCACGGCGTGGGGCCGGGAGAAGCCCGGCGTACGGGGGCAGCGCTGCGCGCCCAGCCCCGGATGTCCTTCCGACTCACCGTCGAAGGGAGCGGCAGCATGGAGTACCGAATCGTCGACAAGGACGCGTTCGCGCTGGTGGGGCGCAAGGCCCGGGTCCCGCTGGTGCACGAGGGGATGAACCCGGCGATCGTCGCGTTCATCCGGAGCATCGACAAGGAGACGACCGAGCGGATCGAGGCGCTCTCCGATCAGGAGCCGAAGGGAATCGTCAACGTCAGCGACAACCTCGCCGACAGCCGGCAGGAGGGCACCGAGCTGGACTACTGGCACGGGGTGGTGACCAGCGCCGCGCCGCCGGAGGACCTGGACGCGCTGCCGGTGCAGGCCGGGTCATGGGCGGTGTTCACCACCTCCGGTGCGTTTCCGCAGACGGTGCAGTACCTGTGGCGTGACGTGTTCACCCAGTGGTTTCCGTCCAACCCGTACCGCAGCCGACCTGGACCGGAGATCTCCCGGGTCCGGGTGTCGGCGGACGGCACCCAGGCGGACGCCGAGCTGTGGATCCCCGTCGAACGGGTACCCACCCCTATGTAGAGTTCCGATACAGTGGTCGTATGCGGATGACCATCCCGGTCGCGAAGGTGCTCGCGGCGCTGCTCGCCGAGCCCGACGAGCAGCGCTACGGGCTCGACCTGATGCGAATGACCGGCCTGCCCAGCGGCACCCTCTACCCGGTGCTGCACCGGTTGCAGGAGGCCGGCTGGCTGGCCGCCGACTGGGAGGCGATCGATCCCGTCGCGGCCGGGCGGCCGGCCCGCCGCTACTACCGCCTCACCGCCGAAGGGGTGACTCAGGCCCGCCAGGCGCTCGCCGACCTGCGGGCCGCGATCCCTGACGGTCGTCCATCGTGGGGTGGCACCGAGCCCACCGGGGCACCGGCGTGGTGACCCGCCGGGCCGCCGAGCTGCTGTTGGAGTTGGCCGCGCGCCGTTGGCCGGCCGACGTTCGTGACGACCTGCGCCGCGAGTGGGCCGCCGAGCTGCACGTGCTCGCCGAGAGTGGCCGCCGGACGAAGATGGTCGGCTTCGCGGTGAGCCTGGCCGTCAGTCGCGCCGGCGCCCCGATCGTCGACCGCGCAGTGATGCGTGGTCGGGCCGGCCGCACCGTCGCCGCACTACTGCTGTCCCCGATCGCCTGCGTCGGGATCGTGCTCGCCAGCGCGTTCGCCCTGATGCCGATCGAGCGCATGGTGACCCAGGACTGGTCCGAGCGGGTGCAGAAGCCGATCTGGACGGCGCTCACCGTCGGGCTGGCCGTCCTGCTGGCGGTGTTCGCCGCGCGCTGGGCCCGGCGCACCGCACTCGACGGCCCGCTGCGCATCGCGCTCGGCGTGGTGCTTCCCATCGGCGTGACCGCTGTCGTGTTCCTGTCTGCCATCTCGCCGGACGACCTGGCCACCTTCGTACCTGGGCTGCTGCTCTGGTTGGCCGGCCTGACCTTGGCCCTCTGGGCCGCAGCGAGCCTCGCCTCCCGCAACCGCCTCCGTGCGGCCTGGTGGGTGGGCGTCCTCGGCGCGCTCGCCGCCGCCGACCTCGCGGTGATTCTCGCCGTCTTCGACGCCGTCTCGGCGGGCAGTCGCGCTGGCCCGGTCAGCGGTCCGACACCATTGGGCGGCGTCGACCACATCTCCGCGCCGCTGTGGCTCCTCACCGCCTGGACGGACTGGAACGTGGGCTTACCCCGGCCCACCATCCCATGGGAGATCTTCCACATCATCACCAACGAGGTGCTCGCGGAACCCATGCTCTACCTGGCCTGCACGCCGTACGCGCTCGCGTACACCATCCGGGCGGCCCGGTCGGCGCCCGCCGAGACGGTCGCGCTGGCGCCGACCCCGGTGTGAACCTCAGTCGGGTACGTCGTCCCACGTCGTACCCGGCTCCAGGTAACCGGCCAGCTGGTTCTCGCGCAACGCGTACGCGATGACCAGCAGGGCATGCTTGTCCAGCTCGGGCAGCCGGTCCAGCGGGAACCACCGCACGGCCAGCGACTCGTCGTCGTTGACGCGGGCGGTGCCGGCCACCAACCGGCACAGGAACCCCAGGTTCAGGTAGTCGCAGCGGTCGCCATTCGGGTACGTGTGCGGGTGCGACACGGCGCTGGACATCCGCACCGGCGCCACCTCCAGGCCCGTCTCCTCGCGCACCTCGCGGACCAGCGCGGTGGCCGGCTGCTCGCCGGGCTCGACGAAACCGCTGATCACCGACCAGCGCCCGTCGTCGGCACGCTGGCCGAGCAGCAGCTCACCGGCGTCGTTGCGGACCACCGCGCTGACGCTCGGCAGCCAGAGCAGGTCGTGACCGACGTGCTTGCGCAACCCCATGATGTAGTCCGGAATCGCCATCCGGCGATCATAGGCCGCGACCGCTCTGCCCCATGCCGGACGCGGACCCACGTCCGGCGTCAGCCCGACCAGCTGACCGTACGGCGGAAGCGGTCGTACTCCTTGCCGAGTTCGGCGTCGATCCGCTCCATCCGGGCTTCGGTGAGCACCACCGAGGGATCCTGCCAGGTGCGCCCAGCGAGCATCTGGCGGCGCAGTCCGGTCGGTGGGTGAGCGGCGAACAGCGACGCCTCGTCGCGGACCGACAGTTGCCGCAGCAGCGGCAACTGGTCCGTCCTGGCCGCACGGGACTCGACCAGCGCAAACCGCCACCGGTCCGGGCCGTGTCCCGCCCGGCTCTCCCGACGCACCGCCAACGCCAGCGATTCGGTGGCGAGCAGGGTGTCGAGGAAGTCGGTCGCGGCGGTCGTGCCGGCCACCCGGGCGGCCAGTTCGTCGGCGAGGTACTCGGCCCGCTGGCTGTCCCGCAATGCCAGAGTCACCAGCAGCAGGTACGCGACGAACAGCACCCGCGACACCACCCACTGGAACGCGCGGCCCAGCGCGTCGCCCAGCATCTCCACCAGCCCCGCCCCGACGCTGGTCCGCACCGGCCGGAACAGGTCGGCCGCCGAGCCGAGCATGGTGAACGCGGGCTGGGTCAACAGGCCCCGGCGCGGGTCACCGTTGACGAAGTGACCCAGCTCGTGGCCGAGCAGCGCCACCCGGCCACCGGCGGGAAGCGAACCCCACAGCGGGAGCCCGAGACCGAGCACCTTCCGGCGCCGCAACCCGACAGTGCCCGCGTACGCGTTGATGGTGTCGTCCACGCCCACCACGTCCGGCGCAGGTGCCCCGACAGCGGTGGCCACCTCGTCGATCAGACCGAACAGCTCCGGCGCCTGGTCGCGGGTGAGCACCTCCAGTTCCGGGTCGAGGCGACCGAACCGGGGCCGCAACGCGATCGCCAGACCGACCATCGCCACACCCGGCACGATCGCCAGGTTGGGAAACGGGAACGCCACGATCAGCCAACCACCGACGACCGCGAGCGCGAGCACCGCGGCGATCAGGAGCAACGAGGCTGCCGCGGTGAGCGTCCGGGCGGCTTCGGATCCGTTGGTGCCCAACGGTCGCCCAACCAGTTGGGTGAACTGCCGCCTGGTCGCCCGGAACGCCATTCGGTAGGTCCACCGGTCGACCCAACTCCACCCGAACTCGCGTTGGCGTCGTGCCGGGTCATAGGCGTCCAGATTCCATTCGCAGCCGGGGCACCAGGGCACCGCGTCCCGTACCGATGCCGTCGTCGCCGCACACCCCGGGCACGCCCCCGTTCCGGTCACCGTATTGGTCACGAGCGCAGATCATGCCTCAGCCCTGGATTGCACCGGAACTGACTGTTCGTCCGACCCTATTTCCGCGTTCCGCCCCGACGAACGCAATGCATATCTACTGTGGAGATCGTCGGCGACTTGTGCGATCCGGTGGCGGCCGGCCGGTTCGCGGTGCACAGTGATTCCCATGAGCGACAGCGGACGTGGTGGGCAGTTCTACTGGTGCACCCGGCATCACCGGGTCGAGACGGACTCCAACGTGTGTCCGGCGAAGCACGTTCTCGGCCCGTACGACTCGGCGGCCGACGCGGAGAACGCCCTGCAACGAGTGCAGGAGCGGAACGAGGCGTGGGATGCCGAGGACGCTCGTTGGGCCGGGGACGACAGATAGGCGGCGCGGGACGGCTCGCGCCGAGGTATTTCGTGCTCCGCGAGGACGCACGCGAGAGCACGTCCCCCGAGGAGGGAACCACGATGGCCGAAGCACAGCAGGCCACCAAGCGCCCGGCCGCCCGACGCACCACCGCGAAGAAGACCGCCGCGGCGGAGCGGAACACCGCGGCGAGCCGGACCACCCCCGTGCGCAAGTCCACCACGGCTGCCGCGAAGGCACCGGCTCGCAAGGCCGCCGGCGGGGCGGGCCGCGCCCCGGCCAGGAAGACCACCACGGCGGCCACGAAGGCCCCCGCGAAGAAGGCCACGACCAAGACCACCGCCGCGACCAAGAAGGCCCCCGCGAAGGCCTCGACCACCACCCGCAAGACGACCACCGCCGCCAAGCGGGCCCCGGCGTCCACCGCGCGCAAGACCACCACCGCCGCGAAGAAGACCACCGGTACGGCGAAGAAGACGGTGGGCGCGGCGAAGAAGACCACCGCCTCGGCGGCGAAGAAGACCACCACCGCGGCGAAGGCCCCGGCGCGCAAGACCACCACCGCCGCCAAGGCTTCGGCGCGCAAGACCACCACCGCGGCGAAGGCCCCGGCGCGGAAGGTGGCGACCAAGGCGTCCGCCGCGAAGAAGACAGCGACGAAGAAGACGGCCGCGGCGAAGAAGACCGCGTCCACCCGCCCCAGCGGCGGCGCGCGCAAGGCCCCGGCCAAGAAGGCCCCGGCCGCGAAGGCGACGGGTACCTCGTCGACCACCGCCCGCAAGGCGGCGGCGAAGAAGGCCCCGGCGAAGAAGACCGTCGCGGCCAAGGCGCCGGCCCGCAAGGTGACCGCCCGCAAGACGCCGGCCCGCCCGGTCGCCGCCCGAGCCACCGCCCCCAGGGGGGCCCGCAGCGCCGCCCGCAAGGCGACCGGCTGAGCGGGGAGCAACCCCTCTCCGGGCGGATTTCCGGCCGGTCACCGGAAGCGGATCACCCGTGGCGCTGTCAGGATTGACCCGTGGTCATCCGACGCGTACTCGCGCCCCGCATCGACTTCGGCGCGTTGCGCCGCGAGCTCGGCCTGTCCGAGGAGTTTCCGGCCGACGCCCAGCGTGAAGCCGACGAGGCGGCTGCGGCACCGCCGCAGCCGCCCGTCGACCGCACCGACATACCGTTCGTCACTGTCGACCCCGCCACCTCGCGGGACCTGGACCAGGCGATGCACCTCAGCCGCCGCCCGGGTGGGGGCTACCGGGTGCGGTACGCGATCGCCGACGTCGCCGCACACGTCACCCCGGGTGGGGCGTTGGAGGCGGAGACCTGGCAGCGGGGGCAGACCATCTACCTGCCCGACGGCAACGTGCCGCTGCACCCGCACACCCTCAGCGAGGGTGCCGCCAGCCTGCTGCCCGACGACGACCGGGCCGCAGTGGTCTGGACCATCGACCTGGACGCCGACGGCGGCACCGTGGCCGTCGAGCTGGAACGTGCCCTGGTCCGCAGCCGCGCCAAACTCGACTACACCGGGGTGCAGGCGGCAGCCGAGGCCGGGCGGCTACCCGACCCGATCGCGCTGCTGCCGGAGATCGGCGACCGACTGACCGCCCGTGGGCTGAGCCGGGGCGCCATCAACCTGCCGCTGCCCGAGCAGGATCTGGAGCCCGACGGTGAGGGCTGGCAGCTGGTGCTGCGCGCGCCGGTGCCGATGGAAGAGCACAACGCGCAGATCTCCCTGCTGACCGGGATGGCTGCCGCCGACATCATGCTGGCCGGCCGGGTGGGTCTGCTGCGTACGATGCCGGCGCCCAAGCCGGAGGCGGTGCAGCGACTCCGGGCCGCCGCCGCGCCGCTGGGCGTGCACTGGCCGGACGACGTGGGCCCGGGGCAGGTCATCGCCGGTCTGGACGCCGCCCAGCCGCGTGCCGCCGCGTTCATCGACCAGGCGGCCGAGCTGATGCGCGGTGCCGCGTACACCGCCTTCGACGGGGAGCTGCCGGAGCAGCCCGAACATGGTGGCGTGGCGGCCGCGTACGCCCACGTGACGGCCCCGCTTCGGCGGCTGGCCGACCGGTACGCCACCGAGGTCTGCCTGGCCCTGCACGCGGGCCAGCCGGTGCCGGACTGGGCCCGTGCCGCGTTGCCCCGGCTGCCCGAGGTGATGGCGAGCACCGACCGGGTCGCCTCGGCGGCTTCTCGTGGCGCCGTCGAGCTGGCCGAGGCGGCGGTGCTGGAGCACCGGGTCGGCGAGACCTTCGATGCGGCCGTCCTCGACGTCGACGCGCCGCCCAACGGCAAGTCCCGGCCCCGACCGCCCGGTGGCACCGTCGCGCTGGACGCCCCGCCGGTACGCGCCCGCTGCCTCGGCCAACTACCGCTCGGCGAACGGGTCCGGGTCCGTCTGGTCACCGCCGACCCGGCGGCCCGTACCGTCCTGTTCGAGCTGGCCTGACCGGGCCGCCGTCGCTGGCCCGGTCCTCGCCCGCCTGCTTGGTCGCCGCCCTGGCTCGGGCCTCGGCGGCGCGGTCGCTCGCGGCAGCGGGGATTCTCACAGCGCTCGGCGCTGCTGCCGGACGAGCGGTTTGCGAGGATGAGGCCATGGCATACGACGCGAGCACGCTGCCCGACGTGTCCGGGCTGACGGTCGGCATCATCGGTGGCACCGGCGACCAGGGGCGGGGCCTCGCCTACCGGTTCGCGCGGGCCGGCCAGACGGTGCTGATCGGATCCCGGTCGGCCGAGCGGGCCGCCGAGTCCGCGGCCGAGATCGCCGCCCTGCCCGGGGTCCCGGCCGGCGGCAGTGTCACCGGTGCGGCCAACGACGAGGTGGCCCGACGCAGCGACGTGGTGATCATCGCGGTGCCGTGGGACGGGCACGCCGCCACCGTCGCCGCCCTCGCCGAGCCGCTCGCCGGCCGGATCGTCGTCGACTGCGTCAACCCGCTCGGCTTCGACAAGCAGGGCCCGTACGCGCTGACCGTCGCCGAGGGCAGCGCCGTGCAGCAGGCCGCCGCGCTGCTGCCCGACTCCCGGGTCTGCGCCGCGTTCAACCACGTCAGCGCTCCGCTGCTGGCCGACCCCGAGGTCGACCGGATCGACCTGGACGTGCTGATCTGCACCGAGGACCGCGAGCTGGTCGACATCGTCGGCGCGCTGGCCGCCCGGATCCCCGGCATGCGGGGCATCTACGCCGGCCGGTTGCGCAACGCCCACCAGATCGAGGCGTTCACCGCCAACCTGATCGCCATCAACAAGCGCTACAAGGCGCACGCCGGCATCCGCGTCACCGACCTCTGACACTCGATATCGGGGTGTCCCAGTGCTGCCAGGACACCCCGATATCGGCAGGACCGAGTCGCTGGCTAGAAGGTGTGTTCGGCGGCGGGGAACTCTCCGCCGCGGACCTCGTCGGCGAAACGGCGGGTGGCGTCGGTGAGAGCGCCGGCCAGATCCGCGTACCGCTTGACGAAACGGGGCGCCTTGCCCGTCCGGAGCCCGGCCATGTCCTGCCAGACCAGCACCTGAGCGTCGGTGTCCGGGCCCGCGCCGATGCCCACCGTGGGGATCGGCAGCTCGTGGGTGATCCGCTTGGCCACCTCGCCGGGCACCATCTCCAACACCACAGCGAACGCGCCCGCCTCCGCCACCGCCCGCGCGTCGGCCAGCACCTCGTCGGCGGTGTCGCCGCGACCCTGTACGCGGTAGCCGCCCAGGGTGTGCTCGCTCTGCGGGGTGAAACCGATGTGCGCCATCACCGGAATGCCGGCACCGACGATCGCGGCGATCTGGGCGGCATTGCGGCGGCCACCCTCCAACTTCACCGCGTGACAGCCACCCTCCTTCATGAACCGGACGGCGGTACGCAGCGCCTGGGCCGGGCCCTCCTCGTACGAGCCGAACGGCAGGTCACCGACGATCAGCGCCTGCCGGGTCGCCCGCACCACGGCCCGGACCAGCGGAAGCAGCTCGTCGGCGGTGATCGGCAGGGTGGTCTCGTAGCCGAACACGTTGTTCGCGGCCGAGTCGCCGACCAGCAGCACCGGAACGCCGGCCTGGTCGAAGATCGACGCCGTGTACTGGTCGTACGAGGTGAGCATCGGCCAGCGCTCGCCGCGCTCCTTGGCGGCCATCAGGTCGCGGGTGCGGACCCGTCGGGTGGCCGGGCCGCCGTACAACGCGGTCACCTCGTTCGGAGTGGACTCCACCATCTCTGTCTCCCTTCCTCGAGGCCGCCTGCGCGGTCCCCGGGTTCCGTCGCGATCGTCGCACCGCGAGACGGGCTGACGGCAGGGCCCAGTGCAAGATGTCACTCCACCAGCGCGGGGCCGCCCCACCTGGCCACCTGGGACCGCGCCGCGAGGTCGCCGCGCGGCGGCGCCGGGCCGCGCCACCGACCCGGCACCCCCAGGGGTACGGCTCAGCCGTGCTCGCGCCACCGGTTGGTGATCGGCAGACGGCGGTCCCGGCCGAACGCCTTCATGGAGATCTTCGTGCCCGGCGCCGACTGCCGTCGCTTGTACTCGGCGGTATCCACCAGCCGCAGCACCTTGTCCACGATCGCCGGGTCGTGACCCGACTCGACCAGACCGTCGCGGCCGAGGTCGCCGTCGACGTAGCCGATCAGGATCGGGTCCAGGACGTCGTAGTCGGGCAGGCTGTCGCTGTCGAGCTGGCCCGGGCTCAGCTCGGCGCTCGGCGGCTTGCCGATCGAGTTCTCCGGGATCGGGGCGGTCTCACCGCGCCGGGCCGCGTCCCTGTTGCGCCACTTCGCGAGCCGCCAGATCAGCGTCTTCCAGACGTCCTTGACCGGGTTGAAGCCGCCCACCGAGTCGCCGTACAGGGTGGAGTAGCCGACCGCCAGCTCACTCTTGTTACCGGTGGTCAGCACCAGGTGGCCCTCCTGGTTCGACAGCGCCATCAGGATCACGCCACGGACCCGGGCCTGCAGGTTCTCCACGGCCACGCCGGACAGCGACAGGTTGGCCAGGAAACCGTCGACCATGGGCTGGATCGGCTCGACGCGGTAGTCCAGGCCGGTGCGCTTGGCCAGGTCGGCGGCGTCCTCTCGGGAGTGCTCCGAGGAGTGCTGGCTGGGCAGCGACACCCCGACCACCCGGTCCGGCCCGAGCGCGTCGACGGCGAGCGCCGCCACCACCGCCGAGTCGATGCCGCCGGAGAGACCGAGCACCACCGACGGGAAGCGGTTCTTGTTGACGTAGTCGCGCAGACCCAGCACCAGCGCCTGCCACACCTCGGCCTCGTCGGCCACCGGCTCGATCAGCCCGCCGGTGGCGGCCGGGCCGGACGGCGTGGGCGGAATGCCGTCCAGCGTGCTGTGCACGATCCGCATGCCGTCGGCCACCGTCTCGCTGGTCGGCGGGGCGGCGGCGGCCGGCAACTCGACGTCGTGCACGAGCAGGTGCTCGACGAACTGCGGTGCCCGGGTGAGCAGCTCACCGTCGGCGCTCACGATCATCGAGTCGCCCTCGAAGACCAGCTCGTCCTGGCCGCCGGTCATGTTGACGTACGCGATGGCGGCGCCCGCCTCGGCGGCCCGGCGGCGGACCAGCGGGAGCCGGATGTCGTCCTTGTTCAGCTCGTACGGCGAGCCGTTGATGTTGACGACCAGGCCGACGCCGGCCCTCCGGGCGGCGGCGAACGGACCGCCGGCCTGCCACAGGTCCTCGCAGATGGTCAGCGCGACGTCCACGCCGCCGATCCGCACCACGGTCAGTTCGTCACCGGAGACGAAGTACCGGTCCTCGTCGAAGACCCCGTAGTTGGGCAGGTGGTGCTTGAAGTAGCGGGCGGCCACGACGCCCCGGTGCAGCAGCGCGGCCGCGTTGCGGGCACCTCGGCCCGGCTCGGCGTCCCCGCTGACCTGCGGCGGGCCGTCGGCGTCCAGGTAGCCGACCACGACCGGCAACTCGCCGAGACCGTCGGCGGCCAGGTCGGCGGCCAGACGCTCCACGGCGGCCCGGGACGCGGCGACGAAGGAGCGCCGGAAGACGAGGTCCTCGACCGGGTACCCGGTCAGCATCATCTCCGGGAAGAGCACCAGCTGGGCACCGGCATCGGCGGCCTGGCGAGTCCAGCTGCGGACCAGGTCGGCGTTTCCGGCGAGGTCGCCGACGCTCGGGTTGACCTGGGACAGGGCGAGACGCAGGGTGGGCATGCCTTCATCTTGCCCCAGCCTCGTCGCGACAATCCGTACCCTCCGACGAGATTGCCGCCACCCGCCGCGACGGGCGCCCGCGGGGCCGCGGCGGCAGGAGCTCGGCCGTCCTGACGGCGGACGCGGCGGCCCGGCGGGGGCCCGCGCTCGCCGGGCGGGACACGAGGGGACGGGCGGCGGCAGTTCGCGTAACGTCTGCGTAACCAGGCCCGGGAAGACTGGGCGATCAGGTCGGGTACAGCCCGGCCAAGGCGGACAAAAGAGTGTCGCGAGGGGTTGGGGAAGTGGACCGTCAGCAGGAGTTCGTCCTCCGCACGCTGGAAGAGCGGGACATCCGGTTCGTCCGGCTGTGGTTCACCGACGTTCTGGGCACGCTCAAGAGCGTTTCGGTGGCACCCGCCGAGCTCGAGGCGGCCTTCGAGGAAGGCATCGGCTTCGACGGCTCGGCGATCGAGGGCTTCGCCCGGGTCTTCGAATCGGACATGGTTGCCATGCCCGACCCGACCACCTTCCAGGTCTTCCCCTTCGAGGGCGGGGTCAGCGGCGAGAGTGCCCGGATGTTCTGCGACATCCTGCTGCCCGACGGCGGGCCGTCCTGGGCAGACCCCCGGCACGTGCTGCGCCGCGCGCTGTCCAAGGCAGCCGAGAAGGGATTTACCTTCTACACCCACCCCGAGATCGAGTTCTTCCTGCTCGAAAACGGTCCGCAGGACGGCTCGGTGCCCACCCCGGTCGACACCGGCGGCTACTTCGAGCACACCACCCACGCCGTCGCCCGGGACTTCCGCCGCCAGGGCGTACTGGCGCTGGAACGGATCGGCATCTCGGTGGAGTTCAGCCACCACGAGGTCGCCCCCGGCCAGCAGGAGATCGACCTGCGCTACGCCGACGCGCTGACCACCGCCGACAACATCATGACCTTCCGGCACGTGGTCAAGGAGGTCGCGCTCTCCACCGGTGTGCAGGCCAGCTTCATGCCGAAGCCGTTCACCGACCAGCCGGGCAGCGGGATGCACACCCACCTGTCGCTGTTCGAAGGCGAGCGCAACGCCTTCCACGACAGCGGCGACCCGATGAAGCTGTCCAAGGTGGCGAAGTCGTTCATCGCCGGTCTGCTGGTGCACGCCCGCGAGTACACGGCGGTCACCAACCAGTGGGTCAACTCGTACAAGCGGCTCTTCCCGCAGCACCTGCCCGACCGGATCACCGAGAGCCCGGCGTACGTCTGCTGGGGCCACCTCAACCGGTCCGCGTTGGTCCGGGTTCCCGCGTACGGCAAGCCCAACTCGGCCCGGGTCGAGGTCCGCTCGCTGGACTCGGCGGCCAACCCGTACCTCGCCTTCGCGGTGCTGCTCGGCGCCGGCCTGAAGGGCATCGAGGAGGGGTACGAGCTGCCGCCGGGCGCCGAGGACGACGTCTGGTCGCTGACCAGCGCGGAGCGGCGCGCCATGGGCTACGAGGCGCTGCCGGAGAACCTCGCCGAGGCGATCGACGTGATGGCCGGCTCTGAACTGGTCGCCGAGGTGCTCGGTGAGCACGTCTTCGACTTCTTCCTGCGCAACAAGCGGGCCGAATGGGAGCAGTACCGCCGCGAGGTCACCCCGTACGAGCGGCAGCGCTACCTGGCCCTGTAGACGCAGGGGCTGACGCCGTTGCGCGCTGCCGCTATCGTCTCGATCACCGCGCCGGTACCCCTCCGGGCGGAGAGTCGGGAGGCAAGTCGGTGCTGGAGGATCTGTTCAGCGGTGCCTGGCAGAGCGTCGTGTTCGGGATCGTCGGCGTCGGCCTCATGGCCGCCGGCTTCGTGCTCGTCGACCTGCTCACCCCGGGCCGGCTGCGAGACCTGATCTGGGTCGAGCGCAACGCCAACGCGGGGTTGCTGCTCGCCGCCAACCAGCTCGGCATCGCCGGGATCGTCTTCACCGCGATCCTGACCAGCTACAGCGACTTCGGCAAGGGGCTCGCCTCCACCGTGGTCTTCGGGCTGGTCGGGTTGGCGATCATGGCGCTGGCCTTCGTGGTGCTGGACCTGCTCACCCCCGGCAAGCTCGGCGAGGTCATCTGCTCGCCCGAGCCGCACCCGGCCGCCCGGGTCAGCGCCGCCACCCACTTCGGGGCCGCGCTGATCGTCTGCGCCTGCATCGCCTGAGGCGGTTGTCCGGGTCGCCGTGGCGGTCGTCTACGTCGCCGTGGCGGTTGTCCGGGTCCCTGTGCGGGTGGTCGTCCGGGTCGCTGTGGCGGTCGTCCGGGTTGCTGTGCGGGCGGTCGCCGACGGGCGTCGTACCCCGGTCGTAGGGTGCCGGGCATGAACCGCACGGATCGCCTCTACGCGCTGGTGGAGGAGCTGCGGGCGGTGTCACCACGGCCGCGCAGCGCCCGCTGGCTGGCGGCGCGCTTCGAGGTGAGCAGCCGGACCATCGAACGGGACCTCGGCGCGTTGCAGGAGGCCGGGGTGCCGATCTGGGCCGAGCCCGGGCGCACCGGCGGCTACGTCCTGGACCGCGCCCGCACCCTGCCGCCGGTCAATCTGACCGCCGCCGAGGCGGTGGCGATGGCCGTGGCGCTGCACCGGCTCGCCGGCTCGCCGTTCGCCGGGCCGGCCGCCACCGCGCTGCGCAAGCTGGTGGCGGTGCTGCCGGCCGCCGACGCCGCCGAGGCACACCGCCTCGCCGGCCGGGTGCACCTGATCGGCGACGGGCCGGCCACGCCCGTCCCGGCCACCGTCGCCGACGCGGTCGCCGCGCGGCGGGTGCTGCGCATCCGGTACGCCGACCGCGCCGGCGCCGACTCGACCCGCGACGTCGAGCCACTGGGCTACCTCGGCAATTCCCGACACTGGTACCTGGTCGCCTGGTGCCGTCTGCGCGACGAACTGCGGTGCTTCCGCACCGACCGGATCCGGAGTGTCTGGGCGCTGCCCGACGTGGTGGCCCGGGAGCTACGCCTGGCAGATCTCGACATCCCGCACGAGCGGGTCCGCCCGCTGAGTCTGGTCTGAAACGGGTGCGGCGCGGCGGCCTGGTCTTAGACGGGTTCGGCGCGGCGGGCTGGTCTGAAACGGGTGCGGCGCAGCGGACCTGGTCTGAGACGGGCTCGGTGCGGCGGTCTGGTCTGGGACGGGCTCGGCGCGGCGGGCCTGTCTGAGAACCGTCCGCGGCGCGGCGGGCCCGGGTGGGTCTCGTCGCTGGAAACCCCGCCGGGTGATCCGGAAACACCGACAGGACGCTGTCGCCAACGGCCCCGAGACTGCTCCAGACGACGGCCGAACGGCCGGCACGGAATTTCTGGAGGCAGTAGATGTCCAGGTCCACCACGCCCATCACCTGGTTTGAGATCGGCACCGACCGGCCCGAGGACGCGGAGCGGTTCTACGGAGAGCTGTTCGGCTGGACCTTCGAGGAGCAGGGCTCGACCAACGGCGGGTCCTACCGCGTGACCGGGGCCGGCGGCGACACCGGTATCGGCGGGGCGATCCGGGCGACCGACGGGACGTCGCCGAACTACGCGGTGTTCTACGCCGAAGTCGCCGACGTGGCGGAGACCTGCCGACAGGCCGAAGCAGCCGGCGGCCGGGTGCTGGTGCCAGCACGTACGGCACCGAGCGGTCTCAAGTTGGCCCACCTACTCGACCCGGCCGGCAACCACCTGGGCGTGTTCACGCCCCCGCCCCCGCAGCCCTGACCTCTTCGGCCGGGCTGATGCCCCCGGCTGGCGCACGCACCCGCGCGTGATCGACTCGGTTTTCATGATGTCGGGTTGTCCGAGCGCGCTGGACACCGCGACTTCACGGAAGCCGAGTGGATCAAGCCGCGACGGGCCCGAGCCGGTCCCGGCCCGACAGGGCGGGACGGGCCTGCCCGGGGCGTACTGAGGCCAGCCCTCGGCCTGTGAGGCCAGCCCTCGGCCTGCCCGGGGCGTACTGAGGCCAGCCCTCGGCCTGCCTGGGGCGTACTGAGGCCGGCCCTCGATCTGCCCGGGCCAGGCCGAGGCCGGCCCCGGCCTGCTGGTGCCTGCTGGGGCCGGCCTCGCCGGACTACTTGCCGGGCGTACCGGCGCCGTGGTGGCCGCCCGGGCCGCGGTGGCCGCCGGGGCCGGGGAAGACGCCGGCCTCGACGGCCTTGGTGATGGCGTCGGCCTGCTCCTGGGTGAGCTTGCCGTCCTTGACGGCCTGGTCCAGGCGCTGCTTGAGCGCGGCCTGCCGGTCCTCGGCGGACGGGCGCTGCGGCCGGTCGGCCGGGCGGTGCTGCTCGCGGATCTTCTCCAGTGCGGCGGTCACCTTGTCGGTGGGCACGCCCAGCTCCTTGGCGAGCGCCTCGGCGAACTCGCCCTGCCGGTCGGCCTTCGCACCCGGGGCCTTGTCGGGATCCGTGGCGGTGCTGGCGCTCGGTGTCGGCGTGGGAGTGTCGGCGGCGAACGCGATCGTCGGGGCCGCGATCCCGACGCCGAGGACGCCGGCGGTGGCCAGGCCGGCCAGCAGATGCTTCCTACGGATGGTGCGGGACATGCTGTCCTCCAGAGGTTCGGTCATCCTGCGCTGTCATCACCGACAGTGACCGGGCAGTCTGGGCGGAAGCCGTGGCGACCCTGTCAGCGAGCTGACAATCAGGGCCGGCGGTGGGCGAAATCGGTTGTGTGGTCGCTGGCCGAACGGTCAGGGTGGACGATCCACCGACGGAAGGACCCGCGACATGACCGTCGAGATTCGGGAGATTTCACTCGGCGAGCCGGGCGCCGGGCCGTACGGCATCACGCCTGGCCCGGACGGCGCGCTGTGGCTGACGTTGGCCCATGCCGGCGGCATCGCCCGGTTGTCGCCTGACGGCGCGGTCCGGACCTACCCGCTGGACCCGCCCGGCGGTCGCCCATTGATCATCACGGCCGGGCCGGACGGGGCGCTCTGGTTCACCCGCTCGGGAGACGACCGGATCGGTCAGATCACCGTCGACGGTGAGCAGCGCACCATCGCCCTGCCGGCCGGCACCGGGCCGGGCGGCATCGCGGCTGGGCCTGATGGTGCGCTCTGGTACGCCGGGATGACCTCCGACACCATCGGCCGGGTGGAGACCGACGGCACCCACACCGCATTCACGCTGCCGGTGACCGGCGGATTCGCCTCGATGATCACTGCTGGCGCGGACCAGGCTCTCTGGTTCACCCTCAACCAGGCGAACGCGATCGGCCGGATCGACCTCGAGGGCAGGGTCACGCTGTATCCGTTACCCACCGTGAAGGCGGGCCCGGTCGGCATCACCCTGGGCGACGACGGCGTCATCTGGTTCGTGGAGATCGCCGCCGGTCAGCTCGGCCGGATCGACCCCGATGGCAAGATCACCGAGTTTCCGCTGCCGGACCGGGCGGCCCGCCCGCACGCGATCGTGGCCGACCCGGACGGCGGCGCGTGGTTCACCGAGTGGGGTGCCAACCGGATCGGTCACCTCGACCCCACCGGACGGATCGAGGGCTACGCCCTACCCACCCCCAACGCCGAACCGCACGGCATCACCCGCACCCCCACAGGCATCTGGGCCGCCCTGGAAATCGGCGCAGTAGCCCACCTGACCCCACCCACCCCCTGAACCTGCCCTCGTTGATCAAGAGCTTTGCGTCAGGATCCGCGCCGAACATGACGCAAACCTCTTGATCACCGGAAAGGGCCGGGGCGGGGAACGGGGAGGGGCGGGGAACGGGGCGGGGCGGGGCGGGGTTAGTGGACTGCTGGGGTTGCGGTGAGGGTGGCGGTGGTGGTGTCGAGGGTGGCGGCTGTGCCCACCGGGACTGTGAGCTGGTTGGGGCCGTGGCCGATGGGGAGGCCGCCGAGGACCGGTACGCCCAGGTCGCCGAGGCGTTCGGTGAGTACGTCGACGATGGTGGTGTCCCAGCCGTCGCCGCAGTCGGTGAACTGCCCGACCGCCACCCCGGCCAGTCCGTCCAGCGCGCCGGCCCGGCGCAGGTGGGTGAGCATCCGGTCGACCTTGTACGGGGGTTCCTGCACGTCCTCGATCAACAGCACCGCACCGGTCAGGTCGGGCAGGTCCGGCGTGCCGATCGACGCGGCGATCATGCACAGGTTGCCGCCGAGCAGGGTGCCGGTGGCGCGACCCGGGACGCGTACGCCGAAGGTCTCCTCGGTGGGGACCGCGGTGATCGACACCGGTTCGGTCGTCATCAGCGCCGCGTGCAGGGATTCGGCGGAGCGCAGCGGCGTCCGCTCGTCGCGCCAGGCCGCCCCGGGGCCGTGCACCCCGGCCAGGCGGGCGCCCCGCCACAGTGCGAACTGCAACGCGGTGATGTCCGAGAAGCCGGCCACCACCTTCGGGTCGCGGCGCACGGCGGCCATGTCGATGGCGTCCACGATCCGTTGGGCGCCGTAGCCACCACGGGTGCAGATCACCCCGCGCACCTGAGGATCGGAGAAGGCCGTGTTCAGGTCGGCGGCACGCAGGTCGTCGGTGCCGGCGAGGTAGCCGTGGCGGGCGTACGCGTTCGGCGCCGGCACCGGGCGCAGGCCCCAGCCGGTGAGCAGTTCCATGCCCCGGGCCACCCGCTCCGGCGAGGTCGGCCCGGACGGCGACACCAGCAGCACCGTGTCACCCGGGCGCAGCACGGGCGGGCGTACGGCGGCGCTGTCCTCGCTGATCACAACCGCAGAGCCTAACCACCCCGCCGTGGTCGGAACCCGTGCACGGGCGGTGGGAGGCCGCGCGGCCCGTGCCGGGGCGCGGTGCGGTGCGGCGTACCGGCTAGCCTCGACGGGTGGCAACCGCGCTGGTGATCGAGAACGACCCGACGGACGACGCGCGCCGGCTGGGTGAGTGGCTGACCGAGGCTGGGCTGGAGCTGTGGGTGGTGCGCCCGCACGCCGGCGACGAGCTGCCCGCCGACCTGGAGGGGTACGCGGCGCTGGTGGTGCTCGGCGGCGACCAACAGGCGTACCCGTTGCCGGACGGTTCGCCCGGCGCCCCCTGGTTTCCCGCCGTGGAGGGCCTGCTGCGCAAGGCGGTCCGGTACCGGGTGCCGACCCTGGCGGTCTGCCTGGGCGCGCAGCTGCTCGCCACCGCGCACGCCGGTTTGGTGGAGCGCAGCCCGTCCGGGCCGGAGATCGGCCCCGGCGTGGTCGGCCGGCGCGACGCCGCCGAGAACGACCCGTTGTTCCGGTACGTGCCGCTGATCCCGGACGTGCTCCAGTGGCACGCCGACGAGATCACCGAGCTGCCTCGGGGCGCGACCCTGCTGGCCGCCTCCACCCGCTACCCGCATCAGGCGTTCCGCCTCGGTGACCGGGCCTGGGGGTTGCAGTTCCACATCGAGTGCGACGCCGCGATGATCGCCGACTGGGCCACCGACTCGACCCAACTCGCCGAGCTGGGCTACGACCCGGAGCTGGTGGTCGCGGCCTGCGCCTCGGTGCTGCCCGACGTCGAGGAGGTCTGGCAACCGTTCGCCGCCCGGTTCGCGGCGCTGGCCCTCGGCGAGCTGGACGACAGCACGACGCGGCGCGGCCTGCCGCTGCTCGGGCACTGATGAGCCGGCCGACCAGGGCACCGGGCCGGCTCGCCCGGTACGGCTTCGGCACCGCCGAAGGCGATGGCGGCGCGCGCGCCGCGGACCTGCTCGGCCCGGAAGGGCTGCGGCTGTGGCGGCCGGCCGAGCAGGAGCCGGTCGACGAGGCCGCCGCAGAGCTGCTCGCCGCGCTGTCCCGGGCCGCCGACCCGGACCTGGCGCTGCGCCAACTGCACCGCATCGTGGAGGCCGAGGGCCGCACCATCGAAGGCGGCGCCGAATCGCCGCTGCTCGCGGACGTGCACGCCGATCCCGGGCTACGGCGGCGGCTGATCGCGGTGCTCGGCGCGTCGGCGGCGCTCGGCGACCACCTGGTGGCCCACCCCGAGCACTACCAGGCGCTGCGGACCGCCCCGGACGGGCTCGCCCCGACGGCCGAGGGGCGGCTGGAGCCGGCCGACGGCGGCAACGCGGTGGCGGCGCTGCGGACCGCGTACCGCCTGGCGTTGCTGCGGATCGCGGCGGCCGACCTGACCGGCGGTCGCGGCCTGGAGCAGACGATGGCCGCGCTCTCCGCGTTGGCCGACGCGACTCTCTCCGCGGCGTACGAGATCGCGGTCGCGGAGCTGGCGGAGGGGACCGAGCGGCCCCGGCTCGCGGTCGTGGCGATGGGCAAGTGCGGCGGCGGCGAGCTGAACTACGTCTCCGACGTGGACGTCATCTTCGTCGCCGCCGAGGACGCCGACCTGGGCGCCGCGACCCAGGTGGCGACACGGTTGATCTACATCTGCGGGCTGGTCGCCTGGCCGGTGGACGCCGCGCTGCGCCCCGAGGGCAGCCGCGGCCCGCTGGTGCGGACCCTCGCCAGCCACCTGGCCTACTACCGGCGGTGGGCGCGCACCTGGGAGTTCCAGGCGCTGCTCAAGGCCCGCCCGGCCGCCGGTGACCTGCCGCTGGCCCAGGAGTGGATCGACCAGCTCGCGCCGCTGGTCTGGCGGGCGGCCGAGCGGCCCGAGGCGGTCGAGGACGTCCGCGCCATGCGCCGCCGGATCATCGACCACATCCCGCCGAAGGAGCTGGAGCGCGAGATCAAGCGCGGTCCGGGCGGGCTGCGCGACATCGAGTTCGCCGTTCAGTTGCTGCAACTCGTGCACGGTCGCGGCGACGAGACGCTGCGCCCGCCAGGAACCATCCCGGCGTTGCGGGCGCTCGTCGCCGGCGGCTACGTCGGCCGGGCCGACGGCGAGGCCCTGCTGCGCGGCTACCGCTTCCTGCGCAGCGTCGAACACCGGCTGCAACTCCAGGGCCTGCGTCGTACGCACACAGTGCCCGCCGAGCCGGGCGGGCTGCGCTGGCTCGCCGCCGCGCTGGGTTTCACGGCCTCGCCGGGGCGCAGCGCCGTGGAGAGCTTCCGGGCCGAGTGGGTCACCCACGCCACCGAGGTACGCCGACTGCACGCCAAACTGCTCTACCGGCCGCTGCTGGAGTCGGTGGCCCGGGTGCCGGCGGACGGGTTGCGGCTCACCCCGGAGGCGGCCAGGAACCGCCTGGAGATCCTCGGCTTCGCCGACCCGGCCGGGGCGCTGCGCCACCTCCAGGCGCTCACCGGCGGGGTGAGCCGCACGGCGGCCATCCAGCGCACCTTGCTGCCGGTGCTGCTCAGCGAGTTCGCCGACGCGCCGGAGCCGGACCGGGGGCTGCTCAACTACCGCAAGGTCTCCGACAAGCTGGGCAGCACCCCCTGGTACCTGCGGCTGCTGCGCGACGGCGGCCCGGTCGCCCGTCGGCTGGCCCGGGTCCTCGCGCTGTCCCGGTACGTCGCCGACCTGCTCGCCCGCGACCCGGAGGCGCTGCGGCTGCTGGCCGAGGAGAACGAGCTGGCGCCACGCGCGCCCGAGGTGCTGCGGGAGGGGTTCCTGGCGGCGGCGGCCCGGCACACCGACCCGGTCGAGGCCACCAGCGCGGTGCGCGCGCTGCGACGCCGCGAGCTGGTCCGGGTGGCCTGCGCCGACGTGCTCTGCCGGGCCGGCGCGCTCGCGCCCAGCCCCACCCGAACGGACGGCGCGAACCGGCCCGCCCGCGGGCTGTCCGACATCACCGAGGTCGGTACGGCGCTCGCCGACGTCACCGATGCCACCCTGGCCGCCGCGTTGCGGGCCGCTCAGGCCAGCCAGCCGGCACCAGCAGGGCTGCGGTTCGCGGTGATCGGCATGGGCCGGCTCGGCGGGTACGAGTCGAACTACCTCTCCGACGCCGACGTGCTCTTCGTCTACGACCCGCCGCCGGGCACCAGCGAGAGCGCCGCCAGCGCCGCCGCGCACGCCGTCGCCGAGGAACTGCGCCGGCTGCTCGGCGTACCCGCCCCGGACCCGCCGCTGGGCGTCGACGCGGACCTGCGGCCGGAGGGCCGCCAGGGTCCGCTGGTACGCAGCCTCGCCGCGTACGCGCAGTACTACGCCCGCTGGTCGCGGGTGTGGGAGGCGCAGGCACTGCTGCGCGCCCGGTTCGTCTGCGGCGACGCCGACCTGGGCGCCGAGTTCGAGGCGATGATCGAGCCGGTGCGTTACCCGGCCGACGGGCTGACCCGCGAGCAGGTCGTCGAGATCCGGCGGATCAAGGCCCGGGTGGAGACCGAACGACTGCCCCGTGGCGCCGACCCGGCCACCCACACCAAGCTGGGCCGCGGTGGGCTCGCCGACGTGGAGTGGGCGGTGCAACTCGTCCAGCTCCGGCACGCCGGCGCGATCCCGGCGCTGCGCGGCACGCGTACCCTCGACGCCCTCGCGGCGGCCGAGCGGGCCGGCCTGATCGACCCGGCGGACGCCGCGGAGATGGCCGCCGGTTGGGCCCTGGCCGCGCAGGTCCGCAACGCGTTGATGCTGGTCCGGGGCCGGGCCGGCGACCAACTGCCCCGGCACGGGGTGGAGTTGGCCGGGGTGGCCCGGCTGCTCGGCCGAGACGACCCGGGGGAGTTCCTCGACGAGTACCTGCGCACCGGCCGCCGCTCCCGCGCCGCGGCCGAACGGGTCCTCGATGCCTGACGCGTCGCCGCGCCCAACCGGGCTTCGCAGCGCGGGCACCGGCTGGGCGGCGGCGACCGGGGCCGCCGTGGTGCTCGCCGTCGCGTTCCTCCTCGCGCCGCCGATGGGCACCGACCTCGCCGCCCAGGTGGCCCGTGCCGGGTTCACCGAGCGGTACGGGGCCGCGCCGGTCGACTTCGGCTGGTACGGCGGCGTCAACCAGTACGGCTACAGCCTCTTCACGGCCCGGTTGGGCGCGCTGATCGGGGTGCGTCCGCTGGGGGCGATCGCCGCCGTGGTCGGCGCGGCCGCGCTGGGTTGGCTGTTCACCCGCAACCGGGCCCGCCGACCGCTGCTGGCCGGCGTCCTCGGCGCGGTGGTGCTGGTCGGCAACCTGGCGAGCGGTCGGATCACCTTCGCGGTCGGGTTGGCGTTCGGGCTGCTGGCGCTCTGCGCGGTCAGCGCGGAACGCCCACCGCGCTGGTTCCGGTTGACGCTCGCCGCCGTCTGCGCCGCCCTGGCGACGGCTGCCAGCCCGGTCGCCGGCCTGTTCACCGGGCTGGCCGGCGCGGCGCTGCTGCTGGGCGCCCTGCGCACCGGTGACGGGCCCGGCCGCCCGCTGCCCGGCGGCTGGCGAGCCGAGCGACCACTGGCCGAGGGGCTCGTCCTGGCCGTGGCGCCCGCCGTCACGCTCGCGCCGATGGCGTTCGTCTTCGGCAACGGCGGCACCCAGCCGTACTCGGCCGAGTCGATGCGCATCAACGTCGCGCTCGCGGTGCTGGTGGCGGTCGTGCTGCCGCGTCGACGCCGGGTGCTGCGCGTCGGCGCGTTGCTCACCGTGCTGCTCCTGATCGGGGCGTACTACGTGCCCAGCCCGATCGGTTCCAACGCGCTACGACTGCCGATGCTGTTCGCCCTGCCCGTGCTGGCCGGGTACGCCGCGTTGCCGGCGCCGTGGCTGGCCGGGCTGCTGGCCGCGACCGTCTGGTGGCAGTCCCCGGTGATGATGAGCGACGTGACCCGGGCCGGCGCACCGGAGAGCGCCGAACGTTTCTACCAACCGCTCGTCGCCGAACTCGACCGGCGGCAGCCGGCCGGGCGGGTCGAGGTGGTGCCGCTGCGCGACCACTGGGAGTCGGCGTACCTGCCGCCGACAGTGCCACTGGCCCGGGGTTGGGAACGCCAGGTCGACAGCGACCGCAACGCGCTGTTCTACGACGGCAAGCTGAGCGCGCAGACGTACGAGCAGTGGTTACGGCACGAGGCGGTGAGCTACGTGGTGCTCGCCCCGGACGCACCCGCCGACCGGTGGGGCCGCGACGAGGCCGCGCTGATCCGCGGTGGCCTGCCGTACCTGCGGGAGGTCTGGCGAGATTCCACCTGGCAGATGTACGCAGTGGTCGATCCGACCCCGCTGGTCGGTGCCCCGGGTCAACTCGTCGCCGCCGACCGCGGCGCGGTCCGGCTGACCGCCACGCCCGGGGACGTGCCGGTCCGGGTGCGGTGGTCGCGCTGGCTCACGTTGAGCGGCCCGGACGGCTGCCTGCGGCCGGGCGCGGACGGCTGGACCGAGGTGCGGGTCCGCGCTGCCGGCCACTACTCGATCTCCAGTGGGCTGGCACCGGCGCGCCACTGCTGACCGTGCCTGCCGTCGGCCTCCCACCGACGGGCTGGCAGCATGTCCGGCGTGCCTTCCCACCTCGCGCGCTGGACCGGCCTGGCCGGCTCGATGCTGCTCGCGCTCTCCGCTTTCCTCGGCGGCGCGTTTCCCAGCGGCCCCCTGCGCAGCACCCCGGTCAGCATCTGGCAGGGGCCCAACGGCCCGCTGATCCTCGCCGCCTGGGTGGTCGGCACCGGCCTGATGGCGTACGCCTGGTGGGCGCTGCGTGACGGAGGGCCCTCGACGCGGTGGGCCCTGGTCACCGTCGGGCTCTGGCTGCTGCCGCTGCTGATCGCACCGCCCTTCGGCAGTCGGGACGTCTACGCGTACGCCTGCCAGGGCGCCAGCTTCGTCGGCGGCATCAGCCCGTACGAGCAGGGCGTCTCCGCACTGCCCTGCCCCTGGCTGGACACGGTCTCGGTCATCTGGCGCGACACCCCGGCACCGTACGGGCCGCTGTTCGTGCTCATCGCGGGCGCCGTGGTGAAGGCCACCGGTTCGCTGACCGCCAGCATCGTGCTGTTCCGTGCGCTGTCGCTGGTCGGCGTGGCCCTCACCGCGTGGGCCCTGCCGGCGCTGGCGCGTCGGGCCGGTGTGCCGGCGAAGCGGGCGGTGTGGCTGGCGTTGGGTTCCCCGCTGGTCGCCGCGCACCTGGTCGGTGGCCCCCACAACGACGTGTTGATGCTCGCCGCGTTGGTCGGCGGGCTGGCCGTGGTGGCGGCGCACCCGGGCCGGCGCGGAATGCTGCTGGTCGGCGGGCTGCTCCTCGGAGTCGCCGTGGCGATCAAGGTGACCGCCGTGGTGGTGGTCCCGTTCGCCGCGCTGGCGGCCACCGCCGGGCCGTACCGGATCCGCACGCTGATCCGCGACGGCGGCTGGGTCGTCGGCGGCACGGTCGTCACAGTTGTCGGCGTGACCATCCTCGGTGGGCTGGACTTCGGCTGGATCGGCGGGCTGTCCCAGGGTGGCGCCGCCATCGCCTGGACCTCCCCGTCGACCGCCGTGGGGCAGACGGTCGGGTACGTCGCGGCGCTGTTCGGCGGTCACATCGACGCGCTGCCGGTCACCCGCGGGATCGCCGTGGTCCTCCTGGCCGTACTGCTCGTCTGGCTCTGGTGGCGGGCCCGCACCCGCGATCCGCTGTACCACGCCGGCCTCGCGCTCGCCCTCACCGTCGCGCTCGCCCCCGTCGTGCACCCCTGGTACTGGACCTGGCCGCTGTTCGTGCTGGCGGCCACCGCCCAGCGCACCAGATGGTTCACAGTGGTCGCCCTGGTCGCGTCCTTCCTGGTGCTGCCCGACGGCACCGGGTTTCCCCGGTACACCAAGACAGTCGGGGCGCCGCTGATGACGCTGTTGGTGATCGTGCTGGTCATCCGGTTGGTACGGTCGGCTCGAGCGGCCCGTCAGCCGGTCGCCGCCGATTGAGGGAAGGTGCGCCGGTGACCGCTCCCGGCCCGCCTGTTCCGCCGCCGCCTCTGTCGTTGGCGGCATTGGGTGCCCGGTACGCGGGCCTGGTCGGCGCGGTCCTGCTCGCCGTGGCCGGCTACCTCGGCGGGGCGCTGCCCGACGCCCCGCTGGGCGTGACACCCGCGTCGATCTGGCGAGCCCCGGACGGCCCGGCGACGCTGACCTGCTGGCTGGCCGGCACCGCGCTGCTGGTCGGGGCCTGGTGGTCGCTGCGCGAGGGTGCCCCGTCGACCCGGTGGGCGTACGTCACCGCCGGGCTGTGGGCGCTACCGCTGCTGGTCGCGCCACCGCTGGGCAGCCGGGATGTCTACTCGTACGCCTGCCAGGGCTGGACGTACGCGCACGGCGTCGACCCGTACACCGTGGGAGTGGCGGCGGCGGGCTGCCCCTGGCTGGACACGGTGGCGCCGATCTGGCGGGACACCCCGGCACCGTACGGGCCGGTGTTCATGCTGCTCGCGGCCCTCGCCGTCGGCGTCGGCGGTGGGCTCACCGGGACGATCGTGGCGCTGCGCGTGATCGCCGTGGCGGGGCTGCTGTTGGCCGCGCTCTGCCTGCCCGCTCTGGCGCGGGCGGCCGGGGTGCCGGCCCGGCGGGCGGTCTGGTTGGCGCTGGCCGGTCCGCTGGTCGGCGTGCACCTGGTGGCCGGCGCGCACAACGACTCCGTGATGCTGGGCCTGCTGCTGTGTGGGCTGCTGGTCGTGGTCCGTCGACCAGGTCGGCCGGCGGCGCTGCTGCTGGCCGGAGCGCTGCTCGGGCTTGCGGTCACGGTGAAGGCCAGCGCCGTGGTGGTGGTGCCGTTCGCCGTGCTGGCCGGGATGCCCGACCAGTACACCGTACGGGCGTTGCTGCGCCACAGTGGTTGGCTGGCCGGAGGGCTGCTCGCCGCGCTGCTGGTCACCTCGGCGGTGTCCGGCCTCGGCTTCGGCTGGGTGGGCGGGCTGACCCACAGTGGCGACTCCGAGCAGTGGACCTCGCCACCCACCGCCGTGGGCTTCGTGGTCGACTACGCCGGCGCGCTGGTCGGCCGGGACCCGCAGGCGGTGCCGGTGGTCCGGGCGGTCGCGCTGCTGCTGCTCGTCGGGGTGCTGGTGGTGTTCTGGTGGCGGGCCTGGCAGACCCTGCGCGGGTCCAACGACGCCCGGCGGGTAGCGCGGGCGGAGGTGGCGGAGGTCGACGAGGCGCGGGTCGACGTGGCGCGGGTGGAGGTGGCGCGGGTGGCCGTGGCGCGGTCCCGGGTGGCGCTGCACGGCGCGGCGTTGGCGCTGGTCGCCACCGTCGTCCTGTCCCCGGTCTTCCACCCCTGGTACGCGACCTGGCCACTGGCGCTGCTCGCGCTCACCGCCGCCCGCACGACGTGGTTCGTGCTGCCCACCGCGGCGGCAGCCTTCCTCGCCCTGCCCGACGGCACCAACCTGGCCCGCGTCACCAAGGCACCCGGTGCCCTGGCGATGACCGCCCTGCTCCTGACCGCGCTCGCCCGCACCCTGCTCGCTGCCCGCCGCCGCCATCGTTGATCATGAGGTTGGCGGGGGCAATCGGGACGAAACGCCTCGCCAACCTCATGATGGTCATCGTGATGGGGTCAAGATCGCGCTCGAACGTGGATGTAGTGGTGTCCGACGCGGTCGAGGCCACTACATCCAGGATCGAGCACGATCTTGCGGCGTGGCGTGGCGTGGCGTGGCGTGGCGTGGCGCGGCGTGGCGCGGCGCGGCGCGGCGGGGTGGGGTGCGGCGGCGCTGGGCGCTGGGCGTCGGGGGTCGGGGGCCGGCTCGCCGGGGACCGGGGGGTCAGGCTCGCGCGCCGCAGGTGGGGCAGGGTTGGCCTGAGGGCTGGGGGGTGGAGGTCCGGCGGCAGCGGAACACGACGGCCAGGAGCAGTGCGGCCGGACCGGCGAGCGCGACGACGACAGCGGTCACGGCCAGTTCCGCGAAGGTGATGGCGCCGTATGCCGGGCCGAAGTTGTCAGCCAGGCCGGGCACCGCCAGGAAGCCGGCGGGGGTGAGCAGTGTGACGAGCGTCCAGCCGCCGCGGGTGTCCCGGCCCAGTGCCAGACCCACGGCCAGCAGAGCCCCGACGACCAGCAACAGTCCGCCGACGGTGGGCAGGAAGACCTCCAGGGTGGCGCCGTAGTAGGTGCCGACCGCATCCAGGCCCACCAGGAATTCCGTCGCCACCACCGCCAACAGTGCGGACAGCGCCGGCGCGAGGCGGATCACCCGGGAGGGTCGGTCGGGCAGGGCGAGCCCCAGCAGGCCCAGGACCACCTGCGGCAGCAGCACCATCAGCGGCGGTCGGAGTACGTCGAGCGCCGCGGCCACCAGTGGCAGCGCAATCGTGAGCAGGAGCGCGAGGGTGATGGCCCACCGGGCGACCCGGCTCGGCGCGACGGCGATCACCACCGCCGCCAGCAGCCATGCCGCCCACGCGACGACACCGAGCGAGACGAACGGGCCGACGTGGGGTGCGCCCCACCACTCCACGGGCGGCGGATGCAGCTCTGCCGTACCCCAGACACCCGCCAGGGCGCTGGCGGTGACCAGGGCCAGCAGCGCCGCGAGGCGTACCCCAGGAATGAGGTCGGTGACGCCCGCGGCCCGCAGCCGCTGGCGGAGGCCGCCGCGCACCAGGTCCGCGGCGTCCGCCGGCGCCGGCCAGCGTTGCTCAGGGGCGGCCAGGTCGAGGTAGGTGCCGACGATTTCGGCGCCGCGGGCCCGACGGTAGTCGGCGGGGTACGCGCGCAGCAGCCGGAGGTAGCGGCGTTCCAGGTCGTTCATGCCAAGCCTCCGGCCGTGCGCGGGGTGGTCGGGAGGGCGGCGCGAGTGCGCTTGGACAGCCGGGTGGTGGCGGCTTCGACGTTGCGGCGCAGCCGCTCGGTCTCGGTGCTCAACGTGGTCTCGCCGCCGGGGGAGAGGCGGTAGTAGCGGCGCAGTCGGCCGTCCACCACCTCTTCCCGGTCGACCTCGACGAGGCCGGCGTCGACCAGCCGGTCGAGCGCCCCGTAGAGCGTTCCCGGGCGTAGCGACACGCGGTTGTCGGAGAGTGCGGCGACCTCACCGATCAGCCCGTAGCCGTGCATCGGCTGGGCGGCCAGCGCGGTGAGGATCAGGAAGGTCGGTTCGCGCAGTGGGGTGTCCACCGGAGCAATATATCGGACGCGAAGGTATTCCGCGGGTGGCGCACAGCGAGCCGGGCCGGCTCCGCGGTGAGCGGAGCCGGCCCGGCCGGTGTTCCAGCGACTGCTCAGCAGTCGTCGTGCATCTGACTGCTCAGCAGTCGTAGTACATGGCGAACTAACCGCGCGTGGCGGCTGACCTGGGGGAGTGGTGTCGATCAGGCCGCTGAGCAGGTCGTACGCCGTATATCAACTTCCATCGTTATTGCCTGTTTCCAGGCGGCATCTGTACCCCTCGTGTTCCTAACGATCATGGGGTGGCGTGATGTGCGAGCGGTTCCGATGGTGACCGGTGCGGCATCCCGTCGCGCAGGCTCCGCCCTGCCGGGCCGCGCCGACCTGGTCCAGGTGGAGCGCCCCGCTGGACGAACGACCTGGACCAGGTCGGCGCGGTCTGGTGGCCTCCGGTGTGCGACGGGTACCCGGTCGCGGCCGGGGCATCCCAGAGTCGCCGAGGGTTCGGGGCGAGTAGCCCCGACCGCCGGAGGCCATCCCCGGGTCGTACTGCCGGAGGCCCTACCCGCCGGAGGCACCGCTGTCAGAGTCAGCGGCCGACTGCTCGGACTCCGGTTCGCTGAGCCAGCCGTAGTCATAGTCAGCACGGTCCCAGCAGGCGGTAATCCAGTCGCGCTTGCGCTGGGACGATGTGCGCCACTCGTAGCGAAGCCCTGCGGCGAGGTTATGCCGCCTGCCTGGGTCGAGCAGGCCAGGCAAGTTGTGGCAGATGTCAGCCAACTCGTGGATCTGGGCGTGGCGCTTAATCAGCGCTTCCGTCGACTGGTCCTCGACCGGGCGAGCAGACAGGGTGCGAATCCACAGGAAGGTGAGACGGAGCAGCTCGGCAACGGCAGCTTCGGTCGCTTCCTGCGGTGGATCATCCATCGACATGGCGGGTGGCCTCCGTCGGGACAGTACCAATCGGCTCGTCCGTAGCCCGGAGAGCTGTAGGCCCCGGTGTCACCGTTGATCGGATGCCGCCGGGGTTTCGGCGTGTCCGCTGGCCTCGCCGAGGCCACTGCCGGTCCGCGCCGGGAGCGAAGCGGCAAGGCGCGGACGGCCGGCGAAAGTGGCCGGCGAGCGGCCCGCAGGGCCGCCTTGAAGACGTATGGAAGTTCTCACCGGCTAGACCAGACAGAAACTTAGGTAGAGCCCCGGCAACGGCGAGGAGGGAAAAAGGCAAGAGGCCATGCGGTACCGACTCGGGCTCCCCCATCAAGGCGCTCCGCGCGGCGCGGTCCGGGGCGCGGCAGCCGGCCCCTATGGAGCCGCCGGCCCGGCCGCCTACGGCGCCGCGTTCGGGTCTTCATGCACGGCTTTGTTGACCTCCCCGCGCTGTTCGCGCCATGCTCGCAGGTGACCTCGACGAAACGGACGATGGAGGCTGCGTGTCCCCTGTTATGCACCCGCGATACATCCCGAGCCTCCTCGATAAGTCGGTCATTAGCGGCACTCATGCTATCGACCGTTATTTCAGCCCTCCGCGCTTCGCGCGACTGGTCGATGGTGGCAGTTATTCGGACGCCGTCACGGCCGTTCGACAGACATGCTCGCGGTGGGGCGGCACGACGGACATCCTGATTCCCATCCAGCAGTCTGGCCAATTAACCGCAGACTGGGAGAAGTTCTTAAGCATTAGCCAGGTGGACGCCGTCCTCACTCGTGACGTAGTAGAACGTTTTGAACCGTCCGTTCCGCTGGCGGATATTAGGGATGGCGAAAGGCACCTTGGTGAACTGGTCATATCCATGCTCGCCAGGCGGCCGGAGGGGGTGAACAGAAGTCTTCCATGCTTTGATCCGTCGATCGTTTCTGAGGATGATCCCTGGCACCTGGCGTATGTAGGTTGCTTGGGTCTATTGCCGAGCAGTCCTAGTCCACAAGATCTGCAGCTTAGCAGCCTCGTGCCTGGTACCACTTTTGCGGACGTGTATGACATCGACACGGCCGTTCCTGAAAATATTGGGCTGGACGACTTAATCTCCCGGACGCAGGGTGTGTCTTCGGCTACCAACCCAACACATCTGGCGGCTCTTGGCTGGGGTGTTCAGCAGCCATCTCGTGGCGGAAATTTCAGTGGCGAGCCTTTGGTTCCAATGTCAAACATTGAAAGTCGCAATTTCAACGAGAACGTGATCGTTGTATACACGCCTCAAGACGCAAGTGACCTCTGTCTTCTATGGAATCTTCGGGCGGCCTACGGTCACCTCGGATCTGTTCCAGCGGCACTTCCACTTACGGCCAGCATCTCTGACGACATAAAGCGGCTGTTGCGTCCAGGCAACTTCTACAATCATGGCTTCCGGCGCCTCAAAGTTGCACTCGTGAGTGTGAGTGTCTCCGAAGAGAAGCTACGTGAGATCGCGGAGGCAACAGATGAACGATGCCGCGCAGCTCCAATGTCGTCCGTACTGCGTGTGGGATACCCGTTAACCCGGAACAGCGCGGAGATCGCAGTATTCGATAAGGGCTACACCCGCCTACCCGCTCTGACTTATCAAGACAAAACGGAGATCGCAGACCTCACCTCAACGTTCGGGAAGGGCCAGTTCGAGAGTCGCTTCGTGCTCCGAGGCCGGAGTCTTCCCATCGTTCCGTCGCTCAACGTAGGGGAACTCTTTGCAGACCGTGCCTCGCATGGTGGGGTCTATGCGAGGCGGACCACCGATAGGCAGTTCCTCGATGTGGTATGGCCAAGCGGCTGGACCGTGCTGACCGAGGCTGTCCGTGGCCTAGGGATGACCGCTACACAGAGCATCCCAGGGCATCTAGCTGCTGAGTTCCTCCACCAGATCGGGGGATGGGACGAGATGTTGCCGGTCTTGGATACAAAGATCATCGAATTGCTTTACGAGAAATCACAGAAAAGCGGCATGTCCTGGTTCAGGAATCGTGCAACGCAGATCGCTCGCGCAGTCTTCACGGAAGATGAAGGCGGACGAGGAGCCGAGTTGGAGAGGCGGATCTCAGACCTCAGTATCGTTGCCCAAGCCGATGAAGAACTGAACGAGATAACCTTTCACCAAGTTAAGGCGGCGATGGCTGGATCTGCGCGAGCCGCCAAGGAGTGGATCCGCTGGGCGGAAGATCGACGGCTTGTGCATCGCGGTATCTCCATGCTCTGCCCAGAGTGCCGGAAGTCGGCCTGGATGCCCTTGGCGCAGGTGGCTCCGCCGGTCATCTGCCGACGATGCGGTGCGAGCGTGCAACGCCCTTACCCGCCCGACCGCATCGAGTTCAGATACCGATTGTCGGAACAGATGATTAGTCTCGTGGAGCACGACAGCCTACCGCATCTGTATGCAGCACGGTTTCTTCTAGAGATCCTTGACTCCACGCGTGAGGCCAACACCGCTTACGGGGCATATCCAGGTGTTCTGATTCGTAAAGACGGAGAGGAAGCCGACGCCGATGTGTTGCTTCTTCTCGCAGATGGCTCGCTGATTCCAGGCGAGTGCAAGCGGACGTCGGCTGGACTCAAGGATTCAGACCTGCGAAAGCTTGAAAAGCTGACTAGCTGGCTTGGTTCCCCCTGGTCATTCGTTGCTACCTTGGACTCTGCAGAGGACTGCACTGAGATTTGGCGAAGCGCCGAACAAAGCGAGGGCGCGCCGCGCTATGTTCTGACCAAAGAGCAGCTACTCTCTACACGCCCCGTGTGGATGCTGAATGGCAAGCCGCTGACATTCGGCGGCGATGAAATGATCACCGGCGGTCCGACTGTGGCTGCAATACTCGGGGAGCGACCAGAGCAGGATCTAGGCCATCCGACTTTTCGGACTCGCGATTAGCGTGGGAGAAGCGTGCCGCGGAATGCAGGGAAGCTGGCGCGCTGGTGGCGGTTCCTGCCGATGCCAGCTCACAACCCCGGTGGGCCTCGTCAGAGGTGACCTCCACGGGCATGAGCCGCCCACCGATCCACCCCACGGCCGTGCCTTCACTACCTCTACCTTTGTTGCTACAGCGAGAAATTAGGAAGGGGTCCCGCGTCACCCCTCAATCGGTCGGCCGGGGGAGCCGGGTCCTTCCCACGGCGGAGCAGGTGCACGACCTGGCGCGTCTGCTGCCGGCCCGGTTGGCCGCGACGGTCTATCTCGCGGCCGATTGTGGGCTGCGCCTGGGTGAAATCCTCGGCTTGGAGGTGGACGACATCGGCTTCGACGTGCGGGAGGTGCACGTCCGACGCCAACTCAAGGTGCTCAAGGGCCGTCAGCCGTTCCTCGGACCGGTCAAGACCAGCACCAGCGCCCGCACCGTCGAGCTGCCTGATGTCGTGGCGGTGGCGCTGCGTCAGCACCTGGCCGACGGGTGCGACGCGGTCGAGGTCGACGACGACACGGACCGTCGCCGGCCGGTCCGCCGGGCCGCACGCCTGCTGTTCAAGGGTGTTGGTGGGGAGCCCGTCAACGCGGCGACCTTCTCGCGGACGTGGGCGAGCGCCCGGGAAGCGGTCGGCCTCCCGGCGCGGTGGGGGATCCACGGACTGCGGCACTACTACGCAACAGTCCTGATCCACGCGGGGGCATCGGTGAAGACGGTGCAGCTCGCGTTGGGGCACAGCACGCCGACCATCACGCTCAACACCTACGTCCACGAGTGGCCGGACGTGCTCGACCGGACCCGACTGCTCATTGACGGCGCGCTCGGTCAACACGGAACGGCGGCCATGCCGGCTGTGAGCCGGGCATGACCGCCGTTCGTGAGGTTGTACCCAACCTGTACCCAAGATCAGTACCGATCCTGTTGGTGCAGGTCAGAGCCTTGATCAGGCTCAGCAGTCGTAGTACATGGCGAACTCGTGCGGGGTCGGGCGCAGACGCACCGGGTCGACCTCGTTGGCGCGCTTCCAGTCGACCCAGGTGGAGATCAGGTCGGGGGTGAAGACGCCGCCGTCGAGCAGGTAGTCGTGGTCGGCCTCCAGCGAGTCGAGCACTGCCGACAGCGAGCCCGGCACCTGCTTGACGTCGCCCCACTCCTCGGGCGGGAGGTCGTAGAGGTCCTTGTCGATCGGCGTCGGGGGCTCGATCTTGCTCTTGATGCCGTCGAGGCCGGCCATCATCATGGCCGAGAAGGCCAGGTAGACGTTGGCCGACGGGTCGGGGACGCGGAACTCGACGCGCTTGGCCTTCGGGTTCGCGCCGGTGACCGGGATTCGGGTGCAGGCCGACCGGTTGCGCTGGGAGTAGACCAGGTTGACCGGCGCCTCGAAGCCGGGCACGAGGCGGCGGTACGAGTTGATCGTGGGGTTGGTGAAGGCCAGCAGCGACGGCGCGTGGTGCAGCAGACCGCCGATGTACCAGCGGGCCATGTCGGACAGGCCGGCGTAGCCGGTCTCGTCGTAGAACAGCGGCTCGCCGTTGAGCCAGAGGCTCTGGTGGGTGTGCATGCCGGAGCCGTTGTCGCCGAACAGCGGCTTGGGCATGAACGTGGCGGTCTTACCGTTGGCCCAGGCCTCGTTCTTCACGATGTACTTGAACAGTTGGAGCTGGTCACCGGCGTGCAGCAGGGTGGAGAACCAGTAGTTGATCTCAGACTGGCCGGCGGTGCCGACCTCGTGGTGTGAGCGTTCGACGTTGAAGCCGGTGTCGACGAGGCGGCGCACGATCGAGTCACGCAGGTCGGCGTAGTGGTCGACCGG